>CP018627.1:0-9000000 GCA_002021875.1 Streptomyces hygroscopicus
GCGCGAGGGTTGTCTCCTCCGAAGCGGTCCAGGCGTGGCCGTAGGACACGCTTTCCCCGGCCGGGACGCGCTTGACCAGCGACACCGACGACCGGAACGTCATCGCCGGGCGCAGCCCGTGGTTGCCGTGCTGCGGGACCGGGTCAAGGCCGTAGACGGCGATGCCCGGGCGGACCAGGTCGAAGTGCAGGTCCGGCCGGGTGAGGGTGGCTGCCGAGTTCGCCAGGTGCCGCAACGGCCGCAGCCCGGCGGCCCGTGCCTGCTCGTACGCCTGGGCGAAGCGCCTGGCCTGCATGTCGATCGACGGGTGGCCGAGCTCGTCCGCGCACGCCAGGTGCGAACACACCGCGACCACGTCGAGCACGCCGTCGGCCTGCGCTTTGGCGGCCTCATCCACCAGTTCCGCCCATTGGGCGGGCGAGCACCCGTTGCGGTTCAGCCCGGTGTCGATCTTCAGATGCACCCGGGCGGTGCGGCCGAGGCCGGCGGCGGCGCCGCCGATCGCCCGCAGGCCACCGACCGAGGAGGCGGACAGCTCGATGTCCGCGCTGATCGCAGGAGCGAAGTCCTCGCCGGAGGCGTGCAGCCAGCACAGCACGGGCGCGGTGATCCCAGCCGCGCGCAGTTCGAGCGCTTCGCCGACCGACGCGACGCCCAGGCAGTCGGCGCCGGAGGTGAGAGCGGCCCGCGCGACCGTGATCGCGCCGTGGCCGTAACCGTCTGCCTTGACGACGGCCATCGTGCGCGCGCCAGAGCGATGTGCGCGCTCGGCGAGCAGCGTCAGGTTGCTCTGGATCGCGCCGACGTCGATCAGCAGTTCGGCGCGAGGCGCTGGCTGCGGATACATGCTAGGGCCTCCGCTCGGGCAGCCGGTTGGCGAAGATCGCGACCGCGCCGACCACCAGCAGCACCGCCACCGAGAGCAGGCCGACGACCGTGCTGCTGGTGGCCTCCTTGAGGTAGCCGATCAGCGTCGGGCTGAGGAAGCCCCCGAGCAGGCCGATGCTGTTGATCAGCGCGATTCCTCCGGCCGCCGCGGTGCCCTTGAGGTACGCGGACGGCATCGACCAGAACACCGCGTAGGCGGCCCACATGCACGCGGTCGCCGCGACGATCGCGACCAGCGAGACCGTGAACTGGCCGGCCGTGAGGGCCGCGACCGCGAGCGCCACCGCCCCGAGCAGGGTCGTCACCGAGCTGTGCAGCCGACGCTCGCCGCGTCGGTCCGAGCTCCGCCCGAGCAGCACCATCAGGATCATCGCGAACAAGTACGGCAGCGCCGAGTACAACCCGATCTCCTTCGTGTCGGAGAGCCCGTGCTCCTGGAAGATCGTGGGCAGCCAGAAGCTGACCGCGTACATCCCACTGATCAGGCAGAAGTAGGCGATCGCCATCGTGTAGATCCGGGGGTCGGCCAGCACCTTCCGGAAGCTGTGTGTGCCCGCGTCCCGGTCTCGGGCGAGATCGGACTCGATGATCGACTTCTCCTCCTCGGACAGCCACCGCGCGTGCCGGGGAGTGTCCGCGAGGGTCTTCCAGACCACGAACGCCAGCACCACGCAGGGAAGCCCCTCCAGCGCGAACACCCACTGCCAGCCCGCGAGCCCGCCGGCCCCGTCGAAGGCGGTCATGGTCCACGAGGAGACTGGCCCGCCGAGCATCGAGCCGATCGGCCCGGGCAGCATCAGCAGCGACATCGCGGCCGCCATCCGCGCCGGCGGGTACCAGTAGGTCAGGTAGAAGATGATGCCCGGCGCGAACCCGGCCTCGAATACGCCCAGCAGGAACCGGAGCACGTAGAACGTGACCGGGTCCGCAACGAACATCATCGCCGCCGAGGTCAGCCCCCAGAGGATCATGATCCGGAACACGGTCTTCCGCGTCCCGATCTTCTCCAGGATCAGGTTGCTCGGGACCTCGAAGATTACGTACCCGAGGAAGAACATGCCCGCGGCCAGCCCGTAGACGGACTCGCTGATGCCGATGTCCTGCTGCATCTGGAGCTTCGCGAACCCGATGTTGACCCGGTCCAGGTACGCGAATGTGTAGCAGAGAATCAGCAGGGGCAGGATCCGCCAGCCCACGCGCCGGTACAGCGCGTCCCGCCGTGGGTCCTCCTCGTCCACTCCTGAGGTGGCCACCGTGATCGTCATGCGTCTCTCCGTCGTCTTGTCGGCGCTGGTCACTGGTTGTGGTGCCGTCCGTAGATCGGCCTGCCCGGCAACGCGTCGGGCACCAGCCAGCCGTCCCGGACCACGAATCGGCCGTCGACCAGCACGTGGTCGATACCGGTCGAGGTCCTGGCCTCGGTGTAGGTGGCCGTGCTGGCGATCGTCTCGGGGTCGAACACGACCAGGTCGGCGTCGGCACCGACCTGGACCCGCCCCTTGCGCGCGAAAGCCGGCGCGGCCTCGGCCATGATCCGGGCGGGCAGCAGCGTGCAGCGCCGCACCGCCTCGGGAAGCGACAGGAGCCCCAACTCACGCACCAGCCAGCCGAACGTGCGGGCGTAGCAGCCGACGCTGCGCGGGTGGGTGTACGCCTCCCGCGGCACTGGCCACCGGTCGTCGACCATCCGCCCGTCCGGCCCGACCATCGGCATGGCGTCCGAGGCGATGGCGGTGTCGGCGAGCAGCAGGGACCGCTCCAGCACGGCCCGGTCTGCCGGGTCTCGCTCGTCCAGCCAGTCGAAGACGATCAGCCCGCCCGGGTCCTCGGCACGCAGTCGCCGGAGCCGGTCCGCGTCCGCGACGCGCTCCCCGCTCGCCATGTGGAAGATGTTCTCCGGCTTCATCCCGAGTCTGCGCAGGCTGTCCGGTTCCAGGAACGCGGCCCCGGCCACGGTGGAGGCCGAGCCGTACGGGTATGCCTCGGTGGTGATCCGCAGTCCGTAGTCCCTGGCCCGGTCTATCGCGGCCGAGATCTCGTCGATCATCCGGTTCGACGTGCTGTTCAGATGGCACAGGTGTGTGTGCGCGCCCGTGCCGGCCGCAGCCGCGATCACCTCCAGCGCGCCCTCCAGAGAGGTGCCCGGTTCCTCCGTGGAGATGAACCGGGTGTGGGTGAACGTCGGCACGCCGAGGCGCGCCGCCAGCGAGGACACCGCCAAGTACTCGTCCCGCCCGGAGTCCGGCGCGTATCCGACCAGCACCCCGATGCCCAGAGCCCCGGCGGACACCTGCTCCTCCAGCAGGTCCAGCAGTTGGCGAACCTGCTGGGGACCGACCGGTCGCCGCCAGTTCGGCGCGCCCTGGTGGGCCGAGAAGGTCTCGAACGGCGCCCCGGGCTCGATTCCGTCGAACAGCCGCATCCGCGCCAGGGCCCAGCTCGCCGAGTAGCCGAAGTTGATCGGCCGGCCCTCGGCCTCCGCTCGCGTGTAGGTGCTCGCCACGGGCAGCGCGCCGGCTTCCAGTTCAAGCGCAGTGGTGACCCCATCCAGGGCCTGCAACCGCAGTCCGCTGATCGTCTGCGCGTGGCTGTGCAGGTCAATGAACCCGGGTACGAGTACACGACCGGAGACGTCGACCACGGTGTCGGCCATCAGCGGTTCGGCGGTGACGGCCACGATCCGGCCGCCGCTGATCCCGACCTGGCGCACCGCGTCCAGCCCGGTCTCCGGGTCGACCACCCTCGCCCCGGAGAACACGAGTTCACAGCGTCGTATGTCCTTGCTTGCCATGCGCAGCAGGGTGCACAAGGCTCCGGATACGTTGTTCGAAACGATGGAAAAATCATCATGCTGGCTGTCTAATGTTCGAAAATGACAGGCTGGCCTGAAGGAGGCGGTGTGCTCGACGAAGTCGATCTCGCGCTTGTGGACGCCCTCCAGGTCAACCCGAGGGCACGCTGGGCCAAGCTCGCCGAGGCCCTGGAGCTGGCACCGATCACTCTGGCCCGCCGCTGGCAGCGCCTGAGCGAGGCCGGAGCCGCCTGGATCACGGTCGCCCTCGGCAACAGCGCCACCCGGGGCGCAATCGTCGAGCTGAGCTGTGAGCCGGGCACCGCGAGCCAGGTCGCGCTCGAGCTGGCCGAGCTCCCCTACGTGATCACCGTCGGCGTGACAACTGGCGAGTACGACGTGTACGCGATCGTGCTGGCGCCGACGCTTGCCGCGCTCTCCGATGTCCTGGTGAACACGCTGCCGCTTCCGGCGCAGGTCACCAGGATCCGCAGCCATGTGTTCGGCGGGGTCTTCGGCGGTGTCCTCTGGCGGCTGACCGTGATGAACCGCAGCCAGACCGAGCAGGTCCGGGACGTGGTCGGCCCGCCGCCCCGGACGATCCAACCATTCGGCGCTGCCGACCGCGCGCTGTTCCTCGCCCTCGGCCACGACGGCCGCCGCCCGTACACCGACCTGGCCGCCGAGCTCGGAACCTCACCACAGTCGATCAAGCGTCGGCTCGACCGGCTCCACCGCCACGGCGACATAGGCTTCCGCTGCGACATCGCGCGCCCCCTCGCCGGCTGGCACTCCATGGCCCTGTTCTGGCTCAGGGTCCCCGACACCGAGGTCACCTCGGTCGGACGGGCGCTCGGCTCCTGGCCGGAGACCCGCTACTGCGCCGCGGTGACCAGCCCGAACAACCTCGGGCTGATCGTGAGCCTGCGGTCCCTGGAGCACCTCGACGAGCTGGTGGTCCGGATCGCCACCAAGCATCCCACCGTCGGGATCGCCGACCGGCGGCTGGTGCTGCGACAGGTCAAGGTCTATGGCCGGCTCCTCGATCAGTTCGGCCGCTGCATGCGAGTGATCCCGGTCGATCCCTGGGCGGCGGTGCGCTGACCGTCGCCGAGGTCAAGCAACTGTTCATGCTGGCCCCCACGCGGACCGGGTCGCCTGGCCGTGGGGGACGCCACCGGTCGACTCCTTGTGCAGCTAAGGGGTGGGGCGGCTCTCGGAGGTGGCGGAAGCTGGAGGACACCCTGCTGGGCGGCCTCGAGTTCGCACGGGGACCACGCCACCGCCTGAGCCGGTGAACCTCTGGACAGCGGAAACGAGCAGCGGGGTCAGACCGGACCGGGTCTCCGTGGGACGCTCGGGGCCGGTGGTGTGTGCCCCCCATGGTGTGGCTATTCGGCGGTGTGGCCAGGGTCGGGGAGTTCCGGCGGGAAGTGCCGTTCCATGATCTCCGCCCAGCGGTGCAGAGCGACGAAGCCGGTGAGGTTGTCCGCCTGAGCCTGGACCAGCTCGGTCAAAGCGGCGACAAAGGGCTGAGCAGCGGTGTCGCCGGGCATGGCGGCGGCGGTTTGCTTGAGCCGCTCGTGGGCGGCAGGGAAGACGCCCTTGGCCCAGGCATCCTGTTCCAGAACTTGCTTGTGCCCTTCCTCAAGGTTGATCCGCATGATCGTGAGCTCTGGACAGTCCGGCGTGTGCCAGGTTTCGTGAATCCCACCGTCTTTCATCACATATGCGATGCGGGTGTTGTTCTCGGGGTCCGGCTGGGCAAGGCAGTCGGTGCATTCCTCGCGTTCCGTCTCCGGCATCTCGGTCATTACGACACTCCCCTCGTGGAGGCAGAGCCTGCCATCCCGGTCACCGGACAACCAGAGTCTCCCCGATCCAGTACCGCCAGCACCCATCGTTGGATCCGTCGAAGGACCCTGGTCCGTCCGGGTGAGCCTGGGTCCCGACTCCGATATCCGGGACGGTCAGCCCTTTAACGTGCGGCCATGGAAGACACTCCGATGCCTGAGCCGCTGCGGCGCCCGGTGCACCAACTCGTATCCGAGACGGTCCAGCAGTGCCAGGAGGTGCTGCGGTACACCGAACCCGACCGGGCACATGACTGGAAACGGATGACGTTGTACCGGGCCACCGATGCGGCGGACACGATGGACATGGCGTCCATGCTGATCGCGGCGTACTGCCAGCATGTCGGCATGTCGAAGGACAGGCTGGAGTCATACCTTCAGCTCGGGCAGCAGCACAGCCGGGCGGCTGGCCCGACAGACGCCGACCGGTCCCATGTGGCGGGCCTACTGGGCGAGGAGACCCCTGCGGGCGCCGACCGGTCGGGACTGGTGCGGATGCGATACGGCCGTGGGGAGCGCCAGGCCGAGAAGGCGCAGCGGCCGGAGGAGGACCCGCAGAAGCTGTTTACCGAGGCGTGCCTGCACGGGCTGCGGGCCAAGCTGTGCGACGACCTCGGGTCGCTGGACCTGTTCCCGCCGGAGGTGGCCGCGATGGCCCGCCGGGTCGCTGAGTGCCTCGAAGTGCCGGAGCCGGCCACTGCGTGAGCCGCAGGAAGTGCCGGGCCGCTGACAGTCGGGGCGTGGCCGCCGGACCGGGAGCGGTCCGGTCCGGCGGAAGCGTCAGGCGGTGCCCTCGGTGGTGACGGGGACTTCCAGCGGAACGGTCCAGATGCTGTCCTTCGACCTGGCGGTGATGCTCAGGCGCACCGGCTCGTTCGCGTAGTCGCGGAGCCAGTCCTGTGTGCTGCTGGTCGACCAGGTGGGCGGGGTGGTGGGGGTCAGGCCGTAGCGCGTCCGCTCCCCGACCGTGAGCTGCTGCGAGGCAACGGTCCGGCCGGTGTCGCCACGGCCGTCCGCGCTGAACTTCCACGGCCCCCAGATGTGCGCACGTACCTCTTCGGGGTGGCGGTGCCGGCGAGCTGGGGACCGTTGCCGCGGTGCGGGTTGTCGTTGCGGATGGACACGGTGATCTCGATGGCGTCATGGGACAACAGCCCGGGTGGGCCTTCGAGGTGGAGCCGCAGCATGGCGGTGGAGCGGGCCTTGTTGGCCACGATGGCGCAGCGGAAGACGGGGGTGAGGTCGGCGTGCAGGCGCTGCTGCTCGATCCGGGACATGGTCTGCGCGGCCCCGTTGGCGTTGCGCGCCGCCTTCCAGGATCCGATGGCGGCAACGGCAGCGACAACCGTGGCTTCGTTGATTGCTTCGGACAGCGCTTGTTGACGGGTTTGGGTGGCACTTCTTGATCTTGAGACGCTGAGATGTCGATGAGTTTTGACGGCGCCTGGAGCTGGCAGAGGATGGCTGTGGCGGCGACCTCGCGGTCCAGTCCTGGTTTCAGCCGGTAGCGATCTGTGCGTCGGGAACCTGTCTCCCAGGTCCGCGATTCGGCAAGGTGGGCACCATGACTGTGGGGTTCAGCGGTGACGTGGCCGAGTATTACGCGAAGTTCCGTCGTGGTTATCCGCCTCAGGCTCTCGACGCGCTGCAAACGGCTTTCGCGCTGACCACGGACGACATCGTGCTCGATCTCGGGTGCGGGACCGGTCAGCTGGCCGTCCCGCTCGCCTCGCGGGTCGGCTCGGTCATCGGTATGGATCCCGAGCCAGACATGCTTCGGCTCGCCAGAGACACAGCCGCGAGACACGACGTGCGCAATGCGACGTGGGTCCTCGGTGCCGACAGCGACGTCCCTGCGCTCAGCGAGCTGATGGGTCAGCGGTCGCTGGCGATGGCAGTCATCGGACAGGCACTCCACTGGATGGACCATGGAGAGCTCTTCCGTGCGCTGTCGCCGCTGATCCGCCCCGGGGGAGGCATCGCCGTGGTCGCCAACGGGACGCCCCTGTGGTTGCAGGACGACGAGTGGTCACGCTCGCTGCGAGCCTGCCTGGAAGACTATTTCGGCACGAAATTGGAGGCGTCCTGCGGCACCGGCGCGTCAGACCGGTTGCGCTATGGGCAGGCACTGGAGGCGGCCGGCTTCGAAGGTGTGCGCGAAATCGTCATCGAATACAGTGATGAGCTGAGCTTCGACCAGCTCATCGGCGGGGTCTACTCTGCCATCCCCGCAGATGAGCTGCCCGAACCGGACGCTCGGCCGGCCTTCGCGGAGCGCATCCGCCAGTCACTTCCACCGGACCAGTACTTCACCGAAGATGTCGCAGTCTCCGTGCTCGTGGGCCGGCTGAGGTAGTCAGCCGACCGGTGCCTCGGCTCGTGCTCGCGTCGTGGCGAGGCGGTAGGAGTCGGTGCCGGTCTCGATGATGGTGCCGTTGAAGGTCAGCCGGTCGACGATGGCCGCGCAGAGCCGCGGATCCGTGAACGTCTTCGTCCAGCCGCCAAAGGACTCATTGGATGCGATGGCGACGCTGTTCTTCTCCTCGCGCTCGGTCAGAACCTGGAACAGGAGTTCGGCGCCGTGCCGGTCCAGCTCCATGTAGCCGAGCTCATCGATGCACAAAAGATCAACCCGCCCGTAGCGGGCGATGGTCTTGTTCAGCTGCTTCTCGTCGGCGGCCTCGACCAGCTCGTTCACCAGCTTCGTCGCGAGCGTGTAGCGGACCCGGTAGCCCTTCATCGCCGCCTCGGTGCCCAGGGCGATCAGCATGTGCGACTTGCCGGTGCCGGAGTCGCCGATCAGGCAGAGCGGCTGCCCCTGCTTGATCCATTCACAGCTGGCGAGTGTGTGGACGGTGGCCGCGTCGATGTTGGGGTTCGCCTCGAAGTCGAACGCCCGAAGGGACTTCTCCCGCGGGAAGTTCGCCGCCTTGATGCGCCGCTCCGAACGGCGGCGGGCCCGGTCGTCGCACTCGGCCATCATCAGTTCGGCGAGGAAGCCCCGGTAGCTCATCTGCTCCTTCAGCGCCCGCTCGGCGATGTCGGAGAACTCCTTGCGGATCGACGGCAGCCGCAGCATGCGGCAGGCCGTGTCGATGGCGGCGTCGGCGGCCTGCTCGGTCAAGCCTCGCTGGCGGGGCATGGTCGTCACTGTGCTTCTCCCTCACGGTGGTCACCGCCGCTGCCGCGGCGGCGTCGGAGCAACTGGTCATAGGGGGTCACCGAGGGCAGCGGCCTGGTGTCCGGCGGAAGATGCGCAAGGCGCCACTCGTTCAGGGACGTCACCGTCGCCGGCAGCTTGCCGGGAGCCAGATGGTCTGTCCCGGGGCCGGGTTCGATCTCGGCCTGGGCGGCCTTGCGAGCCTCCAGCGCGACGGCGTCCGCGGTGAGGGCCCCGGCCCGCAGGGCAGCGGCGAGGCCGGCGACGACATGCTCGTGAGGCAGGTGCCGGCCCAGCAGCAGGACCTCGATCAGGGCCCGGGTGCCGTCTCGCTCACCATGGATCTTCTTGGCCTGGTCCCACCAGGCATCATGGACAGGGGTGAACTTGCCTGCCGAGCGAGCCTGTTCGAGCGCGGTGGAGCCGGGGAAGGCGCCGGGCTTGCGGACCAATGCCTCCAGGTAGTGGTCCAGATCCAAGCGAACGGCGCCCTTGGCGATCAGCCGCTCGTGCCGGGCCACTTCCACGTTCTTGTCGTAAACCACCAGGTGAGAAGCGTGCAGCACGACCCGAACCCGTCTCCCGATCAGCCTGATCGGGACCGAGTAGCGGTTGGTGCGGACCGGGATCTGGCCGTAGCGGTCGACCCGCGGGGTGAACAGCCGACCCGTCTCGAACGGTTCGTCGGGCAGCGGCCGCAGAAGCGGCTGTTCGAGCGCGAAGCACTCCGCGATCGTCTTGGACCTCGACCCGATGCGGCGGGCGTCGTCCTGCCGGTCCCACTGCTCGACCATCTCGTTCAGCTCAGCGAGCGAGGAGACCTCGGGGACCGGAACGAAGTGGTTGCGGCGGAAGTAGCCGATCTGGCCTTCGACGCCGCCCTTCTCGTGGGCTCCTTCGATGCCGGGCCGGCAGTAGAAGCTCTCGATGCCAAAGTGCGACTTGAACGCGATCCACCGGTCCGCTTCCACCCGGGCCCGGCTCAGCCCCAGCACCTGGGCGACGGCGGCCTTGAGGTTGTCGTAGCGGACCTTGCTCCGCGGGACCCCGCCCAGCGTCAGCAGTGCATGGACGTGGCCTTCGAAGAAGGCTTCCTGGCCGGCCGACGCGAACACCCGGTGGACGGCCTTGCCCGAATACGACAGACGGAAGGAGAACAAGTAGCAGGTCACCAGCTCGCCGGCCAGTCGCACGCTCACGTCGCCGAAGTCGACCTCGGCCTCGTGGCCGGGCTGGTGGGTCTGCGGGATGAACGCTTCCAGCGGTGCCTTGCCGGACTCGACGAGGATCTCGGGCTTCCGGCCGGCGACGTAGTAGCGGACCATCCCGTAGGAGACTTCCGCCCCATGCTCCTCGACCAGCCGGTGAAAGATCCGGGTGACCGTGTGCCGCTGCTTGCGTGGTGCGTCCAGATCTGATCGCAGGATCTCGTCGATCACCGGCTTGTACGGGTCCAGGCCGGTCGCCCGCGGCGGGAGCTTCTTGCGCGGCTCCGGCCAGGACGAGTCCAACGCTTTGCGCACCGTCCGCCACGTCACGCCGTGCTTTCGCTCGAGCTCCCGCATCGACATGCCGCCGCGATGGTCACGCCGGATCGCCGCGTACAGCTCGACCTTCGACATCTGCGGCATGACCAGCACCTTTCACCAGGAGCATCCCGATGCTGCCCTGGCAAGAGACCTGGTGCCTCCCAAACTCATCAACATCACCCGACCGTGGTTCGGGGCGCCTCCCAAACTCATCGACAAGTGACGTCACTACTGCTCGATAAAGCCACAACCGCAACTCCCAGAGCCAGGGCCGCGATCGTGTCGGTGGTGGTCATGGGGCTGGACGCTATCGCCGCGCCCGCCCCCTCGTGTCCGGGACGGTTGATGTGGTGGGCGCGGCCGGCTACTCGGTGGTGTGATCGAGGTCCGGCATCTGCGGCGGGAAGTGCCGCTCCAGAATCTCGGCCCACCGGTACAGGACGACGAAGCCGGTGGTGTCGGCCTGCGCCTGGACCAGGTCGGCGAGCGCGTCGATGAACGGCTGGGCAGGCGTGTCCGGCGGTATCGCGGCGGCGGCCCGCTTCAGGCGTTCATGGGCGGCCGGGAAGACGCCCTTGGCCCACGCGTCCTGTTCCTTGACGCGCCGGGAGCCGTCCTCGAAGCCGATCTGCATGATGGTCCACTGCGGGCAGTCCGGGGTGTGCCACATCTGGATCGGCAGGCCCACCCCGACGCAGGCGTTCTCCGGGCTCGGGCCCGCCTTGCAGTCCGGGCACAGTTCGCCCTCCGTCTTCGCGAAGCCCTCCATCGCCTGCTCCCCTCGTCTGGAAAGCCACGAGCCTGCCACGGGAGATCACCCGTTGCACAGGGCTTTGCCGGGGCGGCACCCCAGCTTGTTGACCTCACGGTATGGCCATCAGCGGGGGCGGTCGTCCAAGGTGGGGCGATGAGCGCGCTCCGACCCGGTGACATCACCGACGACATGATCCAGGCCATGGACACGGCCAAGCGGCAGGGACTGCAGAAGGACCTGCGGGCCCTCGCGGCCAACATCCGCGCCGACGCCGAAGGCCGCTACGACAGCGCGGAGCCCGGGTGGCGCTCCGGTGTCGAGTGGACGCTGCTGTGGATCGAGAACACCGCCAGTCAGCTGACCGAGGGCAGGCCGGGCGCCGGGGCCGGCGGCCGGAGTCAGGGCGTGTCGCCGGAGTAGTAGAAGCGGCACACCACACCCAGGCCGCCCGATGGGCGCGGGTCGTCGAGGCGCGGGTCGTACAGCGCCCGGCCGCCGGGCCACCGCCCCAGCTCGGTCATCAGGGCGACGCCGTCGTCTATCTCTTCTGGCCGCCAGCCCGTGATATCGAGCAGCAGCCCGTCCAGCGGACCGCCGACCAGGGCTGCGTACGTGTGGTGCGGCAGTGGGCCGGGGTTGGGGTCGTCGTGGTCGTGGCCGTAGACCCGGCCGCGCAGCAGCTGCTCATCTCCGTTCATCCGACCAGCCTTCCAGCCGCCACAGACAACGGGCCCGCCCAGAAACCCCGTGGGGCTGCCCGCGCGTCGGCGGAAGGCATACCCGGGTCAGGTGCGCCAGCGTCCGAGCCAGCCGCCGGCCTTCCGTGCGGCCTGCTCGGCTTCCGCCTCTCGGCGAAGGCGCTCCTGCTCCTGCTCTTGCTCCTGGCGCTCGCGTTCGTCGGCTTCGGCCTGCTGCTCGGCTGCGACGGCCCGGCTCTGGCAGTCCTCGCACAGACGGGGGTGCGACTGGCGCGGCAGGCTCCAGTCGCGCCAGTCGACGGCCTTCCACCGGTCGTCGCTGAACTTGTGGCCGCAGTCCGCGCATACCGGGCGCCGGGCCTCTCGTTCTGCGGCTTCCCGCGCCTCGCGCCGCCGTTGCTCTTTTCGGGCTTCTGACCGGCGGCGGGCGATGGCGGCGTCCTGGCGGGGGTTGCCGATCGCGTCCAGCAGCGGCTGACGATGGTCGCGGCCGAAGCGCCAGAACGCGGGGCCAGCCGGGCCGTGCTCACGCAGGAGCTCCAGCGTGGTCGCCACGATCGGGATGCACCCGTCGTAGGAGTGGTAACCATCCTCCTCGTACCAACGGCCCTGCCAGTGGTGGCGGGTGAGTTCGGCGACCTTCGCCATCTGCGTCTTGGCGGAGCGCTTGCCGACCTGGTGGAAGACGAGCAGGACCGGCGGGTGTTGCACACGCTCGTATCCCTCCCGCTCCCGTACCAACCAGCGGGTGCGCCACAGCGGCTTCTCGATACCGTCGGTGTCCTTCTCCTTCCGCTGGAAGAACCGCGCGTACTTGTCGAACTTCCCGGCGATGAGCACGGCTTCCTCGGTGCAGTTGTCGACCTCCACGAACAGCACCGGCACACCGTCCTCCTGCGCCTGGAGCACCGCATCCGCGCGCAGACTTCCCTTCCCCGGAGCGGTGAACGTACCGGCCACGGGCAGCGCGACCTCGGTCTCCCAGCCCGCCAGATGCCCCAGACCGGCCGGGCGGGCCGGAAGCGCCCGCCTCGGGACGGGAACCGCGGCACGGCGGCCTACCGGGCTGGTCGGCAACGGGGGCGACTGCCGCATGGCGTCGATGGTGTCGGTCACCGCCAGCGCGTGTGCGGCACCCGCCTTCGCCGCCTCCCACGCGGTCCCCCCCCCATCTCCTTCACCGGACGGCCCAGCTCACTCGCCGCCGCAGCCAGCCCAGCGATGGTGAGGTTCCACAGCTGCCGCGTCACCGGCCGGCCGCCCGCGCCGAGCCGGGACGTCTTCCCCACCGTCTCCACCAGACCGGCGTGCCGGAGGTCCTTGCACGCGTTGCGAACGGTCTGCGGATCCGCCGTGCCCGGCAACACCAGCTGCCGCAGCTGCTCCGCCGTGGCGACCTTCACCACCCCAGCGCGAGCAGCACCAGCGCCCGCACCCTGCCCGTCGTCCGCCCTCCAGGCCCACGCCGCACCACCTCGCCCTAACGAACCATCGCCACAGAGGTCACCAAGGCCGGCCGTGCACAAGTCACCGAAGCCGTCACGCCCCCCGTGGCCAAGGGCAGCGGGCGCGTGCCCACAGCGATGCGGCCAGACGCCGACCGCGCAAGCTTCGGCCACCTTGGGTCGCGGCCAGAGCCGACCCGAGCGTTGCCTCCACAGGCAGTTCATCCCGCCCACGCTCGCTCATTCACGAAGCCCTCCGTCAGCAGACACAACACGCAGCGGGCCGACTCGAACGCGGCTTGGTCCCTGGGCATCCCCCGTTCCCCGCACCAGACATAGGCCGCTTCAGGTGGCTGGGCATGATGCCCTGGTGGTCTGCTCGGCCCGATTGCGTTTGAAACGCAGGTGGCGGAGTGGCCATTCTCGATCTGCACGGAGCAGGAGAGGCAGTCCCAGCCGCCCTGGTCGACGATCACGGTGCCGCCCCTTGGTACGCGCGAGGGAGACCAGGCCTACAAGAAGGGAGCACCCGGTCCAGGAACGGCGCCTCAGGTCCGGACCGAGATCCGTTTGATGGCGCGGGTCACAGAGTCGGAGCCCATGGCACTTGGCCGTGCCGGTGTCCAGCGGCTGACCGCTCTCGTCCTTGCAACGGCCGCGTGAGGGCACAGCAGTACTGGCAGGCGCCAGCACGTGCGACCGGCCGGGGATCGCACCCCGGGCGATCCTTCATACAAACAGTTCAGAACTGGCAGCCGCCCCTCTGGACTTCCGCCTTACGCATGCCGCGACTCAAGAGACACCGGCAAGCGCCGGAGTGATATCACAGAAGATCAACCGCCGCCCCCAGCTGGCGGCCTATTGGCTTGCAGAAGTCGGAGCCGCTCTTCCGAGGTGGCGAATCCGTAGTGCACGAAGGCCGTCCAGGCGCGCTCTGCGGCTGATAGGCGCACAACGGAGCAAGGAGCGCCCAGCGGCTTTCCTGACCCGCTTTCCGCGCCACGCGCCGACCTCTGACCTGCTGGCTTGTCAAGCGATCTTTCGGATCCGTCTCCGATTCAGCTCCTCCTACTGCGCGACGACCACTGGCATCGGTGGCGGCACAGCAGATGGCGTGGGACCTGTACACGGACGCCGTGCACCTCGGAGACCAGCCCTACGCCTACTACGCCGACGAGCGGGACGGTGTGCTTCTGCGACTGCCGCGGGTGTGCGACGGGATGGACGCCGCCTGGCGGCTGCGGTTCGCCGGGATTCTTGAGCGCCATGTGACTGGCGCCGTCCAGCGCAACGGCAGTCGCGTTTCCCGAGGGCGCCAGCCGGCGTCCTCGGTGAGGACCGCGGAGATCTGGTCGGCGTCGTGGCTGGCGAAAGCCTTCCAGGCGTCCTGGATGATCCTCTGGTTCCGTTGCGACTGCGACATGTTCGCGAAGGCAGAAGGGCGCGAGCGAAGGGGCTGGCGGGTTTCCGACGTCACCGTCCCGGGCTGCGGCGGCTGGTCATGCGTCGGCACCGGCTCGCGGAGAGGCGGTGTCAGAGGCGGTTGGGGTGCGGGGTGCCCGCGCCGCGGAGCAGGGTGTCCACGACGAGCGTCGTGAGGGCGACGGTGTCCTGGGCGGGTTTCGCCGACCGGATCACGGTGGCCGAGGGGCTGTCCCCCGAGATCGAGTTCCCCGAACCCGTCCAGATGTGTGTCTCGGAGATCATCGGCACGCTCGCCGGCTCCGAGGGCGCCGGGGCCGTGCTGCGGGACGCCCGGGAGCGGCTGGTGAAGCTGTGTTCGTCCCGCACCGCAGCGCCACCACCGCCGTCGCACGTAGCGCAAGCCCGGTTCTGGAAGGGCTGCAGGACAACCCGGCGGTGCGGGAGCGGTCTTGTCCGTCCGGCGCCGTCGAGGTGGAGCCGCTGCGCCACGTGCCCCGACCCTGAACTCGTGCATGCGGCGACGCAGCACGCATGAGTCCAGGATCCGCGGGGCACTCACGGGTGCGACGCGGTCAGGCGTCCGTCGACGTGGTGGTGGTCGTGCCGATGCGCGGCAGGATGACGAGGAGCACGGCTGCCGCCGCGAGCAGATGCAGCACTTCGAGAGCCACGACGGTGAGGGCCTGGTCGGCGCCCACCAGCGGCCCGGCGAGTAACAGCACCACGGCGATGGTCACGATCGCGGCGAAGGTACGCGTCGGCTGGGCCGTGCGCCGCGCGATGAGCAGCGCGGCGGTGCCGCCGACCAGGCTCACCAGGAAGGCCGCGAGGCACGCCTGGACCGCGGTGACGGTGCTCTCGGTGCCGGACATGGTGACGTCGAAGTCGGCTCCGGCGGCGTCGAAGATCAGGTAGCCCACGAGGACGGCGACCGCCGCGGCCAGGGCCGCGGGTATGACGAGGCGGGCGATGGCGGCGGTGGGGCGGGTGGATGCGGTGTCGGTCATGGAACTTCTTCCGTGGATGGGGAAAGTGGGTGGTGAGCGGCCCCGCGGGTCGGGTGTGGCAGGAGTGCGGGGCCGTTTAGGGCCACGTCATTCTGCTCGTTGATCGTTTCGGAGGGCGCGCTTCCGGCCACGGGCCGGCCACCGGCAGACATGGCGAAGCCCCCGAGGTCTTGGGGAGTGCCCCGGCGTCTTCGAATGCGCCTACGACTCCGATCGCGGCAAGGACCCCCGTACAGCACCACCGCTGCTGCCGCCGTGTCGCCTACTGGACGAAGCGCACGTCGGGGTGGGACGGGGAAGGCCCGTCCAGCAGGTGTTGCGGTCGGCCGCGCAGGTGCTGGTGGAAGAACGCGGTGAGGTAGGCGCGCTGGGCGGCGGTGCTGCGGGTGGGGTCCACGGTTCCGATGTGCTGTTCGCGCCTCTGGGCCGGGGTGTCCAGGCGTCCGTCGAGTGCGGGCACGATCGCGTCGGTGTAGCTGAAATGGGCGCCCCGTTCGAGGCTCAGGTCGCGCTTCCAGCCGGTCGAGCGGTCCCAGAGCGAGTGCCAGGACGGCTCGTTCAGGTGGGTCTGATTGGCCTTGCCCATGAGTATGAACGGGCGGTCCAGCCCTTCCAGCGCGACCGGCAGGAATTCGGTGCGGCTGTACTTGAGCGTGCCGTCCATGTCGATGCCCGCGTCGATGAGGTCGTTCGTGCGCATGGTCTCGGCCGCGGTGATTCCGCCGGCCGAGTGGCCGTACATGCCGACCCGGGTCAGGTCGAGCGCCCTGCCCAGGCCGCGGGGCAGACGGCGCCCCTCGGCATCGGGATTTCCGGCGTCCCGCAGGACGGCCAACTGGTCGAGGACGAAGCGGGTGTCGCGGACGCGGGTCTCGATGGCCTGCTTGCGTTTCGCGGGATCGGTCAAGGGGTCGTTTCGCAGCTCCACGCGGCCGCCGGGGAACTCGACCAGGATGTCTCATGCGTGTGGTCCATGGTGACCACCACATAGCCACGGCCGGCGAGTTCCTCAGCGGTGGAGGTTCCCAGCGTGCGGGTGGCCCCGAGGCCGGGCGAGTACAGCACGACCGGCCGCGGGGTGCGTGGCCGTCCGCCGGGGCGGCGGTGGCGGCGTCCGTGCGTGTGGCGGCCCAGTCCACCTCGCCGGGACGTGCCAGGCCGAACGAGCCCGACTCGTCCACGGCACGGGCGGTGCCGGGCGGCCCCGCCGCCCAACCCCATGGCCAGGCCCATGGAAGCGGGAGGGGTTGCCCGTGCTCTGCGTCCTGGGCAACGTCGCCACCCTCGCCACCGGCGTCCGCGCACGGCTCGGGGCACGCGACGCCCCCCGGCTGTCGCTGCCGGCACACCACGCGCACCTGAGCGCACCGGACGATCCGTGTGACGAGGCCGCCGGATGGCTGGACCGCGCGCCCCTCACCGAGCTGACGGACGTACTCGGCGACGTCCGCGCCATGCCCCGCGACTTCCTCGACGAACTCGGCACCCGGCGCCCGGAGCTCGGTCCCGGCCGCCGGCTGCCCGGCATGCTGCGCCGACGAGGGCTGCGGGAGGTGCGGGTCCGTGCCGCGACCCATGTTTTCCAGCACACCGATCCGTACCAGCCCCTGCTCATCGGCCGGGCCGAACTGCGCCGGTCCGCCCTCACCGAGCGCGACCTCGCATGGGGCACCCGGCGGCCGACGCGTGAACAGGCCCACGCATGACCAGGCGGGATCTCACAGACGGACGACGATCAGGGCGATGTCGTCGCGTCCGCCGTCGGCCACGCCGAGGCGGGTGAGCAGGGTGTCGGCCAGCTGGTCGGGGCTGAGAGAGGTGTGGCGGGCGAGGGTGTCGGTGAGGCGGCGCAGCCCGACGTCGATGTCCTCGTCACGGCGTTCGATGAGTCCGTCGGTATAGAGCACGAGGGTGTCGCCCGGGGCGTAGGACACCGTGGCCTGGCGGCGGGGGAGGTGGTCGGTGACAAGGCCCAGCGGTGGGTTGGTGGCCTGGTCGAGCAGGTCGACGGTGCCGTCCGGCCGGGCCAGGACGGGGGGCGGGTGGCCTGCGCTGGTGTAGGTGATGCGCTGGTGGCGGGTGTCGACGACGGCCTTGGCCGCGGTCGTGGCCAGCGCGCCCTCGAAGGTGCGGGCGTAGAGGCTCAGGACGTCCATCGCTCTGCCGGGCTCGCTGATGGCACGGACGGCGGCGGACAGGGCGCTGCGGAGCATGCCCATGACGGCGGCGGCCTCCAGGCCGTGGCCGACCACATCGCCGACCGCGACGGTGAAAGTGTCCGCAGACAGGTCCACCACGTCGTACCAGTCTCCGCACACGTTGAGCGACCGGGCGGCGGGCATGTAGCGCACGGCGATTTCGCGGTGTCCGGCCAGGTCCGGGGAGTGCAGCATGGCCTCCTGGAGGGTGAGGGCGGTCCGGCGCTCCCGGTCGTGGGCCTCGCGGAGTTCCTCGTTGAGGCGCTGAAGTTCCCGCGCTCGCGTGTACAGCTCGGCCTCCATCGCCTCGCGCTCCCCGCCCGCCTCCTCGGGCCCCGGGCGCAGCGAGCGGGTGAGCACGAACTCCGTCATGTCCTCCACCCGGTGGATGATCCACCGCACCTCTCCTTCGGGCCCGAGGACGGGTGTGTTGATGGGCGACCACCATTTCGCCCGGAACGCTCCCGGACGCCCGGAGACGGGGATGTCGTACTTCTGCACCGCCATCGTGTCGGTCCTCTTCAAGCGCAGGACCCGCTGGAGAGAGGCGTCCAGATTGCGCACCCCGTCGGCGTCCGGGTCCGCCGGATTGTCGGGGTGGACCTCGAAGAGGTAGTGGCCGATCAACTCCTCCCTGGTCCGGCCCGTGGCCCGCAGATAGGCCTCGTTGACCTCGACGATCACCAGGTCCGGGGCAAGCACCAGGTATGGGCTCGGCGTGACGGCGAACACCGCCCGGTAGTCGATCCGCGGTGTGCTCACAACCTTCTCCTGTCCGGCCCGGCCCGGCCCCTGCCTCATCTCCGATTCTCGACTATGCGGCCCGCCCTGAGCGACGGACTGTCGGCTCGCCGATCACCGAGGGCGCCAACCGGGCGGCTCGCGGGCCGGTCCGGCATGGCGTCGGGCGCAAGGGTGCGATCGGCGCGAACACTGGTGGCCTCGGACGAGGAGGAGAGCCCGTGGACGACCTCCACGCTCAAGGGGCCCGGAAGACCACATCGATCGGCAGGGGCGTCCCTGACGCCTCCGGCCAGGCGGGGATCATCGGCATCGGCCTCGCGGCCGTGCTGACGTTCGCCCTCGCGCAAGGAGCCTGGGAGTGGTTCGCGTCCTACATCGGCGTGACGCTTCTCGCGGTGATCCTCTCCTTCTATCGCCTGCCGCTATGGAGGCCCGGCCTTCGCTCCGCGTACGTCCGGAATCTGGTCGCGTACTCCCTGGTGGTGGGCCTGTGCGCCGCGATCGCGCTGGCCCCGGTGCTGCAGCGCTCGGCGTGGCTCTTTCCGATGCCGGGCACCCGCAGCCACTGCCGGGCGCTGGGCACGTACGAGAGTCTCCGCGCGGAGGCGTCGCTGGCGAACCTGGCCGGTCGGGACAGCGCCGCCCTGGCATACGCGCGGGCCAGCCACCGTCATGAGGCCGTCGCCGACTGCCTGGCGTCCACCACGACCCGGTGGCTGCCGCTGTACAGACACCACCCCGACGATGACCTGAACATTGTCGACGGCAACAGCCGCTGGGCGTCCTGTACCGCCAGCATCAAGGTCCCGACCAGCTCGATCAACCCCACCACCGTCAAGGACCCCGTCCAGCTGTTCCCGTCCCATCTCATGCGGCTTTCCCTAACCGAACGGCGGGATCTCGTCCGGGAGATCGTCAAGAACGCCCACCGCGACATCAACGCCGCCACCGGCACGAGCAAGGCCGCCCGTACCAAGCGCGACCAGGCCGCCAAGCTCCTCAACACGATGACCGTCCCGGTGCAGGTCATCGTCGGCTACACCGACGACAACCCGGACATGGGCATGCGACGCTTCCTCGTCGCGGTCCGCTCCCTGCTGATGCGCATGAACATCGGGGTGAAGCCGTTCGATGCGTCCTCGCAGAACGGCGTCACTGCCGAGGAGATCGTCACCGCTCTGTTCGACGCCAGCGAGCTCGGTGACGATGCCCAGGCCGTGAAGGACGTCCTCCTCGGCCGCGCCGACGTCACCGACGCCCTGAAGACCCTCGGACTCAACCCCGCCTTCCGCGACCTGCGGTTCACGTTCGTCGTCCAGCAGCTCACCCGCAAGGAGCCCCAGCTGAACGCGATTATGGCCGCGAAGCTCGACAAGCGCCGTCTCTGGGTCTCCCACCGCAGCGGCCCGATCGTTGAACTCGGCCTGCGCTCGTACTCCAGCCTCCCCAGAGAGACCATAGCGTCCGTGCGCACCGCGCTGGACGCCGGCTGCCTGTGGCAGGCCCTCGCTGACCACGAGTGGACCGTCGAAAACATCGACAACGACCACGCCGTGGACGACCTCCTCAAGCGCGCCGACAACGACGACATGCCCGCCCGGCTACTCCTCGGAGTAATCGCCATGGTTACCCTCGTCACTGGCGGTTACCTCCTCGCCCCCGGCGGCTCCGCAGAGCAGATCGTCGGCGGCATCAAGGTCATGCGCTCCGGCGTCGGCACGGTCATCAAGACCGTCCTCGACAAGAAGGAGGGCCGGCAGGTGCTCGCCGACGCGATCAAGCGGATCCGGGCCAACCTGCGCCCGCGGTGGTGGGCCGACGGCCACCTTGTCGAGCGCGACGACTGGAAGGGCAGCGACTTCAACGCCCACCTGCGCCTCGCCGCCAACCACGGATTCAACCCCGAGGGCTACCAGAACGACCCCACCTCCACCGAACTCGAGGAGAAGGCCCTCACGACCTTCCAGGCGTCCCTCACCTCGGCTGCCACCAACCTCGACGACCTGATCGACATGCGCAAGAAGAACGGCACCACCAACGAGCTCCCTTGGATCCTCGTTGAGCCGTCCTTCAAGCAGCTCAACTACATGGGCAAGGACCTCACTCGCATCTCCGAGGACGAGCCGCGCTGATGACCAACACCATCTGGTCTGGCGTCGTTGTCATCACCGACGACCGGTACGCCATGCTCGCCCGTCTCGCCGGCCAGTGGCTCGCCGAACCGCAGCCCGAGCCGGTACCCATCGGCGAGGACTGCGGGTACGAGGACAAGGCCATCTACATCGCGGTCAACCACAAGGGCAACGCCTGCTACTGCGGGAAGACCGCCCCCACCCGGGCCCTGAACCGGGGGGATGCCGCGACCAGGCTCAGTCAGCACGTCAACGGCAGCAAGTCGAAGCGGGACGAGTGGGTCGAGTACTGGGTGATCCCGCTGCGTGACGCCACCCCCGGCCACGTCGTCTCCGCTCTGGAGAAGACCGTGGCCGCCCGCCTCGGCATCCCGCTCGTGCACCGAACGCGCATGCCGCGCCAGCGCACCTGACCCACGGCCGGCCGAAACCACGGCCAGCACCGGAAACACACGTGGGCCCTCGCACCGGGAGGACGGTGCCGGGGCCCACGTGCTGCGAGGGGCATAGCAGGGACTCCGACGATTCCAACGGATAGCTGGGTCCGGCGCCCGACTGGCCCCAAACACACCACGGCCTCGGTGCCCCTGGCCAACGCGTCTGACGCCATCGGATAACCCGTGAGGTGCATACGGAAACCAGCCTCATGCCCCACGTTCTGATCCGAACCTAGATAATTCCGGGCATCGGTGAGGATGCGGAGCAGAAATTGCTGCACCTGCTGTGATCCTGGTCACGTGGCCTAGGGCTCCCTAAGGGTCTGTTTGAGCGGGCTCCGGCCTGTAGCGGAAGATCATTCACGTGAAGGCGTGAGAATCGGTCTCCAGAACGGCACGCTGCGCTGCCAAACTCGGAGTCGCCGGTATGACGCGGTCCCGAACGGTCTCCGAGGCCACCGACTGAGTGCACGGCCTTTCGGTTCCGCGAGTGCGTCACCGCACCCGATCGGGTGACTTTTCAACGGGCCGACACGACAAGGTCCACACGCCCCGGGCGGGAGGTTCACCCATGACGCCTTCGCGCTGCTCCGGCTCTCCAACTGGCCGGCACTGCAGTCCCCGAACACCACCGCGTCAGCGGCGTTTCGCACGGGCGGAATCGACCCGTGCGAAATCCTCAGGCCCTTCTTCCATGAGCATTCCCTGGGGATCCACCAGCGGCGCCACCACCGGGTGAAGGTCGTCTCCAGCGGGATCGTCCTCGCCGTCATGCCACCGCGCAACCGCCCGACCCGCACCCGCCACCAGGTCAGCGAGTTGGAGGGCGGGGTGGTCCACCGAGCGACCGCGCACCAGATCCTGGAGGTGGTTTCCCTTGATGAGGCCGTGGACCAGGCCCACAGCCGTGGCCCCGCGCTCCAGGACATCGAGCTTGTCATCGGTCAGCAGCCGCTGGTCGTCCGCGAGTACCTGGAGCTTGCCGCCGTAGCGTATCGACGCGTGGAGAATGACCGTGGTCACCGCGGTGACGAGGGGGTCCGTAGCGTCATCCAGGAGGCCGTGCTCGCCTGTCGGTGTGGCCTCGGCTGGACGCTCACGGGCGAACTCCTCGGCTTCTGGGCGGGTCTTGCGCAGCATGTCCAGGACCTCTGCTGCCTTCTTCGCCTGGGGGGCCTTGCGGCGGCGGGCGTAGGCGTAGGACTCCCGGATGACGGCGTAGAGGTCGTCGACGGTGACGTGGTCGCCCTTGCGGTTCTTCTTCGAGAAGAAGCCCACGGCAGTGGCGATGAGCCGGTCGAAGCCTTCGCGGCCCAGTGCCCGGGGCCCTTCGGTGGCCAGGTCCAGGGCGAACTGCCGGCCCACCCCGTTGCTGACGATGTCGTAGCCCAGAGCGTTGAACCGCTCCTCCAGCAGGAGGTCTACGAGCTTGGCCGCGACGAAGTAGTGCTTGTCGATCACATACACCGAAGCACGGTCGTGCAAGGGCCCGCCGGGTGCCAGCAGTGCGCCCAGGAGCCGACGGCGCTGCCCGGCTCCCCCGCCGGTGAACATCTTCTGGAACTTCACCTCTGGCGCGGACTTCTGGATGCCCGCCTCGCGTCGCAGCGTGTCCACGATCCCGGTTGCTTCGGCGTCGTCGATGGCCACCGAGCCCAGGATCATGTAGCGATCACCGCCGTGGAGCTGATCGCCGTGGTAGCCGGACTCGTCGATGGCTATCCAGCGGTGTTCGCCGCCTGTGTCGTCGGTGGGTTCCTGGCGGTTGCGGCGGCTGAAGTTCGGCCCGAGCAGGCCCGTGCCCAAGTTGCGCGTGTGGTTGCGTTCACTCACAGGGGACATCGTCGGCGGATCGGGTAGCGTCGACAACCCGCTTTCACGGGCGTCCGCCCCGGTTGGGCCTGCGAAATGGTGCGGTTGGTTCATCGGTCGGCGATGGGTGGCCAGGCTGTCGGGAGGGCATGCTCTTCACCGCTTCCGGTCCAGCGGCCCGTGATGAGCCAGAGTTCGTAGTGCAGGAGCCAGGCCGAGGTCCACGGCAGGATGGTCTGGGAGAGGAACATGTGGTCGCCCCACTCCCCGGGCAGGTACAGGCACAGGTCGCCGCTGGCGTAGACGTGCGGGAGGTGTGTGGCGTCCGGGTGCATCGCCAGAGGCGGGTCGATGACGTTCACACGGGGGTTGCCTCGGTGGCGGTAAGCGATCCTGACCGTGTAGCGCCTGCTGACAGGGGTGGGCTGCAGGGTGAGCGTGCAGACGAGTTCGCCGCCGCGCAACGTTGCTTCGGCCGTGGGGACGGCCGCTTTGACGGCGGCCATCTGCCGGGCGAGGTTAATCGCGCGCGTCGGTGTGCTGGCCATGGAAGGTCTGGGGGCGCCTGCGCGGGCCGGTGGTTGTGGTGGTGGAGAGCAGTCCCGTGGTGTTCATCCGCTGCCGGGTCGCCGTGCTCTTCATGCGGTTCGCGTAGCGGGTGAAGGAGTGCTGGAGGGGGCCGGGGTCGAAGGATTTGGTGAGGTGTGCATAGACGGCGTCCAGGCCTTCGGAGTGCATCCGGGACAGATTGTCCATGGTCGCCGTGAGCTCGTCGAACCACGTGGTGAAGGCCTGGCGACGCTCAGGGTATTCGTTCCACTTGTCGGTGAAGTTCTCCTCCTCGTGGGCAGGGTTGGCAACCCACCACTGACCGTTACGCCGTTTAATGAAGCCGGGCATAGCGGCGAGCACATTACGCAGGGCGGTGAACAGGTTGTCCTCCCCGCGGTAGGCGCGACCGGCGAGCGTAGTGAGGAGGATGGACGGCGGACGGTTGTCGGTGTCGTCGGCGAAGAAGGTCATGCAGTGCCACTTCAGTACCTGAACGAGGCGCTGGAGGGTGCTGCGGATGTGCCAGACGGGCACGTCCGCGATGCTGGCGCGCTTCTCCAGGTAGGCGCGGGAGAGTTCGGAACGGGTGCTGAACCAGCGGGCGTAGCCGGTGGGATTGCCGTGCTGCCAGGCGTGGAGGTTCTTGTCCGTCAGGAGAATGCCGTGGGGCTGGTGTTCGTCGTCTGGGATGGCGGGGAGGACGTCGAGGTGGAAGCCGGTGTATCCCAGGGTCCAGCACCGGCGGCGGGATTCCAGGCTTATGGGGCCGTCAGTGTGGCCCTGTTTCTGCTTCCAGCGCCGGTAGGCGATGAGTTGGTTGCCGACTCGTTGCTTGAGCTGCTCCTGGGTGGTGCTGGTCTTGTGCAGCGGGATGCGGCAGACGAGGTCGATGTCGTACTCGCCGGTACGTGTCTGGGGGCCGACGACGGTGCCGAGGAGGAAGGAGCCCTGGGGGTAGATCGTGTAGTCCGGGCTGGCGTGCAGGCCGAGCCAGGTGCCGACTTCCTTGTAGCGGTGAACGGCGGTTTCGTAGAGGTCCAGGGAGACGTCGAGGGTTTCCACGGCGCCGTCGAGCAGCATGGACAGCATCTGTTCGAGGGAGTCGGTGTCGGCCTCCGGCATCAGGTGGAGCGCGTTCACGTCATTCCTAACGGTTGGGATGGCAGGGTGTGTAGGCGGGGGCGCGGTGGTCGCAGAAGGTGCGGTGGATGGCCGGTGAGACGTCGCGGCTGACGTGGCCTGCCAGTCCGGAGAGGGTCTGGATGTCGACGTTGTCGAGCGCGACGGCTCCGGTGGGGACGGTCGGGTTGAGGCGCAGGACATTGTCCTTGCCTATGAAGTGGCGCACCTGTTTGGCGGCGCTTTCGCTCTGGGCCCGCATGAGGACTTCGACGGCGTCGCCGGCCCAGGGCAGCAGGCCGCCACGGTCGAGGCGGCGGTGGCGGCTTCGGACGTCGGTGGTGGTGCCGAGGCTGAAGACCTTGATGGCTTTGAGGGGGACGGACAGCGGTCCGACGGCCTCGGTGAGCGCGACCATGGTGGGGTTGTTGGCCCACACGCCGCCGTCGACGAGGCGGGCTCCGTCCAGGGGCATGCCGGGAAGGTAGGTGGGTGCGGCGGAGGTGGCGAGCGCGACGGTGACGGCCTTTCCCCGCCAGTCCCGTTTGAGGGTGGGCAGGTGCGGGGTCCGGAAGAGGTAGACGTCGTCGGCGGCGATGTTGTAGGAGGTGATCACCAGACGTTTGGTGCTCTCTCCGAAGGTCCGCTCGCCGAAGACGTCGGTGAGCGCAGCCCGCAGGGGCTCGGTGCTGTACTTCGCGCGCACGAGGTGTCGCAGGCCGCGCATCCTGGAGCGGTCGCGGAAGATCCGCGGGCCGTGCTCGGTATAGAAGGTGAGGATCTGGCGGGGCGTGAGGCCCAGGCCGAGGCCGAGCGCGATGATCCCGCCGGTCGAGGTGCCGGCGATCAGGTCGAAGTGGTCGGCGATGCGGATGTCGAGGTCTTCCTCGAGGCGGGCGAGGACCGCTGCGGAGAACATGCCGCGGAAGCCGCCGCCGTCCAGGGCCAGGATCTGGAAACGCTCGGTCAGGACAACCGCCCCCGTCACGCGGATGATTGAGGGGCCGCGGCCGTTGGAAGCAGCCCCTCACCGTCGAGACTACTTAATATCACGACATGGATTTCGGTGCATGTTTCTGCGTATGGGCCGTAGGGTCGTGTCGGGTCACGCCGTCCCCGGAGCGTGCGGGGCCTGCACGATCCGCCAAGATGTGGGGACCAAGATCGGGCAGGGCAGGCAAGGGGAGATATGAGCACGCAGGCGTTCGAGAGGGCACGACTGCGGACCGCCCGTGAACTGGCCGGGCTGAGTCAGACCCGGCTCGCTCGCGAGGCCGGGCTCACACCAGCCGCCATCAGCCAGTTCGAGAGCGGGGCCGCGCGCCCCAGCCCGGAGACGACCGGCGTGCTGGCCCGGGTTCTCGCGGTGCCGCCAGCGTTCTTCGACGAGGCGATGACCGACAGCCACGACGGCTTCTTCCGCTCGTTGCGGCGGACCTCAGTGACCGACCGCCGCCGCGCCCGGGCGATCGCCCACGTCGCCCACGATCTCGCCGTCCATGCGTCCGCGGTGGGCCGCTTCCGCGTCGCGGACATGCCGCACCTCCCGGTGAGCAGCCTGCAGGCGCAGCGGGCGGAGATCGAGGAGGCAGCGGCCCGGGTGCGGTCGCTGTGGGGGCTTCCTCCGGGGCCGGTATCGAACGTCGTGGAACTGCTGGAGGAACATGGGGTCACCGTGACCCGTCTGCCTCTCGACAACCGCGATGTGGACGCCTTCTCGCTGCCGTTTCCCGACCACCCTGTCGTCGTTCTGGGCAGCGACAAGAACGACCGTACCCGCTCCCGGTTCGACGGCGCGCACGAACTCGCCCACCTCGTCCTGCACGGCGAGCAGATCTGGGGGGTCAAAGAGGTCGAGACGCAGGCCCACCAGTTCGCGGCGGCCTTCCTCATGCCCGCCGATGACATCCACGACCAGTTGCCGACTACGGTGGACTGGCCAGCCCTGTTCCATCTCAAACGGCACTGGCAGGTCTCGCTCGCCGCCCTGCTCATGCGGGCGCGGACACTCGGGCGCATGAGCGAGAATGCCTATCTCACCGCTATCAAAGCGGCCTCCGCACGCGGGTGGCGCCGCGTCGAGCCGGTCCCTCTCGGTCGGCCGGAGCAGCCCACGCGGCTCCTGGCCTACCTCGCCTCCACCGACAGCGCCCCCGCCCGCTCCGTCCTGCCGCCCCAGATCGTGGAGAGCCTCCGGACCTCGTCGGCGGCATGACCCGCGCTCCCCTTCCGGTGAAACGCGAGCACTCGGCAGGCGGCCGCACCGAGCCTTCCGAGCCCGGCCCCGGATCCGCGTGCCGAAGTCGTACGAGCGGCCTGGGGTCCTTGTCCTACTGAGGTTTTCGTTGGTTCTGTGGTGGTTGAGTATGGATCGTCAGTCCCGTGTGGGTGAGGAAGGACCACGGGAGTTGTTCGTTGGAGGAGACCCGGTGGATGGCCCGTTCGGCGGTGTCGGCGACATCGGCGAGGTGGTCGCCGGCGAGGTTGGCCAGCTCGCTTGTTTTGATCGCCGACCACAGCAGTTCCACCGGGTTGAGTTCGGGCGCGTAGGCGGGCAGCCGCTCCAGTGTCAGCCAGTCCTGCTCGGCCACCCAGGCGCGCATGTCCCGGCTCCAGTGCGCGGACAGTCCGTCCCACACCAGCACCACCGGCTCGCCGGCGTAGAACGTTCTGACCTGCTCCAGGACCTCGATCAGCGTGACGGTGTCGTAGCTGCCCGGCTTGAGGTGGAAGCACAATCGCGGACCACGCTCGGCGTCGGCGGCGTGGTAGCCCAGCGCGGCGGCCATCGAGGGGCGTTTCCAGTTCAGCCGGTGCCGGAGCGTGGGGGTACGGCCGCGGGGCGCGTAGGTGCGACGCACTTGTGGGAGCAGCGATACGCCCGACTCGTCGAAGAACACGGTCCAGGCACGTTTCTTCACCGCCCCCTTTTGATGCGGGGCCACTCATGGGCGACCCATCGGGCGATCTCGGACTCGTCCCGCTCGACCGCCCGGCGCTGGGGACGCTGCAGGCTCCACCCCAGCCGCCCGGTCAGCAGCCGCCACACCGACGCCCGTGCCAGTTTCACCCCGGTCACCCGCTCCACCACCAGTCCGACCCGCTCCAAGGTCCATAAGTCGGCCTCGAACCCGTGCGCCTGAGCGCCCTGCTCCAACGCGGCCCGCACCTCCTCGACCTGGGCGTCATCAAGCTTGGGCGGCCGCCCCCTGGCCGGAGATCGCCGCAGCGCTGCAGCCCCGCCCTGTTCCCACTGGCGCTTCCACCGCCGCACGCTCTCGGGACACACCCCCAGCATTCCCGCGATCTGCACATGAGGGCGTCCCTGCTCGAACAACTCCACCGCCCGCATACGTCGGGCCTCGGCCAACTGCGGTCGCGTCAGCGGCGGAACGGAGACTTCGGAAACAACGGACTGAGACTCGAAAGGCACACCAAAATACTCACACCGCAAAGCGCCCTACACCCACAGAACTAACGAAAACCTCAGTAAGTGGTCGGCTCCGGAAGTCCTTCGGGGGGTGACCTGGTGCCAGTAGCGTGCGTGTCGCTGTGTCAAATGTCGAATCTTGGATTGTCAGGGCCCCGTGGCAGGCTGGCGCCGTGAGAGGACAGAGAAGTGCTCCCATGTTCCTGGACAATGATCAGCTTCCGCTCCGGGGGGCACAGTGGCACGGCTGACCGACGCGAACCGCCTCTCGATGTGTCGTCCGGACGTGGCCGAGGACTGGGACTACGACAAGAACACGGACACACCCGCTGAGTTCACGGTCAGCTCGAACGCGTGGAAATGGTGGATCTGCCGAGGGGGGCACCCTTCCTTCAAGCGCAAGATAGAACAGCGCACGCGCAAGATTCCGCTGAAGTGTCCGGAGTGCCCGGCACGAAAGCCGGTCCGCGTGTCTCGGTCAGATGCGGGCCCTCTGTCGACGGCACATCTGCACGATGGGAACCGCCTCTCGATATGCCGTCCGGACGTGGCCGAGGACTGGGACTACGACAAGAACTACCCGCACACCCCTGATGACGTCTCGGTCAGCTCCAGCGCGAGGGCGTGGTTCTGGAAGTGTCCGACAGGCAATCATCCCTCCTATCCATCAAAAGTCAGCACACGCACCCGCGAGAGGTTTCCGGCGAAGTGCCCCGAGTGCCCGCGCCGTCCGATGCTCGCCTTCCGGGTCACCGACGAGAACCGCCTGTCCATCCACCGCCCGGACTTGGTCCGGTCGTGGAACAAGGGGCGGAACCTGCCCCTCACGCCGGAACAGGTGTCGCTGGCCAGTGGCAAGACCATCATCTGGGACTGCCTCGACAACCCCAAGCATCCGTCCTGGCCCGCGGCCGTCTCCGACCGCGTCGGAAGCGCAACGAGAGAGGGCACCGGCTGCCCTGATTGCTCGCTCGTCCGCACCTCTCGCCCCGAACTGCGGCTCAAGGCCGAGCTAAGCCGGTTCCTGACCGTCGATCCAGAACCAAACAAGGCACTCGTCGACGGCGGAGCGCGGGAAGAGGTCGACATCGCAGATCCGGGGCGCCGGCTCGTCGTCGAATTCGACGGCGCATATTTCCACGGCCGCCCCGGCGGCCTGGAGCGCGACATCGCGAAGACCCGCCGCCTCAGGGATTCGGGCTGGACCGTCGTCCGAGTCCGAGAGCACAGCCTCACCAAGGTCGCCCCTGGGTTCGACATCACCGTCGATAAGGACGCCCACCCCTACAAGGTCGCGGTCGCAGTGGTCGAGCACCTTGCGCTCCTCGGTTTCATCTCTGCCACCGCCGCTGAGACCTACGTTCAAGCAGGTGCCCTGCAGGCCAAGGAACTTTCCGATGCTTGGATAGCCGAGCGCCTCGGCAGCGCTGTTTCCCAAGCCGAGCGCAATACCGTTGGGGACAAATGGGATCGGATGCACGCGGCCCTGGAGAGCTTCCAGGCACGCTTCGGGCACTGCCGCGTCCCGGCCGGCATTCTCGTCCAGGGTGTTGACCTGCGAACTTGGTGCTACTCACAGCGGGCCGCCCACCGACAGGAAAAGCTCGCGGAGGACCGGCGGCAGCGCCTGGAGGCGATCCCGTCCTGGACCTTCGATGTTTGGGACGGAAAGTTCTGGGACGGCCACGGGAAATTTCAGAACGCCTTCAACTGGAACGGCGCCGGCCAGCGCAACCCCGAGGCTGAAACCGAGGAGGTCCAGGAAGCTCGGCGGTGGGCCCAGAAGCTGCGCGAACGGCGCCGCAAGCGGCTTGCGGAAGGACGGGACCTCCCGGCCTATCAGGTCGAAGCGATGGACGCGGTGCCGGGCTGGTCCTGGACGCCTCGTGATAGTCGGTTCGCAGAGCAGATTGATGTGCTGGTCGACTACTGCCTCAAGCTGAACACCACTCTGGCGAGCGTCAAGGACAAGGACGTCTGGGACGGACACAAGATCGGTATGTGGGTCACCAACTGGCGGTCCTCTCAGCTGCGGCTGACGGTCGAGCAGGTCAGTGAACTTGAAGTCCTGCCGGGTTGGACCTGGAGCAAGAACGCGGACGCCTGGGCGGCCAAGCTCGCCGCACTGTCCGACTTCGGAAAGGCCCACGGCCATGTGGCCCCCTCTCTCAAGAACGGGGACGAGCATGAGCAAGCGCTCGCCCGGTGGAAGCACAAGTACAAGAGCAAGCTCCGCGGCCAGGACAACGAGCGGGCCAGATGTCTCAGAGAACTGCTAGCCGAATACGGCGAGGTCTGGCCCTAACGATCAAATGTCGAAGGCGACAAGGTAGAGGCCGCAGGAACAGCCCAGAGCGTCCTCGAGGCTGCCGGCGAAGGTGTCGGTGGCCCACCCTGCGCCAGACGCACGAACGCCATCATGAGGATGCGCTCGAATGAAGGGCTAAGTGATCCGTTCCCCTCGGGCATCCGGCTCCTGCTCCTCCCCCTCGGCGCAAGCCCGAGAGCGGTACGGACGTACCCCTCCTGCGCCGCGGCCCCGACCAGCGAATAGGCCGGTATGTCGGGCCCAGCACCGCGTGTGTCTACCCCGCCAGCCGTCCGAGGGCCCACGTTCGTCAGCCGGGTCCGGAGGGTTCGGCCGCAGCTCCCGGGCCGCTTCACGGGCGGCGAGCAACACCTCAAGAGCGAGCCGGTCGAGCTCCACAAGTGAGCTGGTGGACCACTGATGAGGCCCTGTACAGTCATCAGCGTCCACACTTCTCCCCCTCCCCGGCCCGTCCAACAACCCGAGCGGGGAGACCGGTGAGCCCAGGATGTCCTGCCTGATGCCGTTACTCCAGGCGCAGTGCCGAATGCGGCAGCGCCTGGACGACCAGGAGTTCCAACACCCGTCAGTAGCCCTACCAGTAATGCTGAAACGAACCGGTAGAATATCCCTGGCCGGCCCTACGTCGTCGACGTTCGTTGCAATGGGTCAACAAGCCGTGCTGCAGGCGCCGTGAGCCTTCAACACCTGCACCCCCTCGACCACCACTACCGACGGCCCCTCAACCCGGAGCAGTCAACGCTCCTGTTGAGCAGATCACGGAGACATCCCACAAAACCGCAGGTCAAGCCAACTCGCAGAGACGCTCACTCAGCCCAACACCAGAACTACCCATCAGTAACTTCTGCTGAATCCGCTCCCTAAAACTGAGCAACATCCTGGTCAGCGCCCAAAGGCTGCTCACCTCCAAGCGAGCCGCAACACTGAAGCGTTCTCATCTCGTCCGATCGTTCCGCAGTCGGGCCGAAGGCTCGGGTTGGCGGCGCTGGCAGTCGTACGGGACCTGCGCGAGCACTGGGCGCCCGCGTCGGGGGAAGAACTTGAGCAGTTCGAGACGGACGTGCTGTCCGGGTTCGTCCTGGCGCGGGCCTCGGCAGGGCTGGCGGACGGCACAATCCGCGGGGATGTCGGGCACCTGGACCAGATCAGGTCCTGGTTCGGCCGGCTGCTGTGGGACATGGAGCCCGCCGACGCGGACGTGTACTTCGGGAAGGTGCTGCGGCACTCGCCCAGTGGCACTCGGTTGGGCCGGTCGCAGGCGCTGAGTACGTACTTCATGTTCCTGGAGTTGCGGCACAAGGTCGAGATCCATCGGATGACCGGCCGGGTGGTTGAGTGCCCGATCGACGAGATGAACCGGCCGCGCGGGGCCAAGGACGCCCAGTTGCGGATCCCGCCGAGTGAGCCGGAGATCGGGACGCTGTTCACGGGCTGGGGCGGCGAGCTGGCGACCTGCCGGAAGTTCGCCCCGACGGCCCGGAACTACACCGCTTCGAAGCTGATGTCCCAGGTCGGTCTACGGGTGAGCGAGGCATGCGGCCTCGACCTGGGCGACATCAAGTGGGACCTGGGCCGTTTCGGCAAGCTCCACGTCCGTCACGGCAAGGGGGCCCGCGGCTCGGGGCCGCGCGAGCGGATGGTGCCGCTGATCAACGGTGCCGACCGGACGCTGCGGTGGTTCATCGAGGACGTGTGGGGCCAGTTCGACGAGGACCACACCTGGCCCGGCGCCTCGCTGTTCCCGAGTGTCGGCGGTCAGGTAATTCCCCACGATCTGCATGATCAGCGCCACGTAATTCCCCACCCGCGTGGTCACGATTCCCCACCGGGGCGCCGACCATCGATGGTGCAGCCGACCATGCTCGAACTGGCGTAATGTTCCCCGTTTCGGGTGGTTTGATCACCTGTTGGCTCTTCCGTGCGAATCGGGCGGGTTCCCCATGGGCATGCCGGTGCCCGGGTTGAGGGACTGGCCTCTCGGAGCCGTCACGGTCCCTCGATCCGCGAGCCGAGAGGCCGACGGACGCACCGGATGGCAAGGAGAACGTTCACCGTGGTCGACATCGTCGAGATCTACGTGCACTGGTACGCGGGCCGGTCCAAGAGCCAGGTGTCCGCCTCGCTGGGGGTGGACCGCAAGACGATCAGGAAGTACCTGGCGCCGGCGGAAAAGGCGGGGATCACCCCGGGCGGGCCGCCCATGAGTGAGGCGGACTGGGCCAAGCTGCTCAAGAGCTGGTTCCCGGAGCTCACGAGCCGGAAGCTGAACCAGGTCAGGTGGGGCGAGATCGAGCCGCACCGTGACTACGTCAAGGAACTGCTGAAGACCACGACGGTCACCACGATCCATCAACGGCTTCGCGATGAGGGCAAGTTGAAGGTGTCGCTGACGACGTTCCGCCGTTGGGTGCACGAGAACCTGCCCGACGAGGCGGCCCGCTCGAAGGTCACGGTGCTGCGGGATGACATCGAGCCGGGCTCGGAGGCTCAGATCGACTACGGCTTCCTGGGGCAGTGGATCAACCCTACCAGCGGGAAACGGCACCGGATCTGGGCGTTCGTGATGGTGCTGCCCGCCTCGCGGCACATGTTCGTCCGCCCGGTAACGCATATGGACCAGCACGCCTGGACCCTCGCGCACGCAGAAGCCTTCCGCTTCTTCGGCGGCGTCCCGCGCCGCCTGGTGCCGGACAACCTCAAGACCGGGGTCGACAAGCCGGACCTCTACGACCCGAAGATCAACCGGTCGTATGCCGAACTTGCCTCCTACTACGGCACGTTGGTGGACCCGGCCCGCGCGTCGAAGCCGAAGGACAAGCCGCGGGTCGAGCGGCCCATGCCCTATGTCCGCGACTCGTTCTGGAGCGGGCGGACCTTCACCTCGCTGGAGCACATGCAGGCCGAGGCCCTGCTCTGGGCCACGAACGTCGCAGGCCAGCGGCAGTGCCGCCCACTGGACGGCGCGAAGCCGCTGTCCGTGTTCGAGGCGGTGGAGGCACCAGCCATGCTGCCGCTGCCCGAAGAGCCGTTCGTGCTGGCCCGGTGGTCACAAGCCACCGTCGGCCCGGACATCCACATCAAGGTCGGCCGCACCCTCTACTCGGTGCCCTGGAAGCTGATCGGCCGCCGGGTCGATGTCCGCTCCACCGCCACGATGGTGCAGGTCTTCCACGACGGCGAGCTGGTCAAGACCCACGCAACACTTGAGCAGGGCAAACGAACCGACAAAAACGACTACCCGCCCGAGAAGATCGCCTTCCAGATGCGCACGCCGATCTGGTGCCGCGGCCAAGCCTCGCAGGTCGGGGACGCCTGCCGGGAGGTGATCGACCAGCTGCTGGAGGTCAACGCCCTCTACCGGCTCCGGGCGGCCCAGGGAGTACTCGGGCTGCGCAAGAAGTACGGCGACGCCAGACTCGAAGCCGCCTGCGCGAAGGCGGTCGCGGTCGGTGATCCGTCCTACCGGACCGTCAAGGGCATCCTGGTCGCCGGCACCGAGACCGACCCGGAACCGGAAACCGGCGACGCCGGAGCCGCGGCCTTCCTGCACGGGCCCGAGGGCCTGTTCGCCGCCACCGTCCCCCTGCAGATCCCCGGCGAGGTTCACGATGACCAGGGTCACGCCGGCACCGATGCTGAGGAGGCTGGCCGTTGAGCGTGATGACCACCACCCTGCGCGAATCGCTGAAGACGCTGCGGCTGTCCGGCATGCTGGAAACCCTCGACGCCCGCCTCACCCAGGCCCAAAAGGGCGAGCTCGGGCACCTCGACTTCCTCCAGGTCCTCTGCCAGGACGAGATCACCCGCCGCGAGTCCGTCGCGCTCGAACGGCGCCTGCGCAGGGCGAAGTTCGAGCAGCAGGCCACCTTGGAGGGCTTCGACTTCAACGCCTCCCCGAAGCTGCCCGCCGCCCAGATCCGCGATCTGGCGGCCTTGCGCTGGCTCCACTCCGGCGAGTCCGTCATTTTGTTCGGGCCCGTCGGGGTCGGAAAGACACACGTCGCCCAGGCCCTCGGTCACCAGGCCGTCCGCCAGGGCGCCAACGTCCGCTTCAGCAAGACCAGCCGCATCCTCAGCGAGCTCGCCGGCGGTCACGCGGACCGCACCTGGGACAAGCGCATGCGCGAACTCATCCGCCCCGACCTGCTCATCCTCGACGACTTCACCATGCGCCAGCTGACCGCGTCCCAGGCCGATGACCTCTACGAACTCGTCTCCGAGCGGCAAGGACGCTCGCTGATCATCACCAGCAACAGGGCGCCCAGCGACTGGTATCCCCTCTTCCCGAACCCGGTCGTCGCCGAGTCCCTGCTGGACCGGCTGATCAACGCCAGCCATCAGGTGATCATGAACGGTCCCAGCTACCGGCCCAACAAACGCCCCAAGAACCACACCGACAAGCCACCGGTCAACTAGGGTCCGTCTTCAAAGATCATCGAATGGTGGATCATGGTGGGGTGATACGCCGTCATGAACTCACCGATCAGGAGTGGGAGTTACTCGCTCCACTGATACCGCGCGCTGCGACAGGGCGACCGCGCGCGGGAGACCGGCAGGTCATCAACGGGATGGTCTACAAGATCCGCACCGGTATCTCATGGCGTGACCTGCCGGAACGCTACGGACCGTGGAAGACGGTCTACACCCGCTTCCGCCGCTACGCACTCGACGGTGTGTTCACCCGGGCTCTGCAGCAGATCCAGGCCCGGGCGGACGCCGCCGGCGACATCGACTGGCTCGTCCAGATCGACTCCACTATCGTCCGCGCCCACCAGCACGCCGCCGCCACCGGCCGAAAAGGGGGCGACACCAGCAGGACGAACCGGATGATCACGCCCTCGGCCGATCCCGAGGCGGACTGACCACCAAGATCCACCTCGCCTGCGACGGCCGCGGCCGCCCCCTCGCCATCCTGCTGACACCCGGCCAACGCCACGACAGTATCTGCGCACGCCCCCTCCTGGAACGCATCCGCGTCCCGCGGACCGGCCTTGGCCGACCCCGCAGCAAGCCTGACCAGGTCATCGCGGACAAGGCCTACAGCTCCCGAGGCTTCCGCGCCTACCTGCGCAGACGCGGCATCGCACACACCATCCCGGAGAAGACCGACCAGCGACGTCACCGGCACAACCGCGGCCGTCGCGGCGGCCGACCACCAGGATTCGACCGGGAGGTCTACCGGCGACGCAACGTCGTCGAGCGCTGCTTCAACCGCCTCAAGGGCTTCCGCGGAATCGCCACCAGATACGAAAAGACCGCTACCTCGTACGAAGCAGCGGTCGGTCTCGCGTCGTTTCTGCTCTGGGCAAGATCCGTTTGAAGACGGACCCTAGATCGGCTAGGCCCCCCGGGAGGCTCACCAGACCCGGACCGATCCCGATCGAGCTCCTCCATCACCCGGCTCCGGAGGAGCTCGTACTCCTCACGGAGGCGACGCCACTCAGTGACGGGCCGGCGGGGGACGACGGTGCCGCCGGTGACGGTCTCCTCCGGCCTGAACTGTCCCCGGGTGAGGTCGATCTCGACCCCCATGCCTATGCGGTTCCACCAGTGGTAGTCCCTGAACTCCCCGTTGACACGGACCTCGCCGCGGATCAACTCGCCGCCGAGCAAGTCGTTGAGGACCATGGCAGTGACCCCGCACTGGCCCCGAGCTGGGTTTTCCGTGCTCCACTGCGGTAGGTCCTCCGGCGGGCACGTGTCGGCACCCCAGCTGTTGTGAACGGCACGTTCGATGTCAGTAAGAAGCAACGGCGTCATGACGAGCATTCTCGCAACGGCCACTGACAACCGGACCGCCCCTGAAGTCACTCACGGCGGGCACCTGGGGAATTACGTGACCACACCCCTGGGGAATTACGCGGTCGTTGACATGGTGCTCGGCTGCGAGATCGGCGACCTGCTGATCCCGGAACCGCAGAAGGTCACCCGCCCCGGCGAGGAGAACATCACCCAGACCGCTTTCGGCGCCGCCGCACCGGTTCCGACGGTGGTGCCCAAGCGCCGCGACGGCCGGTCGCTGCCGCCTGCATGAGCCGGTATCCGAAGGGCTACCGCAAGCCCACCGACTCCTGTGACGGCTGCCTGGCCTGGGGCGACTTCAGCGGACGACTCTGCCCTGCCTGCTACATGTTCGGCCGCAGCCACGCGACGGCCGTCTGCGCCGGCTGCCACCGCACCCAGCCACTGAAGTGGGATTACTGCCGTCTGTGCTGGTGCCAGGCCCGGCTGGGCACCCAGGCCGCTATCGACCGACCGGCCGCCGAGGCCGACGTGAGAGCCCGCCTCAACGCGGTCCGGCACCACCAGCTGTTCTTCATGGGCATGCACCACCGCAACGGATCAGCACCCGCTCCGCGGCAGCGTGGCGGACGGCGGGGCGCCCCTCGAAAACCGCCGCCCGCGCCGGCCTGGCGGCCGAATGCCGACCGGAGACAGCTGCCGCTGTTCGGACAGGTCCCGCGTGACTACGACCGCCTCGACCCAGCCGACGCCGCCCAGGCCAGCCCGTGGCGGCCTGGGCGAAATACCTCGCCCACCAGCTCGCCGAGGCCCGTGGCTGGGGACGCGGCATCCGCTTCGCCGTCAACCGCGGCCTGGCCCTCGTCCTCACCGGCTATGTCGAGGACGACGTCATCCGGCACACAGAGATCTTCGCCCCGCTGCGGGCCCTGGACCTGCGGGTCGGCCACGTCGTCACGGTCCTGGAGGAGATGGGGATCTTCGAGGACGACAGCGAACCCTCCTTCGAGGGCTGGATCGCAGCGAGGCTGGAGGGCCTCGCACCCGGCATCCGTTCGGAGGCCGAGCGCTGGACCCGCGTCCTGCGCGACGGTGGCCCCCGCAGCCTCCCGCGACGGGAAGGAACGGTCTGGCTCTACCTCAACCGAGTCCGTCCGGCCCTGCTGGAATGGTCTAACCGCTACGACCGCCTGCGGGAAGTGACCCGCGACGACGTTCTCACCTACGTCAAGACACTGCACGGCCGCCAGCGGCATGACCAACTCGTGGCCCTGCGCTCGCTGTTCACCTGGGCCAAGCGGAATGGGCTGATCTTCCGCAACCCGACTAGCCGGATCAAGGTCGGACAGTACGAGTACGCCGTGCTGCAACCGCTGGTCCCCGCTCAGGTCGACCGCTCCGTCACGGTGGCCACCACCCCGGCGACACGGCTCATCCTCACCCTCGCGGCGGTCCATGCCGCCCGGGTCGCCCAGATCGGCACACTCATGCTCGACGACATCGACCTCGGCAACCGCCGGCTGACCATCGCCGGACGCGTCCGCCCGCTCGACGACCTCACCATGAAACTGCTGCTGGACCGGCTGGGGGCACCGGCGAAGCCGGTGGCCGAACACCGCGAACCTCCACCTGCTGGTCAACAACCAGACCGCCACCAAGACCAGCCGCGCCAGCAACCACTGGATCAGTGCCTCGATGCGCGGGCAGGACGCGACACTGGAGCGGCTCCGCGTCGACCGGCAACTCGAAGAGGCTCTGACGCACGGGCCCGATCCTCTTCACCTCGCCGAGGTGTTCGGGCTCGACGAGAAGACCGCGATGCGTTACGCGGACTCCGCACGGGCACTGCTGGAGCAGGCTGCTGAGGTCGACCCCTGAGTCGACCGCGAACCGATGGGTCCATCCCCCAGAATCAAGGCAACACACCCCCGGGTTCGCGTTGAAGGACCTTCTGTTTCCGTGAACTCACGGGCCGCCGGCACCCCGACTCCCGAAGCTACGACCAAGCACAAAGTAGTGAGTTGCCGCTGGTCACGACCTTGTTGCAGGGTCCGTGCAGCGGGAAGGGGCCACTTCGGCCAGGCCATGTCGGCCGACAAGGGACGGGACACCTTCGTGTCCGTTGTGGACAGCTTCGGGAGTCCTGGGCCGACTCAGCGGGCCATCGGAGCCGACAGCGTGACCGCCTCGCGCAACTCGTCGGAGGCCTGGGTGATGAGCTGGGAGAGGGAGGCGTCCAGGGAGGTCAGCCAGCGGGACGTGGCGCGCCGGTGGATCGCCAGCACCACGTCGATGATGAAGCGTGCCTTGCCGGGCTCGACGCCGCGGCGCTCGAGCGCCAGCGCCAGCGCGTCGGCGATGTCGGCGAGTTTGATCAGATCGCGCTCAGCCAGTGCCGGGTTGGCGGCGATCACTCTGACGCGGCGCAGCAGGAACTCGCGCGGGCGAAAGATCTCCTCGGCGGTTCTCAGCGCGGTCAGCAGCGCCTCGATCGGCGTGAGGCCCGGGTCAGTCGCCTCGACCTGGGCGACGAGGTGGGCCTCGAGTTCGTTACCGGCGAAGAGGACTTCCCGCTTGTCGGGGAAGTAGCGGTAGAAGGAGCGCTCCTTCAGACCGGCGGCGCCCGCGATCTGCGCGACCGAGGTGCGCTCGTACCCCTGTGTCTCGAACAGCTCGAGCGCCGCGCGCTCGAGCCGGCCTTGTGCGTCGGATTCCCATCTCGGCATACCCACCAGGATACGACAACAGCATCTGTTGTCACGATGATATCGTCGACGACAACAGATGCTGTCATCACTTGGAGATCGTCATGAAGGCGCTTCAGTTCGACCGGTTCGGGTCCCCGGACGTGATCGTGCTCCGCGACGTCCCACAGCCCGAGCCGGGACCCGGTCAGATCCGGATCGCCGTGCGGGCATGCGGCCTGACACCGGCCGACTGGCACGTCGTCGACGGTCTCCTCGCCGACCGTCTGCCGCCGCTGCCGCGCGGGCTCGGCCTCGAGATCGCGGGCACCGTCGACGCGCTCGGCGAGGGCGTCACCGGCGTCCGGATCGGCGACCGCGTGTTCGGCCCGGCCACCTTCCACGGCCCGACGGCCGGCGCCGCCGAGTACGCGCTGATGCCGGCCTGGGCACGCATCCCCGAAGGCGTCACCGCCGAGCAGGCCGCCGCGCTGCCGATGGCGGCCGAGACGGCGTGGCGCGCGCTCGACGACCTCGGCGTCCAGCCGGGTGAGCTGCTGCTCGTCCACGGCGCGGGTACCACCGTGGGTGAGGCAGCGGTGCGCTTCGCGCTGCACCGGGGTATTCGGGTGATCGCCACCGCCGGGCCGACTCGGGCCGCGGCCCTGGATGAGATCGGCGCCCAGGTGACCGCCTACGGCGAGGGCATGGCTGAACGTGTCAGCGCACTGGCCGGAGGCCGCGTCGACCGCGCCCTGGACACGGCGCCGACCGGGGGCCGGATCGACCGCACCGACCAGCCAAGCCCGGCTGGCGGCTCGCTACCGACCCTGATTGAGCTGACCGGGGATCCCGACCGTGTCCTCACCGTCTCGGACTTCGCCGCCGCGGCTGAGCTGGGCGTCCGGACCACCACCGAGATCCGCTATGAGCAGATGGACGAGTTCGCCCGGCTCGCCGGCGAAGGCATCTTGGTCGTACCGGTCGCCCGCACCTACACGCTCGACCAGGTCCAGGAAGCGGCCAAGCTCAGCCAGTCCCGCCGACCCGGCGGCAAGCTCATGCTCGTCCTGTGATCACCCTGCCGGCCTGACAAAGCCAGACCACCTCGACGAGGAGCGGGGTCAGGCCTCTTTTCCAGGCCGACCTCGAAGCCGCTCCCGCATGTTCGCCGCGAACCCACGGGTCAACCCCCGAGAATGGCGTCCCTGAACCCTCGGGTTCCCGCTGAAGAAGCTTCAGTTTCCGCGAACTCGCGGGGATCTCCGGGTGTGAGTAGTTGCGGTACAGAAAGTGCCGGTGAGATTGATCTTGCTCGGGTCTGCCTACCTTGCGAGTGCTTCGACCTGACGGGGGACGGCGCCGGCGCGTAGCTCGCGCAGGTCCGGGATGTGGTTGTAGAGGGTGCCCGGGGAGACGCCCAGGAGCTTGGCGATCGAGGTGATGGAGCGGCCGGGGTCGGGCAGCAGGTCGCGGGCGGCGCGGATGATCTCCTCGGTGGCGACGCTGGGGCGTCCGCCGACCCGGCCGCGGGCGCGGGCGGCGGCGAGGCCCTCCTTGGTACCGATGACGATGAGTTCGCGGATGAACTCGGCGAGCGCGGCGAAGACGTGGAAGACGAGCCGGCCGCCGGGGGTGGTGGTGTCGACGTTCTCGTGCAGTGAGGTGAAGCCGATGCCGCGCTCGCGCAGCTCGGCGACCATGTTGATGAGGTCCTGGAGGCTGCGGCCGTAGCGGTCGAGCGAGGGGACCACGAGCGTGAGCGGCTCGGCGACGAGCCCTTCTGCGCCGTCCGCTGGCTCCTGAGTGGTCGTCAGGTCCCCGGACCATGTCAGATAACGGCAGTCCGGGGTTCTTGAACGACCGAGGTTCTTGAAGGGTTTCTGAAGGCTTCCGAGGAGGTGGGCACCCTTCCGGGAGGGATCTTCAGAAAACGAACAACTCTTGAAGATCCAGCAGGCGATCTGCCCGAATTCACTCCCGACACCTTCATCTGCACCCAACCAGCTGCCACAACCACCGCACCGGCTCCCAAAAGACCACCGCACCGCTTCACGAGGGCATGCGGTGTCTGAGCGTCAGATGACGAGGGTGTGACTCTCGGCGGGTGCGTCCAGGAGCGTGGCGACGGTTGCCAGTCCTTGCCGTACGCGCTCGTCGGTGCTCTCGTGGCTGAGGCAGAGCCGGACAGCGGCAGGTGCCTCGGCCGCGGTGGCGAACGTCTCGGCGGTGTTGAGGAGTACGCCGGAGCGTTCGGCGGCGGCGGCGAAGGCCCTCGCCGTCCAGTACTGCGGCAGGACGAGCCACACGTGCGCCCCTTGCGGATGAGCATAGTGGACATGGCCGGAGAGCAGCCTGCGAGCCATGGCCTGCCGCCGTGCCGCGTGTGAGCGCTGAGCCTCACTGAGTCGAGTTGCCGTGCCGTCCTTGATCCAGCGGCTCGCGATCTCGGCAATCAGGGGCGGCGGCATCCACGATGAGACCGCGACGGCGGCGCTGATCGCTGGAAGCAGTCGGTCGGGGGCATGGACGTACCCGGCGCGGAGCCCCGGCGCCATGGATTTCGAGACGCTAGTGACGAAGACTGTGTGATCGGGTGCGAAGACCGACAGCGGCAACGGTCGGCTGTCGGGCAGGAACCCGAAGACGTCGTCCTCGACAATGACCAGGTCATGAGCGGCGGCGATCCGGGCGATGTGTTCCCGGCGGCCCTCGCCCATCGTCGCGGTGGTCGGCGTTTGCAGGGTCGGTGTGCAGTAGAGCAGCTTGGGCGCCGTCGACCGGCAGGCGGCTTCCAATGAGTCCGGCACGATGCCCTCGTCATCCATGGCGAGGGCATGGATCCGGACGCCGATATGCGCGGCGAGCGCCTTGAGCGGCGAGTAGGTCAACCGTTCGGTGAGCAGGGTGTCGCCGGGGCGGAGCAAGGCGAGCAAGGCCGCGCAGATGCCCTGCTGCGCCCCGTTGACGAGCACGATGCGTTCAGCCTCTGCCTCCAGGCCAAGGCCGCGCAGCAATACGGCTCCGGCCTCGGCGTGCCTGCCCCGCATCTCGCCGCGATCGAGAAGGGCGGTGAGGCCGTTACTCCCGGCGAGTTCAGCGAGGGTCGCCGACAGCGCCTCCCCGGCCGCGCCGACGAAGGGCAGACCCAGCGAAAGATCGACCGGGCCGTCGAGAGGTCGCGCCAACGCCACCGGGCCGGCCTGCGGCACAGCGTCAGCCGGACGCACGTAAGTACCTCGGCCGACCTCTCCCACGACATACCCCCGACGCTTCGCCTCCGAGTAGGCGCGCATCACCGTGTTCGGTGAAAGGCCGAGCGCCTCTGCCAGCTCCCGCTGTGTCGGCAAACGGTCACCGGTTCGCAAGCGACCTGCGGCGATGTCCGCGCCAAGTGCGTCGACGATGGCCTGCGCCCTCGTCCCGCGAGCTTCTGCGATCGAAGGAATCCACATCTCCATAGAGGCAATCATGCCATTGCATTGAAACTGCCACGCTATTCAATCGATGTAATATGAGTCGATCGGAAGTCGCAGGCGACGACGTCCACACATCGCGGCGTCGTCGTGACTACAAGGGGAGGGTCCGATCATGGTCCAGATCTCGCACCGTGCACCCGGCATACGGAAGCCCGACTCGCCCCCCGTGGGCACGCTGAGGTCGATGCGCAAACTACTCCGCCTGGACATGAACGTTGGCTTCGCCCGCGCCGTCCTGGACGGAAAGGTCGAGGGACAGGTCTGGATGTCCGAGTCAGTCGGAGACGGCGCCATACATGCCGTCCATCCGTATGGGATGTCACTCGTCTGGGGCGACCGCGTCGACGAGGCGTTCGACGAGCTGATCGGGCGCCTTCGGCTTGGGCGCTATCGATCGCGGCACGAGTGGCTCCAGATCGATCCGCGGTGGACCGCCCTTCCGTGGGAAGAGCGACTCACCAGGCCGGAGATGCCTGGACAGGTACGACCGACCGTCGGCACTCGGATCAACTTTGCGTTCGATTCCGACCGGTTCCGGGCCTCACATGAAGGCGCTATCGCGTCAGGAGACTGGTCGATCGTTCGTGCGGACGCGTCGGACTTCGCTCGACCGGGCTCTGTGGTGCCAGCGGAGTTCTGGCGGGACGCCTCGCAGTTCCTCGAACACGGTGGAGGATGGCGCGCCGAGAAGAACGGGACACGCGGAGCGCTGGCCTTCACCTCGTTCCAGTTCGAGGACGAACTCGAACTCGGCATCGAGACCGCGCCAGAAGCACGCGGGCAGGGCCTTGCAACTGCCGTCGCATCCCGCATGATCAAGGATCTCCTTGACCACGGCCTTACTCCCGTCTGGGCCTGCCGAGCAGACAATCTGGCATCTCACCGTTTGGCGGAGAAGCTGGGCTTTCATCCCGTGAGGCGCCTTCCGTACTACGGCCTAGCAGTCCCCGATCATTCCGCATGAGGCGTCAGGGGCGGGTGCGCGTCAGCCTTCGTCGTCAGTGCCCGGGTCACGCAGTGGACGCAGGCCCCGGCTGGGGCCGCTGGCCTTGATGTTGAACAGGTAGCGGCCCAGGAAGTTGATGTGCCGGTCCTTGAGCGGGGAGAGGCGGGCGGCGTCCTCGTCCTTGATGTCGTGGCCCTCGGCGCGGAGCTGGGCGACGGCGGCATCCAGGTAGCGGGTGTTCCACAGGACGACGGCGTTGAGGACCAGGCCGAGGGCGGCGAGCTGGTCCTCCTGGCCCTCGCGGTACGCCTGGCGGATCTGCCCGCGGCCGCCGTGGCAGATCGCGCGGGCGAGCCGGTGGCGGGACTCCTGCACGGTGAGCTGCCGGTTCATCAGCCGCCGGTAGGTGTCGTCTACCGGGTCGACCAAGGCGAGCAGGTGCATGGTCTTGTCGATCCGCCCGTACTCGGCGAACGCGGCGCCCAGCGGGGTGGGGTGGCCCTCGCGGCCGAACATCCGCAGCAGGTCATAGGCGCGGACCTGGTTGGTGATGAGCGATCCGGCGACGCGGAGCATGTCCGGCCAGTGCGTGGCGATCCTCTTGAGGTTGACCTTGTTGCAGGCCACCGCGTCCAGCGGCCCGTACCCGGCGGCCAGCACCTCGCCGCCGGGCAGATCGGCCCGCCAGAACCGCTGGTCCTGAAGGTCGCGGAAGCGCGGGGCGAAGCGGAAGCCGAGCATCTTGTACAGGCCGAACGCCATGTCCGAGTATGAGGCGTTGTCGGTGGCGACCATCTCCGGCTTCACCCCGCCGTCGAGGTTCAGCAGGGTGTCCAGGGTGTAGAGGCTGTCGCGCGGGGTGCCGCGTACGACCATCGCGCCGATCCCCGCGACCTGGTCGTTAGCTGCGTCGAGCCAGGTCACGCCGCGTTTGTAGCCGTAGTATTTCGGTGAGGAGCCGGTGTTGATGCTCTTGACGGGGACGACGAAGCGCAGGCCGTCGACGGAGGCGAGCAGGCCGCCGCCCCACATCTGGGCCAGCTCGATGCGGGACTGGGCGGTGATGAGCGCGGCGTTCGCCGCGGCGATGGTGTCGGCGCGTACGTAGTTCTGGTCGACGTGGGACAGGCGCGAGCGGGTCAGCGCCTTGTTCTCCGGGTCGATGACCGGGGTCAGGCCGATGTTGCAGCTCTGCGAGACCAGCAGGGCGACCAGGGAGACGAGCAGCCCCTCCATGCGGGTGCGCCGCTCGGAGACGTGGCCGAAGGCGTCGAGGAACCCGGTCCAGGAGTGGACTTCGAACAGCAGGTCCGGCAGGTCGATCCTGGGGAGCATCGCCTCCGTGGTGTTCTTCAGCCAGGTCAACGGCTCCGGCTCGCCCACCGCGCCGAGCTTGTCCACCGACAGGCGGGCGCGGCCGCCCCCCTCGGGAACGACGATCTCCACCTTTGCGTCGGTGCCGGCTTCCTCCAGGCGGTCGGCCATCTGCCGCCATGCCGTGTCCAGCCCGCGTACGAGCTGGGCAAGGTGTTCGTCGGCGTCCTCGGTCAGCGACAGGCCCGCCAGCACGTCCGCATGCATCGCCTCCCACCGCGCCCCGTCCAGCAGCCTCGCGCGCGGGTCGGACCAGCGGTTCGACGGGGCGGCGAACACGTCGCGCCGGTTCAGTGCGCGGTGCAGCTGCTCCAGCACGCACACCACGTACGCGTCCCGGTCGACCGCCCTCTGCGGCAGCTTGGCGTTGGAGAACACCGCCCGCTTCCACATCGCCGGCACCAGCTCGGCGTCGACCTCGCGAGGCAGCAGCGGCCGCTCCTTGACCCGGCGACGCGAGAGCGCGGGCAGACGGCGCACCGCCTTCAGGATGCGCCGCCCGGCCGGGGCCGCGCCCAGCGCGTCCGACTCGCCCAGCAGGGACAGGAACGGGCGCACGGTGTTGTAGCGCAGGGCGAGTTTCTCGCGCATCGCCGCCTCGGCCGACCCGTCGTCCTCCGGCACCAGGGCCTCCACCGTCGCCACCGCCGAGGAGACCGCCGTCCGCGGCACCGCCTCCTCCACGGCCGCCCACAGCGCGGCCACGTCCAGGTCCGCGTCGTGCTCGGCGACCAGGTCCAGCTCCTCGGTGAGGATCTTCGACGCCTTCGCCAGAATCCGGACCGCCTTCCCCAACTGCGGCAGCATCGCGAGGCGTTCGCGATCCGACGCCCGCCGGGCGGGGCTGATCAGCCGGTTCGCCATCAGCACCGCGAACAGGTCCAGCGCGTCATCGATCGCCTGCGCCTCCAGCTGACGCACCACCGCCGTCAGCAGCGCGGTCCGCCGCGGCTCCGGCGCCCGCTCGATCGTCTGCGCCTTGCTCAGCTGCCCGTACCGGGCCAGCGTGGACAGCCGGTTCACCGGCACCCGGGACAGGTTCACCCGTCCCAGGGCGAACGCGGAGATCTCTTCCACCCGCTCCATGGCCCGCACCATCGCGGTGCCCGTCGACTTCGTCGGCGGCGTCCGCAGCCGCTCCAGCTCCGAGACCCGCCTGCCGTCCGGCACCACCAGCAGCTCCGCCAGCGCCGGCGCGAGCGCGGGATCGGCCCGGTGCGCGGCGCGGGTCACCGCCTCGTACAGCCGCCGCTCGGCCGTCGTACGGGCCTCCGACACCTGCCGGGCCAGCACCGACACACCGGGCAGCAGCACCCGGTTCTTCCGCAGCCACGTCACCGCATGGTCGAACAGCGCCACCGGACCCTCGGCGTGTGTCCACGCCCGCCCGTACAGGAACCCACGGAACTCCCGGCCCCACTTCAGATCGGTGAAGTCCCGGTACTTGAACCGCTCCTGGATCTCGTCGGCGTGCTCATACGGCGTCCGGCGCCGCTCCGGGTACCGCTTCACGCACGAGGCGTCGGCGATGCCGCGCTGCCCGGCCAGGTACTCCACGACCTCCCACGGCACCGCCAGCGGATCATCGGCCAGGAACCGGCCGATGTAGCGCACCGTGCAGATCTGCAAGGCAATGCCCAGGCGGTGCGTGTCCGTACGCCGCAGCGCGATCAGATCGCGGTCGTCATCGTCGAGGAAGAAGAACCGCTCCAGCTCCGGACGCGTAGGCGCCGCGGTGAACGTCCCGTACGCCTCGGCCTGCTCGTCAGTCAGAAACTCCACCGGCACGGACCGGACCGTAGCCACCCGGGAAGACCCTCCCAGCGGGTATCGCCGAAGCCCAGCAACACCACGAGATCGTGTGCTACCCGAGCAAGATCAATCTCACCGGCACTTTCTGTACCTCAACTAAAGCGCCGCCAATTGCATCGGATGCGAACTGGCGACGGTATGCGTATGGCGGCCGGGTGAGGTGAGGCTGAGGCCGCTGGTCAGCGACATCAGGCGTCAGGGTGCCTTGTTGACCGTAGCGTTTGGCGAGGGGTAGAGGGAGTTCTTGTCACCCGCGGGGGTGGATGGCCTGCGGTTTCAGCTCGGGCTCGCATCCGATGCGGTTTCCTCGCATCAGATGCAAGTTACGGAGAGTGGTGGCCGATGAGGTTCAGAGGGACCGTGCCGGGGGCGGCGACGCTGCACCTGGCAGATGGGGTCGCCCTGCTGCGGCCGGAAGAGCAGGTGTTCACAGCGATGCTGGGCGGATTTGCCAACCAGCAGCTCGCGCGGAACCTGGCCCGCTCCACGGTCGAGGGCCGGGAGAACACGGTGAAGGCGTTCGCCGCCTACGTGAACGCCTTCCCGTGGCAGTGGACACCAGCGATGGTCGACGAATGGCTTGGTGACCTGCGCTCATTGCGTGACCTGAAGCGCTCGACAATCCGCTCGTATTCCGAGGCCGTCCGCTCCTTCTGCCACTTCGCCACCGATCCGCTCTACGAGTGGGCCAGCACCTGCGAAGAGCGGTTCGGTTCCCACCCGGTCCAGGTCGTGCACGAGTGGAACACCGCCGTCCACGTCCAGGACAACGAAGCCGACGCGAAGAAGCGGGCCTTCACCAAGGCCGAGCTGCATGCCTTCTTCGCCCACTGCGACGACGAGGTTGCCCGCATCCGGGCCTTCGGCCGCAAGGGCTGGCTGCCGGCCTTCCGCGACGCAACCCTGTTCAAGACCGCGTACGCCTACGGCACACGGCGGAACGAGACACGGATGCTGGACGCCGCCGACTTCGGACGCAACCCGCACGGAGCCGAGTACGGCGAGTTCGGCCTATGCCGGGTCCGCTTCGGCAAGGCCAAGAAGGGGTCCCCTCCCAAGCGCCGTTCCGTGCTGACCGTCTGGGACTGGACTCCCGACATCCTGGACGAGTGGTTCACCGAGGTCCGGCCGCAGTTCGGCGCCGAGGGCAACCCCGCAGCATGGCCCTCGGAACGCGGACTGCGCATCGGCTGCCAGCGGCTCAACTCCCGCTTCATCGCCTACCGCCAGGCCCTGGGCATGGACGAAGGGCTGGACTTCCACTCCTTCCGCAGGTCCTACGTCACGCACCTGATCGAGGACGGCTGGGACCCGCGGTTCGTCCAGGAACAGGTCGGTCACGACCACTCCAGCACAACCTCGATCTACACCTGCGTCAGCTCAGACTTCCGCACCCGCACCCTGCGGCGACATCTCGACGGCACCGTCGCCGCCGCTCTGGAAAGTCAGAACCGGAGGCAGCCGTGAAACGCAAGGTCGGCTACACATGGAGGCTGCGTGAGGTGATGGGCGCTCACGGCATCTTCACCACCACCGAGCTGGTGCCGATGCTGCGCGACCGGGGCATCGAACTGTCCGCCTCGCAGATTCACCGCCTGGTGTCCGGCACCCCCGAACGGCTCTCCCTCCAGGTGCTGGCCGCGTTCTGCGACATCCTCGCCTGCACACCGGCCGACCTGGTCACGACAACCGCCGAGAACGCCGGAGTCCGCAAGACCGCGACCGGTGACGTTCCGGCCCCGCCCTCGGCGGTCGCGAAACTGCGACCCCGGCCGGCCCGGATTCTGCCCGACGCATGAGCCCTACCTATACCCCCGAAGAGTGCGAGCGCTGGCACAAGAGGACCTGCGCCCGCTGCCGCCGGCGGGGCTGGTTCGCCGCCCGCTGGCCCGATGGCCACGTCTGCCGCACCTGCCACGACAAGGCCCTCCTTGTTCGCGGCACCTGCCCCAGCTGCGGCGACGAGCGCGCGCTGCCCGGCCTGCGGTCCGGGGACGGCACACGAACCTGCTCCGACTGCGCGGGCTTCATGATGTCCTACCGATGCTCTCGCTGCGGGACGGAGGACAAGCTCCACCGCGCACGGCTCTGCACTCAATGCACTATCACCGACCGACTCAACGAGCTGCTGGATGACGGAACCGGCCGCATCCGCCCCGAACTCCTCCCGATGGCCGACTCGCTCCTGGCCATGGACCGCCCGCTGTCCGGCCTCGCCTGGCTGAACAGGAACAAGGGGAAGCCCGGCTCCACCGCTGACCTCCTCCGGCGGCTCGGCCAAGGCGACATCGAGCTGACCCACGATGCCTTCCATCATCTCCAGCCTTGGCGGGCCGCCGCCCACCTGCGGGAACTCCTCATGACCTGCGGCATCCTGCCCACCATCGACAAACGGATCTGCTCGTTCGAACGATGGCTCATCGAGCACCTCGCCAGCATCCCCGACCCCGACCACGCTCAGATCATCCGCCGGTACGCCGCCTGGGAAGTCCTGCCACGGCTACGCTCTCGCGCCGAGAAGAAGCCGGTCACACCAGCCGCCCGAAGACGCGTCGCGGACCAGGTCAAGCAGGCCACCGCGTTCCTCGACTGGCTCGCTGATCGGGACCACACCCTCGCCACCTGCGGCCAGACCGGCATCGACGCCTGGCACGCCGAACACAACCAGCACGTCCGCAACACCATCCGGAACTTCCTGCTGTGGTGTTCGGCCAGCAAGCTCACCCGGCCCTTCCGACTGCCTCCAGTGCAGATCAGCCGGGCAGCACCGATGCCGCAGGCCGAGCGCCTGGAGCTGATCGGCCGCCTTCTCACCGACCCGAGCCTGCCTCTGCGAGTCCGGGTGGCTGGGAGCATCGTCCTGCTTTACGCCCAGCCGCTCAGCCGCATCGTCCGCCTCACCCTCGACGACGTCACCCGCGCCGAACAGCAGACCCTTCTCCGGCTCGGCGAGCCGCCCTCCCCCGTTCCCGAACCGCTCGCGGAACTCCTGTTCCGCTGGATCGACAGCCGGGACAACATGAACACCGCGACCAATCACGCCTGCCGGTGGCTGTTCCCGGGCCGCCGAGCCGGGCAACCGATCCACCCCGACGTTCTGGCAGCGCTCCTGAACGACATCGGCATCCCCACCACCGCCGGTCGCACCGCTGCGATTCGGCAGCACGTGCTGGAGATGCCCGCCCCGGTCGTCGCGGAGGCTCTGAGCTATCACCGGGTCACCACCGCCAAGTTGGCCTCCGAGGCCGGAGGCACCTGGAGCCGATACGCCTCCGGAGACCACTGGCGGTCACCACCAGGCTGGACCCCTCGGAGAACTGGTGACAGTTGAATACGCGAGCCCACCAGTATCACACCCGGGGTCGTGGTCGGGGTGGAGGGGGGCGAGGATCCAGATGCCGAGGAGGGCATTGGGGTCGAGGACGGGGTGGGGGCAGCGGTTGCGTGCGCGGGTCTGGGCTACGCAGGGGATGTGTTCGAGGGGGCCGGGGGGCGAGGTAGCGCAGGCAGAGGAATTGCACGACCGGGCGGGCTTCTGGTGCTGTCGCGTCCTGGGTTGGCGGGTCAGCGCACGAGGGTGGGCGTGGTGTGAAGTGGCCGGTGTCTTGCAGGCGGCGTGAGGTGAGGGCCCGGCTGCGCCGGAGGGCGTCCATGGTGCTGCCGGCGGGTTCGGTGGGAGTGGCGGGGCAGAGGGCGCGGTGGCGTACGCGGCACCAGGGTGAGCCGTCGCCGGATGGGTGGGCGATGCCGGTGTGGACGTGCCAGCGCTGGGATGGAGGCACAGCGATGGCTGAGAGTTCGTGCGGGTGGAGCGGGACGGGGTTGTGGCCGGCGGTGCGGCCGTACCACTCGATGTGGTTGCCACAGTCGGAGCACTGGCTCTGCTGGGCGGTGCGCAAGAGGCGGGTAGGGCTGTCCGGGGCTACGCGCAGGAAGCGTGGGGGACGGCGATGTTTATAGCTGCCGTCCCAGGCCCGGTCGTCGGCAGATGTGTTGGTGGCGTGCATGCGCGGCAACCTGGCAGGCAACACGCCGTATCAAGCACAACGCTGCTGCCGATGTCGCCCGCCTGGCCGCAACACAGCCGCAACACACCGCGCACACGTTCCTATAACGGCCTTACGTTCGAGGGCAGTCGCGGTTCGGGTGGGCGAGCTGGCCGGCCAAGCGGGCCTGGGACGGGACCGTGTTCGAACAGCCGGGTCAGGTTGCTGGCGGGGCGGGGGGGGGGTCGTGGCCCGCGCAGAGGGTGCCCAGGAGGTGGTCGACGGGGGCACCGAGAGCGTGGGCGAGGGCGTGCCAGGCGGCGAGTGTGCCAATGGTACGGCCCTGTTCGATCTCGATGAGGGTGCGGCGGGACAAGCCGGTGCGGGCGGCAAGTTCGTCGTAGGTCCATCCGCGTGCGGCCCGTAGGCGGGAGAGCTCGAGGCGGAGCTCGTCGAGGTTGGGGTCCGGCGGGAAGATCGTCACCGAACCATCGCACGGTGCATACCCCTGCTCCGTCAGTGTAGACATCTGCCCTATTTCGGCCGGGTGTCAGTCGAATGCTCAGGGCAGACGTCTTCACTACCGTGTGCCGCCGCCAGTCCGCCCCGCCCCGGACACGGGAGGGAGGAACAGAGCCGGCGACACGAAGCCCGCACGGAGGATGACGACCGATGGGATCCGGCACGACCACGCACCCGGGACGGCGCGCCTGGACAGTGGAGATCCGCATGCACTCCTGAGGGCGGGACCTGCTGTGCGACCACTGCGGCCCGGTTCCCGTCGGCACTGGGCCTCCGGGTATCCACACTCGCGTGGTGACGACTCACCTGGCTCAGCACGCACGCGACGAAGCTCTTGCATACCACTTGCGGACCTGCCAGTGCGGCGGCCACGCCTGCCGCTGGCATCCCCGGCACCGAGGCTGCGGCGGCCCCCTCGTCCTACTCCTCGTCCGCGACGACAGCGGACGCCTGTGGCGGCTGGCCGACACCTGCCGCACCTGCGCGGCTACCACCGCGCACGCGGCTGTCATCACCGAACCTCCTCACCACTCCCCCCGCTCCCCCTCACCCTCCGCACCGGCTGTCGTCCGGAGACTCCGCGACCCCCACGTCGCGCCAGGAGTCCAGCGCTCCCTTCATTCCGGAAAGTTCCCTGTATGAGCAAGGCCCCGAGGAGGTGCTCTGCTGGACCGATCCCTCGGCTTACGGTTGAGACTGATGACGGCTCAGCGCCGGGTACGCCCGCGAAGCAGCCATCGTTGGCGGCGTTCTGCCCTCTTCGGACTCTCCACTCCCCCTCCGCCTCCCCCTCATCATCAGTGGAGAGGAAGTCGCCCTGACGCCGCCGATCGCCGTCGAGTGGACCTCTTGAGCATCACTGGAGCCCCGGCAGTCAGCCATCATCTTCGGCTTCCGGGATTTGACAGGGTCCGGCTGCGGTGCCGGTGGCATGCTGCTGGTGGCGGCAAGGTGCAACTTCTGTACGCACAGGGCCGTTTGGGGCGAGCCGTAAGCCCCCCTGGTCCCACCGCTCGAGGTCGGCGCCCGAAGTCAGAATCATTGCATCTGCACGTGCATCCCGTGGTCCGTACGAGTGAATCCACCGCTAATACGACAGCTAGCACAATGACCGCATCGCCGTAAACCGAAGTCTCCGATTAGCTCGCATAGCGCACGTCACCCACCAGCCTGATCACTTAAGACCGCTTCGTGAGCGGGTTCTTTCGAGGTGATACACGATTCCGGCAGGACGCCGATTCGGGCAGTTTGCGGATCGCGTCAATGAGGCGTTTGCATGAGCGCAGGGGTTGTGCGACCGGCTGTACGTTTACGTCTTGTGCGGGAAACACGTACCCGCATGATGCGGTCTCAGGGCGGAATGCAGCCGCCCTGAGACCCGTCCGCTCGAACACAGGAATGGATAATGCTCGACCGTTTTTTCCGAGGAGCCGTTCAGCCAGCCTCGGCGCGTAGTGAACGTAGCAGGCCATCACTATCGTCTTGGCAAAGCCGTGTGCTCGTTGCCTGGCAAGTCACGCTGCGGCTGCGCGCCGCACTGTTAGTGGTCATCCTGCTCTGGATGACCGCGGCCGGGCCCAGCCTTCCGTCCGCATGGGCGCTCCCGCTGGGGGCCTTGGCGGCTGCCCCAGGTTATTCAAGCGTCCGCTACCTGCGGATTCACCTCCTGTGAACGCTGGGTGCCTGTTCCGGAGGGCAGGAGAGCTAGTCGGAGCAGGCACCCGCCCGCGCTGACGGCCGTATGCCGGTTTCGTTGGGGATTTTCTGCGCCAGGTCGGTGGACAGACGTCCCTGTAGAGGGAGAAATGACATGGGTACCTCGGCTGCCTACACGCGCTGTGCGCTGTGCGGACGCCGCTTCCGGCAGCGGACGGGACCGGGCCGGAAGAAGGACTACTGCGACACGTCCTGCCGTCGGCGGGCGCAGCGGTTGCGCGATGGTGAGGCCATGGTGGCACCACCGTCAGTTTCTTCTGGGTGGGGGCGGCAGGTGGCGGATGATGGTCTGGTTCTGGCAGCCCGGCTGGCCGAAGCCGAGCGGGAGAGGGTGCCGCTGGCTGAACTCCTGGCGTATGCAGACCGGTTGTCGGTCAACGTGGCCTGCTATGTGGCAGCGGCGGTGCAGGATGCGCGGGCAGAGGGGTCTGGGTGGACCGCGGTGGCCGAGGCTGCGGGGGTCAGTGTCGAGACGGCGAGGGTGAGGTGGAGCGAGCAGAAGGTCAAGCGTCTGCTCGCCCGCCGCGATCAGCGCTGGCCCGCGCTGAAGCATGCGGAGCCGCCGCGGGGTGCTCGGGGATCTGCCGGGCAGCAGTCCCCCGCCCCGGACGGAGTCCGGGGCGGGGGGGCACGGCGTCAGCTGGCGGCTGCGCTCTTGAGCCTGCAGCGTAGGAGTTCGGTGACGCTCCAGGAGGCAGCGCAGCAGGCCGAGTTGTCTCCGTCCTATGTGTCGCGGGTTCTTGCCGGGTCCCGGCTGCCGGCCTGGCCGGTGGTGCACATGCTGGCCACGATCTTCGGCGGCAACGCCGGGGATCTGAAGTTCCTGTGGGAGCGGGCGCATGGAGGCTGTCCCCCGACGCGCCAGTCGGTGTCCGGCGCAGCGACGCGGCTGCTGTGGGCGCTGCGCGGGCTGTATCTGGCGGCAGGCATGCCTGCACTGCCCTCTCTGGCCGGGGAGGGTGGCCAGTCGCTGACTGCGGAGACGCTCCAGGAGGTGCTCGAGGGTGACCTGGTTCCTGACTGGCGGACGGTCGAGGAGCTGGTGGTGCGGATGGGCGGGGACGCGGTGTCCATCAGGCCGTTGTGGGAGGACCTGCACTACGCGTTTCTCACTTCTTTTCGGGATGTCTTCCCTGAAGGGGGGCTGCCCCGTTCGGGTCTGCCCGGGACGGAGTCGGACACCGGGGCCGGCGGGACGGCCTCGTAAGGCGCGGTCGGTGGAACCAGTTGCGCGTTATGGCGCCGGAGGGAGGGGCTGGCATGGATCAGCCGGGAGGGACCGCGGACGCCCTGGTCCAGGGTTACGCCGGATTCCGCCAGCTGTATCGGGACCGCTATCTGCGTTACGCCCGCCTCCGTGTCGGTGACGCAGCAGTCGGCGCTGTGGGTACCGCCTTCGGGCATCTGGCGCGCCAGTGGCCCGTCGTTCTGAGCAGCGGGACGCGTCCTGCGGCGTACTCCTGGTGGCTGCTGGGCCGGTGCGTTACTGCCGTCGGCACGGACGGGCCGGGCTCCGGGGACGCTACAGGCGGGCTCTACGGTGTGCTGCCGGCCGAGCAGGCTGATGCGGTGCTGCTGCACTACCGGCTGGGTATGACGCTGACCGAGGCCGCTGATTGCATGGGGATCGATCCGTCAGCCCTGGCGGCACATCTGCTCATGGCCGAGCGGTGTGTCCCGCAGCGTCTATCCGGCATTCTGCGATCGCCGGGCGCAGGGAGTGCGGGCTACTGATGAATTGATGAAGACAGGGCAGCAATTACTCCCCTCTGTGTCCAGTTCACGTCAGCCTTTGGGGGGTCCTTCTTTCGGGGAGGGGGTCCTGGGCGGCTGTCCTCTCTAGCATGGCCTCCTGTTGCCGACGTGTCTCCACGCTGGGGAGGCAAGGGGGTCGAATGGATCACGGGGAGAATCCCATTGCTCACTCTATTGACATCAGCACCCCGAGTATCGCCCGTATGTACGACTGGTTCCTGGGGGGTACGGACAATTTTCCGTCCGACCGCAGGGCCTGCCGGGCTCTGTTAGATATCGCGCCCAGCACTCGCGCGCTGGTGCGGAACAACAGGTTGTTCCTGCAGCGCGTGGTGCGCGTCCTGGCGCAGGACTACGGGGTGCGTCAGTTCCTGGACTACGGCTCCGGACTCCCGGTGCGCGACAACGTCCACCAGGTCGCCCAGAGCGTTGACCGCAGCTCGCGGGTCGTCTACATCGACGACGATCCGATCGTTCTCGCGCATGGCCGGACCCTGCTGGATGAGAACGACGAGACGGCCATGATGCGGGCGAAGATGACGGACATCGACGGCACGCTCGACCATCTCAAGGGCACTGGTCTGATCAACCTCGATGCTCCTGTGGCCGCCCTGTTCGTCTCGGGGCTGCACCGCATCCCCGACTCCCCTGGGCCCGAGAGTGTGATCCAGCGGGTTGCCGGCCGGCTGGTCGCGGGGAGTTTCCTGGTGTTCTGCCAGCTCGTCAGCGACAGCGCGGCGATGCGACAGGCGGCTACGGAGTTCATGCTGCAGACCACAGGCCACAGCTGGGGCCAGGTCCGGGACAAGAGCGAGGTGCATGCCTGGGTCAGTGGCATGCAGCTGCTCGATCCGGGTCTGGTCGAGGTCTCCGCCTGGCGGCCGGACTCCGACGTCACGCCGCGGCAGCGCACCTTCGAGTGGGAAGAGTACGGCGGAGTCATCTGTCTGTCCTAAATGCCCGGGCGGCGGTGACGTCAGCGCCGCCGCCGAGAAGGGTGCTTGGCGTAGTCCTTTATCGCTCCGCGGAGAAGCTGCATGGTCTCCGTCCGCGTCGCGGCTGCTCCCCACAGTTCGGAGAGCACGTAACGGTAGCTCTCCACGCCGCTCTTGTTGCTGATGTATGTCGCACCGACAGCCTGCTCGAGGTAGATCAGCTCGGAGGGGCCGCCCGGAGCGAATTTCAGGTACGTCACCGGCGTGCTGGGGGCGATCTTTGCGCCCTTCATGAACTGCACCACCCGGATCGTGATCCCACTGCTCTCTGCGGCGCGCAGCAGGTACTCGAGCTGTTCGACCATGACGTCCGCGCTGCCCACGGGGCGCCGCAGGATGGCTTCATCCAGCAGGGCTACCAGCTGGGGTCTGCCGGGACCGTGCAGGAGCTTCTGACGGGCCATCCGCAGTTGCACGCGCCGTCTGATCTCGGTCTCACTCGCATGCGGAAGACCGGAGGAGACGATCGCCTTCGCGTAGCTGGGAGTCTGCAGCAGTCCGGGCACGACGTGGACTTCATAGGCGCGGATCTCAACAGCCGAGTCCTCCAACCCGATCAACCGCTTGAGCCAGCCCGGCGTCACATCGGCGTACTCGTCGTACCACGCTTTGACTGTCGCCTGCTTCAGCAGTTCCCGGACCGCCTCGACCTGCCGGGGATCACACACGCCATAGTGGTCGACAAGGTCGAGGACATCCCGCTCCCTGGGCGGATTCTCTCCCCGCTCCATGCGGCTGATCTTGGAAACGGATGCCCGGATCACCGGCGCCGCGTCCTTGATGGTCAATCCCTGTTCCCTGCGCAGCCGTCGCAGATACGCGCCCAGCACCTTGCCGGCGGCGACCGGTTTCTCCCCCTCGCGCGGCAACGGGAGAGCCTTCGCGGTCAACGATTGGTCCCGGTGATCGGCGGACATGCAGAACTCCTGCTCCTGGTGCACTGGCGGTGCCCATCACTATCTCAAGATGACGCCCGCATGTCCGCCGTAACCGACTTTGTTCTCTACCTTGCTCAGGCGGTCATGTGGTCGAAGTCGCCGCTCTTGGCACCCGCTACGAACGCCGTGATTTCAGCTTGCGTGTAGACCAGCACGGGCCCCTCGGGATGCCGCGAGTTACGCATCGCGACCTCCCCGCCAGGCAATTTCGCCAGCTCCACACATGCACCCTGAGCGTTACTCAAGGCACTCTTGATCCATTTCGCACCGGTGATCGAGCTGGCCGGGATGCCGTTGACTAACCGCTCCATCGTGACCTCTTTCGCCGTGCTGTTCGAATATCCACCCGCCGAGCACGCACCGCCGAGGCCAAAGGGACCGGTATCAGCAATACGTTCGAACGTGCATGAGAACTCACATGCAATTGCACGGCGGGCGGAATGCTGGGAATACTAGCTCCACCAGACCCTTCAAAAAGTCCCCCGGAAGAGTGTTCCCGCTACAGCCGCAGGCGCGGCCGACTCAACGCCGAGAAGGACACCGTGGCTCCTCGCAGCAACGTTCAGCACGCCCCACAGCCCAGTCCCGCTCCGTTCGACTGGGGGCTGGCCATGGGTCTGGGAGTGCCCGACTTCTCAGCCCGCCGCTTCACCGCGAACTCCGCCAGCCTGGCCGGGATCCGGCGCTTCACCCACCGCACGATGTCTCTGTGGGGCCGACATTCCTGCACCGATGACGTCATGACCGTGGTCGGCGAACTCGTCGCCAACGCCACACGCCACGCACTCCCCCCGCACTCAGACCGCCACGGGTGGCTGGGACTGATGAACACCGCCAACACGGTCATCTGCGCAGTCCAGGACCCCAGCCCCGACAGACCCTCCCCCCGCACAGCCACCGCCCAAGACACCCGCGGCCGCGGACTCCTCATCATCGACCAACTCGCCCACGACTGGGGATACTCACTCCACGGCAACAACGGCAAAACCGTCTGGGCAGTCATGCCCACCACGATCGCCCAGCCTCCCGCATGGACGAGAACCAGCTGAGGCACAACTAAGCCTTGCCGGAGGGGACTTCGACAGCAACGAGCTATCACCGGGGAGAGCGTGCCCCTCGCGGGGCGAGCCTGCATGGGCCCTCTCCGAGCTCGGCCCAGTCCGAGTATCCCGCGGCCCGCACTCCGGTCCGCCAGGGCATTCACCAGATGTGTATCTGTGGATGGTTCACTCCTGCCGTGCCCTCATCAATGGGGCAAGAGGTGAACGGTTCAGGGACTCGCAAGACGGGCAGTTCCACCTACCCGGGGTACCGGCCGCCCCCTTATCCGCCTGTTCAGTTCCCGCCTGGACGGCGGGACCGCAAGGGCCGCAGCCCGCCAACGGAGCCCGACCGGCTTCGTCAGGCACCGTTTCTAAACCCTGTATCAGCAGGTCAACGACTATCGGACCGAAATGAGAAGCGGCCTCCCGCGCGAGCTGACACAGACCGAAGCCGCATGCCGATGGCCCGAACCCGGACGGCAGGGACGGGGTCTTATCCGTCCCGGGGATTGTCGAGCTCGCCCCGGGTCAGGGTGAGCGGTGGGGTGCGGCCTTATTCTTCACCTCTGTAACCGCGTCATGATGACGCGATACCAGGGGCCGCGGTAGGGCGCGTGGGAGCACCCGCGGGTGCGGCGACGGCTGCCTTCGCCTGGTGTACGGCGGCATCTCGGCTCCCGGCGCGCCGGACATGCCAGCGCGCTGGGAGCCGATGCGTATCAGGCGCAGGTGTCGAGCATGCCGGTCAGCGCGGCATGTTCTTCCTGGTCCGTGGTGAGGGCGTAGGCGTGCTTTACCGAGATCCAGGCACGGGCGTACGTGCAGTGGTAGCTGGCCAGGTCCGGCTGCCAATCGGAGGGGTCTCGATCGCTTTTCGACCGGTTGGAGCGGGCTGAGACGGCGATGAGCTGGGAATGGGCGAGGTCGTTGGCGAAGGCCCGGCGGTCCGCGGTTGTCCACTGTGAGGCGCCGGACCGCCATGCCTCTTTCAATGGCACGACGTGGTCGATGTCCACTTTGGATGCCGCGTCGAGCACCGTGCCGTCGTACGCCGAGCGCCAGGTGCCGACGGTGGCCCGGCACTGGCCGTCCTGGGTGACCTGATCGCCGTCCCGGGCGAGGACGATCTCGCGGGTGTCGCAGGTGCCGTACTGGGTGGCCCAGTGAGGGAACTTCGCCCGGCTGTAGCCGGGCGCATCGTCCTCAGGTACGACGGTCAGCTCGTCCAGTTCCGCCCGGGCCTCCTTTGCGGTCGGGGGCTCTGGGAGCTCCGTCGCCGATACGGGACCGGCGATGGAAGACGGAGTGCTCGGGGTGCTCGGTACGGCCCAGCTCAAGGGAGCGGAGCCTACGAGGCCGGCGGTTGCCAGCGTGGCGGCCGCGGCAGCGGCCCAGCGACGAATCATCATGACCGTCACCGTGGCCCGCCCCGCTGGGCCGAACGCCCGATTCCCCCAGTCGTCACCCCAAAGTGGATACACGGCAGCGAGGCTCCAGCTGCCCTTGAGCACGCAGGCATATCAACCGGAGACCTCCCGCACCGACCTCCTGCTGCACGTCCCCTGGTGGCTCATGAACGGTCAGGCCGACTCATAGCAAGCTGCATGATCAACCGCCCTGGCGGAGGTGGTGATAGGAACGCAGCCGCGATCACAGCGAGCATGAAGGGGCGCGGGCCGTGGAATGGAAAGTCCGCTGCCCTGGTGCGTCACACACCAGGGCAGCGGGGCATCGGGGCAGTGGACCTTCATGGCATAGCTGTGAGCTGGTCAGCCGATGGGGTTGACGAAGGTGCCGGGGTGGGTGGCGCCGCGCTGGTCGACGAGGGTGTCGGACTCCCAGGGCCACTCGATCTTGAGGGCCTTGGTCTCGTTGGGCGGGGTGATCTCGACCCAGGCCGGCTGGTAGAAGCCCTCTTCCTCCTTGGTGAAGGCGAGGTTGAGGGTGAACTCGGTGCTCTGGCCGGCCTCCACCTCCACGGAGCTCCACTTCTGCGAGGAGCGGGCCAGGGACCAGCGCTCGCCACCGTTGATCGAGGTCAGGTCCACACCGGGGAAACCGCCGAGCTTGCAGGAGTAGGAGCCCTTGTTCATCAGGACGATGGTGGCGGTCGTCGCGCCTTCCCCGTCCTCCTCCGGCACCGGCAGCGCGTCCTCACCCGTGGCGAACGCGGCCTCCAGGTTTTCGGTGCGGCAGCGCTCGACGCCCGCGTGCGCCCTGCCGCCGCCCTCGGTGGCGGCCTGCCCGCCGCCCGACTGATCCTTCGCGGTGCCCGCCTCCGAGCCCCCCTTGGCCTTGGCGTCGGAACCCTGCGCACCGCCGGAAGAACCAGAGGAGCCGCCGGACCCGGCCGGGGCCGTGTCGGCCTGGCCCGCGGACTTCGTGTCGCCGCTGTCCGAGCCGTTGCAGGCCGTCAGGGTCAGGGCGGCGGCCGCGGTCAGGACCGCGGCGGCGACGCGAAGAGTGCGACGGCGGGCGATGCGGGCAGTGGTGTTGGAGCGCATTTCGGGTCCCCCAGAGCGGTCGGTGTCGTGGTCTGCTTGGTACGACAACAACTCTGACCGGAGCCACTACCGCAATCGTGCCGCCCCGCTAACATCCGGCTAACACGACTGTGACCAGGGAAAACCATCTGCAGGTCCGCCTCGGCGGGCGCAGAGGCGGAGCCAGCGTCGCCGGGTGCGGGCGGCAGGACATGCAGGGTGTGCACGTTCACGTCCGGCACCTTCGTGTTGGCCGTCGTGATCAGCTTCGGCGCGCTCCAGCGCAGCTTGGTGCCGCAGGTCGGGGCGTCGGAGACGACGTCCAGGCGGCCGGTGTTCGCATCGAACGCCACCGCGCGGGCGTGGCCGGTGAGTTCGGGCGCGGCCGCGGCGAGGATGTCGTCCCACTGCGCGAGGACGTCGCCGTCGGCGGCCGTGGCGCCCACGCCGAGCTCGGTCATCATCACCGTGATCGCGGTGCCGAGTCCGAGCGGGAACTGCGGCGTTGCTGGGCCGTGTTCTCCTCGACAGGGCGAGCCGCGGTCGCCCTCAGATGACGCCGAGGTGCTTGAGCAGCAGCAACGCGGAGCGCGGTTCGCCAGGGTCGATAGAGCGGCCTCCCCTGTGCGCCGAGTCGGCTGGCCAACCCTTTGCCATCTTGCACTGCTGGCCGTCGCCCGCCCCGCACTTCTCGCACGTCAGCCGGAGCACCTCGACGGCCACCGTGGCGCCCTGTTCCCGACGCCGCCGGGCTGTGGCCGCTTTGCTCTCTCAAGCGTCGGCCTGGTCCTGGGCTCAGGCCGCAAGGGGTGCCGTGTTGCGGGACCGGTAGCGTTGCAGGGCACTCCCCGTTCACTCCGGGTGTGAGCCTGGAGCTAGCCAAGGAGAAACAGGGTGGCCGTGCTGGTCCGGCAACAGTCCATTGAGGTTCCGGTCGATTTCTTCGGCTTCTCGTTGCAGGACGGAGATGACACGCAGGTACCCATCCCCTACCCGGACGACAGCCCGGATGACGATGCCGAATTCCTCACGGCCTTCGAAGGACGGGTGGATGTCAGGAGCGCGGGCCACACGCACCGTGCCCTGCTGACCGCTGAGGTGTGGGACGGTGCCGCGCCGGCGGACCACCGTGAGGCGTGGGAAGCGCAGGGAGAGACGGAGATCCGTTCGACGTCGGGCGCCCTGGCCGTGTGGGTGGTGGGTGGCGCAACCGAGGAAGATCTCGAGCTGGGTTCTCCTGGCACGTTGTGGAAGCTGCGGCTGTACTGCACCGGCCGTGAGGAGGTGGCCCGGCTTTCCCAGGAGGGAGTCCCCCACGGAGTCGAGCGATATGTCGCGCAGTTCTGGCCCGCGTCGGCGTGAGGTGTAGGGGCTCGGTTTCCGGATGTCCGAGCCCCTACGTCACGAGGTCACAGGGTCAGGTGATTTTGACCATGAAGGCGTCTATCTCTTCCGTGCCGATCCTGCCTTCGACGATGCGGTTCTTCGTGAGGAACCCGGCCAGGATCGTTCCTGCGTTGCCGTTGTCCGCTTTCGGAAGGGGCATAGCAGAGAAATTGTTTTTGGGAGTCGATGGCTCGTACTGCGGGAGTGCTTGCGCGCAACCTTCGTAGGTGATGGCGAACGGGTACTCGTCGCACTCCTTCTTTCCGCCTTCGGAGTAGCCGTCGCCCCAGTACTTCCGGCAGACCTTGATGGCCTCGTCCCGGTTCTTATCTCTGCGCGTCTGGTCGTGGTACAGCCGGTGCAGCTTGCGGTCAGTGCCGAACCCGGGCACGTTCTTCGCCGAGTTCACGGGCTTGGTGTCCTGAGGCTTGGTGTGCGCCGTCTTGAGATGCTGTGCCACGGCTCTCTCGGGCGCCCCGGCCTTGGAACTGTAGGGCAGGTGGACGGCGACCGGGAAGGATGCGCCGCCCTTCTTTTTGGCGTCGCCTCCGCCGCCCGCGTTGTAGAGATATTTGGCGGCGTCCCATTGAGCCGCCAGGAACCCGACCCGGACCTTGCCGTCTCCCTCCCGTATCACCCAGTTGGGCGGAATGATGAGGTTGAGGTAGGGCTGGTAGGCCAGCGCGACGACATCATCTTTGCCGCGCCCCTGACCGGCGTCGTAGATGACGGTGTGCTGGTATTTCGGGCTGGCCTTGAGAGCGTTGAAGGTTTTGGTGGGCGGTATCGCTCCGCCTTGCCTCTTGCGGGCCGACGACGGAAACGTCGTCATCTCCGCATCAGTGTTGACCTTCATACTGCTCGCCCCTGCGAGCTGCCGCGATCGCGGATGGCGGAGGGCAGGTCCTTCACACTGCCGTCGACGGCCCGCTTCACCCACGGCTGCCCGCCGAAGCCGGTCTCGGGGTAGATGCACACGTAGCCATCGGGGCAGTCGATCACTGCCGGCCTGGCGGCCGCCGGCGCGGCAGCGGGAGCCGCGGCGGTCAGCAGGGGCACGGTCAGCGCAGCGGTCACCAGGCCGCGGGAGAGATGGTTCATGCCCCCATTGGAAGGCCGCAACACCGCTCGCGGGGGCGCCAGGAGACGAAACCACACGATCAGGGAAATATAGTTCCTGAAGGTGCACCAGCGGTGCACGCTTAAGTCTCTGCATCATTCCGGCCCCTGGTGACCTGCTTCCAGGACGGGCTCACAGGAGGTGCTGGAGCCAGACGGTGATGCCGCTGACCGCGGCGGTGCCGGTGCCGTAGCAGGCTCCTTGCAGCATGAGACGGGTGGCGGTGCGACGGCGGCTCAGGGTCCAGCGGGCAAGGCGGATCGCCGGATTGACCGGCTTCTTGCGCCCCTCGGCCGGGACGGGATTATGCTGCATGGCAGATGTTCCTCTCTGGGGCATCGTGCTGGGAGCCCGTCCGATCCGTGGCCTTGGAACCGGAGATCGGAGTCGGGCTCCTTTGCTGTTCCGGTGTCAGCGGCGGCTGGCGAAGTGGTGGAGCCGGTCGGCCAGGCGTCGGTCGGGGCGGTGGACGATGCCGCAGCCTGGTGCGCGGGATGCCAGCCGCTCGACCTCGGCTTCCAGGCAGCCGGTCGGCGCGCTGGCCGTGGAGCCGTTCGCGCCCACGTACTTCGCGACGACCTCGAGCGCTTCGAAGAAGCCGTCGTCCGCGCCGTCGTCCATGGACTGGATGAGCTGGTGGAACCAGTGCTGGGCCTCGCGGTCCTCGCCGAGCTCGTAGTGGCGCAGGTGGAGGCAGTAGGCGGCGGCGCGGTGGCCGGCGCCCGCGGCCAGCTTCCACCAGAACTCGGCACTTTCGGGGTGTCCGGTCAGATACAGCAGGCAGCCGAAGACCAGGGCGCCGTCGATGTCCAGCTGCTCCGCGGCCGCGGCGGGGTCCGGCTCTTCCCCGGCCTGGGCGGGATCCTCGGCCAGGCGGTCGACGTGGCTGGCAGCCCCCGGCTCGTTGAGGACCCAGCGCGAGACCACGCTCAGGCGCTGCTGGGCCTGGGCGGCCCGGGCCAGGTCCGGGTTGGGGGAGGTGAGAGCGGCGTCGGCGGCCAGTCGGCGAAGACCGGCGGCGACGTCGAAAGACCGGGAAGACGTGGGGATGGCGGCATCGGCCAGGAGAGCATCGAGAGCGGTCACTGTCCGTTTCCTTCCTTGGCTTCCTGGGATTTGGCGGGGAGTCCCAGCTGCACTCGCAGACGTTCCTTGGCTTTGCGGCAGTGGTAGTCCACGGTGCGGTCGCTCAGGCCCATGAACCAGGCGATCCGGGAGGTGGGGTATTGCAGGATGTAGCGCAGGACCACCACGTCGAACTGGCGGGGCGGCAGCTCGGCTATCGCCTCGTACAGGCCGGTGCCGCTCTGCATGACCCTCAGCTTGTCCCGGGCGGCACGCAGGGCCTGTTCGATCGGGCCGTTGATGACGAACGCCGGCGGCCGTCCCTCGTCCTCCAGCTTCCGCCCCACGATCCGGCGGACGACCGCCCAGGCGCGCTGCTCCAGGTTGCCCTCCTGCAGCAGCTGATCCCAGCTCGCCAGGATCTCCAGGAAGGCCTTGTGGATCGCTTCCTCCGCCGCTCGGCGGCCGCCGAGCTGGGTCTCGGCGTAGTCGTGGAAGAGCTCCTGGTGTCCGAGGTAGAAGGCCTCGAAGTCCAGGGGGAGCTGCAGCGGAACGCGCACCGGCTGAGGCGCTCCTGCGTCCGGAGACGCGGCGCTTTCGGAAGTGCTGTCACCGATCACATCGGCCTCCCGGCAGCGTCACGCATCGCGGGGACATCCATCGCACGGTTCCTCTTCGTCGAGGTTGGGGTGGACACGGCGCACAACGGGTGTACGTCGAAGGCTTCTTGGGCCTCGTGTTCCACCTAAGCGATTTCCGGGCCGAACCACGCATCCGCATCGCAAGAAAAACTACTCAGTGATCTCTATCAGGCACGGTAAGTAGTTTTATGTGAAAATACATGACATGTGATCAAGGCCCTGAGCAGCGCAAGTGCAGACGCGCCACTCACGGGGGCGGCCAGGACCGGCCATGTAGGTGGCGGACGTCACACGCGAGCAGGCATCACGCAGACCGGAACGAACAGCCCCGTCTCGCCGGGCGACAACGCCGAGCACACCGCCCGGGTTGTCGCTGAACCTGAGGCAGGGGCTGACAAGGTCTCACCTCCCCGCCGTCAAGCAGAGAACCAACGAAACGCGGCTTCAGGACTGCGGGAGGTGGCGGGCTTCGCAGGCGGTACAGGCCTCGCCGCCCGGCCGGGCAACCTCGCGCACCGCCTGGTCGAGCGTGAGGCCCGCGCCGCCGGTCGGTATCCAGCACGACTCGTGGTGGATGACCCGGCGCCCGGGGCCGCCCACGGGCGCGGGCAGATGCTGCACACTCCACCGGCCTGCCGGGGCGGCGGGGACGGAGCGGGGCGGCCGGCCTGGCGGGCGTTCCCGCCGGGTCGGCACGCCGGAGTAGTCGATGTCCTCGATGGGAGTGACCAGCCGAGCGGGAACGCGAAAGATGACCTCGTCAGGCTCGACCGTGATGCGGTCCGGCAACTGCACTTCAGCCCAGACGGACAGGCGCAGCTCGTACCACCATCCGCCTCCGGGGCCGGGGCGGTAGATGCGGCGCATGACCTGGGCCGTGACGCTCTGGCCGTCAGCCAGCTCGTGCCACGCCGGCGGTCCTGGCGCATCCGGGCCCGGACCCTCAGGGCTGAAGGCGTCCGTCACAGCTAGGGTCTGTCCGACGGGTCCGGCCCTGGTGCCCGTCCCATGGGGTTTCGGGCTTGCGCTTTCCGTTGCGGCAACTTCTACGGTCATGTGCGTGGCCGGAGAGACCGGCCCGGCGAGGGAGGCACCGGTAATGGCCTGGTCGATCGCGGAGGTGGCGCGGATGTCCAAGGTGACATCGCGGGCGCTGCGGCATTACGACGAGATCGGCCTGCTGCCGCCTGCATGGATCGGGAGCAACGGGCACCGCTACTACGAGGAGGCCGATCTGCTGCGGTTGCAGCAGATCCTGCTGATGCGGGAGCTGGGCCTGGGGCTGCGCGAGATCCAGGCGGTCCTGGACAGCCAGCTCGACCAGGTGGCCGTGCTGCGTGAGCACCGCGAACGGCTGCTCGCGGAACGGGACCGGCTGGAGACGCTGGCCCGTACGGTCGGGCGCACCATCGCCGAACTGGAAGAAGGCAGAGGCAAGGACCGTATGACCAAGATCAACAAGCCGGAGAACCTGTTCGAGGGGTTCCAGGCGCCTTCCGAGGCCGAGGCCGAGGTACGGGAACGGTGGCCGCAGGCGTGGGAGCAGTCCCGGCAGGCCGTCGAGGCGATGACCTCCGAGGACATGGACAGCTGGCAGCGTGAGGTGACGGCGCAGATGATCCGTATGGCGGAGTTCATGGTGGCCGGCACGCCGGTGTCCGACCCTGCGGTACAGGCCGAGGTGGACGCCAACTACCAGGCCATCTGCCGGTTCTGGACCCCGACCGCGGCCGCGTACAAGGGAGTGGGCCAGACCTATGTCGACGACCCGCGGATGCGGGCGAACTTCGACAAGATCGCCGAAGGTCTCGCCGTCTACCAGCGCGATGCGATGACCGTGTACGCCGATGCCCGGCTGAGCTGACCGCACGCGCCCAAGGGCCGTGCGGCGGGTCATGAGCGCAGCGCGGTTACGACGGGACGAGTACGCCTTATCGCCGCTGAGGTGATCAGGCCGGGTGCGCGGGTGACCGCCACCCGGCCGTCGCACGCGAACGCGCTCAAGGACCGGGATCAACTGAGGTGCGTCGCCCCACTGACCTGGCGTGATCAGCACCGCCAAGGGCCGACAGCCGCCGTCTCCACGCCAGCGCGCGGTTCGCAGCGGAGGCCCAACTGTCCATCCTCTGGCCGAACATCAGCGTGATCACATCCATGAGCAGCCCGAACGCGGCGAGCCCGGCCAAGCCGCACACCGTCCACAGCAGCGCACGAAGTGCGGCCGACAGAACTGGCGGACAGGCGGCAGCACACAGTTATTGTCTCGTCACAGAACGCGCCCACACAGGGTGACACCGGGTGAAGCACTGGAAGCGGACCAGGGTAATGGTGCGGCCGCACGCGGGCCGTTCGCCGGGCTGCCACCCGCCCCGCCTCACTAAATCGCGCATACTGTACATATCTCCCGAGGGGAAGATAGAAGATCGCGATGAATGCCTCCACCTGGGGTGCCGGTGTCCCGCCGTTCTCGCTGGACGAGATCGCAACAGCGGTGCTCGACCCTGACGGTACGGTGCTGTGGTGGTCGCAGGCAGCCGCGAACCTACTGCACCGTCCGTCCGCGGAGGTCTGCGGCTACTCGGTCTCGCGCCTGCTCGTCAACGCGCTCGGGTGCCGGATCGATGGTGGCGCGATACCGGCCGCCGGCCAGGCAACACTACGACAACGCTCGGGTGCCACGATCGAGGTCGACTTCCGAGTGCTCCCGCTGGAAGGCCGCGCCGAGCTCCTCACTCTGGCCGCGCCCAGCGCCTGTGTCACCGCGTGGGAACAGGACTCGGCCCTCGTACGGGCGTTGTTCGCACAGGACAGGATCAAGATCCGCGTCCACGACACCGCTCTGCATGTGGTGCGTACCAACATCACGTCCACTACACGTGACGCGTCCTTCCTGCCGCCGTCGGATCGGTCGGCAAAGGCCATGACCGCAGGAGACACCGAGGCGGCGCTGCGCAGGGTGCTGGAAACCGGGACGCCGCTGACCGGGCACGATCAGAGCGCGCCTTCGACAGGGAGTGATGGGCGGCGGTCCACTCCTATGGCGGCGGCCCGGATGGAGGACGCCCTCGGGAAGCCCCTCGGCGTGGTCACGCTGCTCACCGGCGAGGAACTTCCTTCCGGTCCCGATCCGGTCCTTCGGCAGCAGGTCTCCGTCCGGATCGGCGCGTCACTCGACGTGACGCGCACCGCCCAGGACCTGGCCGATGTGCTCGTCCCGGCCCTGGGAGATCTGGCGTCGGTCACTCTGGCCGAGGCTGTATTGCAAGGGGACGAACCCCCGCAGGTTCTCGGCGGGGGTGAGCTGCACCGGCGACGGGTAGCGGCTGCCTCGGCTGCCGGTCCTTGGCCCCCCGCTCTCCTCCAGCCAGGCGAGGCGATCCCGCCGATGCCGGACACTCCCACCCAGCGCAGCCTCCAGCACGGCGGGGCCTTCATCCTCGATCACGCCGCCGCCGTCGCCACGTACGGCGACCCGGAGCTTGTCCGGATGTTCATCCCCGAGCACGGACACTCGGGCATGTGGGCCCCGCTGTTCGCGCGCGGTCTCGTGCTCGGTGTCGTCAGCGTGTGGCGTACCGACCGTCCGGAGCCGTTCGACGAGGCGGACGCGGAACTGTTGACCGAGATCGCCTCCCGGGCCGCACTGAGTGTGGACAACGCCCGCCGCTACGCCCGCGAACGCCGTGCGAACATCATCCTGCAGCAGCGCCTGCTGCCACGCGCCCTCATCGACTCCCCGGCGGTCCGGACCGCGAGCGTCTACCTGCCCGCCAGCGACGGTGCCGGAATCGGCGGTGACTGGTTCGACGTCGTCGCGCTGCCCTCGTTGCGGACCGCCCTCGTGGTCGGCGACGTCGTCGGTCACGGCTTGTCGGCCTCCGCCACCATGGGCCGGCTGCGCACCGCCGTACAGACCTTGGCCGATCTGGAGCTCGATCCGACCGAATTGCTCACCCACCTCGATGACTTGGTGGCCCGGCTCGCCGCCGAGACCGACCCCGCGCAGCGGGACGCGATGGGTGCCACGTGTCTCTACGCCGTCTACGATCCCGTGATCCGCTGTTGCAGCCTGGCCAGCGCCGGGCACCCGCCCCCGGTGCTGTTCCGCCCCGACGGCACGGCCCGCGCTCTCGAAGTTCCCCCGGGCCCACCGCTGGGCGTGGGCGGCCTGCCTTTCGAGACCACCACGATCGACCTCGAACCAGGCAGCGTCCTGGCCCTGTACACCGACGGGCTGATCACCGGCGACGACCTCGACCCGGAGACCGGTCTGCGGCGCCTGACCGCCGACCTCGCCGCACAGTGCCGTCCTGACCGCCCCTTGGACGAAACCGCCCGCGCCCTGGTGGCCGATGCCACCGACGGCCCGAGACGTGACGACATCGCCCTGCTGCTCACCCGCACCCGTGCGCTTCCGGCGGACACCACCGCCGACTGGCAGTTTCCCGCGGATTCCGCCATCGTCGCCGACGCCCGGGACGTGACCGCTCGGAGGCTGGCCGACTGGGAGTGCGATGAGCTGGCGTTCACCACCGAACTGATCGTCAGTGAGCTGGTCACCAACGCCATCCGCTACGCAGGGGAGCCCATCGGTCTGCGTCTCATCCGCACCGCCACCGGGCTCATCTGCGAGGTCACCGACCCGAGCAACACCCAGCCGCGGCTGCGCCGGGCCCGCACCACCGACGAGGGCGGCCGCGGTCTGTTCCTTGTCGCCCAGCTCACCGAGCGCTGGGGGTGCCGCTACGGCCCCTCCGGCAAGACCATCTGGGCGGAGCAGCTCGTCGACAAGCATCGAGGAGTCTCGTAGCGGGCGCTCGACTCACGCGTCCGCGCTCCCCCAGGCCGCGTCCAGTTCCGCGCGCAGGACGCGTCAGTGCTGGGCGGCGCGGTGGCGTCGGACCTGGTCGTCGGTGATGCTCGCGCAGGTGCGCGGGGAGACTTCGGGCCGGGACGCCTCGGCCACCCCGAGGGTGGGGTGGCCGAGGCAGGGCCGCACGGGCACGGGCGCGGAATGGAGCCCGGGGGGGGTCGGGTGGAGGCCGGCGACGGGACGTGGGGGCGGAGCGTCAGGTCGAGCTCACCGCTCCGGAAGGTGGGACCGCGTTCCTCACACGTCGAGGACGCGCAGATGCCGTCCCGTCGCCATCAGCGTCTCGTAGGTGTCGGTGACGACGACCGTGTCCTCGACCTGGAGACCGCCCCAGCCGATCTCGTAGTAGGGCGTCTCGATGCACATCGTCATGCCGGCCTCGAGGATCGTGTCGTTCTGGGCGGTGAGGTTGGGGATGTCGTACCCCTCGACGCCGATTCCGTGGCCGACGTGGTTCCGCTCGTACTCGGGCAGTCCGGTGGACCGCGCCGCGGCCATGGCGGCCTGGTAGACCTCCCGCGCGGAGGCTCCGGGGCGGATCGCCGCCAGAGCCGCGTCCTGGCCCGCGAGGATCGCGTCGTAGACCCGGGTGTGCTTCGCCGTCGGCTCACCGAGCACCGCACAACGCGAGATGTCGGCGCGGTAGTGATCGTAGTAGCAACCGGCGTCGAAACGGATGATGTCGCCGATCGACAGCCCGTAGTCCGACGGAGTGGCGTTGGGCAGAGCGGACCGCACGCCGCATCCGAGGACGGTCAGGGCGGGGTCCGCCCCCGCGTCGACCAGTTCGCGGAGGAAGACCTTGGACAGTTCCCTCTCGGTCACTCCGGGCTGCGCCACGGCGAACGTGGCCTCGATCGCCCGCTCCGTGCTCTGCGCCGCCTTCGTCAGTCGCTCGATCTCGGCGGGGGTCTTGACGGCCCGGATCTTCCTGAAGGCCTCGCTCGCTGGGACGATCTCGGACTGGGGCAGGAGTTCCCTCAGTTCGTCCAGGACGGACGGTAGAATCCCGAACTCGTCGATGCCCAGGCGGCCGGCGGCCAGCCCCATCTTCTCGAGGGCATGGGCCAGTGCCTGCGCGGGCCCGTCCGTGTACGGGGCGTCGAGCAGCCGACTCAGACGCTTCTGCTCGGCCTCGGCCTGGCCGCCTCCGAGCCCCTCGCTCGGTACGGATCCCTTCAGGGAGAAGAAGCCGTAGCGGGCGACGTTCTCGACCCAGACCTCCTGGGTGGCGAGAAGGTCCAGCGATCCGGTGCCCACGACCAGCCAGGAGTTGTCGTCCAGGGCCTGGCGGGACAGCGCCACGTACACCTGGGGGCCACGCCGGAGCCACTGTCCGAGGGCCCAGAAGTTGCTTGAGTACGTGACGTTCTCGGGCGTCGTCGCGATCAGTGCGTCGATGCCGATCTCGTTCATGACCCGCACGGCGCGGTCCGTGTTGAGGAGACGGTTCTGCGTGTCAGTGGTCATACGTCATCACCATTTCTTTTTGCGGGTATCGCGGGAATCGCGAGGGAGAAAGTCGTTTCTTCAGGGCGACAGCAGTTCCTCGGGGACGGCCCGCAGGAAGGAGTCCCACGTTCCGTCGAGGGTCAGCTCGTTCGCGCTCCTGCGGGTGTGGGCGTCCTTGAGTCCGCTCGACGTGGTGAGCACCACAGGGCGCTCGCCGAGGTCGAGCCGGTCGGCTTCCGCCTGCAGGAGGCCGGCGAAGGACGCCGCCGAGGCGTTCTCGACATAGAGGCCCCGGAATGCGAGCTCGCCGTGCGCGGCGGCGATCTCTTCTTCACCGACCGCGAGGGCCGCGCCGCCCGACTCCCTGATCGTCCTCATGGCGTCCAGGCTGGTGACCTTGACGTTGATGGAGGCGGCGATGCTCTTGCCGGCCTCGACGGGCACCGGTCGGTCGAGCCCCTTCAGCAGGCTCGTGTGCAGCGGAGCGGACACGGCGGGCTCCACGCTCACCATCTTCGGCAGCTCTCTCACCGCGCCGGCGGCCCGCATGTCCTTGAAGCCGCGCCAGATGCCGCACAGCGCCTCCGCGTAGCCCGTGGGCACGATGATCGACGTCGGCGAGGTCCAGCTGAGCTGTTCCGCGAGCTCGAACGCGATCGTCTTGTATCCGTCCGCGGCGACCGGGTTGCCGGCGACGGGCGCCGTGTAGTTGGAGAACGGGTACCACCCCAGTTCGTGGACCGAGCGCTCCACGAGCGGCCAGCGGTCCGGCCCCGGCACGATGACGAGCAGCGCGCCGAAGGCCTCGACCGCAGACCTGACCGCCGGCGGCATCCCCTCATGAGTGATGACGACACACGGCAGTCCGGCGCGGGCCGCGTAGGCGGCAGCGGACAGGGCGTGGTTTCCGCTGGACGATACGACCATGACCTGGGCCCCGGTCGAGACGGCGTGCGACGCGGCCACCGCGCAGAGCCGGTCCTTGTGGGACCACGTGGGGTTCTGGGACTCGTCCTTGATGTGGAGCGTATAGCCCTGCCGTTCGAAATCGAGGAGTGGCGTGTTCCCTTCCCCCAGGGTTACTTCGGCACCGTCGGCGAGCCTTGGCAGACTGTCCCTCCACCGCCAGAGACCGCTCGATCGGTCGTCCACGGGCGGCCGGGAGAAGGGGCGAGACCCCTTGTCGGCGATCACCTGATTCGACCGGAAACCGTCGGCCCGACAGTCAGGACAGCCCTCGAAGGAGGATCCACCGGTATGGGTGGACGAGCAGTGGACGCATCGGAGGAGCAGAGGTCCTCGCAATGTCTCGGTGACGCCCCGGGCGGCGTCGACTTCGCTTTCAAGCAGGGACATCACAGAGCCTTTCTGACGGGAGGAGCGCCCCCCTGACGGACGAACGTGCTGCTGATCCGGGCGGCGCAGTCGACGACTTCACGCGTCATCTCGTGGAGTTCCGACGCGCTCACCAGGCCGATCGGGAACCCGTTGCTCACTGCGGCGACCGGCCGGCCGGAGGGGCCGAAGACGGGTGCCGCTACCGAACCGATCGCCTCGTAGTGCTCGCCGTTGTTGATCGCGTACCCGGACTCCCTCGCACGTGCGAGGCGCGGCAGGATCATGTCGATGTCGGTGACCGTGTTCCGCGAGAGGCGCTCCAGGGGGTCACGGGACAACAGGTCGCGCACTTCCCTCTCCGGGAGGTGCGACAGCAGCACCGTGCCCAGTGCGGTCGCGTGGGCGCCGGCCCGTGTCCCGGGCGTGGCCCGGATCTGGATCGGACCCGTCCCTTCGACGATGGAGAGGTACGTGACATACCGCCCCCGCAACGTGCCCAGGTAGACGATGTGGGAGCGCCGGGCGGCCAGTTCACGCATCGGCCCTCTCGCGGCTTCCTCGAGCGCCCGGTGGAGCTGGTACTGGCTGCCGATCTCGAAGGCGCGGAGACCGATGCGGTACCTGCCGTTGTGTTCCCGCTCCAGGAGCCCGGTCGACACGAGGGTCTGAGTGATCCGGAAGACCACTGTCTTCCCCAGTCCCAGCCGCTGGGCCAGCTCGGTCAGTCCCAGCACCGGGGTGTCGGGCCCGAAGCAGTCGAGGACGCTGACCGCTCGCACGACGGACTGCAGGTGCTCCCTGCGTGGACCCTCCACACCCTCACCTCGTTCCGAATATCGGATCGTGAAACCGGATGACGGAACAACCATGTGCCGACCGAAAGGCGGCGTCAAGCATTGCCGACTCATGTGCCGATAATCGGAACAGCGACTGCTGACCGCGGGAAGTCATCGCTGCAGCGATGGCCCGCACGTGGCCCAGAGGACCTGGAGGGCCCGCCGAAGGGGCGCCGGACGGCTCGGGAGGGGCAGGGCGGAGAAAGGCCCCGCCGGAAGGCTCCACCGGCCGCAGAGGGGGCGACCTGAGCCGCCGAGACGCCTGCGCCGGGCACTCGCCGGGAGCGCCCGGCATGGGTGAGAAAGGGGTTCGATCAGGCGGATTCGGTCAGCTGGAGCTTCTTCTCGGACGACTCGCCCGAGTTCTGCTGCTTCACCATCAGCAGGCAGATGACGCTGATCACCACGGCCACACCCGCGTACACCGACACGGGCAGGGACGAGTCGAAGTGGTGGAACAGGGCCGTGGCCACGTACGGGGCGATGCCGCCACCGAAGATGCCGGCGAACTGGAAACTGAACGACGTGCCGGTGAACCTGACACGCACCGGGAACACGTTCGCGAGCAGACCGGCGTACGGGGCCCAGGCCGCCGCGCCACCGGCCCTCGCCAACAGGATCGCCAGCCAGAGCATGGCGGTGCTGCCCGTATCGACCATCGGGAAGAACGCAAACGCCATCACGCCGATCATCAGCACGCCGCACACCGACACCACGCGCGCCCCGACGCGGTCGGCCAGCGCGCCGAACAGCACCATCGGCACCACGCTGAGGGCGGAGGCCGCCATGATCGCGACGAGAACCTCGCCGGTGGAGAACAGGCCGCGGCTCGTCACGTACGTCAGGGAGAACACGGAGAAGATGTAGAAGCCGATGTCGACACCGAGACGACACCCCATCGAGAGCACGAAGGTGCCCGGCATCGTCCGCAACACGGTGACCAGCGGTGTGCGTTCCGGTGCGGCGTGCTCCATCTTCTCGACGAACTCCGGCGTCTCGTCCAGCAGCAGTCGCAGCCACAGGCCCACCACGACGACGACGGCACTCAGCAGGAACGGCACCCGCCAGCCCCAGCTCAGGAACGCGTCGTCGTCGAGCATGGTAGTCAAGGCAGCGAACACGCCCGCGGACAGCATTCCGCCGAGGGCGTCGCCGGCCTGCGGGAAGCTGCCGAGGAAGCCCTTGCGCCGACCGCCGGACATCTGCTCGACGGCGAGCAGCACCGACCCGCCCCATTCACCGCCGAGCGCCAGCCCCTGCACGACCCTCAGCAGCACGAGCAGCGCGGGCGCGAGCCAGCCCACCTGTGCGTACGTCGGCAGCAGGCCGATCCCGACCGTGCCGGCACCCATGATGAGGAGGGTAGCGAGCAGCACCTTGCGCCGACCGATGCGGTCACCGAAGTGGCCCGCGATGACCGCGCCCACCGGCCGCGCCACGAATCCGACCGCGAACGTCGCGAACGAGCTGAGCAGACCGACGACCGGGGAGTCATTGGGGAAGAACAGCTTCGGGAAGACCAGCGCGGCTGCGTTGCCGAAGATGATGTAGTCGTACCACTCCAGCGTGCTGCCGGTCATGCTCGCGGCGAGAACGGTGCGCAGCGACTTCTGCTTGCTCGGCTTGCTCATCGCGCACCTCCCGAGAGCACCGTGGCGAGCGGCGTCGCGCCGACTGCTTTCTGATGCAACCCCGTGGGTCCGGCGAAGCGTGCCCGCATAGCCATCATCTCCTTGTTTGTGGTCGGCGACTGCGACAGGGTCTGCCCGCCGCACGTCTGATCGCGTCGTGTCGGACGAACGTGCCGACCGGGCCGGTGATCGAAAGGCGCGGTCCCATGCCGCCGGGTCGGTGGACCCGTGCAGCGGCCGGCTGCGCGCTTCCCGCTGTTCATGAGGCGCTCCCTCGTCGACTTCACGCACATCGCGGTGCGTTGCGAGGGACGACGCCGGTTGGAGTCCGTCGGCGGGTCGTGTGCGACCCACCGCCGCCCGTCTTCCTGTCGTCTCGGATGTGACGGGCTCGATCGCGCTATGTTCCGGATATAGGGACAGGCGCTATCGATTTCGGAATGGCCTAATGACACCCCCCTGAACGTTCGGTGTCAAGAGTCGGCTCACTGGGTGCGGCCGGGTAGCGCCTCCCTTGATGCCCCCTGCAGAGCACGCCTAGGATTCCGGCATGCAACAACCCATTCCGGTAAACGGAACAAGCAAGGTCGGGGCGAACATCCTCGCCGTCCTGAGCGCGTTCGGCCGACAAGGCACCTGGGGCGTCACCGAGCTGGCAGCCGAGCTCGGGCTGTCCAAGACGGCGACGCATCGGTTGTTGAAGACACTCGCCGCGAGCGGTTTCGTGGAGCAGCTGCCGGGCCGGAGCGACTACGTCCTGGGGGTCGAGGTCATCGCGCTGGCCCGCCAGGCGGCCGCGAAGACCAACGTCGGATCGGTCGGTCACTCACATCTGGTACGACTCGCAGAGTCGACGCAGGAGGTCACTTCGATCGATGTCCTCCGGGGATACCGCTATGTCTGCGTGGACATGGTGAGCATCCATCCTCACGTGGCGACGACCGTGCAGATCGGGGACACCGTCGGCCTTCACGCCGGAGCCGGAAAGGCGATCCTCGCGTACCAGCACCCGAGCTTCGTGGATGAAGTCCTCAAAGAGCCGCTGTCGCATTACACCGACAACACCCCTCACAATCCCGACGCCATCCGCGCGATCCTGGAGAGGATCCGGGCCGAGGGACGATGGGTGAGCGAAGGCGAGATCACCCCAGGGGCCCGGGGGCTGACGATGCCGATCTTCGGCCCCAGAGGCGCCGTCGAGGCCGCCTTGACGGTCACGTCGACCAAGGCACGCATCCCGGACTCCCGCGTGGACGAGCTGTTCTCACTCATGCGGCAGACCTGTGAACAGATCGCCCGGGACATGGGCAATCGCCCGGCCAACTAGTACGGGAATCAGAGAAGAGGGGCCCTGAGGGGCCCCTCTTCTTGTGTTCGGGCCGAGCTGAGGGCCATCCACAAGAGGCGACGCCGACCTCTTGCGGGGCACTACCGCGCCCGCATAGCATTCCGATATTCGAGAGAGTATTCCTATTATAGGAACAGAGCGAAGATGTTCTCCCATCCCGACCACTCCGAGCCCACCGCGGTCGCCACCGTCACGGCCACGCAGACGACCTCGTTCGGTGCACACCCCAAGGCAGTCCCCCATGCGCACGCACCCGCGAGCAGGTGCATGACAAATTGCTCCGCGCGTCACAGAAGGGCTTCGAGGAGCCCATGCGCTCAGCGTCCCGAGCGCCTTTCCCCGCCCTTCGCGGCACGGCGCAGCAGCGGGGTGAGACGGTGCGACACCAGCTCGCGCATGGCCAGGGCCGTTGTGGTGCGCTCGATGCCCGGAACGGCGAGAATCCGCCCCGCGATCCGATACAGGTTCTCCGCGTCCGTGGCGACCACCCGTACGAGCAGGTCGGTCTCCCCGCTGAGGCCGAAGACTTCCACGACCTCGTCGATGTCGGCCAGGGCCTGGGAGACACCGGCCAGTAGATGCTGGTCGACCTGCGCCGTGACGAACGCGGTCAGCGGATGCCCCAGCGCTGCCGGGGCAATCCGGCGCTCGGAGGAAGCCAGGGCACCGCTCTGTTCCATCCGGGCCACGCGGGCCTGGACGGTGTTGCGGGAGAGCCCCAGCTGCTCGGCCAGAGCCACGACCGTGGCCCGCGGGTCGGCGGCCAGGACGAGAAGGATCCGGGCGTCCGTGGCGTCGAGGGTTCTTTCACTGCCCATGATGCTCTGTCATCCCCTTTCAGAAGACTCAAGATTTGAGCATAGTGCTCAACCTAAGAAGAGCAACTTGTGCAATCAGTCAGCTATGCGTCTACTAGCTAGGCACAACGCCATATTTCCCAGGGCTTGGCGCGAATGCGGAGGTGGTCTGTGATGGTCGCGGAACCGAGGACGGGCGGCACCGGCGGTGCGAGCTTTGGCCGGGAGGAGCGGCTCGCCGTCCTGGAGTCGGTCGAACAGCGGGTGCTGTGGCTGTCCGCTGCGATCGTCGACCACGCCAACCGGGTACGGCCGAACCCCTCGGGGCTGAAGGTCGGCGGTCACCAGGCGTCCAGCGCCTCGATGACCTCGATCATGACGGCGCTGTGGTTCCACGCGCTGACCGCTGAGGACCGGGTGTCGGTCAAACCCCACGCCTCACCGGTACTGCATGCGATCAACTACCTGCTGGGCGAGCTGGACGAGTCCTACCTGACCACCCTGCGTGCCTTCGGCGGCCTGCAGAGCTACCCCAGCCGGGCCAAGGACCCCGACCCGGTCGACTACTCCACCGGTTCGGTCGGCATCGGAGCCACCGCCCCCCTGTGGGGTGCGCTCTCACGCCGCTACGTGGACGGACATTTCGCCGGCGCCGGTACGGGACGCCAGTACTCCCTGCTCGGCGACGCCGAGCTGGACGAAGGCGCGATCTGGGAGGCGATCCAGGATCCCATAGTGCCGAGACTCGGCGAAGTGGTCTGGGTCGTCGACCTGAACCGGCAGTCCCTGGACCGTGTCATTCCCGGCATCGCGGCGGACAAGCTGCAGGGCATGTTCGCCGCGGCCGGCTGGCAGGTCATCACCCTCAAGTACGGGCACCGCCTGCAGGAGCTGTTCGCGCGGCCCGGCGGCAACGCTCTGCGCGACCGTATCGACGCCATGGGCAATTCCGAGTACCAGCGCCTGCTGCGCTGCTCCGCCGCGGAACTGCGCGAGCGGCTGCCCGGCACCGGGTCCACCTCCGGGCCGATCGCCGGCCTCATCGCCGATCTGGACGACGCCTCTCTGCTGGCGGCGCTGCGCAACCTGGGGGGTCACGACGTCGGCGCACTGTCGTCCGCGTTCGCCGGTGTCGACGACACCCGCCCGACCGTGATCTTCGCCTACACGGTCAAGGGGTACGGGCTGCCCACCGAGGGACACCCGCAGAACCACTCCTCGCTGCTGACGGGCGACCAGATGGGTGCGCTGGCCGACCGTCTCGGGATGGACCTCGGCCACCCATGGACGCGCTTCGCCGAGGGCTCGCCGGAAGCCGCCCTGTGTTCGGCCGCCGCCCAGCGGCTGCACCGCCCCGGGCAGGCGCTCCAAGAGCCCCCCGCGGTCCCCTCCGACCTCGCCCGCCCGGCACCGACCGGCACCGCCAATACGCAGCAGGCCCTCGGACGTGTTCTGCTCGACCTCACCCGAAAGGCACCGGACGCGGCGAGCCGCATCGTCACCGTCAGCCCGGACGTCAGCTCTACCACCAACCTCGGCGGCTGGCTCAACAAGGTCGGCGTGTGGTCGTCGGCCGAGCGGACCGACTGGTTCGCCGACGACGCCGAGACGATCCTGCACTGGCGCGAGCGACCCACCGGTCAGCACATGGAGCTGGGCATTGCGGAGACCAACCTCGTCAGCCTGCTCGGCGAGCTGGGCGCCACCTGGAGCCGCTGGGGACAGCCGCTGCTGCCCATCGGCGTCCTCTACGACCCCTTCGTCAACCGCGCGCTGGAGCCGTGGTCGTTCGGCATCTACGCCGGTGGCCAGTCGATCCTGGTCGGCACGCCGTCCGGGGTCACCCTCGCGCCGGAGGGTGGCGCTCACCAGTCCATCACCACGCCGTCGCTGGGCATCGAACAGCCCGGCTGCGTCACCTTTGAGCCCGCGTTCGCCATCGACACCGAATGGTGTCTGCTCGCGGCACTCAGCAACCTGGGCAAGCCGGAGGGGAGTTCGGCCTATCTGCGGCTGTCCACCCGGCCCGTCGACCAGTCCGCGGCCGACGTGCCCAGCGACCCGGCCGCCCGCGAGCGCCGCCGCCGGCAGGTGACAGCCGGGGCCTACCGACTGCGGCAGCACGGGAAACCGGTGGTGACCCTCGCCGCGATGGGCGCCCTGGTCCCGGAGGCCCTGGCCGCCGCCGACCGGCTCGCCGCCCTGGGCCACGGCGCCGACGTCGTCTGCGTGACCAGCCCGGATCTGCTCTTCCGTGCGCTTCAGGCCCGGCGCGGGCTGTCGGACGCCCCGACCTGGATCCTCGACCAGGTCTTCCCCCCCGACCGGGCCACCCCGCTGGTCACCGTCCTGGACGGGCATCCCCACACCCTGGCCTTCCTGAGCACGATCCAGAACGTTCCCGTCAGCACCCTCGGTGTCACCGGGTTCGGTCAGTCCGGAGCGATCGAGGACGTCTACCGCTACCACCGCATCGACACAGACAGCATCGTCACCACCGCCCTCGACCTCGTCGACTGAGCCCCCCTTGCTCCGCCCGGCGGTACGTGGCCCTGTTCTGCACCCAAAGACGTACCGCCGGGCGGCCATCCATGATCCGTCCGCACCACCAGCGGAGCCGCTCAGGTCCTCCGCTCGAATGATGGGAAACGCGATGAAGGCTCTGAGCGGAATCGAACGGAAGTGGTCCGGGGCGGCCGCCGTCCCCCGACCGGCCGCGCACCCGGCCGGTCGTCTCTACCTCGCCGCGGGAGGCAGGATCGGCGAGGTCGTCTCCAGACCGTCGACAAGCACCCCCACCACCGACGGCCGGCCTGTCCCCCCGCCCGAACCACGACATCGTCCCGGTGCCGAGCCCCGAGGGGGCGAGACTACGCCGTAGAAACAAGAGCGCACCCTGCCCGGTATGTCCGAGGACCCGGTGACCGGCATGGTCACCGGGTCCTCGGACACGCACGGCGCTCATCCCTACGGCGCCTGATGCACCGCTATCCGCAAAGGCGCTCTGACCGACGACAGGCCGAGCATCGGCCGTTCCGCCATCTCGTCCACCAACCGGGCGTCCGGAAGGCGGCGCGCCACCGCCCGCAGAGCCATCGCCGCGCTCGCACGGGCGGCCAAACCCGCTTCCTCGGCCCCTCTCCCCCGCGGCCAGACCCCGGGCTCGGCCAGTGCGCTGCGGAGCACGGTCGCGATGAGCTGCCCGGCGGTGGACTGGCCGGCGATGAGCACGCGGCGACCGGTGTCGACCTCCTGTGATGTGCCGTAGGGCAGGCAGTGGATGGCGAGGGGGCCGATGAACGAGCCGGGACCGCGGAGCACAGCGAGTCCCCGTGTGGTGCGGCTCTGAACGGCGAGGCATTTTCGCCGGGAGTCTTGTGCCTCGCGTCATGTTCGAGGAAGCCCGGCAGGTCACTATTCCGCTGCATGTGCTGTCGCAGTGGGATGACGGTGGTCACGACCGGCAGGCGGCCCTGGACCTGTTTGACGTCTTCGGTTCCCAGGAGAATCCCTGCACGCCAATATGGGCAGTCACACCGGCGTCCCGCAGTTCGCGGGGGATGCCGCGGCCCGGTTCCTCACACGGCACCTCGAGTGAGTCCGGGCCCTCAGATCGGCAGCAGCCGGTAGCTGAGGTCGGCGGCGTACCGCTTGCCGGGGACCGGTTCCGCGGCTCCCGTGAACGACGCCAGCGGCTCATGGCCGCGATGCGCGCCGCACTCTGCTGGGCCTGTAGGCCCGCGTCCGCGGTGCACACCTTGCCCACCGCCGCAGCCTCCTTGGGCGCGACGGCGCCCCGTTCGGAGCCGACGCGCCGCAGGAGGCGCCGCCGGGTTTGCCGGATGAGCGGCTGTCGCGGCCGCCGGAGGAGCACCCGGCCAGGCCCGCCAGGGCCGTGGGCAACGCGATGGAGGCGCGGTCGGCCCCGGACGAAGCCGCCGTTCCTCTTGGGATCATCCTGTCACCTGGCGGTCATAGGGGACGCGAGCGGCGGGATCGTACGTACCCTTCCCCGGCAGGGGTCCCCCTCAGGGTCCGTACGCTCCTGGCGCCGCCTGGTGAAGGACGGCCGTGTCCGGGCCTACGGGTGTTCCGCCCCGTCCTCCAGCCGCTGCCCCCGCAGCAGGAACCATGCCGCCGCCGCTGCGGACCCCAGGACCGCCGCGCCCGTGCCGGCCGCCAGGGTCAGTCCGTCGACGAAGGACTGGCGGGCGGCGTCCAGGAGTGGCTCGGCGGTGTGGGCGGGCAGACTCGCGGCCCCCTCGACCGCGCCCCCCAGCGACTCGCGGGCCTCGGCCGGGGTGCCCGCCGGGCCCGTGAAGCGCCGGTAGACGCCGGTGACGATCGAGCCGAGGACGGCGATGCCGAGGGCCGCGCCGAGTTCGTAGGCCGTCTCGGACACGGCGGACGCTGCGCCCGCCTGCTCCTTGGGCACGCTGGACAGGACCACGTCGGCGGTCACGGTGAACGAGAAGCCGGCGCCGACGCCGACGACCAGCAGCGAGGCCCCGAGCAGCGGGTAGCCGGTGGACTGGCCGATCACCGTCAGCGCGGCGAGCGCGAGACCGACGGCGGCGAGTCCGCCGGAGACGACGGCCCGCACCGAGAACCGCCGGGCGGCCCGCCCCGCGACCAGACCGGCCGCCACCGCCCCGACGGCGGCGGGCAGTTCGGCCAGGCCCGCCTCGAACGGGCCTCTCCCCTGGACGAGTTGCAGGTACTGGGAGAGGAAGAACACCAGCCCGGACAGGCCGAGGATGGTCAGCAGGTCGGCCAGGATCGCGCCGCTGAAGCCGCGGTTGCGGAACAGCCGCATGTCCAGCAGCGGGGCCGGGAGCGTCAGCTGACGGTTTACGAAGCCGTACAGGGCGGCCGCGCCCAGCAGACCGGCGGCCGCGGTGGCCCAGCCGAAGCCGTGCGCGGCGGCCTCCTTCACCGCGTACACGACGCCGGCCATGCCGGCCAGCGACAGCAGAACGCTGGTCATGTCCCAGGGGCCGGGGTCGGGGGTGCGGGACTCGGGGAGCAGCTTGATGCCGACGAGGACCAGGACGGCCATCACGGGGAGGTTGATCAGGAAGACCGAGCCCCACCAGAAGTGCTCCAGCAGGAAACCGCCGACGATCGGGCCGACGGCCGTACCGGCCGACGCGGTCGCGCCCCAGACGCCGATCGCGAGGCTGCGTTCACGGGGGTCGTGGAAGAGGTTGCGGATCAGGGCGAGGGTGGCGGGCATCAGGGTCGCGCCGGCGGCGCCGAGCAGCGCCCGCGCGACGATCATCAGCTCGGGTGTGGTGGCGTAGGCGTTCAGGACGGATATCGCGCCGAACGCCGTGGCACCCACGAGCAGGATCCGCTTGCGGCCGACGCGGTCGCCGAGGCTGCCCATGGAGACGAGCAGACCCGCGATGACGAACGAGTAGATGTCACCGATCCACAGGAGCTGGGTGCCGGACGGCTTCAGGTCCTCACTGATGTAAGGGGTCGCGAGGCCGAGGACCGTCGCGTCGACGGCCACCAGCAGCACGGCGAGCACGAGGACGCCCAGCGCGAGCCAGCGGCCCGGGTGCTTCACCGCCTCGGTCGCTCCGGCCGGCTAGGTGCTGGTCATGATTCCTCTCTTCGTGGTCAGTCTCGGCGCAGTGCGCCGCCGAGCAGCAGCTCGACGATCATGTGGGTGAAGTCCTTGCGGGCGACCCGGCCCTCCTGCACCGCCCAGGCACCGGAGGCCAGCAGGCCGTAGAGCGCCTCGGTGAGCCAGGCCGGGGTGAGGTCGATACGGAACTCCCCGCTCTGCTGGCCCCGCCGGAACAGGGCGGCGATCCGCTCGTCGATCCGGGTCCAGCCCTCGTTCTGCTCGTCGCCCTCGAACAGCTGATTCTCGCTGTAGAGGAAGGCGAGCAGTCCGGCGGCGGGCTCGATGGCGCCGACGAGCCGTCGTATGGCCTTGCTCGCGGGGCCGTCGTCCAGCCGGGCCGCGTCCAGCGCGGCCTCGCACTCCGCGATGCCGAGCGACTCCAGCGCCCGGACCAGGGCGTCGCGTCCGGCGAAGTGGCGGTGCAGCGTGGCCCGGCTGATCCCGGCCGCTTTGGCGACCTCGTCCATGGTCGCGGTGGATTTGCGGGTCAGCAGGGCTGCGGCGGTGCGCAGTACGTGGTCACGATCGAGGGCCATGAGACAACCCTAAACCATATGAGACGCGCATGTTTCATATTGGGCATGTGTGACTCATGGACCGTGGATCACCTCTCAGTTGCCGGGGAAGCTGCCCGCGCCGCGCCCGGCCGGAACAGCCGGTGCCGGCCTATGGCGCCATGCGGCCGAGCGCGGACCCGAAGACCCTTCGGCCCGCACCACCCAGATCAGCGGGCTGAAGCGCAGGCACGGCAAAGAAATTCCGCAAGGTGACGAATTCAGTCATTTCGATGGCGTTCGGGGTGCCGCAGCGCCGTAGGGTTGTGCCATGAACAGACGGCTGTGTCTGCTCACGATCGCGGACAAAGACGTCACTGAGAGTGAAGCACTGCGATTGGGCCTGCACCAAGCTGTGGCGGAGCTGAGCGGGCTCGGCGGAATGACACATCTTTGCGTGCCGATTTCCGCCCTGAGCCTGGTGTCGGTGGCAGGGCTGCCGCAGGCTCTCGCCCGGTCCTGGGAAATGCTCGACGCACAGGGGACCACGGCCCCGGCCCGCGCGGTCCGGACCGGGAGTGCGGTGTGGGTGCCCGCTGAGTCCCTGCCCGCTGAGTCCCTGGGAGGCCTGGACGCGGGTGCCGGCTTGGCGGCTGTACCGATTTCCAGCGGCGACCGCGTAGTCGGCGCGCTCACCGTCCTGATGGGTGCGGAGCAGGAGCCGACCGGGGAGCAGTGGGACTTCCTGAAGACTGTGACGGCCTGGACCGGGAAGCGGATGAGCCAGGCACCGCCACCCGCCCAGCCGCCCCAGGAAGGACAGCGCAGCAGGCACCTCTGGCAGGCGTTGAAGGAGGCCCAGGTCGGCTCGTGGGACTGGAACATCCGCACCGGCGAGCTGATCTACGACGAGGCGGCCATGACCCTCTCCGGCGTGGAACCGGACGACTTCGTGCCCCGGATCGCGAGCTGGGTGCAGGTCGTCCACCCCGACGACCTGCCGCGGACACTGACCGAGGCCCGTAAGGCGATCCGCGACCGGGGCGTGTACGACGCCGAGTACCGGATCCTGCGCCGGGACGGCACGTATGGCTGGACCCATGCCCGCGGCGCATGTGTGCTCGATGACGAGGGCGAGCCGGTCCGGCTGGTCGGCATGTGGTGGGACAGCAGCACGTCCGGCTCCGCCCGGGACGCGCTGAGAGTGACGGCTTTCTCTCGGTGAGCGACGACTGGCGGATCGCCTTCGTCAACCTGGAGGCGGAGCGCATCCTCGGGGCCCCCGAGGAGCAACTGATCGGCCGGGTGCTGTGGGAGCTGCCCGCCGTACAGCAGATGCCCGGCCTCAAGGACCGCTACCAGAGGGCCGCAGAGGGGTCCACCCCCACGGGCTTCGACGTCTGGACACGCGACACCGATCGCTGTTTCCACCTGCGGGTCGTCCCGCTCCCCGACGGCACCACCTGCTATGCCACCGACGTGACCGAGAAGCGGCGGCGCGAGGCCGAAGACCAGGCTGCCGAGCGAGCCGCCGCGGAGCGGGTCTCCGCCTGGGGCCTGGACCACTTGACGATGACCACGGAACTGCTGGCCAGCGAACTGGTGGGGAATGTCGTACGCCACGCCAAGGGCCCGGTGCGGCTGCGGCTGCTGCGCACCGACTGCCTGGTCTGCGAAGTCTCCGACGGAAGCCTGACCACGCCCCGGATCCGCCGCGCCCTGGAAACGGACGAGAGCGGCCGGGGCCTGCAACTGGTCGCCGCGCTCGCCCAACGGTGGGGCACCCGCTACACGGCGACCGGCAAGTGCATCTGGACCGAGCAGTCGCTGCTCGGCCCAGGAGCCGACGCTCGAGCGGCCTAGTGCTGCGTTCCGCTTTTGCTGGGTATATGTCCTGATGGCGGGGTAGTTGGTGAAGCTCGGGGGCGGGTGTTTGCCGATGGTTTTACGGGCACGGCCGGGGCGTGATGAGGACGAACGAGCCGTCGTTCGCCGGTTGTCGCGGGCACGGAAGGCTCCCAGTGATGCAGTGATGCGGGCCCGGATGATCGAGCTGAGCTGGTTGGGCCTGCGGGTGCCGGCGATCGCCGTTGAGCTGAGCTGCAGCCAGAAGACCGTGCGGTGCTGGCTGCACCGCTTCAATCGCTCAGGTCTGCAAGGCCTGGACGATCTGGGCGGTCAGGGCCGCAAGCGGCGGATCACCGAAGAGCAACGCTCCAGGATCATCTCCCTGGTGAAAACCATGCCGCCGGGACGGCTGAGGTGGGAACCGGTCGGAGAGCTGTGGGCCTTCGACGAGGCCGGGCCACCCGAGTGGACCCTGGACTCCCTGACCGTGGCAGCGCGGGCCGAGGGGATCGAGGTGGGGCGCAGTCAGGTCCGCCGTATCCTGCTCGCCGAAGGCGTGCGCTGGCGTCGCACCCGGTCCTGGACGAGGTCGAAGGATCCGGACTTCGTCCCAAAAGGACACGGATCATCGGCCTCTACACCCACCCACCCGACGACGCGACGGTGATCTGCGCCGACGAGCTGGGGCCGGTGATCCCGCGGACCTTCCCGCCCGCACCTGCCTGGTCACCCGACGGGCACCGGATCAAAGCGGAACTCGACTACACCCGCGGACCGGAGAAGACCTGGGTCTACGGTGGTCTGCGCCCCTCCGACGGCCAGGCCGTCACCATGACCGCTTCCTCCCGCAACAGCGTCTTCTACCAGCAGTTCCTCCAACAGCTCGAGGACGCCAACCCGCACGGGGAGATCTGGATCGTCACCGACAACCTGTCCTCCCACAACAGCCTGTCCACCCGGACCTGGCTGGAGGACCACCCCCGCATCCACCACGCCTTCATCCCCGTCGGCGCCTGCTGGCTCAACCTCCAGGAAGGCTGGTGGCGCATCTTCCGCAAAGCCGCCCTCGCCGGGCGGTCATTCGCCAACCGCGACGACATCACGTACGCCACGACCCTGGCCACCGACCAGCTCAACTCCCGCGCCAAACCCTGGATCTGGGGCAGACCCGCGCCACCAACTCGCCCACGACGACGCCGATTTGTGTACACCCTTTGAGGAACGCAGCACTAGAGCCATCTCGTTGACGCGTAGCCCGGGGTCGCCAGCACATTCCAGCAGGTTGCGATTCTCCGAGGGGTAGAGACGGTCGAGGCCGCTCGCATGCACCGCGACTGTCTGCTCGCCTGCGGCCAACGGACCTCGGCGGGGGCGGCGTCGATGCCGGAGGCGCCAGGAACCGACAGCGGGCTACGCGCCAAGGACATCTGCCGCGCCCTCGGCACCACCGCCAACCACACCGAAAGCCTGCGCGCAAAACATCAAACACCTCGTCGCCCGCGGCGCGCTCACCGAGCCCGAGTCCGGCCTGCTCACCCTCGCCCAGCCCGCCACCAGCAGCTCTAACCCAGAGCCAGCGGCATTACGGACATAGCCTCACGGAACATCCTCTCAGGGCGTGCTGGAGGCCTACTTGGGGTATTGGTTGCAGGCGGTGTGGTTACGGGAGATCGATGTGAGGTACCGGGTGCGTTCCGCCTCTGTGAGGCGACGGCCCACCCGGGCGCACAATGCTTTGATCCACTTGTCGACCGATGTATCCCAGGACAGAGCCTCTCCTCCCTCGGTTACGGACCACAGCCGTTTCCCGTCCGGGGAGAAGGCGATGCTGCTCTGTGCGCCGGTACCTCCAGTCCCTGACCAGGAAAAGTCGGGTCGTGGGAGGGCGGTGTTGGCTAGCCGGTCGCCAGTTTTCGCGTCCCATAGCCACACCGTGCCGTCCCCCGCCAGTGTGGCCACCCATCGGCCGTTGGGATCCGGTGCAAGGCCGTATCGTCCGGCTCCGTCCGATCGCCAGCGCAACTTGCCTGTCCGCGCGTCCCAGTGGTGCAGCACGCGGCCGTCGGATACAGCGAACAGGGACTGGCTCCCCTCCGACAGCGCCAGGGAGTCGATGGAGGAACCGCTCAGGTCCAGTTGACGCACCCGGCGTCCGGACGGGAGTTCGTAGACGTTGACGTGGCCGTCCTTGGTTGCCCCTGCGGCGAGCGTGCCCTCCCTGCCAAGTGCTATCTGGTACTCGGTCAAGCCGGTCTGCTTCTTGTCGTTCTCTGTGAGGCGCGGCGCGGTGCGCTCGACCGCCGTTGAGAGTTTCCCTGACTTGGGGTCGAACAAGAGGACGGAACCGTCGGGGGGCATGACCACGGCTCGACCGTCGGGTCGTGTGGCAATGCGGGTGGGGCCGAATGTGTCGGAGTGCTCGGGCAACTGGGCGGCAGCGATTCTGCGCAGTGCGCCTGATTGCTTCGTCCACGTCTCCACCGCAGTGCTGGAGGCGGCGTACAGGGTCTTACCGTCGGCCGCTAAGGCTAAGGCGTCGTATATCATATCGGCTCCGTCGCCCGGGATATCGATTTCCGGGGACCACAGGTGAAGCGTGGATGGGGAGTCGGTGTCGCTTTCCTGGCTCCATGCGACATGTCCGTCCGGTCCCACGGCAAGGGCGGGCTGAGTCTCCACCGTCGCGCCGTCAGGAATCTTGACGCTGTGTCGATGCATGGTGGGTCCCGCTTTGCCAAGGGCCCACAGGGCGATGGTGTTGCCGTCGGCCGAAGCCAGGCGGTCGCCTTTACCTGGCGAAAAGGCCAGTTCAGAGGGTGCTTTGACTCCAGGGAGCATGTCGAGGACCGTCTCCGTCGGGTCTTTCTCCCCTACTGCCGTTCCCAGGGCGAGGCCTTGGCTCGTGCCCACCGCGATCCTGTTGCCATCTGAGACAGCCAAGCTGGTCGCTTCTTTGCCGGAGAGGGTCGGCCGTGCGCCACAGCCGCCCTCTTTGGAGCCCAACCCCGGGAACTTTCCCTTATTCAGTTCCGCGATGGACCCCAGGGCCAAGGCCCCAAACTTTATGAACCCAAAGCAGTTCCCGCTGGGCGACGCGGCAGAGACGTATCCGTTCGCGGGGTAGAGCACGTCGTCGGACGACTTGAGCTTCCGGAGTCTGTCGTCGTAGAAGCGCCAGCCCATCGCGGTGGCCACTGCCAGTTTGCTTCCCTTGTCCCAGAAGGCAAGGTCTAATGCTCCGGCTTGCAAACCTGTGTCGACGTGCAAGGCCGGCTCACTGCCTTCTGCTCTATACAGCCTGAGTGTGCCGTTGTCATCGATGGCTGCAAGGTCATGGCTGGAGGGGCGGAATGCCAGCGCGTAGACCCTGCCGGCGCTGGCAGACAGGCGCCGGGTGTGATGGGTGTGCAGGTCGTGGATGACGGTCTGGCCTGAACTGGTGCCGATGGCCAGCAGTTGGTCGTCGTCGCTGAATATCAGCGAGGTGACCTCGCCTGAGACCGATACACGGCCTGCCGTGCGGGCCCCGTCGGACGTCCAGATAGTAACCGACCCCTTGGCGGTGCCGGCGGCCGCGTAGCGGGGCGAGGTGGTGAGAGCCAGTGCCGTCACTCTCCCGTCGCCGCGCACGAATCGGACCAGATGAGGGCTACCGGTTGTCAGCTGGTACAGCGCTGACATGGTCTCCGGGGTCTTTTTCACCTGGTATGCCTGAAGGGCCAGGAGCGATGCGACCTCGAGGTCATCGCTACTCAAGTTCAATGCTGTCGCGGCCAGTTGACGGGCGGTGGCAATGCGCGCCTGTTCCTGCGCAGTGTTCCGCTGCACGATGGCATAGACGGCCACTGCGGAGGCCAGGAGGGCGAGCGCGGTGATCGCGGCCACCATCGCTCGGCGGAAGTGTTGGAACTTCCGACGCTGGAGCACGTCCTCGCCGATGAGTTCGTCCTTGGGACGCTTGTGCAGGGGAGCAGCCAGGTCGGCTACGCATGCGCGGAACTGCGGCTCGCGCAGGTCGCCTGTGTGGTTTTGGCCCATCCACCGCAGGTCCACGTGGCGTGGTTCCTCGTTGAAGAAGCCGCTGAGCGCGGGTGAGAGGCATGTGGTCCGGGTCCAGTCGAAATCCTGCGCCGTGTGGTCCCAGTGGAGCTCGCCTCCTGTGACGACCAGTAACAGGTTTCTTGCGCGAGGCCCCTGCCGCCACCAGGAGATCTCCTTGGCTACCCAGGTGGAGCGTGCGGACTGGGGCGACGCCATCAGCACGAGGAACTCGGAGTCGGCGAGAGCCTGCTCCACTGTGCTCCATAGGCCTGGATCGGCCGACAGGGCCGCGTTGTCGAGGAAGATCCGAAGAGCCCGCATGCTGTTCCAGGGCCTGGCGAAGTGATGCAGGGCATCGCGCAGATGCTGCGCTCGACGGCTGTCCGCTTCATGGCTGTAGGAGATGAATGCCGCGTAGCGCATCGTGGAGTTCCTACCTTCCGCACAACTACTGGGCGCTGCAGGCATTCTTGTCGAATGGTGTGTCAATAAACCTGAGAATACGCATTTGACTGATTAGGTATGTGAGGCCGGAGGCGCGCCCAGCCTTCCCGGGGAACGGGCTACGGAGGGGGAGAGTGAACCGTACAGCCGACGGCTACGGGAGGACGATCTTCCAGTGGTGTTCCGGTCCTCGGAATGCTGGATCGCTGATCGGGCAGCGACGCAGGTTTCTCAGGGCCCCTCCCTGCGAGGTGCCTGGCGCCTGTTGACGTAGACCGCGGGTAGGCCCTTGCTGATGCCCCGGAGAGGCAAGGTGACCAGAGGGTCTGCAGCCAGGTCTCGGTCACCGCCCACCAGCATCTAGCGCGCGATGCCCTCCTATGGTGACCACTTTTCAGCGCACGCCTGCTCCCCCGTCGCTCCCTCAGGCACTGAGCCGACCCAGCGAGGCCATCCACTCCTGGCCAGGGGACAGCAGAAGATACGCGAAGGCCGCTGCCTGGGGCGGAGATAAGGCTCTGGGGCCGCCTTCGTCCATCGAGCCGTGTCCAGCGTGCGTCGTCACCGCTGCGGGCATGTGGGTTCGTACGGAAGGCCTGGCGCGTACTGCCGCCACTCCTTACGGGACAGGCCGGTACCGGTGATGCCGCAGGCCACTGTGGTTGGGGCAGCGGCGATGGCCGGCAGGTCACCCAGGTTCCACAGTTCCACCGTGCCGGAGTCCAGGGTGACGGCCAGTGTCTTTCGGTCACGGCTGAACCGGACATCCGCCACTTCCGCTGTGGTGTCCGTCAGCGCCGTCGCCCAAGTCAGCGGCCTCGAGCCACCAGCGGCCCAGAGCCCCGCCCGGCCGGCACTGCTTCCAGTGGCGACCAGGTGGCCCCCGGGATGGAAGTCGATCTGCGAGAGACGATCGGAAACCTGTGCGGCCGAAAGGAACCTCCGCCCATTCCTGCGGTTCACCGACCACACGGACAGGTCTCCCCTATCGCTGGTCACCAGTTCGCGTCCGTCGGCGCGGAAGGCCGCGAATGAATAGCGCTCATGGAGCATCGAGTCCAGGTCTGAGGTACGCCGTGTGGCCAGCCGGATCGGGGCTGAGGGGTTGGTGACGTCCCACAGGACGTCGGGGAGGGCCAGTGTCGTGCCGTCCGGTCCGAAGACCGCCGGGATATCACCCAGGAAGGGCAAAGTCGGCAGGGGGTTCGGCCCGGGACCAGGATCTGCCGACGCAGAGGCCCGCTCACGAGGTTCGTACGGGTCCAGAAGTCGAGTACGCACCGGGTGTTGTGGGTCGCGGATGTCCCACAGGCCGACCCAAGGCGGGTCGAAGGACACGGAACCGACCGCCGCCAGCGTCGACCGGCGAGGGCTGAGCGCAACCGCCGACACTCCTGACTTCGTCGGGATCTCGGCCAAGCGATGCGGAGCACTCAGATCGGAAGTGTCCCACAACGTGATCTTGCCGTCCTGGTTTGCTTCGCCTGCCTGGCTGCCGACGGCCAGTATTGAGCCGTCGCCGTTGAAGGAGACCGCTCGAGCAATCTGAAGTTGCCCGGTGAGCGGTGTCTTCCTGCGGGGACGGGCAGGATGGGAGGTGTCCCAGAGCCACACCTTGCCGCCAGTGGCCGCGATGGCCAGTGCGCGGCCATCAGGGCTGAACGCCGACGCTGTGAGCCCGAAGGACTTCATGGCCAAAGTGGCGGCGCGGACCGGTGCCCGGCTGCCGACCAGCCAGCGCGTGAGGGTGCCGGATTCGTCCGCCAGGCTGACGGTGCGGCCGTCACGGCTGAAGGCGATGGCGTCGACTGTTCTGTCGTGCTTCCCCAGCATGACCGGCTTGCCGGGACGGGCTGGATCGCTGATGTCGCGAAGGAAGGCCGTATCGTCCAGCACGGAGACGGCTAAGGAGCGACCGTCCGGGCTGAAGGCAGCCGATTCCACTTGGTCCTTGTGGTCGAGCCTGGTCAGCTGCCGGGGCGTCCCTGGGTGGCGGAGGTCCCACAGCGTGAGGGTGCTGCTGTCACTCACCGCGAGGAGAGGCGCGGCACGGCTGAACACGGCACTCCCGAAATGCGATCGGCGCGCCACCGCTCGGGGGTTGTGTAAGTCACGGATGTTCCACGCGGTCCAGCCGGTGGTGTGGGTGATGCTGTCAGGGTTGAGGGAACCATTCGTGGCGGTGAGGTAGCCGGAGCCGGTGATCAGGGTGTGCCCGTCGGGGCTGAACATCACGGTCTGGGAGTCGACGGCGTGGAGCGGTCCGGTCAGCCGCTGGGGTGCGGAAGGCTTGGTCACGTTCCACAGCTGCAGCGTGCCGTTCTCTCTGCCCGTGACCACGGCCATGGTCTTGCCGTCCGGGCTAAAGGCCACCGCTTGAGCGTCGTCCAAGCCTCGCCAGTTCAGCACCTCGCGGGGATGGCCGCGGTCCGTGAGGCCCCACAGCATCAGGCTGCTCCTGCCCCGCTCACCGCCATCGGCCGGGTTCAGGCCGACATTGGCGACGGTCGCCAGCAGATGCCCGTCGGCGCTGAAAGCCACGCTTTCGATGGGCGCGCTGTGACCGGTGAGCGTGGCGAGCCGCCGCGGGCGGACGGTGTCGCGGGTGTCCCACAGGCTCACGGAACGGCCGGTGATAGTTGCCGTGGCGAGCAGGGTGCCGTCGGAGCTGTAGGACGCCAGGTCGGATTTGCCGACGCTCGTCGCGGAGCTGCCTGCCAGGCGTGTGCGTTGCAGCGTGGTGAACAGTCCCTCCCGCGCCTCCATCGTTGGCTTGATACGCAGGGCAGCCATGCTGAGCCGCAGCGAGGTGCGAGGCTCGGTCTCGCGGATGTTCTCAGCCTCCGCCTGCAATGCCCGCACTGTGGCCAGGCGGCGCTGCTCTTCGGCCTGGCGCCGCTGCTTCTCGGCCTCCTGCCGCCGCTGATCGGCAAGGTTCGCCATGATCAGCGCAATCACCAGCAGCACCGTCAAGGCGGTCACGCCGGCGCGGCGCAGCCGTACGGTGCGGGCGTGCTGCCAGACCTCCTCGCTGTCCAGTTCGTCCTTGGGGATGCCGTGGATGGCGGCCGCCAGCATCCCAGCCGCCTCCCGGAACCTGCCATGGTCCAAGGAGAGCTCGGGCTCTGAGGCAGCCCAGCGCAGGTCCACCCAGAGGGGCTCCCCCTGGAACCAGCCCCGCAGGTCGCCGGGCAGAGCGGTGGTCTGCTCCCAGTCGAAATCAGCTCGGTCGTTGTCCCAGACGATCTCGCCGTCGGTGACAACGATCAGCATCGTGTCGGCGCTTCGGTGTTCCTTCCAGAAGGAGATCTCCCGCCGTACCCAGGGCGACCGGGCCGACTCTGTCGAGGCCAGCAGAATGAAGTAACGGGAGTTCTCCAAAGCCCGCTCGATGGTCGTCCACAGGTCGGGGTTGGCTGCGAGGCTGGCCTGATCACGGAAGACCCGCAGGGCACGCGGCCGGTTCCAGGGCTTAGCCAAGCGGTGCAGCCCGCGTTGCAGGGCAGGGGCGAGCACACTGTCCGCCGTGTGGCTGTAGGACAGGAAGGCGTCGTAGGAGCTGCGGAACGCAGCGGACGGCTTCATGAGTGCGACGCCCGCCACAGCGTGTGCTCGCGCGAGACCGCGTCCTCCGAACCCCCGACGAAACTCGCCCAATCCTCCTCGGTCCGCACATGCCGCACCCGCGAGCCGATCGTGGCCAGCTCATGGTGCGCCATCGCATATGCGGTCGCGAGGTTCTGGTGCTGTTTGGTCTGCACCCACGCCGCTCCGGCCGCGGCCAGCGCGGCCGCCAGACCGAGGAGATCGATGTCAATCACACCATCGGCCTTCAGCACTCCCGCAGTTAGGCCGAGGAGTTCCAGCGTGGCAAGGGTGACCGACCACAGCGTGGCCCTGCGCTCGTTCCAGCGCGCCTTCGTCCCATACCACTCCTGCTGGTCCCTGATCCGCGCCCGCAGATACAGCTCACGGCGCTGCTCCAGCGGAAGCGCCCGGGTCCGGCGCATGCCCTCGGTCACCTGCTCCGGACTGCCGTGATCAGGAATCAGCAAGACCGGTTCAACATCAGCCTCGATCTCGGCGAAACGTGCAAGCAGCAGGTCCTCGGCCTGCTCATCAGTGAGCTCGGCGGCCCCCAGCGGACTGCCGCCCACCATGTACCGCCAGGTCAGGGTTTTCGTCGACTCAGCCAGTGCGCGCCCGGCGTACCACTGCCGGTCAGGGCGCTCCTTGAGCATGTACACATCGCTCACCAGAGCCGCTCCGAAGGCCACCGAAGCCACCACAGCGGCTACATCCGTGCCCCCGGCCCGTAAGGCCATCACGCCGAAGGCGGCGGCGATCACCAACGCGCCGAGCTGGAACCGCATCACACGGAGGTAACGGCGTTGTCCCCTCAGCGAATTGGCGTCGGCCGCACGGTGCAGCGCAGGAAAGTCGTCGTAGCCAACCGTCTCCGTCATGCGTTCCCCCTCCGCGCGCCCCACCCCTAAGAATGCCCCAACTCCCCACCGCTCACTGCTCTTTTCTCCCGGTGAGCCATGCCCCGACGTGCAAGAGGAGCAGGACCACTGCAGCTCCCACCGCAGCGTGGTACTCCAGGTCCGTCAGCAGTGCGAGATCGACGTTCTCCAGGAGGCGTTCCTGTGCCCGCCCGCCGCGTGTGGCGACGGCGCTACCGGCCCCGGTGTCAGCGGTTGGTACCCGCCTCGCACCGCCGCAGACGAGGCTGCGAGTGCCCATACGTCCGCGTTCCGTCGTCCCAGGCCATCTCCCTCGAGCGATCTTCGATGCATCTGTCACGTGGCGCTCTGGCCGGTGCCGGTAGTTGTTGGGCCGCACTGTTCAAACAGGAGAGGTGGCGTCCATGCGGCTGCACATCAGGTCCACCGTTCTCACGCTCGCTGCCGCCATCGCGGCTCTGGCCGGTACGGTGACGCCGGCGTCAGCGGCACCCAGCCAGACGGTCACCAGAACGCTGCGGGAGGCCATTGACGCACTGCCCGTGGCGGCGGAAGACCGCACCGGCTACGAACGCACGGCTTTCAAGCACTGGGTGGACGCGGACGCAGACGGCTGTAACACACGCCAGGAAGTGCTGATCGCCGAGGCGATCGAGCCGCCCACGGTCACCGGCCGGTGCACCATCAGCGGCGGCATCTGGCACTCGTACTACGACGGCACCGACGTGCAAGGCGCCCGCGGCCTGGACATCGACCACATGGTGCCACTGGCCGAAGCCTGGGACAGCGGTGCCTCCATCTGGTCTGCGCAGGAGCGCCAGGACTACGCCAACGATGTGGGCGATATGAGGTCTCTGGCCGCGGTGAGTGCTCGGGAGAACCGTTCCAAGGCCGATCAGGACCCCAACCAGTGGCTTCCCTCCGATCCGGGAGCACTCTGCCGGTACATCGAGGAGTGGACCGTGGTGAAGTCCCGCTGGGGCCTGTCAGCGGACCCGGGCGAAGTGACCGCGCTCTCCGATCTCGCGACTGGCTGCCGCGACACCCGGATCACCTACACACCTGCCCGCTGAAACCCGTAGCCGCATAGCCATCGCGCAGAGGTACCATCCACCACCAACATGAAAACGTCCCAGACAAGGGAGCTTGTGGTGGACACCTCTGCCGACAACACCAATCTGAAGTCCCAGTACGCGGCACAGATCAACACCGATCTCGAACGCAACTCCACCGAGCACGAACGTCTCAGCTCCGAGATCTCAGCGCTGCAACAGCAGTTGGCGGCGCTGGAAGGCAATCGGGTGCTTCTGCTCAGCATGCGGCAGACCCTGGGTGACGAAGCCGCCGGTGACGTCCCCGACAGCGCCGAGGTCAGCAGCTCTGCGAGTGGCTCGTCCGCCACCCGGGAGTCCGCGAAGACGCCGGCAGCGCGCAAGCCGAAGAGGGAGACCGGCACGACCAGCGCCGGGCGGAAGCAGGCAGAGCCAGGCAAGAGCCGCTCCAACCGGGTACGAAAAGCGAGTGGGCCCACACTCGGGGACCTCATCCGTGGTGACCTCACCCAGCACGACGGACCGCGCGCCGCGGCCGAAGTCACCACCGCTCTCACCCGGGCCCTCCCTGACCGCGAGATCAAGGCCACGGTCGTGCGCAGCACGCTCGAGGCACTCGTCGCCAAGGGGCAAGCACACCGCATCAAGCAGAAGAGGGCCGTCTTCTACTCGAACGTCGCCCCGGAGACAGCCGCCGACACCGGCGAGCCCGCCGAGGCGGCCGGGGTCTGAGGAGCCCCGGGTTCTCTTCTGACTCGCGTGGGTGTCGGGCCCACCGAGGGCTGCAGACCATGGGCCGTAGTTCTCCAGCATGCCTGGAAGGTGTGTAGAGGAGAGGCACGTGGCCCCGGAGCGCCATGTGTGTACCGGGGCAACGGCAGTTGATTCCGCGCTGCCTTCAGTTCGAGCCGAGAACGACCAATCGCAGTAGAACCCCATCCGTACACGGCCCAGAGAACACTCCGCTGCTGAACGGGGGTCTGTCAAACGAGTGGTGCAACTGGGGCTGATGGTTACTGACGGGCTGCGGAGAGGCGCCCATCGAAGGTGATGTCGAAGGCGTTCAGTGCGGTCTTCCAACGCATGGTCCAGCGTGCCTGGCCCTTGCCGGTGGGGTCGAGGGACATGATCGCCATGTAGACGCACTTCAGGGCGGCCTGCTCGTTGGGGAAGTGGCCGCGAGCCTTGACCGCCCGGCGGATGCGGGCGTTGACCGATTCGATCGCGTTGGTGGTGCAGACGATGCGGCGGATCTCGGTGTCGAACCGCAGGAACGGGATGAACTCCTCCCAGGCGTTCTCCCACAGCTTCACGATCGCCGGATACTTTCGGCCCCAGGCATCAGCGAACTCGGCGAACCGCTCCAGGGCGGCCTCTTCGGTCGGCGCCGTGTAGACGGGCTTCAGAAGCTTGGCGATCTTGTCCCAGTCCTGGCGGGCGGCATAGCGGAAGAAGTTCCGCAGCAGGTGCACCACGCAGGTCTGCACGATCGTCCGCGGCCAGACGGTCTCCACGGCCTCGGGCAGGCCCTTGAGCCCGTCGCAGACGAGCATGAGCACATCACTGACGCCGCGGTTCTTGATTTCGGTGAGGATGTGCAGCCAGTGCTTGGCGCCCTCGCCGCCGTCGCCGGCCCAGAGCCCCAAGATCTCCCGCCGGCCCTCGGCCGTGACGGCCAGGGCCACGTAGATGGGCCGGTTGGCCACCGCACCGTCGCGGATCTTCACGTGGATGGCGTCGATGAAGACCACCGGATAGACGGCGTCGAGGGGGCGGCTCTGCCATTCGGCCATGCCTTCCAGCACCTTGTCCGTGATGGTGGAGATGGTCTGGCGGGAGACCTCGGCACCATAAACCTCCGCCAGGTGCGCCTGGGCCTCGCCGGTGGTCAGGCCCTTCGCGGCCAGCGAGATGACCATCTCATCGACGCCGGTCAGACGCTTCTGCCGCTTCTTGACAATCTTCGGCTCGAAGGAGCCGTCGCGGTCGCGGGGCACGGTTATCTCCACAGGTCCGACGTCGGTCAGGACTGTCTTGGAGCGTTTGCCGTTGCGGGAGTTGCCGCCGTTCTTGCCCGTCGGGTCGTGCTTGTCGTAGCCGAGGTGGTCGGTGATTTCACCCTCCAGGGCGGACTCCAACAGCCGCTTGGTCAGCTGCTGCAGCAGTCCGTCCTCACCAGTCAACTGCAGACCCTCGGCCTGGGCCCGGCCCACCAGCTCGTCGATCAACTGGTCGTCCACGGCCTTCGCCGGCACAGCCTCCACGGGCTCGACAGCCTCGGAGCCGGACACGTTCTCACTGGTCATCGATGTATCTTCCATGATCGGGAGTTACACCGAACGTTTTACAGTCCCGCCTCAAGCATGTTGCGCACGAGCCGAAGAAACCGGCCATCGTGAATCCGTTCTGCCAGCGTCTCGATGACGACTTGATGATCGATCGAACCGAAGCAGTCAGAGATATCACCTTCGATGAACCAGGTCGTACCCGTCCAGGTATTGCCCACCTCCGTCAAGGCGGTGTGACAGCCCCGTCTGGGTCGGAACCCGTGGGACCGGTCGGAGAACTGCGGCTCGAAGTATGCCTCCAGAAGGAGACGCATCACCTCGCCGACGAGCTTGTCCGACCAGGTCGGCAGTCCAAGCGGCCGGGTCTTCCCATTCTTCTTGGGAATGTTGACTCGCTTTACTGGGCTGAACCGGTAGCGCTCGTGGCGCATCGCATCAATGATGCGACCTACCTTGCCCAGCGACATGCCGTCCACGGTTTCTTGCGAGACTCCCGGCGTCATCGCCCCTTTATTGGAGTAGACGCGGCCGTAAGCCACCAGGTACAACTGCGGGTTGAACATTTGCCGATACAGCTCACTACACGGCAGACCACGTCTGCCGCACTCACGAAGGATGCCTAACACCGTGTCGGCACTCTGCATTTCGCATACCTCCCGGTCTCATTCGCATCCAGTCACCTGTGTCCCTTCGCCCTGCGAGCGGCTTTCCCGCCCTCCTCGGCAGGTCGTTACTCCTGCGACTACTACGGGCACTCCGTCGCCCTAGGGTTCGCACCCCGTAGGCGATCCCACGTTCGTCCTTGTTGTACGTCATAGCGTGACGTAGGCGCCCCACTCATCTCCTTCAATGCCCTCACTGGGCATCGCCCCATGTCGCGGAAGGTATGTCGGCCATGCATCAAAGCCGTCACAGGACATGGCATCGCCGCGGGCGATACGCAGGCCTTCCAGCTCCTCCAGGAGGTCCACCGCATCGTGCCGCTCGTGGACAGCGGCTGACCGACCCCACCACATGTTGCTCACCGGCGCTGTCCGCGGGGCGCTGATCCGAAGCCGCGGGGCGCGGGGGCGGCTGCGGCCGGCCGGTCCGGCGGCGGCGGCGCGGTACGGCGCCGCATGGCGGCCGGTGGCGCCCCGTCAGCCCGGCGCGGGCGCGCAGGCCCCGGGGGTGTCGGTGGTGGGTGGGATCCTGGTGCGGGCGAGCGTCTGCGGCAAGGGGGCCGGTGGTGGCGGTGGAGTGGGAGCGGGTCGGGGAGCCGGGGTTCAGCCGGATCGTTGAGGCGCTGGTGCACCGGATGTATGCCGCGTCCGCGACGGTGGAGGCGGTCAACGGGCGCGGCGGCGACGCTGGTGTCGACATCAAGGCCACCAGCGGGTCCCGGGTGCGGATCTTCCAGCTGAAGTACTACCTCGACGGTTTCCCGACCGCGTCGTTCAAAGGGCGGCGCAAGGCGATCACGAAGTCGTTCACGCGGGCGGTGATGAGCCAGCAGCCGTGGGAGTGGGTGCTGGTTGTGCCGTCCACGCTGACCCCGTCGGAGCGGACGTTCGTGAACTCGTTGGGGACCGCGCTGAAGGTGCGGGTGCGGGTGTGGGACCGGGCGAAGCTGGATGGCCTGATGGCCGCCAACGCGGACCTGGAAGCCTCCTTCACCCGGGACCAGCTGTTCCAGGCGGCGCAGGTCTACGGGCAGGAGCGGGCGCTGCTGATGGACGGGGTGCGGGATGTGTCCGCCCGGGTGGCAGCGCTGGGGCGGCAGGTTGATGGGCTGGATGACCATTGGACGGTGGACTTCGCCCGGCAGGGCGAGACGGTAGTGCACATGCTGCGCGGTAAGCACCCGCGGGCCCAGGAGGTCTCGCCGGTGGAGATCACGCTGACCGGTAGCGGCCCGTTGGCGCCGGAGCTCGCCCAGGCCGTGCGGCGGAGTCTGGGTTTTGGGCTGCCGGAGGAAGTGGTACTGCCGCGCGGGGCGTTGGAGAGCATGACGGTGACCGGGCCGGAATGGCTGTCGGGGGTACACCGGGATGTCGAGGTCCGGTGGCGGCCAGCGGAGGGGGACGGGCTGGCCGAGACGGACGTGGAGGTGGTCTTCCTCGACGGCCAGCAGGTCACCGCCTCCTACCCGGGCTCACTGGGCCACATGGGACGCGGCAGCATTGGCCGGTCGGTGAACGTGGAACTGGTCGGTGGCAGCATGCAGTTGCTCGTCCCCGACTCCGCCGGGGCTCCAGCGTCATTGCAGTTCACCTTCTCGCTGGAGGGGCTGGAGCCCGCGGCCGCCCTGCGACTGCTGCGGATCCACCAGCGCATCCAGGCAGGCGGCGCGTTCGAGATCCGTACGCGCACAGGCGTCGTCGGGAGCGGTGACCTGCCGCCCAAGCCCGAGTCCGCGCGCCGGGAGGTCGCGGAGGTGTGCGGCTACATCGAGGACCTGGAGGCGGTGCAGCGCCACTGCGAGCAGTACTTTCCCGTTCCCGACGAGCTGACCTCGGTCGACCGGATCGCTTTGCGAATGGCGCGTCTGCTCCTCGAGGGACAGTGCGTGATCTCCCCGTTCCTGCCCAAGGTGGGCGTCACGCTGAACGGCCAGGACTCCCCCGTCGTGCGGGCCCTGCTCAGCGGCGAGCCGCACGCTATGCAGGCGGGGTGCGAGGAGTTCGCCATCATGCTCGCCGGACGGCGCCTGGACTTGGGCCCGGTGCTCTGCTTCCATCCTCGCGTCGCTGCCGACGGGGAAGAGGCCCAGCGGGCTCTGGCCGCCCTGGAGATCGGGCGTGGCGATGGCCAGGAGATCACTATGCGGCCTGAAGACGGAGAACGTTTCCGTCTCCTGCTGCAGCGCGCCGCAACCGGAGACGTCCCCGTGCCCGTGCCTCTGGGACTGCGCGGCTTCCCCGAACCCCGCTGAGAACCCGACGGCCTGCCCATGGGCATCGGTCGCTGCCTCCAGACAGGCATATCACTGCTGGTCAGATGCTTCAGGCAGGGGCATGTAGCGACCGAAGCGACTGGCCTTGGGGGTGACCTTGTTCGCGTGTGTGATGTCGTCGCCTGTAGGGCTGCCCCGGGAGGGGTACGCAGCATGGTGGCCCGGGCGGGTGGGCGGGTGGAGTGTCTCCCCGGTCCTCGCCGCGGAAGGCGCCCTGCCCCGGGCTGGAACGGCGGGCTGGTACGCCGTGGGGCCTTGGATCCGAAGACGCGAGACCGCGCATGCGCCTTCGATCAAGAGGTACCCCTGGATGAGGCGGTGGAGGTGGTCTCGACCGTCCGGATCCCCGTAGGGCCGAACAACGACAGGCGCCTGGGGTGCTATCGGTGATGTCGCTCGTCCGACTACAGGTAGACGGTGATACCGAACTGGTGCATCAGGTCGGTGAAGGTCTCCTGGGCGCTCATACGCAGGGCTTCGTCCTCGTCGGCGGGGGTCGTCAGGGCGGTCACGGGCTGGATGCGGCGGGGCTGGCGGGCCTGCTCGGGGATGGTCCTGAAGCTGCCGTACTCGGTGATGACCGGGGTCAGGGGCACCGGTTCGGCGGTGGTGATGGCTGTGGTGACGTGGACGGAGCTGTCCACGCCCAGGTGGCGGGCGAGTTCGTGGGCGAGGGCCAGGGCATCGCGGCAGCTGGCTCCGACGACGTCCGCATCGACCAGGACGTTCCGCGTCGCCGAGTCTGCCGCGTCGCTGTCCCGCAGGGCCTTCCAAGACAGGTTGACGGCGAGGGCAGTGCTGCCGTCATGGTGTAGCTCGGCGTAGATCTCCCGGCCCGTCCGCAGGGGCAGAGTGCTGAAGACCCAGCGGCGCAGCCCGGGCCGGGGGTTGGACAGGACGATGTCGAGTCCCGTCAGCGGGCCCACGGTCTGACGGTTACTCGTCAGGCGTTGGGAGCGGGCCCGTGCGGTCGTGCACAGGTCGGGGGCTTTCTCCCGGGCGAGGGGTGGTGCGGTGCGGGGCAGCGGCCGTTCCGGCCGGGCGACGGCGACGAACCAGGCGGAGGGTTCGGCTTGTTCGGGAAGGACGCTGTCCAGAGCGTGGGCGAGGAGCCGGTCGGTCTCGTCCTGGGCGTGCTGGGTGCGGGTGAAGCGGTCCCGGTAGGCGCGTTCGATCTGGTGCTCGGCCATCCAGGCGGTGTGGTCGGCGTCCCGGTAGGGGACGACGGCGGCCTGCTGGTCCTTGTCCTTGGCGGCGGTTCCGTAGACGTGGTGGGGGGCCATGGGGCTGGCGGGGATGTCGATGACCAGGAAGCTGATGGTGCCGTCGGGTGAGGTGAGGGTGGTGAAGGTGAGGTCGGGAAGGTAGGGCTGGACGTGGTTACGGATCCACTGCGCGTACTGCTGGGTGTTGACCTCGTCGGGGTCGATGCCGACCGGCTTCGTGGTCTTGTCCGTGACGCCGTAGATGAGCAGCCCGCCGCGGGTGTTGGCCATTGCGGCGACGTCCTTGGCCAGCTCGTTCCAGCGGCCGTCCTGTGGTGGTCGGGGCAGGAACTGCTTCCAGTCGAGGTCGTCGGACTCGACCAGGTTGGTGTCCGCGGCCTTCTTGACCATGTCGAAGGTGAGCGGGCCGGGCGGGGCACCGAGGTACTCGTGCAGTCGCGTCCAGGAACGGGCCATGCAGGGCACCCTACGGCTCGTCACTGACATGGTGCGCCGGGCCGATCCCGGCCGACGTCGCCGCGGTGCGGCCGTCACCGGACGTCGGGGGCTGCGGGATTGAGCAGAGCGATCGTGCCTACGGACGTGTCCGCCCGGAACACGCGGCGCGCGGTTCTGCCGCCTTGGTCGGCGACGTCACGTCATGCCCAGACCGGCGGGGACTGCTCCTCCCGGAGTAGTCGCGCACTCGGCCATATATGTCGGAGCATGCCACCTGGCCTGCGGCGATGCGCGACGCAAAGTGGCACGTATGTTTCGCGGCAGGCGTCTGGGCCGAAGATGTTAGGCCGCGCCGGGCTGCCACGATCAGCCGGTCGGCGCGGTCGGCGGGCGCCCTCGCCGCGCGGACTCGATTCCCCCCGTTATCTTCTTGGCGGTCCTGCAAGAGGGCCGCTGGCCTCCGGGCCCGGCATGACTGTTCCCCCCTGTCGAAGGCATGACAATGCCGTTGCTTTTGGGTCACTCCCATCGATGGTTCAGGGTGACTGTGACCGGGGGCCGGCGTCGGCTGGCTGGTTCGCCTGGGGCTTTGCTGCCGTATGGGGTGATGCACGATCTCACCTTGCGTGGGCAGTCACGGGGCCGACGTGGTGGCAGCAGGCTGCGGCCGATCTCCGTGCAGGCAAGACGACGGTCACGCCTGCGGGCGGAGGGGGGAAAATCCGCCGGGCGCGATCACGGTGCGGCGGACAACGTTCAGGGCCCGGGTGAACGAGGTCCGCTCGGCGACACTTTGGTGGAGCCGGGCCGCCTCGTTCAGCAGGTCCCTGGTCGCGTGGTGCACGATCAGGTGCGCGTAGATCTCCTGCCGCACCCCGTCCGGGGTCTGGGACCGCAGGACTGGCCTGCCGCGCTGATGGGTCTTGATCTCGTCGAAGACGAGCTCGATCTCCCATCTGCGCGCATACAGTGCCGCAAGCTCGGCGGCCGGATACTGCTCGTGGTCGAGCAGGCTGGTGATGAGTCGGACCACGTCGGCCTGGCCGTCGACCCGGTACTCGATCACCCGGACCCGGACCGGCGGGGCCTTGACGGTGCCGGCGGCCTTGCTGTGCTTGTTCGCCTCGATCCGGGCCAGGTAGCTGCCATCGGGCAGGACGTCCTCGACCCGACGAGCCTTACGTCGCTCGATCCGCCACAGCAGGTGAGCTCCCTGGTCGCGCAGCCGGTGCCACCGCGCCAGGCCCCAGAGACCGCGGTCAGCCAAGACCAGGGAGCCTGGGCCGATATGGGCTTCCAGCTCGTCGGACACGATCCGTTCGGAGTCCTTGAAACCGCCGATCACGGCGTCCAGCACCGCGTGCGTCGAGCACTCCGCCACCGCGACCACCCGTGCCTGCGGGTATCCCATCGGACTGCGCTGAGAGCCGGACTTGCCGAAGGCCTCGAGATTTCCGGCGGAGTCCGGCACGGCCAGGAGCGTTCCGTCCAGAGCGAGTACCCGCATCCCGCAAAATAGCTCCGGACCCGCGCCCAGCGGCCGTGCCACCGCGCGGAACAGTTCACGCATCACCGTCCAGCCCAGCCGCTGCCGAGCCCTGGTCAGCGAGGACTTGTTCACCCCGGTCCATGGCCGGAGAGTCGACTCACCAGCCTTCACCAGCCGCAGCACCTCAAGGTAATCCGCCTGCGGGAAGAGACACATGGCGAGGACGAAGTACACGGTGAACCGCGCGGACAGCAACCGGCGGCGTTTCTCCTTTCGGCCTTCGTCCCCGACGACCCGGTCCACCAGCTCTGGAGGGCAGGACTGGGTCAAGATCCCCAGCCCCAACCGCTCCAGCCTCGATATCAGCACACCGGCTCAACCGGCCGGACCCCACAAAGGCAACGGCATTGGAAGGCATGACCTGGGGGGTGGTGTCACCGGGCCCGAGGGGTGCCGTGGGAGACGCTGATGAGAGGTCCGACTACCGCCTGGCCTGGTGCAATGCCTGGCCGCTTGCGGGCGGCAGGTCTGCATAACGTGGATGCGCGCATACGACGCCAACGCCCTGGCCAGCACCACACGAACCCGGTTCGGGAGGATGAGTTGGACGACATCGACGACGTGGGCGTCTTCCTCGGCCTGGACGTCGGCAAGAGCGCACATCACGGGCACGGCCTCACCCCGGCCGGCAAGAAGGTCTTCGACAAGCAGCTGCCCAACAGCGAGCCGAAGCTGCGGGCCGTCTTCGACAAGCTGGCCGCGAAGTTCGGCACCGCGCTGGTGATCGTGGACCAGCCCGCCTCGATCGGCGCCCTCCCTCTGACAGTCGCACGGGATACCGGCTGCAAGGTCGCCTACCTGCCCGGACTCGCGATGCGCCGGATCGCCGACCTGTATCCGGGCGAGGCGAAGACCGACGCGAAGGACGCCGCAGTGATCGCGGACGCAGCCCGGACGATGCCGCACACCCTGCGCTCGCTGGAACTGACCGACGAGATCACCGCCGAGCTGACCGTGCTGGTCGGCTTCGACCAGGACCTGGCGGCCGAGGCCACCCGCACCTCCAACCGGATACGCGGCCTGCTCACCCAGTTCCACCCCAGCCTGGAGCGCGTCCTCGGGCCGCGCCTGGACCACCAGGCCGTGACCTGGCTGCTGGAACGCTACGGTTCCCCGGCCAGCTTGCGAAGGGCCGGTCGTCGCAGGCTCGTTGAGGTGATCAGGCCCAAAGCCCCGCGCATGGCCGCCCGGCTGATCGACGAGGTCTTCGACGCCCTCGACGATCAGACCGTCGTGGTCCCGGGCACCGGCACCCTGGACGTCGTGATCCCGTCCCTGGCCCGCTCGCTCGCGGCCGTCCACGAACAGCGACGAGCCCTGGAGGCGCAGATCGGACAGCTGCTGGAGGCTCACCCTCTTTCCGCGGTCCTGACCTCGATTCCGGGGGTCGCGGTCAGGACCGCCGCCACCTTGCTGGTCACTGTCGGCGACGGCACTAGCTTCCCCACCGCCGCCCACCTGGCCTCCTACGCCGGCCTCGCCCCTACGACGAAGTCGTCGGGGACCTCCATCCACGGCGAACACGCACCACGAGGCGGCAACCGACAGCTCAAACGCGCGATGTTCCTGTCCGCGTTCGCCGCCCTGCACGATCCCGCCTCCCGCGCCTACTACGACCGCTGCCGGGCCCGCGGGAAGACCCACACGCAGGCTCTGCTCCGCCTGGCCCGGCACCGCATCAGCGTGCTGTTCGCAATGCTCCGCGATGGCACCTTCTACGAGCCCAGAACCCCACGCCTCGCTTGACGAAAGACATAGAGGCACCCCCCCGTGCAGCGCTTCCTGCGACGTGTACCGGTTCTTCGTGATCTCGTGAGAGGACTCTGTCATGTGCTGTTCCTGCGGTCGCCGCCACGGCTGCCTGCGCGGGGGCGCTCCCCCGCCGCGTGGCGTACCCTCCTGCGGGTGTCCGGAGGCCGGGCCGTGACCCGCCGCGGGACGAGCGGTCACGCAGCCGACCGCGTGCCCGGGGCGGCCGAACTGGCCGGGCTGACCCGATGGTTGCTGCGAGTGAAGGGCAGCAGGTCCTTCGCTGAGCTGTCCGCAGCGGCCGGTGCGGCCGGGCGGCCGGTCACGGCCGACACCCTGCGCCGTGCGCCCGCGGTACCGGCCTGATGGAGATCCAAGCCGATTGAAAATCTTGCGCCCGCGCCGGGAGGAGCGGGACCTCATGTTCGTGTGGCCGCCGCTCGCCTGCTGCACCTGTGCACCGCGGCGGCGACGTCGAGGGCGATCAAGATCTGACCCCTGCACGCCGATCGGCCGGATCCCCGCCGCGAGGTCTACCCTGACCGCGACACTCTCCGACGACAGCGCGCGGGTAATCGACTTCGGTTTGGAGACTCGTGGGACGCCATCTGCTGGTCACAGACGGGACAGCGGCAAGCCGGGCATCTGCGGGTGCCGAAGGTGCTGCCCGCCGTCGTAGATGTGCAGGCTGAATGTCTCCGGCCCCGGGGCCCCGGCCGCGTCGTAGGCGCTCAGCACCTGCTCGATCCGCTCCCACAGCTTCACCGGCCCGTCCTCGCACACCTCCCAGTCGCCGTTCTCGCGGGGGGTGAGCGTGGCGGCAGAGCCGGTGACGACGTCGATCAGGTGCATTACCTCGCCGATCGTGGTCGTCTGCGTGTCCGGCACCGCGCACTGGGCGAGGAATCGCAGGTGGAACGCCTCCTCGGTCGCGGCCGTGATCCGCTGCGGGGAGTGCCGAGCTATACGCCCGGCCTCGGGCAGGGACGCGGCCCAGTGGGCGGGGTTGCCGAATGACGGCGCCGCGTGCGTGCGCGCGGACATGAAGGAGACCGTGCCGGGCAGTATCTGGCCCTCGGCGGTGCCGTCGCCTGTGACAGTGAGCAGGACGCGGGCGTAGCCGTACAGCCAGCCGGACAGGGTGAGCAGAATCTTCCCGCCCGGCCGGGTCTGGGCGAGCAGGGCTGGGGGCACGGTGCGGAAGGAGCAGGCGGCCACGATCCGGTCGAACTTCGCCTCCGGCCAGTACCCGTACAGGCCGTCCGCCACCGCCAGGGTCGGGGTGTAGCCGCAGCCGTAGAGTGCGCTCGCCGCCTGCTCCAGCCGGTGGGGGGCAACCTCGATGCTGGTGATGTCGGTGGAGCCGAGGCGTTCGCAGGCGAGTGCCGTGGAGTAGCCCGTGCCGGTGCCGATTTCCAGCACTGTGTGTCCTTCTTGTACGTCTGCGTCCGCCCACATGCGCACGACCAGGGACGGCAGTGTGGACGACGAGGTCGGGGCGCCGCCGTGCCGTGGGTGCGGGGTCTTCCAGTCCGGCTCGTCGCCGTCGAACTGAGTGATCAGTGTGGTGTCGGAGTACGCGGCGGTCAGCCACCGGCCGTAGTCGAGTTCGGCGGTGACCGGCTCCCATACCGTTAGCCCCTGCTCGTCTCGCTCGTCTGCAGGCAGGTAGAAGCCCGGTGTGAACCGGTGGCGGGGCACCCGCTCGACCGCCTCCCGCCAGCCGGGATCGGCGAGCAGGCCGTTTCGTGCGAGGTCGTTCGCCATCACATCACGCAGCCGAGCTGCGTCTGTCTCCAGGTCGGCGGGCATCATCGCGCCCTGCCTCCTTCCGTGCTCAAGGTGTCGGCGAACGCGGTGGTGATGGCGTCGGCGTCGGGCAGCCAGCCCCATTGGCCATTCGGGTTGCATTCGATGAACACCCAGTCCGCTGTACTGTCGCCGTCGCCGGTGAGGGCGAAGTCGAAGCAGCCGAAGACCAGGCCGAAGGCCGACAGGTAGTGGTGCAGCGCGGTCTCGACGGGCGCGGGAACCGCGATGGGGGCGTGCTGGAGTTGGTCCCAGTCGCCGCGGCGCCAGTCCAGTGCGCTGTCCTGGGCGGTGATCTGCTGGGCGAATACCTTCTGGCCGACCACAGTGACCCGGACGTCGCCGGTTTTGGGGATTTCCGCCTGGAACAGGTGGGCGGTCACCGCGAGGGAGTCGTCGAACGTGTCGGGATCTACACGCTGGGCCCAGATCGCTCCGGTGTGTCCGTTCTCGTCGCGGGGCAGGCCGCGGAACGTCTTGTAGATGACGTGGCCGTGGTCGGCTGCGAATTCGCGCGCCTGCTCGGCGTCGTTGGTGACCAGTGTCGGCGGGATGGTCAGGCCGAGGTGGGCGGCCTTTTGAAGCTGGGCGGGCTTGAAGTCCGCGGCTGTCACGGCCGAGGGGTGGTTGACGTAGAAGGCATTGTGCAGGTGGTTCAGGATGCCGCCGAGTCCGTGCCGGGTCTCGGCGGCGGCGAAGTCCCGCTGCTGGGCCGGAAGGTGGCCATAGCGGGCGACGTACGGGGTGGGGCGGCGGTAGTACACCGCCGCCGCCTCCCCCAGCTCCACCTCGCGGCTGGTCGTCCGCAGCCGCCCGTTCCAGGTTGGCGACCCGGCGCCGATGCGGGCCCCGAAGGACAGGCCGGTGCCGATGTTGGCTGGGTCAACGCGGGCGACGGGCACCTCACGCTCGTTCAATGCGGCGATCACCCGATCCGCGGTGACGTCCTCCAGGGACGTGAGGACCAGGACGAGGGAAGCCATCACCGCTCAGTCCGACTCGTAGTCGGTGGTGTTGTCGTCCTGCGTCTGCGGCTGCGGCGCCTGCCCGTCGCCTCCGCCGGACATCGACGCGGTCCCGGTCGTCCTGCTGGTGCCGTGCCTGCCCATCTCCACCACCTGGCCGACGGCATCGGTGTAACGGGCGGTCTGCGTCGCCTCATCGAGCCTCACCGCCGCGTAGGACGGCGGGCCTAATGGCAGCCGGTCGGTGACCAGCCGCATCGCCCACGGAGCCTGGGGTTCAAGCGTCGCCATGCGTTCGTCCTTCCCCTTGCCATCTGCAGGTAGCCGGGCAGCCACCACGTGAGCAGAATCGACCTCCCGCGCCGGTCCCGGCCAGTACCGTAGGCGTAGCGAACCGTGGCGAAATTACCACGCTCCGTGTCAGGAAGTCGGGGGAAGGTGGTACGGCGATGACCGGCAGAACCAGCAACCCGCACCTCGCGGTATGGGTCGCGGCCACCGGCCTGTCGCACGGCGAGATCGCCCGCCGCGTCGCCGCAGAAGCGAATGCCCAAGGTCACCGGCAGATTGCCCCGGACGCCAGCCGCATCCGCCGCTGGATCGACGGCGAGCGGCCCCGCCCGCCGGTCCCTGCTCTGCTGACCGCAGTACTCTCCGACGCGATTGGCCAGCCGCTCACTCAAGGTGACCTCGGACTGACAGCCCAAGGGCCCATGCTGGATAGCATCCAGCTCCCGCTGCTGACCGAGGCAGCCGCCCAGACCCTGGCCGGATGGACCCAGATGGACCTCGTCCTCGACCGCCGCGACACCCTCAAGCTCGCCCTTGGCGTCCCGCTTATCCTGGCCGCCGAGCGGATGCTGGGCGGCACCGCCCGCCGGCTCAACCACGCCGCCAAGGGCTTCGATACCGACACCACCACCGCACTGGAGGAGGTCACCGCCTTCTTCACCAGGGCGGACGCCACCAAGGGCGGCGGCCTGTACCGTTCCGCGATCGTCGCCCAGCTCGCCGAGGTCGCCCGCCGCATCCAGGACGGTGTCCCCACCTCCTTGAAGGCCCGGGTCTTCGCGGCGACCGCTGACCTGGCCGCACTCGCGGGATGGGTCAGCCACGACAGCGGCCGGTACGCCACCGCCCAGCGGTACTGGTCTTACGGCGTCTATGCCGCCTCCGAGGCCGGCCAGCCGGACCGCGGCGTCGAGATCGTCACCCGCATGTCCCACCAGATGATCTACCTCGGGCACCCCGACGACGCCCTCGGTCTCCTCGGCGTCGCCGCGAAGAAGGCCGTCCTGCCCGCCACCAGGGCGCTGGTCGCCTCCCAGACCGGCCGTGTCCACGCCGCCCTCGGCGACGAGCGCCGTGCCGAGCGGCAGCTGGGAACTGCCGACGAACTGGTCGCGGACGGCCTGGGCGATGTGCCGGAGTGGGTGGCGTACTTCGACGCCGCCGAGCACGCCGGCGCCCGTGCGGTATCCGCCCGCGACCTGAACAGCATCGACCGGCCCGGCCGCGCGAGTCTCCATTTCACTGACGCGCTCGCACTGCGCAAGCCCGGCTTCGACCGTGTACGCGTCATGGACCGCATCGGCCTGGCCGCCGCACTGTTCGACGAAGGCGAACCGGAACAGGCCGCCGCAGCCGCCCAACAAGCCCTCACCGAAGCCGTACGGATCGACTCCACCCTCGTGACCTCCCGGCTCAATACGCTGCTGGACGCCGCCCGCCCCTACCGGACCGCCGCCGTGGACGAGGTACGCACAAGAGCGGCGGATCTCGCAGCAGCCCGCCCGACCACGGTCGCGGCCTGAGACCATCGCAACCATGGGCAGGCACTCACGACCAGGACCGCCGAACCAGCCGTCCCGCGCAGCCATGTACATCGACGCGGCCGACCCTCTCGCCGCATACAACAAGCGGCGCCGCCCGCCGCTCGACATCCACCGACGTCACCGCCCGCTGCACGGCGGAGGCGGACACCTCCGGCCCGATGAGCCGCGTGCGCTGGAGCAGTGGAACGGGTTTTCGTACGAACCTGCAGGCACTGCCGCGAACCTCTCAGAGGCTCAGCGGTGGGTGAACGAACAGACCTCTGGCGACACGTCGGCGGAATACGGCTGACGCTCGTCACACGCCAGGGCAACGGCACGGGTAGCACGCACGACACAAGGTGCGAGACAGGCGACGTAAGGCTCTGCTCCCTGGACATGGACCAGCGCACGGAGGACTGACTGATCAGGCAGCGTTGCCTCGGTGACCGAAGACAGGCCTTATACCGCTCGAGGCGACGATGCGGCGTGCTGGGTGGGTGACCTCGCGCTGATTGTGCGTGTACTGCCGCGGGACCATCTGTCGAACTCAGTCACCAGCAGCCACGCCTGTGACTGACTCCCGCCTCCGTTCTCCGTCTCTCCCTCCCCTCTGCCCTATCCTCACGAGATCACGTGAGGCCGCGGCCCAGCGCGCTGCCGGCTTCCCTTTCCTACGGACAGACAGGTGCACATACGGACCGACGGGCGACGCAGGCTCAGACCTTGCCCAAAGCAGGCGCGCTCTTCCGTTCTCACCAGGCGCGTGTCGTGCCTGTCTTACATTCAGGGCAACGGTCCTGGCGGCAACACCCTGCGTTGGACGGCGTCTCGAGCTAGTGCTCTGACCGGGAAGGTTCACCGGGTTGATCCGGTGGTGGGAGGGTGTACTCCCATCCGGGTTGCCAGTGCGCCGGGGCTTGGACGAGGTCTTCGAGGCGGGCGTCAGCGAGCAGGCAATCCAGGGCCCATCGGTTGGCCGAGTGGGCGATTAGCAGAATGCGGCTGCCGTCCCACCGGGTGGCCAGGTCGGCGAGGAAGTCTTCGGTGACAGCCAGAACCTCGCGGTAGCTCTGGCCGCCGGGGAAGGGCTCGTCGATGTGCTGGCCTCGCCGTGGGACGAGAACTGTCTGCGGGCAGCCATTGAGGTGCCCGTAGTTGCATTCCCGCAGGCGGGGGTCGTGGTGGACGGGCAGTGTGGTGCCCGCGAAGGCGATCCGCGCGGTGTCCACGGCGCGGTGCAGGTCGGAGGTGAACACCGCCGCGATGCCGTCGTTGCGGCGGCGGTCGCCGAGTTCCCGGGCCTGTCGGCGGCCGGTTGGTGAGAGGCTGCCCGGCAGCCAGCCGGTGGCGATTCCGGCCTCGTTGTCGGTGGTGGTGGCGTGGGTCTCATAGACGAGCCGGATCGGCTTCGTTGCCCTGCCGGTCATCGTCAGGCCGCTTGGAGATGGCGTCCGCCCCAGCGGATGCCTTTCTCGCTGCGGATGCGGGCGCGTTCCCTGCGTTGGGCGGCGAGGATGTCGGGGTGGCGAGCGTTGGCGTTGCGCCAGCCCAGGTAGCGGTGCAGGGCCTGGGTCTGCGCGGGGTGGCTGCGGTGGTGGGAGTTGGCCAGGGTGAACTGCCGCAGTGGGCCGAAGTGCGCCTCGATCGGGTTGGCCCAGGAGGCGTAGGTCGGGGTGAAGCACAGCTCGACCTTGTTCTTCTTCGCCCAGCGACGGATGTCCGCTCCGGTGTGGGCGGAGAGGTTGTCCAGGATGATGTAAATCGGGCCGCCGTCGGGTCGGGCGGCGCGGATCGACTTCAGCGCGGCCAGAGTGTTGGCGGTGCCTTTGCGGCGGTGGTTGACGCCCCACAGCCGGTCATCGCCCACGGAGTAGCAACCGTGGAAGTAGGTGACGCCGTGGGTGCGGCGGAAGGTCGCCGGGAGACGGTCGGGCTTGCCCTGCCTCGCCCAGCAGGAGCCGCCGGTGGGCCGGTTCCCCAGGGGACCGAACTCGTCAAAGGCGAAAACCCGGTCTGGGAAGTGCTCCGCCACGTGCTCGATGCGGTCGAGCTTGGCGTCGCGGTCGGGGTCGGGCGACTCCTTCCAGGTCTTCGTCCGCTGGAAGGTGATGCCACGACGCGACAGCAGGCACCGTAAGGCTTCACGGCCGATGCGGATGCTGTGTCCGTGGACGCGGCGCAGGTAGGCGGCGAGTTTGCGGATCGACCAGCGGGTGAAGGGCTGGCCGAGCCGGGTGGGACGGGTGGTGGCCGTCTTGACGACGAAGTCCTCGTCGTCAGGGGCGAGCAGGCGGGGACGGCCTCCCGCCCATCGAGGGTCCAGGCAGGCCAGGCCGATCTCGTTGAACCGGTGGATCACCTCCCGCACCGTGTCCTCGTCCGCCTGGACCAGCTGGGCGATCACCGGGACCCGGTTCCCGCCGGCGGACGCCAGCAGCATCATCGCCCGCCGGTAACGCACCGAGCTGGTACTGCCCCGGCGCACGATCTGCTGCAGCTTCTGCCCTTCTTGGTCGGTCAATCGGCGCACCCACACAGGCTCGGCCACCACACCTCCAACGGTCGGAACGAACATCACCGCCCATCCAACCGCTCCAACCGTCGTTCCGGTGAACCTTCCCGGTCAGAGCACTAGGCGCTCGTGACGTCGGGCCTGGCGCCACGCCTCCTCATCCACCACAGGCAGCAGGACACGGCCCAGGTGCACGCAGCGACGCCACAGCATGTCGTGATCGGAGGCCACGGTCGACCCTCCCTAGGGCGAGTGGAACACCTGAGGCCGGAAACCAGCCCGACCGCCGCAGGCCCTCCAACTTCCCACTACGCACAGTGCACGTACAGAGGGGAAGCCAAGATCCCCGACAGCGTCACGACAGCGAGGCTCCATCCGCCCTCGAGCACGCAGGCATATCAACCGGAGACCTCCCGCACCGACATCCCGCTGTGACTGAGCGCGGCACCTGGCCCGGATGGACAACTCTGATGCTCAGAATGGGCCCGACGATGACGCCGAGCGCAAGCCGGCCCGCCTGCTCGTGTCGAGCAGTGGAACCCGTGCCGGGACCGCGGGTCCCACCCTGGCGTGAAGAGACCCGCGCAGCACAAGAGCGCCGGGCACCTGCTCATCGAAGATTTCGATCAACTGGTCGAAGACTGTCTGGTCCTCGCCGGCGCGCGCTGCGGCAAGCTGCGTCGGGACTGGCCGTCGGACGGTCGGCTACCGGGTCAAAATGGTCTTTCCGGTTCTGGGAATCAGCTACTGAGGTCGAACACGCCCCACGCGGTGAACGGCTCGGCCTGGACGTAGATCCTGCTTCCTCGGCCGACGACCCGCCGGCGGCCGGGGGCAGCGCCATCGGGCAGGGCGAGCAGGCCGACGTCCGTTGGCTCCACGGAGGTTTCGGTGAGCTCTCCGTGGGCGAGTCGGTCCCGCTCCTCGCCGTAGCCGCCGTAGAAGGCGACCCGATCGCCGTGGACGGCCACCGCATGGGCGCCCCGTACGCGGTTCGTCCACACTCTCACGGGCCGGTCGGGGCGGTTGGGGCGTATCTCGACGAGCGGGAAGTCCGTGTATGGGCACGTCCAGGCGGCGGTGCCCGACACGCTCAGGGCATAGCAGTCGAAGAGACCGGGGATGCGGGCGCCGTCTGACGTCCAGGCGAGTCGGCCCGTGGCGCTCCAGCGGCGGATTCCGGCCGGGTTCTCGTCGAAGTGCCCGACCCAGATATGGCCGGACTCGTCCACGAGCAGGTGCTCGATGGCGTCCCCGACGGAGAAGGACGAGGTCTCGCGGCCGAGCGCGTCGAAGACCTGGACCTGGTCCGCGTCCTCGTACCGGCGGGAGCGAGACGCAGCGACGACGAACCCGCCGTCGGGCAGGCGGTCCAGGTGCGGCCAGCGGGCCCGTACGGCGCTCAACTCGGTGAGTTCGACGTTGCCGCCCGGATTGACGGAAACGACCAGCGCGTCGAAGGGCAGGACATCGCCGCCGGGCTGCGGAGCACGTTCGGCAAGCAGCCAGTGTGCGGCGCCGAAGACGTCGATGGTGCTGGTCAGGACGTGGCGGTCGTGGTGCGCTCGGGGCAGGTGGGCGTAGGGAACGAGGGCGATCTTCTGCACGGACGGGCTCTCCTGGGTGGGCGGTCACGGCCATCGGGCACTGCGGTGAGCGGCGGGCGGCGGCGCGCGAGCAGTGGAGAGCGGAGCGGGGCGCCTAGGGCCCTTCTGGCGGATCTCCGCGGCGTCGGGACGCCCGGCACGCCCTCTCGCCGCTCCACGCGAAAACCCAAGTAGCTCCGCTACGAGGGCCTCCGCGCGGCACACCGAGAGCACGCACCGGACGCCGCTCCTTCGCCCACGGAGATCCGTCAGAAGGGCCCTAGGCCTGCGCGGGTGCCCTGGACGATGAGTTCGCGGATGAACTCGGCGAGCGCGGCGACGACGTGGAAGACGAGCCGGCCGCCGGGGGTGGTGGTGTCGAGGTTCGGGCAAGCCGGTGCTGATCGTCAACCGGGACCCGACCCGCGGCGACCAGCACGCCGCCGCCCGGATCGCGCTCCCCCTGGCAACAGCCCTCACCACCGTGGCCGGCCGACTGGGCATTCCCCGTCGACAGCGAGGCGGCGCCCGCGATCGACGGGCCACCTCACCGGAGCTGAGCCGAAGCCGGTGCGGGCAGTTCCGGAGGTATCTCGCGTTCCGCTCTCGCCGGTCAGCTCGCGCCCGTCTCGTCGGCCGGTGGGTCCGGGACCTCGTCGACCGGACGGTGTCCCGCCCCGGTGAGTCCTTCACCGGCCGCGTCGGTGAAGGCGGCGATGGCCTCGTTTTGCCGGGTGGGAACCCAGACCACCGATGTCAGCCAGGCCAGGGGTGCGCCGTCCAGGGGACGCCAGACCAGGCCGGCGGCGAGCGGGGCGGTCGGGGGCTCGTTCAGGTGTATGCCCCGGCCCGCGAGCACCAGTCCGTGGACGAAGTCGGGGTTGCGGGCGTGCCGGATGGCGCCCGGCAGGAAGCCGCCGTCCCGGCATGCCAGCAGCATGTGGTCGTACAGTTGGGGCGCCATTACCCTCGGGAAGATCACCAGGGAGGCCCCGTCCAGGTCACGCAGCCGGACCGGTGCCTCGTCCTGGGCGCAGGGGTGGTCCTCGCGGAGTACCACTCCCAGGTCGCGCCGGGCCAGCGGGCCGGAGTCCAGTCCGACGGTGTCTGCGGGGTGGCGGACGACCCCGGCGTCCAGTTCGCCCTCGCGTAGCCGCACCAGTTGCTCCTCGGTGGTCAGTTCGTGCAGGTCAATGAGGACGTCGGGGGCACGCCGGGAGAAGCTTTCGGTGAGCGTGCGCAGCACGGGGGGTTTGGTGTCCGGCGGCACGCCGACGCGTAGGACACCGGCTTCGCCGGGCTGTAGCCGGCGCATCGCCTCGCGGGCGGTCTCGACACCGGCCAGGACGGGGCGGATGTGTTCCAGCAGCAGTGCGCCTGCCTCGGTCAGCTGGATCCGCGGCCGCCTCCGATCGAACAGGCGCACGCCCAGTTCATGTTCCAGGTCGCGGATGCGCTGGGACAGCGGGGGCTGGGCCATGTGCAGGCGTTTCGCGGCCCGGCCGAAGTGCAGTTCCTCGGCGAGCACGGCGAAGTAACGCATGTGGCGCAGCTCCATCGGCCCACCATATCGCTGCGATATCGAGGGCAGTCCCGATTGATGTTGGCCAGCTCACATCCCCTGCTGTTTGCATGGTGGCCCACGGGGATTCCGATACCGGAGCACTCCCGTTCTTTCCCGGGTCCGCCGCCGTCCGCCGGCGGCCCGGCCGCCCACGCCTCAAGGAAGGGAACGCTGTCATGCCCTCATCCAGCACCGTCGTCGTCACCCGCCATCCCGTCCGTGCCGGCGACGCCGAGACCTACGTCGCCGAAGTGACGCTCGACCGTCCGGACAAGCTCAACGCCTGGACCGCCGCGATGCGCTCACATCTGGTGGCCGCGCTCGAGGCGGCCGGCACCGACGACCGGTGCCGTGCCATCGTCCTCACCGGCGCCGGACGGGCGTTCTGCGCGGGCCAGGACCTGGCGGAAACCGCTGCCATCGACCCCGACGACCATGCCGCCGCCGAGGAGTGGATCGACGACTTCGGGCGGCTGTTCCGGGCGGTGCGCGGGCTGGACAAGCCAGTCGTCGCCGCCGTGAACGGTGTAGCGGCCGGTTCCGGATTCCAGTTCGCCCTCCTCGCCGACCTGCGCATCGGACACGCGGGCGTGCGCATGGGCCAGCCCGAAGTCCTCTCCGGCATCCCCAGCATCACCGGTATCTGGGCCATGCTCGGCATCCTCGGCCGGGCAAAGACGGCCGAGTTCGCGCTCACCGGCCGGCTGGTGAACGGCGCGGAGGCGCAGCGGCTCGGACTGCTGAACCATCTGGTCGACGAGGACCGGGTCAAGGAGGAGGCGCTGGCCGAGGCCGCCCACCTGGCGCAGTTGCCGCCCGGTGCCGTCGCGCTGACCAAGGGCAGGCTGCGCGAACTGGACGATGCCGGCCTGGACGAGGCGATCGACGCGGCCAAGAAGGTGCACGCCGCCGCCTACGCCACCGGAGAACCGCAACGCGAGATGGCCCGCTTCCTGTCCGGCCGTCGCCGCTGAACCCGCCCGCCCCGCATCGTCCCTCGTCAAGGAGTTGCCGTCATGTCCACCGGCGTCGTCACCGCCGAGCCCGCCCACGACGGCGAGGCCGCCTACCGCCGCCTCGTCGAAGACCACCACTGGAGCGTCCCCGAGCGGTACAACATGGCCGCCGACGTCGCCGACCGGCACCCCGGCGACCGGCCGGCGCTGATCTTCGAGGACCACACCGGCCACCGGGAGGAGGTCTCCTGGCAACAGGTCCAGGACCGCTCCCGGCAGATCGCCGCGCACCTGCACGCCCTCGGCGTACGCAAGGGAGACCGGGTGGGCGTGCTGCTGCCGCAGCGTCCCGACACCCCAGCTACCTATCTGGGCGTGCTGCGCACCGGCGCGATCCTGGTGACGATGTCGCTGCTGTGGGCCGACGAACCCATCCGCTACCGGCTCGCCGACTCCGGAGCCACGGTGCTCGTGACGGAGACCGCGGCCGTGCACCGCGCCGGCGGCTTCGACGGCACCGTCGTCGACGTGGACGATCCGGCGATCGCCGCCCGCGCACCGGAATTCACCACCGTGGACACCGCGGCCGACGACCCGGCGCTGATCTTCTACACCTCTGGCACGACCGGTGCCGCCAAGGGCATCGTGCACGCCCACCGCACCCTGCTCGGGCACAACGAGTTCCGTTACTGCCACGACCTGCGGCCCGGAGACGTATTCTACGGCGCGGGCGACTGGGCGTGGTCGATGGCCAAGCTAATGGGCCCGCTGCGGGCGGGTGCCGTGCACCTGGTGTACCGGCCGGCCGCAGGGTTCGACCCGCCGGGCCTGCTGGCCGCCATGTCCCGCAACCGGGTCACCACCGCCCTGGTCAACCCGACGTTCCTGCGCAAGATGCGCCAGGAGGTGCCGGACGCCGGCCGCCGCCACCGGCAGGCGCTGCGGGCGGTGTGCTGCTCCAACGAGCCGCTGACCGAGGACCTCATCGACTGGTTCCGCGAGCAGTTCGGCCTCACCCTGCTCGACTACTACGGTTCCACCGAGTCCTATCCGCTGCTGGGCAACTTCCCCGGCGTCCCCGTCAAGCCCGGATCCATGGGGCGTCCGCTGCCCGGCTGGGACGTCGCCCTGCTGGACGAGGACGGCCGCGAGGTGCCCGCGGGCGAGGCGGGCGAGATCTGCCTGCGGGCCGGATCCAACCCGCAGTACCCGCTCGGGTACTGGCAGCGCCCCGAGGCGTCGGCCGAGACGTTCGGCGGCACCTGGTACCACACCAAGGACCAGGCGGTGCGGGACGAGGACGGATACTTCTGGTTCCTCGGCCGCACCGACGACGTGATCAAGACTTCCGGGTACCGTGTCGGTCCATACGAAGTGGAAGCCGTCCTGCGCGATCACCCCGCCGTCGCCGATGCCGGCGTGGTGGGCGTCCCGGACTCGCTCCGCGGCCAGGCGGTCAAGGCGTGGATCGAACTCGCACCCGGCCACCGGCCCTCCGAATTCCTGGCCCGCGAGATCTCGGAGCACGCCCGCAGGGCCCACTCCCGCTTCGCCTGTCCGCGGCTGATTGAGTTCATCGACGAACTGCCCCGCTCGGCCACCGGAAAGATCCAGCGGGCCGCCCTGCGCGCACGCGACCTCGGCACACCCACCCCCTCCCCCGCCGCAGGGACACCAAGCCGGAAGGACGGACCAAGATGACCAGCCACAGCCCCAGCAGCCCGCCCACCGCCGACACTGACAGCGCCGTCCCCCCGCCCGGCCCGGCCGCCGCACCCGCAGCACGCCGGAAAGTGGCCGCAGCCACCGCGGTCGGCAACTTCGTCGAGTGGTTCGACTCGGGCGCCTACGCCGTCATGTCAGCCACCCTCGCCAGCCTGTTCTTCCCTGAGTACGACACCACCGCCGCCCTGTTGGCGACCTGGGCCATCTTCGCCGGCGGCTTCGTCGCCCGTCCGCTGGGCGCGGTGTTCTTCGGCCACTACGGCGACCGGATCGGCCGCAACCGGATGCTCGCGCTGAGCGTGCTGTGCATGAGCGGCTCGACACTGCTGATCGGGGTGCTGCCCAGCTATTCGGTCATCGGCATCACGGCACCGGTGCTGCTGTTCCTGCTGCGGGCGGTCCAGGGATTCTCCACCGGCGGCGAGTACACCGGCGCCTCCGCGTTCATCATGGAGTACGCCCCCGAAGGACGTCGCGCCCGCTACGCCAGCATCGTCCCGCTCACCGTGGGCCTCGCGTCGGTGGCCGGCGCCCTGACGGGACTGCTCATCACCACCTCGCTGGACGACGCCTCCCTGCACAGTTGGGGCTGGCGCATACCGTTCCTGCTGGCCGGGCCGCTCGGCCTGATCGGCCTGTATCTGCGCAGCCGGATCGAGGACACCCCGGTCTTCCGGTCCATGGAACGGCGCGAGGCGGTGCGCCACGCCCCGATCCGCGACGCGTGGCGGGTGTGCCGCCGTCAGGTGCTGACCCTGTTCGGGTACAGCATCACCAACGCCGTCGGCTACTACCTGATGAGCAGCTACCTGATCGCGTACATGTCGGAAGAGGTCGGCTACAGCAAGTCTCAGGCCATGCTGACGGGGTGTGTGGCGATGCTCGCCTACAGCGCCGCCTGCCCGTTCATGGCGGCGGCCAGCGACCGCTACGGACGCCGGCCGATGCTGTTCACCGCGTGCGCGGGCTTCGCCGTGTTCACCCTGCCCGCGTTCTGGCTGATCGGGACCTCCCTGGCAGGGGCACTGGTGGGCACTGCGGTCCTGGCGGTGCTCGTCGCGGTGATCGGCACCTCGAACGTGCCCGCGATGGTCGAGATGTTCCCGGCCCAGTTGCGCGCGAGCGGATCGGCGCTCGGCTACACCGCCGCCTACGTGCTCTTCGGGGGCACCGCCCCGTTCACAGCCACCGGTCTGGTCGCTCTCTTCGGCTCCCCGCTCGCCCCCGGCTTCTACCTGACGGGCCTGGCCGTCGTCTCGGCGCTGGTCGTCCGCTTCGCCTTCCGGGAGACGCTGCGGCTGCCGCTGACCCGCACGACCGTACTGGAGAGCTGACAGCCCCCGTCCCCGACGACCGGTGCGCCGGCCCGCAACTCATCCGCGGGCCGACGCACCGGATGTAGCATCACCGTGCCGACGGGCAGCGACGGTCCTGTACCGCTCGAAAAGTCCGTTGCCGCAGGTGGCGGAGGTGATGGGTCGTCGGCTGGGAGCATGACCGGATGTTCGTACTCCTGCTGTACAAGATGACCCGCAAGTTGATCTCCCTCCCATCGACGTTACTCCGCAACGATGCCGTGAAGGACGCGAAGCTACTCGTACTCCGCCACGAGAATGCGGTCCTGCGCCGATAGCTGACCCGACCAGTCAGCTACGAGCCAGCGGACCGGTTCTGCCTCGCAGCCCTTTCCGGACTCATACCCGGCCTGCGCGGCGCGAGGTCTTCCCGGTCACCCTCGGTACCCTGCTGGGCCGGCACCGCAGGTTCATCGCCGCGAAGTGGGACTACAGCGCGCGCAGAAGCACCGGTCGACCACTACCGCCATGGCGACCAAGAATCTCGTCCTGCGACTCGCCGACGAGAATCCGCGCTGGGGCCACCGGCGAACCCAGGGCGAGTTGGCCCGACTCGGACACCGGATCGCACCCTCGACGGTGTGGCAGATCCTGCACGCAGCGGGCATCGACCCGGCGCCGCGTCGCTCCGGTCCGACCTGGCGTGAGTTCCTCAGCTCGCAAGCCGAGGGCATCATCGCGGCGGACTTCTTCCACATCGACACCGCGCTCGGCGCCGCTTCCGGGCTCCGTGGACGGACAAAACGGGGAGCGAGCTAGCCAAGAGGGCGGCAGTAGCGCAACTTGTTGAGAGAGGCGCCGCCGGTGGAGTCCTCCACGGCTGCGCCGTCTGCGCCCCAGCCGGCGGCTTCGTAGAAGCGCCGGGCACGTTCGTTGTCTTCCAGGACCCATAAGGTGGCCTGTGTGTAGTCGGCCTGTCCGAGAGCCGCCAACGTGGCCAGCATCAACTGCTTTCCGATCCCCGTGCCCCAGACCTCGGGCATCGCGTAGAGCGTGCCGATTTCCGCGGTGACAGGGATGTCCTGAGACGGGCCGAAACTTGCGAATCCGACGATCCCGGCCTCGGCTTCGGCTACCAGTACCCCCGACGATGGCCACCGTGTTTCCGCGATCCGTGTCTTCCACTCGGACTCTTCGCGGTTTGGGTCCATTGCGTCGAGGTAGTGCTGGGGAACAAGACCGGCAAAGGCCGCCTGCCAGGAGCGCACGTAGACACCGGCGACCGCTGACGCATCATCAGGCCATGTCTGTCGAATCTGCATGGCCGTCATTCTTCAAGTCCCGTCAGTCCGGCCCAAGTTCTTTTCCCGAAGGCGATGGTGAGTGCTCGGCTGTCTGTTCCAGGAGTGCCCGCGCCGAGTCCGCGTAGCGGATGGCGGTCTTCTCGTCGATGCCGAAGACCAATGCAAGGTGGATTGGTGCGAAGCCAGTCCGCTCAGCACGGTCTCGCCGCAGCACGCGAACGTGGCTGCTGTCCGCGGCCGCCGCCCGCGCCGCCTTCACTCGCAGTTCCTCGATCGCGGCTTGCCCATCGCCGAAGGCTTCCTCCGGCTCGCGCATGGAGGAGCCCGCGTTCTGCTGTCCGATCGCGGCCGCGGTCCTCGGGTCGAGGACAGGTTCCGGCCTGCTGGCCTGGTGGGCGGCCAGCGCCCGCTGGTAGCCCGGCGACGCGGTCTCCCGCGTACGGACCGGCGCCTCGGGCGCGGCTGGCCGCAGGCCCGGGTCGGCCGCCGCTGAGGCGGAGCCAGCGTCGCCAGGTGCCGGCGGCAGGACATGCAGGCTGCGCACGTTCGCGCCCGGTACCTCCGCGTTGGCCGCCGCGATCAGCTTCGGTGCGCTCCAGCGCAGCTTGGTGCCGTAGGCCGGGGCGTCGGGGACGACGTCCAGGCGGCCGGTGTCCGCATCGAACCGCACCGCGCGGGCATGACCGATGAGTTCAGGGGCGGCCGTGGCCAGGTTGTCGTCCCACTGCGCGTGACGCCGCCGCCGGCGGCCGGGGCGGCTATGCCGCGCTCGGTCATCATCCAGGTGATCGCGGTGCTGAGTCCGAGCGGCTCGCGGCCGCCCCGCCGCCGGTGCGCCGCTCCGGCTTCTCCTTGCGGTGGCCGCGGTTCTCTTTCACCTGCTCGCGGGCGGCGGCCAGGGCTTGGCGGGCGAGGTCGACGCCGCTCGGCTCGGTGGTCATGCGATCACCGCCCCGACGCGTGGTGACGGCCCGGCGCTCGCACGGCGGCGGGCCGTCGAGCGGGAACCCGGGTGATCGACTCTCCGCGCAAGCGGAGGTGAGCCTGGGCGGAGCACCGGCGGAGCCTGCTTTCCCTCGGTCTGCGGGCGAGCTGAGGCGGCCGCCATCCCGCTCATCGGCTTCCTGCGCGAGGTGAGCAACCTGGCCGACGACTCCGGGGATGATGACGGCGACGGCGGTGCAGCTTCCGGCACTCGGGCAGGTTGTCCCAGTCGGAATTGATGAATGACTCTCGGGCGGCCATGTCCTGGCGGGCCTTGGCGGAGTCAGAATGCAGCCGAGCGGGTGTGCTCGATGCGTATGCGCGCCAAGTCGGCGCTGGGAACACTGTGTCGACTGGGCTCGTTCGTCTGGCGGTTGGGCCGTCGTAGACGAGGAGAGCGATGCCGGACTCGGGATTCCCGCCTGTGCAAGCGCGTGGCCGAGGAGCCGGCTGGTATCGCGGAGACTGCCACATCCACTCCGTGTACTCGGACGGCGAGCTCACTCCTGAGCATCTTGCAGCCGACGCTCGCACAGTGGGACTCGACTTCATCGCCACCACTGAGCACAACTCCGCGAACGCGCATAGTGCCTGGGGGCGCCATGCCGCAGATGACTTCTTAGTCCTCCTGGGTGAGGAGGTGACCACCAGGACCGGGCACTGGCTCGCTCTCGGTATCGCCCCGGGCCAGGTGATCGACTGGGACTATCGCGTGGGAGACCAACTCATCGGCCGATGCCTGGACCAGGTCCGCGAATCCGGTGGACTGTGCGTGGCCGCGCACCCGCACGCGCCCTATCCCTCAGGCACCTTCATGTACCCCTACCGGGACCTCGATGTGGTCGAAGTATGGAACGGGTTGTGGACATCGGACCGGCCGTGGCACGCCGACAACGAGGCCGCCCTCGCCGAGTGGGGTCGAGGACTGGCGGAGGGAATACACGCGGGGCGCTGGCATCCGGCCATGGGCAACAGCGACACCCACCTCGACGGGCAGATCGGCATCCCACACACCGTCGTGTTCGCCGAGGCTCTGAGCACGCCGGCCGCCCTCGCGGGAATCCGTGCGGGCCGCAGTTGGATCGCCGAATCGGCTGCCGTCGATCTGTCGCTCACGGCCGTCGCCGCCGACCACAACGCGGGGATCGGCGAACGCCTGGCAACCCACGGGAAACCCGTCATGGTGCGCGCGCACATACGCGGTGTCCCATCGGCGACCGTCAGCTTCCACACCGACCGAGGCAAAGTCCACCGCGAATCGCTGCCGGACTCCGGCGTGGGTACCGCAGAGTGGCACACCATCTCGGAAGACTCGGCGGTTGTCCGGATCGAGGTACGCCACCCGCATGGCCATATGACCGCTCTCACCAACCCGATCGTTCTGACTTGACCTCCGGATTGCTCGGGCGATCCTCCGCGCACGCGGAGTTAGCCGTACAGATGACTACACGGCAGGTCGCGTTACCGTCCTCTTCGCGCTGGCAGAGGAGACGTGCCCCCGGCGCTCTTCAGGAGGACTGTTCCGGCCGATCACTCTCCCAGAAGTTCGACCAGAGACAGCAGACCGCCGAGCACCGCAAAGAGGGCGAGGAGCGCGGCAGTGGTCGTGACGCTGACGAAGCCGTCGGCCAGGTGACCACCAATGATCAACCATGCCACGGCCCCGACCAGGACGAGCAGATGGTTGCCCTGCTCACCCAGCAGCCGCATCCCCACCCACAACAGAACCGGCATCGACAGGAAGCCCGTGATCAACGCTATAAGGCCTTCGAACCACCCGGCGCCCATCACGCGCCCACTGGCCTCGGCTACGTCATCCGCCCACTCCAGCAAGGAGGCCCACACCCAGTAACAGACGATGGCCGCCGCAGCCGACACGAGCGTGCCCTTCACTCCGCGGGCAGTCCTGCTCCTCGCCACGTCACCACAGTTTCACGAAACAGTGACGGCGGCCTGAGTACGGGTACTCAAATTCAGCTCGCTGCGACCGGTGTCGCAGATGACGAGAGCATGCCAATTTATGAAAAAACCGCAGCGGAGGCACCGGTGGCCGTAAAGGTGACTCAGGAGAATCCGCGGCAGGCATCGAGGGCTCGTCCGGCGGCGTCCTCCGATTCGAGAAAGCGCAGGCCAAGCCTGGATCCATCGGTGAACCGCAGTCGGACGTAAGGGAGGTCCGGCCCGGAGATCATCGGCACTTCGACGCGCTCCGTGTAAGGGTGGAGGAGTGCCCTGACGACCCGCAGCCGTCCGGCTGGGCCCGGGCTCCATCCTCGTGAGGGAGCAGCCAGCAGGAAGACACCCGAGCGGTGCAGCACCAGCAGCCGCTCCTCGTCCGGTGCCTGCGCGTACCAGTCCAGGAGGAGCTGACCGGCTGTGCCGTCCCAGTTGCCGTCGAAGGGCTGGTCCAGCCCTTGTGCCCGCACCAGCGCACGGCGGCGCCGTCGGTCGGCCGAGCGGGCCTTGGTCTCGCGGTATTCCTTGCGGGAGCCGGGGAGGCCCTCCAGCACGGCGTACAGCAGCAGCGGAGAGATCAGGATCAGACCGCATGCCCGCAGGAAGCCGATCCAGGGTTTACGCCGCGGCCGCAGCCGCACGTGCCCTGCTGGGCGCATTCCCGCAAGCGGTCCAGGAAGCGGACCGGCCAGTCCGCACCAGCCCGCCACTGTGGCGTCGAGGCGCACAAGATCGGTTGCCTTGTTCTTGACCCGTTTCGTCACCATCGTGGTCAGCCTATGCGTCGTTCACGGTCCACACGTTCGAGACGAGAATTCCACCAGAGCTGAGCATTGATGGGTGGGCATGACCAGCTCGGAGCTGGTTGACCGTCAGTCCCCGGCCGCGAGATCCGCAGTTCAGGTAGGGTGCCGGGATGCTTTCCCTGTTCCCGCTGGCCGCTCGCACTGGCCCGCCGCTGGCCTTCTGCCTCGGTGCCGGTGTGATCGCCGTGATCTTCGGTTTGGGCTTCGCCTTCGACGTGCGCGGGATGTCCACCCGTCAAGCCGCGCGGATGAGAGAACGGGTCCGCGAGGCCCGCCTGCGCAGGGGCAGCCTTGCCGAACCCGTCTACCCGGTCTCCCCGGAAGCGCGGATGCGGATGTCAGGGGGCTTCATAGCCTTCGCAGGAGTCGTCCTGTGCGCCGCCGGCTTCGCGTTGCTGCACTTGGGATAGCGTCTCGGCTGGTGCTGTGACCGCGAAGGTTCGCCGGGTTGGCGGTTAGGGCGGTTAGATGGGCATGACGTCCATTCCGATCGCTGGAGGTGTGGTGGCCGAGCCTGTGCGGGTGCGCAGACCGACCGATCAAGAAGGGCAGAAGCAGCAGATCGTGCGCCGGGGCAGCACCAGCTCGGTGCGCTACCGTCGGGCGATGATGCTGCTGGCGTCCGCCGGCGGGAACCGGGTCCCGGTGATCGCCCATCTGGTCCAGGCCGACGAGGACACGGTGCGGGAGGTGATCCACCGGTTCAACGAGATCGGCCTGGCCTGCCTGGACCCTCAGCGGGCGGGAGGCCGTCCCCGCCTGCTCGCCCCTGACGACGAGGACTTCGTCGTCCAGACGGCCACCACCCACCCCACCAAACTCGGCCAGCCTTCACCCGCTGGTCGATCCGCAAACTCGCCGCCTACCTGCGCCGCGTCCACGGACGCGTCATCCGCATCGGCCGCGAAGCCTTACGGCGCCTGCTCCTGCGCCGCGGCATCACCTTCCAGCGCACCAAGACCTGGAAGGAGTCCCCCGGCCCCGAACGCGACGCCAAGCTCGACCGGATCGAGCAGGTTCTGGACCGCTTCCCGGACCGGGTCTTCGCCTTCGACGAGTTCGGGCCGTCGGGGATCCGGCCCACCGCGGGCTCCTGCTGGGCGAAGCAGGGCAAGCCAAACCGGCTGCCGGCGGCCTACCGCCGCACCCACGGCGTCACCTACTTCCACGGCTGCTACTCCGTGGGCGACGACCGCCTGTGGGGCATCAACCGGTGCCGCAAAGGCACCGCCAACACCATGGCCGCGCTGAAGTCGATCCGCGCCGCCCGACCCGACGGCGGCCCGGTCTACATCATCCTGGACAACCTCTCCGCCCACACCGGCGCCGACATCCGCCGCTGGGCGAAGAAGAACAAGGTCGAGCTGTGCTTCACCCCGGCCTACGCATCCTGGGCCAACCCGATGGAGGCCCACTTCGACCCGCTGCGGCAGTTCACCCTGGCCAACTCCCACCACCGCAGCCACCCCACGCACTGCACCGCTACCTGCGCTGGCGCAACGCCAACGCCCGCCACGCCGACGTACTTGCCGCCCAACGCAAGGAACGCGCCCGCATCCGCGGCGAGAAGGGCATCCGCTGGGGCGGACGCCCCCTCAACCCCGCAGCCTGACCGACCGCGAACCGCAGCCCCGGAGTGCCGAAAGGGACAAGTTCACGAGAAGGACAGCGACAGAAGGACGACTCAGGAGGCGGACGGCTCGATCTCCCCCGCGAAGACGATGACCTGGTCGATGAGGCTCCGCCGCAGATGGACGACGTCCGTTCCCGCCAGGCGGGGGCCTCCATCCGGCGTGGTGAAGACCCACTGGTACCGGGCCCACTCGTCAGGCATGTCCACCGCTGAGCAGCGCACCATCGTGCCGGTCCCCGCCGGGTGGCGCCGGATGTCCAGCACGAACCGCTCGACCGCCGCGATTCCTTCGCTGCGACCCAACGGCCCCCAGAAGACCACGTCTGAGGTCAGGGCCTGGGAGAGCAGGGCAGTCACATAGCTGTCGTCCGAGGCGTTAAACGCGGAGATGAACGTGTCGATCGCGGAGCGTGCCGTCTCTTCCTGCATGCCCCAGTAATACCAGCCGTTGCGCGTGCGCTCGTCCCGCGAGCCTAGTCAGCCGCCAGGCGGCGCGCCTGCCACGTCGTACGCGGGGCGAGCACCCAGCGCACGAGCGGGAAACGAATCCGCCCGGCACCGGCGGACACCTCTGCCGGGCAGGCCTGATCGTCGAGGGACGGGCCAGGACTGCTCGGCCCTGATGCTGTATCGGCCACGTCGCGAGTCTTGCGACGCCGGGCTCCTCGGCGGAGGCGATCAGACCAGTGACCGCCGGAACGGGCGAACGCGGCTTCGCTGCCGTTGACGGGCAGTGCCTCGGGCGCCGACGGATGTGGCCCTCACCGACGGGGGATGCGGTGAGGGCCACGTGCAGTGTGGCACGGTCCACCGCCGCCGAGGCGGCGGCCGGAAAAGCCGCACGGCAGGAGAGCGTGCTGCCCTATCTTTCCGAGCGTGGAGTCGCCCATCACCTTCGAGCGCCTGTCGTCAGGCGCTCGGCACTTCGCCCACCTGGCGCTGAACGCCCACGCCCAGAAGGAGACCGAGGTCTTCCTTCTGGAAGCCGGCGTCAGCATCGAGCGTCTCCCCAAGGCCGTCCTGGTGCACGCCAATCCGGCGTTGCTCATAGAACTGTCGAGCCATCAGGAGGGGGCCTTACTGCACCTGGCTGGAGTGGCCGAGATGCCGGAGAAGCTCCGCACGATCGGTGCGCAGGCCGCGATCGGACGGCTTCGGAAGATGAAAGTGCTGCCCGCCTCGAGCAAGCTGGACACCCTCATCCAACTCCGAAACGGTGTCGCGCACCTCGGAACCAGCGACCCCGAGGACTACCTCGCCCCGTTCGTCGAGACGATCTGCATGCTCCTCGATCACGCCGAGCAGGACCGCGACGCCTTCTGGGGCCCGTGGTCCAACGCGGTCCAGGTGGCCCTGGACGACCGGGCAGACCACCTTCAGAAGGCCGTCCACCTGCGCATCGAGCAGGCTTCCCTGCGGGCGAAGACACGCTTCGCCGACCTGCCGGAGGGCACTGCGGAGAACCTGGCGAAACTCGTCGCGCAGAAGGGACTGATCGTCGTAGAGGTCGGCCCCACCGGCGCGCTGTTCCAGGCGCTCACACGCTGTCCCGCGTGCCACACCGAGGCCGCGGCCCTGTTCCTGAAGGCGCCCGACACGGCCCTGCTGTTCGACCTGGAACTCGCGGCCGAGGGTCTGTGGTGCGACATCTGTCACCTGCACCTGGGAAGCGGCGAGGAAGTTGGGATAGCCGGCCTCCCGGCGACCTCGCGGTACTCGGCTGAAGACCTGATCAAGGTGAGCGACCACAGCCCCACGCCGCAGCGCACCGACCCCGCAGCCGCCGAGCTTCTCGCGCACGCTATGGGGAGGATCCCCGGCGACAGCGTGTGAAACCTGCTGCCCTTCCACTCTGCGCCGCGAGTCCGGCGGTGTGACTCAGAGGTAGTTCCGAAGCGCCCGCTGGCCGCCGTGTGGTCCGCCAGCGCGACCGTCTGCTCGGCCTGCCTGCGGCTTGCCGACTTGCAAGCCGAGACCGAGGTACGACTCCGGCTGGGTCAGGGAGCGGTGTCGGGGTCGACGCCCTGAGCCCGCGCGAGGGCGAACAGGACGCGCTCCATCGTGTCCAGACGCTCGGTTATCGACCGGTCTCCCGGCGCGCCGACGGCGTTACACCACGGCCCGGCCGTGGGCCTGGAGCCGCCAGCGCGGCCCCGTTGCCGGATCCCGGCACCATACGTACTGGTGCTCCGGTCCCACGGTCATGCCGAAGTCGTACAGGGTCGGCTGTCCTTCTGCCAGCCACCAGTCCCAGGCAGGCTCCAGCTCATCGGCCAGGCGCCGCGGCCCGCCCTGACACGCGTGGGCCTCCCCGTCGGGGAGTGTGGTGAGTGTGGCCCAGGAGGCTGCGCCGTCGTGGAGCCATACGTTCACGCCGTCGTCGTCCACGCCCGTGCTGATCCGCACGTCGGGGAGGTGGATGCGCAGGGCGAACAGCAGATGCGCATCGTCCTTCAGCGGGCGCAGGTCCCGAGCGAAGGGCCGTTCGTCGTCGGCGGGGCCGGTGCCGCGCACGTGCGGCCATCTGCTCGCCGGCGGTGTGCCGCGGGCGGGCATGAACATCGCCAGCCCCTGCATCCACCCCACAGCCGAGCGGTGGTCGTCGGCGATGGTCAGCGCGACGTGCCCCAGCCGCCCCCACGGGGTGACGATCCGGCCGCCCGGCCGTGTCTGCTCCACCCACGCCCAGGGCACCTGGTCGACGGCGTAGGTGGAGACCACCCGGTCGTACGGCGCGCCGGGCGGCCAGCCTCCGGCGCCGTCGGCGGCCACGACCGCCACGTCGGTGTCGGCCGCGTCGAGGCGTTCCTCGGCCTGCCGGGCCAGTTCGTCGTCCACCTCGACGCTGACCACGCGTCCGGGCCCCGCGCGCCACGTGAGGAGAGCGGCGTTCCAGCCCGTCCCGGCCCCCAGCTCGAGGACGCGGTGACCCGGTTCGAGCATCAGGGAGTCGAGCATGTCCACCACGATCGACCGACACGACAGGCTGGAGGAGGGCGCGCCGTCGGTGATCTGGGTGACGGCCGCGTCGTAGGGCCGGCCGTATACCTCGGCGGCCCATCGGTCGGGGTCGGTGCCGCGGTCGAGCGGCTGGTAGGTGTGGCCGTCCCAGCGCCACAGCCGGTCCGGCGCGAAGGCGTGCCGCGGTGTGTCGGCGACAGCCTGCCGCGTCCAGGGCGAGCGGGCGGGCCACAGCCCCAGTTGGTCCATGGCCTCGTCCAGATGCTTCCGCAAGGCGTCGTGGTCGGACACGCGGCTACTTCCGGTGTGTCCCGGACGGCGGCGGAGGTGGCGGCAGTTGGCCGTCCGAGTTGTTCGGCGGCGGAGTTCCCTGCCCCGGGTCAGGATCCGGTTTGCGATGCTTACTCACGAGCTACTCCGTATTCCTCACTTCTGTGACCGCGCCATGATGACGCGATATCAGGGGCAGCGGTAGAGCGTGCGGGAGCACCCGTCGGGCCGAGGGCACGGCAGGAAAGCACCCTGGGGCGCGGCCCGGGGCGATGCTCCCGGTGGGCTCGGGATCAGTGCCGGCCCGGCGGCCGTCCCCTGCTGACCGCCGGGCTTCGGGTTCAGCGGGCGGGTGTGTAGGTGATGCGGGCGTCGCGGCAGCCGTCGGCGAGACCGGTTGGCGCGGCTGCTTCAGCGGGGTCCGCCGACAGGCCCCAGCGGGACTTCACCACGGTCCGCTCCTCGACGTACCGGCAGAGCGCCCCCGGATCCGAGGGCAGCCACTGTCGGGGGTCCTGGTCGGCCTTGCTTCGGTTCTCCCGGGCGCTCACCGCGGCCAAGGACCGGGCATCCCCGAGGTCATTGGCGTAGTGCTGCCGGTCCTGGGCGGACCATCTGGAGGCCCCGCTGTCCCACTCCTCGGCGAGGGGTACGAGGTGGTCGATGTCCAAGCCGCGGGCGTTCGTGGTGTCGGTGGCGTCGTAGTACGAGTGCCATACGCCGCCGGTGATCGTGCACCGGTCGCTGACCGTCGGCGGTTCGACTGCTTCGGCGAGCAGTACCTCCTGGCGGGTGGTGCAACCATCTGCGTCTCCATCCACCCAGTGCTTGAACTTCGCCCTCTGGTAGGCCCTGTTCTCGTATAGCTACGGCGAACGGACATGTAGCGCTGTGTGATTGCCCTGGTGCTCGTTTCTCCTGGCCCGGCGCCTCGTTGAGCTGAACGAGTGGTCTCGGTCGTGGAGCGGAGGGGGGCGGGGTGCGGCAGGACTGGGAGCCGGAGGACCTGATCGAGGTCTGGACGCTGTTGGAAGACGACATGAAGCGGGTGCGGAATAAGTCCGGGGCGACCCGGCTCGGGTTCGCGCTGTTGCTGAAGTTCTTCGAGGTGGAGGCCCGGTTCCCGGAGTCGGCCAAGGAGGTGCCGACCGCCGCGGTGGAGTACGTCGCCCAGCAGGTGAAGATCCCGGCCGGGGCGTGGGCGAAGTACGACTGGCAGAGCAAGGCGATCCAGCGGCATCGGGGAGAGATCCGGGCGGCGTACGGGTTCCGTGCGAACACCGAGGAGGACCAGGAGCGGTTGGCCGCGTGGCTGGCGACCGAGCTGTGTCCGGTGGAGTTGTCGCGTGACCGGCTGGCGGCGGCGGTGGTGGCCCGGTGCCGCAACGAGCACGTCGAACCGCCGACTCCGGGGCAGGTGCGGCGGCTGGTCGGCAAGGCGGTCAAGGACTTCGAGAAGCGATTCTGCCGCAGCACGCTGGACCGGCTCAGCCACGCGACCCGCTCGCGGCTGGAGGACCTGATCGCGGTCGACGGAACCGAGCAGGGCATCGACGGCGACGGCGCGGCGGCCGGAGGCGGGCGGTCGCACTTCACCGAGCTGAAGACCGACCCCGGCGCCCCGGGCCTGGAGAGCCTGCTGGCTGAGGTGAACAAGCTGGAGCGGGTGCGGCGCCTGGAACTGCCCGCGGACCTGTTCGCGGATGTGTCGGAGAAGCTGGTGGATGCCTGGCGGGCGCGGGCGTCGAAGGAGTACCTGGCGAATCTGGAGCGGATGAAGTCGACGCGCCAGCTGACGCTGCTGGCGACGCTGTGCCACGTGCGGCAGACGGAGATCACCGACTCGTTGGTGGACCTGTCCATCCAGCTCGTACTGAAGATCAACACGCGGGCGGAGCGGAAGGTCGAGAAGGAGCTGGGGGCGGAGCTGAAGAAGGTCCGCGGCAAGGAAGCGATGTTGCTGCGGGTCGCGGAGGCGGCGCTGTCGGAGCCGTCCGGCACGGTGCGGCGGGTGATCTTCCCGGTGGTCGGCGGGGAGAAGACGCTCAAGGCCCTGGCGGCGGAGGCCGCGGCGAACGAGGCTCGCTATAAGGCCCGGGTCCGCACGGTTCTGCGGTCGTCGTACTCGGCGCACTGGCGGCGGATGCTGTCGCCGCTGCTGCGGGCGCTGGAGCTGAAGTGCAACAACACAGCCTACCGGCCGGTGATGGACGCGATCGACCTGCTCAAGCGGTACCTGGAGCAGCCGTTGAAGGAGGGCGCGTTCTTCGACTCAGCGGAGACGGTGCCGCTGGAGGGCGTGGTGCCCGAGCAGTGGCGGGCAGCGGTGGTGGACGACAAGGGCCGGGTGGAGCGCATTCCGTACGAGCTGTGCGTGCTGGTCAGCTTGCGGGATGCGCTGCGCCGGCGGGAGATCTGGGTGGTGGGCGCGAACCGGTGGCGCAACCCGGAGGACGATCTGCCCGCCGACTTCGAGGACAACCGGGACGTCCATTACGCGGCCCTGGGCCAGCCGCAGGACGCCGGCGAGTTCATCACCGCCCTGAAGAGCAAGCTCCGCACCTCTTTGGACCGCTTCGAGCAGGCCCTGGCGGAGGGCACCACGGGTGGGGTCGCGATCGTCAAGAAGCATGGCGAGCCGTGGATCCGGGTCTCACCGCGCGGCAAGCAGGACGAGCCGGATTCCCTGGTCGCCATCAAGGCCGAGATCGAACGGCGCTGGGGCACCATCGACCTGCTGGACATCCTGAAGTACGCCGAGTTCGACACGGACTTCATCGCCGAGTTCACCTCGGTGGCCACCAGAGAGAACCTGTCCAAGGACGTGCTGCGGCGCCGCCTGCTGCTGGTCCTGTTCGGCCTCGGCACCAACATGGGCATCAAGCGGGTCGCGGTCACCGGCAAGCACGGCGAGTCCGAGGCGACGCTGCGCCGGGTGCGGCACCTGTTCGTCAACCGGGCCAACATGCGCGCCGCCTTGCGCAAGCTGGTGAACGCCACCTTCGCCGCCCGCGACGAGATGTGGTGGGGCACCGGCACCGCGTGCGCCTCCGACAGCCGCAAGTTCGGCGCCTGGTCCTCGAACCTGATGACCGAATGGCACCAGCGCTACCGAGGCCCCGGCGTGATGATCTACTGGCACGTCGAGCGGAAGTCGGTGTGCATTTACTCCCAGCTCAAGTCCTGTTCTGCCTCCGAGGTCGCCTCGATGATCGAGGGCGTGCTGCGGCACTGCACCGACATGGAGGTCGACCGGCAGTACACCGACACCCACGGCGCCTCCATCGTCGGCTTCGCCTTCGCCCACATGCTCGACTTCAAGCTCATGCCGAGGCTGAAGAACATCGGCTCCGCCCGGCTGTACCGTCCGGCGGCCGGGGAGGACGACAACTGGCCGAACCTCGCGCCGGTGCTGTCGACCAAGACCATCAACTGGGACCTGATTGCCCAGCAGTACGACCAGATCGTGAAGTACACCACCGCCCTGCGGCTGGGCACCGCCGAGGCCGAGCAGGTCCTGCGACGCTTCACCCGCGGCGGGCCCAAGCACCCCACCTACCAGGCGATCAAGGAACTCGGGCGGGCGGTGCGCACGGCATTCGTCTGCGACTACCTCGCCGACATCGAGCTGCGCCAGGAGATCCACGAGGGCTTGCAGGTGGTGGAGAACTGGAACAGCGCGAACAAGGACCTCTTCTACGGCAAGGACGGCGACCTGGCCGGGGCGGACAAGGAGTCCCAGGAGGTGTCCATGCTCGCCCTGCACCTGCTCCAGTCCGCACTCGTGCACGTCAACACGCTGCTGATGCAGCAGGTCCTCGCCGACGAGAAGTGGGCCGACATGCTCACTGACGCCGACCGGCGGGCCCTGTCACCACTGTTCTGGACGCACGTGAACCCCTACGGCCGGTTCGAGCTGGACATGAACAGCCGCCTGGAGCTGGGCTTGGCCTCCACGGCCAGGGCGGTGCCCGGCCCGCGCAGCCCGCAGGGCGATGCGGCATCGGCCAGAAGGTGACGCCGCGGTTCTCGGTGTAGGCAGTCGGAGCGTTTCGCACCAGGCGCGCGCCGTCGGTGTGCGGCGGTGGAGGGGCGCAGGGCGTGGGGCCCTGTCGAGGCCCGTGTCGTCAGGCGGCGGAGCCGGCCGTGAGCTGGTCCATGATGTCGGCCAGGTTGTAGTGGGCCCGCTTCTCGATGATCTTCCCGTCCTTGAACGTGAACAGGTTGAACATGGAAAAACGTACGTGCGCTCCGCGTGGGGGGATGCCGTAGTAGTCGCCGCCCTGGTCTCCTTCGACTACGACGTAGGTGCCGACCTTGTCGGCTTCGGCGACGGTGTCAAGGACCGTCAGGCGGACGTCGGAAAAGGCGTCGACGTGCTTCTTCTCCGCGTCGATGAACCCTGCGGCACCGGGCCGGGGACTGTCGATCTGAGGGTAGAAGACGAAGTCCGGGTGGAACATGCCGGTGAGCGTATCGTAGTCGCCCTGCTGAAGGGCCTGGTAGAAGCGGTGCACGAGGCCGGCGTTGGTTCCGGTGGACATGTGATCGGGTCCTTCTCTGTCGTTCTGGCACGGCCCAGGGGGCGCCGCGAGGGGTTGCTCCCAGGGTCGGGGCTCGGCGTGTGGGGAGCCCCGACCCTGGCACGAGGTCTCGGTTCCTAAGCTGCGGTCCGGGCTCAGGCGCGCTGCGCCCAGTCCTGGTCCAGGCGGTCGGTCAGGCCCGCGGCGGCGAAGGCTGCCTCCAGCTCGTCGCGGCCCTCGGTGAAGTGGGCCCAGCTGTCGTGGTGGACCGGGACGACGCGGCGGGCGTCAAGAATCCGGGTGGCCTCGGCGGCCTGGGCGCTGTCCAGGACGATCAGGTTGCCGTCGAAGAGCATGGGGAAACGGGGGGCGCCGGCGAACAGAAGGGCGGTGTCGATCGGGGCGAAGCGGTCGGCGATCTCCCTGACCGCTTCGAGCGAGGCGTTGTCGCCGCTGACGTAGACCGTCGGCAGGCCCTCGCCCGTCAGGACGAAGCCGACGACCTGGCCGGCGAAGGGCTCGATCTCCTCACGCGCTCCGGGGCCGTGGATGGCCGGGACCCCGGTCACAGTGATGGTGCCGCCGCCCGGGCGCTCCAGCTCGGTCGACTCCCAGTCGGCCAGGCCCTTGGCCTTCGCCCCGAGGCGCTTGCCGCCGCCGGGGGTGGTGAGGGTGAGGGGGACGTCGGCGAGCAGGGCGCGGCCGGAGGTGTCGAGATTGTCGGCGTGCTCGTCGTGGGAGAGCAGGACCACGTCGATGGGGCCGAGCTCGGCAGGGGTAGTGGTGGAGGAGGCGGTCTTGGTCAGGGTCGGGCCACCGGGCGAGGCGTAGTCGCCGGGGCCGTCGAAGGTCGGGTCGGTCAGGAAGCGCAGGCCGCCGTACTCGAACAGGGCGGTCGGACCACCGAACGTGCGGACCGGGAACTGGTTGGCGTTGAGCTGGGACATCACGTCTCCGTTTCTCACGAAAAAAACCTGCGGTTAACGTGATTCCAGGCTAGGCAGGCATCACGGAAAAATGCAAGCGCTACCATGAGATGCATGGACGACACCCTGGCCACCGACGTGGCACCGACCGCTCTGCCCCCGGCACCGGGTGCCGACCGGTACCGCTCCCTGGACTTCGCCGACACCGCCGCCACCCTGCCCGCCGGCCAGAGCTACGACCTGCTCGCCACCCCGGAATCCGCCATGCGCTGGCTCGCCGCCCACGACCTGACCACCCCGGACGTGCAGCTGTACGAGGTGTGCGCACAGCGGATGCGCACGCTGCGCGCACACATCCGCGCCCTGTTCGCCGCCCGCGTCGACACCACCACCCCGCCCGAGGAATCCCTGCGCGCGGTGAACGAGGCCCTCACGGCCGCGCCCACCGCCCCCCTCCTCGCCTGGGACGGGGCCCGGGGGCTGCGCCGCATCCAGGCGCACCCCACCGACCAGGCCGTCAACCACGCACTGGCGACCCTCGCCGCCGACGCCGCCGACCTGCTCACCGGTCCCGACGCCGACATCCTCGCTTCCTGCGGATCAGCCCCCTGTGACCGATTCCTCCTGCGCACCCACGGCCGGCGCCACTGGTGCTCCACACGCTGCGGCGACCGTGCCCGCGCCGCCCGCGCCTACGCCCGGCGCAGCGGCGCCTCGGGCTGACGCACCACCCCCAGGGGCCTCCTGCGGACCGCCCGGCGGCCACGCGAAACACCTCCAGCAGGCTGCTTCCGGTTGCCAACCGACAGCCGGGCGCTCGATCACTGAAGATCACAACTTTGCCCCGGCCCCTCTCACAAACGTTCCTTTGCGCGAGCAAGATCAATCCCGGACTGCCGGGCCCCCGCCAATCCCGGATTCGCTCTCAGAACCCGTTCTCACTCAAGAGCGAGAGTCACCCCGTTCTGAGACTTGCATTGTGCGAAAATGCGGGCCCATGACGGACCCTCAGCACCCTTCCCCGACCGACCGGTCGGACGCGGACGACGTCGAACAGCACGCTTGTCCGAAGTGCGGCGCACAACCCGGCTCGCCCTGCCGCTCGCGCGGCGGCGCGGTCGCCTCCGCATACCACACCCGCCGCTTCACCATGGTGCCCCGGCTGAAGAAGGCGCTGCGGGTCTCCCCCCGGCCGACCGTGGCCCGGGCCGGCCGTGGCGGCCGGGCACCCCGCCGCCGGCGTCGATCGACCCGGACCTGCCGAGCGCGGACATCCGCATCGGCTACGCCCGCTGCTCGACCCTCGGGCAGGAACTCGACTCCCAGCTCGACGCGCTCAGCAAGCACGGCATCCCCAGGGACAAGATCTTCAGCGAGAAGATCAGCACCCGCGTACGGGTCTGCCCCCGGTTCGAAGAGGCGCTGCGGGCCGCACGGGAGGTCAAGGCGCACGCCCCGCACTGCCGGGTCATCTTCACCGTGTACGAGATGAAGCGGCTCGGCCGCGACGCCGCCGAACTCACCGCCCTGACGGACCACCTCACCGCCCACGGCCTGGTCCTGGAGATGCTCGCCGGACCCCTGCCCGGCGTCTACGACCCCACCGGGCCCGGCAAGCTGCTGTTCGCGTTCTTCGCGGCGATGGCGGAGACCGAGCGGGAGAACATCCGCGAGTCGACGCTCGAAGGGCTCGACACCGCGGCACGCAAGGGCAAGCACGGCGGCCGACCGCCGGTCATCACCGACGACATGCTGCACATTGTGCTGCGGCGCCGCGCGGGCGGCGAGTCCGTCGAGCAGATCCAGCCCGATCTGATCATCCCCACCGGCAAGCGCAAGGGCCAGAACCCCTCGGTGGCCAGCATCTACCGGGCGCTCGCCGAGCACGCCAAGCGCGAGGCGTACCCCGAAGCCGTCGAGGCCGCGCACGCCGCCTTCTCCGCCATGAACAACGGAGCGGTCCCCGGGCCCCGTACTCAAGCGGAGGCCCTGAAGTCACGCTGAGTTACTTGTCCCTTCGCCGTAGCTATACGAGAACAGGGCCTGGTAGCCCGTGCGGTCCTCGGCTGCCACGGGGAGCGCACGGATGGCCGCCTGCAGGGTGGTGGCGACCGTCTCGGCGGGAGCCGCTCGGCCCCTTCCAGTTGTCGCGGACGATGCCTCATTCAGCACCAGAGGACCGCTGGAGTCCTCCACCCTCATAGCGCCCACAAGCGGACGATCGTGCAGGAGACAACCGGAAAACATCTACTCAGTGCTACTTATGCGTCACTACACGTTCGAATTCGGGTCAGGCCCACCTCGCCCGACCAGGGCCACGACATCACCCGCACCCGCTGACCCTCAGCGCACCTCGCGCGCCGAACGGGGTGAGGGCTCGTCGCTCAGGGTGCGGTACGGATCAGGATGTCCGTCATGTCAGAGGCGGCTGGCCACGGGCGGCATGCGGCCGTGGACCTTGGCATCCCCACCACGCGTGGTGATCGATGAACCCACGGAGGTGGACTGTCCCGTGGCCCTCAACCAAGATCGAGAACAAGTTCAAAGAAGCGCGCATCAAACACCCTTCAGAACACGATCAAGTGCCGCCCGGCCTACAGGTCCCCAGTTCGGCTTGCCGCCAGGAAGGCCCCGATCTCCGTTCTGCCCCATGAGCATCAGAAAGAGGCTCTTCATCGCGGCCAACCCGCGGGCGCGCCGGATCGCCGCCTCATCTGCATGCGCGTACATGTCGAAGAACCGTGAGGCCGTGCCCGCGGGTAGCAGCACCCACGCGGCGGCGAGGTCCCACGCCGGATCCCCGGCGAACATGTCACCGAAATCGACGATGCCCGAGAGCGTTCCGTCCGAGACGACGACGTTCGCGGGATGCAGGTCGCCGTGCACCCACACCGGCGGGCCCTCCCACGCGTCGGCCGCAACGGCGTCCTCCCAGACGGCCCGGACGCCGGCAGCGATGTCGTCGGGGGCAACGGCCTGGAAGAAGTTCTCAAAGCCGTCCGTGCAGTTCCTGGGATGGGCACCGCGGTCCGTAGCGATCGGCGCCTCGGCGAGCGCCTCCACATGGAGCGCCCGGAGGAAACCCGCCAGCGTGTCGGCCGCGTGGACGCCGCGGCTGATCGAGCCGTGGTCCAGCGGCTCGCCGGGAACCCACGTCATCGCGGTCCAGTGCTTGGGAAAGCGCTCGGACGGTTCGCCGAACCGCACCGGAGTCGGTACCGGGAGCGGCAGGCGCGGAGCCAGCACGGGGAGCCACCGCCGCTCCTTGAGCTGGGGCTCCGGGGTAAGGTCCATGCGCTGCATGCGCACGGCCAACTCATCCCCGAGGCGCCACATTTGGTTGCCCCAGCCGCCCGCCACCTCGCGGATGACCAGCCCTGCAAGGTCGGGATGTTGCTCCTGCAGCAGGTCGCGGACCAGGTCTGCGGTGATCTCGATCTCGGTGTCGGTCATGCGAAGCCACAGTACTGAGGCGGCAGGCGGAGCGGCTCTCGCTCCGGGACGTCTCGCTGTGATTCCTCTGGCATCACCGATTCGGTTTCACAGAGCTGCAGATCAGAGGCTTTGGGACGGACCCGGCCCCCAAGTTCAGAGAGGCCTGCGTGCGCTGCTCACTGCTTCGACCGGATCCGGCACAACGCGGCCGCCTGGTGGAGATCCACGACAACCTACTCGACCGCATCGCCGAGGCAGAGCGGGAAGGCTGGCTCGGCGACATCGAAGGACTCCAGGTCAGCCTGGCCGGAGCCCAGTCCAAGATCAGCCAGGTCGACAGGGCCCCGGACAGGGCCGGTGATGCTCGGCATGCCAGCCCGGGAACCTGTGTGAGCGCTGTATCCGCTGAACGCTCGCTCCTGCCGTCTCTCGGTCTCCCGCGCCGGCCCCGTCCACCTCCGGCCGGCAGGGCCGACCTGGTGGGAGGCATGAACCGGCGCTCGTGTCGATCCCCCCAGGGTGGGACAACGCTTCGCGCCAAAGTACTGCCTCCCGAGGCGCTCCTGCCTCCGCCCCACAAGGAGATAGGAGTTGAAACACTCCCTTACTGGCTTATTTGAGATCAGGACAGGCGTTCTCCTGGCTTATCAGCTCATCTCATTGCGAAGGATGACGGCTACTACCGGATTCGAGAAAGGGTGTGCTCGGCATGGCGGACTGGGTGAAGGTCGCGGGCGGTCTCAGTGCCATCTCGGTGGGGTCCAGGACGACGGTGTGGGGTGTGAACGCGGCGAGCGCCATCTACCGGTACACCAACTACGACGCCAACCCGTGGATCAACATTCCCGGGGGATTGAGCGACATCGGTGCCGCGGCAGACGGCACCGTGTGGGGGGTCAACAGCGGCAACCAGATCTACCGGTACACCGGAGACCAGGGGACCACCAATTGGGTGGGCATCAACGGGAGCCTGGTCCGCATCGACGCGGGCTCCCGGACGAACGTGTGGGGGGTGGACTCCGCCGGCGCCATCTACCGCTACACCAACAACGACGCCAACCCGTGGATCAAGATCTCTGGCGTTGCCACCGACATCGGCGCGGGCGCCGACGGCACCGTGTGGTGCGTCAACAGCGGCAACCAGATCTACCGATACATCGGGGACCAGGACAGCTCGACCACGTGGAAGAGCGTCCCCGGCAGCCTCAAGCGCATCGCGGTAGGCTCCCGGACGAACGTGTGGGGCATCGACCCCGCCGGCAGCATCTACCGGTACACCAACAACGACGCCAGCGGCACCAACCCGTGGATCAAGATCCCCGGCGCCGCCACCGACATCGGCGCGGGCGCCGACGGCACCGTGTGGCACGTCAACAGCGCCGGCGACATCTACCGGTACACCGGCGACCAGCCGAGCTGATTCCGGCTCTGTGCGAGCCCCTTGCCGGGACGGGCCGGGGACCCGCACGGATGGCTTGGCCAGTACGCCCTGTACTTCAACTACTCAACCCGGGCGCCGACGTCGAAACCTCAGCAGTTCAGAGAAGTCACGAGCCCGAAGCTGACCGCTCCGGACCACACAGGGCGTGGCATGGGGCACCTCCTCCGCCCTCCTGGGGTTTCCCAGCCTAGACACGCATGCGGAAAAATGCCCTGGTCAGAGCACTGCGGCCTGATGCACGCGGTGGACAATGCCCTTCGCCGGGCCCACCGGGCAGCCCGGCTGTTGTACTTGCTGTCACTTTCAGGACCGCGGGAGATGGCGGGCTTCGCAGGCGGTACATGCCTCGCTGCCCGGCCGGGCGAGCGCTTTCCCGGAGTCGTACGGGGTGTCGGCGGCGATGCGGTCGATCGGCAGCAAGGTGCCGTCGAGGATGACGAACGCCTTCGCCCGGATCGTCGTCATCGCCTCGTCCAGGGACGGGGCGAGGGCGGCCAGGGCCTCGACGGCTTCACGTATGTAGCGGTACACGGTCGCGATCCCGATGCCGAACCCGGCGGCGAGCTGGGCGTAAGTGTCACCGCACCGCAGGTGGGCCAGGGCGAGCAGGGCCTGACGTCCGGCAGGAAGGCGCCGCCACCGCGTTCCGATCTCCTGCCGCCGGGCTGTCAGTTGCCCGGTCAGGAACCGCAAGGTGCGGCTGGACAGATCAATCGAGGACGGGTAGACAATCACGCGAAGCTCCTGGCGGACACGGGTGATCTTGCTCGAGAACCCATCTACCAGGAGCTTCGTCGTTGCGCAGGACAGTCCAACTCGCGGTCAGCACCGCCAGCTTGAAAAGGGTTCAGTGATGTCGCGGTGTGCCCGACGGCCGCCTGCCGTGCGGGCGGCGTCGCGCTCCGTCCGCACTCGGTTTCTGCGGGATCAGCGGGCGGCGACGTTCTCCACGACCTCGGTCTCCGGGGCTGCCTCGGCGTCGGGTTGGAGGGGTACGGTGTTCTTCGGACCACGCAGGGCGACGTAGACAAGCAGTGCGGCCATGACGGCGGCGCCGATCCACATGGCCTGCTGCCAGCCGTCGACGAAGGACTGCTGCGCGGCGTGGACCAGGTCCTGGGCGTGGCTGCCGGTCTTGGGCGCGACCTCAATGGCGTTGGCGATGCCTTCGCGGGCGGTGTCCGCAGCACCGGCAGGGATGCCGTCGAGCTTGTCGTCGATGGCGCTGCGGTAGCCGTTGGCCAGGAGCGCGCCGAGCATCGCAACACCCAGGGTGGTGCCAAACTCGCGGGTGACGTCGTTGAGAGCGGAGGCGACGCCCTGCTTGGCGCGGGGCAGGGAGCTGGTGATGGCCTCGGTGGAGGGAGTCATCGACAGACCCATACCGATACCCATGGCGAGCATGCCGGCCAGGATGGACAGGTAGCCGCGGCGAGCTCAAGCGGTCAGCGCATCACTGCTGTTCAGGAGGTCAGCGTAGACCTCTGCCGGAGTGCGGTAGCCGTGGGTCTTGCGCGGACGGTGGTTGAGTTCGTGAGCGATGGCGTCCAGGTCGGCCTGGCTGAACGTGCGGAGGTCGGCGCCCTTGGGGAGGTACTGCCGAAGCAGCCGGTTGGTGTTCTCGTTGCTGCCGCGCTGCCACGGGCTCCGCGGCTTGCAGAGGTAGATCGGCATCCTGGTCTCGGTGGTGATGGCCTGGTGCTCGGCGATCTCCCGGCCGCGGTCCCAGGTGAGCGTCCGCCGCAGGTGGGGCGGGATGCCGAGGAGGATCCTGGTGAGGTGCGGGGTGACCTGCTCGGCCTTGATGCCGCCGGGCAGCGCGACGATGGTCGTGTAGCGGCTGGTGCGCTCGACGAGCGTGGCAACTGCCGAGGGCCTGGTGCCCATCACGAGGTCGCCCTCCCAATGACCGGGGACCTTCCGGTCCTCGACCTCGGCGGGGCGGGCGGTGATGGACACCATGCCGCGGATGATGCCCCGCCCGGTGGGCCGACGGGCGATCTTCGGGCGGCGCATGGGCCGGGCTGACCGTAGGCGCTGAGTGAGGCTGCGGTCGATTGCCTGGCGGCGACGGGGGTTGTAGAGCGAGAGGTAGATCGCTTCGTGGGAGATCTGCATGGCGGTGTCACCAGGGAACTGGCGTCGAAGCCACCCTGCAATCTGATCGGGAGACCAGCACAGAGCCGGCTTCGCCTCCACCAAGGCGCGCAAAGCCGGTCGTTGGGCGAGCTTGGCCTGCTTGGGCCGGCGCCCGCGCGCGTAGGCGGCCTCATCGGCGGATGCGGCACGGTAGCGATCCCGGCCTCCGTTGCGGGCGATCTCCCGGGAGACGGTCGAAGGCGATCGGCCCAGCCGCCTGGCCAACTGCCGACCAGATTCCCCGGCGGCGATGCCGCGGGATATCTCTTCGCGCTCGCTGCCGCTCAGATGCCGCTCTGATCGCTGCTGCGGAGTGAGACGGACGCCGCCGCTCTGGTGCAGGAACCGACGAGCGTTCTGCATCGGTGCCCCGAGCGCCCGCCCGATCAAGCTGAACGACTGCCCCTCGCGCCAGCGTCTCCAGATCTCATCCTGCTGGGCTGGCGAAAACCCATAGTCACGCACCTGTGCCTCCACGATCACATGATCATCCGTGGGTGGTGCGTTGATCACTTGAGGGTGCCATCGGTTGACGACACATAGCTGAGCGTCGGCGTGCTCGCGGTGGGCGCGGACGGGTACCGGGCGCTGGTCTCCTACGGCGAGATCCCCCCGGGCTCCGGCAACCGGGGCGCGATCCTGGCCGTCGAGCAGTACGGGCACCGCCGGCCCGACCCCGGCTGGTCGTGACCGGCGAGGTCACCGGTGGGCGCGACGTCAACGACGTCGTCGAACTGGACGTCGTGCGCGTCGAGCCCACCGGCTAACCCCGAGCGACCTCAGCGGTGTGCGCGGGGGTGTAGCGCTCGCCCATCACCCGGTCGCTCAGCGGGTCCAGCGCGGCCAGCGCCTCGGCGTCCAGGGTGAGCTCCAGCGCAGCCGCGTTCTGCTCCAGCCGTGCAGGGCTGCGGGTGCCCGGAATAGTCGCCACCGCCACCCCGAGCCGCTCGGCCTGGGCGTACACCCAGGCCAGCGCCACCTGGGCCGGGGTGGCACCCAGCCGGTCGGCCACCTCGCGCACGGTCTGCGCGATCTTCTCGTTGGCCTCGCCCGCCTCGCCGGCGAAGCGAGGGTTGGTGCGCCGGAAGTCCTTCTCGCCCAGTGTGGAGCGGTCCAGGGTGCCGGTCAGGAACCCCCGCCCCAGCGGCGAGTACGGCACCAGCCCGACCCCCAGCTCGGCCATCGCCGGAGTGACCGCCTCGACGTCGCGGGTCCACAGCGAGTACTCGCTCTGCACCGCGGTGATCGGGTGCACCGCGTGCGCCCGGCGCAGCAACTCGCCGTCGACCTCGGACAGGCCCAGATGGCGGACCTTGCCCGCCTCGACCAGCTCGGCCATCGCCCCGACGGTCTCCTCGATCTCCACGTCCTGGGGCGGGCGGTGGGCGTAGTACAGGTCGATCACCTCGACGCCCAGCCGCAGCAGCGAGGCGTCGCAGGAGCGCAGCACGTAGTCCCGGGCACCGCGGATGCGGCGTGCCCGGTCGCCGGCACTGCGGTCGATGCCGAACTTGGTGGCCAGCTGCACCTGGCCCCGGCGGCCGTGGATGGCCCGGCCCACCAGCACCTCGTTGTGCCCGGTGCCGTAGGAATCGGAGGTGTCCAGGAACGTGACGCCCAGCTTCAGGGCCCGATCGATGGTGGCCAGGCCGCCGTCCCAGTCGGCGGCGCCATAGCTCTCGCTCATCCCCATACACCCCAGGCCCATCGCGCTGACGGTGAGACCGGACGAGCCGAGCGTGGTTCGGGTGATCATGCGCGGATACTCCTCCTGCCCGGCGGACCGGGCGGTACCTTGAGCACTGACGAACGCCTCCGACGCTAGGACTTGGAGCGCGCTCGAAGTCAAGCCGGAGGACCGGCCCCCGCCGACGGGTCAGGCGCGGCGGGAGCGGGTGAGGGTGAAGCGGTCCACCGGCAGCAGGTCGCCACAGGGCCCGGACACCGCGTATTTCCCGGCCGTCTTCACCAGCGGGTGCAGCGGCCCAGCGGCCGGACCTTCGTGCGCGCCATGGTGTCCTCTTCTTACCGGTCCCGGGTATCTGCGCGGGACCTCCGCTTCGACAACGAACGGCCCGACAGGTCGGGTGCGTCGCCCATCACTCCTCGCCTTCGCCGTCCTCGACGGCGTCCGGGTCCCGCAGCGGGCGCAGGCCCTGGCCGGGGCCGCTGGCCTTGATGTTGAACAGGTAGCGGCCCAGGAAGTTGATGTGCCGGTCCTTGAGCGGAGAGAGGCGGGCGACGTCCTCGTCCTTGATGTCGTGGCCCTCGGCGCGGAGCTGGGCGACGGCAGCGTCCAGGTAGCGGGTGTTCCACAGGACGACGGCGTTGAGGACCAGGCCGAGGGCGGCGAGCTGGTCCTCCTGGCCCTCGCGGTACGCCTGGCGGATCTGCCCGCGGCCGCCGTGGCAGATCGCGCGGGCGAGCCGGTGGCGGGACTCCTGCACGGTGAGCTGCCGGTTCATCAGCCGGCGGTAGGTGTCGTCGACCGGGTCGACCAGCGCGAGCAGGTGCATGGTCTTGTCGATCCGCCCGTACCCGGCGAACGTGGCGCCGAGCGGGGTCGGGTGGCCTTCGCGGCCGAACATCCGCAGCAGGTCGTAGGCCCGGACCTGGTTGGTGATGAGCGATCCGGCGACGCGGACCATGTCCGGCCAGTGCGTGGCGATCCGCTGAGGTTCACCTTGTTGCAGGCGACGGCCTCCAGCGGCCCGTACCCGGCGGCCGGCGCCTCACCGCCGGGCAGGTCGGCCCGCCAGAACCTCTGGTCGGCGAGGTCGCGGAAGCGCGGGGCGAAGCGGAAGCCGAGCAACTTGTACAGGCCGAAGGCCATGTCGGAGTACGAGGCGTTGTCGGTCGCGACCATCTCCGGCTTCACCCCGCCGCCCCACATCTGGGCCAGCTCGATGCGGGACTGGGCGTGATGAGCGCGGCGTTCGCCGCGGCGATGGTGTCGGCGCGCAGGTAGTTCTGGTCGACGTGGGACAGCCGCGAGCGGGTCAGCGCCTTGTTCTCCGGGTCGATGACCGGAGCACCGCAACCCATGAGGAGGCACTGTCCGAGGTGATCGTCCGCCAGGACGGCCCCTACACCCTCGATCCTGAGCGCGTCAGCGTCGACCTCTGGAAGGCGTACAAATCTCTCGATGCCGCTCGTTCTGGTCACAGCAACGAGCACCGCCTCGCCGCCTTGCAGTGCATCGGCGAGCTCTACCGAGGGGACCTGGCCGAAGACGTGACCGCTGAATGGATCGAGGCCCCTCGTGAAGCGCTGCGCCGCGACGTGCTCGACGCCTTCAGCGCCCTGGCCCACACCATCGACGACACCGACCCGGAGCGAGCCCTCATCCTTCTGGAACGTGCCCGCACACTCGACCGCTACAACCAGGCCCTCTACGAGGGCATCGCCCGCCTCCAGGCCCGCCTTGGCCAGCAAGACGCCATTACGCGAACGCTGGCCCTGCTCACCAAGACCCTGGCAGAAATCGGGGAACATCCCAGTCAAGAGACGGTGGCCTTCTGCGCATTCCTCCAACGCCGCCGACCAACCAACCGCAGCCGAGACCAGGCCAGTTAAGCTCCTATCCTCTGCGGCCAGCGGGGCCGGGCCTGGACAGTGCAATGGCGGTGTGGATGAAGCTGTAGCCGATCACGGGACTGCCGCCGTTGCGTGAGCTGCGGTGCAGAGGCGGGGAGCATAGCCACTGCCCGGGGCCGCCGAGCTGGTAGTCGGCGGCCCCGGGCAGTAGGTGAGGCCCCTTCGAGGTCATGGCGCCGTCAAGCTCTCTCAGGCTCGCCTGAATGTCAGCGCCCCTCATCGCCACGGACTGTGCGCCGTGGCGATGAGGGGGTTTGCACTGCCGCCGTCAGCTGTCCTGGCCGCCGACGGGGATGAAGTTGGCGTACTCCTCAATGCGCTTGATCTGTCCGGCATCGTCGAAGCCGAAGTAGACGGCGGCGTGGACCTCGCCGCGCATGCCGCTTGTGGTGGCGACGTGGACCACGTGCTGTTGGAGGACTTCGCCCGGCTGGGTGAGTTGACGCAGGATGTCGTAGCGCATCGATTCGATGGATTCGATCTGCCCTTCCATCCCGGCGATGTTCTCCTCGATGGACTGCTCGCCCTTGCCATCGTTGTGCCAGACGGTGGTCGTCTCGGCGCACAGGGACCGGGCGGCTTTCCAGTCGCGGTTTTCCAGCGCGCGGAGGTAGGTGACGGCCTTGTCCTTCAGGTCCTTGCTCATGGAGATCTTCCTTCTTGCGTTACATATTGATGGGTTCCGGCAGGGGTGGGGTGTATCAGCTCTGGGCGGTGGCGTCGATCAGTGCGCGCTCGCCGACCTCGATGCGCATCGGCAGGTGGTTGCCGGGCGGCCTGAGCGGACAGACGAATACATCCGGGTTCAGGTGGTGGTGCGAGAGCGTGGCCTTGTTGAAGTCGACTGTCACGGTGCTGCCGGGCTCCAGCAGCGGCAGCACCAGCCAGCGGCCGATCGTCGGCGTCGATTCGCCGTTGGTCTCGTCGGTGAAGATCACCAGGCGATGGCCGGGGAAGTCCTGGAGGACGGCCAGGACGAATTCGGCGCCGTCGATGGTCACGGCCAGGTCGACGGGGGCCAGGATGGCTTCGGTGCTGCGTGGGCTGGTCAGCCGCGGCACCTCGATGCGGCGCCCTTCGGGAGCTGCTCGGTACTGGCCTTCGAAGACCCAGGCGGGGTTGTAGGGGAAGGTGTCGATGCCTGTGAGTCCGGTGCGCTCGACGCGGCCTTGGTCCATGACGACCAGGCCGTAGGAGCCGTCCGCGCCGCCGGCGAAGCCGATCCGGTTGTCAGGGAATTCCAGGGAGGTGCCGGAGGGGACGGGGCTCGTTCCATCGACCAGTCTGCCGGCCACCTGCACGCCGTCGATGGCCTTGGCCGTCACGGTCAGGTCTCCCGCTTCGGTGGTGCGCCATTCACCGGGGATGCCGGGAAGCGTATGAGGGCCCGGGTCGGTGATCTTGGCGTTGGCGACGACCTTGGCCTTGCCGTTCGCGCCGGCGATCTCTTCCCATCGGTCCTGGCACCAGGCTTCGTAGTCGGCGGGGATCTGTGGTGCGGTCATGAATGCTCCCTTTCCTCTCCGCCCGCGCTGTGGGGTCGCGGCGATAGCGCTGCGCGGGCGTGGTTGCTCAGCCCAACGAAGCGCTTGGCGCTGCGCAGGCGGTGGTTGCGTATGAGGCAAGCAATTCGGTGCTGAGGCGGCCCGGGCAGGCAACCCTGTGTTGCGCCTGGTGTCAGGCGCGGCGGGCGGCCCAGACGGTGCGCTCGGTGCGTACGGCGAGATCCTCGCGGCGCAGGAGGCTGTTCGGGCTGTCGGTATCCAGGAGGTCGTCGAGAGCGGTGAGGTCCTCGGGGCTGAGAGCGGGGGCGGCGACGCCGCGGATGCGCTGCAGGCTGCCGTAGGCGTAGCGGCCGATCGCCTCGCTGCGCTCACCTTCGATGTTGACGGTGATGGTGCGCTCGTCCTCGACGGTGAAGCCGGCGGCTGTCAGCATCGGACCCCAGTCCGCGCCGCGGTGCGGAACGTGCTCGGCGTGGAAGCTGTCGGTCGCGGCATGGGCGCGCTCTTCGAGGCCCGGCCGGTTCTCCGGGGCGCCGGCAGGCAGGAAGCGGGGGAAGTCCGCGAGCTCGACGACGGCGAACAGGCCCCCGGGGGCAAGCAGTTCGTGGACGCTCCGGAGGGCGCGGTCGGGGTCGGCCATGTGGTGCATCGAGGCCGAGGCCCACACCAGATCCGGCCTGCCGAGATCGGGCCAGCGGTTGCTGTCGAGGTCGGCCTGCACGGTCCGTACGCACTCCTCGACACCGCGGGCGCATGCCTTCTCGCGCAGGAACTGGAGGTGCCCGGCCGAGGCGTCGACGGCGGTGACGTGCGCGTCGGGGAAGCGTTCGAGGAGTGCGAAGGTGCCCGCGCCGGTGCCGCAGCCCAGGTCCACGATCTGGCGCGGCTCACTCTTCAGCGGCAGCCAGGCGGTGATGGACGCTATGTGCTCGGCGAGCACCTCGGCATCCAGATCGAGGATCTCCACCTGCCCGCCATCGCTGTGCTCTTGGTGGCCGCTATGGCTGTGGTCGGGGTGGTGACCGCCTTCGCCATGGTGGTGGTGGGGCTGGTGCGTTTGGGTCATGGCAACACCGTAAGCCCGTCATGCGCCTGCCGCACGACTGCTTGCGAGATGCGCAAGAAGGTGGCTTGGTGTGCTGCCCGGCACGCAAGATTGCCCGCCGCGTCGGGGTCCGGTCGACCTTAGACCGTGTCCTATGTGGTGAGGCGGACGAGCCTCTTGTAGCAGCACAGGGTGGCGGCCAGTCCGAGAAAGGCCAGGTAGTTGCGGGGATTGCGTTCGTAGCGGGGGCTGAGCCGGCGGTATTCGGACAGCCACGACATGGTGCGCTCGATGACCCAGCGGCGTCGCCCTAATCGTTCGCTGGACTCGATGCCTTTGCGGGCGATACGCACTCCGATGCGCTTCCAGCGAAGCCATCTGCGCAGATCAGCCCGGTCGTAGGCTTTGTCTGCACGCAAACGTTGGGGCTTGAAGTGACGGCCGCGGTGAGGGTCGTGTCTCGTTTGGTGACCCTCGACCATGGGCTTCAGCCCTTCGCTGTCGTGGGTGTTGCCGGCTGAGACGCCGACGAGGAGAGGCAGTCCGTTCGCGTCCGACAAGACGTGCATCTTGGAACCCGGCTTGCCGCGGTCCACGGGGCTCGGACCTGTGTGTTCGCCCCCTTTTTCGCCCGCACGTGAGCGGTGTCCAGGACGACACGGGTGACATCGATGAGGCCGGCGTCGTCGAGCCGGTGCAACACGGCTTCGTGCAGGCGACCCCAGACACCGGCTCTCGACCAGATGAGGAACCGGCGGTGGGCGGTCGACTTCGATATGCCGAAGCAGGGCGGCAGAGCCCGCCAGGCGCAGCCACTGACCAGCACATAGATGATGGCCGCGAACAACGTCTCATCAGGCGTGTCCTGCGTTCCACCGCCCTGCGGCCGAACCCTCGACGGCGGGATCAGCGGCTTCGCGATCTCCCACAGGCCGTCGGGAACAATCCAACTCCACGTACCCCGCCCCATACCGAGGTCAACGACGCCTCACCACATAGGACACGGTCTTAGTGGTCGGCTCCGGAAGTCCTTCGGGGGTTGATCAAGCTGCCGGCGCGACGGAGGATTCTTCTGGGTGATCGGCGGTGTGCCGGTCGAGTCTGGCCAGCAGATCGCCCAGGTCGGAGTGGTGAACTTCCACTGGAACGGCTGTGCCGTGGCGTTGTAGCGGTCTTCGAAAGCTCGGAGCCGGTTCCCGACTTGGGCAAGGTCGGTGAAGTCATTGGGCGCCACGACCTTGCGCTGCACGACGGAGAAGAAGATCTCCACCTGGTTCAGCCAGGAGGCGTGCACCGGGGTGTGGACCAGCACCGTGTTCGGGAACGCCGCGGTCAGCCGGTCTGCGGCCTTCTTGCCGCGGTGGGAGGAGCCATTGTCGACGACCCAGAACACGCGTTTTGCGCTCGTGTACGGTTCCTGGCTCATGACCTGAGCGACGAGAGCCATGAACGGGTCAATGCCGGTGCGTGCTTCGGTGCGGCCGAACACGCGGGCGTGGTGGACGTCGTAGGCGGCCAAGTAGGTCAGCGCTCCGCCGCGGCCGTAGGTGTGGTTCACTCGCATCGCCCTCGCCTGCCCTGCTGCGAGGGTGGGGTGACAGCGGCAGCGGGCCTGGATGGAGGTCTTCTCATCCGCGCTTATGACGTACTCGTCCGCACCGAGCGGCCTGCCGTTGAAGGTGCGGGCGTAGAGGTCCAGCACGCGCTCGGCCTTGGGGCGGAAGTCAGGGTCGGTGATGAAGATCCAGGATCGGTGCTGCCAGGGCTTGAGGGTGTCCTGGGCGAGCCAGCGACGCACGGTGGAGGCCGACACGAACGTGGCGATCTCTCGCGCCATGGCCTCGCGGGCCAGCTCCGAGCACGACCAACGCGACAGTGGCGCGCCGGCGTCGAAGGGAAGCCGACAGGCCAGGGCCTTGACCTGGGCGACCTGCAAGGCGGTGAAGCGGGGCGGACGGCCGGAGCGCTTGCGATCGGCTAGCCCAGTGAGTCCCAGCGCAGCGAATCGGTTCCGCCAGGTCCGCACGGTGTCCAGGTGTAATCCGGTCTCACGGGCGATGCGCGCGTTGGAGCGCCCACGCGCCGCGTGCAGGACCACCTGAGCCCGCATACGCAGCCGGTGCTCGGTCTTGACCGTAGGCCATCCTCTTCAGCCGCTCGCGCTCGGCGGGGGTCGGGGCTATCGCACGGGCCTGGGCAACAGACAAGACAGGCAGGCCAATCTGTAGAAGTGGTTTTTCGCCGCCCGCATTCTGGGAAGCCCTGCCTGTCGCACCCCCGGCACCCCGCCGGATCGTCCGTCAGCGGTTGACCTCGAGGTTGATCAGGAGGAGCAGGGCGCGCCGTGGCTGGTGCGCACGTGGGCACAGACCCCGGTCACAGCCCCGCCCGGGAGGACATGCCGCCGCTGCTCGCCGCCGCATGCCCGGGACCGCCGAACTTGGTGTACGGGCTGTCAGTCCGTGCGGAAGCCAGCCATGATCGAGGCCGGGTAGCGGCTGCCTGCGGAACCCTGGGGAAGGACCTCCCGGATACGGGCCAGGTCGGCCTCGGTGAGTTCTACGTCGGTGGCGCCGACGTTCTCCTCCAGACGTGTGGCGCTGCGGGTGCCCGGGATCGGGATTACGTCCTCGCCCTGGGCGAGTAGCCAGGCCAGGGCAAGCTGGGCGGGGGTGATGCCCTTGGTGGCGGCGAGCTTTCGGAGCTGCTCGGCGGCGTTCAGGTTGTAGGCGTAGTTCTCGCCCTGCCAGCGCTCGTCCCAGCGGCGCATGTCGCCCTCGGGATACTCGTCAGCGGGCTTGACCACGCCGGAGAGGAAGCCGCGGCCGAGCGGCGAGTACGGTACCAGGCCGATCCCCAACTCTCGCAGGACCGGCAGGATCTCGTCCTCTACTTCGCGTTCGAAGACCGAGTACTCGTACTGAAGGGCTGTGACCGGGGTGACGGTGTGGGCGCGGCGGATGTACTGCGGGCCGACGTTACTCAGACCGAAGTACTGCACCTTGCCCTCGGCGATCAGGTCACCGACAGTGCCGGCGACCTCCTCGGCCGGTACGTCGGGGTCGGAGATGTGCTGGTAGAAGAGGTCGATGCGGTCGGTCTGGAGGTAGCGCAGGCTGTTCTCGGCGACCTTGCGGATGTTCTCCGGGCGGCTGTTGACGCCGCTCCCCGGCGTCTTGCTGGTCATGTCGAAGCCGAACTTGGTGGCCAGGATGACCTCGTCGCGGAAGTCCTTGACTGCGCTGCCGAGCAGCGTCTCGTTGCTGCCGGTGCCTTGGCCGTACAGCTCGGCGGTGTCGAAGAAGCCGACTCCGAGTTCGTGGGCGCGGCGGATGGTGGAGATGCCGTCCTCGTCGTTCGAGGGGCCGTAGGCCAGGGACATCCCCATCAGGCCCAGTCCGAGCGCGGAGACGCGCAGTCCCTGCTGTCCCAGGGTGCGGTGCTGCATGAGATCGCTCCTCGTGTCATGTCGGCAGCCCATAGCTGACCAAACCAAACTGTTCGGTGTGACCCTACGCTTATCTGGAGTGCAACGCAAAACCGAACGGTTCGGTCGCCTATCCTGGGCTCATGCCTCGCTCCACCAACCCTGGCCAGACCTCGGACGCCGCCATCGCGGGCGAGTCCGCCGACTCCACGCGCCAGCGGATCGTCGCCGCAGCCAAGGAGGAGTTCGCCCGGCACGGGATCGCCGGCGCCCGCGTGGACCGCATCGCCAAGCAGGCCAGGACGAGCAAGGAACGTGTCTACGCCTACTTCCGCAGCAAGGAAGCCCTTTACGCGCACGTCGCCGAACGCGAGACGACCGCACTCGTCGAGGCCACTCAGCTGGACCCGGCCGATCTGCCCGGTTATGCCGGCATCCTCTTCGACCACTTCACGGCACGTCCGGACCACTACCGCCTGATCATGTGGGGCCGCCTGGAGCTGGCCGAGCCCGCAGACAACCCCACCAGCCCCCTCCAGGCCACGATCGCCGGCAAGCTCGACCAACTCCGCGACGCACAGCGCATCGGGCTGCTCGACCCGGCCTGGGACCCGGTCGACGTCCTCGCCCTGATCAACCAGATCGCCATGACCTGGGCAGGCCAGCCCGAAATCGCCGCCGCTGCCGCAGACCAGGCCGTGGACCCCTCCATCGCCGCCCGCCGCGCCGCACTGGTGGCTGCCGTCGAGCGCATGTTCCCTCGCTCGGACTGAGAACAACGCCCAAACCGTTTGGTTTGACGCACACCTCCGGGTGTGTCCGTTGAAGATGACCTGGTGGACGAACGCGCGGTCCGCTGGCACGGGAGTGGTTCGAGCCCGCGGCCGGCCAGGCGGTCGGTGATGGCCGTGGCCATCCGGATTGGCGGTAGCAGCCCTCGTCAACGGCTGTGCCAGCCAGGAGCTCGGCGACACCCGACAGACGCCCCGTCCCGGGGTCAACCCCCGAAGGACTTCCGGAGCCGACCACTAAGTGTCGGTGAGGCCGCTAGGGTCCACGGCCGGTGCCGGGGAGGGCTCCGTGCTGGGGGCGGGCAGGACAGGCGCAGGTTCAGGTGTGGGCGGATTAGGCAGGGGCGGGCCGGCCTCGCCGCTGGTGTGGACGCCGGACATCGCCCACTCGCGGGCTTCGGCGTCGGAGAGGTTCAGCACCTGCGTCTCCTGGGCGCGGCCACCGAGGACGACCTGGACGCGGCCGGGGTGCCGGGTGGGGGCGGGTGCCGGGCTGACCTCGGGGACCAGCATCCGCCAGGTGTTGAGGGTGTAGCGGACCAGGATGCGGGTGGCGAAGTTCTCGCGCATCTCCGGCCCGCCGATCGCGCGGGCGGTCGCGGACTGGGCGACCAGCAGCACGTGGAGACGGACCGCGCGGCCCATGAACAGGATCTCGGCGAGTGCGTCGACGGCCGGGGAGACCTTCGGGTCGCCGCTCTCGCGGATCCGCTCCCAGTAGCGCTTGAGCTGCGCCATGGTGGCGTTGACTTCTTCGAGCAGGATCACCAGCCGCGGGCCGACGCGCCAGGGCTCCTTCTCCAGGACGTCGTCGCCCAGCTGCTCCGCGAGCCGGATACGGCGCCGGCCTTCCTGAACGAGCTGGATCAGGGCGTCATGGATCTCGGCGATGTCCCGGCAGTACGTCACGCCGGGGACGCCGCGGGCCCAGGTGTGTGAGATCCGCTTGTAGTCCAGGACGTAGGCCAGGGCGCCGTGGTGGATGAACTGGCAGCAGATGCAGCGCAGGATGGTCGACTTGCCGCCGCCGGTACCTGCGGAGATCAGGACGTGCGGGGAGTCGTGGTCCAGGTCGACGGAGACCTTCTTTTTGTTCGCCCCCAGGCCGATCAGCGGCGCAGACTCGGGCATCTTCGCGAGGATCTCGCGCATGCCGGGGTCGGACAGACGCAGCACCTTGGGCGGGATGTGCCGTTTCTTGACGATGACGTGCGTGTCCTTCCCGGCCCGGCGCCAGGTGAAGGAGACGTTCTCCAGGGCGAGTTTCTTGACGATAAGGTCGGCCACCAGGTCCTCGTTGAACCGCAGATGGGCGGGCACGTCGATGCGTATCGCCGCGTCGTCGTCGTTGAAGTTGACGGGGACGTGGAGGTAGCGGCGCGGGTCGGTCTGCTCCGCGATGCCCAGCGGTACGGCGAGTGCCTGGTGCAGCGGCACCACCCACTCGCGCATCAGCTCGCGGCGCTTGCGGGTGAGGATCCCGTACGCCAGGCCGCCGACGGCCGCGACGGAGGCCGCGCCGATCCCGCCGGTCTCCAGGGTGGCCAGGGCGGCGTCCCGGTTCTCCCAGAGGTCCTGGACGATCTGCGCGGTGGTTTCGGGATCCCGGCTGAGCAGGTAGCCGCCCTCGGTGGCCCCGGCCCCCAGCACCAGGCGGAAGGACAGGCGCTGCCACCCGGCCCGGTAGGAGCGGCGGGCTACGCGGCCCTCCACCTTCGGCAGGACGCGGGTGCCCGAGCGCCAGAACGTGGCGTCGGTGCGCTTGATGCCGTCCAGGTCCCAGCCGGCCAGGATGCGGCCGATGCCGAACACCATGGATTCGGCGGTCTCCTCCACCTGCTTGTCGAACTTCGTCTGCGCCATGCCGTTGAACGCCCTTCGTGCCGGGTATGTGTGGGGGGCACGGTGTCGTCGGGACCGGACACCCGCCCCGGGCAGGACGCTAAGACGATCTCCCTGTGGATAGATTTCGCTGGGAACGGGCCTGATCTGGCCCGATCGCCTGATGGCTGTGGCGGGGTTCTCTAGGCTCCGACCATGAACTGGACCAACGCGCTGGCGGTCTTCGGCGCCGTCACCGGGGCCAGCAGCTTGGGCTGGCAGATGTGGAGTCACCGCCTCACGGGCGGCCGGGTGGAGGTCTGGCCCACCCGGCTCAAGCAGGAGGGCCGGTGGTGGGTGCGTACCAGCGTGTCGAACGTGGGCCGCCTGGACGTGACGATCGTCGGCTACTCGATCTGGCGGGACATCCCTGGACATCGTCTGAAACAGGCGCTGTGGCGACTGCGGGCAATCGGGCGACTGGGTTGGAGAAAGGCGCGGCGTACCCAGATGCTGTTCCACCCTTCAGTGCACTTCGGGGCACCGGTGCAGATCGGGAGCGACGCTGAGTGCATCGAGCTGCCATTCGTTCTCAAGGCTGGTTCCATGGTGTCGCTGCCGTCCATGGGGTTAGAAGTGCCTGACCGGATAGCCCGGCAGCTTCGTGTCTCGGTGCACCTGGGGGCCGGCGGCATCATCCGGGCTGATGTCCTCGACGACGATGTCTTGGAGCCGCTGCGGATCGACCTGGACGACTACACCGGGGCCTGGTCCTTGCACATCGGCCCGCCCACGACCGACTAACCGCGGCGGGCAGCACGGAGTTGGGCTGTCGAAAGGTTCCGGCCCGGATTCCTCCAGGCGCCCTCGTGCCGGATGATGCTCGCCACGCACAAGGGAGGGCATCAGGATGAACAGCAGCTTCAGGCCGGATCTGACGGGGATTCTGTCTGCGGCCACCGAGAACATCCGACGAACCGTCGCAGAAGCGGTCATGCCGCCGGTGGAGATCCGCATACCCGCGATGGATCACCTAGCCGAGGCCATCGCCCCGCTCCAGCCAGCGCTGGACCGTCTGGACGCGATGATGCCCGCCAACTGGCGGGGCAGCCGCCTCGCCTACTCGGAGATGATCGTGCTGATGCAGGAGGGCGTTCCGCCCACACACACCCCCATGCCGCTTGACCTCAAACGTCATGGGGTGTCTGACCAGGAACGACGAGTTTCTGAACGGCACAGGTCTGGCATCTGCCCGCCGGCTCCGACCCCTCCATCGGTCTCGTCTCCCTGGCCGGTGAGGGAGTGACCGCACGCTTCGACTACGTGCGCTTCTACTCCTGACGCCGCTCCGCTCCACTCGCCTGGATGGGCTCCTGTCAGGGACGCCGGAGCGGATGTGAGGAGCTTCGAAGAGTTTCCGACAGGGTGTGCAGGCGCACCGCCACCGAGATGCGGAAGAACGACTCCGCGTCCCGCCATGTGCTGCCGAGCAGTTGGGTGATCCTGTCGAGCCGCTGTAGCACGGTGTTGCTGTGCACGCCCATCAGCCGCGCGGTGCGGGCGGGGCTGGCGTTGCAGTCCACGAAGTGGTGGAGGGTGGCGAGCAGATCGGTCCCCCGTTCGGCGTCCCAGCGCCGGACGGGGGCGATGGTGCGATCGATGAACTGCCGCACGCTGGTGGGGTCGTGGGCGAACAGCGTCGTGTACGGCAGGTAGGCGTCGGCCGCGACCGCGGCCGCCTCGATGCCGAGGGCGGTCAGCACCCGGCCGCAATCCCGGGCCGTCGTAAAACGCGCGCTCAGTTCGTCGAGGCTCTCCGCGGGGGGCGCGGCCACGGTCAGCACCGCGCCGACCCCCGTCGCGGCACACAGGCGGTCGCGGACGGCGGTCGCCGCGCGCTGCGGATCACTCTCCGGCACGACGAGTGTGACGACGCCGTCCACTTCGCCCGCCAGGCCGGACGGCGCGGCCGCCGTCTGGGTGGCCCGCAGCGCGGCACGGCGCTGTTCGGGCGCCACCACGGTGATGACGACGGTCCGCAGGTCCTCCGGGCGCAGTCTGCGGGCGCGCAGCCGGGCGGGCAGGCTCGCGCGCCGCCGGGCGTCGGGACTGACGAGGTCGCCGAGAAGTTCACCGCGCACATGGTCTTCGGCGTGGAGGACCGCGTCCTGTTTCAGGGTGAGGAGCGCGGTGATCTGTGCGGCGCGCTCGATGGTCCGCTGTTCCACCGCGCGGAGTTCGACCGTGCCGTCACCGATGAGGAGGCCGCCGAGCATCATTTCTCCGGCGAGTACGGCGACCGCGGTGTGGAACTCGCCGGTCGGCGGGTCCAGTGGAGTGCAGCGTCCGGAGCGCAGGCTGTCGGTGATCGCCGACCGGACGGCGGGCGGGTCGATCACCGAGGCGGTGCTCCGGTCGTCGGACGCGGCGAGCACGGCATAGGTCTCGTCGAGGATGACCACGGGCCGCTCCAGTGCCGCTCCCAGAGTCCGCGCGACATCCGCGGCGCCGCCTCCGCGCAGAACTGCGGCGGTCAGCTCCTCGTGCACCCGGCCGGCGCGTTCCATCGCCTCGACGTGGTCGGCCAGCGCGTCATAGGCGCGCTGTGTCTCGGCGGCAGCGTCGCGGGCCTGGGTGAGCAGACGGGCCGATTGCAGTACGACGGCGACGTTGTCGGCGAAAGCCGACAACAGCGAGACCTCTTCCGGGGAGAAGGCGTGCTCGGTGCGATTGGCGGCGAACAGCACTCCCAGGACCCGGCCGCCGGCGATCAGCGGGACGCCCACGATGGAGACGAGGCCCTCGGCGCGGACGGCGTTGTCGATGCTGTCGTCATGGGGCACATCGCGCAGCTGTTCATAGCGTGAGGTCCACTGCGGAGCGCGGGACTCGACGATCTTGCTGGCCAGACCGATATGGGGCGGCACCCTCAGCTTCTGGAAGGACGGGGCGACCGCCCCGGCGGTGGAGCGGACCCTCAGCTCACGGGTGGTCTCGTCGAACTCGGACAGATAGGTGACATCGGTTCCGGCCAGGTCGTGGGCGCGCCGTACCAGCCGGGTGATCAGCAGATCCACGTCGTGCAGTTCGGCGAGTTCCCGTGCGCTGGAGAACAGAGCGGCCAGTTCCTGTCCGCGCCGGTGCGACCGGGCCATCGCGCCCTGGAGCTCGCGAACCCGGCGGCCCACCTGGGTGGCCGTGGCGGTGTCGAGATGCTCGGTGAGCAGCAGGTCGGTCACGGCGTCGGGCTCGTCCGGGGGGCCTTTCGCGGCGAGATCGAGCAGGGCCAGGACAGCGGTCACCGGGACGTCGGCCTGCCGTGCCGCCCGTTCGGTGTCCCGGGGCGCTCCCATGTCCACCACCCTGTCCGCCCTGCCCACCCTGTGTGAATCACCCATTGAAAACTTTGCACCGTGTACTCATAGTACATGGTCGCTGTTACCCGGCGTATCTAAAGTCTGAGGTGTGACAGCGGCGTCATCCCATGAACATCTGCTGTTCACAGGCCGTACCGCAGGGCCCGGTGCCCACCTCGACCACAGTGTGACTCTCCGGCGTGACGACGGACTCTTCACCGCAGGACATGATCATGATCGATGAACAGCTACTCCAACCCACCTACCGCCGCCGGTGCGGCGGGGCCGCGCCCCGGCAGCGGTCCGCCATGTGCTCCATGGGCGTGGAGCCCCGGGCGGTTCCCGCTCTGCGGGCCTTCACCCGCGACGTGGCGACACGGTGGGGGGCACCCGAGGAGACCATCGACGCACTGCGCGTGATCGCCACGGAGTTGGTCACCAATAGCGTGCTGCACAGCGGAAGCTCCGAGGTGAGCCTGCTGCTGACGGTCGACGGCTCCACGGCCTCCGTCGAGGTCAGAGACGCCGGCACCTGGCGGGAACGGTGCCCTGGCACCGGGGTGCCCGACCAGATGGTGGATGGGCGGGGGCTGGGCCTGGTCCACGCCTACGCCACAACATGCCGGGTTCAGCGGGACTCGCAGGGCACGGCCGTCCGCGCCGAGCTGCTGATTCCGCTTCCCGCTCAGCGAGGACATCCGCGGGACCTGCCCGGTCGCCGGTCGCCGGCCGGGTGGTGAAACGGGCGGTCGCGGCGCCCGACGCCGCCCTGACCGTCACGCCCCCGGGAGCCATGCCGCTGCTCCCCCCGCTCCGCCGGGCCTGTCTCCCCTTGAGCTCGTCACCGAAAGCAGGAGGATCCATGGCAGTCAACAGCAGGCTTTCCGGTGTGAAGGACCTGTCGATCAGTGAGCGCCGCGCCCGTATCGCGCGCGGTGCCGCAGTCGAGCCGGAGAGTCTGGAGGTGCTCGATCCCGAGTACGGCCTCACCCTTGAGCAGGCCGACCACATGGTCGAGAACGCCATAGGTGTCCTCGGCGTCCCGCTGGGCGTGGCCACCAATTTCACCGTCAACGGCCGCGACTATCTGATCCCCATGGCCACCGAGGAGCCATCGGTGATCGCCGCGGCCAGCAACGCCGCCCGTATCGCCCGCGTCACCGGCGGATTCACCACCTCGACCACGGAAGCGCTCATGCGGGCGCAGATCCAGGTCCTCGATGTCGCCGATCCGCACACCGCCCGGCTACGCCTGCTCGAGGCGCGTGAGGAGCTCATCGCGCTGGCCGACGCACAGGACCCTCAGCTCCTCCGGTTCGGCGGCGGCGTCCGGGATGTGGATGTGCATCTGGTCGACGCTCCCGGATGCACCTATGTGGTGCTGCACCTGATCGTGGACGTACGCGACGCGATGGGCGCCAACGCCGTCAACACCATGGCCGAGGCGATCGCCGGGCGGGTCGGGCAGATCGCCCGGGGGCGCACGCTGCTGCGGATCCTCAGCAACAAGGCAGACCTGCGGCTGTGCCGGGCGCGTGCGGTGTTCGACGCCGACGCGCTCGGAGGGCCTGAGGTGGTCGACGACATCGTGCACGCCGCCGCTCTGGCCGAGGCGGACCCGTACCGCGCCGCCACCCACAACAAGGGGATCATGAACGGCGTCATCGCGGTCGTGCTGGCCACCGGCAATGACACCCGCGCCGTCGAAGCCGGCGCCCACTCGCACGCGATCGGCCGGTACCGTGGGTACACGTCCCTGTCGCACTTCGAGAAGGACTCCGACGGCAACCTGGTCGGCGCGCTGGAGCTGCCGATGGCGGTCGGCCTGGTCGGCGGGGCCACCAAGGTGCACCCGGTCGCGCAGGCCGCTGTGGCCCTGCTCGGCGTCACCACGGCCCGCGAGCTGGGCGAAGTCATCACCGCCGTCGGCCTGGCACAGAATCTCGCCGCGGTCCGGGCTCTGGCGACCGAGGGCATCCAGCGCGGCCATATGTCGCTGCACGCCCGCAATGTCGCCGTCACCGCCGGCGCCACCCCCGAGGAACTGCCGCTCGTGGTCGCCCGGCTGATCACCGACCGGGCCGTGCGTGCCGACCATGCCGAGAAAGTCCTCGCCGAGCTGCGCGGCGAGGGCTGATGCCTCGCCTCACCGCCTGCACGAATCTGAGCCAAGGGAGACGCTGAGACATGGCACTACAGGTTGGTATCGACGTCGGTGGCACATTCACCGACGCGGTCGCGGTCCTCGACGGCCGCGCGGTCCGCGGGAAGGCGTTCTCGACGAAGGACGTCACCACCGGCATCCTGGGCGCGCTGGCCGTGCTCCAGGAGCGCGCGGGCATGTCCGAGAGGGAGTTCTACCCGGCCGTCGACCGGTTCGTGCTCGGCAACACGATCGTCACCAACGCGGTCGACGAGCAGAAGTACGCCACGGTGGCGCTCCTCACGACGCAGGGGTTCCGCGACACGATGCGGATCGCCCGGTCGGCGCGGACCGATGAGCGCGACCCGCACAAGATGCTGCCACCGCCCACCATCGTCGAGCGCGGCCGCGTCATCGAGGTCGCCGAACGTGTCGACGCCCACGGCGAGGTCCTGGTGCCGTTGCGGCCGGAGGCCATCGCCGCAGCGGTGGACACCGCGCTCGCCACGGGCGCGGAAGCCATCGCCGTATGTCTGCTGTGGTCGTTCCGCAACCCCGCCCATGAGCAGGCCATCGGCCGGTATCTGCGGGAGAACCACCCGGACGTCCCGTTCACCCTCTCCAGCAGCCTGACGCCGGTCTACCGTGAGTACGAGCGCATGGTCACCACGGCGCTCGACGCCGCGGTCAAACCGCTCGTCGCCTCGCACTTCGACCACCTCGCCGAGGAGCTGCGCGCCCGCGGCCTGCGTGCTCGTGTGCAGATCATGCAGGTCCACGGCGGGTTCCTGTCGGTCGAGGAGACCAGCAAGGCGCCGATCTCCATGTTCAACTCCGGGCCGGTCGGCGGCGTCACCGGCGCCCGTCTGCTCGGGCAGCAATTGGGCAGGCGCCGGGTGCTGACCGCCGACATGGGTGGCACCAGCCTGGATGCCGCCGCGATCATGGATGATGAGTTCCGGCTGCTCCCGCGGGCCGAGATCGGCGGTCTGCCGACGAGTCTGACCGTCGTCGACATCGAGACGATCGGCGCCGGCGGCGGCAGCGCCGCCTGGGTGGACGGCCGTGGTCTGCTCCGGGTCGGTCCGCACAGCACGGGCTCCACTCCCGGTCCCGCCTGCTACGGCAAGGGCGGAACCCGCCCGGCGGTCACCGACGCCGCACTCGTACTCGGCCTGATCAACCCCGGCTACTACCTCGGCGGGACCGTCGAGCTGTACGAGGACCTGGCGCGCGAGGCACTGCGCGCGCATGTCGCGGAGCCCCTCGGACTGACCGAGGACGCCGCGGCCGAGGGCGTGTACCGCCTCGCCACCTCCCAGATGGCGAACGCGCTGCGCAAGATCACCGTCAACCGCGGCCATGACCCGCGGGAGTTCACCCTCGTCGGTTTCGGCGGCGCCTGCGGCCTGTTTGCCGCGAGCATCGCCGCCGAGATCGGGGTGAGCGAACTCGTCATCCCCCGCAACGCCGCGGTGTTCTCGGCCTACGGACTCATGCACGCCGATTCCGTCTTCTCCGCCGTGCGGACCAGCCCCTGGACGATGCGGCAGCCGGCCGCCGACCTGGACCGCGAGTTCCAGGCCCTGGAGCGGCGCGCCCGGGCGTGGTTCGACGCCGAGGGCATCCCCGAGGACCGGCGGGAGCTGTTCCGCGAGGCCGACATGAAGTTCGTCGGCCAGATCTTCGAGGTCACCACTCGGCTGAAGGGCGGGACCTTCACCGAGGCGGACAAGGACGAACTGCGCGCGCGGTTCATCGCCGACTACGAGACCGAGTTCGGGGCCGGCACGGCCTGGACCGAGACCGACATCCTGCTGGTCAACTCCCGGGTGCGCGCGGTCGGCCGCAGTGACGTCCAGCAGGTCCGGCAGATCGTGGAAGCCGACAGGGAGACCCATACGCTGCTGCGCCGCACCATCCTCGAACCGGCGACCGGAGCACGGACCGAGGTGGAGGTGCACCGCGGCTTCGCCGCGCTGGCGCGGGCGAAGGGCCCGTGTCTGCTGGAGGAGCCCGACACCACCGTCTATGTGCCCACCGGAGCCACGGTGGAGCTGACCGACGCCGGCCACTTCCTCATCCGGCTCCAGCCGTCCGTCTGAACGCCACGGCCCGATCCAGGAGACCCACATGACCGAATCCGCCACCGGCCGGCTTCCCGCCGGGTTCGACCCCGTCACGCTCGAGGTCATCCGTATGCGTCTGGACTCCATCGTCGAGGAGATGGGCATCGCGATGATCCGCTCGTCCGGCTCGCCGGTGATCACCGAGGCCGGCGACTTCAACACCGCGCTGTTCGACCCGACCGGCCGCATCTACGCCTACTCCGACTACGTCCAGTTCCACATCGGCTCCGGCAGCGTCGCCGTGCAGAATCTGGTCCGGGAGATCGCCGGTGAGCCACTCGCCCCCGGTGACGCCTTCATCTGCAACGATCCGCACACCGCCGGTGCGAGCCACCCGCCGGACACGAATGTGATCTCACCGATCTTCCACGGTGACGAGCTGATCGGCTGGGCGCAGTCCCAGGCCCATCTCGTCGACGTCGGCGGTATGACGCCGGGCGGCTTCGCCCCCGGGGCCTATGACTGCTACAGCGAGGCGCTCCGGCTCCCGCCGGGCGTGAAGATCTTCGAAAAGGGCGAGCCCGTCGAATGGGTGCGGCGCATCCTGCTCAACAACGTCCGGGTGCCCGCGCTGTTCTGGAACGATGTGCGCTCCCTGGTGGCCAGCAACAACACCGGTATCCAGCGGCTTCTCGCCACGATCGGGGAATTCGGGCTCGACGACTTCCGCGAGTACACCCGGCTCAGCTTCGAGCTGGCGGAGCAGGTGGTCCGTGACCGTGTCGCGAAGATCCCCGACGGAACGTACACGGCCGAGGAGTGGACCGAGCACAACGGCCATGCCGACGAGCTGTACCGCGTCGCCTGCGCCATGACCAAGCGGGGCGAGCAGATCACATTCGACTTCACCGGATCCAGCGAGCAGACCGACGGCTTCGTCAACTGTAGTTACGGAGCCCTCGTCGGAAGCGTCGCCACGGCGGTCGTGCCCATCCTCGCCTGGGACGTGCCATTCAACGAGGGCGTCATGACCGCCTTCGAGGTCATCGCCGAGCCGGGCTCCATCGTCAACCCCACTCCCCCGGCCCCGATCAGCAACGGGCATCTGACGACCGGCGCCCGCGTCAGCCGGCTGGTCACCAAGCTGATGAACGACGCCTGCCGGGGCAGCGCGGACGAGACCGTCCGCGGCCGCACCCAGGGTGTGTGGGCCGACTCGTGGACCGGCGGCATCTCGGCCGGCACCTCGGACGACGGCGAGTACTTCGTGCTGTTCAACATGGACGGCGGCGGCATGGGGGCGGGAGCCCAGCCGGACACCGACGGTCTGGACTGCGCCGGGATGATGACGCAGGTCAACAACATGCTCCCGGACGTCGAGATGAACGAGATGCTCTATCCCGTCCTCTACTTGTGGAAACGGCTCAACATCGCCAGCGCCGGGCACGGGGCCCACCGCGGCGGTCTGGGACTGGAGTTCGCCTGGACCCTGCACGGTGCGCCCTCCGCCACGCAGACCGTGTTCGCCCCCAGCGCCCAAGTGGTCGCCGACGGATACGGCGGCGGGCTTCCCGGCGGGGGCAGCGGGCACGAGATCCTGCGCCGGTCCAACATCGCCGGTCTGCTCGCCGCGGGCACCGTGCCCACCGACGACAGCCTCGCCTGCGATGTGCGGGACTTGCTGGCCATCAACCAGTCCTCGGTAAGGATCTCGGCCGCCGATGTCTTCGTCCAGTGGATCGCCGGTGGCGGCGGGTACGGAGACCCCCTCCTGCGTGACCCGCGGCGCGTCGCCGAGGACGTCCGGGACGCGTACATCACCGACCACACGGCATCCGCCGTCTACGGGGTGGTGCTCGCCGACGGTGCCGTGGACGCCGCCGCGACGACGCGCGCACGCGAGGCGATGCGCGCCGCCCGGATCGGCGGGGACCCGACCGCGCCGGTCGCCGCCGACGCCGCCGCCGGGGCATCCGCGCCCCGCCATGCCGCGGACGGCTGGTACTGCCCGGCCAGCGGTGCCCTGATCAGCACCAAGGACGACTGGCGGCAGGACGCCATCGTCACCACGCGGGTGGCCGCCGACCGGCTGGGCGAGTACGGCGTCCGCGTACGCCCCCGGGGCGACGGGCAGCGGGTGCTCCTCGATGAGTTCTACAGCCCGCGCTGCGGCACCCTGCTCGACGCACGCATCCGGGTCGAAGCCGCCACCACCCGCTGATTCCACAGCGGTATTCGAAAAAGGAGGTGTGGTCGCGTGACGGAGTTCAACACCGGGTTCGACCTCGCTGCCGCCCTGCCGGGCGGTCCCGCACACGGGGCGCTGCGCGGGGTCGTGGTCCTCGACATCACACGGGTGGTCGCCGGCCCGTTCTGCTCGATGATGCTCGCGGATCTCGGAGCGACGGTCATCAAGATCGAGAATCCGAAGGACCCGGACTATGCGCGCGAGTTCCCCCCGCTGCTGACCTCGCCCGAGGGCGAGGCGTTCAGCGCGTTCTTCGCCCAGTACAACCGGAACAAGCTCGGCATGACCCTGGACCTGTCCCGGCCCGAGGGCAAGGAACTGCTGCGCACGCTCGTCAGCCGCGCGGACGTCCTGGTCGAGAACTTCCGTGGCGGGACCATGGACAAGCTGGGCGTCGGCTACCGCGAGCTGCGGAAGGTCAATCCGCGGCTGGTCTACACCGCGATCTCCGGCTACGGCCAGACCGGCCCGTACCGGCGCAAGCCCGCGTACGACAACAGCGCGCAGGCCACGGGCGGTCTGTGGTCGATGAACGGCTTCCCCGACCGCCCTCCGGTCCGGGTCGGCACCATCATCGGCGACCTGTCTGCCACGCTCTACGCCGTGATCGGCACGCTCGCCGCGCTGCGGCACGCCGAGCGCACCGGTGAAGGGCAGTTGGTGGACATCTCCCAGCAGGACTCGGTGCTCAGCCTGACCGAGAACGCGGTCGTCTCCCACACCGTCGAGGGCAAGGTGCCGGCTCCGCTCGGCAATGAGCATCCGTTCGTCAAACCCTATGAGCTCTATCCGTGCAGGGACGGCTTCGTCTTCTTCGGTGGCTACACCGACAAGTTCTGGCGGTTGACGTGCGAGATGTTCGGCGAACCCGCACTGGCGGCCGACCCGGAGATCGACACGATGGCCAAGCGGTTCACCCCGGAGGTCTACCAGCGCCGGGTGCGGCCGCTGCTGCACAGGTGGTTCGCCGATCGCGCCAAGCTCGAACTGGAGGAACTCGCCGGCGACCTCGTGCCGCTGAGCGCCATCAAGGACATCGGGGAGGTCATCGCGGATCCCCAGATCCAGGCCCGGGACATGATCGTCGACGTCGAGTACCCGGACTTCGGACCACTGCGTATGGTCGGCACACCGGTCAAACTCGACGTCACCCCGGCCCGGCCCCGGGGACTGGCTCCCCAGGTCGGCGAACACACCGACCAGATGCTGCGCGCCTTCGCGGACCTCTCCGAGGAACACATCCGCGCCCTGCGCGAGTCGGGGGTGGTCTGAGATGAGCGGCATCACCCTCGACCGTGACGGACCGGTCGCGCTCATCCGGTTCGACCGGCCGGAGAAACTGAACTCACTGACCCTGGCGATGTACGAGGAGCTGGGAGCGGCCTTCGACGAGGTCCGCGACGACGAGTCGATCGGCGTCGCGGTCCTCACGGGCGCGGGGCACCGTGCCTTCTGCGTCGGCGCCGATCTCACCGAATCGATCCCCGCGCTCGCCGAGGGCCGGTTCGACATCTCCCGATGGGACGGTGCCCACCAGAAACACACCACCTTGTTCAAGCCGGTCATCGCGGCGGTCAACGGGCTCTGCCTCGGCGGCGGGTTCGAGATCATGCTCTCCACGGACCTGCGGATCGCCGCCGAAACGGCCGAGTTCGGGCTCCCCGAGAGCGGTGTCGGGGTCGTCCCGGCCGGCGGCACCCTGACGCGGCTGACCCGGCAGATCCCCTACGTCTGGGCCATGGAGCTGATGCTGCTCGGCGACCGGATCACCGCGGCCACCGCCCTGCGGTACGGCCTGCTCAACGCCGTGGTACCGGCCGAACGGTTGCTCGAGGCGGCGATGGACCGGGCACACCGGCTCACCGCCCGCAGCGGCACCGCCCTGGAGACGATCAAGGAGTCGGTGCTGCGTCTCGGGGGCCTCCCGCAGGACCAGGCATTCCACAGCGAGGCGCTGTACGGGCAGCGGGCGTTCACCTCCCCGGACGCCCATGAGGGACTGGCCGCGTTCGCCGAACGCCGTCCGCCCGACTTCCCCTCCCGCCGGAACGTGAACAAGCCCCCCGCATAACGGCTCCACGCAGGAACGTCGCCCGCCGTCCGCCGTCGCCGGACGTCCGTCGCCGCCCGCGGCGTTCCGCGTGGCCCGCCCCCTTCGCCCTTCCCACCGCCTGACGGGGACGCCATGACATCCGAAACCACCTCGTCCACCGACACACTGCCCCGCATCGCTCCTCAGCAGGGCATGCCCGAACAGGTCCGCATCTACGAGGTCGGCCCGCGCGACGGCCTCCAGGCCGAAGCCGTCCGCGTCCCCACCGCCGTCAAGGCCGAGTTCGTTCGGCGGCTCGTCGACGCGGGGCTGACCACCATCGAGGTCACCAGCTTCGTCTCCCCCCGGTGGATACCCCAACTCGACGACGCACACGAGGTGCTCACCGCCGTGGGCCCCCTCGATGGCATCCGCCTCCCGGTGCTCGTTCCCAACGACCAGGGTCTGGAGCGGGCACTGGCCGCCGGTGCCCGGGAGATCGCCGTCTTCGCCAGCGCGACGGAATCCTTCGCGAAGAACAACCTGGCCCGGGACGTGGAGGGAGTGCTGGCGATGTTCGAACCCGTCACGCGCCGGGCCCGTGCCGCGGGTCTGCCGGTACGCGGCTATGTATCGATGTGCTTCGGCGACCCCTGGGAGGGCGATGTGGAGCCCCGCAAGGTCGCCTCGGTCGCCCGCAGGCTCCTCGACATGGGCTGCACGTCCCTGTCCCTGGGAGACACCATCGGTACCGGCACCCCCGGCCATGTCCTGGAACTCCTCGACACCGTACGGGGACTGGGCATCCCCCTGGAGCGGACCGCCCTTCACTTCCACGACACCTACGGCCAGGCCCTCGCCAATGTGCACGCCGCGCTGACAGCGGGCGTCACCGAGTTCGACAGCTCTGCCGGCGGTATCGGAGGCTGCCCCTACGCCCGCAGCGCCACCGGCAACCTCGCCACGGAGGACCTGGTGTGGATGTTGCGGGGACTCGGCATCCACACCGGGGTCGATCTGAACGCGCTGGCGGCCACGAGCCGGTGGATGGCCCATCACCTCGGCCGCCCGAGCCCCTCCCGCGTCGTCACCGCCCTCGCCCGACACTATAGGTACCAGAATCCTCGTCCGCGCTGATCAGAGCGCACACCGGCCCGGACAAAGAGTACGCCGAGACCTCGATACCCGCCCTGCACCAGCACCAGTCCGCGCTCATGCACGTCAACACGCTCCTGCTTCACCAGGTCCCCGCCGAACCGACCTGGGCCAAGGAGGACCGACGCGGCCTGACCACACTGTCCTGGTCGAACATCAACCCGTACGGCACTCCCCGCCTCGACATAGACAAGCAACTCGACCTGCTGCCAGCCACCATGCCCAGCCCCCGCCACGCGGTCGACAGCACCTCAGACATGGCGGGATCGGCATCATGAGCCGCTGGAACGCGTGGCTCGCAGGTCCGGGGCTTCAGGCGGGTCGACCCCAGGCGGCGGACCGGTAGCGGGGCGGGAAGAGCGGCGATCCCGCCCCGCTACCGGAGCTGACGGCAGGAACGCCCTAACCCTCGACGAAAGTGACCGTCTCGGCGAGCGGGGCCCGGTCGATGCGGTCGTGACACGCGACCGGGGCCTCGAACCCGATGGACACGCCGCAGAAAAGGATCAGTCCCGATGGGGGCAACACGGTCTCCGCGACGGTCCGGCAGTACACCGACCACGCCATCTGAGGGCAGCTGTGCAGCCCCTCGGCACGCAGCAGCAGCATCACGGTCTGCAGGTACATGCCGAGGTCAGCCCATTGGGCCGGTCCCATGTCGCGGTCGATGTAGCAGAACAAGGCCGCGGGCGCACCGAAGCAGTCCCAGTTCGCGGCAACGGCCGCCTCACGCGACCGCCGGTCCTCGCGTGCGATTCCGAGCACAGCGTAGCGCTGCTCCGCGGCGGCGGATCGGCGCTCCCGGTAGGGAGACTTCAGTTCGGGCGGGTACATCCGGTACTCCCGCTCGTCCCCGGGGTCGCCTGCGGCCACCCGCTCGGCGGTGCGTTTCTTCAGCTCCGCCAGCGGCGCGCCAGTCAGCACGTAGACGTGCCAGGGCTGGAGGTTCGCCCCGGACGGTGATCGGGCTGCGGCGGACAACACACGTTCCAACGTTTCCCGGGGGATGGGCTCCCCGCTGAACCGGCGCACCGCCCGTCGGCTCGCAACCGCTTCGTAGACGTCCAAGACAAGCTCCCTGCATATCGACTCTGGCCCCGCCAGCCACCTGATGTCGGGACCCTCTACGGTGGTGACGGTCGGCGACGGGAAGAGGTGACCGGTGAGCGAGCACGACGGCCTGGCAGAGGGCTTCGAGACGCACCGCAGCCGACTGCGCGCGGTCGCTCAGCGCATGCTTGGCTCGCACAGCGAAGCGGAGGACGCCGTCCAGGAAGCCTGGCTGCGACTGGCCCGGACCGAAGCTGACGCCGTGCACAACCTGGGCGGCTGGCTCACGACGACGGTCTCCCGCATCTGCCTCGACATGCTGCGGGCCCGCGCATCGCGGCGGGAGGACCCAGCAGGCCACCCGGTGCCCGATGAGGGCCCAGATCCCGCTGCCGGTGGCCGCCCGGAACAGGAGGCGGTGCTGGCCGACTCGGTGGGCCGCGCCCTTCTGGTCGTGCTGGACAAGCTGGGCCCCGCCGAGCGTGTCGCGTTCGTGCTGCACGACATGTTTGCCGTGCCGTTCTACGAGATCGCCCCCGTCGTGGACCGCTCCCTCGCCGCTGCGAAGCAGCTCGCGAGCCGGGCCCGGCGCAAGGTACGGGGCGCCCCCGCCGTCCCCGGCGCGGAGCTCGCCCGGCAGCGGCTCGTGATCGAGGCGTTCCTGGCAGCGGCGCGAGCGGGCGACATCGACGCGGTCCTCGCGGTACTGGCGCCCGACGTCGTACGGCGTGCGGACCGCGCGGCCCTTCCAGAGGGCAGGCCGGTCGAGGTGCGTGGTGCCCAGGCCGTGGCGGAGGAGATCGTCGTCTTCGGACGGAACTCGCACGTCGCGGAGGTGGTACTTATCGACGGCGCCGTGGGGATCGCGGTCGCGCCGTACGGACGACTGCGGCTCGCCCTTACCGTCACGACCGCCCGCGAGAGGATCACCGGGTACGAACTCATCGCCGACCCGAGCCGACTTCAGCAACTTGATCTGGCCGTCCTCGACGAAGTCATAACTCTCGGCGGCTAATCAGCCGCCGAGTTGCCGCTCGAAAAATCATCGCCGCAGGGAGAACGGGATGCGGTCAGTCCGCTGGGATCATGTCCTCCGTGATCGTGTCCTTGCTGTACAAGGTGACCCGGAAGCTGCTGACTGTTCCATCGGTGCTCCTGCGTCGCGGGACGGCGAAGGAGGCGGAGCTGCTGGTGCTGCTACACGAGAACGCGCTCCTGCGCCGCCAGTTGGCCGGACCGGTCCGCTATGAGCCCACCGACCGGTTCTGGTTCGCAGCGCTGTCCGGGCTGATACCCCGGCGCCACTGGCGCGAGATCTTCCCTGTCACCCCGGCACCTTGCTTGCCTGGCACCGCAAGTTCGTCGCCGCGAAGTGGGACTACACCGCGCGCCGACGCGCGGGACGACCACCCTGTGGGGCTCGGAAAGTCGTCGCTGCAGGTGGCGTCAGGCATTCGGTCTCGGCTGGCAGCATGTCCACGTGAGTGTCTCGCTGGTGTACAAGGTCGTTCGCAAACTGCTGTCCATACCCCGGGTACTCCTTCGCCGGGAAGCGACGAAGGACGCGGAGTTGCTCGTGCTGCGGCACGAGAACGCGGTGCTACGTCGCCAGATCAGCGGCCGGGTCCGGCATGAGCCCTTTGATCGGTTCTGGCTGGCTGCGCTGTCGGGGCTGATACCCCGCCACCGGTGGCGTGAAGTCTTCCCGGTCACGCCCGGCACTCTGCTGGCCTGGCATCGCAGGTTCATCGCGGCGAAATGGGACTACAGCGTGCGACGCGCTCGGACCGGGCGATCACCGACCAGGGCGGCGCTCAGGGAGCTGATTCTGCGGCTCGCCCGGGAAAACGCAGGGTGGGGCCACAGACGGATCCAGGGCGAGTTAATCGGCCTCGGGCATCCGGTCGCCGCATCCACCGTATGGGAGATCCTGAACGCTGCGGGTATCGATCCGGCCCCACGCCGCACCGGCCCAACCTGGCGCGAGTTCCTCACGAACCAAGCCGAGGGCATCATCGCTGCAGATTTCTTTCATCTTGACACCGTGGTCGGACGCAGACTCTACGCGCTGGCCTTCCTCGAACACGGCACCCGGCGCCTCCACATCTCAGGCGTCACGGCACATCCCTCCCGGAACTGGGCCGTGCAGCAGGCCCGGAACGTAGCCGCCGACTTGGACACACGTATGGAATCCCTGCGGTCCCTGCTCCGTGACCGCGATGGCAAGTACGGACAGTCCTTCGACGCCGTCTTCGAGGCCGACGGCATAGACGTGATCAAGAGCGCGCCACGAGCGCCGGGGATGAACGCCCACTGTGAACGGGTTTTCGGCAGCATCCGGCGCGAGGCCCTCGACCACATCCTGATCACGAACGAGTCACACGCCCGACATGTCCTTGCCGCCTACCAACGGCACTACAACACACACCGTCCTCATCGAAGCCGAGGCCAGCTACCTCCTGACGCCCACCAACAGCCCACCACCCCGCACGACCGCGACGCACGCAGACTCCTGCGTACACGCGTCCTCGGCGGCGTCATCAACGAGTACCGCTATGCCGCCTGATCAGCAGCGATGACTTTTCGAGCCCGACACGGTGGAGTTCCTGGACCTGGTCACTGCCTGCCACTCGTTCGTCGCAGCGGTCGGCCGCACCGTCCCCGGCCTGCGTGACCGCACGCTGAACGACGACGAACGCACGATCGTGCACGAGAACGTCGCCCGGGTCCGGTGTGTGTTGACTGAACTAAGACCGGAGTTTCCACAGGTCAGTGACCTATTGAGGGAGTTCGCGTTAGCTGACGCGTGAGTGATGCCGACGGACTGATCCGTAACCCGGTTTCCTTGGTCGTGCCGCAGATCGGTCGGCTGCTGGAGACCGGAGAGGTCGCCGAGCCGTACCGGCTGCTCGATCCTGAAGGGTGCCAGAGCATCACGGCCCAGGTCATGGGCCGCATCCACCGCCCCGGCCCCGGGGGCGGCTGGTGGTACAAACTCCGTGTGCCCATCTGGTCCGAGGTACAGCTGCCCGACCGCATCACCGTCGAACCCGACGAGCTCATCCTCCGCGCCCCCGCTCGCCTGGTCACTGACATCGAGGGTGTCGACTACTCCTCCGTGCCGACCCGGCGGGTACACCCACCGGCCCGGCCGCCCCGCTCCTCCCCCGCCGCCCCGACAGGCACTTGCCCGCGCCCGTCGGCGGCGCCGGGCGCCGCCACTACGAGTCGTGCTGGGTACCGACCGGCGACGCGGACCTCCCGCTCGACCAGGCGCTGCGCGAGCTCGCCCATCCGGGCAGCGAGGCATGCACCGCCTGCGAAGCGAGCGACCTGACACCCAACTGACCCGCGCGCGGCGCCGCGAGTGGGCGGAAGATGGCGGACTGCGTGATCCGCGGGGAGGTTGAGCTTCAGGCGGGGGCCGTGACAGGGCTGAAGGTGTAGCTGTGAGAATCAGATGCATGGTGCGAGAGAGTGGTGCAGTCTTCCCGCCGGCCTCTGGTGATCAGGAGCCGCTGGCCGTCGTGGCTGCCGTGATCGTGCAGGAGGAACGCCTCCTGATGGTGAGCAAGCAGGCGGCACCGGATGTCTTTTATCTGCCTGGTGGCAAGCCGGATCCCGGTGAGGGAGCAACGGAGACGTTGCATCGCGAGCTGGGCGAAGAGCTCGGAGTACGGCCCGTAGGATCTCGTTTCCTCGCTGATGTCGCTGCTCAGGCAGTTCTTGAAGGTGTGCCGATGATGATGACGGTCTTCGAGGTGGGCATCAGCCAGGTTCCCCATCCCGCAGCTGAGCTAGCGGATACGCGGTGGGTATCTAGTTGTACTGATCGGGGACGTTGATTAACCGTGAGTACGGCGGCTGGTTGCCGCAAGCGGCGTGTGGGCGGTGCTGGTTGTAGTGGTGTAGCCACGGCAGCAGAGCGTCTCGGCGTTGTTGCTCGCTGGTGTAACAGCGAGCGTAGGCCCAGCCGTCGGCCATGGTGCGGTGGAAGCGCTCTACTTTGCCGTTGGTCTGGGGACGGTAAGGGCGCGTGAACTTCGGGGTGATCGAGAGGGCGCCGCACGTGTCGCGCCACAGGTAGGACCGGTAGGCACCTCCATTGTCCGAGAGCACTCGTTCGATGGTGACTCCGCGCTCGGCGAACCACTTGACCGCGCGGTGTAGCACGCCGACTGCGGTCACGGCTTTTTCGTCATCGTGAATCTCGGTGTAGGCGACGCGAGAGTGGTCGTCGATGATGGTGTGCACGAATGCGTATCCGAGCTTCGGGCCGCCGTAGGCGTTGCGTGACTTGCCCGGTGTCGCGACGCGATGCTTCTCGCCTTGACGGCGACCGACGTAGCGCCAGCCGCCGCCATCGGGGATGTTCCCGAGCTTCTTCACGTCCACGTGCACAAGTGATCCTGGGTGGTCGTGCTCGTACCGCCGGACGGGTTCACCGGTCGCGCGATCGAGGTAGGCGAGGCGGTTCAGTCGCGCTGATCGCAGGATTCGGTGCACTGTCGACGGGGCGATGTCGAGTCTCGCGGCGAGTTGGACCGGCCCTTCTCGCAGGCGCAGTCGCAGGCTGATGCACCTTTTCGTGACGGTCTCGGGTGTCTTGGTCGGAGACCTCCGTGGACGTGAGGATCGATCCTGCATGGACTCGCCTGCAAGGTAGCGGTCGACCCACCTCTTCACGGTCGGCCAGGACACCTGAAATCGGGCCGCTACTTCGCTGATTGGCCAGCCGTCGTCAACGACGAGTCGAGCGACTTTCATGCGGTGGCGCGGGGTGAGGACAGCGTTCGGATGTGACATTTCTGCGCTCCTGGATAGGGCGAAGGGCCGACCATCGTGTGTGTGGTCGGCCCTTCGAGAACGAACTTGGCGGGTGTGGGGCGTGCAGGTCAGTCCACCGGGGATACCCGAATGAGGTTGCCGTCGGGGTCCGTGATCACGAACGTGCGACCGAAGACAGCGTCGTGCGGCCTCTCCACGACGTGGACTCCCTTTGAGACCCAGTTCGTGAAGATTTCGTCAACTGCCGACGGTGGTCCCGGCACCATCAATCCGACCTCGGTTGTGCGAGGGGTGTTCGGGACCGCGTGCTCGCTGTAGCCGGTCCACAGCGCGAACAGGACGCCGGGGGCAACCTCGAAAGCTACGTAGTGGGGACTGGTGAAGGTCGGTTCGATCTCGAACAGGTCGCTGTAGAAGGTGGTAGCGGACTTGGCGTCGCGGACGCCGATCAGGAATAGGTTCGGTGCGGGCATAGAGCGCTCCTCAACTCAGTGATTTCTCGGTACCGCTTCAATTGATCGCCGAATCGCGACAGAACCTGTCATCTTTTTCTGCGAACATTGGTCAGCGTGAAGGCTTCAAGGTTGTTGCACCTCTTGTTGCTCCTGCAGGCCCGCCAGCGCATCACCACCGCCGAGCTGGCCAAGCGTCTGGAGGTGTCTCGGCGGACTGTGCTGCGCGACGTTGAGGCGCTCTCGACTGCAGGGGTGCCTGTTTATGCCGAACGCGGGCGCAACGGTGGGATCGTCCTGCTCCCCGGTGCACGGCTCAACGCATCCCATCTGGAACCACCAGAGCTGGAAGCACTCTCCGTAGCGGGTTTGGACAGCACGCAACGTGAGCGCATGGGCCTGTCTGCGATGTGGGAGTCGGCCGCACGCAAGATCGCCGCCCGTCAGGCCGCACCACCTGAGTACCCAAGCCCGCTGCGACTGGCGGATCTAGTGCTGGTGGACAGCACCGCATGGTTTGCCGACTCAGAGGCAGCGGTCGACGTAGCCGATCTGGCATCGGCCCTGCGGCACCGACGCCGACTGCGAATCCAATACCGGCGCAGCGCCGAGAATCAGGCCTCAACGCGGGTGGTCGACCCGTACGGGATCGTGGCGAAGTCCGGCCGCTGGTATCTCGTTGCCGATCACAGGGGCGATGGCCGGCTGTTCGCTCTGGAACGACTCTCGGCCTACGAACAACTCGACGCGCCAGTTGCTCTTCGACCAGACGAAACCCTCCGCACCAGATGGGCCGCGTTGAAGGAACGCACCGAGGGGCAAGGTCGCGTGAGCGTGACCTTTCGCCTGCCAGAACATGGCCTCGACTTGGCGCGGCGCATCCTCGGCACACGCATCCATGATGTCTCCGATGCGGAAAACGGATCATGCACCGTCGTCGTCCGCTACCCCGACATCGAGTCAGTGCGTCAACTCCTCCAATTCGGCGACCACATCGAGATACTCACCCCGCAGACAGCCCGCAAACGCATCAGCCAGCTCGCCAGAGACCTGGCTGAAAGACACTCGACCCCAGCCACGTGACCGATCAGAACGGCCTGCTCTCAATCAACGTCTCCGGTCAGTACATCTAGTGGAGAGCGTGATGTGAAGCTTGCTCCTGCCGTGAGGGAGCACGTCCTGCCCCTGCTGAGGCAACGTGGTCTGCTCGCTGCTTACGACCCAGTCCGCGATTGAAGTCGCAGTGGGATTGGGTAGTTCGGGCGGAGATGCCCATATGCCTGTTCGGGGCAGGCGGACTGAGATACTCCGGACCATGGATGCTGGAGTGATGGGGAGCGGTACCCGATCGGACATGGCAGTGTCTGCGCGGACCACGTCGGCGCACGCTGCGGGCTGGGTGCTGCGTTCTGCGGTGGCAGCGGACATCGAGGTGATCGCGGAGTTGCGGGCCACGGTCATGCGTGCGGACTTGGAACGCCTTGGGCGCTACGACGAGCACCGGGTACGGCAGCGGCTACGGGACTCCTTCTCCCCGCAGCACACGTCGATCATCATGACCGACGGTGAACTGGCAGGTTGCGTCACGGTCCGGCCCGCCGCAGGCAGGCAGTGGCTGGAGCACTTCTACCTTGCTCCGCACTGTCAGGGCCGGGGGCTCGGATCCACTGTCTTGCGCACGGTACTGGAGCGAACGGACGCGCAGGGCATGACCGTGGGCTTGAACGTCTTGCAGGGCAGTGCTGCCCGTCGACTCTACGAGCGCCACGGATTCGTCGTGGAAGCCCAGGACCCGATCGATGTCTTCATGATGCGCCCGCCGGAGGCGATGGCGAGCACTCCTGCGAGGGCCTGACCCGCAACGGTGCGAGGGCCCCGCCTCGGTCCGCGAGGTTGTCTTCTACGGCCGTGACGTGGCAGCGGCCGCACGGGTTCTTCGAGTGTGACCAAGAAGTGGGCCCGTGCGGCCTTGTCCCATCCTGCCTTCTGTGGCGTCTCCCGTGCACAATCTCGGCGATTTGATCGAGGAGTTGGCAGATCCATGGCTGGCGGGTGCGAGTCGGCACTGCGTGAGCGGCCACGTGCTGCGCGGCGGCGGGCGGCCGGTGCTGGCCCGAAGTACGACCTAGTCTTCGCCGACCGGGTGCTGGTCACCCTGGTCCACCTGTGTACGGGGCTCCCGCACGCCGCGCTCGCCGAGCTGTGTGAGAATCGACGGAGCCGAGACCCAGGTCCGCCGACCCAAGGCCAACCATCCCGGACGACGAGCCTTCGTCTCGGGCAAGAAGAAACAGAAAACCATCAAGACCACTACCGTCAGCGACGGCCAGGGCCGCCTGCTGTGGTCCGGTGCGGACCGGCCGGGCCGCATGCACGACCAGACTGCGATGCGCACCGAGGGCGTCGCCGAGCAGTTCCAGCTCCGCCCGGAAGTGGGAGCCGAGGGCGACGAGGGCTACCCGGGTCTGGCCAACGAATTCCCTGACCAGGTCAGCGCCGCGCCGAAGAAGCCGAAGGACGACGCACCGCTCAGCGACCAGTACGCATGGCGGGACATGCGCCGACTGCAGTCCTCGGATCGGATCTGCGTCGAGCACGCCCATGCCGAACTGTGGCAGTGGCGGCCACTCCAGCGTTACACCGGCCGACGTGAGGACTATGCCAAGACCCATCGCACGATCGCCTCGCTGACCTCGGACCGCTCCGCCCGTCGGCCAACCCGCCGCAAGCCGAGCACCGAACTGGTTCTCGCCCGACAGACGGCCTGCTGATCAACCACCAGCCGAACCGCCAGGCCAGCACGCCCCGACCTCAATCGCGGACCGGGTCGTTAGAACGAGTAGCCCGCCGCACTTGAGGCGGCGGGCCCTCGATGAGCATCCCGATGCTGCCCTGGCAAGAGACCCGGTGCCTCCCAAACCCATCGACAAGTGACGTCACTACTGCTGCCGATAAAGCCACCGGCGGCCGCCGCGGCGCGCCTTGTCTGGCGATCCTGGTGACAACCATCGTGCCTCGGCCCAGCAGGCCGGGCTCGCGGGTGTTCAGGACGGCCCTCTTCAGCTGGAACTCCAGGTGGACGCGGCATTCGCCGAACTCACACCGAGAGCTCGACGAACACGCCGACGCTGTACGGGACTTCCTCACCGCGCGCGGCATGAGCTCGGGAGGCACAGTCGCGGTGACCGGCGCCCGGAGCGAACACGCCTACCCGGCGATACTGGGCACACTCAAGGCAGGCTGCGCCTACGTTCCCGTCAAGGCCGCGGACCCCGCATCCCGGATCGAGTTCATCCTCGGCGACTCCGAAGCCGACGCGATGCTCGCCCTGGAGGCGGAAACAGAGCGGTTCGACCAGCCTTTTCACACGCTCACCGTGCGCGGCGTCCTGGACACTCACGGGGCTCCACGGGACGGGTGGGAGAACTGCCATGAGAGCCCGCCCGCGGACCGGGATGCGGTCGCGGGGCTGGCGTCCGCTACTTCGACGTCCAGTTCGCCCCGTCCAGAGGCGGTGTGCCGCTTGCCTTCCTGAGATCCCTGCGCGTCAATAAGGCAGCTACGTTCCGGCATGACGCCCCGTCAGGCCAAGCGACCTCCACCGGACAGGACGACCCATGAGACGTACGAGGGCGAAATTACGCGCCGCCACGACCGCCGCCTCGGCGGCGCTGCTCGCCGGTGCCGCGGCCCCGGCACCGGCGGCAACCGCCGTGTCACCAACTACCGCCACGGCCGCCCACAGTTGCGGTACCTGGGGCAGCACAACCCTGACCCTCACCGCAGCCCAGAACGGGACGACGGCGACGATCACGCTGGGCGCGCCGGACATGATCACATCTGTCGCAATCCCTGCGAATACCATGGACGTCACACTGCGGCTGGAGAAGAACGGCGGACCGGAAACGACTGTCTTCAGGGGAGGATCCAACCCGTCCATTCCGGCGGGTTCCCCAGTCAGGTTCGGCGCGCTCACCGGCATCGTGGCCCCGGGCGACAGCCTGGACTCCTACATGGGAGGGGATTCGCTGAGCTTTACCTTCTCCGTGTTCAACGTGCGGTGCACCGCGATCACCAAGCAGTCGCCGGGCCCGTTCGTCTTCGACTGACGGGCAGGGAGACACCGGGACTTAACCGGGCCGCGCCGGCGAAAAATCGTCCTCGAGCAGGCCGTCCTTTTTCACGAGTCGTGGTTCTGGCTCAACTGAAAGTGATCCAGAACCACGATTTTCAGTCGCCGCCGTCAAGTTTGGGCGATCACAAGGGCGTGGGCGTCACACGCCGTTGACGCAGCGCCTCTTTCGGATCAGCTCAAGTTGGAGTCAGTCGTCGAGTCGACCGGGCCACGAGATGGCGGCTGCGCCTGGCCTGGTCACCACGATCGTCCTCGTCGGTGCATCCAGGCGTGGCCCGCCGGCACAGCCGTCGAGCGCCCTATCCGGTCAGCCGCCTCAGCCGAACAGGGCCGGTGGGATGGGATCCTGCCTGACTGCTAACTGCTGATCGAATGGCCTACCGACGCCGAGGCACCGACCGATTACTGGATGTCCAACCTGCCGGCCGACACTCCGCTCATTGATCGGGGCCCTTTGGCCAAGGTCCGCTGGCGAATCAAGCACGACTACCGGGATCGCTGAGCTCACGCGCTCGTTTACATCGTCGGCATGCAGAGCGCGCTGACACGGGCCAGAGGCAGAGCGGGCCTGAACGGCGCCGTCGGCTCACGCCACTGTCCGGCTTTTAACAACCCGAGTCTCGCTGTCTTCGGGCCTGACCGCGGCGTTGAAGAGCTGGTTCTGATGGTGGCGTCGGGGTCAGGACTGCAAAGGGGTGTGGGTGCGGTCGAGCGTGCGGGCCGTGTATCTGGCAGACCTCTCCCTCTTCCGCCAGCGGATCCTGCTCTGCTAGACGACCACGCAGCATCGCCACCGCTTTCGTGCCAAAGCCGAGTCGCTGACAGGCCCTGGCCAGGCTGGCACCCACCATCCGCGGGCGCGATAGCGCGGCCCGGTGGTGTACCGGGCCGCGTCGAGGCGGGGAGTTCAGGCAGTGGGTCGCCGCTCGGGCTCGGCGGTCGTGATGGGTTCCTTGGCGGCCTGTCGGCGGGTGATAAGGGCGCTACCGGCGAAAACGGCAGCCAGCGCGCAGACGATCAGTCCGATGACGGCCACGTGGCTGATATGGACGGCGCTGCCGAGGAGGAGGCCGGCGACTCCGAAGTCGGCATCGGAAAAGGTGGAGTTCTGCAGCCCGACGTCACCGAGGAAGGGCAGGACCAGAAGCGGAAGGAATGTAATCATGAGTCCGTTGACCATGGCGCCGAGCACCGCGCCACGTCGTCCGCCCGTCGCGTTGCCGAGGACACCGGACGCGGCGCCGGTCATGAAGTGGGCCACGATGCCGGGGATGATGATCGTCCCCCCAACTGCGACGAGGATTCCCATGCCGATGAGTCCACCGACGAAGCTGGACAGGAAGCCGATCAGCACGGCGTTCGGGGCGAAGGTGAAGACGATCGGGACGTCGAGCGCGGGCCGGGCGTTGGGAACCAGCTTCTCAGAGATGCCCTTGAAGGCGGGAATGATCTCGGCCAGGACCACGCGGACACCGGCCAGGATGATGAACACGCCGGCGGCGAACTTACCGGCCTGCATCACGGCCCACAGCAGATACCACTGGCCATTGCTCAGCTTGTCCTCGACATAGCCGGACCCGGCCACCAGGGTGACGAGCAGATAGATCACGCCCATGGAACTGGCGATGACAACGGTGGTGTCCCGCAGGAAGCCAAGCCCTTTGGGAATCTTCAGGTCTTCCGTGGACTTCTCGGGGTTGCCAAAGAGCTTGCCGACCAGACCACTGGTGGCGATGCCGAAGTTGCCGGTGTGGCCGAGCGCGACATTGTCATTCTTGGTGGCCTTGCGCATCCAGGGCTGGACGAGCGCGGGCGAGAGAGTGGTGATCAACCCCTGGGCGAGGGCGCCCCAGAGGACGGCCTGCCACGAGCTGAAGCCGTTGGCGATGAGAATCACGGCGATCATGGCCGCCAGGTACAGGGCCACATGCCCGGACATGTAGATGAACTTGAACCTGGTGAACCGCGCCAGGAGCACGTTCACCACCATGCCGAAGAAGAAGATCAGCGCGGCCTGGGAGCCGTAGTTGGTGAGCACCTTGCCGACGATGGCCTCGTTGTTGGGCACGACGCCCTGGACACCGAAGGCGTGCTGGAACATCTCGCCGAAGGGAGTGAGGGCATCTGAAACCACTCCGGCGCCCGCCGCGAGGACGAGGAAGCCGACGAACGCCTTGGTCGTCCCCTTGACGGTGTCGGAGAGGGACTTGCGTTGCAGCAGGAGGCCCAGGAGAGCGATCAAGCCGACGATGACGGATGGTTCACGGAAGACATCGAGAAGGTTCTGCAGAACGCTGTTCACTGACAACGCCTCTCTTCGGGCACGACGAGGCCGTGGCTGCGGAGATGGTGGGTGCCGGGCTGGGCGGCGGGAGGACGCACGGCCGGACTGACTGGTGGCGTACCCGGATCGACAGTGGGGTGGGGGGCGTCGAGGGCGGCGGGCCAAGGGCGCACGGGGCGGCGGCTGCCCGACGGGTGGTGTGGCGGGCGCTGCCGCCGCGTCGGGCCGCGCCGCCCCGGGACGAACGGGTGGGGCCCGGGTCAGAGGAGCCCGTGCCGGGCGGCGGCGGCCTTCACCGCTTCGCGCAGTTCGTCCATGTCGATGATGCTGTTCAGGACGACCACGTCGCCCAGTCCCTGAGCGGCGTCCTCCAGGTCCTTCGCCACGAAGAACACGTCGGCGCTGTCCGGTCCGGCGGAGCTGATGTCGGAGTGCTCGACCGTGACGGCCGAGAGCCCCAGCTCACCGACGATGGTCTCGATGTTCATGCGCACCATGAAACTGCTGCCGAGGCCGGTGCTGCACATGGCCAGGAACTTCATCGGGACTCCTCGAACTGAGTGATCAACGTGATGACATCGGGGGCTGAGGCCGCGTCGCGCAGCGCTTGACGGGTCTGGGCGTCCGACAGGATGCGGGCGAGGGAGGCCATGGCACTCATGTGAGCGTCGGCGTCGACGGCCGCGAAGCAGAAGTAGAGATCGACCGCGTGCTCCGCCTGGTCGAGCAGCGGGGCGGGCTCCGCCAGCCGCAGCATCGAGATGGCGGTGCGCACGGCCCCGTTCTCGGGCCGGGCGTGGGCCAGGGCGATGCCGTGGCCCAGATCGATGTACGTTCCGCCGGACGCGATCGACTCCAGCATGGCCTGGACGTAGCCGGGGGTGATGTCACCCGCGTCGAGGAGTGGCCGGGCGACCTGGGTCACGGCTTCCCGCCAGCTCAGCTTGTCTGTGGAGAAACGTATCTTCTCATGGGTCAAAAGATCACTCAGCATGTGCACCTACAGGGTTGTTCTCAAGGCCGCCCGGAATCGCTACTCGACGTCGGCGACGATGTCGAAGGAGAGTTCCGCGGTCTCGGGGAGGAATTTCGATGTGCCGTGGATGACCGGTTTCCCGCCCGGTTCGAAGACAGATGAGGTGGCCAGCAGCAGCGGAGACCCATCGGCCACGCCCAGCAGGGCCGCCTCGCGCTCGTCGCACATGTGCAGGCCGACGACGATCTCGTTGCGCGCGAGCAGCACATCGTGGTGCGCGCGGAGATAGACGTAGAGCGACGTGGAGGTGAAGTCGGTGGTCAGGACATCCGGGAACCGCTCCTCCTCCACATATGACTCGGCCAGATGGTGCACCACTCCGTTGACCCGTCGCACTCGCTCCAGCCGGATGACCGATGCGGCCCGGCTGATGTCGAGCGCGTCCGCCAACCGCGCCCCGGCCCGCATGCGCTCCTGGGCGACCACCTCGGAGGTGACGGTGTGACCCTGGCGGGCCAGCTGGGTGTGGAAGCCGGTCACCTCGTTCACGAACCGCTCGCGGTGCTTCAGGTTGTAGCGCGGGTGGGTCACGAAGGTGCCACGGCCGTGCTCGCGCACGAGATATCCGTCCTGGACCAGCTCGTCCACGGCACGACGCAGCGTGATGCGGCTCACTTCGTACTCCGCGCACAGCACGCTCTCGGCGGGCAGCTGTCCGCCCACGGGGAGGTCGCGGATGCGGCGCAGGAGGTGGTCGCGCACTTGCGCGTACTTGTGCCCCGCCATCTGTGATCTCCTCATCGAGTTCATGCGTCGTCGAGACGTCATGATGACTACAGGCTGCTGAACGCGTCAATAGCCGCAACCGAAGCGAAATACGTGGACTGGTCGGCAGCCATGGGGCGGATCCCCTCCCCGTGCCCTTTGGCTGAGCTGTGAGGTTCCGCCCCCAAAGCATCCCTGGTGCTTACACGGAGAGATCGGCTACGTTTCCGAAGTCATCATGACGTCATGATCTATCCAAGGAGTCTCTGTGACCTTCGCAACAGAGCAGACGGCCACGCCCTCCCCCAGCCGGGCCAGGAAGGTGCTCGACGAGGCGGACGAGCGGGCCATCGCCGTGGCGCGAGCCCTGGCCGTGGACGCGGTCGAGGCGGCCGGCTCCGGCCATCCGGGCACGGCGCTGGCGCTGGCTCCCGTGGCTCACCTGCTGTTCCAGCGCCACATACGGCACGATCCCGCGGACGCCTCATGGGAGGGACGCGACCGGTTCGTGCTCTCGTGCGGGCACGCGAGCATCCTGCAGTACACGCAGCTCCACCTCACCGGCTACGGGGTCGAACTGGAGGACCTGCGGCGCTTCCGGCAGTTCGGATCCCTGACCCCGGGACACCCCGAGTACGGGCACACCACCGGTGTGGAAACCACGACCGGACCGCTGGGCCAGGGCGTCGCCACCGCGGTCGGCATGGCCATGGCCCTGAAACGGGACCAGGGGCGGCTGACCGGGGCAGATGCGGCCGCAGACGGGGTTCCCGCCCGCACCGTATGGGTGCTGTGCTCCGACGGCGACCTCCAGGAGGGAATCTCCTACGAAGCCGGGGCCCTTGCCGGGCGCCACCGTCTGGACAACCTGGTGGTGATCTGGGACGACAACAGCATCCAGATCGAGGGTTCAACCGACCTGACGACCCGTGAGGACACGGTCGGCCGCTTCGCCGCCCAAGGCTGGTTCGTGCAGACCGTGGGCCTGGCCGCCGACGGTGACATCGACACCGACGCGCTCGACACGGCCCTGAGCAGCGCCCGCGCACACACCGGTCAGCCCAGCCTCATCGCACTGAAGTCGCAGATAGCCTTCCCCGCCCCGAACGCGGTCAACACCGCCGCCGCGCACGGCGCTCCACTGGGACCGGTTGAAGCCGCCGCGGTCAAGGCCCAATTGGGCGTCACCGACGAGCCATTCACCGTGCCGGCGGGGGTTGTGCGGCACACCAGGCGTGCCGTCGACCGGGGAGCTGAACTGCACCGCGCCTGGGACACGGCACTCGCGAAATGGACGGCGGCCCACCCTGAGCGTGCGCAGGCCCGCGCACATGCCATACGGCCCGTCGACACCGCCGCCGTCGCCGATGCGCTCCCGACGTTCGAGCCGGGTACCCCGGTCGCACCGCGGGACGCCTCAGGGAAGGTCATCCAGTCGCTGGCCGAGACGCTGCCGCGGCTGTGGGGTGGCTCGGCCGACCTCGGCGACAGCAACCGCACGACCATCGTGTCCGGTGGTTCGTTCCTTCCGGCCGACGAGGACGGCGGACGGGGCCTGAGCGGCCGCAACGTCCACTGGGGCGTGCGCGAACACGCGATGGCCGCCGCCATGAACGGCATCTCCCTCGTCGGCTACGACACCCCGTTCGCCGGCACCTTCCTGGTCTTCAGCGACTACCAGCGGCCCTCCCTGCGACTGGCCGCCCTCATGAACCTCCAGGTGCTCCATGTCTGGACGCATGACTCCGTGGCCCTCGGCGCGGATGGCCCCACCCATCAGCCGGTGGAACACCTCGCCGCACTGCGGGCCATGCCGGGGCTGTCGGTGGTCCGCCCGGCCGATGCCACGGAAACCGCGGCCGCCTGGCTGAGCGCACTTGGCCGCCCGGGGCCCGTCGGGCTGGCGCTGGCTCGTCAGGCGCTGCCCGTGCTGCAGACGCCGGTTGACCAAGTGCGAGAGGGTGTGGCCCGCGGTGCCTATGTGGTGGCTGACACCGACGGCGCCGCAGACGTGGTACTCATGGCCAGCGGCAGTGAGGTACCACTCGCCCTGAAGGCCGCGGAAGCGCTCGCGCAGCGGGACGTGGCGGCGAGGGTCGTCTCCGTTCCGTGCAAGGAATGGTTCAGCGAACAGAACACTGCCTACCGTGACGCAGTGCTTCCGCCATCCATCCGTGCTCGCGTCGTCGTCGAGGCCGGGTGTGCGTTCGGCTGGCACGACCTGCTGGGCGAGCACGGCCGCACCGTGACCGTCGACGGCTTCGGCACCTCCGCGCCCCCGGCGCAGGCGATGGCATCGGTCGGCATGACGGAACGCGGCGTCGTGGCCGCTGCCTTGGCTTCTCTCGCGGCCGCACGGTCCTGAACACCGCCGGCCCTCCAGACCCGAACGGCAGGGGCGGCCCGCGCGGCGCCCGCGGCCACGCCCCACAGTCCGACTCCCTCCAGCTCTCAGACAAAGGAGCACCCACGATGCCCCAGCGTGTCGTCACCATCGGTTCCCGCAGCGGGCTGCACGCCCGGCCCGCGACCGTGTTCGCCCAAACCGCCGCCAGGCAGCCGGTCCAGGTGACCATCGCCCGCGACGGCCGGAACCCCGTCGACGCGCGCAGTCTCCTGTCCGTACTGGCGCTGGGAGCCGGCCACGGCGACTCGGTGATACTGGCTGCCGAGGGAGACGGCGCGGAGGCGGCCCTGGAGGAGCTGGCGGTCCTGCTCACCCTCGACCACGACGCCCGGGAAGAGGGATGACACCCGGAACCGACACCGGCGACGGCCGCCCGGGCTCATGCCCAGTACCCGCTCTGCCGCTGCCAGCGGCAGAGCGGGGCGCCGCCATCGCGGCGCCCCGGCATCCCTCTGCGAAGTGAGGTCATCGTGAACACGCGCCCGCGCCGTGCCCTGCGCGACACCCGACTCGTCATCTTTGATTGCGACGGAGTACTGGTGGACACCGAACGCATAGGTCCCGCGGTCGTGGCGGAGATGGCCGCAGAAGTCGGCTGGCCCCTTAGAAGCTGTTGTCTTTCCGGGCTTGAGGATGACGTTTTCGCTGGTCGGGCATAGGGGCGGTGGTCCTGTGGGAGTGGTGGTCTGTCGTGTCGCCGTTGCTGTGGAGGCCATGGATGCCGTCGGTCGTGGGGCTGCTGGAACAGCGCGAGCTCGTCGCTCGCCGTCGCGTGGACGAACTGCGGGAGGAGGCCGACCGCGTCCAGGCTGAACTGGCCTTGGCCGAGCGGGACTGGAAGGAATGGGCCATCGCTCGCTCGCGGGTGGGCGAGGTGCTTGCCCCGGCAGACGAGACCGAGCATGGCCACGACCAGGCCGACCGGACAGCACCGACCGCCGACGGGCAGGCCGAGGAGGCATCGTCAACGCCGGAAGCGGCGAAGGTGAAGGCGCAGGTGCCGGTGTGGCGTGAAGGGCTTGCGTGGTCGGCGTTGTCGGTGAACTACCAGCGCATCCTCAAGACGCTCGCGGACCGGGCCCGGCTCGGGCAGGGGCCGATGACCTGCCAGGAGATGGCCGCTCTGTTCGGCATGGACGTGGAGCCGGGGCGGGTGGAGGCGCCGCGGTCGAAGGCGAAACGCCTGGTCGCGCGCGGCTGGCTGGCCGAGCCGGCACCGGGCCGGTTCACGCTCGCCCGCGGCGTGAGCGGGCCAGGCGGCGGGTCATGAGCAGGCCACCCTCCCGACCCCGGCCCTTGCAGGGCCGGGGTGCCACTTGACCTCGACCAGCACAGAAGAACAACCGACTCCCGGCAACCGTGCCTCTGAGCACCGGTAGACCGCACCAGATCGCGATCATCGTGGATCAGGCAGGTCAGCGCTGCAAAGTAAGGATGCCCGGCCGCCAGGGCAGTTGGTCGTAGGGGCCGCCCGCGTTGGGGGACTTGCCCTGGTAGAGGAACTGTAGGTTGCAGGGGTCGATGGTCATGGTCTGGTCGGGGTTGTTGCGGACCAGGTCACCGTGGCTGATGTCGTTGCTCCAGGTGGCACCGCTGTTGGCCTTGCCCGCGAAGGGGTTGCTTTCGCTGCTGGCCTGCGGGGTCCACGAACCGCTCAGGCTGGAGGCCGTGAACGAGCGGAAGTAGCGCCCATTCGCACCGATCGCCTCAACGATCATCAGGTACTGGTTCTGGTCCTTGACCTTGTAGACCTGCGGCGCCTCGAACAGGTTGTTCTGCGTGTCGCTCATGACCGTCGTGTAGGAGGAGCCGAAGTTGCCCGGGAAGTTCCCGATCGGCATGCTCGCCCGGTAGATCTTGCCGTTGTCACCGGCGAAGAACAGGTACATGTTCTGGCCGTCGGCGATCAGGGTCTGGTCGATCGGGCCGGTGCCGGAGTCGGGGATGCTGCCGGTGAACAGCGGCTGCGGCGAGGACCACCCGTTGGGGTTGGTGGGGTCGCTCGACGTGCGGTAGATGAAGGGCCAGGCGCCCCACTGATACGCCAGTACCCAGATGTTCTTGGGCGCGAAGTAGAACAGCGTGGGCGCCACCGCGGACTGGCTCATGCCGGTCTGGCCGGCCGACGCCATGTCCGACCAGTTCGTGAAGGGGCCGAACGCCATCGAGCCGTACGAAGATCCCGAAACGTTCGAGGCGTAGACCAGGTGCTTGCCGTTGTACACGACGTTGGTGAAGTCCTTCAGTGAGACCCACCCGTTCGCCGGCTGCGCCAGCACACCTGTCGACGTCCACCGGTACGCGGAGGGAAGAGCGCACGCGTCGCCCGGAGTCCCGGACAGGCCGGTCCACTTCTGGTTGCTGCCGCCATTGCACGTCCGGATCTGCACCGCCGTGCCGTTGACCGTGCCGGCACCCGAGACGTCCAGGCACAGCCCGGACTCCACGCCGACGATCGTGCCGTCGGAGTTGACTCGCCACTCCTGGTTGGCACCGCCGCTACAGGTCCAGATCTGCACCCGGGTACCGGCCGTCGTGGCGTGGCCCGGGACATCCAGACACTTGTTGCCGAACACGGTCAACTGACTGCTATCCGTGCGTGTCCACTGTTGGTTGGTCCCGCTCGAGCAGTCCCAGAGCTGTAGGGACGTGCCGTCGGTCTGGTTGGCGTTCGGTACGTCGAGACACCGGCCGGAACCCCCACCGCGCAGGGCACCGCTGGTGGCAGCCTGAGCCGGGTTGGCGACGAGCGTCGACGCCAACAAGAGGAGGGTCGCAACCGCAGCGGCGAACACCCCGGACAGATGTCTGGGGCTGATACTTCGTCTGCGCATGGGTACCTCGTCATCCTTGAGTACGCGGTTCCGGATGGCCCCGTCAGAGGCTGCCCGGACTGCCGATGTGGTGCGCGGTTCATAGTGGTGCCTGGGGACCGGACGACCCCTGCCCGTGAAGGGCCTTCGCCACCGGCCTGGATCTCGAAGGGCCCAGGATCATGACAGCCCCGATGCGGGGCCCGGCGAAACGACCGCCGGGCCCCGGCCGAATTCAGGCGCTGTTCAGTACCGCGAGGACCGCGCCGTACGCCTCCTTCTTCTGGTAGCTGCCGTTGAAGAGCAGCGGGGTTTCCTGGGCGCGCCAGGAGTACTTGTCGGTGACGCCCCACACGGTGATGCCGTTGCAGCGGGCGACGGCCACGCACGCCTGGGCGACCTGCCGGTACACATTGGCCTGCGCCGATCCGGAGCCGCCGACGTCGAGCTCGGTGATCTGCACGTTCACGCCGAGGTCGGCGAAGCGCTGGAGGTTCTGCCGATAGGTGCCGAGGTCGGAGTTCGAGGCCAGGTGGCTCTGGAAACCGACACAATCGATCGGGACGCCGCGGGCGCGGAAGTCCTGGACCATCCGGTAGATGGCGTCGCTCTTGGCGTTGATGCCGTCGGTGCCGTAATCGTTGTAGCAGAGCTTGGCCTTGGGGTCGGCTGACTTCGCGGTGCGGAAGGCGTCCTCTATCCAGCCGTTGCCGAGCTGCTGCTGGAGGTTGGACTGGCGGCGGCCGCCGTCCCATTCGAACGCCTCGTTGACCACGTCCCAGGAGTCAATCTTGCCCGCGTAGTGGGCGGCGACCTTGCTGATGTGGTTGCGCATGGCCTGGCGCAGGGAGTCGCCGGCCAATCCCTGTACCCAGCCGGGCTGTTGGGCGTGCCAGACCAGGGTGTGGCCGCGTACCCATTTGCCGCGCTGCTGGGCGTAGTTGACGAGTTGGTCGCCGCCGCTGAAGTTGAACTGATTCGGGCTCGGCTCGGTGGCGTCCCACTTCATCGCGTTCTCGGCGACGACGCTGGAGAACTCCCGGTTGAGCGTGGACTCGTAGTCCGTCTCACCGAGGTGGGGTGCGACCGCGGCGCCGAAGTACCGGCCCTTCTGGGCGGCCGCACCGCCGAGGGTGTCGGCGGCATGAGCGGTGGGTGAGAACGCCAGGACGGCCGCTGCCGCCGTGACGCCGGTCGCCGCGGCGCCGATCGCCGTCCGGGCGCGTCGCGGGGTACGCCTTCGGGAGGATCTGTCGGTCATTGCGGATCCCTTTCTGATAGGGGTGGGTGGCGGTGCAGGGCCTGGAATTCGTCCGGCCCGCGGCCGTCAGGAGAGGGCGGATTCCCAGCGGGTACCGGCGCCGGTGGCATCGGCCGGGAGACGGTCGCGGGCAGCCGTGTCGTGGTACAGCCGCCACCGGAACCAGTCCACGAGGGTGTTCTGGGTCCGGTCGAAGGTGGGGAACCCCGGGTTCAGATATGCGGCGTGGTCCGCGCCGAGGTGGGTGAGAAATGCCTTGAGTGCGGGCAGTTCCTCATACGCTCGCCGGGCCAGGGCGTAGTCGCAGGTCGGGTCCTTGTCGCCGTGGATGAAAAGCACGCCCGCACGGACCGAGGCGGCGGGGGCGCCCAGTCCACGCAGGCGACCGGGACCGCGGCGGTGATGCGGTCGTCGGGCCAGGCGGTCACCAGGCCGTGGGTGGTCATGCCGCCCATCGAGTGCCCGGAGACGCCGACGCCGGCTGCGGTGTCGATGTGCCCGGCGAAGGGGCCGCCCGTGCTCCCGTTGAGCGCCAGGGTCCGGGTGATGACCTCGGAGACGTCCCTCGACCATTCGCCTCCGTACACGGAGCCGAGATTGGTGTTGTCGGAGAACGAGGGGGCGGGGCAGATAAAGCCGGCGGAGGCTATCGCGTGGGTCTGCGAGGCGTACGAGTCGGAGTTGCCGTACATGCCGTGGCTCCACTCGGCGACGGGGAAGACACCGTCGGCGAGAGGGGCGTTCGGTATGGGGGCGCCGCCGGGGGCTCCGGGGGTGGGGTAGAAGACCTTGGTGAACAGCGAGCGGGCGCCGCGGCTCCAGTTGAACTGGCGTACACCGACGGCGAACTGTCCGGCGGGCGCGGCCGGTTCGGCGCCTGAGGCGGAAGCCGGTGCCGAGCCGAGCAGGGGAATGCTCAGGCCCGCTGTCGCGGCCGCGGTCAGGCCGAGGAAGGTGCGTCGACTGGTCGACATGTGTAACTCCTTGCGTGGGGGACAGGGAGGTCTCAGCAGGTGGGGTTGGTCTGGGTGGCCAGGCCGAGCCGGTAGGGCAACTGCGAGTACTCGCCGCTGGAGTTGGGGTTGCGGCCCTGGTAGAGGAGTTGGAGCCGACAGGGGTCAACGGTCATGGTCTGGTCGTTGCGGTTGCCGTCGCTGCCGATGGCGCTGCCGTCCTGCTGGAGTGAGATCACCGATCCCGTGGACGACCAGCGGAAACTGCCCGGCAGGTCCTGCTGGCGGGTGCCCGCCGGTGTCGCTCCCTTCGCGGGCACGGCCGAGCACGCCGCCAACGGGGCGATGAGCAGGGCCACATAGGCATGGCGATGTAACAAGGGCATGGGCGACTCCATAGCGGCTCATCTGGTGCACATGCGGTGAAGCACGAAGTCTGGTCGATATCTCGAACGGCGACCGGACCTTCGGACGTAGGAATGATGAGGCGCTTGACGGAGCTCGGTCAATCCTGTGTGCGCAAGATTTTCAACCTGGGAACAGAAACTCTTGCGTGAAAATTTCTCACCGCACGCCGCATGCCGCACCCGACGCGTCGACAGAGCCGCGCTCAGCTCCTCGGCGGTGCCGTGCTCTGGCGGACCACGAGTTCCGTGGCGACCTCCAGACCGAGCTGCGGAACCCTCTCGCCGCGGCCCAGCGCGAGGGCCAACTCCGTTGCAGCAGCGCCCATTTCACTCAAGGGCTGATGCACCGTCGTCAACGGCGGATCCGCCCAGACAGCGACCGGCATGTCGTCGAAACCGACCACGCTCAGGTCCTCCGGGACACGAAGCCCGGCCTCCCGGGCCGCCTGATAGACGCCGAGCGCCTGCATGTCGTTCGCGGTGACGATCGCGGTGGGCCGTTCGGGCCTGCCGAGCAGGGTGCGGGCCGCGATCTGGCCGCCCTCCCGCGTAAGTTGGGCACGGACCGTCAGATCCGGGTCCACGGGCAGTCCGGCCGCCTCGAGAGCGGACCGGTAGCCCGCCGCCCGGGCCAGGCAGAACGCGTGATCGGGACCGTCGATCATCGCGATGCGCCGGTGCCCGAGGGACAGCGCGTGGCGCGTCGCGGACTGGCCCCCCTTGAAGTTGGTGGCACCGACATAGGGCACGCCGTCGGGAACGTCGTCAACCGGATCGAAGACGACGTAAGGGATGCCTTTCGCCTTGAATCGCTCCCGTTCCGCTTCAGGGAGTTGGAACACGGACAGGACACACAGCGGGCGTCGCCCCACGGTGTCGTCGACCGAGGCATCGGCGTCGTGCAGGCCGAATTTGGAGACCACGACGCCCGCGTGGTTCCTGCGGGCCGCCTCCTCGACACCGCGGATGATCTCCCCCACCCACATGCTCTCCAGCTCGCGGAAGATCAGCTCCACGAACCTCTGCTTGTTGTCCGAGGACTTGCGGTATCCGTACTCGTTGATCAGTTCCTCGACCCGGGCCCGGGTCTCGTCGGACACCCCTGGCCGGCCGTTGAGCACCCGCGACACCGTGGGCACCGACACACCCGCCAACTCGGCTATGTGCGCGATCTTCACCGACGTCGGCCCGCCACTCCGCGCGGCCTTCCCGCTGTCCACCGACGCTCCCCCACGACTGTCCACCACGACCACTCTTCCCCGCTCCCGACGGACTCGCCGCCCGCCGGGTCACGTACGCCACCCACACGTTCAACACCGCCTGCGAGCCGTCATTCTGACACTCGCGGCCCCTCGTGAAGTTGCACCGCCTTCTGTCGGCCGAACAAGCCAGGTCGGGAAATCGATGGCGGCCTCAGATCGCGTCGCGTCTTCTGCCATGAGCCATGCGCTCTTCCCTCTCGATCGGACGGGACGCGTCTCACCCTGGCTCATTCCGCTGCCACCGGCCCGGCGGGCGACGGAGGACGAGTACGGGTCCGTCAGGGACCGGAGGGTTGGGAGCGCTTCCAATTTTGAGGCCGCAGAGCCTTGCCCTCGCCCAGTGAAGGGCGAGTTGTTACGTCGACCCTTGACAGTTTCACCAGCCCACAACACGATACCTCCCACGCCCCAAGTACTCTCAGCGCCATTGGGAGCGCTCCCATTGGGAGTGCTCCCAATACTCGCCGCCAACCTTCGGCCCTGTCGCCTGCACCAGGGAGTCGCCGGCACAAGCGGGCCTCGTACCACCGCACTTCCTCAGCACGTCGCTCGCTCGTGACCGAGAGCGTGCGACGCATCCCTGTCAGGAAAACGAGGTACAGTCATGCGCCACAGACTCCGCGCCCTGGTGGCAGCGTTCTTCGCTCTGCCGCTGGCGCTCGCCATCGCACCGTCCGCCCACGCGGCCGACCCGACCACCATGACCAACGGGTTCTACGTGGACCCCGACTCCAGCGCGAAGAGGTGGGCCGCCGCCAACCCCGGCGACGGCCGGGCGCCCGCGATCAACGCCTTCATCGCCAATACCCCGATGGCCCGCTGGTTCGGTTCCTGGAGCGGCACCATCGGCACCGCCACCGGCGCATACGTGGGCGCCGCGAACAATGGCGATAAACTACCCATCCTCGTCGCCTACAACATATACAACCGCGACTACTGCGGCGGACACTCCGCGGGCGGGGCCGCTTCGCCGTCCGCCTACGCGACCTGGATCGCCCAGTTCGCCGGCGGGATCGCCAACCGCCCGGCTGTCGTGATCCTCGAACCGGACTCTCTCGGGGACTACGGTTGCATGACCCAGGCTCAGATCGACGAACGCGAGGGCATGCTCACCGGCGCCCTCGCCCAGTTCAACCGGCAGGCCCCCAACACCTGGGTCTACCTCGACGCCGGCAACCCGGGCTGGGCGGACCCGGCGACCATGGCCCGGCGCCTCCACGAAGCCGGTCTTCGACAGGCCCACGGCTTCTCCCTCAACGTTTCCAACTACTTCACCACGGTCGAGAACACCGCCTACGGCAACGCCGTCAACAGCGAACTCAACGCCCGCTACGGCTACACCAAGCCGTTCGTCGTGGACACCAGCCGCAACGGCAACGGCTCCAATGGCCAGTGGTGCAACCCCTCGGGCCGCCGCATCGGCACCCCCACCCAGATGGGCGGAGGCGCCGAGATGCTCTTGTGGATCAAGACCCCGGGCGAGTCCGACGGCAACTGCGGCGTCGGAGCCGGCTCCTCGGCCGGCGAGTTCCTCCCCGAGGCCGCCTACAAGATGATCTACGGCTACTGATCCACCACGGTCTGGTTCATGCCATTGCGCCCGCTTGCTGTCCCGTACCCGGACATCCCGTGGACCTCCAAGTACGCGTCTCCGCACCCGAGACCGGCACTGGCCTGCCCGTCATCCTGCTCTCCCACGGTCAAGGCCCCTCGAACAACCTCTCCTCGCTGAACGGCTACGCGCCGCTGGTCAACTTCTGGGCCGCCCACGGATTCGTCGTCATCCAGCCCACCCACCTCCCCTCCAGGACCCTGAGCCACCTGGTCGCCGACGCCCCGGAGCGCCCTTCTTCTGGCGCTCGCGCGCCGAGGACATGACCCTGTGGGTGCCGGGAATCATGTCACCCGGGATGACCTGCTGGTTTGGATCTGTCAAAGCTCAGCAGGCCGCAAGCCGTTCTCAGGCAGCATGCCGGTCGTGGTGATACGGCTGAGCTACCTGCTCGCCTACCAGACCTTCCGATGGCTTGCCCTGTTCGCTCGCTCGAGTGCAGCGAAAGACGCAGAGATCCTGATGCTCCGCCATCAACTCGCGATCGCGCGGCGGTCCCAGCCACCACCCCGCTTCTCCTGGAGCGACAGGGCCGTCATGGCGCGCGTCGCCGTTCTGTCAGTCCTGGAGATCGCCGAGCCAGCGCAGGGCGCTGAGGCCCGGCAGGAAGCAGTACTCGCCGCCGCGGGTGACGGCGAACCGCGGCAGAGGGGTAAGGCGCCGTCGCACCGGCCGCCGGGGAATGGTGAAGCCGGTGTCGCCGTCGTGGGATCCGGTGACGGGGTCTTTGGCGTTGCCCGCGCCGAAGAAGACGCCGTCGTTCATCCATTCCGACTGGACGAACTCGAACTGCCGCCCGAGGTGGGCTCCGATGAACGCGAACATCAGGCCGCGGTCGGCCCCGTCGTCCTCCAGAACTCCCTCGGGCAGCGGTGGACCGTAGACGGCGCCTCGTCTGATCATGCGGTGCAGTCGCACCTCTCCCGCCACCGAGGCATCGCGGGGGTTGGCCCGGCGGATGTGGCAGCCCCCGGGCGTGATGAATCCCGCCGGATCGTCTCGCCCGTACAGGAAGGTGTTGCGGCGGTGCGGGTCGGCACCGAGAGCGGGGTCGTCGTGCTGCGGGCAGAGCGCCAGGGGAGCTCCGCTGCGCCAGCGTCCCATGATCTTGGCCGCCAGCAGTTCCTCGTCTTCGCAACCAGTGGCGTTGTCCCGCAGGTAGCGTCGGAACGCGGCGACATCCTGGTGGAGTTTACGGAAGACCGCGTAGCTGCCGTTGCGTCCCAGCACCTGCGGCCGCGGGGTCTGGATACCGCCGATCTCGTCCCGGTAGCCGAGCACGAACTCCCCGGCCTTCAACGGCACCTCAAGCTGGTTCGACCCGGGGATGCCGCTTCCTTCGACGGCCGGATGGCTGACGCCGTCGCGATAGCCGAAATGCTCGGTCTCGGTGGGCAGCGCGTGACAGTCCTGCCGCCAGATCGCGGTCACACCGCGAAGGCGGTCGTACGCGGGGCGGGCCCGGTCGAGGGCCGCCTCCAACCGCGGGGTGTCAGGCGCGACCGCCGCGACCACCACGTGGACATCCGGCGTGCCCAGTGGGGCCTCCCAGTTCCCGGGGCTGCTCTCGCCGACATCGCTCAGCGCTTTGGCCCGGGCGGCCATCCCCTGCCGGAACTCCCAGGCGAACGTGTCCAGTGATGCGCGTGGCACGCCCAGGGCCTCCAGGCCGTGGCAGGTGACCGCGACGCTGACCCAGGTGTCCCCCAGGGGGCTGACCGAGTCGGCGGCAGAGGTCACCACCGTGCTCGCGCGCCGCATCAACTCCCGCCCGGCTGCCCGGTCATCGAGGCGGAACACAAGGTACGTCGCCGCGTAAGGGGTCGGGCGGGGACTGAGGACTCCGCGCTGAATATCGTCGAGTTCCAACGCGACTTGCGTAGGTCCGCTCACGGTTCGCCTCCTTGCGCCACTACTTCGAGACGAGGTTCCGCCAGAAGTTCCGCAGGCTCTCGTCGCCGCCGAACAGCGAACTGAAGATCGTGGAGTCCGCCAGCAGCACATCGCCGGCCCGCTCACCGCTCGGAGGCATCCACAGGAACATGTTGAACTCGGTGTTTCCGGCCTCGGTGAACGGATGCGGTCTGGAGGTGTCGATCGGCTGCCTGGCCAGCACGTGGATGACATCCGGCTCGTCCGTCGTCACGGCGTAATGCGGCAGGTGCATATGGAAGTTGAAGTTCGTCACCCCTTCCAGCCACCCTTTCGCGTCCAGGTCCCCGACTGTGGACAGCGGGGCGATCTTGTTCTTCTCCCGCACAGCGGGCCGCAGCCCGTAGCGGTTCTCGACCGGCACCCCGAGGCCCTGCATCAAGCCCCGCACGTACGTGGCGAACCGCTGCTGGCGGGGGACCAAGGGATCGCCGTGATGGTGGTACTCCACGTCCCGCACGGCCAGATCGTCCGACGCCCCGACGTCATGGTGAGGCCCCAGGACCAGACAGGCGTCCTCTCGGCCGAGGAAAGCCCGCAGTGCCTCGATCTCCTCTGGCTGGGCCGCCTGCCCGGTGACCATGTGGTCCAGTCCGAACACGAACAGGGTGTCGGTGTCGGCCAGCACGCGTTCGTCGAGCGGGGTCCGGAAACCGGCCTGGTCGATGCGCTGATACACCGGGACGGGGTGGCCGGTGACCTCCTCGACGAACTGCTGGAACGGCATCCAGGCCCAGAAGAACAATTCCAATGATCCGGCGATGCCTTGCTGGAACTGAAACGGGTCCGACCACTTCGGGTCCTCGTAGGCAGGCCACGCCACCCGCCTGACCTCCGTCATCGTGGAGAACCGGTTGTCCAGCCCGGCCGGATTTCTGCCCGCCTCGGCCGGATAGCTCCACGAGACGTAGATGCTCACCCGTCGCCGACCAGGGGTGTATTCGCGCGGGACGTGGTTCTGGTTGTAGGTGCGCGCGGTCCTGGCCTCGCTCATCTCGTCTCCGATCCGCAGTGGGACAAGCGCGCGACAGCCCGCTCTCACTGCAGCTGGTCGAGCATCTCCGACAGAGCATCCTTGATCCGCAGAGCCTTCTTGATCTCATCAGCGGTCACATACGGGTACTCCCCGTACTCGATGAAGCTCGGACAATGGTGTTCACGCACAAACCTGACGAACGCCTCAGGGTTGGTCCGCCAGTCCTCGGGGAACCCTTCGAGGTTCTCGAAGGCCGTGTTCACCCCCGCCTTGCTGAAAAGCGCGACGGCGTCCTCGGTGTACTTGTCGAAATCCGTGTCGAAGATCCCCTGATACATGAAGCGCGTATCGTCATCGAAGAGCACCCAGCGCAGGTAGTGCAACTTCAGCGGTGCGAGAAGACATGGATCTTCCTCCAAAGCCTTGACCAAGGTGTAGCCGTGCTCACGTATCGCGTCGGCCCGGCCCGGCTTTACCTTCGCGACGATGGTGAACCCATAACACGCCGGTGTTCTCGGATAAACGGGGCCGTATTTCCCCTGCTCGAGTTGGTCGGTGTCTTTGGGGATGACGGCCGCCTGTGGCTTGATCTCCATGTCCGCTCCTCCCACCACCTACCGACCGGGGACAATCCCCCTCATAGTCCCACGCATCACGTCCATCTGCCTCGTGAGCAGCAAGGAGCTGAAACACCTTGACCGGCCGGCGCGGGCGGCTGCTTCGCGGCCATCCCCGTGCCGGGGAGCCCTTTACCCTGGCTTGCGTCACCCTCGGAAGCACGCTGAATCAACCAAGGGGTCTTGGAGAGCGAAGAAGGTCTGAATGTCTGCCATCTTCCCGGTGATGACATATCGGGAAAGTTCGACAGCATCGAAATACAACTAAAAAGGGACTCAAAGACCACAAGGTGACTAAAAGACTCCCTTCGCGAGGAACTCGACGTACCCGACCGACAAGGTCGATGCCTCGCTGAACGCCTTCATGGAGCGCCGCTACGAACGAGTCACCATCGTCCAGGACGCGTCCCACCAGATGCTCGTCAGCGAGATGGCCGTCACCTCCGCGACCCTCCCCCGCGCCACCGAGCAGTTGCGCGGAACTCTGCCACACCGACTCAAGCACGTGGAGGGCTTCCTCAACCGGCCCCGCTGATCGCGTGCGGACACCAACCCGGGCCGGCCGGCTCCTCGGCGTATCCGGACGGTACGAGCGACAATCACAGTTCGTTCCACTCTTGTGCGGCACGCTGGAGGTGGTCGCGCAACACCGTGAGGGCCGGATTGGCGGGGGCCCCGCGCCGGGTGGCCAGATAAAGCGTGTTGAGTGGCGCGATCTCGGGCTGGTGCAGTTGCACCACGTCCCCCGCTGCGAGGGCCGGGTCGGCGATGTAGCGCGGCAGAACAGAGATCCCGGCTCCCGCGGCCACCACGGCCAGGACGGCCCGCAGATCCGACACGATCATCGTGACGGGGTTGGGCGGTCGGCGACCGAACTCGGTGCGCCAATAGCGGCGCAGGATGGGCAGCTCCTCGGCGTATCCGATCACGGGGATATGCGCCAGCGCCTCCGCCGGGTCGGCCTCGAGCCGCTCCGGGTCCACGGTGTGAGCCACTGCGGGCGGCGCGACAAGCACGAATTCCTCGTCGATCAGTGGCACCGCCAGCAGCGCCTCATCGGTGGGGCGCACTGCCGAGACGACGAGGTCGAGCCGCCCGGAGACCAGCAGGGACAACAGATCGTTGGCCAGCCCCAGCGTCGCGTGGACGCACAGCCCCCGACGGGTCAGTGGACACAGCGCGGGCAGGACCCGCAAGCTCATCACTTCGGCCGCCCCTCCGACTCGCACCGTGCCCCGCAGTGCGGGTGAAACGTCGGTGGAGTCGAGGGCGTCGCGAAGCTCGTCCACGTGAAGGCCGACGCGGGAAGCCAGAGCGGCTGCCCGCTGGGTGGGAGCGACCCCCTTGCGGGAGCGCACGAACAGCGGCTCGCCGATCTGCTGCTCCAGGCGCGCGAGCTGTCCGGTGACCGCTGGTTGCGTCACACCGAGACGTTGCGCCGCCGCGGACAGCGACCCGGTCCGATAAATCTCCAAAAACGTCAACAACAGATCAAGGTTCGGCACGGGACCGCACTTCTCAGAGGGCGTTACCAGGGGGAGGAAGACCCTACCGTGAGGTGAGGAAGAACCCGTGGAGAAGAACCCACAGGTCTCCTGATCACCTTACTGCGCAAGCCGGCCACCGTCCGAGGCCGTCCCGATGTCACCGGCCACCCGCTGAACGGACCGCGTGCTCCCCTCGGGCGGTGCCGGAGGTGTGCCAGGGGGCGGTGTTGGTGAGCAGGGTGTAGCGCACGGTCTGGGCGTGGATGAGGCCGTCGCGGAAGACGAAGGTGTCCACGCCGTCGTCCACATGGGTGGTGTCGGCGGTGGCGGCCCATTCCAGGAACAGGACGTCATCGGCGAACTTCGGGTTCCTCGGGTTCCACTGGGCGTTCGGGAGGTCGGTGAGGACCGCCCCGATGCCCTGCTTCACACCGTCGCGGCCACGCAGGATCCCGGATGGAGTGATGAACACGGCGTCCGGGGCGAAATTGGCGGCGATGGCGTCGAGGTCCCCTGAGCTCAATGCGTTGACGTGAGCTTCAAATGTCTCTTCGGGGGTGCGTTCCATCTCGTGCGAATCCTTTCATCGGCGGGACAAAGGTGACACGGTCTCCGACTCATGCCAGGTAGGCGATGCCGTGGGCTCCTTGATCGCCGGGGTCGATGTCCAACGTCCGTTCGACCGTGCCGGTGTTGAGGTCGATCACGTGGAGAGTGCCCGAGTACAGGTTGGCGACGAAGGCACGGGCGCCGTCCGGCGTGGTGCGGATGGTGATGGGGACCTTCCCGACCGGCGCGTCGAAGTGGTGCTCGAGGCCACCTGGTCCGTGGACGGACAGCTGCCCTGCCACGGACTGTCCGGCGGCGTCCGTGGCCACGAGACCGACCAGGACGCGGCCGTCCGCGGCCACGTGGACAGGACAGCCGGGCGCGTTCAGTGGCACGCGGTGGATTACTTCATCGGAGCCGGTGTCGATCACCAAGACCGTTGCCGGGGGCCGGCCCGCGGAGCCGCCGTCGTAGTGGAGGGCCGTGCCCGCGGCGTAGGCGTGGATACCGTCCGGGGAGACGGCAACCTCTTCGGTGCCGTAAGGGGCGGGGATGCGTGCGGCGAGTTCGCCGCGGGCGAGGTCGAGGACGGAGATGAAGGGGTCCGCCTTGTTGGTGGCATAGCCTTTGCGTCCGTCGGGAGTGATGGCGAACCAGTGGGGGCGGTGGGCACCGACCTCGATGCGGCCAACCGGCATGCGCGTGGCCGTGTCGAGCACGACGACCGCTCCCCCGCCGGCGGGGCCGGCCTCGACGGTCACGTAGAGCAGCCCGCGGCCGGCGTCGAGGGCGAGGCCATGGGGCGCTTCCTCGGGAGCGAGCGGGATGACATCGACGAGCTCCCGGACGAACGGGTCGACGATCGAGATCTCGTGTGCCTTCTCGCCAGGGTCGGTGTAGACGCCGGAGCGGTAGGTGTGCGAGACGTACAACAGCTCTGCCGTGTGGTCGACGGTGATCTCGTGGGGCTGGGCGGCTACCGCGAGAACGCCGAGCGGCTCGTAGTTCAGACCGTCGAAGAAACGGATCGCTTCGCCGGCGGACGTGACCACGGCCAGGACCGGTCGCCGAGCCGGAGTCTGGTTCACTGCCGGTCTCCGTTCGTGGTCTCGCGGTCGATGAACTCGATGACCTCGTCGTTGGGCCCGTAGACGAACGCCACCTGGAAGGTCATCGGATCGTCTCCAGCGGTGGTGATCTTCTTCGGGGCTGCCAGCAGACGCGCGCCGGCGGCGACCGCGCGGTCGAAGAGGTCGACGACGTCATCGGTGCGGACGGCGAAGTGCACCAGAGCGGCCACCCGGCTGCGTTCGCCGTCGTCGTGACGTTGCGCGGGGTCAAGCCCTTGCGGCGAGCCGCCCGGCGGGGTCGAAGCGGCATCGAAGAGTTCGATGAGCCGGTCGTCACCGGCGTCGAGGAAGACGGCACGGTGCACTCCGCCGCCTGGGACGCTCCATTCGCGAACGAAGCGGAAACCCAGGGCGCGAGTGTAGAAGTCCACCGAGGCGTCGAGGTCGTAGACGTGTACGGCGACGTGGTCGAGACCACGGTTCGAAACGGGGCTGGTCACATGTGTTCCTTGCGTGATGCGCGACTGGCGGGCCTGCGGGAGCTCAGCGGCTTTTCGCACTCCGCAGCCCGCGGACGGCCGGCTGGGCGCGCGCGGTGCTCGCGGGCTGCGAGGCGGGGGCGGCACGGCATGTCCGGGCGACAGCACACCGCTGAGAGCCCGGACATAGGGCGGTGGCTTACCGAGCGGCCAGGGCCTCCAGCACCTTGCGGGCCGTGGCCACGCTGGACTGCGGGTTCTGGCCGGTGATCAGGTCGGCGTCCTGGATGACCGTGCTGCTCCACGGGGCGCCGGGCGTGACCTGCGCACCACGCTCGCGCAGGCGGCCCTCGACGGAGAAGGGGACGTTGTCGCCCAGGCCGCCCTGGCGCTCTTCCTCATCCGAGAAGGCGGTCAGCTCGCGACCGGCGAAAGTGAAACCGCCGTCCGGCGTGCTCGCGCTCAGCAGCGCGCCGACTCCGTGGCACAGAGCGACCACGAGCTTGCCCTGGCCAACTGCCTCGTTGAGCAGACGGCCGAGGTCGTCGTCGGCGACGAGGTCCGCCATAGGGCCGTGGCCGCCGGGAATGTAGATCGCGTCGTAGTCGTCCGCCCGCACGTCGGACAGGGCGAGCGGCGTGGCCAACTGATCGGCGATGCCGTCGAGGTAGGCGCGGAACTTCTGCGCGTCCTCCTCGCTCACGCCGCCGCGCTCGTCGAGGCTGAGGACATCGACTGTGGGGCGTACCCCGCCCGGGGTGGCCAGGTCGATGTCCCCGCCGTCGGCGGCGAGCACCTCGTGGGAGGCGGCCACCTCCTCCGCCCAGTAACCGGTGGGGTGGGTCGAGCCGTCCGCCATCTTCAGGCTGCTCGCACCGGAGATGACCATCAGAATCTTCGACATCGAAATGCCTGCTCTTCTCGCTTGGAGGGGTTGTGTCGTCATGCACCGCCGGCGCCGTAGCCGGTTCGCCGGCGGCCTCGGGAACAACACCAGCCTCCATCACGAGTCATCCGCACGTCTCCCGCGGCCCATAAGATTATTTATAGATGACAGGAGGGGAAACGTTGCCTTCCCTCCGTCCTTCGTGCTGTCTACTACGACGAAGCAATCGCATTCCCCGTGGCTTGCGCTGCTTCGCACTGACCGCCGAGCCCAGGGAACTCGTGCCAACCCCTCAGCCTCCGTGGACCGAGTCCTCCTTGTCCGGGATAACACTGCCGTCCTGTCGCCGCACCGGACCCATCGTGCCGTCGGAGTTGATGTATCCGGTGGTGGAGCAGGGGTAGGCGGCTTCCCTGCGCGGCAGCGGATCGATGAACATGGGGTTGATCAGCCAGGTGCCGTCCGCGTTGCCGTAGGCCCGGCACATGATCTCGTTCTTGGTTCCGGTTGAGGACCTGCGGGGTTCCGTAACTCGGCCATGCCTCTTGACCAGCAAGGATCGAAAAAGCGTCGACGGGCGGACAGGATCGTGATTCATGTCCTTGCGTCTGCTCCACCTGATCGCCACGCGGCTGCTCAGCTGGATCGTGCTGCTCACCCGTTCCTCCGCGGTCCAAGGACGTCTAGCTGCTCGTGCCGCATCATGAGGTCGCCGTGCTGCGCCGCGGTACCCGGAGGCCACGCCTGGACTGGGCCGACCGCACGACCCTCACCGCCCTGGTCCAGCTCCTGCCGAGAAGGCTGCGCGGGCACAGGCCGGTCACCCCCGGCACGCTCTTGCGCTGGCACCGACGCCTGGTGGCACGGAAATGGACAGCTCCCCAGCGGCAGACCGACACGACATGGCGACAGTTCCTGCACACCCAAGCCTTGACCACACTCGCCATCCCCGGTGTCGCGCTGTTTTTGCCCCTGGCTCAGATCGCCTCAAATCAGAAGGCTTTGCCCTTCGAGGTGTTCTCGGACAGCTCGACCGGCAGCCCCTCGGCTCGGAGTTGCCTCCCCGTGAACTCCCCCTTGGCGGCCTGGGCCTGGGTGCCGTCGTCGTCGATCGTGATGTCGGTGACGGCGTATGTCGTACGGTCCTTCAGCCAGCGCACCTTGGCGTCGACGGTGGTCTGATCAGTTACGGCCGACTCCGGGGCGAGTCGCGAAAGGGCCTGCTGGAACGGGTCGCCCTACCGGTCTTCACGGTCCTCCACGGCTACGCCGGCATGGCGGTGAGCGGCATGCCGCGCCCGAGATGAGCCAGCACGGGCTGGACGACGTGATCGCGTACATCCTGCGGGGCTCCGCACCGGATGAGTGCTGCCGAGTTACGGTTCCGCCCCCGGCAAGCACCCTTTGGCCGACTGAACTTGACCGGAGCAATCCTTGTCGCCTTCCCCTCAGGTCGAGGACGGAGAAGGCCCGTCGCCTCGGTTCCGCAGAGCTCTCCGTCTCAGAACTCGTCTCTGCGCGGGTGAGGCGAGACGACGGCCCGTGCCACGAGTTCACTCGCGGCGGGTCTGCCGGGCGCCCATGCGTCCGAGGGCGGCGGCGAGGAGCAGCGCGGCGAGGGCGGTGAGGGTGGTGCCTTGCCAGCCGAGGATGTTGAGCAGGGGTGCGGCGAGGGCGGTGCCGATGGCGCCGGTCGTGAAGTACAGCACGAGGTAGATGCCGCTGAGGCTGCCGGAGCGCTGGGGGTCGAGGGCGATGATGCGGCTCTGGTTTGCGGCCTGGGCGGCGAAGCAGCCGGTGTCGAACAGGGCGAGTCCGAGTGCCGTGGCCGGCGGGGTGTTCAGGCCGGTGGCCAGCAGGGTGGCTCCGGCCGCGGCGCCCAGCATGCCGGCGATGATCACGGTGTGGGGGGTGTACCGGTCGGCGAGGCGTCCGGTGAGCGGGAGTACGGCGAAGCCGAGGAGTCCGGCCAGGCTGTACAGGCCGATGGCGGTCGGGCCGCGGGAGTACGGCGGCTCGGCCAAGGTGAGGGCGAGGGCGACCCAGATGAGATTGAAGGCGAAGTACCACAGCCCGCCGGTGGCCACCGCACGGCGCAACTGCGGGAACTGGCGCAGCAACGGGGGAAGTGAGGTGAGAGCTGCACGGTAGGTGCCGTCGGAGCGGGGCGGCTGCCGGGGCAAGAGTGTGGCGGCGGCGATCGCGCCGAGCAGGGCGAGGGCGGCGAAGACGAGGAGCATCCGCCGCCAGCCGAGGATGTCGGTGAGTGTTCCTCCCGCCAGGCGGCTGAGCAGGATACCGGCCGACATGCCGGCGGCCACGGTGGCGACGCCGGTTCCGCGGTGCCCGGGTGGGGCGTGGCGGCCTGCGATGTTGCCAGCCTGGGCAGCGACGCCGGCGGCCGCGCCGATGAGCAGGTAGGCGGCCAGGAGCACTGTCGCGCCAGGTGCGGCCGCGGCGAGGCTGAGGGCGGCGGCCAAAGCGGTCAGTTGTGCGGCGACCAGGCGGTTGGGGGCAAGGTGGTCGGTGAGGGGGAGCAGGAGGACGAAGCCGGTCATGCAGCCGGTGAGCGCGGCGGTGGGGACGAGGCCGATCATGGAGAGAGGGACGTCCAGGTCGGCGGCGACCGCGGTGAGCGCGGGCTGGATGGCGTAGTTGTTCGCGATCGCCGTTCCGGCTATCGCCGAGAGGAGGAACGTGCCGCCTCGAGGAAGGGGGCCGGTCATGGCTGTGCGCCGCGAGTGAGGATGACGGCGTAGCGGCACTCGGTGTCGGTGGTGTTGGCGAAGACGCGCTCGGTGGGCTCGCCGAGTTCGATAGTGTCGCCCGCGTCGAGCTCGTGGACCGTGTCGCCGTCCTGGAAGGTCAAGTGGCCGTCGAGGACCCAGACGACCTGTCGTACGAAGGCGAAGGCGGCGGCCGGATACGGCACCCGGACTCCGGCGGGCAGGCGGATCTCGGCGATCTCGGCGGGGAAGTGCGGGCCGGTGATCTGGCGGCGCCGGTAGCCGGTCGCGGGGTCGCGCCAATCGGCCGCGTCGGCCCGGCGGCGTACTCCTGTGGTTGCGTCGGTGTCATCCCGCGTTCCTTCCGCGAGGGCGAGCAAGGAGGCGACGCTGAGCTGGAAGGCGGCGGACAGCTTGCCGAGGACGACGGCGGTGGGGCTGCTCTCGCCGCGCTCGATCCTGCTGATCATGGCCTGGGAGACGCCCGAGGCATCGGCGAGCTGAGCCAGGGTCCACCGACGCCGCTCCCGTTCGGTACGGACTCGGGCTGCGATCTGCCCCACCAGAGGATCTACTATGTTAGACATGAATCCAATATACGAGAGAAACCGGACTGTGACGGTGCGCTTGGCACACCCCGGCGACGTGGAGGCCATGCGCGCGATCCGCAACCACGCGATCAAGCACTCCACGGCCCTGTGGACGCAAACCCCGCAGTCCCCCGCCGAGGGGGTCGCCTGGCTGGCCGCACACCTGGCACGGGGCTCGGCGTTCGTGGCCGAGGTGGAGGGCGAGGTGGCCGGGTTCGCGGTCTACGGCCCGTGGCGGGAGCTGGAGGGATACCGCCACACAATGGAGGACTCCGTCTACGTCTGCGAAGACCGCCACGGGCTCGGCGTCGGCTCCGCGCTGCTGACCGCCCTCATCACCTCGGCACGCGAGGTCGGCCACCACGTCATGATCGCCGGTATCGAAGCCGAGAACACGGCGTCGATCCGGCTGCACGAACGGTTCGGATTCCACCACGTCGGCACGGTGCCGGAGGTCGGCACCAAGTTCGGCCGATGGCTCGACCTGACGATCATGCGACTGCCCCTGACGTGAGCCGCCACTGCAGGCTGGGGCACGGAGCGGTATGGATAGTTCCGTACGAGGGACACCACACGTTGGGTACCAGCTTGCAACTCTTCCTTGTCCGGCAGGCCGCACTCTGCCGCGCGGGCAGCCTGTCGGGCATGCAGGGGAGCCAGAACCTAGCCGGTGAGTTGCTCCGTGCGCGCGGGATCGTGTCGCCGGGTCAGCGGATCCGGGGCAGGGCTTTGTCCGGGTGCGCGGCGTGTACGTACTTCACGGCGATGCCGGGATGGATGCCGAAGAGGCGGACGAGGTGGACCGGGTCGGTGGTCTCGCGGGCCTCGTCCAGGATGCGGTCGGCCCATACCTTCCGCGGCAGCAGCACGATCTGGTCGAACGCGGCCCGCATCGCACAGTAGCTGATCTGCGGGGAGGCCGGGTGCCGGTAGGTCTGGGACGTGATGAGCAGGTGTGGGTTGGTGGCCTGGGGCCAGCGGCGGCGATCGCGCAGCCAGTCCGCCATGAGGTCGGTGCTCAGGTCGTCGAGGTGGACGAGGTGGGTGTGCTCTCCCCGGCGCACCGCCAGGGTCCGGTGGGCGAGGTCGGGGTCGGCCAGGTCGAGCCGGGCGACCTCCACGGCGCGCACGGCATGGATGGCGACCAGGCCGACGATGAGCCGCGCGGCGGGGCCGTCCAGCCGGTTCAGAGCTCCTGCCAGTCGGTCGCCGGACAGCGGCCGTGGCAGGTGCATCCCGGCGGGCTGCTGCAGTCCGACCATGGGCTTGTGCAAGATCTGCCGCTTCTGCTTCAGGGCCCGGAAGATGCTGGGCAACACGCTGAGCAGACCGCGGGCCACGTGGCCCTGGTGGCGGGCGAGTTCGCTGCACCCAGGCGCCCAGCTGGGCGATCCGCGCATGCAGGGCCTTCTCGTCGTGCCGATCGCGCCGCTCCTGGCTCAAGTCCGGTCCAGGAGCGTGGACTTGGTGCTGGACGTCGGTGAGCAGCTGCGCGGGTGTCTCGGAGAGTTCGTCCGCCTCCAGCAGGGCGTGGGCGCGGAGGAAGCAGATCACGTGGCGTGTGGCGGCGGTGCCGGCTGCGACGGTCCCGGCTAGGGAACGTACGTCCCGTTCGGGGATCGGCGCGTGCGGCCCCAGCCGGGCCAGCAGAGTAGGCACGTTGCGTTTGTCGGCGAGCCAGGCCCGCGGGTAGGCGGCGGTGACGGGGCCGGTTGAACGGGTCGACCGGCGACTCCACGACCGCGCCGAACAGCCGGTGGATCTCCCCGGCGTACCGCTGCTCCAGAAACGCGAAGTACGCGTCGATCTTGTTGATCTTCGCGAGGACCGTCGACCGGGCCCTCTTGCCCGGGCCCGGGAAGTACCGGTCCAACGCGGTCGGCGTGAGCTACCACGCCACGACGTCGTAGTGCTCGCACAGCTCGATCACCGGCTTGACCAGATGGTCGATCGACGACGGCATCAACTCTGCCGCATCCCGCGCCCATCGGTGTCCTCGCGACCCTCGGCTACGCCACCTACCAGGGCTGGCCGACCGTGATCCCCCTCCCCGCGCTCGCCCTGGGCACGGCGAGCACGGTCCTGATCCACATGGCCGCAGCCTGACCGGCGAACACCACCGTGTCCAGGGCGGGGCACGTCCAGGGTGGGCAGGTCCAGCTTCGGCACCTCCGGCGCGGACAGCGGGCTGGCAGGGGCGGTGGCCTGTGCCGGGATCAGCACCGGATCGAGGGCGGGGGGCCCGGGTGAGGAGGATGACATTCGGGGCGCCGTCCGGCACACGTAGATTCAGGCCACGGTGGGCACGTCCAGCGTTGTCGTGCTCGGCGTACCTGGTGAGGACCGTTCGCAGGTGTCGTTCACCCGTGACGAGGAGAGTGCGCTTACGCGCCGTCCTGGTTGGACAGCTCCAGCCAGACCGTCTTACCGCGGCCGCTGGGTGAGCTGCCCCACGCCGTAGCGAGGCCGTCGACGATGATGAGCCCGCGCCCGTGCTCGGCCTGCGCGTTTTCCTCTTCAGTGGCTGAGAGCGAGGAAGGCACTGGTGGCGACACATCAGAGTCCCTGACTTCCAGGCGTATGTGGTCCGGGTAGTCGCGCAGCCTCAGTTCAACGTCGCTGTCGGCATGGATCAGCGCGTTGGTCACCACCTCTGAGGCCATGAGTTCCAGATCGTCCGTCATCGCGTCACGGCCCCAGCTGCGCAGATTGTCACGCATGAATTGACGCGTCTCCTGGACGCCTTGCAGATCATGTCGCTGGATCTCCATCCGGCTGATCCGGTGCTGCGTGTCCAGCGCGGCTCTTTCATAGCGGGCGAGGAGCAGTACGGCGTCGTCATAGCGCTCAGGGGCCTTGGGTGCCGTGGCGATCAGCCTGTCCGCGAGTCCCTCAAGGCTGTGCTCGTTGTCCTGGCTGCCCGCAGCCAGGAGTGTGCGAACACCAGCCACCGCCTCGGAGGATTGTCTGGGGGTGAGGCCATCGGTGTACAGGAGGAGCAGCGATCCGGGCGCCAAGGTGGTCTCGTATGCCCTGTAGGGAGCGGCGGAGTGGATGCCCAGTGGCACGTCCGCAGGCACATCGAGAGCGTCGACGCGGCCGTCAGGACGGCGCACCAAAGGCGCGGGGTGTCCGGCCAGGGCTACTTCGGCCGCCCCGTCGGCCACGTCCATGCGCACACAGCAGCAGGTCGCCAGCAGTTCGGTGTCCAGCTCGGCAAGCAGGTGGGAGGTCCGGGTCAGTATCGCTGCCGGACCGTGGTTCTCGCGCGCGTAGGCGAGGACGGCACTGCGCAGCTGGCCCATGACGGCGGAGCTCTCGACACCATGGCCTTCCACGTCTCCGACCACGAGGCAGATCCGACCATCGGGAAGCGTGATCCCGTCGTACCAGTCGCCGCCGACCCCGACTGCCGGGCAGGCGGGCATGTACCGGGCGGTAGTGATCATTTCTGGCAAGTCGCGGAGGATGCGCGGCAGCAGTCCTCGCTGGAGGCTCTCGGCAAGGGCATGCTCGCGCTCACTCAGGCGGGCTCGGTCCAGGGCCTGGCCGAGCAGATCCGCCATCATCATCATGACTGCTTGTTCCTCCGGCTCGAAGACGCGCTCCTCGGCGAAACCCAGGCAGCACACACCTACCGGGTTTCCGCTGGATCTCAGCGGGAGGAACGCCCAGGCACGCTGGCCGTCGTCCTGGGCGTCGGGGTAAGCGGCGAGCAACTGAGCGCGGTCCGGGAAGAGCACCGGGTCCCGGCCGTGCAGCGCGTCGGCGACCGGGGTCGGGCTGTCGCTGCTGGAACCGTGAAGCTGTCGGAGGTTATCGGGAGCGATACCGCAGTGGCCTGCGACCCACAGCCTGCCGTCGCTGACGATGCTCAGGATGAGGGACTGCGCGTGGCACGGATACATGAGCCGGGACCGGGCGGCCTCGACCACGCCGTGTGTTTCCGTCGTCTGGTTCAGGGCGGCACTGAGTTTATGCAGCTGGTACATCAACGTCATGCCGGAGGAGCCGGGTACATCAGGTAGGCCCCATCCGGCAGTCCGTGCGCTGGGCTGTGGCAGGTCCGAGGAGAACTCTGGTAGCAGCAAGGGCTTGTCTGTGCTCGTCAAGGGCAGGCAGTGTTCTGCCAGCGGTGCCAGACTCCGTGCCAGCCGGTCGCCGATTTCCCGCAGTCGCCGACGCTTTTCTTCATTCATGAATCCGACCCGGGACGGGATACGGATGAGGGTGAGTGCTCCGAATCGGCTGCCGTGGGCGTGCAGCGGGGTGGAGGCCACCGCGTAGGGGAAGGGCACCACCCGGGCAAGGCCGGGATCGTCAGCGCGCATCACCGGTTCTCCGAAGACGACTACCGTCCCCGATCTGCATGCGGTCGAGGAGGCGTAAGGGGCGTCCAGCGTCATACGTTCCGGCATGGCGAAGATCGCCGGTGGGCTACCGCCGATCATGGCGGCGCGGAGCCAGCCGCCGTTGTCTTCCATCAGGTAAACGATGCCCGTGATCGAATCCAGGTCACGGATGGCGTCACGAAGAACCTCGGCCAGCAGCGCCTCAAACGCTGTGGCATCCGAGGGCGCGCCGGGCGGGCTCCGGTACGGTTCGCCGTTTCCGGCGGCTGACGGCATGGGATGACTCCTTGCTTCGCTCCGCAATGTTGTCGTTACCCTGCGATGAGGTTCCAGCTGTACACAGACGCGGCGAACGCCGCTCGAGGGCGCGCCTGTGCTCGCCCTAAGGCCATGGTGCTCCCGTGACCCTTCTGACGGCAGTCGCGGGTCCGGCTGCCAGACCCACGAGGCGGCTCACGCAGACATGAGGTGCGCGTCCGTGTCGACCCGCTACCGAGCGTTATGTGAATGGCGAGGTGTCGTCGTCGCATACAACGGCTCGTGGCCGCGTCCGATACACGAGCCGCTCTCGCGCGCGACCCTTCACGTCTACAAACGTATCGCTTGGCGGACATATCGTCCACACGGCGGAACCAACTCCTGGGTTGACATGTCCACTGAGCGATAATGTCCGGCATGGCGAATGAGAACGGCCTGATGATGATTCGCAAGGTGGCGGAGCTCCTCACGTTCCTGGCACGGGGTGAGGCGACAGTGGCGGAGATAGCCGAAGCCACGGGGGAACCTCGAAGTTCGGTCTACCGCTTGCTGTCAGGTCTGCAAAGTGAGGACCTCGTCGAACGGGGTGAGCGCCGGGGTCGGTTCCGGCTCGGCATGAAGCTGCTACCGCTTGGTGCGGCCGTTGTGGCGCGGTTCGACGAGCGGAAACTCGCCCAGCCGGTGATGGAGCGGCTTCACGACCTGACCGGGGAGACCGTATTCCTGTGCGTGCCACGCCGCGACGAAGCCGTCTGTGTTGAGCGGCTCGCCGGCAAGCGAGTCCAGTCGCTCGCCCTCCGGCTCGGCGGTTCTCTGCCGCTGCATGCCGGCGCCGCGTCGCGAGCGATGCTGGCGTACCGCGAGGAGGGCGAGTGGGACGACTACATCCGACGGAACTCGCCTCTTGCCGGTTTCACGCCCTCCACCGTGGTCGAGCCTGCCGGACTCAGGGCCGTGCTCGCAAAGACCAGGGAGAACGGCCTGGCCGTCAGCGACCAGGACGTCACCGTTGGTGTCGCGGCACTCGGGGTCGCGATCACCGATTACAAGGGCCAGGTGCGGGGTGCCCTGTCGATCAGCGGTCTTCGCGAGTCGGTGCTCGGTGACTCCTTCGAGCAGTGGAGTGACGCGTTGATTGCCGCAGGCCATGAGGTCTCGCGGGCCCTGGGCTGCGAGCTCGCCGGGAGGCAGATCGCCGACTTCGGCTGAACGAGCGATTCGCGCAGCTCGTTTGTCCCGCACGCTAGACATTGAGTCCGCCTCATGGGAATGTTCCCGTCGAAGGCGGCGTACGTCGCCATGTGAGGAGGCGGCGAATGTCCGGGGACCTGGTAGGGCGAGTGGCAGTGGTGACCGGCGCGGGTGGCGGGATCGGGCTCGCCTGCGTCCAGCACCTGCATGCTGCCGGTGCCCGCGTTGTCGGGGCTGACCTCGACGTCAGCGGGCTGGAGCCGCTCGCGGCCACCGGAGAGGTTCTCGGTGTTCCGTCCGACCTTCGCGACCCCCGCGGTGCGGCGACCGTGATGGAGGCGGCGACGGAGGCGTTCGGCCAGATTGACATCCTCGTCAACAACGCCGGAGTGGCCTCCGTGAGGCCCGGTTTCCTCGAGACCGGCGATGCCGACTGGAATGCGACCCTCGAGCTGAACCTCCTGGGCTATGTCCGCGCGGCACGGGCAGCAATCCCCATGATGCGGTCCGCTGGGGCAGGGGTGCTGATCCATATCGCTTCGGAAGCCGCCCGGATGCCGAACCCCCGACTGCCTGACTACAGCGTCTCGAAAGCCGCGGTGCTGATGTTGTCGAAGGTCCTGGCCGCCGAGTTCACATCTCAGGGCATCCGGTCCAACGTGGTCTCTCCGGCCTTCATCCGTTCTCCCATCTATGACCGGCCCGGCGGCATCGCGGAGTCACTCGCGGAGGAGTTCGGCGTGGACAGGGAGACCGCCTTGCGTCGATACGTCGAGCTCAATCGCATCCCGGCCGGCCGACTCGGGACCGCCGACGAAGTCGCCGCCACGGTCGCTTTCCTTGCGTCGGAGCGCGCCTCGTTCATCTCCGGAGCCAATTTCGCAGTTGATGGTGGCGTCACGCCAACCGTGTGATTCGCCAGTTAGAAAGCAAAGGGAAATGCCATGAAAGTCGCTATCCAGACCATTTCCACTCCGGGGCGAAGTGCCGCCGTGCTCGCAAGTGCTCTCGTCGTCGCTGCTGGTGGGCTGGTTGGCTGCGCTGTCGGAGACAGTACCTCCGACGGCAAGACCACGGTGGGCGTTACGCTCAACGCGGCCTCGAATCCGTTCTTCCTCGCCGAAGGAAAGGCGATCAAGGAGGCTGCCCGTAAAAAGTCGCTGGATGTGTCCGTCCAGTACGCCAATGCCGATGTCTCGGTCCAGAGTGACCAGATAGACGCGTTCATACGGAAGGGCGTCGATTCCATCGTCGTCGATGCAGTCGACTCCAACGGCATCGGTCCGGCGGTGCTCAGGGCCAAACAGGCCCACATTCCCGTCGTCGCGATAGACGTGACAGCGACCGGCGCCGATTCCTCCATCACCAGCGACAATGAACAGGCCGGACGGGAGGCGTGCAGCTACCTCATCAAGCAGCTCGGCGGCAAGGGCAAGATGGCCATCGTCGACGGCTCCGCGGTCTCAGCGATCAACGACCGGATGAAGGGCTGCAAGCAGGCCATCAAGGCCAGCCCCGGCATCAAGATCGTCGCGACACAGCGAGCCGACCTCACGCGCGACAAAAGCATGAACGTGGCGAGCAGCATCCTCACCAGCCACCCGGACATCGACGGCTTTTTCGGCGTCAACGACCCCACAGCCGTCGGCATCGCTCTCGCGGCAAAACAGAAGCGCGCTGACGTGAAGATCGTAGGAGTGGACGGAGCGAAGCAGCTCACGGATCTCTTCGACAATGGTCTGGTCATCGGCACGTCAGGCCAGAACCCCGCAGAACTCGGGCGAGACGGGCTCGATATGGCGGTCACGCTCGCGAAGGGCAAAAAGCCCAAGTCCACGATGAGCCTGGTGCCGACTTTCCTGGTGACCCCCAAGACGATCAGCGACTACGAAAGCTGGGGCTGATGCAATCACAGGTTATTGGGGGGCCTGTTGCGCAACTCGTTGGAATTGCCAAGTCATTCGCCCACAACCGGGTGCTGGACGATGTGACGCTGACACTCGAAGCGCGACGCGTGCATGTACTTGCGGGAGAGAACGGTGCCGGCAAGTCGACGCTGATCAAGATCCTCACCGGTATCGAGCCACAGGACGCCGGTGACATTCTGATCGACGGTCGCCCGGTGGAATTCAACGGCCCCGGCAACGCGCGAGCTCTCGGCATCGCGGTGGTTCACCAAGAATTGAGTCTGGTCCCGGATCTTACGGTCGCCGACAATCTCACGCTGGGCGCGGAGCCGCGACACCGGGGTGGGCGACTTGATTTCCGATCGGCACGTGAGAACGCTGTGGCGGCTCTGAACCGCGTGGGCGCCTCGCTCAGCCCGGATGCGCAAGTCGGGCAGCTCAGCGTCGGCGAGCAGCAGTTGATCGAGATCGCCCGTGCGCTCTCCGAGAACCCACGGCTCCTGGTGCTCGACGAGCCCACCGCCGCGCTGTCCCAGAAGGAAGCCGACCACCTGCTGGGCATTGTCGAGGAACTCCGGGCCCAGGGGCTTGCGATCCTTTACATCAGCCACCGGATGGAGGAGATCCATCGGCTCGCCGACCACGTCACCGTGCTCAGGGACGGCCACGTCGCCGACTCGATGCCGCGAGCCGACATGAGCGAGGACCGGATCGTCACGTCGATGGTCGGCCGGCCCGTCAACGACCTGTATGACCATGGACGTGGATCCGCCCGGGGAGATGTGCGACTGAGTGTCCGCGGCCTGAGGTCGAACGTCGTCCAGGAAACATCCCTGGAGGTGCGGGCGGGGGAGGTCGTCGGTCTCGCCGGCATCGTCGGCGCCGGGCGGAGCGAACTGTGCCGGCTGATCGCCGGGTTCGACCGTGCCGACGGCGGCGAGGTGACCGTCGACCGGCAGCGCGTGGATATCGCGAGGGTCGGCGGAGCGGCCGACGCCGACATCGTCATGCTGCCCGAGAGCCGCAAGGCGCAGGGACTCTTCCTCGGTATGTCCATCGCCGACAACGTGTGCATCGGCACCGCACTCGCCAAGCGGAGATTCGGCGGCACCTCTCCCTCGATGCTTCGCACCGCGGCGAAACCCCTGGCCGACCGGCTGAGGGTCAGAGCGACCAGTCTCGATCAGCCCGTCGGGGAACTGTCGGGTGGCAACCAGCAGAAGGTGCTCCTGGCACGGTGTCTGGCCAAGAAGCCAACCGTGCTCATCCTCGACGAACCGACCCGCGGGGTCGACATCGGTGCGAAGGCCGACATCTACACGCTGATCAATGACATCGCGACACAAGGTGTCGCGGTCATTCTCATCTCGTCCGAACTGCCCGAGATTCTCGGCATGTCGGATCGGGTGCTCGTCATGCATCAGCACCAGATCGTAGCCGAACTGGCCGGTAAGGACATGACTGAGGAGCACGTCGTCCGGTACGCCACCGGGCTCGTACGCAAGGAAGCAGTGCCTGTTGAGGTGAACTCATGAACGACATCGTGGCCGCTCAACGCGAGCGTGCGGCCGACTCGTCACGACCGACCGCACCCAAGCGCATGCGCTTGCACACCAGCCTCTCCACTGTTGCCGACCGCCTCGGCGTCGCCATCGCGCTCATCGTTCTCGTGGTGCTCTTCGCCCTGGCCACGCCCCATTTCCTCACCGTGGTGAATCTGCTGGATGTCGTGCGTCAGATCTCGGTGACGGCGATCCTCGGCGCCGGTCTGACGTTCGTCATCATGACGGCCGGCATCGATCTGTCAGTGGGATCGGCCGTCGGGGTCACCGCGTTCGCCGCCGTCTCACTCACTCTCGACGGTGCCCCCGCCCCCCTGGCTCTGGCCGCCGCCCTGCTGACCGGGATCGTAGTCGGCCTGATCAACGGCGTGCTCGTGGCCAAGCTCGGCCTTGCGGCGTTCATCGTGACGCTCGCGGCGCTGACATATCTGCGCGGTGTCACCTACGTCGGCACCGATGGCACCACTCTGTTCTCCACACATCTCAGCTACTCAGTGCTGGGCCAGGGCTCGATTCTCGGCATCCCCGTGCCCATCGTCGTCATGGCCGCCGTGTTCGCCATCGGCTGGTACGTACTGCAGCGCACCGTTTTCGGGCGCTGGGTGCACGCCGTGGGAGGGAATGCGGAAGCCGCACGCCTGGCGGGCATACCGGTGCGACGGGTCCTGGTGACCGTCTACGTCATCTCCGGTCTGTGCGCCGGCATCGGCGGGATCCTCTCCTCGGCCAAGCTCCAAAGCGCCGTCCCCGACCTCGGCACCGGCTATGAGCTCTCCGCCATCGCCGCCGTCGTCCTCGGCGGGACGTCCCTCATGGGCGGACGCGGATCGCTCATCGGCACGCTCGTGGGCGCGGCCATCATCGGCGTCCTCGTCAACGGTTTGACGCTGCTCGATGTGTCGTCCTTCTACCAGCAGATCATCCAGGGAGTCGTCATCGTGATGGCCGTCGGCCTTGACAGGTTGAGGACTCGCAACGCCGTCACCGAAGGAGCATAGGAGTGACATCTCCTCAGCAGCTTGCCGCCCAACAGCTCGTCGACGCCTCATCGCACCTTGAGAGCGTCCCCAAACAGCTCTTCATCGGCGGTCGGTGGATCCAGTCGAGCACTGGTGGAGGACCACTGTCGGTGGAGGACCCCGCGCAGGGCCAGGCCATCGCGGAGGTGGCTGACGCGGGCGTCGAGGACGCCGTGGCAGCGCTCGACGCCGCCGTGGCGGCGCAGTCGGCTTGGGCCGCGCAGCCCCCACGGCGCCGGGCGGAGATCCTACGGCGCGCGTACGACCTGATGGTGGACCGCGCCGCCGCGCTGGCCGCCGTCCTGACGGCGGAGATGGGAAAGCCCTACCAGCAGGCCCTGGCGGAAGTGGAATACGCCGCGGGCTACCTGCGCTGGTACGCGGAGGAGGCCGTGCGCGTCAACGGTCGGTTCACCGTCCCGGAGAACGGGGTCGGCCGCATCCTCACCATGGGACAGCCGGTGGGCCCCTGCCTCTTCGTGACGCCATGGAACTTCCCCCTGGCCATGGGGACCCGAAAGATCGGGCCCGCGCTGGCCGCAGGATGCACCTGCGTCATCAAGCCGGCGTCACAGACGCCGCTGAGCATGCTCGCGCTCGCCGCGATCTTCGAGGAGGCCGGACTTCCGCCCGGCGTCCTGAACGTGTTCGTCAGCCGCAGCTCGTCGCGCACGGTCGGCGCGCTGATGAGGGACTCGCGTCTGCGCAAGATCTCCTTCACCGGGTCGACCGAGATCGGGCGGCTGCTGGTCAGGCAATCGGCCGACCAACTGCTACGGGTCTCGATGGAGCTCGGTGGCAACGCACCGTTCGTCGTCTTCCCGGACGCCGACATCGAGGCGGCCGTCGACGGGGCAATGATCGCGAAGTTGCGGAACAACGGTGAGGCATGCACCAGCGCCAACCGGTTCTATGTGCACCGCGAGGTGATCGGTGAATTCGCCGAGGCACTCGCCGAGCGGTTCCGTTCCCTGCGGGTGGGGCCCGGCCTGGAGCTGTCCAGCGACGTGGGCCCGCTCATCGACGGCACACAGCGCACAAAGGTGGCCGATCTGGTCCGTGACGCGACCGAGAGAGGCGGGCGTCTGGTCGTCGGCGGTGGAATCCCCGACCGGCCGGGATATTTCATCGAGCCGACCGTGGTGTCGGACGTTCCCGAGGACGCTCGGGTGCTGACCGAGGAGATCTTCGGCCCCTTCGCTCCGGTGGTCGCGTTCGAGAAGGAACCGGACGTGATCCAGCGTGCGAATGCCAGTGAGTTCGGGCTCGCCGCGTACGTCTACACCAAGGACCTGGACAGGGCTCTGCGCGTTGCCGAGCTGCTTGAGACCGGAATGGTGGCCGTCAACCAAGGCATGGTGTCGAACGTGGCCGCCCCCTTCGGCGGGGTGAAGCAGTCCGGGTTCGGGCGCGAGGGCGGCCCCGAGGGCATCGCGGAGTACCTGGAGACCAAGTATGTGGCGCTGAACGCCGGCACCCCTCCGACGAAGGAGGCTGTTCGATGAGCCGTTCCGCAACCCTGGTCGTGGGCGCGCACGGTGTGATCGGAGGGGCCGTGGTGCGCCGTCTGGTCGCGGAGGGACGCCACGTCGTCACCCTCGCCCGCCGAGGCAAGGCCCGGCTGGAGGACGGAACCGAGGTCGAGGACCACATCCAGGTCGATCTGCTGGACGCGTCCGCGGCGCGGACCCGCCTCGGCGACCGGGCCGACATCACCGAAATCGTCTACGCCGGCTACACGGAACGCGAGACGATGGCGGCCACAGTGGCGCCGAATGTGGCGATGCTCCGGCATGTGCTCGAGGCCGTTCACGCGTCACCGTCCGAACTCCGGCAGGTCGTGCTCATCGGCGGGGGCAAGTCCTACGGGGAGCATCTGGGCGTCTACAAGACCCCGGCCAAGGAGTCGGACCCCCGGTTCCTCGGGCCGATCTTCTACAACGACCAGGAAGATCTCCTCCACGAAGACGCGCAGCGGCACGGATACACATGGACCGTACTGCGGCCGGACGCCGTCATCGGGCTGAGTTTCGGCTCACCGATGAACATGCTCACCGGCGTGGCCGTCTACGCCGGAGTCTGCCGGCACCTGGGCGTCCCGCTGCGTTTCCCCGGCACCCTCAACGCGTGGTCCGCACTGCATCAGGCCACCGACGCCTCGGTCATCGCCGGGGCCGTCCACTGGGCTCTGGAATCGGCGGCGGCCCGCGGCGAGGTGTTCAACGTGACCAATGGCGACCACTTCCGATGGCAGCACCTGTGGCCGGAGATCGGTGCGTTCTTCGGGATGGAGACCGCTCCGCCGCAGCCGATGTCGCTGGCCGAGCACATGGCCGACAAGGGCGGTGTCTGGGACGACATCGTCGCTCGTCACCGGCTCCGGCCCGAACCGATCGAGCACCTCGCGGCCTGGCCCTTCGTCGACGGGTGGTTCTCGATGGAAGCGGACATGGTCCAGAGCACCATCAAGATCAGGCAAGCCGGCTTCACCGACTGCCTTGACACCCACGAGAGCTTCATCGGCAACCTTGCGCGGCTGCGCGAGCTGTCCATCATCCCCTGACTCCCCCCGCATTCCCATTGGAGAGCCGCGATGACCTCATCGAACCCCAACTACGCTGATCCGCGCGCCATCGCCGAGTCCTGGCTACGGCAGTTCGGCACCTCGTTGATGCCTGGAAACGACCTGTCCATCCATTTCGCGCCCGAGTGCTACTGGCGTGACCTGCTGTCGTTCACCGGAGAACTGCGGACCTTCTCCGGCACTCAGGTGGCCGAGGAGCTGGCCCGACGTCAGCCGGAGGCGAAGGCCACCAACTTCCGGCCGGCGGAGGGCCGGACCGGGCCGCGCGTGGTCGAACGGAACGGTGTGACCAGCGTGGAAGCCATCTTCGAGTTCGACATCCTCGCCGGGTCGGGTATCGGGGTCGTCCGCCTCGTCGATGTCCCGGGACAGGGATACCGCGCCCGGAACCTCTTCACCTCGCTGGACCAGCTCGCCGGGCATCCGGAGCACATCGGCGAGAACCGCCCGGTGGGAAAGGCGGATTCCACGAAGTTCGAGGGTCCCAACTGGCTCGACCGGCGACAGACCGCCATAGCCTACAAGGACCGCGATCCCCAGGTGCTGATCGTGGGAGGCGGCCAGACCGGTCTGGCGCTCGCCGCTCGGCTCGGTCAGCTCGACGTGGACACCCTGATCATCGATACACACGAGCGCCCGGGGGACAACTGGCGCAAGCGCTACCACTCACTCACCCTGCACAATGCCGTATGGCTCAACGACATGCCGTATATGCCGTTTCCGCAGACCTGGCCGGTGTTCGTGCCGAAGGACAAGCTCGCGGGATGGTTCGAGTCGTACGTCGATGCCATGGAAATCAACTTCTGGGGCTCATCCACGTTCGAGCACGGCGCCTATGACGAGGACTCCGGCACGTGGGAGGCGCGCATCCGCCGAGCGGACGGCAGTGTGCGCGTCCTACGGCCACAGCACGTCGTACTCGCGACCGGGGTGAGCGGCATCCCGTACCTGCCGACGCTGCCCGGCCTCGACGAGTTCCAGGGAGAGGTCATCCACTCCAGCGCCTACACCAGCGGCGCGGAGCACACCGGCAAGCGTGTGATCGTCATCGGCACCGGAAACAGCGGACACGATGTCGCCCAGGACCTTCATGCGGGCGGTGCGACGGTGACGATGGTGCAACGGCGCTCGACCACCGTGGCCAGCATCGACCCGAGTGCCGCCGCCGCGGACGCGAGTTACATGACCGCTCCCACGGTCGAGGACAGCGACCTCATCGGTCTTTCCGTGCCGTACCCCGACATGTACGCCGGGAGTCAGGCCCTCACCGCCACAATGAAGGAGTTCGACCAAGACCTCGTCGCGGCGTTGGAAACAGCCGGTTTCCGTACGGACTACGGTGAGGAAGACTCCGGATTCCAAATCAAGTACATGACCCGCGGAGGTGGCTACTACCTCAACGTGGGATGCTCGGAACTCATCATCTCCCAGGAGATCGGGCTCATCCAGTTCGCTGACGCCGACGGCTTCACCGCCCAGGGGCTCCGGATGAGCGACGGGACTGTGGTCAAGGCCGATCTGGTCGTGCTCGCCACCGGCTACCAGAGCCAGCAGGAGGGCGTCCGCCGGCTGATGGGGGACGAGGTCGCCGACGCCGTCGGTCCGATCTGGGGCTACGACGACGAGGGCGAAGTACGCAACATGTGGCGTCGTACCGCCCAGCGCGGGCTGTGGTTCTCAGCCGGCAACTTCCAGATGTGCCGCACCTACTCCAAGGTGTTGGCGATGCAGCTCCGGCAAGAGTTGGGCGCGGCCGGCTGACTGAGGGGCCCGTGGTGTGACGGGAGGCGGCGGACCGTCCCTGGCAGGACGCCGTGCCTTCCGCTCCGGATCGCTCGGACTTGGCGCGTCCGGCGCCGGGTCCGAGCCCGGAATTTCTGATACGCGCGGCACTTGAGCGCGGTGTGGTCACGGTGGCGAACTCGCACTGCCGACGAGCAGGCCCTTCGGCCTCGGCGCGCGGCCGCGGTCCGCGTGCCACAGATGCCGCCGTTCGTCGGCGGCCCCACCTGATAGCAGGAACTCCAGCATTCCCTGGGAACGGAAGGCCCTCGACCCGCTCCAGGAAGAGCTCAAGGAGAGTCACCCATGACCGCCAACACTTCGCGGCAGGTTCCCGGAACGGACGCCCCGGCACTGGTGCTGCGCGGACTTCGGCGCCACTACCCCGGAACAAAGGCGCTCGACTGGCACGATGACACATCGCTCACCATCGACCGAGGCCGCGTCCACGGATTGCTGGGCGAGAACGGAGCCGGCAAGTCGACACTGCTCAGCGTCATAGCCGGGCTGTCACCGCTGTCGGCCGGGTCGATGGAACTGCTCGGGCGGCCCTACTCCCCTGACAGCGTGGTGCGGGCCCGCCGGAGCGGGGTCGAGATCGTGCTGCAGGAGCCCGGCCTCGTCCCCTCGCTCACCGTGGCCGAGAACTTCCTCCTCGGCCGGGGGCCCGTGGCCTCCCGGGCCGGGATCGTACTGCCGGGCAGGACCGTCCGTGCCGTCGGGGACGCGCTCCAGGAGATCGCCCCACACGTGTCACCGCGCATCCGCGCAGGCAGCCTCAGCCTGGAGGACCGCAAGCTCGTGGAGCTTGCCCGCGCCATGCACTTCAAGCCCAGTGTCCTGCTCGTCGACGAGATGAGTGCCTGCCTCGGCCACACCCGGCTCGAACTGCTCTTCAACGCCCTGCGCAGGCTCCGGGACGACGGCGTCGCCATCGTGTACATCTCCCACTACCTGGAGGAGATCCACCGTGTCTGCGACACCGTCACGGTCCTCAAGGACGGCCGTCTGGTGGAGACTCTGCCGGCCCGGACGGATACCAACAGGCTGACCCGTCTGATGGTCGGCAGGGACATCGCCGCCACGCTGTACCGGACGGACGGGACCGCCAACACCGGGGGTGAGCGAGTGCTGGCGGTCGACGGCCTCACGCTCGCCAACTTCTACAGCGACATCAGCTTCACCCTGCGGGCCGGGGAAATCCTCGGTATCGGTGGCCTGGTCGGCTGCGGGTCGGAAGAGCTGGCCAGGACACTCTTCGGTGACCTCCGAGCCGACTCCGGCAGTATCGCCCTCGCGGATGCTCCGTTCGCCCCCGCCGGCCCTCGTGAGGCGATCCGGCGAGGGGTGGCGTACGTGCCGCCGGACCGTGACCGCGAAGGGGTGATACTGCGCCTCTCGCTCCTGCAGAACATCCTGCTGCCCACGCTGCGGAAGAGGTCGCTGCTGGGCCTCTATCCGGGACGGTCGGACACCGGGATCTCCACCCGGATGATCAATGACCTGGCCATCCGCTGCCGGGGAGCGAGTGACGTGCCGTTCCATCTCTCCGGCGGCAACCGTCAGAAGATCGTCATCGCGAAGTGGTTGGTGCACCCGCCGAAGGTGCTGATCCTCCACAACCCCACGCGAGGAATCGACGTCGGGGCGAAGTCGGAGATCTACGCGCTCATCCAGCGCCTGGCCCAAGCCGGAACGGCAATCCTCCTGCTGTCCGACGAGCTCCCGGAACTGCTCGGTATGAGCGACCGCATTCTCGTCCTGCGCAGGGGTGCCATGACCTACGAAGCCCGTCGTGAGGACCAGCCGACGGAAGAGCTACTCGTCTCCCGGATGATCTGACAGCTCAGGAGCGACGGAATGACCAAGATGATGGAAAGCTCCCCCCAGGACAGCGGCGCGGCCACGGATGAGGACCCGCTGCACCAACCCTCGGCACCGCCACTCCCCCGGCGGCTGATCGATATGAGCCGCGCCCTGCCCCTCGCCGGACTCGCCGGACTCATCATCGTGTACACCATCGCGGCCGGCGACCGGTTCATGACGGTCGACAACTGGGCGAACCTCGTGCAACAGGCCAGCGTCGTTGCCATCATCGGCTTCGGCCTCACCTTCGTCGTCATAGCCGGTTCCATCGATCTGTCAGTCGGGTCGGTCGCCGCCTTCTCGGGAATGGTCGCCGCCATGACGGCCACGGGCCATGGGAGCTTCATGGGTGTAGTGGCCGGCCTGGGGGTCGGTGCCGCCTGCGGGTTGGTGAACGGGGTGCTCTGCAGCATTTTCAAGGTGCCGTCCTTCATCGTGACGCTGGGGATGCTGTCGGTGGCCCGCGGGCTCACCATCGTCGTGTCCGGCTCCCGGTCCGAGCCGGTGAGCGGCGCATTGGCCTGGATGGGCATCGCACCTGGCATCTACATCGTCCTCGGCTGCGCGTTCGTGGTGGCATTCGTGCTCATGAACGGGACGATCTTCGGCCGTTACACGCGGTCGCTCGGAGGTGAGGAGCGGGTCTCGGCCCTGTCCGGGGTTCCGGTGCGGGCGGTGAAGGTGGCGGCTTTCGTGGTCTCCGGCCTGCTGGCCGGTCTCGGTGGTGTCGTTCTCGGCGGCCAGCTCGGCATAGCGACCGCCCAGGCGGCCACTGGTTTCGAACTGTCGGCGATCGCGGCCGTCGTCCTTGGCGGCACACCCCTGACCGGTGGAATCGGCAATGTGTGGAACACCGCCATCGGCGCCTTCATCATCGTCGTCCTGAACAACGGCCTGGTGATTCTGGGAGTCGCTCCCGAGGTCCAACAGGTTGTCCAGGGTGTGATTCTCGTGCTGGCTGTCTTCGTGGCGCTCGACCGGTCCAAGATCGGCATCATCAAATAGCCCTCGCCGCAAGGTCTGCTTCTGACGGAAGAGGAAAACCATGAACAGACTTTTGTCGCGCCGCGGGGTCATCGCCGCGGCGGGCGCCCTGCTCCTCGTAGGGACCGCCGCGTGCGGCACCGGCGGCCGGAACGGCAAACAACTCACCATCGGCTTCGCCGCCCCGGTCCTGGCGAACTCCTACTGGAAGGCCAATGCGGACTTCGCCCGGAGGATGGGCGCACAGCTGGGTGTGAAGGTGATCGTGGCGGATGCTCAGGAGAGGGAAGATGTCCAGCTGAAGAATGTTCAGGACCTCATCGCCCAAGGCGTCGACGGAATCGTCTTCGGCCCGACGACCGCGGAGATCGGCCCGGCACTCCTCAGGGCGTGCCAGCGGGCCGGCGTCGTCTGCGGGGCCGCGGCCCGTAAGCCGGGGGTGGAGCCGAACCGGGCGAGCGACGCGTACTACGCGGGCTACGTGGTGGGCAACGACACCGGCGACGGGGCAGCCGGGGCGAAGGCGCTCAGCGACGCCGGCTGTAAGAAGGTCGTGGCCATGAGCGGCCTGCAGGGCAATTCGACGGCGGACGCGCGACTGAACGGCTTCACAAAGAAAGCACGAGACCTCGGCCTCACGATTCTCGGCACCCCACAGCGCCCCGTGGAGCTGCCCGAATCCGGCCTCAAGGCGACGCAGAACTTCCTCGCGAAGTTTCCGGGCCCCCGCTTCGACTGCCTCTGGGCCTTCAACGACGGCTCGGCCATCGGCGCCATCCGGGCGCTGAGCGCTGCCAGGGCGCAGAAGGTGAAGGTCGCGAGCATCGACGGCACCGCCGAGGGGGTCAAGGCCATCAAGAGTGGACGCATGCTCGTCTCGCCGGGTGGCGAGTTCATCAACGGTGGCCTGGCGCTGATCGCCGTATACGACACCATCAAGGGCCATCCTCGGGCGAACCGGGCCGTGGTCCTGAACACCCTGCGGGTGACCAAGGACAACGTCGACGCCTATCAGCGCGAATTCATCGACCGGCTGCCCCGCTACGACGCCAGAAAACTGTCCAAGGCACGCAATCCCACGGCCACCGAAGACGGCCTGAAGATCGTCTTCGGACCAAAGGCGTAGACGGCGGCGCCTGGTATGCGATCACCGCTGTCCTCCCCGCCTCACACGATGTCCACACGAAAGGACTAACCACACATGACCACAGTTCTCGTCACCGGCGCCAACGGCTACATCGGCCAGGCCGTCTGCACGCGGTTCCAGATCGCCGGTCACACGATAGTCGGACTGGTACGCGGCAACGGTGCGGCCAAGGCGCTCAGCGCACGTGGGATCACGCCGCTCCTCGGAAGCCTCGATGACACTCATACCCTGGCCGAGGCGGCCCGGGCCGCGGACCTCGTCGTGGACACCGCCAGCGCCGACCACTCGGACTCCACCAGGGCGCTGCTGGACGCGCTCGCCGGAACGGGCAAGACCTATATCCGTACCAGTGGGACTGGTGTCTACACCGATCTGGCGCACGGCGAACTGAACGAGCAGATCTTCACCGAGGAAACCGAGCATTCTCCGGCGGAGGTGGTCGCGACACGCTGGGCAACCGACCGGATGGTGCGGGAAGCGGCCGGCCGCGGCATACGCACCATCGTCCTGCGACCGTCCATGATCTACGGTGACGGGGCCAGCGAACAGCTGCCACTGCTCATCCGCCAGGCCATCTCCTCCGGCCGCAGCTTGTACGTCGGGCGGGGCGACAACCGTTGGGGCAACGTCTATCTCGCCGACCTCGCCGAGGCATACCTGCTGGCGGCGGAGAAGGCGGTGGCAGGCAGTGTGTACAACCTCGCGGCGGGCGAAGCCCGCATGGGCGACATCGCGCGCGCAGTGGCCCGAGGGCTTCTCGGCATCGAGGACGCAGAGTCCTGTGAGCCGCACGTGGCTTACGGGGCCTTCGGCCAGCGGTGGGTCGACGTGGCGTTGTCCAGCAACAGCCGGGTGGACTCCGGAAGGGCGCGCGCGGAACTCGGGTGGGCCCCTCAGGGCCCCGACCTGCTGGACGACTTGGTGTCGGGCTCCTACCGGCGGCTGTGGGCCCACAAGGCGGACCCGCACGACCACGTTGTGCCGGCGAGCCAGAACTGATCGACGGACGTCACCGGGCCCGACCTGTGTGTACATCGAAGGGAGGGAACGCTCCGTGGCACTGCTGGATGACACCGCACAGGGCCGCGCCCAGTGTTGGCGCGCGCTGGCCGCATTGCACGCCAGGATCGATACGAGGATCGAGCGTGCGCTGCGCGTCACATGCCGGCTCGGACTCAAGGAGTACCTGGTACTGGAGGTGCTCAGCCGTGAGGACGAATGGCGTATGAACCAACTCGCCGCTGTCATCGGCCTGAGCCCGAGTGCGACCACCCGCCTCGTCCATCGCATGGAGCAGCAGGGGCTGCTGGCGCGACATCTGTGCCCCACCGATCGTCGTGGCATCTCCACCGAGGTCAGCGATGCGGGCCGTGGCCTGCTGGCCGCCGCTCGTCCCGTACATGACGCGGCGTTGGGCGAGGCACTCGCCGAGGCTTCCGCCCTGCCCGGATCCGCACCCTTGGTGCAACTGCTGGACACCTGGGCTCCACTGGTCAAGCGAGGCAAACCCTGATCAGGCCGCTGCCCCGGTCCGGCGGTTGCTCCTGCCGCCTATCGGCTGCCCCAGCCCTCCTCGAGGCGGGCCTTCGACTCTCTCAGGTGTCGGGAACGGCCGCCGTCGCCAGCGCGTCGTTTCCCGCTCCCCACGGACGATCTCGCTGATGTGTCCCTGCACGGCGTTCTTGCGTCGCACATCCCATGGGTGGCCGCGTTGTCGCGGGCTCCGGGCAGCCGATTCCGTCAGCCATCCAGCGGCGGCCACAGGACAGTCACACCCGGAGCCCTCGGGCCCTACGAATGAACAGACCACCCACGATAAGGAAGGAAGATAGAGCATGACCAGCGGTTTCGCACTGGTCGCCCGCTTCGAGCTGCATGACGAAGCGGCTGCCGGCGCCTTCGATGAACTGGTGGAACAGGCGCTTGCCGACGTCAGGGTCCATGAGCCTGGCACGCTCGCGTACATCGTTCACACTGTCCCGGACGAGCCCATGACCCGGGTCTTCTACGAGCTATACGAGGACGAGGCCGCCTTCGACCGGCACCAGGAGCAGCCTCACACCCAGGTCTTCCTGACGGAGGCGGAACAACACATCTCCGCTTTGCATGTCACCTTCCTGCACCCCGACGCGGGGAAGGGCCCGATGGTGAACTGATCGTCTGGGCCTCTCCAGCAACTTTCCGGGCGAGCGCGCGCCGGGCCCTGGTGTTCGCACCGTGGGCGTCCAGCGCGACTACGGGAAGGCCGATGGCCGCCGCGGCTGACCTGGCGGCGGGCGGTGTCGAGACATCTTCCTGACTACGACGGCTGTGACCGCTGCGCAGGTCAGCTACCCCTATGACGGCAGCCGACAACAAATTCCCATTCAATGGACTAGTGGTCCGGCAGGTGGTAATTTCCAATGAGCGGCGCGGGCCGGATATGGCCGTGTCACCGATCGGGCTCACCGACTGGGCTCACCGACTGGGAGAGACACCGAATGACTGCACAGACGCCGGCCGAGCCGGCGGACAGTGAACTGATCAAGCGCATCGAGGAGCGGGCCCTGTTCGCCCGCCTGGAAACCGTGCGGCTGATCTCGATCGCCAAGACCGGCCACTACGCGTCCGGATTCTCCTGCGCGGAGATCCTGGCCACCCTCTACTACGGGGTGATGCGGCTGCGGCGCGGTGAACCGGACTGGCCCGACCGTGACCGTTTCGTCTTCGGCAAGGGCCACGCGGCGGCCACGCTGTATCCGCTGCTGGCCGACTGGGACTTCTTCGAGGCGGCCGAACTCGACGAGTACACCCGCCTGGGGAACGCCTTCGGCGACCACCCGGACATGACCCGCATCCCCGGGATCGACTTCAGCTCCGGGTCGCTCGGCCACGCCCTGTCCACCGGGACCGGCATGGCGCTGGGCGGCCGTCTCCAGCGGCGCCCGTACACCACGTTCGTCCTGCTCGGCGACGGAGAGCTGCACGAGGGACAGGTCTGGGAAGCGGCCCTGGGCGCCGCACACCACCGGCTGGGACGGCTGGTCGCCATCGTCGACCGCAACGACCACTCACTCGACGGCCGCATCGACGGTGTGACCGGGATCGAGCCACTGCTGGACAAGTGGCGGGCGTTCGGATGGCAGACGCACGAGGTCGACGGACACGACGTCCCGGCCCTGCTGACCCTGCTGCGCTCGCTCGCCCAGGACACCGGCCGCGACCGTCCGGCCGTGGTCGTCGCCAACACCGTCAAGGGAAAGGGGATCTCCTACATGGAGTCCGAGTTCGGATGGCATCTCGGCTGGCTGGCCGAGCAGGACGAGGCCAACGCCCTGGCCGAACTGCGGGGGACACGGTGAGCGTCGCGCCCGGTCTGCAGCCGGAATCCTGGCATCTGCTGAGCCTGCTGGAACAGGCTCCGGGCCTTCAGGCCCTCGGCGACACCCTCGCCGACCTCGCCGACGAAGGCCACCCCGTCGTCGTCGGCACCGCCGACCTTAAGTACTCCAACGGACTGGTGCGCTTCCAGGACCGCCACCCGGACAAATACCTCCAGTTCGGGATCTCCGAGCAGCACATGGTGTCCACCGTGGCGGGCCTGGCCACCACCGGCCTGCGCCCCTACGTCGCCACCTTCGCGTCCTTCATGGCACTGCTGGCCTGCGAACAGATCCGCACCGACGTCGCCTACACCCGCCAGCCCGTCCGGCTGATCGGCCACCACGCGGGCATCACCCTGGGCTTCTACGGGACCTCCCACCACGCGACCGAGGACCTGGCCATCACCCGGAGCATCGCCGGGCTCACCGTGATCGCACCGGCCGACACCGCGGCCCTGGCCGCGGCGCTGCGCGCCTCGGTGGACCACCCGGGCCCGGTCTACTTCCGTATCGGCCGTGGCCGGGACCCGGACGTCTACCCGGCCGGCACCACCCTGGAGATCGGAAAGGCCATCGAGCACGGCACCGGAAGCGACCTCACCCTCATCGCCACCGGCTCCATGGTCCACCCCGCCCTGGAGGCCGCGGCGGCACTCACCGCGGACGGGTACAGCGTCGGGGTGCTCGACATGCACACCGTCAAACCACTGGACGAGACGGCGGTGCTCAAGGCCGCGCGAGGTTCCCGGCTGCTGATGACGGTGGAGGAACACAATGTGCTCGGCGGCCTCGGCGGCGCCGTGGCCGAGCTGATCACCGAGCACGGCGTACCGGTCCGGCTGCACCGCCACGGGATCCGCGACCAGTACAGCCTCATCGGCCCGCCCACACACCTGTACCGGCACTACCGGCTGGACGCCGCCGGAGTCGAGACAGAAGCCCGCGATCTGCTGCACGCCGGGACCCGCTGACCCCGCAACGGCCGAGCCTCCGCGTGATCCGCCCGCCCCGGCGCAAAGGCCGGGGCGGGCATGCGGCTCTGCCGGGTCAGCCGAAGTCGGCGACGGCTCCGGCCACCGCCTTCCAGCCCAGCGCCCGCGAAACCTCCTGGCCGGCCTCGACCAACCGCTCACGCAGACCGGCCGCCTCCGCGCCGAGGATCGCCTCCCGGACCCCGCTGATGGACAGCGCGGCACGCACCTGCCCCCGGTAGTCCAGGATCGGCACGCCGAGCGCGGCCACACCGATGGTCACGTCCTGATCGCTGACCGAGATTCCGGTGCCGAGGGTCTCCTCCAGCACCGGCACCAGCGCGTCCGCCGTGACCGGGGTGAACGGGGTGAACCGCTCCAAGGCCCCCTGCCCGAGGTAGTCCGGCCAGGTGGAGCGGTCCTGGAAGGCCAGCAGGACACGCGAGGCCGCCCCGGCGTGCAGCGGCAGCGCACCGCCGAGCTTCAGGGCGAGGGACTGGACCCGCCGGCCGTCCAGCCGCTCGATGCACACCGCCTCACGGCCGCGCCGGACGCACAGGTACACCGTCTCGCCGGTCTCGTCGTGGAGCCGCTCCATCACCGGCTGCGCGAAGCGCCGCTCGTCGAACCGCTCCACCACGGCGGTGCCGAGGCTGAGCAGATGGAAGCCCAGACGGAAGGTGCCGCGCCGGCTGCCACCCTCCACCATGTCGAGGTGCTGGAGGCTCGACAGCAACCGGTAGACCGAGCTACGGGGCTCGCCCAGCTCCTCGGCGAGCTGGGCGGCCGTCGCCTCTCCTCGCGCCGCGAGCAGATCGAGGACCTCAACGGACTTACGGACGAGAGCCAGACCACCATCATGCGCCACGCGGCCAAAGATATCACTCAGCGGACAAATGGTCTACTGGTCAGTAATCAACGGGGGAGGCTGACAGGGCCGCCACGACCCACCGTGCGGTCTCGACGCGTCCGCGTCGGTGGCGCCGAGCAGGGCCGCGCCACCGTGGCACAGCGAGGATCTGCTGTCCGCACTGGTCAACGCCCGGGTGGACCTGGTCGTCTCGGCCGTCCGGTCCGCCTCGCGCGGGATCACCGCCACCCCTCTGACGGACGAGGAGTTCGTTCTCGTCGGCTCGCTGACGCTGGCCCGCACCATCGACACTCGGCGGCTCGGCGACGACCCGATCGGGGCGCTCGCCCATCTGCCCCTGGTCGCCTACGCGGAGGACCTGCCGATCATCCGCCGCTACTGGCGCAGCGAGTTCGCCCGCCGCCCGCCCAATGCCACCACGGTCGTCTTGAGGCCGTAGTAGTAGAGGTCGCAGGCCGGCAGGTCCTGGAGGATGCCGCAGCGGCGGTTGACTCTGGTGAGTCGGTGGAGGTGGTCATGGTCCCGGCGGCCTACGCGGCCGACCACCTCGTGGGCGCCGACCTGGCCACCCGGGGTCAGTCGCAGGGACGGCACAACCGGCTGATGATGGTCGGCCGCACCATTGGGTCTGCACTTCGACGGGCCGGAGTGCAGATCCCCGTCGGCCGTCTCGGCGCTGCGATCGACCCGAAACGGCCGACCATCTACGAGCTCGCGGAACGCCTCCTCTATCGCGAATTCGAATCCCGAGCTGTGTCGCCAACACGTGCCGACCGCCAGCGCTGCCTGCAGCCGGACCGAGGAGCTGCCGTTCTCCAGCCCCCGGAGAACTCGTATCGTGTTCGTGCCCTCGCTCGGCACGGTCATGGGGACCACCTCCTTGGCGCAGTGAAGTCCTTGTCACTGTGTCAAGGTCAAGCGGAGCCAGGCCGATGGATGGCCGGGCATCCTCGGCCCACCGAGTCCGGTGCTCGCTTGCTGAGGCCAGGAGGGTCAGCAGTAGGTACTGCGCCAGCAGGGCGGCGGTGACGGTGGCGGGTCCGGCGCCGACGGCCTTGAGCAGTGTGGCACGCCGGTTGTCGCGGGCGGCGCGTGTGGTGGCGAGCGCGGCGAGGGTGACGATCGCGGCGACGGCGAGCAGCCGGCCGCCGACCACCAGGGCAGGCTGGGTGTCGTTTCGTTCTGCCGCGTTTACTGCTTGATCGGGCGTCAGGTTCACCCCGGCAGCCGGTCAGAACTGTCTCGCACAACATGCCTGTTTTGAGAGGACTTCCGCAAACGGCGACCTGTGGATTCGTGATCGCCTCCGGAGCTTTCGCAGAACTCTTGCAACTGGCCATTTGCGAGAATCACCAAGCGTCACGCGGCCAGGATGGCGCGGGGTTGTCACCGGGGCTGACTCATGAGGTGGGCGAGACCGTCCAGGACGCATTGCAGTCCGAAGCTGAAGGCATGGTCAGGGTTGTACATGCCCTGGTGGGCGGCGCCCGCGGCGCTTCCGACACGGGCAGCCAGGGGGAACCGGTCGGGATCGAAAACTTTGACCAGGAGTGGTTCATTGACGGCCCACCACTGCTGGTCGGACATCGCGCTGTCGCGGGCGGCGGCCTGGGTATCAAGGGTCGCGCGGGCGACGGACTGGACGAAGCCGAGAAGGAAGGTGAGAGCTGCGTCCATCTCCACATCGTCGAGCCCCAGGCCGTCGAACGCAGCCAGTTCGTGTTCGTACTTGGCCATGAGGCCGGGACCCAGTGGCGGGCGTGCGGTGAGCATGGTTGCCACCCAGGGGTGGCGGTCGTACAGATCACGGTTCTCGTGCGCGACGGCCTCCACCCTTCTGCGCCACGGGGCCGTCGATCGGTCGCTGCGCGGCATCTCCAGGTACACGGCGTCCAGCATGAGGTCGAGCAGTTCCGCCTTACCCGGGACGTAGGTGTAGAGCGTCATCGGCGTCACGCCCAACTGCCGGGCGATGCCGCGCATGGTCAGGGCTTCCAGGCCGTCGGAGTCCGCGAGCTCGACGGCGACCCGGACAACGGCGTCGACCGTCAGACCCTGCTTGGGGCCCCGGCGGAAACCTCCGTATCCGGGCTCGCGCCACAGCAGTTCCAGGATGCGGGCCGGGTCACTCGTGCCCCCGTGTTCCTTGACCATGCGCTCCATTCTTCCCGTTGAGGTCGTGGGTGCCTCCGCTTCCCACTCTATACAAAGTACAATGTACGGCGTATAAAGATTTACCCCAACCCGAGGACAGGTCATGAACATCACCTCCACAGCCGTCTCCCTGACCGTTGACGACGTCCCCGCCTCCGCCGCATTCCTGGTCAAGCACTTCGGCTTTCAGGAAGCCATGGCCGCCGACGGCGTCGCCTCGCTGGTCCGCGAGGATGCGGCCAACGTGATCTTTCTTCAGCGCGGCATCGAGGTCCTGCCCGAAGGCTTCCGGGACCAGCGCGCCGCAGGCGTGATCATCGCGTTCACCGTGAACGATCTGGACACCGAGTACGAGCGGCTGCGGAGCGAGGGTGCGCCCATCACCATGCCGCTGCGTGAGGAGCCGTGGGGCGAACGCCTCTTCCAGGTCACCGACCCGAACGGCGTCACCCTCCAGCTTGTCGCCTGGGCCGCCCACGAGCACCAGTGACGGCCACGGGCCAGCTGCACCGCCGACGGCCGGCCCGTGGAGCGGCCCGCGTCCGTCTTCTTCCTCGTCGTCCGCGGTGGCGCCGGGGCACGGAAGGGACGCAGGCCCTGGCCGGGGCCACTGGCCTTGATGTTGAACAGGTAGCGGCCCAAGTAGTTGATGTGCCGGTCCTCGAGCGGGGAGAGGCGGGCGACGTCCTGTCCTTGATGTCGTGGCCCTCGGCGCGGAGCCGGGCAACAGCGGCGTCGAGGTAGCGGACATGGACGCGTTGCTGAACCCGGCGTCACAGGGGGAAGTTTGAGATCGAGATCGGTCACCGCGGCGGCGGGGACAGCGCCGGCCCGCTGCTGAAGGAGATGGCCGCGGGCCGACTGCGGGGCAAGGCCGTAGTCAGTACCGGATGTCCCCTCCCGAGGTGGCCGGCCGAGCCCGCTCTGGCCCGGCCGACCGGCGTGGGTGCGGCTGGACCCCAGCACAAGACCAACCCAGCCATCATGAGCCGCCCGCGCACCTGGCACAAACATTCAGCGTGTCAACACCGTGTCCTGCATGGTCTGGAGAAGCTCGCCGGGTATCTCGAGCAGGGGCCGGCCGCGCACGGCTGGACGGAAGACCAGGTGTGGACGGCTGCACGGGTGGCCACGCTGATCGGCAGGAAGTTCCACGTCTCCTACAGCGTCCCGGGCGCAACGAGGCTGATGCGCCGGCTCGGTTTCACTCCGCAGATGCCCGCACGCAGGGTGGCCGAGCGCGACGAGCAGGCCGTGACCGGCTGGAAGGAGGCGACCTGGATGGAGGTAAAAGGGCCCGGGCGGCCTGCAGGGGCTACATCTGCTTTGAGGACGAGGCGGGCTTCACCCGCAGGCCGCCCAAAGGACGCACCTGGGGCCGGCGAGGCCACACCCCGGTCGTCACCGTCAGTGGACGACGCTCGGGGCGCCTGCCGGTGGCCGGGCTGATCGCCTGGCGCCCGGTCTCCCGCACCCGGCTGGTGCCACCGCCTGCTCACTCACCCCGCGGGCAAGGGCACGCGACGCAGCATGAGCGAGCGCGACTACATCGCCCTCCTGGACGGCGTCCACCAGCCGGTGAAGGCACCCATCGTGCTGGTGTGGGACCGGCTCAACACCCACGTCTCCAAGACGATGCAGGAGCTGGTTGCCGAACGTGAGTGGCTGACGGTGTTCCTGCTTCCTGCGCACTCGCCCGATCTGAACCCGGTCGAGGGCGTGTGGGCACATGTCAAACGCAGCCTGGCCAACCTCGCCGTCGTCGCCCTCGACCACCTGGAGAAGCTCGTGCGCAACCGGCTCAAACACCTGCAGTACCGACCCGACACCCTCGATGGGTTCATAGCCGGAACCGGCCTGCCCCTGGACACCCCCACATCACCCTAACGAGCCGAGATCAGTAACGTATTTGCGCTGGTGGCAAGGGCTTTGAGGGGGTTCTCGGGCTGGCGTAGGTCCCGGGTCCGGTCTTGGAGATGAGTCCTTGTGCGGCCCATCTGTCGAGTTGCCGGTACATCGTGCCGAGGGTGATGTTGCCGAGGTGGCGGGCGAGGTCGCGGGTGTGCCAGTGGCGGTCTGGGTCTGCGTGGAGGAGGTCCACGACCTGTCCTCTGCGCCGGTCTGCGAGCGGGGTGTACCGGTCGTCGTGGGAGACGGTGGGGAGGTCGGGCTCGGGGTCGAGGATGGCGACGTCGAGGCTCGTGACCGGGCTGCGAGCGCTGGGGCGGCCATCGTCCTGGCGTTCGGCATATCGGGAGACCGGGGACCTGACCTTTCGGGTGCTGATACGAGGACGTCTGGGCGGGAGGAGTCCTGCCAGGATGCGGTTGCCGATGACACCCGCGATGCCGGTGGTGACGCCAGCGGGCCTGATGATGCCGGCGGCCTGGACGACGAGGTCACGGGCTGACTGGATCGTGATGGTGAAGCCGCAGCGGTCCGGATCGGTGCCGGGCCTGGACTCGGCGGCCTCCACCATCACCGTCCGTAATGCCTGGTAGAGGGCGAGGAGGGCCCACATCTCCTGCTCGACGCCGACGGGGTCGCCCGAGCGCAGTATCCGACCCTCCATGATCGTGTGGCGAAGCGCGTAGTACGCCGACTCGTGTTCCCACCTTTGGTGGTAGAGGGCGACGAGGGTCTCAGCGGGATAGCGGCGGGCGTCGGTCAGTGTCGTGACGAGCCGGTAGGAGGCGGTGAACGAGGTGCCGTCTTCGCAGGTCACGGTGATCTGCGCTTCCACGACGCGGACCGGTACGGTGCCGATGACGGACAGGTAGGAGCCGTCCGCGAGGCGGGCCAGGACCGGGGTTCGGCGGTTGGCGCGGAGCCGGCCGAGGAACTTCGCGCCGGTATCGGCCACGGCGGCGAGGAAGGCGTTGGCGTCGAAGCCCTTGTCCCACAAGACCAGCATGTCTGGGCCCAGGTGGTGCAGCAGCTGTCGGGCGTAGGCGGTCTCGCCGTCGCTGGTGGGACCGAAAACGGCGCCTATCAGGGCCCGGGTGCCGGTCTCCACCAACGTCATCAGCTCCAGCATGGGGTAGCCGCCGCGGCTGCCGGGCCCGAACCACTCTGCGTTCCGCTCGCTGTCGGGGAGTTTGATCGAGCTGCAGCCGTCGAAGGAGACCATCCGGAACGGCCCGAACCGCACGCCGTGAGTCATCGGCCGGGCGAGCGGACCGGCCAGGACCTCGAACAAGCGCCGCATCGGCTCGGCACCGACCCGGGCGCAGGTCACGCAGGGCTTTCGCGGTCGGCTCCGGGACCGTGAGCCGGCCGCCGGTCAGGGCTGCGATCAGTTTGCTCCAGACCAGTCGATAGCCGACCTCGGGGAACAGGCACATCGCCAGCAGGAAGTAGACCCCGACCCGCGAAGGCAGATCCCGTAACCGGCGCTGAACACAGCGGGTTTCGTCAAGGAGGGCATCGACGAGGTCGAAGGGTATGACCTGCGTCAACTCGCCCAGATGGCCGGGCGCGAACCGGCCCTCCGCCACGGTGAACTCGCGGGAGAGCGTCGTCAGACCAGGTGGCAGGGCACAATGACGTGCGGGCAACGGGGCACCCTCGGCGATCAGCAGTCTTGGCGGACTACCTGACCAACGCGGCCCCGTTGCCCGGGTTTCGACCCAACACCTGCACCCCTTGCCACCAGCGCAAATACGTTAACTACCCGGCCTTGGGCCAAGCCCCGGGAGGTGAAGTGAAGACCCGCCGCTGGGACTTCATCTCCGAACACCGCGCCGTCTTCGGCGTCAAGCGGCTGTGCCGGGTCCTGGGGGTCTCCCGCTCCGGCTACTACCGGCACCAGGCCACCGAAGAGGCCCGAGTCGAACGCCGGGCCCGCGAGGCGGCGGCGGTCGCCGAGATCCGTGCCATCCACGCCGAGCACCGGGGCGCCTACGGCGCTCCGCGCGTCCATGCCGAGCTCAGGGCCCGGGGAAGGAAGATCAACCGCAAGCGCGTGACACGGCTGATGCGCATTTACCACATCATCGGGCGTCACCTGCGCCGCACCAGGCGAACGACGATCGCGGACAAGACGGCCCTGCCCGCCCCAGACCTGGTGATGGGCGACTTCACCGCCGACATGCTGAACACGAAGTGGTGCGGTGACATCACCTACATACCTGTCGGTTCGACGTGGCTGTATCTGGCCACGGTGATCGACATCTGCTCGCGCCGGGTCGTGGGCTGGTCGATCGCCGACCACATGCGTGCGTCCCTGGTCACCGACGCCATCGAGATGGCCGTGACCGCCCGCGGCGGCCGGGTGGACAGCGTCGTCTTCCACACGGACAGAGGCGCCCAGTACGTGAGCCGGGCCTTCGCCGATGTCTGCCGGCGACACGGCATCCGCCGCAGCATGGGACGCGTCGGGTCCAGCTATGACAATGCCCTCGCCGAGTCGTTCTTCCAGGGCCTCAAGCGGGAGCTGCTGCACGGACGGCGCTGGACGTCGAAGGCACAGGCCCGCCTGGAACTGTTCCGCTGGATGTCGTACTACAACCGGCGCCGCCGGCACTCCGCGCTCGGCTACCTCACACCGGTCGAGTTCGAACAGCGTCAGATCACATCACGTATTCTGTCGCTTGCCGCATGAAACCCGGTGTCCACTCCCCGGGATCAACCTCAGAGAACGACTGGTCCCGGCCCACGGACCGCGAGGCCAACAAGCAGCTGCTGCCCGCCGCCGACTTCACACAGGTGCCGGGAGCGGACCACTTCATCGCGCTGGAGAGGCCGGAGGTGGTGGCCGACCTGTTGAACGCGGTGGCGTGACGCCCCCACAGTGCCGTGGCCACCCCCGTCCCGTTCGAGGGGGGAGAGGGATGACGTTCGACTCCACGATGTCGCGCAACGGCGTCGTGGTGGGTGAGGGGCCAATACTTGGCGGTCATGCCGATGGAGTGGGCGATGTTCCGGCTCAGATGCGTGACGCACCGGACTCGGGGAGACGTCGGCACTGGTGACCCGACGCCGGCGCTGACCTTCCGCGGACTTGTAGGCCACAGACCGTGCCGCTGCGCTCGCCGCCTGCCCGAGGGGAGTGACCTCGCTCCTCGAAGCAGGCCGGTCAGCGGGCCGGGCATGGTCGGTTCTCCTCGTGGGGTGGGGGTGGGGACAGTCAGCGCGGGGCCATGCGGATGGCTCCGTCGAGGCGGATGACCTCGCCGTTGAGCATGGGGTTCTCGGCGATGTGCCGGACCAGGGCGGCGAACTCGGCCGGGTCGCCGAGGCGGGCGGGGTGGGGCACCTGCTGTCCGAGGGAGTCGCGGGCTCCCTGGGGCAGTCCTGCCATGAGCGGGGTGTCGAAGAGGCCGGGTGCGATCGAGACCACGCGGATGAGGTGCTGGGCGAGTTCCCGGGCGGCGGGGAGGGTGAGGGCGGCTACCCCGCCCTTGGACGCGGCGTAGGCGGCCTGGCCGATCTGGCCGTCGTAGGCGGCGACCGAGGAGGTGGCGACGAGGACACCGCGCTCCCCGTCCACGAGCTCGGACTCGGCGATGCGCTGGGCGGCGAGCCGGAAGACGTTGAAGGTGCCGACGAGGTTGACTCCGACCACCCGGGCGAAGGCGTCCAGGTCCAGTGGTCCGCTGCGGGAGAGCATGCGGCCCGGCGTCGCGACGCCCGCGCAGCTGACCGCGACGCGCAGTGGGCCCGCTTCGCTCGCCGCGTCGACCGCGGCCTGCACGGCGTCGGGGTCGGTGACGTCGCAGGGGACGAAGCGGACGCGGGGGCCGACGTCCGCGAGTTCCTCGGCGACGGTGGCCCCCGGTGAGGACGGCAGGTCGGCGATGACCACATGGGCGCCGGCGTGCAGCAGCGCGGTGGCGGTGGCGCGGCCGAGACCGCTGGCGCCGCCGGTGACCAGGGCGGCGGATCCGGTGAGTTTCATGCCCGGGGCTCCTTGGGTGCGGTACGCAGGACGTGGTGGGAGGGTTCGGTGCGAGCGCGGACCAGGTGGCGGCTGATGACCAGGCGCTGGATCTGGTTGGTGCCCTCGAAGATCTGCATGACCTTGGCCTCGCGCATATAGCGCTCGACGGGGAAGTCCCGCGTGTAGCCCGCGCCGCCGAAGACCTGGACGGCGTCGGTGGTGACCCGCATCGCCGCCTCGGTGGCGACGAGTTTGGCGATGCTGGCCTGACGGGCGTACGGCAGTCCGGCGTCCTTGCGTCGGGCCGCCGCCAGCATGGTGGCCCGGGCGGAGTCCACGGCGGCCTCCATGTCAGCCAGGAGGAACGCGACTCCCTGGTGTCCGGCGATCGGTTGTCCGAAGGTCTCCCGCTGTTTCGCGTACGTGAGCGCGTCGCTGAGGGCGCCCTGGGCCAGGCCCACGGCGACGGCCGCGATGCCGAGCCGGCCCGCGTCCAGCCCGGCGAGGGCGATCGGCAGGCCCTGCCCCTCCTCGCCGAGACGCCTGTCCTCGGGGACCCGGACGTCGTCGAACCGCACGGTCGCCGTGGCCGATCCGGTCAGCCCCATCTTGCGCTCGGGAGGGTCGGCCGACAGCCCGGGCGACTCGGCGGGGACAAGGAGACAGGAGACACCACGGCTGCGGTGGTCGGAGGTGCGGGCCATCACCTGGTAGAAGTCCGCGTGACCGCCGTGGGTCGTCCACGCCTTCTCGCCCCGCAGTACGTACGCGTCGCCGTCCCGTCGGGCACGGGTGCGCATCGCGGCCGGGTCGGAGCCGGCGTGCGACTCCGACAGACAGTAGGCACCGAGCAGTTCACCACCGAGCATGTCGGGCAGCCACCTCTCGCGCTGCTCCTCGGTGCCGTACTCGGCCAGGGCGAAGCAGGACAGCGTGTGCACGCTCAGTCCGACGCCCACGCTCGCCCAGCTGGCCGAGATCTCCTCGACGACCTGCAGGTAGACCTCGTAGGGCTGGGCGCTGCCCCCGTACTGCTCGGGGTAGGGCAGGCTGAGCAGCCCGGCCCGGCCGAGCGTGCGGAAGACGTCACGCGGGAAGCGTTCGGCCCTCTCGTCGGCGGCGGCCCGGGGTGCGAGGGCACCGTCGGCGATCTCCCGGGTCAGGTCGAGCAGTTCGGCCGCCTCGTCGCTGGGCAGCAGGCGGCACACGTACGCCGTCATGAGTTCGTCTCTCCGGTCGGTCCGGTCGGGGCGGTCGACCCTGTCGGGGCGGTCGACCCTGTCGGGGCGTTCAGCGGTAGGCCGGTTCCCTGCGCACGCTTGCGGCGCAGCAGGAAACGCTGGACCTTGCCGCTGGGCGTCTTGGGCAACTGGTCGGTGAAGTGCACCGCCCGCGGGTAGGCGTGCGCGGCGAACTTCCGCTTGACGAGTTGCTGGAGCTCCGTCACCAGGTCCTCGCCGGGCGGTGTCCCGGGTCGCAGCACCACGTACACCTCCAGCACCTCGCCGCGCAGGGTGTCGGGGGCGCCGATGACGGCCGCCTCCAGCACGGAGTCGTGCTGTACGAGCACGCTCTCGACGTCGAAGGGGCCGATGCGGTACCCGGCCATGATGATCACGTCGTCGTCGCGGGAGGAGAAGAAGAAGCAGCCGTTCTCGTCCCTGAGGCCGGCGTCGCCCGTGAGGTACCAGCGGCCGTCGCCGCTGAACCGCTCAGCGGTCTTCTCCGGCGCTCCCGTGTAGCCGGTGAACCAGAGCAGCGGGCTGTCCGGCACGCTGAGGGCCACGCGGCCGAGCGTGCCGGGAGGGGCGGGTTCGTCCCGCTCCTCGTACAGCACTTCGGCGGACCAGCCGGGCAGCGGTCGGCCCATCGAGCCGGGCGGCACCGGTGTCCGGACGGCATCGGCCCATGCGGCGGTGATGATCATGCCGTGTTCGGTCTGTCCGTAGTGATCGCGTACAGCCACACCGAGGGCCTGCTCCGACCAGGAGACGACCTCCGGGGTGAGCGGTTCACCGGCGGAGGAGGCGCGCCGCAGCCGTAGCCCGTCGGGGACCGGGTCGGACGCGGCCCGCAGGCTGCGGTAGACGGTCGGCGCGGCCGTGAAGTTGGTGACCTCGAAAGCGGCCATGACCTGCCAGGTCAGGGCGGGGCTGAAGCCGGCATGCAGCAGCAGGCTGCGGCGTCCGGCCGCGAGCGGGCCGAGGATCGCGTAGTAGAGGCCGTACGCCCATCCGGGGTCGGCGGCGTTCCAGAACACGTCGTCCTCGCGCACGTCGAGGCCGAACTCCAGGTACGCCTGGAAGGAGGCCAGTGCCCGGACGGGAACTGGGACGCCCTTGGGAGCGCCGGTGGTGCCCGAGGTGAACAACAGGACCAGCGGAGCGTCCGCGCCCGTCGCGACCGGGCGGCCCTGCGGCTCGTCACCGGAGTACCGGGCGAGCAGTTCACCGAAGGACAGCTCCGCGCCCTCGGGGGCACCCCCGGCGACCACGGTCAGCCAGGGCCGGTCGGCGGGCATGTCCTCCCCGGGTGCGAGCTTGCCCCGCTGGTCCGCGTCGACCACGACGGCCTTCGCCGCACTCGCGCCGAGCCGCAGAGCCACGGCGGACGGCGCGAAGGCGGTGAACAGCGGTACGTGCACGGCCCCGCGACGCCAGATGCCCAGCAGGGCCACGACCAGATCGGCGGACTTGCCCATCAGGGTGGCGACCGCGTCGCCGGGGCCGATCCCCAGGTCGGCGAGCGCGGCGGCGAAACGGGCCGAGTCGCGGCGCAGGTCCGCGTACGTGAGCTCCGTGGCCGTCAGGTCCTCCTCGACCACCTCGACCACCGTGAAGGCCACCGCGTCCGCGGGATGCCGGTCGCAGAGCAGCTCCGCGGCACAGGCGTCCGGAGCACCGAAGAGGCCGAGCAACTCCCGCACCCGGCCAGCCGGCGGCCCGTCGACACCCGCGGTCACCACCGAGGCCGATCGTTCGTTCATGGCCACGTCATCCCCTTTCCGATCACGTCACCGCTCTATGGCGGGGGTGTTACGGCGGTTTATGCTCCGCATCACGACGACGGCGGACTACCCCCGGAAAGGGGTGACGGATGACGTGCTCCGGCCCCGACACCCTTCTGCGGCCCGATGACGGCGACGCGCTTCGGCAGGTGCTCCGCCAGGTCCACCACCGCTCCGGCATCCCGGTCCTGTTCGGCGGACAGGTGGAGAACACCCTGCTGAGCCTGTCGCAATTCATCGGTATGCGGACGGCGGGTCTACGAGGTCTCAGGGTGCGCGCCGAGGCCGGGCTGGGCGGCCGGGTCCTCACCACGGGGCGGCCGGCCAAGGTGACCGACTACAGATCGGCCCGCTCGATCACGCACGACTACGACCGCCCCGTGCTGACGGAAGGGATCCGATCCGTCGTGGCCGTGCCCGTCATGGTGTCCGGTACGGTGCGCGCGGTGCTCTACGGGGCCAGCCGCGGCCCGGCCCCGCTCGGGGACCGGGCGGCCGAAGCGGTCGCCGACGCCTCCCGGCGACTCGCCGCCGAGCTGGTCATCCGTGACGAGGTCGACCACCGCCTGCGTCTGCTGGACGCCACGCAGGGCGCTGCCGTGGGCGGGCAACGGGGCGTGCCACTGGAAGAACTGCGCCAGGTCCACGCCGAGTTGCGACGCATAGCCCAACAGGTGCCCGACGGCGACCTGCGCGGTCGGCTGCTCGACATGGCCGGGCGGCTGGCCCCGCCGTCCGCCGCCCACCCGGCGCCGGGCCCGCCCCTGGCGCCCAGGGAACTCGACGTCCTGGCGCAGGTGGCGCTGGGCTGCAGCAACGCCGAAGCCGGGCGCAGGCTCTCGCTGCTGCCCGAAACGGTCAAGTCCTACCTGCGCAGCGCGATGCGCAAGCTGGGAGCGAGCACCCGCTTCGAGGCGGTGGTCGCCGCACGTCGACAGGGTCTGCTTCCCTAGTCTTCCCGTACAGGTCGGAATCTCGCAGGTCACAAGGTCTTCCGTCTGCACGTACATCCTGCGGTGGCGCGGGTCGGGCTCGGGCCCACGGCCTACGGATCATGAGTTCTTCGAGGATCCTGACGACCCTTGCCGATGCGGATCCCTACGCGATCAGGCCGCTGGACGCCACGAGCCCGCAGGCCCCTCCGCATCGCACCACAGTGAAGATCCGGATGCCTGGACGCTTGCCGCCTGGAAACCGATCGGTGTACCGCACGAGAAACCGATCGGTTTCCGCTTTGGAGTCAAGAACATGACTACTCATGCCACCTCCACCATCTTCGTCATCGGCGGCACAGGGGCCCAAGGGATTCCTGTTGTCCGCGCTCTTGTCGCCGACAAGAAGTACTCCGTCAAGGTCCTCACGCGGGATGCCGCCTCCCCCCGGGCCCAGGCTCTTCTCGCGCTCGGCAACGTTTCCGTTATCGAAGGGTCATTCGCGGACGAGGACGTACTGCGCGAAGGATTTCACGGCTGCGACGGAGCGTTCATCAACATCGACGGGTTCAACACCGGCGAGAAAACGGAGACCTACTGGGCCATCCGCACTTATGAGATAGCGATCGAAGAAGGAATCAAGTTCTTCGTCTACGGAAACCTCGACTACGCCCTGTTCCGCACCGGCCACTACGACGGCAAGGGCCGCATCGCCGAATGGGTGCTGTTCCAGAACGAAAAGAACAGGGACCGGATGGGAGCGGCTGTCTTCACCTCGGGTCCCTACATCGAGATGGTGATCTCACCGCTCACTCCCATGACGCCCACCGTCGAGGACGGTGTCGTCACCTGGCGGGTCCCACTCGGTGAGGGAGCCGTTCCGCACGTGGCTCTCGAAGACTGCGGATTCTATGTCCGCTGGCTCTTCGACCATCCGGAACGGGCCAATGGCATGGACCTCGAAGTCGCCGTCGAGCACATGACCTACGCCGACATGGCTGCCGCATTCGAGAAGGCCACCGGGCACCCGGCACAGTACATCGACACCGACCTGGCCGCATACTGGAACAGTCCGGACCTGACCGGGATTGCCGATCACCCTGCCGGATACAACGCCGACCCCAACGACAAAAGCACCATGAGCTTCCGTGACAATTTCACGGGCTTCTGGAATGTGTGGAAGCACGGGATCATCACCAGGGACTACGCTCTACTCGACGAAATTCATCCCAACAGGATCAGAAGTGCTGAGGAGTGGTTCCGTCGAGAGGACCAGTTGGGCAGGGAACTCGGCAAGGGAAGCCTCTGGGAGAGGGTCCAGCCGGAGAACTGGAACATGGACTCCGCGATCCTCAAGAGCAGCGCGGACTTCAGGACGGGCAAGTTGTAAGCGGACCCGTCCTGTTCGGTCTTGCCCAGGGCCCGTCCCGCACGGTCAGGAACCCGGCGATCGGCCATTCCGGCGGAGAGTGCTCTGTATCACTCACGCTCCCCCCATTAGTGCATTTGAAGTAACTGGTTCCTTTGGGAACCGTAGCTGGCTCAGCCCGCACCACACCATGGAGGACCTCATGACCGCGATCACCACGGCCAGCACCGCAAGCGAGATGGTGCGCTCGGCCACGAGCACCGCGTTGCGAGTCGCCGCGCGCGAGTTGGAGCTCTACGACACCGGCAACGTCGACGGGGCGGACGAGGTGTTCGCTCCGAATGTGATCGATCACGACCCCGCTACTGAGGCCGCCTCGGGCATCGACGGCATGCGAGCGTCGATCGCCGCGGTCCGTGACGGATTCACCGACACGCAGCACCGGATCCTTTTCCAGCAGGAGCTTCCCGGCGGCTGGGTGGTGCTCCACTGGCGGATGACCGGGACCCACACCGGAGACGCCTTCGGGTTCCCGCCAGCGGCAACCCGGTCGACATCAACGGCCAGGACATCATGCGCATCGTCGACGGCAAGATCGCCGAGCCGGGGTCGTGGCGATAGAGGCGGGCGGCCTCCCGCAGCCGCAGCGGAAGACGCAGGACATTCTTCGGGCTTCGGCCACCCAGTAGTCCGGTGCGCTCGTCCAGAACGTGGTGCCCGTGCCCGGCCGCGAGGGGTCGCAGAGCAATGCCGGCTCCACCCCGCTGGAGCTGCACGTGGAGAACGCGTTCCATCCGCACTGCCCCGACTACGTCAGCCTGCTCTGTCTGCGCAATGACGAGCCCCTGAACGAGGGCACGGTGGTGTCGTCGATCCGCACCGCCCTGGAGCTGCTGAGCCCCGGGACGCTGCGCGTCCTGCAGGAGGAGCGCTTCACCACCGCCCCGCCGCCGTCCTTCCGCGGCGGCGGCCCCGGCCCCGCACACGCGGTGCTCAGGGACGACCCGGACGATCCCGACGTGAAGGTGGACTTCCACGCGACGACCGCCAACGACGACGAGGCGAAGGTGGCGTTGGAGGCCCTACGGGGCGCGTTCCTCGACGGCGCGCGGACGCCGCTCCTGCGGCCGGGCGAGATGGCCGTCGTGGACAACCGCATCGCCATCCACGGGCGCACCGCGTACCAGCCGAAGTACGACGGCTACGACCGGTGGCTGCACCGCACCTTCATCCATCTGGACCACCGCCGCACCCGGGCCCACCCAGCCGGCAACGGAAACGTTCTGTTCTGATTCGCCCGGCCCCGCGGGTCGCACGGGCAGGGGCGGAGTATTCTCCGCGAGGCTCATCCGCCCTCCCCCGCGCGGTGGAGGGGGTCGCCCCCGGGACGGATGCACCCGCCGCCGCTACCGGACAGGCTTGAGTATCGGCACCGCGAAACCGGATGTCACGGTGACTGTTCCCGCGCAAACCCCGGCCCGCCCCGGGCTGCCGTCCCCGGAGCCCGGGTGGCGGGTGTGGCCGCGGCGGTGGCCCCGGTGGGCGCCCCACGTCACCGCGGTGTGGGGTGTGTTGTACGCCGCCGTCCAGGTGGTCTGGGCCGCGGCGGGCACCACCGTGCCCTGGTCGCCGCATGTGGCCTACGCACCCGGCGTCCAGCTCGCGCTGGCCGCCGGGGCCCTGCTGGCCTCCGGGGCCTGCCTGGCCACCCCCCGGCCGTTGGCCCGGCGCGGCCGGGTGGCGGTGGCGGCGGTACTGGCCGTGGCCGTCCCCGTCTTCGCGATGGGCATGGCGAGCCTGCCCGCGTACGTCGTCACCTTGGCGTCGTTATCGGGTGTGGAGAGCGCCACCGGCTTCGCCCATGTCCTGCTGAACACCGTGGGCCTGGGCCTGCTGCTGCTGGTCGGCGTCTCCCACCGGCGGCGGCTGCGGGGCCGGTGTCCGCGGTGCGGGGCCGGGCACACCGGCGACGGCAGCGGGCCGCTGGTCCACCCGCCCGCCTCCGTGGCGTCCCGGCGGACCCGGATCCAGGTGTACCTGCTGATGTGCGGGCTTCTGCCGTGGGCGGTCGTCAAGACCATCTGGACGCTCGGCGGCGACGCGCTGAGCGTCACGGCGGAGAAGTGGCGCGAGGAGAACGCGGGCGGCTCAGGCGTGGCCAAAGCGCTCGTCTCAGTGGGCATCGACGTCACCGTCCTGGCCGCGCTGGCCGGGATCTTCCTGCTGCTGGGGTTGATGTACCCCTGGGTCCAGGTGTTCCCACGCTGGACACTCCTCCTCACCGGGCGGCGGGTGCCCCGGCTCCTGCCACTCCTCCCGGCGTGGCTGTCAGCGATCGGCCTGTCGGTGTACGGCGTCGTCCTCGTGATCTACGCCCCGCTCAGCGCCGCGGATGTGCTGCCGCGGATCGCACCGGACGGGGCGTTCACCTCCAGCGCGGGAATCACCTGGATGGTGCTGTTCGGCGGGCCGGCCTTCGGCGGCCTGGGCTTCGGACTGATCGCCGCGGCCCGCTCGTACGCCGCCCGCACCCGTCCGGTCTGCGCGATCGCCCCCACGGACGCGATGCCCGGGAACTGATGGGGCTGCGCCTCTCAGGCTGGTCACTCCCGGCCGCGCCCGTCTGCCGAGCACGCGATGCCCGCCGCTTCCCGTCGCCACCACCCGTCCGACATATCCGCTGCCGAACGGGCCCTGCTGGAGCTGAAGGGTCTCTTCACTGCCGTAGGGTGGCTGACCATGGGCTTTGCGATGGCCCGAGTTTGGGCATGATCACGGAACGTGGGACTGCGACTGCTCTACCTGATCTTCTGCCGACTACTGGATTGCGCCCTCCTGCTGGGCCGTTCGTCCGCTGCGAGCAACGCCGAGACCCTTGCTCTGCGTCATGAGATCCTTGCGCTCCGTCGGCAGGTGGAGTGGCCGCGGATTTCGTGGGCCGATCGTGCCGCACTCTCCGCTCTCGCAGAGCACCTGCCACCCGCCTTGCGGGGCGTCGAGGTGGACTGCGAGGGCTTTGCGGCCCTGATGCGGTCCTGCCACGGGGCGGTCCGCACAACTTTGCGAATCCTGCCAGCAATGGCAGCCGTCGCGATGGCTGGTAAGTGTTGGTGCAAGCCCCGCGATCACGGTGTGGAGTGGTTCCATGACAGCTTTCCCGACCGGGCTCTCGCCAGTACGGTGCCGAGGGTCTGCAGGGCGACTGGAAGGAAGTTCTGCGTGACCGAGACCGCTGTTGATGCGGAGGCGCCGGAGGTTCTACGCAAGCGGATGGTGGAGGATCTGCGGGAGCAAGGGGCGCTCGTCTCGCCTGGGGTGGAGGCTGCCTTCGGCAAGGTGCCGCGGCACCTTTTTGTCCCCGAGGTGTCTGCCACAGAGGTGTACGGGGCGCCGGAGGCGGTCTTTATCAAACGCAACTCGCAGGGTAAGCCGGTCAGTTCGGTCTCGGCTCCATGGCTGCATGCCCGGATGCTGGAGGCGGCGCAGGTGGCTCCCGGCATGAGGGTGTTGGAGATCGGCTCCGGAGGGTGCAATGCAGCGCTGCTGGCGGAGTTAGTTGGCGATCAAGGGTCGGTGACCACTGTGGACATTGATCCCGACATCACCACGCGGGCCAGCAGGCTACTCGCCGAAGCTGGCTACGGGCAGGTGCGGGTCAGAGAGGCGGACGGTATCCAGCCGCTTCAGGACGCTCCGGCCCAGGGATTTGATCGCATTGTTGTCACCGTCGGAGCCGCCGACCTGTCGCCCGCTTGGTTGGATCAACTCGCCCCCACGGGACGGCTGGTAGTGCCGCTACGTTTCCGCGGCCTCTCCCGCACAATCGCCTTCGCCCGCAAGCAGGATCATCTGCGTAGCGACACACTCATCGTCTCCGGATTCGTTGCCATTCAAGGCGACGGTGCGCACGCACCACGCGTCGTACGCCTGGCTGGACAGGAGGTGCGACTGGTCGTCGACGAGAATCAGCCTGCCGACGCCGATGCGCTGGCCGCAGCGTTCACCAGTCCCCGATATGAGCACTGGACCCGGGTGGAGCTGGGAAGCTCGGAGGGGTTGCTGCCACGGTTGGACGTGTGGCTTGCGGGCGCAATCGCCCCCTACGGCAGGCTGCGCGCCACGCAGGCTGCGGCCGAGCGTGGCTTGGTCGGCTGGGTGCTGGGCAGGGGCGCGCCCGCGGTGTGGCATCGGGATTCGCTGGCTTATGTCACGCTGCGCCCTGCCCCGCAGGCGACAGAAGGGCGTTACGAGTTGGGGGTAATCGCCCATGGCCCGGACCGCGAGCGCCTCGCCGCTCACCTGGCCGACGCTGTGGGCCGCTTCGACCGCGAGGCCAGGAGTGCGGGGGAGCCTGTTGTGCGCGCCTACCGCCGCGACGTCCGGGAGCACAGCCTCGGCGAAGTGACCGTCGACAAGCCCAACGTGCGTTTGGTGATCACCTGAAGACTCGGACGGCCCGCTGGGGCGGTCCGGATCCACGCCTCCCGGCGTTGAGCCCGGGAGGCTCGAGTGGAGGGAGTGAAGATGGCACCACCGACACCGCAGGCACAACCGACCAGAAAACTGGCCGAGCTGCCCGAGGAACTTGCCGACGCCTTCGACCTGGACCCCACCCAGGAGGACATCGGAAGACTGGGGGGCTGGCTCGGCGGCGACGAGGACGACGAGGGCGACACCACTGGGGACGGCTGCGGGGAGTCGCCACCGCAGGGCCCGACGACCGGCTGCTGACACATGCACTTGGGGTCGGGCGCGCGCTGCTCGCGCCCGACCTCCCTGATCGGTGCTCTCGAAGGGACGGCTGATGCGCAGGCTCTTCGACTCCCACTCCATGGCGATGGCCCGGATCCCGTTGCGCCCCTTCCTCCATCCCGACGGCAGTGACTGCGGCGATCTATTGGAGGAAGCGGTCTTCATGGCCAGCCGGAGCGCTGCGCGGGCCGCTGCCGAGGCCACGGAGAGCGGACGAGTGACGCGCTGCGCCTACGATCTGCGCTCCCGACTCCGTACCACCCCGCACGGGGTGTTCGCCGGGGTCGCCCCCGCTGTGCTCACAGCCGCTTCTCCCACCATGTGGCTGGGGGAAGCCCACCGGGCCGTCACTGCGCTCAGCCCCACCTGGCTGACCGAAATAGCAAACCGGCTGCTCCATGACGAGCCTGATCTGCTGCCCGCGCTCACCCTGACCGCCGCGTCCTCAGCCACCGCCAGAGGGGACCGGCTGGAGATCGAGCATGCCGTCTCCACGGGGGCACGGTTTGCCAGCGTGCGCGCCACCGAGGTCTCGCGCTGGCTGCTGGAAGCCAGCCGCGACGGGGCGTCAGCTGCTGCCCTTCTCGCGGAACTTCTCCGCCGCCATCCGGGCGCCGCCCCGCAGAAGGCTGCCCGCGCCATGCTCGACATGATCGATACCGGTCTGCTGTGGACCAACCTGCTCCCCGCCGACCTGCGCGCGGCCCCGCTGGAGCACCTGCTGGACAAGCTCCCGGCCACAGCGTCAGCACGGACTCTGCTGACTCATCTGGGCGGTCTGCTGGAGCAGTGCGATGCGCACCCGCCCGGCGCCTTGCAGAGGCGGAAGCTGCTGGCAGAGGCCCGGGACCTGGCCGACACGCTGCACCACACAAGCCGGCCGCTGGCCGTGGACACCCTCGCCGACGCCGAGATCGCCTTGCCTCCCGCGGTGGGCGAGCAAGCCGCCGTAGCCGCCTCATTACTGTGGCGGATCGGTCACCGAACCGGCCCACTGACGGAGTATCACCGGCGCTTCTGCGCCGCTTACGGCCGCCAGCGGCTCGTGCCGCTGCTGGACGCTCTCGACCCCGTCACCGGTCTCGGCCCACCCGGCCCTCACGACGCGATCGGTACCGACGAGGCACCCGACCCGCGTCGCACCGCTGCCCTGGCCAGGCTGCTCGCCGACGCCCTGTCAGACGGCAAGGGCGAACTCGTCCTCACCGAGCAGCACATCGACCAGCTCGCCAATCCCTCGCCCCTGCCGCCGCCGTGCACCGCCGAGATCCACGTCCAACTGCTGCGCGGGGCGAACGGACTGCGCATCGCGGTCTGCCCCGGCACGGGCTCCCAGAACGCCGGAGCCGCCCCCGGCCGCTGGATACGGTGGCTCCCCGGCCTCGCCCCTCGTGAGGAGACCGACACCGGCGGCGGACCCATGATCGCGGAAATCGTCTGCCGCCCCCGCACCTCCGTCGGCGCACTGGCCGTCGAGACCGGCTGCGCACCCTGGCGCATCCCGCTCGACGTTCCCGCCCGGCCCGGTGATCTCCTCCCCCACGACCTCGCCGTCACCACTACCGGGACCCATCTGCAACTGTGGTCCACTCGCCACCACAGGCCAGTTATACCCGTGCTCTACAGCCGCCTCGCGCCCCGGCTCCTGCCGCCGGCCGCGTACTTGCTCCACCTTCTGGGCCATGCCGGAACCCGGCCGTGGCACCCCTGGAACTGGGGCCCGCTGTTCTGCTGGCCCTACACCCCGCGCGTGCGCTACCGCGACATCCTTCTCGCCCCCGCACGCTGGCGATTGCCCAACTCCCTCTCCACGACCGCGAACCACCGCTCCGCCTTCGAAACCAACCTGCTGGCCTGGCGCACCAGCACTCGCCCCACGCCCCCGTCCGTACTGGTCGCTGAGGAGGCCGACCGCCGCCTCCCCCTCGACCTGCGCCAAGCCGGGCAGCGCGAGCTGCTGCGCCGCAGCATCCACCGCGGCACCCGGGCTCTGGCCGAACCCTTCGCAGCACCCGAGGAACTGGCCGTGGTCGATGGTCCAAACGGCGGCCGCCACCTGATCGACCTCGTCGTCCCCCTCACACGGCGCCACACCCCACATCACACGCCGTCCGACCCGCGCCACGCACTGCGCGCTGCGGGCACCGGCACCCACCTGCCCGGCAGCAACTGGCTTTCAGCCGCTCTCTCCGCACCCGGCCACCTCCACAACACCGTCCTCGCCGAACTCGCCCCGCTGCTGACCAACCTCCCCGACGACGTCGACCGCTGGTTCTGGCTGCGCTACACCACACCGGCCCTCGGACCCCACCTGCGCCTGCGCTTCCACGCCGAACCCCACACGCTCGCCACCCGCATCCAGCCACAACTCGCCCGCCTCGCCGACCGGCTACATCAGCGCAGGCTGCTCGGCTCCAGCGCTCTGCGCCTGGAGCCGTATGAACAGGAGATCGAGCGCTACGGCGGGCCTCAGGCCATCACCGCAGTCGAAGACCTCTTCTGCGCCGACAGTCGTCTCGCCCTGGCCGCCCTCCCCCATACCGAGGACGTGCGCCTTCTCGCCGCCGCTGCCAGCGCTGCCGAGATCGCCCGCACCCTTGCACCCGGCCAGCCCCACTCCGCCCTCGGCCCTGGCCGCCTCACCCAAGACCAGCGCCGCCACCGTGACGCCCTCCGCCCCCGCCTCGCTGACGCCTCCAACGCGCTCATTCCCGCCAATCTCGCCCCTGCCTACGCAGAGCGACGCGCCGCACTGATCGCCTATCGCGACGCCGTTCCCCAGCAGTCCGCCGCCCAGTGCGCCAGCGATGTCATCCACATGCACGCCAACCGCATGCTCACCGTCGACCCAGGAATCGAACAGATCATGCGGACCCTGGCCGCCGACTTCCTGCACCGCCGATGAGCACCACCATCGACGCCCAGGCCGCCGCGTGCGCATTGGACATCGCGCGCGACCTGCGCATCCCCGGCGACGTGGCCGCTTCCATATCGGACCGGGCCGCCCACACCCTGTGCTACGGGCTCGCCGGCACCGCCCTCCTGCACGCCTGCCTCGCCGAGACCGAACCCGGCTCAGCCACCACGGCCGCGGCCCACTGGGACGCCACCGCCCGCACGTTGGCCAAGGCGCCTGCGGACGGCATCCACACCGGTCCCGGAGCCCTCGCTGCCTCCCTGATCATCGGTACCGGCTACCTTCCCTCTCGCGACCCTCACCAGGCCCTGCTGCCCCGCGCCACAGCCTGGCTCTCCGCCCGCGCCACCGCACTCGCTCACCATCACCACCATCGCGCCGCCCGCACAGAAGCCACCCCTTGGGCGGTCTACGACGCCATCAAGGGGCTCACCGGCATCGGCCGCGTCCTTCTCGCCGCCCACAACCGCGGACACCGCGCCGACGCCGAACCAGGACTACGCGCGACCCTAACGGCCCTTACCCACATGATCCTCACCCCCGTCGGAACCCGCCCGGGCTGGTGGCTTCCCGCCACCCTTCACCCACCCACCGTCAACATCCCGCCCTCCGGCGCCGCCACCACCGGTCTCGCTCACGGCATCGCCGGACCTCTCGCTCTCCTGGCCACAGCTCAACGAGCCGGACACACCGTTCCAGGGCAACCCGACGCAATCCACACCGCAGCCCAGTGGCTCCTCACCTGGCAAACCCCCGAAAACACCTGGCCACCCCACATCAGCGGGAACGTCTTGGATAACAGCTCAGGAGGAACTGCCCCCGTCACAGGACGCACCACCGCCTGGTGCTACGGCACCCCCGGCATCGGCGCCGCTCTCGCCAGCGCTGGCCACGCCCTTGATCTCCCGGCACTCAACCGCGCCGCTACTACAGCCATGAACGCCCTCGCCGCACAGCCGCCCGAAGACTGGGACACCGAAGGCACCGCCCTCTGCCATGGCAGCGCCGGCATCCTTCAAAGCGCCCTCCGCCTCTCCTGCCGCCCTTTGGCAGACCGCGCCGCTCACATCACACTGACCTCCGCCGTGACCTCACGCCCGCACGGATTCCTCACCGGCCGAACCGGTACCGCATTGGCCCTCGCCAACCTCAGCGGCCTACTGCCAGCCAGCCCGGCCAATGCCTGGGACTGCCTCGTCCTGCTGTCCTAGTTGTGACGCCTGGCACTGCCTGATTCTCGTTCCAATACGAGCTGCGCACCACGATAAAGATCAGAAGGGCCTCAGAAGCTGTGAAGAAGCCCCGTGTGGACGTGAGTGCCAGCCCGCTGAGCTGCACGAGTAGCTCGACGGGCCGTTCATGAAATCCTGCGTGCCTCTGATTCCTTGATCATTCGCTGAAGCCGATACCTTAGGCCAGCTCTACGACAAGACGGGCCTGTCTTCGACAGTAAACGCACCGCCCATGCCGTAAGCCGCTCATTCCCAGGGAGAATAGCTTGCCCACGTCCCACAACCCTCGCCTCGGCCCTCTGGGCGCCCCACCCGTGGCTCGACCGTCATTCTGCGTGCTTCGGTACGGGTGCGACGCTTCACGCAGACCTTGATCATATGACCACCAGGCTTCGCAACGGCCAGCACGGTGACCGCTTTTGAACGTTCCAGGATGAATTTCGACTGCTGTACGAACTCCGCACAATGTGAAATGGGCCTGTCAAACGAGGGGCTCTGTCAGACTTTCGGGTCTGTCACGTAGTCGGCTCTGTCTCACATTCGGTGGTGACGGAGCGTGCCGCTATCCGAGGAGGATGCGGTGGCGAAGGAGGGTGAAGCCTGCTCGTCCGTGCATCTGGCGCGCGATGCGCTTGGTCTTGGTGTTGACACCCTCGGTGGGGCCGTTGCTGTACGGAAGCGTGAGCGCGGCGACCACGGCGTCGCGGTCCCGCTCCAGGCCCCGGGTGAAGGCCCGCAGATGAGGCAGATCGGCTGCACGGACCCGGACGATCCAGCGCGAGAGCCCGTCGGCATTTTCTGCGCAAGGCGTCAGGAGTTCGGCGTAGCCACGGACAACGGCGGCCAGTTGGGTCATCTCGGGGCATGCTGCGGTGATTCGCGCCAGCAGATCGCGCTGCTCGGCCTTGAGGTTGTCGGGCCTGGTGAGGATCATCCGGGCGAGTCGGCGCGGGGAGATGTGGCAGCGTTCAGCGTCCGCGCGGCCTTGGTTGATATTCTTTTGCTGGAGGTTCAGGCAGCCGGTGAACCCGAGGGGCTTGATCTCTTCGAAGAGGTGGCTGACGGGGACGGCGGGGTCCTCGGTGCGACGTTTGCGCAGGTGCTCGCGGTAGGGGTCGACGAGGCTGGCACGGTACTTGGGGACGCGGAGCATCCGCTCGGGCCGGTCGGCTCGCGCGTAGCGTTTGACGGTGTTCAGGGCCAGTTGCAGGCGACGGGCGCACTCCAGCAGGCCCACGCCTTTCTCGAGCAGGCCGTGGACCTGGTGCCAGCGTTCCAGGGTCGTCTGTGCGCGGGGCCCTTCGTACAGGGGCGCGTCCAGCACGGCGGCCCAGCAGGTACTGTGTGTCTTCACCTCACTCAGGGCGGCTTCGCACAGGTTGTGCCACAGGTGCCACCTGTCCGCGGCCTGCACCGCGTCGGGCAGGGCGCGGCGAATGGCCTCGGCATAGGTCGCGGAGCCGTCACGGCACACGACCTCGACCCCCGGATGCTCGCGCAGCCACGCCTCCAGAGTGTCGGCGGTGCGGTCGGGCAGCACATCGATCCGCTCATGCGTCTCGGCATCGATCACCACGGTGGCATAGCGGTGCCGTCGGCGCACCCGGCACGTCGGCCACCGTCCGCCAGTGATAGCCGTGCACCCGCCTCGACGACGCCCCGCACACCGGACAGACCGCGGCCTCCTGTGGAGTCTGGGCCCGCACCACGATCCGCTCACCCTCGTCGGCCACATCCTCTATGACCTGTGGGGCCAGACCGGAAAACACCATCTGCACAAGCTCGTTGACATCCTTCACGCGAATGACAACGACACCTCACGACTCTCCGTCACCACCGAATGTGAGACAGGGCCGTTCGTTTCAGACCCGCACCTCGGCCGACCAGCCACGGGCGCCTCGGCCACTCGGCGGGGGTGATGCGGCGGCCTGGCGGGGATGCTCCGGCCACTCGGCCGAGGCGCACGCCGCCCCACCGCCCGTAGCGTCGAAAGCATCATCGCTACGAGAGGTAGTCATGCACATCGAAGTCCGCCACAACCCGTCGTTCGCCGCCGCCCGCATCGCCCTGGCCGAGGGCGAGAGCATCCGGGCGCAGGCGGGGGCGATGATGGCCACCTCCACCGGGGTGGAGGTCGAGGCCAAGTCCGAGGGCGGCCTGTTCCAAGGACTCAAGCGCAGCGTGCTGGGCGGCGAGTCCATGTTCGTGTCGCGGCTGACCGCGGGCGCCGGGGGCGGCTGGGTCGACCTGGCCGCGCGGTTGCCCGGCGACCTCACCGCCATCGACGTCGAAGGCGGCCTCAACCTCGCGCGCGGAGCCTGGCTGGGCTCGTCGGAGGGCGTCGACATCGACGCCAAGTGGGGCGGGCTGCGGAACCTGGTCGGCAGCGAGGGCGGCTTCCTGGTGCAGGCGGAAGGCAAGGGACAGGTGCTCGCGTCGTGCTACGGCGCCCTCGACCTCGTCGAGCTGAAGCCCGACGAGGGGATCGTCCTCGACTCGGGCCATATGGTCGCGTTCGACGACGGCGTCTCGTTCACCACTCGCAAGGCGAGCCGCGGGCTCATGAACACGCTGAAGTCCGGCGAAGGGCTGGTCTTTGAATTCACTGGCCCCGGCCGGCTGTGGACCCAAAGCCGCAACCCGTCGGAACTGGTCACCTGGCTCACCGACGAGCTCCCCTTCAGCCGCAACTAGGGACTGAGCCTTTTCCAACCTCAGTTTGAGCATGCCAGGTGCAGGGTGAGGACGGCCTGGACGAGGCTGGTGATACGGCTGGTAGAGCATCGCAGTTTGCGCACGAGCCGCCAGGTTTTGAGGGTGGCCATGGCCTGTTCGACGAGTGCACGGATCTTCGCGTGTGAACAGTTGACGGCCCGCCGGCCAGGGGAGAGAGTCTCCCAGCGCCCCCAGTAGGGAACTCGCACGGTGCCGCCGGCGCCCCGGTAGCCCTTGTCGGCCCAGCATTCCACCCCAGCCCCTGCCAGGGCACCGATGATGCCGTGGGCTCGCGCGGCCTTGATGTCGGGGACGGATCCCGGCAGCGCGGGCGACGCCCGTTTCCCGGAGTAGAAGGGTCGGTCGGCGGCGATCCGGTCGATCGGCAGCAGCGTGCCGTCCAAGATCACGAACGCCTTGCCGGAGGCTGTCCTCACCGCCTCGGCGAGGGTTGGAGCCAGAGCGGCCAGGACGTCGACGGCCTCGGCGATGTACCGGTAGGCGGTGGTGGTGCCCACACCGAACCCGGCGGCGAGCTGGGCGTAGGTATGGCCGCATCGTAGATGAGCCAGCACGAGCAGCGCCTGCCGTCCGGCGGCCAGCCGGCGCCATCGCGCCCCTTGTGCAAGACGACGTGCGGTCAACTCACGGGCGAGGAAGCGCAGAGCGGAGGCGGACAGATCGGCCCCGGCTGGGTAGACAAGCACGCGGAAGCTCCTGGCAGAACGGCTTGGACTCGACACCCACCCGTCTACCAGGAGCTTCTCCACGCCCGGACCCCGCCCTCACCCCAGTGGCACCGCTCCGCACGCAGGTGAGGAAACCTCAGTGGGTGTTGGCGTGAGGGAGCGCGCGCGGAAGTGCTCGGCGCCGATCACGAGCGCGGGACGGTGGTCGAAGCGACACCGATCCCCTTCGTGCCCGCGTCGTGCTCGGCTACCTGCGAGCCGGGCGCAAGCTGGATCCAGTCGAGCTCGCGGCTCAGGGCCGACTCGGACTCGCCTCCGGTGTACTCAGCGAGGGGCGGTACCGCCCGGGGGCTCTGTTCCCAGGAGCGCGAGCAGCCCGGGGAACCTCTTCTCGATGTCCGCGCGTCGTAGTCGGATGCCTTTGCGGTTGCCGTAGTCGATCTCGTCAATGAGACCTGCCTCGCGCAGGACCCGGAAGTGGTGGGTCTGGGTCTGCTTCGAGATCGGAAGATCGAACGAGTTGCAGCCCCGCTCGCTGTCGCTGAGGTCGGCGGCCAACTCCGTCATCACCGAACGACGGTGCTCGTCGGCGAGGGCGCGAAACACCGCACCCAGATCGAGCGCATCGGCCTCCGGGCCCATCCGGTTCCTCCCGGCCACGTGGCACCCCCTTCAGGTACGACTTGAATCGTACCTGAAGGATGTGCTCCACTGAGGTACGAAATCGTTCGTACCTTGGTCCGGTTGTGCTGCCCCGTGCCGCCGCTCCCCGAGACCCGGCCCGGCACTCGCCGGGGACCTGGCCATCGACACTCCGAGAGGTCATCGTCATGAAGAAGCCCGAAGTGCTGATAGTCGGTGCCGGAATTGCAGGGCCCGCACTCGCGTACTGGCTCTCCCGGAATGGATACCGGCCGACGGTCATCGAACATGCCCGGCAGCTGCGCTCCGGTGGTAGCGCGATCGTCGTGAAAGGGCCCGCCATCCCGGTCGCCCAGCGCATGGGCATCCTCCCGCAGCTCCGCGGGCTCGCCACCCGCAATCGGTCGCTGACCCTGCTCAACCCCGGCGGCAGGCGAATCCTGCAACTCCCGCTCACCTCGGACGAGGCGCCGACGGTCGAAGTGGCCCGAGCCGACCTGTCCGAGGTGCTCCACCGGTCGGCGCAGACCGCGGCCGAGTTCTTGTTCGACGACACGGTCACCGCTCTCAACCAGGACGGAGGTGGGGTCGACGTCACCTTCCGGCGGTCCGCGCCACGGCGCTTCGACTTGGTCGTCGGTGCCGACGGGATGCACTCCACCGTACGGCGCCTGGTATGCGGACCCGAGCGGCAGTTCGTGAGCGACCTGGGCCTGTACGGCGCGACCGTCCCGCTGGAACCCGACGCCATCGAGGACCCGAGCGAGATGACGATGCTGACCGTGCCGAACCGGATGCTGGTCGTCCACCCCTCGCGGACCATCCCGCTCGCGATCTTCACCTTCCGGGCCGCACAGCCGGCGCCCCACGACCGCAAGAACATCGCCCTTCACAAGCAGACCGTGGCCGACGCCTACGCCGACGTGCGGTGGCGGGCACCGGAACTCGTGGCGGCGTTCCTCGACCACCCGGCTCCGTTCTTCGACCCCCTGACCACCGTCCGGATGCCCTCGTGGTCCCGCGGACGGGTCGTACTGCTCGGGGACGCGGCGGCGGCGACAGCCCTGCTGGGCGACGGGTCCAGCATGGCGATGGCGGGCGCGTACGCCCTCGCAGAAGAGCTCGCCGCCCATCCCGGTGATCACGCTCGCGCCTTCGCCGCCTACGAGTCGCGGCTCCGCCGTGAGGTAGGCCCGCGGCAGCGACGCGTCGGTCTGCTCTCCAGGCTCATGGTGCCCCGCACCCGGCCGGGCCTCGCGGTGCGCAACGCGGTGGGCCGCGCGGTCGGCCGCATGAGCCGGATCACCTCTCGCGAAGCCGCGAACCGGTAGACCGGGTCCGCACTGACCGGTCACCGGTCGGTGCGCAGCTCCGCGGTAGCTCTCAGCCGGGTCGGCGCCGCCATGTCCGACGAGCCCGGCTCGGCGTGGTAGGTCATCGCCGATGCGGGCCGGTGATTTCCCCTCGCCTCGTCCATGGCCTCATGTTGCCGACCGGCTCGCGGCCCGGGTCAGGCAGCTTGGCCGAGGCCGACGGCGGTCAGGTCCTGGTCGCGGAGCTGAGTGAAGTCGACGTCGAGCTTCGGGTCGTACGCCTCGGGCTGGATTCCGCGTGCACGGTGGTCGGCTTCACCTCGGAGGTGTTCTTGAGCAGGCCCTCGATGATGTGGACGGCCTCCCACACCCCGCACGGGATGAAGTGCGTGAACAACGCGATGTAGGTGTCGGAGATGTGATGGTAGGCGATCCCGCCCGGCTTGCCGTACCGCACCGAGGTCTCGGCGAGCAGGTTGTCGAGGCAGGTGTCCATGTGGGTACCGTCGGCGGCCACCGCGGTGCCGTCGCCCCACGCCTGGGAGATGTCCAGGCGGGCGTACGCGTTGACCAGATCGGCGATCGCCTCGTTCAACAGCACGATCGAGAAGTGCCGGTTCGCCGTGTACGACAGCTCGTGCCCGCTCACGCCGGGGATGTGGCGAGCGGCCTCGTACGGGCCCATGTTGGTGCCCTTGACGAAGGTGGTGATGACGTAGCGGCCGAAGGATCATCCAGCTTCGGCTCGTTGCCGGACGCCGGGCCGAAGCGCTGCCACCAATCCACCCAGTACGCGGTCCGAGCCACGATCCCCATCAGCGAGCGCTCCGGCATCCTGGCCTTGATCTCCTGCTCCAGGCGCTTCGCCGAGGGGCGCTGGCCCTCCGAGCGGTGCGGCTTCAGCGACGGGACGCCGGTCTCGGGGTCGATGACCAGGCCGTCGTTGTCCGGGTACCCAGCATCCGCCGCCGCCGCGGCCGCCGCGAGCTTGTCCTCAAGCTCCCGGCGTGGTCTCGCCCTCCTCGTACAGGCCGACCTCGACCAGGTAGGAGACCCTCTTCTCCTTGACGACCTCCCAGTCCAGCAGCTGCTTGGACCAGTCCGCGTACTCCTCCGAGCCGACGACCGCGACGTCGCCGGTGCGCAGTTCCTCGGCGAGCGCGGTGAAGACCATCGCCTCGAAGTGCTTGCGCACGAACTGTCCCGAGCGGGTCTTGTCGACCACGGCCTTGCGCCAGTTCTGCGCGGCGAAGGAGATGTCCACCGCCTTGCCCTCCTCGTCGAAGGCGGTGATGTACTCGCCGCGGGCGTGTCGGTGCCGCTGGGCGTACGCGAGCGCGTCCAGTACCCGCCGGTCCTCGGACGTTTCGGTGAACTCCAGCTTCTCGGCCAGGTCGAACATGACCGCGCGGTCCCGGCCGATCTGCCCGTACAGCACCTCCCAGAAGTTGCCGTGGTGGGCGGAGACCTTCTCGATCTGCTCGTACTGCTTGGCGAACCCGCCGAAGCCCTCCACCGCGTTGGTGACCCGGCCCGGGCCCCCGGCCTGCACCACCAGAGCCCTGGCCATCGCGAGGACCGCCGCGGAGACCTCGCCGTCCAGCCGCTGGGCGACCTCGTCCACCGACGCCTCGTCGTCCAGGCCCTGAAGGGCGTGGCGGACCTCGGCGGTCATGGCCGCGGCCTTCCCAAGCGCCTCCTGGGCGGGGCCGTCGGCGTCGATGTTCTTGAGAACGGTACGGTAGTTCCCGATAAGGGCCTCAACGATCTCCCGTTCGGCGAGCCGGATCTCCTCCAACTCGTCCCTGGCCTTCTTGATCTTCGTGGCCACCCGCTTGCAGAACATCGTCGCCAGGCGGGCGACTTCCCGGTTCGTCAGCACCAGCAGGGCCCGCACCAGCGCGGCCGTCCGCCCCGGGTCCGTGGCGACCTTGCGGAGGATGCGCCAGTTCTCCAGATGGGCGAAGCCGTGCTCGGCCGGGGCCCGCACCGCGGCCAGCGCCTTGTACGACGCCGGTCCCCTCGTCCTGGCAGGACAACCTCTTCTCCCGGGAGATCTGGTCTTCTGCGGCACCCCAGCCAACGTCCACCACCTCGGGCTCTGCATCGGTGGCGGTCTCATGACCGACGCGCCCGACTTCGGCCGGCGCGGGACATCTGAGCCCTGCGCCGAAGCCGGGTATCCGGAACACCCCGGCCGGGTTGCACGACACGTGGCTGACGAGCGCCGAGGCCAATCTGACCGGCATGAACTGATATTCGCATGGGATCAGCGAGACAGGGCGAGTAGTTCGTCGACCACCGGCTCCGGACCGTCATAGGTGAGGTGCGCGATGGCTGCCATTGGTGCGATCACCCGGCTCCAGGCATACAACCGGTCCCCATCGAGCCCGCACGCGGTCGCCACCCGCCGGCAACGGGCCTCGACACCCTCCTGTCCGGCGCCGGCCACCACGTAGTCGACGGCGTCGAAGCACGGGTCGCCTGTGCATGCCTTGGGGTCGATCGCGACCAGACCGCGCGACGGGCCGCCGTCCAGGACGTTGCCGAGGTGCAGATCGCCGTGCAGCAACACGAGCCTGTCCTGACTGTCCAGCAACGTCTCACAGCGCCGTACCGCCCGCTGCCACGCGGCCTGGTCAACCCGTGCGCCGATGGCCGGCTCGGACAGCCGCCGGCCGATCCGGACGAAGGCCTCGTCACACCGACCGCGCAGATCCAGTGGCCAGTGCGCGGGTGGGGCCACGGCGTGCAGTGCGGCAAGCAACTCTCCCCACTGCTGCGGCAATGACGTCTGGGGCATCTCCTCAGCCCCGGTGCCGGGCAGGACCTCCTCCAACACCATCGCCCCGGCCTGAGCGTCGGCAGACAATACGGCCGGCACCCGACCCGACGGCGCGAACACGCGCAGCATCTCCACCTGCCTGGCCAACAGTGCCCGATCCGGGCTGAGTTTGAGAACCGCCGGCGTTCCGTCAGGCCACTGACAGCGCAAGACGACAGAGGAGGCTCCACTCCCGAACAGCTCACCGAGCACGAAACCCCACCGCGCGGCCAGCCGCGCAGCGAGGTCCGGAACCCCAGCGAGCCAACCCTCGGCCCCGGGGCCGAACCGACCCACCAACCGCGCGCCGACCTCTTCAATATTCACCCCGCCAGCCTGCACCCCGAACTGCCGCCACGCACACACATATCGACACAAGCGACGTCACGCGACGCGCCAGGCCGTGATCCGCACCTGCTCCACCTGGCCGCCCAGGCCCCACATGCCCAACGTTCCTCAGCCCGCCACGCGCCCTTGACCAGCATTCTCGTGCATCAACCTCCAGAGGTGCCCCGCGGCCCCATGCAGTTCCTGGCGCCCATACTCCAGAGCGTCATCGCCCAGCATCCGCCACCGAAAGACGGAGAGCCACTCCCCCCCCCTCGCCGTACAACACGCACGACGCCATCTACACCGCCGACCCATACCCGAGCGACTCCGGTGCCCGCGACGGCCACAACCTCCCCGACACCATCTACGCCTACAACCACGCCGACTGGTACGTCCCGAAAGTCCTCACCCACGCCCAGGCACACCCCAGCAGACCAGGCATACACCAACAGCGCATGCACACCCCAGCAGCCCAGGCTTCGGTGCCGACACCGCCCCCACTCAGTGGTGTGCATCATGAAGCCGCAGGTCACGGGTCTGGGGTGCGTGACGACTCGGGTACTCACGGCAGTCGGCAGCCGACGGCCACGGCGTACATCACCGGACAGGTCCGGCCCCGACACGACGCCGGGCACGACCGGACGCCCGCCGATCGCGGTGTCGGGGAGTCGGCGTACGTACCGGCTGTGCACCCGGGTCGACCAAGTTCCGCAGGCAGGACACGCCGCCCGCTCAGCTGACGCGCCGGCCCGTACGACCACCAACCCGTCATCGGCTACGACGCCTTCGGTCACCACGGCTTCGCCTGGTGGAACCACAGTTCCCGGAGGAGCAGATCACCCACGGCCGTTCATGATCGCGCTTGTGGTGACCCTCTGTGGCTCCGGCGCTGAAAGTGATCCGAAACCACGGTTCAGTGACCGCCGTCAAGTCCGGGCGATCACAAGGGCGTGGGCGTCGCACGCCGTTGACGCAGCGCCTCTTTCGGATCAGCTCGAGTTGGAGTCAGTCACCACGGGACGTCCACGCCCTCCCAGAGGGTGAAGGGGCCGGTCGGCCCGTTCGGCCCGAGGCAGGCGACGCGCACTACCTCGCGAGCGGCGTCCTCGACCGACTCCGTCCCCTCGAAGTTGACCAGTGCGGTGTTCGCGAACCCCGGCGAGACGAGGTTGACCTTGGTGTCGGTCGCTTCCAGCTCGATCATCATGGACAGCGTCACGGCGTTGAGCGCCGTCTTCGATGCGGCGTAGACCGGCTCGAAGGCCGAGTGATACGCGAAGGCCGGGTCGGCAATGGTCGTCAGCGGGCCCAGTGCGCTCGTGACGTTCACGATGCGCGCATCCGACGACTTGCGAAGCAGCGGCAGCATGGCCTGGTACACCGCCAGAGGACCGAAGACGTTCACCTCCCAGACGGCCCGCACCTCCTCGATCGGGGCCGTGCTCGCCTTCTCGTCGTTGGTCAGGTTCCCGTTCGTCGGGGTGAGCGCTGGACGGCGAGCCGGCCACTTGCCCGTGTGCGTGGCCGGCTCGTGGCATCAGTGCGGCGTCATCATGACTGCTGGGTTGGTCACTTCGCCTGGGCGAGCCAGACCGCGTCGGGACCGGCCGGGAATCGCAGCTGGCCGGTCATGTCGTGCACGGCTCGCCACACCGTCTCGGCAACGTCGCTCTCCTTGGTGAACACGTCCTGGCCCGTGAAGTCATCCATGGCCTGCTTCGCGAACGCCGCGTAGGGCGCCGGGACGAGCGCGTCCAGCGACCCGCCGTTCGTTGCCCTGGCTGCGAAGTTCGTCGTCAGGCAGGCGCCCGGCTCGACCGTCTTCGCCCGCACACCGAACGGCGCGACTTCGAGCGCGAGGGATGCGGTGAACCCCTCGATGGCCATCTTGCTCGCCTTGTAGACGGCCGAGAGCGGCATGTGCCCCAGCACCACGCTGGAGGTCACGTTGACCACCACGCCGGAGCCACGCTCGCGGAACTGGGGCAGCACCGCCTGCGTCATCGCCATCACGCCGAACGTGTTGGTCTCGAAGACCTCCCGCACCCGGGCCATGGGGGTGCCCTCGAACACGCTGATCGAGGGCACCCCCGCGTTGTTGACCAGCACATCGACGGGGCCCTCGGCCTCGAACACGGCGGTGATGCTCTCGGGCCTGGTCACGTCGAGCTCGACGACGCGGAGCCGGTCCGACTCAGGAAGGACGCCCGGACGCGGCGTCCGCATCGTGGCGATGACGTTCCACCCCTGCGAGTGGAAGTAGAGGGCGGTCTCCCGCCCGTACCCGGATGAGGTACCAGTGATCAGAACCGTCTTCATGTTGTGCCCCTTGCGATGTGTGGGATCCATACGGGCGGATCAGGCATTTCCCTGCTCCACGGGAGAACCGGTGATCCCATTGAATCGCTTTGACCTGCGGAGATAGTAGAACTATCCTCGCGGCTCCTTGCACGATCCTCCTGCGCGGCCCACCCGGTTCAGGGCAGGACACCTGCCGGCGCACGCACGGCCCGACGCAGGCGGGCGGCATCCTGGCCAGGGGGTGCGCCGAACTGGCGGCGGTACTCCCGGCTGAACTGCGACGGGTTGTCGTAGCCGACGCGGTGGCCGACTCCGGTGACATCTCCGGGGTGGGTGGCGAGCAGCAGCCGGGCCTCCTGGAGCCGGATCTGCTTCTGGAACTGGATGGGGCTCATCGCGGTCACCGCTCGGAAGTTGCGGTAGAAGGCGGAGACGCCCATGCCGGACTGCCGCGCCACGTCCTCGACCCGGAAGGGCTGCGCGTAGTGCTCGCGGATCCAGCGCACGGCCCGCGAGACGTGGCTGAGGCTGCTGTCGGCCAGGCCGAACTGGCGAACCGTCCCACCCTGCTCGCCGGTGATCAGACGCCACAGGATCTCGCGCTTGACCAGCGGGGCCAGCACGGCCCGGTCGCGGGGCTCGTCGAGCAGGCGCAGCAGCCGGACCACCGCGTCCAGCAGCGCGGCCGGAGCGTCACTGACGGCGATCCCCGACGGCGCGCCCCCGCTGCTGCGGGGGGTGTCTCCGGGCCCGGCCTCGAGCAACAGCTCGGCAACGGCGGACGGTTCCAGGACGAGACCGAACCCCAGCGCCGGCTGCTTGGGGTCGGCCTGGGTGAACTGCCCTGTGACCGGCAGATCGACGGATGCGACCAGGTACTGCCCGGGCCCGTACTCGAACACCCTCTCCCCCAGGGCGAGGCGTTTGGCGCCCTGCGCGATGACCGCCAGGAGCGTGCCGGACATCGAGGGCGCCGGCGGATCAGGGCGGTCGACCTTCGAGATGAGGACGCCGTCGACGGCGGTGGTCCAGTCGGGCCGCGCATGGCGGGCCAGCAGGGTGCGGAGTTCTTCGAGGTACATGCGTCCATTGCAGCACCATCCCGTGCCATAGTTCCCATAGTCGCGAGGATCGTGCAAGTACGAACGAGAATCGGTCTAACGTTTCCGCAGGTCAACCCGGTTGAATTGGAATCACCGCACTCCATCACCGAAGAGACGGAATCCATGATCGCCAACTACGGCTTCAACGCCGCCCTGACCGCCAGGCCCGGAATGGGCGACCAGCTCGTCGACCTGCTGCTGACCGGACTGAACGAGGGCAGCCCCGGCGCGAGCGAACACTGCCTCGTCTACCTCGTCTCCCGCTCCGCGTCCGACCCCGACGTCGTCCACGTCACCGAAGGCTGGACCAGCGAGGAGGACCACCACCGCATCTTCGCCGGCCAGACCGCCCAGGCCATCGTGGCGCAGATCGACCCGCTGCTCGCCAAGGACTCCGAGTACACCGACTACGTCCCGGTCCGCGGCAAAGCCGCCTTCTGACCCGCCGAACACCCCACACCCCACCCCCTGCCGCCTCGGTGTCCGCCGAGGCGGCCCCCCTCCTCGCCCGACCGTCCCGCCACCACCCACGAAAGGCAACAACCATGACCACAGCACGCCCCGCCCTCGACCCCGAACTGCAGGAACTCCTGGCCGACATGCCGCTGATGTCCCAGCTCAGCCCGGAAGTGCTGGCGCAGGTACGCCCCTTCTCCTCGATGCCCGTCGAACCCCTCCTCGAGGGCCGCGCTATCGACCGGCGCGAGATCACCGTTCCGAGTCCGGACGGCACCCCGATCCCCTTGTCCGTCTACAGCCCCGCCAACACCGGCCCCACCACCGCCGCACCCTGCGTCTACTGGATACACGGCGGCGGGATGGTCATGGGCGACCGCTTCTCACAGATCGACATCCCGCTGGAGTGGCTCGACGAGCTCGGCGCCGTCGTGGTCTCCGTCGACTACCGGCTCGCGCCCGAGGCCACCGGTATCATCCCGGTCGACGACTGCTACCAGGGACTGCTCTGGATCGCCGGCCACGCCGCCGAACTGGGCATCGACCCCGCCCGGATCATCGTCGCAGGCGCCAGCGCGGGCGGCGGCCTCGCCGCCGGCGTCACCCTGCTGGCCCGCGACCTCGGCACCCCGACGATCGCCGCCCAAGTCCTGATCGGCCCCATGCTCGACCACCGCAACACCACCACCTCCAGCCTCCAGTACTCGAACCGGCCCGGCGTCTGGACCCGCGAGATGAACGGATTCGGATGGCGCTGCCTCCTCGGCGACCTCACCGACGACGAGGTACCCGCATACGTCTCACCCGCCCTGGCCGACGACCTCGCGGGCCTGCCGACCACCTACATCGACACCGGCTCCGCCGAAGTCTTCCGCGACGAGGACACCGACTACGCCACCCGCATCTGGGCAGCCGGCGGCCAGGCCGAACTCCACGTCTGGGCAGGCGGCTTCCACGGATTCGACGCCCTGTACCCGAAGGCACACATCTCGACCACGGCCCGCCGAACCCGCACCAACTGGCTCACCCGAACCCTGCCCACAAACCCCGCCGCATAACGCCACCGAAAGCCCGATGACGCGGTGTGCATGAGCTCGGCGCTTGACGTCGCGGGTCACTCGACCTGCTGAGATCCCTGGGAACAGGCGGCACATGACGCGGCCGTTCTCCACGCTTCGAGAGGCCGCAGCGGGCGGGGCCCGGGGCCGCGGAGCATCACCCGGTCCGAGCACAGCCGGAACTGCCCGTCCCGCAGGGCACGTTGCTACGGCTCGAAGCCGGGCGACTGCCCGGCAACCGCTCCCCCAAGCCCGTCTGGCCACGGTACTCGGCCACCGCCGCCACACCAGCGAACGTAGACCGCTGGTGGCAGTCCTTCCTCCACAGATTCGATCTTGAGCACACCTTCAGACTCATGAAACAGACCCTCGACCGGACCGCTCCGAAGGTCCGCCACGCGGACACCGCCGACCTGTGGACCTGGCTCATCACCACCGCCCACACCCACCTCCGCCTCGCCCGCCCGCTTGCCGAAGACCTGCGCCACCCCGGGGAGAGGCCCTCCGACCCCCAGCGCCCCACCCCCGCCCACATGCGGCAGGCATATCGCAACATCCGCGCGACGGCAGCCCGTCCGGCAACCGCACCGAAGCCGCCCCACCCAGGACTCCGCGTCCTACGCGGTAGAAGCGATGGTCCGCGCCCCGCACTCCCACGAACTCATCGTCGGAGTGCGCCGGGACCCGTCTTTCGGTCCCATCGTGATGGTGGGCACCGGAGGCGTCACCGCCGAGCTCGCCGCCGAAACCGCGGTGGCACTGGCACCTCTCACCCACGGCCATGCGAAAAGGCTGCTCCGTCTCCGTCACGCACCACTGCTGACGGGCCGGCGCGGCGTCCCCGCTGTGAATCTGGACGCCGCGGCACAGGCGGTCCAGGCGGTGGTGCAGGCGGCGGCCGAACACGGGGAACTCACCGCACTCGAAGTCAATCCGCTGCTCGTCCATCCCCACGGGGCGACAGCGCTGGACGCTCACGGCGTACTCAGCACCGGCGACAGCGGTTCCGTCCCGCATTGACGCAGTTGGGCATCAACCTCTCCTGCGCTGAAAACGTGTTGTCAGCCCGATCAGGACCGTCGGCGAAACCCGCGACGCCTACGGGGCGAGGAACTTGCGGATCGCGGTGGCGATCTCGTCGACATGGGTCTCCAGGGCGAAGTGACCGGTGTCGAGGAAGCGGACTTCGGCGTCGGGGATGTCGCGTTTGAAGGCTTCGGCCCCGGCGGGCAGGAAGAACGGATCGTTCTTGCCCCACACCGCGAGCAGTCGCGGCCTGCTGGTCCGGAAGTACTCCTGGAACCTCGGGTACAGCGCGACATTGGTCGCGTAGTCGAGGAACAGGTCGAGCTGGATCTCGTCCGCTCCACTGCGCGTGAGGTAGGAGTTGTCCAGCCCGTAGCCGTCCGGACTGACCCGCGTCTCGTCGGGAACACCGTGCGTGTACTGCCAGACCGTTGTCTGCGGCTGCACGAGTTTCCGGATCGCTTCCCGGTTGGCCGCCGACGGCTCCTTCCAGTACGCCTGGACGGGATTCCAGCCCTCGCTCAGCCCCTCGTCGTACGCGTTGCCGTTCTGCGAGATGATCGCGCTGATCCGCTCGGGGTGCCGGGTGGCGATCCGGAACCCGACCGGGGCGCCGTAGTCGAACACGTACAGGGCAAAGCGATCCAGGCCCAGGACTTCCGTCAGCCGGTCGATCACGTCGGTGATGTGCTCGAAGGTGTAGTCGAAGTCGCCTCGCGCGGGCATGTCCGACATGCCGAAGCCCGGCAGGTCGGGAGCGACGACGTGGAACCGGTCGGCGAGCAGCGGGATCAGCTCCCGGAACATGTGGCTCGCGGACGGGAACCCGTGCAGCAGGATCAGCGTCGGTGCGTCAGGTGCTCCGGCCTCCCGGTAGAACACCTTGAGACCATCGACGTCCGCCATGCGGTATGCGATGTCAACCATGACCAGCACCTCTCCTTTTCCGGGACACGGCCAACGGCGGGTCGGCCGCGCGCCACGTCCGGAGTTCACACTCGTACGTAACTGTCTTGATGGAGTCAGTAGGGTTATCCATCTGCGCCGGAGATGGCCGCCGGCCCTAGCCGTGCCGGTCGCTCTCCCGCACCGCTTCCAGCACGATGTCGACGACCACGGACGGCCGCGTGAGCATCGGCAGGTGGTCGACGGGAGCCGTTCGCACCCGCGCCTTCATACGCTCGGCCATGAACCGCTGGTTCTCCGCGGGGATCATGCGGTCCTCCTCGGCCACCAGGAACCAGCTCGGCAGGTCCTTCCACGCCGGACGCCCCACCGGGGTCCCGATGCATCCCGCCGCGAGCGGCCGCTGGGTGGCGGCCAGCAGTGCCTGCTCCTCGGGCGAGGCGTGCTGCGCGAAGGCCCTGGCGAAGGCGTCCTCCGGAAGCCAGATCAGCTCGTGGGGGTCGGGGCCGAGTCGGGGGGCCTGCGGATGCGGCTCGGTTCGGTAGAAGACGTCGGCCACCGTCTCGCCCTCGTCGGGGGCGAGCGCGGTGACATACACCAGCGACGCAACGTTCTCGTCGCCCGTCGACGCGATGACCGCCCCGGCGTAGGCGTGCCCCACCACCACGACCGGCCCGTCGATCCGCTCCAGCGCCCGGTCGAGCGCCGAGACGTCGGCGGCGAGCGAGGTCAGTGGCAGCGGTGCGGCGACGGCCTTCACGCCTTCGGATCGCAGTCCGGCGATCACCTCGTTCCAGCTCGACCCGTCGGCCCAGGCGCCATGCGCCAGCACGGCCCTGGCCTTGCTCTCGGACATCCCTGCTCCTTCCGGACTACTCCGGCTCGGGCAGCGGGCGGGCACCGGCCGAGTAACCGCCCTGACGCCCGTGGCGACGTTACGAAGGATCAGTAATTTGGCAAGGAGCCTCAAGGGGGTGACTGTCCTCTTTGCCCGCAACGACATGCGCCAGAAGGGACTGGCAGGATGGTCCAACAGGCTCCGGCTCCGCTCCTCGCCGACACGCTCTGCCTTGACTTCCTTAACTCGATCGCCACACCGGTCGACACGCAGATCAACTGGCTCGAAGACGGCGGGGCCTCTTGGCCTGGCTGGAGCGGGCGCGCATGGGGCCGCCCCACACACTCGCGGAGCCGCGGGACCTGGCCGGGCAGGGCCCGGCGTATCGCCTCGCCGTAAGAGCCGGATCCGTGCCTGCATACAACCTCTGCCCCGGGGTGCTTGCGCAGCCACGTCTCGAGGTGTCGGTGCTGCGATCGGGGAGCACCTCGATCCGCTCGTCGGTCTCGGCGTCGATCAGGACCGTGGCGCAGCGGTGGCGCCGGCGCAGGGCGAAGTTGTCCACGCCCGGGACCCGCGGTACCCGGGCTGGGGGCAACGGCACACGCAGCAGGCGGAAGGTCTGCCGCGGGCAGCCGAGACGGCTATCGGGCGCGCAGGGCGCCGACGCCGCGGAGCTGCCAGTCGTGGCGGGCCCTGGGGTCGATGGTGGTGGTGGCGCCGGGGGCTTGCGGGCGCTGGAGGTATCCCTCGCGGACGACGCTGCGTTCGGCGTAGGCGTCCTGGGTCCACGGGATGAACTCGACCAGCGGCGGGGCGGCCGACAGGCCGACGCCGACGAGGTGCTGGTGGAGCTGCATCATGTCGCCGGCGTGCGGTGCGACGCGCAGGCCGCGCGCGGCGGCGAGTCTGGTCACCTGCAGCCATTCGGTCACACCACCGAGCCGGGTGGCGTCGGGCTGGACGACACGGATGGCGTCGTGGGCGATGAAACCGTTGAACTGCTGGTAGCTGTAGATGCTTTCACCAGCGGCGATGTCCAGGCTCGTCGACCGCTGCACGGTGACATGGCCGTTGAGGTCGTCGGCGTGCAGCGGTTCCTCGACCCAGTCCATGCGGGCCTCTTCGAGGACGGGCATGATCCGGTTCGCGGTCGACAGGTCCCACCGCTGGTTGGCGTCGCACATCAGGGTCACGTCGTCGCCGAGTGCCGAGCGCACGGCCCGGACCCGGGCGGCGTCTTCTCGCCAGTCCGGCATGCCGACCTTGACCTTCACCCGGCGCAAGCCCTGGTCGAGGAGGCCGGTCAGCCCGCGAATGAGTTCGTCGACGGGGGCGTTGAGCCAACCGGCGTCAGTGTTGTACGCCTCGATGGGGTCGGCAGCGCCGCCCAGGAGCCGCCACAGCGGAACGTCGGCGCGCTGCGCTGCGAGGTCCCAGAGCGCGATGTCGACCATGCCGAGCGCCATGTGCACGGGGCCGGCGCGGCCTATCCAGTGGGTGGGCAGCCAGTACAGGCGGTTCCAGGTGCCGAGGATGTCCTCGGAGGAGGCGCCGAGCAGGGTGGGGGCGTAGTAGTCGTCGATGACGGAACACAGGAGCTCCGGACCGGCGTGGACACCGGAGATACCGGTGCCGACCCGGCCGTCACGGGTGCGGATCTCGACGACAGGCACCGTCCAGTGATCCATGGCCACGGTGGCGTCCGCGATGGGTCGGGCCAGTGCCACGGCGAGCGCGTACGTCTCCACCGAGACGATGTCGGCGCCTTCGTCGCCGTGGATCAGGTCGCTGAGACCGCGCGACAGCACGCCGATCGCCTGCGGAGCATCATCGGGCATGGGGTGTTCTTCTCCTTCGCTACGTGGCGGACGTCAAGGCATGGTCGAAGGCGATCGACCGCAGCAGCCGCACGATGTGGCTGACCGCCAGCGCCTGGCCCGTCCCCCGGGAGGCGGGCGAGGGCCTGCGCCCATGGGCGAACAGCGTCCGTGTCGACACCGACGTCGAGTGCTACTGCGACACGCTCACCACCTGGCAGGCGTCGGTCGACAACAGGTGGGAGGACCTGCCGAAATGGCTCGACGTCGTCGAGCCGAACTACTGGCCGGACCTCGACTCCATGCCGATTTCCAACAACACCGGCGACGGCATCCAAGACGGCATCAACGACACCGAACGCCAGAGCGTCATGACGTTCTGGTCCATGGCCTCGTCCCCGCTGTACGCCGGCGGCGACATCTCCGAGCTCGACGCCAAGGCCACCTCGATCCTCACCAACCGTGAGGTGATCGCCATCGACCGGGCAGGAGTCATCCCCACTCAGGTCTCCGACGGACCGCTCCAGGTGTGGAAGAAGCGCCTGCCCGGCGGCCGGCTCGCCGTCGCCGTCGCCGTCTACAACCTCGGCGACGCGTCCGCCGACATCACGGTGACCTGGGACCAGCTCGGCATCAACGGCAAGCGCAAGGTCCGCGACCTGGTGAGGCAACGGGACATCGGCAAGTCCGACAACTCCTGGACCGCGAAGGCGGTTTCCCCTCATGGGTCCCGGCTGATCACCCTGTCGCAGCAGTGAGGTTCGCCCCCGGGCCGGGTGGCGGGCTCGTCCTCACCCCCCGACCGCGGTCACCGACTTCCCGACCGTCGCAGACCTCACCTGGTCCGCGTCCACCGACGACACCGGTGTGACGGGCTACTCCGTCTACCCCGACGGCACGCTGATCAGCGCCGCCGGAAAGACCTCGGTCCGGTTGCCCGGCCTGACCGCCGGGAAGACGTACACCTTCCGGATCACCGCCCGTGACGCCGCCGGCAACGAGTCCGAGCCCAGCCAGGTGCTGAAGGTCACCATGCCTTCCGGCTCCGACCTCGCGCTGAAGAAGCCGGTCACCGCCTCGTCGTCGTACGCCAAGGACTACGCGCCTGAGATGGCGGTGGACGGGGATCTCTCCACCCGCAGGGCGCGGGCCTGCCCGACCCGTCCTGGATCCAGGTCGACCTCGGCGCTTCGTACGACGTGAACGGTGCGATCACCACCTTCGGGAAGAGCAGCGGCTACAAGTACCGCATCGAGGTGTCACCCGACGAGGTCCGCTGGAAGACACTTGTGGACCACACCACAGCGAACACCACGACGACGACCGACTACGCCCACACCGACGATCCGGTCGCCGGCCGCTTCGTGCGGCTGACCGTCACCGATTCCAGCTGGAACGGCGGCAGCATCTACGAGCTCCAGGTGTACGGCGGCTTCTGAGAGGGCGGTACGGTGACGAAGTCGGTCAGCGCGGCAGCGACGGCATCGGGCTGTTCATCGGGGATGAAGTGTCCTGCGTCCGGCACGACGATCCCGGTGGCGTGGTCGGCCCACGGCCTGATGGAAGCTGCCATGTCGGGGATGGAGCCGTGGCTGCTGGAGATCCCGAGGATCGGGACCGTCAGGCGCTGTTGTTCCAGCGCTTCGTGGTTCTTCTGCGCCGACTCGGCGGCGTCCCGGTAGTAGGCCAGGGATGCACGGAGACCGCCGCCGGCGGCCACGGACGCGGCGTATTGCTCAATTTCGGCGTCGTCGAAGGTGTCGGAGGAGAGGGTCTTGACCTTCAGGAACCAGCCGACGTACTCCCGTTCGCGGCCGGCGAGCAGTGTCTCGGGCAGGTCGGGCACGAGGTGGAAGGCGAAGTGCCAGGTCTTCCACGCCTGCTCGGGGTCGGTCGGGATGGCGTCAGGGAGTGTGATGCCCGGGATGCCGGCGTCGAGCAGTGCCAGGCCACGCAGCTGGCTCTGGTACTTCAAGGCGAGGGAAAAGGCGACCCACGCGCCGATGTCGTGGGCGACCAGCCAGTATGTCGAGACTCCGAGCGCCTTGACCGCGGCGTGGACGTGCCCAGCGGCCGTGTGCGTGTCGTAGCTGATGTCCGGGCGTTCGGAGTGGCCCTGGCCCGGCAGGTCGATCGCGATGACTTGGAATCGGTCGGCCAGGTTCGGCATCACCTTGCGCCATGCCCACCAGGTCTGAGGGAACCCGGCGAGCAGCACGATGGCTGGACCGTCCGGCCGACCGCCTTCAACCGCGTGAAGCCGGACGCCGCCCGCGTCGACCCAACGGTGGGTGAAACCGGCCAGGTCTGGCAGCGGCAGGTCGCGGACCGGGTTGCCGGAGTCGCGGGGGGTGCTTGCGGGGTCATTCATGGTTCTCCTCCACTGGTGTGAGGTGTGTTGACGGTCTGCTGAAGGTGTCAGGTGTGCTGGTTGATTCGGTGCGTCGGCCGAGGGCCAGGCCCACGAGCGCGGTGGACACGACGAGAGCGGCGAGCATGGTGCTGGAGACCCGTGTCCCGACGGCCTGATCGGCGAAACCGAGCAGTAGGACCGGGACGACGAGCCCGGAGTAGAGGAACAAGAAGTAGGTTGCATTGAGCTCGGCTCGATTGCCGGGATCGCACAGTGCGTCGGTAACGCTCAGACCGTGTCGGAACAGCGTTCCGACCGCCGCGCCGGCGAAGACAGTGCCGACGATGAAAAGCGGCCCGGAGCGGGTCCACAGCGCGCCGACGCCCACGCCGATGACGGCGAAGTTCGACACGCCCAGGTCGTCGCGCAGGAACGCAGGAGCCAGCGAGGAGAAGAACTGACGCCGTTCGGTCTGCGGTCTCGTCTGCGGTCTCGTCTGCGGTCTCGGGGATGACCAGCCAGGAGACGCCGGCGACGGCCCACGTCGCCGGATAGCACCAGAACACGGTGTGAGTCGGTGCCGTGACGCATTGTGCCAGGACACCCGCGGCGACGACGCCGAGACTTAGGCCGCCGATGTTGGCCGCGGTGCTCAGCACGGCTGCCGTCCTGCGCCCGCGCACGAGTTCCGCGATCGCCGACGTTGCCGAATTGCGAGGCCCACGGCACGTACAGCGGGATCGTCAGTGTTCCGCCCGCCATGACAACGGTGTAGACGAACGCGATGGCGCCGACCGCGAGCACGCGGTGCGCGTGTCGCCGCGCTGTGAGGTTCGCGGGGTATCCGGCCACGATCATGCCTTCACCCTAACCCATCTTGAACTGATTAGTTCAAGATGAGATGATGGTCTCCACTGAGAAGGCAGAGCAGGAGGGAGGTGCCGGCATGGCAGGCAAGAAGCAGTTCGACATCGCCACGGCGCTCGATGCCGCGATGATCCAGTTCTGGCGGGCCGGCTACGCGGACACGTCGGTGGACGACCTGTCCCGGGCGACGGGGCTCAACCGCAGCTCCATCTACTCCTCCCTCGGCGACAAGGACACGCTCTTCATACGCTGCCTGGAGCGCTACACCACGCGCTACGGGGACAAGTACGACGCCGCGTTGTCCTGCGCCGCCGACCGGCCCCTGGCAGCCGCGCGGGCGTTCTTCGACATCACCCTGGAGCGCATCGCGGACCCGGGTCTGCCCGACGGATGCCTGGTGGCCCAAACTGTCATGGCGACCCCAGTGCTGAGCGCGAGCGTCGCGGCGCGCGCACGGGAGGCGATCGGCTTCCAGCACACCCGGCTACGCGCCGCGCTGAAGGCCGGGCGGCTGCACGACGAGGCGGCCGAGTCCTTCGCGACCCACCTTGCGGCCGTGAACCAGTCCCTCGCCGTCATGAGCAGAGCCGGAACGAGCACGGAGCAGCTGCGCGCCATCGTCGACGTGACCCTCGACGCACTTGCGCAGACTCTCGGCGCGAGCGACTGAGATTTGTCCGGCGAAGCGGACTTCGCCGTCTGCCTGAGCAGAACCCGCCGCGCGTCAGGGTGCGCGTCAGGGCCCCGGTGTTTGCCCGGCTCGTCCCAGCTTGTTGGTCGACGTCGGTGGTGGGCCCTGGAAGCAGGCGAACACGGCCCCTGTGGATCATGGAGTTCTCTGCCCTTCAAGATCCGCGAAGGTGGCCGTGTTCGTTCCGCCACCCATCCCCCATCGCTGCTCCGGTTCGCCCGCGCCCCATCAGCAGCGTGAACAGCGCCGGGCCCACCAGGCTGCCGCCCGGGCCGATCCGGTCCATCGCAGGCGCCAGGTGATCGCGGTGGACGGCAAGTGCCTGCGCGGTGCATGGCGCCCTGACGGGAGCCGGGTTTTCCTGCTCTCCGCGGTCCGCCACGGCGACGGCATCACTCTGGTCTGGCGTGAGATCGGTGCGACGACGAAGGAGATCCCCGAGTCCGGAGCCGTGTCCGGTGCCGCGGCGGGCGATCAGCGGCTTCACGCCGAGCCCCGGACCAGACGGGGGTACTTGTCGTGTTCGTAGCCGCGGTCAGCAAGGATCATGTCCGGGTGGCCCCGGGGCCGGCCGCGCTTGCCCCGCACCGGCGGCACGGCCTGGAGGAGCGAGATCAGAGCAGCTTGGCACACGCGATCGTGCGCGGCTTGGCGGCGGTTCAGGCGGTCGAAGTGATCGCTCGGGTGACGGCCGTGATGGCCGGGGCGGGGTGGCCGGGGAGACGCGCCACAAGCACCCGGCGGGCCTCGGGGGGTGCGCCGTCGACGCGCAGCAGGCTTACCCCGGGCGGCAGCACCGGGGAGAGCCGGGACGGCACCGTCGTCACACCGAAGCCGCCGGCGACCAGCTGGAGCTTCGTCAGCCAATCGCGCGCGGAGTGGATGATGCGCGGCCGTCCGGGCAGGCCGGGCCAGACGCCGAGCAGCGGCTCGGAGCTCGATGACGGGGTGGCGATCCACGCGGCATCGACCAGCTCGTCGACGTGCACCGTGGTGCGTCCGGCGAACTCTCCGGTCGACGGCACCGCCACGACCAGTTCGGTGTCCGCGACGGTCTCGACGTGCAGGCGCGGCGAGTCGCCGTCGAAGGGCCGGTGGGGTGGGCGGGACGTCAGCACGGCGAGGTCGAGCGAGCCCGCGCGCAGCGCCCGGATCAGAGTGGGCGTGGTGCCCTCGCTGGTGGTGACCGTGATCTGCGGGCCGGCCGCCGCGAGGTGTGCGAGTGCGGCGGGCAGGATCACCGCGCCCGCGCTCAGGAACACCCCGAGCCGCACCAGTTCGGTCCGCGGGACGGTGCCGGTGAGCTCACGCTCGGCCGCTGCGAGGGAGGCCAGGACCGTGTGGGCGTGCCGCAGCACGGTCAAGCCGGAGGGGGTGAGCCGTACCCCGTCCGGGCGGCGTTCGAACAGGGTGGTGCCCACGCTGCGTTCGAGGGCGGCGGCCTGGCGTGAGACGGCCGACTGTGTGTAGCCGAGTCGGGCGGCTGCCGCGGTGAAGCTGCCGGACTCGGCGATCTGCCGCAGGACCCGCAGTCCCGCGCTGGAGATGTCCATGCGGTATACGCATACCACGGATGCCAGATCTTCGCTTCCCGCATGCTCACCCAGCTCCTAGTGTCGATCCCACGAGCACGGACGAACACGGAGGTCATCACGTGCGAGCAGCAGTTCTGACGCGGTTCGGCGCCCCGCTCACGGTGCGGGAGGTGCCCGACCCCGAGGCCAGGGGCGGTGAGGTGGTGGTCGAGGTCCTCGCCACCTGCGTGGCGCCCTACGCGGCCGAGGTCTTCGGCGGCAAGCGGAACTACCCCCTCGTCCCTCCTGTCGTGCCCGGTATCGGCGGCGTGGGGCGGATCGTCCACGTCGGCCCGGACGCCACCCGGCTGCGCGCCGGCGACCTGGTGTGGTGCGACTCGACGGTGCGCTCGCGGGACGACGCCCTGACGCCCGACATCACGCTCCAGGGCTGGAGCTCGCGCGGCGAGGGCGGCGCGCGGCTCGCCCGGTACCTGCACGACGGTTCGTTCGCCGAGCTCATGCGGGTCCCGACGGAGAACGTCTTCCCGCTGCCCACCGTGGCAGGGGACGATCCGGCCCGCTGGGCGGCGCTCAGCGTGCACACCATCCCCTACGGCGGGCTGCTGGCAGGCGGGCTCGCGGCCGGCGAGACGCTGCTCGTCAGCGGGGCCACCGGCAACCTCGGCAGCAGCGCGGTCGCGGTCGCGCTCGCGATGGGAGCGGGCCGCGTGGTCGCCCCGGGCCGCAACCAGGCCGCGCTCGACCTCCTCGCCGACCGGTTCGGCCCGCGTCTGCGCCCGGTCCCGCTGACCGCAGACGAGGCCACCGACCGCGCGGCGATGTCCGCGGCGGCCGACGGCCCGATCGACATGGTGATCGACCTGCTCCCGCCGAGCGCACCCAGCTCGGTGTCGCGCGCGGCGGCCATGACCGTGCGCGAGTACGGCCGCGTCGTCCTCATGGGCGGCGTCGGCATGCTCGGTGGCGACGACCTCGCACTCCCGTACCCATGGATCATGCGCAACTCGATCACCGTGCGTGGGCAGTGGATGTACCCGCGCACAGCCAACGTCGGCATCATCCGCCTCCTCGCCTCGGGCGCTCTGGATCTCGCCCCCGAACACGTCCGGTCGTTCGGCCTCGATGCCGTCAACGACGCCATCGCGTACGCCGCCGCGCACGGCGGCCCGTTCGACCGCACCAGCCTCACCCCACCGGCCGGCTGACAAGGCCCACTGATCCCCACCACGGGGCTCGGCCGGTCACTGCTTCGTTGCCGGTCCTTCCACGCGGTGATCACCGGCTCGGTCAACGACCACTGCCCGTCCGATAACTCACTCGGATACGGCTTGCGTTCACTCACCCCACCACCCCACCACCCCACCAGCCCACCAGCCCAACAGCCCAACAGACCGCAGGCGGCGGACCAGCGGACTCCGCCCATACCCACACCATCAGGCGACCACAGAACCACTGAAAGAGTCCCGAACCACCCTGTAAGATCTCGGCGGACAGGGGTGCGAGCCGCGCATCACCGAGGTCGAGCGCTCGAGGACCAGCGGCCTGGTCAACCGGCCGCCGCCGGGCCGGCTGAACGTACAGCCCGGCGGGGACCTGGCCGCGGCCGACGGGAATGGGCCGCCGAAGTGACGGACAGAGCCATGCATCGTGCCCACAACACCGAACCGCCCGTACCGTCCAGCTACACCGGCAGGTGTACGACGCCGGGCGCGGCCCCGCTTGCCATCGCGCTGCCAGGAACCTTCTGTGCCCCGGCGATATTCGACGGACTCGGACACGCGCTGGCGGGACACTGCCGGCTGCGGGCTCTGTCGTGGATGACGGATGCCGACGCGTACCGCATCCCCGCGCTCGCCGAGTGGGTCGCCGGCCGCATCAGGGCGGACAGCAGCGAGCCGGTGGTCCTGATCGGGCATTCCACCGGCGGGGCGATCGCCCTCCAAACCGCCGCACACCACCCCGGGCTGCTGAGAGGGCTGGTACTGATCAACACCGGCCCCCACATGCGGGGGCACGGAGACGTGGACACTCTGATCGACGCCATCACAACGGACGGAGTCGAGGCCATGACGCGGCGTGTGATGCAGCGCTCGTTCAAGGTCCCTCCGCCCGCGGCCGAGTTGGAGCGCTTCCTCGCCTACGGCAGCGCCATCCCCACGCGGTCAGCCGTGGACGCGCTGACGAGCCAGCGCGACACCGATCTGACAGCGGACCTTCCCACGATCCACGTACCGGTCGCGGTCGTCCACGGACGGCACGACCCGGTACGCACAACCGCAGACGCCGCGGCAATGGCTCAGACGTTCCCGAACGCCACCTTGCACACGGTGGACGCGGGGCACAGCCCGATGTACGAGTGCCCCGACGCGGTGCGCGCCATTGTCGTGGAGCTCTTGACCCGTACGGCCCGTTGACGGCCACGGCCCGGTGGAGTCCGGCAGCGGTCAGGCGCGGACGGGGACGCCAACTGTCGGTTCCCTTGAGCGGTGAACGATGAGGCCGGGGCCGCGCCCGCCCCGGACCGCCTTGGCTCAGCCCGGCGCGTCCATCAGAGCGGTCACATAGGCATCCAGCCGCTCCTCCACGGCTCGCGTCGCCAGCTCCGTCCTCCCCGCCTCCCGCCATGACTGCGACACCAACCGCACTGTTTCCGAGAACGCCAGCCCGTCCCGCACCCGCCAGTACAGCCGCTCGCTCGCGGTCGCGGCCGGCACCCCGCCGGCCTCCTCATACGCCTCGGCGAACCGCAGACCCCACGCCGGGCCGTGCAGCAGCGCGAGATTGGTGGAGCAGTGCGCCACATCGAGATCCGCCGGGCCCCAGGAGGCCGCTGCCCAGTCGACGACACCGGTGATCCGGACACCTGCCGGCCCCGGGGACAGCACGTCGTCGAACAGCACGTTGCCGGGGTGGAAGTCCCGGTGCAGGAATCGCCCTTCATAGGGCGGCGCCGGCTTGCGGATCACGTCGATCGCCGCGGCCCATGCCGCCGCGTCGGCGCACTTCGGGGTCACGACGGTGTCGGCGGTCGTCAACGCCACATACTCCCGGGGCCGCACGGCGGGTCGCACCGCGTGGATCTGCGCGAGTTGACGGGCCAGCAGAGGGACGCGCGTCTCCAATCCCTCATCGTCCAGGACCGTCCGGCCCGCCAGATGTGTCATGAGGAGCGATGGATACTCGCAACGCGCGGCGGTCGGATCAACCGCGACCAGCCCAGGAGCCGGCACGCCGGTCCCCGTGAGCAGGGTCAGGGCGCCGGCCTCCCTGTTCAGCCAGTCCTCGGCGTGCTCCACGTTGACGAGGGTCCGCAGCACCAGGTCACGGGTGCCTCCGTCCCGGGTTCCGATGGTCAGCCTCCGCATTTCGGCAGTGATGCCGCCGTGCAGCGCCTCGGTTCCGACGATCCGTTCACCGACCTCCAGGTGCCCGCTCACCCAGGCCAGTGTCGACGGTCGGACAGCCGCCGCCTCATCGTGGTTGGTCACCCTGCCACCTCACCATCCGGACGGCGGCACGCGCTAAAGGTATATCGGAGACGATGGCGGTGCTCAGGTGAAGCTATTCCGGAGCGCTACGGGCAGGGGCGGGAAGACGGCCGCCGAGGAGACTGCCAGCGCCCGGCACGTGCGGGGGCAGGCCGAGTGCGGTGAGGATGCGGTACGCCGTGGCGGTGGCCGCGGACAGGACGGGCAGGCCGACCGCGTCCTCGGCCGGCTGGATCGACGGCAATGACGGCATCTGGACGCATGCCGACAGTACGAGGGCGTCGGCACGTGACAGGTCCAGGCGCCGCAAGTGGTCGAGCAGATCCGCCGGGTCCAGCCGGGCGACGGCAAGATTGTCCGGTACCTCCAGGCTCAGCGCGTCCACGACCTCGATGCCCGCGTCCTCGATGTAGTTCGCGACCAGCCCTGTGAGCGGCTTCATATAGGGCGTGATGATCGCGACCCGCTTGGCCCCGAGTGCCTTGATGCCATCGAGAAGGGCACCGGCGCTGGACACCACGGGTGCCTGTGCGCCTTGGGCGCGCAGCACAGTGGTGATCTCGTCCTCCGCCGTGCAGTGGTACCCCGCGCCCTGGGCCATGATCGCGACGAGACAGGCTGTGGCGACGACGTCCGGCCGTGCGTCGGCGAGTTCCAGCGCGGCACGCTCGGTCTGCGCGTTCATGGCGCGCAGCTGCTCGGGGGTCACATGCTGCATGCGCATCCGGCTGCTGTGGAACACGAACCGGTCCTCGGGGACTGCCGATTCGCGCAGCCGCAGGATCCGGGGCAACTCCGTTTCCATGGTGAGGTTCGAGCTGGGCACGATCAGGCCGATGTGGTGGTCGGTCACGGAATCCTCCGGTTGTCCGGTGTACGGGGCTCGCCGACGCCCCGGGGCCCGTTCCCGTGGCCTGCCGTGCCACGGCGGTTCACCCGTCCTGGGTCAGTTGCTCCCAGTGGTCGGCGAGGGATGCGAGCAGGTTCGTGATGTCGTCGCGCTGCTGTGGTCCGTACGGCTCCAGGAGCTGTTCGTCGAGCAGGCGGGCGCGGCGGTTCGCGTCGTCGAGGGTCTGTTTGCCTTCCTCGGTCAGGTAGAGCAGTTTGCGCCGGCCGTCGTCGGGGGCCGTTGTGCGGACGATCAAGCCGCGTTTCTCCAGTCGGCGGGCGACGTCCGTCATGGTCGACGTGTCGAGGGCGACCGCTGACGCCAGCGAACGCTGGTCGTGCCCCGGGCTCGCGTCCACGACCTGGAGCAACGCGAACTGCGGCCCGGTCAGGAGCGGGTCGACCGCCCTGATCCAGACGGCGAGGTATGCCTGGTACAGGCGCCGGACCTGGTACCCGGGCGCGGTCGTCAGCGCGGCGGGTGGCCGGGGCCGCGCGGAGGTCGAGGGTGCGGTTTCGTCAGCCATGGCGCCTACTTAAGCACGCCGCGTCATCGCCCCGGCGCGGGGATCGAGTGGCTGGGAATCGAGCGGCCACCGGTCAGGCGAGCATCGGGCGCAGTGCCTCCCGCAGACTCGCGAGGGCGGCGGGAGGATTGTCCCAGAACAGCATGTGGCCGGCGTCCGGTATCCGGCTCAGTGAGGCCGTGGGGTTCTTCCGGGCCGCCTCTGCCGCGCCCGCCTCGGTGACGACGGGGCTGTCCGCGCCGTACAGCAGCACCGTGGGGCCGGGCACGGAGGGCCACCAGTCGAAGAAGTCCTCGCTCTCGAAACCGCGGTGGGTGGCCGTGATGGCCTCCTCGCCGCAACTGGCCAGCCACCGGGCCCGCAACTCCAGCTCCCGGTGCGGCCACCGTGGCCACGCCCCGGCCACTTCGGCGGCGGTGGTGCCGCGTACGGCCTGGGCCAGCTGGTCCAGGAAGGCGTCCACGGGTGTCGGGTAGGGTCCGCGCCCCGGGCCGCTCATGGGCGGGTCGCCCAGGACCGTGCCCCGGAGCGGGACCTTGTTCCGCGCCGCGGTGACCGCGGCGATGCGCGCGCCCATGGAATGCCCGAACAGCACCGGCCGGTCGAGCCCGAGCCGCATGACGACGGCCTCCGTGTCCTCGGCGTACTCCTCCAGGCCGTAGTCGCCGCCACCGTCGGACAGCCCGCGCCCGCGGACGTCGACGACCACCGGACGTACGAGGTCGGTCAGCTCACGCACGACGAAGTCCATCGTGATCGCGGGACTGGTGATGCCGGGCAGGACGAGGAGCGGGACACCAGTGCCGCCGTAGTCGAGGACGTGCAGGCGGGTGGCGCCCGAGCGCACCCAGCGGCTCGTGGCGGGCACATCGGCGAGATCGGCGAGCGCGCTCTGCGGCAGGCGGCGGGCAGCCGGGGACGGGTGCGGGTGCGGGGTCATGCGGCCTCCAATGGCGGGTGGTGCGGGCAGGGCAAGGTCATGACGCTTGGCCCGGGAGCGCTGAGAGGTAGGCGATGGCATCCTCGAGGCCGATCACATCGCCGTACTTGGCCTGGATGTCGAACAGGTTCGCCTCATGAGGACCCGCCGCGCGGTCGCCGACGCATTCGCGCGGAACCAGCACCGAGAACCCGGACTGCACGGCGTCGACCGCGGTGGCCCGCACACAGCCGCTGGTCGTCGCCCCGCAGACGAGCACGGTGTCGCGGCCGAGCCCGGTCAGCAAGGAGGCCAGCGTCGTGCCGAAGAACGCGGAAGCGCCCTTCTTGGCGATCACATGGTCCCGTGCCCCATGCGGCAGCCGTGGATCGATCGTGACTTCCTCGCTGCCCTCGACCAGGGCGCGCATGCCCCGCGCCTTGTGCAGCCAGGTCACCGCGTCTCCGGTCGCCTCGGCCGCGGTGTAGGCGATGGTCGTGAACACGACCGGCACTCCGGCGGGACGGCCTGCCTCGATGAGCTCGGACGTCGCACCGACCACCTCGGTCAGATCGGCCCCCGACGGGAACCGGTCCTCGGTGAACCCGCGCGTGAGATCGACCACGACGATCGCCGGCCGGTCGCCGCGCCGGACCGGCGCGCCGAAGCCCGCCCGGTCGTAGGTGCGTTCCGTGTCCTGCCCGTACCGCGCCTGGCTCACAACGACCTCCGCAGGGCGCGCAGTTCGCGTGACTGGGCGCGCATCCGGCCGACGAGCAGGCCCTGGACGAGACCGAGCGCGAACACCCCGGCGAGCATCCCGTACTTGGCGGCTGCGGGGCCGAACACCATGGACAGGCCGTCGAGTTCGGATTGCTGAGCGGGAGCGGCCGGCGTGCGGACGGGGTACGCGGCGGCGGGAGCGGTGGCTGAAGGGGCGGCGGGCACCGCGGACAGCGGACCGGGTTGCCCGGCGGCATGGTCCTGATCGAGCAGACCGGCCAGGTTCTGCGCGAACTGCCGCAGGATCCGCTCCGACACGGCGCCGATCGCCCCCTTGCCGAACTGAGCGATCTTGCCCCGGATCACCAGATCCGTGGCGAGCTGGAGCAGCGCGCCCTCGGGTGCGCCCAGCACATCGAGGACGACTTCGGCCTCCGCGTCGCCGCTTCCGTGCGTGTCGGCGCCGCGGGCGTGGACTCGCAGCCGCCGGTGCTCGGAGTCGACTTCCAGGAAGCGGACCGTGCCGGCGTACGCGGCCGTGATCGGCCCCACTTTGACCTTTACGCCGCCCTTCCAGGTGTCGCCGTCCTGCCCTTCGAGCGCGGCGCCCGGCATGCACGAGGCGACCCGTTCGACGTCGTTCAGCAAGGCGAAGACGTCATCGGGTGAGGCTTTGACCGGAATGGAGTTGGTCAGCCGCATAGGTCAGTTCTCCTTGCTGTCGCACGCCCGCGCGCAGGCCCGGCGGCGGGCCGTCGCACAGGCGTCGATCGCCTCGACGATGGTCTGGTAGCCGGTGCACCGGCACATGTTGGCGGCGACGACCTCCCGGATCTCCTCCTTGGTCGCCTCGGGCCGCTCGGCGAGGAAGCCCTCGGCGAGCATGAGGAACCCCGGTGTGCAGAAACCGCACTGCAAGGCGTGGTGCTCGCTGAACGCCCGCTGGAGGTCGCTCAGCAGGTTGCCGTCGGCCAGGGATTCCACCGTACGGATACGGGCGCCCTCGGCCTGTGCCGCGAACATCAGGCAGGCACGTACGGGCCGGTCGTCGACGAGCACGGTGCAGGCGCCGCAGATGCCGTGCTCGCACCCGACGTGGGTTCCGGTCAGGCGCAGCTCGTGGCGGAGCACATCGACGAGGGTGCGGCGGGCTTCGGTGATCACCTCGTGCTGCTCGCCGTTGACATTCAACGCGATGAGCTGTGGCTCCCGCGGCGTCATGAGGGTGTCATCGGTCATGGAACGGGCTCCGGGTTCAGGGCGCGGTGCACGGTCTGTGGCGTGATGGGAGTGTGGTCGAGTTCGGTGCCGGTGGGGCGCAGTGCGTCGTTGACGGCGTTGAGGACGGCGGCGGGCGCCCCGATGGTGCCGCCCTCTCCGGCGCCCTTCGCTCCCGTGGCGGTGAATGCGCAAGGGGTTTCGAGGTGGTGGATCGACACCTCGGGGATCTCGTGGGCCGTGGGCACCTTGTAGTCCATGAAGCTCGTCGCCGACGGCTCGCCGACCGCGTCGTAGGTCACCTCCTCGTACAGGGCACCGGCGATGCCCTGCGCGATCCCGCCCCGGCACTGTCCCTCCACGACCTGCGGGTGGATCGCGACGCCGCAGTCCTCGACACACACGTATCGCAGAATCTCCACCTGCCCGGTGTCCTGGTGGAGCTCGACGACCACACCGTGGGTGGCGTTGGAGAACGTGCCGTCGTTGAAGACGTCGAAGGTGGCGGTCGCGGTCAGACCCGGTTCGATGTCCTTGGGCAGCAGGTCCGCCCGGAGGTAGGCGACGTCGGCGATCTCCTGGTGGGTGAGCACATCACGGGCACCGTCGCCGCCTCGGCGGCGCACCTGGCCCTCCGCCAGCTCCACCTCCTCCGGCTCGGTGTCCCACAGCGCGGCGGCGATGGCGCGCAGCTTGTCGCCGAGTCGCTCGGCGGCCAGGCGCACCGCACTGCCCCCGACGGTGATGGACCGGCTCGCGAAGGTGCCCCAGCCGTAGGTGACACGGTCGGTGTCGCCCTGGTGGAGCCTGACCCGGGCGATGTCGAGGCCGAGTGCGTCGGCGACGATCTGCGCCATTGTCGTCTCGTGGCTCTGCCCGTGGCTCATCGTGCCGGTGGTGACCGTCACCGCGCCGCTGGTGTCCATCCGTACTTCGGAGATGTCGAAGCCCGGCACCACCTGCATCTTGCGCTGCGCGAAGGCCGAGGAGCCGTATCCGGTGCGCTCGCTGAAGCAGGCGTAGCCGATGCCGATGTGCCGTCCTTCGACCGCCGCCGCGGTCCGCGTGTCGTACCAGCCCTCGTCCCTGACGACCTGCTCGCACAGGTTCAGGGACTCCAGGTACGAACCGGGGTCGTAGGTGATGTTGTTGACGCCCGTGTAGGGGAAGTCGGTGATGACATTGCGGCGGCGGATCTCCACCGAGTCCAGGCCGAGTTCACGGGCGGCGCGCTCGAAGAGCCGCTCGACGACCATCACGTACTGCGGGCGGCTCACGCCCCGGTACGGTGCGGTCGGCGCCTTGTTGGTGGTGATGGCCCGGCCGCGGACCCGGTAGGCGGGCACCTTGTACACCCCGGGCATCTCGGCGGACGCCATCAGCGGCTCGATGCCCGCGGTGAACGGGTAGCAGGAGTAGGCGCCCATGTCGCACACCACGTCCGCGTCGAGAGCGAGGATCCGGCCGTCGGCGTCGAAGGCGGCGCGCGCCCGGTAGTGCTGCTCGCGGGCGAGAAAGGACGCGGACAGGGCGTCCTTGCGGTCCTCGATCCATTTCACCGGCCGCCCGAGTCTCAGCGCGGCGGCGGCGGCCGCGATCTCCTCGCGCCCGACCACGCACTTCTGGCCGAAGCCGCCGCCCATGTCGGGGACCACGACCCGCACGGCTCGCTCGTCGAGGCGCAGGCAGCGCGAGGCGACCGTCCTCACCTGGTGCGGAACCTGGGTGCAGGTCTGGAGGAGAAGTTGCTCCTCGCGGTCGTCCCAGTGCGCCACGGCGCCGCGGGTCTCCAGCGGCAGCGCGTTCTGACGGCCGGTCGTGACATCCACCTCGACGACGCGGTGCGCCGCGTCGAAGATGTCGTCGATCCCGTCGGTCGCGAAGAGCGAGACGTCCACGAGGGTGTTGCGGGCGGCCTCGTCGTGGACGAGCACCGCGTCGTCGGCGAGCGCGGTCTCCTCGCCGAGGACCGGTGGCAGCGGGGCGTACTCCACATGCGCCGCCTCCAGGCCGTCCTCCGCGGCGTAGGCGTCGAGGCCCACGACGATCGCGAGGGGCTCACCGACGTAGCGGACCTTGTCGCGGGCGAGGACCGGCATGGCGGTCGGCACGAACTGCGACCGGGGCCGTCCCAGCTGAGCGGTGATGTCTCCGATGGCCAGGTCGTCCGCGGTGAACGCCGCCACGACACCCGGGACACGGCGTACCGCCGACAGGTCCACGGACACGATCTCGCCGTGCGCGACCGTACTGCGCACGAACTGCGCGTGCAGCATGCCGGGCAGGGCGATGTCGTCGACGAACCGGCCGCGCCCGGACACCAGCCGCCGGTCCTCCCGGCGCGGGACCGACCGGCCCACCAGCGGCCGCCCCTGTTCCTCACGTGTCATCGGGACATCGCCTCCTCACAGGCGCGCCGGACCAGGGTCCGGACCAGTTCCTTGCGATAGTGCGGGCCGCAGGACGCGTCGCCCGGGGGATCGACAGCCGCCGCCGCGGCGGACGCACAGGCGTCGAAGGAGCCGCCGCCGGTCAGCACCGCCTCCGCCTCCGGAACGCGGATCGCCGCTGCCGCCACACCACCGAGCGCCACCCGGCCGCCGCGTACGGCACCGTCCACGACGTCGAGGTCCACGGCCGCCGCCACGATCGCGAAGTCGCCACGTCGCTCGGCGAACTCGGTGAGCGCCGCGTGCGGCGCCGTCCGTGGGAAGACGATCTCCACCAGGAGTTCGTCCGGGGCGAGGGCGGTCGTGTAGTAGCCGAGGAAGAAGTCCCCGGCCGCGATCGAGCGTTCGCCCAGCGGGCCGCGTACGACGAACTCGGCGTCCAGGAGCACCGCGAGCAGACACCATTCGGCGGTGGCGTCCGCGTGTGCCATGCTGCCCCCGACCGTGCCGCGGGTACGGATCGGCAGATGCCCGATCCAGGCCATGGCCCGGCGCAGTACCTCGAAGCCCCGCGCGAGTGTGCCCGCCGGGTCGGTCTCCACCGTGTGGTGGGTGGTGAGCGCCCCGATCCGCAGAGCGCCGTCGGCATCCCGGTGCATGCGGTCGAGCTCCCGGAGGCCGCCGATGTCGACGAGATGATGCGGGCGGGCCAACCGGAAGTTCATCATTCCGACCAGGCTCTGTCCGCCCGCGATGGCCTTGGCGTCGTCACCCAGCTCGGCCAGCAGCCGTACGGCGCCGACTACGTCACGGGCCCGGTGATACTGAAAGGGCGCGGGCTTCATGGGTTTCCTGTCCTCCCTTGCGTGGGTCGCCTCGGGTGCGGTTCCGTGCGTGTCCCGGCGGCCTAGACCACCGTCTGTTCGCGGACCGCGCGAGGGTCCTGAGCCCGGGCGTCCGCGGTGTCTCCGTCCAGGGCCCGGCCCTTGGTCTCCGGCGCCGCGATGGCCATCCATATGACGGCGGCCAGCACCGCGAGTCCGAGCACGGCGAACGTCACGGCGAGCCCGAGCGCCGGCCACATCACCGACCCGAACAGCAGCGGCGCGAACCCGGTGAGTGCCCGGCTGACCGAGGAGGCCCAGCCGAAGCCGCTGGCCCGCAGAGGCGTGGGGTACAGCTCGGATACGTAGGCGTACATGGCGGGGATGGCGAGCTGCATCACGAAGCCGAACACGGCGATCGCCACGACGGACCCGGTCGGCGCCCTCATCACCAGCGCGAACACCACCAGCGCGAGGGTGGCGACCGGAGCCGAGACCCCGATGAGCCACTTGCGGCCGACCACGTCCACCAGGGCGGTGGAGACGAGGACGCCGAGGATGCCGACGCCGCTCATCACGGTGGTGTTCATGAAGGTGGCGGTGTCCCCCAGGCCCTCCTCCTTGAGGATGGAGGGCATCCAGCTGAGAGCCGCGTAGTACACGAGCATCACGGTGGCGAACAGCGACCAGGCCACGGAGGTGACGCGCGGGCTGTGCGCCCATATCTCGCGCAGCTGCTCCACGGCGGCGGCCACACCGCGTCGGCCGGTCCCGGCGACGGGCTCCGGGATGACGTACGGCTCGGCGGGAGCGCCGGTACGGGCGACGAGGTCGTCGATGACGGCCCTGGCCTCGGCCTCGCGTCCCTTCTTCGTCAGGTAGACCGGTGACTCGGGGATGCCCCGGCGCACCCAGAACAGCAGGAGCGCGGGCAGCACCATGGTCGCCAGCATCCAGCGCCAGTTGCCGTCGAGGGGGAGCATCACCGTCGAGACGAGGCCGCACAGCGTCACACCCACCGGCCACCACAGGTCGAGCGCGGTGAGCACCCGGCCGCGGTACGCCCGCGGCGAGAACTCACCGACCAGGGCGTAGTCGACGGGGATACAGCCGCCGAGCCCCACACCCGCGAGGAAGCGCAGGGCCAGGAAGAGCGGGTACGTGGGCGAGAGGGCGCCCAGCACCGAGAACAGGGCGAAGATCAGCAGCGTGACGCTGAACGCCTTCGTGCGTCCGATGCGGTCCGCGACCGCGCCCCAGGCGATGGCTCCCACGGCCATGCCGACGAGATTGGCGGTCGCCACGAGCCCGCGCCCGCCGAGCGAGAGGTCGAAGTGCGAGCCCAGGAGCGGCATGAGGAAACCGTTCAGGGCTATGTCGTAGGCGTCGAAGAGGTAGCCGAGACCTCCGATGATGAAAATGCGGCCCTGGACGCCCCATCTCCAGGGAAGCTCCTGAACGATCTGATCACCGGTTTTCATGTTCGCTCCACGGTGGTCGCGTATCGGGTACATGCCGCGCCATTGCGGGTGTGGTACACACGGCTCGGGCGTGCTGGTCGTCAGTGCCGGGGGCTCCCGCCACGGGCGGTGGGCTCAGCGGGCGAACTGGTAGGAGAACGCCCCCAGATCCGGGTCGTTGAGTGGTGTTCCGCTCCACAGCCAGTCGTACGACACGTCCGACTCGCCGTCGAAGTTCTTGAGCTTCTCGTCCCTGGCCCGCTGCTCCGGGCCGTCGGCCAGGTGGTAGAAGGTCTTGTTCGCGAGCGACGCGTCCTGGACCATCCCGGCGTGCTTGGCGCGCCGGTCGACGTAGCGGCGCAGCGCCCCTTCTATACCGGAGGCGGTGACAGCACCCAGTTCCTCGGCGAGTACGGCCGCGTCCTCCATGGCCTGCGAGGCACCCTGCGCCTGATAAGGGAGCATCGCGTGGCAGGCGTCGCCCAGGAGGGCGACGCGGCCGTCGAGCCATACGGGGTCGCGGCGCCGGTAGTAGAGGGCGAAGGCCAGGACGTCCTCCTTGGCTTTGGACAGCATCGCCGGGACACGGTCGTCCCAGCCGGGGAACGCGTCGACGAGGTCCTGCGCGGAGGCGGGAACCGTCCAGTTCTCGCGGACCGCGTCCGTGCAGGGGACGCACGCCACGACGTTCAGGTAGTCGCCGCCCCGGATCATGTAGTGGACGAGGTGCCGGTCGGGCCCGTACCAGATGGTGCTCTGGTAGCGGTCCACGAGCCAGCGGGTGGCCGGGTCGGCCGCGATGAGGTCACCGGGGATCAGCGCCCGGTAGGCCATCTCGCCGGAGAACAGCAGCGTGTCGGGGGCGCCCATGAGGTCGCGCACCCGGGATCGGACGCCGTCGGCGCCGATGATCACATCGGCGCCGTGGCGCCGTCCGTCCTCGGTGACCGCCACCGGCCGCACGGGATCGGTGCGGTCCAATTCGACGACCTTGCTGGAAGTGTGGATCGCCACGACGGGCCCGGGGCCCGCGGGGTCCGCACAGGCGTCCAGCAGCATGCGGTGCAGATCGGCCCGGTGGTAGTGCCAGTACGGGGCGTTGAACTCGTCCTTGCAGCGCTGCCCGAGCGAGGTCAGGCCGACGATCCGGCCGTCCGTCCACCGGCGCCGCACCTGGTCGAGCGGCTCTGTGCGGATGGCCTCCATCTGCCGGCGCAGCCCGAGACCCATCAGGACGCGGCTGGCGTTGGGCGCGGTCTGGATGCCCGCGCCGACCTCGCCGAGTTCTGCGGCCTGTTCCAGGACGGTGACCCGCAGGCCGCGCTGGCGCAGTGCCAGGGCGGCGGTCAGACCACCGAGTCCTCCCCCGACGACGGTGACTTCGAACGACTGACTGGACGCCACTCTTCCTCCAATGTGCGGGCGCGTCATGGTGTTGTGTGCGGCGCGGCGGTACGGCGGCTCGCCCCGGAGGCGCTCAGCGGTCGGTGAGCGTCCCGGCGGTGACGACCTCGGTGCCGTCCACCGAGACGGTGCAGCCCCGCATGGCGATGTCGAGGTGGGCGTACGACTCGCGGCCCAGGACCGGGTGGGGACCGGTCGACCACAGGAAGTTCCCCGCGAACGCGCGGGCGTCCATGCCCATCAGGTCGTCCTTGCCGTACATCGCCGTGGCGAACCAGTCGGCCGTACGCATCAGCCCCCAGCCCATGTGGGACAGGCTGCGTGCCCAACGGTCCTGTGCGTCGTCGAAGAACGTCGACAGCATCCGGGCGTCGGCCCCGCCGGAGACCTTCTCGATGTGGCCGTCGGATACCTGAAGCGTGACGGGGCTGCTGACGTACTCCTTGAAGGGCAGCAGGATGTCGCCCTCATCCAGCACGATCTGTCCGTTGGAGATTTCCGGCCAGCACAGCACCATGGTGCTCGGCCAGTGGTCCCAGCGGCCCGGATCGTCGGCGAAGCCGCACTGGAATTCCGGCTTGGAGCCCGCGAGCTGCACGGTCAGGTCGGTGCCCGCGGTCGAGGTGACCCGCATGACGGACGACCTCTCCAGCAGGTCGACGCCCTCCTGCACCTCCGCCTTGTCGGTTTCCTTGGGCAGATTGCGAATGAGCACGTCGGGCGCGTCGCAGATGAAGATGATGCGGGTGCCGGCCCGCCGGATCTCCTGCTGTACCGGCGCGTGGATGAAGCCCTCGCGGGTCAGGTCGACGACCAGGTCCGCGGATTTCAGCAGGTCCTGGGCGGTGCTGTCGTTGAGGACGGAGAGCAGCCCGGGTCCCGCGCCGGTGTGTGTGCTCGGCATCGGCGCGGGGCTGCCCCCGGGAACGGTTGCCGCGATGACGTGCGCACCACACGCCTTGGCCGCGCCGAAGGCCGCCGCCACGTAGTCGCCCCGGCTGCCGGGCTCCGACAGCACGACCACGTGCTCGCCCTCGCGGACCTTGCACAGTCGCAACTCGCGGGTGAAGGCGTCGAGCAGATCGGCGGAAGAGAGATCGAACACGTTTTCCTCCCAGGTCGCTTGCGGTACCGACCGCGGCCTTGTGGTGACGGCGGGCATGCCGCGGCCAGGCTCTGAAGGCGGCGGTCGAGGGGAATGGCGAAGAGCGGGCAGGGCGCAGGGCCCTCGCCGCCCATGGCGAACAGTGGACTCGGACCGGTTGTGTTGTCCGGCCGACGGAGATAATCCGAACACGTACTATCTCCGCTTGGCAAGGGGTGGTCCCGGAGTTAACACGGGTCTTTGCCGGCGACGCCGGGGAGGGCCGCAACCGTCACGGCCCTGACCTGCGATGGAACGTTCGCATCCGATACCACGCCGCCTCGGTCCGCGCGTTACATGGATTTACCGGCAGGTGTCGAACCAGAAATGCTTCACCGCGAAGGTGGCCACGGCCTCCGGTCGGCGCCGCTGCGGCGGCATCACGGTGAACGCGGTCGCCGCGGCGCGCTACGCGATCGTCTCGAGATCCCAGCACTGCCCGCACCCAACCAGCACCCGGGCCAACACAGCCGGCACGGGTGTGGAATCTCTCGTTGGCGCGCCGGATGTCGAGCGGGAGGGCCATGGCGCCGCCCTTACTGTCCTTGCCGTCCTTGCTGTTCATGCGGCCAGGGGCGCCAACCCGGGCAGGTAGTTGAATATTATACGACACTGCGGACAGGATCACTCCCGCCACCCCGCGGGGGTCGACCGGGCTTCCATATGGTTTACGGTTCAACTAGTGTCCGGTCAGCGGGCACGGACCCCAAGGATGAAATCTGCCATGGGCATCTTCAGCCGCAATCGAACGAACGACACCGACGGAACGGAGACCGCAACCGTGAGCACCCCGATCAAGGTAGCCGTCGTCTACTACTCCTCCACCGGCACGATCGCCGAGGTCAGCAAGCACATTGCCCAGTCCGCGGAGAAGGCCGGCGCCGAGGTCCGCCTGCTCAAGGCAACCGAGCTGGCCCCGCAGGGGGCGATCGACTCCAACGCCGCCTGGGCAGCCAATGCCGCCGCCACCGCCGACATCCCTGACGCCACCCCGGCCGACATCGAGTGGGCCGACGCCGTGGTCTTCGGCACCCCCACCCGCTTCGGCAATGTCTCCGCGCAGCTCAAGCAGTTCATCGACACGCTCGGCGGCCTGTGGGCCCAGGGCAAGCTCGCCGACAAGGTCTACAGCGGCTTCACCTCCTCCTCCACCACCCATGGCGGCCAGGAGTCCACGCTGCTCGCCCTGTACAACTCCTTCCATCACTTCGGCGGCATCGTCGTCGCCCCCGGCTACACCGACCCCGCCAAGTTCGCCGACGGCAACCCCTACGGCACCTCCCACGTCGACGCCCAGGGCGGCAACCCCGTCAACCAGGCCACCCGCGACGCCGCCCGCGTCCAGGCCGAGCGCATCGTGCGCATCACCACCGCCCTCAAGGCCGGCCTCGCTGCCGCCTGAGCCTGCCACTCGGCAGAAACACCACCCCGGGCCGACCGGCCGTACGACGTCGTACGGCCCGTCGGCCCGGGCGTCAGCGCGCGTCCGGCCGGTAGGCGCTCCGGCCCCCGCCGCGCCGTGGTGGCCGGAGCGCCTTCGCATGCGCGTCCGGGACAGCTCAGCTCTGGACAGCCGACGGGTCCATCCACACCACTTCCCAGGTGTGACCATCGGGGTCCTGGAAGGACCGGCCGTACATGAAGCCGTGGTCCTGGGGTTCTCCTGCGGGCGCGCCGCCCGCGGCCAGTGCCTTGTCCACCAGCTCGTCGACCTTCGCGCGGCTCTCCGCGCTCAGGCACAGAAGTACCTCGGAGGTCTTGGTGGAGTCCGCGATCTCCTTGTTGGTGAAGTCCTGGTAGCGCTGTCTGGTGAGCAGCATGGCGACGATCGTCTCGCTGATGACCACACATGCGCAGTCGTCCGTCGTGAACTGCGGGTTGATCGAGTAGCCGAGCTCGGTGAAGAACTTCTTCGACGTCTCCAGGTCGTTCGTCGCGAGGTTTACGAAGATCATCTGCTGGTACACGGGCCGTCTCCTTCGTCTGTGGCCTTTCACAGGGATGGACCGCGCTGTCCCACGAAACTCATCGCTCGCCGAAAGAAATCTCCCAGAGGTTCTCAGGCACTGTCCTTGCCGGAAATCTCATCCGCCCTGATGGGGGCCGGTGCGGAATCAACTCGGTCATGGAGCGGTGGGTGCAGATCTGCCGACGTGAACTGCTGGGCCGGCCCTTGGTCTGGAACCAGCGGCACCCGCTCTACGCGCTACGGCAGTTCGAGCATTTCGACCACTCTCATCACGCCCACCAGGGCACCGCGAACGCCCGGCCGCCGCACCCGTTACCCACGCCGATCACCGATCCGGAGCAGCTCGCCGGCCTCGACAGACGAAGACGCGAGCGCCTCGGCGGCATCCTCAACGAGTATCGGCATGCAGCGCGACCCGCACGGATGAGCTTTCCGGCAAGCGCACTGGCCAGCGTGGTCTTCGTCGTGTGCCGCTCGACCGCACCCGCTGCCCTCACGTCCACGTCGGCTGAGCGCCTACGGGGCTCCCGAACCCGGCCAGTGGCCGACGGCTCGCATCGAGCCGGGCGGGAATCGAGCACTGGTCCATACCTGTCTCCGGAGCAGTGAACCGGCCTGGCGAGGCCCTGTCAATATCCCCAAGAGGAGGCTCTTCCCGGGTAGTTCGCGGTGGCCGTGACGGGTTGACACCCTGTTTTCGGGCGCCCATCATCGGTGGGACTTCGACGAGGCTCCTCGTGTATCCAACTGTCCGATCAGCCACTGGGGCTCGTGGGCCGCATTCTTGAATCGATTCATACATCGCGTTTCCGTGTTCCGCACCTGATCCGGGAGGTTTCCATGCGTCGTCGTTTCCCGTTGAGCAGATCGCCAGGCCGGCGCCACTTACTCGGCCGCGCTCTGGTCGCGGCCGCCGTGCTGGCCACAGGTCCCGGTCCGTCCGCGGACGCCGCTCCTCCCGCATCCGCGGCGGCCTCGACGGCCGCGACGGGCCTTCGCAAGGCCGCACTGGACGACCTGAACTACTCGCCGACCTCCCGCACCCTCAAGCCGACCGCCGTGTACTCCACGTCCGGCGGCGTCGCGAACCCGCAGAACGTCCTCAGCGGGCAGCCGACACGGATCTCCGGCTCACGGTCGGCCATCACCCTCGATTTCGGCAAGGAGGTCGGCGGCCTGGCAACGTTGTCATTCGGTGACACCAGCGGCAGCGGCCAACGGGTCGGCCTGGCCTTCAGCGAGTCGTCCCTGTACGCGGGCACCAACAGCGACCGGAGCAGCGGCCGCGACGGCGAGGACGGAGCGCTCTACGCCACGGCCTCAGCCAACGGCACCTACACGACGCCCGCCGCGCGACTGCGGGGTGGCTTCCGCTACCTCACCGTCTTCCTCGACACCTCTGGCTGGGTGGACCTCAAGGGCGTCAGCCTCGAATTCACCGCGGCTCCGGGGAAGGCGAACCCGGCCGACTACGCCAACTACTTCCACTCCAGTGACGACCTGCTCAACCGCATCTGGTACGCCGGGGCGTACACCGTGCAGCTCAACACGATCGCCCCCGGCCAGGGCCGCGCCTGGCCCCCACCGGCCACGGAGTGGGACAACAGCGCCACCGTCGGCGTGGGCGACTCCGTCCTGGTCGACGGGGCCAAACGCGACCGTACGGTGTGGCCCGGTGACCTGGGCATCGCCGTACCCACGCAGTACGCCTACTCAGGCGACCTCACCTCGACGCGCAACGCGCTCACCACGATGTACAACGCGCAGTCCGCCGAGGGTGAAATCCCCTGGTCAGGACCGCCGTTCAACCTCAAAGGCTCGGACACGTACCACACCTGGACGCTGTTGGGCACGGCGACGTACTACACGTACTCGGCCGACCGGGCGTGGCTGGACTCCCAATGGGCCGACTACAAGCGCGGGATGGCCTTCATCACCAACAAGATCGACGGCAACAACCTCCTCAATGTGACCCGCACCCAGGACTGGGCCCGCGCCGGCCAGGGTGGCGAGAACATCTCGGCCAACGCGCTGCTGTACGCCGCGCTCAAGGGGGGCGTCACCCTGGCCTCGGTCAAGGGCGACAGCGAGCTCGCAGCGAGCTGGGCCGGCAAGGCGGCCGCCATCAAGACCGCGGCCAACTCCCGCCTGTGGGACGCCTCGAAGGGCGTGTACAAGGACAACCCCACCAGCGGCCTGTACCCGCAGGACGGCAATTCGCTCGCCGTCTGGTACGGGCTCACCGACTCCACGGCGAAGTCCCGGAGCATCATCACCCAGCTCGGAACCCGCTGGGGCACCTACGGCCCCACCACCCCCGAGTGGGGTGGCAACGTGTCCCCCTTCGTGGGCGGGATGGAGCTGAACGCCCGCTTCACCGCCAACGACGACTACACCGCCCTGGCGCAGATCCGTCGTACCTGGGGTCACATGCTGAACAGCGACATCGGCACCAAGAGCACCTTCTGGGAGGGCATCAAGGCCGACGGCGGCCTCGCCTACGGCGGTTCGTTCATGAGTCTGGCCCACGGCTGGTCCACCGCGCCCACCTCCACCCTCACCTTCGACGTGCTCGGCACCGCACCGGAGTCGGCGACCGGCGCTTACCGCTTCGTCCCGCACCCCGGCGACCTGACCAGCGCCGAGGGCCGCATCACCATGCCCCAGGGCGCCATCAACGCATCCTGGTCCCGTGTCCCCGCCGCCGGCACCTATGCGGCGCACCTCACCAGCCCGTCCGGCACCACCGGCCGCATCGGCGTCCCGAAGCTGGGCGGCGGCAACATCTCGGTGTCCGTGAACGGCACCGTCGTCTGGAGCAACGGAACCTTCACGCCCATCCCAGGAATCACCGGCGCGAGCCAGGACGACGCCTACGTCTACCTCACCGGCGTCGCCCCGGGCAGCTACAGCGTGAGCGCCACCGGACTGGGCAACCCGTCGGCACCCGCCGAACCCGGTACCGGCGCTCTGCGTGCGGGCTTCACCCGGTGCGCGGGCGAAGGCGGTACGTGCACCTTCAGCGGCACCCGCGCGGTGGCCTACGGGGCCGGGACGTACACGTACAAGACGGCGACCGACAGCACCGCCTGCACCAGCGCCTCATTCGGTGGCGACCCGGCGTCGAATCTCGTCAAGTCCTGCTATGTCGCCGACGCGGGCGGCCCGCCCGGATACACCGTCTGCGCCGCCGAGGACGGCGCCTGCTCCGTTCCCGGCTACAACCGCGACGTCGCCTACGGCGGCAACGGCAACTTCGCCCATCAGGTCACCAACGGCTCCGTCGCCTGCACCAACGCACACTTCGGCGATCCCATCGACGGAGTCGCCAAGTCCTGCTACCTGCCACCCGATGCAGGTCCGCCCGGCGGCTGGACCAAGTGCGCCTCCCAGAACGGCACCTGCCCGGCCACCGCGGGACAGCCGGTGATGTACGGCGCCTTCGGCGCGTTCACCACGAGCACGGCCACCGGCGACACCCCGTGCACCGACGCCACGTTCGGCGACCCGATACCCGGCGAGTCCAAGGCCTGCTACACCGCCACCGGCGGCCCTCCCGGCTACGCCACCGCCTGCTCCGCCGAAGGCGGCACGTGCGCCTTCGGCGGACAGCGGACCGTCGCCTACGGCGCACGGGGCCGCTTCGTCTACAAGTCGTTCACCAGCGGCACCAGTTGTACGACGGCGGCAATCGGCACCGATCCGCTGCCCGGCGTGAGCAAGACCTGCTACCTCACACCCTGATGAGCCCAAGGACTGGATCGGGTGGCTCCGGCGCTGAGACGTACGGCAGGTGATCTGACTGCTGAGCCGTGCTGCCCGAGCCGGAGGTCCCGCTGGCCGACTCGGGCAGGGGCGCGCGGCTACGGCCGCACGGCGTACACGTACCGGCTGAAGGGTGCCCTGGGATCGGTACGCTCATCGTTCGCGTACTCACCGAGCGTCCAGAGCGCGCCGGAGCCGGAGCCGTCGTAGCTGAGGTCCTCGACGCCGATGTTCAAGCGGGACCTGTGCCTGGGACCCGCCGCCCAGTTCTCCCTCCACCTGCGCAGCTCACCAGCCTTCCTGGAGGTGTGGCTGGTGGTCAGGTAGTACGTGGAGCCGACCTTGACCGCGCCCTGCGTGTTCGAGCCCTTCGGCACCGCGTGCGCCCACTCGGCCCGGGGCCGCAGAGCGCCTCGGGAAATGACGAGCTTGCGCGCGCGGCCGCTCCAGTCGTAGGCATGGGTCTGCGGCAGGACGTACTCGTACCCGTGCGCATGGAACGTCCTTCCGTCCGGCTGACGACCGATCCCCTCTCCCTTGGTGACCTTGAAGAACCGCCGCAGGTCGAAAACCCTGATCCCCGGGAAGTACGGTCTGCTCGCCCGGTACATGCTGTCGGCGATGTACAGGTGATGGCCGTACCAGGCGATGCCTCCCGCATGCAGGTCCAGCGCACCGATGCCGTCTCGCAGCTCGCCCTGACCGTCCGGCTCCGAGTACGGCTCCACCAGAAGGACATGGCGGTACGTGATCTCCCCGGATGTACTCCAGTTGACGACGGAGAGCCGAGCACCTTGGTCGCCCTTGTGGTCGTACCAGGAGACGAGCAGCGTCTTCGCGGGGCTCGTTCCGTCCGCGTCGTAATCCTGTGTGATGCCCTGCGGCCGCCACTTCTTGCCGATGAAGTCGGCGGATTCCCATCGGAAGGCATGCCCAGGAACACGCCGCTCCGGTTCCGCGTCGAAGCGGTAGCCCTCCTCCCGTCCCGGACAGACCACCCCTCCCCCACCAGTCGCAATCCGAGTGTCCCGGACAACACCGTGCTGTTCCCGGAGGTTGACGCCCTGCGGATGACCTGCCGTACGGGCCGGCCACCGCTGGGTCCAGGTAATCGGCTCGTTGAGCGAGTCAGTCCGTGCACAACAAGGACACAGAAGATCAGGCGGAGCCGCCGCGACGAGCCGAACCGAGCGGACCGCCGCACGTCACGCCTTTGCCCGCACGCTCCGTCCGCCTGCCACCGGGTAGTGAAGGGCCTGCAGTTCGCAGAAGGCGTCGATCCCCTCTGGTCGGCACTCCCGCCCGATGCCGGACTCCTTGAAGCCGCCGAAGGGCGCTACGGGGTTGAACGGGGCACCGCTGATCTTGAGTTGGCCTGCCCGCACCCGCCGGGCGACCGAGGTCGCCCGCTCGTCGCTGCTCGACCAGACCGAGCCGTGCAGCCCGTAGCGCGTGGAGTTCGCCAGGCGGACCGCGTCGTCGTCGCCGTCATGGGTCGTGATCGAGATGACCGGCCCGAAGATCTCCTCCTGAGCCAGGTCCATGTCCATGGTCACGTCGCTGAACACCGTCGGTGCGCAGTACAGACCGTCCATGTCCCGCGGAGGAACCACCGCGCGAGCGCCTTGAGCCACTCCGCGCGCACAGGCGCGAGCGACCCGCGCCTTGGCCCCTGCGCTGATCAGCGGCCCCAGGTCGGTGTCGGGCGCGGCGGGATCGCCAACGCCGTACGTGGCCGTGACCGTCCGGGCGAGTTCCTCCGCTTCGCGGACCAGCCGCCGCGGCACGATCAGCCGGCTCCACTGGAGACACGCCTGGCCGCTGTTGAACAGTGCTTGACCGACGGACGCCGCGACCGCCTGGGCCAGGTCCGCGTCGTCGAGAACCAAGGAAGCACTCTTGCCTCCGAGTTCCAGATGCACGCGGGTGAGATTCGCCGCGGCCGCGACAGCCACCGAACGGCCCGCGCGCACCGAGCCGGTGAACGAGACCAGGTCGGTGAGGGGCGACGAGGCCAGTGCCGATCCCACGTTCGGCCCGTCGCCGAACACGATGTTGAGCACACCGGGCGGCAGTTCGCTCCACTCGGCCAGGCGCGCGAGGTGCGCCGCGTGCAGGGGTGTCAGCTCGCTGGGCTTGAGTACGACCGTGCACCCGGCGAGCAGGGCCGGCACGACCTTTTGCAGGGTGAGGATCAGCGGCACGTTCCAGGGGATGATCGCGGCGACCACTCCGGCCGGCGCACGCCGGATGACGGAATTCCCGCGACGCTCGTCGTCCAGCCGGGATACCGAGTCGACGCATGCTCGCGCGATGTCGATCGCGAGTCCCGCCTGAACGTTGCGGCTCAACGCGATGGGCGTGCCGACCTCACGGGAGATCAGCGCGCTGAGGAATTCGGCGTCGGCCTCGATCAGCCGGAGCCATTTCCGCACCGATTCGAGGCGGTCGTCACGTGGTGTCCCGCTCCAGCCGGGCAGCGCGGCGGTGGCGCTCGCGAGAGCGGTCTCCGCGTCGGCCGCTGTGCCACGAGGAACGCTCCCGATGACACTCCCGTCAGCCGGATTGCTCACCGGGTCGACGTCCGGGCTCTTCGGCGGGATCCAGGCACCGCCAATCCAGTGTTCGCGGTGGTCCGACGAGGAACCGGTGATGGACGATATGAGCGGCATGGGCCGTCCCCTCCTTGACGTTTCGCAGACGTTCGGCATCGCCCCGCACGACCGGAATGGCCGCCGACTCGCAAGGCCCTCAGGCGGTCGGGTAGTCGATGTTGACGACCTGTGGCGCCCGGAACTCCGTGCGATGCGGATCGGAGCCGACCGGCGCGAGCATCAAACGGGCGGACAGCGGTTTGCGCCACCGCGCCGACAGCGCCGCCATGTCCATGATCATGGCGACGACCTCATGCTCCTGAGTCGAGCCCGGCAGCGGGATCGTGTCCAGGCCCGCACCGCAGACGGAGGAGTACGCGATCACCGAGTCGGCGTCGATACGGCCCTCCTGCCAGGAGCGTGCGAGCACCCTGTCCTCCAGCACCGGGAGCATCAGACCCGCGTATCCGACCGTGGGACGGCCCACCGACCGGATGCCCGTGGTCACCGCGGCGCATGTGGCGACCGTGCCGGGAGAACCGAACCTGATGCCTCCGACGGTCTCCAGGAACTCCGCGATGCCGGCATCCGGCGCGCAGGCCGGGGACGGGTCGACTCCGTGGAACAGCAGGCCATGCCGCTCGCACGACGGCACCAGCACCGCCTGGAGCGGGCCGAGTTGGTCCTGCAGGCACCTTTGGGTCAGCCGGGCCGCCTCCGCGATGTCACCGGGCTTGGCCGCGCGAGCGCGTGCGAGAAGTGCGCCGGCCGACTGGAGCGCCACGCTCACCCCCGCGGCGCCGCCGTCGCTGAAGGAGCCCGGGAACAGCGGAGCGTTGGCGCCCAGGTTGGCGATCGCCGCGAACCGGAAGTTGGCGTCCCTGTCGCGGCTCGCCAGTTCACGGATCACGGCCCCGCTGAAGGCGGCGGCGGCGTGGTCCACCTCGGCGCCGTCCGCGACCACGACGGACGTGAACAACGAGGGGTGTTCGGCCAGCACCTCCGCGACGTCGGAAGGCTGGAGCTCCGCGAGCGCGGCGGGCCGCAACGCGGTCAACGAGGCACTGCCCACCCCCGCACGCCGGCATGCCGCGGTGAGATCCGCAGCCCTCGTGTGGAGTTGATCCCGGCTCACCGGCTCGTCGAGTGCGGGGCCGGACAGGCGGACCGTCTGCACGCCGAACCCGGCCCGCGTGATCTCGTCACCGATCCGCAGGGCCCGCTCGCCGTATTCGCTGATGGCGGCGATGTCGGCTCGTCCCCCTTGGAGGACGCCGTGCGCCCGTGCCCCAGCCCGGCACTCCGCCATCAGGTCCGTCTCGGTCACCTGCGGCTGTCCGACGAGACGGTCATCCGCCGCTGTGCGGAGGGCGCCGAGCTGGAGCTCAGGGCCCACATCGGCCATGCGGAAATGACCGACCGCAACCGCGCGAGGCATCGGCGCGGCACTGGCACGCGAGGACGCTCGGCGCGGCGCCTGGCGCCGGCCCGGCAGCCCGGCGGTGCGCCAGCCTTCCGCGCCGCGGCGGCTGGGCAAGCAGCGCGTCGAGGCCCTTCAGGCCCTACGCGGCCTGACCGTGCCCGGTTACGGCTGGCGCCGGCACCCCGTCGTGCAGATGTGGACCGGATACGAAGAGGCCTTCGAGCTGCTGCTCCTTGGGCCCTTCTCTCCTTGCGCGCGCTTCGGGCAGATCGGGTTCCAGCAGATGCCCACTTTCTCAGAAAATGGGATGTTCCTCCGCGGGCGTGCGCCTACCGGCCGGGCGACCGGACCGGCGGGCGCGCCTGCCCCTGCTCCGCGGGCTACTGGACGTTCTACGACCGGCACCGGGACCGGTTCGCGGGCAACCACCCCACCTCCCCGGGCGGTGCGGCAGCTCGACCGGCTCACCGACCTCGCTGGGGCCCGCCGGCAGGAGCGCACACGCGGTGACGCACCGCCATGAGACCCATGTCGATGGGCCGGTGGGGTGAAAAGTTCCCCAACCGGTCCCACGCCGGGCACAGATCAACGCATCCGCGCACGGACCGACGGCGGAAGCACTGGTGTGCAGGTGACCGAGAGTGAAAGAGGTTGCGGATGCTTGGAGTGCAGCCGACGGTGGCAGACCCGGCCGGACTCGTCGAGGAACCGCGCACGGCCCGCGACGCCGCCAGGGCCGTCGAGACGGTACTGGAGCATCACCTCGATACGGCACTGGGCCGGGCCCGGGATGTGGACCCGTTGTTCGCCCGCGACGTGGCAGCCCGTGTCAGCGCGTTCGTCCAGCGCGGCGGGAAGCGGCTGCGCACGGCGTTCGCGTGGTGCGGCTGGCGGACGACGGACGGCTCGGGCGATGCCACGGCGGTCCCGCACACGGGAGCCGCCCTCGAACTCCTCCAGGCATGCGCGCCCTCATACCTGACGACCCGATGGAGGGATCGCCGCTGCGTCGGGGTGCGCCGGCTGTGCACGCCTGCTTCGCCCGCATGCACCGGGCGGCACGGATGACCGGTCCACTCGCCGCCGACGAGTACACGTTGCACGCGCTGCGCCCCGCCGGCGGGTGCGCGGGGCCGTCCTTCCAGCTCCGCGACGACCCCTGCGGCGCCTTCGGCGACCCGGCGCTCACGGGCAAACCGGCCGACAACGACCTGCGGACGCGCAAGCTCACCTACCTGCTCGCCGTCGCCGTCAGGCTCGCCGACGCCGCCAGGGACGAGGAGGCCGCCGCTGTGCTCGCCCCGGGCGCGGCCCACCGGTCGGAGGACACCGTGGAGCGGATGCGGGCGGCGCTGGAGCGGACCGGAGCCCGGACCGTCGTGGAGTCGAAGATCGCGGAACTGGCAGCCACGAGTCTGCGGCACTTCGCGACGATCGGCGCCGGTCCGGGTCTGCGGCGGGAGTTCGCCGCACTGGTCGAACGAGCGTCGGGTGTCGCCCCGGGGCCCACCGGGGAGGGCGCGTGAGAACGGTGACGGGGCCGACGGACCATGTCGTCGTGGTGGGCGCCGGACTGTCCGGCCTCGCCTGCGCCCTGCACCTGCTCGGCGCCGGCCGCCGGGTCACGGTCGTCGAACGGGACGCCGGTCCGGGCGGCCGGGCCGGCCGCGTACAGGTCGGCGCATACCAGGTGGATACCGGCCCCACGGTGCTGACCATGCCGCACCTGGCCGACGAGGCGTTCGCGGCCGTCGGCGACAGCCTCGGCCGCCACGTCGAGCTGGTGGCCCTGCACCCGGCTTACCGGGCATGCTTCGCGGACGGGACCTCGCTCGACGTCCACACCGACAGCGAGGCGATGGAGGCGGAGGTCCGTCGATTCGCCGGACCGTCGGAGGCCGCGGGCTACCGCAGGCTGCGGAACTGGCTGGAGCAGCTGTACCGGGCGCAGATGCGACGTTTCATCGACACGAACTTCGACTCCCCCTTCCAGCTCCTGCACCCGGATTTGGCGTGCCTGGCGGCGCTCGGCGGGTTCGGGCGTCTGGACCACCAGATCGGCCGCTTCCTCTCCGACACCCGCCTGCGCCGAGTCTTCTCCTTCCAGGCCCTGTACGCCGGAGTAGCCCCCGCCCGGGCCCTCGCGGCCTACGCCGTGATCGCCTATATGGACACCGTGGCCGGCGTCTGGTTTCCCAAGGGCGGGATGCACGCGCTGCCCCGCGCCATGGCCGACGCGGCGGCCGGCGCCGGTGCCGACCTCCGGTGGTCGACGGAGGTGAGCGGGCTGGAGCGCTCGGTCGACCGGGTACGTGCCGTACGCCTGACGTCGGGTGAGCGGATTCGGTGCGACGCGGTGGTGCTCACCTGTGAACTGTCCGCCGCGCACCGGCTCCTTGGTCGAGCACCCCGCCGCCCGGTGCGGCTGCGTCACTCACCGTCCGCTGTGATTCTGCACGCCGGGACCGACCGCACGTGGCCCGGTCTCGCCCATCACACGCTCTCCTTCGGCGCGGCATGGGAGCGCACGTTCGATGAACTGACCCGCTCGGGAGCGCTGATGAGCGACCCTTCCCTGCTGATCACCCGGCCGACTACACACGACCCCACCCTGGCGCCGCCGGGCGGCCACCTCCACTACGTCCTGGCCCCCTGCCCGAACACCATCATCGGCCCCTCCGCGCCCGCCTGGCGGCACCTGGGCCCGCGCTACCGCGACAGGCTGGTCGCCGAGCTGGAGCGCCGGGGCCTCGACGGATTCGCGGACAGTGTCCAGGAGGAGCTCCTGGTGACTCCCCTGGACTGGACGGCACAAGGCCACGCGGCGGGCAGCCCGTTCTCGGTCTCCCACACGTTCGCCCAGACCGGCCCGTTCCGGCCGCGCAACCTGGTACGCGGGCTGGACAACGTCGTGCTGGCCGGCTGCGGGACCACCCCCGGCGTCGGCGTACCGACGGTGCTCATCAGCGGCAAACTCGCCGCCGCCCGTGTCACCGGCTGCGTCGGGAGCCGCACACCACACACCCGGCTGACCACAACCGGCGCTCAGGTCCCCCACACCCCGGCTTCGGCAGGTGCCGGTGACCCGTCGTGAACTGGACGCCGCCGGGATCACCGATCCCGCGCTGCGCGCCGACTACACGCGGTGCAGGCGGCTCAACGCCCGCCACGGCAGGACCTACTTCCTGGCCACCCGTCTACTGCCGCTGGAACGCCGCTCGGCCGTGCACGCGCTGTACGGCTTCGCCCGCTGGGCGGACGACATCGTGGACGACCTCGACCGGCGCCGGACACCCGACGAGCGCGACCGGCTGCTGCGGCGCGTGGAAAGCGACCTCGCGCGCGGGCTGCGCACCGGCGGCGGGGACGAGCCCGTGGTCCGGGCCGTGGCCGACACCGCCGACCGGTACGGCATCGACCACACGCTGTTCGCCGACTTCCTGGCCTCGATGCGCAGCGATCTGACCGTCACGGACTATCCGACCTACGCCGCCCTGCGCTCCTACATGCACGGCTCGGCGGCGGTGATCGGTCTGCAGATGCTGCCGGTGCTCGGCACGGTCGTCGCCCGCGAGGAGGCGGCACCGCACGCGGCGGCCCTTGGGGTGGCGTTCCAGCTCACCAACTTCCTGCGGGACGTGGGTGAGGACCTGGACCGGGGCCGCGTCTACCTGCCGGCGGACCTGCTCGCCGCCCACGACGTGGACCGGCCGCTGCTGGAGTGGAGCCGCCGCACAGGGCACCGCGACCCGCGGATCCGCGCGGCGCTCGTCGCTGCCGAGGCCATGACCAGGGACGTGTACCGTGCGGCGGAACCCGGCATCGGCATGCTCGACCCACGGGTGCGCCCCTGTATCCGCACCGCGTTCACCCTGTACGGCGGCATTCTCGACGCGATCGCGCACCACGACTACATCGTGCTGCATCAGCGGGCCATGGTGTCACGCGGACGGCGTGCGGCCACCGCCGCGGCCGGAGCCGTACAGGTGATCGGCGCACGGTGGCGCGCCCGCGTCGCACGTCCGGCACCCGCGGATGGCGGCGCGGCACTCCAGTGGAAGGGGCCCGGGTAGTGAGCGATCGAGCGGACAAGGCCCGCTGGACAGCGCCGTTGCGGCGGCGCCGCGGCCCGGCGGCTGTGCAGGAACCGACCTGGCGGGCAGCACGGCCGGCGCTGATTGCCGGCGCGCTCAAACGGGCCCTGGCACGTCCCTCGGGCAACTGGTTCGTCGTCGGTGGCTCCCGGGAGGTGCGCGCCGGCGGGCACCCGTGCGGCAGGACGGTGGGCGGCGTCGAGGTCGTGCTGTGGCGCTCGGATACGGGTGAGCTGCACGCGGGTCCAGGCGCCTGCCCCCATCTCGGCGCTCCCCTGCGCGACAGCCGGGTGGTGTGCGGCACGCTGGTGTGCCACTGGCACGGACTGGCCCTGGACGGCACCGCCTTCGCAAGCTGGGAGCCGTACCCCGTCCACGACGACGGAGTGCTGGTATGGGTGCGGCTGGACGCGGTCGGCGGCGAGGAACCATCGCAGCGCCCTGTGGTGCCGGTGCGTCCCGCGATGGGCAGCGGGGTGGACGCGGTGTTCACCGCGGTGGGACGGTGCGAACCGCAGGACGTGGTCGCCAACCGTCTCGACCCGTGGCACGGCTCGTGGTTCCATCCGTACTCGTTCGTCGACCTGACGGTGGTGCGGGAGCCGCGGGGTGACGAGGATGACGCCTTCGTCGTCGATGTCTCCTTCCGCGTGGCGGGGCGTCTGGTGGTCCCGGTCCGGGCCGAGTTCACCGCGCCGGAGCCGCGTACGGTCGTCATGCGCATCACCGACGGCGAGGGAGCGACGTCCGTGGTCGAGACCCATGCCACGCCGCTTACCGGTGAGGCCGATGAACAGCCACGGACCGCCGTGGTCGAGGCGGTCGTCGCCACCTCGGACCGGCGCGGCTTCAAGCCGGCCCGGGTCGCCGCCCCAGTGCTGCGCCCGCTGATGCGTCGCATGGCCGGGCGCCTGTGGCGCGACGACCTGGCCTACGCCGAGCGACGCTGGACGCTGCGCAGCACCGGACGGTTCCCGGGGTGACCAGCGAGGGATGAGCCACCGGGCCCGGCGGTCTGCCGATCGGGCTCCGCGCCGGTCCGGCCGTCGGGCGCCCGGTCCGTCGGGCGCCCGGTCCGTCCGGCGCCCGGTCCGTCCGGCGTCGGCACGTGTCGGGTACGGCGGCTCCCTGGTCGCACGGTGCGCTCCCCGCCGCTCGGATCAACGTCCCGCGAGTGCGCCAAGTGCCCGCAGCGCGGGCGAACGGCCCGTCCGAGGGACCGTCCACAGCACCTGGCCCCGGACGCCCCATGCGGCGAGCAGAGCGTTGGCCGCCAGGAATCCGGTGGTGGCGGCGCGTTCCATCAGCGCCACCGGGAGGTCGCAGCGGATCGCGTCACCGGCCAGCGTCAGCCACGGGTGGGGGGTCCGCACGGTGGGACGCCGGTGGTGGGAACCGACCGGGAAGAGCGGGCAGTCCGAGCGCCACTCGTGCCGGGCGTCGACGATGCGCGCCTCGCGCGTCTCCGGGTACACCTGACGCAACCGGTCGACGAGCATGCTCTGCACCTTCTCCCGTTCCGCATCGGCAGCGACGGCATAGGCGTGCAGTTCCACCACCGTGCCCCCGTTCCGGGCGGCCCAGCGGGCGGCCTCGCCCTCGTAGCGTTCCAGGACACTGATGTTGTCCAGGCCGCCGTACCCGCTGGTGCCGAGAAATCCGGGGCGATCGGGGCGGACAGGCCGGTCGAGCCAGAGCCGGGAGACGAGGAACTGTGGGGCGGTACGCACAGCGGCGATGCCGTCGCGCCAGGCGGCGGTGCCCAGGCCGGGTGACGCGGCGACGACCTGGCGCAGTCCCCTGGTGTCGAGGGCGAGCACCGCCGCCTCGTGCCGGTCCTCGCCGGTGTCGGTACGCAACGCGACTCCCCCACCGTCGCGCGGGTGGATGTCGTGCACGTAGGTGCCGGTGCGGACGACCACACCGAGGCGCTGGAGGTAGTCGCCGAGCGGCCCCCACAGGGCTTGCGGGAAGGGTTCGTCCGGTACGTCGAAGAGCAGGCCCTCGGCCGAGCCGAGGAAGTAGATGTGGAACATCAGCAGCAATTCCGCGGCCGAAAGTTCGCGCGGGTCGGCGAAGAAGCTGCGCGAGAACACCTCGAACGCCAGGTGGTGGGCGGCCTCGGGGAAGCGGACACGTTCCAGGAAACGGACCGCGCTGACCTGGTCGAAGCGTTGGTAGACCTCGGGCACCCGGACGTCGAGGAGCGGCAGCGCCGCCCGGACGTCCATGGTGGCCAGGTCCCGCCAGCCGAAGGTGGGGCTCAGGGCGACAAAACCGAGTGCGCTGAACGGCGGTGTGCGCGGGACACGGGCAAAACTGTCCGTCAGGCCGCCGCTGTGCCGAAGGGGGTAGTCGGGCAGCGGAGTGAGCCTTGTGAGGCCGGGGTCGGTCCGCCGCAGCAGGCCGCGCAGGTTGTAGTACTGACGGAAGAAGGCGTGGAAACCGCGGCTCATGGTCGCCTCGGATCCGTCGGCCAGCCGGGTGCGCCAGCCGGCGAGGCGGCCGCCGAGTGATTCCTCCCGTTCGTAGAGGGTCACGCGGGAGCCGCGTTCCGCCAACAGGGTGGCCGCCGCGAGACCGGCGATGCCGCCGCCGACCACGGCGGCGGACGGTGCGTCCCCGTACTCGAACCGGGCCCGGCCGGGTTCGGGCATCAGGACCCCGGCCTTGCGGTCGCGGCCCCGCCGGGCGCTACCGTGCGGGCGGGCGCTCACCGGGCGTGCTCCCCTGCGGCGGCGGAGCCGTCCCGGGCGAGGAAGGTGTGCACGATGCCGGTCTGCCACCCGGCGACGGGGACGGCGCGCACGTCCGTGAAGCCCGCACGCGTCAGACGGTCGGTGAAGGCGGGTGCGGTATCGAAGGCGAGGACGCTGCCCCAGAGGTGGCGGTACAGGGCACGGTCACCACTGAGCGTGCCCATCGGAATGATCACCCCATGGCACACGGCCGTCCACAGGGCGCGGTGGACGGCCGAGCCGCTGAGGGCGTACTCGTGGACGGCGAGTCGTGCGCCCGGTCGCAGCAGTGCCCGGACGGCCGCGAGGACCCGATCCGGGTCGGTGACGTTGCGGAACAAGTAGGCGGCGAAGACCGCGTCGAAGGGACCCTCCCCGGCCGTCGCCACTTCCTCTGCCGTCAGATGCAGAAAGCGCACGCGTGCAGGCCACGGCTTGGCCAGCGCCCGTCGCAGCATCCCCGGCGAAGCGTCGACGGCGGTGATGCGAGCGCGGGGCGCGGTCCGTAGCAGGGCCCGGGTCGAGGCGCCGGTGCCGCAGCCGAGGTCGAGCACGTGGAGTCCCGCTCCGTCTCCGGGCAGCCGTAGTCTGCGGGCCGAGCGGAGGAGGTCGGTGCGGTAGCCGGGGTTGAGGGCCGTGAGGCGGTCGTAGGTGTGCGAGGCGTGGTCGAAGGCGCGTGCCAGATCGTGGTCGCGCAGCAGTGTCATGGGGGCCTCTCTCCGATTCGTGGGGCGGGGCGGGCGCGGCGGGGCAGAAAGGGGAGTTCAACGGCGGTCCGGAGCATCGGGCCGACGGGGGTACGCAGTCCGATTCCCCACTCCTCCCAGGGCGAGGTGGCGCCGTCGAGGAAGCGCAGCAGACGTTCCGGGGGCGTACGGCGGAACAGGCCGGTGAAGAAGTCGGGGCCGTCGATCCGTCCGGTGTCCAGGGCCCGCAGCAGCACCGCGTCCATGGCCAGCGCACGCCGCCCGTGCGGCGGAGGCACGACCTTGCGCCCCTCTCGCAGAGCGGCGGCGATGGCTCTGCTCTGCCGCTGCACGGCGGCGAAGGTGTAGCCGGTCGCCGGGCGTGTGGCGCCGCCCGCGGTCCCGATACGGAAGACGGCAGCCCCGACACACCGGGGGAAGCGCGCGTCGGTCATGGGGATGACACCCTGTTCCGCCGCTTCCACGGTGAAGGCACCGAGGGCCAGGATCTCGCGGCTGTAGTGGCCGAGCGCGGCCCCGTATGCTGCGGTGGTCAGCGGAGTCCGGGAGAACTCGGTGTACTCGACCAGAGCCCGGTCCGGCGCCAGCGGAAGGACGTAGCCGAAGGCGAGCCCGTGACGCGGCTGCGGCACCCGGAAGTCCATCAGGTCCGCGACCGCGGGATCGAACCGGTTCGCGGCCGTGCGCACGAACCAGCCGCGAAAGTGTTGCAGCAGCAGCGTCCGGGCCGGCGGCAGGACGCGCAGGGGACGAGAGTCGAACACATGGCGGGCGCACAGCGTCAGCGCCCGGCCGTCGGGTGCCGTGCAGTGAACTTCCGCCCCGTCAGCCACGTCCCGCACCGCGTCCACCGTCGCGCGCAGGACACGGCCACCGGGGAAACCGGCGATCCGGGAGTGCACCAGCCGCTCGAACTGCGCGGACCGCACCATGCGGTAGCGCAGCGGGGCCGGATCAACAGTGACCTCGCTGCCGTCGGCGCCGTGGACGCGCAGCCGGGACCAGGATGCGCTGACCGCTTCGTCGAAGTCGCCGGGGCCCCGGTCCCAGTAGCACCAGGTCCGCTCTGGCGGCCGTAACGAACCGTCCGGCGGCTCCACCACGGTCACGGTGGTGGAGCCGGTCTCCGTCAGCCTGTGCGCGAGGCTGAGTCCGGCCGCACCGCCGCCCACAATGACCACTTCGGACCTGGCGACGAAGCCTGAGGCACGTCGGCTCACCTGACCCGCCGCTCGACGACGGGCGTTCCGTCCGGGGCCGTACGCAGAAGCTCGGCGTCCGCCGCCGGCGCATCGGCGACGGCCCTGACGACCTGGCGCGGGTCTCCTCGCGAGGGCATCGGCGGGGCCGTGCCCTCCTCGGGCCCCGGCCGACCATGGCCGTCGGACGCCTCCAGCAGAGCCACCCGCCGTCCGGCTCGGCTCAGGTCCAGGGCGCGGGCGAGGCCGACGAGACCGGCGCCGACCACGACAGTGTCCGGCACCCGCGTCCCGCGGTGATGAACGGTCATGGTCCTCCTTCGAGGCGTCCACCTGTTCCATCGCAGGTCGGGCCGCGTCCTCGGGCTTGCCCTGTGGGTGGCGCCGTACCGTGAGCGCCCTGCACGGCTGTCACACCCCAGACGACAGCAGCCGAGCGCTTGACACGTCCGCCCAGCTGATCACGTTCCGTCCGCCTATGCCAGGAGCCGCCTCGGCCGGAGGGCCGACCGGCGACGGCACCTCACCCGGATGCGACCGCTTCCACAACCGCGAGGGCCTCCGCCGGCCCCGGTGGCCGCGGCAGCCCGGGCACGGTCTGCCCGGACCAGCCGGGTCCGGCAGGAAGCGTGCGGCCATATTCGACTGACGGTGTCCGGCGCACCGGCCCTCGGCACCGGAACAGCCCACGCCACCGACTCGGCTTATGCGATGTGCTACTTCACCGAGTCGACCATCCTCGGACCACCGGGGAGACACTGCAGGGCCCGGGTCCGCAAGGACGTCGCCGACAGACGCCTGAACGGCGTGGACCCGACGGCGGCGAGGGTCCGGTCGAGGAGCTGACCCAGCTGCGGGCCGGAGAATGCCCTGCCACAGCCCCGACCGGCGGCCGGGAGGACCGGCCGGGCCCGCTGCCGGCGCCCGCGCCGGCAGCGCACGACCCGCACCTCGTTCACTACGTCATCCGAAACGACTTCTCTCTCGTCTCGCTCCCTGATCGCCTGCCCTGACCGGCAATGCCCCGGTCGGCCAGCAGGAGAGACCTCGGCTGGGCAGAGAGTGCGTGATCGAGGACCAGGGAGGCAGCGCCGATCGCGGCCACGTTTTCGCCGAGCGTGGTGGATGTGACCGTCGTCGGGTGGGTGGGCCTGACGAACGGGGAGCGCGCCACCATCGGTTCGATGGTGGCGAGGAGACGGTCGGCCAACAACTGCCAGATCGGGCCGCCGAATACGACGGTGTCGACGTCCAGGAGCGTCCCCGCCGCACAGACGCCCCGGCCTATGCGGATGGCCAGTCGCTCGATGATGCCGTCCGCCTGGGGTTCGCCTTCGGCAGCGAGTTCCGCCAGGCGCACCAGACCACGCTGGGCGTCTGCCGGGTCGAGACAGGTGTACTCGGCGCCGAGCACGCCCAAGGCGATGGCCTCGTCCACGAGGGCCCGAACCGAGCAGGCGGCGCCGAGGCCGCCGACCTCGCCCGCGTTGCCGGAGGAGCCGCGCAGCACCGTGTCTTCCACGACCAGGCCCATACCGGAACCTGTCCCCAGGTAGAAGAAGAGCAGGTTCCGGCTGTCGGTGGCCGCGCCCGCCCACCGTTCGGCGACCACCGCCGCCGTCACATCCTTGTCGAGCAGGGCCGGGAAGCCGGTTTCCGCACTGAGCCGGTCGCGGAGTGGATAGCGGCCCCAGGCCGGCAGCTCCGGTGGGTCCACCACCCATCCGGCGGCCGCGTCGATGGGGCCTGGCGCGGCGATGCCCAGGCCCAGGACCCGGGAATCGTCAATGCCCGACTCCGTCACGAGTGCGGACACCGAGGCCGCCATGTCGGCGGCGATCCGGTCGGTGTCACCACCGCTCGGGGTCTGCCGGTGGCGCTGGGCCACCACAGTGCCATGGAGGTCCACCACGACCGTGGTGATCACGGCGGGATCGAGGTGGACGCCCACGGCGAAGCGAGAAGTCGGCACGATCTCCAGCAGGGTGCGGGGTTTGCCACTGCCGATGTTCTGCTTCCCCGACTCGCGGGCCAGGCCCTGGTCGAGCAACCGCCGCGTGATGTTCGAGACGGTCTGCGCCGACAGACCCGTGGCCTTGGCGAGTTCCACCCGGCTCAGGCCCGCCGAGTGCCTGCGAATGGCATCGAGGATCACGGACTCGTTGAAGTCCCCCATGCGCGGCAGGTTCGTGCCGCGCCGGATTGCCGACTTCTCGGTCTTCACCGTCGTCACCTTGCCTCCTTCTGGGGCATCGTAGGCCGCAGACGCAGGGTCCGGACTTGGAACGGCCGGAAGTGGAGGTCCAAGGGGTCGCTGTCGGACGAGGGCAGTTTCCCATTGGGCTGTTCCAGAAGGTCGCAGTCCAGGGCGGTGGTGATCGGAAATCCCGGGGACAGCCGTGCCGCGACCGCCCCGCCGCACGCCTCGTACAGGCGGACCACGACATCGCCGCCGCGGTCGTCGGCGAGCTTCACCGACTCCACCACCACGTCGGTGGTGTCGACCGAGACGAGGGCGTCGAGCGCGGCCGGTGCGGGGCGCAGGGGAAGGTTCAGCGCGTAGCCGCCCGCGATGGCCTCCTCGATCCCGGCGCCGGCGAGCAGCGCGTACGTGAAACTGTGCTGCCCGCGGTCGGCCCGCGGGTCGGGGCTGTGCGGCGCGCGGAGGAGGGAGAGCCGCAGCGTCGTGGTGGTGCCGCCGTCCTCGCGCGTGTCCCGGCGGACGTCGTGCCCGTACGTGGAGTCGGTGAGCAGGGCGGCACCCCAGTGCCGTTCGCCGACGTGCACCCAGCGGTGTGCCCACAGTTCGAAGCGGGCCGCGTCCCAGCTGGTGTTCTCGTGCGTGGGCCGCTGTACGTGGCCGAACTGGATCTCGGCGCTCTCCCGCTCCGCGTGCACGTCGAGCGGCCAGGCCGCCTTCAGTACGGTGTCGCGCTGCTGCCAGTCGATGTCGTTGCGGACGGTGACCTGGTGGCTCTCGGCGGCGAGTTCGATGTGCTGGATGAACCGGGAGTCGCCGTGGACGCGCTCGACTCGCACGGACGTGAGCAGCGGCCCTTCGTCCGTGAGCGTCACCGACTCGGCCTCGTCGAGGTCGTGCACGACGTCGCGATAGTACGTGTCGATGTTCCAGGCCGACCACAGGTTGGGGTCGTCGGGGTGGAGCTGGAGGAGGTTGCCCACGGTACCGGGGGCGATCGCCTCGCGCCGCGCGGCGTGGTCGTAGACCGAGGTGATCAGTCCGCGCCGGTCGACGACGACGGTCACGACCCCGTTCCCGAGGACGAAGCCGCCGTCCTTCGCCGTTCCGGTGGCAGAACCCCGGGGGGCATCGACCGTGCCGCCGGAGGCGAGGGCACTGACCTCGGCGAGGACGGCCGTGCGTCCGTCCGACAGGGGCTGCGCCCCGGCGAACTCCCCGGCTCCGTCACGGAGGACGGCGACCTCGCGGCGCGCGTACGGCCCGGCGTTGAGCAGCGCGGGCCGGCCCGGCAACCGCCCTGCCGCGTCGGCGATCAGCGTCTCCAGTTCAGCTTCGATCTCGGCGTATTCACGTTCGGCCTGCTGGTGCACCCAGGCGATGGACGAGCCGGGCAGGATGTCGTGGAACTGGTTGAGCAGCACGCGCTGCCACAGCGATTCGAGACGCTCGTACGGGTACGGGGCCCCGGCCCGGACGGCGGCGGTGGCGGCCCAGAGCTCGGCCTCCCGCAACAGCGCCTCACTGCGCCGGTTGCCGCGCTTGGTGCGGGCCTGACTGGTGTACGTGCCGCGATGGGTTTCCAGATACAACTCGCCTCGCCAGACCGGCAGTTGACTGCTTTCACGCTCGGTGCGGGCCGCCGCGAAGAAGGCGTCGGGCGATTCGATGACGACCTTCGGCGAGCCTTCGAGGTCCCGCAGGCGGCGGGCCTTCTCCAGCATCGAACGAGTGGGGCCGCCACCGCCGTCGCCGTATCCGAACGGAACCAGAGAGCGGGTGGCCACCCCCTTGTCGTTGAAGTTGGCTTCGGCGTGGACGTTCTCGCGTGCGGTCAGGGAGGCGTTGTAGTTGTCGACCGGCGGGAAGTGGGTGAAGACGCGGGTGCCGTCGATGCCTTCCCAGGCGAAGGTGTGGTGCGGCAGCTTGTTCGTCTCGTTCCAGGAGAGCTTCTGGGTGAGAAACCACTCCGCCCCCGCCAGCTTGGCGAGCTGCGGGTAGGCGGCGGTGTAGCCGAACGAGTCGGGCAGCCAGACGCCGCGCTGCTCGACGCCGAACTCCTCCGCGAAGAAGCGCCGTCCGTAGACGAGTTGGCGGGCCAGGGCCTCTCCGCCGGGAAGGTTGCCGTCGGCTTCGACCCACATGCCGCCGACCGGCACCCAGTTCCCTTCCGCCGCCGCCTGCTTGATCCGGGCGAAGATCTCTGGCCGCTGCTCCTTCATCCACGCGTACTGCTGCGCCGAGGAGCAGGCGAAGACCAGCTCCGGGTACTCCTGCGCGAGGGTGGTCATGTTGGTGAAGGTGCGGGCGCACTTGCGCACGGTCTCCCGCACCGGCCACAGCCAGGCCGAGTCGATATGGGCGTGGCCGACGGCGGCGAGGGTGTGCGCGGAGGCATGTGCGGGCCGGGACAGTACGTCGACGAGCTGTGCCCGGGCCCGGGCCGCCGTCACCGCGACGTCGGCCGGGTCGACGGCATCGGCGGCCCGGCGCAGCGCGTACCGGATCTCGTGGCGCCGGGTGGAGCCGAGCGGCAGTTCGTGCATCAGCTCATCGAGCACCTCGATGTCGTGGATGAGGTGCCAGACGTCGTCCTCGCGCACCGCGATCTCGGCCTGCTTGAGGCGGTAGAGGGGTGCGTCGCCCGCGGTCTCCAGCGAGCCGTGGTGGGTGTTCAGACCGGCGCTCCCGGTGATGGGCGGGTTGGCGGCCAGCTCGATCAGCAGGTCGACGTGGTCGCCACCGGTCGCCGAATCGGCGAGGAGGACGCTGCGGCTGTACGGGTGCAGGCCCTGGAGCGGCGCGCCCTGGGCGTCGTGGACCAGGCCCTCCGCCTGGCCGCCGGGCCCCTTGGTCAGGTCGAAATCGAGGTCGAAGACGGCCTCTGCGCGGCGCCCCGACCATTCCTGCGGGATCTCGGCGCGGGCCCGCATCCAGGTCGTCGCCCAGGGGCTGCCCCACGCGGCACCGAGTGTGAACGGCTCGTAGTCGGCGGCGAGCGCATCGCTCACCGGGACCGGCTCGCCCTCCACGTACCACGCGCTGAGCGAGAGGGGGCGTACATCGCTGTAGAGGGCGGGGCGGATCACCCGGTCCAGCAGCTTGCGGATCCGGGCCTCGATGATCCGGCGGTCGTCATGCACGGAAGTGGTCCTTCCAGAGGTCGTACGTTCAGGCGTTGGGGGCGGGCAGCCGGATGGTGTCCTGTCCGCCGTCCGGCCAGGTCACGTCCGCGAGCAGGTCGGCGCCTTCGGCTCGGGTGGTGACGTCGGGCAGGGCGGTCGGATCGGTGCCACCGAGGTGGATCAGGGCGACGTGGAGGGTGCCATGGGCTACCGGTCCCCCGGTCTCCACTACGGGGGTGGCAGAGAGGGGACCGAGGGCGTTGCTCTCGGCCCCGGGGACGGTGCGGGAGTGCGGCAGTCCTCGCGCGCCCACAACAAGAGAGACCAGTCCGTCCGCGCCGCGGACCCGGGCGGTCCCACTCTCCTCCGGCGCCTTGTCGAGCGCCAGCGCCCAGCCGCCGACGCGCAGCACATGAGCGGCGGATTCGTCTTCCGCGGCGGTGTCGACGCGTACGGCCCGGACCTCGACCGAGCCGCGCAGCGCCGAGCCGACAGTGATCCAGGGGCCGAAGACGTACGGGGCGTCGGGGCCGCCGAACACGTCCCAGGTGGCGTCGTCGAGCCAGTGCGCGCGAGAGCGTGAGACGGCTGTGGTGCCGTCCAGGGAGATTCTTGTGGCGGGGCGACGGTGCGAAGCCCGCCCGGTCTCGTCGAGCAGCACGACCGCGTTGTCGAGCGGGTCCGCCTCCGCGCTGCCGCCGCGGACAGTGGGGTCGCCGGGGGTCTCCGGCGCGGTGTGCGTCGAATAGGCGAACCGCGCGTAGCTCGGATCGTCGGCGTGCGGCCGGGCAGGGTCGGAATGGTCGCCACCGTGATTGACGACGCGTACGACACCGTCGGCAGCCGTGCCGGAGACGAGCCAGCCCGGCGCTGCCAACGCCCGCTCGAAATCGCCCTGTTCAACAGCGAGTGGCACCGCTTCCTCGGTCCACACCGGGTGATCCGGCGGCAGGGCGAGGCCGATGAAGCCCTTGCTCGCCCAGTACGGAGAGGCAGGACCCGAGTACACCTGGAGCACGCCGCGGAAGGGCCGGTGCCAGCCGAGGGTGAGCAGCCCTTCCGCGTCGGCGGCCCCGTGCTCGGTGAAGTGGTCGAGCATGCGGCTCGCGATCGCCCGGGTCTCCCCGGGCGCCAGTGGGGTGGCGTCGAAGAGCGCGCCGGTCCACACCGACGCGAGTGCGGCCTGCCGGTAGGTGAGGGAGCGGCCCTGGATCAGCGGCGAGCCGTTCCCGCCGACCAGTAGCCGCTGGTCCTCGAGGAACCGCCGCAGCCGGGCCCGGTACCGGTCGAGCAGGCCGCTGGGCGCCGCGTCGCCGAGGATGCGGCAGAACCACAGCGGGTACAGGTGCATGGCCCAGCCGTTGTAGTGGTCGAAGTTGCGGTGCCCGGCGCCGGTGAGGCCATCGGAGTACCAGCCGTCGCCCGCGTACCAGCCGTCGGTCAGCGCGATGGTCCGGTCGAGGTCCGTTTGGAGCCAAGCGCCGCCCACGGTGCGGGCGAACGCCTCGGTGACGCCCTGGAACCAGATCCAGTTGTTGCCGGGCATCAGGTTGCCGACCATGTCGGCGAGCCAGTCCAGCACCTGCTGCTGGACCTTCGCCCCCAGGCGGTCCCAGATCCACGGCCGGGTCTCGTGCAGCGCGAGCGCCATGGACGCGGCTTCGACCTTGGCCTGGTTGGACTCGGCGAACGTGGGCCAGCGGCCGGGGTTGCCCGGGTCGGTTCCGGCGGCGAGTCCGGCCGCGTACCACCCGGCCAGGTCATGCGGGTCGGCTCCGCCCGCGCCCGCCAGCCGGAAGCCGGCCAGCAGGAACGTGCGGGCGAAGCCTTCGAGGCCGTCGCTCAGTACGCCGTTGTGGCTCGGCACACCGGGCAGGTCGATCAGGGCGTGGTCGTCGCGTGCGTAGGGCCGTACGGCGAGCAGCATGCGGTCCGCGGTCTCTTCCCAGTGGGCGCGGTCCTCGGCCGGAGTGCGGGCGGTGCGGGTGGTCCGGGTCATGAGGTACGGGTCTCCCATGCCTGTTCGAACTCGCGGCGGATCTGGTCCCCGGCTTCCTTGCGCCAGTTCCTCATCGCGTCGTCCCACTCCTTGAGCGGGACACGGCCCTGCATGATGCCCTTGCGGGTGTCGTCCAGGAGGGTGCCGAAGAGCTTCGATTTCTTGGAGTCGGTCGGTGAGTACAGCGGCTCCGCCGGGTTGGGGATCAGCTTTTTGACGGCTTCCTTCTGGAAGGCGTACTGCGTGTGAACGATGTCCGGCTTGGCCGGGTAGTACAGCGTGAACGGCGCGTCCGTCGCGAAGATCGTCGGCAGGGTGTTCTCCGCCTGGCCCTGCGGGGTGAGGACCGGGTCGGTGCCCTTGATGGTGTGGTCCGGGCCCGGCACTCCGTACTTGCGCAGCAGGTAGGCGTCCGTGCCGAAGGGGGCCGCGAGCGCGTTCATGGCTCGCAGGATCTGCTGGATGCGCGCCTTGGGGGCCTTCTTGATGATGAGCGTGGCGTAGTTGGCATCGCCCTGCCACTGGCTGCCTTCGCCACCGTCGAAGCCCGGCGCCATCATGTAGCCGAGTTCGAAGCCCTTCGTGGCGGGCGCGTAGGTGGTGTAGAAGTCGTTCCACGCGGCGGGCGCGTCGGGGCGCATGACGTTCTGCCCGCCGCCGAACCAGTCCTTCGACTTGTTGTTGACGCTGTAGGTGTCCGGGTGCATCACCCCGGCCTTGGTGAGCCGGCGGACCGCGTCGAGGGCCTGCTTGGCCTCCTCGCTCTCGAAGTACCAGGTGAACTTGCCGTTCTCCGCACGCCACTTGTTGGGTCCCGACAGCATCTTCATGACGAACTCCCAGGCGGTGACGCTGTCGCCCAGGGCGTACTGGTTGTGCTTGGCGTCGGTGACGTCCTTGCACAGCTTGGCGAACTCGTCCCAGGACTGCGGGTTCGGGTCGAGGCCCCTCTTCTTGATGAGGTCGAGGCGGGTGTACATGGGGCCGCCGGACAGCGGGCGCGGCATCGGCAGCGCGTAGATGCCACCGTTGCGCACGCACGGCGCCCAGGACGCGGTGGGGATGTTCGCCAGGTACGGGTAGTCGCGGATGTTGTCGCCGGACAGATGCGGGGTGAGGTCCTCGAAGAGGGTGTCCAGCATGTCCGGGGTCGCCGCCGAGTTCTGGTCCGGCCTGAGCATCAGCATCGCGTCGGGCAGATCGCCGCCCGCGATCGTCACGGCGAACTTCGGCGGATAGTCGCCGACGGGCGTGATCTCGAAGTTGAGGTCACAGCCGATGCTCTTGTTCAGATGCTGCCACAGGACGTTGCGGTCCACGGGCGGCGGCACCGGGTTGAAGATCAGCGTCTGGATGGTGATCGCCGGGCCCTTGGCGGGCGGCCCGTCGGGGAATGCCGTGACCGGATCGGCCGGGTAGTGCAGATAGGCGGGTGCGACGCCGTCCGCGGTGGCCGGCATCGAGGTCTCGACGCCCTTGTACGGGATGTACGTGGGCAGCCGGGCCACCTTGTTGGCGTCGGCGGTGGACGGAGGCTTGTAGTCGCCGCAGCCGGCGAGGGTCACGCCCGCCACGACACCGGCGGCGGAGGCGAGGAAGCCGCGCCTGCTCAGGGGTCGCCGCAGAGGGCTGTTGTTCAAGGGGGTGTCGTTCATAGGGGTGTTCATCCCTTCACCGCCCCGACCATCACGCCCTTGTTCATGTGCCGCTGAAGGAAGGGGTAGATAACCACGATGGGCACGATCGACAGAACCAGGATCGCCGCCTGCAGCGACTGCGACGGCGGCAGCGGCGCACCGGCCGCGACGTCGACCTGACCACCACTGAGCTGCGCGTTGTTGATGACGTACGTCCGCAGCACCATCTGCATCGGCCACTTCGCCGCGTCGTTGATGTACAGCAGCGCGTTGAAGAAGGCGTTCCAGTACGTGACCGCGTAGAACAGGCCGATGACGGCGACCGACGCCTTCGACAGCGGCAGCACGATCCGGGTGAGGATCTTCCATTCGGAGGCGCCGTCGATGCGCGCCGAGTCGATGAGCTCCTTGGGGATGCCCATGAAGAAGGAGCGCAGCACGATCACGTTGAACCCGTTGATCAGGCCGGGCAGGATCAACGACCAGTAGCTGTTGATCAGATGGAGCTGCTTGATCATCAGGTAGCTGGGGATGACGCCGGGTGCGAACAGCATCGACATCAGCAGCAGCATCAGCACGGGCCGGTGCCCGTAGGAGCCGGGCCGGCTGAGCCCGTACGCCAGCATGATCGAGCAGAAGAGGCTGAGCGCGGTACCGACGACGGTGATGCCGACGCTGATGAGCATGGCCCGGGAGACCAGGCCGCCGTTCAGGAGTGCCTTGTATGCGTCGAAGGACGGGTGATCCGGCCACATCACGTAGCCCCCGGCCTTGGTGACCTGCACGGTGTCGGCGAGCGAGGTCGAGATGATGGCGAGGAACGGCAGCAGGACCAGGACCACGCAGACCAGCAGGATCAACGACTTGAGCACCCGCCACGGCGGGGAGCCGGGGGTCTCGCCGGGGATGGCGCTGTAGGACCTGTGCGGCCTGCGGCGCACCGGGTGCGCGGGATTGAGGGTGGTCATTTCCGGTAGACACCTTCCTCGCCGAAGAAGTGGGCGAACTTGTTGGCGCCCAGCACGAGCGCTACGCCCACCAGGCCCTTGACGAGGCCGACGGCGGCGCTGACACCCCAGTCACCGGCGACGAGGCCGTGGTTGTAGATGTAAGTGTCGAGCACTTCGCTGTTGTCGAGGCCGACGCCGTCCTGCTGCAGCAGGATCTGCTCGAAACCGACCGAGAGGGCGTCGCCGAGGCGCAGGATGAGCAGCAGAACCACCAGGCCGCGCAGCGCCGGAAGCGTGACGTGCCAGGTCTGCCGCAGGCGGCTCGCGCCGTCCATGGCGGCCGCCTCGTAGAGGTCGCTGTCGACGCGGGAGAGGGCGGCGAGGAAGAGGATCGTGCCCCAGCCGGTGTCGCGCCAGATGACCTGCGAGGTGAGCAGCGACTTGAACAGTTCGGGGCTGCCGATGATGTTCCAGGTGCCCATGTCGTGGGCCTGCAGAAACAGGTTGAGCACACCGGTGTTGCCGAGCATCTGCTGGAAGAGCGCGACGACGACCACCCACGACAGGAAGTGCGGCAGGTACAGGACGTTCTGGATCCACTTCTTTACGCGCTCGCTGACCAGGCTGTTCAGCGCGAGGGCGAGAAGGATCGGCGCGGGGAACACGAACACGACCTGGATCAGGGTGAGTTCGAGAGTGTTCACCAGCGCGTGCACGAACTGCTCGTCGCCGTTGAACAGCACGTCGAAGTTCTTCAGCCCGCTCCACGGACTGTGCAGGATGCCGATGTACGGCTGGTAGTCCTGGAAGGCGATCACGTTGCCGAGCAGCGGGATGTAGTGGAACAGCAGCAGGACGACGAGGCCCGGAATCACGAACCAGAACAGGGCCGTGTCCCGGCGACGACGCGGTCGTCGCGATCCACCCCGGCCCGCCGACCTGCCCTTCTCGGCCGCGGCGGAGGCGGCCGGTTGATCAAGCGTTGTCATGGTGTACGGCCCTTTCAGCGGGAGGCAGGCGCCGTCGGTCCCCTCTCGGGGTCGGCGATATGGGGATGGTGCGATAGGTGAATTGGCGTCCGTGGGGGCGTGGGTTGATTGGCATGTGGCCCTTCCGGGCCCGTCGCGACAGCGGCTCAGGCCAGCCGCGCGAGCGCCTCGCGGGTGACCTCGCCAAGCAGCGGCTCGCCCGAAACCCACCGCACGACCTCGGCGGTCGCGTACTCGCCGAGCCGGCGGATCTCGGAGCCCTGTGCGCCGGCGATGTGCGGGGTCACCAGCACGTTCGGCAGGGACAGCAACGGGTGGCCGGGCGGCAGGGGTTCGGGATCCGTCACATCGAGGTAGGCCTCGATGCGACCCGTGGCACACTCCCGGGTCAGGGCGTCGGTGTCGACGATCGCACCCCGGGCGGTGTTGATCAGCGCGCCTCCGTCGGGGAGGAGCGCCAGCATCCCGGAGTCGAGCAGGCCCGTCGTCTCCCGCAGCTGCGGCGCGTGGACGCTCACCACCTGTGAGCGGCGGCACAGTTCGGCCAGCGGGACACGGTGCGCGCCGAGCCCGCGCGCCTCTTCGTCCGTCACGTACGGGTCGTACAGCAGCACCTCGTACCCGGCGTCGGCGCGCACCAGCTCGGTGATCACCCGGCGGCCGATGCGGGAAGCGCCGATGATGCCGACAGTGAGGCCGTCGGCGCCCCGCCGGTCGGCGGTGGCCGGCCAGCCGCCAGCGTAGCCCGCCGCCATGGCCAGGGTGCGCCGGGCGGCGAGTGTGATGAGGGCGAGGGTCTGCGAGACGACCGGGCCCGCGTTGGCGTCGGCCGCCGAGGACACGACGATGCCGCGCTCCCACAGCGCGTCGCTGACCAGTGACTTGACGGTGCCGGCGGCATGCATGACGGCCTTCAGGCGGGGAGCCTCGGCCAGCACGTCGGCCGTGAGGCGGGGGCACCCCCAACCGCTGATGAGGATCTCGGCATCGGCGAGCGCGCCGGCCTGGAAACGGTCGCCGCGGGAGACGAGCCGCACATGCGATGCGAGCCGTTCGCGGAGCTCTTTCGGGAGTACGAGATCGGCGGCACCGGGACTCATGACGCATACGGCTCCGGGGAGTTCGGAGCACTTGGCTCGGGCTGTCATGCCTGGGTCCTCTTTCGATACGTACTGGTCGGGGAACCGCATCGGTACGGCGGACGGGAGGCGGCCGCCGTACCGGTGCGCGCCATCAGGCGCGGGGCAGCCGCAGGGTGACCATCTGGAACGGACGCAGGGCGAGGACGAGCCCGCCGTCGACCGGTGTGGGCGGCTCGGCGTCGACGAGCGGGCGCTCCAACAAGTCGGTGGCGAAGGCCCGTTCGGGCGCGAAGCCGTCGACGCGGACGGTGGCGCGGGTGCGGCCCCCGTGCGCCTCGTAGAGGCGGACCACCAGGTCGCCGCCGCGGTCGTCGGCGAGTTTCACCGCGCTGATGACGACGGCATCGTTGTCAACGGTCACCAGCGGGGCGACCTCCGCGGCAGTGCCGGTGACCCGGCGCTCGGGCAGGTTGATCCGGTACCCCTCGCGGACCGCGTCGCCGATCGTGGCGCCCGGCACCAGGGCGTGCCGGAACCGGTGCACACCCTGGTCCGTCTCCGGGTCCGGGTAGCGGGGCGCCCGCAGCAGGGACGCCCGGACCGTGGTCGTGTCCGCGGTGCGGGTGAGGTCGTGGCCGTACGTCGAGTCATTGACGACGGCGACGCCCCAGCCGGGCTCGTCGACGTGTACGAAACGGTGGTTGCACGCCTCGAACTTGGCCCACTCCCAGCTCGTGTTCTGGTGGGTAGGCCGGTACACGTGACCGAACTGGGTCTCGGAGGCATACCGGTCGGCCTTCACGTCCAGCGGGAAGGCGAGCTTCAGGAACTTCTCCGTCTCGTGCCAGTCGACCTCGGTCACGATGTCGAGCCGCTTGGCGTCGGCCGGAACGGAGAGCAGTTGCGTAACGCGTGAGGCGCCGAAGGCCCGCGCGATGCGCACCGCGCCGCCCTCGACGGACAGCGTGGCGCCGTCGGTGAGGTCGCTGCCGACGTTGCGGTAGAAGGCATCGACGTCCCAGGCGTCCCACTGGTTGGGGAAGTCGGGGTGGAGCTGGAGGAGGTTGGCCACCTGCCCCGGGGCGATCGCCTCCCGGCCGGCGACGCGGTCGTACGCGGAGACGACCAGCCCGCGTCCGTCGATCTCGACGCGCAGGAGGCCGTTGTCGAGGATGTAGCCTCCGTCACGCGGGACCGGGGCCACCCCGCCCTCGCCCGTAGGCACCGACGCACCCCCGGCCGGTATCGAACCACGGCTGTGCGGTGCCGGGTTGAACACCAGCTCCCGCCCGCCCGAGGCATCACCGGCGAGCGCCCGCTGCGCCGCCGCGATGATGTCCTCCAGCTCCCCGGCCAGGCGCGCGTACGTCTCCCGCGCCTCGCGGTGCACCCAGGCGATGGACGAGCCGGGCAGGATGTCGTGGAACTGGTGCAGCAGCACCGTCTTCCAGATCCGGTCCAGCTCCTCGTACGGGTAGCGGAACCCGGTACGCGCGGCAGCCGTCGCCGCCCACAGCTCGGCCTCGGTCAGCAGGGACTCGCTGCGCCGGTTGCCCCGCTTGGTCTGCGCCTGGCTGGTCAGGGTCGCGCGGTGCAGCTCCAGGTACAACTCGCCGACCCACACCGGAGGCTGTGGGTACTCGGCCTCCGCCTTCGCGAAGAAGTCGGCGGGGGCCTCCCATTCGATGGCCGGCGCGCCCGCCAGGCTGCGCATCCGGGCCGCCTTCGCGACCATCTCGCGCGTGGTGCCGCCACCGCCGTCGCCGTAACCGGTCGGCGCGAGAGAGCGCGTCGCAACGCCTTTCTCCTTGAAGTTCCGTGCGGCATGGGCTAGTTGGCGCCCGTTCATTTCGCAGTTGTACGAATCGACGGGCGGGAAGTGCGTGAAGATGCGGGTGCCGTCGATGCCCTCCCAGAGGAAGGTGTGGTGCGGGAAGGAGTTGGTGCGGCTCCAGGAGATCTTCTGGGTGAGCAGCCTCTTGGACCCGGCGGCCTTGATGATCTGCGGCAGGCCGGCCGCGAAACCGAAGGTATCGGGCAGCCACGCCTCGTCGTTCTCGACGCCGAACTCCGCCAGGAAGAACCTCTTGCCGTGCACGAACTGGCGGGCCATCGCCTCCGAACCCGGCATGTTGGTATCGGACTCCACCCACATCCCGCCGGCCGGTACGAACCGGCCGTCCGCGACGGCCTCCTTGACCTTCGCGTACACCTCGGGCCGGTGCTCCTTGATCCATGCGAACTGCTGGGCCTGCGACATCGTGAAGACGAACTCCGTCTCGTCCTGGAGGAGTTGCGTCATGTTGGACGCCGTGCGGGCCACCTTGCGAACCGTCTCGCGCAGCGGCCACAGCCACGCCGAGTCGATGTGGGCGTGACCGACGGCGCTGATGCGGTGCGCGGCGGGGGCGGCAGGCGTGGCGAGCACATCGGCGAGTTCGTCGCGCGCGGCCCGCGCCGTCCCGTTCACGTCCTGCAGGTCGACGGCGTCCAGAGCACGGCCGACCGCCCGCAGGATCTCCCAGCGGCGCGCCCCGTCCAAGGGCAGCTCGGCCATCAGCTCACCGAGCACCTCCAGGTCCATGACCAGATTCCATACCGTCTCGTCGAAGACGGCCAGGCGCATCTCGCCGAGCACGTACTGGGGTGCGTCCCCGGCGGTCGCCTTGTCGCCCATCGGCGTCGGCTGGAACGGCACCCCGCTCGCGTCGAGGTCCGGGTTGGACGCCGCCTCGACGCGCCAGTGCACCTGCTCCCCGCCCGCGACGGGTGCGCCCACGCGGATGTGGTTGTTGCGCGGGTGGAGTCCCTTGACCGGGGTGCCGTCGGGCCGGTACACGAGGCCCTCGCACTGGAAGCCGGGGGTGCGCGGGGTGAAGCCGAGGTCGAGGACGGCCTCGACGGTGCGGCCCGCCCACTCGGCGGGCACAGTGCCGGTCACCTCGAACCAGCTGGTCCCCCACGGCGTGCCCCACGGGGTGCCGGTGGCGATGGGGCTTGTCGGTGCCGCGAGGCCGTCGGCCACGGGCACGGGTTCGCCGTCGGTGGACCAGATCTCCACGGACAGGGGGGTGGTGACGGGGTGGACGGCCGGCCGGATGCGTTCCCTCAGGACGCGTTCCAGGCGTGCTTCGACCAGCTTCCGGTCGTCGTGCATGAAAGGGGTCTCCTGTCGCTGCGAGCGGGGCGGGGTGGCGAGGGCGTCGCTCAGTGACCGCCCACCGGGGCAGGACGCTCGCACATGCTGGTCACCGGCAGGGCGCGCCCCTGGCCGGCCGCGTCCATGAGGGTCAGCATGATGTCGAGGACATGCGCGGCGAGTTCGGCCGACGCACGATGCGGGCGGTCGTCGGCCAGGGCATCGGCGAGATCCGCGAGACCCACGCCCCGACCCGCGTCCGGGTAACCGGCGGACACCGGCAGGGTCTCCCACGCGTCGCCGCGGTGGATCTCGACGGTGCCGTCGAAGCCGTTCGGGTCGGGCACCGACAGCGAGGCGTCGGTGCCGTGCACCTCGATGCGGGGCAGCCGCGCGGCCTTGATGTCGAAGCTCATCACCAGTGTGGACAGGGCGCCGTCCGCGTGTTCCAGGACACCGGTGATGTGGGTGTCGATCTCCACCGGGAAGGTGTGTCCGGCGCGCGGGCCGCTTCCGATGGCCCGCTCCGTACGCGGCCGGGAGGACGCGCCCGTCACCTTGACAACCGGGCCGAGCAGATGAACCAGGGCCGACAGGTAGTAGGGGCCCATGTCGAGGAGCGGGCCGCCGCCGGGCTGGTAGTAGAACTCCGGGTCCGGGTGCCACTTCTCGTGGCCCGCGGTCGTCATGAAGGCCGTCGCCGCGACCGGCCTGCCGATCAGCCCGTCGTCGACCGCCTTGCGCGCGGTCTGCGTCCCGGTGCCGAGGACCGTGTCGGGAGCGCAGCCGATGCGAAGTCCCGCCTCGCGCGCGGCAATCAGCACGGCGTCGGCCTCTTCGCGGTTCGCCGCGAGCGGCTTCTCGCCGTACACGTGCTTGCCCGCGCCGAGCGCCGCGAGGGCGACGTCCGCGTGGGCGGCCGGGATGGTGAGGTTGAGGACGGCGTCCACATCGTCCCGTGCCACGAGCTCCGCGACGGACGGCACCACGGCCACCACTCCCCCGCCTTGGTCCGCGACGGCCTGCGCCCGGCTCCGATCGAGGTCGGTGACGGCGGTCAGCCGCACGGACGTCAGGCGCTCCAGCGTCGAGAGGTAGGCGCCGCTGATCTTGCCCGCGCCCACGATGCCGATGTTCAGAGGTTTCGACGACGTCAAAGGCTTCAGCGGCTCGCCCACAGCAGTCCCCTCTCGGTCAGCGTGCGCACCTCGGGCACGTCGAAGTCGTCGGGCTTGTGCCCGATGGTCGATACGAAGACCCGGCCGGCGCCCCAGGTCCTCGTCCACACCGCGGGCATCACCACGGTCCGGTCGTGCACCTCGTCGGCCGGGAAGGTGGTGGTGGCCAGGACGTCGATGTGCGGGTCGGTGAGGACCCAGTACTGCTCGCTGTGGACCGCGAAGTCGTCGAGTCCCGCGATGATCGGGTGGTCGGGGTGCTCGGGCGACAGCCGGTAGGTGTGGTCGTGGAAGCCCGGCGGGTGCATCACGAACTTGCCGCCGGTCAGCAGGTGGTAGCCGTGGTCGTGGAAGCAGTCGACGATGCCGCCGTGCCAGCCGGCCAGGCCGGTGCCGGCCCGGACCGCAGCGGCGAGGTTGTCGCGCTGCTGCGGGGTGATCGTCCCCATCGTCCAGCACTGCACGATCAGGTCGGTGGCGGCGAGCCGCTCCGTGTCCTCGTACACCGCGAGGTCCTCGGAGGTCTCGACGGTGAACCCCTGATCCTTGAGGAAGGGCACGAATCCGTCGCTGATCGTCACGGGTTGGTGCCCGTCCCAACCGCCACGGACGACGAGTGCCCGCCGGGTGTCGCTGGTCAAGGTGAAAGCACGCTCCCATCGGCGCCGCATCTGCGTAGTGCGGCGGTAGGGGTTCGAGGTGAGGGCACCCGACGGCCGTGGAACAGCGGGAGTTGCTACTGCTCGGGCTGGTCGTCGGGGTGAGTGCGAGGTGAACGTACGAACGCCGAACGCAGTTTGTCAATATGTTGGACGAACCATCGGCCCCGGCACGCCGCGGCCGATGAACCCGAAGGGGCAAGTCCCGGTGGAATCACGTCGGTTCTTGTCCGGCGCATTGACTAAGGCCATTCGATGGACTTTCCTGTCCCCGGCGCAAAGCCCCCGGCTCCGCTTGCCGCTGCCGCAGTGGTGCACCCGCACTCACCCCTTGCATGACCAGGGCCTCTCCCCACGCCCACCCCGTCGTTCATCCCGTATCGAGAGGTGACACATGCATCGCAGGACCCGACGGATCTCCGTCTGGTTTCTCGGCGCCGCCGTACTCGGCGCCGGCGCCCTGACCGTTCTGCCCGAGACCGAAGGCCACGCGGACACCATCGCCGCGGACACCATCGCCGCGAACGCCGAGGTGACGGCCTCGGCCGGCGCCAAGACGCCCTTTACGACCGTCGAAACCGAGTCCGGCAAGCTGGCCGGCGGTGCCGACATCCACTCCATCAAGCCGGGCGACCCAGCGCCCACGAAGGCAACGCTGGAGACCGAGGCGTCCGGCTACGCCTATGCCAAGCTGGATGAAACCGGCGAATCGGTGTCGATGCCGAACAGGACCGGCAAGCAGGCGAACACCCTCGTGGTACGTGCCTCGATTCCGGACGCGCCGGAGGGCGGCGGCATCACCGCCTCGCTCAGCCTCTACGTCGACGGCACGTACCGTCAGGCGATCACCTTGAGCTCCAAGCAGGCGTGGAACTACCGGGGCGCGAGCACCAACCCGGACGACCCGAACGCCGGCGGGGCGGCCTACCGCTTCTACAACGAGTTCCCCGTCCGGGTGAAGGGCGATCCCATCCCGGTGGGCAGCAACGTCACGCTCCAGAAGGACTCCGGCGACAAGGCCACCTTCTACGCCGTCGACTCCGTCGACCTGGAGAACGTCGGGCCGGCGCGTACCCGGCCGGACGGCTCGCTCTCCGTCGTCGACTACGGCGCGGACCCGACGTTCGAGAAGGACTCGACGACCGCCATCCAGAAGACAGTGGACACCGCCCGGGCACAAGGCAAGCCGGTCTGGATCCCGGAGGGGACGTACCTCACAAACAGCTTCGAGGGCGCCGCGCCGCTGGACTTCACCGGCGTGACCGTGCGCGGCGCCGGCATGTGGTACTCGACGATCTACCGTAAGCCCCCGCTGCCCGCCAAGCAGCGCACACAGATCCTGGTCGGCTCCGGTACCAAGCTGAGCGACATGCAGATCGACGCCAACGCCATCTGGCGGGACGTCCGCGGCCCCGGCGGCGCGGACTACGGCATCAATGCCAGCGGCGCCAAGGGCTGGCTGGTCGAGCGGATCTGGACCCGGCACACCGACGCGAACTGGCTGTCCGGCACCGGCGGCACCATCCGCGACAGCCGGACCGCGGACTCGTACGGCGACGGCTTCAACATCAACAACAGCAACAAGCCCGGTCCGGACACAAAGGGCGACGACATCACGGTCCAGAACAACTTCGCCCGGGGTACCGGCGACGACTCCTTCGCCGTGTACTCCGACTCCGGCACCAACCATGACAACGCCCAGCTCAGTGGCGCCCGGGTGCTGAACAACACCGCGATCGCACCCTGGTGGGCCAACGGCCTGCGGATCGCCGGCGGCAAGGACATCCAGTTCAAGAACAACCTGGTGAAGAGCGTGTCCTCGAACAGCGCACTGGAGATCAGCGTGTTCGGCGACTCGGGGCACGCACTGGAGTCCGCCACGGTGAGCGGCAACGTCCTGATCGGTGGCGGCGGCTGGAACGGCGTCCGGCACGGGGTGCGAATCGGCTCCCCGACCCCCACGTCACAGTTCCCTGACGCATACACGAACGTCACCATGAGCGACAACGTGATGCAAGGCGCCCTGCGTGCCGGTTTGTACATCGACAAGAAGAACATTAGGGCGACGCTCACGAACAACACCGTCGACGGCCCCGCCAACCAGGGCATCTGGATCGCGTCGGGTGTCACCGGCACCGGCACTTTCCGGGGCAACACGGTGAAGAACCTGCGCCCGGGCCAGGTCGCGACTCAGAACGATTCAAAGGACACGTTCACGATCACCACCTGACGTCTCCGGCCTGAAACGGTCTGGCGGTCCTCCGCATCGGGGACCGCCGGACATGGTGTCGCTTCAGGCGACGTGGCCGCCACGGTGGCGGAGGTCGCCGCAGCGCTCCTGACCTGCCGAGGAAAAGAGAACATGACCTCAGAGAAGCCCGCGTCCGACCCCGGATTCCCGCGCCTGACACGCCTGTTTCCGCCGTCCTTGGTCGCCACGCGAATGCCGCCCATAGGTCAGTGGAGTCCTGTGCCCCCTGCCACCGACCGCGGCGCGTGGAAAGCGATCGCGCCGCGTGCGCGAGCCCGTGTGCTCGAGGAAGCCAGTGCCTCGCTCGGTCGCCCCTGGCCCGACCTGCCCGCCTCACTGTTCGCCCGCTTCGCCCGCGACGGCGACCGCTGGGGCTACCAGACACCGGTGTTCGCCCGGCGGGCCCGGCTCGGCCGGGCGGTCCTCGCCGTCGCCCTGTGTCCCACCACCGACGACCGCCGAACGGCCTTCCTCGACGAGGTGATGGACGGCGTAGGGGCGTTGTGCGAGGAGACGACCTGGGCCTGGCCCGCCCACGACTTCCGGGTGCGCCCGCGCCCTGCGCGCCGCCCCGGACCCCGCACTGCCCGTCGAGGGCGACGAACCCTTCGACCTGCGCCGCACGTTGGATGCCCTGTTCGACACCGAGTGGCACACCACACGGCCCGCCGACTTCCCGCTGCCCGCGCGCGCCTGGCTGCCGGACACGCAGGTTCTCGTGGCCCGCGCGACGGCAGGTGACACGCGTGGGCTGCTCGTGGCGGCCAAGGCGGGTCACAACGGCGAGAGCCACAACCACAACGACGTCGGCTCGTTCATCGTCGCCCTCGACGCCCACCCGCTGCTCATCGACGTCGGGGTGGGCACCTACCGCAAGGAGACCTTCAGTCCTGACTGACCTCGCCTTCACTCGCGTGTGGGGTCCTGCCGTCCACCGACTGATCCTCACCGCACGCCGCCCCGAACGCACGGGACGTCACATGCTCGTGGCGCGCCCGCTGCCGAACAACAACTGAGAGCGCGATTCGGCTTCGGCCAGGATCTCGCGGCCGGGACCACCCGCACCTCCAACCGGATACGCGGCCCGCTCACCCAGTTCCACCCTCGCCGCAACACGTGCTCGGGCCGCGTCCGGACCACCAGGCCGTGACCTGGCCGCTGGAACGCCCCACCGCCGCCCACCCGGCCTTCCTCAGTCTCGCCCCAGCCCTGGCCTGCTACAAACCCCTGGCCCAACTCAACACGTAGGACAACCTCTTAAGGCTCGCGCGAATAGGCGCGTGAGGAGCGACGCCGGTAGTAGTACAGGCGCAGGTCCTGACGATCATGGAGTTGTGACGCTCTCTGATCACCGGAGGACCTGTGCCTGTACTGCCCTCGTGGCTGACCGACCCACTGGGACCAACTCTCGGTATGACCACACGCCGACCCGCGCGAACGCTTACGGCACGGCCTCGGGCCTGCTCCCGCTCGCGGCCTCTCGCAGACGATCTACTTCGGCCGTGAGCTCTTCCACACGGCGATGCAGCGCCTGGATGCACACCAGGGCGACGCCGAGGCCGTCGACGACGGGGATCCTGGTGTCGTCCTGGTTGAAGCCGAAGGCAGCGTGCCAGTCCTGGGCCATCGGTCCGAGGTGACGCACGCTCTCGGGCTCCCAGTGGTAGCGCCAGGTGCTGACGGGCAGCGCGGCCACGGTCCGCAGGACCGCATAGCCGTTGACCGCGCCGACCGGGGCCACACTGCCACTCTCCCGCGGCGCCCCGGCCGGAAGCCGAGCCGGGGCGCCTCGGTCAGCCGCCCAGGGCCGCCGACAGAAGAACCGCACCCCTACCGGCTCCAGTCGACCGGGACCACGTCCCGCTTGAGCGTACGGTCACTGAACAGCAGACTTCCGAGGGGCACGAAGTCGTCTCCGACGGTGATCGCTCCGTGCGCGGAGGCCGGGGTGTGGACGCCGTCCCCGAGCAGCACGGCCTCGTAGCCGGCCAGCAGTTCCTGGACCGTGCCGGGGCCGAGGTTCTCTGATGCGGCGATCGCGGCGATACCGCTGTAGTTCGTGTAGGCCGTCCCCAGCAGTCGACCGCCGGCGGCGTAGAAATGGACCTGCACGCCGCGGACGGGCTGTCCGGTGACGGCGTCGACGACGGTCGCGCTGATGTTCTCCAACTGCATCTGCGTGACGTTCAAAGAGCCCTGGCTGGCGGCCATATTGACCGGAGCCAAAGCGGAACAGTCCGCACCACCGCTGCACGACGCCGCCGGGAGGCTGGTCGCAGACGCGATGGCGCCGCTCCCCACGCCCACCGACGCCAACGCCGCAGCCATCACCACGACAGCCTTACGACCTAAAGAGGTCATGTCCCCTCCATATGTGAACTGCCAGAACACGATCCGCACCGGCCCATGGACGGCCGGGGCGGTCGGGGCGCGGGCAGCGCCCGACTGATGCCGCCCCTTGGGGACGACGCGACAGAGCGTATGCGCGCCACATGCGCTCCCACCGAGTGACAACCACAAGTTCGCACCATCTGATGAACCGCCAGCAGCACGGTGACGAACGAGACGGGCGGGCACAAACCGCCGACGACGGGACCTCGAGATGGCCACGGCCAGCCTTCTGTTCAGCGGCCTTCACGGTGCTGTCGATAGTCCCGGAGGGAAGCTCATAGGTCTGTTCGTCGAACTGGAACTGCATCAGGGCCGTGGAGCCATCAGCCGAGACGACCACCCCCGGCACCGGTCGGCCGTCGGCCTGCAAGGGTGTCGGAGTCTTGCCACCAGTCGGCTGGCCGACCGTTGGGCAACAGCCGCCTGCGAGGCCGTGCCTGGATGGCCGCCGTCGGCGATGGTCATGGCCGTGCCGACCGCGGCCGATAGGGTGTTCACCATGAGTGACGATACGCAACGGGTGGCCGCGGCCTGGGGGCGTATCGAGACGTGGCTGCGTGAGCACGCTGCTGCTTCGGCCGATTTGCTGCGCCCTCCGGCTGGTGAAGCCGACATCACGGCGGCGGAGGTGGCCGTAGGAGTGGAGCTCCCGACGACGCTCGCGGCCTGGTATCGGGTCCATGACGGTTTCGACGAGGGCCATGGTTCTGGGATTTTGCCGTCCGGCATGACGATGTTGCCGCTCGCTGACCTGGTGGATGAGTACCGGATGCGTACGCGGGACTGGGAGCGGGAGGCCGGCATTCTCCCGTTCGCGCGGACGGCCGGGGATACCTGGTCCGGCTGGTATGTGGACGCGCGTAGGGGCGAGCCCTCCTACGGCGACCTGGGGCACTGGTCGGTCGACGGTGGAGACGATCTGTACCCGTTGGGGCGCGGGGGTTGGCCGCTGGTGGACTGGCTGGACGAGATTGCTACGGCGCTGGAGGAGGGCCGGTGTCTGCACCGGCCGGATGGAATGGACGAGAGGCACGACTGGCCGGTACTGACCGGCAGCCAGGGGCTGACCTGGATTGATCCCAGAGATCCGCGGTTGTTCCCCGACGGGATGATCAAGCTCGACGGTCCCCGTTAGGGCTGGTGGCTCGGGAGCGCGCGGGCACCTGGACCACCAGCCAGGGCTTGTCCGGCCGATCATGTGACCCCTTCGTGCCCGCGACGTTGATGTGGACATGAGGCGGGGCGATTTGACGGATGCCGAGTGGGAACGGCTTGAGCCGTTCCTGCCTGTCAGCAACAAGCGTTGCGGCCGATGGCGGGACCACCGGCAAGTGATCGACGGGATTCTGCACCGGGTTCGGACCGGGATTCAGTGGCGTGACCTGCCCGAATGCCGTCCGCGTCGTTCGGTCCGTCGGGAGCGACGGCTCACCGGCGTTTTACTGAGTGGTCGAAGGCCCGTGTGTGGGCTGAGCTCCACCGCCTGGTCCTCGACGAACTCGGCTCCCGCGGCGAACTGGACTGGTCCCGCTGCGCGATCGACTCGGTGAACATGCGGGCCCCCGAAAAGGGGGACCTGACCGGCCCGAATCCTGTCGACCGAGGCAAGTACGGCTCGAAGATCCACCTGATCACCGAGCGGACCGGGCTGCCCCTGTCCGTCGGGATCACCGGGGCGAACCTGCACGACAGCCAGGCCCTGATCCCGCTGGTGAAGGGGATACCGCCGATCCGCTCCCGGCGCGGACGCCGACGGCGCAGACCGGCAAAGCTCCACGCCGACAAGGGATACGACTACGACCACCTGCGGCGATGATTACGTGGACGCGGCATCCGGCACCGCATAGCCCGCAAGGGCATCGAGTCCTCGACCCGGCTGGGCCGCCACCGCTGGACCATAGAACGCACCATGTCCTGGCTCGCCGGATGCCGCCGACTACACCGACGCTACGAGCGCGAAGCCAAGCACTTCCTGGCCTTCACCAGCATCGCCTGCACCCTCATCTGCTACCGCAGACTCACCAAATGAGATGAGGTCTAGGGCCCTGAGGTGTCTGCACGGTGAGGGGGTGGGACGTGCCGGGCTGGACGGCATCCACGACCGGGGGCGCCGACTGCAGCGAGCCCGGCCCCGTGAAGCCGAACACGTGGAGGAATGAGCACGCCGCCCTCGATACCGCGAGCCTCCAGGGCCGCACAGCCAAGCCCTTCATGTGGCGAGGCCCACCACATGAAGGGAATACAGCCCGACCTCAGCGGCGCAGCGGGCCAACCACGTCCTCGACGACCCGCAGCGCCTCCCCGCTTCGCACGAGCTCGGCGATGTGCTCTATATCGCCGTGGAAGACCCGGTCCTCGTTGACGGTCGGTACGGTCTCCCGGATCCTGGCCCGCAGCGCCTGCGTTGCTGGCGAGGGCAGGAGCGGCGCGAGCAGGTCGAGCGCCTGCACGGCGCACATCACCTCGATCGCTACGACGTAGCCGAGCTTGCGCGCCGCCCGGTAGGCTTTCAGCGCCGCCAGATAGGCGTTGCTGATCGTGTCCTCCTGGTTGGCCGAGGTGGTAACGGTGTCCGCGGTTGCCGGCACCGCCATGCCGCGCAGCTCCATGGTCAGCGCGGCGGCCGTGTACTGCGCGATCATGTAGCCACTGTTGAGTCCTGGCCGGCGAACCAGGAAAGCGGGCAGCTCGCTGAAGTTGTTGTTGACCATGCGGTCGGTGCGGCGCTCGGACATCTTGGCCAGCACGGTCATCGCGTTCACCATGGTGTCGGCCTGGATGCCGACGTACGTGCTGTCGAAGTTTCCCCCGCTCAGCGCCATCCCGTCCTCGCCCTCGGGGTGGATGACCGGGTTGTCGCCCACCGAGTGCAGCTCCTCGACGATGACCTCCCGGGCCTGCGCGAGCGCCCGCTTCGCACCGCCGTGCACCTGCGGGATCCCGCGCAGGCTGTAGCTGTCCTGGAGCCGATGGTCGATGAACTCGGCGCTGATCTCGCTGGACTCGGTCAGCCGTCGCAGGTTCTCGGCGACTGCGGCCTGCTCGGGGTGCCGCTTGCGCTCCTGGATCCGGGCGTCGTAGGCGCGGACGGTGCCCTTGAGTGCCTGCACCGTCAGGCTCGCGGCGACGTCGGCGGTGCTCGCCGCGAGGCAGGCGTCATACGTGGCGAGGACGGCGATCGCGGTGACCGAGTGCGTCCCGTTGGTGAGCGACAGACCTTCCTTGCAGCCGAGCCGTGTCGGCTGCTCCCCGATCCGGGTCAACGCCTCGGCCCCGGGCAGCAGTTCGTCGCCGTACCAGGCCCGGCCCTCTCCCAGCAGCACAAGAGCCATGTGCGCTTCTGGGGCCAGGTAGCCGACGGAACCCTCGCCGGGTACGTGCGGCGTGACCTGGGCGTTGAGCATCCGTCGAAGCAGGCCCAGGGTCTCGAACCGGATGCCGGAATAGCCTTCGCCGAGGCCGACCAGCTCCATCAGCGCGATGGCACGGACGATCTCGGTGGGCAGTGGTTCACCGACCGACACGGCGTGGGAGCGCACAATATTGCGCTGCAGCTGCTCGGCATCCGCCGGGTCGATCACCTTCGTGACGTTGTCGCCGAATCCGGTGGTAACCCCGTACACCAAGCGGTTCTCAGCCAGGAAGCGCTCCACCATCGCGCGCGACTTGCGCACCCGGTCGACATAAGTCGCATCGAAATCGACCTGGGCCCCGTACCGAGCGACCGCGACGAACTGCTCGATGGTGATCGGCTCCTCACCCAAGGTGACAGCCGTGATCTCATGGGCAGGCATGGGGAACCTCTCAGGTAGGCCAACAGTCGGCGATGGGGTAGATGAACGGTGGCCCGCGCGGCCAGCGCCGGTCCCACCTCGGCGAGCGCGGTAAGGCTTGCCAGCCCCGATGGCACTGCGGGAGCGGACGGCGGCTGGCGGCGTGCCGACCAGGGCGCGACCGTCCGCAGCGGGCTGCGTCAGCACGACGGCCATAGACTTCCCCTCGCGCTTGACATGGCTCCATTCACTCGCCAGGTGAATGAATCATTTTATTTAAGGCTTGGCAAGGGCGGTGGACCGATGACGGGCACGCACGACTGGGACGTCTCGACGCCCGCGCTGACGCTGCACGACCTGCCCCTCCACGAAACGCCGCCCAGAACCAGGTCTGGAGTCTCCGTGCTCGCCGAGGAAGATCGCGAGGCAATCGTCCGGCGCGTCGGTCCGGCTCTGCAGGCGGTGCTCGTACCTCCGCAGTTGCCGACGCGGTGAGACTTACGCGTCCACGCGCTACGACAGACACGGCTACGGCTACCTCGGCACCGTCACCGTCGTAGCTCTCGTCATCTGGCTCCGCACATGATCGACCGGACAGGCTCTAGTCGTTTACGGCTCAGGGACGGTGCACCACAGTCGCCTGCTGGCGTCGCAGTGCTCGAACTCGGGGCACTTGACCCAGTACTCGTCCGCGTCCAACAGGTGGTACTTGCCCCCAGCGGCGAAGGCGCCAGAGAAGCCGGCCATCGAAGTGGTGTTGGCCCAGCTCGACATGCCGCTCCATCGCCGCCCTGGCCCGCGAGCACGGCGTCAGCCGCGGCGCCATCCGCACTGCCGTCTCCGACCTGATGTCCGAGCGCACCGTGACCGGCCCCGGAGCTGCCGGTCACCCTCGACATGCCCGGCGAGGTCGCCGACTTCCTCCGCGCCGCCGAGCTGGAGCCGCCGAGCGGGCCGCGCTCGACCACGGCTTGACGGTACGGCGCGGTCAGGGCCGCACCCTGCGCGTCAGCGCCACCCCGTCCGTGCACCGCGGGAGCCTCTTCCAACCTCACATTGAGGATGCGTGATGGGGAGGACCGCACTACTTCGTTGCATGCGCTCGCCCGACTACGCCGTGACGTCAGCCCGGCACCCGGTGATCAGTTGCGGTCTTCGGTGCTGCTATCGGTGATCACTCGGAACAGCTCGCGAGCCCGCTCGCAGAATTGCTCGACCTCCGTGATGTCCGGCTCGTCGCCGTCCGCCAGCATCCGGGCCTGGAGCTGCTCGGAGCGCAGCCCGCCGTAGCGGGCCCGTACCTCCGCGGTCACCGGCTGGACCGCGATGTGCAGGTGCTTGCGCGCGTCGCGGCCGTGCGACCACATGCAGACGTACGTCTGCTCGGGCCGGCACAACGTCTCCACGACACGAGCGGTATCGCGCAGCAAGGGCCCTAGCTCCGCCGCTGCCGTGTCATCGAGTTCCGCGATGGCAACGACGTGCTCTCGCGGACCGACGATCAGGGTGCCAAGACTCATCGGACCGACGACGTGGTTCACCACCCAAGCAGCGGTTTCATGCAGGACGCCTCCAGGCAACTCCCGGCGCCCGGTCAGAAGGTCACACCCAAGACACCCCGTCACATCCACGCGCACCAGCCTATACAGAGCCCGCAGCGATGAGGCCGACAGCCAACCTGGTGGACAAGTCTGCCGGTTGGACGCGTTGGCGTCGGCTGCCCGCCGGCCGCCAGGCGCTGCCGGCGCCGGCACACCTGCGTTTGGGACATCCTTACGCGCAGCTCGCGGCCGGATTCGAGATGGGCGTGAGCACGGTGTACTCACGGTGTACTCCCGCTACATCACGGAAGCCGTAGGACTGCCCGCGGCGCCGGCGCCCGACCTCGCCACGGCCATTACGAACGCCTCGGCCAAGGCATTCGTAACCCTGGACGGGACACTGCTGCCTCGGCGAGCAGGCCATGGCGACCCTGAAGACCTGGCGCCTGCCGCGGAACTCCGCTGCAGCGCCATCCGAATCACCAGCCTCGTCCAAGCCGTCCTCACCCGCGGAAGTTCAGCCACGACTTCAGTCGTGCGACGCCGCGCTCGACCGATGCCCGCGCCGCGGACAACGCGCGGTTGACGGATCGATAGGGGCCCTCTCTCCAAGCTCCACAGGGAGGGTCACCTTGAGCTCGGGGCGGGACGTAATCACGACCAACTTCCTCCCATCTGATAGCCCCTTCCTTCCATCGCAGGTCAGCGGTCTGCCCAGGGGGAACGGCGTCCGGCACCCGGTGGAACCTAGTGGACCGGTCGGCTAGTTTCGGTGGTGTGGCGCGGATGGGCGACCGCTTCTGAACCAGTTCCTCAGAGAGGTGCTCCATGAGCGCGTACAGCCAGGGAGTTCTGCCGTCCAGGCGGGGTTTCCGTGCCCAAACGCGGTTTTATCCCTCCGGCCGTCCTCGCCGTCGGAGCCATGTTTCCTTCAAAACCCGGAGTAAAGCGATGAACGACAACAGGCATCAGGATGGCATTTACCCATTCCCGGCCGGTATGCAGGCGCGTGAGATCGAAACCAACGGCGCCAAGATCCACGTACGTGTCGGCGGGCATGGTCCAGCGGTCGTCATGCTGCACGGCTTCGGCACAACGGGCGACATGTGGGGTCATTTGGCGAGCGCACTCATCGAAGACCGCATGGTTGTCGCGCCCGACCTGCGTGGGTTGGGCCTCTCGTCGAAGCCTGATGGCGGCTACGACAAGAAGAATCAGGCGGCGGACGTGTGGGGCGTCCTGGATGCCCTGGGTGTGCGTACGATCGAATTGGTGACGCACGACATCGGCATCATGGTCGGCTTCGCAGCGGTCGCCACCCACCCCGAGCGCGTGAGCCGATGGGTGGCGATCGATGCGCCGCTGCCCGGCATCGGACCCTGGGATCAGATCACACAGGATCCGACCATGTGGCACTTCGGCTTCGGTGGTCACGACATGGAGCGCCTGGTCGCCGGCCGCGAGCGCATTTACCTCGACCGCTTCTGGAACGAACTTTCCGTGGACCCGAAGCGGTTTGATGAAGCAAAGCGCCAGCATTATGCGGAGCTCTATGCGCAACCCGGCGCAATGCGAGCGAGCTTTGCCCAGTTCCTGGCGTTCAGCCAGGATGCGGCCGACAACAGGACGTTCCTCGCGCAGGGCAAGCTTCAGATGCCGGTCCTGGCCTTCGGTGGCGAAGCTACATTCGGCCCTGGGATCGGCGAGGTGCTGCGGTGTGTCGCCGATGACGTCGAAGATGCGATCATCCCGGATTGCGGGCACTGGATCACGGAAGAGCAGCCGCAGGCGACGACAGACCTGGTCATCGACTTCCTGCGCCGGGCGCGTTGAAGGGCGGTCCCTGCCCTTGAGGCCGATGCCCGGTCAGGTGTGAGCTGTGGCGGCGTCGCCGTTTGAAGCGGGACGTCGTTGGTGCTCACCGCCGTCGCCCCTCCGCGGGAACCGGCACTGTCGGCGTCACCACGACCACCGCCGCCGGCACCAGCCCCGTCGACACCGGCAAGGACTCCTTCACGTACGGCACCAACTTCGCGTTGCCGGCGACCGCGTCCACAAGCAACACCTTCCAGAACCTGCCGGATCAGGCGCCCTCGAAGGCCATTGACGTGAACGAGCAGCCCCGGTGGGCCACCGACTCAGGCGTCACAGCGGCAACACTGCACTTGACCTGGCCGGACCCGGTGTCGGTCAGCCGGACCATGGTGTGCGGCGAGAGCGTCACGTTTCGCTGAAGGTGCGTCGGTAGACGCCGGGTGTGGTGCCGAGGTGCGCCCTGAAGCGGCGGCGCAGGTTGACCGCCGAGGCGAGGCCGACCCGGGTGGCAATGGCCTCGACCGGCAGGTCGGTCTGCTCCAGCAGTACCAGGAGCTGTGGACGAGGCCGAGGGTGGATTCAGCGAAGACGCGCTGACCAGCAGGAACGCGGGCAGGCGGTCGTATTCGGGGTGGCGAGGTCGGTGGGGGCCTGCTCGATCGCCTCTGAGTGGGCCTCTCGCTTGGCGTGCTCGGCCGGTGCCCGGTCTGGCGTGCGGTCAGGACTGGTCCAAGGCCCGTTCGATCGCGCGGCGGGCCCGGCCCGCGGCCGCCCGGTCGTGCTGGAGCTGCATGGCCGCGTTCAGCGCCAGTCCGGCGGCGACAATCTCGAACAGCGCCTGGTCGATGTCGAACCCGGCGGGTAGCTCGCCCATCTGCACCGCCGCGGTCAGGTCCGCCCGCAGCTGTTCCCGCCAGCGCGACCACACCTCGGCCACCGCGTCGCGGACCCGGCCTGGGCGGCCGTCGTACTCGGTGAGCGCCGCGGTCATCAGGCAGCCGCCGGGCAGCAGTGGCGCTTCCAGGTAGCCCACGGAGTTGTCGCACACCGTGCGCAGCCGCCGCAGCCCCGGCGGCTCGGCCAGTGCGGGCTCGACCACCCGGTGCCAGAAGTCCACGAACGCCTTGTCCAGCGTGGAGATCTGCAGCGTCTCCTTGGTGCCGAAGTGCTTGTGCACCCCGGACTTGCTCATCTCCAGCTCCTCGGCGAGCCGGCCGATGGTGATGCCGTCCAGCCCTTCCTCGGAGGCGATCTCGGCGGCACGGCCGAGGATCCGGCCCCTGGTGGCCTGCGCTTCGGCCGCTGAGCGTCGTGGTGACATGTGACCAGGATAGCGTACGCGCGTTCGCTATTGATTTAGCGAACGACCGTCCGCTAACTTTCGTGGCAACCACCGGGACGAAGGAGTGCGAGATGCGGGTACGACGACTGGGCTGGGCCGGACTGGAGATCGAGGCAGACGGCAAGCGACTGGTGATCGACTACGTGCGGGACCTCTCACCGCTGTTCACGGGGTGGAAGCCCGGCGAGGGGCTGGCGGTGCCGAGCGGGAAGGTCACCGCCGCACTGGTCACCCACCTGCACCGGGACCATACCGACGCGTCCGCGCTCGCGGACGCGCTGACGCCGGGGGCGCCGGTGCTGCGACCGGCGCCCGGTCACGGCGACGACGTGGACAACGTGACGACGCTGCCGGCCGAGCGCGAGCTGGCCCTGCACCGGCTGGCCGCCGAGGTCGTGGACGCATGGTCCACCCACGAAGTCGGGCCGTTCCGCGTCACCGCGGTCCCCTCCGTCGACGGGTTGGGCGACCCGCAGCTGAACTGGGTGGTGCAGGCCGACGGGCAGCGGGTCTTCCACGGCGGCGACACGATGTTCCACGGCTACTGGTGGCTCATCGCGCGCCGGTTCAGCCCGTTCGACGCGGTGTTCCTGCCCGCCAACGGCGCGGTGGTCGACGCACCGCACCTGCAGCCGCCGAGCCCGCTGCCCGCCGCGATGGACCCGAGGCAGGCCGCCGCGGCCGCGGAGATCCTCGACGCCCGGTACGCAGTACCGATCCACTACGAGGCGGAGCAGCCGGACAAGATCGCGGGCTACGTCGAGGTCTCCGACCCGGAAAATGAGTTCCGCACGCACGCCGGACGGCGCGCACACGTGCTGGCCGTCGGGGAATGGCTGGACCTGGCCACATGACCGGAAACTCCGCCATGCGAACGGGCTCAGGCAGCAACAGAACATAGGTCCGATGCGCACGAAGGAGACCACGACTTCCGGTGGTCACGCCGGGCGCTGAGCACGACGGCGCCCGGCTCTGTCTCTTGTGGAACCGACGCCGGCAGACGTCTGCGGAATCGTCTGATTCTGGAGTGGCATGACGTTGCCGCCCCGCAGCCATTCGCGGAAGGGCACTACTGTAGGAAATCCAGCAGTTGACGTGTGGTCTCCTCGGGTGCCTCTTCCGGGATGAAGTGACCGACCGGCACCGGGCCACCGCGAACGTCATCGGCCCACTCCCGCCATATCGCGAGCGGATCGTCGTAAAGTTTCGCGACCGAACCCTGCTGGCTCCATAGGAAGAGCACGGGGCAGGAGATCTTCCGGTTCCCGCGATCCGCCTCGTCCTGCTCGTAGTCCAGGGTCGGGGAGGCGCGGAACTCCTCGCAGATGGCGTGCACCGTATCGGGATGGCTGAATTTCTCGATGTACTCGTCACGTACCTCGGCCGGGAAAGCGTCTTTCACCTCGGACCACGAGTCGAGCATGAAGTCGACCAGGTTGGCCGGTGCCGCGTTGATGAACTGTTCCGGGGACGGTTCTGGCGCGGCGAGGAACGACCATTGCCAGTAGAGGAGGGCGAAGTCCTTGTCGGCGCGATTGTATGCGTCGCCAACGGGAACGACGTCCATGACGGCGAGTTGGAGAACGGTATCGGGGTGATCCAGTGCGAGACGGTAGGAGCAGCGCGCCCCGCGATCGTGTCCCACGAGGCTGAACTGGTCGTAGCCCAGTTCTCGCATGACCTCGATCTGGTCACTGCCGATCGCGCGCTTGCTGTACGGTTCGTGATCGGCGGTACTGGGCGGCTTGCCGCTGTCGCCGTACCCCCGCAAATCGGTGGCGACGACGGTGTAGCGCTCGGCGAGATGTGGCGCTACCCGATGCCACATCAGATGGGTTTCCGGAATACCGTGCAGGAGCAGCAGAGGCGGTCCGCTGCCGCCTCGGCATCCATGGACCGACGCACCCGCGGTGGAGATATCGAACTCTTCGAACCCATCGAACATGGCCACAAACTCCTTGAGACTCAAGGACCGTCCCATCCTGTGGCGTGAAATTCACTGGAGGCCGCGACCTCGGTCACCGATATCAGCCCGCCTGAAATGCGGGCGTCGCAGGCCCAATGGGCATCTTTGGCCCTTCCTTCCACCCTACGATCGTTCCCGGCTTCGGCAACTCGCCTTCATAGCGGCGAGGGGGCACTGACGCAGGGCGATTGCGAAGTCTTGGTGATCTTGTAGGTGTGCAGGTCAAGGACGTGCGGCGGGCGGGTCAGCTCAGATGAGGAGTTTCGCGAGCTGGGCCATTTCGGTGGGCGGGTCGATCACCGGCTGGACGAGGAGTTCGTCGACACCGGCCTGTTCCAGGGTGGTGATGCGGGCGAGGAGGTCGTCGCGGGTGCCGACCAGGGCCAGGGTGTTCATCAGCGAGGGCAGAACCAGGTCCCGGTCCTGCGGTGCGATGCGTCCGAGGTAGTTGGGGTAGAGCTTGGTGTGCCGGTCCGGCGCGGTGGAGGTGGTGCCGCGCCGGTCGAGGAGCCGCCGCACCGCCTCGCGTTCCTCGGGGCCGAGTTGCTCGGCGAAGGCGGGTGTGTCGGCGGCTGTGTCGGCGGTGAAGGCCAGCAGCGACAGGACGAGGTGGCCCGTCGCGTCCCGGGCCGCGTCGCCGTGGGGGTCCTCGCCTTCGTCGAGTAGATGGAGCGAGGTGACCACGTAGGAGTCCGCCCGGGAGTCGGGGTCGCAGGGTGCGCCCTGGGCGGCGTGGCGGCGGGTGTCGTGCAGCGCGTGCCAGGCGGTGGGGTCCAGCAGGCCGAAGGAGATGAGGCCGGTGCCGCGGCGGCCGGCGACGGCGGCGGCCTTCGGTCCGAGCAGCGCGGCCACGACGAACTCGATCGGGTCGGCGGTGTTCACGTGCGCCCCGGCGTGCAGGAACCGGATGCCGCGGACCCGGTCACCTTCGCGGTACTCGGTCGAACGTCCGGCGCACAGGTCCTGCAGTGCGGCGGTGAAGTTCTCCAGCCTGGCCGCCGTGGTCGGCCGCATGCCCAGGGTGCGCCGGGCGGTGTTTCCGGTGCCGACTCCGCAGATGATCCGGCCCGGTGCCAGGGCGTTGAGGCTGGCGAGCCCGCTCGCGGCGGCCGGTGCCGAGCGCAGCGCCGGTGAGGTCACGCCGATGCCGAGCCTGATGCGGCTGGTGGCCTTCGCACACAGGCTCAAGGCGACGAAGGGGTCACCGTGGACCATCGGGGTGTCGTTGACCCAGAAGCTGTGCAAGCCCAACTCCTCGGCCCGCACGGCGAGGTCCTCCACACCGGGCTGCGCGGCGACAACGACGCCTGCACGCATCAGAACCTCCAAGGTGTGAGGATCGAATCGAACCCGCTCAGCATGGCAGGTCCCGGCGCAGGGCCGTTGCGGAGTCGCGTGATCTCGTACCGTCGCGGGCCGGATGGCCGTGCTGCCACGCCGTGTCTCGTCAAGGTCCTGCCGCCGCACCGGGTGGCGGGCATGTCGCTGACGGAGCGGTTGGTCAGGTCGCCGGGACCCGCGCCGTAGGCGGGGAGTACGTCATCCGTTCGTGAGTGTGGTGCTGATCGCGGCGTCCGCGGTGGTGGCCGGCGCCCGCTCATACACGGCGATCGGGCCAACGGCCGCCGTTGGTGCCCAGCTCCTTGATGGCCTCCTGCCATGACGTGGCCCATGGCCTGCTCGCCGTAGTACGACTGCCAGTTGGTGTTCGCCACGAAAGACGCGGCGGTGTTGAACGTCTGGTCCAGGTCGATCGAGGAGAAGCCCAGTGTGCTCCAGTTGCTCGCACTCATAGCCGCGCCGGGGCGAGGACGGGACTCATATCGCCCGCTGCGGTAGCAGCCAAGTGTCAGGGTCAGAACCTGTCCGGGAAGATCAGGGCGAGGACGAGATAGCCCAGCAGAGCGACGGCCACGATCAGGCCGACGACGTTCTCGGCGGTCACAGCTTCGTCACCCCCCTGGCGGCGAGAGCCACCAGCGCGAACACCGCGATCGTGATGACGACGAAGGCCACATCGGCCATCGCTAACTCCTGGAGGAGGCCCGGGTGGAGAGGGACTGTTAGAGGAAAGCGCATCCCTGGCCGGATTCGGCCTTCGTTGACGCCTCCCATACGCAGGTTCGTACGCTTTTGACGGAACTCCTACGGCGGGCTGATCCATCTGCGGGAACCAATCCCCCCCGGGCGCCTGAACACGCCGTCGGCCACGACCGTGGGGCGCGGGCCACCGGGGTGAGGGATCAGATGCGGAATCGCAGCCTGCAGATCACCGCGTCCGTGTCCTTCCGCACGGCGTGGGCGACCACGGCGCCCCGCTGGTTCTGCAGCAGCCGCTGCCACAGCCGGTCCGGCTCGACCTCGGGGATCAGCACGGTCACGCGGGTACCGGGCCCGGCAGCGGCCGTCTCACCCACGTACACGGCGATCGGGCGGCCCAGGGAGCGGCGCTCGGAGGTGAGCTGGATCAGCGGAACCCCGGGGTCCCAGCGCGCCCAGGCGCGCTCCAGGGCGTGCGTCTGCGCGCGGTCCTCGGGGTCGGGGTGGCAGACGGTGACCGCGCGCACCTCGTCGCCGAGCGAGGCGGCGGCGTTCAGAGCCTCGACGGTCAGCCGCGACAGGTTCGACACGGGCACGATCACCACGGAGCGGTCTCGATGCGGTGGCTCGGGGATGCGGCCCAGGCCCAGGCGCTCGCCGATCCGGGCGTATGCGCGGTGCACGGCCGTGAAGGCGGCCACCAGCAGCGGCAGGGCGATGACAATCAGCCAGGCGCCGTCCTCGAACTTGGTCGCCGTCACGACCACGGCCGACACGCCGGTCAGCACGGCACCCAACCCGTTCAGCAGCGCCTTGCCCCGCCATCCCCTCCCCCGCTCCTCGCGCCAGTGCCGGACCATGCCGACCTGGGCGATCGTGAAGCCGACGAAGACGCCGATGGCGAAGAGCGGCACGAGGGTGTTGGTGTCACCACCGGAGAAGACCAGCAGCGCGGCGGAGACCAGGGACAGCGCGAGCACGCCGTGGCGGTGCACCTGGCGGTCGGCCTTCAGGGCGAAGACGTGGGGGAGGTAGTTGTCGCGGGCCAGCAGCTTCAGCAGTACCGGGAGCCCGCCGAAGGACGTGTTCGCGGACAGCGCCAGCAGGATCATGGTCGCGAACTGGATGACGTAGAACGCCCCATTGTGGCCGAGTGAGGCGTCGGCCAGCTGCGCGAGGACGGTGACGCCCTCGACCGGCTGGAGGTGGAAACGGGAGATCAGCACGGACAGGCCGATCAGCATCACGCCGAGCACCGCACCCAGCGCCACCTCCGCGCGCTGCGCCCGCTTCGCCCGCGGGACGCGGAAGGACGGCACGGCGTTGGCGATCGCCTCCACACCGGTGAGTGCCGAACAGCCCGAGGCGAAGGCTTTCAGCAAAAGGAGCGCGCCGACCGTCGTCGCGTTGTCCGAGAGCACGGAGGCGTGGCCCGCGGCGGCCTCGGTACTGACCGGCGCGGACCGGAACAGCCCCACCCCGATCAGGATCAGGATCGAGACGACGAAGACCGCGGTCGGCACGATGAACGCCCGCGCCGACTCCACGATCCCGCGCAGGTTCACCGCCGTGATCAGCACCAGCACGACGAGGCACAGCCACAGCCGCTCGCCGTACAGCTCGGGAAAGGCGGAGGTCAGAGCAGCGACACCGGCCGTGACCGCCACGGCGACATTGAGTACGTAGTCCAGGACCAGCGACGACGCGGCCACCAGGCTCGTCCTCGCACCCAGATGGGTCTTGGCGACGGCGTACGACCCGCCGCCTTCCGGGAACGCGGCGATGACCTGCCGGTAGGAGGCCACCAGCACCGCCAGCAGCCCGGCGATCGCCAGAGTGACCGGCAGCGTGAAGCCGAGGCCGTGCGCGCCCGCGGCGGCCAGTACGAGGACGATCGCCTCGGGGCCATACGCCACCGACGCCATGGCATCCAGCGAGAGGGCGGCCAGGCCGGTGACGGCGGTGAGCCGGTGGCGCTCACCGGTATCGGGCGGTTCCTCGGCGGCGGGGGCCTCGCCCGGCCCGGCGGTCAGGACAGACATGGGATACGTGCTCCTTCGTGACAAAGGCCCGCGCAGGCGGGGAGGCGATACGCGGTGCCTCAGGGTCTGTCCAATTCCGGCCATGTCCGACCGCTCCTTGCGGCTTCTTCGCGCCAAAGCCCTCAACCTTGACGCGCTCTTGACGGCCGTGTGACCCACACGACTCCTGCCGGGGTGAAGCCCGGGCCCCCACCACGACCGTGGCGGCTGCCACCAGCGCTGCACGGCCGCGGCCCGCAGGGTCTGCTCGTCCGGGGGCTCCGACACAGCAGTTCGATGGGCGAGTGCGGGTCGCGGTGCAGCGCGGCGATCCCGGCCCCGTGCCCGTCTCGCCGGGAGGGCACTACGACGGTGACGGCCTCGCCGCACGCGGCGTCCAGCCAAGAACGGCAGGTCGGACGCGCCCGGTTCCGGATGCGGTGAGGGTCAGGCGTCAAGGTTCCGTATGCGTCCGCCGAAAACGCCGCCGTGAGTGATCCGATGGAGCCCCCGCGGGCGAGCGTGACCGGGTGCCGCGGGCCGGGACACGACCAGGCCGCCGCCGACAGCGCCGCGAGCGCGCCCGCCACGCGGCTCCCGAGGGCGGCGACCGCGGCAACGGCCACGACGGAGAATCAGCGCGGCGTTCGTACGGGACAGGCGGTGCGGAAGAGCACGAGCACGAGTGCCACCAGGAACCATCCCGCGAGGGCCGCCGGCACGGCAAGCCGGTTCCGGAGCGCATAGCCGGTCATCACGCCGTGACCTCACCTTCCGCGTCCACCACAGCGCCTTGGGAGCCCAGGCCCTCGTACGCCGCTTCGGAGCTCAAACGCCCGCCTCCGGTGCTCTGCGTACCCCTGGCGTGCTCCGCCCGCTCGGCGAAGGGCAGGGACAGCGCCATGGTCAGCCCCCCACCGGGGGTGTCCTCCGGGGTGAGGGTGCCGTCCATCGCCTCGGTCAGGCCCCGCGAGAGAGCCAGACCCAGGCCGAGGCCCGTCGTGTTGTCGGTGTCGCCCAGGCGCTGGAAGGGTTCGAAGATCCGGTCGCGGTCGGTGGGTGGGAGGCCGGGACCGCGATCGACGACGCGGAGTTCGACGCGGCCCGCGTGGGCGCTGGCGGTCAGCAGCACCTTCCGCCCGGCGGGACTGTGGCGGGCGGCGTTGCCGACCAGGTTGGCGATCACCCGTTCGAGCAAGGGTGGGTCGGCCAGCACCGCGGGAACTTCCTCCAAGTCCGCCACCTCGACCTCGGGGGTGTCCGCGAGCGCCGCGGGGAGGACCTCCTCCAGGGTGGTGGCGCGCAGGTTGAGGGTGAGTGCGCCGGCCTGGAGGCGGCTGAGGTCGAGGAGGTTCTCGATCAGCCGGTTCAGCGTGGCCATGGACTCGTCGGCGGTGGCAAGGAGTTCGTCCTGATCCTCGGGCGAGAACTTCACGTCCCGGCTGCGCAGCGAGGTGACGGCCGCCCAGCCCGCGGCGAGCGGGGTGCGCAGGTCGTGGCCGACCGCTCGCAGAAGAGCCGTACGCATCCGGTCGGCGGCTTTGACCGGTTCGACCTCGGCGGCGGCCTCGGCCAGCCGGGCCCGCTCGACCGCCGACCCCACGTGCGCGGCGAAGGCGGCCAGCACGCGCCGCTCGGAGGACGTGAGGGTGCGGCCGCGCAGGACCAGGAAGGCACCGGGGCCCGCGGGTACGGCCGTCACGCCGTCCTCTCCGGGCGACTCGTCCACCAGCTCCGCGGAGTCCATGCCGAAGGTCTCGCGGGTACGTTCCACCAGGGCGGGTATCGCCGCGCCGCCCCGCACGATCGTGCCGGCGAGCGAGGACATGGTCTCCGCCTCGGCGGTGGCGCGGGCCGAGCGCCTCGACAAGCGCAGCGAGCGGTCCACGACAGCGGCCACTACGGCGGCCACCACCACGAAGACCGCCAGCGCCAGCAGCGCGTTCGCATCGTCGAGCGTGAACCGACCGATGGGAGGGATGAACCAGTAGTTGAGCAGCAGCGACGCCGTCACCGACGCGATCACCGCCGACACGACCCCGCCTATGCAGGCCACCCCCACCACGGTGAGAAGGAAGAGCAGGGCCTCGCTGGTGAGGTTGAGCCGGTCCCTGGCCACGTCCAGATCCAGCAGGAAAGTGAGCGCCACAGGCAGCAGCAGACCGGCGACCGGGCCCGCGATCCTGCGTACGGTCGAGAGCGTGCGCTTGCGCGAGGGCAGCAGCGTGCCACGCCCGGCGCGCTCGTGCGTGACCTTGTGGACGTCGATGTCCCCGGAGAGTTCGACCACCGTTTCGCCGGTGCCGCGCCCGGTGACGAAGCGTTCCAGCCGGCCACGGCGGCTGGTGCCGAGGACGAGTTGGGTGGCGTTTTCGGCGCGGGCGAAGTCCACCAGGGCGGTGGCGACGTCGTCACCGACCACGGAGTGGTAGCTGCCGCCGAGATCCTCGATCAGCCGCCGCTGCCGGGCCAGGGAGGCGTGCGAGGCGCCGGCGGCCAGGCCGTCGCTGCGCGTGACGTGGACGGCGAGGAGGTCACCGCGGGCCGACCGGTCGGCGATGCGGGCGGCCCGCCGGATCAGCGTGTCGCCCTCCGGTCCGCCCGTCAGGGCCACGACCACGCGCTCCCGGGTCTCCCACACCCCGCCGATGCCGTGCTCCGAGCGATAGGACTGCAGCGCCTCGTCGACGCGGTCGGCGACCCACAGCAGGGCGAGCTGACGCAGCGCGGTCAGATTGCCGGGCCGGAAGTAGTTGGCGAGAGCCGCGTCGACCTTCTCCGGTGCGTAGATGTTGCCGTGTGCCATCCGCCGGCGCAGCCCTTCGGGCGGGATGTCCACCAACTCGATCTGATGGGCCCGTCGTACGACCTCGTCGGGCACCGTCTCGTGCTGCGGCACCCTGGTGATCTTCTCTACGACGTCATTGAGTGACTCGAGATGCTGGATATTGAGGGCACTGATCACATCGATCCCCGCCGCGAGCAGTTTCTCGATGTCCTCCCACCGCTTGGGGTTGCGGCCGCCGCCGGGGACGTTGCTGTGGGCGAACTCGTCGACGATCGCGACCTGGGGGCGGCGCGCCAGGACGGCGCAGAGGTCCATCTCCTCGAACTCCCCGCCGCGGTAGACGCACGAGGCCCGTTCGACGACCTCCAGGCCGTCGAGCATCCCCTCCGTGCCGGGCCGCCCGTGGCACTCGACGAACCCCACCACGACATCGGCGCCGCGCGACGCTCTGCGCCGCGCCTCGTCGAGCATGCGGTAGGTCTTCCCCACCCCCGGGGCGGCCCCGAGGTAGACCTTGAGGCGTCCAGGGCGTACCTCACCCCCGGCGGTCCGTACGTCACTCGTATTGGTCCGTACGTCACTCATCGCAGCCGACGCGCTCCGCTCACTGGCGATCAACTCCCCGAGGGGAAGGGTTGCTTCCCCTACCGAAGCGCTTGTTCCGGGCGCTCTGCGCACTCCTTGACGCGTCCTTGGCGCCGGTCACGAGGACGTTGACACTGCCTTGACGGGCCCTGGCCCGATAGGGCGAAGGTCTCCTTCTAGAGAGCCCGACGTATAGGACAGCGTGCCTTTACGGTCGGCGCGGGCCCCCGTCCAAGCGGTGATCGCGCACAGGTTCCGCAGCAGCCCGCCGGTGGCCAGGCTATGGCGGCTGCTGCGCCACGCCGACTCTCACCGGTCGTCACGTCCGGCCGAAGAGCGGCGTGCGGGTCTCAGCGGCACCGTCGGCGTTTTGGCCACGGCCCTTCCGGGCCCGGCCCTTGCAGGGCAGGGGTCGGTGCAATCCGCATGCTCCGGCAGGCGCTCAATCACGGGGTTTCAAGCCCGGCTGAAACACACGTGTTCGAAATTCCGGCTGGGTCGTTGACCCTCACAAGCCAGGCGGGCGACCGTCAAAGGGGGACCACCTTGACCTCGGCCAGCACAGAAGAACAACCGACTCCCGGCACAGCCGCGGACACCGGTGCGTGGATGGGGCTGGCCGGCGCCGTCGCCGGCTGCGCGTGACCACCAGCACCGGCCGAACGACCACGCTCACCGACCCGGCCCGCTTCCCCACCCGTTCCGCTGTGGAGAGGATCCCATCCACCACTGCGCCGGCCGCCCCGATCCCTTCACACCCTCTGCGCCACTGCCTCGAACCCGTCGCTTTCGGAAGGACGTACCCCTCGTGTCCATCACACAGGACGAATGGAACACCGGCTACGCCGATGGCCGCCGCTATCGCCCACTCGGCGACCGTGAGCGGTCACTGCTTGCCACACACCTTCCCGCCCCTGTCGACGGCAAGGCCCTCGACGTCGGGTGCGGGGTCGGAGAACTCGCAGCCCACCTGTCCTCGCTCGGCTACCACGTCGACGCCGTCGACTGGTCGGACAACGCCCTCGCCGAGGCAACCGCCCAGCACGGAAACGCCGCCCAGTGGCTGCGCCTGGACATCGAACTGGACGACTGGGCGCCGCTGCAGGCCGACGGCTACGACGTGATCACCCTCCGGTTCGTGTATCCCTTCCTGAAGCACCGCGACCGAACCATGCTGGCCCTCGGCAGCCGCCTGCGACCTGGCGCCGCCATCGTGGTCATCACGCCCCTCGCCGCCGACACCCCGGCCGAGCGGCGCGGCATCGCGCTCGACGAGGACGAACTCGCCCACCTGCGGGCCGGCTGGTCCACCACCGAGCGGCACGACGCCGAAGGGCTGGCCTTCGTGGTTTTGCGCGGCCCTCACCCGGTCGAGGCCACGCCACCGTCCTCGCCGTCGGCCGACCACACGCAACCCGCACCCGCCAATGCCCGAGACGCGACGCCCACCTCGCGACAGCACCACTTCACCCTGCGAGAGCGCTACTACGCCCAGGTGGAATCCGGACGCAAAACGATCGAAGTACGCGTCGGGACACCCAAGAGGGCGGCCGTCGAAACCGGGGACACGATCGTCTTCCGCGAGCCGGACAGTGGGCGGGAACTCGACATCGTCGCGAAGCGGATCACCCCGTACAGCTCATTCGACGAGCTTCTTGACGCGGAGGATCCGGCACGCATCGATTCCGGCTCCACGCGCGAGGAGCAGCTCGCCAACCTCCGCCGCATCTACCCACCGGACAAGGAAGCCCTCGGTGCCCTGGCCTTCGAGTTCGACCACCGTCCGGGACGGCCCGGCCACACCATGCCCCTGACTCCCGCGGAGTACGTTCAGACGGTGCCCCATCACACGGTGTACGGCTGTCTGTACATCCGCGACGAGCACGATCGCCCGGTTCAGCTGCGCTCCGTGTACGGCGACCGCCTGTGGCAGTTCCCCGGAGGCAACACCGACGCCGGGGAAGACCCTTTGGAGACCGCACGCCGGGAAGCGGCCGAGGAGACCGGGCTCGAACTCGGCCAGGGCCAACCACGCCTGCTGCTGACGCACTACCGCCCCCCGGGCCCCCGCTGGCCACTGGGCAAGATCGGCTTCGTCTTCGACGGCGGCCGACTCAGCTCCGAGCAACTGCGCCGCATCCGGCTCGACCCGGCCGAGCACGACCTGTGGGCCGTCCATGATCTCGCCGAGTGGCGACGCCTCATGGGCGAGACGCCCTTCGCCCGTCTCGATGCCGTCGAACGCACCCGCCGGGGCCAAGGCCCGAACTATCTGGCAACCGGGCCTTGATGTCCAGAACCGACCATGAAGCCACGCGGTCACCACTCTCTTCTCTCCGGTGTGCGACTCTCCGGTGTGCGACGGGGAGGGGCCCTGGGCCCGTACGGGAGGGGCGAGCGGCGCGGTCGGAATACGAGAGGCATCGGGGCTTCAGGTGGCCACGTCCGACAGCCATGCGCAGGTCCGGCGCGGGCCCCTAGGATCGGCCGCGTACCGCCCGCCATGGGCCACCCGATCGTTTCCGAGGACACCGGTATGACCGACACCGAGCCCAGCCTCCCTGCCACCGATCCCGCCGCCGTGGTGCTGATCGGCGACGAAGGCCACGGCGGCCGGGTGCTGCTCGGCATCAGGGAGTTCGGCGTCCCGTTGCTTCTGGTGGTGTCCCACGCCCAGGGCCTGGGCTCCAGCGAGCTGGGCCTGGACCGCGGGCGATTGGGCAAGGCACGGGCGGCCGAGTTCCGGCGGGTCGGTGACCGTGTGCTGTTCGTGGTGCGCAACAAGCACTACCGGACCACGGGTGATCCGGCCGCCGTGCGGGCCGGTGAGGAGTCCTTCGCACCGGCCGTGCTGTGGAGCGGGCCAGTGCTGCGCGAGGAGTCGGGTGCCGCCGTCGTGGACGCCACGGACCTGGTGGTCACGGACCTCGACCGGCTGGCGGAGCACCTGTACGAGCGGGAACAGGGCGAGTACGAACTCGAGGCCGCGGCCAGTCTCGCGCTGACGGCCGAGGCGCGGACCGGGCCCGGGAGCGTCCGCCTGCCGGCCCTGCTGACGTTCCGGGGGGCGGGCCGGGGCGCGGCGGTGCGGGGCGTCGCCGCGGATCCGTCCGCGCTGACCTTCGTCCAGCACCTCATTCTGTTCCGGCTGCCGCGGCGGCCGCTCGCCGCCCGGCGCTATCACCCCGGATCGGGCGGTTACGGCATCGGCCACACCGATCACGCGATGTCCGGGACGGGCGACACCCGGGTCATGTTCCAGCCGCGGTTCCGGCTGGAGAGGACCGGTTCCGCCACCGGTCGGGTCCGGCGGCCGATCGTCTTCCAGGTCGACCCGGCGATCCCCGAACCGTTCCGCGCGGCGGTGATCGAGGGCGGCAACTGGTGGCGGGAGGCGTTCGCCCGCCTGGGTATACCGGACGCCTACCGGGTGGAGGCCGGCGGGCCGGACTTCGATCCGCACGATCCGGAGGTCAACGCGGTGGTGTGGGTGCACCGGGCCGGACGCGGCTGGTCGCACGGTCAGGCGCTGACCGATCCGCGGTCGGGCGAGATCCTCACCGCGCGGGTGCGGCTGGGATCGCAGCGCCTGGAACAGGTCCGCGCCCTCGGCGAGGCCCTTCTGGCCCCCTACGGCCACCCCGATGAGACGCGGCGGCTCGCCGCCGTCGAGGAACTGGTCCTGGCCCGGCTGCGCCACCTCGCGGCCCACGAGATCGGGCACGCCCTCGGCTTCATGCACAACTTCGCCAGCACATCGCACCCCCGGCCCTCGGTCATGGACTACCCCCACGCGCGGATCTCCGTCACCGAGGGCGGGGAGCCGGACCTGTCCGCCGCGTACGGCCCGGGCCTGGGCCCGTGGGACCACTTCCTCGTCGCCCACGCGTACGGCGAGTTCCCGGGGGGTGACGAGGGCCGCTCGCTGGCGGGGCTGCGCGCCGAGGCCGCCGGGGCCGGGCTGGTCTACGTCACCGATGAGGACAGCCGTGGGCCGGGCGCGGCCCACCCCGGGGGCGTTCCGTGGGTCATGGACGGGGACGCCCTGGCCTCGCTCGCGGCCATCCTGCGCGTGCGCGCCGTCGCGCTGGCGGGTTTCTCGCCCGGAGTCCTGCCGCCCGGACGGCAGACCGGGGAGTTGGAGGAGCGGCTGGTGCTGCTGTACCTGCTCCACCGGCACGAGGTGACAGCCGTCGCCCGTCTGATCGGCGGCGTCCACTACGCGTACGGCCTGGCCGGGGAGCCGGGGGGTGGATCGACGGCCGTGGAGGGGGCCGCGCAGTGGCGGGCCGTGGACACCTTGGCATCCCTGCTGGGCGCCGAGGAACTGGCCCTGCCCGGGGCGGCGCTGCGTTCGGTGACTCCCCCGGCCATCCGCTACGAGCGGACCGCGCAGTACTTCGACACCGCCGGTGGCCGGGTCTTCGACCCGTTCACGGCGGTGCGGTCGGCCGCGGCGGTGGTGACCGAGGCGCTGCTGGAGCCCGCGCGGCTGAACCGCCTCGCCTGGCAGCACGCCGTCGACGCGGCCGTGCCGGGCGTCACCGGTCTGCTGGACGCGCTGCTGACCGCCACTTGGCGGCGGCCCGGTCCGGTCTCGCCGGACGTGGTGGCGGGTGCCGCCGTCCAGTACACCGCCAACTGGGTCCTGCTGCATCACCTGCTCCGCACGCTCGGCGCCGATGAGCTGCACGCCCCGGTCCGGGCCGAGATCCGGGCGGTGCTGCGCCAACTGGCCGGGGAACTGGAGCGGGTGGGCGGCCCGCAGGAGCGGGAGGCCGCTGAGCTGATCCGTGGCCATCTGGCCGACGCGGCATCGGTGCGGGCGGATCCGCTTCCCCGGATACCGCCGGGGGCGCCCAATTGACACCCGGGCCCCGGGCCCCGGCCGGGCCGGTGGCCACGGCGGTGCCCGGGAGCCTCATGCCGGGCCGGGGCCGTCGGCGGGCACGGCGGGGATCTCGTAGGCGAGGCGGAAGCGTTCACCGGGGATCACCAGATCCGCCGTCTCCAGGGGACCCTCGCCCCCGTAGTAGGTGCGCTCTATGGCCGCGACCGGCGCGCCCGGGGCGATGTCCAGCGTGTCCGCTTCCTCACGGGTGGCGGACCGGGCGGTGACGGTCTCGGTGGAGCGGGTGACCGGCAGTCCGATGGAGGACATGCGGGCGATGACACTGCTGCCCGCCATGGGCCCGGCTCCCGGCAGCGCGACCGGCGTTCCGCCGGTGATGCTCAGCGGCTCCCAGCTCACGCAGAGCATGGCGGGACTGCTGTCCCGGGTGAGGAGGTATTCGCTGCGGACCACCGGGTCCGTGGCGGCGATGCCCAGGCGGCGGGCGGTCTCCGGGGAGGCCGGTTCCGTCCGGGACCGTGGCCTGCCGCGCACCGAGCCCGCTCCGGACGCCTCCCGGCCGCCCTCGCTGAGCGCCAGCCTGCCCTGGAGCCGCTGACGGGTCCAGGACCGCTCCATGGTGCTCGAGGAGCGCCGCTCGCGGACGAAGACTCCCACTCCCGCCCGCCCCTTCGCCAGACCGTCGTCCACCAGGACCCGCACCGCGGCGGCGGCGACGTTCGAGCCGATGCCGTAGGCGCGGGCGATGTCGGCCCGCGAGGGCAGCGGCTCACCCGGCGCGAACTCGCCCTGTTCGATCCGGCGGCGCAGATCGGCTGCGACCGTCCGGTAGGCGGCGACCCCCATGCCTGTCTCACTTCCTGGATAGCGTCTCGGAATCTGAGAAATTTCGCGCCGGTCCGGCCCGGTCGGCCGACCACGGGGATGGCTCCGCCCGGTGGACCGCCCGGAGCCTGATGCAACAAGCGCGGCCACCGACCCGCTTTCCCTCGCAGTCTGCCACGATCCACCGACCACCTGATGCATCAGCCACCGCCCCGGACGGAGGCCGGGAGGCCCCGTCATCTGCCCTCTGAGCAGCCGCGTTACCGACGAGAGGGGCTTTGCGCACGGCGTCGGGCCGGGCTACCTTGCAGCTCCGGCCGATGAGCCCGTCTCGTCGGGCGAACATCTTCGTGGACACACTGTCGGCTCAGACCTGTCGGTGAGGAGGCCAGCGCATGCCGGAAGGAACGCCGTACCACCCGGCGGCGCGGCCGGCCGGCGACGCCCGGGAGTCCTGTAGCGGGACGTCCGGCTGACACCCGCGCCGTACACGGTTGCGGCGGGCCGGACGTCGCCCCGCTCCTCCGCACACCTTCCACCGGATCCACCGGAGACCAGCCATGCCCTCCCCTCGCCCCGCCCTCGCCGCGTCGGCCGCGCTGACCGCCACCGCGCTGCTGGCCACCGCCTGCTCCTCCACCGCCTCGCCCGCCGGCTCCTCCGGCGGCGGCTCGGGCAAGCAGACGGTCACCTTCATGGGCTTCTACGGCAGCTTCCAGGACGAGTTCACCAAAACGGTGATCGACCCCTTCCAGAAGGCCAACCCGGACATCACCGTCAAGTACGTGCCCATCCAGAACTCCGCCGAGGTGCTGGCGAAACTGCGGGCGAGCAAGTCGCGGCCGGTCGCCGACGTCGCCCTCATGGACCGCTCCGTGGCGCCGACGGCCAACAAGGAGAAGGTGTTCGCGAAGCTGGACCCGGCGAAGGTGCCCAACCTCCGCCGACTCGTCGACACCGCGAGGAGCAAGGACGGCTACGGTCCGGGCTTCAGCCTCGACAGCCTGTCGATCCTCTACCACTCCAAGAAGGTCAAGCAGCCGCCCACCAGTTGGAACGACCTGTGGGACCCGGCGTACAAGGGCAAACTGGCGATGCCCATCGCGGATACCCGCGGCGTCGCGCTGATCATCGCTCTGGAGAAGATCCTCGGCGGTGACTACAAGAAGGACATCGACCCGGCGATCGGCAAGCTCAAGAAGCTGGCCCCCGGTGTGGAGACATGGCAGCCCTCGCCGGACGTGTACACCGCGGTCCAGTCCGGCGAGGCGCAGGTCGCCGTGGGCTGGAACGCCCGCGGCCAGTACTACAAGGACTCCTCGGGGGGCGTCGTCCAGCCGGTGCTGCCCAAGGAGGGCACGGTCACCCAGATCAACACGATCAATCTGGCCGCCAACTCACCGCACACCGCCGCCGCGCAGAAATTCATCGACTACGCCATCGGTGCCAAGGCCCAGAAGGCGTTCGACGAGGCGGCCTTCTACGCGCCCGTCAACAGGGACGTGCGGCTCTCCCCGGCCGTGAAGAACCGTACGGCGGCCTCCGATGTCCAGCGGAAGAACCAAATCCCCATCGACTGGGACTGGCTCACCACGCGCTACACCGCCTGGGTCGACCGCATCAAGCAGGAGGTCATCAGTGGCTGACGCACCGCATCTGGTGCTGCGCGGGCTGACCAAGACCTATCCGGGCGCGGACGGGGCGGCCGTCCGCGGCGTCGACCTCGCCGTGGAGCGCGGGCTGATGCTGGCGGTCCTGGGGCCGTCCGGGTGCGGTAAGTCCACGACCCTGCGGCTGATCGCCGGGCTCGTCACGCCCACCGCGGGACACGTCGAGGTCGACGGACACGATCTGACCGGTGTGCCCGTGCACCGACGTGACATGGGCGTGGTGTTCCAGTCGTACGCGCTCTTCCCTCATCTGGACGTGGCCCGCAACGTGGCGTTCGGCCTGGAGATGCGCAAGGTGGCGAAGGCGGAGGTCAGGCGCCGGGTCGGCGAGGCACTGGACCTGGTCCGCCTCGGGCACCTGTCCGGGCGGCGGATCGCCCAGCTGTCCGGCGGCCAGCAGCAGCGCGTGGCACTGGCCCGCGCCCTGGTCGTCGAGCCGTCCGTACTGCTGCTGGATGAACCGCTGTCCAACCTCGACGCCCAGCTGCGCACGGCCATGCGGGACGAGATCGGCCGCATCCAGCGCGAGACCGGCATCACCACCGTGTTCGTCACCCACGACCAGCAGGAGGCCCTGTCGATGGCCGATGCCGTCGCCGTGATGAACGAGGGCCGCATCGAGCAGACCGGCACCCCGGAGGACATCTACGAGCGGCCCACGGGCCCGTTCGTGGCTCGCTTCGTGGGCCGGGCCAACCTGATCGAGGGCACCTCCCGGGGGCGCGACGGAGAGCGCACGGTGGTGGAGCTGCCGGGCCTCGGCAAGATACCGGCGGCCGGGGGCCCGGTGGACCCGGGCCGCCCGGCCACGGTGCTGCTGCGTCCGCACCGCATCGCCCTCACGCCCTCGGCGGACACCGAGGCGCCCCATGGCACGGTGCTGTCCGCCGCCTACGCCGGCGAGACGGTCGCGTACCGGGTGCGGATCGGCGGCGACGGGCCCGTCGTGGACGTGGAACGGCCCACCGGCACTCACCAGGCACTGGGCCCCGGTGCCGAGGTCGCGCTCTCCTGGGCTCCGGAGGCCCCCCGGATCGTGGCGGGTTCGGCATGACCGCACCCGCCGCGCCCACCGTGTCCGCCGTGTCCGCTCCGGTCGCGGTGAAGGCCCGCGGATCCGGACGCCATGCTCTTGCCCTGCTCGCGCCGGGGATTGTCGCGCTGCTGCTCACCTACGCGATGCCGCTGCTGTGGGTGGTGCGGATGTCCGTCAACGAGTCGGGGCAGGGCGGCACCATCCGGCAGACGGTGTCCTTCGCCACCTTCGCCAAGGTCCTGGGCAGCGCCCACTGGTGGAACGTCATCGGTCAGACGGTGGAGCTGGGCGTCCTGGTCACCGTCTGCACCCTGGTCGTCTCCTACCCGGTCGCCCTGTTCCTGGCCCGCACCACCAGCCGCCTGCGCGGCCTGCTGGTCGCACTGGCCGTGACCCCACTGCTGATCTCCTCGGTCGCCCGCACCTTCGGATGGATGGCGATCCTCGGCAACCAGGGCCTGGTCAACAAGTCGCTGACCGGTCTCGGACTGATCGACGAGCCGCTGCGGCTGGCCAACAACCTCACGGGTGTGGTGATCGCCTCGACGGAGATCTACATGCCGTTCGCGATCCTCGCGATGATCAGTGGCTTCGGCCGGCTGGACCCGGAGCTGGAGCACGCGGCGGCCTCGCTGGGCGCGCCCCGCCACACGGTGTTCCGCAGGGTCGTGCTGCCGCTCACGCTGCCGGGCGTACTCACCGCGGCGCTGCTGGTGTTCGTCCTCAGCCTCAGCGGCTATGTGACGCCCCGTCTGATCGGTGGCGGCCGGGTCTTCGTGCTGGCCACGGAGATCTACGACCAGGCCACCACGGCCCTGGACTGGCCGGTGGCCGCCGTGCTGTCCGTGCTGCTACTCGCCGTGTTCGGGGTGGTCATCGTGGTGTACCAGCGCGCCCAGAAGGTGCTCGAAGCCCGTTTCACCGGACCACAGGAGGCACGCTCATGACCGGCCACCCGGGAGTCCGGGCGCCGTGGCGGACCCGGCTGGGCCAGGTCCTGTGGGGCGCGGTCCTCGTCGCGCTCTATCTGTTCCTACTCGCGCCGATCCTCGTGGTGCTGGTGGAGTCCTTCGACAACGCGACCTATCTGCGCTTTCCGCCCGAGGGGTTCACGTTCGACGCCTACCGGCAGGTGTTCGGCAACGCCGCGTTCCGCACCGGAATCCAGGTCAGCGCCGTCACGGCCGCGGCGACCGCGCTGCTGGCCCTGGTGGCGGGGGTGCCGGCGGCGCTCGCGCTGACCAGGCTGCGGTTCCGCGGGCGGGCGGCCGTCGAGGCGGCGTTCCTGTCGCCGCTGCTGGTCCCGCACATCGTGCTGGGCCTGGCGCTGCTGCTGATCCTGGCGCCGATCCCGCTCACCGACACCTACCCCGGCCTGATCGTGGCCCATCTCGGTGTGACCGTGCCCTATGTCGTGCGCACCGTCTCGGCGGCGCTGGCCTCCGCCGACCCGCGGGCGGAGGAGGCGGCCCGGACGCTGGGCGCGAGCGGGTTCACCGCGTTCCGGCGCATCACGCTGCCCGTGATCCGGCCGGGCCTGTTCTCGGGCGGCGTCATCGCCTTCCTGCTGTCCTTCGACGAGACGGTGATCTCGCTGTTCGTCTCCGGGCAGAACACCGTGCCGCTGCCGGTCGCCGTCCTCCAGTACGTCGAGTACCGCAGCGATCCGTCGGTCGCCTCGCTGTCGGTCCTGCTCGTCCTGTTGTCCGTGGTCGTGGTGGTCGCTGTGGAGCGCGGGATCGGCCTGCGCCGCTCCCTGCGCTCCGGCTGACGTCCTCGTCCCCTCACCTTTCAAGGAGTTCCACCGTGTCCCTCGACACAGCCGCCCTGCACCACGACAGTGTGGTCTTCAACGCCCTCGACTGCACCCCGTTGGCCTGGGCGGACGAGACGTACCTCGGCAAGCTGGCCGCCTCCGGGGTCACGGCGCTCAACCACGCGGTGTCCATCTCCCAGGATTACGACGCCGCGGCCGCCGCCCTGGTCGGATGGCAGCGGCGCCTGGCCGAGACCCGGGGGCGGCTGTTCCAGGCATACGGCCTCGAGGACGTGGCGCGGGCCAAGGCAGACGGCTCCATCGCCTGGTTCGCCGGATTCGAGGACAGCAAGCCGGTCGGCGAGGACCTGTGGCGGCTGGCGGCCTTCCACCAGATGGGTCTGCGGTTCATGGGGCTCACCTACCAGAACCGGAATTTCGCGGCCGACGGCAGCGGGGAGAGCGCCAACGGCGGGCTGAGCCGCTTCGGCCGTGCGCTGGTCAAGGAGTGCAACCGGCTCGGGGTCGTCCTCGACCTGTCGCACACCGGGGAGCGTTCCACGCTGGAGACCATCGAACTGTCCGACAAGCCGGTTCTGGTCACCCATGCGGGGCTGACCCATTTCGTCGACAGCCCGCGCAACAAGAGCGACGTGGTGGTACGTGAACTGGCGGCGCGCGGCGGGGTGTTCGGGCTGGCGGCCAAGTCCGGTTTCCTGGACCCGGACGGTCTGACCCGCCGCCCGAGCGCGCAGGTCTTCGCGGACAACATCGACTATCTGGTCGAGCTGGTCGGCATCGACCATGTCATCGTCGGCACCGACGTCGGCGACGAGCGCAAGTACTCCCGTGAGGGCATGGCGCGGGTGCGCCGCCTGTACCCCGAGATCCCCATGGCCGGGGAGGACCTGGACCTGGACCGCCTGCACCCCGAGGGCATGGGCACCCCGGCCGATCTGCCCGTCATCACCGAACTGCTGGTGGACCGCGGCTACACCGCCGCGGACATTGTCAAGGTCCTCGGCGGCAACCTTCAGCGGACCCTCGCCGGCATCTGGGACACGGCGGCATGACCGGACGTCCGGTGAGCATCGCCGTCGTGGGCGCCGGACCGCGCGGTACGGCCGTCCTGGAACGGCTGATCGCGAACCTCGGCGACCGGGCAGCACGGCTGCACGTGGTGGAACCGCACCTGCCCGGCGCCGGCCGGGTGTGGGACCCCGGGCAGCCCGAGCACCTGCTGATGAACACCCTCGCCGGACACGCCACCGCCTTCCCCGACCACAGTGTGCGGATGGCCGGGCCCGCCACCGAAGGGCCCGCCTTCCTCGACTGGGCGCGCGGCCACGCCCCGGGCCTGAACCCCTGGGACCATCCCGCACGCGCGCAGATGGGCCGCTATCTGGCCTGGGCGTACCGGCGCACGGTGGACTCGGCCGCCGGGAACGTCCACATCGTCCACCACTCGGTGCGGGCGGTGGCGCTCGACGAGGAGGACGCGGCGGCGGGCGGCCGGCTGCGCCTGGGGCTGGCCGACGGGACCACTCTGCCGCTGGACGCGGTGGTCCTCGCCACCGGTCACACCGACCAGCGGACCGCGCCCGATCAGCTCGAACTCGCCTTCTGCGCACGGGAGTCGGGTCTGGTCCACCTGCCACCGGGTCAGCCGCACGAGGCGCGCCTCGATCTGCTGCCACCGGGCGAGCCGGTGCTGGTACGCGGTCTGGCGCTCAACTTCTTCGATCACATGGCGCTGCTCACCGCCGGGCGCGGCGGCCGGTTCACCGGCGACGGTGACCGGCCGGCTTACGTTCCCTCCGGCCGCGAGCCGCACCTGATCGTCGGCTCGGGCCGAGGCGTACCGTACCTGGCCCGGGGCCAGGAGCCCGGCCGGATGCCCGCCGGACACACGCTGCGCCACTTCGACGGCGCCGCCGTCGGGCGGCTCGCCACGCGGCGGCCCGGCACCGTCGACTTCATGACCGAGGTGTGGCCGCTGATCGCCAAGGAGGCGGGCGCGGCCTGGTACCGGACACTGCTGGAGGTACGCCCCGGCGCCGTGCCCGCGCCCGGGTTCACCGAGCGATACGCGGCGGTGGTGCACGGGTCCGCGGCATGGTCGGCACTGCTCGACGAGGAGGTGCCCGACCCGGCCGACCGCTTCGACCTGTCGGCGCTCGACCGGCCGCTGGACGGCCTCCGGTTCGACGACAGCGCGGCGTTCGGTGACTGGCTGACCGGGCGGCTGCGCGCGGACCTGGACGCGGCCCGGGCGCCCGGGCGCAGCCCCGTGAAGGCCGCCGCGGCGGCGGTGGCCGCGGTGAAGGGGCAGGTCCGGCGGGTCGTTCTCGCCGGGGTGCTGAGTGGGCCGTCATATCGTGCGCTGGCGTGGTTCCGTGCCTTCGGCGCCCATCTGTCCAGCGGCCCGCCGGCCCGGCGGATCGCGGAACTGATCGCCCTCCATGACGCGGGCGTCGTGACGTTCCTCGGGGCCCGCCCGGAGGTGGCCGTGCGCCGGGACGACGGCGCCTTCCACGCCGTGTCCCCCACCACCGGCGGCCCTCCGGCTCGGGCACGCGCGCTGCTCGACGCGTGGCTGCCCGGCACGGACCTCGCGACCACCGCGGACCCGCTGCTGCGCGGCCTGCTCACCGCGGGTCTGGCCCGTCCGCACCGGGGCGGTGCCGCGGAGACGGCCACGGCCAGTGGCGCCCTGGACGTCGAACTGCCCGAGCACCGGGTGCGCCGCCCCGACGGCCGGCCGCACCGGCGGCTGTACGCGTTCGGGATCCCGACGGAGGGCATCCACTGGAACACCGCGATCGGCGCGCGGGCGCGCGCCGACGCCGATCTGTTCCGCCACGCCGACACCATCGCCCGGGCCGCCCTCAGCCCTTGACGACTCCCGCCGGGAGCCGGATCGTGCACCCGCGCACGGGTGATGTGGTGCGCGTGGGACATCTGGCCGGGCCGCCCGTCCAGCCAGATGGTTCGGCGCCCGGCCCGGCATGCCCTGACCTCCGGGAAGTCTGTCCGCGGTTGTTCGTGGTCGCGATCGCGGCGGTGTTCTTCCTCATGCGCCGCCGTGGTGACGCCCGGTCATAGCCGGAAGTTCGGAGAGCCGCGGATACCTCGTCCACGTCCCCGGCCGACTCGGCCGACGCGTCGCTCAGCCGAGGTGGTCGAGGGTCCAGCGGGTGACCACGGTGTCCGCGGTCGTCGCCGTGATCAGGACGGGTCCTCGTCCAGCTTCTCCACCACGCGCTCGGAGACCTGCGCCAGCGTCCGCAGCTCCGCCGGCGTGATGTGGTCGAGGAACAGAGCGCGGACCGCCTCCACGTGACGGGGGGCAGCGGCCTCGATCATCGCGCGCCCCTCGTCCGTGATCACGACGAACGCGCCACGCCCATCCTCGGCGCACTCGTCCCGGACCACCAGCCCCCGCTTCACCATGCGGGCGATGTGATGGGACATCCGGCTCTTTTCCCACTCCAGCGCCCGGGCAAGATCCAGAATCCTCCGCCGCCCGTCCGGTACGTCCGTCAGCTCGACCAGCACTCCGAAGTCCGCGGCCGACACATTCGACTCCGTCTGCAACGAGCGCGACAACCGGGCCCGGAGCCTGTCATGCAACCGGATGAAGCTCCGCCATGCGCACTGCTCCTCTGGCGTCAGCCATCGCACCGTCTCTTCCATGGGAGAAAGTGTAAACGTAGGTGATAGTTCACCGAACACCCACACGGACCCCGACGGGCCCGACCTCACACCGAACCACCTGCTTGGTAGACATATCAATTACATTGGCTCGATGATTGACACGCCAACCAGATCCCCTCGGGGAGCGCACCAGGAGAGGTCCATGACGGCCACAGCCTTCGAAGTGGGACTCAACTCGTTCGGCGAGGTCGCGACCGACGGCGACCGGCCGCTGAGCGACGCCGAGACCGTTCGCCTTCTCGTCGAGGAGGCCAAGCTCGCCGAAGCGGCCGGGCTCGACGTGTTCAGCCTCGGCGAGCACTACCGCCCAGGCCATACAGACAGCGCCACTCCCGTCCTGCTCGCCGCGATCGCCACCGCGACGGATGGCATCCGGCTCGGCACCTCGGTCACCGTACTGAGCACGAACGATCCGGTACGGCTGTACCAGGAGTTCTCCACCTTGGACGCCGTCTCGAACGGCCGCGCCCAGCTCGTGCTGGGGCGGGCGTCGGCCACCGAGTCGTTCCCACTGTTCGGCTATGACCTCGCCGACTACGAAGAGCTGTTCGAGGAGAAGCTGGATCTGTTCCTGCGGCTCCAGCGCGAGGAGGCGGTGACCTGGTCGGGCAGGTTCCGGCCCCCGCTCGTCGAGCAGCTACTGCACCCCCGGATGCCGCCCGGTGGCATTCCCACCTGGATCGGTGTGGGCGGCAGCCCGAACTCCGTGGTGCGCGCGGCCCGCTACGGGCTGCCGCTCATGCTCGCCATCATCGGCGGCCGCCCCCAGCGCTTCGCCGGCCACGTCGAGCTCTACCACCGCACACTCGAGCAGTACGGGCACGCTGGGCAGCCGGTCGCCCAGCACTCGCTGGGGCTCGTCGCGGACACCGACGAGGAGGCGGTCGAGACCTGGTGGCGGTACTGGCAGCCGACCGTCGCCCGGCTGGCTCAGGAGCGTGGGTTCTACAAACCGACCCGCGAGCGCTACGAGGCGGAGATCGAGACGGGCGCTCTTTTCGTCGGCTCGCCCGAGACCGTCGCCCGCAAGATCGCCACAGTGGCCCGCGATCTGCGCCTGAGCCGTTTCGACCTCAAGTACGACGTCATGAATCTGCCCCGCGAAGCCCGTGCCCGCTCGATCGAGCTGCTGGGCCGCGAGGTCGCCCCGCGCGTGAGGGAACTGCTTGCGAAGGAGCCCATCCATGTCTGATCTCGTCTTCGGACTGGACACGTTCGGCGATGTGCCGGAAGACGACTCCGGCAGAGCGGTCTCCGACGCCCGGGCCATCCGGCAGGTCCTCGACGAGGCCGTTCTCGCGGAGGAGACCGGTGTCGACGTCATCGCCCTCGGTGAACATCACCGCCCGGAGTTCGCGATCTCGTCCCCGGAGACCGTGCTCGCGGGCATCGCCACCCGCACCAGCCGTATCCGCCTGTCGTCCGGCGTGACCGTGCTGAGCTCGGACGACCCGGTCCGTGTGTTCCAACGGTTCGCGACCGTGGACGCACTGTCCAACGGCCGGGCCGAGGTCATCCTCGGGCGCGGCTCCTTCACCGAGTCGTTCCCCCTCTTCGGCTACGACCTCGCCGACTATGACGTGCTGTTCGAGGAGAAGATCGAGCTCTTCGCCGAACTCCTCGAGGAAAAGCCCGTCACCTGGAGCGGCACCAAGAGGGCCCCGCTGGAGAACGCCGATGTCTTCCCCAAGACCGAGTCAGGACATCTGACCACCTGGGTCGGTGTCGGCGGCACACCCCAGTCGGTCGTCCGCACCGCGCAGTACGGATTCCCGCTGATGATCGCCATCATCGGCGGCTCCCCACAGCGCTTCGCGCCCTACATCGACCTCTACCGCCGCGCCACCGACAAGTTCGGCACAACCGCTCATCCGGTCGGTATGCACTCCCCCGGCTTCATCGCCGACACGGACGAGGAGGCCCGCGAGCTGCACTGGCCGCACTACAAGGTCATCCGTGACCGCATCGGCGCGCTGCGAGGCTGGCCGCCCATCCGCAAGGAGGAGTACGAGGCCGAGATCGAGCACGGCTCCCTCTACATCGGCTCGCCCGAGACCGTCGCCCGAAAGATGGCCCGCGCCATCGAGGCACTCGGCGTGGGCAGGTTCGACCTCATCTACACCACGGGCGCACAGCCGGTCAGCGCTCGCCTGCACGCCGTCGAGCTGTACGGCACCAAGGTGATCCCGATGGTCCGCGACATCCTCGCGGGCTGACGCACGAACGGAGAAGACATGCACACCACCGCAGTGCGTACCGTCGGCATCCTGGGGGCGGGAAAGGTCGGCACCGTGCTCGCACGGCTGGCCCTGACGGCCGGCCATCGCGTGCTCATCGCCGGATCGGGCGATCCCGCGAAGATCGCCCTCACCATCGAAGTCCTGACCCCCGGCGCGGCCGCGGTGACCGCCGAGGAGGCCGCGACGAAGGCGGACATCGTCGTCCTGGCGCTTCCGCTCGGCAAGTACCGCGGTATTCCGGCCGAAGTGCTGCGCGGGAAGCTCGTCATCGACGCGATGAACTACTGGTGGGAGGTCGACGGCGGCCGCGAGGACCTCACCGACCCGCTCACCTCCTCGAGCGAGATCGTGCAGGCGTACCTGGCGGGAGCGCGCGTGGTCAAAGCGTTCAACCACATGGGCTACCACGACCTCGAGGACGGCGCCCGGCCCGCGGGCACGCCGGACCGCAAGGCGATCGCGATCGCCGGGGACGATCCGGACGACCTCGCCACCGTGGCGCGCCTCGTCGACGCCCTCGGCTTCGACCCCGTCACGGCCGGAGGGCTGGCCGAAGGCGTACGCCTCGAACCGGGAACGGAGCCTTTCGGTGCCAACGTCGGCGCCGCGGAGCTGCGCGCGATGCTCAACCGCTTCCCTCAGTCGGAGCGCGGACGGGCCGTGATCAGCGCACGGACCTCGGCCGAACGCGCGGCCTGACCCAGCTCGCCGAAATTATGGATTGATAGGTTGACGCGTCATCTACCTTCTTTTGCATTGGATGACAGTTCAACTATTTCCCTGTGGGCCCGCCGGAGGGTTCCGCACCACCCGATCACCAGAGGTATCTGTACCTGTGAACGTCACCTTGTGGGCTGTCGCGGCCCTGCTCGCCCTGGTCTACCTCGGAGCCGGCGCTGCCAAGCTCGCTCAGCCGAAGGAGAAGCTCCTGGCCAGCCCGTCCATGGGCTGGGCCGAGGACTTCCCGCCAGGGGCGATCAAGACGATCGGTCTGCTCGAGGCCCTCGGCGCGATCGGGCTGATTCTGCCCGCAGCGGTCGGCATGGCCCCGGCGCTGGTCCCGCTGGCCGCTTCCGGCCTGGGGCTGATCATGTTCGGCGCCGCGATCACCCACGGCCGGCGCGGGGAGGCCAAGTCGGTCGCCGTGAACGTGGTGCTGCTGGCGCTGACCGTTTTCGTGGCCTGGGGCCGATTCGGATCCCACTCGTTCTGACGGCACCCGCAGGAGAACCGCGCGCTTCCTGAACACCGGTTCAGGGCCCCGTAACAACCCGGAACACCGCACCGATAAGGACACCCCATGACCAGGATCGGCATCATCCTCGGCAGTACACGCCCCAACCGCAATGGCGAGCAGGTGGCCCAGTGGGTCCACGGCATCGCCTCCCAGCGCGGCGACACCGAGTTCGAACTCGTCGACCTGCGTGACTACCCGCTGCCGCATCTGGACGAGCCGCTGCCCCCGACGATGGGCCAGTACCAGGGGGAGCACACGAAGAAATGGGCGGCGAAGATCGCCTCCTTCGACGGGTTCGTCTTCGTCACCCCGGAGTACAACCACAGCACATCCGGCGTGCTCAAGAACGCCATCGACTACCTGTACGCGGAGTGGAACAACAAGGCGGTCGGTTTCGTCTCGTACGGCGGGGTCGGCGGGGCCCGGGCCGTGGAGCATCTGCGGCTCGTCGTCGGCGAGTTGCAGATGGCCGACGTCCGTCAGCAGGTGGCGCTCTCGCTGATCACCGAGTTCGAGAACTTCAGCGTCTTCAAGCCCGGCGACTACAACGTGGCCGGGCTCAACACCCTGCTCGACCAGGTGGTCGCCTGGAGCGAAGCCCTGGCGCCGCTCCGCGCCGCCGCCTGAACCGCCTCGGGCGCAGCCGGACCCGCCTCCGGGTCCGGCACCCGAAACCCGACGGCCCCCCTGCTTCCGCGGCTTGGCCTCGCCGACCTTGATCTTGGGCTTGTGGTCCGCACCCCCGTACGCGGCGAAGCCGGATTGGGACTCGAGGAGCAACCGCCCTCACGGTAGCTGGCGGCCGCGGCCGTCGTCGTAGGGAACGCCGACCTTGGCGGCCAGGCCGGAGATCAACAGCTCCAGGCCGTACTGGAACTCCGCGTCGTCATCGCTGTCGGCCAGATGGGGCGCGGTCGCGGTCAGAAGTGGGTCGCCGGAGGCCGCGATGGCTTCGGTGCGCTGCTGGACCTGGTCGCTGTCCATGGCGCCCAGATAGATGGCGTACCCCAGATCGCGCATGATCGAGCCGACCACGAAGGCGGTGTAGCCGCGCAGGGCGTGGACCATCTCCTCGGGGTCGAGGCGGAGTTCGTCGAAACAGGACAGCGTGGAGCGGATGGCTTCCAGGGCGGCGGGCGACTGCGTGGGCCGGGTCAGCACCAGGGGGAACGCCTTCGGGTGCTGCTTGGCGGCGGCGCGGAAGGCGGCGGCGTGGGCCCGGATCCGCTCCTGCCATGTTCCGTCCTCCTGCTCGGGAAAGGCGATACCGGCCAGCAGCGCTTCGGCGACGCCGTCGAGAAGGGCGCCCTTGTTCGGTACGTGGCTGTAGAGCGACATGTTCTCGATGTCGAGCTCGGTTGCCAGTTTGCGCAGGGAGAAGGCGTCGGGGCCGTCGCGGTCGATCATCGCCACCGCTGCCGCGATCACCTTTTCGCGGGTCAGGCCGAGCCGCCTGCCACGGCCGGTTCCTCGCGCCGTCATGCGTCACCTTCCCTTGACATCACTTGCGTCGCAAGTCTAGCGTCCCGACCCACAAAACATGCGGTGCAAGTGTCACTTTGAGTGATCGCACTGGGTTCACGAGCCGACCAGGGAAGGACCCGATCGTTGAAGCTCGCCTGGCAGGACACCGACGTCCTCGACATGCCCACGCTCGGCACCCCGATCACCACCCTCGGCGGCCTCGAGGACATACCCGGCGGCTACGGCGCACAGCTCAGGTGGGCCCGAACGCGGGCGAAGGCGCTGCGTACCGAGTTCGCGGCGACCGGTACCCCGGACAGCGTGACCACCTGCGACCTGGTGACCCTGCCCTATCCGACGAGGTTCGGGCTCTTCCGTGCCTCCCGGGCCATCGCCCCGTTCCTCGCCATCACCAACCGCATGCTCGTCGTCCGCTGGACCGAGAGCGACGGGCGGCGACGGGTGCTCCTGTTCGAGCCGAGCGATGTCCAACTCGGCCGAAACACCCCGTACTTCGCCGCACTGTCCCGCCGTACACCTGGCCCGGTGCGATCCCTGATGGTCACCGAACACGGCACGGTCCTCGGACACCTGGCCGGGCTCGGCATCGCGCCCGAGGACGTGGACTATCTCCTCTTCGACCACCTGCACACCCAGGACCTGCGCCGGTGGATCGGCACCAGCACACCCCAGCCGGACTTCGGCGACGGTCCCCTCGAGCCGGTCTTCCCCCACGCCAAGGTGATCGTGCAACGGCGTGAACTGCTGGCCATGTCCGAGCTCCACCCGCTTCAGCAGCCCTGGTACCAGCCCGATGCCTACCGGGATGTGCGGCCCGAAGCCTTTCTCGCCGTCGACGGCTCGCTGCTCCTCGGCCCCGGTGTCGCGGTGATCGCCACCCCCGGCCACGTTCTGGGCAACCAGACCCTCCTGCTGAACACTTCCAGCGGCATCTGGGCGTCCAGCGAGAACGCCATCGCCGCCGAGTGCCTGACCCCCGAGCACTCTCGCATGCCCGGCATCGCCCGCTGGGCCCGTGCCTGGCAGCAGGAGGTCGTCCTGAACGCCAACACCATCGAGACGACCGCCGAGCAGTACAACTCGCTCGTCATCGAGAAGACACTCGTCGACCACTCCCAGGCCGGCCCCCGCTTCCTGCAGTTCTTCCCCTCCAGCGAGCTGACCGCCGCCTGGACCAATCCCGGCACCAGCCCCACCTTCACCCACAAGGCAGTGACCCACCGATGACCACCGTGCTCAGCGACGAGATCCGCGCGTCCCGCCAGAAGCTGGTCCTGGACCACTTCCACGACGAGGTCCGCCAGGAGTGGGACGACGTCCTGGCCACCTTCCCTCATCCGCGCTACGAACTGATCCCCACCATGACGGTCCACGACGGCGACACGGCCGTACGCGGCTACTACCGCGACAGCCGCCACGCCTTTCCCGACCAGGACCACGAGATCATCGCCCTGCGCCACAGCGACGACGCCGTGATCGTCGAATTCTGGCTGCTGGGCACGCACCTCGGCCCGCTGGGCGCGATCCCGCCCACCGGAAACCGCTTCCGGGTCCGCATGACCGCGTACTTCATCTTCGACGACAACGGAGACGGCGGCGAGAACCTCGTCTGCGAGCGGGTCTACTTCGACAGCCTCACGCTGCTGAAACAGCTGCTCGGCGGCCTGAACCTGCGCAACCCGCGCAACTGGCTCCTGGCCGTCCGCTGCCTGCGCGGACTCCTCAAGGAAGCCGGCGGCACCCCACACCCCACCCTCGTCAACACGCCGAAGGCCGACCTGTCGTGAAGGTCCACCACCTCAACTGCGGCACCATGCATCTGCGCGGCGGACCGCGGCTGGTCTGTCACGTCCTCCTCCTCGAGACGGACGCACAGGGACTCGTGCTCGTCGACTCCGGCTTCGGCCTCCTGGACACCGCCACCCCCGGCCGCCGCGTGGGCCCGGCCCGCCACTACATCAGACCGGCCCTCGACCCCGAGGAAACCGCCGCCCGCCAGGTCGAACGGCTCGGCTTCCACCGCGACGACGTCCGCCACATCGTCCTCACCCACTTCGACTCCGACCACATCGGCGGCCTCGCCGACTTTCCGCACGCCACCGTCCACGTCACCGCGGCCGAGGCACACGGCGCGATCCACGCCCCCTCCTGGCGCGAACGCCTCCGCTTCCGCCCCGCCCAGTGGGCCCACGGCCCGAGCATCGTCGAACACAGCCCGGACGGCGACACGTGGCGCGGATTCGCCGCCGCCAAGGAGCTCGACTCCGTCGCGCCCGGCATCGTCCTGATCTCCCTCCCCGGCCACACCCGCGGCCACGCCTGCGTCGCGGTCGACACCGGCACCCGCTGGATCCTCCACGCAGGCGACGCCTTCTACCACCCCGGCACCCTCGACGGCCGCGCCCCCGTGCCCGCGGCCCTCCGCGCCATGGAAACAGCCGTCGCGTACGACCTGGAACAGGTCCGCGCCAACCACGCCCGCCTCAGCGAGCTGCACCGGCGCGCGGAACCCGACCTGACGATCGTCTGCGCCCACGACCCGAGCCTGTACGAAGGGATGCGGGCCGGGCGGGCCGCGTGAGCCCGCCCCTCACCGGCCTCACCGGGCCGGGACCCGTCACCGTTCAGCTGCCGGGCGTGAGCTCGAGCGTGTCGAGCACTCCGTACACCCCGAGGAACGCGATCGCCACGCTGCTCAGGACGAGGGCGGCGGTCAGCCAGGGGTTGGCGCGGAAGCGCGGCGGGACGCCGGTGTAACGCAGACGCCAGACCGCGACCACGACCGCGAGCAGGAAGATGCCACCGCCGATGCCGCCGATCTGCACCATCAGGACCGGCGACTGGACCCACAGGAAGATGCACATCCACACCGGAGGCAGACAGCAGGTGAGGATGCGGATGGTGCGCGTGCGCGAGCGCATGTCGTGCCAGTCGACCACTCCGAGCAGACCGAGGGTGTTGGTCCACAAGCGGGGGACGCTGGCCGACGAGGCGACCGTGACCGAGAAGAGGACGGCGATCGCACCGGCCAGGAAGAGGTACTCCGCCCACGGGCCGAGCGTGTCGGTGTAGATGTGCGACAGCGTGGTGATCATGTCGTTGCCCTCGGGCACCAGGCCCTGCGGGTGGAGCACCGAGGCGCCGATCACGTAGAAGGACAGGGTGCAGAGGGTGCACACGACCCAGGAGACGCCCACGTCGAGCCGCATGACCTTGAGCCAGCCCTCGGCCCGCCGGGCGCGCTGCTCGCTGCCGTCGTCCGGGCCGGTCCAGCGGGCGTAGCCCTTCTCCAGGCACCAGTAGGTGTACGTCGTCATCTCGTCGGCGCCGACACCGGTGATGCCGAACATGGCGAGCGCGATGCCGACCGTGCCCGCGGGTATCTCGAAGCTCAGTCCGCCGGCGAGCTGCTCGGTGCCGTACCCGAAGGCGGTGAACGGCAGGGCGAGGGCCAGGCCGACGGTGATGATCGTCTTGAGGGTGATGCCGATGACCTCGACCCGCTCGACGACGGGGTACTTGCCCGTCTGCAGGATGAGGATGGCGGCGCCGGTCACGATCAGGGCCCAGATCGTCAGCGACGATGTGCTCAGCGACGCGCCGTGGATCGGCAGCAGGATCGAGCAGGCCGCCGCGGTGCCGCCGATGATGCCGCCGCGCTGGAACATCTTGGCGAAGTCCATGCCGATCCAGAGCCAGTTGATCCAGCTCAGCCGGCCGATCCGGGGGCCCACGTCGCGGAAGCCGTCGAGCGCGGGCCGGCCGTTGAGGATGGTCCAGCGGGCCAGCTCCATCTGCACCCACACCTTGACCGCGGTCGAGATGATCACCAGCCACAGCAACGCGAACCCGGCCTTCGCGCCGAGCGAAGTGGTGGTGATCAGTTCCCCGGAGCCGACGACGGCGGCGGACAGCACGAGCCCGGGGCCGAGGTGGCGCACTCGGCCGCGGAAGGTCTCGGGGGCCGGGCGGGCGTCTTCGGCGCGCAGGGCGTACGGGTCGGCCTGCGCGGGTGGCGGCGGCGCCGTGGCACCGTCGGTCGTGGTGGACATATCGGATCCTTAGGGGATCTTCCGGCGCCATCGCCGGTATCCGGAATGAGGAAAGGGGTCGTGTCGTGGTGCGGTGTGCGGTGGTGTCTCAGCGCGCCTGGTGGTGCGGCTCCTCGCCCGCCAGGACGCGGACGACGTCCTCGGCCACCATCGCGCCCATGGCCTGGTTGGCCTCGGGCGTGCAGGCGGCCATGTGGGAGGTGAGGAGGGTGCGCGGGGCCTCGCGCAGCGGGTGGTCGGCGGGCAGGGGTTCGGTGCTGAACGCGTCGAGGGCCGCGGCCCCGAGGTGCCCGGAGCCGAGCAGCTCGGCGAGCGCGCGTTCGTCGACGAGGCCGCCGCGCGCGGCGTTGACCAGGATCGCGCCCGGCTTCATCGCCGCCAGGCGGGCGTGGTCGAGCAGCGGGGTGCCGGACGGGTCGGGCGGAGTGTGCAGGCTGACGGCATCGGCGCGCGCCAGCAGGGCGTCGAGCGCGGCCGGTTCGGCGCCGTGCGCACGGACGTCGGCCTCGGAGACGTACGGGTCGTGGGCGAGCGGCTCCATCCCGAAGGCGCGGGCGTAGCCGGCCAGCAGGCGGCCGATGCGGCCGAAGCCGATGATGCCCAGCGTCTTGCCGTGCAGCTCGGGGCCGAACAGCTTCGGCCAGCCGCCCGCCGCCACCGCGCTGTGCGAGGTGGCGAGGGAGCGGGTCGCGGACAGCAGCAGGCCGAAGGTGTACTCCGCCACCGCGCGCGAGTTGCTGCCCGGCGCGCACACCACGGGTATCGCGCGCGCGTGGGCGGCGGCCACGTCGATGGTGTCGACGCCGACGCCGTGCTTGGCGATCACCTTGAGGCGGGGCGCGGCGTCCATCACCTCGGGGGTGATCGGGTCCATGCCGACGATCAGCGCATCCGCCTCGGCCGCGTGCTGAAGCAGTTCGGCGGTGGGCAGCGCGGCGTCCTCGCGGGGGCGCAGGGGACCCGCTCCGGCCTCCTCCAGGATCTGCCAGGGGCGCGCCGAATGCCGGGCGAAGGTGGGCGTGGTGATGAGCGTGGTCGGCATCAGCGGGCCTCGCCGCGTGCCGCCTGAAGGTGGGACGTCGCGATCTGCTGCAGGTGCACGACGTCGGCCGCGACCGTGGCGAATGTGAAGCCCTCGGCGAGGCGACGGGCGGCGCTCTCGCCGTCGGCGTTGTGAATGCCGGCCGCGATGCCCGCCGCCTCGGCCGCCTTGCGGACGCGGGCGAGGGCCTGCTCGAACTCGTCCTGTACGGAGGAGTCGGTGGACGTCGCGCCGCCGATGGCCAGGCGCAGGTCGGACGGGCCGACGTAGACGCCGTCCAGGCCCGGGGTCGCGCAGATCTCCTCGACGTTGGCCAGGCCGTCGGCCGTCTCGATCATCGCGAGGACGGCGGTCTGGTCGTGCGTGTCGGCCGGGTTCGGGCCGATGCGCAGCTGGGCACGCATCGGGCCGTACGAGCGGCGGCCCAGCGGCGGGTAGCGGACGGCGGCGACGGCGTCGGCGGCGTCCTGGGCGTTGTCGATCAGCGGGACGATCACGGCGCTCGCGCCCGCGTCGAGCGCCTTGCCGATGTAGGTGAGGTCGTTGGCCTCGACGCGCACCATGCCGACGGCGGTGCTGCCCTTGGTGTCGGTGGCGAGGAGGTTGTGCAGCATGCCCTGGTAGCCGAAGAGGCCGTGCTGGGCGTCGAAGGCCAGGTAGTCGTAGCCGACGCGGGCGAGGCGCTCGGCGGCGACCGGCGAGTCGAGCAACGACCAGTAGCCGATGAGCCGCTCGCGATTGCGCAGCGCGGCGACGAACTGGGCGGAGGTGCGGCCGGTGGCCATGGGTGTCTCCCTTGCGACGTTGCGAGGTGGGTGGCGGGGTCAGCGGTTGTAGGCGGGCATCGGGCCGCGCAGACGGGCGCCGACCTCGTCGCAGGCGGCCACGACATCCACGGGCAGCGGGCCCGCGGACGCGGCGGCGATATTGGCCTTCAGGTGCTCGACCTTGGAGCCGCCGAGCAGCAGCGCGTCGGTGGAGGGCCGGGACAGCAGCCAGCGCAGGGCCAGGTCGGTCAGCGGCAGGCCCGCCTCGGAGGCGATGCGGGTGAGGTCGGTGACGGCGCGGAACAAGTCCTCGTTCCAGTACCGCTCGCGGTACATCACGGCCAGCTTGGAGTCGCCGAAGCGCCCGTCGCCCGGGGCCTGCTCGAAACGGTGGCGGCCGGTGAGCAGGCCGCCGCCGAGCGGGTTGTAGACCATCGTGCGCAGTCCGGTGGTGGCGGCGTACTCCGTGAACTCCTCCTCGATACGGCGCGCGAGGAGATTGTGGAGCTGCTGGGCGACGACGGGGCGGGGTGCGCCGACCTCGTCGGCCACCCGGTTCAGCTCGGCGATCTGCCACGCGGCGAAGTTGGAGACGCCGAGGGCGAGGACCTTGCCCGCCCGTACGAACTCGGCGATGGTCGCCAGGGTCTCGGTGAGCGGTGTCCTGCGGTCCGGCTGGTGCAGGTAGAAGAGATCGACGCGGTCGGTGCCCAAGCGCTTGAGGCTCCCGTCGAGCGCGGCGCGCAGGCCCTCGGGGGAGAGCGGCGCGTGCTCGCCCTGGTCGGGGTGCGGAATGCCGGCCTTGGTGGCGAGGACCACCTGGTCGCGGCGGCCGGGCAGCAGCTCGGCGAGGATGCGCTCGCTCTCACCGCCCGCGTAGCCGTTGGCCGTGTCCACGCCGGTGATGCCCGCGTCGAGCGCGGCGTCCACCATCGCGGCGGCCGTCGCGCGGTCGGCGGTGTCGCCGAAGGTCATCGTCCCGAGGACGAGCGGGGACAACGGGACGGGCACGTGCGGGAGTGCGAGGCCGACGGTCACGGCGGGTTCCTTCCGAGGCGGGTGGTGCGGGTGATGCGTGGTGCTGGTCGTGCGTAATGCCGGTCGTGCGGGTGATGCGGTCGTACTCGTAGGCGATCACATGCGTGATGTGCGCATTGCGGGTGGCACCGTACGGCTACCCGGCCTCGACCGGTCGCCGCGGTGGTTCCCGCCGGCGCGCTCCGCCGCGACCGGGTGTGGTGCGATGCGATGTGCTGTGTAAGCCGGTCCGCGTCGCGTCCACGAAGGCGACCACGGTCCACGGGTGACGGCCGTCGGCGCCATGGGAACGCTCGCACGGTTGCGTAAATCACGCAAGATCTATCGCGCAGTTCACGCAATATATGTCATGATCCTCACCGGGCCGCCTACGCCGGGCGCGCCCGAGGAGGTTCGATCCCGTGGCTTCCCCGCCCCCACCGCCGCTTCCATCCGCCCCGCCGCCCGTGCTGCCGTACGTCGTCGCGCTCGCGGACGACCTGTCCGGCGCGGCCGAGACCGCCCGCGCGCTCGGCGGTCCCGTCCGTCTGTCGCTCGACGCCGCTGACGTGGCCGGGACCGCTGCCGCGCACGACCTCGTCGTGGACCTGGACACCCGGCACCTGCCGCCCGCGGACGCGGCACACGCCGTGCGGACGGCGCTGCGCGCGGCGCGGGCCGACCCGCCTCCCCTGCTGTACAAGAAGGTCGACTCACAGCTGCGCGGCCGTCTCGCCGCGGAGGCCGCCGCCTACGCCGAGGGCGCCGAGGCCGTCGTCGCCCCCGCGCTGCCCGCGGCCCGGCGCACCGTGATCAGCGGCGTCGTGCATATGAACGGCGTTCCACTGCACCACACGGACGGCTGGCGGGCGGAACGCGCGTCCGCGCCCCGCTCGCTGCCCGAGGCGCTGTCCGGTCTGCCGATCCGTACGATCCCCCTCGACGTCGTACGGTCCGTACCCGCCGCACTGGACGCGGCGTTCCGGCGGATCGCCGCGTCCGGTGCGCATCCCGCTCCGGACGCCGAGACCGACGCCGACCTGGATGCGGTGGCCGCGGCGGCGCTGCGGCTCGGCCCCGGATTCCGGCTCCTGGGCAGCGGTGGTCTGGCGGCCGCGCTCGGACGCGCGCTGCCGCGTCCCGCTGCCGCCGCGCCCCCGCCCATGCTCGAGCGGGACCACACCCCGTTGCTCTTCGTCGTGGGGACCGCCGAGCCCGGCGCGGTTGCGCAGATCGCGCGCCTCACCGTGCTCGGCGCGCGCCACGTGCCGCTGGACCCGGCCGACGTGGCGGCGGGCACGGTCCGTCTGCCGCCCGCAGCCGCCGCTCCCTCCTTGACCGTGTTGTCCATCGACGGTTCAGCGGGCCCGCGCCCCGGCGCGGGGCGGGCCCTCAGCACCGCCCTGGGTGCGCTCGCCGCCACCTGCCCGGGCCGCCCCGACCTCGTCCTGACCGGCGGCGAGACCGCCCGCACCACCTTGGACGCCCTGGGCATCCGGGAGTTGGAACCGCTCGGCGAGATCCACCACGGCGCCGTCCACTCCCGCACCCCCGACGGCCGCCACGTCGTCACCCGCCCCGGCAGCTACGGCGGCGAGGACTCGCTGCTGCGCATCGCTGTCGCGCTGCGGCCCCGCCTGGCCGCCTCCACGGCAGCCACCCGAACCTGTCACCGTCCGCCTCCCGCCTAGGAGCTGTTCTCATGCCCACCCCCCTCCCCCTCATCGCCGTCACCATGGGCGACGGTGCCGGCATCGGCCCCGAGGTCGTCGTCGCGGCCCTGCTCGACGACGCCGTCCTGACCCGCTGCCGCCCCGTCGTCATCGGCGACGCGCGGCGGCTGCGCGAGGCCGCCCGCATCCTCGGCCTGGACTGTGAGATCGCCGCCGTCGACCACCCGCGCGACGCGGACTTCACACCCGGCCGCGTCAACGTGGTCGACCTCGGCCTGCTCCCCGCCGACCTGCCCTGGGGCAAGCTGTCGCCGGTCGCGGGTGACGCCGCGTACGCGTACATCGAGCGCGCCGCCGAACTCGCCGTGGCGGGCGAGGCGCACGCCATCTGCACCGCACCTCTCAACAAGGAGGCCCTGCACGCCGCGGGCCACATCTACCCCGGCCACACCGAACTCCTCGCCCACCTGACCGGAACCGAGGAGGTCTCGATGATGCTCTCCACCGAGAAGGTGAAGGTCATCCACGTCACCACGCACATCGGCCTGATCGACGCCGTCAACCGCATCGAGCCGGGCCTCGTCGAGCGCACCGTGCGCCGCGGCCACGAGGCGATGGTCCGCGCCGGCACCCCTGCCCCCGTCATCGGTGTCTGCGGCATCAATCCGCACGCGGGCGAGAACGGCCTGTTCGGTTACGGCGAGGAGGACGAGAAGATCGTCCCGGCCCTTGAGAAGCTGCGCGCCGACGGCGTCGACGCCCGAGGTCCACTCCCCGCCGACACCGCCTTCTTCCTCGCTTCGCGCGGCGACTACGACCTGATCGTGGCGATGTACCACGACCAAGGCCACGGCCCGGTCAAGGTCCTGGGCATCGAGGCGGGTGTCAACCTCACCGTGGGCCTGCCCGTCATCCGCACCTCCGTCGACCACGGCACCGCATTCGACATCGCCGGAACGGGCACGGCGGAGGCCGGCAGCATGGTCGAGGCACTGCGCCAGGCAGCCGGGATGGCCACGGTGCCGACCGCCCCCACGGCCTGAACCGCCGCCCCCCGTGTGCCCGTACCTCACCCATCGCGACCCGGCGCTCTGGCCCGAACCCGAGCAGTTCGACCCCGAACGGTTCACCACCGCGGACGAGGACCGCCGCCCCTCCCGGCACGGCGAGTACTACCCGTTCGGCATCGGCGCCCGGGCCTGCCTGGGCGCGCAGTTCGCCATGCGCGAGATGACCGTCCTCCTGGAGCATCTGCTGCCCGCCTTCACCCCCTCCTTCCACGCCGTCCCGACATCGGCCGTCTTCGGGATCACCGTCCGCCCCGACGGTCCGACACCCGCCACCATCACGCTCAATCCGGACGGCTCATAGAGCACCATCCCCGCCGGCCTGACGCACCAGCTTCACGGGTCGGCCTCCTGCTTCATCAACTGAGCGGGCGGGGACTCCAGTTCGTGCGGTTACGCCGCCTTCGGCTGTGGACGCCAGGTGCCGTCGAGCGGGATGCCGGCGGCCTCCGCGACCTGGTCGCGGGATGCCACCAGTCGTGCCTTGAGCGCGGGCAGGTCCACGTCCACCAGCACACCGTCCCGCTTGACGACGCGGCCCGCGACCAGAACCGTGTCGACCAGGCCGGGGTGACCGGCTGCGACGATCGTGCCGACCGGATCGGTGACCGGGAGCACGGTGATGTCGTCGGCACGCAGCAGGATCACGTCGGCGTCCTTGCCGGGGGTGAGGCTGCCCGTGCGGGCGGCGAGTCCCAGCGCGTGGGCGCCGTCGACGGTGGCGAACTCCAGCAGATCCCGGGAGTTGAGGCCGCCGTCCAGGCCGCGCTGTACGACGAAGGTGGTGCGCATGGTGGCGAACATGTCGCCGCCGACGGAGGGGACGTCGTCGATGGAGAGTGTCGGGCGCAGCCCAGCGGCCAGCATCCGGCCGGTCATCGGCCAGCCGAACCCCATCCTCAGCTCGACGTCCGGGCTGATCGACACCGAGCCGCCGGCGTCGGCGAGCATCCGCAGCTCGTCGTCGCCGAGCCCGTTGACGTGTACGAACGTCGTGGTGTCCCGCAGCAGGCCGTGCTCGTGCAGATCGGCGACCGGGCGGCGGGTGCCGTCGGACTCGACGTGCAGGCTGGTACGCAGGCCGAGTTCGGCCGCCAGCTTCAGCTCCTCGGCGACGGTGTCCATGGAGGTGTCCTCCGCACCGCGCAGCCCGAACGACATGGTGACCAGGCCGTCCCCGGGAAGTGCGGATCGCACACGGCGGATCTCGGTCTCGACCGAGCCGGTGGTGCCCCACCCCGCGCCGTGGCAGAAGACCGACCGTCCGGCTGTGTCGCGCAGCGCCGCGACGGCGGCGTCCGCGTGCTCGGGGCTCTGCGCGCAGTGGAACCAGTCCAGCATCGTGGTCACACCGGAGTGCAGAGCCTCCAGCCGGCCGAGCAGGGTACCCAGGTAGACGTCCTCGGGCCGGAAATGAGGCTTGAGCGTGCCGTGCATCGCCACCGCCCACTCGGGGAACGTCCAGTCCGCGCCGATACCTCGGAACGCCGTCTGCCAGGTGTGCCGGTGGGTGTCGACGAAGCCGGGCATGACGATCCGGTCGGTCGCGTCGATCGTCTCGGCGTCCGGAGCCTCGATCGCCTCGGCCACCTCGACGATCACGCCGTCCTCGATCAGCACGTCACCGCGTTCGAGATCGCCGACGGCCGGGTCCATGCTGACCACGGTGCCGCCGGTAAGCAGGATCCTCATCTGAAAACTCCTCTGCGAAAGGGGGTTGTCTGCTCGAGTAGATGACTCGGTCAAGGGTTGTTGGTCAGCACGTCGATGTGAGCCGATCTCGGCAACTTTGGCAGGAAATTGCGCCGGAGTGGGGCATGAGCTTGTGGTACACGGGCCGATTGAGCAATAGTCTGCCTCTATGGATGATGTGGATCGGTCCATCCTCGCCGTGCTCGAAAAGCACGGGCGGATCAGCAACGCCGAGCTCGCAGCCCGGGTCGGCCTGTCGCCGTCACCCTGCCTGCGGCGCGTGAACCGGCTTGAGGAAGCAGGAGTGATCCGCGGCTACCGGGCGGAGATCGACCCCGCGGCCCTCGGCCGCAGCCTCCGCGTGTTCGCCGGTGTCCGGCTCATGAGGCACAAACGCGCGGACGTGGCCGCGTTCGAACGCGCGGTCGTCCAACTGCCCGAGGTGGTTCACGTCCATCACGTCACCGGCAACTACGACTACCTGCTTCAGGTCGAGGTCGCCGACCTGACCGCATATGAGGACTTCCACGCCAACCGGCTGGCCGACCTTCCCGGCGTCGCCATGGTGAACAGCTACGTCACCATGAAGACGCTCTCCACCCCCACCCCGTGAGTGCCGGACCACCTCGATCGCGCCACCGGAGGGGAGTCACCACGTCGCTCCCCGCGGATCATCTCACCGCGTCGGCCGCGGCGAGTGCGTCGGCGACCAGGTCGGCCGTGTCCTCCGTGCCCGCGGCCAGCCGGACCAGGCCCAGCGGAACCGACTCCGCGATCTGTTCCTCGCTGAGCATCCCGCGCCACATGGACGCCGGATGCACGGCCAGCGATTCCACGCCGCCGAGGCTGGCCGACCGGCGGGGGTAGCGCAGTCGGCCGAGGAAGGCGTCGGCCGTCTCGAAGCCGCCGGCGAACTCGATGCCGAGCACCCCGCCGAAACCGCTCATCTGGCTTGCGGCCAGCTTGTGCCGCGGGTGGGAGGCCAGACCGGGATAGTGCACCTTCGCCACCGCTGGATGCTTGTTCAGCGCCTCCGCGAGCGCCAGGCCGTTGGCGTTGTGCCGCGGCACCCGCAGCGGCAGGGTGCGCATGCCGCGCAACAGCAGCCACGCGTCGATCGGGCCGAGCGTGGCACCGGTGAGCAGGCCGACGTCCCAGATGCGGTCCAGGAGTTCCGCCGGCCCGGCCAGCACTCCGGCGGAGACGTCCGAATGGCCGTTGAGGTACTTGGTCGCGCTGTGCCAGACCAAATCGATGCCGAAGTCCGCCGGTCGCTGGTTCAGCGGAGTGGCGAAGGTGTTGTCCGCCATCGTCAGTACGTTGTGCGCGCGGGCCAGGTCCGCGACGGCGCGCAAGTCGGTGATCTGCAGCAGCGGATTGCCCGGGGATTCCAGGAGGATCAGACGGGTCCGCGGGGTCAGTGCCTTCGCGAACGCCTCCGGGTCGGTCTGGTCCACCAGGGTGGTCGACACACCGAGGCGCGGCAGCATGTTCAGCAGCACCGACGCCGTGCCCCCGTAGGTGGACTTCTGCCCGATGACGTGGTCGCCCGCGGACACCAGGGCCAGCACAGCCGTGGTGAGCGCGGCCATCCCGGACGCGGTGACCATGGCCGCCTCGGTGCGCTCCAGTTCGGCGACGACGGTGGCGACCTGTGCGTGGTTGGGGTTGCCGAAGCGGGTGTAGAAGTCCTTGCCCCGCGGGTCGACGGCGACCCGCGCGAACGTGTCGCCGTCCTCGGCCCAGAACGTCGCCGTCTGGTAGATGGGCGGTGCCACGGCACGGCTGGGATGGACTTCGCGATCGGCGTGAACGGTGATGGTGCTCTTGCCCGGCATGGCTGCCCTTCCGTGGACCGTCGGTGTGACGCCATGAAGCGTGGCCGACCGGCGCTCCCGCATGACCGGATCCTGGCAACTTTGGCAGCACATTGCGCTCGGAGCAGGCGCATGATTGTGGTAGTCGAGCCACGGGAGCAATAATCTGCCACCCCGGATGAAGTAGGCCGGTCGATTATGGCCCTGCTCGAACAGCACGGTCGGATCAGCGAAAAGTCGGCCCGGATCAGGGAAAGAGCCGTTGGCACCCGCCGTTCGTGGACTCCCGGGCGTGCAGCCAGTGCGGAGCCGTATGCACCTCGAACGGCAGGGGCACGTCCGAGCGGATGCGGGCCGCCAGGCACTTCACGGCCAGTGAGGCGATGGCGGTCTTGTCGGGGACCACGGACGTGAGGGACGGCGTGCTGTAGAGCGCCTCGTCGGAGCCGTCGATGCTCGCCACGGCGACGTCGTCCGGGATGTTCAGCCCCGCTTCGAACAGGGCGCGTTGGGCGCCGACGGCCAGCAGGTCGCTGAAGCAGAAGACCGCGTCAGGGCGTACGCCGGCCGGCAGGGCGATCAGGGCGCGCATCGCCAGCAGGCCGTTGCGCCGGTCGAACTCCTTGATGGCGGGCGCGAGCCGCGGGTCGTAGGTCACCCCCGCCTCGTGCAGGGCGAGTTGGAAGCCCTCCAGGCGTTGACGACTGGTCGCCGACGCCTGCTGGTCCACGCCGATGGCGGCGATCCGCGTACGGCCGAGGCCGGCCAGGTGCGCGGTGGCGTCGCGCGCCGCCGCGACGCTGTCGATCAGGACGTGGTCGGCCCCCACCTGGTCGCGCTCGTAGCTGCGCTCGCCGAGCAGGACCAGCGGGAACTCGTTGGCCACGGCGGCGAGCTCGTCGGGCGAGACACGCAGGGGCGACAGGATCACGCCGTCCAGCAGTGACGCGCCGACGCCGGTGGCCAGGCGCAGTTCCTCCGTCGCGTCGCCCAACGTCTCCTCGATCAGGACGGTCAGGTCCAGCTGCGCGGCCTCGGCCCGTACGTGCTGGGCGAGTTCGGCGAAGTACGGCGTGGCCAGATCCGGCACGGCGAGGCCGATCAGGCCGCTGTGCCCGGTGCGCAGGCGGCGGGCCGACGGGTTCGGCCGGTAGCCGAGCTCGTGCACCGCCTTCAGCACGCGCTTCCGCGTGGCCTCGGATACGCGGGGAGCATCGCGTACAACGTTGGACACAGTCTTGATCGAGACTCCTGCCCGCTCCGCCACGTCCTTGAGTGTCACCGCGGCCACTGGCCGACCTCCTCACCTGTGTTTCTCCGCATTATGCAGGGTCCTCGGCGGGCCGTCAGCGCCGGGGCGGCTCGGAATCCCGTTCCGGACGAGGGGTTGACCGTGGCGAGATTTCGCGGTTACAACGTTGGAACCAATCGATAGCAAGCGGTTGCTAACGGGGGCGTCACGGGGGCAGCCGACGGCTGTCCGCCGGACGGTCCGGGCTGCCCGCCCGTGCCCACGGCGCCGCGCTCACCGCATATCTCATGAGAGGGTCCGCATGTCTTCGCACCGCTCCACCACCCCACTGCGCACCGCCGTGGTCGGCACCGGGGGCATCGCGCGCTCCAGCCATCTGCCCGCGCTGCGCACGCTCGCCGACGCGGGCGAGGTGGAGATCGTCGCCGCCGTCGACGTCGACACGGCCGCGGTGCGCGCGTTCGCGGATGGCGCCGGGATTCCGTACGCCTCGACGGACCTCGACGCGACCATGACCGAACTGCGGCCCGATCTCGTGGTGTTGTGCACACCGCCCGCCGTGCACCGCGACCAGGCGGTGACCGCGCTGAAGGCGGGCGCCTGGGTGTGGTGCGAGAAGCCGCCGTGCCCGTCCCTCGCCGACTTCGATGCCATCGAGACCGCCGAGAAGCCCGGGGACGCGGGACCGTACGCCTCCATCGTCTTCCAGCACCGGTTCGGCTCCGGCGCGCGCCATGTGCGGCGGCTGCTGCGGGAGGGGGCGTTCGGCCGCCCGCTGGTCGCCCACTGCCAGACCACCTGGTACCGGGACGCCGCCTACTACTCCGTTCCGTGGCGCGGGCGGTGGGCGACCGAGGGCGGCGGGCCCGCCATGGGGCATGGCATCCACCAGACGGATCTGCTCCTGGACCTGATGGGGCCCTGGAGCGAGGTGCGGGGGATGGCGGCGCGGCTCGTGCACGACGTCGAGACCGAGGACGTGTCCACGGCGCAGGTGCGGTTCGCCAGCGGCGCCGTGGCCACCGTGGTCAACAGCGTGCTGAGCCCCGACGAGGTGAGCCGGATCCGCATCGACTGCGAGCGCGCCACGATCGAACTGACCCACCTCTACGGCTACCGCAACGCGGACTGGCGCATCACCCCGGCCCCCGGTGTCCCCGAGGAGACCGTGGCCGCCTGGCGCGACTTCGGCACGGACGAGCCGAGCTCACACCTGGCCCAGCTCCGCGCCCTGGTGGCCGACATCAGGGCGGGACGCCGCCACGCGACCAGCGGCACGGGCGGCCGGCAGACGCTCGAGTTCATCACCGCCCTGTACAAGTCCGCGTTCACCGACACCCCGGTCCGCGCGGGGGAGATCGGCCCCGGCGACCCCTACTACACCGAGCTGCACGGCGGCGCCCAGGGCTGGGCACCGGACACCACCCGCAAGGAAGAGGCCCACGCATGACGCTCGCACTGACCCATGCCCACGGCGACCGCATCACCGTGACCCACGAGGCGACCGGCACCGGACTGTTCGCCTACGTGTACCGCCCCGAAGCCCCGTGGGAGGCCCCCAAGCCGTATCTGCACCCGGTCCGGACGCTCTCCGGCGGACTCGTCACCGGCTACCGCCCCAACGACCATCGCTGGCACAAGGGGCTCCAGCTGACGGCCTCCCACCTGTCGGGCCAGAACCTGTGGGGCGGGAACACCTATGTCCACGGCGAGGGGTATGTCGCGCTGCCCGAGCGGATCGGCTCGATGGCACACGTCGCCTTCGAGGAAGTCGCCGCCGCGGACGACCGGGCCGTGATCGCCGAGCGCCTGACCTGGCATCCGTACGACGGTGAACTGTGGGCCGAGGAGGAGCGCCGCATCGAGGTGCGCGACGTCGATCCGCAGGCCGGCAGCTGGTCGTTGACCTGGACCTCGGCGATCACCAACCGCCGGCGGGAACCGCTGCGTTTCGGCAGCCCCACCACCCACGGCCGCCCGGCCGCCGGATACACCGGCCTGTTCTGGCGGGGCCCGCGCGCCTTCCGCGACGGCCACGTCTTCACAGCCGAGGCGGACGACGGCGACCTCATGGGCAGCCAGGCGCCCTGGCTGGCGTACGTCGGTGAGCACGACGGGCGCGACGGCCACGCCACGGTCGTCTTCGAGCACGCCCCGGCCAACGACCACACGGGGGACAAGGGGACGCACCCGGCGCACTGGTTCGTGCGCAGCGACCCGTTCGCCGCGGTCGCGCCGTCCTGGGCGTTCCACGAGGAGCTCGTCCTCGCCCCCGGCGACACCCTCTCCCGCGGCTACCGGGTGACCGTCGCCGACGGCGCCTGGGACCGTGAGCAGGTCACCGCCCACCTGGACGGGCACACATGGTGAGCGCGACGCACGACGGCTTCCCCGCGGCGGTCGGCGCGGGCCGGCTGCGCGACAAGGACGGCCGGCTCCCGCGCCCGAGCCGCCGGGCCGTCCTGGCCGTCGCCGCCATCGGTCTCAGCACCTCCCTGACCGGCACGCTCTCCGCGTGCTCCGCCGCGAGCGGCGATACGTCCGGCGTCACCCTCCGGTTCTCCTGGTGGGGCAACGACGACCGTGCCGCGCGCACCGAGAAGGCGATCCGCCTCTTCGAGAAGGAGCACCCCGGCGTCACCGTGCGCACGTCGAACGGCGAATTCGGCTCGTATCTCCAGAAACTGGCCACGCAGGCCGCCGGCGGCGGTGTACCCGACGTGGTCCAGCTCGACTACCGGCAGATCTCCCAGTACGCGGGCGGCAAGGCGATCATGCCGCTGGACGGTGTCATCAAGAACCGGACGATCCGCACGTCCGACATGGACAAGGACTTCCTGCGCACCGGTACCTACAAGGGCAGACAGTTCGCCCTGCCCATGGGGCGTGGCATCACCGGATACGCCTACGACTCCGCCGTCTACAAGAAGGCCGGTATCCCCACGCCCCGGCCCAGCTGGACCTGGCAGGACTGGGCGAAGGCCAACAAGAAGATCGCCGCCCTGGGGCTGAAGTCCCCCGACGGACGCCACTTCACCGGCGCCAACGACGGCGGCGGCAACGAGGACGTCTTCGAGACCTGGCTGCGCAGCCGCGGCAAGAACCTCTACGCGGATCAGACGAAACTCGGCTTCACCGAGGACGACCTGACCGCCTTCTGGTCGTTCCTCAGTACGCTCCGCGAAGAAGGCGCCATCGCCCAGGCCCGGGACTCCGTGCAGGCCAAGAGCACCGAGACCAGCCCCATCGGCCGCCGTCTCGCGGCCGCCGACTTCACCTGGGACGCTCCGTTCCCCGGATACACGGCCCTGCTCGGCGAGAACATCCACTTCGCCCCCGTGCCCACGACCGGCGGCCGTCAGGGCACGTACTTCAAGCCGAGCATGCTCCTCGGCATCGGCTCGCAGAGCGAGCACCCCAAGGAGGCGGCCCAGTTGATCGACTTCCTCCTCAACGACCCACGGGCCGGCGACATCCTCGGCTTCTCCCGGTCCACCCCGCCCAACCGCGAGATCGCCGCCCGGGTCGCCAAGTCGCTCGAGGGATCGGAGCGGGAGATCTACGACTACTCGCAGACGATGGAGAAGTACGGCCTGGACATCCCGCCGACCGCACCGCCGCCCGGCGATCTCGCGATCCAGACGGCGTTCAAACGCATCCACCAGCGCATGATCTACGGGATGGCCACCCCGCGCGAGGCGGCCCGTGAACTCATCGACGAGGCGAACCGGGAGCTGGAGTCATGAGCACGGTGTCCACGACGAGGGCGCCCGCGCGCGCCGTCCGCACGACGGATCCGCGCCCGCGCAAGAGCAAGCGGCGCCAGGTGCGTGAACGGCAGTGGCCCGCCTATGTGTTCCTCTCCCCGTGGATGATCGGCGCGGTGGTGCTGACCTTCGTGCCGATGGCCGTATCCCTGTACCTGTCGTTCACGGACTACAACCTGTTCGATCCGCCGCGCTGGGTGGGCCTGCGCAACTACCAGGAGATGCTGACGGAGGACCCCCGCTACTGGCGGTCGGTCGGCACCACGATGCTGTACGTCGTCGTGGCCGTCCCGCTGAAGCTGGGCCTCGCCCTCGGCGTGGCGATGCTGCTGAAGAACCTCAGCCGGGGCCGGGGCTTCTACCGCTCCGCGTTCTACGCGCCGTCCCTGCTCGGCGCGAGCATGTCCATCGCCCTGGTGTGGAAGGCGCTGTTCAACGACGGCGGCACCGTCGCAGGCGTCCTGGACACCGTCGGCATCCACACCGGCGGCTGGGTCGGCAACCCCCATCTCGCGGTGTACGGGGTCGTCCTGCTGACGGTGTGGCAGTTCGGCGCGCCCATGGTGATCTTCCTGGCGGGCCTCCAGCAGATCTCGCCCGACCTCTACGAGGCCGCGGCGCTCGACGGCGCGGGCCGCTGGCGGCAGTTCATGTCCATCACCGTGCCCATGCTGTCCCCGGTCGTCTTCTTCAACCTGGTCCTGGAGGTCATCAACTCCTTCCAGGTCTTCACCCCGGCCTTCGCCATCAGCGGCGGCGACGGCAGCCCCGCCGACTCCACGATGTTCTACACGCTGTACCTGTACGAGCGCGGCTTCACGGCCTCGCATATGGGATACGCGGCGGCGATGGCCTGGCTGCTGCTGATCGCCATCGGCGCGATCACCCTGATCCTGTTCCGGACCTCCCGGTCCTGGGTCTTCTACGCGGACGAGGAGGGCCGATGAACATCGCCACGAAGCGGTGGCTGCCGCACACGATCTCGGCCGCCGCGCTGCTCGTCCTGCTGTATCCGCTGGCCTGGCTGCTCGCCACCTCGCTCAAGCCGGCCGACGAGGTGATGACGAGCCTCGACCTGTGGCCCAGCCATCTGGAGTGGTCGAACTACACGACCGCCCTGGACGGGGTCTCGGGTGTCACCGTCACGCACCTGCTCGGCAACACGCTGCTGATCGCGGGGGGCGCCGTCCTCGGCAACGTCCTGTCCTGCTCGCTGGCCGCCTACGCCTTCGCCCGGCTGCGCTTCCGCATGAGCAAGGTGATGTTCGCCTTCATGGTGGCGACGCTGATGCTGCCACACCATGTCGTACTGATCCCGCAGTACATCATCTTCAACCGGCTCGGCCTGGTGGACAGTTATTGGCCGCTGATCCTGCCGAAGTTCCTGGCCACCGAGGCGTTCTTCGTCTTCCTCATCGTCCAGTTCATGCGCGGCCTGCCGCGCGAGCTGGAGGAGTCCGCGCGGATCGACGGCTGCGGTCCCTTCCGTACGTACTGGTCGATCACGCTGCCGCTGGCCCGGCCCGCGCTGATCACCACGGCCATCTTCACGTTCATCTGGACGTGGAACGACTTCTTCACGCAGATGATCTATCTCTTCGCGCCGGAGAAGTACACCATCACGCTCGCCCTGAGCAGCTTCGTCGACCAGTCCAGCACCTCCGCGTACGGGCCCATGTTCGCCATGTCGGTGATCTCGGTGCTGCCGATCGTGCTGTTCTTCTTCGTCTTCCAGCGCTACCTGGTGCAGGGCATGGCCACGTCCGGACTGAAGGGGTGAGGCACACCATGGCTCACGCACCCATCGCGCCCCGGCGCGAGCGCCGGGAACCCGGAGAGGTCTTCGGCTCCGGCTTCACCCTCTTCGCGGACATGCTGCTCATCGGCCTGCTCACCAGCCTCGCCTGCCTGCCGGTCGTCACGGCCCCGGCCGCGTTCGCCGCCGCGTCCGCGACGCTGCGACCGGCCGCGGGCAACGGCGTCCAGGTCAGCGCGGGTACGTACGGCGCTCATCTGCGTGCCCAGCTGTCCGCGCGGTCGGCGGCCCTCGGTCTGGTGCCGCCGCTGCTCGTGGTGGTCGTCCTGATCGATGCCGCGCTGATGCGGGCCGCGCTGCCCGGAGCGGCCGTCATGGCGCCCGCCCTCGCGCTGCTCGTCCTGGGCGCCACGGTCGTGGCGCTGCGGGCGACCGCGCTGGAGACACCGCACGTGCTGTCCGCACGCGAGGCGCTGCTCCGCTCGGCCGCGGACCCGCGCGGCAGTCTCCTCCTGGCCGGTGCCGTGCTCCTCAGCGGGCTCCTGGCCTGGTCGATTCCGCTGCTGGTTCCGCTGCTGCCGGGCCCGCTGACGTTCGCCGCCACGGTCGTGGACCTCCGCTCCCCCGCGGATGCCCAGGAGAGCTGAACGGCGGCGCGCCGCCTCCCCATCCCTCACCCACGCACCACACCACCGGAGTTCACGCATGCCCCACCCGCACTTGGACGCCGCAGGCCATCCGAGGCCGCAGCTGATCCGCGATCCCGACTGGCGCGACCTCGGCGGTCCCTGGCAGTTCGCCCACGACGACGAGGACCGCGGCCGCGCCGACCGCTGGATGGACCCGGCGACCTCGGCACCGTTCACCGGCACCGTCACCGTGCCCTATCCTCCCGAGTCCGCGGCCTCTGGGGTGGCGGACACCGCCTTCCACCCCGTGCTGTGGTACCGGCGCACGCTCGACGTGGCCCGGCCGGCCGCCGGGCGGCGGCTCCTGCTCCACTTCGGTGCGGTCGACCACCGGGCCGAGGTCTGGCTGAACGGCCGCCTGGTGGGACGTCACGAGGGCGGGCACACCGGCTTCACCTGCGATCTGACCGACGCCGTCGACCGGGACGGCGAGCAGACCGTCGTCGTCCGCGCCGAGGACCAGCCGCTCGACGCCGCGCAGCCCCGCGGCAAGCAGGACTGGCGCCGGGATCCACATGTCATCTGGTACCACCGCACCTCCGGGATCTGGCAGCCGGTGTGGCTGGAAGAGGTCCCGGCCGAGCACATCACGCTGCTGCACTGGACCCCCGACGTCGCCCACGCCCGCGTCCGCTGCCGGCTGCGTCTCGGCCACTGGCCGCGGCGCCCGCTCACGGTGACGGTCCGCCTCACGCGGGGCGAGCGGGTGCTCGCCGAGCAGCGGACGCTGATCGAGGGCCAGGAGGCGGAGTTCGATGTCGCGGTACCCGCCCTGCGCCACGGGCAGGACCTCGACGACCTGCTGTGGAGTCCGGAGCGGCCTCAACTCGTCGACGCGGTGGTGGAGTTGCGCGACGCGGCCGAGGACACACCGGTCGACCGTGTGACGTCCTACCTCGGTCTGCGCGACATCGGCTGGGACGACGGTGTCTTCCTCCTCAACCACAAGCCGTACTTCCTCCGGTTCGCGCTCCAGCAGGGCTACTGGCCCGCGTCGCATCTGTCGGCCTCGGCCGACGAGTTGCGCCGCGATGTCGAACTGGCGAAGGAGATCGGCCTCAACGGGCTGCGCGTCCATCAGAAGATCGAGGACCCGCGCTTCCTGTACTGGGCCGACCGGCTCGGGCTGCTGCTGTGGGAGGAGATGCCGTCGGCGTACCAGTTCGGCGCGCAGACCGTCCAGCGCGTGATCGCCGAGTGGACCGAAGCCATCTCCCGCGACCTCGGCCACCCCTCGATCGTCGCCTGGGTCCCGATCAACGAATCCTGGTCCGTGCCGAACCCGGCGCTCGTCCCCGCGCAGCGCCACTTCATGGACGCCCTCTACCACCTGACCAAGGCCCTGGACCCCTCGCGCCCCGCCGTCTCCAACGACGGCTGGGAGATCTCCGCCGCCGACATCTGGGGCGTCCACGACTACACCCAGCACGGGGACGTACTGCGCAAGCGCTACGGCCACGCCTCGCTGCGGCAGGGCGAGCTCGCCGAGCAGTGGCCCGGCGCCAAACGGCTGACCCTGGACGGCGTCCGCCACCAAGGGCAGCCCGTCGTCCTGAGCGAGTTCGGCGGCGCGACCTTCGAACCGGCCGAGGGCGCCGAGTGGTTCGGCTACGACACCGTGGCCACGAAGGAGGACTTCGCCGACCGCCTCGCCGACCTGGTGGCCGCCGCGGTGGACTCCGGGCTCGCGGGCTTCTGCTACACCCAGTTCACCGACACGGAACAGGAGACCAACGGCCTGCTCACACCGGACCGCCGGCCGAAGATTCCCCTGGCCGAACTGCGCGAAATTCTCACCCGAACCCGCGCATAGCGGGTCTCGCCGCCATCTGAGGCCCGGTGCGATTCCCTTCGTTCTCGCGTAGAGGAGAAACCGCAATGGCGCGATCCGAGTACGAGTACAGCCGTCGCCGAGTGCTCCAGGCATCCGCCCTCGCCTTCGCCACCGTGCTGAGCCCGTGGGGCACGGCGGCCGGCTTCGCCGCGTCGGCGGGCATCCCCGACGAGGACGGCTACGATCTCTGGCTGCGCTACCGCCCCACTGCCGATCCCCGGCGGCTCGCCGAGTACCGGAGGGCCCTGGCCGGGCTGGCGCGTCAGGGCGAGGGCCGGGTCATGGCGAACGCCGAGCTGGAACTGCGGCGGGCCGTAGAGGGCTTCACCGGCAGCGCACCGGTCCGGGTTCCCGCCGGTCGAGCCTCGGTTGTCATCGGCACGGTGGACGAGTCGCCGGTCGTGCGATCCCAGGTGAGTCCCGGTCGGCTGGCCCGGATCGGTCAGCAGGGGTTCGTGATCGAGATGACCGGCCCGCCGGGCAGGCGGCGACTGGTCATCGGGGCCCGCAGTGATCGGGGCGTGCTGGCCGGGGTCTTCCATCTCATCCGTCTGCTCCAGCTCGAGCGGCCACTGCACAAGCTGTCCGTCCTGCAGAAGCCGCGCATCGCACTGCGCATGATGAATCACTGGGACAACTTCGACGGGTCGATCGAGCGTGGCTACGCGGGCACTTCGCTCTTCGAGTGGGACATGCTGCCGGACATCTCCGGCCGGGTGGTCGACTATGCGCGGTCCATGGCGTCGATCGGCATCAACGCTTCGGTGCTCAACAACGTCAATGCCAGTGCCGACTTCATCACCAGCGAGATGCTGACCAGACTCAGACCCCTGGCCGCACTTCTCCACTCGTGGGGCATCTCTGTCTGGCTGTCCGTCAACTACGCCGGCCCGATGATCCTGACCGCGGACGACGCCGATCCGATCACGACGGCCGATCCCGCCGATCGACGGGTCCAGCAGTGGTGGCGGGACAAGAGCGCGGAAATCTTCAAGAGCCTGCCCGGATTCGGCGGGTTCCTGGTGAAGGCGAACTCGGAGGGGCAGCCCGGTCCACTCGACTACGGACGCACCCATGCCGAGGGCGCGAACATGCTGGCCCGCATGGTCGCACCGCACGACGGCCAGATCGTCTGGCGCAGCTTCGTCCACGAGGATTTCAGCGACTGGGCGGAGTACCAGTACCGGGTGTTCGCCCCGCTGGACGGCACGTTCGACGACAACGTCATCCTCCAGACCAAGTACGGACCGATCGACTTCCAGATCCGCGAGCCCGTACACCCCCTGTTCGGCGCGATGCGCCACACGAACCAGATACTGGAACTCCAGCTCACCCAGGAGTACACGGGCCACGAGATCCACACCACCTATCTGGCTCCGCTGTGGCGGGAGGTGCTGACCTTCCCCACGCAGGGGCCCGGCACCGGACCGACCGTCGCCGACATCCTCGCGGACGGCACGGACCGTATGCCGCGGGCGGGCATCGCCGGGGTCGGCAACTTCGGCAACGCCCGCAACTGGACCGGCTATCTGCTGGGAGCGGCGAACACCTACGCCTTCGGCAGGATGTGCTGGAACCCGGACGCCGATCCCCGGGACCTGGCCGCGGAGTGGGCCGGGCTGACCTTCGGCCACGATGACGCGATCACCGAGGTCGTGGCCGACATCCTGACGCCCTCGCGCCGGACGTACGAGGACTACACCTCGCCGCTGGGGATGGGCTATCTCACCGACCCCGGTGGCGACCATCTCGACCCGAGCCCGCTTGGCACCCTCTTCCAGTCACACCACTCCACGACCGAGGGCACCGGCTTCGACCGCACCGAGGCGACCGGCAGCGGCTTCACCGGGCTCTACCCGCGGGCGTGGCAGAAGCACTACGAGTCCACGGCCACCTGTCCCGACGACCTGCTGCTGTTCATGCACTGGGTGCCGTACGACCATCGGCTGCGCTCGGGCAAGACGGTCATCCAGCATATCTACGACACGCACTTCACCGGGGTCGACCGCATCGACCGGTACCTCGCCGGGTGGAGCACGCTGTCCGGGGAGATCGACCGGCAGCGCCATGCCGCCGTCAAGGCGGGCTTCGAGGCCCAGCGGGAGCACGCGAGGTTCTGGCGCGACACGGTGGTCGGATTCTTCTTCGACAAGAGCCGCGTCGTCGACGCGAAGCGGGAATGGCTGCGAGCGGCGCTGAACGGCTCACGGGTGCTGCTCGGCGGTCGGCCGAACCTCCTGCCGGTCACGGTCACCAACGCCTCGGCGCGGGACCGCGACCTCACGGTCGCACTGCGGCCACCGTCGGCGGACTGGCGCACCGAGCCCGCCGCACAGTCCGCGGCCGGCGCCGCGACCGCGGAGCTCGAGCTGCCGGTCACACCCCCCTTGTCGGGCACCGTGGCCGCCCTGGACCTGGATGTGGCGCCGAAGCTCACCCGGCTCGACGGCCGACCGCCGTCCCTGGTCGTCGCCCCCGAGGGCAGGCGCTGCCTCGTGGCGCTCAACGCCGGTCCCCGGAACGGGACTTCGATGCCCGGCTACCACGCGCTGACCCCCGAGTCGGCCTGGTCCGCGCCGGCCGGCCACGGCTGGGTCGGCGCCGCCCCGTCGGCCAGGGACCGCGGTGGCGAGCCCCTGTTGCGCGACCACCTCTGGCACAACTCGTCCCGGGTGCTGCGCGTCGCCCTACCGGCCGGCAAGCACACCGGGTACGTGCTGGTCGGTGACACCGGTGCCACGGCCTCGCCGACCCGGGTCGCGGTGGACGGCGTCACCTTCGCCACCAGTCCGAAGCAGCCCAGCGGAACCTTCACCTGGCTGGAGCTCCCCCTCGACGGAGGTGCCACCGGCCGCACCACGGACATCACGTTCACGGGGGTGGGTGGCCCGTGGCGGCTGTCCGCGTTCGCCGTCACGGACCCCGGCGCCCCGGTGCCGTCCCTCGTCGTCATGCGGACGGCGGCGGATCCGGTGTGGTGGGCGGGCCGGGCCAACCCGGTCACGGTGCTGGTGCGCAACACCGGCACGGCGGACCGCGACGTCACCGCCCGCCTCGTCACCCCCGAGGGCTGGTCCAGCACCGAGCGGACCGTGACCGTCGCCGCCGGAGCCGAGCGTGAGCTGACCGTCACCGGGACCCCGGTGTCCACTCCGGGATTCGCCACCGTCGAGATCCGGCTCACCAGCGGCGACGAGGAGATCGAGCGCGGCCGGTCGGTGTCCGTGGTCACCACGCCACACCCCGATGACGCGGCCACGGCGTTCGACGCCGGCCCGCCGTCCAGCCCACTGCTGACCGGGTACACCAGGCTGTCGCCCGAGGACGACTACACCGACGACCGCGGTTTCGGTTGGATCGGGGACCGGCCGAACACCCGTGACCGGGGCAACGCCGACGACCTGCGCCGCGACATCGTCATGCAGAGGGGCGAGCCCAGCGCCCTGCGCATCCCGGTGCCGGCCGGCAAGCACACCGTGTGGGTCCTGACCGGCGACTCCCTCACCGATTCGGGTGTCACCACCATCTCCGAGGACGGCACGGTCCTCGGACGCTCCGGCGACGACAGCCTGCCGAGCCGCGCCTTCGTCTGGTTCTCCTTCGAACTCGGCGGTGGAGCGAACGGGCGCACCGCCGACCTGGAGATCACCGGTTCGGAGCTGAACGGCCTCTGGCGCATCGCGGCCCTGGTCATCGTCTGAGCCCACCCCCGCGCCGTACACCTGTGTCTCCGGGCGCGGCCCGCGACCCGGCATCTCCAATATCTCCGGCATATCCGGTATCCACAAAGGAGAGCTCCCGACATGGCATCGACGTCAGCACGATTCTGCGCGGTCCGGGGCAGACCCGGCACCGTCCTCCTCGCCCTGCTCATGGTCCTCGGCCTGGGCAGTGCGCATCCCGGACCGGCCGCGGCCGATCCCGCCGACCCGCCCGGGACGTACCAGAACCCGGTGATGGACAACGTCGCGGACGCCTTCTCCGACCCGTCGATCATCCGGGGCAAGGACGGCTACTGGTACGCCTATGCGACCCAGACCAGCATGCGCCGGGACAACCAGTCGGGCCCGTGGGAGTCGCAGCACTTCATGCCGATCACGCGCTCGGCCGACCTCGTCAACTGGACCTACGTCGGTGACGTCTTCGGGCCCGACAACCACCCGGAGTGGCGCGACTTCGCGACCACCTACTACTGGGCGCCCGACATCCGCTACATCAACGGGAAGTACCACCTCTACTACTCGGTCGCCGGCGGCGACAAGAACACCATCGCGCTGGCCACGTCGGACCATCCGGCAGGCCCGTGGAAGGACATCGGCCATCCCGTACTGCCGTACGGGACGACGGTCAATCAGATCGATCCGTCAGTGTTCGTCGACTCCGACGGCCAGAAGTACCTCTACTTCGGCTCGTTCCGCGACGGCGGAATCCAGGCGGTGCGACTGAACGAGGAGGGCACCGCGCCGGTCGGCGATCCGGTGCAGGTGGTCGGCGCCCGGCGCGGCGAAGCAGCGTACGTGGTGAAGCGTGACGGCTGGTACTACCTGTTCTACTCCGGCCTGGGCTGCTGTGCCCGGGACCAGGGCGCCTATCCGGTGTTCGTCGGGCGGGCCGAGGACCCGATGGGCCCGTTCAAGGACGCCGAGGGCGTCGGCCTGGCCGACCTGCACGTCGGCGGCACGATCGTCAACGCGCCGAACGGCAACAAGTGGGTCGCGACCGGCCACTCGGCGAACGTCGTGGACAAGTCCGGCCAGGACTGGATCCTGACCAACGGATTCGACCGCCACGAGACCGATCCCAACTGGGGCGGACGACCGACCATGATGGACCGGCTCGACTGGATCGACGGCTGGCCGACGGTGCGCGCGGGCGCCTGGACCAGCGAGGACCGGCAGACCGCGCCGACGAGCACATGGGACGCGGGCAGCACCTTCGACGACGGCCTCGGCGGCTTCGACACCGCCGGGCACGGGTCCTGGACCACGGGTTCGGATCCGGACTCGGGGCGGTACGCCCGCGGCCGGTCCCGGGCCGCGGTCCCGCAACTGCTGCTGCCGCGACGGGCCCCGGACGGCGATGTCAGGATCGAGGCAGACGTTCGGCTGCGCGACGGCAAAGGCCGGGTCGGCCTTGTCCTGGCCTCCGCGGGGCGGTTCAACCACGCCGTGGCCTGGCTGGACTCCACCGGCACACTCTCCGTCGAGGTCACCCGGGACCGGAAGGTGGTGCGGAAGCGGACCGCTCGCCTGCCCGTGAACGCCGATCTGCGGACCTGGCACTCGCTCACGGCCGAGCTCCGCGACGGGGCGGCGCAGGTACACGTCAGCTCGGCCATGCTCGACATGCCGCTGGCCGAACTGAAGGTGGACGTACCCAAGGACTGGCGCCGCGGTGGTGTCGCCTCGACGCGCGGTGCCGGCGAGGTGGACAACGTCGGCGTGACCCGGCTCTACACGCCGGTGACCGTCAAACAGCCGGACCCTGGGATCGGAGCCCGACTGCCGGAGTACGACGAGGACTTCGACGACGACCAGCTGGACGGCTGGACGTGGTTCGGCCCCGCCGACGGAAAGGTCGCCGACGGCCAGTACGTGTGGCCGACACAGGATGCCGACTTCTCCGGCAAGGGAACCATGGCATCGGCGCTGCTTCGTGACGCTCCGACCGGCACCTACACGGTCGAGACCAAGCTGCACTTCCCGATCACCGACGCCCCCGACGGGCGCAGCCAGGCCGGGCTGATCGCCTTCCAGAGCCCGGAGGACTCGATCCATCTGGCTCCGACCCGAACCGGCCCATCGCGGCAGGCCTTTCTGTGGATCGGCCGGGACCGGGACAGCTGGCCGGAGATGCAGCTGGGCCCGTCGGCCGACACCATGTGGCTGCGGCTGCGCCATACCGTCGATCCGACAACCGGCGAGCACAGGTTCCAGTCGGCCACGAGCCGGGACGGGAAGCACTACATCTGGGGTGGGGTCTGGCGTCTGCCCGCCGGCTCCGACCCGCGCATCGGCCTCGTGTCCCTGGCCGGTAAGGGAGTGACCGCACGCTTCGACTACGTGCGCTTCCACTCCTGACATCGCGATCCGGGCGGCGGCCACGCAGCGCCTGCCCCACCCGTTCCAACGCACCGTCCCCACGCATCGGAGTCCAAGATCGATTGTCAGTGGTGGGTGAGAAGGTAGGAGCATCGAAACGGAAAAGGGGGGAGCCTCCATGTCCGGAGCCCAGAACTACATCAATCACGTTGCTCTTGTGCTGGATGCGAGTTCGTCCATGTCACATTTGAGCGGCAAGGTCGTCGAAGTCGCCGACCAGCAGATCGCGTATCTGGCCCGACGGTCGAAGGAACTGGACCAGGAAACCCGCGTCACGGTCTACGTCTTCGCGGACAAGGTGGAGTGCGTCATCTACGACAAGGACGTGCTGCGTATGCCGTCCCTGAAGCAGCTTTACCAGGTCGGTGGAATGACGGCTCTGCTGGCGGCCACGCTGAAGTCGCAGCGGGAGCTTGCGCAGACTGCTCAACTCTACGGCGACCACAGCTTCCTGACGTTCGTGCTCACGGACGGCCAGGAGAACGCGAGTCACCGCTGCCCGGATGCCCCCACCAAAAATCCACGCGAACTCGTGCAGGCCGTGGCCAAGATGATGCAGACGCAGGAGGACAACTGGACACTGGCCGTCCTTGTGCCGGACCAGATGGGCAAGCGCGAGGCCATGCAGTGCGGCTTCCCGAAGGACAACATCGCCATCTGGGACGCCACGAGCACACAGGGCCTGGAAGAGGCCGGGCAGGTTATCCAGCAGGCCACCGAGAACTTTATGATGGGCCGGGCCCAGGGCATCCGGGGATCGCGGGCGGTGTTCTCCACAGGTGCGGAGGCGGTCAACAAGGACACCATCAAGGCAGCCGGTCTCACGCCGGTGAATCCGTCGGAGTACCAGCTGATTCCGGTGGCTCGCGAAGCGGCGATCCGGGAATGGGTCATCGAATGCGGGCACACCTACCGTACCGGTGGTGCGTTTTATCAGCTGAGTAAATCGGAGAAGATCCAGGCGCGGAAGCAGATCGCGGTGCTGGAGAAGAAGACGGACCGGGTGTACACGGGTCCGGAGGCCCGATCCCTGCTCGGCCTGCCCGACACGGAAGTTCGCGTGAAGCCGGACCACAACGACGACTTCACGATATTCGTGCAGAGCACCAGCGTGAACCGGAAGCTGATACCGCATACGCGGCTGCTGCTCATGATCTGAGGCGACGCGAGCCGGGAATCGAGCCCGGCCCGTCGAGGTGAGCGAGGGGCCGCGACCCCGTTGTCCGGGAGCGCGGCCCCTCTATGCGACTACCGCTGTGCGGCAGCCTGACGCGCATGGCGACTCACATCGCCGATCAGGTTGATGCGGACCCGTCGCTCCACGAAGCGCCACTGCCCCTCACGGCGCTCGAAGCGGTCACGGTACCGACCGGCGGCGATGGGTTGCAGCGGCAGGTCGGGCAGCGCCTGCAACACGGTGACATACGAGCGCGAGGCCGCCGCGCCCGCCTGTTCCTCGACCTCGATGGCAACGTTGGTGGTGACATGCTGGGTTCGCGGCGTGCCGTCGGCGTAGACGATCAGAGTGTCCTGGAACATCTTCTCGATCGCGTCGCGCCCGCTGACCGGCTCACCCACGCCCGTGAAGGTGGCTTCGGCGAGAAGTACTCCGAGTCCCGCGAAATCACCGTCGTCCACGAGTTCGGCGTAACGTGCGATCAAGTTCTCGATAGCCCGGTAGCTCAACGTCGGATCGGCGGGCATGCCGATGGATGTGGACATGGTCCCCTCCAAGCGAACAGCGGATGGCAGACAGAAGTTGATATGAATCAACCTCAGGTAGCCTGATCACACGAGATCAACTTCGCCCCTCCCAACGGGACAGGCCCGTTGCCGTCAATGTGTGAAGGTGGCACTGATGTTGGACTACGGCCTTGACATGTCCAGCGTAGAGCACGGCCTTGCTCTGCCCGACTTGGTGGCTGAAGGAGATGAACTCGACGCCCTGGTATCAGCGCAGACCGACTGGACCAAGCCCACACCTGCAGCGGGGTGGACGATCGCTCACCAGATCGCTCATCTTGCTTCAGCGGATGCGAACGTTCTCATCGCCATACGGACCCCGGATGCGTTCGACGCCGTGCTGAAGCGGGCAGAGGCCGCAGGCAGCCAATACGCCGATCTCGACGCTGCCGTGGGAGCGGCCAAACCGCGATCAGCACTGCTGGAACAATGGCGCGCCGGCCGAACCGAGGTGGCAGCGGCGCTGCGTGACATTCCACTGGATCATGGGTTTCCGTGGTACGGCTCGCAGCTGACCGCGGCGCTCATGGTGCCGCTTCGACTCATGGAGACGTGGGCTCACGGGCAGGACATTTTCGATGCGCTGGGTGTCTCACGCCGTCCCACGGGTCGGCTCCGGCATGTGGCCTCGTTGGGAGTGATAGGGCGAGAGCTGTCATTCCATGCTGCCCAGTTGCCTGTTCCGGCAGAGCCGTTCCGTGTCGAGCTGACTGGTCCCGACGGCCAAACCTGGGCATGGGGCCCGGAAGATGCCATGCAGCGGGTTCAGGGCAGTGCCCTCGACTTCTGCCTTCGAGTCACCCAGCGCAGGTCCCGAGCCGAGACCGACCTCACGGCGGTCGGCAAGGATGCGCAGAAGTGGCTTGATATTGCTCGCGTTTTCCTCTGAAGGGGCAAGAGCATGTTCCCGGCTGCGTGATCAAGCGCAGGCTGAAGAAGCTAGTGCCTCTTTGGAGGATGCCGCGGGACGGACACCGCCCCGGGTGGCACCGACGCTGGCCACGACCACGAGAACCAGGCCAAGTGTCGCGGCCGTCCCGGGGCGCTGGCCGAGAACGAGCAGACCGACCATGAGGGCGATGGCGGGCTCAAGGCTCATCAGAGTGCCGAACGCGGACGCGGTCAGACGACGCAGGGCGAGAAACTCGAGAGCGAAGGGGATGACGGGGCTGAGCACCGCCAGAACCAGCATGGTCCACAGCGCCGGCCACGTGACACGTTCGGCGAGGTCCGGGGCAGCGACAGCCAGCCCCAGCACCGCGGCGACCGGCATGGAGACAGCCAGCCCTTTCAGCCCGGTGACGCGATCACCAACCCGTTGGGTCAGCAGAATGTAGGCGGCCCAGCACCCCGCAGCGAGCAGCGCGCTCCCTACCCCCACAAGGTCGGCGCCGCCATGCCAGGGTTCGGTCAGCAGCACGACGCCCGTCGCCGCCGCGGCCGCCCAGACGAGGCGTCCCTTCCTCGGGCCGAAGAGGGAGACGGTGAGCGGTCCCAGGAATTCCAGTGCGCTTGCGGTCCCCAGCGGGAGACGGGCGATCGCCAGCATGAAGAAGACCATCATTCCGGCGGTCACGAGACCGAGCACCATGCAGGCGAGAAGATCCCGGGAGCTGAAATCACGAGGCCGGGGACGGATGGCGACCAGCAGAATCAGCCCCGCCCAGCCGAGGCGCAGCCCTGCGGTTCCCAGCGCGCCGAGCTGTCCGAAAAGCGGAACCGTCAGAGCCGATCCGAGCTGCACCGTACACATCGAGGTGGCAGCCATGAGCAGACCGGCCCCGGCGCCGGCATGGCGCGAGCGGTGGGAAGGGAGAGCCTCAGGCGGTTCGGGAGCGTTCATGCGCTCCAGTACAGATCCTCGACACCGTTCACGTCCACGTGTCGATCCCGAATGATTCGTTCGGCATTCATGGACAATGGGGGGATGGAAACACGCCGCCTGCAGATGCTGGCCGAGCTGGCCCGGCGAGGCTCGATGCGCGCGGTGGCCGAGGCCACCGGCGCTACCACCTCGACGGTTTCTCAACAGATCGCCGCGTTGGCTCAGGACATGGACACGGCACTGATCGAGCCGCATGGGCGCAGGGTCAGGCTCACACCGGCGGGCCGCCGTCTGGCGGAACACGCCGTGACGATCCTTGCGGCAGTCGAGGCCGCACAGCGGGACTTGAGTCCCGGCGCCCCGCCGACCGGCACAGTGCGCGTGGCAGGCTTCGCCACGGCTATCCGAGCCCAACTGCTGCCCATCATCAGCGGTTTGTCCACCAGCCACCCTCAGCTCAGCATCCTGGTCCGTGAGCACGAACCAGCCGAAGCCCTCCATCTGCTGGCCAACGACGAGGCCGACCTCGCGCTCACCTACGACTACAACCTGGCACCTGCCGAGCCGGACCCCGCGGTCGCGATCACCCCACTGTGGACCGCGCCCTGGGGTCTGGGCATTCCCGACAACGTCGCCCGTCCCTCGGCACCGGGCGCCCCGGAGGTCTTCCGCTGGTTCCGCACGGCGGATTGGATCGGTAACTCGCGCAACACCGGTGACGAGACCGTCATCCGGACACTCGCCTCCATGGCCGGCTTCACCCCCCACCTCACTCACCAGGCGGACAACCTCGACCTCGTACAGGGCATGATCGCGGCAGGAATGGGCGTGGGGCTGCTGCCGATGGGCACCTCCACGTTGCCCGGTGTCCACCTGGTGCCGCTTACCGCGCCGGACGTTGTCCTGCGCGCCTTCGCCGTCGCCCGCCGGGGTCGCGACAGCTGGCCTCCGCTGGCCCTGCTGACCGACCTGATCATTCGGCAATCAGCGCAGAGTGCATAGCCTCGACGTGCAGTTCTACGGCGCCGGTGGCGGCGACGCCCCGGCCGCGCCGGCGGCTGCCATCTGTCGCTCGCGGCGATCACCCTCGCCGTGGACGCCGACTTCGAGCACGGCCCTCTCGTGGACAGCGGGGAGCCGGACTCCGGCCGCGAGTCCGCCCGTGCGAGCGCCGACTCGCCGGCGCTCTACTCGGGTCGTGGGGCCTCCCGTGCCCGAGCCTGGTGCCGACGGGCCTTGAGCCGGTTCCCGCAGGTCTTCATCGAGCACCACCGTGCGGTGTTGGCACGGCTGCGGTCCAAGAGAAAGAGGCGGCATGCAGGGTTCTCGCACGGCCGCAGACGGCCGGGCATGCGCTCTTTGACGTCCGCCCACGCGAGCACGAGTTCCACGGCGAGCCTGCGCTCCGGCTCCACCTCCAAGTGCCACTCGATACCGGACGCGCTGGGCTGCGGGGCTTTGTGAACACCCGCGAGGACCCGGCGCAGACGGGGCTCCGCCGACGTGCCCGACTCCACCGCCTGGAGCGCGTCCCGGGCGGTGCGCAGCCACCGGCGCTCCTCGTCGCCGCCGAGACCCCCATGTTCCCGCGCCCACCTATCCACCTCATCGTCGTCACGCCACAGGTCCTGGCGTCGGCCATCCACGACAGGGGTGCTGTTCAGCGCCTGCATGAGGGCTTGGTCGTCCAGCACGGACCTCACCTTCCCAGCTAACTCCATCAAGTGGTTTGACAGGTTACTCCAAGGGCGGTCTACTGGACGCCGAGAGGTAACCACCATAGGACCTTGAAGGGGTTAGTCATGGTTGAGATCCGCCACCAATACGCGACAGTGCGGGGACATCGCGTCTTCTACCGCGAGGCAGGAGCCCGCGAGGCGCCCACGCTCGTACTCCTGCATGGATTCCCCTCCAGTTCACGCATGTTCCGCCACCTCATTCCGGCACTGGCCGATCGATTCCACGTCATCGCCCCCGACCATCTCGGCTTCGGCAACTCCGATACCCCGTCCGTGGACGCGTTCACCTACACCTTCGACTCCCTGACCGACATCACCCAAGCCCTGCTGACCCAGCTCGACGTCACCCGCTATGCCCTGTATGTCCAGGACTACGGCGCACCCATCGGCTGGCGGCTGGCCCTGCGCGCCCCGGACGCGGTCACCGCGGTGATCACGCAGAACGGCAACGCCTACGCGGACGGCTTCGTACCGGACTTCTGGAAGCCCGTATGGGCGTACTGCGAGAATCCGGGCCCCCGGACCGAACCCGCCGTCCGTGCCGCCCTCTCGCTCGACGCCATCCGCTGGCAGTACCTGCACGGAGTGGACCGGCCCGAGCTGGTCGATCCCGACACCTGGGCCGCCGACCACCGCGAGGTCAACCGGCCGGGCAACGACCTCGTGCAGCTCGCCCTGTTTCGCGATTACGCCAGCAATCCACCCCTCTACCCTCAGGTGCACGCCTACTTTCGGGAACGCCAGGTGCCGCTCCTCGCGGTCTGGGGCGCGGGCGACGAGATCTTCGGCCCGGACGGAGCACGCGCCTTCGCAAGGGACCTGCCGGACGCGGAGATCCACCTGGTTCCCGGAGGTGGACACTTCCTGCTCGAAAGCCATCTGGACACCGTGGCCGGGTACATTCGCGGGTTCCTGACCGTCGCCACATCACCAGCGTGAAGCCCGCGAAGAGTTCCCAGGGCGGGTGAGCGCTGCCACGTGGGGGCGATGGGCCGGAGCCTCCCGTCGCCCGGGCGCACCAGGTTCACCACGACGAGGCCGAGGATGAGCGCGATCGTGGTGACGACCTCGAAGTAGACGATCGGCCCGAGGGCCGCCTTCCCGACCTGACGCAGGTTCGCGACGGTGGCGATGGCCCCGACGACCACGCAGAAGATGATCGGCCCGAGCAGCATCGTGAGCAGGCTGACGAAGGTGTCGCCGAGGACCTCCATGCGTCACACCCACGGCCGACGCACCCGCCGCGTAGCGGTGACCGACACCTTCGCCCCCGACAGCCCGGACCCGGAATCGCCCGGCCCGCCCGTGTGGGTCGAACTGCCCGACGGCCGGCGCGTGACCGCCCAGTTCATCGGCCGCCCCCAGCGCCTCGGCCCCGGGGGCGGCCGGTGGTGCGATGACGATGGGCGGGCATCGCGCACGAGAACAGCTCCGGGATCAGCTCGGCCCCGCGGCCCGGCTACGCGGCGACGCTCCCCCGCGCGAACACCTTGGCCGTCTCGGTCACCCGGCGCCCCAGGTGTCCGGCCGTGGCCACATCGGCCTTGTGCACGGCTTCCGGGCCCTCGTCGCTGTTGGTCTGGGCGGCCGCGCCCGCGAAGACGCCGAGGCGGTTGAGGTCGTTCTCGGATCCCGTGCTGCTGTTCCAGCCGGGGTGCAGGCCGAGGTTGACCCAGTGCATGCCGTGCTGGCCGGCGAGGATCTGGAAGAACTGCAGGGTGTGCAGCTTGTCGCCACTCTTCGAGGCGGAGTTGGTGAAGCCCGCCGCCAGCTTGTCCTTCCAGGCCAGCTGGAACCAGCGCTTGGAGGACGCCTCGGCGAACACATGGAAGGCGCCGGACGCGGTGCCCATGTAGGTGGGCGAACCGAAGACGATCGCGTCGGAGCGGTCCAGCGTCTCCCACTGTTCGTCGGTGATCTCGTCCACCTTGATCAGGTGCACCTCGGCGCCGGCCTCGGCGGCGCCGGCGCGGACGGCCTCGGCGATCACGGCGGTGTGGCCGTAGCCGGAGTGGTAAGCGATGGACACGACAGGGGTGGTCACGGTGAATTACTCCTCTGGGGGCACTCGCATAGCCCGAACGGGCAGCTCGAAAGCAGTGACCACAGGAAAGCACTAACTTTTGGATAGCGCAACCTGGTCGATAGCGCTGCGTTCGCGTACGCTCGTTTCATGAGCGGCATGACCGAGGAGCAGGAGCAGATCGACCTCGCGTACAGCGTGTTCGACAGGGGATGCCCGTCGCGCGGCACGCTGGAGCACGTCACGGGCCGCTGGGGCGGACTGACGCTCGGCACGCTCCACGAGGGCCCGCTGCGCTTCAACGAGCTGCGCCGCCGCGTCGAGGGGGTGAGCGAGAAGATGCTGTCCCAGACCCTGCACGCGCTGGAGCGCGACGGCCTGGTGCGCCGCAAGGCCCAGCCGACCAATCCGCCGCGCGTGGACTACGACCTGACTCCCCTGGGCCGCCAGGTCGCCGAGCGGCTGCTCGCCCTCATCCACTGCGTGGAGGGTTCGATGAACGACATCCTGGCGGCCCGCGAGGAGTACGACGCCCGGCAGCCGTCATGAGTCTTCAGCCGCGGAACACGTAGAACGCCCTCGCGTCCTCCACGGCGGCCTTCTCGCCGAGCGGCACTTGAACGCTCACCCCGGCGCAGCCATGTCGGTCTTTCTTCGGGGCGCGGTCCGGTACCCGCGGGCCGAGGCGGCCGAACCGGACGGCGCGGTCGGTGCCCAGCCCCCCGTACCGGCTGCGCGGCCGGTACGCGGTCGATGCCCGGCTTCCCTGGCAGTTGTGCAGCTGAGGGCGTGGCCCGCGCACCGGCGGTACGCCGCATCGAGCGACCGCTCCCCGGGAGGACGGCCCAGCGCCGCGCGACGCCGACGTCAGTCTGTGGGTCGGCGTCGGCGTCGGCGTCCAAGCCATAATCCTTCCCCATCACCGTCTCGTAGCCCCGCAACGGGGTTACCAGCCTTCGGAGTTCGACGACCGACACCACGCGGAACGCGCCGTCGCGGATCTGCGTGCCCTGTATGTACGTGTCATTGCATGAGTTTGACCGTCCGTAACGGCGCATGACGCACCGCAACATGTGCATGTCATGCGTATGCCATCTCTTGCTTCCCCTGCACGACCCGGCGAATCCTCAACGAGCCGGAAGCGTGACCCACGCGCTCCCCGCGAACTGCGTAAGCCCGTAAGCCCACACCCCGCAGAGCGCGCACGCGCCACAGCGCGCCACCGACCGAGGAGGACTCCCTCGCGATGGCAGTGATGCGTACCACCAAGCGGCGGATCGCCGCCGGAATCGCCGCCGCGGCGGCCATCGGAGCAGCCACGGTGCTCCCCGCCCACGCCGCCCCGGCCGAAGGCACGGTTGTGAACTCCCAAGCCGCGGAAGCGGTGCCGGGCAGCTACATCGTCACCCTGAAGAAGACCGCCGACTTCACAGCCTCGTCCACCCGGGGCAAGGACCTCATATCCGGATACGGCGGCAAGGTGAAGCGGACCTTCACCGCCGCGCTGAACGGCTACGCGGCGAAACTCGAGCCCACCGAGGCCAGGAGACTCGCCGCCGATCCGGCGGTCGCCTCCGTCGAGCAGGACCAGAAGGTCCACGCCGACGCGACCCAGACCAACGCACCCTGGGGTCTGGACCGCGTCGACCAGTCCGGCCTGCCGCTCAGCGGCACGTACACCTATCCGGACAGTGCCGGCAGTGGTGTGACCGTCTACGTCCTCGACACCGGTGTGCGGATTTCCCACACGCAGATCAGCGGCCGGGCGTCATACGGCTACGACTTCGTGGACAACGACACCACGGCGCAGGACGGCTACGGCCACGGCACGCACGTCGCCACGACCGTCGCCGGCACCACCTACGGCGTGGCCAAGAAGGCGAAGATCGTGGCGGTCCGGGTGCTCGGCAACGACGGGTCCGGCACCACGGCAGGTGTCATCGCGGGCGTGGACTGGATCACCGCCAACCACTCCGGCCCGTCCGTCGCCAACGTGTCGCTGGGCGGCGGCGCCAGTACCTCCCTGGACAACGCGGTGACCAAGTCGATCGCGTCCGGCGTGACCTACTCCATCGCGGCCGGCAATTCCAACGCCAACGCCGCGAACTACTCCCCCGCCCGGGTGCCGACCGCCCTCACCGTCGGCGCCACCACCAACGCGGACGCGCGGGCGAGCTACTCCAACTACGGCTCGACCGTGGACCTCTTCGCCCCGGGCTCGAACATCACGGCCGGCTGGAACACCTCCGATACCGCCACCTACACGGGCTCCGGGACCTCCTTCGCCGCCCCGCACGTCTCGGGCGCCGCGGCGATCTATCTCTCCGGCCACTCCACCGCGTCCCCGTCCGAGGTGGGGAGCGCGCTGGTGGACGGGGCCACCTCGGGGGCGCTCTCCGGCATCGGCTCCGGCTCCCCCAACAAGCTGCTCAAGATCGTGCAGTGACACCCTGATCGGCGCACCGGACCTCCGCTGATCACACCTGCCGCCCGCCGGGCCCCACCCGGCGGGCGGCTCTGGCGGAATCGGGGAGTCGTGCAAGCGACTCGGAGCCCGGCCGCACACGATTGCAATGGGTGACCTCAAGGACCCTCACATACGGCGGCGCCGACCTCGCCCGGGCCACCGGCCTCGATCTGTCCGCCCGCCGGCCCCCACCCTCCATGACCGGCCCGGCTCGTGTCGTGCCCACCCAAGCCAAGCAACGATCGGATCCACCATGAGCCTGGAATTTCTCTGGTACATCCCCAACACCGTCGAACCGGGCCACCGTGGCGACGACACGACATCCGGCTGGGGGTCCATCGAGTACTCGACCGACCTTGCCCGTACGGCAGAAGAGCACGGTTGGGGCGGCGCGCTGCTCGGCACCGGATGGGGACGCCCGGACACCTTCACCGTCGCCACCACCCTGGCCGCTCGGACCACGACGTTCAAGCCCCTGATCGCGATCCGTCCCGGCTACTGGCACCCGGCGAACTTCGCGAGTGCGGCGGCCACTCTCGACCAGCTCAGCCGGGGACGCGTCCTCGTCAACATCGTCAGCGGACTGGACAACCCGGCCGCGTACGGCGACACCAACGTCGAACCCCCACAACGGTACGCCCGCACCCAGGAGTTCCTGCATCTCCTGCGGCGCCTGTGGACCGAGGAGGACGTCACCTTCCACGGCGAGCACTTCCAGGTCACCGGCTCAACGGTGGCGCCACGCCCATACCCCACCGGCGCGAGGACGCATCCGACGCTCTACTTCGGCGGCGCGTCCCCGGCCGCCGAACGGGTGTCGGCGGCCGAGGCCGATGTCCAGCTCTTCTGGGGTGAACCACTCGACGGGATCGCCGAACGCGTCGACCGGCTCAAGGCCCTGAGCCGACGGGTGGGCCGACGGCGCAAGCCGTTGGAGTTCGGGCTGCGGATCACGACGCTGGTGCGCGACACTGCCGACGAAGCATGGAGTGCGGCCGAGGAGAAGGTCGCGAAGATGGCGTCCGGTGCCGGCGAGACCGTGTGGACGGGGAATCGCAGGACGGCGGTCGGACAGCGGCGGCTCCTCGATCTCGCCCAGCGCGGAGAGGTTCTCGACACCTGCCTGTACACCACCCCGGGCAAGTTCGGCGGTGGCGGAGCGGGGACCACCTGGCTGGTGGGCTCCGCCGACGACGTGGCCCGGGCGCTGCACGGCTACCGCAAGCTCGGCATCACCCACTTCGTCCTGTCCGACACCCCCTATCAGCGGGAGATCAGCCGGATCGGTGATCAACTGCTGCCCCTGCTGCGTGATTCCGCCCCGTGACCGGCCTTTCTCCCCGTGCGGATCGTGGCTGACCTACGGCCCCCGCCTCTTCGGCTCAGCGGCGTTGCCATTCCTCTGCGAGCAGTTCGTAGGAGCGCACCCGGTCGGCGTGGCGGTGGGTGATGGTGGTGATGAGCAACTCGTCCGCGCCGGTGGCTTCCTGGAGTTGTTCGAGCTGGTCGGCGACGCGCGCGGGTGAGCCGACGAACTGGGTGTCCACGCGGTCGGCGACCAGCTCCCCGTCCGCGTCGGTCCAGAGGTGGGCGCGGGCCTGTTCGGGGGTGGGGAAGGGAATGGCGCCCTCGGCGGTGCGGATGCTGCGGACCCACAACCCGTAGCCGGTGGCGCGGTCGCGGGCGGTCGCGTCGTCCTCGGCGACCACGACATCGGCGGAGACGCTGACGTACGGCTTGTCGAGCACGTCGGATGGCTGGAACGCGGCGCGGTACGCCTCGGTGGCCTCCAGGACGGTGGCCGGGCTGACGTGGTAGTTGGCGGCGAAGCGCAGACCGCCCCGGCCCGCGACCTGGGCGCTCTGCCCGCCGCTGCTGCCGAGGATCCACACCTGCACCTCGGCGCCTTCGCCGGGGATGGCGTGTGCTTCGACGCCGTCGGCGGAGCGGTAGTCGCCGCGCAGGAGCGCGAGGATGTCATCGATCTGCTCGCCGTAGTCCTGCGCTTCCGCGCCCGGCTGCTGGAGGAGTCGCCGCTGGAGTGCGACACGTGGCGACCCGAGTAGTCGTTGGAAGGAGAACTTGGGCGGGATGCGCAGGCCGTTCGGGGTGCGTCCGTCGATGACGGGTGTCGTGGTGGGCGGTGCGTCGTCGGTGCGCTCGGTGGGGCGTCCGCCGGAGCGGCCGAGTCCGAGGTCGAGCCGTCCGGGGTGCAGGGCGTCGATCAGGCCGAACTCCTCGACGGTGGACAGGGCGGTGCGGTGACCGAGCTGTACGGCACCGGAGCCGAGGCGGATCGTGGAGGTGGCGGAGGCGGTCAGGGCCAGGACGACGGCGGGCGAGGTCCCGGCCACGCCCGGGTTGAGGTGGTGTTCGGCGAACCAGTAGCGCGCGTAGCCGAACCGCTCCGCCTGCTGGGCGAGGTCGATGCTGTTGCGCAGTGCCTCGGCGGCGGTGGAGCCGGCGGAGATGGGCACGAGGTCGAGGACGGCGAGGGGGATGCCGGACACGGTCGGAGTACTCCTCAGCGGTCGGCGGACGGGGTGACGGGTTCGGGTGTGCCGAGCACCGGGGCCCAGTCGAAGGGCGGGTCCGGGATGTCACGTCGCAGTACGGGCGCGATGTCGGACTGGAAGAGCTCGAGCGAGGCGCGGTGCTGGACGTCGGTGAGCCCTCCCGCGTCCGCGTGCAGGTGCAGCACGGTGTGTCCGAACTCCTCGTGGTAGCGGTGCACCTTCTCGATGACCTGCTGGGGGCTGCCGATCAGGGCCGAGCTGCGCTCGACGAAGTCCTCCAGGGTCGGGAACACCGGTTCGAGGCCGAGCTGCTTCTGGAAGGCGAGATGGCCTTCGAACACCGGCCGGTAGGCGGCGATGGCCTCCTGCGAGGTGCGGGCCGCGTAGTAGCCCGCTGTCCCGGCGCCGACCACGGCGCGGGCGGGGTCGTGGCCGTATGCCTCCCAGCGCTCCCGGTAGTGGCGGATCAGTTCGGCGTACGGCTCGATGGGGTGGGTGACGTTGGCGGAGAACAGCGGGTCGCCGTAGCGGGCGGCGAGGTCGACCGACTCCCGGCTGGTGGCGCTGCCGTGCCAGACCCGGATGGGCCGCTGGAGGGGCCTCGGCCACACCTCCGCGTCGGTCAGCGCGGGCCGGAAGCGCGGTGAGGCGGTCACCTTGTCCTGCCGCCAGATGCGGCGGAACAGCTCGTAGCCTTCGGCGTTGCGGTCCCACTGGTCCTCGGGGGTGACGTGGAACAGCTCGCGCTGGGCGGTGCCGTTGCCCTTGCCGATGATCAGCTCGAGGCGGCCGGCGGAGAGGTGGTCCAGGGTGGCGTAGTCCTCGTAGGCGCGCACCGGGTCGAGCAGACTGAGGGTGGTGACCGCGGTGAACAGCCGGATCCGGGAGGTGAGTGCGGCGAGGTGGCTGAGCACGACCGGTGGTGAGGAGGAGATGAACGGCCGCTCGTGGCGTTCACCGACGCCGAAGCCGTCGAAGCCGAGCTCCTCCGCCAGCAGGGCGTTGTCGATCACCTCGCGGAAGCGGTCACCGGTCGGCTTCTGTATCCCGGTCACCGGGTCCGGGGCGTGCACGATGAGGGTGATGGCCAGGAACTTCATGACGCGGCCCGTTCCTGGTGCGCCCCGGTGCCGGGGTGGGCCAGGCCGAGGTGGTCGCGCAGGGTCGCGCCCTCGTACTCGGTGCGGAACACGCCGCGCTCCTGCAGCAGCGGGACGACGGTGTCGGCGAAGGCGTCCAGGCCGCCGGGGGTGATGTGCGGGACGAGGATGAAGCCGTCGCCGGCATCGGCCTGGACGAAGGAGTTGATGGTCTCGGCGACCGTGGCCGGGGAGCCGATGAACGACTGGCGGTTGCCGGTCTCGATGACCAGGTCACGGATGGACCACTTGTTCGCCTCCGCCAGCTCCCGCCACTCCCGGGCGACGGCCAGCGGATCGCGGTACATCCGCACCTGGGCACGGCCACGGGCGATGGTGTGCTCGCCGGGGTCGGGGTCGATGTCCGGGAGCGGGCCGTCCGGGTCGTACGCGGACAGATCACGGTTCCAGACGAACTCCAGGTGTTTGATCGCGGTGGCGCCGCTGACCTGTTGGCGGCGTACGTCCCGGGCCAGCTCCTGGGCCTCGGCGTCGGTGTCCCCGAGAACGAAGGTGGCCGCGGGCAGGATCAGCAGCTGGTCGTGGGTGCGGCCGTGGCGGGCGAGGCGGCCTTTGACGTCCGTGTAGAACGCCTGCCCCTCCTTGAGAGTGCTGTACCGGCTGAAGATGGCGTCGGCGCCGGCCGCGGCGAACTCCCGGCCCTCTTCGGAGTCACCGGCCTGGAAGATCACCGGGCGGCCCTGCGGGCTGCGCGGGACATTGAACTGTCCGGCGATGTCGAAGTGCTGTCCCTGGTGGGCGAAGGCACCGGCCCGCGCGTCGTTGAGGAAAGTGCCGGATGCCTGGTCGGCGACGATCTCGTCACCACGCCAGGAGTCGAACAGTTCGGTGGCGGTGGCCAGGAACTCCTTGGCCCTGGAGTACCGCTGGTCCTGCGGGAGGAAGCCGCCACGGCGGAAGTTCTCCCCGGTGAAGGCGTCCCAGGAGGTGACGACATTCCACGCGGCGCGCCCGCCCGACAGATGGTCCAGGCTGGCGAACTGGCGGGCCACTTCGTAGGGCTCGTTGAAGGTGGAGTTGATGGTGCCGGTGAGGCCAAGGCGGTCGGTGACGGCGGCGAGCGCCGTGAGGATGGTGAAGGTGTCCGGCCGCCCCACCACGTCCAAGTCATAGATTTTGCCGCCCTGTTCACGCAGCCGAAGCCCTTCGGCGAGGAACAGGAAGTCGAACTTGGCACGCTCGGCGGTCCGCGCGAAGTGTGCGAACGAGCTGAACTCGATATGGCTGCCCGCCTCCGGATCACTCCACACCGTGGTGTTGTTGACACCGGGGAAGTGGGCCGCCAGGTGGATCTGCTTGAGCGGTGCGCTCATGGTCGGGTGGTCCTTCCCGCTCAGACGGTGGCGTAGCGATTGGCGGGCCGGGCGAGGCCCAGCAGCCCGCGCAGGGTGTCGGCCTCGTAGGACCGGCGGAAGGCGCCCCGGCGCTGGAGTTCGGGCACCAGACCGCGGGTGATCGCCTCGAGGTCGTGGCCGATCACACCGGGGCGCAGCCGGAACCCCGACAGTCCGGTCCGCTGCCAGGTCAGCAGCAGATCAGCGAGCTGTGCGGGGGTCCCGCTGAACACCTTGGCGTCGCTGGTGTACGGGTGGCCCGCGAGGGCGTCCAGGCGCTCCAGCCGGGCGGCCGCGGCACCCGGTTCGTCGTCGAGGAAGACCACCAGGTCGCCGAAGAGGTGCACGGGCTCCGCCGCGCGGCCCGCCGCGGCCTGGGCGGCGCGGATCTCGGCGATGACGGTGCGGGCCTGGTCCGTGTCGTGCGGGGTGATGTAGCCGATGTCGGTGGAGGTTGCCACCAGCCGGTAGGGCACGCTCTGATGGGCCAGTGCGCTGACGACCGGCTGTCCTTGAGGTGGCCTGGGCGTGATCGAGGGGCCCTTGACGCTGAAGTGCCTGCCCTCGAAGTCGATGTAGTGCAGCTTGTCGCGGTCGATGAAGCGTCCGGTGGCGACGTCCCGGACCTCGGCGTCGTCCTCCCAGCTGTCCCAGAGGCGGCGTACCACCTCGATGTAGTCGGCGGCCTCCTCGAAGAGCTCGGCGGTCAGCTCCCGGACCACCGGGGTGTCCAGATCCTCGGGGCCGAAGCGCGGAAGGGTGCGGCGGCCGAAGTGCTCCGCCTCGTGGCGCCGCCTGGACACCCGGAGCCGCAGCCCCGCGCGGCCGGTGCTGACGTAGTCCAGGGTGGCGATCGCCTTGGAGATGTGGAACGGCTCGGTGTGGGTGGCGACAGCGGTCGGCACCAGCCCGATGTGCCGGGTCACCGGTGCGACCCGGGAGGCGATGAGCACCGCGTCCAGCCGCCCGCGCACCTGGTCGGTACGGCCGTCGGGCTCGGTGCGGTGCGAGGACTGGAGCGAGAGCCCGTCCTCGAAGGTCACGAAGTCGAGCAGACCGCGTTCGGCCTCGGTGACGACATCGGTCCAGTACGCGGCGTCGAACAGCTCCCGGGGCCGGGCGTGCGGCTCGCGCCATGCGGCCGGGTGCCAGCCCGCCCCGTCGAGGGCGACGGCGAGATGCAGGGGTGTGGATGAGGACGTCGATGAGGACGTCGTTGAGGACTCGGACACGAAGGGGTGCCTCCCTGGTCGGCCATGGGTGATCACCGCACCTCGTCGGGAGGGCGCGGTGTCCTTGAGGTGATCAGGTCAGCGGCGACAGAGCGCGCCGGCCACGCGCAGCAGGTCGATGTGGTGCCGGGAGTACAGGCGGACGCCCTCGCGGAGGGCCGGAGCCGGCGTGGGCGGGCAGGTCATCGGCCGCGACACCATCGCCTCCCGTTCCCGTTCTCGACGGGCCTTCGGGCCCTGGCTATATCTCGGAACGCTACGTGAGGTCGGTGACCTCACGCAATCGTCAACTCGGACGGGGCCGCGGCATATTCCTCGATGCCCCTATGTCATCCGACGAAAGTGTGGGACTCCCCGCGGCGTGGCGTCGTGGCCCGGCTCGAGGGGGTCGGGTGCGCCGTCGTCCGTTCGCCGGCCGCGCAGGGCGGATACCGCCAGCGCGACGGCCAGCACGCCCGCGCAGGTGAGGCTCGCGTGCCAGTAGGCCGACCTGTGGTGGGCGGTCCCCCGCGCCGCGGTGTGCAGATAGAGACCGGAGATGGCCGAGACACCCACGGCGGCCGCGATGCGCTGGGACATCTGCAGGACCCCTCCCGCCACCCCGGCGGCCTCCCGCGGGGCATGGCGCAGCACCAGCGCCTGGTTCGGGGAGACGATCAGCCCGGAAGCGGCGCCCGCGCAGAACTGGGTCAGCGCGAGGATCACCGGCAGGCCGGAGGCCGGGGCGCGCAGCGCGGCGAGGCCGCTCGTCAGAAAGGAGCACGCGCCCAGAGCCAGTCCGAGCGTCACCGTGTGCCGACCGAATCGCCGCACCATGCGCCACGCCAGTGCGGACGAGATGCCCATCGCCACCGCCGAGGGCAGGGTGACCACGGCGGCGGCCACGGCGGGCAGCCCGAGGCCGTCCTGCAGGAACATCGTGAGCACCAGTGATCCGGCGATCGAGGCACCGAACTGCGCCATCGCCACGGCCGTGCCCAGCGCGAACGGCGCGGACTCCGCGAGCGAGGGATGAAGCAGCGGGCGGCCGCCCGAGCGGATGAAGCGGCGCTGCCAGACCGGGATGAGTCCGGCCACGACGCAGCCGACGGCCGCCCAGGCCGCCACCGCCGCCCCGTTCGACGGGATCTGGATGAACGGCACCATCACCACCAGCGCCAGGGCCCCGACCAGGACGAGGCCGACCGGATCCAGGTCGGTGTGGCCGGCGTTCGGCCGGGGCGCGGGCAGATACCGTACGGCGAGCGCCAGCGTGGCCAGCCCGAAGGGGACGGTCAGCAGGAGAGTGAGCCGCCAGCCGAGGTCCGGCCCGGCGGCCGCGATCAGCGCCCCGCCCAGCGGCGGACCGAGCGCGGCCGCCACTCCGCTGGTCACCGCGTACAGGCCCAGGGCGCGGGCCCGGTCCTGGCCGCTGAACACGTCCTGGATGGTGCCGATCACCTGGGAGTTGACCAGGCCCGCCGCCGCGCCCTGGAGCAGTCGTGCCGCGATGACCACCGACGGGTGGGTGGCGACGGCGGCCACCACACCGACCGCGGTGAACGTCGCGAGACCGGCGAGGAAGAGCGTCTTGCGCCCGTGTACATCGCCGAGGCGGCCACCGGGTACGAGCGTGAGGCCGAAGGACAGGGAGTACCCGGCCACGATCCACTGCACTTCGGTGGGGCCCGCGTGCAGGGAGGCGCGCAGCGCGGGTATCGCGATGTTGAGAACCGAGTTGTCCAGCAGGGTGGTCGTTCCGGCGGCCATGCAGACGGCGATCACTCGGCGTCGGCCGGTGTCGAAGCGGGTGGCGGCCATCAGGCCCGGCCCCGGCCGAGGTCATGGGAGAAGACGGCGGTCTTCACCGGTCTGTGCCGGTTCTCGCGCTCCTCGCGGGCGTACTGACGGACGAAGCCGAGCCGCTGGTAGACGCGCTGGGAGGCGACGTTGTCCCGGCCCGTGTCCAGGACCAGGGCGCGCATGCCCCAGGAGCGGGCGCGCTCGATGCCCTCGGCGAGGAGCGCACCGGCGGCTCCGCGACCACGGTGTTCGGGCAGGACGGCCAGCAGGCGCAGCTCCGCCTCGTCGGGCAGGGCGAGGCGGGCGTACGCGGTGCCGGGGCGCAGCAGGCTCGCGGTGCCGATCAGTGTGGCGCTCGGTTCGTGCACGGCCACCAGCAGATCTCCGGCGGCGGCGCGGCCGGGCGTGTCGCGCAGCAGGGCCAGCCGTTCGGGGCGGGGTGCGCTGTTGCGGCTGCGGAAGCCGTCGACGGTGAGAGCCGCGACCTGTTCGTGCTCCTGGGCGCGGGCGGTGCGGATGCGGATACGGTTCACGACGCCCGGAGCTCCCGCCCCGGGAGCGAGGCCAGCAGTTCGCGTGTGTACGGATGGCTCGGCGCCGTGAAGACCTCGTCGACCTCGCCCCGCTCCATGACCCGGCCGTCCTTGAACACCAGGACGCGGTCGGTGAGATGGTGCACCACGCCCAGGTCGTGTGAGATGAACAGCAGGGAGGTGCCCAGTTCGGCCCGCAGGTCCGCGATCAGGTCGAGCACCTGGGCCTGGATGAGGACGTCCAGGGCGGACACGGGCTCATCGCACACGATGATCTCCGGTTCGCCCATCAGCGCCCGCGCGATCGCCACCCGCTGGCGCTGGCCGCCGGACAGCGACCGGGGCCGGCGGGTGAGGTGGCCTGCGCTCAGACCCACCCGTTCCAGGGCGGCGACGGCCAGGTCGCGCCGCCGGGCGCGGGAATTCTCCCTGTGGATGTTCTCCGCCAGTACCTGGCCCACCGTCCAGCGCGGGTCGAAGGAGCTCAGCGGGTCCTGCGGTACGTACTGGACCAGCCGGCGCGAGGCCCTGCGCTCCCGCTCGGTCAGCGCACTCCAGGGGCGGCCGTGCAGCCGCACCTCGCCGGAGTCCGGCCGGGTGAGGGCGAGCACGATGTCGGCGCAGGTGGTCTTGCCCGAGCCGGACTCCCCGACGATGCCCAGCGCCTCTCCCCGGTGCAGCCGGAAGGACACGTCGTCCAGGGCGGTGAACCGCTGCCGACCGCCCGTACCGCTCGGGCCGCGCACCGCGTAGGTCTTGGTCAGGCCCCTCGCCTCCAGGACCACGTCGTCACCGGGCCCGGGAAGGCGGCGCACGGTGGCGGATGTCGCGGACGCCGCGGACGTCGCTGTCGCCGGGCGGTCGCCGGTCAGCCGCGCGCCGCGCGAGGCGGCCGTGGGGATCGCCGCCAGCAGTCGTCGGGTGTACGGGGCTCTGGGATGCCGCAGCACCTCGCGCGCCGGCCCGTCCTCCACCACCCGGCCGCGCTCCATGACCAGGACGCGGTCGGCGATGTCCGCGACGACGGCCAGGTCATGGCTGATCAGCAGCAGTCCGGTGCCGTCGGTCACCCGATCGGCGAGCACCTGCACGACCTGCCGCTGCACGGTCACGTCCAGTGCCGTGGTCGGCTCGTCCGCGATGATCAGTCGTGGTTCGGCGGCGATGGCGGAGGCGATCAGCGCACGCTGCCGCAACCCCCCGGACAGTTCGTGCGGATACGCGTCGATCCGCCGTTCGGGGTCCGGCATGCCCACCGCGCGCAAGGTGTCCAGCACCCGGTCCCGCACCCGGCCGCGCGGCTCCAGCCGATGGTGGCGGATGGCCTCGCCGGCCTCCTGGCCCACGGTGCGCAGCGGGTCGAGCGACACCAGCGCGTCCTGCAGGACCAGCCCCGCGAACCGCCCGCGCACGGCCCGCCAGTCCCGCTGGGAGAAGCCGAGCGCGTCCCGGCCGTCCACCCGCAGGGCGGTGGCCGCGGGGATCGCCTCCCGGCCGTTCAGCCCGACGAGGGACCTGGCGGTGACGCTCTTGCCGGAGCCGGACTCCCCGACGATCGCCACGCACTCGCCGGGATGGACGGCGAAGGAGACGTCCTCCACGGCCCGTACGGTCCCCGTACGGCCGCGGAAGGCGACGCTGAGCGAGTCCACCTCGACGAGCGGCCGATGTGCCGCCGCGTCACGTGCGGTCATGGGGTCCTGCCTTCCAGGAGGAGTTGCAGCCTGCGGCCGACGACGGTGAAGGCGATCACCGTCAGGGTCATCGCCAGACCGGGGAAGAGCCCGGCCCACCAGGCGGTACGGAGGATGTCGCGGCCCTCGGAGAGCATCACGCCCCATTCGGGGACCGGGGGCTGCGGTCCGAGGCCGAGGAAGCTCAGCCCGGACACGGCCACGATCGACGTGCCGATGTCGATGGTGGCGATGACGGGCACGGCGGTCAGGACGTTGGGGGCGATGTGGCGCGCCAGGATCCAGCCCCTGCCGCGGCCCTGCACGACGGCGTGGGTGACGTATCCGGCGTCCTTCACCGCCCGGGTCTGTGCACGGATCACCCGGGCGAACTTCGGTACGCCCGAAATGCCGATCGCCACCGCGATGTTGAGGACACCGGGCCCGGTGAAGACCACCACGAGCATCGCCAGCAGCACGCCCGGAAACGCGGAGACCACATCGAGCAGCCGCGCCACGGCCTCGTCGGCCGCCCGGCCGGACAGCCCGGCGAGGACACCGGTCAGCAGGCCGAGGACCAGGCTGATGAGCATGGCGGCCACCCCGAGCAGCAGGGAGTAGCGCGCCCCGTGCACCACCCGGGCGAACACGTCCCGGCCCAGCAGGTCGGTGCCGAACCAGTGCCGCGCGCTGGGTGCCCGCAGGGATTCGGGCATCGAGGAGCGCAGCGGGTCGACGTCGCCGAAGAGACCGGGGAAGGCGGCGGCGAGCAGCAGTACCGCGATGAGCGCGGCGCACAGGGCGGTGCCGGTGTGGCGCAGCAGGCCAAGACGTGTGGTCATCGGGTCCTCAGCCTCGGGTCGATGAGCAGGTTGACGATGTCGACGAGCGTGGAGATCACCACGTACGCGAACGCGGCGAGCAGGACGACGGCGAGCACGACCGGCACGTCCTTGTTGGTCACGGCGGTCAGCGTGACGGCGCCGAGCCCCGGACGGCCGAAGACGGTCTCGGTGATGACGGCCCCGCCGAGCAGAGAACCGATCATCCAGCCGCCCAGGTTGATCACCGGCGCCATGGCGTGCTTGAGGGCGTGGCGCAGCCGCATCAGGGTCTCGCCGACACCCCGCGCGCGGACGGTGGTGATGAACGGCTGCTCCAGCGTGGCTTCCAGGGACTCGCGCAGCACCTGCGACAGCAGCCCGGCCATGGGCAGCCCGAGGGTGACGGCGGGCAGCACCAGCGAGGCCGCACCGCTGTCGGCGGTCAGCGGGAACCAGCCCAGGCCGAAGGAGAACACCATCAGCAGCAGAATGCCGAGCCAGTACACCGGCGTGGAGGTGGCGACGAGTTCGGCCACGGAGGCGAGCGCGCGCAGCGGTCGGGCCCGGCCCGCCGTGCCGACGGCCACGGCCAGCGCGAGGCCGACGGCCACCCCCGCGGCCGCCAGGGTGAGCTGGACCGTCGGCCACAGCTGGTCGCCGACGACGGAGGCGACCGGCTGCCGCATCGCGTACGAGGTGCCGAGATCGCCGTGCGGCAGCCGCCACAGATAGTCGAGGTACTGCACGACCGGCGGCCGGTCCAGGCCCCATTCCGCGGCGACCGCCTCCTGCGCGCCCGGATAGGTCTGGTCGCCCACCAGGATGTCCTCGATCTTCCCCGGCATGGTGTGCAGCACCACATACGCGGTGGTGGCGGCGGCCCACATCACGCCGATGCCGGTGGCGACGCGCGCGGCGGCCTGACGCAAGGCCACAATGGCGCTCGCTCGGGTTCCCGTGGCGGCGGTGGGCTCCACCGCGGCGGTGGCGGCGCTCATCGGCCGACCCGTATCGCGTAGTTGTTGGCGGGCGAGTCGAGCTGGGTCTCGAAGCCGAGGCCGTGGACCTTGTCGGTGGCGGCGATCTGGTAGTGCGGGGCGAACAGCGGCACGATGTACGCCCGGTCCACGGCGCGCCGCTGGATCCTCGCCAGCAGCGGGCGCCGCTTGTCCAGGTCGGTGGTGGCCAGGGCGCGGTGGATCATGCCGTCGAGCTTTCTGTCGTAGCCGCGGACGTTGCCGTAGAGGAACTCGGTGCTGCCGAGGACCTGTCGCAGCTCCATGCCCGCGTCCAGCGGGTTGAGCGTGTTCGGATAGACGGTCCAGGTGCCGTGGGCCTTCTGGTCGGTGAACTCCCCCGCGGTGTTTATCTTCAGGTCGAGGTCGAGTCCGATGTTCTGCCGCAGCTCGGCCTGGAGCGCCTCGATCAGCACATCGCGGTTGTCGCGCACATACGGCTGGGGGTATCCGACCTCCAGGGTGAGCCGCTTCCCGCGCTTGGTGCGGTAGCCGTCGCTGTCGCGTCCGGTCCATCCGGCCTCGTCCAGCAGCCGGTTGGCCTTCTCGGGGTCGTTGCCCCAGCTTCCCTTCAGCGAGGCGTCGTAGTCGGAGTTGTCGGGGCCGATGTTGGACCAGGCCCGGGATACGGTGCCCCGGTAGACGGCCTTTACGACCGCGTCCAGGTCGGCGCCGTCGCGCAGCGCCCGCCGCACCCGGATGTCGGCGCCCGGGCCCCGGGTGTAGTTGACGTTGAGGGTGAAGGAGGTCTGCCGGGACGGTCCGGTGCGGTACTGGAAACCCTTCGCGTCCTCGAACAGCGGTACGTCCAAAGGCTGTACGCCCTCGATCGCGTCGACCTGTCCGGAGGAGAGGGCCCCCGCGCGGGTGGAGTACTCGGGTAGGAAGCGGTAGGTGACGGTGTTCAGATACGCCGGACCGCGGTGCTCGGAGTAGCCGGGCGGCCAGTCGTAGCGGGGGTTCTTGCGGAAGCGTACGGACTGGCCACGGGTGTAGCCGTCGATGGTGAACGGGCCGGTGCCGACGAGCGAGGGGCTCGCGTCGCACAGCGTGTCGCCCTTCTTCAGCGCGGCGGGCGACAGGAAGCCCAGCTTGACGCTGGAGAACGACTCCAGGAGCGAGGAGTCGGGTTTCTTCAGCTCGACCCGCAGCGTGTGCGGGTCGGGCGTGGTGCCGCGCTGGTAGTTGACGAGCAGACTGGCGGCGTCCGCGGCGTTCGCCGGGTCGGCGACGTAGTCGAGGTTGGCCTTCGCGGCCTTCGCGTCGAAGCGGGTGCCATCGCTGAACGTCACATCGTCGCGGAGCCGGAAGGTGTAGACCGTGCCGCCCTTGGAGATCTTCCAGCGCGTGGCCAGCCAGGGTGCGAAGGTGCCGTCCGGCTTCTTCGAGATGAGTGAGTCGACGTAGTTGCGGATGATGATGAACGCGTTCTGCTGCGTGGAGCGGTGCGGGTCGAAGCACTGCGGCTCGGTGGTGACGCCCCAGGTCAGCGAGGTGCCGGAGGCCGAGGTGCGGGATCCGGCACCGGAGGGGCCACATCCGGCCAGCAGCAGCGGGGCGATCACGACGGCGGCCAGACGCCGGGGGTCACGCATGGCTCCCCCGCTCCGCACCGCCGGTGGCGGGCAGCCGTTTGGCGAAGCAGACGCTGTACGGGTCGCGGGAGTAGGGCGGATAGGGCGGGATGCGGTACCAGCCCTCGCGTGCGTAGAGGGCGGCGGCCTCAGGCTGCCGGACGCCCGTCTGCAACAGCAGCTCCACGACGCCCCGTTCGGCCGCGGACGCCTCGACGGCCGTCAGCGCCGCCGTGGCCAGCCCGCGGCCGCGGTGGTCGGCACGGACGAAGACGCGCTTGATCTCCCACCGGTCGCCGGGCAGCGCGTGCAGTGAGGCCGTCGCCACGGGCTCACCGGGTCCGGTGAAGGCGATCCAGGTGACGGCTATCTCGGCGGCGGCGGGCGGGGGCGGCAGATGCGGACGCGGCCCGTAGGCGGCATAGCGGGGCTTGATCTCCGCGTCCATCAGAGCCCGGAGCTCGGCGGCGGCGGGATGGTCCCAGCCCAGGGCCGCCCAGCGGACGAGTCCGTCCGGCGCGAGCGCGGGGGTGGGTGCGGTGGCGGGGGTGGGCGGATGGGTCATCGGGCCGTCTCCGGGCGCAGTGCCTCGGCCAGCCGGCCGACCGCCGTGGCCACGTCGGCCTCGGGCACCGCGCCGATGCCGAGGCGGATGTGGACCGGGGAGCCGGTTCCGCCGGGCGGGGAGAAGTGGCTGCCGACGCCGAAGTCGGTGCCGAGCGCGTGGGCGCGGGTGCGCGCCGTGTGCAGATCCGGATCGTCGTCCAGCACCTTCGCCCACAGGAACAGCCCGCCCTCCGGCAGGGCGGCCTCGATGCGCCCCGGGAGAGCGGTGTGCAGCGCCGCGTGGAGGGCTCGGGCCCTGCGCCCGTACAGCGCCCGGGCGTCGGCGGTGACGCGGTCGAACAGGCCGGGCGTGGTCAGCAGCCGGGCGGCGATGGCCTGCGTGAAGGTCGAGGAGTGCTGGTCCTGGTTGGCGCGCAGCCGCGTCACCGCCGGCAGCAGCCGGCGCGGACCCACGATCCAGCCGAGGCGCAGGCCGGGGCCGAGGGTCTTGGAGAAGCTGTTGACGCGGACGACCGCGTCGCTTTCCGCACTCGGCTGCGGTACCTGCTCGCCGGAGAACCGCAGCTCGCGGTAGGGGCTGTCGGCGACGATCGTGAAGCCGTAGGTCTCGGCGAGTTCGACCAGCCGTGTCCGGGCGGGGGCGGGCAGGGTCGCACCGGTGGGGTTGTGGAAGTCGGGCACCGTGTAGAGGACCTTGGGGCGGGCGCCGCCTTCGAGCGCCCGTGCGAGGGCGTCGATGTCGAGGCCGTCCGGTCCGGTGGGGACGGGCAGATACCCGACGTGGGACCGGCCGAGGACGCGCAGCGCGAGGGGGTAGACCGGGTCCTCGACGGCGACCAGGTCGCCGGGGTCGAGCAGCGCGTCGAAGACGAGGGAGAGCGAGTGCAGGGCCCCGTTGGTGACGAGCACCCGCTCCGCGGCGACCTCTTCGTGGCGGCCGATCCACTCGCGCAGCTCCGGTGTCCCCTCCACACCGGAGTACTGGAGCGCATCGGCCGCCGCGGGGCCGCCGAGCACGTCGGCGGCGGCCTCGGACAGTTCCTTGACCGGCAGCGCCTCGGCGGCGGGGGTGCCGCTGGTGAGCGGGAGAAAGCCGGGGACTCCGGTCGGGGGCGGGTCGCCGAAGCCGCCCAGGGCGGTGGTGTCGGCACCGCGGCGGGAGAGGGCCATGAGGTGTGTCTCCAGAGAACGGATGGGTGTGTCGGTATGTGGCCGGAGCGCCTGTCGGCGGGTTCGGCGGGCGGCTTTCAGAGGGCCTTGCCGGGGTTGAGGATGCCGAGCGGGTCGAAGACGGCCTTGATGCCGCGCTGGAGGGCGAGTCCGGCCGGGCCGAGTTCGTCCTCCAGCCAACGCCGCTTGGTGACACCCACCCCGTGCTCGCCGGTGATGGTGCCGCCGAGGGCGAGCGCCGCGCGCACCAACTCATCTGCGGCGGCGTCCAGTTCGGGTGGCGCGGGGACCGTGGCGGCGACTGACTCGGGCACCGGCCGGGAGAGCACGGGGTGCAGATTGCCGTCGGCCGCGTGTGCGACGGACGCGAAGTCCAGCCCGTGCCGTCGCCCGATCCGCTCTCCCTCCTCGTACATCCGCGCCACCTTCGACTTGGGTACGGCGACGTCCTCGCCGACGGTCCACAGCGGGCGGGTGCGGCCGCGTCCGGAACGGCGCAGCTCCCACAGCCGTTCGGCCTCCGCCTCATCGGAGAGCCGGCGCGCGTCCCCGCCGGTGTGGCGCAGCGCCGTGACGATGTCCTCGGCCTCGGCCACGGCGGCGTGTCCGTCGGTCTGCACCAGCAGCAGGACATGGCCGCCGTCGGTGAGCCGGGAGCCGCTGTTCTCGTCGATGTTGCGGAGGCTGGGGTGGTCGATCAGTTCGGCGACCGCCGGGACGACGCCGGTGCGCGAGATCTGCCGTACGCCGTCCAGTGCCGCCCGCACGGAGGGGTAGTACGCGCTGACCGTGGCGGTGGCCACCGGGAGCGGACGCAGCCGCACGGTGGCGCCGACGATCACTCCGAGGGTGCCCTCGGAACCGACGAACAGGGCGGTCAGGTCCAGGCCGGTGACCCCTTTGACGCTGCGGTGGCCGGTGCGCAGTGCGGTTCCGTCGGCGAGCACGACATCGAGCGCCAGCACGGAGTCACGGGTGACGCCGTACTTGGCCGAGCGCAGCCCGCCCGCGTTGGTGGCGATGTTCCCGCCGATGGTGGAGATGGCGTGGCTGGCCGGGTCGGGCGCGTAGTACAGGCCGTGACCGGCGAGCGCGGTGTTGAGATCGGCGTTGATCACCCCGGGCTGGACGACGGCCACCTCGTCCTCGGGCGAGATCTCTACAATGCGGTTCAGCCGTTCGGTGCTGAGCACCAGGCAGCCGCCGACGGCGGTCGCGCCACCGGAAAGGCCGGTGCCCGCGCCGCGGGTCACCACGGGGACGCGATGCCGGTGGGCGAGTCTCAGCACGGTGGCGACCTCGGCCGCGTCGCCGGGGAGTACGACGGCGAGCGCCCGGGCCCCGGCCGCTCCGGAGCGGTCGTCGAGGTACGGCAGGACGTCCGCTCCCTCGAGCAGTGGTGCGGAGGTCTCGGCGAGGGCTTGGCGCAGCTCCCGCGGGAACGTGTCGTTCACGGTGGTTTCCTCATGGCGGGCGTGGGCTCTTCGACGCCGACGCAGGCAAGTTGACGACCCGTCATGCGCTACGGCGCACGGAACTACGGCCCCGTACGGGCAGACGGATCACACGCGAGAAACAGATGGGAGAAGGCGCCCCTGCGGGCAGCCGTCAATGCCTCAACAACACTGCGCGCTCACCACTCGACCGAAGTCGATGTGGTGGCGGTGCACCAGAAGCGTGGAGGCCATGGGCGCCACTCAACACCGGCATTCGTGTACTGGTCAAGTAGCGACCAGCGTGCGGAACGGTGGACGGCCGCCGGGCGCACCGCGCATCTCACCATGCGGTCCGCTGTTGACCTCGGCAGACAGCGGTGTGAGCATCCCATCCCATGTCGCGGACCCTCTTCTGCACGCGCCGCCGCACGGTCGATCACATGGTGATCACCAGTGCCGCCTGTTTCTCCCACTGACTCATTCCCGCTCGGGGCCGGCCCGTCTCCTTCCTTCGGCGCGCCCGCCCGCACCCTCCCCAGAGCGTCGAGGAGTACACACGGTGATCCGTGTAGAGAAACTGCACAAGACCTTCGGTACCGGTACCCGTGCGCGGCCGGTACTCCATGACGTCGGCCTGAACATCGCGCAGGGCACCATCGGCGCCGTCGTCGGCCCCAGCGGCGCGGGGAAGAGCACCCTGGCCCGCTGCGTCAATCTGCTCGAACGCCCCACATCCGGGCGGGTCCTGGTGGCCGGAACCGATGTGACGGACCTCCCGGAACGTGAGCTCCGCCATGCGCGGCGGGCCATCGGAACGGTTTTCCAGTCGGCCAATCTGCTGCGCCGGCGTACGGCGGCGGAGAACGTCGCGATGCCACTGAGGTATCTCGGCGTGACCGCGCGGGAGGAGAAGCTCCGCGTCGCCGAACTGCTGGAGCGGGTCGGTCTCACGGACCGGGCCGACTACTACCCGGCCCAGCTCTCCGGTGGCCAGCGCCAACGCGTGGGCATCGCACGGGCGTTGGCGTTGCGACCCAAGGTGCTGCTGTCCGACGAGGCCACCTCCGGTCTCGACCCCGCCGCCACCCGGTCCGTCCTCGCCCTGCTGCGCGAGCTGCGCACCGACCTGGATCTGGCCATCCTCCTGATCACCCATGAGATGGAGGTGGTCCGCGAAGTGGCGGACACCGCCGCCCTGCTGCGCGAGGGGCGCGTCGTCGAGTCGGGGCCCGTCCACCAGCTGGTGGCCGACCCGCACTCCGCGCTCGGCAACGCGCTGCTTCCCGACCGGCCGGTCTCCTCGGGCCGGCCGGGGCTCGGCACATGGCGGCTCACCTATCAGGGGCACGCGGTGCCCACGGACTGGCTGACGCGGCTCGGTGCGGACCACGGGCTGGACGTCCATCTGCTGTCCGCGACGGTGGAGGAGATCGCCCGGCGGACCGCGGGCCGTGCGACCGTCGCGGTCAGCCACGACCGGGCGGACGAGCTGACCTCCGCCCTGGACGGCTGGGGCATCCACGCCGAACCACTGCCCTGGGACCACGGCACCCCGGCCGAAGAACCGGCATCCTCCGAATCGGCGTCCGAGGCGGTCGCGGAGACGGCCGAGGAGGCGGTCGTATGAGCACCGATCTCGACAAACTCTGGCCGCTGCTCTTCCCCGCGATCGGGCAGACCCTGCAGATGGTCGCGGCGGTCATGCTCATCGTCGTCGCCGTGGGCACTCCGGTGGGCGTGGTGCTCCACAACTCCTCGCCCGGCGCGCTCTTTGCGCACCGGGCCCTGCGGGCCACGCTCAGCTGGGTGGTCAACCTGGGCCGTTCGCTGCCGTTCCTGATCCTGATGGCCGCGATCATTCCGTTCACCCGCTACGTGGCGGGCACGACCATCGGGGTGTCCGCCGCGATCGTGCCCATGTCGCTCGCGGGCATCCCCTACTTCGCACGGCTGGTGGAAACGGCTCTGCGGGAAGTGCCCCGCGAGGCCACCGAAGCGGGGCGCGCCGCGGGCGGCTCACGCCTTCAGGTGATCGTGTCCGTGCAACTGGCGGAGGCGCTGCCCGCGCTCGCGGGGAGCCTGACCATCGCGATCGTCGGCATGCTGGAATTCTCCGCCATCGCCGGGACCATCGGGGCCGGTGGCATCGGCTACCTGGCCATCAGCTACGGCTACGAGCGCTTCGACACGACGGTCATGACCGCCACGATCGTCACGCTCGTCGTCATGGTGCAGGTGATCCAGTTCACCGGCGACCGCGTCGTGCGCCATCTGGCCCACTGAGGCCACTGAGGCCGCCACGCCCCTAAACCTCCTCATCCCATCGAGGAACACCCATGCCTTTCGTCCATGACCACGGCTTCGAGCTGAAGTCCAGACTGCCCCGCCGCCTCGCCGTCACGGCCGCGATCAGCGCCGTCGCCCTCGCCGTCAGCTCGCTGGCCGCCGCGCGGGTGGGCGGCGAGGACCACCCGCCCCTGGGAAAGACCCTGAAGGTCGGCTACAACCAGGGGAGCATTCCGCAGAGCGCCATCGTGAAGTACATCGCCGACAAGGTCGACCGGGACCACGGCATCACGGTCAAGCCGTACCCCGTCAACGACGCCAACCAGGTCAACGGCTCGACCGCGGACGGCAAGCTCGCCGCGAACATCACCCAGCACGCCGAGTGGCTCAAGGTCATCGTGGCCAACGAGGGCTACCAGGCGAAGGCCGTCCAGCCTGTCTTCACCCAGGCGTTCGCCCTCTACTCGCAGAAGTACGGCAGCGTGCGGGAACTCCCGCACGGCGCGCGGATCACCCTGCCCAACGACCCGGCGAACCAGACCCAGGCGCTGCTGGTCCTCCAGAGGGTGGGGCTGATCAAACTGAAGAAGGAGGTGGACCCGCTCACCGCACAGCTGGGCGACATCGCCGAGAACCCGCACGACTTCCACTGGCACGAGGTGTCCCTGGACGCCATCGCCCGGTCCCTCCCGGATGTCGACGCCGCCATCAACTACGCCTACAAGTTCCGGGTCGCCAAGATCCCGATCAAGCGGCGCATCCTGCTGCCCCCGGCCGACGAACGCTTCGCCATCCAGCTCGTCGTCGGCAACGCCTACGCCGACGACCCCGCCATCACACGGCTCAAGGCCGCGTTCGCCGACCCCCGGGTGGCCCGGTTCATCAAGCACAACCTCGACGTGGAGACCCAGCCCGCCAAGATCCCCACCGACCAGCGTCAGCGAGCCGCCCCATGACCCTCTCGTCCGGCAGGCGACACCTGCACCTCAACGTCAACGTCTTCCAGTCCGGGATCTTCGCGGGTGCGTGGCGCGCCCCCGACGGCGACCCGCGCGCCGCCTTCTCCCTCGACCACTACATCACCACCGCCCGCATCGCCGAGGCCGCGAAACTCGACGCCGTCTTCCTCGCCGACACCCCCGTCCTCACCCCCGACATCGCCCACCGCCCCGAATATGCCCTGGAACCCACCGTGATCCTGGCCGGGATCGCGGCCCACACCAGCCGAATCGGCCTCATCGCCACCGCCTCCACCAGCTACAACGAGCCCTACAACATCGCCCGCCGGTTCGCCGCGCTGGACCACCTCAGCCGGGGCCGTGCCGGGTTCAACGCGGTGACCACGGCCGGTCCCGCCGCCGCCCGCAACTTCGGTCTCGACCAGGCGCCCGCCCACCGCGACCGCTACCGGCGCGCCGCCGAGTTCGTCGGCGTCCTCGGCGCACTGTGGGACAGCTGGGACGACGACGCGCTCATCGGGGACCGCGCGCGCGGTGTGTTCGCCGACCCGGCCCGTATCCACGCCATCGACCACCGGGGCGAGTTCTTCCGCGTCCGGGGGCCGCTGAACACCCCGCGATCGCCGCAGGGCCGCCCCGTCCTCGTCCAGGCGGGCGGATCGCCCGACGGCATCGAGCTCGCCGCCGGGCACGCCGAGGCCGTCTTCAGCGCGGCCCAGACCCTCGACGAGGGCAAGACGTACTACCGGGCCGTCAAGTCCCGCGCCGCCGCGCTCGGCCGCGACCCCGACGGGATCGTGGTGCTGCCCGGCCTGTCGACGGTGGTCGCCGCCACCCGCGACGAGGCGCTGGAGCGGCTGAACAGCCTCCAGGACCTCATCCCGCTCCGCTATGGCCTGGACCGGCTGGCCGCCCTCCTCGGCATCGACGCCGACGCCCTCGACCCGGACGCGGAGCTGCCGTGGGACCTCATCGGCCCCGCCGGGAACGTCCAGGGGCTGCAGACCTTCTTCACCGTCACCACCGGCCTCGCCCGGCGCGAGCGGCTGACCGCCCGGCAGTTGATCCGGCGGCTCGGCGGCGGACTCGGACACCGCGTCGTCGCGGGCGGCCCGGCCGATATCGCCGACACCATCGAGGAGTGGTTCATCTCAGGAGCGGCCGACGGCTTCAATCTGATGCCCGACGTGCTCCCCAGCGGCCTCACGGCCTTCGCCGAACACGTCATCCCCGAGCTGCGCCGCCGGGGGCTGTTCCGGGACGAGTACGCGGGCGCCACGCTGCGCGACCACTTCGGTCTGGCCCGGCCGCCGGTCGCCCGGCACACACCCGACACGGCGGAGGTTCTGGTCCGATGACACGCCGACTCAGTCTGCTGGTGAACATCACCGGCGTCGGAAACCACCCCGGGGCCTGGACCCTGCCCGGCCGGGCTCCGGACGCCTACGTCGACCCGGACCACCATCTGCGGGTGGCCCGTACCGCCGAGCGCGGCGCCCTCGACGGGGTGTTCCTGGCCGACATCCCCGCCCTCCACGGCGACATCGGCCAGGGCCCCGGGCAGGGCCTGGAACCCTCGATGCTGCTGACCTACCTCGCGGCCGCCACCGAGCGCATCGGGGTCGTCTTCACCGGGTCCACCACCTTCAACGAGCCCTACAACCTCGCCCGCCGGGTCCTCTCGCTCGACCACGCCTCGCGGGGGCGCGCCGGATGGAACGCGGTCGCCACCTTCTTCCCCGGGGCGGCGCGGAACTTCGGTCTCGACACCGTGCCCGACCCCGGCACCCGCTACCGCCGGGCGGAGGAGTTCATCGGCCTGGTGCACCGGCTGTGGGATTCCTGGGAGGACGGCGCACTCATCGCGGACACCGGTGGCGCGCGTTTCGCCGACCCCGGCCGGATTCACTCCGCGGACCACACCGGCGAGTTCTTCGACGTCGCGGGGCCGCTCAATGTGCCGCGCTCCCCGCAGGGCCGTCCCGTGACGGTGCAGGCCGGGGCCTCGCCACAGGGTGTGGCCCTCGCGGGACGCTTCGCCGAGGCCGTCTACACCCCGCTCCTCGACCACGAGGCGGCGCGCGACTACCGCGCCCGGCTCGCCGGACAGGCGCGGCGGTACGGACGTGACCTGTCCGGCATCCGGCTGCTGCCCGGCCTCACCCCGGTGATCGGCAGCACGGAGGCGGAGGCCCGCGCGCGCTTCGCCGCACTGGAGGCGGGCGTACACCAGGACGCGCGGCAGCTCGCCCGGGTGGCCCGTACCCTCGGCCTCGACCCCGCCACCACGGACCCCGAAGCCCCGCTGACCGAGGCCCAGTTGTCGGGGCCACCGCCTGACCGGCTGCCCACCGGGTTCTTTCGCACCCATGCCGAGATCGCCCGTCGTGAGGGACTGTCCCTGGCCGGGCTCGCCGCCCGCACCATCGGCGGCCACCGGTCGGTCGTCGGCACCCCCGAACGGATCGCGGACGACATCACCGACTGGTGGTCGGCCGGTCTGGTGGACGGCTTCACCCTGCTGCCCGACGCACTGCCCGACGGGCTGGACACCTTCGTCGACCACGTCGTGCCGATCCTGCGGGAACGCGGTGTCTTCCGCCACGCTTACACGGGCACGACCCTCCGCGACCACCTGGGGCTCCCCGTACCGGCACCCTCATACGAGTCCTCCGATCGGAAAGGGGCCACGGCCCGATGAACACCACCACCGCCCCACGGACCGTCACGGTACGGGAAGTCCTCAACCGGGTACCGGAGTTGACCGCCTCGCTCTGCGTCGACACGGCGCGCCGCGAGGCCGAGCGGGAACTGCCGTACGGGTCCATGGACGCGGTGCGGACCAGTGCCATCGGATGTCTGCGGGTCCCGGCGGCGTACGGCGGCCCGGGGGCGAGCCTCGTGGACGTCTTCCGGGCCGTCATCGACCTCGCGGAGGCCGACTCCAATGTGGCACAGGCGCTCCGCCCGCATTTCGGATTCATCGAGAAGCTCATCAGCGACGGTGGGAAGGAAGACCGGCAGCGGTGGTTCGCCGCGGCGCTGGCGGGCGAACTCTTCGGCAACGCCACCGGGGAGACCACCGCCAAGCACCCCGGCGACATCCACACCGCGCTGGTGCCCGACGGCGACCGCTACCGGCTGAGCGGCACGAAGTACTACAGCACCGGCAGCCTGTTCGCCGACTGGGTGGTCATCGCCGCGAAGAACCACCTCGACCAGCGCGTCCGCGTCGTACTCCCCCACGACCGCCCCGGGCTGCGGCTGATCGACGACTGGGACGGCATGGGCCAGCGCATGACGGCGAGCGGCACCACGGAGCTGGACGACGTGGAGGTGTTCCCGCATGAGGTCGTCGTGGACGAGGCCGTGGGAGTGCGCCGGACCCATCTCGGCGCGTACCACCAGCTCTTCCTCGCCGCCGTGGAGACCGGCATCGCCAAGAACGCGGTCCGCGACGCGATCGGCTACGCGCGCGACCGGGCCCGCGCGGTCCGGCACAGCGGCGTCGACCGCGCGGTCCAGGACCCGTTCGTGCAGCACACCGTGGGCGAGATCGCGGCGCTCGGGTACGGGGCCGAGGCCACCGTGTTGCGCGCGGCCGCCGCCATCGACCGTGCCCTCGCCGGTCCCCGCGGCGAGGACGGCATCGCGGGCGGCGAACCGGCGCTCGCCGAGGCGGCCACCGAGGTGGCGCAGGCGCAGGTGGTCGCCGCCCAGGCGGCCCTGCGAGCCGCGGAGCGGCTGTACGACGTGGGCGGGGCCTCGGCCACCCGGCGCGAGTTCAACTTCGACCGCCACTGGCGCAACGCCCGCACCCTGGTCAGCCACAATCCGATCGCTCACAAGGCACGTGTGGTGGGCGACTACCTCCTCAACGCCGAACCACCGCCGCTGACGGGGTTCTTCTGACGATCTCCTCGGCGGGTGCCTTGCCCCCTGAACGTCCCGAAAGCGAACGTCCCGAAAGCGAAGGAAGACACCGAAGAGATGACCACGTACCGCACCCTCGGCCGCACCGGCGTGAAGGTCAGCCCTCTGACGCTCGGCGCGATGAACTTCGGCGCCTGGGCCAACCGTGACCATGACGACGCCATCAAGATCATTCACCAGGCCCTCGACGCGGGGATCAACGTCATCGACACCGCCGACGTGTACTCCCAGGGCGAGAACGAGGAGATCGTCAGCAAGGCGCTCGCGGACGGCCGCCGCGACGAGGTGTTCCTCGCGACCAAGTTCCACGGCCAGATCGGCGACAACCCGAATCACCAGGGCAACTCACGTCGCTGGATCCACCGGGCCGTCGAGGACAGCCTGCGCCGCCTGGGCACCGATTACATCGACCTCTACCAAGCCCACCGACCCGACCCCGCCACCGACTTCGAGGAGACGCTCGGCGCACTCGACGACCTCGTACGGCAGGGCAAGATCCGTTACTTCGGCACCACGACCTTCGAGCCCCACCAGATCGTCGAGGGCCAGTGGATCGCCGAGCGTCTGCGCCTCCGGCGTCCCGTCACCGAGCAGCCCCCGTACTCCATCCTGGCCCGGGCGGTGGAGCGTGCGGTGCTGCCCGTCGCCGAGCGGTACGGGCTGGGTGTCCTGCCGTGGAGCCCGCTGGCCGGTGGCTGGTTGTCCGGTCGCTACCGCAAGGGGGACACGGCACACGCCGTGTCCAGCCGTCTGGAGCGCCAGCCGCACCGGCACGATCCGGAGCTGGCGGCCAACCGGCGCAAGCGCGAGGCGGCGGAACAGCTCGCCGAGCTGGCCGACGAGGCGGGCCTGTCGCTGATCCACCTGTCGCTGGCGTTCGTGCTGGAGCACCCGGCCGTGTCGACGGTGATCATCGGCCCGCGCACCCAGGAGCATCTGACGAGCCAGCTCGGCGCCGCGGACGTCCGTCTCTCGCCGGACGTGCTCGACCGGATCGACGAGATCGTGTCGCCCGGCACCACGATCAGCCCGGCCGACGAGGGCTACCAGCCCCCGTCACTCACCGACCCGGCCACCCGCCGCCGTCCGGCCGCGCGCGACTGATCCCGCACACCGGTACCCGAGCGGACGCCGGAAAGCTCGCCGCCCCCGTTGCCCCGGCCCGACCGGTGGCGACGGGGGCGACTGTCGTGACCGGACCCGCTCGGCCCGGTCACGCCGTACCCGTCTCCACCCGCTCGATGGGCGGGTCCACGCCCAGCCGGGCGAGCAGTCGCTCGCGCAGCGCGGCGTACTCGGGACCGGCGGGTCGACGCGGTGCCGGAACGTCCACGGCGAGGTCGGCGGCGATCCGGCCCCCGTCCAGGACCACGACCCGGTCGGCGAGTGCGATCGCCTCGTCCACGTCGTGGGTGACCAGCAGCACGGCGGGACGGTGCCGCTCGTACAGACGGGCCAGAAGAGTGTGCATACGGGTCCTGGTGAGCGCGTCGAGCGCGCCGAACGGCTCGTCCGCGAGGAGCAGTTCGGGCTCACGTACCAGGGAGCGGGCGAGCGAGACCCGTTGCTGCTCACCGCCTGACAGCTCCACCGGCCAGGCGTCCTCCCGTCCGGCCAGACCCACCTCGGCGAGCGCGGTGCGTGCCCGCTCCTCGGCGTCCGCGCCCGTGAGCCCCAGTGCGACATTGGCCAGCACCCGTTTCCACGGCAGCAGCCGGGCGTCCTGGAAGACCATCGACACATGGGCGGGCGCGCTCAGTACGCCTTCGCCGCCGGCGTCGTGGTCGACTCCGGCGAGCGCCCGCAGCACGGTGCTCTTGCCTGAGCCGCTGCGGCCGAGCATGGCCACGAACTCCCCGGCGCGCAGGCTCAGATCGAGCCCGTCCAGCACCTTGCGCGTGCCGAAGGCCCGTACGAGCCCCTCGATACGGACGGCCGCCCCGGCTTCCGGGGTGGTGACTATCAGCCCGCCAACGTGCGTCGCCATGACAGGGCCCTCCTCTCCACGAGCCGTACCAGTCCGTCGGAGAGCAGCCCCAGAAGTCCGTAGACGACGAGACCGACGATGATGATGTCGGTCTGCCCGTACGTCCGGGCGAGGCCCATCATGTAGCCGATCCCGCTGGTGGCGTTGACCTGTTCGACGACGGCCAGGGCCAGCCAGGCGGCGGTCACGGCGAAGCGCATCCCGAGGAGGAAGCCGGGCAGCGCGCCCGGCAGCACGATGTGCAGCAGGAAGCGCGGGCGGCTCAGCCCCAGCGTCTCGGCGAGTTCGACGTACCGGCTGTCGATGGTGCGCAGCGCGTTGTGGGTGTGGATGTAGACCGGGACGAGGGCACCGAGGGCGATCGTGATGACCTTCATGGACTCCCCGATGCCGAACCACAGGATCAGCAACGGGATGAGAGCGAGGGAGGGAATGCTTCGTTTGATCTGCACCGGGCCGTCGATCACCCCCTCGCCGAGCCTGCTGAGCCCCGCGATCAGCGCCAGCACGAGCCCGGCGGCCGTCCCGTACGCCAGTCCGGACAGGGCCCGCACGGCGGAGGTCCACACGTTGGACTGGAGCCTGCCGTCCGCGATGAGGTCACCGGCCGTGGTCACCACCGTCCAGGGGGCGGACAGGTTGCGCGCGTCGATGAGGCCGGTGGCCGATCCGGCCGACCAGACCGCGAGCAGCAGAACGGGGCCGATCGCCCTGCCGTACGGGATGGGCCGGCCGGGGCCGAGGCGGCGGCGCACCCGCCCGCGCCGGACGCTCCGGGGCGCCGGGGCGTCTTTCACCGTCGTGACGAGGGACAGCCGCTCGCCGGTGGTGTCCGTGCTCATCGCGGCTTCCCCGCTTCCGCGACCGCGTCGGCGGCAACAGACTCGTACCGGCGGTCGAAGAGGACTCCCGCGTCGAACTTCTCCTGGCCCGTCTCCTTCGCCAGCAGGTCGACGGTCTTCTGCTGGCGTGCGATGGCCGGCGTCCAGTCCGCCGGAATGTCCGGGTGGCCGGCCTGCTCGACCAGGTATGCCCCGTCCGTGCGAGTGAGACCCTGGTCCTTGACGTAATAGCCGTCGATCCACTGCCTGGGGTGCTGGTCGATCCAGACCTCCGACCGCGCCCAGAGTGTGATGAACTCCCGGATGGCCGCGGCCTTCTGCGGATCACTCACGGACTCGGTCGGCGCCCACAGATGCGCGGGATCGTCGCGCAGGCCGTGCCGGATGGTCTTCCCGCCGTCCTTGCCGTACTTCGCCGGATAGCGCTTGATGTTGACACCGCCGAGTGGCGCGACATCCACCTGACGGCTGCCGAGCGCGGTCGGATACACATCCCCGGTGCTTGGCAGCTCGACCAGGTGCACATCGTGCTTGGTGAGCCCCGCCTTGGCCAGGACGCGCAACACGAGCGCGCCCTGGGCCTGCCCCGGGCTGTAGGCGATCTTCTTGCCGCGCAGGTCCGCCAGGGTGTCGACGTCCGCGCCGGGAGCGATTCCGAGCTCGTAGACGGGGTGCTGCAACGGGTCCTTGCGGAATTCCGCCGCCACGAGCTTTGTATCGAGACCGGTCCAGTGGGCGTGTATCGACGGGATCTCCGCCGACGAGCACAGATCGAGGGAATGCGCACGGAAGGCCTCCGAGCACTGCGGACCGCCGCTGATATTGGCCCACTTGACCTTGAAGGGCAGCTTGTCGATCTGCCCCGAGAGCTTCAGTGCCACCTGCGTGTCCGGCGCACCGACCGTAATCGACGTATTCGCCCTCACCTTCTCCGGAATCTTGATATGGGCGAGGTTCTTACTTTCGGCGGTGGTCGATGAGGTGGTGTTCTCGGCGCAGCCGACCAGCAATGAGGCGCAGGTCAGAGCGGTCAGGATGAGCGGGGCGTGCCTGGGCATACGGGTTCCCGGGTGCAGGGCGTACGGCATCGGCGCGTACGGAAGTCAATTGATGTCGCGGGGCGGAATTCGTCGCGAGTGAGGCGTGTTCGCTGCTGGAGTTCAGCTACACAGCGCGACGGTGAGGCGCATCAGATCGACAGGGCGCCGCTGCGTGAACCGCGAAGAGGTCGGCATGCCGCTGAAGCTACCCACGACGCCAAGAAAGGGTCAAGCGCGCGTTCGCCTTTCCGGAGGGCGGCAATGACGACTTCGTACGGCTGCCATGTTCGCGTTACATGGCTCGCGCGGGGTGTCGGAACGGAAGTGAGCAACCCTGGAGCAGGCAACCCTGCATATCGGTATCCAGCACATGCGGGACAGCGGAGAGGTCGATCGGCGGCTGGATGCCGACCGAGTTGGCCTGACGAGCCGACGCCGTCGAGGAGGGGCGAGGTGGCGAGGAGCACGGAGGTCGCGGCGCCCTGCTCGACGGTCTTGATCAGGTGGGCGGGGACCCTGCCGCTGCCCCGGCCGCCGGTGTGCCGCTGCAGGCTGGTGTAAATGGCCCCGGGCATCAGGGCGTTGGCGGTGATGTTGTCGTCGGCCCAGCGCCGGGTGGCCTTGACGGCGAAGAGGTCACGTGCAGCGGGCCCCGCCAGGCGGCGGTGAAAGCGATGGCCGAGGCGGGGTCGGCCAGGTCGAGGTGTGCGACACACACCCCCTGGTTGCCGGTCGAGGCGATGATCCCTCCGTCACCTCGGCGGCCATACCGAGCGCGCGCTGCATCTGGCCGTGCCCGCCACCCACCCCATTGCCCGCGGCGACTTCGTCGACGTGACCGACCTGCGCGGACAGCGCTGGATCGCCGACTCCTCCTCGGGCGAGGACCGGCTCAAAGAGGAAGCACACCACCGGGGGCGTGGTGCTGGGCGCCCGTCAGGCGCCGAAGCGATGGCGCGCGCCCTCGATGTGACCGAGGTACTGGTGGGTCCAGCCGCACATGCCGTCGACCGTCGCGCGCAGGGCCCGGCCCGGCTCGGTGAGGGTGTACTCGACCCGGGGCGGCACGGTGGGGTGCACCTTCCGCTCGACCAGGCCGTTGCGCTCCAGCATGCGCAAGTTCTGGGTGAGCATCTTGTGGCTGATGCCCTCGACATCGCTCCGCAACTCGCTGAAGCGCAGGGTGCGCTCACCGAGTGCCTCGATGACCAGGAACGCCCACTTGTTGGCGACGTCCGAGAAGATCTCCCGCGCCAGAGAGTCCGCGCGCCTCAGGTCCGCGTCCTCGGGCAACGTACGGCCCGGCAGGACCGGCCTCCGGGAGTCACCCGGGCAGCCGCCGCTTCCGCCGCGAGGCGGCGGCCGCCTTGGCGGAAGCGGGTGGCCCAGGCCACTCTTACGTCACCTCGAAGACGAGGTTCACTCCTGACTCCGCTCTCGCAGTTCAGCCAGTTCACGCAAGGCACTGATCCAGTATTCGGCCTGCCACCCCCGGCCTCGCCGGATGCAGATGTGAGCATGTAGAGCGTGATGTCAGGCGAGGCCGGTCAGGGTGTCGCGATCGGCTTGTGGGAAGGGGTCCAGGGTTCGTTCCTCACCGAAGATCGTCCGCCACTGCGGGCCGCGCGCGCCGAACTCCCCTTCGGGGCAGAACGTGATGTCGACTTCCAGCCAGCCGGGCAGGAGAAACACGCGTCCGACTGGCACGACCGCGGCTGGAGCGGCAACCCGCAGCGCACCAGGGAATCGGTCACGGTGCTGCGTGAACTTCTCGGTGGAGGGCGGGCCGCCTTTCCGGCCGGCGCATCCGCACGCGGGGCTTCCGGCTCCGTCAGCCGCAGCCGGACTCCAAGATCAGCGTCGCGGCGTTCGGGCCACGCATGACGCGCGTCGCGGCGGAGACCGCGGACGAGGTCGTGCTGAACCTGGTGCCGCCGGAACACATCGCCAAGGTGCGCGCGTCGATCGACGCCATCGCCGAAGCCCGCGGGCTGCCCGCGCCACGGCTCGCGGTGTGGGTCACCTGTTCCGTCGAGCCGCACCCGGCCACCCACCACCAGCTCGCCTCGCAGCTGGCCGTCTACCTCCGCCCACCGGGATACGGCGAGATGTTCACCGAACTGGGCTTCGGCAGCCTCGTCCGCCAGGCGCGTTCCACCACCGGACGCCATACGCTCGTCCCAGAGATTCCCCTCGAGCTTCCGGCGGCCGTCGGCGCGATCGGCTCAGGACCTGAAGTACTGCGACGTATCGAGAGCTACTTCGACGCCGGCGCCGACCACATCGGGCTGGTACCCACGACGGCGGACGACTCCGACGGCGCCGGGACCTTGGCTTTCATCAGGGAACACGCCCCGGACCTCGTCTCGGGGCCGATCGGGGCGAAGCGGCCGGCCGGCGACGACGGGATACGATCTCTCGGTGACGGACACCCCTGAGGCGCAGCCCCCGGAGTCGCGCGGCGACGACTCGGTCACGCGGACCCTCAACCTGGTCGGCGAGCGATGGACGATGCTGATCCTCCGTGAAGCCTTCTTCGGTGTGCACCGTTACGGACAGTTCGCCCAGAACCTGGGTATTCCGCGCCCCACTCTGTCGAACCGGCTCGGCAAGTCGTGGACGTCGGCCTGCTGATCCGGGAGCGCTACGCGGGCGGCCCGATCCGCAGCGACTACGAATACCGCCTCACCCAGGCCGGCCTCGATCTCTTCCCAGCGATCCAGATCTTGATGGAGTGGGGCAATACCTACCTCCCGGACGACCCGGCGGGCAGCGGATCCACGGTGGCCTGGACACACGACGTGTGCGGATCGCCCACACACCCAAGGCTGACCTGCGACCAATGCGGGGAACCGGTCACCGCGCACAATGTTCACCTCACGGGCGATACGCCGTGAGGTGACCTCGCCCAGCCGGAGTGCGCACGTCAGGCGTCGCCGCTGCCGAGGTGCCGGGCTGCGAGCGCGGTGACCTGGGCAGACAGGTCCGCCAAGGAGGAATCGCGCAGCGCGGCGGCGTGTGCCAACCGGGCCACGTCGTTCGCCCAGGCACCCGTGGCCCGATCACCCTCACCAATCCGGGCGAACCCACGGTCCAACAGCCCGCGGGCCTCGGTATCCCGCTTCCGGGCCACCGCTTTGACCACGCCGATCGCATTGGCCAGGGCACTGGCCGGCCGTGACCACTCGCCCTCACGGGCGCGTGCCGCCGGATTACCCGCGTCATAGCGCGGGTCATCCGCAACCGATGCGGTGCGCACATCCAGGTCAAGCCGCCAGAAGAGCGGCACCCCCGCAAAGCGGACGAACAGCAAGCGGCGGCGGTCGGAGTGGTGGAAGTCCGGGTCAATGCGGACGCCGTCGACCGGCTGGACCTCTCCAAGCGCCCCGACCACGCGGGCCAGGCAAGCCGGGAACCGCGCGTCCGGCACCACCCACGCGATATCGATATCACTGAAGGCGTCCGCGGCGCCCGACGCCAGCGAACCGGTCAGCTCCGCGGCTGAGCCCGGGCAACACCTCTGCAACGCGATACACACCTCGGCGGCCAAGGCGGCACGATCGGCTTCTCTCGCCACATCACACACCCTAAGTCCCGGCCCTGCGGCATCGATCAGCTTCAGCAGCACCGGCCGAAACCACCGCCCCTACCCGGCGAACCCATGTGGTCAACGATGCGGTCAGATCAGCCACGCGTTCCTGGCCGGCCGATCGGGTGTTGACCACCTTCGCCATGTCGCTTAGCTTAACCCAACCGCATTCCATCTGACGGAACGGAGGTGTTGTTCAATGGAACGAATTCGTCAGGGGCGCACGGTGGACCGCGGCCGTCCCACCCGACGCGACGTCCTGCGGACCGGTGGTCTGCTGCTCGGGGCCCTCAGCGCTCCGGCGCTCCTGAGCGCGTGCGGCACGAACGCCGCCGCGGACGGGGCCGGCAACGTCCTGCGGGTTTCCCAGCCCGGGGACCCCAAGACGCTGGACCCGCAGAAACAGGGCGACATGGTGTCCATGAACGTTCTGATCAACATGTTCGACACGCTCACCACCCGGGGCCGCGACAACCAGCTGCACCCCAGGCTCGCTCTCTCCTGGAAGGCCACCGACGCGCGCACCTGGCGCTTCGCGCTCCGCCCCGGGGTGACCTTCCACAACGGTGAGGCGTGCGACGCACGGGCCGTCGCGTTCAGCATCGAGCGGCTGCTCGACCCCGCCACCAAGTCACCGATCGTCGAACTGCGCTACGTCAAGGGCGTCACCGTGGTCGACCGGCTCACCGTGGACGTGCACACCACCGTGCACGACCCGATCCTGCCCGCCAAGCTCTCCCTGTTCGGCGGAGTGGTCCTGCCGCCCCGCCACCTCTCGGAGGCGGGCGACGCCGCGTTCGCCGAACACCCCGTCGGCACCGGCCCCTTCACCTTCGTCAGCTGGCGGCGCGACCACGAACTGCGCATGCGGGCCTACGCCGGCCACTGGAACGGACGGCCGAGCGTCGACGGCCTCGTCTTCAGCCCCGCGCCCAACGCCTCGTCCTCCCTCGCCGCCCTCCAGAGCGGAGGCGTCGACCTCGTCGCCGGACTCACCCCGGACGCCGCCCAGCAGCTCGACGGCTACTCCGGTGTCACGCTGGACGGCTACACGGGGATCCGCACGTCCTATCTGTCCCTGAACACCCTGGAACGGGGCCCGCTCCAGGACCGTCGCGTGCGCCAGGCGCTCAACCACGCGATCGATGTCCCCCTGCTGATCAAGGCAGTGCTCGGCGGCAAAGCCACCGAGACACCCGCCCTCGTGCCGCGTGGCGCCTTCGGCTTCGACCCCACGGTGAAGCCCTTCACCCGCTCCCTGGAGACCGCGCGCACCCTCCTCGCCGAGGCCGGCCACCCGCACGGCTTCGCCACGACGCTCACCGCGTCCAACGTCGACTCCAACGTCGCCGAGGCCCTGTCGGGACTGCTCGCCGGAGCAGGGGTGCGGGCCCGGGTCAACCTGCTCGACCCCGGCACCTACGCCGCCCGGCTCACCTCCGACAACCGGGGCGCACTCGGCCCGATCTACCTGGCGGCCAGCACCGTCTGGACGATGGACGGCCAGAGCATCGTCCAGTCCAACGTACGCAGCGACCGGCGCCAGAGCCGCTGGCACTCCAAGGAGGCCGACCGCCTCATCGACGTCGAAGAGCTCTCCGAAAGCCCCGCGAAGCGCAAACGGGCCTTCTCGGACCTGCAACGGCTGATGCGCCAGGAAGCACCCTTCGTCTTCCTCTACCAGCTCGACAACATCTTCGCTCGTAACGACCGCCCCCGCTGGACGCCGGGATCCGCAGGCGTCCTCGCCATGGAGAGCGCGGAGGTCTCCTGATGAGCGCCCTCACCCTCGACAAGCCACCCACCCCGGCGGACGCCCCGTCGCGCCACCGGGACACCGGAAGGCTGCTGCGCACCGTTCTGAGGCGCCTGGGCACGGCACTGTTCGTCCTGCTGTGCACGGCGACCGTCTCGTTCTTCCTCGTACGGCTCTCCGGCGACCCCGTGAAGATCCTGCTGCCGCCCGACGCCACGGCCCACCAGGAGAGCGTGCTCCGCGCGTCCCTCGGACTCGACCGGCCGCTGTTCACGCAATACCTCGAGTACCTCTGGGGACTGCCCCGCCTCGACCTCGGCGACTCCCTGGTCTACGGCCAGCCCGTCAGCGAAATCCTCGCCGACCGGCTTCCCGCCACGATCGAACTGGCCGCCGCCGCCCTGGCGGTGACCCTCGTCATCGCCATCCCGGCGGGCATCTTCGCCGCGATGCGCCGCGGCCGCCGCTCCGACCACACCGTGATGACCGGTGTCCTGCTCGGCCAGTCCACCCCGCCGTTCTGGGTCGGCATCCTCCTCATCCTGGTCTTCGCCGTCTGGCTGCGCGCCCTGCCCGCCTCCGGATACGGCACCTTCGCCAATCTGGTCCTGCCGGCCGTCACCCTCGCCGTCTACTCCGTGGCCGTCGTGGCGCGGCTGCTGCGCTCCTCGCTGATCGACGTCCTGTCCTCCGACCACATCCGGAGCTCCCGCGCCAAGGGCTTCGGGCCGCTGAAGGTGGTGCTCAGGCACGGGCTGCGCAATGCCTCACTGCCGGTGGTGACCGTCATCGGCCTCGAAGTGGGCAACCTGCTCGGCGGGGCGATCCTCACCGAACGGGTCTTCTCCTGGCCCGGAGTCGGACAGCTGACCGTCGAGGCGATCTCCAATCGCGACTTCCCGCTCGTCCAGGCCACCGTCCTGTTCTTCGCCGCCACCTTCGTCGTGGTGAACCTGCTCGTCGACCTCTCCTACAGCTTCCTCGACCCGAGGGTGAGGACGTCCCGATGACCCTCTTGTCACCTGCCGCGACCGGCCACGCCCCGGCGGCGGCACCGGCCGGCGGTTCCCGGTCCGTCGTCCTGCGCGCGCTGCTGCGCAACAAGCTCGCCGTCCTGGCCCTCGCCGTACTCGCCGTACTGCTGATCGCCGCCCTGTTCGCACCGCTCATCGCCCCCTACGACCCCAACGCGCAGAACCTGCTCCTGCGGCTGCGGCCCCCCGCCTGGCAGGACGGCGGCAGCGGCGCCCACCTCCTCGGCACCGACCAGCTGGGCCGCGACATGCTCTCGCGCGTCATCTACGGCGCCCGGGTCTCCCTGCTCGTCGGCGCGGGGGCCGCCCTGCTCGCCGGTGTCATCGGCACCGTCGTGGGACTGGCCTCCGGTTACTTCGGCGGCTGGGCGGACCGGGTGCTCATGCGGCTCGCCGACGTCCAGCTCGCCTTCCCCTCGCTGCTCCTGGCCCTCGCCATCGTCGGCTTCCTCGGCTCGGGTCTGTGGTACGTGATCCTGGTGCTCGGCTTCACCGGCTGGGTCTCCTACGCCCGCGTCGTGCGGTCCGAGGTGATGTCGCTGCGCACGCGCGACTTCATCACCGAGGCCCGGGCGATCGGCGTCACCGACGTCACCATCATGCGCCGCCATCTGCTGCCCAACGTGTTGGCACCGCTGGCCACCATCGGAACCCTGCACGTCGCCGCCGCGATCGTCGCCGAGGCTTCCCTGAGCTATCTGGGCCTGGGAGTGCCCAAGGAGACGGTCACCTGGGGCGCCATGCTCTCCGACGGCCAGCTCTATCTGGGCACCTCCTGGTGGGTCGCCGTATTCCCCGGCATCGCGCTGATGCTGACCTCTCTCGCCATCAACATCACCGGCGACGCCCTGCGGGACGTCGCGGACCCGAAGGTCTACCGCCGATGACCATCGACCGACCGACAACCGACCCGTCCCAGCGGCCGGCGGACGAGCAGCCGCTGCTGGAAATCAACGGCCTCAGCGTCGACTTCAGGCTCGAGACCTCCGTCGTGCACGCCGTCCAGGACGTCTCCCTCCACGTCCGCGCCGGTGAGACGCTCGCCGTCGTGGGCGAGTCGGGCAGCGGGAAGACCGCCACCGCGCTGTCCGTCCCGCGTCTGAACCCGAGCCCGCCGTGCGTCTACGCGAGCGGCGAGATCCTCTTCGACGGACGTGATCTGCTGGCGCTCTCCGAGAAGGAACTCGCCCGGATCCGGGGCCGCGACATCGCCATGGTCTTCCAGGACCCGATGACCTGCCTCGATCCGCTGCAGCGCGTCGGGGCACAGGTGGCCGAGGTGCTCAGGCACCACACCGGTATGTCCCGCGCCGAGGCCAGGGACGCCGCGCTGGACGCGCTGGACGAGGTCGGCATACCCGACCCGGCCCTGCGCTACCGGCAGTATCCGCACGAACTCTCCGGCGGCCTGCGGCAGCGCGTGATGATCGCGACCGCACTGGTGGGACGGCCCCGCCTGCTCATCGCCGACGAGCCGACCACCGCCCTGGACGTCACCGTGCAGAGCCAGATCCTCGACCTGCTCGTCACCCTCCAGCACAAGCACGGCATGGCGGTCGTGCTGATCACCCATGACCTGGCGGTCGTGGCGGAGACCGCCGACCGCGTCGTGGTCATGAACCAGGGCAAGGTCGTCGAGACCGGCGACGTGCTCGACGTCTTCGACCGTCCGGCCGACGACTACACCCGCAAACTGCTCGCCGCCACCCCGCGATTGGAGGCCGCATGACCACCGAAGCCGCTGCGCCCGCGCCCCCGGCCGGAAGGGTTCTCCTGGAACTCGTGGGCCTGCGCAAGGAGTTCGGCACCAGGACGGTGAACGTGGCCGTCGACGACGTCTCGCTCGAGGTCCACGAAGGGGAGACCCTGGCCCTGGTCGGCGAGTCCGGCTGCGGCAAGACCACCCTGACCCGGCTGCTGCTGAAGCTCGTCGAACCCACCGCCGGAAACGTGCGCTTCGACGGACAGGACCTCGCCGCCCTCTCCCCCGCCGGGCTGCGTGCCGTACGCCGCCAGATGCAGGTCGTCCTCCAGGACCCGTACTCCAGCATGAACCCGCGGATGCGCATCACCGACATCGTCGCCGAACCGCTGGTCACCCACGATCCCGAGGCCCGCGGGCGGCGCGCCCGGGCCCGCACCCGGGAACGGGTCGGGGAACTCCTGGAGGCCGTGGGCCTGGACGCCGGCATCCAGGACCGCTACCCGCACGAGTTCTCCGGCGGCCAGCGCCAACGCGTCTCGATCGCACGGGCCCTGGCGCTCCGGCCACGTCTGCTCGTGCTCGACGAGCCCACCAGCGCACTGGATGTCTCCGTGCAGGCCACCGTCCTCGACCTGCTGGCGGATCTCCAGAGGCGGCTGGGCCTCACCTATGTGTTCGTCTCGCACAACCTCGCCGTCGTACGGCAGGTGGCCGACCGGGTCGCGGTGATGCGCCGAGGGCGGCTGGTCGAGGTGGGCGAGACGGCCGCGGTGCTGCGCACCCCCCAGCACCCCTACACGCGGCAACTGCTCGACGCGGTGCCGGTCCTCGACCCGCGCAGGGGCCGCCGCGCCGCGGACCGCGTGTCCCTGACGAGCGACGAGAGCCGATGACCGGCCACGCGCTACAGGTGCGAGACGACGAGACCGGCGCCGCCGAGCAGCGCGACATCGTCGACGGCGGCCGTGCCGACGAGCACCCGCGGCTGCTCGGCGCCCGAGAAGGCGACGGCGTCCCGCAGCCGCTCCTCCACCACGGTGCGAAATCGCTCACCGCCCTCGCGCGCCTCACCGTGCAGGATGAAGAGGCCGGGTGCGAAGAGCTGCTGCACGTTCACCAGCCCCAGCGCGAGGTTTTGCGCGTACTCCTCCACCACCCGCCCGGCGAGCGCGTCCCCGCGGTGCACCAGTGCCTCCAGGGACGTCTCGCCCCCGAGCCCCACGGCGCGGGCCCGGGCCCGCAGCCAGCCGGTGGTGGCCACGGTCTTCCAGCAGCCGCGGTTCCCGCAGGTGCACCGCTCGCCACTGGCCGACACGGTCATATGCGCGCCGCTGCGCCCGCCGGGCGGGGCCATCACCTCGCCGTCGTAGAGGATCCCCACGCCGAGTACCTCGCCTGTGGAGACCGAGGCGAAGGTGCGCCGTCCACGACCGGCGCCGAACCAGCGATCGCCGAGCACCTGCAGCCGCGCCCGATGCTCCACCCGCACGCTCGCCCCGGTGAGCGCGCCGAGCCGCTCCGTGACCGGATAGCCGTGCAGTCCGGGGGCATCGTTCACCTCCATGATCAGACCCGTGACGGGGTCCACGAGCCCGGCGGCGGCCACCCCGATCCCCTGAAGTTCATGGCCGGTGAAGACCCCGGCCGCTCCGGCCAGCGCCGTGTCGATGTCCGCGGGGGTGGCGGTGGCCGCGTCGTACGACGACTCGGTGCGGTCCAGTATCCGGCCCGCCATGGACAGTACGGCCGCCCTGACCCGACCGGGGACCAGCTCGACGGCCCCCAGCCGCCGAGGCGCCTGGGGAGCGGCCGGTTGCGGCGCGGCCTCGGGGACCAGTCGCAACGGAGAACGTTTGTGCGCCATGCGCCGACTCTGCCATGGCCCCGTTTCGGAGAGGTAGCACCGTGAGCCAATCGAGACTGACCGAACTCACCTGGCGCGAGGTGCGCCGGGCCGGCGAGGAGGGCATCGCTCTGCTGCCCATCGGTTCGCAGGAGCAGCACGCCTCGCACCTTCCGATGGGCACCGACACCCTCCTGGTCGAGGAGGTGGTGGACCGCGCGCTGGACATGCTCGCCCGGGAGGCCGGGCCCGGCGTGGTGCGGTTGCCGGCGCTGCCCTTCGGGCACAGCCCGCACCACTTGTTCGCGGCGGCCGTCTCGCTCTCCGCGGCGACCTTGGGCGCGGTGCTGGACGACATCCTCGACTCGCTCGTGACCAGCGGATACCGCCGCGTCATGGTCGTGAACGGCCATGGCGGCAACGACGAGATCATGCGGCTCGCCGTGAAGCGGTTCGCGCTGCGTTCCCCGGTGACGGTCGCCGCCTGCTCGTACTGGACCCTCACCGCGGGTGAGGACGGAGCGGGGCGGCCGGATGTCACCCCGGGGCATGCCGGATGGTTCGAGACGTCACTCATGCTGGCGGCCCACCCGGACCTGGTGCGGACACCGGTGCCCGCCCGCGCTCCGGTCGAACCGCCGCCCCTGTTCGACACCCCGCCCTACCCGGGCCTGACGGTGGAGCGCCACGGGGAATGGGAGCGGGTCGGCGGCTCCACGGACGACGCCTGCGATGCCGACGCCGCCCGGGGCGACCGGCTGCTGGAGGACCGGGCACGCGGACTGGCCCGGGCGATCCATGCCTTCGACGCGGCGAGCCGGTCACCCCGATGATGCGAGGAGTAGCAATGAAGATCACTGACGTCGACGTATGGGTGGTCAACCTCCCCCTCGTCAACCCCTTCACCAGCTCGTTCGAGACCAAGACGGGCGAGACGCGCACCGTGGTGCGCATTCGCACCGATGAGGGTGTCGAGGGCTGGGGCGAGACGATGTGGGGCGCGCCGGTCGCCGCGATCGTCCGGTCGATGGCCCCGGACCTGATCGGGACCAGCCCGTTCGCGCTGGAGAGCTTTCACCGCAAGCGGCACATGGTGCCGTTCTTCTACGGCTACCTCGGCTACGCGGCGATCGCCGCCCTCGATGTGGCCTGCTGGGACGCGATGGGCAAGGCCACCGATCAGTCCGTCACCGATCTGCTGGGCGGTGCCGTCCGCGACGAGGTCCCGATCACCGCGCTCATCACCCGCGCCGACGCGCCGGGCGCGCAGGGCGCGGGCCTGCCCGAGGCGATGGCGGAGCACGCGGTACGCGTCGTGGCGGAGGGCGGCTTCGAGGCCGTCAAGCTCAAGGGCACGAAGGACTGCGCGGGCGATGTCGCCATCCTGCGCGCCGTGCGCGAGGCGCTGCCCGGGGTGAACCTGCGCGTCGACCCGAACGCGGCCTGGTCGGTCCCCGACTCGATACGCGCCGGCATAGCCCTGGAGGAACTCGACCTGGAGTATCTGGAGGACCCCTGCGTCGGCATCGAGGGGATGAGCCAGGTGAAGGCGAAGGTGCGCATCCCGCTGTGCACCAACATGTGCGTGGTGCGCTTCGAGGAGTTCGCCCCCGCCATGCGGCTGAACGCCGTCGATGTCATCCACGGTGACGTCTACAAGTGGGGCGGTATCGCGGCGACCAAAGCGCTGGCCGCGCACTGCGAGACCTTCGGCCTGGGCATGAACCTGCACAGCGGAGGCGAGCTGGGCATCGCCACGGCGGCACACCTGGCCGTCGTCTCCAGCACCCCCGTGCTCTCGCGCGCCATCGACAGCATGTACTACCTGCACGCCGACGACATCATCGAGCCGCTGCACCTGGAGAACGGCCGGCTGAGGGTGCCGACGGGACCGGGGCTTGGCGTGAGCGTGGACGAGGAAAAGCTCCGGCACTACGCCGCGGCCAACGAGCGGGACGGGGACCTGACGGGATGAGCGAGCGGACGAGCAAGCGGGCCGTGCACACACCCGGGGCCCCTCGCCCCGCGGGTGCCTACTCCCAGGGCGTGGTGGCGGGCGGGTTCCTGTACACGGCGGGCTTCGGCCCGCAGGACCCGGTGACGGGCGAGATTCCGGAAGGCGTCGGGGCACAGACCGCACAGGTACTGCGCAACATCGCCGCCGTGCTCGCCGAACAGGGGCTGACCCTGCGGGACGTGGTGAAGGTGACGACACACCTGCAGCATCTGAAGCGGGACTTCGCCGGGTACGACGCCGCCTACCGCGAGTTCTTCAACGAGCCCTGTCCGGTGCGCACCACCGTCGGCTCTGATCTGATGGACATCCTGGTGGAGATCGACGTGGTGGCCGTCGTACCGGGCACGGACGGGGCGTTCCGATGAATCGTCTGTCCGTTCCGGATAATGGAACGGCGATGAGTTAGGCTGAGTGACATGCCGAAGCCGGTCATTACCCCCGCGAGCCACCGCGAGGTGCCGCGTGCCGCCGCAAAGGGCCCTGTGGACAAGGCCCTCGAGGTGCTGGACGCACTGGTCCAGCCCGATGCCCCGCATCGCCTGGCCGACCTCGCCGCCCGCACGGGGCTGCCGAAGCCGACCGTCCACCGTCTGCTGCAGACCTTCGCCGACGCCGGATACGCGGTCCCGGGCCCCGGCGGCAACTACCAGGCCGGACCGCGTCTGCTCGGGCTCGCCGCCACGACGATGGCGTCCAGCCGCGAGCTGCGGCTGGCCCGCCCGGTCCTGGACGACCTGCGGCAGCGCACCGGCCACCTGGCCCACTTCTCGGTACGGGACGGGGCCGTGGCGGTGCATGTGACGCACTCGGAGCCGTCGTCCGCGTACCACATGGCGCCGGCCGCGGGCGGCGAGGTCCCGCTGTACTGCTCGGCGGTGGGATGGGCGATGCTGTCGGCCCTTCCGTCGCAGACGGCGGCGGAGCTGCTGGGCAGCGCGCCCCTCCCGGCCCGTACGCCGCGGACGGCGACGGATCCGGAGGCCGTGCTCGCGGCTCTGCCCGCCGTACGCGAACAGGGTTACGCGGTCGACGACGAGTACGCGGAGCAGGACGTCCGCGCCATCGCGGCCCCGGTGCTGGGACCAGGCGGCCAGGTCGCCGGCGCGGTCGGCATCGTCGGGCTGACGTTCACGCTGGACGAGGGGAGCGTGGCGATGCTGGGGCCGATGGTGCGCGCCGCCGCCGGGGCGGTGTCGGCGGCGCTGCGCGGCGGCGCGGGGACGCTGGGGATCGTGCGGGGGCAGGAGTGAGCGGGGCCGCGGGCGGTCGGACCATCCCGGGCGCGGACCGGACGGGAACAGCCGGACCGCGCCCGGCAGACGAACCGCCGCTGCTCGAAGGGCTCCTGGCGGCAGGCCGCCGGACCGGGATCTACTCCGCGGCCGCCTGGTCGGTCGGCACCGCGGCCGGGCGGACGGTGCACGGGCATCTGGGCACCCGCAGTTGGGGCGGGGCGGAGCTGAACGGCACCGAGCTGTGGGATCTGGCCTCGGTGACGAAGCCGATCGTGGGCCTGGCCGCACTGCGGCTGGCGGAGGCGGGAGCGCTGCGCCTCGACGAGGCGGTCGGCGCGTACCTGCCGGAGTACCGCCGCGTGCCCGGCAAGGCGGACATCACCCTCGCGCAGTTGCTCGCCCACACCTCCGGACTGCCCGGCGGTACCCCCCTGTGGCGCGCGCACTCCGACCGGGACGGGCTGCTGGCCGCCCTCCGCGAGCTGCCGCTGCGCGGGGCGCCGGGCACGGTGGTGGAGTACTCCTCCGCGGGCTTCATCCTGCTCGGCCTGATCCTCGAACGGGCCACCGCCACCGGCCTGGACGAGCTGGTCGCACAGCAGGTGTGCGCGCCGCTCGGCATGCGCGAGACGGTGTTCGCGCCCGGCCAGGCGGCCCGCGAGCGCGCGGTCTCCACGGAGCTGTGCACCTGGCGCGGCCGCCTGGTGACCGGCCAGGTGCACGACGAGAACGCGGTGGTGCTCGGCGGAGTCTGTGGCCACGCCGGCCTGTTCGCGTCGCTGTCCGACGTGGACCGGCTGGGCCGGGCGCTCGCGGCGGGCGGCGAGGGTCTGCTGAGCGCGCCCGGCTTCGCCCGGATGACCGCCTGCCATACGGAGGGTCTCCCGCTGCGCCGCTGCCTCGGCTGGCAGGGGCAGGACGCGGTGGGCTCGCCGGTCGGTACGGCGCTGGGTCCGTCCTCGTACGGCCACACGGGCTTTACGGGGACGAGCCTGTGGGTGGAGCCGGGGGCGGACGGAGCGGGAGGCCGCTACTACGTCCTGCTCACCAACCGCGTCCACCCCAGCCGCGAGCCCCGCCGCTTCCCGGCGGTCCGCCGCGCCTTCCACCACCACGCGGCAGCGCTCGCCCGCACAGCGGACGTGCTCTGACTCAGGCTCAGGTTTGTTGGATTTTGATAGGTGACAAGGGTGCCATGTTCCCTTGTGGTTCGTTGTGTTGACACGTGTCGTGATGAGTGTGACGGTTGCGGAGCTTGGTCCTGGCCTGGATGTGCACTGTTCGTTCTTCAACGGAAGTGAGACGCATGAGCTCAGGAATACGGCGCCGCAGCCTTCTGTCCGCGGCCGCTCTGGGAAGCACAGCCGGTTCGCTCGGTCTCTCCGTCCCGGCGTCGGCACAGCCGGTCCTCGGCGCCGGACCGTCCGCGGCCACGTTGCCCGCCGAGGACGGGTACGACCTGTGGCTGCGCTACCGGCGGGTGGAGGATCCCGGTCAACTGGGGCGGTACCGGGCCGCGTTGGGGACCCTGGTCTGGCAGGGAGGCGGCCCGCTCCAGCGGTCGGCGGTGGAGGAGTTGGTCCGCGGGCTCACCGGGCTGCTCGGTACCCGGGTGGCGCCTCGCACCAGCGCCCCCTTACACGCGGCACTTGTGGTGGGCACCCCGACGAGTTCCACCCTGATCCGAGAGCTCGTGCCCGCGGCCGACCTGGCCGAGCTCGGCGACGAGGGCTACGTCGTCCGCCGGGTCACCCGGCGCGGCAGGGACTTCACCGTGGTGGCGGCCCACGCCGACCGCGGTGTGCTCTACGGTGCGTTCCACCTGCTGCGGCTCGTACAGACCCGACGGCCGCTGGAGCACGTCGATCTCACGGAGCGCCCGGCCGCCCCGCTGCGCATGGCCGACCACTGGGACAACGACGACGGTTCGATCGAGCGCGGCTATGCGGGCCGGTCCTTCTTCGACTGGGAGAAGCTGCCGCGACTCGACACCCAGTACACGGACTACGCACGGGTCCTGGCCTCGCTCGGCATCAACGGCGCCGTGATCAACAATGTCAACACGCCGGCGGACTACCTCGCCGAGCCGTTCCTGACCAAACTGGCCGCGCTGGCCGGGGTGCTGCGCCGCTACGGCGTGGCGCTGTACGTCACGGCGAACTTCGCCGCCCCCATCGACCTGGGCGGACTGAACACCGCCGACCCCTTCGACCCCGGGGTGCGCGGCTGGTGGACGAAGAAGGCCGAGGAGATCTACGGCAAGATCGAGGACTTCGGCGGCTTCCTGGTGAAGGCCAACTCCGAGGGCCGTCCCGGGCCATTGGACTACGGACGCACCCACGCCGACGGGGCCAACCTGCTGGCGGGCGCGCTGAGACCGTACGGCGGGATCGTGATGTGGCGGGCGTTCGTGCACGACACTGACGAGAAGTGGGACCGGCAGGCTTACCTCGACTTCACGCCGCTGGACGGGAAGTTCGCGGACAACGCCGTGGCGCAGATCAAGAACGGGCCGATCGACTTCCAGGTGCGCGAGCCCGCCCACCCGCTCTTCGGCTCACTGCCACATACCAACTCGATGATCGAACTCCAGGTGACGCAGGAGTACACGGGCCACGCCACCCATCTGTGCTATCTGGTTCCGCAGTGGAGGGAAGTCCTGGACTTCGACACACTCAAGGCCGGCGAGGGCAGCACCGTGGCCCGTGTCGTGACCGGCCGGGTGCACTCCTACACGCACTGCGGATTCGCCGGCGTGATGAACTTCGGCGATGCCAGGAACTGGACCGGCTCACACCTGGCCGCCGCCAACACCCACGGCTACGGACGGCTGGCCTGGAACCCGGACCTGTCCGCGCAGGACCTGGCCGCCGAGTGGACCCGAATGACCTTCGGCAACGACCCGCACGTCATCGAGACGGTCTCCGCACTGCTGCTGGACTCCTGGCGCACCTACGAGGACTACACCTCGCCGCTGGGCACGGGATATCTCACCCATCCGCCGGACGCCTCGGTGACCGGGCACTTCGACCCCAGCCCGACGACGACCACCCAGTTCCACAAGTCGGACCGCACGGGCATCGGCTACGACCGCACCGCCGCCACCGGCAACGGCTACACCGAGCTGTACGCGCCGGCCACACGGGACACCTACGAGTCGCTGGAGAACTGCCCCGAGGAACTGCTCCTCTTCCTCCACCATGTCCCGTACACCCACCGGCTGGAGCGCGGCACGACCGTGATCCAGCACATCTACGACACGCACTTCTCCGGCGCGGCACGGGTGGCGGACATGCGCACGGACTGGGAGGGGCTGCGCCGCCGCGTCGACCACCGCCGGTTCGGCGATGTGCACCGCCTGTTCGGGGAGCAGATCACCGAGGCCGCCAAGTGGCGGGACACCCTGGTCGCCTACTGGTTCGACCTGAGCCGGATCCGGGATGAGCGCCGCGCCTGGCTCCAGGCGATCGTCGCCCCCGCCGACACGGTGCTGCTGGGCGGGGAGCGCAACGAGCTTCCGGTGCAGGTCCTCAACGCGACGGGCGCCGGGCTGCGCACGGTGACCAAGCTGGACGTACCCGAGGGCTGGCGGTCCGAGGAGGCGACCGCCTACGTGGCCTCGCGGGAGGGCGAGACGGTGAAGATGCCCGTCGTGCCGCCGCCGACGCCCGCGCTCGCCACCCTGCACGCGCGACCGAGGTCGGGTGCGGTGCCGGTGCTCGACTCCTCGCTGCGCAGTCTGGCCAAGGCCGTCGTCGTCCCACCCGCCGCGCGATGCGTACACGCGCTGGACGCCGGGCCCGACTCGGCGCCGCTGCTGAAGGACTACACCCGGCTCTCACCGTCGAGCGGCTGGCACGAGGGCGCCGGCTTCGGCTGGGTCGGCAACACGCCCGACGCCACGGACACCGGACTCTTCGATGTCGTCCGCCGCGACTACGTACGCGACAGCGCCCCGACCGTGCTGCGGCTGAAGCTGCCCGCCGGACGCTGCACCGCCCATCTGCTCACCGGCGACCCCAACACCCTCAACAGGTCGCTGACCGTCCGCGTGGACGGGATCGAGAAGGCCCGGAGCGAGCAGCTCGACGGCCGGGAGTTCACCTGGCTCCGGATCCCGCTGGACGGCGGATCCTCCGGACGAGAGGTGGACCTGGAGCTGTCCGCGAAGGAGGACGAGACCTGGCATCTCAGCGCCTGCGTGGTAGTGGCGGACGGGCAGGAGCGGGCCTAGCGTCGCTGCCCACCAGGGCCCGTCGGCCTGCTGACGGGCCCCTTTGACGAGGGTGGGTGGGCCCCTCGGGCCGACCGGCGGCCAGGCCGTCCTAGCCCGCGGTGGTGGCCACCTTCTTCGCGATGGCCCGCAGCAGGTCATGGCGGATCATGCCGCTGCCCGCCCGCATGAACCCCCAGTACAGGGCGAAGGCGCGGCGGGTGGCGGGGTCGGTGTTCAGGACCCGGGTCTCGGTGGACAGCAGGGTGCCGTCGCCCTCGGAGGTGAGGCGGAAGTTCATCACCACCTTGGACCAGCCCGCCTCGTCGAAGTGTGCGAACGCCTCCGGATCGCCGCGTTGGACGTCCGGGCGCGTGGGGCGCAGCGCGGTGTAGCGGGCGATGTCGCCGAGCACCACCTCATGGGGCGGGTCGGCGGCCATCTCCCGGGGTGCCATCGACTCCAGGACCCGCAGGTCCATGCCCTGGTGGGCGCCGGTGTCGACACCGCCCACCCAGGTTTTGGGGCCGCCGCGCACCCGCATCAGGCCGAGGGTGACGGCGAGTTCGCCGACCCGCAGGTCCATGAGTTCCTGCCAGACCCGCTCCGGCGGGGCGTCGATCCGGCGGTTGTGGTGTTCACGCTTGTCGAAGGTCGGCAGCAGTCGTTCCAGCGTCCAGTGCATCGCTTGTCCTCGTGTCCTGGCTCCGCAGGGCCAGCAGATCGTGTGTGCGTTCCACGTACGACAGCGCCGACAGCAACTCCGAGCTGCCGACGGTGTGTTCGCGTGTCCCGCCGGTGATGCCCCGGATGGGCATCGAGCCGACGGATGCCCAGCGCAGCCGCCCCGCCTCGTCGATATAGCCACGGGAGCGTCCGTGGTTGTCGGAGTGCAGACAGTACGGCACATCGAGATAGCCCTTGGCGAAGGCGCGCACCAGGGCCTGTCCGACGTCCGGGTGGAGGTCGAGCACGGCCTCGATGAGCTGCCGGGCCTCGGCGGCGATACCGGTGTCCGGGGCCCGGGCGGGGTCCGGGGGTCTCCTGGTGGCTTCGGCCGCCGCGGCGGCGCCCGCCAACTCCAGCGCCTCGACGTTCTCCTCGATGGTGGGGATGCGGTACGACTCGGCCGGTGTCTTGACGATGAGCCGGGTGGCGCCCGTGCGGACGGCGAGTTCGGCGGCCGCGCGCAGCACGAGGAGGGCACCGCCGTGGGTACGCGGGTACTTGCCCATGTAGGTGTACACCACGATGTGCCAGTCGGTGTCGTCCGGCAGGAACGCGGTGGCCAGCGACCGCAGCGCGGCCACCGCCTCCTCGTCCTGCCGGGCATCGGTCTGCTGGGCATAGCTGAGCGAGATGCTCCGCAGCCCGTGCCGGTGGAAGAAGAGCCCTTCGAGCACGGTGATGGCGATGAGCAGTCCGGGCGGGCACAGCTGGCCCATCATGCACCCGCCGAAGCTCTCCAGATGGGGCTCGACGCCCCGGTCCCGCAGCTCCGCGAATTGCTCGCAGGAGCGTGCCCAGCTCGCGGTGGCCTCCCGCAGCGGGACCCGGCTGTAGGGCAGGCAGTACGAGACGGGCCCGCCCTCGGTGGCGTCCAGCCCGGCTGTGACGAGCGCGGCGATGATGTCGTCCGGCAGCGCCGAGCCGTGTCTGACCTGGACGGGGAAGCCGGGGCCCTGGATGCCGTCGAGGACGGCACGGGTGGTGTCCGGGCCGTGGGTGACGAGCGGATAGCCGTTGAGCGGAAAGCCATCGGCCAGGGCGCGCTCGGCCGTGGCGTAGTCCTTCACCCGCGTATAGCTGTCCAGGGTGAGGGTGCCGACGGTGGCCGCCCGCGCCCGCCGGACGGCCTCCAGCCCCGCACGCATCCATCGTGGGTCGCTGAAGCCCATCCGGGGCTGGACCAGCAGCCCCGTGGCGGGCCGGCGGGCGGCCAGCCCGGCGAAGGAGCCGGATGTGGTCATGAGGCGGCGACGGGGTGGCGGGGGGCGGGGTGGTCCAGGGAGGCCAGGAACCGGCCGATCTCGGCCGGTTCGGCGTCGTCCTGGAACACGGCGCTGAAGCCCGCCGAGACGAGCCGCCGCGCCATGCCGTCCGCCTCGGCGCCCCCGGTGATGCCCAGCTTTCCGCCGATCACCACCGGGGTGTCCCGGGTCCGCGGCTCGGATCGGAGCTTGCCGATCAGCCGCGCGCCGTCCACCTGCCCATGACCGTTGACCGTGCTGATCACCACCAGGTCGGGACGGATCGCGGAGCATTCCCGGACCAGCAGTTCGTCCGGCACACACGCGCCGAGGTTGATGACGCGGTGGCCCATCTCCTCCAGCAGCAGCTGAAGGAAGACGAGGTTCCAGGTGTGGGAATCCGAGGACACGCTGCTGAGCAGTACGGTGCGGCCGCGCGGGGCGACGGCCGCGTTGACGGGGTTCATGAGCATGGGATCTCTCCTGGCCTCAGCCGCAGCCGCCGGCGGAGTCGGAGTCGTAGGCGCCGACCCGCTCCAGCAGTGCGGCCGGCACCTGGTCGTCGATGGCTTCGGGCATCGGCTCGGCCACGTCCACACCGGCCTTCCGCAGGGCCGGGATCAGCTCGTCGAGGAAGCCGTCGACCCGGTCCAGGCCCCAGAAGCGGTGGCGTCCGACCTTGAAGTACGGGATGCCGAACACATCGTCGTCGTAGGCGGCGGCGAGGGCGTCCACGCCTTCGGCACGCAGTGCGGGGTCGTGGGCGGCGGCCACCATCTCGTCGCCGTCCAACCCGGCCGCCTCGGCCACCCGGTGCAGCACCTCGGTGTCGCAGATGTTCTCGCCGCGCTCCCAGCGGGCGGCGGACACCGCCGCGTAGAAGTCACGCTCACGGCCGAGGTGGCGCGCCTTCAGCCAGGCCAGATGCGGCAGCTCCCACCACGGGTCGATGTCCACCGGCCAGGACATGGTGTATCCGAAGCGGGTGGAGAGCCGCTTGGTGTCCTGGAGGATGTACAGGTGCTTGGCCTTGCTCATCTGGGTGTAGTGGAAGCCGGAGTCGCGCTCCTCCAGCGCGGCCCGGGTCCTCTCGTCCGGGTCCCAGTACGGGTAGTACTCGATGACCTCCGGGGCCTGCGGAAAGCGCTCCTCCAGCCGCTTGAGCCCCATCCAGCTGAACGGGGAGCGCAGGTTGAAGTAGAGGCGGGGCGGTCGCTTCATCGGACGTCTCCCAGCAGCGCGGCGCGGGTGGTGTCGTCGAACTCGGCGAGGCTGCCGGCCAGTTCGCCGCGGCTGACGGCGTAGCCGTGCATGATGCTCCCGGTGGCGGTGTGCACCAGCCGTCCGTCGCGGTGGACATAGGTGTCGAAGGTGGCGGTGTACATCACGTCCTTGAGGATCTCCTGGACGGTGAACACGGTGTGCAGGGTCTCTTCCATGAGTGCGTCGGCGAGCATGTGCACCCGGGCGCGGGACACCACGGGGATCCAGCCGCGCTCGACGAGCATGGTGCGGATGGAGATGCCGCGGTCCTCCAGGAATCGGTCCACGACCTCCTCCATGGCCCGGACGTAGCCGGAGTGCTGGAGCCGGTCGGAGAAGTGGCAGTAGAAGTACGGGATCCGCCAGGACCACAGGAAGGCGTTGGAGCCGGCCGGGGTGAGAACGGCGGACAGCTCGCTGTCGGCGACGGTCCGGGGCTCGTGGTCCGCGGCGTCGGCGAGGGCGGCCACCTCGGGGACCGTGTAGGGCTCCAGATGGGCGGGGACGGGCTGGATGCCGGCCGGGGCGTCCTTCAGGGTGACCAGGGCGACCCGGATCTTGCCGGTGAGGACGGTGACGGTCTCGCCGTCCCGCTCGACGGTCAGCCGGAGCTTGAACGGGGCGCCGTGGCCGGGCTTGGGCTTGCCCGGCTCCACGACGGCGGTGACCTCGTCGTCGATGCCGAGCGTGGCGGGCAGGCTGACCGAGTGGTCGACGATCTCCAGGCCGAGGCCGTAGGTGTGGTACAGCGTCTCCGCGCCCACCCCGCGCTCGCGGAAGTACTGGAGGACCGCCTCCTCCGTCAGATACATGAAGTGCTTGAAGCCGATCCAGGTGCGGATGTTGGCGCCCTCGTAGCGGGGCCTGCCCACGGGGGTGGTGAGGGTGCCGTCCAGCAGCTCCGTCATGGTCATTCCTTTGTGGTGAGAAGGGTGGTGGCGAGGGAGGTGGCCACCGGGAGGGCGGTGAGGTCGTCCAGGAAGCCGGTGATGTCCGCGCCGACGTCCCCGGGCTGCTCCGCATGGCAGAAGTGGGTGTAGCCGGGGCGTCTGCGGACCGTCGCCGCGGGCATGGCGGTGGCCAGGGCCGCCGCGCGGTCCTCGGACAGCGAGGCGTCGCCGTGTCCGGCCAGGACGAGGGTGGGCACGGTGACGGCGCCCAGGTCCAGTTCGGTGGTGCCGGTGAACTGCAGGAACAGGGTGAGGAATCCGACCGGGCCGATCCGCTCGACGGTGGTGTCCGCCATGGCGGCGAGCACCTCGGGGTCCAGGTCCTGGGCCCGTCTCCCCAGTCCGACGCGTACGCCGTCGGCGATGATCTGCCGGAAGCCCGCCAGCGCCGCGTCGTGCAGGGGCCAGTCCACCCGGAGGGATTCGGGGCGGAAGAACGGGGCGAGGAGTACCGCGGCGCGCGGCTGGGGCGCGCCGTCCCGGTCGGCCAGGTGTTCCAGGACGGCGTTGGCTCCGAAGGAGTGGCCGATCAGGATGTCCACGGGCTCGGGGACCAGGGCGAGCGCCTCGCGCAGCCAGTGCGCGGGGGTGCCGTGGTGCCGCCAGCGGTAGCGGTTGCCCGCGCGCCACGGCAGGTCGAGCGCGTAGGTCCGGCAGCGGCCCGCCAGCTCTCCGGCCAGCGGCTGCCATCCGGCCCACCCGCCTTCGAGACCGTGTACCAGGGCCACCACGGGAGGGCCGGGGTGCGGTGCCGGGGACGTCCCCAGCACGGCCAGCCGCTCCCGCGTCCTGTGGACCTCGGCCACCGCTGTCCACCAGTCGGGCGGGGGTCCCGGGCGCGCCCCGTTCGGCTCCGCCATGTCAACCGCCTCCCGCGAGGGCGGGGACGACCGCCGGGTCGAGCCGCACCGAGGCGTAGCCGTCCTCGCCGTCACCGCAGGTGATCAGCGCCCCACCCGGCCCGGACGGCTGCCCGGAGCCCAGCCAGGCGGCGGCCACGGCCAGTTGGACCACGCCGAGCGCTCCGTAAACCTCGCCCAGATGCGCGGTGAGGTCGATGCCGCCACCGGCTCCCGGGGCCCCGGGAGCGGTGAGCCGGAGCGCGGTGGGCGGCGCGAGGGTGTCGGCGATGTCGTCCGGCCGGGTGTGCCGGCGCACGCCGCCCAGGCGCGGTCCGGTCCCGCCGGGTTCCAGTACGACGCAGGCGGCGGCGGCCCGGAGCGGGACCGGCAGCGCGGTGCCGGGTGCGGCGGGGCGGAGGGCGGCCAGCCCGCGGGCCACCTCGTCATCGGGTTCGACCCCGACCACCACGACCCGGCGGGCGCGTTGGCCGCGCAGCAGCAGGGCGCCCAGCCGGACGGCGTCCAGACCGGAGGTGGCGCCGGAGCACACCATCAGATTGGGCCCGGTGAAGCCGTAGCGGATGGCGAGGGTGCTGGCGATCACATTGCTGGAGGCGTTGGGACCGTTCAGCGGGCTGACGTCGTGGGCGGAGCCGGCCCGCATCTCGGCCACGATGTCGCGGACGGTCCGGGCGTTGCCGACGTTGGAGCTGACGACGACGGCGGTGTGTTCCGCTCCGGGGAGCGGTTCGGTGAGCTTGCCCGGGGGCAGTGCGAAGGCACGGTGGACCGCGCACAGCGCCAGCCGGGTCGCGTCCTCCTTGAACAGCAGCCCCTTGCGGCCCAGTACGGTGTGCGCCTGGTCCGGGCCGCAGGCCGGTTCCGGGGCCACGGAGGAGAAGAGCTCCCCCGCCGCGGTCGCCGCGAAGCCACCGATCGGATCGGGCACATGGAGGGCGTGTGCGGTGACGGTCACCCCGTCGGAGTTCATGGTCATCGGTCCACCCCGATCACGCTGACGGCATTGACTCCGCCGAATCCGAAGGCGTTGACCTGGGCCACCCGGGCGTCGCACGGGGCGGGTTCGCCGACGACCAGCCGCAGTCCGGCGGCCGCCTCGATCGGCTCGGCCAGCCCCACGGTCGCGGGCACCGAACCGGAGCGCATCGCCTCGGCGGCGACGAGCAGGCTCATCAGCGCCGCGCTGCCGGAGGTGTGCCCGATGGCGCCCTTGATGCCGGTCACCAGCGGGCCCGGGGCGGCACCGGCGAAGACCGTGTCCAGGGCGGCGGCCTCGGTCGGGTCGTTGAGCGCGGTGCCGGTGCCATGGGCGAGGACCAGGCCGATGTCGTGCGGGCTGACCCCGGCGCGGCGGTGGGCGTCCCGCATGGCCGCGACGATGCCGCCCACGTCCGGGGCGGTCTCATGGTGGGCGTCGCAGGAGAGCCCGGTGGCGAGGACGGTGGCGAGTGCGCCGGGCCCGGCGTCGGCGGCCCGGCGCAGGACGACCGCCACCGCGCCCTCGCCCAGCAGGACACCGGCGCGGCCCTCCTGGAAGGGTTGGAGTGCGGGCGTGGGAGCGTCGGCCACCCGGCCGATCATGGTGAGCATGGATTCGCTCATCGCGTCGCAGCCCGCCGCGACGACCGCGTCGGCCTCGCCCGCCGCGAGCAGGTCCTGGGCGAGCGCGAGGGCGTGGCCGGATGCGGAGCAGGCGTTGGACACCGTGATCACCTCGGTGACCTCGGGCAGCACCTCCCGGACCGCGGTGGTGAAGTGCAGATCCCGGCGGCGCACCGGGACGCCGTCCACGGCCCAGCGCTCCATGGCCCGCAGTTCGCGCAGTCCGGTGCCGACGATGACGGACACCCGCTCGGCGGCCGGGTCCACCCCGGCCTGGCGGACCGCGCCGAGGACACAGCGGGCGAGCCAACGCCCGGCCCGCAGCGGCAGTTCGGACTCGGCGTCGGCGGAGTCGTCGACGTGGTAGCCGCGGGTGACGTTGATGCGGCCGGTGTCGTAGAACCGCAGGCCCTGGCTGCCGTCGACGCCCTTGGCCAGGGCGGCGAAGGTGGTGTCGGTGCCGCCGTGGCAGGTGAGCAGCTCAGCCCCGGTGATCGCCACGTGCACGGTGCCACCCCCTCAGTACGGCCGCGCCGACACCGCCGTCGGGAGAGACCGAGGTGACCACGGACACCGCGCCGTCCAGCTCCGGGTGGCCGCGGTGGCCGGCCAGCAGGGCGGCGATCTGCAGCGAGCCGGAGGCGCTCTGGCACTCGCCGACCCACTCAGTGGCCCGCACCCGCCACACCTCGGCGCCGAGCGCGCTCTCGATACCACGGCGCTCGATGTCGTCCAGGCGGGCGATTCCGCTCTCGCCGGTGGCGACCGCCCGCACCTGGGACGGTTCCACCGCGGCGCGGCGCAGGGCGCGGCCGACGCAGTCGGCGAGCCCGGCTCCGGCGTCGGGCTCCCGGCCGGGGGCGCCGTAGGTGCCGACCTCGACCGCCAGGACCTCGGCGTCGGGGGTGCGTCCCTGGGCGCGTACCGCCTCGGCGTTCTCCACGACGAAGACGGCGGAGCCTTCGCCGACCTTGGCCCGGCCCTCCTCGGCGGAGTGCTGGCGGTGGCTGAACCAGGCGGTGTGCGGGCTGAACTCCTCGGCGGAACCGACGAGCAGGGCGTCCGCGTAGCCGCGCCGGATCTGGTTGCGGGCGTAGCGCAGGGCGCTCAGCCCGGCGAGCCGGCCGCCGGCGACGGTGGCGTTGACGCCCTTGAGCCCCAGCCAGATCGCGGACTGGCCGGCGGCGCAGTTCATCACGGTGTTGGGGAACAGCACCGGGTTGACCCGGAACGGCCGGTCGCCCTCCAGGGTTTCACGGCTGTAGTCGCTGGTGGCCTTGATGCTGCCGGCGGTGGTGCCAAGGACGATGCCGACCCGGTCGCGGTTGTCGTCGGTGACGGTCAGGTCGGTGTCGTCGAGGGCGAGGGTGCAGCCCAGCAGACCGAGGGAGGTGCTGCGGTCGAAGAAGCTGGTGCCCTTGCGGCCGAGGTGGTCGCGCACCTTGAAGTCGGGCATGGCGAACGCCTCGTGCTCGGGCAGCTCTTCGTCGAACATGCCGGTGACGTCGCGCAGCCCGCTGCGGCCTTCGCCGATGGCGGTGGTGAACTCGCCGGCGCCGATGGCCAGGGAGGTGACGACGCCCCAGCCGGTGATGGCCAGGGTGTTCTCGCGGACGCCCCGGTGGCCGGGGGTGTCCGGGGTGATGGCGGTGGCGTTCATGCGACCCGTCCGAGGATGGTGATGGCGTTGTTGCCGCCGAAGGCGAAGCCGTTGTTCTGCACGACCTTGGGCTGTGCCGGGCGGCTCTCGTTCGGCACGGGGTCGATGGCGGGCAGTTCGGGGTCGGGGGTGCGGTAGTTGGTGGTCGGGGGCAGGAAGCCCTCGTCGATGGCGAGTGCGGAGGCGATGGCGCCGAATCCGCTGGCCGCGCCCATGGTGTGGCCGAGCATGGACTTGATGGAGCTGATCGGCGGAGGCCGGGTGCCGAAGACCTCGACCACGGCCTGGGCCTCCATCGCGTCGTTGGCCGGGGTGCCGGTGCCGTGGGCGCAGATGTAGTCGATGTCGGCGGGGGCGATACCGGCGTTGTGGTGGGCCCGGCGCATGCACTCGGCGATGCTCACCGGGTCGGGGGCGACCATGTGGTTGGCGTCGCAATTGAGGCCGTAGCCGAGCACCTCGGCGTAGATGTGGGCGCCGCGTTCGGTGGCGGACTCCAGGGACTCCAGGAAGAGGGCGGCCCCGCCCTCGCCGGTGAGGATGCCGGAGCGGTCCTTGTCGAACGGTGAGCAGACCTTCTCGGTGAGCGCGCCGAGCCGGTAGAAACCGGCGTGCGCCCAGCGGCACACCGAGTCCGCGCCACCGGCGATCATGTAGTCGGCGTCGCCGGTGACGATCTGGTCGTAGGCGTAGCCGAGTGCGTAGTTGCTGGCCGAGCAGGCGGTGGACAGGGTCACCGCCTCGCCGGTGAGGCCGAGTTCCTGGTTGACGGCGGCGGCCAGCCGGGAGGCCGGGACCTGGGCCGCGTACGCCGGGGTGATCTGGTCCAGCCCGCTGTGCACCCACTCGGCGGTGAGGGCCTCGATGACCTGGGATTCTCCGCTGGTGGTGCCGATGCTGGAGCCGGCGGAGGCGCCCGCGAGCGCCTTCTCGTCGATTCCGGCGTCCTCGACGGCCAGCCGCGCGGCGGCGGCCGCGAACAGGCTGGTGCGGCCCCACTCGGATGTGGAGAGGGTGCGCAGCAGCGCCTTGGGGTCGAAGTCGGGTACCTCACCGGCCATGTAGTGCGGGAAGCCGGAGGAGTCGAAGCTGGAGATGGCGGAGATGCCACTGGTGCCGGCGCGCAGGGCCTGGCCGAACGCCGTGACACCGGTGCCGATGCTGGAGACCGGGCCGAGCCCGGTGATGACCACTCGTCGGTTCATCGGTGATCAGTCCTGCCAGCCGGCCTGGTTGGCCACGACGTCGTAGACGGCCTTGAGGTTCTCCATCCGCGGCAGCTCGGACTGCGGGATGTCGATCTTGTACTTCTTCTCGATCCGGGCGAGGATCTCGATCGCCCGGAGCGAGTCCGCCTCGTGCTCCTCCACGAACGAACCGGTCTCGGTGATCTCCTCCGGCTCGACCTCGAGCACCTCGGCGACGATCTCGCGCAGCTCGTCCAGATGCTTCTCACGCGCTTCGGACATGGGAATTCTCCTGAATTCGGCAGGGGGACGGGGGTGGCTGGCAAAAGCCTGGGACGGGGTTGGGGGGCGTGCGGAGGGTCATGAGCCGGTGCCGGCGGCGAGCCCCTCGCGTACGACGGCGAGGACCGAGCCGAGGGTGGCGATGCGGCGGTCGCCCACCCAGGTCTCGCCGCGCATGAACGCGTTGTCGCCGATGAGCTGGTCGATCTCGACGGTGTGGCGCAGCACATCGCCGGGGTAGGCGCTGCCGGTGATCGTCACCTCGCGGGCGGAGCCGAAGATGAGGGTGCCCTCGCTCCGCTCCCCGGCCGTGGCGGCGGAGTACAGCCACAGCACGGCGCCGGTCTGGCCGAACGACTCGACGAGCAGGGAGGCCGGATAGGCGTAGGCGGACGCGGGGAGGTGCTCGTCCAGACCGGCGTAGCAGGGTTCGCTGCCGGTCACGGTCTTGGTGGCGACGATGCGCACGCCGGGTTCGAGGTCCAGGACGCGGTCCACGAGCAGGACGGGGTGGCGGTGCGGGAGGATGCGCCGGATGTCGGCGTGCTCAAGCGTGACCATCGCCGTCCCTCCGGTCGATGCGCAGTTCGAGGGTCATCCGGGCGGACAGGGCACCGTCGCCGCGGTGGCAGCGGACCTTGGCCCGCACCGTCGCGGGGGTGTCGTCGCGTTCGGTCAGATCGCAGCCGATGCGCAGGGTGTCCCCGGGCAGGAGCGGGGCCGCGAAGCTGATCGAGGTGATGGCGGCCAGTTCGGCGACCGCACCCGGGCCGTGCCGTTCGGTGGCCCAGTGGCGGATGGCCTGGTGGACGGATTCGAGGGTGAACACACCCGGGTAGATGGTGAAGTCCGGGTAGTGGCCGACGAGATACGGGTCCTCGCCGGCGATCCGCTTGACCGCCTCCACCCGTGCGCCGGCCGGGGCGTCCGCGATGTCCACCGTGTCGACCGCGGTGAGCGGGGCGGCGAACCGGCGGCTCACAGGACGATGCCCCCGTCGACCTGGAGGATCTGCCCGGTGATGTAGCCGGCCCGGTCGGACACCAGGAACGACACCAGTTCGGCCACGTCCTCGGGGGTGCCGAAGCGGCGCATGGGGACCAGCTCCATCGCCTGGGCGCGCACCTTGTCGGTGAGGCCCGCGGTCATGTCGGTCTCGATGAACCCGGGGGCGACGACGTTGACCCGCAGGCCGTAGGGGGCGAGCTCCTTGGCCAGCGCCTTGCTCATGCCGTTGATACCGGCCTTGGCGGCGGAGTAGTTGGTCTGCGCCTTGTTGCCGTAGACGCCGGCCACCGAGGAGACGTTGACGATGACGCCCTGCTTGCGCTTCATGAAGCCGAACGCCATCGACCGGCAGAAGTTGAAGACACCGGTCAGGCTGGCGTCGATGACGGCGTCCCAGTCCTCCACCGGCATCAGCACGAGGGGGTTGTCGCGGACGATGCCGGCCGAGTTGACGAGGGTGTCGATGGGGCCGAGGTCGGCCTCGGCCTCCTTGATGAAGGACTGCACGGCCTCGAAGTCCGCGACGTCACAGGGCGCGTGGAAGCAGCGCACCCCCAGCTCGCGGATCCGCTCGGCGGTCTCCTCGGCGCGCTCCTTCTCGCTGCGGTAGCAGAACGCGACGTCCATTCCGTCCTGGGCGAGGCGGAGGGCGACGCTCGCGCCGATACCGCGCGATCCCCCGGTGACAAGGGCACGGCGTTGTGTGGACATGGGAATTACCTCATGCTTCGGGGCCGGATATGGGCCAGTGAGTGGTGAGCGGAGGGCGGGTCACGAGCCGGTGGTGCTCACCAGCGGGTGGTCTCGCCGAAGAATCCTTCGATGGCGGTGGCCTCGTTCGCCTCGAGGGCGGCCCGGTGCACGAACGCGCCCACGGCGAGGTCCAGCACGCCGAGGCCGAAGGGCGAGAAGATGACGGGCCGGTCGGTGGCCACCTTCCGGCGACCGCGGATCACATCCGCGAGGGTGCCGTTGATGAACTCCCGGTGGCCGAACTTCTGCTCGGCCAGATGCGGCGAGGTATTGGCCGTGAGGCAGTGGTCGATGTCGTCCAGGATGTTGCAGGCGCCCACGATGATCTCCGGGTCGATGTCCCGCAGGGAGATGTTGAGGACGACCTGACCGGGGGCGAAGGTGCCCGGCCGGGTGATGTAGGGCTCTCCTGCCGTGGTGGCGAGCACCACCAGATCGGCCTGCGCGATCGCCTTGTCCCGGTCGGTGGCGACGCTCGCACGGTGGCCGAGGACGCCGGACACATGCTCGGCGAGCGATTCGGCGTAGCGCGGGTCCCGGTCGTGCACCAGCACCTCGTCGAGTTGCCAGTCGCGGTCGGTGAAGAACTCCAGGATGTTGCGGGCGATGATGCCCGCGCCGATCACCAGGAGCCGCCGGGCGGTCCGGGATCCGTGCAGCGTCTCGGCGGCGAGCACGGCGGAGGCCGCGGTACGGGCGGCGCTGATCTGGGCGGCTTCGAGGCAGGCGAACGGATAGCCGGTCTCGTAGTCGTTGAGCAGCAGGACCGCCGAGGCGCGCGGCACCGAGCGCTCGATATTGGCGGGGAAGCTGGCGATCCACTTGATGCCGGCGACCGAGTGCTCTCCGCCCAGATAGGCGGGCAGGGCGATGATGCGGCTGTCGGGCTTGTCGGGGAAGCGCAGGAAGTAGCTGTTGGGATTGACCGAGTCACCCAGGTCATGGGTGAGGTAGGTGTCCCGCACCTGGTCAACGATCCTCGACCGGGAGCGGCCGATCACCCGGCGGGCGGTTTTGCCGCTGACGACATGGAAGTCGAACATGTCAGCCTTTCAGGAGCAGTGAGCCGTCGGCGTCCGGATGGTCGTCCGCGCCCGCCGGGGCCAGGGCCTGGTGTCCGAAGCGTTCCTGGACCCAGGCGTCGTCGTAGATGGTGTTGAGATAGCGGTCCCCGGTGTCGGGGGCGATGGCCACGACGGTGGATCCGGGCGGCAGCGACGGGCCCCTGCGCGCCACGGCCGCCAGGACCGAGCCGGTGGAGCCGCCGGTGGCGATGCCCCGGCTTCTGGCGATGGTGCGGCACATGCGGACCGCCTCAACCTCGGGGACGATGACGATGTCGTCGACGAGCCGGGGGTCGCACAGCTCGGGCTTGCGGCTGGTGCCCAGCCCGGGGAGATGCCGCTTGCCGGGCGGGAAACCGAAGGTGACGGATCCCGCGGTGTCCACCGCGACGATCCGGGTGTGCGGGGAGCGTTCGCGGAAGTAGGCCGCGCAGCCCATCAGGGTGCCGGTGGTGCCGGCCCCGATGAACAGGTGGTCGACCTCGGGGACCTCCTCGAGGATGGCGGCGGCGGTGCGCTCCCGGTGGATCCGGGGGTTGGCCTCGTTGGCGTACTGGTTCGGCCAGAACAGGGAGGGGTCCTCCCGCAGCCGGTCGTGGATGTGGTCGATCCTCGACTGCAGATAGCCGCCGTTGGCGTCCTTCTTGTCGACGACCACCACCGTCGCCCCGAAGGCCCGGATCAGGGCCGCGTTCTGGGGTGAGGTGTTCGGGTCGGTGACGCAGGTGAAGCGGTATCCCCTGGCGGCGCACACGGAGGCGAGCGCCACTCCCAGATTGCCCGAGGACGATTCGATGATGTGGCCGCCGGGTCTGAGGAGATTCCACCGTTCGGCGTCCTCGACCAGTCCGATGGCGGTCTTCAGTTTGATCGAACCGGCCGGATTGAAACCCTCGATCTTGAGCAGGAGCCGGATATCGGGGACGAGTCCATCGATCCGCAGGAAGACATGGTCGAAGACCAGGTCCTGCGCGCTGTCGTACATCAATTTCCTCCGCGCCTTTCCGGGCGCCGCGGATGGTTCATGACATAGGTCCGGGTGGCGAGGAAGAGCAGGATTCCCCACACCAGGAACGACATGTCCCAGACGAACAGGCGCCACAGCAGCGGCTTCCACTCGACGGGGTCGGACGGGGTGAGCACGCCGAACGCCACCAGCAGCAGGCTGCCGACCTGCAGGGCGCCGTAGACGGTCAGCAGCACCGCGCCGCCCCAGCCCGCGAGAAGCATCAGCGGGCGGGGAACGACGCGGCCCCACGGCCGGACGAGCGACAACGAGAAGAGACCGCCCGCGACCTTGAGCGCGCCGGTGATCCAGACGACCGCGAGGAAGCCGGAGTTCCGGCGTTCCGCCATCCGCTGGATCGCGCCGCCCAGGGTGTCGATGCCGAAGGTGCCTCCGGCGGCCCAGTAGAAGCTGAACAGGCCGAAGACGATGGCCAGTACCGCGGCCGTGTATCCGGCCCAGGCCATCTGCCGTCCCCCGGTGTCCCGGGAAGCTGGAGCATTCATGTCGGTGATCCGCTTTCTTCCCTCGTGACGTCGTCGCCGTGGTGTGCGAAGGGGTCAGTCCTGCCAGCCGGCCTGGTTGGCCACGACGTCGTAGACGGCCTTGAGGTTCTCCATCTGCGGCAGCTCGGACTGCGGGATGTCGATCTTGTACTTCTTCTCGATCCGGGCGAGGATCTCGATCGCCCGGAGCGAGTCCGCCTCGTGCTCCTCCACGAACGAACCGGTCTCGGTGATCTCCTCCGGCTCGACCTCGAGCACCTCGGCGACGATCTCGCGCAGCTCGTCCAGGTGCTGCTCACGCGCTTCGGACATGGTGTGCTCCTTCGGGTGTGTTTCTCGGATGGGTGTTCTTGTGGTGCGAGGGGGGTGGTTCGTGGGCCGTCAGGAGGCGGCTGCGTCCATGGCCTCGACAAGGCTCTTGGGGCGCATGTCGGTCCAGTTCTCATTGATGTGATCCAGGCAGGCCTGACGCCCGTCGGGGCCGTGGACGCCGGTCCAGCCGGCCGGGACCTCGGCGAAGACCGGCCACAGGGAGTACTGGCCCTCGTCGTTGACCAGCACCAGATACCTGGCGTCCGCGTCGTCGAAGGGGTTGCTCATCTCGCGTCTCGTCTCTCTTCCGTGGTGGGGTCTGCGGAGGGGGTCTCAGGTGAAGTCGCGGAGCCGGGCGGCGAGGATCCGGCCGATCCCGGCGAGCGGTTCCGGCTGGGTCATGTCGTCGTGGGTGGACTCGACGGGGTGGCGTTCGATGGAGCCCTCCAGGAAGGGCGCCCACACCTCGGGCCCGGGGGCGTCCCCCGGCTTGCCGCGCGTCGCCTCGAAGAAAAGCAGGTCACCCACGTAGGTCCCGGGTACATGGCCCCGTGCGAGCCGTGAATTGTTCTCGAACACCTCGTACAGGGCCGCCACGTGCCGCTCCTCCAGGCTGCCGAGGATGCCGCCCTGGCCGCGGAGGATCTCCGCCACCCGGCCGTACTCCAGCGGCTCCCCGTCCCACTCGGCCCGCTCGTAGCCGGCCAGGTCGAGCATTCCGCCGAGGAACTCCCGCTGGGACAGGACGGCGTCCTCCTCCCCGGCCCGCGCGGTGCCGCCGTGGCTCGCGGGGAGCCGGGGGAAGGAGTCGAGCATGGCCAGCAGGGCGACCCGCTCACCGGCGCGCTGGAGCTGTTCGGCCATGGCGTGCGCCACGAGTCCGCCGAAGGACCAGCCGAGCAGCAGGTACGGGCCGGTGGGCTGGACGGTGCGCACCTGCTTCAGGTAGTCGGCGGCGATCTCCTCGACGCCGGTGGGCAGTTCACCGGGTTCGGCGATGCCACGCGACTGCAGGCCGTAGATCGGGTGGTCGGGGCCGAGGTGGCGCATCAGCCCGGCGTAGGACCAGCTGAAACCACTGGCCGGGTGGACGCAGAACAGCGGCGGGCGGCCGCCCTTGCGGCGCAGCGGCAGCAGGACGTCAAAGGCTCCCCGGCCGTCGTCCTCCCCGGTGCCGAGCCGCTCGGTCAGCTCCGCCACCGTGGGTGCCTCGAAGAGGGTGCGGATGGCGATGTCCACCCCGAAGGTGGCGCGCACCCGGCCGATGAGCCGGGTGGCCAGCAGGGAGTGGCCGCCGAGGTCGAAGAAGCCGTCGTCGACCGAGACCCGGTCCGCCCCGAGGACCTCGGCGAACAGCTCGCACAGCAGCCGCTCCTGGCGGGTGCGGGGCGCCCGGCCGCCGGACACCGCGGAGGACTCGGGCGCGGGCAGGGCCCGGCGGTCCAGTTTGCGGTTGGGGGTCAGCGGCAGTATGTCCAGCGGGACGAAGGCGTTCGGGACCATGTACTCGGGGAGGTCCGCGGCGGCGTGGCGGCGCAGCTCGGCCGGGGCCGGGAGCCCGGCGCCGGGCTCGGGCACCACATAGGCGACCAGGCGCTGGTCGCCGGGGCGGTCCTCGCGCACGATCACCGCGGACCTGGCGACGGCGGGGTGGCGGTCGACCACGGCCTCGACCTCGCCGAGCTCGATCCGGAAGCCGCGCAGCTTGACCTGGTCGTCCACCCGGCGCAGGAAGGACAGCGTGCCGTCCGGGTTCCAGCGCACCACATCTCCGGTGCGGTACATCCGGGAGCCGGGGGCGCCGAACGGATCGGGGACGAACCGGGCGGCCGTCATATCGGGGCGGCCCAGATAGCCGCGGGCCAGGCAGTCGCCCGCCACGTACAGCTCTCCGGCCGCGCCCGGCGGCACCAGCTCGAGGCGGTCGTCGAGCACATGGAACCGGGTGTTGGGCATCGGGCCGCCGATGGGCAGCGGTCCCGGCGGGATCGGTGTGTCCGGGGCGATGCGGTACTGGCTGCAGTTGACCGTGGTCTCGGTGGGCCCGTACATGTTGAGGACGGTGGTGCCGGGGTGGTCCGCGCGCCAGGCGTCGACCCGCTCGCCCAGCAGCAGCTCGCCGCCGAGGAGCAGTTCGGCGGTGGGCGCGAACTCCTCGGGCAGCGTGGTGAGGACCGGCAGATGGCTGGGCGTGGCCTTGAGGAAGGTGCACGGGCGGGTGCGCAGCGCCTCGGCGGTCCCCGGGTCCGGGTCCTGGAGGTCGCTGACGACCTGGACGGTGCCGCCCACGGTGAGCGGCACATGGGTGGCGGTCACCGACAGGTCGAAGGAGATCGAGGAGTGCAGCAGCGCGGTGCCGCGCACCCCGTCGTAGTCGCCCCCGGCGAAGACCAGGTAGTCGGTGAGCGAGGTGTGCTGGATGACGACACCCTTGGGCCGTCCGGTCGAGCCCGAGGTGTAGATGACATAGGCGGGGTTGGCAAGGCGCAGCGGCGCGAGCCGGTCGCCGTCGTCGGGGTCGGTGGTGTCGAAGCGGGCGAGGTGTGCGTCGGTGGCGGGGTCGTCCAGGAGGAGGCGGGGGATGTCCTTGGTGTCCTGCGGCAGCGTGGCGGCGGTGTCGGCGTCGGTGAGCAGCAGCGCCGGGTCGGTGTCGGAGAGCATGAACCCGATCCGCTCGGCCGGGTATGCCGGGTCCACCGGCACATAGGCGCCGCCGGCCTTGAGCACCGCGAGCAGGGCCACCACCAGATGTGCCGACCGGGGCAGGGCGACGGCGACGAACCGCTCCGGGCCCACGCCGTGCTCGATGAGCAGGCGGGCCAGCCGGTTGGCGCGTTCATTGAGCCGCGCGTACGACAGCTCCTCGGCGCCGAAGATCAACGCGGGCGCGTCGGGGGTGCGGGCCACCTGGGCCTGGAACAGCTCGGGCTGGGTCACCTCGGGGACGTCGGTGGCGGTGTCGTTCCAAGTGACCACCATGCGGGTCCGCTCGGCGGGGTCGAGCAGCGCGATCCGGCCGATCGGCTGGTCCGGGTCGGCCACGGCGGCCTCCAGCAGCCGGATCAGCCGGGCGACGAGGGTGGTGACGGTGTCCGCGTCGAACAGGTCGGCGCTGTAGACGACATGGCCCTCGATGCCCTGGTGGCCACCGTCCTCGTCGCGCCGGTCGCCGAGGCTGATCGACAGGTCGAACTTGGCGCCGGCGTTGCCGAGCGGTTCCGCGGCCACGGTGAGGCCGGTGACCTCCTGGCCGACCACGGTGGGGTTCTGGAAGGCCAGGGCGATCTGGAAGAGCGGGTGGCGGGAGAGTGAGCGGGCCGGGTTGAGGACCTCCACCAGTCGTTCGAACGGCATGTCCTGGTGGGCGTAGGCGGCGAGGTCGGTGTCCCGGACGCGGGCCAGCAGCTCCCGGAAGGTGGGGTTGCCCGAGGTGTCCGTGCGCAGCACCAGGGTGTTGACGAAGAAGCCCACGAGTTCGTCCAGCGCCTCGTCGGTACGGCCCGCGATCGGGCTGCCCAACGGGATGTCGGTACCCGCCCCCAACCGGGTCAGCAGGGCGGTCAGCCCGGCCTGGACCACCATGAAGGCGCTGGCCCGGTTCTCGCGGGCGAGTCCGGCCAGCCGCTGGTGCAGCTCGGGGCCGATCCGTACGGGGACGGTGCCGCCCGCCCCGGTGGCGACCGCGGGGCGGGGGCGGTCGGTGGGCAGCTCCAGCTGGTCGGGGAGACCGGCCAGGGTGTCGGTCCAGAAGGCGAGCTGCCGGGAGATGGGGGTCTCGGGGTCGCTCTCGTCGCCGAGCACCTCGCGCTGCCAGACGCTGTAGTCGGCATAGCCCACCCGCAGCGGTGTCCACCGGGGCGCCTCACCGGCCAGCCGGGCCTCGTAGGCGGAGGCCAGGTCGCGGGCGAGCGGTGCCGCGGAGGCCCCGTCGCTGGCGATGTGGTGCATCACCAGCAGCAGCACATGGCTGTCCGGGGTGAGCGCGAACAGCCTTGTGCGCAGCGGGAGTTCGCGGGTGAGGTCGAATCCGGTGGCGGCCTCGGCGGCCAGCCGACCGGGCAGGGACGCCTCGTCGGTGTCGGTGACCGGGAGCGCGGGCCGGGCCGTCTCGGCGTCCACGATCTTCTGGTGGGCGCCGCCGTCCGCGTCCGGCCCGGTGGTCTCGGGGAAGACGGTACGCAGGCTCTCGTGCCGGGCCACCACATCGCCGAGGGCCGCGCGCAGCGCCTCGCGGTCCAGATCACCGGTCAGGCGCAGCGCCAGCGGCACGTTGTAGGCGCCGCTGTCGCCGTCGAACCGGTTGAGGAACCACAGCCGGCGCTGGGCGTACGACAGCGGGATCCGCCCGGTCCGCTCGGCCGGGACCAGCGGTGCCCTGCCTCCCGTGCCGGGAGCGAGGGAAGTGGCGAGCCGGGCCACGGTGGGCGTTTCGAACAGCGTCCTGACCTGAAGCTCGACCCCGAAGGCGGACCGGATCCGGTTCACCAGGCGGGTGGCGAGCAGCGAGTGGCCGCCCAGGTCGAAGAAGTCGTCGTCGGGGCCGACCCGGGGCAGGCCGAGCACCTCGGCGAACACCTCGCACAGCAGCTCTTCCTGCGGGGTGCGCGGGGCCCGTCCGGAGCCGGTGGCCGACGCCCCGAAGTCGGGGGCGGGCAGCGCCTTGCGGTCCACCTTGCCGTTGGGGGTGAGCGGCAGGGCGTCCATGGCTATCAGCACCGCGGGCACCATCGCCTCCGGCAGCGCCCCGGCGAGTTCGGAGCGCACCTGCCGGGGGTCGACCGCGCCGACGATATGGCCGACGAGGCGGCTCTGCCCCGCGGGGTCGGTGCCGACCGTGACCACCGCGTCGGTCACCGCGGGGATCGCGCGCAGCGCGGCCTCCACCTCGCCCAGTTCGATGCGCTGCCCGCGGATCTTGACCTGGTGGTCGAGCCGGCCGAGGAACTCAAGCTGTCCGTCGGGCAGCCGCCGCACCCGGTCGCCGGTGCGGTACAGCCGGCTGCCGGGCTCGTCCGCGAACGGGTCGGCCACGAAGGTGACCGCGGTGCGCCGGGGTTCGCCGACGTAGCCGTATCCGACTCCGGTGCCGCCCACGTACAGCTCGCCGGGGACGCCGACCGGGACCGGCTGGAGCCGGTTGTCCAGGACGTAGAGCCGGGTGTTGCGGATGGTGGCGCCGATCGGTACCCGGACGCCGCCGAGCGGGGTGGCGGCGTCGATGACGGCGTGGGTGACATCGTCCGAGCACTCGGTCGGGCCGTACGCGTTGACCAGCGGAATGTGCGGATAGCGGGCGAACCAGCGGTCGCAGAGGTCCGGCGGGAGGGCCTCGCCGGTCACCATCAGCCAGCGCAGCCGGGGCAGTTCGACGGGTTCGGCGCCGGACTCCCAGGCGTCCAGGGCGGTACGCAGCAGGGAGGGGACGACCTCGAGGACGGTGATCCGCTCCTCGGCGACCCGGGTGAACAGCGCCTGCGGGTCCAGTGCGGTGTCCTCGCCGACCAGCCGCACCCGGCCGCCGCTGACGAGGCCGGACAGCATCTGCCACACCGAGATGTCGAAGGTCAGCGGGGCGTTGGCCACCACGCTGTCGGTGTCCGTCATCCCCAGGTCCTCGATCTTGGCGAGGAGGTGGTTGACCATGCCGCGCCGGTGCACCATCGCGCCCTTGGGGCGGCCGGTGGAACCGGAGGTGAAGATCACGTAGGCGAGGTGGCCGGGGCCACCGGCGACGGGCAGCAGTTCGTCGGCGTCGTCGGCCGCGTCGTCCAGCACCAGCACCTCGATGGGGATCTCGGCGGCCTCGGCCAACTCCCGTGCGTGCTCCAGGTGTTCGGGCGCGGCCAGCACGCGGCGTGCGCCGCTGTCGGCGAGCATTCCGGCGCTGCGCTGCCGCGGGGCGCGCGGGTCGAGCGGCACATGGGCGGCGCCGACGCCGAGGACGGCGAGGACGGCCGTGGGCACCTGGACGGTGCGGTCGGAGAGGATCGCGACGACCGAACCCGCCTGCGCACCGCTCGCCAGCAGCCTGCGGGAGAGGGCGCTCGCGCGGGCCACCAGGGATGCGTAGTCGACGCTTCGGTGGTCGTCGGTGAGGGCGGTGGCCTCCGGGTGGCGGGCGGCGATCTCCCGGACCCGCTCCACGACCCCGGTGATGCCGGTGTCGCGCTCGGTGCGGTTCCAGTCGAGCAGCAGTTGCCGCCGCTCCCCCGGTTCGATGATGTCCAGGTCCCCCACCGGGCGGTCGGGCTCGGCGACGGCGGCTTGGAGGAACCGTACGAAGCAGCCGAGCAGCCGCCGCGCGGTGGGGTGGTCGAACAGGTCGGTGCTGTAGTCGAACCGGCCGTCCAGACCCTGCGGCGCGCCGTCCTCGGCGTAGCGCTCGGTGAGGTCGAAGGACAGGTCGAACTGGGCGGCGTGGGCGCCCGCGGTCTCCACGGTGACGTCCAGTCCGGGCAGCCGCAGATCGGCCTGGACGTTGTTCTGGAGCACCAGCATGACCTGGAACAGCGGGTTGCGCGCCATCGAGCGGGCCGGGTTGAGCACCTCGACCAGCCGTTCGAAGGGGGTGTCCTGGTGGGCGTAGGCGGCCAGGTCGGTGTCCCGGACGCGGGCCAGCAGCTCCCGGAAGGTGGGGTTGCCCGAGGTGTCCGTGCGCAGCACCAGGGTGTTGACGAAGAAGCCCACGAGTTCGTCCAGCGCCTCGTCGGTACGGCCCGCGATCGGGCTGCCCAACGGGATGTCGGTACCCGCCCCCAACCGGGTCAGCAGCGCCGCGAGCCCGGCCTGGACCACCATGAACAGGCTCGCCTCGTTGTCGCGTACGAGGCCGAGCAGCCCGTGGTGGAGCTCCGGTTCGAGCCGGAACATCTGGGTTCCGCCCTGGTAGGTGGCGACGGCGGGCCGGGAGCGGTCGGCCGGCAGCTCCAGTTCGTCGGGGAGCCCGGCGAGGGCGTCGGTCCAGAAGGCGAGCTGCCGGGAGATCGGGCTGTCCGGGTCGTCCTCGCCGCCCATGACCTGCCGCTGCCAGATGCTGTAGTCGGCGTAACTCACCGGCAGCGGGTCCTGCTCGGGTGCCTCGCCGCCCAGTCGGGCGGTGTAGGCCAGGGAGAAGTCGCGGGCGAGCGGGCCCATCGACCAGCCGTCACCGGCGATGTGGTGCAGGACCAGCAGCAGGACGTGGCTGTCGGGGCCGAGTGCGTACAGGGTGGCCCGCAGGGGCGGGTCGACGGCGAGGTCGAAGCCGGGTGCGACCGCCCGGAGCAGCGCCTCGGGCAGCTCGTCCTCGGTGACGGCTTCCGTGGTGAGGACGGGGGTGGCGGCGTCGGTGCCGAGCACCACCTGGTGCGGGGTGCCGCCGGTCTCGCCGAAGACGGTGCGCAGCGCCTCGTGCCGGTCCACCACATCGCCCAGCGCCGCCCGCAGGGCCTCGCGGTCGAGGTGTCCGCTCAGCCGCAGCGCGATCGGGATCTTGTACGGGGACGCGGCGCCTTCCAGCCGGTTGAGGAACCACAGCCGGTGCTGGCCGTACGACATGGGGATGAGCTCGGGCCGCTCGGCCGGCCGCAGCGGGGTGCGGGCGCGGGCGGCTCCGGCGATGGCCGCCATGAGCCGGGCCGGGGTGGGGGCCTCGAACAGGCTGCGCACCGCCAGCTCCACGCCGAATCCGGAGCGCACCCGGCTGACCAGGCGGGTGGCCAGCAGGGAGTGGCCACCCAGGTCGAAGAAGCTGTCGTCGATGCCGACTTCGGCCAGCCCCAGCACCTCGGCGAAGATCTCGCAGAGGGTGCGCTCCTCGGGGGTGCGCGGGGCCCGGCGGGTGGCGGCGGCGCCGTAGTCGGGTGCGGGCAGGGCCCGGCGGTCGACCTTGCCGTTGGTGGTGACGGGCAGGGTCTCCAGGGCGACGAAGGCGGCGGGGACCATATAGGCGGGCAGGGCGGCCGCGGTGTGGTCGCGCAGCGCGGCCAGGTCCGGGGCGGGCTGTCCACCGGTCGGAACGGCGTAGGCCACCAGGCGCTTGTCGCCGGGCTGGTCCTCACGGACGATCACCGCGACCTGGGCGAGGCCGGGGAAGCGGGCCACGACGGCCTCGATCTCGCCGAGTTCGATGCGGAAGCCGCGCACCTTGACCTGTTCGTCGGCGCGGCCCACGAATTCCAGCAGGCCGCCGTCGGTCCAGCGGACCAGGTCGCCGCTGCGGTACATCCGCGCCCCGGCGGGGCCGAAGGGGTCGGCCACGAAACGCTCGGCGGTGAGGCCGGGGCGGTCCAGATAGCCGCGGGCGAGTCCGGCGCCGGCGATGTACAGCTCGCCGGCGACTCCGTGCGGGGTGGGGGCCAGGTTGTCGTCGAGGACGTAGAGCCGCATCCGGTCCAGCGGCCCGCCGATGGGCACGGTGTCGGGGACGGTGTCCTGCGCCCGCATCCGGTGGTAGGCGGCGAACGTGGTGGTCTCGGTCGGGCCGTAGCCGTCGCCGACGACCAGCTCGGGGCAGGTGGCCAGCACTCTGCGCACCATGGGCGCGGGGACGACGTCGCCACCGGACCACACCTCGCGCACGTCCGCGAAGCATGCGGGCCGCTCCTCGGCGAGGATCCGGAAGAGACCTGCGGTCAGCCACAGTCCGGTGACCTTCCGCTCCGCGATGACCCGGGCCAGGTCCTGGACGTCGAGCTCCCCGGGGGGCGCCACGACGATGTGGCCGCCGCGCAGCAGCGGCACCCACAGTTCGTAGGTGGAGGCGTCGAACGCCTGGGGCGAGTGCAGCAGCACCCGGGTGTGGTGGCCGCTGTCCCAGGCGCCGTCGAAGGCGAGGGCGAGCACATCGTGGTGGGTGACGGCGACGCCCTTGGGGGTGCCGGTCGAGCCCGAGGTGTACATCACGTAGGCGAGCTGCTCATGGTGTCCGTCGATACCGGGGTCGGTGTCCGGCTCGCCGTCGAGCGGCGCTGCACCGTCGAGGGCGGGATCGTCGACGACCAGCAGCCGGGCCCGGTGCGGGAAGGCGCGGGCGGCCTCGCTCAGGTCGCGGTCGGTGAGCAGCACACCGGCGGCGGTCTGTTCGACGATCAGGCTCAGCCGGGCCTGCGGATAGCGGGAGTCCAGGGGCACATACGCGCCACCCGCCTTCAGCACCGCGAGGATCGAGACCACAAGACCGACGGAACGATTCTGCATCACGGCGACCGGGCTCTCCGGGCGCACGCCCATGGCGATCAGCCGGTGCGCCAACCGGTTGGCGCGGGTATCGAGCTCCCGGTAGGTGACCTCCTGTCCGTCGGCGTCGCTCAGCGCGACCGCGTCCGGGGTACGGGCCAGCTGGTCGGCGAAGCGCCGCTGGATGGACCCGTACGCGGCGGGCCGGGAGCCGGTCTCCCCGGTCCCGAGCGCCAGCAGCCGGGCGCGCTCGTCGGGGCCGAGCACATCGATCCGCCCGACCGGGCGCTCCGGGTCCGCGGCGATGAGGTCCAGCAGCCGCGGCAGCCGGTCGGCCAGCTCCGCCACGGCCGCCGGGTCCAGCACGTCCGGCCGGTGGTTGAGCCGCAGCTGGAGCCCCTGGCCGGGCAGTCCGGGGATGGCGACGAGGGTCAGCGGATAGTGGGTGGCGTCCCGGCCGTCGATGCCCAGGACGCCGAGTCCGGTGCCGGGCAGCTCCAGCGCCGCCGGGTCGAGCGGGTAATTCTCGAACACGGTGAGAGTGTCGAAGAGTTCACCGGTACCGGCGATGTTCTGGATGTCGGTGAGGCCGAGGTACTGGTGGTCGGTCAGCAGCGACTGCTGCTCCTGCACTCGGGCCAGCAGCCCGGACAGCGGCTCCTCGGGCCGCAGGACCACCCGCACCGGAAGGGTGTTGATGAACAGGCCCACCATCGTCTCGATACCGGCGATCTCCGGCGGGCGGCCGGAGACCGTGGCGCCGAAGACCACGTCCTGACGCCCGGTGAGCCGGCCGAGCAGCACCGCCCAGGCGCCCTGCACCAGCGTGTTCATCGTGAGCCCGAGACCCCGCGCCCGCTCGGTGAGGGCGGCGGTCAGCTCGGCGGACAGCTCGACGGTGACCGTCCGCGGCATCGCCGCCTCGCGGCCAGGGTCCACGGGGGCGAGCAGGGTCGGCTCGGCGCCCTCCAGAGCCTGCTGCCACGCCTTCTCCGCGGCGCCGCCGTCCTGGTCGGCGAGCCAGGCCAGATAGTCGCGGTAGGGGGTGACCCGGGGCAGCGTGGTATCGCTTCCCCCGGAGGCGTAGAGCGTGAACAGCTCCTGGGCGAGCAGCGGGGTGGACCAGCCGTCCAGCAGGATGTGGTGGTTGGTCAGCACCAGCCGGTGGCGGTCGCCGTCGAGCCGGATCACGGTGATGCGCAGCAGCGGCGGCGCGGTCAGGTCGAAGCGGCGCGCCCGGTCCTCGGCGAGCAGGCGATCCAGTTCGCCGTCCCGCCGGCCGGCCGGGACACCGGACAGATCGAACTCGTACCAGGGCAGCTCGGCCTCGTCCGCCCGGGGCACGAACTGCACCGGAGTGCGCAGCCCTTCGTGCCAGAAACCGGCGCGCAGATTGGCATGGCGCTCCAGCAGGGCGTGGGCGGCGCGGCGCAGCGCCTGGGCGTCCAGCGGCCCGGTCACATCCAGCAGCAGTTGCACGGTGTAGACGTCGCGCGCCTGCTCGTCGTAGACGGCGTGGAAGAGCAGCCCCTTCTGCAGGGACGACAGCGGCAGCAGATCGGCCACGCCGGGCCGGGCCCGCTCCACGGTGTCGATCTCGTCCTGGCTGAGGGAGACCAGGGGCAGATCGGATGGGGTGTGCCCGCCGGCTCCCGCCCGCTCGGTGTGGGCCGTGAGGACGTCCAGCGCGCGGAACCAGGTTTCGGCCAGATCGCGGGCCTCCTCCTCGGTCAGCAGATCGCCGGGCCAGGACAGGGTCGCGGTCAGCCGCGGCCCGTCGGCGTGGTCCTGGGTGAGGGCGCCCACCTCGAGCGTGTGCGGGACCGGCATGGCCGGGTCGACGCCGCCGCCGAGGCCGTCGGCCTCCGGCGCGGCGGACCAGTCGGCGCCCTCGTCCCCGGCGGAGGCGGCGGGGAAGCGGCCCAGGTAGTTGAAGCCGATCTGCGGGGTGCGCAGCCGGGCCAGGGCCGGGCTGGTCTGCGGGTTGAGGTGGCGCAGCAGACCGTAGCCCATGCCGTTGTCGGGCAGGGCGCGCAGCTGCTCCTTGACGCTCTTCAGCGCCCGTCCGGCCGGCGGGCCGCCGGCCCACAGCTCGGCCCAGTCCGCCACCGCCGGGTCCAGCCGCACCGGGTGCAGATCGGTGAACCAGCCGACGGTACGGGAGAGATCGGCGCCCTCGACGACGCCCTCGCGGCCATGGCCCTCGAGGTCGACCAGGAGCGGGGCCGCCGCGTCGTCGTCCCGGCGCCGGCGCCAGTCCGCGACGGCCAGGGCGAGGCCGGTCAGCAGGACGTCGTTGACCCCGCCGTGGAAGGCGGCGGGCACCCGGGTGAGCAGGGGCTCGGTGCGCTCGGGCGGCAGGGTGAGGCTGATGTGCCGGACGGTGGCCACGGTGTCCCGCGCGGCGTCCAGGGCGCGGCTGCCCAGCAGCGGGTCCGGGGCCTCCAGCATGGCGGTCCACAGCGGCAGTTCGTCCAGCAGGGCCGGGTGCTGGGCGAGCGCGGTGAGCTGCTCGGCCCAGCGCCGCAGCGAGGTGCCCACCGGCTCCAGCCGCGGGGTGTCGCCCGCCATGGCGGCCTCGCCCGCGGCGGCCAGGTCGGGCAGCAGGATCCGCCACGAGACGCCGTCCACCACCAGGTGGTGCAGGACGAGCAGCAGTCTGCCGCTCTCATGCGGTCCGCCGTCGAACCACACCGCCCGCACCATGGCCCCCTGCTCGGGCTCCAGCCGCGCCTGCGCGGTGCCCTGGTGGCCGGCCACCACACAGCGCAGCGCCTCGCCGCGCAGCCCGGCCGCGTCCACACGAGTCAGACAGCCGGTGGCGTCGACCGCCCCGCGCGGCGCCACCTCCAGGCTCCAGACGATGCCACCGGCCCGGGTCAGCCGCAGCCGCAGGGCGTCGTGGTGGTCGAGGACGGCCTGCAGCGCCACGGTCAGCTTCGCCTGGTCCAGTCCGGCGGGGGTGCGGATCAGCATCGACTGGTGGAAGCCGTCGATGGGCCCGCCGCGCTCCCGCAGCCAGTGTGCGATCGGGGTGAGCGGCACCACCCCGATACCGGAGTCGTCCGGTTCGGCGCCGGCCGCCGTCTCCTCCCGCGGCGTGGCCATGGCGGCGAGCGCGGCCACGGTCCGCAGCCGGAACACATCACGCGGGGTGAACATCAGCCCCGCCTTGCGGGCCCGGCTGACCAACTGGATGGAGACGATGCTGTCGCCGCCCAGGTCGAAGAAGCTGTCGTCCACGCCGACCCGCTCCACCCCGAGCACGTCGGCGAACACCGCGCACAGCGCCGCTTCCTCCGGGGTGACCGGGGCCCGCCCGGTGGTCACGGAGCCGAAGTCCGGGGCGGGCAGCGCCTTGCGGTCCAGTTTGCCGTGGGGCGTCAGCGGCAGCGCGTCCAGGCGCACGAACGCCGCCGGGACCATATGGGTGGGCAGCACCTCGGCCACGTGGTCGCGCAGTTCGGCCACCTCGGCCTCGCCGACCGCATAGGCCACCAGCTGCCGGACGCCGGGTCGCTCCTCGCGGGCGACCACGGCGACCTGGGCGACCTTCGGATGGCGGGCGATGACGGTCTCGATCTCGCCCAGCTCGACCCGGAAGCCCCGGATCTTCACCTGCTCGTCGGCGCGCCCGAGGTAGTCCAGGGTGCCGTCGGCCCGCCACCGCACCACATCGCCGGTGCGGTACATCCGGGAGCCCGGGGCGTCGAAGGGGTTGGCGACGAACCGCTCCGCCGTCAGCCCGGGACGGCGCAGATAGCCGCGGGCCAGCCCCTCGCCCGCGAGATAGAGCTCTCCCGGGGCGCCGACGGGCACCGGCCGCAGCCCCGCGTCCAGCACATACACCCGGGTGTTGACGACGGGGCCGCCGATCGCGGGCGTCCGCTCTCCGCTCAGCGGCCCGCTCATGGTGGCGGCCACGGTCGACTCGGTAGGACCGTAGGCATTGACCATCCGGCGGCCTGACGACCAGCGCGCCACCAGCTCGGCGGAGCACGCGTCACCGCCGACGACCAGGGAGCGGAAGCCGGGCAGCGGCGTGGTCGTCGGCACCGACGCCAGCGCGGCCGGCGGGATCAGGGCGTGGCTGACCCGCCGGCCGGCCAGCACCCCGGCGAGGGCCTCCCCCGCCAGCGGTCCGGGCGGCGGTACGACGAGCGCGGCGCCGGACGTCAACGCCATGCACAGCTCCAGCACGGCGGCGTCGAAGCTGGGTGAGGCGAACTGCAGGACCCGTGCCCCGGCGTCGACGTCGAAGTTCTCGACGGCTGCCGTGGCGAAGGAGGCCAGACCGGTGTGGGAGACCACGACGCCCTTGGGGGTGCCCGTCGAACCGGAGGTGTAGATGACATAGGCCGGATGGGCCGTGCTCAGCGGGGCCGTACGGTCCGCGTCCACGATGCCGGTGGGCGGGAGCGCGGCGAGCCGGGCGGGCAGCGCGGGGTCGTCGAGGTCCAGCCGCTCCCCTTCGTGGGCGACGGCGGCGCCACCACCGGCGATGACGAGCTCGGGCCGGGCGTCCTCGAGCAGGAAACGGATGCGTTCGGCCGGGTAGTCGGGGTCGACGGGAAGGTAGGCGGCCCCCGCCTTCACCACGGCGAGCTGGGCCACCACCATGTCCACGGACCGGGGCAGGGCGAGGGCGACGATGCTCTCCGGGCCGATACCGCGCCCGATCAGCAGCCGGGCGAGCCGGTTGGCGCGGGCGTCCAGTTCGGCGTAGCTCAGCGCACCCCGGTCGAAGACCACCGCGTCGTTCCCGGGCGTCGCCGCGGCCTGGGCCTCGAACAGTTCGCCGAGCCCGGCCCGCGGTAGGTCGCGGGTGGTGGCGTTCCACTCGACGAGCACCCGCTCGCGCTCGGCGGCGTCCAGGATGTCCACCGCCGCCACCGGCCGGTCGGGGTCGGCGATGACCGTCTCCAGCAGCCGCACCAGACGGGCGGCCAGCCGCTGGGCATCGTGGTCGAGCAGGTCCGGGCGGTGGTCCAGGCGCAGGGTGAGCCGGTCGCCCGGGATCACGGCGAGGGTGAGGGGGTAGTGCGTGGCGTCGTTGACGTCGACGCCCGCGATGCGCACCCCGGTGCCGGGCAACTCCAGGCCACCGGGGTCCAGGGGGTAGTTCTCGAAGACGGTCAGGGTGTCGAACAGCTCACCCGTCCCGGCCAGCCGCTGCACCTCGTGCAGCCCCAGATGCTGGTGCTCCATCAGCGCCGACTGCTGCTCCTGTACCCGGGCGAGCAGCCCGGACAGCGGCTCGTCGGGCCGCAGCACGACCCGCACCGGAAGGGTGTTGATGAACAGCCCCACCATGGATTCCACACCGGGGATCTCCGGCGGGCGGCCGGAGACCGTGGCGCCGAAGACCACGTCCCGGCGCCCGGTGAGCCGGCCGAGCAGTACCGCCCAGGCGCCCTGCACCAGCGTGTTCAGCGTCAGCTTGCGGGCGCGGACGAACTGCCCCAGGGAGGCGGTCAGCTCGGCGGACAGCTCCAGCATGACCCTCTCCGGCTGGGCCGCCTCGCGCCGTTCGCCCGCGGTCGGGGCGAGCAGTGTGGGCCCCTCGACCCCCTCCAGCGCCCGCCGCCACGCCTCCTCGGCGGCGTCCTGCTCCCGCCCGGCCAGCCAGGCCAGATAGTCGCGGTACGGGGTGACCCGGGGCAGCCCGGAGTCGTCACCGCCGCGCGCGTACAGCGTGAACAGCTCCCGGGCGAGCAGCGGCATCGACCAGCCGTCGAGCAGGAGGTGATGGTTGGTCAGGATGAGCCGGAACCGCTCGGCGCTCTGCCGTACGACGACGAAGCGCACCAGCGGCGGGCTCGCGAGGTCGAACCTGCGGTCCTTCTCCTCCGCCAGGATCCGGGCGATCCCGGCGGTCTGCGCCGCCTCGTCCAGACCGCTCACATCCCGCTCGTCCCAGGGCAGTTCCACCTCGCGGTGGATGATCTGGACGGCCTCACCCGTCTTGCGTCTGCGGAACCCGGCGCGCAGGTTGGCGTGGCGGCGCAGCAGGGCGCCCGCGGCGGCGCGCAGGGCGGCCACGTCCACTCGGCCGACCAGGTCGAACGCGAACTGCATGGTGTACACATCGGGACCCTCGGTGTCGTACACCGCGTGGAAGAGAAGCCCTTCCTGCAGGGGCGACAGAGGCAGGATGTCTTCGACCCTCGACTGGCTGCTCACTTCGGCATCTCCCACTCGGTTCCCGGTTCCAGTTCGTCTTCGAATGCGTCGATCTCGTCCTGGGTGAGGGAGACCAGCGTGATATCGGACGGGGTGTGTCCGCCGGCTCCCGGCCCTTCGGCGTGGGCGACGAGGGCATCCAGGGCGCGGAACCAGGTCTCGGCCAGGTCCCGTACGTCGTCCTCGGAGAGCAGCCCGTCCGGCCAGCTCCATACGACGCCGAGGCGGGCGCCTCCCGGACCGTCCTCGGTCAGTGCGTTGATCTCCAGTGCGTGCGGAAGCGGCATCGCGTCGTCCGCCCCGCCGCCGAGCCCGTCGGCCTCCGGCGCCGCCGCCCAGTCGGTGTCGGTGCCGGCGGCGAGGCGGCCGAGGTAGTTGAAGCCGATCTGCGGGGTCGGCAGGGCGGCCAGCTCGCTTGCGGTGTCGGGGTTGAGGTGGCGCAGCAGACCGTAGCCGATACCGTTGTCCGGCAGCCCGCGAAGCTGCTCCTTGACCCGTTTCAGGGCCTGCCCGGCCTCGCGGCCACCGCCCCAGAGATCGGCCCAGTCCTCGATCCCGGGCTCCAGGCGCACCGGGTAGAGGCTGGTGAACCAGCCGACCGTACGGGACAGATCGGCGCCCTCGACGATGTCCTCCCGGCCATGGCCCTCCAGGTCCACCAGCACACCGGTGGCCTCCGCCTGGCCCCTGCGGCGCCGCCAATCGGCCACCGCCAGGCCCAGGGCCGTCAGCAGGACGTCGTTCACACCACCGTGGAACGCGGCGGGCACCCGCGTCAGCAGCGGCTCCGTCCGCTCCGGCGGCAACGTCAGCCGGAGATGGCGGACGGTGGCGGCGGTGTCCCGGACCGGGTCCGGCTCCCGTGCGCCCACCAAGGGGTCGGGCCCCTCGAACTGCCGTTTCCAGAGCGCGAGTTCCTCGATTCGGGAGGGGTGCCCGGCGAGGGCGGTGAGGTGTTCGGCCCAGCCCCGCAGCGAAGTGCCGACCGGCTCCAACTCACGGCCCTCGACCGCCGCGGCCAAGTCCGGCAGCAGAATCCGCCAGGAAACCCCGTCGACCACCAGATGATGCGCCGCCAGCAGCAACCGGCCGGGGGTGTCCGCGCCGTTGTCGAGCCATACGGCCCGGACCATCTCACCGGCCTCGGGCTTCAGCGGCCTGTCCCGCAGCGGATCCCGGCGCAGCTCCTCCGGGTCGGTCACCCGTGTGATCACATCGGCCGCGTCGACCGTGCCGCGCGGCCCGGTCTCCAGCCCCCAAGGGCCATCACCCTCACGTCCCAGCCGCATCCGCAGCGCGTCATGGCGATCGAGCACCGCCTGCAACCCGGCCGTCAGCCGCTCCAGGGTCAGCCCCGCGGGCGTACGCACCAACACCGACTGATGGAAACCGTCCACCGGCCCGCCACGCTCCCGCAACCAGTGCACGATCGGGGTCAGCGGCACCACACCGATGCCATGATCTGGTGGCTCCATCGCCATCGCCCGGACCTCCCCGGCCATCGCGGCGAGCGCGGCCACCGTGCGGTGCTGGAAGACATCGCGCGGGGTGAAGACCAGTCCGGCGGCACGGGCACGGCTGACGAGTTGGATGGAGACGATACTGTCCCCGCCCAGATCGAAGAAGTTGTCATCCGCCCCGACACCCGGCAGCCCCAGCACATCCGCGAACACCGCACACAGCGCCTCCTCGCGCGCGGTCGCGGGAGACCGCCCCTCCGCCACCGGCCCGAAGTCGGGCGTCGGGAGAGCCCGCCGGTCCAGCTTGCCGTTGGGCGTCAGCGGCAGCCGCTCCAGCGTCACGAAGGCGGCCGGAACCATGTACTCGGGCAGTTCGGTACCCAGGTATTTCCGCAGCTCACCGGCATCGGGGTCGCCCTCGGCGACGACGTACGCCACGAGCTGCTTCACACCGGCGCGGTCCTCGCGAACGATCACCGCCGTCTGCCGGACCCGCGGATGCCGGACGAGAACCGCCTCGATCTCCCCCAGCTCGATCCGGAAACCACGCACCTTCACCTGCTCATCGGCGCGCCCGACATACTCCACATTCCCATCCGCCCGCCACCGCACCACATCACCCGTGCGATACATCCGCGCACCCGCCCCACCGAACGGATCCGCCACAAACCGCTCCGCCGTCAACCCCGCACGCCGCACATACCCCCGGGCGAGCTGCACACCGGCGAGATACAGCTCACCGGCGACTCCGGCGGGCACCGGCCGCAGCCGTGAATCCAGCACATACAGCCGGGTGTTCCACACCGGTGCGCCGATCGGCACCGGCCCGGCGGGATCCTGGGCGGAGCACTCCCACGAGGTGACATCCACGGATGCCTCGGTGGGCCCGTACAGGTTGTGCAGCGGCACGTCCAGCGTCTCGTAGAAGCGGGCGCGCAGCTCACCGGGGAGTGCCTCCCCGCTGCACAGGACGCGGCGCAGACCGGTGCAGTGGGCGACGGTGGGCTCGGTGAGGAAGACCTGGAGCATGGACGGGACGAAGTGCACCGTGGTGACGCTCTCGTCGCGGATCAGCCGGGCGAGATACGCCGGGTCCTTGTGGCCCTCCGGCCGGGCGACCACGAGCCGGGCGCCGGTGATGAGCGGCCAGAAGAACTCCCACACCGAGACGTCGAAACCGGACGGTGTCTTCTGCAGCACCCGGTCGGAGGCGTCGAGCCCGTACCGCGCCTGGGTCCACAGCAGCCGGTTGACGATTCCCTCGTGCGGGACGAGTACCCCCTTGGGCTTGCCCGTGGAACCCGAGGTGTAGATGACATAGGCGGTGTTGCGGCCGGTCAGCGGGGCTAGCCGCTCGGCGTCGGTGAGATCGCGGTCGGCGTGGCCCGCCAGCGCCGCCCGGGTGTCCGCGGTGTCCAGCAGCAGCCGGGGGGTGTCGTCGTCGGGCGGCAGCGCCTCGGTGATGTCCGCGGTGGTGAGCAGCATCGCGGGGTGGGCGTTTCCCAGGATGTAGCGGATGCGCTCGGCCGGGTAGTCGGGGTCGACCGGCACATAGGCGGCCCCCGACTTCAGCACGGCCACCAGAGCGACGATGAGATCCAGGGAGCGCGGGAGGGCGAGGGCCACGAACCTCTCCGGGCCCGCTCCCCGCTCGACCAGCAGCCGCGCCAGCCGGTTGGCGCGGGCGCTCAGCTCCGCGTACGTCAGCGTCCGGCCCTCGAAGACCACGGCGGTGGTGTGCGGGGTACGGGCCGCCTGGGCCTCGATCAGCTCGGTGAGCGTGGCGGAGGGGATGTGGTGCTCGGTGGCGTTCCAGGTGACCAGCGTCCGCTCGCGCTCCGCGGCGTCCAGGATGTCGGCGTCGGCGACGGGCCGATCGGGGCCGGTGGCGATGGCTTCCAGCAGCCGGTTGAGGCGGGTGCCGATGGCCCGCACGCCGTCGGCGGCGAACAGCTCCGGCCGGTATCCGAGGCGCAGGGAGAGCCGCGGGCCCGGAACCGCCACGAGGGTGAGCGGATAGTGCGTGGCGTCTTCCGCCCCGGCTTCGGTGACCCGCAGCCCGCTGCCGGCGCTGTCCAGCATGTCCGGGTCCAGGGGGTAGTTCTCGAAGACGGTGAGGGTGTCGAACAGCTCCCCCACCCCGGCCAGTCGCTGGGTGTCGTGCAACCCGATGTACTGGTGCTCCATCAGCGCCGCCTGCTGCTCCTGGAGGCGGGTCAGCAGCTGGGCCCAGCTCTCCTCCGGGAGCGGCGCCACGCGCACGGGCAGCGTGTTGATGAACAGGCCGACCATCGACTCGACACCGCCGATCTCGCCCGGCCGTCCGGAGACGGTGGCGCCGAAGACCACGTCCTCGGCTCCGGTGAGCCGGCTGAGCAGCACCGCCCAGGCGCCCTGGACCAGGGTGTTCATGGTCAGCCCGAGCTTGCGGGCCCGGTCGGTCAGCGCGGTGGTGAGCTCCGGGGACAGGTCGAGGGTGACCCGCTCCGGGGGCAGGGCGGGGGTGTCGGTGCCCGTCGGGGCGAGCAGCGTGGGCTCCTCGATGCCCGCGAGCGCCTGTCGCCACGCTTCCTCGGCCGCCTCCCGGTCCTGGTCCGCGAGCCACGCCAGATAGTCGCGGTAGGGGGCGGTGGGGGGCAGTCCCGTGTCGTCACCGCCGCGCGCGTACAGCGCGAACAGCTCCTGGGCCAGCAGCGCCATCGACCAGCCGTCGAGCAGGAGGTGGTGGTACGTGAGGAGCAGACGGCAGCGGTCGTCGGCGAGCCGTAGCAGGACGAAGCGCAGCAGCGGGGGCGCCGCCGGATCGAAGCCGCGGACCAGCTGCTCCTCCGCTATCCGCGTGAGCTCGGCCGCCTGCTCGTCCGGGGCGAGACCGCGCAGGTCCATGGTCTCCCAGGGCAGCTCCACCTCGTGGTGGACGACCATGACGGGGGTGCCGAGCTGCTCGTGGCGGAAGCCCGAGCGGAGGTTGAGATGCCGGTTCAGCAGGGTCCGCGCGGCGGCGCGCAGGGCCCGTTCGTCCAGTGTTCCCGCCATGGCGAGGAAGAGCTGCACGGTGTAGACGTCGGCGGCACCGTCGTCGAACAGGGCGTGGAACAGCAGCCCTTCCTGCATGGGCGAGGGCGGCAGCACGTCCTGCAGATCGGGGCAGGTGCGCTCCAGGGTGTCGATCTCGTCCTGGGTGAGGGCGACGAGCGGAAGGTCGGAGGGGGTGCGACCGCCTGCTCCCGGTGCCTCGGCGTGGGCGGCGAGGGTGTCCAGGGCGCGGAACCAGGTCTCGGCCAGGTCGCGTATGTCGTCCTCGGAGAGCAGGCCGTCCGGCCAGCTCCAGGTGGCGTGCAGCTGTGCGCCGTCGTGGGTGTCCAGGGTGAGCGCGTCGAGGTCGACGGTGTGGACGAGCGGCATGTCCTCGTCGCCGCCGCCGGACGCGCTCTCCACCGCCCAGTCGGTGTCGGTGCCGGTCGCGAGGCGGCCGAGGTAGTTGAAGCCGATCTGCGGGGTCGGCAGGGCGGCCAGCTCGCTTGCGGTGTCGGGGTTGAGGTGGCGCAGCAGACCGTAGCCGATGCCGTTGTCCGGCAGCCCGCGAAGCTGCTCCTTGACCCGCTTGAGGGCTCGTCCGGCCTGCGGCCCGCCCTCCCAGACCTCGTCCCAGTCCGCCACTCCGGGCTCCAGGCGCACCGGGTGAAGGCTGGTGAACCAGCCGACCGTACGGGACAGATCGGCGCCCTCCACGATGTCCTCCCGGCCGTGACCCTCCAGGTCCACCAGCACACCGGTGGCCTCCGCCTGACCCCTGCGGCGCCGCCAATCGGCCACCGCCAGGCCCAGGGCCGTCAGCAGGACGTCGTTCACACCACCGTGGAACGCGGCGGGCACCCGCGTCAGCAGAGGCTCCGTCCGCTCCGGCGGCAACGTCAGCCGAAGGTGGCGGACGGTGGCGGCGGTGTCCCGCGCGGGATCCAGCGCCCGCCGGCCCAGCAACGGGTCCGGACCCTCGAACATGCCTGTCCACAGCGGCAGTTCGGCCAGTCGGGAGGGGTGCCCTGCGAGGGCGGTGAGGTGTTCGGCCCAGCCCCGCAGCGAAGTGCCGACCGGCTCCAACTCACGGCCCTCGACCGCCGCGGCCAGATCCGGCAGCAGAATCCGCCAGGAAACCCCGTCGACCACCAGATGATGCGCCACCAACAGCAACCGGCCGGGGGTGTCCGCGCCGTTGTCGAGCCATACGGCCCGGATCATCTCACCGGCCTCGGGCTTCAGCGGCCTGTCCCGCAGCGGATCCCGGCGCAGCTCCTCCGGGTCGGTCACCCGTGTGATCACATCGGCCGCGTCGACCGTGCCACGCGGCCCGGTCTCCAGCCGCCAGGCACCATCACCCTCACGTCCCAGCCGCATCCGCAGCGCGTCATGGCGATCGAGCACCGCCTGCAACCCGGCCGTCAACCGCTCCAGGGTCAGCCCCGCGGGCGTACGCACCAACACCGACTGATGGAAACCGTCCACCGGCCCGCCACGCTCCCGCAACCAGTGCACGATCGGAGTCGGCGGCACCACACCGATGCCCTGGTCGGGGGTCGCCGTCGAGGTGGCGTCCGCGTCCGTGGCTGCAGCGGCGAGCGCGGCCACGGTGGGGCGCTGGAAGACATCGCGCGGGGTGAAGACCAGTCCGGCGGCGCGGGCACGGCTGACGAGCTGGATGGAGACGATGCTGTCCCCGCCCAGATCGAAGAAGTTGTCATCCGCCCCGACACCCGGCAGCCCCAGCACATCCGCGAACACCGCACACAGCGCCTCCTCGCGCGCGGTCGCGGGAGACCGTCCGGCGGCGGTCGGCCCGAAGTCGGGCGCCGGGAGAGCCCGGCGGTCCAGCTTGCCGTTGGGCGTCAGCGGCAGCCGCTCCAGCGTCACGAAGGCGGCCGGAACCATGTACTCGGGCAACTCCGCGGCCACATGCTCGCGCCACTCCCCCACATCGGGGTCGCCCTCGGCCACCACATACGCCACGAGCTGCTTCACACCGGCGCGGTCCTCGCGAACGATCACCGCCGTCTGCCCGACCCGCGGATGCCGGACGAGAACCGCCTCGATCTCCCCCAGCTCGATCCGGAAACCACGCACCTTCACCTGCTCATCGGCGCGCCCGACATACTCCACATTCCCATCCGCCCGCCACCGCACCACATCACCCGTGCGATACATCCGCGCACCCGCCCCACCGAACGGATCCGCCACAAACCGCTCCGCCGTCAACCCCGGACGCCGCACATACCCCCGGGCAAGGCCCTCGCCCGCGATGTAGAGCTCTCCGGTGACGCCGACGGGCACCGGCTGGAGCGCCGAATCCAGCACATACACCCGGGTGTTGGAGATCGGGCGGCCGATGGGCGGGGCCTGGTCGCCGGGGTCCGCCTCACGATCGCTGTACCAGGCGGTCGCATAGACGGTGGCCTCGGTCGGGCCGTAGATGTTGGCGATGCGACAGCCCGGGATGGCGTGCCGGATGGCGGCGACGGCGTGTGCCGAGAGGGCCTCCCCGGCCAGGACGACGGTCTCCGCGGAGGTGTTCACCTCGCCGTGTGCCAGCACCTGGGCGAACGCCGAGGGGACGGCGCTGATCAGGCTGCCCGACCAGCCGTCCGCCGTGCGTTCGGTGAGTGCCAGCAGGTCGCGCACCACTTCGATGCTCCCGCCGCCGCACAGCGGCCCGAACATCTCGAAGACGGAGACGTCGAAGTTGAGCGAGGTCGACGCGAGGACCTGTCTCAGCCGGCGGGGTCCGATGTCGGTGGCCGCCCAGGTGGCGAGGTCGACAGCGGCGGCTTGGGACACCATGACGCCCTTGGGGCGGCCGGTGGAGCCCGAGGTGTAGATCACATAGGCGGGGTGCTGTGGCCGGAGCGGGGTGGTGCGGTCGGCGTCGACGGGGTTGCGGTCCGGGTACTTGGCCAGCAGTTCGGCCGTCTCGGGGGTGTCCAGGCGCAGTGCGACGCGGCCGTCGCCGCCCTCGGTGTCCCCGTTGGCCGTGAGCACGATCGCCGGTTCGGCGTCGTCGAGCATGTAGGCGATCCGCTCGGCCGGGTAGCCGGGGTCCACCGGAAGGTAGGCGGCGCCGGCCTTGAGGATGGCGAGCAGCGCCACCATCATCTCGTCGGAGCGGGGCACGGAGAGCGCCACGAGGCTCTCCGGACCGGCGCCGTGCCCGATCAGCAGATGGGCGAGCCGGTTGGCGCGCCGGTTGAGCTCGGCGTATGTCACTGTACGGCCCTCGAAGACCACCGCGGGGGCCTGTGGGGTGCGGGCCGCCTGGGCCTCGAACAGCTCGGGGAGTGAGGAGTCCGGCACCTTCCGCGCGGTGGCGTTCCACTCGCCCAGGACGCGCTCGCGCTCCTGAGGGGCCAGCAGATCGATCCGGCCGATGGGGGTGTCGGGTGCGGCGTGGGCGAAGTGGCCGAGGAGGTCGAGGAAGCGCCGCTGGTGGTCGGTGAGTCGCTCGGGGCCGTACAGCTCCGGATTGCCGTCCAGGTCGATGCGCAGCCCGCCGGCCGTGCTCTCGCCGCTTCCGGACCGGCCCGGCTCCTTAGCGACCCGTCCGTCCACCACGAGCGACAGATCGTCGACGGGGCCGCCGCCGAGGTTGTGCACGCTGCCGCGGTGGCCGGCGAAGCTCAGGTCGTAGTCGACCATGACGATGTTGATGTGCGGGCCGATGAGACGGTGCTCGTCCCCGGAGAGTTCGAGGTCCCGTCGCAGGTCCTCGGCGCGGTACCGCTGGTGCTTCAGCGCACCGTGCAGTTCCTTGGAGGCCAGGCGGGCGGCTTCCGCCACGGTGGTACCGGGGTGCAGGTCCAGCCGGAACGGCAGGACGTTGGACATCATCCCGGGGATGGTGCGGGCGCGTCCTGCGGACCGGGCCATCACGGGCAGGCCGAGGACGACCTGACGGTTGCCGGTCATCCGGTGCAGATAGACGCCGAACGCGGCGACGAGGACGGCGGGCCAGCTCACCTCCGCCTCGCGTGCGGTGGCGCGCAATCCGGCCAGCGTCGGCTCGTCGAGGAAGGCGGTCCGGCGCGCCAACCGTTCGGGGAGCGCCGGGGTGTGGTCGGCCAGGCTGGTGGCGGCGGGCTGATCGGCGAAGCGTGCCGTCCAGTAGGCGCGGTCGCGGGTGAACCGGTCGGAGTCCCGGTACGCGGCCTCGTCGCCGAGGAGTTCGGCCAGTGGTCCGAACGGCGTCTCGGGGCAGGGCAGTTGGGCCGTAAGGGCCGTGTAGAGCTCGGCGACGCGGCGGCCGACCAGGGAGAGACCGAGGCCGTCCATGACGATGTGGTGGTAGCGCTGGTACCAGAAGTACCGGTCGTCCGCCGCCTTGAACAGCGCGAAGGCGAACAGCGGACCGGTCGTGGGGTCCACCGGCCGGCGCATCTCGGCGCGCATATGGCTCTCGGCGCTCGCGCGGGGATCGTCCTCGTGGCTGATGTCGATGAAGGGCAGGGTCCAGCCGACGCGCTCCTCGACCACCTGCGCCGCCCTGCCGTCCTCCTCCAGGAGCCGGATCCGCAGTGTCTCGGCCTCGGCCACGGTGCGGCGCAGCGCGCTTTCGAAGAGCGCGGAATCGATCTCGCCGTGAATATCGATGTATTCGGCGATGTTGAAGAGGGGATTCGCCGGCTGAAGCCGCTGGGCGAGCCAGATACCGGACTGCGCGGCCGTGAGCGGCAGGCTGGCAATCTGATAACCGGTCATGGTTCATCCGTCCTGATCGGGCGATGGCGCATCGATGATGAATCGAGTGGGGCGCACGATTCATCCGACGCGACAAATTCGGAAGTCAACTACATCTCGGCAAGCTCATGGAAGTGAAATGACTTCCGCTGTGAGATGTCGATCCGCAAGCGAAATACCATGCGGGGAACGCCTGAATTCTCAGCGCCGGCACGGGGAATGGCGGTGGGGACGGAGAACCCGGCGCGAGGGCTCCACGCGCATTCCGGACGGGCCCGCTCGGGCCCGCGTTGCCTCAGCGGGCGGCGGCCTTGCGATAGGCGCCGACGGCGGCGGGGACGACGATGGCGAGCAGCAGCGCGATCAGCGCGAGGGACAGCGGGATGGGGTACTGGACGGGGAGGGCGCTCTTGCCGGTGCCGGTCGAGGTGTTGCCGAAGAGTTCGCGGCAGGCGGCCACCACGGCGCTCACCGGGTTCCACTCGCACAGCAGCCGCAGCCAGCCGGGCAGTCCATTCAGCGGAATGAACGCGTTGGAGAGGAAGGTGAGCGGCATGACCAGCATGAACGCGATGGAGTTGACCGCTTCGGCGCTGCGCGCCAGCAGTCCGATGAGGGCGCCCAGCCAGGACATGGCGTAGCCGAGCAGCAGCAGGATGCCGAATCCGGCGATGGCCTTGGGGATGCCCTGGTGCACCCGCCAGCCGATGAGGTATCCGACGACGGCCATCGTGACACAGGCGATGACGGCGAGCGCCACATCGGAGAGGGTGCGCCCGATCAGTACGGCCGACCGGGACATGGGAAGGGAGCGGAAGCGGTCGACCACTCCGTTGCCGAGGTCTCCGGCGACACCCAGCGCGGTGTTGCCCACGTTGGTGAGCATCATCTGGGTGAAGATGCCGGCCATCAGATACGAGCGGTAGTCGCTGCCCGGAACGGAGATCGCGCTGCCGAACAGCACACCGAAGACGATCACGTACGCGACCGGCATCAGCGTCACACTGAGGAGCTTCTCCGGAATGCGGGCCAGATGCCGCATATGGCGGCCGAACAGTGCGGAGACGTCGCTGACGAGTTCCATGGTGCCCACGCCCTACCCTTCCTTGCTGGTGGTGCCGCCGGTAAGGGCGAGGAACACATCGTCGAGCGAGGGCCGCCGTACGGCGAATCCGATGGGCCGCACCTGGGCGGCGTCCAGGGCACAGGCGGCCTCGGCGACTGTTTTGAGCTGGTCGCGGAGGGATACGGAAACCATCCGTCCGTGTTGTTCGACGACCGGCTCCATGGCGGTGACTGTCCGCAGGGCGGTGACGGCCGCGGGGATCGAGGCGTCGTCCTGCACGGTCACCTCGAGGCGTTCGCCGCCCACCTTGGCCTTGAGTTCGTCCGAAGTGCCGTCGGCGATCACGCGCCCGCCGTCGATCACCGCGATCCGGTCGGCGAGCTGATCGGCCTCTTCGAGGTACTGGGTGGTCATCAGGACCGTGACACCGCCGGCCAGTTGCTCGCGGATCATGTCCCAGAGGATGAGTCTGCTGGTCGGGTCGAGGCCGGTGGTCGGCTCGTCGAGGAAGAGCACCTTGGGGTCGGCGATGAGGCTGGCGGCCAGGTCCAGCCGTCTCCGGGTGCCACCGGAGTACGTCTTGACCGTGCGGTCGGCGAACTGGCCCAGGCCGAGCCGGTCGAGCAGCACCTCGGCGCGAGCCTTCGCCCCGCGGCGGCCCAGACGGTGGAGCACCCCGACGAGCTGGAGGTTCTCCCGACCGGTGAGCCTTTCGTCGAGGGCGGCGTACTGACCGGTGAGGCCGATCCTGCGGCGCACCTCGCGCGGCTGAGTGCGTACGTCGTATCCGGCGACACTCGCGCGGCCCTCGTCGGCTTCCAGCAGCGTGGCCAGCACCCGTACCGTCGTCGTCTTGCCCGCTCCGTTGGGGCCGAGTAGGCCGAGGAGCGTTCCCGCCGGAACGGACAGGTCCACGCCGCGCAGCGCCTCGTGGTCCCCGTATCTCTTTCGGATCCCCTCGGCCTCTATGGCTATATCCACGAATTCACACCTCACGCACTTGGAACATGCATTGCATTGCATCGCATACGCATGCGCAATGGCGCATGGCGGCGACGAGTGGCGTACGCCAACAGCAATAGAAAAGCACGTGGCCCCCGTTCATTAAAGCGATAGGCCATCACCAGAGAATTCCTTGGCGGACGGCAGCGTCACTTAAGCAGTCGGCCCACGCACCTGGCAAGGCCCGTCCGGCCCACGACCCAATACCGGGCGGTAATTTATTGATCAACGGTAAGTGATGAGGGAGCGCGACCCCTGGGGGGATATCCGATTTACCCTCATTCCGCCGTACCGCTTCCCGCCGCCAACGCCGGATCCCGCCCTTGGATGTGACGGTCGGACATCTGTCGTTCCGGTGGCTCACCGGCTTTATCCACTCGGGGAACATCGCGTAAATTCTGAAGATCTTCTCAGGCGAGACGGCCGCCAGTGCGTCATCTCACAACCGGCCGAGGCGTCACGAGGGCACAACCGTCCCGACCCCGCTCGCGGTTGGCGGACTCTCGCGCATAACGGGCGCGTTACCCGTGCGGACGACCGCGTTACCCGTGCGGACGACGTTGATCGGCGAGGTCACCGGGCCACGGGCCAGCCGCGCATGGCCGGTTCGAAACGGCGTAGACGGCGCGTTGGGGGCGCGGACGCGTCATGCAGTGCCCCGTTCCGGACTCCGCGCGCCCTGCCGGTGGCCACGGGCCGCGGCAATGATGAGCGGACCGCACGTAATCCGCGACTCCGCACACCTGCCCTGTGGCGGGTGGACATGCGGTGGAAGGAATGTCCGTTGTTGCTTCTCATCTCCCCGGACAGCGTCGACGAGGCCCTCGACTGCGCGAAGGCGGCCGAGCACCTCGACATCGTCGATGTCAAGAAGCCCGACGAGGGCTCGCTCGGTGCGAACTTCCCGTGGGTCATCAGGGAGATCCGCGACGCGGTCCCGGCGGACAAGCCGGTGTCCGCCACCGTGGGAGACGTGCCGTACAAGCCCGGCACGGTGGCCCAGGCGGCGCTCGGTGCGGCTGTCTCCGGAGCCACGTATATCAAGGTCGGCCTCTACGGCTGCACGACGCCCGAACAGGCCATCGATGTCATGCGCGGAGTCGTCCGGGCGGTGAAGGACTACCGGCCGGACGCGTTCGTCGTCGCCTCGGGCTATGCCGACGCCCACCGGATCGGCTGTGTCAACCCGCTCGCGCTGCCCGACATCGCCCGCCGCTCCGGCTCCGACGCGGCCATGCTCGACACCGCGATCAAGGACGGGACACGGCTGTTCGACCACGTTCCGCCGGACGTCTGCGCGGAGTTCGTCCGGCTGGCCCACGAGGCGGATCTGCTCGCCGCCCTCGCGGGCAGCGTCAAGGTCGGCGACCTCGGTGAACTGACCCGCATCGGCACGGACATCGTGGGGGTGCGCGGGGCGGTCTGCGAGGGGGGCGATCGCAACGCCGGAAGGATTCAGCCGCGGCTGGTGGCCGCCTTCAAGGCGGAGATGGACCGGCACGCCCAGGAATACGCGGCCACCGTCACCACCGCGAGCTGACCGCGGGCATGCCGACACCTCAGCCCCGTCGCACGCCGGGGCCCCGCGGCGAGCCCTTCGCCGTCCTCGATCCGGCGACGGGCGAGGTCTTCGGCGAGGCTCCCGACCAGCGGCCGGACGAGTTGGACGCCATCGTCGACCGGGCCCACGATGCCTGGCGCGACTGGCGAGCCGACCCCGTCGCCCGCACCACCGCGCTGTTCGCGGCGGCCGACGCCGTCGAGGCGGCCGGGGCCGACCTCGCTCCGCTGCTCACCCGTGAGCAGGGCAAGCCCCTGGCCGAGTCGTACGCGGAGATCGCCCGCGCGGCGGCCCGCCTGCGCTACTTCGCCGAACTGGACCCGGTGCCCCAGCCGATCACAGACGGCCGGCCGGTACGCGCCGAGGTCCGCTGGCGACCGCTCGGGCCCGTCGCCGCGATCGTCCCGTGGAACTTTCCCCTCCAGCTCGCGTCGGCGAAGTTCGCGCCCGCGCTCGCCGCGGGCAACACGATGGTGCTCAAGCCCTCCCCGTTCACGCCCCTCGCCACACGGCTGCTGGGGTCTGTCCTCTCCGCCGCCCTCCCTCAGGACGTCCTGACGATCGTCACCGGTCGCGAGCCCCTCGGCGCCCGCCTCGCCTCCCATCCGGGGATCCGCCATGTGACCTTCACCGGTTCGATTGCCACCGGACGGGCCGTCGCCAGGGGCGCGGCGGCCTCGCTCGCCCGGGTCACCCTGGAGCTGGGCGGCAACGACGCCGCCATCCTGCTGGAGGACGTGGACGTGGAGCGGATCGCGGACCGGCTGTTCTGGGCGGCGTTCCGCAACTGCGGGCAGGTCTGCATGGCGGTCAAGCGCGTCTACGCCCCGGACCGGCTCTACTCCCAGGTGGTCGAGGCCCTCGCGGAGCGCGCGAAGACCGTCGTCGTCGGACCCGGTCTCGACCCGGGCTCGCAGCTGGGGCCGGTCTGCAACGCACCCCAGCTGGCCCGGGTCGAGCGCTGCACGGCCCAGGCGCTGGCGGACGGTGCCAGAGCCGTGGCCGGTGGTCACCGGCTGGAGGGGCCGGGTTACTTCTTCGCCCCGACGATCCTGGCCGATGTCCCCTCCGGCAGCCCGGTGGTGACGGAGGAGCAGTTCGGCCCGGTCCTGCCGGTGCTGCCGTACGGCCGCCTGGACGAGGCCGTCGAGGCGGCCAACGACACCGGCTTCGGGCTGGGCGGCTCGGTATGGGGAACCGACCTCGACCGGGCCGAGGCGGTGGCCGGCCGGCTGGAGTGCGGGACGGCGTGGATCAACCACCACGCCGAACTGTCCCTCGCCCAGCCCTTCGCGGGCATCAAGGACAGCGGTGTCGGCGTCGCGGGCGGGCCGTGGGGGCTCTACGGAAACCTCAGGCCGTTCGTCGTGCACCGTCCGGAGGAGGCGTGACGAAGAGGTTCGGTGCGGCGGTACTGCGCTCGTACGAGAGCCCGTTCGCCGTCGAGGAGGTGATCCTGAACGCGGGGCCGGCCGACGGCGAGATCCTGATCAGGGTCGCGGGCTGCGGGATGTGCCGGACCGATCTCGCGGTCCGGGGTTCGGCGGGCCGCTCACCGCTGCCGGCGGTGCTCGGCCACGAGGGGGCCGGGGTCGTGGTGGAGACGGGCGGCCCGGACACCGGGCTCAGCGTCGGCGACCATGTCGTGCTCAGCTTCGACTCCTGCGGACACTGCCGGAGCTGTCTGGGCGCGGCCCCGGCCTACTGTGACTCCTTCGCCTCGCTCAACCTCTTCGGAGGGCGCACGGAGAACGTGGCACGGTTCACCGACGCGGCCGGAGTCGCCTTGGCCCCCCGGTGGTTCGGCCAGTCCTCGTTCGCCGAGTACGCGATGGTCCCGGCTCGCAACGCCGTCCGGGTCGATTCCTCGCTGCCCATCGAACTGCTAGGACCACTCGGCTGCGGCTTCCTCACCGGCGCCGGAGCGGTCTTCAACTCCTTCGGTACCGGCCCCGGCGACACCATCGCGGTCTTCGGCGCGGGGGCTGTGGGCCTGGCCGCGGTGATGGCGGCCACCGCCGCCGGGGCGGTGACCGTGGCCGTCGACCGGCACCCCGAACGGCTGGCCCTCGCCGAGCGGCTCGGCGCGAGCCCGCTGCACGCCGCATCGGCCGGCCTCCCCGAGCGCATTCGGCAACTCACCGACGGTGGCCCGCAGTACGCGCTGGACACCACGGGCTCCGCCCAACTGATCAACGACGCGCTCCGGGCCCTGCGCCCGACCGGCCACCTCGGCCTGGTGGCACGACTCCACACCGCGCTGCCGCTCGAACCGGGCACTCTGGACCGGGGCCGGAGGATCTCCCACATCTGCGAGGGGGACGCGGTGCCGGGGCTGCTGATTCCGCGGCTGACCGGGCTGTGGCAGGCCGGGCGGTTTCCCTTCGACCAGCTGATCCGTACGTACCCGCTCGCCGACATCAACGAGGCCGAACGCGACTGCGACGCGGGCCGCGTGGTCAAACCCGTCCTGATTCCGGCGGGGACGGGCCGATGAGCGAGGCGTTCAACGCCACCGCCCATCCGATCGACCGCCATATCATTCGTACCTCGTATTCCTCGCTGTTCGTAGTCTCTGCTCGCACCAAGGGAGGACACATGGTCGGCACAGCGCATCGGAGCGCCGGTGTGGAAGGCGTGGAAGGGGGTGTGGGTCTGACCGCTCTCCTGGTCGCCGCGGCACGGGCGATCGAGACCCACCGCGACGACAGCCTGGCACGGGATGTCTTCGCGGAGCACTTCGTGCTCGCCGCACCGGCGTCCGCGGGCTGGCCGGTCCGCATACAGCAGGTTCCGGACGGAGACGCGGATCCGCTGTGGGGGCGATTCGCGCGCTACTTCGGGCTGCGGACGAGGGTCCTCGACGACTTTCTCCTCCGGTCGGTACAAGCGGGAGGCGCCCGCCAAGTGGTCCTGCTCGGGGCCGGGTTGGATACGCGGGCGTTCCGGCTCGATTGGCCTTCCGGCTGTGTGATCTTCGAGATCGACAGGGAAGGCGTGCTGGCGTTCAAGCACCAGGTGCTCGGCGGACTGTCGGCCACCCCGAAGGCGGCACGCGTGCCGATCCCGATCGATCTGCGCGCCGACTGGGTCACAGCGCTGACCGACGCCGGCTTCGACAAGGCCGCACCGAGCGTCTGGCTGGCCGAGGGGCTCCTGTTCTACCTGCCAGGCGCCGCCGAGAGGTATCTCATCGATACGGTGGACCTGTTGAGCACCGGTGGCAGCGCCCTGGCGTTCGAGGTCAAGCTCGAGAAGGACTTGTTGGCATACCGCGACAGCCCGCTCTACACCTCTACAAAACACCAGATCGGCATCGACCTGCTCAACCTGTTCGACAGCGAACCGCGGCCCGACTCCGCAGGTGACCTGGCGGCCAAGGGCTGGTCCACATCGGTCCACACCCCCTTCGACTTCACCCGCCAACACGGGCGCGGCCCGCTGCCCGAGCAGAACGACGCGCTGGCGGGCAACCGATGGGTGTTCGCGAACAAACCCCAGCCGTAACACTGCCGTCAGACGGCCCAGCCATACCCGGCCCTCACGGCAGCCCGGGCTTCGCCATCCATATACTCTCCCGGCTCCCCCACCACCCCCTGCGCGTTGCCGTCTCCGCAGGAGGTCTGGAGACGTGCAAGGAGACCGTCCGCCGCGGCGCTCGCGACAGCCGCCGCCCTGTCTACTGGGTCCACGGCTTCGACGACGTATCCGGAGTTGCCACAGGAAGGCAGCGGACCTCGACATCTTCTGGCTGGACCTCCACGAGGGCATCCTGAACGTCTCGGACCGCGAGCATCGGGGCGTCACCGCCTACGCGCCCGACGGCGGCGGCGAGCTGTGGCACACGCCCACCCGGGGCGGCGCCCTGTTCGGATGGCAAGAGGACGACGCCGCATACGTGGGCATCGCGCGCCGGGTGGTCCAACGGCTGTCGAAGGCGACCGGCGCCATCGAGGCCACCTACGCCTGCGACAGCGCGGTGCACTCGTGCGCCACCTCGCCCAGCGGACGGCGTTCAATTCCCAAGTGCGATACGGGAGCCCGGTGCGCGCTATGCCGTGGACGCCCTGCACCTGGCGGCAGGCGGCTTCTACCGGGCCCGCGGTGATATCCGGCGGCTGCCATGACCGGGGCGGGCACGGTCCTCTCGCGGCGGACGGTCTCGCATACGTCGTAGCGGGGTGCACGCGGTCCCGGCCCCAGAGGTTCGAGCCGGTCACGGCGCTCATCACCCCGCCGAATCAGGCGACCCACATCGAGCTGAAGTGGTCCTCCGGCGACGCCTTGCTGGACCAGTCGGATGCCACCGACCCCGGGACGACCATCAGTCCGCTCATGGGCTCATAGATCCTTCCGCAGCGGGGCCGCCGGCCGTGAGCCGAAGAGCGCTTCCTCCACTTGGGGCCGGCGTTCGTCGAGCGGCTGGACCTCGGCCGATCCGCAATACCGCTCGATTTCCTCGATCAGCTCGGCCGTGGCCGGCATTGCGGGTGCCGAATAATCATCCGCGGGCGAGTTCGGCTAGTTGGGTGATGGGTGCGGGTAGCGGGCGGCGCGGGCGAACTGACGTGGTGATGGCCGTTCAGGCTTTTTGTAGTGACGGTTTCGCGCTCTTGCGCCGTTAGTACCTGTTGGTGATCTTGTTGGTTTATCGGGAGGGTCTTCAATTTCCAGAAAGGGGAACATAGCCATGTCTACGGGCTATACAAACCTGGAAGCCGACAAAACCACCAATGATGAGAGTCGTCTGATGGCTGTCCTGTATGCCTACGCGGCAGCCCGGGACAGCGTCTCCCGCAACGAACTCTTGCAACTTGCGGACACCGCGCCCGATGAGGCCGGACAGGCGATCGACAGGCTGCTCCAACTCAAGGTGCTCACCAGCAAGCCCGGAGACCCGGATCGCCTCATACCCGTGGCACCGGCCACCGCCTACACCCAACTTCTTTTGCCGGCGATCCGTGAACTGCGCGAACGGCAGATGATGATCAACGAAGTGAGCGCGGAACTAGTGGATCTGCTTCCTGTCTACGAGAAAAGCGTCATGGAAGGCGTAAAGGAACACTTACTGCATCGTCTCGACAATGTGGATGCCGTCCGCCTGACCCTGTCCGAACTCTCGGCTCGCGCCACCAGGGAGATCCTCATTTCCCAACCCGGCGACCCTCGCCCCGAACCCGTGCTCAAGGAGGCAACGGACCGCGCCGTAGGCGTGCTTGAGAGTGGCGTACGCATGCGTACGCTCTATCAGTACGCGGCGCAGTTCCATCAGCCCACTGTCGACCACGTCTCGCTGCTTGTCGAAAAAGGCGCTGAAGTCCGTGTTGTTACGCATGTGTTCATGCAGCTCATCGTCTTCGACCGCGAAGTCGCCCTCGTCGAGCTGGTTGGCAACCCCAAAGGCGCCTTGCTCATACGTGACCCGAGCGTCATCCACTTCCTGGTTGGCGCCTTCGAGCGGGCTTGGGGTAAAGCCCTGCCCTTCCCGCTCACCTACGAGCGGAACCAGATGCTGTTCAGCTCGGAGGAGATGAAGACGGCGATCGTGGAACTTCTCGTCGAAGGCTATGACGACAAGGTTGTCGCCAAGCGTCTCGGCATCTCCTTGCGCACCTTCCAGCGCCACCTGGCCGAGGTACTGCGCCGTATCGGGGCCCGCAACCGGCTCCACGCCGGCTACCTGCTGCGCGATCTCGGCATACTCCAAGAGAAAAGCGCCCGACAGCAAAATCGGCGAGTCGCAGGGTAGTTGTCTGTTGGCTCGACGAGGTCGCAACGCCTTACAGGCCACCCGCAATCGTTCACTCAAAGGGCATCATGGCACCAGTCTCGCCACCTGGGCACGGCCGGATGGCGGCTGCTTCATCGCGCTCAGCGTCCTCGACGGCCGCGCCCGCGAAGTGGTGCGCCTGGCCGCCGAGGCCGGTATCGCCGCCACGCCGGTCGGGGCCACTCACCCCTACGGCATCACCGTGTGCGTGCGGCGCGCCGGCTACGAGAGGCTGACCGCCCAGCAAGACTGAACCAGCGACCACATTCGACAACGAGCGCAACAAGGCCGGGCCATGCCCGGCCTTGTTGTATTTACGTCAACGGCGATGGTCCGTTTAATGTTGAATTATTCCTTTTGCCCCGTGGCGGGTTTACGTCAGTCGTATGCGCGATCCCTTGCGGCCGCGACAGGTGTCTCATTGCTCAGGCAGGATCGTGGCGCGTCTTAACGCTCGCCCATACCGCTCGGTTTCGAAGAGGGAAAGGGACTCGAATTGAATATCGGCAAGTTCACGCCCTACAATGGAAAAACAATTCAACGCGCCCCACAATGGGCCCGGGTGCCCGAGGAACTCCGCGAGGCCGTCACTGTGGTCTCCCAGGTTCTCCCGTTCCGCACCAATCAGTACGTACTGGATGAGCTCATCAACTGGGACAGCATCCCGGACGACCCCATCTTCCGGCTGAACTTCCCCCACCGGGCAATGCTGGACGACGCCGACTACGTCACCCTGCGGGATGCCATCGCCGCCGGCGACAAAGGGCGGATCGCGTTTCACGTGGGGAGGCTCCGCGAGCAGATGAACCCCCACCCTGCCGGCCAGCAAACCCACAACATACCCGAGTTGGACGGCGAGGAAGTCTCGGGGATCCAGCACAAGTACTCCCAGACAGTACTGTTCTTCCCCAAAGCCGGACAGTCCTGCCATGCCTACTGCACGTTCTGCTTCCGCTGGCCGCAGTTCGTCGGCGACGACGAACTCGCCTTCGCCGCCAAGGATGCCCGGGGTCTGACCGCCTACCTCGCCCGTCACCGGGAGGTCACCGACGTCCTGATCACCGGCGGCGACCCGCTGATCATGCGGACAAAAACTCTGACCCGCTATATCGAACCACTCCTGACGCCGGAGTTCGAGCACATCCAGAACATCCGGATCGGCACCAAATCGGTCGCCTACTGGCCCCAGAGGTTCGTCACCGACCGGGATGCCGACGAACTCATCCGGCTGTTCGAGCGGGTTGTCACCGCTGGTAAGCACCTGGCGATCATGGGCCACTACAACCACCCCGCCGAGCTGCGTCCCGACATCGCACAGACCGCCCTGAAGCGGATCATCGCCACAGGCGCGAACACGCGCCTCCAGTCGCCGGTGCTCAGGCACATCAACGACAACGCCGAGGCGTGGCGGGAGCTGTGGACGACCGGGGTGCGGCTGGGCGCCATCCCCTACTACATGTTCGTCGAACGCGATACCGGCGCCCGCTCCTACTTCGAGATTCCCCTGGTGAGGGCGTACGAGATCTTCCGCGACGCATACCAGCGGGTCTCCGGCCTTGCCCGTACCGTGCGCGGCCCGTCGATGAGCGCGTTTCCCGGCAAGGTTCTCATCGACGGCACGCCCACCATCCGCGGCGAGAAGGTGTTCGCCCTTCAGCTCCTTCAGGGGCGCAACGCGGACTGGGCCCGCCGACCGTTCTACGCCGAGTACGATCCGCACGCGACCTGGTTCGACCAGCTCATCCCGGCGTTCGGGGCGGAGAAGTTCTTCTTTGAGGACGAACTTCCGGCCCCGGCGCCCGAGGCTCGTGAACTGACGGTGGTGGGCGCATGAGCCGGCTGCCAACCCACGAACTCCTCGCGCTCAGGTTCGGGACTCAGACGGGGCGACTCGCGCGGGAGAACTTCCTGTTCGCCGACGACCGCTGCGCCACCGACACTCCGGCTGGGTTCGACTTCTACATCTGGGTCATCCGAGGTCAGGATCAGGTGATCGTCGTCGATACCGGGTTTGCCGCCCACACGGGTGCGCGGCGTGGCCGCGAGCAACTTCATCACCCGGTCGAGGCCCTCGCCGGTCTTGGCATCGACCCCACCGACGTGTCGCATCTGCTGATCACGCACATGCACTGGGACCATGCCGGTCACCTCGCCGCCTTCCCCACAGCTCGCGTTCATCTCCAAGAGCGGGAGCTCGCGTTCTGCACCGGCCGCGCCATGCGCCATGCCGCACCCCGCCGCCCCTTCGAGGCGGAGGATGTGAACGCGGTGATTCGGCTGCTGTTCGACGAGCGCCTCACCCTGCACGAGGGCCCAGCGACGATTGTGCCCGGCGTCGAGGTGCACCCGGCCCCTGGGCATACCCCCGGCCTTCAAGTAGTGCGCGTTCACACGAAGCGTGGCTGGGTGGTGTTGGCGAGCGATTCGTCGCACCTGTGGGCCAACATCCGTCGCCGGGCCCCGTTCCCGATCCTCGACCACCTCGCCTCCATGGTCGAGGCGTACGAGACCGTCGAAGATCTGGCGGACGGCGTCGACCACGTCATCCCCGGTCATGATCCTCAGGTCGCCACCCGCTTCCCCCGGGTAGCGGACGCCCCCCGCTGGGTGCAGTTGCACGAGGATCCCATAGCCCCGTACAGCGACCCGGCGGAGCTGGAGCTGAGCGAGCGGGTGATCTCGTGAGGGCTGTTCAGGTCACGATTGTCGGGATGGGGCCGCGCGGCCTCGGCATCCTCCAGCACATCGCCCAGCGAGCCCATCAGCTCCCCGAGGGCGTTGAGCTGGACGTCCACCTTGTCGACCCCGGCGACACCGGGCAAGGGGCACACTCCAACCGGCAGCCCGAGTATCTGCTCACCAACACGCTCGCCAGCCAGCTCACCATGTTCCCCGACGGTAGCGGCCCGTCGTTCACCGATTGGGCCCAGCAGGTTGGCTACCGCCGCTTCGCAGGTGGCTACTACCGCACTGGCGAGGCATGTGGGGAGCCGATCGGGCCACACGACTACCTGCCGCGCAACTTGCTCGGCGAGTATCTCTCCTTCGCGTCCGACCACACCATCAGCTCGCTGCCCGCGAGCGTGCGAGTGGTGCACCACCGGGCTCGCGCCATCGACATGGAGCAGCTCTCCCCGCCCGGCAGGTACGTGCTGCGGACCGAGGACGGCTACGAGATTCCCTCCGATTTCCTGTTCCTCACCACCGGACACTGCCGGCGCACTCCCACCGACGAGGATATTCGGTTCGAGAATTTCGTCCGCGAACACCAGGGCCGCAACGACCGCCTCGCCTACCTGGCGGACTGCTACCCGGTCGACAAGCTCGGGCGCATCGCTCCCGGGGCCACGGTGGCCGTGCAGGGTTTCGGGCTGACCGCCCACGACGTCATCGCCCACCTCACCATCGGTCGGGGCGGACGTTTCGAGGGCGACGGCCACGACATGCGCTACCTACCGTCCGGGCGCGAGCCGAGCGTGCTGTTGTTCTCCCGTCAGTGCCTACCCGCCGCCGCGCGCGGCATCAACCAGAAGGGCATCGCCGGCGCCTACCAGCCGCACTTCTTGACCCCCGAGGCCATACGCGGTTTGCGTGAGCACGCGGAGCGGGAGCGCGGCAGCACTCAGGTCGACTTCGAGGCGGAAGCCGTGCCGCTACTGCTTCGAGAGATGGGCTACGTTTACCGCTCCACGCTGGAGCAACGTCATATCCGGCCCGACCAGTACGAATTCACGGCGGCCGATCAGGCCGCTGTCGACGCCATCGTCGACCCGCTGGCTGGTAAGAGCTTCAGGGATCTGGACGCCTTCCGCGCCTTCTTCACGGCGTTCGTCACCGAGGACCTGGAGCACGCCGAGGAGGGCAACCGGACGAGCCCTGTCAAAGCTGCCACGGACGCCATCCGGGACGTGCGTGCCAGTCTGCGCGAGGCCGTCGAATTCTCCGGCCTGACACCGGATTCGCATCGGGTGTTCAACACCCGCTGGGTGCCGCTCATGAACAGGATCGCGTTCGGGCCACCCCGCCGCCGTAACTACGAACTTCTTGCACTGATGAACGCTGGTGTGGTCGATCTGGCTGGAGGACCGGGCTGCCGTATCGTCCCCGATCCTGAGACCTCCCGGTTCACCGTTGAAACCGAGTTCACCAACGGCCCGGCCATCCGACATGCCGACGCCTTGGTGGCGGCGCGCCTGGACTTGTTCCACCCCGAGGCGGACAGTTCCCCGCTGACCACCCGCCTGTTGGCACGCGGCCTGATCCGCCCCTATGGCAACGGCTCCTACGAGCCGGGCGGTGTGGACATCACACCCAGTGGCCGCGTCATCGCCAAGACCGGGACGCCGCTCACAGGTGTATGGGCTCTCGGATACCCCGTCGAAGGGCCGCGGTACTACACGTACTACCTGCCCAGGGACGGGCAGAAGTCGCGGTTCACGGACGAGGCGAACGCCGCCGTGTGCGACATGTGGCAGCAACTCACGATCATCGAGGAGGATGATTCCCGTGCCGATCGGCAGCGGCAGCCAGTTTCCATACCCTGACTTCAAAAAACGCTACGACACCCCGCTGCCCGAGCCAGTGGTGTGGCGGTGGGCGGACACCTCCGGCCGGCTCGGCGACACGGAGCACCCCGAACGCGGCACGCTCGCCCTGTCTCTGCCGAACGGCAGCGCCGAAATCATCCGTGATGTCGCCGTCGCCTACCAGGTCATCTCCGCTGGGAAGAACACCACCCCGCACGCGCATACCTGGTACCACCTGTTCGTCGTGCAAGCCGGCACCGGCACTGTCACCTTCCACGACACCAGCGAGACCACCGATCTGAACCCCGGGGACCTTCTGCTCGTCCCGGCCTGGTCGCTGCACCACTTCAACAACCCCACCAGCCAGAACCTCGTCCTGCTGAACCTGATGAACATCCCGCTGTTGGCCCAGCTGGGGAACCTGGCCTCCAGGCAACCGGAGCCCGGCGCGTGACCGCGCGAGAGGTCGACGAGGCAGCGCCCGCCGAGACGGCTGTCCACTCAGCGGGCCCGTACAAGTGGGTCGTGCTCGCCGTCGCCGTTACCGCGCTGACCTCTGGCTCGATCGTCTACTCCGGCGTCAGTGTCCTGCTGCCGTTCTGGAAGGACACCTACCACCTGTCCGCGGCCACCGCTGCTCTCGCGGCCACGGCGATCCAGGCTGGGCCGATCACCTCGATGCTGATCATCGGGCGGGCCATCGACCGCTACGGAGAGCGCTGGGTCGTCTCTCTCACGATGATCGCCATGGGCATCACGGCGTTCATCGCCGCGGCCGCGGGTCGCAATTACCCTGTGCTGCTGCTGTTCATCCTGGTGATGGGCGCCTTCTACGGATCTATCCTGCCTGGCGGGCAGCGGGCCATCACCCGCTGGTTCGAACCCGGCCTACGAGGTATGGCCACCGGCATACGCCAAGCCGGTCTGCCGATCGGCGCCTCCATCGCCGGCGCCATCCTGCCCGCCGTCGCCCTGCACCACAGCTGGACCGCGGCCATGGTCGTCCAGGGAGTGGCCGGCATTCTCGGGGGCGTGGTCTTCGCCGCCTTCCACCGCAAGGCGGGTGACGCCACTACGAGTGCGCGAAAGACACCGGTAAACCTGCGCCGCTTGATCCTCGGCCTCGTACGCGACAGGGCTGTCCGCTCGCTTCTCATCGCCGGACTCGCTTTGGCCGCGTTCCAGTACGTGTTCTCCGTGCAGATCTTGATCTTCCTCAACGATCACCTGCGCATCCCGATTGTCACGGCGGGCTTCATGTACTCGGTGGCCCAGGCTGCCGGAATCGCCGGCCGGATCGGTCTCGCCTGGATCAGTGACCGTCTCTGGCCCGGCATGCGGATGCGCTCCTTGAAGTGGCTTCTCGCCTTCTCCGCGATCCCGATCGCCGCGCTCAGTATGTTGACCCCCGGCTCGCCCCGCGTGCTCGCATACGCGCTCTGCACGCTGCTGGGCCTGCTCAGCGTCGGCTGGTACCCGCTCTACCTCGTACAGGTCACCGACGTCGCCCCCCAGCACGCGGTCGCCTCCACAATCAGCTTCGCGATCACCCTGAACCAGATCGTCGCCGCCGCCCTGCCACCGCTGTTCGGCGCGCTCGTCGGCGCCACCGGCTACACGGTCGGCTGGCTCTTCCTGGTGGTCATTCTGGTTCTGACGGCTGCCCAACTGCACCGCACTCAGGCCGCCCCAAACCCCATCTCATCGCAGACCTCCTGAAGGGACCCGCTCGTGCTCAAGCGCATTGACCATATCGGTGTCGTCGTCAACGACCTGTTCCGCGCAAAGAAATTCCTCGAAAGCCTCGGTCTCGCCCTCGAGTTCGAACGCGAGGTGCCCGAACGGCATGTCAAAGCCGCGTTCTACCGGGTGGGTGACGGGGCTCGTATCGAGCTCATCGAACCCACCACCGGCGAGGCCCGCCAGCGCCGTCTCGGCGACGGCGACCAGGCTCGCATCGAGCACATCGCCGTCGAGGTCGACGGCAGCATCACCAAGATCATGCAGACTCTTCGCGGCATCGGCGTCGAATTCGTCGCTCCTGAGCCCGTGGCGATCGACGGCAACCTCAATGCCTTTTCCCGGCCCGACACCTCGGAGGGGATCCAGTTTCAGCTCCTCGAGCGCGACGCCGCGACGGCCTAACCTGCGCGTTTCGCCTGCCGCGGTGTCCAGATCTCGATCCGAAAAGCGAAAGCGCCTTCTGAACTGGGACGACAGGGCTTGGTCACGGGCGGTATCACCTGGCCAGGCTCCAGGTGGAGAAGGCGACGATGTTCCAGTCCACGGGGGACGTCCGGGCGATCAGGCGGATGTGCTCGTGTACCCGCTCACTGATCGCCTTCGGGCGTCCCCCGCTCCATTTCAGGTCCAGCGCGGTAGACCCCCGCTCGTTGAAGGCGTGGATGACATCACGGACGTGCCCCTCGCCGACCTGCATCAGCGAGGTGATGTCCCTGACTGTCCGGCCCTGGGCGGACATCAGCACCACGATCGCCCGCCGCAGCCGGAACGACGCGCTGGCGGCCACCGGTGGGTGTTCGCGAACAAACCCCGGCCGTAGCGCTGCCGTCAGGCGGCGAAGCTCCTCGCGGTCGCCGGTGTCGCGGGTGACCGCGAGGCCCGGTCACACGACCAGGCGCAGCCAGGCCGCCGCGAGTGCGGCATGACCGGCCGGCGTCGGGTGTACGCCATCCGCGGCCCAGTACTCCGGCCCGGTGGTCGCGGCGAGCTCGGCGAACATGCCGTCTGCGGCGAGCAGCTGCGCGCCGTACTTGCGGGCGAGCTCGCGCACGACCTGGATCTTCGGGTCCAGGTCGGTGCGCCATTCCTTGCGCTCTTCCTCTCCGATGCGCACGACACCGGCACCGGCCTCGACGACGCCGTGGATCGGCAGGAGGAACGGCTCGATGAGGATCAGCTTCGTGCCCGCCTCGGCGAGGGGCGCGAGCAGGCGGTCATAGCCCGCTTCGAACTCCTCCACGGGGATCACATACCCCTTGGGGTCCAGCGTGTGCCAGCCCATGTCGTTGACCCCGACGAGGATCGACACCACGTCCGGGCGTGCGTCGAGTACGTCTGTCTGCCAGCGAGCCTCGAGGTCCATTACCTTGTTGCCCCCGATCCCGGTGTTCAGCCAGGTCACGGGCCGGTCCGGGTACCGGAGCCCCCACTCGCCCGCGACGCGCAGCGGGTATCCGAACCCCAGACCGTCTTCGCTCTCCAGCCGTTGGCAGTCGGTGATCGAATCGCCGGTGAACATCACGGTGCTTCCCGATCGGACGGTGATCGTCATGTGCGCTCCTTGAACTCGGGTGAGGAGAGGAAGACGGAGGAGAACGGGTGACATTCCGGCGATATGGGTACCCGTCAGAACCTCTCGAAAGGTGCCGGACCCCACCGACATCGGACCGACAGTCCCCGATATGCCGCCGACACCACGGCTCCGCCACCCGATCACCCCTGGCCAAAGCGCCGATCAGCCAGGAGGAAGTTTTGAGGGTCTCAACCCCAGGTCGGCGCGGCGGCTCGCCCGGGACCTCTACATGGGCGAGCCGAGCGTCTTATGAACGCACGCCACCCCGGCGGGGCACTGCGCCCGCCCGGAGTGCGCCACCGTCAGCCCTGGCCGTGAACCTGCAGGGTGACACGTCATTGCTCGTCGACCAGTTCGTAGGGCGGCGTGCGGCCGCCGGGCGGAGCCGGGCGGAGCCGGGCGGTGGCATCCGATCCGCGCCACGGCCCCGCCGAATGACCGTCAGGCGCTGACGACCTTCCGGAGTTTGCGTACGAACTTGACGACGGCCCATACGATGAGACCTCCCAGGACGAGCAGGAACAGGATCGCCTGCCACAGGGGCATCTTCTTCTTTCCGGTGGACGAGTCGCCGTCGTTGCTGCTGGAGGAGTAGCCGCCGCGTTTCGACTTCTTGTTGCCGCCGACCTTGCTGACGCCACCGCCGCCGCTGCTGCCACCGCCTCGCTTCGACGACAGCGCGACGTACGAGACGGAGTCCCGCGCCGGCGCCGCGTGGGCCGCGGTGGGTGCCACCCCGAGCAGGGCGCCGATCAAGAAGAGAGTGGTTGCCAAACGCATGAGAGATCCCCGTGATGGTAGGTCGGAAAGACATTCGCGCCAGGGTGCAGCGTTGCACCCTAGGTCATGGATCTGTGCTGTCGAAACTCGCCTTCGCCCGCTTGAAGGGATCAGCCGCAGTGGAATGATCACGGTGTGGCTGATGTGATCACGACGACGATCGCCGACGGTGGCTACTCCAGTACCGGCCCGGTGACCCACCGTCCGAGCCGGCCAACTCGTTCGGCTTTCCACGTCACTGCCGCCGCAGCCGCGCACAGGCCCGGACGGCCCCGCCGCGGAGACGGCATCACGAACGGGCCCTCAGCCCGTCCAGCGTGAGGTCGAGCAGTCGTTCGGCGCGTTCCCGGTGTTCGGGCATGGCCGAGGTGACGGCGATGCCTTCGAGGGCGGCGCCCATGTCGGTCGGGCTGATGTCGGTGCGGATCGCCCCGGCGGCTACGCACGCGTCCATCAGGGCGGTGATGGCAGCCTGGACAGGTGCCAGCAGCGGCATCGGAGCGGCGACGGCGATCTACCTCGCCGAGAGGGGCGCCCGGCTCGTGCTCGGGGCCCGACGGGAAGACCGGTTGCACGCGGTAGTGGACCAGATCACGACGCGGGGCGGCTCGGCCGTCGGGACGGTCATCGACGTGACGCGCCGCGAGGACCTCGAGCGCCTGACGGACACGGCGGTCGACCGGTTCGGCCGGCTCGATGTCCTGGTCTCCAACGCCGGCACGATGGCGGTGTCACCGTTTGACGAGCTGCGCCAGGACGACTGGGACGCGATGGTCGCGACGCACATCACCGGCCTGCTGAACGGTATCGGGGCGGCACTCCCCGTCTTCAGGAGGCAGCGCTCCGGCCAGTTCGTCAACATCGCCTCGACGGCGGCCTACGTCGTGAAATCCCCGCAGGCCGTCTACGCGGCCACCAAGACGGCGGTGAAGGTGCTGACCGAGGGGCTGCGACAGGAGTCGGGACCCCATCTGCGGGTCACCCTGGTCTCGCCCGGGTTCACCAACACCGAGGGCGTGGGCAAGGGGGCGAGTCCCGAGGCAGCGGCGGCGGCAGCCCGACAGCGCGAGAAGATGGCCATCCCACCGTCCGCCATCGCGTCCGCGATCGGTTACGCGATCGAGCAGCCCGCCGGCGTCGACATCAGCGAGGTGGTCGTACGGCCCACCGCGCAAGCCTGACAACCAACGCTTCCGACCGGACGGGCCGACAGGGAAGACGCTGGGGGTTCACGCAGCAAGCGTCTGTGCCGCCGCCACCGCGGGCAGGGGTGCCACCGGGATGCGTACCGGCGCGACCGGGTCATAGGCGGGCCAGACGCGGTACGTGGTCTTGCCCGGGTCCACGAGGGGATCACCGAGGGCGATCCGCCCCTGGGAGTACAGCCTGTCGCACACGGGGGTGGGCAGAGCGACGTAGCAGCCTCCCCTGTCGGCGACGTGGTCGTACGGCTGCCAGTAGCCGTACCGGCGTCGTCCACGTGCATGCACGGTGAGAAACACCGGAGTACGGGAGTCGGACATGACGCGGAGAACGCCGGCGTCGGCAGCAGCCTCGAACGGGATATCGGAACGGGAGCGGGACTGGTAGAGGACGGGGGACATCAACGCTGCCTTCCGAGGGCCGGGACTCACGATCAGCTACCCCAATTAAAGCAGCTATTCGATCTTGATTACAGAACTTCCGCTGGAGCGACGGGACTTGAGAGGGGGCGGAGAGGGAACTTGAGCACCCCCGCGATGCTCGCTCCCGCCGTGCCCGCGGATCGCCGCGCCCTCACCGGCCGAATGGTGTCAGCTACCAGTGGACCGGACGGTGCCCATGACCTTCTCGATCTCGGCGGCTGTCAGCGCGTTCGGAACCCCTTGGTCCGCGTAGATCACCCAGCCGTGCATGGTGCCGTCGGGGAGCTTCTGCGCGATGCTGCGCACGATCGCCTTCGGCGGGACGCATGAACTCGGCCGGTTGGTGACGGTGACCTGAGCGGTCGCGGTGTAGCCGTCGATACCCCCCTGCTTCCACGGCTTGGCCTCGCCGACCTTGATCTTGGGCTTGTGGTCCGCACCCCCGTACGCGGCGAAGCCCCAGTTGCCCGCCCAGTTACGAGCGTTCTCCTGGAGGGTGCCGTCCTTGCCGCCGCCTGTGGTGCCGACGGTGGCAAGCTGCCCCTTGCCCGCCTCACCGATGGCCTTGGGATTGGGACTCGAGGAGCAGCCGCCCTCACGGTAGCTGGCGGCCGCGGTCATGACGACGATCGGCTGGCCGTTCTCGTCCGTGTAGGAGAGGGCCGTGTCCTCCCCGAGAACCTTCCACTTCTTGGCCTTGGCCGGCACGTCGTAGCGGAAGTGGTGCTTCTGCGCGGTCTGCGTCTGCCATCCCGCGACCGACGGCTGATCGCCCGAAGGGCTCGACGGGGCAGCGGACTGGGACGACCCCACCGAGGGCGCCTTCGACTCCGCGGCACTGGTGTCCTTGTCCGTGGCCTCGCCGGTGTCGTCGTTGCACCCGCTCAAAGCGACGGCCATGCCGATGCCGATGGCCGCGATCAGGGTCTTCTTCGTTCGCCGGGACGATATACGGGTGGACCGCGGGTGCTGAGCGATGGGCTCGATGATCTTTGAGTGAGACATGATCGGCACTCTAAGCGAGCCACGTTGCCGCCCGTCCCCCACGTGGACGACCCACTGCGAGACGGATACCGGCTCGTGACACATCACATGAAGCTGATACGCGCGGCTCGGCTCGCGAAGTACCGCTCTAGTCATCGCTCGGCAGGCGCACTCGCCCGAGTACCGGTCAGCGGGTGCTGGTCGCGCGGTCGGGCAGCACGGCCGGGGAGTCGGCCAGGCGGTCCATCAGGCGGGCGGCGAGCAGCAGGACCTGGCGCTCGGTCTCATTGAGGTCGGCCAGGGCGATGTCGAGCCATGCGTCGCGCTGCGCCAGGTCCTGGGCGAGGGCCTCACGGCCCGGCTATCCAGAGGAAGACACAGCCGAAGGCCCGATCGCACGTATTCCATCGGCGGTGATGCTACGTAATGCTTACGTTTTCGATGCCGCTGCGCCGGACACTGCACTTCGACCCGAGGTGGATGCACCTGCGGGCGACCGCCGTGACCATGGCAACCGTGCTCGGTACGTATGGCTGCGCGCGGCTCATCGGGCACAAGGCCGGACTGCGCGTGGACAGCATCGTGCAGTGCGTCGTGATCGCCTCCGCTCTCGGCCGGATACAGCGTGTCCTGGACCGGACCGACCGGCTGCCGGCGTGCGCCGTGCTGCCATGCGCGGCGGCCGGCGGAACGGAGCTCACCACGCTGATTCAACGCCATCCCCAGGTGGGTGACGTGGCATTCGTCCTGGCCATGGCTGGGTCGATCTGGTTGCGGCGGTCCGGGCTCCGCGCCACACGGGTGGGCACTCTCGTCGTATTGCCGCCCCGACCTCGCCCGCCGCTGATCCCTCGGTCTCGCGCCCGGCTGCTCGAGTCCCGCGGACGGATCGCCACGGCCGTCGGTATCGCGGTCGACGGATCGTGGACCGCCTCCGGCACGATGAGTGCCGGCGGGTCGGCCTGAGCCATGCGCCCGGCCGACCCGTTGCCGACTGGTCACCAGCCGCTGATGCGGTGCCAGACTGCTTGGACAGCGGGTGCGTCAGTCGCCGTCCGGCCACTGTCGATGACGTGGTAGCCGCGGTGTTGGGCGGCTGTGGCGCAGGCATGGTTGGGCAGGACGCGCAGACGGGTGCCGACTGGCAGGTCGGGCAGGGTGGCGCCGTCGCGGGCGGTGATGGTGCCGTGTTCCTGGCTCGCGGCGCTCATGACCAGGCCGGGGATCAGATGCCCCGCCAGGTCGGTGACCAGACCGTACCCCTGGTCCTGCGGCTGGGCCGCCGTGCCGCGGTCGCGGGACATCGCCATCCAGCCGCCGTCGGTGACGATCCAGCCGTGCTCGGGACGATGCCCGATGACGGTGACGACGACCGACAGCGCGAGGTCGTCGACCTGGCACACTCCGAGACCGGCCATCACCAGGTCGAAGAAGACGTAGTTGCCCGCGCGCAGTTCGGTGACGCCGGTGAGGTCCTCGGCGGCGTGTGCGGTGGGCGTCGAGCCGACGCTGACGGTGGCCACCGGCAGCCCGGCGGCGCGCAGATTCTCGGCGGCGGCGACGGCGGTGTCGCGTTCGTTCTTCGCCGCCAGCCGCTGCTCCTCCGCGGAGTAGGTGAAGTAGGACTCGCCCGCGTGGGTCAGCACACCGTCCAGGCATCCGGCGTCGTGCAGGGTGCGACCGATGTCGACGAGGGCGGGGGCGTCGGTCTTGAGGCCGCCGCGGTGGCCGTCGCAGTCGATCTCGATCTGGGTGGGAATGGTGATGCCCTCCCGACGGGAGGCTGCCGCGACGAAGGCGGCCTGCTCGGTGCTGTCCAGCAGGACGCGGAGGGTGACGCCGCGGCGCAACAGGGCGATCACACGGGGGAGTTTGTGGGGGGCGATGCCGACGGCGTAGGTGATGTCGGTGTAGCCGCCGTCGGCGAACGCCTCGGCTTCGGCGAGCGTGGAGACGGTGACGGGGTGGGGCGCGCCGCCGTGCATAAGGGCGGCGACGTCAAGGCTCTTGGCCGTCTTGACGTGCGGCCGCAAGGCGACGCCGAGGTGGTCGGCCTTGGCCGCGAGGCGGTCGATGTTGCGCAGCGCCTTGTGTACGTCGACGACCGCGAAGGGGGTGTCGGGGTCGGCGAGCGTCCTGGTACTGGTGGACGGGGTGGTGGTCATGGGGTGAGGTCCGTTTCCTCGAAGGTTGTTCGTCGCCCGGATCGCCTGCACACCGTCGCCCTGGGGCATGGTCCGCGACGCGCTCACATCATCAACTAAAATTCCACTTCTAGACAATAGCGCTAGATTCTGTGTCCGGGCGGGCTGTACAGCAGAACGGCGGTCCGCCCGGGCACACGGGCGCACGGACGCACCCCTGTGGTGTGCGCTCAGGAGACGGGCGCGTGGTGGTAGTCCGCGGTGGCGAACGCCTTGCCCAGCTTGACGAGAGACTCCGGGGCATCCAGGCGTTCCATGACTGCCTCGATGAAGACGAGCGGGTCGCGGTTGCTCCTGGCCGTGTCGAGCGCGGCCGCGAGGGTGTCCTCGGTGTCCGCCTTGGCGGTGATGGCCAGGTTCTGGGGGTCGAATGCTTCGACCAGCCGGTCGTACCGCCAGGTGGCGATGTTGTTGTAGCTCGCGTCCGCGCCGAGGATGCGGCGCTCGACCGTATAGCCGTCGTTGTTGACCAGGATGATGACGGGGGTGAACCCCTGCCGCAGCACCGTGGACAGCTCCTGCGCCGTCAGCTGGAAGGAGCCGTCGCCGATCAGCAGGATGTGGCGGCGGTCGGGCGCCGCCAGCATGGGTCCCAGCAGCGCCGGAAGCGTGTAGCCGATCGACCCCCACAGCGGCTGGCCCACGAAGGTGCAGCCGTGCGGGAGAGGCAGTTCGGCACATCCGTAGTACGAGGTGCCCTGGTCGGCGATCACCACGTCGCCGGGCTCGAGGAACGCCTGGAGCTGCGGCCAGAAGCGCTCCTGGACCAGCCGGGCCGAGCGCACGGGCTCGTACGCCTGCCCCATGACGCGACCTTTCTCGATGCTCTCGATTCCTGCCACGCCGGTCTGCCCGTGACGATGCTGTCACCGGTGGCCCCCCAGCCACCGGGCCCCCGGACGTGCCCCGCCGAACGGGTTACGGCCACCCGGGCGCGCAGCCCGCGGCGCCGTCGGTGAACTTGGCAGCGGTCGGTGTAGCCGGGGCGGCGATGATGCCGCCGACTGGGAGCGACGGGAATGATTCGGCTCGCGATGTTGTATAACGTTCAACTACATCACCGGGTCGACCCCCCGGCCGCGCGGACAGAAAGGACACCACCACCATGGCCTCCCTGCTCGACATCCGGCGCGCCAACGAGCGTTTCCACACCCGCGCCGGCTGGCTCGACTCCCACCACTCCTTCTCCTTCTCGCGCCACTGGGACCCCAAGAACACCCATTTCGGGCTTCTGCTGGTCTCCAACGACGACGTGGTCGCCCCCGGCACCGGCTTCGAGACCCACCCCCACCGGGACATGGAGATCATCACCTGGGTCCTCGACGGCGGCCTCGTCCACCAGGACTCCGAGGGGCACAACGGGGTGATCTACCCCGGCCTCGCCCAGCGGATGAGCGCCGGCACCGGCATCCTCCACAGCGAGAAGAACGACTCCTGGACCCTTACCGGCCGACCCGAGCACGATGACCCCGTCCACTTCATCCAGATGTGGACCATCCCCGACGAGTCCGGTATCCGGCCCGGCTACGAGCAGCTCGACATCAACGCCGAACTCGCCCTCGGCGGCTGGGCCACTCTCGCCTCCGGCATGCCCGAGCACAGCAACCAGCGCGCGATCGGCATCCGGCAGAAGCACGCCGCCCTGCACGTGGCCCGCATCCGCCCCGCCGAGACCCTGGAGATCGTCACCGCTCCCTTCGTCCACCTCTTCGTCGCGCGCGGCAGCGCCGAGCTGGAGGGCGCGGGAACACTGGCCACCGGCGACGCGGTCCGTATCACCGGCGCGGAGGGCCAGCGCGTCACCGGCGGCCCCGACGGCGCCGAGGTGCTCATGTGGGAGATGAACGCCGCCATCTCCACGGCCTGAGCCCAGCTCCCCGGGCCTGAGCCCAGCTCCTCCCCCGGGTGGGAATCCCCGCGAGTCCCACCCGGGGAGGGCGCGGACTAGACGAGTTCGACGAGTCGCCACGAGCGCGGCCGTCCGCTCTTGCCGAGGGTGTTGCGGGTGCGGCAGTGGAAGGCAAGGAGGGCGATGAGTGCGGCGGCGGTGAACCAGCCGGCCTGGATGGCGAGGTACTTCGGAAGTGGCGTGCTGGAGAACCCGGCGCCGGTGGCGGCCTGCATCGCACCGTAGGAGGGCAGGTAGCGCACCACGCTGCCGTCGGAGCTGGAGCTGTAGAGGGGATTTTGCAGGGCGAGGTCGATCACGCTGGTCATCACGATGGCGAACATGCCCTCCACTTCACGGCGCAGCAGTGAGCCGAAGGCGACGCCCAGGGCGCCATAGGTGATGCCGGCGCAAAAGAGAGCGGCGGCGAGCAGGGCGGGCTGCTCGGGTGCCCAGAAGGTGCGGGTGAGGATGGTCGCGTAGGCGGCCACGGCGGCGGAGGCCAGCGTCAAGGAGGTGAGCTTGGCCAGGACGAGATGGGTGCGGGGGTAGCCGGCCAGGGCCAGTCGGCGGTCGAAGTGGCCGCCCGCGAAAGAGGCCGCGAACATCATGAAGCCGACGATCAGGGTGACGGCGTTGAGGGCGCCGGTGATCTCGGTGAGCTGGTTGCCGTGCGGGGTGAGCAGGTCACCGGTCGCACGCAGCCGGAAGCGGGTGGGGGTGCTGGGTACGGACCAGAACGCCAGCGCGGTCCACACGGGGATGAACAGGGCGATGAGGACCATGGCGAAGCGGTTGCGCAGGTGCTCGATCAGCGCGTAGCGGGCCGCGGTCATGAAGAGGGTGCGGTTGCGGCGTACGGCTCGGGGAGGTGTCATGCGGTGGGCTCCGCGATCTGCCCGTGGAGACGGCCCCCGTCCAGGCGCCACAAGGTGTCGAGGCGTTCGGCGTCGTAGGCCAGGTGGGAGACCACGAGGACCGATCGGCCGTCCTCGCGCAGCCTTGTGGCCAGGTCCCAGAACCGCTGGTAGGTCTCCCAGTCGAAGCCCTGGTAGGGCTCATCCAGCAGCAGTGTCCGGGGATTGTGCATGAGGGCCAGGGTGAGGTTCAGTTTCTGCCGGGTTCCGCCGCTGAGGACTCCGGCCCGTTCGTCGGCGTACTCGCTGAACTGGAGTGCCTCCATGACCTCTTCGGCTCGCACCAGGTCACTCAGGCCGTAGGCGGCCTTGAAGTACTTCAGGTGCTGGCGGACGGTGAGCGCGTCGTTGAGGACGGCGGCCTGCGGGCAGTGACCGAAACCGCCGTAGTGGTGGACCGTGCCGCGGTCGGGGGCCAGTTCGCCTGAGAGAATCCTCAGCAGGGTCGTCTTGCCCGCGCCGTTCTCCCCCACGATTCCGGCCAGTACACCGGGGCGCAGTCGCAGGTCGACACCGCCCAGCACCGCACGTCGGCCGTAGGCGTGGTACACGCCGGTCACCTCCATCGAGGGCCTCCTCCCCTTGGCGTTCCGCTATAACGAGCGGGCGGCGTCGAGGGCACGGCGACGACCCGATATCCGGGCCGCGTTGTCATCCGATGAGGTGGGGCCGTTACGACAGCACCCGGTGAGCGGGGTACGGACGTCTAGGTTTCCGGCATGACCATCTCCGCGTCCCGTCCCCCGGCGCAGGGCCCTTCGCAGGCCGCACCGCAGCACACCGCCGGCTCAGCGCCCATTGGCCTGCCGCACCCTTCGGCCGGTGCCGAAGGGTGGTATCTCAACGGGCATCTGCGGGATGAGAGCGGCGACGAGTACACGTGGATGGTCAGCGTCCTGAAACACCACGACGTACGGGACCGCGCGGCCGGTCCCGGGTACGGCGTGGTGTCCACGTGCTCGGGACCGGCAGGGGTCACCCACGGCGCCTGGCTCACGCCCACCATGCATCGCGCGGTCCGCGAGGCGCTCCGCGGCGACACCGCGCAGGATCACCGGGTCCGCGAGGCGCTGGCGGAGGCCCTCGCCGAGGGCCCGCTGCTGCCCGACCGGCTGCTGGCCGAGCCGGTGGTGGAGTCGGCCGAAACGCTGGACATGTCCTTCGGGGACGTGGCCGCGCTGCGCCGTGCGGAGGACGGCGGATACCGCCTGGCCTTCCAGGACAGGGAACGCTTCGAGCTTCTCCTCACCCCCGTCAAGGCGGCGGTCCCGCAGTTCGACGCACGTGGGCGCTATCCGGGGCGGCTTCCGACCGACGCGGACGCGATGACGTCGTACTTCGTGCCCCGGCTGCACGCCCACGGGACCCTGCGTCGTGCGGACGGCACCCAAAGACGGGTGGCGGGGCACGCCTGGTTCGAGCAGGACTGGGGCAGCACCTACTACGACGTCGAGCGGACCCCGGGAACGCCGGACCACACCTGGGAGTGGGCCGGCATCCAGCTCGGCAACGGCTGGGAGATCAGCTGCATTCACGCGCGCAACACCGATCCCGCCACGGGCGCCGCCACGCTGGAATTCACCCGCGCCACGGCGGTTGCCCCGGATGGCGGCGTCGGCTACCACGACGTGGACTGGCAGCCCGTGCGCCACTGGACCTCACTGGCCACCCTCAACACCTACCCCACCGCGGTGCGCGTGCGCGTCCCCGACCTCGGGCTGGACGTCGAGGTGATCGCTCCGGCGGCGGAGGGCGAGGTCCGTACTCTGCTCGTCGGACGCGCCTTCTGGGAGAGCCCCGCCACCGTGCGCGGCGTCATGGGAAACACGTCCGTGGCCGGCACGGCATTCCTTCAGACCCTCCCGACCAACACCATCGGCGATATCGAGCACTACATGCGCCGCACCCACGACATCGCCCGTGCGGAAGCCGCCGCGCTCTATTCCACCGATGCCGCCGACGAGACCGCGCTGGGTCTGCTCACCGGCACCAGCGGCGGAACGGACCTGGACACCGCCGCCCGGATCCGCCTCCACCAGGCGGTCGCCGCTCCCCTTCTGCACCTGCTGGACAACCCCGGACGCTCCTGGCGCCCCTACGTGGCCGCGGCCGTCCTCTGCCTTCTCGGCGCCGACCCCGAGCCCTACCGGCCGCTGACCGCGGTCACCGAGCTGCTCCATGTCTCGGCTCTGGTCATCGATGACATCCAGGACAACTCGCCCACCCGGCGCGGCCGTCCGAGCGTCCACGAGATCTTCGGCACCGCTCCCGCGATCACCGCGGGCACCCTCGGCTACTACACCTTCGACGCCCTCATCCAGCGCGTCCCGCAGGCCGACCCCGCCACCATGCTGCGCATCTACCGCCTCTATCTGCGAGACCTGCGCGCCGCCCACGCCGGTCAGGCCCTCGACCTCGCCGGGCACCACACCGCATTCGACCAAGCCGTGGCAACCGGTGACGCCCGCCCCCTCCTCGACCAGATCCGCACCGCCCACCGGCTCAAGACGGGCATGCTCGTCCGCAGCACCGCCGAGGTCTCCGCGATCCTCGGCGGCGCCGACGAGACCCAACTCGACGCGATCTGCGCGTACTTCGAAGCCGTCGGAATCGCCTACCAGATCACCGACGACGTCTTCGACCTGTACGGGCAGTGCACCCCCGACGAACACCGGCAGGGCATCACCACCCGCTCCCCCGCCGAAGACCTCCGCAACGGCGAGGTCACCTACCCCGTGGCCCACGCCACCCGCCTCCTCGACACCACCGACCGCCAACGCCTGCGCGACGCCCTCCGGCAGTGCTCCGACGCCGGTGCGCTCCAGGCGTCCGACCTGCTGATGCGCAGCGGAGCCCTCGACGCGTGCATGGCCGAGGCCCGCGAACTCGTCGACAAGACCTGGGACACCCTCGCCCCCTTGCTCCCGCCCACCCCGCACAAGGCCATGGTGCGCGCACTGGGCTGGTACGCCGCTCAACGCGAAACCGACCACATCCCGCGGGCAACAGCACTGCGATGAACGCGGAGCAGGCCGCGACCAGGCGGTGCGGCGGGTTCGTTCCGCTACGGGTAGCCGAACGAACCGCTCCACGTGGCGTCCCCGCGGCTCGATGACTCCCTTGACAGCGGTATTCGGACCGAAACACACTCATTCAACTAGCCAGAATAGATGCTGGCCAGACCAGTCACCTCAGGAGACCTGGAGTCGGGCGAGAAACAGCGGCCGCGGTTGGAGGAGCGATGTCAGGAGCCTGCTGCGCCCCCACATCAGGGGGCGGCCGGGAGATCCCCGAACCGTCCGCCGTGCGGCTCCAGGCCTCGGATCGGGACCGGGCGCAGGGGCTGCGCGCCATGCTTCGCATCCCCGCGGGGACGTATCTGATGGGAGGCGATGACGCCGACGCGTTTCCCGAGGACGGTGAGGGGCCGGTCCGGGCCGTGCGGCTGTCGCCGTTCCTCATCGACGCGACCGCTGTCACCAACCGGCAGTTCGCGACGTTCGTGCGCAGCAGCGGCTACCGGACCGATGCCGAGCGCTACGGCTGGTCCTTCGTGTTCTACGCACTCGTCCACCCCGACGCCCGGCATCTGGTGCGCGACGGCACGGTGGCGCAGGCACCCTGGTGGCTCGCGGTGGACGGGGCGTGCTGGCGGGCCCCCTACGGGCCGGGGTCGTCATGGACCGATCTGTCGAACCACCCTGTCGTCCATGTCTCCTGGCGTGACGCGTCCGCCTACGCGGCCTGGGCGGGCAAGCGCCTGCCCACGGAGGCGGAGTGGGAGATGGCGGCACGTGGCGGTCTGGAGCGCGCCCGCTACCCGTGGGGGAATGAGCTCCTGCCTCGCGGGCAGCACCGCTGCAACATCTGGCAGGGGCAGTTCCCACAGGTCAACACGGGTGAGGACGGGTATCTGGGAACCGCGCCGGTCAAGTCCTACCGGGCCAACAACCTCGGCGTGTACAACACCTCGGGCAATGTGTGGGAATGGTGCTCCGACTGGTGGAGCACCACCTGGCACGCGGCCGACCGCCCGGAGACCCGCCAGGACCCGGCCGGACCTCCCGCCGGGGAGGCGAAGGTGATCCGCGGCGGCTCCTACCTGTGCCACGCGTCGTACTGCAACCGCTACCGCGTCGCCGCGCGCACCTCCAACACACCCGACAGCAGCACCGGGCACATGGGGTTCCGCTGCGCGGCGGACCTGCCCCCGCCACGCTGACGGACCGCCGGCACAGCGCACCAGTGTCCATGTAAAGGAGCGTCCTGGATGACCAACTCCTCTCCGCGTCCGCCGTCCGCGAGCGGCACTTTCCAAGGCGAGATCGGCACGACCTACGAGGAGTCGACGCCGTGGTGGCCCGAGCAGCCGACGCCGCCCGAGGACACGCCCAATGTCGTGGTCATCGTGCTCGACGACGTCGGCTTCTCCGACCTCGGCTGTTTCGGCTCGGACATCGAGACCCCGGCCATGATGGAGCAGACCACCGCGTCCGGGCCGTACACCCAGTGGCCGCTCTCCCGTGGGTTCGAGCGCTGCTACGGGATTCCTGGAAGCCGAGACGGACAGTTTCTATCCGGAGCTGTTCTACGACAACCACGCCGTGGCTCCGCCGAAGAGCCCGGAAGAGGGCTATCACCTCAGTGAGGACCTGGTGGACCGGGCGATCGAATTCGTCACGGACCAGACGTCGGTCACTCCCGAGAGGCCCTTCTTCATGTACCTGGCCTTCGGTGCGGCGCACGCCCCGCACCAGGCCCCGCGGGAGTACCTGGAGAAATACCGGGGCCGGTTCGACCACGGCTGGGACGCCGAGCGCGCGACCCGGCACGCCCGCCAGATCGAACGGGGCATCCTCGCGCGCGCACGCAAACTACCCCTGGGCTGGGCGCAGGCGGGCAACACACCGTTCAAGCGCTACAAGCAGAACACCCACGAGGGTGGCCTCCTTCGACGACGACAAGTGGGAGCTCTACCACCCCGACACCGACTTCTCGGAATGCAACGACCTGGCGGAGGAGCGGCCCGAGCAACTGCAGAAGATGGTCTCCCGCTTCTGGGTGGAAGCCGGGAAGTACGATGTGCTGCCGCTGGACGACAACGGATTCGCCTACCGGGCGAAGATTCCGCGCCCCGGCTCTCCGCGCAGGCGCGCCACCTTCACCTACTACCCCGGCATGGCCCATCTGCCCATCGCCGCGGTGCCACCGGTGATGAACCGCGCGCACCCCATCACCGCGTACGTCGACCGGGCCGCCACGTCGGACGAGGGTGTCCTGGTCTCCCTGGGCAACATCAGCAGCGGATACGTCCTGTACGTCAAGGACAACCGGCTGGTCTACGAGTACAACTTCCTCGGCACCCGGTACACGGTGACCTCGGCGGAGGAGCTCCCGGTCGGCCCGGCGGAGCTGACCTTCGCCTTCGACAAGACCGGAGACATGCGGGGCGTTGGACACCTGTATGTGTCAGGCAGGTCGGTGGGCAGCGCGGACATTCCGCGGGTGCTTCCCCACTTCCTGGGATGGCAGGGCCTCGACATCGGCCGGGACACCCTGTCGCCCTCCTCACCCAGCTATGACGGCGAATTCGCGTTCACCGGGAAGTTCGAGAAGGTCGTCTTCACGGTCGCGCCGGACGAAGCGGGCACGACACCCTTCGAGCGCATCGACTGATACGGCCTTCAGGCCCCCTCGGCCGGGTTGAACCCAGGAAAAGGGGGCCTGAGAGTGTCCGGCGCCCCGTCAGTTGGGCGGCGTATAGCGTCCGTCGATCGCCGTCCAGCCTCCGTCCACGAAGAGCTGGCTCCCGGTGACGAAGGATGACGCGTCCGACGCGAGGTAGACGACGGCGCCGGCCAGCTCGTCGGGCCGGGACCAGCGGCCCAGGGCGCTCTTCGCCGCATAGGCCTCGGACCATTCCGGTACGGCCCTGATCTGCGCGGTCAGCGGTGTGTCCACGACGCCCGGGGCGACGGTGTTCACCCGCACGCCCGACGGTCCCAGCTCGGCCGCCGCGGTCCGCAGCATCTGGACGAGACCGGCCTTCGTGGCCGCGTACACCCCCTGCCCCGGTTCGACGGCCACCGCGCGGATCGAGCTGAAGCCGATGATGCTTCCCCTGCCGCGTTCGGCCATGCCGCGGCCGAACGCCCGCACCAGGTCGAAGGACGCACGCAGATTGAGCGCCACGACCCGGTCGAACTCCTCCGCCGTGTAGTCGAGCAGGTGCTTGCGCACGTTCGTCGCGGCGGTGAAGACGAGCACATCGACGGGTCCGAGCTCCTCGGCGGCACGCGCGACCGCCTCGCCGTCGAGCACATCGAGGGCGTACGGCGACAGGCCCGGCCCCATCGACGCCGACTCCGTGGCCGCCGTCAGATCACGGTCGGCGCACACCACCGTGGCCCCGTGCGCGGCGAGGGCCAAGGCGCTCTCGCGGCCGATCCCACTGCCCGCGCCCACCACGACAGCCCTGCGGCCGTCGAGCCGGAACAGGCCGGAGTACGCGTCCACCGCATCGGTGCGGTCCTTTGCTTGCATGGTGGTCCTCACGGCTTCGTTGTCGTCGGACGGATCACTGCCATACGGGTCACGGTGAGCTCTTCGATGGCGAACCTCGGGCCCTCCCGTCCGGCCCCGGAGTCCTTCACACCGCCGTACGGCATGACATCGGAACGGAAACCGGGAACCTCATTGACCACCACTCCGCCCACCTCCAGGCGGTCGAGAGCGGCGAACGCGGTGTCCAGGGCGCTGGTGTAGACGCTCGCGTGCAGTCCGTAGCGCGAGTCGTTGACCAGGTCGAAGGCAGTCTCCAGATCGGGGACTGACCGTACGGCGACCACGGGGCCGAACACTTCCTCGTCCCAGACGGCGAGGGCGCGGTCCACATCGAGCAGCAGGGCGGGCTCGATCACACCATCGGTGACCGATCCTCCGGCCACCAGCGACGCCCCCGCCTCCACCGCCTCGGCCAGCCACGCGCGCACCCGCTCGGTCGACCGCTTGTCGATGAGTGCCGAGACACGCGTCTGCGGATCACGGGGATCGCCCACGGCCACCTGGGCCACTCGCTCCGTCAGGCGGGCCACGAACTCCTTCCGCACGGAGTCCACCACGATGACCCGCTGCACGCTGATGCACGCCTGGCCCGACGCGTAGTACCCGCCGCGCACCACCGCGTCGGCGGCGGCGTCGAGGTCGGCGTCGGCGGCCACCACCAGGGCGGCGTTGGAGCCGAGTTCGAGCAGCACCTTGGTGGGTGCCGCGTCCCGGGCGATCTGGTGGCCGACGGCGGCGGAACCGGTGAAGGACACCGCTCCGATCCGGCGGTCGGTGGTCAGCGCGATGCCCACCTCGGGGCCCCCGGTCACCAGCTGCACCGCGGCCTGTGGCGCACCGCCGGCGCGCAGGGCCTCACGGAGGAGGTGCACCAGCCACAGGGTGGCCAGCGGGGTCTGCGGGGCGGGCTTGGCGATGATCGGGCAGCCGGCGGCCAGCGCCGGCGCGATCTTGTGCGCGGCGAGCAGCAGCGGGTAGTTGAAGCCCGCGATGCCCACCACCACGCCAATCGGCTTGCGGGTCCAGAAGCCGAGCAGCCCCTCCCCCGACGGCAGCAGGTCCAGCGGCACCGTCTCCCCGTGCAGCCGGGCCACTTCCTCGGCCGCCGTGAGCAGGGTCAGCAGGGTGCGGTCCACCTCGACCCGGCAGTCGACCAGCGGCTTGCCGGTCTCCAGGACGAGGAGCCGCTCGAAGTCCGCGCGCCGGGAACCGACCGCCTCGTGCGTCGCGAGCAGCGCCGCCCTGCGTACGTGCGAGGGGAGCCGGCCGACGCGCTCGCGGATCGCGAGGGCCGCGTCGACCGCGTGGCGGGCGAGGGCGGTGTCCCCGATCGGCGCCCGTGCGACGAGCGTCCCGTCGTAGGGGAAACGGACGTCCTCGGTGGCGGGTGCCTCCACCCAGGTGTCACCGATGGGAAGACCCTCGGGAAACTCCCTCGCCACGGGGCTTTCGCCGGCGGGTTCGGCATGGGTCGTCACGGTTGGTACTCCCGGTTGAGGTCGGCCGCCGACACTCCGGACAGTGCCTTGCCCAGAGTGGGAACGGCGGAGATCAGCCTGCGTGTGTAGGAATGTTGCGGGTCCTCGTACACCTGCTCGGTGGCCCCGGTCTCCACGATCTGCCCGTTGTGCATGACCGCGACCCGGTCGCACACATGGCGGACCACGGACAGGTCGTGGGAGACGAAGACCAGCGTGAGGGACAACTCGTCGACGAGGTCGGCGATGAGGTTGAGGACCTGGGCCCGTACGGACACGTCCAGGGCGCTCACCGGCTCATCGGCCACGATGATCTTCGGGCGGGGGGCCAGAGCGCGCGCGATCGAGATGCGCTGCCGCTGACCGCCGGAGAACTGGTGCGGATACCGGTCCGCCGCGTCGGCTCGCAGGCCGACGGCCTCGAGCAGCTCGGACACCCGCTCGCGGCGGTTCCCGTGACCCTGTGCGACGAGCGGCTCGGCCACGATGTCGCCGACGCGCATGCGCGGATCCAGCGAACTCATCGGGTCCTGGAACACGAGCTGGAGCCGCTCGCGGACGAACCGGAGCTGTCTCTCCCGGAGCCCGGTGATGTCCCGGCCGTCGATCGCGACGCTGCCGCTGGTGGGGCGGTCGAGCCCGGCCAGAATCCGCAGCAGGGTCGACTTGCCGCACCCCGACTCGCCCACGATGCCGAACCGTTGCCCCGGCGGGACGGCGAAGCTGACGCCGCGCAGCGCGTGCACCGGCGGGCTGGGGTGGCGCAGCGAGGTACGAGGTCGCCGGTAGTCGCGGGTGACGTCGCGGACGCTGATGGCATCCGCCGGGCCGGTCCCCCGCCCGGGGGCACGGGGGGCGCTGGTCGGCTGCTCAGCCATGGCCGGCCTCCTGGTTCGTGGGGGTGCCGGTCCCGGGTGCGCCGCTCTCGGACACCGGGTGGAAGCAGGCGTAGCCGGAGTCCGGCCCGGTCGCGACCCATTCCGGCCGGGTGGCGCACACCTCGGTGGCCTGGGCGCATCTGTTTCTGAAGACGCATCCTGCGGGGAACTGTCCCGCGGGCGGAACCGACCCGCCGATGGTGACCAGCCGGCCTCGGTCGTCGACCACGGTCAGGTCGGAGGCGCCGATCAGACCCTGGGTGTAGCGGTGCCGGGGGCGCGTGAACACCTCCCTGACCGGGCCGGACTCGACCACCCGCCCGCCGTACATGACCATGACCCGCTCGCAGGCGGTGGCCACCACGGGCAGGTCGTGGGTGATGAAGAGCATGGCCGACCTGCGGTCCTGGACGCCCCGCACGATCAGGTCGAGCACTCGCGCCTGCACCGTGACGTCGAGTGCGGTGGTGGGTTCGTCGCAGACCAGCAGCGCGGGGTCGTTCGCGAGGGCGATGGCCAGCACCACCCGTTGCCGCTGGCCGCCGGAGAACTGGTGCGGGTAGGCGTCGGCGGCGACCGCGGGATCGGGCAGTCCCACCTGGTCGAGGAGTTCCACGGCGGCGGCGCGAGCGGACGCGCGGTCGGGCCTGGTCCGGTGGATCAGCAGTACCTCGGCGATCTGCCGCCCGACCTTCATCGTGGGGTTCAGAGCGGTCATGGGCTCCTGGAAGACCATGGCGATCTCCTTGCCCCGCACCCGGGACATCCGCGCCTCGTCGGCCCCCACCAGGTCGTGGCCGACTCCGGCGAGCCGCACCGAACCCGTGGCCCGGAGCTCCTCGGGAAGCAGGCCCATGACGCTCAGCGCGGTCAGCGACTTGCCCGACCCCGACTCGCCGATCAGGCCGACCCGTTCGCCCGCCCGGATGGTGAAGTCGACGTCCTCGACGAGCTTGCGGCCGCCGACCGCGACGTCGAGTTTCCGCACGGTCAATACGTCATCGGGCGAGTCGGGAGAGTCGGGGGAGCCCGCTGCGGAGGCCGGTGCCGTGTCAGGTGCCGGGGTCATCGGCGGTCCTCCATCTTGGGGTCGAAGCGGTCGCGCAGGCCGTCACCGAGCAGATTGAATCCGAGCACCGCCACCGCGATCGCGATGCCCGGAAACACGGCGAGCCGGGGAGCGATCGACAGCATCTCCTGGCTCTCCTGCAGCATCCGGCCCCAGGACGGTGTGGGGGGCGGGGTTCCGAAGCCCAGGAACGACAGCGCGGCTTCGGCGAGTACGGCGATGGCGAATCCGACCGACGCCTGCACGATGACGAGACCGCTGACGTTGGGCAGGACATGCCGCAGGGCGATCGCGAACGGCCCGCGGCCCGCCGCGCGCGCGGCGATGACGTATTCGGTCCGCATGACCTGCAGCGTGCCGCCGCGGATCAGCCGGGCGAAATGGGGGATGGACGCGATGCCGATGGCGACCATCGCGACCAGCGTGCCGGCACCGTACACGGCGGAGAACATGATGGTCAGCAGGAGCGCCGGGAAGGCGAGAATCAGGTCGTTGCCGCGCATGAGCAGCTCGCCGAACCAGCCGGGCGCCATTCCGGCGACGATGCCGAGGGGCACTCCGACCAGGGCGGCGACCCCCACCGCCACGAAGCCGACGAACAGCGTGGTGCGCGAGCCCATCATGATCTGGCTGAACACGTCGCGGCCGAATTTGTCCGTGCCGAACCAGTACTCCGACGACGGCGTCTCCAGCCGTGCCGCGGGGTTCACCAGCGTCGGATCGTGCGGGGTCCACACGAAGGACAGCAGCGCCATGCCGAGTACGACCACGACGATGAGAGCGCCCACCAGGAGGCTGCCCGGCACCGGGCGGCGCCGCCGACGGCCCTCGGGCGCCACGGACGCGACAGCGGCTTCCGTGTCCGGAACACTCATGACGCACCCACCCTCAGTCGCGGGTCGATCAGCAGATAGATGATGTCCACCAGGAAGTTCACGAGCAGCACCGCCGTTGCGATGATCATGACCACGTCCTGCACCAGGATGAGGTCGCGGTTGGAGACGCTGTCCAGCAGCAGGCTCCCGAGCCCGGGGATGACAAAGACCCGTTCGATGACGACGGCGCCCACCAGCAGCGTGGCGAGTTGCAGCGCCAGGACGGTGACCACGGGCACCGCCGCGTTCCGCAGGCCGTGCCGCAGCAGCGCCTGCGTCGGGCGGAGTCCCTTGGCCCGAGCGGTGCGCAGATAGTCCTCCCTGAGGACATCGAGCACGGCGCTGCGGACATAGCGGGTGAGCACTGCCCCCTGCACCACGCCGAGGGACAGCGCGGGCAGCACCAGCTGCTTGAGGAAGAGGACCGGATCCTCGACCGGCGGTGTCCAGCCGTTCGCCGGCAGCCACCCGAGCCCCACCGCGAACACGGTGATCAGGAGGATGCCCGCGAGGAAGGCCGGGACGGCCACGCCGATCTGGGACAGGGCCGAGAGGATGAGCCCGGACGGCCTGCGGTGCCGCACGGCCATGACCATGCCCATGGGAATCGCCACGATGCAGGCGATCACCATCCCGGTGCCGACCAGCCACAGGGTGACCTGGAGACGGTCGGAGATCTGCGGGCCGATCGGCGCGTGGGAGATGTAGGAGTTGCCCGGGTCGAAGGTCACCAGTCCGTGGATCCAGCTCAGGTACTGCTCCACGAGCGGCCGGTTGAGCCCGAACTGCTCGCGCAGTTGCGCCACCGCGGTGTCCGAGGCGCTGGTGCCGAGTGCGACGCGCGCCGGATCCCCCGGCAGGACCGCCATGAACGCGAACACCAGGACGGAGCTCACGGCAAGGCTGGCCAGGAGGATCGCGATCCGCTGCGCCAGACGGACGATCATGGGTTGAGGCCGCCTTTCATGACCGGCCCAGGCCGGTGAGATCCAGTGACTCGGAGACGGTGTTCACCGGCAGGCCGGTGATGTCCTTGTTCGCCACCATCAGGTTCGGGAGCAGGAACAGCCAGTCGGCCGCGGCGTCCTTGGACAGCAGCCGGGCGGCCGCCCGCATGGCGGTGATCTGCTCCTTCTGGGTGCCCTGGTCCGCCTTCTTCAGCAGCGCGCGGAATTCAGGGCTGTCGTAGCGGGTGTAGGAGGTCTTGCTCCCGAACACCGCCTGCATGTCGCGGGGTTCCACATGGCTGATGATGGACATGTCGTAGTCGGCGTTCTTGAACACGGTGGTCAGCCAGGCGGCGGGGAACTCCAGCTGGTCGAGCTTGACCTTGAACCCGGCCTGTTCGAGCTGGCTCTTGACCACGGTGCCGCACGCGGTGGCATAGGGCAGCGTCGGAAGCCGCAGCCGCAGCGTACGGCCGGCTTGGCCGGACTCCTCGAGGAGCTTCTTGGCTTTGTCGCGGTTGTACGGATACTCGTTCGTGAGGTTCTGGTACCACGGGTCGGTCGGCGGGACCATGCTGCCGATGAGCTTGCCGCGGCCCGCCCAGCAGGTGTCCATCAGGGCTTTGTGGTCGATGGCGTAGCGGACTGCCTGGCGGACCCTCGGATTCTTCAGCGGGCCCGAGCCGTTGTTGAGCGAGAGGACCACCTCGCCATTGGTCGTGCCCTCGATGACCTTGTACTTCGGGTTGTTCGCGAACCGGTACAGGGAATCCGGGGACTGCATCGTGCCGATCACGTTGATGGTGCCCGTGAGCAGCGCGTTGTTCATGGCCGTCGGGTCCTTGAAGTACTTGAGGGTGACCGACGCGAAGTGCGGCTTGCGCCCCCAGTAGTCATGACGACGGCCGAGCGTGATCGAGTCGCCGCGGTTCCACTTCTTCACCACATACGGGCCGGTGCCCACCGGCTCGGTGGCCAGCTTGTCCACGCCGGTCCGGCTGAACATCGCGCCGACGCGAGTGGTCATCCGGTACAGCCAGTCGTTGCTCGGCCGCTTCAGGGAGACCTTCAGTTCGGTGGGCGACACCGCCCGCGCCGTATCGACGACGTCCATCTGGGCCTTCTGCGCGATCGTCCAGTCGGAGCTGACACGCTGGATGGAGAATGCGGCGTCCTTGGCCGTGAACGGTGCGCCATTGCTGAACCTGGCGTTCTTCACCAGGTGGAAGGTGTACGTCTTGCGGTCCTTGGACAGGGTCCACGACGTGGCCAGTTGGGGCCGTATCTTCCCGGACTGGTCCAGCTTCACCAGGTTTTCGTAGACGTTGTAGAGCAGTGCCTGCGAAATGGCGGCGCCTTCGGTCTTGGTGAAGTCGAAGTTGGCCGGCTCGGCGGTGAGGCCGACGTTGAGGGCGTTCTTCCCGGTGCCGCCGGATGCCGTGGACCCGGCCGAGCAGGCTGCCAGCAGCAGGCATGCGAGCGTGGCCGCGAGGGTCCCGGTCCCCCGCGCCAGCCGCCTGGTATCTCTCATAGGTACTACCCCTGGCTTTCCATCGTGTGCAGGACGGCGGATGCCACCTCCGCCGTGGTGGCGTTGCCGCCGAGGTCGGCCGTGTGGTGCCGGGCGTCGCGCAAGGTGGCCGCCACGGCCTCGCGGAGGCGGCGAGCCGCGCCGGCGTGTCCGAGGTCGTCGAGCAGCATCGCGCCGGAGAGCATGCATGCCACCGGATTCGCCACGCCCTTCCCGGCGATGTCGGGTGCGGAGCCGTGCACGGGTTCGTAGATACCCGGCACGTCCGCGCCCGGAAGGACGTTGGCACTGGGCGCCATGCCCATACCGCCGGCCAGCACCGCGGCGAGATCGGACAGGATGTCGCCGAACAGGTTGCTCGCGAGCAGCACGTCAAGCGATCGCGGAGCCTGGATCATGCGGGCGGCCATGGCGTCGACCAGCACGGTTTCCAGCCGCACCGCCGGATAGTGCTCGCCGACCTCGCGCACCACCCGGTCCCACAGCGGATAGCCGTATCGCATCGCGTTGGACTTGGTCACCAGACACAGATGTCCCGACCGCCGGCCGGCCAGGGCGAACGCCTGGTGCGCCGCCCGCTCGATGACGCGACGGGAGTGCACCGCGACCTCGATGCCGAGATCGTGTCCGCTGCCGGCGTGCGCCACCCCGCCGGCGCCGACGTACTCGCCCTCGGTGTTCTCGCGCACGATCACCAGGTCCACCCCATCGGTGTCGCGCACCTTGGTGGGAACGCCGGGGAACGCGCGCACCGGGCGGAGGTTCACGGCGAGGTCGAGTTGCTGCCGCAGGCCGATGATCAGCCCCCAGACCAGTTCGTGTTCCGGCACATCGGGACGTCCGACGGCGCCGAACAGCACGGCGTCCGCCTTCTTGACGAGGTCGGCCGCATCGGCCGGCATCGCCGCGCCCTGCCGGAGGTACCGCTCGCCTCCCCAGTCGTACGAGGTCACGTCGAGCCGGTGGCCTTCGGCCTCCAGCGCGGTCCGGAGCGTGGGCACGGTCGCCGCGACGACCTCAGGGCCGATCCCGTCACCCGGTATGACGGCGAGCCGCACGACCTCGGGGTCCCGCGCCATGGACGACACCTTTCGTTGTGACTGGCCTGACCAGTAAGCTCATTTGCCAGGTACCGTGACGACTTAAATTGCTCTTGTCAAGGGTTCGAATTTCCCAGGTATCGCCAGGGGCACCGCCCAGCGGTGGCTGGGGGAGAAGGGAGACCGCGGGTGCTCACGGAACAGGGCCTTGCCACCATGCCGGCCGTCGAGATGGTGGCCCGCTTCGCTGACCGCACGTTGTCGCCGGTCCAGGTCCACGAGGCCGTCCAGTCGGTCATCGAGGCGCGCGAGAGTGTGCTCAACGCGTTCTGGGTGCGGGATCCGGACGAGTCCCGCAAGGCGGCCCAGGCCAGTGAGGCCCGATGGGCGGCGGGGGAACCGCTCGGGCCCATCGACGGCGTGCCCGTGACGCTGAAGGAGAACGTCGCCCGCAGGGGTGTCCCCATGCCCGCGGGCAACGCGGGGACCGATCCGGTGGTCCCCGAGGCGGACGCGCCCATCACCGCGCGGGTCCTCGAATCCGGCGGGGTGATCCTCGGGTCGACCGTGATGCCGGACTGGGGCATGCTCTCCTCGGGAGTCTCCAGCCGGCACGGCATTTCGCGCAGCCCCTGGAACGCCGCCTGGACCACGGGCGGTTCCAGCTCCGGTGCGGGCGCCGCGGCCGCCGGGGGCTATGGTCCGCTCCACGTGGGCACCGACATCGGGGGATCGATCCGGCTGCCGGGCACCTGGCTGGGGCTGGCCACGCTCAAGCCCAGCCACGGGAGGATCCCGCTGGACGCCCCGTACCTGGGACGCGCCGCCGGTCCGCTGACCCGTACCGTGGCGGACGCGGCCCTGTTCATGGGTGTCCTGAGCCGGCCGGATTCCCGGGACTGGACAAGCCTGCCGCCGCAGGACATCGACTGGTCGGCGCCGGCCGGCGAGGTACGCGGACTGCGGGTGGGGGTGCACCTGGACGCCGGCTGCGGGGAGCCGTGCGACGCCGAGATCCTCGCCGCGGTGAACCGCGCCGCCACGGTCTTCGAGGCGGCGGGCGCCATTGTGGAGCCCGTCGAGCCGTTTATGAGCCAGGACCTCCTGGACGACCTGGATCTGTTCTGGCGGGTGCGGTCCTGGAACGACTTCCGCGCGCTGACGCCCGAGGCCGGGCTGCGCGTCCACCCCCACATCATCAGGTGGTGTCAGGGAGGCGCGGACGTACCGGGCACGAAGGTGCTCCAGTGCTACCAGCAGATCACGCGCATCCAGGCGCGGACCGTGGCGGCGACGGAACCGTACGATCTGGTGCTCTCGCCGGTGGCTCCGGTGGCGGCGTTTTCCGCCGAGCAGCCGATGCCGTTCACGGGGGACGCGAAAACCATGGCCCACATCGGCTTCACCGCGCCGTACAACATGTCGGGACAGCCCGCGGCGACCGTCAACTGCGGCTTTACGGCGGACCGTCGGCCCATCGGGGTGCAGATCGCGGGCCGCCGCTTCGACGATATCGGCGTCTTGAGGGCGGCGGCGTGGTACGAACGGAACCGGCCCGCCGAGGCGGTCCCGCACTGGCCGGACAGCGCCCCGGGTGCGCCCACCGGGGAGAAGCCGACATGTACCACGCTCGAAGGGAAGAAGCCGTGAGTGACGGTGCACAGTTCCGGCAGGTCTCACCGGTACGGCTCTACCAGCGCATCGTCGAGCAGATCGAGCAGGCGATCACGCGAGGTGATCTGAAGCCCGGTCAACGGCTGCCGAGCGAGCGGGAGTTGGTGACGCAGTTCGGGGCGAGCCGGCCCACGGTGCGGGAGGCCCTGCGCGTACTGGAGAGCAACGGCCTCGTCCGCTCGCGCCGGGTGATCCGAAGGGCCCGGAGATCCTGCCGTTCTCGCCGGCCGGCCTGACCAAGGAGATGACCCGGCTCGTCCAGTTCGACAACGTGTCGATGGCCGAGTTGATCTCGTTCCGCATGATCCTCGACGGGTCGGCGAGCCTGCTGGCGGCTCGGCTGCGGTCCGAGGAGGAGCTGTCCGCCATGGAGCGGACGCTCGCCGTCATGTCGGACGCGATCGAGGCAGGGTACGAGGAGTTCAGCAAGGCGGACGTCGCATTCCATGAGGCGGTGGCCGTGGCCAGCCGCAACTCCCTCATCGAGGTCTGCAATCAGGTGGTCCGGGGCGCCGTCCTCTCGCTGATCTCGGACAAGGTCACCCACGCACACAACAGCACGGCGCTCATGCGGAAGTCGCTCCGCCACCACCAGGAAGTGCTCGAGGCGATCCGGGTACGGAACGGCCAGGCGGCAGCACGCATCTCGCGGCGCACACTCTACGACTACTACGCCGGCTACGTCCCCGAGAACGAACAGGGGCCGCTGCTCGCGCTCGTGGACGACGAGGAGACGTCCACCACTCGGCCGTAAACGATCGAGGGGGGACCGGCGTCTCATCCGCGCTCGCGCAGGTACGCCTCCAGCTCCGCGGCCCCGGTCAGCATCGCCCGCCCGCGGGCGGACAGCCGACCGTGCCAGTCGCACAGGGCGGCCTGCAGCGGCTCCAGCCCGCCGGCCGCCCGCACCTGGGCGATCAGCGGGGCGATCTGCTCCAGCAGGTAGCCGCCGCGTCTGAGCTGGTGGGTCAGCCGGGCGTCCCGTACGGCGGCCTCGTCGTAGACGCGGTACCCGGTCAGCGGGTCGCGGCGCGGGCGCACCAGCCCGGCGCGCTCCCATTTGCGCAGCGTCGCGGGCCCGATGCCGAGCTTTTCCGCCAGCGGCCCGATGAACGTGCCGCCGGGCCCGGACACCGCGGCCGGCTCGGACCCCACACCGGACCTCACATCGGGCCCGGACGCCGTGGTGCGCTCCAGGTCGCGGAGGGCGCTCTCCACGGCCTGGAGGGTCCGGCGATCATCGAGGAGCTGGGCGTGGCTCTCGTCGATGAGGTGGAACGCCTCCTCGGCCGAGCCCTGGTTCACGGCCCGCATGATCGACGTCGCCGTCTGGTGGCCGTGGCCGGGCACCAGGGCGAGGAACGCGCTAAGGGCCGCCGCGTGCAGCGAGGTGTAGGTGCGGTAGCCGTGGGGTGTGCGACCGGCGGCCGGAAGGATGCCGGTCTCCTCGTAGTTCCTGATCGCCTGCGTGGACAGACCGTGCCCGCGCGCCAGATCAACCGGCCTGAGCCGCTCACCGCTTTGAAGGTTTCGTCCCATGGTTCTGCCAATATCGCGGAGGAGTTTCAACCGAAGGTTCAACGATACCGTTGAGGGCATGGTTACCGACATCGAGTACACCGCCCATGGCGTCGAGGCCCCCGCCGTCATGAGGCTGCTCCCGGCCCGGCCCCGGCTGCTCGCCCTGGGCGAGCCCACCCACGGCGAGGACACTCTGCTCGACCTGCGCAACGAGCTCTTCCGGCAGCTCGTCGAGCAGGAGGGCTACCGGACGATCGCGATCGAGAGCGACTGCGTGATGGGCCTGGTCGTGGACGACTACGTCGCCTCGGGCACAGGCACGCTCGACGAGGTCATGGAGCACGGATTCAGCCACGGCTGGGGCACCTCCGCGGCCAACCGCGAACTCGTGCGCTGGATGCGCGTGTACAACGACGGCAGGCCCGCGTCCGAGCGGCTCCGCTTCGCCGGTTTCGACGGCCCGCTGGAGATCACCGGCGCCGCCAGCCCCCGGCAGGCCCTCACCGCACTCCACGGCTACCTCGCGGACCGGGTGGCCGCGGACCTGCTCCCCTGCACCGGGGAAACGCTCGACCGCCTGCTCGGCGCCGACGACCGGTGGACCCGTCCCGCCGCGATGATGGACCCGACCCAGTCCGTGGGGCAGTCGGCCGGGGCCGGGGAGTTGCGGCTGCTGGCCGACGATCTGGTGGCCCTGCTCGACACGCAGACGCCGCACCTGCTCGCGGCGACCTCGCGGGACGACTGGGACCGGGCGCACCTGTACGGGCGCACCGCCACCGGCCTGCTGCGCTTCCACTACTGGATGGCCGACACCTCACCGGCCCGCATGACCTGGCTGGTGAGCCTGCGGGACCAGATGATGGCCCACAACCTCCTCACCCTCGCGGAACAGGGCCCGGCATTGGTCCACGCCCACAACGGCCATCTCCAGCGGGAGAAGAGCACGACGCGGATGGGCGGGATGCCGCTGGAGTGGTGGAGCGCCGGTGCGCTGGTGAGTGCCCGGCTCGGCGAGGAGTACGCCTTCGTGGCCACGGCCCTGGGCACGATCCGGCACCAGGGAGTGGACACTCCGCCGCCGGACACCATCGAGGGACTTCTGTACGCGCTCCCGGAGGACCGCTGCGTCATCGACGCCCCGCGGCTGGCCACCGCCCTCGGCGACACGGTGCCCACGCCTCGCGTATCCCCCTGGTTCGGCTACTCCCCGCTCGACCCGGCCCATCTGGCCGGCACTGACGGCATCGTGTTCGTCAAGGACGTCCCGCAGAGCTGACCCGCTCTACTTCTCCGGGCTGAATGTCGCCCATGGGCCGAGGGCGAACCCGCCACTCTTCCGTCGGACTTCCAGGGCGCCCGCTCCACCGAAGTGCGCCGGGACGAGCAACTCTCGTTCATCGGCTGCCCGCCCGAGAATCCGACGGCGACTGGCCACCGCTTGTTCCGGGGCCAGGCAGGCGTCGCTGTTGCAGCAGGGCTGGAGAATCTGCACCGGGCTGTGCAGCAGATCTCCGACGAAAACCGCCCGGTCGCTCCCGGAGGCGAGTCGCAGCACGGACGAACCGGGAGTGTGGCCGGGCGCGGACTCCAGGGTGAGGTGTTCGTCGATGCGGTGGAGGCCGTCCCAGAGCACGGCCTGACCGGCCCGGTGGATGGGCGCGATGCTGTCTTCGTAGATCAGGCGGTCGACCTCCCGCAGACCGTTCCCCTTCGCATTGGCCGGACCGTAGTGGGAGTCGTCTGCGGCCGGAATGAGGTATTGGGCATTGGGGAATGTCGGTACCCACTCCCCGTCCGCGTCGACGGTGTTCCAGCCGACGTGATCGACGTGGAGGTGGGTGTTGACGACGACGTCGACATCCCGCGGGCGCACACCGGCCCTCGCCAGAAGGCCGAGAAAATCACCCTCACACTGGTGGAAAAACGGCGCCATGCCCGGCCGCTCGCGTCCGTTACCCGCTCCTGTGTCGACCAGGACGGTCCGCCCACCGCTGCGCAGCACCCAGGTCTGCAGCGCAAGAACCGTCCGGTCGCTGTCCGGCTCCCAGTGGTCCGGTGCCAGCCAGTCCTCGTTGTCCTTCCATATGTCGGCGGTAGCTCCCGGGAACATGCCGGAGGTGGGCAAGAACGGCGTGTGCCACTCAATGACCCGGATGACTTCGACATCCCCCAGCACCATGCTCTGCACACGCTCGTTCTCGTTCGTCATGTGCTCGAACTTAAAGAGGCCGAACGATCCTCTCAATGCGCGTCCAGCTCAAGGAAATACGCATCCGTCTCACGCCTCATACGGGAGATATCCTCGGCCCATGGATGTGGTGAGCGACGCGATCTCTGCCGTGCACCTCGGCCACCCCTGGTCCCATCGGGTGCGGACGAGTGGGAGTTGGTGCGCACGGCTGGACCCGTACGACGGTGCGGGCTTCTACGTCGTCCTGGAGGGCAACTGCTGGCTGCTGACCGACGGCGGCACCCTGGTGCCTCTCGGCGTGGGGGACGCGGTGCTGCTGCCCCATGGCACAGGCCATGTGATCGCCGACTCCCCCGTCGATGCGGCGGTCGCGGAGGAGAAGGCGGTGCCGTTCGAGCAATGGCTCGTGGCGGAAGGGCCGCGTGCCCGGCCTGCTCACGACGAGACGGAGATGCTCTGTGGCAAGTACTGGCTCGACTGCAGCCGCATGCACCCGCTCATGGCGGAGCTGCCCGAGGTCGTCCACCTTCCCAACCGAGTGGGCAGCCACCTCGAACTCCGTGCCGCGATCGACCTGCTCGCCGGTGAGCTGGACGAGAGCCGGCCCGGCTCCTGCGTCGCGCTGCCGAACCTGCTCGACCTCCTTCTCGTCTATATGATCCGCTCCTGGATGGCCGAGACCACCTGCGGAGTCTGGCCCGGCGCACTGGGCGACCCGGTGACGGCCTCCGCCCTGCGGGCAATGCACTCCAACCCGGCCGCGCCGTGGAGCAATGACCGCCTGGCGGCTGAGGCGGGCGTCTCCCGTCCCACCCTGGCGCGCCGGTTCACCACCCTGGTCGGCCGCCCTCCGATGACGTACCTCACATGGTGGCGCGTGATCCTTGCCGCCACCCTGCTCCGAGACACTCCGGATACCCTGGCCACCATCGCCGGCCGAGTTGGCTACGGCAGCCCGTACGCACTCTCACACGCCTTCGAGAGGGAGTTCGGCACGACACCGGGGCGGTATCGAGCGAAGGTCGCCAAAGGGCCGTCTCATGAGCCCAACAGGGCTTCGCAGGCAGGGAGTTGACTTGGACACCGCACAGGACGCGCAGGACACGGCCAAGCGGCTGCGGGCGATCGGCGACGAGCTGTCGGACCGTTTCTACGAGCGGGCCGACGTGGTGCGGACGCTGGTGGTGACGCTGCTGGCCGGGCAGCACTCGCTGGTGCTCGGCCCGCCCGGAACGGCGAAGTCCGAGATGGCCCGGGAGCTCACGGGCCGGATCGAGGGGGCGGCCTACTGGGAGATCCTGCTGTCCAAGTTCACCGCGCCGACGAGGATGTTCGGACCCATCGACGTCGCCGCACTGGCCCGAGGTGAGTACCGCCAGGTCTACGACGGCCGCGCCACGACCGCGCATGTCGCCTTCATCGACGAGATTTTCAAGTGCTCCACGGCGGCGCTGAACGAGACCCTGGGCTACCTCAACGAGCGGATCTACCACCCCGAGAGCGGCGGCGAGCCAATCCGCTGCCCGCTGATCGGGGCCATCACGGCGAGCAACGAACTGCCCAGCGGTGAGGATTCGGCCGCGATCTACGACCGGCTGCTGGTCCGGATCGAGGTCGGGTACCTGGAAGACCCCTCGAACTTCGCCGCACTGGTCCGCTCCGCCGTCAGCCGCCCGGCGGCACCGGACCGGACCACGGTCGAGCTGGCCGCGTTGCGGCACGCCGTGACCGAAGCCGTCCCGGGCGTGGACGTCCCCGACGCGATCGTGGACGCGGTGTGTACGCTGCGGGCCGCCCTGCGCCGTAAGGAACTCATCGCCTCCGACCGCCGCTGGCGGCAGGCGGTGGGCCTGCTCCAGGCGTCCGCGTACCTCGGCGGCCGTCCGGCGGCCGCCGAGACCGATCTGTCGGTGCTGACGCACGTGCTGTGGGACTCCCCCGCCCAGCGTCCGACCGTCGAGCGCGAGGTGCTGCAACTGGTCAACCCCGACGCCAAGGAGGCGCTCGACCTGGCCGACGGGCTCGAGGAGCTGGAGGCCCAACTCGACGCCATGGCCGGGCAGTCCCGCGAGGCGCTGAGCGAGTGGGTCATCAAAAAGGCCCACAACAAGCTCGCCATGGCGGGGAAGCGGCTGGAGAAGCTGCGCCAGGACGCGGCGAGCGCGGGCCGCTCCACCGCCGCCATCGACCGGGTCAGCGGCCGCCAGCGCGCCGTTCGCGCCCGCGTACTCACCGAGGCGCTCGGCGTGGACGCGAGCACGGTGCAGGCCCAGCTCTGAACACCGGGGGATCAGGACCATGGGCGAGCCACCGGGCCGGACACCGGGTCGGCTCGACGAGCTGGCGAGCCGGGCCGGGAAGTGGCTGGGCCGGTCCGCCGCCGCTCCCGAGCGGCACACGGCGGCCGTGGTCGCGGACCGGTTCGACCGGATCACCTGGCGCGACACCTACGAGCAGTCCGCCGGACTGCGCGATGTGGCCGCGGAGCTGAACGAGCGTTACCGCTACACCACCGACCTCCTGACCGACGTGTTCCTGGCGGCCTACAAGGTCGGCCCGCGGTTGCGCGAGCGCGCGGAGATGGACCCCTCCCGGCTGGTCAACCACCAGGTCATCACCTCGCTGGTGGAGTCACTGGAGTTCGCCGAGCTGCGCCGGGAGACGGCCGGAGACCCCTACGCCGCCGCCATGGCCGTGCTCGCCCAGGCCGCCGCGCTGCGCGGGATGCTGGAGCGCTCCCGGTCGGCCCAGGAGCGGGCCGAGCGGGCGAAGCAGGCCCAGCAGGACGCCGAAGGCGCGGCGGACGCCGTGGGCGAGGCGCTCCAGCAGGCCGCCGACGAGGCGGACTGGTCCAACGGGGTCGGGGCCCCGGCCGCCGACGCCGTACAACAGGCGATCGAGGCCGCCGAGACCGCCGACGCCGCTGCGCGACAGGCCGCCCAGGACGCCGCGCAGGCCCTGGCGGCGGCTCCCGGCATCCGTGCCGCCGCGCGGAACGCGGCGGCGAAGGCCGCCCGGGCGGTGCGGGAGGAGGCCGCGCTGATGCGGGCATGGGGCGTTGGCTCCGGCGAGCTGGAGCGGATGCCGTTCGACCAGCGCGCCCGGCTCGCCGAGCGGCTGCGCAGCGGCCGTCTCGCACGGTGGGCCGAGCTGATCGGTCGCTTCCGGCAGATGGCCGGCGGTGAGCGCGCCCGCAAGGTGGAGAACGCCACCGGCGAGCTGGTCGGCGTCACGCTCGGCGATGACCTCTCCCGCGTCATCCCCTCCGAGCTGGCCAACCTCGGCCTGCCCGAGCTGCGTGCGGTGTTCGCCGCGCGCTACGCCGCCGGGGAGCTGATGCTCTACGACAGCCAGGGAGAGCAGGCCACCGGCCAGGGCGCCATCATCGCGTGCGTGGACACCTCGCACTCCATGTACGAGGCGGGGCCCGGCGGCGTCACCCGGGAGGCGTGGGCCAAGGCGTGCGCCCTGGCGCTGCTGGATCAGGCCCGCCATGCGGGGCGTGACTTCGTCGGCGTCCTGTTCTCCGCCGCCGACAAGATCAAGGTCTTCCGCTTTCCGTCCGGCCGGCCCGCCGGCATCGCCCGGATTCTCGACTTCGCGGAGACCTTCCTCGGCGGCGGCACCAGCTACCAGGCGCCACTGACAGCGGCCCGCGAACTGCTGGAGGAGGAGTTCAACGACACCGCCCGCACGCGCGGCGACATCGTGATGATCACCGATGACGAATGCGGCGTCACCGAGGAATGGATGCGCGGCTGGAACGACGCCAAACACCAGTTGGGCTTCCGGGTCTTCGGCGTGGCCATCGGCGCCCCGCGCGCCGCCGAAACCGGCTCGGTCCTGGAGGCCCTGTGCGACAACCTCCGCTCCATCGAGGACCTCACCGACGTCCACGCGGCCGCCGACCTCTTCCGTGTGATCTGACCCGGCCTTGGATTTCAACGTTGGCCGAGGTGCTCGCGGAAGAAGCCGGCGAGCTTCTCGACGGCGGGGTCCACGTACTGCTTCTTGTCGTAGAGGTCGACATGGCTTGCGCCGTTGATCCAGTGGATCTCCTTGGGTCCGATGGCTCGCTGGAACGCTTCGACGCTCATCCAGGAGGTGACGGCGCGGGTGCCGACAATCATGAGCAGAGGCCGTTGCCCGATCAGCGGGATCGGGGTCAAGGCGTCGAAGGTTGCCATCTTGTCGATGCTGGTCCAGGTGAAGAAACGCGCCGAGCGGGCGTGCCCGGCCCGCGGGGTGCGGTAGTAGTCGAAGCCCTCGGCGCCGTGTTCTCCGCCGAGCGCGCGGGCCTGCTCGGCGGTGTCGGGGAAGAGGGTCAGGACCTGCGGCGCCTCACCACGAGCCTCGGTGGTGCGTGCTTGAGCCGCGGCGTCCAGCATGCCCTGGAACACCGCCGGGTCCTGGGTTCCGTCGGCTCCCAGGCGGAACTGGCGGGCGATGTCGACGGCACTGACCGTGGCGACGGCCTTGATGCGGTGATCGCTCGCGGTGGCGGGCAGTACGTAGCCACCGGAGGCGCAGATGCCGAGTGCGCCGATGCGCTCCGCGTCGACGTCGCCGTGAGTGGTGAGGTAGGAGACGGCCGCCTTGAGGTCCTCGACGCGGTGGGCGGGATCCTCCAGACCGCGCGGCTCGCCGCCGCTCTCGCCCTGGTGGGCCGCGTCGAAGGCGAGCGTGATGAATCCCCTCTCGGCCAGGCGCCGCGCGTACAGGCCGGCGGCCTGCTCCTTCACACCGCTGCCGGGGTGGCCGACGACGATCGCCGGACGCGGACCCGGTGCCGGGGCATCGGGAAGGTAGAGGTGGCCGGCGAGCGGGACGCGGACACTGTCGAAGGTGACGCTGGTCTTCGCCACGGGATGCTCCCTATGCGCTGTCTCGGCGGGGCCGCACCCAGGTGGTGGGCTCCGCGCCCGGCACATCGCCAGGCACTTCTCCACCCTCGGCGCGGCTCTGAGCACGCAAAAGGGGCACGTTCTTGGCTGGGAAGAAACCTGCCCCCTCACCACGTGTGCCGCTCACGCGAGAATGGGGAGCATGACTCCGGCACCCGCCCCCCGCGAGCTCGGAGCCTTCCTCAAGGCTCGCCGAGCACAGCTGGCGCCGCAGGACCTGGGCCTGCCCGAGACGGACTCTCACCGCAAGGTCGCGGGACTGCGCCGCCAGGAGGTCGCCCAGCTCGCGGCCATCAGCGTCGACTACTACACACGACTGGAACAGGGCCGCGTCCGAGCATCCGTATCGGTGCTCGACACCCTCGCCCGCGCGCTGCGCCTCGACGACGACCAACAGAAGTACCTCTACGAACTGGCCGGCAGGTCCGACGCGCGGCCGCGCCGTCGGCGGGGGCCCGCGCAGCGCATGCGGCCCGCCATGCGGCGCCTGCTCGACCAGCTCACGGGGTCCCCCGCCATCGTTCTCGGCAAGCGGATGGACATCCTGGCCTGGAACGTTGCCGCCGCCGCCCTGTTCACCGACTTCTCGCTGACGCCACCGGGGCGGCGCAACTACGTACGCCTGCTGTTCACTGACCCGGTCGTCCGCGATATGCACCGGGAGTGGGAGCACGACGCCCGCGACGCCGTCGCCGCGCTGCGCATGGAGGCCGCGGCGGACCCTGACGACCCCGAGCTGGCCCAGCTCGTCGGCGAACTGTCCGTCCAGGACGCCGACTTCCGCACCTGGTGGGCCGAGCACCGCGTCAACAACCTCAGCTACGGCACCAAGCACTACCGGCATCGGCTGGTCGGTCACCTGACACTGGACTGCGACGTCTGGAGCAGCCCCGACGGCTCAGGGCAGCGCCTCATGGTCCTCACCGCCGAGACCGGCAGTCCGTCGCACGATGCCCTGCGCACCCTCACCGCCCGGACGGCCGGGTAACCGGAGAACGCCCCACTCCCCCACCGGGCAACCTGAGTCGTGACCTGTGGAAACCCAGTCGGCGAACTCTCACTGGGACGGAGCGGAGGGCGTCAGCGGGGTGAAGTAGGTGGCGTCCTTCGGCACTCCATCATGTTCGGTGCCGTCGTCATCGCGGTAGCGCCATGCGAAGGGCAGACCATGGGCGGTCTCGGAGTCGGGTCCGCTCATGAGCTGGAAGTGCAGATGTGGCTCGGAGGAGTTGCCGGAGTTGCCGCACTCGGCCAACTGCCGGCCGACCGTGACCCGGTCGCCCGCGGCCACACGGAGAGATCCGCGCCTGAGGTGCCCGAAGCCCGCATACACGCCCTCGTCTAGCTTGAGCACGAGGTAGTTGCCCCATAGCTGGCGGGGCCACCCCAGACTGCGTATGAAGCCCTCCAGGTAGAGGTAGGCGATGCCGGGCAGCGAGGTGCGGGAGAAGTGGTCGCGCTGGCGGTCGGTGGTTGCCACGACCACGCCGTCGCCGGGGGCCAGGACGGGACTGCCGAAGGCGGGGTAATGGTGCGGACGGTGGCCCAGTGGCCAGAACCGGCGGAACGGGGGCGTGGCCTGTGCCGAGGGGTGGTGTGTCAGGTCGATGGCGTAGGTCTGCGCATGGCTGTGCGTGTGGCTGGGCACCTTCGTGCCCGGGCCGTTGAGGGCCTGCCAGCGTCCGGTGACGGGCACCTCGACCGGGACCGGTGTCTGTCCTTGCGGCGGGTGCTGCTTGCGCCACAGGTGCCAGCGCATCAGCCCGCCGAGCACCAGAAGAATGACGCCTGCGAACCAGAGCGGGCCCAGCCCCTGTCTGTTCACCAGGATGCACACCGCCCCGATGGCGAAGACCAGGCCGTGTCGTTTCCGCAGGGACGTCAACAAGAGTGCTCCTCGTTCCTTGCCGTGGTTCTCTGCCGTGCGATGTTCACCGCCGATGGGTGAGAGCTTGATACTTGCGCAGATGTCCGGCGGGCCACCAGACCAGATTGATCAGGACTCTCGCGCGCGGTGAGCCGCCGTCCCGGTGAGGTGGCCCGCACCCTTGGATGCGAAGACCCGGGTTGGCCGATCCACTCACCGCCGGATGGCTGCACACCTTGGATTCCAAGGAAGAAGGCCGGTTCGAATCGTGAAACAACTGTCCCGTTTGTTCACGTTCCCGGCCTGACTCGTTGGCCATCGGCAGGTTGTCCGGACGAGTGGGCCGATCACAGTTCCCGGTGTGAGTGCGACCAGGTATCTGGAGATCGCGGAGCGGTTGTCCGCCGAGCTGGCCGAGTGCGCCCGTGGCACACGGGTCGCCAGCGAAGCCGAGATCGCCCGGCGATTCGGCGTGGGCCGGGCCGCCGCACGGGCGGCCGTCCAGGAATTGGAGCGACGGTTCGTCGTCCGCCGGACCCAGGGGTCGGGCACGTTCGTCAACCGGCGCATCGACTACGTCATCTCGCGCAGCGTCCCGCCGTCGTGGTCCGCCACGATCGCCGCGGCGGGCGCCACACCTCGCGCACTGGTCAAGTCGGTGCGCACAATCCCCCTGCCCGCCGCACTGACGGACAGGTTCGAGCGGCCCGCCGGGTCGCCGGTGCACGAGGCCTGCCCGGTCTGGTGGACGTGCACAGCGACGGTCTGGAGAAGGAGCTGCTGCCGCGGCCGGGGGCCGAACTGCCCATGGAGTTCGCGCTGTTGTCCTTCGAGGGCAAGCTGCGCGCGGCCGGTGTGACGACGGCGTTCCACGGCGCGGCGTTCGAGGAGAGCGGTGGCCGCGGGATGCGCCGCACCCTGGAGAGCGCGCGGCGGATCTGCGCGGCCGTGGAGAGCCGCGGCGACGACGGCCTGGTGGACCACCGGATCCTGCACCGGCTGGACATCCGCTGCCCGGAGGGTCTGGCCGGGCTGCGGCAGCGGCTCGCGGAGATCGGTGGCGCAGCCCGGGGGCCGGTCCTGGTGTCGCACGAGGACCACACCCCGGGCCAGGGGCAGTACGCGGACCGCGGCTACTACGAGCGGTATCTCGTCGGCACCCGCGGGGTCACCGAGGAGGAGGCCCGCGCCTACGTCGACCGGCTGATCGAGGACCGGGACGGCCGGCTCGACGTCCGCGAGGAGGCGCTGGAGTGGCTCGGCGAGCAGGCCGGGGCGGGCCGGATCCGGCTGCTCGGCCACGACCCCAGCTCGCCGCAGGAGATCGAGGAGCTGTGCGACCGGGGCGGCTCGGTCGCGGAGTTCCCCACCACGACGGCGGCCGCGAAGGCCGCACGCGAGCACGGCATGCCGGTCGTGATGGGCGCTCCCAACGTCCTGCCCGGCCACTCGCACAACGGCAACGCGTCCGGCCGCGAACTGGTCGGCCGCGGCCTGGTCACCGCGCTCGCCTCGGACTATCTGCCGTCGGGGCTGCTCTCGGCGGCACTGCTGCTCGCCGAGGACGGGCTGGCGTCGCTGCCCGAGGCGGTCGGCCTGGTCACCGGCGGCGCCGCGGACGTGGCCGGTCTCCCGGACCGCGGCCGGCTCGCGCCGGGTCTGCGGGCCGACCTGGTGCTGGCCGAAGCGGGCCGCCCCTGGCCCGTCGTCGCGGCCGTCCTGCGCGCGGCCTCGGGAGCCTCGGGAGGTGACGCGGCATGAGCGGCCGGATCCCCTGGCCGGTGCCCGAACCGCACCTGCCCTCCGGCGTCCACCCGGCACTGGCCGCGGCGACCCGCGCCGCCACGGACGCGTTCCGCGCCGCACGCGAGGCGTACGACCGGGCCCAGCTGGCCGAGAAGGTGCAGGTCGGCGCGGACGGTACGCCCACGATGCGGCTGGACATCCTGGTGGACACCGCGATCGCCGAGGTCGTGAACGCCCACCGGATCAATCTGCTCAGCGAGGAGCTGGGCCACATCGACAACGGCTCAGCCGTCACACTGGTCACCGACCCGGTGGACGGCACGGCGAACGCCGCCTCCGGTGTCCCCCTGTCCGCGTTCGCGGGTGTCGTCGCGGTGGACGGAGTGCCGACGGAGGCGCTGACCAGCTGGCTGGACACCGGGCGCTGCTGGCACACGGTGGCGGGCCAGCCGTCGCCGTACCGCACAAACGGCCGTACGGAGCTGGACGGTGCGGCGGTGAGTCTGCTGCGCCCACAGGCCCATATCGCCGACGCGTGGTGGCGGGTGGCGACACGGGCGGCCAGGATCCGCATCCTGTCGACGAGTTGCCTGGAAGCGGTGCTGGTGGCCGAGGGGTCGACGGACGCGTTCGCCGACGCCGGCTCCGACACCCACCGGATCGTGGACCTGGCGGCCGCGATGGTGACGGTCCCCGCGGCGGGCGGCGCGGTGATCGATGTGCACGGCCGACCGCTGGAGATCGATCCCGACCTCACCCGCCGCTGGTCGGGTGTGGTGGCGGCGACCCCGCGGCTCGCGGAGGAACTGGCGGAGACCATCCGCGGAACGGAGGACCGATGACCAGCGGTGTTCCCGCTGCCCCGCTCACGGACGAGGAGCTGACCTCACTCGTCGAGGGCCTCGCGGGCCTGCCGTACGGCGGGGAGGCCGTCGACCAGCGGACCCATGCGCTGCAGACGGCGTGGCTGGCGAGGGACGCGGGCGCGGACGACGAGCTGGTGGTGGCCGCGGCGCTGCACGACATCGGCCGGGCCCGGACCGGCCGGGCCCGGCCGGTCCGGGCCGAACACCCGGGGCTGCCGCACGAGGTGGCGGGCGCCGAGTTCGCCCGGCGTCGGGTGAGCGAACGGGCGGCGTGGGTCATCGCCCAGCACGTACCGGCCAAGCGCTATCTGGTGGCGACCGATCCGGCGTACCACGCCCTGCTCAGCCCGGCGTCGATCGCCTCTCTGAAGGTCCAGGGCGGCCCGATGGACGAGCGCGAGGCGGCGGAGTTCGCGGCGCATCCGCTGTCCGCGGACGCGGTCGCGCAACGCCGCAGGGACGACGCGGCAAAGGATCCGGACGGCCCGCGGCTCACGATGCCGGACCTCCTGGCGGCCCACGCCCGCTGCGTCGCGGTGCGGCGGACCTGACGTCGGTGGCGCCCCGGGGGCAGGCCGCTCGGCCTGCCCCCGGGGCGTTGTGCGCTTGGTCGACGAAGCGATGAGCGTCTGCTCTCGCGGCCTAGCTTCCCGACGTCGCCGAGAGGGCACGCAGGTCGTCGAAGGCTCGGGAGAGATGCGCGTCCAGGCTCTGTGAGGGGTCGTCGATCCAGGCCCCGGCCGCTTGGTGAAAGGCGGCCCAGCCGGTCTGAGCGGCCAGACCGGCCAGCCGGTCGGCGACACCGCGCTGCCGCAGCGCCTCCGCTACGGCTTCGGTGAGCGACGCGGCCTTGGCCAACTCGCGTTCGCGGAGCGCTGGTGTTTTGGCGATGACTTCCAGCCGCGGTTCGGAGAACGGGCGGTTCTCCTCCAGGATCCGTCCGGCTTCCCGGAAGGCGCGGAGCAGTATCTCGAGGGGCCGCAGACCATCGGGCGCTTCGGTCACCGATCGCATCAGCTCCGCGCGCAGGTCGGCTTCGCCGTGGAAGAGCACCTCGCGCTTGTCCGGGAAGTGCCGGAAGAACGTGCGCTCGTTGACGCCGGCCCGGGCCGCGATCTCAGCCGTGGTGGTCTGGTCGAACCCCCGTTCCCGGTACAGCTCCAGCGCCGCCTGCTGAAGACGGCGGCGCGCTTCCAGTCCGCTCCGTGGCACGCCCCCAGCCTATCGCGTTATGTCAGTGACCGACACCACATTGCGCCAGTGACTGGCACTACGCGTAGAGTCAGCGACTGGCGCTAAGTAGTGCCAGTCACTGACGTTACCTGGGAGAGCGTTTCATGCATGTCTTCGTTACCGGCGGTTCCGGCCTGACCGGCCCCGCCATCGTCGCCGAGCTCGTCGCGGCCGGCCACACCGTCACCGGTCTGGCGCGCTCGGATGCCGCCGCCGCCCGGCTGGAGTCGCTGGGCGCCACACCGCACCCCGGCTCCCTGGACGACCTCGGCAGCCTGCGGAGCGGCGCCGAAGCCGCCGACGGCGTCCTGCACATGGCCTTCGGCGGCGACTTCGCCGACCCCGACGACATGATGCGGCGCGACCGGACCGCGATCGAGACGCTCGGCCGAGCCCTGGAAGACTCGGGCAAGCCGTTCGTCAGCACCTCCGGCACGCTGGTCATGCCCCTCGGCCGGGAGACCACCGAGAAGGACGAGCCCGACCCGGCCGGGATCGCCGGATTCCGGATCCCGGGCGAGCGAGCGTGCCTGGGCTTCGCCGCCCGGGGAGTACGCACGAGCGTGGTCCGGCTCGCTCCCACCGTCCACGGCCCCGGGGACTACGGCTTCATCGGCATGCTCGTCGCCACCGCGCGAAAGACGGGCAGGTCGGCCTACGTCGGCGACGGCGGCAATCGGTGGCCCGCGGTGCATCGGCTCGACGCGGCGAGCCTGTTCCGCCTGGCATTGGAGAAGGCTCCCGCGGGCAGCGTGCTGCACGGGGTGGCCGAAAGCGGCGTCACCTTCAAGAGCATCGCGGAGACGATCGCCCGAGCCCTGAATCTGCCCGTGGTCTCGCTGACCCCGGACGAGGCTGCCGGGCACTTCGTAAGCCCGTTCATGGCCACCGTCTACGGCATCGACGCGCCCGTCTCCAGCTCTCACACCCAGGAGCTGCTCGGCTGGTCGCCCACCCACCCGACACTGCTCGACGACCTGGAGCACGGCGATTACTTCGCCACGCCGGCCTCCTGACCACCTCGCACCGGGGCGGACAAGACGTCAGCGGAACCAGACCAATACGGGGACGCGGATCTCGCGGAGTTCGGGGAGTACGACGTACTCGAAAACGATCGGCTCCCCGCCGATCTGCAGGCTGTACCGGGCGCCGAGGTCGTCCATCGGGTCGCCCGGCGGCCGCCGGCCGCGGTCGATCGCGCCACCGACCTCGAGGGCCAACGCGCCGAGGAAGTTCACCACCTTCTTGGAAAGGTCCGGTGGCATGTCGAGCAGCGTCTGCGCGGGGATCTCCTCGGTCCACACCGCCCAGCCGCGGCGCGGCTGGGCGGTCATCGACTGATTCCCTCGAGCTGGTCGGCGAGGGCCTCCACGGAGACCAGGCGGGTGCCGGCGGCGGCGTTGGAACGGCTCTCCGCCGCGCCGGGGGCGCTGTCGAGCATGGCCGCCTTCCACCACTTGCGCATGATGCCGGGGACGGTCTCCTCTTCAGCGGCCAGGACCTCGGCGTAGAAGTGGGCCCGGTTCGCTCCGGTCAGCGCATCGCCGATGCCGTTGATCGTGTTCGGGATCGCCGGGATCCTGCGGTCAGTGGGGTGTTCGGGCTGTGCGCTCATCTCCGAGTTCCCTTCCCCGCATCGGGTGTGACGTTCTGCGGCCCCAGTCGAGACGCCTTCGCTCGGGCTCGGGTCATTCTCTCGCAGGACGTGCGCCCCATGGGGCGCAGTGGGAGATCAGGGTAGTCGGTGGGGCGCTCGGGAACGTGGCACCGCTCCCGAGCGCCGGCGCCGCGCGGCGTCAGCGAGCGCTGCCCATGTTCCGGTCTGCCTCGGTGCCCTGCAGCATGAGGGTGGTCTCCTCGATGCGGCGGAAGCGCCCGTCCGGGGCGAACTCGCCGAAGAGGTAGACCTCCGTGCGCACGGTGGAGCCGTCGGTCTTCGCGACGTCGATGACATGACGGTCCGCGTAGAGGTTGCCCTGCACCAGTTCGTCGAGGACCTGGACCGATCCGCCGGCGACGATCGTGCGCAGGTGGGCGATGTGGGCCAGGAACTCGCCGCGGTCGTCCCAGCGGCCGTCGGTGCGCTGACGGTAGTCGGGGGTGAAGTGCCGGTCGGCGGCCTCGGCCAGGTCGAGGCCGGGCGTGAGGAGCAGGTCGGCAAGGGCCGCGGCGATGTCGGGGCGAGAGGTGGCGGTGGCCATGACGGTGTCCTTCGGTAGGTGGAAGCATCGAAAACCGCGTGCGCCGAGCACGCATCTGCACCGTACCGCATATTGCGTGCGCAGCGCACGCTAATCTGGGAGTCATGCCGAACGATGTGGGACACGAGATCGCCGACGCGCTGGGCACGCTGCTCAGGCGCAGCACCCGTGAGCAGATCTACCGACGCCTGACCGAGGGCCTGGGCGAGGCCGTGGACGAGGTCACCTACCCCGTACTCAGCGGCCTCGCCCGCACGGGCCCACGCAGCGCCGCGGGCCTCGCCGACGAGATCGGCCTGGACCGCTCCGGCGTCACCCGCCGCGCGACCCGCCTGGAGGAGGCCGGCCTGCTACGCCGTGAACCAGACCCCGCCGACCGGCGCGCCACTCTGCTCGCCCTGACCGAAACCGGGCGACAGGCCATCGAGACCACCCGGCAGCGCCTCGCCGCGCATATCGAGGACTCGCTCGCCTCCTGGCCACCCGGCGAGGCGCGGACCTTCGCCCGCCAACTCCACCGCTTCGTCCACGACGGACCCTTCACCGAAGAGCGGCGAAGCGGATGAAACTCCCGCTGTCGGAGGCTCAGACCACCACGGGTCCAGCTCCGCGGATGAGATGGACGGTGAGCTGTGTTTCGGTGTTACTGGTGTTGACGGCGTGGATGAAGCCGTGGGCTGTGCGGTAGCGCCCCGTGCCTCCGGTGATGGCCAGGGTGATGTCACCGGGGCCGGCGCCGGTGATGGTGAACAATCCCTGCACGGTGAGCTGCCCCTCGGACAGCGAAAGAGTGATCTGACACTGCAGGTCACTCGTATCCATGGGGCCGGTGCGGGTCGCTGTGCACGCCTCGTCGAATCGACCCACCGTGACGTTGGAACGAAAGAGGTCCCCACTGACGATGAGTTGGTCCCCTTGGCTGTTCCCGGGAGGAGCCACGTCGACGGAGTTGGTCTGAGTGGGCCTCGCCGTCAGAAGGAAGACCTCTTCACCATGGCGAGGCGGCAGGGGGCCGGTGGCGCCTGCGGCCGGTGCGGCGGCCACCGCCAGGGGCGCGCAGCACAGGGCGGCCGCCAGACCGGCGGCCGCGCTCAGAGCAGAACGTTTGACGTGGGGCATGGCGCTTCTCCCGCGAGAGCATGGGGCGGCCAGTGACCTCGTGCCACCTGAGGTGCCGATCCCAGGTCAGCATCCGGTGGGTGGCGCGCCACAGCTACTTCAGCTGGGCATCCAGGTGATCACTGGCCAGCAGTCGCCGGGAACGGCGGGCAGAGAGACCCGGACACCAGTTCGCGAGACACAACGTAGGAGGTCAGGGCGGTCGGGACCACCGCACCGGGGCGGGCGGGCGCGTTCCGGTTGTAGATATATGCGACTGTGACGCGCGGAACGCGTGCTTCCACGCTGCGGCCGTGCCACACTGAGGTTGGCCCTCACCGCATCCCCCGTCGGTGAGGGCCACTTTCGTTTCCCGGCCCCGGAAGCCGGTGATGAAGCTTCAATTCCGCTCTGCTCGCAGTTCCGTGAACCCCTTGAGACGCGGACACAGGTAGGGGCTTCCCCACCTCGCTCCGGGGGCTTGTCGGAGTGTTTGAGGCCGACGCCGCATGATCCGCTGTGTGCACGAACATCGTGCGAGAGAAGGCGGACAGGTGAAGGCTCGAATCGGATATTCCGCGTGGGTGGCGGGTGTGGTGCAGTTCTTCGCGGTCCACTGGTTCGTCGAGTCGGCCTGGGCGCGACCGTACAGCTGGGCATGGAACAACATCAGCGACTTGGGAAACGCTCACTGCGCTCTGCAGCCCGATCCCGAGCCACGCTATGTCTGCTCACCTGAACACGCCGCGATGAACGCCTCGTTCATCGCACTGGGAACGCTGCTCGTCATCGGCACCGCCCTGACCGGCACTCTGTGGCGCCGAGGCTCCGCCTCGACCGTGACCCGACTTCTGTTGGCCGGCGCCGGCGTGGGTTTCGTCCTGGCCGGGCTGGCGCCCGCGGACGTCCACGAGAACCAGCACGTCCTGGGCGCCCTGCTCATCATGGGAACGGGCAACGTCGGACTTCTTCTGACAGGAGCCAGGCTGGCGGATGATGTTCCGGGGCCCCTGCGCCGGGTGACCAGTTTGCTGGGAATCACCGCGCTCACGGCCTTCGGGCTCTTTCTCTCCCGCCACTATCTCGGCCTCGGCATGGGAGGCATGGAGCGGGTCGCGGCCTTTCCCCTCTTGGCGTGGGCGCTGGTTGCCGGCAGCCGCGGCTTGTTCCGCCAGAAGACCCGTACGCCGGACACCGCGCCGGAATCGCGTATCGCGCGGGCGCCCCACGGACAATGAGACGTCCTGGCCGACTTCCGGCTCGACCGGCGCGGCGCCGTAGGTGCGGCCTGTTCCAACGGCAGGGTCACGTCAGAGGTCGAATGGCTGGTACGCGCCGGCCTGTCGGCGGAAGCAGCTCTCGGGGCGGCATCGTGGGCGGCCAGAGCCTGGCTGGGGCTGCCCGGACTGGTCGATGGAGGCCCCGCCGACCTCGTCGCCTATGACACCGACCCGACCCTCGACAGCTCGGTTCTGGCCCATCCCCGTCGCATCATTCTGCGCGGCCGAGTCATCATCTGAGGGGCGAGCTGTCAGCTGTGTGTGCGGTGTGCACGGCCGGAGCTGCGCCTACCGACGTGCGGGGACCGTTCGCGACACCCGCAGCTCCGTGAGATACCGCTTGGTGACCTGGCCTCCGTACCGCCTGTCGATCAGCCCGGCGATGCACTCCAGCAGCCCCTCCCTGGCCCGCGGCGACAGCGCCCGGTGGCCGGAGTAGGTCCGCAGCACCGCCAGGTACTCCGCCGTGGTGTACGTCAGGTCCCACTCGTAGCGCCGGAAGTCGACGGGTCCGAACCGGCCGCTGCGTGCGACCTCATCCGCGTGATCCGAGGTATCGACGTCCGCTGCGGCCGGAAGCCGCAGCCCCGGCGGGGTGGCCGGATCGAAGCACTCGTAACAGTCCTGGACCTCGACGAAGAACTCTTCGCTACCGCCCGCCACATGCTGCGTGGCGACGACGGCGAGGGCGCCACCGGGGCGCAGCGCGTCGGCGGCCTTTGCCATTCGCACCGCCGGATCGATCCAGTGGAAGGCCGTCGCCGAGACGACCGCGTCGAACGGCTCCTCCGGCAGTGGCCAGGTCTCGAAGTCCGCCGTCACGATCTCCACCGCTTCGAACCGGGCCAGATTGCGCCGGGCGACCGCGGCCATGTCCGCGCCCAGCTCGACGGCCGTGATCCGGCAACCGCGCTCGGCGAGCGGCAAGGTCGCCTTGCCGGTACCTGCCCCTACTTCGAGGACACGACAGCCGGGGCCGGTGCCGGCCACCTCGGTGAGGTCGTCGAACAGCTCGGGCGGATACCCGGGCCTGGCCCGGTCGTACAGCTCCGCGTCCTCGTCGAAGCTCCGGCTCAGGTGGACACGGCGCGTTTCGTCAGGCGTGTCGTCGCGCATGGCAGCACACTAGGGCCTGGTCGGCGCGCATCAGGCGCGGATCGCGTCCACAAGAGCAACTGCTAGCGTCCGGCGTGTGAACGACAGTGTGTACGTGGGCAATGCGGGCAAGGATGCGGCGCTGGACCGGGGGTGGCTCCTCGGGCACTTCAAGGACGTCGGCGATCCGCGCCACAGCGAGGCCGTAGAGATCAAATGGGGCGTCCACCCTCGGGGCGACGAGCGAGCGCAGTGGGTGAAGGGCGAGGAACGCACAGCGCTCCTGGTTCTGATCAGCGGCCGTTTTCGCGTTGAGCTCCCCGGCCGCAGCGTTCTTCTCGAAGAGCAGGGTGACTACGTCGTGTGGGGGCGCGGAGTCGACCACTCGTGGTTCGCGGAGGAGGAGTCGGTGGTGCTGACTGTTCGATGGCCGTCCGTGCCCGGCTACGCAGTGGCGGAGTAGGGCGGGGCGCGACCGGCGCGACCGCAGAGCTGAGCGCGAAAGAGCGTTGAGGCGGTTGATACCGCTCAACGGCGCGGCGTCAGTTGGGTTTGGGTTGCCGCCGTGGGGACGAGGTCGCGGCGGATGTACCACTCAGTGGACACCAGTTTTGCCCGGTCGGCCGGCGGGAGTGCCGCAAGCCGACCCGGCAGCGCGCCCCGCGCCACTTCGGTGCGGTGGGCGAGCACCGCGCCGATCTTCTGTTCGAGCCAGGGACTGACGTCAACCGTCGCGGTGACCCACTCGTCGGGGACGCTGTACATCGTCCTGCCTCCCCGGACCAGGTGTGCGCCCAGCGCCTGTGCTGCCGAGTGTGGGTGCGTGGCCAAGTAGAGGGCGCTCGGCTGCCAGGGCGCTCCGGTGTCCGGGTAGAGCCGGTCCAGCCCTGCGGCCTCGACTGCGAGCGTGGTCACCCTGTGGGTGTGGAGATGGTCCGGATGGCCGGTCAGCCCGCCATAGGCGTCATGGGTGACGACGATGTCCGGGCGGAACGCGCGGATGTGCATGACCAGCCGACGCACCGACTCACCGAGCGGCGCGTCGCAGAACCGGACGCTGCCCGGGGCCGACTGCGGTGCCCGAGCGTCGGCATAGCCGAGCATCCGTGGCGCGCCGGCGCCGAGGATGTGGAGCGCATCGGCCAGCTCCGCGGCGCGTTGGGTGTCCTCTGCCCAGGTCGCCGTGACGACGGCGGTTCGCGCTCCCGCCGCCGCGTGCTGGGCGAGCACGCCACCCGCCGACAGGGACTCGTCGTCCGGGTGCGCGAAAACCGCGAGGAGGCTCGAAAGGGGCATGCCGGGTCACCTTCCAGTGGGAGAGCTGGGATCGGTGGGCTCGACAGGTTCAAGCGCCGCCCGCCTCCCGGCGGGGTGGGCCTGCGCCGGACCCAGCCGATGTGGCCGGTCGTGCCGAGTCCGGCTCAGCGTGCGCCGGCCACCAGCTCTTGGTGGACGAAATCCACCAGGAGCTCGCGCATGGTGCCGATGGTCATGCCGGGCACTCCGGTCAGCACCTGGATCGCCGCGCCGTCGGTGAGTGCGGTCAGCCGCAGCGCGACGACGTGCGGATCGGCGTCCGCGCGGAAGATTCCCTGCCGCTGGCCGCGCTGGACGATCCGGCGGACGGTTCCTCATCGTCCTCGCCTATGTGCGGCCGGACAACGAGCCGACGATGTTTCTCGTCGACAAGGACACTCCCGGCGTCTCCGTCAAGCGCACCCCCCGCTACACCCACACCTTCGTCTACGAACACCCCGAGTTCCTCTTCCAGAACGCCCGGGTCGGCCAGGACGCCGTCCTCGGCAGGATCGGCGAGGGGTACGACCTGACCCGCGACTGGTTCACCGAGGAGCGGCTGATGATCGCCGCGCGCACCATCGGCGCCGCCGAGCGCGCGCTGCGGCTGGCCGTCGACTGGGCCAAGGAGCGCGAGCAGGGCGGGGATGTACTGATGAACCGTCAGCTCATCCAGGGCATGATCGCCGACTCGGTGACCGAGATCGCCACCAACCGCGCCTTCACCCACCAGGTGGCCTGGGAGTTCGACCAGGGTGGCGACCGCAAGACCCTGCACGCCAAGGCCGCCACCGCCAAGCTCGCCGCCTCCGAGGCGTCCAACCGGATCGTCGACCGCTGTGTGCAGATCTTCGGCGGCCGCGGCTATATGCGGGACATGCCGGTCGAGCGGCTGTGGCGCGAGCTGCGGGTGGACCGGATCTGGGAGGGCACCTCCGAGATCCAGCGGCTGGTCATCGCCAACGAGGTCGGCAAGCGCGGCCTGGACGACCTGCTGTCCTTCACCGCCGGGAGCTGACCGGCGCCATCCGGCGGCAGGGGCCGTACGGCACACCCACGGCCCCTGCCGCCGACCACCCCACTGTCGCGCCGCCCGCACACCCGGCGCGGCAACGGCCGTCAAGCAGCGAGGCAGGAGAAGCAGCAGCGCCATGACCGTCACCGACACAACGCCCGTCACCTCCCCGGAGGCCGGCACCGTGGAGATCGAGCGCACCGGCGAACACCACGACATCGCCGTCCTCACGCTGCGGCGCGAGCGGAAGCTCAACGCGCTCTCCACCCATCTGGAGTCCGTCCTGCTCGACGCCCTGCGCAGCCAGGAGGTGCGCACCAGCCGGGCCGTGGTCGTCACCGGAGTGCCGCGGGCCTTCCCGGCCGGGGCGGACACCGGCGAGCTGCGCGAGATGACCCCCGAGGCGGTGTGGTTCGTGGCACTGGTGACGTACATCGGCTACACGGCCTTCAACCAGGTGCTGGTCGGCTCGGCGATAGACCACCTGGCGGACACTCCCCCGTCGGTCAGCTATATCGCCTACGCCGTGATCGGCATCGTGCTCGCCGTGGTCCATCTACGTCTCCGACCACTCCCGCCATCTTCCGCCGACGGTGGGGGTGCGCTCCTCGTTCTGGTGGACGTATCTGGGTGCGGGCTTCGGTGACGTGTGGATGATGCTGGTGGGGGCGGTGGCCGCGGGGCTGTTCCCGAAGCTGGGCCTGGTGGATGCCGTGGTCAGCGCCGGTGACCAGCTGTTTTCCGGTTTCGGTGTGGTGCTGTTGCTGTTGTCGGTGATTCCGCCGTTCACCATCGGCACGCTCAACTTCTACGGCGGCAGTCTCACGCTGCTCTCCAGCATCGACTCGGTGAAGCGGATCCCGCTGGCCCTGGGCACCCGCATCGCCACACTGGTGGTCCTGGGCGTGGTCTCCACCGCGCTCGCCTTCAGTGCCGACGATGACTTCCTGACCACCTTCGGGGACTTCCTGATCGTCCTCGGCTACCTCTTCACACCGTGGACCGCGGTCAACCTGATCGACTTCTGTGTGGTGCGGCGTGGCCGCTACTCGATCCGTGAGATCTTCAACCCCCTTGGCATCTACGGCCGGTGGAACTGGCGCGGGCTGACCGCCTATGGCGTCGGTTTCGTCTCGATACTGCCGTTCGCCGTGATCGGCGACGCGGAGGGGCCGCTCGCGCACTGGGTCAAAGGGACCGACGTCACCATGCTGGTCGGACTCGCCGTGTCGTCCCCGCCCCATCTGGTGCTGTGCCGCTCGCTCGACATCGACGCCGAGCGCGCCTCATCGCGTCCGCCGACGCCGGTCTCGACCCGGACCACGCCGGGCACCACGGACCACGCCGGGCACCACGCATGACCGGAGCCGAACCAACGATCTCGTGCCATATGCCTCGTTTGATTCTCCGGCGAGAAGAAAAGGAATGGACGATCCATGCCACCCATCACAAAGATTGCTTGTGATTTACATCACAGGCAACATCTCCGCACCCCTGTGAAATGATGCCACCCGTATTGGCATCGGATGACGGTATGGCGCATCACTTCTTCAATGTTTTGGCCAGCCGTAACCGCGGGGGAGACAAGAATGCCGACGATGATTGTCATCGGACATAGGGACGGTCTGGACCAGGCGCTGCGGCACCGGGGCTTGGACCCCTTCTATATCGTGCAGGCGCCGGCGAACACACCAGAGGGCCGACGCTTCAGGTGTGTCACTGACATGGAGAACGCCCAGGAAATATTGCGAGCAGCGCTCTCCGCACATCTTGATGATGTAGCGGGAGTACTGACCGTCCATGAAATGGGCGTCTTCGGGGCAGCTTATCTGCGGCAGCAGTTGAGCCTTCCCGGAAACACAGACTCGAAGGCAACTCTCTATTTCCGGGACAAGCACCTGCAGAAGAGCAAGTTGCCGCCGCAGGTCAAGCGAGCGCGCTGCCGATACGTACCCATCGGCACGTCCTTCACGGATCTTGCCAACGATCTGGGGGACGTCTTCGTGGTCAAGCCGGCTACCGGAGCCGGCGCCCTTCGTACGAGCGTCGTCCGGTCCCCGTACGAGTACGCGCAGGCCGTGAAGCCGTTCTCCGGGCAGTCGGATGTCGAGATCGTCGCCGAGTCCTTCATAGACGCCTCGGAAGTCTACATAGACGGCGTCTGGATGAACGGCGATCTCCGATGGTCGTCCATGAGCCGCAACCACATATCACCGCTGAGTGCCGTACAGGGCGGCGTACTGGCCGCCCACATATTGGACAGAAAGCGGTATTCACCACTGTTCCAGCAAGCGGAGACGCTCGCCAGGCAGGCACTCACAAGCCTCGACGCACCGGATTGCGTTTTCCACCTGGAAGCGTTCACGGAAGATTCGGGACTGACTTTCGGTGAATGCGCCATCCGTCTCCCGGGAGCGCTCTCCCCTCAGGTCAATAAGCTGACATTCGGCGTCGATCTCTTCGACGTCGAAATCAGCCTCGCGCTCGGGGAAGAGGTGACCCAGCCGCTGGACAGCAGTGCCCCGGATCGATTCTACGGCTACATCCTGCTCCGTCGCCCGAAAAGCGGCAGTCTGACGCAGAGCGATTTCGAACGTCACTTCACGTTCGATGAGATCCAGTATTCTTCGTCACCTGATGCCCCGGTCGGACCGTATGGCCGTGTTGGACAGGCCATCGTATCCGACCAGGATGAGCTGAAGCTGCAGCGGACGATCGAGGAAATCGTGCGATTCAACGAAGCCGGCAGCGGATATCCCGAGTCCCCGGACGAGTAGTCTCCGACGGTGTCGGCTGAGCGGGAAACGCCGGACGCGTCGCGAGCGGTGAGGGCGCTTCCGGGAAGGAGAGGGAAGATCATGGCAGACGAGCAGGGCAAGACGCCGGACAGCACCGCCGTGCGGGTCGCCCTCTGGCGGGCGATGCATGTCCAGGTCGACCCGCCGCCGCATGTGCTCGACGACGAGATCGGCCTGCGGCTGGCGGCCCCCGACGACGACTGGCGCCGTCGCCCCGACATGGATCCGCACACCACCAGCGGGTTCCGGGCGGCCATTGTGGCCCGCGCCCGTTTCATCGAGGACCTGGTCGCCGAGCAGGCCGACCGCGGCGTCACTCAGTACGTCGCCCTGGGAGCCGGTCTTGACACCTTCGCCCAGCGCAGGCCGGAGATCGCCGCCCGGCTGCAGCTCTTCGAGGTCGACCAGCCCGGCCCCCAGGAGTGGAAGCGCCACCGCCTGGTCGAGCTCGGCTACGGCATCCCCGACTGGCTGCACCTGGTGCCGGTCGACTTCGAAGCGAGCGAGTCCTGGCTGGAGGGGCTGACCGCTGCCGGCTTCGACTCCGACCGGCCGGCGGTCATCGTCTCCACCGGCGTCACCATGTACCTCACCGAAGACGCCACCGCGGCCACCCTGCGTCAGATCGCCGGGCTCGCAGCCGGCTCGACGCTCGCCATGACCTTCCTGCTGCCGGCCGAGCTCCTCGACGACGCCGATCGCCCTGGCCTCAAGGCGAGCAAGGACGGCGCGCAAGCGGCCGGAACGCCGTTCGTCAGCTTCTATACCCCGCAGGACATGCTGGCGCTGGCCCGCGCATCCGGCTTCAAGGATGCCCGGCACGTGCCGGGAGCCTCGCTCGCCGAGCGCTACTTCGCCGGTCGCACCGACGGCCTTCGTCCGTCCAGCGGAGAGGACCTGTTGCTGGCCACCACCTGACCTCGCCAACGCCACCCGCTGCTGCACGCGACCGTGGGTGGAATCAGCGCGCCGCAACGAGCTTGTGGCGATAGCGCATACCCGCGCGCCCGGCCACGGTGACGTTCCCCACGACGGTGAATCCATTGCGTTCGAGCACGGTCTTCGAGGCCACGTTGTCGAGGGTGGTGACCGCGGTGAGGGTGGAGAGGCGGTACTCCGTGGCGGCCAGGCGGCACACTTCTTGCACGGCGGCGGTTGCCACCCCACGGCCCGCGGCGCGCTCGCCGATCCGGTAGCCGAGTTCGGCGTCGCCTTCCTCGACGTCCACGAGATTGACGCGGCCGACCAACTCCCCCTGGTCGTCCATGACGACATGGAAGTGACACACACCGGCGTCCTGCTCGGCGAGCCGGGCGCGGAGAAGGGAAGCGAACTCCGCGAAGTAGGCGTCCCCGCGGTCGGAGATCGACCGAGTGAAGTACTCGCGGTTCTCGCGTTCGAAGGCCAGCAGGGCAGGCGCGTGGTCTGCCCGGAGCCGTTCCAACCTCAACATGACCCAAAGCATACGTACCCGTGGCCGCGTTCAGCCACGGCCCGGGCGCGCCCGAGGGGCAAACCATGTGGAAACCGGGCCAGTTCCGCCCCTCAGATCCATGAGCGCGCTGTGCGGATATCGAGCCGCGGGACATTCGGTGGGGAATTCTCCCCGGGTGTCGGGCCCGGGGAAAGAAATCCACAATCTGCTTGTGCATCACGCCTATCCCTCAAGTATGCGGGCCCAGTAGCCTGTTCTTCCTGACGCTACTGTCGTGCTCGGGAGGCTGAGAGCCAGTGATCGTACTCGGTTACAACGGATTCAGCAGAGGTGCGGAACTTTTCGGGCGTCTCTACGGGGCAACTGGTGTCGGCCGTAATCTCTTGGTGGGGCACGACGCCGCGGCGGCTCTGGTGATCGACGGCGAGTTGGTTGCGGCGGTCGAGGAGGAGCGGCTGAGCCGGGTCAAGAAGACCTCCGATTTTCCGGCGGACGCAATCACGTGGTGTCTGAACTCGGCTGGCGTCGACATCGACCAGGTGGATGTTTTCGCTTTCCCCTGGCGGTTTTCGCCGACCGTGGCCGAGCAGATGATTTCGGAGATATGCGACTCCGACATGCCGGTCACGGCCAAGTTCGACGCTCTGCGCAGCACGGGTGAGCTCTACACCGACATGCTCGGCCGGGACGCGGTGTACAACGACTTCGTCCAGCGCACCGGGCACGAGCTGGATCCCAACAAGCTCACCCTGGTGCCCCATCATCTGGCCCATCTCATGTGCGGCGCCTACCTGGCCGGCGGGGGCGACGCCGCCTTCCTGGTGAGCGACGGCCGGGCGGAGACCCTGTCCGCCGTCATGGGCGAGCTGCGGAACGGTGTGGTCCGCCTGTTCGACGAGAGCGCGGTCCCCATGACCAGCTCGCTCGGGGTGGCGTTCGGGAGGATCACCCGCTACCTGGGGTTCGTACCGAACAACGACGAGTACAAGGTGATGGGCTTGGCCGCGTACGGCCCGCCGCCGCACCACAATCCGCTGCTCGAACGCGTGGTGCGGCTGCACGAGAACGGCTCGTACACCATCTCCATCCCTCGGGACATTGGGGCCTACTATGCGCTGTTCGACAGCCTGTTCGGCGGTGACAGCGAGAAGCGCGAGCAGTTCGACTTCCGTGTGAAGGTCGCAGGGCTGGCACAGCACATGGTCGAGGCCATCACCGCTCATCAGCTGCGGACGCTGACCGCGGCCTCCAGCCTGGACACCCTGCTCTTCGAGGGCGGTCTGGCGCTCAACTGCGTGGCCAATACGAAGATGCTGGAGAGGTCGCCGTTCACCGGTATGGAGGTCAGCTTCGGGGCCAGCGACCCGGGGGTAGCCATGGGCGCGGCCGTGTACGCCGCCGGTCTCAGGAACCGGCCCGCCGACGCGGTCACCACCCCCTACCTGGGGCCTTCGTACGACGAGAGGCAGGTCCTGGACACCCTCGCGGAGTACGCGGACCGCGTCGAGTGGCAGGAGGAGCCCGACGCTGCTTCGGTCGCCGACAGGACGGCGGAGCTGCTGGCCGGGAAGAACGTCGTGGGCTGGTTCCAGGGCCGGGCGGAGTTCGGACCGCGTGCCCTGGGTAACCGCAGCATCCTCGCCAATCCATCCTTCCCCGACATCAAGGACATCATCAATCTCCGGGTGAAACACCGGGAGCCCTTCCGCCCGTTCGCGCCGGTCATCCTCGAATCCGAGGCCCCGCGCGTCTTCGAGATGGGCAAGAAGACCTCGTCCCCCTATATGACCTTCGTCTTCCCGGTGCGGAAGGAGTACCAGGAGCGGATCCCCGGCGCCTGTCACGTGGACGGCACGGCACGGGCCCAGACGGTGAACGAGCGGCAGAACCCCGCGCTCGCTCGGCTGTTGCACGCGTTCACCGCGCGGACGGATGTGCCCTGCCTCCTCAACACCTCGTTCAACGTGGCCGGTGAGCCCATCGTCTGCTCGCCGCGGGACGCGTTGGAGTGCTTCCTCGCCACCGAAATCGACTACCTGGTCATCGACCGGTTCGTGGTCACCAAGAAGGAGAGCTGAGCGGCCGGCCCGCGGGACATCCCCTCCCGCGGGCCGACCACCCCTCACGCTGTTCAGAGCTGAATGGGCTCGTTCGGTCCACCCTTTGTCTCGATGGTCAGGAACGACAGAACCTCATCGCCGATATTCTTCAGGTCATGAAGGTGGTATCGCCCATCGGGGCAGCAAAAATGCCGAGACTGTCCTCGGACATAGGAGATCTCGTGAGTGGTGCCATCGCTTGAGTGCTGGCGGGCCCGGCCGCTTGTGAGCGCTATCCAGAAGTAGTCCAGCACATGCCGATGGACGGGGATCCGCTCTCCCGGCTGGAGAGAGGTCTCCCAGATGCGCAGCGAATCGGTCTCCTTCACCAGCGACTGGCCGATCCAGCCGTTATGGGCGTTGTTGTCGAATTCCTTCCGCAGCTCCGGACTCCAGCGAGCAAAGGCTTCGGCGACTACGGTGCTCGACAGGGTGAGACCGGAGCGGGATTCATTACCCACGAATCGGATCCTTTCGGCTGATCGATGTGGCTCATACGGCGGAGGAGAGTGCGTCGAGCAGGGCGGTGTTCGCACGCCGATCGCCGATGGTGATGCGGCAGGTGTCCGGGATCGCGCGCCCGGTGTCGGCGACGACTATCCCCGCGTCCCGAAGCTGCTCCATGACGCGTTCGTGCTTGTGCAGTCTGACGAACAGGAAGTTGGTCTCCGAGGGGAACACCCGGTCCACCGCCGGGTGTTCGGCGAGCGCCGAGGCCATCCGGTCACGCTCGGCGCGGATGCGCTGAATGCCGTCGAGCACCGGCCGCGAGTTGGTCAGCCGATCCCGCACGGCGTGCTGGGAGGCATTGGTGAACCCGAAGGGCACCTGCACCCGCCGCAGCGCTTCGACGATGCCGGGCTGGGCCAGGGCGATTCCGCACCGCGCGGCGGCGAGGCCCCACGCCTTGGAGAGTGTCCTGAGCACGATGAGGTTGTCGTGTTCTTCGACCAGCCCGGCGTACGAGGGCTTCTCGCTGAACTCGACATAGGCTTCGTCGATCACCACCAGCCCGCGGCCCCCGACCAGCAGGTCGTGTACCTGCTCCGGATCGAGCCTGGTCCCCACGGGGTTGTTGGGATCGCACAGGATGGTCACCCGTGGATCGGCCGCGAGGATGCGCTCGGTGTCGAGCCGGGACAGGTCGTCACCGCACAGCGGCACTTCGACCACGGGCAGGCGCAGGAGGTGGGCGAAGTGGGCATAGAGCGGAAAGGTGGGCGGCGTGACGCAGACGCGCTCGCCGGGTGACGCCAGCGCCGCCAGGAGCAGCATGACGCCGTCGACCGCGCCGCTGGTGAAGAGCAGGTGATCCGCGCTCAGCGCATCGACCCCGTCGTGGCCGGGCAGCGTCGAGATCGTGGTGAGGTAGGTGTCGGCCAGCTCTGCCGTATCGAGGTGGGGATACTCGGCCGCGGCGCCCAGGAACGGACTGGTGTTGCTGGACAGGTCGATCGTGTCGAACCGCGGCACCTGGCGAAAACGGGCCGGGCCCGGGACCGGTACGCCCGTGACGGGGAGAGCCGCGAACTCCGACACCGCCTGCTCCGCTCCCTCGGCCGCCGGGGCCGCGAGGCCAGGGGCCCGCAGCCAGTGGTCGAGGGGGACGAACAGATCGGCTCCGAGCGGGCGCATGCGGTGGGCATCCCCCCGGCCGAGGTGGACCCACTCCAGGCCGGAGCGCCGGGCGTGGCGGTACAGCTCGTACAAGGTCGCGACGTGGAGGTTGTGCCGCGCGGCGGGATCGTCGTGGTCAATGGCCTGGGTGAGGTAGTAGAGCCCCCGGCCGTTGTGGGATGTGGTGATGAGTCCGGCCTGGACGACGGTCTTCTCGCTACGGCGCACGAGCATCTCCGTGCGGTCCGCCAATGAGCCGTGTGCGAGGGCGTCGAGGGCGTCGGCGTTGTACAGGTTGTCCTGACCGCCGTGGCGCTCCGTCCGGCGCCGGTGGAGTTCCACGAAGGCGTCTTTCGCCCAGGGGTTCCCGTCGAGCTCGGTCAGCGGGATCCGCTCCCAGGTGACGTCACAGGAGAGCGCGTGGTGGTGGCGGCGCAGATCGTGCAGTTGCCCGGCACCGACGCGGGCCCGCAGGACCTCGTCCACCTCACCGGGCAACCGGACGACACACTCGCTCTCGGTGGCGAGGGGCACGAGACCTGCCGCCCGCAGCGCGCCGGTGTCGTCACTGCGGCGCACATTCGGCACGAGGATCTGGGCCACGTTCAGCTCATCGGCGCGGCGGGCCAGCTCATCGAGGGTGTGGGGGGCTGGGACGGGGCTGGTCGGGTGGTACGGGGACCCGCCGCCCACCAGGGTGGGGCGCTCGAGCACGGCGGGGTCCAGGGCGGCGAACGCGTCGGCGTCCCGGCCTAGTTGGGCCAGGGAGCACACCGGCTCGCGAGACCCGAGGGCAGCGGACAGCACCTGCTGAAGCGCGTCGATATCTGCGGACCTGCGCATACTCGTTCTCCACTCCTCTTCGTCACTGAGATGTCTCGGCTCCGTGCGCATCGATGTAGTCGTCGACGCGGTCGCGGTACTCCTCGAACAAGTCGGCCACGGTGCGGGCGATACCGGTCTTCCAGCCGACGGAGCAGTCCCCGATCAGGTCGCGGCGGACGCCGTGGTCGAAGGTGGCCGTTTCCCGGCTGTAGTCGCCGCGGTCCAGTTGGACCGGCACTCCGGTGAACGCGGACATGTACTCCAGCAGATCGGTCATGCCGACCGCCTCGTCACCGCCCCAGTTCACGACCCGCGCGGGCGCCTGCGCCACGTCCCACAACAGCGGTACCTGACGGACGACGTCATCGGTGTGCAGCAGGTCGCAGTAGTTCTGCCCCTCGCGGGGCACCGCGCAGGGCTGCCCCTTGCGCATCTGGTTGAAGAGGATCATGGGCACACCGCCGTGGCCGTACGGGCCGTAGGCGATGTTGAGGCGGGCTATCACGGTCGGCAGAGCGAGTGCTTCGGACAGACCGCGCGCCACTCCTTCGGCGGTGATCTTGGCGACGGGGTACGTCGGCAGCCACGGCGCCGCCCCGCCCAGCGGATCGCTCTCCCGGTACCGATGGGTCCGATCGGCTCGGTTGTAGACCACCCCGGACGAGACGTACAGGAACGACTCGGCCGCGGAGCAGTGTGTCATCAACCGTGCGGTGCCGACGGCGTTGATGCGCGCGGTTTCCTCGAAGTCCTTGCCGTCGCCCCGGTGCACTGCCGAGTGCAGCACATGGGTGAAGTCGCGCGGCAGGCCCTCCAGATCATCGGTGGCCATGTCCCAGACGGCGGTGTGGGCGCCCCGTTCCTGGAGGGCCTTGCGGGCGCTTTGGTCGCCGAACCGGCCCAGGCACCACACCTCGTTGTCGGTGGCGAGCGATTCGGCGACGGGCCTCGCGACCTGTCCGGTCCCACCGGTGATGAGAATCTTCTTGCCTTGCATGATCGGCGGCTCCTGGTGGTGTCAGCGGTTGCCTTCTGCCCGTCTCAGCCGAGCGCGCGGGCCAGTTCCTGCCGCAAGGTCGCCTGGAAGGTCTGCACATGCTGCGGGCTCATCAGGGTGTAGTGCTCCCCGTCGACCTCGAGGTAGGTGTTGGGGTCGCGAGTGAACTCGTCCCAGTGGCTGAGCTGGCCCTCCAGCCATTCCTCTTTGGTGCCGCGCAGCGGGGTGCAGTAGAAGACCTTCACCTGGCCGACCGAACCCGACGGTTCGTAGGTACGGCCCAGGTGCACCATGCTCTGCGCGAGGTGCACCCAGGCGGTGAACCGTTCGACGGAGAGGTCCAGTTCGGTCAGGCGCCGCTTGGGCGCGTGGTCGATCAGATAGGCCAGCTGATCGGCCTCGGGCAGCGGCCGGAGGGTGGCGGTCAGCCGCTCGATGTCGGAGGCGTCGATCAGCTCGAGGAACAGCGCCAGGTTGATCGCGCCGTCGGTGAAGGTGATCTCGTTCATGCGGTCGGAGATCCGCGGCGGCAGGTTGAAGACACCCACGAAATCGACCTGGTCGCCGTCTGCTTCCAACCGCTTGGCGATCTCGAACGCCACCGCCCCGCCGTAGGAGTACCCCGCGACGGCGTACGGGCCGCTGGGCTGCGCCCGCCGGATGGCCTCGACGTAGGTGGAGACCATGTCGGCGAACGACTCGAAGTGGGTCTCGCCCGCCCCGAAGCCACGGGCGCGCAGGGCGTAGAAGGGCCGCTCGCCGGTGAAGTACTTGGCGAGGTTGACGAACACCAGCACCTCCCCCAGGCCGGGGTGGACGCAGAAGAGTGGCGTCCCGTCTCCGGTGACCTGCAGTGGCACCAGCGGATCGTAGGTGGCGTCTCCGGTGGCACCGTGTCCGGCGGTCAGGCGGCCGGCCAGCGCTCGTACGGCCGGGGCCTGCAGGAGCGTGGACATCGGCACATCCTCGATGCCGAACTCGGTCTGAATCTCCAGCTTGAGCCGCAGCACGTCCAGCGAGGTTCCGCCCAGGTCGAAGAAGCTGGCGGTCGACGACACCGTCCTGGTGTCCAGGACGCGTGCGTAGATGGCGGCCAGTGCGGTCTCGACGTCGCCCTCCGGGGCCACGTGGCCGCCGAGGAACCGGGTGCTCACCTCGTCCGACCGACGGGCCGCCGCGTCCAGGCTCCCGTCCTCGACGGCCGCGCGCAGCCGCGACCGCTGGATCTTGCCGAGGTTGCCGCGGGGGATCTCGTCCTCGGTGACGGGGAGGATCAGCTGTGGCCGGAATCCCCAGTGCATCACCGTGGAGCTGCGGATCGCCACGATGGCCCGGTACACCGCGGTCTCGTCAGCGGTGCCGCCCGCCGGGACGAACGCGATGGCGAGCTGTTCGGTGTCGGCCCCCTCGGGGCGTATCGGGAACGCGGCGACCTGTCCGCGCTTCACCCCGTCCAGCTCGTCCAGGACCGCTTCCAGGTCGTGGCTGTAGTAGTTGACGCCGCTGACGATGATGGAGTCCTTGGTGCGGCCGACCAGCATCAACCGGCCCTCGGAGTCGAGGTGGCCCAGGTCTCCGGTGCGGAACCAGCCGTCGGGGGTGAACGCCTGTGCGGTGGCCCGGTCGTTGCCGAAGTAGCCGCCGGAGACCATCGGGCCGTGCAGCTGCACCTCCCCCGGCTCGGCCGATCCGGGCTGGTCGGTGGCGGCCAGCACCTTGCCGTCGTCGTCGGTGATGCGAATCCGCAGGCCCCGCACCGGGCTGCCCAGCGGGGGGAACTCCGTCTCCAGGTCACGGGTGGCGAAGTCGCGGTTGAACACGCTGCCCGCGCAGGTCTCGGTCATTCCGAACGCGGGCACGATCACATCTCCGCGCAACCCGTAGCGGGAGAGCGTGTCCAGGAACGCCCGTACGGTGGCGGTCACGGTGGCCTCACCACCGGAGATGATGTGCCGTATGTGTGACAGGTCCACCTCCTGCCGCGAGGCGGGCCGCCCGGCGAGGGCCTGGTTGATCTGCCCGAACAGAAAGTTGGGGGTGAACGTCACTCGCACCCGATGAGCCGTGAGCAGCCGGAGGAACTCCACGGGGTCCGCCAGTACCGTGGCCGGCGTCGTCATGACCTGGCCGGCCCCGTTGAACATCGGCAGCAGATGCGCCTCGATGGCGGCGATGTGATCGACCGAGATCCAGTTCAACGAGGTGTCGTCGGGCCCGAGTTCCAGCGCTCCCGCCTTACCGGCCTGGGCCGCCAGCAGGTTGGCGTGGGTGAGTCTGACCGCCTTGCTCGATCCGGTGGACCCGGAGGTGAGCATCAGCAGGGCGAGATCGTCCGGCGCGGCCACATGGTGCTGATCGGGCTCGGCCACGGCATGACTCAGCTCCTCGACCGTCACGCTCCGCAGCCCCACGTCGGGCAGGTCTCCGTGGGCCGTCTTGGACATGACCACCAACGGGTCGCCCAGGAGCGTGCGCAGGTGCTCCAGTTGAGCGTGCCACCGGGAAGGGTCGGCCGGCGGTGCGATCGGACACGGCACGGCACCGGCGAGTACGCACCCCCAGAAGGCGCGGAAGAAGGGCTCCGGATCGTTGGCCGCGATGAGTACCCGGTCACCCGGGGCGGTGCCGCGGTCGCGCAGCCCCTGCGCAATCCGGCAGGCGCACTCCCGCAACTCCGCGTAGGAAAGGAAGGGGCCGCCGATGAATACAACGCCTCGAGTCGTGTCGGATGCCGCGCGCTCGAGCAGCTGCGGGAGTGTCGAGGCATGACGTTGATCCGGCATGGGGGAAGTCCTCCGATCAGAAGGGACGGAAAACCATGGCGAGCGGAGCTTGGGGCGCGCCGCGCCGCGGAAAGGCGATCGGGGTCGGGTTCGCACATTGACGCCGACGGGGGTGCGGATCCTGGGCGGGGCACGGTTGAATGCGGCCAGGGGCGGGCGGAGCTCGGCGCCCGCGGCACGCGTGATCGAGACGATGCGATTCCGTTGGTGCCGGGGTATCCCCGGCCGGTGGCTCGGTCCGGACTGGCCGGAAGGTCAGATGGAGCCAACCTCGTTGAATCGCACGATGTCCTCGATGGTCTTCTGCAGTTTCAGCTCATCCGGGTCGGATAAGATGGCCTGTCCCACGCGGCCATACGGCCCGATCGGCGCATCGGGCGATGAGTCGTAATCGATCTCATCGAAAAGGAAGTTGCGCTCGAAATCCCTTTGGGTCAAATTGCAGCCGTCGGGCCGGCGCAGCAGAATGTAGCCATAGAAGCGCTCCGGAGCGCCGTGGCCCCGCAGGGCTTCAGTCGCCCCCTCCCCCAACGCGAGACTGATTTCGACGTCAAAGAGATCGACGCCGAAGGTCAACTTATTGACCTGAGGGGACAGCGCCCCCGGGAGGCGGATGGCACACTCGCCGAAGGTCAGCCCCGATTCTTCCATGAACGCTTCCAGATGGAATACGCAATCAGGTGCGTTCAGGCTGGCGAGTGCTTCCCTCGCGAGCGTCTCCGCCTGCTGGAACAAAGGCGAATTCCGCCTTCTGTCCAGTACGTACGCGGACAGGATCCCGCCCTGTGCGGCCGTGAGCGGCGAGGTGTGGTAGCTGCTCATGGACGACCATTGGAGGTCTCCGTTCTCCCAGACGCCGTCGAGGTAGACCTCGGGCGCGCCCACGAAGGACTCGGCGACGATCTCGACATCCGACCGACCGGAGAACAGCGTCAGGGCCTGTGCATACTCCTCCGGAGAACGGACGATGTTCGTACGGAGAGCGCCGGCTCCGGTCGCCGGCTTGACCACGAAGACATCTCCCAGGTCATTGGCGAGGTCGGTGAACGACGTACCTACGGACACATGCCGGCAGCGCGCCCGCTTCACCCGAGACGGTAGCTTGCTCTTCTGGAGATACTTGTCCCGGAAGTAGAGGGCCGTCTTTGAATCCGTGTTCCCGGGAAGGTTCAGCTGCTGCCGCAGACAGGTTGCCCCGAAGACGCCCATTTCATGGACACTCAGCACCCCTGCCACATCGTCAATGCGCGCAGAGAGCACCGCCCGGAGTATCTCCTGGGCGTTCTCCATGTCGGCGACCCGAATGGACCTCCGACCCTTCGGCGGGCTCGCGGGTGCCTGGACGATATAGAAGGGGTCCATGTCTCGGCGCCGCAGTGCCTGATCGAGATCGTCTCTGTATCCGATAACAATCATCGTTGGCATTGGCGCCTCCCCGTTACGGCTAGCCAAAACTTGAAGAAGTCATTTGCCGTACTGCCACCCGATGTGGATTCGGGTGGCCCCGTGGATCGGTGTTGTCTCGCGATGAGCTACTTCGTCGAGGCCAGCACCGGTGCATCGTTTCACAGAGATACGAAAATGTGATCCATTGCGGATGAGCTTGTGATGCAAGTCACAAGTTGCGCAATGGAGTTGAAATGGAATTGCTCATTCCATTCGTGTTGGCGGAGCGCATTCACCATGCCGGTCATGCCTCATATAGCACTACATAGAGAAATTGGACCGGCCGGACGGTCCCCGCAATGGCGGGTGGGCGCTTACGCCGCTGCCGCTGCGTAAACGCCCACTGTGCGGGTCCGCCGCTCAGATCGCGGTGAAGCCGCCGTCCGCCGCGACCACGGCGCCCGTGATGAAGCTGGAGCGGGGCGAGATGAGGAAGCAGAGCACTTCGGCGATCTCCTCGGGCTGGGCCACCCGGCCGAGCGGCTGGGCGTCGGCGAAGGATGCCAGGTACGCACGGCTGTCGGACCGGAACGTGTCGAGGAAGTCCGTCTCGATGACTCCCGCGGCCACGATGTTCGCCCGGATGCCCAGCGGCCCGCCTTCGACGGCGAGGACCTTGGTCAGCTGAGCCAGGGCACCTTTGGAGGCGCTGTACGCGGCGCCCTGGGGCAGTGCGACGGTGCATGTGTAGGAACCCGTGCTCACGATGGCTCCACCACCGCCTTCCCTCATCACCCGGAACGCCTCACGGGAGACGAGGAAGGACCCACGGGCATTGACCGCCATCACGGTGTCCCAGTCCTCTGCCGTCGTCTCCGTGATCGGCTTGTTGAGGGTGCGCCCGGCGTTGTTGACCAGGATGTCCAGGCCGCCGAAGGCATCGACGGCTGCCCGTACCGCGCGGTGGGCGGTCGCCTCTTCCGTGATGTCGCCGACCAAGGGGTGAACACCCGGGAAGTCCGAGGCCAGTTCCGTCACCTCGTGGCGCTGGTCGACGGCGACGATCCGTGCGCCGCGGCTGTGCAGAAGCCGGACGGTCTCCTTGCCGACGCCGCGTGCCGCCCCTGTGACCAGGGCGGTCTTGCCCGTGAACTCCCCGGAATCAGCGGGATGAGTGGGTGTCGTCATGGTGCTGTCCTTCTTCGATGCCACCGCGGGAAGCGTCGGTGGTGGGCAGGGTGGTGTGCGCTCGGGCGTTGCGGATGAGCGTGGTGGCGGCCAGACCCGCGAGGACGCCGCCGACGATGACCGCGATGGCCGGGACGTATCCGGCCAGCGGATCCGTGCCGTTCGCCCGCTGACCGGCGTCGGCCACCGCGGTGACGACGGCCAGCACGACGGCACCGCCGATCTGCATGGAGGTGTTGAGCAGCGCCCCGGCGAGGCCCTGGTCCCGGTCGGGTACACCGGTGACGGCGCTCATGTTCAGGGCGGGGAACGTGGCGGCGGTGCCGAGGCCGTTGAGGACCATGACGGGCAGGACCACGGAGACGAAGGAGGAGTCGGGTCCGATCCGGAAGAACATCGCGTACGACGCGGCCAGCAGCAGCATCCCGGCCGCGATCATGCGGTGGGCGCCGAACCCGGCCGCGAGACGCCCCGCGAAGGGCGCCACCGCGCCGTTGACCAGGCCGAGGGGGACAAAGGCACCGGCCGTCTCCAGGGGCGTCCAGCCCAGCACGTTCTGCAGATAGAGGGTGGCGAGGAACGCGAAGGAGGTGTACGCGCCCCACATCGCGAAGATCGTCAAGTTGGCGCCCACGCTCTGGCGGCGGGTGAGGAAGGACAGGGGCACCAGGGGCGTGCCGGCCCTGGCCTCGATGCGCACGAACAGAGCGAGCAGGATCGCTGTCGCCGCGAACAGGGCGATGGTGCGCACCGAGGTCCAGCCGTGCTCCGGCGCCTGTGCGATGGCGTAGACACACAGGAGAAGCCCGCCGGTGACGGTCAGCGCCCCGGCGACATCGACCCTGCCCCGCCCGGCCGGCGGCGGGTCCGGCGGCAGCAGACGGCTTCCCGCGATGAGCGCGGCCACGGCGATGGGCACCGGCAGCGCGAACACCAGCCGCCAGGAGACCTCGGTGAGCACACCGCCGAGCACCAGGCCGCCGACGAATCCGCAGGCGCCCGCGGTGGCGTACCAGCCCAGGGCCCTGCCGCGCTCGGGGCCTTCCGGCCAGTTGGTGGTGATCAAGGACAGTGCCGCCGGGGCGAGGAACCCGGCGGCCACGCCCTTGACCAGCCGGGCCACGATGAGCAGCCCGCCACTGGGAGCGACCGCCCCCGCCACGCTGACCACCGCGAACACACCAACGGCCGCCAGGAAGGTACGCCGGCGGCCGAGCAGGTCGGCCGCCCTGCCGCCCAGCAGCAGGAAACCGCCGTAGCCGAGGGCGTACGCGGACATCACCCACTGCAGGGACGCCGGTGACATGCCCAGGTCGTCCTGGATGGCGGGCAGGGCGACGCCCACGTCGGACAGGTCGATGGCGTCCATGAAGTGGGCGGCGCACAGGGTCAGCAGGGCGAGTGCGCCGGGCGTCGCACCGGCGGGCCCGGCGGGCCGGGGACCGGTCCGGCCTTCGCCGGCCGGTGGGCTCTGTGCTGAGAGGGGGCCGCTGGCCTCCTGCGTCATGCTCTTGCTCTCTCTTTCGATGGGGGTCGCCCGAGCCGGGCTCGTTGTCTGTCGTTCGGGGTTCGTGGTTCGGGTCCGTCAGGAGCCGGGCCGCTCGCGGTACAGCACCAGGTGCTCGTGGTAGAGCACGCCGTCGCGTACGTCACCCGTCGCGGTGAAGCCGGTGTCGTCGACGTAGTCGATGTGGCTGCCCGTGACGGAGTAGCGGCCGGTGTACGCGTTGGCACGCCTGCCACGCGCCTCGTCGTAGCGGCCGTCCGCACGCAGCTCCTGACGGATGTGGCCGTCTGCGGTGACCCACATGCCGACGACGTCGATGTCCGGGGCGTCCGCCGAATCCGCGGTCATGGCAAACCTCTCGTTGGTGGGGGTTGTCCTGCGCCACCGAGTCTGGGCAGTGCCCCACAGGTCAACCAGGACGCGTTCTGCCTGGGTGTGGCACACCCAGGCACCTGGTCCAGGCGCCACGTAGCCTGAGGTCATGGCTGACAACGACCTGGGAGATTTCCTGCGAAGCGGCAGGTCGGGACTACGGCCCGAAGAGGTGGGGATGGCGAGCTACGGCACCCGCCGCGTTCCCGGGCTGCGCCGCGAGGAGGTCGCGGTGCTCGCCGGCATCAACGCCGACTACTACACCCGGCTGGAACAAGGCCGGGAGCGCCGCCCCTCCGCGCAGGTTCTCGACGCGCTCAGCCGTGCGCTGCGCCTCGACGGCGACACCCGGGGCCATCTGTACCGGCTGGCCGGCACGGTGCCCGACGACCCCGCCGTCCGCGTGCCCGACCAGGTCAGCCCCGGGTTGCGGCAACTGATGGACGGCTACCCCCACACGCCTGCCCTCGTGCTCAACCGGACTCTGGACGTCCTCGCCACCAACGCGCTGGCCGACGGCCTCTACTCACCGTTCCGTCCGGCGGACAACCTGGCTCGCATGGCCTTCGCGGACCCCGCGGGCCGCACCTTCTATCAGGACTGGGACCGGGCGGCCCAGGCCACCGTGGCGAATCTGCGCCAGGCGGCGGGCTACGAGCCGGACAACTCGCGCCTGCTCGGGCTCGTGGACACTCTCAGCGAGAACAGCGCGGACTTCGCCCGGCTGTGGGGCAGCCACACCGTGCGCGGCAAGACCCAGGAGGCCAAGCGGTTCCAGCACCCCGACGTCGGTCCCCTCACCCTCAGCTACCAGGCATTCGACGTGCGAGAGGCCCCGGGCCAGCAACTCGTCATCTACCACGCGGAGCCCGGCGGCAGCAGCGCGGAAGCCCTGCGTCTGCTCGGCTCCATCCACGCGACACGCACCCGGCCCTCCCCGCGCGGCGCGGACCGTACCTGACCCGCGCGGCGCGGACCGTAGAACGCGTGGCCGGGCACACGCCTCAATGGTGAGGGGCCGGTCGATGCCGGCCCCTCACGGTCAGTCAGTCCGCGTGTTCAGTCGCGCGCGAGCAGTTCGAGCGTGTCGATGACGCGGTTCGAGAAGCCCCACTCGTTGTCGTACCAGGCCACCACCTTGATGTGCTTTCCCTCGACACGGGTGAGGGCGGCGTCGAAGATCGACGATGCCGGGCGGCGTGTGATGTCGCTGGAGACGAGCGGCTCGTCGGAGTACTCGAGGATGCCCTTGAGCTTGCCGTCGGCGGCGGCGCGGTAGGCCGCGAGCACCTCGTCGCGGCTGACCTCCCGTGAGACCGCGGTGTTCAGCTCCACGATCGAACCCACCGGGACCGGCACCCGGATCGAGTCGCCCGACAGCTTGCCGTCGAGGTTCGGCAGCACCAGGCCGATGGCCTTGGCGGCCCCGGTGGTGGTGGGCACGATGTTCACCCCGGCGGCGCGGGCGCGGCGCAGGTCGCGGTGGGGGCCGTCCTGGAGGTTCTGCTCCTGGGTGTAGGCGTGCACCGTGGTCATGAAGCCGTGCTCGATACCGGCCAGGTCGTCCAGTACGGACGCCAGCGGAGCCAGTGCGTTCGTGGTGCACGAGGCGTTCGAGATGATCACGTGCTCGGCGGGGTCGTAGGCATCGGTGTTCACGCCGTATGCGAGCGTGACATCGGCGCCGGCGGACGGGGCGCTCACCAGCACTCGTTGGGCGCCGGCACGCAGGTGTGCGCGGGCGGCATCCGCCGCGGTGAAGCGGCCGGTGGACTCGAGGACGATGCCCACGCCGAGCTCGGCCCACGGCAAGTTGGCGGGCTCGCGCTCGGCGAGCACCTTGATGCGGCGGCCGTCGACCACGAGGTCGGTCCCGTCGACCTCGACGGAGCGGCCGAGGGGGCCGAGCGCGCTGTCGTACTTGAGCAGGTGCGCGAGGGACTCGGGGGCGGTGAGGTCGTTGACGGCGACCACTTCGAGATCGCTGTCGCGCTCGAGCAGGGCGCGGAGGGTGTTGCGTCCGATGCGGCCGAATCCATTGACGGCGATGCGGGTCATGGAGGTTCCTTTCGTTCCGCCCCCATCGTCGGCATCCGGATCCCGGGCCGACAGCGGCCTGAACGCCACCGTGCGCAAGGATCCCGCCAGCCCTCGATATGCACGCACGCCGCTCGGGAAGCTCAGGCCGAGAAGGTGTGGCGGTACTCCGTCGGGGAGGTGCCGAGAATGCGGTGGAAGTGCAGACGCAGGTTCGCGCCGGTGCCGAGGCCGACTCGGTCGGCGATCTGCTCCACGCCCAGATCGGTGCGTTCGAGCAGCTCGCGTGCCAGGTCCACCCGCGCCCTGAGCACCCACTGCATCGGCGTGTAGCCGGTGTCCTCCACGAACCGCCGCGAGAAGGTGCGCGCCGACACCCGCGCGTTGCGGGCGAGCGCTTCGAGGGTCAGCGGTTCGGCGAGGTGCGCCAGGGCCCACTCCCGTGTGCCCGCGAACAGGTCGCCGAGCGGCTCGGGCACACTCCGGGGGACGTACTGCGCCTGCCCACCGCTGCGATACGGCGCCGCCACCAGCCGTCTGGCCACGTGGTTGGAGAGCCCGACGCCGAGGTCGCGCCGTACCAGGTGCAGGCACAGGTCGATGCCGGATGCGGCGCCCGCCGAGGTGAGCACATCGCCCTCGTCCACGAACAGCACGTTCTCGTCCACCCGCACCAGCGGATGTCTCTCGGCGAGAGCCTTGGTGTAGTGCCAGTGGGTCGTCGCCCGCTTGCCGTCGAGCAGGCCCGTCGCGGCCAGCGCGAACGCCCCGGTCGAGATGGCCGCGAGCCGGGTCCCGCGCTCGTGGGCGGCCATGAGCGCGCTGACGACCGCTGTCGACGGTTCCGTGGTCGCCGGCTCCCGGTAGCCGGGGATGAAGACGGTGTCGGCGTGCTCGAACGCCTCGAGCCCCTCGGCCACGTGATACGAGAGGCCGTCGCCGCCGGTCACCAGTCCGGGCGCGGCCCCGCACACCCGTACCTCGTAGGGCATGCTCGGCCGGTTGGAGAACACCTGCGCGGGGATGCCGACGTCGAGTGGCTTGGCGCCCTCGAGTACGAGCACGGCGACATGGTGGTTCTTCCGGCTCATCGGGCTCCTTCGGCTCTCCCGCGATCGAACGGGCCTGCGCTCACACCCGTGACCTCGATGACGACTACCGCAAACATCCTGCCACTGGCCGCCCGGGCATCTCGCCGTCCAGCACCCAGCTCAGGTCGTGCTCGGTGTGTTCCCGCGACCGGGCGCTGAGCTGATCGCTGATCCACATCTTGGCGGGCCGTGGCACCCGCGGATGGGCGACAAGCGCTTCCAGGTCCTTGCGGGTTGCCGCGTACGACCGGCGGACCGCGCAGCTCACCAGCCCCAGCGCGTACCGCTCGGGAAAGACCACGTGGTCGGCGTCGTCCTCCGGGCCACGCTCCTTGAGGTGCTCCCACAGCGTCCGGTACACGGCGGGAGAACCGTGGTCGAAGACGCTGTCCATCGCGCCGCGGAGCGCCTTCGCGAGGTGGTTCTCCGCGGCGCGGCCCTGCTGGGAGGCCACGGCCGCGCCGACGACACGGATCAGCAGCTCGGCGGCGGGTGCCGCGCCGTGTGCGGTGCTGAGCCGGCGCACCAGTTGGCCGAGCCCGCTGATCAGTCCGGCGTCGGTCGGTGGCGCGAAGGCCAGGTCGAGGGCCGTGGTGAGAGCCGATGGGGTGAGAGGGCCGGACTCGCAGGCGGCGTGGAGCAGGGCCTTGCGGGCGGCGTTCCGGGTACTGGCCGATGCGTCGTCGAGGCGGGGGATGTCTCCCGCGGCGTCGAACACCAGCTCCGAGAGGAAGGTGTGTGCCGTGGCGTACTGGGCGGGTTCGCGCGCGGCGATGGTTCCCACCAGCCCGAGGAAGGCCGCCCGGGTCTTCTGGTCGGAGAAGGTGCCGTACCGCGGCAGGAGTTGGGTCAGGTCGGGCACGGGGAGAGTGCCGGCCGACACGGAGCACTCCCAGAGCGTGAGTGCCTGGCGCTGCCGCTTTCCGCTGTTGCCCTCGGCGATCTCGTCCGCGATCAGCCCGGTGAGGGCGGGGGCCGAGGCGCGTAGCGCCCCCAGCACCCGTTCGTGGGCGAGGGGCGGCAGCGGGCCGGTGCCCTTCTTGGCCCGGCCGGTGGTGAGGGCTTCCAGGAGCACGGTGTCGGCGTCCATGAGCGACAGGTTCACCAGCAGGCCGATGTGGCGCTCGGTGTGCAGACCGGAGTCCGTGACGGCCCGGTGGAGTGAGCGGCGGACGAGGTTCCGGGCGGCCGCGGGGGCGGTCGTCGCCTTCTCGATCCTGCTCACCGCGGTGGGGTGGCCGCCGAGCGCGGCCGGCAGGAGAAGCGTGGCCAGGCCGTCCTGGGACAGCCACAGGTCGGAGTCGGCGTCCCAGCCGGAGTGTTCCAGAACCTGCCGGACGCGGTGCGGGGGAACGTCGCGGTTGGCGAGGATCCGGCGGGCGACCAGCGCTCGCCGCTGCGGGGCCGTGACCGGCTGGTTCTCGGGGCAGGGCAGGGCCTTCAGCATGACCGCGAGCCGGTGTACGAGGCTTTCCGCGGCGGCGCAGTCGGCGCTGAGCAACTGGGGGAAGACCATCCGGTGCTGCAGTGCGTGGAGCGCTCCTTGCCCGGTGATGTCCAGGCAGCGGTCGAGAGTGGCCTCGATGGCCCAGTGGCCGTGCGGCAGCGTGGCCAGGACCGCTGTGGCGGCGATGAGTCCGGCGTTGCCCGCGGTGTCGTGGTCGTCCGCTTCGAGCAGCGCCACGGCATGGTCGAGGCGGTGCGCCCAGGGGTGGGTTCCGGGGGCCGGACCGCCGTCGGCGCCGTGAGCGCCGTCGGCGCCGTGAGCGCCGTCGGCGGGGAGTCCATGGGGACCGGAAAGTCCGTGGCGGCCGAGGAGTCCGTGGTCACCGGGGAGCCCGTGGTCGTAGGTCCAGGAGGCGGCCAGCACCCGGGCCAGGGCCGATTGGAAGAGCTCGACGTCGTACGACTTCGGCGCGACGCGCACACGCTGGAGACGCTCCTGGACGGCGGCGGCCCACTCCGGCGAGCCCAATGTCTCCCAGTGCCGGGCCCACAGGGTCATGACGCCGGACGCCAGCTCCGCCAGCCCCCGGGACAGGGCGAAGTCGAGCATCTCCATGAGGCCCTTACGGGCGGATGCCACATCGACGTGTGACGTCAGCACGAGCAGCCGAGGCAGGACCTCGATGCCCGCGCCGCCCGTACGGCGCCCGGTCAGTTCCCGTACGCAGCCCCAGTCGGCCAGGGCGGCATGGACCGTGAGCGAGTTCTGGGCGGCCAGCCGTTCCAGCGCTTCGAGCACGGCCTCCCGCAGGCTGGGCTCCTTCCTCTCCCACAGCCCGCGGAGCTGCGGCAGGAGGGCGTCGACGTCCGTGTCGCGTACGGTCGGGGCCAGAACCGCGTACCGTCGGGCGACGCCATGCGGCGCCGTCGCGAGCAGCGGCTCGGCGGACACGCCCACGGCCGGATTCCGCGCCGCGACGGCCACGGCGACGGTGTGCAGGATGATGGCGTCCTCGTGCGCCGCCATCCGCATCAGGACGTCCCGTACCGGGCCGCGATACCTTTCGGACCCGGCGGCCAGCATGAGGAGCTGTTCGAGGATCGCCCCGACGAAGAAGTCACGGGGATGGGACCCGACCCACTCGCACAGCGAAAGCAGCGCTCGGGCCCCGGTGCGGTGCAGCAGGCCACGCGCGGCCGCGTACTCGAACATGGTCTGGTGGAAGAAGTGGATACCGTCCGAGGCACCCCTGGCCAGCACACCCCGGTCGACCAGCAGTTCCAGGGACGACCGGACGCGGGCCGGTTCGTACGGCCGCGAGGGGCGTGGGCCGCCGTGCGCCGAGGTGAGCCGCTCGACCAGCTCCTCGCGTGACAGCTCGGTCCGGCCGGCCGACATCAGCACGACGGCGATCGCGCCGGTGATCGAGGAGAGGTCCTCCGGCGCGGTGGCGCTCTGGTTGCCGTGATGGCGGCGGTCGGTGACGACCCGATGGTCCCAGTAGCGGCGGTAGAGGCCGGTGGCGTCGATCTCGGCGCTGGGGAACGCCCCGTCGTCCCGGGCCAGTTCGAACAGCAGCCGCAACTGGAGGGGGCTTCTGCACACCTCGCGCACCGGCAGTCCGCGGGCGACGGGCTCCATCAGTCTCCGTACCCGTGCCTCGTCGTCCCGGGGGACGGCGTCGGGGCAGTAGAGCGCGGCGTGTCCACGGATGGCGTGGGGGATCTCGCTGTCGTCGTACGGACCCAGCGACATCCGGATGAACCCGGTGCGCAGCCGGTTCGCCTCCTCCGGCCGCGAGGTCAGCACCAGGCGGATACCGGCGGCGGCGAGGTCCTCGCACAGGTCGAGCAGCGCCATCTCGTGGTGGTCGTCGTGCAGCAGCAGATCGGCGGTGTCGAGGAGCACGACCGGTGTACGCCCCCGCGTCCGGGCGTGCGTCGCTCCGGACACCACGGTCGCGGGGGTCAGCATGGGCGTCCCGGCGGCGCCGCTCAGGGGGCGCAGCAGCCAGGCGGCGTTCACCAGGAAGACCTCGGCGTCCTCCAGGGCGGTCAGATCCCGGGCGAGGCCCCACAACAGGCTGCTCTTGCCATTCCCGGCGTCCCCGGTGACCAGGACCGCCTTCGGATCACCGTCGTAGAGGGCCTCCACCACCCGGTCCTGGACGGCGCGCCGCACATACAGCCCGCCGCTGAGCTGCGGCGGGGAGCCGGTGCCGCCGTCCGGCCGGGGGGAGTCCACGAGGTCCAGGTCGTCCGAGAGCCTCCGTGCCCAGCGGAGGAGTTGGCGGTGTGCGGCGGGGCCGGTGTCGTCCGGTGGGGTTCCCGCATCCGGATGCGGGAACGGGGCAGAGGGCTGAGCAGGGGCCGGGGCCGTCGGCCCGGCCGGGAATCGTTCCGGTGCCGGGTTCATGGGAGTTTCCGGCCCGGGTGGGGCCGGGCCGCCGCCGGGCGGCAGTTCACGCAGGACGGAGAAGGCGAAAGCGGCGGCGTTGCGCGCCGCGCGGGACTGCCAGCCCTCGGCATCGGCGTCGTACTTCTCCCCGTCCGCCCGGTCGCTGATTCCGCGGACGATCAGGGCGGGCAGCGCGGCGTTGAGGTGGGCGGCCTGCGCCACGCCCGCGCCCTCCATCTCGATGGCGGCGGCGTCCTGGTAGTTCCGGCGCAGTTGCCGTCTCAGCGGCGAGTCCGCCGAGTTGAGGACGACCTCCCCGGCGGCCACGGGCTTGAGGTGGACGGCCGGACGGGAGGCGCCAGGCGAACGTTCCGGCAGCAGCCCGGTCCAGGAACCGGACCTGCGGGCGTAGCGGGCGAGCTGGTCGAGTTCCTGACGCACCGGCCAGACCCTCGGGCGGGAGTGGAACTCGCCGTCCTCGTCCTTGCCGCCGTGGTAGGCGTACACATGCGTGGCCACGACGACGTCCCCGAGTTCGATATCGCCCTTGAGCGCCCCGGCCACCCCGACGAATGCCACGGCGCGCGGGCGGAACATGGCGATCGCCCGCTCGGTCAGCACGGCCGTGCCCTGGTTGCCGTCGCCGAGTTCGGCAAGCGCCACCCGCCACGGCGTACCGTCGAGCCGTCCCACTTCGAACAGGGTGCCGCTCGGGTGGAGTTGGGGCCGTGGATCGACCAGGTGTGCCCGAACCGCCTCGTACTCCACGTCCAGTGCGGTCAGCACGACAAGTGAGTCGCTGTGATGCCCGGTGCTCTCCACGTTTCCCCCCGGCCACGGTCGACCCTGGTGCGGCCCGCGGGCGAAATGCTACCGTCCGCCGGACTTCCGGGGCTGCGACCAGCGGGAGTGGTGAACCGCGACGGGAGTACGAGTCGCCGGACGCGCCTGGGGTCCCGCCGGTACCGCCGGGCAGCGGCGGATGCTTGGATGCGCGGTATGGATCTGTCCCGTACGGGCGCTTCCGCCCCGAGGCCGACGGCTGTGCCTCCCTTCGACCCCGAACTGAGTGCCGTGTTGAAGTCCTTGGGCAATGGGCCCAGAGAGCCGGTCACTCCTGGGAATCTCGCCGCCCGGCAAGAGCGGGACGTCGCGACCCGGCCCAGGCCGACGGCCGAGGACCTGCGGGCCGATGGCCGTTTCGAGGTGGCGGAGCTGACCGTTCCGGGGCTGCGGGACGGCCCCGATGTCACGCTGGTGAGCGTGCGGCCCACCGGGCGGGCAGGGCCGCTGCCGCTGCTGTACTACATGCACGGCGGCGCGATGATCATGGGCAACGCATGGTCGGTGCTGCCGCGGATCCTTCGCGAGTGGGTCCTCCCGCTGGACATGGCCGTCATCTCGGTCGAGTACCGGCTGGCACCGCGGACGCGGTACCCCGGACCGCTGGAGGACTGTTACGCGGGACTTCTCTGGGCCACCGGGCACGCCGCCGAACTGGGCATCGACCCGGACCGCGTCATCGTCGGCGGGAAGAGCGCCGGTGGCGGCCTCGCCGCGGCCCTCGCCCTGCTGGTCCGTGACCGTGGCGGTCCCGGCGTCCTCGGGCAGTTGCTGCTGTGCCCGATGCTCGACGACCGCGGGCGCACATTCTCCAGCCACCAGATGTCGGGCCTCGGGATGTGGGATCTCATCTCCAACGAGACCGCCTGGAAAGCACTGCTGGGTGACGGCTACGGCGCGGCGGACCTGCCGCCCTACGCGGCCCCTGCCCGCGCCACGGACGTATCCGGTCTCCCCCCGGCGTTCATCGACGTCGGCTCGGCGGAGATGTTCCGCGACGAAGACGTGGCGTACGCGAACGCGATCTGGCGGGCCGGCGGCCAGGCCGAACTGCACGTATGGCCCGGCGCCTATCACGGTTTCGACGGCTTGGCGCCACGGGCGGCCATCAGCAAAGACGCACGCGAGGCCCGGACCCGCTGGCTGAGGCGCCTCCTCACGCACTCAAGGAGCACGACGAGCACAGAGCCGCGGACCGGGGCATCCCCGGGCCCCGGGGGCAAAAGCAGTGGACATCGCGTACCCCTGCGGTGAATGGTGAAGGTATGAACCAGGAGGAGATCTGGGACGTCGACACCGCTCAGCGCTACGACACGCCGGGCACGGGCATGTTCGCGCCCGAGATCTTGGAGCCGGCCGTGGACCGCCTGGCTGAGCTCGCAGGCGGCGGAGCGGCGCTCGAATTCGCCATCGGCACCGGCCGGGTGGCCGTCCCGCTCGCCGAACGAGGGGTCCCTGTCACCGGGATCGAGCTGTCGCTTCCGATGATCCGTCAACTGCGCACCAGGGCGGGCGAGGCGACGATCCCCGTGATCGTGGGCGACATGGCGACTTCCGCGGCTCCCGGGGAGTACACGCTCGTCTATCTCGTCTACAACACCATCTCCAACCTGCTCACCCAAGCCGAGCAGGTGGAGTGCTTCCGCAACGCCGCCCGCCACCTCAGGCCCGGTGGCAGGTTCGTGATCGAACTCTGGGTGCCCGAGCTGCGCAAGCTCCCGCCGGGCCAGACGGGCACTGTCTGTCAAGCCGAGCCCGGCTACATCGGGTTGGACACCTACGACGTACTGCGCCAGCACGTCGTCTCGCACCACTTCCGGTTCGACGACAGCAAGCAGGCTCGGCTGACCCGCAGTCCGCACCGGTACATCTGGCCGGCCGAACTCGACCTCATGGCTCAGTTGGCCGGATTCGAGTTGGAGACCAGGCATGCGGACTGGACCGGCGCCGAATTCACCGCCGAGTCGCGCTCTCATGTCTCCGTCTACCGCCTCCCGCCGAACTGAGCGTGGGGAACGGGTGAGGCCGATCGCTGTCTCGGTACGGGAGTTACGGGAGTAGCGGCGCCTTTGGGTCGACTACCCTTCTCGCCGGTGTCCGGGCCACGGCCAGGCCAGGGTCAGGATCGGGGAGCCGGGGAGCCGGGGTCAGGACCAGGCAACCGGCGATCAAATCCCGTCATGAGGAGTCAGATGTGACCGCTCCGCACAGCGACGACTTCGAGCGTCGGCAGAACTTGGCTCTGCGGTGGCAGACGGCCACCCCGCGCGAGCGCCGCGCCATGATGCGCGAGGACAGGAAGAGTCCCGAGTCGACCCGGAGCAGTTACGTCTTCGTGGGCGTGTTCTTCATGGTCGCCGCGCTCGTGCAAATGGTCAGGGCGGTGGCCCAGCACCAACCGGCCATGGTCATCGGCATCCTCCTGGCGGCCAGTGTGCTCAGCGGTGCGATGGCAGAGCTGAGCCGTCGCGGCCGCACCCGGCTCGGCTTCTCCCTGCTGGTCGTCGGCATGACCGCCCTCGCTTTCGCCGAACTCCTCTGAGCCGGGCCCGACCACTCGTCCGGCGTGGCGCCCGCCCGCCCGTCCGCCCAAACCCTGATGTGAGGATCGCACCGTTGATGTAGCTGCTTGCAGGACTGGCGAGGAAGGCGAGCCCTGGCCCCCGAGGCCGACTGCTGAGGCAGCCCAAGACGCCTCGCTGCGTCGTCCAGTGCTACGAGCTCGTGGATGGGCTCCTGGACGGGTTCGTGGAGTCGGCCAGGGACTCCAGGGCTGGCAGCGCGGTGTACAGCGCCCGCTGCTCCTCGGGGCTCAGCGTCTCGATCCGCGCGGCGAGCCGGGCGGCGGTCTCGTGGCGCACGGTGTGGAGGAGTTGACGACCGGGGTCGGTGAGGGCGATCAGGCTGGCGCGGCGGTCCTCGGGGTCGGGGGTGCGCTCGATCCAGCCGGAGGCGTCGAGCAGATCGACCATGCGGGACGTGGTCGGCAGGGCGATGCCCAGCCGGGTCGCGAGGGCGCTGATGCGCATCGGGCCGTGGGTGTCGAGCGCTCCCAGGGCCGCCTGGCGGCTGGGGGTGAGATCGCCGTGTTCGCCCCGGGTGCCCCGCAGGCCGGGGAGCAGATGCTGGAGGGCGGTACGCAGCCGTTCGGCCAGCTCCCCCGATTCCGGAACGGCGGGACTCGGGGCTACGGAGCCCGGGGCCACGGCACCCTGCGTGGCGGGACCCGGGGCGGCGGGGCCCGGGGTGTTGGCGCCTGGAGTGGCAGGGCCCGGGGCGGTGGGGCCTGAGGCGGTGGGGTCGAGCGCGGTCATCTCGGCTCCTCGGGTGGTGATCCCGGTCCTCCGCCGGGTGACGACGGAGGTGGTGACGGAGGTGGTGACGGAGGCGGAGGCGGTGGCCCGCACTTCGGCGGGGGCGGCTGCCGGGACGCGGGCGCCGGGTGGCGGGAAGTGTCCGCGACGTCCTCGCTAACCGCGTGGTCCGCCGTGTCCTTGGTGCCCGCGGCGCCGCCCTGGGCGGCGACCACCCCTGCCGGGACAGCCGCCTTCGGCCCGCCCTTGTGCAGATACCGCCCGCCGCGCAGCAGCGATGCCACGGCGGCCACCAGACAGGCCGCGATGGCGAAGTCGAACGCGGCGGACAGGCCCTGGGAGAACGGCGGGGAGATCAGCGCCGGGAAGAAGCCGCGCCCGGTGAGATAGGCCGCGTGGTGGGCCGGCAGATGGTCGAGCACCTGCGGTCCGAGCAGGGTTTTGACCGGGTTGTAGCCGAGCAGCGAGGCGAACAGCACCCCGACCGGTGGCAGGGCGGCGACCCGGGCCGCGTCGGAGGCCGGAACCCCTTCCGCGGTCAGGCCGTGGGTGAGGGCGCCGGGGAGCGAACCGGCGAGCCCGGCGATCATCAAGGAGAAGAAGATGCCGATGGACAGGACGGTGGCCGAGTTCTGGAAGGTGGTGCTGATCCCGGCGCCCACCCCGCGCTGGTCGGGCGGCAGGCTGTTCATGATGGCCGCCCGGTTCGGCGAGCTGAACAGGCCCATGGCGATCCCGTTGACCAGCAGAATCGCGGCGAACACCGGATAGCCGAAGTCCACCGGCAGCTCCTCCAGGGCCACAAAGGTGGCGGCGGCCAGCAGCATCCCGCCGGTGGTGAAGGTACGGGCGCCGAACCGGTCGGAGGCCCAGCCGGAGAAGGGGCCCGCGATCAGGAACCCGATGGTCAGCGGCAGCATATAGATGCCCGCCCACAGCGGGGTCTCCTCGAAGCCGTAGCCGTGGCGGGGCAGCCAGATGCCCTGCAACCAGATGATCAGGATGAACATCAGGCCACCGCGTCCCAGCGCCGCCAGCAGACTGGCCACATTCCCGGCGGTGAACGCGCGGATACGGAACAGACCCAGGTGGAACATGGGCTGTGCGACCCGGTTCTCGATCTCGCAGAACAGGCCCAGCACCGCCACTCCCCCGGTGATCGCGGCGATCACCCAGGGGTTGCTCCAGCCCATGGTGTGACCTGCGTACGGCTGGATGCCGTAGGTGATGCCGGACAGCACGGCGATCAGGCCGATGGCGAAGGTGATGTTGCCCCACCAGTCCAGCCGGGCCGGGGTGCGCACACCGGTGTCCCGCAGCTTCAGATACGCCCAGACCGTGCCGAACAGTCCGATGGGGACCGAGACCAGGAACACCAGATGCCAGTCGAGCGGGCCGAGCAGCCCGCCCAGGATCAGTCCGATGAAGGACCCGGCGATCCCCGCCACCTGGTTCAGCCCCAGGGCGAGACCGCGCTGATCAGCGGGGAAGGCGTCGGTGAGGATGGCATTGGAGTTGGCCATCAGCATGGCGCCGCCCACGCCCTGCAGCACCCGCATCCCGATCAGCCACAGAGCGCCGGAGGTGCCGTGCAGCCAGGTCACGGAGAGCAGCACGGAGAACACGGTGAAGACCGCGAACCCCAGGTTGTACATCCGCACCCGGCCGTACATGTCCCCCAGCCGCCCGAAGCTCACCACGAGCACGGCGGTGACCACCATGTAGCTCATGATCAGCCACAGCAGCAGGCTGGTGTTCCCGGGGCGCAGGGGATCCACTCCGATGCCACGGAAGATGTCCGGAAGCGCGATCAGCATGATCGAGATGTTGATCGTCGCGATGAGGACGCCCAGCGTGGTATTGGACAGGGCGATCCACTTGTACCGCGGCCCCGGGCCGCCATCGCCGTAGGACGGAAGGGCCCCCTCAGCTCCGGCCCCGCGCCGCTCGGTCGTCCAACCCACCGAGCATCACTCCCGTCGGGAGTTGGTTGCTTGACATCAACCAAGCTAATCCCGATTTGTCCTTTCGCCAAGTGGGGCCGGGCTGAGCACGTAGCGACCTGCCCAGACGGCGAGCACGGTGGCTACGTACCGCGTGTCGGCCGGGTTGGTGAGCAGATGGTTGGCTCGGTCGAGGGCGACGAGGGACTTGGAGTGACGGCCCCTGATCGCCGACGTCGCCGGCCACAACTCCTCGATCACCCGCCGCTTGCTCTGGGACCTCCAGAACCCGCCCGGCCTGCTCGCCGGGCGGGCCCGCTACTACGGCCCCCGCACCCCCCTGCTCGCCGAGCGACTCCACCAGGCCGGCGCCCGCGGCGTTCCCGCCCCGGCATGCCCGCACTGCGGCCGGGCGGTCCGGCTGAGCCACTCGCTCAAGCGACTCCGCGTCTGCGGCACCTGCTACAACCGCTCAGCGGCCGAGCCCTGCAAGCGCTGCGGACGGACCCGACCCGTCGCGGGCAGAGACGCCGACGGCTCCCCGTTCTGCAACGGCTGCCGCGACCAGGAGGCGGCCTGCCAGGAGCGGTGCGTTCGCCGCGGCCGAGACCGTGCGGTCTCCACCCGCACCGATCAGGGGCCGCTCTGCGTCACCTGCCGGAAGCCGCCCAGTACGCAGTGCTCCGCCTGTGGCAAGACCCGCCCCTGCTTCCACAGCGCCGCCGGAACCCCGCGCTGCCGGGCCTGCCTCACGAAACTGGAGCCCTGCACCGACTGCGGACGCCCCTCCCGAGTGGTCGCCCGGACCGGACGGCAAGCCCCGACCCGAGTTGGAGAAAGTCGCCTCGGTCCTCCTGGACTTCAACCCCGGCCGCCCTGCTCGACCTCTGCATCCAGATGCCCCCGGCCGTCCTTCAGCGGCTCCTCGGCATTAGCCCGTTCGCTGGTGAACGTGGCCGGGGGCCGCTGGACCTCCAGGACAACTGCCGTGCCTGCCACGGATCGGTCCTCGTGCATGGTGATCACCTGGCCGGGCTGACGGTGCTGCCACTGCGAAGGATCCAGGGGCGCGAGTCGTACCGAAGCTTGTCCACCGGGCTCCAGGAAGGGCGTGAACTCCGCCCAGAGCCGGGCCCGGCGTTAGGAATAGTTCGGCTGTCTCAGCCCTTGTCCTGTCTCGTCAGGTGCTGATCCTTGCGGGACCGTGGGGCACCCTGGCGGCCGTCAGCTTGTCTCATCGAGGAGCCTGAAAATTATGGTTCCGTGACATGACTGGACCCCGACAGGGTCTTCACCTTGCCGGGGTCAGAGCTGGCCGGAGTCTTCGCCCGCAGCAGGACTGAACTGAACGGCATCGGCATTGGATCTAGAACACGTCGCGGAGGGTCTCCAGGAGGCGGGCGATGTTCGCCTCGTCGCGGCGGTAGTAGGTCCACTTGCCCCGCCGGGTGGCGACCACCAGCCCTGCTTGCCGCAGCATCGCGAGGTACTGCGAGGTGGTTGACTGCCCCAGACCTGCACGCTGCTGGATGTCGGTCACGCAGACACCGATCTCGACGTCGTCGGGCTCCTGGCCGGGGAAACTCATCGGCTCCTTGAGCCACACCAGCATCTGACGGCGGGTCGGGTTGGACAGGGCCCGGAACACAGCCAGCAACTCCGCCTCCGAGAACATGCGGTGATCGTAACGCACGTACATATTGACGATTCGCGATATGTCGATCTAAGGTCATCGCATGCCAACTTCGATGCGTGTGGTGGAACTCGTCCGCTTCGGTGACGCGGACACCGCGTTCGCCACCCGAGAGCTGCCAAGACCCACTCCCGGACCCGGGCAGGTGCTGGTGCGCGTGCTGGCCACGTCCGTGAACCCCCTCGACCTGCAGACCCGGCGCGGCGACTACCGCGACCAGGTAGCGCTGCCCGCGGTGATCGGCAATGACGTGTCCGGCGTGGTGGTCGAGACCGGCCCTGGGGCAGGCGACTTCCAGCCGGGCGACGAGGTCTGGTACCTGGCGCCGGTGTTCGCCGGGCAGGGAACCTACGCCGAGTTCCACGTGGTCGACCAGGCCCTGGTCGCCCGCAAGCCCGCACGGTTGTCGCACGTCGAGGCCGCCGGTCTCGCGCTCGTGGGCGTGACGGTGTGGGAGGCGCTGGTCGAACGCGCCGGGGTGCGGGTCGGGGAACGGGTCTTGGTGCACGGCGGAGCGGGCGGGGTCGGCTCGGCCGCGATCCAGGTCGCCAGCGCGCTGGGAGCCGAGGTGGTAACCACCGCGCGGGCAAGGGATCACGAGTTCGTCACCGGACTGGGAGCCGACATCGCGATCGACTTCTCGGCCGGTGACTACGTGCCGCAGGTCCGCGCGCTGGGTGGGGTGGACGTCGTGCTGGACACGGTGGGTGGGGACACCCTCGCCCGCAGCCCGGAGGTCCTCGCTGACCGAGGCCGTGTGGTGTCCATCGTGGACATCCCCCAACCTCAGAACCTGCTCGCTGCGTGGGGCGTGAACGCGACCTACCACTTCCTCTTCGTCAGCCCCGGCCGGGCGAAGCTCGCGGCCCTCGGCCGGCTGGTCGACCAGGGCAAACTCCGGCCGGTGATCGGCGCCGTGCTACCGCTGGCCGACATCGCACAGGCGCACACACTGTTGGAAGGTGGCTCTGCCGGCGAGGGCCGCGGACGCCCACGCGGCAAGATCGCCGTCGCTGTGCACCCCCTGGACGAGCCACCGCGCCGGACAACGTCTTTGCCTTGAGCGACTCGGCCGTCCTGGGCCGGGACGGCTGCCGGCCGCCGGTGTCGGCTGATCTTCTTCTTCAGCACAAGGTCGAGGGGGCGCCAGACGCTTCTGTCCGAGGGTGGTGACCAGGTCCTTCTCCTCGGCCAGCCAGATCGGCGCGTGATCGCGGGTGATAGCCGTGATGCCGGCCCTGGTCTGGGCCGTCCTCCCGCTTCAGATGTCCTTCACCGGCCTGGCGGCAGGGCTCGCAGTCTCGGCGGCGACGCACGCGTTCTTCGATCGCCGGTGGCCGATCCGCTGGCTTCTGGAGCACATCGGCGCCAAGGGCTTCGCGGAGCTGAAGGCGGCCGGGATGAACGGCATGTACTTGACCGATCAGGCCCTGCACCAGACCGCCCTGCTGGTGTCCGCGCTGCTGATCACTCTGGTGTGAGGCGGCCGTGAGGGACAGAGGGGATGCCCAGGTTCACCGGGAGCAGCTGTTGCGACCCAGCTACGAGACCTTCGAGTTAGTTCAGGGGCAGGTCCCTGGCCTCACTGGGCGCGCCGTCCAATACGGAGGACGCTCAGGTAACGGCGTGATGCCCGGTCGCCCATCCGCGTGCGGACCGCTCGGCGACGGCGTCGAGCAAGGGCTCACGGACGTCGCGATCGAGTCTCCGGTAAAGCGACAACGAGCGAAGGTGATCGGCAAAGCCGTCCCCGGTGAACCACTGAACGGTTGGATACCAGCGCACGATCGTGGCTCTTCGAAACTGGTGGGGGTTTGAGCGCCGGACGGGGTTCCACTGCGGACCCTGACGGATAGATGCCCGCAGCTCTCGTAGATCATGTTGTTGTCGAAGCAAGATGATCACAACAGAAGAGCTATGGACGTGGCAAACGATACGACGCCGCTGTTGGGCCTTGACGGCCTGGCCGTGGTCGGGGTTGCCGACGACACCGACAGGCCGGTGGTGCACCTGGTCACCGCTGATGTCGCTCGCCGTGGACACCTCGATGCCCGCTAATTTCGTTGAGCCCGCACCCTGCAATCGTGTTGGCTAGCGGCACCGAACTGTCAGTACCGCAGGTGTCCGCTTGGCTGTAGCAGGGAGTTAAACGTGCAGGACATTGTTGTCGACCCCGTTGCCCACAATCGGGCAGCCTGGGACAAGTATGTCCAAGAGGGCAACGAGTGGTCGAGGCCGGTGAGTGCTGAGGATGTCGAGCGCGCCCGCATGGGCGACTGGTCGATTGTTCTCATCGGGCGTGAGCCAGTCGACCGCTCCTGGCTGCCGACGGACCTGACCGGCAAGGACGTGTTGTGCCTGGCCTCCGGCGGTGGCCAGCAGGGTCCGATCCTCGCCGCCGCAGGGGCGCGGGTCACCGTACTCGACAACTCACCCCGCCAGCTCGGCCAGGACCAGATGGTGGCGGCGCGCGACGGACTCGAGCTGCGCACCGTCCTGGGCGACATGCGCGACCTCAGCGCCTTCGGCGACGCAACATTCGACGTCGTATTCCATCCGGTCTCTAACCTGTTCGTACCAGACTTGGCACCGGTGTGGCGTGAGTGCTTCCGCGTCCTGCGACCGGGCGGAACTCTGCTCGTGGGCTTCCTCAACCCTGATGTGTACTTGTTCGACCACGAGGCGCTCGACGAGCGCGGGGAGCTGATCGTCGTGCACAAGCTGCCCTACAGCGATGTCACGCAGTACTCCGCCGAGGAACGCGCCACGAAGTTCGGCGCGGATGCCGCTCTTGAATACAGCCACACCCTCACCGACCAGATCGGCGGGCAACTCGCCGCGGGGTTCGTCCTCACCGGCTTCGCGGAAGCGCCGCACCAATCCAACGCATCCGCTCAATACATGTCGAACTATTTTGCGACGCTGGCGGTCAAGCCGGGCTGACCCAGCCGTGGGGCCGGCCGAGACGGCCGTGTCTCCGAATGGCCAAATGGAGCGCTGTGCCAGCCCGACCCCACTAACTTCGCTGAGCCACGATCGTTGGGCCAAACAATTCTCCGGGATCGCCGACCAGGCCCCAACCCTCATCGGTGCCGCGCCCGTCTTCTTCGAGTGGCGGATGACCCCAATCAGGGTTCCCTGGGCAGAACCGCTCGTGGAGATCGGCGGTCTCGGCATACACCTCCGGTTCTCCCGGCCGGCGGACAACGACGTGGCCGAGCAGCGCCGTCCAGCCTCCCGGATGGAGCATGTCGTGCGCTCGCTGCCAGCCAATCGACGGGTCAACCCAGTGCCACGACGACGCAGCCACGAGGACATCGAAGCGTCGACCGCGGTTGTCCCACTTCTCAAACGTCGACGTCTCGACTTCGACGTTGCGGAAGGAAGCGATCCGGTGGCGAGCGAGTGCGGCTATGTCTGCCCCAGGCTCGACGGCAGTCACTGAGCATCCGAGCGCTGCTAGCGAGTGCGTCGCCTGACCGGTACCGCAGCCCACCTCCAGCACCGACGACCGTTCGGCCATGCTGGTGACGGCGCCAAGGTCCGCGAACAACTCGTCGGGGTATCCCGGCCGGACCCGGTCGTAGAGCTCCGGCACCTCGTTGAACACTCGTCCGAGGTCGTGTCGATTTGGGCGCATCTTCGGATCACCAGTCACGAACGCACAAGCTATGAGGCCCGTCCACGAAAATGCCACTGGTTTACCGGCAGCTGCCGTGCTGCCTCCGGTAGTTCAGAGAAGAGTTCGCCGTCGTGCTGCCCCTGCCCCGCGGCCGCCGCGACGTCCGCCTCGCGCAGCTGGTGCGGATGCTGCACACCCCGGTCGCCCTCGAGGACGGCCTGGCCGTCGACGTCTCCGCCTCGGTCGGCGCCGCGGCCCCGGACGCGACCGGCCTCCGCGACCCGCCCCCGCTGCAGCGCGCCGCGGACGCGGCCCCCTACGGCGGCAAGCACTCCGGCCGCGCGCACCTCGCCACCACAGAGCACGCGACGGTGCCGTCCATCAACGGCCGACGCGCGGGCGGCCCGGGCACGCGCCTGTGGGGGCGAGCCGCATGAGCGCCGCCACCACTGTGCTGCCGGAAGGCGACTGGATCCGCGGCATCAGCATCAAGCAGCCGCGGGCCACCTGCATCCTCACCGGCGCCAAGACGATCGAGAACCGCTTCGGGCAGCGGAGGCTTGGCTGGAAACCGGGCTGGGTGCTGCTGCACGCGGGCCAGCGGACGACCGGCCCGCGCTGCGCATCCCGCTGGTCTCCCGCACGATCCACGGCCGTCAGATGCCGACCGGCGCCGTGGTCGGGGTAGCCCGGATCACCGACTGCCACCAGGACGCCGAAGGTTCTGCTGGTACGTCCGGCTATCAGAACCTGCGGAATGGCCTGCGGTTGAGGTGTTCAGTTTCCACGCGGGGCGTACATGATCACGGCCATTCCTGCGAGGCAGACGAGGGCGCCGATGACGTCGAAGCGGTCGGGTCGGTATCCGTCGGCGATCATGCCCCAGGCGATCGATCCGGCGACGAAGATGCCGCCGTACGCGGCCAGGATGCGCCCGAAGTTGTCATCGCTCTGGAAGGTCGCGACGGCACCGTAGAGGCCGAGGGCGATCACTCCAGCGCCGATCCATATCCATCCCTTGTGTTCGCGGATGCCCTGCCAGACCAGCAGGCTCCTCCGACCTCGAACAGGGCGGCTACAACGAACAGGGCGATGGAGCGGGCGACGAGCACGTCAGTGATCTCTCTGGCAGGCGGGTGGTGAGGACAGTTCGGGCGCGGTCAGGAGGCCGTGCCGAACAAGTCGGTGAGGAGTTCGACGGCGTCCTCAGGTGCGCGTACCTCCAGATGCAGCCGGCGGCCGGCGAGGTGGATGCGGAAGTCGAAGAAGCGGCAGCACTGCTGCTCGCTGGCTGCGAGTTCGGCGACTGCTCCGGCCCGGTCGGCGGGCAGGGTCAGTCGGATTCCTTCGTCGGTGGCCCGTCGGTCAGCCCCGTCGAGGACCTGGTGCCATTGGTCGGCGCGCTCGGAGTATGCGCCGCCGGTCAGCGAGCAGGCCACAGAGGCCGTACGCCAGGACTCCAGTTCCTCTTCTGCGGCCTGGCGGCTGGGGGCGAGTGTCACGTCGACCGGCTGTGCGGCGGTCCTGGCCGACGGGCCGAGGAAGCCGCACTCCGGGTCGCAACGCCCTGCCCGATCGGGCAGGGCATCCAGGTGCTTCAACGCAGAGTGCAGGGAGGCGGTGAAGGCGGTCAGCTCCGCGACGCGCCGCTCTGCCTCGTCCAGGCGACCGGCGATCCGGGGCCGGAGGTCGGCCTTGACCTCGCGGCAGGCGCCGCTCTCCCAGACGCCGAGGAGTTCGCCGATCTCCTCCAGGGGCAGGCCGAGGTGCTTGGCGGCGCCGATGAAGGCCAATCGTTCCACGGCGTCCTCGCGGTAGCCGTGCGGTAGCCGTGCGGTGTCCGGTCGGCGGGCAGCAGACCGGCGCTCTCGTAGAAGCGCAAGGTGGTGGCTGGTACCCCGCTGCGTTCGGCGAGCTGGGAGATCCGCATGGTTCTCATGCCTTTGACGGTAAACCTTCGACCCGACTCGAAGGTCAAGCCCGGGCGTCCACCAATGTGGGTAACTCAGCAGCAGGAGCATCCCGAGCGGCAGCCGCACCCCGCGAATGTCGTGGGCCCTGGCGGTGCGTTGGAAGCGGTCGGCGCGCAGCAGCCCTTCCCTTGCCAGGCGTCGCGGCCTTCCTTGACGGCAATGGCGGCGATGACGAGGGCGGCGATCGGGTCGGCCCAGGACCAGCCGAGCAGCAGGTTGGCCAGCAGGCCGACCAGGAGCACGGCGGAGAGGTAGGTGCACAGCAGGGTCTGCTTGGAGTCAGCGACCGCCGAGGCGGAGCCGAGCTCGCGGCCGGCCTTGCGTTGGACTGCCGACAGGAACGGCATGATCGCCAGCGAGAGAGCGGCGAGGATGATGCCGGGAATCGAGTGGTCGGCCTCGCCGGTGCCGGTCAGCGCCCTGACGGAGTCGACGGTGACGTAGGCCGCGAGCGCGAAGAACGACACGGCGATGATCCGCAGGGCGCGCTGCTCGCGGGCTTCGCGGACGGCGGGGTCGCGGGCGGAGAACTGCCAGGCGACGGCTGTGGCGGAGGAGACCTCGATGACGGAGTCGAGTCCGAAGCCGACCAGGGCGGTCGACGAGGCCAGGGCGCCGGCGGTGATCGCGACGGCGGCTTCGATGACGTTGTAGGTGATGGTCGCGGCGACGAGCAGGCGTATTCGCCGGGTGAGCGTGTCACGGCGGGCCGGGCTGGGGCCGAGGGATATCGCGGTCATTCAGCAGCATCCCTTCTCGTCCGCGTCCGGGCAGGACTTGTCTGCCTCGACGGCGACGACGGCTGCCCGCAGGTCGTCGAGCGCGTGGCCCAGGCGTTCGTCGGCGAGCTCGTAGCGTGTGCGTCGGCCGTCCGGGACGGTGACGACCAGGCCGCAGTCGCGCAGGCAGGCCAGGTGGTTCGACAGCCGGGTGCGGGAGATTTCCAGGGCGTCGGCGAGGTCGGCCGGGTAGGCGGGGGCCTGGCGGAGGGCGAGAAGGATGCGGCAGCGGATGGGGTCGGCGAGGGCGCGGCCGAACCGCGCCAACACCTCGATGTCAGCAGCGAGTGTCAGCACACCCTGAGAGTACATGGAATCCTGAATTCAGGAAATCGTGGATTAGAGGCGGCTGGCCACCTCTGCGGCGTAGGCGTTGTCCTGCCCGCCGACGCGCTTCCAGGCGTCGGCAGTGTTCTGGTGGACGCCGAGCAGTCGGCTGACCACGACCGCGGGCAGCTCGGAGGCCAGCTCGACGAAGGCGGTGTTGCGGGCCATACGCGGCCGGACGCCGAGCGGGTGGAGGCGGCGGACCAGTTGGCTGTGGCCGAGGTGCTGGCTCGGGAAGCGGCCCGGAGCAACCAGCGCTCCCCGGCTGTGCCGGTGGCCATTGCCTGCGTGTGGAACGTTCGGATGTAGCTGGGAGCAGCACCGTGCTCGGGGTGACCTCCACGTGTTTGGTGGCGAGGGCCCGGCCAGCCCCGCCGCTCCCCTGCCGTCCGCCCGCTGTACCCACCTTTTTGTGGGTACTTGGCAGCGACGGACGACGGAGCGAATCTTGTTGCGGGCGGTCGGAGGGCCGCCGGATCGGATGAGACGGAGGGGGCGTTGCGTCAGGGGCCCGACTGGGCCTCGGCCAGCTTCTCCAGGCGGCGGTGGCCCCAATCGGACAGGGGAGCCAGCGCCTCGGAGAGGTCGCGGCCGAACGCGGTCAGGGAGTACACGGTCTTCAGCGGCAGCACATCGTGCACCTCCCGGTGCACCAGCCCGTCCGCCTCCATCTCACGGAGCGCCTGAGTCAGAACCTTCTCGCTGAGGCCCGGCAGCCGCCGGCGCAGTTCGCCGGGGCGATGCGGTCCGGACTCCAGTGCCCAGAGCAGGGCGGTCTTCCACTTGCCGTCGATCACGGCGATCGCGGCGGTCACTCCGCAGACATTCGTGTCCTGAGCACGACTGCGTGTCATCTTCGCTCATTTTCCTTTGAGTTATTACTTACGCGTATATCCGTATGGGAGTTGAAGTTTCATGTCTACGCACTCCGAACAGTCTGCCGTCACCGTGCTCGGTCTGGGGCCGATGGGCCGCGCCCTGGCCGGTGCGTTCCTGGACGCCGGGCTGCGGACCACGGTCTGGAACCGGACGCCGGGCAGGGATCAGGAGCTGATCGAGCGCGGGGCGGTCGGCGCGCGATCGGCGGAAGAGGCCGTCGCCGCAAGCGAGTTGACCGTGGTCTGCGTGGTGAACTACGACGCGTCGGACGCGATCCTGCGGCGCGAGGAGGTCACCGATGCGCTCAAGGAACGCACCGTCGTAAACCTGACCGCGGACACTCCGGACCGGGCCCGGGACACCTCGGACTGGGCGGCCGGGCACGGCGTCCGGTACCTCGACGGTGCGATCATGACGCCGACCACCACCATCGGAACGCCTGCCGCGGTGTTCATCCACAGCGGCCCGGCCGGGCTCTACGAGGAACACCGGCCCGTGCTGGACACGCTGGGCGGTACCCATACCCACCTCGGCGAGGAGATCGGCCGGGCGGCGGCCTACGACATCGCGCTGCTCGACATCTTCTGGACGGCGATGGCGGGCTACGCACACGCCCTGGCCGTGGCGCGAGCGGAGGGGATCAGCGCCCGGGAGTTGGCGCCCTTCGCCCAGGGCATCGGCGCGATTCTCCCGCCGCTCTTCGAGGAGACCGCGGAGGAAGTGGACCGCGGCACCTTTTCCGGTGAAGGCAACCCGATCACCTCGGCGGTCTCGTCCATGGCCCATATCGTCCACACCTCCGAGGCCCACGGCATCGACGCGGGCGTGATGCGCGCGGCCGAGGGCATGGCCCGCCGCGCCATCGGGCTGGGCCATGGCACGGACGGGTTCATCCGTGTCGCCGAGGTGCTGGGCCGCAGCGGTAGTTGAAGGGGGTCTGGTGCAGCCACCGTGTGTGCGAGATCCTCATCCACTCAAGCGGGACTTCAGCAAACGGAGGCTACGAACATGGCGATTTCCAGCGCTGCGGGACTGTCCTTACCAGCAGCGGGCACCTACGAAATCGATCCGGCCGCATCGACCGTGCGCTTCGCCACGCGGGCCTTGGGGCTGCTCCCGGTCCATGGGACGTTCAGCATCAGGCAGGGCCGGATCACCATTGCCGAGACGCCGGAAGCGTCGTCGGTGGATGTCGAGATGGACGCGGCCAGCTTCGCGTCCGGCATTCAGCGGCGCGACGACCACGTCAGGTCGTCCGACTTCCTGGACGTGGAGCGGCACCCCACGATCCAGTTCCGGGGCCAGAGCCTGGATCAATCCGCCCAAGGAGCCTCACTTCGAGGGGAGTTGACCGCCTGCGGAGTGACCCAGCCGGTAGTCGTCGCGATCGACAGCATAGTCGGCGAGGGCAAACGCATCACCGCCAACGGCACCGCTTCCATCGACCGATACGCCTTCGGTGTCAGCAAGGCCAAAGGTATGGCGGCTCGCCGCCTGAAGATCACCTTGGATATCGTCGCCGGCCGCTGAGTACATCGATCCGGCCCGGGAACATCGTTCCGTTCCTTACAGGTCGACCTCGATGTAGTCGATGTCGGTGAACTCCACGAGCAGGCCCTGGGCGCGGCGGCAGCGGTCCTTGAAGTAGATCTCCTGCAGGCCCTCGGCGGCGATGTCGAGCAGTTGCTGTTCGGCGGCGCCCTGTTCCTGGGCGTCGAAGAGGCGGGCGGCGTACTGCGGCGGCAACGCCTGGGTGATGTGGCGCAGCCGGGCGTCGTCGGTGGTGCCGGGGGCGGCGGTGGAGCCGAAGCGGGCGCGGGTGTCGAGGACGATGCCACCAGTGGTGGCGGCCTGTTTCTTGGCCCTGGCGCGGATCTGCGGCTGCCACCGCTTTCTCACCTCGCGGTCTATGCGGGTGGCGAGAGGCGTGCGGGGCCGCTTGAGCTGGCCCTTGACGTACCGCTCGACGGTGCGCTGGGAGATGCCGAGCAGGTCGGCCACCGGCCGGGTGCCCTTGAGCTGCCTGACCAGACAGCGCATCTGCGCACCGGCCGACTTGGGGACGGGGCGGGTGAAGGTGCCTTCCACCGCCTTGTCCGGGCTCTCCGCGAGCTTGCCCATCGTCTCTACTCTCCGTTGTCCGGGGCGGTGACGTGGCCGTCCTTGATGTACCGGGCGAGGTTGAGGTCATCGCCGTGCTCCTCGCGCACGCCCTCGGCCCACAGCGTCGTCTGGGTGCCTTCGTGTTTCACCATCCCCGGACTCACGCCGATCCGGAACCCGCCCGGCAGCGGTTTGCCGTCCTTGTGGGGCAGGAAGTCCAGCGGGCTGGGCCCGCCGGAGGGGTAGACGGCGCAGTCGGAGAGGACCGTCACCGGGTACTGGCCGGTGGCCGCCGCCGTCTTGAGCATCTTGCGGTGCATGTTGACCCGCGCCTTGGAGATGACCGCGGCGCGGATGTCGGGCCGCCAGGTCGGGCGCTGGAGCGCGGGCCAGGGCTGACCCGGGCGCCAGCCACCGCCGCGGGGGCGTTCGCGCAGCTTGCCGATGCCGCCCTTGACGGTCGCCTTGATCGCGGAGAGGACGATCGCCAGCTGCGGATCGGTCCGCCGGTGGCCGTCCATCGCGGTCAGGAACTCCCGTGGCCCCATGCCGGTGGTGACCCCCAGGTCGGCCATCGTGGCGATATAGGCGTCCCGCAGCCGGGTGTACCAGGCGTCCAGATAGCGGCCGTTGTCCGGGCGGACCTACGCCTCGGTGGGGGCGACGCCGTAGCCGAGTTCGACGGCGTAGGCGACGGTCGGCGTGGCGTACCAGGCGGGTCCCGCCGGCCGCTCCCCGGTCGGAGTGAAGGGGCCGCTGAGGACTTCGCTCGGGGGAATGGCCCTGGCCCGGGGGCGGGGTCTGCGCCGGTGTGGGCTGGGCGGGAGATGGTGGCTCGGGGGCGGCGGGGGCCGCTGTCCCCGGCGCCTCCTCGGCGGGGGCGGGGAAGCGGGCGGCCAGGCCCTTCAGTAGCCGGGCGTAGGCGGCACGCTTCGGCTGCCGCGGCTCGGTCTTGCCGGATTCCCAGCTGCCCACCGCTTCCCGGCGGATGTCCAGCGCCTTGGCGATCCCGGCCTGGCTCAGCCCCGCGGCCTCGCGCAGCCTCTTGCGCTCCGCGGGTGCCGGCAGATCGTCCTGGGCGACCTGCTCCAGCAGCGCGTCGACAGCGCTGAACAACTCGTCCTCAGCGGGCACAGGGCTCACCTCCGGGCAAGCCCTATCCTCATCGCTCTCCGCAACGCACACTTCATCGCACGCTCAATCATTCCTGTCGCGAACGCTGCGAACGCGGTGGGAGTGCGGAGACTGGGGCCGTTCCGGGCCGGGGAGTTCCAGGCCAGCGAGTTCCGGTCCGGGGAGATGGCGGGCCGGCCGAAAGGCACGGCCGACCCCGCGATCGAGGCGAAGACGAGCTGATTAATCGTCAACACACTTGGGGTACTTCGAACCTCGGTTGCAGTCGTGATAGTCGTACTTACTGACGCGGAACTTCTTCTCGTCGCCGCCCTTGGCCGGATCGACGACCAAGTAGAACTTCTTTCCGTCCTTGACCTTGTCGGAGACCGTCCCATCAGGGCCCCGGTCGAAATCCTGCGCGCAGCCGGCGAGCGAGGCAAAAGCGGTCATTACCAAAAGGGCGGCGGCAAGGCGACGCATAGGAGTGCTCCGATCAACTTGGGGACCGGCACAGTCTAAGAGAGACGCACCATCGCCAGAACCGCCGGGGACGCCCCCATCCAGCAACAACAGCCCGCCCGGCAAAAGCGCCGAAGAAGCACCAGAAAACACCCCCATCCCCTCCACCAAAACACCACACCACATGCCCGATCTACTCGCGTAAGCAGCAGGAGGGGCTGCGGGGAGGTGAACTGGAGGCATGCGCGGTACGCCGCTTCAGGGACACAGGTTCCGAAGAGTTCGATACCCCTTCCACTGGTCGCCCGGTGACCGTCAGCCCCTTTTCCGCTCACGTTTCTTGCCCGAGCAGTCCACTCCCGTCCCCGGATTGGCACCGGCGCGGGCCCCTGCCGCCGTTACCTGCGCGGACTGGTGCGGCTGGATCGACGGTGTGCGCTTCGAGAAGGCCGAGACCAACTGCGGCTGACACCCTGCGGCTGACACCCACCGACCCGGTGCCCCGCACACGATGGCGGCACGATGGCGTGCGGGGCACCGCTCTGCGACCGGGCGGTATCGGCTATGCGGTCACCTTGGCGAGGAACGCCGCGACGTTCGCCGCGGTCCGCTGGATCTTCTCCTCCAGGGTGAGCGACTCCTGGGGCCGTGAGCCGGTGCCCGCGTCCTTCTTGCCCCGCACATACAGCGAGCAGGCGAGGTCGCTGCATATGTAGGCGCCGACCGAGTTGCCCTGCTGTCTGGCCTTCCCCGCCTTCGGCGCGACCATCAGAGAGACGCCGCCCGTGTGGGCGGTCAGACATATCGAGCACATGCTGCGCCGCGCCTGCCAGGAGGCGGGGCCGGGACAGCGCAGCGCGATGGCGATCGGGCGGGCGTCCAGTTCGGTGACCAGGTAAGCGCGGTCGGGTGCCTGGGGATCTCGCCAGCCGAGGTAGTCCAGGTCGCCCCAGGGCCGGTCGGCCAGGTCGCGCGGGACGGACAGGCGCTTCGCCTCGCCCTTGGTGCAGTTCACGAACGCGGCACGGATCTCTTGCTCAGTCAGCGGCTTCATATAACGCAGGCTAATTTGCCTAAAGGTGTTAGGCAAATGCATAATCAGTTCTGTCGAAGGAGAGGAAGGGCATGGGACGGGTAGGACTGACCACGGAACGGCTGACCCAGGCGGGAGCGGAGCTGGCCGACGAGCTCGGCTTCGACCAGGTGACCGTCTCTGAGCTGGCCAGACGGTTCGACGTCAAGGTCGCGAGTCTCTACTCGCACCTGAAGAACGGCCAGGACCTCAAGACCAGGATCGCCCTGCTCGCCCTGGAGGAGCTCGCCGACCGAGCCTCCGAGGCCCTGGCCGGGCGGGCCGGAAAGGACGCCCTGACCGCCTTCGCCAACGTCTACCGCGACTACGCCCGCGAGCATCCCGGCCGCTACGCCGCGGCCCAGCTCAGGCTCGACCCGGAGGCGGCGGCCGCCAGCGCCGGTGTCCGGCACGCGCAGATGACGCGGGCGATCCTGCGCGGCTACGACCTGACCGAGCCGGACCAGACGCATGCGGTCCGGCTGCTGGGCAGCGTCTTCCACGGCTACGTCAGCCTCGAGATGGGGGGCGGGTTCAGCCACAGCGCCCCCGACAGCGAGGAAAGCTGGTCGCGGACCCTGGACGCCCTCGACGCCCTGCTGCGGAACTGGCCCGCGCCCTGACTCAGGGGCGCGGCAGTGCGCAGGGGCGCGGCAACGTGCCGGATGCGCGCAGCCTCGCGGCAGATCGGCACATCCGATCCATCCGTCCGCCCGCCCGCCCACACATCCATCCATCTACACATCAGTGATCAACAGGCTGGGACCATGCACACCACCGAGCACGACTGGATCATCACGCCCATCACCGCGGACATCCTGCGGGGCACCCTCGACCTGGAGCACACCGCGCACGGGGTGCTGCCGCACCGGCTGCCCGCCTGGGCCCGCGCCCAGAACACCGACGGGCAACTCGCCATGGCGGAGGCCCAGCCCTCCGGCGTACGGCTGGTCTTCCGGACCCGGGCCACCGCCGTCGAACTGGACACGCTGCCCACCAAGCGGGTCTACGCGGGCGCCCCGCCCCGCCCGGACGGCGTGTACGACCTGCTCGTCGACGGCCGCCTGGCCGGGCAGTCCTCGGTGACCGGCGGCAACACCCTGGCCATCGACCTGGCCACCGGGACCGCCGAGAGCCACCCCGGCCCGGCCGGGACCCTCCGCTTCACCGATCTGCCGGACGGCGTCAAGACCGTCGAGATCTGGCTGCCGCACAACGAGACCACCGAACTCGTCGCGCTGCGCACCGACGCCCCCATCGAGCCCGTACCGGACCAGGGCCGCAAGGTGTGGCTGCACCACGGCAGTTCGATCAGCCACGGCTCGGACGCCGCGAGCCCCACCGCCATCTGGCCCGCGCTCGCCGCCTCCCTCGGCGACGTGGAACTGATCAACCTGGGCCTGGGCGGCAGCGCCCTGCTCGACCCGTTCACCGCCCGCGCGATGCGGGACACCCCCGCCGACCTGATCAGCATCAAGATCGGCATCAACCTGGTCAACGCCGACCTGATGCGGCTGCGCGCCTTCACCCCGGCGGTGCACGGCTTCCTCGACACGATCCGCGAGGGGCACCCCACCACGCCACTGCTGGTCGTCTCGCCCATCCTGTGTCCCATCCACGAGGACACACCCGGCCCCGCGGCCTTCGACGTCAGCGCGCTCAGCTCCGGAAAGCTGCGGTTCCTGGCCACCGGCGACCCCGCCGAGCGCGCCGCGGGGAAGCTGACGCTGCGCGTCATCCGGGAGGAGCTGTCCCGGATCGTGAAGCAGCGGGCGGCCGACGACCCTCATCTCCACTACCTCGACGGCCTCGACCTCTACGGCGAGGCCGACGCCGACGAGCTGCCGCTGCCCGACGAGCTCCACCCGGACGCCGCCACCCACCGCCGTATCGGGGAACGCTTCGGCGCGCTGGCCTTCGCCGACGGTGGTCCGTTCGCGGACCACAGCGCCTGACGCCGGGTTCCGTCCGGCGCAACGAGCAGGTCCGGCCGCTCTGGACGGCCGGCCCGCCCCCTGCGCCACCGGGGAGCCAGGCCCTACGCTGGTGGCCGTGCACATCTGCTTTGTCTGCAGCGGGAACATCTGCCGGTCGCCGTCCGCCGCGCTGGTCTTCGCCGAGCAGCTGCGCCGGGCCGGGCTCGACGGCGCGGTACGGGTCAGCAGCGCCGGTATCGGCCCCTGGCACGCCGGTGAGCCCATTGATGAACGGGCCGGCGAACTGCTGGCACGGCACGGCTACCCGGTCGAGCATGTCGCGGCCCAGATCGGCGCCGAGCACAGGGACGCCGACCTGTTCCTGGCGATGGACCACGGCCACGAGAAGGCGTTGCGCCGGCTGGTCGACGATCCGTCCCGGGTCAGGATGCTGCGGTCCTTCGACCCGGACGCGACCGGTGATCAGGACGTGCCCGACCCGTACTACGGCGGCCCGGAGGGGTTCGACGAGGTGCTGGCCATGATCGAAGCCGCGATGCCCGGCCTGCTGGCCTGGGTGCGCGAGCGCCGCGGCTCATGAGTGCCCGCCCGGCGGCCGGGACGGGCGAGGACCCCGGTGCCGCGGCGGCCCGCCTCACCGGCCGCCCGGTGACCGGTCGGCGGCCGCTGTCCGCAACGCTCACCGAAGTCACCCTCGACGGCGGGCAGACGGTGATGGTCAAACGGGGCGACGGTCCCGGCGCGGCACCGGCCGAAGCGGCGGGGCTGTGCTGGCTGGCCGACGCGGGCACGGTCCGCGTCCCGGTGGTGCACGGCCACGACCGGCACTGGCTGGTCACCGACCAGGTGCCGGTCGGCCGACCGAGCGTCCGGGCAGCGGCCAGGTTCGGCCGCGACCTGGCCGCCCTGCACGCCGTCGGCGCGCCCGCGTTCGGCGCCCCGCCGCCCGACGGCCCCACGGACGCGTACATCGGGCCGGCCCCGATGCGCAACGTCCCGGGCTCCGAGTGGCCGCGCTGGTACGCCGAACAACGGGTGCTGCCCTATCTTCGCCGCGCCGTCGACGACGGTACGGTGCGCCACAACGAGGCCGAGATCATCGAGCGCGCATGCGAGCGGCTGCCCGAGCTGGCCGGACCCGCCGAGCCACCCGCCCGGCTGCACGGCGACCTGTGGAACGGCAACGTCCTGTGGGGCGCCGACGGGCAGGCGTGGCTGATCGACCCGGCCGCGCACGGTGGCCACCGGGAGACCGATCTGGCGATGCTCCACCTGTTCGGCTGCCCCCATCTCGATCGGGTGCTGGACGGCTACCAGGACGTGGCGCCGCTCGCCGAGGGCTGGGCCGACCGCATCGGACTGCACCAGCTCTTCCCCCTGCTGGTGCACACCGTGCTGTTCGGCCGCGGCTACGCCGGGCAGGCACTCACGGCGGCCCGGGCAGCCCTGGCGCGGTGATCTGCCGCAATTCCTCGTGCAGCCCTTCCAGAGCGGTGTGGTCGTCGTCCGTGCCGATGTGCGGCGCTGCGAACCAGCGCGCGTACTCGGCGATCTCGGAGAGGCGCCAGTCGAGGGCGAACAGCTCGGCCATCGCCGGGTCGGGGCGCAGACGGTCGCCCGCGCCGGCCGCGATCAGGTCGGCGTAGTCCCGCTCGCGTGGTGCGAGCGCCAGCGACTCCCAGTCGACCATCTTCAGCCCGCACGCGCCCACGACCTGGTTGTCGTTGTGCGGCTCGCCGTGGGTGGGCACCCACTGGTCCCGGCGGGAGAGGGCGAGGTCCGCGAGGTCGAGGTAGCGGTCCGTCCAGCGGGTGATCGCGGCATCGTGTGCGGCGATCGCGGTCCGCGCCTCCTCCGCCAGCGGGCCGGATGTCCAGGGCCGGGCGGTGCGGGCCCGCAGCTCAGCGGCGAACTGGGGGCCGACCTGGGGAGTCCAGCGCCGCAGGCCGGGTGGCGGTGGGGCGCGATGCAGCGCGGCCAGCGCCGCTTCGACCTCGCGGACGTGCCGGGGCCGGCGCGCCTGCGCCTCGGTGGGGCTCCGACCGTCCAGCCACGGCGTCACGCTGAGCGCGCCCGCCTCGATGGCGACGGTGAACCGGCCGGACGACCGGGCGGGCAACGGCGCGCACACCACGTCCACACCGGCGGCGGCCAGTGCCGCGGCCCCCGCGTAGGCGGCCTCCAGCGTCGCCTTGGTGTGGCGCGGCGCCAGCTGGTCCAACGTCACGAACAAGGCCGTGCCGCCACCGGCGGCCCGCCAGTGGTGTGCGCCGAATCCCCAGGGCAGGTAGCCGACCTCGGCGACATCCGGCAGCCAATGCGCGGCGACGGTATGCGCGATGGTTTCGTCACTGATGAAGGAAGGGCGGGAGAACACAAGATCCGATCCTAGGAAGCGTGCGGGCCGGCGTCACCGGAATTTCACTCCCGCACCAGAAACCGATGCACTGGGTGACCCGTCTTGGGGGGCGGGTTCGAACGGATGGAAAGCCATGGCGGAGCAGGTGGACAGCGGTGCGACAGCGCCGGTACGGGCGGCGGCGCCCCGGCGGGCGGGGCGCTGGATGGCGCGGTGGGCTCGGGGTGGGTCGCCCTGGACGCGGGGGCGGGTGCTCGGCGTATTGGCGGTGCTGACGGCCGCGCTGCTGGCGTTCCATCGGGCGGTGCCCAACTCCGTTGGGCACGTGGGCAGTTTGCTGGAAGCGTTTCTGCCGTGGCTCGGACTGGTGGTCGTGGTGCTGCTCGGCCTGGCGCTGCTGCGCCGTTCGGCCATCGCACTGGTGGCCCTGCTTCTGCCGGCGGCGGCCTGGACGTACCTCTTCGGCGGGCTGCTCCTGCCCAGGTCGAAGCCCGGCCCGCATGACCTGGTCGTGGTGCAGCACAACGTCAGCGATGAGAACACCGACCCGGCGGGTACGGCCCGTGCCCTGGCCGACGCCGGGCCCGATCTCATCGCGCTGGAGGAGCTGGTGCCCGCGGCGCTGCCGGTCTACGAGAAGACCCTCGCCCCGGACTACCCGTACCACGCCGTCCGGGGCACCGTCGGACTCTGGTCGAGGCATCCGCTCACCGACGCCCGGCCGTTGGACATCAAACCTCAGGGGATCACGGAGGCATGGAGTCGCGGGCTGCGGACCGTGGTCCATACGCCGCGGGGCGAGATCGCGGCGTACGTCGCGCATCTGCCGTCGGTCCGCATACGGGCGAGTGGCCTCGCGGCCTCCTGGCGTGACGAGAGCGCCGGCCTGTTGGGCAAGGCCATCGCCGCCGAGAAGCGGGATCGGCTGATCCTGCTGGGCGACCTCAATGGCACGGTCGACGACCGTGGGCTGGCCCCGCTGACCTCACGGATGAACGTCGCGGAGCGGGGCTTCGCCTTCAGCTTCCCCGCGGGCTTCCCGCTGGCCCGGATCGACCAGGTCATGGCCCGTTCGGCGGCTGTCGGCCACATCCGCACCCTGCCCGCCACCGGCAGCGACCACCTGCCGATCGCCGCCCGGATCGCGCTGGGCTGAAGCCGCCCGTCGAGCTGTGGCAGCCGGGGGAGCGACGGCGGCCGGGCGCCTCCTCGGGAGCGGTCCCAGGGCCCGCGGGTTAGAAATGCCGCGCAGGAATCCCCGAAACAGGAGGTCCAACTGATGGGTATCGGTATGCGCTGGACGACCGCGACGGCCGCCGCGACCATGACTCTGGCGGGCGCGCTGGGACTCGGCCTGATGACGCCGGTGGCGCGGGCCGCCGCCCACGGGCCCTGCTACGACGGGCGGTGCACGACCACCGTGTCGAGGCCCACGAACATCACGGTCGACAGCCACCGGTTCGGCTTCGGGAAGCTGCGGATCACCCACATCAGCTCCCGATCCGTGAAGATGTCGGCCACCACCACGGGCGGCGCGCGCCTGAGCGGCAGCACCAGTCCGGGCGGCACCGTCAGGCTCAACAGCCTGAGCATCCGGGTGCAGTCGGTCAGCGGCCACAAGGCCAAGCTCGTCCTGACACGGGCGTCCTGAACGCGCGTCCTGACACGGGCGTCCTGAAATCTCGTCCGACCACGATCACTTTCCGGTGATGCGGGCGGTCAGGCGGGTCAGCAGGGGCACACAGTCGCGCAGCCGCCGCTGTTCATCGGGGCTGAGCGCGTCGCTGATGGCGGCGCCCAGCCAAGTGGCGCGCTGCGCGCGTTCTTGCTGGAGGCGAGCGCGGCCGGTGTCGGTGATGTCCAGCAGGAGCTTGCGGCCGTCGCTGGGATGAGGTTCGGTGCGCACCAGGCCGGCGCCGAGCAGCTCCTTGACGGACTTGGCGGCCGACTGGTGGGTCACGCCGCGCCGGTGCGCGAGGTCGGCCGTGGTCTGCGGGCCGCCGCGGTCGAGGTGGCCGAGGATGGCGGCTTCACCGGAGGGCATGGTGTCGGCGGCCCGCACGGCACGGACGAGTTCCCCGATGGCCTGCCGCAGATCTTCAGCCAGTGCGTCGTCTTCCATGGCCCCACCCTACCCATATCTTGAACCTGAGTTGTACAACTTCGTTGTACAGTTTAGTTGCACAGTCAGACTGTACAGTTTCAGGAAGGGATCAAGGGGACCCACCATGCGACTCACCAAGTTCGGCCACGCCTGCGTCCGCATCGAGAAGGACGACCGCCACCTGGTCGTGGACCCGGGCGGCCTCACCGAACCGCACGCGCTGGACGGCGCGGACGCGGTCCTGGTCACCCACGAACACTTCGACCACTTCTCCGAGGAGACGCTCCGCAAGGCCGCGGAGAACAACCCGGCCCTGCGCATCTGGACCAACACACCCGTCGCCAGGCAGCTGGACGGCCTCGGCGCCCGGGTCACCCCCGTCGGCGAGGGCGAGACTTTCACCGCGGCCGGTTTCGAGGTGAAGGTCTACGGCACGTGGCACGCGGCCATCCACTCCGATATCCCGCCCATCGGCAACATCGGCTTTCTCATCGACGACGCCCTCTTCCACCCCGGAGACGCGCTCACTGTCCCGGACGCCACCGTCGACACCCTGTTGCTGCCCGTACACGGCCCCTGGTCCACCACCGGACAGCTGATCGACTACGTACGAGAGGTGGCCCCGCAGGACACCTACGCCATCCACGACGGTGCCCTCAACGACGTCGGCACCGCCATGGTCGGCGGGTTTCTGGGCGCCAACGGCCCCGGCATCGGGGCCCGCTACCACCGGCTGGCCGCAGGCACCTCCGTCGACATCGGCTGACGCCCAGCCCCACCCTCAGCCCGGCGATGCCGCGGGCGGCGCGCTGGTGAGTCGTACGCGAAGCTCCATCGGAAGGGACCGAGGTTCGGTGTCGCCGTCGGCGGCCATCAAGGATTCCAGTCGGCCGGCGGCCTGCCTGCCCAGTTCGTCCCGGGCCATCGAGGCCGTGGTGAGGCGGCGCGAACTGGGCAGGTCGTCAACGGAGATGTCATCGCAGCCGATCACCGAGAGGTCTTCGGGGATCCGCAGGCCCGACTCCTCCAACGCGGCCATCGCACCGAATGCCACCAGGTCGTTGTACGCGACCACAGCACTGACACCGCGGTCCCGCACCGCGTCGGCCGCGTCGTAGCCATGCCGCGCCGTGTGGCCGCACGGGATGACCGTGACGTCGATGCCGAAGGCCGCCGCGGCCTCGAAGGCCCGGATACGTTCCGCATTGGCCCAGGACGCTTCGGGACCGCTCAGATAGGCCACCCGGCGATGGCCGAGCTGGGTGAGGTGACCGCAGACGAGGGTCATCCCTCCGTAGAAATCGGCCGAGACCGAGGGGATGCTCAGCCCGGGGACGATCCGGTTGATCAGCACCACCGGGTGGCCACGAAGACTCAGTTCGACGAGCGCGGTGCGGTCCATGCGGGGAGAACACAGCAGTACGCCGTCGCAGCAGCGCATCAGGTCCTCGGCGAGCTCGTACTCGCTCGCCGCGTCCTCGTCCGACTCCATCACCATCACCCGACGCCCGTGCCGGCGGGCGACAGCGGAGACGGATTTCAGAACATCCGGAAAGTACGGGTTGGACAGGTCGGGCACGAGCACGCCGATAGCACCGGCCTCACCGCGCGCCAGACCCTGGGCAGCGGCATTGGGGCGATAGCCCAGTTCGGCGACCGCGCTGTGCACCCGGCGCGCCAGCTCGGGGTCGACCCGGGCCGTGCCGTTGAGAACACGGGAGACGGTGGCGGCGGACACCCCTGCCGCCGTGCCCACATCGGTGATCGTCACGCGCCGCTGACGCGCCCCCCTCTTCGCCGCGGAACCGCTCGCCACAGCGGGCCTCTCCGGCGTATCGGGCAGCCCGGCCGAAGGAGATGGTTCCGGCTCTTCGGATGATCCCGGACTTCCCGTCATCTCCGGCACTTTCGGAGTAGCCAACCCAGCCCCCTGCTCTTGTGTCCCGCCAGGGTAGTTCGTCGTTCGGCGCACCAGCGGCGTGTCCCACCCGCGGTCCAGGGTCGCGCTCCCGTCCTGGTTCCCGTCGGCGTGAAAGCGCTTCCTCAGCTTCTTCCGTACTTCCGCCGAAGGTCGACAACTCGCACAACGTAGCAGTTCAAGACGCTTCAATAGGCGCCACGCCGGGGCCTCCGGGAAGAACGTGTGTGAAAACGCTTGCTCACTCAGTCGATGGGCCCTAACGTCATGCGCACTTCAGTCCCGAGGGCCACCAGGGCCGGGACCAACGACCACAACTTCGCTCGGCAGCGGTTCGCCACAGGGCAGTCCGGCGCCACCAAGGAGTTGAACCACGTGACAACCGAACCCCTCGGCTCCTGCGAGCTCAACGGCACCTTCGCCTACACCTGGGACCTGGTGGGCGACCCCGCGGCGGCCGAACGCTTGGCCTCACTCGGCATGGGCGCAGTGGTCCTGCAAGCCGCCTACCACTCAGTGCGCGCCATGACGCCTTACCACCCCGCCCACCGCATCGTGCATGCCACGCACGCCGCCGCGTACTTCCCGCTCGACCCGCACCACTGGCGCGGCGCCCGCCTGAGGCCCTCCGCGCCGGACTGGGCCGTCGACGCTCCGGACCGGTTCGGCGCGGCGGCCTCGGCCCTGCGGAGCCAGGGACTGCGGGTGGAAGCCTGGCTGGTGCTCACGCACAGCACGGCGGTGGGAGCGCGCGCACCCGATCTGACCGTGCGCAACGCGTTCGATGAACGATACGGGTATGCCCTGTGCCCGGCGCGGCCCGACGTGGCGGCGTACGCGCTGCAGTTGGTCCGGGCCTTCTGCGCACGCTACGACGCCGCCGAGGTGCCGTCCCTCATGCTGGAGGCGTGCGGATGGCTGGGCTTCGAGCACGGCAGCCGGCATGAGAAGACAGCGGGCGCCGATCTGAGTACAGGCTGCCGGGATCTGCTGTCGATATGCCTGTGTGCCGCGTGCCGCACAGGGATCGAGGCCGCCGGAGCGGACCCCGCCGGTGTCGCACGGGCGGTGCGCCGCACCGTCGACGCGGAGATGCGCGACGGTGTCCGGGCTCCGAGTTCGTTCGCCGAGTCGCTGGGTGAGCAGGCGGCACAGGCTCTGCTGCGGCACCGCCGGTCCGTCATCGAGGAGTTGACGCTACGGATCGCGGATGCGGCGCCCGGCCGGGAGATCCTCCTGATGGCGGACGGCGACCCGCAGACCACCGGGCCCGACAGCGGGCTCGACCTGGGCGACTTCGACGGCCGGGCCACCGCCTTCGTCGTCAAGTGCTGGGACGACGAAGCCCGGTCGGTGGCCCGAATCGAGGAGGCGGTGCGCAGCGGCGCACGGCCGGTCATCGCCAATGTGTCCGTGCTGGAGGAGCACCCCGCCCGCCTCGCCGGACGGGTGGCGCGGCTGCGAGCCGCCGGTGCTCGGCGGATTCGCTACTACCACGCGGGCCTGGCCTCGCCTGCCCGGCTCCAGGCGCTGCGCGCGGCCAACGCGCAGGAAGAGGTGATAACCATGACGGGAACCACGGCCCGGACAGCAGAGGGAGCAGCATGACCACAGCCACCTTCACCCTGGTCCTGGTCCCCCCGCTGCCGGACGAGACACGGTCCTGGCCCGACAAGCTCATGGAGGCCGTTCCCGGAATCGAGGTCCTCTGCCCCCAAGGCCCCGAGGACGTCGGTGCCGCGCTGGGCCGAGCCGACGCCGCGTACGGCACGCTCACTCCCGAACTCCTGGGCATGGCAGGGAACTTGCGATGGTTGCAGGCTCCTCAGGCGGGGCCTCCTCCCGGCTTCTACCACCCCGCGCTCGTGCGTCACCCGGTGCAGGTGACGAATATGCGGGACACGTACACCGACCATGTGGCGACGCACACGCTGGCGTTGGTCCTGGCTCTGGCCCGGCAACTACCCCACTATGTGCGCGAGCAGGCCGCGGCCAACTGGGCACCGGACTGGTCGGACGGCGGGGTCCTTCCGCTCGGTGAGGCGCGCGCGCTCGTCGTCGGCACGGGTGCGGTCGGCGCCGAGACGGGGCGGCTGCTCGCCGCGTTCGGAACCCGTGTGGAGGGCGTCGATGCCCGGATCACCGAGGCACCGCCGGGTTTCGACCGGGTTCTGCCCGCCGATCTCCTGGATCGCGTCCTTCCCCAGGCGGACATCGTGATCCTGACCGTGCCGCACACTCCGCGGACGGAAGGGCTGATGGACGCCGGCCGTATCGCGTTGATGAAACAGGGAGCCTGCCTCATCAACGTCGGCCGCGGTCCCATCCTCCGGCTCGACGACCTGGTCACGGCCTTGGACACGGGGCGTCTGCGGGGCGCCGCCCTCGACGTCATGGAGCAGGAGCCGCTGCCGGCGGACCACCCCCTGTGGCGTCACCCCAGAGCGCTGCTCACCCCCCATGTCGCGGGGGCCGGACCGCATGCCGCGGAGCGCCGGTTCGAGGTGCTCGCGGACAACGCGCGGCGGTTCGCCACCGGGCAGCCGTTGATCAACGTAGTGGACAAGTCGCAATGGTTCTGAACGGCATCGGCTGACAGCCTGCCCGCCGTGCGCTGACGAGGTCAGCGCTTGAGCGAGGTCCGACATCGGCCTCGCCGCCTCGCTGTGCCTGTTCGCGGCCGTTCGCTGCCGTTCGCCGCCCCTACCGGCCTCATCGCTCCGCCGACCCCAGTGGTCGGCGGTTTCCTCCGGATCCGCCCCTTGACGGATTTGTCATGCCCCCCACACATGAAGGAGCCGCACATGCAGAAGAACTCCAGCGCGCGCAGGACTCCGCGCCGCGCTCTCGTGTTCATCGCCGCACCGGCACTCGCCGCCGGCGCCCTGGCCTCGGTGCAGAGTGCGTCGGCCGCTCCGGCGGACGCCGCCGCCTGCCCCGCACCGGCCGCGGCCATCGGCCTGAGCGCCGGCTGGAAGCTCCAACTGCCCACCCCCAACAGCTCAGGCTCGCCCCAGGAGATCAAGCAGCCGGCCCTGTCGACGTACGGCAAGGCACCGTGGTTCACGACCACTTCGGGCTGCGACGCGATCCTGATGCGCGCCGCCGTCAACGGCGCCACCACCAGCAACACCGGATACCCGCGGTCGGAGCTGCGCGAGATGACCGCTGATGGGTCGGCGACGACCAGTTGGTCGTCCACGAAGGGCACCCACACCATGGTCGTCGACGAGGCCATCACGCATCTCCCCGCGGACAAGCCGCATGTCATGGCCGGGCAGATCCACGACGAGACGAGCGACGTCACGTCGTTCCGCCTCGAAGGGACCAGCCTCTACGTCACCTCCTACAACACCACCCACTACAAGCTGGTGACCTCCAACTACAAGCTGGGCGACCGCTTCGAGGGCAAGTTCGTGGCCCACGACGGAAAGGTCGACGTCTACTACAACGGCACTCTCCAGGCCACCGTCACCGCCAAGTTCGGCAGCGGCTACTTCAAGGCGGGCGACTACACGCAGGCGAACTGCAACAACTCCAAGCCGTGCGACAACTCGAACTACGGCGAGGTCGCCCTGTACGGGGTCACGGTGAAGCACAGCTGAGCACCATGCCGTGCGGCCGCGGCCAGCAGGAGGATGCCGGCCTCCCACTGGCCGCGGCCCCCATTCCGGCCGCGCACCTGATGTGGGACCCGTCGCACAGACGGGTCCCACACGCATGTTCCCCACCTCGTGCGCCTCCGGCACTCCTCGGGTCGCGAGGGCCCGCCACGCCCCGCCTCGCCGCATCCCACCCGACCCCACCCCCTCCCACGTGACGGACGTCACAGTATGCGGGAGCCTTGTCTTCAGGTCATCATATGACCCGATCGCCGCCCAGGCCGGAGGCCGATTTGCGCCTCCGGCCGGCGCAGCAGGGCGGCGGCGCTCCCCCATAGAACACGGCAAGGACAAGGAGGGGCATGAGCGACCAGGACAGGCCGGCACAGCCGCGCGTGGGCGTGGTGGGGCTCGGGGCCATGGGACTCGGCATGGCTCGCAGCCTGCGGAAGGCGGGCTACGAGGTCGGAATCCACGATCTGCGACCAGAGGTGGCCGAGGGCTTCGCCCGCGACGGCGGGACGGCGTTCGCCTCCCCCGGCGACCTGGCGGCCGCGGTGGACGTCGTGGTCGGTGTCGTGGTCAACGCGGCGCAGGTCGAGTCGGTGCTGTTCGGTGCCGACGGGGCCGCCGCCCGGCTCCGCCCGGGAACCGTCTTCGTGATGTGCTCCACGGTCGACCCGGGCTGGTCCGCGGAGCTCGGTGGACGGCTGGCCGAGCAGGGGGTGCTCTACCTGGACGCCCCCATCTCCGGTGGTGCCGCGCGCGCCGCGGCCGGAGAGCTGACCATGATGACATCGGGCTCCGCCGCGGCGTACGCGGTCGCCGACCCGGTACTCGAGGCCATGAGCGCCACGGTCTACCGCCTGGGTGAGCAGGCCGGTCTCGGCTCCAAGGTCAAGATCGTGAACCAGTTGCTCGCGGGTGTGCACATCGCCGCGGCGGCCGAGGCGATGGCGCTCGGCCTGAAGGCCGGTGTTCCGGCCGAGGCGCTCTACGAGGTCATCACGCACAGCGCCGGCAACTCGTGGATGTTCGAGAACCGGATGGCGCATGTGCTCGCCGGTGACTACACGGCCCTCTCCGCGGTCGACATCTTCGTCAAGGACCTGGGGCTCGTCCTCGATTCCGCACGGCCGGAGCGGTTCCCGCTCCCCCTGGCGGCCACGGCTCACCAGATGTTCCTGCAGGCGTCGGCGTCGGGCCTGGGTGCCGAGGACGACAGCGCGGTCATCAAGATCTTCCCCGGGATCGACCTGCCGCGGCCGATGGGGGCCTGAGATGGGAATCCGACTCGGCTGTATCGCCGACGACTTCACCGGGGCCACGGACCTGGCCAACAACCTGGTGCGCGCGGGCATGCGCGTGGTCCAGCTGATCGATGTGCCGCCTGCCGGTGCCGAGGAGCCGGTGAACGCGGACGCCGTGGTCATCGCGCTCAAGTCGCGGACGGTTCCGGCCGCCGACGCCGTCGAGGCATCGCTGCGGGCCCTCGCCTGGCTGCGGTCCGCGGGCGCCGAGCAGATCTACTTCAAGTACTGCTCCACCTTCGACTCGACGCCTGACGGCAACATCGGGCCGGTCACCGAGGCCCTGATGGACGCACTCGGCACCGACTTCACGATCGCGACGCCCGCGTTCCCCGACAACGGGCGCACGGTCTTCAAGGGTCATCTCTTCGTCGGCGACGTGCTGCTCAGCGAGAGCGGTATGCGCCATCACCCGCTCACCCCGATGACCGACCCCAATCTCGTTTCGGTCCTGGGTGCGCAGACCACACGGGCGGTCGGCCTGATCGACCACACGGTCGTCGGCCGCGATGCCGAGGCGGTCCGGGCCCGGATCGACGATCTGCGCGAGCAGGGCGCCGGGATCGCCATCGCCGACGCCGTCTCCAACGAGGACCTGGTGCGTCTCGGCGCGGCGGTCCAGGGGATGCCCCTGGTGACCGCCGGTTCGGGCCTGGCCATCGGGCTGCCCGCGAACTGGGGGTTCACGCCGTCCCACGCCGCCGCACAGCTACCACCGCCCGGCGGCCACCGGGCCGTCATCTCCGGATCGGTCTCCACCGCCACCAACCGCCAGGTCCTGGAGTTCCTGCGCACCGGCCAACCCGCGTTCAGCGTGGATCCGCTGCGTATCGCGGCCGGTGAGGACGTGTCCGGCCAGGCCCTTGCCTTCGCCGAATCCCATCTGGCCGACGGTCCGGTCCTCTTCTACTCCACCGAGGCACCCGAGGCGGTACGCACCGTCCAGAGCAAGCTCGGCGCCGCCGAGGCCGGTGAACTGGTGGAGCGGACCCTCGCCCGGGTGGCCCAGGGCCTCGTGGAACGGGGTGTCCGCCAACTCGTCGTCGCGGGCGGCGAGACCTCGGGAGCGGTCGTCCGGGCGCTCGGCATCACCGGGCTGCGGATCGGGCCGCAGATCGACCCCGGGGTGCCATGGTGCGCGGCGCCGCTTCCCGGCGGGGACACGCTCCACATCACGCTGAAGTCCGGCAACTTCGGTGGCCCCGCGTTCTTCACCGACTCGTTCGCCCTGCTCGACCGGGAGGTCTCATGACCGAGCTCCTCGACGCCACCGTGGACGAGGTGCGCGACGAGATCGTCCGGGTGGGCACGAGCCTGTTCAACCGGGGCTATGTGCACGCCAGCGCCGGGAACATCAGCGCCAGGGTCGGCGACGGCCATCTGATCACCCCCACCGACGCCGCCCTGGGCTTCCTCGATCGCGACCGCCTCGCGCTGGTCGACGCCCAGGGTGAGCAGATCGCGGGTGACCGCGCGAGCAAGACCCTGACGCTCCATCGACGCATCTACGCGGCCGACCCCACGGCCCGATTCGTCATCCACACCCACTCCACCCACCTGGTCGCGCTCACCTTGGCGGGTGTGTGGAGCCAGGACGACGTGCTCCCGCCCATCACGCCCTACTTCGTGATGAAGGTCGGGCACGTCCCGCTCATCCCCTACCACCGGCCCGGCGACCCGCGCGTGGCCGACCTGGTGACCGCCCGGATCGCCGACCGCCAGGCGAGCCACACGCCGATCAGGGCCGTCCTGCTCGACCGGCTCGGCCCCGTGGTCTGGGGCCCGGACGCGGCCGCCGCCCTCGCCGTCCTCGAAGAACTCGAGGAGACGGCACGCCTCTGGCTCCTGACCGACCGTCGACCGGAGCCGCTCACCACCGACGCCATCGACGAACTGAGGGCCACGTTCGGCGCCGCTTGGTGACCCGTTTCTCCCCTCCCCGTTCGCAGAATCCCCTGAGCCGCACAAAGGATTCGTCATGCCCATACCCGCAGTGGCGACCGAGACCCCCGCGCTCGCCCGCGAGAACACGGTCTACCGCAAGGTCGTACGCCGCATCGTCCCCTTCCTCATCCTCTGCTACGTGGCCTCCTATCTGGACCGGGTCAACGTCGGCTTCGCGAAGCTGCAGATGTCCGGCGACCTCGGGTTCAGCGAGGCGGCGTACGGCCTGGGGGCGGGCCTGTTCTTCATCGGCTACTTCATCCTGGAGGTCCCCTCCAACCTGATGCTGCAACGCGTCGGGGCCCGCACCTGGATCGCCCGCATCATGATCAGCTGGGGCCTGGTCTCGGCGGCGTTCATGTTCGTCACCAACGAGGCGACGTTCTACGTGCTGAGGTTCCTGCTCGGTGCCGCGGAGGCGGGGTTCTATCCGGGAGTGATCCTCTACTGCACCTACTGGTTCCCCTCGTACCGGCGGGCCCGGGTGATCGCGATGTTCATGTCGGCGATCCCGGTGGCGGGCATCTTCGGCAATCCGCTCTCCGGCTGGATCATGGACCACTTCCAGGGCGTGAACGGCTGGCAGGGCTGGCAGTGGATGTTCCTGCTGGAGGCCATCCCCGCGCTCCTCGTCGGTGTCGTCACCCTCTTCTACCTGGACGACGACGTGCGCGCCGCGAAGTGGCTGACCGATGAGGAGAAGTCCGTCGTCGAGCGGGCGGTCGCCGACGACACCACGCACCGTACGGTGGACGGCCGGGTCTGGGACGCCTTCCGCGAGCCCAGGGTGTGGCTGATGTGCCTGATCTACTTCTGCTTCGTGATGGGCCAGTACGCCCTGACCTTCTGGATGCCCTCGTTCGTCGAGTCCACCGGCATCGAGGGCAACTTCGCGATCGGCGTGCTCAGCGCCGTCCCGTTCCTGGCCGCGCTCGTCGCGATGAACCTGTTCGGCCGCTCGGCGGACAAACGCCGCGAGCGCCGCTGGCACCTGGTCATCCCGAGCCTCATGGGCGCCATCGGATTCTCGCTGTCCGCCGTCTGGAACGGCTCGACCGCACTGTCCCTGACCGCCCTGTCCATCGCCGCGGCCGGCGTGCTGACCTGCGCTCCGCTGTTCTGGTCGCTCCCCACCGCGTTCCTGAGCGGCACCGCCGCCGCGGCGGGCCTTGCCATGATCAACTCGGTGGGCAACCTCGCCGGCTTCGTCAGTCCCTACATGATCGGCGCGCTCAAGGACGCCACCGGCTCGGCGTCGATCCCGATGCATGTCCTGGCGCTCAGTCTCGTCGTCGGCGCCGCCGCGGTGCTCACCACCAAGAAGCACATCGTCAACCGCTGACCGGGACGCTCCCGGCCCGAACGCAGGAGCCAGCATGCCGAGGTTCGCCGCGAACCTGTCCATGATGTACACCGAACACGACTTCCTCGACCGCTTCGCCGCGGCGTCGGCGGACGGCTTCGAGGCCGTCGAGTACCTCTTCCCGTACGCGTACGACGCCACCGAGCTGCGCCGCCGACTCGACGACCACGGCCTGAGGCAGGTGCTCTTCAACGCACCTCCCGGCGCGTGGGAGTCCGGCGAGCGCGGGCTCGCGGCGCTGCCAGGACGCGAGGCGGAGGTGCGCTCGGGGATCGAGCGGGCTCTGGAGTACGCGGCGGAGCTCGGCTGCCCACGGGTGCACATGATGGCCGGGCTGGTGGGGCCCGCACCGGACCCGGCCGAGCACCGCGACACCTATCTGGCCAACCTCGCCTGGGCCGCGGAGCGGGCCGCCGCGGCGGGCGTCGACATCCTGATCGAGCCGATCAACGGCCGCGATATGCCCGGCTACTTCCTGAGCCGGCAGTCCGAAGCGCACGCCGTGGTACGGGAGGTGGGAGCCCCCAACCTCAAGGTGCAGCTCGACCTGTACCACTGCCAGATCGTCGAGGGCGACCTCACCACGACCCTGCGCCGCGACCTGCCCACCGGCCGGGTCGGCCATCTGCAGATCGCGGGCGTGCCCGATCGCCATGAGCCCGATCGGGGCGAACTCGACATCCGCCATCTGTTCGGCGTCATCGACGACCTGGGCTTCGACGGGTGGATCGGCTGCGAGTACAACCCCCGCGCCGGTACGAGCGAGGGGCTCGGCTGGCGAGACGACTACCGAGGAGACAACGCATGAGGATCGTCATCACGGGTGGCTTCGGCTTCCTGGGACAGCGGGTCGCCGCCGCATTGCTCACGACACGGACGTTCCGCGGTGCGCCGATCGACCGGCTGGTGCTCGCCGACCGCGTCGTGCCGTCCGGTTCGGCAGTGACGGACCCCCTCGTGGAGGTCGTACGGGGCGACCTGGTCGACCGGCTCGACGAGGTGTTCGCGGAGCCGGTGGATGTGCTGATCCACCTCGCCTCCGCGGTCTCGGCCGAGTGCGAGGCCGACTTCGACCTCGGCATGAGCGCCAATGTGGACACGACGCGCGCGCTGCTCGAGGCCGCGCGGGCCCAGTCGGCCGCCGGGGGGCCGACGCCGCGGGTGGTGTTCTCCAGCAGCGTCGCGGTCTACGGCGCCGACCCCGCGCTGCCGCTGCCGCCGGTCGTCAGCGAGTCGACCCTGCCCACACCGCGGTCGAGCTACGGGATCCAGAAACTCGTCTGCGAGCAGCTGATCGCGGACTACACCCGCCGCGGCTTCCTCGACGGGCGCGTCGCCCGCCTGATGACCGTATCGGTGCGGCCGGGCAAGCCCAACGCGGCCGCCTCCGGCTTCCTGTCCGGCATCATCCGCGAACCGCTCGCGGGCCTCCCGGCGACCTGCCCGGTCCACCCCGAGCTGAAGGTGGCCCTGGCTTCGCCACGGCGCACCGTCGAGGGCATCCTGCGTGTCGCGGAGGCCGAGCGCGGCGCCGGGCCGGGCCGGATCGACGGCGGGGTTCCGGTCAACCTTCCGGCGCTCACGGTCTCGGTCGCCGACATGCTGAGCACCCTGCGGCAGGTGGCCGGGGACGCCGTCGCCGACCTGGTGACGATGGCGCCCGATCCCGGAGTCGAGGCTCTCGTGGGCTCGTGGCCCGCCGTGTTCGACAACACACGCGCCGCCGCGCTCGGACTGGCACCCGACCCGGACTTCGCCTCGGTGGTGCGCGACTACCTCGAAGACCACGCCGACGCGGTCGTGGACGGTGCGCGCCCTTGGCGGCCGGGGCGACCGGGACGGTGCCGATAAACTGAAGACCATGTTCTCCAAGGTGAGCGGTCCCGTGCGGCTCGCGGATCGGGTCGCGGCGATACTCTCGGAAGAGATCGAGTCCGGGCGGCTGGCCGAGGGCGACAAGCTCCCGACCGAGGTGGCGCTGGTCAAGCAGCTGGGCGTCAGCCGCACGGTCGTACGCGAGGCCGTCTCCAGGCTCCGCAACGCGGGCCTGGTCGAACCCCGTCAGGGGCTCGGTGTGTTCGTGATGCCGCGGCGCACCCGGCCGCTCGATCTGGAGGCCGAGACCGCCGAGGACACCAAGTCCAAGGTGCGGCAGATCGTGGAGGTGCGCCGCCCCATCGAGGGCGAGGCGGCGTACCTCGCGGCCACCCGGGCCACTCCGGCCTGCCTCGCCCGGATGCGTCAGGCCCTGGAGGCCATCGACGCGGCGGTGGCGGCCGGGGGCGACGGCGTGGACGAGGATCTCGCCTTCCACCGGTCCATCGCCGAATCGACCGGGAATCCGGTGATGCTCTCGACGCTGCGCTACCTCGGCGAGGTGCTGCGCAGCGGAATCCGTGTCACGCGTGCGAACGAGGCACGGCGCGGCGACTTCCTCGAAGCGGTCCGGCACGAACACCACGCCATCCTGGCCGCCATTGAGGCCCGCGACGCCGAGGCGGCACGCGACGCGGCACTGCTCCACCTGAGGCATGCGGCGTCCCGGCTGCAGGACGCGGACGAGGGGTTCTGGACCGCGGCCGAGAACCTCGAGGTGGATCTCGACGCCGCTCCCTGAGGCGCGCCCTTGAGTCCGGTCCCGCATCCCTGAGGCTCGAGGCGCAGTGCGGGTCGCTCATCGGCCCGGTGGTGGTGTGGTGGGCTCGGCGGGTCCGTCGGCCGCGGCTCGTGCGTAGCGGCGGGCCAGGTGGGCGAAGGCGTCCTTGAGCTCCCGCGGCCCGATGACCTCGATGTCGGCGTCGAACCTGCCGATACTGGCGGCCAGTCCTGGCCATGACCACGCGCCCAGGACGAGCCGGCAGCGGTCCGGGCCGAGTTCTTCGACGACTCCGTCCCGGGTGTAGGTGGACACGACGGAGGCGGGGAGGTCGAGGATGACCTCACCGTGGCAGGGCCAGCCGCCGGTGCCGTCGGAGCCCTGGAATCTGCCGGCGACGAAGGCGGCCACATCCCCTCCGGGCAGTTCGCGCGGGGTGAAGCGGGGCCCGGTGGGGGTGCGCGGGGTGATCCGGTCGACGCGGAAGGTGCGCCAGTCGTCGCGGTCGAGGTCCCAGGCGACGAGATACCAGCGCCCGCCCCGGGTGACGAGGTGGTGCGGCTGCACCCGGCGCGGCGCGGTCGCGGCGGGGTCGGCGTGGGCGGCGGCGGTTCCCGGTGGGGAGACGGGGACGTAGTCGAAGCGCAGCACCTCGCGGGCGCGGACGGCCGCGCTGAGGGTCAGGAGAACGCCCGGGGCGGCCTGCGGATGCGGCCGGGGCCCCGCGCCGTCGACGGCGGTGACCTGGAGAACGTCGACGCGATGGCGCAGCCGTGCGGGCATGACCTGCCGGACGGTGCTCAGCGCACGCACCGCCGCCTCCTCGATTCCCGCCCCGGTGACGGCGGCGGTCTGAAGCGCCACGGCGAGGGCCACGGCCTGGTCGTCGTCGAACAGCAGCGGCGGCAGTTCCATGCCGGCGCCGAGCCGGTAGCCCCCGTCGGGGCCCTTGATGGCCGCGATGGGATAGCCGAGCTCGCGCAGGCGGTCGACATCGCGGCGCACGGTGCGCGGGCTGACCTCCAGCCGCTCGGCCAGCAGCTGCCCCGGCCAGTCCCGGCGTGCCTGCAGCAGGGAGAGCAGTGACAGCAGTCGCGCTGACGTCTTCGGCATGACATCCATTCTGCCCCGAGAAGCGGCCACTACCTGTCCTCTACCCCTGCGACCGTTGTCTCTGTCAGACAACGAGAACGACAGAAGGACCCCATCACCGTGACCGCCACCACCACACCCCCCACCACGCTCGACGGCGAGCGGGCCGATCTGCTCGCCGAGCTCGCCGCCGCACGATCCGCCCTCACCACCACGGTGCGCGGGCTCGGCGACGAGCAGGCCGGCGAGCGCCCGACGGCCAGCGCACTGTGCCCGGGCGGGCTGATCAAGCACGTCGCGGCCATCGAGGAAGGATGGCTGCGCTTCGTGCTCGAAGGCCCCTCGGCGCTCCGTTACGACCTGCCCGACGGTGTCACCTGGGCCGACCTCGCGGCCGGTACGGCACGTGAGATCCCGCAGTGGGCGATCGACAACCAGAACAACTTCCGCATGCTGCCCGGCGAGACGCTGGCCGGGATTCTCCAGCGCTATGAGCAGGTCGCCGCCCGGAGCGAGGAGATCATCACCGCCGTCCCCGACCTGTCGGCGACACACCCGCTGCCGGAGGCGCCCTGGAACGAGCCGGGAGCGGCGCACAGCGTGCGCCGGGTGCTGATGCATGTCATCGCCGAGACCGCCCAGCACGCCGGGCACGCGGACATCATCCGCGAGTCGCTCGACGGGCAGAAGTCGAGCTGACCGCTGCCGGATCTGCCCCGGAGCCGCGCTGGTGACAGCCGTCACCAGCGCGGCTCCGGAACCCAAGAGCCAAGGAACCGAAGGGAACGGCGCGACCGTGAAGACGCGTGAGCTGGGGAGGACCGGTATTCAGGTCAGCCCCTACTGTCTGGGCACGATGATGTTCGGCCAGGTGGGCAACCCCGATCCCGACGACTGTGTCCGGATCATCCATCGGGCGCTGGACTCGGGCATCAACTTCGTCGACACCGCCGATGTGTACGGACCCCACGGGATGTCCGAGGAGATCGTGGGCAAGGCCCTGAAGGGCCGACGCGACGACATCGTGCTGGCCACCAAGGTCAACGGCGCGATGGGTGAGGACCCCAACCGTGGCGGCAGCTCCCGGCGCTGGATCGTCACCGAGGTCGAGCACTCGTTGCGCCGCCTGCGGACCGACCACATCGACCTCTACCAGATACACCATCCCGACCCGCGCACCGATATCGAGGAGACGCTGTCCGCCCTGACCGACCTGGTGCGCAGCGGCAAGGTGCGCGCGATCGGCTCCTCCAACCTCCCGGCGTCGGAGATCGTCGAGGCACAGTGGGTCGCCGACCGGCGCGGACTGCAGCGCTTCCGCACCGAGCAGCCCACGTACTCCCTCCTCAACCGCGGCATCGAACGCGAGATCCTGCCCGTCTGCCAGCGGTACGGCATGGGCACGCTGGTGTGGAGCCCGCTGGCGATGGGCCTGCTCACCGGCCGCTACCGCAAGGGCGGGCCCCCGGCGCGGAACGCGCGGATGAACTGGGTGCCCCGGCATCTGACCGACGAGCGCAAACTCGACGCCGTCGAGCGGCTCATCCCACTGGCCGAGGAGGCCGGCCTGTCGCTGACCCACCTGGCGATGGCCTTCGCCATCACCCACCCCGGCGTCACCTCGGCCATCATCGGGCCGCGCACCATGGAGCACCTCGATGATCTCCTGGCCGGGGCCACGGTCACCCTCGACGACGAGGTGCTCGACCGGATCGACCAGATCGTGGCGCCCGGAACCGACATCGGCCCGCTCGATGTGTCCTACACCCCGCCGGCCGTCGAACGCGCGGCACTGCGGCGGCGACCGGCCGACGAGCGCGCCGCGGTGACACGATGACCGTTCTCGGCGACCGGGCGCTGGGCCGCGCCACTCTCGCCCGCCAGCTGCTGCTCGATCGCGCCGGCGTACCCGTCCTCGACGCCGTCGCGCACCTGTGCGGCATGCAGGCACAGGAGCCGCAGGAGCCGTTCATCGGGCTCTGGTCGCGGCTGCGCGCGTTCGACCCGGCGGTCCTCTCGGACCTGCTGAGCGGGCGCAGTCTGGTACGGACCCACCTCATGCGCCGCACCGTCCACCTGCTCACCGCCGATGACACCCTGGCCTGGCGGGCCCGCCACGAGACCATGCTGCGCCAGCGGGTGCTCGGGACCTACCGCCGTGAGCTCGAGGGGATAGACCTCGGCGAACTGGCCGTCGCGGGCCGGGCGGTGATGGCCGACGGCGAGCCCCGCTCGATGGCCGAACTGGTGGGGGCGCTCGCCGCGCGCTGGCCGGGCCCGGCGCCGCGGGCACTGGGCGAAATGCTGATCGCCGCCCTCGTCCCGGTGGCGCAAACGCCGCCCCGCGGGCTGTGGCGCACCAAGGCAGGGGTGCGCAACGTCCTGCTCTCCTCCTGGCTGGGCCGAGAGCCGGACCCGCCCTACCTCGATGGCTCCGACCCGGCCGGTCAGGCGCTGGTACGGCGCTATCTGGCCGCCTTCGGCCCCGCGGCCTCAGCCGATCTGCGCGCCTGGTGCGGCCTCGCCGGACTCCCGGCCGCCGTATCCGCGATACGGGAGGAACTGGTCGGCTTCCGCGATGAACGCGGCCGCGAAATGCTCGACCTCCCCGGCGCGCCACGCCCCGACCCCGACACACCCGCGCCGATACGGTTCTTGCCCGCGTTCGACAACGCCATCCTCGGGTACCACGACCGCGGCCGGATCATCGACGACGCCCACCGGGGCCTTTCGGTCGCCGGTGAGCGCGTGGTGCTGGTGGACGGCAGAGTCGCCGCGACCTGGAACGTCGACACCGGCACCGTGGTTGTCACCCCGCTGGGCAGCCTGTCCCAAGCCGACCGCACGGCCGTCGCCGAGGAGGGGCGGGAACTGGCGGCGTTCCTCTCCGACGGCGAAAGCCACCGCGTGCGCGTCTCTGCACGCTGAGCGGTTCCCTACGTCTGGTTCCGTACGACCGCCGCGCGCGGGTACGCACCGGGCCACCCGGTCATGGGGCGGGGTCCTCCTGGGGCATGGGTGCGGTCTGGCCGCCGGGCGCGGGGTGCGCGGTCGGCGCGGAACGGGCGCGGGGGCGGGCGAAACGGCGCATCATCGGCACCTCGACACCGCGCCACAGCAGCAGCGACACCGCGACACACAGTGCCGACACCACGAGGGACAGCGCCGTGGCGGTCACCGTGTCGAAGGTCCGCTGGTCCAGCTGTACCCGGATCGCGTACAGCACCGGGAAGTGGACCATGTACAGCGCGAACGACGCCTCGCCCAGCACCACCAGGCCACGGCGCCCCAGCCAGCTCCCGCGTCCCTGGACATCGCGGGTGGCGATGACGGGGATCAGGGCGGCCACCGGCAGACAGGTGGCCGCTCCCCATACGTACTCCTCCGGCAACTGCGGCCGTGCCGCGAAGACTCCGGCCAGGGCGAGCAGCGGCCAGCGCAGCCGCAGCGTCGGCCAGCGGTCCAGTTGGACCGCCCGGGCGAGCACCACTCCGAGGACGAACTCCAGCAGCCGTACCGGAGGGAAGAAGTAGATCAGCCACCACCGCTCCGTCGAGAGCGGTGACCAACTCCCCGGGGCGGCCTCGGCGGTGACGGCCATCGCCACCATCGGCATCGTCACCACCAGCCCCGCCACCAGGGCGATCACCGGCCAGAGCAGCCGTGCCGGGAGCGCATGCACCGGCCGGATCAGCAGGGGGAAGAGGAGGTAGAAGAACGCCTCGCACGAGATGGACCAGGTCACCGGATTGACACTGCTGAAATCGGCCATGTCCGGAACCCAGGCGTGCACCAGCAGCAGATTCCGGACCGCCTCCCCCAATCCCGGATCCGGCACCGGAAGCAAGGCGGCGGTGCCCGTCACCATGAGCAGGCCCAGCATCAGACTCCAGGTCACCGCATGGTTGGGGAAGATCTTCACCAGTCGGCGGCGCCAGAATCGGAGGGCGGTGTCGGCCGGAGACGCGTTCCACGCCAGCACAAAACCACTGAGGAGGAAGAAGGAGGACACCGCCGCCGCGCTCGCCATGGACGAGGCATCGGCGGCCTCATAGACCCCCTGGTCCTCGAAGAATCTGCCCAGCGTCAGCACATGGCCCGCCAGGACCACCCCGGCCAGCAGAAAGCGAAGGCCCGTCAACGACGGCAGCCGATCGCCACGCGGTAACACATCGGCCACAGGAGACCCCTCCCCAAACGACGCGGGCACAGCACCCACGAGCCTGCCCGTCGCACCACCCCGGCCCCAATACCGCCCCCACGGGAACATCCACGCGAACACCACCACCCGCAGGAGGACTCACGTCCGTGCGAGGCGGTCCGGCGTGCGCAGGAAGTCCGAGAGCGCCTCCAGCAATCGGTCCACGTCCTCGGCGCTGTTGTAGGGGGCCAGGCCGATGCGCAGGCCACCGGTGTCGCCCAGGCCCAGCCTGCGGGATGCCTCCACCGCGTAGAAGGAGCCGGAGGGGGCGTCGACGCCGCGGCTCGCGAGGTGGCGGTAGGCGTCGGTGGTGTCGCGGCCGTCGATGGTCAGCAGCACGGTGGGGGTGCGGTCCGCCGCCCGGGAGTGGATGGTGATCGGGTCGAGGGCGGCCAGGCCCTCGTCGATGCGCCGGCGAAGGGTGGCCTCGTACTGTTCGAGAGCCGTGAACGACGACGCCAGTCGCTCCCTCCGGCTGCCTTCGGCGCCGGGGGCCAAAGTGGCGAGGAAGTCGACGGCGGCGCGGGTGCCGGCGAGGAATTCATAGGGCAGGGTGCCGAATTCGAAGCGCTCGGGGACGGCGTTCGTCGAGGGGAGCAGCTTGTCCGGGGTCAGGGTCTCCAGGAGTTCGGGCCGGCTCGCCAGGACGCCGAGGTGGGGGCCGAAGAACTTGTAGGGGGAGCAGCAGAAGAAGTCCGCTCCGAGCTGCCGGATGTCGACATGGGCATGGGCGGTGTAGTGCACGCCGTCGACGTAGAGCAGCGCCCCGGCCGCGTGCACCCGCCGGGAGATCTCCGGGATGGCCGGGCGGGTGCCGATCAGGTTCGAGGCGGCGGTGACCGCGACCAGCCGGGTGCGGTCACCGAGCTGGGCGCCGATGTCGTCGGGGGTCAGTTCGCCGGTCGCGGGGTCGAAGTCGGCCCAGCGAACGGTGGCCCCGGCGGCTTCGGCGGCCTGGGTCCAGGGGCGGATGTTGGAGTCGTGGTCCAGCCGGGACACCACGACCTCGTCCCCCGGTGACCAGGTCTTGGCGAGGGTGCGGGAGAAGTCGTAGGTGAGGGCGGTGGCGCTGCGCCCGAAGACGACCCCGGCCGGGTCGGCGCCGAGCAGATCGGCCATGGCCTGCCGGGCCGACTGGACAAGGGCCTCGGAGTTGCGCTCCCCCGCGGTGAGCTGTCCTCGGTTGGCCAGCGGGTTGGCCAGCGCGTCGGAGATGGCCTCGATGACGGGGAGGGGGGTCTGGGTGCCCCCGGGGCCGTCGAAGTGGGCCGATCCGGCCTTCAGTGCGGGGAACTGTGCGCGGATGGCGCTGATGTCGTATGCCACGAGCGACTCCTTGCCGAGGGGTGACCAGGGCGATCTTATGCAGGCACCGGTGCGGAACGGCAGGGGGCGGGGTGGGGCCGCCGCGCCGGGGAGAGGTGTTCCGGCGCCCGGACAGCCGCCCTGATTGAATCTGTACGTATGGGGATGAATCACCCTCCTCTTCCGCCGCGCAGGACCGGGACCCGGAAGGCGGTGGCGCCGACGTGAGCAGCGACGCTCCTCACCCGCCCGAGCGACCGAAAGGGCGGGGCAGACGCGCTCGGCCCGGTGTGACCGGCGGCCCCGCCGGGCGTGCCTCGGGGGCGGTGGCGCGGGCCCGCCACTCCGGCTCCGCGGCCCTGGCGGCGGTGCGCCGGGCGGGGGACGAGGGCGGGCGGGTCAATCCCGGGCTGCGCCTGGCCACCGCCTACGCATGGCGGCTGATGGTCATCGGGGTGGCCGTCTATCTGGCGTTCTCGGTGCTGGGGCGGTTCGAGCTCGTCGCGGTCGCGGTGTTTCTCGCCCTGGTGGCCACCGCGTTGCTGCGGCCGCTGGCCGATCTGCTGGCGCGCGTTCTCCCGAGACCGCTGGCGGTGGCGCTGTCGGTGTTCGGCACACTGTTCGTGGTGCTCGGGCTGCTGGCGCTGGTGGGAAACTCGGCGGCCGCGGAGGCGGGCCGGCTCGTGGGTGAGCTGCGCGGCGGGATCGGCCGGATCGAGCGGTGGCTGGAGGGGCCGCCGTTCCATGTCCGGCGCGGCGTGCTGTCGGGAGCCCACGACAAGGTCACCTCCTTTGCGTCGCGGCATCGCGCGACGCTGATCAGCAGGGCGCTCAGCAGCGCGGGGCGGGTCGTGGAGGCGGGCACGGCGCTGTTCCTGGCCCTGTTCTGTTCGGTCTTCTTCATCCATTCCGGGGACCGGATGTGGCGGTGGTTCCGGGGTCAGCTCCCCGAGCGCGCCCGGTCTCCGTGGGACCGGGCGGCGCGGGCGGCGTGGACCACCTTCGCCGGATACACCCGGGGCATCATCGTCGTGGCGGCCTCCAACGCGGCCTTGGTCGGCATCGCCCTGTCCCTGCTGCGGGTGCCGCTGGCCCTGCCGCTGACGCTGCTGGTCTTCTTCGCGACATTCGTTCCCCTGATCGGTTCGCCGATCGCGCTGGCGGTGGCGACGGTGGTGGCGCTGGCCGGGCGGGGTCCGGCCATCGCGGCCGTGGTGCTGTTGCTGATCGTGGCGGTCGGCCAGTTCGAGGGCCATGTACTGCATCCGCTGGTGATGAGCTGGGCGGTACGGCTCCATCCGGTGGTGGTGGCGATTTCGGTCATCGCCGGAACCATCGTCGCGGGGGTGATCGGGGCGATCGTGGCGGTGCCCATCGTGTCCGTCGCCTGGTCGGTGACGCGGGCGTTGCGCCGCCGACCGCCCGACGAAGCCTGATGGGCGCGGGGGCCGGAACACCCCACCCGTCCGTGGCCGGAACCCGCCCATATAAATGGCATCTTAGATTCGTATTCATCTAAGGTGACGTCATGCGGCTGACGAAGTCAACGGACCTGGCGCTCCGTACGATCATGCGGCTGGCGGTCACCGGAGCCGAGCCCTGCACCGCCCGGCAGGTCGCCGGGGAGATGCAGGTGCCCTACAGCCATCTGGCCAAGGTGGCGGCCCGGCTCCAGCACTTGGGCCTGATCGAGACACGGCGCGGTCGGGGCGGTGGGCTGGCGCTCACCGCGACCGGGCGCACCGCCTCGGTCGGCCAGCTGGTCCGGGAGTTCGAAGGGGTCGGCGATGTCGTCGACTGCGAGGGGGATACGCCGTGTCCACTGCGGCAGGGGTGCCGGCTGCGCATGGCGCTGCGCCGGGCACAGGAGGCGTTCCTCGCCTCGCTCGATCCCCTGACGGTGGACGATCTGGTGGCGTCCCCGACCGGCCCGGTGCTGCTGGGCCTGGTCGGGCGCGCGCCCGGTCTTTCCCCGTGAGGCCACCCCGCCCGGGGCGCGAACCGCGGGTCCCGTCCCACTGAGCCGTGATGCCACGGAGGCCGCCATGCCCGCTTCACCCACGCCGTTTAATGCGAATCTGAGATACCAGTTAGGCCCGTTCATGCTCTCCCAGAAGTCTGCCGAGACCGTCCGCGCCACGCTTCCCGCCGTCGGTGAGGCCATCGGCACCATCGCCGACCTGTTCTACCGGAAGCTCTTCGCGGCCCACCCCGAACTGCTGCGGAATCTGTTCAACCGGGCCCACCAGGCCGCGGGCACGCAACGGCAGGCCCTCGCGGGCGCGATCGCCGCGTTCGCCACCGCCCTGGTGGAGCGCCCTGGCGTCCGCCCCGACACCCTGCTGAGCCGGATCGCCCACAAGCACGCCTCGCTCGGGGTGAGCGCCGCGCAGTATCCGGTGGTGCACCGTCATCTGTCCGCCGCCATCGCGGAGGTGCTCGGCGACGCGGCCACCGAGGAGGTGATCGCCGCCTGGGACGAGGTCTACTGGCTGATGGCCGACTCCCTGATCGAGACCGAGCGGCGGCTGTACGCGGAGCAGGGGGCGCTGACCGGCGGGACCTGGCGGCAGTGGGAAGTGATCGAGCGGACCCGGGAGACCGCGGATGTGGTCACCTTCCGGATACGGCCGGCGGACGGTCACCCCGCCCCGGCGTTCCGAGCGGGCCAGTACATCTCGGTGCAGGTGGAACTGGCCGACGGGGCACGGCAGATCCGCCAGTACAGCCTGACCAACGCCCCCGACGCCACGGTGCGCGCCTTCTCCGTCAAGCGCGTGGACGCCGGCGAGGACCCGGCCGGTGAGGTCTCCGGCCATCTGCACGACCACGTCCACGAGGGCGATGCGCTCACCGTCTCCGCGCCCTACGGCGACATCGTGCTCGACGCCACGGACGCGCCACTGCTGCTCGCCTCCGCGGGAATCGGCTGCACCCCGATCGTGGCCATGCTGGAGGAGCTGGCGGCCAGCGGCCACCAGGCCCCGGTCATCGCCCTCCACGCCGACCGCTCCCCCGCCGACCACGCCCTGCGCACCGACCAGGAGCGGCTGGTCACCAAGCTGGCGCAGGGCACCGCCCACGTATGGTACGAGCGGCCCGAGGGTGACTGGCCGGCCGAGCGCACCGGCCACGTCGACCTGTCCGGGATCGGGATCCCGGACGGTGTCCAGGCGTATCTGTGCGGGCCGCTGCCCTTCATGCGGTCGGTGCGGACCCAACTGCTGGCACGCGGTGTGCATCCCTCCGCGATCCACTACGAGGTCTTCGGGCCCGATCTGTGGCTGCCGCGGGGCGACGGCGAAGGTCACTGACGCCCGGCCCCCTGATGTTGGCCGGATGAACTCGAATGGCCCAGAGGCCGGTCGCTTTTGCCCGGGGGAACGTGGGACCGTACGGACACGGGTTCTGTCCGTTCCGTACGCAACCATGCGGAATGTTCCGTCCGGTACCCCCACATCGACGAGGAACCATGGATCGCGAAAAGATCACTCTCAGCGGCGCTCAGGAAACCTTGCTCGCCACGCTGTACGGCAGGGCGGTCGACAGCCGTTCACCGGACTCCATCCTGCACGACCACGCGGCCCGCGAGGCGGTGGAGCGTGTGGCCTACGACTTCAGCAAAACGGGGATGACGGACACGACGGCGGTCGGCATCGCCCTGAGGGCGAAACAGCTCGACGACTGGGCCATGGAGTTCCTGGCCGGGCACCAGAAGGCGACCGTGCTCCATCTCGCCTGCGGTCTCGACACCCGGGTGCAGCGCCTCGACCCGCCCTCGTCGGTGCGCTGGCTCGACATCGACTACCCCGAGGTGATCGATCTGCGGCGGAGGCTGCTTCCCGAGCCGTCGGGGAACTACGAGATGGTCGGCACCTCCGTGACCGATGAGGCGTGGCTGCGCGAGGTGCCCGACGACCGGCCCACCGTGGTCGTCGCCGAGGGACTGACGATGTATCTGCGCAAGGAGGACGGCAAGCGGCTGATCCAGCGGATCACCGAGCGGTTCCCCAGCGGCCAGCTGCTCTTCGATGTCTACGGGCCGCTGGGCATCCGGCTCCAGAAGATGGTCCCCGCGGTGCGCAACGCGGGCGCCACACTCCACTGGGGTCTGGACGACCCCCATGAGGTCGAGACCTGGCACCCGGGGCTGACCTGCCTGGACGCGGTGCGCAGCGTGGACATGCCGGGGGTGGAGAAGATGCCCACCTCCGGCCGGATGAGCATGCGGGTGATGGCGCATCTGCCCGGCTTCCGGGATGTGGGACGGATCCTGCGCTACCGCTTCTAGCGGCTCGGGGCGAGGGAGCGTTTGCCCGGTGCCGGGTGGTTCCGGCGCCGGGCCGGGCGGATGCGTGACGGTTATGGGCAGGGCGGCCGTGTGACCGCTCCGGGCCGGGCGGCCATCTGGCGCCTACGAGCCGGGCGGCCATGTGACCGCTATTTGATGCCCACCAGCATGGAGTAGCCATCCGTCAGCGGTTCGATCCGGCTGCTGCGGAATCCCGCCTCCGTCATCCATGCGCGGCCGTCGGCGGCCGTGTACTCGAAGCCGGACCGCGTCTCGATGAGCATGTTCAGGCTCGCCAGCAGACCGAAGGTGTTCTCCTTGCGGTCGTCGTCGATGATGGCGTCGTAGACGAGGACCGCTCCCCCGTCGGGCAGCGCGTCGTACGCCTTCTTCAGCAGTAGCCGCTTCTCCTCCAGGCCCCACCCGTGCAGGATCTGGCCCAGCACGATGACATCGGCGCCGGGCAGGTCGTCGGTGAAGAAGTCGCCCGCGTGGAAGGAGAGCCGGCCCTCCAGGCCGAAGGACGCCACGTACTTCTCGAAGACCGGCCGCACCCGGGGCAGCTCGAAGACACCGCCGCTCATATGGGGGTGACGCTGGGCCACCGCCACCGGAAGGCAGCCCACCGCTCCCCCGACGTCCAGCACCGTCCGGTAGTCGGCCCAGGGGAACCGCTCGGCTATCACCAGCGCCTTGCCCATGCTGAGCCCGGTCATTCCGTGCAGGAATCCCTCGAGGCCCTCCTGGTCCCGGTAGATGGCGTCGAATACGTCACCGCCGTGCTTGTGCTCGTTCTGCGGTTCGCCTGTTCTCAGCGCCTCGGTGAGCGACCCCCAGAAGGGATACAGCCGGCTGTTGGCCATCTCCAGGATGCCGCCGACATAGGTGGCCTTCTCGCGGTCGAGAAAGGTGTCGGCGGACGGGCTGTTGCGGTACACGCCGCCGGATCGCTCCAGGAATCCGAGGGCGACCAGCGCGTCGAGGAAGTCGGCGGCGCCGCGCGGATGCAGTCCGAGCGCCTCGGCCAGGTCACCGCCCGTGCGGGGGCCCTCCGCGAGCTGGGAGAACAGATCCAGTTCCACCGCGGTGAGCAGTGCCTTCGACGCCATGAAGCCGAGCCCGACCTGAAGTATGGGCTCGGGGCTGATCTCGTGCCGCATTACGCTCCCTCACTGTTTCCCCGGATGTGTGCTCTCACCGCACCTGACCGCATTTCGACCTCCTTACGCTACCGTGCCGTTGCCCCCTACACGGGTCGCCGCCGGACGGCCGGACGAGAGCCACGGCCGCGCCCCGCCCGCCGCGCCAGGGCCACCATGGAACCCTGCCCAAGAAAGCGATTTCCCCCTTGTACTGCGTGAACCTCGCGCACGCTCGCCCAGGCTCTTGACACCGGCTACGACAGCGCTTTCTATTCGACGAATGACACCTGGACGACGATCCGTCAGACTCAGCCGGCGGCCGCTCGGCCTTCTCGCGGCCGCCGCGCTCGGCGCGGCCACGCTGTTCGCGCACCCCGCCGCCGCACAAGCCGCCCAGGCCGCACAGGCCGGGCCAGCCGCCCCCGCCGCCAAGGGCACCACCTACTACGTCGACTCCCGCTCCGGGGACGACGGAGCGCCGGGCACCAGCGCCGCCAGGGCGTGGCGCAGCCTCGACCGCGTCGGCCGGACCACCTTCCGGGCCGGGGACCGCATCCTGCTGAAGGCCGGTGGCTCCTGGAAGGGCCAGTTGTGGCCAAAGGGCTCGGGCGAGAAGAACCGTCCGATCGTGATCGACAGCTACGGCTCGGGGCCCAAGCCGCGAATCCGCGGGGAGGGCACCGTCGATGACGCGGTGCGGCTGTTCAACCAGGAGTACTGGGAGATCCGCGACCTGGACGTCAGCAACGACGCGCCCGCGACCGGGACTCCGGGCGAGAATCTGCGGGATCTGCGCGGCATCCATGTCTCAGGGGACAGCGCGCGCCGGCTGGACCACTTCCTCATCGACGGCGTCGATGTCCATGATGTGACCGGTGAGGTCAACTGGATCAGCGGCGATGTCTCCGGCAACGCCCCGGGGGTGCGCTTCAAGACCGGATGGGACCGGTCGAAACACACCGGGGGGATCGTGTTCGACACGACCGTTCCCGACATCACCGCACCGCCGTCCGCCGCCACCGTGCTCCACGACATCCGGGTGCAGAACTCCACGGTGCGCGACACCTCGTTCGCGGGCATCGTCGTCAAGCAGTACACCGGCGACGCGAAGGACGCGAACGGCGCCCCCGTGGCGGTGCCGACCGGATGGGGCACCCGGACCTCGGCCGCCGACACCGTCTTCACCCCGCATACGGACATCACGATCCGCAACAACTTCATCTCCCAGGGCGGGACGCCCTACGGCTGCAACGCGATGTATCTGACGAATGTGCGCGGCGCCGTGGTCGACCACAATGTGGTCGACCAGGCGGGGACCTCCGGCATCGAGGCGTACTACGCGGACGATGTCGTGATCCAGCGCAATGAGGTGTACCGGACGGAGCAGAAAGCCGGGGGCGCCGACTCCAACGGCATCGACGCCGACAAGGGCACCACGCGGGTCCGGATCCAGTACAACTTCGTGCACGACAACGGCGATGGCATTCTGCTGTGCCAGTTCTCCTTCGGCGATGTCGTGGTGCGGTACAACATCCTGAGCGGGAACTCCCGGTATCCGCTCTATCTCCACTCCGACCGGGCCGCTTCGGCCGAGGTGTACAACAACACCGTGCACAATCCGGCGAGCCGGTACCTCGTCTACGGCTACGGCTCCTCCCTGAACGCGCGCTACGACCTGCACGACAACGCCTTCTCCTCGGCAGTCGCCGACGCGAGCCTGACCACCAGCCCGACGATCCGCTACGCCAACAACTTCTACGGCGGTGCCCCACTGCCCGTTCCCGCCGCCGACACCACCGCGCGCACGGGCGACCCGCTGTTCGTGAACCCGGCGGTGTCCGGGCCCTACGGCACCGCCGACAGCGGCCCGCGGCTGCGCACCGCGCTGGGCTTCGCTCCCCGGCCGGGCTCACCGCTGATCGGCACCGGCACCGTCGTCCCGGACAACGGCGGCCGTGACTACCGGGGCGCCCCGCTCTACCGCGGCCGCCCCGATATCGGCGCCGTCGAGGGCCCACCGGGCGAAGCCCGGGCAGGCCACGGCCGCGCTTGACCTTGCCGCAGCGGCAGGGTTTCTACTGGAATCATGCGCATCGGAGAAATCGCCGCGCTGGTCGGAGTCACCTCCCGGACCGTGCGGCATTACCACCACATCGGCCTGCTGCCCGAGCCCCAGCGCCGGGCCAATGGATACCGTGTCTACAGCCTCAGGGACGCCATCCTGCTGGCCCGGATCCGGCGGCTGACCGAGCTCGGGCTCGCCCTGGACGAGGTGCGGGACGTCCTCGCGGACGACGCCGGGCGCGAACTGGCCGAAGTGCTGGGCGAGCTGGACGCCGACCTAGCGCGCCAGGAACACGAGATCCAGCAGCGCCGCAGGGTCCTCAAAGCACTTCTGGAGGGCCCGCTCACGCCGGACGCGCCGCTCTCCCCCGCGCTCATCGAGCTCCTGAAGGGTGCGCCCGCCACCGCCTCGCCGGCCGCCGCCAAGGACCGCGAGCACCTGATCCTGATGGACGGGATCGTCGGCGGGGAGGCGGTGTACGCGGCGCTGCGGCCACTGGCCGAGGACCCCGCCATACTCCCCCTGTACGAGCGGCTGGACGAACTGGACGGGGCCGAGGCGGACGATCCGCGGGTCGCGGCACTGGCCGACGACCTCGTCGCCGCCGTACCGGACGAGCTACTGGCGGCCATCCCGGTGAACGGCCCGAAGGCGACCGGCTTCGAGCAGGCGCTTCTCGCCGACTACTCGCCCGCTCAGGCCGAAGTGGTGCGCCGGGTGATGGCGCGGATGACCGCCCGGCTGCACGACAGGAGGGCGTCATGAGTCCTCGGATCGCTCGGGCGGCGGATCCGGGCCCTGCACGGCCCTGACCTTCACCTACACCGGGTCGCCCCGCACACGCTCGACCTCGCGGTGGGCAGCCAGACCACGGTGACGGTGGAGCTGACGGAACCGGTGACGTACGTGCGACCGCTCGGCGCGGAGGGCTTCGCCCGTACGCTCCGGTTTCACGCGGACGATCCGCGGGAGGCGGTCGCCGCGCTCACCCGGGTCCGGACGGATGCCGGTTGAGAACCGCTAGGCCGACGCGCTGATGAGCTCGTCGGTGACCCACCGTGCGACATCGGCGGGGTAGGGCGCCGCCAGGCCGAGGACGATGTGCGAGAAACCGGCGTCGATCGCCTCCGCGATCGCGGCCCGGGTGACACCGGGCTGGTCGTAGGAGACGGACAGGACGATCGAGCGGGTGACCGAGGCGGGGTCGCGGCCGATCTCGGCGCAGTAGCGGTCCAGCAGCGCGCCGCGGTTGACGGCGTCGGCGATCTCGCCGCCGGGCATGTTCCACACGTCCGCGTGCTCGGCCACCACGCGCAGCGTCGCGGACGAGCGTCCGCCGATGACGATCGGAGGGTGGGGACGCTGGACGGGCTTGGGGTTGCCGAACGCTCCGGTGAGCTGGTGATAGGTGCCGTGGAAGTCGAACGGCTTCTCCTCGGTCCATAGCCGCCGGATCACCGTGCAGGCTTCGGCGAGGCTGCCCACGGCGTGCGCGGTGTCGTGGAAGGGCAGGCCGTGTGCCGCGTACTCACGCCGGGCCAGGGGGTGGCCGGGCCGTGAGCCGACGCCGATGCCGAACTCCAGCCGACCGTCGGAGACGATGTCGACGGTCGTGGCGATCTTGGCCAGCATCGCGGGCGGCCGGAACCGGTTGCTGGTCACCAGCAGGCCGAGGCGGAGCCGACGGGTGTGGGCGGCGAGGGCCGTGAGCAGCGTCCAGCCTTCGTAGGCCGGTCCGTCCGGGTCGCCGCCGATCGGCATGAGGTGGTCGAACAGCCATGCGTGCTCGATCTCCGGGATCGTGTCCGCCTCACGCCAGACCCGCAGGACGTCGTGGTAGTCGACCTGCATGGGGGCGGTCATGATCCCGAAACGGGGCGGGGGCGTGTGTGACATGGGGCCGTCGGTCCTTTCGGCACCGGCAGCGGCGGCTGGGCGCGCTGCCGAGGTTGAAGCGGAACAGCTTCTGGCCGGCCGACTTCCGGAAGGCTGCGGAAGCGTGGTGGCCATGCGTGGTGTGGTCGCCGGGTCCCCGCTCTGACAACGTGAGCAAGCGGAACCGCGCTCCGGTAACGATACGGAGCGCCGTTCCGCTTGGCAAGCCCGACGGCGGAAGGAGCGGCGCGGTGAACGACAGCGACAAGGGCGCGGGGCCCGCAGCCCGGCCCAGGCGGGCGGACGACGGCGCCCGATTTCTGAGTACCTTCTGAGTATCCGGACGGATGCGGGGACCGCCGCATCCGCCGATTCTTGTCCGCATGAGTGAGACACCGGTCAAGCAGCAGAGCACGGCCGCGTTCTACGGCCAGGCGGTCGCCTCCTTCGCCGTCGCCATGGCCGCCACCGCCGTCGGTATCTTCCAGCTGAGCGCCGACGCCTGGGTGCGCGGCTTCCTGGCCATCTCCGTGCTCTACCTGGTGACGTCCGCGTTCACCCTGGCCAAGGTGATCCGGGACCGGCAGGAGGCCGGGCAGATCGTCAGCCGGGTCGACCAGGCGCGGGTGGACAAGCTGCTCGCCGCACACGACCCCTTCGAAAAGCTCTGAACGCCCTCGGGCCGTCCGCCACTACTCGTCGATGACCAGCCCTTTGGCCTCGAGCACCTCGGCCAGTCGGCTGACCTCGATCACGCTCTTACCGGCGCGGTAGTCGGCGATATACGCGTCTTCCGCCTCGACACGCGCCTGAGACCTGCCGATGACGTCCGCCAGGTCTTCGCGGCGCACCACGACGACGCCATCGGCGTCCGCGCGCACCACGTCTCCCGGGCGGACGATCTCGCCACCGATCAGGACGGGTTCGGCCATCGGGCCGATGGTTTCCTTGACCGTGCCCTTCATGCTGACGCTGTACGAGAACACTGGGAAACCCAGCTCGCGCAGCTCCCGGGTGTCGCGCACGCCGGTGTCGGTGACGAGGCCACCGAGGCCCTTGGCCACGCAGGCGTTGGCCAGGACGTCGCCGAAGGAGCCCGCCTCCGCGTATTCGCCGGCGGAGACGACGATGACGTCGCCGGGGCTGGCGTGGGCGATGGCGACCTGGAGCATGATGTTGTCGCGGGGCGCGCAGACCACGGTGAAGGCGGGGCCGCACAGGGACATCTCGGGGTCGACCGGCTTGATGGTCGAGTCGAGGGCGCCCAGGCGGCCCTGTGCCTCATGGATGGTGGCGGCGGAGTAGCCGCTCAGCTGCTTCACCAGGTCCGGATCGGGCCGGTCGAAGGCGGTGTTGACGTGGATCATGTGGGGGTGGCTCCTTCGGGCGGGGTCAGGAGAAAGTCAGGAGAGGTCGGCGCGGGCGCGGGCGATGCCCTCACAGGCCGCGGTGAGGACGTCGTTCGAGGTGGCGAAGGAGATACGGAAGTAGCCCGGGGAGCCGTACGCGGCACCGTGGATCACCGCGACCTGCTGGGACTCCAGCAGATAGGCGGCGAAGTCCTCGTCGGTGCCGATCTCCTGGCCGGACGGGGTGCGGGTGCCGAGGACGCCGGAGCAGTTGACGAAGGCGTAGAAGCCGCCGCTCGGCGGGGTGCAGGACAGCCCGGGGATGTCGTTGATGAGCTTGACCACGGCGTCGCGGCGGCCGCGGTAGACGGCGACGCTGTCGCGGATGAAGCCCTGGTCACCGCTGAGCGCGGTGGCGGCAGCGGCCTGGCTGATGGAGGAGGGGCAGGAGGAGATCTGGGACTGGAGCTTGTTGATGGCCCCGACCAGCTCGGTGTTGCCCGCGCCGTAGCCGATGCGCCAGCCGGTCATGGCGTATGTCTTGGAGACGCCGTTGGTGAGGAACACCCGCTCGGCCAGCCGCGGTTCGACGGCGGCGAGGCTGTGCGCCTGGCCCGGCTCGTACCAGATCTCGTCGTAGATCTCGTCGGTGAGCACCTGGACGTGCGGGTGGGCGAGCAGCACGTCGGCCAGGGCGCGCAGTTCGTCGGGCGAGTACGCGGCGCCGGTCGGGTTGCCCGGGGAGTTGAGGACGACCCAGCGGGTGCGGTCGGTGAGGGCGGAGGCCAGCCGTTCGGGCGTCAGCTTGAAGCCCTCGGCCTCGGGGCAGGGGACGACGACCGGGGTGCCGTCGTTGGCGAGCACCATGTCGGGGTACGAGACCCAGTACGGCGCCGGGATGACGACCTCGTCGCCCGCGTCCAGGGTGGCCATCAGCGCGAGGAAGATGATCTGCTTCGCGCCGCCGCCCACCGCGATCCGGTCGCCGGAGTAGTCGAGACCGTGCCGCTCCCGGAGCCGGCCGGCGATGGCGGTGCGCAGTTCCGCGGTGCCGTTGACCGGCGTGTATTTGGTGTCGCCCCGCTGGATCGCCTCGATCGCGGCGGCCTTCACATGGTCGGGGGTGTCGAAGTCGGGCTCGCCCACGGTGAGGTCGAGGATCTGCCGTCCCTGGGCCTTCAGTTCGCGGACCCGCTGGGCGGCCGCGGTGCTCGGCGAGGGCTTGATGCGGTCGACGCGCTGTGCGGTGCTCATTCAGTCGGTCCTCCGTTCGAAGTTGAGCCCGCCCGGGACCTGGAAGGTGGGCAGGATCTCCACATGGCCGATGTTGACGTGGCGCGGCGAGGAGATGGCGAATTCGATGGCGTCGGCGATGTCCTCGGGCTTGAGCGACTCATAGCCGTCGTAGTACTTGCGCTGCGCCTCTTCCATGTCGCCGAGGAGCCGGCCGAAGATCTCCGTCTCCACCCGTCCGGGGCAGATCTCGGTGACGCGGATCCGACGGCCGTATCCGTCCACCCGCAACTGCCGGGAGAGGGTGTGCACGGCCGATTTGGTGGCGTGGTAGATGGTGTTTCCGCCGAAGTTGTAGACGGCGGCGATGGAGCTGATGTTGACGATGTGGCCGAGGTCCCGTTCCACCATTCCGGGCATGACGAGCCGGACCAGGTGCAGTACGGCCTGGATGTTGACGGCGATCTGCTCGTCGATGGCGAACTCGTCGGCGGTGAGGATGTTCCCGGTGCGGGACACCCCGGCGTTGTTGACGAGGATGTCGGTCTGAAGGCCCTGGAGTTCGGCGGTCAGCGCGGCGGTGTCGGTGATGTCGACGGCGTGCGGGATGCAGCCGGTGCGGCGGGCGAGGTCGTCGAGCCGCTCGGCGTTGCGGGCGATGGCGTGGACTTCGAGGCCCTGCTTGGCCAGCCGTTCGACGACCTCGGCGCCGATTCCGGTGGAGGCACCGGTCACCAGTGCGGTCTTGTAGTCGGAAAAGGGCATCTGGACTGCGCTCCTCAATCGGTCGGGGAGTTACGGGTGCGGATGCCGGTGCGGAACTATGCGTCGCGCAGCGGCAGATGTGCCCTGTCGGACACCCGGGATACGGCGATGAGCGTGCCGAGGGCGGTGAGGACCGCGTAGAAGGCGGGCATGTTGACGTTTCCGGTCTGGGCGATGAGATAGGTCATCAGCAGCGGCGCGGTGCCGCCGAAGAGCGCCGAGGAGACGTTGTAGCCGAGGCCGTAGGCGGAGTAGCGGACCCGGGTCGGGAAGAGTTCGACGAGCAGGATGTGGATGACGCCGGTGTGACCCGCGAAGACGACGGCCATGACGCACGCGCCGAGAATCGCGAGCGCCACATTGCCGGTTCCGATGAGCAGGTAACAGGGAATGCCCAGGATGGCCATGGCGACCGCGGCGCCCGACAGGACCTTCTTCCGCCCGATGCGGTCGGACAGCTTGCCCATGAACGGAATGGCGAGGGAGATGGCCACCAGGCTGGTCGAGGTGACGAGGAGCCCCTGCACCTTGCTGAAGTGCAGCTCGGTGCTCATGAACGTGGGCATGTAGCTGAACAGCACGTAGTAGCCGGAGCCGTTCATCAGCGGGATGAACAGGGCGAGCAGCATCGCGCGACGGTGCTCACGGGAGGTGAACGCCTCCTTGAGCGGGTTCTTCGAGAGGCCGCCCTCTTCCTTCAGCCGGTTGAAGTTCGGCGTGTCGCTGATGCGCTTGCGGATGTAGAGGCCCGCGATACCCAGCGGGACGGCGAGCAGGAACGGGATCCGCCAGCCCCACGACTCCATGGCGTCCGCCCCGAGGCCGCTGGTCATGCCGGCGGCGATCAGCGTGCCGGTGAGCAGGGAGAGGAACGAGGCGATCTGGGCGTAGCTGGTGTAGAGCCCGCGCTTGCCCTCAGGGGCGTGCTCGGCGAGGAAGCTCATCGCACCCGACGCCTCGCCGCCGACCGAGAAGCCCTGGAGCACGCGGAGCAGGATGAGGAGGATGGGGGCCGCGATGCCGATACTCGCGTACGTGGGCAGCATCCCGATCGCCGCGGTCGCGACGCTGATCAGCAGGATGACGAAGACGAGCATCCGCTGGCGGCCTATGCGGTCGCCGAGGTGGCCGCAGATGATGCCGCCGAGGGGGCGGAAGAAGAACGAGACGGCGTAGCCGAGGAAGACGAGCTGCACCTGCACCGCGTTGGACGCGTCAGGGAAGAAGACGACTCCCAGGGTGCCCGCCATGAAACCGAAGATGCCGTTGTCATACAGCTCGGCGAAGATGCCGACGCATCCCGCCATGGTCACTTTCCGCGCGGTTCTCGGATCGACGGTGTTGGGTACCGGCTGAGCGGCGACGGCGGCCATAATGTCTCTTTTCTGCAGGCGGGTGTGGCTGGCGGGGACGGAACACTCACAGCTGGGAAGGGACGGGGAGGCGGTCTTACGGCGTGGCGGGGGCGGGGATGCGCAGGGCGTCGAAGGCCGTGCGCACGCGGGCCTTGAGCGCGTGGATGGCCTGTCGCTGGACCCGGTAGGCGCTCACGGCGTCGGCGACCGTGCGGCGCCGGAACCGGACGGACTGGCCGGGTCTGGCCTGTCCGAGCGCGGACAGACCCGTCGCCGTCACCACGGCGAGCACCGGGTAACCGGCGGTGACGCCGCGGCCGCGGTGCAGGACGAGCAGTTCGTCACCGGCGGGCACCTCGACCGCGCCGACGGGCACTCCCCGGGAGAGCAGCTCGCCGCTCGCCACCCGCCGTGGTACGTCGCCGCTCATGCGCAGCCCGATGTGGTTGCTGCGCGGGGTCACGGTGAACGCCGACCGGAACAGCCGCTCGGCGGTGTCGCCGAACTCCTCGAGGTCGGGCCCGTCGGTCACATCGATCGTCCACGCGTCGCCGAAGCGCGCCACGGGCACGTTCAGCCGGAACAGCGGTATCCGGAACACCGGGTGGTCGATCGGCGGGCAGGGTGTGCGCAAGGCCAGCTCATCGTCGCCACGCAGGGAGTGTGCGAAGCCCAGGATCGTGTCGGGGGCGCAGCTGCCGAGCAGGTACGGGGTCTCCACCGAGCCGAGAATGGCCAGGTAGACCCGCAGGCCCAGCCGTATGCCGGTGATGGCGATGGTCTCCCCGGCGCGTACCGACACGGGCTCCCACTGGTTCCGCCGGACGCCGCCCACGGTCACTTCGGCGGGCGCGCCGGTCACCGCGATGAGCACATCGGCCGAGGGAGTGCAGCTGAAGTCCAGTGCGGTGACCTCGATCAGCGGCGCTCCCTCGTCGTTCCCGGCCAGCACATTGGCGACGCGGGCGGAATGCTGGTCGAGTGCTCCGTTGACCGGCAGTCCGTAGCGGGAGTGGCCGAAGCGGCCGAGGTCCTGCACGGTGGCGAGACCCGCCCGGTGGACGGTCAGGGTGTCAGCCATGGGCAGCCGCCAGAGGGGTGCCGGCGTACTCGTCCCACTGCTCGGGGCCGATCGGCACGAACTGGAATGTGTCGCCGGGCCGGTACGGGGCCAGTGGCTCGGCGTCGAGGTCGAGGACGCGCAGCGGCGTACGCCCCAGCAGCGGCCAGCCGCCGGGTGAGGGCATGGGTGAGATGACGGCCTGCCGTCCGGCCACCGCGATCGAGCCGGGCACGACGCTCGTCCGTGGCGAGGCGAGCCTCGGGACCGGCTTCGGGAAGGCAGGGCCGTCCATCATCGGGGCCGCCGCCGGGGCTCCGAGGCAGCGGACCGTGAGCGGAGCGGCGGAGTGCAACGCCACCACCTCGTGCTCGGTCAGCCCCAACTGCTCGGCGACGACGGGCAGATCGGGGCCGTATTCACCGCCGTACACCACCGGCACCACGAAGCGCCGGGACGGTGTCGTCAGGAGGGTCCCTTCGCCGAGTCGGTCGGCCTCGTACCGCAGGGCACGCCGTACCGTCGTGTGATCGGTGTGGAAGCAGTCGAACTCGATCAGCAGCGAGTCGTAGGTGGGCACGATGCCGTACACCCCGCCGGGCCGGGCCGCCTCGAACGCGTCGGCCAGGGCGTGCACGGTCTGCCAGGCGCGGGCGGTGTCACCCGTCGCCTTGACCACAACGGCCGAATCACCGCAGTCCGCGATCACGATGTCGCCGCCCATCTCAGGCGCTCCTGCCGGCCGTGGTGTTGGCGGCCCTGGTGCCGTCGGCCTCGGCGTTGGCGGCCTTGGCGTCCAGGACGTTTGCCAACGGTGTGATCTGCACGCCGGCGGCGAGGAGTTCGCGGCGTATCCGGTGCGCGAGTGTGATCGCCCCAGGGGTGTCGCCGTGCAGCAGCACGGTGTCGCATTCGACCGGGAGGTCACGGCCACCGACGCCGCGCACCACCCCTTCGGTGACCATCCGCACGGTCCGCTCGGCGATCTCCCCCGGGTCGTGGATCACCGCACCCGGTTCGCTCCTGGGCACCAGTGTGCCGTCGTCGCGGTAGGCCCGGTCGGCGATCCCGACGATGCCGACCCGCAGGCCACGGGCGCGGGCGGCGTCGGCGAGCGCGCCGTCCTGGGCCAGGACGATCAGCGACCGGTCGAGCGACTCCACGGCCTCGGCCACCGCCTGCGCGTAGTCCGGCCGGGTCGCCACCAGGTTGCCGAGGCGGCCGTGCGGCGCGATATGGCGCACCTGGGTGTTGTGCGCGGTGGCGAGCGCCCGCAGCGCGCCGATCTGGTACAGCATGTCGGTCCGGACCTCGTCCGGGGTCAGGTCCATCGCACGGCGGCCGAACCCGACGAGATCGGGAAAGCTGGGGTGTGCGCCCACGGCGACGCCGCGCCGGACACAGTGGCGGACGGTCGCGTCCATGATCCGAGGGTCTCCGGCGTGGAATCCGCACGCGATGTTCGCCGATGTCAGCACGTCCAGCAGTGCTTCGTCGTCACCCATGGTGTAGGCGCCGAACCCCTCGCCCAGATCTGCAACGAGATCGACCATGTACGTCATGACGTCCTCCAAACAAAGGAAAAAAGCGACGTCGTCACTTCTTCGATTTCGGGTCCGGCCCGGAATCCGAGTTTCGGTGAACCTAATCCCGTTGTCGGGTGGCGGCAAATAGGCGTTACGTGTGACGTAATCAGCGCTCGATATGACCTGGCCCACACGCGTCGCCGTCCGCCGGACGCCGTGGGCCTACCATGAGAATCCGCTGAGGCTGGAGGGCCATCCATGGACACCAGGCGTCTTTACTCATTCGTGAAGATCGTCGACGCCGGGAGCATCACGCGCGCTGCCGACATCCTGCACATCGCCCAGCCCGCGCTCAGCCAGCAACTCTCCATGCTGGAAGCCCAGTTCAAACAGCAACTGCTGATCCGCAGCAAGCGCGGAGTGGCGCCGACCGAGGCGGGCCGTGCGCTGTACCGGCACGCGCAGCTCATCCTGCGCCAGGTCGATCTCGCACACGCGGCGGTCGACGTGTCCGGCCGGGCCCCGGCCGGCAGCGTCTCGGTGGGCCTGGCCCCCTACAGCATGGGTGCGGCGCTTGCGCTGCCCCTGCTCAGGAGCGTGCGCGAGCGCTACCCCGACATCCTGCTGCATATCAACGAGAACTTCGGCGGGGTCATCAGCGAAGCGATCATGACCGGCCGGATGGACATGGCCTTCATCTACGGGGCCGGTCCGCTGCGAGGGGTGCAGTTCGAGCCGCTGCGCACCGAGGATCTCTTCCTGATCGCCGCGCCGGGCGCGAACACTCCGGGTGGCGACGATGAGGTGTCGCTGAAGGAGCTGGCCGACGTCGGCCTGCTCCTGCCCAGCCGTATCCACACCATCCGCCAGGTCGTGGATGCCGCGTTCCAGCAGGCGTCGCTGCAGCCCCGGGTGATCGGTGAGCTCGAATCGGTCCTGACCCTGGTCAGCGCCGTCGGCGCCGACCTCGGGGCGACGGTGCTGCCCTGGTCGGCGGCGCGCGCCATCCTCGATGTGCGGAACCTGGAGGTGCGGCGGATCGTCGATCCGGCCATCCAGGTCAAGCTGTCCCTCTGCACCTCCGACCATCAGCCGCTGTCGGAACCCGCCCACGCCGTGCACGACCTGTTTCACGAACTGATCACTGACTTCGGCTAGCCGGGATCGCGTTCACATATTCCGGTTGCCGAAGGCGTCACACGAAACTTCTACGCATTGCCAACGAAACATTTATGTGTTGCCATATCGCACCCTCACTGGCATCTTTCCGGGAATCCGCAGCGGCGAATGCGTAAAGCGTTTACCGATTTCCCGCGCCGACGCCCTCCGGGGACGGTCCGCTGGTGCCCCGTACCGTCAGCTTCGGGTCCAGCACCGCCTCCCGCGGCTCCGGCGCCGTGCCCTCCAGCCGCTCCACGGCGAACCGCACCGCGTGCTCGGCCATGAGCACCGCGTCCTGGCGGACCGTGGTCAGGCCGATCGGCATCAGATGGGAGAGGTGACTGTCGTCGTAGCCCACGACGGACAGATCGCGCGGGACGTCGACGCCCGCCTGGGTCAGGGTCATCAACAGCCCCATCGCACAACGGTCGTTGCCCGCGAGGACCGCCGTCGGCAGGGGCCGGCCGTGGTCGCGCTCGTCAAGCAGCAGTCGCCCCGTCTCGATGCCGGACTGCTCGGTGTGGTCGCCGGGGATCACCCGTAGTTCCGGCTCCAGGCCATGACGGCGCATCGCCGCCCGGTACGCGCGGCGGCGTTCGGCCGAGCCCGGTCCGCGGCCGCCGTCGATGTGCACGATCCGGCGGTGGCCCAGTTCGACGAGGTGCTCCATGGCCTGCCGCACCCCCTTGCCCTCGGCCGTGTGCACGCTGTCGACGCGGGCGTGGGGGACTCGGCGGCCGACGGAGACGGTGACCGTGCGGTGTCCCAGGGCGTCGATGTCCGTGGGCTGCGCGTCGGGCCCGAGCAGGATCACCGCCTCGCAGCGGTGGCCGAGCAGCGCCTCGACGGCCTTGGCCTCGCCGCGCCCCTGAGCGGTCGCGGAGAGCAGGACGTCGTAGCCGAGCCGCTCGGCCTCGGGGTAGATGCCCTCGACGAGGTCGGCGTGGAAGGGCTGGCGAACGGTGAACATCACGCCGAGCGTGCGGCTGCGGCCGCGGGCCAGCAGGCGGGCCGCGCTGTCGGGCCGGTAGCCGATCTCGTCGGCGACGCGCAGCACCCGTTCGCGGGTCTGCGGGCTCGCTCCCGGCTGATCGCGGAAGACGATGGAGACGAGTGCCCGGGACACGCCCGCCCGCTCCGCGACGTCCGTCATGGTGGGCCGCTGCTTGCCCGATCCATCCACCTGTGACCACCCTCCGATGCCGCCCACCTTACGGGCAGTCGTGAAACCCCCCGGCAACAAGCTATTGACATGACATTCGGACAGGGACCATCGTACTCGCCTAGAGCGCGCTAGTAGAGCGCGCTAGTCAACCGTTCCCCCTCCCCTCGAACCGGCAGGAGGCGGCCATGGACGTCAGGGACGACGCGACACAGGCCCCCACACTAGCCACCGCCATCACGGACCCCGCTCCGCGAGCGGTCTCCCGGCGGCTGCGGATCATCACGGTCGTCGCCACCTTCAGCGGTCTCCTCTTCGGCTACGACACCGGCGTCATCAATGGCGCGCTGCCCTATATGACCAAGGACCTGGGCCTGACCCCGGTCACCGAGGGCATGGTCACCAGCTCGCTCCTCCTGGGGGCCGCACTCGGCGCGGTCACCGGCGGCCGGCTGTCGGACGCACGCGGACGCCGGCGCACCGTCCTCGCCCTGGCCGTGCTGTTCTTCATCGGCGCGCTCGGCTGCGCCCTCGCCCCGACCACCGCGATCATGGTCGTGGCACGGTTCGTCCTCGGCCTCGCGGTCGGCGGAGCATCTCCCCGGTGACCTGGCTGATGCTCTCGGAGATCTTCCCCATGCGGATGCGCGGCTTCGGCATGGGTGTCGCGGCCGTGGTGCTGTGGCTGACCAACTTCGTGATCGGTCTGGTCTTCCCGTCCCTGGTCTCCGGGATCGGGATCTCCAACACCTTCTTCCTCTTCGTGGTGGCGGGCCTGCTCTCCCTCACCTTCGTCAAGCGCTACGTCCCCGAGACCAAGGGCCGCACGCTCGAAGTCCTCGAAGCCGAGCTCCGGACACGTTTCTCCTGACCCCGCTCCTGCCCCTGCTCCTGAATCCGCTCCTGAATCCGCTCCTGAAGGAATCAACCATGACCGTACATATAGGTGTCATCGGCGCCGGAATGATCGGCCAGGACCACATCCGGCGACTCACCGAGGTCATCACCGGTGCCGCGGTCACCGCCGTGACCGACATCGACCAGGCCCGCGCCACGGAGGTCGCCACCCGCGTCGGCGCCACCGCACTGCCCACCGGCAGCGACCTGATTCACTCCCCCGACGTGGACGCCGTCCTCGTCACCTCCTGGGGCCCCACCCACGCGGAGCATGTACTGAACGCCATCGCGGTGGGCAAGCCGGTGTTCTGCGAGAAGCCGCTCGCCACCACCGCCGAGGACTGTCTGCGCATCGTGGAGGCCGAACGCGCCCACGGCCACCGCCTCGTCCAGGTCGGTTTCATGCGCCGCTTCGACGCCGGCTACCGCCAGATGAAGGACGTGCTCACCTCGGGCGCCATCGGCGCGCCGCTCATCGTGCACTGCGCGCATCGCAACCCGACCGTGCCGGACACCTATGTCTCCGCGATGGCGGCCCAGGACACGGCCGTACACGAGATCGACGTACTGCGCTGGCTGCTCGACGACGAGATCAGCTCGGTCCAGGTGATCACCCCGCGCGCCACCGGCAAACGGTTCGGCCACCTCAAGGATCCGCAGATCATGCTCTTCGAGACCGCGAACGGTGTCCGCATCGACCTGGAGGTCTTCGTCAACTGCCAGTACGGCTATGACATCCAGTGCGAGACCGTGGGCGAGGACGGCCTGGTCAGGCTGCCGGACCCGGCGGCCGTCGGCATTCGCACCGCCGGGCGGCACGGCACCGCCGTGTTGCGGGACTGGAAGGGCCGGTTCGGCGATGCGTTCGACACCGAGTTCGGCGAGTGGGTCGCCTCCGTCACGGCGGGCGCCGAGCCCACCGGCCCGTCCTCCTGGGACGGCTACGCCGCCACCGTCATCACCGACGCCGCCGTCCAGTCCCTGGAGTCGGGCGGCCAGGTCGTCACCGTCGATATGAAGCCCCGACCCCTCTGCTACGGAGCCACCTCGTGAAGATCGCACTCGACCCCTACATGCTCCGCGCGCTGCCGCTCGACGAGATGGTGCGCACGGTCGCCGAACTCGGCTACAGCTACATCGAGTTGTCCCCGCGTGACGACTTCATGCCGTTCTTCCTCCACCCCCGGGCGGACGACGAGCGCGTCGCGGCGCTGAAGCGGGCCCTGCGCACGCATGGTGTCCAGCTCTCCTCCGTGCTGCCGCTGTACAAGTGGTCCTCGCCCGACGAGACCGAGCGGCAGGCCGCCGTCCGCTACTGGAAGCGGATGATCGAGATCACCGCCGACCTCGAATGCCCCCTGATGAACTCGGAGTTCAACGGCCGCCCCGAGCGCGCCGCCGAGAGCGAGGCCGCCTTCTGGCGCTCGTTGGAGGAACTGTTGCCGCTCTTCGAACGCGAGGGCATCGCCCTCAACCTCGAGGCCCACCCGGACGACTTCTGCGAGGAGAACACTCCCGCCGTCGACCTGGTCCGCGCCATCAACAAGCCCTGGGTGAACTACCTCTACTGCGCTCCGCACACGTTCCACCTCTCCGGTGCCGAGCCGACGGCGGACATCGCGGCGATGATGCGCTACGCGGGCGACAAGCTCCAGCATGTGCACATCGCGGACTCCTTCAACCACAAGGGCTCCTCCGGGCTGCGTTACATCCTCAACCCGCCCGGCACCCCCGCCCGCATCCACCAGCACCTGGACATCGGCCAGGGCGAAGTCGACTGGGACACCTTCTTCGGCACCCTCCGCGAGCTGAACTTCGACGGCGTGGTCACCGCCTGTGTCTTCGCCTGGGAGGAACGGGCCCGGGAGTCTTCCGCCTTCATGCTGAACCGCATCCGCAAGGAGTTCACCGCGTGAAACGGGGTGGCCGGACCGGCGGCGTCGGGTCCGGCCACCTTCGCACTGGCGGAGACACCGGCGGAGACACCGGCGGAGGCACCGGCGGAGCGCCAAAGTCTCGTTAAAGGTCATCACAGCGGCGTAAGAGGAGCGTCAGGGCGCGTCAAGGTGCGTTCCACCCACCCTGTGCCCCGCTTAGCGTGCCCGTATGGAACGGCTGATCGGCGGGCCCGCCCGGACGCCCCGCGGCGGCCGTCCGCGTGCGGACGCGCGGTGGGCGGTGTGTCTGGCGCTGGCGTTCGGTGGGGTGACGACGGTGCTCGACTGGGCCTCCGGCGGGCTCACCGTGGGGCGGGCCGATCTGTGGGCGCTGCTCGCGGTGATGGTGTTCACCGTGCTGCGGCCACCGCGGGTGACGGCGGGCGGCGGCTGGCTCGCGGTACGGGGGCTCGTACGCGTCCGCCGGGTGCGCACCGACGCCCTGGCCGGGGTGTGGCAGGACGGCCGGATCGCCACCCGCCTGCTCCTGTGGGACGTCCACGGCCACCGGGTGACGCTCGACCTGCGCGTCCTGGTCGCGGATCCCCTGCTGTGGCATGAGCTGGACACCGGTGCCCGGCGCTCACTGGAACGCGGTACGTTGCGGCACGGCACGGAGATCCTGCGGCTGCTGGGCCGACACCTCGACGACACGGCCACCCGGGGGATCCTCGGGGCGTCCGGCCTGGAGTAGGCGGCGCGGACGCGGACCGTACGCGGCCGGGCCGCCCAAGCGGGCCGCCTCAGGGGCACACCGATCACGTCTGGGGCCGCGGCGGCGGGTCAGCCACGCAGCGCCCGCAGGTGGGCGCTGCGGCCGGGCCGCTCACCCCGAGCACCCCGGACCTCTTGACCTCGGCGATCGTGGCCAGGGGGACGCCCTCGCGGTCGGCGGACTCGGCGCCGGGCGCCAGCACCTCGTCGGCGAGGCGCCGGGCCGCCTCGATCAGCGTCGGGGCCGGGGCCGGTCATGACCGCTCCTTTCGTTGGCTCGTCTGCGTGGGTGATGCGTCGGCTTGTCGGCGTGGGCGATGTTTTGCGGCGCCGAGCCGCTTACGCGTGAGCGTCGGGGGACGTGAGACCGGCCAGCAACAGGCGCATGCCACGGTGGAAGTGCGAGTCCCAGTCGTCCTCCTCGAGGAGGGGGAAGTGACCGGCGAGGGTGGGGTATTCGTCGATGTGGGCTCGGATGTGGGCGTCCACGGCCGAGCGGGTCGCCGCCTCGTCGGAGCGCTGCTGCCACACCGCCTCGGAGGAGGCGGAACCGATCACATAGTGGGTGATGGTGGCCGCGGCGGACGACAGGTGAACGCCTTCGAAGCCGCCCGTGGTGAGCGCGGTGTAGGCGAACTCCGAGGAGCGCAGGGCGTTGGGCCCCATGAGGGGGCGGGAGTTGGCCAGGGCCGCGGCCCACGGGTGGCGCAGGAGGGCGGAGCGCAGGCCGGTCATGAACGCCTCGATGTCCTCCTGCCAGGAGGCGCCGTGCTCCTCGGGGAGGTCGAGTTCGGCGAAGACCGCGTCGAGGGTCGAGGACGTCGTCCTTGGTGGCCACATGCCAGTAAAGGCTGGTCGCGTGGGCGCCGAGCCGCTCCGCGAGCCGGCGCATGCTCAGCTTGGGTGCGCCGTCGCGGTCCAGCAGCTCGACCGCGGTGGCGATGATCCGCTCATGTGACAGCTGAGGACGTGGGCGAGACGTCTTCTCGGCGCGGAACCATACCGCTCCCGGCGCGTTGTCCAGCGCCTTCTTTCTGTTCGCGCTGCCGGGCCGTGCCACCCGGGCGACGGCGCCCGAGCCGGAGCCGGAGTCCGAGGAAGCGGGACAGCCGGGATCACAGCGGCACGCGGAGTGAGGACCGGCCCTCCCGCCAGGCGCCCAGAAGCTCCTCGGCGAGGCGGTCTTCCAGCAACACGCTGGCATCGACGCCGAACGCCACGTCCGCGGCCAGTCCCGGTTCGCGCTTCAGAAGCTCGTCGATCACCCCATGGCGTACGACCTGCTCGTGGACCGCGTCCGCCTCCACATGCTCGGTGTAGAAGAACACCGCCGCCTCGCCCGCACCCAGCCGTCGCAGCGCCTGGGCCAGCCGGTCGGACGCGGGCGAGGAGGTGATCTCGACCGTCGCGAAGTGTCCCACCAGAGCACCGCGCAGCGCCCTGTGCAGCCCCAGCAGCGACATCATGTTGACCACCGTCAGCATCCGCGCGGATGTGGCGTCCAGATAGTGGTTGTACGTCGGATCCAGAGCCAGGTCGGTCATCAGATCGGCGAACAGCTCCGCATGCACCCGCTCCCCGCGTCCGGCCCCGAACTCGTCGTACTCCACCGCCGCCATCGCAGCCTTGGCCCGGCCCCGCAGCCGCGGAATGACCCACACATGCGGGTCGGCCTCCTTGAGCTGGTACAGCGACCGATGCGCGATGTACTCACGCAGCTGCCACAACTCACCCTCGTCCCGGAGATAGTGCGACACGCCCGCCCCGTCGGCCGGCTCCACCAGCAGCCCGGCCAGGGCGGCGTCCGGGTCGTCGTGGGTGGTGGCATCGGAGCGCAGCGCATCCAGAAAGCGGCGTTCCAGCGCCTGCCGCACACGGAGCAGATCCGGGTCCCACTCCCACCCGTCGTCCACACCTGAGAAGCTCTGGTAGTGGAGTTCGTAGCACATGTACAGCGCGAGCTGCAGATCCTCGCCGTAGGGGTCGGCCTCCCGGAGCGACCGGCCGACGGGCGGTGTCGCCCCGCCGGGCTCACGTACGAGGATGTCGACGAGCGCACCGGACACCTCTCCCCGTGCCGTGGGCAGGGGCGTCAGCCGGGTCGTTTTCGCCGGACGCGTTTCGCTCACTGTTCCTTCCACCTCTGTCGCGGCGGGCCGCCCCTGTCGTGGCGGGCCCCGCCCCAGCCACTCCGGAAGGTGAACATGACGTGCGGGGCCATGAGTCGGTGGCAAGGAACGAGGGGCGACACCGGCGCAAAGCCCGCCGGTGGTCCGTACGACGCCACCGCGGCCAGGGGTGCCGCGAGCGGTCACCTCAGCTCACCTCGGTCACCTACAGGACGGCGATCGCGAACGCGATACAGAAGGCCGCGAACAGCACCACAAAGGCCCAAATGATGATCGTGGGGCCGGTCGACCAGCCTTTCGTGGGGTTGTACGTCTCCTGGGGGCCCGTTTCCGAGAGGCCGTCTTCGGCCGGTGGGGTCTCCCCCGGGGGCACGCCCACGCTGGGCCGTAGTCCGGGAGTGCGCTCGGGGTCCGGGACTGGGTTCCGCTGATCCATCTCCGATGCGCTCCTTTCCGCCTTCGGGGGGCCGCCCACCCGGGGCCCGCCACCCCGCACGACCCGTACGAGGCGCTGTCCCCGGTGGACTCTTCCCACGATACGGCGGAAATCGCGCCGGGCACGGCGTGGCGTTCGCGGCCCACCGTGAGCGTCACGGTTGCTTCGCGTTCGAGGCCGTGCCGGTGGTGTGGAACACCAGGTGTCCGTCCGCGACCTCCACCCGGGCCCGGTCGCCGGAGGAGATGTCGGCGTCCAGCAGCAGCCGCGACAGACGGTTGTCGACCTCGCGCTGAATGGTGCGGCGCAGCGGCCGGGCACCGTAGGCGGGTTCGTGGCCCCGCCGGGGGATCCAGTCGACGGCCTCCGCGGAACCGGCGGCAGCCGAGCCGCCGGTGACACAACCCTCGCGGTGCGACGGTCGCGTTCTTGCGAGACGCTGGAGACAGGGGAGCGTGCCCGGGTAGTGGCGACGGGCCGCGGGGTCGCGCCCGGCAGTGGCGCCGCACATCCGGGGTGACCTCCGCACCCAGTGAGGAAGGCGGGCCGTGATGAGCGCTTCGGATACGGACGCCATGAGGCGGAGCCAGGGCGAGCCGGCCCCACTCTCGGCGATCACGTTGAACGTCAACGATCAGGTGCGGCGTCTCGAGGTGGATCCGCGGACCTCGCTGCTCGACGCGCTGCGCGAGCGGCTGCGCATGAGCGGGACCAAGAAGGGGTGTGATCACGGGCAGTGCGGTGCGTGCACGGTGCTGATCAACGGCCGGCGCGTCAACTCCTGTCTGACGCTCGCCGTCATGCATGAGGACGACGAGATCGTGACGATCGAAGGCCTGGGCGATCCCGACCACCTGGGCCCCGTACAACGGGCCTTCGTCGAACGTGACGGCTTCCAATGCGGGTACTGCACTCCCGGCCAGATCTGTTCGGCTGTCGGCATGCTCGCCGAAGTGGCGGCGGGTTGGCCAAGCCACGCCACCGCCGATGTGTCCGCACCGCGGATCACCTTGACCGATGACGAGATCCGCGAGCGGATGAGCGGCAACATCTGCCGGTGCGCGGCCTATCCGAACATCGTCGCGGCCATCCGCGACAGCGCGGAGGGAGGCCCGGGATGAGGTCCTTCACCTATGAGCGGGCGACGGACACACGGGCCGCCGTCACCGCGGTGGCGCGATCCGGCGCGAAGTTCATCAGCGGCGGCACCAATCTGCTCGACCTGATGAAGCTCGACATCGAGGATCCGAGCCATCTGGTCGACATCAGCCGGCTTCCGCTCCGGGACATCGAAGAGCTGCCGGACGGCGGACTGCGCATCGGCGCCCAGACGCGGAATTCCGATGTGGCCGCCGATGCCCGAGTGCGCACGCGCTATCCGGTGCTGTCGGAGGCGCTGGTATCGGGCGCCTCGGGCCAGTTGCGCAACAAGGCGTCCACCGGGGGAAATCTGTTGCAGCGCACGCGCTGTCCCTACTTCTACGACACGGCGGCGGGCTGCAACAAGCGGGACCCCGGATCCGGCTGCGCGGCGATCGGCGGGTTCAACCGGATACACGCGATCCTCGGCGCCAGCGACTTCTGCATCGCCACCCATCCCTCGGACATGGCCGTCGCGATGGCCGCGCTCGACGCGGAGATCGAGCTGCTCCGGGCCGACGGCTCGGTACGCCGCGTCGCCATCACGGACTTCTACCGGCTGCCGGGCGATACCCCGCACATCGAGACCGTACTGGCCCCCGACGAGATGATCACGGCCGTGGCGCTGCCCTCGCCCCCGCCGGGCCGGCAGATCTACCGCAAGGTGCGCGACCGGGCGTCGTATGAGTTCGCGCTGGTCTCGGTGGCGGCCATCGTCTCGGCCGATCAGGGAACGATCAGTGGGGCACGCGTGGCGTTCGGCGGAGTGGCGCACAAGCCGTGGCGGTCCGTCGAGGCGGAGGACGCGCTGACGGGCCGTCCGGCCACGATGGCCACCTATCGCGGCGCTGCCGAGGCGGCGATGCGCGACGCGGTCGGGCGGGGTGACAACGACTTCAAGATCGAGCTGGCCAGGCGCACGCTCTGCCGGACGCTGGCGCAAGCGGCCCAGGCGAGCTGAGGAGGCGAGATGATCGGGCAAGCCATGCAGCGTGTCGACGGCCCGCTGAAGGTCGCCGGCCTGGCCGCCTACGCCTACGAGCACTGGGAGGCCGGCCAACCGCTCTACGGGTTCATCGTCGGCGCGACGATCGGCAAGGGCCGCATCATCGGGATCGACACCGAGGACGCCGAAGGCGCACCTGGAGTGCGCATGGTGATGACGCATCTCAACGCCCCCGAGCAGGGCATCCGCGATGAGTCCATTCCGTTCGAATACTGGCGCGCCCAACCGGTGCTGACCGGCCCGGACATCCACTACTACGGCGAGCCGGTGGCGCTGGTCGTCGCCGAGACCTTCGAGCAGGCCCGGGCGGCGACCGAGCTGATCGAGGTGGAGTACGCGGGCGGGCGGGGGCGGTTCGCCTTCGCCGAGCACGAAGGTGAGGCGTACGTCCCGAAAGCGGTCAACGCCGGACTGCCCACGGACACGTCAGTGGGCGATTTCGATGCCGGATTCGCCGGCGCGGCGGTCAAGGTCGACCAGCACTACACGACGCCGTATGGGTTCTCCATGCCCATCGAACCGAACGCATGCCTGGTGGCACCGCGTGACGAGGACCTGATCGTCTACGTCAGCTCCCAGATCGTCGACGCGGCACAGGCATCGATCGCCAACACGCTGCGGATCGACCCGGCACGGGTGCACGTCTTCACCCCCTTCGTGGGCGGCGGATTCGGATCCAAGCTGGGCATCCACGCCGAGACGATCCTGGCGGCGCTCGCCGCTCGCGAGCTTGGCCACCCGGTCAAGGTCGCGATGACCCGGCAGCAGATCTTCCAGCTCATCGGCATGCGCCCCACATCGAGCCAGCGGGTCCGGCTGGGCGCGGAGCGCGACGGACGGCTGGCCGCGATCGCCCATGACGTCACCATGCACACCAACCCGGACGTGGAGTACGCCGAGCAGACCGCCGCCACCAGCCGCAGCCTCTATGCCGCGCCCCACCGGCTCACCAGTCACCGGCTCACACCGCTCGACCTGCCGCGTGGGACGGACGTCCGCGCGCCGGGCGAGGAGCCCGGCCTGCTGGCGGTCGAGTCGGCGATGGACGAGCTGGCCGATACGCTCGGGATGGACCCGGTCGAGCTGCGGATTCGCAACGAGCCCACCCTCGACCCCGAGCGAGGCGTGCCGTACAGCGACCGGCATCTGGTCGAATGCCTGCGTGAAGGCGCGCGCCGGTTCGGCTGGGAGCACCGCCCCGCCACTCCTTCGAGCAGGCGCGAGGGACGGTGGCTGGTCGGCTACGGGATGGCCGTGGCCATCCGGGTGCATCTCCAAGGATCGGCCGCGGCGCGGGTGCGGTTGGAGGCGGATGGCACCGCCGTCGTCCAGACGGACATGACCGACATCGGCACCGGCACGTACACCATCCTCACTCAGGTCGCGGCCGGCGGGCTCGGCCTGCCGCCCGACCGGGTGCGCATTGAGCTCGGGCGTTCCGACTTCCCCACCAGCTGGGGGTCCGGTGGCTCGTGGGGCGCCGCCAACTCCAGCACCGCGGTGCACCGGGCGTGTGCGGCGCTGCGCGAGAAGCTGCTGGCCGAGGCGCACGGCGACGCGCGCTCCGCGCTGCGGGGCCTGGACCCGGCGGACGCCGTGTTCTCCGACGGCGACGTCCGCATCGGTGGCGCGTCCGAGCCGCTGAACGAGCTGGTCGCACGCAACCACCCCGGCGGTGTGGAGGCAGAGGGCGTAACCCGCTTCATGGGCGATGAGCCCAATTACACCAACTACTCGATCCACACCTACGGAGCCCATTTCGCCGAAGTGGGCGTCGACGCGGACACCGCCGAGATCCGTCTGCGGCGGATGCTCGGCGTGTTCTCCGTGGGCCGCCTGCTCAACCCGAAGACGGCCCGCTCGCAACTGATCGGCGGCATGATCTGGGGCGTCGGCGCCGCCCTCGTAGAAGAGGCCGTCGTCGACACACGCTCCGGCGCCTTCGTCAACCGGGACCTCGCGCAGTACCTGGTGCCCGTCAACGCCGACATCCCCGACGTCGACGCCGTCGTCCTGGACGGATACGACGACAAGGCCAACATCCTCGGCGCGAAGGGCATCGGTGAGGTGGGCATCTGCGGATCCGGTGCGGCGGTGGCGAACGCGGTGTTCAACGCCACCGGTGTGCGTGTCCGCGACTTCCCCATCACGCTGGAGAAACTGTTGCCCGGGCTACCACCCATGGACGCCTGAACGCGAGCGACGGCCGTGCCGATGTGCGGCGCGGCGCCTCGGCGACGGCGTCACGCACCGGAGCCGCCCACGGCCGGTCGCTGGAGGCGGCCGACCAGTGCGGCCATGCTCCGCGCGGTCCTGAAGTTGTCCATCTGGAGATCCGCGCCGCGTATGGCGATGCCGTATGTCCGCTCCAGGTGCACCACCAGCTCCATGGCGAAGAGCGAGGACAGCCCGCCGGAGCCGAAGACATCCATGTCGGCCAGCCAGGTTTTCCCGGTACGCAGTTCGAGAAACCGCAGTAGTTCCGTCTCGATGTCGCCGGGGTCGCCCAGGGGCTCCGGAACCGCACGGTCCGATGACATGGCCATGCTCATTTCTCCCTCGTACTCGTAGAAGCGCCTTCGATCCGCCCCGGGACCTCGTCGTCCAGCCGGCGCCGGTCGAGGTCGACCGGCGACACCGCCATCCCGCGCCCTGTCGCCTGCGCTCACTCCTCCGAGGGGCTCACCTCGGAGCGCTCGGGCCGCGGTGGGACCAGGTCGCCCGAGGGTTCCGTGTAGAACTGCTGCGCCCACTGCCGGTACCGGCCGATCGGACCGTCGCCCTTGGCGAGCCGGGGGCGCGCGACGTGCTCCTGGTGGTGCCACATCAGCAGGTCCGCGCCGGTGTCGACGCTGCCCACCCGTTGCAGGATTTCGCTGAGCAGCCGGGCCAGGGGCATCACCGCCGGGCGCCCCAGCCAGTCCGGCACCCCCGGGAGTCCGTTCAGCTCCAGCTTCGTGCCGAAGCGGACCTGCATCCGCCCCGGGGCGGTCGGGGTCGCGTGGAGCATCACATAGAGGCTTCCCGCGCCCGCGGGCAGGATCGTCCGCGCCGCGATGGTGGCCAGGCCGATCACCGTGAGCGTGTAGGACTGGTGGAACCCCCGCATCATCGTGTTGCGGGCGGTCGCGGTGACCGTGCTGACCGGTTTCCCCGTCACCGGAAGGCCCTCGATGTCGACCTCCTCCAGACCGTGCAGGGCCGGCAGATGCCCCCAGTCGAAGGCGTTCTCGATGACGTCCTGCGGATGACCGGCGATGTCGAACGTGCCGTGGCTGAACGGCTGCCGGTCGTCCATCGGGAAGAGCGGGACGTCCCACTGCGGGGGCATGCCGAGGGCGTGCCACCACACGTAGACCGAGCCGTTGGCCTCGCACACCGGGTACTGCGTGAGCGACGCCTTCGGCGGCGGCTGGTCGTAGCCCGTGCGCACACAGGCACCGGACGGGTCGAACGCGAACCGGTGGAAGGGGCAGACGATGTCCTCGCCCTCGACCGATCCGCCGACGCCGAGATGGGCTCCGAGGTGCGGGCACTGTGGCCGGACCGCCCGCAGCACGCCCTTGGCCGTCCGGTAGAGGACGACCTCGGCGCCCGCGAGCCGTCGGGTGGTGAGGGAACCGGCCCGCAGTTCGTCGCTGAAGGCCAGGCAGAACCACCCGTTCGGGTAGGGCCGTGAGGGAGCGTGCAGGGTGTCGGCCGGCTCCGCGGCGTGCAGGCTGATCTCCCGGGAGCCGAGCAACTGCTTCACCAGGGGCTTGAGGTGAGGCCTCATGGGATCACTTCCCGTGCTTCACCGGGCAGGCGGCGGCGCCCGGCTGGGTGGACGGCTGGACGGAGGCGGACAGCGGTGCGGCGGCGGCGTGCTCCGCGTCGCCGGGGTCGGCGGGCCGCCGCTCGGTGAGCCGCAGGCGCAGTCCCCGTGAGCTCAGGCTGGTCTCCACCTTGGGCTGGAACGGCTGGTCGCCGACCGGGGACAGCTCCCAGCGGTCGACGATGGCGGTCAGCGCCAGGATGGCCTCGGTGAGGGCGAACTGGTCCCCGATGCACTTGCGGGCACCGGCGCCGAACGGGATGTAGGTGGCCCGGTCGGGCTGCGCATCGAGCCAGCGGTCCGGGTCGAACCGGTCGGGCTCGTCGTAGAGGTCGGCTCGGCGGTGCAGCAGGTAGGGGCTCAGCACGATGGTGCTGCCGCCCTTGAAACGCACACCGCCCAGTTCGGCGTCCTCCCGGACGACACGGGTCATCATCCAGGCCGGCGGATACAGCCGCAGCGTCTCGGTCACCACCCGGGAGGCCAGGCCGAGCGAGGGCAGATGCGCCGGGTCGAGCTTCCCACCCGCCAGGACCCGGTCGGTCTCGGCCTTCAGACGGTGCTGGACGTCCGGGTTCGTCGCGAGCAGGTGCAGCGCCCAGGCCAGGGTGATGGCCGTGGTCTCCATGCCGCCGAGGAAGAACGTGAGTGCCTCGTCGGCGAGTTCGGCGTCGTTGAGCTGCCGCCGGCCGTCCTCGCTCTCCTCGTCGACCGCGGCGACCAGCGTGGAGAGCAGATCGGCATGGTCGGTCGGATCGGCCCGCCGCTCGGCGATGATCTCCGCGATGGTGGCGGCCAGCCGGGTGCGGGCGTCGTCGTAGCGCCGCTTCTGCCGGGTCGGCAGCCGCCGCAGCAGGGCAGGCGTCATCATCCGGCGGAAGAACGCGCTCACGATCACCGCGGTGTCGGCCAGGCACCGCCGCATGGTCTCCGCCGGCAGCGCGCCACTGAACATCGTCTCCATGGTGGCCCGCGTCGTGAGCGTCATCATCTCCTGGGTGACGTCGAGGACGTCGCCGTCCCGCCAGGAACCCGCCTTGGCCGCAGCCGCCCGCGCGAACACCGCGCCGTACCCGGCGAGGCGGGTCGGGTGGAACGAGGGCTGGCACAGCCGGCGCTGCCGCCGGTGCAGGGGATAGGCGCAGGTGGACAGGCCGTCGCCGATCACCTCGCGGATCCGGTCGTAGATCGGGCCGCCCTTGTCGAAGGTCCGGTCGTTCAGGAACACCTGCCGGGTCAGGTCGGGATCGCAGATCATCACGGCGGAACTCGGGCCGAGCCGGACACGGACCATCTCACGGTATCCGGACAGCGACATGATGAACGCCAGCGGATCGCGGAGCAGCGGCAACGCGTGGCCCAGCAGCGGCCACGCCCGCGGGGCCAGCGGCACCGACCCGGCGGAGGCCGTACTCGTGTCTGTCATGGGGAACCTCACTTCTTCGTTGAGTGGCCGTCCGGCACCGCGGTGACGGGATCGCGGGTGATCTCCAGCAGCGCGGTGGTCCAGCGGAAGCCGAGCCCGAAACTCACGACGAGGACCCGTTCTCCGGCCCGCAGCGTGCCGGAGCGGAACTCCCGGTCGAGCGCGAGCAGGACGTCGCACGGTCCGCAGTGGCCGAGGTGCCGGCCGAAGGTCCAGCTCGTGTCGGCGGCCCGCAGGCCCAGCGGCGCACCGCCGAGCAGCAGGTCGAGCACCTCCGCTCCGATGGCGATGGGCACCACACGCGCGATGCCCTCCGGCCGGACGCCGGTCTCCTCGAGGACGGTCTCGACACAGCGGCGCGTGGACTGCCGCAGCGCGTCGATGTACGGCATGAATCCGGTCTCCTCGACGAGGAGTGGCCGGCCGCTGCCGTCGGCCGCCGTCCGGGCCCGGGTCAGCACCTCCAGCTGCGGCTGCGCGGCCTGGTCGGTCGCCAACAGCCGCGCGAAGCCCGTCCCCCGGGTGAGGACCGCGGCGGCGCCGGAGTCACCGGCCAGATGCCCCATCTCCGAGACATGGCCCCACCGCTCGGGCCGGAACCGGACACCGGCGGTCACCAGCGCGGCCTTCGCGGCCGGTTTGGCCGTGAGGTGTTCGGCCGCGGTGACCAGCGCGGCTCCCCCGCCGTCGCTGGCGGCGCCCAGTTCGATCGCGTTGGTGTCCGGCCCGCCGAGCACCCGCAGCAGATAGGCGGAGGGCGCGTAGTGGTCCTCGTCCTGGAAGTTGGCGTGCACCAGCAGGCTCAGGTCGGCGCCCGTGACGTCCGCGTGGCGCAGTGCCTTCAGACCGGCGCGGGCGGCCATCTGCGACGGCGTGCTGTCCGTGGAGACGGCGGCCGAGGTGAATCCGTTGAGCGCGACCAGGGAGGGCGGCCCGTTGTCCACCGGCTTGTCCCACGGCTCGTGTTTCTGCCGGATCGGCGGTATCCACGCACCGGTCCCGGCGATCGTGATGTCCTGCCACAACACTGCTGTCTCCTCGGCTGTCACGAATCGGCTGTCAGGAACGGACCGGTCGTGGCGCGTCGCCGCGGGGCCGGACGAGTTCTCCGCTGTGGTCCAGGGCGTGTGCGCTGACCCCGGATATCCGGGCCAGCACCTGCCCGTCACCGGTCAGCGCGGTCAGCTCCCCGGTGGCGAAGTCGCAGTGCAGCCGGATGACCGGATGCAGCGCGCTGAGCCGGCAGTCGTCGCCCGGCCCGCCCAGGTCGACCTCGTCGAGGCCGGCCATCGGCCCGACCAGCGGTGGAAGGTCACCGCGCGGCGGCAGCAGCAACAGGTGCACCATCGCGTCCAGCAGGATCGCCGGTACGGTCATCCCGGCCAGGACCGGAGCCCAGGCGGCGTGGTCCAGACGGAACCTGGCGCTGTTGCCGTCCGGCCCGCGGGCGTAGTCACCGGTGCCGGCGAATGGTCCGGTGAGCGAGATCGGCGGATCCGGGGAGTACACCGGCATCGCGAAGTCGGGTTCGGGTTCGTGGCCCGAGAAGTCGGGCGGTCCGGCGAGCGCCGGGAAGCGGTCCGCGAGCAGCACCCGCGTCTCGCACAGCAGGTCGTTGAAGCGCAGTACCTTGCCGTTCTTGCCGATCCGGTGTGCCGTGATCCGGACGGCCACCTCGGCGCGGTCGCCCGCACGGCTGACGACCCGGGCCTCCACCGCGACGGTGCGCATCGGCCCGGCGAGCCGGACCGTGATCGACGACCGGCAGACGAGACCGCGGAACCCGGTGACCCGCAGTCCGGGACAGAGGGTGGCCGCCGCCGCGGCAGCCGCCTCCAGGGTGAACGTGCCCGCGAGTGTGTACTCACCGTTGACCTGGTGATGACGCATCCACCGGCCGTCCCGCTCGGCGAGGGTGCCCGGATCCCAGGTCTTGGTGAACACGGCCCAGTCCTCGCCCCGGTAGAGCACCCCGTCGAGCAGCGGTGTGGTCAGCTCCGGGTCCGGCGGGGCCGGAGCCGGCGCGTCCGGGGCCTCGATGCGCGGCTCGGCGCGGGAGCCGTGGGTGCTGATGCCCCGCCGGGCCAGCAGGACGCGTTCCTCCTCCCGGATGAAGAACGCCACTCCGCCCGCCGGCGGCCGGGTCACCGCGGACAGGAACTGCGCGCGTCCCTGCGCGGTGCTGATGTAGGCGTCCATCTTGTTGCGTTTGAGGGTCTCCCGCATAGTGACGCTGCTGGCGACGCCGACTTCACGCCAGCCGCTCCACAGGACCGCGATCTCGTAACGGCCCGCCGGCCCGTGGCGCTGTGCCCTGGCGCTCGCGTACGCGAGGTACTCGTTGACGGCGCAGTAGTCGATGTCGCCGGGCGCGGGGGCGAGCGTCGCCAGGGTGCTGAAGTTGCACCAGATCCGGGGCGCGCGTCCGGCCAGGGCCCGCTTCAGGTTGCGGTAGCCGGTCGCCTTGGTGGCCCGCACGGCCCGGAAGTCCGTGAGGGTTTTGGCGTGCAGCGCACGCGAGCGCAGGTCGAGGACGGTGTTGATGAGCAGGTCGATCCGTCCGTGCCGGTCGAGGATCTCGCCGAGGACGGCGGTGGTGCGTTCGGCGTCGAGGACGTCGCATACGCGGTGGTGGACCCGGTCCGGACCGCACAGCTCCGCCAGCCGTCGCACCGTACGGCGCACCTCCAGGCGCGCCTCGGCCTTCTCGTAGGCGACGCGCAGCTCGCGCAGGGAGGCGTCGGGACGCCGTCGTCGCTCGGCGGCGATGAACTCGGCCTGCGGTGGCAGCGAGTCGTCGGTGTCCGGCAGCGGGGTGCGGCCGATGACGTACACATAGGGCCGGTCGGTGCCGTGGGCCACCTCGTGCAGCAGCTCGGGAGTGATCCCCCGGGCGCCGCCGAAGGCGACCACGACCGCGCCGGAGGGCAGCCGGACGCCGTCGGACGGGGAGACGGGGTCGTCGGCCACGGCCAGGGCGAACCAGTCGTCCCCGCGGCAGGCCAGCGTATGGGTCGGCACCTGTGCGGTGCCCGCCCGCGCGAGCTGGTCCAGGGCGGTCGCCGCGTCCATCGCGTCGCTGATCAGGGTCAGTCCGCCGCACTGCGGCACCTCGGCCCGCACGGAGCGGACGAGACCGGTGAACAGCCCGCTCAGCGGGGGCGGCAGATCGTCCGGCACCGCTCCGAGCAGCAGCGCGGCGAGCGAGCCGCCGGAGCGCAGCGCGGGCAGCGCCGCCTGGAGCGTGGTGAAGGCGAGGTCCTGGAGGTCCTCCATCCGGGCGGCCTCGGCCTCCTCGCACCCGTCGTCGTCGATGGGCAGCCGGGACAGCACCCGGATGTGGCGCGGGACGAACGGCAGGCCGGTCAGCGCGCCGGGCGCGTCCTCGGGCGGGACATGGGCGGTGCCCGCGACGCCCGGCCGCGGTGACCAGACGGCGGTGTCCGGGCCGGTGACCGCGGCGGCGAGGTCCGGGGCGTCGGTGATGACGACGGTGCCCGGCGGGATCGACGGCGTGGCGGGCGCGGCCTGCGGCGGGGCGGTCGGCACGAGCCGGAAGGTCTGACGGCGGCCGGTGAACTCCTCGGTGTGTTCCGCACCGGCCGGTTCCGACCCGGCGTGCTCCGGCTGGAGGGGTGCTGGGTCGGCGTGCGCGGGCGCTGCGTTCGCGGATCCGGTGTGCTCGGATCCGGTGTGCTCGGATCCGGTGTGCTCGGGTCCGGTGTGCTCGGATCCGGCGCGTTCCGGGTCGGCTTGCTCCCGTTGGGCCTGTTCCGGGCCGGTCAGCGCGTCCCGCTTCCCCGTCTCCCACCGGTCCGCTCCGGGATCGTCGTCCCGCGGGCCCGCGGGCGAGGTGAACCGGATCAGCGGCGAACCGGTGGCGGCGGGCCGGACCACGGTGTCCGTCTCCGTGACGACGGCCTTGAGAACCGTGAGCAGGGCGTCCAGGGAGAGATAGGTGTGTCCGGTGCCGGCCAGCACGGGAAGGGCGTGCGAGGGCGTGACCGGGTGCCCGGGGTCGTCGGCGGCGACCTCGGCGGAGAGCGTGCCCAGGACGGGAAGTCCGTGCTCCAGCGCGGTCGAGCGCCGGGTGACCGCCAGGACCGCGGCACCTTCCGCGATGGACCGGCCCTCCGGCACCAAGTGGGCGAGGTGCCGGTCCCAGCCACTGATCGGCCGCAGGCACACGGCGCCGACGAGGGCGAGGTCGCAGGCCCGGTGCCGGAGTTGACGCAGGGCCAGGTCGACGGCTGTGTGCGCGGAGTCCCGCTGGGAGTAGACGCTGGTCCCCAGGCCCTGGAAGTCGTAGTAGTTGGCGGCCCGGCCCGACAGGATGCAGGAGACCGCGCCGGTGAAGTCGTCCTCGTTCAGATCGCCGGGGATCACTCCCTTGGCCTCTGCCATGCCCTTCGCGAGGTACTCCTTGAGCGCCTGGGCCTGCGCCGGGTCGGGCAGCAGGTCGAACGCGGTGGCGCACTCGGCGGCGTGCACCCGCAGCGCCGCCTGGGTGTTGTGCGTGGTCGGCAGGGTCGAGCCAATCACGATCGCCGTGGTGGGCCGCAGGCTCGTGCCCGGCTCGCCGAGCTGTTCCAGCAGCGGGCCGAGCGCCTGGAGCACCATCAGGTGGGCGGCGTCCATGTGCCGCATCGTCAGCGGCGGGATGCGCACGTCACGTGGGGAGGGCAGGGGGTACGGCGTGCCGAAATCGGGCTCCGGGAGCGGCCCGTCGCCGCGGAGCCAGGCGGGCACCTGATCGGGCTCCATACCGGGAAGGTGGGTGTTCCAGCCCACGACGACCAGGTCCTCCCTGTCGTCGCGTACGTCGACGCCCCGCCTCCGCGCGGGGACGGACCGTGGCACGTGGTCGGACAGGACCACGTGCGCGTCCGCCCCGCCGAGGCCGAACGACGACACCCCGACGACACGTGGTCGCGCCCCGTCGGCCGGCCAGGGGGCGTCCTTGACCGGCACGGTCAGCCGCTCGCCGTCGCCCAGCAACGGATGCGGATCGGTGACCACGGGCTGGCCGGGTACCGCTCCGCGTTCGAGGGCGACCAGCGCGTGTGCGACCGAGACCAGGCCCGCCAGTACCCCGGTGTGCCCGAAGACCTGCTTGTTCGACGTCAGCAGACACGTCCGCTCGCCCGGTCCGAGCCGGGACAGCAACGAACGGAGTTCGATCTCGTCGCCGACCGGCGTTCCGGTGCCGTGCGCCACGACCCAGTCCACGTCGTCGGCCTCGACGCCCGCGTCCGCCCAGGCACGGGCGATCGCCAGCTCCTGCCCACGCGTGGCCGGGGCGTGGATGCCCTTGCCCCGTCCGTCGGCGGCGAGCCCGGTGCCCCGGATGACGCCGAGCACCCGGTCGCCGTCCGCGACGGCCCGCGCGTACGGCTTCAGGACGAGCGCGACGGCGCCCTCGCCGATCAGGGTCCCGTCGGCCGCCCGGTCGAAGGGCCGTACCCGGCCGCTCATCGAGATGCCCTGGGCCCGGCAGAACAGCGTGAACCCGATCGGCTCGATCACCGAGGTGCCACCGGCCAGCGCCACGTCGCAGGAACCCTCGCGCAGCGCCTTGACCGCCGCGTCCAGGGCGAACAGCCCGCTCGCGCAGGCCGCGTCGAGGGTCACGTGCTGTGTGTCACCGGGGATCAGCCCGCGCAACGCGTTGCGGACGACGGACGCGGGCAGGTAGGACTGCGGATCGCCGCCGTCACCGCCGTACTGCGCGCTGATCGCGTGGTCGGCAAGCTCCGCCAGCCAGTCGCCGTCCCGGTCGGCGGGGATCGCCTCGCGCACCATGCGCCGGTACTCGTCGCCGAGGACGATGCCCTGGGGGCCGAGCCCGGTCTGGTCGTGGATGCCGGTGGTCGCGGTGAGCCAGCGGTCGGTCGGACGCCGGTGCACCCCCGTCAGCGCCTGGACGGCGCAGTGCCGCAGCCAGCGGGTGGTCCGCGGCCAGCCGGGGTGTCCTATGTTCCCGTCCGGTTCGGCGATCGAGGCGGGGTCCGGCACGAAGTCGTGGAGGTATCCGGCCTCGCGAACGTAGAAGGCGTCGGTCTCCTCGCGGGTGGGAGCCCAGAAGTGCTTCAGGTCGAAGGCGGACGGCTCGCTGGAAAGCAGGACGCCCTCCCGCAGCCGGTCCCAGAACTCCGCCGTGTTGTTGGCCCCGGGCAGCGCCAGGCCGAGTCCGACGACCGCGACGGCACCGGGATCCGCCTCCGCCGACCGGTCCGGCGCCTCGTCCGACACCGGGGTCACCACTGGCCGGGGCGTTGGGGGCGGTGCGGGGGCTGGTGCAGCCGCGGTTGGAGCGGACGCTGATGGCGCGGGGGCGGGCGCGGTCGCGGACGCGGACAGCGCGGACGCAGACGGCGCGGGGGCGGGTGCGGGTGCGGACGGCGCGGGGGCGGGTGCGGGTGCGGACGCAGACGGCGCGGGGGCGGGTGCGGGTGCGGACGGCGCGGGGGCGGGTGCGGGTGCGGACGCAGACGGCGCGGGGGCCGGTACGGTCGCGGACAGCGCGGACGCAGACGGCACCGACGCCGACAGGACCGGGCGGCGGGCGGGCTTGCTCACCTGGTCGGCCAGCCTGCTGTGCAGTCGCAGGCCCTGCATCCCGCCGATGCTGATACCCCCGTCGGCGACGAGGGTCTGCCCGGTGATGAAACCGGCGTCCTCGTGGAGGAGGTGCACGATCAACCGGGCCGCCTCCGGCGTCGAGAGGGTGCGGTTCATCAGTTCGTCGACCGCATCCGCGCCGCCGACCGTCGCCGGGCCGTCGAGGTTCACGACGATCTCGCTGGCAACGGAGCCCAGCAGCACGGTGTTGACCCGGATGCCCTGGCCGACCAGTTCCAGCGCGAGATAGCGGACCAGCGACTCAAGGGCCGCCTTGGTGACACCACCGGGACCGTAGCCCGGAACCGGCTGGTGCGCCCCGACGCTGGACAGGCAGAGGATGCTCGCGCCCTCGCGTCCCGTCATCAGCTCGGCCGCCCGGCGCGAACAGTGGTAGGCCGCCATCACATTGGTGGACCACGCCCGCTGCCAGTAGGTGTCGTCGATGTCGAACAGGGGCAGGAACGCCCCGCCCGCGGCGTTGTTGATCAGGATGTCCAGGCCACCGTGGCGCTCCTGGACCAGGTCGAACATCCGGTCGATCTCGCTGGTCTTGGCCACGGAGGCGCGGATGAACTCACAACTGTGGCCGGCCTGTTCCAGTTCCTCCTGGAGCAGCTTCGCCTGGTCGACCGAGTGGAAGTAGTTCACGATCACATGGGCACCGCCCCGCGCCAGACGGCGCACGATGTCCGCACCAAGGCTCTTCGCGGCGCCCGTTACGAGGGCGATCTTGCCCCGCAGGCTGTCGTCCGTCACCCGGCGGCCTCCGCCCGGCCCTGTACGACGCCCTCCGCGATCCGACGCAGCGTACCGGCGGTCAGCAGCGAGGTGTTCGACTTCAGATCGGGCAGGTCGTACCGCTCGGAGACCCGGCCGAGCAGGGTGACCTGCTTGAGCGACTCCACGCCCAGCTCGGACTCCAGACCGTCGTCCTCGCCGAGCAGGTCCGGCGGGTAGCCCAGGAAGTCACCGTAGAGCGTGCGCAGCTCGGCCAGCACCGTTTCGTAGTCCAGCCCGGCAGACGGCGGGGCGACCGCGTCCACCGGAGCGGCCGACGCGACAGGAGCTGCCGGAGCATCGGCGGTGACCGGAGCGGGCGGAGCGTAGGAGACGACCGGGGCGGCCGGGGCAGGCGGAGCGGCCGGGGCGGGCGGAGCGGCGGGCTCCGCGTAGTGCACCGGGGCGGCGGGCACGGCCACGGAGACCCGGGCCGGCGCCTCGGCGACGGCGACCGCCGCAGGCGGACCGGCCGGTTCGGGCGCGCTCACCCGCGCGGAGGGCAGGAGCCTGTCGCCCGGCCGTACCGGCGGGCGCGAGTAGAACGGGCCGATCGCCGTGGAGTCCTCGGCCAACGCCCGGACGGCTCCGACCGGATCGCTCTCGCTGAGCGGTACGACACACCGCACACCCGGGATCGATGCCTCGACGAACTTGGTGACGACGGGCCACTCCCCGCACTCGACGAAGACGTCGGCACCCGCCGCGTGCAGCTCGCGGACCGTGTGCAGCATCCGGACCCGGGCGGTGAGCGCACCGGCGACGAGGTCGACCGGATCGTCGTCGCCGACGTCCCGCCCCAGCCACGGGGAGCGCACCCGCCAGCGTCCGGAACCGTACGCGGCCCTCGGCGCGGTCGCCCGGAGATCCCGCGCGGCTTGCGCCATCGCCGGAGTGTGCGTCGGGTGCGGGACGTCCAGGGGAAGGCTCGGCCAGCCGAGCGCGTCGGCGACCCGCTCCACATGCCGGATCAGTTCCTCGGGCCCGCTGATGACGCTCTGTCGAGGGGCGTTCTCGCAGGCCAGTACCAGGTGGGGATGGTCGATCAGCCCGGCGAGCGACTCCGCCCGCCGACCGTCCACGCCGACCGCGAGCATCTTCCCCCGCCAGCTCTGCCGGGTCAGCGCCTGGGACCGGGCGACGGCCAGGCGCGCGGCGTCCTCCACCGGCAGGTGGCCCGCGGCGGCCAGGGCCCACAGCTCCCCGATGCTCTGTCCGACGATCGCGATGGGCTCGACGCCTTCGGCGACCAGCATGTGGTGCGTCGCGAGACTGACGGCGAATATCTCCAGATACTGGACCTCGGGACCGCGCCGGTCGCTCGTGCCGTTGTCCTCGATCAGCCTGGTGCTGATGTCGGGCAGCCCCAGGCCCCCGGCTGCCTTGTCGATGCGGGACAGCGCGTCACGGACGGTCTCGTAACGGTCGTGGAGGTCGCGAAGGACGCCCCCGCGCGGAGCGGCCACAGTTCCGGGCATGACGAAGACAGCATCCACCTGTGCATCACCCTCATTTCGGTCCCGGCCTCCGGCGAGGCCTCATCCGCCGACCGGGCTCCAAAACGCCATGACGGCGCAATAAAACCCGCGGCAATACGTTCACTTACTGCGCTATACCGGAGTGGTGGGTCCAGCGAAATGGACCCCGGGCAGAAATATGTTTCCCTGCGCATTTTCGCGTCGTACGGGGCCCGCATTTACGGTATCCGGGCCTCTTCCGGAGCGGCAATGATGTTCAGGCAACTAGTTTCAGCCTAAATCGATCATGCATTTCAATTTGGCCAATCACACGTAGGCGCCCTTGCCGCCACGCGAGGTCGCATGCTAATCCCGGCCGTCCCGCCGCAACAGCGGTCACCTTGTGGCCGTTTTATCACGATTCATATTCGGATATTTATACACGATTCAACCGCGCAGATGGCCTGGCTTGACGATCCGACGTGACCGGAACCGGTCGCACGGTCGGCGTCGGTCGCGTACCGTGGCCCGCCCCGTCCGGTCCGTCCGTCACGTTCACCAACTCAATATTCGGCCAATCAGCCGACACATGAGGCGGGGTCATGTTTACCGGCGACACCGCCGGACGACCAACGGAACGGCGCCTTTTCGACGGCGGCCCGCGGACCATGACCGTGCCGCCGCGATGACCGGATTCCGGCGGCGGAGACAAGCCGATGTCCGGCAGGCCGGGGGAACGGTCGTCGAGACCGGCGATTCGCCACGGCGTTCCGGCAGGTGAGCACGCCGACCACGGGACGGAGCGACCACATCCCCTCGTTTCCGCACCCTCCTCGGCCGCGGGCGGGCGCGCACGGCGGTCCCGCCCGCGGGCCGCGCCGACATCTGCTGCCGCCCGGCTCTTGCCCTCGTCTCTCAGCAGCGGTAATTCCGTGAGGTGACGCCGTTCTCGTCGCGTCCAGCTGATCCGGCCGATCCGGACGATCCGCGGTCCGCGGTCCGCGGTCCGCATGAAGCCGAGGAGGCGTCCATCGTCGACACCGCCGACTGGCGCGGGGCAGAGGGAGACCTTATGGATCAAGGACTCGCGGCCTTCTTCGCCAGCATGGCGGCCCTTCTCGGTGCCCTCATCGGCGGCGGTTTTTCGGCACGCGCGGCGCGGATCGGCGGCGAGAAGACCGTGGAGGCCGCGCGCCGGCAGGTGAAGGACCAGGCGCAGGCGGAGTCGGAGCGATGGCTCCTGCAGGCGCGGCATGACGCCTATCAGGTCATCTTGGGGGCCATCGACGCGTACGCGGACGCGCTCATCCTGCCTACGACAGAAGCAGAAGCCGCAGAGACAGCGAAACAACGGTTCCGCTCGGCTGAATTACGAGTCAAGGTAGTAGGTCCCGAGACGGTCCGAAACGCCGCCCACGAATTGTCACTTACCTTTATCAGCGTGCAACGTGTCCTCGACGACGGGCAGCCGATCGAGTCCTGGATGGCGAGTCGGATCGAGGAACGTCACAGCGCGTTCGTCAACGCCGTAACCGCGGTGTACGCGTGGGAGCCCGAGGCCGCGCGCGACGTTCCATGAGGTGGCGGCAACCGCTCAGCGGGATGTGCGAGCCTCCGCATCAGGCGTTTGACCCTTGACCTTGGGCGGTACGCAGAACCATGCGAGACCCGCGGCGGCCAGATAGGCGAGCGCGCCGATGGCCATGCTGGTGCGCAGCCCCTCGCCGTAGTCGGCAGCCGTGGCCAGCAGGGTGCCACCGAGCGCCACGCCGATGGCGCTTCCGAGCTGGCGGGTGGTGTTGAACAAGGCGGAGGCGGTCCCTGAGTAGGCCGGGGGCGCGGCGCTCATGATCGTGGAGGCGGAACCGGTGAGTGCGAAGGAGGTGCCGAATCCCGCCGCCATCATCGGGGCCACCAGCAGCGGGTAGGCGGGGTCGGCTCCCGCCGCGACCCAGCCGGCCAGCCCCAGGCCCGCCAGAAGCATGCCGGTGAACACCAGCGGACGATCACCGGTCGTGCGGGCCAGCCGCCCGGACAGGACGGAGGCGAACATGGTCATCGCCACCGCGGGGAACAGCGCCAGGCCGGTGACGAGGGCGCTGTAACCGCGCTGGTGCTGGAAGTCCAGGCTGGCGGTGAACACCATGCCGTAGAAGCCGAAATTGAACAGCAGGCCGATGACGGCTCCGCCGCCCAGCGCACGCGAGCGCAGCAGGCTCGGCGGAACGGCGGGCGAGCGGGCCAGCCGCTCGCGCACCAGGAACGCCATCGCTGCCAGTACGGACAGGCCCACCCCGGCGAGGACGGCCGGATCGGACCAGCCACGCCGGCCGGCCTCGTTGAGCGCGGCGGTCAGCAAGGCCACCGCTGCCACCACCGCGCACTGAGCCGGCCAGTCCAGAGCCCGGGCGGTGAGCCGGTCGGAGGGGGCCACGTGGCGCAGCGTCAGCGCCAGGCAGGCGACGCCGACGGGCAGGTTGATGAGGAACACCCACCGCCAGCCCACGGTGGAGACCAGCAGCCCGCCCAGCAGCGGCCCCGCCGAGGCCGCGATGCCCGCGATGGAGCCCCATACCCCGAAGGCCCGCGAGCGGGCGGCCGGAGCCGGATACGCCTGCTGGAGAAGAGCCAGTGAGCCGGGCACGATCAACGCCGCGCCGAGACCCTCCACCGCCCGGGCGGCGACCAGGACGGGGGCACTCGGCGCGAATGCGCACGCGGCCGAGGACACGGTGAACACCACTACGCCGGTGCAGAAGATCCGGCGGTTTCCCAGCCTGTCCCCCAGCGCACCGCCGCTCAACAGAAACCCGGCGAAGACCAAGGTGTACCCGTCGGTGATCCACTGGATGCCGGTGAGCGAAGCCGACAGCTCCCGGCCGATCACCGGCACGGCCACATTGATGACCGTCACGTCCAGGATCACCATGAAGTACCCGGCGCACACGGCCAGCAGCGGGACCCAGTACCGCATGCCGGTCACCGGGCCGGACTCTGAAGAGGACGCGGGCTCGCCGCCACCGGTCGACTCCGCGAACGCCACGTCCCCGACTCCGTCCGCTCGCGAAGGCTCCACAACAAAAGGCAGAATAGGGGATAAATAGGGTGCGGAGAGAGAATCAGCGGCCCGGATCACGCCGTGGATACTGGACACGTGGCCCACCCTCGCGAAGATCCGCCGTTCCTCCCCACCGAACTGCGGCCCTACCTGGAGGAACTCGTCCGGCGCACCCGCACGGTGTGCGGGCCTCATCTGGTGAGTGTCGTCGCGGTCGGTTCCCTCGCGCTGCGGGACTATCGGCACGGGCGCAGCGACGTCGATGTGACGGTTGCCGTGGAGCCGTCACTGCCCGGACCGGCCCTGCCCGACCTGGCCGGGGCCCTCGCCCACCCAAAGCTGCCCTGTCCGGCGGCGGGCCTGGAACTGGTGGTCTACGGAACGGATTTCCTCAGCCGCCCCTCCGGTGCGGCCGGGTACCTTCTGGACCTCAACACCGGCCCGCTGCTGCCGAACCGGGCCAGCTTCGACGCGGCGCGGTCGCCGGCGTTCTGGTACGTCATCGACCGCTCCGTCGCCCATCAGACCGCGCTCTCGCTGTTCGGCCGCCCCGCACGGGAGGTGATCGCCGCGCCGGAGCGACCGGACCTGCTCGCCGCGATCCGCGCTTCCGTCCGTGAGCACAGCGACGGCGAGGGTCACCTCGCGGACAACCGTGTGCTCAACGGCTGCCGCTCGGTGGTGTTCTGCCGTACGGGTCGCTGGCTGGCCAAGCGCGGGGCGGCACGGGAAGTCGCCCTGGCCGAGGAGGATTTCCAGCCGCTCATCGAGGCCGCGGTGCGCAGCTTCGAGCGCCCCCGCTCATCCGCGATCCACCTGCCCGCCGCCGAGGTGCGAGCCTTCCTGGCCTGGGTACGCGAACGGGTCGATCAGACCGCCCGGACGACCGGGGCCTGAGCGGGGAGGCCAGGCGAAAGGCCCCATCGACGGAACGGCCTTCGCCAACCGCGGACCCGGCTCAGGGCCGCAGCAGGATGCGGATCGGGTTGCCCTCCCGGTCACGCAGCCGGCGGATGGCCTCGTTCACGTCCTCCAGTGGCAGGATCGCGCTGACCGACCCGGAGATGTCCAGACGGCCCCGGGCGGTCAGCTCGACCAGGTCCTCCAGATGCTCCATGCGATACCCGGTGTGTCCGATCACGGTGTGGCGGTTGCGCACGAAGTGGAGTTCGGGGCCCACGGACAGCGGGTCGGGCGAGATGCCGACGAGCACCAGGCGGCCCCGATGGCCGAGGGCACGCTCTGCCTGGGTGAAGGAGGGCGCGCGGCCGACGCAGTCGAAGGCGACGTCCAGGCCCTTGCCCGCCGTGATCTCCTTCAGCCTGGCCCGGATGTCCTCGTCCGTCGGGTCGAGCGCGAAATCGGCGCCCAGGGCGAGGGCGCGCTCGCGTGCGGCGGGCAGGGGGTCGAGGGCGACGATCGGGGAGGCACCGCAGATGCGGGTCAGCTGTACGAGGTGGGTACCGAGGCCCCCCAGCCCCCAGATGCCCACGGATTCGGCCGACCGCAACTGGGCGGTGTCGATGGCGCCGTACGGGGTGGACACGGCGTCGGCGAGCACGGCGGCGTGTTCCAGGGGTACGGAGTCGGGCACGGCGATGAGCGTGGTGGCGTCGGTCAGTACGTACTCGGCCCAGGCCCCGTCGTAGTGGAAGGCCATGACCTGAAGGTCTTCACAGGTGTTCGTGCCACCGCCGAACCGGCAGGCGGGACACGTGCCGCACGCCTTCCCCGCGCCCAGGACCACCCGGTCGCCCGCCTTCCAGTGCCCGGCGCCGTCGCCGACCGCCGCCACCACGCCCGACGCCTCGTGCCCGGGGGTGACCACCGGCAGCCGGGGCGCGATATGGCCGTCGAGCTGGCTCAGGTCCGACTGGCAGATGCCGCACGCGGCCACCTTGACCACGACCTCGCCCGCTCCCGGCCGGGGCACGGGCACATCCTCGACCGTGAGCGTGCCCGCTGCCGTGTCGAACCGCGCCGCGCGCATCGTGGCCGGGAGGGCGTCCGCCACGGCGTCCGCCGTTGAGTGCGCGCCGGAGCGTATCGGTCCTGCGTCCAAGGTCATCCGTGGTTCCTTTCAGGTGCTTCGCCGGGTCGAGCGGCCGGTCACCGCGCCAGTACGGGACGGCGAGTGATCATGATGCCGCACGCAGTCTGCCGTATGCGGCGCATCCGCCGGCAGGCCCTGAGGCCCCGTCACCGGTGCGCGTCGCGCAGCAGAGTGTCGACGGTGCGGTCGACGAAGGTGGTGAGTTCCTGCGCGTCCTGGCGTCCGAAGGTGGAGGTCCACAGGGCGAAGCGGCCGAAGAGGGCGGACCACAGGAGGATCGCGGTCTGTTCGGCACCATCCGGCCAGCTCAGTCCTTCCTCTTCACATGCGTGGATGGCGTCCAGCCACTGCCGCCACAGCAGGCGGGCCGGGTGGGTCTGGCCGGGCTCGCCGAAGCTGGACGAGTTATGACCGAACATCAGGCGGATGACACCGCGCTCGGTGCGGGCGAAGGTGCAGAAGGCGTTCGCCTGGGCGCGGAGGCGTTCACCGGCGTCGGCTCCGTGGTCGGCCGCCTGGGCGTCGGCGTCGCGCATGGCCGCGACGACACGTTGGTAGCCGTCCTCGGCGACGGCGCGGGCGAGCTGGTCCTTGTCGGCGAAGTGCAGATACATGCTCTGAGCTGCGATGCCGACTTCGCGTGCGACCTCCCGGAGGGACACCGGCAGCGGGTTTCCGGTGAGCTTCTGGTCGAGGAGCCGTGCCACGGCGGCCAGAATCTCCGCGCGGAGCCGGTCCCCCTGGCCGCGGGGATTGCGCCTGCGGGTGGTGTCGGTGGCGGTGTCCTCGTTCATGCACCTCATTCTGCGATACCTCGACGGCCAGTCCTTCCGTCGTCAGGGGTCCGCCCGGCTCACCAGGTGACCGGAAGGGAGTTGAGGCCATAGACGATGGAGTTCTTCTTGAACGGCAGGTCGTCCTGGGCGATGGCGAGCCGCAGCCCGGGGATGCGTTCGAAGAGCCGCGGCCAGGCGACCTGCATCTCCACCCGCGCCAGGTTCTGGCCCAGGCACTGGTGGGAGCCGAATCCGAACGCCACGTGGCGGCGGGCGTTGCGCGCGATGTCGAGCGTGTCCACGGGGCACTCGTCCTCGTTGGCACCGAAGGCGCGAGGGTCCCGGTTTCCCGCGATCAGCGAGACGATGACTCCCTCGCCCTTGCGGACAAGCTGCCCGCCCACCTCGACGTCTTCAAGGGCCACACGCCGCGGATCGGTGGAGACGATGCTCCAGTAGCGCAGCATCTCCTCCGCGGCACTCGGGGCCAACTCGGGGCGGGCCCGCAGCCGGTCGCGCTGGTCGGGGTTGACCAGGAGCGCCACCGTGCCCAGGCTCAGCATGTTGGCGGTGGTCTCGTGCCCGGCGCCGACCAGGATCCCGACCAGGACGGGCATCATCTCGGGCGCGAACCCGTCCGGGCCGGTGTGGTGGGCCAGCAGCCGGCTGATCATGTCGTCCGAGGGCTCACGGCGTTTGCGCTCGACGAGGGCCTCGTAGTACGCGAACGCCTCCCGCTGCGTACGGGCGCGCTCCTCGTGGCTGACGTCCAGGTCCGTCCCGGCGTTGGCGTGCCGCTCGAAGAGGTGGTGGTCCTCGTAGGGGACGCCGAGGATGAGGCAGATGGCCCGGGAGGGCAGGGGCAGCGCGAAGTCCCGGATGAAGTCGGCCGGGCCGCCCTTGGCAAGCATGGCGTCGATCAACTCGTCCGTGATCCGCAGCAGGTTCTCGCGCATCGCCTGCGTGCGCTTGACGCTGAACTCCTTGGTGAGCATCTGCCGCAGCCGGGCGTGCTCAGGGTCGTCCAGCCGCAGGAACAGACCGCCCTCGTGTTCGGGCTGGTTGGAGTGGACCAGCGGGAAGTCGGGGTTGCGCACATCGGCGCTGAAGGACGGGCTGGAGAGAACGGCACGGATGTCCGCGTGCCGGGTGGCCAGCCAATGTGTGGAGCCGTCCCAGATGGTGACCTTGTGGAGACCGCCGGCTTCCCGGAACGCGGTGTGCTGCGGAGGTGCGCTGAACGGACAGGTGCGCGGGGCGGGGAAGAACGGAGCTTCCTCGGTGGAAGCGGTCTCGGATGCGGTGGTCGTCATCTCGCCTTCCTTGCTGAGGAGTTGATGGCAGCCTGACACACGTCACCTTACGAGTGTCAGGCTGAGTGAGGCAAGGGCTGTCCGGCCGTCAGAACATGGCCATCGAGAGGCCGACCGCGTGTGCACCTCCTGCGGTGACCGCGGCCACCGCGCCGGCTCATCGGCGGGATCAGCCTCCACGTGGCAATCACACGGATGTACCATCCAGCACCAACGTGGTGTGCGCCCAGATGAGGGAGCTTGTAGTGGACACTCCTGCCGATAACACCAGCCTGAAATCCCAGTACGCGGCTCAGGTTGCCGCCGATCTGGAACGCAACTCCGCCGAACACGAGCGTCTCAGCTCCGAAATCACCTCACTGCAACAGCAGTTGGCGGTGCTGGAAGGCAACCGGACGCTTCTGCTCAGCATGCGCGAGACTCTTGGTGACGACGCCGCCTGTGGCGCACCGGAGAACGGCGGCGTCAGCGACCCCGAGGATGATTCGTCCGCGACACGGGAATCCGCGGCGCTGCCTGCCAAGCGCAAGCCCCGGAAGAAGGCCGACGCGACCAGCGGAAAGCGGAAGGGCGCGGAGTCGGCCGACAGCCGCCCGAGCCGCAAGCCGGTACGCGAAGCGGGCGCGCCCACGCTCCGGGAGCTCGTGCGCAATGACCTCACCCAGCACGGCGAGCCCCGCTCCGCAGCCGAGATCACCGCCACTCTCACCCAGGCTCTTCCGGAACGCGACATCAAGCCCACGGTCGTCCGCAGCACCCTCGAATCACTCGTCGCCAAGGGCCAAGCACACCGCACCAAGCAGCAGAAGTCCGTCTTCTACTCGACTGCCACCCCGGAGGCGGACACCAGCGCGGCCGAGCCCAGCGAGGCACCCGCTTCCTGAGAGACCCCGGGCGACGAGGCAAGCTGTGCCGCTGCCCGCTCGGCACCCACGTACGCGTGCCACGTTCAGCACTCACGAGCGCGTGTGTCACGTTCAGCGCGGATGACGGGCGCGGCGGCGCTCCCGGAGCAGCACCCGAGCGGTGGTCGACAGCGGAGGACGGGCGGGGGCGCGGAGCACGCCGGGGCCCTTGGCGGCGGCTGCCGTGGCCGTGAGCTGCTCGATCTCGATCATGGCGCGGAACAGCGGGCGCCCCTCGGGCGGCGCGAGGCCGACCAGGCTCCGGCTGGTGGACAGGGACTGGCGAGCCTGGCCGAGCAGGTGCGCCAGCAGGCTCCGGGTTCCGGCGGTGTCCCGGGCGTTCTCCAGGTCGACGCGGGTGACACCATGCGCGTCGAGCGTCTCCCGCACCAGATTCAGGCGCCCGTCGGCGAGGTCTTCGGACAGGTCGTTGACGAAGTCCAGGCGCTGACTGCCGTCGATGTACACGCGGCATGCCTCGCGGTAGCCCGCCGCGGTGTCCTCCCCTGCGATCAGGCCCGCGATCAGCATGAACGCCGGTAGCGCATACGCGTCGACATAACGCTGGTAGTCCGCCTCGGTGGCGAATCCGGTGAACTCCAGCTCCAGTGGGGCCGCGTCGAGGAAGTCCTCGACCCGGTCGCGCAGCCCTGGGTGCGAGGAGACGGTGTGCAGCAGCGGCCGTACGGCGGCATGCTCGCTTCCGCCACCGGCCAGGCCCTCACGCACCTCCTTCACCCAATCCGCGAAGGCCCCGGCACGCTCCTCGGCGGGGCCGCTGTCGAGGAGTGTGTCGGTGCGATGCATGAAGGCGGTCGCCGCGATCAGATGCGGCAGCAACGGCGGGGGCAGCAGCAGGCGCGCGGCGAGGTAGGAGCTGCGCCGGTAGCCCGCCACCACTTTCCGCTGGTGCGTATAGTCCTCCCGCAGCCGGGGGTCACTGATCCCCGCGGCATCCAGCGCCTTGCCCCACAGGCTCATGCCCGACCCTCCCGCCCGCGTGCCGTCGTCCGCGGTAGAGGCTACCGTCGGCATGGCGCACCACCAGGCGGACACGGGGCACGCCTCGGTCTCCCCTGCCACGCCACTTCGATGCGCGCGCTAGCGGCGGCTGCGCACGAGCAGTTGGAGGAAGTACGGCGTGCCGATCACCGCGGTCATCAGGCCGGCACCGAGCTGGGCCGGGGCGATCACCGTGCGGCCCAGCAGGTCCGCGGTGCACACGAGCGTGGCGCCGAGGAGGACCGCGACCGGGACCACCCGGGCGTGCTGTCGGCCCACCAGGGCCCGGGCCGCGTGCGGTGCCACGAGGCCCACGAAGCCGATCGTGCCCGCGGCTGCCACGGCGGTGGCGCTGAGCAGGACGCTCAGGGCGAGGAATCCCAGGCGTCCCCGTGCCGGCCGGAGTCCCAGGAGCCGGGGGGTGTCCTCGTCCAACGACACCAGGTCGAGCTCCGTGCGCCCCACCATCGCGACGAGCACACCCACGGCGAGCACGGCCGCGAGAGGCGACACATCGGTCAGGGATCGCCCGTAGGTGGAGCCCGACAGCCAGGTGAGCGCCTTCGTCGCGTTGAACGGGTCGGTGAGGACGATGAGCAGGTTGATCAGCGCGGCGGTTCCGGTGGCGACGCCGAATCCGACGAGGACGAGCCGGTTCTGCTGGAACCCGCCTCTGGCGGCGAGCCCGAAGACGAGGACGGAACTGACCGCGGCGCCCGCGAACGCCGCCCCGGCCATCCCCCACGACCCGGCCACGGGCGCCGTTGTCACGAGGAGCACGGCGCCGAGCGCGGGCCCCGCCGGAGACGCCCAGGACGGCGGGTTCGGCGAGCGGGTTGCGGGTCACGGCCTGGACGAGTGTTCCGGCCAGGGCGAGTGCCGCGCCCGCGAGGAGCGCCGCGAGCACCCTGGGGATCCGGGTGTCGAGGACGAAGGAGACGGTCCGGCCCGCCCTGCCCTGTGCCCAGTTCACCACGTCGCCGAGCAACAGCTTGCTGTCCCCCAGCAGCACGGCGGCGATCGTCACGCCGACGAGCACCGCCGCGAGCACGGCCGTGGTGGCCAGGAAGACGGCCGGGCTCCGGATGCGCATCCGGTCGGCAGGGGGCGCCCCGGCACCGTCCCGGACCCGGGTGGCCATCACGACCAGGAAGACGGCGCCGACCAGGCTGGTGGCAACACCCGTCGGTACGGCGACTCGGAGATCTCTTCAGCAGCTCCCACGAAACGAAGGTTGGCCTAACCTTATTTCGCCTGCGCTGGGGAGGGGGCGCCCGGCCGGTCGACGCGACGGTTACACGACCACCCGGACAAGTGACACGCCTTCGGTGGCGTCTTCACATGATCTTGCCTGGTGCCGCGGGCGCCAACCGTGCCGCCGGCGGGAGCGGTGAGTGCTGCGGGGAGGCGCGGAATGCCTGGATGACGAGCGCGGCGAAGCGCCGGGAAGCCGCGACCCGGGTGGCCTTCGATGTGGTGTGGATGCCCCTGTTGGCCATGAGCATGAGAATCAGGTCGTCCAGGACGAAGTCGGGGCGCAGATGGCCGGCGTCCTTGGCGCGGTGGGCCAGTTCGGCGATCGACCTCAGCGCGTACGCACGCTCCGCGGCGATGTCCATCGCGTCGGGGAAGGTCGACATGAAGGCTTCGGTGAAGCCTCGGCTGCGGGCGTGCAGCTCACAGGTCTTCTCGATCACGAGACAGAAGCCACGCCATGGATCCGGCTCGGCGAGCCCCTCGTCGACGAAGACGTGGCATGCGCGCATCTCGTCCACGAAGGCTTCGGTGGCCAGCATCTGCTTGGTCGGGAAACGGCGGTACAGGGTGGCGGGGCCGACCCCGGCCTGCCGGGCGATCTCGCGCATCGGCACGTTCAGACCTTCGGTGGCGAACAGCGCGCGGGCCGCGTCGAGGATGCGTTCGCGGTTGTCCAGGGCGTCGGAGCGCAGGGTGTGAGGCAAACGGTCGGTCACCGCTCTCACTTTAGCCAAACGGACGGGGGCGTCCGTTAGCGTCCGAAGGCATGGAGGCACGGCGCTTCTCCGGGTGCGGCCCCTCGGCGCCGGGACCGGGGCCGACCGGTCTCAGCCGGTCCCCATCGATCCCGGCCGCCCCTCCCCAGGACAAAGGAGACGACATTGAAGGCAGTCGCGATCCAGGCGTTCGGACGCCCCGAAGGTCTGGCACTCATCGACCTCCCTGCCCCCACTCCCGCCGAGGGACAGGTACTCATCGCCAATGAGGCGATCGGCGTCGGCGGCGTCGACGTCGTGATCCGACGCGGTGTTCTCGCCACCTACGGCTTCAAGGAGGGCCATATCCCCGGCAGCGAGGTAGCGGGCATCGTGACCGCGGTCGGCGACGGCGTCGACACGTCATGGGTCGGTCAGCGCGTATGGGCGTTCACCGGCGTGCGTGGCGGCTACGTGGAACAGGCGATTGCCTCGGTCGAGGAGATCCTGCCCCTCCCCGCGAACCTGTCGCCGGTCGACGCGGTGACGCTCGGGAGCTCCGGAATGGTGGCCCACTTCGCCCTTGCTCATGCCCACTTCGCGCCTGGCGAGTCCCTGCTGGTGCGCGGTGCGGCCGGCAGCATCGGGATCCTGACGGTCCAGCTCGCGGCTCGTGCCGGTGCCGGCGCGGTGGCGGTCACGACGTCGTCGGCCGAGCGTGGTGACCGCCTGCGCAAGCTGGGCGCGACCCATGTGCTGGACCGCTCCGGCGAGGGAGCCGAGGACGCTCCCGAGGGCTACGACGTCATCATCGACATCGTCGCCGGTGCGGATATGCCGTCCTTCTTCGCCAAGCTCAATCCGAACGGTCGCATGGTGGCCGTCGGCATGGTCGGGGGCCAGCCGCCGGCGGACTTCGGCATGACGATGATGGCGGCGTTCAAGAAGTCGATGTCCTTCGCCACCTTCAGCGCCGACACCGTGGCCGAAGCCGATCGACGTGCGGTGCGGACCGAGCAGTTCGCTGCCGCGAGCCGCGGCGAGCTGCCCATGGTGGTGCACGAGGTGCTGCCGCTGGAGGAAGCCGTGCTGGCACACCAGAAAATGGACGCCGGCGAGGTGTTCGGCAGGATCGTGCTGACACCGTGATCGTGGCGGCCGTGGGGCCGTGACAGGGTACGTACCCCGGGGAAGCTCCCCGGCCCGGTGCAGGGAGGGCGCGTGGATTCCGTGAGCGGGCAGGGCGACGGCGGCACGTGGCCCACGGGGCTGGATGAGGCGATACGCGCTACCGCGGCCGACATCGCCACAACGCTGCGCGGCGCACCCGACACCGGGGCTCCGGTGCCCGGGTCACGGTGGACGGTCGGGGAGGCGGCGGCGCATCTGGCGCAGGCCAACGAGCTGATGGCGCACCTCGCGGACGGGAAGACACGCGGCTACGGGGACGGCACGCCGCACGGGCTGGCCGAGGCCAACCAGCTCGCGCTCGCCGCGTTCGCCGAGCGCCGGGCCGAGCCGCTGGCCGCCATGATCGTGGAGCAGGCCGACGCCTTCCTCCGGTCGGCGGCCCGGCCCGCGTCACACGGCGAACTGGTCACACCGATGGGCCCGATGAGCCCGGACGTACTGGGGTCGTATCTGCTGACCCATATGCTCGGCCACGGCTATGACCTCGCCCGTGCGCTGGGCCGCCCGCATATGCTCAACCGGGCCCGGGTCGAGCTGACCCTGCCGTTCCTGATCACGGCCATGCCACGGGTGGTCGACACCACGGCCAGCGCCGGGCTCACCGCCCGCTTCACCATCCGCCTCAGGGGTGGCGCCCGCTTCGGCGCCACCTTCACCGACGGGGCTGTCACCGTCACCCCGCACCCGCCGAGCCGCCCGGACTGCACCATCCTCACCGAGCCCGTCGCCTTCCTTCTGATGGCGCTGGGCCGCCTCGGCCCGTGGGGCGCCGCCGCCAGGGGCCACGTCCTCGCCTGGGGCCGTAAGCCCTGGCTCGCCCCACGGTTCCCCACGCTCTTCGCCGCGCCCTGATCCGGCCAGGGAGCGGACCGGATCAAGGCGGACTGGGATCGGAGCGGTTCGGGTGGACTCCCTCGGATGCCCCGTGGCTCAGGTGGCGCAGGCCGGATGGCCCCAGCCGTCGGCGTTCTTCATGATCGTCTCACCCTTGGCGTAGGGCGTGCCGCAGCGGCACCGGCCGGGGAACTTCGCCTTGATGGACGCCTTGGAGCGGGTGCCTGTCCCCCGCTGTGCCGCCGTCGTGCGCGGTCGCGCCGTGCCACCGCGGCCCGCTGAGCGTGTCGCCGTCCGGGCCTCGGGCGGTGGCAGGGCGGACCCGAGCGAGGTGCCCGCGGGCTCCTGAGTGCGGGCGGTGTGGCTGGCCGCCTGGTCGGCTGCCGCGTTGAACGGGTCCCCGTCGACCTGGTGCGCCGGAACATAGACGAATTCCACCTTGCGGCCACCCAGAAGCTCGTCGATACGCATCACGAGCTCGCGGTTGGCCACCGGGGATCCCGAGGCGGTCTTCCACCCCTTCTTCCGCCACCCGGGCAGCCATGTGGTGACCGCCTTCATCGCGTACTGCGAGTCCATGCGCACCTCCAGCGGCACGGCCGCGTCGGTGGACTCCAACAGCCTCTGCAGCGCGGTGAGTTCGGCCACGTTGTTGGTCGCGGTGCCAAGCGGCCCGGCCTCCCAGCGCTCCAGCGCACCGTCGGTGCCCGCGATAACCCATGCCCAGGCCGCGGGCCCGGGGTTTCCCTTCGATGCCCCGTCACACGCGGCGATGATCTGTTCAGCCATACGTCGATACTGCCAGCACTCCACATCCGGCACGGCGGAGACCTGGTCATCGGCGGTCTGCCGTCCGTGCCGATGGCGGGCCAAGCCGCCCACTCCCACTCCTCACGCGAGTCCTCGGACGAGCCGCGGTCGACGGCGGCCGGCCCTTCCCTTGACCACGGGGCGTTCATCAGATCCGCGCCGAACGGGCACACCATGTACACGTGTTCGGGCTTCGCGCATGGGAATCTCCCAGAGCTTGTGCCTTGAACATCCGTACTCGCGGCGCCGGTTGGCGGTCCGGGTACATCTAAGAGAGGACACCCCCCACATCATGTCCACTCATCGCCCGCGCCGATCACGGCGCCTCCCCCTGCTGGCCGTAGTGGCCGTGGCCGGTATCGCCGCCCCTTCGGTCGCCGCCGCCGACACGCCGGCCACGACCGACACCAATCGGCCCACGGCCGTGCAGGCGCTGGACGACTACTACCAGGACGCGATGGGCAAGAGCGGCCCGGAGCTGAAGGCCGCGCTGCACACGATCATCAGCGACCAGACCAAGGTGTCCTACGACGAGGTCTGGGACGCGCTGCAGTCCACGGACGAGGACCCGGACAACCCGTCGAACGTCATACTCCTCTACAGCGGCCGCTCCCAGGCCAAGGACGCGAACGGCGGCAACCCAGACGACTGGAACCGCGAGCACGTCTGGGCGAAGTCGCACGGCGACTTCGGCACGGCCACCGGGCCCGGCACCGACCTGCACCACCTGCGCCCCGAAAACGTCACGGTGAACAGCATCCGCGGCAACAAGGACTTCGACAACGGCGGCCAGGACGTGCCCGACGCCCCCGGCAACCGCACCGACGACGACTCCTTCGAACCCCGTGACCAGGTCAAGGGCGATGTCGCCCGGATGATCCTCTACATGGCCGTCCGCTACGACGGAGACGACGGCTTCGCCGACCTCGAGCCCAACGACAACGTCGACAACGGCTCCGCGCCCCATATCGGCCGCCTGTCCGTACTGAAGGAGTGGAGCGCCGAGGACCCGCCCGACGCCTTCGAGAAGAACCGCAACCAGGTCATCTACGACAGCTTCCAGCACAACCGGAACCCGTTCATCGACCACCCCGAATGGGTCGACTCCATCTGGAAGTAACCCCCGCCCCCGCCCCCGCCCCGGCACATGCGCCGGGGCAGGGGCGTCGGCCGTGGCTCCCGTGGTAGGCAGTCCCCGTGCGTATTCTCTTGCCGCTGCCCGACCGGGACTTCGACGTCACCGAGGTGGCCGTGCCCTGGAAGCTCCTGACCGACCTCGGCCATGAGGTGGTGATCGCCACCGAACATGGCGACGGCCCGCCGGCCGCCGATCCGCTGCTGATCACCGGAGTGCTCTTCGGGCAACTCGGCGCGGAGCCCGAGCCCAAGGAGTTCTACCAGCAGCTCACCGAGGCGACCGCCTTCCGCCGCCCCCTCGCATGGGCGGACCTCAAGCCCGAGGTGTACGACGGGCTGATCCTGCCCGGCGGCCACGCCCCGGGGATGCGCCAGTACCTCGGCTCCGACGTCCTGCGCGAGAAGATCGCGGAATTCTGGCGGCTGGACCGCCCGGTCGGCGCCATCTGCCACGGCGTGCTCACCCTGGCCCGCACCAGCGACCCGGCCACCGGCCGCAGCCTCCTCGCCGACCGGCGCACCACCTGCCTGCCCGCGTACATGGAGCGGACCGCCTACTACCTCACGGCCTGGCGCCGCGGCCGCTACTACCGCACCTATCCGGCCTACGTCCAGGACGAGGTCGTCGCCACCCTGAACGACCCCGCCCAGTTCGAACGCGGACCCGTCGAGCTACGGCGTCGCGGCACGGCCACCGACGACACCCCCGCCTTCGTCGTCCAGGACGGCCGATACCTTTCCGCCCGCTGGCCCGGCGACGCCTACCTCTTCGCGCGGCGCTTCGCCGAGATGCTCACCTGAACGACCGGAGAGCAGGGAGTTGGTCAGGCCGCGCGTGCCGCTTCACACGTCGGCCGGGGTGGCCACCCCGGCCACCCCGGCCGTCCACCCGGGCTCAGACTCAACAGCCCTTAGTCATCAACACACTTGGGGTACTTCGAGCCCCGGTTGCAGTCGTGGTAGTCGTACTTGCTGACCCGGAACTTCTTCTCATCGCCGCCCTTGGCCGGATCGACGACCAAGTAGAACTTCTTCCCGTCCTTGACCTTGTCCGAGACTGTCCCATCAGGACCCCGGTCAAAGTCCTGCGCGCACCCGGCGAGTGTGAGGGCTGAACATGCCAGGAGGGCAAGGGCAAGGCGACGCATGTCGTGCTCCGATCAACGTGAGGATTGCGAGATAGTCTAGGGGCCTCCGGATCATGCGCAGGCCAAGGGTGTCATTCACTCGTACTCATGGAAACGCTCGGTGTGCGGCGGCGAGGGAAACGGCAGAAAAACACGCAACAAAGGTCGTCCGGATTGCCATACAGTGACGTCCGGGCCATGACTGGCGCTGAGGTGGAGCACCACCGGGGAGCGGTCTGACGATCGGGTCGATGCCGTGCGCCTGGGCGAGTGGTCGGTAACGCCTGGGAGGCGACCTTGTCCTCGACACAGACGGCCCAGCTCATGGACGGCGCCGGCCTTGCCCGCGCTCGTGGCGGAAGCGGCGGGCCAGGCTTCGGAGATCGTGTGGCGTACGGGAATCACCCCTTGTCTGGCAACGGTGTTGGTGGGTGAGGATCCGGCCTCGGCCACGTATGTCCGTATGAAGCGCGCCCGTTGCGCGAAGGCGGGGCGTCACCATGAGCTCCTTCGGGGCCATGAGCTTCGGGTTGCCGGGTTTCGTCTCGTGCACTCCCGGCGGGATCATGCGCCTCCTGGACGAGTACCGCGTCGAGCTCGCGGGCCGACGCGCTGTCGCGGTGGGCCGTAGCCCGATCCTGGGCAAGCCCGTGGGGATGCTCTTGCTGGGCCGGAACGCGACGGTGACGTATTGCCACTCCAGGACCGCCGATCCGCACGCGGTGCTCCGAGAAGCGGATGTGGTCGTGGCGGCGGTGGGCCGGCCCCGGCTCATCCATGGCGAGGACATCAAGCCGGGTGCTGTAGTGATCGACGCCGGATACAACCCCGGCAATATTGGCGACGTCGACTTCGTGTCCGCAGGTGAGCGTGCCCGGCTGATCACCCCGGTGCCGGGCGGGGTGGGGCCCATGACCATCGCCGTCCTGCTGGCGCAGACCGTGGACGCTGCCCGGCAGCAGACGGTTCTGGCCGACACACGCGCCGCACGGGTGTAGGCCCGGCGGGGCGCCCTTTCGGGCGCGCCACCGGTGGCCGACTCCCCCTGTGGCTAGGGACGGATATAGGGCCGGGTGATGATCTCCATGTTGTGGCCATCGGGATCGCCGAAGTACGCGCCACGGCCGCCGAAGAGACGGTTGATCCGTCCGGGGTCGGTGTGGCCGGGGTCGGCGTAGTAGGTGACGCCGACCGCTTCCAGGCGGGCGATCATGGCGTCGAACTGCTCGTCGGGCACGAGGAACGCGTAGTGCTGCGGCTGTATGGGCTCGTCGCGCTTCTCGTAGTAGTCGAGCGTTACGCCGTTGCCGAGGTCGATGGGCAGAAACGGGCCGAACGGGGCGCCGACCTCCACCCCCAGAATCGCGGCGATGAACTCGGCGGACAGCTGCCGGTCGTAGGCGTAGACGGCGGTGTGATTCAACTGGACGACGGTGGCCTGGGGCTCGGAGCCGTGTTGAGGCTGCGTTTGGTGGGGCATCTGTGGTGTGTCTCCGTATCGCGGAATCCGCTGGAACAGGCGCCACGTACGGGCGCCGGGAGGAATGACACGGAGGAAAGGGCGGGCCTCTGGCCCGCCTCGGGCTCACGCCGAGGCCGGGCGCCTCACTCGTGCGTGGCCCATGGCCGACCCGGCAGTCACCTTGACGACTCTAGCAGCGCCCGCCCGTCCTGCCTCAGGGGCAGTTGGCGGTGGCGCAGGGCCGTGACACGGTGCGCGGGCACTCGTTGAGCCGAGCGTATGTCCGAACGCCACGCTGCCCGCCCCCGCATGCCACCCCGCCCGCATCGCTCGCCCCGGCCGCGTCGCCCCTCGTGTCGACGGTCCGCTAGCCTCCGACTTCGATTCCGTGGACCACACGGGACTCGGGGACTCGGGGACTCGGGGACTCGGGGGATGAGCGAGGAATGGCCCATGGGTGATGAACAGCGGGTACGGCAGGACGGGGAGCGGTGGGCGGCGGTGGAGGAGCGCGTCCGCCGGGGCTGGGGGCTCCAACTGCCGGAGTCCTTCCTGCGGTTCTTTGTCTTCCTCCAGGGGCTTGGCGTGGCCGAGCGGCGGGTGCTCGCGGACATGGACGTGGCGCCGGTCGGTATCTCCGATCTGTTCGACGACCCCGGGCTGTCCGCCCGGCCGGGGATCGACGCACGGGCGCACGGACGCTACTACCGCGATCCGCCGGAGTTCCTGACCTTTCTGCACGGCGGGTCGGACGGGCTGCACTACGGACTGTGGTCCGACGACGGATCGAGCTGCGACACGGTCGCCTCCTACTACACCCATGACGGCGGCGACATCGACACCAGCGCGCAGACGCCGCTGGAGGCGATACGTGTGCTGATCGAACGCCACTGGCGCGACCTCGCCGACGACGACGGGGACGCGGACCAAATGGCCGCTCGGCGGCACGGGCTGGAGCTGTTGCGCGAGGCGCTCACCAGGCTGAAGACCGGCGACCGCGATGAGACCGGCGCCTTGTATGTGCGCGCCTACGACGCCGTGGCCACGCCCGCCGACCCCGCGCGGGTCGCCACCGTGGATGGTGCCGGTGCGCTCGTGACCGGCGAGACCTCACCGGAGCGGCCGGTGCACCGCGGGCCCGGTGCCCACCGGTTCGCCCAGACCCTGTATCCCCTGCTCGACGACCCCGCGGGCGTAGCCAGGCTCGCGGAGGACGCCCGGCGGCGCCTCGCGCACGGGGATCCGGCAGAAGCGCTGGCGCTGGGCCGTGATCTGCACTGGGCGTCGGCCGGTGACCCCGCCAGGGAGGCGCTGGCGAATGAGCTGCTCGTCGGCGCCTACCAGGCGCTGGGCCGGTCTTCCCTCGCGGGGATCGCCCAAGCCCATCACGACCACCGCGACCTGCCCGACGTCATCGTCCTCGGCCCTCGCTAGCACCGGCCCACGCAGGCCTTCACCCCGCCTCCACGGGGCCGGGAGCGCCATGTCCGATTTCCGCCAGCGCGCTTCCCCTGCCAGGGCGCACAGTGGAGGTGTGATGAGCGACGACAGCAGGTACGAGGCGGTGTGCAGCCGCGACGCACGATTCGACGGCGAGTTCTTCTTCGGTGTCGCCACGACGGGGATCTACTGTCGGCCGAGCTGCCCCGCGACCACGCCCCGGCGCAAGAACGTCCGGTTCTTCCCGACCTCGGCCGCCGCGCAGGGCGCGGGGTTCCGGGCCTGCCGCCGCTGCCGGCCGGACGCCGTGCCCGGCTCCGCCGACTGGAACGCGCGGGCGGACGCCGTCGGCCGCGCCATGCGGATGATCGGGGACGGAGTGGTGGACCGGGAGGGAGTGGCCGGGCTCGCGGCGCGGCTCGGCTACAGCGCCCGGCAGGTGCAGCGGCAACTGACCGCCGAGCTCGGCGCCGGGCCGGTCGCGCTCGCCCGCGCGCAGCGCGCCCACACCGCGCGGATCCTGCTGCAGACCACCGCCCTGCGGGCCTCGGAGATCGCGTTCGCGGCCGGGTTCTCCAGCGTCCGGCAGTTCAATGACACGCTGCGCGAGATATACGCCGCCACCCCCACCGAGCTGCGTGCCGCCCGGCCCGCGAAGTCCTCCCTGTCCGGGCCCGCGGTGGCCACCGGCGGGGTGCTGGGGACGAACGGCGGGACGGCCGGGGTGCCGCTGCGGCTCGCCTACCGCGGTCCGTACGACACCACGCAGGTCTTCGACTATCTCGCCCGGCGCGCCCTCACCGGCCTGGAGGAGATGGTGGGCACCCCAGGCGTCCGGACCTACCGCCGCACCCTGCGGCTGCCGCACGCCTGCGCCATCGTCGAGATCGACGAACGGCCCGGTGACGGCTGGCTGGAGTGCCGGCTGCGCCTGACCGAGCTGCGCGATCTGACCACCGCCATCCAGCGGATTCGGCGCCTGTTCGACCTGGACGCCGATCCGTACGCGGTCGCCGAGCGCCTCGGCGCCAACGCCGCGCTCGCGCCCCTGGTGGGCGCACGGCCGGGACTGCGTTCCCCGGGCACCGCCGACCCCCATGAACTCGCCGTGCGCGCCGTGCTCGGCCAGCAGGTCTCGGTGGCCGCCGGGCGCGTGCTGGGCGATGCGCTGGTCGCCGCGTACGGGAAACCGCTGGCGCGGCCCGACGGCGGGCTCACGCATCTCTTCCCGCGCGCGGAGGACCTGGCCAAGGCACCGCTCGCGGAGCTCGGCATGCCGGAGAGCCGACGCGCCACGCTGCGCACGCTCGCCACCGCGCTCGCGGACGGCACGGTGCGGCTGGACGCCGGCGCCGACCGCGACCGGACCGAGAAGGAACTCCTGGGGCTGCGTGGCATCGGTCCCTGGACGGCCGGCTACGTCCGGATGCGGGCACTGAGCGACCCCGATGTGCTGTTGGAGTCGGATGTCGCCGTACTGGCCGGGGCCCGCGGCGCCGGGGCGCATCTGGAGGACTCCGAGGGCTGGCGGCCCTGGCGCTCGTACGCCATGCACCACCTGTGGAACGCCCCGCGGGCCCGACCAGAGTGAGCGCCCCCGCGGAACCGCGCCCACCAAGTCGTCGGTGCGTCGGTGTGGGTGGTGGCGGCGGCGGTGACGCGTGCGCGGGGCAGGACGGGGGCACCGTAGCGCGCCGCGCCATCCGCCGCCCCGGTGCGGGGCCTCAGCCCACCGCCAGGTCGCGGACCCTGCGCAGCCCGGCGGTGACATCGGCGAGGGTCGCGCAGTCTCCCACCGCCGCCCCCGCGGGCAGGACGAGGTCCGTCGGGGGACGGCGGGCGGCGACGGCGTCGGCCAGGTCGGACAGCGCGGACCGCAGCCGGGCCGCGAGGGCGGGCTCGGGCTGCGGGGCGCCCTGATCGAGCCGTACGCCGCAGGCCGTGGCCGCGTCCACGATCTCCTCCAGTGCGAAGACCACCGGCGCCCATGCCGCCAGGTCCCGGCCGAACGGCGGGTGTTCGGCGCTTGCCACCTCCACCGCGCGGCGGGCGTCGGCGAGGGCGCGGTATGCCTCGCGGCGCAGCCGCAGCCGGGTGGCATACGGCGCTTCGGCGGTCAGCACCCGGTCCAGGTGGTCGCGGGTGGCGCGGACGGCGAGCGACAGCCGCACCGACACCTGGGCGCGCGGGCCGCCGAGCCCGGGCAGCGCCCCGGCGGCCAGCACCACACCGCAGGCCAGCAGCGTGTCGGTGAGCCGGGTGAACCCGGGGTCGGTGTCGCCGCCTAGGTAGACGAGGGACAGCAGCAACGGTGTGAGCACGGCGGTCTGCAGGGCGAAGTGGCGTACGGAGACGGGGATCAGCGCGGAGCAGACCGCCGCGACGACGACCGGCCAGATGGCGGGGGCGCCCGCATCGAGGGGGGCGCCCGCATCCGGGCTGAACAGCGTGGCGAGCCCACCGAAGACGGCCACGCCCACAGCCGTGCCGAGGGCTCGGGAGAGGGCCCGGGAGACCAGCGGGCCCATGTCGGGCTTGACCAGGAAGGCGGCGGTGGCGGGGAGCCAGTACCAGTGCTCGCCCGGCAGTTGCTGGGCGAGCACGGTGCTGACGCCCACGCACAGCGCCACCCGGGCGGCGTACTCCCGGCCCGCCGGGCCGAGCGCGCGGCGCAGCCGCTGCCGGTGGCCGGGGACGACCGCGCCGACGGGGGGCGCCGGTTCGCCGTCGAAGACCCGGGCGGCGAGCAGCACGGCCCGGTGCATGGCCATGTTGCCCGCGGTGTCGGGTACGGGGGCGGGCAGCCGGCCCGGTGGCAGTCCGGTCCGCACCGAGCGAGCCAGTTGGGCGGGGGTGCGCGCGATGCGGTCGGGTACCGGTTCGCTCTCCCACAGGAGGGTCAGCACGCCCTCGCTGAGTGCTCCGGCCACCGCCAGCCGGTCGCGCAGCCGCCGCTCCTCCCCGTCGAGGCGGTGGAAGGGGAGCCGGTGGGCGTAGAGGGCTTCGTACGCGGCGTCGTAGGCGGCGGTCAGCCGGCGCCGGGCGGCCTGGCCGCCGTCGGTGCCGACCGCCGTCATCAGGTCGGCCAGGGCGTCGTATACGGCGGCCACCGTTTCCCGTTCATCGGAGGGCGCGGTCTGGCGTGCGGGGATGACGCGTGGCAGCAGCGCGGCCATCGCGATCACCCATACGGCGCCGATGAGCAGCAGGCCCGCCTTGACCGGCGGGGGCACCGGGACGGGCATGCCCGCGCCGACCACGGCGAGCACCATCAGTTGCACCCCGGCGGCGGAGCTGACCGGCCCGATGGCGCTGATCGCGCCGGAGACCAGTCCGACCGCGGCGAGTGCGAGCGCGATCCATATCCCGAGGCCCAGCGTGCCCAGCCAGGCCCCGGTCAGCAGGCCGACGGTCCCGGCGAGGGCGGGCAGGCCGATGCGCACCGTCCGGGTGGCGCGGGTGGCCGGGCGGTCGTTGATATGGGCGAACATCGCCCCCAGCCCGGCGAGCATCCCGAAGGGCAAATGTCCCGACGCCACGCCGACGGCCACCACCGGTCCCACGCCGAGGGCTCCGCGGACCACCGCCGCCCAGGGTATGGGGGCCCGCAGCGCCCGCGCCCCGCGCAGGGGGTGCGTCAGCCAGTCGGGCGGTGTGGGCCGCGTGCGCAAGGATCCTCCGTGAGGTGGAAATCGTGGACCTCTTCGAACCGTACGTGAGCTATGCGGAACTTTCGTAACCTGCGTATTTCCGCCATGTGAGGCGCTGATGCCCCACCTCGCTCCACGGCGGTCCGCGACCCGGATACCCGGGTGTGACCTGGTGATTTGGACAGCGCCCCCGGTCCGGCCGGACGGCCTGCCCGGGGTGCACATGCCAGGCTCATATGTCTCGCTGCGTGGCCAGCTTCTTGCGGAGCGTGTTGTGCTGGGTACGCAGGAGAACTAGCCTCCCTTCCGCCCGTTACCGAACATTCGTCTGGTAACCGCCTTCCGTTGATCCCCCAGTGCCGGAGAACGCCATGCAGGTGACCTTGCATCAGGACAAATGCGTCGCCTCGGGGCAGTGCGTACTCGCCGCCCAGGACGTGTTCGACCAGCGGGACCAGGACGGTGTCGCCGTCCTCCTCGACGAGCGCCCACCGGCGGAACTGCACGACGACGTGCGTCAAGCGGCCGCCGTCTGCCCCGCCCTGGCCATCGCCCTGGCCGACGCGTGAACACACCGGGGAACGTCGTGGTCGTGGGCGCCTCGGTCGCGGGGCTCACCGCGGCCGTCACGCTGCGCACCCTGGGATACGACGGAAGGCTCACCCTGATCGGCGACGAGCCCCACACCCCCTACAACCGGCCACCTTTGTCCAAGCAGATCCTGGCGGGCACCTGGGAGCCGGACCGGATCAAGCTGCGCACCGACGAGGAGCTGTCCGATCTCGACGCACGACTGCTGTTCGGCAAGTCCGCCACCGGTCTGGACACCGCCGCCCGCCGGGTGGTGCTGGAGGGCGGCGACAGCGTCTCCTACGACGCCCTGGTCATCGCCACCGGGGTGACCCCCAACAGCCTGCCCGGCGCCCACCATCTGGCCGGGGTGCATCTGCTGCGCACCCTCGACGACGCCCTCGCGCTGCGCGCCGATCTGCGCCACAAGCCCGATGTGAAGGTGGCGGTGGTCGGCGCGGGTTTCCTCGGCTCGGAGGCCGCGGCGGCGGCCCGCAGGATGCGGTTGGACGTCACCATGATCGACCCCCGGCCGGTGCCGATGCGGCGGCAGTTCGGCGACCGGATCGCCGGTCTCGTCGGGCGGCTGCACACGAAGAACGGCGTGTCCATGCGCTGCGGCACCGGGGTGCGGCGGTTCTTCGAGTCCGGCGGCCGGGTGACCGGGCTGGAGCTGACCGACGGCACGCTGCTCGACGCCGATGTCGTGGTGGTCGCCATCGGCGCCGCCCCGGCGGTCGGCTGGCTGGCCGGATCCGGACTGGAGCTGCGCAACGGTATCGAATGCGATCCCACCTGCCGTGCCGCGCCCGGTGTCTACGCGGCCGGTGATGTCGCCTCGTGGCACAACGACCACTTCGGCTGCCGGATGCGGCTGGAACACCGGCTGAACGCGACGGAACAGGCCCAGGCCGTGGCCCGCAATGTGCTCGGCGCGGGCCAACCGTTCGCCCCTGTACCGTACTTCTGGACCGACCAGTACGACGCCCATATCCAGGCGTACGGCATATTCCCCGCGGAGGCCGAACTCGCCGTGCTCCACGGCGAGCTCGAAGGCGGCCACTTCGTCGTGGCCTATGGACACCGGGGCCGGGTGGTCGGGGTGCTCGGCTGGAACAGCCCGTGCGAGCTGCGCAAACTGCGTCAACTCGTGGTCGACCGGGCACCATGGACATCGATCGTGCCCACACAGCCGGCGGTGTGGCCCGGCCGACACCTCTCGGCCAGTCTCCGGTGACCGCGACGTCAATTTCCGGCCATGCGCTCTCGCGACCCTGGCGGGGTGCTGCGTCGTGTTCTCGTCCAAGGTGTCGCCGTCGCTCCGGGTCACTGCCGGCTTCTCGGCCTCGCTGGGTCAGTGGCCCTGGCGGCGGGCGGGGCGGCGGCCGGAGCGCTGCCGGTGGGGGATGCCCTCACCCCTGACTCCGGGAGAGAGGCGCTCGGGCTGATCAGCACCTATTTCGGGCTGGTGCTGCTGGTCGCGGCATGGTGGCTGCTGGGGCGCGAGGTGCGCGGACCGCGCCCGCCCGGCCCCCGCTCCCTGCTGCTCACGCTCGCCATCTGGGCTGCTCCGCTGCTGCCCGGGCCACCGCTGTTCAGCCGGGATGTGTACAGCTATCTCGCCCAGGGCGCCATGGTGCACGCCCGCATCGATGTCTACACCCACGGCCCCATACGGCTCGGCGGGCCGCTGGCGGACGAGGTGGCGCCGGTGTGGCAGCACACCCCGACGCCGTACGGCCCGGTCTCGCTGGCCTTCGAATCCGCCGTCGCCCACGCCTCGCGCGCCGAGCCGTCCCTCGGGGTGATCGGGCTGCGGCTGATCGCGCTGCTCGGTGTGGCGGTGATGGTTCTGGCGCTGCCCATTCTGGCCCGCCGCTGCGGCACCGACCCGAGCGCCGCCCTGTGGCTGGGGGCGCTCAACCCTCTCCTGCTGCTGCATCTGGTGGGTGGGGCGCACAATGATGCCGTGATGCTCGGGCTGCTCGGGGCCGGGCTGGTGGCCGCGACGGGCCGATGGCCGGCCTGCGGCGCGGTGCTGGTCACGCTTGCCGCCCTGGTCAAGGCTCCGGCCGCGCTGGGGCTGCTGGCGGTGGCCACACTGTGGGTGCGCCGGGTGGAGGGCCACAGGCGCCGCGTCGGCGCCGTGGCGGCCACCGGGGCACTGGCCCTGGCCACCACCGGAGTGGCGACGGCCGTCACCGGCACCGGCTACGGCTGGATCTCGGCGCTCACCACCCCGGCCTCACCGGACAACTGGGCGCTCACCAGCACCCTCGGCCGCGCCACCGGCGCCATGCTGGAGGCCGTCGGCAGCGGTCTGGCTCCGCTGGCCGCCCCCGCGTGGCACGGTCTGGGGCTGCTGGCCACCGCCGTGGCCATAGGGGTCGCCTGGCTGCGTCCACCCCGCCCCCGGCCCGTGTACGCGCTGGGGCTGAGCCTGATAGCGGTGGCCGTGCTGGGCCCGGCGATCCGGCCCTGGTACGTGCTGTGGGGGCTGTTCGTGATCGCGGCGGCCGGGCCGGGCGGAACGGTGCGCAAGGCGGTGGTGGCCGGGAGCGGGGTGCTCACGCTGGCCGTACTGCCCAACGGGTTCGCACCGGATTCGCGGCAACTGACATTCGCCGTATGCGGGGGCGTGCTGGCGGTGTGCGCGCTGTGGTGCGTACGGCACGCGCCGGGGTTCGCCACCGGCACTACGCTCTCCACGGTCCACAGCGGCCACCGATCGGAGCGTTCGGCATGACGGGGCCCACCACACCTCGCGGACGGCTGGTACTGTCGCTCGCCCTCACCGTGGCGGTGGGGCTCTTCCTGGCCTTCGTCCCGCTGCACCGGGACTGGTTCGACCTGAACGTCTACTACGACGCCGTGGGCCACTGGCTGCGGGACGGCCGGATCTACGACTTCACCATCCCCGGCGCGGACGGGGCGGACTACGGCTTCACCTATCCGCCCTTCGCCGCGCTGTGCATGCTGCCGATGGCCCTGTTCGACTGGCCGGCCGCGATCACCCTGAGCATGGTGCTCAATGTGGCCGCCTCGGCCACCCTGCTGACCTGGCTGATCGGGCCGATCGTCCGCCGGCACGGCTGGAACAAGTGGTTCGCGTTCGTGGTGGCGGCCTGTCTGTTCGCCCTGCTGGAGCCGGTGCGGGACACCTTCAGCTTCGGGCAGGTCAATCTGCTGCTGCTGGTTCTGGTGTTCTTCGACGCCTGGCTGCTGTCCACGGGGCGTGGCCGGTTCGCGGGCTGCGGTATCGGGCTCGCCGCCGCCATCAAGCTCACCCCGGCGATCTTCATCGGCTATCTGCTGATCACCCGGCGGTGGCGCGCCGCCGCCACGGCCACGGCCACCGCCGCGACGGCCACTCTGCTCGCCCTGGCGGTGGCGCCGGGGGCCTCGCGGGTCTACTGGACCGAGGCGCTGTGGGACACCGACCGGATCGGTGTGCTCAGTTACGTCTCCAACCAGTCGTGGGAAGGGGTGCTGGCCCGGCTGGTCGACCCGGTTCCGCCGAGCGGGGTGGTGTGGGGGCTCGGGGTACTCGCCGTGCTGGCCGTCTGGGCGTACCGGGTGCGCCGCGCGGCGGCCGCCGGGGACGAGCGGGCCGGATTCGCGCTGACCGGGGTCGCCGCCTGTCTGATCAGCCCGATCACCTGGGTGCACCATCTGGTGTGGCTGATTCCGGCCCTGGCGGTGCTCGTCGACAGCGGGCTGCGGCCGGACGCGCCACCGGCCCGGCGCAGGCTGCTGCTCCGGGTCTGTGCGGTGGTGTACGTGCTCCTCTGCAGCAGCGTGGTGTGGCTGTGGCGGTTCGACTCCACCGGGGTGGACGGCTTCCTCGGCAGCAACGCCTATGTGTGGATCTGCCTCGGCCTGCTGATCGCGCTCCCGCTGCGCGACGCGCGTTCCGCGAACATGCTGGGCCAAGAGCCATATCCGGCACGTATCCCATGACCAGAGGAGTGTCCGGACCGATGCCTGACGTGATGCCGTGCCCCACGGGGCAGCCGCTGGACCAGCCCGTGGAGCGGCCCAAGGAGCGGGCGGGGCGCTGGGCCCTGCTCCGGCGGCTTCCGCTGCGCCAGATCCTGTGCCTGCTGCCGCTGCTCGTCGTCGGTTACTGGGTGGTCCAGCACCGGTCGCTGATCGGCTCCGGCGCCCGTCAGATGTTCACCGCCAATCCGTACTGGCTGCTGACGGCGGTGGCCACGACCGGGCTCGGCTGGGTGGCGGTGTCGTTCGCCCGGCAGGGCACGGTGCTGGAGCGGCTGCCGGCCAGGCGGCTGTTCGCCACCCAGTTCGCCGCGGGGGCGGCCAATCATCTGCTGCCGTCGGGGATCGGCGCGAGCGCGGTGAACATCCGGTTCATGACCGGCTGCGGGCTGCCGCCCGCCCGTTCCTCGGCGGCGCTCGCCCTGTACTTCCTGGCGGAGGCCACGACCCGGGTGGGGCTGCTGGTGGTGCTGCTTCTGGTGTTTCCCCAGGCGCTGCGGCTGGGCCCGCTGCTCCCGGAGTCGGTGAGCGCGATGGTGGTGGCCGGCGCGGTGGTGACGGCCGGGGCGCTGGTGGCCGGGGTGGCGCTGATCCGTCCGGTGCGCCGGATCGTGGTGAGGTTTCTCCGCACCGCGATGGCCGACGCCCGGTCGCTGCACATGCGGCCGTCCAGGGCGCTGGCGCTGTGGGGTGGTTCGCTGGCGTTTCCCCTGCTGCAGGCGGCGGGGCTGGTGGCGGTCGCCCTGGCGTTGGAGCTCGAGGTGCGGCCGGCGCATGTGATGCTCGCGTATCTGGCCGCCACGGCGGTGGCCGCCGTCGTCCCCTCCCCCGGTGGTATCGGCTCGGTCGACGCGGCGCTGGTCATCGCGCTGGTCGCGGCGGGGGCGCCGGTCGAGGCGGCCACGTCCACGGTGCTGGCGTACCGCTTCATCACGGTGTGGCTGCCGCTGATCCCCGGGGCGCTGGTGCTGGGCGGGCTGGTGCGCTCGAAGATCGTCTGACCCGGCGGGGTCAGGGCCGGCGGCGCAGGGTGAGGACGTCGTCGGGCCGGACGTCGATATGCGAGCCGAGGCCGGACCCGGCCCGGTCGAGGGTCGCGCCCAGCCATGCGGCGTCCTCGTGGCCGGTGTACTCCAGCCGCATCCGCCGTGACCGCAGGGGCACCATGCGCAGGCTCATCAGGCGGCCGGTGTCCGGGTCCACCGCGGGGAAGTAGAGCAGCCGCAGATCGTCGCGGTACCGCTCGTAGCCGCCGATGCCCTCGTAGTCGTCGACCACGTCGCCGCAGCCGTAGAGGATCAGCTTGCCGCGGTACACCTCCAGTGGGCGGGGGTGGTGGGAGGAGTGGCCGTGGACGAGGTCGACACCGCCGTCGATCAGGGCGTGGGCGAAGTGGATCTGGTCCGGTGAGACGCCGTATCCCCAGTTGCCGCCCCAGTGGACCGAGGCGACGGCGATATCGCCGGGGTGGCTGAGCTGCCGTACGCGGTCGGTGATCGCGGCCGCGCGGGCGTCGGAGAGATCGGGCAGGAAGTCGACCCCGGGCCGGTCCTCGGTCGCGGCCCACCGGCCAGGAATGCCGCTGGAGGCCGCGCCGAACGAGAACACCAGCACCCGGCGGTGGTCACCGGCCGGGACGACGGCGGGGCGCCGCGCGGCCGCCGCGTCACGGCCCGCTCCGGCCACCCGGAGTCCGGCGGCGGCCAGGGTGTCGAGTGTCTCCTCCAGCCCGCGCCGGCCGCCGTCGAGCACATGGTTGTTGGCCAGGACGCAGACATCGGGCCGGACCGCGGTCAGGCAGGGGAGGTTGTCCGGGCTCATCCGGTAGTGGACGTCCTTCCCCGGGGCGAACTCATCGCTGCGGGTCACGCTCGTCTCCAGGTTGAGCACCCGCACATCGGGTGCCGCCTCGTCCAGTACCGCCAGCGCGTCGCCCCAGGGCCAGGGGAAATCGACGGGGCGCGGGATCGGGCCGTTCGCCTCCTCGGCCAGCTCGACGTAGGCCCGGGAGTCGCGGATGAAGGGTTCGTGGAGCTCCGGGTCGCCGGGGTGCGGCAGGATCTGGTCCACACCGCGGGCGAGCATCACATCGCCGCAGAGGAACAGCGTTACCGCCGTGCCACGCATATCTCAACGATCGCATAGCCCGCCATGAGTGACCGTGGCCACCGCGGGGACCCGGGGTGCGGACGCGCAGGGAGGTACGGCGGATGAACAGAGCGGAGACGAGTGAGAGCCCGCTGCGGCCCCGGGACCTGGAGGAGGCCGCAGACCGGCTGTCGGAGCAGGCGGACCGGCTGCGGTCGCAGCTCGCCCGGACGGAGGAGGCCGCGTCCGCGTTGCGCGCGGACTGCGATCTCGACGCGGGGGACACGGGTGCGAAGGCCATGACGCTCCGGGAGCTGCGCACGCGCGCGGAGGCGGACGAGGCCCTGCTGGAGCGGACCGCCGCGGCGCTCGACCGGCTGCGCGCCGGATCCTTCGGGATCTGCACGCGATGCGGCCTGCCTCAGGGCCGGGAGCGGTCGCTGGCGCTGCCCCACGCGGAGCTGTGCGTCGTATGCGCCGAGGAGCGGGAGGCGGGACCGGGCGGATGAGGCGCGCACCGCTCACGGTGTCCCCGCTCACAGCCTCCCCGCTCACCGCGGCTGGGCACGGGGCGGCGGTCGCCGGGGCGGTGGCCGCCACCGGGAGCGCGGTCGCCGGGGGCGTGGGCGCTACGCGGCACGCGCGCCGACCTCCTCGCCCAGGCGGGCGCAGGTGCGGCTGATGAGCCGGGAGACATGCATCTGGGAGATGCCGAGCCGGTCGGCGATCCGGCTCTGGGTCTCGTCGCAGAAGAACCGCAGGTAGAGGATCTCCCGTTCGCGCTCGGGGAGCCTGCGCAGACAGGGCTTGAGGGATTCGCGCTGGACCACCCGCTCGTAGGAGGACTCGGTGGAGCCGAGGGTGTCCACCAGCGCGTAGCCGTCGTCCGCGCCGCGCAGTGCGGCGTCCAGCGACAGCGTACGGAAGCTCTCGAGCGCCTCCATGCCGACGAGGACGTCCTCCTCGGCCATGCCGGTGTGCCGGGCGATGTCCCTGACGCTGGGCGAACGGTCGTCCGGTGAACGGATCAGCTCCTGGACGGCGGTACGGACCCGGTTGCGCAGCTCCTGGACCCGGCGCGGCACGTGCAGGCCCCACATATGGTCGCGGAAGTGCCGCTTGACCTCGCCGACGACGGTCGGGACGGCGTAGCTCTCGAAGGCCGAACCCCGGTCCGGCTCATAGCGCTTGACCGCCTTGACCAGGCCGACCATGGCCACCTGCCGCAGATCCTCGGGCGTTTCACCGCGGTTGCGGTACTGCGAGGCGATGCGCTCGGCCATCGGCATCCAGGCCCGGACGACTTCCTCCCGCAGCGCCTCCTTCTCCGAGCCGTCCGGCAGTTCGGCGATCCGGTGGAACGCGCCGGAGGTGTCGGGGGCGTCGTCGTGCGTGTGCTTGGGGTGTGCTCGCAGATGTGCTTGTACGGCCGTCATGAGCCGGTGCCTCCCTTGGCTGTTGTCGGTGTCACCACAGGAGGACATTCCAGACAACTCGGGCGACCGTGAACACGCCTTGCCCAGCCGGGCTGTTCCCGTGGCGTGCCTCCGGTCCGAAGCACACTGCTCGCGTGCCCGTCCTCGGCTCCGCGAAACGGAGTTCGCCCCGGCGGATACCGGCTCATCCGATGCGTCATGCGTCACAACGCCCCGGGATGGGCTGGCAGGAGCCGACGGAAGCATGCGCGGGGGCCGCGGCAACGTTTCGGCCCGCGATCAAGATTTACGGAGGCTTTCCCGCCCTTTCGCCCATTTGCCGTTGTCCGTACCGTCCCGGCGGAAGAGACTGCACCGATTCCGCTACTTCCCCTCGAACGCCACAGAAAACCGGAGCGCCATGACCTCCTTCGATCGTCGACGATTCATGCAACTGGCCGGGGCCGGTGCGGCCACCTCCCTGCTCTCCGCCAGCATCGCGCGCGCCGCGGAGATACCCGCCAACCGCCGGACCGGAAGTCTGCGGGACATCGAGCACATCGTGGTGCTGATGCAGGAAAACCGTTCCTTCGACCACTACTTCGGCAGCCTGCGCGGGGTGCGGGGATTCGGCGATCCGCGGCCGGTGCGGCTGCCCAACGGCAAGCCGGTGTGGCACCAGTCGGACGGTTCCAAGGAGGTCCTGCCGTTCCGGCCCGAGGTGAACGACCTCGGCCTGCAGTTCCTGCAGGACCTGCCGCACGGCTGGGGCGACGGCCATGTCGCGTTCAACGACGGCGCGTACGACAAGTGGATCCCCTCGAAGTCGGCCACCACCATGGCGTATCTGACGCGTGAGGACATCCCCTTCCACTACGCGCTGGCCGACGCCTTCACCATCTGCGACGCCTACCACTGCTCGTTCATCGGCTCCACGGACCCCAACCGCTACTACCTGTGGTCCGGTTACACGGGCAACGACGGCAAGGGCGGCGGCCCGGTGCTGGACAACGCGGAGGCCGGCTACAGCTGGACCACCTACCCCGAGCGCCTGGAGAAGGCCGGGATCTCCTGGAAGATCTACCAGGACATCGGCGACGGGCTGGACGCGGACGGCGGCTGGGGCTGGATCGACGACGCCTACCGCGGCAACTACGGTGACAACTCCCTGCTCTTCTTCAACCAGTACCGCAACGCCTCGCCCGGCGACCCGCTGTACGACAAGGCCCGCACCGGCACCAACGCCAAGAACGGCGATGGTTTCTTCGACATCCTGCGGGCCGATGTGCAGGCCGGAAAGCTGCCCCAGGTCTCCTGGATCGCGGCGCCCGAAGCCTTCACCGAGCACCCCAACTGGCCCGCCAACTACGGCGCCTGGTACATCGCGCAGGTGCTGGACGCGCTCACCTCCAACCCCGAGGTGTGGAGCAAGACCGCGCTGCTCATCACCTACGACGAGAACGACGGCTTCTTCGACCACGTGATGCCGCCGTACGCGCCCGGCGACAAGCGGGGCGGCTCGACCGTGGACACCACCGGGGAGCTGTTCCCCGGCTCCTCCTCGCAGCCCGCGGGCCCGTACGGGCTGGGGCAGCGGGTGCCGATGCTCGTGGTGTCGCCGTGGAGCAAGGGCGGCTGGGTGTGCTCGCAGACGCTGGACCACACCTCGGTCATCCGGCTCATGGAGCGGCGCTTCGGCGTCGAGGAGCCGAACATCTCGCCGTGGCGGCGGGCGGTGTCCGGCGACCTGACCGCGGCCTTCGACTTCTCAAAGACCGATGTGAAGGTCCCGGCCATGCCGGACACCAGCGGCTACCGGCCCAAGGACAACGAACGGCACCCCGACTACGTCCCGGCGCCGCCGGAGCACCCCTCGCTGCCCCGGCAGGAGCCCGGGCTGCGCCGTGCCCGGCCGCTGCCGTACGAGCTGTCGGCCGATGCCTCGACCGCCGCCGACGGCGGCCTGCGCGTCGACTTCGTCAACCACGGCCGGGGCGCCGGGGCGCACTTCCATGTGACCTCCGCGAGCCATGCGGGCGGGCCGTGGGGCTACACCGTCGAGGCGGGCAAGCGGCTGTCCGGCAGTTGGCAGCGCTCCTCGGCGGACGAGGGCGCCTATGACTTCCAGGTGCACGGTCCGGCCGGTTTCCTGCGCCACTTCACCGGCCACGCCACCGGCAGGGGCCCCGAGGTGAGCGCCCGTCACGACCGGTCGACCGGGGAGGTCAGGCTGACCCTCGTCAACCAGGGCGACGCGACGGTGCGGCTCACCGTCACGGACGGCTACGAGGAGGAGAAGCCGGTGCACTACCGGCTCCGGCCGGGGGCGCGGGTGGTGCACACCGTGCGCACCGGGCGCAGCCACCAGTGGTACGACCTGTCGGTGGTCTCCGACCACGACAGCGGGTATCTGCGCCGGCTGGCCGGGCATGTGGAGACCGGCCGTGCGGGGATGAGCGACCCCGCGCTCTCGGCGGACTGAACCACCGCCACCGGCTCCTCGTCGCGCGTCCGTCCGGCGGCTCCCCGCCGGGCGGGCGCGCGGTGCGTCTCTCCGCCGCGTACGGCCCTCGTAGCCCTCGTACGCCGCAACGGGCCCTCCTAGACCTCGTACGGTCCTCATACGCCGCGTACGGCTCTCCTGCCCGCCCCGCGTGCGGGTCCCGGGCCGTCAGTGCCGGGTGCCCGAGGCACGGGTACGGAAGCCGGCCGGGGTCTCGCCCGCCCGGCGGCGGAAGAACTTGGTGAAGACGGTGGCGTCCGGGAAGCCGAGCCGCTCGCCGATGGCCGTGGCGGACAGATCGGTGTGCACCAGCAGCCGCTTCGCCTCGAGCAGCACCCGGTCGTCGATGAACCGCTTGGCGCCGCATCCGGCGGTGGCGCGAGTGGCACGGGTCAGGGTGCGGACGCTGTAGCCCAGCCGGGCCGCGTAGTCCTCGACCCGGTGGGTGCGGGTGTAGTCGCGCTCCACGGCCTGCTGGAAGCGGCGGAACGCCTCGCCGGCCGCCGTGTCCCCGCTCCGGGCGCCGGGCAGATGGGCCAGCCGCAGCACCAGCACCGCGACGAGATGGCGTACCACCTCGACATGCGCCTCCAGCGGCCCGGACACCGTCCGGTACTCGCCCTCCAGCAGGTCCAGTACGCCACGGACGGCCTCGGCGTCGGCGCCTTCGGGAACCACCAGCGGGGACCGCGACACGGGCCGGTCCAGCCGGGCCACCGCGGCGGTGGCGGTGCCGAGATAGCCGGGCGGGAAGAGCACGGCGGCGCCCTCCGCGGCGCCGAGCGGGGAGCGGAACTGGTGGATCTGTCCGGGGCGCGCCCACATCCAGCCGCCCTCGGTCAGCTCGTGCTCGGTGAAGTCCACCGAACAGCGCAGCCTCCCCGAGCGCACGGTGATCAGCTGGTGGAAGGCGAGCCGCATCGGGGCGTGGACATCGAGGCCATGGCTCCGGGCGCGGGCGGCCAGCCCGGGGAAATCCAGGACGGCCGCTCCCGGCGGGGCTCCCACGGAGGGCCGGAACGGAACCTCGGTGACATCACGGTGTCCGTTTCTGTCCATAGCGCGTCCTCAGTGTACGGCTGGTGTGCCCTGGTCCGCATCTAGCGTGGAGTGCGTTGCGATGAACGGGTGACCGAAAGAGTCCCCGGATCACCGCGTCCCCTTTCCACCGACCGCAGCCGAGGGAGCACGTCACCGTGCGATTGATCGTGGGCATGACAGGAACAACGGGTGCCGTGTTCGGCATCCGCCTGCTGGAGACACTGGCCGAGCTGCCCGGGGTGGAGACCCATCTGGTGCTCAGCCGCTGGGCGCGCACCACGATCGAGCTGGAGACCGGCCGCTCCGCCCGCGAGGTGGCCGAGCTCGCCGAGGTGACACACTCCCCCGAGGACCAGGGCGCCACCATCTCCTCCGGCTCCTTCCGCACCGACGGCATGATCATCGCGCCGTGCTCGATGAAGACCCTCGCCGGGATCCGCGCCGGATACGCCGACGGTCTGGTGGGGCGGGCCGCGGACGTGGTCCTCAAGGAGCGGCGCAGGCTCGTCCTCGTACCGAGGGAGACCCCGCTCAGCGAGATCCACCTCGAGAACATGCTGGCGCTCTCCCGGATGGGCGTGCGGATGGTCCCGCCCATGCCCGCCTTCTACAACCACCCCCGGTCGGTGGACGACATCGTCGACCACCTCACGGCCCGCCTCCTCGACCAGTTCGACCTGCCCGCACCCGCCGCCAAGCGGTGGGAGGGCATGCGCGCCGCCCGCGGCCCGAAGCCCACCGCCGCCGATTCCCCCGCCGCCTGATTTCCTCCGCCCCTGCCCCCACTTGGAGTTCCCATGACCTACGACGACTTCCGCGGCTTTCTCGACGCCCTCCGGAAGGAGGGGCAGTTGCTGCACATCACCGACGAGGTGATGCCGGAGCCGGACATCGCCGCCGCCGCGAACGCCGCCCCGCGCCTGGGCGGCCACGCCCCCGCCCTGTACTTCGACAACGTCAAGGGCTTCACCGACGCGCGGATCGCGCTCAATGTGCACGGCTCCTGGGCCAACCACGCGCTCGCGCTCGGCCTGCCCAAGGAGACCGGCACCAGGGAGCAGGTCGAGGAGTTCATCCGCCGCTGGGACACCTTCCCGGTCGCCCCCGAGTGGCGCGAGAACCCGATGTGGGCCGAGAACACCCTGGAGGGCGAGGACGCCGACGTCTTCCGGGTGCTTCCGCTGATCCGGCTCAACGACGGCGACGGCGGCTTCTACATCGACAAGGCGGCCGTGGTCTCCAAGGACCCGGCCGACCCCGAGCACAGCGGCAAGCAGAACGTCGGCATCTACCGCGTCGAGGTCAAGGGCAGGCGCACGCTCGCCATCCAGCCGGTGCCGATGCATGACATCGCCCAGCATCTGCACACCGCCGAGGAGCGGGGCGAGGACCTGCCCGTGGCCATCACGCTCGGCAATGAGCCGGTGATCTCCATCGTGGCGTCCACCCCGATGGAGTACGAGCAGAACGAGTACGAGCTGGCCGGCGCCCTGCGTGGCGCTCCCGCCCCGCTCTCCCGGGCCCCGCTCACCGGGCTGCCCGTGCCGTGGGGCAGTGAGGTGGTCATCGAGGGCGTCATCGAGGGCCGCAAGCGTGAGATCGAGGGGCCGTTCGGCGAGTTCACCGGCCACTACTCCGGTGGCCGGAACATGCCCGTCATCCGCATCGACCGGATCTCGTACCGCACCGACCCGATCTTCGAACACCTCTACCTCGGCATGCCGTGGACCGAGGTGGACTATCTGATCGCCGCCAACACCTGTGTGCCGCTGTACAAGCAACTGCGCCGCGACTTCCCCGAGGTCCAGGCGGTCAACGCGATGTACACCCACGGACTGGTCGTCATCGTGTCCACCAAGAAGCGCTACGGCGGTTTCGCCAAGGCCGTCGGCATGCGGGTGCTGACCACTCCGCACGGCCTCGGCTACGCGGCCACCGTGATCGTGGTGGACGAGGACGTCGACCCGTTCAACCTCCCCCAGGTGATGTGGGCGCTGTCCACGAAGATGAACCCGGCCGGCGATCTGGTCCAGATCCCCAATCTGCCGGTGCTGGAACTGGCCCCGCAGGCCGTCACGCCCGGTATCACCGACAAGCTCATCCTCGACGCCACCACCCCCGTCGCCCCCGACCGCCGCGGCACCTACGGCACCCAGGTGCGCGATCTGCCCGAGGCGGCCGAGTGGCTGGCCCGGCTGCAGAAGCTCACCGCCGCCCGCTGACCACACCGCCCCACACCACGGAAGGACTTCGGATGTCCGACACCATGCCCCTGTGCCCGCGCTGTGCCCACGAGACGATCGAGCACATCACCGGCTCCCCCGTCCCCGGCGTCTGGGAGGTGCTCCAGTGCGGGCGGTGCCTGTACATGTGGCGCACCACCGAGCCCGCACGGCGCACCCGGCGCGACGCCTACCCCGAGGAGTTCATGCTGACGCCCGAGGACATCGGCACCGCGCCGGAGGTCCCGGCCGTTCCGCCACTGCGCATGCCCGGCGCCGGGGCGGCTACCAGGTGACGGGGAGTTCGTAGACTCCGTAGATCACCGCGTCGTACTTGAAGGGGATGTCCGCCAGGTCCGTCGCCATCCGCAGGGTGGGGACGCGGCGGAGGAGGGTGGGGTAGACCACCTGGAGTTCCATCCGGGCCAGCGGCTGGCCGAGGCAGTGATGGGTGCCCACGCCGAACGCCTGGTGGTGGCGGGCGTCCCGGCCGATGTCCAGCCGGTCCGGCTCGGGGAAGACGGCCGGGTCCCGGTTGGCCAGTTCGCCGAGGAGGATCACCCCTTCGCCGGCCCGGATGGTCCGGTCGGCGATCTCGATGTCCTCCAGCGCCGTCCGGCGGCGTCCGAGGTGGACGACGCTGAGGTAGCGCAGGAGTTCCTCCACCGCGGAGGCGATCACCTTGGGGTCGTCGGCCTCGCGGACGCGGTCGAGCTGTTCGGGGTGCTGGAGCAGCAGCAGCGTCCCCATGGTGATCATATTGGCGGTGGTCTCGTGTCCGCCGAGGAGCAGCAGCACGCCCATCGCGGCGGCCTCGCGGCGGGTCAGCTCGCCCGCCGCGATCTGCCGACCGAGGCCGGAGAGCAGATCGTCACCCGGCTTGGCGACCTTCTCCCCCACCAACTGGTCCAGGTACTCGTAGAGGTTGGTGTGCGCGGCGCTCCGCTCCTCGGGCGTGGCCACGGCGGAGACGAGGACCTTGCTGTTCGTCTGGAAGAACGCGTGGTCCTCGTACGGGACGCCCAGCATCTCGGAGATCACCAGCGAGGGAAGCGGCAGTGCGAGCGCCTGGACCAGATCGGCCGGTTTCGGCCCGGCCAGCATGCGGGTGATGAAGTCGTCCACCATCTCTTGTACGACGGGGCGCATCGCCTCGACCCGCTTGATGGTGAAGGCGCCGCTGACCATGCGGCGCAGCCGGGCGTGTTCCGGATCGTCCATGCCGACGAAGCTGAGGTCGGTGGCTTCCCGTTTGCCGCCCGTGTGCGGCACGGGGCTCGGAAAGCCGGGGTGGGAGAAGTCGGCGCTGAGCCGGGGGTCGGAGAGCAGGGTCTTCTGCTCGGCGTGGCCCGTCACCACCCAGGGGGTGCTGTCGTTCCAGGACCGGACCCGGGTCAGCGGGCCCCACTGCGCCAGGCCGCGCAGCTCCGGGGACGGGTCGAAGGGGCAGGCCGCGGCGCGCGGCTGGGGGAAGGCGGGGATCTCGGCCGGCGCGTCGCCGGTCACGGGCGAGGTGGTCATGGGTTGGTCCGGGCCTCCTTGGCTGGGGAACGGGGCGTGACGGGGGCGAGGAGCAGGCCGGTGATGGCGTCGGTCAGCGCGCCGGCCGTGTCATCCCAGGACGGCTGGCGCGTACTGGTCCCCTCGGCGAGGGCGCGCTCCCGTTCGGCGCAGGTGTGCGTGATCAACTGGCGGGCCATGTCGCCGCGTTCGGCCCGCACCTCGGCGGGCAGCGCGTCCAGGCAGCGGCCCAGACCGTAGAGGGTCTCCCGCAGCGGTTCCCGGGTGAGGGCCTCGTCGGTGACGATCGCCCGCAGCAAGGGGTCGGTCATCACCTGGACGGCGAACCGGGCGTACCAGGAGGGGAGGCCGAGGGTGGCCAGGTGCTCGGGGGCGGGGCGCACCAGGCAGGCGACCCAGTCCCGGACCTCCCGGCTGCCGCGGGTCTCCTCCAGCATCCGCTGCCGGATCCGCTCGATCGCCTCGGAGTGCTTGCCCATGATGGCGCGCACCAGATCCGCCCGGGTGCCGAAGTGATAGCCGACCGCGGCGACATTGCCCTGTCCGGCCGCCTCGCTGATCTGACGGTTCGACACCGCGACCAGGCCATGCTCGGCGTAGAGCCGTTCCGCGGCGGCCATGATGGCTTCGCGGGTCTCGGTGGAGCGGACGGTGCGTGCTTCGGGCACCGCGGCCTCCCGTCTCGATCGTTCCGGTGAGCGCTGTCGCCGCCACTTTAAAACACGCGAATTAAACAAGCAACCCGCAGAGACATCGGATCTATCATCGACTGTCTTTGGGGCGATAGAAGCAATTAAGCGAGAAATATTCCCTAGTCTCTCGGCCACACCTCGAGCCATTCCCTCCCAAGCCGTTGACCCCATCCGATGTTTCTCCTACGTTGCGGTCGAATCCCAACCGGGGAGGCTGTAGATGAGATCCGCGCTCAGGCGCATATCCGTGGTCGCCGCCGCAGCGGCGGTCCTCACCGCACTGCCGGGCGCCGCATCGGCCGAAGGACGGCACCAGGGGCGCACGTTCCACGTCGCCACCTGGGGTGCCGACCGCGACAGCGGCAGCTCGCTCCATCCGTTCCGCACCATCGGCCGCTGCACCGAACAGGTCCGGCCCGGGGACACCTGTCTGATCCACCACGGTCGCTACCAGGAGCGCGTCGCCCCGCCCTCGGGCACGAAGGACGCTCCGATCACGCTCGCCGCGTACGGCGACGGCGCGGTCACGGTGGACGGGACCAGGACCGTCACCGGCTGGCGGGACGCGGGCGGCGGTCTGGTGGCCGCCGATGTGGACCTCCCGCTCGACCGCAGCGAGAACGCCCTGTTCCTGGATGGCGAGCGCGCCATGGAGGGCCGCTGGCCCAATTCCGGCCCCGATCCGCTCAATCCGTCCTGGGCGGTGGCCGAGCGCTCCTCCACCGATCAGCACATCGACGACCCGGAGCTGCCGGACGGCGACTTCACCGGCGCCACCGTCCATCTGTGGGCCGGTTCCAACCCGTGGAGCCAGCAGACCGGCACGGTGACCGCCACCAAGCCCGGGGCGCTGGACTTCACCGGTGGCAACTACCGCTGCACCCCGCTGTGCATGGGCGACCAGAACTACCGCAACTACTACCTGGTGGGCGCCAAGGCCACCCTCGACCAGCCCGGTGAGTGGTACTACGACAAGGACGCGGGCCGTCTCTATCTGGTCCCGCCCAAGGGCGGCGTCGCGGGCCACACCGTGACCGCGAAGCACGAGAGCTGGGGCGTGGACCTCTCGCACAGCTCGCATGTCACCGTGCGCGGCCTCGACCTGTGGGGCACCTCGCTGCGCACCGGCGCCGACAGCACCGGTGTGCTGATCGAGGGGGTGCGGGCGCGCTACATCTCGGAGTTCTCCACGCTCCCCATGCCGCGCGACGACGAGTTGGCCATCCCGCCCGGCGAGGGACACATCGTCGCCTCGCGGGTGCTGAACTCCGGTATCCAGATCCTCGGCAACGGCAACACCCTGCGCGACAGCGACATCGGCTACTCCGCCGGCACGGGGGTGCTGTTGCGCGGCGGCGACAACACCGTAACCGGCAACTACATCCACGACGTGGGGTGGATGGGCAGCTACACCCCCGGCATCGAGATCAACGGCAGCGGCCAGACCGTCACCCATAACACCATCCGCCGTACCGGCCGCGCGAGCATCGACACCGCCTGGCAGTTGAACGGCGTGCCCTTCCACGACAACCGGATCGCCTACAACGACCTCTCCGAGGCGATGCGCACCTCACGTGACGGCAGCCCGTTCTACGTGTGCTGCAACCTGGACGCCAAGGGCACCAGCGTCGACCACAACACCGTCCATGACGCGGACGGCCAGGTCGGCTACTACATCGACAACTCCTCCAGCCAGTTCCTGCTGCACCACAACGTGGCGTACAACACCGGCGCCCGTGGCACCTTCTACAACGGCCACAGCGGGGTCAGCCTCGGCAACCGCGACCACCACTCCTCGTACGGGCCCGGGGTGACCACCGCCGTACGGCTGAGCGGGGCGACCGACGCCACGGGGACGTATGTGAGCAATGACGTGGCGCTCGGGCCGATGGAGATCTCCGGCCCCGGCGATCCGGCCCCGGTGGTACGGAACAACCTGCTGCCGCCCACGGATCCGCGCTACAGCGACGCGCGCAACGGCGAGCTGTGGCCGCGCGCGGGCTCTCCCGCCATCGACGCCGGTGAGACCGTCGACGGGGTGACCGGCGAGGTCCGGGGCGACGGACCCGACCAGGGCGCGTATGAATACGGGGCGCCCATCTGGTCGTCCGGCTGCCGCCTGCCGGGCTGCGAGACCCGGGTCCGCAACGACGGCTGGAAGGCCACCGCCTCAGGTGGCGCCAATGCCTCGGCCGCCGTGGACGGGGTCCAGACCACTCAGTGGAAGGGGAGTGCTCCCCAGTCCTCCGGTCAGTCGCTCACCGTCGATCTGGGCACCGCGAAGACCTTCGGCCGGGTGGCGATCGACGCGGGGATGGACGCCACCGGGCACCCTTATGGCTTCACCGTCTCGGTCAGCCGCGACGGTGACCACTGGGGCACCCCGGTGGCCCGGGTCAGTGGCCGCTCCTTCACCCAGGACGCGGTCTTCCCGCAGCACACCGCCCGCTATCTGCGGATCGAGCTGACGGCGCCGGGCGAGAACCCCTGGGCGGTGAACGAGATCCGGCTCTACGCCGACGGCCCCGACGCGGCCGCCACCTTGCAGGCGGAGCGCGCCGAGGTGGTCCGGGGCGCCGAGCGCGGCGAGGCGGCCACCTCGGTCCTGGGGCAGGGGGACGCGATCGGCTTCCGGGGGGTGCGGTTCGGTGCGGGCGCGGACACGCTGACGGTGCGGCTGGCGTCCGGCGGCTGCGGGGACTGCGCCCTGCGCCTGCGCCTGGACTCACCGGACGGACCGGTGGCGGCCACGCTTCCGGTGCGCGGGACCGGCGGCGCGGACAGCTGGCGGGAGCTGTCGGTACGCCTCCCCCGCACGGTGACCGGCTCCCATGACGTCTATCTCGTCGCCACGGGCGGCCACCGGGTGGCCGCCGTCGACTGGCTGACCCTGCGTCGGATGAGCTAGCCGCGTCAGAGGGGACGAGGTGGGGGCGTGGCCGCTCCCTGGCGCACCGCGCGCCCCACCTCCGTCCGCAGCGCGATGAACTCCGGCAGCCCCCGGGTGACGATCTGGTCGCGGTCGGCGGGCAGCGCCACCGGCAGATCCGCCCGCACCCGGCCCGGCCCCGGAGCCAGCACCACCACCCGGTCCGCCACATAGACACTTTCGTCGATGTCATGGGTGACCAGCACGGTCGTCATCCCCTGGGCCCGGTGCAACCGCAGCAGCAGATCCTCCAGATCCTCCCGCGTCTGGGCGTCCAGCGCGCCGAACGGCTCGTCCATGAGCAGCAGCGCGGGCCGGGCGGCCAGGGCGCGGGCGAGGGCGACGCGCTGCTGCATTCCGCCCGACAGCTGCCAGGGGTGGCGGCGGGCGGCGTCGGCCAGGCCCACCTGCGCCAGCATGGCCACCGCCGCCGCATGGCGCTCCGCGCGGGGCAGTCCTCGCCGCCGCAGCGGAAGGGCCACGTTCTCCCGCACCGTGAGCCAGGGGAAGAGGGAGCGGCCGTAGTCCTGGAAGACGACACCGAGCCGGTCCGGGACGCCGTCCACCACCTCCCCGTCCAGGGTGATCCGCCCGGCGGAGGGGCGGACGAGGCCCGCGACACAGCGCAGCAAAGTGGACTTGCCGCAGCCGGAGGGGCCGACGAGAGTGAGCAACTGGCCGTCGGGGACGATGAGTTCGATGTCCTGGAGCACATCGGGGCCGTCGCCGTAGCGGTGGCTGAGGTGGTCGATCCGCAGCATGTCCGCCTCACCGGGCCCAGGGCTCGTACGCCGGGGAGTCGTCGGCCGGGACCCGGATCTGGAGCAGCACCGGGCCGTCGTCGCGGCCGAGGGCGAGGGCCCGGTCGAGGGCCTTGGGAAGCTCGCCGGGCCGCTCCACCCGGTCGGCCGGGCAGCCGAAGGACTCGGCGAGCGCGGCGAAGTCGATGCCGCCGATCTCGGTGCCCGGCACCGGTGTGATGCCGATGCGGCGGCCCAGCGCCTTGACCGCGCCGTAGCCGCCGTTGTCGAGCAGGAGGTAGGTCACCGGGGCGCGGTGCCGGGCGGCGGTCCACAGGGCCTGCACCGAGTAGAGCGCCGAGCCGTCGCCGACCACGCACACCACCCGTTCGCCGTCCGCGAGAGCGCGTCCGACCGCGAGCGGCAGCCCCCAGCCCAGCGCACCGCTGCCGGTGGTGAGGAAGCGGCCCGCGCCGCTGATGGGGAGGCGGGCGTGGAGGGCGTCGCGGTGGCTGGGGGTCTCCTCCACCAGCACGGTGTCCCGGGGCAGCCGCTCGCGGAGCAGCTCCATCACCAGCTCGGGGGAGATCTCCTCGGCCGAGGCGGGCAGCGGCTCGGGGGCGGGCCGCACCTCTGGCGCGGGCCGATCGGAGGGCTGGACGAGGTCGGTGAGGGTGCGCAGCGCGGGGCGGAGGGTGGTGACGATGCTGGTGCCCACGGGGAGCCACGCGGCCTGCGCGGGGTCGCAGTCGAGGTGGTACAGCTCGGTGCCGTCGGCGAGCGGCGGGCCCTCGGTGTGCACGTGGTACGTGAACAGCGGGGCGCCGAGCGCGACCACCACATCGTAGGGGGCCAGCCGCTCCGCCAGCTGGTCGGCGACGGGCGGCAGAAAGCCCTGGAAGAGCGGGTGGCGTTCATCGAAGCCGGAGCGTCCGGAGAGCGGGCTGATCCACACCGCGGCCCGCAGCCGTTCGGCCAGTTCGGCCACTTCGCGTACGGCGTGCTCGTCGTCCACGCCGGGTCCGGCGACCAGCGCGGGGCGGGCCGCCGCGTCGAGCGCGCGGGCGAGACCGGCCAGCGCGCCGGGGTCGGCGGTGTAGCCGCCGTGGACGGTGCGCGGGGCGACCGGCTCGGCGGGGCGGTCCCAGTCGTCCTCCGGTACGGAGAGGAAGACCGGGCCCCGGGGGTGGGTCATGGCGACGCGGTGGGCCTCGGCGAGCGCGGCGGGCACATCGGCGGCCCGCTCCGGCTGCCTGCTGAACTTCACGTACGGGCGCGGGAACCGGGCCGGTTCGTCGGCGCCGAGGAAGGGCCGCAGCGGGAGCAGCGCACGGGACTGCTGGCCCGCGATGATCACCACCGGCACCCGGTCCCGGTAGGCGTTGAACACCGCGCCCAGGGAGTGGCCGACGCCCCCGGCGGAGTGCAGGCTGACCAGCGCCGCCCGCCCGGTGCCCAGGGCGTGGCCCGCGGCCATGGCGACGGCGGTCGACTCCTGCAGTCCGAGCACATAGCGGAAGTCCTCGGGCCAGTCGCGGAACATCCGCAGTTCGGTGGAGCCGGGGTTGCCGAAGATGGTCGTCATGCCGGTGGCGCGGCACAGTGCCAGCACCGCGTCGCGGACCGTGGTGGTCGGTGGGTGGGCGGGGGGCGCGGCCATGGGGCCACCTCCTCGGCTGGGTGCGGGGGCGGGCGGTGCGTACGGGTCGTCAGGAGCGGTGCGCGGCAGGGTGTCTGCCGAGAGCCATGCGTTCGACGGTGAGCAGCACGCTGTTGAGCAGATGGCCGAGCGCGCCGAGCAGCACCATCACCGCCCACACCGTGAGCAGATCGGAGCGGGTCTGGGCGTCGGTGAGCTGGAAGCCTATGCCGTCGGCGGTGCCGGGCAGCAGCTCCGAGAACACCATCAGGATCAGCGAGAGCGACAGGCTCAGCCGAAGCCCGGCGAAGATGCGCGGGAGCGCGGCGGGCAGATACAGCAGCACGATCCGCTCGACGGGCCGCATCCGCACGGTGGCGGCGACGTCCAGCCGCAGCGGGTCGATGCCGCGAACGCCCTCCGCCGTGTTGATCAGTACGGGCCAGATGGCACCGAAGACGATCGAGGCGAGCTGCATCGGCGTGCCGAGGTCGAAGACGACGACGAAGACGGGCACCAGCGCGGGCGGGGGCACGGCGCGGGCGAACTGCAGCACCGGGTCGCACAGCGCGTACACGGTGCGCGAGCGGCCCAGGGCGAGCCCCAGCACGATGCCGAGGACCGCGGCGAGGGCGAATCCGGCGAGCACCCGGCCGAGGCTGGGCAGCAGATCGCGGACCGCCGCGTCGGTGAGGAACGCCCGCCCGGCGGGGCCGGAGAACCACAGGTGATAGCCGTGCTCGACGATCCGGGCGGGGGTCGGGAAGAACACACTGCCGTGGGCCCGCGCGGCGAGTTGCCACAGCACCAGCGCCACTACGGGTACGCCGAGGCGCAACGCGAGTGTCCGGGGCAGCCGCCGGACGGTGTGGAGTGTGGCCCGCGCGGTCATATGCGGCTCCCGCGATGTTCGGGCGCCCAGGGGAACAACCGCCGTTCGACCGCGGTGAGCGCCAGATTGACGACGAGGCCGAGCGCTCCCGCCCACACCACACCGGCCAGCACATCGCGGGTGCCGTCGGTGACCATGCCCGCCTGGGCGATGAAGGTGCCCAGCCCCTCGCCGAATCCGGCGAGGATCTCGCTGGCCACGGCGAGGATCAGGGCGGTGGCCGCGGCGATGCGCACCCCGGCGGCGATGAACGGGGCGGCCGAGGGCAGACCGGCCCGCAGCAGGACGGCGAGCCGCCCGAAGCCGAAGGCGCGCAGCGTGTCCTTGGCCAGCGGATCGGTCTCGCCGAGCCCATAGACGGTGTTGAACAGCACGGGCCAGATACTGGCGTAGGTGACGAGGGCGATCGTCGTCTCGCTGCCGGCGCCGAGCAGCAGTGACACCAGCGGGATCAGGGCCACCGACGGCACCGGGCGCAGGAATTCGATCAGCACCCGCGCGGCCTGCCCGGCCGCCGGCACACTGCCCAGCAGCAGCCCGAGGGGGATCGCGAGGGCACAGGCCAGGGCGAGCCCGGTGGCCCATGTCTCGAGGGTGGCGGCGACGCCGTTCAGGAAGGCGGTGTCGCCGCCGAGTTCGACGGCCCGTACCAGCACCTCGGAGGCGGGCGGCAGGAACGCGCGCCGCACCATCCCGGAACGGCTGAGGGCCTCGCAGACGGCGAAGGCCACGAGCACGCCGACGGCGCCGAGCAGCGCGTCCCTGGCCCGCCCGGTGCGCTTCCGCCTGGCCGTGGCGGGGCTCACTTGGCGGGCTGGTAGAGGACGGCGGCGGGGTCCAGGTCCTTGGTGAGCAGCTTCTGCGCCCGCATCAGGGAGATGAGCCGCTTGAGCTGAGCGGCGCTGGAGGTGGCCGGGTAGGCGGGCAGGCCGATGGCGGCGGCCTCCGCCGGCTTGATCTTCGTATAGCCGGGCAGCGCCTTCTCCACGGCGCCGCGGTCCTGGGCGGCGACGGCCTGGGCGGCGGTGATGGCGCGCTGGAAGGCGGCGGCGGACTTCGGGTACTTGTCGATGAACGTGTCGGTGGTGACATAGCCGCTGAGCGGCAGTCCGGCGGTGGGTGCCGCGTCGCCGTCGATCACGGTACGGGCCTTCAACTCGCGTTTGAGCGCGGTGACGAACGGCTCGGCGGCGTGCACCGCGTCCACCTGACCCCGCTCCAGCACCGAGCCCATCTGCGGGAACGGGACCTGCCGGTACTCGGGCAGCCCGGCCCCGGCCTTGCCGAGGACGGCGTTGAGGGTCAGCGACTGGATGTTGTTGAGGATGTTGACCGCGATCTTCTTGCCCTTGAGGTCCCGCGGCCCCTTGATCTTGGAGTCGGAGGGCACCAGCACCTCCATCATGTGCGGGGCGTTGCGCGCGCCCTCGGCCAGCACCCGGGTGGCCAGGGTGCCCTTCTCGCGGGCCTGGAAGAACGTCACGAAGTTGGCGCCGCCGATGACGTCCACCTGACCGTGGGCGAGCGCGGGCAGCGCCTGGACGCTCTGCTGGACCGGCTGGACGCGGACGTTCAGCCCCTCCTTCTCGAAAAGCCCCCGATCGATGGCGATGTGCAGCGCGGCCACATCGGCGAGCGGCAGTCCGGCGACCGTGATCGTCTTCTTCTCCGGCCCGCCCCGGGCTCCGGACTCCTCCTCGGAGCCGCCGCATCCGGCGAGAAGCACGGCGGTGACCGTGGCGGTCGCGGCCAACTTTGCTGAGCGGAAGCGCAGTTGGACTCTCATGGCAATTCACGATAGGGGTCGTCAGCTGTTCACACCATGGCCGGGAACTCCTCGTCGAACAGGGCCTCGAGTCGGGCGGTGTATGGCAGGGGCGGTTGCCACCTGGCAGAGTGCTGCCATGGACTATTCAGCCCATTTCCACCGCGAGATCGAGGCGTTCCAGCAGGCGGCCCGCGGCGCCGCCGACGGGGCGGACGCGCCGCTGGTCCCCTCCTGCCCCGGCTGGACGATGTCGGACCTGGTGCTGCATCTGGGCGGGGTGCATCGCCTGGTCGCCCGTGTCATCCGGGAACGGCTCAGCCGGCAGCCGGACATCACGGACGTCACCCTCTTCGAACTTCCCGAGGACCGCGAGGGCTGGCCGGCCCCCACGGGCGGGCCGCATCACGGCCCGGTGCCGGTGGGCCTCGTCGACTGGTTCGCCGAGGGGGCCGCCCGGCTCGAGACCCTGTTCCGGAGCGAGGATCCGGGCCTGGAGGTGTGGACGTGGTCGGCGGAGCGAACCGCGGGATTCTGGCTGCGGATGCAGACCATCGAGGCGGCCCTGCACCGCTGGGACGCCGAGCAGGCGGTCGGCACACGGGCCCGGCCGGTCGACCCCGACCTCGCGGCGGACGCCGTGGCCCAGACCTTCACGGTGATGGCCCCGGCCCGGCGGGCGTGGCGGGAGGCCCCTTCCGGGGCGGGCGAGCGGTTCCGGTTCCGCCGGACCGACGGTCCGGGCCGGTGGACGGTCCGCTTCGACGGCGACGACGTGCGGCTCACCACGGGCGCCGCGGACGATGAAACCGACGAGGCGTTCTGCGATGTCGAACTGGCCGGGACCGCGTCGGACCTGATGCTGTTCCTGTGGCAGCGGCTCCCCGCGGACCGGCTCGACAAGGTGACGGGCGACCAGGCGGTGCTCGACCGCTACTTCACGCTCGTCCCGCCCGTGTGAGTAGCGTCCCGGCGAGTCGGCACCTCGCGTCCCGGCGAGTCGGCACCCCTCGGCCCGCGCCGCGGGGTGAAACCATGGCCGGAAGGTAACCACGAGCGAGGGAGCCGTGAATGAACAGCGCCGATCTGCTGGCCGACGCCTTTGAGCGGGTGCGCGAGGAGGTGCAGGCGGCCGTGGACGGGCTCTCCGAGGACGAGCTGGCCGTACGGCTCGACAGCGGGGCCAATTCGATCGCCTGGCTGGTGTGGCATCTGACCCGGGTCCAGGACGACCACATCGCCGACGCGGCGGGCACCGAGCAGCTGTGGACGTCCGAGGGCTGGGCCGAGCGGTTCGGTCTGCCGTTCCCGCCGGACGCCACCGGCTACGGCCACCGGAGCAAGGACGTGGCGGCGGTACGGGCGGACGCCGACCTCCTCGCCGAGTACTACGACGCCGTCCACGAGAACACACTGGCCTTCGTACGCGGCCTCCGCGACTCCGATCTCGACCGGATCGTGGACGAGCGGTGGACTCCGGCGGTGACCCTCGGCGTCCGGCTGGTCAGCGTGATCGGGGACGATCTGGAACACGCCGGGCAGGCGGCGTTCATCCGCGGCGCGATCCGCAGGCGGTAGCGCGGAATCACGGAGAGCGGGGGCCGTCACACCGCCCGCATTGACATGCAGGCAATCGCCTGCATAACGTGCGGTGTGAGCTCAGAGATGGACATGGTCTTCAAGGCGCTGGCCGACCAGACCCGGCGGTATCTGCTGGACAGGCTGCATGAGCACAATGGCCAGACGTTGGGCGAGCTGTGCCGACGGCTGGAGATGACCCGCCAGTCCGCGACCCAGCATCTGGCCGTCCTGGAGGCCGCCAATCTGGTCAGCACGGTGCGGCGGGGCCGCGAAAAACTCCATTACCTCAACCCCGTCCCCCTCAATGAGATCCAGGAGCGCTGGATCGACAAGTTCGAGCGCCCGCGGCTGCGCGCGCTGAGCTTGGTGAGACGACAAGCCGAGAAAGCGATGGAAGCGATGGCCGACAAGCCGGCGTTCGTATACGTCATCTATATCGAGAGCACACCGGAGAAGGTCTGGCACGCGCTGACCGACGCCGACCTCACGGCCGAGTACTGGGGCCACAGCAATGTGTCCGACTGGCAGGTCGGCTCCCCGTGGGAGCATCAGCGGACGGACGGCTCCGGCACCGCCGATGTCGTCGGCACGGTTGTGGAGAGCTCACCGCCCACCCGGCTGGTGACCACCTGGGCCGCGCCCGACGCGGATGCCGCCGCCGAGCCCTCCCGGGTCACCTTCGACATCCAGCCGCACGGCGACATCGTCCGGCTCACCGTGACCCATGAGAACCTGGCCGACGAGGCCGAGCGGACCGCGGCGGCCGGTGGCTGGGCCGCGGTGCTGTCCAACCTGAAGTCGCTGATCGAGACGGGGAGTCCGCTGCCGCAGCAGCCCTGGCAGGTCCCCCAGTGAACCTCGGTCACCGTGGGACGTGGGGGCTCACCGCGCGGCCCCACCGTCCCGTACCGTGATCCCCAGAGCATCGGCGAGCATCGGCGCCAGCTCCATCAGCTGCCCGCTGCCGATGGTGGCGCCGCCCAGCGCGTCATAGCCATCGGCGATCTCCAGCCGGGTGGCCCCCCGCAGATCGACCTTCGCCATCCGCGCCTTGCCGAACCGCACGTCCTCCAGCGCCGACCCCGGAAACGCCACCTCCGTCAGCCCCGCACCGCCGAGGTCGACATCGCGCAGCAGACAGTCCACGAAGGTGACGTTCCGCAGCGTGCCGGTGCGCAGATTCACCGATTCCAGCTTGCACCGGTGGAAGACCACCCGGTGCAGCCGTGCGGAGAACATCTCGAGGCCGGCCAGCACACAGCCGTTGAGCTCACCGTCCTGCCAGTCGGTGTCCGCCAGATCGGTGCCGACCCATCGCACCCCGTCCAGCCACACCTCATTGAACCGGGCCCCGCGACCACGGCCCCCGGTGAAGGTCACCGAGGAGAACGCGGATTCGAGGAACCGGGCGTTGTCGCAGATGGCCCCGTCGAACGCGGCGCCGTCCAGATGAACGGTGTCGTAGTCGCCCCCTTCCGCCAAGGCCCCGCCGAACGGCCGCAGATGGTCGGCGAAGGGCAGATCCGCGAGTTCACGGGGGGACGGCGCCATGCGGGGGCTCACTTTCCTGAGGGCGGACGGCGTGCGGGGGCGATACTGCCATCCGGGTCGGACATCCCCGCGGGGACCGACTGACGCCGGAGGGGATGGCGTACGCCGTGCGGGTCACTCCACGGTGCGCTTACCCGACTTCCTCCCGCATTCATCCGTTAAATCTGATCGTCAGATATCTCGCTCTGCGACCCGACACGGAGGATTCCATGCAGATCGCGAAGAAGGCAGCGCTGCTGGCCGCGACCGCCGGCACCCTGGTGCTCCTCGGCACCGCCACCGCAGCCGCCTACGGCAACGGCGGCAGCTACGACAGGGGCGTCGACACCCCCACCAGCATTGACATCTCCAGCTTCATCTTCCAGAGCAACGAGTGCGACACCGCCAACGGCACCGCCCTCTCCACCGCTGCCGCTGGTCCGACCGGTGAAATGAAGATCGGCAGCACCTGCGTCAACAACATCGGCGGCTAACCTCCGGCGAAACCCCGACGACCACGATCGCTGAACCAGCGCGCTCCCCTCACCGCTCCGGCAGTGAGGGGAGCGTTCCCCTTTCGACCAGATAGTGGGCCAGTCGGGTCACTATCCGGTGCGCTTACGCGACTTCGTCCCGTTTTTCTCCGTTAAATCTGATCGTCAGATATCTCGCTCTGCGACCCGACACGGAGGATTCCATGCAGATCGCGAAGAAGGCAGCGCTGCTGGCCGCGACCGCCGGCACCCTGGTGCTCCTCGGCACCGCCACCGCGGCCGCCGAAGGCTACGGCGGCGGCTCCGACAGAAACACCGGCACCCCCACCAGCGTCGACTTCTCCAGCTTCATCTTCCAGAAGAACGACTGTGACACCCTCAACGGGGGCGCCTACTCCATCGGCGGGGTCGCCCCGAGCGGTGACGTCACCATCGGCAGCACCTGCCTCAACAACATCGGCGGCTAACCTCCGGCGAAACCCCGACGACCACGATCGCCGGCCCCCCGCGCTTCCCTCGGCCCTCCGGGGCGAGGGAAGTGCGCGTTACCCCCGCACCTGGATCAGCGCATGGGCGCCGCTGGTGCGCCAGTGGTCCTCATGCGCGTCCAGCGTGGCCACGGTCCGCTCGTCGAGGCCGACGATGACATCCGACTTCAGGGTGCGCAGCGCGGCCACCGGACCGGGGAAGTACGCGGTGCGGTCGGCGAAGGAGGCGGTCGGGGGCCACAGCCGGTCGCCGACGAGGCGGCGGTAGTTCAGATCGCCCTTGAAGACGGTGAGCGTGGCCTCGGCGAACTCGCTCCGCAGATCGCCGGGCATCTCCGCGTACGGCAGCGGGGCCCGGAAGAAGTCATGCGCCCGCACCATGAGCCGCCCGTCGCCCATGGCGGCCCAGAGCCGTCTGCCGGTTCCGGCCGCGGCGCCCTCCGCCCGCACCAGACGGCGCAGACAGTCCACGACATCCTCGGTGGTGGCGTCGGAGACGTAGTACGGATACGGCTTCACCTGCAGCACCACCCGCTCGGCGCGCCCGTGGTGGAGCACATGGTCGATGAGGACGAGGTCGGGGAGCAGCTCCCGCCCGGCGTTGTCCGCCACCACGCACAGCGTGGCCGCCGGGGAGCCGGCGGGCAGCAGGGACCACAGCGCCTCCGAGTCGTCCGCGACCAGCGGCGGGGTGTCGGCGCCGCTCGCGTCCGCGGCCGATGAGGAGATGCGGAAGCCCAGGTCCGCGCGGTTGCCCCACAGTGAGCCGTACACCAGCGCGTCCGCCTGTTCCCCGGCGGGCTTGCGCAGGATGTCGTCGAGGCTGGCCAGTTCGGCCTCGGTCTCAGGGGTATGCAGCTCGGCCTGTTTGAAGGGGCGGAACGGGTCGACGCCCCGCCAGGGACCGTCGGCGAAGTAGCCCACGGCTTCCAGGAGCCGGCGGTAGAAATAGCTCTCCGCCCACAGGAACGGCACGTCGAACCAGGACCGGCCGAAGTGCTCCCGGCCCCACTCCGCCCACCGGTCGTAGTCGTACGCGGTGGGCGGGAGCGGGGTGATGGCGCCCTCGGCTGCGTTGTCGCGCAGCGCGTCGAGGGCGCGGTGCTGCCCGGGACCGTACGGGAAGGCGTCGCGCACCTTCTCGATCAGTGCGGGATGGCGCTCGGCCAGCACACTCCGGGCGAACGATCCGGGTTCATCGCTACGGATCACGGGCGCGTCGACGGTGTCGGACATGGCAGTCAGGGTCGCACACCGCGCGGTGGCGAGGAGGGCATCACCAGTGCGCGGGGCGGGTGAGGGACGGCGGCAGCCGGGTGGCGGCGTCGCCCTTGGCCGCGGCGAGCTGGGCCTGAGTGAGGAAGATGGCGCCCCGGAGGTCGGCCGCGCTCAGGTCGGCGTCGCGGAAGTCGGCCCCGATCAGATCGGCCGCCGTCAGATCGGCCCGGGTGAGGTCCGCCGCGATGAGGCGGGCCCCGCGGAGGTTGGCGCCCCGCAGGTCGGCTCCCCTCAGGTCGGCACCGATGAGATCGGCTCCCCTGCGGTTCTTCTTCTTGCCCGGGATCCGGGCCCGTATCAGCTCGCTCGTCCGCAACAGAAGCTGATTGACCTGGTCGCGGTGGGCCGCCACATCGAGCTCCATCAGCTCGGAGGCGCTCCCGTGGGTGAGGCGCTCCGTCTCCCGCAGCGCCCGGCGCACCGCGCCGTGGACGGGCCGGGCGGCCGGCAGGGTCAGGGCCTCGGTGAGGTACCAGAGCAGCTCATGGAGGTGTCGCATGGCGGGAAGGACGGCGAACATCTCGGAGGCCGTCCCGGGGTGCCGCCGCCAGTCGCGGCCCTCAAAGGTGAGCTGGGAGACCTTCTGCCCGGCGCCGAAGCAGTCGTAGACCGTGCAGCCCTTGAAGCCCTCTTCCCGCAGCCGGGAGTGGATACCGCAGCGGAAGTCGGACTGGAGGTTACGGCAGGGCTCCCCCGCGCCCTTGCCGATCGCGAAGTCCGCGGAGGCGGCGAAGGGCAGGGCGACGCAGCACAGCCCGAAGCAGTTGCCGCAGTCGGCCCGCAGGGCGGTACGGTCCGCGGCGGCCGGGCCGGAGGAGGGGGTTTGGGTCGGATGTGACACCGTGCGTGGTCTCCCGCGTGGACGAGAGCACCGCGATGCGGGCGGTGCTCGGTGGTTCCATTGTCGCAAGCGGGCTCAGCCGGGAATGATCAGGTCGATTCCATAGGCGGCGATCGCCAGGCAGGCGGCGAAACACACCACCGCCGCGCCCGCCGCCACCGTGTCCGAACGGCCGCGGCGCGCCCCGTGGCGCGGTACGCCGCCACCGGCGCGGGCCCAGGCGGCGACGCCGAGGGAGAACATCACGACCACCAGGACGGTGACCCCGAGGCTGACCCCGAAGACCCCGCCGATGGTGCCCCAGGTGGCGCCCATACGGATCAGCTCCTCAACGAGGTCGTATCCGGGTCAGACGGTCGTGTCCAGGGTGTGCTCGGCGGGCTCGGGGACGCCCGGCTCGTTCACGTTGTCCGGGTTCACCGGGCGACGGCGCGAGAGCGCGTAGAAGCCCACCGCCGCCGCGACGGCGATGCCCGCCACCAGGATCACCCCCGCGTTGCCCTGGCCCGCCACCCAGGCCGCGACACCTCCCACGGCCGCCGCCGCGGGCAGGGTCAGCAGCCAGGACACGGCGATCCGCCCGGCGATCCCCCAGCGCACTTGGGCGAGCCTGCGGCCGAGTCCGGCCCCCAGGATGCTGCCCGTGCACACCTGGGTGGTGGACAGGGGGAAGCCCAGATGTGACGAGGCCAGGATCACCGCGGTGGCGCTGGTCTCGGCGGCGAAGCCCTGAGGGGGCTGGATGTCGGTCAGCCCCTTCCCCATGGTCCGGATGATCCGCCACCCGCCGACATAGGTGCCGAGCGAGATCGCCAGGCCCGCGGCGAGCACCACCCACCACGGGGGCCCGGAGCCGTGGCCGAGCACACCGCCGGCGATGAGGGTGAGAGTGATGACCCCCATCGTCTTCTGCGCGTCGTTGGTGCCGTGGGCGAGGGCCACCAGGGAGGCGGATCCCACCTGGCCCGCGCGGAACCCCTTCCCTGCCGCGGGGGCGGCCGCCCGGTGTGTGATCACGTAGGCGAGATAGGTCGCCAGCATGGCCACCGCACAGGCCACTATCGGTGAGGCGACCGCCGGAATCAGGATCTTCTCGACGATCGCGGTGAAGCGCACCGCGGATTCCCCGGCGCCCACCCACACCGCGCCGATCAGCCCGCCGAACAGGGCATGCGAAGAACTAGACGGCAGCCCGGCGAGCCAGGTGATCAGATTCCACAGGATCGCCCCGATCAGCCCCGCGAAGATCATGACCGGGGAGACCTTGGCATCGTCGACGATGCCATTGGAGATCGTCTTGGCCACTTCCGTGGAGAGAAAGGCCCCGGCCAGATTGAGCACCGCGGCGACGCCGACAGCGATCCGGGGCGACAGCGCCCCCGTGGCGATGGATGTGGCCATCGAATTGGCGGTGTCGTGGAAGCCGTTGGTGAAGTCGAAGGCCAGTGCCGTGAGGATGACGGCCACCAGAAGGAAGGAGACGGAGTCCATTCCGACCTCCCGCACCAGGAGTGGTCCGGCACATCGCCGCGTCGGACGTCTCGTGAAGACCGCTGTCTGATGTCCACGCTAAGCGCGGCATCAGGCGGGCGCCAACGCTGGCGTCCGGCCCAACGACCGGGCCGGGTCGGCGCCGTGGACACGGCTCCGACCCGGCCGCGGTGCGGCAGCGGCCGGCGCGGTGCGCTCCGCCCGCCCCCTCCATCCCGCCGTCCGGACGGCTCACCGGCAGCTCAGGGAGGCGCGGGCGTTGAGCGTGCGGACGTCGCTTCCCGTGGTGTCCCGGTAGGTGTCGGTGACGCGGGCGAGCTCCTCGGGGGTCCGCGCACCGGCCCGGTTCATGGCCCGGTTCGCCCGTACGACGGCCGCCGTCGCCTCGCGGCGCTCGGTCTCGTAGCGGGCCAGCGCGGTCGGCACATCGTCCGCTCGCGCGAGTTCGCGGGCGAGGACACGGGCGTCCACGACGGCCTGGGACGCGCCGTTGGCCCCCACCGGATACATCGGATGCGCGGCGTCACCGAGCAGGGTCACCCGGCCGCTCCCCCACCACGGCAGCGGCTCGCGGTCGACCATCGGGTATTCGAGGATCTCGCCGCTGTTCATCAGCAGGCCGGGAACATCGAGCCAGCCGAGCCGCCAGTGGTCGAAGTGCGGCAGCACATCGGCGAGCCGGCCCACCCGGTTCCAGGCCGCGTCCCCGGTGAGCGGCCCGGGCTCGGACACCCGCACCTGGCAGACCCAATTCACCCGGCCGCCGCCGATCGGGTACGCGACCAGCTCGGCGTCCCCATCACGCACGATCACCATCGAGCGCCCGGTCAGAAACGGCTCGGCGCGCGTCGTGCCCCGCCACATCCGGATGCCCGACCACAGCAGCGGACCGTCCTGCGGGTGGAGCGCGGCGCGGACCGCGGAGTGCAGCCCGTCGGCACCGATCAGCGCCCGCGCGGCGCTCTCTTCGACCGTCCCCGTCGCCCGGTCGAGGACGCGCACGCGCACGCTGCCCCACTCCCTGGGCCCCGCCCCTTCCCCTGAGCTGCCCAGCTCCCCCGGCCCCGCCCCTTTCCTGGAGTCGTCGAACCCCACGACCCGCGCCCCGGTGCGGACCGCGTCCGCGCCCAGGCGCTCGCGGACCGCCGTGAGGAGCAGCCGCTGCAGCTCCCCGCGGTGGACCGAGTACTGCGGCCAGCGGTAGCCCTGGGCCATGCCCCGCGATTCGGTGAAGACCCGGCGGCCGAACCGGTCGCCGTACACGTTCTCGGCGGTGGCCACGCCGATGGCGGCGAGCTCGTCGCCGAGGCCGAGTTCGATGAGCTCGCGCACGGCGTGCGGCAGCAGATTGATCCCGACGCCGAGTGGCCGGATCTCCCGGGCGCTCTCGACGACCGCCGACCCGACACCGGCCGCGTGAAGGCTCAGGGCGGCGGCCAGCCCGCCGATCCCGGCCCCGGCGATGAGCACGCTCATCACTCGGCTCCGGCCTCGGGGCGGACCTCGGGGCGGTCCATGATGCGCAGCCAGCTGCCGTCCGGCCGGCGGCGGGCCACCTGCACCCGGCCGCCGGTGTTGTCGGCGGGGCGGGTCGAGGTGAGGGCCAGATCGCCGTAGCGGACGGTCGGCAGCGCCTCCTCCACCTGGAAGGGGCGCGGGGCGTGCGCCAGCATCCGCTCGCAGACGGCGCGGATCGCCTCCCGGCCGACGGTCATGGCACCCGGCGGGTAGGCGAGCACCGCGTCGTGCTCGTAGAGCTCGGCCAGCCCCTCGGCGTCACCGGCGTTGGCGCGCTCCACGAACAGCCGGGCCAGATCCTCGGGGGTGGTGGCGCGGGCACGGGTCTCGGTCATGGTCGACTCCTTTCGATTGCCTTCGACTGCCTTGCGGCTGTCTTTCGGCTGTCTTTCGGCTGTCTCCAACCCTCCGGCGGGCCCGGTCAGAAGTCCAAGAGATGGTAAGTCTGGTTGCTAGAATCAATGGTTATGGAACTACGGCAGCTTGAATACTTCGTGGCGGTGGCCGAGGAGCGGAACTTCACCCGGGCCGCGGAGAAGGTGCATGTGGCCCAGCCCGGGGTCAGCGCACAGATCCGCCGGCTCGAGCGCGAGCTGGGCGAGCAGCTGCTGGACCGCTCGGGCCGCTCGGTGCGGCTGACCGAGGCGGGCGCGGCGGTGCTCCCCTACGCACGGGCCGCGCTCGCGGCGGTGGAGGGCGCCCGGCTCGCGGTCGACGAGCTGACCGGACTGCTGCGCGGCCATGTCGCGGTCGGGACGGTCACCTCGCACAGCGTGGATCTGCCGGGGCTGCTGGCGGAGTTCCACGACGCCCACCCGGCGGTGGAGATCACCCTCACCGAGGCCACCTCGGACGAGCTGCTGGAGGGCCTGCGCACGGGACGGCTCGACGCGGCGATCGTCAGCGTGGGCGCCACGACTCCGGCGGGTGTCGAGCTGGAGGTGATCACGGACCAGCCGATCGTGGCCGCGGTCAGCCCGGGCCATGAGCTCGCCGTGCACTCGGCCATCTCGCTGGACACCCTGCGGGGCCGTGCGCTGATCAGCCTGCCGCGCGGTACGGGGCTGCGCACCCGGATCGACGAGGCGTGCGCGGCCGCCGGTTTCACTCCGCATATCGCCTTCGAGGCCAGCGATCCGGAGGTGCTGGCGCAGCTCGCCGAGCGGGGGCTGGGCGCGGCGATCCTGCCCGGTGCGTTCGCCGAGGCGCGGTCGGACCGGCTGCGGTCGGTCCGCATCGACCGGCCGGCCCTGCGCGGGCGGCTGGCCTTCGCCTGGCGGGCGGACGGCCCGAGCGGCCCGGCCGGCCGGGCCCTGGTCGAGCGCGCCCGCACCGCCCTGGCGGCCGGAGCGTCCGCCACGTCGGCCCCGGACCGCGCCGCCGGGTGAGGAGGCATCTCCCCGCACACGCAGGGCACCCCCCATTGACAGCCCACCAGGGCAGATTCCAGAATTGCGGCATGATCAGGCACCGGTTCGACTCGACGGGACACCTTCGCGCCCCGGACCGGACCGGGTGTGAGCGCTCGGGCCTCTAACCGGGACTCTCCGCATCCCGCGGCCATCGCCCCCGCGCCCCCGAGGCCACGCCGATCATTCCTCTGACGATCGCCGGTCATTTCCCCTGCCGATGCCGGACATCGTGACGACTGACGATCCGGACATCGCGACGATCCGGACGACGTTCCCGTGGTCCCCCTCGGCACGAGGGCATCTCCCCCCGCCCGCCCCTGCCCGTTGTCACGCATGAGGAGACGCCATGACCGTCGTCGACACCACACCAGCGACCCTGCGCGAGGCCCCCATCCCGCCGGACGGGATGTACGAGGGCCGGCGCATCCTGCGGCGAGTGCCCGAGGGGTGGGAGGAGCGTCCGTACGAGCGGTTCGAGGTCGCGCCCCTCGGACGCGTCATCGGGGCCGAGATCCGCGGGCTGGACCTGTCCCGGCCGCTGGAGCCCGCGCTGCGCGAGGAGCTGAACCGCGCCCTGCTGGAGTGGAAGGTGCTCTTCTTCCGCGGCCAGCACCTCACCCCGGAGCGGCAGCGCGGCTTCGCGCGCCACTGGGGCGAGTTGGAGACCAATCCCCTGCTGGCCGCCGGTACCAGCGAGGATGTCGTCCGCTTCGACAAGGGTTCCGGCGCCACGCCGACCTTCGAGAACATCTGGCACACCGATGTCACCTTTCGCACCCGGCCCGCGCTCGGCGCCGTGCTGCAGTTGCGCGAGGTGCCGCCGGTGGGCGGGGACACCCTGTGGGCGGACATGGCTGCGGCGTACGACAACCTCCCGGCGGAGGTGAGGGACCGCATCGACGGCGCCACCGCCGTCCACGACTTCATCCCCGGCTTCGCCCGCTTCTACGGGCCCGAGCGGCTGGCCCCGTTCCAGGAGATGTTCCCGCCGGTGGAGCACCCGGTCGTGCGCACCCATCCCGAGACCGGCCGGCGGATGCTGTTCGTCAACACCTCCTTCACCACCCGGATCACCGGGATGGAGCGGGAGGAGAGCGACCGGCTGCTGAGCTTCCTGTGCCGGCAGGCGCATGTCCCGGAGTACCAGGTGCGTTTCCACTGGCAGCCGGGCGACATCGCGTTCTGGGACAACCGCGCCACGCAGCACTACGCGGTCAACGACTACGCCCCGCATCGCAGGGTCGCCGAACGCGTCGCCATCGAGGGCGACCAGCCGTTCTGACCCCCGGCCGACCCGCGGTGGCCCCTGGTGCGACGATTTTCGGTCATCCGTGAAGCCTGCGAAAGCCCGTAGAAGATCCACAGGAGGCCCGCAGAGAGCCCGTGGGAGGCTCGTAGAAAGCCCTTACCCGGTGCGGACTCGTTCCGGGCGGATGAAACGATGTCCGGCAGGGGCCACACCGGAGGTATAACCGTTACGGAGTGGTCAGTTGACGAGCCGAGGGAAGGCGACGGGTGCGATACCGGGTGCTGGGAGCGCTTGAGCTGCGCGACGGCGAGGGGTGGGCCTCCCTGGGGCCCGCCAAGTGGCGGACGCTGCTCGCGGTGCTGCTGTGCCACGCCAACCAGACCGTCTCCACCGAGCGGCTCCTGGACGAGCTCTGGGGCGAGGACGGGGCGCCCCAGAGCGCCACCAAGCTGCTGCAGACCTATGTCTCCCGGCTCCGCCAGACCCTGGGCGACGAGGCCGGGCAGACCCTGATCACCGAGAAGCAGGGCTACAAGGCGCAGGGCTACCGACTGACGGTGGAGGCCGCCGAGTTCGACGCCCACCGCTTCGAGCAGCTGGTCGAGGAGGGGCGGCGGAGCCTCGACCGGGAGGCGCCCGAGACCGCGGCGGAGCGGCTGCGCGAGGCGCTGGCGATGTGGCGCGGCACCCCGTTCGCCGATGTGCCCCCGACCCCGGCGGTGGCGGCGGAGGCCACCCGGCTCGAGGAGTGCCGGCTGCAGGCCGTGGACGCCCGGATCGACGCGGACCTGCGATGCGGGCGGCATACGGCCGTCCTGGGCGAGCTGGAGGCGCTGACCGCCGAGCATCCGTTCCGTGAGGAGCTGCGCGGCCGGCTGATGCTGGCCCTGTACCGGTCCGGCCGGCAGGCCGACGCCCTGGCCGCCTACCGCGATCTGCACCGGCTGCTGGGCGAGGAGCTCGGGGTCGAGCCGACCCCGCCGCTGCGCGGCCTCCACGAGCGGATCCTGAACGCCGACGCCTCCCTGACGGCGCCGCCCGCCCCGGAGGCGGACCGCCCCGCGCCCGCCGCTCCCCGCAAGGCCCCCCGGGGCCCCCGCCAACTGCCGCCCGCCAGCCCCACGTTCACCGGCCGCCATGGCGAGGTCGCGGTGCTCCAGGCGCTGATGGACGCGGCCGGGGACCCGGAGGCGGGCGAGAGCGGGCGGTCCGTGGTGCTCGCGGCCATCGACGGCACCGGCGGGGTCGGCAAGTCGACCCTGGCCATTCACGCCGCGCATCAGCTCGCCGACCGCTTCCCCGACGGCCAGCTCTATGTGGATCTGTACGGGGCGACCGCCGGGCAGTCGGCCCTGGACCCCGGCGAGGTGCTCGGCCGGTTCCTGCGCGCCCTCGGTGTGGACGGCTCGAGCGTGCCGGGCGACACCGACGAGGCGTCCGCGCAGTTCCGTTCGCTGGCGGCGGGCCGGCGGCTGCTGGTGATCCTCGACAACGCCGCGAGTGTGGACCAGGTGCGGCCGCTGATCCCCGCCGGGCCGGACTGCGCCGCGCTGGTCACCAGCCGCGAGATGCTGACCACCCTGGAGGGCGCCACCCATCTGCATCTGGATGTGCTCCCCCAGGACCAGGCGGTGGCGCTGCTGGAGCGGGTCGTCGGCGCGGAGCGGGTGCGGGCCGAGTCCGCGGAGGCGGCGGAGATCACCCGGCTGTGCGGCGGGCTGCCACTGGCGCTGCGGATCGCCGGCGCCCGGCTGGCCGCCCGCCCCGCATGGCCGCTGCGCACCCTCGTGGCGAAGCTGACCGACGCCCGCGGCCGGCTGGACGAGCTGCGGTTCGGCGATCTGGCCGTCCGTATCAGCTTCCAGGTGAGCTACGAGGCGTTCCGGCTCGGCCGGCGCTCCGACGACCTGGACGCGGTCCGCGCCTTCCGGCTGCTCAGCGTGGTGCACGGACATGATGTGAGCCTGCCGGTGGCCGCCGCGCTGCTGGACCTGCCCGCCGACCGCACCGAGAACGCGCTGGAGCGGCTGGTCGATGCCCAGCTCCTGGAGAGCCGGGACTCCGTCCGGTACCACATGCACGATCTGCTGCGGCTGTTCGCGTCGGAGCAGGCGGAGCAGGAGGAGTCCGAGGCGGAGCGCTCGGCGGCGCTGGAGCGGGCGCTGTCCTGCTATGCGGCCACCGCCCAGCAGGCGGTCATCCTGCTCGACCCGCTGCGCCCCTGGCCCCGGCATCCCGGCGAGGGCCCGGCGGTCCCGCTGACCGGCCAGGACGAGGCCGAGAGCTGGCTGAAGGCCGAGCTCCCCAATCTGCTGGCCGCCGTCGTCCACGCGGCCGAGCCCGCCCAGCCCGAGGCGATCGCCCGTCTCGGGCTGCGGCTGGCGCGGGCGCTCCAGTGGTTCCTCTTTCCCCGGGCCCACGCCCAGGATCTGCAGACGGTCAACGAGCTGGCCATCGAGACCGCCCGCCGCCTGGGCGACCCGGTGAGCGAGGCATGGGCGCTGGACGGCCTCTCCGCCGCGTACTGGCTGCAGCACAGCTATGACGAGGTGCGGACCGCTCTGGAGTCGGCGCTGGAGATCTGGCGCGAACTGGGCCACCGGGAGGGCGAGTCGCGCTCCGCCTGTAATCTCGCGGACGCGCTGTGCGAACTGGGCCTGTTCGAGGAGGCCATCACGGCGCAGGAGCGGCAGCTGGCCCTCGCCCGTGAGGCCGGGGATCTGCCGGCCGAGGTGGTCGGTCTGGGCAATCTCGGCCGGGCCCACCGGGGCATGGGCCGTCCCGAGGACGCCCTGACCTGTTTCAAGGAGAGCCTGGAGTACGCCCGCCGCACGGGCAATATCCACCATGAGGGCTTCGCCCTCTACGAGATCGGGATCACCTATATGGAACAGGGCAGGTTCGTCGAGGGCCGGACCCATATGGACCAGGCCCTGCCCGTGTGGCAGCGCCCCGGTACCTACGAGAGCTGGCGCGGGCACACCTGGAGCGGGCTCTTCCCCGCCTGTATGACCCTGCAGATCGGCCCCGGCCCGCGCTGAGCAAATCGGCGCTGAGCAAATCGGCCCCGGCCCGCGCTGAGGCGGGATCCGGGGCGGACGGGGGGGCGGACGTCGGACACCGGGGGTACGACGTCGTACCCGGGGGGCGGGGTTACGGCTTGCGGGCCACCCCGCCGTAGGCCCACACCCGGCTCGGGTCTGACTCGGCGCCGATGCCCGGGCGCCAGGAGGGCAGTTGCACCAGGCCCGGGTCGAGCAGGTCGAGGCCGGTGAAGAACTCCATGATCCCGGCACGGTCGCGGGCGACCAGGCTGACGGGGTCCCCGAAGCTGATGACCTCCCACTCCCGGTCGGTGTCGAGGGTGAAGTCACCGGTGGCATGGGAGAGGACCAGACAGCTGCCCGGTGCGGCCCAGTCCATGAGCCGGCGGATGATGCCGACGGGGTTCTCCAGGTCCTCGATGTAGTCGAGGACGAGCGTCAGCAGGATCGCCACCGGCTGTGCGGGGTCGAGCAGCCGCCGCAGCTCCTCATGGCCGAGGAGGTCGTCGGGCGAGCGGACATCGGCCCTGACCATGGTGGTGCCGGAGACGGAGAGACGGGCCTGGCCGTGGCTGACCACGATGGGGTCGTTGTCGGCGTAGACCACACGGGCCCGGGGATTCACGGCCTGGGCGATCTCGTGCACATTCGGGTTCGCCGGCAATCCCGCACCGATATCCAGGAATTGGCTGATTCCACTGGCCGCGAGATGACGGACGGCACGGTGCAGGAATCTCCGATTGGAGAGCGCGGTGTCGCGGACTTCCGGTGCGACTCCGAGAAACCGCTGGGCCTGCTCGTAATCGGCGAGGTAATTGTCCTTACCGCCGACCAGAAAGTTGTAGACCCTGGCCGGATTCGCCTCGCTGACCGCGAGACGGCCGTGGTCGGCCGGCCGCCACGCCCTTGTCCTGAGGAGCCCTATCCCGGGTCCGCTGCTCTTCATCGTGATTCCCTTACCAGTAGCACTGCCTCGCCTCACCGCGGACGGTTCCGGATCACTGCGGATGCGGAGCCGCGCCCGGACGCCAGGTGACCGTCTTACTGGGCCCCGGTTCGGCCCAGGCGACCGGATCCCGCGCCCATAGGTGGAAGGGCAGTCCGACATCGGCGGACACCCGGCTGAGCTGCCCCCAGGAGTACGCGCCGGAGTGGGTCGCGGTGGCCTGGAGTGCCGCTTCCAGACAGGTGCGAGCGGTGTGTTCGGCCCGGCAGGTGCCGCTCGGGCCGGACCCCTCCACCCCGCCACAGAGCTGGAAGGTGCTCCAGGCGTAGAGGGGTTCGTCCTCGGTGCGAGGCTGATGCTGCTGGTCGACGTTCACAGGCCCTCTCCAGACGCGTCCCTGCCGGGCGGCTGTAGCGATGCGCCCAGCATGGAAGAGGGCGGACCAGCGGCGGTATACCGGCGGTAAAGCGACGGCCGCGGCGGCTCGACCGGGTCCGCCCCGGTCGAGATCCCCGCCGCGGCCGCATCGCGTTCCGCATGGGAAAGGCCCTGGTCACACGCGATGTGGCAGCAAGGCGTGCACCCAGGGCCGCCTGGTCACCCGGCGAGCCAGGCCAGGACCTCCCGGTTGATCCGCTCGGGCGCCTCCAGGTGGAGGAAGTGCCCGGTGCCCTCGACCAGTTCCATGCGCGAGCCCGCCGGGAGGTGGTCCTTGGCCCCCTGGACGACATCGGCGCCGATGCAGCCGTCGTCGGTGCCGTGCAGATAGAGGATGGGGGTCTCCCCGGTGGCCGTGATGGCCTCCTGTTCGGCCGCGTACGCCGCCACATGGCGCGACGGGTCGAACAGGGCCCGGTAGTAGCCGATCGCGGCGGCGAGATGGGCCGGATCCCGCAGGCTCTCCTTGACGTGCGCGATGTCCTTACCGGCGTCCTGGTAGCCGGGCGACCAGTCGCGCCACAGGCCGTCGATCAGGGCCATGTCGTGCGCCGCCGCACCGGCCTCGGCCAGCGGCGTCTGGAACAGGAAGATGTAGAAGGAGCGCTTGAACTGCCCGTAGTCATAGTTGAAGAAGTCGGCCAGCACCCCGCCCAGCGGGGGCACCGACATCGTGACCGCGCGCCGCCAGCGCTCGGGGGCGCTGCCGGTGGCACCGTACGTGGCGATGGCGCCCCAGTCGTGGCCGATGAGCACGGCGTCACCGTCGCCGCCGAACGCCTCGTGGAGCGCGTTGGCGTCGGCGGCGATCGCACCCGCCTGGTAGGCGCCGTCGGCCGGTATGCCGGAGGGCGCGTAGCCCCTCAGAAAGGGCGCGACGGCGTGGTAGCCCGCGTCCGCGAGCGCGGGAAGCAGATGACGCCAGGAGTGCGCGGTATCCGGGAAGCCGTGCAAGCAGAGCGCCAATGGGGCGTCGGCCGGGCCCGCTTCGAAATACCCGAAATCAAGTCCATTTGCGTTGATGTTCTTCAGCTCTGTCACGCCCGAGGATGCTAATGCACCGTCAGGATGCCGTCCATGTATGGCCGGAACGGGCTGCGCGCCGGGCCGGGGAAGTGGCAGACTGCGCTATACCGTCCGGAAATTCGATGACGCACCTGAAGTGTTTTCGCCGGCCGAGCCCCAGGGAGGCCCGATGACCAGCCCGAGCAGCACCGTCGCGGACCACCGCGACGCCATGATGCATCGCGGATTCCTCTATCGCGACGAGGACGAAGTCGTCGACGTCTGCGTCCCCTTCCTCCGCGAGGGCCTGGAGGCGGACGACGCCGTGGCCGTCGTCGCCGCCTCCGCCAACATCGGGGCGCTGCGGGACGCGCTCGGGCAGGACGCCAAGGCGGTGCAGTTCGAGGAGGCGCTCAGCTGGTACCAGCACCCGGTCAAGACCATCGCCGCCTATGACTCCTTCGTGAAGGCCGAGAAGCCGCGCCGGGTCCGGGTGATCGCCGAACCGGTGTGGCAGGGCCGCACCCCGCTCGAGGTGGTGGAGTGGGCGCGCTACGAGTCGATCGTCAACGCGGCCTTCGCCCACTCCGGCGCCCGCGCGATCTGCTGTTACGACCGGCGCCTGCTGCACCCCGAGATCCTCGCCTACGCGCGCCAGACCCACCCCGAGATCATCGACGGCCATGGGCCCGAGCGGAGCGACGCCTACACCGACCCCGGCCCGTTCAGCGCCACCTGCGACCGGCGTCGCCTGCCGCCCGCCCCGCGCATGGCCGAGTCGGTGTCGATCGTCTCGACCGATCTGGACGCCGTGCGCACCTTCGTCGCCGAGCGGGCGAGCCGGCACGGCATGGGCCATGACGCGCTGCGCAACATGGTCGCGGCCGTGAGCGAGGTGTCCACCACCGCGATCCGGCACGGCGAGGCCCCGGCGCGACTGAGCACCTGGGTCCATGACGGCGATCTGGTCTGCGAGATCTCCGGGCCCGGCCACTGGTACCCGGACGCGCTGTGGGGCTTCACCCCGCCGGCCGACGCCGAGCCCGGATTCGGGCTGTGGGGCGTGCGCATGCTGTGCGACGTCGTACAGATGCAGGCCGACGCGGACGGCACCCTCATCCGGCTGCGCACCCGCATCTGACGTCGCGTCGCCCGCGGACGCGCGCGGCCCGGCCGCGGGGCGGATGGGAAGCTCGCCCTCCCGGCCTCCCACCCGCCAGCGCTCCCGCTCCCCGCGCCTCGGGCGGCGCCTGACCTGGCGGGCGCCGGTGGCCGTACCGGTGCCGGATGCGGCCGGGGCGGTGCGGAGCGACACTGGCGGGGAGTGCAACAGCCGTGATGCGGAGTGTGCGTATGGATGGGCTGCCGTCCGTCTGGGAGAGCACGCGATGAACACGCCCCACAGGCGCCGGGGCGCCCAGGGCACCCCGAGGGTGCGGGACCTTCCGACCCGCATCGACGCCACCGGCACCCGGCGGGAGACGGACGCGCTGGGGACCGTCGAGGTCCCCGCCGACCGCTACTGGGGCGCCCAGACCGAGCGGGCCCTGGTCCACTTCGCGATCGGTGACGACCGTATGCCCAAGGCGGTCTACCACGCCTATGGCTATGTCAAGAAGGCTGCCGCGCTGGTCAACGGCCGTGAGGGGCGGCTGGCGGGGTGGCAGGCCGATCTGATCGCGCATGTGGCCGACGAGGTGATCTCCGGTGCGCTGGACGACCACTTCCCGCTGTATGTGTGGCAGGCCGGCTCCGGCACCCAGACCAATGTGAACGTCAACGAGGTCATCAGCAATCGCGCGATCCAGCTGGTCGGCGGCGTCCTCGGCAGCAAGGATCCGGTGCACCCCGACGACCACGTCAATATGGGCCAGTCCGCCAACGACACCTTCCCCACGGCCATGCACATCGCCGCGGTGCGCATCCTGCACGACCCCCTGCTGCCGCAGGTCAGCCTGCTCCAGGAGGCCATCGCCGCCAAGTCCCGCGCCTGGTACGACATCGTCAAGACCGGCCGCACTCATCTTCAGGACGCGGTCCCTCTCTCGGTGGGACAGGAGTGGTCCGGCTACGCCGCCCAGCTCTCCGACGCGCTGGAGCGGCTGCGCGCCACCCTGCCGGATCTGTACCAGCTCGCCATCGGCGGCACCGCGGTCGGCACCGGGCTGGGCGCCCCCGAGGGGTTCGGACCGGCGGTGGCCCGGGAGATCGCCGGGGCCACCGGGCATCCGTTCAAGGTGGCGTCCAACTCCTTCGCGGCCCAGAGCGCTGTGGACACCATGGTGGCCGCCTCCGCCGGACTGCGGGGCCTCGCCGTCCCCCTGATGAAGATCGCCGACGATCTCCGCTGGCTCGCCTCCGGCCCTCGCTCCGGGCTCGGGGAGCTCACACTGCCCGCCAACGAGCCCGGCAGCTCCAGCATGCCCGGCAAGGTCAACCCGACCCAGTGCGAGGCCATGATGATGGTGTGCACCCAGGTGCTCTCCGACGACAGCGCAGTCGCACACGCGGGCACCCGGGGCAACTTCCAGCTCAACGCGGCACGGCCGCTGGTCATCAGCGACTTCCTGCACTCCGCCCGCATCCTCGCCGACGCCTGCGAGAAGCTGCGCGAGTACTGCGTCGAGGGCATCGAGCTGAACCGCGAGCGGATCGACGAGCATCTCGCCCGCTCGCTGACGCTGGTCACCGCGCTGTCCCCGGAGATCGGCCATGACAAGGCCGGCGAGATCGCCCACAAGGCCGCAGCCGAGGGGACGACCCTGCGCGAGGCTGCCATCGCCAGCGGCCACATCAGCGCCGAGGACTTCGACCGCATCGTGGACCCCCGGAAGATGGCCCGCCTTCGCGACGGCTGACCTCATCGCCGTATCCCGTGCTCGGCCAGCGGCCCCACCTCCAGACCCGCGGCCCGGCATTCCTCCACCACCGCGGGCAGCGCGGCCAGCGTGGCGCGCCAGCAGCCCGTGGCCGCGGCGCGGTCGGTGTCATGCAGCAGAACGGTGGCACCGCCGCACAGATCGCGCCGTACGGTGGCGGACACCGACCGCGCGGTGGCGTTCGCGGACCAGTCGCGCCCCCAGGCCGACCAGAGGACGGGGGTGAGCCCGGCCCGTGCCGCCGCCAGCCAGCGGCCGCCGGTGAGGATGCCGTACGGCGGCCGGTACCACAGCGGTGCCACGCCGGTGGCCAGCCGTATCGCGCGGGCGGCACGGGCGACCTCCGTGACGTCCCGGGACACCGTGGGCAGCCAGGGGCGGCTGTGGGTCCAGCCGTGGACGGCGAGCTCATGGCCCCGGCGGACGATTTCCAGCGTGGTGTGCGGGAAGCGCGTCACCCCGTCCCCCAGGACGAAGAAGGTGGCCCGGACGCCCAGCTCGTCCAGCACCCGGAGGAAGCGCGGTGTGGTGCGCGGATCGGGTCCGTCGTCGAAGGTGAGGGCCACATGGTCGCAGCGTCCGCGGCCCGCCAGGGCGGGGAAGAGGGCGCGCCGGGGCCCGGGCAGCCAGGTGCCGGCCGGTGCGATATGCGCGGCCGCCGCCAGCAGCGCCGCGTTGCGCACCAGGACACCGGAGCGGTGGCGCGCGCTCATGGTGTTCCCGCACCGCCGTCCGGGCTCCGCCGCCGTCCGGGGAGCGGTGTTCCGGCCTGCCGCGGCTGCTCGGGGACGGCCTGATCCCAGCCGCCGCACATGGCGGGCGAGCGGGTCAGCCCCACGATGCCGGCCGCCATCAGCAGGATGCCGGCCACCTCGGGCACGATGCGCAGCCCCAGGTCGACGCGCTCGCCGAACAGCACCCAGCCCAGCGCGATGCTGACCAGGGCGTCGCCGAGGGTGAGCGCGGGCTGCGAGGCGGCCAGGGTGCCCGCGCGCAGGGTGCTCTGCAGCAGCAGGAAGCTCAGCAGCCCTACGACACACACCGCATACAGCGGCCAGTCGGTGAGCACCGCCACCACCCCACCGGTGAACCGCCCGGTCAACTCCTTGATCAGCGCCGCCGTGCAGGCGAAACAGGCGGCGGTGGCGCTGCCGAGGGCGACGGCGCGCGCGGGCCCGCGCAGCGCACGGGCCACCGCGATCAGGACACCCACGGCGATGGCCACCACCACGCCCACGGGCAGCCACTCGCCGTTCTGCGCCGTGGTCTCGCCATGTGAGGGATCGGCCGCCACCAGGAAGAGAGCGAGCCCGGCGGCGAGCATCACGAACGACAGCCAGGTCCGGCCGTCCGGACGGTGGCGGAAGACCAGGCTGCCGACCACCAGGGTGAACAGCAGCTCGCTGACCAGCAGCGGCTGGACCACGGAGAGCCGGCCGACCGCCAGCGCGCCCACCTGCGCCGCCGCCGACACCATCATCGCGGCCAGCCCGGCCAGCCAGTACGGGCGGCGCAGCAGACGCGCCAGCCGCAGCAGGTTCCGCTTCGGACCCGGGGCGGCGCCCCGCTCCTCCCGGACCTGGTCCATCGCGGCCCGCCGCTGCAGTACCGAGGCCATGCCGTTGCCCAGGGCGGACAGCAGGGCCAGCAACACCACCAGGACGCTCACCGGGGCTCACCCAAAGCGTGAGGCCAACCGGTGATACAGGCCGGGGGCCACGGCGCGGGCCACCGCGGGCAGCCGCATCCAGGCCGGTACGTACACCTCGTCCCGCCCGCGCTCGACGGCGTCCCAGACCGCGTCGGCGACCCGCTCGGGCGGCAGCGGACGCGGCAGCCGGCGGGCGTAGGGGGCGCCGCGCCGGGCGAAGAACGGGGTGTCCACCACACCGGGGACCACATGGGTGACCCGCACCCCGGCCCGGCTCAGCTCGTAGCGCAGGGCGTCGGCGAAGACTCCGAGCGCCGCCTTGGCCGCGGAGTACACCGCCTCGCCGCGCACCCCGACGGTTCCGGCCACCGAGCCGATCAGCACGATGTGTCCCCGCCGCTCGGCCTCCATCCGGGGGACGACCATGCGCACCAGGCGCATCGCGGCGAGCAGATCGACGCGGACCACCTGGTCGATGGCGGCGGGCGGCATGGTGGCGAAGGGGCCGGCCCAGCCCATGCCCGCCCCCGCGACCAGCAGATCCACCCGTCCGGCGGCCCGGAGTGCGTCCTGGACGAGCGCCTCCGGGCCCTCCGGCGCGGCCAGGTCGACGGGGAAGGCGAGCGCCGATGTCCTGGCGGCCACACGTTCGAGCCGTTCCCGGTGGCGGCCGCTGACCAGCAGCCGCCAGCCGCCCTCGGCCGCGATCCGGTGGGCGATGGCGGCGCCGATGCCCGAGGAGGCACCGGTCACCAGCGCGACCCTGGTCCCGGTGGTGGCGTCGTACCGGGTGTCCCGCACGTGGCCGCGATCGAGCGGTGCGTCCGGGAGGGGGCGGATCATGGCATCTCCCTGTCTCGCCGCCGACCGGCCGCTGGCCCTGGGTCACCGGCCGTCGAGCGCGCGGTTTGACGGCGTGCGGAGCGGATACCTCCAGTGAGCCATGAGGAGCCGCGCCTCGCACCATCGGAGGTGGCCATGCACCAGCCGTCGGCACGTTTTCTCGTTGTGAGCGCCGGAATGGGGGCCGGACACGACGCGGTCGCCGCCGAGCTGGTGCGCAGGCTGGAGGACCTGGGCCAGAGGGCCGGCCGGGTGGATGTGCTGGAGTTGCTGCCACACCGGATCGGGGCGGGGCTGCGTTCGTTCTATCGGACGACCATCCGCCGGGCCCCGATGGTGTACGAGGGCATCTACCGGGCGTTCTTCCGGCCCGGCAAAGGCCCCCGGCCGGGCAGCGCCCCGCTGGCCGCGCTCGCCGAGGACCGGCTGCTGGCGCTGGTGGAGCGGGAGCGGCCGGACGTCGTCGTGCCGGTGTTCCATCTGGCGGCGCAGCTGACCGGCAGGCTCCGGGCTCGCGGGGCCCTGCGGGTGCCCAGCGCGGTCGTGGTGACCGATTTCGCGGTGCACCGCCAGTGGCTGCACCCGGGCAACGATCTGCATCTGTGTGTCACCCCGGAGGCCGCGGACACGGTGCGCCGGGCGCTGGGCCGTCCGTCGGTGGCCACCGGACCCGTGGTGGCGCCGTGCTTCTTCGCCCCGGCGCCGGGGGCGGCGCGGTGGCGTCGGCATTTGTATGCGCTCGCGCCCGGGAGGCCGCCGGTGCTGCTGTCCGTGGGGGCGTGGGGCGCCGGGACACGGGTGGTGGACACGGCGCGGCTGGTGGCCGGGGCGGGGTATCTGCCGGTGGTGCTGTGCGGCCGGGACGAGCGGCTGCGCGCCGAGCTGTCGCGCCGGCCGGATGTGGCGGCCTTCGGCTGGGAGCGGGACATGCCCGGTCTGCTGGCCGCCGTACGAGCCGTGGTGGACAACGCGGCCGGTCAGACCGCACTGGAGGCGCTGGCCACCGGGGTGCCCGTGATCGGCTACCGCCCCATCCCGGGCCATGGCCGCGAGGGCGTCCGGCGGATGGCCGCGCTGGGGCTCTCGGACCATGCGCGGGACTCGTGGGAGCTGCTGCGGCTGCTCGACGCGCTCACCGAGCCCTCCGCGTGGCGGGAGCGCCGTATCGCGGCGGGCCGCCGGCTGTTCGCCGACGACGCCGCCGTCCGGCTGACCTGGGCGGTCGCGCGGACGGCGGCGTCGGGCTGAGTCCGTCGAAGGCTGGGCTTCTTCGAAGCGGCTGTGCTGTGCGAAGAGTGCGGGGAGGCCGCGCCCTTCGGGTTTCGGCCCTCGGGGCCCCTAGCCCCCTAGTCCGCCTTCTCCCCTAGCCCGCCTTCTTGACGAACTCGGTGGTGTAGGTCTTCTTCAGATCCACCGTGGCGTTCTTCAGGTTGGGGTTGAACGCCTTGAGGACGCGCTCGACCGTCGCCGGGCCGTCCGCCGGCATCACCCCGTCCTTGGTGAACATCGGCAGGGTGCTCTTGATGGCCTCCACGTAGAGCTTCGCACCGCCCTGCGCGTAGTCGCTCGGCATCTTGGCGGCGATGTCCTCGGCCGAGTGGGTGGACATCCACTTCAGGGTCTTCACGAAGGCGTTGGCCATCTTCTGCACCGTGTCCTTGTGGCCGTTCACCCAGTCGGTGTTCATGTAGAGCGAGGAGGAGGGGTACAGACCGCCCAGCGCCTGCTTGGATCCCTCGGGTGTGCGCATGTCGATCAGGACCTTGCCGATCTTCTGGTCCACGATCTGGGCGACCGTGGGATCGGTCGTCATACCGCCCTGGATGGAGCCCTGCTTGAGGGCCGAGATGAAGGTCTGGCCCGCGCCGACCGCCACCGGGGTGAACTCGCTGGTCTTCACGCCGCTGTCGACCGCGAGGTACTTGGTCAGGAAGTCCGTGGAGGAGCCCAGACCGGTGACACCGAGCTTCTTGCCCTTGAAGTCCTTGGGGGACGTCATCTCGTCCGCCGCCTTGTTGGACACCACCTCGACCTCACCGGGGGCCTGGGCGAGCTGGACGACGGACTCCACCTGCTTGCCCTTGACCTGCAGATCGAGGGTGTGGTCGTAGAAGCCGACGACACCCTGGACATCGCCCGCGATCAGCGAGGTGGTGGCCTGCACCCCGGCGGGCTCGGTGAGCAGCTGGACCTCGAGGCCCTCCGCCTTGAAGTAGCCGAGCCGCTGGGTGAGCATCGCGGGCATGTAGATGACCTTGTCCAGGCCACCCACCATGATCTTGACCTTGCCGTTCTCGCCGCCGGAGGCGCTGGAGTCACCGCCGCAGGCGGTGAGGGTGGTCAGAGCGAGCGCCGCGGCGACCGCGGCCGCGGAGAACTTGGCACTGCTGCGCATGGGTCACGTCCTTGTGAGCGGTGATGAGCTGGGAAGAAGAAGGCGGGGGTTCAGCGGTCTTCGCCGGGCTGGGCGGGCTTCCAGCGGAAGAGCCGCTTCTCCAGGAAGGTCAGCAGCCCCTCGGCGAGCAGGGCCACCACGGCGAGGATCACCATGGCGGCGTACACACCGGCGGCGTTGAAGGTGCCCTGCGAGGAGGACACCAGCAGGCCGAGCCCCTTGGTGGCGCCGATGTACTCGCCGACGATGGCGCCGATCAGGGCGAAGCCGAAGCTGACATGGAGGCTGGTGAAGATCCACGAGGTGGCGGAGGGGATCACCACCTGGAGGGTGACCTGGCGGTTGCTCGCGCCGAGGATCCGGGAGTTGGCCACCAGGTTGCGGTCGACCTCCCGGGCGCCCTGGAAGGCGTTGAAGAAGACGGGGAAGAAGACCAGGACGACGGCCGAGGCGACCTTCGAGGCCGGGCCGAGGCCGAACCAGATCAGGAAGATGGGCGCGAGGACGATGCGCGGCAGCGCGTTGAGCACCTTGATGTACGGGCCGAGCACATCGGCGAGGAAGGCGACCCGGCCGAACGCGATCCCCAGGACCACACCGGCCACGACGCCGATGCCCCAGCCCAGGAGCGCCTCGTAGAGCGTGTACCAGATCTGTTCCCACAGCGAGCCCTGCGCGGTGCCGTGCAGCGCCCACTGCTTGAGCTGGTCCCAGATCTTGGAGGGCATCGAGAAGTTGAAGGGGTCGATGACGGCGGCGCGGGCCAGCCATTCCCACAGCCCGATGACACCGAGGAGCACCAGGGCGCGGCTGGTCTGGACGAGGATCGCGCGGTTGCGGGCGGCGCGTGCCCGGGCCCTGGTGCGCGTGCCGGGTGTCTTGTCGAGGGCGGGCGCGGCCGTGGCGGACATGGTCTCAGGCATCGACGGCACCCCTCTCACGGGTGATGCGGACCTCTTCGCCGAGCGAGGACCAGATCTCCCGGTAGATCTCCACGAACCGCGGCTCCAGCCGCACCGACTCGACCTTGCGGGGCCGGGGCAGATCGATCTCGAAGACCTCCTTGACGGTGGCCGGTCCGGCCGTCATCACGACGACCTTGTCGGCCAGGGCGATGGACTCCTCCAGGTCGTGGGTGACGAAGACGACGCAGGCGCCGGTCCCCGCCCACAGCTCCAGCAGTTCGTCCGACATCAGCGCGCGGGTCTGCACATCGAGCGCCGAGAACGGCTCGTCCATGAGCAGGATCTCGGGGTCGTTGACGAAGGTCGCCGCGAGCGCCACGCGCTTGCGCTGACCGCCCGAAAGCTGATGCGGATAGCGGTCCTCGAAGGAGGAGAGACCGACCCGGGCCAGCCACTCACGGGCCCGTTCCTTCGCCTCCTGCTTGGGCACACCGCGAAAACGCGGTCCGGCCATCACATTCGACAGCACGCTGCGCCAGGGGAACACCGCGTCCTGCTGGAAGACGAAGCCGACGTTGGAGGCGATGCCGCGGACCGGTTCACCGGCCACCAGCACCTCGCCCTCGGTGGGCTCCTCCAACCCGCTGACCAGCGTCAGTGTCGTGGACTTCCCGCAACCGGTGGGCCCGACGACGGCGACGAACTCACCGTGCCCAACCGTCAGGTCGAGATCCCTGACCGCGGTGTGGAGGGCCCCGGACGGTGTCCGGAACGCCTTGCTCGTTCCCCGCAGCTCGATGGCGGGGCTGGTGTGGCTGCTCATGGCCGGGAGGCTAGAAGTGACCTCGGCCACAGCGGCAGTCTTCTGGGCACAACCCGCCGTTGCGCCCACAAACCGCGTTCTGCTCGTTTTGCTCGCGCCCTGGCAACGAAAACGCCACGGAGACTGGGCATACGCCCCGGACACCTTTACGGTGCGTTCACAGCACCATAAACGGACGAAGTACTACCGCTCGCGCATGGGACCACACGGGATGAGCGAGACGGGAGACAGGGGGCCCATCATGCGCATCCGATGGCCCCGGCGTGTCTCCGGCCAGGTGCTCGCCGCGCAGCTTTCCATCACCGCCGGGGTGATGGTGCTGGCGACCGCGCTGTTCCTGGCCCCGCTCAGCTCCGAGATCGACAACCAGGCGATGCACCAGGCGCTCGCCATCGCCCAGACCACCGCGGCCGATCCGGACATCGCGCGGGACCTCGCCGCCACCGAGCCCACCCCCTCGGGTCCGGTGCAGCGGGCGGCCGAACGGATCCGCCGGGCCACCGGCGCGCTGTACATCGTGGTGATGGACTCCCGGGGGGTGCGCTGGTCGCACACCACCACCGCCCGGATCGGCGAACACGTCTCCACCGATCCGGGCGAGGCGCTCTCGGGCCGGGAGGTCCTGCAGATCGACGTGGGGACGCTCGGCCGCTCGGCCCGCGCCAAGGTTCCGCTGCGCTCCGGGGACGGACGGATCGTCGGGGCGGTGTCGGTGGGCATCGGCTACGGCAGCGTGCGCGACCAGCTGCTGGCGGCGGTGCCCCGGCTGCTGCTGTACGCGGGGGCGGCGCTCGGGGTGGGTGTCCTGGCGGCGATCGCCGTCTCGCGCCAACTGCGCCGCCGTACGCACGGTGTCGCGTTCGCCGACATCTCGGCGCTGCTGGACGAGCGGGAGGCGATGCTGCACGGCATCCGCGAAGGGGTGGTGGCCTTCGACCGGCACGGCCGGATCCGTCTGATCAACGACGAGGCCGGGCGGCTGCTCGGGATCCGCCCGGACGCCACCGGCCGCACCCTGGAGGAGTCACTGCCACCGGGCCGTACCACCGATGTGCTGGCGGGGCGGGTGGACGGGGCGGATCTGCTGACGGTCAGCGGCGCCCGGGTGCTGGTGGCCAACCGTATGCCGACCGAGGACGGCGGGGCGGTGGCGACCCTGCGCGACCGCACCGAGCTGGAGTTGCTGGGCCGCGAGCTGGACAGCACCCGCGGGCTGCTGGACGCGCTGCGCGCCCAGGACCACGAACACGCCAACCGGCTGCACACCCTGCTGGGGCTGCTGGAGCTGGGACTGCACGAACGCGCGGCACAGTTCGTGGCCGAGCTCACCAACGCCAGGCGTGCCTCGGCCGAGCAGATCTCCGAACGGGTACACGATCCGCTGCTGTCGGCGCTGCTGGTCGGCAAGTCGGCCATCGTGGCCGAGCGCGGCGTGGCCCTGCGTATCTCGCCCGCGACCCTGCTGCCCGGGCGGGTGGTCGATCCGCGCGATCTGGTGACCGTGCTCGGCAACCTCGTCGACAACGCGCTGGACGCGGTGGCCGCACACCCCTCCCCCACTCCGTTCATCGAGGTCGAGTTGCGGGCCGAGGGCACCACCGCCGTACTGCGGGTTAGCGACACCGGTCCGGGGGTGCCACCGGGGATGCGCGAACAGATCTTCACCGAGGGCTGGTCCACCAAGCGGCCCGCGCGCCCCGGCTCCCGGGACGCCCGGCCCGATGCCCATGAGGGGTTCGCCACGGTGTCGCCGCGCGGCCGGGGCATCGGACTGGCCCTGGTACGGCGGCTGGCCGAGCGATACGGGGGCATGGCCCGGGTCACCGCCCGGGCGGGTGGCGGGGCGGTGTTCACCGTCGTCCTGCCCGAGGCCCTCACCGGGGACGACACACCCACTCATGAGTTCACCGCAGCAGGAGAGTCACGATGATTGACGTTCTTGTCGTGGACGACGACTTCCACGTCGCCGAGATCAACGCCGCGTATGTGGCCCAGGTGCCCGGCTACCGGGTCACCGCCCGCGCCCATACCGCCGCCCAGGCCCTCGCGACCCTCGAACGCACCCCGGTCGACCTCGTCCTGCTCGACCACTATCTGCCGGACGAGACCGGGCTGACCCTGGTGCGGCGGATGCGCCAGCTCGGCCACCACGCCGACGTCATCATGGTGACGGCCGCCTGTGATGTGGCCACCGTCCAGGCCGCCATGCGCTATGGCGCACTGCAGTACCTGGTCAAGCCGTTCAGCTTCGCCGGGCTGCGGGCCAAGCTGGACGGCTACGCGGGGCTGCGCCGCACCCTCGAGGGCGTCGGCGGGCGCGGCGAGACCGGCCAGGAGAAGGTGGACCGGATCTTCGGCGCCTTCGCAGCCGCCGACACTTCCGGCCCCGCCCTCCCCAAAGGCCACTCCGCGCCCACCGTCGACCTCATACGGCGGGTCCTGGACCAGGCCGACCAGCCGCTCTCCGCCCATGAAGTGGCGGAGCGCACCGGTATCAGCCGCTCCACGGCCCAGCGTTATCTGAAGTACCTCGAACATGCGGGCCGCATCAGCCTCACCCTCAAGTACGGGGACACCGGCCGTCCCGAACACCGCTACACATGGGTGGCGGTGAACTGACGGCACCCTCAGCTGGTGGCCGAGGCCTCGTACAGGCCACGGCCGGAACGCTGGGCCCGGTCCGAGGAACGCAGCCGCTCGAGGGTGTTGCGCACCGAGTTCACATTGGTGCGGGTCTCGTCGCGGCCCAGGGCATCGTTGACCTCGGAGGCCCGCATGGGACGACCGGCCTTGCGCAGCGCGGCCAGCACGCTGTCGGCGAGCCCCGTGGAGCGCTCGGAGGTGGCGACCGTCTCCTTGGCGGCCTTCTCCGCCGGCTTCTCGGCGGCGGCGACCTTGGTGGCCTTGGCGGGCTTCGCGGTGGCCTTGGTGGTGGCCTTGGTAGTGGCCTTCACCGTGGCCTTGGTGGCCTTGGGAGCCTTCGCCACGGCCTTCGCGGCGGTCTTCTTGGCGGCGGCGGTCTTCTTGCCCGCCGCCTTGGTGGCCCGTCCGGTGGCCGGCGCCTTGGCCGCCTTGCCCCTGCTGCGCTGACGGCCGATGGCCGCCTTGCGCGTGGCGGCGGAGGTACGGCCGGTGGAGGCCGTGTCCTCGGCGGTCTCCGGCTCGGTCTCGGCCGTGGCCTCGGTGGCCGGCTCCGCGGCCGGCTCGGCCGGGGTGGCCTCGGCCACGGGCTTCGCCACCGCCACCGGGGCGCCGTCCACGACCTGCTCCGACACCGTGGCGATGGAGAGCGTCTGCAGGCTGCTCAGGGCGGTGCTGACCGCCTCCAGCCGCTTGGTGACGGCCTCCAAATCACCCTTGAGTGCCTCCTGTTGCTTCTGCAGTTGGGGGAGCTCGGCCTCCAGTACCTCAATGGTCGAACCCACACTGCTGTCCGCGCTCAACGCGTTCACTTCACTTCGTCCCCTTTCTGGGCGTCTGCGCCCATCGCAGCTGTGATTATGCCTGCTGTTCAGACGGTGCGGTGCCCTGTGTGCCACTACGCAAAACAACCACACGCGTCTCAGCACCCCTTGAGAGGCCAACTTTCGGTGAAAACACACGCCTGTCACACCGCGACCGCACCGCCGATGTCATCCGGAAGGGTGGCGCCGCAAACGCGGTGACGACGTGTCAGGCCCCAGTTTTCGGGGTGGCTTCACACGGGTGGTAGAAACACCGTACCCGTCCGAGGAAACAGAGGTAGTCCCATGAAGCTGCGCTGCGCCGTGCTCGACGACTATCAGGACGTGGCGCTGTCGGCGGCCGACTGGTCCGGTGTGCTCGACGCGGTGGACGTGGCGCCGGTCCATGAGTACATCGCCGATGAGGACGCGGTGGCCGAGGCGATCGGGGACTGCGAGATCGTGGTCATCATGCGGGAGCGCACGCCCTTCCCCGCATCGCTGTTCGCCCGGCTGCCACGGCTGAGGCTGCTGGTGACCACGGGGATGCGCAACGCGTCGGTCGACCTGGAGGCCGCCGCCCGCCATGGCGTCACCGTGTGCGGCACGGGCGGCAGCTCACAACCGACCACCGAGCTCACCTGGGCGCTGATCCTGGGGCTCGCCCGCCATGTGGTGCCGGAGAGCACGGCGCTGCGGGACGGCGGGCCGTGGCAGAGCACCGTCGGCACCGATCTGTACGGCCGCCGTCTGGGGTTGCTGGGGCTGGGGCGGATCGGCGCCCAGGTGGCGCGGGTCGGCCGGGCCTTCGGTATGGAGGTGGCCGCCTGGAGCGAGAATCTGACGGCCGGGCGCGCGGAGGCGGACGGGGTGCGGCCGGCCGGTTCCAAGGAGGAACTGCTGGAGACCAGCGACATCGTCTCGGTGCATCTGGTGCTCAGCGACCGCACCCGGGGGCTGCTGGGCGCGGCGGAACTGAGGCGGATGCGTCCCACGGCGCTTCTGGTGAACACCTCCCGCGCGGCGATCGTGGACCAGGCGGCGCTCGCGGAGGCGCTGCGGGACGGCTGGATCGCGGGCGCGGCGGTGGATGTGTTCGAACGGGAGCCGCTGCCGCCGGGCGATCCGTTCCGTACCCTGCCGAATCTGCTGGCCACCCCACACCTCGGCTATGTCACCCGAGGCAACTACGAGCGGTTCTACGGCGATGTGGTGGAGGACATCCGCGCCTACCTGGCGGGGGCGCCGATCCGTCGGCTGACCCCGCCCGCCTGACCGCCCGGAGAGGCGCCCTCCCGTTCCGGCACCCGCGGGTGCCGGGCCGCTAGGTGCGTCAAGAGGGCCCGTTTCAGGGCGCGTTGGGCCCATCGGGGGCCCGGCCGCCCTCGTTCGAACATTCCACACCCAGCCACCGGTCGTCTTCCCGGGCTGAAAGCGACGCATGCCCTCCGCCCGGTGGACACTATTCCGTTTCGCCTTCGTCATACCGGACAGGCTGCCTGGCACGGACAACCCATCGGCCCGCACAACAGACCGGTGCCCGGTCCACCGACCCGGCACCGCGGACGGAGGGAACGTGGCTCACAGCACACCCGGAATGCCGGCAACCGACCGGGCACCGGCCGAACAGGGCGCCCTGCGGCGCGGCGACGGCGGCGGCGGATCGGGGACACCGCCACCGACCCGGCGCGGCATGCTCTCGGTGGCCGCGGCGGCCGGGATCGGCCTGCTCGCCGGCTGCGGCGAGGAGTCGGCCGGTTCGCCCTCCGGAGCGGGCCCGCAAGGCTCCGGCAAGGCGGAGCGCTCCCCGTCCGCCACTCCATCAAAGAGTTCCCCCTCCCCCACCCCGAAGCCGCGGCCGGAACTGCCCCGGGGCGGCCGGGACCTGTCCCGCTACCGTCTGGTGGGCTACTGCGGACTGCCCGGGGCCGCCGCGCTCGGCCGGCTCGGCATCGGGGACCTCGACGACCAGGTACGCCAGATCGAGAAGACCGCCCGCGCCTACGCCGCGGACCGCGAACCGCAACCGGTGCTCGAACTCCTCGCGACGGTGGCCAACAGCAGCGCGGGCCCCGACGGCACCTACCGCTCGCGCACCTCCCCCGACACGATCCGCCGCTTCCACGACGCGGCCAAGCGCCATCGCGCCCTGCTGCTGCTGAACATCCAGCCGGGCCGGGCGTCGGTACTCGGCGAGGTCAAGGCGTTGCGCGAATGGCTGGTCCACCCCGATGTCGGCATAGCCCTGGACCCGGAGTGGGAGATGGGTCCGGGCGAGGTGCCGGGGGACACCTACGGCCACACCAGCGGCAAGGAGCTCACCGATGTGGCCCGCTATCTCTCCGGGATCATCGACGAACACGATCTGCCGCAGAAGCCGCTGGTCTTCCACCAGGTGGCCGTGTCCGTCGTCAGCGAACAGTCCGCGCTGCGCCCGCAGCCCGGTGTGGTGGTCATCAAGAGCGCGGACGGCATCGGATCGCCGGGGATGAAGCGGGACACCTGGCGGCAATTGGTAAAGGACCAGCCCGAGGGCGTGCGCACCGGCTTCAAGCTCTTCTACGAGGAGGACACCGAGGGGAGCCGGCTGATGACCCCGGAAGAGGTGCTGGCCCTGCGGCCACGCCCGGATTACGTCATGTTCGAGTGAGAGCGGCGGCGTGCGCCACCGACACGGCCGCCCCCGGCCGGAAGGCGGCCGGGGGCGGCTGGGAGAGGGGCGCTCAGGGGCGTGGCGCCGTCTGCACGGTGAGTGGTTCATGGCTGGTGACGTCGCCGGAGCCGCGGCGGGTGAAGCGCATGGCGACACAGGCACCCACGTACAGCACCGCCACGACCAGCAGCAGCGCCTGATAGCCCGTGAGCAGGGCCAGATACTCCAGGGTGCCGCCGAACAGGGAGCCCAGCAGGTTGGCGCCGAAGGCCGCCGTGGGGTCGGAGGTCGCCGCCAGCCGGTCGGAGAAGATGAGGTTGGCGCAGAAGATGGGGGCGAAGGCCAGTGCGATCGCGGCGGCCAGCCGAGGGGCGAAGGGCAGCCCCAGCACCAGATGGGACGGGATCAGCCAGGCGATCGCGAGGCTGGCGAAGAGCATCAGCTGCAGCACGAGCTGATTGACCTGGCGCAGCCTGCGCCGGACCTCCACCGCGCACAGCACTGCGACCAGCACCCCCGCGAAGACCATGGCGTTGACCAGCCACGTGGTGCCGAAGTAGAGGGCGAAGCCGATCACGTTCTTGGTCTCCAGCAGCATGAACGCCGCGCCGAGCAGGAACATGTCGACATAGCGGGCGGTGCGCCGCAGCCGGACCCCGGTCAGCCGTACGGACACCAGGGTCACCAGCAGGATCGCGCCCAGGACCCCGATGTAGAGGGTGGGGATGGTGCGGTGCAGCAGATACGGGAACGGATGGTCGTCACTGGCGGCCGAGGGCACCGGGCCCGAGGGGCGCCAGGCGGAGGCGGTGCAGGACTGGTTGCTCGAGGTGACACCGGCCACCAGGATGGCCGCCTTCTTGCCTCCGTAGTGGGTGATGCAGGGGGCGTGTCCGAAGACGGAGGTGAGCGTGGAGCCGAACCGGTCGATGAGCCAGTTCTGCCGGTAGTAGTTGTACATGGCGAACGCGCCGCCGGGGGCGAGGTGGCGGTGGGCCGCCTCGAATGCCTGCCGGGTGAACAGATAGCTCTCCAGGCGCAGGTTGCTGGCGCCCGAGACCAGGGTCAGGGAGTCCGGCAGGGCGAGGACGACCAGGTCGTAGCGGGTCTTGGTGCGTTCGAGGAAGGCCCGGCCGTCGTTGATGTGCACGTGCACCCGGGGGTTGGCGTAGGGGCGGGCCGGGTGCAGTGACGCACCGATCTCCTGCAGCCGGGGGTCGATCTCCACCGCGTCCACCCGCTGGGCGCCGTGGGCGAGCGCCATCGCCACGTCGTTGCCGTTGCCGGCGCCGATGACCAGCACCCGGCGGTGGGAGTTCCTCGGGGTTTCGCGGTAGGGCTGCTCATACGGGGAGCCCGGGCGTCCGAGCACCTTCAGCGGGGCGATGGACTGGTGCGGTACACCATTGGCGGAGATCTTGTAGTCCCGGCTGCCGGAGGTCGGCCTGGTCACCTCGATCTTGTAGTACGGGGACCAGGAGATGCCGCTGGCCGCCGTCTCCAGCGCCAGGACGGCCACCATCAGGGCGAGCGGGACCGTATACCGGATGGTGTTGCGGCGGCCGCCGAGGGTCAGCAATGCCACCGCGGCGAGCACGCCCCACACCACCGACGGTGCGCGCAGCCAGGACAGCAGCGCGAAGGACACCGAGCCGGTGAGCGAGCCGAGCAGGTCGTAGCGGTAAGCCTCCAGCGAGGGCAGTTGACGGAACTGATCGGCCGTCATCTTCCCGATCGCCATCATGATCAGCGCGGTCAGTCCGAAGAGCACCGGCAGGGTCACCCACTGGGGCAGACCGGTGGTCTTCACGGCGGTGAAGTAGATGACCTCACCGCTGGTCTGCCGTACCTGCACGGGGAACTCGCGCACCAAGACGACGAGAACGGCGAGCGGGACGGGCGCCCAGCGGGTGAGCCACTTCCCGCGGTCGGCGGGCATGAGGAATCCCAGGCCGATCCCGAGGAACGAGCCCAAGAGGATGAAGTTCGAGAAATAGCTCAGATGGACGATATTGGCGCCGGTCCACCGGATCAGCGCGAGCTCGACGAAGAGCATGGTGGCGCTGGCCAGCAGCAGCCTCGCGCGCACGTTTTGCGGTCCTGGGCTGTGCTCCATGCCGACCACGCTGTCATCCGGGACGGGACAGGTCGAGCACCCACACGGCCCGTGCCGTCGACCGGATGGCGGGCGTCCGGAGCAGCGGGAAGCGGCCCCGGCCACTCGCCTTCCGTCCGCGCGCCACCTCGCCACCTCTCCCCTATCGAGGTCATTCGCGCAGGTCAGCCTCATGGCATGGGATGCGGTGCACCGGCCGCGCGGTGTGTGGTGGCCACGCCCCGGTACGTGGCCCGGCCCCGCTGCCCGGGTCACCGCCGTACGGCGTTCGGGTCATGGTCCGGGCGGTGTCCGTCACCTGCCCGGGCCAACGCCGGACGCCCGCGCGGAGGAGGCGGAAGGAATCCGCGCAGCGGGGCGGCGCCGCGAGCGCATCGGGCACTCCTGTGGCGCGGGTCGTGTCCGCACGGACCGGCCCGCATCGATGTGTACAATGCCCACATTGAATGATGGAGGTGTGGACACTGTCAACATCGACCGGCTCGGGCTACCACCACGGGGATCTCCGAGCGGCCCTGCTCGACTCCGCCCTCGCGCTCCTCGACACCGAGGGCCCGGGCGGGCTGTCGCTGCGCGCGGTCGCCCGGCATGCCGGGGTCTCCCCGAACGCTCCCTACCGCCACTACCGCGACAAAGAGGCACTGCTCGCCGCCCTCGCCACCCGGGGCTTCACGGAGCTGGGCGAACGCCTCGCCGCGGCCGCCCCCGGGGACGACCCCGGCGCGGAGCTCATCGCCATGGCGTGTACGGCGGTCGACTACGCGCTCGACCACCCGGGGGTGTACCGCCTCATGTTCGGGCAGCCCTGCAGCACTCACCCCGACGCCATCGCCACCTCCGACGCGGCGATCGCCTTCGTGGCGAAACGCATCGCGGCCGTCGCGGAACCGGCGCGGCGCGAGGCGCTGCTGACCGGCACCTGGTCGCTCGTTCACGGACTGAGCACACTTCTGCTCGACGAACGGCTCGGCACGCGGACGCGCGCCGAGGCCGGTGCCCTGGTGGAGACGGTCGTGCGCACCATGCTGGGCACCGGCCCCGAACGGCCGGAGGGGTAATCCGGGGCCGGGTGAACACCGCTTCGGTCAGTGGTCGTTCACCCGATCGTTCACCCGGTCAGCCCCCCGCGGTGGCGAAGAAGGGCTTGCACACGGTGCCCACGTAGTCCGTGGCGATCTCCAGCACACGGCTGCCGTCCGCCGAGGGCAGCAGCGCCGAGCTGTAGTTGGGACACCAGTCGACCACCTTGGAGTCCACCCGCACCGGTGCGGGGATCGAACGCCACGCCCCGGTGCCACCGTTGCTGTTGGTCCACACGGTGGCACCGCTGCCGGCGGCGGTACTGCCGTCGGCGTTGTTCAGGACCTGGCCGATGAGGAACAGCTTGCCCCGGGGGTTGCCGGCCTCGGGGGCCCAGGCGAGGTTCGGTGTATGGGTGAAGTACTTGCCGTCGGCGGTTTCGGGACGGTAGCCGAGGTGAGCGGGGTCGCCCCAGTTCCAGCCGTCCTGCGAGGTCCGGTAGTGGACCACGCATGAGTACTGCCCCTGGGCGGCGCAGATCTCGTACGCCATGAAGTACTGGCCGTCGGGGAGCTTGCGCACGATGGGCATACCGGGCCGGTCGGAGGCGAGCCTGCTGGCGACGGTGGCGTGGTGCCCCTCCCAGGTGATCCCGTCCGCGCTGCGGGCGGCGATCAGCTTCTGGCTGTGGGCGGGGTCGGTCTCGTCCGCGTAGTGGGCCACCAGGCGCCCACTGGAATCGATGGAGAACTCCGGCTCCCACAGCCCCCTGGTGCTGGGGGCGGTGGCCACGGTCGACAGATAGGACCAGGTACGGCCCTGGTCATTGCTGCGGAAGACGCGGATGGCCATCCGGCGGTCCGGCTCGTCCTGGCCGATGGAGGCGGACCACAGCAGGGTCCCGGCCGGCATGTCGCCGACCGCCTGCGGCAGTTCGTACAAGGTGGCGCAGCATTCGCCCTGGCCGCCCGACGCCTCGGGGTCGGCCACCTCGCCCACCTGGCGGAAGGTGGCGCCGTCGTCGGTGCTCTCGTAGATGGCGCCGATCCCGTCCGAGCCGCGGAAGGTGACCACCGAAGCGAGGACGCGGCCGTTGGCGGCGCCGTTGTGCGCGAGCCGCAGGGCACGGGGGTAGAGGCCGGTGCCGTCGCGCAGCAGGGTGCCGGAGGCGGCCGCGGCCGGAGGCGCCTGGACGGCCAGGAGCGAGCCCAGGACGGTCAGGAGAGTCAGCAGAGTGGGCAGGAGGTGTCTTCGGTACAGCGTGGTCATGCACGCTCCCTCGGGAGGAGTGGTGGAGGGGGGAAGAGCGGCCCGGGCCGTGCGTGGCGCAACGTTAAAGAGAATTTCCAACGTTGTAAATCCCTCGCGCACGCTTCCGCGAGGGCCGAGCGGGGCCTGACGAGAGCCAAGCCGGGCCGAGGTCGGCACGCGCTTCCGCCCCGTTACGCCGCGGCGTAACGGGGCGGGCGGGGTGGCCGGGGCAGGCGGGTCAGTACTCCTGGGCGGTGGGGCGCACCATGATCTCGTTGACAGCGGCATGCGCGGGCTGGACGACCATGAAGGCGATCGCGCGGGCGATGTCCTCGGGGCGCAGCCAGGACTCGCGCGCCATGCCGCGTGCGACGGAGGCCGTCCTGTTGCCGGCCGTCATCTCGGTGACGGTCATGCCCGGCTCGACCAGCCCCACCCGGACTCCGCGGGCGGTCACCTCCTGGCGCATGGCCTCGCTGAAGGCGCCCACCGCGTGTTTGGTGGCCGAGTAGACGCTGTTGCCGGGCCGCGCCACCCGACCGCCCACCGAGCTGACGTTCACCAGGTCCGCCACCCCGCGCGGGCCGTCGGACGCCGTCCGCAGCAGATGCGGCAGGGCCTGCCGGGAGGTCTGCAGTACGGCCTCGACGTTGAGGTCGATCATCCGCTCCCATGTCTCGGGGTCGCTCTCCTCGACCGTGCCGGTGGCCACATAGCCGGCGTTGTTCACCAGCACATCGAGTCGTCCGCACTGCTCCGCCGCGTCCTCGACGCACTGACGGGCCTGGGCCGCGCTCCGCAGATCGGCGGTGAGGACGGCGCAGGAGCGGCCCTCCTTCCGGAGGGTGGCGGCCAGGTCCTCCAGCCGATCGGTGCGCCGGGCCACCAGTGCGAGATCGGCTCCCTGCCGGGCCAGCGCCAGAGCGGTGGCCGCGCCGATGCCGCTGGACGCGCCGGTCACCAGCGCCGCACAGCCCGACAGCGGGCCGTCGGGGGGCGCGGCGTTTCCGGTCTGCCGGTCGTTCCCGGTGTTCATGTCCGTCACCCTGGCTCCCTGGTCTCGCGGGGGTGGGGAGGCCACGGGGCCGCGTGGCCCGGGCCGTACGTCGGGTACCCCGGTGAAGTCCGCCCATCGCCTCGCGTTCCTCCCCTTTCATGCCTCCTTTCTGACCAGCGGGAGGGGCCGGGGGACGGAACAGGGGCGCCTCAGGGGCGAAGTCGGGCCCGTCCACCCAGCTCTCCTGCACCAGTACGGCCTTCAGCCCCGGCTTCGCCGCCACCGCGGCGACCTGCTCGCGGGTCTTGTTGCCGCCGAAAGCCAGTCCGCTGTTGCGGTCCCCGCGCTTGGCCCAGACGCGCGCCCCGCCCAGACGCTCACTCAGCCGGTCCAGGGGGTGGGCCGGGCGAGACCGAACAGCAGGAGATGGCGCTCGAAGTCATCGAGGGACATGGGTGACTCCTTTTGGGTGGTGCCGGATGCCGCATGGGTGGTGCCGGATGTCCGCCGGTCCCTACCCCGCCGCTCCCCGCCGGCACACGAGCCGGAACCTCCCCAATGCCTGCCCTTCTGCACACGACCGGCGTATGCCTGTAGGCCGTTGGAGTCCCGCTGCTGTCCAGCCTGAGCACCCTGCCGCCGGGTCGCGGAGACGATCTGTTCCTGAGCCCTCATACCGCTGCCGCCGCGACGGCGCTCGACCGCCGAGTGCACCCCGTCCGCCCCACTCGCCCAGGGAGCCGAGTTCATGCCCCAGTACTTCCGCGACTCGCCCGAGTCTCTCGTTCCCGACGCGCTCGCGGGCTTCGCCGCCGCCCATGCCGATCTCGTCGCCTACCACCCCGACCACGGATACTTCCGCACCCGCCACTGCGCACCCACCCGCCGCGTCGGTCTGGTCTCGGGAGGCGGTTCCGGCCATGAACCCCTGCACTCCGGCTTCCTCGGTACGGGGATGCTGGACGCCTCCTGCCCCGGGCGGATCTTCGCCTCGCCCCACAACCGGCAGATCTTCGAGGCCAGCCGGGCCGTCGCCCGGCCCGATGGCGTGCTGCACATCGTCAAGAACTACACCGGTGACCGCATCAACTTCAGCATCGCCGCCGAGCGCCTCGCCCACGAGGGCATCCGCTGTGCGCGGGTCCTCATCGACGACGACATCGCCAGCGACTCCGATGACATCGCGGTCGGCCGACGCGGCACCGGCGCCACCCTGATCATCGAGAAGATCCTCGGCGCCGCCGCAGACGAGGGGCGCGGTCTGGAGGACCTGATCGCCCTCGGCACGGATGTGACCCGGCGGGCCCGCAGCCTCGCCGTCGCCTCGGCCGCCCACAACACGCCGGCCTCCGGGGCACCGGCCTTCGGCCTGCCCGACAACGTCCTGGAGTTCGGGGTCGGCATCCACGGCGAGCGGGCCGAGGGGACCACCCCGCACGCACCGCTCGGCAAGCTGATCGAGACCATGACGGACCAGTTGCTGGCCGCGCTGCCCGACACCGCGGGGACACGGGTGCTCGCCCTGGTCAACGGGCTGGGCTCGATCACCTCGCTGGAGCTGTACGGCATCCGCCACGCCGTCGCCAAGGCCCTCGACGACCGCGGTGTCGGCCTCGACCGGTCCCTGACCGGCACCTTCGTAAGCGCCCTGGACATGCGGGGCTTCTCGCTGACCCTGTTCGCCACCGACGCGGAGACGCTGCGGCTGTGGGACGCCCCTGCCCACACCCCCGCCTGGCCCCTGTGACCCCGTCCGGCCCCATCGACCCGCCACTGACCCCGCCACCGCCCCGAGGAGTTGCCCCGCTCATGTCCGACCAGCCCGGCCCGAAGGGCCTTACGCACGCCGCCGTCATGGACTGGCTGACGCGGTTCGCCGCCACCGTACGCTCCGTGGAACCCGAGCTCACCGCGCTCGACCAGAAGGCGGGCGACGGGGACTTCGGTGGCAACCTGGTCACCGGGATGGACGGTGTCCGCCGTGCGCTGGACGCCCTGGCGGCGGGCGGGGGGAACGGCGAGAGAAGCCGGAGAGGCCCGGACGCGCCGCTCGACGCCGCCGCGCGGGTCTTCCTCGACGATGTCGGCGGCACCAGCGGTCCCCTGTTCGGGCTGCTCTTCCAGGAGCTCGCCGACGCGCTGGGGATGGCCGCCGACCCGCCCGGAACCGCCGCGCTGGCCCTGGGCACCGCCGCGGGGACGGCCGCGATCCAGCGGGTCGGCGAGGCCGAGGTGGGCGACAAGACGATGGTGGACGCCCTCGTCCCCGCCGCACGGGCCCTCGCCTCCTGTGAACCCACCGGCGACCCCGCGTACGCGCTCCATGTGGCCGCGGTGGCGGCCCATCGGGGCGCCCGGTCCACGACCGATCTGCGTGCCCGGCGCGGGCGTGCCAGCTATACCGGCGACCACGCCCGTGGCGTCCCGGACCCGGGCGCCCTGACCGTCGCTTTGCTGTTCGCCTCCGCACACGCCGAGCTGACCTCGCTGAGCCGGCTCCCCGTGTCCTGAGAGGAAGGCCGAGTTCATGAGGGGATCCCCGCACGTGCCGCCCGCCGGTGAACGCCGCGGCCGGGCCGCACGTACTGGGATCCGAGTCCTGGGCCCGCATGGGACGGGCAGAGCGGGGCAGACGACCAGGATTCGACTGTCGGCTCGATCGAAGGGATCCGGGAGAAGCTGTGCAGCAGGAGACCGACACCCGTGTGACCACACCCTCGGCCGTCGTCCCACGACCGCGCGAGGGCGGCGCGTCGGGCGGCCGGACGCGCGACCCGTACTTCGACAACGCGAAGTACCTCACCATCGTGCTGGTGGCGTGTGGCCACGCATGGGAGCCACTCACCTACGGCAGCCGGGCGGCCACCGCGATCTACCTGCTGGTGTACGCGTTCCACATGCCCGCGTTCGCCCTCATATCGGGCTACTTCTCGCGGAGTTTCGATATGGCGCCGGGCCGGGTGAAACGGCTGCTCACGGGTGTCGTCGTGCCGTATGTGGTCTTCGAGGTCGCGTACACGCTCTTCTACCGCTGGGCACAGGACGATCCGGACTACCCGATCAGCCTGCTCGACCCCTGGTACGTGATGTGGTTCCTGGCCGCGCTGTTCATCTGGCGGATCACCACCCCGCTGTGGCTCGCGCTGCGCCACCCGGTGCCGGTCGCGCTGGCGGTGGCCGCGCTGGCCTCCATCTCGCCCGAGGCCGGTGGGGATCTCGGCCTGCAGCGGGTGCTGGCGTTCCTGCCGTTCTTCGTGGTCGGACTCACCCTGCGACCGGACCACTTCACCCGGCTGCGGACCCGGCGGACCCGGCTGATCGCCCTTCCGGTGGCGGCCTTCGCCCTGTGCACGGCGTACGCGGTGGCGCCCTGGCTGGACGCGGAGTGGTTCTACCACCGCAAGAGCGTGGCGGCGCTGGACGGCGTACCGTCCTGGGCCGGTCTGCTCACCACACCCGCCCTCTTCGGTCTGGCGCTGGTGCTGACGGCCTGCTTCCTGGCCTGGGTGCCGGGGCGCAGGACCTGGTTCACCGCGCTCGGTTCGGGCACGCTGTACGGCTATCTGCTGCACGGCTTCATCATCAAGTCGTCCCGATTCTGGGACTGGTACGACCATCCGTGGCTGCACACCCCGCTCGGGGAGCTCGCCGTCACCGCGGCCGCGGTGCTCATGATCACCGTGCTGTGCACGGGACCGGTGCGACGGGTCCTGCGCTCGCTGCTGGAGCCACGCATGGACTGGGCGTTCCGGCGCACCGGTTCCTGAGAGCGGGCCGGTTCCCGAGGGCGGGCCGGTTCCCGAGGCGGGCCGGTTCCCGAGTGGGCCGCGGGGCCGCCGTCAGCGGCGGCGGACCTTGAGGGTGTTGTCGGTGCGGGTGGCCGGCTGTCCGTCGGGAGCGGTCATGTTCTCCACATGGACATCGCTGACGAGGACGTCCCACTCCCCGTCCGCGAGGTCGAGCCCGGTGAGCACCTCCTCGGGCGTGGGGAAGTGGAACTCCGGACCGGGGTCCGGCGCCCAGGACGGGAATGCGGCGTGTCCGGTGATCAGCAGCACTCCTCCCGGTGCGACGGCCGCCGCCGCGGTGCGCAGGATCTGGTCCCTGGGCAGTTCCAGCCGGGAGTGGAAGAAGTAGGCGGAGACAAGGTCGAAGGTGCCGGCCGGGAAGGACTCGGACAGGTCGTGTCGCTGCCACTCGATGTGGTCGCCGACACCTTCGGACGCCGCGTGTCCGGCGGCTCGGTCCAACGCGACCTGTGAGACGTCGACGGCGGTGACCCGCCAGCCCTGCCGGGCGAGCCAGATCGCGTCGCCGCCCTCACCGCAGCCGAGGTCCAGCGCACTGCCAGGGGTCAGCCCGGTGGTCTCGCGCACCAGAGCGGCGTTGGGCTTGCCGCTCCAGACGCGGTCCTCGGCGCTGTAGAAGGTGTCCCAGAACTCCTCGGGCGAGGTGTCGGGCGAGATGGTGTGCGGGTCGGTGGTCATGTCAGATGCGCTCCCTTCGTTCCGGACAAGAGAGTGCACACGGCCGCGGCCACTTGACAAACTTCTTTGCCGGGGTAGCAAATGAAAGGTATGGCTGACGAAGACCTCACCGAGGTACTGACCGCCGTGGGACCCCGGCTACGGGCGTTGCGGCGCACCCGTGGCACCACACTGGCCCAGCTCAGCGAGACGACCGGGATCTCGCTGAGCACCCTGTCGCGACTGGAGTCGGGGCAGCGCAAGCCGACCCTGGAGCTGATGCTGCCGCTGGCCAAGGCGTACGGAGTGCAGCTGGACGAGCTGGTGGGGGCGCCCGCCACCGGGGATCCCCGGGTCCATCCGCGGCCGTTCACCCGGCAGGGCCAGACGTTCGTTCCACTGACCCGCTATCTGGGCGGACTGCACGCCTACAAGCAGATCATGCCGCCCCGGCCGCAGGGCGAGCGCGATGAGCCGCTGGAGCAGCGGGTGCACGAGGGCTATGAGTGGCTCTATGTGCTCTCGGGGCGGCTACGGCTGGCGCTGGGCGAGCACGACCTGGTGCTCACGTCCGGTGAGGCCGCCGAATTCGACACCCGTACGCCCCATGGCTTCGCCAACGCGGGGGACCAGCCGGTGGAGTTCCTCTCCCTGTTCGGGGCGCAGGGCGAGCGCGTCCACGTCCGCGCCCGCCCTGCCGGTACCTGACCCGCCCCGTATCGCGCCGGGGGCGTTCACCCCGACGGCTCGTCCGGGACGGGCCGCTCGGGGTGCACGCTTCCGGTCTGCGGCTTCCCCCGCCGTCCCGTGCCGGACTCGTCCGTCTCGGGGACGTCGTCCCCGAGATCCGGCTCCTGGCCGGCGCCCGCCACGTCCAGGTGGTCGGGGCCGTCCTGCGCCTGCTGATCGGGGAGGTCCCTGGGGATCCCGCCCCGGTCCACGCGCTCCTCTCGTTCCTCCGGTCGCCGGTCGTCACTCACGATGCCGCTCCTTTCGTCGATTCGTCGATGGAGGGGGCACAGCAGGGGCGATTACCCGCGAGCGTCGGCGGAATGCATGGTCAGCGCCGATGGGATGCGGCCACGTTTACGCCACGTGTCCGCGCGGGCGGCTACTCCCCCGGCTCCAGCACATACAGTTCCGGCAGGTTGACCACGATGGCCTCCTGGGTGCTGCGGGCGATGACCACCACCGCCTCGTCGTCGGGGTCCGGGTTCTCCTCCCGGTGCGGCACAAACGGCGGAACGAAGATGTAGTCGCCCGGGCGGGTGCGCAGCCGGACCTCCTCGACATGTCCGTTCCGCTCCTCGGCGAAGACGAACTCGGGGTGGCCCCGCACCACGAAGATGGCCGTCTCGGACTCGCCGTGGTGGTGGTTGGCGGAGGCGGTGTCCGGCGCCACATGGGTCTGGCCCATCCAGAGCCGCTCGGAGCCCACCGACTGACCGCTGATCGCGGCGAACCGCCGCATGCCCTCGGTCTGGGCGGTGCCGGGGTCGACGTCCTCGGTGCGGATGTGGTGCAGACGCATCCGCAACGGACTGTCGGGGGCGGTGGCCGTCAGATCCTTCAGATGCGGATGGAACGCGTCGTGCTGCTGCGCGGGGTCGCCGCCGGGCGTCGTCATGACACCGACCGTAGAAAGCCCGGGTAATGGATGTCAACAGGTGTCCTTTCTCCCACCAGGCACAACACCATGAAATCCACGCTGCATAATGGCCGTATGCAGATCTCGGCGAAGGCGGACTACGCGGTCCGGGCGCTGGCGGAGCTGGCCGCGGACGCGGGCAGGCCACTCACCTGTGAGGCGATAGCGACCTCCCAGGGCATCCCCTTCCGGTTCCTCAAGGCGGTCTTCCGCGATCTGCGCCAGGCCGGTCTGGTACGCAGTCAGCGCGGCTGCGAGGGTGGCTACTGGCTCGCCCGCGACCCCGCCGAGATAACCCTCGCGGACATCGTGCTCGCCGTGGACGGGGCGTTCCTGACGCTGCGCGGTGAGCGGCTGGACGACCTCGGCTACCACGGCCCGGCGGCCGGACTGCCCGGGGTGTGGCGCGGGATGGAGGACCATGTGCGCCAGGTGCTGACCGCCACCGCCCTGAGCGATCTGGTCCGCGAGCGGCTGGCCGCATGACGTCCGCGAGCCCGGACCGGGCCCGGAGCACCGGGGCGGACGGCGGGACCGTCGAGATCGTGGAGTACACCGATCCGGCCTGCCCGTGGGCGTGGGGTTCCGAGCCCGCGTTCCGCCACCTGCGGGCCCTCACCGCGGGGCGGGCCCGCTGGCGCCGGGTGTTCGGCATCCTCTTCGACGACGGCGACGATCCGGCACCGGACCCCACCGCCGAGACCGCCTGGTACAGCCGCTATATCGCCGATATCGCCCGCCATACGCGGGCGCCCTACGCTCATCGGCTGCGATGGGTGGCGGCCACCAGCCGGCCGGCCTCGCTCGCCGCGAAGGCGGCCGAGCGGCAGGGCGCGATCGCCGCGGAGCGGGTGCTGCGGCGGCTGCGCGAGACCACGTTCGTCCTGGGCACTCCGGCCGATACGGCGGAGCGGGTGCTCGACGCCCTGGCGGGGCTCGACGGTGTCGATGTGGGGCGCCTGGGCGCGGAGATGGGCGAGCCGTCGGTGGTGGCGGCCGTCCGGCAGGACCACGCCGAGGCCCGCGACCCGATCCCGGAGGCGTATGCCTTCCACGCCCCGGGGCCGCATGGCACGGGCGTCAAGGAAACCGACGACGGGGTGCGCTACGCGCTGCCCACGCTGGTGTTCTCCGGCCCCGGCGGGCGCTTGGCCGCACCGGGGTGGCGGAGCATGGCCGAGTACACGGCGGCGCTGCGCACGGTGGCTCCCGGTCATCTCTGGCAGGCGGCCCTCCTCGGCGCCGAGGAGGCCCTGGCGGAGTACCGCAGCCTGACCGGGCCCGACCTGTCACTGCTGACGGGCCGGACCACTCCCCCGCCCACGGCCGTACGGGTGGAGACGGCGGGCGGGCCGCTGTGGCTGCACCCTGACGAGGCCGCCGCCCATCCAGCGCTCGCCGCCTCGTCAGGGCTGAAAAGCCCCAGGTCGTAGCCGTCTTACCCCATGAGACACCTAAAGGTGTCCATTGACTTCGCCGCCCCTCGCCCCGCACCATGGGCACATGCTGACGACGCACCCCGGTGTGGTGTGCCGATACGTGGACTTCCGGCGCACCGCCAGCGCCATCTGTCGCTGATCGCCCCCTTTCGCCGACGCGATCTGCCACGTCCCGAGCGCCTCGCCCCGCTCGTTCCCTTCGCTTTCCTCCCCGGGCCCCACCGCCTCCGGCCTTCATGACCGCTGCCCGTCCGCGTGTCCTCGCTGTCGTGTGCGGACGTGTGCGGCCGTGTGCTCACGGCCGTCCGGGGGCAGTTGACACCACGAAAGGCGACGTCCCGTCATGACCTCCGCCGCCCCGCCACTTCCCGTCCGCCGTCCGCCCGATCCACCACCGCGCCCCGCTCCGGACCGGCGCTCCGTGCTCGGGCTCGCCCTGGGGGCGGGTGGCTCCCTGCTGCTTTCCGCCTGCGGCGGGGTGGCGACGACCGGGGCGGGCGGCGGGGGCGAGACCCTGCGCTGGGGCTGGGATCTGCCCTCCAGCTGGGACCCGGTGTTCTCGTCCAAGGGCTGGGATGTCCACCTGCTGTCGCTCGTCTACTCCGGGCTGACCCAACTCGACGCCAAGGGCGGCGCCAAGCCCGCGCTCGCCTCCTCCTGGCGCTACTCCCACGACGGCCGGCGCCTCACCTTCACCCTCCGCCGGGGCCTGCGGTTCGCCGACGGCACCCCGGTGGACGCCGAGGCCGTCAAGAAGAGCGTCGAGCGCGGCAAGAACCACCCCAAGTCCCTGATCGCCTCCCAACTGACCAGCATCGACACGGTACGGGCCCCCGACGCGCACACCGTGGTCCTCGAACTCATCGAGGCCGACTACCAGTTGCCCGCTCTCCTGGCCGGGAAGACCGGCATGGTGGTCAGCCCCACCGCGTTCGGGAAGGACGAGGCGCGGCTGGCCACCAGGCCGGTCGGCCACGGCCCGTTCCGGCTGGTGTCCTACACCCAGAACTCGATGGCGAGCCTGCGCCGCGACCCCGGCTACTGGAACGCCGACCACATCGCCGTCGAACGCTTCGAGGCGTACCCGAAGCCCGATGAGACCACGGCGCTCGCCGCGCTCCAGTCCGGGCGGCTCAATGTGGCCCAGATCCCGTTCAGCCAGGTCGAGGCGGCGCGTGAGGCCGGTTTCACGGTGCAGCTCATCCCGTCGATGGTGGTGCGCGTCCTGGATGTGAACACCGCCATGAAGCCCTTCGACGACCCCGCCGTCCTCAAGGCACTGAAGTACGCGGTTGACCGCCAAGCCCTGCTGGACAGCGAGCAGTTCGGCCATGGCGAGGTGGACCACCAGCCCTTCCCGCCCGGCTATACGGGCTTCGACCCGGCGCTCGGCGCGGTGTACCGGCACGACCCGGAGCGGGCGCGCGCGCTGCTGCGGGAGGCCGGATACCACGACGGCGTCGAGGTGACCATCACCACCGCCCAGCCGCAGGGCGCTCCCGAGCAGTTGCAGGCGCAGCTCAACCGGGCCGGGTTCCGGGCCCGGATCGAGGTCATCCCCGAGGCGCGGGCGTCCCAGGTGGTGTACGTCCAGCACTCCCGCGCCCTGTACCTCGACCAGTTCGCCGGGCGGGAGTCGCCGGTGCAGGCGATGCAGGTGCTCTTCGGCGCGGAGGGGCTGATGAACCCCTCCCGCCGTACGACACCCGAACTGGACGCGGCCGTGGCCGCGGTGCGCCGCACCCCGCTGGAGTCGCCGCGCTATCCGGAGGTGCTGCGGGCGGCCACCGTGGTGGCGGTGCGCACGATGCCGAATGTGTTCCTCTACACGGTGCCGCGCGCCCTCGCCCGTACGTCCTCCGTCTCCGCCATCCCCTCGCTCCCGGTGGTGCAGCGGTTCGAGGGGGTGACGGCCGGATGACCGCGCTCGCTCCGCGCCTCGCGGACACCCGGCGCAAGCCCGTACGGGCGGCCCGTCTCCCGCGCTCGCTCGGCCGCGTCCTCGCCACGGCGGGCACGGTGTTCCTGTTGTCCTCCGCGCTCACCTTCGGTCTCGGCGCGCTCTCCGGGGCCAATCCGGCGGCGGCGGTTCTCGGCGAGACGGCGACCCCCGCCGACATCGCCCGGATGAACCATCAGTTCGGCCTCGACCGGCCGCTGTGGGAGCAGTACGTGTCATGGCTGGGGCATGCCTTCACCGGGGACCTCGGCCGCTCGTGGTTCACCACGGTCCCGGTGGCCGACAGCATCCGGCAGGCGATGCCGGTGGATCTGTCCATCGCCGGGCTCGCGCTGCTGATGGCCGTGGTGCTGGGCGGAGCCGCCGGTGTCGCCGCCGCGCTCCGGGCCGGCGGACGGCTGGACCGCGCCGTCACCGCGCTGTGCGCGCTGCTCGGCACCCTGCCCGGTTTCGTCGTGGCCATCGCGCTGGTCACGGTGTTCTCGCTGAGGCTGGGGTGGCTGCCGTCCGGTGGCTATGTGCCGCTGGACATGGACCCCGCGCAGTGGCTGCGGTACACCGTGATGCCCGCGCTCGCGCTGAGTCTGGAGGCCGCTGCCGCCATCGCCCGTCAACTGCGCACCTCGCTGGTGGGGACGTTGCGGGAGAACTATGTGACGGGTGCGGTGATGCGCGGACTGCCCGCCCGGCGCGTGGTGTTCGGCCATGCCCTGCGCAACGCCGCGGGACCGGCGCTGACGGCGCTCGGGATGAGCGTGCCGATGCTGCTCGGCGGTGCGGTGGTCACCCAGCAGATCTTCGCGCTGCCCGGTCTCGCCCAGCTCACCCTGCAGTCGGCGGAACAGCACGACATTCCGGTGATCCAGGGGACGCTGCTGGTGACCATCGCGGTGGTCCTGGTCGTCAACGTGGCCGTCAACGCGGCGTTGCTCGCGCTGAATCCGGCCGCCCGGCGCCGGGAGGTGACGCGCCGATGAGGACGTTGCGACGGGCATGGGGACATCCGTCCGCCAAGGTGGCGCTGCTGGTGCTGCTGGCCATCGTGCTGCTGGCGGCGTTCGGCGGCCGGCTCGCGCCGCATGATCCGCTGGCCCAGCACCCCCGGAACATGCTGCGCGGCCCCGGTCCCGGCCATCTTCTGGGCACCGACTATCTGGGCCGCGATGTGCTCAGCCGGCTGCTGGAGGGCAGTGGCCGCTCGGTGGCGGGCGCCGTGGAGGCGGTGGCCGCCGCGATGACGGTGGGCGTGCCGACCGGACTGGCCTCGCTGTGGATGGGGCGCGTGGGCGAGTGGATCGCACAGCGCGTGGTCGACGCGCTGATGACGCTGCCGTTCACCGTGTTCGCCATCGCGGTCGTGGGCGCGCTGGGCAACGGGATGCACCAGGCCATGCTGGCGCTCGGGGTGCTCTACGCCCCGCTGTTCTTCCGGATGACCCGCGCCGCCGCGCTGAGCCTGCGGCACGCCCAGTACGTGGAGTCGGCCGAGCTGTTCGGCGCCTCGGTCGGGCGGGTGCTGCGCACCCACATCTGGAGCAAGGTCCTGCCGACGGTGATCGTCACCGCCGCCCACGCGCTGGCCACCTGTCTGCTGGTGGTCTCCTCGCTGACCTTCCTCGGGGTCGGTGTGCAGCCTCCCGCCGCCACCTGGGGCGGCATGCTCGCCACCGACCTGGGCTTCCTCACCCAGCAGATCTGGGCACCGGTGTTCCCGGCCGCGCTGATCGTCGTCACCGCCGGTGCGCTCAACCTGCTGGCCGATGCCGTACGGGACGCCGGGGCGGACGAGTTGCTGCCCGGCGGTGCGCCGGAGACGGCCGCCGGCTCCCTGGGCGCCACTGCCGACACCCCCGACACCACCAAGGAGCAGGCCGATGCCGCACTCCCCGCCGCCTGACCCCGCCACGCCCGGCGGCCCCGGCGCCCTGGGCCAACGGCCCGCCGCGCTGGCGGTCGAGGGGCTCGGCGTCACCGTCGCGTCCGGACGGCTGACGGCCGTACGCGATGTGTCGTTCACCGTGGGCCGCGGTGAGGCCGTCGGCCTGGTCGGTGAATCCGGCAGCGGCAAGACCCTCATCTGCCGGTCGGTGCTCGGACTGCTGCCGCCGGGCTGCGCGGTGTCCGAGGGTGAGATCGCCCTGTCCGGTGAGGCGCTGACCGGGCTGTCGCGCCGGGAGTGGGACCGGGTACGCGGCACTCGGGTGGGCGCCGTCTTCCAGGACCCCGCCTCGTATCTCAACCCCGCGCTGACCGTGGGGCGTCAGCTGACCGAGGTGCTGCGGGTGAAGCTGGGGCTGGACCGCGCGCGGGCCGGTGAGCGGGCCGTCGAGCTGTTCACCGCCGTCGGATTGCACGACCCCGCCGACGTCGCCCGGCGCCATCCGCACGAGCTGTCCGGCGGGATGCTGCAGCGTGTGCTGATCGCCGTCGCGGTGGCCTGCGCCCCGGATCTGCTGGTGGCCGACGAGGCGACCACCGCGCTGGATGTGGTGGTCCAGGCCGAGGTCCTGGAGCTGCTGGCCCGGATGCGCGCCGAGCAGGATCTGGCGCTGCTGCTGGTCAGCCACGATCTGGCGGTGATCGCCGAGGTGTGCGACCGCATCCTGGTGGCGTACGCCGGAGAGCTGGTCGAGGACGGCCCGGCCGAGCGGGTGCTGAACGACCCCCTGCATCCGTACACCGAGGCGCTGTTGCGCGTGGCCACGGTCGGCGACTGGGAACGGCGCGAGCTGGAGGTGATCCCCGGCGCGCCGCCCGAGGTGGGCGCGCGGCTGCCGGGCTGCCGGTTCGCCGACCGCTGCCCGTTCGCCGCGCCCGAGTGCCTCAGCGGTCCGGTGCCGCTGCGCGAGACGGCCGACGGGCGGCGGGTGCGGTGTGTCCGCGGTGAGGAGATCGAACGGTCGCGGGCCGGTGCGCGCGGCGCCCGGGAGGTGGCGGTATGAGCGGGCTGCTGGAGATCTCCGGCCTGACCGTGGCCTTCGGCCGGCGGGACGCGCGGCCGGTGCTGGACGGTGTGGAGCTGTCCGTGGGCGAGGGCGAGATCGTCGGGGTCATCGGGGAGACCGGCTCCGGCAAGACCACGCTGGCCCGTACGGCCGTGGGCCTGGTCCCTGCGCGCTCGGGCCGGGTGGTCTTCGACGGGCGCGAGGTCTCCGGGCTGCGAGGGCGCGCGCTGCGGGCGTTCCGCCGTTCGGGGCGGCTGAGTTACGCGTTCCAGGATCCGCTGCGGGCCCTGGATCCGGAGCTGACGGTCCGGCGGGCGGTGGCCGAGCCACTCGCCGTCGCGGGCGATCTCGGCGACGCGGAGATCGCCGCACGGGTGGACGAGGCGCTGGAGACGGTGGGCCTGGACCCGGCGCGCCTCGGCGATCGGCTGCCGGGCGCGATCTCCGGCGGTCAGCGCCAGCGGGTGCTGCTCGCGCGGGCGATCGTCACCCGGCCCCGGCTGCTGATCGCCGATGAGCCGGTGAGCGCCCTGGACGCCTCCAACCGCAACCGGGTGCTGCGGCTGCTGGAGCGGCTGCGCACCGAGCGCGGGATGGCCGTCGTCGTCATCTCGCACGACCTCAGCTCGCTGGCGGGCATCGCCGACCGGGTGGCGGTGCTGTACCGCGGCCGGGTGGTGGAACAGGGGCCCGTACGGGAGGTGTTCGGCCGGCCGATGCATCCGTACACCGCGCTGCTGATCGCCTCCGCGCCGAGCGTACGCGCCGGGGGCGGGCCGGGCGCGGCGGCGCTGCGCCCGGCGGCGGAACCGCCCGCCTGGACGGCGCGGGAGGGCTGTGTCTTCGGCCACCGCTGCCCGTTCGTCATCGGCTCCTGCCGCACCGCGCCCGCGCCGGCCCCGGTGGGCCAGGGGCGCACCGCCGCCTGCCACCGGGTGCCCCAGTGGCGTGAGCTGGTGGCCGGGGCGGCTCCCCCGGTCACCGCGAAAGGGTCGCCGGAGCTGGTGGCGGCCGCCGGAGAAACAGACAAGGAAGCCGGGCGGTGACCATCCCCCCGGCCACTTCCCGCCCCTCGGAGAAAGGCTGACGATGTCCGTCGAGTTCATCGGAATGATCGGCACCCATGAGGTGTCCGAGATCCACCCGGCCCGTGGCCCCGTCGTGGACGCCGAGTACACCCTGCGGTTCGCCCGCGCCCATGAGGACGCGGGCTTCGACCGGGTGCTGATCGGCTATGGCTCCGCCACCCCGGACGGCGCCCAGGTGGCCGCGTATGTCGCCGCGCGCACCGAGCGGCTCGGGCTGCTGGTGGCCCATCGGCCCGGCTTCGTGGCGCCCACCCTGGCCGCCCGTACGTTCGCCACCCTCGACCAGTTCTCCGGCGGGCGGGTGGCCGTGCACATCATCAGCGGCGGGCGCGACGCCGAGCAGCGGCGGGACGGCGACTATCTGGGCAAGGACGACCGTTACGCCCGCACCGATGAGTATCTGGAGATCCTGAAGCGGGCGTGGACGGATGAGGAGCCATTCGGACACGACGGCCGCTTCTACCGCTTCGAGGACTTCCACGCCGAGGTCCGCCCCCATCAACGGCCGCGCATCCCGCTGTACTTCGGGGGCTCCTCCGAGGCGGCGTACGCCGTGGGCGGCAGGCACGCGGACACCTTCGCGCTGTGGGGCGAGCCGCTGGCCGAGACGGCGGAGCAGATCGCCTCCGTGCACCGGGCCGCCAAGGCCGCGGGCCGGACCGAGCCGCCGGGTATCAGCGTGTCCTTCCGGCCCATCCTCGGCGCGACCGAGGAACAGGCGTGGGAGCGGGCGCACCGGATCCTCGACACCATCAGGGCCCATGGTCCGGCGGGCTCCTTCACCTCCTCCCGGTGGGGGCGCGAGGCGCTCGGCTCACCCACGACCGGCGGCACCGACCCGCAGAACGTCGGTTCCCAGCGGCTGCTGGCCGCCGCCGCCCGGGGTGAGCTCCACGACCGGGCGCTGTGGACGGCGACCGCGGCCGCCACCGGGGCCGCCGGGAACTCCACGGCGCTGGTCGGCACCCCGGAGACGGTCGCGAAGGCGCTGCTGGACTACGTGGACATCGGCGTCACGACCCTGCTGATCCGCGGTTACGACCCGCTGGACGACGCCGTCGGCTACGGCCGTGAGCTGCTGCCGCTGGTCCGCCAGGAGCTGGCCCACCGGGCCGGTGGGGGCGCCGCGTAAAGATCTCCTCAATCTCTCTGAACACAACTCGTGCGCCGCCCGTATCCACTGCCGGGTCGTGCTCGTCGCGGATGAGCGGATCCCGTAACCCCCCAACAGGAGGTCATGAGTTGAGCCATAAACGCGTACCCAAGCGAAAGATCGTGTTCGCGGGGGCCGGGGCCGCCGCCGTCGCGGCGGCCGCGATACTGCTGCCCAACGCCAACGCCTCACAGGACGACAAGACCGAGGCCGCCCAGCCCAAGAAGGTGGACGCCGCCTCGGCGGCGGACATCGCGGCGCAGCTCGCGTCACAGCTGGGCGAGGCGTTCGGCGGGGCCTACTACGACAAGGACAAGCAGCAGGTCATCGTCAATGTCGTCGGCGACAACAACAATGTGAACGTCGAGGTCAAGAGCGCCGGCGCGGTGGCCAGAAGCGTCGACAACAGCACCAAGGCGCTGCAGACCGCCGCGAAGACGCTCAAGACCAAGGCCACCATCCCGGGCACCGCCTGGTCGGTGGACCCCAAGACCAATGAGCTGCGGGTCACGGCTGACTCCACCGTCACCGGGGCGAAGTGGGACACCCTCGAGTCCACCGTGAAATCGCTGGGCGACGGCATGGCCACCCTCAAGAAGTCCACGGGCGAGTTCAAGCCCTTCGTCGCGGGCGGCGACGCCATCTTCGGCGGCGGCGCGCGCTGCTCGCTGGGCTTCAACGTCACCACGGACAGCGGCGCCCCGGCGTTCCTCACTGCCGGCCACTGCGGCGTCGCCGCCGAGCAGTGGTCGGACTCCCAGAACGGCGCGCCGATCGGCACCGTGCAGGACGCCACCTTCCCCGGTGACGGTGATTTCGCGCTGGTCACCTATGACGACGCCAACACCGAGGCCCCGTCGACGGTGAACACCGGCGACCAGAACGTGGACATCGTCGGGGCCGCCGAGGCCGCGGTGGGCCAGCAGGTGCAGCGCATGGGCAGCACCACCGGGCTCAACGACGGCTCGGTCACCGGTCTGGACGCGACGGTCAACTACCCCGAGGGCACGGTCAGCGGGCTCATCCAGACCGATGTCTGCGCGGAGCCCGGCGACAGCGGCGGCCCGCTGTTCAGCGCGGACGGCAACGCCATCGGCCTGACCTCCGGCGGCAGCGGTGACTGCACCTCCGGCGGTGAGACCTTCTTCCAGCCGGTGACCACCGCGCTGGAGGCGGTCGGTGCGCAGATCGGGGACGGCGGCGCGGCCGGAGGCGGCGGCGCGGCGGACGGCGGCGCCGATGACGGCGGGGCCGCCGGGGACGGCGCGGGCGCGGACGGCGCCGGTGGGGCTGCCGAGAACGGCTGACCCCACGCGACCCGGGGTGTCCCGCGCCGTCACCGCGGGACACCCCGGGAGCCACGATGGGGCCGGGCGGCCCCGGGAACGGCGACAGGCCGGAGCACCGGAGCGGCGACAGGCCGGAGCGCCCCCGAAGCCACTGGCCGGGCACCCCCGGAAGCCCCGCCCACCCGGACAGCCCCAGGAGCGGCGACAGCCCGGGGACCGCAGAGCGGCGACAGGCCGGAGTGCCCCCGAAAGCCCCACCCGCCCGGACGGGCCCCGGGAGCCACTGACGGCCGCGCGGCCGCTCAGTGGGCGGGCAGCCCCGCGCGCACCCGTTCCAGCGTGATCGGCAGATCGCGGACCCGCACCCCTGTGGCGTGGTACACCGCGTTGGCGATCGCCGCCGCCGTGCCGACGATGCCCAGCTCTCCGACGCCCTTGCTGCCCATCGGGTTGAGTTCGTCATCGTGCTCATCGATCCAGTGCGCCTGGATGTCCCGCACATCGGCGTGGGCGGCGATGTGGTACGAGGCCAGGTCGTGGTTGGCGAAGTCGCCGAACCGCGGATCCACTTCGAGCCCTTCGTGCAGCGCCATCGAAAGCCCCATGCACATGGCGCCGCGCAGCTGTGCACCGGCCGTCCGGGGGTTGATGATGCGTCCGGCGGCGAACATCCCCAGCAGCCGGTCGACCCGCACCTGACCGGTGACGGCGTCCACCCGCACCTCCGCGAACTCGGCGCCGTAGGCGTGGCGCGAGAACTCCCGGCGCGCCGCGACGTCCTCGGCGGTGTCCGCCCGTTCCTCCAGGCCGCCGGGCGGGATCGCGCCGACGGACTCCTCCAGCCGCTTGGCCAGCGCCCGGCACGCCTTGGACACCGCCCATCCCCAGGAGCTCGTGCCCATCGAGCCACCCGCGAACGGCGCCTGGCCGTAGGCGCTGCGGCCGATGTCGAGGGTGACCCGGTCGATCTCCACACCGAGTTCGTCCGCCGCCACCTGGGTCAGCGCGGTACGGGCCCCGGTGCCGATGTCGGCCGCGGCGATCCGTACCGTGAACGCGCCGTCGGGCTCGACACGGGCGGTCGCGGTGGCGGGCCAGGTGATGGCGGGGTAGTTGCCCGCCGCCACTCCGGTGCCGACCAGCCAGCGCCCCTCCCGGCGGCGCCCCGGGGCGGGATCGCGGCCCCACCAGCCGAAGCGCGCCGCGCCATCCCGCAGACATGCCACCAGATTGCGGCTGCTGAAGGGCTGACCGGACTCCGGATCCACCGACGGCTCGTTGACCACCCTCAGTTCGATGGGGTCCATGCCCAGCTCCACGGCCAGTTCGTCCATCGCGCTCTCCAGCGCGAACATCCCCGGCGCCTCGCCCGGGGCCCGCATCCACGAGGGCGTCGGCACATCCAGCCGCGCCAGGCGATGGGTGGTGCGGCGGTGGCGCGCGGCGTACATCATGCGGGTCGCGGCGACCGTCTGCTCGCAGTACGGGGTGAGCGTGGAGCTTTGCTGGAGCGCGTCGTGCCAGATGGCGGTGAGCCGGCCGTCCCGCTCGGCACCGAGGCGGACGCGCTGCAGGGTGGGCGTCCGGTACGAAACCATGGTGAACATCTGCTGTCGAGTGGCCGCCACCTTGACCGGGCGGCCCGCCGCGCGCGCGGCCAGCGCGGCGAGCACCGTGGGCGGGCGGGGGATCGCCTTGGAGCCGAAGCCTCCGCCGGTGTGGTCGGCGACGATCCGGACGGCGCCCTCGGGCAGGCCGAACAGCTCGGCCAGCCTGCCCGCCGTCATCCAGGGGCCCTGATCGCCGTTGTAGAGAGTGAGCGAGTCCCCGTCCCAGACCGCGATGGTGGCGTGCGGTTCCATCGCGCAGGTGTGCTCCGGGGGCGTGGTGTACGTGGCGTCGAGGACGACCGGCGCCGCCGCGAGGGCGGCCTCCACATCGCCGGTCTCGGTGTGCCCCGGGTAGCCGCCGTTGACCGTGTCGGGGACGACGATGCGCGGATCGCCGTCCATCAGCTCGGAGTCGTGGTCGTCCACGTCGTACTCGATCCGCACCGCCGCCGCGGCCTGACGGGCCGTCTCGAAGGTGTCCGCCACCACGGCCGCCACGATCTGCCCCCGGTAGGCGACGTCGGCGGATTGCAGAACCGCGAGTTCGGGATCGTCGGTCGGGTGCAGCCGGGGCGCGTTGCGGCTGTCGAGCACGGCGATCACCCCGGGCAGGGTCCGGGCCGCTCCGGCGTCGACGGCGCGCACCCTGCCGCGCGGGATGGTGGACTGCACCGCCCACGCGTACAGGGCGTCCGGCACCGGGTACTCATAGGCATAGAGCGCGGTGCCGGTGACCTTCTCGCGTCCTTCGACACGGGTCACCTCCGCGCCCACGGTCCGCTGGAGCGTGGTCATCGACGCTGCCCTCCCACGAGGTCGCGCACGGCCGAGGTGATGACATCCACGGCGAGGTCGATCTTGAACGCGTTCTGTGGCAGCGGGTGCGCCGAGGCGAACTCGGCCCGTGCCGCCTCCCGCAGGGTCTCCTCGGTCGGCTGCCGGCCGAGGAGCAGCCGCTCGGTCTCGCGGGCCCGCCAGGGGCGGGTGCCCACGCCGCCGAGCCCCAGCCGGATCTCCCGCAGTGTGCCGTCGGGGTCCGTGGCGGCCACGGCGGCCACCGACACCACCGCGAACGCGTAGGACCAGCGGTCGCGGACCTTGCGGTAGGACATGGCGGCGCCCTCGGGGGGCGGTGGCAGCTCGACACCGGTGATCAGATCACCCGGTTGCAGCACCGTCTCGCGGTCCGGTGTGTCACCGGGCAGCAGATAGAAGTCGTTCAGCGGCACCGCACGGGGGCTGCCGTTCACCCGCCGCAGATGGACGACCGCGTCGAGCGCGGCCATCGCCACCGCCATGTCCGAGGGGTGGCTCGCCACGCAGAAGTCGGAGGTGCCGAGCACGGCCAGGTCGCGGTGGAGGCCCTGGATGGCCGAACAGCCGGTTTCCGGCTGCCGCTTGTTGCAGGGTTTGGTGACGTCCTGGAAGTACACACAGCGGGTGCGCTGCAACAGATTGCCCCCGGTGGTGGCCACGGTCCGCAGTTGCCCGGAGGCCCCGGACAGCAGCGATTCGGCCAGTGCCGGGAAGCGCTCGCGGACGCCGGGGTCTCCGGCGAGCCGGCTGCCCGATACCAGCGCGCCGATGAGCACGCCGCCGTCGGGGCGGTGCTCGATGGTGTCGTACGGGAGCTGGGTGATGTCGACGAGCATGGCGGGCTCGGTCACCCCCAGTTTCATCAGGTCCACCAGGTTGGTGCCCCCGGCCAGATACACCGTCTCGGTGGAGTCGGCCACGAGCGTGGCGGCGGCCTGGGGGTCGGTGGCGCGCTCGTAGGCGAACGGCTTCATCGCGTGCCTCCCGCCGCGCCGGCGCGGGCCGGGGACCCGTCGCCGTCGGCCCCGGCGACCTCGCGGATGGCGGCCACGATGCCGGGGTAGGCCCCGCAGCGGCACAGGTTGCCGCTCATCCGCTCCCGGATCTCGTCGGCGTCCAGGTCGCCCGGCGCGCCGACCCCGGCCGCCACGTCCTCGGTGACATGGCTGGGCCAGCCGCGCGCGGCCTCGGTGAGCGCGCCGATCGCGGAACAGATCTGGCCCGGTGTGCAGTAGCCGCACTGGAAACCGTCGTGTTCCAGGAACGCCCGCTGCAGCGGGTGGAGTTCCTCCGGGGCGGCGAGCCCCGCGACGCCCTCGATGGTGGTGATGTCGCGGCCCTGGGCGGCCACGGCGAACACCAGGCAGCTGTTGACCCGCTCCCCGTCGATCAGGACGGTGCAGGCCCCGCACTGCCCGTGGTCGCACCCCTTCTTGACCCCGGTCAGTGCCAGGTGTTCGCGCAGGGCGTCCAGCAGGGTCACCCGGTGGTCGAGGGTGAGGGGGCGGTCAGCACCGTTGATACGCAGCGTGAGATCGCTGTGAAACGCGTGAGCTGTCACATCACTCAGCCTGGCATCGGGGTGGGCGCCCCGCATCTTCGGCGTCACTCCCCGTGCTCGGGCTCCGGAGGCAGGGGATCGAAGGCCAGCCGCAGATGCGCCAGGTCCGGGGGGACCGGGGAGCTGGGGTGGTAGAACGGCGGGGCCGCGTCGGCGGCGGGCGAGTCGGCCAGCCGGAACCGGTCCCGCAGCCGGTGGTAGAAGCGCGTCGGCGCGAGCCGTACCAGCCGCAGCCGGTTCGGTGCCCGGTAGGCGGCCACCCAGTCGCCCGGATCCAGCACCCCGCGCAACTGCCCGTCGAGGCTGACCGCCACCTGCCCCGAGGTCGGCAGGACCCGCACGGCGACGGCCTCGTCCACCGCGGCCACCACGGTGCGGTCGAAGGCGATGTGCGGGGCGACCGGGGTGAAGACCACCGCGTCCATATGCGGGGAGACCACCGGGCCGCCGGCGGCGAAGCTGTAGGCGGTGGAGCCGGTCGGGGTGGCCACGATGATCGCGTCGGCCGAGTACGAGGCGAGCAACTGCCCGGACACATACACTCCCAGCCCGGCCTGGCGGTCGCGGGCGAGCTTTTCGAAGACCACGTCGTTGACGGCGATGACATCCAGCGGAATGCCCCAGCCGACCTCCTTGGGCCCGCGGCCGGGGCGGACCGTGGGCGGCGGCGGCACGGGGCCCCGCCCGTACCGCAGCAGCGCCTCCATGCCCTCGGGCATCTCCAGTGGCCGGGACGCCCGCAGGGTGAGCAGCATCCGCTCCTCGATCGTGGCACGGCCGTCGTGGACGGCGTCCAGCGCGTCCTCCACCTGATCGACGGTGATCTCGGTGAGGAAGCCGACCCGCCCCACGTTCACTCCCAGCGCCGCGGCCCCGTTCACGGCGGCGAGCCGGGCGCCGCGCAGAAAGGTGCCGTCGCCGCCGAAGGTGACGATCAGGTCGGGGTGGCCCGCGGCCGCGGCCTCCTGCTTGGCGCTGCGCCGGGGCTGGTCGCCACGCCAGACGTCCAGTTCGAAGCAGGAGATGCCGTGGGCAGCGGCCCATGCGCGGGCGGTGTGCGCCGCCGCGACAGCGGTGGGGCGGGCCTGGTGGACGACCATGCCGAGCCGGTTGACAGCCATGGCCCTTCCACCGTAGATCGGCCGGCCTCGAGGCGCCCGCCAGGCCGCCAGGCCGCCAGGCCGGCAGGCGGTCATGGCGACCGGCCGGACGTGGCGAGGCCGGGCACCCTGGAGCTGAACATCCACGCTGATCTATGGTGTTGATCGGCAGATGGCCTGCGGGGGAACCACACCGCATCCATAGGGAGCCAGGGATGGTGCAGCAGATGGCGAGCCAGAGACGAACCGAGCTGGTCGAGGGCCTGATGGCGAGCTTCCCCCAGGTGCCCCGGGAAGCCGTGATCAAGGAGGACCTGCTGCGCGGCGGCATGGCCTTCGACGAGTCCGCGCTCAGCGGCAACGGGGACGGCGACGTCAAGCCGAAGTCGTATTTCATCTTCTCGTTCGACCACCGGACCCTGCCGGAGCTGGGCGCCGCGGCCCTCAACCGGCCGCCCGAGGAGATCGTGCTCACCGGCGGGCCGTACGACCTGCGCCGCACCGTGGTGTCCGTCCGCGTCAACCCCGCGTCGCCGTATGTGGTCCGGGCCGGGGAGGACGGTGCGCTGGGCCTGTATCTGGACGGTGCGCGCATCGCCGATGTGGGGCTGCCCCCGATGCCGGACTACTACCGCCACACCCTGTCGAACGGCAAGTCGGTGATGGAGGTCGCGCCGACCATCCAGTGGGGCTATCTGGTCTATCTGACGGTCTTCCGGGTGTGCCAGTACTTCGGCGCCAAGGAGGAGTGCCAGTACTGCGACATCAACCACAACTGGCGTCAGCACAAGGCGGCGGGCCGCCCGTACACGGGAGTGAAGCCGGTCGAGGAGGTGCTGGAGGCGCTGGAGATCATCGATCGCCATGACACCGCCCGCACCTCCCAGGCGTACACCCTCACCGGCGGCGCGATCACCTCGCATATCGGCGGCCGGGACGAGGCCGACTTCTACGGACAGTACGCCAAGGCCATCGAGGAGCGCTTCCCGGGCCGGTGGATCGGCAAGGTGGTGGCGCAGGCACTGCCCAAGGACGACGTCCAGCGGTTCCACGACTACGGGGTGCGGATCTACCACCCCAACTTCGAGGTGTGGGACCGGCGGCTGTTCGAGCTGTACTGCCCGGGAAAGGAACGCTACGTCGGCCGCGACGAGTGGCACCGCCGGATCCTGGACTCGACCGAGGTGTTCGGCGCGCGGAATGTGATTCCCAACTTCGTCGCGGGCGTGGAGATGGCCGAGCCGTTCGGCTTCTCCTCCGTGGCCGAGGCGATCGACTCCACCGCCGAGGGGCTGCGGTTCTTCATGTCGCACGGTGTCGTGCCCCGGTTCACCACGTGGTGTCCCGAGCCGACGACACCGCTGGGCAAGGCCAATCCGCAGGGCGCCCCGCTGGAGTACCACATCCGGCTGCTGGAGACCTACCGGGCGACGCTCGAGGACTTCGGGCTGGCCTCGCCGCCCGGGTACGGCCCGCCGGGGCCGGGGCGGGCGGTGTTCTCGGTGAGCTCGTTCATGGACAGCCTGCCCGCCGCGGAGCCGGAGCAGGAGCCGGTGGCGCCCTGACGCCGACGGCCGCCCCCGGTTCGGGGAACCTCGTCAGCCGACGTGGACGTGGGGGCGGCGGCCACGGTCGGGTTCGGCCTCGCGGAGGACCTCACGGGTGACGGGGGCGACCTCTCCCTGGCCGAAGAGGAAGAAGCGCAGGAAGTGGGCCAGCGGATGACCCTCCGTCCACTCGAAGTAGATGTGCGGGCGCTGCCCGGTGGCGTCCCGCACCCACAGCAACAGCGCCGCCAGCGCGTTGGGGATGGTGGCGCTCTGCAGGGTCAGCACCCGGTAGCGGCCGTGCACCACCTCTCCGCACACCTGCAGCTCGCTTTCGAACTCGGACGGGTCGGCGACGGTGACCTCGACGAAGATGATGTCGTCCTCGGGCGGGATGTCGTTGTCCGCGCGGATCTGGTGCTGCTTCTCCCGGTATTCGGCCAGGTCGCGGCGTTCCGGCTTATTGGCGATGAAGCGGATCCTGCGGTGGGCGGTGTCGCGGAGGAACCGCTCGGCCAGGGGGTCGAACGTCACGCTGGTGACCCGTAGCTCGAACGCCCTGGCGACCCGGGACAGCAGCGATACGGCCAGGATGCCCGCGATGAAGCAGGCGCCGATCTTGACGCCGTCGGGCCGTTCGATGACGTTGACCGCGGTGGTGTACAGGAAGATCACCGCGATGACGCCGAAGCCGATGGTCCAGCCGCGCTGCCGGGCGCGCCGGGCGGCGATGGTCACGGCGATGGCGGCGGAGGTGATGAGCACGAGCACACCGGTGGCGTAGGCGCCGCCCTGGGCGTCCACATCCGCCTTGAAGAGCCAGGTCACCAGGAACGCGACGGCGATGAACACCAGCACCATCGGGCGGACCGCGCGCGCCCAGTGGGGTGCCATGCCGTAGCGCGGCAGATAGCGGGGCATCAGGTTGAGCAGTCCGGCCATGGCCGAGGCGCCGGCGAACCAGAGGATGGCGATGGTGGAGGCGTCATAGACGCTGCCGAACGCCGAGCCCAGGTACTCATGCGCGAGATAGGCCAGGGCGCGCCCATTGGCCTCGCCGCCCGGTTCGAACTGCCGCTGCGGGATCAGCAGGGTCGTGATGAAGCTGGAGGTGATGAGGAAGATGCTCATGATCACCGCGGCGGTGGTCAGCAGCTTCCTGGTGCCCTGGATGCGTCCGGCGGGGCGCTCCGGGGTGTCGCCCGGCTTGCCCTCGATATGCGGCATGACGGCCACGCCCGTCTCGAACCCGGACAGGCCGAGGGCCAGCTTCGGGAAGATCACCAGCGCCACGCCGATCATCACCAGAGGACTGCCGCGCTCGGCGACCAGCGCCTGGGACCAGTCGGGGATCACATGCGGCGCGGTGCGGATATGCCACAGCCCGACCGCCACCACGACGGCATTGAGCAGCAGATAGGCCGCGACCAGCACCACGGCGATCCCGATGGCCTCGGTGAACCCCTTGAGGAACACCGCGCCGAGCAGTCCCACCAGGATCAGGGTGACGGCCACCTCATGACCGTGCAGGGTCGAGGTGAGATGCGGATTCTCCACCAGGTGGGCGGTGGCGTCGGCGGCGGAGAGGGTGATGGTGATGAGGAAGTCGGTGGCCGCGAAGCCCAGCAGGGTGAGGACGAACAGCTTGCCCTTCCAGAAGGTCAGCAGCCGCTCCAGCATCGCGATCGAGCCCTGGCCGTGCGGGCTCTCCTCGGCCACCCTGCGGTACACCGGCAGCGCGCCCACCAGGGTCACCACCACCAGCACGACGGTGGCCACCGGGGAGAGCAGCCCGGCCGCCAGGGCGGCGATTCCGGGCTGGTAGCCGAGGGTGGAGAAGTAGTCCAGACCGGTCAGGCACATGACCCGCCACCACGGCCGGCCGTGGTGTGCGCTTTCCGGCTCGGCGTACGGGCCGGGCTGGCGCTTGGCGATGTCGGTCAGGCCCGCCAGCAGCCATCCGCGCAACCGGTGCCGTGCCCCGCCGTCGGAGGCGCCGTCGCCAGAGGTGGACGAGACCACGGGGGTACTCCCGTCGTACAGCGAAGAGGTCCCCGGCCATCGGTGAGACCCTTCGGTCAGCGTATGCGGGCCGGCCGGCCACCACCCGGCCGGTGCCGCCGGCCGAAGGACATCGCTTTCTCAGTGGGTTTTCATCTTCGGTCCGTACGGTTGCGGCACATGGACACCACCAAGACCGACCAACCGACCGACACCGCTGTGCAGCCCGCAGAAGGCGAGGAAGAAGCCACGGCGGAGGGTGCCCCGAACGCTGTTCCGGACCCGCAGGAAACTTCGGACCCGCACGAAGCGGACCTCGAGGAAGATTCCGACGACATCGGAACCCCCTCCCCGGCCACCACGCCGAGCGTCGTCCCCGGCGCCGCCTCGGTCGTCGCCGCCGGCCTCGGGCTCGCCTCGCTCTCCGGCACCTGGCTCGGCACCATGCTGCAGGAGCGCAAGCAGCTGACCGGCCAGATCAAGGCCCAGTCCGGGTCGGCCGCCGATCAGATCGCCACGGTGTACGGCACTCCGTGGCACACCACGGCCTTCGTCAACGGGTTCTTCGCGCTGGCCGCCGTGGTGATCGCCGGTGTGGTGCTGCTGCGGCAGCGGCGGCCCGTCACGACCGGGGCACCCTGGGTGACCGCGGTGGCCTGGGGAGCGGTGGCGCTCGGCGTGATCGGTCTGCTGATCGCCGCCGCCATGGGGCTGGACATCTTCAGCGAGCTGCCGAAGGTGCCCGCCTCCCCGAACGCTCCGGCCGGCTGACCCGATCCGAGCGCGCCCCGTGGTCCGGATGGCTCACGCGGGCGCGCTCCGTCGGCGGGGCGTGACACGATGTGCATGTCACGATTGAGGTCCCGGCATCGGGACACCCGCGAGGGGGACAGGCCGTCCGGCCGCCCCCGGCGGAGAGCGCCACCAGGACGGCACGGACTTCCGCCTACGGAGTTTCCCGCCGATGAGCCGTTCCTCAACGTCCCCCTCCGACCGGCACGGGACACCGCACACACCGCATACGCCGGACCCACCGGAGCCCTCGCGCGCACCGGAGGCACCGGACAGCCGACCCGAGCCGGACGGGCCCAACGCACAGGGGGACAAGGACGCCCGGACCGCAGTCACCGTCTTCGTCGCGCTCGGCGCCAATCTGGTCATCGCGCTGGCCAAAGCCATCGGCGGGGTCTTCGCCGGTTCCCCCGCGCTGCTGTCCGAGGCCGCCCACTCCGTCGCGGACAGCCTCAACGAGGTGTTTCTGCTCGCCTCCCTCAAACGCAGCAAGCGGGCGCCCGACGACCAGCACCCCTTCGGCTACGGCAAGGAGCGCTACTTCTGGGCGCTGCTGGCCGCCGTCGGCATCTTCGTCATGGGCGGCTGCTTCTCCTTCTTCCAGGGCGCCGAGGCGCTGAGCGCGGGCAGTTCCGAGGACCACAGCGGCTATCTGGTGGGCCTCGCGGTCCTGGGCCTGGCGCTCCTCGCCGAGGGCTCCTCGCTGGTCCGGGCGCTGTTCCAGGTCCGCGGGCACGCCCGGGAAGCGGGCCGTGGCATGGCGGCCGAACTGCGCAGGGGTGACGACCCCACGCTGCGCACCGTCCTGGCCGAGGACTCCACCGCCTGTCTCGGTGTGGTGTTCGCCCTGCTCGGCATGTGGCTGCACATGGTCACCGGCGAGGTGGCCTACGAGGCCACGGCCTCCATCCTGATCGGGGCGCTGCTGGTCTATGTGGCCTACCGGCTGGCCAGGGAGTCGCGCGCGCAGCTCATCGGTGAGGCGATCGACCCGGTCCAGCGCCGGGAGCTCCGCCGGTTCCTCGAGGGACAGCCGGAGATCGACACCGTGACCAGTCTGCTGACGATGCGTCTGGGCAACGATTCGACACTGGTGGCGGCCCGCGTCGATCTCTTCCCCGGTCTCGACAGCGAGGAGGTCGAGGAGGTCCTGGTACGCGTCAAGACGGCGATGGCGGAGATCTGGCCGCACGCCGACCAGATCTTTCTCGATGTCACCGACGCCTCGGCCAGGGACCGGGCGAAGGCGAGCGAGGACCGCCAGGCGCTCGATGAGACGGTGGCGGCCGTGGAGCGGGAGGACCGCGGGGCGTGAGATTGGCCCCGGCGGGCCTGGGTACCCGGGTGAAGACCAGCCCACAACAGCGCACTCATGTACGGAGGCAGAACTGATGGGCCTCGGCGGTTGCATATTGATGATCGCGGTGGGAGGGATCCTCACCTTCGCCACCGACTGGAACGCCAGCGGCTTCAACGTCCACTTGGTCGGCCTGATCCTGATGGCCGTCGGCATCATCGGCACGTCGGCGTATGTGAGTGTGTACAAGCGCCGGCGCGTCGTCGAACCGACCGCAGTGGCGCCTCCCGTGGTCGAGGAGTCCGACCACCACCGGCACCACCACTACTGAGTACCGGTCAGCCCCTTTCCGACGAGGTGACCACCGCCGTGGGCGGTGGTCACCTCGTCGTCGTACGACTCCCCGGGCGCGGTTGGGCGTTGAGCCCGCTGCGGGACCCTTGACAGTTCCCTGTTTAAAACTGTCAGAATCTGTTGCGCGAAGGGCCGTTGTGGTCGGTCACGTGCCCTTCACCACCACACAATCGAAGATAAGGGGATCGCGATGGCGGTCACGCGCAGATCGATATTGATCGCAGGCACCGCCGCCCCGATGGCCGGGGCACTTGTCACGGCCAGTCCCGCGCAGGCCGCCACCGCGTCCCGCGCCATGGGAGGACGGACGATCCCGCTCACGAACGGCTGGCGCTTCGCCCTCGTCAACCCCGGTGGGATCACGGACCCGACCGGTGCGTACGAGACCGCCCATGACCCGGCCTACGACGACTCGGCCTGGCGCGAGGTCGCCGTCCCGCACGACTGGAGCATCGAGCTCTCCCCCACCACCGACCACGGCACCAGCGGCGGCACCGGATTCCTGCCCGGCGGCCTCGGCTGGTACCGCACCGCCTTCACCCTGCCGCGCACCCTCGAAGGCAAGCGGATCTCCGTCGAATTCGACGGCGTCTACATGGACTCGTCCGTGTACTGCAACGGACGGCTCATCGGTGAACACCCCTACGGATACACCGGCTTCGCCCTCGACCTCACCGAGGTGGCCCACACCGACGGCGCCACCCCCAACGTCCTCGCCGTCAAGGTGCGCAACCGCCTTCCCAGCAGCCGCTGGTACTCGGGCAGCGGCATCTACCGCCACGCCCGGCTCGTCGCCACCGATCCGGTCCATGTGGCCCGGTGGGGCACGTACCTCACCACCCCCGGCCTGGCCACCGACCTGCGCGCCGGACATGCCACGGTGCGGGCGCGGACCCTCGTCGTCAATGAGTCGGACGTCCGGAAGCCGGTGACCGTGGTCTCCACCGTCAAGGACCCCGACGGGCGCATGGTGGTCCAGGCGCACTCCACCGTCACCGTCGGGGCGGGTGACACCCGTACCGCCACCCAGGAGCTCAGAATCGACCGGCCGCGGCTGTGGTCGTTCGAGACCCCGGAGCGCTATGTCCTGGAGACCGAACTGCGGGTCGGCCAGGACACCACCGACCGGTACCGCACCCCCTTCGGGCTCCGCCATGTCACTCTCGACCCCGACCGCGGATTCTCGCTGAACGGCGAGTACGCCAAGCTCCAGGGCGTCGATCTCCACCATGACCTGGGCGCGCTCGGCGCCGCCGTCAACACCGACGCCGTGCTGCGCCAGATGACCATCATGAAGAGCATGGGCGTGAACGCCCTGCGCACCTCGCACAATCCGCCCTCACCGGAGCTGATCGAGGTCTGCGAGCGGCTCGGCATCGTGATGCTGGTGGAGGCGTTCGACTGCTGGCGCACCGGCAAGAACACGTACGACTACGGGCGCTTCTTCGACGAGCACTGCGAGGCGGACATCACCGAGATGGTGCGCGCCGCCCGCAACTCCCCCGCCGTCGTCATGTGGTCCATCGGCAACGAGATCCCCGACTCCACCAGCGCCGCGGGGCTGGGCATGGCCCAGCGGCTCATCGACGCCGTCCGCGCGGCCGATGACACCAGACCCGTCGTGATCGGCTCGGACAAGTACCGCGGTCTGCCCGCCGAGGGCTCCCCGGCCGACCTGATGCTCGCCAAGCTGGACGGGCTCGGCCTCAACTACAACACGGCCGCCTCGGTGGACGCCCTGCACGCCCGCTACCCGCGGCTGTTCCTCTTCGAGTCCGAGTCCTCCTCGGAGACCTCCACCCGCGGGGCCTATCAGGAGCCCGAGCACCTCAACACGGGCGAGAACCACACCCCCGGCAGGCGCGAGACCTCCAGCTACGACAACAACCTCGCCTCCTGGACGATGAGCGGCGAGTACGGGCTGAAGAAGGACCGGGACCGGAGGTTCTTCGCCGGGCAGTTCCTGTGGTCGGGCATCGACTACATCGGCGAGCCCACGCCGTACGACGTGTTCCCGGTGAAGGCGTCGTTCTTCGGCGCGGTGGACACCGCGGGCTTCCCCAAAGACATGTACTACCTGTTCAAGAGCCAGTGGACCAGCGAACCGATGGTCCATATGGTCCCCATGGACTGGACCGGCCACCGGACGGGCGAGACCGTGGAGGTGTGGGCCTACTCCAACGTCGGCACGGTGGAGCTGTTCCTGGACGGCCGGTCGCTGGGGGTCCGCGAGTTCGACGCCAAGAAGACCATTGACGGCCGCGCCTACCTGGAGACCACCGAGCCCACCGGCGACGACAAGACCGTCACCTCCGGCCCCTACCCCGGCAGCTACACCAGTCCGGGCGGCAGCGCCGGAAAGCTCCACCTCACCTGGAAGGTGCCGTTCGCACCGGGTGAGCTGAAGGCCGTGGCCCGGCGCGGCGGCCGGGTCGTGGCCACCGATGTGCTGCGCACGGCGGGACGCCCGCACGCCGTACGGCTCACCCCCGACCGCGAGACCGTCGACGCAGACGGCCGCTCACTGTGCTTCGTGACCGCCGAAGTCGTCGACGCCCACGGTGTGGTGGTGCCCGACGCCGGCCATCCGATCGCCTTCAAGGTCACCGGAGGTTCCCTGGCCGGGGTCGACAACGGCCGCCAGGAGAGCGCCGAGCGCTACCAGGCGAGCACCCGCACCGCCTTCCACGGCAAGGCCCTGGCCATCGTCCGCTCCGGCACCAAGGCCGGGCCGCTGACCATCACCGCCCGCTCGGCGGGGCTGCGCACCGCGACCGCCACCGTCCGCGCCACCGGCGGGACATCGGAACCGGTCACCCGACCGGTGTCCTTCGCACCCGATCCCGGCCCCGGCGCCCCGGACGAGCCACGCGCCGACGCGAGCTATTCGGGTGCGCCGACGACCCTGCCCGCGGCCATGCTGGACGGCGATCCGGCCACCGGCTGGTCCAACGCCTTCCACAAGCCGGCCACGGCGCTGCTTCCCGCCTTCGACGGCGCCCGGAAGGCCGACTGGGTCTCGGTGACCTGGAGCGGGAGGCGGCGGCTGCGCCGCGTCGAGGTGTCCTTCACCGTCGACGCCACGCACACCCTGCCCGCCTCGATCGAGGTCTCCGCATGGGACGGCCACGCCTACGTCCCGGTGCGCGGGGCGTCCGTCGACTGGGCCACCGCCTCCGGCACCCCGACGGTCATCACCTTCGACCCGGTCCGCACCTCCCGGCTCCGGCTGGACCTCACCAGCCGTCATCCGGGCGCGGCCGACGGCGCCCAGCGCATCGTCGCCTTCGAGGCCCGGTGACGGCCGGGTGAGCGGCTGAATCCGACGGCGCCACGCCGAAGGGGCCACGAGCGGGGCCGCCACCTCGCCGGCTCATCCCCAGCCGGCGGGGTAGCGGCGGTAGCGGCGGCTCCGGGGCCGGATGGCCAGCGTGGACAGCAGGCCGGCGAACCCCACCACGATGACCACCAGGCCGGGGCCGAAGCTCTGGGCGTACGCCACGACGTCGTCGAGCGTCGAGACGCCGTCGTCGACCCCGGAGGTGCCGGGCGCGGCGCCCGTCTGACCGCCGGACGCGATGGACGGGTTGGCGCTCTGGGCCTTGGCGCCCGGGATGCTCACCCCGAGCGCGGTCAGCGCCTTGGTCACGGGCTGGAAGAAGGTCACTCCGCCCTTGGTGCAGTCGCCGCTGCCGCCGGAGGTGACGCCGAGCGCCACGCCCTGGGCGAAGAGCGGTCCGCCGCTGTCGCCGGGCTCGGCGCACACGGTGGCCTGGACCAGCCCGGTGACCGTGCCTTCGGGGTAGTTGACCGTCGCGTTGAGGCCGGTCACCTTGCCCGAGCGCAGTCCGGTGGTGCTGCCGCTGCGGAACACCTCCTGGCCCACGACGGGGTCGGCCACTCCGGTGACCCGCACCACCTGGCCGCCACCGACGTTGAGCACGCTGCTCTGGTCCAGCGAGGTGTTGTCGTACCGCACCAGCGAGAAGTCATTGCCGGGGAAGCTGGTCTGGACCGTAGTGCCGATTTTGGTGCGGCCGGTGGCGTCGGTGAACCAGGGGGTGCCGGGGGGACCGCAGTGCCCCGCCGTCAGGATGAAGCCGGTCTTGCCGTTGGTGACATTGAAACCGGCCGAGCAGCGGCTGCCGTTGGTGAACATCGGGGCGGCGCCCGCGGTTCTGGTGGTGAAGGAGTCCGTAGTCCGCCGCGTGCGCACCTCGTCGCCCACCTCCGCCGCGAGGTCCTTCATCCTCGACCAGCGGGCGGTGGAGACGGTGCTGTCGCCGACCAGCACGACCTGGTTGGACTTGGGGTCCACCAGCCACGCGGTGCCCGCCACCCGGGGCGCCGAGCGCAGCTTCTCGGTCGCGGAGGCAAGCTGCTCCATGCTGTACCGCACCCGTTTGGCGGTGGCACCGGCCCGGCTGACCTCGCCCGCCGCCGTATCGTCCGTCACCGCGACCACCGGACGGCCGTCGGCGCCGATCCAGTTGCCCGCCGTACGGGAGGTGCCGAGCGCGGACACCAGCCGCCCGCCCACATCGTCCGTCTGGCGCGCGGTCAGGGCTCGCGAACCGTCGCTTCCGGTCGTCCCGTGGGCCGATCCGCCCGGCACGGCCTGCGAGACCATCACCCCGCCACAGACCAGCGCCCCGACAGCCGCGAACCGCACGACCCGGCGCACGCCTCGCCGCATGTGCTTCACCACCCTGTCTCCTTACGTCGATCCGGCCGGGGCCTCGGACGGCGAAGGCCCTCCCCCTCATACGTAAGGAAACGGCGTCCTGCTCACTCCCCGGACGGAGCGGCGGCCACGGCTGCCGCGGCCCGCGGGAACCGGGGATCAGCGCCGGTCGCCGTAGCGCTTGCCGAGGAACCCCCCGACCAGCGCGGCCGTGCCGCCGCCGAGGATGGCCGCACCTTGCGTGGCGGCGTCATGGGCGAGGAAATACGTGGCCACCCAGATGTACGCCACGACCGTGCCCGCGCCGAGCAGCGAGCCGAATGCCTGCAGCCCGGTGTGGACCCAGTCCATGCGGCGGCGGTGCTCGCGTTCCCGCTGGAGTTCGGTGAGCATCCACTCCACCGTGCCGGGCCTGACCGCCTCCCACTCCTTGGCCTGTTCCACCGGCAGCCGGTCGCCCCAGGGCACCGCCGTCTCCGGAGGGCTGCCCGGGGCGGGGTTCTCACTCGCGTTCTCGGTCACGGCGCCTCCCCCGGACGGTTCGGACGGGATGGGGGATCCGCGGCCGCGGACCGTGGCGGAGGCGGACCGAGCGCGGTGAGGAAGTCCGCCATGTCCCGCTCCATCTCTCGCTCCACCGGACGTCGCGCCCGCCGCGCCGGGGGCTGAGGGATCGCCAGGGACGCCAGATATCCCTCGCGCAGCGCCTGCCAGGGCGCGGTGGGCCGGTGGGCCGCCTCCCCGGCATACGGGCGCAGGGCGTCGAGCCACCGGGCCTGCCGGTCCCGCTGTCTGGCCCACGCGAAGCCGCGCGCCGCGAGCGCCAGCCACAGCAGGCCGAGACACCCGGGCCCCACCCATCCGGGAATGTCGTCCAGGGAACCGAGGCGCAGCGAGGGCAGGGCCACCGCCCCAGGTACGGCGAGCACGACCGCCAGTACGGCGGCGATCGAGACGAGGGCTCCGGCGCCCACACCGCTCGCCCGGGCGGCCGGCCGCATGGGCCTCGCGGAGGCCGGGGCGGCCCCTGCCGGGGCCGCGGCCCCGGCTGCCGGGACCCATCTGGGCTCATCCCAGGCCAGGGAGCGCAGCAGCGCCTCGGCCCGCTCGGCCGTCAGCCGCCGTTCCGGGTCCTTGACCAGCAGACCCTCGATCAGCGGCCGCAACGGGCCCGCGTATCTCATGGGCGGCGGCGGGTCGTTGAGCACCGCGCTCATCAGCTCGCCCACGCTCTCCCCCTGGAACGGCACAACGCCTTCGACGGCCTCGTACAGGGTCACGCCCAGTGACCACAGATCGGCCTTGAGCATCGCCTCCGCGGTCGCCTGATAGGGCGAGAGCGTGAAGCGCTCCGGCGCCATGTAAGGGGGCGTTCCGACCACCGTGTCCTCGTCCACGAAGGTCAGGCCGAGATGGTCCACCAGTACCGCGGGGCCGTCCGGGCGGAAGAGAATATTGCGCGGTTTGACGTCCCGATGGGCGACCCCCGCCGCGTACAGGGCCCGTAACCCGCGCAGCACCTCCAGGCCGATCCGGGCGATCTCGGGCGCGTACGGCCGTCTGTCCCACTCACGCATCCGGTCCGCCAGCGAACGCGGATCGAGGCGCTCCATGACGATCCAGACCCGGCCGTCCCTCTCGCCCAGGTCATAGATGGCGGCCAGATGCGGATGCACGGTCGCGGCGAGGACGTGGACCTCACGGCGCAGCCGTTCGCGCCACCGCCGGTACGCCTCCGGGTCCGGGTCGCCGCCCGGGCGCAGCTCCTTGACGACGACGGGGCGACCGAGCGCCACGTCGTAGGCGTCCCAGACCAGGCTCATACCCCCCGCGCCCAGGCGCCCGCGTAACTCGTACCGGCCGCCGAGCACGCTCCCGTGGGGCGATCCCCCCTCGGAGCCGTGGTCGTGCCGATCGCCGCCGGATGTTCCCCCGGTCGTCCCCATCCGCCACCCCCTCACCAGCCGACTGATGCCCACAGTAGGGCGTCGGCCGGGCCCGGCGAAGGGGGCCACGGACACGAGTCCGGTGGCGCACCGCGGCTCAGGAGGCGCCCTTCTCGTACGGCGCGCTGGTGAACACCACCTTGTCGCGGGTGCCGTCGGTCACCCAGAACCGTTGCGGCTTCTCCCCGTAGAGCGCGAAGAGCGGGTCCGGTCCCCAGGCCAGCACGACCTCGTCCTTGCCGTCGTGGTCGAAGTCCCCGGCGTCGAAGAGCTTGACGGCGCGCTGCTTCTTCGGCACCTTGCGGCCGTCCGCGCGGGCCTGGACGGTGCGGTCGAGGGTGCGGCGGTGGGCGATCTCGCCGGGGGCGTCCGGGCGGATCGTCAGCAGTTCGGTGCCGCCGGTGCGCAGCGAGACGGCCAGCTCGTCGGTGCCGTCTCCGTCGGTGTCGGCCGCGGCGAGGACATCGCCACCCAGGGCGGGGATTTTGATCGGCGAAGGCGTCGATCCGGCCGTGCGCTTGGTGTACACGCTCACCGACTGGTTGACGTCCGCGGGTTCGGTCTCGTAGCCCGGTTCGTCGTTGCGGCTGCCGGTGTCGGCGACCGCGACATCCCGCTTTCTGTCGCCGTCGAAGTCGCCGAAGGCGATGGCGTTGCCCTTGCGGAGGGTGCGGCCGGTGGTGGCGAGGCCGTCCGGGCCCGCCGTGAGGAGCGCGGACTCCATCTGGTCGTCGTCGCCCTGCGCGTGCACCACCAGGTCGGTGGGCCGGTCGCCGTCGATGGCGTCGGCGTACAGCTCCGCGATCTGGCCGCTGGGCCCGAGCGGATTGGCGTACGTCTGGGTGCGGGCGGCCTTGCCATCGCGGCCGAACGGGCCGTACATCACGTGGAAGTCCTTGCCGCTCTGGCGCACGGCGGCCAGATCGTGGTGTCCGTCCCCGTTGAAGTCACCCGCCGCCAGGGGCCGCGGGATCTCCAGGCCGTCGTCGGCGCCGGTCAGCCGCACCAAAGTGGCGGAGGCTCCCCGGCGCGGCCCCTCTGGGCCACCCCAGGCGATGTAGGGGAGCGTCTGGGTGGAGATGTGGGTGCGCTCGCTGCCGGCCGGGTCGCGCTCCTTGGTGGCGGTGGCGATCACATCGGCGAAACCGTCGCCGTCGAGGTCCGCGGTGGTCGCGGAGCGCATCTCGCCCGCGTTGCGCTCCTGCCACCCGGCGCCGGTGGGCAGGCCGAGGTCCGCACGGCCGAGCACGGTGCGGACGGCGGGGTCCACGCCCTTCGCCGCGCCGTACACGTAGGCGATATGCCGCAAGCCGCCGAGTTCCTGCCCGGAGGCGAGGGGAATTCTGAGCTCGGGGCGGCCGTCGCCGTTGAGGTCGTCCGGCAGCGCGCTGCCCTTGCCCCGGGCGACGGGAGCGGTCGCGGTGGGGGTGACGACGGGTGAGGCCGTGCTCTTCCCGGCCCCGTCACCGCCCTTCTTCGCGTCGTCTCCACCACCACCGCCGCACGCGGTGAGCAGCGCCAGCGCGGCGGCGCAGAGGGTGGCGGGGGCGGGGCGGAGCCTGGTGGTGGGGGATGCCATCAGGCCACGACAGCGCATCCGGTGGAGCCACGCCATCGGAGAGATCATTTCGTTACGGCACGCCCACCGTTAGGGCACGCCCACCCTCAGGGCAGGCCCCCGGCACGGCACACCCCCGTTACGACACGCTCCCCGCCAGCGGGTATCCGCAGCGCAGATTCCACCGGCCCGCACGGCCACTGAGCTCCGTCGCGGTCAGCGGGGCGACATCCAGCCGCCAGAACGCGGGCGCGGGGAAGCCGAGAGCGTGGACGAGCGCGGCCCGGACCACGGCCGGTTCCACGACGGCGAGCAGCCGCCCCTCACGGGCGGAGGCGGGCGGTGCCGCCGGTGACGGGCTCTCCCGGCGCGCCTCCAGCCAGGCTCCGATCCGCTCCACCAGCTCCAGCAGCGACTCGCCGCCATGCGGCGCCGCGGCCGGATCGGACAGCCACGCGGCGACCTCCTCCGGCGCCTCCTGCCCCACCTCGTCCAGCGAACGGCCCCGCCAACGGCCCACGTCGAGATCGCCCAGCTCAGGCGCCACGGCAACGTCGAGCCCCAGGGCCCGGGCGGTACCGCGGCAGCGCGCGGAGGGCGCGGTGAACGCCGTGTCGTGGTGGGGCAGCGCCGCGGCCGCCGCCTCGGCCCGGCGCACCCCGGCCGGGTCCGGCGGCGCGTCGTCGAACCGCACCTGCCGCAGCGCCGCGTTGACGGCGGGCGCGACCAACGTGATCCGCACCACCCAATCCCCTCAGCCGCACCATTCGCCCACGTAGAGGCGCACCTTCCGGCATCCGCGCCGTAGCGGCGGACGACCGTCGCGCTACGGTCTCATGACAAGACGGCGGCGTGCCGGAAGCCCGGTGAGATTCCGGCACACCGGGCGTGACCCGGGTGGCGGATCCCGCCACCCGGCAAGCGCAGCCGCGGATGCGCATCACCACGAACCCCCACACGGTGGAGATATCGGACATCACCGACCGGGTTGGGGTGCTGTGGTATGCGCGTGACCGGACTTGGACATGCTGGGCTGTTCATCGAAACCGCGGCGGGGTCGGTGCTCTGCGACCCATGGGTCAATCCCGCCTTCTTCGGCTCGTGGTTTCCGTTCCCGGACAACACCGATCTGGACTGGGCGCACTACGGGCGCGCGGCGGACTATCTGTATGTCTCCCATCTGCACCGCGACCATTTCGACGCGGAGAATCTGCGCCGGAACGTGCGCAAGGACGTCACCGTGCTGCTTCCGGCCTTCGCCACCGATGAGCTGGAACGCGAGCTGAGCGCGCTCGGCTTCACGAACTTCCTCCACACCCACGCGGGCACACCGGTCGAGCGCGACGGCCTGCGCATCATGATCACCGCGCTGACCGGCCCCGGGGACGGCCCCATCGGCGACTCGGCGCTCTCGCTGGACGACGGCGAGACGGTGCTGCTCAACCAGAACGACGCGCATCCGCTGGACATCGCGGCGATCCGGGAGTTCGGCGAGGTGGACGCGTACTTCGTCCAGTTCTCCGGGGCGATCTGGTATCCGATGGTGTACCAGCTGCCGGACTCCGCCAAGAAGGAGTTCGCCGCGCGTAAGCGGCAGGGGCAGTTCGACCGGGCGCTGCGCTATATCGAAGCGGTGGAGGCCAAGCATGTCTTCCCCAACGCGGGCCCGCCGTGCTTCCTCGACGACGAGCTCTTCGAGCACAACGGCACCGGCCGGGACGGCGAGAGCATCTTCGTGGACCAGCTGGAGTTTCTGCGCCAACTGGGCCGGGCGCGCCCGGAGGTGAGGGCGCATCTGCTGCTGCCGGGGACGGTGGCGGAGCCGGAGGACACCGCGTGCAAACTCACCCACCGCTACACCGAGTCGGAGATCGAGCACATCTTCGGCGAGAAGCGCGCGTATCTGCGGGACTTCGCCCGGCGGCAGCAGCCCGTGCTCGCCGCCGAGCGCGCCTCGCGGGCCCCGGCGCTGCCGCGCGAGCGGCTGCTGGCCGAGCTGAAGCAGTGGTGGGAACCGCTGTTGACGCGGGCCGACCGGATCTGTGCGGGCGTCGGCGGCCCGGCGCGGCTGGACGTGGGCGAGGTGCCGATCGTGATCGACTTCCCGGCGCGGGAGGTCCGCCTCTGGGACGGTGAGCGCTGCCGCTACACGCTGTCCACTTCGGCCGATCTGGTGGCCACCAACATCGACCGGCGCGAGGTGGACTGGTCCAACAGCCTGCTGCTGTCGCTGCGGTTCACCGCCAGCCGGATCGGGCCCTACAACGAGTTCCTGTATGTGTTCTTCAAGTGCCTGTCCATGGAGCGCATCGAGTACGTGGAGAACTACTACGACTCATGCCAGGACGACGGCCAGGACATCGTGCTGGACGGCTGGCGGGTCCAGCGGCGCTGCCCCCATCTGCGCGCCGACCTCGGCCGGTTCGGACAGATCGAGGGCGAGGTGCTCACCTGCACCCTGCACGGCTGGCGCTACGACCTGACCACGGGCCGCTGTCTGACCTCGGACGGACACGACATCCGCGCGTCGGCCACGTCGTAACCCGTGGCCGGATCCTGATCCGCGGCCGGAGTGGGGCCGGAGACGATCGGTATGACAGGAGCAATGCCGCATGCCCGAGGCCCCGAAGCCGACCGGCTCGCCCGCCCGTCGACACGTCACCTTCCCCAGCGCGGGCACCACCGCCCACGGCCATCTGGCGCTGCCGCCCTCCGGACAGGGGCCCGGGGTGATCGTCATTCAGGAGTGGTGGGGCCTGGACCACCACATCGCCGATGTCACCGACCGGCTGGCCCGCGAGGGCTTCGTCGCGCTGGCACCCGATCTGTACGGGGGCAGCGTCGCCCATGACGCCGAAGAGGCGTACCGGATGATGGCGGATCTGCCGGTGGAGCGCGGCGTCGAGCTGCTCTCCGGGGCGGTCGGCCATCTCCTCGGCCGGCCCGAGGTCACCTCCGCCACCGTGGGGGCGGTCGGGTTCTGCATGGGTGGCGGCTTCGTGCTGTACCTGGCCGCCACCGATGCGCGGGTCGGCGCGGCGGTGCCCTTCTACGGCGTCATTCAGGGCGATCTGCCGGACTTCTCGGGGCTGCGGGCCGACATCCTGGGCCACTTCGGGGAGAACGACAGCACTGTGCCGCTGGACGGTCTGGAGCGGCTGCGCCGGGCCATCCGGGAGCAGTCCGGGGTGGAGCCGGATTTCCGGCTCTATCCCGCCGGTCACGCCTTCTTCAATGACGAGCGGCCGTCCTATCACGCGGAATCCGCCGCGTCGGCCTGGCGGAGCACGGTGGACTTCCTGCACCGGCGGCTGGGCTGAGGAAATCGGCTTACGCCCGAAAGGGCCTTAAGGCTTCATGAAGCCTTAAGGCCCTTTTAAGGTGAGGACCGGAAGGCTCCAGCACCGTTTAATCCTCAATCACATTCGTCAAAAAATTTTCCGCAGGTCATGAGACGACTTCGGCATCCGCCCGTATGGGATGACGGACAGCTCGAAAAGGAGTCGAAATGACACGCAAAAGGACACTCAGCGGCAAGAAGAAGCTCGGCCTGCTGGTCGGTGCGCTCGCGCTGGCGGGCACCGGCGCCGGGGTCCTGGCGGCCACCAGCAACGCCAGTACGGACGGCACGGCGCAGTCCTCCACGGCCTGCACCGGACTGGAGCAGGCGCTGGCCAACAACCAGAAGTTCATCGCGGACCAGCAGGCCAACCCGGACGCGCAGTCAGAGGCGCGGATAGCCAATCGTCAGGCCGTCATCGAGGAGATCAAGCGAAAGCAGCAGGCGTCGGGGTGCGCCGTCGACGAGGCGGCCGGCCAGGGGGAGGCGGCGGCCCCGTCCGACGACGGCGCCTCGGCCTCGGCTCCCGCTTCGGCCGCCCCCTCGGACTCCGGTGCCGGTGATTCCGGCACCTCCGGCGAGGTCGTCTGCGCGGGGTCGACCGTCACCCTGTCCGGTGAGGGCGGGGCCCCGACCGCCTCCAGCAATCAATTCCCGGTCGGCACGAAACTCAAGGTGACCAATCTGGACAACGACAAGTCGACAACGGTCTCCGTCGCCTCGACCTCGGGCAGCTGCGCCCTGCTCAACAACGCCGCCTTCGAACAGGTTCGCGAGCCGGGCAAATTCCTGATCCGCAACGCGCGCATCGAACGCGTGGGCTGAGCCGGCGGCACCGAGGGCAGGCCGTGGACGCGTCGCAGATCGCCGACGTCTCCACGGCCTGCCCTCACCCGGGCGTGACCCGCACCGAGGCGTGAACCGCCGATCTGACCGCCATGTCCGACTGTGACCGGTATCGCAGGGTGAGCCTGCCGCGCCGGGGTACCCGCTGCCCATGAACAGAAATGAGCAGCCTCTGCTCACTCCCGATCTGCCGCCGGTCGTCGACGTACCGGACCTGACCTTCCCTGCTCGTGGACGTCAGTCCGACGAGTCGAAGCGCGCGGCGGAGCGGAACGGTGACAAGGAAACCCCCACCTCTGCCCCCACCCCCACTTCCTCCCCGGACCAGCGCCGCATGGCGGCGTAACGGACGTCTTCCACGTCGCCGCCCCGACGGCCGGAGCCCGTCGGGATGATCTCGCGTACTCCCCGTGTTGTCGGGATGATCTCGCGAACTCGCCGTGTTGAGAATGAGCACGGGGAGACGTCAGGCGAGTCTTCGCATCAGGGACAACGCAGCAAGGGGACGGACATCATGCCGTTGCAGGGTGAGTACGAGCCGAGCCCGACGAAGTTCGTACGGGATCAGGTCGAGCTCTTCGAGAGCTCCGGTGGCACCGAGGGAACGACCATGCGGGGCATGCCCGTGGTCCTCCTGACCACGCGGGGCGCGAAGAGCGGAAAGATCCGCAAGACCCCGCTGATGCGGGTGGAGCACAACGGCGCCTATGCCGTCGTCGCCTCGCTGGGCGGCTCCCCCAAACATCCGGTCTGGTACTACAACGTCCAGGGCGACCCGCGGGTCGAGCTGCAGGACGGCCCGGTGCGGCAGGACATGACCGCGCGCGAGGTCACGGGCGAGGAGAAGGCCCTGTGGTGGGAGCGCGCGGTCGAGGCGTACCCGGACTATGCCGATTACCAGACGAAGACCGACCGCCAGATCCCGGTCTTCGTCCTGGAGCCGACGCCCGCCGGGCACTGACCTGCGGGGCCCGGCGCCTCCCGCCGCGCCGGGCCCCTGTGGATCGCCGGGAACCCCTGTGTGATCTACGCCAAAGCATGACTGTTTGACAGATCGGGTAGCCGGGGGCTGACCCGGAATCCGCAGCCAAGGAAGTGCGCCACATGACCGCGACCGACAAACCCGACTTCGTGCCGATCTACGACAGCCTCGTGGCGGAGCACGGCGACGTCCCCGCCGAGGCCCGGGAGGCGGCCGAGGTCATCCAGCGGGAGGCCGCCGAGGCCCTGGACTGGAGCAGGGTGCGCGGCGGCGGCTGACGCACTCCGGCCCCCTCGCCCGGGCCACCGCGTCCGTGTCCCGTGAGCGGCCGTCCGTGATCTACCCGGAAGGCCGCTCGGCGCCCCTCACCTTCGATAAGCTGCCGATGACGCACGGTGCTTGATGGCGTCGACACTTATCTCATGAGGGGAAACAATTGACTACAGGGGTCGAGACTTTCGAGTTTCAGGTCGAGGCGCGGCAGCTTCTGCAGTTGATGATCCATTCGATCTACTCGAACAAGGACGTCTTCCTGCGCGAGCTCATCTCCAACGCTTCCGACGCGCTGGACAGACTGCGGCTCGAATCGCTCCGCGACGGAAACCTTCAGGCGGACACCTCTGATCTCCACATCACCGTTGAGGTCGACAAGGAGTCCCGCACACTGACCGTCCGCGACAATGGCATCGGCATGTCGCATGACGGAGTCGTGGAGCTCATCGGCACGATCGCGAACTCCGGCACCGCCACATTCCTCAAGGAGCTGCGGGAGTCGAAGGACGCGGCCGCTTCCGCGGACCTCATCGGGCAGTTCGGGGTGGGTTTCTACTCCAGCTTCATGGTGGCCGACGAGGTGACCATGCTGACCCGTCACGCCGGGGAGAGCCAGGGCACCCGCTGGATTTCCAGCGGCGAGGGCACCTACACCCTCGAACCGGCCGACGACGCGCCCCAGGGCACCTCCGTCACCCTGAAGCTCAAGCCGGAGGACACCGAGGACCATCTCTACGACTACGCCTCGCCCTGGAAGATCCGGGAAATCATCAAGCAGCACTCGGATTTCATCACCTGGCCCATCAGGATGGCCCCCGCCCAGGCCCCGGTCACGACGGACGAGACGGACGAGGCCGAGCAGGGCGAGGAGAAGGCGCCCGAGCTCGAGACCGTCAACTCGATGAAGGCGCTGTGGGCCCGTGCCAAGGACGAGGTCACCGACGAGGAATACCACGAGTTCTACAAGCACATCAGCCACGACTGGGTCGATCCGCTCGAGACCATCCGCATGCAGGCGGAGGGCACCTTCGAATACCAGTCGCTGCTCTTCATTCCGGCCCGCGCACCGCAGGACCTGTATATGCAGGACCGCAAGCGGGGTGTGCAGCTCTATGTCAAGCGCGTCTTCATCATGGACGACTGCGAAGCGCTGATGCCGGAATACCTCCGCTTCGTCAAGGGCGTGGTGGACGCCGCGGACCTCTCACTGAACGTCTCGCGGGAAACCCTTCAGCAGGACCGCCAGATTCAGCTGATGCGGCGTCGCCTGGTGAAGAAGGTGCTCTCGACGGTGAAGGACATCATGTCCTCCGACGCGGAGCGCTACGCGACCTTCTGGACGGAATTCGGCCGCGTTCTCAAGGAAGGTCTCCTCAGCGACCTGGAGAACCGCGAGGCGATCCTCGAGGTGTGTTCGTTCGCCTCGACACATGACGCCGAGCAGCCGACCACTCTGCGCGGTTACACCGAGCGCATGAAGGACGGGCAGGAGCACATCTACTACATGACGGGCGAGTCCCGCTCGATCGTGGAGAGCTCGCCCCATATGGAGGCGTTCCGGGACAAGGGCTTCGAGGTGCTCCTCCTCACCGACCCCATCGACGAGCTGTGGGTCGACGCCGTGCCGGAGTTCGAGGGCAAGCAACTGCGTTCCATCGCCAAGGGGCAGGTCGACCTCGACTCCCAGGACGAGAAGGACGAGGAGGCGGAGGCCGAGCGCGAGCAGCGGCAGAAGGACTTCGCCGAGCTGCTCTCCTGGATGACGACGGCGCTGAGCGAGCAGGTCAAGGAGGTGCGGCTGTCCACGCGGCTGACCACCTCCCCTGCCTGCATCGTGGGTGACACCTTCGATGTCACCCCGGCCCTGGAGAACATCTATCGCTCCATGGGCCAGAACCTGCCCCAGATCAAGCGCATTCTGGAGCTGAACCCCACCCATCCGCTGGTCAGCGGGTTGCGCAAGGCCCATGGTGAGCGCAAGGACGACAGTGGTCTCGCGGAGACGGCCGAGCTGCTCTACAGCATGGCGCTGCTCGCCGAGGGCGGTGAGCTGAGCGATCCGTCGCGCTTCATCAAGCTGGTGGCGGAGCGGGTGCAGCAGACGCTGTAACCACGCCGCGGCGCGAAGCGGGGCGGGCCCTGTCGGGGCCCGCCCCGCGGGCGCTGGTCACCGTCCGGCGCAGGCCGCCACGGAGGCGTCGATCAGCTGCCGCAGCGCGCCGCGGTAGACCTCGTGGTCGGTCAGCGCGGGCACGACGACGCCGAGGTTCGCGGTGAGGGCCGGGAATTCCTCGGGATCCAGGGCGGCGAGCGCCGTGCGCGCGGCGGTGCGCACCTTCTTCGCGTCGCGGTGGTCGACGAAGGCGACGGCGCCGAGGGTGAGCAGATACAGCCGCCGGTAGACCCGGATCGCCGCCTCGGGCGCCATTCCGGCGGCGATGCTGTGCGCGAGCTGCGGCTCCACGAGGCGGCTCAGCAGATGCGGGCCCCACCAGGCGCGGCCCGACCGCAGCGCCACCAGCCCGGGATGCTCGATCAACACCTCGTAGAACGCGGAGAAGCGGGCCTCGGTGGCGGTGGCCCAGTCCAGGTCCTGCCCCACCCGCGGCATCCGCGCGGCCAGCCGGTCCGCGCACGCGTTCACCAGACCGTCGAAGTCGCCGCAGCGGCGGAAGACCGTGGCATGGGAGACACCCAGAAGCTGCGCCACCCTGCGGAAGCTCAGCGCCTCGGGCCCCTCGTCGTCGACGACGGACAGGGCGGCCTCGGCGATGGCCTCCAGGGTGGGCTGATCGGCTCGGTCCCGGTTGCTTCGCACAGACCGAGCGTACCAGTGGTTGTTACAGTGTTTCAGTGACTCTTTCCATCGAGGACGTACGAGCCGCGACCCAACGGGTCGCGGGACATATCCGGCCGGTGGCGCTCGCTCCGGTGGAGCAGGGAGCATGGGGCGCCGCCGAGGGTTGGCTGGCCCTGGAGTTCCTGCAGTACACGGGCACCTTCAAGGCGCGCGGCGCGTTCAACTTCGTCAGGGCCCACCGGGAAGCGGGCACCCTGCCGGACACGGGCGTCACCATCGCCTCCGGCGGAAACGCCGGGCTCGCGTGTGCGTGGGCGGCGGCGCGGCACTCCGTGCCCGCCACGGTGTTCGTGCCCGAGACCGCGCCCCCGGTGAAGGTCGGCCGGTTGCGCCGGCTCGGCGCCGAGGTCCATCAGATCGGCACCGAGTACGACGAAGCGCGGGAGGCCGCGCAGAAGCACGCCGCCGAGACCGGGGCGCTGCTGTCGCACGCGTACGACCACCCACTGATCGCCGCCGGGGCGGGCACCGTGCTGGAGGAGATCCTCCAGGCCCGGCCCGACCTGGACACCGTGGTGGTGGCGGTCGGGGGCGGCGGGCTGTTCACCGGTGTCGCGGTGTCCGCCCTGGAGCACGGAGTGGGGGTCGTCGCCGTGGAGCCGTACGGGTGCCGGGCCCTGAACGCCGCGCTGGAGGCCGGTGCGGTCGTCGATGTCCCGGTGGACTCGGTCGCGGCGGACTCGCTGGGGGCGCGCCATGTGTCCTCGGACGCGCTGGAGTGGGCCCGCAAGGACGGAGTGCGGTCCGTCCTGGTGTCCGACGAGGCGATCGTCTCCGCGCGGCAGGCCCTGTGGGACGACCGCAGGATCGCGGTCGAGCACGCGGCGGCCACGGCGCTTTCGGCCCTCACCTCCGGCGGGTACCAGCCGCGGCCCGGGGAGAAGGTCGCCGTACTCCTCTGCGGCGCCAACACCGACCCCGCGGACCTCACCCACGGCCGCTAGCGGCACGCTCGCGGGCCGGCCCGTACGCGGACCGGGCCCGTACGGCAGCCCGACCGCATGCCGTACGGGCCCGCTCCCAGGGCCGGCTACGCGCCGTCGTACGCCGCCCGCAGCGCGGCGATGTCGAGCTTGCCCATCTTCATCATCGCGTCGGTGGCCCGCTTGGCCTTCTGCGGGTCGGAGCCGGTCACCATGTCGAGGAACACGGTGGGGACGACCTGCCAGGACACCCCGAACTTGTCCTTCACCCAGCCGCAGGGCCCCTCCTCGCCGCCCTCGGAGAGCCTGCTCCAGTAGTGGTCCACCTCGTCCTGGTCCGCGCAAAGCACCTGGAAGGAGATGGCCTCGCTGAAGGTGAACTCCGGCCCACCGTTGAGCCCCACGAACCTCTGTCCGTTGGCCTCGAACTCGACGGTCATCACGGATCCCGCCGCGCCGCCGGGCTCGCCTCCGGTGTAATGCGCGATCCGTCCGAGCCTGGAGTTCTTGAAGATCGAGATGTAGTGCTGCGCGGCCTCTTCGGCGTTGCCGTCGAACCACAGGCATGTGGTGAATCCGTCGGTGGCCATCGGTTCCTCCTGGGCTGGGGAGCGTTTACCCCTGTCGACCGCTCCCGCGTCAGGAACTCATCGGTCCTCGGCCGACCGATTTTCCGTGAGGTAGTGGTGCAGCCGGCAGGAGCCTTCGAGCATGGCCGCGGCGCGCTGGGCGAGCCCCTCCTGACGCCGGGCGATGACCGAGCGCAGGGCGTCGCTGCCGCCGGTGCGGCGCAGGCCATCGATGACGGGCCGGATCTGGGGCAGCGGATAGCGGACCTGGCGCAGCAGATCGATCATCCGGGCGTCCCGGACGTCGGAGGGGCCGTAGACGCGGTAGCCGGTGCCCCGGTCGCGCCGCGGGCGCAGCAGACCGGCGGACTCCCAGACCCGGAGGGCCGAGGTGCGCACCCCGATCCGGGCGGCCACCTCGCCGATGCGCAGTGGCCCGGAGCGTGCGGGCGCCGAGGTGTCCGGGGTCTGCCCGGCGACCGTCTCCAGCGCCTCCCCCGCGGCCTGGAGGGAGAGCCGTTGGTCGTGGAGCGCGGCATGGCCGGCGTTGACGAGGGTGAGCGCGAGGGCGATGTCCTCGGCGTGGACGGCCCGCATGACCGCGCGGGCGGTCTCCGCGCCGTATCCCGGCAACAGGGCCCGGTAGGTCACCAGGGCTCTGCGGTGCCGGTCCTCGAACCTGCGGTAGCCGGCGGGGGTGCGGGCGGCCGGCGGCAGGATGCCCGCGTCGACGTAGTTGCGGATCTGCTGGGTGGAGACACCCGCCATCCGGGCCAGATCGACGGGGCGCAGCGCGGCGTCCGTACGGCTCACGGTTCGTCACCTTCCCGGCAAGGGTTCACGGGCGAGTTGAAGGTTAGCGTGGCTCTGCCGCACCGTACCCGGCGGGTGTTGGGAGGAAATCCGCGAAAAGTCTCAACGTGCACTTCAATGAAACACTTGAAGGCATGGATGTCAGCGAAATCAAGGTCCGTGGCGCCAGGGAGAACAATCTCCAGGGCGTGAGTGTGGACATTCCCAAGCGAAGCCTTACGGTCTTCACCGGCGTCTCCGGCTCCGGTAAGTCCTCGCTCGTCTTCGACACCATCGCCGCGGAGTCGAGGCGGCTGATCAATGAGACCTATACGGCGTTCGTCCAGAACTTCATGCCGACGCTCGGCCGTCCGGATGTCGACTCGCTGCGGAATCTGAGCGCGGCGATCATCGTGGACCAGGAGCCGATGGGCTCCAACTCCCGTTCCACGGTGGGCACCGCCACCGATGCCCACACCCTGCTGCGGATCCTGTTCAGCCGGATCGGCAGCCCCTATGTCGGCCCTCCCCTCGCCTTCAGCTTCAACACGGCCGAGGGCATGTGTCCGCGGTGCGAGGGGCTCGGCAGGGTCACCGACATCGACATCGCCCAACTCATCGACAGGGAGAAGTCGTTGAAGGAGGGCGCGATCACCGTCCCCGGATTCGAGGTGGACAGCTGGCACTGGCAGGTTATGGCGGCCTCCGGCCTTTTCGACCCCGATACCAGGCTCCAGGACTACTCCCCCGCCCAGTGGGAGGACTTCCTCCACAAACCGGCCACCAAGATCAAGGTGGGGAAGAACAACCTCACCTACGAGGGGCTGGTGACCAAGGTCCGCCGGCTGTACCTGGCGAAGGACCGGGAGACAATGCAGCCGCGGATGCGCGCGTTCGCCGACCGGGCCATGGCCCTGACCGAGTGCGCCGAGTGTGAGGGCGCCCGGCTGTGCGAGGCCGTCCGGTCCTGCCGGATCGACGGCCGCTCCATCACGGAGTGCTCGGCCCTGCAGATCAGCGATCTGGCGGAGTTCGTGTGCGGGATCCGGCACGATTCCGTCGGACCGGTGCTGGAGAGCCTGCGGGCGCTCCTCGACTCACTGGTCGAGATCGGCCTGGGATATCTGAGCCTGGACCGGGAGTCCTCGACCCTGTCCGGTGGCGAGGCCCAGCGGGTGCGGATGGTCCGGCATCTGGGCTCCAGTCTGACCGATGTCACCTATGTCTTCGACGAGCCCACGGTGGGCCTGCATCCGCATGACATCGAGCGCATGAACCGGCTGCTGCTCCAGCTGCGGGACAAGGGCAACACGGTGCTGGTCGTGGAGCACAAACCGGAGACCATCCGCATCGCGGACCATGTGGTGGACCTGGGGCCCGGCGCGGGGGTGGCGGGCGGGCGGATCTGCTACCAGGGCGATCTGGCCGGGCTGCGCGCCTCGGACACCCTGACCGGGCGCCATCTGGACCACCGGGTGCGGCTGCGGGAGACGGTACGGCAGCCCAGTGGGCAACTGCCGGTCAGGGGCGCGCGGCTGCACAATCTGCGGGATGTGAGCGTCGACATCCCCCTCGGTGTGCTCACCGTCGTCACGGGTGTCGCCGGATCGGGCAAGAGCTCCCTGATCCATGGGTCGCTGTCCGGGCGGGAGGAGGTGATCGTCGCCGACCAGTCGGCGATCCGCGGCTCCCGCCGCAGCAACCCGGCCACGTATACGGGGCTCCTCGATCCGATCCGGGCGGCGTTCGCCAAGGCCAACCGCGTCAAACCGGGTCTGTTCAGCGCCAATTCAGAGGGTGCCTGCCCCCGGTGCAAGGGCATCGGGCTCATCTACACCGATCTCGCGATGATGGCCGAGGTGGCCTCGGTGTGCGAGGACTGCGAGGGGAAGCGGTTCCGGCCCGAGGTGCTGACGTACCGGCTGCGCGGGCGGAACATCAGCGATGTCCTGGGCATGTCGGTGGCCGAGGCGCGGGAGTTCTTCACCGGCGGTCAGGCCCGGCTGATCCTGGACCGGCTGGCCGCGGTGGGGCTGGGCTATCTGGGTCTCGGCCAGCCGCTCACCACACTCTCCGGGGGTGAGCGCCAGCGGCTGAAGCTGGCCATCCACATGGCGCGGAGCGGCACGACCTACGTCCTGGACGAGCCGACCACCGGCCTGCATCTCGCCGATGTGGACCAACTGCTCGCCCTGCTCGACCGCCTTGTCGACGCGGGCAACACGGTCGTCGTCATCGAGCACCACCAGGCCGTGATGGCCCATGCGGACTGGATCATCGATATGGGTCCGGGGGCGGGTCATGACGGCGGTCAGGTGGTGTTCACCGGCACCCCCGCCGACCTCGTGGACACCGGCGGCTCCCTCACCGCCGTCCACTTGCGCGACTACGTCAAGCGGGCGTGAACTCCCTCGCCCCGGTGGTCCCGTCCCCGTCCCGTCCCGGGCCGAGGGCTCGGGACGGGACCACCGGGGCGCCGCGCCGCGTCAGGCGGGGGGCGGAGGTGCGGGAGCGCCCGCGGGCGGCGGGATCTTGGCGTAGGCGGCCGTGGTGGCGCCCGCCTCGGCGGGGGTCGCCACGCTCTCGCGCGGCATCACGGCGTCGCGCGCCGCGCCCGGGTCCCAGCCGGTGTCCACCACGCGCTTCTGCACCAGGATCGCGCCCCCGAGGACGGCGAGGCCGAGCAGCACGATGATGACGAGTCCGGCGGCGCCACCTGCCTTGCCCGCGTTGCCGATGAGCGCGCCGAACCAGCCGAAGTCGGCGTCGCCGAAGGTGGTGTTCTGGTCGCCGAACGCGCCGAGCACCTTGAGCAGCAGGGCGGGCAGGAAGGTGATGAGCAGCCCGTTGAGGAACGCCCCCACGACCGCGCCGCGCCTGCCGCCGGTCGCGTTGCCGTAGACCCCGGCCGCGCCGCCGGTGAAGAAGTGCGGCACCAGACCGGGCAGCACCAGGGCGAGGCCGAAGGCCGGGTTGAAGACCCAGGTGAGCAGGGCCAGGCCGATCAGGCCGCCGGTGAAGCTGGAGATGAAGCCGATCAGCACCGCGTTCTGCGCGTACGGGAAGACGATGGGCGCGTCCAGCGCGGGCAGGGCTCCGGGGACGACCTTCTGGGCGATCCCCTGGAAGGCGGGGACGAGCTCACCGAGGATCGTACGGACCCCGAAGAGGATCACCGCGACCGCGATGCCGAACTGCAGCCCCTGCATCACGGACTGCATCAGGTAGTTCCCGGTGCCGGTGGCCACCGTGCCGGTGCCCGTGGCGAACGCCTTGAAGGCGGTCTTCTGCCCCTCCTTGACGAGCAGGAGGACGGCCATGACCAGGTAGATCAGCAGCATCGACAGGGCGGTGGCCACCATCGAGTCGCGCAGGAACCGCAGCCCCTCGGGGAGCTTCATCTCCTCGGTGGAGCGGCTGCGCTTGCCGACCACCCGTCCGGTCGCGCCCGCCACGATGTATCCGGCCGTGCCGAAGTGGCCGATGGCGACGGTGTCGCTGCCGGTGACACGCTTGGTCCAGGGGTGGGCGAAGGCGGGCATCGCGACCAGCATGATGCCCAGCAGCACACCGCCGACGGCCACCACGGCCACGGTCGAGCGGCCGCCGTTGGCCAGGACCACGGTCAGCAGCGTCGCCATGAAGAGCATGTGGTGCCCGGTCAGGAAGACATAGCGGAGCGGGGTGAACCGGGCCAGCAGCAGGCTGACCACGAAGCCCAGGATCATCAGCCAGGCGACCCGTGAGCCGAACTGGTCCTGGGCGATGCCGACGATGGCCTCGTTGGTGGGGATGACACCGTGGGCGCCGGTGACGCCCTGGATCATGGTGCCCAGCGGGGCGAGGGAGGCGGTGACCAGTCCCGCTCCCGCGCCGATCAGCAGAAAGCCGAGGGTCGCCTTGATGGCGCCGCCGATGATCTGCCCGGTGCTCTTCTTCATCGCGATGAGTCCGACGGCGGTGATGATGCCGATCAGATACGCGGGCTCGCTCAGAATCTCATTGACGAGAAACGTGGCAAGGGTGACAAACCAGCCCATGGTGCTTCCTCTGTCCCCGTCGTTCAGACGTCGTACGTGTCCCGGAGCACCGCGTCCACCTCGGCGGTGCTGGTGAAGTCCTGGACGACCTTCACGGGCCGTCCCACATCCCCCAGAGTCCTGGCGATCTCACGGGAGGTGAGCAGGGCCACGGCCTCGGACGCCTTGCCCTTCGCGGAGATGGTGTCCGTGGCCTCCACGGTGACGAACCTCGACCACCCCCAGCGGTCCAGCACCTGCTCCAGGGTGTTCTTGAGGAACAGGCTGGTGCCCACGCCGTTGCCGCAGACCGTGAGGATCTTGTGCAGCGAGGCCGCACGGGGCGCGGAGGCGGTGGGCGGCTCGGGGGTGGCGGACGCTTCGGGAGCGGTGGCCGCCTCGGAGCCGTCCTTCGGCCGTTCCCCGGCGAGTACGGCGTGCAGCGCCTTCGGGGTGGGCGCCTCCGCCAGGGCGGCCGCGGTGGCGGGATCGCCCAGGAGCCGCGCCAGGCTCGCCATCGCGGAGGTGTGCGCGGCCGAGTCCTGGGCGGCCAGGGCGACGACGAGGGTGACGGGGTCGTTGGACTCATGCCCGAATTCCACGGGCTCGGCGAGCCGGACCCAGGACATCCCGGTCCTGAGCACTGCCGGGGACGGCCGGGAGTGGGCGAACGCCACCCCCGGAGCGATGACGATGTACGGCCCGTTCTCCTCGACGTTGGCGACCATCTCGCCGGTGTACTCGTCGGTGGTGGCGCCCGTCTCCACCATGAGCCGGCCGGCCGCGCCTATCGCCTCACGCCAGTCGGCCGCCCGGACGTCGAGCCGGACGGCTTCGACGGGCAGCAGGTCTTTCAGGTCTTCCATGCAGGTCATCATGCCTGACATGCCTCTGTCACACAGCCCCCGGGGGCAGATCCGGAACGACAGCCTCCGCATCGTCCGGCAAGCATACGAACACCAGAGCCGCGAGCGCCTCGCACCCCCCTGCGGCCATCAGAGCACCGGGCAGCGACCAGGTGGCGAGTGGACCGGCGAAGGCCGCGCCCACGGCGAAGCCGCTGATCTTCAGGCTGGCGCCGGTGGTGAACACCTGGCCGCGCAGCCGCTCGGGCGCCTCCCGGTGGCGCACCGCGAACAGGGCCGTGAGCTGAGGGCCTTCGGCGGCCCCGGCGAGCAACACGGCGGCGATCACCGCGACCGGGTGTCCGGTGGCCGCGAGCAGCGGCGCGAGGACGAGCAGCAGAGCTCCGCCGAGGAGCACGGTGTCCGGACGCGGCGGGCGGGGGCGGCGGGCGAGCACCGCGTTGGCCACGAGGGCGGATGCGGCGGTGGCGGACAGCAGCAGGGCGCCGCGGTCGGCGCCGCCGAGCACGGCCGCGCCGAGGAGCGGACAGCAGGTGAGCAGCGCGCCCTGGCCGACGCAGGAGACGACGGAGGTGGCGGTGGCACGGGCCAGGGGCCGGTTGCGGGCGATGGCACGCAGTCCGGCGGTGAGATCGGCGACGACCGACGTGGCCGGTGGCCGGACCGGGGCGGGCGGCGGAGGCGCGGGGAGCGCCCAGGCGGCGGGCAGCGCGAGGCCGATCAGCGCGATGGACACCGCCACGGCGGCCGGAGCCCCGGCCGCCCCCGCCACGGACCCGGCCAGTGCGGGACCCACCAGCGCGGCGAGGCTGAATGTCATCGCGTCGAGTGCGTTGGCCCGGGGCAGGGCCCGCGGCGGTGCCACCCGCGGTAGCTGGGAGGTCCATCCGCCGGACAGGGCCGGTCCCAACAGCCCCGCGCCCACCGCGAGAAGGACCGTGAGGGCGAACGGCAGCCGCCCCAGGCCCAGGAGGATCGCGGTCAGCGCCACCGCGTAGAGGGCGAGTGCCGCGGCCAGCAGCCGGCCCGGCCGGGCGGAGCGGTCGAGCAGCACCCCGAAGAGCGGTCCGCCGACCGCCGCCGCGATCATGATGCCCGCCAGCAGCGACGAGCCCGAGGAGGCCGAACCGGTGAGCGCCGGTCCGGCCAGCAGCAGCGCGGGCCCGGACATCTCGTCCCCCGCGCGGGCAGCGGCCGCCCCGCCCAGATAACACCCCATCGCGTAACGCCCTGGCATGCGGATCACGTTACGGGGGTAACGCAAATATTCGCCAGGTGCGTTAGATTGGCCTCGTGTCACCACCCTCGAACGACGACCGGCCGACCCGGCTTTCGGTGCGGGACACCGCCCGGCGCACCGCCGCCCTCGTCAACGCCCTGACCGCGGAGCCGAGTCCGGATCCCCGCGCGATCGCCGGGATCCTGCTCGACCACGGTGAGCCCGGCCCGGTCGAGCTCACCACCGGTGATGTCGCGGGCATGCGCACCGCCGCGCTGCGGCTGCGCGAGGTGTTCGCCGCCGGGCATGTCGACGCCGCCGCCGGGGTGCTGAACCGGCTGCTACGGGAGGGCACGGGTCCGCTCCGGCTCAGCTCGCATGACGGCCGTTCGCCCTGGCATCCGCACCTGGACAGCGATGACGAGGCGCCCTGGGGCGAATGGTTCCTCGCCTCCTCGTGCATGGCGCTGACCGTGCTGATCTGGGACGGTCAGCGCCCGCCCGGCGGCCTGTGCTCCTCCCCCGGCTGCGGCGATGTCTTCCTCACCGTGGGCAGCGGACCGGAGCGCCGCTACTGCTCACGCCGGTGCGCGACCCGTGAGCGGGTGGCCGCCCACCGGCGCGCCAAGGCCGGGCCCCGATCCCCGTAGGAGTTCCGGGGCGGCACCGGTCGGGTCAGCCGGTGGGCATCGCGTACGGCATGTCCCCCCGCGTGGGGTCCTGGGCATGCCGTGCCCGCCGTCCGGTACGGGAGCCGAGCCAGCCGAGCAGAAAACCGGCGGGAATGGTGACCAGGCCCGGGTTGCGGAGCGGGAACCAGTGGAAGTCGCGCTCGGGGAAGACCGCGAGCGGGTTGCCGGAGACCGCCGGGGAGAAGGCCATGGTCACGGCGGTGAGGAGGAGTCCTCCGTACAGCGCCCAGCGCAGTCCGCTCACCGTGAAGCCGCGCCACAGGGTGCCGTAGAGCACGATCGGCAGCAGGGCCGAGGCGGCGGCCGCGAAGGTGAAGGAGATCAGGACCTGCCGGTTCCAGTGCTGGGTCACGATGGCGAGGACGACGGCCACGACGCCGACCACCACGATGGCCGTACGGGCGGCGGCCAGCTCCCGGTTCGCCGAGAGCCTGCCCTTGAAGACGACCTTGGCAAGGACGTCATGGGCGAGGGAGGCCGCGGCGGCCAGGGTGAGACCGGCGACCGCCGCGAGGGTGGTGGCGACGACCGCGCAGGCCACGACGGAGAAGAGCAGGCTGCGGTGGGCCTCCTGCGCCGCCGGGTCCAGGGCGAGGGTCAGCAGGAGTAGCGAATCGCTGCCGGTGGGGTCGGAGGCGCGCAGGGCGCGGGCGCCGACGACGGCGGTGGCTCCGGCGCCCACGATCACGATCAGCCCGAGAATGGTGGTGACCGCGCCCACCGCCCAGGTGGTGGCGGCGCGAGCGGCCCGCATACCGCGGATCGGGTGGAGCCGCATGGTGAGGTGCGGCATGCAGGCCGCGCCGACGGCGAGGGTGAGCTGGACGCTGATGACATCCAGGCGGCCGCTGAAGGAGTCGCCGTACTGACGGCCGGACTGCCAGAAGCCGTCGCCGTAACCGCTGGCGTCGGCCGCGGCGTCGAAGAGGGTGAACGGGTTCCATGAGAAGCGCTTCAGCACCAGACAGGCGAGCAGGACGAACGCGGCGAGCAGCAGCACCGTCTTGAGGATCTGGATGAATCCGGTGCCCTTCATCCCGCCGAGGGCGGCGTAGCAGACCATGAGCGAGCCGATGAAGACGGTGCAGCCGGTGACCGCGCCGCTTCCCGGGATGCCGAGCAGCACCGCCAGCATGGCGCCGGCGCCGTTCAGCTGGACCAGCAGCAGCGGCATGACGACCACCAGCACCACGACGGCGGTGCCGATGCGGGCGGGGCGTTCGCTCAGCCGCTCGGAGAGGACGTCGCCGAGGGTGAACCGCCCCCGTCCGCACAGCGGTCCGGAGAGGACGAGCATGAACAGCAGGATGGAGAGCACGGTGGACGAGGCGATGAGCACCCCGTCGAATCCGGCCAGGGCGATGGTGCCGGTGGTGCTGAGCACGGTGGCGGCGGAGATGTAGTCACCCGCGATGGCCAGGCCGTTCTGCATCGGACTGAGCCCGCCGGTGCCGAGGTAGAACTCGGTGGGGTCGTCATTGCCGGTGGCCGCGAGGATGCACAGCAGGAACGAGATGGCCATGAAGCCCGCGAAGAGCACGAACGCGAGCGTTCTGGGATCGAGGAAGCTCACCCCTCCCCCTCCCCCGTCGTGGCGGTGGACCGGCGGTGGGCCCGGGCCAGGACGGTGAGCAGCACCGCCGTGTCCAGGCCGATCAGCATGGCACCCACGGTGAACCCGCCGCCCGCGCCGAGGTTGACGACGCCTTCGGCGGCGCAGTTCACCACCACGGCGGCCACATGGCAGGCGAGCGCGGTGCAGGCCGCCCGCGCCGGCCAGGGCCACGGCCGCTGCCACGGAGTGCGCCGCGCGGGCTGAGGCGGTGCCGTGGGGCGGGGCGGCATGGTGATGGTGCGGCGCGTGGTGCGGGGCTCGAGGTGCGGTACGGACGCACGCCAGGGCTGGTCGTAGTCGGACATGTCGCGGCTCCTTGTGCGGGTTCCGCCCCATGTCACAGGGGCGGAATCGCCACGACAGCAGGTCAGCACGGTCGCGTACAGCCCAACCGGCGGACCGTGTGACGGGTGCACATGATCGGTCGAGGGCCGTTGTGCACGCCCACATCACCTCAGGCCGAGGGGTGCTGCTCAGGGTGTCAACAGCCGGTGCGCGGACAGCGCGAGCGACAACTCCACGACCTCTCGGGGGTGGTCCAGCGAACACCCGGTCAACTGCTCATAGCGGCGCAGCCGGTTGAGCACCGTGTTGCGGTGGCAGAACAGCAGCTCGCCCGTGCGGCGCGCCGATCCCCCGCCCTCCAGCCAGGCGGCCAGCGTCGTCAGCAGCATCTCCCGGTCGGCGGACTCCAGCGCCAGGACGGGTCCGAGCATCCGGTCGGCGAGCGCGGCGCCGAGGTCCGGGGAGGACACCACCAGCGCCTCCGGATAGCGCTCGTCCAGCAGCGCCGCCTCCCCGGCGGCCGGGCGGGTGCGCAGCGCCGTATCGGCGAGCCGGCGGGCCGTGTTCACCGCGGCGAGACCGGACACGGCGGGGCTGACCCCGGCCCGGGCGCCGGGCGGCACCTCCAGCCCGCGCACCAGCCGCTCCGCGCCGGCGTCGCCGAGCAGCACGATGGCGTGGGCGGTGCCCTCCGCCGCATGCCAGACCGTGCGGAGTCCCGCGCACACCGTGGCGGGGTGCGGCGCCCTGGACGAGGTGTCGGCGTCCTCCAGCGCCACGACCGCGTAACGCCCCTGCTCGGGAAGGCCGAGGGCCTCCTCCGCCTCGGGGAAGTCGCTCACCCGGGCGGTGCCGTCGAGCAGCGCCGCGACGATGATCCGGTAGCGATTCTCCCGGTGCCAGGAGAGCTGCCGCTCGACCTCCTGATACGCCGTGGCGACGAGGGTGCAGTGCTCGTCGACGAAGTTCCATACGTCGGCGGCGACGTGGACCAGCGACTGGGCGCCGAGCGGGTCCTCCTTCGAGGCGGTCTCCAGAAGCTGCTCCCACACGACGGTGCAGCCGATGCGATACGCGTGCAGCAGCGCGTCCAGCGGAAAGCCCTGGGCGGCGCGGTCGGTGCCGATCCGCCACGCGCAGGACCTGGCCGATTCGCGCGTCTCCTTGGGGTGCACCAGCGAGCGCACATTGTTGCTGAGCGAGTCGTGGACCTCCCGCCACACCTCATGCGGATCGAGGGAGGGCGACCGGTAGGCGGGCTCCCGCTCCTTCATCAGCGCGACGATACGGTCCGCCAGCCGGGGCACCTCCTCGATGAGTACCCGGGCGGCACGGTGCAGCAGCGCCACGGTCTCGGCATCGGCCCGCGACCGGATCGGCGGACGGGCGGCGGGCATCCGGGGCGGCGTCCGCCCCCGGTCGGCGGACAGGCGGGGGACGGGGCGGCCCATGGCGGGGACGGAAGCGCGGGAGCCGGTGACTGGGTGCATGAACGTTCCTCCACCTGTGACGGGCAATGCGCAGCTCGACGCGGCAGCGTGAGGCCACGGCCAGGTTAGATACCAGAGCCTGCCCCGCTATTGCACCATCGACATACCGGCGGGTCGGTGGCTTCCGCGAATTCTCCTGCGCGCCCGGCCGGTGGCGGCGCGCAGCCGCAGCGCGGTGTGGGTCGCGGCGCGGACCGGCACCGCGGGCCGCCCAACGCCGAGCGCCCGGCGCAGCTCCTCGTCCAGGAGGCTGTCGGCGGCGCTGCCCGCGAGCGGGCCGAGCACACCGGGGACACGCCCGGCGAGCAGATCCCTGGTGGCCGCCCACAGGGCGTGGGCCTCGGGGGTGAAGGTGAAGTGGGCCCGCTCGAAGTCCTCCTTCCACGCCTCGAACTCCCGCCGGTCCGGCGGGACGTCCGGAATGCCCATCCGCTCGGCGAGGGCGAGATAGAAGGTGTGGGACGCATCCCGTTCGGCGTCGGTGGGAGCGCGCCAGGCATAGGCGGCGCACCAGCGCATCGGGGCGAGGTCGAAGCAGGCCAGCACATAGCGATAGGCGTCGTCGCTGATGGCCCACGGGGCGTGCAGACACTTCAGCGCGGTGACGGTCCGCTCGCCCTCCTCGCCGTCCAGACCGTGGCGGAACATCCGATACATCAACTCGCCGGTCGCCTTGGCGCGGGCCCGGGTGTGCCGGGTCATCCGGCCGGTGGCAGTGAGCACCCGAGCGATCTCCGGCACCGCGAAGGTACGGCAGAACCCCAGGTTGAGCCCCATCTTCAGATCCTGGGCGAAGGTATCGAACGCCACCCGGCGGTAGATCTCCTCGGCCTGCCGCAGCGCGGTGGGCGGCGGCGTCATCGTCGGCCTGCCTCGAGGACCTCATGGCGGCACAGGGCTTCCGCGACCGTATTGACTTCGGCCAGGTCCCCGCCGACCGGCAACGATTCGACGTCGGCGGAGGCAAGGACGTACGGCCGCGCCCCGCCCTCGCTCGGCACCAGGGCCCGCACATCGCGGAGGGGGCGTTCACCGCGGCGGGGATTGTCGTGGACTGCGGGCATGGGGCCACCGTACTGGCGCTCACGGGATATGCTGTCGATCACTTGCATCTTCGGGGGGAGAGTTCCGCATGCTCGATCGTCTGGCGGTCCATGAGTTGATCCACCGCTGGTGGTTCGCCTTCGACGAAGGGCAGTTCGACGTCTGGCCCGAGCTGCTGACCGAGGATGTCCACATCACCTCCCGCTCGGACACCGGGAAGTCCCCGTACGAGGAGTTCATCGCCTCCGACAACCGGGGCCGCGAGCAGGTGATCGCCTGGCAGCGGCAGCACCGCGAGGCGGCCGGCTACCCGCTGCGCCACAACGCCTCGAACATCCACATCGAGCGGGTCGACGGCGATGACATCTCGGTGGTGTCGTATATGTACACCACCAACCTCACCGAGGGTCAGGTGACTCCGATCGCCAGCGGCGTGGTCCGCTGCGTGGTCCGGTCCGACGGCGCCGCCTACCGTCTCGCGGAGCTCCATACCGTGCTGGACACCCACGCGGTGGCGTTCACCGAGCGCTAGAGGTCGATACGACGATCGCGGCGGCCACCCTCCCAGAAGGTGGCCGCCGCTCCCCCGTGTGTTTCCCCCGTCGGCTGTGCCGACGCGTGGCTTTCGGGCTTACCAGCCCTTGGTCACGCGGTGGGCCTTGAGGGATCCGCAGTTCGATCCGTACGTCCAGGTGGACTGGTTGTCGATGCCCCCGGCCCAGTCCACGCACTTACCGCGCCCGTCGCCGTACACCGGGCCCGCGTACGAGGTGTACGCGCCGCCGTCCTCGGCCGACTCGTCGGCGCCCTGAACGTACAGGTAGGCGAACATCGGAACCGCCTTGCCCGTGGCGTTCCGGACGGTGACCACGCAGTTCTTGCCCTTGGCGGAGTTGTAGGTGAGGAAGACGGTGCCTTTGGAGCTGATGGGCGCCGAGTTCACCACCTTGTACCCGCTGCCACACACCCCGTTGTACGCGGCCTTGGTGGCGGCCGATGCCTGCGGCGTCAGGGCCACGGTGCCCGCGATGGCGGTGGCGAGCACCGCGGTGGCGGCCATACGGCGAGAAAGATTCATTTGTCCCCCTTAATGATTCTTCATGGGCGTAGGCGCTGTTTGCGTCTGACTAGGGAGACATGTTGGGGTCGCGGATGGTTGTACGGCATTCCACGACGGCTTCCGGCGGGCCGTTGAACGCCCGGTCCGGGCTTCCCGTATTCGACGGGACGGGCGACACGCCCGTCGTCGCACCGACCCGGAGGGCCGCCGGATGACCTCGTATCGCACCGCCGCCGTGGGCGCTCTTCTCGGGGCCCTTCCCTGCCTGTTCACGGCGCTGGCCGCACAGCCCGCCCAGGCGCACGGGGCGCCGACGGACCCGGTGAGCCGGACGTTCGCCTGCTCCCCCGAGGGCGGGGGCGCGGCGCGGTCGGCGGCGTGCCGGGCGGCTCGGGCCGCCAACGGCCCGGAGGCGGCGGACTGGGACAACCTGCGTATCGCGGGGGTGGCGGGCAGGGACCGGGAGCGGGTCCCGGACGGGAAGCTGTGCAGCGGCGGTCTGGAGGCGTACCGGGGGCTGGACCTGGCGCGCCCCGACTGGCCTTCGACGCGGCTGTCGGCCGGGGCCGATCTCACCCTCACCTACCGGTCGACGATCCCGCACACGGGGACCTTCGAGCTGTATCTCACCAAGGAGGGCTACGATCCCGCGCGGCCGCTGAAGTGGTCGGACCTGGAGGCGAAGCCGTTCGCCACGGCCAAGGACCCCGCACTGGTCGACGGCGCGTACCGCATCAAGGCCACGCTGCCCGCCGACCGGACCGGCCGTCAGCTGCTCTATACGATCTGGCGGAACACCAGCACTCCGGACACCTACTACTCCTGCTCCGATGTGGTGCTGGGCGCCGGGGCCCGCTCGTCGGAGGCCCCCTCGTCGGAGGCCCCCTCGTCGGAGGCCCCCTCGTCGGAGGCCGCCGAGGCGTCCCGGGCCGCCACCCCGCCGTCCCAGGACGCCTCGGCGGCCTCCCGCGCCACCTCCGCCACTTCCGCCGCCTCCGCCACTTCCGAGGAGGACGACGGCGGCAGCACTCCCGTGCTGCTCGCCGGTGGTGCGTCCGTGCTGGTGCTCGGCGCGGGTGTCGCCGCCACCGTACGGCGGCGACGCCCGAGCCGCTGACGAGCTGCTGTCACCGGTAGCCGTGGCGTGCCGTGACGTGGCGCGGGTAGTAGCGCTCGTCGGGCGCGGGCCGGTACTCCTTCCAGCGCGGGGTGTCGCCGGTGGGCTGGTCGCCGAGGACGGTCACCCGCTGTCCCCTGCGGGGTTCGGTGTAGTCGTTGACGGCCAGGTGCTGGGTGGCGCGGTTGTCCCACATCGCCACGGCGCCGGGCTGCCAGCGGTAGCGGCAGTTGAACCGGGGCGACTCGGAGTGCTCGAAGAGGTACTGCAGCAGGGCGTCGCTCTCCGGGCGGCTGAGCTGCGGGATGTGCGAGGTCCACATGCGCGTCACGTACAGGGAGCGCCTGCCGGTCTCGGGGTGGATCCGCACCACCGGGTGTTCGGCGGAGTGCTCGCCGGTCTGCGGTGTGTTGAGGACGTGGACGGCGGTGAGCCCGTCGAGGAGTTCGCGCATCGGCTCGGAGAGCGCCTCGTAGACCAGGTACTGGTTGCTCCACATGGTGTCGCCGCCGGAGGCGGGACACACCTGCAGATGGAGGATGGAGGCGACCGGCGGATTGGGCTGGAAGGTCACGTCGATATGCCACTCGTCGGCCTTGGCGCCCTGGTCCGCGTCCAGGACGACGATCTCGGGATGGCCCTCGACCTTCGGCAGGAACGGATGGACCTCCAGCTCCCCCAGCCGCCGTCCCAGGGCGATATGCGCCTCGGGGGTGAGGTGTTCCTGGTCCGGGAAGAAGACCACGAGGTGCTTGAGCAGCAACTCGTGGACGTGCTCGAAGAGTTCATCGGTGAGCCCGGTCAGATCGACACCGCGGATCTCCGCGCCGAGTGCTCCGGAGACGGGAGTCACCATCAATTCGGAAGTGGACATGCGGTAAACCGTCCTCACATGGGTTGCGGTCGGCCGGCCAGGGCGGCCGGCACTCGGTGGGCGCGCGGATCGGGGAGGAGACCGAGCTGCTGCAGCCGGTCCAGCGGGGTCAGCGGGCGCGGGCCGAGGCCCGACATGTTGTGGGTGACGGTGTGCAGCAGCCGGGGGTTGGCGCCGGTGTGACGGACGGCCCGGCGCCCGAGGACCCGGCCGCGCCACGACAGATCGGTGACCATCCGCGCCGCGTTGCCGCTGGTCCTGGCCGCCTGAGTGAGAAGGGGCAACTGCCGCTCGTGGTAGTCGCGCAGGGCGGCGTCCACCGCCGCGGCCGACATCCCGCCCGTACGCTCCAGCTGGCCCGACAGCCGCTCGGCGAGGGCACCGGCGCTGGTGATGGCGGTGTTCATGCCCTGTGCTGCCATCGGATGGACGGCGTACGCGGCCTCGCCGACCAGTGCCAGTCCGCGGCCGGCCAGCCGGGGCGACAGCAGCCGTCCGACGGGCAGCGTCTGGCGGCTGTCGAGATGGGCGAGCAGGGACGCGGTCAGCGGCTCCAGGGCGGGCACCTGGGACAGCGCCCGGGCGGCCCAGTCGGCCAGTCCGCCACGTGCCGTGACGCCGCGCAGCTCATCGGGCCCGGCCTGGAGGTAGAGCCGCAACCGGCCGCCCGGCAGCGGATAGAGCAGCCGCAGCCCCCGGTCGGTGACATACGCGGAGAAGTCGTCGGCCCGCGCGGCCGCGTCGGCGTCGCCGATGTCGAAGGAGACCAGCCGGTGCGGATAGTCGGCCCGTTTGGCCTCGATGCCCGCCCAGGACCGCAGCCGTGAGGAGATGCCGTCGGCGGCGACCACGAGTGGTGCCCGCTGCTCGTAGACCGTGCCGCCCTCGGCCAGCCGCAGCCCGGTGATCCGGCCGGAGTCGTCGCGCAGCGGCGCCTCCGCGCGGACGCCCCGGCGCAGCTCGACCCCCGGCCCGAGGCTCTCGGCCAGGGCGGCGAGGATGACGGTGTGGTCATGGGCCAGCAACCACTGGTCGGGGGCGGGCAGTTGGCCGTAGTCGAGGGACATCTGCGCGGTGCCTCGCGGATCGCGGACGACCAGCCGTCCGAGCCGGACCGCGCCCTGCGCGTCGAGCCGCTTCTCCACGCCCCAGGAGCGCAGCAGGCGCAGCGCGCCCGGCTGGAGCACCTCTCCCTTGGCGATCGGGCGGACCTTCGGCTGCTTGTCGACCACCAGGACGTCCAGTCCGAGGCCGCCGAGCGCGCGGGCCGCCGCGAGACCGCCGACGCCCGCCCCGCACACGAGCACATCGGGGCTCATTTCCGGCCTCCTTCGCCGATTCCGGGGGTGCCGCCGATGCCGGGGGTGCCGAGGCTTGTGCCGGTTGGGCCGGCTGCGCCCGTGGCTTCCGCCGCTTCCGCGGAGCGGTAGTGGGCGAGGGCCCGCAGTGCCAGGCCCGCCGCGATGCCGTCGTCGGCGTAGCGGGCACAGCCGCGGACGTACTCGTTGACCGGGCCCGGAGTCCAGCCGCCGTCCGCCCGCTGGGCGTCGACGAGCCATCGGGCCGCCGCCGCGAGGGCCGGGTCGGCCGGGCTCAGCCCGGCGGCCAGCAGCCCGCGCAGCGCCCAGGCGGTCTCCTCGACGGTGCCCGGCCGGGTGCCCTCGCCCGTGCTCCACGAGCCGTCGGGGTGGCGGGTGCGCAGCAGCCAGTCCCTGGCCCGGGCCGCCGCCCGGTGGTGTTCCCCGGTGCGGCCCGCCCGGCTGAGCGCCTCCAGCGCCGCGGCGGTGCCGGGGGTGCCGCCGCGGTACCACATGGCCTCGAACGATCCGTCGGGTCGCTGGCGGCCGAGCAGCCAGCGCACCGCCTTGGCCACGCGCGAGTCGTCGGCCCCGGCCCCGGAGTCGAGCAGGGCGCCCACGACCTTGGCGGTCATCTGGGGGCAGGGTCCGAAGCCGCCCGGTTTGCTGTTCCGTACGGCGAGGCTCCAGGACCCGGCCGCGTCCTGGGCGGCGGTCAGCCACCCCAGTCCGGCGCGGACATGGCGGTCGTCCGCGCCGCCGGGCAGCTTCAGCAGGATGGCGCTGGACTCGGCCGTCTCCAGGGCCATCGGCCAGCTACGGGGGCTGGAGAACCCCCAGTAGCCGGCCGGGCAGCCGAGGGCGTCGAACGGCTCGGGCTGCTGGTGGCGTTGGAGCATCTCGCGGGTGCCGATCAGCTGCGGGTCGTCGGCGTGACCGGCTTCGATCAGCGCGGCGGTGGCGAAGTTCGTCCAGGTCACATCGAGGGGCATCAGATCCCAGGAGCCGTCGGGGTTCGCCGCCGAGCGGAGCCAGCGGGCGGCGGCGCGGACCAGGCCGGGCGCCTGGCCGGAGCGGGCGAGGCCGAGGCAGATGAGTCCGGTGAGCCAGGGGTCGGTGCTGAACCCGCCGGTGGCGCCCTCGCGTTCGTACGCGTCGTGGACGATCGCCAAAGCCCTGGGCCGGGCCAGCCGGTCCAGGGCGCGGCCGGCCGGGCCGCGGCGGCGGTGAGCGGACTGGGCGAGCGCCTGGCTCGCGTAGATCGGCAACCGCAGGCTCAGCAGACGGCGGCTGAGGCCGGGGAAGAACAGCAGTTCCAGGGGGAGCCGTCGCTGGGCACCCTCGTGGGGCAGTCCGGCGAAGGTGTGGAACTGGCGGATGAGGGCGGTCATCGCGGGTTCCGGGACGGCCCCGGAGCCGCCCAACTCGTCGAACCGGGCCCGTGCGGCGTGTACGGCCGACGCCGCCCGGCGGGGGGCGAGCAGGTGGAGCGCCGCGGCGGCGAGCGCGGTGGTGAGGGGTTCGGTGGGCACCCCGCGCATGGCCCAGCCGCCGTCGTCCCGCTGGGTCTCGCACAGCCAGGTGACACCGCGCTCGATGGTCTCGGCCGAGCCCTCCGGATCGGCGAAGTGGAGTGCGGTGAGGGCTCCGGCGGTGTTCAGCGGGGAGGCGTGGTGCGCGCCGAAGACGAAGGCGCCGTCGTCGCGCCGGTGGGCGAGGAGCGCCTCGGTACCGGCGGTGACGGCCGTGCCGACGCTCTCGGTCAAGGCGGAAGCGGGCATGGGAGCGGACCCTTCTGCTGGTGGCGCGCGGTGATTCAGGGGCGTGGATCGGGGAGGGTGGGCCCGCCGTCGGCCAGGGGGGCGGGGAATTCATGCCGGGACCGCATCCGGCTCTGGGTGATGACGCTGACCGTGAGGAGCGGCGTCAGCAGCGCCAGGGCGGGCGCCGCACCGGCGCCCGCGGCCACCACCGCCGCGGCCAGCACCAGGCGTTCGGCGACGAGGACGGCGTGGGCGCGCAGGGCCAGCGCGGGGGCGGGGTCCCCCGGTGACCGCAGCAGCAGTCCGAAGGCGCCCGCGCCGCACAGCGCCGCCGCCGACAGCAGCACGAGATAGCCGGCCGTGTCCCCCGGCACCAGTCCGGTGGCGGCGCAGGCCACCGCCACGGCGGCCAGATACAGCGCGGCCGCAGTGTGGATGGCGCGCCGGACACCCTGGCGCACCGGCACGGTGGCGTAGCCGCCCTCGCGGTCGCCGTCGACGTCGCGGAGGGTGCCGACGAGGTTGGATGCGGTGTCATGGGCCAGGAAGACCAGGGCGAAGGGCAGCGCCCGCCACGGTGGCCACGGCTGGACGGCCATCGCGCCGAAGAGCACGGTGAGCGCGGTCAGCACGCCGCGTATGAGATTGCCCGACAGGCCACGCCCCTTGAGCACCCGGCTGTAGGCCACGATGCCCGCCATGGCGGCGGCGGCCACGGCCACGGCGCGCCAGTTGGCCCACAGGGCCAGCGCGGCCACGGCGATGGCGCAGCCGATGCCCGTGGCCACGGCGGCTCGTGGGCTCAACCGGCCGGAGGGGATGGGTCGTTGGGGCTTGCTGAGCGCGTCGAGGTCACGGTCGTAGTAGTCGCCGAGATAGTGGCCGGCGACCCAGCCGAGGGTCGGCGCCGCCCAGGCCACCACCAACTGCCCCGTGGTGGGGTGCGATCCGGCGAGGGTGGCTCCGGCGAGGCCGACCAGCCCGGGATACCACAGGGTGTACGGGCGCCAGGTCTGCAGATGGGCCAGGAGTGCGGTGCGCGGGGCAGCCACGGTGTCACCGGTCCCGGCTGACCGACAGATCGGCCACCGCCGCGAGTACGGCGGTGGCCCGGGAGCGGGGCAGCTCCGCCAGACAGGACTTGGCCCGGTCCGCCTGGGCGGTGGCCTGGTCCCGCGCGGCGTCGAGCGCGCCGGTCGTCTCCAGCAGTTCGTGCACGGTCCGCAGGGCGTCGGCGGCGGGCAGGGCACCGCCGAGCGCCGCCTCCAGCCGGGCGCGGCCCGGGGCGCCGGCCATGGCGTGGCAGAGCAGGACGGGGAAGGTGGGGCGGGCGGCCGCGATGTCGCTGAGGGCGGACTTGCCGGTGGTGCGGGGGTCACTGGTGTACGGCAGCAGGTCGTCGTGCATCTGGAAGGCCAGCCCCAGATGTTCGGCGTAGGCGGTGAGCGCGTGCTGCTGGGCGGGGGTTCCGCCGCCCAGGATCGCCCCGCCCCGGCAGGCGGCCCGGAACAGCGCCCCGGTCTTCAGGGAGCTCATGGTGAGATACCGGTCGAGTCCGCAGCCGAGGTCGCCGCGGAGTTCGCCCTCCATCGCCTGGCCGCGGCACAGGTCGACGCCCGCCCGGGCGAAGACCCGCACGGCGCCGAGGACCCGGCCCGGCGGCAGCCCGCCCGCCTCTTCGGCACCGTCGGTGAGCACGCCGAACATGCCCAGCATCAGGGCGTCCCCGGTCACGATGGCGTCGGCGGTGCCGTAGCGCGCCACGACGGACGGACGGCCCCGCCGCATCGCGTCGTCGTCGATGACATCGTCGTGGACGAGCGATCCCACATGGAGGTACTCCACGCTCAGCGCGGCCGGGACGACGGCGGGTCCGCCGCCGCCCACCGCCTGGGCCGACTCCATGAGGAGCAGCGGGCGCAGCAGCTTCCCCGCCGGGAGCAGTGCGTACCGGGAGATCTGGTGGAGGCGTTCGGCTTCCGGCGGCCAGCGCCGGTCGAGCTCGCGCAGCAGGAGCTCCATGGTCGGCGCGGCCTCCGCCAGCGGGTCGGCCACATCGGTGACCGCGACGTCGGGCGGCGTCATACGGACGCCTCCCGGTACTTCCCGGCGAGCTCCGCGAACGCCTGGTTGGCGACGGGTTCGGCGACGGTCACCCGTACCCCTTCGCCCGGTTTGCCGCAGACCACCACGCCGTGGTCCGCGCAGAACTGGGTGAAGCGCTCCACACCGGAGGTCATGGGCAGCCACAGGAAGTTGCCCTGGCTCGCGGGCGCCTCCCAGCCCTGGTCGAGCAGGGTCCGGTGGAGCCGGTCGCGCTCCTCGGCGGTCTCGGCGCACTGCCGGAGCACCTGCTCCTGGGCGCCGAGCGCGGCGATGGCGGCCTCCTGCGCCACGGCGCTCACCCGGTAGAAGGGCAGCACCGAGCGGAGCGGGGCGAGCACGGGCTCATGCGCCACGAGATAGCCGACCCGCAGGCTGAGCAGCCCGTACGACTTGGAGAACGTCCGCACCACACAGACCCGTTCATCGGCGCGGTGCAGTGCGATGCCGTCGGCGACGGCGCCGGGGTCGGCGAAGTCCCGGTACGCCTCGTCGATGACGACGGTGACATGCGCGGGGAGCCGGTCGAGGAAGCGCAGGATGCGCTCCTGGTCCAGCGCGGTGCCGGTGGGATTGTTGGGGGTGCACAGCAGGACCATGCGGGTGCGGTCGGTGACGGCGTCGGCCATCGCCTTCAGATCGTGGTCGTATCCGGTGAGCGGCACCCGGACGGTGGTGGATCCGGCGTTGGCCGCCATCATCGGGTACGCCTCCCACGAGGGCCAGGCGTGCACCGTGTCCGTATCCGGTCCGGTGAGGGTGGAGAACAGCTGCTGGAGCAGCGCACCGGACCCCGGTCCGGCCAGCACATGTTCCGGGCGCACTCCCAGATGTCCGGCGAGGGCCTGACAGAGTCCGGTGCCGAGGGCATCCAGGGTACGGTGGGCGGTCCGCGCGGTGCGCAGGACGGCGTCCACCACTTCGGGGAGCGGGGGGTGAACGGTTTCGTTGAGCGACATCTGGTGGAAGGGATTGTTCTCCGCGACCACCGGAGTCATGCGATTCCAGCCATCATGCATCGGGCACCATCCATCCATTCCAGCGGGGGATTCGGGCGGAGGGAGGAATGTCACCGCGCCCGGGTCCCCTGGCCGTTCCGGCCGGACTGGTGGGGAGGAAACCGTTGTGGGCGGGCTGTGACCGTACGGGCAGCCAGTGCGGGTGAGGCCGTGTCCGATCGGTCAGTTCAATGAGCGGGTGCGGGCGAAATCCGTCACCATGATTTTGACGGTCTCTCGATCACGCGTCCAATTAGAGTCTTACGGGAATTGATAAACGATTTTTATCGTCCTGTAGTGATCGATCTTCGCCAGCTCACCGTACTCGCTGAGGTCTGTCGCGCCGGCTCGTACAGCGCCGCGGCGGACCGTCTCGGTTACACCCAACCGGCCATCAGCTATCACATGCGCGCGCTGGAACGTGCCGTGGGCGTGCCGCTCACGGTCAAGGCGGGACGGGGGGTACGGCTCACGCCCGCGGGTCACAGACTCGCCGAGCGCGCCCAGGATGTGCTGGCCGGGCTGCGGGATGTGGAGAACGAGTTCGAGGCGCTCGCGGCGCGCACCCGTGGCCGGGTGCGGTTGTCCTCGGTGCAGAGCGTCTGTGTCGCCGTGCTGCCCGCGGCGCTGGCCAGACTGGGCGCCTCCCGTATCGAGGTGGAGGTGGAGCTGGGCCAGACCGACTCCCATGACGCGTACCGGCTGCTGGACGCGGGCGAGACCGATCTGGCGATCGTCGCCGACGATGAGACCGGCGACGCCTCGGGGACCGCGCACACCCCGCTGCGCCGGGTCCCGCTGCTGGTCGACCGCCGCCATGTGCTGCTGCCGCGGGGCCATGCGCTCGCGGGGCGGCGCAGCGTCCGCCTGGCCGATCTGTCGCGGGAGCGGTGGATCCTGGAGCGGGACCGCGAGCGGCTGCTGCGGCGCTGCGCGGAGGCGGGGTTCGAGCCCCGGGTGGTGACCACGACCGATGACCAGGCGACGACCCTCGGCCTGGTGGGCGACGGGGTGGGCATCGCTCTGATGGACGGCCTCGGTCTGCTCCCCCGGCCCGATCCGCGGGTCGAGCCGCGTCCGCTGGACGACTGGCCCCGGCGCCATGTCTGCGCGCTGCTGCGACCGGAGGCCGCGGGAGTGCCCGCGGTGGCCGCCTTGCTTGAGGCGCTGCGGGCGGTGGCCGTCGAGCAGTCGGGGGAGGTCGCCGAGGCGGCGACGGCCTGATGCCGGAGCTAGCGCATCCGCACGCCGGATCTACCTCATCATCCGCGCACCGGAGCAGCTATCTCATCCGGCGCCGGCCAGGCTCAGGGCCCGGGCGCCGGGGGCGCAGCTCTCGCGGAGGGCGGCCAGTTCGGCGGGCGGCAGGGTCGCGGCGGCCGTGCCCCGGCGGTCGCCGTCGAGCAGGGCGCTTCCCGCCGCCAGCCACTCCGGGAGGGGTTCCACGCCGAGATGGTGGGCCAGCCGGGTGAGCTCGCGCTCGGGCGCGTCGAGCAGGCTCTCGTACGACAGGGACATCCGGATCGCGGCGGGGAGCTGGGACAGCTGCGCCAGCCCCTCCACGATCGTGTGCGACCACAGTCGGCCGAACTCGGCGACGGGTACGGACCGTTCGTACAGCGGACGCAGATCGGCGTCGTCGTCGCTGAGCAGCGCCTCGAGACCGGCCGGAAGGTCCTCGGTGGTCTCGGCGCGCTCCGTCATCAGCTGGATCAACCGGAATCCGGGGTGGCGGCTCATGGAGAGCGCGCAGTCGGCGCCGTCCCGGTGCAGGTGGACGAACCGGGCCTCGGGAAAGACCGCCCGCAGCCGGGGCACCGACCGCAGCGAGTAGCCGGAGCGCTCCACGACGGCCCGCCCGCCGAACCGCTCCCCCAGCAGGCCGAACAGCGCCCGGTAGTGATCGGCCACCGGGGCGGCGGGCCGCCGGGACAGCTCCGGCTCCAGCGCGTCGAACAGCGCGTCGGGGTCGTCGGTGAGATGCGGCAGCGTCATCATGCACAGGGCCGGAATGCCACCGCCCGCCACCGAGAACCGCCCCTTGACATGCGGATACCGATACTCCGGCAGCGGGATGCCATCGCGGATGACGCGGTTGGCGAACGACCTGGGGGTGGCGAGGATCCGCCAGAACTCCGCCCCGGTCAGCGGCGCCTCGGGAAGCGCGTCCGGCTCCAGTGCGGCGATCAGCTCGCTCACGCTGAGCAGATCCGGGTGCAGCCGCAGGACACGGGACAGAGCGGTCGAACCGCATCGTCCGGTCCCCACGACGAAGGTCAGCGGCCGTAACGTCACCCCAGGTGCCCCTTCCGTCTCGACAACTACCGGCCTTCTCTACCCATCGCCGCCACCGCGCATCCCCGGCCACTTTCGTCGTCCCGGGTGGGGTCCGCCGCCAAGGGTGGGGCCCGCCCACGCTCTTGAGGTCGGCTCTGCTTGACCGTACGTTCCACCGGACGGCCACCGCAGGACACACCCCCCACACCGCGGGCTCCGATACTGGATCCGTCACCGCACCTTCAAGACCTTGGAGGAGCCATGCCCGCACCTGTGTTCAGCCGCCGTCACGGTATGCGCGTCGCGGCCGCCGCCGCGCTTCCGCTCGCCTCCCAGCCGCAGTACGTGGCCACGGCGGTCGCCACCGCCCCGGTCGCCCCCGCCGACGGTTCGCGGCTGGCCGTCATGACCTTCAATCTGCGCTACGCCGGCGACAGCGAGCCCAACTCCTGGGGCCGGCGCCGCCCGGTCATGCGGGAGCTGCTGCGCCGGGCCCGGCCCCATCTGCTGGGCACTCAGGAGGGGCTGTACGGCCAGCTACGCGATATCGCCCACGACCTCGGACAGCGCTACGCGTGGATCGGCACCGGACGGATGGGGGGCAGCCGCGACGAGTTCATGGCCGTCTTCTACGACACCGGGCGGCTCGAGCCCGTGGAGTACGACCACTTCTGGCTGTCCGACACCCCGAATGTGATCGGCTCCAATACCTGGGGCGGGGCCGTGGTCCGGATGGTCACCTGGGTGCGCTTCCACGACCGGTGGACCGGTAAGGAGTTCTACGCCCTCAACACCCATCTGGACCACCGCAGCCAGAACGCCCGTGAGCGCGCCGCCGCTCTGATCACCGAGCGGCTGGGCGGGCTGGACTCCGCGCTCCCGCGCATCGTGACCGGTGACTTCAATGTGGCGGCCCATGGCAACCCGGTCTACGACGCGATGCTGAACGGCGGCACGCTGGTGGACTCGTGGGACACCGCCGAGCGGCGCGGCCCGCTGTACGGGACGTTCCACGGCTTTGGCCCGCTGGTCCCGGACGGCGACCGGATCGACTGGATCCTGACCTCACCCGGTGTGCGCACCCACCACGCCGTCATCGACACCTACTCCGGGGACGGCCAGTATCCCAGCGACCATCTGCCGGTGCGGACCGTCCTGGAGCTGTGACGCGAGGCGCCCGCGCCGAATGCCGTGATGCCGTGATGCCGTGATGCCGTGATGCCGTGATGCCGTCGATCCGCTCCCCTCCCGGGGGGGCGGATCGAGCGGTTCACCGTCCCCTGGGCGCTCGAAGGCCGTGCTCAGCGGCTGGATGCCGCGTCGGAGATCCCCCGCAGCCGCAGCAGGGCGGCCACGGCCAGCAGGGCCACACAGCCCGTGAAGATGAGCCCGGCGGAGCGCAGCCCGAGGGCGACCGACAGCGCCCCCACGCCGATCACCGGAATCGAGATCCCCAGATACATCAGTACGAACAGGGCGGAGGTGACCTCGGCGCGCCGGTCGGCCGGGCTGCGCTCGGTCACCACTCGTACGGCGGCGAGGAACGACAGCCCCTGGCCCGTCCCCGCGATCACGGCGCCCAGCACCAGCAGCGCCAGCGACGCGATCGCCAGCGAGACCGCGATGGCCGCCATACCGGCCACCAGCACCGCGCACCCGCCGGGCAGCGACCGCCCCGGCCCCAGCCGCCGCCCCAGCGCCTGCCCGGCGACCGAGGCGGCGAACACGGAGAACACCACGGCACCGGCCACCGCGAGATTGCTCTCCCCCTCCACCTCGCTCAGGAACGTGGGCGACACGGAGGTGAACAGGCCCAGCGTGGCGAAGCCCGCGAACCCCGCCATGGCCGCGGCCGCGAACGTCGCGCGCATCTCCTTGGGCACCCGCAGCCGCTGCGGCCTCAGCGGCGGACGTTTCCGGGTCCGTACGGTCTCCGGGAGAGCGAGCACCACGGCGGTGGCCACCGCCACCAGTACCAGGTCCACCACGAACACCAGCTTCAGCGGCGCCGGGGCGTACTGCGCCAGCAGGCCCGCCAGCAACGGGCCCATACCGAGACCGCCCAGGTTGGCCCCGGTCGCGAGGAGGGTGGCGGCACGGCGCCGGCGCCCGGGGGCCAGCTCGATCACCATCACGGTGGCGGTGCCGGTGGCCAGACCGGCGGACAGCCCCGACAGGGTGCGGCCCGTGAACAGCTCCGGCAGTCCGCCGGCGAGGAGGAAGCACACCGCGCTCAGGCCCGACAGCGCCAGCGCGGCCAGCAGGACGGGCCGCCGCCCGATGAAGTCGGACATACGTCCGAGCAGCAGTAGCGCGACGATGACCCCCGCCGCGTAGACGGCGAAAATCACCGTGACCATGAACGAGGAGAAGCCGAACTCCCGCTGATAAAGCGAGTAGAGCGGGGTGGGCAGCGTCGTACCGCACATCGTGACCACGAAGGCGTAGGCGGCCGCGAGGAACGGCCATCCCCTCTCCACGTCGCTGCGGTTTTCCATATGACCTGATTCCATCACAAATCACACGGCCGTCAAAGGCGGTGGCGCGCCGCCGCCTTCCTGGCGGGTTACGTGCGGTAGCGGGGCATCCCGTCATTCGGCCCTGATCGCATGCGGCAGGATGGCACCTCACGCCGGAGCCGTACACATGTACGCCCGGCGCAGCCCGTACAGCCCAGGCACGAGCAGGTGACAACGTGATCCCACAGAACTCCAGACCGGAGGCCGCACCGACGACCGCGGGCCGCACGGCCGGTTCTGACGCGCTTTCCGGCATAGCGGGCGGTGACCGATGAACCGGGCCCTGACGTTGCACGATGTCATCGTCGTCGGGGCGGCACTGGTCTGCGGCGCGGCCGGTGGTGTGCTGTTGCGCGTGGCACTGCGCTGGCTGGGTGAGCGGGCCCGCGCCACCCGGTGGAGCGGCGACGACATCATCGTCGACACACTGCGCACACTGGCGCCGTGGGCGTCGATGGCCGCCGGTGTCGCCGCCGCGGCCGCCGCGCTGCCGCTGACCGCCACGGTCGGCCATGACGTCAATCAGACGCTGAAGGCCGTGCTGATCCTGGTCAGCACGGTCACCGCGGCGCGGGTGGTGGCCGGTATGGTGCGCTCGCTGGCGCTGTCCCGCTCCGGGGTGGCGGGCACGGCCACCATCTTCGTCAACATCACGCGGATCGCGGTCCTGGCGATGGGCGTGCTGATCCTGCTGGAGACGCTGGGCGTCTCGATCGCACCGCTGCTCACCGCCCTGGGCGTGGGCGGTCTGGCGGTCGCCCTGGCCCTGCAGGACACTCTGGCCAACCTCTTCGCGGGGGTGCACATCCTGGCCTCCAAGACGGTGCAACCCGGCCACTACATCCGGCTCAGCAGCGGGGAGGAGGGCTATGTGGTCGACATCAACTGGCGCAACACGGCGGTGCGGCAACTGTCGGACAACCTCGTCATCATCCCGAACGCCAAGCTGGGCAACACCATCATGACCAACTTTCACCAGCCCGAGCAGCAGATGTCGGTCATGGTCCAGGCAAGGGTCGGCTACGGAAGCGATCTGGACCATGTCGAGCGGGTGACCATCGAGGTCGCCGGGAAGGTGATGTCCGGGGTCGAGGGCGGGGTCGTCGACCACGAGACGAGCGTGCGCTTCCACACCTTCGGAGAGTCCGGCATCGACTTCTCGGTGTTTCTGCGGGCCCTGGAGTTCAGCGACCAGTACCTCATCAAGCATGAGTTCATGAAGGAGCTGCACCGCCGGTTCCGCGCCGAGGGCATCGAGATCCCGCTGCCCACGCGTACGCTCGTCCTGCCCGACCAGGACCGGCTGCCGCTGCCGGACCGTTCGGCGATCTGACGCCGTCAGGGCAGCAGCCGCCGCTCGGTGGCCACCGCCACCGCCCCGGCCCGGGTCTCGACCCCCAATTTCCCGTAGATCCGACCCAGATGGGTCTTGACCGTGGCCTCGCTGATGAACAGGGCCCGGGCGATCTCCCGGTTGCCCAGGCCACGGGCCAGTTGCCGGAGGATGTCGCGCTCCCGCTCGGACAGTCCGGGGCGCGGGCTGCGCATCCGGGCCAGCACCCGGTCGGCGACCGGGGCGGACAGCGCGGTACGGCCGGAGGCGGCGTTGCGGATCGCCGCGAACAGTTCCTCCGGCCGCTCGGCCTTGAGCAGATAGCCGGTGGCCCCAGCCTCGATGGCACGGGTGATGTCGGCGTCGGTGTCGAACATGGTGAGCACCAGGACACGGGGCGCGGGCGGGTCGCCGGAGACCAGCCGCCGGGTGGCGGTCACCCCGTCCATGCCCTCCCCGAGCTGCAGATCCATCAGCACCACATCGGGCCGGAGCGGGGCGGCCATGGCGAGGGCCTCCTCGCCACTGCCCGCCTCGCCGACCACCTCGATGCCGTCGGTGCTGGCCAGCAGCGCCCGCAGCCCGGCCCGCACCACGGCGTGGTCGTCGCAGAGCAGCAGCCGGATGGCGGGACCGGGCGGGACCGGGCTCGCCGCGGGGCCGGACGACGGGGACGGGGCCGCGTCCCCGCTCGCGGCAGCGCCGGACGACGGGGATGGGATCGGGCTCATGCCGTGGCCTCCACGGGACGGTCGGGGACGAGGGCGGGAAGGGACTCGACGGGGATCGCGGCCGAGACGACGGTCCCCTCGCCCGGTGCGGACTCGACGGTGAGCGTGCCGCCCAGCTGCCGTACGCGGACCCGCATGGCCGGCAGCCCGTGTCCGCGCGACCGGTCGGCTCCGGGGTCGGGGACGGCGTCGGTGTCGAAGCCGCGGCCGTCATCGGCGATGTCCAGACAGATCTGGTCGCCCATGCAGGTCAGGGTGAGCGCGGCCCGGCTCGCCCCGGCGTGCTCCCGCACATTGGCCAGCGCGCCCTGGGCGATGCGCAGCAGCGCCGCCGCCACCCGCTCGGGCAGTGGGCCGAGGGGTCCGTCGAGGTGGAAGTCCACCGTCTGCCCCGCGCCGCTCTCCCGCTCGGCGAGCGCGCCGAGTGCCTGGGCCAGGGAGCACTCGGCGAGGTCGGCCGGGGCCAGGTCCTGGACGAACCGGCGGGCCTCGGCGAGGCTGCGGGAGGCGATCTCCGCCGCGTCGCGCATATGGCCTCGGGCCGCCTCCGGGTCCGTCTCCCAGGTGCGGTCGGCGGCCTGCAGCAGCATCCGCTGGCTGGACAGGCCCTGGGCGAGGGTGTCATGGATCTCCGAGGACAGCCGCTGACGCTCGGCCAGGATTCCGGCCCGCCGCTCGGTCGCGGCCAGATCACGGCGGGTACGGACCAGATCGTCGATCAGGACCCGCTGCCGCGCCGACTGGCGCCGCAGATGAATGAGGACGGCGGCGGCCACGGCGGCGATGGCGGGCGGCGCGATCAGCGCGTTGGGGTCGAAGCCGTCGTGCATGAACCGCAGTTTCGAGGCGACGACGAGCGCGGTGAGCACGGCGGCCAAGGGCACCGCGAACCGGGTGGGCAGCGTGTGCAGACCGGTGAAGAACAGCGGCATCGCGCACCATGCGGCGCTCGGCGCGAGGACCAGCAGCGCGACCCATGCGGCCAGCACCGCTGTCAGCCAGACCAGATAGCGGCCGGAGGGCCGGTGGCCGGGGCTCGGCGCGGGCGCCGGCCACCGGCCGGGCAGATAGAGCGCGCCGAAGGCCACGAAGAGGGCGACGACCCAGCCGTTCGGCGGGGTGCCGGTGTCCCGGATCAGATAGCGGACCAGCGAGGAGCCCAGCAGCAGGAAGAACGCGATGTGCAGAACCGCCGTCAGCCACCGCTCATCCGGATCGTCCACCCCGTCGGTCCCGGACCGCCCGGACCATGCCGACCACATCGCCGACCACGGCGCCCATCCTGACCGCCCGACCGCCCTGACCGCCGACCGCACCCCGGCCCCTCCCTGCTCTCCGGGTTCGCTCCGGACCTCTTCGCTTCGCTCCGGACTCTCCGGTTCTTCTGGGATCACTCCCTCAGCCAGTCCTAACGCGCCCGGCCGGACGCCGCATCATCCGATCGGTTGATACGGCGATCACCCGGACCGCGTCCGGACCGGGACCGCTCCGCCGATCCGCGCCGCCGCCACGGCGCCGAGGCTGGTACCGACAACAGCGACGCGGGAACGCATGGTCCGCCGCGTCCGTACCACGACCACGAGAGAGTCCACATGCCCGCCAAGAACCTCGGCGTCAACCGCTCCGCCCTCGGCCACCGGGTCTCCTACGCGCTGCGCCACCCGCAGCGCGTACCGCGCCATCTGATCCGCGCCACCCGGGACGCCTGGCTGCGCTACCGCTATCCCGACCATGTCGCGTACTACCGCGCGGTGATGCGGTCCGACACCCGCACCAGCCCGGAAGCGGCGGTCGGCAGCCGCAACCATGAACGGTGGCTGGCGCTGGGCGCGATGCAGTTCGACTATCTCCTGGGCCACGGTCTGCGGCCGGAACACCGGATGCTGGAGATCGGCTGCGGCAATCTGCGGGCGGGCTGGCGGTTCATCAGCCATCTGCGGCCGGGCCACTACTACGGCGTCGACATCTCGCCCGAGATCCTCACGGCCGCGCAGGACACATTGGTGCGAGAGGGACTGCAGGGGCGGCGTCCCACCCTCACCCCCGTCCGCGATCTGACGTTGCGTTTCCTGCCCGACGCTCACTTCGACGTGGTGCACGCGCACAGTGTCTTCTCGCACTCGCCGCTGCCCGTCATCGAGGAGTGCCTGGCCCATGTCGGCCGCGTCATGGCGCCCGGCGGCTGGTTCGACTTCACCTTCGACCGCACCGAGGGCGTCGAACACCAGGTGCTGCGGGAGGACTTCTACTACCGCACCGAGACGCTCATCGCGCTGGCGGAGAAACACGGTCTGGCGGCCCGGTTCATGACGGACTGGGAGGAGCTGCCGCACGGCCAGTCGAAGATCCGCATCACCCACCGCGAGGCCGCGCAGACGTCCTGACCCGCCGTTCCTCAGCTGGTGCTCCCTCTGCGGTGGCCGACTATTCGGTGACGCAATACCTGAGGCATATGTTGACGTTCAATCGGGCCTTGAGGTTCCACTGGGATCCTGTGACACACTTCATATCGCAACACAGAGGACAAAACCGTTGCCAGGGAGTGCCGTAGACTTTTAGTACGTACTGTTGCGTGGTGGATAGACGAATACATGGAGCACCAAGAGGTCACTCATGCAGCCCTTCGTACTGAAGCACGCAATCCCTGCCGAGCGGTCGTCGGTCAGCGTTACCTACGCCTATGACGCCGCCCTGCAGTTGAATGTCCTCTCCGACGGGCGTCCGGCCATCGCCGACCGTGCGGTGCTGCTGGCCACCGGCACAACCACGTCCACAGCTGGTTCGAAGACGCACTTCGACGACTGACCTGCGCATACGTCGATGACGGTACTCATCCTGACCTGTCGCCAGGATGTCACCGCCGACTTGGTGGTGGCGGAGCTGCGCGAACAAGGCGTCCCTCTGGTGCGTTTCGATCCCGCCGACCTTCCGGATCAGGCCGGGCTGTCGGTCGAATTCGATCGCGGTGACTTCACGGGATATCTGTCGACCGAGGGACGCCTCGTCAGCATCCACGGTGTGCGGTCCATCTGGGTGCGCAGGCCGGGGCGGCCCGCGGCCCACGCGGCGAATCCATCGGAGTGGCTGACGGCCGAGTGCGGACAGGCGCTCTACGGGATGCTCTACGCGACAACGGCCCGCTGGATGAACCATCCGGCGGCCGCCGAACCGGCCCGGCACAAACCGTTCCAGTTGCGGGTCGCCCAGCACAGCGGTTTCGCCGTGCCCTCGACTCTGGTCACCACCTATCCGCGCGCGGCGCGCGATTTCGCCGTCCAGTACACGGACATCGTGGTGAAATCCGCGTCCGGTCCGCCGACCGCCGATCCGCCGGTCGCACTGCCTACTACCCGTATCGGACCGGACACGGATTTCTCCGATGTCGCGGCCGGGGCGACCCTTCTTCAGCGGTACATTCCCAAAGCGGCCGACATCCGGCTGATCTGCGTCGGCAGCGAGTTATTCGCCGCACGCAAGACCGCCGCCTCGGGGCAGGTGGACGGGCGCTATGGATGTCATGGACACCGCTGGGAAGCCGTGGATGTGCCCGCCAGAATCGTGCGCGCCGTTCATGAGTACATGGCTCTCACCGGTCTCGCCTATGGGGCCTTCGACTTCGCCGAGGACGCCGATGGCCTTTGGTGGTTCCTGGAGTGCAACCAGGGTGGCCAATTCGGCTTTGTCGAGCTGGAGACCGGTCAGCCCATCGCGGCGGCGGTCGCGTCCTGGCTGGCGGCGCCCGGGGCCGCCCACCGGTGACAACCCGGCCGGAGAGCCGTGCCTCCGGAAGCGGCGCGGGTGATCACCGAGCCGGCGTGCGACGGCGGTCCCGTCCCCGTTCGCGCCGGCCCGGGGCGCCCACGAGTGCCCTCGTGCACAGAGCGTGGCGGCCGGCTACGCAGCGGGGCGGCGCTGCGCCGGACCGGCCCGTCGGTCGTATCCTGAAGCGAGAGTCTGCGCTACCCAGGGTTTCCCACCCCTCCCTCAGCGCGGGAGGTTCCGATGACCGTCGCCGACAGCATCCGCCGCCCGACGGACGCGTCCCGCTATGTGCCGATCGCCGAGCACGGTCTGATCGGCGATCTGCGCACCGCCGCGCTCGTCGATACCCGCGGCACCATCGACTGGTACTGCCCGGCCCGGTTCGACGCACCCAGTGTGTTCGCGTCGATCCTGGACGCCGACCGCGGCGGTTCGTTCCGGCTCACACCGGATGTGCCCGCCCGGACGAAGCAGTTCTACTTCCCCGACACCAACATCCTCATCACCCGCTTCTTCGCGGACGACGGGGTCGCCGAGGTCCAGGACTTCATGCCGATCGTGGACGACTCACGCGAGGCGGACCGGCACCGGCTGATCCGCCGGGTGCTGTGCGTGCGCGGATCGCTGCCCTTCACCGCACGGGTGGCGCCCCGGTTCGACTACGCCCGGCAGTCGCATACGGTGCGCGCCGAGGAGGGGCTCACGATCTTCGAGTCCCCGGAGCTGTCGCTGGCGCTCACCTCCAGCGTCACCGTGGAGACCGACGGGGCCGACGTGGTGTCCACGTTCAAGCTGGTCGAGGGCGAGGCCGCGGTCTTCGCGCTCGACCGGATCGGCGGCACGGTGCAGCCGCGGCACTGTCCGCAGGCGGAGGCGGAGGAGCTGTTCGACGCCACCGTGCGCTACTGGCGGCGCTGGCTCTCGCAGTCCCGCTACCGCGGGCGGTGGCGGGAGATGGTGCACCGCTCGGCGCTCACCCTCAAGCTGCTCACCTACGCGCCGACCGGCGCCATCGTGGCGGCTCCGACGACCAGCCTGCCCGAGCAGATCGGCGGCGAGCGCAACTGGGACTACCGGTATGTGTGGGTCCGCGATGCCGCGTTCTGCATCTACGCGCTGCTGAGGCTGGGCTTCACCCAGGAGGCCGAGGCGTTCGTCCGGTTCCTGTCCGAGTACATCAGCTTCGAGGACGGCCCCGGCGGCCCGATGCAGATCATGTACGGCATCGACGGCCGCAGCGAGATCCCCGAGCAGATGCTCCCCCATCTGGAGGGCCATCAGGGCTCCGCCCCGGTCCGGGTCGGCAACGCGGCGGTCCACCAGCTCCAGCTGGACATCTACGGAGCACTGGTGGACTCCCTCTACCTCTACGACAAATGGGGGCAGCCGCTGGCCAGCGACCACTGGGACACCGTCAGCGACGCGGTCAGCTGGGTCTGTGACAACTGGGACCGGCCCGATATGAGCGTCTGGGAGACCCGCGCCGGCCCGCAGCATTTCCTCTACTCGCAGCTCATGTGCTGGGTCGCGATCGAGCGGGGGATGCGCATCGCCCGCCACCGCGGCCTGCCCGCGGACATGGCCCGCTGGTCGAAGGCGCGCGATGACATCTACCGCCGGATCATGCGCTGCGGCTGGTCGCCGCGGCGGCGCGCCTTCGTACAGCGCGAGGGCGAGGAGGTGCTCGACGCCTCGGTGCTGATGATGCCGCTGTCCAAGTTCATCTCCCCCACCGACCCCAAATGGCTGTCCACGCTGGACGCGCTGGGCGAGGAGCTGGTGTCCGATTCGCTGGTCTACCGCTACGACCCGACGGTCAGCCCGGACGGGCTGCGCGGTGAGGAGGGCACCTTCTCGATCTGCTCGTTCTGGTACGTCGAGGCGCTGTCCCGGGCCGGACGGGTGGACGATGCGCGGCTGGCCTTCGAGAAGATGCTCACCTACGCCAACCATGTCGGGCTGTACGCGGAGGAGATCGGCCGCACCGGTGAGCAGATCGGCAACTTCCCGCAGGCGTTCACCCATCTCGCGCTCATCAGCGCCGCGTTCAACCTGGACCGGGCCCTGGGCTGATCACGCGGGCACGGCGGACCGCTGGATAGAGTGGTCGGCCATGGGGAACGGGGAGGGGCCGGCCGCCGTGCCGGAACACGGCGTCCAGGGCAGCACACAGACCACATGGCAGGCGCCGAGCGCGATCGAGCGGGAGCTGTACGAGGCGAAGGCCCGCGGCGACTGGTCGGCGTACTTCGATGTGCTGGCGCGCACCGAACTGTTCGTCGCCGATGCGTACTCCCGCCTCCAGTCGCGCCCCGGTACGGTGCTGTTCACCCCGTACTGGTATCCCCAGGTGCAGGCCAACTGCCTGCCCATCTTCACCGAGGGCATGCTCCCCGCGCCCCATCCGGAGACCGTCTATCTCGCCTACTCCCTGGGGTGGTTCGCCACGGAGTGGGAGCCCGGCGACCCGCCGTGGATCGTGGTCAACCCCGGCAGTCCATGTGAGACGTTCTTCCCGACCTCCCCGGCGCACCGCGCACTGTGGAGCGGCCACGCCGAGCACGCCGCCGACGGCGAAGGCCGCGCACACGCGCCCATGGAGCTGCGCGGGCTGCGGGTGGGCGGGCCGACACAGGGCCCGGTGGCCCATGGACTGGCCTGCGGGGCACTGCTGTTCGTCAAGAACGGCGAGCTGTGGAACGCCATGGCCTACCACGGCGGCGGATACACCCGTGAGCGGACCCGGCTCAAGGAGTGGTGGGGCATCACCGGCCGGGAGGAGTGGCAGCGCATCCAGGAGCTGCTGCTGGGCGCCGAAATGATCAGCGGTGTCTGGGAGTTCGCGCTCGGGGTGCGCCGCTCCCTGGCCCTGGACTTCGCCGGCCCGGTCGGGGTGGACCACTGGCGGACGGTGGCCGAGCGGGTGCTGCGGCGCACCGCCGCCGAGCCCGGCGAGGTCCGGATCACCCCCGACGGGGTCACCAAGGCGGAGCCCCGGGACAGCGCCGAGGTGGAGGCGCAGGTGGCGGGCGTGCAGCGGCTCATCGGCCGGATCGCCCGCTATGAGGCCCGGTTCCGTGCGGACGGCCTGCTCGCCGAGGGGAAGTTCGTCCGCACGGTGGAGGCGTGGGACTACGGGCGGGCCTCGGGGATGGCCCGCTGGGGCCTCGCCGCACGTTTCTGCTCCCTCGACGAGGCCGAGCGCGCGGTGCTGCGGGCGGGACGGTCGGCGCAGGCCAACTACCGCTCCTGGGAGGAGTTCTCCGCCGCGTACATCCTCGGGCGGTGTCTCCACTTCGACGACGAGGAGTTCGGCGAGTGGTACGAGGACATGCTCACCGCGCATCGCATCCTCACCACCGACCCGGAGAGCCCCTGGCTCACCCTTCCCTGGAAGTGATCCCGGCGGGACCGGGCGTCACCGGCCGCCGACGCGGTCCTCGGCCAGCACCCGGGCCATGGTGCGCTCGGCCAGGGCGGTGATGGTGACGAACGGGTTGACGCCGATGGAGCCCGGGATGAGGGATCCGTCGGTCACATAGAGCCCGTCGTAGCCGGTCACCCGGCCGTACGCGTCGGTGGCCCGGCCCAGGACACAGCCGCCCAGTGGGTGGTAGCAGAAGTCGTCGGCGATGGCCCGGGTGTCGCCGAAGAGGTCATAGCGGTAGATGGTGGCGTTGGCGGAGTTGACGCGGTCGAAGAGCGCCTTGGCCGCGGCGACGGACGGCGCGCTCTGGGCGCGGGTCCAGTTGAGCACGGTGGTGTCCTTGGCCGCGTCATAGGTGAAGGTGGCGCGCTCGGGGTTCCGGGTGATGGCGAGGTAGAGGCTGACCCAGGTCTCCAGGCCGGCGGGCAGCGGGGCGATCTCGGCGAAGACCGGGTTGGCGGTGTTGGACCAGTCGTCGATCGCCATCACCGGGATGGTGGACTGACGGGCACCGGTCGGGTGCCACACATGGTTGGCGCGGCCGAGCATGACGTTCCCGTTGCCGCCCCAGCCCCGGCCGACCTCCGCGCTCAGCTCGGGCAGGGCGCCGGTCTCGCGGGCGCGCAGCAGGAGCTCGGTGGTGCCGAGGCTGCCCGCGCCGAGGAACAGCGAACCGCAGGTGATCTCGTCGGTGGAGACGACGGTGCCGGTGGTGTCGACGCGCTCCACGGTGAGGACATAGCTGCCGTCGGGCGCCCGCCGCAGCGCCCGGGCGCGGCTGAGGGTGTGCAGGGTGACCTGGCCGGTGCCGAGCGCGGCCGCGAGATAGGTCTTGCCGAGGCTGCGCTTGCCGAAGTTGTTGCCGTAGATGACCTCCTGGGCGAGCGCGGACTTGGTCGCCGTTCCGTCGGCCTCGCGCCGCATGTAGTCGAAGTCGTAGACATTGGGCATGAAGACGGTCTTCAGGCCCGCCCTGGCCGCCTGGTCGCGGGCGACGCGGGCGTAGGTGTACCACTCCGTGGCCTCGAACCATGCGGAGGGCACGGTGGTGGCCCCGAGCATGCGGTTGGCCAGCGGGAAGTAGGTGTCGTACATCGGGTCCGCGGCCACCTGCGGCAGCATCTGCTGGAAGTACGAGCGTGACGGGGTGACCGCGATACCGCCGTTGACCAGCGAACCGCCACCGACCCCGCGCCCGACGTAGACGGACATACCGGGGAAGCGGACGCGGTCCAGGACGCCGGGGTAGGGGGCGATGTCCCTGTTGATGACGTCCAGCCACAGAAAGGTGGACAGGGGCGCCTCGGTTCTGGTCTTGAACCACATGGAGCGCTGATCGGGGGCGGTCATCGAACAGTGGACCCGGCCGTCGGGACCCGGGGTGTCCCATAACCGTCCCATCTCCACGACGAGGGTTCTGATGCCCGCCTCGCCGAGCCGGAGCGCGGCCACGGCCGCGCCGTAGCCCGAGCCGACGACGACGGCGGGGAAGTGGTCGGCGCGCTCGGCGGCAGCCGCCGGGGCGAGGCCGATGCGTGTGAGTCCGAGGGCCGCCGCGCTCTGCAGGGCGGCCAGACCGAGAATATGACGACGCGTCAGATTTGCTGTCATGGCGGCATGATGGTCGGAATCGCCAGATCTCGCCATGACATGGCGCAAGGTCCTTTTCGGCGGCCCTTCCCGGCATCGGAGGGCGTGTGCGAATTCTCGTTATTTATCAATTACTGTCGCGTCCGCACTCCTCGATCCCAGCGTTCGGAACGGCGTTCCGGGGCCAGGTACGGCACCACCCGGCGCGGCCACAGGGTCACTCTCCGTATCCACTGCGACGATGGGTGACAAGGACCGGGTGCCATCCCGCACGCCATCCACGAGAACTCGATCACACCCCGGGCGTCCTGCGTGGTAGGCGGCAGTAGTGTTCGCCGACGAGCGTGTGTCGTAGGTACCGGGCAGGTAGAAGGGATCGGGCATGTTCCGCAAGGTGCTGGTCGCCAATCGTGGAGAGATCGCCATTCGCGCCTTCCGCGCCGGCTATGAGCTGGGCGCGAGAACCGTAGCCGTGTTCCCGCATGAGGACCGCAACTCGCTGCATCGGCTCAAGGCCGATGAGGCGTATGAGATCGGTGAGCCGGGCCATCCGGTGCGGGCCTATCTCTCCGTCGAGGAGATCGTCCGCGCGGCGCGCAGCGCGGGCGCGGACGCCGTGTATCCCGGATATGGCTTTCTGTCCGAGAACCCCGATCTCGCACGTGCGTGCGAAGAGGCGGGGATCACGTTCGTGGGGCCCAGCGCGCAGATCCTGGAGCTCACCGGGAACAAGGCGCGCGCGGTGGCCGCGGCCCGCGCCGCCGGGGTGCCGGTGCTCGGCTCCTCCGAGCCGTCGACCGATGTGGACGAGCTGGTCCGGGCCGCGGACGAGCTCGGTTTCCCGGTGTTCGTGAAGGCCGTCGCCGGTGGTGGCGGGCGCGGGATGCGCAGGGTAGAGAACCGGGAGACGCTGCGTGAGTCCATCGAGGCGGCGGCGCGGGAGGCCGAGTCCGCCTTCGGCGATTCCACGGTCTTCCTGGAGAAGGCGGTGGTGGAGCCCCGCCATATCGAGGTGCAGATCCTCGCCGACGGGCAGGGCGACGTCATCCATCTGTTCGAGCGCGACTGCTCGGTGCAGCGGCGCCACCAGAAGGTGATCGAGCTGGCGCCGGCCCCCAACCTCGATCCGGAGCTGCGGGCACGGATCTGCGAGGACGCGGTGAAGTTCGCCCGGCAGATCGGCTATCGCAACGCCGGCACGGTGGAGTTCCTGCTCGACCGCGAGGGCCGCCATGTGTTCATCGAGATGAATCCGCGGATCCAGGTCGAGCACACGGTGACCGAGGAGATCACCGATGTCGACCTGGTCCAGTCGCAGCTGCGGATCGCCGCCGGCCAGACGCTGGCCGACCTCGGCCTCGCCCAGGACACCGTGTATCTGCGGGGTGCGGCGCTGCAGTGCCGGATCACCACCGAGGACCCGGCCAACGGCTTCCGCCCGGACACCGGGATGATCAGCGCGTATCGCTCCCCGGGCGGCTCGGGCATCCGGCTGGACGGTGGCACCACCCACTCCGGTGCGGAGATCAGCGCCCACTTCGACTCGATGCTGGTCAAGCTGACCTGCCGGGGGCGGGACTTCGCGACCGCGGTCGGCCGCGCCCGGCGTGCGGTGGCCGAGTTCCGCATCCGCGGCGTCTCCACGAACATCCCCTTCCTCCAGGCGGTGCTGGACGATCCGGACTTCCGGGCCGGGCAGGTCACCACGTCGTTCATCGAGCAGCGGCCGCATCTGCTGACCGCGCGGCACTCCGCCGACCGCGGTACCAAGCTGCTCACCTATCTCGCCGATGTCACGGTGAACAAGCCCCACGGCGAGCGGCCCCATCTGATCAACGCGAGCACCAAGCTGCCCCCGGTGCCGGACGCCGAGCCGCCCGCCGGCTCCAAGCAGCGGCTCACCGAGCTGGGCCCGGAGGGTTTCGCGCGATGGCTGCGCGAGTCGCCCACGATCGGGGTCACCGACACCACCTTCCGGGACGCGCATCAGTCGCTGCTGGCCACCCGGGTCCGCACCAGGGACCTGCTGGCCGTGGCCCCGGTGGTGGCGCGGAGCGTGCCGCAGCTGCTGTCGCTGGAGTGCTGGGGCGGGGCCACCTACGACGTGGCGCTGCGCTTCCTCGCCGAGGACCCGTGGGAGCGGCTGGCCAAGCTGCGCGAGGCGGTGCCCAACATCTGTCTGCAGATGCTGCTGCGCGGCCGTAACACCGTGGGCTACACGCCGTATCCGACCGAGGTGACCACCGCCTTCGTACAGGAGGCCACGGCCACCGGGATCGACATCTTCCGGATCTTCGACGCGCTGAACGACATCGGGCAGATGCGGCCCGCGATCGACGCGGTACGGGAGACCGGCTCGGCGATCGCCGAGGTGGCGCTCTGCTACACCTCCGACCTGTCCGATCCCTCGGAGCAGCTCTACACCCTCGACTACTATCTGCGGCTCGCCGAGCAGATCGTGGACGCGGGCGCGCATGTGCTGGCCATCAAGGACATGGCGGGGCTGCTGCGCGCCCCGGCCGCGGCCACGCTGGTCTCCGCGCTGCGCAGGGAGTTCGACCTGCCGGTGCACATCCACACCCATGACACCGCGGGCGGCCAGCTCGCCACCTATCTCGCGGCGGTCCAGGCCGGCGCGGACGCGGTGGACGGCGCGGTGGCCTCCATGGCGGGCACCACCTCCCAGCCGTCGCTGTCGGCGATCGTGGCCGCCACCGACCACTCCGACCGGCCGACCGGGCTCGACCTCGAGGCGATCGGCGGCCTGGAGCCGTACTGGGAGGCCGTGCGCAAGATCTACGCACCGTTCGAGGCGGGCCTCGCCTCGCCGACCGGGCGGGTGTACCACCATGAGATCCCCGGCGGTCAGCTGTCCAATCTGCGCACCCAGGCCATCGCGCTCGGCCTCGGCGACCGCTTCGAGGAGATCGAGGCGATGTACACCGCCGCGGACCGGATGCTGGGCCATCTGGTGAAGGTCACCCCGTCCTCGAAGGTGGTCGGCGATCTCGCGCTGCACCTGGTGGGGGCGGGGGTGTCGCCGGAGGACTTCGAGGCGGATCCGGGCCGGTACGACATCCCGGACTCGGTCATCGGGTTCCTCCGCGGCGAGCTGGGCAATCCGCCGGGCGGCTGGCCCGAGCCGTTCCGCAGCAAGGCGCTGGAGGGCCGCGCGGCCGCCAAGCCGACGGCCGCGGAGCTGTCCACGGAGGACCGGGAGCTGCTGGAGAAGGATCCGCGGGCGACGCTGAACCGGCTGCTGTTCCCCGGTCCGACCAAGGAGTTCGAGGCGCATCGGCAGGCCCACGGCGACACCAGCGTGCTGGACAGCAAGGACTTCTTCTACGGGCTGCGCCCGCGGCAGGAGTACACGGTGGACCTCGAGCCCGGGGTCCGGCTGCTGATCGAGCTGGAGGCCATCGGCGACGCCGACGAGCGCGGTATGCGCACGGTGATGGCCTCGCTGAACGGACAGTTGCGCCCGGTCCAGGTGCGGGACAACTCGGCGGCCTCCGACGTGCCGGCCACCGAGAAGGCCGACCGGAGCAACCCCGGCCATGTGGCGGCGCCCTTCGCGGGTGTGGTGACGCTGGCGGTGACCGAGGGCGATCAGGTGGAGGCCGGTGCCACCGTGGCGACGATCGAGGCGATGAAGATGGAGGCCACCATCGCCGCCCCGAAGAGCGGGACGGTGTCGCGCATCGCCATCAGCGCGATCCAGCAGGTGGAAGGCGGCGATCTGCTGGTCGCCCTCGGCTGAGCCGACAGCGTCGACGAGCCGCCGCCACCGGTCCCCGGCCCTCGGGTCAGGGGTGCTCGGTGGCGGCGGCTTCGTATGCCCGCAGAAAGGTGTCCACCGCGGACCGGGCGACCGTGCGCGTCTCGGCCGCGGAGACCTTGCGGGTACCCAGCCGGGACCGCACCTCCATGGGGCCGGTGAGCAGCGCGAGCAACTGCTCCGCGGCCTGCGCCGGATCACCCGGCCGCAGCCGCCCGGCCAGCGACAGCCGGGCCAGCCGGTCCGCCAGCGTCTCACCGAGCCGGATGGCCGTACGCCCCTGGACGATCTCGATCAGATCGGGGAAGTCGGCCGCCTGGGCGTAGGTGAGCCGCCGCAGGGCACGGGAACGCTCCCCGCAGCACACCTGGAGCATCCGGTACGCCATGTCCTCCAGGGCGGCGCGCAGATCGCCCCCGGGCTCGCGCAGCCGCTCGACGACGGCGAGGTTCTCCGCCATCACGGCGTCGGCCGCGGCCTCCAAGGCGTGGCGGAACAGGGTCTCCTTGTCGGTGAGGTGGTTGTACACCGTGGGCTTGGCGACACCCGCCTCATCCGCGATGTCCTGGACGCACGCCTGTCCGTAGCCCCGGCGGGCGAAGACGGTGAAGGCGGCGTCAAGGATCGCCTGCCGCTTGTCGATACGCCCTCGCGAGACCTTCCGCCCGGACGAGGCTGTCACTGCCGTCATCGGCGCATCGTATCTCACAACACGCCGTACTGAACTCATCGGTTCAGATTTCTCAACTCTCTTGCCCATTGACGGAACTGGATATTAATTTGAACCAGCCAGTTCATCTACGAGGGGAACTCCCCATGCTGCTCAACGTGTTGAGGTTCAGCTTCAAGGACGGCACGACCGAGGAGGACAAGGCCAAGGTTCTGTCGGCGATGCGCCGTACGGGCGCGCTGGAGCCGGTCGCGTTCTCCACCGTCGGCCAGTTCCTCGGCGACTCGGCCGAGGGCTTCACCCATGCCTACTGCGCGGCGTTGGCCGATCTGGCGGCACTGGACCGGTATCTGCATGACCCGTCGCATATCGCGGGCGACGACGAGATCCTTCCTCATCTCGCGAAGCTCTCGGCGTTCCAGTTCTCGGACGACATGGACCCCGCGCTCGGCGAACAGGTCATGGGGATGCATCTGAAGAAGGTGGCGATGTACCCGCAGTGGGGTCAGGCGCTCGACGCGATCTCCGACCTCGGGGCCCCGTCCGGGAGCTCCTCCACCGGCTGACCCTCGGGTGGCCGCACCGCCGCACGGCCCGGCAGCCTGGTGGCCAGCAGGGCACCGGCCGCGGCCACGGCCGCGAGGACCGTCAGTGCCGGCCCCATCGCCGAGAGGAAGACGTCGGCCGCCCAGCCCGGCCCGTCGCCGGGCGGCCGTCCGGTGGTGCCGCCCGGCCCGGCCACGCTCATCAGCGTGGTCGCGGCCGCGACCCCCAGCGCGGGGCCGATGTTCATGGCGGTCTGCTGGAGCCCGCCCGCCACCCCGGCGGTGTCCACGGACGCGTCGCGCACGACGACGGTGGTCGCGGTGACCATCACGGTGGCGAAACCCGCACCCAGCACGAGAAAGCATCCACCGATCGCCTCGGCGCCCGAGCCCCGGCCGAGACAGGACATCAGAAGCACACCGGCCGCCACCAGAACCATCCCCGCAACCGAAGTCCGGCGGGGTCCCTGACGGCGCATCAGCAGCGCCGCCACCGGTGCGCCCAGCACCATCATCACCGCCAGCGGGAGCGCCCTGAGCCCGCTGGCGAGCGGATCCAGCGCGAGGACGTCCTGCAGATAGTAGGTGCCGAGGAAGAGCGCCCCGAACAGTGCGGCCGAGGCGGACACCAGCACGCCGAGCGCCGGGCCGACGGTGGCCGACCGCAGCAGACCCGGCGGCACCAGCGGATGTTCCGTACGGCGCTCATGCCATACGAAGACACCTCCGGCCACCACGGCGCTCGCCGGTCCGAGCGCGGTCACCGCCGTCCAGCCGGTTCCGGGGACGCCGACGAGCGTGTGCACCAGCCCGGCCAGCGCCACCGCGAGCAGAGCGGCACCGGGCAGATCGAGCCGCGGCCGGGCGGTCTCACGGGGCGCCATCGGGGCCCGGACGGCGAGCGCCGCCAGGCCCAGGGCAAGGGCGGGCGCGACATTGAGGAAGAACACCGCCCGCCACCCCAGATGGGTGGTCAGCGCCCCGCCGACCAGGGGGCCTGCCGCGGCCGCCAGCCCGATGGCGCCGGTACGCACCGCGAGGGGCCTGCTGAGCCGGTCGGGCGGATACGCGGCGCGCAGCATCCCGAGGGTGGCGGGTTGCAACAGCGCCCCGAAGACCCCCTGGGCGACCCGCAGCCCGATCACCCAGCCGATGCCGCCCGCGAGCCCGATGCCCGCCGAGGCGGCGCCGAAGCCCAGCATCCCGATGGCGAAGACGCGCCGATGCCCGTAGCGGTCACCGAGGCGGCCGGCGAACACCAGCAGACTCGCCACGGCGATCAGATATCCGGTACTGGTCCACTGGACCTGGGCGAACGTGGCATGGAGGTCCCGCCGCAGACGGGGCTGGGCGACGGTCAGCACGGTGCCGTCCAGGGCGACGATCACGGCCCCGGTGACGCTGCCGACGAGGGTGAGGCGTCGTGCCCCCGGGGCGCTCATCGGGCCTCCGGGCCGAGGTGTGCGTCGAGCGCGGCACGCAGCAGCGGCTCGGCGTCATCCACTCCCACGGCGAGCTGAAGGCTGCCCCAGCCCCACAGTTGGGCGATGCCGTGCAGATTCGCCCACAGCGCGCCCGCGACGATCCGTGGCTCCGCGCCGGAGTCCGGCCGCACCCTGGCCACCAGGTCGACGAGGGTGGCGAAGAGCGGCAGGCTCGTCTCCCGCAGGCCGAGCTGGTTGCTCTCCAGGAGATCGTGGCGGAACATCAGCTCGAACATGCCACGGTTGGTCAGCGCGAAGTCGAGACAGCTCCGCGCCAGTGCCGTCAACTGCCCGCGTGGATCGCCCTCATGAGCGGCGATGGCCTCACCGGCCTGGTCGGTCAGGCGCTCGAAGCCGCGGCGCGCGATGGCGGACAGCAGGGCCAGATGCGTCGGGAAGTAGCGCCGCGGCGCCCCGTGGGACACCCCGGCCCGACGGGCGATCTCCCGCAGCGAAAGGGCCTGCGCCCCCTCCGCCTCCACCAGCCCCACTCCGACGTCCACCAGTCGGGACCGGAGACCCGAGTCCTGCTCACGCTCATCCATAGACACTGTCTACCAGAGAGGAGTAGACAGTGTCTACGCGTTCAGAATGGCGAATGAACGCCCACCATAAGAGACCGCAGGACCTGCGAAGCACCCGAAAAGGGGCACGCTTGTTCATCTATGTGATTGTCATTCTGAGGTAAAGAACCGCCCGTTCGCCTTGACGGTCCATTTGGTCCGGTCCAAGGTGCGTGGTGCGCCATGAGCACGCCACTCCTTTACCGGATCAGGAAGGAAGTCAACGACCATGGCAGAACCCATCGTTCCCCGCTCGTTAAGCCGCCGCCGGGTCCTCGGCTCGATGGCCGCGGCCGCCGTCGGAACACCGATCGCCCTCGGGCAACTGACCTCGGGGGCCACTCCGGCCTCCGCCGCCTCCCGGGCCGCGGCCGCGCAGTTGCTCTGGCATCCGAACCCGTCCAGCGCCGGGCTCAAGGCGTTCGAGGGCATCGAGGCCGACCGCGGCAACGCACACCCCGACCGGGACTATGTGGTCGTCGAGGGCGGTGACCACTACCGCTTCAACATCTGGAAGGACGACCGGGACACCACAGGTGGCGGCGACCGCCAGCGCACCGAGTCCAAGGGCATGGTGCAGGACGGCACGGCCCTGAAGATGCGCGACGGTGAGACATGGACCATCAGCTACGAGATGTTCATGCCCACCTCGCTGCACGGCACCAGCAAGTTCACGCACATCTTCCAGACCAAGACCCCGGCGGACAACGGCGGTCCGTACATCACCCTGGACCTGGGCCGCAGCGGCAGCACGGAAACGCTGCGGGCCCGTGCGTACGCCAACTCCGGATCACCGGACATCGCCTCGACCAATCTGTCGCCGCTGCGCAACAAGTGGATCACCATCGAGTGGACGCTCACCATCGGCTCGAACGGCAAGGCGGCCTTCGTGGCCCGCAACGGCACCGGGTCGGGCGCCCCGGTCGCGGTCCAGGGCAGCATGGCCAATGTGAAGATGCCGGACCAGGACGACTACCAGCGGCCCAAGTGGGGCATCTACCGCTCGGTCGAGAGCGCCTCGTCGGACATCCTCGACACCTATCTGCTGTTCCGGAACTTCCAGGCGTCCAAGGCTTAGCCGGCGGCCACTCCCGCGGCGAGACACACCCGCGGCGGTGAACGCGGGGCCGGTGGCGCCCCGGCCCCGCGTTCACCGGCCGTCGGACACGCCGGATGCGTCAGATGCGTCAGATGCGTCGGACACTGGCAGATGGCGCGCCACGGAGGCGTTGAGCCGCGCCAGGAACTCCGTCAGCCGGGCGAGGTCCTCGCCCGGCCAGTCCGCGACGGCCTCGCCCAGCAGCCGTGTCCGCCGCTCGGCCGCCAGCGCGACATGGCGGCGCCCGGCGTCGGTCAGCTCCACCCTCCGTATCCGCCGGTCCACGGTGTCCCGCACCCGGGTCACCAGCCCTGCCGCCGTCAGCCGGTCGACCACGCGCACGGCGCGAGCCCGGTCGGACAGCAGCAGGGCGGCGATGTCGGACACGGCGGGGCCCGGCGGGGAGCTGGCCTCGACGAAGCGCAGCACCCGGTAGCCGGTCGGGGTGACACCCGCGGGCAGCCCGCCCAGGAAGCGCTCCCGTACCAGCGGTCCGTACAGCCCGAACCGGGCGTGCCGCAGCTCCCGCAGCACCGCGTCCAGCCCGCGCAGCTCTTCGTCCCGATCGTTCACAGGGAACAGCGTGCTGCGCCGCCACCGCCGCTGGCAACGCACATCCGCCACTGTCCACCGAGATGGTTGTCCGGGTTCGCCGTCCGGTCGTCCGGCGGTAGCCCGCCGTGCCGTGGTGTTCACGGCGCCACGGTGTCAGGCGGCGGCGAGCGCATGGGAGCTTCGCCCCATGACGACGACACCGAAGACCACGGGCACCACATCGACGGAGTCCCGGGTGAGCCGCCGGGGGCTGCTGGGCGCGGCCGGCGCGGCGGCGGCCGGTGCGGGCACCTTGATGTCCCAGCAGCAGGCGGTGGCGGCCTCGCCGGTGCTGTGGACCCGGCCGGAGGGATCCGGGATGCCGCCGGTGAGCGGGCTGCATCTGCAGTTCGGGGCCGACGCCGCCCGGGAGGTCGTGGTGTCCTGGCAGACACCGGTCCCGGTGAGACGGCCACGTGTCATGTTCGGCACCCCGGCCCATGGCATGGGCACCGAGGTCACCGCGCGGACCACCTCCTACCGGGACGCCAAATCCCAGCAGCGCATCTACGTCCATCACGCCCGGCTGAGCCTGCTGCGCCCCGGCACCGGCTACGTCTACGCCGCCGTCCACGACGGGGCGACCCCGGAGGCGGGGTCGTTCCACACCGGGCCGAGTGGCCGGGCACCGTTCACCTTCACCAGCTTCGGCGACCAGGGCACGCCCACGGTGGGCAAGCTGAACGGCCCCAAGCCGCCGAAGATCACCGAGAAGCTCACCTACCTCAACGACAACCTGGGCTCGCCATACGCCAACGACGTGACCACCGCCGTCGAGCGGGTCGCGCCGTTGTTCCATCTCATCAACGGCGATCTGTGCTACGCCAATCTGTCCGAGGACCGGCTGCGCACCTGGTCGGACTGGTTCGACATGACCAGCCGGTCCTCGCGGTTCAGGCCGTGGATGCCCGCGGCCGGCAACCACGAGAACGAGCTGGGCAACGGGCCGATCGGGTTCGCCGCCTACCAGGCGTACTTCTCGCTGCCCGGCAACGGAGGCGACGCCGAGACCCAGGGGCTGTGGTACGCCTTCACCGTAGGCTCGGTGCGCGTCGTGAGCCTGGCCAATGACGACGTGGCCTATCAGGACGCCGGGAACACCTATGTGCGGGGCTATTCCGGCGGGGCCCAGCGGCGCTGGCTGGAGGCCGAGCTCGCACGGGCCCGGGCCGACCGGGACATCGACTGGATCGTGGTCGTCATGCACCAGGTGGTCGTCTCCACGGCCGACCACCCGGGCAACGGCGCCGACCTCGGCATCCGGCAGGAGTGGCTGCCGCTCTTCGACACCTACGGCGTCGACCTGGTCGTCTGCGGCCATGAACACCACTACGAGCGCTCCCACCCGATCCGTGGCCGGGAGCCCAACGACACGATGACGCCGACCCCCGCCGCCACCCGCACCGATCTGGTGGACACCACCGAGGGAACCGTCCATATGGTCATCGGTGGCGGTGGCACCTCGGTCCCTTCGATGGACGTCCTGTTCGACACCCCGCGGTGCAATGTCATCACCGGTGTCGGAGCCACCGGTGCGAATGGCCATAAGACCCCGGTCTATGTGACGGAGGCGGCCCCGTGGTCGGCGGTGCGCGACCGGGTGAACCCCTACGGCTTCGCCGCGTTCTCCGTCGACCCCGGCACCGGACCGGGCGGCCTCACCACGATGACGGTGACCTATTACGCGGTCACCGGGCTCTACGGCCGTACCGAACCCGTGGACACCTTCACGCTCCGGCGGACCCGCGGCGACGGTGAGCGCCGCCGATGAGGGCATGAGGTGATCCGTATCGGGAACGCGGGAGAGCATGCAGACGCTGAACCGATGGGAACGGGCGATAGCGCGCTGGGAGGAATCGCTGCTGGCCAAGGTGGTCCGCAGCGAGCCCGTCGAACTCCTCGGCGCGCTCAAACATGAATGCGACAGCCACGCCGTGGTGTGCGGACCGACCCGGGTGGTCGTGCCCAACGTCTATGACGTCGAGCTCGCCGACGCGGTCCATGACGAGCTCACCCGGCGTGGCTGTCAGGTGGGACAGGAGCTGACGGACCGCCTGGCGCGTCATGCGGAGGACAAGGGCTATGAGTGGGCCGGCCCGCTCACCGTGCATGTGTCCCGGTCCGGCCGGGTGCCCAATGGCAGGTACCGGGTGGCGGGCCGGCCCATGGCCCATATCCGCGCGGACGTGTTCGCCGACGCGCCGGGCTAGTGCGTCAGCGGGGCAGCCCGCCCGGGTCGGTGGCCCAGGTGGTGTCGGGCCGGTCGGCCAGGTCGAAGGAGAGCGATCCGCCCTGGCGCAGGAACGAGCCGTCGAGCCATGAGGTGGCGTGGGGTGTGCCGTTCACCCGCACCGCGTGCACATAGAGGTGGGTGTCGGAGGCGTCCGGGGCGCCGATGGTCAGGGCGCGCCGCTGCCCCGCCGGGGCGATCACCGCACGAGGGAAGAGCGGTCCGGTGAGCAGGGCCTCGGCACGCCCCGGGGCCTGGGGATAGATGCCGAGCGCCGCGAACACGTACCACGCGGACATGGTGCCCAGGTCGTCGTTGCCGGGCAGCCCCTTCGGCCCGGTTCCGTACACGGTGGTGACGATCTGGCGCACCGTCTCCTGGGTCTTCCAGGGCTGTCCGAGCGCGTTGTAGAGCCAGGGGGCGTGGATGCCCGGTTCGTTGGTGGGGTCGTAGCGGAGCGGATCGCCGCCGCGGACCGACCAGGAGCCGTCGGGCTTGTGGAAGAAGCCGTCCAGCCGGGCCGCCGCGCTCTCGCGTCCGCCCATGGCCTCGGCGAGCCCCTGTACGTCCTGCGGCACCATCCAGGTGTACGTGGCCGCGCTGCCCTGGGCGAATCCCCGGTCGGACGCCGGGTCGAAGGGGGTCACCCAGGAGCCGTCCCGGTTTCTGGCCTGGATGTAGCCCGCCGTGCCGGTGGCCTCGGGGTTGAACACATGGCGCCAGTAGCCGCCGCGTGCGCCGAGTTCATCGGCCTCCTTCTCCCGGCCGAGCAGCCGGGCCCAGCGGGCGAGCGCGTCATCGGCGACGGAGTCCTCCAGGGTTTCCGCGGCGCCGCCCCAGCAGTGGCAGGCGTCCTGCGCCGCGTACCCCGAGTCCAGGTACTGGGCGAGGTTCGGGCGCTGGCCCTCGCACTGTCCCGGGCAGCCCTTGTCGGAGAGCCCGTCGGGGTGGGGGACGGTGGCCTGGCGGTAGAGGGAGTCGAAGGCGCCCTTGGCGTCGAAGTTCCGTACCCCCATGGCGTAGAAGGTGGCGAGCGTGGCGGCGGAGGGGTCGCCGGTCATCACATGGGTGGCGCCGCTGATGTGCACCCAGCGGTCCCACACCCCGCCGTTCTGCCGGGCGAAGTTGAACAGCGACTGCGCGAAGTCCCCGGCGACCCGGGGCTGGAGCAGGGCGAGCAGCTGCACCTGGGCGCGGTACTGGTCCCAGCCGGAGAAGTTGCTGTACTGCGCCGTCTGCCCGCGCTCGAGGCGGTGCGGTGTGCCGTCCATGCCCGGGTAGCGGCCGTCGGTGTCGCTGATCAGGTTGGGCTGCTGGAGCGCGTGGTAGAGGGCGGTGTAGAACGCGGTACGGCGCGGCTCGCTGCCGCCGCTGATCCGGATGGCGCGCAGCCGGCGGTCCCAGGCGGCCCGTCCGGCCGCCGCCACGTCGGCGACGCTCGCCCGGGGCGCTATCTCGGCACGGAGGTTGGCCTCGGCGCCCGCGCGGGAGACGTACGAGATGCCGAGCCGCATCCGGACATCGTTGTCCCGCGTGGTGTCGAAGCCGACGTATCCGCCGGAGCCACGCCCGGCCCGGTCCGCGCCGGTGAGATAGCCCTCGCCGCCGTCGGCGGTGGCGGCGCCGGGTGAGAGCCGGTCGTTCTCCCAGGTGCCCACGGTGGAGAAGGCGCGGTCGAACGAGGCGCTGAAGTAGAGGCGGTAGTACGTCGTGCGGTTGTTCTCACCGCCGTTGGCGCGCCGCCCGCAGAACGCGCCGGTCAGCACCCAGCCGCTGACCTTGCGCCGCTCGGCGTCGATCTCGATATGCGCGTTCTCGCTGCCGTTGAGGGAGTTGGAGGTGCGGAACAGCAGACGGGCCGGAGCGTCCTTGGGAAAGGAGAAGTCGGCGACACCGGCCCGCTCGCTCACCGCGAGATCGGCGGCCGCGCCCGAGTCGAGCTCCACCCGGTAGCGGCCGGGCTCGGCCTTCTCCTGGTCGTGCGAGAAACCGGCGGCGTACTTCTGGTCCTTGGTGTCGGCGGTGGGCGAGCTGTCGACCTCGCCCACGAACGGCATGATCGGCACGTCGCCCGCGGCTCCGGGGTGGCAGCCCGCGCCGTTGACATGGGTGAGGCTGAAACCCCGGACCCGGGTGGTGTCGTAGGAATAGCCGTTGGCCGCCGCGGTGTTGGTCTGGTCGCCCGCGGTGCTGGTCGGCGACCAGGCGATCATGCCGAACGGCAGATTGGCGCCCGGGTAGGTGTTGCCACCGCCCGCCGAGCCGATCAGCGGGTCCACGTAGTCGACGGGGTGACGTACCTCGTCGGCCCGTGGCGCCGCGCTTGCCGCGGGGGCCTCGACGAGCGGGGCGAGCAGTGCGCCGATCGCCACCGCCACTCCCCCGCCGACCAGCGCCGATCGGCGTCTGAGTCTCTTTCGCTGTGCTCCGTGCGTCTCCATCGGGGATCACGCCCTTCCGTGTGTCGATGTGAACCTAGAGGCACACGGTGACGGTGGAGTGAACCGTGCAACAGCGATGCGCGGTTGACGGCGGGACCGGTCCCCGGGACCCGGGTCTACGGTTCCCGCCATGCGGATCACATGGAGACTCGTCCTCGGCTTCCTCGCCGTCTCGGTCCTCGCACTCATGGCCGCCCTGGCGAGTCCGTCGTGGCCCCGGGAGCGGGACGCGGACGGCGGCTCGGGCGCCGCCGCGCCGACGGGCTCGCCCGCCACCGTGCGGGGGGCCGCGCCCTGCACCCTGCACGCCGCCACCCCACGGGAGGCCGCGCGCCGGGCGAAGCCGGGCGACACCGTCTGCTTCGACGGCGATCTGTCCCGGCAGCGGCTGGTCATCACCAGGGGCGGAAGCCGGGAGCACCCGATCACCTACGCCGGGGGCGGGGACGCCGTGGACGGCATCATCATCGAGGCCGACGATGTGATCGTCGAGGGGTTCCGGTCCGTCCGCCCGGAGGCGCCCGGGATCGAGCTGACCGGCCACCGCGTCACCGTGCGGAACAACACGGTGATCGGCCCGAGGGGCGGGGACGGCGACGGTATCCGGTTCTTCGGCGACGACCTGACGATCGCGCACAACACCGTCCGCGACACCGACAACAGCCACGGCCGGCACGCCGACTGCATGCAGACCTTCGCCAGCGACACCCCGCCCAGCCATCGCGTGCGGATCGAGAACAACCGCTGCGAGAAGGTGGACAACATGTGCCTGATGGCCGAGGGCCCGAACGACGGCGAGGGCGACGGCCGGGGCACCACCTCCGACTTCACCATCAGGGGCAACCACTGCGAGACGCTGCGCGCCTCCCAGGCCCTGATGTTCGAGGACGTGCGGAACGCCACCATCACCGGCAATGTGTTCGCCGCCCCCACCGACCACGCCATCGGCCTCGCCTACCACTCGACCGGCGCCCGGGTCGACGGCAACACCCTCCACTCCGGTATCCGCTACGAGGTGGGCATCGACAATTCGTCCAGGGCGGGCTACCGGGGCCCCGAGCCGGGCGGCCCGCCGTAGGAGCCTCTGGGAGGAGGGGCCGGGGGGAGCGGGGGCGCGGGGTTCTCCCGCTCCCCCCGGGTGCGCGGGACGCCCGGTCAGGCGGCGCCCGCCGCGTCGCGTGCCGCCGCCAGATCGGCCATCAGGCGTTCCTCGACCGGGACGCCGGAGTCGGAGTACTGCCCGGACAGACACACCGGGCCCGTGTAGCCGAGCTCCGCCAACTGGCCGAGCGCCGCCGACCAGTCGGCCAGCCCGTCGGGGCCCGGCACGAACCAGGGCTTCCAGTGCCCGCCGACGGCTCCGGCGGCCGGTTCGGTGCGCACATGGATGACGTTCTTGAGGTTGACGATGCCGAGCCGCTCGGCGACCAGGGGCAGGGTGATCCGCGGATCGTCGCCCGCCAGCGCGTCGTGGGCGGCGTCCCAGATCACCCGGAAGTGCGGGGCCGGCAGGCCGTCGAGGAGGTCCATCACCCCCAGCGCGGAGGACACATGGCGCCCGTGGTGCGGCTGCACCCCGACCTGGACGCCGTACCGCTCCGCGAGGGGCGCCGCGTCCTCCAGCCGCCGCCGTACGCGGCGGACCGAGGCGGCATAGCCGTCGGGGCCCAGCTCGGCCATGACCCGGATCATCGGCACGCCTGCCTCCCGGCAGGCCGCGAAGACGGGTTCGCCGAGATCGCCGGCCACGCTGATCACCTCGACCCCCTCGGCCCGCAGCCGCGCGGTGAACTGAGGCAGCAGCCGTCCGGCTTCGGCCGGGGTGACATAGGCGGTGTCCCGGACCGGGATCTCGGCGCCGGCGAAACCGAGGCCGGACACCAGCGGGCCCAGGGTTTCGCCGGGCAGTGCGGACCACGGTTTGGTGAAGACGGACCAGAGAAATGTCATGGTGTCAGCGGCCTCCGAGCCCGCTCATGGTGATGCCTTTGACGAACCAGCGCTGGGTGAGGAAGAAGAGCACGATGAGCGGCACGGTGGTGATGGCGGCCGCCATCAGCAGCAGATTCCACTGGGTTCCGTTGGTGGACTGGAACACCTGGAGGCCGACCGCCGCGGTCCTGGTGGAGTCGCTGTTGGATATCACCAGCGGCCAGAGCAGGTTGTTCCACTGGCTGATGAACTTGAACACCGCCAGGGTGGCGATGGCCGGGACGGCGAGCGGGATGATGATCCGGATGAAGGTCTGCCAGCGGTTCGCCCCATCCAGGCGGGCTGCCTCCTCGTAGTCGCGGGGGACGCCCAGGAAGAACTGGCGGAGCAGGAACACTCCGAGCGCGGTGAAGGCGTGCGGCAGGATCATCCCGGGCCAGGTGTCCACCCCGTGCATCTTCGCCACCAGGATGAACTGCGGGATCAGTGTGACCTGCGAGGGGATCATCAAGGTGGTCAGATACACGCCGAACAGCACGCCGCGACCACGGAAGCGGAGCCGGGCGAAGGCGTACGCGGCCAGCGCCGCGGTGGCCGTCTCCAGGAGTGCCGTACCGCCGGCGAAGATGATGGTGTTCAGCAGATAGCGGCCCAGGGGGACGAGGTCGAAGGCGCGGCCGATGTTCTCCGGATGCCAGCTGCCGGGCCACAGCGACGGCCGCGCCGCCATCGACTCGGTGTCGGACTGGAAGGCCACCAGCACCATCATCACGATGGGGGTGAGGGTGACCGCGGTGACCAGGAAACAGGTGAACACCAGCAGCCGCCGGGCCGCCACGGGCGAGCGGCGCAGCGCCGCGAGCGCGGGAACGTCAGAGGTCATAGTGCACCAGCCTCCGCTGGAACAGGAACTGCGCCGCGGTGATGACCACGATGAACGCGAACAGCACCATCGACTGCGCGGCCGCGTAGCCCTGCTCGTAGTTCTCGAATCCGGTCCGGTAGATGTACATCACGAGCGTGGTGGTGCTGGTTCCCGGCCCGCCGTCGGTCATCACCAGGGCCTGGTCGAAGACCTGGAAGGAGCCGATGATCGAGGTGACGACGGTGAAGAACACCGAGGGCGACAGCAGGGGCAGCGTCACTTCGCGGAAGGTCCGCCAGGGCGAGGCCCCGTCCACCTTGGCGGCCTCGTAGAGCTGTTGCGGAATGGCCTGCAGCCCGGCGAGGAAGATCACCATGCCGAAGCCGAAGCTCTTCCAGACACTCATCACGATCAGGGCGGGCATGGCCCAGTCGTCCGAGATCAGCCAGGCCGGTCCGTCGATGCCGAAGCCACCGAGCACCGCGTTGATCAGCCCGTCGTGCGGGATGTAGAGCCAGACCCAGACGAAGGCCACCGCCACGGTGATCGTCGCGTAGGGCAGCAGAAGCAGCGACCGGAACACCGCCATGCGCCGCAGCCCCTGATTGAGCAGCAGCGCCAGTCCCAGGCTGACCAGCAGCGTCAGCGGCACACTGACGAAGGTGAAGTACGCGGTGTTGCCGAGCGCCGACCAGAAGGTGTCGTCCGGTCCGAGCCGGGCGAAGTTGTCCAGTCCGATGAAGCGGGGCGGGCTGAACAGATTCCAGTCCAGCAGTGAGATCACCCCGGCCGCGATGACCGGTCCGGCGGTGAAGACCAGGAATCCGGCCAGGCTCGGCAGGAGGAACAGCCAGGCGGCGAGCGTCTCCGAGCCGTGCCGCCGGGACCGGCGGCCACGCAGCGGGCCACGCGGTGTTCGCCGTGGGGCCGCGGTCGCCGCGGTGCGGGTTGGGGCAGCCATCGTGATCCTCCCTCAGGTGGCCTGGCGGACGGCGTCCCGGTGCTGGCGCATCAGGGCGTTCAGCCGTGGCATGACACCGTCGATCGCGTCGCCGGCGCTCTTTTGGCCGAGGAAGGCCCGGGGCAGGTCCTGGGCCAGCAGCAGCCGGACGCGGTTCCAGTTGGTGGTGACGTCGAAGGGATGGCCACCGGCCACCTCGCCCTTGAGGATCCGCTGGACGATGCCGAGGTTGGCGGGCGGCGGTTCGAAGGCGCTCGCGGCCGAGAGCCGCGCCGGGTTGTTGCGCCCGGCCCGTGCGTAGATGTCCAGCGCCCCCGTGCTGGTGAGGGTCTTCAGCAGCCGCCACGCCAGGTCGAGATCGTCGCCTTTGACCCCCGAGGGGATGGCGAAGCTGGAGCCCGACACCCGCGGCTTGCTTCCCGCCGGGCCCGCGGGGAAGGGGACGATGTCCCATTCGAAGGACGCCTTGCGGACGTTGAGCACCTGCCAGGGGCCGTTCTGCATGAAGGCCACGTTGCCCTGGAGGAAGTTGGCGAGGGCGGCGCCGGAGGCGTTCTGGGTGACCAGGTTGTCGATCGGCGGGGTGGCCCGGTCCTTGGTGAACAGGTCGACGACGTAGTGGATGGCCTGCATTGCCTCGGGGGCGTCCAGGGGGCTGGTGTCACGGTCCCCGTCGACGACATTGCCACCGGCGCAGTAGATCCAGGACACCAGGTCGTCGATGGTCGGCGAGCAGGTGAAGCCGTACTGGTCCTTCGGCTTGCTCAGCTCGATGGCCAGTTGCCGGAAGGTGTCCCAGCTCATGGGCTCGGTCGGGGACGGCGGATCGACACCGTTCCGCTCCAGCAGCGTCTTGTTGTAGTAGAGCACGGTCGGCGCCACATCGAAGCCGATGGCGTAGGTGCGGCCGGCGAACGAGGAGATGGAGCGAATGGCGGGGTAGAAGTCGTCGAGGTCGAAGTCGGGGTCCGCGGCGATGAGATCGTCGAGCGGCCGGTGCGCGCCGCGGGAGGCGTAGGTGGGGATCAGCCAGCCGTTCAGGGCGGTGACCATGCTTGCCGTTCCGCTGACGAGCCGCAGGTCGAGTTTGGTGGGGTAGCCGTCGGAGGGGGTGAGCGTCGAGGCCGATCTGATGTGCATCCGCCGCTCGACGTAATGCCCGAAGTCGGTCCAGACCCGCTGCTCCTCGGGGCTGCTGGACCACATGGACCAGGTGGCCGTGCCGGGCGGCGGGCCGGAGGAGCAGCCGCTGAGGGCTCCCGTGGTGGCGAGCCCGCCGAGGGCCGCCCCCTTGAGCAGGGCACGACGGGAAAAGCTGGAAGACATCGTCGTCTCCTCGCTGCTGGGTCGGAGTGCGGCCGAGTTCAGAGAAAGGCCAGGTCCAGGGATTCTGCGCGGATGCGTTCCTCGTCGACCTCGACGCCGAGGCCGGGACCGGAGGGGACGGTGGCGGTGGCCGCGACGATGTCCAGGTTCGCCACGTAGAGATCGGTCAGCAGCTCCGGTCCGTTCAGTTCGGCGGGCAGGGCCAGTTCCAGCTGGCTGAAGAGGTGCAGCGCGGCAGCGAAGCCGATCCCGCAGTCGGTCAGCCCGCTGGCCAGCACCTCCAGTCCGCCCGCCAGCGCGACCTGGGCGGTCTTGAGGGCGTTGCGCAGGCCGCCGGACTTGCAGATCTTGACGACCACCAGATCGGCGGCGTCCAGGCGCAGTGTGCGGGCCAGGTCCTGGGCGGTGAAGCTGCCCTCGTCGATGGCGACCGGCAGGCCGATCAGATCCCGCACCCGGCGCAGGGCGAGGGTGTCGGTGCCCGGCACGGGCTGTTCCACGCAGTGGAGGTGCGGCACCTCGCGTACCGCGTCCATGAGCCGGGTCAGGGCGGTCGGCCGGTAGGACTGATTGGCGTCCAGCCACAGGGGTTTGCCCGCGGCGACCTCGGCGATCGCGGTGATGGCCGCGGTGTCCGCGACGGGATCGCCGCCGATCTTCACCTTGTAGGCCGTGTAGTCCGAGGACTGGAGCGCGTGCTCGCGGACGGCGGAGGGCTCGCCCACGCCGATGGCCGAGCAGAGCGGAACCGTGTCCCGGAGCTTGCCGCCCAGCAGGGCGTGGACGGGCAGCCCGGCCAGTTTGCCGGCCGCGTCGTGCAGGGCGATGTCCACCGCGGCCCGGGCGAACGGAAAGCCGTTGGACACCGCGGGGCTCAGCCGGCGGTTCGCCCGGGCGTGGAACAACTCCACGTCGAACGGGGTGAGTTCGAGCAGAATGGGGGCCAGATGGCGCTTGATGACCACGGCGATCGTCTCGGCGGTCTCGTAGCTCCAGCTGGGCAGGGCCCGCTGTTCGCCCCAGCCGACGACCCCGTCCTCGGTGGTCAGCTTGACGAAGACGACCGCACCCGCCTGGTCGGGGGTGCCGACGGCGCCGCTGCCCAGCACGAACCGCCGGGCGAACGGCACGGCCACGGGGAAGACCTCGACCGCCGTGATACGCGACATGGTGAGTGACTCCTGTCAATGAGGTCGATGACGCGAACGGTCGGGTACGGAGTGTGGAGGTGGCTCAGGAGGTGGCTCAGGCGGCGATGGGCCAGGAGGCGGGGTCGACGAAACTGGGACCGCGGACGCCCTTGTCCAGCCAGTCGGCGACGTCCGCCATCACATAGCCGGCCAGCGCCAGATGCCCGTCCACGGTGTCCCCGGCGATATGTGGGGTGAGCAGCAGGTTGGGGCAGCTCAGCACGGACTCGCCGAGGTGTGGCGGCTCGGGGTCGAAGACGTCCAGCGCGGCGAACAGCCGCCCCGCCAGCACCTGTTCGAGCAGCGCGCCCTGGTCGACGGCCGGTCCCCGCGCGGAGTTGACGACCACGGCGTGGTCGGGGATCCGCTCGATGAGCCGGGCGCTCACCAGGCCGCGGGTCTCGGCGACATCGGGCACATGGACGGAGACGAACGGGCAGCCGAGCGCCTGCTCGAGCGTGGCGGTCCGTACCCCCAGCGCGGCGGCCCGCTCCTCGTCCAGATACGGGTCGTACACCACCACCTCGCAGCCGAACGGCCGGAGCAGGGTGATCAGGGCGCGGGCCGTGGAGCTCGCGCCGAGGATGCCCACCCGGTGGCCGGTGAGTTCACCGCCCCGGAAACCGCTCTGCTTCCAGCCGCCGGCCCGTATCGCGGTGTCGAACAGCGGCAGCCGGCGGGCCAGGGTGAGCATCGCCGCCAGGCAGTACTCCCCCACGGACCAGGCGATCCGCCCGGCGGCCGAGAAGACCGTGACGCCCTGGTCGAGCACCTCGCGGTCGATGAGCTTCTTCACCGTCCCGGCGGCGTGGGCCACCACCTGCGGGCCACCGCCGCCTGACCAGATCGCCCGGTCCAGACGGGGCGTGCCCCAACTGGTCAGCAGTACGTCACTGCCGGCGGCGAGCCGGGCCACTCCGTCCTCGGTCAGCGGCTCATCGGCCCAGGTCACTTCGTAACGTTTCCCGATCAGCTGCCGGGCCTCGGCGCTGATCACATCGGCGGCACGCTGGGGGGTCATGGCGACGGCGAGTCTGGACAACCTGGCTCCTCGGACGGGATCGGCGCGGATCTGCCCTGGCGGTCGTCATGACCGTAGAGGCGGGCCGCCATGCCCGTCCAAGCCCACTTTCGCATCGCCCCATACTCTGAGGGTATGAACCTCTCCCTGCAGCAGCTCCGCGGCTTCGTGGCGGTGGCGGAGGAGCAGCACTTCGGCCGGGCCGCCGCGCGCCTGAACATGACCCAGCCCCCGCTGACCCGTCAGATCCAGGCTCTGGAACGCGCTCTGGACGTCGTCCTGTTCGAGCGCACCGGGCGGGGTGCCCGGATCACCGCCGCGGGCCAGGTCTTCCTCGACCACTGCCACCGGGTCCTGGCCCTGCTGGACGCCGCGCCGACCGCCACCCGTCGCGCCGCCGACGGCCGCACCGGCACCCTGCGGCTCGCCTTCACCGCGATCGGCGCGTACGCCATCCTGGCCGATGTCCTGGATCTGGTGAACCGCCACCTCCCCGACGTCACCGTCGAGCTGACCGAACTGGTCAGCCCCGACCAGTTCGCCGCCCTCTCGGAGCTGCGCATCGACCTGGGTCTGGTGCGGCCGCCCATCCCCGAGGGGTACGCGTCGCTCCTGGTCCACTCCGAGGACCTGGTCCTCGCGGTCCCGGCCGGCCACCCGCTGGCCCATGCCGGCGACGACGCCCCCGTCGCCCTGACGGACGTGGCCGATGACTACATCGGGTACAGCCCCGAGGGTTCCCGCTATCTGCACGACATCTGCGCCGCCATGATCGGCGTGGACCGCTACGCCGTCAGCCAGTTGACCTCCCAGGTACCCACCATGCTCGCCCTGGTCCGCGCGGGCCTCGGCTGCGCCCTGATACCCCGCTCGATCATGACCATGGGCGTCCACGGCGTCCGCTACCGCGAACTGGCCCCCGCCGACGCCCACTCCGTCACCCTCCACGCCTGCTGGAGCCCCGACAGCCCCAACCCGGCCCTCCAGCGGCTGGTGGACGTCCTCACCCGGGAGCGCCTGGGGAGCGGCGCCGTGACGCATGAGGCCGGAGGTGGCTGTGAGATAGGCCATACACGGCCGAAGTAACAGCTCAAAGAGGCGTAAACAACCGCTGCGCCATTGAGCACAGACCCGCCGCGGTCCGTATTCGCCGGTGCAAGCACGGGCAGACACTGCTCTGCACAACGACCGGCGTCCCCGCCAGGAGGCTCTATGCGATCCCGGTACTTCGTGACAGGTACCTCCCTCCTCATAGGTTCCGTGGTGGTCACCCTCGGCGTGATCATGTCGCCCGCCCTGACGGGTGTGCAGCAGGAGAACCAGACGAACCTGGCGAAGACGAACTCGACGCAGTACGGACCGCTCACCGGGGCCGACAAGGAGTTCGTGGTCAAGGTCCGGCTCGCCGGGCTATGGGAGTACCCCGTCGGTGAGCTGGCCCTCAAGAAGGGCACCACGGCGCCGGTGAAGACAGCCGGTGAACATCTGATCGTGGGGCATGCGCAATTGGACGACGCGGCACGGGACATCGCGCCCAAACTCGGCATCACCCTGCCCAACAAGCCCACACCGCAGCAGCAGGGATTCCTGGACACGCTCACGGCCGCCACGGGCAAGAACTTCGACAGCGAGATGGCCCAGATCCTGCGCATCACCCACGGCCAGATCTTCAGCTCCATCGCCAAGATCCGGGCGACCAGCAAGAACACCCTGGTGCGTCAGCTCGCCACGCAGGCCAACAACACGGTGTTGGACCACATCACGCAGATGGAGAACACCGGGATGGTCGACTACGAGCGGCTTCCCGCGCAGATCACCGAGACTCCGACCCAGGGCCCGGACTTCACCAAGCCGGTGATGCCCAAGCCCGGGGAGCCGATGGTGGTCCTGAAGAAGCCGGCCTCGCTCGAGGGCAAGGGCGAACCGCCCACACCCTCCCCGCCCGCTCCGGTCGACGACGCCCCGAGCTCCTCGGCCTCCCCCTCCACTCCGGGCGCCACCGCCTCCCCCTCCGCACCCGCCGTTCGGTAACGCACCGTCAGGACAGCGCAGACAAGCCGGGTGAAACGCGGGCGGTTTCCGCCACATCGGTACCGTCAAATCTCGCCACTCTGTGCGGCACAGGGGTGTGAAACGACCCCGGAAAAGCCTTGTGGGCACCCCTGTCGGGCACCGCGCCGCGTTCCGGCTCCCTGCGAATGCGTACTCGACCATCGCACGACCGTCTACTGACCCATCCACCACGCCTGCAATAGGACGGTGGAATATGCGCCCGCCCGTCTGTGGCCCGGTGGGCCCCTAAGCGGCTATGAATCCGTTCAGAGGGCCGGTGACCGGGCCCGGCGTGGCGCCCGGCAGGGCTGCCGAGGCATACGGGGCCCATGGGGCGGCGGACTCTACTACACGTCCCCCACTATTTCCGAGCATTACCGGATTTAACCCCCAACTACTGAACCCTGCGTAACCTCTCCGTCACTGGCGAAGCGCCCCCGGTGGGCGCCCGCCACGGGCGACGCAGGGAAGGGGAGGCCGCATGCCCGGAATCGACGAGTGCTTGCTGGAAGCGATGACCGTGAACGGCGCGCGCGGAGCCGCCGTGATCGAGTGGACCAGCGGACTCGCGCTCGGCATGGTCGGCGAGGTGCGGGACGAGGACCCCGAGGCCACGGCGGCGGAGACGGCCGAGCTGGCCCGGATGGCCGCCGAGCAGCGGGCGTTCGCCGCACTGGGCTCCGGAGGCGTGAAGGGCGGCTCGGAGAGCGGCGCCGACGCGGACGATACGGACGGGGAACCCGCCGTCGAGGACGTCATCGTCACCACCCGCACCTGCTACCACCTGCTGCGCTTCGTCGACACGGCCTTCGACAGCGGCGTCTTCTTCTATCTCTGGCTCGACCGCCGGGAGGGGAATCTGGCGCTCGCCCGGATGCGGCTGCGCGATATGTGCGGGCGTCTGGCGCTGATATGAGCATGCCTCGCAGGGCCGGTGGGCGAGCCGGCCACGCGCCCAGCCTCACCGGGCTCGCCGCCGAGCGGGCCAGCGGCGCCCTGCTGTGCGACGCGGGCACCGTCTATCTCCGGGACGGCCAGGTGGTGCACGCCGAAAGCCCCGTGGCCCCCGGGATCGAGGTGCTGCTCACCACCGGTGGGCGGCTGACCGCCGACAACTGGCGGGAGGCGGTGGGCCGGACAGGCCCGGCCGGCGGGGTCGGGCGGTTCCTCGTCGACAGCGGCCGGCTGTCGGACGCGGAGCTGGAGATCTGCCATCTGGGTGCGCTGTTCGACGCGGCGTACTTCGCACTCGGGCACGGCAGCGGCCCCCGCGGCTTCCACCGGGGCGCGGCCCACTGGCTCGGACCGGTGCGCGCGGTGGGCGCGGTCGCCGTCGAGCGCGAGACCCGGCGCCGCGGCAAACTGCTGGACTCCCTGTGGCCGTATCCGCAGGTGGACACCGAGCCGGTGGTGCTCCGCCGCCCCGATGGCCGCGCCCCGGCGGTGACCGCCCGTCAGCGCGCGGTGCTGGCGCTGGCCGACGGGGTGCGCACCCCCGCCCGTATCGCGCGGCAACTGGGCCGTCCCGCCTTCCACACGCTGATCGACATTCGGCGGCTGGCGGCGGCGGGCCATGTCGCCACACCACGGCCCGCCCGTCCGGGACATCCGGGCGGCCCCGATCTGCCCGCCCGGTCCGGCGCCTCCGCGCCGCCCGCCCCGGACCGCGGTCCCGCCGCGGCCGTCTTCACCGATCCCGACATCGACCTGCTGCGCCGGCTCCGCGACGCCTTGGAGGCAACGCTGTGATTCCCCCGACCGACCCGCCCGCCCCGTGCGCGGCGTCATGAGACTCGGCCTGCGGCAGCGCACGGAGCGGAAGTGGCTGCTGGCAGCCGAGCCCGACGTACTGGAGGAGCTGCGCCGGCTGCGGGCCCGGGTGACCCATGTGACCGGCGCCCTGGCCGCCACCAGCGACGGCGTGGTGCTGGCGCATGACACGGCCGTCGAGGCCGAGGGCGTGGCGGCGCTGACCGCCGCGGCCCTCGGGGTGGCGCAGTCGCTGGCGGACGCCACCGGGCGGGGCGCCTTCCGCGAACTGCTGGTCCGCGGCGAGAACGGCTATGTGGCCACCTATGCCGCGGGTTCCACGGCCGTGCTGACCGTTCTGGCCGGTGACCGCACCAATGTCGGCCGCCTCCATATGGAGGCCCGCCGCTCGGGCGCCCGGCTCGCCGACCTGGTGGGCGTCGCCCTCAGCAGGGCCGAGCAGCCCTGACCACCACGACCTTTTCCGCCCGGCGCGTACACCCGCGCCGGCACCCGACCGGACATCACTGACATCGAAAGGAACAGCCACGATCATGGCGAACACCCAGACCGCGCTCAAAGAGGCGATGACGTCCATCGAGGGCGCCCTCGGCGCCGCGCTGGTCGACTACTCCAGCGGGATGGCCCTCGGCACCGTGGGCGGCGGAAAAGAACTCGACCTGACGGTGGCCGCCGCGGGCAACACCGATGTGGTGCGCGCCAAGGTGCGGACCATGGAACAGCTCGGTCTGCAGGACTCCATCGAGGACATCCTCATCACCCTCGGCAGCCAGTACCACCTGATCCGGCTGCTGAAGAGCCGGGACAGCCAGGGCCTCTTCCTCTATCTGGCGCTGGACAAGAACCGGGCCAACCTGGCGATGGCACGGCACCAGCTCCGCAGGATCGAGGCCGAGCTGGAGGTCTGAGGTCCGGGCCGTACCGCCCCCGATACGGGCACGGGGGGCCGCTCGATGAGCGGCCCCACCGTCCGACCGGGCCGGTCGGCATGCGCGGGGTCACCGCACTCAACGCACCAGGCAGGGACGCTTGTTGTCGAAGGTCCAGCCCGGAACGAGATAGCGCATGCCGACCGCGTCGTCCCGCGCCCCCAGCGCCTTCTCCTGGTAGAGGGCGTGGGCGGCGAGGAGCCGGTCGCGGTCGAGCCGGATGCCGAGCCCGGGGGCGTCCGGGATGGCGATCTCACCGCCGGTGATCCGCGGCGGCTCGACGGTGAGCCGCTCCAGTCCCTCCTGCCAGATCCAGTGGGTGTCCAGGGCGTTGTACTCGCCCGGGGCGGCGGCTCCGCAGTGAGCCACCATCGCCAGGGAGATGTCGAAGTGGTTGTTGGAGTGGCATCCCCAGGTCAGGCCCATCTCATGGCAGAGCTGGGCCACCCGCACCGACCCCTGCATGGTCCAGAAGTGGGGGTCGGCCAGCGGAATGGAGACGGACTGCAGCGCCAGTGCGTGAGTCATCTGCCGCCAGTCCGTGGCGATCATGTTGGTGGCCGTGGGCAGTCCGGTGGCGCGCCGGAACTCGGCCAGGATCTCCCGGCCCGAGTAGCCGTCCTCGGCCCCGCAGGGGTCCTCGGCGTAGGCGAGCGTGCCGAGCAGCGGCCGGCACAGCTCGATCGCCTCGCGCAGCGACCAGGCGCCGTTGGGGTCGAGGGTGATGCGGGCGTCGGGGAACCGCTCCTTGAGCGCCCGTACCGCCTTGACCTCCTCGTTTCCCTCCAGGACGCCACCCTTGAGCTTGAAGTCCTTGAAGCCGTAGAGGTCGTAGGTGGCCTCGGCCTGGCGGACGATCGCCTCGGGGGTCAGCGCCTCCTCGTGGCGGATGCGGTACCACTCCGCTTCGGCGCCGGGTTCGCGGACGTACTCCAGGTCGGTCCGGTCGGGGTCGCCGACGTAGAACAGATAGCCCAGGACCCGTACCGCGTCGCGCTGCTGACCGTCGCCCAGGAGCGCCGCCACGGGCACCTCCAGATGCTGGCCCAACAGGTCCAGCAGGGCCGACTCGACGGCGGTGACGGCGTGCACGGTGGTGCGCAGATCGAAGGTCTGGGTGCCCCGGCCCCCGGCGTCGCGGTCGCGGAACCGCCGCCCGATCTCGCCCAGCACCCGCTTGTAGTCGCCCACCCGCGCCCCGACGACGAGGGATTCGGCGTCGCGCAGCGTCTGGGTGATCTTCTCACCGCCGGGGACCTCCCCCAGTCCGGTACGGCCCTCGGAGTCCTCGAGGACGACCACGTTGCGGGTGAAGTAGGGGCCGTGGGCACCGGAGAGGTTCAGCTCCATGCTGTCCCGGCCGGCGACCGGATAGACGGCGAACGAGGTGACGGTCGGCTGGCTCATCGAGGCGTCCTTGGGTCGGTGTCGGAGGGGTCGCACAGGGAGGGTTCAGATGATGGCCTCGATGGCCAGCACGCCGCCGAGGCCGAGGACCGCGAGCACGGTGGTGTAGGTGGTGCGCGCCTTGATGGCGTCGATGACGGAGAGGTTGAAGTACTCCTTGAACATCCAGAAGCCGGGGTCGTTCACATGGCTGAAGGCGATCGATCCGCAGGAGACGGCGAGGACCATCAGCTCGGGGTGGACTCCGCTGTTCTCCAGGAGCGGCTGCACCACACCGGCGGCGGTGACCACGGCGACCGTAGCCGATCCGAGCGCCACCCGCAGGACGACGGCGATGAGCCAGGCGAGGATGATCGGCGAGATGGACCAGTCGTCCGTGAGGTCCTTGATGTAGTCGGAGATCCCGCCCTCGACCAGGACCTCCTTGAAGGCGCCGCCGGCCCCGATGACCAGCAGGATCATCGCCATCGCCTGGGCCGCCGAGTTGCAGGAGGCGCTGACCTCGGCCAGGCTCCGGCCAATCCGGGGGCCGAACGCCCACACCGCCAGCAGCAGGGTCAGCAGCAGGGCGATCGGGGCGGAGCCGATGAAGGTGATGACGTGCAGGGCGGGGCTGTCGCCGGACACGGCCATGTCGGTCACCGCGGCACCGGCGATCAGCACCACCGGGACCAGGGCCACCGACAGCGACCAGCCGAGGCCCGGCATCTCCTCCTCGGTGAAGGTGCGCTCGCTGACCAGGCCCTTGGGGATCTCGGGGTCCATCCGCCGGACGAACGGGAGCCGCGGCCACACCAGGGCGATCAGCGCACCGGCCGGAACGGCGATGAACAGCCCGTAGAACAGGGTCAGGCCGACGGAGGCGTGGAAGCTCGAGGCCACCGCGGTGGGCCCGGGGTGCGGCGGCAGAAAGCTGTGCATGGTCGACAGGGCGATCGACATCGGAAGCCCGACCCACAGCAGGTTCTTCCGGGTGACCCGGACGATGGTGAACGCCACCGGCACGATGATGACGAAGGCGACCTCGTAGAACATGGTCACGCCGATGAGCATGGCGGTGACCACCATCGCCACCTGGACCCAGCGCAGTCCGAAGGTGTCGATGAGGGTGTTGGCTATCCGCTGGGCCGCGCCGCAGTCGCCCATGACCCGGCCGACCATGGCGCCGAGACCGACGACGAGCATGGTGTCGCCGATCTGACCCCCGACGCCCTCTCCGAGGACATCGGGGATCTTCTCCACCTCGACCCCCTGCACCAGCGCGACGCCGACGGCCACGAGGAGCAGGGCGATGAAGCCGTTGAGCTTCAGCTTGGTCATGAGGAACAGCAGGATCACCACGCTGATTCCGACGACGACGAGAGGCATGTCTTCAGTTCCCCTTTGAACTGCGGCCGGTGAGCTGGAGGCTCGAGCGGATCGCCACACGGGCCAAGGAGTCCACGTACATGCACTCCGTCTATATATGAAGATGGAGGCTAGAGCGGTGAACACCGCTGGTCAATGGGTGTGCCCGTGGATTCGCTATCGGCGCCGGCGCGAAACGGACTTACCGGGCGCCGAATTCGGCCTCGGCGCGCGTCCAGGCGCGGGCCTGTTCGCTGAGCGTGATGCCGAGGCCGGGCCGCGCGGACACCCGCATCCGGCCGTCGCTGATCTGCAGCCGCTCGTTGAACAGCGGCTCCAGCCAGTCGAAATGCTCCACCCACGGCTCCTGCGGATAGGCGGCCGCGAGATGGAGGTGGATCTCCATCGCGAAGTGCGGGGCGAGTTGCAGATGGTGCTGCTCGGCGAGGGTGGCCAGCTTGAGGAACTGGGTGATGCCACCGATGCGCGGTGCGTCGGGCTGAATGATGTCCGCCGCGTTGTGGCGTATCAGCTCCCAGTGTTCGGCGACACTGGCCAGCATCTCCCCGGTGGCCACCGGGGTGTCCAGCGAGGCGGCGAGGGCCGCGTGGCCCGGTGCGTCATAGGCGTCCAGCGGCTCCTCGATCCAGACCAGGCCGAACTCCTCGAGGGCGCGCCCCATGCGCTGTGCGGTGGGCCGGTCCCACTGCTGATTGGCGTCGACCATCAGCGGCACCTCGTCGCCCAGATGCTCCCGTACGGCGGTCAGCCGGCGCAGGTCCTCCTTGCCGTCCGGCTGCCCCACCTTGATCTTGATACCGCCGATTCCGCTGGCCAGGGAGGCCGTCGCGTTCTCCAGAACCTGCTCGGTCGGCGTGTGCAGAAAGCCGCCCGAGGTGTTGTAGCAGCGGACGGTGTCGCGATGTGCCCCCAGCAGCTTGGCCAGCGGCAGCCCGGCCCGCTTGGCCTTGAGGTCCCACAGGGCGATGTCGAAGGCCGCCACCGCCTGGGTGGACAGCCCGCTGCGGCCCACGGAGGCTCCGGCCCACACCAGCTTGGTCCAGATCTTGCCGATGTCGCTCGGGTCCTCACCGAGGAGGGTGGGCGCGATCTCCTGGGCATGGGCGAACTGGCCGGGGCCTCCCGCGCGCTTGGAGTAGCTGAAGCCGATCCCCTGGTGTCCCTCCTCGGTGGCGAGTTCGACGAAGAGGAAGGCCACCTCCGTCATCGGCTTCTGGCGCCCGGTGAGAACCTTGGCGTCGCTGATGGGCGTGGCCAGGGGAAGGACGACCGAGGACACTCGGATCCAGGAGACCCGGTCGAGAGTTGCCTCACCTGCCTGCTGCGCGGTGTGCGTTGCCGTATGCGATGTGGTCACCACGTGTTGTCCCTGTGTGTGGGCCCGTATGCGGGGCGAGTGGATATCGCCGGATCCGCCCCGGGGCGGCCGGCGAGCTCCTTTGCAAGCTAAGGTCGCCAGACGATCTACGTCTAACTTAAAATTGGCATGCGTTGATACCGGGAGAGCATCGTTGTTCACGCTCATGCAACTCATCAGCTTTGTGACGGTCGCCGAGGAGCTGCATTTCACCCGGGCCGCGGAGCGGCTGAAGATGACCCAGCCGCCGCTGAGCCGCCAGATCCAGCTACTGGAGACCGAGTTGCGGGTCCAGTTGCTGGAGCGCACCAACCGCTCGGTGCGGCTCACCCCCGCGGGACGCGCCTTCCTCACCGAGGCCCGCCGTATCCTGCGCCAGTCCGAGCACGCCGTCCTCGCCGCCCGGCAGGTGGCGACAGGCGAGGCGGGGTCCATCGCCATCGGCTTCACGGCGGCCAGCGCCCACTCCGTGCTCGGCACCCTGCTGGAGATCGCCCGTGCGGCCATGCCGGGCGCGGAGATCACCCTGCGCGAGATGGTCACCCGGGACCAGCTGGAGGCCGTCACCGAGCAGAGCCTGGACCTGGGCCTGGTGCGGCCCTCGGTCACCGGACCGGATCTGCGGTCCCGGCCCGCGGCCCGGGAGCGGCTGCTCGCCGCCCTGCCGACGGAACATCCGCTGGCGGCGGGCGAAGGGCCGCTCCGGGTGGCCGACTTCGACGGGCAGGACCTGCTCATGTACTCGCCCATCGAGGCGCGCTACTTCAACGAGCTGCTCATCAGCATCTTCCGCGCCGCACACGCCACCCCGGTCTTCTCCCAGTATCTGAGTCAGGTCCACACCATCCTGGCCCTGGTGAACGGCGGCTGGGGCGTGGCCCTGGTCCCGGAGACCGCCGCCCGGCCGCGCTACCCGAACATCGTCTTCAAATCGGTGGAGCTGACCACTCCTGAGCCGGTAGAACTCAACCTCGTGTGGCGTAAGAACAACGACAACCCGGCCCTGCACGCACTGCTCCGCCACGCGGCCGCCCTTCTTCCCGCTCAAGGAGCCTGACCGTCGTGACACCCAGAACCTCCGGTGGCCTGCTGCGTCGCCACCGTGACTTCCGGCTGCTGTGGTGCGGTGAGACCGCCGGGAAGTACGGTGCGGCCGTCACCGGAGTGGCGATGCCGCTGATCGCGGTCACCACCTTGCACGCGGACACCTTCGAGGTCGGCCTGCTGACCGCCGCGAGCTGGGCCCCTTGGCTGGTCATCGGCCTTCCGGCGGGGGCCTGGGTGGACCGGTGGCGCCGAAGGCCGGTCATGCTGGCCGCCGCCGCGGTCTCGCTGGTGCTGTTCGGATGTGTTCCGGTGGCCGCCTGGTGCGGCCTGCTGAGCATCGGACTGCTGCTGACCGTCGCCCTGTTGACGGGTACGGCGGCGGTGTTCTTCCAGACCGCCTACAGCGCGTATCTCGCCCGCCTCCTGAACCCCGAGGACCAGCCCGAGGGCAACGCCAAACTGCACGGCAGCGCGTCCGCGGCGCAGATCGCCGGCCAGGGCTCCGCCGGTCTGATCGCACAGGTGGCGGGCGCGGTGAACGGGATGTTCGTCAACGCCGCGACCTTTCTGGTCTCCCTTGCCTGCCTGACCGGCATCGGCTTCCGCGAACCGCGCGTCCCCCGGGCCGAGCGCCCGCCCCGGGCGCTGGCCCGCGAGGTGGCCGAGGGGCTGCGGCTGATCGCCCGCGACCGGTGGCTGCGCACCCTGACGCTCTTCGCGGCCGCGTCCAACCTGGCGCTGATGGGCTACCAGTCGATCCGGGTGGTCTTCCTGGTCCGGACCGTCGGGCTGTCCCCCGGGCTGGTCGGTGGGCTCATCGCGGCCGTCAGCCTCGGCGGTGTCGTCGGGGCGTTCTGCGCACGCCGGGTCGCCGCCCGGGTCGGCGACGCGCGGGCGACGCTCCTGTTCGAGCTGGGGCTGGCCGTGGGCGCGCTGCTCATGCCGATGACCGCCGAGGGACCGTGGGTCGTGCTGTTCGTGGCGGGCGGTTTCTGCGTCACCGCCGGTGTGGTGGCCGGCAATGTGATCAAGGCGAGCTTCCAGCAGCGCTACTGCCCGCCGGAGCTGCTCGGCCGGCTCACCGCGTCATCGGCGTTCGTCAGCTACGGAACGCTGCCCCTCGGAGCGCTGCTCGGCGGCGCGCTCGGCACCGCGCTGGGCCTCCGGGCCGCCATGTGGATCACCACGGCGGGGATTCCGCTCGCCGGGCTGATCCTGCTCTTCTCCCCCATCCGGCGCTCCCGGGACCTTCCGGCGTCCGCGCCGACCCAGCCACGTCATGAAGTCCCGGCCACGTCGTGAAGCGCCGGCCACGTCGTGAAGCCCCGGCCACGTCATGAAAAGGAGCTCTTCCCCATGACCACTCCCCCGGCCACTCCTCGCGCACGACGCGCCACGGTGCCCGGGGCACTGGCGGCCCGTGACGACCTCGCGGACGCCCACTACGCCTCGGCGTTCGCCTTACCGGTCCCACGGGCCGGGGCCCTGACCGCCGAGCAGTGGGCGCGGGCCGTCTTCGAGGGCGCTCCGGCTCCCCTGCGGCGGTTCCTCGTGCTGGGCTGGACGCTGGGGCTCGGCCTCCGATTGGGCCCCAGGACGTCGCCGCGCCATGTGCTGGGGTGGGCCGTCTCGGACGCGGCGGACCACTCGCTGACCCTCACCGCGCGCTCCCCGCTGGTGCTCACGCACAACGTCGTGGCCGTCGAGGACGCGAGGGTGCTGTGGGCGACCTTCGTACGGTTCGACCGGCCCGTCGGCCGCTCGCTGTGGGCCCTGGCCGCGCCGATCCACCACCGGACGGTTCCCCGTCTCCTCCGGCGCGCGGCGCGCGATGCCGCGTCGGCCGGGGAAACCACCCGCGGTGACGGCCGGTTGCCTTGAGCCCCCGGTCGCGTCGCCCGGCCCAGCGGCCCGAGCTACGCTCAAAAGGGAGGGACTCGGTTCGCATTCGAAGGGAGCGTTTCCGTGTCCGTCACATCACGCGCGTCGACTCCGGCGCCGCTGCCCAGACATCGCGACTGCCCCTTCGACCCGCCCGGTGCCTACGAGGCGTTGCGCGAGGAGGGCGGGGCCAGCCGACTGGCCTTTCCGGACGGCAAGGCGGGCTGGCTGCTCACCCGGCACGAGGACGTGGCGCAGTTGCTGGCGGACGACCGGTTCAGCTCGGACCGCCGCCGGACCTCCTCGCCGGTGCACGCGTTTCCGGTCCGCCCGGACGACCGCCGCATGCTGGGCTCGTTCATCGGCATGGATCCACCCGAGCACACCCGCTACCGGCGGCTGCTGAGCAAGTGGTTCACCGCCCGGGGGATGCGGCGGCTGCAGCCCCGGATCGAGGAGATCGTCGACGGCCACCTGGCCGCGATGGAGCGCGCCGGTCCGCCGGCCGACCTCGTGACGTCATTCGCCCAGCCGGTCCCGTCGCTGGTGATCTGCGAGCTGCTCGGGGTGCCGTACGAGGACCGGGCCGACTTCCAGCGGTGGGCCACCGTTCTGCTCCGGATCGGCCAGGGCGAGGAGGAGGTCTACGCGGCCCGGGACGCGCTGTGGGGGTACATGCGGGAGCTGATCGACACCAAGCGGCACCGGCCGGACGAGGCGCTGCTCTCCCGTCTGGTCAACGGCGAGCAGGGCGCGCCCGGCGGCTCCGGCACCGCCACGGCGGCCGGGCCGACCGACGAGGAGCTGACCGGTGTGGGGCTGCTGCTGCTCATCGCGGGCCATGAGACGACGGCGAACATGCTGGCCCTTGGCACCTACGCCCTGCTGCGCCACCCCGGGCAGTCGACGCTGGTGCGGGAGCGGCCCGAGGTGATCGACCACGCGGTCGAGGAGCTGCTGCGATATCTGACCATCGTCCAGTTCGGGACGGTACGGGTCGCCCGGGAGGATCTCGAGATCGCCGGGGCGCGGGTGCGGGCCGGGGAGACGGTCGTCGGGTCGCTCGCCTCGGCCAACCGGGACCCCTCGCGGTTCTCCGACCCCGACACCCTGGACGTCACCCGCGAGACGGCCGATCAGATCGCCTTCGGCCACGGCATTCACCAGTGCCTGGGCCAGCATCTGGCGCGGATGGAGATGCGGACGGGCTTTCCCGCCCTGCTGCGGCGCTTCCCCACGCTGCGCCTGGCGGTCCCGCCCGACGAGGTGCCCCTCCGCCACGACATGCTGATCTACGGCGTCCATCGGCTCCCGGTCACCTGGGACCGTGCCGCCGGTTAGGCGACCGGCAGGTCCGCCCACCAGGTGATGCCCTCATGGCAGGAGTGGCTGCCGTGGCGCGTGGACAGCGCGGTGACGATACCCAGCCCGCGGCCGTGCTCATCGGGCTCGATGTCCTCCTCCGCCCGCTGACCGGCGGGCACCGGGCCACCGTCGGTGACCTCGATGCGCAGGCCGGCGGAGCCCTCGCACTCGGTCCAGCGCAGCCGCAGCACGGCCGGGGGCAGGGCGTGCAGGATCGCGTTGGTGACCAGTTCCGAGATCACCATGAGTGCCTCGTCGAGGCAGTCGTCCGACAGCTCCCATTCGGTCAGCAGCGCGTGCGCCCGCCGCCGCACGGTGGCGACGGCCTCGCAGATGTGCGGGACCGGGAGGACATGGCCGTCTCCCTCGTCCGCCGGGGGCCGGTCGGGGACCTCGCCGCGTGTCACCACCGGCGCCAGCAAGGGGTCCGGTTCCGGCGCCTGGGAGCCGATGAGACGGGCGCCGGTGAAATCGACGGTCTCCGCGGCCCGCCCGGTGACGCCGGGCTTCGGATAGCTCAGTTGTTCCGCCACGTCTCCTCCTCTCCGAGTCCTCTCCGAGCCGAGTGGGTTGTCTGTGCCGGGCACCCTTCGGGTCGCCTTTTGGCATCCTGGTCTTCTTGTCCCGATACGGACGCTATGGCCCCTATCCACCGGGGTCAACGAATCCGAGTCGGCATTACCGAACGTTTGGCGTTTTCGCCGACAGGCTGTGCCACTGGCCGAAGAGCTACGATCGCGTCATGGCCGGCCCGGTGCAGTCCATCGAGCGGGCGGCGGCGATTCTGCGGCTGCTCGCCCAGGGCTCCGGTCGGCTCAGTCTGGGCGAGGTGGCCGCCTCGCTCGGCCTCGCGAAAGGCACCGCGCACGGCATTCTGCGCACGCTGCAGAGCGTCGACTTCGTCGAACAGGACAAGTCGACGGGGAAGTACCAGCTCGGCGCGGCGCTGCTGCACCTGGGGACCAGCTATCTCGACATCAACGAGCTGCGGTCCCGCTCCATCAACTGGACCGACGCCCTGGCCGCCCGCAGCGGTGAGGCGGTCCGGCTCGGAGTGCCCCTGGAGGGCAAGGTCCTCATCGTCCACCACGTCTTCCGGCCCGACGACACCTTCCAGACCCTGGACGTGGGCTCGCTGCTGCCCCTGCACGCCAGCGCGCTGGGCAAGATCCTGCTGGCGTACGGGGCGACCCCGCTGGAGCCGCTCATGGAAACCGAACCGGAGACCTACACCCGTCACACACTCGTCTCTCCCCAGCAGCTCAGCCGGGCGATGGGCGAGATCCGCGAGAGCGGGTGGGCGGTCGCGACCGAGGAGATGATGGTGGGCGAGGCCGATATCGCCGCGCCGATCCGCGGACAGGGTGGCCTGGTGGTGGGCGCCGTCGGCGTCTCCGGCGCCGTGGACCGCCTCTGTGACAGCAAGGGCCGCCCTCATCCCTCACTCGTCGGGCTGACGCGCGACGCCGCCCGGGCGATCTCCCGCGATCTCGGAGCGGCCCGCTGGTGACGCCCCGTGCCCTGCTCGAACCCGCCCGAAGGCAGGCCAGGCCATGGTTGAACGCTATGTGATGTCCATCGACCAGGGCACCATGTCCACCCGGTGCATCCTCTTCGACCACCAGGGACGGCTGGTCTCGGTCGGCCAGCGAGAACATGAGCAGTACTTCTCCAAGCCCGGCTGGGCCGAGCACGACCCCGCCGAGATCTGGTCCCATCTGCGCCGTGTCGTCGTACCCCGGGCCCTGGAGGGCGCGGGGATCCGGCCCGAGCAGATCGCGGCCATCGGCATCGCCAATCAGCGCGAGACCACAGTGGTCTGGGACCGGCGCACCGGCGTTCCCGTGTGCCACGCCATCACCTGGCAGGACACCCGCACCAGCGGCTATGTCGAGGAGCTGCGGCGGACCACCGGTGACGACTTCTTCCTCGAACGCTGCGGACTGTCCCCCACGACCTACTTCTCCGCGCCACGGCTGCGCTGGCTGTTCGACCATGTCGACGGCTTGCGCGAGCGCGCGGGGCGCGGGGACGTGCTGTTCGGCACGATGGAGAGCTGGCTGATCTGGAACCTCACCGGCGGGCCCGACGGCGGACTGCACCTCACCGACGCCACCAACGCCAGCCGCACCATGCTGATGAACATCCGCAGCCTGACCTGGGACGATGAGCTGCTGGCGTATTTCGATGTGCCCCGGGCGATGCTGCCGGAGATCCGCCCCTCCGCCGAGCGCTACGGCATGGCCCGCGCCCTGCTGCCGCAGGTGCCGATCTGCGCCGCGCTCGGCGATCAGCAGGCGGCGCTGTTCGGGCAGACGTGTTTCGCCGGCGGCGAGGCGAAGTGCACGTACGGCACCGGCAGCTTCCTCCTCCTCAACACCGGCACCGAGCTCGTACGGTCCCGGCACGGGCTGCTGACCACGGTGGGCTACAAGCTCGGCGACGAGCCGACGGTCTATGCCCTGGAGGGCCCGATCGCCGTCACCGGCTCGCTGGTGCAGTGGTTCCGGGACCGCCTGGGCATGATCCACAGCGCCCCCGAGATCGAGACCCTGGCCCGCGGCGTCGAGGACAACGGCGGCTGCTACATCGTCCCCGCCTTCTCCGGGCTCTTCGCCCCGCACTGGCGCAGCGACGCGCGCGGGGTGATCGTCGGGCTCACCTCGTACATCACCAAGGGACATCTGGCCCGCGCCGTTCTGGAGGCCACCGGGTGGCAGACCCGGGAGGTGGTCGACGCCATGAACGCCGACTCGCCTCAGCCGCTGCGGCAGCTGAAGGTGGACGGCGGGATGACGTCGAACAATCTGCTGATGCAGTTCCTGGCCGATGTCCTGGACCTGCCCGTGGTGCGCCCCATGGTCTCCGAAACCGTCTCCCTCGGGGCCGCCTACGCCGCCGGGCTCGTCTCCGGCTACTGGCCCGATCTGGAGGGGCTGCGCCGCAACTGGCACCGCGCGGCCCAATGGATGCCCACGATGGACCCCGCGCGGCGGGAGGCGGAGTACGAGAACTGGCAGCGGGCGGTCGAGCGGTCGCTGGGCTGGGCCAGGTCGTAGCCCGGGGCCACCTTCCCGGGCGGGCTGGTTCGGGCTCCGTCGGGCCCCCGGGGAAGAATCGAGCGCGAGGGGACGTGTGAGTTCCATGAGGCGGGGTATTCGAGCCAGCCGCGGCTGTTGAAACCAGTCGCTCTGGGACCCAGAAACCCATGAAGACCCAAAACCCGATCCATGGACGGAATCATGACCAGCCCTTCCGATGAAAACGTCTCCGCCACCCAGCAGGCCCTCGGCGAGCTGGCGGCCGACCGGGCGGACGAGTCGGCGCTGAACACCCTCGCCAACAGTGAGGTCCTCCTCCCCTCCGCCGAAAGCGGAGAGGAGACCGACCCCCAGGCCGTGACCCTGCCCGTGTTCCAGCAGGAGGACGGCGCTCAGCTGGTACCGGTCTTCACCACTCCGGACCGGATGCACCAGGCCCTGCCCCAGATCGAGCGGTACCACCTGGTGCCGCTGGGCGCGCTGGCCCAGGGATGGCCCTCCGAAGAGCTCTCCCTCACCATCGACGCGGGTGCCCCGGAGGCCGTCACCCTCTCGGCCACCGGCGTACGGAGTCTGCTCAGCGGCTCCGGTCCGGCCGCCTGACCTTTTCGGCCGCGGCGGCCCGTGCCCTTCTCTCTACGGGCACGGGCCGCGGCGATGCCCGGATGCCACGGCCGCCCCCCCCTCCCCCACGATCGCGCCGGACCGCGGTGGGCCGCCCGCCGATTGGTCACCTTCCCGATCCATCGTCTACCGTCCCGTACACATTCACTGGTTACGGAAAGACACCGGCGGGACGGATCACGTGAGCGCGATCAACATCGGACAGGCCGTGGTTCTCGGCGTCGTCGAGGGGGTCACGGAGTTCCTCCCGGTCTCCTCCACCGGCCACCTCAAGATCACTGAGGGGTTGATGGACATCCCGGTGGACGACAAGTCCGTCGTCGCCTTCACCGCGGTGATCCAGGTCGGTGCCATCGCCGCGGTCCTGCTGTACTTCTTCCGCGACATCCGGCGCTTCGCCACCGCATGGGGACGGGGGCTGGTCAACCGCGAGGAGCGGTACCACCACGACTACAAGTTCGCCTGGTGGGTCATCTACGCCACGATCCCCATCGTGGTCGTGGGCCTGGCGGCCAAACCGCTGGTCGAAGGCCCGCTCGCCTCCCTGTGGGTGGTGGCCGCCTCGCTGATCGTGGGCAGCGGGCTGATGTGGCTGGCCGACCGGATGGGCCGCCACAAGCGCGGGGAGGACGACACCAGTCTCAAGGACGCGATGCTGGTCGGCTCCTCGCAGATCCTCGCGCTGCTCTTCCCCGGCTTCTCCCGCTCGGGCGCCACGATGGCCACCGGCCTCATGCTCGACCTGGACCGCCTGGCCGCCACCCGGCTCTCCTTCTTCCTGGGCATTCCGTCGCTGACCGGCGCCGGTCTGTACGAGCTCAAGGACGCCACGGGCGGTGGCGTGGGAACGGTGCCGCTCGCGGTGGGCACGGTGGTGTCCTTCGCCGTGGCCTACGCCTCGATCGCCTGGCTGCTGAAGTTCGTCGCCAAGCATTCGTTCAACGCCTTCGTGATCTACCGGATCGTCATCGGCCTGGCGCTGTTCGGACTGCTCGGCTCGGGCGCCCTCAACGCCTGACGCCGCCGCGGGCGCTCTCACCCGCCTGACGCCGTCTCCCAGCCACTGGCCGGATAGTCGACATAACCGCCCGCCCCGCCGGTGTCGTGCGTCCCCGGGTCGCCCGCCGCCAGCTGGTGGCGGAGGAGACCGCCGGGTTCGCGCCCAGCGATCGCCGACCTCGGGCGGCTGATCCGTCTCGAATTGGCTCTCCTCGACGAGGTGCGGCCTCACGTAGCCTCGGCCCATGAGTGATGTGCTGCCGTATCTGATCGTCGCCGGGGTGCTCGCCGCGCTCATGGGCTTCCTCGGCTGGGTGGCGTCCCTCGCCCGTCGCCGCGGCGCGACCGGCACGGCCCTGCGAGCGGCCCTGGCCTCCCATGACGAGGCGTTCCGAGTGACCGCCCATGACTCCCACCACGAGATCCTGGCGCAGGCGGAGCGCAAGGCGCCGATCCTCTCCCCCGACGGTCAGTGGACGCCGAGCCACGCCGTGGCGGGTCCGGGTGGCCGTCGGCCCTCCGGACCACGGGCTTTCCGGACCCGGCGGGGGCTGCTGCGCCGGTGGGGCCGCCGGGTGCGGGGGCGCTGACGGCCCGGCCCAGGACGCGGCCATGGGGTGGTCGGCCCGGCGGGCCTAGGGCGCGGCCACGGGGTAGTCGGCTCCGAGGGTGACATCGCGCCAGGCATCGAAGGCGGTCCTGAGGGAGTCCAGCCTGGCCTGGGCGATGTCGTAGGCGGCCTTGCCCAGCAGCAGCCGCAGCGGGGGCTCCTCCGACTCCACCGCGCCGATGATGGCCTCGCTCGCCCGCGCCGGATCCCCGGGCTGGTGGCCGTAGGTGGCGAGGGTGCTGGTGCGCCGTGCGCCCGCGCTCTCGGCGTAGTCGTCGATGGTGACGGCGGACTGCCGCATGGAGGGGCCGGACCAGTTGGTGCGGAAGGCGGCGGGTTCGACGATCGTCACCTTGATGCCCAGCGGGGCCACCTCGGCGGCGAGCGATTCGGAGAGGCCCTCCACGGCGAACTTGGTGGCGTGGTAGTAGCCGGTGGCGCCGAAGGCGGCCAGGCCGCCGAGGGAGGAGATGTTCACGATGTGGCCGGCGCGGCGGGCGCGCATGCCCGGCAGCACCGCCCGGGTGACGTCCACCAGGCCGAACACATTGGTGTCGAACAAGGCCCGGACCTCCGCGTCCTCGCCCTCCTCGAGAGCGGCGAGATAGCCGTAGCCCGCGTTGTTGACCAGTACGTCGATGAGGCCGAAGGCGGTTTCCGCCTCCTTGACGGCCTCCGCCACCTGGTCCTTGTCGGTGACGTCGAGCGCCAGGGCCAGCGCGCGGTCCCCGTGCCCGGCGACGATGTCGGCCAGCTGCCCGGGGTCGCGGGCGGTGACCACCGCGCGGTGGCCGTGGTCGAGGACGGCGGTGGCGAGTGCCCGGCCCAGACCGGTGGAACAGCCGGTGATGAACCAGACGGGCGAGTCAATGAGGGTCATGCGGAAGAGTCCTTTGTCGTGGTGCTCATGGTGTCGTGGGGCGTCTCCACCGCGTCGGCGGCGAGGCTGCCCAGCAGGGACAGCGCCTGTTCGGACGGGCTGCCCGGTTCGGCCTGGTAGACGACGAGCTGCTGACCGGGGGCGCTGTTCACGGTCAGTGCCTCGTACTCCAGCGTCAGCTCCCCGACCAGGCGGTGCCGGAAGCGCTTGGTCTCATGGGTCTTCTGACGGATGTCATGGCGGGCCCACAGCCGCCGGAACGCCGCGCTCTTCAGCGACAACTCACCGACGACGGCGATCAGTTCGGGGTCCTCCTCGTCGATTCCGGCCGCCGCGCGGAGCCCGGCGACGGTGTTGACCGCCACCCGCTCCCAGTCGGGGTAGAACTCCCGCGCGTCCGGGTCGAGGAAGACCAGTCGCATCAGGTCCCGGCTGTGGGTGTGCCCGTCGAACAGGGCCCGGCCCAGAGTGTTATGGGCCAGTACGGTCAGACAGCGCCCCAGGACGACGGCCGGTGTCCGCGGCCAGCCCTCCATCATCCGCAGCAGGGTCGGGCTCACCCGCTCCCGCCGCGCGGCCGGGCGGCGCCGGACGGGGGCCGGACGGGCCAGCCGGTGCAGATGGGCGACCGCGTCCTCCTCCAGCACCAGGGCCCGGGCCAGCGCCTCGGTCACCTGGGCCGAGGGATGCCGCTCCCGGCCCTGCTCCAGCCGTATGTAGTAGTCGGTGCTGACCCCCGCCAGCAGGGCGACCTCCTCGCGGCGCAGCCCCGCCACCCGGCGCCGACCTGCGGACCGGATGTCCACGTCCTCGGGCCGCACCAGTTCACGGCGGGCGCGCAAAAAGCGCCCCAGAGGGTTCTCGCTGTCCATGAAATCGAGCCTAGACCTGGGAAAGCGGCATCCGGAGCCCGTAAGGTGGCCGCGCTACTCCTAGTCTGGGCCGGGAGGTGCCGCCCATGGGCGGCGGATCACACGACCGCGGATCGCACGACGACGGATTACGAGACCACGGGGCGCAGAACCACGGGGCGCAGAACCACGGGCCACCGGACCACGGGCCACCGGGCCACGGAGCACGGGAATTCGGGGAGCGCCGGGTCGATCGGGGGCCGTACGGAGGCGGCTGCCCGGTGCGGCGGGGGCCGACGGGATCTGGCAGGTGTCCGGCTACGAGGAGGCCCGCGCCGTCCTGCGCAGCACCGCCACCGTGCAGGCCGGGCTCGGCATCGAGACGGTGGAGAAGCTGCCGTCCCGGTTCCGGCGGCCGGTGCTCTACCGGGATGGTCCCGAACACCGTGAGGACCGACGGCAGACCGCCCGGTTTCTTCACCCCGCGCCGGGTCGACGAGCACTATCGCGAGGTCATGGTCCGGGTGGCGGAGGCACAGCTCGACACCATCCGGGACACCGGCCGGGGTGTGCTCGCCGACGGGCCGGACCTGACCGCCACCGGCCCCACCGACCACCCAAAGTGTCAGGAGGAACCACATGACGGAGTCCCCGGCCCCGATCCAGGGTTACTGCGACCCCCGGTTCGCCGGAGTGCGGGCCGCCGTCGAGGCGAACTTCCGCGAACGCGACGAGCTGGGCGCCGCGGTGGCCGTGCGGATCGGCTCGGAGACCGTGGTGGATCTGTGGGGCGGCTGGGCCGACGCCGGGCGCACCCGCCCCTGGGAGCGGGACACCCTGGTCAATGTGTGGTCGACCACGAAGGGGCCGGCGGCCCTGTGTGCCCATGTGCTGGCGGACCGCGGGCTGTTGGACCTGGCCGCGCCGGTGGCCGCGTACTGGCCCGAGTTCGCCGCGGCCGGCAAGGGCTCGCTGCCGGTGCGGTATCTCCTCTCGCACCGGGCAGGGCTGGCCGGGTTGCGGGAGCCGCACAGCGTGGCGGAGCTGTACGACTGGGAGTTGACCACCGCCCGGCTGGCCGCGGCCGAGCCGTGGTGGGAGCCCGGCACCCGTAGCGGCTATCACGCGCTCACCTACGGCTTCCTGATCGGCGAGGTGATCCGGCGGATCACCGGGCTGCTGCCCGGCGAGTTCCTGCGGCAGGAGGTCACCGGGCCGCTGGGCATCGACTTCACCATCGGCCTTCCGGAGAAGGAGGCCCGCCGGGCAGCCGAGCTGATCGGTCCGCGGGCCGATCGTCCGGCCGGTGAACAGGCCGCGGCGGGCCTGAAGTTCACCCCGGTCGCCCTGGCGGCACTGGCGAATCCGGTGGTCGGCGCGGCCGAGGCCAACAGCCGGGAGTGGCGCGAGGCCGAGCTTCCGGCCCTCAACGGCCATGGCACGGCCCGCGCCATCGCCGAGCTGTACGGCATCCTCGCCCGCCGCGGTCTGGCCGACGACCGCCGGATGCTGTCCGCGGAGGCCGCCGAGCGCGCCCGCGAGGGCCAGGGTTCCTGCCGGGACCTGGTCCTGGGCGAGGCTCTCGGCCGGGACACGGAGGTGGCGCTCGGGGTGTGGCTGAGCGGCGCGCACGGCTCGTACGGCCCCAACCCGCGCGCCGTCGGCCATGACGGCTTCGGCGGCTCCTGCGGGCTGGCCGACCCGGAGGCGGAGCTTTCCCTCGGCTACGTGATGAACCGTATGGGCCCGCACATCGTCGACGACCCCCGGAAGATGGCCCTGGTGGAGGCGGTGTACGCGGCGCTGTGACCGGCGGCGCGGCCCGGCGGCGGCTGGGCCACCCCGCCCCCACTGTGGCCGACTACGCCTCTCGCGAGCGTTTCAGCAGCGCCAGGGAGCAGATGAGGGACACCGCCACCAGGCCCATCTGGTAGATCACGACCGGCACGATCGAGCCGCCGGTCGAGCGCAGCAGCCACTCGCCGACCAGAGGTGCCGTACCGCCGATGAGCGCCGAACACAGCTGGTAGGAGAGGGAGATACCGGTGTAGCGCACGGAGATCGGGAAGGCGGCGGCGAGCAGTCCGGCCAGGATCGCGTAGTTCATCGCGCCGGTGATGCCCAGCAGACAGATGCCGAGCCCCACGACGACCGGCTGGGTCGTCGAGACACAGGCGTACATCACGGGCACCAGAGCGAAGTTGAGGCTCAGCAGGGCCGCCACGGTGCGGCGCGGGCCGAAGCGGTCGGCCAGCAGCACTCCGAAGGGCTGGGTGAAGAACTGGATGACGCTGTAGACGAGCAGCACGTTCAGCATGGTGGAGCGATCCATGCCGAGGCTGCCGGTGGACCAGGACAGGACGAAGGTGGTGATGAAGTAGGTGGCGGCGATGCCGATGGAGCTGGCGAGCACGCCGAGGGCGAGGGTTCCGGGGTGGCGGGTGAGCAGTTCCCGCAGGGGGAGCTTCGCGACCCGCTTCTCGTCCCGCAGCCGGGCGAACTCCGGGGACTCCTCGACCTTGAGGCGCACGACGAGGCCGATGACCACCATCACGGCGGAGAAGAGGAACGGAACGCGCCAGCCCCAGGCGTCGAAGTCGTCGTCCGGAAGCTGGGTGAGCAGCGCGAACATCCCGGTGGCCAGGATCGATCCGGCCGGTGACCCCTGCTGGGCGAAGGCGCCGAACGACAACGCCTTCCCCTTGGGCGCGTGTTCGCTGGCGATGAGGACGGCGCCGCCCCATTCGCCGCCGACCGCGATGCCCTGCACCATGCGCAGCAGCACCAGCGCGATGGGCGCGGCGACGCCGACCTCGTCGTAGCCGGGGAGCAGCCCGATCAAGGTGGTGGCGATGCCCATCATGAGCAATGTGGTGACCAGGGTCTTCTTCCGGCCGATCCGGTCGCCGAGGTGGCCGAAGACGATGCCGCCGATCGGCCGGGCGAGGAATCCGAGCCACAGGCTGCCGAACGCCTCCAGCGCGCCGGTGGTGCCACCGCCGCCGCCGAAGAAGATCTTGCCGAGGACGAGCGCGGACGCGGTGGAGTAGATGTAGAAGTCGTACCACTCGACGGTGGTGCCGATGAACGAGGCGAGACCCGCCTTGCGGGCGGTCCGCTCGCGGTCGGTGGCCGGGGCGCGGTCCGTGGCCGCGGCGGTGGCGGTGGACTTGCTCATGGTCAGCGTCCAGATATGCGGTCGGCGAGACGGGCGATGGGGGAAGTGGTGGTGCGGCCGGAGGACTCCGAGCGGTCGGCGGCGCGGTACGCGGCGTACATGCCGTGCACCCCGATCCACCGGAACGGTTCGGGCTCCCATCGACGGGTGCGGTGGCCGACCCAGGGCAGCGCGGTCAGCTCGGTGGAACGGCCGAGCAGCAGATCGGACAGGGTGCGTCCGGCGAGGTTGGTGGCGGCCACGCCATGGCCGACGTATCCGCCGGCGAAGCCGAGGCCGGTGGCCGGGTCGTAGTCGATCGAGGCGCACCAGTCGCGGGGCACGGCCAGCACCCCCGACCAGGTGTGATCGATGGCGGCCTCGGCGGTGTCCGGGAAGAGGCCGGTGAGGATCCGCCGAAGGGCGCGCACGGTGTCCGCGCTGGTCTGTCCGGCCCGGTCGGTGCGGGAGCCGAACTTGTAGGGCACTCCCCGGCCGCCGATGGCGATGCGGCCGTCCGCGGTGCGCTGTCCGTAGGTGTAGGCGTGAGTGGCGTCGCTGACGAGTTCCTGGCCCTCCCAGCCGAGCCGCTTCCACAGCTCGTCGGGGAGCGGCTCGGTGACGATCATCGAGGAGTTCATCGGCAGCCAGGTGCGCCGCTCGCCCTCGATACCGCTGGTGAAGCCCTCGGTGGCGCGGACGATCCGGCCCGCGCCAATGGTGCCGAACGGGGTGCTGACTCGGCCGGGGGCGATGGCGGTGACGGGGGTGGACTCCAGGATCCGTACGCCCCGCGCCTCCACCGCGCGGGCCAGGCCCTGCACCAGCTTGGCCGGGTGGACCCGGGCGCAGTGCGGATTGTGGTAGCCGCCCAGCGCCCCGTCCAGGCGCAGCCGCTCGGCGACCCGGGGTGCGCTCAGCCACTCCAGGTCCTGTGCGCCCCAGTGCCGGAGCTTGTCGTACGCGGTGCGCAGCCGGGGGAGTTGGGCCGCGCCGTGGGCGACGGTGAGATAGCCGCTCTTGACGATGTCGGCCTCGATGCCCTCGGTACGGGCCACCGAGATCACCTCGTCCACGGTGTGGATCATCTCCCGCTGCAGGGCGATGACGGCCTCGCGCCCGCGCTTCCTCGCATAGGTCCCGGCGGATCCGGCGATCTTGCAGCTGAGCCAGCCGGCGTTCCGCCCCGAGGCGCCGAATCCGGCGAACTCCCGGTCCACGACGGCGATATCGAGATCGGGGGCGGCCTGCTTGAGGTAGTACGCGGTCCACAGCCCGGTGAAGCCCGCGCCCACGACGCACACATCGGTGGCGAGGTCGCCGTCGAGGGGCGGACGCCGTTCGGGGAAACCGGTCTGGCGGTACCAGAAGGACACATTTCCGTTCAGCACTGCGGCACTCAGCCAATCGTGGTCGTACGGCCGCTGGTCGGGCGGCCTGGGGATGGCCCCGGTTTCGTCGCGGATCGAGGAGGGCGGATCCAGGAGGGCGGATCCAGGAGGGCGGATCCAGGAGGATGGACCCAGGGGGTGCGGGTCAGTAGCTGGGTGGGCTGATCACCCACAGCACCCGGGCGGCCGCCGCGGCCGTCTCGCGCAGCCGGTGCGGTACGGCGGAGGAGTAGCGGATGCTGTCACCGGCCCCGAGGGTGAAGGAGCGGTCGCCGAGCTGGAGGGAGACCGTGCCCTCGAGTACGTAGAGGAACTCCTCCGAGTCGCCGTGGCTGTAGAGGGTCTCCCCCGTGGAGCCGTGGGCGTCGAACTCCCCCAGGAACACCTCGAGATGGTGCTGCGGCCCAGGGGTCAGCCGGAACTTGCGCCCGCCGAGCACCCCGAGGGCGAGCCGGGGCGCCTCCTCGGCGCGCAGCACGCTCGGGCCGCTGGTGAAGTCGTCGCCGAACAGGTCGGCCACCTTCAGGCCGAGCGCGGCGGCGACCTGCTGGAGGGTGGCGATGCTGGGGTTGGCCTGCCCGCGCTCTATCTGGCTCAGATAGCCCTCACTGATCGCGGCGGCCTCGGCGACGGTCCGCAGCGTCAGCCGTCGTGCCTTGCGCAGCGCACGCAGCCGATCGCCAACGGACTCGTCGCCGGTACCGGCGGCCCGGTCCGTGGGGTGTTCGTTCTCCATGGCCGGACACGCTAAGAGCGCTGAGCGGCTGGCACAAGAGTCTGAACTGAAAACTCAGAAATCTTTACTGAGGACGGGATCCGGCACTCAATCCGTCCAGGGTGAGGTCGAGGAGGCGGTCGGCCTGCTCGCGCTGTTCGGGCTTCCCCGAGGCGAGGGCGATGCCGGAAAGAGCGGCGAACATGTCGGTCGCGCTGATGTCGGACCGGATCACACCGGCCGTGACGGCGGCGTCCATCAGCCGCGAGAGGGCGTCCTGGATCATCTCGTGGCTCTGGGCGTACGGATTGACGCCCGACGCGACGACACCCCGCAGCGCGTCCGCCATGCCCAGCTTGGCGTTCGCGTAGTCCATGAAGCGGCCCAGCCACGCGCGCATCGCCTCGCGCGGGGGCAGGGCCGCCAGCAGCTCGGGGGCGGCGTCGCAGAGCCGGGCCAGCTCATTGCGGTAGGCGGCCTCGATCAGCAGCTCGCGGGTCGGAAAGTTCCGGTAGAGGGTGCCGGTGCCCACGCCCGCCTCCTTGGCGATGCGCTCGAGGTGGGCGTCCAGCCCTTCCTCGGCGAACACCCGCACCGCGGCGGAGAGGATCTTCTCCCGGTTGCGCTGTGCGTCGGCCCGCAGCGGGCGCCCTGGATCCCTGGCCATCGGCGGCTCTCCTCATTCTCCGGTTGCTAAGTGGAGGCGCACCCACTTACTGTGTGCGCAGTGAAGTGGAGGCGACTCCGGTTCTCACTGTAGGCCATCGCCGCCTCCCCTTTTTCCCGCAATCCCCCTGGAAGGACTCCCCATGATGTCCGGTATCGAAGGCAAGGTCATCGCCATTACGGGCGCGAGCAGCGGCATCGGCGAGGCCACCGCGCTGCTGCTCGCCGAGCGTGGAGCGAAGGTCGTCCTCGCCGCGCGGCGGTCGGACCGCATCGAGGCGCTGGCGGCCCGGATCGCCGAGGCGGGCGGCGAGGCCGTCCCCGTCGTCACGGATGTGAAGCGGCGCGCGGATCTGTCCCGCCTGGTCGCGACGGCACGCGAGCGATACGGAAAGCTCGATGTGCTGGTCAGCAACGCCGGTATCAGCCCGATCTCGGCCCTCGACGATCTGCGCGTCGAGGACTGGGAGGAGATGATCGACGTCAACATCAAGGGCGTGCTGTACGGCATCGCCGAAGCCCTGCCCGTCTTCCGCGAGCAGGGCTTCGGGCATTTCGTCCACACCCTCTCCACCGCCGGGCTGACCATCGTCCCGACGATGTCGGTCTACGCCGGCACCAAGAACGCCGTACGCGCCATCTCCGAGGGGCTGCGCCAGGAGGCGGGCGAGTCGCTGCGGGTGACCACCGTCTCGCCGGGGTTCACCGAGACGGAGCTCGCGCATTCCATCACCGACCCGGACACGAAGAGCCAGATCCAGGACTCCATGGCCAAGATCGCGATGCCGCCGGACGCCATCGCCCGCGCCATCGCGTTCGCCATCGAGCAGCCGGCCGGTGTCGACGTCGGCGAGATCGTGGTCCGCCCCACCGCACAGAGCTGAGGCCCGTGCCCGACGGTCAACCGCCGGGCGTACGGCCGGTGTCCAGCAGCACGGCATGGACGGCCGCGGTGAGAACCACGGCCGCGAGTGTCCATGAGATCCAGTCGCCCGGGTCGGGCAGCCACTGGCGTCCGAGCGCGATCGGATAGATGGCCACCGCGTACCCGGCGGGTACGGTGCGCGGCACGATCCCCTTACGCGCGGCGCCGAGGAACAACAGCGGCGCCAGCAGCCCGGCGGAGAACACCACGCCCACCACCCACAGCATCCGGTGGCGTTGGCCGGTGTACAGAGTGGGCCGCGCGGATGTTCCGGTGGAATATTCGTTCACGATGGCCTTTCGCTCGGTGCGGAGTGCAGACGATTGAGTGCGTGGTGTGCGCTCACGGCGCCGATGCCCTCCAGATCGCGAAGCTGGCGCGCGGAGAAACTGGAGAGTAGTTCGAGATTATCGATACCAGCTCTGAGTAATGCATTGGCCAAACGATGTCCGATTCTGTCGTGTCCGAGGGCATCGAAAAGTTCGCCACCCTCACAGGAACCGCAGCCTCGTCCGGACTCGCTCGGCGCCTTTTCACCGACGCCGCACCCACCGCACATATCGATCACCCGGTCATCCCATCGCGCCCTGGACCAGCTCATTTTGACGGTGGCTTCGCGGAGCGCACCGATGCTGTCGGCCGCGGAGGAGGAATGCGTGGCGCCACAGATGTCACATCGAATGGTGATCGAATGGCTCATGTGAGCATGATGGCAGAGCGGCTTCCAACGGGCCTTCCCCGTCATCGCTTTGCGGCCGTTCGGCCCCCCATCGAGACATGCGTTTCTCACAGCCGCTTGATGACAAATGCGACTGTTACGCCGCCCGGAGTGGTGAAAGCGTGAGCCATCAGTGGACAGCGAAGTGTCCGGGGGGTCCGCGCGAGCCGTCGTCAGCGGCTTGAATCCCGTCGGTGCGGACGGGGAACGCACCATCGACAAATCGGGATCCGGCCGAGTGCTGTCACCGCGAGCCCCACCGGGCTCTCCTGACCGACAACGGAAACGGCTGGGTGATGAGAGACAACGCCACTGACAGGGGCGAGGACGATACGAGGGGGCGCCGTCGTCGGCGATGGCGCGGGTCCGCGGCTCTGGGTCTGACGGCGGTGCTGGCAGGCGGCGGGATCGCCGCCCTCCAGGCCACCGGATCGCCCGCGTCCGACGCCCCGGAGCCCGCGGCCGTCGTCGCCTCGCACTCCGGCCGGCTGACGCCCGGGGAGTCGCGCGAGGCGTCCCGCATCGCCGTCGACGCCGCCACCCGGCCCGCGACCGCGCCCGCGCGGGGCGGCAAGGCCGCGAAGAAGGACACCGGGGGCGGGGAGCGGAACGCCGCGGGCGGTTCCGGCGCCGAGCCGCTGGACACCCGCCGTCCGCCCCGGGCCAAGTCGGCCTCCTCCGCCCCCGACAGCCGGGCCGAGGTCCAGCTCTACGACTACGCCTCGGACACCCTCATCACCCGGCTGGTCGATCTGCGCTCCAAGAAGGTCCTCGACTCCGCCCGGCAGCACGGCGTCCAGCCGCCTCCCACCCTGGCCGAGGCCCGTGAGGCGGTGAAGGTCGTCCTGGCCGACCGCCGGCTCGGCCCGGGGATGCGCGACTCCTTCACCTCGCAGACCGGGAAGCGGCTGACCTCGCCCTCCCAACTGCGCCTCCAGAGCATGTCGTTCCTCGGTTCCCGCGCCAAGGGGGTGGCCGGCGCCCGGAAGGTGTCCCGGTGCGGTGAGCACCGGTGTGTGCAGCTCTTCGTGCGCCTTCCGGGTGGCAAGTGGATCGACACCAGCCGGATCGTCATCGATCTGTCGGCCAGGCGCGCCGCCGTCATCGGCCTGTGAGGGGAGCTTCGTCCGTGTCCAGTCTGTTTCGGCGTGCCCGTGTGCTGGTCGCCGCGGTGGGATTGCTGGCCCTGTGGGTGCCGGGCCCGGCGTCCGCCGCGACCGCGAGGGCCTCGGCGGCGCCGTCCTGCCCCGCCGCGGATCGCATCGACACGACCCTGAAGAACGGTGCCCGGTGGCAGATGTGCTGGGACATCGACCGCAACACCGGTGCGGTGCTCAGCGATGTGATCTACACCCCGAACCGCGGCGCCCCCACCCGTGTCCTCGAGAGCGCCTCGCTCGCCGAGGTGCATGTGCCCTACGACAGCGGTCAGCCGCGCTTCTACGACGTCTCCGCGATCGGCTTCGGCGATCTGGAGCAGGGCACACTCACCCCGCTCAGCGCCAAGGACTGCCCCGACGGGCGGCTGCACGAGTTCCGGGACACCCCCGTGCTGTGCGCCGAGGAGCAGTCCCGGCCGTTCGCCTACAAGAGCGCGGTGGAGAAGGGCGTTCTGCACGGCACCGACCTGGTCGTCTTCTCGGTTTCCGAGATCGGCTGGTACGACTACATCACCGAATGGCGCTTCTCGGACGACGGTTCCATCACTCCCCGGTCGGGCGCCACCGGGAGCCTCTCGCCGTTCCAGTTCTCCGACGCGAGCAGCGGCTGGCCGACCGGGGTGGGCTCCACCCGGTTCAGCGAGAACCACTCGCACAACATCTTCTGGCGGCTGGACTTCGACGTCGACGGACAGTCGGCGAACACCGTGGAGCAGTACGACTACCTGGGCAGCGGCACGGCCGAGCGCACCACCAAACGCACCGTGCTCTCCCATGAGACCGCGGCGGACCTCGCGCCCACCCGATTCTGGCGGGTGGTGAACCCCACGGCCGAGAACTCCGACGGCCACGCCAAGTCCTGGGAGATCGACAACCACCACAGCGATCAGTACCGGGGTCCGCACGAGACCGAGGAATTCACCCACCACGACATGTACTTCACGCAGTACCGGGAGTGCGAGCGGCTGGCCTACGGCAACACCGCCCCGGACTGCGCCACCTCGGTCGACAAGTACACCGGCGGCGAGAAGCTCACCGACCCGGTCGCCTGGGTCAGCGTCGATTTCCACCATGTGCCCAGGGACGAGGACCAGGACCCGATGCCCACCCACTGGCAGGGCTTCACGATCGTGCCCCGGGATGTCACGGCCACGAGCCAGCTGCCATGACCCGGCCCCTGTCGCCCATCCCGTTCCGTCCCCCGGCAAGGAGTGCACCGTGTTACGTCCGACCCCGGCACCGTCCGTCGAGCGGTCGAAGATACGCCGCGTCCTCGAGGACCGCCTGACCGCCCTGGCCCGCGCCCATCAGGTGCCCGGCGCCCAACTCGCCGTACACAGCGGCGGGATGACGCTCGCCGTGGAGACCGGCGTCCTGGACGCGGAGACCGGCGAGCCGTTCACCGCCGAGGCGGCCGTGCCCATCGGCTCCGTCACCAAGGCGTACACCGCGACCGTGGTGGCGCTTCTGGTGGCGGACGGCGATGTGGAGCTGGACGATCCGCTCGGCGACCATGTGCCGGAGCTGCGCCGGGCCGGTCCGCCGTGCACGGTGCGCCAGGTGCTCAGCCATACCGCGGGGCTGCCGTCCGGGCCCGACTCGGACCAGGTGGCCTCGGTGACCGCCGCACGCTATCTGCTGGACCACTGCACCGACCGCACCCTGGTGATGCCTCCGGGCACGGACTTCTCCTACTCCAACGCGGGTTATGTCGCGGCGGGCCGGCTGATCGAGACGGTCACCGGGATGAGCTGGCAGGAGGCCATGCGGTCCGTACTGCTCGATCCGCTGGGCACCGTGCCGTCCTTCATCGGCACCGCCGCCACCCCGCACCGGCCCACCGCGCGCGGCCACTCGGCCAACACGGCCACGGGCAGGACGAGACCGGTGCGGCAGAACCTCGCCCCCGCCGAAGCCGCGGCCGGTGCGCTGCGGGCCAGTGCCCTGGATCTGGTGGCGCTGGGCCGGGCCCATCTCGGCGACGGCCCGCGGGGGGTGCCGCCCCGTGAGCTCGCGGAGGAGATGCGCCGCCCCGTGCCCGGCGCCGACCCCGGTGTGCTGGCCGACGGCTGGGGCCTGGGATGGGCGCTCTTCCGGCACGGCGAGACACTGTGGTTCGGACACGACGGCAACGCCCAGGGCACCTCCTGCTCGCTGCGGGCCGATCCCGCCACGGGGGTGGTGGTCGGCTTCACCGCCAACGCGGGCGGCGGCACCGAGCTGTGGAACGAACTGACCGATGTCCTCGCCGAGATCACCGGCGTCCGGGTGCCCGCCAGCCCCACCCCGCGGCACCTGGCCACCCCCATGGCCGTGACCTCGCAGTGCACCGGGATCTATCTCAACGGCGACATCGAGTACCAGGTGACCATGGGCGACGGCGGTGGCCTCGCCCTGTCCGTGGACGGCGACCTCCCCGCGCCGCTGGTCTGTCATGAGGACCTCACCTGCGATCTGGTGGACCCGTCCTCCGGACGCCGGATCCCCGGCGGACGCTTCGTCCGCGATCCGCGGACCGGCGCCGTCGACCGGATCCAGCTCTCGGGCCGGATGGCCCGTAAGAGCGCCCTGGTCTGAGGCCCCACCGCCCACCCGCACGGCCGTCTCCCCACATCTCCCCCGGCCGGGTGCGGGCGCCCCGGCTCGGCGCCGGCAAGGCCCGAACCGTCACCCATCCGCCCGTTCAACCGCTCTGAAGGGCCACACCCCGCCATGACGGACCACTACGCGACCTCATCGGTGTCCGCACCCCAGGATGTCCCGGACCTCCCTCCGGCGGCGTGGAACGCCACGGACCGTGCCGTCTCCCGCGCGCCGCTCGGCGAGCTCTTCGCCGTATGGGCGAGGCGCACCCCCAAGGCGCCGGCCCTGGTGGCGGACGACCGCGAGTGGTCCTTCGACGAGGTCGAGCGCTGGGCCAACCGGCTGGCCCACCACCTCATCGGGCAGGGCGTGGGGCCGGAGCGGGTGGTGGCCCTGGTCCTGCCCCGCTCGGCCGAACTGGTGGTGGCCGAACTGGCGGTGGCGAAGGCCGGCGGCGCGTACCTCCCGATCGATCCGGCGCATCCCGAGGAGCGCCGCGCCATGATGCTGGCCGACGCCCGGCCGGTGACCGTGCTCGACGACCCGGCGCGGATCCGGGAGGTGGCGGCCGCGGCGGGCCCCGATCACGCACCCGGCCGGGCGGACCTGCTCGGCCCGCTGCTCCCCGAGCATCCCGCGTATGTCATCTACACCTCCGGATCCACGGGTGTGCCCAAGGGCGTACTGGTGCCGCACGCCGGTCTGGGGAACTTCTCGGCCGCGACGACGGCCCACTACCGGGTCCGGCCGGGCGACCGGGTGCTGCAGTTCTCCTCGCCGAGCTTCGACGCCTCCGTCCTGGAGCTGTGCTCCTCCCTGCTCGCCGGGGCGGCCCTGGTGGTGCCCCCGGAGGGGCCCCTGCTGGGCGCCGAGCTGGCCTCGGTGCTGCGGGAGAAGCGGGTGACCCATGCCCTGATCCCCCCGGCGGCGCTCGCGACCGTGCCGCCGGAAGAACTCCACGACGGGCTGCCCGACTTCCGCACCCTGATCGTGGGCGCGGAGGCCTGCCCCGCCGATCTGGTGGACCTGTGGGCGCCCGGGCGGCGGCTGGTCAACTCCTACGGCCCGACCGAGGCCACGGTCGTGGCCACCTGGACGGACGCCCTGTCGGCGGGCTCCGGCGCGCCCCCGATCGGCCGTCCGCTTCCCAACACCCGGGTGTTCGTGCTGGACGAGGCGGCGCGGCAGGTGCCGGTCGGCGCCACGGGAGAGCTCTGCGTCAGCGGCGCGGGCCTGGCCCGCGGCTATCTCGACCGGCCGGGGCTGACCGCCGAGCGGTTCACCGCCTGCCCCTTCGGCCCGCCCGGCTCCCGGCTGTACCGCACCGGTGACCTGGTCCGCTGGAACGCCGACGGTGAACTGGAATTCCTCGGCCGGGCCGACCACCAGGTCAAGATACGCGGCTTCCGCATCGAACTGGGCGAGGTGGAGGCCGCGTTGGCCCGCCACCCCCAGGTGGGCACGGCCGTGGTCACCGTACGGGAGGACGAGCCCGGCCAGAAGCGGCTGGTCGCCTATCTGGTGCCGCCCAGCGGCGGGACCCCGCCGAAGGCCGGGGAGGTGCGCGCCGCGGCGGCCCGGGTGCTGCCGGCGCATATGGTGCCGTCCGCCTATGTGGTGCTGGACGCGTTCCCCCTCACCCCGCACCGCAAGATCGACCGGCAGGCGCTGCCCGCCCCGCGCTCCGCGCCGGACGGCGCCTGGCGCCATATCGCCCCGCGCACCCCCGCCGAGGAGGCCCTGGCCCGTATCTGGTCCGAGGTGCTGCCGGTGGACACGGTGGGCGTGGAGGACGACTTCCTGGGCCTGGGCGGCGACTCCATCCTCGGAGTGCGGCTGCTCACCCGCGTCCGGGCCGAACTGGGCGTGGAGCTCTCGCTGCGCGACCTGCTCGACGCCAGGACGGTGGCGCGGCTGGCGGGCCGGCTGCCCGCCGGGGCCACCGACGCGCCCGCGGCGCCCGAAGCGCCGATCCCGCCCGCGCCGCGCGACCGTCCGCTGCCGCTGTCCTCCGCCCAGCGGCGGCTGTGGTTCCTGGACGATCTGACCTCCGGCGGCACCGAGTACAACACCGGGGCCGGGCTGCGGCTCGACGGCCCGCTGGAGGCGGCCGCGCTGCGCCGGGCGCTGGACCGGCTCGCCGCCCGCCATGACGCCCTGCGCACCACCTTCGCCACCGTGGACGGGCACGGGGTGCAGCAGGTGGCCGCGCAGGCGACCGTACCGCTGGACCGGGTCGACCTCGGCGGGCATCCGCCACGGGAGCGCGCCGAGGCGCTCGAGCGCACCCTGACCGGCGAGCTGAACCGCCCCTACGACCTGCGACAGGGGCCGCTGACCAGGGCGTTGCTGATCCGGCTCGCCGACGAGGAGCACATCCTGCTGCTGGCGCAGCATCACATCGTCACCGACGGCTGGTCGGTCGGGGTGCTGGTGCGCGAGCTGGCCGCGCTCTACGCCGCCGAAGTGTCCGGAACCGCTGCCGCGCTCCCCGAACCCGCCCTGCAGTACCCGGACTTCGCGGTCTGGGAGCGCGGCCGTCCCGCCAGCGCCCCGGACGACGCCGATCTGGAGTACTGGCGGGGCCGGCTGGCCGGGATGCAGACGCTGGAGCTGCCCACCGACCGACCGCGCCCGCCGGTGCGCACCACGGCGGGCGAGGTGCACCGCCGTGAGCTGCCCGCCGGGCTGGTGGCCGGGCTGACCCGGCTCGGCAGGGAGCGGGACACCACGCTGTTCACCCTGCTCGCGTCCGCCGTCGCGGTGCTGTTCTCCCGCTACTCGGGCCAGCGCGACATCGCCTTCGGCACCGTCACCGCCGGACGCCACCGCAAGGAGCTGGAGTCGGTCGCCGGTTTCTTCGTCAACACCCTGGTGCTGCGCGCCGATGTCGACGGGGACAGCACGGTCGAGCGGTTCCTGGACGCGATGCGCGAGACGGTGCTGGACGCCTTCGGCCATGACCGGCTGCCGTTCGAGCGGGTCGTCGAGGAGCTGGCCCCGCGCCGCGACCCCAGCCGCAATCCGCTGGTGCAGGCGCTCGTGGTGCAGCAGAGCGCCATGGTGCCCACCCAGGAGGCGGGGGGTGTGCGGATCACCGAGCACTCCCTGCCGCGCCCGGCCGCGCGGTTCGATCTGGTGCTGGAGTTCCTGCCCCGCGACGACGGCTCGCTGGGGCTGACCGTCGAGTTCAACTCCGATCTGTTCGACACGGCCACGATCGAGCGGATGGCCGGGCATCTGCACCGGTTGCTGACCGCCATGGTGGCCGATCCGGGCGCCACCCTGGCCGAGCTGCGGATGCTGGCCGACGCCGAGTGGCATGCGATGCTCGACGCCTGGAACGGGCCGGAGCAGACCGCCATCGAGGCCACCCTGCCCGATCTCTTCGCCGCCCAGGTGGCGCGGCGACCGGCCGCCACCGCCGTGACCTGCCAGGACACCAGCCTCTCCTACGACGCGGTGAACCGGCGCGCCAACCGGCTGGCGCGGCTGCTCATCGCCCGGGGCGCCGGTCCCGAGCGGCTGGTGGCCCTCGCCCTGCCGCGCTCGGCCGAACTCGTCGTCGTCCTGCTGGCGGTGCTCAAGGCGGGCGCCGGATATCTGCCGGTGGACCCCGGCTATCCGGCCGAGCGCATCGCGTTCATGCTGGACGACGCCGCGCCCTCGACCATCCTCACCACCACCGGGACGGCCGGCTGCCTGCCCCCGGACGCCGAACCGCTGGTGCTGGACGACCCGGCGGTCCGCGCCGAATTGGACGGGCTCGCGGACGGCGACATCACCGACGGTGAGCGGATCCGTCCGCTGGACCCGGCCCATCCCGCGTATGTCATCTACACCTCTGGATCGACCGGCCGGCCCAAGGGCGTGGTGGCCACCCACCGCGGCGTGGCGGGGCTCGCGGCCTGGGCCGAGGCGGAGCTGGGCCGTGAGCGGCTGACCGACGTGGTCGCCTCGACCTCGCTCAACTTCGATGTGTCGGTCTTCGAACTCCTCTGCCCGCTGCTGGCCGGCGGCAGTGTGGAGGTGGTGCCGGATCTGCTCGCCCTCACCGATCCGGGCGACCGGCCGCGGGCGCAGGGGCTGCTCAGCGGGGTGCCCTCGGTGTTCTCCCGGCTTCTGGGCGAGGATCCCCCGGCGGCCCTGGCCCGGACCGTCGTGCTGGCAGGCGAGGCACTGCCCGCCCAGACCGTACGGGACATCCGGGAGGCCATGCCGTCCTGCCGGATCGCCAATCTGTACGGGCCGACCGAGGCCACGGTCTACGCCACCGCCTGGTTCTGCGACGGGCAGGCGCCGTCGCAGGCCCCGCCGATCGGCCGCCCGGTCGCGGGCACCCGCGCGTATGTCCTGGACCCGACGCTCCGGCTGGTGCCGCCCGGGGTGACCGGTGAGCTGTATCTGGGCGGGCAGGGCCTGGCCAGGGGCTATCTGAAGCGGCCCGGGCTGACCGCCCGCCGCTTTCTCGCGGACCCCTTCGGGCGGCCCGGCAGCCGGATGTACCGCACCGGTGACCTGGTCCGCTGGAACGGCGACGGCCGGCTGGAGTACCTGGGCCGGGCCGATGACCAGGTGAAGATCCGCGGCTTCCGCATCGAGCTGGGCGAGGTGGAGACGGCGCTGCTGCGCCACCCCGACATCGCCGAGGCCGCCGCCGTCGCAAGGGAGGCGGACGGTCATACGCGGCTGATCGCGTATGTGGTGGCCGCCGCGGGCGCCGCACCGGACCCGGCGGGGCTGCGGCGGTTCCTGCGGCGTTCGCTGCCCGACTACATGGTGCCGGCCTCGGTCGTCGTCCTGGAGCGGATGCCCCTGAGCCCCAACGGCAAGCTGGACCGCGGCCGGCTCCCCGAGCCGGACTGGGCCGAGGCCGCGGCACCGGGGTATGTGGCGCCCCGCACCGCCACCGAGCGGACCCTGGCGGCGGTCTGGGCCCGGGTCCTGCGGGTGGAGCGGGTGGGGGTGGAGGACAACTTCTTCTCCCTCGGCGGCGATTCGATCCTCAGCATCCAACTGGTCTCCCAGGCACGGCAGGCCGGGCTCGCCGTCACCTCGCGCGATGTCTACCGCCACCAGACGGTCGCCGCGCTGGCCCTGTATCTGGACACCACCACGGCCCCGGCCGGGCCGCCCGGCTCCGACGGGGACGAGACGGCCACCGGGGAGCTGCCGCTGACCCCCATTCAGCACTGGCTGTTCACCACCGACCCCGAGCGGGCCGGCCACTTCAACCAGACCATCTCCCTGCTGCTCCCCGAGGACGTGGACGAGGACGCGCTGCGGCACGCCGTGGACGCGCTGGTGGCACACCATGACGCCCTGCGCTCCCGGTTCCACCGCCGGGATGACGGCTGGCACCAGCGGATCGAGGACGCGGCGGCGGTCCGTGTACCGCTGAAGACAACCGGCGGCGCGCATCTGGGCCGCTTCGACCTGGCCGGGGAACCGCTGCTGCGCGCGGTGCTCGACCGGGACGCCGGGCCGCACCCGGTCCTCCATCTCACCGTCCATCACGCGGTCGTGGACGGGGTGTCCTGGCGGGTCCTCCTGGAGGATCTCGACAGCGCCTACCGGCGGGCGGCCCGGGACGAGGGGGCCGGGCTGCCCGCGAAGTCCTCCCCGCTGCGCCGCTGGGCGCTGCGGCTGGGCGCCCATGCGGCCGAGGGCGGGTTCGCCGACGAGGAGGCGTACTGGACCGGCCTGGCCGGGGCCTGCGACCCCTCGCTGCCCATGGACCTGGAGGGGCCGAACACGTATGCCTCGGCCCGGTCGGTCACCCTTCGGCTCGGCCCGGAGGAGACCACCGCACTGCTCCAGACGCTGCCGGAGGTCTACCGGACACAGGTCAACGATGTGCTGCTGAGCGCGCTGGCCCGGGTGCTGCACCGCTGGACCGGGCGCGCCCGGGTGCCGGTGGACGTGGAGGGCCACGGCCGCGAGGAGCTCTTCGCGGACCTGGATCTCTCCCGTACGGTCGGCTGGTTCACCACCCGCTTCCCGGTGGCGCTCGACCTTCCGGACGGCGGCTGGGGCGAGGTCCTCAAGTCGGTCAAGGAGCAGATGCGGGCCGTGCCACGGCGTGGTCTGGGCTATGGGGTGCGGCGTCATCTGCTCGATGGCGAGGGCCTTCCCGACGGTCCCACGGCCGGGATCAGCTTCAACTACCTCGGCCGGTTCGAGGCGCCCGGCGGTGGCGACGGCCTCTTCCGTGGTCTCCACCGGGAATTGGCCCTGGACGCCGACCCGGCCTCGCCCCGCCCGCATCCGCTGGAGGTGGTGGGCCGGGTCGAGGGGGACGACCTGGAGTTCACCTGGTTCTACTCCGGGAATCTGCACCGGGAGGAGACGGTCGCCCGGCTCGCCGAGGAGTTCCGCGAGGCGCTGTGCGAGATCGCCCGGCACGGCAGCGCGCCCGGCGCGGGCGGCCGCACCCCGTCCGACTTCCCGCTCGCCCCCCTGGACCAGGCGGCCGTGGACCGGCTGGCGGGGAACGGCGGCACGGTGGAGGACATCTACCCGCTCACCCCCACCCAGGCGGGCATGCTGTTCCACAGCCTGGCCCAGGACGATCGGCGCGCCTACTTCCAGCAGCTCGGTTTCGTCCTCGACGGGGTACCCGATCCGGCGGCGCTGGCCGCGGCCTGGCAGCAGGTCGCCGACCGTACGCAGGTGTTGCGCGCCCGCGTGGTGTGGGAGGGGGTGCCGGAGCCGGTCCAGGTGGTGGAGCGCGGGATACGGATCCCGGTCACCCTGCTCGACTGGCGTCGGCTGTCCGGGCCGGACGAGCGCCGGGAGGAGCTGCGCGGGTTTCTCGCCGAGGACCGGGAGCGCGGTCTCGACCTGGCCGCCGCCCCGCTGACGCGGCTGGCACTGGCCCGGCTGTCGGCCACCGAGGTCCAGGTGGTGTGGACGTTCCACCATCTGATCCTGGACGGCTGGAGCCTCTTCCAGGTGCTCTCGGATGTCTTCCACTGCCATGCGCGGGCGCGTGACGGAGCGTCCGGCGCGGACCTGGCCACCGGTCTGCCCGGCCGCCGCCCGTTCAGCGACTATGTGGCGTGGCTGCGGGAGCGCGACGGGGCGCCGGCCGAGGAGCACTGGCGGGCCCGGCTCGGCGATCTCACGGAGTCCACCCCGCTGCCGTACGACCGGGAGCCCACCGAGAGCCATCACGCCGAGTCCACCGAGGACATCCGGCTCACCCTGCCCGCCGCCACCACCAGCCGGCTTCAGGAGCTGGCCCGGGGCGAGGGGCTCACCCTGAACACCGTGGTGCAGGGCGCCTGGGCGCTGCTGCTGGCCCGGCAGTCCGGGCGCGAGGACGTCGTCTTCGGGACCACGGTGTCCGGACGGCCGCCGGAGCTGGCGGGCGTGGAGACGATGAACGGGCTGTTCATCACCACCGTGCCGACCCGCCTCACGGTGCCGGCCGATGCCACCCTGCTGTCCTGGCTGAGCGCGGTGCAGGCCGGGCAGACCGAGGACCGGCGGTTCGACTTCGTACCGCTCACCCGGCTGCGGTCCTGGACCGGTCTGCCCGAGCGGGTGAACCTCTTCGACTCCATCGTGGTCTTCGAGAACTATCCGCTCGGCGATGACCTCGCCGCCGCCCACGGCCTCGCCCTGCGCGAGCTGGACGGCGTCGAGACCACCAACTACCCGCTGTCCCTGGTGGTCTACCCCGGCGCGGAGCTGGCGCTGCGGCTCGGCTACGACCCGGCGCTGTTCGATACGGCCACCGCCCGGCGGCTGGCGGAGTATCTGACGGTGCTGCTGACCGCCATGGCCGACGGCCCGGACCGGGCGCCGGCGCGCCTTCCGATGCTCACCTCGGTGCGGCGCCACCAGGTGCTCCGGGAGTGGAACGACACCGCGATCCCGCTGCCCGAGTCCACGGTGGCCGGGATGTTCGCCGACCGGGTGCGGAGTGCGCCGGACGCGACGGCCCTGGACGGCGAGGCGGGCCCGGTGAGCTACCGGGAGCTGGACGCCCGCGCCAACCGGCTGGCCCACCGGCTCATCGGCCACGGCGTCGGCCCGGAGCGTCCGGTGGCCGTCCTGATGGACCGGTCGGTGGAGCTGGTGGTGGCGCTGCTGGCGGTCGTCAAGGCGGGCGGGGTGTACGTACCGCTGGACACCCGCGCCCCCGAGGACCGGCTGCGGAGCGTGCTGGCGGAGGCGGGGGCGGAGGTGCTGCTGACCGACCGCGCCTGGGAGCGCACGGCGGCGGACATCGCGGACGGCCGGCGGACGCTGGTGGTGGAGTCCGGCGGCGGAGACGACGGCCCGTCCGAGCCGCCGAGCGTGGCGCTCTCCCCCGACAACGCCCTGTATCTGATGTTCACTTCGGGCTCCACCGGGCGGCCCAAGGGGGTGGCGGTGCGCCACCGCGATGTGACCGCCCTCGTCGCGGACCGCGCCTTCGCGGGCCACGACCGGGTACTGGTGCACTCGCCCCAGGCGTTCGACGCCTCGACGTACGAGCTGTGGGTGCCGCTGCTGCGCGGCGGCCGAGCCGTGCTGGCGCCCGCCGGGGACGTGGACGCGGACACCGTGCGCCGGGCGATCGCGGAGCACGGGGTGAGCGGTCTGTGGCTGACCGCCGGGCTGTTCCGGCTGCTCGCGCAGGAGGCGCCGGAGGCGCTGCGCGGTGCCCGGGAGGTGTGGACCGGCGGTGAGGCGGTGCCCCCCGGGGCGGTGCGCCGGGTGCTCACGGCCTGCCCGGAGCTGACCGTGGTGGACGGCTACGGGCCCACCGAGACCACGACCTTCGCCACCCGGCGCCCCTTCCGCGCCGGGGAGGCGCTGCCGCGCTCGCTGCCCATCGGACGGCCGCTGGACAACACCCGGACGTACGTCCTCGATGGCGCGCTGCAGCCGCAACCCCCGGGCATTCCCGGCGAGTTGTACATCGCGGGCGCAGGGGTGGCCCGCGGCTACCACGGCCGTCCCGGCGCCACCGCCGAGCGGTATGTCGCCGATCCGTTCGGGCCGCCCGGCTCCCGGATGTACCGGACCGGGGACATCGTGGCCTGGACCGACGACGGTGAACTCCGCTTCCAGGGCCGCGCCGACGACCAGCTGAAGGTCCGGGGCTTCCGCATCGAGCCGGGCGAGATCGAGGCCGCGCTGGCCCGCCACGAGGCCGTGGCGCAGGCTGTCGTCACGCTCGCCCGCGTGGGCGACCGCACACTGCTGACCGGCTATGCGGTGCCGGTCCACGGGGCCGAGGTGCCGGGCGCCGGGGAGCTGCGCGCCTTCCTGGGGGGCCTGCTGCCCGACTACATGGTGCCCTCGGCGTTCGTCGCCCTCGACGCGCTGCCGCTGACCCGCAACGGCAAGGTGGACCGCCGCAAGCTGCCCGCGCCCGATCCGGCGACGGCCGGGACGGCGGGATATGTGGCGCCCCGCACCGACGCCGAGCGGACCCTCGCCGAGATCTGGGGCACGCTGCTGGGCCGGGACCGGATCGGCGCCGAGGACAACTTCTTCCATCTGGGCGGGGATTCGATCCTCAGCATCCAGGTGGCCTCCCGCGCCCGGCAGGCGGGGCTGGCCCTCACCCCCCGGGAGCTGTTCCGGCACCCCACGATCGCCTCGCTCGCCACCGTCACCACCCCGACCGCGGCGCCCGCCGCCGACACCGGGCCGGTGACCGGCGAGGTGCCGTTCACCCCGATCCAGCACTGGTTCTTACGTCTGCGGACCGCCCGGCCCGGCCACTTCAACCAGTCCGTGGTCGTCGAACTCCAGCGGGATCCGGACCTCCGCGCGCTGCGCGCGGCGCTCGACGCGCTGCTGGTCCACCATGACGCGCTGCGGACGCGGTTCGAGCCCGGGGCCGACGGAAGCCCCCGGCAGTACTGCCCGCCGCCGGAGCTGACCAGCCCGGCGCTCTTACGGGAGGACGACCTGTCGGGGCTCGGCGCGCCGGAGCGGCGGGCCGCCGAGGACGCGGCGATGGCGGAGGCACAGGCCGGATTCGACCTGGCGCGGGGTCCGCTGCTGGCCGCGCGGCTGTTCCACCACGGAGACGGGCAGCGGCCGACGCTCTTCCTGACCGCCCACCACCTCGTGGTCGACGGTGTCTCCTGGCGGGTGCTGCTGGAGGACCTGAACACCGCGTACCAGCAGCTGCTCGCGGGCGGGCGGGCCGACCTCGGCCCGCGCACCACCTCCGTACGGGACTGGTCCCACAAGCTGACCGAGCACACCGCCACCGGCGGTTTCGACGCCGAACTCCCCCACTGGCGGGCGGTGTCCGCGGAGTGCGCCGCCGGGCTGCCCGTGGACGGCGAGGGCGACAACACGGTGGCGTCCATGGCCCAGATCACCGTCCGGCTGGACCGGGAGCGCACCGACGCGCTGCTGCGGCAGGTCCCCGAGGTCTACCGCACCCGCGTGGACGATGTGCTGCTCGCGGCGCTGGGCCGGGTGCTCGGCGACTGGACCGGGCGGCGCCGGATCGCCGTGGACCTGGAGGGCCACGGCCGCGAGGAGCATCTGCTGGACGGGGTGGACCTGTCCCGCACCGTCGGCTGGTTCACCAGCCTGTATCCGGTCGCCCTGGAGCTTGCCGAGGGCGGCTGGGGCGAGACGCTCAAGTCCGTCAAGGAGCAACTGCGGGCCGTTCCATCGCACGGCATCGGCTACGGCGCGCTGCGCCATCTCGACCCCGCCTCGGGGCTGCGGGGCGCGGCCGAGCCCGGCATCAGCTTCAACTACCTCGGGCAGTTCGACTGGTCGGCCACTGGTGAGGACACCGAGGACACCGGTCTCGTCCGCACCGTACGAGACGGTCTGGGCGGTGACGCCGCGCCCGACACGGCCCGGAGCCATCTGCTGGACGTCGTGGGCCGGGTGGAGCGCCGGTGCCTGGAGATCACCTGGTACTACGGCTCCGGGACGCACACCGAGGAGACCGTGGCCGGGCTGGCGCGGGGGATGCTCCGCGCGCTGACGGAGATCATCGGCCACTGCGCCGACCCCGCGGCGGGCGGCCGGACCCCGTCGGACTTCCCGCTGGCCCGGCTGGACCAGGCCGCGGTGGACCGGATCGCCGCCGACGGCCGGGCGGTCGAGGACATCTATCCGCTGACCCCGACACAGGCCGGGATGCTGTTCCACGGGCTGATGGATCCGGAGTCGGACACCTACGTCAACCAGGTCCAGCTGACGCTGACCGGGGCGCGCGATCCGCAGGCCCTGGGCACCGCGTGGCGGCACACGGTGGACGCCAATCCGATCCTGCGCACCCATCTGGTGTGGGCGGACACCCCGGAGCCGCTGCAGGTCGTGACGCGCGGGGCCAAGCTCCGCATCGTCCACCACGACTGGACGGAGCGGTCCGAGGAGTGGCGCGAGGCCGAGCTGCTCCGCATGCTCGCCGAGGACCGGGCCGAGGGGATCGACCTGGCCACGGCGCCGCTGATGCGGCTGGCGCTGATCCGGCTGTCCGCCGACGAGGTCCGGATCGTCTGGACCTTCCACCATGTGCTGCTCGACGGCTGGAGCGCGGCACAGGTCTTCGACGAGGTCTGCGAGCGGTACGCGGCGCTCATCACGGGCCGGGCGCCCGTGGTGGCCGCCCGCCGCCCGTTCCGCGAGTACCTGGGCTGGCTCGGTGAGCAGGACACGGCGGAGGCCGAGCGGTACTGGCGTACGGCGCTTGCGGGGTTCGCCTCGCCCACCGAACTGCCGTGCGACCGGCCCGCGTCGGAGGCACACCGCACCGCCTCGTCGGGCTCGCACCGGGTCAGCCTCGGCGCCGAGGAGTCCGCCCTGCTCCGTACGACGGCGCAGCGGGGCGGGCTGACCATGAACACGGTGGTGCAGGGGGCCTGGGCGCTGCTGCTGTCCCGGTACAGCGGGTCCGACGACCTGTGCTTCGGCACCACCGTCTCGGGACGGCCGGCCGCACTGCCGGGCGTGGAGTCCATGGTCGGGGTGTTCATCAACACCATCCCCACCCGGGTCCGGGTGGCGGGGCAAAGCAGGCTGCTGGACTGGCTGCGGGAGCTGCAGTCGGCGCAGTCGGAGGCCCGGCTCTTCGAGTCCGTGTCCCTGGCCCAGTTGGGGAGCTGGAGCGAGGTGCCCGGCGGGGTGAGCCTCTTCGACTCGATCGTGGTCTTCGAGAACTACCCGTTCGACGGCGAGGCCATCACGGCTCACGGCCTCGGCATCCGGCAGGAGCGGGATGTGGAGCCCACCAACTTCGCGCTGAGCGTGGTGGTGGCGCCCGAGGAGCGGCTGTCGATCTCACTGGACTACGACCCCGCGGCCTTCGACGCCCCGACGATCGAGCGGCTGGGGGCGTGTCTGCGCACGCTGCTGAAGGAGATGGCCGCCGATCCGGAGCGCCGGCTGGACGACCTGCCGCTGATCGGCGAGGGCGAGACGCGCGGGATCCTCGACCGCTTCAGCGGCCCGGTCGCCGCCGCGCCGCACGCGGTGCTGCCCGCGCTCTTCGAGGCGCAGGCGGCCCGTACCCCGGACGCGGTGGCGGTGATGGGCGACGGCGGACGGCTGACCTACCGGGAGCTGAACGAGCGCGCCAACCGGCTCGCCCGGCTGCTGATCGCCTCGGGCACCGGGCCGGAACGGTTCGTGGCCCTCGCGCTGCCACGCACCCCGGAGCTGGTGGTGGCCGTACTGGCGGTGCTCAAGAGCGGGGCGGCCTATCTCCCGGTCGACCCGGCGTATCCGGCGGAGCGGATCGCCTTCATGCTCGGCGACATCGCCCCGGACACGGTGGTGACCACCGCGGACGTGGCGGACCGCATCCCCGCCGGGGCGGGCGGCCGGATCCTGCTGGACGGCACGGAGTTCGGCCGACGGCTGGCCGAGCTGCCCGCGCAGGACATCGGCGACGCCGAGCGGCGCTGCCCGCTGGACCCCGGCCATCCGGCGTACGCCATCCACACCTCGGGGTCGACCGGTACGCCCAAGGGCGTCGTGGTCACCCATCAGAGCGTGGCCGCGCTGGCCGCGTGGGCGCGGGAGGAGTTCGGCGCCCAGGGGCTGTCCCATGTGGTGGCCTCGACCTCGCTCAACTTCGATGTGTCGGTCTTCGAGATCCTCTGCCCGCTGCTGACCGGCGGCGCCGTCGAGATCGTCCGCGATCTGCTCACCCTGGCCGAGCGGACGGAAGCCTGGACGGCGAGCCTGATCAGCGCCGTGCCCTCGGCGCTCGGGCAGGTGCTCGGCAAGGGGTCGGTCTCGGTGACGGCCGGCACGGTGGTGCTGGCGGGCGAGGGGCTCGCCGCCCGCACCGTCCAGGAGGTCCGCGCGGCCATCCCCGGCTGCCGGGTGGCGAACATCTACGGGCCCACCGAGGCGACCGTCTACGCCACCGCCTGGACCTGCGACCCCGCCGATCCCGACCGCACCCCGCCCATCGGCGCCCCGGTCGCCGCCACCCGGGCCTACGCCCTGGACGCGCGGCTGCGGCCGGTGCCGGTCGGTGTGCCGGGCGAGCTGTATCTGGCGGGTCCGGGCCTGGCCCGGGGGTACTTCGGCCGGCCGGGGCTGACCGCGCAGCGGTTCACGGCCGATCCGTTCGGCCCCGCGGGCGGCCGGATGTACCGCACCGGCGATCTGGTCCGCTGGGACGAGCGGGGGCAGCTGGAGTACCTCGGCAGAACCGACGACCAGGTCAAGGTGCGCGGCTTCCGGATCGAACTGGGCGAGGTCGAGGCCGCGCTGGCACGCCACCCCGATGTCGCCGAGGCGGCCGCGGCCGTCGTCGACACCGGCGGTCACAAGCGCCTGGCCGGCTATGTGGTGCAGGTCCCCGGCGCCGCGCCGGTCGACTCCGCCGCGATCCGCGCCTTCCTCACCACGAGCCTGCCGGACCATATGGTCCCCTCGGCCGTGGTCGTCCTGGACCGGCTGCCGCTGGGGTCCAGCGGCAAGCTGGACCGGCGTGCGCTGCCCGCCCCCGTCTGGGCGGCCCGCGCCACCGGCCATGTGGAGCCGCGCACGGAGACCGAGAAGGCCCTCGCCGCCATCTGGGCGGAGGTCCTCGGGGTGGAGCGAATCGGCGTGGAGGACAACTACTTCACCCTCGGCGGCGATTCCATCCTCAGCATCCAGATCGTCTCCGCCGCCCGGCGGGCCGGTATCGAGCTGACCCCGCGCCATCTCTTCGTCCACCAGACCGTGGCGGACCTGGCCACGGCTGCCAGGGAGGCCCCGGCCACGACGGCCGCTCACGAGCAGGACCCGGTCGTCGGGGAGGTGCCGCTGACCCCGATCCAGCACTGGCTCTTCGAGCAACTGTCCACCACCGCAGGGCACTTCACCCAGTCCGTCTCCGCCGAGCTGACCACGCCGGTGGACGAGAACGCGCTGCGGGCCGCCCTGTCCACGGTGGTGACCCAGCATGACGCCCTGCGGCTGCGCTTCGAGCGGACCGCGGACGGCGCCGTACGCCAGCACAACGCCCCACCGGAGGACCAGCCGGTGCTGGACCTCCACGACCTGTCCGCCGTGGCGCCGGGGCGCCGGGACGCGGTGCTGCGGGAGACGGCCGGGCGGATTCGGGCCGGGTTCGACCTGGCCCGGGGGCCGCTGCTGCACGCGGCGCTCTTCACCCGGGGCGAGGGGGAACGGCCCGTGCTGCTGCTGACGGCCCACCATCTGGTGGTCGACGCCGTCTCCTGGCGCATCGTGCTGGAGGACCTGGACACCGCCTACCGGCAGATCGCCGCGGGCCGGAGGGTGGAACCGGGCGCCAAGACCACGTCGTTCCGCACCTGGGCGCGGCGCCTGAACGAGCACACCGCCGCCGGGGGCTTCGACGCGGAGCGCGACCACTGGGCGGCCACCCACGGCTGCACCGACCTGCCCACGGACGGCGAAGGCCCGGGCACCGCGGCCTTCGAGGACGAGGTGACCGTCCGGCTCGGCGCCGAGGAGACCCGTCTGCTGTTGCAGGAGGTGCCGGGCGCGTACCGGACCCGGGTCAACGACGTCCTGCTCTGCGCCCTGGGCCGGGTGCTGGCCCGCTGGACCGGCCGGGACCGGGTGGCGGTGGCCCTGGAGGGGCACGGCCGGGAGGAGATCTTCGAAGGCGTCGATCTGTCCCGTACGGTCGGCTGGTTCACCAGCATGTACCCCGTCGCGCTGGAGACACCCGCCGACTGGGGGCTGGAGCGGACGCTGAAGGCCGTCAAGGAGCGGCTGCGGGCGATCCCCGGGAACGGCCTGGGCTACGGCGCGCTGCGTCATCTGTCCGGAACGGCCGCCTCCGGCCTCCCCGCCGCCCCGAAGATCAGCTTCAACTACCTCGGGCAGCAGGACTGGGAGCCGCCCGCGGCGGATGGTCTGCTGCACGCCCTGACCGGTGGGCTGGAGGGCGATATGAGCCCCGAGGCGGACCGGCCGCATCTCCTCGATGTGATCGGCCGGGTGACGGACCGTCGGCTCGAACTCAGTTGGTCCTACTCCCGGTCGCTGCACCGGAACGCCACGGTGCGCCGGCTCGCCGAGGAGATGGTGGAGGAGCTGCGGGCGATCGTCCGGCTGTGCACCCGCCCCGACGCGGGCGGGCGGACGCCCTCGGACTTCCCGCTGGCCGCGCTGGACCAGGCGACCGTCGACCGGCTGGCGGGCGACGGCCGGGACGTGGCCGATATCCATCCGCTGACCCCGACCCAGTCCGGGCTGCTCTTCCACGCACTGGCCCAGCGGGACCAAGGGCTCTATGTGGAGCAGGCGACATTCGTCCTCGACGGGGTCGCCGACTCCGGGGTGCTGGCCGCCGCCTGGCAGCATGTCGTGGATCGCACCCCGGTGCTGCGCGGCGAGGTGGTGGTGCACGGTGTGGCCGAGCCGCTGATGGTCGTGCGCCGCACCGCGGTCGTACCAGTCGAGGAGCTGGACTGGACCGGCCTCACGGAGGACGAGCGCACGGCCGCGCTGGAGCGGCTGCTGGAGCAGGACCGCGACCGCGGAATCGATCTCGCCGCGGCCCCGCTGCTCCGCGTCACCCTGGCCCGGCTCTCGCCCGGTGAGGTGCGCGTGTTGTGGACCTTCCACCATGTGCTGCTGGACGGATGGAGCGTCTTCCAGGTGCTCGGCGATGTCTTCGCCGCCCATGCCGCCCTGGCCGCCGGTGAACAGCCGAGGCTGCAAGCCCGCAGGCCGTTCGCGGACTACGTCGCCTGGCTCGGCCGCCAGGACCGCACGCGCGCCGAGGCGCACTGGCGGCAGGCCCTGGAGGGATTCACCGCTCCCACTCCCCTCCCCTATGACCGCAGGCCGACGCCGGACATCGCGACCCGGTCCTCGCACTGGCTGTCGCACCGGCTCGGCGAGCAGGACACCGCCGCCCTCCAGGACTTCGCCCGGCGGCACCGGCTCACCATGAATACGATCGTGCAGGGCGCTTGGGCATTGCTCGTATCCCGCTTGAGCGGCGAATCGGACGTCTGCTTCGGGACGACGGTCTCCGGGCGGCCGGCGGAGCTGCCCGGCGCGGACGACATCACCGGCATCTTCATCAACACCCTGCCGGTGCGGTGCGCGGTGGCGGGCGCCGCCGGGACCGCCGCCTGGCTGCGGGAACTGCAGGCCGAGCAGGCGGACGCGCGCGGCTTCGGCCATGTGCCGCTGTCCGAGCTGCGCGGCTGGAGCGAACTCCCCGCCGGGATGGACCTCTTCGAGAGCCTGGTGGTGTTCGAGAACTACCCCATCAACAGCTCCGCCGCGGCCGAGCACGGGCTGCGGGTGCGCGATCTGAACGCCCTGGAGTCCACCAACTACGCGCTGACCGTGGTGGTCTCGCCCGGATCCGAACTGTCCGTGGAACTCGGCTACGATCCACGGCTGTTTGAGGAGGCCACCGCCGAGGCGCTGGCGGACCGGCTCACCCATCTCCTCGGCGCGCTGGCCGCGGCCCCCGACGATCTGCCGCTGGACCACATCGATGTCCTTCCGGCCGCCGAGCGCCGCCGGCTTCTGGTGGACTGGAACGACACCGCCCGGCACGTGCCCGAGGCGACTTGGGCCGAGCTGTTCGAGGCGGCGGTGGACCGCGGCCCGGACGCGGTGGCGGTGGACTCCCTGCGCCTGCGGCTGACCTACGCGGAGCTGGACGGCCGGGCCAACCGCCTCGCGCACCACCTCATCGGGCAGGGCGTGGGTCCCGGGCGGATCGTCGCGCTGGTGCTGCCCCGGTCGGTGGAGTCCGTCGTCGCCCGGCTCGCGGTGGCCAAGGCCGGGGGCGCCTATCTGCCCATCGATCCCGACTACCCGGCCGAGCGCGTCGAGTTGATGCTCAAGGACTCCGCCCCGCATCTCGTCATCGAGCGGGCCGCCGAGGTCCGGGCCCCGGTCGGCCCGGCGCACCGCCCCACGGACGAGGAGCGCCTCGGCGCCGTCCACCCGGACGACCCCGCCTATGTGATCTACACCTCCGGGTCCACCGGAACCCCCAAGGGAGTGGTCGTCACCCACCGCGGGATCGCGAGCTTCGCCGCCGCCGAGGCCGAGCACTTCCAGGTGCGGCCGGACGACCGCGTGCTGCAGTTCTCCTCGCCCGGCTTCGACGCCTCCGTCCTGGAGCTGTGCATGGCGCTACCGTCCGGGGCCGCCCTGGTGGTGCCCGAGCCCGGCCCGCTGCTGGGCGGCCATCTCGCGGAGATCCTGCGGCGGCAGCGGATCACGCACACCCTCATCCCGCCCGCCGCGCTCGCGACACTGCCCGCCGGCACCGAGCGGGAGCTGCCCGATCTGCGGACGCTGATCGTGGGAGGGGACGCCTGCGGCGCCGAACTGGCCGCCCGGTGGGCGCCGTACCACCGCATGATCAACGCCTACGGGCCGACCGAGACCACCGTGGTGGCCACCTGGTCCGAGCCGCTCGACGCCAACGCCGCCCCGCCGCCGATCGGGCGGCCCATCCCCAACACCCGGGTCCGTCTGCTCGACGCGCGGCTGCGCCCGGTGCCGGTGGGCGTGCCAGGCGAGCTGTGGGTCAGCGGTCCGTCGCTCGCCCGGGGCTATCTGGGCCGCGCCGGGCTGACCGCCTCCCGCTTCCTCGCCGACCCCTTCGGGCCGCCCGGCTCCCGGATGTACCGCACCGGCGACCTCGCCCGCTACGACGCCCGGGGCCGCCTCCACCATCTGGGGCGCGTCGACCACCAGCTGAAGCTGCACGGACATCGCATCGAGGCCGGTGAGGTGGAGACCGCCCTGTGCGGCCATCCCGCCGTCGCGGAGGCCGTGGTGACGGTGCGCGAGGACGAGCCCGGTGTACGCCGGCTGGTGGCCCATCTGGTCCTCGCGTCCGGGGCCGCCGCCCCGGCCGACACCGAGCTGCGCACCCATCTGGGCCGCACGCTCCCGGGTCCGATGGTCCCGTCGGCGTTCGCCGTGCTGGACCGGCTGCCGCTCACCGAGAACGGCAAGACCGACCGCGCGGCGCTGCCCGCGCCCGGCCCCGGCACCACCACCGCCGCCGCACCGGCCGGCCATATCGCCCCGCGTACCCCCACCGAGGAGGTCATCGCGGAGATCTGGTCGGAGGTGCTGGGGGTGGCGCCGGTCGGCGTGGAGGACGAGTTCTTCGCCCTGGGCGGTGACTCGGTCCGCAGCCTGCTGATCGCCTCCCGCGCCAAGGAGGCGTTCGCCGTCGACCTGACCCCGCGGGACATTCTGACCGCGCGCACCGTCTCCGCCCTCGCCGACCTGGTCGAGGAGCACATCCTGCGCGAACTCGAAGACGCCGCTTCCGGCGGCAGCGACCACGACGACCGGTGAGGAAGGACGACATGACGTCTTCGAGGAACGATCGCGCTTCCGCGCTGCCCGAGGAGTTGCGGGAGGCGCTCCGCCGCCGCCTCGCGGGCAAGGCCGGACGCGCCGACGCCATCCCCCGCGCGGACCGCGCACGGCCGCTGCCGCTGTCCTTCGCCCAGGAACGGCTGTGGTTTCTGCACACCCTCCAGCCGGACGAGGCGGGGTACAACAGCGCGCTGGCGCTGCGGCTGACCGGCGCCCTGGACGTGGCGGCGCTCTCCGGGGCGCTGGATGCCCTGGTGGAGCGGCATGAGGCGCTGCGGACCACGTTCGACGACATCGACGGCCGGCCCGCTCAGGTGGTGCGCCCGGCAGCGCCCGTCCCCCTGCCGGTGGCCGACCTCACCGGCGCGGACCGGGGGCCGGGGGCGCTGGACCGGCTGCTGCTGGCCGAGTACGCCCGGCCGTTCGATCTGCGGACCGGCCCGCCGCTGCGGGCGCTGCTGATCCGCCTGGCCGAGGACGAGCACGTGCTGCTGCTCACGGCCCATCACATCGTCACCGACGGCTGGTCGATGGGGGTGCTCCAGGACGAGCTGTGCGCGCTGTACGGCGTGGAGCCCGGCGCGGACCCGCTGCCCCCGGTGCCGGTGCAGTATCCGGACTTCGCCGTGTGGCAGCGGGAGCGGCTCTCGGGGGCCGCCCTGGACCGGCAGCTCGACTACTGGAAGGGGCGGCTGGACGGCGTCGTCCCCCTGGAGCTGCCCACCGACCGGCCCCGGCCCGCGGCGCCCACCTCTGCGGGGGCGGTCCATGAGTTCACCGTGGACCGCGCCACCGCGGACCGGCTGCGCGCGCTTGCCGCGCGGGAGCGGACCACGCTGTTCACGGCGCTGGTCGCCGCCTGCCAGGGGCTGTTCGCCCGCTGGTCAGGGCAGGACGACATCGCCATCGGCACCGTCACCTCCGGCCGTGGCCGCACCGAGCTGGAGCGCGCCGTCGGCTTCTTCGTCAACACGGTGGTGCTGCGCTCCGCGGTGGACACGGCCCGTTCCTACCGTGAGCTGCTGGCCGACGCCGGGGCCACGGTGCTGGACGCCTTCGCCCATGACGAGACGCCGTACCAACGGCTGGTGGAGGCCGTGGGGGCGCGCCGGGAGGCGGGCCGCAATCCGCTGTTCGACGTGATGGTGCTGCTGCACAGCGCCCCGCGGAGCGCGCCCCGGCTGTCCGGGCCGGCCGTGGCGAGCGTGGATGTGCCCCGGCGGTCGGCCACCTTCGACCTCAGCGTCGAATTCGTCGAGGACGGGTCGGATGGGGCGGAGCTGCGGGGGCTGCTGGAGTACAGCACCGAGCTGTTCGACGCGGCGACCGCCGAGCGGATGGCGGGCCATCTGCTGGTGCTGCTCGACGGGGTGGCCGCGGATCCGGACCGGCCGGTGCGGGAGCTGCCCCTGCTCACGGACGGCGAGCGGCGGCGGATGACGGCCGCCGGGCGCGGCCCCGCGCTCGCGGTCGAACCGGCCACGTTCCCGGCGATGTTCGAGGCGCAGGCGGCCCGTACCCCGGGGGCGACGGCGCTGGTGGCCTCCGACGCCACCTACGACTTCGCGGGGCTGAACGCGGCAGCCAACCGGCTGGCACACCATCTGATCGCCCAGGGCGTCGGGCCGGAGCGCGTCGTCGGGGTGAAGCTGCCGCGGACCGCCGACATGGTCGTGGCGATCCTGGGGGTGCTCAAGGCGGGCGGGGTCTATCTGCCCCTCGATCCGGAACTTCCCGCCGAGCGCATAGCGTTCCTCCTGGCCGACGCCGAACCGGTGCTGATGCTCGACGAGGCCGCCCTGCGCGCCGTCCCCGCCACGCTGCCGACGGCCGATCCCACGGACGCGGACCGGACCGCCGCACTGCACCCCGACAGCGCCGCCTACGTCCTCTACACCTCCGGATCCACCGGCCGCCCCAAGGGGGTGGCCGTGGAACACCGGTCGATGGTCAACCTGCTGGTCGGCCACCGGCAGGGCTTTGTGGCCGAGGCGGGCGGCGGGCCGCTGCGCGCGGCGCTGACCGCCTCGTTCTCCTTCGACACCTCGCTGGAAGGGCTGCTCCTGCTGGCGGACGGCCATGAGCTGCACCTCATCGACGAGAACACCCGGCTCGATCCGGCCGCGCTGGTGGAGCGCATCGCCGAGCACCGCATCGACTTCCTCGACCTCACCCCCTCCTATCTGCGACAGCTTCTCCCGGCCGGACTGCTGGACCACCCCCGGCACCGCCCGCGGGTGCTGATGCTGGGCGGCGAGGCGCTCGGCCCGTCGCTGTGGCGGCGGCTGGCGGACACGCCCGGCACGACGGCGTACAACTTCTACGGTCCGACCGAGTGCACCATCGACGCGCTCGCCGCCCGGATCGGCGGCGCCGGGCGTCCGGTGGTGGGCCGGCCGCTGGGCAATCTGCGCGCCCATGTGCTCGACTCCCGGCTCCAGCCGGTGCCGGTGGGGGTGGCGGGTGAGCTGTATCTGGCCGGTGAGCAGGTGGCCCGGGGGTACCGGGGCCGTCCGGGGCTGACCGCGTCCCGCTTCGTGGCCGATCCGTACGGGCCCGCCGGGAGCCGGATGTACCGCACCGGTGACCTGGCCCGCTGGACCGCCGAGGGGGAGCTGGACTGCCTCGGCCGCGCGGATGACCAGGTGAAGATCCGGGGCCACCGGATCGAACCGGGCGAGATCGAGGCGGCGTTGCTCGATCTCCCGGCCGTCGCCGAGGCGGCCGTCGTCGCGATGACCGACGACCGCGGCCACGCGCGGCTGGCCGCCTACTACGTGCCCGCCCCGGACGGTGAGCCGCCCGCCTCCGCCGAGCTGCGCGCGGCCCTCGGGCGCACCCTGCCCGGCCATATGGTCCCCGGTGCCTTCGTCGCCCTCGACGCCATGCCGCTCAACGCCAGCGGCAAGCTGGACCGCCGGGCACTGCCCGCCCCGCGGCTCGACGCGGACCGGCCGGAGCGGGCCACCGAGGCTCCGCGCACGGAAACGGAGCGGGAGCTCGCACGGATCTGGGCCGAGGTGCTCGGCGCCCAAACGGTGGGAGTGAGCGACAACTTCTTCGAGCTGGGCGGCGATTCGATCCTCAGCATCCAGATCGTCGCCCGCGCCCGCCAGGCCGGACTCGCGCTCACCTCGCGCGACGTCTTCCTGCACCAGACCATCGCCGAGCTGGCCGCGGCCGTGACGCCGCGCAGCGCGCCCGGCGCCCCCGCCGACGGAGCGGTGGACGTGGCGGGTCCGGCGCCGCTCACGCCGATCCAGCACTGGTTCTTCGCCACCCATGGCCCGCTGCGCCACTTCACCATGTCGATGGTGCTCGATCTGCCGCACGACCTGGACGAGGGGGCGCTGGATGCCGCGCTGGACGCCGTGGTCGTGCACCACCCGGCCCTGCGCACCCGGTTCGTCCAGGGCGACGACGGCGGGTGGCACCAGCTCGCGGACGACGTGGCGGGCGGGTCGCTGCTGCGCCACCACGATCTGTCCGGGCTCGACGGGGCCGAGGAGACGGCCGCCGCCGAGGCGGCGGCGGAGGCCGCCCGCGCCGAACTCGACCTGACGAAGGGGTCGTTGCTGCGGGGCGCCCTGCTCCGGCGTGGGGCGGGGGCCCGGCCGCGGCTGTTCCTCACCGCACACCATCTGGCCGTGGACAGTGTCTCGTGGCGCATTCTGCTGGGCGATCTGGAGAGCGCCTACCGGCAGGCCGCCGCCGGGGAGCCGGTGGGCCTGGAGCCCGCCTCCACCGCCTTCACCACCTGGGCCCACCGGCTGGGCGAGCGGGTGCGGGAGGGGCTGCTGGACGGCGATCTGGCGTACTGGGAGGGCGTACGTCAGGCGGGCGGCGCGGACCTTCCGGTGGACCGCCCGGGCACGGCCACGGCCGGGTCCACCCACACCGTGCGGGTGACGCTCGAGCGCGAGGTCACCGACGGGCTGCTGCGCCGGGTGCCCGGGGTGTACCGGACGCAGATCAACGATGTGCTCCTCAGCGCGCTGGGGCGGGTGCTCGCCGGCTGGACGGGCGAGGACCGGGTGCTGGTGGCCATGGAGGGCCATGGCCGGGAGGAGCTGGACGCGGCCGTCGAGCTGTCCCGGACCGTGGGCTGGTTCACCACGCAGTACCCGGTGGCGCTGACGCTGCCCGGGGACGGCTGGGGCGCGGTGCTGAGGTCGGTGAAGGAGCAACTGCGCGCGCTGCCGCACCGGGGGCTGAGCTATGAGGCGCTGGCGTATCTGAGCGCCCCGGGCTCCCCCGCGCGGGCGCTCGCCGACGCGCCGCTGCCGGGCATCTGCTTCAACTACCACGGCCAGTGGGGCTCGGGCGGCGAGAGTGGCGCGTTCACCCTCACCGGGGAGAGCCTGGGGCGGGATCTGGCCGCCGACGAGCCCTCGGTGTATCCGCTCGATGTGTCCGCCGTGGTGGCGGCCGGTGAGCTGGAGCTGACCTGGCTGTTCTCCGACCGGGTCCATGACGTGGCTACGGTGCGGTGGCTCGCGGACGGCATGCTCACAGCGCTGCGGGAGATCGTGGCGCACTGCGACGGACCGGGCGCGGGCGGCCGGACGCCCTCCGACTTCCCACTGGCCCGGCTGGACCAGGCCGCCCTCGACCGGCTGGTGGGCGACGGACGGGAGATCGAGGACGTCTATCCGCTGACGCCGCTTCAGGAGGGCATGCTCTTCCACCGGCTGGTCGGCGGCGCGGAGGACGTCTACCTCGACCAGGCCGTGCTGACCCTGGACGGGGTGCGCGACCCGGAGGCGTTCGCCCGGGCCTGGCAAAAGACGGTGGACCGCACCCCGGTGCTCCGCGGTGGCGTCGTCTGGGAGGGTGTGGAGCGGCCGCTGCAGATCGTCCGCCACCGGGCCGAGGTGCCCGTGACCCATCTGGACTGGCGCGGGCTGTCCGATGAGCGGCGCGCGGCCGAACTGGAGCGCTTCCGCGCCGAGGACCTGGCCCTGGGCATCGACCTGGCCGCGCCGCCGCTGATGCGGCTGGCCATCGCCCGGCTGACCGACGCCCGGGTGGCGCTGATCTGGACCTCGCACCATCTGGTCCTGGACGGCTGGAGCCTGGCGCAGGTGTTCACCGAGGTGTGCGAGCGGTACACCGCGGCCACTGCGGGCCATACCCCGGCGCTCCCCGCCCGTCGGCCGTTCCGCGACTATCTGCAGTGGCTGGCCGGGCAGGACGGGCAGGAGGCCGAGCGCCACTGGCGGGAGCTGCTCGCGGGCTTCACCGCGCCGACCCCGCTCCCCCGCGACCGCGTGGCCGTGGAGTCCCACCGGGACCGGTCCTCGGCGACCGTGGCGGTGGCGCTCACCCCCGAGGTGTCGGAGGAGCTGCGCCGTACGGCCCGCGGTGGCGGCCTGACCGTCAACACCATCGTGCAGGGCGCCTGGGCGCTGCTGCTGTCCCGGTACGCCGGTGTGGAGGACGTGGTCTTCGGCACCACCGTCTCGGGCCGTCCGGCGGAGCTGGCCGGGGTCGAGTCGATGGTGGGGATGTTCATCAACACCCTGCCGACCCGGGTCCGGGTGGACGCCGCCCGGAACACCGGTGACTGGCTGCGGGAGCTCCAGGCGGCGCAGTCCGCGTCCCGGCGCCACGAATCCGTCTCGCTGGCGCAGGTGTCGGGCTGGAGCGAGCTACCGGCCGGGACCCCGCTCTTCGACTCCATGGTGGCGTTCGAGAACTACCCCTTCGACGACTCCTCGGCGCGCGAGGCGGGCCTGCGAATCGTCGAGGTGCGGTCCGTCGACGCGACCAACTTCGGCCTGAGTCTGCGGGCGCATCTCTCCGATCGGCTGGGCTTCGATCTCGGCTATGACCCGGGGCTGTTCGATGCCCGGACCGCGGCCGCGCTCGCCGACCGGCTGTGCCTGCTGCTCACCGCGATCGCGGCCGACACCGATCGTCCGCTGCGCGCGCTTCCGTGGACCACCGGCGAGGAGCGCCGGCGGATCCTGGTGGAGTGGGGCGGCGGCGCGGCCCCGGGGACGCCGGAGCGGACCCTGGTGGAGCTGTTCGAGGAGCAGGCCGCCCGGACCCCCGGGGCCATCGCCGTCTCCTGCGCCGGGACATCGCTGTCGTACGCCGAACTCGACGCGCGGGCGGGCCGGTTGGCGCATCGGCTCATCGCCGAGGGCGCCGGACGGGAGCGGTATGTGGCACTGGCGCTGCCCCGTTCGCCGGACATGATCGTGGCGATCGTCGCGGTGCTGAAGACGGGGGCGGCCTATCTGCCGCTCGACCCGGACCAGCCGTCCGGCCGGATCGCCCGGATGCTCGCCGACGCCGAACCGGTCGTCCTGCTGACCACCGCCGCCCACCAGGCACTGCTCGATGAGGACACCGCCGTGGCCCGGCTGTGCCTGGACGACCCCGCCCTGATCGCCGATCTGGAGCGCCGGCCCGCCACCGTCCCGGCCGGTTCGGGGCCGCTGCCGGACAGCCCCGCCTACGCCATCTACACCTCCGGGTCCACGGGTGTGCCCAAGGGAGTGGTGATCCCGCACGCCAATGTGGTCCGGCTGTTCTCCCGGACCCATGCGTGGTTCTCGTTCGACGCGGGCGATGTGTGGACGCTGTTCCACAGTTACGCCTTCGACTTCTCCGTCTGGGAGATCTGGGGGCCGCTGCTGCACGGCGGCCGGCTCGTGGTCGTGCCGTACGCCGTCTCCCGCTCCCCGGAGGAGTTCCTGCGGCTGCTGGCGGACGAGCGGGTGACGGTGCTCGGCCAGACACCGTCCGCCTTCCAGGGGCTGATGCGCGCGGATGAGGAGAACCCCGGGCCCCGGCTCGCCCTGCGCCGGGTGGTGTTCGGCGGTGAGGCGCTCGACGCGCGGCGGCTGGCGGGCTGGTACGCGCGGCATCCGGACACCGCGCCGGTGCTGGTCAACATGTACGGGATCACCGAGACCACCGTGCATGTCACCTACGCCCCGCTCGACCGCGCCACCGCGTCCGTCGCGGCGGCCACCGGAAGCGCGATCGGCACCGGCATCCCCGATCTGCGGGTGTATGTGCTGGACGAGAGTCTTCGGCCGGTGCCGCCGGGGGCGGTCGGCGAGCTGTTTGTGGCGGGGGCCGGGCTCGCCCGGGGCTATCTGCGCCGCCCGGGGCTGACCGCGTCCCGTTTCGTGGCCGATCCGTACGGGCCCGCCGGGAGCCGGATGTACCGCACCGGCGACCGGGCCCGGTGGAGCGCGGACGGGGAGCTGGAGTATCTGGGCCGCGCCGACGACCAGGTGAAGATCCGCGGCTTCCGGATCGAGCCCGGGGAGATCGAGGCCGCCCTGGTGGCCCATCCGGAGGTCGGCGACGCGGTGGTGACCGTGCGGGAGGACCAGCCCGGGATACGGCGGCTGGTGGCCTATGTGGTGGCCGCCGGTGCGGCCGCGCCACCGGACGCCGCCGAGCTGCGCGAGTTCCTCCAGCGGTCGCTGCCCGCACAGATGATTCCGGCGGCGTTCCTGTCGCTGGACGCGCTGCCGCTGACCGCCAACGGCAAGCTGGACCGGGGCGCGCTGCCCGCGCCCGGCCCGGACGGCTTCGCGGCGAGCGCCGAGCGGATCGCCCCGCGCACCGAGGCCGAGCGTACGGTGGCGCGGGTGTGGGCCGAGGTCCTCCCGGTCGAGGAGGCCGGGGCGACGGACGACTTCTTCGCCCTGGGCGGCGATTCGATCCTGGCCATCCGGGTGGCTTCCCGGCTGCGGACGGCTTTCGGCGCGGACGTCACCCCGCGCGCGCTGTTCACCCACACCACCGTGGCCGAGCTCGCCGCCGCGCTGACCGTGCCTGAGGAGCGCGGTAGCGCGGACACCATCCCGGCCGTGCCACGGGACGGGGAGCTGCCGCTGTCCTTCGCGCAGGCGCGCCTGTGGTTCCTGGACTCCTTCGACGACGGCGGTACGGAGTATGTGACACCGTTCGCGCTGCGGCTGCGCGGCCATTTGGACACCGCCGCCCTGCGCACCGCCCTGGACGGTCTGGTGGCCCGGCACGAGCCGCTGCGCACCACCTTCGCCGAGGTGGACGGCCGCGGGGTGCAGCGGGTGCACGACCCGTACCCGGTGGCGCTGCCCGCGCACGACCTCACGGCCCGTCCCGCGGCCGACCGCGAGCGGGAGCTGGAGCGGCTGCTGGAGCGGGAGGGCGCCACCCCCTTCGAGCTGCGCACCGGGCCGCTGCTGCGGGCGTCCCTGATCCGGCTGGACGCCGAGGAACACGTGCTCACCCTGACGATGCACCACATCGTCACGGACGGCTGGTCCACCGCCGTCATCGGCGCCGATCTGAGCGAGCTGTACGGCGCGGCGGTCATGGCACGGCCGCCCGCGCTCGCCCCGCTGCCGCTGGGTTACGCCGACTACGCGGCGTGGCAGCGCGATCCGCTCGGCGGCGCGGCGGCGGTGGAGCCGCAGTTGGAGTACTGGCGGGCGCGGCTGGCCGATCTGGCGCCGCTGGAGCTGCCCACCGACCGTCCGCGGCCGGCCGTGCAGACCAAGAACGGGGCGCTGCTGGAGTTCAGCCTGCCCGCCGGGCTGGTGGCGCGGCTGCGCGCGGCCGGGCGGCGCGGCGACGCCACCCTTTTCATGACGCTCCTCGCCACCTGCCAGGTGCTTCTCGCCCGCTGGTCGGGCCAGGAGGACATCGCGGTGGGCACCGTGACCTCGGGACGGGAGCGCCCCGAACTGGAGCAGCTGGTCGGGATGTTCGTGAACACGCTGGTGCTGCGCACCCGGGTGGACGCCGACCAGCCGTTCGAGGAGCTGCTCACCCGGGTGCGGGGCACCGTGCTGGACGCCTTCGCCCACCAGGACGTGCCGTTCGAGCGGATCGTGGACGCGCTCCAGCCGGAGCGGGACACCAGCCGCACTCCGCTCTTCCAGGTCATGGTGGCGCTGCACAATCTGGGCGCGGAGGTGCCGGATCTGCCGGGTCTCACGGTGGAGGCCGTCCGGGTTCCCGGCCGGACCGCCGGTTTCGATCTGGGCTTCGACTTCGTGGAGCACCTCGGCGCCCTGACCGGTTTCGTGGAGTACAACACCGACCTGTTCGACGCGGCCACCGTGGAGCGGATGACCCGCCAGCTGCGGCTGCTGCTGGAGGCGGTGGCCGAGGACCCGGGGCTGCGGGTGGGCGAACTGCCGCTGCTGACCGCCGGGGAGCGGCGGACGGTGCTGGTGGAGTGGAACGACACCGCGCTCGCGGTGGCGGACACCACCTTCCCCCGTCTCTTCGAGGAACAGGCCGCCCGCGCCCCTGGCGCGACCGCACTGGTGGCCGCCGACGCCACCTACGACTTCGCGGGGCTGGGCGCCCGCGCCAACCGGCTGGCCCACCATCTGATCGCCCTCGGGGTGGGCCCGGAGAAGGTGGTCGCGGTCAGGCTTCCGCGCACCGCCGATCTGATGGTGGCCCTGCTCGCCGTCCTCAAGGCGGGCGGTACGCACCTCTACGTCGACCCCGAACTGCCCCCGGAGCGCGCGCGATTCCTGCTGGAGGACGCGGCGCCCGAGGTCGTCCTCACCCCCGATGTCCTGCGGGACGCGCCCCTGGACGGGCTGCCGGACACCGATCCCACCGACGCCGACCGGCTGTCCCCGCTGCTCCCCGGGCACACCGCGTACATCACCTACACCTCGGGGTCCACCGGCCGCCCCAAGGGCGTCGCCGTCGAACACCGCCAGTTGGTCAACCTCTGCCTCGACCACGCGGCCGAGCTCATCGCACCGCACCAGGCCGAGGCGGGCCGTCCGCTGCGCGCGGCGCTGACCGCCGCGTTCTCCTTCGACACCTCCTGGGAGGGCGCGGTGTTCCTGGCCGCGGGCCAGGAGGTGCATCTGGTCGACGACGCGGTACGGCTCGACCCGGCCGCCCTCGTGGCGCTGATCGACGCCCGTGGCGTGGACTTCGTCGACCTCACCCCGTCGTACCTCCATGAGCTGATGGCGGCCGGGCTGTTCGCCCAGGGCCGCCACCGTCCCCGGATCGTCATGGTGGGCGGCGAGGCCCTCGGGACAGCGCTGTGGCGGGAACTGCGCGCGGTGCCGGGCGTGGCGGCGTACAACTTCTACGGGCCCACCGAATGCACCGTGGACGCGGTCTACGGCGACCTGGCCGGTCTCGGCGAGCGCCCGCTCATCGGACGGCCCGGCCGCAATCTGCGGGCGTACGTCCTGGACGGCGCGCTGCGGCCGGTACCGCCCGGCGTCCCCGGTGAGCTCCATCTGGCCGGGGCCCAGGTCGCCCGCGGCTATCTGCGCCGCCCCGGGCTCACCGCGGGGCATTTCGTCGCCGATCCGTACGGCCCTCCCGGCAGCCGGATGTACCGCACCGGCGACCGGGCTCGCTGGACGGCGGACGGGACGCTGGAGTTCCTCGGCCGCGCCGACGAGCAGCTCAAGATCCGTGGGTTGCGGATCGAGCCCGGGGAGATCGAGGCCGCGCTGCTGGACCATCCGGCGATCCAGGAGGCGGTGGTCGTGGCCCGCGAGGACACCGGCCACCGGCGGCTGGTGGCCTATCTGGTGGCCACCGGTTCCGCCGACTCCCCCGACCCGGCCGCCGTCCCGGATCCGGTGGAGCTGCGCGCCCGGCTCAAGCGCACCCTGCCCGACTACATGGTCCCGGCCGCCTTCGTGACGCTGGACCGGATGCCCCGCACCGACAGCGGCAAGGCCGACCGGCGCGCGCTGCCCGCTCCCCCCGAGCGGCCGGAGCAGGGCTCGCCGTACGTGGCCCCCCGGACCCCGGCCGAGACGGTGCTGGCGGGCGTCTGGGCCGAGGTGCTGGGCGTCCCCCAGGTGGGCGTGGAGGACAACTTCTTCGCCCTGGGCGGCGATTCGATCCTCAGCATCCAGATCGTCTCCCGCGCCCGCCAGGCCGGGCTGACCCTCACCTCCAAGGACGTCTTCCGCCACCAGACCGTCGCGGAACTCGGGCTGAGCGTCGAGACCGCCCGGCGGCAGCCGCTTCCGGAACCCGCCGAAGCGGTGGCCGGACCGGCGCCGCTGACCCCGATCCAGCACTGGTATCTGGACGGGCGGCGGCCCGGCGAGCGGCACCACTTCACCATGAGCCACCGGCTGGAGCTCACCGGCGACCTCGACGAGGCCGCCCTGCGCCAGGCGGTGGACGCCCTGGTGGCGCACCACGCGGCGCTGCGCACCCGCTTCCTGGCCGTCGACGGACGGTGGCGGCAGGAGGTCCTTCCCGCCGCCCCCGACGGTGTCCTGGAGCGGCACGACCTGTCCGGTCTGGACGATGCCGCACGCACCGCCGCCGTACGGGAGGCCACGGTCGCGGCCCAGACGGGGCTGGACATCGCCGAGGGGGCGGTGCTGCGGGTGCTGCTGTTCACCTTCGGCCCCGGGCGGCCGTCCGAGCTGCTGCTCACCGCCCACCATCTGGTGGTGGACGGCGTCTCCTGGCGGGTCCTGCTCGGCGACCTGGAGACCGCCTACCGCCACGCCGCCGCCGGTGGCCAGGCCACCCTGCCCCCGGCGAGCAGCGCCTTCACGCGGTGGGCCGCCCGGCTGGCGGAACACGTGCGCTCCGGCGGGCTCGACGGCGATCTGGAGTACTGGACGGGGGTTGCGCGCTCCGCGCCCGCCGCGCTCCCCGTCGACCGCGAGGGCCCCAACACCCATGAGACGGCGGCCACGGTGACCACCGTCCTCGGCCGGGCCGAGACCGAGGCGCTGCTGCGCCAGGTCCCCGGTGTCTACCGGACGCGGATCAACGATGTGCTGCTGGGCGCGCTCGGCCGGAGCCTGGCCCGTTGGACCGGTGGGGACACGGTGCTGATCGGCGTGGAGGGACACGGCCGCGAGGATCTCTTCGAGGACCTGGATCTCTCCCGTACGGTCGGCTGGTTCACCTCCGAATACCCGCTCGCGCTGGCCGTCGACGCCGAGGCGGGGTGGCGCGACACCCTCCGGTCCGTCAAGGAGCAGTTGCGCGCCGTCCCGCACCACGGGCTCGGCTACGGAGCGCTGCGCCATCTGGCCCCCGAGGGCTCCCCGGCCGGGGAGCTGCGGGACGGCCCGTCACCGCAGATCGTCTTCAACTACCACGGCCAGTGGGAGGTGGCGGCGGACGACGGCGCCGCCCCCGGCCTCTACCGCGCCGCCCTCCCCGTGACCGGCCAGGAAGCCCCGCCCGGGGAGACCCGCCCCTGTCTGCTGGAGGTCACCGGCGCGGTCCAGGACGGCCGGTTGGAGCTGGGCTGGAGCTATCCGGCCCGGATGTACGACGAGGCGACCGTGCGCCGGCTCGCGGGCGACTGTCTGGCCGCGCTGAAGGAGATCGTGGCGCACTGCGCGGAGCCCGGCGCGGGCGGGCGCACGCCGTCCGACTTCCCGCTCGCCCGGCTCGACCAGCGCCAGGTGGACCTGATCGCCGGTGACGGCGGCACGGTGGAGGACGTCTATCCGCTGACCCCGCTCCAGGCCGGCATGCTCTTCCATGGCCTCGTGGACAGCGGTGCCACCGGTGGCGCCTACTTCGACCAGATCGCCATCCGGATCGGCGGGATCGCCGACCCGGACGCCTTCGCCGACGCCTGGCAGCGGGTGGTGGACCGGACGCCGGTCCTACGCAGCTCCGTCCGCTGGGATGGGCTCGCCGAGCCAGTCCAACTCGTCCATCACCAGGCCGAGTTGCCCACCGCCCGGCTGGACTGGCGGGGGCTGACACCGTCCGCGCGCGAGGAGGCGCTGGGCCGCTTGCTGGCCGAGGACCGCGCCGCCGGGATGGCACTCACCTCGGCCCCGCTGAGCCGGATCGCGGTGGCCGGGCTGCCCGATGACGAGGTCATGCTGGTGTGGACCTCCCACCATCTGATGCTGGACGGCTGGAGCACCGGGCAGATCTTCGCCGAGGTGTGCGAGACCTACGCGGCCCTCGTCGCCGGACGCACACCGCAGCCGACCGCGCGCCGGCCCTTCCGGGACTTTCTGCGCTGGCTGCGCGGACAGGACCAGGAGCGGGCGGAGCGCCACTGGCGCGGGGTGCTGGCGGGCTTCGGCGCCCGCACGCCGCTGCCGTACGACCGGCCGCCCCGGGAGGCGCATCGCACCACCTCGACCGCGCTGACCCGGCTGGAGCTGACCGAGGAGGTGTCCGCCCGGCTGCGGGAGACGGCGCGCGGCGGCGGGCTGACGGTCAACACGGTGGTGCAGGGCGCGTGGGCGCTGCTGCTGTCGCGGTACGGCGGTGAGCGCGATGTGGTGTTCGGCACCACCGTCTCGGGCCGTCCGGAGGGGCTGCCGGGCGTGGAGACGATGGTCGGCATGTTCATCAACACGGTCCCCACCCGGGCCGTGGCCGAGGGCGGCCGTGAGGTCGTGGAGTGGCTGCGGGAGCTTCAGGAGCAGCAGAGCGAGTCCCGCCGCTTCGACTTCGTCGCCCTCCCCCGGATCCAGGCCCTCAGCGCGCTTCCGGCCGGTGAGGCGCTCTTCGACAGCATGGTGGTGTTCGAGAACTACCCCTTCGACGAGGCGTCGGCGGCCGGTGCCGGGATCCTTGTCCAGGAGGTGCGGGCCGAGGACTCCACCAGTTTCCCGCTGTGTCTGCGCGCCTATCTCGGCGACCGGCTGGGCTTCGACATCGCCTACGATCCGGCGCTGTTCGACGCGGCCACCGTGGAGCGGGCGGCGGCCCATCTTCAGACGCTGCTGGCCGGGATCGCGGACGGCGCCGGACGGTCGCTGGACGAGCTGCCGCTGCTGACGGCGGCGGAGCGCCTCCGGGCGATGGGCGAGTGGAACGCCACCGCCCGGCCGCTGCCGGAGGGCTCGCTGGCCGACCTGTTCGCCGAGCGGGTCCGCCGTGCCCCGGACGCCGTCGCCGTCACCGACGGCGCCGCCTCGCTCAGCTATGCCCAACTCGACGACTGGGCAGGCCGGTTGGCGGGGCACCTGGTGCGGTCCGGGCTGCGGCCGGAGGACCGGGTGGCGCTGCTCATGGACCGGTCGGTGGAGCTGGTCGTGGCCGAGCTGGCGGTGGTCAGGGCCGGTGGGGTGTATGTACCGGTGGATGTCCGCGCCCCGGGCGATCGGCGGCGGACGCTGCTGGACCAGGCGGGCGCCGCGGTCGTGCTGACGCCGGAGGAGGTGGCCGCCGCGCGGGAGGCCGAGCCGATGGCACACGTGGTGCCGGTGCACCGGGACCAGTTGGCGTATGTGATGTTCACCTCCGGCTCGACCGGTGTGCCCAAAGCCGTCGGGGTGCGCCATCGCGATGTGGCGGCGCTCGCCCTCGACCGCGCCTTCGCCGGTGGCGGGCACGAGCGGGTGCCACTGCACTCTCCGGTGGCGTTCGACGCCGCCACCTACGAGATGTGGGTGCCGCTGCTGGGCGGTGGCCGGGTGGTGGTGGCATCGGGCGAGCTGGACGCAGTCGCGGTACGCCGACTGGTGGCAGCACAGGGGATCACCGGACTCTGGCTGACCGCCGGGCTGTTCCGGCTGCTGGCGCAGGACGCGCCGGACTGCTTCACGGGGCTGCGCGAGGTGTGGACGGGTGGCGATGTGGTGCCCGCGGCCTCGGTGCGCCGGGTGCTGGAGCGCTGCCCCGGGCTGACCGTGGTGGACGGGTACGGGCCGACCGAGACGACGACCTTCGCCACGTCCTTCCCGATGTCCCGCGCCGACGGGGTGCCCGAGGTGGTGCCGATCGGCCGGCCGCTGGACAACATGCGGGTCCACGTCCTGGATTCGCGGCTGCGGATCGTGCCGCCGGGGGTGGTCGGGGAGCTTTTCATCGCCGGGGAAGGGGTGGCGCGTGGCTATCTCGGCCGTCCCGGTCCGACCGCCGCGGCGTTCCTCGCCGATCCGTACGGGCCCGCCGGGGAGCGGATGTACCGCACCGGCGATCTGGCGCGCCGACGGCCGGACGGCACGGTGGAGTTCCTCGGCCGCGCCGATGATCAGGTCAAGGTCCGTGGCTTCCGGATCGAGCCGGGCGAGGTGGAGGGGGTGCTGGCCGGTCATCCGGAGGTGGCGGATGTCGCCGTGGTCGCCCAGGACGGCGGTCCCGGTGGCAAGCGGCTGGTGGCCTATGTGGTGGCCGGTGGCGACGAAGCGGTGGACAGTGCGCGGCTGCGGGCGTACGCGGCGGAGCGGCTCCCGGACTACCTGGTGCCGTCCACCGTCGTCCCGCTGGAGGCACTGCCGCTCGGCCCCACCGGGAAGCTGGACCGCGCGGCGCTGCCCGCCCCGGGCCCGGACATCCGCCGTACGCCCTACCGCGCACCACGCGAGGGAGCCGAACAGGCCGTGGCGGCGGTGTGGGCCGAGGTGCTGGAGGTGGAACGGGTCGGCGCCGAAGACAACTTCTTCGAGCTGGGCGGCGACTCGATCCTCTCCATCCGGCTCACCTCCCGGCTGCGGGAGGTGCTCGGGATGGAGCCCTCGCCCCGCCTGGTGTTCACCCATCCGACCGTCGCCGCTCTGGCCGAGGCGCTCGGTGGCGCGGACGGCCGCGCCGGGGACCGGCCCGCCCCGATCACACCGGTGGCCCGGGACGGCGAGCTGCCGCTGTCGTATCCGCAGCAACGTCTGTGGTTCCTGGACTCCTTCGCGCCGGACAGCGCCGAGTACATCACCCCGCTGGCGCTGCGGATGCGCGGAACCCTCGATGTGCACGCGCTCGGGGCGGCGCTGACCGCGCTGGTGGCCCGGCATGAGTCGCTGCGGACCACCTTCGACGCGGTGGACGGCCGCGGGGTGCAGATCGTGCACGACCCCTGGGAGATCCGGCTCGACCCGTCCGATCTGTCCCACCTCCCCGCCGACGAGCGGGAGGCGGAGCTGGTGGAGCTGCTGGCGTACGAGCGGGCGCGCCCGTTCGATCTGCGGCGCGGACCGCTGCTGCGGACCGGGCTGATCCGGCTCGGCGCCCAGGAGCACGTACTGAGCCTGACGCTGCATCACATCATCACGGACGGCTGGTCCACCGGTGTGCTCACCGGCGATCTGCGGGAGCTGTACCGGGCGGCGCTGAGCGGTGAGCCCGCGGCGTTGCCCCCGCTGCCGGTGCACTACGCGGACTTCGCCGCCTGGCAGCGCGCCGAGCTGACCGCTCCCCGCGCGGATGAGGAACTGGCTTACTGGACACGCCAGTTGGCCGGGGTCCCGGCGCTGGAGCTGCCCACCGACCGGCCCCGGCCCGCGGTGCGGACGAAGCACGGCGCGACCGCGGGGTTCACAGTTCCCGCCGAAGTGAGCCTGCGTCTCAAGGAGTTCGGGCAGGCCCGGGGAACCACCCTGTTCATGACGCTGGTGGCGGCGTCCCAGATCCTGCTGGCCCGCCTGTCGGGCGGGCGGGACATCGCCGTGGGCACCGTCACCTCGGGGCGGGAGCGCCCCGAGGTGGAGCGGCTGATCGGCTTCTTCGTCAACACCCTGGTGCTGCGCTCCACAGTCGATCCGCACGCCCGGTTCGGCGACTTCCTGGCCGAGGTGCGCGGCACCGTCCTGGACGCCTTCGCCCATCAGGCGGTGCCGTTCGAGCGGGTGGTGGACGAGGTGCGGCCGGTCCGGGACACCAGCCGGACACCGCTGTTCCAGGCGATGGTGGTGCTGCAGAACGCCCCTGGCCGGGCGCTGGAGCTGCCCGGTCTGGAGCTGGCGGACGTGGAGCTGGACACCGACACCGCCGCCTTCGACCTGACCTTCGAGTTCGCCGAGGCCGAGGGAGGGGTGCTGCGCGGACTGATCGGCTACAGCACCGATCTGTTCGACGCCTCGACCGTGGAGCGGATGGGCGGCGCCCTGCGCACGCTGCTCGCCGGGATCGCCGAGGATCCGCGGCGGCCGGTGGGCGCGCTGCCGCTGACCACCCCGGCCGAGCTGCGGCGCACCCTGGTCGAGTGGAACGACACCCGGCGCGAGGTGGACCGGGCCACGCTGCGCGAGCTGTTCGAACGGCAGGCGGCCGTCTCCCCGGATGCCACGGCCGTACGGTACGGGAAGGGCGATCTCACCTTCGCCGAGCTGGAGACGGCCGCGAACCGGTTGGCACACCGGCTGATCGGCCAGGGTGTGGGGCCGGAGCGGCTGGTGGCGCTGGTGCTGCCGCGCTCGGTGGAGATGCTGGTGGCGCAGCTGGCCGTGGCGAAGGCGGGCGGTGCGTTCCTGCCGGTCGACCCCGGGTATCCCGAGGAGCGGGTGGCGTTCATGCTGCGGGACGCCGCGCCCTCGGTGGTGCTCGACGACGCGGCCTCGGTCTGGACCGAGGACGGTCCCGCCGGGCCACCGCCCGGCCGTGGCCTGACGCCGGACCATCCCGCGTATGTCATCTACACCTCCGGATCCACCGGTGTGCCCAAGGCGGTCGTGGTCACCCATGCGGGGCTGGCCGGCTTCTCGTCGGCCGCGGCCGCGCACTACGACGTGCGGGCCGGGGACCGGGTGCTCCAGTTCTCCTCCCCCAGCTTCGACGCCTCCGTCCTGGAGCTGTGCGTCTCGCTGCCCCGTGGCGCGACGCTGGTGATCGGTGACGAGGGCCCGCTGCTGGGCGAGCGGCTGGCCGAGGTGCTCGGCGGGCAGCGGATCACCCATGCGCTGATCCCCCCGGCCGCGCTGGCCACCGTGCCGGAGGCGGCGTGGCGGGCGGGGCTGCCGGATCTGCGGACCCTGATCGTCGGCGGCGACGCCTGCTCCGCCGAGCTGGTGGACCGCTGGGCGCCGGGCCGGCGCCTGGTCAACTCCTACGGCCCGACGGAGGCCACGGTGGTGAGCACCTGGTCCGGGCCGCTCACGGCGGGGTCGGGGGCGCCGCCGATCGGCCGGCCGATCCCGAACACCCGGGTCTATGTGCTGGACGAGGCGCTGCGCCCGGTGCCGGTGGGCGTGGCCGGGGAGCTGTATGTGGCGGGCGCGAGTTTGGCGCGCGGCTATCTGGGCCGCCCAGGGCTGACCGCCGCACGGTTCGTGGCCGATCCGTTCGGCCCGGCGGGCGGCCGGATGTACCGCACCGGCGACGTGGTGCGGTGGACCGGCGACGGTGAGCTGAGGTTCCTGGGCCGGGCCGATGACCAGGTCAAGGTGCGGGGCTTCCGGATCGAACTCGGCGAGGTGGAGAGCGCGCTGCGGCGCAGTCCTCAGGTGCGGGAAGCGGTGGTCGCCGTACGGGAGACCGCCCCGACGCCGGAGCAGCCCTCCGGTGGGAAGCGCCTGGTGGGCTATGTCGTCCCGGCGCCGGGCGCCGCGCCGACCGCCGCCTCGCTGCGCGACGACCTGGGGCGGACCCTGCCGTCCCATATGGTGCCGTCCGCGTTCGCCACCCTGGACGCCCTTCCGCTCACCGCCCACGGCAAGGTCGACCGCCGGGCCCTGCCCGATCCGGATCCGGCGCCCGTCACCTCCAGTGCGGGCCATGTCGCCCCGCGCACCCCGATGGAGCACCGGATCGCGGACATCTGGGCGGATGTGCTCGGTCTGGAACGGGTGGGCGTGGACGACAACTTCTTCGACCTCGGCGGGGATTCCATCCTCAGCATCCAGGTGGTCTCCCGCGCCCGCCAGGCCGGGCTCCGGCTGACCACCAAGGATCTGTTCGCCCATCAGTCGGTGGCCGCGCTCGCCACCGTGGCCACGGCCGAGCGGGACGAGGTCCGGGCGGAGCCGGTGACCGGGTCGCTTCCGCTCACCCCGATCCAGCGCTGGTTCTTCGCCACCCACACCGTGAATCCGCGCCACTTCAACCAGTCCACCCTGCTGGAGCTGCACCAGGAGCCGGACGAGAAGGCGCTGGAGGGGGCGCTGGCCGCGCTCCTGGTCCACCATGACGCGCTGCGCACCCGGTTCACCGAGGACGGCGGCGAGTGGCGGAGCCACGTCCCCGAACCGGAGGCCGAGATCGCCGTCCTGGACCGCCACGACCTGTCCGGCCGGCCGGCGCGGGAGGCGGACGCGGCGATGGAGAAGGCGGCCGACGCGCTCCACGCGGACTTCGACCTCGGCCGGGGGCCGCTGCTGAAGGCCGCGCTGTTCCGCTTCGGCGAGGGCCGGCGGCCGTTCCTCTTCCTGACCGCGCACCATCTGGTCATCGACGGGGTGTCCTGGCGGATCCTGCTGGACGATCTGGACATCGCCTATCAGCAGGGCGTACGGGGCGAGCCGGTGGACCTCGGCTCCAGGACCACCGCCTTCCGCGACTGGGCGCGGGGGCTCGCCGAACATGTCGCGGGCGGCGCCCTGGACCACGAGGCCGACCACTGGTGCGGGGCGCTCGACGCCCGGCCGCTGCCGGTCGACCATCAGGTGGCCGCGCCGGGGGCCGAGATCCGTACGGTGCCGGTCGAGCTCGACGAGCGGGACACCGAGGCGCTACTGCGCTCGGCGCCCACCGCCTATCGCACCCGGATCAACGATGTGCTGCTCGCCGCCCTCGCGCTGGCGCTGTCCCGCTGGACGGGCCAGGAGCGGGTCTCCGTGGAGCTGGAGGGCCATGGGCGCGAGGACATCCTGGACGGGGTCGATCTCTCCCGTACGGTGGGCTGGTTCACCACCATGTACCCGGTCTCCTTCGACCTGCCGGACATCCCCGAGGGCGGCCCGGCCGACTGGCGCGGTCTGGTCAAGTCGGTCCGGCGGCGGCTGCGGACCGTCCCCGGCAACGGCTTCGGTTTCGGGGCGCTACGGGCCTTCGGCCCACCCGCGCTGCGCGAGCGGCTGTCCCGGCACGGCGCCGGGCCGCAGATCGTGTTCAACTACCTGGGCCAGTGGGACGCCCGGTCGGCGCGGTCCCAGGGCGGTCTGGTGCACGCCGAGCACGGGTCGTTCGGCCAGGACCACGACCCGCGCGAGGGCGGCTCCCATCTGCTGGAGGTGGTGGGCGCGGTGCAGGACGGCCGGCTCGGCTTCACCTGGCGCTACCGCCCCGATGTGCACGATAAGGCGACCGTGGAGGCGGTGGCCGGGGACTTCGCGGCTGCGCTGCGCCGGATCGCCGAGGACTGCCGGGGCGCCGTATGACCGCGGCCCCGCCGGTGTCCCCGCCGGTTCCCCTCTCGCGCAACCGGGACTACCGGCTGCTGTGGGGCAGTCAGGCGCTCTCGGAGTTCGGCTTCCACGCGGCGGTGATCGCGTTTCCGCTGCTGGTCCTCGCGCTCACCGGCTCGGCCGCCGCCTCCGGTCTGGTCATGGGCACCATCGCCGCCGCGCAGATGGTGGTGGGGCTTCCGGCGGGTGTCCTGGTGGACCGCTACGACCGCAAGGCCATCATGCTGGGCTGCGAGGCGGCCCAGGCGGTCTCCGCGATCAGCCTGGTGGTCGCCGTGTGGGCCGGTGCGGCCACCGTCTGGCACATGGTGGCCGTGGCGGCGGTGTTCGGGGCGAGCGCGGCACTCTTCGAACCGGCGGAGAACGCGTCGCTGCCCGCCCTGGTGGCGGACGACCATCTGCCCACGGCGGTGGCGATGAACACGGCACGTGCCTCGATGGGCCAGCTGGCGGGCACCGCGACCGGCGGATTCCTCTTCGCCGTGGGGCGGTTCGTCCCCTTCCTGGTGGACGCCGTGACGCATACGCTCTCCTTCGTCGCGCTGCTCTTCGTCAGGCTGCCCCGGCGCGAACGGCCGCCCGGCGGGGCGGGCCCACTGGGCCGTGAGGCGCTGGCCGGGCTGCGGTGGGTGTGGCGGGAGCGCCGGATCCGGGTCACCGTGGCGTGCGCGGTGGTGCTCAACCTGTTCTTCAGCGCCTTCTATCTCGTCGTCATCGTGCTCGCCGAGTCCCGGGGGGTGCCCTCCGGGGAGGTGGGCGTGATGGCGGCCATGCTCGGGGTGGGCGGAGTGGCCGGCGCGCTGGTGGCGCCCGTGCTGTACCGGCGGCTGGGCTCGTACGGCTCCATCGTCGCGGTGTTCTGGGCCCTGGCCGTGTTCGCCCCGGTCACCGTACTGGTGGACAGCGGCTATCTGATCGGGGTGCTGTTCGCCCTGATGGCGCTGTTCCCGCCGACGGCCAACACCGCGATCATGACCGATCAGCTCCTGCGCACCCCGGACGAGCTGCGCGGCAGGCTCACCAGCACACTCGTGCTGGCCTGCGGGGCCGCGGGCGCGGCGGGTCCCGCGCTGGGCGGATCGCTCGCCCAGATCGCGCCGGGCGACCGGGCGATCCTGCTCTGTGCGGCGGGGATGGCCGCCGCGGCCGTCCTGGCCACCGCCAGCCCGACCCTGCGCACGCTGTCCCGGCGCCATGGGGAGGGGCGGCCGACCCAACCCGACTGACCGCCATCCGTGACGTCACCGACCATCACCAACCTGACCGATCACCGACAGGAGACAACGACCATGGACGACAACGCCCGCTACCAGGTGCTGCGCAACGACGAGGACCAGTACTCGCTGTGGCCCGCCGACCTCGAGGTGCCCGAGGGCTGGCGCCCCGTCGGCAAGGAGGGCACCAAGGACGAGTGCTCCGCGTACGTCGACGAGGTGTGGACCGATATGCGGCCGCGCAGCCTGCGTGAACGCATGGACAACGTGGCCTCCTGACGGGGGCCTCCTGGGGCGGTGCGGCCGGCGCATAACGGCGCCGGCCGTGACCGGGCCCCTCAACTTCCCCGTACCGGCAGGCGGTTTACCATCCTGGGAACAGTCGGCCGCGGCGCGAGCGATCGCGCCGGGATACGGAGGAGAACCACGTGACCGCGCAAGGGGTAGCATCCCAGACCGGAAGCGGGCCGGAGCCCCCCAACACCCCTCTCAACCAGGGGCGACCGCACAGCGCCCGGATGTACGACTACTTCCTGGGCGGCAAGGACAACTACGTCGCCGACCGTGAGGCCGCGGCCAAGGTGCTCACCCTCTGGCCGGGTGTCATGATCGCCGCCCGGACCAACCGGGCCTGGATGCACCGCGCGATCCGCTTCCTCGCCGCCGAGCAGGGCATCCGCCAGTTCCTCGACATCGGCACCGGCATTCCCACCCGGCCCAATCTGCACGAGGTCGCCCAGGGAATCGCCCCGGACGCCCGGGTCGTCTACGTGGACAACGACCCCATCGTCCTCGCCCACGCCCAGGCCCTGCTCAAGAGCAGCCCCGAGGGCCGCACCGCCTATGTGCACGGGGACATCACCGAGCCCGGGAACATCCTCGCCTCGCCCGATCTCACCGAGGTGCTGGACCTGTCCCGGCCCGTCGCGCTGAGCCTGGTCTCGCTGCTGCACTTCGTGCCCGACGAGTGGGGCCCGTACGAGATCGTCCAGCGGCTGGTCGACGCGCTCGCCCCCGGCTCCTTTCTGGTGCTGAGCCACATCACCCCGGACTTCGACCCCGAGGCCACCCAGAAGACCGTGCAGGTCTACCGCAGCGGGGGCATCTCGGGGCAAATCCGTACCAGGGACGAGGTGGAACGCTTCTTCACCGGGCTGGAGCTGGCCGAACCGGGCCTGGAGGTGCCGCACCGGTGGCGCACCGACCTGGCCGAAACGGACTCCCAGGTGGAGACCGGCGATGTGACCGACGAAGAGGTGTCCTTCTGGGCGGGTGTCGCCCAGAAGTCCTGACGCGGGGTTTACGGGCAGGGTTCAGGGACGCGGTCCGACGGTCGTGGCGTCGTCGCGGATGGTGATCGCCAGCGCGGGACAGGAGTCCGCCGCGTCCAGCACCCGCTCCTCCTCCGGGACCTCCTCGTGTCGCGGCCGGGCGTGCTCCTCGTCGAGGACGAACAGGTCGGGGGCGATTCCGGCGCACATGCCGGACGCCATGCACCGGCCAGGGTCGATCTCCGCCTTCCAGGTCATCCCGCTCACCACGCGATCGGCATGACACGGGGCCCGCGGACCAGCATCTGGCCCTTCCACTCCACATCCCCGGCCGCCCGCAAATTCGGGAAGCGGGTGATCAGCGCGCCGAGCGCCTCCTGGAGCTCCAGACGGGCCAGCGGCGCGCCCAGGCAGTGGTGCACACCGTGGCCGAAGCCGAGGTGCTGGGCGGCGGGGCGGGCGACGTTCAGGGTGCCCGGCTCGTCGAAGCGCAGCGCGTCGCGGTTGGCCGAGCCCACCGCGACCAGCACGGGCTCCCCGGTGCGCACCAGGGTGCCGCCCACCTCGACGTCCTCGGTGGCGTAGCGGGCCTGGGAGGCCGCCATGCCCAGCGGGACGAAGCGCAGCAGCTCCTCGACGGCACCGTTCAGCAGATCGGGGTTCTCGCGCAGCCGCCGCAGCTCCTGCGGGTGCTCCAGCAGCGTCAGTACGAAGTTGGGGATCTGGGTGGCCGTGGTCTCGTGCCCGGCCACCAGGATGGCCACGCACAGATCGACGAGTTCGAGCTCGGACAGCCGGTCGCCCGCGTCCCTCGCCCCGATCAGCGAGGTCATGATGTCGTCCCGGGGGCTGCTGCGATGGACCTCGATCAGCCCGGCCATATAGGCGCGCAGCTCATCGGTGTTGCGGGAGGACTCCTCCGCGCTCAGCGAGCTGGTGGACAGCGCGGCGTCGCTCCAGATCCGGAACCTCGGCCGGTCCTCCTCCGGGACGCCGAGCATGGCGCAGATGACCCCGACCGGAATGGGCAGGGCATAGCGGTCCACGAGATCGGCCGGTGGCCCCGCCGCCTCCAGGTCATCGAGCAGATCATGGGTCAACTGCCGGACCCAGGGGCGGAGTTTCTCCACCTGGTGAACGGTGAACGCCTTGGCGACGAGGGTGCGCAGCCGGGTGTGGTCGGGCGGGTCCATGGTCAGGATGCCGCTGTCGCGCCGGCCCTCGGACTGCCGTGGCTCGTCGTGGTGGAGCGCCTCCGCACGGCTGAACCGCCGGTCGCCGAGCACCAGCCGGGCGTCGGCGTACCGCGTGACCAGCCAGGCGGGCTCGCCGTAGGGCAAGCACACCCGGAGTAATCCCGTGCGGTTCCTGGCCTGTTCGTATGCCTCGCTGAGCGCCAGCCCGTCGGAGGAGTTGAAGGGATAGGTGAGGGGTGTCGTCTCCGCTGTGGTCACCGTGACCTCCCTTGCGTAAGCACGTGCTTACAAACGTAGGAGCCATCGGCTGGTACGGTCAACGGCCCCTTTGCGCCGTTGATCTGACGGCCCGACGGGTTCATCGCCGCAAGCTGACGAGAGGGGTGTGTCGTGATGGGGACGACCGTGTCCGAGGGACAGCGGCGGGACGCGCGGAACACACGTCGGCGGCTGATGGAGGCCGCGGCGGCGCTGTTCGCCGAGCGGGGCTATGAACGGGCGACGGTGCGGGACATCGCCGATCGCGCGGGGGTCAACCAGGCGCTGCTGTTCCGCTATTTCGGCTCGAAGAGAGCGCTGTTCGGCGAGGTGATCGCGCGCAACGGGGAGGAGCAGCTGCGCACCACCCCACCCCATGAGCTGCCGGAGACCGCCCTGCGCGGGCTGCTGGGCCACGGCGCGAAGGAACCGGGCACCCGCGCGCTGGCGACGCTGCTGCGCTCGGTGGACAGCGGTGACGAGATCGGTACGGCCGTGCGCGCCATCAGCGACGACTACGCACGGGTGCTGGCCTCCCTGTCCAGCGCCGACAATCACGAGCTGCGGGCGGATCTGGCGCTGTCCTGGTTGCTCGGCATAGGGATGATGCGGGTGCTGGTGGGCAAGGAGCCGCTGGCCGACGCGGACCCGGACGAGGTGTGCGCGCTGGTGACGGCCGCGCTCGGCACCCTCCTGGACGGCCTTGCGGCGACGGACGGCGGGCCATAGGAGAGCGGGCCATAGAAGGGCGGGGGCCTACTCGCGGAATTCTCCCCGGGGCGTGGTGACGACGCGACGGGCCCGGGCCGGGGTGATCACCTCGCGGAACGCCGGATCGGTGAGCAGCACGACCGGGGCGATGCGGTGCGGGGAGTCGGAGTGCCAGTGGGGCAGGGCGGCCTCGATCACGGCCCAGGACTGATCGATGGCGCCGCGGTCGGCCAGCGCCCTGGCCAGGTCCAGAGCCTGCTGGAAGGTGCGGGATTCGGGCAGGGCCGGCGGGACGAAGGCGGCGGCCCTGGCCACCCAGGCGGCGGTGTCGTCGCACGCGGTGGCGGCGCCCCCCGCGGACACACCGCCCGCACCCACGACACCGTCCACGCCGTCCGGGAGCCGCGGCAGGATGTCGCCGAGGGCCGAGACATAGCCACCGGGGGCGCCGGTCCATTCCTCGGCCGCACAGCGCAGATAGAGCGGGGCGGCCTCGGCCCGTATCTGCTCCATGCCGATCACCTCGATCACATGCGGGTCCCCGAGGACGCGGTTGCGGATCCAGTGCTGGGCGACGCTGATGTCGAGGAACGCCCCCAGGATGACCCCCAGATACGCACCGGCGCCCGAGCCCTTGACCGCGGCCTGCTCGAAGGTGGCCATCGCCCTTCGCACCTCGCCCCGCAGGGCCTGCGCCCGGCCCTCGGCCACCAGCTCCCCGGCGCTCCCGGGGCGCGCCATGCGGATCTCCAGGGCCGCCTGGTCCTCAAAACCGGTGCGCTCCTCGGCGACCAGCTCGGCGAACGAGGCGTGCCGGTCGCCCAGGGCCGGATACCAGCTCGCCCAGATGTACGCGGCCCACTCCCCGTCCTCGGACACATCGGCCGGGTCCAGCAGCCAGTGCTGGGCGTCGCCCTCCTCGGAGACCAGCAGCGCCCGGTCCATGAACGCGGTGTCGTCCCAGTCCTCGCCCTCGCCGCCGCGGATGACGCTCCAGGTCTCGGGGTCGGCTTCGCGGAGCCAGCCGACGGTCTTGGCCGTCCGCATCCGCCACATGAACGGGCTGATGTTCAGCCAGCCGTCGGAGGCGCCCAGGAAGGCCCGGTAGCTCGGCGGGAGCCGGGTGCCGAGCCGCTCCTCCAGGGCGCGGACGCTCTCCTCGTCCGCGCCCTCGAACCCGAGCCAGCCGGCCGCCCGCTGATCGTCGCCGACCCCGCTCAGGTCCTCATCGTCGGCGACCCGCAGGATGGCCGCGCTGTACTCCGCCAGATAGGACCGCCACTGCTCGACGGTCCGCGGCAGCGCCTTCGCCGACTCCGGCTCCGGGGTGGCAGACAGCGATGTGCCGCGGTATCCGGTCGGCGCCTCGCCCGCTCGCTGGTAGTGGCCGATGAAGCCCTTCGGCTGGGGGGCGGAGGTGAAGAACCGGACCTGGCAGAGCTGGACATGGTCCTCCCCGGCGTTCCGGGTGATCTCCAGGCGGTAGTGGCCGTAGGCCGTGTGGGCGGGGAAGGTGAACCCCCGGGGCTGATGGCGATGCGCGAAGCTCTCCTCCACGCGGGAGTCGAGGTCCACCCAGTGCTCCCCGTCGTTCGAACCCTTGAGGGTCCAGTCCCTGGGGTCGCGGCCGGGGACGTCGTTCGCCGAGGTCAGGACGTAGTGGCCGACGGCGACGGGCCGCCGCAGGGTGAACTCCAGCCAGGCGCGCCCGCCATGGCCCAGCCACTTGTGCCATGAGTCGTGCAGCAGGTTCTCCGCGACCTCGCCCGCCTCGGTGAACTCGCTGTGCGCCCGGACCCTGGTGACCAGGTCGGTCACCTCGGCCTCCGGGCCGGGCTCGGCGGCGAGCAGCGACACCGTGCCCGAGTGGCCCGACGGGTCGCCCCACATCACCCGCTCGACGGGCGGCCCCCCGTCCTCGATCAGCAGGCGCAGCTCCTGGCGGAGGTACCGGCCGCCCCCGGCCGCACCGCCCTCCTCCGTACGGAAGCGGTGCATCACCTCTTCCAACGCGCTGTCCTGGAGGGCCGAGCGGCCCTCCAGCGCCCCCCGGTACTCGGTGAGCGTGCCGTCGGCGGCCCGGCGGTGTCCGTAGAACTCCGTCATCGCCGGCTGGAACCCGATCGACGCCTCCGCGCCGTCCTGCCCGCGCCAGGCGAGCCGGGCGGGGAGCGAGCCCTCGCCCCGGTCGAGATGGACCAGCAGCCGCGGGGCGGGCCGCCATTCGGCGGAGCCCGGGGCGCGCGACTCGGTGCGGTAGACGCACACCGCCGCCTCGGCGGGCTGCTCCTCCGTCATGAGGTGGATACGGGCGCAGATGCTGGAGGGCTCGACGGTGATGCGGTACAGCCAGAGCAGACCGCGCGCCTCGGCGCAGCCGCGGACGCACAGCGTGTTCGCGCCCGCCACCAGTGCCTCACCGGGGACCGCGAAGGCCACCTCCCGGGGGCGCGCGCCGCCGGGCACGGTGAACTGCTCGATCACCGCATGCCCGTTGACGGTGATGTCGATCGGCGCGCATCCTAGTGATTCACCCAGCGGTGAGACCCGCGCGATCAGGGTCAGCGTGAGCTGCTCCGGCAGTTCGCCGTCGTCCAGCGCGAAGTCGAGCTCGACCCGTCCGCCCGCGCCGATCGCGAGGCGGTCACGGTCGGGATGGCATCGCTCGTAGCGGGCCGTGCCATTGCCGAATCGAGGCGGATCGATGGTGAAATCCGCGAAAGTCGCTCGCACGCTGTGCTCCTGATGGGGCCGTCTGGACGTCCGTTGACGTGTCGTCGGGGCAGGGGTGCGGGTGGCTTCAACACCCGGATGCTGTCGATGCTAGGACGGTCCACCGGCACCGTCCGGCTGCCACGACGATCACTAGGGGGATGCGGGTCGGCCGCTCCCTCCCCCGCGCAGCACGGCTCCCAGGACGGCGGGTCGCATCAGCGCGGTGGGGGCGGCGACCAGCGACATCACCTCGTGCAGGGTCTTGCAGACCCGCGGGTCGACGGTGGCACGCCGCATGACCCGGTCCAGGTAGCGGTGCTGTGCCCGGACCGACACTCCGGCGGGGCCGCCCGTGGTGGTGGGGAAACGCACGTCCTCGCTGGAGGACAGCATCCACGCGGTGTCCGCGGCGGCGGCGATGCCCTTGCGGGCGGTGTGCGCCGTACGGTGGCCGATGCCGCCGTGGCGCTCGGCGGCGGCCCGCAGGGCGCGGGCGCCGAGGGCGGCCACGGTGATGCCCTGGCCGTAGACCGGGTTGAAGGTGCACACGGCGTCACCGATGACGACCAGCCCCCGCGGCGCCCGGCGCTCGTAGTGACGCCGCACACCCGGGCCGGGCCAGAAGCCGCGGACCGCACCGGCGGGCTCGGCCCCGGCCAGCAGCTCGCGCAGGCTCGGGTCCCGCAGCAGACCTAACTGCCGGTCGAAACCGGCCGCACCCGGCTCGGCCTGCGCTCCTCGCATACTGCCGAGGCTGGCGATCCACCGGCCGTCCTCCACGGGCAGCGCCACGCCGAGCCTCGGCGCGTCGGGGGCCTTGGTCTGCAGATAGAGCGCGGCGAAGCCCGGATCCGCCCCGGCGGGGCGGTGGTAGAGCCGGCTGGCGTAGGACACGCCCGCGTCGACACGCTCCTCCGGGGCGGGCGGGCACCCCAGCCGGGCCAGCCAGGCCGGGAGCGCGGAGGTGCGCCCGGAGGCGTCGACCACCAGCTCCGCGCGCACCTCGCGCACCTGGGCGCGGGCATCGCCACGCGCGCGGACCTGAGCGCCCGTCACCTCGCCCGGTGCGCCGAGGAGCCCGACGACGTCCGTGTTCTCCAGCCATCGCACCGTGGGCTCGCCGCGCACCCGGCGCAGCACCGTATGGTCGAGCAGCGGTCTGGTGCACGAGAGGAACGCGACCTCGCTCTCGTACTCCGCGAGCCACCCGGCCGCGCTCAGCCAGCGCACGCCCGACATCGGGACGCGCACCGCACCGGCGGCCGTCAACTCCTCGCGCACACCGGGCATCAGCGCCTCCAGCGCCCGATGCCCGGCCTCCAGCAGCAGATGTGCGTGACGCCCCTGCGGAACACCCGAGCGGAAGGCGGGCCGCTCGGGATAGCGGTCGCGCTCGACTATGACAATGCGCTCGGCATATCCACGCAGCGCCCATGCGGTCAGCATCCCGGCGAGACCTCCGCCGATCACCACCGCGGTCCCTCGCCCCGTACTTTCCCCCTGTACCCCCATACTACGGAGCGTAGTGCAGAACCATCCGAGCGTCACCACCTTCGCCGGGATGCAACGCTCCGAAGGCTCAGGCGGTTTGGGAGGGCTCGGCGGCTTCGGCGGTTTCGGCCGCCTCGGCGATGAATGTGTCGAGCACTCCGTCGGCGATGCGCACCGGCCCCTCGGGGCGGGTCTCGCCCGGGATGGTGCGGATCTCCCCGGCGCGCTTCGCGTCCGACGCCGCCTCGGCGAACCACCGCGCGGCCTCGGCCTCGTGGCCGTCGAGACGGGCGCCCAGGGCGTCCAGGGTGCGCTCGAACGCGCTCCCCCACAGCGACAGCGCGTCCAGCCAGGGCGCGGAGTCCGCCACGAAGCCACGGTCGGCGGCACCGGTCCGGATGCGCTCGGGGGCAGTGGCGAGCAGCCGGGCGTACGGGCGCAGCTCCCGCAGGGCCATTCGTTCGCGCCCCGCCTCCCAGGTGGTGTGGAACCGGTCGAGCCGGGCGGCGAGTTCGGGGGCCTGCGGCTGCCAGGGTTCGGCGCCGAAGGTGGGCGCGAGATGCTGGGTGTCGAAGAAGGCCAGCAGTGAGCGAACGGTGGCGGCCGTACGGTCCGGACGCGCGCCGGGGCCGTCCCCGGCGAGGTAGCGGGCGGCGGCCCGCCAGGTGCGGGTGGCGTCGTAGCCGGTGTCGTTCCAGGCGAAGTCCGCCCCGCCGAAGAGGGCGACCTTGCTGGCGGCGGCCTGGTTCATCGGGTTGAGGACCAGGCCGGAGAGCTGCCGGTGCAGTCCGGGCTCGCGGGCGTCGTAAGGAGCGAGCAGCAGTCGGCCCTCGGCCTGGCCGTAGTCGTTGACCGGGTAGTTGTCCCAGACGAAGACCTTGCGCCCCCATACGGCCGCGGCCCGCTCCGCGTCGGCGACGGTGATGCGCGGCGGCACCACATCGGTTCCGGTCCACATCACCTCGACCCGCGCGTCCAGCCGCTCGCCCAGCACGCGCTTGTACGGGGTGTCGGTGACATCCCCGTACTCGGTCGGCACCATCTGGAGCGGCCTGGTGTCCGCCCGCTCGTCCAGGAACTCCTTCTGCACCGCGTTGAGCAGGTCGGACTGCGCCTCGGCGGCGGCCTCCGACGAGGGGTCTCCGTAAGTGGTGCGGTCGGCCTCGCAGTTCCAGCGGGTGTAGCTGATGTCGTCCAGCGGCATGGAGAAGCTGCGCACCCCGAGGTCGTGGACCGCGTCCAGCTTGGCCTCCAGCGCGGCGATGTCGGCGGGGTCGCTGTAGCAGATGGAGTTCCCCGGGGAGACGGCGAAGGTGAACCGCACATGGTGGTCGGTGGCCTGCCGGACCAGCTCGCCGAGCTCGGCGAGCTTGGCGGCGGGATACGGCTCGCGCCACTTCTCCCGGTGGTAGGGGTCGTCCTTCGGCGCGTAGATGTAGGTGTTCATCTTGACGTCCCCGTAGAACGCCAGCTGGTCCATGCGCTCGGCATGGGTCCAGGGGCTTCCGTAGAAGCCCTCGATCACCCCGCGCAGCGGCATCAGCGGATGGTCCGCGACGGAGACGGACGCGATGGTCCGGTGGCCGGATACCAGCTGACGCAGCGTCTGCGCGGCGTAGTACGTCCCGTCCGAGTCGGCGCCCGCGAGCGCCACCGACGCGCGTCCCGCGGCGAGGGCGTAGCCCTCGGCGGGAAGCTCACCGGGCACCCGTCCCCCGGCGGCCCGGAGTGCCCGCACCACCCGTGCGTCGGTGATCCGGCCGACGGTCACGGTCAGCTTCGGCCCGGGGCCGTCCTGGATCCGCGAGGCCCCCGCGCGGCGCAGCACGGAGGTGACGAGATCACGTGTCGGACGGTCCACACCGTCCGCGACGACGAGGCGGACACGGGCGGGGACGCGGACGTCCGCTCCGATGCGGGACATCTCCTGCGGGTGCGGGGTGACGACCGGCAGCGGCCCAGGGGCGGTGACCGCGGTGGCGGCCACGCCGGTGGGCAGCAGCAGGGCGAGGAGGGTGAACAACACCGTGACGCTGGCCAGGGTGCTGGAGCGACTGCGCATGGGACATCTTCTCCGTGGCGTTCGGTGGCCTTCGGGGGCGGTGCCGTGCGGTGATGCCGGGCGTGTGCGGTGTGCCGTGCGCGGTACGGGCCCCGGCGGGGCTCGGCGTATCCCTACCCAGCGGTGAGCGCGGATGATCGGGCCGGTCACCGGTCGTCAGTTGCCGTGTGGGTCGGGTGATGTGAGAGCCGGGCGCCAGGCCGGACCGACGCGCCCGTCAGTCCTCGAGCAGCGCGTCGACCACACGGCCGAAGAGCAGACGGCCGGACCAGACCGTGGGCGGGTCGAACAGCCGGGGCAGCCCCCGTAGCCGCGCCTCCTCACGCCACACCACCTCGGACCCGCCGTCGCGGGGACGCACCTCGATCTCGGCCCATCCGAGGACCACTGAGCCGCGCTTCTCCAGCCTGCAGATACCGGGAGTGTCACCGGCCAGCGGGGCACCGGCGGGTGGGTCCCAGCGCACGACCTCCATGGGGTCGTCGAATCCGGCGCGGCCGACTCCGGTGCGCACCACGACCACGGTGCCCACCCGGGTCGGCCCCGCCGGACGGACGGTGACGCCGCTCAGTGGTACATGGGCGCCGTGGCGCGGCCAGTCGGTGAGCCGTCGCCAGGTCTCGCCGACGGGCAGGGGGGTGCGCCGCTGGATACGGAAGTGGGCCACAGCGGGATCGTAGGTGATCGGCGGCCGGAGACCATTGACAGCTCGTATCCGCCTGTTACTTTCCACAGAGGAGAGAGATCCTACCTTTTCTGGCTCGCATCGAGAAATGCCGCCCCAGCAAGGGGATCATTGCAGGTCAATTAGGTCCAGACCTAACAACACGTCGGATCTCCACGGCTCCACAGGAGAAGGAGAACGAGAGATGAAGAGACTCGCCGCAGGCGCGGCGCTCGCACTCGCCGCCGTCTTCGGGTTATCGCAGGTGCCCCAGGCGACCGCCGCCCCCGCACCCGAGGAGGCCGCCGCCGCGGCCCCGGTGTTCAGCGTGATGGACTACGGCGCGAAGGCCGACGGTTCGAGCAATGACTCCGCCGCCATCGACAAGGCCATCACGGCGGCCAACAGCGCCGGAGGCGGGATCGTCCGCTTCCCGTCGGGTCAGTACAAGTCCAAGAACACCGTCCACCTCAAGAGCGAGGTGACCCTCCAGCTGGACTCCGGGGCCACGATTCTCGGTTCGAGCGCGGACACCTACGACAAGGCCGAGTCCAACCCGAACGACGGCTACCAGGACTACGGCCACAGCCACTTCCACAACGCGATGTTCTACGGCGACAAGCTCACCGACATCGGGTTCACCGGCTCGGGAACCATCGACGGCGCGGGCAACCTCATCACCGGGAACCCCGACTCCGGCGAGGCGGACAAGATCATCTCCCTGACCCGCTGCGACGGGCTGACCCTCGACGGGATCACCCTGCGGCGCGGTGGCCACTTCGCGGCCCTCATCAACGGCTGCAAGAACGTGACCTCGGACCACCTCACCATCGACACGGCGAGCGACCGCGACGGCTGGAACATCATCAGCACCACCAATGTCACGGTCACCAACGCCAATATCGCCGCCAATGACGACGCGCTCGCCTTCAAGAGCGATTACGCCCTGGGCGCCAAGCTGCCCAACGGCCAGGTGCGGGTGACCGATTCACATCTCTCCGCGAAATGCTGCAACGCCCTGATGTTCGGCTCCGAAACCTGTGGTGACTTCACGGACTACGTCTTCCAGGGCATCACCATCACCGGTGCGGACAAGTCCGGGCTCGGCATGGTCTCGATGGACGGCGCCAACATCTCCGATGTGCACTATCGCGACATCACCATGACCAATGTGCACTCCCCCATCATGCAGAAGATCGGGACGAGAAAACGGTGCGGGGGAAATCCGGGAGTCGGCCACATCAGCGACATCACCTACGACAACATCACCGGCACCGGTAACACCCCCTCCTTCAGCCCGACGCTGTGGGGCGAGTCCGGTGGCAATCACATCAGCGGTGTGACCTTCAACCACGTCAATCTCACCGTGCCCGGCGGCAACGGCACCATGTCCACCGGTGTTCCCAGCAATGACTCCGACGACTACAACCCGAAGAGCATCGGCACCCGTCCCGCCTTCGGCTGGTATCTGCACAACGCGGACCACATCACGTTCAACGACAGCTCGGTCAAGTTCGCCAAGAACGACGGCCGTCCGGCGGTCATCGCCAACTCCGGGACCGCGCTGCGCTTCAACCGCTTCACCGCACAGCGCGGCAGCGACAGCCCGGCGGACGTCATCCTCCAGGACGTGTCGGGCTACTGCCTCGCCGACAGCGCCAACACCTCTGGCGGCGCACTGCGGGTGAGCACCGGCGGATCCAGCGAGGACTGCTCGTCATAACCGACGCTCGTCATCATCGACGGCAGTCGACCACACCCCCCGTCACCCCCGCCACCAGCGGCGCAGCACCTGCTCGGCGGGTTTGCCATGGGGGGTGTAGGCCAGCCGCGGCGCGGTCTCGCCGCTGTCCGGCCAGTCGTCCCACATCCACCAGCACACCCCGGCCCACCACGGCCGGCCGTCGAAGGCGGTCAGCAGCGCTTCATACGCGGCGGACTGCTCATCCACCGCCGCGCGCTCGCTGACGGTCCAGGAGTACGGCGCGGCGACGGCGCCCCGCTGGCTGACGTAGCCGGCCTCGGTGAACAGGATCTTCTTGTCCCATCGGGCGGAGAACGCGGCGAGTTCGGCGACGATCGGCTTCCAGCCCTTCGCCAGCCGCGCGGGGTCGTCGGTGGCGGAGCCGGCCAGCGGCCAGTAGGCGTCGATGCCGATCAGATCGAGTGAGCCCCAGAACCGGATCCGGGTGTACTCGTCGTAGTTGGCGGCGTAGGTCAGCGGGCCGTCGTAGGTGTCGCGCACCGCGGCGATCACATCGGTCCAGCGGCGCCGGTCGGCGGAGGTCCCGGCCAGTTCGGTGCCGACGGCGAACTGCTCCACGTCCAGTTCGTCGGCCAGCCTGGCGTAGTGGGTGATGAAGCGCCGGTACGCGGTGAACCAGGCGTCCGGGTCGGTGGGCCGGATCCCGGCCCGGTCCCCGCCGTCCACCAGGTCCACATGCGGTTTGAGCATCACCTTCAGCCCGGCACCATGGGCCAGGCCGACGATCCGCCGCACACTGCGGTCGCTCGCGGTCTCCTCGGTGGTGTGCATCGTGGCGCGCCGGGTCCCGTTCTGGTACCAGGTGGGGGTGAAGACCACCCATCCGGCGCCGGTGCCGGCGATCTGCCGCAGATAGCGGCGGGCCTCGGGGCGGTCGTAGTCGTCGGTGTTCCAGGCGGGCAGCGTGATGCCCCGCACCTGGCCATGGGGGGTGGGCGGGTCGTCGTCCCCACCGGCCGAGCATCCGGTCAGGACGGCGACGGCGGCGGTGACCGCCGCGGTCGCGCGCCTCAGCGCTCTCATCGGGGCAGGGCCTTCCTCGGGCACGGGCCCGGGTGGTACGTGACCGTTCCCGGCCCGCGCGGGGCGGACCGGGAACGGCCTGCGGACGGTATGACGGTGGATCAGGTGGCGCTCAGATCAGGCTCTCGGGGCTGACGAAGGTGTAGCCGAGGGCCAGGATGCCCTCGACGGTCTCCTTCAGCGGCTCGACCGGCTGGTAGGGGTGGTAGTAGAAGCTGGCGAAGCCGTCCCGTACGGCCAGGTTGGCCTTGGCGTTGTTGATCAGGTCGGCCGCCAGCCGGGGCGGGTTGTTGTTGTGGGCCTCGGGCTCGTAGCTGCCCAGGTTCTCCGGGATCACCTTGGTGCCGTAGACGTCGGTGACCGGGTACGGGAAGAACTGCCCGAGGTAGCGGCTGGAGTCGGTCGGGGCGCCGGAGAGAGTGCCCGAGAAGTACAGCGGACGCTCCATGCGGGCCGCGAAGTTCTGCGCGAACACCTTGTAGTCGGTGGCCGAGGCCGCGTAGTGCGGAGTGGTCCACAGCTTCGGCGTGGGCAGGCCCACCCGCGTGAACTCGGCCAGGGCGGCGGTGACCCGGCCCTGTGCCCACTCCGCGGAGTCCTCGGTCGCCGGGCCGTCGTAGACCACCGTGTCGGTGGCGTCCACATGGGCCCGGAAGAACTCGAAGTCGTCGGCGGTCAGCCCGTTGTACGGGTTGTCGACGTTGCCGTACTGATGGGTGTAGCCGTGGTCCATCAGCACCGCGCCGTTGTTGAGCATGTACTTGAGGGTGTTCACCAGCGCCGGGCGCTGGGCAAGGCGCACGGTGCGCGCCACGCCGTTGTTCTGCACGCCCTTGGGGTCGCTGTAGACCGGGATGACATTGATGCCGTAGGCGATGTTCTTCGACTTCAGGTAGTCCGCGACCGCCCGCAGGCTGGTGGTGTCCGAGAGCGGGGTGATGTCCTCCAGGCGCACCATGGCCCGGTGCTGCTCGGCGGTCTCGGGAGCCAGCGCGTCGAAGAGCAGGTCCTGGAAGGCGATGATCCGGTCGGCCTCGGAAACGTAGGTGAAGGGGATCTCACCGACGTAGGTCAGGTTGCCGGAGCGGATCGCCCACGGGGAGGTCTTCTCCGCGCCACCGGCCGTGTCGACCGCCTGGGCCAGCTCGGTCACCGGCGCGTTGTCCCCACCGGGTGTGATGTGGGGGTGCAGGACACCGGCGTCCTGGCCCGCCGGAATCTTCCGGGTCAGGTCCTGGCCCTTGTAGGCCACCTTGGTGATCTCGCCGACGCTGCCGTCCACGTCGTAGAACGACGAGGTCGGATCCCAGCCGTACCGGTACGCGAACTCCTGCAGGCTGACGGAGTTCGCCATGTTCCAGATGTTCTCGCCGACCCAGATCACCGGCCGCTCGGAGAGCAGGGTGTCCAGGTAGAAGTCCTCCGGTACGGCGTCGGGGATCTCGTCGCCGTAGTAGGTGGAGCCGATGTAGACGGTGGCGTCGTAGCTCTCCATCAGGCCGGAGGTGTACTCCTGGACCGGCTTTGAGGTCACGGTGCCGAAGTGGCCGCCGAGGTTGGCCACGCCCATCGCGTACAGCTCACCGAGGTGTCCGTACGGGCCCGCCGTGTCGTACAGCACCAGCGTCTTGGCCTGGCCCGGCTCGGGGGCCCGCGGTGCGCGTTTCGCGTGCGGTCCGGTGGCCCGGAGCGACCGCCGGAGCTGCTTCGATGTCCGTTTTTCGCCGGTGTGGCTTCCGGCCATCTCGGCGCGGCGCTCACGGTCGGCGGACCGCTGGGCGGCCGCCCAGCCCTTGAGGTCCTTGCCGTTCACACCGGTCGCGGGGCTCTGTGCCGCCGACCTGTCGGCGTCCCCCCGGCCCTCGCGGGCCGCCGCCGCGGAAGGCGCCAAAAAGCCGCCGCCCAGCAGGGCGGTGATGGCGAGGGCGATCAACGCCAGCCAGGCCGGCCGTGCTCTTCTTAAGGGTTCCGTCATGCTCTTTACCCCCCTCATTCGGGTCCCGCATTGCAGGGAACGAGACAGCGGGAAAACAGCGGATCATGGCCGATTACGGCCTGAGGATCATGGCCGGACACCGCGCATGGATCATGGCCGGTTCCCCACCGAATTTCCACCAGCGGGATCACTGAACTCAACAATCCGGTGATTGTTCTGACGATTCGCGCCGCCTGTCAATGGGGCCGATGGGGCAGAAAATTACGCCTTGAAAGTTCAACTGAAGCTCACCTTCGGCCGTGTTGGGTCTGGTACCTTCCGTAAGCGCGCAGAGGTCGGCCCGTTGGGGAGGCGTCCGGCACTCCTGCGCCAACTAAGGTGGGGGGACCGATGTACGGTAGGTCTGCTGTGGGATCAGTGCTGCCCTTGGTCGGCCTGGCCGCGGCACCGGAAATGATTCCTGGAATTCCGGTTGCCAGGGCTTTGCAGGCAACCGCCGGGGCGGGATTCCTGTTGTACTGCCTCATTGTTCTCGGCCTGTTGCTGGCTCGAATACGATTACGTGCCCGCCCCTCCGCGACCGGTTCCAGGCCCCCCGTGGCCAAGGACCTGTCCGCGGTGGACCGGACGTGACCGATGAGCCCCTCATATGGGCCAGCGTCGCCATCATCGTGATGGCCGGTACCTACAACTTCGGTCTGTTCCTGCTGTCCCGGCGCCGGCTGCCGCACCGTTCCGGCTCCGGTGAACAACGCTTCTATGTCTTTCTGCTCGCCTGCCTGAACGAGGAGAAAGTGCTGGCCGAAAGCCTTGCGCGGATTACCGCCCTGCCCGCCGGAAAGTGCGTCGCCCTCGTCATCGACGACGCCTCCGACGACCGGACCGCCGAGATCGCCCGGTCCGCGGACCCCGAGCGGGTGTGGCTCCATCAGCGCAAGCTGCCGGGCGCCCGTCTCGGCAAGGGCGCCGCGCTCAACGACGGTGTGCGACTGCTGCGCGCTTCGGGGCTGCTCGGCGGCCGTGACCCGGACGATGTCATCGTCTGTGTGGTGGACGCGGACGGCCGGCTGGACCCGCATGTCATCGAGGCGGTCGACCCGTTCTTCAACGATCCGCGGACCGGGGCCACCCAGATCGGCGTCCGGATGTACAACCGCCGGGCCGGGCTGCTGGCCCGGATGCAGGACATGGAGTTCGTCGTCTACGGCGACATCTTCCAAAGCGCCCGCCGGTTCATCGGCAGCGTCGGCATGGGCGGCAACGGCCAGTTCATGCGGCTGTCCGCGCTCGACTCGCTGGGCGAGGACCCCTGGAGCGACAGCCTCACCGAGGACCTGGACCTCGGGGTGCGGCTGATCGCCCGGGGCTGGACCAATCAGCACTGCACCACGGCGGCCGTCTCCCAGCAGGCCGTACTGGATCTGCGGCGGCTGGTGCGCCAGCGGTCCCGCTGGTTCCAGGGGCATCTGCAGTCGGCCAACCTGGTCCCGCTGATCCTGCGGGAGGTGCCCGGCCGGGCCGCGATGGACCTCATCTACCACCTGTCCAGCCCGGTGCTGATCCTGCTCACCTCACTGCTGCCGCTGTCCTTCCTGGTGGCGGTCCTCGGCACGATCGCCGGTTCCCTCCAGGCCGGCCGGCCGCTGGTCTCCACCATGTGGTTCCTCGGCCCGTATCTGCTCTCGTTCACCGCGGCCTGGATCTACGGCTTCGTCTACCGCCGGCGCGAATCCTCGCTCGGCACGCTCCACGCGGTACTGCTCGGCCACATCTTCGTGATCTACGGATACATCTGGTTCGCCGCGGGCTGGTGGGGATTGTGGCGGGCCGTCACCGGAAAGCGCACCTGGCTCAAGACCGCCCGCAGCTGACCCTCAGGCACGGCTTCGGCACCTCATGCACGGCTGACGCACCGCACGCATCGCACGCTGACGCACCGCACGCACCGCACGCACCGCTGACGCACCTCATGCACTGCCGGTTTCCCGCACGCCCTGCGCCACCCCGCTTGTGCAGCTCCTTCCTTTTCGCTCCGCTTCATTTCACTCCTCTCGTCAAGGAGACCCATGTCCCTCATTGGCAGACCCGTGTCCCTGTCCATGGACGAGCCCTCCGCACCGCGTCCGCCCCGCACCGCCGTCCGGACCATGCTGGTGCTCGGCACCCGCCCGGAGGCGATCAAACTGGCCCCGGTGGTCCGGGCGATGGCCGCCTCCACGCTGTTCCAGCCGGTGGTGGTGACCACCGGTCAGCACCGCGAGATGCTGCAGCAGATGCTCGGTCTGCTGGGGGTCGGGGTGAAGACCGACCTGGCCGTGATGCGGGACCGGCAGCGGCTGTCGGAGTTGACCGCGCGGCTGGTGGACGGGCTGGGCACGGTGATCCGCGCCGAACGGCCGGATCTGGTGGTGGTCCAGGGCGACACCACCACGGCGCTGTGCGGTGCGCTGGCCGCGTTCTACGAACGCGTACCGGTGGCTCATGTCGAGGCGGGGCTGCGTACCGGCGTCCTGGACAACCCCTTTCCCGAGGAGCTCAACCGCCGGATGATCGGCCGGGTGGCCCGCTGGCACTTCGCCCCCACCGACCGGTCCGCCGCCCAGCTCCGGGCCGAGGGCGTACCGCCGGAGCAGGTGATCACCACCGGCAACACGGTCATCGACAACCTGCTGTGGGTGCTGAAGGAGGGCGCCGGGCACAGCGCCTTCCGCACCGCACACCGCAAGGTGCTGCTGACCCTGCACCGCCGGGAGAACCAGGGGGAGCGGATGCGGGCGATGGGCGCGGCGCTGCGCCGGCTGGCCGACCGCGGTGATGTGGAAATCGTGCTGCCGCTGCACCGCAGCCCCGCGGTGCGGGAGGCCCTGCTGCCGGAGCTGGAGGCCCATCCGGGGGTGCGGGTGGTGGATCCGCTGGACTATCTGGACTTCGCCGCCACCCTCGCCGACTGCGATCTGGTGCTGACCGACTCCGGCGGGCTGCAGGAGGAGGCCCCGAGCCTCGGCAAGCCCGCGCTGGTACTCCGGACCACCACCGAGCGCCCCGAGGCCGTCGAGGCGGGGGCGGCCCGGCTGGTGGGCACGGACCCGGAGGCGATCCTCGCCGCCGCCGGGCGGTTACTGGACGATCCGGAGGAGTACGCGCGGATGGCCGGGGCGGGAAATCCCTTCGGCGACGGCCGGGCCGCCGACCGCATCATGGCCCGGCTCACCGAGGACTTCGGTCAGGAGAAGGCGGTGAACACCGCACGGCGCGACGCGGCCGGCTCGTATGATCCGGTGGCATGACGTCGTTACGCGGGCGCACCTGGTGGCGTGCCGGGGGGCTGGTGCTGGCCGTCGTCCTCGTGGTGGTCGGGGCGCTCGCGCTGTCCGGCGTATGGGACCGGGAGCGGCGGCCGGAGAACGTCAGGACCTGGCGGGACGGTTCGGTGCACGGCCCGTGGCGGTCGGTGTTCCACGGCTACGGCGGGAACGTCGGCGGGGTGGACGAACTGACGCTCACTCCGCGGGCGGCCCGCCGTACGGACCGTACCCACGCCTGCCTGGTGGTCTCCACCGCCCGCTACGAGCGCCTGGACTTCCGGGCCCGGATGCGCACGGCCGAGCAACTGCGCACACCCGAGCCCAATCCATGGGAAGTGGCGTGGCTGGTGTGGGCGTACACCGACCCGGAGCACTTCTACTATGTGGCGCTCAAGCCCAACGGCTGGGAGCTGGGCAAACGGGACCCGGCCTATCGGGGCGGGCAGCGGTTCCTGGCCACCGGCACCCGCCCCTTCCAGGTCGGCGACTGGTCGGACGTACGGGTCCGGCAGCAAGGTCCGCGGATGACGGTGGCGGTGGACGACCGTCAGGTGGTGGGCTTCACCGACCGGGAACGCCCGTACGCGGCGGGGAGTGTGGGCGCCTACACCGAGGACGCCCGGGCGGAGTTCCGCGACATCACCGTCCCCGGGGAGCCGTCTGACCCCTCATGATCGGGCAGGTCGGAGGGGTCCGTCAGCTCGGACGGGTCCGCCAGCTCGGACAGGTCGGTCAGGTCGCGCAGCCCCTCCGGCAGCGGCCCGGTGTGCACCACGCCCAGCCGCTGGGTGGCCCGGGTGAGCGCCACATAGAGGTCGCTGGTGCCGAACTCCCCGGGCTCGGCCACGATCACCGTGTCGAACTCCAGCCCCTTGGCCTGCCGGGGGTCGAGCAGCACCACCGCGCTGGTCAGGTCCGGGGACCGGCCGGTGGACGCCTCCGGGAGGGCGGCTGACAGCGCGTCATGACGGTCCTTCGGGGCGATCACCGCGAGACGGCCCTCGGTGCGGGTCTCCCGCGCCACGGCCGCGGCCACCGCGCCGGGCAGATCGCCGGTGTGCTCCGCCCAGGGCCGCACCCCCGTGGCGCGGACCGAGCGCGGCGGCTGGAAGGCGGGGTCGACGGTGCGGGCCACCCGGGCCGCGATCTCCATGATCTCGGTGGGGGTGCGGTAGTTGACGCCGAGCCGGGTGTGCTCCCAGCGGTCGCCCACGTACGGCTCCAGGATCGAGGACCAGGAGCCGCAGCCGCCCGGTTCCGCGGTCTGCGCAGGGTCGCCGACCAGCGTCATCGAACGGGTCGGGCTGCGCCGCATCAGCAGCCGCCACGCCATCACGGACAGCTCCTGGGCCTCGTCCACGATGATGTGGCCGAAGGCCCAGGTGCGGTCGGCGGCGGCGCGTTCGGCGGCGCTGCGGTGGTCGCGCTCCTCGGACCGGTCCGCCAGCCGTTCGGCGTCGATGAGGTCGTGGGCGGCCAGCACCTCCGACTCCTCGTCGTCGCGGTCCTCGAACTCCAGGGTGCGGGAGCCGTAGGAGAGGTCGAGCACGCCCTGGGCGTAGTCGATGCGCTCCTGGCGCTCGGCCTCCGCGGCGGCGCGGGCCGCCGAGTCGTCGTGGCCGAGGAGTTCGGCGGCCTCGTCCAGCAGCGGGACGTCGGCGGGGGTCCACTCGCCGTCGGTGCGGCGGATCGCGGCGGCGTCGGCGTCGGAGAGGTGGACGGGGTCGCTGAGGAAGTCGGCCACGAGCTGCTGCGGGGTGAGGGCCGGCCATAGCTGCTCGATGGCGGCGTGCACCTCGGGGTTGACCGCGATCGCCTTGCCGAGCTGGGCGACGTCGTCCGCGCCGAGGAGGTTGGGCCCGCCGTAGGGGTCCGCGCCGATCCGGTCGACGAGCTGATCGGTGAGGTCGTCGATGATGCGGAACGCGAAGTGCGGACGGGCGAGGTTGTGCGGCAGCCCGGTCTCCCGGGCCTTGTGGCCGGCCTCGGACGCGATGTCCCGGTCCAGCACCAGTTCGCCGTCGTCGTGGTCGATCACGATCGCGGGGTCGGGCAGCGTCTGCCGGTCCCGTACGAAGCGGGCCAGGACATCCGCCATCTCCGCGCGGCCCTTGACCTCGGCGGCCTCGGGGGTGTCGGTGCCGGTGGCCGTCACCCCGGGGAAGAGCTCACCGAGCGTGGCGAGGAGCACGCCCGTCTCGCCGAGCGAGGGCAGCACCTCCCCGATATAGCCGAGGAACGCCGGGTTGGGCCCGACGATCAGCACCGCGCGACGGGCCAGCAACTCCCGCTGCGCGTAGAGCAGATACGCGGCGCGGTGCAGCGCCACGACGGTCTTCCCGGTGCCGGGGCCGCCCTCGACGACATGGACGCCGTGGTGCGGGGCGCGGATGATCTGGTCCTGTTCGGCCTGGATGGTCTGCACGATGTCGTGCATCCGCCCGGTGCGCGCGGCATCGAGCGCGGAGAGCAGGACGGCGTCCGCGTCGGACCCCTCATGCCCGGTCCGTATGGTGTCCGCGAGATCCAGGATCTCGTCGTGCAACCCGGTGACCTTGGGGCCCTCGGTGGTGATGTGGCGCCTGCGGCGCAGCCCCATGGGGGTGTGCCCGGTGGCGAGATAGAACGGACGCGCCACATCGGCCCGCCAGTCGATGACCAGCGGGGTGCGGTCCGCGTCATCGCGCCGGATGCCGATGCGGCCGATGTGGTGGTCACGGCCGTCGCGGAACAGCAGCCGGCCGAAACACAGCCCCCGCTCCCCCGACTCGAACGCGGCGAGCAGACCGGACCGCTCGGCCACCAGCACATCGCGCTCCAGCCGAGCCTGGAAGGTGGTGCCCGCCAAGGACAGCGCTTCGGTCACCGACTCCTCGGCTCGTGCCCTGAGCTCGGCGAGGCGCCCGTTGAGCAGATCAAGGAATTCTTGCTCACGGTCCCATTCCTCGTTTGACAATTCGACTCCCGCCGGGATACGATGACTTCATCAGGTTTCCGTATGCCACAAATTCATTAGCACATGGAAATCCCCAATATACGCCGAGAAACGCCCCGGCCGTCAAGGCAGCCGGGGCGTTTCTCTGTTTTATGGCCTCACACCACCTGGATGACGTGTTTGCCGCGGACACCCCCTGCTTCCATGGCGCGGTGGGCCTCTCCCACGCCGGAGAGTGGATGGACGGTGTCGATGACCGGCCGGATGGCCCCATTCTCCACATACGTGGCAAGGTCCGCGAAGAGCTCATGCGTGGGATTGCCGGAGAAGGCCCGCACCCGACGTGAGCCGTGCAGGGTGGAGACGAGGATGGAGCCCAGCGAAGACAGCGGACGGTCTGCGTCGAAGGCGATGGACACCATGCGACCGCCGGGCGACAGCAGCCCGCGGTACGCGTCGCGCCCGGTGCCCACTGTGTCCAGTACGGCGTCGAAGGGGCCGAGGGCGGTCGGCCCGGTGGTCCGGTAGTCATGGGCCTCATCGGCGCCGAGCTCCCGGACGAGGTCGAGCGCCTTCGCTCCGGCGAGCGCGGTGACATGGGCACCGAGCGCGTGTCCGAGCTGCACGGCGACGCTGCCGACACCCCCGGCCGCCCCACGTACCAGCAGCCGCTCGCCGCCCCGCAGGCCGATCTTGTCGCGCAGCGCCGTGATGGCCGTGGTGCCGACGCCGGGCAGGGCAGCGGCCCGGACCAGATCGATACCGTCGGGCGCGAAGGAGAGCTGACGTGGCCGGACGGCCACGTACTCGGCGGCCGCCCCGAACGTCCCGCGCGGCGTCGCCCCCCACACCCGGTCGCCCACCGCGAGATGGCTCACGGAGGAACCTACCTCGGCGATCTCCCCGGTGATGTCGACGCCGGTGCCCTTGGGGAACTTCCGCCCGGTCACCAGCTTCAGCTTGCCCGCCCGGCCCGGGAGCTCGCCACCGTTCACGCTCGTGGCGTGCACCCGCACCAGCACCTCCCGCGGACCGGCCACCGGCTTGGGCAGCGTGCCCTCGTACAGCACCTCGGGAGGTCCGTACCGGTCGTATCGCGCCGCGCGCATCTCACTCATCGCCCTCATCGTCCCTTTCGCATATCGGGGTGGCCGCCACGCTAATGCGCACAAAGGGTCGAACCGCCGGGTCGGCGTAATGTAAGAAACATGCCTTCCCTCGTCTCTCACATAGCGCCCGCCACCGGGGACCCGGCCGTCCAGAGCTCAGGGTTGCGGTCCGACGCGGAGTCCAACCGCCGACGCGTCCTCGAGGCGGCCCGGGCGCTGTTCGTCTCACGCGGGCTCGATGTGCCGATGGCCACCATCGCCCGTCATGCCCGGGTCGGGGTGGCCACGCTCTACCGGCGCTTCCCCACCCGCGAGGCGCTGGTCACGGCGGTGTTCTCCGATGAGTTCGCCGCCTGCGCGACGGTCGTCGACGACGCCCTGGCCGACGAGGACGCGTGGCGGGCCTTCCGCCGGACCATCGAGACGGTGTGTGCCTCACAGGCCCATGACCGGGGGTTCAACGACGCTCTCCTGTCGTCGCATCCCGACACGGCCGGCTTCGAGCGGGAGCGGCTGCGCGTCGAAGAGGGCTTCGCCGAGGTGGTCCGGCGCGCCAAGGCCGAGGGACGGCTGCGCCAGGACTTCGACGTGTCCGATCTGACCCTCGTCTTCATGGCCAACCGAGGTGTTGTCGGCGACGTGGCGACGGCACCGGCCGCGTCCCGGCGGCTGGTGGCGCACCTTCTGCGGTCCTTCGAGGCGGGGCGGGCCGAGCCGGCCCGCCCCCTGCCGCCACCGATGGCGCCGGGACCGGGCCGGCCGTACCCGGCTCGGGAGGGATGAACTACCGGGCGGCGCCGAAGTCCTGCGTCCAGTAGTGGCCGGGCTGCGCCACGCCGACGCCGATCTCCTTGAAGTCGCAGTTCAGGATGTTGGCCTTGTGGCCGGGGCTGGACATCCAGCCCGCCATGACGCTCTTGGGCGACTCGTAGCCGTAGGCCACGTTCTCGCCGTAGGTGCTCCAGGAGTAGCCCGCGCGCTCGATCCGGTCGCCCGGGGAGGACCCGTCGGAGCCGGTGTGCGACATATTGCTGTGGGCCGCCATGTCCTCGCTGTGGTCCTGGGCGGCCTTGGTCAGCTTCTCGTTCACGGTCAGCGGCTTACAACCGGCCTTGCCGCGCTCGCTGTTGACGAGATCCACCACCTCCTGCTGGTCGGTGGCGGCCGCGGAAGTGGCGGCGGAGGAGCCCGCGGTGGCGGACTGTGCCATCGCGGCCGAGGGAACACCCACGGCGGCCACGGCGAGGGTGGCGACGGCTATCTTGCGGCGGTGCGTCGTGCTGTTGCGGTGCTTGCTCATACGTGACCTCACACTCGGTTGAGGCCCGTCATTCTTGGAGCCGTCGCCACGCGGGGCAACACACGTGTTCGTACTACAAGGGTTCGTAGCGAGGACGGCGCTTGCGATCAGCGGCGAGACATGCTGAGCCGGTTCCGGGGAGCCCTCAGGTGGCCCGACGCCCCATCAGAAATCGCGGCAACCAGGCGAGTGGACAACCTGCCCGGAGCACCGGCGATCGAGAGGGCACGGAACCGGCTATTTCCGACAGAGAAGATAAAACCACTATGTCGGCTAGTCGATATGAGCCACTACGCCCCCTTTACGACGGCGCCCGGTGTGAGAGATGTCATGACATGACAGGGGTGGTCAGCGGCGGTAGATGGTGATCGAGTGGCCGACCTCGTCGATCGGCTCGCTGCCGTCGATCAGCTCCGCCAGCCGGCCGGTGGCCTGCGCGATCGACGAGTCCGAGACCACCAGCAGCCCGCGCACCTCCTCCGGGCGGGCCCGGCGCGGGTCGGACGCGTGGATGCCGTAGGCGGACGGCACACCGCTGCCCTTGTAGACGAGCCAGATCCGCTCGCCCCGGTATCGCTCCCGGAGGCGGTCGGCCAGCCGCCCCAGGTCCTGCCCCCAGTCGACGTTCGAGTCATGCAGTCGCAGATGGGTCCGGGACGGGCCGCCGAACGCCTCGTTGGAGTACGGCAGATAGTACGGATACGTCCGCAGCGAGCTGACCGCGACGAACAGGACCAGCGCCAGAGTGGCCCCGTACGCCCAGCGCCGCCGCACGGCCATCAGCCCGGCCGCCGCCACGGCCAGGAACATCGGCAGGAAGATGGCGTATCTCACCCCGAGGTTGCGGGCCCCGTCCAGGGCGGCGAGCAGCAGCACTGCCGCGGGGACGAGGACATACGGCGCGGCGGGCCGCAGCCGGGGCGCCACCAGCATCGCGACGCTCCCGGCCGCCCAGAGCGCCAGCATGCCCAGGGGCGTCTTCACCAGCAGCGCGACGGGCAGGTAGTACCAGAGCGACCCGAGGTAGCGGCGGCCGAGCAGAAAGCCATGCCAGGTGTCGTGCTCGAAGCCGAACTGGACACGCATCCCATCGCGGTACGCCTCCGGCAGCGGCAGCAGGTCGACGGCGAGGCCGCGGAGCCCGTGGACGACCGGCACCGGCCCGGTGGGCGTCCAGCGCAGCCGGGGGTCGACCAGGAAGTAGACGGCCCACACCACGGCCACCGCGATCAGCGCCACGGCCACCGCCGCCGCCACCCCCATCCCGAGCGACCGCGCATGGCCGCGCGGTGTGCGGTCGTGGGTACGGCGGGCGTACCAGACCGAGAGCACGGCCAGGAGCAGCAGCACCGGAACCGCCGCCAGCATGCTCATCTTCGTGGCCAGGGCCGCGCCGAGCGCCACTCCCGCGAGCGGAAGATACAGCCGTGGCCGCCGCCGCGCCCGCCACAGCAGCCAGACGGACGTCAGCAGAAAACCGGCCGCCGGTACGTCGAGCGTGGCGAGGGAACCGTGCGCGATGATGTCCGGCGAGAAGGTGTACAGGGCGAGCGCCACCGCCCCGCCCACGGGTCCGGTCAGTTCACGGGCGAACGCGAACACCACCAGTCCGAACAGCAGCGTCAGCGCGATCATCGGCAGCCGTGCGCACAGCATCAGCCGCCAGGGGTCGTTGCCCGATTCGTAGAGCACATGCCGTCCGAGCGCCGTCTGGTCACCGGTGAAGGCGGCGTCCAGGTGCGGGCGTGCGAGGGCCACCCCCGCCTCGATGACGAGCTTGCCCAGCGGTGGATGCTCGGGGTTGTAACGCACCCGGTGATGGTGCAGGGAGTCCACCGCCGTACCGACGTACACGGGCTCGTCGATGGTCGGCGTCTGCTCCACCGCCGTGGTGACCATCGCGACCGCCATCTGAACGAGGAGCGCCACGACGGCGGCCACCACCAGCCACCGCCGATGCCGCCCCGGCCCCGCCACCCACCGGCCCTTCGGTCCGCCGACGGTCCTGGTCACGCTGTCGATCACGCCCGCCCACCGCATAGCGACAGACGCTAACGCCCTCGTGCCACCGCACCGGGCATCCGCCGGGAAACTTGAGCGGACTCCGCAATCCGAACCGTGCCATCCGGGGGGCGTACTGGCCGTCGGAGTGCATCCGCAGCGTGTGCTCGCGGAGGGCTTCGGGGATTTTTGTCCGGTGTGCTCTTCTGATCGGGGCCCGCCTGAGCACCCCCGCGCCGAGCGCGTTGAGAAGGAAGTGATCAGCCATGTCCGTATCCGACGCACCGCCGTCCGGCAGTCCCGCCCCGCCGGAGACCGCCCCGAAGAACGTCCGTCCGGCCCTGCTCGGTGTGCTGCTCGCGATGCTGCTGTCGATGCTCGACGCCACGATCGTCGGCACCGCGATGCCGACGATCGTGGGCGATCTCGGCGGCCTGGAGCACATCTCCTGGGTGGTGACCGCCTACACCCTGGCCACCGCCGCCTCCACCCCCGTCTGGGGCAAGTTCGGCGATCTGTACGGCCGCAAGCACATGTACCTGATCGCCGTCGTCGTCTTCGTGCTCGGCTCGGCGCTGTCCGGCGCGGCCCACTCGATGACCCAGCTGATCGTCTTCCGGGCGCTGCAGGGCCTGGGCGCCGGCGGGATCGGCGCCGGGGCCTTCGCGCTGATCGCCTCGCTGGCACCGCCCCGGGAGCGGGGCCGCTACCAGGGCATGACCGCCTCCATCATGGCCATCGGAACCATCGGCGGCCCATTGCTGGGCGGCTTCGTCACCGGCCATCTCGGCTGGCGCTGGGCCTTCTTCATCAATCTGCCGCTCGGTGTCCTCACCCTGGTCTGGTGTCAGCTGACGCTGCGGCTGCCCGCCACCCGCGCCAAGGCCCGTATCGACTGGCCGGGCATCACCGTGATGACGGCGACCGTCTGCGCCCTGACCCTGGCCGCCACCTGGGCCGGCTCCACGTATCCATGGACCTCATGGCAGATCCTGGGCCTGTTCGCCCTGGCCGCTGTGGGCGTGGCCGCCTTCGTGGCCCGGCAGCGGCGCGCGGCCGAACCGCTCATGCCGCTGCGCATCTTCACCGGGCACCGCAACTTCGCCCTGGCGTCCTCGCTGATCCTGGTGGGCGGGGTGGTCATGTTCGGCTGCTCGCTGTATCTGCCGCTGTACCAGCAGACCGTCCAGGGTGTCTCCGCCTCCCGCTCCGGGCTGCTGCTGCTCCCCCTGATGATCCCCGTGGTGATCATGTCCCAGGTCGGCGGCAAGGTCATGTCCGCCACCGGCCGGTACAAGATCTTCCCCATCGTCGGCACCGTCTGCATGGCCGTCGGCCTGTTCCTGCTGGCCACCATGGACACCACGACCTCCCGCACGGCCACCGGGTGCTTCATGGCCCTGGTGGGCACGGGCATGGGCTGCCAGATGCAGATGGTCACCACGATCGCGCAGAACAGTGTGGAGATGCGCGACATGGGCGCCGCCTCCGCGTCGGTCACCCTGTTCCGCACCATCGGCGGCTCCCTGGGCGTCGCGGTCTTCGGTTCGCTCTTCACCAGCGCCGTCCAGGGCCACGCGCCCGCCGGGGCACAGACGGGCGAGGTGAGGCCCGACCCGGCGGCGCTGGCCCGGCTGCCGCAGGCCGCCAGGGACGGCTATCTCCATGCGGTCGCCACCGGCACCCAGCAGATCTTCCTGACCGCTGCCGTCGTCTGCACCGTGGCCTTCATCGCCGCCCTGTGCGTCCAGGAGGTCCCGCTGCGGGGGCGGTCCGGCCCGGTGGCCCAGCCGCACAAGGCCGAGGAGGAGGCCGCCAGCCCGGCCGCCCCGTAGCCCCGTAGCCCCCTAGCCCCGCGGAGCCTGACTAGGTCATCTGGCGCCGCACCAACTCGTGCAGCTTTCCGCCCGGGACGGCCATCAGCTCGGCCGGGGCGCCCTGCTCCACGATCCGGCCGTCCTCCATGACCAGCACGCGGTCGGCGTCCATGACGGTCGACAGCCGGTGCGCGATCACCAGCCGGCTGGCGTGGAGGCGGCGGGTGCTGTCGATGACGATGCGCTGGGTCTCGTTGTCCAGGGCGCTGGTGGCCTCGTCGAAGAAGAGGACGCGCGGACGGCGGATCAGCGCCTGGGCGATCATCAGCCGCTGGCGCTGGCCGCCGGAGATGGCGCCGCTGCCGGAGATCATGGTCTGGAGCCCCATGGGCATCTGGCGGATGTCCTCGGCCAGGCCCGACAGTTCGGCGGCCTCCATGGCCTCCTCGGGGGTGAACGGCTCGGCACCGCGGATGCAGTCGAGCACCGTGCCGCCCAGGGGCTGGGCGTTCTGGAGGACCACCCCGCACTGGCGGCGCACGGCCGCCTGGTCGAGGGCGGCGAGGTCCTGGCCGTCGTAGAGCACACTGCCGGACACCGGCCGTTCGAAGCCGATGAGCAACCGCAGCAGGGTCGACTTGCCGCAGCCGCTCGGGCCGACGACAGCCACGAATTCGCCCGGCCGGATCTCCAGTGAGACATCGTCGAGCACCAGCGGGCCGTCGTCACCGTAGCGGAAGGTGAGGTTTCTGGCCCGGAGGTCACCGGAGAGCATCCCCGGCTGGGCACTGCCGCCGCGGACCTCGGGCGGCTCGTCCAGGATCGGCTTGACCTGCTCGAACATGGGCAACACCGCGACCACCGAGACCAGGGCGTTGGTGAGCTGCGTGAGGGAGGTGAGCAGCATGGTCACGGAGGTGTTGAAGGTCAGAAAGGCCCCCGCCGACATGCTGCCCCGTGCCGGACCGGCCAGCAGCATGAACACCGTGAGGGAGACCAGCGGAAGGTAGACGGCGTCCAGCACCTGGGTGAGGTTCTTGATGCGCCCGGTGCGCTGGTGCAGATCGCGGGAGTGGGCGAAGCCACGGGCCCAGGCCGCGTAGGCGAAGTTCTCGGCCGCGGCGACACGTAGCTTGGGCAGACCGCGCAGGGTCTGGAACGCCTGGTTGTTGAGCTTGTTCTCGCTCTCCACCAGCCGTCGCTGCCAGCGCACCTGCCACAGCCCCATCCCGAGGAAGACCCCGGAGACCACCAGCAGTACGGCGATCACCGCGAGCGCCAGGGAGGCGCTGTAGTACAGCAGCAGGGCGAGGTTCATCGCGCCCACGGTGCCGGCCTGGAGGACCGTCGGGGCGATCCCGGACAGCACCCTGCGCATGGTGCTGATGCCCATCGCCGCGCTGGCCAGCTCTCCGGTGGAGCGCTGGGCGAAGAAGGTGGTGGGCAGCCGCAGCAGCCGGTCCCACACCGCGGGCTGGAGGGTGGACTCCAGTCGCCCCTCGAGACGCAGCAGGGTCAGGTTCTGCAGCAGCATGAAGGCGGCCGCGACGACGCTGGAGACGATCAGGGCCAGGGAGATCTGGACGATGGGGCTCTTCTCGGCGCGGGGCACGAAGCCGCCCAGCACCTGGCCGGTGGCGAGCGGCACCAGCGCGCCGAGCGCCACCGTCACCAGCCCGCCGATCAGGAGGTTGCGAACGTCCCCGGTGGCGCCGCGCACGCTGAAGCGCATCAGCCGCCACATCGTCATCGGGCGGTCGGGCAGCGGACGGTAGAACATCACGGCCCGCGGCTCGAATTCCTCCGCGTTGCCCCCGCCGACGCGGATCCGCAGGCCCGAGGCGGGGTTGACCGCCTCGTACCGGCCGCGCCGCCACAGCAGCGCCACCGGGGCCCCGGACTTGGCGCGGTAGCCCACCAGCGGTCCGGCGTCCTCCCGCCACCAGCCGCCCTCCAGCCGGACGGCGCGGGTGCGGATCCGGGCGTGGGCGGCGATGCGCTCCACCGGATCCGTACGGTCCTCGGTGGCGCGGCCCCTCGGCGGGTCGGGCAGGGTGATCCCGGCGGCCTCCGCCACCCGGCGGCACACCGCGTGCACCGCGTCGTCGGTGCTCTCCTCCGACGGCCGCCGCTCCCGCCGCTGCCCTCCGATGGAGGCGATCAGTGCCTGGTCGGCGCGGGTGCGCACGGCCTCACCGGCCCGGATACCGGCCGCGGTGCGGTCCGCGTGGGCCCGCTCCATGGTCTCGATCCAGCGGTCCACCGCGGTGCCGAGGCGGTACTGCTGGTTGACCATCCGCTGCCACAGCGCGCCGTCGATCAGCAGGTCACCGGCGGCCTGGGCGCTGTATTCGGCGCCGTAGCGCACGCTGCCGGGCGGCACCGGCAGCCAGAGCAGGTCCTCGTCGGCCGCCTCCGCCTCGGGCGCGGCCCCGCCGTCCAGCGGGGCCTGGAAGAGGACGCCGAGGCTGCGGCTCACCCCGAGCGCCACGGCGTGCTCCAGCGGGGTGGGCGGGGTGTCCTGGAATCCGCCGCCCCCGTAGGTGCCGTACGGGTCGTGGGTCTGGCCCGTGCCGTACGCGTCGTACGCCTCCGGACGGTACAGCTCGCGCAGCGGGATGCGGCGCACCAGGCAGTCCTGCGAGGGCCGGCCCAGCAGGGTGTGGCGTGGCCCCTCGACCGGGCCCGGGAGCGCGGCGCCCGTCTCCAGCCGGCCGAGGAAGTGCCACTGCCCCTCCTCCGCGGCGTCGACCGCGAACAGGTCCAGGGCTCCGCCGACGACGAGCCAGAGCACCTGCGGGCCCTCCAGCGGGAGGCTGCGCAGCCCGGCGCAGTCGACGGGCGTGCCGAGGGCGCCCAGCGCCTGGACCACCGCGTCGCCGCCGTCCGCGGCCACCGCCGCGGCCGGGTGAACGGACGCCATGTCAGTGCTCCTTCATCAGCTCGGCGTACGGCCCTCCGGCGGCGGCGAGGTCCTCGTGCCGTCCGCGTTCGACGACCGTGCCGCGGTTCAGGACGAGGATCTCGTCGCTGTCCCGCACGGTGCTGAGCCGGTGGGCGATCACCACACACGCACAGCCGCGGCGGCGCAGGTTGTCCATGACGATCTGCTCGGTGCGCGCGTCCAGGGCGCTGGTGACCTCGTCCAGGACCAGCACGCTGGGGCGGCGCACCAGGGCGCGGGCGATCTCCAGCCGCTGCCGCTGGCCGCCGGAGAAGTTGCGGCCGTCCTGCTCCACCCGGCAGTGGATCCCCTCCGGGCGCCGTGTGATCACATCGTCGTAGAGCGCGGCGTCCCGCAGGGCCTCCACCACCGCCTCGTCCGGGATCGACGGGTCCCACAGCGCCACGTTGTCCCGCACCGTGCCCTCGAACAGGAAGACGTCCTGATCGACGAAGGAGACCGAGGCGGCCAGCGCACCGCGGGGGATGTCCTCCAGGCGCTGTCCGTCGACGCGGATGACCCCCTCCCAGGGGGCGTAGAGGCCGGAGACGAGCCGGGAGACGGTGGACTTGCCGCTGCCGGAGGCGCCGACCAGCGCCACCTGGCGGCCGGGGCCGACGGAGAGCGAGAAGTCGCGCAGCAGCGGTTCGTCCAGCGGGCTGTAGCCGAAGGTGATGTTCTCCAGTGTCACCTGCCCGGTCAGCCGGCGGGTGTCCTCGCGCGGCTCGTCGCGGGTGTAGAGGGAGTCCACCGGGAAGTTCTCCACGTCCTTGAGCCGGGTCACATCGGCGGAGAAGTCCTGGATGCGTCCGGCCACTCCGTTGAGCCGGGTGATGGGCGCGGTGAAGCGGGTCACCAGCGCCTGGAAGGCCACCAGCAGACCGATGGAGATATGGCCCTCGACGGCCCGCAGCCCGCCGATCCAGAGAATGAGGGCGCTGTTGAGCGTGGCGAGGGTGGGGGCGACCACGGCCAGTGCGGCGCTGGGCACGCCGAGGCGCTGCTGCTCCTCCAGGGTGATGGCGTGCTGTCCGGCCCAGCGGCGGAAGTAGCCGGTCTCCCCGCCGGTGGCCTTCACCGTCTCGATGAGCTGGAGACCGGTGTACGAGGTGGTGGTCAGCCGCGCGGTGTCGGCCCGCAGCTTCTGGGTCCTGGTGGCCCGCAGCCGCACCACCACCCGTATCGCCACCACGTTGAGCAGCGCCAACCCGACGCCGACGAGGGTGAGTTGGGGGTCGTAGGTCCACAGCAGAAAGGCGTAGAGCACCACGACGATCCCGTCCACGGCCGCGGCGGCCAGATCGCGGGCGAGCGTTTCGGCGACGGTGTCGTTGGAGCGCAGCCGCTGGACCAGGTCGGCCGGGCTGCGCTGGGCGAAGAAGGTGACGGGCAGCCGCAGCAGATGCCGCAGGAACCGCGCGCTGCTGAGGGTGGAGGAGATGATGCGTCCGCGCAGCAGGTTCGCCTGCTGGACGCCGGTCAGTACGGCGGTGAGCACCACCGCCACGGCCATGGACGCGAACAGCGGCTCCAGCGTCGAATCCTGGCCGCCGATCAGGAAGGTGTCGATGAAGGTGCGGCTGAGCGCCGGGACCGCGGCCCCCACCGCCACCAGCAACAGGCTGGCCAGCAGCGAGGCCAGCAGGGTGCCCGTGGTGCCGCGCATGCGCGGCGGCAGGGCGCCCATTACCCCGGGACGGCGCCCGCCCCGGCGGAAGGAGTCCTCGGGTTCGAGGACCAGGACCACACCGGTGAAGCTGGTGTCGAACTCCTCGACGGGGACGAAACGGCGCCCCTTGTCGGGGTCGTTGATGTGGACGCCGCGCTTGCCGAACCGCCGCCCCATGCCGTCGTAGACGACGTAGTGGTTGAACTCCCAGAACAGGATCGCCGGGGCCCTGACCTCCGCGAGGGCCTCGGGCTCCATCTGCATGCCCTTGGCGCGCAGACCGTAGCTCCGGGCGGCCTTGAGCAGATTGCTGGCGCGCGATCCGTCCCGGGAGACACCGCAGGCGATCCGCAGCTCCTCCAACGGCACATGGCGCCCGTAGTGGCCGAGCACCATGGCGAGTGAGGCCGCACCGCACTCCAGGGCCTCCATCTGGAGCACGGTGGGGGTGCGCACGGTCCGGCGCCGGGTCTTCCTCGGCCCGGCTCCGCCACGTGGGGCGCGGCGCCGTCCGCGGGCCGGCTGGGGGCGGCGCGCTCCGCTGCTTCCGGCGGGTGCGGGCCGGGGCGGTCCGCCCTGGTTGGTCGCGGTCACGGGAGCAGCCAATCGCTGGGATGTTGGTCGGCCAGATGGACGGTGCCGCTGGTCAGGGTCATGGAGCCGAGGGCGAACGGCGGGCCTTCGGGGGACGACCAGCGGTAGCCGGAGCGGGTGCCGGAGCTGCGCTTGAGGCGCACCTGGACGGCGACCGGCGGGCCGTGCTTCGAGAACTCCTCGCCGAGTTGCTCACTGCCGAGGTAGGAGCCGATCTGCTGGCTCGACTGGGCGGTCCGGCCGACGGCCCGCACTTCACCGCGGAGCACACCGTAGGTCTGCGTGGGCGCCGACTGCACACTGAGGTCGACCGACGCGCCCGGCCGCACCGAGGCCGCCCGGTCCGCGGGTATGTACAGGGTCGCGACCAGGGGATCGCCGGAGTGGCCGACCCGCTCCACGGAGGCGACGTTGGCGCCGGTGTTCAGCACGGAGCCGATCGAGGCGGTGAGGGTGGTGAGCCGGCCGCCCGCGATGGTGCGCACGACCGTGGTGCCACGGGTGGTGCGGACCTTCAGCAGTGGTGCGCCCGCCGGGAGGGTGCTGCCCTCCCGGGCGAGGACGGAGGTCACCTGGCCGGCGATCGGGCTCTGCAGCACATAGCTGCCCTGGCCGTGGGTGAGGATCCCGGTGGCATCAAGGGTGTTGGACACGGTGCCGGTGACGGCCCATACGGCGGCACCGGCCATGACCGCCATCGTGACCGCCAGCGCCAGCCATCCCTGGGGGCGGGCATAGCGCACCGGCAGGTCGATGTCCTCTGCCGACTGCAGCTTGGAGAGGGCCTGCTGGCGGAACTGCACGAGAGTCTTTCCTCAGCCGCGAAGGGAGTGATCAAAGGGGGCCGCGGACCGCCGAGTGCCCCGGACCAGGCGGGCCCGGGGCACAGGGGAGCGGTAAATCAGCCTCAGAGGGTGCCGACGACCCCACCGACGATGCCGGTGGTGTTCAGGCCGGTGAGACCGTCAACCGTGCCGGTGACGGTGCCGAGGGCGCCGGTCACCGGGCCGGTGACCGAGTCGACGGTGCCGAGGACGTCGCCCACGGGGCTGCCGATCCCGCCCGCCACGTTGTCCAGCTCGGCGTCGGAGATCTCCTGGGTCGCGACCTTGGGCGCGTTGTTCATTGTTGCGTCTCCCTTGGGTGAACGTCTCGTTGAGCTTGCAACAGCGCACGGGAACCGAGGGGAATCAGCTCCCGCGGCATGGTCACGGGATGCCCGGAGGACACCGGGCTCCGTGAAATGCCTGAACGCGGAAGGGATGTAACCACGGGGCCCGCCACGCGGCGAATCACCCACGGTCCGGAACCGGGCATTCCGCCACTTTCAGATCACACGGCGGACACATTCGCACACCTCGCCGACGCCATTCCCTCACAGAAAGGCCACCGACCTCACGTGGCATCGCATCCCTCGGGCGATGCGACGCGCGTCATTTCGGGTCGGACCGCCGGGGCCGGGGCCGAGGTGGCGCATGAGCCGGGTGGCACACATGGCGTCTGTGTAACAGGTGTGCCGATCGCTTGAAGACCGGGCGGACAGGGCCGCATGCGAGGACGTGGCGGCACGGGAATGCGACATGTGCGACTTCAGACCGCCCGGCCCGCCTGCGGTACCACCTCGCCGTCCGGCACCGGTCCGGGTGCGGTGCCGTCGCCGAACGGGCGCCCGCCCAGTTCCGCACGGTGATGCGGGGTCAGCCAGCCGGAGAGGTCGGGGCCGAGCGGGACGATGCCGGTGGGGTTGATGTCGGTGTGCACCCGGTAGTAGTGGCGCTTGATGTGGTCGAAGTCGACGGTGTCCCCGAAACCCGGTGTCTGGAAGAGGTCACGGACGTAAGCCCACAGCACCGGGTCCTCGCTGAGCTTGTTGCGGTTGCACTTGAAGTGGCCGTGGTAGACGGCGTCGAAGCGGACCAGCGTGGTGAACAGCCGGATGTCGGCCTCGGTGATGGTGTCGCCGACCAGATAGCGACGCGTGGACAGCCGCTCCGACAGCTCGTCCAGGCGGGCGAAGAGACGTCGGTACGCGTCGTCGTAGGTGTCCTGGTGCTCGGCGAAGCCCGCCCGGTACACACCGTTGTTCACATCGCGGTAGACCCCCTCCGCCACGTCGTCGATCTCGTCGCGGTGCTCCTCGGGGTACAGGTCCGGGGCGCCCTCGCGCTGGAGGGCGGTCCATTCGGTGGCGAGGTCCAGGGTGATCCGGTGGAAGTCGTTGGTGACCAGCGCTCCACTGGGGACGTCCACGACCGCGGGCACACTCACCCCGCCCGGATAGCCGGTCTCGCGGGCGTCGTACGCCTCACTGAGGAAGGCGATGCCCAGCACCGGGTCCCGGTCCCCCGGGTCCAGGGTGAAGCGCCAGCTGCGCTCGTCCTGGATGGGATCGGTGATGGCCAGCGAGAGGGCCGGCTCCAGGCCGAGCAGCCGCCGTGAGATCAGCGCCCGGCTCGCCCACGGGCAGGCCCGGCTGGCCACCAGCCGATAGCGCCCGGCCTCCACCGGCCAGCCGTCCCGGCCGTCGGCGGTGATCCGGTCGGCGAAGTGCGGCCCGGATCGGCGGAACTCCTTGCGCTCGCTGGGTGTCTCCTGGTCAGCGGTGTTCAACGGGACCACCTACCACCTTCCGAAGCGGGAACCGTCGTGCACGGTCCATGTCACGGGTTGCCCTCCGAGGCTTCTGCGCCACGGATGACACCTACTCGGTTCCACGCCCCGGGAAGGGGTATTCCTCACGGATCGGACAGGGTGGCGCTACGGGGGCGCACCAGCGTTCAAGACCGGAGGCGAGGCCGGGGGCCAGGGTCGGGGCATGCCTGAGAACAAGGGCTGGAAGAGCCCGTATCTCCTGCTCACGATCACGATGCTGCTGTGGGGCAGCGCCTTCTCCAGTTCCAAGTCGGTGGTCGCCCAGATGCCGCACACCGTGGCGGCGCTGCTGCGCTTCGGCGGCGGGGCGGTCGCCCTGCTGGCGGCCGTGGCGCTCTTCGGCAGACCGGCCGCCCCGGCTTCCTCGCGCGGTGGCGGGCGGGCCGCGCTCGCGGGTCTCCTGGGGGTCTTCGCCTACAACGGCTTCTTCTTCTGGGGGCTGTCGCTGGCGCCCTCGCTCGACGCGGGAATCCTCATCCCCGTCCTGAGCCCGGTGCTCACCAGCGCCTTTCTGCTGGTCACCGGCCGTGACCGGCCCTCAGGCGCACGGCTGGCGGGGCTCGCGCTCGGGCTCGCCGGGGCAGTGGTGTTCTTCTTCGGCGCGGGCGGCAGCGCGCACGGCGGCGCCACCCGGCTGACGGGCGATCTGCTCTATCTGCTCAGCGCGGTGTGCTGGGCCGCGTTCACGCTCATCGGGCCCCGGGTGCTGGCCGGTGTCGATCCGCTGCGCGCCACGACCTACGCGACGTGTGCCGGGGCGGTGCTGCTGGGGGCGCTCGCCGTACCCGATCTCGGCGATACGCACTGGAGTGAGCTGCCGGCCGGCCTCTGGCTGAACGTGGTGTTCCTCGCCATCGGCCCGGCCGCCATCGCCAATCTCCTCTACTACCGGGGAGTGGGCGCGGTGGGTCCCGCGTCGGCGTCCTTGATGATGTTCATGGTCCCGGTGATCAACACCGTGTGCGCCATGCTCTTCCTTGGCGAGTCCTTCGGCGGTCTGCAGGCGCTGGGCGCCCTGGTGCTGCTGTCGGGTGCGGTGCTCGCCGTCACCCGGGGACGTGGACCGGCACGTCCCCGAGCGAGTACCGCGCCCACCGCGGGAAAGAAGCCCTCGGAGCTGTGAGGCACCGTACGGCGCCGGTCTGCATCACTCCCCTCGTGGTGATGCAGACCGACGTCACGCTGGGAGGCGAGGCTTCGTTCCCGCGCTGCGCGGCAGGAGTGACGGTAAAGCGGATCACCGGGGCGGGCAACGGTGCACGGTGCGCATCGCGCGCCCGCGATATGTGCACGGTGCGCAGTCAGTCCACCGGCTGGAGCCCGGTGATGTGCAGGGCGTGCACCAGGTCGTGAATCCCGGAGCCGGTGGTGAGCAGGTCACGGCTGAGCAGGTGTTCGGCGGCCCGCAGATGGGATCTGACGGTGTTCCGGCTGAGACCGAGATGGCGGGCGGTCCGCTGGGCGTCGGTGTTCGCGTCGATCCAGGCGCGCAAGGTGGTGTACAGATCGCGGCCACGGGTGCTCTGGAGCGGGCGGAGGAATTCCCGCGCCCAGGCGTGTGCGGGCTCGGTGCGGAACAGCTCGTCCAGGGTGGGCTCCGGCCGCCCACGCTCGGCGCCGAAGCCGCCGTCCGGCTGCCCTCCGGCCAGGCAGAAGGCCAGGTCGAGGGCGGCCCGGGTGCGTACGTCGCCCAGGTCGAGGCCGAGGGTCGCCGCCACCCGGCCGAGGTGGTGGGAGACGGTGTTGCGGCTGATGTCCAACAGCCGGGCCACGGCGGACCGGGGGAAGGTGACGGCGAGCCGGGTGATGTCCAGGGTGGCTCTCGGGGTGGATCCGAGTGGCCGCAGCAGGGCACGGGCCCAGGCGCCCGCCTCCGTGCGGGGCAGCAGCGGCACCAGCGGTGTCCGGCCGAGGTAGGCGGCCACCCGCTCGGGCGTATGGCGCGCCGCGGCCAGGGCGTGCAGGGCCTGCCCGTACGCCTCGGCCGTCGCGCCGAGCGGATACGGGCTGCTGATGCCCAGCGCGTAGTGCGGGTTGTCCCGCACCAGGCGGCGCAGCACCGTGCCCTGGCCTTGGGTCACCTGGGGGCCGTCGGCGGAGGCGTTGCCCGCATCGTCAGTGACCTCGTTGTCGGGCTCGCCGTCCGCCTCATCGGTGGCCTTGTCGGCGAACTCGTCGGCGGACCCGTCGGCGACGAGACAGATGAGGTGTTCCTTGAAGGCTGGGCAGTGCACCATCAGGCCCGTGCCGTGATAGCCCGATCCGTCCTGGTAGTTCTGCGCCAGCCGGTCCCGGTCCTCCGAGGGGCAGTGCAGCAGATAGACACGCAGCCGTTCGGCGTCCAGCAGCGCGGGGACGGCGCCGGTGGTCATGCGGCGGGCCAGGGTGAGGTCTCCCGCCAGCAGGGCGCTGAACACGGCGAACCGCAACTGCCGCGCCTTGTACTGATACCCGCGCAAGGTGGTGTCCGCGTCCTGCGCCCGGTCCAGGAGCGCGATGAGGCTTCCGGCGTGCGAGACCAGCGACGCCGCTTCGCGGGTGGGCGCCGAGGTGCCGGCCACCACCAGGACGGGGCGTGGCGCGCGCGGGCCGAGCGCTTCCAGACGCACCTGAAAGGCACCGCTCTCGGTGACCGCCGCGGCCATCTGACCACCGGCCAGCCGGGACAGCGTCCGTTCGAGCGAGGGCAGGATCTGGCGCGGGAAGCGGGCGGTGGAGGTTTCGACGGCGCCCGCGCTGCCGATCAGCGCGACATCGGCGTCGATCTGCCGGCCCAGCCAGTCGAGAACCGCCCGCGGATCCGCCCCGGCCCCCCGGCTCATCTGCCGCCGCACCTCGTGCAGCAACTCATCCAGCCGCCCGGTGTGCGCCCGTGCCTCCACAGCAGTGCTCCTCCCACTCCGTGGTGCGCCATGTCGCACGGACCGATCGGCGGTCCGCGCACCCGCCGTACTTTATGCCCGGTTCACGGGACCTCGGGAAGTGCCGTGGGCATCAGGCCGGTTCGGCGGGGCGGGCCTACCGGATGGGGAGGTGTCCGCGCAGGCCAGGGCCCTGCGTGGGGGGCGTGGCGGGGCTGTTAGGTTGACATGCCCAGTTGAACGGGGAAAGGAAGATCACGTGCGCAAGGCAGTACACATGGCGGTCACTTCGGTCATCGTCGCTCTTGTCGTCAGCGGCTGCGGAGACAGTGACGACGGGAAGAAGGAATCGAAGCCGAGCGGCGAAGCCACCCAGACCGCCCAGAAGTCGCCGAGTTCGAGCCCGGCGGCCCAGCGCACGATCATCGAGCGTTCGGCGGGGTCCTGGAAGTCCATCGTGGCGGCGAAGTCCGACGACGCCCTGGAGACCCTCACCATCGCGGACGGCAAGGTCACGGCGAAGGGGCCGAAGCTCGACTGCACCGGCACGCTGAAGTCCGGCCAGAAGGGCGGCGAGGACGAGCCTTCCCTGACCCTGTCGTGCAAGGGCGGCAGTGACGGAGGCCGGGGCGAGGGCACCGTGGGGATGAAGGGCGACGACGCCCTGGCGATCAACTGGAAGGGCCCCGAGGGCGGCTTCGGCGGTCCCGTCGACAGCTTCCGCCGGGCGGGCTGACCTCAGGGCGCGCTCAGGCCACCGCGGGCGGGCAACGGCCGCGGTGGCCAGCCCAGAGCCGCGGTGGCCGAGCGGAGGAAGACGCGCATGACGTGCTCGCGGACTCAGTCCACCGAGCGGAACAAGCCCTCCAGCGCGCTCGCCACCTGGTCGGCCGAGAGCGGGTCGTCGACACCGCCCATCGCGTAGATGCCCCGGTCCAGTTTGATGCCCCGTGTCATCGCGCCGAGCAGCGTGGCCAGTTCGGTGCCTCGCAGGGCGGGCCGGTGCCCGGCCCGATCGAACAGCCCGTCCAGCATGGTGCCGATACGGCAGCTGAACCGCCTCTCGTGTTCCACCAGCGCCGAGGCGGCATCGCCGTCCCGGAGCGCCATCAGCCGGAATTCCAGGTGGATGAAGACCCACCGGGTATCCAGATGCTCCCCGTTGAAGATCTCGGCGAAGGTCCGGGCGAGCTGGGGGGCCAGATCCCGTCCGGTGTCCATCTCGGCGATCCGCTCCCCGATGTAGTCGGCGGTGCGGTCGCTGTGCCGCCGGAAGACATCGAGGAAGAGCTTCAGCTTGCTGTCGTAGTTGGAGTAGAAGGCCCCGGTGGTCCTGCCCGCGCACTGGCAGATGTATCCGATCGAGGCCCCGTGGAAGCCGCGTTCGGAGAACGCCCGCTCCGCCCCGACGATCAGCGCTTCCACGGTCTTTGACCGCTGCGGCGGCATCGGTGTGCCCCTCTCCCCCAGTTGTTCGGAAACCTGGCCAGATCCGTACGGTAGCCGATCCGCCCCTCTGTTCAGTAGGGAACCCTATCGGTAGCGTTCCCTATTGAAAGCCGCGGCCGACGGCTCCGGGAAGTTCGCCCCGGAAAGTTCGAGGAATCACGAAGGAGAGCCATCGTGAACGCTCCGATGCCCACGACCCATGACGACCTCCGAGACCTCCACGACCTCCCTTCATATCCGAACGACCGGGACGACTACGTCAATCCGGCACGTGCACTGCTCACCGGGCCGCCGATCAGCCCGCTGAGGTTCGCCGGCGGCAGCGCCGGCTGGCTGGTGACCGGATATCACGAGGCGCGGGAGGTGCTGCGGGATTCCCGGTTCAGCGCCGAGCGCTGGCGTGGCGACGACACGATGCGGAAGGTCCCCGAGTCGATCCGCCGGGACCGCAGCAGCGGGGCGGGGTCATTCCTGGCCATGGACGCCCCGGAGCACGGCCGCTACCGGGGACAGCTCACGCGGTACTTCACGGTGCGGCGGATGCGCGAGCTGGAAGCGCGCGTCGAAGACATCGTTGCCAACCAGCTGGACGCGTTGGAGGCGGCGGGTAAACCGGCCGATCTGGTGCGGCACTTCGCCCTGCCCATCCCCTCGCTGGTGATCTGCGAGATGCTCGGTGTGCCGTACGAGGAGCGGGAGTTCTTCCAGACCGTCGCCGCGCGGCTGCTCCGCCAGGACCGCACCGATGAGGAGTTCGTCGCCGGGAAGACCGCGCTCGACGACTTCCTGCGCACACTGGTCGAAGCCAAGCGCAAGGAGCCGCAGGACGATCTGATCTCCCTGCTGACCGCCGTTGACGAGCTCAATGACGAGGAGATCGGCGGCATCGCGGGGCTGCTGCTGATCGCCGGCCACGAGACCACCACCAACATGCTCAGCCTCGGCACCTTCGCCCTGCTGCGCCGGCCCGAGCAGTTCGAGCGGCTGCGGGCCGACGAGTCGCTCCTTCCGCAGGCAGTCGAGGAGCTGCTGCGCTATCTCAGCATCGTCAACGCCTTCCCCGTCCGCATCGCGCTGGAGGACGTGGTCGTCGGCGGTGTCACCATCGCGGCGGGCCAGTCCGTGGCCGTCTCGGTCCCGGCGGCGAACCGGGACCCGGCGCTGGTGGACGACCCGGACACGCTCGACGTCGGGCGTCCCCGCAGCAGCCATCTGGCCTTCGGATACGGCATCCATCAGTGTCTCGGTCAGCATCTGGCCAGGATCGAGCTGGTGTCGGGCTACCGCGGACTGATCCGCCGGCTCCCGGGGCTGCGGCTCGCCGTGCCCCCGGAGGAGGTCCGGATGCGCAGCGACATGGTCATCTACGGAGCACACGAGCTGCCCGTCACCTGGTGACACGGAGCACACGGCTGCCCGTCACCTGGTGACAACGCCGGGCACGACCCGGCCTCCACACACGGCGCCGGGCGGGCCTGACCTCCACACAGCCGAAATCATCACATGACCTCCACGCACACGGAGTTCATGTGATGATTCGGTGACCCTGGCCCGTCCGGGCCGGGGGTGTGGAGGGGAAATACAAACGTGAAGTCAACGACCTTCAGATCCGCCGTGGGGGCCGTGCTGACGGCGGCCCTGTCCGCCGTGGTCCTGCCCGCCTCCGCCGCGAGCGCGGCGGAGAGCCCGGCGGCGGCCGGCACCGTGGACACCGCGACCGCACGGTCCTTCGGGCGCCTGGCCGACGCGGTGCTGACCCAGCGCACGGCGGCGCTGCTGGACACCAAGCAGTCGGTGCGGCGCGCCGCCCCGCTCGCCGAGAAGAACGTCCGCCTGTCGGCCGGCCAGACCCGGACCGAGGACACGGCGCTGTCCGCGCTGCGCTCCCGCAAGGCGCGGCTCGCGGCCCTGGGCGAGGCGTACACATCTGCCGACACCAAGGTGGCGGTGGACCGGGTGCGGGTCGAGGCCGGGCACGCCACCGTCCAGGCCACCGAGACCACGACGCTGGCCTACAAGAAGATACGCGGCGACGAGCCCGCGACGACCGGCTTCCAGGCGCACCACCGGCTGAGCTTCGCCGCCACCGCGGACGGGAAGTGGCAGCTGACCGGCCTCACCTCGACCGACGACGGCCCGCTGGCGGTCAACGAGCCCGCCACGGCGCCGGTGGCGGCCAGGACGACGGCCCTGCCCGATGCGACGCCCGCCGCCATCTCGGTGCCGTCCCGGCCGCAGACGAAGCCCGCGGGAAGCTACGACTACGCGGCGATGGCCTCGTACGCCGAGAAGTACTGGCAGAACTACAACCCCGCCTACCGGAAGTTCAACGAGGCCGGTGGCGACTGCACCAACTTCGTCAGCCAGGCCCTGAAGGCGGGCGGCTGGGCCAACAAGTCCGGCGACGCCGAGGACTACCGCAGCTGGTGGTACGACACCTCGTACCAGTCGACGTCCTGGGTGGGCGCCAACGAGTGGTCGTGGTTCACACTGGACGCCAAGCGCGCCACCAACCTGGCGAACGTCTACTACATGGGCGTCGGCGACGTCATGCAGATGGACTTCGACAAGGACGGGTCCAAGGACCACACCATGGTCGTCACCTACCGGAGCTCCAGCGGGGTCCCGTATCTGACCTACCACTCGGTCAACACCTACCGGAAGTCCGTGGCCAGCATCATCGCCTCGTACCCGACCTCGGCCTACTACGCCTACCGCACCTGAGCGCGCCTCCCCGTGACCGTGGTCCCCGCCCCTCCCGGGCGGGGTCCGCGGCATTTGCCCCCGGCCCGGGGCGGTATGTCACAGTGGACCGCCCCTCCCCTACTCCTCACCCTTCCGAAAGTGATGCAGTCCACGACGTTCCCTCCCCGCACCGCGGATCTGTTCACCCAGGGCCTGGAGGACCGCCCGGGCTCCGCCCTGCTGCGTTTCGGCGCGGCACGCCGACGCCCGGCCGGCCGGCTCAGCTGGTCCGGCCCCGGAGCCGTGGCCTGGCTCGATGGCCCCCGGGGCCATGTGTGGAGCGTCGGGAAGCCGGTGGCCGCCGCCGGTCTGGTGCTGGGCGCGGCACAGCGCCTTCCCGACGATGTGAAGGAGTTCACGGGTCCCCGCGGCACCGACGCCCTGGTCGCCCGCCACCTGCCGCTGGCCGATGTGGTCGAGTGGGTCTTCCGCTGGACACCGGACGAACCACCCGTCCATCCGGGTGAGGAGCGCGTGGTCGAGCTCGGCGAGGGCCACCACGAGGAGCTGCATGCCTTCCTCCGGGAGCACAGCCCGGCTCATTCGACCGGCCCCGGCTCCTCCGGTATCAGCCTGTGGGCCGGGATCCGGGGCGAGGACGGGCGGCTGGTGGCCTGCGGCGCCCTGAGCAGCCTGCGGGACAGCGGCGCCCCGCTGATGGCGTCCGTGGCGACCGACGCCGGGCAGCGCGGCCAGGGGCTCGGCGCGGCGCTGACCTCCTGGCTCACCCGGTACGCCGTACGCCGGTACGGCTTCTGCACACTGTGGCAGCTCGCCGACAACGCCCCCGCCGAACGGCTCTACACCCGCCTCGGCTACCGCAACGAGGACCTCTGCGTGGCCGCGCGGATCGCCGCGCACTGACCCCGACACCTCGGTCCCGAAACCCGGCGCACACCGGCGAGCGGCCGACCGCGTGATGTGATGTCCGCACGGTGTTCACCCGACGGACACCGAAGCAACGTCAGCACGCCTGCGTACACACACGTCTTCGAGCCGCGAGAGATGGAGTGACGCCATGCCGGGCGCCCTGTCACGACGTTCCGCCCTGTCCTTCCTGGGAGGGGCGGTGGCCGTCGCCGCCACCGGTGGGGGCGGCCGGCCGGCGGCCGCGGCCGATCCCGCTTCCGGATCCGGATCCGGCCCCGGATCCGCGCCCGGTCCCGCAAGTGGTCCCGCCTCCCGGGTGGACACCCTCATCGGCCGGATGACGCTCGAGGAGAAGGTCTCGCTGCTGCACGGCGCGAAGGATCCCCAGAGCCTCGGGCAGGCGGGCTACACCCCCGGTGTCCCCCGGCTCGGCATTCCACCACTGCGCCTCGCCGACGGGCCCGCCGGCGTGCGGGTCGCCCGGCGGGCCACCGCGCTGCCCGCGCCGGTGCTGCTCGCCTCCGCCTTCGACCCGGCGCTGGCGCGGGAGTACGGGCGCACCATCGGGCGCGAGGGCCGCGCTCTGGGCCAGGATGTGCTGCTCTCCCCCATGGTCAATCTCATCCGCACCCCGTATGCCGGGCGCAATTTCGAGACGTTCGGCGAGGACCCCCTGCTCGCCTCCGAGCTGGTGGCCGAGGAAGTCCGCGGCATCCAGGGCGAGGGCCTGATCGCCACCGTCAAGCACTTCGCCCTGAACAACCAGGAGTACGAGCGGGAGTCGATCGATGTCATCGCCGACGAGCGGACGATGCGGGAGACGGAGCTGCCCGGCTTCGAGGCGGCCGTACGGGCGGGCGCCGGGGCGGTCATGGGCGCCTACAACAAGGTCAACGGGGCCTTCGCCTGCGAGAGCGGGCCGCTGCTGACCAGAGTGCTGCGTGAGGACTGGGGCTTCGACGGCTGGGTGATGACCGACTGGCACGCCGCCCACAGCACCGCGGCGGCCCTCGGCGCCGGGCTCGACATGGAGATGCCCGACGGCAAGTACTTCGGCGCCGCCCTGCTCAGGGCGGTGGCCGACGGGACCGTACCCGAGGCCGAGGTGAATCGCGCGGCCGGTCGCGTCCTGACCGTCATGGACCGCTTCGGACTGCTGGACGGCGGTGCCCCGCCGAGGCCCGGCCGGGATCCCGAGGCCGGGGCGCGCACCGCGCTGAAGGTCGCGACGGCGGGCGGCATTCTGCTGCGCAATGAGCACGGCACACTGCCGCTGACCGGGCCCGCCGCCCGGTCGATCGCCGTCGTCGGGCCCGCCGGCTCCATCCCCTTCGTCAGTGGCGGCGGCAGCGCCCAGGTGGTCCCCGACCACGCCGCGAGCCCGCTGGAGGCGATGCGCGAGCGTGCCGGGAAGGGGGCCCGGGTGGACTACGCCCTGGGCGAGGACGTGTTCGGCAAGCGGCTCCCCGCCGCCGCGCTCTCCCCGGCCACCGGGCTGGAGGAGCGGAAGGTGGCGGCGGGGAAGAGCTGGAGCTACGACGGCACCCTCACCGTCGCCGAGGCCGATGAGTGGACGTTCGTCCTGCACTTCAGTGGCCCGCCCACCGGCCGCCCGAAGGTCCTGCTGGACGGCGAGGAGCTGTTCCCGTTCCGGCCCGGCCTGGGCGAGTACTTCACCGGTGGCTTCCTCAGCGCCACCCCGGACGGGCTCGCCGTGCGCCGGGCGGCCGTCGCGCCGGCGGCGGGGAAGCACCGGCTGAAGGTCACCGCCAAGGGCGGCGGGGAGGGGCTGACCTTCCGGCTGCGCCGCACCACCTCCGCCACTCGCGCCGCCGATGTCGCCGAGGCCGTGCGAGGCGCCCGCGCCGCGCACAGTGTGGTGCTCTTCGCCCACGAGGACGCCACCGAGGGCAGGGACCGCACCACCATCGCCCTTCCCGGCCATCAGAACGCGCTGATCGCCGCCGTCACCGAGGCCAACCCACGCACGACTGTGGTCCTCAACACCTCCTCGTGCACCTCGATGCCATGGCTGGACCGCACCGGCGCCGTCCTCCAGATGTACTACCCGGGCCAGGAGGGCGCCGCCGCCACCACCGCCCTGCTCTTCGGCGACGCGAACCCCAGCGGCCGGCTCACCCAGTCCTTCCCCGTCTCCGACGACCGCCATCCGATGGCCGAGGACCCCCGGCGCTACCCCGGGGTGAACGGCCGTGAGGAGTACTCCGAGGGCATCCAGGTCGGCTATCGCTGGTACGACGCCGAGGGCGTGCGGCCGCTCTTCCCCTTCGGCCACGGCCTGTCGTACACCACCTTCGCCTATGCGGGGCTGCGGCTGCGAAGAGACGGAAGCGGGCTGGAGGCGGTCTTCACCGTGCGCAACACCGGGCGGCGGGCCGGGGCGGAGGTGGCCCAGGTGTATGTGGGGCCCTCCCCCGAGCTGCCGCCCGACCAGGCCGAGCGCGCCCTGGCCGGATTCCGGCGGATCCACCTGCGGCCCGGTGAGGCGCGGCAGGTGACCGTACGGGTGGCCGCCCGGACGCTGTCCTCCTGGGACACCGAACGCCATGGCTGGGTGCTGGGCACCGGGCGCCGGACCGTGGAAGTGGGCTCCTCCTCCCGCGATCCGAAGCTGCGCGGGCAGATCGAGGTCCGCCACGGGGCCTAGGCCGGTCGTGGCCGGAAGTCCCGTCGGCCGTGGCCGCCTTCGCATACGAGGACTACGCTAATATGGCGCGTGTGCAACTAATGGCGCACGCAAGCTTTAAGGCATCGACGAAGGAGCGCCGTGCAGATCGACCTTTCCGGTAGGACCGCCCTGGTAACCGGCTCCACGCAGGGCATCGGATTCGCCATCGCCGCCGGCCTGGCGCGGGCGGGCGCCCGTGTCGCCATCAACGGGCGCCGACAGGAGTCCGTCGAGGCCGCCATCCAGAAGCTGGAGGAGGACACGGAGGGCGGCTCGTTCATCCCCGCCCCCGGCGACATCACGTCCGACGACGGCGCCCGTGAGGTCACCGGCGCCGTGCCGGACGCCGATGTCCTGATCAACAACCTCGGCATCTTCGGGGCCACTCCGGCGCTGGAGATCAGCGACGATGAGTGGCGGCGCTATTTCGAGGTGAACGTCCTGGCCTCCGTCCGGATGATCCGGAGCCTGCTGCCCGGGATGAAGGACCGGGCATGGGGCCGGATCGTGAACGTCGCCAGCGACTCCGCCGTCGTCATCCCGGCCGAGATGATCCACTACGGGATGTCGAAGACCGCGCTGCTCGCGGTCACCCGCGGCTTCGCCAAGGAGGCCGCCGGTACGGGCGTCACCGTCAACTCGCTGATCGCCGGGCCGACTCACACCGGCGGTGTCGAGGACTTCGTGTACGAACTGGTGGACCCTGAGCTGCCCTGGGACGAGGCCCAGCGGGAGTTCATGGCCAAGTACCGGCCACAGTCGCTGCTCCAGCGGCTGATCGAGCCCGAGGAGATCGCCAACATGGCGGTCTACCTCAGCTCGCCGCTCGCCTCGGCCACCACCGGCGGAGCCGTGCGTGCCGACGGCGGCTACGTCGACTCGATCCTCCCCTGACGCGGGCACCATCCGCTCCCCCGGGCCCCGAGGCGGGACCCGGGGGACACGTCAGCGGGGCACCTCGGCGGCGGCCGGGACGGGCCGGGGCATCACATCGGCGCATCGCACCGGGCCACCACCCGGTAGGCGTTGGACACCTTCCCCCACCCCGCCAGCGGCTTGAGCAACAGCCGGTCCAATGCGGTCGCGAGGACCAGCGCGGGGACGGCCGCGAGCAGCAGCGCACAGCGCAGCAGCCAGCGCGCCCGGCCGGGCGGTCGCGGCAGCGAAGGGGCGTCATCAGGCGGGATGACCGCGTTCAGTGACAGCCATACGGCGCCCAGCAGATCGACCGTGTCGGACGGTTCGCGGTGCTCCTCGGCGACGACGGTGAAGCCGAGCGCGTCCAGTTCCTTCCGGAGGTTCGCCACCGGCAGGAAGTGCAGATGCTGGGGCTGCAGCCAGGGCAGCCAGAAGCGGCCGAGGAGCCGGGCGAACCAGCACTCCGGATCGGGCACCTCGATCAGCAGATGGCCACCGGGGCGCAACGCCCGCCGGGCCGCGCGGAGTTCGGCGCGGGGATCGGTGCTGTGCTCCAGATAGTGGAACATGCTCACCACGTCGTAGCCCCCGGCCAGGCTCTCCTCGGCCAGCTCGGGGAAGCTGCCACGGATGCCCCGGTCTATGCGCCCCGTCCGCTCGGCCAGTTCGACGCCGTCGGTGAAGTCCAGTCCGTCGAAGCGGGTGGCGGGGAAGACGGTACGGGCCACCGCGGGGAAGTGGCCGTGTCCCGTGCCGACATCGAGCCAGGTCTTCGGGGGCTCGGCGGAGGGCTCCTGGAACATCGCGCGCCGCCGGTACACCTTGTCCCGCCCGGCGAAGAGGTTGCCGAGTTCGATCTCCCCCATCCCGTCGTAGAAGTCGCGGTAGTAGAACTCCAGGCCGTCGCCGTTCAGCCTGGGGTTCTGGAAGACGTGGCGGCAGTCGGCGCACGCGTCGAGCGCGAAGCGGCCCGGCTTGCTCTGGTAGCGGTCCCTGGTGCGCAGCCGCCGCTTCAGCCGCGTCGAGCCGCACCAGGGACAGTCGGTACGGCGCGGTTCGAAGAACCGCCCGGTGCCCCGCGCCAGATCGGCCTGGTAGCCGGGGCGCAGCGCGGCGACGGTCTCGGCGCGCGACGGCTTCGCGGGCGTGCGTGGTGCGTCGGACGTGCGGCTCATCGGTCCCCCTCGGGAGTCGGCGTGGCATGGCCACCGGCCTTCGCGGCCAGCGCTTCCAGATGTCCGGCCGCCGCGACGGCGCCGCCCGCCGCGCGGAACGAGGCCCCGACGCGCTCGGCGGCGATGCGGTACCCCGGTTCGTACAGGACGGTGTCCAGCGCCTCGCCGAGCCCGGCCGCCCTCGCCCGGCCGAACCTGACCCGGACGCCCGCGCCCGCGTCCACCACCTGCGCGGCCACCACCGGCTGGTCGTCCCGGATGGGGGCCACGACGAGCGGAACGCCGTGCCACAGGGTTTCGCAGACCGTGTTGTGGCCCGCGTGGCACACCACCGCGCTCACTCGTTCCAGAAGGGGGAGTTGCGGGACGTAGCGGCGCACCAGGACGTCCGAGTCATCCGGGCCGTCCGGGGCGAGTACGCCCTCCGGGTCGACGATGACCGTCTGGAAACGACCGGCCCGGGCCCGTACGGCCTCCCGGCACTCGGTGAGGAAGCGCGCCCCGGCATCGGTGTTCGCGGTGCCGAGCGTGACCAGGACGGCCAGGCGCGCGGGGTCCAGCCACTCCCAGGGGAAGTCCGTCGTGGCCGGCCGCTCGGCGATCGACGGGCCCACGTAACGGATGCGGTCGCCCGCCCGGGCCGGCCGTCCCGCCAGCTCCTCGGTGGTGAAGGCCAGGACCAGATCCGGTGAGAACCGGGGATCGGCCGTGCTCTCCGGATCGCCGATCCGGCCCCGCGCCTCGTCCATTTGCCCGTCCAGCCAGGCGTCGATCTTGGGCAGACCGTCCAGCGCGCCCGTGAACTCCGCCGAGGTGGTGGCGGATGTGGCCCAGCGCACCCCCAGCCGTTCGGCCACCAGTCCACCCGCCACGGTCTGCTGATCGGCGATCACCACATCCGGGCGGAACTCCTCGATGGCCTTGGCGACGCCCGGGGCCATGGCCTCGGCGAGTGGCACCAGGAACCGCTCCCACAGGAACCTCAGCGCCGCCGGGCCGCGTACGTCCGGTGGCCGGTCCGCTCCGCCCTCGCCCAGCACCGGCCCGGCGCAGTGGTAGACCGTCGCCCCCTGCCCGGTCAGCCGCCCGACGACCTCGGGCATCCCGGCCCAGGCCACCTGGTGTCCCCGGGCGGTCAGTTCGGCCGCCACGCCGAGGGTGGGGTTGACGTGGCCGACCAGTGGCGGCACGACGAAGAGAAAGCGGCGGGGTACGCGGGGTGGGGCTGCCTGCGATCTGCTGGGTTCGCTCATGAGGCATCGGCCTCCAGGGGTGCGTCCGCCACCGGGGCGCCGGTGCCCGGTTCGCACCCGTGGATCCAGGACAGCAGCAGTTCGCGGATGCGCGTGGGCGCCTCGGCGAGGACCGAATGCCCCTGTCCCGGCAGGACGACGGTCCGAGTGCCGGGCAGCACCGACTCCAGCCACCGCTCCTGCCCGGCGAGTTCGGAATCGGCGCCGTAGACGGCCAGCACCGGGCAGCGCACCGCGCCGACCTGCTCCTCGCTCACCACCCGGCTCTCCGGTACGTCCTCGGCGATGGTGGTCGTACGGACCAGGCGGGCGGCCGACTTGGCCAGCCGTGCGGTGTGGGCGCCCCGGTGGGCGCTGACCCAGGCCAGCGACTCGGCCTCATGGACGACCAGTTCGGCGGCGACGCGCCGGAGGATTCCGCTGATCTCGGTCAGCCAGCTCTCGGTGGCGGGTTTCGCCTCGATCACCGCGATCCCGGCCACCCGCTCCGGATGGCGCATGGCGTAGGCGAACGCCACCGTTCCGCCGAAGCAGTTGCCCACCAGATGGACCGGGCCCGTGATGTCCAGCCGGTCGAGCAGCCGCTCCAGATCGGTGACGAACGTGTCCAGCCGGTAGCCGGAGCCGGGGCGCTCGCTGCGGCCGTGTCCCCGCTGGTCGTACATCACCACCTCCAGTCCGGCGGCGGCGAGGTCCGGGGCCACCGTGAAGTACCAGCTGGCGAGGGAGTCGGTGAGCAGACCGTGGATGAGCACGGCGGTGGCGGTGGGCGGACGGCCGTCGGGCGGGGACAGCCGCTGGACATGCAGTCGGACGCCGTCCGGCCCGGTATCCGGACCGTCATGGTCCGTGGCATGGTCCGCGTCGTCGCCCGTACCGCGGCCTGTGCCGCTGCCCGTGCCCTCGCAGGTGTCGCGGCCGGTGTCGATCATCGCCATGGGTCAGCTCCCCCCGGCTGCCCTGAGGCTCCGGACGACGTACTCGACGAGTTGCCCCACGGCGAGGTCGATGATCTCGTCGAGCTCCAGGCCCGCCACGAACTCGGCGAAGTTGACCTGTCTGCCGTACCGGGCCTCCAGGCTGCCGGCCAGCGTCACCAGGTCGATGCTCTCCAGCTCCAGATCCTGGGTGAAGCGGGTCCGCATGGTGACCTCGATCTCGTCGAGGCCGTATTCGTCGAGCATGGCCCGGAGCATCCCGGATATCTCCGCGAGCACGGCCGGTGCGTCGACGGGGGGTGCCGAGGCGGTCTGATTGACGGTGGTCACTGATCGCTCTCCTCGTCCTGTTCCTGGTGGTCCGGGCCGGTCGTCCAGGCCACGGCGTAGTCCCTGTCCGGCAGTCCGGGCGGGTTGGCGATGGTGATGCAGTGGACCTGGTAGCGGCGCGGGCGCTGCCCGGGGGCGGTGGCCGCCACCTCGACGATGAGCCGGGCCGCCGGTGCCGCGTCGCGGTCATCGGCTCCCGGCCGTACCGCGGCGATGGTGAGGTCACGTGGCCGGGCGCGCGGGCCGGGGCCCTCCGCCATGGCCACCGCCTCTTTCGCGGCCCGGAAGGTGGTGGCCCAGCGGGCGCGCGATCCACCGCCCCCGGCCGTCGCGGCCGCGAGGAGTTCCCGCTCGGCCCGGCCGAAGGCGGCCGCGAGGGCGTGGTCGTCGCGGTCGGCGACCTCTTCGATGGCGATACCGGGGCCCGGGGCCCCGTGTGCGCGCGGCACCACCAGGGCGACTCCGGCCTCGGCCCGGTGTGCCAGCGAGAGGGCCAGTTCGGGCAGGATCCGGCCGTGGACGCCGATGGCGCACGGGCGCCCGTGGGCGTCGTCGCGTATGCCGATCTCGGCGGGGAAGACCGGGCCTTCGCCGTGGTCCCAGAGCCATCGCCGTACGGCGTCCTTGGCCGCGATCCTGCCCAGCAGCCACTGTCTGCGGCCGCGTGGCGGCTGGTGTTCATAGGCGGTGCGCTCGTCGCTGCTCAGGTGGTTACGCATGATCAGATCGCGGGAGGCGAGATCGGGCCAGCGCTCGTGGAGCAGTACCCAGCCGCCCGGCTGGGGCCGGGACAGCGTGTTGCGCTGCGGGAAGCGCTCCACGGGGCGGGTGTCGGGGTGGTTGTCGAACCGGCGGTCCTGCCAGCCGGACAGCTCCGCCCACACCTCACCGCCGATCAGCAGTTGGGCGTCGGCCTCCAGCGCGGTATCGGTCAGCGAGGTGATCCTGATCAGGCACTCCACCGGCGTGCCGGGGCTCGGATGCGGGCCGAAGAAGCGCATCAGACGCATGCCGACCGGGAAGACCACGGTCCGTTCGATGCGGGTCGCCATGATCCAGTAGCCGAGGAGCTGTCCGACGTTGTCCAGGAGCGCGCCGGGCGCGGGGGGCGTGGTGATCGTGCCGCGGATGTGCGACTCGCCGATCGCGGTGAGCGCGGTGAGCCCCTGGAAGGCCGGGCCATGAAACATCCAGCGCTCGGCGTAGACGAGATGTGCGGTGTGGTCGGGCCTGCGTTCGGTGGCGGGGTCGGCGGGCCAGGGGGTGGGGCGGGCCGCGGGATGGTGGGGAGCGACTTCCACGGTGGCGCGGGCGCTGCGGCCGAAGGTGACGGTGTAGTGGGCCGCCGAGGCGGGGGTCGCGGTGACGGGGACGGTGCTGGGGGGTGCCGCCGTCACCCACTGGTCGAAGCGGGCGCCGTGGACGGCGACGGCCACGGCGCCGCCGGCCGTCTGCTCCGCCGCCGTCTGCTCCGCCGCCGTCTGCTCCGCCGCCGTCTGCTCCGCCGCCGTCTGCTCCGCCGCTGTGTGCTCCGCCGCGTCCATGAGGTGCTGGACGATCGTGGTGGCCGGGACCACGGGCCAGCGGTCCGACTCATCGGGCCAGCCGGGGCGTTGGGGGAAGAAGCAGTGGTCATGGAGGTAGGGCATGGTCTCGGTGGAGACCCGCAGATCGTGGGTGCGCGGGATCGGTGGGCGGCCTGCCGCGATGACCGCTGTCGCGGTGGTGGCGGTCTCGTCGAGCAGGGCGAGTAGTTCGGCTTCCCACAACGGTGGTGGGCAATCGTTCCGCGGGGCGGAACGGGTGGGCGCCACCCGACCCGCACCAGGCGACGGCGACCAAGCACCACGGCGCGGCCCCGCTCCCCAGGGCACCGCTCGCGATAGCTCATCGCGCAATTCGCTCAGCCTCGGTTCGCTGAACGAGACCAGTGAACCGTTCAGGTCCAGCCGCACCGGAGGAAGCACTGGCCTCGCTCGCGAGGCTTCAGCCTCGCTTCGCAGTGCCGGATCCACCTCCGCCCCCTCCGTCCACAGGGCCGTGGCCACGCGGCGGAGCTGGGAGACGCCGTCGCGGTGGGGGGAGTTGGCGGCCACCACCAGGTGGTCGCGGCCGTGCAGCGTATCGCCGATGAGCGACCCCAGCTGGCCCGTGCCGACCTGGACGAACGCGCGGAAGCCCGCCTCGTACAGGGCCTCGGTCAGCAGCCGGAAGCGCACCGGCTCCAGCAAGTGGCGGATGAACAGCTCGCGCACCTCCGCCTCGGTCGCCGGATACGGTGCGGCGGTCGTTCCGGACCAGACGGGGATCCTGGGCGGCAGGAGCAGCTCGAAGCGTTCCGTCACGGCTCGGATGGGGTCGAGGTAGGGCGCCAGCATCGGGGTGTGGAAACCGGACTGGAAGGGCAGGAGCTGCGCGATCACGCCCTCGGCGCGCAGGGCCCGGACGAACTCCTCGACATCGTCGCGCGGTCCGCACACCATCGACTGGCCGGGCGCGTTGTCGTGCGAGAGCACGATCCGGCCGTCCGCCCGCGCCTCCAGCTCCGCGAGCACCCGTGGCGCACCGGCGCCGAGGACGGCGAAGGCCAGGCCGGGCACTCGCAGCGCGTCGGGGTCGAAGGAATCGAGGAAGGCGTCGACCTCCTCACCCGCGTAGAGGCCGCCCACGGCCAGCGCGGTCCACTCCCCCACGCTGTGCCCGGCGACCGCGTCCGGTACGACCCCCATCCGCCGCAGCGCCGCGTCCAGCAGCCGGCCGACGCCGAAAACACCGACACCATGACGGCCGATGTCGCCCACGCGGGCCGCCTCGCCGACGTGGTCCCCGGCGGGGCGGGAGAGCCCGAAGTACTCGGCGACGCCGTCCACCCGAGGGACGAACTCGGCTTCGAGGCCGGGGAAGACGAAGGCGAGCTTTCCCGTGGCCGCCTTTCTCCTGCCCGCGTATTCCGTGGCCGCCGGGCCCGCGCCGAGCAGCGGCGCGGGGGTGAACCAGATGTCGTTGCGGCCACGCCAGGGACGCCCCTTGGCCACCATGCGCCGGGCGAGAGCGAGCCGTTTGGCGGTGGGGTCGACGATGCCGAGCCGGGTACGGGCGTCCCGCCCCGTCACCGTCGTCCGTACGGTCGCGTCGTCCACCGCCAGCACCTCGGCCAGCCGCTCCGGGGTGTCCGCGGCCAGGGCCAGCACCCGCTCCGGTTCGATGACGACGGTCGTGGCGCGCTGCGCCACCGACACCGGCGGCTGCTCCAGCACCACATGGGCGTTGATCCCACCGAATCCGAAGGCGTTGACGGCCGCGCGCCGTACGGGCGCCTCCCAGGGCTCGGCCGCGCCGAGCACCGAGAAGCGGGTGGCCGCCAGCGCCGGATGGGGGTCGTCGCAGTGCAGCGTGGGCAACAGTCGGCCGTGGTGGACCGCGAGGGCGGCCTTCACCAGACCGGCGACACCGGCGGCGGGCATGGTGTGGCCGATCATCGACTTCACCGAGCCGATGACGGCCGTCTCACCCTGCGCGCCACCGGGGCCGAACACCTCGGCCAGCGTGGCCAGTTCAGCCGTGTCCCCGGCGGGCGTCGCGGTGCCGTGCGCCTCCAGCAGCCCGATGGCGCCCGGCTCGCGCGGATCGAGGCCCGCGGCCCGCCACGCCTGTCGTACGGCCCGGGTCTGACCGCCCGGGTCCGGGTTGACCAGACCGGTGGCGCGGCCGTCGGAGGCCACACCGGTGCCGCGGATCACCGCGTAGACGCGGTCGCCCTCGCGGAGTGCGTCGTCGAGCCGCTTGAGGACGACCACACCTGTGCCCTCTCCGATCAGCAGGCCGTCGGCCGCGCGGTGGAAGGGCCGGATCCGCTGGGTCGGTGACAGCGCGCGCAGTTGCGAGAACACGCTCCACAAGGTGATGTCGTGGCAGTGGTGCACTCCGCCCGCGAGCATCACATCGCACCGGCCCGAGGCCAGCTCGCCCACCGCCTGGTCGACGGCGACGAGCGAGGAGGCGCAGGCGGCGTCCACGGTGTAGGCGGGGCCGCGCAGATCGAGCCGGTTGGCGATGCGCGAGGCGGCGAGGTTGGGCACCAGGCCGATGGCCGCCTCGGGCCGGTCCGGGCCGAGCCGCTCGGTGAACGCGGCTCGTACGAGGTCGAGTTGGCCGGGGCCGAGGTCGGGCAGCAGCTCGCCGAGGGTCCGTACGAGCTGGTGAGCCGTGCGCACCCGCTGGTCGAGCCGGACCAGCCCGGGGGTGAGATAGCCGCCCCGGCCCAGCACCACGCCCACCCGCTGCCGGTCGGGGAGCCGGTCCGCACCGCCCGCGTCGGCGATGGCCGCCGCCGCGACGCCCAGGGCGATCAGCTGGTCGGGGTCGGTGCCGGCCACCGAGTTCGGCATGATCCCGAACCGGGCGGCCTCGATCCGGGCGAACTCGTCCACGAACCCGCCCCGACGGCAGTACACCCGGTCGGGCGCCGCGGGCGTGTCGCCACCGCCGTCCGGGGCGTAGAAACCGGCATCCCACCGCCCGTCCGGGACGTCGCTGATGGCGTCCACGCCGCCGACCAGGTTGCGCCAGTAGGTGTCCAGGTCCGGGGAGCCGGGCAGCAGCACGGACATGCCGACGATGGCCACCGGCGGCTGCCGGTGCGCCTGCTCGTCCGTCACGCTCACCAGTCCGAGGCGGTGTAGACGACGGATCCGATGGACTCCTCGCCCCAGGCCAGCTCGCGCAGCAGCGCCAGCGTGCCCTCCTCGGGGTCGATGAGCGAGATGCCGCGCCGGGCGTACTCGCGGCTCAGCTCCGGTGTGACCATCCCGCCATGGGCGCCAGTCGGTGCCCATGGGCCCCAGTGCACGGTCAGCGCCCGGCGGCCGGTGCGGTCCCGCCAGCGCGCGCCGAGGGTCTCCAGCGTGTCGTTGGCCGCCGCGTAGTCCACCTGGCCGCGGTTGCCGAGGGCGGCGGCGATGCTGCCGAACAACACGGCGAACGCCGGGGGTTCGGGCAGCTCCGCCAGCGCGTCCAGCAGCGTCCGGGCCCCCTCCACCTTGGTCCCGTACACCCGCTGGAAGGACTCGGCGGACTTCTCCGCGATCAGCCGGTCCTCGATCACACCGGCCCCGTAGACGACACCGTCCAGCCGTCCGTGGTCGGCGTGGATCTGCTTCACCGCTTGGAGCACCGCTTCGGCGTCGCGGAAGTCCACCGAGCGATAGCGGACCCGGCCGCCCAGGGCGGTCAGCTCCTCGATGGTCGCGGCGACCTCCCGCCGCGCCAGGATACGTGCGGCCTCCCGCTGGATCTCGGCGGGCCCCAGCCCGCCCCGGGCCGCGAGCGCCGCGCGCAGGGCCGTCTCGTCGCGGGCCCCGGCGGTGGCCGGGTCCTCGGGGCCGACGGGCTCCGGCGTACGGCCGAGCAGCTCGATCCGGCAGCGGGCGGCGGACGCGAGAGTGGCGGCGCACCGCGCGGTAATGCCCCGCGCCCCGCCGACCAGGACCACCACCGCGTCCCGGTCCAGGCCGAGCGCGGCGGCCTCCGCCGCGCCGTCCCCGGCGGGCCCGGCGCCCGAACCGGCGAGCGCGCCCAGCGGGGCCTCCACGAGGTCCAGCCGGTGGCGCCGCCCTTCCGCGGTGCGCAGCACGACGGGCGTACGGTCCGGGGCGAGCAACTCGTCGAGCAGGCCGTCGGCCACGGCGTCGGCGAACCCGGGCGCTGCGGTGGAATCGGGCGCTTCGGCGGATCCGGGCGCGGCGGCGGAACCGAGGGCTTCGGCGGATCCGGCTGCGGCGGCGGAACCGGCCGCGTCGGTGGACCCAGCCACGTCCGCCGCACCGGCCACGTCGGCGGACCCAGGCGCGTCGGCGGAACCGGCCTCGTCGGTGGACCCGGCCACGTATGCGGACCCGGCCACGTGTGCGGACCCGGCCGCGTCGGCGGGGAACTCCACCAGCCTGGTGACCAGGTCCGGGTACTCCCTGGCCACCGTGCGGAAGACCCCGCGCAACCCGGCCGTGCGCGCGGTGAGCGGGTCGGCTCGGCGGAGCGCCAGCAGCCAGTGCGGGGCGCGCCGCAGGGCCGACTGGAGGGCCGTGAACGCCTCCGGCAGCACCGACGCGCCGGAAGTAGCCAGCGGGTCGAGCAGCAGCACACCGTCCACCCGGCCGTCGCCCTCGGTGAGCGGATGCCCGGCGGCGAGGCGGACGGCCTCGGCACCGCGCTCGACGAGACGGGCGGCCACCGCCTCGGCCACCCCGTCACCCTCCCCGCCGAGCAGGGCGAAACGCCGGCCGGTCAGATCGGGCGGTGCGGTGGCACCGTCGTCGGGTGCGCCGAGGGGCACGGGCACCAGCCGCAGCCGCTTGGGCGCCACACCGGCCACGACCACGGGCTCGGGCTCGGGCTCGGGCTCGGCCACGGCAACGGGCTCGGCCGCCACATCCTCGGCCACCGGCTCCGGTTCGTCGGGCGGTGTGGCGGAGGCCGCGGGGGCGGGGGCAAGGCGGGCGCTGAGCCAGTCGGTGACGGCTGCGGTGGTACGGGCCTTGGCCAGCTCCTCCAGCTCCTCATCGCCCAGAGCGGCGGTGTCCGCGCCCGCCACACCGAGGCGCCGCGCCAACTCGCCGGCGATCTCGGCGCGTTTGATGGAGTCGATGCTGAGATCGGCTTCGAGATCGAGGTCGGGTTCGATCATGTCGACCGGATAGCCGGTGCGTTCGCTGATGATCTCGGAGACCGCGCGCAGCACATCGGGCCCGGTGGCGGGCGCGGGCGGGGCAGAGGCGGGAGACACGGCGGCCACCGGCGCGGCGGCCCCTGAGGTGGCGGCCACCGCGGCAGTGGCCACCGGCACGGCGGCCACCGGGCCGAGCTCGGCGGGTAGGGACGCGGCCGTGGCGACCGGAGCTGGTGGCGACGCGTGCCGTTCGCCCGGCGCCCCTCCGAAGTAGGTGAGGAGCACATCGCGCTGGGCGGCGATCATCTCCCGGCTGGTCCTCAGGAACTCCGAGATCAGGGCGTCCCTGCCCTCGTACTCGCCGCCACCCGTCCGATCGGTCTGGCTCACGGTCGCCTCCATGACACGTCGGGCCGGTGCCAGCGCACCGGGAAGGAGCTCACCGTCCGCGGTGCGGACCAGGTGTCCGTCGACCGTCCAGCCGGGCCGTTTCGGTGGTGGGGCGGATCCCGCCGCCACTGCGTCACGGCCGTGGAAAAGCCAGGCCGTACGCACCGGAACACCGGCGACGGCCAGCCGGGCGAGGGTGTCGAGAAACCCCCGCGGTCCGGCGGAGCCGCTACGCCGTCCCTCGCAGGCGAGGGCGAGGTGCGGACGGCCGTCGAGGATCTCCCCCACCAGCCGGGTGAGCACCGTCCCCGGACCGGCCTCCACGAAGGTCCGCGCGCCCGCCTCGTACATGGCCTCGATCTGTGCCACGAAGCGGACGGGCGCGCCGATCTGGGCGGCGAGTTCGGCGCGGATGGCGTCCGGCTCCGTGCCGTGCGGGGCGGCGGTGCGGTTCGCCCAGACGGGGAACTCGGCCGCCCGCACCGGATGGCCGGCCAGCGCCTCGGCGAACCGCGCACCGGCCCCGGCCACCAGCGGGCTGTGGAAGGCGCAGGCCACCGGGATCCGTTTGACCGAGTGCCCGGCCGCCCGCAGCAGCCGTACCGCCTCCTGGACGTCCCGCTCGGGCCCGGAGATCACGGTCTGCCGTGGCGCGTTGTGGTTGGCGGTCACCACGCGCTCGGCGAGCCCGGCCGTCCGCAGCACCGGCTCGACCTCGCCGGGGGCCGCGGTCACGGCAGCCATGGTGCCGGGCTCCTCCCCGGCGGCCTCGGCGGCGCCGAGGATGGCTGCCGCCCGCTCGGCGCTCAACTGCGGCAGCGTACGGGGGTCGAGGGCGCCCGCGGCGCACAGTGCGACCAGCTCGCCGTAGCTGTGTCCGGCCGCCATGTCGGGCCGAACCCCGGCGGAGGTCAGCAGGGTGTACGCGGCGAGCCCGACCATACCCAGTGCCGGCTGGGCCACCCGGGTGTCGGTGATGGCGGTGCGCTGTGCCGCCTGCCCGGCCTCGTCGAAGGCGGCCGGGGGATACAGCGCGTCGGCGTAGGCGCGTCCGTGGCGCAACTGACGCTGGAGTTCCGGGAAGGTGACGAAGGCGTCGGCGAACATCCCGGGCCGCTGGCTGCCCTGCCCGGGGAAGAGGAAGGCGACCTTGCCGCGCTGCGGCTCACCCCCAGCCTCTTCGGCCGCGTCCGGGGCGATGTGCGGCCCGTCCGTTCCGCGTGGCCCCGGGCCCGGCGGATCGCCCGCGAGCACCTGACGTAATCGTGCGGCCAGATCGTCCAGGTCCGAGGCCACCACGGCCACCCGGACCGGCTCCTGCCCGGCGTCGGCCCGCCGGGAGGCGGTCAGCGCGACGTCGCGCAGCCGCCATGGCCGTCCTGCCGTGTCATTGGCCATGAGCTGGTCGAGTGTCTCCTGGACCACCCGCAGCGCCGCCGCCCGGTCGGCCCCGCGGAAGAGGAACAGCTCGGCGGGCCAGGCGTCCAGCCCCTGTGCGGGCGGCGCTCCCCGGCCGTGTGCCGCCAGCACCACATGGAAGTTGGTCCCGCCGAAGCCGAACGCGCTGACCCCGGCAACCCGTTCGGCGGGCGCGGCGGCCCATGGCCGGGCCCGGGTGTGGAAGGCGAAGGGGCTGCGGTCCGCGTCCCATGCCTCGTTGGGCCTGGTCAGATGCAGTGTCGGCGGTGTGATGCCGGTGTACAGCGACATCGCGGCCTTCACCAGTCCGGCGAGCCCCGCGGCGCATTTGGTGTGCCCGATCTGGGACTTCACCGAGCCCAGCGCACACCCGCCCGGTGCGGCCCCGGCGTCGGTGAACACCTCGCCCAGGACGGTGAGTTCGGTGCGGTCGCCGACGACCGTGCCGGTGCCGTGTGCCTCGAGCAGGCCGACGTCGGCGGGCGAGAGGTGGGCATTGGCGTACGCGCGCTCCAGCGCGGCCCGCTGTCCCTCGGGGCGCGGGGCGGTCAGCCCGAGCGAGCGGCCGTCGCTGGAGGAGCCGACGCCCTTGATGACGCCGTAGACGCGGTCGCCGTCCCGTTCGGCGTCGGCCAGCCGTTTGAGGACGACGCAGGCGACGCCCTCGCCGAGCGCGATTCCGTCGGCCGAGCTGTCGAAGGTGCGGGAGCGGCCCGTCGGGGAGAGGGCGTGCACCGAGGAGAAGAGCACATAGTCGTTGATGCCGTTGTGCAGATCGGCGCCGCCGCACAGTACGAGGTCGCTGGTGCCGGCGGTCAGCTCCTTGCAGGCCACGTCCACGGCGGCCAGCGATGACGCGCATGCCGCGTCCACGGTGTAGTTGGCGCCGCCGAGGTCGAGCCGGTTGGCGATCCGCCCGGAGATGACGTTGGCGAGCATGCCGGGGAAGGAGTCCTCGGTGAGCCGCGGGAGCTGGTCCGCCAGGTCCCGCGGCACCTCGCGGACGTAGCGTGGCAGGACGGCGCGCAGCGTCTGGGCGTTGGACAGATCGCTGCCCGCCTCGGCGCCGAAGACCACGGAGGTGCGGGAGCGGTCGAAGGTCCGACCGCCGTCGCCGGGTGCGCCGTATCCGGCGTCGTCCAGGGCCCGGCGGGCGGCCTCCAGGGCCAGCAGCTGGACGGGTTCGATGCTGCCGAGCGAGGCCGGGGGGATGCCGTAGCGCAGCGGGTCGAAGGGGACGGGTGGCAGAAAGCCACCCCATTTGGAGGCGGAGGCACCGTCCTTGTCGCCCGTGTAGTGGACGGCCGGGTCCCAGCGCTCGGCGGGCACTTCGGTGACGGCGTCCACACCGCCCACCACATTGGCCCAGAACGAGGCGAGGTCGGGCGCCTGCGGAAACATGCACGCCATGCCGACCACGGCCACGTCCAGCGGCGCGGGCGCCTCGGCCGCCGCCGGGGCCGAGGCCACGCCCAGGCGCTCGCACACCTCCTCGGCGCGTGCGGTGAGGAAGTTGGCGGCGCCGGGGCCCACCGCATGGTGCAGGGCGTCGATCGTGGTGGTGGCCGAGCGCAGCACGGCGACCTGTCCGGCCATGAACATCCCGCCGCTGAGCTGGTGTTCCTCGTCCACCGAAGCCAACGCGCCGTCGGGCCCGCGGTCCATGCCCTTGCTGGCGATCCTCAGCCGTCCCACATTCAGCCGCTCCAGCCGCTCCCAGACTTCCCGGTCCGGCAGGCCCTCGTTCCGCAGCCGTTCCTTGACGGTGTCGAAGCTCTCGGTGAAGGGGCTGGGCACGCAGCGTGTGGCATGGCCGGGGGCGGTCTCCAGCAGCACGGTGTGCTCGGCGGCCACCACGTGGCGCTGGAAGAGCGGCTGTAAGGCGCCGTGCGCCACCGCCTCCTCGGTGAAGAGATAGGCGGTGCCCATCAGCGAGCCGATGGCGACGCCGCGCCGGGTGAGCGGGGCGGTGAGCGCGGCCACCATCGCGGCGGAGCGTTCGTCGTGCACTCCCCCGGCGAAGAAGATCTCGATACCCGCGCCCTCGGTGCCGTCGGTCCCGTCGGTGCCGTCGGTGCCGTGGGTGTTCGCCATATGACGCGGGTCGTGCGCGGTGTCGTCGAGGAAGTCCTCGACGACGGCGATCTGGGCCTCCCATAACGGGAAGCTGTTGCGCGGCCCCACGTGGCCGCCGCATTCGGAGCCCTCGAAGACGAACCGCCGGGCCCCGGCCTGGAGGAACTGGCGCAGCAGCCCCGGCGAGGGCACATGCAGATAGGTGGCGATGCCGTCCCGCTCCAGCGCCTTGGCCTGGGACGGCCGTCCGCCCGCGATGATGGCGTGGCTGGGGCGGATCTCCCGTACGGCCTCGAGCTGGGCGTTCCTCATCTCCTCGGGTGCGAAGCCGAGGACCCCGACCCCCCAGGGGCGTCCGTCCAGCGCGGCCGCGGCCTCCTCCAGCATGGTGCGCGCCTGCTCACGTCCGGCCAGGGCGAGCGCGATGAACGGCAGCGCTCCCCCGGCGGCGACGGCGGAGGCGAACGCGCCCTGGTCGCTGACCCTGGTCATCGGACCCTGTGCGATGGGCAGCCGGGTGCCGAGGCGGGTGCTCAGCGGGGCGCCGGGGCGCAGCGCCGAGACGGCGGAGCCGTTCCGTCCGGCCTCGTGCGCGGACTTCCGGATGGCGTCGGTGATGCCCCGTACGGTGCGGCCCACATCTCGCCATCGCTCGGCGAACTGGGCTGCCAGGAAGCCGTCCTGACCCACCGTCAGATTTGGCTCGATGTGCTGGGTGGCGCGCCCCCGGCGCCGCAGGACGCGGTGCCCGTCGAGGACGGTGGTCTCGGAGCCGTCCATGGAGCGGATGGCGGCGGCCCGGTCCTCCGGGAGCCCCGATTCGGTGAGCAGGGCCAGCTGGGTGTCGAGCACGACCCCGGCCGCGCCGCCGAGTACCGACGCCGCGGCGGTGTGTGGGCCGATGCCGCCGCAGGCCCACACCGGTAACGACACCCGGGGGTCGGCGAGGAGCCGCTGCAGCAGGACGAAGGTGCCCAACACCCCGATCCGCCCGCCACTCTCACTGCCCCGGGCGATCAGCCCGTGCGCTCCGGCACGGACGGCTTCGAGCGCCTCGTCCAGGTCGGTGACCTCGGCCAGCACTCGGCAGCGGCCGGATACGGCCTCCACCGGCCAGGGCGAGTTCACCCCGAGCACCACCGTATGCGGACCGGGCGCGCCACCCTCCGGGCTGCCGGTGGCCGGGGCGTCCGGCAGGTCCGCGGGGGTGAGGCGGCAGCCCGCAGCGGCCCGCACGCCGTACCGCCCGTCGGCCACCCACTCGCCGATGTCCTGCCACGCCTGGAGGGCCTCGCGGCCCGTTGTGCCCAGGTCGAGAACGCCGAGGCCGCCCGCGCGGCTGACCGCTGCGGCGAGTCTGGCGTCCGGTTCCCCGAAGGGAGTGATGCCGATGACAAGATCGCCGGCGTCCACGGCGGATGACATGTTTTCTCCGAAAATCGCTAGCGCAGCAGGAAAGGGAGATAATTCGGGCACGCATGTCGAACGTATGGCACGGGAATCTCGCGAAACGGCGCGGGGCTGAAATTAGCCACTTCATTACTGAAGAGTCAACAAGCAGTCCCAAGCCCGCGCCACGACGGGCTGATTCTCGCCAGACGCGAAGACATCGGCGGTGTTGCCACCTCCTCCCCCCTCTGTTAAATGTTCATATATCTCAGGTGAAAGAGATCGCTGCCGAAGGTATGCCGGGGCGCATGAGTGAACCTTGATTGCGCCTTAACCTGCGCGGACTCCAGATCCTGATTTCGCTGTCGCGAATTTCGTGTACGGGCAGGAGAGGCGGGGCGGCCCGGGCGGGCGGCCACGCCTCTCGGGTGGCCCGGGCGGGCGGCCACGTGGGCCGCCCGCCCGGGCCGGTCTCAGTCGGTCACCTCCGTCGCGGACGACGCCTCGAGCAGATCCCGCACCTCATCGGCAGCGGTCTCCCGCAGCTCCTCGCCGACCAGCAGCCACCGGGTGATGCCGATCGATTCCAGGAACGGCAGATCGTGGCTGGAGACCACGAGCGCGCCCTCGTAGGAGTCCAGCGCGCTCGTCAACTGCCGCACACTGGCCATGTCGAGGTTGTTGGTCGGCTCGTCGAGCAGCAGCAGCTGCGGGGCCGGTGCGGCGAGCATGGTGGCCGCGAGGGCGGCCCGGAAACGTTCGCCACCCGAGAGCGTGCCCGCCGGCTGGTCCGCCCGCGCCCCCTTGAACAGGAAGCGCGCGAGCTGGGAGCGGATCTGGTTGTCGGTGATCCCGGGCGCCCGGCGCGCGACATTCGCCGCCACGCTCAGCTCGTCGTCCAGCACATCCAGCCGCTGAGGGAGGAACCGCAGCGGCACGAACGCCCTGGCCTCCCCGGACAGCGGGGCGAGCTGGCCGGTGAGGGTACGCAGCAGTGTGGTCTTGCCCGCTCCGTTGCGTCCCACCAGTGCGATGCGTTCGGGCCCCTGCACATGGAGGGTGGCCTCGCGCAGGGCGCCGTACCGGGGGCTCAGTTCACTCAGGCTGAGCACGGTGCGGCCCGCGGGCACGGCGGTGTGCGGCAGGCTCACCCGGATCTCGGCGTCGTCGCGTACCGCCTCGGCGGCCTCCTCACGCCGCTCGCGCGCCTCGTGGAGGCGGTCTTCCTGCAGGTCGCGGAGCTTGCCGGCCGACTCCTGCGCGGACCGCTTGCGGGCACCGGCGACGATTCTCGGGGCCCGCCGCTCGATGTCCATCTTCTTGCTGTTCCGCTGCCGGCGTGCCAGTTTGATGTGGGTCTCCTCCAGTTCGCGCTTTTGCCGACGCACATCCGCCTCGGCGACCCGCAGCATCCGCGCGGCCACCTCCTGCTGAGTGGCCAGCGCCTCCCGGTAGGCGGACCAGCCGCCGCCGTACCAGGTCACCGACCCGGACCGCAGTTCGGCGATGCGGTCCACCCGCTCCAGCAGCTCACGGTCGTGGCTGACCACGACCAGCACACCGGAGCGCCAGGAGTCGACGGCGTCGTAGAGCCGCCGCCGCGCGAACAGGTCGAGGTTGTTGGTGGGTTCGTCGAGCAGCAGGACGTCGGGGCGCTCCAGGAGCAGGGCGGCCAGGCGCAGCAGTACGGTCTCCCCGCCGGAGAGGTGGCCGATGGTGCGGTCCAGTTCGATATCGCCGAGCCCGAGTGAGCCCAGTGTCGCCAGGGCCCGCTCCTCGACGTCCCAGTCGTCGCCGATCGTCTCGAAGTGGACCTCGTCGACGTCTCCCGCCTCGATGGCGCTCAGGGCGGCGCGCCGCCCGGCGATGCCCAGGGCCTGGTCGACGCGGAGAGTGGTGTCGAGGGTGATGTTCTGCGGAAGGTAGGCGAGGCTGCCGCCGACGGTCACCGACCCCTGCGCGGGACGCAGCCGGCCGCCGATCAGCCGCAGCAGGGTGGACTTGCCGCTGCCGTTGGTGCCGACGAGGCCGGTGCGGCCCCGACCGATGCCGAGCGAGAGCCCGTCGAAGACGTTCGTGCCGTCCGGCCACTGGAAGGACACGGCCGAGCAGGTCACGGAGGCGCTGGGGGTGGGGGTTGCTGCCATGGTGTTCTCGCATTCGCAAGCGCTGTGAAAAGGGGCTACGTATGCGAGCACCACGCGGCGACCAAGCCGGGAAAACGGGTGCGGCCCTCCGAAGGGTGAGGGACGGCTGATGCACCGAGGTCGCATTCACGCGGGTCACGGGCGGCAAGAAGGCCGGCTACGACGTGACGGGCTACGGCTTGTGCCGTACCGCGCGATGATCGCGAACCTCAGATACGCAACGTCCACCTCTATCGGAGACAACAGGACCCGGGAAGTGTAGCGCAGCCGAGGTGCGTGATGTCGTGTGCGCGGCCGGGCGGGGCCGCCGTGCCACCTTCCTGCCAACCTTTCCCGCGCCCCCCGCTTCCGCGGACGACCGCCGTTACGATCACCCGCGTGACCTGGCGGCGCACCGGTTCCGAGGCGCGCCGCCCGTTTCGGATCGCATCGGATCAAAGGGCGTGAGAAGTGAATAGCCGGTTGAGTATCGCGGCCGTGTCGGCCGTCTCCCTGGTGGCGTTCCTGGGTGGTACGACGGTGGCGACGGCCCAGGAGTCCGACCCGGCGCCGAAGTCGTGTGACGGTGTCCGGCTGACCGGCGAGCTTCCCGTTCCGGCGCCCGGCCAGGCCGTCTCGGGACAGATCACCATAGGCGCCGACTGCAAGCCGGAACCGGTCTCCGTCCAGCACGGCCCGGCATCGGAGCGCTCGGCCCGCACCGCCACCGCCGCCGCTGCCGGGCATCAGCTGCGTGGCTGGAACGAGATGTACGACTGCTGCAACATCCGGATGACGGGTCTGTACACCGCCTCCTCGTGGGACACGGCGAACGGCCGCGTCACCACGGCCGGCACCACGGCCACCCAGGAGTGGAACCGTGAGCCGTGGGACGCCGGTTGGTCGCTCACCTCGCAGACCGCGAAAAACGACTGTGTCACCGACTGCGCCGAGGTCAACTCCGAGGCGCACGCCGACTTCGCGTACCAGGGTGTCTTCGATCCGACCGGCGACTGGTACAACAACACCCACCACTCCTACGTCCAGTTGAAGGCCGACGGGACGGCGAGCTGCCGCTTCGATGTGGAGCTGCGGCACACCTTCGTGGGGTGGAACTGGCGGTACGGGTGCGAGTGACCACATTGGCGGCGCGGTAGCACACGACGTGGCCGCCGCCTCGCGCGAGGCGGGTGACCGGGTCCCGGGCGAACGCCGCCCGGGACCCGGTCAGGCGTAGCGCCGCGTCACGATGGCCCGGCACACCGGAGCAGTATCCGGGCCAGCTCGCGCGGCTGGGAGAACATCGGCCAGTGGCCGGTGTCCATCTCGACCAGCCGCCAGTGCTCGCTCTTCAGCAGCTCGGCCACGTCGTCCGTCGGCTCGGCGCCGTCGAGCAGACACTTGATGTACGTGGCCGGCAGCCCGCCGAGCGGGCGCGCCAGGACGGCCGACTCGGACAGCGTGGCGCCCGGATGCGGCGTGGCGCCCACGATCCGCGCGATCTGCTCCTCGGTGAGCCCCTGGCCGTGGTAATCGGCCTCGGTCAGGGGCGCCCAGAAGCCGCCGTTCGCGGCCATCGACGCCTCCACCATGGCCTGCCCGCCGGGCCAGGCCGACAGGAACGACTCACCGTCCGCCGGAACGTTGGAGTCCACGAACACCACATGGGCCAGCCGGTCGCCGATGCGCTCGGCGGCCTGACCGACCGGGATGCCCGCATAGCTGTGCCCCACCAGGACCACATCGCGCAGATCGAGGCGCTCGATCTCGCCGACGATGTCCTGGACATGGGTCTGCTGCCCGGCCTGCACACCCTGCTTCTCGGCGAGTCCGGACAGCGTGAGGGCATGGACGCCGTGTCCGGCAGCACGCAGCTCCGGAACCACCCCGTCCCATGCCCACGACCCCAGCCACGCACCCGCCACCAGTACGAATTCCGTCATGGCGGCAAGGTAGCGCGGGGGTCCGACAATGGACCGCCGGATCACTCTCCTCCCGGCGGTGTGCCCGGCCTCAGCCACCGGGACAGGCAGGCGCACAGGACGAGCCGGCCGCGAAGAGCCATCCGCCGATGACATCGCTGAACCAGTGCACACCGAGGTGGACGCGGGTCAGGCCCACTGCCGCGCCCCGGCATCCGATCAGGGCGGCCACCGTTCGTCTGGCACGCGGAGCGCGCACCAGTGCCGCGCCGATGAGCAGGCCCGCGGCGATCGCGGAGGGGGTGGCGTGGTCGCAGGGGAAGGACCTGCCGGACGCGTGTGTCGCCCAGTCGCCCGTCGCGGGGCAGGTCGACCCCCGCCCCGCCCCTGACCGGAACCAGCGATTTCGAGCGGTTTCATCCGGCCTGAGAGGGAAACCCGCTCGTGTCGGGCCGCCCCGTCAGGTCGCCCGACAAGGTACGGAGCGCATATGAAGTTGTCGTTTCTCGACCCGCTCTACGCGCGGCCCGGCCCATGGGCCGCCGTCTACCTGGACACCTCCCGCGACATCGAGGATCCGGAGAAGGCGATCGAGCTGCGCTGGCGGCACCTGCGCGACGCGCTGTCCGGCCAGGGCGTGGACAACGCCACCCTCTCCGCCCTACACACCGCCGTGGGCAGCGACCGGGAGGTGTCCGGACGGCACGGACAGGCCCTGTTCGCCGCCCATGGACGGCTCGGACTGGCCGAGGGGCTCCCCGAGCCGCCGGCGGCCGATTCGGCCCGCTTCACCTCGATCCCCGATGTGCTGCCCCTGGTGCTGCAACACGCCCCGGACATCCCCTATGTGGCCGTGGCGCTCTCCCGGGCCTTCGCGGAGACCGACCTGGAAGAGGATGTGGTGGTGCACTACCAAGCCGGGCGGTGGCCCATGAGCCGGGTGGCACCGGAGCCCCGCTACAACCACATCGGCGCGGCCCGGGACTGGCCGGCGAACGCATTCGCGGTCGCCCACGAGCTGGAGAATCTGCGCCGCTGGACCGATGCCGAGACGATCGTGTTGCGGTGCGCGGCGGAGGACGTGTGGTTGCGCGGCGTGCTGGTCAACCATTTGCCCGAGTCCACCCAACAGCGCGTCGTCACCGTGCCCGACAGCGGACGACCGGTGGCCGGACCCGGCCGGGCCCTGTTGGAGGCGGAGCTGAACGACACGCTGCGTGCCACGGTGAACGAACGGGACCGGACCTTGACGCACCGCTACATGGCGCAGCGCGCCCGGCACCCGGACACCTCCGAAGGGCTGTCCGCCGCCATCACCGCCCTACAGCGTGGCCAGGCCCACTGCCTGCTGCTCACCCGCCCTGTGAACCTTCCGGAGTCGCTGTGGGCGGGGCCCGAGCCCACCCACGTCACGCTGACGGAGCCGGACCTCCACACCTTCGGCGTGCACACCGGACGGCAGGAGCCCGCCGGGGCCGTGGTGGTACGGGCCCTGGTGAGCACCGGCGCCGAGCTGATCACGGTCCCGCGTGAGGAGCTGTCGCTGGAGGACGGGGTCGGGGTGCTGCTGCGCTACCACGACCCGTATACGTGAGGTCCGCCGCGCCCGCATCACGGCTCAGGACGCGTAAGACCCGCGTACGTAAAGCCGGTGCGCCCAAAGCCTCCGAGGATCTCGGGCTCAAAGGACCTCGAGGGGCACGGGCCCCGTGGGCGGGGGGAAGGCGCGGTCCAGCGCGTCCAGGTCCTCCGGGGTGAGCTCGAGATCCAGCGCGGCGTGGTTCTCCTCGACATGGTCGACCCGCCCGGCCTTGGGGATCGCCGCCACCCCCTGCCTGAGCACCCACGCCAGCGCCACCTGCGCGGGCGTCGCGCCGCGGGCCCGTGCGACCTCCCGCAGCGCACCGGAGCGCGGCAGGCGTCCCTGCTCGATGGGCGAATAGGCCATCAGGGGGATGTCGCGCCGGTGGCACCAGGGCATGAGGTCGTACTCGACACCGCGCCTGGTGAGGTTGTAGAGCACCTGGTCGACGGCGACACCGTCGCCACCGGGGGTGGAGACGAGGTCTGTCATATCGGAGACGTCGAAGTTGCTCACACCCCAGTGGCGGATCTTGCCGCTGTCGGTCAGTTCGGCGAAGGCTTCGAGGGTCTCCTCCAGCGGGACCCGCCCCCGCCAGTGCAGCAGGTACAGATCCAGCCGGTCCGTGCCAAGCCGCCGCAGGCTGTCCTCACAGGCCGCGATGGTGCCACTGCGGTCGGCGTGGCCGGGGAGTACCTTGCTGACCAGGAATACCTCGTCGCGGCGGCCGGCGATCGCCTCTCCGACGAGTTCCTCGGAGGCGCCGCTGCCGTACATCTCGGCCGTGTCCACGACGGTCATGCCGAGGTCGAGTCCACGCCGCAGCGCCGCGATCTCATCGGCGCGGCGCCGAGGGTGGTCACCGATGTGCCAGGTGCCCTGGCCGAGCAGCGGGATCCGCTCCCCCGAGGGCAGCGGGACGGTGTCCGGTGCGCTGGTCATCTTGGCCGCCTCCCTGGTTCTCCGGCTGCCTCCCACGGTAGGCGAAGCCACGCGCCATGCGACGTCCGCGCCGTGTGGCCCCGGGGACGGTCGCGGTCCTCTCCGCGCCGAGGGGCGGGCCAAATGTGTCGACCCGCCCCTGAATGCCTCCCTGACGAGAGCCGGGAAATTCCGGCGCCGAGAACTTACGCGGTTTCGGGGCGGCGCGCGGTGGCGATGAGATAACCCAGCTCGGGCATTTCCATGTTCTCGCCCTCCGCGGGCTTCAACTTATTGAAGACCTCCGGGTCGACCTTGGACGCCAGCTGCTCCATGTTCTGGGCCATGGCCTCACCGAGCCGCCGGACCGACTGCTTGGTGGTGCTTTCGCTGACGTCGAGCAGCTCCGTACAGCGCAGCCCGGCCTCGCGCAGCATCGCCGGGTATGTCTCGAAAGACGCGGGCGGCTGGGTGAGGTACCGCTGGAGAATGTTCTCGATGACCGGCCGCCGCTCCTCGGATATCTCTTCGCGCTCGTAGTTGTCGGTGAGCGCCAGCCGGCCGCCCGGGCGCAGAACGCGGGCGGCCTCCGCGAGCGCCGCCGCCCGGTCGGGCATCTGCATCACGGATTCCAGCATCCAGATGGCGTCGAAGGAGCCGTCGTCGAAGGCCAGGTCCATCGCGTCGCCGTACTGGAAGGTGACCTTGCCGCTCACCCCGGCGGCCTCGGCCAGCTCATTGGCCTTCTCGACCTGCTTACGGCTGACGCTGATGCCCACCACCTCGGCACCCGTCTTCTGCGCGAGCCTGATCGCGGGCCCGCCGAAGCCGCAGCCGATGTCCAGGACCCGGGAGCCGGCGCCGATGCGCAGCCGCGCGATCATCATGTCGGTGAGCCGGTCGGCGGCATCCTCCAGGGTGGTGCTGTCCTCCTGGCTGTTCCAGTAGCCGACATGGATGTTCGGGCCGTACAGCGAGGCGTCGAACATGCCCACCAGCTGGTCGTAGAACTCTCCGACCCGCTCACCGACCGCGCTGACATTGGACGTCATGATGTTTCCTCCCGCAGTAATGGAAAGGTCTTCGGCGACATCAGAAATCCGCGAGCGCCTTCCCCGTTTTTTCTTCCGCGCTTCGAATGAGCGCGAGCCTATCAGGATGTCAGGCAATGCGAATCACACGTTCTCCGCAAGCCAGTTGAGGACCGCTTCGGCGGCCACGCCGGCGAAATCCTCCATCATGGTGAAGTGGTCGCCGGGAACGTCGATACGGGTGAGCGTGGCACCCCATGCCGATTCCTCGTCGTTCCCCTCCCCGGATCCCGGAAAGGATTCCTCCGCTTTCACCGTGAGAATCGGCGCGTCGATCGGCGTCGGCCCCCAGTCGGAGAAGAGGCGCAGATAGCCGCCCATCGCGGTCAGCCTGCCCTCGTCCACCACGCCGAACATCTTTTCCCGGTCGAACATCTTGCCGGACAGATTCGTTTGGATCCACGGCAACGCCTCGCTGCGCGGCAGATAGGTGTCCAGCAGGACGACCGCCGAGGGCGCGCTGCCACGCGCCTCCAGCCGCCCGGCGACCGCCTGGGCGATCCAGCCGCCGGACGAGCGTCCTACGAGCACGAACGGCTTCTCTCCGACACAGCGCAGCACCGCCTCCGCCTGCATCTCCACGACGGCGTCGACGCTCGCCGGAAGCAGCTCCCCCTTGCCGAAACCGGGCTCTGGCAGCACGGAGACGTCGCGGCGGCCCCGGAAACCGGCCGCGAAGCGGGCGTACTCACGCGGTCCGGAGATGGCGACCAGCGACGGGAAACACACCAGCCCCGGCGCCGTAGCGCCCTTGGAGAGCCGCACCAGCTTGGGCGGGGTGGTCAGCTCCGCCACCGTACGGAACGAAGGGCGCAGCCGGGCCGCTGCCATGAGCAACTGGGTGCCCGCCACGTACTGTTCATCGGCGCATGCCTGCCGGTACAGCTCCTCGATCGTCGAGCCGGTCGGGGCCTTGACCGCACCGGGGGGTGTGGCCGTGGTCGTGGTCTGGTGCGGCGCTCCGGCGGCGGGCGCTTCGCCCCGGGGCGCGGAGTCGGGGGCGCCGGGGACCAGTTGGGCGCGCAGGTGGGCGGCGAGCGCCGCGGGTGTGGTGTGGTCGAAGAGCAGCGTGGCGGGCAGATTGAGACCGGTGGCGAGGTTGAGCCGGTTGCGGATCTCCACGGCGGTGAGCGAGGTGATGCCCAGCTCGAGGAAGGCGTGGTCGTCCTCCACCAGGTCCGGTGAGTCATGGCCGAGCACGGTGGCGGCATGGGTGCGCACCAGCTCGGTCAGGAGCTGGGTCTGCTCCCTGACCGAGAGCCCGTTCAGGCGCTGCCCGATCGGCTCCACTCCCCCGGCGCCGGTGGCGGAGCCGGAGGCGCCGTTATGGGCGGTACGCCGGGCCGGGACCCGGACCAGCCCGCGCAGCAGATGCGGGACGCCGAAGGAGGCGGCCTGCACTCGTAGCGCGGCGATGTCGAGGCGCATGGGTACTAGGAGCGGGCGCGGATCGGTGGTGCTTTCCGGGTGCACGTCAGTGACGCTTTCCGGCCGGCCGCCGCCGCTCGCATCGGCGCCCTCGCCCGGACCGGGGTCCCCGGACCGGGCAGCCCGGGCATGCGCTTGCGCCGTCGCCGCGTCGAAGAGCGCCAGGCCCTCCTCGGACGACAGTGCGGTCACTCCCGCCCGGTTCAGCCGTTCGACGTCGCTGTCGTCCATGTGCCCCGTCATGGCGCTGCGTTCGGCCCACAGCCCCCAGGCCAGGGAGACCGCCGGAAGCCCCCCGGCCCTGCGCCGCTGCGCCAGCACGTCCAGGAAGGCGTTGGCCGCGGCGTAGTTGGCCTGGCCACTGCCACCGAACACGCCCGCCGCCGAGGAGAACAGCACGAACGCGGACAGCGGCAGGTCCTCCGTCAGCTCATGGAGGTTGATGGCGGCATCGGCCTTGGGCCGCAGCACCGTGTCGACGCGCTCCGGAGTCAGCGATCCGATCACCCCGTCGTCGAGGACACCTGCCGCGTGCACCACCCCGGTCAGCGGATGCTCGGCCGGTACGGTGGTCAGCAGCCGCGCCAGCGCGGCGCGGTCGGCCGTGTCGCAGGCGGCCAGGGACACCGACGCCCCCGCCGCGGTCAGCTCGTCCACCAGCTCGGCGGCGCCGGTGGCCTCGCGGCCCCGGCGGCTGGTCAGCAGCAGATGGCGTACGCCGTGCTCGGCCACCAGGTGACGGGCCACCAGGGAACCGAGCACACCCGTGGCGCCGGTGATGAGGACCGTTCCCGCCGGATCCCACAGCGGAGTGGCGGCGGCCTCGCCGTCCCGCTCCCCGGCCGGCGTGGACGCGGTCGCGCGGGCCGCGGGGACCCGGGCGAGCCGTGGCACCAGCACCCCGCCGGCGCGCACCGCCATCTGCGGCTCGTCGCCCGACAGGGCCTGCGGCAGGGCGGCGAACGACGCCTCCTGGTCGTCCAGGTCGAGCAGCAGGAACCGGTCAGGATTCTCCGACTGCGCCGACCTCACCAGCCCCCACACCGCGGCGCAGGCCGGATCGGCGAGCGGTTCCCCGGGCCGGACGCCGACCGCCCCACGGGTGACCAGCACCAGCCGGGACCGCCCGAACCGCTCATCGGCCAGCCACGACTGCACCAGCGCGAGGGCCCGGTGCGCCACGGCGCGGACCGCCTCGGCGGACGGTGCGAGTGCCACCGTGTCCGTTTCGTCGCGCGAGGCGGACGTGTGGTCGCGCGAGGCGGACGTGTGGTCGCGCGAGGCGGACGTGTGGGAAGGGGCCGAGGAGAGGGAAGGCTGGGAGGACAGGCAGGCGAACACCAGATCCGGCGCTGTTCGTCCCGCCTCGACGGCCTCTCCCAGAGCGGACGGATCCGCGTACGTCTCGGCCAGGGCACCGGCCGTGCCCGCCGACTTCAGCGCCGCCGACAGCCCCGTGTCGCCCTCGGCGAGCACGGCCCAGCGGCCGGGAGCGACGGACGACGGGGACACCACCGTGGGCGCCGTCCACTCCAGGTGGAAAAGCGACTCGTGGAAGGCGCCATGCGCCGCGCCGAGCTGGTCCCGGGCCACCGCGCGGGTGACGAGCGAATCCACCGAGGCCACCGGGCGTCCCGACTCGTCGAGCGCGGTCAGCGACACCGCGTCCGCCCCGGCCGGGGCCAGCCGCACCCGCAGCGCGGACGCGCCCGTGGCGTGCAGCGCCACTCCGCTCCAGGCGAAGGGAAGCCGGACCCGTCCGGTGCCGGACCCGCCATCCTGGCGGGTCTTGCCATCGGGTTCGGGGAGGCGGACGAAGCCGCCGAACGCCATCGCGTGCAACGCGGCGTCCAGCAGGGCCGGATGGAGGCCAAAGCGCTCGGCGTCCTGCCGTGCCTCCTCCGCCAGGCCGACCTCCGCGAAGACCTCCTCGCCCTTGCGCCAGACGGCGCGCAGCCCCTGGAACGATGGCCCGTAGCCGAGTCCGGTCCGGGCGAACCTTTCGTAGAGCCCGGCGACATCCACGGCCTCCGCACCAGTCGGTGGCCATGCCTCCGTCTCAGTGGCGCGATCGGCCGAGCTGCTGCCGCCGCCGAGCACACCGCCGCCGAGCACACCGGTCGCGTGCTGCGTCCAGGGGCCGTCCTCCGTCTGCGCGTACACACCGACCGAGCGCCGCCCCGCCTCGTCGGGGCCGCCGACGGCGACCTGCAGCCGGACCGTGCCCTGCTCGGGCAGCACAAGCGGTGCTCCCAGGGTCAGTTCGTCCACCCGGTCGCAGCCGACCGCGTCACCGGCCCGCATCAGCAGCTCCACGAAGGCCGTCCCGGGCAGCAGCGTGACATCCGCCACCGCGTGGTCGGCGAGCCAGGGATGGGTACGGAGCGACAGCCGGCCGGTGAGCAGGAAGCCGTCGGAGTCGGGCAGCGGCACGGCGGCACCCAGCAACGGATGCCCGGCCGAGTCCAGCCCCGCCGATGCCACATCACCGGCCTCGACCGTCTCGGACTCCAGCCAGAAGTGCGTGCGCTGGAAGGCATACGTCGGCAGATCGGCCCGCTCCGCGCCCGTTCCGGCGAACATCCTCGCCCAGTCGACGGGCGCGCCGCCGACGTACGCCTCGGCGAGGGAGGTGGCGAACCGGTCGGGACCGCCATCGTCGCGGCGCAGGGAACCGACGGCGGTGACGCGGGTGCCGTGGTCCTCGGCCGTCTGCTCCACTCCCATCGTCAGGACGGGGTGGGCGCTGGCCTCGATGAACACCTGGAAGCCGTCGGCCAGGAGGGTGCGTACGGTCTCATCGAAGCGGACCGTCTGACGCAGATTCCGGTACCAGTACCCGGCGTCCAGTCCGGTCGTATCGAGCACGCCTGCCGTGACCGTGGAGTAGAACGGCACCGACGACGCCCGGGGAGCGATATCCGCCAGCTCCCGCAACAACGTCTCCTCGATTTCCTCCACATGGGCGCAGTGCGAGGCGTAGTCCACGGGGATGCGACGGGCCCGGATCTCCTCGCCCTCGCACACCGCCAGCAGCTCGTCCAACGCGTCCGCGTCACCCGAGACAACAACCGCCGAGGGCCCGTTCACCGCTGCCACCGACAGCCGCTCACCCCACCGGACCAGCCGCTCTCGTACCGCCTTCACGGGCAGTGATACCGACACCATGCCACCACCGCCGGACAACGCCCGCAGTGCTTGGCTTCGCAACGCCACCACGCGCGCGGCGTCCTCCAGCGACAACGCACCCGCCACACACGCCGCCGCGATCTCACCCTGCGAATGACCGATAACGGCCGCAGGCTCCACACCGTACGAACGCCACAGCTCCGCCAACGACACCATCACCGCCCACAACACCGGCTGCACCACATCCACCCGCTCCAACGCCTCCGCAGCACCCTCCCCACCCCGCAACACATCCCCGAGCGACCAGTCGACGAACGGCGCCAACGCCGCCGCACACTCACCAATCCGCTCCGCGAACACCGGCGAAGACTCCAGCAACCCAGCCGCCATCCCCACCCACTGCGACCCCTGACCAGGAAAGACAAAGACCACCCGGGCATCGGAGCCGACCACGGCCCCCCGCACCACGCCCGTCGCCTCCCGGCCCTCGGTCAGCGCGGTCAGGCCACTGACGAGCGCGGCACGGTCACCACCCAGTACCACCGCCCGCCGCTCGAACGCCGCACGCGTGGTGACCAGCGACAGACCGATGTCCGTCATCGCCGGGCCGGTATCCCCGGCCACCGCCGACTGCAGTCGCGCGGCCTGCCCCCGCACACCGGCATCGGACTTCGCCGACAGCACCCATGGCACGACGGCGGGAGGCAGTTGCGCGTCCTCCTCGGAGGTTTCCTCGTCGGCCTCGGTCGGCGGCTCCTGTTCGAGAATGATGTGGGCGTTGGTGCCGCTGAGGCCGAAGGACGAGACGCCCGCCCGGCGTGGGCGGTCGGTCTCGGGCCAGGGCCTGGCCTCGGTGAGCAGCTCGACGGCTCCCGCCGTCCAGTCGATGTGCGGCGACGGTTCGTCGACGCCCAGCGTCTGCGGCAACAGACCATGCCGCATGGCAAGCACCATCTTCATAATGCCCGCGACACCGGCCGCGGCCTGGGTGTGCCCGATGTTGGACTTGATCGAGCCGAGCCACAGGGGCTGGTCGTCGGTGTGTTCACGGCCGTACGTGGCCAGCAGCGCCTGCGCCTCGATCGGGTCGCCCAGCGTGGTACCCGTACCGTGCGCCTCGACCACGTCCACCTCGGCCGCCGACAGCCGCGCGTTGGCCAGCGCCGCCCGGATCACCCGCTGTTGCGAGGGGCCGTTGGGCGCGGTGAGCCCGTTGCTCGCACCGTCCTGGTTGACGGCGGAGCCGCGTACCACCGCGAGGATCTGGTGTCCCTTGCGCCGCGCGTCCGACAGCCGCTCCAGCAGCAGCATGCCCACACCCTCGCCCCAGCCCGTGCCGTCCGCGGCCGCCGCGAACGCCTTGCACCGGCCGTCCGGCGCAAGACCCCGCTGACGGCTGAACTCCACGAAGGTGGCGGGGGTGGACATCACGGCCACCCCGCCCGCCAGCGCCAGCGAGCATTCGCCCTGCCGCAGCGCCTGCGCGGCAAGGTGCAGCGCCACCAGCGACGACGAGCAGGCGGTGTCGATGGTCACGGCCGGGCCCTCGAGACCAAAGGTGTAGGCGATCCGGCCCGATGCGATGCTTCCGGACCCACCCGTGGCGAGGTAGCCCTCGGCGCCCTCGGGGACACTGCGGAGCTGGGATCCGTAGTCGTGGTACATCAGGCCCGCGAAGACACCGGTCGTGCTGCCCCGAAGGGTCGTCGGGTCGATTCCGGCCCGCTCGAACGCCTCCCAGGACGTCTCCAGGAGCAGCCGTTGCTGCGGGTCCATCGCCAGGGCCTCACGCGGCGAGATGCCGAAGAACGCCGGGTCGAACTCGCCGGCGGTGTGCAGGAAGCCGCCCTCCCGGGCATAGCTCTTGCCATCCGCCTCCGGGTCGGGGTCGTACAGCCCCGCCACATCCCAGCCACGATTGGCGGGAAAGCCGGAAATGGCCTCCTCGCCCGCCGCAAGCAGCCGCCACAGCTCCTCCGGTGACCGGGCGCCGCCAGGGAAACGGCAGGCCATGCCAACGATCGCCACCAGGTCGTCGCCCGCCACCTGCTCGTGGCCAGTGTCCGGCTTGCCGGTGGGCAGAGCGGGTTGGGCGGGACGTACGCCGTCGCCCCCGCCGGTCAGCTCCTGGTGGAGATGGTGGGCCAGGGCGATCGGCGTCGGGTAGTCGAACACCAGCGTGGCCGTGAGGCGCAGTCCGGTGGCCGTTCCGAGGCGGTTGCGCAGCTCCACCGCCGTCAGCGAATCGAAACCGAAGTCCTTGAAGGCGCGGCCCGGCTCCACCGAGGCCGCCCCACCGTGCCCGAGCACCGTGGCCACGCACCGCCGCACCAGGTCCAGCACCAGGCGTTCGCCGTCCTCCGACGACGCCACGGCGGCGAGCCGCTCCCGCAGGTCACCTGCGGCACCGGTGCCCTCCGCCGCCCGGCGCGCCGGAGGCCGCACCAACCCCCGCATGATGTGCGGCACTTCACCGTCGGCGCCACGTGCCTTGGCCGGGTCCAGCCGCATCGGGACGACCACGGGCAGCTCCCCGGCACATCCCGCGTCGAACAGGGCCAGGCCCTCCTCGGGCGACAGCCCGTCCACTCCGGACCGGCCCATGCGCCGCAGATCCGCCTCGGCCAGCCCACCGGCCATTCCGCCGCGCTCGTCCCACAGTCCCCACGCGAGCGACAGGCCGGGCAGCCCCGAGGCCCGGCGGCGCTGTATCAGCGCGTCGAGGAAGGCGTTGGCGGCCGCGTAGTTACCCTGCCCGGCCGTGCCGAAGGTCCCGGCGGCCGAGGAGAACACGACGAACGCCGACAGGTCCATCGCCTCGGTCAGCTTGTGCAGGGTGATGGCCGCGTCCATCTTCGGGCGCAGCACCGCGTCCACGCGCTCGGGCGTCAGGGATGCGATGACGCCGTCGTCGAGCACCCCGGCCGTGTGGATGACTCCGCGCAGCGGATGTGTTTCGGAGACGCCCTTCACCACGGCGGTCAGCGCGTCCCGGTCGGCCACGTCGCAGGCGGCCCAGCTGACCGAGGCGCCCGCCGCCACCAGCTCCGCTTCCAGCGCGTGGGCGCCGGGGGCGTCCGCGCCCCGACGGCTCACCAGCAGCAGATGGCGTACGCCGCGCTCGGCCACGAGGTGGCGGGCGACCAGCCCGCCCAGTGTGCCGGTGGCACCGGTCACCAGGACCGTGCCTTCCGCGTCCCACACCGCCGAGGGCATCGCGGCCTGGACGGTCGGGGTGGTCCCTGCGGTTCCGACTGTTCCGGCTGTTCCGGTGGTTCCCGCTGTTCCCGCTGTTCCGGCTATTCCGGCTATTCCGGCTGTTCCGGTGGTGCCGGTAGTGCCGGTAGTGCCGGTAGCGCCGGTAGTGCCGGTAGTGCCGGTAGTGCCGGTAGTGCCGGTAGTGCCGGTAGTGCCGGTAGTGCCGGTGGTGCCCGAGGATGCGGCGGTCCGCACCCGGCCCAGGCGAGGTGCCAGCAGCCGCCCGCCGCGTACCGCCACCTGGGGTTCGCCGCTCGCCACCGCGGCGGACAGCACGGTGAGGGTCTCAGGGGCCAGTGGCCGACGCCCGGGCTCCCGCGGTCCCTGCTCCGCACCGTCCAGGTCGACCAGGACGAACCGGTCGGGGTGCTCGGTCTGCGCGGTCCGTACCAGGCCCCATACGGCGGCCGCCGCGAGATCCACCGCGGCCTCATTGCTCTGGTTGTCCTCGTCGTCCTCGACGGTCACCGCACCCTGCGTGGCGATCACCAATCGCGATTCGGCGAACCGCTCCTCGGCCAGCCACCCTCGCACCAGTTCCAGCGCCCGAAGAATCACGTCCCGTATCTCGTCGCCCTCGGCCGACTCATCGCCCTCGGCGGCGGACACGGACGGGACCACGCATACCAATGCCGGCGGCACGGCCCCTGCAATGCCGATCGCCTCACCGAATGCCGTCAGATCGTGCCAGCCGACGCCGTCCAGCGGCGCCACTTCGGCCACGGCGCTGTGCACCTGCGCCTCGGCGCCCGGCAGAACGCTCCAGTTCAGCCGGAAGAGGGACTGGTGCACCGCACCGCGCGCCGCGTTGACCTGCTCCGGGGAGACGGGGCGCGTCGCCAGCGACTCCACCGTCGCGACCGGCGCACCGGTCCCGTCCCTCACCTCCATCGACAGCGCCATGCCATCGGCTCCCGTCGGGCTGAGGCGTACACGCAGCGTGGCAGCGCCCGCCGCGTGCACCGACACTCCGCTCCATGAGAACGGCAACCGGATCTCCCCCAGGTGGCCGGCGGCGTCCGACGCGCCGGTGGCCTCCAACGCGCCAGCGGCCTCCGACGTGCCGGTGGCCGCGGCACCCACGGCGTGCAGGGCGGCATCCAGCAAGGCCGGGTGCAGGCCGAAACGGCGCGGGTCCTGCTCCGCCTCGTCGGGCAGCGCGACCTCGGCGAACACCTCGGTCCCGCGCCGCCACACGCCACGCAGTCCCTGGAACACCGGCCCGTACCGCAGCCCCGTTTCGGCAAGCCGCTCGTAATGCCCCTCCAGCGACACGGGTTCGGCGTCCCGCGGCGGCCATACGGAGGCGGGGAGGGCGGCGCGCGCGGACGTGGACGGCTCGGGCGCGACACTGCCCGTCGCGTGCCGAAGCCACGGCCCTTCCCCGCCGTCCTCGCGTGAGTGCACGGTCAGCTCCCGGCGCCCCGAGTCATCGGCGTCCGAGACCGTCACCCGCACCTGTACGCCACCGTGTTCGGGGAGGACCAGGGGTGCCTCGAGCGTCAGCTCCTCCAGCCGGGCGCATCCAACGCGGTCGCCCGCGTGCAGCGCCAGCTCGACGAACGCCGTCCCCGGCAGCATCACCGCCCCCAGCACCTCATGGTCGGCCAGCCAGGCGTGCGTACGCGCGGACAGCCGGCCGGTGAACAGACACCCGTCGGAGTCGGGCAGCGTCACCGCGGCACCGAGCAGCGGATGCTCCGCCGGCTCCAGCCCCGCCGAGGCCGCATCCGCCCTGGACGCGGCCGGCTCCAGCCAGTACCGCTCCCGCTGGAAGGCATACGTCGGCAGCTCGACGGGCCGGGGGCGTGCCGGGGCGAGCAGGGCAGCCCAGTCCACAGAGCGCCCCCGGACGTGGATCTGCGCCAGCGCTTCGTGCAGCGAGGTGGCCTCGTCACGACCGGTACGCAGGGCCGGGGCGAAGACGGCGTCGGGAGCGCACTCCTGACCCATCCCGGACAACACTCCGTCCGGTCCCAACTCCAGATGGGTCGTGGCGCCCTGGTCCGCGAGGCTCTTCACCCCATCGGCGAAGCGCACGGTCTCGCGGACGTGCCGCACCCAGTACTCCGCCGAGCACAGCACCTCGGAATCCGCGACCGCGCCCGTCACGTTCGACACGACGGGAATACGCGGAGGCGCATACGACAACCCCTCCGCCACCCGCCGGAACTCCGCCAGCATCGGCTCCATCAACGGCGAGTGGAAAGCGTGCGAAACACGCAGCCGCTTCGTCTTGATGCCCTGGACCTCAAGATGCCCGGCGACCTCCATCACCGCCTCCCCGGCACCAGAGATCACCGTCGAACGAGGACCGTTGACCGCCGCCACACTCACCTCGGCCTCACGACCCGCCAGCAACGGCAACACATCGGCTTCGGCGGCCTGCACCGACACCATCACCCCACCCGACGGCAACCCCTGCATCAACCGCCCACGAGCCGCCACCAACACACACGCGTCCGCGAGTGACAACACACCCGCCACATGAGCGGCCGCCAACTCACCGATCGAATGCCCCGCCACAAAATCCGGCCGCACACCCCACGACTCCACCAACCGGAACAACCCCACCTCCACCGCGAACAACCCACACTGCGCAAACACCGTCTCATCCAACCCCGACACATCCCCACGGATCACCTCCCGCAGCGGGCGCGCCAAAATCCCGTCGAACCGCGCACACACCTCGTCAAACGCGTCCGCGAACACCGGGAAAGCCTCATACAACTCCCGGCCCATCCCGACCCGCTGACTACCCTGACCCGAGAACAACACCGCCAACTTGCCGGGCACCTCGGATCCCTGAACAACGCCCAGCGCTGGGTCGCCGATCGACAGTGCCTCCAAGCCATCGACAAGGCCGGCCCGGTCAGCGGCCAGCACCACGGCACGATGCTCGAACGCGCTTCGCGTCGTCGCCAACGACAGCGCCACATCCACGATCGGCAGCTCGGACCGTTCTCTTGTGAACGACGCCAGCCGACTCGCCTGAGCCCGCAGCGCGCGTTCGGACCGTCCCGAGACCACCCACGACACCACGGAAGGCGTCAACGACCCTCGTTCGTCGGGGGATTCGGTGTCGGGCGACGCCACGGGCGACTGTTCGAGGATGACGTGTGCGTTGGTGCCGCTGATGCCGAACGACGACACACCCGCACGCCACGGACGGCCCGTCTCCGGCCACACCACCGCATCCGTCAACAACTCCACCGCACCCGCCGACCACTCCACATGCGGCGTCGGCTCATCGACGTGCAACGTCCTCGGCAACACACCATGCCGCATCGCCAGCACCATCTTCATCACACCGGCCACACCAGCAGCCGCCTGCGTATGACCGATGTTCGACTTCACCGCACCCAACCACAGCGGCCGACCCTCCGCGGCACGCTCCTGGCCATACGTCGCCAACAACGCCTGCGCCTCGATCGGATCACCCAGCTTCGTACCCGTACCGTGCGCCTCCACCGCATCCACCTCAGCGGCCGACAACCGAGCACTCTCCAACGCCGCCCGAATCACCCGCTGCTGCGACGGACCATTCGGCGCCGACAGCCCATTACTCGCGCCATCCTGATTGACGGCCGAACCACGCACCACCGCCAGCACCCGATGGCCATTACGCCGCGCATCCGACAGCCGCTCCAGCAACAGCACCCCGACGCCCTCGGAGAACCCGGTACCATCCGCCGCTCCCGCGAAGGCCCTGCACCGCCCGTCGGCCGACAGCCCACGCTGCCAGCTGAACTCCACGAACAGACCCGGCGTGGACATCACTGTCACACCGCCGGCGAGCGCGAGCGAGCACTCACCCCGCCGCAGCGCCTGCGTCGCCAGGTGCAGCGCCACCAGCGACGATGAACACGCGGTGTCCACCGTCACGGCCGGGCCCTCGAAACCGAAGGTGTAGGAGATCCGTCCCGAGACGATGCTGCCCGCGCTGGGGGCGCCGGGGCCGCCGCCCGGGCCCTGCAGCAGTCCGTAATCGTGGTGCATGACACCGGCGAAGACTCCGGTCTGGCTACCGCGCAGGGTCGCCGGGTCGATACCGGCCCGCTCCAGCGCCTCCCACGACGTCTCCAGCAGCAACCGCTGCTGCGGATCCATCGCCAACGCCTCACGCGGCGAGATCCCGAAGAACGCCGGGTCGAAGTCACCCGCGTCGTAGAGGAAGCCGCCCTCCCGCGCGTAGCTCTTCCCCGCAGCCTCCGGGTCCGGGTCGTACAGCCCCTCCACATCCCAGCCACGGTCTTCCGGGAAGGCGGAGATGGCGTCCGTGCCGCGCTCCAAAAGCTGCCACAGCTGCTCCGGCGTACGCACACCACCGGGGAAGCGGCAGCTCATCGCCACGATCGCGATGGGCTCGTCGTGGGTCGCGAGCGTGCCCGTACCGGCGGAGCCGGACGGCGAGACCGACACGGTGGCGCCCTGGTACGCCTCGGCCAGCTCGGAGCGCAGATGGCGGGCGATCACCACGGGCGTGGGGTAGTCGAAGACGAGGGTGGCGGGCAGGCGCAGTCCGGTGGCCGTGTTCAGCCGGTTCCGTAGCTCGACGGCCGTCAGCGAGTCGAACCCGAGCTCCTTGAACGCACGCCCCACCTCGATGGAGTCCGCCCCCGCGTGTCCGAGCACCTCGGCGACATGGGTGCACACCAGGTTCAGCAGGACTTCTTCCTGCTCGTCCGCCGACAGGGGCGCCAGCCGCCGCCACAGGTCCGACTCGCCCGCGCCATCGCTCGACGGCCGCACGGTACGACGTGTGGAAACGGACAGCAGGTCGCGGAGCAGGGTCGGTACCGCACCGGACGCCGCCTGGGCACGGAGCGCCGGAAGGTCCAGGCGCATGGGCAGCAGGACGGGCTGTGCCATGGTCCCGGAGGCGTCGAGCAGCGCAAGGCCCTCTTCCGACGTCAGCGGGGCGATGCCGCCGCGCCGCATGCGCCGTACGTCCTCGTCGTCCAGGTGGCCCGTCATGCCACTGCGCTCGGCCCAAAACCCCCAGGCCAGCGCGACGGCGGGCAGGCCGAGTGCGCGCCGGTGGGCCGCCAGGGCGTCGACGTAGGCATTCGCCGCGGCGTAGTTGCCCTGTCCGGCGCCGCCGAACGTGCCGGCCGCGGAGGAGAACACCACGAATGCCGACAGATCCAGGTCCCGGGTCAGCTCATGGAGGTGGAAGGCGGCGTCGGCCTTGGGGCGGAGCACGGTGTCGACACGCTCGGGAGTCAGGGTCTCGATGACACCGTCGTCCAGCACACCGGCCGCATGCACCACACCACGCAACGGACGATCCACCGGAATACGCGCCAACACCCCCGCCAACGCCTCACGATCCGCGACATCGCAGGCAGCCACGGTCACCGACGCACCCAGCTCCGTCAGCTCCGCCTCCAACTCCGCCGCACCAGCCGCCTCCCGGCCCCGCCGAGAAACCAGCACCAAATGCCGCACCCCCCGCTCGGCCACCAAATGCCGCGCCACCAAACCACCCAACGTCCCCAACGCACCCGTCACCAGCACCGACCCCTCGGGATCCCACGCAAACCCCGACCCAGTCCCCTCAACAACACCCGCAGAAGCAACCGCCCGCACCAGCCGAGGCACCAACACACCCCCCGACCGCACAGCCACCTGAGGCTCCCCACACCCCAGCACCGCCCCCAGCACACCAGCCGAAACCCGACCATCGTCCACATCCACCAGGACAAACCGATCCGGATGCTCAGCCTGCGCCGAACGCACCAAACCCCACACCGCGGCAGCCGCCACATCCGGCACATCCTCACCCGGCACAGCAGCCACCGCACCCCGCGTCACCACCACCAACTGCGAGCCGGCAAACCGCTCCTCAGCCAACCACCCCTGCACCACGCCCAAAGCACGATGGGCCATGTCCCGAACCTCGGCCGGGTCGCCGACGCGGGCTCCGGAATCGGCCGTGAAGGAGACCAGAACGGTGTTGGGGGTGACCGTTCCGTCGTTCATGGCCTGGATCAGATCCGTCAGTTCCGGATACGTCACCGGGTCCGCCGGTCCACCTTCGCCTAGGTCGTCAAGGTGCGGCGCTCCGGTTCCGAGCACCGCCCATCGGCCCCTGGTCGCGCGTACGTCATGCTGGGCGGACGCCTCCCGCCATGTGGTGTGGAACAGCGTGTCATGCGTCACGTTCCGCGCGGCGTGGAGCTGCCCAGAGGAGACCGTACGGGTCACCAGCGACGCCACCGAGGCCACCGGCGCCCCGGAGGTGTCGGCGACGAGCAGCGAGACGGCATCCGGTCCGGCAGGGGCGAGCCTCACGCGCAGGGCGTCCGCGCCCGTTGCGTACAGGGACACACCGCTCCAGACGAACGGAAGTCCCGGGCCCGGGCGGGAGGAATCCTCTTCCGAGTCGTCCCCTCCCAATGCCGCGGTGTGAAGGGCGGCGTCGAGGAGGGCCGGATGCAGACCGAACCGCCCCGCCTCCGCACGCTCCTCCTCCCCAAGCGCCACCTCCGCAAACACCTCATCACCACGACGCCACGCAGCCCGCACCCCCCGAAACACCGGCCCATACTCCAAACCCACCCCAGCCAACCGCTCATACACACCACCCACATCCACCGCCACCGCACCCACAGGCGGCCACACACCCAACCCCTCCACCACCCCACCCGAGGGACCAGCACTCAACACCCCCACCGCATGCCGCGTCCACGACTCCTCCCCCTCACCCTCCAACCGCGAAAACACACCCACCACACGCCGACCCACCCCATCCGGCACACCCACCGACAACTGCACCTGCACACCACCACACTCAGGCACCACCAACGGCGCCTCCAACGTCAACTCCTCCAACCACCCACAACCCACCCCATCCCCCGCCCGCAACACCAACTCCACCAACGCCGTCCCCGGCACCACCACCACACCCAACACCACATGATCAGCCAACCAACCATGCGAAACCAACGACAACCGACCCGTCAACAACACCCCATCCACACCCGCCAACCCCACCACCGCACCCAACAACGGATGATCAACCGAACCCAGACCAAGGCCCGCCGCCGCACCCGCGCTGACAGCCGCACCCGCGGACTCCAGCCAGTACCGCTCCTTCTGGAAGGCATACGTGGGCAACTCGACCCGCCGAGCCCCCGTCCCCGCGAACGTGCTCGCCCAGTCGACAGAAGCCCCGCCCACGTATGCCTCGGACACGGAGGTCAGGAAACGGTCCAGGCCACCCTCGTCACGGCGCAGCGAACCCACGGCGGTGACACGGGTGCCGTGATCCTCGGCCGTCTGCTCCACACCCATCGTCAGCACAGGATGGGCACTGGCCTCGACAAACACCTGGAAACCATCCGCCAACAGGGACCGGACCGTCTCACCGAAGCGCACCGTCTGACGCAGATTCCGGTACCAGTACCCGGCATCCAGCCCCGCCGTATCGAGCACCCCACCAGTCACCGTCGAATAGAACGGCACCGACGACGACCGGGGAGCAATCCCGACGAGGGCGTGCCGAAGCTCGTCCTCGATGGCCTCGACGTGAGCGCAGTGCGAGGCGTAATCCACGGGAACACGCCGCGCCCGGATCCCCTCGCCCTCGCACACCGCCAGCAGCTCGTCCAACGCGTCCGCGTCACCCGAGACAACAACCGCCGAGGGCCCGTTCACCGCCGCCACCGACAACCGCTCACCCCACGCCGCCAGCCGCTCCCGAACCTCCCCCACCGGCAACGACACCGACACCATCCCGCCACGCCCCGACAACGCCCGCAACGCCTTGCTCCGCAACGCCACCACCCTCGCGGCATCCTCCAGAGACAACGCACCCGCCACACACGCCGCCGCGATCTCACCCTGCGAATGACCGATAACAGCAGCAGGCTCCACACCATACGAACGCCACAACTCCGCCAACGACACCATCACCGCGAACAGAGCAGGCTGCACCACATCCACCCGCTCCAACGCCTCCGCAGCACCCTCCCCACCCCGCAACACATCCACCAACGACCAGTCCACAAACGGCGCCAACGCCGCCCCACACTCACCAATCCGCTCCGCGAACACCGGCGAAGACTCCAACAACCCCGCCGCCATCCCCACCCACTGCGACCCCTGACCCGGAAACACCAACACCGCACGACCATCAGCACCCACAACCCCACCCCGCACCAACCCCGAAGCATGACTGCCATCAGCCAGCGCCCGCAGCCCCTCGTCCAGAGCCGCCCGGTCCGATCCCAGCACCACCGCACGATGCTCGAACGCACTACGCGTCGCCGCGAGGGAGAACCCGATATCGGTGGGGACCGTCTCCGGCCGCGTGTCCAGGTGGGCGAGCAACCGTTCGGCCTGGGCGCGCAGGGCGCTCTCGGACTTCGCCGAGACCAGCCACGGCACGGTGCCGGAAGGCAGTTGCCCTGTCTCCGCCCGCGCTTCGCCATCCGGCTCGGCCGAAGGCTCCTGCTCCAGGATGATGTGTGCGTTGGTGCCGCTGATGCCGAACGACGACACACCCGCCCGACGGGGCTCGTCGCGCTCCGGCCACGGTGTGGCGCCGGTGAGCAGCCTGACCGTGCCCGCCGACCAGTCCACGTGGGGCGACGGCTCGTCGATGTGCAGGGTTTGTGGCAGCAGTCCGTGCCGCATCGCCTGCACCATCTTGATGACGCCGGCCACGCCCGCCGCCGCCTGCGTATGGCCGATGTTGGACTTGATGGAGCCGAGCCACAGCGGTCGGTCTTCGGGCCGGTCCTGCCCATATGTCGACAGCAGGGCCTGTGCCTCGATCGGGTCGCCCAGCGTGGTGCCCGTGCCATGTGCCTCGACGGCGTCCACCTGCTTGGCGGAGAGCCTGGCGTCGGCCAGGGCCTGGCGGATCACCCGCTGCTGGGACGGACCGTTCGGCGCCGTGAGGCCGTTGCTCGCACCGTCCTGGTTGATGGCGGAGCCGCGTACCACCGCGAGCACCGGGTGGCCGTTGCGCCGCGCGTCCGAGAGCCGCTCCAGCAGCAGCATGCCCACACCCTCGCCCCAGCCCGTGCCATCGGCGGCCGCCGCGAACGGCTTGCACCGGCCGTCCGGCGCAAGGCCCCGCTGACGGCTGAACTCCACGAAGGTTCCGGGGGTGGACATCACCGTGACGCCACCCGCGAGGGCGAGTGTGCACTCCTGGCGCCGAAGGGCCTGACCGGCCCAGTGCAGCGCCACCAGGGACGAGGAGCACGCCGTGTCGACCGTGACCGCCGGGCCTTCGAGACCCAGGGTATAGGCCACCCGGCCGGAGGCGATGCTGCCCGCGGTGCCATTGCCCAGATAACCCTCCACGCCTGCGGGCAGCGATGTCAGACCGGTGCCGTAGTCGTGGTACATGACACCGGTGAAGACACCGGTCTTGCTGCCCCGCACCGACTCCGGGTCGATACCGGCCCGCTCGAACGCCTCCCAAGCCGTCTCCAGCAGCAGCCGTTGCTGGGGGTCCGTCGCGAGCGCCTCGCGCGGCGACATCCCGAAGAACGCCGGGTCGAAGTCACCGGCGCCGTCCAGGAATCCGCCCTCGCGCGCATAGCTCTTGCCGACCGAGCCCGGGTCGGGGTCGTACAGCCCCTCCACATCCCAGCCGCGGTCCTGGGGGAAGCCCGAGATGGCGTCCTCGCCGGCGGCCACCGACCGCCACAGCTCCTCGGGCGAGCGCAGCCCGCCCGGGTAGCGGCAGCTCATCGCCACGATCGCGATCGGCTCGTGGTCCGCGGACTCCGCGTCCTGAAGGCGCTGGCGCGTCTGGTGGAGTTCGGCAATGACTCGCCTGAGGTAATCCCGGAGTTTGTCTTCGTTGCTCATCGCGCATTCCCAATCACAAGGCTGCCGGCAAATTGCGGAGGGTTGTTGCTTCAGAGAATTCCGAGATCCTCGTCCACCATTTTGAAGAGTTCGCCATCCGTCGCCGATTCGAGTTGGTCGACGAGAGCAACACTGTCGTTCGGGACTTCCCGTGCGTCGCCGTACTTTGCCAAGAGCTCCCGCAGGCGTGACGCCACATCCGTGCGGCCGATCTCCTCCCAGGTCATCGTCGATAGACCGGCTTCAAGCTGATCGAGGCCCACGGATACGGGCACCGAAGTGGCGGCGGATCCGGCGTCCCGCGTCAGCTCGTGGTGGAGGTGCTGGGCCAGGGCGGTAGGTGTCGGGTGGTCGAAGACCAGTGTCGCGGTCAGACGGAGTCCGGTCACCGTGCCGAGCCGGTTGCGCAATTCCACCGCCGTCAGCGAATCGAAGCCGAAATCCTTGAACGCACGGCCCGGTTCCACGATTTCCGGGCCGCCGTGACCCAACACCGCGGCGACATTCCGCCGTACCGTGTCCAGCACCAGGCGTTCGCCTTCCGCATACGAGGCTCCGGCCAGGCGTGCCCGCAACGCCTCCGCCGCTCCGGTGGCTTCCGCTGTCGCCCTGCGGACAGGCATGCGGACCAACTCCCGGAGAACATGCGGTACTTCGGCGACTCCGCCGTGTCCGGCGGACCTCCAGACCGTAGTGTTCAGCCGTGCGGCGGCGACGACCGGGCCATCGCTTGCGCAGGCGGCGTCGAACAGCGCGAGCCCCTCGGCCGACGACAGGCCGGAGATGCCGACCTGGTCCATCCGCCGCCTGTCCAGTTCGGCCAGCCCCGCGGTTATCCCACTGCGCTCCTCCCACAGGCCCCAGACCAGCGACAGGCCGGGCAGATCCTGCGCCCGGCGCTGTGACATCAGCGCGTCGAGGAAGGCGTTGGCGGCGGCGTAGTTGCCCTGCCCGGCGGCCCCGAACATGCCCGCCACCGAAGAGAAGACCACAAACGCCGACAGGTCGAACCCGGCCGTCATCTCATGCAGGGCGAGGGCCGCCTCCGCCTTCGGTCGCAGCACGGTGTCCAGCCGCTCCGGAGTCAACGACGCGATCACACCGTCGTCCAGCACGGCGGCGGCGTGGACAACGCCCTTCAGCGGATGCGTGGCGGGGATGTCCGACAACACCGCGCCGAGGGCGTCCCGGTCGGCCACATCACAGGCTGCCCAGGTCACCGATGCCCCGGCCGAGGTCAGCTCATCGGTCAGCTCGGCCGCGCCCTCGGCCGCCGATCCCCTGCGGCTGAGCAGTACCAGATGACGCACACCATGGTTGGCCACCAGGTGCCGGGCCAGCAGACCGCCCAGGGTGCCGCTGGCCCCGGTGATGAGGACCGATCCCTCGGAGTCCCATGCCGCCGAGGGGCCCCGTTCCGCCTGCTCCTCGGCTCGGACCAGCCTCGCCGACAGTACGCGCCCTCCGCGTACGGCCAACTGCGGCTCGCCCGAGGCAAGGGCCGCGGCCAACGGAACGGAGCCGAGCTCTGTGGGATCCTCCACGTCGAGGAGGAGCAAGCGATCGGGGTGTTCGGCCTGCGCGGACCGCACCAGGCCCCATATCGCCGCCCCTCCCAGATCGTCCACGCCCTCGGTCGAGGAGGTGGCCACGGCGCCGCGGGTGGTGATGACCAGGCGGGCGTCGGCGAACCGCTCCTCAGCAAGCCACTCTTGCACCCACTCCAGCGCCCGGTGCGCCGCGCCACGTACACCTCCGTGGTCGTCGCCACCGGCGCCGGTCGCGGAGGGCAGCAGCACCCACTCCGGCGCGGGCTCACCCTCGGCACCGGACTGGGCCAGAGCCTTCAGATCAGGGTGTGTTCGTACCTGCCGGCCCGCCGACCGCAGCGCCAGGGACAGCCCACCGTCCTCCGCACCGATCAGCGCACAGTGCGCGGAGGACGGCGCGTCGGCCGGGAGCGGCATGGCGTTCCATCGCAGCTGGAACAGCGACTCATGGGAGGCGCCCCGCGCGGCGTCGATCTGCTCGGCGGAGACCGGACGCGTCACCAGCTCTGCCACCGAGGCCATCAACCGGCCCGTCTCATCGGCCACGGCGAGCGACAGACCGTCGGCCCCTGCCGCCGCCAGCCGTACGCGGACCGTGGTCGCGCCGGTGATGTGCACCGACGTCCCGTTCCAGGCGAACGGCAAACGGACCTGCTCCGCGTCCGAGTCCACCAGGCCACCGGGCCCCGCCACATGAAGGGCGGCGTCGAGCAACGCGGGGTGCACACGGAATCGCGTCGCGTCCGGCCACTGCTCTTCGGCCAGTGCCACCTCGGCGAACACCTCGCCTTCGCGCCGCCAGGCAGCCCGCACGCCCTGGAACGTCGGCCCGTACGCGAGCCCGCCCAGCGCGAAACGCTCGTACATACCACTGATGTCGACCGCCTCCGCATCCGCGGGCGGCCACACGCTCAGCTCGGCCGAGATCGCCGCTTCCGGTCCCCCGGCCTGATTCAGGACGCCGGTGGCGTGACGCGTCCAGGGCCGGTCCTCATCGCCGGATTCCTGCCGGGAATGGACGGTGACGGGTCGACGGCCGTCGTCCTCGGCTCCGGCCACCATCACCTGGAGCTGGATCGCACCGCGTTCGGGAAGGACAAGGGGCGCTTCCAGCACCAGGTCGTCCACGCGGTCACAGCCGAAACGGCCACCCGCGTGCAGCGCCAGATCCACGAAGGCCGTCCCCGGCACCACCACCGAGCCCATTACCGCGTGGTCGGTCAGCCAGGGGTGCGTACGCGCGGACAGCCGGCCGGTGAACAGGCACCCGTCGGAGTCGGGCAGCGTCACCGCGGCACCGAGCAGGGGGTGTTCTTCGGAGCTCAGCCCCGCCGAGGCCACGTTTCCCGCCGCCCCACCGGCCTCGAGCCAGTACCGCTTCCGCTGGAAGGCGTAGGTCGGCAGCTCCACGTGGCGTACGGGGGTCGGCGCGAGCAACGCCGTCCAGTCCACCTGAGCCCCACGGACGAAGATCCGGGCCAACGCCTCCTGGAGCGTGGCGATCTCGTCCCGGCCGCTCCGCAGTGCGGAGACGAACTCGACGTCCGGCGCGGTCTCCTGTCCCATGCCGGAGAGCACCCCGTCCGGGCCCAGTTCCAGGGAAGTCGTCACGCCTGCCTCCGCGAGAGCCGCCATGCCATCGGCGAAGCGCACGGTCTCGCGGACGTGCCGTACCCAGTACTCGGCCGAGCACAGCGCCTCGGCATCAGCGACCGCGCCCGTCACGTTCGACACGACGGGAATACGCGGAGGCGCATACGACAGCCCCTCCGCCACCTGCCGGAACTCGGCCAGCATCGGCTCCATCAACGGCGAGTGGAACGCATGCGAAACGCGCAGCCGCTTCGTCTTGACGCCCTGGACCTCAAGGTGCCCGGCGACCTCCATCACCGCCTCCTCGGCACCGGAGATCACGGTCGAGCGCGGACCGTTGACCGCCGCCACGCTCACCTCGGCCTCACGACCCGCCAACAACGGCAACACATCGGCTTCGGCGGCCTGCACCGACACCATCACCCCACCCGACGGCAACCCCTGCATCAACCGCCCACGAGCCCCCACCAACACACACGCGTCCGCGAGTGACAACACACCCGCCACATGAGCGGCCGCCAACTCACCGATCGAATGTCCGGCCACGAAATCCGGCCGCACACCCCACGACTCCACCAACCGGAACAGCCCCACCTCCACCGCGAACAACCCACACTGCGCAAACACCGTCTCATCCAGCCCCGGCGCGGCCCCGCTGATCACCTCCCGCAGCGGGCGCTCCAGCATCCCGTCGAAGTGCCCACACACCTCGTCGAAGGCGTCGGCGAAGCCCGGGAACGCGTCATACAACTCCTGGCCCATCCCGACCCGCTGACTGCCCTGGCCCGAGAACAACACCGCCAACTTCCCCGGCACCGCCGAACCCCGCACCACACCGACCGCCGGTAGGTCATCCGCCAGGGCTTCCAGCCCGGCGGCGAAGCCCTTACGGTCAGCGGCCAGCACCACCGCCCGGTGCTCGAACACCGAGCGCGTGGTCACCAGCGACGAAGCCACGTCCACGACCGCAGCCTCGGCGTCCGTCTCGCCACGTACGGACGACAGCAATCGCCTCGCCTGTGCCCCCAACGCACCCTCGGACTTCGCCGACACCACCCACGGCACCAGCACCGACTCCTCGGGCCCGTCGGTCACCGGCTCGGCGACGGGCCTTTCCTCGGGGACCTGCTCCACGATCACATGCGCATTGGTCCCGCTGGCGCCGAAGGAGGAGACACCCGCACGCCTGGGGTGGCCCGTCTCCGGCCAGTGCGTAGCGTCCGTGAGCAACCGCACCGCGCCCTCGGACCAGTCCACATGCGGCGACGGCTCATCGACATGCAGCGTTTTCGGCAGTACGCCGTGCCGCATCGCCAGCACCATCTTCATCACACCCGCCACACCAGCAGCCGCCTGCGTATGACCGATGTTCGACTTGATCGACCCCAGCCACAGCGGCCGGTCCTCGGCACCCCGCTCCCGTCCATAGGTCGACAGCAGCGCCTGTGCCTCGATGGGATCACCGAGTGTCGTGCCCGTACCGTGTGCCTCCACCGCGTCCACCTCGACGGCCGACAGCCGAGCACTCGCCAGGGCGGCCCGGATGACCCGCTGCTGCGACGGGCCATTGGGGGCCGTCAGCCCGTTGGACGCGCCGTCCTGATTGACCGCGGACCCGCGGACGACGGCAAGTACCCGGTGGCCGTTGCGCCGTGCGTCCGAGAGCCGTTCCAGCAGCAGCATGCCGATGCCCTCGGAGAACCCCGTACCGTCGGCGGCCCCCGCGAACGCCTTGCACCGTCCGTCCGCCGACAGTCCCCGCTGACGGCTGAACTCCACGAACAGGGCGGGGGTCGACATCACCGTCACCCCACCCGCGAGCGCGAGCGCGCACTCCCCCTGGCGCAGCGACTGAGCCGCGAGATGCAGCGCCACCAGCGACGACGAGCAGGCGGTGTCCACCGTCACCGCGGGCCCTTCGAAGCCGAAGGTGTAGGAGACCCGGCCCGAGGCGATGCTGCCGGCGGTGCCGTTGCCGATGTAGCCCTCGACGCCGTCCGGCACCGCAGCCGAGCCGTAGTCGTGGTGCATGATTCCGGCGAAGACGCCGGTCTGGCTGCCGCGCACCGACGCCGGGTCGATACCGGCCCGCTCCAGCGCCTCCCACGACGTCTCCAGCAGCAACCGCTGCTGCGGATCCATGGCAAGGGCCTCACGCGGCGAAATACCGAAGAACTCCGGCTCGAAATCACCCGCGTCATACAGGAAGCCACCCTCACGCGCATACGCCGTGCCCCTGTGATCGGGATCCGGGTGATACAGCCCCTCCAGGTCCCAGCCACGATCATCCGGAAAGCCGGCGATGGCGTCTCCGCCGCGGGACAGAAGCCTCCACAGGTCCTCGGGGGACTTGATCCCACCCGGGAAGCGGCAGCTCATTCCCACGATCGCGATCGGCTCGTCCTGGGACGCGGCCACCGGCGCAGGGCGTCCAGCGTCGACAGCCGCATCGTCGCTCCTGCCGAGGAGTTCGTCGCGGAGATAGCGGGCGAGCGCCAGGGGCGAGGGGTAGTCGAAGACGAGGGTGGCGGGCAGGCGCAGTCCGGTGGCCGTGTTCAGCCGGTTGCGCAGCTCGACCGCCGTCAGCGAGTCGAACCCGAGCTCCTTGAACGCACGCTCCGGCTCGACCTCGTCCGCACCGGAGTAGCCGAGCACCGCGCCGACCCCCACGCGTACGAGATCCAGCAGCGTCTGCTCCTGCTCGGCCTCCGAAAGCCCCGCGAGGCGAACGAGGTCACCCCGCAGGAACGTGTCCATGCCCGTAGCCGCATCCGTCAGCGCCCTCCGCGACGGGGTACGCACCAGCCGTCGGAGCAACGGAGGAACGGTCCCTGCGCCACCACGGAGCACCGTCGGAGCGATCCGCACGGGGACCAGCAGCGGCTGGTCCACGGCACCCGCCGCGTCGAGGAGCGCGAGACCTTCGTCCGACGACAGTGGGATCACGCCGCTCCGCTCCATCCGGGCAACGTCGGTGTCTGCGAGGTGGCCGGTCATATCGCTGCGTTCGGCCCAGAAACCCCAGGCCAACGACACCCCCGCAAGCCCACGCGCCCGACGACGCGCCGCCAGACCATCCAGGAACATGTTCGCCGCCGCATAGTTCCCCTGCCCCGCCGCACCAAAAGTCGCAGCAGCCGACGAGAACACCACAAACGCCGACAGATCCAGACCCCGCGTCAACTCATCCAAATACACCGCCGCATCAACCTTCGGCCGCAACACCACATCAATACGCTCCGGCGTCAACGACTCCACCACACCGTCATCCAGCACACCGGCCGCATGCACCACACCACGCAACGGACGATCCACCGCAATACGCCCCAACACCCCCGCCAACGCCTCACGATCCGCCACATCACACGCCTCGAACACCACACGCGCACCGAATTCGGCAAGCTCGGCCTCCAACTCCGCCGCACCCACCGCCTCACGACCGCGACGCGATACCAGCACCACACTCCGCACCCCGTGACGGACAACCACATGACGCGCCACCAACCCACCCAGCACACCACTGGCACCCGTAATCAGCACCGAACCATCGACATCCCACACCACCCCCCGCTGAGGCACCACAGGTACCAGAGCCCGGATCAGCCTCGGGGCGTGCATACCACCGCCACGCACGGCAAGCTGAGGCTCTCCGGACGCCACCGCGGCACCGATCACCTCGGCAGCCCACTCCACGCTCTCCAAATCCACCAGAACGAATCGGTCCGGATGCTCGGCCTGCGCCGAACGCACCAAACCCCACACCGCGGCAGCCGCCACATCCGGCACACCCTCACCCGACACAGCAGCCACCGCACCCCGCGTCACCACCACCAACCGCGAGCCGGCAAACCGCTCCTCAGCCAACCACCCCTGCACCACCCGCAACACACGATGGGTGAGGTGGCGCGTGGCGGACGACAGATCCTGCGCGCCCGAGCCCGACTCGGACACGCATGGCACGAGGACGACGTCCGGGGAGCCCGCCAGGGTGGCCAGTTCCGGGCAGCTGATTACGTCGTGACCTGCCGCATCCAAGGCGGCGGTGAGGCCGAGATCGTCCGATCCGACGACCGCCCACTGCGCCTGGGATCCAACCCCCGGCATGTCCTCGGAGGGCACGCGATCCCATTCCACGGTGAACAGCGAGTCCCTGACAACCTGCGGGGACGCGGTGAGCTGCTCGGCCACCACCGGCCGCCCCACGAGTGAGTCGACCGAGGCCACCGGTACCCCGTCGGCGTCCGCCACCAGCACCGAGATCCCTTCGGCTCCCGACGGCGACAAGCGCACCCGCAGCGCCGTCGCACCCGTGGCATACAGGGAGACACCCGTCCAGGCGAACGGCAGACGAGCGGGGCCCGTCTCCTCGCCGTCCGGGCCCACCCCGGCCATATGGAGGGCGGCGTCGAGGAGGGCTGGATGCAGACCGAACCGCCCCGCCTCCGCACGCTCCTCCTCCCCAAGCGCCACCTCCGCAAACACCTCATCACCACGACGCCACGCAGCCCGCACCCCCCGAAACACCGGCCCATACTCCAAACCCACCCCAGCCAACCGCTCATACACACCACCCACATCCACCGCCACCGCACCCACAGGCGGCCACACACCCAACCCCTCCACCACCCCACCCGAGGGACCAGCACTCAACACCCCCACCGCATGCCGCGTCCACGACTCCTCCCCCTCACCCTCCAACCGCGAAAACACACCCACCACACGCCGACCCACCCCATCCGGCACACCCACCGACAACTGCACCTGCACACCACCACACTCAGGCACCACCAACGGCGCCTCCAACGTCAACTCCTCCAACCACCCACAACCCACCCCATCCCCCGCCCGCAACACCAACTCCACCAACGCCGTCCCCGGCACCACCACCACACCCAACACCACATGATCAGCCAACCAACCATGCGAAACCAACGACAACCGACCCGTCAACAACACCCCATCCACACCCGCCAACCCCACCACCGCACCCAACAACGGATGATCAACCGAACCCAGACCAGCGGATGTCACATCGCCGACGCCCGACGGAGGAGTCTTGATCCAGTAGTGCTGGTGCTGGAAGGCATAGGTCGGCAATTCCACCTGCCGAGCGCCCGTCCCGCGGAACACCGTGGCCCAGTCGACAGAAGCCCCGCCGACATACACCTCGGACACGGAGGTCAGAAAACGGTCCAGGCCCCCCTCGTCACGGCGCAGCGAACCCACGGCGGTGACACGGGTGCCGTGATCCTCGGCCGTCTGCTCCACACCCATGGTGAGCACAGGATGGGCGCTGGCCTCGATGAACACCTGGAAGCCATCCGCCAACAGGCCACGGACGGTCTCGTCGAAGCGCACCGTCTGACGCAAATTCCGGTACCAGTACCCGGCATCCAGCCCCGCCGTATCGAGCACCCCACCAGTCACCGTCGAATAGAACGGCACCGACGACGAACGCGGACTGATCCCCCCGAGCTCCCGCAGCAACTCGCCCTCGATAGCCTCGACATGGGCGCAATGCGACGCGTAGTCCACGGGAATGCGACGCGCCCGGATCCCCTCGCCCTCGCACACCGCCAGCAGCTCATCCAACGCATCCGCGTCACCCGAGACAACAACCGCCGAAGGCCCATTCACCGCCGCCACCGACAACCGCTCACCCCACGCCCCAAGACGCTCCCGCACCGAGTCCACCGGCAACGACACCGACACCATCCCGCCACCACCCGACAACGCCCGCAACGCCTTGCTCCGCAACGCCACTACGCGCGCGGCGTCCTCCAGCGACAACGCACCCGCCACACACGCCGCCGCAATCTCACCCTGCGAATGACCGATAACAGCCGCAGGCTCCACACCATACGAACGCCACAGCTCCGCCAACGACACCATCACAGCCCACAACACCGGCTGCACCACATCCACCCGCTCCAACGCGGCCGCATCGCCAAGCACATCCACCAACGACCAGTCAACGAACGGCGCCAACGCCGCCCCACACTCACCCACCCGCTCCGCGAACACCGGCGAAGACTCCAACAACCCCGCCGCCATCCCCACCCACTGCGACCCCTGACCCGGAAACACCAACACCGCACGACCATCAGCACCGGCCACACCCCGCACCACGCCCGCCGCATCCCGGCCCTCCGCCAGCGCGGCCACACCGCCAACCAAGCCACCTCGGTCACCGGCCAACACCACCGCACGATGCTCGAAAACGGTACGGGCCGTCGCCAGCGACCACCCGACGTCCCCAGCCGACAGCTCTGTCCGCTCCTCCATGTACGACGCCAGCCGATCCGCCTGCGACCGCAAGGCCGCCTCGGAGCGGGCCGACAGCACCCACGGCACCACCTCACGCTCGACGGACATCGCACCGACCGTGGCAGAGGGGGCCCCGCCCGTGCCCTCGTCCGCCGCGTCGTCCTCATCGCCCACCGGCGCCTGCTCGAGGACGACATGGGCGTTGGTGCCGCTGACGCCGAAGGCCGACACACCGGCCCGTCGCGGCCCACCGTTCTCCGGCCATGCGACCTTCTCGGCCAGCAGCTCGACCGCGCCGGCCGACCACTCCACGTGCGGCGTCGGCTCATCGACGTGCAGCGTTTTCGGCAGCGCACCGTGTTGCATGGCCAGCACCATCTTCATCACGCCGGCCACACCGGCCGCCGCCTGCGTGTGGCCGATGTTGGACTTCACCGACCCCAGCAGCAGCGGCCTACCGTCCGCGCGGTCCTGGCCGTAGGTGGCCAGCAGCGCCTGCGCCTCGATCGGGTCGCCCAGCGTCGTACCCGTGCCGTGTGCCTCGACCGCGTCCACCTCGGCGGCCGACAACCGCGCGTTGGTCAGGGCCTGGAGAATCACGCGTTGCTGGGAAATGCCGTTGGGCACAGTCAGTCCACTGCTGCTGCCGTCCTGGTTGACGGCGGAGCCGCGTACCACCGCCAGCACCGGGTGACCGTTGCGCCGCGCGTCCGAGAGCCGCTCCAACAGCAGCATGCCCACACCCTCGCCCCAGCCCGTGCCATCGGCGGCCGCCGCGAACGCCTTGCACCGGCCGTCCGGCGCCAGACCGCGCTGACGGCTGAATTCCACGAAGAGACCGGGCGTGGACATCACGGTCACGCCACCGGCGAGGGCGAGCGGGCACTCCCCCTGCCGCAGGGACTGCACCGCGAGATGCAGTGCCACCAGAGACGATGAGCAGGCGGTGTCCACCGTCACCGCGGGCCCTTCGAAGCCGAAGGTATAGGAGAGTCGACCCGACATCACGCTGGCCGCACCGCTGGTGGCCAGGAAGCCCTCGACACCCTTCGGGGCCTGTCGCAGCGCGACGGTGTAGTCCTGCCCGTTGGTGCCCACGAAGACACCGGCCTTGGTGCCGCGCAACGACGCCGGGGTGATACCGGCCCGCTCCATGGCCTCCCAGGACGTCTCCAGCAGCAGCCGCTGCTGCGGGTCCATCGCCAGCGCCTCACGCGGCGAGATGCCGAAGAAGGTGGGATCGAAGGCGCCCGCGTCGGAGAGGAACGCGCCCTCCTTGACGTACGAGGTGCCGGAGCGGTCGGGGTCGGGGTCGTACAGCTCCGCCAGGTCCCAGCCGCGGTCCTCCGGGAACGCGCTCACGGCGTCCTCGCCACCGGCCAGCAGCTCCCACAGCTCCTCCGGGGACCGCACACCGCCGGGGAACCGGCAGCTCATCGCCACAATCGCGATCGGCTCCCGGGACTTCTCCTCGACATCGCGGAGCCGCCGCTGCGTCTGCCGGAGGTCAGCCATGACGCGCTTGAGGTACTCAACGAGCTTCTCTTCGTTTGACACTTGGCCCTGCCCCCTCGAAGAAACCACGTGGTTCTCGTTCATGTCAGGCGTCTCCGAGTTCTCTGTCGATGACGTCGAAGAGCTCGTCCACCGATGCGCTTTCCAGGTCGTCGTCGTTGGCGACGTCGTCCCGTACGGCGCTCCCGCCGCCGCTGACGGGTTCGCTCAGCTTGGCCAGCACCGACTGGAGCCGGACGATCGCCTTCGTCCGGGCGATGTCGTCCTGCTCCATGGCCGAGAGGACGGATTCGAGTCGGTCGATCTCGGCAGGCAGCGACTTCTCCGGGGCGGCCTCGTCCTCGACCAGCTCACCCTTGAGATGGCGGGCCAGCGCCGACGGCGATCCGTAGTCGAACAGGGCCGTCGGCCGCAGCCGCAGCCCGGTGGCCGCGTTCAGCCGGTTGCGCAGCTCGACGGCGGTCAGCGAATCAAGGCCCATGTCGAAGAAGCCACGCTCACCGTCGATGCCCTCGTGCGTGGCGTATCCGAGGACGGCCGCCGTCTGCGTACGCACCAGGTCGAGCAGGGCGGGTTCGCGCTCCGCCGCCGGGAGCTCCGCGAGGGTCGTGGCGAGCGCCGGCCGGTGTGTGCCGGCGGTCTGCCCGTCCAAGGTGGCGTCGGCGGCCTGCCGTACCGCCCTGACCTCGGCGATGTCGCCGAAGAGGAGACCGAGCCGGGTGCCGTCGACACCGGCTGTGAACCGCGGCCAGTCGATGTCCGTGATGACCGGGCAGGTGTCGGACTGGTTGACGGCCCGCGCCATCGCTGTGACGGCCAGCTCGGGTTCCATCGCGGGAAGGCCGAACCGCTCCATACGGCCGCTGACGGCCGCGTCCTGGGCGGCCATGCCACCGTCGGCCCACGGCCCCCAGGCCACGGAGGTGGCGGGCAGGCCCTCGGCCCGGCGGTGTTCGGCGAGCGCGTCCAGGAAGGCGTTCGCCGCCGCGTAGTTGCCCTGTCCGGCTCCGCCCACCGTCGCGGAGAACGAGGAGAACAGCACAAACGCCGAAAGATCCAGCTCACGCGTCAGCTCATGCAGATGCCACGCCGCCTCCGACTTCGCCCGCAACACACCCTCGAACCGCCCCACCGACAACCCATCCAGCACACTGTCATCCAGCACACCCGCCGTATGCACCACCGCTGTCAGCGGGAACTCCTCGGGCACCCGGGCCAACACTCCGGCCAGCGCCTGCCGGTCGCCCACATCACACGCCGCGACCGTCACGCGAGCACCCGACTCCGCCAGCTGCGCCCGCAACTTGTCCACACCTTCAGCCGCCGGACCACGCCGCGAGAGCAGCAGCAGGTGCTCCGCACCGGCCCGCGCCAGCCACCGCGCCACATGGGCGCCCAGCGCGCCCGTACCGCCGGTCACCAGCACCGTCCCCGACGGCTTCCACACCTCCCCACCCTGCGCACCCACCGCGGCACGAACCACACGGCGGGCGAACACACCCGACGCCCGCACCGCCAGCTCATCCTCACCGGTGGCACCGCTGATGGCGGCGGTCAGACGCTCCAGAGCCCGGCCGTCCAGCGTCTGCGGCAAGTCGACAAGGCCGCCCCATCGCTCCGGGGCCTCCAGCCCGGCGACCCGGCCCAGACCCCACACCGCCGCCTGCTCCACACTCGAGGGGCTCTCCGCACCGCCTGTCGCCACCGCACCCCGCGTCACACACCACACGCGACCACCCACACCCGCGTCCCCGATCCCCTGTAGCAGGGACAACGTCAACGCCAGGCCCAGCGGCACCGCGGCATACCGGCCATGCCGCCCCTCCGCCAGCGCCAGCAGCGACAGCACCCCCGTGACATCGGCGGCCCGGTCCGCACCCAGAGCCTCGCGCAACCGCGCCGCCACCGCCTCACGGTCGGCGTCCGCATCCTCCAGCTCGACGACCACGGGCAGCGCGCCCCGCGCGGCCAAGCCGGCCACGCAGTCCGCGACCCATACGTCACCGGCCAGCCCAGCGGGCACCGCCACCAGCCAGGATCCCGTCAGCGCACCCGCCGCCTCCGAGACCGGCGACCATGCGGTCCGGTAGCGCCACGTGTCGACCTGCGACCGCTCACGGCTACGACGCCGCCACGACGACAGGACCGGCAGCACCGCCGCGAGCGACTCACCCGCATCGGCCTCGTTCTCGACGGCCAGCGTGCCCGCGAGCGCCGACAGGTCCTCGCGTTCCACCGCGTCCCAGAAGTCGGCGTCGGCGGACTCGCGGGCATCTGCCGTGCCGTGATGGGCTCCCGGCGCCGCCGCTGTCTCAACCCAGTAGCGCTTGCGTTGGAAGGCATACGTCGGCAGCTCCACGCGCCGCGCCGGCCGTCCGGCGGTGGCCGCGAGCACGGCCATCCAGTCCACCGGCACACCCCGTACATGGGCCACGGCGGCGAGCGTCAGCGCGGTCTCGACCTCGCCGCGGCCGGAGCGTGCGGCCGGTAGGAAGACGGCGACGTCAGCTGTCTCATCGGGCAGGCACTGCTCGCCCATCGTGGACAGGACCTCGTCCGGGCCGAGCTCCAGGAAGGTGGTGACTCCCACGTCCACCAGACTCCGCACCCCGTCCGCGAACCGCACAGCCTCACGGACGTGCCGTACCCAGTACTCCGCCGAGCACAACGCCTCGGCATCCGCGACCAGACCCGTCACATTCGACGCGACGGGAATACGCGGAGGCGCATACGACAGCCCCTCCGCCACCTGCCGGAACTCGGCCAGCATCGGCTCCATCAACGGCGAGTGGAACGCATGCGAAACACGCAGCCGCTTCGTCTTCACCCCGCGAGCCTCCAAGAGCCCGGCGACCTCCATCACCGCCTCCCCGGCACCGGAAATCACCGTCGAACGCGGACCGTTGACCGCCGCCACACTCACCTCAGCCTCACGACCCGCCAACAACGGCAACACATCGGCTTCGGCAGCCTGCACCGACACCATCACCCCACCCGACGACAACCCCTGCATCAACCGCCCACGAGCCCCCACCAACACACACGCATCCCCCAGCGACAACACACCCGCCACATGCGCAGCAACCAACTCACCAATCGAATGCCCCGCCACAAAATCCGGCCGCACACCCCACGACTCCACCAACCGGAACAACCCCACCTCCACCGCGAACAACCCACACTGCGCAAACACCGTCTCATCCAACCCCGACACATCCCCACGGATCACCTCCCGCAGCGAACGCTCCAACATCCCGTCGAAGTGCCCACACACCTCGTCGAACGCGTCCGCGAACACCGGGAACGCCTCATACAACTCCCGCCCCATCCCGACCCGCTGACTACCCTGACCCGAGAACAACACCGCCAACTTCCCCGCCACCACCGAACCCCGCACCACACCCGCCACCGGTACGCCATCCACCAACGCGCCCAGCCCAGCCGCAAACCCCGCACCGTCACCCGCCAGCACCACCGCCCGGTGCTCGAACATCGACCGTGTCGTGGCCAACGACAGCGCCACATCGGCCACAGGCGCCTCCGCCCCGGCCTGACTCCGCGCGTACGGCAGCAACCGCTCCGCCTGCGCCCGCAACGCACCCTCGGACTTCGCCGACACCACCCACGGCACCAGCGCCGACTCCTCGGGCCCTTCGATCACCGGCTCGGCGACGGGCGTCTCCTCGGGGGCGTGTTCGAGGATGACGTGTGCGTTGGTGCCGCTGATGCCGAAGGACGACACACCCGCACGCCGCGGACGGCCCGTCTCCGGCCACACCACCGCATCCGTCAACAACTCCACCGCACCCGCCGACCACTCCACATGCGGCGACGGCTCATCGACATGCAGCGTTTTCGGCAGTACGCCGTGCCGCATCGCCAGCACCATCTTCATCACACCAGCCACACCAGCAGCCGCCTGCGTATGACCGATGTTCGACTTCACCGCACCCAACCACAGCGGCCGACCCTCCGCGGCACGCTCCTGGCCATACGTCGCCAACAACGCCTGCGCCTCGATCGGATCACCCAGCTTCGTACCCGTACCGTGCGCCTCCACCGCATCCACCTCAGCCGCGGTGAGCCCGGCATTGCCCAGCGCCTGACGGATCACCCGCTGCTGCGACGGACCATTCGGCGCCGACAGCCCATTACTCGCGCCATCCTGATTGACGGCCGAACCACGCACCACCGCCAGCACCCGATGGCCATTGCGCCGCGCATCCGACAGCCGCTCCAGCAACAGCATCCCGACGCCCTCGGCCCAGCCGGTGCCGTCCGCGGCCCCCGCGAAGGGCTTGCAGCGGCCGTCCGGGGCCAGTCCGCGCTGACGGCTGAACTCCACGAACGCGACCGGGCTGGCCATGACCGTCGCACCGCCCGCGAGGGCCAGCGAGCACTCGCCCTGCCGCAGCGCTTGTGCGGCCCAGTGCAGCGCCACCAGGGACGACGAGCAGGCGGTGTCCACGGTCACCGCGGGTCCCTCGAAGCCGAAGGTGTAGGAGATACGCCCTGAGGCGACACTCCCGGCGTTGCCCGTCATGAGGTAACCCTCGGTGGCCTCGCCGGCCTGCTGCACCGCATCGGTGTAGTCGTGGTAGGTCAGCCCGCAGAACACGCCGGTCTGGCTGCCGCGCACCGACGCCGGGTCGATACCGGCCCGCTCCAGCGCCTCCCACGACGTCTCCAGCAGCAACCGCTGCTGCGGATCCATCGCCAACGCCTCACGCGGCGAAATACCGAAGAACTCCGGCTCGAAATCACCCGCGTCATACAGGAAACCACCCTCACGCGCATACGCCGTGCCCCTGTGATCGGGATCCGGGTGATACAGCCCCTCCAGGTCCCAGCCACGATCGTCGGGCAGCCCCGAGATCGCGTCCCCACCACTGATGAGCAGTTGCCACAGCTCTTCGGGAGTACGCACACCGCCCGGGAAGCGGCAGCCCATCCCGACGATGGCGATCGGCTCGTCGTCGGTCGCGGCCCTGCGGACCGACGACGTGTCCTGGGCCCGGTCGAGAGCCGGGGTGTCGTCATCGGCCGGTTCGGAGCCCATCACCTCGCTGAAGATGTGGCGGGCTACCGCGGTCGGTGTCGGATAGTCGAAGACCAGCGTGGCCGGAAGCCGGAGACCGGTGGCGGCGTTGAGGCGGTTGCGCAGCTCGACCGCGGTGAGCGAGTCGAAGCCGATGTCGCTGAACGCACGGTCGGGAGCGATCGCGTCCGATTCCGTATGGCCGAGCACGGATCCCGCGTGATCGGTCACCAGCTCCAGCAGGACGTCCTCCCGCTCGGTCCGTGCCAGACCCGTGAGACGCCGTACGAGGGCGGTGGCGCCGCCCTGGTCGTCGGCGGCGGCGTCGATCACCCGCCGGGCCGGGGCGCCGATGAGGTGGCGCAGCAGAGCGGGTGTGGTGCCGGGCCGGGCGTGTGCGCGGAGCACCGCGACGTCCATACGGGTCGGCACCAGCAGCGGGTCACCGGTCGTGTGTGCCGCGTCGAAGAGGGCCAGCCCCTGGTCGGCAGGCAGGGGGGTCATCCCGAACCGGGCCATCCGGGCCATGTCGACATCTCCCAGGTGGCCGGTCATATCGCTGCGTTCGGCCCAGAAACCCCAGGCCAACGACACCCCCGCAAGCCCACGCGCCCGACGCCGCGCCGCCAGACCATCCAGGAACATGTTCGCCGCCGCATAGTTCCCCTGCCCCGCCGCACCAAAAGTCGCAGCAGCCGACGAGAACACCACAAACGCCGACAGATCCAGACCCCGCGTCAACTCATCCAAATACACCGCCGCATCAACCTTCGGCCGCAACACCACATCAATACGCTCCGGCGTCAACGACTCCACCACACCGTCATCCAGCACACCGGCCGCATGCACCACACCACGCAACGGACGATCCACCGCAATACGCCCCAACACCCCCGCCAACGCCTCACGATCCGCCACATCACACGCCTCGAACACCACACGCGCACCCAACTCGGCAAGCTCGGCCTCCAACTCCGCCGCACCCACCGCCTCACGACCGCGACGCGATACCAGCACCACACTCCGCACCCCGTGACGGACAACCACATGACGCGCCACCAACCCACCCAGCACACCACTGGCACCCGTAATCAGCACCGAACCATCGACATCCCACACCACCCCCCGCTGAGGCACCACAGGTACCAGAGCCCGGACCAGCCTCGGGGCGTGCATACCACCGCCACGCACGGCGAGCTGAGGCTCTCCGGACGCCACCGCGGCACCGATCACCTCGGCAGCCCACTCCACGCTCTCCAAATCCACCAGAACGAATCGGTCCGGATGCTCGGCCTGCGCCGAACGCACCAAACCCCACACCGCGGCAGCCGCCACATCCGGCACACCCTCACCCGACACAGCAGCCACCGCACCCCGCGTCACCACCACCAACCGCGAGCCGGCAAACCGCTCCTCAGCCAGCCATACCTGGAGCGCGTCCAGCGCGCGATGCGTCGCCTGGTGTGTCACGGACACGAGGTCCTCTTCCGCTGTGGCGGAGTCGGTTGCCGAGGCGGTGAGGAAGGGCAGGAGGACGAGGTCGGGCGCGGCCGTGGCCGATGCGTCAGGCAGGAGCAGGGCGCCCATGTCGTCGTACTCGTCGATCCGGCCACCGCTGGATTCGAGCGCGGCGCGCAGTTCGGCACCGTCAGGGCCGACGATCGACCAGTGGGCCCGGTCCGGCTCGACGCCGGAGGAGCCTGCCGGGACACTCATCCACTCCACCCGGAACAGCGACTCATGGGGCATCCGGCCCCCGGTGAGCTGCTCGGTTGTGAAGCTGCGGGTCATCACCGCGTCCACGTCGGCCACCGCGTGGCCCGATTCGTCCGCCAGCAGGATCGCCACGCCGTCGGGCCGTTCCGTGGAGAGCCGTACGCGCAGGGTCGTCGCGCCGGTGGCGTACAGGGACACCCCGGTCCACCGGTACGGGAGCCGGACGCGGCCGCCGTCGTCGGCCGCCAGGTCGGCCGTGGCGTGCAGAGCCGCGTCGAGCAGCACCGGATGCAGACCAAAGCGATCGGCGTCCGAGCGTGCGTCCTCCGCCAACGCCACCTCGGCGAAGATCTCCCCACCGCGACGCCACGCAGAGCGCAGGGCGCGGAAAGCGGGACCGTGCTCCAAGCCGCTGAGCGCGGCCACGCTCGAGTACGGGTCGACGAGTTCGATCGGCTCGGCGTCCGCCGGTGGCCACAGGTCGAGCCCGGTCTCCGCCGGCGCCGTGGGCCGCTCCGTGGTCAGCGCACCGGTGGCATGGTGCGTCCACGGCAGGTCGGCGGGCCCGTCCTCGAAGCGCGAGTAGAGGTTCACGGTGCGTCGCCCGGAGTCGTCCGGACCCCCGACCGTGAGCTGCAGCTGGACCGCACCGCTTGAGGGAAGAGCGAGGGCCGTTTCCTGCGTCAGCTCCTCCAGGTGGCCGCAGCCGACCGCGTCACCGGCCCGCAGCGCCAACTCGACCAAGGCGGATCCGGGAAGCAGCGCGGTGCCATGAATGGTGTGGTCGGCCAGCCAGGGGTGTGACCGGAGGGAGAGTCGACCGGTGAACAGATACCCGCCGGACTCGGGCAGCGCGACCGCCGCGCCGAGCAGGGGATGGTCGGCGGAGACCAGTCCGGCCGACGACACATCGCCCGCCACGGCTGAGGGCTCGACCCAGTAGCGCTGGTGCTGGAAGGCGTACGTCGGCACATCGACGCGCCTGGCCGTCGTTCCGGCGAACACCCCCGCCCAGTCGACGGGGGCGCCGCCGACATACGCCTCGGCAAGGGAGGTGGCGAACCGGTCGGGACCGCCATCATCACGGCGCAGCGAACCGACGGCAGTGACGCGGGTGCCGTGGTCCTCGGCCGTCTGCTCCACTCCCATCGTCAGGACAGGATGGGCGCTGGCCTCGATGAACACCTGGAAGCCATCCGCCAACAGGCCACGGACGGTCTCGTCGAAGCGCACCGTCTGACGCAGATTCCGGTACCAGTACCCGGCATCCAGCCCCGCCGTATCGAGCACCCCACCGGTCACCGTCGAATAGAACGGCACCGACGACGACCGGGGAGCAATCCCGACGAGGGCGTGCCGAAGCTCGTCCTCGATGGCCTCGACGTGAGCGCAGTGCGAGGCGTAATCCACGGGAACACGCCGCGCCCGGATCCCCTCGCCCTCGCACACCGCCAGCAGCTCGTCCAACGCGTCCGCGTCACCCGAGACAACAACCGCCGAGGGCCCGTTCACCGCCGCCACCGACAGCCGCTCACCCCACGCCCCAAGACGCTCCCTAACCTCCCCCACCGGTAGCGACACCGACACCATGCCGCCACGCCCCGACAACGCCCGCAGCGCCTTGCTCCGCAACGCCACTACGCGCGCGGCGTCCTCCAGCGACAACGCACCCGCCACACACGCCGCCGCGATCTCACCCTGCGAATGACCGATAACGGCCGCAGGCTCCACACCGTACGAACGCCACAACTCAGCCAACGACACCATCACCGCCCACAACACCGGCTGCACCACATCCACCCGCTCCAACGCCTCCGCGGCACCCTCACCACCCCGCAACACATCCCCGAGCGACCAGTGGACGAACGGTGCCAACGCCGCCGCACACTCACCGATCCGCTCCGCGAACACCGGCGAAGACTCCAGCAACCCCGCCGCCATCCCCACCCACTGCGACCCCTGACCAGGGAAGACCAACACCGCACGACCATCAGTACCGGCCACGCCCCGGATCAGCCCCGCGGCGTCCCGGTCCCCCGCCAGTGCCGCCAGACCACCGACCAGACCGTCCCGGTCCCCGGCGAGCACCACCGCACGATGCTCGAACGCACTACGCGTCGCCGCCAACGACAGCCCGATGTCCTCGGCCGAGAGCTCCGCCCGCTCGCGCACATGGGCCAGCAACCGGTCCGCCTGCGTCCGCAGCGCGGCCTCGGACTTGCCCGACACCAGCCAGGGGGTGACGGGTATCCGCCCGGCACCGCCGACGGGCTCGTCCACGGCGGGCCGCTCGGGCTCCGGCCGCGGCGGAGGTGCCTGCTCGATGATGACGTGTGCGTTGGTACCGCTGACGCCGAAGGAGGACACGCCCGCCCGCCGCGGCCGACCGGTCTCGGGCCACGACGTGGCCTCGGTCAGCAGCTGGACGGTGCCGGGCGACCAGTCCACGTACGGGCTGGGCTCGGCCACGTTCGGCATCCCGGGCAGCAGTCCGTGCCGCATGGCCAGCACCATCTTGATCAGACCCGCCGCACCGGCGGCCGCCTGGGTGTGCCCGATGTTGGACTTGATCGAGCCGAGCCACAGGGGCTGGTCGTCGGTGTGTTCACGGCCGTATGTGGCCAGCAGCGCCTGCGCCTCGATCGGGTCGCCCAGCTTCGTTCCCGTTCCGTGTGCCTCCACGACGTCGACTTGTCCGGCCGCGAGCCCGGCGTTGGCCAGGGCCTGGCGGATCACCCGCTGTTGGGACGGCCCGTTGGGCGCGGTGAGCCCGTTGCTCGCACCGTCCTGGTTGACGGCGGAGCCGCGTACCACCGCCAGCACCTGATGGCCGTTGCGCCGCGCGTCCGACAGCCGCTCCAGCAGCAGCATGCCCACACCCTCGCCCCAGGCCGTGCCGTCCGCTGCCGCCGCGAACGGCTTGCACCGGCCGTCCGGCGCGAGGCCCCGCTGGCGGCTGAACTCCACGAAGCCACGCGGTGACACCATCACCGAGACGCCACCGGCGAGCGCGAGCGAGCACTCGCCATGCCGCAGTGCCTGTGCCGCCAGGTGCAGCGCCACCAGCGACGACGAACAGGCGGTGTCCACCGTGACCGCCGGGCCCTCGAGGCCGAAGGTGTAGGAGATGCGGCCGGAGACGACGCTGGCCGCATTGCCCGTGGCCACATAGCCCTCGGTGGTCTCCGGGGCCCGGTCGAGCAGGGACACGTACTCCTGCCCGTTGGTGCCCATGAACACGCCGGTGCGGCTGCCGCGCACCGCTTCGGGGTTGATTCCGGCCCGTTCCCACAGCTCCCATGAGGTTTCCAGCAGCAGTCGCTGCTGGGGGTCCATGGCCAGCGCCTCGCGCGGCGAGATGCCGAAGAAGTGCGCGTCGAAGCCGCTCACCTCGGAGAGGAACGCACCCTCGCGTACGTAGCTCTTTCCGATCGCGTCCGGGTCCGTGTCGTACAGCCCCTCGAGGTCCCAGCCACGGTCCGTGGGGAAGGCCGAGACGGCGTCCTCTCCGGCGGCCAGCAATCGCCACAGGTCTTCGGCGGAGCGTACGTCGCCGGGGAAGCGGCAGCTCATCGAGACGATCGCGATCGGCTCGTCCGTCGCGATGGACACGGTCGTGGCCACGTCCGCGGTCGTGTTGTCCGTCTGCTCGCGGCTGCCGAGCAGTTCGCTGAGCAGATATCCGGCCAGCGCGGTCGGTGTGGGGTAGTCGAAGACCAGGGTGGCCGGGAGCTGCACGCCCGTGGCCTCGCTGAGCTGGTTGCGCAGGCCCACCGCGGTCAGGGAGTCGAAGCCGATCTCCATGAAGGCGCGGCCGGGCCCGATGGCGTCCACACCGCTGTGACCGAGTACGGCGGCCACATGGGCACGCACGAGCTCCAGCAGGGTTCGCTGCCGTTCGGCCTCGGAGAGTGTCGCCAGACGCCGGACGAGTGCCGAGGACCCCTCGGTGTGCGCGGTGTCGGTGTCGCCGGGCCGAGTGGTCACGGTCAGCTCCCGGACTTCCGGGACTCCGCTGAGCAGCCGGGACAGCCGCCGGGCCTCGAAGGTGTCGGCGAAACGCTTCCAGTCGGCGTCGACGACGGCGACAGCGGCGTCCGCGTGGCTGACGGCGCGCTCCAGCGCCGCCAGGGCCAGCCGCGGATCCATCGCGGTCATGCCATGGCGGCGGATGGTGCGGCTGACTTCGGTGCTGCTGACGGCCATGCCGTTGTCGGCCCAGGGCCCCCATGCCACCGAGGTGGCGGGCAGGCCATCGGCCCGACGCTGATCGGCGAGCGCGTCCAGAACCGCGTTCGCCGCCGCATAGTTCGCCTGCCCCGCCGCACCCACCGTCCCCGAGAACGAGGAGAACAGCACAAACGCCGAAAGATCCAGCTCACGCGTCAGCTCATGCAGATGCCACGCCGCCTCCGACTTCGCCCGCAACACACCCTCGAACCGCCCCACCGACAACCCATCCAGCACACCGTCATCCAGCACACCCGCCGCATGCACCACCGCCGTCAACGGGAACTCCTCCGGCACCCCGCCCAACACCCCGGCCAGCGCCTCCCGATCACCCACATCACACGCCACAACCGTCACCCGAGCACCCAACCCGCGCAGCTCGGCACACAACCCATCCACACCCCCAGCCCCAGGACCACGACGCGAGACCAGCAACAGATGCTCCGCACCCGCACCCGCCAGCCACCGCGCCACATGCGCACCCAGCGCACCCGTACCACCGGTCACCAGCACCGTCCCCGACGGCTTCCAGCCCTCGACGTCCGGTCCGCCGGCCGACGCCCGGACGATACGGCGCGCGAACGCCCCGGAGCCGCGCACCGCGACCTCGCTCTCGCCCGTACGACCGCTCACCACATCCACCAGGCGATCCGCCACCCGCGTGTCCCACGTCTCGGGGAGATCGAGCAGACCGCCCCACCGCTCGGGCACCTCCAGCCCGGCGACCCGGCCCAGGCCCCATACCGCCGCCTGCTCCACCTCGCGCACGCCCTCGGAACCAGCGACAGCGACCGCGCCGCGCGTCACACACCACAGCGGAGCGGCCACGCCCACATCGCCCACGGCCTGCACCAGCGACAGCGTCCATGCCACGCCGAGGGGCACCGCCCGGTACTGCCCGTGTCGGCCCTCGGCCAGCGCCAGCAGGGACAACACCCCCGCGACATCGGCCATTTCGGGTCCGGCCAGGGCCACGTGCAGCCGCGCCGCCACCACCTCACGGTCGGCCTCATCGGGCTCCAGCTCGACCACCACCGGCCGCGCACCACGCCCGGTGAGGGCGTCCGCACATGCCGACACCCATGGGTCGGCGGCCATACCGGCAGGGACCGCCACCAGCCACGGACCCGTCACCGTCCCCGACCCGTCGGACACCGGCGACCACGACACGCGGTAGCGCCACCTGTCCACGGTGGCGCGCTCACGTCCACGGCGACGCCACGACGACAGCACCGGCAACACCGCCGCCAGCGATTCACCGGTGCCGTTCTCGTCAGTGACCGCCAGCGTGTCCGTGAGCGCGGGCAGATCCTCACGCTCCACCGCATCCCAGAAGTCGGCGTCCACCGCGTCCGTGGGTCCAGCCTCCGCCGTGGTGACGGACGACTCCAGCCAGAAGTGCTCCCGCTGGAAGGGGTACGTGGGCAGATCGACGTGGCGTACGGGGGTCGGCGCGAGCAGCGCCGTCCAGTCCACGGAACGACCCCGCACATGGATCTGGGCCAGCCCCTCCATGACCGAGGCGGTCTCGTCCCAGCCGCTGCGGAGAACGGGAGCGAATACGGCGTCCGGCACGCACTCCTGACCCATCCCGGAGAGGACGCCGTCGGGGCCCAACTCCAGGTAGGTGACCACTCCTTGCCCGGCCAGGCACTCCACGCCGTCCGCAAAGCGCACGGTCTCGCGGACGTGCCGCACCCAGTACTCCGCCGAGCACAGCGCCTCGGCATCCGCGACCAGACCCGTCACATTCGACACGACCGGAATGCGCGGAGGCGCATACGACAACCCCTCCGCCACCCGCCGGAACTCGGCCAGCATCGGCTCCATCAACGGCGAGTGGAAAGCGTGCGAAACACGCAGCCGCTTCGTCTTCACCCCGCGAGCCTCCAAGAGCCCGGCGACCTCAGACACCGCCTCCCCGGCACCAGAGATCACCGTCGAGCGCGGACCGTTGACCGCCGCCACACTCACCTCAGCCTCACGACCCGCCAGCAACGGCAACACATCCACCTCGGCAGCCTGCACCGACACCATCAGCCCACCCGACGGCAACCCCTGCATCAACCGCCCACGAGCCGCCACCAACACACACGCATCCGCGAGCGACAACACACCCGTCACATGAGCAGCAACCAACTCACCGATCGAATGCCCCGCCACGAAATCCGGCCGCACACCCCACGACTCCACCAGCCGGAACAGCCCCACCTCCACCGCGAACAACCCACACTGCGCAAACACCGTCTCATCCAGCCCCGGCGCGTCCCCGAAGACGACATCCCGCAGCGGGCGCGCCAAAATCCCGTCGAACCGCGCACACACCTCGTCAAACGCGTCCGCGAACACCGGGAACGCCTCATACAACTCCCGGCCCATCCCGACCCGCTGACTGCCCTGCCCCGAGAACAACACCGCGAGCTTTCCCGGCACCACCGAACCCCGCACCACACCCGCCACCGGTACGCCATCCACCAACGCGCCCAGCCCAGCCGCAAACCCCGCACCGTCACCCGCCAGCACCACCGCCCGCTCGTCGAGGGCCGAGCGCGTGGTGACCAGCGACAACGCCACATCGGCCATCGACGCCTCGGCCCCGGCCCCACCCCGGGCGTACGGCAGCAACCGCTCCGCCTGTGCCCGCAGCGCGCCCTCGGACTTCGCCGACACCACCCACGGCATCAGGCCCGACGGCTGCTCCGGCGCCTCGTCCGAGCCGTCACCCTCCTCCTCGGAGAGGGCGGCCTGCTCCAGGATGACGTGTGCGTTGGTGCCGCTGATGCCGAACGACGACACACCCGCACGCCACGGACGATCCGTCTCCGGCCACACCACCGCATCCGTCAGCAACTCCACCGCACCCGCCGACCAGTCCACATGCGGCGACGGCTCATCAACATGCAACGTCCTCGGCAACACACCATGCCGCATCGCCAGCACCATCTTCATCACACCCGCCACACCAGCAGCCGCCTGCGTATGACCGATGTTCGACTTCACCGACCCCAGCCACAACGGCCGGTTCCGGTCCGCCCGCTCCTGTCCGTATGTCGCGAGCAGGGCCTGCGCCTCGATGGGATCGCCCAGCTTCGTTCCCGTACCGTGCGCCTCGACCGCATCCACCTCGGCCGCCGACAAGCGAGCGCTCTCCAACGCCGCCCGGATCACCCTCTGCTGCGAGGGGCCGTTCGGCGCCGTCAAACCGTTCGACGCACCGTCCTGGTTCACCGCGCTGCCCCGCACCACGGCCAGCACCCGGTGCCCGTTCCGCCGTGCGTCGGACAGCCGCTCCAGCAGCAGCACACCGACGCCCTCCGCGAGCCCCATTCCGTCCGCGGCCCCCGCGAACGCCTTGCAGCGGCCGTCGAGCGCCAGGCCCCGCTGGCGGCTGAAGCCGATGAGGGCACCGGGGTTCGGCATGACGGCGACGCCACCGGCGAGCGCCAGCGAGCACTCCCCGTTCCGCAGCGCCTGTGCCGCCAGGTGCAGCGCCACCAGCGACGATGAACACGCGGTGTCCACCGTCACCGCGGGGCCCTCGAAGCCGAAGGCGTACGCGACGCGTCCGGACACGACGCTGGCCGCGCTTCCGGTCATGAGGTGGCCTTCGGAGCCCTCGGGCGCCTCATGCACTCGGGGCCCGTACTCCTGGTAGTTGGAACCGATGAAGACGCCGGTGCGGCTGCCGCGCAGCGCGAGCGCGGGCACACCGGCGCGTTCGAAGGCTTCCCACGAGGTTTCCAGCAGCAGCCGCTGCTGCGGATCCATCGCCAGCGCCTCGCGCGGCGAGATCCCGAAGAACGCCGGATCGAAGTCACCCGCGCCGTAGAGGAAGCCGCCTTCGCGCACATAGGTCTTGCCGGCTGCGTCCGGGTCCGGGTCGTATATGCCCTCGATGTCCCACCCACGGTCGGTGGGCAGCCCGCCGATCGCGTCGCCGCCGGACACGATCAGCTGCCACAGTTCCTCGGGCGAGGACACCCCGCCCGGGTAGCGGCAGCTCATCGCGACGATGGCGATGGGGTCGTCGTCGGAGTCCACGGACGCCGCGCGGGTCGCCACCGCACCTGCCGCCGGCTGCGGGAGAGCGGGGCCGTCCGCCTCGCCGTCGTCGGCCGTCGCCCCGAGCAGCTCGGTGAGGATGTGCTCGCTCAATACGGCGGTGCTGGGGTAGTCGAAGGCCAGCGTGGCGGACAGGCGCAGCCCGGTGGCCGCGTTCAGCCGATTGCGCAGCTCGACGGCTGTCAGCGAGTCGAAGCCAAGGTCCTTGAAGGCACGCTCGGAATCCACCGCGTCCGAGGTGGCGTGTCCCAGGACGGTCACCACCTGCGCACGCACCAGCTCCAGGACGGTGTGCTCACGCTCGGTGGGGGTCAGCCCGGTCAGCCGCTGCCGCAGGCCCGAGGAGGCGTCGGCCGAGGCGTCCCCGACCGCCCCGGCACCGTCGGCGCCCTCCTGGATGCGTCGCATCGCGGGAAGCTCGTCCAGCAGTGGGCTGGGGCGGGCGGAGGTGAAGACCGGGATGAAGCTGTCCCAGTCGATGTCGGCGATCGCCAGGTGGGTCTGGTCGTGGTCGAGTGTCTGCCGCAGGGCGGCGACGCCGAGCGCCGGGTCCATGAACCGCAGTCCACGCCGCCGCAACTGATCCAGGTCCAGGGCCTCGGGCATGTTGTCGCCGGTGGCGTCCCACACCCCCCAGGCCACCGAGGTGGCCCGCAGGCCGTTCGCCCGCCGTCGCTCGGCGAGCGCGTCCAGGTAGGCGTTGGCGGCGGCGTACGCGCCGTGGTCGCCCACGCCCCACAGCCCGGAAACCGAGGAGAACAGCACGAACGCGTCCAGCGGGCTGTCGCCCAGCAGCTCGTCGAGATGGACCGCGCCCGCCACCTTCGCGTCCATGACCTGGGCGAACTCCGCCGAAGTCGTCGCGCCAAGCCCCGCCAGGTCGATATAGGCAGCGGCGTGGATGACGGCGGTCAGCGGCCGGTCCTCGGGTACGGACGCGAGGACGCGTTGAAGCGCGGCGCGGTCCGCCACATCGCAGGCGGCGACGGTGACCAGCGTGCCCTGTTCGGCCAGTTCGGCGACCAGGTCTTCGGCGCCGGGGGCCGCGAGCCCGCGGCGGCTCGTCAGCACCAGGTGTTCGGCGCCGTTGTGCGCGAGCCACCTGGCCAGATGGCTGCCGAGGGCACCGGTGCCACCGGTGATGAGGACCGTGCCACGAGGCTTCCAGGCGCGCCGCGGTGGGGTGTTCCCCAGGGGTGCGGGCTCGAGTCGCCGCAGCATCACCCCCGAGCCGCGGATCGCCACCTGGTCCTCGGGGCCGCCATCCGCGAGCACTCCGGCGAGCCGGGTCCCGGCCCGGGCGTCCATGGTCCGCGGAAGGTCGATCAGCCCACCCCAGCTGTCCGGGTACTCCACTCCGGCCACCCGCCCCAGGCCCCACACCGCCGCCTGGGCGGGGCTGGTGAGCGGGTCGGAGCTGCCGATCGACACCGCGCCCTGAGTGGCGCACCACAGCGGCGCCCGAACGCCGAGGTCGTCGAGGGCCTGGATCAGGGCGAGGGTCAGGGTCAGGCCGGTGCCGGCCACGGGATGGTCGGGGTACGGGCGCTCGTCCAGCGGTAGCAGTGACAGCACCCCGGACAGCGTGTCCAGCGGGTGGTCGGCGGTGGCGGCGCGCAGCCGCTCGGCCACCGTGGCGCGGTGTGCGTCGTCTTCACCCAGTTCGACGAGGACGACATCGGCGCCGTGTGCCGCGAGCGCCTCGCGGGAGGCCGTGACCAGCGGGTCGCCGGCACGGGAGCTCGGGACCAGCAGCAGCCACGGCCCCGGGAGCGAGGGGGACGGGGTGCCGTTCATGGGGCGCCAGATCACGCGGTAGCGCCACTCGTCCACGGTCGATTCGGAGCGCCGCTGCCGGCGCCACTGTGCGAGAGCGGGCAGGACGGTGCCCAACGAGGCGTGCTGCTCGGTGGATTCGACCTGGAGGGTGGCGGCCAGCGCCTCGGCGTCCTCGCGCTCCACGGCCTGCCAGAAGTCGGCGTCCGCCCCGTCCTCGGCCGGTGTGCTGTCGGCGGGGCGCGCAGTGGCCGTGAGCCAGTACCGCTGGTGCTGGAAGGCGTAGGTGGGCAGTTCGACGGGGTGCGCACCGGTCCCGGCGAAGACCGTCCGCCAGTCGACGGTGATGCCGCCGACGTGGGCCTCGGCCAGGGAGGTCAGGAACCGTGCCAGGCCGCCTTCGTCACGGCGCAGCGAGCCGATGGCCGCCACGGGGGTGCCGTGGTCGTCGGCGGTCTGCTCGATGCCCACGGTCAGCACGGGATGCGCGCTGGCCTCCACGAATGTCTGGAAGCCCTCGCCGAGGAGCACCTGTACGGTCTCGTCGAAACGCACGGTCTGGCGCAGGTTGCGGTACCAGTACCCGGCGTCCAGCTCCGTGGTGTCCAGCACACCGCCGGTCACCGTCGAGTAGAACGGCACCGAGGAGGGTCGCGGGGCGATCCCGGCGAGGGTGCGCCGGATCTCCTCTTCGAGGCTCTCGACGTGGGCGGAGTGGGAGGCGTAGTCCACGGGGATGCGGCGTGCCCGGACCCCCTCCGCCTCGCACGCCGTCAGCAGCTCGTCCAACGCGTCGGCATCGCCGGAGACCACGACCGCCGAGGGCCCGTTCACCGCCGCCACCGACAACCGCTCACCCCACGCCGCGAGCCGCTCCCGTACGCGCTCCACGGGCAGCGAGACCGACACCATGCCCCCGCGCCCGGACAGCGCACGCAGCGCCTTGCTGCGCAGGGCCACCACCTTCGCGGCGTCCTCCAGCGGCAACGCACCCGCCACACACGCCGCCGCGATCTCACCCTGGGAGTGGCCGATGACAGCAGCAGGCTCCACACCGTACGAACGCCACAGCTCCGCCAGCGACACCATCACAGCCCACAACACGGGCTGCACCACATCCACCCGCTCCAACGCGGCCGCATCGCCAAGCACATCCACCAGCGACCAGTCAACGAACGGCGCCAACGCCGCCGCACACTCACCAATCCGCTCCGCGAACACCGGCGAGGACTCCAGCAACCCAGCCGCCATCCCCACCCACTGCGACCCCTGACCAGGGAAGACGAAGGCCACTCCGGAGCTGCGCCTGGCGACGCCTTCGACCAGCCCGGAGGCGCCTCGGCCCGCGAGGTGATCGGCCAGGGTCCGTACCGCCTCCGCACGGTCCGGGGCCAGTACGACCGCGCGGTGCTCGAAGGCGGTCCGGGTGGTGGCGAGGGACAGTCCGATGTCCCCGCCCACGACCTCCGGGTGCCGCTCCACGTGCTCCAGCAGCCGCCCGGCCTGGGCACGCAGCCCCGCCTCGGACTTGCTCGCCAGCGGCCAGGGGACGAGCGGCAGCGCCGTCCGGGCCGCCTCCGTCCCCTCTGTCTCCTCCGCCACTTCGGAGCCGGAGGTGACGTCGGCGGGGTCATGGGTGGCGGACGGCCGTGGTGGCGCCTGCTCGATGATGGCGTGGGCGTTGGTGCCGCTGATGCCGAACGAGGACACCCCGGCCCGGCGCGGTCCATCGCTCTCGGGCCACGCGGCGGCCTCGGTGAGGAGCTCGACGGTGCCCGTCGACCAGTCCACATGCGGCGACGGCTCGTCGATGTGCAAGGTGCGGGGCAGCGTGCCCCGCTCCATCGCCAACACCATCTTCATCACACCAGCCACGCCGGCGGCAGCCTGGGTATGGCCGATGTTGGACTTGACCGACCCCAGACGCAGCGGACGATCCGCGGTGCGCTCGCGACCATAGGTGGCCAGCAGCGCCTGCGCCTCGATCGGATCGCCCAGCTTCGTACCCGTTCCGTGCGCCTCCACGGCGTCGACCTGCCCGGCCGTAAGCCCGGCGTTGGCCAGCGCCTGGCGGATCACCCGCTGCTGGGACGGGCCGTTGGGGGCGGACAGCGCACTGCTCGCACCGTCCTGGTTGGTCGCCGTGCCCCGGACGACGGCCAGCACGGGATGCCCGTTGCGTTGTGCGTCGGAGAGCCGCTCCAGGAACAGCATGCCCGCGCCCTCGGCGGCCCCGAAACCGTCGGCCGCCGCCGCGAAGGGCTTGCACCGGCCGTCGGCCGCCAGGCCCCGCTGACGGCTGAACCCGATGAAGGTGCCGGGGGTGGCCATGACGGTGACACCACCGGCCAGGGCAAGGGAGCACTCCCCCTGGCGCAGGGCCTGTACGGCCAGGTGCAGGGCGACCAGCGACGAGGAACACGCGGTGTCCACCGTGACGGCCGGGCCCTCCAGACCCAGGGTGTAGGCCACGCGCCCGGACACGACGCTGATGGCGCTGCCGGTCACCAGGTGACCCTCGACACCACCGTCGGTGGCCTCGTGCACCCGCGGCCCGTAGTCGGGGGCCACGGCCCCGACGAAGACTCCGGACCGACTGCCCCTGAGTGAGGCCGGGTCGATGCCCGCCCGTTCGATGGCTTCCCACGAGGTCTCCAGCAGCAGCCGCTGCTGCGGATCCATCGCCAGCGCCTCACGAGGTGAGATCCCGAAGAAGTCGGCGTCGAAGTCGCCGCCGTCGTGCAGGAATCCGCCCTCGCGCGCATAGGAGGTGCCCGGCCGGTCGGGGTCCGCGTCGTAGAGCGACCCGAGGTCCCAGCCACGGTCCTCGGGGAACGCCGTGATGGCGTCCTCGGCCCCGCTCAGCAGCCGCCAGAACTCCTCGGGAGAACGCACCCCGCCGGGGAAGCGGCAGCTCATCCCGACGATCGCGATCGGTTCGCGGGCCGCGGCCTCCACATCCTGCAGACGCTGCCGCGTCTGGTGCAGATCAGCCGTCACCCGCCGGAGTCGGTCGGTCACCATCGCGGGGGTGGCGTCGTCGTCCGCCGTGTCCGTGCCGGGCAACGCGGCTTCCAGTCCGTCGAGTTCGGCGGCCGTGCCCGACGGGTCGTCCGCCGCCACGGGGGCGATCTCCGCATCCAGGTGTGCGGCCAGCGCGGCGGGAGTCGGGTAGTCGAAGATGAGGGTCGCGGGCAACCGCAGCCCGGTGGCCGAGTTCAGCCTGTTGCGCAGCTCGACCGCGGTGAGCGAGTCGAAGCCCAGCTCCAGGAAGCCACGATCGGTGACCACCGCCGAAGCTGTCTCGTGGCCGAGGACCGTGGCGGCGTGTTCCTGGACCAGGCGCAGCAGCGTCCGCTGCCGCTCCCCCTGGCCGAGCCCGGCCAGCCGCCGCACCAGCGGCGCCTCCTGCGAACCAGGCTCTTCCTGGGCCGAGGCGCGCCGGGACAGGACAGGCCGTCGTACGAGCCCGGTCAGCAACGGCGGCACGGGCGTGGTATCGGCGGTGGCTGCCAAGTGGCCGAGGTCGAGCCGCGCGGGCACCACCACGCCCTCGGCCAGCCGCCCGGCCGTGTCGAACAGCCGCAGCCCCTCCTCGGAGGAGAACGGCACCAGTCCGCCCCGTGTCATACGAGAGAGGTCCGCCTGGCCGAGGTGTCCGGTCATCCCGGTGCGCTCGGCCCACAGGCCCCAGGCGAGCGACACCCCGGGCAAGCCCATCGCCCGGCGCCGCTGTGCCAGTCCGTCCAGGAACGTATTGGCCGCGGCGTAGTTGGCCTGTCCCGCGGACCCCAGGACACCGGCGGCCGAGGAGAACAGGGCGAACATGGCCACATCGAAACGGCGCGTCAGCTCATGCAGATGCCACGCCCCATCGACCTTCGCCCGCAGCACCGCATCCAGCCGCTCCGGCGTCAGCGACGTCACCGTGCCGTCATCCAGAAGACCCGCGGCATGAACCACACCGGTCAGGCCATGTCCATCGGGCAGCCCCGCCAGCAGATCCGCCAATGCCGCGCGATCGGCGACATCGCAAGCGGCAACCGTGACCGAGACCCCCTGGGTCGTCAGCTCCGTCTCGAGCGCTGCCATGCTCTCGGCCGCGCGACCACGGCGGCTGACCAGCAGCAGCCTGCGTATGCCGTGCTCCGCCACCAGATGCCGGGCGACCAGACCACCCAGAACACCACCGGCACCGGTGATCAGTACCGTCCCCTCCGGATCCAGCGCGGCCGGAACACTCAGCACCAGCTTGCCCACATGACGCGCCTGGCTCATGAACCGGAACACCTCAGGAGCCCTGCGCACATCCCACACCCGGGTAGGCAGCGGCTCCAGGTCACCTCGCTCGAACAGGGCCACGATCTCGGCGAGCATGTCCCCGATGCGCTCGGGGCCCGCCTCCGCCAGGTCGAACGCCCGGTACATCACGCCCGGATGCGCCGCCGCCACCTCGCCAGTCGACCGCACATCCGTCTTGCCCATCTCGATGAAGCGCCCGCCCTCGCCCAGCAGCCGCAGCGACGCGTCGACAAACTCACCGGCCAGGGAATCCAGGACGACATCCACACCACGACCGGCCGAGGCGGTCTTGAACCGCTCCTCGAACTCCAGCGTCCGCGACGACGCGATATGCGCCTCGTCCAGTCCGAGACCGCGCAGGACATCCCACTTGGCCTCACTCGCGGTCGCGAACACCTCCACGCCCCAGGCCCGCGCCAACTGCACCGCCGCGATCCCCACACCACCGGTGGCCGAATGGACCAGCAGCGACTCACCACGCCGCACGCCCGCCAGCTCCCGCAACGCATACAAAGCCGTCACAAACACGACCGGAACGGAGGCGGCCTCGGTGAAGGACCAGCCCTCCGGAATCCGCACCAGAGTGCGGTGATCCACCACGGCCAACGGTCCGAAACCGCCCTCCCACAGCCCCATCACCCGGTCGCCGACGGCGAGGGAGGTCACACCGGGACCGGTGGCCACGACCACACCGGCGCCCTCGCCACCCATCAGAGCCTCGCCCGGATACATGCCGAGAGAGAGCAGGACATCGCGGAAGTTCAGGCCCGTGGCCCGCACCGCGACCCGCACCTCGTGCTCGCCAAGCTCCCGGGTGGCGTCCGTAGCCGTGGCCAGCGCCAGCCCCTCCAGCGTGCCCGCCCCGGACGCCTCCAGCCGCCACGCCTCCGTGTCGACCGGTGGGATCAGCACAGCCGTCGTGGCGCCAGGGGCCAGACGCGGCACCAGCACCTCGGCGCCGCGCACCGCGAGCTGCGGCTCCCCGATCGACACCGCCTGGTGCACCACGGCGAGCGATGCCTCGGCGCCGTCCACATCCAGCAGGACGAACCGGTCCGGATGCTCGGCCTGCGCCGACCGCACCAGCCCCCACACCGGGGCTGCCGACAGGTCGCGCGGATCCGCACCGTCCTCGGTCGCCATCGCACCCCGGGTGACGAACACCAGCCGCGCCTCGGCGAACCGGTCCTCGGCCAGCCATGCCCGCACCATCTCCAGGGCCCGGTGGGCCACCGCCCGCGTCGCCGGGACAACGTCCTCGCCGGAGACGGAGGACACCGGGACGAACACCAGATCCGGCATCGGAGCGCCCGACCGCACATGCGCCGCGAGAGCGGTCAGGTCGGCGTACTCCTCCACCGACCCGTCGGCCGCGTTCAACGCCACGGCCAGGCCGAAGTGATCCGGTCCGGCCACGGCGCACCGGTCGGTGGCGGGCGCCGGGTCGGTGGAGCGCTCCGGGTCGGTGGAGCGCTCCGGGTTGGTGGCGGACGCCGGGATCGTAATGGACGTTGCGACCCACTCCACCCGGTACAGCGACTCGTCGTCGGAGGGAGACGAGGCGAGCTGTGCTTCCGAGACCGGCCGGGTGACCAGCCCCTCCGCCGACGCCACCAGCGCACCGGCGGCGTCCGCCACGAGCACCGACATCCCCTCGGCGCCCGTACGGGCCAGCCGCACGCGCAGAGAGGTCGCGCCGGTGGCATACAGCGACACGCCGCTCCACACGAACGGCAGCCGGATCCCCTCGGCCCTCCCGCCTCCGTCCGCGGCGGCGCACACCAGCCAGGCGTGCAGTGCAGTGTCGAGCAGCGCGGGGTGCAGCCCGAACCGGGCCGCCTCCGCCCGCGACTCCTCCGGCAGCGCCACCTCCGCGAAGACCTCATCACCCCTGCGCCAGACGGCGCGCAGCCCCTGGAACACCGGACCGTACGCCAGCCCGGTGGCCGCCACCTCCTCGTAGAAGCCCTCGGTCCCGACCGCCTCCGCCCCCACCGGCGGCCACGCCTCCAGGCCCACCGGACCCGTCGCCCCATCGGGAGCGGACGCCAGGGCCAGCATGCCCTTCGCGTGGCACGTCCACGACGCGTCCGGGCCATCGTCACGGCGGGAATACACGCTGAACTCACGCTGCCCGTCCGGCTCCGGCCCGCTCACGACCAGCTGCACCTGGACCGCCCCACCCTCGGGCAGTACCAGGGGCGCCTCCAGTGTCAGCTCCTCCAACCGATCGCAACCGACCGCGTCACCGGCCCGCGACGCCAACTCGACAAACGCCGTACCGGGCAGGATGACCCGGCCCAGCACCGCATGGTCGGCCAGCCAGGGATGCGTACGCAGCGACAGCCGACCGGTCAGCAAGAACCCATCGGAGTCGGGCAGCGGCACGGCGGCCCCCAGCAACGGATGCCCGGCCGGGTCCAGCCCCACCGACGCCACGTCGCCGAGTCCGGACGTCTCGGACTCCAGCCAGAAATGCGTGCGCTGGAAGGCATACGTCGGCAGATCCACCCGCTCCGCACCCGTCCCGGCGAACACCCCCGCCCAGTCGACGGACGCGCCGCCGACATATGCCTCGGCCAGGGAGGTCAGGAAGCGTTCCAGGTTGCCTTCGTCGCGGCGCAGCGAACCGACGGCGGTAACGCGGGTGCCATGGTCCTCGGCGGTCTGCTCCACCCCCATCGTCAGGACGGGGTGGGCACTGGCCTCGATGAACACCTGGAAGCCGTCGGCCAGCAGAGCACGGACGGTCTCGTCAAAGCGCACTGTCTGACGCAGATTGCGGTACCAATACCCGGCGTCCAGCTCTTGGGTGTCCAGCACACCTGCTGTGACCGTGGAGTAGAACGGCACCGACCCAGCCCGGGAAGCAATTCCCGCGAGGGCTTGTCGAAGCTCGCCCTCGATGGCCTCGACATGGGCGCAATGCGAGGCGTAGTCCACCGGCACACGACGCGCCCGGATCCCCTCGCCCTCGCATACGGCCAGCAGCTCGCCCAACGCATCCGCGTCACCGGACACCACCACCGCCGAGGGCCCGTTCACCGCCGCCACCGACAACCGCTCGCCCCACGCCGCCAGCCGCTCCCGCACCGAGTCCACCGGCAGCGACACCGACACCATTCCGCCACGCCCCGACAACGCCCGCAGCGCCTTGCTCCGCAACGCCACCACCCTCGCGGCGTCCTCCAGGGACAACGCACCCGCCACACACGCCGCCGCGATCTCACCCTGGGAGTGGCCGATGACAGCAGCAGGCTCCACACCGTACGAACGCCACAGCTCCGCCAGCGACACCATCACCGCCCACAACACGGGCTGCACCACATCCACCCGCTCCAACGCGGCCGCATCGCCAAGCACATCCACCAACGACCAGTCAACGAACGGCGCCAACGCCGCCGCACACTCACCAATCCGCTCCGCGAACACCGGCGAGGACTCCAGCAACCCCGCCGCCATCCCCACCCACTGCGACCCCTGACCAGGGAAGACCAACACCGCGTGATTCCGGGCGGTCGCCATCCCTCGCACCACACCAGGTGCCACTTGCCCCTCGGCCAACGCGCCCAGGCCGTTGATGAGGCCGTCCCCGTCGCCCGCCAGCACCACCGCGCGGTGCTCGAACACACTGCGCGTGGTCGCCAACGACAGCCCGATATCGGCGGGCGAGAACTCTCGGCGCTCACGCACCTGCGCCAGCAGCCGCTCCGCCTGTGCCTCGACCGCGGTCTCCGACCGTCCGGAGATCACCCACGGCGTGATCTCCGGCGGTTCGCCAATCGAGGTGTCGACGGCGGGGCTGGGAGCGTCGTCGAGCGGGGCCTGTTCCAGCACGGCGTGGGCGTTGGTTCCACTCATCCCGAAGGATGAGACCGCCGCGCGCCGCGGCCGTCCCGTCTCCGGCCAGGGCATATCGTCCGTCAGCAGGCGCACTCCACCGGTGGACCAGTCCACATGCGGCGACGGCTCGTCCAGGTGCAGTGTGCGCGGCAGCAGGCCGTGTCGCATGCCGAGCACCATCTTGATCACACCGGCCACGCCGGCCGTCGCCTGGGTGTGCCCGATGTTCGACTTCACCGAGCCCAGCAGCAGCGGCCGTTCCTCGGGGCGGCCCCTGCCATACGTGGCCAGCAGGGCCTGTGCCTCGATGGGGTCGCCCAGCTGGGTGCCGGTGCCATGTGCCTCGACCGCGTCCACCTCGGCCGCCGACAGCCCGGCGTTCGCCAGCGCGGCGCGGATCACCCGCTGCTGAGACGGACCGTTCGGCGCGGTGAGGCCGTTGCTCGCACCGTCCTGGTTGATGGCGGTGCCGCGTACCACCGCCAGCACCTGATGGCCGTTGCGCCGCGCGTCCGACAGCCGCTCCAGCAGCAGCACACCGACGCCCTCCGCCGGGCCGAAGCCATCGGCGGCGGCGGAGAAGGGCTTGCAGCGCCCGTCCGGTGCCAGCCCCCGCTGGCGGCTGAAGCCGACGAAGGTCCAGGGGGTGGACATGATGGCGGTGCCACCGGCCAGGGCCAGGGAGCACTCGCCCTGTCGCAGCGACTGCGCGGCCAGGTGCAGCGCCACCAGCGACGACGAGCACGCCGTGTCGACGGCGACGGCCGGCCCTTCGAAGCCGAACGCATAGGCGAGCCGACCGGAGGTGACGCTGAGGGCGTTGCCGGTGAGCAGGTAGCCCTCGACGCCGCCCGACGGCTGGATCGGGCCCGCGCCGTATCCGTGTGATCCGGCGCCCACGAATACACCGGTCTGGCTGCCGCGCAGGGAGGCCGGGTCGATGCCCGCGCGCTCGAAGGTCTCCCAGGACGTCTCGAGCAGCAGCCGGTGCTGCGGGTCCATCGCCACCGCCTCGCGCGGTGAGATACCGAAGAACGCCGCGTCGAATTCGCCCGCGGCGTCGACGAAGCCACCGTGCCGGGTGTAGGTCTTCCCGGGGGTGTCGGGGTCGGCGTCGTAAAGTCCGTCGAGCTGCCAGCCACGGTCCTCGGGGAAGCCGGATATCGCGTCACGGCCCTCGGTGAGCAGGTCCCACAGTTCCTCCGGGGACCGGACGCCGCCGGGCAGACGACACCCCATCGCGACGATGGCGATCGGATCGTCGTCCGGCTCGGCCCGGGTGACGGGCGCGGGTGCCGAGGGGGCGTCGCCCTCCCGGATGCCGAGCAGTTCCGCGCGGAGGTATTCCGCGAGCGCGGCAGGGGTCGGATAGTCGAAGACGAGCGTGGCGGGCAGCCGCTCCCCCGTGGCGGCGTTCAGCCGGTTCCGCAGCTCCACCGCCGTAAGGGAGTCGAAGCCGTGCTCCTTGAAAGAGATCTCCGGCTCGACCGCGTCCGATGCGCTGTGGCCGAGGATGGTGGCGGCCTGCTCCTGGACCAGGCGCAACACCATCCGCTCCCGCTCCGTGTCGCCCACCCTCAGCAGGCGCTGCCGCAGCGACGCCTCCTCCGCTCCGGGCGCCGCCTGGGCCAGTGCGCGCCGGACCACAGTGGCCCGTTCCGGTCGGCCGTCGCCGGGCTTCGCTGTCGCGGCCGCGAACTGCTCTTCTGTCACCGGCCGCGCCACCAGCGCGTCCACCGTGGCCACCGGTGTTCCGGCCGGGTCGGCGACCAGCGCGGACAGGGTGTCGGTGCCCTTGCGGGTCAGCCGCACGCGGAGCATCGACGCGCCGGTCGCGTGCAACGACACACCGCTCCAGAGGAACGGCAGGCGGATGCCGTCCGCATCGCCCGAGAGGGGTGCCAGGCCCGTCTGCAACGCGGTGTCCAGCAGAGCCGGGTGAATGCCGAACCGGGGCACGTCACCACGGGCTTCCTCCGGCAGCGCCACCTCGGCGAAGAGCTCGTCACCGCGGCGCCACAGCGCGCGCACGCCGCGGAACACAGGCCCGTAGGCCACCCCGGCGTCGGCCAGCCGCTCGTAGAACCCGGCGACATCGACGGCCTCCGCGCCCGTCGGGGGCCATACGCCGAGGTCGGCGACCGGGTTCGGGTCCGTGGCGTGGCTGCGGGTTTCGCCGTGGGCCTCGCTGTGCACCAGCGTTCCCGAGGCATGCCGGGTCCACGGCCGGTCCGCGGTGTCCTCCGCCCGCGCGTACACCCGCAAGGGGCGCCCGCCGCCCTCGTCGGGCGCGCCGACGGTCAACTGGACCAGCACCGCGCCCTGTTCGGGCAGCACCAGAGGCGCCTCCAGCGTCAGCTCCTCAACGCGGTCGCATCCGGCCGTGTCACCGGCTCGCAGCGCCAACTCGACGAAGGCGGACGCGGGCAGCAGGGCCCGGCCGAGCACGGAGTGTTCGGCGAGCCACGGATGCGTACGGAGCGAGAGGCGGCCCGTCAGCAGCCATCCGTCCGAGTCGGGCAGCGCGGTCGCCGCACCGAGGAGGGGGTGGTCGGCGGAGACCAGTCCGGCCGACGACACATCGCCCGCCGCAAATGAGGGCTCGACCCAGTAGCGCTGGTGCTGGAAGGCATAGGTCGGCAAGTCGACGCGTCGGGCACCCGTGCCCGCGAACATGGCCGTCCAGTCGACGGACACGCCGCCGACGTATGCCTCGGCCAGAGAGGCGACGAAGCGGTCGAGACCACCCTCGTCGCGGCGCAGGGAACCGACGGCGGTGATAGGCGTGCCGTGGTCCTGAGCCGTCTGCTCCACGCCCATCGTCAGGACGGGGTGGGCGCTGGCCTCGACGAACGTATCGAAGCCTTCGGCCAACAAGGCGCGGACGGTCTCGTCGAAGCGGACCGTCTGGCGCAGATTGCGGTACCAGTACCCGGCGTCCAGTTCCTGGGTGTCCAGCACACCTGCCGTGACCGTGGAGTAGAACGGCACCGACGACGAGCGCGGGGCGATCCCCGCAAGGGTCTGCTGAAGTTCGTCCTCGATGGCCTCCACGTGAGCGCAGTGCGAGGCGTAGTCGACCGGGATGCGGCGCGCCCGGATCTCGTCTGCCTCGCAGGCCGTCAGAAGTTCGTCCAGTGCGTCGGCGTCACCGGAGACCACGACAGCCGAGGGCCCGTTCACCGCCGCCACCGACAGCCGCTCACCCCACGCCGCGAGCCGTTCCCGCACCGCCTCCACCGGCAGTGACACCGACACCATTCCGCCACGCCCCGACAACGCCCGCAGCGCCTTGCTCCGCAACGCCACAACCCTCGCGGCATCCTCCAAAGACAACGCACCCGCCACACACGCCGCCGCGATCTCACCCTGGGAGTGGCCGATGACAGCAGCAGGCTCCACACCGTACGAACGCCACAGCTCCGCCAACGACACCATCACAGCCCACAACACCGGCTGCACCACATCCACCCGCTCCAACGCGGCCGCATCGCCAAGCACATCCACCAACGACCAGTCAACGAACGGCGCCAACGCCGCCGCACACTCACCAATCCGCTCCGCGAACACCGGCGAGGACTCCAGCAACCCCGCCGCCATCCCCACCCACTGCGACCCCTGACCAGGGAAGACCAACGCGACGCGGTCCGATGACCCAGAAGCCACCCCGCGCACCAGGCCCGTCGCCTCGCGGCCCTCGGCCAGTGCGGTCAGGCCACTGACGAGCGCGGTACGGTCACCACCCAGCACCACCGCCCGCCGCTCGAACGCCGCACGCGTGGTGACCAGCGACAGACCGACATCCACGGACGCCGGACCGCTCTCGTCACCCACCACCGACAGCAAGCGCGCGGCCTGGTCCCGGAGTCCCGCCTCGGACCGCGCCGAAACCACCCACGGCACCACCGTCGGTTCCGAAGTGCCTTCCGTGTCGACATCGGACTCCACCGGGCCCTGCTCCAGGATCACATGGGCGTTGGTGCCGCTCACGCCGAAGGAGGAGACGCCCGCCCGACGGGGCCGGCCGGTCTCGGGCCATGCGGTCGGGGCGGTCAGGAGCTCCACCGCGCCCGCGGACCAGTCCACGTGTGGTGACGGCTCATCGATGTGCAGGGTCTGCGGAAGCAGGCCGTGGCGCATGGCCAGCACCGACTTGATGATCCCGGCCACACCGGCCGCGGCCTGGGTGTGCCCGATGTTGGACTTGACCGAGCCGAGCCACAGCGGCCGCTCCTCGGGCCTCTCCTGCCCGTACGTGGCGAGCAGCGCTTGCGCCTCGATCGGATCGCCCAGCGTCGTTCCCGTACCGTGCGCCTCGACCACATCGACGTCGGCGGCCGACAGCCGCGCGTTCGCCAGCGCCGTCCGGATCACCCGCTGCTGCGACGGGCCGCTCGGCGCGGTGAGACCGTTGCTCGCCCCGTCCTGGTTGACGGCAGAGCCCTTGACGACCGCGAGGATCTGGTGTCCGTTGCGCCGCGCGTCCGACAGCCGCTCCAGCAGCAGCAAGCCCACACCCTCACCCCAGCCCGTGCCGTCCGCGGCCGCCGCGAACGCCTTGCACCGGCCGTCAGCCGCCAGACCGCGCTGTCGGCTGAACTCCACGAAGAGTTCGGGGGTGGACATGACGGTGACACCGCCGGCAAGTGCGAGCGAGCATTCGCCTTGGCGCAGGGACTGTGCCGCCAGATGCAGGGCGACCAGTGATGACGAACAGGCGGTGTCCACCGTGACCGCCGGGCCCTCGAAGCCGAAGGTGTAGGAGATGCGGCCGGAGACGACGCTGGCGGCGCTGCTGGTGACCAGGTGTCCCTCGACATGCTCCGATGCCGCCTGGCGCAGGCTGGTCCCGTAGTCCTGACCGTTGCTGCCCACGAAGACGCCGGTCTGGCTGCCCCGGAGCAGTGTGGGATCGATCCCCGCCCGCTCGAACGCCTCCCACGATGTCTCCAGCAGCAACCGCTGCTGCGGATCCATCGCCACCGCCTCACGCGGCGAGATGCCGAAGAACTTCGGGTCGAAGTCGCCGGCTCCTTCGAGGAATCCGCCCTCCCGGATGTAGCTCTTGCCATGCTCGTCCGGGTCCGGCCCGTAGAGCGTGTCCAGGTCCCATCCGCGGTCGGCGGGGAACTCGCTCAGCACCTCGCGTCCGGCGAGCAGCAACTGCCACAGGTCTTCCGGCGTCCGCACCTCGCCGGGGAAACGGCAGCTCATGGCTACGATGGCGACGGGCTCGTCGTCGGTGACCACAGCGACGGGCACCGCCGCAGCCGCGCCGTTCCGCAGCCCCAGCGCCTCGGTGCGCAGCAGTTTCACCAGCGCCGTCACGGTGGGGTGATCGAAGAGCAGGGTGCTCGGCAGGCTCAGCCCGGTGGCCGCGTTCAGCCGGTTGCGCAGAGTTACCGCCGCGAGGGAGTCGAAGCCAAGTTCCTTGAAGGCCCGATCGGCGTCGATAGCCTCGGGACGGCGGTGTCCCAGGACCGCTGCCACATGGGACCGCACGAACTCCAGGAGGACCCGGTCCTGTTCCGCCGTTCCCAGCCCGGCAAGGCGCCGGCGAAGCGATCCGTCAGTGGTGGTGGCCTCGTTGGCAGTGGCGGGTGAGCCATGTGCCATCAGGTCTTGCAGGAGTCGGCGCGAACGGACGTCCGCCATCACCCGGGCAACGGTGTCCCACTCAACGTCGGCGACGATCAGAGACGCTGCCGCCGGGTGGTTGACGCTCTTCTCCAGGGCGGTGACGGCCGATTCGGGGTCCATCGCGGGAAGGCCGTGGCTCCGCCACCGGTCCGCGACGGTCTCAGCCATGCCGTTGTCGGCCCAGGGCCCCCATGCCACCGAGGTGGCGGGCAGGCCCTCGGCCCGACGCTGATCGGCGAGCGCGTCCAGAACCGCGTTCGCCGCCGCATAGTTCGCCTGCCCCGCCGCACCCACCGTCCCCGAGAACGAGGAGAACAGCACAAACGCCGAAAGATCCAGCTCACGCGTCAGCTCATGCAAATGCCACGCCGCCTCCGACTTCGCCCGCAACACACCCTCGAACCGCCCCACCGACAACCCATCCAGCACACCGTCATCCAGCACACCCGCCGCATGCACCACCGCCGTCAACGGGAACTCCTCCGGCACCCCGCCCAACACCCCGGCCAGCGCCTCCCGATCACCCACATCACACGCCGCGACCGTCACCCGAGCACCCAACCCACGCACCTCGGCACACAGCCCATCCACACCCTCAGCCCCAGGACCACGGCGCGAGACCAGCAACAGATGCTCCGCACCCGCACCCGCCAGCCACCGCGCCACATGCGCACCCAACGCACCCGTACCACCGGTCACCAGCACCGTCCCCGACGGCTTCCACACCTCCCCACCCTGCGCACCCTCCGCCGCACGAACCACACGGCGAGCGAACACACCCGACGCCCGCACCGCCAGCTCGGTCTCGCCCGCACGGCCACTCACCGCGCCCACCAGCCGATCCGCCACCCGCCCATCCCACACCTCGGGCAGGTCGAGCAGGCCACCCCATCGCTCCGGGGCCTCCAGCCCGGCGACCCGGCCCAGACCCCACACCGCCGCCTGCTCCACACTCGACGGACCCTCCGCACCGCCTGTCGCCACCGCACCCCGCGTCACACACCACACACGGCCACCCACACCCGCATCTCCGACGCCCTGCAGCAGGGACAACGTCAACGCCAGGCCCAACGGCACCGCCCTGTGCTCGCCATGCCGTCCCTCCGCCAGCGCCAACAGCGACAGCACACCTGCGGCGTCGGAGACTTCGGCTTCATCCTGAGCCTGGCGCAGCCGGTCCGCCATCACCGCACGATCGGCGTCACCATGCCCAAACTCGACGACGATGGGCAGGGCGCCTCGTCCGGCCAACGCGGCCACGCAGTCCGCAACCCACACATCCCCGGCCAGCCCAGCGGGCACCGCCACCAGCCACGTGCCTGTCAGCGAACCCACCACGTCCGAAACTGGCGACCACGACACCCGGTATCGCCAGCGATCGGCCACATGCATCACGGCCGGGGCCGTGGCGGTACGGACCGGCTCCAGCCAGAAGCGCTCCCGCTGGAACGCATACGTCGGCAACTCCACACGGCGAGGGCGGACCGGCGCGAACACGGCTGACCAGTCGACGTGCCGCCCCCGTACATAGATCTCGGCGAGCGCCTCCTGCATGGAGGCTACTTCGCCCCGACCATCGCGCAGCACCGATGCGAACACCGCGTCGGACGCGCACTCCTGCCCCATCCCGGACAGCACCCCATCCGGGCCGAGCTCCAGGAAGGTGGTGACTCCCACGTCCACCAGACTCCGCACCCCGCCCGCGAACCGCACAGCCTCACGGACGTGCCGCACCCAGTACTCCGCCGAGCACAACGCCTCGGCATCCGCGACCAGACCCGTCACATTCGACACAACGGGAATACGCGGAGACGCATACGACAACCCCTCCGCCACCTGCCGGAACTCGGCCAGCATCGGCTCCATCAACGGCGAGTGGAACGCATGCGAAACACGCAGCCGCTTCGTCTTCACCCCGCGAGCCTCCAAGAGCCCGGCAACCTCAGACACCGCCTCCCCGGCACCAGAGATCACCGTCGAACGAGGACCGTTGACCGCCGCCACACTCACCTCAGCCTCACGACCCGCCAACAACGGCAACACATCCACCTCGGCAGCCTGCACCGACACCATCACCCCACCCGACCGCAACCCCTGCATCAACCGCCCACGAGCCCCCACCAACACACACGCATCCGCGAGCGACAACACACCCGCCACATGCGCAGCAACCAACTCACCAATCGAATGCCCCGCCACAAAATCCGGCCGCACACCCCACGACTCCACCAACCGGAACAACCCCACCTCCACCGCGAACAACCCACACTGCGCAAACACCGTCTCATCCAACCCCGACACATCCCCACGGATCACCTCCCGCAGCGAACGCTCCAACACCCCGTCGAAGTGCCCACACACCTCGTCAAACGCGTCCGCGAACACCGGGAACGCCTCATACAACTCCCGCCCCATCCCGACCCGCTGACTACCCTGACCCGAGAACAACACCGCGAGCTTCCCCGGCACCACCGAACCCCGCACCACACCCGCCACCGGTACACCATCCACCAACGCGCCCAACCCAGCCGCAAACCCCGCACCGTCACCCGCCAGCACCACCGCCCGCTCATCGAGGGCCGCCCGAGTCGTGACCAGCGAGGAGGCCACGTCAACGACCGACGCCGCGGTGTCAATGCCGCCATGCACCGCCGACAACAACCGCTCCGCCTGCGCCCGCAACGCACTCTCGGACTTCGCCGACACCACCCACGGCACCAGCACCGACTCCTCGGGCCCTTCGGTCACCGGCTCGGCGACGCCCGTCTCTACGGGAGCCTGCTCCACGATGACGTGGGCATTCGTGCCGCTGATGCCGAACGACGACACACCCGCACGCCACGGACGATCCGTCTCCGGCCACACCACCGCATCCGTCAACAACTCCACCGCACCCGCAGACCAGTCCACATGCGGCGACGGCTCATCAACATGCAAGGTCCTCGGCAACACACCATGCCGCATCGCCAACACCATCTTCATCACACCCGCCACACCAGCAGCCGCCTGCGTATGACCGATGTTCGACTTCACCGACCCCAGCCACAACGGCCGGTCCTCGGCGCCCCGCTCCCGCCCATAAGTCGCGAGCAGCGCTTCGGCCTCGATCGGGTCGCCCAAGGCCGTGCCCGTGCCGTGTGCTTCGACCGCGTCCACGCCAGCGGGCGAAAGCCCCGCGTTCGCCAACGCCGCGCGGATCACCCGCTGTTGTGAGGGCCCGTTCGGCGCGGTCAGACCGTTCGACGCACCGTCCTGGTTGATGGCGCTGCCCCGCACCACCGCGAGCACCTGATGGCCGTTCCGCCGCGCGTCCGACAGCCGCTCCAGCAACAGCATCCCGACGCCCTCGGCCCAGCCGGTGCCATCCGCCGCCGACGCGAACGGCTTGCACCGGCCGTCCGGGGCCAGCCCCTGTTGCCTGCTGAACTCCACAAACAATCCTGGCGTCGACATCACCGTCACCCCACCGGCGAGCGCGAGCGCGCATTCGCCCTGGCGCAGCGACTGGACTGCCAGATGCATGGCCACCAAGGACGACGAACAGGCGGTGTCCACCGTCATCGCCGGGCCCTCGAAGCCCATGGTGTAGGAGATACGGCCCGAAGCGGCGCTCACGGTGTTGCCGGTCAGCAGGTAGCCCTGCAGCTCGTCCGAGGCGTCGTGCATCCGCGGTCCATAGTCCTGGGACATCGCGCCCACGAAGACACCCGTCCGGCTCCTCTCCCGGCCGGCCGGGTCGATCCCCGCACGTTCGAAGACCTCCCATGAGGTCTCCAGCAAGAGCCGCTGTTGCGGATCCATCGCCAGTGCCTCGCGCGGCGAGATCCCGAAGAAGTCGGCGTCGAAGTACCCGGCGTCGTAGAGGAATCCGCCTTCGCGGGTGTACGTCGTCCCCGCTCGCCCGGGATCAGCGTCATACAGGCCGGACAGATCCCAACCCCGGTCCTCCGGAAACGCCCCGATGGCGTCGCCGCCTGAGGCGATCAGCTGCCACAGTTCCTCGGGCGACCGCACACCACCGGGGTAACGGCAGCTCATGCCCACGATCGCGATCGGCTCGTCCGGGGCCACGCCGACCGGCACCGACGCCGTTTCCTCGCGTCCATCGTCGCCCAGGAGGGTGCCCCGCAGATGGCGTACGAGTGCCCGGGGCGTGGGGTGGTCGAACAGCAGCGTGGTCGACAGTCGCAGTCCGGTGGTGGTGTTCAGGCGATTTCGGAAATCGACGGCGCCGAGCGAGTCGAAGCCCAGTTCCTTGAAGGTCCGACCGAGGTCGACGGCTTCCGGCCCCTCGTACCCCAGCGCGGTGGCGACCTGGTCACGCACCAGATCCGCCAGCATCTCCCCTTGCTGGACATCGTTCAGCGCGGCGAGGCGTGTCCGCAGGAGGGACGCCGCATCGGTCGCCGATGTGCTGGTCTCCTTGACATCAGAGTCGGTCGCATCGGCCTCGCTGTGCGGGCTCGGCTGCGGCAGGGCCTGGGTGTCCAGCCAGTACCGCTTGCGCTGGAAGGCATACGTGGGCAACTCGACCCGCCGAGCCCCCGTCCCCGCGAACGCCCCCGCCCAGTCGACAGAGGTCCCGCCCACGTATGCCTCGGCCACGGACGTCAGGAAACGGTCCAGGCCACCTTCGTCACGGCGCAGCGACCCGACAGCCGCCACCTCATAGCCATGATGCTCGGCTGTCTGCTCCACACCCATCGTCAGGACAGGATGGGCGCTGGCCTCGATGAACGTGTCGAAGCCGTCGGCCAGCAGGCCACGGACGGTCTCATCGAAGCGCACCGTCTGACGCAGATTCCGGTACCAGTACCCGGCATCCAGCGCGGTCGTATCGAGCACGCCACCGGTCACCGTCGAGTAGAAGGGAACCGACGACGAGCGCGGGCTGATCCCCGCGAGCTCCCGCAACAACTCACCCTCGATAGCCTCGACATGGGCACAGTGCGACGCGTAGTCCACGGAGATGCGACGCGCCCGGATCTCCCCGCCCTCGCACACCGCCAGCAGCTCGTCCAACGCGTCGGCATCGCCGGAGACGACGACCGCCGAGGGCCCGTTCACCGCTGCCACCGACAACCGCTCACCCCACGCCGCCAGGCGCTCCCGTACCGCCTCCAGGGGCAACGACACCGACACCATGCCGCCACGCCCCGACAACGCCCGCAATGCCTTGCTCCGCAACGCCACCACCTTCGCGGCGTCCTCCAACGACAACGCACCCGCCACACACGCCGCCGCGATCTCACCCTGCGAATGACCGATAACAGCAGCAGGCTCCACACCATACGAACGCCACAACTCCGCCAACGACACCATCACCGCGAACAGAGCAGGCTGCACCACATCCACCCGCTCCAACGCCTCCGCAGCACCCTCCCCACCCCGCAACACATCCACCAACGACCAGTCCACAAACGGCGCCAACGCCGCCCCACACTCACCAACCCGCTCCGCGAACACCGGCGAAGACTCCAGCAACCCCGCCGCCATCCCCACCCACTGCGACCCCTGACCCGGAAACACCAACACCGCACGACCATCAGCACCGGCCACACCCCGCACCACGCCCGCCGCATCCCGGCCCTCCGCCAGCGCGGCCACACCACCGACCAGACCGTCCCGGTCCCCAGCCAACACCACCGCACGATGCTCGAACGCACTACGCGTCGCCGCCAGGGAGAACCCGACGTCCTCGGCCGACAGCTCAAGCCGGTCCTCCGCATACGACGCCAGCCGACCAGCCTGCGACCGCAACGCCGCCTCGGAGCGCCCCGACACCACCCAGGGGATCCGGCCCGCGGCGCCCCCCGGGGCGGCTTGCGCCGCGTCCCGAGCCGCCGCCTGATCGGGGGCCCCGGAGAGCACCACATGGCAGTTGGTGCCGCCCACTCCGAAGGAGCTGACCCCAGCGGTCAGCGCCTCCCGGGTGCCCGAGTCGGCGGTCCACGGTTCGGTTGTCGTCTGGACGCGCAGCTTCAGCCGGTCCAGCGGAATGTCCGGGTTGGGCGTCCGGAAGTTGAGGCTGGGGAAGAGTTCGCCGTGCTTGAGACCCAGGGCCGTCTTGATGAAGCCGACGACACCGGCCGCGCCCTCCAGATGGCCCACGTTGGTCTTGGCCGACCCCACCAGCAGCGGGGCATCCGTGGGCCGCCGGGCCGCGCCCAGCACCTCGCCCAGGGCGGCGGCCTCGATCGGGTCGCCGACCTTCGTTCCGGTGCCGTGGAGTTCCACGTACTGGACCCGGGCGGGGTCGACTCCGGCCTGCCGGTAGGCGCGCCGCAGGAGGTCCTCCTGGGCGGCCTGGTGGGGCGTGGTGAGGTGGTCCCCGCCACCGTCGTTGTTGAGCGCGCTGCCGCGGATGACGCAGTACACGGCGTCCCCGTCGGCGAGGGCGTCGGCGAGGGGCTTGAGGACGACGGCGCCGCCGCCCTCGCCGCGTACGAAGCCATTGGCGCGGGCGTCGAAGGTGTAGGTGACGCCGTCCGGCGACAGACCGCCGAACCGCTCTGCGCTGACGCCGCTTTCGACGGCGAGGTTGAGATGGACACCGCCGGCGATCGCGAGGGACGTCTCGCCGCGGCGGATGCTTTCGCAGGCCAGGTGGATGGCCGCCAGCGATGATGCCTGGCCGGCGTCGAGGGTGAGGCTGGGGCCGCGCAGGCCGAGGTGGTAGGAGACGCGGTTGGCGATGATGCCGCGGTGGAGTCCGGTGAAGCTGTGCCGGTCGATGGCCGCCGGGCCGCCCCGGCGGATCAGGGTGGCGTAGTCGTCCGCGATCACTCCGATGTACACGCCGGTACGGCTGTCGCGGAGCCGGTCCGGAATGATTCCGGCGTCTTCGAGGGCCTCCCAGGTCAGTTCCAGGGTCAGGCGCTGCTGGGGGTCCATGGCCGCGGCCTCGCGTGGCGATATGCCGAAGAAGGCGGCGTCGAAGTGGTCGATCCGGTCCCGGTCCAGGAATCCGCCCCGGCGGCCGAGGTCCGCGTCCGTGCCCATTCCCCACAGTCCCTCGGGGGCCTCCGTAATGGCGTCGGCGCCGTCGAGGAGCAGTTGCCGGAACGTGGCGGGGTCGGGTGCTCCGGGAAGGCGGCAGGACAGTCCGACGACCGCGATCGGCGCGTCCGTGGTGCGCGGCGAGGTGCCGTCGGAACCCTTCATGAGCGTGACTCCCTGGATTCAGGAACGTAGGACGCCGGGCGCACACCAGCGCAAGGCGAAGGTCTGCGCCGCGTCCGGGCAGGAAAACGGGACAGGAGAACGAGATGACGAAGCGGACGGGGAAGGGACGGGGCATGGGTGGGCAGGGTCCTCCCGCGTGGCGGATGCCACGCGGGTTCCTCGTGGGCGGTGACCCGTAAACCGTGTCCCGTATCCCGTGGGCCGTGACCCCTGGCCCGTGTTTCCCCAGGCTTCGTGTTGTCTTCGGGGGGCTTGCGCGTGGCCTAGTAGATGCCTTCCGGCGCCGACCGCACGACCTGCAGTGGCTTGACATTGGCGACGCCGTCACACGGCCACTCCGCGCCCGTGTCGTACCGCACCGCGAGGTCGCGCTCCAGCACATTGGGCAGGAAGAGGTCGTCGTGCAGGACGTTCAGCCGGACCTGGCCCTGATCACCGTATGCGACGACCTTGGACCAGTCGTCCTTGTCGACGACCGCCATGGTCACCTGCGGGTAGTTCGGCAGGTACGGCATGAGGGTGCCGTCGCCCACCGCGGGCAGGCCCACGGTGTTGCCGAAGGTGTTGGCGTAGGTGACGACGACCAGTCCGCCGCCCAGGGCCTTGTGGAAGGACCTGCGCATGGCGGGGGTGGCATGTGTGCCACTGAGCCGTACCCCCTTCAGCCGCGCCACCAGGTCTGGCCTTGCCTTGATCAGCGCCTGCAGCAGGGCCGGAGTGGTGACGAGGTAGTCGATCGGCTGATGCTCCAGGACCGAGGCCATCTGCTCGGTGAGATGGACCGTGTACTCCTGCGCTTCCTTCAGCCTGCCGTCGCGGAGCAGCCGCTTGACCCAGCGAGGGTCGAAGTCGATGCCGTACACCCGGCCGTCGTAGAGGTCCGCCAGGTCCACGGCGCCGTGTCCGATGAGGTGCGGGCCGGTGGGGGTGGCCTGGAGCCAGTTGCGGCCCGGTTCGAATCCCTCGCGCTCGATCACCCAGCGTCGCCATGCGGCGCGGTGCTCGAGCATCGGCTCGGTGTAGTAGACGCGGCAGGGGTTGCCGGTCGTGCCTCCGGAGTCCCAGACCCGGCCGGTCAGGGGCCGGGGCACCGCCTGGGGCACGAGCTCGGCGGGGTCCAGGGTGCGCAGGTCGCCCAAGGGCATCGGGCCGAACGCGGACAGCTCGTCGTAGCGGGTGATGTCCCGTGGGTCGATGGCGAGTTCGGCGGCGCGCTTGAGCCAGTAGGGGGTGCCGGTGTCGGGGTCGAAGTGGCGGCGGAGGACCCGGCGTGTCCAGGCGTCGATGTCCTGCGACAGCCACTGGTCGATCTGCTCGGTCACGTCCTTCACTGGGTCACCCCGGCTTCCGTGGAGGGAAGTTCGATGCCGAAGTCGTAGACCGCGGTCATCGCCTCGAAGACATGGTCCGGTGATTCCACGTGGACCACGGGGAACGACGCGTTCTGGAAGGTGCCGAACGCTGCGGGGCCGAGTACCAGGCCCAGTTCGGTGCCGCTGTCCTCCAGGCCGCCGATCATGTGCGGGACGCTCACGGGGGCGGTGGGGTTGCGGCGGAAGAGATCGCGGATCTCCTCAGCGGTGGTGAGGGCCTTGCGCTCCATGCACGAGTGCACGGGCACCCGTGGGTCATGGAAGGTCATGGCGTCCAGCGTGGGCTCGAGGTAGTCGCTGATGTGCTGCTGGAGCGGCGAGTGGAAGGCGGCACCGTGGTCTTCGGACACATGCAGGGCGCCGGCCGGGAACCCGGCCCCGAACCGCTGGAGGGCCGAGCGGTAGCCACCCAGCAGCACCATGCGCTCGTGGCCCGTGCCCACCTTGCCGAGGTCGGCGGAGAGATACACATCGGCGACGTCGGCGAGCAGGTCGTCGGTGGCGGTGTCGTACGGGACCCGCAGCATGGCGACGGCCTGTGGGCCGGCGTCCGCGGCCGGCGGGGGAACTTCCCGCAATCGCATCAGAAGGGTGAAGAGTTCCTGACGTTCGACGGCTCCGGCGAGAGTCGCACCGACCAGTGCGCCGAAACTCAGTCCGCATACAGCGGCCGGTGTTATGCCGTATTCCTCGGCGAGAACATCCGCAATTCCTAATACGGCAGCAGCCTGACGTATGGCGCCGACGCCTTGTCGGTGTTCCTGTCCGGGTTGCCGTTCTTCTTCGAATATGCGCTGGACGTCGATACCCGTCCACTCGGCGATCTGTTGATAGGTGTGCTGCACGCTCGGAAAGAGTTCATACAGCTCCGCGCCGGCTCCCGGCTGATCGTTCATACCACCGTCGAGGACATACGCAAGCGTCACCCCGAAACCCCCGTTTCCGCCCGTTCGCACCGGGCAATAGCATGCCGCATCACCGCGGCATCCCATGTAACTGCTCCCCCGAGCCCCCGAGATCCCCGTTACGCAAGCGGGTCCCAAGAATCGCCCAGCTGTTCGCGTGGTGTCATCAAACATCCCGTCGCCAAGGCGTGTCAAGCAAGATCGACATGCCTCGGGTCACCCGCGTTTAGCCCCGGTCGCCCTCATTGCGCAACCGTATTTCCGCGCCCTCACGGGGGCCGCCGAACTCCTCCCAGACCTGGTCAAGGGCCTTGACGAACATCTCCACCTCGGCAGCGGAATGCACGGCTCCGGGTGCCACCCGCAGGATCTCCTCGCCGGCCCGCACGCTCGGCGCGTTGATCGCCTGCACATAGATGCCATGCCGCTCCAGCAGCGCCGCGGACATCCGCTTGCACAGGACCTCGTCCCGCACCAGCACGGACACGATGTGGGTGAGGTCGGAGATGAAGGGGATCCGGCGCTCCTTGAGTTGACGGTGCATCAACTGTGCGTTATCCCACAGTCGTTCCCGCTCGACCTCGGAGGAGCGCAGATGGCGGACGGCGGCGAGGGCGGCCGCGGCGACGGCGGGCGGCATCGCGGTGGTGAAGATGAAGGAGCGGGAGAACATCCGCACCGCCTCGATCACCTCCGCCGGGCCGGCGATGTACCCCCCGTTGGTGCCGAAGCCCTTGGCCAGCGTGCCCATGATGAGGGTGAACCGGTCGGCCAGGCCCTGGCGCGCCGCGATGCCCGCGCCCTGCGGACCGTACATGCCCACCGCGTGCACCTCGTCGAGGAAGGTCATGGCACCATGGCGCTCGGCGAGGTCGGCGATCTCCGCGAGCGGCGCGATGTCGCCGTTCATCGAGTAGACGGACTCGGCGACGATCAGCTTGGGCACGTCGGGGTCGGCGGCCTCGAGCAGCTGCTCGAGGTGCGCGGTGTCGTTGTGCCGGAAGATCCGCTTCTGTGCGCCGCTGTGGCGCAGGCCGTCGATGATGGAGGCGTGGTTCAGCGCGTCGGAGAAGACGACGCACCCCTCCATGCGGCCGGCGACGACGGACAGCGCGCCGTCGTTGGCGGTGTAGCCGGAGGTGAACAGCAGCGCGTCGTCCTTGCCGTGGAGCGCGCTGAGCTCCTTCTCCAGCAGCACGTGGTAGTGGTTGGTGCCGCCGATGTTGCGTGAGCCGCCGGCACCCGCCCCGTACTGGTCGACGGCTTCCTTCATGGCGTCCAGGACGGCGGGGTGCTGGCCCATGCCGAGGTAGTCGTTGCTGCACCAGACGCTGATCTGGGAGGCGTCCTCGACGCCGCTGACGCTGGCGGCGGGGAACTGACCGGCGAGCCGTCCGATCTCCAGGAACTCGCGCTTTCCACCGTCAGAACCCTCGGTGAGGCGCGAAAACAGGTCCAGATATTGAGTCGTCACGTCCACTCACTTCGCTTTTAGGCTACTGGGGACCGTGCAGAATGCGGGATGAGCCGTGTCGACCCCCCGTCGGCGCCAATCTACATGCGGTGGGCCGTCAATCGGTATGCCGAATGGCAACCTGAGGGCGCCCAACTCGGTTTCACGGCAAGAAACTGACAGGCGGATGGAAGAAGGTTGCCATGCCGGGGGCGGGGTGTCATCCTTCAGCGGGAAACGGCTCCCTGAACTCATCGGCAAACGGCGAACTGGAGTTTCGATGTCTCCGACCGACAATTACGTCCGACGGGTCCTCGAGGCTCTATCAGCCGATGGGGAGCGGGTGGCCCTGCTCCGGGACGATGAGCGGTACACCGCCGGCGAGTTCACCCGGACCGTGGTCGCGGCGGCGGAATTCCTGCGCCGCCAGATAGCGGAGGAAGAAATTCCGGTAGTGGCCGTGCTGACGGTCTCCAACACCCCGGCCACCATCATTCTGCGCTATGCGGCGAACCTTGTCGGCGCCACGGTGGTCCATCTGCACTCCACCAACGCGGTGGATCCCACCGATCAGCTGGCCACCCGCGAGCGGTACGAGATCCTGAAGAGGACGGGCGCCACCTTCCTCGCCGTCGACGAGGAGAACCTGGGCCTGGCCCGGGAGCTGTGCGAGCGGCTGCCGGATCCGCCCCGGCTCGCCGCGCTGGGCTCCCTCGGCCCGGATGTGCTGGACCTGACCACGGGCGACGCGGACGCCTTCGACCTGACGGTCGTGGAGACCGACCCCGAGCGTGCGGCCGTAGTCCTGTTCACCAGCGGCACCAGCGGCACCCCGAAGGGTGTGACACTTCCCTTCCGCGTCCGAACGCTCTATCTGCGGGCGGGACTTGACGCACCCGCCCCGATCACCTATCTGTCGACACTGCCGGTGAGCCACTCCAACGGCTCGGGCGCCGACCTCGCCCTCGCCTCCGGTGGCACGGTGGTCCTGCACGACGGCTTCGACGCGAGTGCGGTGCTCGGCGCGGTGGAGCGCCACCGGGTGTCCGCGCTCACCCTCACCCCTCCGCAGCTGTACATGCTGGTGGACCACCCGGCCATCAAGGGCACCGATCTGTCCAGCATCCAGATCATCTCCTACGGCGGCTGCCCCGCCTCCCCGGCCCGGCTGGCCGAGGCGGTCGAGGTGTTCGGCCCGGTGCTGCTGCAGTTCTACGGCACCACCGAGACCAGCGGTATCAGCGTGCTCGTCCCGCCGGACCACTTCGACCCCGAGCTGCGGATGACCGCCGGCCGGCTGACCGCCGAGGTGCGCATCCGCGACCAGGACGACCAGCGTGATCTGCCGGTGGGCGAGATCGGCGAGATCTGCGTACGGTCGCCGTTCAACATGCTCGGCTACTGGCGCGAGCCGGAGCTGACCGCGGAGACCGTACGCGACGGCTGGGTGTACACCGGCGACCTCGGCTCCCTCGACGAGCGCGGCTATGTGCGTCTGCACGGCCGGGTGGGCGAGGTGATGAAGACCAACGGGATCAAGGTCCATCCCCTCGCCGTGGAGAACGCGCTGCTGACCCACCCCGATGTCGCCCAGGCCGCGGTGTACGGAGTGGCCGACGGGGACCGGGTGGAACACATCCACGCGGCGGTCGTGCTCCGCCCCGGTGGCGCCGCCGACTTCACCTCGCTGCTCGACCATGTGACCGGTGAGCTGTCGCCCAAGCATGTACCTGCCGCCATCACCTTCCATGGCGACCTTCCGCTGACCGGTGCCGGCAAGCCGGACAAGCAGCAGCTGGCCGCCCAGAGGGCCGGGGCGTGACACTCACGGCGGCGGCGGTGCTCGCCGAGTCCGCGCTGCGGCGCCCGGACCACCCCGCGCTCGTCTTCGGCTCGCAGCGCATCACCTACCGCGAGCTGTGGGACGCCACGCGGCGGTACGCCACCGTACTGCGCGACCACGGCATCGGTGCGGGCGACCGGGTGGCGCTGCTGCTGCCGAACACACCGCACTTCCCGATGGTGTACTACGGGGTGCTGGCGCTCGGCGCCGTGGCCGTCCCGGTGCACGGTCTGCTGCGCGCCGACGAGATCGTTCATGTGCTGCGCGACTCGGAGTCGAAGGTACTGGTGTGCGGGGCGCCGATGCTGACCGAGGGCGCCAAGGGCGCGGAGGTGGCCGGGGTCCCGCTGATCACCGTTATGGAGGAGCACGACGGCGGCCGACCGCGCCTGGACGCCCTGGCCGAACACGCTGATCCGCTGGACCGCTGTGTGCCGCGCGAGCCCGGCGACCTCGCCGTGGTCCTGTACACCTCGGGCACCACCGGCCGGCCCAAGGGCGCGATGATCACCCAGTTCAACCTGGTGATGAACGTGAGCACCACGATGCTCTCGCCCTTCGACCTCGGCCCCGACGATGTGCTGCTCGGCTGTCTGCCCCTGTTCCACACCTTCGGGCAGACCTGCGGGATGGGCACCACCTTCCTGGCGGGCGGCACGATGGTGCTGATGAGCCGGTTCGACGGCCCCCGGGCGCTGGACCTGATGGTCACCGAGGGGTGCACCGTCTTCATGGGGGTGCCCACCATGTTTCTGGCGCTGCTCGACGCCGCCGCCCAGAACCCCCGCCGCCCCGCCCTCGACCGCGCGTTCTCCGGGGGCTCGGCGCTTCCGGTGAAGGTGCTCGAGGACTTCCAGGAGGTCTTCGGCTGCCCGATCTACGAGGGGTACGGCCTGACCGAGGCGTCACCGGTGGTCGCCTACAACCAGAAGGCGTGGCCGCGTAAACCGGGGACGGTGGGGCGCCCGATCTGGGGCGTCGAGGCGGAGATCGCCGCGGCCGATGTGGAGGACCGCGTCGAGCTGCTGCCGACCGGCACGGTCGGTGAGATCGTCATCCGTGGCCACAATGTGATGGCCGGTTATCTCAACCGTCCGGAGGCCACGGCCGAGGTGCTGGTCGACGGGTGGTTCCGCTCGGGCGACCTCGGCACCAAGGACGCGGAAGGCTATCTCACCCTCGTGGACCGCAAGAAGGACCTGGTGGTGCGCGGCGGATACAACGTCTACCCACGCGAGGTCGAGGACGTGCTCATGCGCCACCCGGACATCGCTCAGGTGGCCGTCATCGGACTGCCCGACGAGGTGTACGGCGAGGAGGTGTGCGCCGTGGTGCGGCCACGACCGGGGACGGCCCCGGACGCGGCCCTGGGCTCCGGCATCGTGGAGTGGGCCAGGGAGCGGCTCGCCGGACACAAGTACCCGCGCCGGGTGAAGTTCATCGACGCCTTCCCCCTGGGCCCCAGCGGCAAGGTACTCAAGCGTGAACTCGTCGGCCGCTTCACCACGGACCGTAATTAATTGTCGTCTCAAGGGAGTTCCTGCCGGATACCTTTACCCGCACCCGCGCGCTCCACCAGTATGGGCACTCGTCTCACTGCCGGTGACGCGAGGAGTCGCGAGGGTGACCGACCAGCACGGAGCCGAGCCCGATGCCACCGCCGGGCAGCGGCCGTACGCCCAATTGTCCGACGCGGAACTCACCGAGCGCATCCACTCCGGGGCGCCCACCGCCCTCCCCGCCACGCAGCAGCTGCGGGAGCGCCACCTGCCGGCGGTGCTGTCCTACGCCCGGCTCTGCGCCAGGACCCGGACCGACGCCGACCAGCTCGCCGACCTGTCCTTCGGCCTCGCCGCGCAGGAGACCTGTCGCGGTATCGATCCCTGGGGACCGTGGCGGCACCATCTGCTGCTGCTCGTCCAGCGGGTGGCCGCCACCTGGGCGGAGGGCAACCGGGCGGAGAGGCTGGACCCCACGTTCGCCGAGTGGCTCGGCCGCTCCGGTATCACCGCGGACCGCCAGGCCGGACACCGGAGGGCGCGGGAGCGTTCGGCCATGCTCGGTGGCTTCCTCAGCCTCTCGGCACGCACCCGTGATGTCCTGTGGTACAGCGTGGTGGACGAGGATCCAGACACGGCGGTGGCCACCTTCGCGGGGCTGGCGCCGCACACCGTTCCCACGCTCCGGGAGACGGCACGGGGCGCCCTGCGCGAGGCGTGGCTGCGGACCCATCTGGAGCGTGGCGGCGAGCAGACCTGTCAGGGGTTCCGGGGCCTCATCGAGGCCGCGGTACGGCCGGACAACCCCCGGCGCTGCGACGACCTGGACCGCCATCTGTCCACCTGCCCGTCGTGTGCCGGGGTGTACGGCGACCTGATACGGATGGACGGGGATCCCCGGACCGTAATCGCCGACGGGCTCCTGGGGTGGGGCGGGGCAGCCTATGTCACGGCGGGACCGGTCGGCGGACTGCCCTCGGTGGGATCGGCGACGCCGAAGCCCGCGCAACCGCGGCAGCCGGACCCGCCCCTGGTCCCCGCTCCCCCGCCGCCGTATCCCCCCGCCGAGACCGCGGAGGGCGCGATGGTCGCGGGGGCCGCCGGAGTCACGGGGGTCGCTGAGGGCGCGGGCATCGCGCCGGACGTGCCGAACATGCCGATGGACGGTGGATCCGCGGGCCGGTGGCGCCGACCGGCCTGGACGGGCTCCCGGCCGCCCGCGACGACCGCGCTGATCGCGGTGGCGGCCGTGGCGGCGGTGGCCGCCACGGTCGCCGTCCTGGTGTCCGGCGGGGACGACATGACCCCGGCCGGTCGCACGAACACACCTCCGCCCGCGTCCGCCACCCCTTCGGCTCCTTCGGCTCGGCCGACGACGGATTCGCCGGCTCCGACGAAACGGCCACAGCGCCCGCCGAACCCCGGTGGCATGACCGAACCGCCCACGACCGCCCCCGCCACACCTCCCCCGAGCACCGCGCCGCCGCCCGACGCCCCGATTCCGGGCGACACCTACACGGCGGTGATCAACGCCGATTCCGGGCTCTGTCTGGACATCCGCGACCAGCGGCTGGAGAAGCGCACAGACGCCGTCCTGGCCCAGTGCGCCGGGACCGACACCCAGCGGTGGCGGCTGGACTCCGAGGGGCTGCTGCACACCGAGGCCGACCCCGACTTCTGCCTGGACTCGCGTGGGGACACCGACCGGGGTGTCGGCATCTGGCCGTGCTCCTCCGCCGAGGGCGACAACGGCGAGAACCTGCGGTTCGTGGTCGACCGCCAAGGGTTGATACGCCCTCATATCGCACCCGACTTCGCCGTCACCCCGGGCGACGACCCCGACAGCCAGGTCGAGCTCCGCTCGGCCGACGACCGGAACGACCAGCGGTGGACCGCCGGCCACGCCGACGCCTCGGCCGATGTTTCCGTATCGGGGCCCGCCCCGGCGCGGTGACCGTCATCGGCCTCCGCATTGCCGCCCTCAGACCACGGTGCTCCCGGCCTCCGTGGCGCGGCGGAAGAGGGCTGCCCACAGGAACGGCTCCCCGAACAGCGGGGAGTCGGACGGTTCGTCGTGCATGCGGCGCAGCTCGAAGGCCGCCGAGGGGCCGGCGACACCGACCCCTCGGCGACTTCCTCATAGTCGTCCCCGCCGGTCAGCAGGTCAGCCGGCGTCCAGGCCGAAGAAGGTGATGACCCGTGCGGCCATGCCGGCGGCCGGGAGGGAGTGTCCTGTGCCCTGAACGCTGATCGCCTCGACGGGGGCCTGGTTGCCCGTGGCGCCGTAGCGGGTGCGGGTCCAGGTGGGTTGCGGACGGTCCGTGAGGACGGGGGTCTGGCTCACCCCGAGCACGTTGGTCCACTGCTTGATCTCTTCGCCGAAGTTCGGATAGCGCAGGGTGCCGTCATCGGTGCCGTGCCACAGTTGCATCCTCGGCCGGGCGCCCTGGTATCCGGGGTAGGCCCCGCGCGCGAGGTCGCCCCACGCCTGCGGTGTCTTGGTGATGGTGCCGTTGGCGCAGGCGCTGTTCCAGCCGGATCCGTCGGTGGTGGCGAAGCAGCCGAAGGGCACGCCCGCGAACGCCGCGCCCGCCTTGAACACATCCGGGTAGTCGCCCAGCAGGACGTTGGTCATCATGGCGCCCGATGAGGCGCCGGTGACATAGACCCGGTTGGGGTCGGCGTTGTGGCGCTGCTGGGCGTAGCGGACCATCGACACGATGCCCACCGGGTCGCTGCCGCCGTCGTGGCGCAGTGCCTGCGGGGAGGAGACGTCGAAGCAGGCGCCGCTTCTGGTGGCGGACGGATAGATGACGATGAAGCCGTAACGGTCCGCCAGGGAGGCGAACTCGGTGCCGGAGTAGAACGCGGGCCCCGAGCCGGTGCAGTAGTGCACCGCCACGAGGACGGCCGGCCGTGCCGCGACGTTGCTCGGCACGTACTCGTACATGCGGAGGTTGCTCGGGTTGGTGCCGAAGCCCGTGACCTCGGTGAGCGAGGCCGCCGCCGCGGGGGTCGGGGCCAGCAGGAACAGTGAGGCGAGCAGCGGCAGTACGCCGCCGAGTAACGCCGCGGCCATCGACCTCGGTGTCCTCCGGCGCCGTCCGAGTATGCGCGTGGTTCCCGCGGACGCGGGGGTGTGGTTCATGCGGCTGTCCTTCCTGGACTGAGACGGTGAAGGGGGCGGCTCATGCCCCTTATGCGGCTCATGCCGCCCGTGCGGCCGACCCGTTGCCATACGCCGTGGACCCGGCGTTGGTGGACGAGGGGGTGGTGGACGAGGGGGTGGTGGACGAGGGGGTGCCGATGCTGCCCGGCACCGACAGCAGTGCCCTCCACCAGACGTCGGCCATCTTGTCGTAGCCACCGGCGTTCGGATGCACCCCGTCGGCCAGATCCGCGGGCGTCAATGCCCTGTACATGTCAATCAGATGGACACGCTTGCCCGCGTTGACCTTGCTCTGCACGATGCCGGGGATCGCCGCGTTGTAGGCCCGCACGGTCGAGTCCCAGGAGCCCAGCGGGGTGATGGTGGCGACGAAGAGTTCCGCGTTCGGCGCCTGGGCGGTGACGTGGTCGATCAGGGTGGAGAGTCGGGCGGGCGCCCCGGCGGGGTCGCTGCCGTAGATGTCGTTGGTGCCGATGTGCAGCAGGATGGTGTGCGGGTTCTGGGCGCGGAGCCAGTTGACGACGTTGTCGTCGATCTGCTGGATCGTCCAGCCCGAGTGCCCCTCATGGTCGTGATCGCCCAGACCCGCCGGGCCGTTGAAGAGCGAGCCGACGAGATCGACCTTGTAACGGCCCGCCGCGAACTTCTGCCACAGGCCGACTCGGTAGCCGCCCGGAACGTTGAACCCGTCGGTGATCGAGTCACCCAGCGGCATGACCTTCACCCCGCCATTGGACTCGGCGCGGGCCGTACCGGCGCCGAGCGGGACGAGCACGGCGAAGACGGCGAGGAACACGAGTAAGGGGATCAGGCCGGCGAGCGGATGTCTGGTGCGTGTCATGGGCTTTCCTTTCGGCGGTCCAGGCGGTCCATGAGGTCCATGAGGTCCATGAGGTTCGGTCCATGAGTCATGGGAGCCGGCGGAGTCATGGGAGCGCTCCCATATCGGTGTAGGGCACCACTCCCCCACCGTCAACCCCTCGCGTCCGCCCAGCCCTCGCGTCCGCTACGGCTGAACGGCGATCCGCCGGTGGAAGCAGACCCGGTGCCGCCCGGGGCCGTCGTAGTCGCTGTGCACGGGAACGCCGCCGATCTCCTGATCGCCCGGTTCGACGGTGAACCCCATGGCTCGGTGGAAGGCCACGGATCCGGTGTTCGCGGGCGAGGTGATGGCGCGCACCTCCCGGCGGCCCGCCTCGGCGGCGCGCTGGAAGAAGGCCGTGTAGAGCCTGCCGCCCACGCCCTGCCCGCGCAGTTGGGGGTCGACCCCGACGAAGTGGATGTACGCCTCGTCGTCGTTGTCCGCGGCGTGGAAGCCCACGAGGAACGCCTTGATCCCGTCCCCGTCCTCCAGCACCAGGCTGGTGCCGGAGAAGAACTGCAGAAACAGCCTGGGCACCAGCAGCGACAGCTCGCGCGCCTGCTCGGGGGTGCGTGAGTCGCCCCACCAGCTCCGCACGCACTCGACGATGGTCCCGTGGTCGGAGACATGGGCCCGGCGCAGTGTCATCTCGCTCATACCGCACCAGACTAGTCGGGCAGGCCCCGAGCGGGCTGAACCAGGCTTCCGCGGGGGCTCGTTCACCTACGGGTGGTCGGCGCGAGCGGACGCCTTCCCCTCATCACCGCGCCGGATCGGTGCGGCGCGGTGATGAGGCCGGAAGAGCGGCGGACGTCAGAGGGCCGTCATGACGTGCTTGACGCGGGTGTAGTCCTCGAAGCCGTACGCGGAGAGGTCCTTGCCGTAGCCGGACTTCTTGTAGCCGCCGTGCGGCATCTCGGCGGCGAGGATCATATGGGTGTTGATCCATACGCAGCCGAAGTCCAGTGCCTTGGACATCCGCATCGCGCGGGCGTGGTCCTTGGTCCACACCGACGAGGCGAGGGCGAACTCCACGCCGTTGGCGTACGCGACGGCCTGAGCCTCGTCACGGAACGGCTGGACGGTGATGACCGGGCCGAAGACCTCGTTCTGGATGATCTCGTCGTCCTGCTTGAGTCCGGAGACCACGGTGGGCGCGTAGAAGAAGCCCTTGTCGCCGACCCGGTGGCCGCCCGTCTCCACCGTGGCGTGTGCGGGCAGCCGCTCGATGAAGCCGGAGACCTGGGCGAGTTGGCCCGCGTTGTTCAACGGCCCGTACAGCACCTCCTCGTCGTCGATGCCACCGCCCGTCCTGGTCGCGGCGGCGGCCTTGGCGAGCGCGGTCACGAACGCGTCGTGGACCGACTCGTGGACCAGGACCCGGGTGGCCGCGGTGCAGTCCTGTCCGGCGTTGAAGAATCCGGCGAGGGAGACGCCCTCCACGGCCTCCGCGATATCGGCGTCCTCGAAGACCACCGCCGGGGCCTTGCCGCCCAGTTCCAGATGGACCCGTTTGATGTCCTTCGAGGCCGACGCGGCGACCTGCATGCCCGCGCGCACCGAGCCGGTGATGGCCGCCATCGCCGGGGTGGGGTGCTCGACCATCAGCCGGCCGGTCTCGCGGTCGCCGCACACCACGTTGAAGATACCGGCCGGGAGGCCCATCTCCTTGAGGATGTCGCCGATGATGCCCGCGAGCAGCACGGTGGAGGCGGGGGTGGTGTCCGACGGCTTGAGGACGACGGTGTTGCCCGCGGCGAGAGCCGGGGCGAACTTCCAGACGCCCATCATCAGCGGGTAGTTCCACGGCGCGACCTGCGCGCACACCCCGATCGGCTCGCGCCGGATGATCGAGGTCAGGCCCTCCATGTACTCGCCCGCCGACCGGCCCTCCAGCAGCCGCGCGGCACCGGCGAAGAACCGGAGCTGGTCGACGATCGGGGCGATCTCCTCGGTGAGGGTGAGGGCGCGCGGCTTTCCGGTGTTGCGGCACTCCGCGTCCGCGATCTCCTCCGCCCGGGCCTCGACCGCGTCCGCGATCCTCAGCAGCAGCCTCTGCCGGGTGGACGGGGTGGCGTCGCGCCAGACGGGGAAGGCCGCCGCGGCGGCGGCCATCGCGGCGTCGACGTCGGCGGCGCCCGACAGGGGCGAGGACGCGTACACCTCGCCCGTGACGGGGTCGGTGACCTCCAGGCGGCGGCCGTCGGCGGCGTCGGTGTAGGTGCCGTCGATGTGGTTGCGCAGGACGAGAAGCTCGCTCATCGTTCCGTCTCCATGATCGTGCCGGGTGCTGCGGAGAGATGTTCGTGTACGGCCAGCCAGTGGCCATGGGTCTGACGGCGGAAGACGATGGTCTCGCGCTCGTGAGTGGTCTCCTCACCGGCCGTGGTGCTCACCGTGGTCTTCACCAGATGGGTGAACACCGCTGTGTCGCCGAGGAGTTGGACCAGTCGGTCGGTGGAGGCGCAGGCCAGGACGCGGAAGCCGTCCTCCGCGACCCAGCGGTCCCACAGCGCCCGGTACTCCGCGGTGGAGGTGAGCCGTTCGGAGGTGGTGTGGAAGACGAACGTGGCGTCGGGTGCGAACGCCGCGAAGTAGTCGTCGAGGCGGCCTTCGCCGAACGCCGCCACCACGGCGTCGGCGGCCTGCAGAACCTCGTCGTTCATGGGGTGGTGCTCCTTGCGTGGGTGGTTCAGCCGACGCGGGCCACGGCCCGTACGGGGGCGCCGTCGGCCGCGGGGAGCCGCAGCGGCAGCAGGGAGACCTCGATGGGTTCTCCCGCCGTCTGCGCGTCGAGCAGGGGGTCGAGACCGGTGAGGTTCTCGGCGATGACGGCGTGGGCGCCGCACAGGATCCGGTGGGCGGGAAAGTCGTCGGCGGGGGTGGGGTCGACGCTCAGCGCGTCGATGCCGACGGTGCGGATCCCGGCGGCCACCAGGAGTTCGGCGGCTTCCCGGGTCAGATACGGATGGGCGAGGTAGTCGTCGCCGCCCCAGTGCCGTGACCAGCCGGTGGCCACGAGCACGATGTCTCCGGCCCGCGGGCGGCCCTCGGACAGGCACCGCTCGAACAGGGACGGTCCGAGCGGGGTCCGGGGCTCCGCGCCACGGGCGTCCACCACCACGGCCCGGCCCCAGAAGCGCTCCAGGGGCAGCTCGTCCAGGGTGGGCAGCGCGTCGTCGATGTGGAACGGCGCGTCGACATGGGTGCCGGACTGCGACCCCATGTCCAGGTGCAGCACGTTCACCCCGTCGGCGGCGGCGCTCAGCGCCGGGGCGATGGCCACCTGCGGATCGCCGGGGTAGACCGGCATTCCCGTGGCGATCGGGACGGACAGGTCGATCAGGCGCATGGCGGCCTCACGCCCCTTCCGCCACCGCGGTCACGGGCGCGCCGGTCTCCGTGGTGATCGGCGGAACGGGCGCGTCCGAGGCGCGGACCAGCCGCGGCCCCTCGGGCCCGTACACCTCGCGCGGCTCGGGGAAGATCCACAGCAGGGTCAGGTAGAGGAGCGCGGCGGTGGCGAGACCGACCGGCAGCGAGATGTCCGCGCCGTCGGCCAGATCGCCGAGCGGGCCGACGTACTGCCCGGGGACGTTGACGAACATCAGGGCGAGCACCGCCGCGGTCAGCCAGGCGCCCATGCCACGCCAGTTCCAGCCGTGGTGGAACCAGTAACGGCCACCGCGCTGGCGCCGGTTGAACACCTGGAGTGAATCGGGGTCGTACCAGCCGCGCCGGGTCACATAGCCGAGCACCATGATGATCATCCACGGGGCGGTGCAGGTGATGATCAGCGTGGCGAAGGTGGAGATGGACTGGGAGAGATTGGCCGCGAACCGGCCGAGGAAGATGAACCCGATCGAGAGCACTCCGACGAACAGCGTGGCCTGCACCCGGCTGAACCGGGTGAACACGCTGGAGAAGTCCAGGCCGGTGCCGTAGAGCGAGGTGGTGCCGGTGGACAGGCCGCCGATGAGCGCGAGCAGGCACACCGGCAGGAAGTACCAGCCGGGCGAGATGGCCAGCAGCCCGCCGACGTAGTTCGGCGCGTCCGCGTCCATGTACGGCGCGGCCTTCTTGGCGATGATCGAGGCGGTGGCCAGACCGAAGAAGAACGGCAGGATGGTGGCGATCTGCGAGGCGAACGCCGCCGTGACGACCTTCCGGCGCGGGGTGTCGGCGGGGATGTAGCGCGCCCAGTCGCCGAGGAAGGCCCCGAAGGACACCGGGTTGGACAGCACGATCAGCGCCGAGCCGATGAACGCGGGCCAGAACCCGGCCGTGGACACCGAGGCGAACGAGCCCTGGTAGCCGGGGTCGAAGTCCCCCACGAAGGCGAAGAAGCCGAGGACGAACAGTGTCGAGGCCGCCACCACCGCGATCTTGTTGACGAAGAGCATGAACCGGAAGCCGTACACGCACACCGTCAGCACCAGCAGCCCGAAGATGCCGTACGCAAGGGCGAACACGCCGTCGTTCTGCTCCACGCCCATCAGCCGGTGGGCGCCGCCGACCAGCGCGTCTCCGGAGGACCACACCGAGATGGAGAAGAACGCGATGGCGGTGAGCAGCGACAGGAAGGAGCCGACGATCCGCCCGTGCACCCCCAGGTGTGCCGAGGAGGAGACCGCGTTGTTGGTGCCGTTGCGCGGGCCGAACACCGCGAGCGGGGCGAGGATCAGGGACCCGCCCACCACGCCGAGCACGGTCGCCGCCAGGCCCTGCCAGAAGGAGAGCCCGAAGAGGATCGGAAAGGCGCCGAGCACACAGGTGGCGAAGGTGTTGGCGCCACCGAACGCCACACGGAACAGGTCGAAGGGGGTCGCGCTGCGGTCCGCGTCGGGGATGCGCTCGACCCCGTAGCTCTCGACCTCGGTCAGTGCCGGGGAGTCACTCATCCGTTGTCTCCCGCTTCCCCTGTAGTGCGAGCAGGCTGATCAGGTCGTAGGCGACGTGGGAGGCCGCGACCGAGGTGATCTCGGCGTGGTCGTAAGCGGGCGCCACCTCCACCACATCGGCGCCGACCAGTCGGCAGCCGGCCAGTCCGCGCAGGATCTCCAGGAGTTCGCGCGAGGTCAGGCCGCCCGCCTCCGGGGTGCCGGTGCCGGGGGCGTGGGCCGGGTCGAGGCAGTCGATGTCGATGGAGATGTACAGCGGCCGGTCGCCTATGCGCTGGCGCAACTGGTCGGCCACCTCGTCGGCGCCGCGCCGGTAGACATCGGCGGAGGTGACGATGCCGAAGCCCAGCTTCTCGTCCTCGGTGAGGTCCTGCTTGCCGTACAGCGGGCCGCGGGTGCCGACGTGCGAGAGGGCGGAGGTGTCGACGACACCCTCCTCCACGGCCCGGCGGAACGGGGTGCCGTGGGTGTGCTCGGCGCCGAAGTACGTGTCCCAGGTGTCCAGGTGCGCGTCGAAGTGGAGCACCGCGACCGGGCCGTGCCGCTGTGCGGCGGCGCGCAGCAGCGGGAGCGCGATGGTGTGGTCGCCGCCGATGGTGACCAGCCGGGTGCCGTCGGCCTGCAGGCCGTTCGCGGCGTCCTGGATGGTCTCGATGGCCTCGCCGATGTCGAAGGGGTTGACGGCGATGTCACCGGCGTCGGCCACCTGCTGGGTGGCGAACGGCGACACATCGAGGCCCGGGTGGTAGGGGCGCAGCAGCCGGCTGGCCTCGCGTACCGCGGCGGGCCCGAAGCGGGCGCCGGGGCGGTAGGAGACACCGCCGTCGAACGGGACACCCACCACGGCCACGTCGGCGCCGGACACCTCGTCGAGGCGGGGCAGCCTGGCGAAGGTGGCCGGGCCGGCGAAGCGCGGGACCCGGGAGGAGTCGACGGGTCCTCGGGGTTCGGTCATGGTTCTCGCAGTCCCTTCTTCACGTGCGCCGGTGGGGTCCGGTCGGGCGAGTCTGCACAGCGGAGGAACCGCGCGACAATCGTTGCTGAGACAAAGAGTTAGGCTCAATTTGTGGTGAACAACAAAGAGCAGGGTGTGACGGTCGACGATCTGCTGTCGTATCCGGCCCTCCAGCTACGTCTGATCGCGGGTGGCGCCGGGCTGCACCGCTCGGTGTCCTGGGCCCATGTGAGCGAGCTGGACGACCCCACGCCGTGGCTGCTCGGCTCCGAAATGATCATGACGACGGGGATAGCGATGCCCCGCTCGGCGGCCGGACAGCGCGGCTATCTCGAGCGGCTCGACGACGCCGGTGTGGCCGCCCTGGCCGTCTCCGCCCAGCTGCGCATGCCCCCGCTGCGCCGGGCGTTCTTCGACGCCGCCGAGGAGCGGGGCATGCCGGTCCTGGAGATCCCGCTGGCCGTGCCGTTCATGGCGGTGGCGCAGGAAGTGGCCGCCGCCGTCCAGGAGGACGCCCGCCACCGGCTGGGCGCCCAGTTGCAGGTGTTCGGCGCGCTGCGCTGGCTGACCTCGGAGAATCTGGACACCGCGACGCTGTTCAGCCGGCTGGAGAAGCTGTCCGGTTACGACATCTATCTGTGCACCCCCCAAGGCCGTCCGCTGCTGCCCGGTGTGCCCGCGCCCGACACCTCGGTGATCCCCGGCTCGGCGGACGCCCCGCCGACCATCCCCGGCGGCTTCGCCCTACCGGTCCCCTCCCCCGGTGGCCCGGCGGGTTTCCTCATCGCCTTCGAACGGGAGGGCGCCCGCCCGGCGGGGCTCGCGGTGGTGCAGCACATCGCCACGGTGGCCGCCCTCCAGGTGGCCATGGTCCGCACCGAACGGGAGACGCTGCGCCGCGAGGGCGCGGAGATCCTCGCCGAGCTGCTGCAGGGCGCGCTCGAACCCGCGGTGGCGCGGCGCCATCTGCTGCGCCACTCCATCGAGGGCGAGACCGTGCTGGCGGTGGTCCGGGGCGCCACCGAGGACGCCGTGCTGCGGGCGCTGGAGGATCAGCCGTGTCTGCTGCTCAAGCGCGGCGAGGACCGCTATCTGCTCGGCTCACCGGGCCTGGGTGACGCGGTCGAGACGCTGCCCGGCGTGGCCGCCGGGATGAGCCGCCCGTTCAGCCCGGGCGCCCCGCTGCGGATCGCCCAGCGCGAGGCGCTGTGGGCGGCCTCCCACGCCGTCGCGTCCGGCCGGGCCCTCGTACGGTACGGCGACGATGTCACCGGCCGCTGGCTGCCCGACGACCCGGCAGCCCTCACCGACCTGGTCGAGCATGTGCTGGGCGCGGCGCAGCGCTACGACGCGGGGCATGGCTCACGGCTGCTGCCGTCGGTGCGCACCTGGATGGAGCGCGACCGCCGTACGGACGAGGCGGCCGCGGCGCTCCATGTGCACCCCAATACGCTGGCCTACCGGCTGCGCCGCTTCAGCGAGCTGACCGGCCGCGATCTGTCCAGCACCGGTGCGTTCGCCGAGGTCTGGCTGGCGATCCGGGCCGCGGGACAGCTCGGCCTGCTCGACTGAGCACCCCGGCCCTGCCATCCGCTCAGTGGGGGCGCCGGCCCCAGCAGGTGATGAGCGGGGCGGTGGTGACGTCCATCCCCTCGCCGCGCAGATGGTCCAGATGGCGCTCGATCTCCTCCTCGGTGGCCAGCTCGCCCGCCACCAGCCGCCCGCGCAGCTGACGCACGGTGGCCGCCTCCAGCTCCCGGCACGCCGGGGAGGTCAGCGGGAAGCAGCCCTCGGCGCGTACGTCGTGGAGCCCGGCGCCGCGCAGCAGGGCGGGCAGGGTGCGGCCGAAGGCGAGGTCCACACCGCGCTCGGCGAGCAGCGCGCGGAACCCGCGGCGGATCCGGTTGGCCAGCTCCTCGGCCGGGCCGCGTTCGTCGGGGCAGGCGAGGGGCTGGAGCGCCGGGTCGGCGTCCTCCACCACCAGCCACCCGCCCGGCCGTACCGCCTCGGCCATCCGCCGCAGCGCCTCGGCCCGGTCGGGCAGATGCACCAGCACCAGCCGGGCGTGGACGAGGTCGAAGCCGCCACCCGGTGGCTCATCGCGGGCCACGTCATGGCGCCGCACCTCGATCGGGGCGGCGGCCGGGCCGGACAGCTCCGTCAGCCAAGAGGTGTCGATATCGGTCACCAGCACCTGTCCGGTGGGCCCGGTCCGCTCCGCGAGGGCGGTGGGCACCGACGGCCCACCCGCTCCCACCTCCCAGCAGCGCCAACCGGCGGCCAGGCCGAGGTGGTCGAGGTGGTCGAGGGTCCACGGGTCGAAGAGCTCGGCCAGCGCGTCGAAGCGCCGCCCGGCCTCGCGTTGCCGGTTGTCCAGCAGATAGCCGGTCTCGGATGTCATGCGTCCCATCCTCCCGCGCCGGCCGCCGTCAGCGTGTCCAGGGCGGTGACGGCGACATGGAGCTGGGTGCGCTGCACACCGGACTCCAGGTCTCGGCCGAGCAGCCGTTCGATGGTGTGCAGCCGCTGGTAGAACGCCTGGCGGGAGAGGCCGATCTGTTTGGCGGCGATGGACTTGTTGCCCGCGGCGAGGTAGTGGCGCAGCGTGCTCAGCAGATCGCCCGCATGCCGCTCGTCGTACTCGATCAGCCTGCCCAGCTGGTGCTCTACGTACTTCTGCACACGGATGTCGTCGCGGAGCGCGTACAGCAGCTCGGGCAGTCCGACGTCGGAGGGCACATGGAACGGCCGGTGCGGGGTGCCGGGGCCGATGGCGTCCACGACCTCCTCGGCCTCCCGGAACGCCCGTGCCACCTGGTCGATCTCCGTCACTCCCGGACCGACCGCCACCACCCCCGGCTCGCCCAGTGTCTCCTCGGTGAGCCGGCTGACCCGCTCCACCACCGGCTGCCAGGCGCTGGCCCGGGCCAGCGCGAGCAGCACCCCGGTCCGGTCCGGGGAGAGCCGCCCCACCAGGGCCCTGATGCCGGAGTCCCGCAGGGCGTCGGCGAGCCGGTCGTCCAGGCCCGTCTCGTCGGCGGTGGCGCCGTGGTGGCCGATGGCGAGGGCGATGAGGCGGTGGCCGACGACGGGTATGCCGAGGGCCTCGATGCGGATGCGCGCCTCGGTACGGCCGCGGTAGCTCCAGCGCAGCAGTTCCAGCAGCGCGCAGGTGTGGGCCTGGCGGTCCCACTGGGTATGGCCGGTCAGCCGGGCCAGGGTGAGCGCGGTGGCGGCGCGCCTGAGGATCATGGTGTGTTCCGGGTCGGCCGCGGGGGCGGCCGCGTCCGGCAGCGCCACCAGCCGTCCCCAGCGACGGCCGTTGTGCTCGACGGGGGCCACCAGCCAGTCCTCGGGTCCGCTGGCCCCCGCGGTGTCGGGGGTCGGCGTGGCACGGGAGCGGCGCGGCCACGCCTCCAGGACTTTGCCGGCCGTGCCACCCGCCGTACAGGAGACCACCGCGTGGTGCAGCAGGTTCTCCAGGACCACCGGGCGGCCCATCAGATCGGCGGCGGCGCGGACCAGCTCCTTCGGCTCCGCGTTGCGCAGCGTCAGCGCGGTGAAGATCTCATGGACCTGCTGGGAGCGGCGCAGCAGCTCGCCCTGCGCGTCCAGGATCAGCGCGTGGACGGTCTGGGTCACCTCGATGAAGCGGATGCCGCGGGACAGGACGATCAGCGGAAGGTCTCGTGCGCGGCAGGCGGCCACCAGGTCCGGTGGCACCTGCTGGTAGCGGCGGCCGAGCTCCACCACGAGCCCCGCGGCGCCGATGTCGGCCAGCTGGTCCACATAGCCGCGCAGCCGGCTGGGGTCGTTGGGCTGGGGCATGCCGGTGGTCAGTACGAGCTCTCCGCCCTCGAGGAACGAGGCGGGGTCGAGCAGCTCGGTGACATGCACCCAGCGGACCGCACGGGCCAGCTCCCCCTCACCGGCCATGACACGGGGAAGTCCCGCGACGATGACGGGAAGGCGCAGGACGTCGGCAACCGTGAGCAACGGCATCTGGACGGACTCCCTCCGGATACCGCTCATCATCGCAGAGCCGGGCCACCGCGCCCAGGGCCACCGAACGGGGCCCGGACGCGGCGGCGGGCGGCCTCACGGACGGCGTGCGATGAGGTCGGCGATGGTGGCGATGGGTGAGGTACGGACACGTCCGCCCGCCTCATGGCGGTCGGCGAGGCGGTAGGCGACATACAGGCCGCGCACCCCCAGCCAGCGGAACGGCTCGGGCTCCCAGGTGCCCGGGGCGTGGCCGGTCCACGGCAGCCGGGTGAGCCGGGTGTCGCGCTCCAGGACCAGATCGGTGAGGGTGCGGGCGGCCAGGTTGGTGGAGGTGACTCCGTGGCCGACGTATCCGCCGGCCCAGCCGAGCCCGGTGGCCCGGTCCAGTCCGACGGTGGCGGACCAGTCGCGGGGCACGGCCAGCACCCCGCACCACGCGTGGTCCGCCCGGACCCCGGCCGTCTGCGGCAGCATCCGCTCCAGGGTCCGGATGAGCTGGCCGATCGTCCGCTCGCCGACCCGCCCCTGGTGGTCGGTGCGCGAGCCGAAGCGGTAGGGCACCCCGCGGCCGCCGATCGCGATCCGGTCGTCCGCGGTGCGCTGGGCGTACATATGGCCGTGGGCGGTGTCCCCGAGGGTCTCCCGGCCCTCCCAGCCGATCTCCCGCCAGATCCGGGCGGGCAGCGGCTCGGTGACGATCATGGAGCTGTTCATGGGCAGCCAGGCCCGCCGCAGCCCCTTGAGGGACGCGGTGAACCCCTCGGTGGCCCGGAGGACGACGGGGGCCCGGACGGTGCCGTGCGCGGTGATCGCACGGCCCGGTTCGATGGCGGTGACCGGGGACTTCTCATGGATGGTGACACCGAGCCGTTCGACGGTGTCGGCGAGGCCGCGGACCAGGGCGGCCGGCTGCAGCCGGGCGCAGTGGGGGGTGAAGGCGGCGGCGGTGACCCCGTCGACGCGGATGCGCCTCGCGGATTCGGCGGGAGTGAGCAGCACCGAGTCGGCCACCCCCCACTCATGGTCCTGTTCGACCTTGTGGCGCAGCCGGGTGGCCTGGGCGGGGGTGCGGGCGACGCGCAGGGTGCCGCCCTTGACGATGCCGGCGTCGATGCCCTCGCGGGCGGCGACGTCGATCACCTCGTCCACCGCCTCGTTCATGGCCCGCTGCCAGTCCAGGACGGCGGGCCTGCCATAGGCCCTGGCCATCCGGTCGCGGGCGCCGGGGATCAGTCCGGAGGCCCAGCCGCCGTTGCGGCCGGAGGCACCGAATCCGGCGAACTCGGCCTCCAGGACGGTGATCCGGAGACCGGGGTCGGCGTGTTTGAGGTAGTACGCGGTCCACAGCCCGGTCAGTCCGGCGCCGACGACGCACACATCCGCGTCGCGGTCGCCGGGCAACGCCGGACGCGGGGTGGGGAGTTCGGCGAACCAGTGGGCGACGCGGCCGTTGACCGGTGCCGGACGGCCGGCCGTGGTGGCGGTCATGGATTCCCTTCGTGGGGTGGGCGGTGGCGGGAGTGGCCGGGGCGGGGGTGGCCGGGGCGGGGGTCAGACACCGAGCAGTCCGGGCAGCTCGGACAGGTCCTTGATCTCCTCGTAGGGCTGGAAGGCGGACGAGCCGGGGAAGCCGTAGCGGTTCACCCAGATCCGCCGCATGCCCGGGTAGCGCTTGGTCGGCATGATGTCGTACTCCCAGCCCTGGGCGGTGTGGATGATGTCCCCGGGGCCGCGGCCGGTGGCCTTCATGAGGTACTCGAACGCCTGCGGCAGCGGCTTGTAGGCACCGGCCTGCTCGGCGGTGAGCACATGGTCGAAGTCCACGCCCAGTGCCTCGACGGCGTAGGCGATCAGGTCGTCCTCGCTGTTGGAGAGGATCGCGATGTCGTACTCGCCCTTGAGGCGGCGCAGCGCGTCGGGGACCTCGCGGAAGGGGGTGAACTTCTTGATGGCCTCGATCAGCGCCTCGCCGTCCTCGTCCCGGTACTCCAGGCCGTGCAGTGTCATGACGTTGCGCAGGGTGCGGCGGACGATCTCCCGGTAGGGCAGGTATTCGTCCAGGACGCCCTGGAAACGCATCACATACGCGTCGTGATGGAACTGTTCGGGGTCGACACCGAGCTCGGCGAGCCGGTCCTTGACGATCTCGTGGGTGGCGGTGCGGGTGTCGAAGTTGATGAGCGTGCGGTAGCAGTCGAAGGAGACCAGCTTGCGCATGGGTGCGTCCTTTCCGAGGCGGTGAACAATGTTATTGACGGTGCGTCAGGTGACTATTTGACGATGCGTCAGGCAGCTATTTGATGGAGCGTCAGGCGCGGCTGCTGGCTTCGGCCAGGCCGAGGTTCTTGGTCTCGGGGGCGAGGAGGACGGAGACCACCAGGCCGATGAGTGTGATCGCCACCCCGATGGCGAGGGTGCCGCGCACCCCGAGGTCGGCGGTGGCCATCGGGAGCAGAAAGGTGCTGGAGGCGGAGCCCACCCGGCTCATGGCGGTGGCGACCCCGACGCCGGTGGCCCGCAGATCGGTGGGGAACAGCTCGCTGGGATAGACGAACTGCAGTCCGCTGCCCGCGGCCTCGAAGAACTGGAAGGCGGCGAAGAGGCCCACCACCAGGACCGCGTAGTGCAGTGGCAGCACGATGAGCGCGATCAGGGAGACATTGATGCACAGGAAGCTGCCGATGAGCAGCGGACGCCTGCCGATGCGATTGACCACGACCAGTCCCAGGCCCGTTCCGGCGACCGCGATCGTGGTGATCAGCGCGCTGGCGCCGAACGTGCCGGTCACCCCGAAGGATTCCAGCATCTGCGGCTGGAACGACCGCACCGCGAAGGCGGGCGCCACCTGACAGATCCAGAACAGCGAGCAGAACAGCGCGGGGATCCCGTAGCCGCGGCGGAAGATCTCGGCGAGATTGCCCATCCCGGAGCCGCCGCGCCGGTCCTGGCGGGTCTCGACGAGCAGTTCCTCGGCGCTGACCTCCTGGCCGAGGTGGCGGCGTACGACCTCTCTGGCCTCCTCCACCCGTCCCCGCGACGCCAGCCACCGTGGCGACTCGGGAACGCCCGCCCGCAGGAGGAGGAAGAGCACGGCGGGGACCGCTCCGGAGGCGAGCATCCAGCGCCATGCGTCGTCGCCGGTGCCCAGCAGCAGCCACCCGGCCCAGTAGCTGACCCCGTAGCCGACCCACCAGGCCAGGACCAGCCCGGACAGGGCGGGGCCACGCATCCGGCGCGGCACCAGCTCGGTGGTGAGGGCCGAGGCGATCGGGTAGTCGGCGCCGATGGCGATGCCGATGAACAGCCGCAGCACCAGTAGCTGCCACGCCTCGGTGACGAAGAACTGCAGCGCGGAGCCGATCACGAACGCGGCCAGGTTGAGCACATACATCAGATGGCGGCCCGCCCGGTCGGTGATCGGGCCGAACACCACGCCACCGAGGAAGACGCCCACCAGGACGGACGCCGCGACGAGCCCGGTCCACAGCGTGTCCAGGGCCAGGGCCGGGGTGATCAGGCTGAGCGCCACCCCCATGATGCCGAGCAGATAGCCGTCGCAGAACGGACCGCCCATGGCGACGAGGACCATCCTGCGGTGGAAGGCGGTGACGGGGGCGTTGTCCAGGGTGGGCGAGGAGTTCTGGTGGGGCTCTCGGGAGGTTCTGGGAAGGGACATGCTTGCTTCTCCTGGGGACGAGGAGGGGCGCTGCGGCGCGGGCCGATGCCAGGGGTGGCGGGGCGGTGGCGGGCATCGTGTGTCAAGCATTCGGTGGGCACGCACGGCGGTGTACGCGGTCGGGACGCATGCGGCGGGGGAACCGCGCGGTGGGCGGGGTGTGGCCCGGGGACGGGGATGGGCTCCGGAGCGACCGGTGGCGCGTTCCGGCTGGCCATCACCCTGGTTCAGCCGACGGCCACCGTCAACGTCCACCGTGTTCCGTCCCTCGTCATCGGGTGGACACTCTGTCCGTTGTCCACCGGCGTGGCGGCGGTCAGGCTTGAGGCGTCCGCCCGTATCCGTCACGCCCGTGGGAGACCCGTCATGACCGATGCCACCGCCGCGGCAGGTGTTCCAGGCGGGCAGGTGCGCTTTCCCGCCGACCGGCCCGTGGGGGCCGGACGTGGCTGACCGGCTGGTCGTCCTGTACCGGGACCATCTGCCGCCCAACCAGGCGCGGATCGAGTCCCTCGCCGAGACGGTGTACGCCACCGAGGAGGAGCTGCCGCTGTTCCTCCCGGGGGCGGACGCCCTGCTCGCGTGGTGGCCGCTGTCCACCGCGGTGGCCGCCGCCTGGCCCGGCGATCCGGCGAAGGCGCCGCGCTGGGTGCATGTGGCGGCGGCGGGGGTGGACCCGTTTCTCTTCCCCGCGCTGACCGGCAATCCCGAGGTGGTGCTCACCAACGCGCGGGGCGTCTACGACCGGCCCATCGCCGAGTACGTCCTGGGGCTGATCCTCTCCCTCGCCAAGGACTTCCCCGGCACCTGGGAGCATCAGCGCCGCCGGGAGTGGCGGCCCTCGGACAGCGAGCGCATCGGCGACCGTACGGTCCTGGTCTGGGGCACCGGCTCCATCGGGCGTGCCGTCGCCCGTCTGCTGCGCGCGGTCGGCATGCGGGTCAGCGGTGCCGGCCGTACACCGCGGACCGGCGACCCGGACTTCGGCGTGGTGCACGGCCCGGCGGCCCTGCTCGAGGCGCTGGGCGAGGCGGATTATGTGGTCCTGGCCGCCCCGCTCACCCCCGCCACCCGTGGCATGGTCGACGCGCCCGTGCTGGCGGCGATGAAGCGGGGTGCGCGGCTGGTCAACGTCGGGCGTGGCCCGCTGGTCGACGAGCAGGCCCTCGTCGACGCCCTGGCCCAGGGCAGGCTGGCCGGGGCGGCGCTGGATGTCTTCACCCACGAGCCGCTGCCCGTGGAGTCGCCCCTGTGGGAGATGCCGGGCGTCATCGTCTCCCCGCACACCGCGGGCGAGGTGACGGACTGGCGCGGTGACCTGGGCGAGCTGTTCCTCGACAATCTGATCCGGCGGAGCGAGGGCCGTCCGCTGCGCAATGTGGTCGACAAGGCCCTCGGCTATGTGGTGGACGATCCGGCCCGGCCACGGTAGGAGGCCCGCCGGGGCGGGGCTCCTGACCGCGGCCGGGTGTCCGCCCGGTGCCGGGCGGCGGTGTGCACCGGCGGCCGGCGCGCCCCCCGCGCGCGCCAGTCACCGGCTCACCGCTCGGCGCCGACCACCGGGAGGTCCAGCACCGAGGCCCCGTGCACGGTGATGCGCACGGGCGTGAGGGTGGTCGCGTCGAGCGCCGGCTCGCCACTTCCGGTGTTGCGGGCGTAACGGGGGTGGGCACCGCCGCTGATCTGCAGACGGACCCGGTGGCCGGGGAGGAAGCGGTGGGCGGTGGAGCTCATCGGCACGGTGATCGCCACGGGCTGCCGCGGCCCGGTCGGCAGCCGCACCAGCCCGTCGCACACATTGACCGAACGGCCCTGTTCGTCGACGTCGCACAGGCGGGCGAAGACATCGGCGTGCCCGGTGTCGGTGGAGATCCGCAGCCGCGCCGCGACCGGGCCGAGAACGTCCATGGGCTCGGCCATCGGCTCGCCGGTGAACGTCAGCACATCGGGGCGCTTCTCGAGATCGCCGTTGTCCCGGCTCCCGGAGGTGGGCGAGAGCAGCGGCCCGCCGATGGACGGGGTGGGGTCGGCCGGGTCGTAGCGGAAGGAGGCCAGCGAGGCGGATGTTTCGGGCGACTGCCGGGTGAGCCGCCCGCCCTCCGCGGGGTACCACGGGGCGGTGTCCGGGGACGGCGGCCATTCGTCGAGGTCCCGCCAGTGCCCCTGACCGCCGATGTGCACCCGCACCCGGGCCGGGCGCAGCCCCGAGGGGTCGCCGCACAGATGCGCGCGCAGCCAGGCGAGACTTTCGGCGAAGACCTCCGGCCAGCCCCGCTGGAGCGCGGAGGTGTGGGTCCAGGGTCCGACGAGCAGGGAGGTGTCGCAGCCGGACCGGCGCAGCCTGCCGTACTGCTCGAAGGTCTGGTCCACCAGCGCGTCCTGCCAGCCGCTGATCAGGCAGGTGGGGACGCGCAGGCCGTCGGCGGCACCACCGGTGGACGCGCCTTTCCAGAACGGGTCACCGGCGTCCGGATGGGACATCACGCCGTCCAGCCAGGGCAGTTCACCCCCGAGGCCACGCGCGTACGATCCGCGCAGCGGCAGCGCCCGCGTGATGTGCTTCAGATGGCGCCGGAGGCGCAGCGTGGCCCGTACGAAGGGGCCGAACCCCCGGTGCTGGGCGGTCATGCCGGAGCCGACGAGCAGGGCGTTCTCCAGTTGGAGCGCGCCGCCGCGGTGGAACAGGGCATGGGGGTCGTGCAGCCCGACCTGCACCACCATCGCCCGCAGCTCCGGCGGCGGGTCCAGGGCGAGCGCCCACTGCACATAGCCGAGATAGCTGGGGCCGATGGTGCCCAGCGCGCCGTTGAACCAGGGCTGGTCCCGCAGCCACGCCACGGTGGCCTGGCCGTCGGCCGCCTCGTTGCGCCACAGGTCGAACTCGCCGCCCGAGCCACCGGTGCCGCGGCAGCTCTGCAGGACGACATGGAAGCCCTGTTCGGCGAAGAGCATCCCGTACATGGGCGACCAGGGCACTCCCCTGCCGTAGGGCGAGCGCACCAGCAGGGTGGGAAAGTCGCCCTCGGCGCGGGGGAAGTAGTGGTCCGCGCGGAGGGTGCTGCCGTCGGCGGCCGGCACCTCGAGGTCCTCCTCCCGTCCGGCCTCGTACCGCCTGGCCGGAAGGGAGCGCCAGGTCGCCCTCATCATCCGCGCCGCCAGCGGTGGCCTGCCCGAAGGCGCGATCCAGGCGGCCGCGGCCGCTCCGTCGGTGGCCCCGGACCCGCCATCACGCGTAGGTGACGTCATCCCGCGTTCCCCTCCCTGCATTCCCGTACCACGTACGAGAATAGTAGATGCTTGGATGGATTCCGCAAGTCGCCATGGCGGGAAGGAGCGATCAGGTCGTGGTTCGCGGTGACGGGTCCGGCGCCGGAGGCGTCGACCCCCAGCAGCTGTGGCAGAGCCCCCAGCAGCCCCGCAAGGGGCGTAAACCCGCCTTCAGCCGTGAGGCGATCACCGCCGCAGCCGTCGCCCTGGCGGACGCCGAGGGAATCGACGCGGTCACCATGAGGCGGGTGGCGTCGCAGGTCGGCGCCGGGGTCATGTCGCTCTACAGCTACGCTCCCGACAAGGAGACGCTGCTGCGACTGATGGTCGACCAGGTCAACGGCGAGCTGTCACCACCGGCCCCGCTGACCGGCGACTGGCGCGCCGATCTGAAGACCATCGCCCACGCCCAGCGCGCCCTGATGCTGCGCCACCCATGGCTCCCCGGCGCGCTGTTCGACCGCCGCTGGTCCCTCGGGCCCAACACCCTGGCCTTCGTGGAACACGCGCTCGCCGCCCTGCGGCCCACCGCGCTGGACGGCGGCGCGAAGCTGGAGGTGTTCAGCCTGATCACGGGTTTCGTCGCCGGACTCGTCGCCGATGAGATCACTCAGGCCGCGCTCGCCGACTCACCCGACCGGGCCGCCGCCGATGCCCGGTACCTCGCCGCGGTGGCCGCCGACGGACACCACCCTGAGCTCGCCGAGGCGCTCTCCGCCCCCGCCCGCCCACTCACCCCCGAGGCCACGTTCGCCCGTCTGCTGGACCGCATGGTCGACGGCCTGGACGCGGGGTCGTAACGCGGCGGCGGGAGGCCGCTAGGGATTGGTCCATGCCTCGGGGTCCTCGGCAAGGCCCAGAACGTCGCCGGGCAGCCGGGCCGCGGCCACCTCCGCGAGGGTCACCTCGCCGAGGATCTTGCGCACATTGGCCCGCACCGCGATCCACAGCGGCAGCAGCGACTCCGCCGGTCCGCAGTACGACAGCTCGGGCGGGCGCACTCCGCGCACCGACACCAGGGGTCCGTCGACCACCCGGATCACCTCGGCGATGCTGATGGTGTCCGCCGGGCGGGCCAGCCGGTAGCCGCCATTGCCCCCGCGCTGGCTGGCCACCAGCCCGCCCCGGCGCAGATCGCCCAGAATCCCTTCGAGAAACTTGTGCGGTATGCCCTGCGCACCGGCGATCACCTCAGCCTTGACGGAGGTGTCCTCCCCCACCGCGGCCAGTTCCAACGCCGCCCGCACCGCATAGTCCGCCTTCGCCGAGATCCGCATGCCCTGATTATCCGCCACCGGCGCGGCGGGCCGTCAGAAGGGCAGGGTGAACGGGGGGTGCTCGCCGTTGAGGAAGTAGTCCCCGACCTCGTGGAGCCGGTGGGCGACGGGGTCGTAGAGCGTATGGGTGCGCGCGTTGCGCCAGAAGCGGTCGAATCCGTAGGCGGAGGAGGCGGAGCGTGCGCCGACGACGTCCAGGGCGCGGGCGGTGGCGTCGTGGGCGGCCCGGGAGGCGGCGGCCTCGGCCGCGGCGGCGAGCACGGTGATCTCGGCGCATTCGTCGTCGGTCAGGTCCTCGCCCCGCGCCAGCCCGCCGTCCAGGGCCTCCAGCGCCTGGTCGGCGAGGGCGGCGGCGGAGAGCGTCGCGACGGTGAGCTCCCCGTAGGTGGTCAGCGCGTACGGATCGCGCGGGGAGGTGTGCGGCCAGGGCGCGTGCACCGCCCTGGTGTACTCGCGGGCCTCGGCGAGCACCCCCTGCGCGATCCCGAGACAGATCTGCGCCGAGACCAGACGTCCGGTCGGCGCGGCCAGACCGCTGAAGGGCGACGGGGTGTCCTCGTCCCAGGTGAGCGGGCCGAGCACCGCACCGTCCTCGACCGGCACCGCGTCGAACTCCACGCTTCCGCCGGCCGCCAGCCGCTGCCCGAAGGTGTCCCCGTCGTCGCCGCCGCACACCACACCGGGATCGGCGGGGTCGACGAGCACGGCGAGGGGTTCACCGGTGTCGGCATGGGTGGCGCGGACGGCCAGCCGGTCGGCGACCAGGACGCCGGTGGCGTACCCCTGGCGTCCGTTCACCACCCGGCCGTCCCTTCCGGAGGTGAGCGTCAGCCGTGGCTCGTGGGCGGTCAGCCCGCCGCCCCAGCACCACTGGCCCGCCGCCGACTCCCGCTCCAGCCGGGCGGCCAGTTCGGCCCCGCCGAAGAAGCGGGCGCTGAAGGACAGCAGGTAGTGGCAGCCGAGGACCTGGCCGATCGCGCCATCGGCCGCGGCGATCTTCCGCACCACGGCGCAGGCCGTGGACCAGCCCGCTCCCCCGCCCCCGTGCTCGACGGGGATCAGCAGCGCCAGGAGCCCCGCCTCGCGCAACCGGGCGACCTCGTCATACGGCGTCTTGCCGGCCTGGTCGCGGATGACCGCGTCCGTGGCGAGGTCGTCCGCCGCCTCGCCGGCGATCTGCAGCCACCACGCGCGGTCGGGCGCTTCGGCCATCGCATCCACCACCGTCACGCCCGCTCCCCTCCATCCGGCCGGGCTTCATCATTCCCTATTTTTCCAGTAGGGAAAATAGGGAACTTGGCCACGGACGTCCAGTGAGTGATGTTCCACATATGCCAGTGCTACGTTTGTCCGAGAATGCTCTATTCCATGAGGTGAGGTCCGGGGATGGAGGAGCGGCGCGAAACAGACGCGGTGGGGCGCTCCCGCTCATGGGGCGATGAACGGCTTTCCCTGCTCTCGACGGTGGGCGCCGAGCTCAACGACCGTGAGGTGCTGCAGCACGCCCTGGACCAGGCGGTCTCCGAGCTGGGCGGACTCGCGGGGCTGATGCACTGGTCCTGCGGCCCGGCCGGCAGCCGTACGCTGCGCCTGGTCCTGGCCAGCGGGCTGCCGCCGGCCGCCCTCGGGGGCTGGGAGGAGATCCGCCAGGACGAGGCCCCACTCGCCCCCGCCCGGGCCGTGCGGGACGGCCGCTTCGTCTGGCTGCCGGCGACCGCCGGCGAGACCCTCGGGCCCGGCGAGGCCCTCGGGCCCGCGGAGACCTTCGGGCCCGGAGCGACGGGCGGCGCCTCCTTCGGGGCCCTGCCGGCGGCGACCACGGTCGCATCCGTTCCGCTGACCGGGCCGGACGGGCCGGTGGGCGCGCTGTCCGTCCTCACCGGCCCGCGGGAGCCGACCCCGGAACAGGCCGCCTTCCTCGAGGCGGTGGGAGGCTGGGCGGAGCGCCGTCTCTCGCGCTCGGCGGGCGGGATCGGCGACTGCGACGAACACCCGTGGTGGCACCAGCGGCCGGGCGGCTCGGTGCTCCAGCAGTCCCTGGAAGTGGTCAACGTCGGCTCCTGGGAATGGGGCATCCGCACCGGTGAGATGTGGTGGGACCGGGCGGGCCTGACACTCCTCGGCATCCCCCGCGGCTACGAGCGGCGGATCGAGAGCTGGATCGACCTGATCCACCCCGAGGACATGCCGCGGGTGATGGCCGCCACCGAGAAGTCGCTCCGTGAGCGGAGCGGATACGAGGCCGAGTACCGGGTCCGCCGCCCCGACGGGACCAGCGGATGGGTGCAGAGCCGCGCCCATCTCGAGCTGGACGAGAACGGCGAGCCCGCCCGCATGATCGGGAAGGTCTGGGACACCACCGAGAGCCGGATGGCCCGGGAGTCGGTGGGGCAGGCGCTGCGGTACATGAGCGACGCGTTCTTCGCGGTGAACCAGGACTGGCGGATCACCTTCCTCAATGTCGAGGCCGAGCGCCTGGTCGGCCCGGCCGCGGAGGTGCTCGGCAGGCCGCTCTGGGAGGGCCCCGCGGGCACGGTCCCCGAGCTGGAGGAGCGCTGCCGGCGCGCCGCCGCCGACGGCAGGCCGACCGGGTTCGACATCCAGTGGCCCACCGATGACCGCTGGTACCACATCCGGCTGGTCTCCGTGCCCGATGGGCTGACGGCCTATCTCACCGATGCGACCGAACGGCGCACCCAGGCCGCGCGGCGCGCGGAGGCCGAGCGCGCCGGTGCCGAACAGGCCGCCAGGATCAGCGAGTTGGCCAGCGCGCTGGCCGACGCGGTGACCACTCAGGACGTCGTCCAGGTCGTCGCCGCACATGTACTGCCGCCGTTCGGCGCCTCGGGTCTGCTGGTGCTGTTCCTGGAGGGCGGCCGGCTGAACGTGGTGGGCTCCGTGGGCTATCCCCGCGCCTTCCTCCGCAGGATCGACGGGGTCCCGGCCTTCGGGGGCTACCGTCTGCTCAACGAAGTGCTCGGCTCACGGCGGTCGTTCTTCATCTCCTCGACCGAGGAGTACGTGCGGCTCTTCCCGGACCTGTCCGGCAGCCCCGCCCTGGCCCGGAAGAACGCCTGGGCCGTGCTTCCCCTGATCGCCTCGGGAAACGCCATCGGCACCTGCACCGTCTCCTTCGACGAGCCCCGCCGCCTCACCGCCGATGAGCGCACCCTGCTCACCGCCCTCAGCGGAATGGTCGCCCAGGCGCTGGCCCGGGCCCGTCTCTACGACACCGAGCACGCCCGCGCCCAGGCGCTCCAGCGCGGACTGCTGCCCCGGACCCTGCCCTCGCCGGCCGCCCTCACCCCCGCCGTCCGCTATCTGCCCGCCAGCAGCGGTACGGACATCGGCGGCGACTGGTACGACGTCATTCCGCTGTCCGCGGAGCGGGTGGCCGTCGTCATCGGCGATGTGATGGGCCACGGTCTGGCCGAGGCCGCCACCATGGGGCGGCTGCGCACCGCCGTGCACACGCTCGCCAACCTGGAACTGCCTCCCGAGGAGGTCCTGGCCCATCTGAACGAGGTCGTCAGCGATCTGGGCGACGACTCCTTCGCCACCTGTCTGTACGCGGTGTACGACCCCGTCTCGGGGTGCTGCTCCCTCGCCCGCGCCGGTCATCCCCCGCCGCTGATCGTGCGCCCCGACGGAAGCGTGGAGTGCCTGGATCCGACGCCCGATCCGCCGCTGGGCGCCGCCGAGCCCCCGTTCTCCACCGTGGATCTCCAGTTGCCCGACGGCAGTCTGCTGGTGCTGTTCACCGACGGTCTGGTGGAGTCCGCGGCGCGCGATATCGACACCGGCATCGCCGAGTGCACCCAGGTGCTCACCAGCGAGTACGGCCGGCTCCTCACCTGTCCGCCGCGCCGTCCGCGTACCAATGGCCGGGGGCCGGGCGGCGAGCACGGCGAGGACCACGACCGGCTCGACCGGCTCTGTGACCTCCTGGTCGGGACGATGCTGCCCGCCCAGCGGCTGACCGCCGACGACACCGCCCTGCTGATCGCCCGGCTCCACGGACTGCCCTCCGGGAACACCGCCGGGTGGCCGCTGCCGGAGGACCCGGTGGCCGCCGGTCTCGCCCGCACCCATGTCCGCGAACAGCTGGAGGCATGGGATCTCGACGATCTCGTCATGACCACCGAACTGCTGGTGAGCGAGCTGGTGGCCAATGTCGTGCGGCACGCGAGGGGGCCGACCCGACTTCGGCTGATCCGTGGCAGATCGCTGATCTGCGAGGTCTCGGACGCCAGCTCCACCACTCCCCGGATCCGCCGGGCCACCGAGACGGACGAGGGCGGGCGGGGGCTGCAACTGGTCTCCGCGCTCTCGCAGCGCTGGGGGACCCGCTACACCGCCGAGGGCAAGTGCATCTGGACGGAACAGCCCATCGCCTGCGGCGGCACGGTCTAGGAGTTCGGCGGCCCGCGTCAACCGATGGCGAGCTCGCCGCCCCGGGCCTCCAGGATGGCGCCGGTGATGTAGCTCGCCCGCGAGGAGACGAGGAACAGAACGGCTTCGGCGATCTCCTCGGGCGCCGCGGGTCGGTCCAGGACCGTGCTCCGCGCCACGGTCCGGAGGGCCTCCTCCCCCATCTCGGAGGTGCCCGGCGTACGGACCGGGCCCGAACGCACGGCGTTGACCCGGACTCCCCGGCCACCGAACTCATCGGCCCACACCCGGGTCAGCAGCTCCAGCGCGGCCTTCGAGGCGCCGTACGCCCCGGCGTTGCGGGCGGCAGCACCGGCGGCGACGGTGCTGAGGTTGACGATGGCCCCGTGGCCCCGAGCGGCCATACCCGGTGCGAGCCGCCCGACCAGCAGCAGCGGTGCGCGGGCGTTGATGGCCATATGGACGTCGAACATCTCGGACGAGGTCCCGGCGGTGTCCGCGAACCGGTAGACACCGGCGTTGTTGACCAGGACGTCCACCTCCCCCGCCTCGGCGGCCAGCCGCCGCACATCGTCGGCCTCGGCGAGATCCGCCGCCACGAATCTGGCCGTGGCGCCCGCCGCGGACACCTCCTGGACCACTTCCGCACCCCGCCGCACGTCCCGGCCGTGCACGACGACCTCGGCCCCCAGCGCCGCCAGGCCCAGCGCCACGGCGCGGCCGATCCCCGCCGTGGCGCCCGTGACCAGGGCCGTGGCTCCGGACAGCTCACCACTCATGCGGACACTCCTCACCGTGTGCCGGACACCGATCCACACCGCACGCACCGGATGATTACCGCACCCGCCCACGCCGGGCCGGACGGCTCGCCGCCGCTGAGGCTGAACGGACGCGGCGGCCCGGTGACGTGACGCCATATCCGCTCATCCGCCCGAGGCCGGACGACGACGGCCGCGGCTCCGCGGCTGACACGATCTTCCGCGTGGCGCTGGTCTTTGCTGTACTGCGAGAGTGCGGGAAACATCGTCAACCAGCCATGTCGCCCTGGTGACGGGGGCGAACCAGGGAATCGGCGCCGCGACGGCACGAGCGCTGGCGGCCCGCGGCGCCGCGGTGCTCTGCGCCTATCTGCGCCCGCGCGGCCCCGGTGAGGGGGACGCCCCGGATCCGTACCACGCCGCACGGTCCATCGACGGCGAAGAGGTCGCGGCGGAGATCCGCCGGGCCGGAGGGCGGGCCGAGGCGTTCGAAGCGGACCTCGGCGACCCCGCGGTTCCGGGGAGGCTCTTCGACTTCGCCGAGGACCGCCTGGGCCCGGTCGACATCCTGGTCAACAACGCCTCGGGATGGATCCAGGATACGTTCACCCCCGATCCGGCCGACCGGTTCGACCGGCCGCTGCGCCCCGTCACCGCGCAGACCTGGTCCCGGCAGTTCGCGGTGGACGCGATGGCGCCGGCGCTGCTGATCGGTGAGCTGGCCCGCCGCCACCGGGCACGCGGTGCCGACTGGGGGCGGATCGTGGGCCTGACGTCGGGAGGGGACCTCGGTTTCCCAGGAGAGGTCTCCTACGGTGCGGCGAAGGCCGCGCAGACCGACTACACCCTGTCGGCCGCCGCGGAGCTGGCCGCCCTCGGCATCACGGCCAATGTGGTGCAGCCGCCCGTGACCGACACCGGGTGGGTCACGGACGAGGTCCGGCGGTTCGTCGCCTCCAGCCCCACCCATTTCCATGTCGCCGATCCGGCCGAGGTCGCGAAGACCATCGTCTTCCTCGCCTCGGACGAGGCCGCGCTCATCACCGGAAACGTCATCATCCTTCGCTGAGAAGGCTCTTCGCCGAGACGGCCTTCGCCAAGACCGCTCTTCGTCCAGACGCCATCACCGTTCGCCAGAGTTCGCCAGAGTTCGCCAGAGGGAGTGCAGAAGTGACTGACACGGGAACACACGGTCGGCGGCGCAGCGCGGCCTGGTTCGGCGCGGAGGGCCGGTCCGGCATGGTCTACCGGTCCTGGATGCGCAACCAGGGCTATTCCGGGGAGGTGTTCGACGGCCGTCCGGTGATCGGCATCGCCACGACGTGGTCGGAGCTGGCGCCCTGCAACAGCCATCTGCAGCGAGTGGCGGAGTCGGTGAAGCGCGGGGTCTGGCAGGCCGGTGGCTTTCCGCTGGAGTTCCCCGCGATGGCGCTGGGCGAGACGCTGATGCGGCCCACCGCGATGCTGTACCGCAATCTGCTGGCCATGGAGGCCGAGGAGCTGATACGGGCCAATCCGCTGGACGGTGTGGTGCTGCTGTCCGGCTGTGACAAGACCACCCCCGGTCTGCTGATGGCCGCCTCCAGCGTCGATCTGCCGGCCATCATGGTCACCGGCGGGCCGATGCTCAACGGCAAGTACCGGGGCGGGGATGTGGGCTCGGGCACGCAGGTGTGGCGGTTCGAAGCCGAGCTCGCGGCCGGGCGGATGACCGAGGAGGAGTGTTTCTTCGCCGAGGGCTGCATGGCCCGGTCCAACGGGCACTGCATGACCATGGGCACCGCGTCCACCATGGCGTCGATGGCCGAGGCGCTCGGCATGCAGCTGCCCTATTCGGCGAGCTGGCCGGCGGTGGACTCGCGGCGGTACGAGATGGCGCAGCGCGCCGGACAGCGGATCGTGGCCATGGTGGAGGAGGATCTGCGGCCGTCGCAGATCATGACCCGGGCGGCGTTCGAGAACGCGATACGGGTCAACGCGGCCATCGGCGGCTCCACCAACGCGGTGATCCATCTGCTGGCCATCGCGGGGCGGCTGGGGGTGCCGCTGAGCCTCGACGACTTCGACGCGCTGGCCCGGGAGGTGCCCACACTGGTCGATCTGCAGCCCTCCGGACGGTTCCTGATGGAGGACTTCTGCTACGCCGGGGGCCTGCCGGTGGTGATGCGCGAGCTGGGCGCGCTGCTGCACACCGAGGCGGCCACGGTGAACGGGCGCACGGTGGCGGAGAACGTCGGCGACGCCGAGTGCTGGAACCGTGAGGTGATCCGGACACTGGACGACCCGTTCCAGGAAGCGGGCACCGGCACCGCGGTGCTGCGCGGCAATCTCGCACCCGCCGGCGCGGTGATCAAACAGTCCGCCGCATCCCGCCACCTGCTCCGGCACCGCGGCCGGGCCCTGGTGTTCGACACACCGGAGGACTACATCGCCGTGCACGCCGATGAGGACCTGCCGGTGGACGAGAACACCGTGCTGGTGATCCGGGGCAGCGGCCCGCGTGGCTACCCGGGCATGCCCGAGGTCTCCAATGTGGTGCTGCCGCCCAAGTTGCTGCGCAAGGGCGTCGAGGACATGGTGCGGATCTGTGACGGCCGGATGTCCGGCACCGGCTTCGGCACCGTAGTGCTCCATGTGGCCCCCGAGTCCGCCGTCGGCGGCCCGCTGGCGCTGGTGCGCGACGGCGACTGGATCACCCTGGACGTCCCGGCGCGTGCGCTCACCCTGGAGGTGGCCGAGGACGAGCTGGAGCGCCGACGGGCCGCCTGGCAGCCTCCGCCGCCGGTCGCCGCCCGGGGCTGGAGCAGGCTCTACACCGAGCATGTGCTCCAGGCGGACCAGGGTCTGGACCTGGACTTCCTGGTCGGCTCCAGCGGACACGAGGTGCCCCGCGAGTCCCACTGACCCTCTCTCGCGGCCACCGCCGACGGCGGTCGGATCGTTCCCGCGGCGGTCTTCCCGCGGCACCTGTGCGCGGGCCGTACGTACGGCCCGCGCACGGGCGCCGTCAGTGGGCCAGGAGCCTGCGCAGCCACCGCCGCCGCGCCTCCCGCGCGTCCCGCGAGACGGCGGCCTGCGGCGCCATGCCGCCGAAGCCGTGGAAGGCACCGGACCAGACGTGCAGTTCGGCCGATCCTCCGGCTCGCCAGATGCGGCCGGCGTAGTCCACGTCCTCGTCGCGGAAGGTCTCCGCCGAGCCGACGTCGATGAACGCGGGCGGCAGTCCGGACAGATCCGTGGCACGGGCGGGCGCGGCGTACGGCGAGACGTCGTCGCCCCCGCGTGCGTCGCCGAGCAGCGCGGTCCATCCGGCCTCGTTGGCGGCGCGGTCCCACACCCCGATCCCGGTCATCTGCCGGGCGGACGGTGTGTCGTTGCGGTCGTCCAGCATGGGACACATCAGCAGCTGCCCGAACAGGGCCGGGCCGCCGCGGTCCCGGGCCAGCAGCGTGACGGCCGCGCCGAGGCCGCCACCGGCGCTGCCGCCCACGACCACGATGCGCCCCGGGTCGATGCCCAGCTCTTCGGCGTGTTCGGCGGTCCAGCGCAGCCCGGCGTAGCAGTCCTCGACCGGCCCCGGATGCCGGGTCCCCGGCGCGAGGCGGTATTCGACGGACACCACGGCGAGCCGCAGTTCCTGGGCGAGGTCGAGCAACTCCGGCATACCCAGGCGGTTGTGGCCGACCGTCATGCCGCCGCCGTGGATGTGATACAGCGCCGGTGCGGGAATGGCCGCGTCCGCCAACCGGCAGATCAGCAGCGAGACCTCCGGCGCGTCCGCCGGGCCGGGGACGGACCGCTCCTCGACCAGGAAGGCCCCGTCGCGCTCCAGATCCTCGTTCGTCAGCGTCTCCATACCGGGCACGCCCTGACCGTCCCCCGCCTCCGGATCCGCCCCGGACCCGCCGGGCCGCAGAATCTCGCCGATGGCCGCGAGTGGCGCGATGAGCTCCGGGTCGAACGGCGGCGGTGGCCCGAGCGGCGCCGTGGCCGCCGGGTCGGGGAAGGTGTTCGCCATGGTCGGCTCCCAGGGTCGTGGTGACGTAAATCCCCCGTCGCCGACCGCTCACTGCCCACTGCCCGAAGAGCAACCGCCGCGCGGACGATCTTACCGGCCGGGTGGCGGCACGGCGGCCGGTTCGATCCAGGCACCGGGCGGTCAGCCGTTCCAGCTCTCGTCGTACGGATCGTGCGGGGCCGGGACCGGCATGGAGCTGCTGACCTCGAGGTACGGAATGGTGCCACCGCCCACGGGGTCCTTGGTCCGCTTGCGGGTGTAGGTGCCGATGACCTGGAGCCAGGTGTCGGGTTGCAGCACCGGCGGGATCCGTCCGGCCAGCCCGATCTTCACGGGCTGGGCGTCGGCGGCGCAGCAGTTGAGGGCCATGCGGACGAGGTAGGGGGCGCCGTGTCCGTCGAGGGCGATGAAGCCGGTGACCTCGATCCTCCGGTGCTCGAGGGAGTGCCCGTGGTCGTACACCGCGCGGCCCGCGTAATCGGCCACGTTGAGCGGCAACGGGTCACCGGCGGGGAGCGCGGGGAAGCCCCAGGGACGTTGCAGCGCCGTGCCGGTGTGCATGGCGGTGTACGAACCCAGCGCGGGCGGCGCCACCAGGATGAGGGCGAACAGCGGGAGCACGAGGAGCCAGGAGACCCGTGGTTCCCGGTGGGCGTGGCCGCCGTCGCCCTCCTCCGCGTGCGGGTCGCCATCGGCCGTGCGCGGCCGCTCGTACCAGAGGGTGGCGACGGCGGCCGCGATCAGGACGACACCGGCCGCGAGGAGCAACGGGCGCAGCCCCGCCTTCACATAGCGCAGATACAGGCCGGTGAAACCGGCCCGCAGCACCGCCCCGCCGATGAGGAACAGCACGATCGCCTGAGCCTTCCGGTTCACAGCAGCACCGCCCCGACCAGGACCGACATCAGCACGGCGAGGACGAAGGTGGCGGGGGCGAACCGCAGCGCGAACCCGCGGCCGAAGGTGCCGGTCTGCATGGCGAACAGCTTCAGGTCGATCATCGGTCCGACGACGAGGAACGCCAGCCGGGCGGTGAGCGAGAACTGCGACAGGGACGCGGCCACGAAGGCGTCGGCCTCGGAGCAGATCGACAGCAGCACCGCGAGGACCGCCAGGGCGAGGATCGATACGACCGGGTCATCGGCCGCGCCACGCAGCCAGCTCGCCGGCACCACGGCCTTCAGGGTGGCCGCGGCCATCGCGCCGACGACGAGGAAACCGCCGGCGTGCATCACATCGTGGCGTACGGACGCCCAGAACGCGGCGCCCCTGCCGTGGCCGTGGAAGGAGGGGCGGGCCGGTGGGCGCAGCCAGTCGGCCCGCCCCAGCCGCTGCCACAGCCAGCCCATCGCACACGCCACGAACAGACTGGCCACGAACCGGGCGAGCACCATCTCCGGGTCGCGGGGGAACGCGACGGCGGTGGCGGTCAGCACGATCGGGTTGATCGCCGGGGCGGACAGCAGAAACGCCAGCGCCGCCGCGGGGGTGACGCCCCGGCGCACCAGCGCCCCGGCCACCGGCACCGAGGCGCATTCACAGCCGGGCAGCACCGCCCCGGCCACCCCCGCCACCGGCACCGCGAGGGCGGGCCGCCGCGGCAGCGCGCGGGCGAAGAACGACGGCGGGACGAACACCGCGATGAGCGCCGACAGCAGCACCCCGAGCACGAGGAAGGGCAGGGCCTGGAGGACCACCGCGACGAACACGGTCATCCAGCTCTGCGTCACCGGAGCCGACAGCGCCCGCCGGATCGGCCCCTGTGCCGTGACCACCAGGACCAGCAGCATGATCAGGCCGAGGGAGGAATCGAACCGCCCGCCCCGCGGATCGCCCGCGTCGCGACGGCCGGCCCGGGTCGGGGCCGCTTTGGTCGTGGTGCTCACGGGTGAGATACCTCCGGCGTCGAGGGTGCGTGCGCGGTTCCCCGCGCCCTCCAGTACGCCGGTTCGGCCCCGAGTGCTCACCGTTCCCACCCATGAGCCGGATGTCCCGTGCCCACCACGATCCGGATGTCCTTGAGCCGCTCCGCTCAGCCGGGGTTCACCCAGGTGCCCCGCTCGGCGGAGCGGGCCATGGCGTCCAGCACCGTGGCGCTGTGCACGGCGTCGTCCAAAGTGGCGCCGTAGGCGGTGCCCTCGGCGATGGAGCGCACGAAGTGGTACGCCTCGATCACCTTCAGGTCGTCATAGCCCATGCTGTTGGCCGCGCCGGGCTGGAAGGCGGCGTACTCGCCGTGTCCGGGGCCGATGTACACGGTGGAGACGGGCTGGTCCTGGTAGGCGCTGCCGTGGCTGATGCCGAGTTCGCCCATGCGCCGGAAGTCCCAGAAGACGGCGCCCTTGGTGCCGTGGATCTCGAAGCCGTAGGTGTTCTGCTCGCCGACCGAGACCCGGCACGCCTCCAGCACCCCGCGGGCGCCGGAGGCGAAGCGCAGCAGACAGGAGACGTAGTCCTCGTTCTCCACCGGGCCCAGCTCGCCGCCGGTGGCCCGGGTGTGTCCGGCGGTGGCGCCGGTGGGGCGGGCCCGCTCGGGCACGAACACGGCGGTGTCGGCGGTCAGGGCGTCGATCTCGCCGAGCAGGAAACGGGCCAGGTCCACCCCGTGCGAGGCGAGGTCGCCCAGCACTCCGCTGCCGCCACGCGCGCGTTCGTACCGCCAGGTCAGGGCACCTTCGGGGTGGGCGGCGTAGTCGCTGAAGAGGCGGACGCGGGCGTGGGTGACGGTGCCGATCTCCCCGGCTGCGATCATGGCGCGCGCGGTCTGGACGGCGGGCGCGTTGCGGTAGTTGAAGCCGACCGCGCCCTGGACTCCGGCCTCGGCCACGGCGGCGGCGACCGCGCGGGCGTCGTCGGCGGTGAGCCCGACCGGCTTCTCGATCCAGATGTGCTTGCCCGCCCGGGCCATGGCGATGCCGATCTCGCGGTGCAGAAAGTTCGGCGCGGCGATGCTCACGGCCTGGATCCGGGGGTCGGCGGCGACCTCCTGCCAGTCCCGGACGGCGGTGGCGAAGCCGTACCGCCCGGCGGCCTCCTCGGCCCGTCCGGGCACCTCGTCGGCGACGGCGACGAGTTCGGGCCGTACGGACAGCTGCGGGAAGTGGTGCGGCAGCCGGACGTACGCCTGGGTGTGCACCCGTCCCATCCAGCCGAACCCCACGACGGCGACCCCGAGCGTACTCACCATGACTGCCCTTCTTTGGACCGTTCCAGAACTATCCCGGCCCACACTGGAAGCCCTATCCACAGGGTGTCAACCCCTTTGACAACCGCGTCCACCCTGTGGAACGGTCCAGAACATGAGACCACCGACGATCCGCGATGTCGCCGAACGGGCCGGAGTGTCGAAGTCGCTGGTCTCCCTGGTGCTGCGCGGCTCCGAGCAGGTGCGTCCCGAGAAGCGGCAGGCCGTCCTGGCCGCCGTCGAGGAGCTCGGCTACCGGCCCAACGCCGCCGCGCGCAGCCTCAGCGAGCGGCGCACCCGGACCGTCGGCGTGCTCCTCAACGACCTGCGCAACCCCTGGTTCGTGGAGCTGCTGGACGGCCTCAACTCCCAGCTGTACGCGAGCGGCCTGCGGACACTGCTCGCCGACGGCCGGCTCAACCGGCGGCTCGGCGAGGACCTCACCCACACCTTCACCGAGCTGCGGGTCGACGGCCTGATCGCGGTCGGCACGCTCCCGGACCCGGCGGCGGTGCGCACGGCGGCCGCGCGGGTGCCCACGGTGGTCGCGGGCACCCGCGAGCCCGTGCTGCCCCACGTGGACATCGTCGCGGGCGACGACGAGCTGGGCGCCCGCCTCGCCACCGAGCACCTCATCGGCCTCGGCCACCGGCGCATCGCCCATATCGCCGGACAGGGAGTGGTCGGCGAGCTGCGCCGCCACGGCTTCGAGGCGGTCATGCGCGAGCACGGCCTGGCCGGGTCGGCGGCCGTGGAGCAGGGCGATCTGACCGAGGAGGGCGGCTACCGGGCCACGGTCCGGCTGCTGGCCGCGCCGCACCGGCCCACCGCCGTCTTCGCGTTCAACGACATGGCGGGGGTCGGCGCCCTGTCGGCCGCCGAGGAGCTCGGCCTCCGGGTGCCGGACGACCTCTCCCTCGTCGGCTACGACAACACCTATCTCGCGCGGCTGCGCCATCTGTGGCTCACCACCGTGGACAACGCGAACCACGACATCGGCCGTCGCGCCGCACGCCGCCTGCTCGACCGGATCGCCGACCCCGCCCGCCCCGGCGAGGTCGCCCTCACCGCTCCGGCCCTCGAGGTCCGCGGTACGACCGCACCGCCGCGATCGGCCGACTGACCGTCGCGCACCGCCCATTGACGCCCCGTCGGTCCCTTGCCTATCGTCCGTCCGAAGTACTGAGCAGTGTCCGATATTTCGAACATTCTGCGGTACAGGAGTCGCCATGCGATCAATGGGACGCATCAGACCGGGCCTCGGCCTCACCCTGAGCGCTCTGCTCACCACCTCGCTCGCCGCCGCGTCGCTCACCGATCCCACGGCCGCCGGAGCCTCCTCCACGGCCGTGACCGACTACTCGATCACCGTCGATCCGGACCGCGCGGGCCCGGAGATCGACGACGCGATGTACGGCATCTTCTACGAGGACATCAACCGCGCCGCGGACGGCGGGCTCTACGCCGAGCTGGTCCAGAACCGGTCCTTCGAGTACGACACCGCCGACCACGCCTCGTACACACCGCTCACCTCGTGGACCGAGACCACGACCGGCGGCGCCACCGGCACGGCGCGGGTGGTGAACGACGAGGCGCGGCTCCATGAGAAGAACCGCAACTATCTGCGGCTGGATCTGCGCGGGGACGGCAGCGGCGCCGGGGCGGGGTACGGCGTCACCAACGCCGGATACAACACCGGCATCGCCGTCCAGGCCGGAAAGACGTACGACTTCTCGGTGTGGGCCCGCACCGACAACCCCTCGGGCACCCCGCTGACGATCGGCCTGCACACCGCCTCGGGCACCACCGCGCTCGCCACGCCACTGCGCGCCACCGTGCGCGGGGACCGCTGGACGAAGTACACCGGGACGCTCACCGCGCGCGCCACGGACACCACCGGACGGCTCGCGGTGACCGCCGGAGGTGGCGGCACCGTCCGGCTCGACATGGTCTCCCTCTTCCCCCGGGACACCTACAAGGGCCATCCGAACGGGCTGCGCAAGGACCTCGCGGAAAAGATCGCCGCGCTGAAGCCGGGCTTTCTGCGCTTCCCCGGCGGCTGTCTGGTGAACACCGGCAGCCACCGGGCGTACGAGGCGCCGGGCTGGGAGCGCAAGCGGTCCTACCAGTGGAAGGACACCGTCGGCCCGGTCGAGGAGCGGCCCACCAACGCCAACTTCTGGGGCTACAACCAGTCCTACGGCCTCGGCTACTACGAGTACTTCCAGTTCGCCGAGGACATCGGCGCGACACCACTGCCCGTGGTGCCCGCCCTCGTCACCGGCTGCGGCCAGAACAAAGCCACCGACGACCCGGAGCTGCTGAAGCGGCATATCCGGGACACCCTCGACCTGATCGAGTTCGCCAATGGTCCGGTGACCTCCACCTGGGGCAAGAAGCGCGCCGAGATGGGACATCCGAAGCCCTTCGGGCTGAACCGTCTGGAGGTCGGCAACGAGGAGAACCTCCCCGACGCCTTCTTCGAGCGCTTCACCGAATTCCGCAAGGCCATCGAGGCAAAGCACCCGGAGATCACGGTGATCAGCAACTCCGGGCCCGACGACAGCGGCGTCACCTTCGACCGCGCGTGGGAGCTGAACCGCGCCGCCAAGGTGAAGATGGTCGACGAGCACTACTACAACAGCCCCCAGTGGTTCCTGGAGAACAACGAGCGCTACGACTCCTACGACCGCCAGGGCCCGAAGGTGTTCCTCGGCGAATACGCCTCACAGGACAACAGGTTCGGCAACTCCCTCGCCGAGGCCGCGTACATGACGGGCCTGGAGCGCAACGCCGATGTGGTGAAGATGGCCTCCTACGCCCCGCTGCTGGCCAACAAGGACTACGTCCAGTGGCGGCCGGATCTGATCTGGTACGACAACGCCGCCGCCTGGGGCTCGACCAGCTATGAGGCCCAGAAGCTGTTCATGAACAACGTCGGCGATCAAGTCGTGCCGAGCGAGGCGTCCGCCACCCCGTCCCTCCCCTCCGGCCCGATCACCGGCGCCGTCGGCCTGTCCACCTGGGCCACCAGCGCCGCGTACGACGATGTCCAGGTCACCTCGGCGGACGGGGCCACGCTGCTCAGCGACGACTTCTCCGGCGGCGACGGCAAGTGGACGAAGGCCACCGGGACCGGCTCCTGGCAGGTGCGGGACGGCGCGTATGAACAGTCCGACACCAGTGCCGAGAACCCCATGGTCACCGCGGGCGACCGCGGCTGGCAGAACTACGACCTCAAGCTGAAGGCCACCAAGCGCGCGGGCAGCGAGGGCTTTCTCATCGCCTTCGGGGTCAAGGACACCGGCAACTACTACTGGTGGAACCTAGGCGGCTGGGGCAACACCCGATCCGCCGTGGAGAAGGCCACCGACGGCGCCAAGCAGACGATGGCCGAGGACGGCACCAAGATCGAGACGGGCCGGGCGTACGACGTGCGGATCGAGGTCCGCGGCCGGCAGGTGACCCTGTACCTGGACGGGAAGAAGTGGGGCGCGTTCACCGATGACAAGGCCGCCGAGCCGTTCCGCCAGGTGGTGACGCGCGACAAGGCCACCGGTGAACTCATCGTCAAGGTCGTCAACGCCCAGGACGCGGCCGCCCGCACCCGTATCGACCTCGGCCAAGGGGTCAAGGTCCGGCGCACCGCTCGGCTGACCACGCTCCAGGGCGACCCGGACGCCGTGAACAGCGCCACCGATCAGCCCATCAAACCGAGCAGTTCCACACTCGACGGTGTGGACACCACCTTCAGTCACACCTTCCCGGCGAACTCCATCACGTTCATGCGGATCGCGACGCGGAAGTAACGACGCATAAGCCGCGGCCGGTGACCGGGGTGGTCACCGGCCGCGGCTTCGACCGCCGAGCGCACCGCCCGCCACGCCCACCGTCAGGCCGAGGACGACCATCACCACATAGCCGTAGACCTCATAGCCATCGGGGACGACGAAGCGGACGAAACCCATGAAGTGGAGCCAGCCCCACCATTCGTGCAGCAGACCGCTTCCGCCACCGACGACGAGGGTGAAGGAGAGCAGATGCGACACGGCGGTGAGCGGGGAGGTGTCCTTGGTGGATGTCATGGCCCGAACCTAGGCGGGCCGCCCCGGGCGGCGGATCGGGCACAAGGCGACCGGGCGATGACCAAAGACCACCGCCCGCCACCGGCGAGTCGTACTTAAGTATCCGCTCGCGGCGCCCATCCCCGCTCGCTCGCCGGGTCCGCGTAGATTGCCGGGACATGCGCCGCATCCACCGCACCCGCCGGGACTGGGCAGCCGATCTGGGGCTCATGCTCTTCGCCGCCTGTTTCGCCGCCGCCAGCTCGGATTCCATACCGATCGAGGACAGCCTCGATCCGCTGTGGCGGACCATCGACCAGGTGGCCGGCGGGCTGGGGTGTGCGACGGTCCTGCTGCGGCGGCGGTGGCCGGTGGCGCTGGCGGTGGTGCTGCTGCTGGCGGGCAGCGAGGTGTCGCACTATCTGACCGGTCCGGCGATGGTGGCGGTGTTCACGGTGGCCGCGACCCGGCCGTGGCGGGCCACGGCATGGGTGGCGGCGGTGGCCTTCGTACCGCTTCCCGTCTTCCTGTGGCAGTTGCCGGAGGTGTCCGGGGACCGGAAGAGCTCGGCACTGACGTACTTCGCGCTGATCGCCGGGGCCATCGGCTGGGGGTTGTTCCGGCGGTCCCGGCAGCAGCTGATCGCCTCACTGCGGGAGCGCGCCGAACTGGCAGAGGCGGACGCGGAGTTGCGGGCCGAGCGGGTCCGCCGGGAGGCGCGGGAGGAGATCGCGCGGGAGATGCATGATGTGCTGGGGCATCGGCTGACACTGCTGAGTGTGCACGCGGGGGCACTGGAGTTCCATACGAAAGCGCCCCGGGAGGAGATCGGAAAGGCCGCCGGGGTGATCCGGGAGAGTGCCCATCTGGCGCTGCGCGATCTGCGTGAGGTGATCGGGGTGCTGCGCGCGGGACCGGCGGAGGACGACCGGCCCCAGCCCGAACTGGCCGACCTGGCCCGGCTGGTGGCGGAGGCACGGGCGGCGGGCGGCCGGATCGAGCTGACCGGGCCGCCCGACGGACCGGCCCCGCCGCCCATGGTGGGACGGACGGCGTACCGCATCGTCCAGGAGGCGCTGACCAACGCGCGCAAACACGCGCCCGGCGCGGCGGTCACCATACGGGTGGCCGGGGGCCCGGCCGGCCGGCTGACGGTGGAGGTCCGCAACGCGCCGCCGCCCGGAGCCGCCGCGGACACCGGCGGTGGCGAAGGCGGCGGGCAGGGGCTGATCGGGCTGGCCGAACGGGCCCGGCTGGCGGGCGGTGAGCTGAGCGCGGGACCGGCCCACGACGGTTTCCGGGTCCGCGCCTGGCTACCCTGGCCTGCGGCGGACCCGGTGTCCGTCATGGGCCAGGGGTGAGGGAGGACGGCGCGGGTGATCCATGTCCTGCTGGTGGACGACGACGCGATCGTACGGGCCGGGCTGCGCCTGATGCTGGGCGGCGCCCCGGACATCGCGGTCGTCGCGGAGGCCGCCGACGGGGCGGAGGTGCCGGCCCTGGTCGCCGCGCACCGGCCCGATGTGGTGCTGATGGACATCCGGATGCCGGGTGTGGACGGGCTGACCGCCACCACCGAGCTCCGGGCCCGGCCCGGCGCCCCGGAGGTGCTGGTGCTGACCACCTTCCACACCGACGCGCATGTGCTGCGGGCGCTGCGCGGCGGGGCGGCCGGGTTCCTCCTCAAGGACACCCCGCCACGGGACATCGTCGCGGCCATCCGGACGGTGGCCGCCGGGGATCCGGTGCTCTCCCCCGCCGTCACCCGCCGCCTCATCGAGCAGGTGGCGGGCAGCGGGCAGGAGGACCGGGCCACCGCCGCCCGGGCCCGGCTGGCGCTGCTGGGCGAGCGGGAGCGGGAGGTGGCCCGGGCGGTCGGGGGTGGCCGCTCCAACGCGGAGATCGCCCGCGAGCTGCATCTGGCGCTGCCGACGGTGAAGGCCCATGTGTCCCGCATCCTGACCCGGCTCGACCTCAACAACCGCGTCCAGATCGCCCTGCTGGTCCACGACGCCGGCGAGTCGGACAGCGGCTGACCGACGCTCCTCACGCGCCGGGGTCTCAGCGGTGGTGCGCACGGTTCCGATGGCACCCTGACTTAAATCAGTCGCTTGACTTAACGTAGCCCATGAGGTTGCCTGATCATGTCGATGACCACCCCGGAACCGAGGGAGAGCGTCGTGGATCGAGGAAACGGCGACCCGCTGCTCGTGCCGGTGAGGTGGTGACCGTGGCGGGCAGGACGGTACGGCACGAACGGGCCGATGCCACGCGTGAGGCGATCCTGGCCGCCGCGGAGCGGCTGTTCGCCGAGCGCGGGGTGTACGCGGTCTCCAACCGCCAGGTGAGCGAGGCCGCCGGACAGGGCAACAACGCGGCGGTCGGATACCACTTCGGCACCAAGGCCGACCTGGTGCGGGCGATCGCCCGGCAACACGCCGAGCAGGTAGAGCGGTTGCGCAAGCGGCTGCTGAGCGAGATCGGCGACTCCACCGACGTACGGGACTGGGTGGCCTGTCTGGTGCGCCCGGTCCTCGAGCATCTGGCGGAGCTGCCCAGTCCGACCTGGTACGCGCGGTTCTGCGCCCAGGTGATGACCGACCCCGCGCTCCACGAGATCATGACCGAGGAGTCCCTGGCCTCTCCGGCGCTGCGGCACACCCTCGAAGGGTTCAACCGGTGCCTTCCGGAGCTGCCGCTCGAGGTGCACCTCGAGCGCGGCGCCATGGCGCGCAACCTGATCCTGCACATGTGCGCCGAGCGGGAGCGCGCGCTCGCCGAGAACACCGCCACGCCCCGGTCCAGCTGGCACGACGCCGCCACCGGCCTGATCGACGGCATCGTCGGGCTGTGGCTGGCGCCCGTCACCCGCTGAGCGCGGCTCCGCACACCAGCGGTCCGTGAGGGCCGTCGGGGGACAACGGGGGTTCCACCACACGCCTCAACGAATTGAGGGAGCGATGACCAGCACAGTGAACCCGGTGGACGAACGTGCCGCGCAGGCCCCGGAGTTTCCGATGGCCAGGGCGGCGGGCTGCCCATTCGACCCGCCCCCAGGGCTGCGGGACATGCAGCAGGAGGGCCCGCTGGCGAAGGTCCGGCTGTGGGACGGCAGCACTCCGTGGCTGGTGACCCGGTATGCCGATCAGCGGGCGCTGCTGGGCGACGCCAGGGTCAGCGCCGACATCAATCGGCCCGGCTATCCCCGGCAGGCCCCGATGCCGCCCGGAGGCACAGGGGTCAGCTTCATCCTGAAGGACGACCCCGAGCACGCCCGGCTGCGGCGGATGGTGACCGCGCCGTTCGCCATCAAGCGGGTGGAGGCCATGCGGCCCGGTGTGCAGAAGATCGTGGACGATCTGGTCGACGAGCTGCTGGCCGGTCCGAACCCGGTGGACCTGGTCGAGGCGTTCGCCCTCCCGGTGCCCTCGCTGGTGATCTGCCAGCTACTCGGAGTGCCCTACGCCGACCACGACTTCTTCCAGGAGAACAGCAAGGTCATCATCAACCGGAACGTCACGCCCGAGCAGCGGTCGACCGCCCATGGGAACCTGATCGGCTATCTGGACGACCTGATGGGCGAGAAGATCGCCCATCCCCTCGACGACCTGCTGTCCGGGCTGGCCGGGCGGGTCACGGCGGGCGAACTGGCCCGCGACGAGGCGGCACAGATGGGTGTGCTGCTACTGATCGCGGGACATGAGACCACCGCGAACATGATCGCGCTCGGCACCCTCGCCCTCTTCGAGCACCCCGATCAGCTCGCCCTGCTGCGCGACTCCGACGACCCCAAGCTGATCTCCTCGGCGGTGGAGGAGCTGCTGCGCTATCTGCACATCACCCACAGCGGGCGGCGCCGGGTGGCGGTGGCGGACATCGAGATCGGCGGGGAGGTCATCCGCGCGGGCGAGGGGCTGATCCTGGCCAATGACATCGCCAACCGGGACCCCGGGGTGTTCGCCGAGCCCGACCGGCTGGACCTGCGGCGTGACGCCCGCCGCCATGTGGCCTTCGGCTTCGGGGTGCACCAGTGCCTGGGCCAGCCGCTGGCCCGGATGGAGCTCCAGGTCGTCTACAACACCCTCTACCGCCGCATCCCCACCCTGCGGCCGGCCACCGAGCTGGAGCGGATCCCGTTCAAACACGACGGATCCGTCTACGGCGTCTACGAACTGCCCGTGACCTGGTGACAAAGGAGAAGCTCATGAAGGTGACCGTCGATCAGGACAAGTGCGTCGCTTCCGGCCAGTGTGTGGTCGCCGCGATGGAGGTCTTCGACCAGCGCGACGAGGACGGCATCGTCGTGCTGCTCAACGCCGAGCCCCCGGCCGGGCAGGCCGAGGACGTCCGGCACGCCGCGGCCGTCTGTCCGGCCCTGGCCATCGAAATCCAGGACTAGGACCGGTTCCAGAGCCGGTTCCAGGGCCGGGTACAACATTCGGAAGACATGAGGAAGGGAAGACATCCGTGAGCAGCACCGATCTTCAGGATCGCGGCGTCATCGTCACCGGAGCGGGATCGGGGATCGGCCGGGCCACGGCCCTGAGGTTCGCCGCCGAGGGGGCGAAGGTGCTGGTCGCGGATCTCGACCGGGACGGCGCCGAACAGGTCGTCGCGGCCATAGGGACACAAGGGGGCACAGCCCGCGCGGTCGTCGGCGACCTGGGCGAACAGCGGGTGGTGGACGAGGTCGTCGCCACGGCCGTGCAGGAGTTCGGCGGCCTGGACGTCCTGGTCAACAACGCCGGCATCATGGACCGCTTCTCGGCGGTCGCGGACACCGACGACACCGAATGGAACCGGGTGCTGCGGGTCAATCTGACGGCCCCGTTCATGCTCACCCGGGCCGCGCTGCCGCACATGCTGGCGGCGGGCCGGGGCGCGATCGTCTTCACCGCCTCGGAGGCGTCGCTGCGCGGCAGTACGGCCGGTGCCGCCTATACCGCCGCCAAGCACGGTGTGGTGGGCCTGGTGAAGTCCCTCGCGGTGATGTACCGGGACCAGGGGATCCGGGCCAACGCGATCGCCCCCGGCGGCACCGCCACCGCCATCCGGGTCGACGCCCGGCCGGGAGAGCATGGCCCGGCGGTCATCGGAGCCCATGTCGCGACCGCCGGCCGGATCGCCACGGCCGAGGAGCAGGCCGCCGCCATCCTCTTCCTCGCCTCAGAGGCCGCGAGCAACGTCAACGGCGTCATCCTGCCCGTCGACAACGGCTGGTCGGCCGTCTGATCCGATGCCGGGCCGATCACACTGGCCTGTTTTCGATGTTGCTCAAGGTGACGGCGGCTCATTAGAGTGGTTGTTGAGAATTAAAGGAAATTTGTCACGGCTTTCCCCTGTCATCGCGCTCCCCACGGCATCGCGCTCTTGAAAGGAAGGCACTGTGCACAACCAACCTCTCCACTCTTCCGAGGCTCTTGACTACCTTGTCATCGGTGCCGGCCCCGCCGGCCTCCAGCTCGGGCATCTGCTGGCGACGGCGGGCCACACCTACCGGATCCTGGAAGCCGGGAACAGACCGGGCACCTTCTTTCAAAAGTTCCCCCGCCACCGCCAGCTGATCTCCAGCAACAAGGTGCACACCGGTATCGACGACCCCGAGTTCAACCTCCGGATGGACTGGAACTCCCTGCTGTCCCCCGATCCGGAGCTGCTGTTCACCCGTTACAGCAAGCGCTACTTCCCGGCCGCCGACGACTATGTGCGTTATCTGGCCGACTTCGCCGAGGCGTTCGACCTCGACATCGCCTTTGACACCCGGGCTGTGCGGATCCGCCGTGACGACGACGGCTTCACCGTCACCGATCAGCACGGCGGCGACCACCGCGGCCGCCGGCTGGTGATGGCCACCGGGGTGAGCCGGCCCCATATCCCCGATGTGCCCGGTATCGAGACCGCCGAGGACTACTCCGATGTCTCGGTGGACCCGGAGGACTTCACCGACCAGCGCGTCCTGATCCTCGGCAAGGGCAACTCCGCGCTGGAGACGGCCGACAACCTCATCGAGACGGCCGCCGTCATCCATGTGGCCGGACCGCACAGCCTGCGGCTGGCGTGGAAGAGCCACTATGTGGGCCATCTGCGCGCCGTCAATAACAACTTCCTCGACACATACCAGCTCAAATCACAGAACGCCATACTCGACGGCAATGTGCTCTCGATCGAGAAGGAGCCGGGCGACGGCGGCCAGTACCGAGTACGGTTCAGCTTCTCCCGGGCGAACGAGGTCGTGAAGGAGATCCCCTACGACCGGATCATCGTGTGCACCGGCTTCCGCTTCGACGCCTCGCCGTTCGACCCCGAGTGCCGCCCCGACCTGGTCATCAACGACCGCTTCGCCGCCCTCACACCGGCGTACGAGTCGGTCAATGTGCCCGGACTGTACTTCGCCGGCACCCTCACCCAGCAGCGCGACTTCAAGAAGTCCACCAACGGCTTCATCCATGGATTCCGCTACGGCGTACGGGCGTTGAGCCGCATTCTCGACGAACGCCACCATGACCGCGCCTGGCCGGCCCAGCCGCTGGCCACCGACCCGTCCGCGCTGGCGGACGCCGTAGTGGCGCGGGTCAACCGCAGTTCCGCGCTGTGGCAGCAGTTCGGTGTGATCGGCGACCTGCTGGTCGCGGCCAACGGCGACCAGGCCCGCTACCACGAGGAGGTGCCGGTCGCCTACGCCCATGAAAGCCCCCTGACGGCGGGCGCCGACTACTTCATCGTCACCCTGGAGTACGGCCCCGACCACGACAAGGTCGATCCCTTCGACATCACGGTGCGCCGGGCGGCCCAGAACTCGGTCGGGGAAGCCTTGGACGCCTCCTATCTGCATCCGGTGATCCGCCACTTCCGGGGCGGTGAACTCCTCGGCACCCACCACATGGCCGAGAACCTGGAGAACGAGTGGAACCATCCGAAGGTCCACCACGCCCCGCTGGTCGAGTTCTTCGCGCGTGAGCTGGACGCGCAACCCGCCGGCGCAGGGCGGTGACACCGCGCCATGCTGATGACCGTCCAGGACTTCGAAACCGCCGCCCGGACGAGACTCGACCCCGTCCACGCCGACTTCATCGCCGGTGGCGCCGGGGACGAGATCACCGTACGGGCCAATGAAGAGGCGTTCCGGCGGCTGCGGCTGCTGCCCAGGGTGCTGCGCGGCAACACCGAGCGGTCGCTGGACATCACCGTGCTCGGCAGCCGCGCGCGGACGCCGATCCTGCTCTCACCGACCGCCTTCCACAAACTCCTCGTCGAGGAAGGGGAGTTGGCCACCGCACGAGCCGCCACCGCCCTCGGCGCGATCATGATCGTGAGCATGGCGTCCACAGTGGCGGTGGAGGACATCGCGGAGGCCACCCGTGGCGCCGGTGGGGGCGGCGACCCGGCGCCCCTGTGGTTCCAGCTCTACCTCCAGCCGGACCTGGAGTTCACCCGGTCCCTGGTGCGGCGGGCCACCGACGCGGGGTGCACCGCGCTGGTGGTCACCGTGGACTCCCCGGTGCGCGGCGCACACGAGCGCGATCTGCGCAACGGCTTCCTCGACCTCCCGGAAGGACTGCGCTGCGAGCACATGGCCGATCCGCGCGAGGGCGGCCGGGTGCGGCCGATCGCCATGTCGGCGGAGATCTCCTGGACCCATATCGACTGGCTGCGCGGGATCACCTCGCTGCCGATCCTGCTCAAGGGCGCCCTGCACCCCGAGGACGCCCGGCTGGCGGTGCGCCACGGCGTCGACGGGCTGCTGCTGTCCAACCACGGGGGCCGTCAGCTGGACACCGTGCCCGCCACGATCGAGCTCCTCCCCGAGATCCACGCGGCGGTGGCCGGACGGATCCCGATCGTGCTGGACGGCGGTGTGCGGCGGGGCACCGATGTGGTCAAGGCGCTGGCGCTCGGCGCGTCCGCCGTGGGCATCGGCCGGCCGGTGATGTGGGCCCTGGCCGAGGGCGGCGAGAAGGGCGTACGGCGGCTGCTGGAGCTGCTGCGCGAGGAGCTCGACCAGGCGCTCGCGCTGTGCGGCGCCTCCGGTGTCCAGGACCTCACCCCGGATCTGGTGCGCGCCCCGGTATGGCCTCCCACCTACGCCTCCGCCACTCCGCCCGGTGGAGTGGTCTCATGAGCCGCCTCGGACGGGCGGCCACCGGTGCGGCGGCCGTGGCGCTGACGGCCAGCCTGCCGCACTGGCTGCCCCGGCTGGTGATCGACCTGCGGGTGCGCCTCTTCGCGCAGGTCAACGGCGAGGAGGGAATTCCGGCACCCGGCCGTGAGGTGCCCGTCGAGGAGTTCAAACGGGTCTACGGGCATCCGGCCGCGAACGGCCGCAGCCGCGGCGCCGCCCTATCCGACCTCTTCTGGTACTGGCTCTCCCCCGGCCCCGAGGTCCATCAGGAGCACCTGGAACCCGGCCCGCGGTACGACGAGGTGGCCAGGACGACCCGGCAGATCCTCGCCGGGCTCTCCCGGGAGCGGTGGAGCGAACTGGTCGGCCGCTGCACCCGGCGGGTGCTCGATGAACTCGACCAGGACACCGGCGGATACGGCACCCGGGAGCACCGGGTGCGGCTGCGCGATCTGATGATGCCGGTGTGGGCCGAGGTCTACTACGAAGTGGTGTTCCGCGAACCGTGCCCACGCCATGTCCGGGACCTGATCGTCGGCAACGCCGACGACGTGGTCAGCGCCCTGAAGTGCACCAGCCTCCGCCATATGGACCGGCGGAACCGGCTCACCGCGTATCTGCGCGAACGGCTGGCGAGCGATCCCCCGCCGGTCGCGCTGCCGTCGCTGCTCAGCCGGCGGGAGCAGGCGTACTACCTCCAGGGCACGTTCTTCAACACCGCCGTGGTGCAGACGTCGGAGGCGATGGCCCATCTGCTGCTGGCACTCGCCACGCACCAGAGCGTCCAGGACCGACTGCTCTCCGGCGAGGAGGACGCCGACTACCTGGACCATGTCATCAACGAGACGCTCCAGCACTTCCCGCTGTTCGGCGTGGCCCACCGCATCACCACCGGGGAGATCCCCCGGGCCGACAGACCTCCGATACCCACGGGTTCGGTCCTGCTGTTCAACTACCCCGAGTATCAGCAGTCGGGAGCCACCGGCCCACAGCGGTTCAACCCCGGCCGCTGGCTGTCCGCCGACACCCGGCCCTCGGCGTTCATCCCGTTCGGCGTGACCGCCAACCGGCCCTGCCCGGCCCGTGGTTTCGCCGTGCTGACCATGCGGGTCGCGGCCGAGGAGATACTGCGGCGCTTCCGGCTGGAGTCCACGGCCGAGCACACCCGGTCGCTGCCCAGCCGTGGCCCCTGTCTGCTGATCCCGCACACCGACCGGTCGGCCCCGGCGGGCCGGAGACCGGCCGGGCGGGCGGCGAGGCTCACCGGTATGCGGCTGGGCGACCGATGGGCGGCCATCCCGCGCAGCCTCACCCAACTGGTGCTCGGCGGCTACATGGTGTGGGACGCCCGGCGCCAGGGACTGTGCCGGAACTACTTCGCCACAGCGTCCGGCGACACCGCCGAACCCGCCGTCGCGGTCAGCCGTTGAGGAGGATGAGAGATGAGTCCCACTGAGCTCGCCCCTGCCTTCTTCATCGCCGCCGTGGTGATCCTGCTGACCTGCCGTCTGGTGGTGATGGCGACCGGCCGGTTCGGCCAGCCTCCGGTGGTCGGGGAGATGATCGCCGGTGTGCTGCTCGGCCCGTCGCTCTTCGGGCTGGTGGCTCCGGGCGCCTCGGACGCGGTCTTCCCGCCGGAGCTCATACCGGTGCTGTACGTGGCCGGGCAGATCGGCCTGGTGGCCCTGATGTTCCACGCGGGGTACGAATTCCGGGCCCACGCGGGCAAGGGGCTGGCCGGAACCGCGGTGACGGTCTCCGCCGCCGGGGTGGTGGTCCCGCTACTGCTGGGCGTGGGACTGACCTTCGCCGCCCACGGCCACGTCCCCATCTTCGTCGACGGGGTCTCGGTCTGGGTGACCGCGGCCTTCGTCGGGGTCACCCTCGCCATCACCGCCTTCCCGATGCTGGCCCGCATCATCACCGAGCAGGGGATCTCCGGGACCCGGCACGGTTCGCTGTCCCTCGCCTCGGGGGCCACCGACGACGCGGCCGCCTGGCTCATGCTCGCCGGGGTGCTGAGCGTGGCCTCGGAGAAGACAGGACCGATCGTCAAGGCGCTGGGCGGTTCGCTGGTCTTCGTGGCCGTCCTGCTCCTGGTGGGTCGGCGCCTGCTGGCGTGGATCATGACCAGGCCGGGGCTGAGCGACGAGACCCGGCTGCTGTTCACGGTCGCGGTGCTGTTCTGCGGCGCCTGGTTCACCGACACCATCCAGCTGTACGCGGTCTTCGGGGCGTTCTGCGTCGGGCTGGCCATGCCCCGCCACGAGGCGTCCGAGCGGGTGGTGCGGACCATCCAGGGGGCGACCCAGGTCATCTTCGTGCCGATGTTCTTCACGTACTCGGGTCTGAACACCCGCTTCGATGTGTTCGCCGACCCGGCCGTGATGGCGTTCGGCGCGGTCTGCGTCGTGCTCGCGTCGATCGGCAAGTTCGGCGGTTGCTGGGCGGCCGCCAAGCTGTGCGGGGAGCCGGGTTCGGTGGCGGTCAGGGTCGGCGCCCTGATGAACGCCCGCGGGCTGATGCAGCTCATCGCGCTCAACATCGGGCTGTCGGCCGGGATCGTCGGCGATGAGCTGTTCGCGGCGCTGGTCCTGGTGGCGCTGGCGACCACGGTGATGACGGTCCCGGTGCTCAACTGGCTGGACCGCCGGGACGCCAGATCCCGAACGGCCGGGGAGCCGAGCGACACCGCGGCGGCGGTGCCGGCCGGGAGCTGAACACCGCCCAGCGCACGGAAGACGTCCCGGTATGCACTCGGCATGCCGGGACGTCCTGGCGTGTCAGGCCACGGCCGGCCGCGACTCGTCGCAGGCCGGCGTCTCCCGGCCGGACCGGCTGACCCGCGCCGTCACGCCGTCTCCAGCGGTCCGGTGACCCGCGACAGCAGCGCCCGCTTGTCCGGTTTGCCGCTCGGCGCCACCGGCACTTCGGTCACCACGGTGACGGTGGCGGGGACGCTCGCCTCCCCCAACTCGGCCGCGACAAGGGCACGTACGGCGTCAAGGTCCGGTTCACGGCCCTCGGCCGGGACGACGAAGGCGTGTGCGGCTTCGCCGGTGCGCTCGTCGGGCGCGCCCACCACATACGCCTGGTCGACATCGGGATGGGCCGCCAGCGCGCGTTCGATCGCCCCGGCGTAGTGCACGATCGCGTTGATGATGACCACGTCCCGGGCGCGCCCGGTGAGCCGCAGAAAGCCGTGTTCGTCCAGGTGCCCGACGTCGCGGGTGCGCACCCACCCCGCCCGCAGCACCTCCCGGGTCTGCTCCTCGTCCTTCCAGTAGCCCGCCATCGCGGAGTCGGTGCGCACCCATATCTCGCCGGTGGTCCCGGCGGGCACCGAACGCCCCTCGGGGTCACGGACGTCCAACTCCACACCGGACCACGCCCGGCCCACCGAGTCGTACACCTGGTCCGGCCACTGGGCCATATGGTCCGGGGCGAGCAGGGTGAGCATGCCGGTCTCTGTCTGCCCGTACCCCTGGTGCACCACCGGGCCCAGCCGCCGGGCCGCCTCCGCGAGCCGGTGCGGGGCGAGCGGGGACCCGGCCACGAGCAGCGCCCGGAGGCTGCTGGTGTCCACGCGGTCGGTGCGCAGCACGTCCAGCACATGGTGCAGCCGGGGCACGGTCATCAGACACGCGGTGATCCGGTGGCGCTCGAAGACCTGAGGGAAGGCGAGCGGCGGTTCGGGGATGACGGCGGTGCCGCCACCCATCAGACAGGCTCCGAGATGCTCGAAGATCACCGCGCTGGTCAGGGTGCCGAAGAGCAAATACCGCTCATAGCGCTCCGCGAGCCGTGCGGTCCCCTCGGTCCAACGCGCGGGCTGCCACGACCAGTTGAGGGTGAGCGAACGGTAGGTCTGCGTGCAGCCCTTGGGTTGTCCGGTGCTGCCGCTGGTGAGCGTCACCATGGCGATGTCGTCGGGACGGCCCTGGGCGGTCAGCTCCCCCGTGGCCTTCGGGTGGGCGTCCAGGAGGTCCGGGCCCAGCCGCACCACGGTCACCTCGCGCGCCGCGTCCAGCAGTTCGGGGGTGGCGCCGGTCTCGTCGGCCACCAGGACGTCGATTCCGTCGGAGAGGACGTGGCCAAGATGGGCCGGGGTCATACCGGGCCGCAGCCCGGTCACCCGGCAGCCCAATAGGTAGGCCGCCATGAGCACCGCGAAACCCTCGGGCGTCACATCGGTGGCCACCGCGACCGACCGCCCCGGGCCGAGGCCGGCCGCCCGCAGCCCTTCGGCGCACCGGCCGATCAGCTCCAGCACCTCACCGCGTGAGAGGACGCGTGAGCGGTGTTCGAAGGCGGGCAGCTCCGGCCGCGTGTGGAAGGCGTCGATGAGGGCCTGAGGGAAGGCCGCCGGGAGGGACTCGGCGTCGTGGGGGGATCTGTGACCGGACGCTCCGGCTAACGTGTCCATGTGCGTCTCCGTTCGGGGGTGGTGCCCACTGGGACGTGGTGGATCACCGGACACGATACGGCGGCGCGGCCCTCCCGGGGCCGGAGTTCGGGATCATCAACGGCGACGCGGAACGCCCGGCGGCATCCGCCACTTCTCCCGGCGCCGCCCTCACCGTCACGCGGTCATTCGCCGCGCCAGATGTTGTCGAAGGCCGCTTCCTCGATGGCCCGCCGCTGCCGTTCGGCTTCCAGCTCCATCACGGCGTCGTTGACTGCGGCGAGCACGGTCACGGCCGCGTCGCCGGCCGCGCCCGCGGCGTCTCCGGCGGGCTGCTCACGGACCCCGATGGCCGCCGCGAGGGACGCGAGGACGGGCTCGTCCGAGGCCCAGCGGTCCATCGCGTGGCGGCGGGCGGCCGAGTCCACCGGCACCGCCTCACCGGCGCGGAGCGGCAGCCAGCCGTGCCGTCGCCGGGTGATCTGTCCCGCGGACTCCAGGGCGTCCAGATAGGCCGGGGACAGACCGCGGCCTCTGCGCCACAGCCAATCGCCCACCGGTTCGTACGGCGGCCGGCCGACGAACGAGGACGCGGCATCGTCCAGCAGGCGATCCCCGGTCGGCGGGCACAGGCCCGGCACGATGCGGTCGTCCTCGATCCCGAGCGCTTCGGCGTCGAGGAGGTCGATCAGCTCGGCTCCCGCGAGCGCGAGCGACAGATCGCCCCGCTCCAAGGGGCGCATGGGCGCCACGTCCAGGGTGACGATCAACAGGTCCCGCGGTGTGGTCATGAAACGCTCCGCTCGCCGTCCCTCAGCAACGATACGTCGCGAGCGCGGGGCTGTCCGCCGACGTGTCCTCCGGTGTCCGCCCTGTCACCGGCCGCTCAGGAGCCGGTCGCCCCCCACATGTGGGCCAGCGCGGCGGCCTCGCCACGCGAGGTGACCCCCAGCTTCTCCAGGATGTTCGCCACGTGGAACTTCACCGTCGACTCGCTGATGTGCAGCTCCTGGGCGATCTGCCGGTTGCGCCGTCCGCGGGCCAGCTGCTCCAGCACCTCCAGTTCGCGCGCCCCCAGGACGTAGAGCGGATCCTTGCGGGCCGGCTGCGGCGGGCCCAGCGGCACGGTGGCCGTCACCATGGTGCCCCACTCGGGGACCGCGTCCACGTCCAGCCGCCCGCCCAGCGCGGACAGCCGCTCCCCGACCCGGCGGGCGTCCAGGGCGGTCCGCCTCAGGACGCCGGGGCCGTCGTCGCGTACGGTGGCGCGCAGCTCGCCGTCGCCGACCTTCCAGCCGACGTGGACGCGGCGCACCGGGCGCGGCGCGCCGTCCTGGCCCGGTCCCTGCTCGTCGAGCATGGCGTGCACCACGGCGTGCACCACCGCGCGGGCCGTATTGGCCACATCGGCGGGGAGCAGCCGGTCGGCGCCCTCCTCCGTGCCGGGCGGGCCCAGGTCGAGCCGTACGGCCAGGCCGCGCAGCACCGGGCGGAGTGTCTCGGCGAGCCGGGCGAAGGCGTCACCGGCCGACTCCTCCGCCAGCGCCTGATCCCGGTCGGTCCGGTCACGCAGCTCGACCAGGGCGGTGACGGCGAGGTCCACCGCGCGGGCCCGGGCGGTCGAGTCGTCCAGATCGCGTCGGCGCAACACGCCGAGCAGGGCGGACAGGGCGGCGCCGTGGGCGTCCACGAGCTCGGCGATGGCCGTGGCCCGGGCCGCGGCCGCGGCCCGCGACTGGGCCAGCGTCCCGGGGACCGCCTCCACCGACATCCGGTCGCGGTGCGCGGTCACCAGGTCCCACAGGGTACGGGCGGCCGCCACCGACTCGGCCGGGACGGGGGTCTCCTCGGTCAGGACGAGGACGAGCAGCGCGCCCCGCGCGGTGGCGTCGCTGTGCAGGGCCAGAACGGGCACCTCGGCCCCCGCCATCCGCGCCGGGCCCTGCCGGCTTCCCTCGGCGCGCGCCGCCGGGGAGAGGGCGGCCATCTCGACGGTGGTGATGGCGGATGCGGGGTCGCCGGGCGGGTGTCCATGGGTCTTGAACGGTGAATGCGGACAGTTGCCGGAGAGCTCGGCCAGCGCCCGGTGCGGAATCGTCTCGGAGAGGGCATCCGACAGGCGCGGCAGGATCTCGCCCAGGGGCGCCCGGATCACATCGACTGCGGCCGTGAGGTCCATGTCCGTCAGCGTAATGGGCCCTCTTCGCGGCCCCGGCCGTTCCTTCGGCCAGGCGGAACCGGCCGAAGGAACGGCCGGGGAGGGGCATGTCCCGGCCGAGGATGGCGTTGTCGCTACAAACGCCCCCTTGACGGGGCTGACGGGAGTGAGAGAGATGAAGGCGATCGTCTACGCGGAGTACGGCGGCCCCGAGGTGCTGCGGCTGAAGGAGACGGAGGAGCCCCATCCGGGTCCCGGGCAGGTGCGGCTGAAGGTCATGGCGGCCGGGGTGAACCCTATCGACTACAAGATCCGCCGTGGCTGGATGCCGCAGATGGGCCCGGCCTCCTTCCCCGCGATCCCGGGTTCGGAGGCGGCCGGGGTCGTCGACGAGATCGGTGAGGGGGTCACCGGTTGGTCGGTGGGCGACGAGGTGCTGGGCTGGACGGCCACCGGCGCCTACGCCCCGTACGCCCTGGCCACCGATGTCGCGCCCAAGCCCGCCGGGCTCGACTGGGAGACGGCCGCCGCACTGCCGGTGGCCACCGAGACCTCGGCACGCGTCCTCGACCTGCTGCGGCTCGCGGAGGGCGAGACGCTGCTGCTGCACGGCGCCGCCGGTGCGGTCGGCGGGGTCGGCGTCCAGCTCGCGGTGGCCCGGGGCGCCACCGTCATCGGCACCGCCTCCCCCGCCAACCACGACTATCTGCGCTCGCTCGGCGCGATCCCCGTGGCGTACGGCGAGGGCCTGGCCGAGCGGGTGCGCGCGGTGGCCCCGGGTGGTGTCGACGCCGTCTACGACGCGGCCGGCCAGGGCGCCCTGCCCGTCTCGATCGAGCTGCGGGGCGGCACGACCGACCGCATCGTCACCATCGCCGACCCCGCGGCCGCCGATCTCGGTGTCACGTTCTCCGGAGGCGGCGGCAACCGCCCTCTGGAGGCCATCGCCGACTACGCCCGGCTCGCCGCGGAGGGCAAGCTGCGGGTGCCCGTCGTGCGCAGCTTCCCGCTCGCGGACGCCGCCGAGGCCCATGAGCAGAGCGAGACCGGCCACAGCCGAGGCAAGCTCGTCCTGCGGCCCTGATGGGCGCTGCCCGGGTCTAGGGGGACGCGTTCATCAGGTCGAGTGCGCTGTGCTGTCGCGCCGCGTCGGTTTTGTCCAGCGGTCCTGACCAGCGCAGTCCGTACTGGTCCAGGGCGTTGCGGTCGGCGGCGTAGGCGCGGTCCGCCTGCCGTTTCAGATAAGCCGTGAAGGGGTGGTCGGGCAGGGCCGCGTCCAGCTTGGCCAGCCCCCGCACATGGGCGCCCTTGAACGACGGGCCGTCGGCACCGCAGTCGCCGGTCTCACAGGGGTCCCTGAGGATGCCGTCGGCCGTGTTGAGCTGGGACGACGTGGTGGCGGCGGTGCCGATGCGGCGGGCCGTATCCAGCACGGCACCATCACCGGTGGCCTTGTGCAGCTCGGTGAGGCCGCCGAGCAGAACGCCCTGGTTGTAGGACCAGACCGGTTGGCCGTTGTTCTTGCAGGTGCCCAGGTCGATGCCGTCGTTGACCAGGTTCGAGGCGTTCACCATGCCGGTGCCCTGGAACCAGGACCACTCCGCCTTCGCCCGCTGGAGATAGGCGGTGTCGCCGGGGATCCGGTTGTGCAGGGCGGCGTTCAGCTGGAGGTAGAGGGAGTTGGCGATGGCGTTCTTGTAGGTCTTCGCGGTGCTCCACCACACGCCGCCGCCACAGGTGGAGTCCCAGTAGGAGGCCATGTAGTCGGCGTCGGCGCGGGCGGTGGCGAGATAGCGGGAGTCCCCGGTGAGGTCGTAGGCCGCCACCCAGGCCAGGCCCCACCAGCCGGTGTCGTCGATGTAGTCGTTGCGGAACTGCCCGCCCTGCGCGCCGAGGTTGAGGTCATAGGTGCGGGCGATGGCGTATTCATAGCTGTGCATGCCCGTGACGCGGATGTTGTCGATGACGGCCGTGAGGGCGTTGGCCGAGTTCCACCAGCCGGTGGTGGAGAACAGCCCGGTCCCGTAGGAGTAGGACGCCATCTGCGCGGTGGCGGCGGCCGTGCGGCGGTCCCATGCGTTCCAGGTCGTGCGGGCCCAGGGCGTACAGGCGATGTCGGGGCGGTCACCGGCCTTGCCGCAGGCCCGCAGCGCGCCGACGCCATGGGCGCCCCAGTCGTCCACGTTGTACATGAGGGTGCGCCAGCCCCGCTGTCCGGACGGGATGGCGGTGCTGCCGAGGCGGCTGCCCGAGGACCAGCTCCGGCCGCCGTCGAACGAGCGGTCCAGCCATACCTCGTCGCCGGGGCTGCCGTTGTCGATGGAGGCCCAGCCCATCGCGTCGGCGTCGTCGAAGTGCAGGGCGATGGAGCGGGAGAAGAGGGTGGCGGTGACGGGGTTGCGGCTCTGCGGGGCGAGCGCCGGGTCACGGGCGTCGCAGTACTTGTTGCAGATGGTGGCGGACGGCGCCGCCTCGGCCGTGGCCGGGAGGAATTGCGTGGCCAGCAGGGCGAGTGCTCCGGTGGCGAGGGCGGCCAGGCGGGTGCGCAGCGGTCTGGTACGTCTCATGCCGTGCCTCCTGCCGGTCTAGTTGAAGGGGTCCAGGGTGATGGACGCCTGCTGCGGATTGCCGTCGTGGACGAGCGACTCGTGCTGGCCGACGTCGTCGAAGGCGAAGGCGTACGCCTTTCCGTCGGCCATCTGGGCGTGGATCGCACGGGCGTAGTGGTTGGTCACGGCGTCGGTGTAGAAGCCGGCGTCACTGGTGTCGGGCTGGTTGGCGTTGGTGAGCAGGGTCGTGCGGTTGTAGCCGGCGCACAGGGTCCGCGAAATCGGGCCGCGCACCTCGTCGTTGGGTGCGTCCAGGCGCTTGTAGCAGCCGAAGACGGAGTCGGAGTCCGGCTTCTGGAAACTGGTGACCACGGCTCCGGCGCCGTTGGTGAAGTTCATGACGTCGCCGGAGACCCGCCCGAAGTACTTGGTGTTCGGCCGGTCCGCGAAGGGCGTGACCGTCAGGGTGGCGCTGGTGTACTTCTGCCACACCCGGTTGATGTAGTCGTCCATCGTGTTCGCGGGCAGGCCGCCCGCCTCGATGCCGTGCCCTGGCGCGAGGGCCCGCAGGAGGGTGCCGTCCGGGCGGGTCTGGATGAGGCCCGCCCAGCCGCCGGGCTGGGCTCGCAGTGCGTTGAAGACGCCGTTGTAGCCGCCGGGCCTGAGGTGGCCGGCGCTCTTCACACCGCCGTCGGCGCCCTGCACACCCACCGCGTACGGCGCGGAGAACATGTCGACCTGCGTGCTGTTGATGTACAGGCCGGAGTCGTCGAGGGTGAACTCGCTCCAGTTGAACAGGATGTTCCTGTTGGGATCGGAGGGGTTCTGCACGGCGGGCTGCACCAGGCCGCCGGTGGTGAGCCTGAAGTCCAGCTTCTGGCCGTAGGAGAAGTAGACCCGGCCGGAGAGCTTCGGGATGCGGATCGTCAGGGCCTGGCCGTTTGCCGGACCGGCGATCGACGCGTCGGGGGCCGGGGTCGGCGGGTTGCCGCCGGCGGGCCAGGGGTGGAAGGTGCCGGAGGCGTCGGCCCAGCCCTGCTGCCCGGTCGAGAGCAGGGTGCCGATCGTGTAGACGTAGATCTGGTCGCCGCGCCCGGAATTGTTGGTGAACTTCAGCGGGATCGTGCTCGGCACGGCCGTCCGGGCGGACGCCTCGGGGGCCAGCGCGGTCATGCCCAGGGCGAGCAGCAGGGCTGATGCCCAGCAGGGCAGGGTCCGGAATCGGGTGGAGACGCGTCTGGACATACATCACCTCTCGCGCGGCGACACGACCGCGTCAGCGGGGGGAATGGGGGGCTCATGGTGCTGAGGGGTGCGGGGTCATCATGGCAGTGAACATGACACTGGTCTAGACATACTCATGTACATACCGACATCAGGGTCAACATCACGACCGGCATCGGTGCACGAGCGCCCGTCGACTCGACCACACTGCACCAACCTGGATATTTAGGCGTAAAATCGGCATCGTCCGCACTAGGAGCGGAGGCATCACATGACCGAGCCGGCCCCCTCCCACACCGAACACAAACGGGAAGCCGACCACCCGGACGTGCCGTGGACGACCCCCTCACAGGCCGAGGGCGAGCGCGACGACGAGCGGGACACCGGCCACCCCGACGTACAGAGGACGACTCCCTCACAGGCCGAAGGGGAACGGTGGGATTAGCCACCGCCCCTCTCGGCACCCGGGCCCGCCCGCCGGATATGTCCCACCGGCCGGTGGGCCCAGCCGTGCGGGCGGGCGGAGCGGTCCTGGGCGGCGACTATCCTGACCGGGGAGGCGAGATGGCACGCGCGACACAGACCGCCGGGACGAGCGGCACCGGCCGACCGGCACCACGCCACCACGGCAACCGGCACGGGCGCAGCGAACAGGCCCGGCTGTCGGTGCTGAACGCGGCCGACGACCTGCTGGCCGAGAAGGGCTTCGCGGGCGTCACGATGGAGGGGATCGCCACCCGGGCCGGGGTCGCCAAGCAGACGATCTACCGCTGGTGGAGCGCCAAGACCGACATCCTCATGGACGCCCTTCTCCAGGACGTGGCCGAGGACCTGCCCGTGCGCGACCGCGGTGACCTCGCCCTGGACCTGCGCGGCTATCTGTGCGACCTGGCCGGGTTCCTCAGCGGGTCCGACTCCGGCGCCGTTTTCAAGGCCCTGGTCGCCCAGGCGCAGCACGATCCGGCGTTCGCCCGGGACTTCCGGGCCCGGTACCTCGACGGCCAGCGCCGCCGCGACCGCCTCCCGCTGGAACGCGCCATGGAGCGCGGGGAGTTGCCGCCCGGCCTGGACCTGACAGCCGAGACCGACCAGCTCATGGGCCCCGTCTACTACCGGGTACTGGTGACCGACGAACCCGTCGGCCAGGAATTCACCGACCGGCTCGTGGACGCCTTCCTCCACCGCCACGGACTGACACCACCGGCGAACGACTGACCCCGCGAAAACGCCCGGCCGGACGGCGTTACCGTACGGGCGAGGCCATGACCGCCGATGCCGGGAGACCGTCCAGGAACAGGGCCCCCGCGAGCAGTGCGGCGCTTCCGCGCGGCGCGATGCCCAGCTCCCGCAGGTCCGCGTCCAGCACGGCCAGGGCGGTGGCTCCCTCGGGCGTTGCGGCGCCGCCCGCCTCGAGCACGGTATGCGCCCCCTCCTTGACCCGCCTGAGGCCCGGCGGACCCGCCCGGTACAGCGGACCGGTGTCCTGGAGGGTGCTCATCACGGTGAGCAGCGCGTCCAGGCGCGCCTGGTTCTCGGTGGCCCCCGCGGCACGCGCCCGGGACAGGGCGCCCAGGGCGCGGCGCACATGGGGAAAGGCGGCCCGTGCCTCACCGCGCACCCCCGGCGCGCCGTAGGTGGCCGAGACATGCGAGCCCGGTGAGGGCCGGCGCGGTGCGCCACGGTCGGGGTGGTCCGCGATCCGCTTGGCGGTGGCGGTCACCTCATCGGGCCCGGCGCCGGGTCGCAGCGCGGCGGCGGCCACCAGCAGGCCCATCACCCACAGCGCGCCATGGTGCAGGGGGCCGGTGGCCGCGCCGCCACCGGCCCGTGCCATCGTCCACTCGGCACAGCGGCCGATGGCGCCCAGTTCCTCGCGCAGCGCCCGGGACGGCTCCCCGGGACGGCGGGCGGCGGCGGCCATGGCCGCGAACCCGGGCGCCAGCGCCTTGGCCGACCAGCGCAGTGCGAGCAGATCCGCACCGGTGGCGCGGGCCTGCAGATCGCGGGTGTCGGCGAGGCCCGGTTTGGGCGTCAGCTCCGCCTGGGCGATCAGGGCGAGCACGGCGGCCCGCGCCAGTGCCTCATCCGTGGAGCGGGTCATGGGCATGCCCGGAGGCTAGACGGCGAACCTTTCAGAGAGATGGGACGTTCCTGTGACCCCGCTGTGCGGCGTGCGCCGAAGAGGAGAGGTGGTGCGGGCGCCACGGGGCGCCGGATCAGGCGGGGCGGGGAAAGACCGTGCCGTCGAAGATCTTCCGCGCGGTGCGCACAACCGCCGTACCCCGTGCCACGGGAGTGGCTCCGTTGTCCACGGCCGTGTCGATGTCCAGGAAGCCGGTGGGGTGTTCGATGCGCAGCCGCTCCCCCGTCGCCGGGAGCCGTGCCACGTCCTCGCCGACGTTTCCCTCGACGCACAGCCCGGCGGCGACACTGGCCGCTCCCAGGACGCCGATCGCCGGGTGGCAGCGGACCGGGATGAAGGTGCGGGTCATCACGGTGCCACCGTGGGCGGGCGGGGCCAGCAGGCTGAGCTTGGGCACGGTCGTGGCACTGACATCGCCCAGGCCCATCAGCCGGCCCGCCGCCCGCCGGATCTCCTGGAGCCGGGCGGCGAGCGCCGCGTCCGCCTCCAGCTCCCCGGGGTCCTCATAGCCGGTGACGTTCAGGGCGGGCGCGGCGATCAGTACGGTCGGCATGCCGTTGTCCACGCAGGTCACCGGGGTGCCGCCGATGACGTCACGGGCGTGGCCGGTGGGCAGCAGCGGGCCGCTGCCCTGCTGGAAGCCGATCACCAGCGGGGCGGCGGATCCCGGTACCCCCGAGATCTCGGCCGAGCCGGTGTAGTCGACGCGCCCGTCCGGGGTGGGAACGGTCACGGTGGCGTGGTCACCGCTGTTGACCATCCTGATCCGCACCGGTGTCCGCCCGCCCCGGGCGGCGACCAGGCCACGTTCCACGGCGAAGGGGCCGACTCCGGCCAGGAGGTTGCCGCAGTTCTGCCGGTCGGAGACCTCGGCCCGGTCCACACCGATCTGCAGGAAGAGATAGTCGACATCGGCGTCCGGATCCCGGGAGGCGGAGACGACGGCCACCTTGCTGGTGAGGGGGTGGGCTCCGCCGAGGCCGTCGATCTGCCGTGGATCGGGGCTGCCCATGATCCGCAGCAGCAGATCGTCACGGGAACCGGGGTCGGACGGCAGGTCCGCCGCGAGGAAATAGGCGCCCTTGGAGGTGCCGCCGCGCATCAGCACGCAGCGCACCCCCTCCGGGCCACTCATGAGACGGCCCCGCCGCGGGCGTGCGCGGCAGGCTCGGCGTACGGCTGGTACCGCACCCCGAGCCGGTCGAGGGTCTCCCGCAACCCGTAGCGGTCCAGGCCCAGTTGACCCTCCGCGAAGGCGGCCCGGGTGGCCTCCTCCTTCGCGGTGCGGGCCTTCGCCGCCTCGACGGCCGTGGCGGCGGACTCGCGTGGTACGCACATCACCCCGTCGTCGTCGGCGAGGATCACATCGCCGGGGCGTACGCACTGCCCGCCCACCACCACGGGCACATTGACGGATCCGGCCGTGGCCTTGACGGTCCCCTGCGCGCACACGGCCGCCGACCACACGGGGAAGCCCATCGCGCGCAGTTCGGCGGTGTCGCGCACCCCGGCGTCGATGACCAGGCCGCGGACGCCGCGGTGGTGGAGCGCGGTGGCGAAGAGCTCGCCGAACATGCCGTCCGTGGACGGCGAGGTGGTGGCGACGACGAGGATGTCGCCCTCGGCGCACTGCTCGACCGCTGCGTGGATCATCAGGTTGTCGCCGGGCCAGCACAGCGCCGTGACCGCGGTGCCCGCGATGCGCACGTCCTGCTGGACGGGGCGCAGCCCGGGGCCGAGGCATCCGGTGCGGCCCATGGCCTCGTGCACCGTGGCCACGCCGTACGCCCCCAGGGCGTCCACGTGCTCGGCCCCGGCGCGTGGCGGATCGGTGACGATCACACCGGCCGGCCCTGCGGCAGCGGGCGCGTCACCCGCGTTACCGTGCGTCATTGCTGATATCTCCTTGCTGGACAGGTCGGTGACCCACCCCGCGGCGCGAGCCCCGCGCCATATGCTCACGGCGCCGACGCCGGCGCTTCACTCAAGGCGTCGATCACACTGGCGAGGTGGGCACGGACGGCCGCTTCGGCCGCCTGTGGGTCCCTGGCCCTGATCGCTTCGATCACGGCCAGGTGTTCACCCAGGGACCGCTGGGCACGCCCCGGCCGCAGCGCGAGCTGGAACCGATGGCGCACCAGCTGTGCGTTGAGCCGCTCCAGCAGCTCCACCGCCACCTGCTGACCGGAGAGCTCCCGGATGCGGGCGTGCAGTTGGTGGTTGAGGTCGGAGTAGGTCAGCGGTTCGCCGTCGGCGACCGCCTTGGACATCGCCGTGCCCAGGTCGGCCAGTTCGGTCAGCTGCTCATCGCCGGCCTGAACAGCCGCCTTGGCGGCGCACAGCCCTTCCAGGACCATGCGGCATTCGGTGATGGCCACGGCCTCCTCCACGCTCACCACCCGCACCCGTGAGCCACGGTTGCGGATCCGCTCGACCAGTCCCTCGGACGCCAGATCGATCAGCGCCGCGCGGATGCTCGCCCGTGTCACCTCGAATTGCTCGGCGAGTTCGTTCTCCACCAGCCGCTGGGCCGGTGCCATCTCCCCGCGCAAAATCGCCTGCCGCAGCTGCTCCATCGCATGCTGCTTGGCCTGCTCTCCGGTGCCTGGACGAGCTTCCTTCGGCATCGTGTGCCCTCCCTGAGTGAGTGCCTGTCGAAGGTAAATCTAGGCCAACAAGATTGTCAACGATTCTGTTGCCTATATTGGCGACATAAACCCGCCCGCGTTCCCCCGATTCCGGTCTCGTGACAGGGGAAGCCGGGGTTGCTTGAATGGTGCGGCGGTTCCCCATCGGACTCGTCGACCGTTGGAGCGTGCCCGTGCCTCTCTCGCGTCGTGCCCTCATCTCCACGCTCCCGGCTGCCACCCTGTCGGCCATGGCCCTGCCGCTGCGCGCGCGGGCGGCGGGACGTCCGGCCGCGTCCGGTGGGACGGCGGACGGTGAAGCGTCCGGGGCCGCTCACACCCGGCTGATCGACAACACCGTGGCCGTCTTCGCCGGAACGCGGGAGGTGGGCACCCGCCCCGAGGTGCGCGCCAAACTCGCCGCCATCACCACGACCGCCCGCTCCCGGCTCACCGCGATGGACCGCGCCGGGCAGGGCGAGCTCTTCCAGGGCCTCGCACTGGGCACGAGCGATCCCAACCTGATCACCTCGTTCCAGTACCTCTACGAGATCGCCCTCGCCACCCGCACACCGGAAGGCGGCACACCGTCCGGGCTGTACGGTGACACCGGTGTCCAGCGGCGCGTCATCGACGGTCTGATATGGCTCCACGAGCACTACTACGGCGACCAGTCGACGGGCTACTACGGCAACTGGTTCACCTGGGAGATCGGCATCTCCACCCACGTCAGCAAGATCCTGGCGCTGCTCGTGGACCAACTCGCCACGTACCGGCCCGAGCTGGCCGCCACCTACGTCGCCTCGATGGACGCGTATCTACGCAATGGCAAGGCCGGTGACGTCGACCTCGACTCACGTTTCCACACCGGCGCCAACCTCGCCGACATCACCACCAACCGCATCCTCCAGGGCGCCGTGCTCGGCGACGACGCCCGGATCACCAAGGCCCTCGCCGACCAGCTGACCGTCCTGGCCACGATCGACCCGTACGCGCTGCGGCACGGCGTCACCGACGGCTTCTACGCCGACGGCTCCTTCATCCAGCACGCGTCCGTGGCCTACACGGGCTCCTACGGCAAGGGGTTGCTCACCCGGGTCGTGCAGACCGTCAAGATGCTCGACGGCACCGGCTACACCACCGACGACCGGCTGGTCCGCGTCGCCCAGGGGTGGGTGGTGGACGGCTTCGCCCCACTGATCTTCGAGGGCTGGCTGATGGAGATCGTCAAGGGGCGCGGGGTGTCCCGCCCGGCGACGGGATACGCCGACGCGGCCGAGGTGGTGGAGGCCGTGGTGGGCCTGTCCGCCCACGCCACCGGCGCCGACGCCACGGCGCTGAAGGGCTATGTCTCGTATCTGCGGCAGACCTCGAAGGCCACACTCGACCCTTCGGCGTTCGTGTCCCCGGTGAGCATCGCCCGCTACGCCGACATCCTCGCCGACTCCTCGATCCCGGCGCGGGACCTCGGGCCCGCCGAGCGCCATCTCGCGTTCAACGCGATGGACAAAACCGTCCACCGGCGCCCCGGTTACGCCTTCGCCCTGTCCCGCAGCTCGTCCAGGATCAGCCGATACGAGTACATGAGCGGCGAGAACCTGATGCCCTGGTTCCAGGGGGACGGCGCCCACTATCTGTATCTCTCCGGCCAGGACCAGACCACGGCGTTCGGCATCGACTACCTCACCACCGTCCCGCCCCACCGCCTCGCCGGTGTCACCGCCCCCGTGGAGACCCGCCGCACCGTCCCCGAGCTCTACGGCACGCTCTGGTACGACAACCCCGAGCGTGGCTTCACCTCCTCGTCGGAGGCGCAGAACAGCTATGTCTACTTCCCGCGCGGCACCCACCCGTTCTCCGGTGGCGCCGCCCTGGGCGCGTACGGTGTGGCGGGGCTCGTCCAGTCCGACGACGTGGCGTACGCCGCGAAACAGGCGGGCGACCTCCCCGACGACTTCGTGGTGTACCGCAACGCCGATGCCACCAAGTCGTGGTTCCTGTTCGACGACGAGATCGTGGTGCTGGCCGCGGGGGTAGGCGACGCCGCCGGGCGCGCGGTGACGACGACCCTCGACACCCGGATCGCCGCCCCTTCGGACACCCTCGCGCTCACCGGGCGGCTCCGCGGCGGTGCGCCCTGGTCCGGCACCGGCACGGCTCCGCTCGCCTGGCTGCGGTATGCCAATGCCACCCGGGCCGCCTCGGTCGGTTATGTCTTCCTCGACGGGCCACCGCCCAGGGTCACGCTCGACACCGTCACCCGCAGCCGCCGCGCCGTCCGCCTCGCCAACCCCGACCTCCCGGTGACCAAACAGCTCTTCGCCGTCACGGTGGAGCGGCCGGCCGGGGCGCCGCACACGTCGATGGCGTACGCCCTCGTCCCGGGCGCCACCGAACGCCAACTGGGCGCCTACGCCCGTTGGCCGCTCGCCGTCCTGGCCAACACCACCCGGCTGCAGGCCGTGGCCCACCGGGTTCTGCGGATCACCGCGCTCAACGCCTTCACCCCCGGCACCCATCGCGCCGGGCGGCTGTCGGTGCGCGGGCCCGGCTCGGTGCTCCTGCGGGAGGCCCGGGACGGCGCCTTGGCGATCGCGGTGTCCGATCCGACCACCGAGCGCGACACGGTCTCGGTCGTCATCCGGGGCCGCAGAATGAGGGCCGTCGCGGCGGACGACGGGGTCCGGGTGGGCCGGGTGCCCGGCGGCACCCGGATCGTCGTCACCACCCGCCACGCCTACGGCCGGAGCTTCACGGCGACGCTGCGCTGACCTGCGAGGTGCGCAGGTGCCGGACGCCCGCGCGGACCGCCCACACGAACACGGCGAGGGCGAGGACGCCCACGACCACGGTGTCGTACGGCGCCGGGAGGCGGGCGGAACCGCCGAAGGTGCCGAGCCACGACAGCACGGTCAGCGCGGCCAGATGGAAGACCAGCCAGGCGCCGCGCCGCAGCTCCTCCCCCAGGGACGCGCCGCCGTCCTCACGACGCTGAAACAGGAACAACACCGCGCCTACCAGCACGAAGGGCAGCGCGAGCCGCAGATCGTGCCAACCCGACCAGTAGACGAACTCGCTGGCCACCACGAAGCTCACCGGCGCGATCCAGCGCACCCCCGGCATCCGCCCCTCGGCCCGCGTCACTCCCCGCTCGCGGTCGTGTGCCCGAAACGCCGCGACGGCGACCGCCGAGGCCGCGTAGATCAGCAGATACATGTCGCCCATCACGCTCACGATGTCCTGCCAGCCGCCGAACGGCAGCATGAAGACCACGATGACCGCCAGGTTGAGCAGCAGCGCCCGGCGCGCCACCCCGGACCGGGGGTGGATGCGCATGAAGAAGCGGGGCAGCAGCCCGTTCTTGGCCAGGGCGTAGGTGTGGCGAGCGTCGATGGCCACGCCCACATAGGCCGATCCGCCCGGTGAGATCACGGCGTCGGCGTAGAGCAGCGTGGCCAGCCAGTGGAGATTGAGCACCAGGGCGAGCTGCCCGAAGGGCGACTCGAAGTTGACTCCCTTCCAGCCGTGGCCCAGCAGCGACTCGGGCACCGTGAACAGGAAGGCCAACTGGAGCCCGAGGTAGACCAGCACGGCGAGGCCGATGCCGGTGAGCACCGCGGCCGGAACGGTACGGCGCGGGTTGCGCGCCTCTCCGGAGAAGTCGAGCGGGGCCTGGAAGCCGTTGACGGAGTACACGATGCCGCCACCGGCGAGCGCGGTCAGGCAGGCCGCGTAGCCGTACGGCGCGAAACCGCCGTGATCCGTGAGGCGTCCGGAGTGGGTGCCGGACAGGAACAGCGCGACGATGGTGAGGACGGGGACGACGACCTTGAACACCGAGATGAGGTTGTTCAGCCGGGCGAATATCCGAACGGCGAACCAGTTGCACACCGTCAGCACGACGCTGAGCGCGACGGCCACGGCGAGGCCCGAGACGGTGAGTGTGCCGCCGCTGTAGAGCCCCGGCAGATAGTGCGCGGCGTACTGCATGATCGCGCTGATCTCGGCCGCCGTACCGCCCACCGAGAGCAGCACGGACCAGCCGATCATCGTGCCGACCAGCCGTCCGCTGGCGTACAGCGGCCAGCGCACGGTGCCGCCGCCCTCGGGGCGGGTGGCGCCGAGTTCCACCATGACCAGGGCGATCAGGGCGCACAGCACACCCGCCCCGATCCAGGACAGCAGGGCGGCGGGGCCGGCGGTCTGAGCGGCGTACATGGCCGCGAACAGCCACCCGGACCCCAGGATGTTGGAGAACCCGATCGCGGTCAGGCCCCAGAATCCGAGGTCCTTATGGAGTCGTCGCTCCTCGGCGACCACCGCCGGGGCGGCGCTGGACTCCGGTGGGTGGTTCTGCGGCACGTGGCTCGTCTCCTCGGTGGTGCACGAACATACAAAGGCCCAGCGTGCCATGCGTGCCGACGGGCGCCCCCGACGCGCCCCGGACCTCGGTGCGAGCCCATGGCCAGGCGCGGGTGAGAGCCCATGGCCATGCCCGGCGATCGACGGAAAAACACACCTCACCAGCGAGAAATCGCCGCATATCGGCCAGGGGCGTGTTCTCATGCTTCAGGTGTCCCCTCCCTCCCGCCGTGATGTCCTGCGGTCCGCGAGTGGTGCCGTGGCGGCCACGACGTGCGGCGTCGGCTGCGGCCACCACGCCGTGTCCTCGTCGTCCAGACCCGCCGGTGCCACCGAGACACCCTCCTCCGGTGCGGCCTCGGACCGGGCCACGCCCGCCGGACACGCGCCGCGCGGACCGGTGCGCTTCCCCGGACTGCCACCCCAGATCGTCCACGGCCCGCGCGGCGGAAGCGCGGTGGCCCTCACCTTCCACGGCCAGGGCGACGCGGAGCTCGCCCGCTCGCTGCTGTCCGAGGCCGAGCGGGCCGGGGCCCGGGTCACCGTCCTCGCCGTCGGCACCTGGCTCGACGAGCATCCGGAGCTGGCCCGGCGGGTCCTGGACGGCGGCCATGAACTGGGCAACCACACCATGCGGCACCGCGCCGTCTGCGCACTGCCCGCCGACGAGGCGTACGCGGAGATCACCGAATGCGCCGACCGGCTGCGCCGCCTCACCGGGACCATCGGAAGCTGGTTCCGTCCGTCGCGGGCCCGCACCGCCACGGACCTCGTGACCCGTCTGGCGGCCCGCGCCGGGTACCCGCACGTCCTCTCCTACGACGTGGATTCCCAGGACTTCCAGGACCCGGGGCCGGACGCGGTGCGGGACACGATCCTCGGCCAGGTCCGCGCCGGTTCCGTGGTCAGTCTGCACTTCGGTCACACCGGAACGCTGACCGCGCTGCCCGCAGTCCTCGAAGGTGTGCGCGGGCGCGGTCTGCACGCGGTCACCGCGACGGAGCTGATGCACTCCGATGGCGTAGCAGCGACAGCGGGCCCCGGGATGAGTACCGAGACTGGGTGAGACGCCGGGCGGCCGCCCGTGGTGTGCCCGTACGGGAGCGGAGGAGACCCCATGCACCACCGCAAGGATCTCGGACTGCTCGCACTACGCCTCGGTGTGGGCGGGGTCCTGGCCACACACGGCACGCAGAAGCTCTTCGGCTGGTGCGGCGGCGCCGGCCTGGACCGTACCGGCCAGGCCATGGAGGCGATGGGCTTCCGTCCGGGGCGGGCCAGTGCCTTGGCAGCCGGACTGGGCGAGGCGGGCGGCGGGCTGCTGCTCGCGCTCGGCTTCGCCACTCCCGCGGCCGGGGCGGCGGCCGCGGGGACGATGGCGGGCGCGGTGTCGGTGAACGCGCCGGCCGGGTTCTTCGCCGAGTCCGGGGGCTATGAGTTCCCGGCTCTGCTGGGATGCTCGGCGGCGGCGCTCGGGATCGCGGGGCCCGGCCGCTACTCGCTCGATCACCTCACCCGCCATGTGCTGGACCAGCCGTGGCTGATCGCGACGGCGTTCACCATGAGCGCGCTCACGGCGGCCGCGGTGATCAGACGCCGGATCGCGGTGACCACGGAGCGGGAGCTCGCCGAGGAGCAGGGGGTCATCGACGAGCAGGAGCTCGCCGAGTAGGGCGCGCCTCTCCCTCTCTCCCCCCGCACATCACCTCTCCGGCAGATGACGCACGGCGTGCGAGGAGCGCACTCGTGCGCCATGGTGGATGCCAGGGTCCGGGAGCGGTCGCACTGGTGGAGGGTGCGGATGTTCAACAGGCGCAGTTTCGGGAAGATCGTGGGCGCGAGTGCGGTCGGGGTGCCGTTCGCCATCCGCGCCACCGGATCAGCCAAGGCCACGGGGGACGCCCCGGAGGAGCGGCGGACGCCGCCCGCGCGGCCGCACACATCCTTCGCCGCCCTGCGGCAGATCAAGGCCGGGGAGCTGAACGTCGGCTACGCCGAGGCCGGTCCGGCCCATGGCCCCGCGGTCGTCCTGCTGCACGGCTGGCCCTATGACATCCACAGCTATGTCGATGTGGCGCCCTTGCTGGCCGCAGAGGGCTATCGGGTGGTGGTCCCGTATCTGCGCGGCTATGGGACGACGCGCTTCCGGTCGCCCCGGACGTCCCGCGACGGCCAGCAGTCGGTGTTCGCCCTCGACCTCCTCGCCCTGATGGACGCCCTCGGGATCGAGCGCGCGATCCTCGCCGGATACGACTGGGGCTCGCGGACGGCCGACATCGTCGCGGCGCTGTGGCCGAAGCGCTGCAAGGCCCTGGTCTCGGTGAGCGGCTATCTGATCACCAACCGGGAGAAGAACAAGCAACCTCAGCCACCGAAGGTCGAATGGGCCTGGTGGTATCAGTACTACTTCGCCACGCAGCGGGGCGTGCTCGGACTGGAGAACCCGGAGTACCGGCGTGAACTGGCGCGGCTCGTCTGGCGGTTCAACTCGCCGACATGGCACTTCGACGAGGCCACCTTCGCGCGCACCGCCGCCGCCTTCCGGAATCCGGACTATGTCCGCATCGTGATCCACAACTATCGCTGGCGGCTGGGGCTCGCGGCGAGTGATCCCCGGTACGACGATTTGGAGCGGCGCCTCGCCAAGGGTCCCGCCATCGGCGTGCCCACGGTCACGCTGGACGGCGGGCGCGATCCCTTCACCCCCGCCGGGGGCGGTGCCTCCTACCGGGACAAGTTCTCGGGTCCGTACACCCACCGGACGCTGAAGGACATCGGCCACAATGTCCCCCAGGAGGCTCCCGAAGCCTTCGCCGATGCCGTGGTCGAGGCCGACGGTCTGCGACGGCGCTGAACACCGCCGCCGGACCTCGGGCCGCCACGTCCGAAGGGGGCAGGGGATGGCGGAGTTCGAGGTGGCCACCGGCGCCGCGGGGGTCCCCGACGGCGACGGCCAGGGCCGCCGGGCCGCGGTACGGACCGCGTTCGAGGGGCTGCTGCAGATCCGCCGGCTGATGAACGCGGACGCCGCCGACCCCGAAGGTGTGCCCGCCGAGTGGGAGCGGCGGCAGCCGGTGCGGGCCGTGGCCCTCGCCCTGGAGGCCGCCGGTGTTCCGCCGTCGGCCACCGACGCGGAGGGCCGCCGCACGGCGGCCGGATACTGTCTCGGCGCGGCGGAGCGGACCGGGGTGGTGCGGGTCGAGTGGCTGGGGCCGCCGGGAAGTGGTGCCGGGTACGCGGCGGAGGACGCGCTGCGGAACTGTGCGGCCGTGCTGCGGCGGCTGGGCTGGGAGGCGCTGGAGTACCGGGGGCCGCGCCGCCACCGTTACCTCGAGGTCGAGCCGCCGCCGGCCGGGCCTCCCCGGCGCTGACCTGACCTGGGCCGAACCGGCCCGGGAGGCGCGGGCTGTGATGCCACGTCGCCTCCCGGGGCGGTGCCGCTCACGCGTTGGGGTCGAAGGGGATCTCGGACGGCTTGGCCTTCGCGAGGTGCGAGGCGAGGGTGCTGTCCTTGAGGCCCAAGGTGGCGCTGCCGAAGTCGGCCTGGCTCAGCTTGTCGCGCAGCCCGGCGGGGTAACCGTTCCAGCCGACCAGCGCGGGGTACTGCCAGGTCTGGTGGTGGTTCTCCGGCGGTTCGTCGTTGGCGTTCGCCGGGCGGAAGCAGTGGGTGCTCACACCGTCCTTGTGGTACACGACCTTGGGGTGGGTCCCGTCCCAGCGGATCTGGTCCCGGTTGTAGATGTTGAAGTTGCCGTGGGCCGAGGTGGCGACGTACTTGGCCTCGTTGTCCTGCACCCACACCACGACGTGCTCCCAGTCGTGGCGGTGTCCGCCGAGCCCGCTCCCGGCCACGGCCTGGTCCTTCTCGAAGTACAGGCCGTAGATGATCGCGCACCAGCCGTTGTTGCACTTGGAGCGGGAGTATCCGTTGGTGTTGTCGAGGTCCCAGGAATCGCGGCACTGGCCGTTGAGGGCGCCGCTCGGGTTGAGCCCGCCCGCGATCGTCCCGTCGGGCCCGATGGCGGGGGTGGGGTAACAGCCGTCGGTGTCGTAGTCGAACGCCGGCTGGAACGTCTGCTCCGTGCCGTCCGCGTTGGCGGGCAGAGCCGTGGGCGGGTCCGCGAGCGCACTGCCCGGAAAGGCCACGACGAGCGCGATGGCGCTGCCGAGGATGGCGGATCCCCTACGGATCCGCGAACTCTTCTTCACTGCGTCCTCCTGAACGACCGCGGCGTGGCACCACGAGGGGGGGGTGGTTGGCATGCTCAGGTCAGCATGATCGCATTCCTTGAGCGGCGGCGGGAGATGTCGCCGTGATGAAGAGTCAGCCAACAGCTATAGCAGGTGGAGTGGGGTGGCGCCCAGGAGGGGCGGCGGGGGCCGGAAGGCCCGGGCAGCCAGGTCGGTGAGCGCGGCCTCCGACCGGTGGTCCATGTCTCGCCATCAGCCGTACCGCGACCGCTATCGCGCGGCCGCCCACGCCTCTACCGTGTGGCCGCCCACGCCTCCGACACCCCGACGGCTCCACCGGCGACCTCGGCTTCCGCACCGTCCGCGACACCTGAGCCCTCTTTATTCCGGGGTGTTGACGAAATAGCGTGGCGTGCCCATGCTGTTCGGCATGCACCCCAATCAGGACGGCCCGCTGGCCCGGCTGCGGCGGGGCCACGAAGACTTGGTACTGGAGCTGTTGCGCAAACACGGCCCGCTCAGCCGGGCCGAACTGGGACAGCACAGCGGCCTCTCCCGGACCACCCTCAGCGATATCGTCACCGAGCTGATCGAGAGCGGCGCCGTGGTCGCCACGGCGCCGGAAACGGCCCCGCGCAGGCGGGGACGGCCGGTGGAGGCGCTGACGCTCAACCCCAGCGCGGGCCAGGCCATCGGTATCGATTTCGCCCGCCGGGCGGTGCATGTCTCCGCGGTCAACGTCGCACACGAGGTGATCGGGTCGGCCAGTGAACCGCACGACCCGGGACTGCCCTGGGAGGAGCGGATCACCCTGGCCGAGCGGCTGGTCGGCACACTCGCCGACGGCGCCCTGCGGCTGGGCGCGCTGAACGCCATCGGGGTGGGTGTGGTCGGCCCCGTCGGAGACCCCGACACCGGGCCGCCGGACCCCTGCCCCTCCGCCGATCTGCCCGCCCTGCTGCGCAAGCGTTTCGAGGCCCCGGTGCTGGTGGACAACAACACCCGGCTCGCCGCGCTCGCCGAGGCCACCTGGGGCGCGGCGGCGGGCGGTCAGGACGTGCTGTATCTGCGGCTGTCCCACGGCGTGGGCGGCGGGCTGGTCGTGGGCGGCTCCCTGCACCGGGGGGCGTACGGCCTGTCCGGCGAGTTCGGCCATATCGCGGTCGAGTCGGGCGACGGGCGATGTTCGTGCGGCGCCACCGGCTGCCTGGAGACAGTGGCCTCGGTGGGCGCCGTGCTCGCCGCCTACCGCCGCGCGGGCGGACACGCGAACGGCCTGGCCGCGCTCCTCGGGGCGCTGGAGGCCGGCGATCCGGTGGCACTGCGCACGCTGGAGGCGGCCGCCGTCCACATCGGCACCGTGCTGGCGGCGGTGTGCAACGCGGTCGGCCCCGGCGTCATCGTGCTCGGTGGCGAACTCGCCGCGGCCGGCACACCGCTCTTCGAGCCGGTCGAACGGGCGCTGCGCGCACACATCATGCCGATCTCACGGGACCGTGTGGACCTGAGGCCGGCGACGCTCGGCGAGGCCGGTGGCGCCCTGGGCGCCATCGCCCTTGTCCTGCATGAATCCCCCCTGCTCAGCCATTACCCGGCCCGTCCGGGCTGAACCGGCCCGCCCCGGGCTGAAGAGGAGGACCCATGAACCCCGCGAGGCGTCCATGACGGTGGTCACCGCGCCCGAGAAGACCCCCACGACACCGGAAGCGCCACGCGGCGCACGACGTACCGTCCACCCCCTCGTGTTCAACCTGATCGCTCTCGTCCTGGGCGTCGCCGTCTGGGCCCTGACCGCCGCCGCGGGGCTCGCGGACATCCCCGGACCGCTCTCCGTGAGCTCCAGGACGCGTGAACTGCTCGCCGACGGAACCCTCACCCAGGACGCGCTGGCCAGTCTGCAGCGGGTGCTCCTCGGGTTCGCGCTGGGCACTCTGATCGCCGTGCCCGTGGGCTTTCTGATGGGCTGGTACCCGGTCGCCCGGGGCCTGTTGGAGCCGTACGTCCAGTTCTTCCGTACGATCCCGCCGCTGGCGCTGATCCCCCTGGTGATCGTCCTGATGGGCATCGGCGAGACACCGAAGATCTTCGTCATCTTCCTGGCCGCGTTCATGTCCTGTGTGGTGGCCGCCTTCCAGGGGGTGACCGGCGTGGACCGGACGCTGATCGACGCGGCGCGGGTCCTCGGCGCCTCGGACCGGACCGTCTTCCTCAAGGTGGTCATCCCGGCGTCCACGCCGTTCATCCTGGTCGGCATGCGCATCGGGCTCGGCGCGGCCTGGGCGACCGTGGTGGCGGCCGAGATGATCGGCGCCCAGAAGGGGCTGGGCTTCGAGATGGTCCACGCCCAGACCTACTACGACGTTCCCACGATCTTCGTGGGCCTGATCAGCATCGGCGTCATCGGCCTGGTCATGGACCGGTTGTTGCTGGTGGCCGAACGCCGTCTCACCGCGTGGCAGGAGCGCCGATGAGCCCCAAGATCTCATTCCGGGACGTGGTCAAGACCTACCCGATGAAGAACACCACCTTCACCGCGCTCGGCCAGGTCTCACTGGACATCGGGGACCGGGAGTTCGTCGCGGTGGTCGGGCCGTCCGGGTGCGGCAAGTCCACCTTGCTGTGCATGGTGGCCGGACTGGTGGAACCCACCTCCGGCACGGTCACGGTGGACGGCGCGCCCGTCGCCGGGCCGGGGCCGGACCGTGGGGTGATCTTCCAGCAGTACGCGCTGTTCCCGTGGCTGACGGTGCGCGGCAATGTCGAGTTCGGGCTGAAGCTGGCCCGCGTCCCCGCCGCGGAGCGCAGGCGGCGCGCCGAACACGCCATTGAGCTGGTCGGGCTCGCCGACTTCGCGGACGCTCTGCCCAAGACCCTCTCCGGAGGGATGAAACAGCGCTGCGCCATCGCCCGGGCCTACGCCGTGGACCCCGAAGTCCTGCTGATGGACGAGCCGTTCGGGGCGCTGGACGCGCTGACCCGGGTGCAGTTGCAGGACCAGCTCCTGGACACCTGGACTCAGGAGCGGCGGACCGTCCTGTTCATCACGCATGACGTCGACGAGGCGGTGTATCTGGCCGGGCGGGTGGTCGTGATGGCCGCCCGGCCGGGCCGCGTCCACCGGATCATCGACGTGGACCTGCCCTATCCGCGGACCGAGGAGATACGGCTCTCCGCGGAGTTCGCCCGGATCCGCAACGACGTCTGGACGCAGGTCTACCACCAGTCACCGGCCGGCTCCGCCGCCTGACCTGCCTCCCCTCCTCCTTCCTCCTTCCACACCCATCCCCACCCCACTTCCGAAGGGACTCACCCGAGATGAGGATGAGCCGGCGCGACTTCATGCGCACACTCTCCGCGACAGGGGCGGCACTGTCGGTAGCCGCATGCTCGTCCTCCGGCAACGGCGGCGGCTCCGCGGTCAGGTTCGGCTATATCGCCGACTACAACGGCGCGAGCCTGCTGGCCATCGCCGAGGACCGGGGTTTGTGGAAGAAACACGGTCTGACCGCCGAGCCCAAGGTGTTCGTCAACGGCCCGGTCCAGATCCAGGCCCTGCGCACCGGCAACCTGGACTACGGCTACATCGGGCCGGGCGCCCTGTGGCTGCCCGCCTCGGGCAAGGCCACCATCGTGGCCGTCAATACGCTCACCTATGCCGACCGGGTCATCGCCAGGCCCGGAATCGCCTCGATCCGGGATCTGAAGGGCAAGAAGGTCGGCGTTCCCGAGGGCACATCCGGTGAGATGGCGCTCAATCTGGCGCTCCAACAGGCCGGGATGACCATGAAGGACATCTCGAAGGTGGTGATGGACGCGCCCACCGTCGTCTCGGCGTTCGCCTCCGGGCAGATCGACGGCGCCGGGATCTGGTACCCCCTCATCGACACCATCAAGGAGAAGGTGCCGGACATGAAGGAGGTGGCGAGCACCGAGGACATCCCCGGCTCCACCTTCCCCACCGCCTTCGTCTCCGGCGCCAAGGCGAAACCGGAGCGCGACCGGAAGGTCGTCCAGGTGCTGCAGGAGGCCAACGACTGGCGGGCCGCGCACCCCAAGGAGTCCATCGCGCTGGCGGCGAAGCTGCTCAAGGCCGATGAGGCGAAGGTCGCGGCGGACGCGAAGCATGTGAAGACGATGACGACCGCCGAGCTCGTCGCCAGAACCAAGGACGGCACCGTCGACAAGTGGCTGGACGGCATGAGCCGCTTCTTCGTCCGTACCGGGCAGTTGCGGAAGTCGCCCGCCCCGTCCTCTTTCTACGCCGGTGACCTCTACACGAAGGCGGCCGCCCGATGAACCTGCTGTTCCTGATGACCGATCAGCATCGCGTCGACACCCTCGGCTGTTACGGCAATCCGCATGTGGCCACGCCGAACCTGGACCGGCTGGCGGCGACCGGCACCCGCTTCGACCGCTTCTACACCCCCACGGCCATCTGCACCCCGGCCCGCGCCAGTCTGCTCACCGGCCAGGCGCCGTTCCGCCACCGGCTGCTGGCCAACTACGAGCGCAACGTGGGCTATCTGGAGGATCTGCGCGAGGACGCCTTCACCTTCCCCACCGCCCTGGCCGAGCGTGACTACCAGCTCGGCCTGGTCGGCAAGTGGCATGTCGGCACCCACCGCAACGCCGCCTCGTACGGCTTCGACGGACCCGATCTGCCCGGCTGGCACAACCCCGTGGACCATCCGGACTACGCGGCATATCTGAAGGAGCGGGGCCTGCCGCCGTACCGGATATCCGATCCGATCCGTGGCACCACGCCCAACGGCAATCCGGGCAATCTGCTGGCGGCGCGGCTGCACCAGCCGGTGGAGGCCACCTTCGAGCACTATCTGGCCACCCGCGCCATCGAGCAGTTGGAGCGATACGCCGCGGACGGGCGGCCGTTCTTCCTGGCCACCCACTTCTTCGGACCGCATCTGCCGTATCTGCTGCCCGACGCGTACTTCGACGCCTACGACCCCGGCCTGGTGGAGCTGCCCGCCTCGATCGCCGAGACCTTCGAGGGAAAGCCACCGGTGCAGCGCAACTACAGCGCCCACTGGACCTTCGACACCATCCCGATCGAGGTGACCCGCAAGCTGATCGCGGTCTACTGGGGCTATGTCACGCTGATCGACGAGCAGATCGGGCGCATCCTCACCCGCCTCGACGAGCTCGGGCTGGCCGATGGCACCTCGGTGTTCTTCACCGCCGACCACGGCGAGTTCACCGGCGCCCACCGGCTGCACGACAAGGGCCCGGCGATGTACGAGGACATCTACCGCATCCCCGGCATCATCCGCGTCCCCGGGGCGGCCCCGCAGGTCCGCCAGGAGTTCGTCAGCCTCACCGACTGCACGGCCACCATCCTGGACCTCGCGGGCTGCGACACCTCGCCGGCCGTGGACAGCCGAAGCCTGGTGCCGCTGGTGCGGGGCGAACATCCACGGTGGCCCACCGAGTTGCTCGCCGAATTCCACGGCCACCACTTCCCGTATCCGCAACGGATGATCCGCGACGAGCGCCACAAGCTCATCGTCAATCCCGAGTCGGTCAACGAGCTGTACGACCTGGACGCCGACCCCGATGAGCTGACCAACCGATACGAGCACCCCGAGCTGCTGCCCGTGCGCCGCCGCCTGATGCGCCGCCTGTACGACCTGCTGCGGGAGCGCGGCGACAACTTCTACCACTGGATGACCCCGATGTTCGACATCGGGGACCTTGACTACGACCCGAGCCTGAGCTCCTTCGAGCCGGAAGGGACAACGTAGATGAGACGAAGTCCTGGCACCCTCGTCACCACGCTGCTGTGCGCGCTGCTGGCCGGGCTGCTGCCCGCGGCCCAGGCGACGGCCGCCGCGCGCCCGGCGACGGAGGACACCACGACGGCCCGCGAGGCGCCGACGTACCGCAACCCCCTGACGGCCGGAGTGGTCGACACCTTCCCCGACCCGGTGATGATCCGGGGCAAGGACGGCCTGTGGTACGCGTACGGCACCCAGAACCCGGTGTTCCAGAGCAACGGCGAGGACGGTGAGCGGATGCTGCCCATCCTCCGCTCGGCCGACATGGCGCACTGGGAGTACGCCGGAGAGGTCTTCACCCCTCAGACCAAACCCGCCTGGCACAAGGGCGCACGGCTGTGGGCCCCCGACATACGCTATGTGAACGGCCACTACAACCTGTACTACTCGGTGTCCTCGGAGAACACCGTCGGAGTGGCGACCGCGCCCACCCCCACCGGCCCCTGGACCGACCAGGGAGCCGTGCTGTCCTCGCCGAGCGGCTGCGCCACGGGCAACATCGATCAGGCCCAGTTCACGGACGAGGGCGGGCAGCCCTATCTGTACTGGGGAAGCTACGACACGATCTGTGTGGCGAAGCTGAACGCCGCCCGCACCCGCGTCGAGGGGGCGGTGACCGAAGTGGCGCAGGGCCGCCGGATGGAGGGCGGGTTCGTCGTCCGGCGCGGTGGCCACTACTACCTCTTCTACTCCGACGCCGGATGCTGCGACGGCGCCTACAGCGGCTATCAGGTCAAGGTCGGCCGGGCGACCAGCCCGACCGGGCCCTTCGTGGACGACGCGGGCGTTCCGCTGACGGCCGCCACCAGCAAGGGCGGCGTGGCCCTGACCGCGAACGGCAACGGCTGGATCGGCCCCGGGCACAACGCCCTGCAGACCGATCTGTCCGGCCAGGACTGGCTCGTCTACCACGCCATCGCCTCCGACGACCCGGACCTCAAACCGGCCGCGGGCGGCACGCTGAAGCTGTCCAAGCGGCCGATGCTGATGGACCGGCTGGACTGGATCGGCGGCTGGCCGGTCGTACGGGCCGGGGCCGGCGCCTCCCAGGGCGCGCAGCGGGCCCCGGTGGCCTCCTGGGCCGCGGGCGGCACGTTCAACGACGGCTCGCTGAAGGGGTGGCACGGCGGTGGCGGCTCCGGCACCGACGGCTGGCGTGTCGGACACGAGCAGGACGCGCGAGGCTTCGTCACACCGCGCGGGAACCCGACCGGCCCCGCCGCTCTGGTCTCGGACCGCTCCGCCCCGGCGGCCCGGCGCGCCGAGGCAGACCTCCGGGTCACCTCGGCCACCGGCGCGGCCGGGCTACTGGTCCGCTACACCGGCCCGGACGACGTCGTGGTGGCGTGGCTGGACAGGGCACGCAACGCGCTGGTGACGGACGTGCGGATCGGCGGCCGGAGCCGCGGCGCCCAAACGACCCCGCTCCCGGCGGACTTCGCCTGGGACACCTGGCACAACGTGGCGGCCGAGATCCGCGGCACCCGGATGACCGTGGAGGTGAGCGCGGACCGGCTGCGGGACGCGGTGGCCACCCAGGAGCGGTCGCTGCCCGCGGCGGCGGTCCGCTCCGGCAAGGTCGGCGTCGCCGCCCGCGGCGCCGGGGCGGCCGCCGACAACGTGGGGGCGGCGGCGCTCCACACGCCGGTCACCACGCGCATCCCCGACCGGGTGCCGGGCCCGCTGCTGCCCGCCTACAGCGACGACTTCGACACCGCCACCGTCCCAGGCACCACGGCGGCTTCGCCGTGGTCATGGGTGCGCGGACCGGCGTCCGGGGTCACGATGGCCGATGGCGCCCTGTCCTGGCCGACTCAGGGTGGCGAGCTCTATCTCGGCACCAATACGGCGTCGGTGCTGACCCGCGACGCTCCCCCGGGCGACTACACCGTGGAGACCAGGCTCCGCTTCGCCCCGGGGCGGACCAATCAGCAGGCCGGGCTGGTGCTCTACGGGAACGACGACCGCTATCTGAAGCTGGTGCACGCGGTGCTCCCGGTGAGCCACACCGACGGGAAGGCCACGCACGTCACGGAGTTCGCGAAGGAGGGCGAGCGTCCCACCACCACACCGCCGACGCCGGTGGCCTACGGGCCGATGTTCGGCGGCCCGCCCGCGGAGACGCTGTGGATGCGGCTGTCGTACCACGCCGACACCGCGCCGGACGAGACCGAGGTACGCGCCGCCACCAGCACGGACGGTGTGCACTGGGTCCACACCGGAGTCTGGACGCTGCCGACGTCAAGCGCGCTCAGGATCGGGCTGGTCGCGCAGAACACCGCGGGCGCGGTCGCGCGCTTCGACTACGTGCACACCTACCGCCGCTGACGTTCCGAGCGAGCCCCCGTCCTATGCTGATCACTTTGTTGATGCGCGACGGGGGCCGCTTCGGCGGCCGGAGAAGGTGAGCGAGCGTGGCCAAGCCGGTACGTGCGGCAATCGGGGACGTGTGGATCACATGTGTGTTCTGCAAGGGCGACCTTTTCCGGGACCGCGAGGTGAAGCTCAACAGCACCGGCATGGAACTGTTCAAGTTCGGCTGGGCCAACGAATCGGCCACCGGGTTGATCTGCTGGAACTGCGGCTATGTGCACCTTTTCGCCAACACTGACATCGAGCTGTACAAGGTGAAGAAGGGCGAGATCTAGCCACGCCCACCGGCGGCCGCACGAGGTCGAGGCAAAAGATGGTGCGCGGGATCTTTACAACGATGTAAACGGGTGATGGCATACCCCTGCCCGGCCGAATCCCCGCCCCGCCCCGGAGACCCCATGGCTCACACCGACACCCCCTTGCCCGACCTGTCGAACGCCGTTCCACGACCCGAATATCCCCGTCCCAACTTCGTCCGTGAGAGCTGGCTCAATCTCAACGGCACCTGGCAGTTCGCGTTCGACCCCGGTGACAGTGGACTCGAACGCGGTCTGGTGCACGAGGAACTGGACGGGCGGATCCTGGTCCCGTTCTGCCCCGAGTCCGAGCTGTCGGGGATCGGTGACACCGACTTCCACCCCGCCATCTGGTACCGGCGCACGGTCCGGATACCGGCGGACTGGGCCGGCCGGCGGGTGCTGCTGCACTTCGGGGCCGTCGACCACGACGCCACCGTCTGGGCCGACGGCCGCGAAGTGGCCCGGCACAGCGGCGGCTTCACCTCCTTCACCGCCGACCTCGGCGCGGTGGCGGACCCGGCCGGCGAAGGGGCTGAGGTGGTGATCGTGGTGCGGGCCCGGGACGCCCGGCACGGCCCTCAGGCGCGCGGCAAGCAGGCCACCGAGTACGCCAACAGCGACTGCCACTACACCCGCACCACCGGCATCTGGCAGACGGTCTGGATGGAGCCGGTGTCCGAGGTCCATCTGCGCAGGCCCCGGATCACCCCCGACCTCGCCTCCGGGGCCTTCCACCTCGAACTGCCGCTCAGCGCCAGCCGCCCGGGCCACCGGATCACGGCCCGGGTGAGCGACGCGGACGGCGAGACGGTGGCCGAGGCGACCGTGCGCGCCGACCTCGATATGGCACCCCGTATGGTGCTCGCGCTGCCGGAGGACCGGCACCGGCCGTGGTCTCCGGAGGACCCCCATCTGTACCGGGTGCGGATCGAGCTGCTGGACGGCGACGGCGAAGCCGTGGACCGCGCCGAGTGCACCGCCGGGCTGCGGTCGGTGGCCATCGACGGCAAACGGCTGCTGCTCAACGGGCGCCCCGTCTTCCAGCGGCTCGTCCTGGACCAGGGCTGGTACCCCGACGGGCTGATGACCGCGCCCGACGACGCCGCCCTCGTCCGGGACATCGAGCTGTCGCTGGCCGCGGGGTTCAACGGGGCGCGGCTGCACCAGAAGGTGTTCGAGGAGCGGTTCCTGCACCACGCGGACCGGCTCGGCTATCTCGTCTGGGGCGAGTTCGGCGACTGGGGAGCCGGCACCGGGCGCACCACCCGGGACAACCAGCAGCCCACCGCCGGATTCGTCGCGCAGTGGCTGGAGGCCGTGGAGCGGGACTACTCCCATCCGTCCATCGTGGGCTGGTGCCCGCTGAACGAGACACACCAGGAACTCCACGACCGGCAGAGCGTCCTGGACGATGTCACCCGGGGCATGTTCCTGGCCACGAAGGCCGCCGACACCTCCCGTCCGGTCCTGGACGCCTCCGGCTACTCCCACCGCGTGGCCGAGACCGACGTATACGACTCGCACAGCTATGAGCAGGACCCGGAGGCGTTCCGCCGCCAGATGGCGGGACTGGACAAGAACGACCCGTTCCTCAACCCCGATAACCGGGGAAACCCCGGCAAGCGGGACACCGACGCGGTGTGGTCGCTGCCGTACCGCGGCCAGCCCTACTTCTGCAGCGAGTTCGGTGGCATCTGGTGGAATCCGGAGGAGGCGGAGGCCGCGGCCGGTGACGACCGCGAGGTGTCCTGGGGCTACGGGGAGCGGCCGCGGACCGAGGAGGAGTTCCACACGCGCTTCGCGGGGCTGACCGCGGCGCTGCTCGACGATCCCCTGATGTTCGGCTACTGCTACACCCAGCTCACCGATGTCTTCCAGGAGCAGAACGGCGTCTACCGCTTCGACCGGAGCAGCAAGCTCGACGTGGCCCGGGTGCGCGCGGCCCAGCAGCGCCCCGCCGCCTTCGAGCGCCCGGCCGGTGAGGAGGGGCGATGAGCGGTCTGTCACGGCGTGGGCTGCTGAGAGGCGCGGTGTACGGGGCGGGTGCCGCCGTGTCGGCGTCCGCGCTCAGCGGCTGCGGATCGATCGCCGGGAGCGTGGCGAGCGCCGACGAGATCCAGTACTGGACCCTGTTCACCGGCCCCGACGGCGAACTGATGAAGACGATGACCCGGAACGTGGAGAAGCGCGTCCCGGATCTCAAGGTCAGGACGACGGTGCTGGACTGGGGCCCGCCGTACTACACCAAGCTGGCGATGGCCTCGGCGGGCGGGCGCTCGCCGGATGTGGCGATCATGCACCTGACCCGGCTGGCGGGCTACGCCCCCGGCGGTCTGCTCGACCCCTGGGACACGGATCTGCTGGCGGAGTTCGGCCTGAAGCCGGGCGACCTCAACAAGACGCTGGTCAAGCGGAGTCTGTTCGAGGGCACCCCGTACGCCATTCCGCTGGACACCCACCCCTTCGTCGTCTTCTTCGACCGGGACGTCATGGACAAGGCGGGTCTCCTCACGGGCGACGGCCGGCTCGTGCCCTTCGAATCGCCGAAGCACGCCCTGGAGCTGATGGACAAGCTCCGCAAGGACACCGGCAAGCTCGGGCCGGTCTTCGGCCATGCGAATGACGCGGCGATGGGCTGGCGGATGTTCTGGACGCTGTTCAGCCAGACCGGCGCCACCTTCGACCTCACGGGCGAGCGCGCCGAGATCGACGAGGACACCGCCGTCGAGGTGGTGCGCTTCATGGCCGACCTGGCACGCGACAGCCGCACCATGGACGTCCAGACGGCGATCGCCGCCTTCGCCAACGGCCGCTCCCCGATGATCTTCTCGGGCGAGTGGGACATGGCCACCTACAAGACGGCGCTCAAGGACAGGCTGGGCGGCTCCCCCATTCCCACCTTCTACGACCGTCCGGCCGGGGCGTCCGACAGCCATGCGCTGGTGCTGCCGCACCAGGACAACCCGGATCCGGAGCACCGGCGGCGCACCCACCAGTTCGTGGCCGAGCTGGTCAAATCCGGGCTGACGTGGGCGTCGGCGGGTCATATCCCCGCGTACACACCGGCCGTCTCATCCGCGGGCTACGCCAAGTTGCGTCCGCAGTCCGAGTACGCGGGCGCCGCGAAGCAGCTCGTGCTCGACCCGCCGGTGTGGTTCGCGGGCTCCGGCTCGGACTTCCAGACGCGGATGTGCCAGGCGCTCGATCCCGCGCTCGGCGGCTCGTCGTCCCCGGCGAGTGCGGTGCGCACGATGGTCTCCCAGATCAACACCCTGATGGCCCAGCCGAATCCGGCCTGATCGCGACGGAATCGCAGAAAGGAGCGATGTGATGGCTTCCGTCTCCACGCCCTCGCGGCAGGCCGCGGCCGGATCCCGGCGCGCCGGATCCCGATGGGCCGCTGCCACGGACCGGCGACGGTCCCCGGGCGGCGCCGGGTGGCTCTTCGCCACCCCCTTCCTGGTCTTCTTCACGCTCTTCCTCCTCGTGCCGATCGGCATCGGCCTGTGGATGAGCTTCACCGACGCCAGCCTGACCGGACACGGTGACGGTGTCTTCGTCGGCCTGGACAACTACACCGAGGCGTTCGGCGACAGCCAGGTGTGGCAGACCCTCGGCAACACGGTCTGGTTCACCGTCCTGACCACCGTCCCCCTCGTGATCGTCGCCCTGGTGATGGCCCTGCTGGTGTACACGGGGATGCCGGGGCAGTGGCTGTGGCGGCTGGCCTTCTTCGCCTCGCATCTGCTGCCGGTGGCGGTGGTCTTCCAGATTTGGAGCATGCTGTTCCAGCCGGACCGGGGGATGCTCAACAGCGTGCTCCAGACGTTCGGGATGGACGGGATCGCCTGGCTGACGGACGAGAAGTACGCGATGTGGTCCATCGGGCTGGTGACCCTGTGGTGGACGGTGGGATTCAACTTCCTGCTCTACCTTGCCGCGTTGCAGGCGATCCCCGACCACCTCTACGAGGCGGCGGCGCTCGACGGCGCCGGTGCGTGGCGCCGGTTGTGGTCGGTCACACTCCCCCAGCTGCGCCGGACCACCGCGCTGATCGCGGTGCTGCAGGTGATGGCGTCGCTGAAGGTGTTCGACCAGATCTATCTGCTGACCAAAGGCGGCCCGAACGGCGCCACCCGGCCGATCCTGGAGTACATCTACGACACCGGCTTCACCAACTACCGGCTCGGCTACGCCTCGGCGGTGTCGTACGTGTTCTTCGGGATCATCATCATCCTCTCGCTCGCCCAGCTGAAGATCTTCTCGCGCAGGGAGGACTGATCGCGCCATGACCACCGAGACACTCTCCCCCCGTACCCCCGGAAAACCCCGCTCGACCATGCCCCGGGAGGTGGTCCGGCGGCGTCGCTACGGCGGCCATGCCTGGCACCCCACGCTCGGAACGGGTCCTCTCCCCCGTGTGCTGACGCTGCTGGCGCTGGCGCTGATGACGGTGATCTGGCTGGTGCCGTTCGGCTGGGGCGTGGATACCTCGTTCAAGACGGAGGTCGACGCGAGCGCGTCGGGCGCCGACTGGATCCCCAAGGCGGGCTTCACCCTCGACGCCTACCGGACCATCCTCGGTCAGGGCAATCTCCCGGTGTGGGCGGTGAACAGCGTCGTGATCGCCGTATGCGTCACGGCGATCACCGTGACGATCTCGGCGATGGCGGCGTACGCCTTCTCGCGTACGCTCTTCCGCGGTCGCCGCGTGCTCTTCGCCGTCACCATCGCCTCGATCATGGTGCCGCCGCAGATCCTGATCGTGCCGCTCTTCCGGCAGATGCTCGCGATGAATCTCGTCGACACCTACGCGGCGGTGATCCTGCCGCAGGTGGTGGCGCCCGCGATGGTGTTCATCCTGAAGAAGTTCTTCGATGGCATTCCGCGTGAGCTGGAGGAGGCGGCCCGGATCGATGGGGCGGGCAGCTTCCGGGTGTTCTGGAGTGTGGTGCTGCCGCTGTCCCGGCCGATCCTGGCGGCCGTGGCGATATTCGTCTTCATCAACACCTGGAACAACTTCCTCTGGCCGTTCATCAGCACAAGCGATCCGCAGCTCATGACGCTGCCAGTGGGGTTGTCGACCGTGAAGGACTCCACGGGGCTGCGGAACGCCCAGGAGTCGGCCGCCTCGATCCTCGGCTCCATCCCGCTGCTGATCGTCTTCATGCTGTTCCAGCGTCAGATCGTGAGGTCCGTGGCCACCACGGGTCTGGGAGGTCAGTGAGCGGTCCGGGCGACACCGCCCTCGGTGGACTCGCGGGCGTGGAGGGTATGCCCGACGACGACCTCCTGGGGCGGGCGGTCCGGTGCCTCGATCCGCTCCAGCAGCAGATCGATGGCGTGCCGGGCGATGGCGGTCTTGTCCGGTGCCACGCTGCTCAGGCTCGGGGTGCTGTACCGCGCGGCCTCGATGTCGTCGAAGCCCATCACGGCCATGTCGTCCGGCACCCGTAGCCCGCGCTCGTACAGGGTGCGCAGTGCGCCGAGGGCGAGCGCGTCGTTGAAGCAGAACACGGCGTCCGGCGGTTCGGCCTGGTCGAGCAGGGCCGCCATCGCCCGGGCGCCCTCGGCCAGGTGGTAGCGGGGGGTCTCCCGCTCCAGCCGGGGGTCCAGCGGCAGCCCGGCCTCCTCCAGCGCCTGGCGGTAGCCGGTCCTGCGCAGCAGCGGTGTGCCGATGTACGGCTCGGGCTGCACCCCGATGGCGGCGATCCGGCGGCGCCCGCCGGCCACCAGATGGCGCACGGCCTGCTGCGCGGCGGCGACGTTGTCGATCACCACATGGTCGGCGAGGCCGCCGCTGGGGCGTTCGCCGATGAGCACGAGCGGCACGGTGCCGAGGTGGTTCGCGAGCGCGCTGCCGTGCAGCGCGAGCGGGCTCACCACCATGCCGTCCACGACCTGGTCGCCGAGGCCGTGGATCACCGCCGCCTCCCGCTCGCGGTCACCGAGGGTCTGCTCGATCAGCAGGGTGCGGCCGTGCTCCTCGGCCGTGGTGAGGAAGTGGCGTCCCAGTTCGGCGAAGTAGGGGACGTCCAGTTCGGGCAGGACCAGCCCGATCATGCCGGTGCTGCCGCGGCGGAGGTTGCGGGCCACCCGGTTGGGCCGGTAGCCGAGCTCCCGGATGGCCCGCTGGACCCGCTCCCGGGTCGCCGGGGACACATGCACAAAGCCGTTGATCACATTCGACACGGTCTTCGGGGAGACCCCGGCGAGCGTCGCCACGTCCTTGACGGTGGCGCTCCGGCCGGCACCGTCCGAGCGCTTCCGCCCCGGTGCCGCTTGATCCCTGGTGGTCTGCTGTTTCACGGCGGTCACCGACCGATCCTAGAGCGTGACGGTGGTGGGCCGCACCGGCGGGCACCACCCGGGCCCCGTCCCCTCAGGCGACGGCCGCCCCCTCGGGAGACGGGTGCCCCCTCGGGGGACGGGTGCCGCACGGACCACAGGCCGCCGACGTCGTTCCATTTAGCCAGAATATGGCGATTCCCTCGAAGGGTGCCCTGCCTCGAGGGCCAGGTCATCCAGACCTCTTACCTCGGCGACCGCGAGCCGAAGCGAAGATCGAAACACAACCGGAATGGAATACTCAATTCAGCTTGAGTACCAAGATCCCATAAAGCCGAAAAGCTTTTTGGCTCGCATCCGTTGTGGCAGAGGTGACGGATGCCTATAGTGCCGTGAGGTGTACATGCGACTCCCCGAGCGGATGCTGGACGTCACGCAACGGAGGAAGTGTAGTGCCGCTGATTTCCTGGGGGCCCGATCCCCTCGGACTCTTTCGAAGATGCAGATGAGCATGGTGCGCTGCTGACCCACAGCGCCTGTCAGTGACAAGATCCCGGCCCGGTGCGATCACGGCCGGTAAGCATCTCGCTCAGGAATCTCTGAAACGGGAGACCTTCTCGTCATCGCGCCCTCGGGCGCCCATGAGTGGCCACGCTGTGCGCGTGGCTTGAAAAACTCCGACCGGCGAGCGAATGGAGGTGACTGACAATGACAGCCGAGGACTTCCTGGCTTCCCGCGAGGCGGGCGAGGCCGCGACGAAGTGGTAATCGTCGCGACCGATAGGTAAGGGGTGCCGGGCGGATCTCCGTATTCGCCCGGCACCCCGTCAGGGCAGTGTGTACGAGGGTGGGTGGGACAATGCTGCACGGACTCTTGAACGAGGAATCGATAAAATCACTTCAGGGCCAGGAGTACCGCGATCGGATCCAGCGGATAGAAAAGGCGCTGACCGATGCCGCCGACGGCGACCTCTCACTGAAGGAACTGGCCGAGTGGGCGGTCGGGCACCGGGACTGGAACGTCAGGCGCCTCGCCGTGGAGACCCTCGCCGCCCGGTTCGTCGACGCGCCCGAGGCACGGGCGGCGATCACCGAGGCGATCCACGACGACGTCGACTGGGTGGCCTTCACCGCCATCAAGGTCGCCGGAGAGCACCGGGTCCCGGAGGCGGTGGCCCACATGATCCGCATCTCCGGCTGGCCCAGCAACTTCACCAAGCCCGCCTATGCCCGCAAACCCGTGGGCTGCGGTGCCGCCTTCACCAAGCGCGCGCTACTCGACTTCTTCGACTCCACCGATCCGGACGAGCTCCGCGAGCTGGAGGACGGCCACTTCGCCCGGCTGCGGGCCACGGTGGACTCCGCCAGACGCGAACCGGACCTGCGCGATGCCGTGCTGATTCCGGCCGGGCCCTTCATCGCCGGGGCCCGGGTGAACGACATCGGCCCCTTCCAGATGGACAACACCGACAATCCGCTGCGCGTCGAGGAACTTCCCGCGTATTACATCGACCGGACCACGGTGACCAACGCCCGGTACGCGGAATTCCTCGACGCGGTGGGTGGCTCCAGGGAGTTCGCCCACCCCGATGAGCCCGACGGCAAGGACTACACCCCGGCGCACTGGCACGATCCTCGGTTCAACGGGCCGGACTTCCCGGTGGTCGGGGTCGACTGGTACGACGCCTACGCGTTCGCCCGCTGGGCCGGCGGCAGGCTGCCCTCGGAGAACGAATGGGAGAAGGCCGCCCGCGGAACCGACGGCCGGATCTATCCGTGGGGCGACGAATGGAGCAATGACAAGGCACAAAGCGTCTTCACGGCATACGGCCGCGACGACATCCGGAATCTCGCGGAACTGGAGGAGCTGCTCGTCACCACCACCGTCTCCTGGCCCGCGCGCCCGGTGGCAGCGGCCGACTCCCATCCGGCCGGCGCGAGCCCCTACGGCGTCCTCAACATGGCGGGGAACGTCTGGGAGCTCACCCGCACCAATTTCTTCACCCGGGCCGATATGGCCCCCTTCTTCAAGGGGCGTTCGGGGCAGGAATTCATGAACCGTCCCGAGGCTTTCCATGTGCTGCGCGGTGGGACGTGGACCTCGCCTCCGGTCTGCCTGTCGACCTTCTACCGAGGTAAGGACCTGCTCACCGACCGGCACAACGAAGTCGGCTTTCGCTGCGTATACGACGCTTCTGGAAAGTGAGGTTGCACCATGCCGGACCGAGGCGAGCGCGATGTGCTGCGGCAGTCTCTGGTGGAGGGGATCCATCTGCTCGCGGAGCTGGGCTACAGCGAGGGCATCGCGGGCCATGTGAGCGTGCGCGACCCGGAGGACCCGGATGCCTACTGGGTCAATCCCTTCGGTCTGGACTTCCACCATGTGAGGGTCGACGATCTGCTCCTCGTCGGGGCGCAGGGCACCGTCCTGGAGGGCTCGGGCGAGCTCAATCCCTCGGTGGACCCGCTCCATGGCGAACTGCATCGCAACCGGCCGGACCTGGTGGCCTTCGCCCATACCCACTCGATGTACGGCAAGACCTGGTCGTCCCTGGGCCGACTGCTCGATCCGATCACTCAGGACGCCTGCGTCCTCTACCGGCGGCACGGCCTGTACGACCGGTTCACCGGTCTGGTCAACGCACGCCAGGAGGGCAAGGAGGTCATCGAGGCCATGGGCGACGGCACTGCCGTGATCATGCAGAATCATGGCTTCCTGGCCGGGGGCCGCTCCCTGGGCGAGGCGATCTGGCTGTTCATCGTCATGGAACGGGCCGCCGCGTCCCAGCTTATGGCCGAGGCCGTCGGCACACCGCGGCTGATCCCGCACGAGACGGCCCTGGAGACCGGACGCGCGCTGGCCAAGCTCGAATTCGCCGACCGGCAGTACCGGAATCTGTACGAGACGACCTGCCGACGCGGGAAGTGACACCATGAAGGTCGGGCTCAACTTCCTGCCCACCGTGGGCCCCGGCGAGATGCCGGCCGAGCGGTTCTACGACGAGATCATCGAGCTCAGCGAGCTGGCCGACCGGCTCTCCTTCAGCCATGTGAAGCTGGTCGAGCACCACTTCCACGAGTGGGGCGGATACAGTCCGGACCCGGTGGCGCTGCTGTCGGCCATCGCCCGGCGGACCACCCGCGTACGGCTGGTGACCGGGGCGGTCACCCCCGCGTTCACCCACCCCATCAAGCTGGCCGCCTCACTGTCGGTCCTCGACAACCTCTCGCACGGCCGCCTCGACGCCGGGTTCGGCCGGGCGTTCCTGCCCTCGGAGTTCGAGGCGTTCGGGGTGGACATGGCCGACAGCCGGGCCCTGCTGGAGGAGAACGTCGAGGCCGTCGAGCGGCTGTGGACGGACGAGGGCTTCCGCTGGGAGGGCCGCTTCCACCGCTTCGGCCCGCTGCCCGCGATGCTGCCCCGCCCCGCACAGCGGCCCCGGCCACCGGTGTTCATCGCCGCCACCACCTCTCCGGAGACCTTCACCTGGGCCGCGTCCAAGGGGTACCACCTCATGATCATCCCGGTGGTGGCCAGCCATGAGAAGCTCTCCGGGCTGCTCGATCTGTACCGCGCCACCCGGATCGAGCACGGCCACTCCCCCGACTTCCGACTGCATGTCAGCTACCACTGCTATGTGGCGGAGAGCCAGCACGAGGCGGTGGCGCGAGCCGAGGAGCACTACGCCGCGTATCGGGTCAAACAGCTTGAGGCTTACGGGAGTTGGCGCGGCATCACCTCGGACCAGTACCAGGGCTACGAGCGCATGGAACAGGCGGCTCGCACGACCACGGTGGCCGGTCTGATGGCCGCCGACAACATCATCGTGGGCGGGGTGGCCGAGACCGCCGCCACCATCCGCCGCATCGGCAAGCTCTACCCCGGTGCCGAACTGAGCCTGCAGCTGCGGTTCGGGTCCGTCTCGCACACCGAGGCCACGCGGGCGGTGCGGCTGCTCGGGGAGCGAGTGCTGCCCGAGCTCATGGAGGGCGTATGACCGCGGTCGGCGATCCGGTTCCGCTCAGTCCGCAGCAGGAGTGGATCTGGGAGAGCATGCGCTTCATGAACCCGGACGACGCGGCGATGACCAGGACCAATGTCTGTCTGGCGTTCACGTTGCGCGGCCCCCTGGACACCGGGCGGCTCGAACGGGCGCTGGCCGACGTCCGCCGACGGCACGAGGCGCTGCGCACCAGCCTCAGCGACCTGGGCACCGCACCCCGCACCCACGTCCAGGACGCGGAGGACTCGCACCCGCCCCGCCTCGCCCTGGTGGATCTCTCCGGCGTGCCACCGGAGGATCGGGACACCTACTGCGAGCTGGTGGCCGGCGCCGAGGAGCACCGCGTCTTCGACTATGTCCGGGGCCCGCTGTGGCGGGCGACGCTGGTGCGCCGCTCCCCCACGGAGCATGTGCTGGTCCTGTCCGCCGCCCATCTGGTGCTGGACGCCCCCTCGGTGCAGACGGTCGTCCGGCACCTGGCCGAGGCGTACGAGGGGACCGCCCCTCCGGCACGGCAGGAGCAGTACCGCGACTTCGTGCGGCGGGCCGCCCGGCCACCCGCGGACGCCGACCGGCGTCTGGAGCACTGGCGCCGGGTGCTCAGCCCCCTGCCCGCCCCGCTCGACGTCCGCACCGACTACCCCGCGGCCCCACCGCCGGTCTTTCTGCGGGAGACGACGCCCTTCCGGGCCGAGGCCGATCCGGCGGCCCTCGCCGCCCTCCGCGGCCGGGCGGGCGTCACCCCCTATCTGATTCATGTCGCGGCCTATGTGGCCGCCCTCGCGGACCTCTGCGGGGCGCGGCGCGTCGTGGTCGGATCCACGCTGACCCGGCTGGAGCTCAAACCGGATCCGCATACGGTCGGGCACTTCGCCGATCTGGTGCTGCTGCCGATCGAGGTGCGCCCCGAGCACACCTTCGGCGAGCTTCTGGAACACGTCAGGGACGCCACACTCGACGCCTACGACAACCAGTTGCCGTATCTGCGCATCGCCGACGCGATCGACCCGGACTTCACGGCCAGACGGCCCTGGCCGGCGAGGGCGCTGTACCACGTGTGGGTGCGCGGCAGCGTCCTCAACGCCGACCTGGGCCCGCCGGAGCGCATCGGCGACGCCGAGGTCCGTCCCTTCGAGTTCACCAGGGAGACCTGTTATCCCATCGAGCTGGACGGCGATCGGTACGCGCATGTCTACGGCCAGAACGTGGTGCCCACCCTCTACGCCGGCCCGACCGGGCTGGAGGGCGAGATGACGTACAACCGCGCGGCCTTCACCCCGAGCGGCGCACAGCGCTACGTCGACCGCCACTGCCAGAACCTGGAGCACATGCTCAAGGACCCCCAGACGCGGATCGGGGAGGTGTGGCATGACAGCGGCCGCTGACCCACCCGGACACGGCCGTCCGGCCCGCACCCACGACCTGGTGCGCGACGCCGCACTACGGTGGCCGGACCGCCCGGCGCTGGTCGAGGGCGACACCGTCCTCAGCTACCGCCAACTCGACCGGCGCGCGGAGGACTTGGCCCAGACCCTGGTGGCGCGGGGCGCGGCCCCCGACATGACCATCGGGGTCAGCGCGCCACGCTCCGCCGAGCACGTGATCGCGGCGCTCGCCGTGTGGAAGGCCGGTGGCGTCTGTGTACCACTGGCGACGGATCTGCCCCCGGCCCGGATCGCGGACATGCTGCGGATCGCCGGGGTGCGACTGGCGGTGGGTCCGGGACTGACCATCAGCGAGGTCGCGGATCCCCCCGTGGACCAGCCACTCGCCGGTCTGCCCCCGGCTCCGGAGGGCGAGGACGGCGCCGTCGCCTGCGTCTACTTCACCTCGGGCTCGACCGGCAGCCCCAAGGCGGTGGGCCTCACGCACGCGGGCATCGTGAACGAGGCGCTGTGGTCCCATGACGCCTTCTCGATCCGCCCCGAGGACCGCAGCGGTTGGCTGGCCTCCCCCGGATTCGCCATCTCTCGATGGGAGTTGTGGACTCCGCTGACCGCGGGCGCCGCCATCGCCGTCTCCGAGGAAGGCGCCGTCCGCGAGCCGGGGGCGCTCCGTGACTGGCTGCTGGACCAGGGGGTGACCTGGAGCATCGTGGTGACCGGGCTCGCGGAACGGCTCTTCGGCGTCCCCTGGCCGGCCAACTGCCCGCTGCGCCTGCTGGTGACGGGCGGGGAGCAACTGCGGGTCTGGCCCCGCGGGCTGCCGTTCGAGGTCGTCAACTCCTACGGTGTCACCGAGGCGTCCAGCGTCCGCCTCGCGGCCCGGCTCGGCCCCTCCGAGGGTTCCACCGGACATCTGCCCTCGGTGGGCCGTCCGATCCGCGGTACCCGGGTCCATGTGCTCGACGACGCACTGGCCCCGGTGCCCGACGGGGAGGTCGGGGAGCTGTTCATCGGCGGTGTCGGACTGGCCCGCGGCTACCTCGGCGACCCGGAACAGACCGCGCGGCGCTTCGTACCCGATCCGTTCCACGGCGGCGGGCGGCGCCTGTACCGCACCGGTGATCTGGTGCGCGTCGATGAGAAGGGGCGGGTGGAATTCGTCCGCCGGCTGAACGACGACCCGAAGGTCGGCGGTGTCCGCGTCGACCTCGCGGCCGTCGAGGCCGCGCTGCTCGCCTCGCCCGGGGTCACCGGGGCCGCGGCCTCGATCCGTGTCCACGACGGGGAGCGGCCACGGCTGGTGGGGTATCTGGTCGTGGACGACGACCGGCCGGCCCCCGATGAGGTGATCGACGCGGTCGCCCGGCGGCTGCCCCCTCAGATGGTGCCCGGCGTCCTGGTGCGCCTCACCTCCCTGCCGCTGCTGTCCAGCGGGAAGGTGGACCGCGGCCGGCTCCCGGAACCCACGGCGGACATCGTGTTCCGCGGTCGTCGGGCCACGGCGCGGGACGAGACCGAGCAGCAGGTCATCGACGTCTTCCGGGAAGTCCTCGGCCGCGCGGACATCGGCGCCCACGACGACTTCTTCGGCTTGGGCGGGGACTCCATGGGTGTCGCCCGGGTGCGGCAGTCCCTCCTGGAACGGCACGGCATCGACGTCCCCTACACCCTCATCTTCCGTCAGCGGACCCCGCGCCGGATCTGTACGGCCGCCGGCGATGGCGGGGAGGAGCCCCGGTGACCTTCACGGACGCGCCCAGCAGGCTTCCGGCTCTGGCAAGCCGTACGGACCAGCTCGCGGACTCCGCCGTCGGCGCCGTGCTCCGGCTGACCGATGGCCACGATGTGATCGCTCTGGCGGCCGGCAGCCCGGCGCCGGAGACCTACTGCCACCAGGAGTTCACCGACGCCACCACCCGCCTGCTGAGCCAGGGCGGCCTGCCGCTGCGGTACGGCGACGCGAGCGGGCTGCCCGAGCTCCGGTCGTGGATCGCGGCCCGGGAGTCCGCCGAGCTCGGCCGTCCGGTCGACGCGGGGCAGGTGCTTCTCACCCATGGCTCACAACAGGGCCTCGACCTGCTGTGCAAGGCGCTGCTCGATCCCGGGGACGTGGTCTTCGTGGACCGGCCCAGCTATGTGGGAGCGCTGCAGGTCTTCCGTCTCTTCCAGGCCCGGGTGGTGGACGTTCCCCTGGGGTCGGACGAGGGTCTCGACCGGCTCGAAGCGGCGCTGTCGGTGGAGGAACGGGCCAAAATCATCTACGTGGTACCCACCTTCGCCAATCCGACGGGCGCCACCCTGGACACCGCGCACCGGCGCCGTCTGGCCGCCCTCGCCCAGCGGTACGGCTGCGTCCTCGTCGAGGACGACCCATACCGGGATCTCGGCTACGACACCGTCACGCCCCGGCCGGCCGCCGCGACCTCCGCCGTGGCCGGCGCCGTACGCATGGGTACCTTCTCCAAGGTGCTCTTCCCCGCGGCGCGCCTGGGCCATCTGGTCGTCCCGCCGTTTCTCACCGATGTGCTGATGAAGTTCAAACAGGCGGCCGACCTGGGGAATTCGCTCCTGATGCAGCAGGTGGTGCATGAGCTCGTCCAGGAGCCCGGCTTTCTGGCCACCCGGCTGGAGCGCTCCCGTCATCTCTATCGCAAGCGCCGCGACGCACTGGTGAGCGCCTTGGCCGGCTCCTTCGAGGGGGCTTTGGAGTTCGAGGTGCCCCACGGTGGTTTCTTCGTCTGGGCCAGGCTTCCCGGGGGCGCCGACGCCACCGAACTGCTGGCCGCCGCGGTCGAGGAAGGTGTCTCCTTCGTACCGGGGACCGATTTCTACGCGACCGGGCCCGACCCGTCCACCCTCCGGCTGTCCTTCTCCTGCACCCGTGCCGAGGACATCGTCGAAGGCGTCGCCCGGCTGGAACGGGCGTGGCGGACCCTGCGCAAGGGACCCCGCTCATGAAGCTCACCAGGGACGACGACGGAACCTTCGCGGGCCTCGACAAGGCCCCGTTCGACGTGGACGCGTTCCTGGCCCGGCCCCTGGTGGCCCGGCTGGCCACCGAGGGCCCACGGGTGCGACCCGTGTGGTTCCTGTGGGAGGACCACGCCTTCTGGGTGCTCACGGGCCCCTGGGCCCGGCTGGAGGAGCGACTGGACCGCGCCCCGGTCTTCGAACTCGTGGTGGACTCGTGCGACCTCGCGACAGGCACCGTTCACCAGGTCATCGCCCGTGGCCACGGCCGGGTGGTGAACTTCGACACGGACCGGGGCCGCCGCAAGCTCACCCGGTACCTGGGCGAGCGGGAAGAGCTGTGGGACGCCCGGTTCAGCCTGCGCGACGACCCGTCCGCCCGGGGCACCCGCTGGGCCCTGCTGGTGCCCGACACCCTGTGGATCGCGGACCTGTCCTTCCGCCCGCCCCGCGAAGCGCGAATGGACCGCCCATGAGCACGGACACCACGGACGAGACGGCGGGCGGGGCCGCCGGCCACCGGTCCTACCGCCAGGTGCTGACGGGGAACCCGCGCCTGGCCGTACTGCTCGCCGGTTATGTGCTCTCCAGCGTGGGCGATGGCATCCTGCTGATCGCCCTGCCGCTGCTGGCCATACGCCACCACGGGCAGCTCTCCGCCCCCGTGGCGGTCGGCCTGGTGATGACCGCACCGTATGTGCTGTCGACCGTGCTCGCCCTCAGCATCGGCCTGGGACGGCTGCGACTGCCCACCCGGGCCGTGGTCATCACCGACAGCGCGCTGCGCACCGTCCTCTTCACGGTGGTGGGCCTCGCCGCCATGGCCGACCGGATCGACATCCGGTTCCTGGTGGTGGCGCTGCTCCTCGGGTCCGTCCTGCATCAGACGGCGTCCAGCAGCCGGCGCCTCGTCGCCACCGGTATGGCCGGGAAGGGCGAGCTCTTCACCGTCAACGGACTGCTGGGCTTCGCCAACAGTCTGGCCCTCTACGTCGTAGGGCCGGCGATCGGTGGCGCGGTCACGGTCGCGTTCGGAGCGGACGTGGCCGTCCTCCTCGAAGCGCTCAGCTTCCTCTTGCTGTTCGGGGCCGTCGCGCTCGTCGTGCCGCCACAGCCGAGAGCGCCCCGGGCGGAGCGGTCGACGGAGTCCGGGTGGCGGATCCTGCGGCTGCGTCCCGTGGCCGCCCGCCTGTTCTTCGTGGTCTTCTTCTTCAATCTGTCCTATATGCCGGTGGAAGTGGCGCTTCCCGTGCTGGTCAACGGAGATCTCCACGGGGACGGAAACACACTGGGCATCATCTGGACCGCCTTCGGCGCCGGGGCGCTGATCGGCGGGGCGCTCACCGGTTACCTGCGGAAACTGCACCAGCAGGCCGTCCTGGTGGCGGTCATCGCGCTGTGGGGCGGTTCGGTGGTCCTTCTCGCCCTGGCCCCCTCCGGGCCGGTGGCCATGTGCGCCTTCGCCCTGGGCGGACTCATCTACGCCCCGTTCACACCCATCGCCTACACCTTTGTGCAGTCGGAGCTCCCGCCCCATGAGCAGCAGCCGGTGATCACGCTCTGGACCACCGGCTCGACGCTGGCGGCCCCGATCGGCCTGCCGCTCAGCGGCCCGCTGGTGAGCGCGCTCGGTGCGCGCGGCGGACTGCTGCTCTCCGCGGCATTGACCCTCGTTCTCGTTCCGTTCGCCGCCAAGGGCCTGCTGGGCCCGCGCCGAGTCGCATAGCCTTAAGGAGTGCGCACGTGCAGGGATACGAATCGTCGACCTACGGCGACCACATGACCGACCACGACGCCATCGGCTGGCCGGCCGCGAAGGACGAGGCCGCGGCGGTGGGGTTCCTCGTGGACGTGGCCAAGCCCGGCCATGCGCTGGAGCTCGGGGTGGGCACCGGGCGGGTCGCCCTGCCGCTGGCGGAGCGAGGGGTGCGGGTCACCGGCATCGAGGCCTCCCCCGTCATGCTCCGGCAGATGGCCGACAAGCCGGGCAGCGCGCGGGTGCGGGCCGTCCAGGGCGACTTCGCGGAGGCCGCCGTCGACGGGACCTTCGACCTCGTCTACGCCGTCCAGCACACGTTCTTCCTGCTGCGCGACCAGGAGACCCAGATCCGCTGCTTCCAGAACGTGGCCGCGCGGCTGGCCCCCGGTGGCGCCTTCGTCCTCCAGCTCTTCGTCCCCGATCCGCACCGGCTGATCCAGCCGCAGGCCAGTGACGCCCTTCATGTGGCACTCGACCAGGTGGTCCTGCGGGTCTCGAAGTTCGACCGGGTGACGCAGACGGTCAACCGGCAGTACGTCGCCATCACCGAGGGCGGGACGAAGCTGTACCCCATGGTGTTCCGCTACGCATGGCCCACCGAGCTGGACCTGATGGCACGGCTGGCGGGCCTCCGGCTGGAAGGGCGCTGGGACGGCTGGTCGCGGGCGCCCTTCACCGCGGAGGGCGGGTATGTCGTGGTCTACCGGAAGCCCGCCGAGGCGGTGTGAGGGCCTACGCCACGGTGTCGCCGACCCGGACGGGTCCGTTGGTGGTGACCGACTGGATGGCCGCGAGCGCGACGGACAGGGCGGCGCGGGCGTCCTGTCCGGTGACGGAGGGGGCACGTCCGGTGCGCACGCACTCGGCGAAGTCGGCGAGTTCGGCGACATAGGCGTCGTGGAAGAGATCCTGGTCGTAGGTGACACATGCGGCGGTGAGGCCGTCCGGGCCGTAGGCGGTCAGATGGCTGCGGCGGATGTCGCCCATGGTGAGCATGCCGGCCGAGCCGAAGACCTCACCGCGGACGTCGTATCCGTACACCGCCTGGAAGTTCGCCTCGGCGGTGGCGAGGGCGCCGTTGTCGAAGCGGATGGTGACCACGGCGGTGTCGAGCAGTCCGCGGTCCTTGAAGTCGGGGCGGACCAGGGCGTCGGCGAACGCGAAGACCTCGACGGGCGCGGCGCCGGGGTTGAGGTAGCGCAGGGTGTCGAAGTCGTGGATGAGGGTCTCCAGGAAGATGGTCCACGGCGGGATGCGGCCCGGGTCGGCCAGCTTGGGGTCGCGAGTGAGCGAACGCAGCAGCTGCGGGGTGCCGATGGCGCCTGCGCGGATCTTCTCGTGGGCGGTGTGGAAGCCGGTGTCGTAGCGGCGGTTGAAGCCCACCTGGAGGGGGACGCCCGCGTGGGCGGCGGCCGCGATGGCGCGGTCCGCCTCATCGAGGGTGACGGCCATGGGCTTCTCGCAGTAGACGGCCTTGCCCGCCCGGGCCGCCGCCTCGACCAGCCCGGCGTGGGTGCGGGCCGGGGTGGCGATGACCACCGCCTCGATTCCGGGGTCGGCGAGCAGCTCGTCTATCTCGGTGTACGCCGTGGTGCCGCCCACCCGGTCGCCGAGCCCCTGGGCGGCGCCCGGGGCCGGGTCGGCGATGGCCGCGAGACGGGCGCCGGGGAGGCGGCGCGCGAGGGTCTCGGCGTGGAAGGAGCCCATGCGGCCGGCGCCGATGAGACCGACCGGGAGAGGGTGTCGCGTGGTCATGCGGATGCTCCGTAGATTCCGTGAGTGCGTTGTTCCGTGGGTTCCGTTGTTCCGTAGGTTCCGTAGTTCCGCAGGTGAGAACGGGTGAGAACGGGTGCGATCAGGGCGGTACGGCGTCGCGGCCGCCGGCCGAGGCCATCGCGAGGTCAGCGGGTGAAGGCGGAGCGGAAGCGCTCCAGGGCGAGGTCGCTGTCGCCGGAGGCCCATGCCTCCATGGCCACGGTGCCCTCGTAGCCGAGGTCGACGAGGGTTTGGGCGAGGGCCGGGTAGTTGATCTCCCCGGTTCCCGGCTCGCAACGGCCCGGTACGTCGGCCACCTGGATCTCGCCGATCAGGCCCCGGCCATGGGCCCGGCGTACCAGCTCGGTCAGGTTTCCCTCGCCGATCTGCGCGTGGTACAGGTCCAGATTCATCCGCAGGCCCGGCCGGTCCACGGCCTCGACCAGGGCCAGGGTGTCGGCGGCCGTCGCGAACGGCACGCCGGGGTGGTCGACGGCGGTGTTGAGGTTCTCCAGGGTGAAGGTGACCCCGGCGCGCTCGCCCAGCTCGGCGAGGCGGGTGAGGGTGCGATGGGCGGCGATCCACATCGGGCCGGTGGCCGGGCCCGCCACCGGCACCACCGGCAGGCCGTCGCCGCCCAGCCCGGTGCCGTGCAGATTCAGCCGGGGGCAGCCGAGCCGTTCGGCGACTTTGACCGACTCCTCGGCGGTGCGCAGGAGTTCGGCCGCCCCGTCCTCGTCCGTCAGGCTGCCGCGGAGATAGCCGGTCATCGAGGAGAAGACCGCACCGGTCCGCTCCAGGGCGGCCAGATCGTGCCGGCTCCAGTCCCAGATCTCGACCTGGAAGCCGGCGTCGTGAATACGCCGTGCCCGTTCCTGGACCGGCAGATCCCGGAAGACCATCTCGGCGCAGACCGCCAATGTGTACATCGCTGCTCGCCCTCTCTACGACGACCCCGGCAGAAACTAGAACGTTCCAGCTACTAGAACGTTCTAGGGAACGAGCAGCAGTACGCCAGCCACCGGGCACCCCTGTCAAGGGCGACGGCTGAATCACTAGAACGTTATAGAGTTTGGGCGCCGCGCATCGCGCCCTGGGCTACGATCGTCGCCCGGAAGGCGAAACCCCGACCGCCCCCGCCCGAAGACGACACCTCGACCAGGGAGACCAGTGGTGCCACCGACGCCGGCCGTCCCCCATGGGAAGCGCCCCACCCTCGCGGACGTGGCGGCGCGGGCAGGTGTGTCCACGGCGCTGGTCTCCATCGTGATGCGGGACGCCAAGGGCGCCGGCGCCGCCACCCGCGAGCGGGTCCTCGAGGCGGCACAGGAGATCGGATACCGGCCGGACGCCCGGGCCCGGCTGCTGCGCAGCCACCGGTCCCATCTCCTCGGGGTGCAGTTCGGCCTCCAGCACCCCTTCCACTCCGATCTGCTGGAGGGCATCTACGCGGTGGCCGAGCCCGCCGGGTACCAGATCGCGCTGAGCGCCGTGGCCGCCGGTCGTGGCGAGCAGCGGGCGACCGACGCCCTGCTCGCCGACCGCTGCGAGGCCCTGATCCTGCTCGGCCCGCAGGCCCCGGCCGCGCGGCTGGCGGAACTCGCCGGACAGCTCCCGGTCGTCTCCGTGGCCCGCCGGCTGCGCGGGACCGCCCCGGGTGTGGAGGTGGTGCGGACCGCGGATGACGAGGGCGCCCGCCAGGCCGTGGACCACCTGGTGGCCCTCGGTCACCGCGACATCGCCCATATCGACGGCGGCAGGGCACCCGGCGCCGCCGACCGGCGCCGTGGCTACCGCACCGCCATGAGCCGCCACGGCCTCGCCGACCGCGTCCACGTGCTGCCCGGCGGGCTCACCGAGGAGGACGGCGCCGCGGGCGCCCACGCCCTCCTCGATGCCACTCCCCTGCCCACGGCCGTCCTCGCCTTCAACGACCGCTCCGCCGCCGGTGTCCTGGACACCTTCCTCCGCGCCCGGGTCTCCGTCCCCGACGAGGTCTCCGTCATCGGCTTCGACGACAGCCATCTGGCGCGCCTGGCCCATATCAATCTCACCACCGTCGGCCAGGACATCCCCCGCCTCGCCGAACTCGCCGTCGGCCGGGCCATCGCCCGTCTGGAGGGCGAGCGGACGGCCACCGGGGAGGCGGTGGTCGCTCCGCACCTCGTCATCCGGGGCACGACGGCCGGGCCCGCCTGATACGCGACGACTGGGGCGTTTCGCTGTTGCCTTCTTCGCCGCGCCGGTCTTCCTCCGGCCTGCTTCACCCCGCCGGTCTTCCTCCGGCCTGTGGTGAGCGTCCCGGACGCGGTCACTCGACAGGGTTTCGGTGGTGCCGTCCTCGCGGGACGGGGCGCTCAGGACCGGGGGCCGTTGTCGTCGCCGAAGTCGGGTACGTCGGCGGACAGCAGGTGCTCGGCGGCGCCTTCGAGGGCCTTGGCCATCTCGATGGAGCGGGGGAGCATGGTCTTCTCGTAGACGCGGATGGCGTCATCGACGGTGGCCGCGTTCGCGAGGGCGAGGGCGATTTCGCTCGCGTCGAGCATGGCGAGGTTGACGCCGACACCGAGCGGAGGCATGAGGTGGGCGGCGTCGCCCAGCAGGGTCACCGTCGGGTTGTGCTCCCAGGTGTGCGGGACCGGGAGGGCGAAGAGCGGGCGGTCGACGTAGGGGCCCTCGTTGGTGGTGATCATCTGGCGCATGCGGGGCGACCAGTGGGCGTACTCGTCGAGGAGCAGGGCGCGGATGCCGTCGGTGTCGTCGGCGCTCAGGCCGCTCATGGCGAGCCAGTCGACCGGGGCTCGCCGGATGATGTAGACGCGGATGTGGTCTCCGCTGTTGCGCTGGGCGAAGAGGGCGCGCTCGCCGTCGGCCGCGCCCGCGCTGCCCGAGCCGACCAGCTCGGCGATGTCGGGGTGCCGGTTCTCCACATCGGAGAACCATGCCTCCACGAAGCTCATCCCGGTGTACTCGGGGACGGCGGGGGACACGGCCGGGCGCACCCGGGAAGAGGCGCCGTCGGCGCCGATGACCAGATCGGTCTCGATGGTGGTGCCGTCGGCGAAGGACAACTGCCGCGGCCCATCGGCGGGCCCGCCGACCCTGTCGAGGGCGCGGCCCCACTGCACGGTTCCCGGCCGCAAGGAGTCCAGCAGCAGGGTGCGCAGCTGGCCGCGGTCGATTTCCGGCTTGAACAGCTCGTCGGCCTCCGGGACGTGATGAAACGTCATCGTGCCGGCCGGGTCGATCTTGCGCATTTCCTGCCCTTCCGGGCGGGCCAGCTCGAAGAACTCGTCGAGCAGGCCCGCTTCGCGCAGGGCGATCTGGCCGTTGTCCGCGTGCAGGTCGAGGGTGCCGCCCTGGTTGCGCGCACCGGGGCCTGAGTCGCGGTCGTAGACGGTGACCGCTATGCCGCGCTGCTGGAGGATGCGGGCGCAGGTCAGGCCGCCGGGCCCGGCGCCGATGACGCTGATGCGGGCGTGGGCGGGCTCTGGGGAGGTCATGGTGGTTCCTTTCACCGGCGATGAGGGGCATGGGGCGAGCAGGGCCGGGCGTTCCGGCATCACCCTCGGCCTCGGACATGCCTCGCACCGGGCCTTCTTGATGCACAGGACGGCGACCAGCGATGCGGTGCGGACGGGGAGCGTGCCGAGGAAGAGGTGTCGCTCGGGTTCTCGCGGACCCCAGAAAAGCAGATCCAGTAGAAAAGTGCAATGAGTCCACTTAGCCCTCGATGCAACTATCGGATATGCTCAAGCCATGACCGAGCCCCCCGTCGGCCGCCGCGAACGCAAGAAGGCGGCCACCCGCCAGGCGATCGCCGACGCCGCGCTGCAGCTCTTCCTGGAACGCGGCTATGACCAGGTGAGCATCCGTGACATCGCCGACGCGGCCGATGTGTCGACCACTACGGTGTTCAAGCACTTCACCGGCAAGGAAGCGCTGGTATTCGACCAGGAGCAGGACCGGGAGTCGGAAGTGATCGCGGCGGTGCGGCAGCGAGCCGCCGGTCAGAGCATCCTCGATGCCCTCCGGCAGCACGTCCTGGACACCTGGCTGCCGATCACGGCGCATCCGCGAATGGCCGAGTTCACCAACCTGATGGACTCCACGCCGGCACTCCGCGCCTACGCCGAGCGCATGTGGACCCGGCACACCGACAGCCTCAGCGCGGCCATCGCCGACGAGCTCGGCGTCGACCACGACGACCTCTCATGTGTGGCTCTTGCCCGATTCGTACTCGAGATCCCGGCCCTGGCCCGCGGTCAACAGGACCGCCGAGCCGCCGTCGACGCCATCTTCGACATCCTCACACAGGGCTGGCAACCGCCGGCCAAGTCGTCCGCGCCCCATAGCTCCTAGGCATCCGCGGAGACGGAAATCACCGCGCGGACGCCGCGCTTGCGCGGGTACTCGCGGATGGCTCCCCGGGACCGCGGCGACGCGGCGATAGAGTGCCCGGGAATGTCCCTCGATCCCTGGAGAGAGCGCGGTTGAGCGACACAGTAGTGATCTTGACTGCACTGGGCCTGGAGTATGACGCGGTGCGGGCGTACCTCAGGGAACGGGACTTCGTCCGCCATGAGACCGGCACCGTCTTCGAAGTGGGCACGCTCGCCGGGACCGCATGGCGGATGGCGCTGGCGGAGGTCGGAGCGGGCAATGACGCGGCCGCCGTCGTCACCGAGCAGGCCCGCCAGCTCTTCTCGCCCAGAGCACTCCTGTTCGTGGGTGTCGCGGGCGCCCTCAAAGACGACCTGGCACTCGGTGATGTCGTCGTCGCCACTCGGGTGCATTCCGTTCACGGCGGCAAGGACGCCCCCGAAGGATTTCTGGCCCGTCCGGAGGGCTGGGCCGGTTCACATGAGCTGGTGCAGTCGGCCAAGCACGCGCTGCGTGACCAGTCATGGCACACCGAGTCGGCACCGGGCGACACCGAGGGGCAGCGGCACCCACGCGTACACTTCAAGCCCATCGCGGCCGGCGACGTCGTGCTCAACTCCGCCACCTCCGTACTGCGCCAGCAGCTGCGGACCTACTACAACGACGCCGTGGCCATTGAGATGGAGAGCGCCGGAATGGCGCATGCCGCCCAGATCGGCCGTGTCGAGGCCCTGACCGTCCGTGGCATCAGCGACATGGCCGATGGCAATAAATACGCGGAGGCCGACACCGAGCACCAGCCTCGCGCCGCCGCCCATGCCGCGGCAGCAGCGGTCGCCGTGATACGGCATCTGCCACCGCCCCAAGCGCCGTCCGCCCCACTCGGCCGGGCAGCGCTTCCCTCTTCGGACCGGGATGGCCTTCCCGGCTCTCCCCGGAGCGGAACGCCCTTGTCGCTCCGGCACCTGTTGTCATGCTTCGCGGACGCACCGCTGCCGCTCTATGTGCTCTCCCCCGCGGCAATCTCGGCAGTCGGCATACCTGAGCTCTCCGCTGACCGGGTGGCAGCTGAGATAAGTGAGTTCACCGTCGAGCCCGTCACGGCGTCCGGGGAACCCGGCGCACCCATGGTGCCCTGTATCAGGGCGGGCGCCGCAACGCCGGTGGACGCCGCAGGCGCAACGCCCGACGAACGTGCCCGCCTGTGCACGTATGCGGGGGCGCTTCTGGATCACGCCGTGGCGGCGCCCCCGGACGACTCCGGCCTGCCCCTCCTGGCGCCGCACGTACTGGCCCTGCTGTGGCGCCGCGACGGCGATCCGGCACGATCCATCGCGGCCGCGCGCCGAGTGCGGGACGCGTACCTGGCGCGCGGCCGCTACGAAGACGGGCTGCCCCTCGCCGTCCAGCTGGTGATGAGCGGCCAGGGTGGCCTCAAGGACGACCTCGCCCTCGGCCAACTCCACAGCGGGCGGGGGGACTTCGGCGAAGCCGAAGTCGTGCTCCGGCGGGTCCTCGCCAAAGCGGAGAAGGACGCCGCCGAACACGGGCTGTCGCTGGCCGGGCGAACCGGTCCCAGCATGAGGGACGTTCTCACCAACGACGCCGAAGGCCCGTTCACCCGAGATCTCTCCCAGACCCAATGCGACGTGCTCGGATTCGCCGCCAGAGTTCAGCACGCCCTGGGCAACGCTCTCTACGGCCTGCGGCGGTACCCCGAAAGCGAAAGGCTGCTGCAAGCCGCCGTAGGGCTGCTCTGGAGAACCCAGGGGGCGGAGCATCCGGGTCGCATGCTCGCCCAGATGCATCGAGCCCAAGCGGTCGCGCGGCAACATCGGTGGGAAGAGGCACTGGGACTGGTGCACGATGTGATCCCCTGGGCCGCGCGGCTTCGGCTCGACCAGGACAGCCCGGAGACGGACGCGCTCATCCGCCTGGCGCATGCCGAGGTGACGGCCGAGATCGTGGCCTCTCGCCAGCGAGGCGACAGGCAGCGCACACGAGGCGTCGGGATGTTTCCGGCCCCGGTGGTGAAGTGGCTGGGGCGCACGGTCACCCCCACTCGACCGGACAGACTCACCTGGGCCGACGTGCGAAGTCTCTGCGACGACGCCGTCCGAGCCTGTGAGCGCGCCTTCGGCGGCCCCCATCCGCGGACAACCGAGGCCAGGGCGGTGCGCGACCGTGCGTCCGAGGGCATGGGCGGCTGAACCAGTAGGGGCGACCCCGCTGTCGACGGCCCGTCCACCGGTGCGGTGGACGGGGAAGAGGGATGAGAGGTCAGCCGAGCTTCTTGAGCAGTTCGTCCGCGAGCGGGCCGGAGGAGGCCGGGTTCTGGCCGGTGATCACATTGCGGTCGACTTCCACATGCGGTGCGAAGGGCTCGCCGACCCGCACCGTCAGGCCCGCCTCGGTCAGGCGGTCCTGCAAAAGCCACTTGGCCTTGTCGGCGTTGCCGGCCATCGTCTCCTCCTCGTTGGTGAAGGCGGTGATCCGGTAGCCGGCGTAGGCGTGGGTGCCGTCCTCGGTGACCGCCGCCAGCAGCGCCGCCGGGCCGTGGCAGACCACGCTCACCGGCATACCGCTCCGTACCGCCTGGGTGAGGATCCGGCCCGAGTCGGCATCGACCGCGAGGTCCTCCATGGGGCCGTGGCCACCGGGGACGTGGACGGCGTCGTATTCGTCCAGGCGCACCTCGCTCAGCGCGATGGGGGCCCGGAATTCGGCGGCGGTCTCGGCGACGCTCCTGATCCTGGCGGCGTTCTCCGGGCCGCCGTTGGCCTCGGGGCTGAGGCTGGCGGCGTCGACGGGCGGGACGACACCGCCCGGGGTGGCCACGGTGATCTCGTGGCCCGCGGCCTTGAACGCCTCATAGGGGGCAACGGCCTCATCGGCCCAGTAGCCGGTGGGGTGCTTGGTACCGTCGGCCAGTGTCCACTGGTCGGCACCGGTCATCACGAACAGGATCTTCGCCATACTCACTCCTCGGTGCGATCACCCGCCGTACGTGTGATCGCTGGGATCTCCTGGGGCGTTGCCGCCCCCATGTGTCGCCGCCGTCCTGGCGGCGTGCTCGAAGGTAGATCCACTGGGCATCGAAATGCCAATAGGCGAGTCGATCGTCGGCATCGGGATTCCGATGGAAGGAAGAGCCGTACGCCTCTCTATGCTGGGCGGCATGGAGGACGGAACACCCCAGGACGGCGACCTCGTCATCGGCGGCGGGCGGACACCGCCGCCTGCCGATCTGAATCTGCTGCGCACCTTTCTGGCCGTCTACCGCTCCGGCTCGTTCACCGCCGCGGCGCCGCTGCTCGGGCTCTCTCAACCGACTGTCACCGCCCAGATCCGCACCCTGGAGCAGCAGACCGGGCGCGAGTTGTTCACCCGGCTGCCGCGCGGTGCGGAACCCACTCACCTCGCTCACGATCTGGCCGGGCAGATCGCCGGTCCACTCGACGCCCTCGCCTCCCTCGGCGGCCGCAGCACCGTACTCACCGGACGCGCCATCCCGGTCCATCTGGCCGGGCCGGCCGAGTTGTTGTGCGCCCGCGCCCTGCCCGCGCTCGCCTCGCTGGTCGCCGAGGGTCTGCGGCTGCGGATCACGATGGGGCTGACCGATCCGCTGCTGGACGCGCTGGGTGCGGGACACCACGATCTCGTGATCGCCACCAGACGCCCCGGCGGCCGCGCGCTGACCTCGCTGCCGCTGGCGGACGAGGACTATGTGCTGGTCGCCTCGCCCGACTGGGCCCGGCGCATCGGGGAGCGGCTGGCGGCCGACGGGCCGTGTGCCGCCGTCCGTGACGTACCGCTGATCACGTACGCGGAGGACCTCCCCATCGCCCGCCGGTACTGGCGCAATGTCTTCGGCAAGCGGCTCACCGCGCAGGCCGCGGTGACCGTGCCGGATCTGCGCGGGGCCGTGTCGGCCGTCGCCGCGGGCGCGGGCTACAGCGTGCTCCCCCGCTACCTGTGCCAGGACGAACTCACGTCCGGCGGGCTGGTCCTGCTCCATGAGCCCGATGAGCCGCCGCTCAACACCCTCTTCCTCGTACAGCGGCCGGGGGCCGACGCCAACCCGGACGTGGCCCGGGTCCGCGAGCGGCTTCAGCGCGCCGCCCGCACCTGGTAACGCGCACGCATCAGGGAAATCCGCCGGGCGCGTCACCCTCCGCCACTCGGTGAGGACTGGTCCACCATGCCGTGCTCCCAGGCCCAGGCCGCGATCTCGACGCGGTTGCGGGCGGCCAGTTTGCGCTGGACGTTGCCGAGGTGGGTCTTGACCGTGGACAGGGTGACATGCAGATCGACGGCCACTTCCTCATTGGTACGGCCGCGGGCGACCCGCCGGACCACCTCGCGTTCACGCTGGGTCAGCGGCTCGATCAGACCCTCCGGCCCGCCCCTCCCCCGGCCGGCCGGACGGGCCTCGGAGGGGGCCGACCGGTCGCGGTGGGGTCCTATGTGCGCGAGCAGGCGGACGGTCACCGACGGGGAGATCAGGGAGTTGCCCGAGGCCGCGGCCCGCACCGCTTCGGTGAGCAGGCCGGGCGCGCCGTCCTTGAGCAGAAAGCCGCACGCGCCGTTGCGCAGCGCCCGGTAGACGTACTCATCGAGGTCGAAGGTGGTGGCGATGAGGACGTTGAGGGGGTCCGGCACATCGGGCCCGGCAAGGAGCCGGGTGGCCTCCAGACCATCCAGCTCGGGCATACGGATGTCCAGGAGGCAGACGTCGGGCCGCAGCCGCCGGGCCTGCTCGACCGCCTCGACACCGGTCGCCGCCTGGGCGACCACCCGCATGTCCGGTTGGGAGTCCAGAATCATGCGGAAGGCGGCACGGACCATCTCCTGGTCGTCGGCGATGAGCACCTGGATCGTCATGTCATGCATGATCGCAGGCGCGCGGGCCGTCAGCCGGAGGAGGCCACGTTCGGGGCCACCTTGCCCAGGGTCGGCGCGTACGCGCTGTCCGCCGTGTTCGCCTTGTTCGCGCTATCCGCCCTATTCGCCTTGTTCAACGGGAGGACCGCCACGACGTGCCAGCCGCCGCCGTCCCGTGGCCCAGTGGTGATACGCCCATTGACCTTCTCGACCCGCTCGGCCAGGCCGACCAGACCGTAGCCGCTCCCCTCGACCGACCGCTCGGCTGCGGGCGAGGCGCCACCCTGCCCGTCGTCCACGACCGACACCTCCAGTTGTTCCGGGGCGCCGGGCCGTACACCGATCCGCACCTCGACCCGGCCGACCCCGGTGGCATGCTTGCGTACATTGGTCAGCGACTCCTGCACCACCCGGTGGACGGTGGTGAGGATGCCGGGCGGCAGCGGCCGGTCGGCGAGTTCCGGGGCGAGGGTCAGCTCGGCGGGCGGCCCCACCTCGGAGAACTCCTCGGTGAGGTCACGCAGACCGCGCAGCCCCGCCGGATCACCCGTGGGCCGGGTCGTGGCGGAGGCGGTGGTGTGGTCCCGCAGGCTGGAGACCATGGCGCGCATCGACCCCAGCGCCTGGGATCCGGCCCGCTCGATCTGGGCGAGCATCCGGTCCAGGTCCTCCGGGGACTGGGTGTGACCGGCCGCGGCCGTGAAGCGCGCGGCCTTGGTCTGCGCGACGATCGCCGTCACGTGGTGGGCCACGAAATCGTGCAACTCCCGTGCGTGTTCGAGGCGTTGCCCCTGCCGGATGGCTTCGCGCTCCCGCTCCCGCAGCGTGTCGTACAGACGCAGACACAGCCCCACCATCACCATGAACGGCACGGCGCAGACCGCGATGACGGCGATCAGATTCAGCAGGTTGCTGTTCCTCTCCTCGATCCGCAGGGGAAGAACCACGGCGGCGAGTGTGGATCCCGCGGCCAGTCCGGCCGCTCGCAGGGGCGGGCAGCGCCGTACGGCGCGGGTGATGAGCAGCAGCAGCACACCCAGCTCCACCAGGCCCGGGGTGTTCGGGGGACGCTGGGACAGCTGCGCTTCCACCAAGGTCAGCGCGCAGGAGACGGCCGCCGCGCCGATGGCGCAGCGCGCGAAGAGGCGTTCCGGCACGGCGAGCGCGGCCAGGCACAGCACCCCGGACACCATCGTCGCCGCGGCCATCGGCGGATGCGGCGCGTTCAGCCCCTCCAGGACCACGAGGACGACCAGACTGACGCCGACCAGGCCCAGCCACAGATGCCGGAAACGGAAGCGGGACCCGGACAGGGACCGGAAGCGGGACCGGAACTCGGAGATCATGGCAGGTCACGCTACGGCCCGGCCGCCGTCGCCACATCAGACTTTCGGCCGAGGAAGCCGGGGAAGGTGCGCGGATCGCTTCGGCAATCCGGTGGATCCGCCGCGCCGCGCTCTCGCGAAGGATGGCATCCGGGGCGGCCGGAGAGCGCTCGAGCGCGATGCGCCACGCCCCTTCCGACCGTTGTCCCTTCCGAAGGCCGTCGATGTTCCGCACCGCTCTGCGCACCCTCCGATCCCATCGGCTCCGTTTCGCGATGCCCGCCCTCGCCGTCGTGCTCGGCGTGGCCTTCGTGACCGGGTCGCTGCTCTACGGCGACTCCGTCCAAGCGGCCGTGAACCGCGCACACTCCAACTCCCAGCCCGATGCGTCCGTCTCGATCACCGAGGACTCCTCTGCCGCGGACTCCTCCGAAGCACACCCGCTCGATGACGCGCTTCTGCGGCGGCTGCGGGCGCTGCCGTCGGCGGCCGCGGCACGCGGTGTGGTGGAGGGCCCCTCGTTCCTCGTCGGCTCCGACGGCACTCTGGTGGGCGATCTCTACCAGGCCGCGGGCGTCAACTACGTCCCCGACGAGAGCGGCAAGGACGTCCGCTATCCGCTCACCGCGGGCCACGGACCCCGTGGCGCCAACGAGATCGCCGTCGACCGGCGGACCGCCGAGCGCGCCGGGTACCGGGTGGGTGCCAAGGTGCGCATCGTCGTGGGCGGCACGGCCCGCGACGCACGGCTGGTCGGCGTCTTCACCGCCCATGACAGCCGTGTGGACTCCGGCGGTACGCTCACCGCCTTCGACACCGGCACCGCACAACGGCACTTCGCCCCCACGCCGAACGGCTACTCGGCGATCACCCTGACCGCCGCCGACGGCACATCGGATGCCCAACTCGCCCAGCAGGCACAGAAGTTGCTGCCGTCCGGGCTGCGGGCGGTCACCCGCGCGGATCTGGAATCCGATACCGCCTCCGAGGAGGACACGGACAAGCTCACCACACTGCTGCTGAGCTTCGCCGGCGTCGCCCTGTTCGTCTCCACCTTCCTGGTCGCCAACACCTTCACCATGCTCAGCGCGGCCCGTGCCCGGGAACACGCGCTGCTGCGGGCGGTCGGCGCCACCAGGAACCACGTGATGCGGATGGTCCTGGCCGAGGCCGCCCTGGTCGGCACGGCCGCCTCGGCCATCGGTTACGGGCTGGGCATCGGTGCCGCGAACCTGATGGGCAGCCTGTTCGACGCCTCCGGTGTGGGGGGTGCCACCGTACAGGCGCTGTCCGCCAAACCGCTTCTCGCGGCCTTCGCCGTCGGCATCGGCGTCACCGTCCTCGCCGCCTACGTCCCGGCCCGCCGAGCGGCGGCCGTACCGCCCGTGGCGGCACTGCGGACCGTCCAGCCGTCCACCGCCACCTCGCTGCGCCGCCGCAACACCATCGGGCTGATCGTCACCGCGTGCGGGGCGCTGCTGGTCGCCGCCGCCGTCGGCGAGCCGAACCTCCTCTTCGGCGCCGCGCCCCTGCTGCTGGTCGGTCTGATCGTCCTCACCCCGCTGCTCGCCCTGGGCGTCACCGGGCTGCTGCGGTCCCCGCTGACCCGGCTGGCGGGCATCCGGGGCAAGCTGGCGGTGGAGAACGCCCGCCGCAATCCGCGGCGTACGGCGGCCACGGCGACCACCCTGATGGTCGGTCTGGCGATGGTCACCGCCGTCACCGTGGCCGTTACCTCGGTGAACCGCTTCGACGAGCAGGAGGTGGACGGCTCCATGACCTCGGACCTGCGGATCACGGCCGTCGACTTCGGGGAGATCGGCGAGGACACGGCGGCCCGGGTGGGGCGGCTCGCCGACGCCGAGGCCGCCACACCCGTCATCCACACCTACCTCGACGTCCCCCACAAGACGTTCCTGGAGGTCACCGCGGTCGACCCCGCCGCGGTGGAACGTGCGGCGTCGCTGTCCGTCCGCGAGGGGTCGCTGGACCGCCTCGGCCATGGCATCGCCGTCACCGAGGAACTGGCCGCCGCCCACGGCTGGCGGCTCGGCTCCCGCGTCAGCGGCACCTTCACCGGCGCGAGCGCGCGTACGCCGGGCACCCCGACGAGCCTGCCGGTCGTGGCGATCTACGACGGCCCGGACGATCTGACCCCCGCCCTCGTCTCCGACCGCGCCCTGCCGCGTCCGGCCGGCGCCGAGGACCGGCCGACCATCAGCTCGGTCCTGGTCAAGGCCGCCCCCGGCCGCACCGCCGCGCTCCGGGAGGAGATCCGGCGCACCCTGGACAACCCGGCGCTGCTCGTCCAGGACCACGCCGACGCGCGGGCCGCCGCCACCGCGCGGACCGCGCCGTTCCTGAACATCATGTACGCCATGCTCAGCGTCACCGTGCTGATCGGCGCCCTCGGGGTGGTCAACACCATGGGCATGGCCGTGTTCGAGCGGGTGCGGGAGATCGGACTTCTGCGGGCCATCGGGCTGGACCGCGCCGACGTGGGATCGGTGCTGCGCCTGGAGTCGGTGACCATCTCGCTCTTCGGCTCCGCGCTCGGTGTCGTCGCCGGTACGGCCATCGGCGCGGCGGCCGTCCTCGGCCAGGAGGTCGTTCCGCTCGTCATCCCCTGGGACCGGGCGGCCCTCTTCTTCGTCGCGAGCGCCGCGATCGGTGTTCTCGCCTCGCTCTGGCCGGGGCGTCAGGCCGCCCGCATCCCGATGCTGGAGGCCATCGGCGCGGACACCGAATGACCGGCGCGGCGGCGGACGCCGAGGACGCGGGGTGAGCGGTCAGGCGGCGTCGATCAGGGCCAGGTCCGGGGGGACCAGCGTGGTCGACATCATCAGGGCGCGGATGAGGTGGTCGTTGAGCGCGTTGCCGACCGGCTCACCGACCTCCTCGCGGGTCAGCCAGGGCACTCCGTCCCGGGACAGCATCATGCGGACCCGGTTGACCAGGTGCTCGACGCGCTTTTCCCGCCAGCCCTCGCCTGGGCGCAACTCCGCGAGCTGGGCGGCCGTCTGCTTCCAGGTGAGGGGCTGCGGCCGGGGTTCGTGGAGCAGATACCGCTGGCCGAGGACGACGAGCGCGAGCTTCTCCTCGTCGGTGAGCACCCATACCCGAGGCGGGCGGGTGACCTCCCCGGGCAGGGCTACGGGCCGCTCGGCCTCGGGGCCGCTGACGAAGACCTCCAGCAGATGCTCACGGTCGCGCGAGCCCCGGACGAACAGCGGGGTGTAGCCGCTTTCGAGGGGCAGCGGCTCCTCCCCCGTGAAGAGCAGCCGGGTCGGGAAGCGGAGGGGCAGCCGGCCGCTGTTGGCGACCCACCAGCGGCCATGGCGGTGGGTCAGTCTGCCCTGGCAGCGGCTGACCTGGGGGTCGTCCTCGCCCACACAGACATGCACCTCGGGGCGGTTCCGCCCGAAGAGCAGCTCACGGCCGTCGCCGGGGCCCAGGGTCATGCCACCGGTCAGCGCGAGGGCGAAGGCGGTGCCCGGCACCGGCGCGGTCACACCGCGGGCCAGGCTGCCGTGTGCGGCGGGCAGGAGACGGCCGCCGGCGGCGGGACGGCCGGTGGCGGGGTGGCGGGCGGCGGGGGCCCGGCCGGTGGTGCGGCGGTCGCTGCCGGGAGGTGTGGTCATGAGCTCGGGAGTTTCTTCGCGGCCGTGGCGGCGAGCGCCTTGGCGGTCTGGCAGAGCTTTGCGGTGGGCTTCGGCCCGTAGACGTTCAACGACATCAACTCGACGGTGTCGTCACCGAGGTAGTTGCGGTACGAGCGGTGCAGCATCCGGACGAGGCATGAGTCGTCGTCCCACTCCTCCGGGGACACGGAGCTCAACTTCCCGTCGATCTCCGTGCGTTGCCCGTCCTCCGGGGAGAAATCATTGTCTCGGGTGAACTCCAGCTCCACTCCCGCGTCGTCCGAGCCGTCCGCCCACTCGCACCGCCAGTCCCCGAAGCCCGGGTCGCGGTCCTTCACCCGGACATCGGCGATCCGCTGGAGCTCGTCGCCGTCCAGCAGCCGGCATGCGTGTTCGCGGACCAGGGAGCTCGCGACCGGCTGCCCCGAGCGCCGGGGGACCTGGCCGCGGTCCAGCACACTGATCGCGTAGTCGGTGGCGGCGTCGCCCAGTTGGCACGGGTCGGGTGCCGGGGTGTCCAGCCGCTCGGCGATGATCCAGATCTGCATCCGGTCGGCGGAGGCTATGTTCCGCACGCACTCGTCCCCCTCGCGCTGGAACGCGCCGACGGTGACGTTGCCGATCCTTCGGGTGGGCGCGTCGCCGCCCGGCTCCGGCGGGTCGGCGTCAAAGTTGAGCTGGACGTCGGCGATGTCATCGCCGCTTTCGCCGTGCAGCAGGACATCGCATCGATCGACCTCGCCGTAGTCCGGGTCGATGACGGTCTCGCCGAAGCGGCTGAGCGATGCGGCGTTGAGCAGCTTGCAGGGGTCGGCCGTCCGCGCGTCGCCCACGGTGCCGGCCCGTCCCGCCTGTGACAGCGCGTCGGCCGTGCCGGACGCGCCACGCCCGCCGTCCTGCCCGGACCGGCCGCTCTCGTCCGAGTGCCCGCCGCCCCAGGGGCCGAAGAGGGCGGCCCAGACGACCAGGGCCGCGGCGGTGCCCACCGCGGTCGCGGTGATCACCACCCGGCGGCTCGGGCGGCGCCACGCCCCTCGGACCGACGGCGGCAGCAGCAGCCGCATCGTGAAAGGGGTGCGGTCCAGTGTGTCGCCGTCGTGCGGGTCCTCGTGCGGGTCCTCGTGGGTGTCCTCGATGTGTTCGAGATGGGGGGACGACGGGGCGACCCGCCGCAGCAGCCGTGCGGCCTGATCGGCGGCGGGGCGCCGCTTCGGCTCCACGTTCAGCAGCGCGGTGAGCGGGTCAACCAGCGGACCGGCCCGGTGCGGGGTCTCGATACAGCCCTCGATGGCCCGCGCCACATAGGCCATGGGGTGCGATGCCTCGCCGTACGGGGACCGTCCCTCGATCACCGCGTAGAGCGTCGCGCCCAGGGAGAAGACATCGGACTTCCGGTCGGCCGCGTCTCCCCTGGCCACCTCGGGCGGCAGATACGGCGGTTTGCCGCGCACCCCGCCCGTCCGGGTCATGGTGGCCTCGCTCCACAGCGCCCGGGAGATGCCGAAGTCGGTCAGCTTGGCGACGCCGTCCTCGGTGATCAGGACGTTCTCCGGGGTGACATCGCCGTGCACCACGCCCTCGGCATGCGACTTCGCCAGCGCGGTGGCGATCTGGCAGCCGATGGCGCCCGCCTCCTCGGGGGTGAGCGCACCACGGTCGCGCACCATGTCGGCGAGGCTGCCCCCGGACACGTATTCCATGACGATCCAGCAGACCTCGGCCTCTTCCACGAAGTCGAACACCGAGACGATATGCGGATGGTGCAGCCGTGCGGCGTTGCGCGCCTCGTTGGTGAGTCGCAGCGCCGCGCGGTCGTCGTCCGGACGGGCACACTTCACCGCGACCTGGCGGTCCAGCAGCTCATCGTGGGCCCGCCAGACGACGCCCATTCCGCCTCTCCCGATGGGCTCCTGGAGGAGATATCGGTCGGCGACCCTGTCACCGGCCTCCGCCATCACCCGCACCCCCGCTACCCCGTTTCATCGCGCGAATCACGTTCCCGTGTCGCCACGGAGAGTACTTGGCCCCGACGTCGGTGGGTAGCGCTTCCCCTGGATGCCCCCGGAAAGAGGGAAGCCTCCGGCGCACGACGGTCGGTTCCCCGAGCCGACAGCCGGTCTTGGAGAGCGGTCTCATTCGGCTTACGGCACGATTTCCTCCTTGACCACAATGTGGCCGGAGTCCGGGTCGAGCACGCCGCCGAGCCGGGCGTACGCCCCGTCGGTCAGGTCGAGGCACTTGGGCACCGACGGGGTCCACGCGAAGGTGCCGCGGTCGTTGACGCGCACGATCAGCGACGCGTTGTTCGCGACGTTGGTGACCTTCACCCTGGTCCCGAACGGCAGCTGCGGATCGCGGCTCAGAGAAGTCGCCGCGGTGTCCGCGTTGTTGTCGAAGAGTTCGCCGCTGGCGGTGTAGGCGCCGGGGGGTATGTAGCCGTAGTGCGTCGCCCAGCAGTTCTCACCGGCCGGCGGGGTGTCGCTGGTCGCGGCGGTGCTCGCCGGGGCGGCACCCAGCACGGCGGTCAGTGCGACGGCGGCTGCCGCCACTCGGCCGATCAGCGTTCCCTTGCGCATGGCGGAGAACCTCACTTCGGGTTGTCGTGGTGTGGTGTGAGCGCGGGTGGACCGTTCGTCAGCCGGCCGCGCGGTAGGCGACGCCCGCCTGGTTGGGCGTCGCGCCGTTGTAGAGACCGGTGCCGCCACGATCGGCGGACAGCGTGAACCACGCGTACCGCTCGACGAAGGACAGCCCCTGGAGCATGGCGGTGGACTTGGTCACGAAGGCGGCCTGCTGGTCCGGGGTCGGATACCTCGGTGTACCGGTCGAGAAGTCGATCAGCGCGTATTCGGTGAGCCAGATCGGCTTCTGGTAGCGGTCGTATGTGGCCTGGAGATAGCTCCGCAGCTGGTCGGTCGCGCGGGTGGGGTCGAAGTCCGCGCCGTACCAGTGCAGCGGGATGAAGTCGACCGTGTGGCCGCGGTCGGCGGCGCCCTTCATGAAGCGGTCGAGCCAGCCGCCGGCGACGTCGCCGCCGTAGGCCACGGCGGGGGCACCGAGCCGCATACCGGTCGACTGCAGCCGGGGCCACAGGTCGAGGGCCTGCTCCACGGTCATGTTCGCCTGGCCGGCCATGTCCGGCTCATTGAATCCGAGCAGGGTCGTGCCCTCGCTTTTCGCCCGGTCCAGCTCCGCGTCGGTCACCGAGCCCGGACCCCAGATCATGGGCACGAACTCGACACCGGCCGGGGCGTTGATCTGTTCCCGGCCGGAGGCCCAGGTGTAGAACCAGCCGACCTTGGCGTCGGACATCGCGGCGGTGACCCCGTTGAAGTTCCAGGCGCTGACGCCCTTCTTCTGCGCCGCGGCGGTGGCCGCGCCGGTGGCGCCCGCCTGACTGCCCGCGGTCAGCAGGGTCAGCACCGCCAGCAGTACGGCCAGAACGCGTATCCCGCGCATCCTGTGCACGTCGTCTCTCCCTTGCTCATCCGGTCTTGGGGTGAAGCGGCGGACCGGCCGGTCAGGCGGCGCTGTGGAAGGTGACGGTGAAACCGCTGCACTGGGCGCACTGCTGCATCACCTGGTTGCCCGGCTCCTGGTCCTGCTTGGACCAGCCGTAAGCCTTGGGGCAATGGGCGGCGATCATGTCGCTGTAGGGCGTCTTGGCGTCCCGGTTGGGGCTGGTGCACAGCATCGGTTTGCCGTCCGGCCAGCGCGTCAGATTGTCGGGGGGACACAGCGGGAGCAGGTTCTCCGAGCAGCCCATGGTGCCGCATCCTCCGCCGCCCGTGACGTTCTTCGGGGCGATGGTGACCGGCTGCGAGAAGGCGTTGACGTAACTGACATTGTACCAGGGAGCGAGCGTGTCCTCGGTGTCGAAGTTGAACTCCGCGAGGCTGGTGGGCTGTTCGCTCCGCTCACAGTGGTCGGCGAATGCGCCGCAGTCCCCCACCAGGCAGTGGAAGGTGCTGCCCGATGTCCCGGTGCACCCTTGACGGGCGAAGAACTTGCCACGCCAGTGGCCGGGTTCCGCCGTTTCGGGAATCGTCACCGTGCCGGACTGTCCGGGCTCCAGGATGGGCAACGTGGCGAACGGCTTGGATCCGTCGTTGTTGACATCACTGCCGATCCATACGGTCTTCCCGGTGTCGTTGACGAACGTGACCGTGTGGTCGACCGCCGAGGCTACGGCCGGTGCGGCGCGGGACGGCAGGTCCCCGCCGGTGCCGGGGGTGGCGGCCGCGCTGGTCCCGGATTGGGGGCTCAGGGCCACCAGGACCGCGACGGCCGCGGCGGCCAGGGCGGTCACGATTTTCCGCATGTTGTCTCTTTCGCCGCTGTCACGATCATGACAATCTTGACGCACGAGAACTCTCCGAGGTCCGGCCCCAGATGAGGACATCCACGTGAGGGCATCCGCCCGAGGACATCCGCCTGAAGGCACGCTCCAGAGCTGACGGTCCCCCATGACAGCGCCCCGAGCCATATATGTCAATGGTCTGGACCAAAACCAGCCCGCACCCGGCCCCGGCTCAGGCCAGCGGGTGGCCGTACCGCGCCTGGAGAGACGTGAGGTCGGGCTCGCCGAACCGGTCACGCAGGAGGTGGAACGCATCGACCTTGTCGCTGCCGAATCTCCGCACATAGGTGGCGTAGGAGTCGGCGGTCAGGAACTTCGGTGGCGAGGTCTTGCTGTGGAACTTGTCCGCGTACATCACCAGTTGCTCCTCGGTGGTGTCGGCCGTGTAATCGGCCGGAGGGAGAGCCAGCTTCTGTGCACGGATGTCGTCCCGGGTGATGCCGACGCCCGTGTGGTGGGAGCAGAAGCGGCACAGGGGCTCCGGAAAGCCTTCCTGGCGGAGGATCTCGTGGCCGAGGACTCCGTGGCGGATGTAGTTGCCCTCGTCGAGCCGGCCCGTGGGGTCGTAGAGCCGATACACACCGATGTCGTGAAGCAGTGCCCCCGCGCGGACGAGGGAGGCGTCGAGCCGTGGCCCGGCGCGCGCCATGAGCTGCTCCGCGATGTGGCAGACGATCTCGCAGTGGGTGTACACGAGGTCCAGGGCCCCACGCGTCGGCGCGTACTTCTCGTGCAGCGCACGCACCTCGTCGACGGTCGGCAGAATCACCGCCGCAGCGTAACAATCACGACGGGCGCGCACGGCGGACGGCCGTGGTCAGGCAGTCGGCTTCACCCCACGCCGCTGGGACGGAACTGGACGCTGATCCGTGGTCCGGTGGCGCGGGAGGATTTGGGGATCGCGTGTTCCCAGGTCCGCTGGCAGGAGCCGCCCATCACCAGCAGATCGCCGTGGCCGAGCGGCCGTCGCATGGCGCTGCCGCCACCACGCGGGCGGAGCAGCAGGTCCCGGGGCGCACCCACGGACAGGATGGCGACCATGGTGTCCTCGGTTCTGCCGCGGCCGATGCGGTCGCCGTGCCAGGCCACGCTGTCCCGGCCGTCGCGGTAGTAGCACAGCCCGGCCGTGGTGAAGGGCTCCCCCAGCTCGGTGGCGTAGTACGTGGAGAGCGCCTCCCGGGCCCCGGACAGGACGGGATGCGGCAGCGGGTCCTCGGCGCCGTAGAACGCGAGCAGCCGTGGGACGTCCACCACCTGCTCGTACATGTGCCGCCGCTCGGCCTTCCAGGGGACCTCGGCGACGAGGCGGGAGAACAGGTCGTCCGCTCCCCTCAGCCACCCGGGCAGCAGATCGATCCAGGCCCCGGACCCGAGCTCGGTCCTGCGCATCCCGCGCAGCGAGCCGAGACCGATGTCGTCGGTCTGGTCGAAGAGCGAGCCCTGGAGATACGCACCCATATGTGCAGCGTACTCGTGTAATCGAGCAAACGTTCTACAGGTGGATGCGGAGATCCCGGCCGTGGCTCCTTCGGGGGTGACACCGCAGGTCAGCGGCCGGTCGCCGCCCCTGCACCGGCCCGCCGCACGACGCCTCGGACCCGCCCCCTCGGTCCGGACCGGGGCGGCGGCATCTGGCTGCACGTCGACCACGGCGGCCCCACGCGCGGCTGTGTCAGCCTCGGGAAGGGCCCCATGAAGGAGCTGCTCCGGGCGCTGGACCCGGCCCGTGAGCCCGTCGTCGTCATGGGGGACGCGGCGTCACTGGAACGCTGAGCGCCGGGCCGTGCACGGCGGAGCACCGGTGCGGTGACCGCCGTCACGGCAGCGGATCACTCCGGAAGCCGCTGCGGTGGGCACGACGGGTCAGCGGATGGTTGATGGCCTCCACCAGCCAGTCCAGGTCGGACTGCTGGGCCCGTACCGGGTTGCGCAGGGTACCGACCCCTTCGATGGAAATCTCCACGACGTCCCCGGCGTGGAGGGTGAAGTCGAGCGCGGGCACGATGCCGGTACCGGTGGACAGCACGGCGCCGTCGGGGAAGGGCTGGGAGCGCCACAAGTGGTCCACCAGCCCCTGCGGGGTGCGGTGGAACGCGGCGGTGGAGGTGGACGCCCGGTAGGCCGCCTCGCCGTCGCGCCATACCGCCATGGTGATGTCCAGCGCGTCGGGCGCGTCGATCTCCCACGCGGGCACGATGGCCGAGGACACGGCGGCGCTTCCGGCGTAGATCTTGGCCTGGGGGAGGTAGAGCGGGTTCTCGCCCTCGATGGACCGTGAGCTGACGTCGTCGGCGACGAGATAGCCGACGGTCTCGCCGTACCGGTTGAGCACCAGCGCCAGTTCGGGCTCGGGGACGTTCAGCGCGGAGTCGTCCCGTACGGCGATCGGCTCACCGTCGGTCACCACCCGCCAGGGCGGCGATTTGAAGAACAGCTCGGGGCGCTCGGCGTCGTAGATCCGCTCGTACACCGACTGCTCGGTGCTCTCCTCCACCCTGGCCTCGCGCGAGCGTTCATACGTCACCCCCGCCGCCCACAGTTCCATCAGCCCGTCCAGCGGTGGCAGCGGCAGGACGTCCGGCTCATGGACGGCCGCCGGTCCCGCGGCGGTGTTCTCCACCAGGGCCCGCAGCTCCGCCACGGACAGCCGCAGCAGCTCGGCGATGAGCGGCGCCCCGGGGAAGGCCCGTACCCCGCCGGTGTCGTCGGCCACTCCGGTCCGGACGGTCCCGGCGTCATCGGCGAAGCGCACGATGCGTGTCATCTGTCGTCCTCTCCTCTCGTGACGGTGTAGTCGGTCTCCTACCCAGCGGAGGGCGGTGGCCGCGCACACGCCGGCCGCCACGATGACGGTGATGGCGTAGAGCCCCGTGGCTCCCGGGCCGGTCCCGACTCCGCGACCCCCATTCAGATACGGGCCCAGGAAGCCACCGAGGTTGCCGAACTCGGAGATCAGCGCGATGGTTCCGGCCATATGGGCGCCGGACAGGATGGTCGGCGGCACGGTCCAGAACACCGGCTGCGCCCAGGAAACCGAAGGCGGCCATGCACAGGGTGGCGATGGCGGGGCCGGAGGAAGCAGCACCCCGCCGAGCAGGCCGACGACGGTCAGCGCCCGGGCGAGCCGCAGCGGCCCGCGCCGGTCGCCGCTGAGGTCCGAGATGCTGGAATGCCGCAAGGTCCTGGAGCGGGGCGCCCGCCGCGAGGGGGCACACCATGCCCCGCCTGGTCAGATGTCGCGCCGTGCGAGGAAGCCCAGCAGGGTGCGCAGCTCGGCGCTCGCGCGAGGCACGAGCGGCAGACCGTCCAGGCACTGCTCCACGGCGGCGATGTGACGGTCGGCCTCCGCCAGGGCCGCGGAGCGGCCACCGGCCTGCTCGATCAGATCGGCCGCCCGGCGCGTGGTGGCGTCGTCCGGGGTGTCCGGGGACTCCTCCAGGAGCGTGGCCAACTGCCCGGCGGCCGAGGCACCGGGGCCGCGGGCGCTCAGGGCGGCGAGCACCGGGAAGGTCTTCTTGCGCTGCCGCAGGTCGCGGTGGACGGGTTTGCCGGTGACCGCGGGGTCGCCCCAGATGCCCAGCAGGTCGTCCGCCACCTGGAACGCCACGCCCATATGCCGTCCGGCCCGGTCCAGGGCGGTCACGGTGCTCTCCGGCGCCCCGGCGAGCGCGGCGCCCAAGGCGGCGGCGCAGCCGAGCAGCGCGCCGGTCTTGTGCTCGGCCATCCTGCGGTACTCCTCAGGCCCCACCGCCGTAGCTCCCGTCCAGGGGCGCGACTCGAAGAGCAGGTCGTCCGCCTGGCCGCGGACGAGGTCGCCGAGGGCCACGCTCAGGCGCCGCACCGCGGCCGCGGCTCCGGCGCCGGGTACGGCGGCCAGCGCCTCCACGGCCAGCGCGAACAGGGCGTCACCGGCGAGCACGGCCGGGCCGGTCCCGTACGCCTTCCACACGGTGGGGCGGGTGCGGCGGGTCTGGTCGCCGTCCATGATGTCGTCGTGCAGCAGCGAGAAGGTGTGCACCAGCTCCACCGCCACCGCTCCGGCCACCGCCGCCTCGCCGGATGCCCCGGCCGCCTCCGCGCACAGCACGGCCAGGGCCTGCCGCACGCCCTTGCCGCCCGCTCCCTCGGCGGGCGTACCGCCCACATCGCACCAGCCGAAGGAGTACGCGGCCATCTCGCCGACCCATGGGTGCAGCCGGCCGACCGTCTCGGCCAGCGCCGGGCGCACCAACTCCCGGCAGCGGCCCAGGGTTTCGCCCGCGGTCGCGATGGGCTCGCCTGCGGTCGCCGTGGTCTCGTGCGCGGTCTGGTGCGCGGTCGCGGTGGTCTCGTCCGCGGTCGCAGGTGTCTCGTATGCCCCGAGGAGCACGGGGAAAGCCGTCGTCACAGTGCCACCTCCATGACCTCCGTGAGGCCGAACTCCTCCCGGGCACGGTCCACCATCCGGCGGGCGTGCCGCAGCCCGATCCGCTCCAGCACACCGGCCAGTTCGGACAGGTCCTCGTCGGTCCGGGCTCGGTCGCGGCCCAGTCGGGCCAGGGACTTGATGAGTCCGAGCCGGGCGAGGCCCTCGCCGCGTGGCTCGCTCATGTCGCGGAACTCCTCCAGGGCCTGCTCGTACATCGCGCGGGCCTCCTCGTAACGGCCCGCGCGATAGAACACGTTGCCGCGCATCTTGTGGTTGTACGCGAGCGCGCTCACCAGGTTCATCTCGCGGCAGGTCAGTTCGGCCCCGGAGAGCAGCTCCAGTGCGCGCTCCACGTCCCCGTCGCGTACGGAGACGATGTCGGCCATGCCCCGCAGCGCCCATGCGTGTCCGCGCCGGTCATCGGCGCCCGCGGCTATCTCCGCGGCCTCCTGGAACATCGCGTAGGCCGAGTCGTACGACCCGGTGTTGCGGTGCATCTGGGCGATGCCCTCCAGCGCCCATACGGTGTGCCGCGCCTCGCCGCGCTTCCGTGCCTCGGCGAGGAGCCGCTCGTGCAGCGCGCCCACGGCCTCGTAGTCGCCCTGGATGCGGCCGGTCTCCGCCATCCCGGCAAGCGAGTAGCCACGGACGACGATGTCCCCGCCGCGTTCGCCGAATTCGGCCGCGAGTCCGAGCAGCCGCCACGCCAGCGCCAGCGCGCCCCGCTGCCGGGCGAGCGTGCCTCCGCTCCACAGCGCCCACGCCATCGCTCCGACGTCCCCCGCCGCACGGGCCGCCCGGTAACTGGCCTTCCACTCGCGGTCGGCCTCGCCCACCTGCCCCAGCCTCCGGTGCGCCTCGGCGACCGCGAGCCCCGCGCGGGCCGCCTCGCCCGGGGAGCCGCCCCGCTCGGCCGCCCGCAACTGCTCGGTGCCCGCCGCCAGCACGTCGACCAGCGAGGAGTTCACGGACAGGGTGGTGAGGGAGCCCTGGTACTCAGGAGCGAATGCTTTGCCGTACATGGATGCCTTTCCGTCTGTTGTTCCCAGGAGCACGCGACTGTCCGCTATACACCGAGTGCATACACCGCGAGTATGCACTCCATGTATACATGCCGTGTATAGGTGACAGGAAACCGGCCCCGCCAAGGTCACCGGTGCTGTGCGTCCGTTGCCGATCAAGACGCGACCGAGGCCGGGGAGGTTTACCCACCGGCTCCGCGGGTGGCAAAAACTTATGGACCGGGCTCGGCCCTCCCGCCCCGATCCGGCAGGTCCCCGACGGAAAGGCAGAAACCACCCATGATCAGCCAGTGGCAGCTGCGCGCCGCCTTCGCGGCACGGCTCTCCGACATGTACGGCCGGGAAGTCCCCGCGTACACCACGCTCGTGGACGTCTCACGCGAGGTCAACGAGGACGTGCTGCGCGCACGGGGCGCCGACGCCGAGCGTCTGGGGTCCATCGGCCGGGTGACCGCCGAACGCCACGGTGCCATCCGGGTCGGAACACCTCAGGAGCTGGGGCAGGTGGCGCGCGTCTTCGGCGCGCTGGGCATGCGCCCGGTCGGCTTCTACGATCTGCGCGAGGCCGCCGCCAGCGCGGTCCCCGTGGTCTCGACCGCCTTCCGCCCGGTGGACGGTGAGGAGCTGGCGCGCAACCCCTTCCGCGTCTTCACCTCTCTCCTCACCACCGCCGACCCGCGGTTCTTCGACGCCGATCTGCGCTCCCGGCTGGAAACCTTCCTGGCCGGCCGCGAGCTGTTCCCGCCGGAGCTGCTCGCCCTGGCCGACCGCGCGGCGGCCGAGCACGGACTGCCCGAGGAGGACGCCGAACGCTTCCTCCGCCTCGCCGTGTCCGCCTTCGAGTTGTCACCCGAGCCGGTGGACAAGGTCTGGTACGAGACCCTGGAGAGGATCTCCGCCGTCGCCGCGGACATCGGCGGCGTCCGCAGCACCCACATCAACCACCTCACCCCGCGCGTCCTGGACATCGACGAGCTCTACCGGCGGATGACCGACCGCGGCATCCAGATGATCGACACCATCCAGGGGCCACCGGCCTGGAAGGGCCCCGACGTCCTGCTGCGCCAGACCTCCTTCCGCGCCCTCGACGAACCCCGCGCGATGCGCCTCGCGGACGGCAGCGTCACCACCGGCGCCCTGCGGGTGCGCTTCGGCGAGGTCGAGGCCCGCGGTATCGCCCTCACCCACGACGGCCGCGCCCTGTACGACCGGCTGCTCACCCTCGTCGACCATGGAGTGGCCCGCCAGCCGGATATGGACCGGGGCGAACTGGCCCGCGCCGTATGGGAGGAGCATCTGCCCTACACCGAACGGGAGCTGGCCGCACGGGGGTTGGGCTGGTTCACCTACCACGTGGTACCGGACCGTCCGCGCGACGGCGGCCGTCCGCCCACCACCGTCGGCGAACTGCTGGAGCGGGGCTGGGTGCGGGCCGAGCCCATCGTCTACGAGGACTTCCTGCCCCGCTCCGCCGCCGGGATCTTCCAGTCCAACCTCAGCGGCGAGGGCGTACGGGACAACGGCCAGGAGGGCACCGTCCACGACGCCGCATGGCTCTCCGGCGCCATCGGCCGCGATGTCCTGGACCCCTTCGCGCTCTACGAGCGGCAGCAGAGCGGCTCCCTCGCGCGGGTCGCCCGCGAACTGGGGCTCGACGGCGTCCCAGGCTGATCCGTCACCGGCCGCCTGTCGCCACCTCGCGTTCGATCCAACGGCAGATCACCCCCACCACGTACGCCCGCTCCGCACGGCTCAGTTCCCGCCCCTCGGGGATCCGGTGCCAGCGCTCGAGGCAGGTACGGCAGCAGGTGGCGGTCGCGTGCTGGGCGACGAACACGGGGTGACCGCGGTAGGGCGTCTGCTTGCCGTCCTTGTACGGCTCGGCGGGGGCCAGCCGCTTGGCGATCAGGTCGTACGCGTGCCAGCGCATCGCCGACGGGCCACTCAGCTCGGCCGTGGCCCGATCACGACCGCGCAGATGGAACTTCGCACGGAAGGGATGGCGCGCGATGGCCTCCAGCCGCTGGTCGAGCGATTCAGGCAGCGGGTCGGGCGTCGGGTCGGACGGGTCGGGCGTCGGGTCGGACATCGAAAGCTCCCGGAGACGGCAAAAGCCCCCTTCGATCGTAAGACGGCCCGCCCACGACGCCGTGGACGGGTCCGTGGACGGGTGCCGGACCTTGCGGCCCCGCCGGACCAAGGGCACTGTGACGGCCATGGTGGACACACAGTTCTCCGATCGTCGGCTGGCCGCGCTGTACGACCTGTTCTGCCCATGGGACGAGCGCGGCGATTTCACGTTCTACCTGCCCCTGGTGATGTCCGCCCGATCCGTTCTGGACGTGGGGTGCGGAACGGGCGCGCTGCTGCGCAGGGCGCGGGAGGACGGGCACGAGGGGCGGCTGTGCGGACTGGATCCCGGGGTGGGGATGCTGGAGGTGGCGCGGGCGTGCCCGGATGTGGAGTGGGTGCTCGGTGACCTGGCCTCGGTGCCGGGGTGGAGCCGCGCGTTCGATCTGGTGGTGATGACCGGCCATGCCTTCCAGGGGCTTCTCGGCGACGACGAGTTGCGCGATGCGCTGGCCGCGATCGCCACGGCACTGACCGACGACGGCCGCTTTGTGTTCGAGACCCGCAATCCGCTGGTGCGGGAGTGGGCGGACTGGGACGTGCGGTACTCGGGCGAGGTGGTGGACTCCACCGGGGCCGTGGTGCGGTGTGTGTGCGAGGTGGAGACGCCGGTGCGGGACGATCTCGTCTCGGCCACGCACACCTACACCGGCGCGGGCTGGGAGCGGCCCCTGCTGAGCCGCAGCACGCTGCGGTTTCTCGGCCCGGACGCGCTGGCGGGGTTCCTGGGCGAGGCGGGGCTGGTCGTGGCGGAGCAGTTCGGGGACTGGGACCGGGCGCCGCTGACCGACACCAGCCCGGAGATCATCACCGTCGCCCGCCGCCCTCGCCATCAGCGTGATTGACACGCGGTTCAGGAGGGCTTCCGGGTCGCCCGCCACTCCGGTGCCAGCACCGACCAGATCTCCCTGTCCTGCCACTCGCCCCGGCGCAGATAGCTCTCCCGCAGCACACCGTCCTTCGTCATCCCCAGCCGCCGGGCCACGGCGATGCTGCCCTCGTTCGCGGCGGCGGCAATCCACTCCACGCGGTGGATGCCCCGCTCCTCGACGGCCCAGTCGATGATCACGCGCGTGGCCCGGGTCACCAACCCCTTGCCCACCGCCGACGGCTCCAGCCAGCAACCCGCCTCCGCGGTGCCCTGGTTGATGTCCATCGTCCGGAAGAGGACTCCGCCGACCAGCTTGCCGTCCGTCCAGATGCCGTAGATCCGCCCGGCGTCGGCCGCCGCCTTGTCCGCGTATCCCTGGAGGAACGCCCGGGCCGACTCCAGATCGGAGACGGCGTCCGCCAGCGGGATGTACCGCCCGATGAATTCCCGTCCCCGGTCCATGTGCGTAAGGAACTCCTCGGCCTGCCACGGCTCGAGCGGGCGCAGCTCCGCGCCGTCTTCGCCCAGGGGTATCGCGTACATCGTCACCTTCCACCGTCCGGACCGGCCCGCTTGCCCGCCCACTGCGGAGGGATCCTCTCACCGAGGGGGCCGTCCGCGCGCTTCAATTTGTACCTACTAGTATGTATGATCTTGCCCATGGACACCCGGGAACGACTCATCGCAAGCACCCGCGAGCTGCTGTGGGAGCGCGGCTATGTGGGCACGAGCCCGAAGGCGATCCAGGAGCGATCCGGCGCGGGCCAGGGCAGCATGTACCACCACTTCCGCGGCAAGCCCGATCTGGCACTCGCCGCGATCAGCCGCAGCGCCGAGGAGCTGAGGGGCAGGGCGGAGGCCGAGTTCAGCGGTCCCGGCACCACGGTCGAGCGGATCAGCGCCTATTTGCGGCGGGAGCGGGACGCCCTGAAGGGCTGCCCGGTCGGCCGCCTCACCCAGGACCCCGATGTGATGGCGGATCCGGACCTGCGCCGACCGGTCGAGGAGACCTTCGCCTGGCTCACCGACCGGCTGGCCGGGCTGCTGGCGGAGGGCCGGGCGAACGGTGAGCTCGACACCCGGCTCGACCCGGCGAGCACGGCCACCGCGCTGGTCGCGGTGTTGCAGGGCGGCTATGTGCTGGCCCGCGCCGCCGACTCGGCCGAGGTGTACGCCCGGGCCATGGACGGAGCGCTCGGCCTGCTCACCGCCCATGTCCGCTGAGCATGCGCCGACCTTCCACTGAGCTTCCGCCCGCCACTCGCCACTCACCACTCACCCGAAAGAGAGCCCCGACATGCCCTTCGTCCGCATTGACGCGCTGCGGGCCGACCCCGACCGGCTCGACGCCCTCGGCCGTGCCGTGCACGACGCCCTGGTGGAAACCATCGGCTTCCCGCCCAACGACCGGTTCCAGGTCCTGACCAGCCATGACGGCACCAGCGGCATGCTGCGCTACGACGACTACCTCGGTGTGCGGCGCGACGACGGCATCGTCTACATCGCGCTCACGATGCGCTCGGGGCGCACACCGGCACAGAAGCAGGCGTTGTACCGGCGGATCGCCGAGCTCGCCCAGGAGTACGCGGGGACCGAGCCGCGGAACGTCTTCATCACCCTGACCGAGAACGAGTCGGCCGACTGGTCGTTCGGCCACGGGGTGGCGCAGTACATCGACGGATGACCACGTCCCCCCTCTCTCGCCAGACCACTGAGCCACTGAGCCACTGGGGCTCGGCATGGCGAGAATCCGTTGACTTCTGTCGTTCCAGCCCCTGGGTGATCTTCTCGCGGCTCCCTAGCGTGAGGCGGGCACCAGCCGCCCCACGCCCGGAAGGAGACGCGGTGCCTACCACGTTCGAAAGGGAGCCGAAAACCACCCGATGACCAAGATCCTGCTCTCCCTGCATGTCCTGGCCGCCATTGTCGCGATCGGCCCCGTCACCGTCGCGGCCAGCATGTTCCCGCCCGCGGTCCGCAACGCCCACACCGCCACTGCCGCCGCTGAGGGCGAGGCGGACCTGGGCACGGTCCGGCTTCTGCACCGCATCTGCCGCGTCTACGCCAAGATGGGCCTCGCCGTGCCCGTCTTCGGATTCGCCACGGCCGCCGTGATGGGTGTCCTCAGCAGCGGCTGGCTCACCGCCTCCATCGCGCTGACGGCCGCGGCCGCCGGCGTCCTGATCGCCTTCGTCCTGCCCCGCCAGGACGAGCTCATCGAAAGCCTCGGTGCGGGCAAGGCCCTGGAGCGGACCGATACCGCCCAACTCGCCATGTTCACGGGCGCGTTCAACCTGCTGTGGGCGACGGTGACCATTCTCATGATCGTCCGCCCGGGCTCGACCACGGGAGCCTGACTCCGCCGGATCACCGGTGCCGACCGAAGCCGCCCCCGGCGCGGGATAATGATCGAGAGCGCCGGGGCGGAAACAGGAGGCGGTGCAGGCATGCACGGTGAATACAAGGTGCCGGGCGGCAAGCTGGTCGTCGTGGATCTCGATGTCCACGACGGCGCGCTGCGCGGGGTGCGGGTCGCGGGCGACTTCTTCCTGGAACCGGACGAGGCGCTGCACGCCATCGACCGGGCCCTGGAGGGCGCGCCCGCCGACGCCGACACGCGGGCGCTCGCCGCCCGCGTCGAGGCGGGACTGCCCGCCGACACCGTGATGTTCGGTTTCTCCGCCGAGGCCGTGGGCATCGCGGTGCGGCGGGCGGTGGCCCGTGCCACCGACTGGACGGACTACGACTGGCAGCTGATCCACGAGGGGCCACAGGATCCCGCGCTGCACATGGCCCTGGACGAGGTGCTGACCGGCGAGGTGGCCGCCGGGCGGCGGCCACCGACGCTGCGGGTGTGGGAGTGGGACCGTCCGGCCGTCATCATCGGCAGCTTCCAGTCCCTGCTCAACGAGGTCGACCCGGCGGGCGCCGAGCGGCACGGGGTGACGGTCGTCCGGCGGATCAGCGGCGGCGGGGCGATGTTCGTCGAGCCGGGCAACACCGTCACATACTCGCTCTACGTGCCCCAGTCGCTCGTCTCCGGCCTGTCCTTCGCCGACAGCTACGCCTATCTGGACGACTGGGTGCTCGGCGCGCTGGGCGAGATGGGTGTCAAGGCGTGGTATCAGCCGCTGAACGACATCGCGACGGAGGCCGGGAAGGTCGGCGGGGCCGCTCAGAAGCGGATCGCGGCACACGGCGGTGCGGTGCTGCACCACGTGACCATGTCGTACGACATCGACGCCGCCAAGATGGTGGAGGTGCTGCGCATCGGGCGGGAGAAGCTGTCCGGCAAGGGCATCGCGAGCGCCGACAAGCGGGTGGACCCGCTGCGCCGCCAGACCGGGCTGCCGCGCCCGGCCGTCATCGACCGCATGGTGGCCTCGTTCCGCGGGCGGTACGGGCTCACGGACGGCAAGGTGACGGACGAGGAGTCGGCGGCGGCGCGGCTGCTGGCGGCCGGGAAGTTCGGCTCACCGGAGTGGACATCGCGGGTGCCGTGACCGGGGCCGCCCCGGGGGTCAGTTGCTGTAGACGCGCTCGGGGTGGACGAAGACCGCGGCGCGGCGCTGCTCGGTCATCACCCGGTCGTAGGCGCCCCAGTCGTCGTGCGCGCCGCCCGCGGCGGTGAAGATCTCGCGCAGCAGCAGGCGCAGACGCTCCTGGTCGACCCCGGGGAACGGGTCGTCGGGCCCCGCCAGCTCGGTGCGGCCCTCGACGGCGGCCCAGTTCCATCCGGCGCGGAAGACCAGGGTGGCCCGCGGTCGTGCCCGCAGAGGGGCGAGTTTGGCGCGGCCGTAGGTGACGAAGGCGACCACCTGCTCACCGGAGACCGGATGGTCGATGATCCCGGCGTTGACCACTGATGCCTGGACCGAGCCGTCGGCGCGCGTCGTCGTCACGACCGCCAAGTGGTGGTCGGCCGTGGCGACGCGGTCCACATCCTGAAGATCCGTCATCGGGTGCCCTTCTCGGCGGACCGGTCCGTCCACCATGGCTTCCTCGGCACGCTACCGCACCCTGATGCGTCCATGCCGGTGAATCCCGGACCGCACGGGCGGGCGTGGGCTCGCCGCCGGGCCGGGGGTGTAGCGGGCTCCACCGTCGATGGGGCGGCTCGCTCTCCCGCGTGTGTCCGGCCGGTCTTCTAGCCTCGTCGGCATGGGGAGAACGATGCGGCACGCGGTGCGGGCCATGGCCCTGCTGGTGTCCGTGCTCGCCTTGGCGTTCGGCTCGTACCTGCGCCGCCGGCGGCCCGGCCCGACGGGCACGGCAACGGACACGGCAACGGCTACGGCGCGGCTGACCGAGCGGGTGGCGGAGCTGGCGGAAACCCGGGCGGGTGCCATCGCCGCGCACGGTGCCGAACTACGGCGGATCGAACGGGAGCTGCACGACGGCACCCAGGCGCGGCTGGTCTCCCTGTCCTTGCGGATCGGCCTGGCGAAGCGGGCGTACGACCGGGACCCGACGGCGGCGCGCAGGATGCTGGACGACGCGCAGGACCTGGCCGAAGCGGCGCTGACCGAGCTGCGCCAGGTGGTGCGTGGCATGCATCCGCCGGTCCTCACCGACCGTGGCCTGGCCGGGGCGGTACGGGCGCTCGCCGCGAGCAGCGGGCTCGATGTCACCGTGCGGGTGGACGGTCTGGAGGACGGGACACGGGCCCCGGCGGCGGTCGAGGCGGGCGCGTACTTCGTCGTGGCGGAGGCGCTGGCGAACGTGGCGAGGCACAGTGGCGCCGACCGGGCCGAGGCCCTGCTGGCCCGTACACCGAGCGGGTTGCGGGTCTCGGTGCGTGACGAGGGACGAGGTGGCGCCGAGGCGGTCGCGGGCGTGTCCGGCGCCGCGGAGAGCGGTGGTTCCGGCAGCTCCGGAGGTGGCTCCGGACTGCTCGGGATACGTCGCCGCGTCGCCGCGCTCGATGGGACGGTGACGGTGACGAGCCCGCGGGGCGGGCCCACGGCCGTCGCGGTGGAGCTGCCCTGCCGGTGGCGATCGCCGGGAGCCCGCGTGGCCACCGCCACTACGACGCGCAGGACGCCTCGATCAGATCGCGCAGCTGGGAGCGGGCGGTGACGCCGAGTTTGGGGAAGCTGCGGTAGAGGTGCGAGCCGACGGTGCGGGGGGAGAGAAAGAGCCGTTCGCCGATCTCACGGTTGCTCAGGCCCTGCGCGGCCAGGCGGATGATGTGCTGCTGCTGCGGGGACAGGGAGGTGAGGGCGTCGGGGCTGGTGGGGGCGGATTCGATCCCGGCGGCGCGCAGTTCGGCCTGGGTACGGTCGATCCAGGGGCGGGCGCCGAGGCGGCGGAAGGTCTCGAGCGCGGTGTTCAGCTGGTGGCGGGCCTCGGTGATGCGGTGGCGGCGGCGCAGCCATTCGGCGTGGTCCAGCAGGAGCTGCGCGCGTTCGAAGGGCCATTGGCCGCCCGTGGGTTCGGCGAGGGCCGCCGCGAAGTGCGCCTCGGCCCGGGACGGTTCGAGCAGCGCACGGGCGCGGTGGATCAGGATGCGGATCCGGGGCGAGGGGTCCTCGGCGAGCCGGTCGGCGGTGCGCTCCACGATGGCGGCGGCCTCGGCACCGTGGCCGGTGCGGACGGCCGCGGCGGCCAGTTCCGCGACCCCGGGGAAGGAGCACGCGTAGTGGACGGGGTCGCCGTCGGCCGTGAACAGCAGACGGAACTGCTCGTACGCGCCGACGTGGTCGCCGTCGGCCACCGCGGCCATGCCCAGCGCCCACCGGGCCCGGACGGCGACGGCGCGGCTGCGGTGCGGGTCGACGAGGGCCAGCGCGGCGGAGCCCGCGGTGCGGGCCTCGTCGGTCCGGCCGGTCAGCGCCAGGGCGGCGGCTTCGAGCGACCGTGCGGCGGCGTCGAGGTGGGGCAGCCCGGCGCCCGCGGAGTTGCTGTTCACGGCGGCGGTACGGGCCTGCGCCCACAGCCCGTGGTCCAGATACGCCCACCCGGCCGAGCAGCCGAGACCGATGGGCAGGGTGCCGCCGAGCCGCCAGCGGTGGAGGGCGTCGTCGAAGATCCGTACCGCGAGTGCGGTCTCGTCGAGCAGCCAGGCCATGGCACCGAGCGAGATGAGCCGGGCGGGGTCGCCGTCCGCCCGCTCGACCAGCGCCGGGATCGCCGCCACCCGCTCGGACCGGTGCGCGGTGGGGTCGGTCACCGCGAGCGTCCAGGGGTCGTCCTGTGCCCGGGCCCGTACGGCGAGGCGGTATTCCTCGTCGCCCGAGTAGAAGCCCGCCACCGACGCGGAGGCGAGCGCGACCCGGCGCAGCCCGGGATCCTCCGCCGCCCGCAGCAGCAGGGACAGCGCGGTGTCGTGCTCGGTGCTCAGCGTGAGCACCTGGCCCACCCGCAGCGATGCCTCGGCCGACAGCGCCGGGTCGTCGGTGAGCTCCGCGGCCCGCGCGGCGAGCCGGCGCACCCAGTGCGGCTGTCCGGTGGACACCGCCGCACCCGCCGCGGCCACCATGCGGCGGGCGCGGTCGCGGCGCCCGGGGCTCAGCTCGGCGGCACGTTCCAGCGCGGTGGTGGCGGCGGTGTATCCGCCACGCTCCCGGGCCCTGGCCGCCGACTCCTCCAAGGCGGCGGCGATCTCCTCGTCCGGCCCCTCCGCGGCGGCGGCGAGATGCCACGCGCGGCGGTCGGGTTCGGCGCTGAGCAGCGCGGCGAGGTCGCGGTGGGCCTGACGGCGGGCCGCCAGCGGTGCGGAGTGGTAGATCGCGGACCTGATCAGGGGATGCCGGAAGCGGGCCCGCCAGCCGTCGTGGCCGCCACCGGTGAGCCGCAGCAGTCCGGCGGCCTCGGCCGGGGCCAGCGCCTCGACCCGGCCCGCCACCGCCCGGTCGTCCGCCGCCACCAGGAGCAGCGCCTGCCGGGTGGTCTCGGGCAGGGCTTCGAGGTCGGCGGCGAAGACCCGCATCAGACGGTCGGTGGGCGGCAGGAGCTCCCCTTCGGCGGAGTCGGCCGAATCCGCGCCGCAGGCGCCGTTCGCCCGGGCCAGTTCGACCAGCGCCAGCGGATTCCCGGCGGCCTGGTCGAGGATGCGCAGCCGACCGCGGCCGGTCGGCGGATGCGGCTGCCGGTCCAGCAGGAGGCCCGCGGCGGTCGCGTCCAGCGGGCCCAGCGTGAGCAGGGGAAAGCCGGAGAGCGGCGCCGTGGCCCCGCCCTGGGCGCCCTCGCCCGCCGTGTCCCTGGCCGCGGCCAGCACGGCGAGGGGTTCGTCGTCGATGCGCCGGGCGGCGAAGGCGAGCAGCTCCAGCGAGCCGGCGTCGATCCACTGCAGATCGTCGGCGACCACCAGGACGGGCGATCGCCGGGCGAGGTCCGACAGCAGGGTGAGCAGCGCGACGCCGAGCAGGAGCCGGTCGGGCGGGCCACCGTGTCCGCTGTCGACACCGCCGGGCCCGGCCTCCGCGAGGTCGGTGTCGTGGGGATTGGTGTCCGCAAGGCCGGTGTCGTGGGGCTCGGCCCCCACAAGGCCGGTGTCGTGGGACTCGGCGTCCGCCAGGCCGATGGCGCCGAGCAGGGCCGACCGCTGCCGCGCCGACAGCCCGGCGGTCTCCCCCAGCACCGGCCGCAGCAGCTGGTGCAGCCCCGCGAACGTCAGGTTCGCCTCGCTCTCGCTGCCCGTCATCCGCAGCACCCGGCCCGGGTGACGATCCGCCGCGAGGCCGAGCAGAGTGCTCTTGCCCGCACCCGGTTCACCCGTAAGGATCAGCACACCGCTGGTCAGACCGAGTACGGCCGCGCTCTCACTCTCCCGCCCGACCATGGTCATCCCTCGACTCTAGCCCGTGGTGCGGTAGCCCGTGGTGCAGTCATATGACGGATACCGCCGGCGCCCGCCGAAGCGCAGGCTGGAGTCATGGACACCATCACGCTTGGAAACGTCGAGATCACCCGCGTGGTGGAGGTGACCCCAAGGGGCCTGCCGCGCGACTTCATCTTTCCCGACGTGGCCATGGAGCACTGGCGCGCGCACGAGGGCTGGCTGACCCCCGAATTCCTGGATCCGGCCGCCGATGAGGTACGCACGATGATCCAGACCTGGCTGCTCCGCAGCGAGGGCCGGACGATCCTGATCGATACCGGCATCGGCAACGACCGGGAGCGGCCGGATGTGCCGCACTTCCACCATCTGCACACGGACTACCTCGGGAAACTGGCCGCGGCCGGGGTCCGCCCGGCCGACGTGGACCTGGTGATCTGCACCCATGTGCACGGGGACCACGTCGGATGGAACACCTCGTGGACGGACGGTGAGTGGCGGCCGACCTTCCCCAACGCGGAGTATGTGCTCCCCCGGACCGACTTCGACTACTGGAACCCGGAGAACGGACACCGGACCCGCTCCGGCCCCCGGATGGCGAATGTGTTCGAGGACAGCGTCGCCCCCGTTCACCAGGCCGGGCAGACCGTGCTGTGGGAGGGCGACCACTACGACATCGACGCCCAGCTTCGCCTCGAGCCCGCCCCCGGCCACACCCCCGGCTCCTGCGTGGTGCGGCTGCGGTCCGGTACGGATCGGGCGATCTTCGCGGGCGATCTGCTCCACAGCCCGCTGCAGATCGTGGAGCCGGACCTCTGCCCCTGCTTCGACGAGGACGAGCCCCGGGCGCGGGTCGCCCGGCGCCGGGTGCTGGGCGAGGCCGCGGACCAGGGCGCGCTGCTCTTCCCCGCGCACCTCCCCGGCGCGGGCGCGGCCGAAGTGCGGCGGGACGGCGAGCGGTTCGCGGTGAAGGAGTGGGCGGCATGGCGGTGAGCGTGTTCCGGAACATCCCGTACGCGGCCGCGCTCACCGGCGCCGCGCGGTTCGCCGCGCCGATCCCCGTGCACGGTGCGCCCGGCGCCGATGGGCCGGGGCCGACGGCTCCGGTGCCCGAGCGGCGGTTCGCGGCGGACCTCAGCCCGGTGCTGGGTCAGGGCTGGGTGCGTGGCGAGGACTATCTGACGGTCAACGTCTGGACGCCCCGGACCGATGGCGACGCCCCGGTGATGGTCTTCGTGCACGGCGGCGGCTTCCTCTCCGGCACCGGCCAGGCACCGCTGTACGACGGAACGTCCTTCGCCCGCGACGGCGTGGTCCTGGTCACCCTCAACTACCGTCTCGGCGCGCCGGGTTGGCTGGACCTGCCGGGCGCCCCGCGCAACCGGGGTCTGCTGGACGTGCTCGCGGCGCTGCGGTGGGTGCGCGAGCACATCGCGGACTACGGCGGGGACCCGGACCGGGTCACGGTGTTCGGGCAGTCGGCGGGAGGAATGATCGTCAGCGCGCTGCTGGTGACGCCCGAGGCCGCCGGGCTGTTCCGGGGTGCGATCAGCCAGAGCGGTGGGCTGCACACCCTGACCGGCGCGGAGGCGGCGGAGACGACCCGGGCCCTGGCCGACCGGCTGGGCGTACCCGCCACGGCCGAGGCGTTCGCCGCCGTCCCCGACGAGCGCCTGGTGTCCGCGCTCGCCGACCTGCCCGGATCGGGTCCGAGGCTCTCGCCGCTCGGTGTGGTGCTCGATGAGCCCGACGAGGTGGCCCCGCCGCATCCGGTGGATCTGCTGGTGGGCACGAACACCCAGGAGTCGCTGCTCTACCAGCGGCCGGAACACAGCGCGGGCATCGACGCCATGTTCCGCGACGCCCGTGAGCGGCTGGTGTCCCGCTACGACAAGGTGTTCAGCTACGACTTCGACTGGCGGGGCGGGCCGTTCGGCGCGTGCCACACCGCGGAGCTCCCGTTCGTGTTCGACAACACCGCTCTGCCCGCGCTCCGTACGGCGAACGGACTGCTCGGACCGGACATCCCGCCGTCGCTGGCCACGGAGATGCACGGCGCGTGGGTCCGGTTCGCCACCACCGGGGATCCTGGCTGGTCGGGGACGCGCAGGTTCCACTAGGTCCCGCGGGGTGCGGCGGGGTGGCCGTCGGCGGCGGATCGGTGTCCGCTCCGGCGCCCACGGTCACGGCCCGCCTCGTCGCACCCCGGACCGGTCGGCCGCGGGTTCACCAACCGCCGTATTCCTGACCGCTGTGGTGCGGAGCCGGGCGACTCGCCGGGGCCCGCATGGGGTCTTCCGGCGGCCGGGCCGGCCAGACCGGCCGAGGCGGTGGCGGCGGGGGCAGGCGCGAGCTGTCCGCCTTCTTTTCGTTCCACTCCCCCTCGCCCAGGACCAGCAGCGGATCGAACATGATGATGGTCCCCGCGACCACCAGAAAGATCACCGGGCCGATCAGCATGGGGAGGATCAGCGAAGCCGGCGCGTTACCGCCCACGGAGGCGCCGAGCACATCGTCCAGCCGCACACTGACCGCGGCCATGCCCGTGTAGTGCATGCCGGTCACCGCGACCCCCATCACCATGCTCGATCCCAGGCTGGCGCGGAAACCGTGGATGGTCACGGCGGCCCAGAGGGCGGCGGTCGCGGCCACGACCGCGATCAGGACGGAGAGCAGGACGGTCGGCACGGAGTACTCCAGATGCCCCTGCATGCGCATCGCGGACATCCCGATGTAGTGCATGCCCGCGACGCCGAGTCCGGTGAACACACCGGCCGAGAGCAGCACCCCTCGGGAAGCGCCCCGGTAGCCGACCATGAAGACACCGATGCCGACGACGACGATCGCCACCAGAAGGCTGAGAAGGGTGATCGGTATGTCGAAGCCGATCGGGGTTTCCTTCACATGGAACCCCATCATGGCGATGAAGTGCATCGTCCAGATGCCCGAGCCGATCGACGCGGATCCGAGCGCGAGCCAGCCCGGCTTCCAGGAGCGCTGAGTACGCACCGAACGGGCGGTGCAGCGTAAGCCGAGGGCTCCCCCGAGACAGGCCATGAGGTAGGCCGCCAGCGGGGTGGTGGCCCCGTAGTTGAACCCGTCGATCGTGCCGTACATGTATGTTCCGTCCTTCTCGTCGCGGGGATTCTGTGCAGAAACGTTGATTCACCGGCGAGGGTAGGGCGCGCGCAAGCACGCCACCCACACATTTGGTCACGCATCGATAAAGGTGTCTCACCTGGCGTGACAGGATGTCGCATCATTCACCTCATGTCCGTTTTCGCCTCGGCCACGGGGCGGGAGTTCCCGCGCGGCCCCGAACACGCGTATCCGACTGGGCGATTCGCGGACGTCTTCCGGGCGGTTTCCGGAAAGAGCGATCAAAGGGCTCCGGTGCTCGCGCGGACGGGCTGATGATGAGTGGGGCATGACGAAGGGGGACGTTTCATGCACAGCAGGGATCTCGCGGCATTACGTGACCGAGCCGAACGAGCCGCGGCCGACGCGCCGGCGTGGATCGCCCCGCCCCCGCCCCCACCGGACGGCCCGGCGGCCGAGGGACCGTCCGACGGCATCGGGGCAGAGGGATCGTCCGGCGGCACTCGGCCGCCCGCCGACGCCGACCCCGCGTCACTCGACCGCTTCATCGCCGAACTGGACGAGCTGGAGGCCGCGTTGGCGACGGCCGTACCGGACGGGGACGCCCTGCTGTGCACCCTGCGCGCCCGGCTCGGCGGCCTGTACGCCGAGCGCTACCGGCGCAACCCCACGGACGACGACCGGAGTCGGGGCCTGCGGGTGCTGAGGGCGGCGCGCGCCCCTGGGACGCTCGACCCACCGGACGAGCGGGCCTCCGCCGTCCACCTGGTGCGGTTGCTGCTGACGCCCGGCATGACGGCCGGATGGGACGGCACGCTGCCCCGCCTCCTCGAATCCTTCGATGTGGGCCGCCAGGTGATGGTGGGCGACCCCGAACTCACCGCCGATCTGACCGAGCTGCGCGGGCTGCTGACCGACCTGGTGCCGACCCTGCCCGAGGGAATGGCCGAATCCCTGTCGTGGGCGGCCGAGGCCCTGGAGCGGGTGCCCGCCGCCGCGCGCTCCGGGGACTTCGAGCAGATGGCCGACCTGGCCGCGCAGCTGGCGGAGCGGATGCCGAACCGCGACTCCCCGCTGCTGCGGGCCCTGAGCGGGCTGATCACCGAGTTCGCCGCGGCCGGGGCGGGCCGAGGCGATGAGACGGATCTGCTGGAGGAGCTCACCGCGGAGGAGACCGCCCTCACCTACGCACAGGCCGCCCTCATGCTGGAGCTCGAAGTGCCCGGCACCGTCCGGACCGAGGATCTGGAGGCCCTGGTCAATCAGGTGAGCAAGGGGCCGGCCGGTGAAGAGGCGGAGACCGCGATGCGCGCCGCGATGAGCCGCATGGCCCACGGTGTGCGCACCGGTGACGCCGACCGGCTGGCCGAGGCGGCCGAGTTGATCGGCACAGCCGCCGGTACGGGATCCGGACGGGTGGACTGGATGGCCGGGGTCATCTCGCCCGGACTGCTCGCCGCGGCCAACACCCTGGGCGGCAACCTCACGGACCGCGACCAGGCGCGTGCCCGCCTCGACGCGCTCTTCGGCCCCGCCTCCGCGGTGTTCGACTCCGCCCACGCGACCGGGCCCGGCGCCGAGGGGCTGAGGCTGTGCACCCGGAGCATGCACCTCCAGCTGCGCCTCAACGAAGCACTGGACGAGCGGGACGCCGAAAGGCTGGAGGAGCTGCTGGACGAGCTGCTCGACCTGTTGGAGGAGGCAGGCGAGAGCAGCGAATGGCAGTTCCTGGTGCTCTTCCTGCTCGGCCAGGCGCAGTTGAGCCTGGCCACGCTGGACGGCGGGATCCCCGCGCTGCGGGCCGGCGTGGCCTACTTCGAGGAGGCGGCGAACCACCCGAGGCTCCCGGCCTTCGCACAGCCCCTCATGGACGCGCAATGCGCGCCCCTGCTGGCCCTCTTCTCCATGATCGAACCGGATCCCGTACGTGTCTCCGAGGCCGTGACCCGGGCCCGCCGGGCCCTGGACGGCCCCGCCTCGACCCCCGACCAGCGGGTGTGGATCCGGCAAGGCATCGGGATGGCGCTGCTCACCATCCACAGGTCGACCGGTGACCACTCCGACCTGGAAGAGGCGGTCGGGGAGCTGGAACAGGCCAGGCGGGAACTCACCGAGCGCACCAGCCCGGCCATCCGGCAGAAGCTGCTGTGGGAGCTGGCCGAGGCGTACCGGCTGCGCGACGACCGTGAGCGCGATGACACAGGGGCGGCCGTCGCCACCGCCCATGCCTCGCTGTGGGTGCTGGCCGAGGATGTGCTGCTGCAACTGGGCGCCGAGCACGGCCTGGAGGTGGCCAGGTCGGGGGCCAGCCGTGGGCTGCTCGCCGCCCACTGGGCCGCCGTGGACGGCCGGATCGAGGAGGCCGTGGCGTCGCTGGAGAACGGGCGTGGCCTGGTGCTGCGGGCCGCGGCCGCGGCCGCCGGGGTCCCCGAGCAGCTGGCCGCCAGGGGCGAGGCGGAGCTGGCCGAGCAGTGGCGGACCGCCGTACGGGACCTCCCGCCCCAGGCCGCGCCGAGCGGCGGCGGACTCGCACCCGGCATCGGCGGCGGTACCCCGGACGAGGTCCGGAGCGCGCTCGCGCGGGTCAGGGCCGCCCCCGGTGTCGAGATCCCCAGCAGGCTGCGCCGTCGCGCGCTGGACGTGCTGCGGCGGGACAGCGGCGCGGCGCCGCTGCGCGGGCTGCTCGGCGCCCCCGGCATCGGGGAGTTGCGGGAGGGGCTGCGTGCCACCGGCACCGACGCCCTGGTGTATCTGGTGCCCGGGCAGGACACCGCCGACGGCGTGGCCGTCCTGGTGCCGAGCGCCGGTGAGCCGACGGCGCCGGCGCTGCCGGGGCTCGGCGCGCCCGGCCGGGAGCCGCTGGAGCGCTATCTGGACGCGGGCGCCCGGCGGTCCGCCGTGTCCGGGCACGGCATGGACGCCTACGCCGAGGCCCATCGGCACTGGGAGGCGGCGCTGGAGGGGCTGTGCGACTGGGCGGGCCCGGCCGTCCTCGCCCCCGTACTGGACGCGCTGGGCGTCCGGGGGAAGGACGGGTCCCCGCAGCACAACACACCGGTCCGGCTGGTCCTCGTGCCGTGCGGCAACCTCGGTGCCGTTCCCTGGCACGCCGCCCGCCTCCCCGGGCCACGGGCCGGTGCGCGGCGTCCGTACACCTACGCCTGCGAACACGCGGTCATCTCGTACGCCGCGTCCGGCGGCGAGTTTCTGCGGGCCGCGCGGCGCGGCCGGGTGCCGGCGGGCGAGCGCGCGGTGCTGGTGGCCGACCCGAGCGGGGACCTGACGTGGGCGCAGGACGAGGTGTCGGCCCTTCGCACCGCGTACTACACCACGGCCCTGCTCTACGGCTGGCACCAGGACGCGCCCGAGAACGCGCTGGGCACCCCCGAGGATGTGCTCTCCCACCTCCCCGGAGGCCCGGCCGCGCCCGCCGTCTCGCTGCTGCATCTGGTGGTGCACGGCCTGGCCGGGCTGCGGCCCACCGATTCGGCCCTCCACCTGGCGGGTCCGGACCCCGAAGACGCCCCGGAGCCCGAAGGCGCCCCGGACCCGGGCAGGCTGACGGTGACGCGCATTCTCGACGTGCCCGCCGGGGAACGGGCCGCCGCCGGGCCGCTGATCGTACTCAGCGCCTGCGAGACGGACCTCAGCAGCCGCGACCACGACGAGGCGCTGACCCCGACCACCGCACTGCTGGCGCGTGGCGCCACGGATGTGGTCGGCTCGCGGTGGAAGGTCTCGGACAGCGCGTCCGCCGCGCTGATGGTGGTCTTCCACCACCATCTGACCGTCGCCGGACTGGCCCCGCCGGACGCCCTGCGCGCCGCCCAGCTGTGGATGCTCGACCACGACCGCCACCCCGTCCCCGGGCTGACCGGCCTTCTGCTGGCCGAGACGCAGAGCGATACGGGGGGCCTGGCCCGGATCGTCTCCTGGGCCGGATTCATCCACCAGGGCAATCCCGCTCCCCACGCACCCGCGGAAGGACGACAGCCATGACCACCGACGATCTCCTGGAGCTGCTGCGCCGGCATCTGCCGGAGATCCGCGCCTCGCTGACCCCCGCGCAGTTCAGCGGATTCCAGGACAGCGTGCTGCGGCTGCGGGCCGCCGGAGACGACGCCAGGGCCGTGCGCGCCGCGCTGCGGGAGGTGCGGCTGGCACTGCGGCCCCTCCCCCGCGAGAACGAACTGCGCAGAAAGCTGGACCAGGTCCGGGGCGCCGCTCCCTCAGCGGTCCTGCCGGACGCCGACCGGCTGGCCGACCTGATCCGGCTGCTGGAGTCCGTGGACTGGCCGACACTGGACCCCGCGAGCGCCGAGATCGCCCGGGCCGTACGGAACCGGCTGCTGACCGCCCCCGCGCGCGGACCGGAGCAGCTCACCGGCACCGCCGCCGAGAATCCCGCCGGGGCCGGGCTCATCCGCCTCTCCGACCCGGAGCACGGCGATCGCTACCCGGACTTCCAGTTCGACCCGGACACCGGTGAGCCACGGCCGGTGGTGCAGCGGATCAACAGAATGCTGCTGTCGGACCAGGACCCCTGGGGCGCCGCGGACTGGTGGCTCGGCGGCAACACCTGGCTGCGCGCCGCGCCGGCCGCCCTGGTGGGGCAGGTGCCGGACGCTCGGCTGACCGAGGCCGCCGCCGCGCTGTTGGGAGACGGCGGATGGTGAGGCAGGCGCCCCCCGAGGGCGCGCGCATGAGCCCCAATCTGTGCACCCTGAGCGCGGGCACCGAGCTGTGGAGGTGCCATGAAACCGCCTACGCCTGCACCGAGTTCAACCCGAAGCCCGCGCATTCGTTCTTCGGTGGCAACCGTTTCGACGCCACCGCCGAGGACCGGTATCCGTATCTGTACGCGGCCGTGGAACCGGCCACCACCCTCGCCGAAGTGATGCTGCGGGACATGGAGTTCACCGGGCCGGAGGCCCGGCGTCAGGTGCCGTGGGCGCTGGCGGCCGCCCGCTCGCTGTCCAAGGTGCGGGTGACCGAGGATCTGGTCCTGGTGCGGCTGGTCCGGGAGGAGGATCTGGCCGCGGTGTTCCAGACCTCCTGGCTGCTGGAGACCGACGAGTACGCGCAGACCCGCGCCTGGGCGCGGGAGATCCGGCGCCAGGTGCCGGACGCCCAGGGGCTGGTGTGGCAGTCGCGGCGGCACCGCCCGCACCCCGCCCTGGTGCTGTTCGGCGACCGCTGCGGCGAGGAGCCGCTGAAGGCGGTGCCCGGCCAGGCCCACAACCTGGGCACGTTCGAGGGGGCGGGCGAGGCCAACCGGCTGCTGGCGCCGCTGCGGGCGGTCGTCATTCCGCCCGGTACGCGGGCATGAGCACGCGGGGCGGCCCGGGGGTCGCCGCCCCGCGACACCGCCCGGCACCGGCTCAGCCGGTGCCGGGCCCCGGCCCGTACAGCCGTACGGCGAAGCCGACCCGCAGCCCGAGCCGGAGCTGGTCGCCGTCGCGGACGGGGGTGCGCACGCCCGCCGCGATCCGGGCGCCGTTGAGATACGTGCCATTGCGGGTGCCCGCCTCGGGCTCCTCGACCCAGGCGCTTCCGTCCGGCTCCACGGTGAGCGAGGCATGACGCCGGGAGACCTTGTTCCAGTCGGCGAACGCGGCGGCGGTCCGCGGCGCCCAGTCCGGGTGGCGGCCGATGTGCAACGGAGGGCCCGGGCCGTGGCGGAGCTCCAGACAGGGCTCGGCGCAGACCAGCAGCACATGGGTGCGCGTACGGTCGCAGGATGGGCAGCGGGCGTCCCGGGGGGCCACCGGCGCACGGCAGTTCCAGCAGGGCGCGGACACCTCGACACCGGCCGGGCCCGCCGCGGCCCGGGGTGCGGGCTCTGCCGTCGGCTCCGGCTGCGGCGCCTCGCCCGGCTTCTCCGCTGTCTCCCCTTCCGCCGGTGCTTCCAGTTCGTCGTCGTCCGGCAGGCGAACCCACCCCCGGGGAGTGTCCCGCTCGCTCATCGGCCGCCGCCGGGACCGGGATCCGCGGCCCCCGTGTGCACCACCCGCAGGTCCAGGGCCACCGTTCCGTCCCCGGCGGGCCGCACACCGGTGACGGTGACCGCCGTGCCCGCCAGCCGCTCCTGGTCGAACAGCGCCCGTGCCAGTGGGTTGATCAGATGCGTTTCCAGCAGCATGCCGATCCCCCGGCCGCCGTTGTCGACATCCGCCGTGCAGTAGGCGGACAGCGCCTGATGCGCCTCGTCGGAGAGGCGCAGATGCACCCCCTGCTCCTCCCGCAGCACCCGCTGGATGTTGCCCACCTGCGAGTCGAAGATCTCGGCGGCCACCTTGGCGTCGATGTAGTCGAAGACCACCACATTGCCGCCGAGCCGGTTCATCAGCTCCGGGCGGCCGATCTCCTCGACGAAGTGTTCCTTCACATTGGCCAGGATGATCTCCTCCAACTGGTGGTACGGCATCCCGGGCTCGGCCACCCGCCCTTCGTGTCCGCGTCCGCCCTCACCGGTCCGTTTCCTGACCCCGAGGTTGGAGGTGAAGATCAGCACGCATTCGCTGAAGTACGTGGTGACCCCCTGCCCGTCGGTGAGCCGGCCGTCCTCCAGCACCTGGAGGAACTTGTCGAGCACACCCTTGTCGGCCTTTTCGATCTCGTCGAACAGCACCACCCGGAAGGGGTCGTTGCGCACCGCCGTGGTCAGCTCGCCACCGGCCTCGTAGCCCACATATCCCGGCGGTGCGCCGAGCAGCCGGTCCACCGAATGCGGTGCGGAGAACTCGCTCATGTCGAAGCGCAGACAGGCGTCCTCGGTGCCGAACAGCAGCTTGGCCACCGACTTGGCCAGCTCGGTCTTGCCGGTGCCGGTCGGCCCGGCGAAGAACAGCACACCGCGCGGCCGGCTGCCGGGGTGGGACGCCTGGGCGCCGGACAGACTGAGCGCGGCGCGCTTGAGGATGTCGAGGGTCTTGCCGACCGCCTTCTCCTGGCCCTTCACCCGCGCCCGCAGGTCCGCCTCGCCCTTCTTGATCTGCTTGCGGATGTAGTCCGCCTGCCACGGGTTGTCCTTGACGCCGAGCTGGTAGACCCGGACCGCGTCCCGCATCTCGGCGAACGACAGCCCGCGGTCGAGCGCCATACGGGCGCTCTCCCGCATCGCGCGCAGGGTCAGCCCGGCGGTGGCCCGGGCGAAGGTGTCGATGTCGTGCTCGTCCAGCGGCCATCGCTTGTCGAGCCGGACCGGCCCGTCGTCGTCTTCGCCCTCGGACGCGGACGCGGCGGTGTGCTCCTCGGCCAGCAGCTCGGCCATGCGCCGCCTGCTGCCCAGGTCGGGCAGCGGAATGCCGATGGTACGGACCCGTTCGCTGCCCGCGACCAGCCAGGTGGGCAGATCGCGCTCCCCGTCGGCGAGCCAGATCACGGGGTTGAACAGCCGCCGTCCGCTTCCCGGGGAGGAGATCGGCCGTGCGTCCTCGGCCAGCTTGAGGCAGTTGAGGAAGAAGTCCCGCTCCGGATCGCTGAGCCGGGTGACATCGGTGGGGATCCGGGCGGCGTAGTCGATCAACAGCACTACCCGGTAGGGCTGTTGGCGCGGTGCCGGGTCCGGGCGGGGCCGGCCGTCCGGTGTCTTCGGCTGCCGCCCCTGCTGCTTCCAGCCGGTGACGATGTCGCGCAGCGTCCGCTCCGCGTCGGCCAGGTGGACGGGGGTGTCGGCGCGCCGGGCGCGCCCGGGCCTGGCGGCGTCCCGCCCGTGCAGCAGCTCGCGGATCTCCTTGGCCGCCGGGCCCACGACGACGGTGAAGCCGTCCGCGATGTCGAAGCGGATCAGCGCCTCGTACCCCTCCTGCCACAGGGCGTTCCACAGGACCTCGGTGAGGGTGTGGTGGGCGTCGTAGGTCGCCTCGCGGCCGCCCTCGTCGGGGTCCTTGTCGTGGCGGACGAGGTGGATGTCCCGGATGCTGCCGTGCAGTACGTACTGGGACTGGACGCTGAGCGTGCCGACCAGTTCCTCGGCGAAGGCCGGGAGGCTGCGGTCGTCGCGACCCGGGGACGTCACTGGCTCGGTCATGACTGCCTCTCCTGGTCATGGTGGCGGGCCTGAGGTCCGGTGCGGCTGCGTCGAGCGGGCGGGTCCGCCGTGCGCCGGACCGGCCGCGCTGGTGGCTCGCCGAAGGCGAACGGCACGCTGAGCCCGGCCCGTTCGGCCAGCTCGCGCAGCTTCTCCAGATGCTCGGGGGCCTCGTCGCACCGCTGCCAGTCGAGGTCCAGATCGTCGTCGGTCTCCTCGGCGGGGTCGCGCTCGCGGTGCATGGTGGCGACCCGGGCGGTGCCCCCGGCGTCCACGCTGACGCGGAGCCAGTGCTCCTCCCCCCAGCCCGGCGGGGTCCAGTCGATGATCTGCGCCACTCCGGAGGTGGTGTATCCGGCCGTCTCGGGCTCCGACCGCCGGACCGCCGCGCGGATCACCTCTGTGGCGTACATCCGCTGATACGCGTCGACCCGCTCTCCGACGCGGACCGCGACGCGCACGCGCTCGGCCTCCGCCAGCGTCCCGCCCTGGTAGAGAAAGCGCTCCAGGACCGCGATCTCCGCCCTGGCATCGGGCAGCGGAACGGGTGTGCCGGAGTGGCCGTCAGCGAGTGTGCCGGGGTGGTCGTCGCGGAGGAAGGCGAGCTGCTGGGCGGCCCACTCCTCGGTCTCCTGCCGCCGCTCGGCGTCGCGCGTCATCCGCTCGGCGAACCCGGCGGCCTCCCGCAGATGACGCTTGGCCGCGGCGGGCCGCCGGGCGGCGACTTCCGCGGCGACGGTGACCATCTCCTCCACCAGCCGGTAGTCGGCCACCGACACGTTCTGCGGAAGCATGGCCAGCAGGTCCCCGCCCAGCCGCAGCACCTCCTCCTCGGTGGGGGCCGCGGTGGCGGCGGGCGGCTGCGGCAGCGAACCGCGCGCCTCGGTTTCGGTGGCGGCCTCCTCGTACGCCTCCAGCGTCTGGCGGCGGCGGGCGCGCAGGGTGGCGTGCCAGCCGGTGTCCTCGGGATGCGCTCCGGCCGCCGGGCGGGCGGCTGCCTCCATGGTGGCCCGTGCGTAGGCGGCCTCCGCGTGGCGCAACCTGCGGTCGGTGTCGGCCAGTTGTCGCCATGCCTCGTCCAGGTTCCTGCCCGCCAGGGTCAGCGGCGGTGGCAGGTCGGGCGGTTCCGGTGGCCCGTCGGGGCCGGCCCGCCGTATCCGCGCGCGCAGTGTGTCGATGCGGGCGTTGGCCCGGACGGCGGCGAAGGCGGCGTCCCGCCAGCACGCGGCGGCCTGCCGGGCGTCCAACTGCCGCTGACGCAGCTCGGCCTGGTCCTCGGCGGCGCGGATGGCGGCGGCCGCGAGCACCTGCGCCCCGGCCATGGTGGCGCGGCCGACGAGCAGCGCCCCGCTGAGCGAGCCGAGGCCGATCAGGGCGGGCACCATCAGGTCGTGCAGCTGGTCCATGGCGGCGTTCAGCGCATGGCCGGTGGTGTTGTGCACGGCGGCGGCGATGTGCTGCCCGGCCTGGGTGCCGACGTGGTCCGACAGCCCGGTGCCCTGGACCGCGTTGTGCGGCACTCCGGCGTTCGGGATGGTGTTGATGACGGTGTCGTGGAACGTGTCCTGGACGGTGTGCTGGAGGGTCTCGGCGACCGGCGGCTGGGGGAAGTACACATCCGGCATCACATCGCCGATGCTGGCAATCGCCTGTCCCGAACTCATGTGAGCCTCCCTGACGTCGGCGGGGCGACCGCCCTCGGGCGGCCGCGGCCGTGCCGTTCGTCCCGGCCGCGCAGCTCCGCCACATAGCGGCGCCAGCACCGCAGCCGGTGCCAGGTCCACCAGACGAGGACGGCCACGGTGGCCAGCGGCCACACCCAGGGGGCGTAGGCCACGGTGGCCCACAACAGGGCGATGACCGGGAGGATCAGCAGGCCCTGGACAGGGAAGCGGGAGCCGGGGCGGCGGATGAACCGGGCCACGGGCAGCGCACGGTCGATCAGCAGCCCGGCCAGGGACCGGTCCGGGTGGTAGCCGGGGCTGCCGATGCGGTACGCCGTCCACAGCTCCAGAGCCAGGACGGCGGCGGCCGCCGGGACGGCCAGCATCCACGCCGTCACCACCGCGCGCTGGGCGGGCCATCCCACCAGATCGCCCAGGCCGATCACGAAGATCCACGGGAAGACGAAGGCGACGGCTCCGCCGAGGGCCCAGCCGAGTGTGGGCAGCATGTCCTGTCTGCGCACCCACAGTGTGGCCACGTCCAGGTCGCGCTCCTGGCGGAGGAGGGCCCGCTCGCCGTCGAGCCTCCCTTGCGTCTCCGAGGACTCCTGCTCGGCGAATCCGGCCAGCCACTCGGCCAGTTGCAGCCGCACCAGATCCTCGGGGTCGCGCACCAGCCGCCCGTACCAGGCCACCGGCTGCGGCAACGCGGCCTGGATGCCGGCGGTCCGCTCCTGGAGCCTGCGCCGGTGCGCGGTGGGAGCGGCGGCGAGCGACAGGAGGGCGGCGAGCCGGGAGCGGTCGAGCCGGGTGGCGGCGCGCACCTCGGCACGGCGGTCGCGCAGCCGGGACGACTCGTGGAGCACCTCGTCGACGGTGTGCTGCCAGCGGGAGCGGGCCGTCAGCCAGCCCTGCTGCACCTCGGCGAGCCCATCGCCGCCTGGCCGTGAGTCCAGCAGCGGCAGGATGGTGTGGTCCCGCAGATCCGCCACGACGGAGAGGGCGAACTCATCGCCGCGCCCGGCCTCCCGCAGCAACTCCCCCAGCCCCGCGTGGTCCAGCGGCACCCCGCGATAGGACGCGTCGAGGGTGGGGCCGAGCCAGGAGATCAGCCGCACCATCGTGACCGGCTTCGGCTCACGCGGCGGAGCCGCGGGGTGCTGCGGCTCCAGGAGGTCCAGCAGCGCCGCCAGTTCACCGGCGTCGCGGCCCGGGGCGCCCTCGAACTGCCGTAGCCAGCGGGTGAATTCGCCCCGGCCGCGCCGTCGGGAGAGGAGCTGCCGGGCGGGCCGCCAGTTCTCGCTGAACGCCCTGGCCAGCTGCTTCGGCCTGGTGTAGCGCTCATCGAGGAAGGCGAACGGCTCGATGTCCGGGGCGTCTTCCGGGTCCGAGGCGCCGGGGGCAGTGCCCGCCTCCCAGGGGGCGATCGGCGGCGAGCCGCCCACCAGCCACTGCGCCACCTCGTCGGTTCCCCAGCGGTGGTCGGGGTCGCGGGTGAGCAGCCCCATGCACAGCAGCCGCAGCCGGTGGTCGGTGACCAGGGACAGATCGGGGGCGCGGGAGCTGATTTCCTCGCGGACGAAGTCGTTGTCGGTGAACCGGACGGGATGGCGTCCACCGGCCATCTCGGCGACGATCATGCCGAGCGACCACCAGTCGGCGGGCGGGTGGATCAGCTGGTGGCGCAGCGACGCCTGCGGGGACATGTAGAGGGCGGTGCCGACCCAGCGCTCGTCCCGGGTGTAGCGCTCGGCGGGTTCGTGGGCGGAGACGGCGAAGTCGACGAGGACGAGGTCCGGGGCGGCCGGGTCGAGGCTGCCGAGCACGATGTTGGCCGGGCTGATGTCCCGGTGGACGATGTTCAGTTCGTGCAGGGTGGTGAGGGCCTCGTGCAGCTGCCGTACGACGTTGTGGATGAGCACGGGGTCGGCCGGGCCGGGGCTGTCCCTCAGATATCCGGCCAGGTCGGTCTCGCCGTAGGAGGGCGCGAGGTCGTACGGATGGCCGTCGGCCCCGGTGTCGCCGGTCTCGGTGAAGTGGGTGAGGTGCCGGCGCGGCCGGTCCCGCAGCAGCTCCCACACCCGGCGGTCCGGGGCGTGGCCGAGGTGGTACCACTTGAGGATGTGGCTGCCGCGCTCGTCCTCGACGCGGTAGACGGCCGCCTGGTGCGGATGGTCGGGGCGGCGCAGCACGGCCCTCAGGCGGAACCGGCCGCGCAGCGAGACCGGCAGCGCTCCGGTGTCCCCGCGCAGGTCGCGACCCCCGTGCGCGACCTGCGCGGGCGCCACCGAGGGGATCTCGTCCTCGGTGGGCCCGGCCATCGTGGCGGCTGCTGACTGGGGCGGCTCCTCGTGTTCGGTGAGCCCGACCGCCGTGGCGCCGACCGATGGGGGCGGCTCCTCCTGTTCAGTGAGCCCGACCGCCGTGGTCGCCGCAGACGGAGGGGGCTCCTCGTACTCGGTGGGCGGCGGCCCGGCGTCATGCGCGCGGTGCTCTTCGGGCTCCCCCTGGTCCCGGTGGTATCCGTGGTCCCCGTGGGATGCGTATCGCTCGTCGTCCCCGTAAGCCCCGTAGTCCTCGTCGTCCTCGGATTCCGTGGGGGGCGGTTGCTCGTGCGGATGGGTCACAAAGGTCACCTCGTGAACGGGTGGGCGGTCTCGGATTCAATGGCGGCGGCAGGGGCGGCCGGTGACCGCCGCACCATGGATCAAGAAAGCGGAACCTCGGAAATCGGAAATCTGTTCCAGCACGGCGTAATTACCGGCGGTACAAAGCCCGGCGCGGTACGGCCGCTGAGAGAACGATTTCCTCTTTCCCGGCCGGTCGCTAGCCTGGTGACCATGAGTCAGGAGCCATTTGCATCAAATTCGCCCACATACGATCAACTCCTGGAAGAACTGAAAGGCATACGCAGACCCGGACTGCCGGATCTGCGCAGGACCGATCGGCCGGCGCTGCGCGCCGCGGCCGTGGCGGGCGGCTTCTGCGATGGCTCCGACGACGCCCCGGCCGGTATCGAGGCGCTGCTCAGGGAGGCGGTACGGCGCCTCGGCGAGCGGGATCTGCTCGGCCAGGCCGCGGCCCACACCTTCGGGCTGCTCCCCGACCGCCGGGGCGCGCCCGCCCATGACCGCCGTAAGATGGCCGCCGCCGTGTACGGAGTCACCCCCGAGCGGTTCCGCAAGCAGCAGGAACCGCAGGTCATCCAGCAGCTCGCCGAGGCCGTGCTGACCATCCTGCGGGAGCCGCCGCCCTTCCCCGGGAAACCGGGCGCGACGGAACAGAGCACCGGGCCGGGCGCCGGGCCGGGCGCCGGGCCGCAGAACTCCGGCGGACCGAGCCCGACCGGGCAGAGCACCATCGCGCGGAGCGGCCGGGCCGGCCAGGAGCCTCCGCTGCGCGTCGACAGCGTGCCGGTGGACGCGCGGAGCACCTTCACCCTGCACGTCTCGCCCATCGAACTGCTGCGGGACATCGAAGTGCTGGTCTCCTCGGAGAACGTCTACCTGGAGATGTCCAAGACCTTCCGCCCCACCGTGTCCGGCGCGCTGCGCCTGGCCTCCGCCGTACGCGACCCCGCCGGGGAGATCGTCGACGATGTGCTGGCCCGTGAACTGGCCGGGTGGCTGCGCGCCCACGGCCGCCCGGGGCTGCCGATCCGGCCGGGCACGGTGGTGCCCACCGCGCCGGGAGCGCTCGCCGCGCGCGGCGTCCGGCGGATCTACCACGCCGCGGTCGCCACCCCACGGGACGATACGTACGAGGTCCGCCCGGAGAGCATCGCCCGCGCGGTCAGTGCGTGCTTCGCGCTCGCCAGGGCGGAGCGCGACCGGTACGAGCCCGCCCTGTCCTCCATCTGCTTTCCGCTGCTCGGTGCGGGCCGGGGCGGTCTGGCACCGGCGGTCAGCGCGACCTGGCTGCGCTGGGCGATCCGCGACGAACTCGCCCGGGACTCCCGCTGGCGGGTGCACCTGGTGGTCCGCAGCCGGGAGATAGCCGAGGCCGTCGGGGCTCTGTGACCACCAACGGCTGAGACGGTCCGGGCGCCGTGACCACCACCGACCGAGACCGTCGGCCCTCGGTGACCACGCCCGCCGGGGCCGCCGCGCGCCGTGCCGTCCGGGCGGGCGCGCCCGCTCAGGGGCGCCAGCTCGCACCGGTGAGGGCGATCCCCGCCCGCCGCAACCGACGCTCCAGCGCGGCCAGTTCGCCCCGCCCCGGCACTCCGTAGAGCCGCACATCGCCCTCCCCCTCGACCATCTGCAGACGCGGCCCGCTCTCCGTCCGGGCCAGATGCTCCTGATAGCGCGCCCGCCCCCGCGCCGTACGCGGCCGCATGCGCTGGTTCGCCGAGCCGCGCCACACCAGGGCGGTGGGCTCGGCCGCCCGGAAGCGCCCGGTCACCAGCACATCGGCGTGGCGGACGGCGGCGGAGCGCGCCGCGTCACCCTCCACTTCCTCCTGCTCGTATCCCGTGTAGAGGAGGATGTCGATCTCGCGGCCCGCCGCCGGGCCGCCCGGTGCCGTCGCCTCCGCACGGGCCCGCGCCGCCCCGGCCAGCAGGGCCCCCAGCGCGGCGGGCTGGTCGAGCGGCTCGCCGCCGCTGACCGTCAGCCCGTCGGCGCCCCGCGCCAACGCCTCGCGCCACAGCCCGAGCAGGGACGACACCGTACGGGAGGCGCCGCCCAGCGGATCCCAGGTGTGCCGTGACATACAGCCGGCACAGGCCAGGCCGCAGCCCTGGGACCAGATGCCCAGGCGCCGCCCCGGGCCCAGGGTCTCCACCGGGAAGTGGGTCTGACTGATCCGGAGCGTGAGCTCCGCGCACTCTGGGACGTTCTCCACCGACCCGTCTCCTATTCCCCCGAGGTCGTGTTTCCAAGATCCATGATCAAAAAGGCGTGGCCCCGGAACCGTTCCAGTATGACCCGACGTCAGGCATCGACGAGGGCGTTCTCCGGTCGACTTCCGGGCGTTTTCGGGAGCGGGCCCTATGGGGAGCATTCCCGGGTACGACCTCACCGATACGGTCTGACAAGGAATCGAATCGACAACGTCATCGACATCGACTGCGAGCCGTTCGCGGGGAAAAGCGGAATTCCGCTGTCCGCAATGCGGCTGTCCGGTGCGGGAATTGCGTACCGGGGAAAACGGGGGATCCATTTCCATGATCACATCTGACAGTGTCAACGGGGTGGTGCGCCGGGGCCGGCTCGGCCGTACCGCCCGCTTCGCGGCCCGCCGGCGGGGCAAGCGCGACGGCGCGCGCGGCGTACCGCGCATCCCGCTCCCGGAGCCGCCCGAGGAGCAGCGGGGCGAGATACCGCCGCCGCCCATCGAGCCACCGGCTCCCGAGCTGCTCATCACGCCGTATGTGATGGAGGTGCGGACCGGCGTCCGCCGGGCCACCGAGCAGATGCGCTCCGCCCTCATCGGACGGGAGCACGCCCTGCTCAGCCGGGTGCGCGCCGAGTCGGTGCGCGTCGTCACCCAGTACGACGTCCGCGAGGACCCCCGGCCCGCCGCGCTCGCGCGGTACGGCCACTGGGTGGGCCAGTGGCGCACCAGCGTGGACCGCTGCCGGTCGCATGCCCAGGCCGTCGTCGACCAGGCCAATCAGCGACTCGCCTGCTACTGGGACGCGGTGCGCGAGACCCACCCCCAGCTCTCCCGCCTCCCCCGGCGCCCGCCCGGGGACTGGCTGCCGGGCCGGGTGGAGCTGGACCGGTCCTGGCAGCAGCCCGACGTCTGGCTGCTGGCCGACGACGACAGTGCCCGCACGGCCACCTCCCGGGCGCTGCAGCTACTCGAACGGCAGAACACCGACCGCCTCGACGGGAGGACCGCGCGATGACCGTCCACAGTCCCGCTCCGGAGCACCCCGTCGCCCGGCGGCGCCGGAACCCGCGGCGCGCCCTGCCCGCCGCGCTGGTGCTCGCCCTGGCGGCCGCCATCACGGCCTGCGGCTCCGACGAGCCGTCACGCTACTCCCGGACGTGCGGCGTCGTGGTCGACGGCTCGGGCTCGGCCGCCGCCTCCCGGACCGGCTTCGACGCGGAGGCCAAGCTCAGGGCGACCCTGCAGACGTTCCTGTCGGACCACAAGTGCCGTAAGACGTCCTTCGCCCCCATCACCAAGGTTTCCAAGGCGTCCAAGTGCCAGGTCAGCCCGCTCGACCTGGACCCGGACACCTCGAAGACCGCCAACCGCGAGCGGGCCCGCACCACCATGCGCGCGGTCGCCCTCTCCAACGCCCTGAAGCTGCTGCGCTGCGCCCAGAAGGAGGAGCCCGGCTCCGATGTGCTCGGGGGGCTGTCGCGCATCGCACTGTCCAAGCCGTCCGGCGACGACGCGTCGTTCGACGTTCTCGTGGTGAGCGACTTCGACCAGGGCGACACCGACTTCCGGCTGGGGCGGCAGGACCTTTCCACCGCCGCGAGCCGCCGGACCGTCATCGACGGTTTCCTCAAGTCGCACGGCGCGCCGAAGCTGTCCGGCGCGGACATCTATCCGGTGGGCTACGGCATGAAGTACCACACCAACACCTCCCACTACGAGCAGTTCAACGCCTTCTGGACCGAGCTTCTGGAGGGGAGGGTGAAGGCACATGTCGACACCACCTACCGCCGGTGACGACCAGACGCCGCGTCGGCTGAGGCTGCGCCGCCGCAGGGCCGATGCCGACCGCGGGCGGCGGGGAGGGCGGGCCGCCGCACGGCGGTTCCCCGACGGCGCGCTGCCCCAGCCCGACCCCGTCGCATCGGATGTCATCCGGGCCGGGGACAGCGCCTGGCTTCTGGACCGGGCGCGCAAGCACGGCGCCTCGGCGGCCGGCCGGAAGGTCTTCGACCCCTGGGTCCTGGCCACCCCTGACCGGGTGCCCTACTTCGCCGAGCTGGCCAGCCTGCGCGACCGGGTCAGGCACCGGCTCGCCGAGGAACAGGCGCGGGCCGAGGAGGACGGCGCGCTGGAGGCGAGCCGGGTCAGGGCGGCCGCCACCGCCGCCGGTGAGCGGCTGGAGCGGGCGGGCCGCCGGCGGGCCGTCCTGGAGCAGCAGCAGATGGTCACCACCGCCCAGTTGGACCGGCTGGCGCGGCGGGCCGACCGGTGGCAGACCTTCCGTGACACGGTACGGGGCGGTTTCGAGCGCCGGTGGCTGCGCGCCCGTATGCCCGCCGGCTGGAACGACGGCGCCGACCCCGGGCGGCCGGGCACCACGCGGCGCGAGGACGAGCCGGAGACCGCCGGCGGCCACGCCGGCTGGCAGGCGGTGTCCGACCACGATCCGGTGGCGGAGGCGGACGCGGCCGACCGGGCACTGTCCACCAGAGCGGCATGGGAGGGCGCTGCGGCGCGCCCCGGCATGCCGCGCTGGATGAAGCTCGGGGTGCTGGCCGCGCTGATCGTGGTGGAACTGCCCGTCTACTACTCGGTGTTCGAGAATCTGCACGGCGTCGGGCGCTTCGCCGATCTGCTCTCCTACAGCCTCATGGTGGCCGTGGCCGTGGCGATGATCCTCGCCCCGCATATCGCGGGCTGGATCATGCGGCGGCGCTCCGCCACCGGTGCGGTCCGGCTGTCGGCCGTGCCCGCCCTCGCCCTGCTGGGCGTCTGGGCGTACGGCGCCTGGGCGTTGGGCGATCTGCGGGCCAAGGTGGCGTTCCGGGAGGAGCCTCCGCTGGATCTGCCGCCCGATGTGGCCGCGGACGTGGGGGACGACGTGCGCAATCCGCCGAGCCTCATCGAGTCGCTGCATCTGGACCCGCAGAGCGTGACCTGGATGTTCGTCGCCCTCCTGCTGCTCTCCGGCGGTATCGCCTTCCTGATCGGGCTGGGCGAGGAGCACCCGTATCTCGCGGCGTACCGGACCACGGCCGAGCGGCTGCGGGAGCTGGAGCAGGAGATCGAGACGGATCTGGCCGGCTCGGAGCGCGCCAAGGAGGCCGAGGCCACCATGGGCGCCCGCGGGGGCGCCCGCCGCGCGGCCCATGAGGCGCGGCTGTACGCGGTCGACGACCTGTACGAAGCCGCGGCGCACGCCTATCTGGACGGGGTGGCCATGGAGTCCGGCGATCCGGCGGTGACCGAGGCCGCCATGCGGCTGTCCCGGCAGTGGCCGCTGCTGCCGCACTGAGTACGTGCGGCACACCGAACGCAGGTGGAAACCCACGGGGGTGGCGATGGATCCGACGACACCGGCGCAGTACATACTCATCACGCAGTGTCTGCAGAACGACTTCTTCCTCAACCTGGACTGCCAGTTGTCCCTGCCGGACAGCGCGGTCTCCAAGCTGCTGCTGGACAGCGAGAGCGGCGCGGCCCTCCGCACGGAGGGCCACCGCAGGGTCCTGTCCGAGGCGGAGCTGCACCGTTCACCGCTGGCCCGTTTCCTGGACGCCACCGTCGGCTCCCGGACGCGCGGACACGGGTACGGGGTTCTGCATCTGATCAACATCCGTGACTGGCATGTCCCGGGAGAGGCGTACGACCTGGAGCGCAGGCAGTACGGGGCACACTGCGAGGCCGGCACCTGGGGAGCGGCGTACGTCGACGGGCTCACGGATCTGCTGGCCCCGGATCGGTGCGCCCCGGCGGACAGCGAGGACGGCTGGGGCGGGAGACTCCGCGTCCACCATGTGCGGTCCAACACGCTCTTCGACTTCCAGCACAGCTCCGGAGGACGTCCCGACCTCAGCGAACCGGCGCCGCTGACGACGCTGCTGGACGGTCTGCTGGGCGACGGACGGCAGGAGACGGCACATGTCGTGGTGATCGGTGTTCTCACCGACATCAAGGTCCAGCTGCTGCTGACCGGTATCCGCTCCCGCTACGACGTCCGGCAGCTCGTGGTCTCCGACGCGCTCACCGCCAGCAGGACCCTGGAGCGCCATCTGACGGCCCTGGACTTCTGCCAGCGTGTCCTGCGCACCGAGGTGATGACCGGTCTGGCGGAGCTGGCCCGTTTCCTGGGTTCCCGGCCGGACGACGACCGGCGGCTGTCCCGTGGCGGGGACGCGGAGTTCGCGGGCTACTCCTCGTACATCCAGGACAAGCAGGGCATCCTGTCGTACGAGGACGCCAGGTTGCGGGACTACCGCATCCAGACCTCCGAACGCCTCCGGCGGGCACAGCACACGGTCGGTTTCGCCAGCAAGTTCCTGCTGGGACTGGGCACATGTCTGCTGCTCACCGCGCTTGTGCTGTCGCTCGTCGGGGTCTTCCTCCCGGGCCGTGTCGGGTGGCAGGGCCCCGCCGTGCTCGGCGCACTCGGTGTGGGGCAGATCGTCACGTTGTTCTTCACCCGGCCGGTCAGATCCGTGCAGGACGCGCTGGCGGAGGAGACCATCTACCGGATGATCCTGGAGAGCCGCAGTCTGAAGGTGGCGCTGGCTCGGTTCCACATCACCACGGCGACCTCGCTCCGGCGGCATGACGATGTCGACGGGCAATCCCAGGCACTGGCACGGCAGTTGGAGATCCTGGAGAAGATCGACACAGCCGACTTCGAACGGCTCAAACAGCTGGGGGTGACCCCGCGCGCCGAACCACCGGGGCCCGGCCGGTCCCGCAGAAGGAACCGCGCACAGGCTCCCTGAACACCTCCTACTGCCGAGCGAGGGGGGCTCGCCGTCCCGCTAAGGCCCGGCCGTCAGACCTCGACCACCGGTGTCTGGAGTTCCGTGACCCACTCCTCGCGGTTCTCCGGACACTCCAGGTTGACCTCCCGGGGGTAGCCGGACGACCGGTAGCCGTTGCCGTCGATCCAATGGGCCAGGGCCTGGGCCGTGGGCACCACGGCGTCCATCGGGCCGCGGTGGACGATGGTCGCGGCCCGGTCGACGGGCGGCAGATCGAGGATCCGGAGGTCCTCACCGTCCCGGAGCGGGGCGGAGACCTGGACGGCGGCGTGGACGGTGATGGCGCCGCCGCCTTCCGGGGCGTCCTCGTAGTACGCGACACCGGGGCCCGTCGGGGTGATGCCCGCCGCATCGAGGCGCCGGAACAGCTCGTCGTAGAGGGGTGTGATGACCGGGCCGATGTCCCGGGGGTCGAAGCCGGTGGCGGTCGCGGTGAGCTCCGCCACCCGCACTGCCCGGATCTCCTTGATGACGACGTCGTTCGTGGGCATGTGTCCTTCGCTTTCGATCGACCGGAGCCTCGCCTCGACCTGCACCAGCCGTGCCGCCACGGCGGCCACGGTGGCTTCCAGCTCGGCCCGCCGCAACCGCAGCATGCCGCGCAGTTCCTCGGTGCCGGCCTTCTCGTCCACGATGTCCCGCACCTGCTGGAGGGTGAAGCCGAGCTCTTTGAGCGCGATGACCCGGTTCAGGCGGCTGAGCTGGGCGGCCGCGTAGTAGCGGTAGCCGGTGGCGGGGTCGACATGGGCCGGGCGCAGCAGTCCGGTGGCGTCGTAGTGGCGCAGCATCCGGACCGATACGCGGCCGTGCCGGGCGAAGTCTCCGATGGTGAACATGATGTCTCCGAGTCCAGCGCCTCACACGGTGTGAGGGTCAACCCTCGATTCAGGCACTACATTCGACAATAGAGAATTCCCGGTCATCGCCCATGGAGGGACGGACAGCGCATGACGGCGTCGGCTCATCCGCATACCCGCGTCATGGTGGAACTCGGCGACCGTTCCTATCCCGTCGACATCGGGCCGGGTGTCCGGCATGCGCTGTCCGGGGTCGTCGCGGGGCTCGGCGCTCAGCGGGTGGCGATGGTCTCCGCCCGGCCGGACGGCTGGCTGCCCGACCCGGGCGTGCCCTCGATGGTGCTGCGGGCCCGTGACGGGGAGGCGGACAAGTCGCTGGCCACGGTGGAGGAGCTGTGCCGGGAGTTCGTCCGTTTCGGGCTGACCCGGTCGGATGCGGTTGTCTCCTGCGGTGGCGGGACCACCACCGATGTCGTGGGTCTCGCGGCGGCGCTGTACCACCGGGGTGTGCCCGTGGTGCATCTGCCGACCTCGCTGCTGGCCCAGGTGGACGCCAGCGTGGGCGGGAAGACGGCGGTGAATCTCCCCGAGGGGAAGAATCTGGTGGGTGCTTTCTGGCAGCCGTCCGCCGTGTTGTGCGACACCGACTATCTGGAGACGCTGCCCGCAGCGGAAATGCTCAATGGATATGGGGAGATCGCCCGCTGCCACTTCATCGGCGCCGGTGATCTGCGCGGGCTGGCGCTGGCGGAGCAGATCGCGGCGAGCGTGGCCCTGAAGGCATCGGTGGTCTCCGCGGATGAGCGGGACTCCGGGCTGCGTCATGTGCTCAATTACGGCCACACCTTGGGCCATGCGCTGGAAATCGTGACCGATTTCCGGCTGCGGCACGGTGAGGGGGTGGCGATCGGCACGGTTTTCGCCGGCCGTCTGGCGCTGGCCCTGGGCCGGATCGACGAGGCGCGGGCGGCGGAGCATCTGGAGGTGGTGCGGGGTTACGGGCTGCCGTTCGCGCTGCCCGCCGATGCCGATCCGGGTCGCCTGATCGAGGTGATGCGGCTGGACAAGAAGGCGACGGATGGGCTCACCTTCGTCCTGGACGGTCCCGGCGGTCCCGAGCTGGTCTCGGGCCTCGCGGAGGAGACGGTCGCCACGACGCTGGCCGGGATGGACCGGGCCGGCTCGGACAACCGCCGGTAGAACCGGACGCGGCTCAGTCCGGCAGCCCCCTGGCCAGCAGAACGGCGCCGTGCAGTGAGGACAGCCCGCCCAGTCGCGCGGGCCGGACCGGTGGCATCGGATGCCCCGGGCGCCCCAGCGCCGCCGTCCGCTCGGCCACCATCGCCACGAGCTCCGGCATCGCCGCGGCGAACCCTCCGCCGATCAACACGAGCGCGGGATGGACCAGTTCGCATACGCCGGTCACGGCAGCGGCCAGGGCCCTGCCGCTCTCCCGCAGCGCCGCCATGGCCCATGGCTTCCCGTCGGCGACGGCCTGGCGCAGCGCGGCGAAGGTCACGTCCTCGCCCCGCCGCCGCGCCGCCCGGCGCAGGGTCGCCGGGCCCGAGGCCGCCGCCTGGACGCAGCCGCGCCGGCCGCAGTCGCACAGCGGTCCGTCGCGGTCCACGACCAGGTGGCCGACTTCGCAGGAGCCGCGGCCCAGGCCGGGGACGGGTTTTCCGTTCAGCACGATGCCACCACCGATCCCGGTGCCGACGCCGAGGTAGAGCAGATCGGGGCAGCCGGCCTCGTGTGCTTCGGCGAGGGCGGCCAGATCGCCGTCGTCGGCACAGCGCACCTCGGCGTCGCCGAAAAGCACGGACAGCGCGCCACCCAGGTCCACTCCGGCCCAGCCGGGGCGGCCGGGCCAGGCGGTGACCGTGCCGGTGGCATCGAGGGTGGCGGGCATCGCGACCCCGACGCCGGTGAGCCGCTCGGGGGCGCCGGTGCATAACTCCGTGACGTGATGCGCCAGCAGGTCCAGGTCGAGGGTGGGGTCGCCGGACGTCATGGCGTCCGTACCGTCCAGCTCGGCCCAGCGGAAGGAGGATTCACTGATGCTCAGGTCGTCGTGTTCGAGGCGCAGCGCCACTTTGGTGCCGCCGACGTCGATTCCCAGATGACTGATGGTCGCCTCCCGGCTCGTCGGCTTTGGCGGTGTGGAGTGACGGCGGAGTGGCCGCTCAGTCCGGCACCTTCTCGAGCAGGGCGCGTGCGGCGAGCCGGTATCCCAGGGCGCCGAGCCCGAAGATGACGCCCGCGGCCAGCGGGCCCGTCACCGACTCATGGCGGAACTGCTCGCGGGCCCAGACATTCGACAGATGCACCTCTATCCAGGGCCGCGGATAGTTGGCCAGTGCGTCCCGAAGGCCCCAGCCGGCCATCATGAGCGCGGCCGGATTGATGATGGCGCCGACCGTGTCGTAGTTCCCCTGAATGGTGTGGATGATCTCCGCTTCGCCGTCGAACTGGTAGGAATCCACTTTCCAGCCGCGCTCCGCGACCTCTTCTCCGACCCAGCGCTCGATGTCCTGCAGCGTATCCGTGCCGTAGATCTCGGGCTGTCGCTTCCCGAGTATTCCGAGATTCGGTCCGTTCACCAACAACAGTCTGCTCAATGCACACCTCGCCATGTGGGGTCGGCTGAATTACAGCGGCTCATCACGGAAGTGTATTTATAGCACGGCCCTCTTGGCCTCGGCCCGAGAGCTTGGTCAACTCCGTTTTTAAGGGGGCTGTAGGGGGGCCCTGAGGGGGAATGACGTTTGCTCCGTCGGCCGGTTAGCGTGCTAATGCGTCCGCCGCGGACCTGCCTCCATAACGCATTAAGGGAGTAGGGAAATCATGAGCAATGATGTGCGCCTGGGATCCGAGCTGCCCGCATGGCCTCAGTATGGCGACGAGGAGCGCGAGGGGCTCATTCGGGCCCTGGATCAGGGGCAGTGGTGGCGCATCGGGGGCGGTGAGGTCGACGCCTTCGAGGCGGAGTTCGCCGCGGCCCACGGCAGCGAGCACGCCCTCGCGGTCACCAACGGAACGCACGCGCTGGAACTCGCCCTCGAGGTACTCGGCATCGGAGCCGGCACCGAGGTGATCGTTCCCGCGTTCACCTTCATCTCGTCCTCGCAGGCCGCGCAGCGGCTGGGCGCGGTGGCCGTTCCCGTGGACGTGGACCCGGACACCTACTGCATCGATCCGTCGGCGGTCGAGGCGGCCATCGGCCCGAGGACCCGCGCGATCATGCCGGTGCACATGGCGGGTCAGATGTGCGACATGGACGCGCTGGGCAAGCTGTCCGCCGACTCGGGGGTGCCGCTGATCCAGGACGCGGCCCACGCCCACGGAGCGCAGTGGCGCGGCAAGAAGGTCGGTGAGCTGGGCTCGGTCGCCGCGTTCAGTTTTCAGAACGGGAAGCTTATGACCGCCGGTGAGGGCGGCGCCGTGCTGTTCCCCGACGCCGAGATGTACGAGCGGGGCTTCGTCCGGCACAGCTGCGGACGTCCGCCCTCCGACCGCGGCTACTTCCACCGCACCTCGGGCTCCAACTTCCGGCTGAACGAGTTCTCCGCCTCGGTGCTGCGCGCCCAACTCGGCCGCCTGGAGGACCAGATCACCACGCGTGAGCAGCGCTGGCCGGTGCTGAGCCGACTGCTCGCCGAGATCCCCGGTGTCGTACCGCAGTCGCGCGACGACCGCGGTGACCGCAACCCGCACTACATGGCGATGTTCCGGGTGCCGGGTCTCACCGAGGAGCGCCGCGCGAAGATCGTCGACCTGCTCATCGAGCGCGGGGTGCCCGCGTTCGTCGCCTTCCGCGCGGTCTACCGTACGGACGCATTCTGGGAGATGGCGGCGCCGGACCTGACGGTGGACGAGCTCGCCCGCCGCTGCCCGCACTCCGAGGCGCTCACCCGCGACTGCCTATGGCTGCACCACCGGGTGCTGCTGGGCAGCGAGGAGCAGATGCACGAAGTGGCCGCCATCGTCGCCGACGTGCTCGCGAGCTCATGAGCGCCCCGCCCGCCGACGGGACGCCGATCCGGACCGCCGTGGTGGGGCTGGGGTGGGCGGCGCGCTCGATCTGGCTGCCCCGGCTCCGCCGCAACCCCGCCTTCACCGTGATCGCCGCGGTGGATCCCGACGAGCGCGGCCGCGCGGCCGCCGCCGAGATGGAGGGCGCGGACCGGCTGCCGGTGCTGGCGGCGGTCCACGACCTCGACCCCGCGGAGGTGGACCTGGCGGTGGTCGCGGTGCCCAACCATCTGCACTGCGATGTCGCCACCGAGCTGCTGGCCAAGGGTATTCCGGTGTTCCTGGAGAAGCCGGTGTGCCTGACCTCCGAGGAGGCCGAGCGGCTGGCCGCCGCGGAGCGCTCCGGTGGCGCGGTGCTGCTGGCCGGGAGCGCGGCGCGCTACCGCGCCGATGTGCGCGGGCTGTACCGGATCGCCGCCCGGCTGGGCCGTATCCGCCATGTCGAACTCGCCTGGGTGCGGGCGCGCGGCGTACCCGACCGGGGCGGCTGGTTCACCCAGCGGTCGCTCGCGGGCGGCGGGGCGCTGGTCGACCTGGGCTGGCATCTGTTCGACATCGCGGTTCCGCTGCTGGGCACCGCCGCGTTCCGGCATGCCATCGGCACCGTGTCGTCCGACTTCATCACCCAGCGGTCCTCGCGGGCCGCGTGGCGGGGCGACGACGACGGCCCGGTGCTCTCGGGCGGCACCGATGTGGAGGACACCGCGCGCGGATTCCTCGTCACCGACGACGGCCGTTCGGTCGTGCTGCACGCGAGTTGGGCCTCGCATGAGGCGCTGGACACCACGCGGGTCACGATCGACGGCAGCGCGGGCAGCGCGACCTTGCACTGCACCTTCGGATTCAGCCCGAACCGCCTCGAGAAGTCCACCCTGACCCGCACCGTCGACGGTACGACCCGTCCGGTGGCGGTACCCACCGAACCGATCGGCACCGAGTACGACCGGCAGCTCGACATGGTTCCCGCGCAGCTGCGCGACCCGGCGGGGCGGGGCCGGGTGATCGAGGAGGTCCGACGGACCATCGGCGCCATCGAACGGGTCTACACCTCGGCCCGGATCCCCCAGGAGGTCCGGGAGTCGGTGTCGGCGCCGGTGTGACCGCACCGGGCGGCTGTCGCCTCACCCGCTCGCCTTCGTCATCCCTTGCCGCCCCATCCCGCTCGTCGTCGTCATCCCCTGCCGTCTCACCCTGCTCGCCGTCGTCAACCCCTGCCGTCTCACCCTGCTCGGCGTCGTCAACCCCTTCTCCGGACCGCCCTGAGACCCGGACCGGCCCGAGACCCGGACCGGCGGTCCGCCGAACCGGCCCGCACCACGGGAGTCTTCAATGACCAGCCATCCGATCAGTCACGGCGCCCCGCTCTCCGGCGCGAGTACCGCCCCGGTCACCTCGGTGGTCTTCGACCTCGACGGTGTCCTCGTCAACAGCTTCGCGGTGATGCGCGAGGCGTTCACGCTCGCCTACGCCGAGGTCGTCGGCGAGGGTGAGCCACCCTTCGAGGAGTACAACCGGCATCTGGGCCGCTACTTCCCCGACATCATGCGGATCATGGGTCTTCCGCTGGAGATGGAGGCCCCGTTCGTCCGCGAGAGCTACCGGCTCGCCCACCTGGTGGAGATGTTCGACGGTGTGCCCGAGCTGCTGTCGGAGTTACGCCACCGCGGGCTGCGGCTCGCCGTGGCCACCGGGAAGAGCGGACCCCGGGCGCGTTCGCTGCTCGACACGCTGGGCATCCGTGGCCAGTTCCACGTGGTCCTCGGCTCCGACGAGGTGGCGCGGCCCAAGCCCGCGCCGGACATCGTGCTGAAGGCGATGGACCTGATGGACGCCGATCCCGACCGAACCGTGATGGTCGGGGACGCGGTGACCGACCTGGCCAGCGCGCGGGGGGCCGGGATCACCGCCGTGGCGGCGATGTGGGGTGAGACCGACGAGAAGACGCTGCTCGCGGCGGAGCCCGATGTGATCCTGCACAAACCCGCCGAACTGCTGGCGCTCTGCCCCGAGGTGACGGCTCCGTAGCTCCGCGCGCCACGTCCGTGCAGGTACCTCCACCGGGGCTTTCGCCGCCGTGTCACACGCCGTGGTGGCTCACCCGGCCCGCGCCTGCCGCCGGTGCGCCCGGCCGGCGTTCGCCTCCCCGCCGTCTCCCGGCGGTGTGGCCGGTCACTGATCAAGACGCGCACCCCCGTACGTCACCGGCCGGGCGGGGGGTGACGGTGGTGACGTACGGGACACGACGGGCGGTCGCTGATTGGCCCGCCACCCGCCGTGTCCCGCATCATCGTTGGGCTCAGCCCGCCAGCCGCACGGGTTCTGCGGCCTTCTCGGCCGCGGCCAGCAGTGCGGTGATCTCCTCACGGGCGCGGGCCACACGGGAGCGCACGGTGCCGATGGGGCAGCCGGTCGCGGTGGCGGCGTCCGCGTACGGCAGGCCGAGTACCGTGGTGAGGAGGAACATCTCGCGGCGCGCCGGGGCGAGCCCAGCCAGCAGGTCCATCAGCGCCACCCCCTCGTCGAACCCGGGGAGCCCGACGGGCTGCGCCCGTTCGGCCACCTCCTGCCAGTCGTCCGACTCCAGGGTGCGGGGGCGGGCGGCGGTCATGCGGTAGCGGTCGACGACCACCCGGCGGGCGATCGACAGCAGCCAGGTGCGGGCCGATGAGCGGCCGGCGAAGCGCGAGAGTCCGGTCAGCGCCCGCAGATACGTCTCCTGGGCGAGGTCCTCACAGCCGTGGGGGTCGGCGCTGAGATGGAGTACGAAGCGGCGCACATCGCGGTAGGTGGCGCGGATGAAGTGGTCGACCGCGTCGCGGTCGCCGTCACGGGCGGCCAGCGCCCATGCGGTGACCTGGCGGTCGTTCGCCGCGGTGGTGAAGCCGTGCATGGCTCTCATCGGTGCGGCGGGCAGCGTGGCGGAAGGCATCGTCACACGTCCTTCGGGTGGCGGTGAACGGCACACCGGCATGCGCCACCGGCCGCGCGCGGGCGCGGCGGGGCGGCGAGGAGCCGGCGGTGCCGACGGATGGGGCCGACGCCGGGCAGGCGCCGGTACTCCGCCCGTCAACCGGCACTCACCCCAGGTCGGGGCGGGGGAAGGACGGGCGGTTCAGCGGACGGCGAACCGCCTCGGTGGCCCTCTGCGGAGAATGGCGTGCCGTAGCAGAACTCCGCGCGGCCGGCGGGCGAAGGCCGGTGCGGACGGCCATGCGGGCAGCGGAGTGGCGCCCGCGCCGAGGATGCGCAGGGCGAGGACGAGCGGGACGAACAGCAGGGCCGCGAGCGCGCGGCCGAGGCGGAAGGCCGCGCGTTCGCCGCGCCACAGCCACAGTCCGCAGACCAGCGCGGCGAGCAGGTGGGCCGCGGCCATGCCCGCCCCGCCGGGGCCCGCCCAGGGCCACGGCAGATGGCCCATCGACGGCGCGGCGGAGGACATCGCGTCCGCGCCATGGTGCATGTGGCCCATGGCGCCGCCGCTCATCGGGGCGGTGCCCATGTCCCGCATACCGGGCATCCGGTGGCCCATGGCGCTTCCCGCGGCGGGAGCGACGGTCATCTCCGCGAATCGGAACGCCATGTGCAGGCCGAGTTGCGCGACCACCGTCGCACCGGTCACGACCAGCGCTCCGCGCTCGCGCCCGGCGACCCACCACGCGGCGGCCGTCGTCGCGGCGAACGCGGCGGCCACGGCCCACACCGGCAGGGCGTCGCTGGACATCAGCGTGTGCCCGAGCGCGGTCACCACGACGCACACCGCCGCGAACACGGCGGCTCGTGCGAGACGGAAGGGTGGCCCGGCGGACATGGCAGCCATGGTGCCAGCCGTCGCCGGTGCGCGTGACGACGGCTCAATCTTCATCACGCCGGTGACAAGCGTGGCGTGTGGGCCGCCCCCGAATGTGCTCATGTGAGCCAGTTCACAGATGATGCCCGGAACTCAGCCGTGTGTGCGGCCGACAACTCAACCGGCGGCCCGATATGCGTCCGCCTCCCGCCGTTGCCCCGAGCCAGGAGTCGTCCATGTCCGCTGAACCGCTCGCCCCGGCCACGGGCGATTCCCCGGATGATGTCGCCGACAGGGAGCCACGCTCCCTCGCCGAGGCCGAGTCCGGCGGGTCCGGGTCCGGCGGGTCCGTATGGGCGGGCCTGCGGCCGCTGGTGCTGCGGCTGCACTTCTACGCGGGGGTGCTGGTCGCGCCGTTCCTGCTGGTCGCGGCGGTGACCGGACTGCTGTACGCCGGATCGTTCCAGGCCGAGAAGCTGGTCTACGCCCACGAGTTGCGCGTCCCCGTCGGCGACCGTGAACTGCCGATCTCCGCACAGGTGGCAGCCGCGCGCAAGGGCCATCCCGAGGGTGAGATCAGCGCCGTACGGCCCTCCCCCGAGGACGGCGCCACCACCCGGGTGCTGCTCTCCGGCGTCAAGGGCGTCGATCCCGACCACACATTGGCCGTGTTCGTCGACCCGTACACCGGGAAGGTGCGCGGGGCGCTGGAGCAGTACGGCTCCACCGGCGCCCTCCCGCTGCGCACCTGGATCGATGAGTTCCACCGCGATCTGCACCTCGGGCAGACCGGCCGCCTCTACAGCGAACTCGCCGCCAGCTGGCTGTGGGTCATCGCCCTCGGCGGTGTGGTGCTCTGGCTCAGCCGTCGCCGTAAGAAGCGCACGCTGCGGGCGGTCGCGCTGCCCGACCGCGCCGCCACCGGCCGCAAGCGCACCATGTCCTTCCATGGCGCGGTGGGGCTGTGGGTGGCGCTCGGGCTGCTGTTCCTGTCCGCCACCGGCCTGACCTGGTCCACCTACGCGGGGGCCAACGTGGAGGACCTGCGCACCGCCCTCGGCCAGACCACCCCGACCGTGTCGGCCACGGTCGGCGGCGGTGAACACGCCGGACACCACATGGGTTCCGGTTCCATGCCGGGCATGGACATGGGCGGTACGGGCGAGGCGGCCGGGCACACCGCCGATGCGGGCCTGGACACCGTGCTGGCGGCCGCCCGCGCCAAGGACCTGGACAACCCCGTCGAGATCGTCCCGCCCGCCGAGCCGGGCAGTGCGTATGTCGTCAGCCAGATCCAGCGGAGCTGGCCCGAGAAGCAGGACTCGGTGGCCGTCGACCCGGCCACGGGCGAGGTGACCGACGTCCAGCGGTTCGCCGACTACCCGGTGCTCGCCAAGCTCACCCGCTGGGGCATCGACCTCCACACCGGAAACCTCTTCGGCCTCGTCAATCAGATCGCCCTGGCCGCTCTCGCGCTCGCGCTGATCCTTCTGATCGTCTGGGGCTATCGCATGTGGTGGCAGCGCGGTCGCGCCTCCGCCTTCGGCCGCCCGATCCCCCGCGGCGCGTGGCGGCGGGTACCGCTGTACGTCCTCGTCCCCCTGGCCGCGGCCACCGCCGTGATCGGCTACTACCTGCCCCTCCTCGGTATCCCGCTCGCGACCTTCCTGGCCGTCGACATCGTCGCGGGCGAGATCGCCCGCCGGCGCCGCGCCGCCCCCGCCGCCTGACCATCGCTTTGCCATCTCGGCAACAAGCTTTGCGCTCACGGTGGGCGAAGTCGCATGGTGGCCGTGGAGGTGGTCGAAGTGACCGATGAGCTGAAGAACACCTATGACGTGGTGGTGATCGGCGGTGGCGCCGCGGGGCTGAGCGGGGCGCTGATGCTGACTCGGGCGCGGCGGTCGGTGGTGGTGATCGACGCGGGCGCCCCGCGCAACGCCCCCGCTTCGGGGGTGCACGGACTGCTGGCCCGGGAAGGGATCGGACCGGCCGAGCTGGTGGAGCGGGGCCGGGCCGAGGTCCGCGGCTATGGCGGTCACGTGGTGTCCGGCGAGGTCGGCACCGTCACCCGGGAAGAGACCGGGTTCCAGGTGGCCCTGACCGACGGCCGGAACGTCCGTGCGCGCCGGCTGCTGCTGGCCACCGGGCTGGTCGACGAGTTGCCGGACGTCCCGGGGCTGCGGTCCCGGTGGGGCCGGGATGTGGTGCACTGTCCGTACTGCCACGGCTGGGAGATCCGTGACCAGGCCATCGGCGTCCTGGGGAGCGGGCCGCTGTCGGTGCACCAGGCGCTGCTGTTCCGTCAGTGGAGCGACGATGTCACCTTCTTCTCCCACACCCTGCCGTCGCCGGCCGGCGAGGAGGCGGAGCAGCTCGCCGCTCGTGGCATCCGCGTGGTGGACGGCGAGGTGGCGTCCCTGGAGATCGTCGATGACCGCCTTGTCGGCGTGCGGCTGACCGACGGCAGCGTGGTCAAGCGCGAGGCACTGGCCGTCGCGTCGCGGATGGTGGCGCGCACCGGCCTTCTGTCCGCGCTCGGGCTGCGGGCGGTGGAACATCCGAGTGGTGGCGGTGAGCACATCGCGTCCGACGCGACCGGCCGCACCGAGGTGCCCGGGGTGTGGGCCGCGGGCAATGTCACCGATCTGGTCGCCCAGGTCGGTGGTGCCGCGGCGGCGGGCGCGGCCGCGGCGGCCCAGATCAACGCGGATCTGATCGCCGAGGAGACCCGCCAGGCCGTCGCCGCCCGGGCCCGCGGCGAGGTGCCGTTCTCTCCGGAGATGGAATCGCGGGTCTGCGAAGCGGTGTTGGGTGACCGCCGCCACGGCCTGTGACGGCGGCTCTTCACGGGCCACCGGCTACCTCCGTCGCCCGGGCCGGGACCTCTGGCGGGCGGTCCCGGCCCGGCGACGCGCCACAGGTCCGCCGCGGCCGGTAGGCGGTGGCCGGTAGGCGGTAGGCGGTGGCCGGTAGGCGGTGGCCGGTGTCAGTAGACGGTGAGGCCGTAGGCGCTCAGCACTTCCTGGATCGGCTGGTAGAAGGTGGTGCCACCGGAGGAGCAGTCCCCGGAGCCGCCCGAGAGAATGCCGATGATCTTGTCGCCCGCGTAGAGCGGACCGCCGCTGTCACCTGGTTCGGCGCAGATATTGGTTTGGATCAGGCCGGAGACGACGTCACCGCCGCCGTAGTTGACGGTCGCGTTGAGCGCGGTGACCTGACCGCACCGGACACCGGTCGTGGCCCCCCGGCGGCAGACCTGCTGGCCGACGTAGGCGGTGGCGGTCCCGGTGACGTCGACCGTTCCCACGGTCCCGGGGTGCGGAACCGCCGTGTTGTTGTACCGGACGACGCCGTAGTCATTACCCGGGAAGCTGGTGCCGGTCGTCGGGCCGACCGGGGTGGTCGCACCGGAGTCGGCGTACCAGGTGGGGCTGCCATCGGTGCAGTGGCCGGCCGTGATGAAGTAATACGTGGCGCCACTCTGCACATTGACCCCCGCCGAACAGCGGATCCCCATGGAGGAGTAGATCCCGTCGCCACCCGAGAGAAGGGTCCGCAGCGGACCCTCCAGCCGCTCGACGGTGACGGCGCCGCGGAAACGCTCGGCGGTGCGGTCGAGCCTGGCCAGGTCGGCTCCCCGGACCGTGGAGCCGACGAGAACACGCAGCGTTCCGGTGCGCTCGTCCACGGTCCAGGCGGTGTCCGAGACATCCAGGGATTCCACGGCCGAGGCGGCAGCGGACACGGACGGCGTCGAGACAGACGTGGACGGGGATGGGGGCGTGGACGGGGCGGTGGACGCGGAGGAAGCGGCCGCACTCGTGCCGACTGTCGCGAGGGCTGCCGTGGCGAACAGACCGGACATCGCGGCGATCAGCCGACCACGTCTCCTGGTACGGCGTGCTGTTCTCACCCGAACCTCCTTGAAAGGGCCGTCAGTTGGTCCAGCCGCCTCATTGTGCCCGCGTACGGGCGGACGCGTAACCCACCTTCCCGGGGCGTCGAAAACCGGCCTTGATCAGCACATTGATCGATCAAAACGATGTCGCACTCTGCTTCTCGCCTACGACGAGAAGGATGTTATAAATGCCGATATGAGCCGATACGCCCGTGCGACCCGGAGTCGGCTGGGGCCCCGGTCGAAGGTGCGGAGCGTCGCCGGGCAGGCGTTCATCCTGCAGCTTCTGCTGACCCTGGTTCTCGTGGCCGCCGCAGTGGTGGCCGTCGCGGCGGATGCCCATAAACACAGCGCGCTCGACGCTCGCCGACGCTCCCTCGCGGTGGCCGAGACATTCGCGCACTCCCCCGGAATAGCCCGGGCCATCAGCAACGACAAGCCGACGGCGCAGCTGGAGTCCCATGCGGAGGCGGCGCGGAAGGGCTCCGGCGTCGACAGCGTGGTGGTGTTCAACACTCATGGCATCCGCCTCACCCACCCCGAGACGCCCTTGATCGGCAAGCGGATCGTCGGACCGGCCGGGCTGGTGCGGGACGAGCTGAGCGGAAAGACGATCACGGAGACCTTCCGGGCCAGCCAGGGCCCGTCCGTCGTCTCGGCGGTCCCCGTCACCAAGGCCGACGGGGCCTTCATCGGCGGCGTGTCGGTCGGGGTCAGGGTCCAGAGCGTGAACAGCGCGGTGGACCACCGGCTGCCGCTGCTGCTCGGCAGTGGCGCCGGGGCGCTGGCCCTGGCCACGGGCGGGACGGCGCTGCTGAGCGGGCGGGTGCGGCGGCAGACCCATGGCCTGGGCACCGCGGAAATGGGGCGGATGTACGAACACCATGACGCGGTGTTGCACTCGGTCCGCGAAGGGGTGCTGGTCCTGGCGGAGGACGGGCGGCTGCTGCTGGTCAATGACGAGGCCCGGGGGCTGCTCCGGCTGGCTCCGGACGCGGAGGGGCGGCATATCGGCGAGCTCGGCCTGGAACCGCACCTGGCAGAGCTGCTGACGTCGGGACGGCGCGTCACGGACGAGGTGCACCCCTGCGGGGGCCGGCTACTGGTGGTCAATATGCGGTCCACGGACCGTGCGGGCGATCCCGCCGGAAGCGTGGTGACGCTGAGGGACACCACCGCACTGCGGGTGCTGTCCGGCCGGGCCGAGGAGGCCCGTGAGCGGCTGAAGCTGCTGTCCGACGCCGGGGTGCGGATCAGCTCCTCCCTGGAGCTGACGGGTACCGCCGAGCAGCTGGTGGACGTGGCCGTCCCCCGGTTCGCCGACATCGTCACCGTCGAGCTGCTGGAACCCGTCCTGCGCGGCGAGGAGCCCGAGCCGCCGTACGAGCCCCTGGCACCGCATCGGACCGCCGTCGGCGGGGTTCCCCCCGAAGCCCCCGTCTTCCGCGTGGGCGAGCGGGTCGTCTACGCATCCGCCACACCGCAGAGCCGGGCCGTGCAGGCCGGAGCCGCCGTCCTCCAGGCCGATCTGACCAGCACCGCCGAGTGGCCGGCCGGAGACGGTGCCGAGGTCCGGCACCTCCTCGATCGCGGGGTCCACTCGCTGATCACCGTCCCCCTGCGGTTCCGCGGCGTCACCCTCGGCCTGGCCAGCTTCTGGCGGACCCGGCGCGCCGAGCCGTTCGACGAAGCGGATCTGGCGATCGCCGGGGAGCTGGCCGTGCGCACCGCCGTGTGCGTCGACAACGCCCGCCGCTATGCCCGCGAACACGCCATGGTCGCCGCCCTGCAGCGCACCCTCCTGCCCAGCGGTCTGCCCGATCAGGACGCCGTGGAGGTGGCGTCCCGCTATCTGCCCGCGCAGGGCGCGGTGGGCGGAAGCTGGTTCGATGTGATCCCCCTCCCCGGCGCCCGGGTCGCGCTGGTCGTCGGGAAAGTGCCCGGGCAGGGTGTGCACGCCGCGGCCACCATGGGCCGTCTGCGCACCGCGGTGCAGAACTTCTCGGCCCTGGACGTGTCCCCGGACGAGCTCATCTCGCATCTGGACGAGCTGGTCACCCGTCTCGACCTGGAGCATGACGCCGACTCGCAGGGCAGCCGGATCACCGGCGCCGGATGCCTGTACGCGATCTACGACTCGGTGTCGGGCCGTTGCACCCTGGCCCGGGCCGGCGATCCGGGCATCGTTCTGACCCGCCCGGACGGTTCTGTGGACATCCCCGCGATGCCCGCCTCCCCGCCCCTGGGCCGGGGTGGAGAGCCCTTCGAGGCGGTCAGCCTCTCGCTGCCCGCCGCGAGCCGCCTGGTGCTGTACACCAACGGTCTCCTCCAAGGCCACGGCCGAACCGCCGGCCCCGGCCTGGACCTGCTGCGCCACACCCTCAAGGCCGAGCCGGACCTCGGCCCGGACGAGACCTGCCGCAGCCTGTTCCACACCGTGCTTCCGGACCGTCCGAGCGACGATGTCGCACTGCTGGTGGCTCGCACGCGCCTGCTCGACCCGGAGGACGTGGCCGAGTGGGATGTGCCGTTCGACCCGGCGGCGGTCGCCCCGGCCCGCGCCACCTGTGCCCGGACACTACGGGCGTGGGGCCTGGAGGACGCCGTATGCACGGCCGAGCTGGTCATCAGTGAACTGATCACCAATGCCGTGCGGTACGGCACACCTCCCGTGCGCATACGGCTGCTGCGCGACCGCGACCTGATCTGCGAGGTCTCCGACGGCAGCAGCACCTCGCCCCATCTGCGGCGGGCCGCGACCACCGACGTGGGCGGGCGCGGGCTGTTCCTCGTCGCCCAGTTCGCCCAGCGCTGGGGTACCCGCTACACCCCGTACGGCAAGGTCATCTGGGCCGAGACGGCCCTGGACGGCCGCTGACGCCGAAGAGCCGCGCGCCGCGCGCCCGGTGCCCGGCACCGGAAACACCATGTCCGAATCCCGCCAGCTTTCCGCTGCCTGAAGACTCATGCTGGGAGCAGCGCACGACAGAACAGCGAGAAGAAGAGAGGGACCACAGCCATGACGGTCCACACGACGATCGACAGCCCGCTCGGCGAGCTGCTGCTGGTGGGCGAGAGGTCCGCCACCGCGCCCGGGGGCACCGCGCTGGTTTCCCTGTCCGTGCCCGGCCAGAAGGGCGGGGCCGTCGTCCAGGACGGCTGGAACGAGGATGCCGAGGCATTCACCGAGATCATCTCCCAGCTGGGCGCGTACTTCGACGGCGAGCGCATCCGGTTCGACATTCAGTGCGTCGAGGGCGGTACGGACTTCCAGCGCAGGGTGTGGCAGGCGCTGGAGACCATTCCGTACGGCACGACGGTCAGCTACGGCGACATCGCCCGGCAGATCGGCGCCCCGCGCACGGCGGTTCGCTCCGTCGGCACCGCGATCGGCCGCAATCCGCTGCTGGTCGTACGGCCCTGCCACCGTGTCATCGGCGCCACCGGCGCGCTGACCGGCTACGCGGGCGGGCTGGAGCGCAAGCAGCGACTCCTCGTCCACGAAGGCGCCCTCCAGAACGCCTGAGCGCGGGCCCCGCACCCACCGGGCCTCGCGCCCACCGGGCCTCGCGCCCACCGGTCGGGGCCCGCACCGCATCCTTCCCGGATCCCGGAGAACACCGATGAGCACGATCCCGGAGAAACACCGATGAGCACCACGACCGACACCGCACGCTTCCACCAGCGCGTGGCCGCGGCCGACTGGCCAGAGTTGGCCGAAGAGCTGGACACCCACGGGTGCGCGCTCACTCCACGGCTGCTGCCCCCTGCCCAGTGCGCCCGTATCGCCGGGCTCTACGAACGGGACGAGCGGTTCAGGAGCACGATCGACATGGCCCGCCACCGCTTCGGCTCCGGTCAGTACCGCTACTTCACCCATGACCTGCCCGAGCCGGTCGCCGAGCTGCGCGCCGCGCTCTACCCGCGGCTGCTGACCATCGCCCGTGACTGGGCGGAGCGGCTCGGCCGCCCGGCGCCCTGGCCGGACAGCCTGGAGAAGTGGCTGGCCATGTGCCATGAGGCCGGACAGGACCGCTCCGCGCAGATCCTGCTGCGATACGGCCCCGGCGACTGGAACGCCCTGCACCGAGACGTGTTCGGCGACATGCTCTTTCCGCTTCAGGTGGTGATCGGGCTGGACGCGTACGGCACGGACTACACGGGCGGGGAGTTCCTGCTGGTCGAGCAGCGGCCCCGCGCCCAGTCCCGGGGCACCACGGCCGTACTCCAGCAGGGCCACGGGCTGATCTTCACCACCCGTGACCGCCCCGTGGCCACCAAGCGCGGCTGGTCGGCCGGTGTCATGCGGCACGGGGTCAGCACGGTGCGCTCCGGGCGCCGCCACGCACTTGGCCTGGTCTTCCACGACGCGGCCTGACATCGCCAACCCGCCTGCGGAGAACGCCGTATGAACGCCCTGATCCCCCGCCCACGCCTCGAGGTGGCCCCCGGCGCCGTCCACGTGCCGGGCTGGCTCACCCTCGAACAGCAGCGGGAGCTGGTCATCGCCTGCCGGGGCTGGGCCACCGGCCCGGTCCCGATCCGGCACACGAAGCTGCCGCGCGGGGGCGTCATGTCGGTGCGGACGGTGTGCATCGGGTGGCACTGGCAGCCCTATGCGTACACCCGCACCGCCGACGATGTGAACGGCGCCCGGGTCGCCGAATTCCCGCACTGGATGGTCGAGTTGGGCCGTCGTGCCCTGGCCGACGCATACGACGACGAGACGGCCGGTGAGGGGTACACCCCCGACACCGCGCTCATCAACTTCTACGACGCCCAGGCGAAACTCGGCATGCACCAGGACAAGGACGAGAGGTCATCCGCCCCGGTGGTCTCGCTCACCATCGGCGACAGCTGCGTCTTCCGCTTCGGCAACACCGAGACCCGTACCAAGCCGTACACCGATCTCGAACTCGGCTCCGGGGATCTGTTCGTCTTCGGAGGCCCCTCCCGCTACGCCTACCATGCCGTCCCCAAGATCCTGCCCGGAACCGGCGACCCGGCCACCGGACTGAGGTCCGGACGGCTGAACATCACCATGCGGGTCACCGGCCTGGCCGATCCGACGTCGTCCAGTGATCACCCCTCGGGCCGCTGAGCCTCGAACTCGACGGGGAGCGCGGTCAGCGAGCGGATGAACGGGTTCTTGCTGTGGCTGATCTCGGAGGCGGGAACGCTCAACCGCAGGCCGGGGAACCGCCGGACCAGGCTCTCCAGGGCGATCTGCCCCTCCACCCTGGCCAGTGGCGCACCGACGCAGTAGTGGATGCCGTGGCCGAACTGGAGATGCATGCCGGAATCCCTCGTCAGGTCCAGCCGCTCGCCGTCGGTGAAGTGGGCCGGGTCGGAGTGTGCGGCGTCCATGTCCAGAAGCACCTGGTCGCCGGCGCGGATCTGTACGGGCCGATCTCCACGTCCTCGTTGGCGAAACGCACGACGAGGATGCCCGGCCCGGCGTGCCGGAGCAGTTCCTCCAGGCCGCGCCCGGCCAGTTCGGGGTCCTTGCGCGGCAGCTCCAGCTGGTCCGGCCGGGACAGCAGGGAGAAGACCGCGTTGCTGATGAAGCTGCCGGTCGGCTCGTATCCGGCGATCAGCATCATCCGGGCCGTGGCGACCACTTCGCGCGGTCGTCGCCCACCGGCTTGTCGCTGAAGTCATAGGCCGTCTTGGCCTCGGTGAAGAGAAGTTTCCGCCCCTCGGGGGAAAGTGCGTACAGGGCCTGATCGATATCGGGGGCCAGGGTGCTGCCCGACATGGCCGTTCCACTCCTTGCTCACGGTATGGCAAGTCGCGTCCTCAGCGTACGCGTAGGTGGTGTGCGGCGGCTGAGACTTGGTCAGGTGCGCCGGTGATGTGGTCTACCGCCGCGCGGATCATGTGTGGCACGCTCTTGGCATGATGCTGGTGGCGCGTCTTTCCGGAAAGCAGGCGATCCCTTGAGGGCCGCCGTGCTGACGGAGCCCGGTGCGCTGTCCGTGGTGTCCGTGCCGGAGCCGTCCTGCGGCCCCGGGGACGTGCTGATCCGGATGCGGGGCACGGGGCTGTGCGGCTCCGATCTCGCGGTGCACGCGGGACACCGGCGGCCACCGCGTCTGCCCTGGATCCTGGGCCACGAGGGGACGGGGCGGATCGTCGAGCTGGGCAGTGCGGTCAGCGGTCTGCGCACCGGCCAGGACGTGGTCATCGAACCGGACTACTGCTGTCTGGCGTGCGCCCCCTGCCGGGCCGGGCGGACGTCGGCCTGCGCCGGCCGGGCCGCTGTGGGACTGACCGTTCCCGGTCTGCTGAGTGACTACGTCGTCGCGCCGGCCGCGTTCGTCTGGCCGGTCGCCCCGCGGCTGTCGCTCGAGGACCTGGTCTGTGTGGAACCGGCGACCGTGGCACGGGCGGCGATGCGGCGCTCGGGCATCGCGCCGGGGCAGAGCTGCCTGGTGATCGGGGCCGGTTCCCAGGGTCTGCTGCTGTGTCAGGCGCTGGTCGACCACGGTGTGACGGTGTTCGTCCAGGAGCCCAGCGAGGCCCGGCTCGACCGCGCGTGTTCGCTGGGCGCGACGCCCCTGCCACCGGACACGGACGGGCTCCCCTGTCTCTTCGAGACCTCCGGCGCCCCCGGAGTCATCGAGCAGGGGCTGCGGCGGCTCACCAAACCCGGCACCGCGGTTCTGATCGGGATGAACACCTCTCCTCTCGGGGTCTCGCCCCGCGATCTGGTGGCGGGGCAGATCACCCTCATCGGCAGCATGATCTACGACCATCCGGTGGACTTCGCACAGACCGTCAGCGCCCTGGAGTCGCGGACACCACCCCGGCTCGGGGCGGTGGTCAGCGACGGCTATGCCCTGGAGGACGTCCAGGAGGCGTTCACCGCGGCGTACACCGCGGCGGGAAAGGTGTGGGTCGACCTCTCCTGAGCGGCGGCTCCGGCGCAGCCGCTCAGGCGCAGCCGCTCCGGCGCAGCCGCTCAGGCGGCGAACCTCATTCGGCCGGCCCGGTCAGACGCAGCACACTCCCTTCCCCATTGGCCGATACGAGGAGGGCCCCGTCCGGGGCGACGGCAAGCCCGGCGAACTGACGCGGGCGGCCGGGGACTCCGGGGATCGGCTCGGGTTCGGTGCGCGTGATCCCGGGCGGCAGGCCGACCGCCAGGTTCTCGGCTTCGATCCTGCTCTCTCCCGTGGCCGGCGAGATCGCCCGCAGCCGCCGTCGCGCGACCTCCACCGTGAACAGCTCGTCACCGCGCACGGCCAGGCCCTGCGGTGCGCCGAGCCCGTCAGCGACGACCACCACCGCGCCGTCCTCCAGCCGGAGCACCGCGCCGCGCCGGTCGTCGCTGACATAGCAGCGCCGTTCGCCGTCGAAGGCGATGTCCAGGGGGTGGTCGAGCCCCTCGGCGAGCACGCTCACCGTGTCGGTGTCGTCGATGCGCAGGATGCGGCCCGCACCGGTCTCGGCGACCACGAGGGAGCCGTCCGGTGCGACGGCGATTCCGGTGGGCTGGTCCAGCCCGGTGGCCCGTACCCGCGTGGTCTTGCTGACGGGGTCGTGGGTGCGTACATCGCCGAGCTGAGAGGTGAGGTGCAGCAGGCCGTCGTCGGCGGTGACGTTGTGCACGGCGTATATCAGCTCGTGGGTGACGACACCGGGCTCGTCTCCGTCCTCACCGGCGCCGGGACCGGAGCCGGGACGGAAGTCGGGACCGAGACCAGGACCGGAGCCGGAGACGTCCGGGCTCGCCAGGCGGAAGTGGTCGGCCGCGTACACCGTGCCACCGAGGTCGACCGTGATGCCGAACGGCCCGTCGAACCCCTGGGGGACCACCACCCGCGTCCTGCCGTCCGTGTGCACCTCCGCGATCCCGCCACTGGCGAAGCTGGAGACGAACATCCGGTTCTCGTGGTCGAACGCGGCGTTGTCCAGCCCGACGATGCCGCTTGCCACGACGGTCCGGGCCCCGGTGTTCAGATCGATCCGGGTCACCAGACCGGCCATGCCACGGGACAGGACGACGAGCACGCCGCCCCGGTCGAACCGCACCGCGACCGGGTCGTCCACCTCCTCGGCGACCAGTTCGGGCACCCCGCCGTCGGGCGGGATCCGCCAGACCTGGTTGCGCATCATCTGCGGGTAGTACAGGCAGCCGTCGGGGCCGAGTTGCATGGCGTTGCCCAGGGCCAGCCCGTCGGTCAGCACCGCCGGGTCGCCGCCGCCGGGGAACAGCTCCATCAGCCGGCCGTTCATCTTCATCTCGTTGACGAAGAGGCGGTCGCCGACGCAGGTGATGCCGTTGGGCACCGACACCTGGTCGGAGACCAGGGTGTACGCGCCCTCCGAGCTGCGCCGCCACACCCGGCCGGGGGTCAGATCGGCGATGTACATCGAGCCGTCCGCCCCGAAGGCCAGGTCGTCCGGCGCCTCCACCGGGCCGTCGAGCGGCACCACCACCTCGACATCGCCCGAGGCGGGGTCCACGGCGCTGATCTGCCCGGCGAGGAACTGCGCCACGTACAGCCGCCCGTCGGGGCCGAACGTGACGCCGTTGGATCCCCACAGCCGGTTCGCCCTGGTGAGTCGACGCACCTCCATACGGTCGCTCGTGGCCCGGCCGCGGCCGGTGTCGTCGAACCGGCTGGGGTGCATCGTCGCTCCTTGGGAGTGGGTGATATCCATCGGTGTCAGACCACCAGCACGTCGTTCATGCCGCCGTCCGCGCGCCAGTGCCTGAGCAGCTCATGGAAGGCGATCGGCCCGTCGCCGAAGGACTCGCTGCGCTCCCTGGGCATGCCCTCGTTGTTGTAGTAGCCGGGGGTGCACTCGGCCTGGAAGGCGTACAGGTCCGCCGCCTTCTCACGGATGGTGGCGCGCCAGGCCGCCTCGGCCTCGGCGGTCGGCTCGACATACCGGGCCCGGCGCTTGCGCGCCTCGGCGAGCACCTCGGCGACATGGATCGCCTGCTCATCGAGGATGTGCACATAGTTGACGGCGCTGGCGTTCTGCAGCGGGCCGAGCTGGAAGAGGTTGGGGAAGCCGTGGCTGTAGAAGCCGTGGAGTGTCTTCGGGCCGTCGCGCCAGGCTTCGGTCAGGGTGACACCGCCGCGGCCGTGCACCGGCAGGAGTCCGGAGGTGACGCCGGAGACGCCGACCTCGAAGCCGGTGGCGAAGATGACGCAGTCGACCTCGTACTCGACCCCGTCGACCACGACGGCGTTCTCGGTGATGCGCTCGACGCCCCCGTGGTCGGCCGTGTCCACGAGTGTGACGTTGGGCCGGTTGAAGGTGTCCAGATAGGTGTCGCTGAACGTGGGGCGCTTGCACATGTAGCGGTACCAGGGCTTGAGCGCCTCGGCCGTCGCCGTGTTCTCGACGATGGAGTCCACGCGGTCGCGGATCCCGTTCATCTTCTGGAAGTCCGCGATTTCGTAGAGGCGTTCGCGCTCCTGGGACGGCAGGCCCGCGTAGCTGTCGGTCGGGATGAGTTTCTGCTGCAGCCGCGCGGTGCTCGTCCAGCCGTCGTCCACCAGGTCCTCGGCCGCCTGGCCGCCGGTGACGACGGCGAGGAAGTTGTCCCTGCGGCGCCGCTGCCAGCCGGGCGTCAGCGATGCGGCCCACCCCGGATCGGTGGGGCGGTTGCCACGCACATCGACCGAGGAGGGCGTGCGCTGGAACACATACAGGTGCTCGGCGTCCCGTCCCAGATGTGGCACGACCTGGATGGCGGTGGCGCCGGTGCCGATGAGGGCCACGCGCTTGTCGGCGAGTCCGTGCAGTCCGCCGCTCGCGTCGCCGCCGGTGTAGTCGTAGTCCCAGCGGCTGGTGTGGAACGTATGCCCCTTGAAGGTCTCGATCCCGGGGATGCCGGGGAGTTTCGCCCGGCTGAGTGTTCCGCTGGAGATCACCACATGGCGGGCCCGGATGCGGTCGTCCCGGTCGGTGTGGACGGTCCACTCCAACTCGGTGTCGTCCCAGCGGAGTTCTGTCACCTGGGTCCGGAAGCGGACGTCGCGGTAGAGGTCGAAGTGGCGTCCGATCGCCCGCGCGTGCTGTCTGATCTCCTCGCCCGGCGCGTATCGCCACCGCGGTACGTAGCCGATCTCCTCGAGCAGGGGCAGATAGACGTAGGACTCGATGTCGCACTGGACACCCGGATAGCGGTTCCAGTACCAGGTGCCGCCGAAGTCCCCGCCCTGTTCGATCATGCGGATCTCCCGCACACCGGCCTGCCGCAGCCGCGCACCGGCGAGCAGACCGCCGAATCCGCCCCCGATGATCAGCACCTCGACCCGGTCGTGCAGTGGCTCCCGGGTGAATTCCGGTTCCACGTACGGGTCCTGGGCGTAGGAGTCGAAGTCGCCGGCGATGCGCCGGTACTGCTTCCTGCCGTCGGGGCGGATGCGGCGGTCACGCTCGGCCCGGTACTTCGCTCGCAGGGCGTCCGGGTCGAATCCCAGCTCCTCGGCGTCCATGGACGTGGTGGCGGTGGGCGGCTGGTGGGGGGTGGGCATAGGGGGTCCTCGCGCCTCTGTCGTCGGACGGTCTGCGGGGCTCGGGCGCCGCCCGGGGTCCGTTGACCGGCGGCGCGGGCTCAGCCTCACAGAAAACCTTCTCGTTGCGCAAGATTTCCCAGTGGGCAAGAATCGGCCTTCTCGCGTATGCTCCTCGGCGATGACTACCGGCCTGCGCGAGCGCAAGAAGGCGGCGACCCGCCAGTCGCTGCACGATGCCGCCGTGCGCCTCGCCGCCGAGCACGGCGTCGAGCACCTCACGGTGGAGGCCATCGCCGATGCCGCCACCGTCTCCCGGCGCACCTTCTCCAACTACTTCGCCAGCAAGGAACAGGCGCTGCTGCATCACGACAGGGCGCGTACGGTCCGGCTGGTCGAGCTGATCCGGGCCCGCCCGGCGGGGGAATCCCTGATGACGGCGGTCATCCACGCCGCCGAGCAGCACTCCACCGAGTTCGCCGCCGACCCGGCGCAGGAGGAGCACTACCGGACCCTGCGCCTGCATCCGGCGCTGCTCCCGGAGCTGGTCGCCACCTACGCCGCCGCCGAGCGCGATCTCGCCGAGGCCGCCGAAGAGCGCCTCCCCGCCGGACCGGACACCCCGCTGCGGGCCCAGGTCCTCGCCGCGACCCTGCTCGCCGCCTTCCGCGTCGTCGGGCAGACGGCTCTCGAACGCCGTGAGCGCGATGTCGTGGACCTGCTCCGGCAGGCCATCGGCATCACCCGCGAGGGCTTCCGCTGACCGTTTTCACCCGGCCGGGAGACGGCCAGGGGGACGCCGGGCCAAGCGTGGCCGGATCTGAGCGGCCCTCGATAGACGCTGGCTATCGAGATGATCAGAATCATATCTTGGCCCTTTCGACCCGCCGGGTTCTACCGTCGTGTCCATGGCATTGACAACGCGGCCGGAGCAGCGTCCGACGCGGGCGGAGCGACGGCCGTCCATGGCGCTCACATTCTGGCAATCGACCCTCGGCAAGAAGATCGTCATGGGCGTGACCGGTCTGATCATGATCGGCTACCTCTGTGCCCACCTGCTCGGAAACATGAAGATCTTCTTCGGTCCCGGGGAGTTCAACGGCTACGGACACTGGCTGCGTGTCATGGGGGCGCCCGTCCTGCACCATGAATGGGGCCTGTGGATCGCCCGTATCGTCCTCGTCGCCGCGGTGATCCTGCACGGTGTGTCCGCCTACCAGCTGAGCAGGCGCGACATCAAGGCTCGCCCGCAGAGCTACGTCCATGCCAAGCCACGGATGAGCTATGCAACCCGGACCATGCGCTGGGGCGGGGTGATCCTGGCCCTGTTCATCGTGTGGCACATCCTGGACCTCACCACCGGCACCACGCACAGCGGCGGATTCCAGGAGGGCCATCCGTACCAGAACGTGGTGGACACCTTCTCCACCTGGTACGGGAACGTCATCTACATCGTGGCGATGCTGGCCATGGGCATGCACGTCCAGCACGGCTTCTGGAGCGCCGCGCAGACCCTGGGCGCGGGCAGCCGCACCCGTGACCGTGCCCTCAAGGCCACTGCCAATGGGCTGGCGATCGTTCTCACCGCCGGGTTCATCTCGATACCCGTCGGTGTCATGACCGGAGTGGTGAGCTGACCATGACCTCGTACAGCGAATACACCGAGTACACCGTCGGCGAGCCGATCGAGGACGAGCTGGCCCCCTCCGGGCCGGTCAGCGAGCGCTGGGACACCCGCCGCTTCCAGGCCAAGCTGGTCAACCCCGCCAACCGCCGCAAGCACACCATCATCGTGGTGGGCACCGGCCTGGCCGGTGGCGCCGCCGGCGCCACCCTGGCCGAGCAGGGCTACCACGTGGTGCAGTTCTGCTACCAGGACTCGCCGCGCCGGGCCCACTCCATCGCCGCCCAGGGCGGGATCAACGCGGCGAAGAACTACCGCAATGACGGCGACTCGATCCACCGGCTGTTCTACGACACCGTCAAGGGCGGCGACTTCCGCGCCCGCGAGTCCAATGTCCACCGCCTGGCGCAGATCTCGGTGGAGATCATCGACCAGTGCGTGGCCCAGGGCGTGCCCTTCGCCCGGGAGTACGGCGGTCTGCTGGACACCCGCTCGTTCGGCGGTGTGCAGGTCTCCCGCACCTTCTACGCCCGCGGTCAGACGGGCCAGCAGTTGCTGCTCGGCGCCTATCAGGCGCTGTCCCGCCAGATCGCGGCGGGCAATGTGGAGATGCACGCCCGCACCGAGATGCTGGACCTGATCGTGGTCGACGGGCGGGCGCGTGGCATCGTCGCCCGCGATCTGGTGACCGGCAAGATCTCCACGTACTTCGCCGACGCGGTGGTGCTGGCCAGCGGCGGCTACGGCAACGTCTTCTATCTGTCGACGAACGCCATGAACTCCAACGCGACCGCCATCTGGCGGGCGCACCGGCGCGGCGCGTACTTCGCCAACCCCTGCTTCACCCAGATCCACCCGACCTGCATTCCGCGCTCCGGGGACCACCAGTCCAAGCTGACCCTGATGAGCGAGTCGCTGCGCAACGACGGCCGGATCTGGGTGCCCAAGGCGAAGGGCGACACCCGTCCCGCGGCCGAGATCCCTGAGGACGAGCGCGACTACTACCTGGAGCGGATCTATCCGTCGTTCGGCAATCTGGTGCCGCGCGACATCGCCTCCCGCGCCGCGAAGAACGTCTGTGACGAGGGCCGCGGCGTCGGACCCGGCGGCCAGGGCGTGTATCTGGACTTCGCCGACGCCATCGCCCGGATGGGCCGCAAGGCGGTCGAGGAGAAGTACGGCAACCTCTTCGACATGTACGAGCGGATCACGGCGGAGAACCCGTACGAGGTCCCGATGCGCATCTACCCCGCGATCCACTACACGATGGGCGGGCTGTGGGTCGACTACGACCTGCAGACCACCGTGCCGGGGCTGTTCGCGATCGGCGAGGCCAACTTCTCCGACCACGGTGCCAACCGGCTCGGCGCCTCCGCGCTGATGCAGGGCCTGGCCGACGGGTACTTCGTCCTGCCGTCGACGATCAACGACTATCTGGCCCGCCACCCGCACAAGGAAGAGGTCGACGCCGGGCACCCCGCGGCCGTGGAGGCGGTGCGGGAGACCGAGGACCGGCTGGCCAAGCTGCTGGCCGTCGACGGCGACCGCACCCCCGACTCCTTCCACCGCGAGATCGGCGAGCTGGTGTGGGAGTTCTGCGGCATGGCCCGCACCGACGAGGGGCTGCGCAAGGCGCTGGACCGCATCCCGCAGATCCGCGAGGAGTTCTGGCGGCGGATCAAGGTGCCGGGCACCGGCGAGGAGTTCAACCAGTCGCTGGAGAAGGCCAACCGGGTCGTGGACTATCTGGAGCTGGCCGAGCTGATGTGCCTGGACGCCCTGCACCGGGCCGAGTCCTGCGGTGGCCACTTCCGCGAGGAGTCCCAGACCCCCGACGGCGAGGCCGCCCGTAGGGACGAGGAGTTCACCTACGCCGCGGCCTGGGAGTTCACCGACACCGGCGCCGCCCCCGTGCTCCACAAGGAGCACCTGACCTTCGAGTACGTCCATCCCACTCAGCGGAGCTACGCATGAAGCTCACCCTGCGCGTCTGGCGCCAGAAGAACGCCGACACCCCCGGTGCCATGGCCACTTACCAGCTCGACGGCGTCTCCCAGGACATGTCCTTCCTGGAGATGCTCGACATCCTCAACGAGGAACTCATCGTCAAGGGTGAGGAGCCGGTGGCCTTCGACCACGACTGCCGTGAGGGCATCTGCGGTGCGTGCAGCCTGGTGATCAACGGTGACGCCCACGGTCCCGAGCGCACCACCACCTGCCAGCTCCATATGCGGTCCTTCCAGGACGGCGACACCATCGACATCGAGCCGTGGCGTGCCTCCGCCTTCCCGGTCATCAAGGACCTGGTGGTGGACCGCTCCGCCTTCGACCGGGTGATCCAGGCCGGTGGCTTCATCACCGCCCCGACCGGGGCCGCGCCGGAGGCACACGCGACCGCGGTGCCCAAGGCGGACGCGGACTTCGCGTTCGAGCACGCCGAGTGCATCGGGTGCGGCGCCTGCGTGGCGGCCTGTCCCAACGGTGCGGCGATGCTGTTCACCTCGGCCAAGGTCAACCACCTCAATGTGCTGCCCCAGGGCTCTCCCGAGCGGGAGACCCGGGTGCTGGACATGGTGTCCCAGATGGACGCCGAGGGCTTCGGCGGCTGCACCCTCACCGGTGAGTGCGCCACCGCCTGCCCCAAGGGCATCCCCCTGTTCTCCATCACCGCGATGAACAAGGAGTGGCTGCGGGCGACCCGCAAGGTCAAGCGCTGACCCGCACTCCCCCGAAAACGGCACCCCTCGACAACGCTCCGTGGATGGGGTGTCCCGGCGGCGGAGGTCTTTCCGGACGCTAGACCTCCGCCGCCGCCCAACCCAGCGGCCGGGCACCGGGCCACCGGCTTATGTGCCCGCCACCCGGCCGCTAGGTTGGGCGCATGTATGCCACGCGAGTCTCCCGACGCATGAACGCTCCGCGCTCGGCCGTCTATCGGGCGCTCCTCGACGCGAGCGCCGTCGCGGCCTGGCGGGTGCCCGACGGCATGACCTGCCGGGTGCATGAGTTCGACCCCCACGAAGGCGGGACCTTCCGCATCTCGCTCATCTACGACGACCCGGCGAGCACCGGCAAGTCGGGCGGCCATACGGACACTTACCACGGCCGCTTCAGCCGGCTGGTGCCGGACGAGCAGGTGGTCGAGGTGTCCGAGTTCGAGACCACGGATCCCGCCCTGCGCACCACGATGACGATCACGACCACGCTCACCGACGCGGAGGGCGGCGGCACGGACGTCCACATCCTGCACGAGGGGCTCCCCGACGCCGTACCGGCCGCCGACAACGAGCTGGGCACCCGTATGAGCCTGGACAAGCTGGCCGACCTCGTCGAGACGGGCCGGGCGTCCGGGTAGGAGGACCTCCGGCCGGGCGCGTGTCCGCTTATGCGGGCCGATCGTCGTCGAGGGAGTCCAGATGGGCGGTGAGGTCGTCGACGAAGCGCGCCAGAAGCCGGCCGAAGACCTCGCGGTCGTGCGGACTCCAGCCCGCGAGGGCGTCGCCGAACCATCCGAGGACGGTCCGCATATAGCGGTCGGTCGCCGCCGCTCCCTCGGCGGTCGGCTCGATGAGCCGAGCGCGCTGATCGTCCGGATCGGTGACCCGGTGGACCAGTCCGCGCCGCGCCAGCTCGTTCACCTGCCGGGTCACATGGGGCCCGACGACCTGCATCCGTGCGGCGATCTCCCCCACGCGCAGTGGACCGCCCGCCACGTGCAGGGAGATCAGCACCGACATCGCGGGCCGGTCCACGGATACACCGGCGGCCTCCATGGCGCGTTCGGTCAGGCGGCCCCGGTTCACGGCACCGCTGAGCTGCGTCAGACGGGGCAGCATGGCCAGCAGGTCGTGCTCACCGTCGCCGCCCTGCCCGGCCTCCGGTTCCTCGGCGGTCATGCCCGCCCTCCACATCTACCTAAGTTAGGTATATAGTCATCCCATCGGCCCCGCATCCAGGGCCCTTTCACGCCACGAAAAAGGATACCTGAGTTAGGTATGCGCCAGGCCCTCCCCCGCAGGAGGGCCGGAGAGGAGTGCCCATGAGCGGCATGAACACCACGCCGAAGCGCACGGTCCTGGTCTCCGGGGCCAGCATCGCCGGCCCCGCGCTGGCCTACTGGCTCCACCGGTACGGTTTCGCGGTCACACTCGTCGAGAAGGCGGCCGCACTACGCGGTGGCGGCTACCCCATCGACATCCGCGGCACCGCGGTCGAGGTCGTCCGGCGCATGGGGGTGCTCCCCCGGCTCCAGGACGCCCACGTCGCCGTCCGCCGGATCTCCTTCGTCGACGTGGAAGGCCGTCCGATAGCCGCCCTCCGGCCCGAAGCCATCTCCGGCGGCGAGGAAGGCCACGACCTCGAAATCCCTCGCGGAGAGCTGGCCGAGATCCTCTACGGGGCGATCCGCGACGACGTCGAACTCCTCTTCAACGACTCCATCGCCACCCTCCACGACCACGACGGCGGGGTGGACGTGACCTTCCGCGGCGGCGCCCGGCGCACCTTCGACCTGGTCATCGGCGCCGACGGCATCCACTCGCGCACCAGGGGCCTGGCCTTCGGCCCCGAGGAGCCCTACCACCGCTATCTCGGCCACAGCTTCGCCGGATTCACCATGCCCAACCACCTCGGGCTCGCCCACGAGGGTCTCACCTGGAACGTGCCGGGCAGGACCGCCGTCCTCTACGCACCCCGCGACGGCGACCGGGTGCACGCCTTCCTCAGCTTCCTGCGCCCCGACCCGCCCCTCGACGCCTTCCGCGACCCCGCCGCCCAGCGCGACCTCGTGGCCGGGACGTTCGCCGGATACGCCTGGGAGATCCCGCGCATGGTCGCCGCCATGCGCGACAGCGACGACCTCTTCTTCGACGTGGTCAGCCAGATCCATATGCCACGGTGGTCCACCGGCCGGGTCGCCCTGGTCGGCGACGCCGCCTACGCGCCGTCGTTCTTCTCCGGCCAGGGCTCGAGCCTGGCGCTGGTCGGCGCGTACGTCCTCGCCGGCGAGCTGGCCACGGGCCCCGACCACGCCGACGCCTACGAGAGGTACGAGCGCACCGTGCGGTCGTTCGTGGAGATGAACCAGGCACTCGCCACCGAAGGGAGCGCGAGTCTGTCCCCCCGCACTCCCGAGGATCTGGCACGGCGCAACGAGGCGCTGCGCGACCTGTCCCCCGTGCTCAACAGCACGGGCCGGAAGGCGCACTCGGCGCTGGCTCTCCCCGGCTACGACGCCGCGTAAGGGCAGGTCACGCCGATATCGGCGCCAGCCGGGTCAGCCGGTGGTGCCGATGGCCCGGGTGGGGCCCGAGCCGGAGGTCACGATGGACGGCACCCGGTCGGCGGGGTCGAGGGAGTAGGAGTAATACGCCTTCGGGTCGAACGCGGTGCCGCCGCTCTCGTTGCGGCCGGTGGTGTTGACGAAGACATTGCCGCGCTGAACCAGGGTGGCGGTGGCGTCCTTGATCACGGGGTTCTCGAAGCCCTGGAAGTAGCTGTTCTCCAGCACCATCTTGGTGTTCCCCCGGGCGTAGTTGCCGTAGGAGGAGTTGATGTCCGTCCCGGGGTCGTCCTGCAGGTAGTTGTTGTAGAGATGCGCATGGGCGATGTTGTCGGCGGACGGGTTGCGCTGCTCACTCTCGCGGAACCAGTTGTGGTGGATCGTGATGTCGGCCGTGGTGTTCTCCGTCCAGCCGATCCCGAAGCTCTTGTTGTTCTGCTGCAGCCGGTTCCAGGACACCGTGAGGTAGGTGGTGTCCTTACGGCTGTCGATCAGCCCGTCGGCCATATGCCGCAGTTCGTTGTGATCGATCCACACATGGTGGGCGCCGTCCATCTGGATGGCGTCCCAGTCGTGCTCCTTGTCGTTCCAGGTGCCCTCGTAGGAATCACGGATCGTCAGATTCCTGATGATGACGTTGTGCACGCCCTGGCCCAGGAAGAAGCCGCCACCGACGATCTGACCCGAGGTGCCCGAGCCCACGATGGTCTTGTCGGAGGCGACCTTGATCTCCTTGCCCTTGGGATCCATCGTGATCGCCGCGGCCACGACGATGACGTACGGCTCGGCCGCCGTCGCGTACTTCTCGAGATCGGCGAGGGTGCGCACGGTGACCGTACGGCCGTCCCGGCCCCCGTACGTACCGTTCTGCCCCAGCGCGCTGACGGATGCGAACCCGTCGGCGACATCGGCGCTCCAAGGCGCGGCGGCCGGTCCGCGCGCGCCCTCGGCGAATGCCCCCGCCCCCGGCAGAGCGACCGCGCCCGCCAGCATCAGGGCCCCGACGCCCACTGCCGGCCCACGACGCCTGCCGCGCCCCACCACCCGACGTTCGGCTTCCATGACCCACCACTCCCACTGCTCGACGACATCTGCCGTGCGACTGTCGCCACCGCGCGGCAGGAGGTTGCCGGGTCCGCCGATTGTCCGGTGGCGGATTCTCGCCGGTCTTGCCCGGGCCATGGCGCGCTGACAGACTCCGGCGGAAGACGGAAAGCGCTTACCAACGGACGCACCACCATGAGTCGCCCCGGAGGGAACAGTGAGCGAACACGGTCGCAGGCAGGTATTACGGACCGGCCTCGGCGCGGTCGCCGGATCGACGGTGCTCGGCGGAATCGGCGCCACCACCCCGGCCTCGGCGACGCCACGGCCAGGCGGGCCGATCGAGGCAGGTGGCGCGGTGACGGCAAGTGAACCGGCCTCGGCCCGGACACATCTGCCATGGGTGGCCGACCTGGGGGACGGCCGCTATCAGAACCCGGTGCTCAACGCCGACTGGTCCGACCCCGATGTGATCCGGGTGGGCCCGTACTTCTATCTGGTCGCCTCCACCTTCAACCGCGTTCCCGGACTGCCCGTGCTGCGGTCGGCCGACCTGGTCAACTGGAGCGTCATCGGTCATGCCCTGACCGAGCTGGAGCCCAAGGACCACTTCAGCGAGCCGAGGCACGGCGAAGGGGTGTGGGCTCCGGCCCTGCGCCATCACGACGGCAGGTTCTGGATCTTCTATCCCGACCCCGACTTCGGCATCTTCATGGTGACCGCCACCGATCCGCGAGGGCCATGGAGCGCACCGCGTCCGGTCAAACCGGGCAAGGGGCTGATCGACCCGTGTCCGCTGTGGGACGACGACGGGCAGGCGTATCTGGTCCACGCGTGGGCGAAGAGCCGCAGCGGCATCAACAACCGGCTCACGCTGCACCGTATGAGCCCGGACGGGACCGAGCTGCTCGACGCGGGCCGGATCGTGATCAACGGCGATGCCCTCCCCGGCTACACCACGCTGGAGGGCCCGAAACTCTACAAGCGGGACGGCTGGTACTGGATCTTCGCACCCGCCGGAGGCGTCACCAACGGCTGGCAGTCGGCGTTCCGCTCCCGCTCCATCTGGGGCCCGTACGAGGACCGCATCGTCCTCGCCCAGGGCGACAGCCCCGTCAACGGGCCGCATCAGGGAGCGTGGGTGACCACGGAGAGCGGTGAGGACTGGTTCCTGCACTTCCAGGACCGCGATGCCTACGGACGGGTGGTGCACCTCCAGCCGATGCGGTGGCGCACCGATGGCTGGCCGGTGATGGGCACCGACGACGGCAGTGGCCGGGGTACGCCGGTGCTGGTGCACACCAAGCCCCGGGTGAACGGCCGGACGGAGGTCACCGCGCCGGCCAGTGGCGACGAGTTCACCGGGGCGGAGCTGGGCGGGCAGTGGATGTGGCAGGCGAACCCCGACCCGGCGTGGTGGTCGCTGCGCCGCTCCCCGGGCCGGCTCGCCCTGGTCTGCCAACCGAGCCCGGCCGCCGGTGACTTACGGCTGCTGCCCCATGTGCTGACCCAGCGGTTGCCCGCCGAATCGTTCACCGCGACGACCTCGATGAGCCTGTCGGCCATGCCGGAGGGGTCCCGGGCCGGGCTGGTGGTCCTGGGTGAGACCTACGCCTGGGTGGGCCTGCGCCACGACGGCGACCGGATCGTCCTCGTCTGCCGCACCGCGGCCCAGGACGCCGCCGAGGTGGACGCCGCCACGCCGGTGCCGTTGCCGAGGGGGCGCTCTGCCGTACGGCTCCGGGTGACTGTGCGGCCGGGAGCGGTGTGCCAGTTCGCGGCCGAGGTGGACGGGCGGGGGTTCACGCCGCTCGGGGAGCCGTTCCCGGCGACCGCGGGCAAGTGGATCGGGGCGACCGTGGGACTCTTCGCCACCGGTCCGGCGACCGGCGGCAGGGGCGGTGTGGCGGAGTTCGACTGGTTCCGGATGAGACCGATTTCCTCGTAGCCGGCCGGGGACGGGCCTTCGGGACCAGTCCCCGCCGGTTCGTGATGCCCTGTCGGCGGAAGGGGCACCCAGGAGGGGGAACACCATGCACCAGCGCATCGCCGTCACGGCAGCCCTGTCCGCGGCCCTCGTCGCCGTGCTCGCCAGTGCGCCCACCGCGTCGGCCGAGCCCAGTCCGCCCGACTGTCCCTCAGGGAACGTCTGCGTCTTCGACAGCAACGTGGGCACCGACGGTCCGGCCGTGATCAAGACGACCGGCAACTGGAGGGGCTCCCACCCGACCGGCATCGTCGGCAGCACGATCTTCAACAACGGCACCCGTCAGCCGGGCCACGATCACATCCAGGCCACCTGGGTCTTCAACGGACAGACGTTTGGCAGGTGCCTCCACTTCAACCCCGGCCCCGGCGACTACAAGTTGATCATCGGTTCCAGGGCCACCCTGACCAGCCTCACCTGGCGCGGCGAATGTGACGACTGAACGGGCCGACGTCCCCTGCCGGCCGGACAGGGGACGTCGCCGAAGGCCCGGTACGGCTCGGCTGACGAGGCCAGGGGCATGGTGAGCGGGTGCGGACACCGTCCGCTCAGAGGCCGTAGCGGCTCTTCAGATGACGCCAGAAGTCACGGAGCATCCACTTGTCGAACTCCGTGATCTGCGTGGCGCTTCCCGCTTTCATGAGGAAGCAGCACTGGCCGGTCGGCGTCCAGTCGTAGAAGTCGTCGAGGCCGAAGGTGTGGCCGACTTCATGCAGGTAGATGTGGATGTTGTCCTGGTTCAGCGCACCGGTGAAGTACTCCTGTCCCACACGCTGGCCCCAGTCCCCGCCGGCACCGCCCTGGAAGCCCTTCGTCAGCCACAGCGACTGGTCGTAGTGGCGGGCCGCACCGCCCGGGCAGCGCGAGTAGTTACCGTCCTGGTGGAAGAAGCGTCCACAGTCGGGTGAGCACTGCGGGGCGCCGCCACTGTCGAGGTTCCCGGCGTAGATGTCGACCGAGTTGTCGGTCCACTGGAGTGTCGAGCGGTTCTTCACGGCCCAGCCGACGATGTTGACCGGGACGTTGGTGTAGGGCCAGGCGTTGTGTCCCTTGCCGTTCTCCACCATGGCCGCCATCCACTTGGCGTACTGCTTCTTGACCGCGGCGTGGATCTGGTCGCGCAGCGCGGCGCTGACGGGAGCGTCGGACTCCCAGCGGACGCAGTAGTTGACGCTTCCCCTGTTGGCCATGACCTGGTCCCAGCCGTAGTTGCGGAAGCCGTAGAGATCCGGGTAGGTCGACTCGACGTGGTTCCACACCTCGCCCAGCGGCTGCACCAGGTTGGCGGGCGGGTTCCAGTCGTCGGCGACCCGCGACGGGGCGGCCGTCGCGACGCCGGGCGCGGCGACCAGCGCGGCCAGGGCGGCCAGCACGGTGGCCAGGCGCGCGAGGAATGAGCGCACTGTGAACTCCCTTGAGTAGCTGACAAGTTGTCAGCCTCAGGTCGCCGCCACCGCCGCTTGGGTTGCCGCCGTGCCTGCGATCCGCCGCGTACCGTGTGGGGGCGCTCCGGACCAGCCGGTGGCCAACGGGCCCGCTAGACCGGCCGGTGGCCAACGGGCCCGCTCAGCCGGGCCGGGTGGCCACGACCAGTCGGCAGCGAGGGCTGCCGTCCGCCCGTCGGCCGAGCTCCTCCAGTGCCCGCAGTTCGATTTCGAACCCGGCCCGGACCAGCTCTTCCCGCACCTCCGCGAGCCGGAAGGTCCGGTAGTACATCACAAAGCGCGGCCGCCATACCGCGTTGCGCACCCGCATCGCGGTGTCGAACGCCAGGAGCTCCCAGTACTGCCGGGATCCCGGACGGGCCGGTGCCCCGATCGGGAAGGCGAACCGGCCGCCCGGGCGGAGCACGGAGTGGACCTGGGCGAAAAGCCCCGGCAGCTCCCGCGGCAGGAAGTGGCCGAACGCCCCGAAGCTCACCGCCAGATCGAACACCGGCCCGAACGGAAGGGCGCGCACGTCGGCGCGTACCCAGCCCGTGCGCGGTGCCTCCGGCACCACCGGGGTACGGGCCCGGCCCGCGGCCAGCATGCCCGCGCTGAAGTCGACGCCGGTGATCCGCTTCCGGCACACCTGCCGCAGCACGCCCATGCCCGCGCCGGTTCCGCAGCACACGTCGAGGCCGCTGTCGAAGGGCCCGAGCCCGCGCAGGGCGCCGGCCACCGAGTCCAGCACCGACGCCGGGGTCCGGTACCCGGTGTGGTCGAACTTCGGGGCCAGCAGATCGTAGCCGTGCTCGACGGAGGACAGCGCCTGGACGACGAGCTCACGGAAGGTGGGGCCCTGGGGTGCGGACATCACGCTCAGCATAGAGCCCCACCGGGGCAGGGCGGTCGTACTCCGGCTTGTCGTACTCCCGGCTTGTCACACTCGCGGCTTGTCGCGCTCCCGGCTTGTCGCGCTCCCTGCCTGTCATGCACCTGGACAGGGCGCCGGTGGCGTGCTGTGATGCCCGACAACGATGTCAGGCACGACGCGTCCACCTTGACATCCCTCGGCAATTCTTCGGCACTTCCTCGGCACCCCACCGACAGGAGCCGCACGATGCCCCTCGACCGACGTCGCTTCCTCCGCACCAGCGCCCTCACCCTCGGCGCCCCCGCGCTCGCCGCCCACCTGGCCCCGGCCGCCGTGGCATCCCCGGCCCAGCGGCCGAGGGCCCCGCTGGCCGACGCCTTCGACCGGCTCCCGTCCGGGAGCATCACCCCGCGCGGATGGCTGGCCGAGCAGCTTCGTCTCCAACTCCTCGGGCTCTGCGGCCGGTACGAGGAGCGCTCGCACTTCCTCGATGTCAACGCCACCGGGTGGACCCGTCCGGACCAGGACGGCTGGGAGGAGGTGCCCTACTGGCTGCGTGGCTATGTCCCGCTGGCCGTGGCCACCCGTGACCAGGCAGCGCTCGCGAACTCCCGTAGGTGGATCGACGCCATCCTCGCCACCCAGCAGAGCGACGGCTTCTTCGGGCCGCGCTCCCTGCGGACAAAGCTGAACGGCGGCCCCGACTTCTGGCCGTTCCTCCCCCTTCTCATGGCCCTGCGCACCCATGAGGAGTTCACCGGCGACCAGCGCGTCGTCCCCTTCCTGACCCGCTTCCTGAGCTTCATGAACGCGCAGGGGCCGGGCGCCTTCGACTCCAGCTGGGTCTCCTACCGCTGGGGCGACGGGCTCGACACCGCGATGTGGCTGTACCGGCGCACCGGCGAGGCGTTCCTCCTCGACCTCGTCCGCAAGATGCATACGTACGGCGCCAATTGGGTCGACAATCTCCCGAGTCCGCACAACGTCAATATCGCCCAGGGCTTCCGCGAGCCCGCCCAGTACGCGCAGGTGACCGGCTCCGCCGAGCTCAGACAGGCGACCTACCGCACCTACGCGTCGGTGCTCGGCGCATACGGCCAGTTCCCGGGCGGTGGCATCGCCGGCGACGAGAACTACCGCCCGGGTTTCGCGGACCCCCGGCAGGGGTTCGAGACCTGCGGCATCGTCGAGTTCATGGCCAGCCATGAACTGCTGACCCGGATCACCGGCGACCCGGTCTGGGCGGACCGCTGCGAGGATCTGGCCTTCAATATGCTGCCCGCCGCCCTCGACCCCCAGGGCACCGGCACCCACTACATCACCAGCGCGAACAGCATCGATCTGAACAACGCGGTGAAGTCCCAGGGGCAGTTCCAGAACGGCTTCGCGATGCAGTCGTACCAGCCGGGCGTCGACCAGTACCGCTGCTGTCCGCACAACTACGGCATGGGCTGGCCGTACTTCGCCGAGGAGCTGTGGCTGGCCACTCCCGACAAGGGGCTCGCCGCCTCCCTCTACGCCGCGTGCCAGGTGAGCGCGAAGGTGGCCGGAGGTACGACGGTCTCCTTCACCGAGGACACCGACTATCCGTTCGACGAGACCATCAGGCTCACCCTGTCCACCCGCGAGAAGGTGGCCTTTCCGCTCCATCTGCGTGTCCCCGGCTGGTGCGAGAACCCGAGCATCGAGGTCAACGGCCGGGCGGTGGCCGCGGGCGGCGGTCCGGCCTTCGTCAAGGTCGACCGGAGCTGGTCGGACGGTGATGTGGTGACGATCCGCCTGCCGCAGCGCACCACCCTGCGGACGTGGTCCGGGCAGCACGACGCGGTCAGCGTCGACCACGGCCCGCTGACGTACTCCCTGCGCATCGGCGAGGACTTCGTGCGCTATGCCGGTACCGACGCCTTTCCCGAGTACGAAGTGCACGCCACCACGCCGTGGAACTACGGCCTCACCCACGGAGCCCTTCCCGTCCTCACCCGCGACGACGGTCCGCTCGCCGCCAATCCCTTCACTCACGAGGGCACCCCGGTCCGCATGACCGCCCAGGCGCGTCGCATCCCCGAGTGGGTCTCCGACGACGAGCAGGTGGTCACCCCGCTGCAGCAGAGCCCGGCCCGGGCCGACACACCGGCCGAGACGGTCACCCTCATCCCCATGGGCGCGGCCCGGCTGCGCATCACCTGCTTTCCGACGGCCTCGCCGGACGGCCGGACATGGACCCCGGAACCGCCCTTCCGCCGGCTGCGGAACAAGCACAGCGGCAAGGTGCTGGCGGTCGACGAGATGTCCACCGCCAACAGCGCCCGCGTGGTGCAGTTCGACAACACGCCGACGGGAGACCACGCCTGGCAGTGGATCGACCGGGGCGACGGCTGGTTCCTGATCCGCAACGGCCACAGCGGCAAGGTCCTGGGCGTCGACCGGATGTCGACCGCCAACAGCGCCATCGTCGTCCAGTACGAGGACAACGGCACGGCCGATCACCTCTGGAGGAGGGTGGACAACGGCGACGGCTGGTTCCGCGTCCTCAACAAGAACAGCCAGAAGGTGCTGGGCGTCGACGGCATGTCCACCGCCAACAGCGCCCAGGTGGTGCAGTACGACGACAACGGAACCGATGACCATCTGTGGCGGCTCCTGTGATCGGGCCCGGAACATGACGTCGCGGCCGCGGCGACACTCCGTTGGAAGGTGTCGGCACGACGTCAACGGATGAGGCCATCGGCGCCGGGCCGTCCGCCCGGCGCCGTGGCATCTCCGCCCGCCCTGCGCTCAGCGCTCCCCGCAGGCACTCCCCTCGTGGCTCCCCACAAACATATTGACGGAGTGAGTACTCACTCCGTACGGTACCAGTATGGCAGAGAACTCCTCCACCCCGCCCCGGCGCCGTGCGCCGGCCATGGATCCCGACCAGCGCCGCGCGATGATCGTCGCCGCCGCGCTCCCCCTCGTCGTCGAATACGGCGCCTCCGTGACGACGGCGAAGATCGCCCGGGCCGCGGGCATCGGGGAAGGCACCATCTTCCGCGTCTTCGAGGACAAGGACGCCCTGCTCGCGGCCTGTATGGCCGAGGCCGTGCGGCCCGATGACACCGTGGCCCATCTGGAGTCGATCGCCCTGGACCAGCCGCTGGCGGACCGGCTCGCCGAGGCGGCCGATGTGGTGCGCGGGCACATGGCGCGTATCGGTGCGGTCGCCGGAGCGCTCGCGGCGGCCGGGCGGCTGGAACGCGTCGCCCCCAAGCCCGGTAAGGACGGACGCCTCCCGGACCGCGAGGCGAGCCTGGCCCGGCCGCGCGCGGCGCTGGCCGCGCTGTTCGAACCCGACCGGGACCGCCTGCGGCTCGCCCCGGAACGGCTCGCGGACGCCTTCCAGCTGACGCTGATGTCGGCCGGGCGGCTGGGCGCCCCCGACCCGCTGACCACCGAGGAAGTCGTGGACCTCTTCCTGCACGGCGCGCTCGCGGCGTCCGGGGAGGTCAGGTGAGCGGACCCGACGCGTACGAGGAACTCCCGCCCCGCCGCCGGACCCTGGTCACCCTCGCCCTGCTGGGGTGCGCCTTCCTGGCCATGCTGGACGGCACCGTGGTCGGCACCGCGCTGCCCCGCATCGTCGAGCAGATCGGTGGAGGGGACGCCTGGTACATCTGGCTGGTCACCGCCTATCTGCTGACCTCCTCCGTCAGCGTGCCGGTCTACGGCCGCTTCTCCGACCTCTACGGCCGCCGCCGGCTGCTGATCGGCGGGCTCACCGTCTTTCTGATCGGCTCCATCGCCTGCGGCCTGTCCGCCTCCATGCCGACGCTGATCCTTTCCCGCGCGATCCAGGGCCTGGGCGCCGGAGCCCTGCTGACCCTCGGCATGGCCCTGGTCCGCGACCTTCACCCACCGTCCCGCCCCCAGGGCCTGATCCGGATGCAGACGGCGATGGCCACCATGATGATCACGGGCATGGTCGGCGGCCCGCTCCTCGGTGGGCTGCTCGCCGATCATGTCGGCTGGCGCTGGGCGTTCTGGCTCAATCTCCCCCTCGGGCTGGCCGCCATCGCCGTCATCGCCCTGGCCCTGCCCGACCGCCGTCCCGCCGCCCCGCCGTCCGGACGGCTCGACGCGGCGGGGATCCTCCTCCTCGCCGCCGGGCTCTCCCTCGCGCTGACCGGCCTCAGCCTCAAAGGCAACGCGACCGCTGGGTACGCGCCCTCCTGGACGGATCCGGCCGTCATGGGCTGCCTGCTCGGCGGTCTGGCGCTGCTCGCCTCGCTCGTACCGGTCGAGCGGCGGGCCGCCGTCCCCGTCCTGCCCCTGCGGCTGTTCCGGCACCGCACCTACACGGCCCTGCTGACCGCCGGTTTCTTCTTCCAGGTCGCCGCTCTGCCGGTGGGGATCTTCCTGCCGCTGTACTTCCAGCACATCCGCGGCCACTCGGCCACCGCCTCCGGTCTGCTGCTGCTCCCCCTGCTCATCGGCATGACCCTGGGCAACCGGCTCACCGCCGCCACCGTGCTGCGCAGCGGACACGTCAAACCGGTCCTGCTGACCGGAGCGGGGCTGCTCACCACTGGCACCGCCGCCTTCCTCGCCCTGAGGGCCACCACACCGCTCGCGCTGACGTCCGTTCTGCTGCTGCTCGTCGGGCTCGGCACCGGACCGGCCATGGGCGGGCTCACCATCGCCACCCAGAACTCCGTCCCGCGTGCCGACATGGGCACCGCCACCGCGGGCTCCGCCCTCACCAAGCAGCTCGGTGGCGCGGTCGGCCTGGCCTGCGCCCAGTCCCTGATCGGCCACTCCGGCACGGCCGCGCCCACCGCGACGGCCATCGGCTCCACCATCGCCTGGAGCGGATGCACCGCGGGGCTCCTCGCCCTCGGGGCGCTGCTCCTCATGCGCGACATCCCCATCTCCACGCCCGGACGGCGCCCCGGCGCGCCCGCTGCCCCCTCCGCCGTCGCCACGCCCGGGACGTCCCGGTAGCCACCGGCCGGCCGCTTGCGGGACGGCCTGTCGATCGCACTTGACCTCAAGCGCTTCAAGTGTCGGATGCTCGACATATGACAACGACAGGGACAGAGGCCCGGGGCTCCCCGATGACCATCCAGCAGGTGTCGAGGCTGAGCGGCCTCTCGGAGCCGACGCTGCGCTACTACGAGAAGATCGGCCTGATCCCCGCGGTGGACCGCGACCGGGACAGTGGCCACCGGCGCTACCACCCGACCGTGGTGGAGACGATCAAGGCGCTGGGGTGTCTGAGATCGACCGGCATGAGCGTGCAGGACATGCGTGCCTACCTCCGCCACCTCGACGAGGGCACGCAGGGCGCCGCTCCCCTGCGCGACCTCTTCCGGCGCAACGCGGAGCGTCTGGAGCGGGAGATGGCGCTCATGGAGGTCCGCCTGCGCTATCTGCGACTCAAGGAGGAGATGTGGGACGCGAGGGAGCGCGCCGACGCCGATGCGGAGCGCCGGGCGATCGAAGAGGTCACGGGCGTCATGGACGCACTGTGAGAAGCAACCGTAGGGGACAGGAATCCACAGCAATCCATGGAAGGCAAGACGATCCCCGTGTCCACTGACTCCGGTATCAACAACAACGACACCGACGGTGGCGAACTCGTCCTGGTCACCGGTGGCAACGGCTATCTCGGCACCCATGTGATCAGCGGCCTGCTGCGGAGCGGCCATCGGGTCCGCACCACCGTCCGTTCGCACGGCCGGGCCACGAGCGCCGAAGCGAGCGTACGGTCGGCCATCGCGGCCTCCGGTGTCGATCCCGGCGGGCGGCTCGATGTCGTCAGCGCCGATCTGACCGCGGATGACGGCTGGGACGACGCGGTGGCGGGGTGCACCCGCGTCCTTCATGTCGCGTCGCCGTTCCCCTCCGTCCAGCCAAAGAACGCGGACGACCTGATCGTCCCCGCTCGGGACGGCACCCTTCGTGTGCTGAGGGCGGCACGGGACCACGGTGTGAAGAGGGTCGTGATGACGTCCTCGTTCGCGGCGGTGGGATATAGCGCGAAGGACGGGGACGAGTACGACGAGAGCGACTGGACCGACCCCGCGGACGACAACGCGCCCTACATCCGGTCGAAGACCATCGCTGAGCTGGCCGCCTGGGATTTCGTGGCGGAGGAGGGAGACGGCCTCGAACTGACGGTGATCAACCCGAGCGGCATCTTCGGTCCCACCCTCGGCCCCCGGTTGTCCGCCTCGACGGAGCTTGTGAAGGCGATGCTGGAGGGGGCGATGGAGGCCGCCCCCCGCATGCACTTCGGCATGGTGGACGTACGCGATGTCGCCGACCTCCATCTGCGGGCCATGACACATCCCGCGGCGGCGGGACAGCGCTTCCTCGCCAGCGACGAACGGGCCGTCAGCTTTCTGTGGATCGCCCAGGTACTGGCCGAACACCTCGGAGAGCGCGCCGCCCGGGTACCCACGCATGAGGTGAGCGACGAAGAGCTGCGGGAGGCCGACCGCTCCGACTCGGCGCTGCGGGAAGCGGCCGAGCAGGCGGAGAAGGTACCGGTCCTGCGCACCGAGAAGGCGCGTTCCGTCTTCGGCTGGACCCCGCGCGACCCGGTGACGACCATCCTCGACACCGCGGAGAGCCTGTTCCGCCTGGGCCTGGTAAAGGGCTGAACCGCCCCTGGTCCGTGCCGCCCGCCCCGCCATCCGTCGGTGTTCCGGAGCGCCGGGCTCGGGTCCGGCGGGGGCGGTAAGGTCGGCGTCATGAAGTGATGACCCGGCGCACCGATTGCGATCCGCGTGAACGCCGTCCGAGCCTGTGCTCCGGCGTCCGTTCGGTGTGCCCGCCGCACCCGTCATCCACTTCGCACGATCGGATCCGTATGACCGACATGACCGACGACATGTTTCTCGACGATGTCGCCGGGCGGCTCGCCGCCCTGCCCGCAGTACGCGCCGTCACCCTCGGGGGCTCGCGTGCGCAAGGCACCCACACCCCGGAGAGCGACTGGGACCTGGCCGTGTACTACCGGGGCGGCTTCGACCCGGCCGACCTGCGGGCCGTCGGCTGGGAGGGCGAGGTCTCCGAGATCGGCGAGTGGGGCGGTGGTGTCTTCAACGGGGGCGCCTGGCTGACGATCGACGGACGGCGTGTGGACGTCCACTACCGCGACCTCGAGGTGGTGGAACACGAACTCGCCGAGTCGCGGCTGGGCCGCTTCCGCTGGGAGCCGCTGATGTTCCACCTGGCAGGCATCCCCAGTTATCTGGTGGTGGCCGAACTCGCCCTCAACCAGGTGCTGCGGGGCGCCCTGCCCCGCCCCGAATACCCGGCGGCGCTGCGCGAGGCGGCGCCCCCGATGTGGCGCGGGCGCGCGGCTCTGACACTGCGGTATGCCTCGGCCGCGTACGTCGGACGTGGCCAGGCCACAGAGGTGGCGGGGGCGGTGGCGACCGCCGCCCTGCAGACGGCGCACGCGGTGCTGGCGGCGCGGGGCGAGTGGGCCACCAACGAGAAACGCCTCCTGCAGCGGGCGGGCCTGCGCGGCATCGACACGATCGTGGCAGGGCTGCGGCCGGAGCCCGCCGCCCTGGCCGAGGCGGTCGCCGACGCGGAGGCGTTGTTCGCAGCCGCCGACTGAGCGGTGGCCTGGGCGCGGGTGCAGCGCGGCGTCTCGGCAACGCCGCGCTGCACCCGCACACCGGCGCCTCGGCAACGCCACACCGCATACGCACAAATGCCACGCCGTACACGCACACCGGCGGCCTCGACACGGGCATCCGCTGCTACGCCCACGCCAGGTCGAAGGCTCGCGGTGAGGGCGAACGACTCACCCGGGCTCAACCGAGTCCGTGCCGGTGCGCGTAGGCGATGGCCTGGCCGCGATCACGGCTGCCGGTCTTGGCGAAGACGCGGTTGACATGGGTTTTGACGGTGGCTTCGCTGACGAACAGCGATCGGGCGATCTCGCGGTTGGACAGGCCCTTGGCCATGCAGATGAGCACTTCGGCCTCGCGTGCGGTCAGCCCGGCGGGCAGTTCCCCCGATCCGGCGGCGGGCTGCTGCCGGGCGAGTGCGACGAGGCGGGCGTGTACGGCGGGGTCCAGGAGGGCCTGCCCGCGGGCGGCCGCCCGCAGCGCCCGATCGACGTCCTCGCGCCCGGCTTCCTTGGTGAGGTAGCCCAGTGCTCCGGCGGTGAGTGCCGCGTTGATCGATTCGTCGTCGATGAAGGTGGTCAGCACGACGACATGCGTCGCGGGATGGTCCATGGTGATGTGCCGCGTGGCTTCGATGCCATCCATGTGCGGCATGCGCAGGTCCATCAGCACCACGTCCGGGGAATGCTCGGCGACCGCGGCCAGGGCCTGCCGACCGTCGCCGACAGCGGCGACCACCTCGACGTCGGGCAGGCGCTCGCAGATGGTGACCAGTCCGTCGCGGACGATGGTCTGGTCGTCCACGATGATCACCTTCACGCCGGGACCTCCGCTTCCACACTCCAGCCACCGGCTAGGGCACCTGCGTCCGTGGGGCCCACGTCTCCGGGACCTGCGTCTTCGGGACCTGCGTCTTCGGGACCTGCGTCGAGTGTGCCGCCGAGCAGTTCCACGCGCTCGCGCATGCCGGTGAGGCCAAAGCCACCGCCGGTCTCGGCAAGCTCTCCGGCCGGATCGACGCCAGATCGTACCGTCGCCTCATTGGTGACCGTCAGACGGGTGGACGATTCGCCGAAGGCCAGGGTGACCGTGACGGCGGCGCCCGGTGCGTGCTTGCGCGTGTTGGTGAGTGCCTCCTGTGCGACCCGCAGCAGGGCTATTCCGGCCGCCGGTGGCAGCGGCCGTACGGAACCGGCGATCCGGAAGTCGGCGCCTTCGTCCGTGGCGAGGGCGGTGAGCTGTTCGTCGAGGGCGACCGGCTCCTCGCGCAGCGCCCGCACCGCCCGGCGGGTCTCGTCCAGGCCCTCGACGACCAGCCGGCGGGACCGGCCGATCGCGGCCCGCACCTCGTCGGTGCCGGCGCCGTCCTCGACGATGGAATCAAGAGCGGTGATCTGCACCGACAGCGCCGACAGCGTGTGGGCCAGCACGTCGTGCACCTCCCGGGCGATCCGGTTGCGCTCGGCGAACAGCTCCGCGCGCTCGTGCTCGACGGCGCCGCGTTCCCACGCCACCGCCAGCTCGGCCTCGGACCGCAGCCGTTCCCGGCGCTGGCGGCGTACGACGCCCAGCAGCAGGCCGAGCAGCGCGGCCACCCCCACGGCGGCGAGCTTCGCGACGTCCTGTCCGTCGATGGCGAGGGCGACGGCGTCGGCCGCGATGCCGAGGCCGGCCAGGGCCGTGGCGGGGAGCAGCCCCACCAGCATGACGGCGCACATCGCGGCCACCCCCACGACCACCGCGCCGAACGACGCCCACGCCCCCGCCACCCCGCCACAGACCGCCACCAGGGCCACCGAGCACACACCGACCGTCGGCCGGCCTCTCCGCATGCCCACCAGCCAGCCGACCCAGCCCAGGCCCAGGCCCACGGTGACCACCAGCGCGACCAGGCCGCGGGCGTCGAGCCCAGGATGTGTCGCCCGCACCGCCCCGTAGATCAAGCCGCCCAGGGCGAGCAGGCCCACGGCCCATTCCGCGGTCGGCTCATTGCCGTCCGGCCGGACGGACGGTCCGCCGGGGCCCGACCGGAGATCACCTGTACTCATCCGACCAGCATGCCGTGCCCGTGACCTGCCCAGCCCCAGGGGCCACCGCTCGCACCGTGGCCCGTCGCTCACCGGACGCCCAGCCGGCCCCGGTCCGACCCGAGGAGCGCCTCCCGTCCGCGCCAGGCCACGATGGCGGTGCGGGCGATCACCTCGGCGAGCGCCATCAGGAGAATCGCCGGGGCCCAGGCCGTCGGATCAAGGTGGTAGTCGGTCGAGAAGCGGCCGATCGCTTCGTCGCCACCCTGCGTGGCGAACAGCTGGAAGGCCATACGGAAGCCGCAGCCCACCACCCACAGCACGGCCGCCGTGGCCGTGGCGCGCGCGATGACCTCACCGGCGTCGTTGTGGTACACCCGGGTCAGCGCCCCGGCCCCCGCGCCCAGAGCGAGCCCGGTCAGCGTCGTGGCCACGATCAGAAGGAGATCGTTGCCCGACGTCGGGATCTCGTGCAGGTACTTCGTCGCCACCCACGCGACGAGCGCCACCGGCAGCAGCAGCGCCTTCGCCGTCAACCGCCGGCCGCGCAGTTGCAGCAGCACCATGCCCACGAGGGCGATATCGATCAGCCAGTCCTTGATGTCCATGCCGCCATGCTCGGCCGCAGCCCCCGCCGCACACGTCGACCCACAGGTCCACCCCGGGTGGACCTGAGCCTCCACCCACACCCGAGCACCGCGCTGTGAGCGGTGGCGTGGTACCCGCCTGGACGGAACCGTCAGCGGTGTCGCGCACCGGCCGTGCGCGGCGGTACGCGGTCCTTCAGCCGCGCCGGGTGAGGATGCTCAGTGTGTTGGCCGCGACGATGGCGCCTATGCTCGTCCATTCCGTCCACCCCAGGTTCTGCCCCAGGCCGACCCAGCCGACCAGGGCGGCGAGGACGGGGTTGACGCTCATGAAGAGCCCGAACGCCTGGGCGGGCACGCGGCGCAGGGTGAACAGGTCCGCGAGGTACGGCACGGCCGAGGAGAGGACGCCCGCGGTGACGGCGTACGCCACGGCGCTCGCGGTCGGCGGCTGATGGACGGCGACGGCGATCCCGACCGGCAGGAACATCAGGGCGGAGAGCCCCGCGGCCACCGCCGACCCCTGAGCGCCGGGGACCCGTCGGCCCACGGTGCGGTTGAGCAGGATGTACGACGCCCAGCACACGGCGGCCAGCAGCCCCAGCCCCATGCCCAGGTAGTCGGCCGAGGGCCGCGGACGCATCAGTGTCACCGCGGCGGCGGCCGCGACCAGCGCACAGCACGCGTCCGCCCGGCGTCGTGAGGTGGCCAGCGCGATGCACAGCGGGCCGAGGAACTCCAGCGTCACCGCGAGCCCGAGGCCGATGCGGTCGATGGCGGTGTACAGGGAGAGATTCATGGTGCCGAACACCACGGCAAGACCCACCACCGGCCGCCACTGCCACCAGGTGAAGCTCCGTAGCCGGGGCCGGCCGACGGCCAGCAGGACGATCGCGGCGACGTACTGGCGGACGGCGACGACCCCGATCGGGCCGAGGACGGGGAAGGCGTGGGATCCGATCGCGGCGCCGGTCTGGTTGGACAGCCCGCTGCCGATCATCGTGGCCACACCGGCGAAGCGACGCGCGGTCGGCTGCCGATCGGGGTCCGAGGCCGGGTCCGGGTCCGGGCTCGGTCCCGGGCGCGGACCCGGGCCGGGGACCGAATCCAGGCCGGGGCCCGGGTCGGAGTCGGCGGGGGTCGGTGGGATCCGGTGTGCGGTTCCCGTCGATCGTGCGGTGGCGATACGTGACGCGGGAGCTGGTCGCATGTGTCGATCGTGCGCCGGGCACACGCATGCACATAATGCGTTCGGCGTCTTATCTATACGCTGGACGTATGGATGTGGAGCTGCGGCAACTGCGCTGCCTCGTGGCGATCGTCGACGAGGGCACCTTCACCGACGCCGCCATCGCGCTCGGCGTCTCCCAGGCGGCCGTGTCCCGAACCCTGGCCTCACTCGAACGCGCCCTGGGGACACGGCTGTTGCGGCGGACCTCCCGCGAGGTGACCCCTACGGGCACCGGGCTGCGCGTGGTGGCACACGCCCGGCGGGTGCTGGCCGAGGCGGACGGCCTGATCCGGGAGGCCATATCGGGCCACGCACATCTGCGGATCGGCTACGCCTGGTCCGCGCTCGGCCGCCACACCCCCGCCTTCCAGCGCCGCTGGGCCCAGGCATATCCCGAGACGGATCTGCACCTCGTCCGTGTGCATTCCGCCACCGCCGGGCTGGCGGAGGGCGCCTGTGACCTGGCCGTCGTACGCAGACCCCTCGACGAGCGCCGCTTCGACTCCGCCATCGTCGGACTGGAGAGGCGGCTGTGCGCCGTGGCCGCCGACGACCCCCTCGCCAGGCGCCGCTCGGTCCGGCTGGCCGACCTCAGCGGACGTACCTTGCTGGTCGACCGGCGGACCGGGACCACCACCGCGGAGCTGTGGCCGCCCGACTCCCGGCCGGCCACCGAGGAGACCCACGACGTGGAGGACTGGCTCACATTGATCTCCGCGGGCCGCTGCGTCGGCATGACGGCGGAGTCCACCGCCAACCAGTACCCGAGGCCCGGAATCGCCTACCGGCCGGTCCGCGACGCCGAGCCGATCGCGGTACGCCTCGCCTGGTGGCGGGACGACCCGCACCCCGCCACCCAAACCGCGATCGAGCTGCTCACCACCCTCTACCGCAACGGCTGACTCCGCCAGGTATGGACTGTTCCGGATAATCCAGTACGGATCGAATTGTTACCCTGGGCCACATGACCGCGATGGCGCCCACCCAGAACGAACCGGACCTGTCGTTCCTCCTCGACCACACCAGCCACGTCCTGCGCACCCAGATGTCGGCCGCGCTCGCCGAGATCGGACTGACGGCACGGATGCACTGCGTACTGGTCCACGCTCTGGAGGAGGAGCGCACCCAGGCACAGCTCGCCGAGATCGGCGACATGGACAAGACCACGATGGTGGTGACGGTGGACGCGTTGGAGAAGGCGGGTCTCGCGGAGCGGCGCGCCTCGACCCGGGATCGCCGGGCCCGGATCATCGCGGTGACCGAGGAGGGCGCGCGGATCGCCGAGCGGAGCCAGGACATCGTGGACCGCGTTCACCGGGAGGCGCTGACGGCGCTGCCCGAGACCCAACGCGCCGCCCTGCTACGGGCCTTGACCCGGCTGACCGAGGGACATCTGGCCGCGCCCGCCGAGAGCCCCCGCCCGGCCCGGCGGGCGCGCCAGAGCGAGAAGTAGCGCCGCCCCCAGAGCCGCTCCCAGAGCCACACCTGGAACCACACCTGGAGCTGAAAGTAGAGCCGAAACAAATAGTCTGCAACAAAACTATCTGCTACGGTCACTCCTGTCGCGTCTACCGACAGGAGTGACCGCATGTCCGCCACCGCGTCCGAGTCCGCCCCGCCCTCTTCCCGCGTCCCTCCATCACGCCAACTGGCCCTCGGGGTCATCGCCACCGGGATGCTGATGGTCATCCTCGACGGCAGCATCGTGACCGTGGCCATGCCCGCCATCCAGAGCGATCTGCGGTTCTCCGCCGCCGGGCTGAGCTGGGTCGTCAACGCCTATCTGATCGCGTTCGGCGGTCTGCTGCTGCTCGCGGGCCGCATCGGCGATCTCATCGGCCGTAAGCGCATGTTCCTGGCCGGCACCGCGGTGTTCACCGCGGCCTCACTTCTGGCGGCCGTGGCCACCTCCCCCGCGGCGCTGATCGCCGCCCGGTTTCTGCAGGGGGTCGGCAGCGCGCTGGCGTCCGCGGTCAGCCTGGGCATGCTCGTCACGCTCTTCACCGAGCCCGCCGAACGCGCGAAGGCCATCGCCGTGTTCAGCTTCACCGGCGCCGCCGGAGCGTCAATCGGCCAGGTGCTCGGGGGCCTTCTCACCGACGCGCTCAGCTGGCACTGGATCTTCCTGATCAATCTGCCGATCGGACTGCTGACCCTCGCGGTCGCCATATCCGTCCTGCCCGCCGACCGCGGGCCCGGTCTCGCGGCCGGTGCCGATGTCCTCGGCGCCCTGCTCGTCACGGCCGGACTGATGCTGGGCATCTACACCGTCGTCAAGGTGGCGGACTACGGCTGGACGGCGGCGCATACGCTCGGCCTCGGCGCCGTCTCGCTCCTCCTGCTCGCCCTGTTCCTGGTCCGCCAGGCCACCGCCCGCACCCCATTGATGCCCCTGCGGATCCTGCGGTCGCGCGGTGTCGCGGGGGCCAATCTGGTCCAGGTCCTGATGGTGGCCGCGCTCTTCTCGTTCCAGATCCTCGTCGCCCTCTATCTGCGGAACGTCCTGGGATACGGCGCCACCAGGACCGGTCTGGCCATGCTCCCGGCCGCCCTCGCCATCGGCGCGGTGTCACTCGGCGTCTCCGCGCGGCTCAGCGCCCGCTTCGGCGATCGCGCGGTGCTGCTGGCCGGGCTGGCGCTGCTGGCCGGGGTCCTCGGGCTGCTCATCCGCGTCCCCGTGCACGCCCGGTACCTCCCCGACCTCCTCCCGGTCATGCTGCTCGCCGCCGGTTTCGGGCTGGCTCTCCCCGCGTTGACCAGCCTCGGGATGTCCGGTGCGAAGGAGGACGAGGCCGGGCTCGTCTCCGGGCTGTTCAACACCACTCAGCAGATCGGCATGGCGCTGGGCGTCGCGGTGCTGTCCACCCTGGCGGCCTCCCGCACCGACGCGCTGCTCGCCCGGGGCAAAGGCCGGGCCGAGGCACTGACCGGCGGCTACCACCTGGCCTTCGCCGTCGGAGCGGGGCTCATCGTGGCCGCCTTCGCCGTGGCGTTCACCGTGCTGCGAGGACCCGCGCCGAAGCGCCCCGACGCGCCACGGGAGGCCAACCCGCCCGCCGTACCCGTCACCACCGCCTGACCCCCTCGTCTCCCCATTCCGCGCGAAGGGTGCGCCCTCATGGCGTCGACCGAGACCACGAGCCCGACGAACGACGCCTGGACGAACCCCTGCCCGGACACGGTGAACATCGTGTCCGGGCCGTACGTATCGGGAAGGGTGGCGCACCTGATGAACGCACCCGGCGCCGGGTGCGGAGAGCTCGGGTGCCCCCATGACGAGGAGAGATACCGTGAACGCACATCATTTGCCGTCCCGCCCGCGGACGCGGCGGTCCGGCGCCCTGGCCATCGCCGCGTCGGCGCTCGTCCTCGCCACGGCCTCCCCCGCCCTGGCCCACACCGAAGCGAAAGCCTCCGACTCGCACACCCTGGCGAAGAAAGTGGCACTGACGTTTGAGTCGGAGCCGGGGAATGCCGCCTCACTGCTGAAGCTCGAGCCCGTGGCCGCCGGCGCCGCCCCGTCCGCCTCGCCCTCGGCTTCTACACGGCCGGAGAGCGAGGCGCCGGACCCGGACGGCGAGTCGCCCTCGAAGGCGGCGACGTCGGACAACGGGTCCCCGTGGCCCGCCGTGGGAGTCATCATCGGCGTCTGTCTGGTCGCCCTGGCCGGAGGTTTCGTGCTGTTCCAGCAGCGGCGCGGCTCGGGCACGGAATGAGCCGAGGCGGCGTCCCGCCGCGCCGACGGTCCGGCGCCCCGGGTTTGCTGTCGGGCCGAGTGGTAACGCGGTGGACATGACCGAGAAGAAGAACGCACACACAAGTGTCAGGAACGCCAACGCGCACGCGAAGGCCACCACCACCAAGGCCAAGGAGACGACGGCAAAGGCCAAGGACACCGTGGGCGAGGCGGAGACGACGGCGAAGACCGCCGCCGCGAGCGCCGCGACGACGGCCGCGCACACCGCTCATGTCGCCGCCGACAAGGCCCATGTGGCTGCCGAGAAGGCCGTGGCCACCGGTCGTACCGTGGCGGCTGAGGCCCCCAAGAAGGCGGCCGCGGCGGCGGGTTCGGCCTGGATGGCACTCAAGGCGCGGAAGGTCCAGGCAGCCGTCGCCGGTGCGGGGGCCGCCGCGGCGGGCGCCACCGCGGTGGTCCTGCGCAGGCGTGCCGCACGTCGCCGCCGCCCGCTCGCACGGCTGACCGGTGGCCGGCTCGGGGTCTGAGGTCCGCCCTCGGCGTACGCGGCCTCTTTCCCCACGCGCCGGCCACCGCCGCCCGCCGCTGGCCTTCCGGCCACCGGCTGGGGCTACTCGGCCGTCCAGGTCACCGGCAGCTCGTGGACACCGTAGAACGAGGTGTTCTCCCGGTATCGGATCTCCTCCGGGGCCACCGCCAGACGCAGGCTGGGGAACCTGGCGAGCAACCGCTGCAGGAGCACCTTCAGTTCCACCCTCGCCAGTTGCTGGCCCAGGCACTGATGCACACCGTGTCCGAACGCGAGATGGGAGGCGTGCGGCCGGTCGAGGGCGAGGCGGTCGGGGTCGGCGAAGCGCTCGGGGTCCCGATTGGCGGTGGACACCAGACCGGCCACCATCTCGCCCTTCGCGATGGGATGACCGTTGATCACGGCGTCCTCGGTGGCGGTGCGCACGGTGCCGAAGTTGTTGACGGGGAAGTAGCGGAGGAACTCCTCCACGGCGTCGTCGAGCAGGTCGGGGTTCTCACGCAACCGGGTCAGCTGCTCACGGTCCTGGAACAGCGCCAGCATGCCGAGGCCGATCAGGTTCTCCACGGGTTCATGACCGGCGAAAATGATGGTCATGGCGATGCCGACCACCTCCTCGTCGGTCAGCGCCCCGCCCTCGACCTCGCCGTGCAGCAGCCTGCTGATCATGTCGTCCGCGGGCTCGGCCCGCTTGGCGCGTACGAATCCCCGCATCTCGTCCCACCACGCGGTCGCCATCGCGCCGACGGCCTGGTCGTCGCCGCCGGTCTCCCTGAGCGTGCGTACCTCGTGGTCGAACTTCTGGTGGTACGTGTACGGCACTCCGAGAATTTCGGAGATCACCATCGCGGGCACCGGGTTGGCATAGGCCGACACGAGATCGGCGCTCGTGCCCATCGCCTCCATCGCGTCGAGGTGCTGGTCGGCCAGCCGCTCGATCCGGCCGGTCAGTTCGCGCGCACCACGCACCGAGAACTCGGCGGTGAGCGTGCGGCGGTAGCGGGTGTGGTCCGGCGGGTCCATGGAGAAGAAGAAGCCCGCCGGTATCTCCGGGCTCATCGCCGGGAACGGCACCCTGGAGCCGCTGAACCGGGAGTCCGCCAGCATGGCCCTGATGTCGTCGTGCTTGGTCAGGAACCACATCACCAGGCCGCCGGGCAGCTCCAGTTTGCCCAGTTCACCCGCGTCCCGCAGTCGGCGGTGGTTCTCCGGAGGGTCGTACGGACAACGCCGTTCGGCCTTCACGGTCCCGGGAAGGGGCAAGGTCTCGCTCACTGTTGACTCCCTCGTATGTGCCTCAGGGGCGGATGGTGCGTCAGGGACGATGCGGTGTGTCCGCTCGTATGTGGTCATGGATGATCCGTCCGCTCGATCCATTTCGCGGACAGATCCTGGAGCAGGGTCGAGATCCGCACCCGTGCCGCGCTTGCCGGGTCGAGGTCGAGGATCGACTCGTCGAGTTTGTTGAGCTCTTCGAGCACGAGAATGGCGGCCGCCGCGTCGTCCGGCAGCATTTCGGTGCGCAGATGGCGGGCGAGCTCGACGGCCGTGGGGTGATCGAAGGTGAGGCTGGCGGGCAGTTCGAGCCGGGTGGCCCGGGCCAGCTGGTTTCGCAGTTTCACGGCCGCCACCGAGTCGAAGCCCATGTCGACGAAGCCCCGGTCCGGGTCGACCATGGCGGGCTCCGGATGGCCGAGGACCATTGCGACCTGGTCGCGGACCAGCTCCAGCAGGATCTCCTCCTGCTCATCCTCCGACCGCCCGGCCAGCCGCTCCAGCAGCGTGGTCGCGGACACCTCGGCCGCCACGGGTTGATCCACCGGCCGCTGGGCCGGTTCAGTGCGGGCCGGGGCCGCTGCCGCGGTGGTGACCCGGACCGCCTCCCCGGGCCCGGCGCATGCCGCGTCGAACAGGGCGAGGCCCAGGTCGGTGGAGACGGAGACCGCGGGCAGTCCGAGAGCCCGCCGGTATGCGGCCAGCGCGTCCGCGTACGCGGGGGTCAGTGTCCCGTCGGCGGAGGTGAGCAGCACAAGGCGGTCCAGCTCCAGGTTCCGCGTGGCGATGTGCAGATTCCACGCCGCCTCCAGCCCCGACCGCAGCCGTGCCCGCAGGGTTTCCGGGGAGAGCGCGTGGGCCGGGGTCCGCTCCAGGTCCTCGGCCGCGGTGTGCACCACGCTCCGCAGTCGCGGAATCGTCTCCAGCAGCGCTGCCAGCGCCTGACGGTCCGCCGGATCGCACGGGGCGATCCGGACCGTCGCGCCGAGGGCTTCCAGCCCGGCCGTGTCGCCGTCCCCGGCTGTGCCTCCGTCCCCGGCCAGGACCAGGTCGTTCACGCCTCGCTCGACGATCAGGTGCCGGGCCACGTCCGTGGCCGACCCGCCGGTCACCAGCACCGTGCCCGGGCCCCAGGCGGACGGGTTCTGCTCGGTGACCGCCGCCGCGGCCAGCTCGGGTACCAGCACCGCCGACGCCCGGACCGCGATCCGGCCCTTCCCCACGGCCACCGCGGCGGGCAGCAGACGCAGATCGGACGCATCGGTGTCGACGAGTGTGATCCGTCCCGCGTGGGCCGCCTGGACGCCCTCGACCAGCGACCACACCGCGGCCGCGGCCAGGTCCCCGACCTCCTCACCGGACGCCACGGCGAGCGCGCGCCGGGTCACCAGCACCAGATGTGCGGGGGTGAAGCGTTCCTCGTCCAGCCACGTCCGTACGGCAGCGGCGGCGCGGAGGGCCGCCTCGGACGCCGTCGCGCCCTCGGACACGCACGGGAGGAGCACGATGTCCGGCACGTCCTCGATGGCCGACAGCTCCGGATAGACCGTGACCGGCGCGCCGAGCGTGTCCGGTTTCCAGGCGTCCGGGTCGCCGACGAGCCCCCACCGGACAAGGCCGAGGTCCGGTTCGGACGGCGTAGGACACACCGTCCACGCCGTCCTGAACAGCGACGCGTTGGCCTGCCGCAGCCGCTGCCCGGACACCGGGCGCAGCACCAGCGAGTCCACCGACAGCACGGGCGCACCGGCGGTGTCGGCCGCCTGGAGCGAGACCGTGTCCGGGCCGGTGGGCGCGAGGGTGACCCGCAGTCTCGTGGCGCCCTCCGTGTGCAGGGTGATCCCCGTCCAGGAGAACGGCAGATGGGTCCGCTCGGGCTCGGTGACCAGCCCGGCCAGCGCCTCCGCGCACAAGGCCCGGTCGAGCAGGGCGGGATGCAGGGTCCATCGCCCGGCCTCGGCCCCGGAGGTCTCCGGCAGCTCGATGTCGAGGAAGACCTCGTCGCCGCGGCGCCACGCCGGTGTCGCGGTGGACTCCAGCGGGCGGGCGCCGGTGGGCGGCCAGCTCTCGGTGTGCGGCGCCGGCGCGGGCGGCCGGTCGGCGCCGAGGACGGCGGTGGCGTGGCGGACCCACCGCCGGTCCCGGCGGCAGTAGACGGTGACCGGGCGGCGGCCGGACTCGTCCGCGTCGCGGACGGACACCTGCACCTCGGCCCCGCCCCGTTCGGGGAGGACAAGGGGTTCATGGAGGGTGAGTTCGTCCACCGTCCGGCAGTCGAACTGAAGCCCCGCCTGCAGCACCAGCTCCAGGAAGCCGGTCGCCGGGAACAGGGGAACGCCCAGGGCCCGCTGACCGGTCGGCCAGGAGTGCGCGTCGGCGGAGATTCGGCCGGTGAGGAGGACACCGTCCGCGTCCGGCAGCGGCACCGTCGCACCGACCAGCGGATGGTCCAGCGCGCCGAGCCCGAGACCGGCCGCGTCGCCGGGGGTACGGGAGGGCTCCAGCCAGAAGCGGGAGCGCTGGAACGCGTAGGTCGGCAGCTCGACGCGCCGGGCGCCGGGGAAGACGGCCGCCCAGTCCAGCTCCACCCCGTGGGTGTGCAGCTGGGCGAGGGCGGTGGTGACCGTGACCGGCTCGGGCCGGTCGGCGCGCAGGGTGGGGATGAACTCGGCGTCGGCCCCGGTGACCTGGGCCTGCGCCAGGGCGGTGAGGGTGCCGTCCGGTCCGAGTTCGAGGAAGGTGCCGGTGCCGAGCTTCCGCAGCCGGTCCAGCCCGTCGGAGAACCGCACCGTCTCACGCACCTGCCGCACCCAGTACGCGGGAGAGCACAGCTCCTCCCCCGCCACCGAACCCGTGAGGTTGGAGACCACCGGTATCCGCGGGGTACGGAAGTCCACGGTGCCGAGCACCTCGGCGAACGCGGTGAGCATCTCGTCCATCAGCGGCGAGTGGAAGGCATGGCTGACCCGCAGCCACCGCGTCTTCACCCCACGGGCGGCCATGGCGTCGGCCACACCGTTTACCGCGTCCTCGTCCCCGGACACCACGACCGACGACGGTCCGTTCACGGCCGCGAGGGCGACCCGGTCGGTCAGGAACGGCCGTACCTGGTCCTCCGGTACGGCCAGGGCCACCATTGTCCCGCCCGGGGGCAGCGCGCCCATGAGGCGGCCCCGGGCCGCGACCACCTTGGCGGCGTCCTCCAGCGACCAGAGGCCGGCCACATGCGCGGCGGCCAGCTCGCCGACGGAGTGCCCCAGCAGATAGTCCGGGCGCACACCCCAGGAGGTCACCAACCGGAACAGCGCCACTTCGAGGGCGAACAGGCCCGCCTGCGCATACGCGGTGGCGTCCAGCGCGCCGGTGGCGTCGGACACCACCTCGTCGAGCGGACGGTCCAGATACGGGTCGAGCGCGGCGCGGACCTCGTCCCACGCCGCCGCGAACACCGGGAACGTCTCGTACAACTCACGTCCCATACCGGCCCGTTGCGCACCCTGGCCCGCGAAGAGCAGGCCCACCCGGCCGGGGCCGGCGGTGCCCAGGACCACGCCCGGCGTGGGCTCGCCGGCCGCCAGCGCGGCCAGTGCGTCCAGCAGTTCCGCCCGGTCCGCGCCGACCACCGCGGCGCGGTGCGAGAGTGCCGAACGGGTGGTGGCCAGCGACCAGCCCACGTCCACCGGGTCGGGTCCGGGGTGGGCGGCCAGGAAGGACCGCAACCGGGCGGCCTGCGCCCGCAGTCCGTGCTCGCCCCGGCCGGACAGCACCCATGGCAGCACCACCGGGGCGGGCTCGGGTACCGGCTCCGGATCGGTCCCCGACTCCGCGGGGGGCTGTTCGAGGATCACATGGGCGTTGGTCCCGCTCACTCCGAACGAGGACACCCCGGCCCGGCGGGCGCGGGAGGCCGACGGCCAGTCCACGGGCTCGGTCAGCAGCTCCACCGCACCGGCCGACCAGTCCACATGGGTCGACGGCTGGTCCAGGTGGAGGGTCCGGGGCAGCACCTCGTGGCGCATCGCCAGCACCATCTTGATCACACCGGCCACCCCCGCGGCCGACTGGGTGTGCCCGATGTTCGACTTGATCGAACCCAGCAGCAGCGGGCGTTCGCGCTCCTGCCCGTAGGTGGCCAGCAGCGCCTGTGCCTCGATCGGGTCGCCCAGGCTGGTGCCGGTGCCGTGTGCCTCCACCGCGTCCACGTCCGAGGCGGTCAGCCCGGCGCCGGCCAGCGCGGCGCGGATCACTCGCTGCTGCGAGGGTCCGTTCGGCGCGGTCAGGCCGTTCGAGGCGCCGTCCTGGTTGACGGCGGAGCCCCGTACGACCGCCAGGACGCGATGGCCGTTGCGGCGGGCGTCGGACAGCCGTTCCAGCAGCAGCAGGCCGACACCTTCGCCCCAGCCGGTGCCGTCCGCCGCGTCGGCGAACGCCTTGCAGCGTCCGTCGGCGGCCAGTCCGCGCTGCCGGGAGAACTCCACGAAGATGCCCGGGTTCGCCATCACCGCCACCCCGCCGGCCAGGGCGAGGGAGCACTCGCCGAACCGCAGCGCCTGCGCCGCCAGGTGCAACGCGACCAGCGACGACGAGCAGGCGGTGTCCACGGTGACCGCCGGTCCTTCCAGACCGAAGGTGTACGAGAGTCGGCCGGAGACCACGCTGCCGGCGCCACCGGTCAGGAAATAGCCCTCGGACCCCTCGGCCGCCTGGCCGGCTCCCGTTCCGTAGCCCTGCGACGCGGCGCCGACGAACACCCCGGTCGGGCTTCCCTTCAGCGACGCCGCCGGGATACCGGCCCGCTCCACCGCCTCCCAGGCCACCTCCAGCAGCAGCCGCTGCTGCGGATCCATCGCGAGCGCCTCACGCGGCGAGATCCCGAAGAACCCGGCGTCGAACTCCCCCGCGTCGTAGACGAAGCCACCGGCGCGGACATACGAGGTGCCCGTGCTGTCCGGATCGGCGCTGTACAGGCCGTCCAGATCCCAGCCGCGGTCGTCGGGCAGATCCGAGACCGCGTCACGCCCGGTGTCGAGCAGCTCCCACAGTTCCTCGGGCGAGGTCACCCCGCCCGGATAGCGACAGGCCATCCCGACGATCACGACCGGGTCGTGGTCGGTGGCCGCCGGGGCGGCGGGCGGCGGCACGGCCTCGTCGACGGTGCCGTCCAGTTCCCGGAGGAGATGACCGGCCAGGACCGCCGGTGTCGGGTAGTCGAAGATCGCGGTGGCCGGCAGCCTGACCCCGGTGGCGGTGCGCAGCCGGTTGCGCAACTCGACAGCCGTGAGCGAGTCGAATCCGGTCTCCGCGAAGGTACGCGCCGTGTCGACATCGGCGGGGGTGCCGTGCCCCAGCACGGTCGCCACATGCGCACGGACCAGGTCGAGCACATGCTGTTCGCGCTCGGCGACCGGCATCGCGGTCATCCGGTCGCGCAGTGACGACGCGTCTTCGCCCGAGCCCGCGCCGGTCGCGCGGCGGATCGGCGCGCGGACCAGACCGTGGAAGAGCGCGGGCAGCGCACCGGCGTCGGCCTGCGCTCGCAGCGCCGCGGCGTCCAGCGGTGTCGCCAGCACGACCGCCTCGGTGGCCGCCCTGGCACTGTCCAGGAGGCGGAGCCCCTGATCGGTGGCGAGGGGCGTGGCACCGGCCCTGGCCATCCGGGCGAGATCCCGGTCCGACAGATGGCCGGTCATCCCGCTGCGCTCGGCCCACAGTCCCCATGCCACGGAGACACCCGGCAGCCCGGCGGCCCGGCGATGCGCCATCAGCGCGTCCAGCCAGGCGTTCGCCGCCGCGTAGGCGCCCTGTCCCGGGCTGCCCAGGACACCCGCGGCCGAGGAGAACACCACGAATTCCGCCAGCTCACGACCGGCCGTCAGCTCGTGCAGATGCCATGCGGCGTCCACCTTCGGCCGCAGGACCTCGCGCACCCGCTCCGCGGTGAGCGACTCCACCACCCCGTCGTCGAGCACACCCGCGGTGTGCACCACCATCCGCAGACCGGGCACGGTGTCCAGCAGCCGGGCCAGCTCGTCCCGGTCGGCCACGTCACAGGCGACCACCCGCACCTGGGCACCCGATTCCCTTAGGGCGGCGGTGAGTTCGGCCGCGCCCGGGGCGTCCGGCCCCCGCCGTCCGGCCAGGACGACGTCCCGTACCCCGTGCCGTTCGACCAGGTGACGGGCGACCAGCCCGCCCAGGGTGCCGGTGCCGCCCGTGATGAGCACGGTGTCCCCCTCCCGCAGCGGCTGCGGAACGGACAGCACCAGCTTGCCGATATGGCGCGCCTGCGAGAGGAAACGCAGCGCGTCGCCCGCCTGCCGGACGTCCCAGGACCGGGTCGGCAGCGCGGTGAAGACCCCCTGCTCGAAGAGCGACACCAGCAACTGGAGCAGTTCCCCGATCCGGTCGGGACCCGCGTCCATGAGATCGAACGCCTGGTAGCGCACCCCGTGTTCGGCGGCGACGCGCTCACCGTCGCGGATGTCGGTCTTTCCCATCTCCAGGAAACGTCCGCCGTCGGCGAGCAGACCGAGCGACGCGTCCACGTACTCGCCCGCGAGCGAGTTCAGCACCACGTCCACCCGGTCGAAGCGCTCGGCGAACTCCAGCGTACGAGAGGAGGCGATCCGGTCGTCGGCCACTCCCCCGGCGCGCAGCGTGTCCCACTTCCCCGGGCTCGCGGTGGCGTACACCTCCGCGCCGAGCCAGCGGGCCACCTGCGTCGCGGCCATGCCCACCCCGCCCGCGGCCGAGTGCACCAGCACCGATTCACCGGACCGGAGACCGGCCAGGTCCATCAGGCCGTACAGGGCCGTCAGGAACACCACTGGCGTGGCCGCCGCGTCGGCGAACGGCCAGCTTTCCGGCAGCCGCGCCAGCAACCGGTGATCGGTCAGCGCCACGGGGCCGAACGCGCCGGAGAACAGGCCCATCACCCGGTCACCGGGCGTCAGGCCGGACACGCCGGGACCGATGTCGAGCACCACTCCGGCGCCCTCGCTGCCGATGACGTCCTGGCCGGGGATCATGCCGAGGGCGACCACGACGTCCCGGAAGTTCACCCCGGCCGCGTGCATCGCCACCCGCACCTGTCCGGCGCCGAGGACACCGGCGGCTTCCGGACAGGGGACGGCGGCCAGATTCTCCAGCGTGCCCTGGCTGGTGACGTCCATCCGCCACGGCGTCCCGTCCCCGGCGGCCGGGGTGGTGGCCGAAGGGGTGAGCGGAGCCAGCCGAGGCGTCAGGACACGGCCACGGCGCAGCGCGAGATGCGGATGGCCGGCTGCCACCGCGGCGGCCAGCACCGTACCGGAATCCTGGTGGCCGTCGTGGTCGACCAGGACGAAGCGGTCCGGATGCTCGGCCTGTGCGCTGCGGAGCAGGCCCCAGACCGCCGCCGCGCCGAGGTCTTCGACGTTCTCGCCGGGAGCGGTCGACACCGCGCCACGTGTCAGCACGGCCAGCCGCGAGCGGGCGCGGCGCTCGTCGGCGAGCCACCGCCGTATCGCCGTCAGCGCCCGGCCGACGACGGTGGACACCGCTTCACCGGCCGACTCGCAGCGCAGCACCACGACGTCGGGGACGGCGGTGTCCGGGCCCAGGTCGTCTCCCAGGTCGTCTCCCGGGCCGTCTCCCAGGTCGTCTCCCAGGTCGTCGAACTCCACCGGCGCCTCGGCGGCCGTCGTGGTCGGCAGCGGCGTCTCGGCCCAGTCCACGCGGTACAGCGCGTCCTGGTCCATGCCCCGGGTGTCCGCGATCTGACGGCCGGACAGCGGACGCAGCGCCAGCGACGCCACGGACAGCACCGGCGCGCCCGCCGGATCGGCCACCTCCAGCGACACCGCGTCCGGACCGGCCGGGGACAGCACCACGCGGATGGCGGAGGCGCCGACCGCGTGCAGGGCCACTTTGCTCCAGGAGAACGGCAGATGCGCCTGGCCGGGGTCGGTGAGGAACCGGCCGAGTCCGACTCCGTGCAGGGCGGCGTCGAGCAGGGCCGGATGCGCACCGCACCGGGCCGCCACGTCCTGCGCCGTCGGCTCCAACGTCACCTCGGCGTATATCTCGTCGTCGCGTGTCCACGCGGCACGCAGCCCTTGGAAGGCGGGGCCGTATCCGTGACCGCGCTCCGCCATCGCCTCGTACATCCCCGAGACGTCGACGGGCCGCGCGCCCTCGGGCGGCCACACCTCCAGGGACCGGGCCGGCGCGGTGGCGTCCGGGGCGTCTGTGACGCCGAGGGTGCCCGCGGCGTGCAGCAGCCACTCCCCGGCGCGGCACGAGTGCACCGTGACCGGCCTGCGGCCCGACTCGTCCGCCGCGGAGACGGCCACCTGCACCTGGACACCGCCCTGATCCGGCACCACCAGCGGGGCCTGGAGGGTCAGCTCCTCCACCACCGGGTGGCCGAAGTGCTGACCGGCCTGCAGCGCGAGCTCGACGAAGCCCGTGCCGGGGAAGACCACCGTGCCCCGCACCCTGTGGTCCGCCAGCCAGGGCTGGCCGGCCAGGGAGAGCAGTCCGGTCAGCACACCGCCCTCGGTCCCGGGCAGCGGCAGCACCGCGCCCAGCAGCGGGTGTTCGATATCGCCGAGCCCCAGACCGGACGCCTGGGTCACCGCCCGCACGGGTTCGAGCCAGAAGCGTTCCCGCTGGAAGGCGTAGGTGGGGAGGTCGACCGTCCGGGCGCCGGCGAAGAGCGGACGCCAATCCACTTCGACGCCGTGGGTGTGGAGGTCGGCGAGGGCGGTGAGGAAACGGGCGGGACCGCCGTCGTCGCGGCGCAGCGATCCGGTCACCACGGTGTCGGTGTCGACGGCGTCGGCGGTGTCCTGGATGCCGACGGTCAGCACGGGGTGCGGGCTCACCTCGACGAACACGGTGTGGCCCTGGTCCATCAGGGTTTCGAGGGTGCTCTGGAATTCCACCGTGTGCCGAAGGTTGCGGTACCAGTAGTCGGCGTCGAGTGCGCGGGGGTCGGTGAGCCGTCCGGTCACCGTCGAGTGGAACGCGATCTGCCCGGCGCCCGGCCGGACCGGCGCCAGGGCTTCCGCCAGCTCCCCTCGGATCTGCTCCACCTGTGGGGAGTGCGAGGCGTAGTCCACCGGAATCCGTTTGGCTTCCGGGAACTCCGCGAGCACTACGTCCAGTTCCTCGACCGCCCCGGACACCACTGTGGACGCCGGGCCGTTCACCGCCGCCACCGACAGCCCCGGGCGGTCCCGCAGCCGATCGGCGGGCACGGGGACGGACACCATCCCGCCCTGGCCCGACAGGGCCAGCAGCGCCTTGCTCCGCAAGGCCACCACCCGCGCGCCGTCCGCCAACGACAGACCACCCGCCACACACGCCGCCGCGATCTCGCCCTGTGAGTGACCCACCACCGCCGACGGCACCACACCGTACGAACGCCACAACTCGGCCAGCGACACCATCACCGCCCACAACACCGGCTGCACCACATCGACACGGCCCAGTGCTCGTTCATCCGCCAGCACATCGAACAGCGACCAGTCAGCGAACGGCGCCAACGCATCAGCACATTCACGCATCCGCCGCGCGAACACCGGCGAGGACTCCATCAACTCCAACGCCATCCCGACCCACTGCGACCCCTGCCCCGGGAAGACGAACACCACTGAGCGCCCGGGCTGGGCGGCGCCGCCGGTCTCGATGGCGTCCAGCCCCCGTCGTAGCTCCGCGAGGTCCGCGCCCACCACCACGGCACGGTGCGACTGAAGCGAACGGCCGGCCACCAACGTCCATCCGACATCGGCGGGATCCAGCTCCGGATGGGCATCGATGAAGGACGTGAGGCGTTCGACCTGGCCCCTCAGCCCGGCTTCTCCGGCGCCTGACAGCACCCACGGCAGGGGCAGCGCCCTCCGATGCTGGTCGGGCAGCGGCTCGGGCGCCGACTCCGGCAACGGCCCGGACGCCGACTCCGGCAACAGCTCGGACGCCGACCCCGGCAACGGCCCGGACGCCGACCCCGGCAACGGCCCGGGCACCGGCTCCGACCCGTCCACCGCATCGGGCCGGGCCGCCACCGGCCCCTGCTCGACGATCACATGGGCATTGGTGCCGCTGACCCCGAACGAGGACACGCCCGCCCGGCGCGGAGCGCCGTCCCGTGGCCACTCCCTCGCTTCGACGAGCAACGCGACCTGGCCCGCCGTCCAGTCCACATGGGGCGAGGGCTCGTCGACATGCAGGGTTCGCGGCAGTACGCCGTGTCGCATGGCCATGACCATCTTGATCACACCGGCCACACCGGCGGCCGCCTGCGTGTGCCCGATGTTCGACTTCACCGAACCGAGCCACAGTGGCTTGTCCTCGGGCCGTTCCTGACCGTACGTGGCAAGCAGCGCGTGTGCCTCGATCGGGTCGCCGAGGCTGGTGCCGGTACCGTGCGCCTCCACTACGTCGATGTCGGTGGCGGACATGCGGGCGTTCGCCAGCGCCTGGCGGATCACCCGCTGCTGCGACGGGCCGTTCGGCGCCGTCAGGCCGTTGGAGGCACCGTCCTGGTTGACGGCGGAACCACGCACCACCGCCAGCACCCGGTGTCCGTTCCGCTCGGCGTCGGACAGCCGCTCCACGAGGAGCATGCCGGCGCCTTCGCCCCAGCCGGTGCCGTCCGCCGCCGCCGCGAACGCCTTGCAGCGTCCATCGGCCGCCAGTGCGCGCTGGCGGGAGAATTCCAGGAAGGCCGCCGGGGTGGCCATGACGGTCGCGCCACCGGCCAGGGCCAAGGAGCATTCGCCGGAGCGCAGGGCCTGCGCGGCGAGATGCAGTGCGACCAGAGACGACGAGCAGGCGGTGTCCACGGTGACCGCCGGGCCCTCGAGGCCGAAGGTGTACGCTAGCCGGCCCGAGGCGACGCTGGCGGCGCTGCCCGTGCCCAGATAGCCCTCCGCGCTCTGCGGGGCCCCGCTCGCCAGAGCGGCGTAGTCCTGGCCGTTGGTCCCGATGAACACACCGGTCCGGCTGCCCTTGAGCGTGGCGGGGGACATATGGGCGCGCTCGAACGCCTCCCAGGCGACCTCCAGCAGCAGCCGCTGCTGCGGATCCATGGCGATCGCCTCACGCGGCGAGATCCCGAAGAACCCGGGGTCGAACGCGGCCGCGTCATCGAGGAAGCCGCCCGCCCGGACGTAGGAGGAGCCAGGGTGGCCGGGATCCGGGTCGTACAGCTCGGCCAGGTTCCAGCCACGGTCCGCCGGGAACTCCGATACGGCGTCGCGGCCCTCGGCCAGCAGCCCCCACAGGTCTTCCGGCGAGCTCACCCCGCCGGGGAAGCGACAGCTCATCCCGATGATGGCGATCGGTTCGTCGTCCACCGGGCGTGGCGCCACCGGGACCGGTGTCCGGCCGGCCAGGCCCAGCGCCTCCCGGCACACATGCTCGGCGAGCGCCGCCGGGGTCGGATAGTCGTAGATTACGGAAGCCGGGAAGCGTGCCCCGGTGGCCGCGGCGAGCCGGTTCCGCAGCTCCACCGCGGTGAGCGAATCGAAGCCGATTTCCTGGAAGGGCCGGGCCGGGTCGATCGCCTCGGATGCCGCGTGGCCCAGTACGGCGGCCACATGCGTGCGGACGAGGTCCAGCACGGTGGCAGTCCGTTCCCGCTCGGCCATGGCCTCCAAGCGGGTGGCGAACGCGTCGGCCGCCCCGCTGCCGGCCGGCCCGGTCGGCACGGATACGTCCCTGAGCAACTCCCTCAGCAGTGGGCTCGGCCGTGAGGCGGTGAGCCGCGCCCCGAAGGTCGCCCAATCGATATCGGCCACCATCACCGTGGTTTCATCAGCGGCCAGCACCAGCCCCAGGGCGGAGAGCGCCAACTTTGGATCCATGCCCTGCGACCGCGCCACTCCCGCGGCCATACCGGAATCGGCCCAGGCTCCCCAGGCCACCGATGTGGCCACCAGTCCCTCGGCCCGGCGCCGCTGGGCCAGTCCGTCCAACGCCGCATTGGCCGCCGCATAGCTCCCCTGGCCCGCATTGCCCACGGTCCCGGCGGCCGAGGAGAACAACACGAAGGCGTCGAGACCGGTGTCATGGGTCAACTCGTGAAGATGGCGTGCGCCGTCGACCTTGGCCCGCATCACCTCCCGGATCCGCTCCGGGGTCAGCGATTCGAGCACACCGTCGTCGAGGACACCCGCCGCATGCACCACGGTACGCAGACCGGGAATCGTCTCCAGGAGCGCCGCGAGCGCCTCGCGATCGGCGACATCGCACGCCACCACACGCACTCGATCCCCCAGCTCGGCCACCAACTCCGCGACACCAGGTGCCCCGGCCCCCCGACGGCTCGTCAGCACGATCCGCTCCACCCCGGTATCCGCCAACCAACGCGCCACATGCCGACCCAGCGCCCCCGTACCACCCGTGACCAGCGCGGTGCCACGACCCCGCCACGCGGCTGACACCGCGGCGGTCGGTTCCGCCCGCGTCAGACGGGCAGCCCACGTCCCGGAGGCACGGATGGCAATCTGATCCTCACCGGTGTCACCCGCGAGGACGCCGACCAGCGCCTCCCCCGCGTGATCGTCCATGACCACCGGCAGATCGATCAGCCCGCCCCAACGGTCCGGATGCTCCAGACCGATCACGCGGCCCAGCCCCCAGACTCCGGCCTCGTCAGGCTCCACCACGTCTCCGTCCGCCACGGAGACCGCACCCCGCGTGACACACCACAACGGCGCATCGACCCCGGCAGCCAGAAGGGCCTGCAACAGCGACACCGTCGCCTCGACCGACAGCAGCGACACCACACCCGCAACCGCCACATCGCCCGGCTCCACCACCGTCACGACCCGCGCATCAGCCCCGGCCGACCGCAGCGCGACGGCCACATCGGCACCGTCAGTACCCTCAGCACCCGGCTCGACCACGACCAGCCAGGTACCCGTCAGCACCTCCCCGGACGACACACCCGTGACCGGCGTCCAGCCAAGCCGGTAGCGCCATCCGTCGACCACCGACTGTTCCCGCCGCGCCCGCCGCCACGACGCCAAGGCAGGCAACGCGGCACTCAACGACTGTTCCTCGTCAACGCCCAGCGCCTGCGCATCCCCGCGCTCGACGGCTTCCCAGAACGCCGCGTCAACGGCGCTGGTCGCGGGCTGGACCGAGGACGGCTCCAGCCAGAACCGCTGCCGTTGGAAGGCATAGGTGGGGAGATCGACCCGCCGACCACCGGGGAACACCGCCGCCCAATCGACCTGGATGCCCCGCACATACAGCCCGCCCAGAGCGGCCATCGCGGTAAGGGGCTCCGGACGCCCCGGACGCAGTACAGCCAGTCCGTCGCCACCGGCCAGAGCGGTCAACGTCCCATCGGGACCCAGCTCCAGGAAAGAACCGACACCCAGCCCACGAAGCGTCTCCAGCCCATCGGCAAAACGCACGGTCTCCCGCACATGACGCACCCAATACTCCGGCGAACACAACTCCTCACCCGCCACCACACCCGACACATTCGACACCACCGGCACACTCGGAGCCCGGAACTCCACCCCCCGCAACACCTCACCAAACTCCGCCAACATCCCCTCCATACGCGACGAATGAAACGCATGACTCACCCGCAACCACCGCGTCCGCACCCCCCGACCGCTGAACACCTCCTCAACAGCACGTACCGCCTCCTCATCACCGGACAACACCACCGACTCGGGACCGTTCACCGCCGCAACCGCCACACCCCCGGTCAGCAGCGGCCGTACCTCATCCTCCGACGCCGCCACCGAAACCATCGCCCCACCCGACGGCAACGCCTGCATCAAGCGACCCCGCGCAGCCACCACCCGCGCGGCATCCTCCAACGACCACACACCCGCCGCATACGCAGCAGCCAACTCACCAATCGAATGACCCAACAGATAGTCCGGCTTCACACCCCACGACGACACCAACGCGAACAACGACACCTCAAGCGCGAACAAACCCGCCTGCGTATACGCCGTCTCCCCAATCAACTCAGCGTCATCACCCCACACCACCTCACCCAAAGACCGATCCAAATACCGCTCCAGCTCCCCACACACCTCATCCCACACCCCCGCGAACACGGGATACGCCTCATACAACCCACGCCCCATCCCCAACCGCTGCGACCCCTGACCCGCAAACACCACACCCAACCCACCACCAACAGGAGCCCCCACAACCACCAAACCCTCCAAAGCCCCGAGCAACCCCGCACGATCCGCACCCACCACCACCGCACGATGCGACAACGCAGAACGAGCAGCCACCAACGACCACCCCACATCCGCGAGATCCCATTCGGGGTTGTCCGCCACAGACCCGCGCAACCGCTCCACCTGCGCGTACACCGCGGCCTCGCTCTGACCGGACACCACCCACGGCACAGCGGGCAGCCCCACACGCTCGCCCCCAGCCTCCACCACCCTGGGCGCCTGCTCCACGATCACATGCGCATTCGTCCCACTCACCCCGAACGCCGACACACCCACCCGCCGCGGCCGTTCCGCATCCGGCCACACCACCTGCTCGGTCAGCAGCTCCACCGCACCGGCCGACCAGTCCACATGCGGCGACGGCTCATCCACATGCAACGTCCGCGGCAACACCCCATACCGCAACGCCATCACCATCTTGATCACACCAGCCACACCCGCCGCAGCCTGCGTATGACCGATATTCGACTTCACCGACCCCAACCACAACGGCCGACCCGGATCCCGATCCTGACCGTAGGCGGCCAACAGCGCCTGCGCCTCAATCGGATCACCCAGCGTCGTACCAGTACCGTGCGCCTCCACCGCGTCCACATCCCGAGCAGCAACCCCGGCGCTCGCCAACGCCTGCCGGATCACCCGCTGCTGCGACGGACCATTCGGCGCCGTCAACCCATTCGACGCACCATCCTGATTCACCGCGGAGCCGGACACCACGGCCAGCACCGGGTGGCCGTTCCGCTCGGCGTCCGACAGCCGCTCGACCAGCAGCATGCCGACCCCCTCGGACCAGCCCGTCCCATCCGCACCAGCGGCGAAGGACTTGCAGCGGCCATCGGCGGCCAGCCCACGCTGACGCGAGAACTCCACAAAGGTGGCGGGTGTCGCCATCACCGTCACCCCGCCTGCCAGGGCGAGGGAGCACTCGCCCGACCGCAGCGCCCGCACCGCCCAGTGCAGCGCCACCAGCGAGGAAGAACACGCCGTGTCCACCGTGACCGCCGGGCCCTCCAACCCGAACGTGTAAGCCACCCGACCGGACACCACACTGCTCGCGTTGCCGGTCAGTCGATATCCCTCGGAGCCTTCGGGGGCCTGGCCGTCTCCGCCGCCGTAACCCTGCGCGGACGCGCCCACGAAGACACCGGTCTGGCTGCCCTTGAGCGTCGACGCCGGTATTCCGGCCCGTTCGAATGCCTCCCATGACGCCTCCAGCAGCAGCCGCTGCTGCGGGTCCATCGCGAGCGCCTCACGCGGCGAGATCCCGAAGAACCCCGCGTCGAACTCGGCCGCGTCATGGAGGAAGCCACCCGAGCGGACGTACGACCGGCCCGAGCGAGTGGCGTCGGCGTCGTAGACACCGACCAGATCCCAGCCACGGTCGGAGGGGAAGTGCGATACAGCGTCGTCGCCGGCGCTGACCAGCCGCCACAGCGCCTCCGGCGAGTCCACACCACCCGGGAAGCGGCAGCTCATCCCGACGATCACGATCGGATCGTCGTCCACGGCACTCGGCGTGTGCGGTATCTGTATCTCTTCGGCCAGCCCGAGCGCCTCCCCGCACACATGCTCGGCGAGCGCCTCCGGGGTCGGGTAGTCGAAGATCACGGAAGCCGGGAATCGTAGCTGGGTAGCCGTACTCAGCCGGTCCCGCAGTTCCACGGCAGTCAGCGAGTCGAAGCCCAGCTCCTGGAACGTCCGGTCGAGGTCGACCGCGGTGGGGTTCGGGTGACCCAACACCTCGGCGGCATGGGTCCGTACGAGCTCCGCGACCGTACGATCCCGCTCCTGCGGCGACAACCCGCTGAGCGTGGCGGCGAATTCACCCGCCGTCGATGCGATCGGCTCGGACGTGTCGGCTATCAGCTCGCTCAGCAGTGGGCTCGGACGCAGGGCCGTGAACCTCGGCCCGAACCGCTCCCAGTCCACATCCGCCACCACAATCGCCGTCTCGCCATCACACAACGCCCGCCGCAACGCCACCACCGCCGCCCCCGGAGCCATCCCCGACACACCACGCTCAACCAGGAACTCCTCACCCCCAACAGCCATACCACCCCCATCCCACATACCCCACGCCACCGAAGTCGCCACCAACCCAACACCACGACGCCGCCACGCCAACCCATCCAAAAACGCATTCGCCGCCGCATACGCCGACTGACGACCACTCCCCCACACCCCCGCCACCGACGAAAACAGAACAAAGGCATCCAGATCGGCGTCCGTCAGTAGTGCGTCCAGGTGCGCCGCTCCGGCAACCTTCGACCGCACGCTCTCCTCGAACTCATCGGATGTCAGGCTGTCCACCGCACCCCAACTTGGCACCCCCGCGGCGTGCACGACGACCCGGAGATCAGGAATGGCGGCCAGCAGCGCCGCGACCGCGTCCCGATCGGCGACATCACACTCGGCCACAGTCACCTGGACCCCGAGCTCCTCCAGCTCGGTCACCAACTCGGTCGCACCGGGGGCCTCGATCCCCCGTCGGCTCGTCAGCACGATGCGTTCCACACCGGTCCCGGCCAGCCAGCGCGCCACATGACCGCCCAGCGCACCCGTACCCCCGGTGATCAAGGCGGCTCCCCGGCCATGCCACCCGGCGGACGTGTCCGCCGCCGGTGTCACCCGGGTCAGCCGGGCACCCCACACCTCAGCGGCACGGATTGCCACCTGATCCTCCCCGGTGTGCCCGGCGAGAACCCCGGCCAGCAAGGAGCCCGCACGCGCATCCACCTCCGTGGGCAGGTCGATCAGCCCGCCCCAACGGTCCGGATGCTCCAGACCGATCACGCGGCCCAGCCCCCAGACCGCCGACGCGTACGGATCCACCACATCCCCGTCCGCCACGGAGACCGCACCCCGGGTGACACACCACAACGGCACGTCGACCCCGGCAGCCAGAAGGGCCTGCACCAGCGACACCGTCGCCTCGACCGACAGCAGCGACACCACACCCGCAACCGCCACATCGCCCGGCTCCACCGCCGTCACGACCTGGACATCCGCCCCGGCCGACCGCAGCGGGACGGCCACATCGGCACCGTCAGTACCCTCAGCACCCGGCTCGACCACGACCAGCCAGGTACCCGTCAGCACCTCCCCGGACGACACACCCGTGACCGGCGTCCAGCCAAGCCGGTAGCGCCATGCGTCGACCACCGACTGTTCCCGCCGCGCCCGCCGCCACGACGCCAAGGCAGGCAACGCGGCACTCAACGACTGCTCAGCATCGACCCCCAGAGCCTCCGCATCACCACGCTCGACGGCTCCCCAGAACGCCGCGTCAACGGCACTGGTCGCGGGCTGGACCGAGGACGGCTCCAGCCAGAACCGCTCACGCTGAAACGCATACGTCGGCAAATCAACCTGCCGAGCACCCGGAAACACCGCCGCCCAATCGACCTGGACGCCCCGCACATACAGCCCGCCCAAAGCCTCCATGACCGCAGTCGGCTCCGGACGCCCCGGACGCAGTACAGCCAGTCCGTCGCCACCGGCCAGAGCGGTCAACGTCCCATCGGGACCCAGCTCCAGGAAAGAACCGACACCCAGCCCACGAAGCGTCTCCAGCCCATCGGCAAAACGAACGGTCTCCCGCACATGACGCACCCAATACTCCGGCGAACACAACTCCTCACCCGCCACCACACCCGACACATTCGACACCACCGGCACACTCGGAGCCCGGAACTCCACCCCCCGCAACACCTCACCAAACTCCGCCAGCATCCCCTCCATACGCGACGAATGAAACGCATGACTCACCCGCAACCACCGCGTCCGCACCCCCCGACCAGCCAACACACCCGCGATCTCAGCAACCTCGTCCTTATCCCCCGAAATCACCACCGACTCGGGACCATTCACCGCCGCAACCGCCACACCCCCGGTCAGCAACGGCCGCACCTCATCCTCCGACGCCGCCACCGAAACCATCGCCCCACCCGACGGCAACGCCTGCATCAGACGACCGCGTGCCGCCACCACCCGCGCGGCATCCTCCAACGACCACACACCCGCCACATACGCAGCAGCCAACTCACCAATGGAGTGACCCAGCAGATAGTCCGGCTTCACACCCCACGAGACCATCAGCCGATACAACGACACCTCAAGCGCGAACAAACCCGCCTGCGTATACGCCGTCTCCCCAATCAACTCAGCGTCATCACCCCACACCACCTCACCCAAAGACCGATCCAAATACCGATCCAGCTCCCCACACACCTCATCCCACACCCCCGCGAACACCGGATACGCCTCATACAACCCACGCCCCATCCCCAACCGCTGCGACCCCTGACCCGCAAACACCACACCCAACCCACCACCAACAGGAGCCCCCACAACCACCAAACCCTCCAAAGCCCCGAGCAACCCCGCACGATCCTCACCCACCACCACCGCACGATGCGACAACGCAGAACGAGCAGCCACCAACGACCACCCCACATCCGCGAGATCCAGATCGGGATTCCGCTCCGCGAAGGCCCGTAGCCGTATGGCCTGCGCCTGCACGGCGGCCTCACCCACACCCGAAACCACCCACGGCACAGCAGGCAGCCCCACACGCTCGCCCCCAGCCCCCTCCCCCACCACCACAGGCGCCTGCTCCACAATCACATGCGCATTCGTCCCACTCACCCCGAACGCCGACACACCCACCCGCCGCGGCCGATCCACATCCGGCCACACCACCTGCTCAGTCAGCAACTCCACCCCACCAGCCGACCAGTCCACATGCGGCGACGGCTCATCCACATGCAACGTCCGCGGCAACACACCGTTGCTCAGAGCCAGAACCATCTTGATGAGTCCGGCGACACCTGCCGCCGCCTGGGTGTGTCCGATGTTGGACTTCACCGAGCCCAGCAGCAACGGCCGCTCCGGGTCCCGATCCTGACCGTAGGTGGCCAACAGGGCCTGCGCCTCAATCGGATCACCCAGCGTCGTACCAGTACCGTGCGCCTCCACCGCGTCCACATCCCGAGCAGCAAGCCCGGCGCTCGCCAGCGCCTGCCGGATCACCCGCTGCTGCGACGGACCATTCGGCGCCGTCAACCCATTCGACGCACCATCCTGATTCACCGCCGAACCCCGCACCACAGCCAACACCCGATGCCCAAGACGCTCAGCATCGGACAACCGCTCCACCACCAGCATCCCCACACCCTCGGAGAAACCGGTGCCGTCCGCCGCCCCGGCGAACGCCTTGCACCGCCCGTCCGCGGCGAGGCCGCGCTGACGGGAGAACTCCACGAACAGACTCGGTGTCGCCATCACCGTGACGCCGCCCGCAAGCGCCAGCGAGCACTCACCCGACCGCAGCGCCTGCACCGCCAGATGCAACGCCACCAGCGACGACGAACATGCCGTATCCACCGTCAGTGCCGGTCCCTCAAGGCCCAGGACATAGGCGATCCGGCCGGACATCACCGACGCCGAATTGCCCGTTCCGACGTGGCCCTCGAACTCGTGCGGCTGATCTCCGCCCAAAAGGCTGACGTAGTCCTGGCCGTTGGTACCGGCGAACACTCCCGTCGTGCTGCCCCTCAGCGACCGAGGATCGATCCCCGCCCGCTCGAACGCCTCCCACGACGCCTCCAGCAACAGCCGCTGCTGCGGATCCATCGCGGTCGCCTCTCGCGGGGAGATACCGAAGAACCCGGCGTCGAACGTGGTCGCGTCATGTACGAAGCCACCTGTCCGCGTGTACGAGGTTCCTGGGTGGCCAGGCTCGCTGTGGAAGAGCCCGGACAGGTCCCAGCCACGGTCCGCGGGGAAGGCCGACATCGCGTCCCCGCCCTCGGTGAGAAGACGCCACAGGTCCTCCGGCGAGCTCACCCCGCCGGGGAAGCGGCAGCTCATTCCTACGATCACGATCGGATCGTCGTCCACGAGGGACCCGCTCGGCTCGGTGTGCAGGGGCTCCGCGGCCGTCCCCAGCAGTTCGGAGCACGCGTATTCCGCCAGGGCGAGCGGGGTCGGGTAGTCGAATACGGCAGTGGCCGGCAGCCGCAGACCGGTCGCGGCACCCAGCCGGTTGCGGAATTCGACCGCTGTCACGGAGTCGAAACCGAGTTCCTGGAAAGCGCGATGGGACGGCACGCTCTCCGGGTCGGTATGCCCGAGCACCACCGCGACGTTGCGGCGCACCAAGTCGAGCAGCAGTCGCCGCTGCCCGGCCCCGTCAAGTCCGGCCAAACGCTCACCGAGTCCGGATCGGTCAACGCCCGTCTCCTCGACGGCGGAAGCGGCCCCCGCGTCGACGAGTCGCCGTACTTCCGGAAGGTCGGCGAGCAGGGGACTGGGCCTGGTCGCGGTGAAGGCGGCGTAATGGCGTTCCCACTCGATGTCGGCGACGGTGACCACCGTGTCGCCCTGCTCGACGGCCGTACGGAGAGCGGCCACCGCCAGTTCGGGGGACAGTGCCGGAACGCCATGCCGCCGGGCCACCTCACCGGCTTCGGCCTCCCCCATACCGCCACCGGCCCACAGGCCCCAGGCCACGGAGGTCGCCACCAGGCCCTGAGCCCTGCGGCACTCGGCCAGCGCGTCGAGGAAGGCGTTGCCCGGTGCGTAATTGCCCTGCCCCGGTGTACCGACGGTCCCGGACAAGGAGGAGAAGAGCACGAACGCGGACAGCTCCATGTCGCGGGTCAGCTCGTGCAGATGCATCGCACCGTCGGCCTTGACGCGCAGCACCCGGTGCAGTTGCTCGGTGGTCAGGGACTCGACCGTCGCGTCGTCCAGCAGGGCGGCCGTGTGCACCACGGCCGTCAGCGGGCCGACCTCGGCTATCAGCCCGGCCAGTTGGGCGCGCTCGGCCACATCGCACTCGGCCACCGTCACCGCCGTTCCGGCCACCTCCAGGTCAGCGACGAGCTCGGAGGCCCCGGGCGCGGCCATGCCGCGTCGGCTGGTCAGCACGAGGTGTTCCGCGCCCTGCTGCGCCAGCCACCGCGCGATATGGCCGCCCAGTGCTCCGGTGCCTCCGGTGACCAGTACGGTCCCGCTCGGATTCCAGGACGGCAGGTCGGTCCGCAACGCGGGGGCATGGGCGAGCCTGCGCCCGAAGGTCCCCACCGCCCGGATCGCGACCTGGTCCTCGCCCGAAGCGCCTGACAGGACCCTTGCCAGCTGTGCGCATGCCCTCGGGTTCACCTCGGTCGGCAGGTCGATCAGACCGCCCCAGCGCAGTGGCTGCTCGAGCGCGATCACTCGGCCGACGCCCCACACCAGCGCCGATGCCGGTGCGGGCGCGACGAGGGTGTCCCCGGGCCCGGTCGACACGGCTCGTTGGGTCAGGCTCCACAGCGGGGCCTCCACACCCGCGTCGCCCAAAGCCTGAGTCAACAGCACCGTCATCGCGAAACCGACGGGAACGGAGGTGAAGTCCGGGTGCGGCCGCTGGTCCAGGGCGACCAGCGACACCACGCCCCTGACATTCGTCGCGCTGCTTGTGCCGGTCGTGCTGGTCGCAGTGGTCATGCTCGTCAGGTGAGCGGACAGCACGGCGCGATCCATGTGTCGCTCATCCACCGAACACACCACTGGCTCGGCCCCGTGCTGAGCGAGTGCCTCGCAGACGCCGGAGACCCACTCATGCTGGGCATCGGCCTGGGAAACCACAACCAACCAAGAGCCCGACAGCATCGCGGCCCGGTCCTCGGCGAGCGGCTTCCAGTTGACCTGGTACCGAACCGCCTCGAGCGCGGACCTCTCGTGCCGCCGGCGGCGCCAGGCCGACAAGGCGGGCAGCACGTCACCCAGCGATGCGTCATCGACCTGCAGCACGGTGGCCAGCGATGCGGCGTCTTCGCGCTCGATGGCTGCCCAGAACTCGCTGTCCGCGGTGGTGTCCCCGTCTCGGACCACGCTCGGGGCGGTGGGCTCGACCCAGAAGCGCTCCCGCTGGAACGGGTAGGTCGGCAAGTCGACATGCCGGGCGCCGCTCTCTCCGAACGCCTGCCGCCAGTCCGCCGTCACTCCTCGTACGGACAGTTCAGCCAGCGCGGTCAGGAAGCGGGCAGGTCCGCCGTCGTCGCGGCGTAGCGATCCGGTGGTGATGATGGGGGTGTCGGTGGCGTCGGCGGTGTCCTGGACGCCGACGGTCAGTACCGGGTGCGGGCTGGCCTCGACGAACACCGTGTGTCCGAGCTCCAGCAGTCCCTCGATCGTGGACCGGAACTCCACGGTCTCGCGCAGATTCCGGTACCAGTACCCGGCATCCAGCTCCGCGGTGTCCATCAGCCGCCCGGTCACCGTCGAATAGAACGGAACCTCCCCGCCACGCGGCTCCACACCCGCCAGCGCCTCCGCCAGCTCTCCTTGGATCTCCTCCACCTGCGGGGAGTGCGAGGCGTAGTCCACCGGGATCCGCTTGGCCTCCGGGAACTCCGCCAGCACCGCGTCCAGCACCTCAACCGACCCGGACACCACCGTCGACGCCGGACCATTCACCGCCGCCACCGACAACGCCGGACGGTCACGAAGCCGGTCAGCAGGCACCGGGACGGACACCATCCCACCCCGACCCGACAAGGCCAGCAACGCCTTACTCCGCAAAGCCACCACCCGCGCGCCGTCCGCCAACGACAGACCACCCGCCACACACGCCGCCGCGATCTCGCCCTGTGAGTGACCCACCACCGCCGACGGCACCACACCGTACGAACGCCACAACTCGGCCAGCGACACCATCACCGCCCACAACACCGGCTGCACCACATCCACCCGACCCAGCGCCGCCTCATCACCCAGCACATCGAACAGCGACCACTCAGCGAACGGCGCCAACGCATCGGCACATTCACGCATCCGCCGCGCGAACACCGGCGAGGACTCCATCAGCTCCAACGCCATCCCGACCCACTGCGACCCCTGCCCCGGGAAGACGAACACCACTCCGGTAGGCGATCCGGCCTCACCGGTCACCACTCCTTGGTCGGGAGTTCCGTTCGCCACCGCGTCCAGAGCACGCAGCAGCTCAGCGCGGTCGGCCCCCACAACCACCGCACGGTGAGACAGCATCGCTCGGGTCGATGCCAGCGACCAGCCGACATCGGCCGGATGCACTGCACCATCGGCGGTCACGAAGGACCGAAGCCTGGCGGCGTGGGCCCGCAACCCCGCCTCGCTCCGTGCCGAGAGCACCCACGGAACGGCTGACGGTTCGATCGTTCGCACTGTCTCGGATTCGGCCGCCACAGATGCCTGTTCGAGGATGACATGCGCGTTGGTGCCACTTACGCCGAACGAGGAGACCCCGGCCCGTCGCGGCACTCCCCTCTGAGGCCAGCGGGACGGTTCCGTGAGCAGTGCGATCCGTCCGGCCGTCCAGTCCACGTGTGGCGTGGGCTCGTCGATGTGCAGGCTCTGCGGCAACACGCCGTGGCGCATCGCCATCACCATCTTGATCACACCGGCCACACCCGCCGCCGCCTGCGTATGACCGATATTCGACTTGATCGAACCCAGCAACAGGGGCCGATCCGACGCCCGGTCCTGACCATAGGTGGCCAACAGGGCCTGCGCCTCAATCGGGTCGCCCAGTGTCGTCCCCGTACCGTGCGCCTCCACCGCATCGACGTCCGCCGCCGACAAACGAGCATTCGCCAGCGCCTGCCGAATCACCCGCTGCTGCGACGGACCGTTCGGCGCCGTCAACCCATTCGACGCACCATCCTGGTTGACGGCGGAGCCACGCATGACTGCCAGCACCCGGTGTCCGTTCCGCTCGGCGTCGGACAGCCGCTCCAGCAGCAGGATGCCCACGCCTTCGCCCCAGCCGGTGCCGTCCGCACCCGCCGCGAACGCCTTGCACCGGCCATCGGAAGCCAACGCCCCCTGGCGGGAGAACTCAGCGAACGCGGTGGAGGTGGCCATCACCGTCGCGCCGCCCGCGAGCGCCATACCGCATTCGCCCGCGCGCAGCGCCTGCGCGGCCAGGTGCATGGCGACCAACGACGAAGAACACGCGGTGTCCACGGTGACGGCCGGGCCCTCGAGCCCGAAGGTGTAGGACAGCCGGCCGGACGCCACGCTCGCCGCGCTGCCGGTGGCCAGATGGCCGTCGGTACGCTGTGGCGCGCTTCCGACGAGGGCGGCGTAATCCTGACCGTTGGTGCCGACGAACACTCCGGTGGAGCTCCCCCGCAGCGCGTCCACGGCGATCCCGGCTCGCTCGAAGACCTCCCACGAGACCTCCAGCAACAGCCGCTGCTGCGGATCCATCGCGACGGCCTCACGCGGCGAAATCCCGAAGAAGGCGGGGTCGAAGTCAGCAGCCGTGTAGAGGAAACCACCCGCCCCGACCGAGACACCATCGGTTCCGCCGACGAGGTCCCAGCCCCGATCCAGCGGAAAGGCGGATATGGCGTCCGTACCCGATTCCAGGAGCCGCCACAGTTCTTCGGGCGAGTCGACCCCACCGGGGAACCGGCAGCTCATGCCGATGATCGCAATCGGGTCGTCATCCACCGGAGCCGTGGCGACTGTCGCCGAGAGAGCTGCCGATCCCACCCCTAGCAGCTGCTCCCGCAGGTGGCCGGCGAGGAGTTCCGGCGTGGGGTAGTCGAACACGACCGAGGCAGGTGTCTGTACGCCGGTGGCCGCCATGAGTCGATTGCGGAGTTCGATCGCGGTCAGAGAGTCGAACCCGGCTGCCTGGAATGTGGCCGCGGGGTCGATTGCCACCGGGGTGGCATGTCCCAGAACGGCAGCCACCTGGCCACGTACGAGCTCAAGGACCGCCCGTTCCCGCTCGATCGGGGGGAGGCCCCGCAGTCGGTCGACGAACTCGTCCGCCGCGGGCGCGCGGCGAGCGGCGCCACCCAGCAATTCACCAAGCAGCGGGTTGGGCCGCGCCCCGACGAACCGCGAGGCGAAGTGCTCCCAATCGATGTCCGCGACCATCAGTGCGGTCTCGTCGTCGTCCAAAGCTCCCTGAAGGGCGGCCAGCGCCAGTGGTGGCGCCATGGCCCGTGCGTGCCCGGCCCCCATGCCGCTGTCGGCCCAGGCACCCCAGGCCACAGACGTGGCTACCAACCCCTCCGCCCGACGCCGCCAAGCCAACCCGTCCAACGCCGCATTGGCCGCCGCATAACTTCCCTGGCCCGCATTGCCCACCGTCGCCGCAGCCGACGAGAACAACACAAAAGCATCCAGATCCCGACCTCGCGTCAGCTCATCCAGATACCGCGCCCCCGCCACCTTGGCCCGCATCACCTCCCGGATCCGCTCCGGGGTCAGCGATTCGAGCACACCGTCGTCGAGGACACCCGCCGCATGCACCACGGTACGCAGACCGGGAATCGTCTCCAGGAGCGCCGCGAGCGCCTCGCGATCGGCGACATCGCACGCCACCACACGCACTCGATCCCCCAGCTCGGCCACCAACTCCGCGACACCAGGTGCCCCGGCCCCCCGACGGCTCGTCAGCACGATCCGCTCCACCCCGGTATCCGCCAACCAACGCGCCACATGCCGACCCAGCGCCCCCGTACCACCCGTGACCAGCGCGGTGCCACGACCCCGCCACGCGGCTGACACCACACCGGACGGTTCCGCCCGCGTCAGACGAGCAGCCCACGTCCCGGAGGCACGGATGGCAATCTGATCCTCACCGGTGTCACCCGCGAGGACGCCGACCAGCGCCTCCCCCGCGTGATCGTCCATGACCACCGGCAGATCGATCAGCCCGCCCCAACGGTCCGGATGCTCCAGACCGATCACGCGGCCCAGCCCCCAGACTCCGGCCTCGTCAGGCTCCACCACATCCCCGTCCGCCACGGAGACCGCACCCCGCGTGACACACCACAACGGCGCATCGACCCCGGCAGCCAGAAGGGCCTGCAACAGCGACACCGTCGCCTCGACCGACAGCAGCGACACCACACCCGCAACCGCCACATCGCCCGGCTCCACCACCGTCACGACCCGCGCATCCGCCCCAGCGGCCCGCAGCACGGCGGCCACATCGTCTCCGGCAGCGCCCACCACCAACCACGTGCCACGCAGACGCGGCTGCTCAGGAACATCCTCGATCGGGGACCAGTCGAGGCGGTACCGCCACGACTCGACCAGCGACCTCTCCTGGCGACGGTGGCGCCATGCCGCCAGGGCGGGCAGAGCCGCACTGAGCGGCTGCCCGGCGTCGATACCGAACGAACCGAAATCTCCATGCTCGACCGCGTCCCAGAACGCCGCGTCAACGGCGCTGGTCGCGGGCTGGACCGAGGACGACTCCAGCCAGAACCGCTCACGCTGGAACGCATACGTCGGCAAATCAACACGCCGAGCACCCGGAAACACCGCCGCCCAATCGACCTGGACGCCCCGCACATACAGCCCGCCCAAAGCCTCCATGACCGCGATCGGCTCCGGACGATCCGGACGCAGTACAGCCAGTCCGTCGCCACCGGCCAGAGCGGTCAACGTCCCATCGGGACCCAGCTCCAGGAAGGAAGCAACACCCAGACCACGGAGTGTGTCCAGTCCATCGGCGAACCGGACGGTCTCCCGCACATGACGCACCCAATACCCAGGCGAACACAACTCCTCACCCGCCACCACACCCGACACATTCGACACCACCGGCACACTCGGAGCCCGGAACTCCACCCCCCGCAACACCTCACCAAACTCCGCCAGCATCCCCTCCATACGCGACGAATGAAACGCATGACTCACCCGCAACCACCGCGTCCGCACCCCCCGACCGCTGAACACCTCCTCGACAGCGCGTACCGCCTCCTCATCACCGGACAACACCACCGACTCGGGACCATTCACCGCCGCAACCGCCACACCCCCGGTCAGCAACGGCCGTATCTCATCCTCCGACGCCGCCACCGAAACCATCGCCCCACCCGACGGCAACGCCTGCATCAAGCGACCCCGAGCAGCCACCACCCTCGCCGCATCCTCCAACGACCACACACCCGCCACATACGCAGCAGCCAACTCACCAATGGAGTGGCCCAGCAGATAGTCCGGCTTCACACCCCACGAGACCATCAGCCGATACAACGACACCTCAAGCGCGAACAAACCCGCCTGCGTATACGCCGTCTCCCCGATCAGGCCCGCGTCATCACCCCACACCACCTCGCCCAAAGACCGATCCAAATACCGATCCAGCTCCCCACACACCTCATTCCACACCCCCGCGAACACCGGATACGCCTCATACAACCCACGCCCCATCCCCAACCGCTGCGACCCCTGACCCGCAAACACCACACCCAACCCACCACCAACAGGAGCCCCCACAACCACCGAACCCAACCCACCCAACAACTCATCACGACCCGCACCCACCACCACCGCACGATGCGACAACGCAGAACGAGCAGCCACCAACGACCACCCCACATCCGCGAGATCCAACCCAGCATCACGCGCCACAAACCCCCGCAACCGCTCCGCCTGCGCCCGCACCGCCGCCTCACCCACACCCGAAACCACCCACGGCACAGCAGGCAGCCCAACTCCCTCGTCCCTAGGTCCCTCCACCACCTCAGGCGCCTGTTCCACGATCACATGGGCATTCGTCCCGCTCACTCCGAACGACGACACACCCACCCGACGCGGCCGATCCATATCCGGCCACACCACCTGCTCGGTCAGCAGCTCCACCGCACCGGCCGACCACTCCACATGGGTAGACGGCTCGTCCAGGTGCAGGGTCCGGGGCAGCACGCCGTGGCGCATCGCCATCACCATCTTGATCACACCGGCCACACCCGCCGCCGCCTGCGTATGACCAATGTTCGACTTCACCGAACCCAGCAGCAACGGCCGACCCGGATCGCGATCCTGACCGTAGGCGGCCAACAGGGCCTGCGCCTCAATCGGATCACCCAACGCCGTGCCCGTGCCGTGCGCCTCGACAGCGTCGATCTCCGACGCCGAAAGTCCGGCGCTCGCCAGCGCCTGCCGGATCACCCGCTGCTGCGACGGACCATTCGGCGCCGTCAACCCATTCGACGCACCATCCTGATTCACCGCCGAACCCCGCACCACCGCAAGGACGGGGTGCCCGTTGCGCCGCGCGTCCGACAGCCGCTCCACCAACAGCAGCCCCACACCCTCGGACCAACCCGTCCCATCCGCACCAGCGGCGAAGGACTTGCATCGGCCATCGGCGGCCAGCCCACGCTGTCGCGAGAACTCCACGAAAGCGGTGGGGGTCGCCATCACTGTGACACCGCCCGCAAGCGCCAGCGAGCACTCACCCGACCGCAACGCCTGCACCGCCAGATGCAACGCCACCAGCGACGACGAACACGCCGTGTCCACCGTCACCGCCGGACCCTCAAGCCCGAGCGTGTACGACACCCGACCCGAAATGACACTGCCCGAACTGCCGGTGAGGAAGTAGCCTTCCGATGCGTCGGCGGCGCCATAGCCCTGCGGGGAGGCCCCCACGAACACTCCCGTCCGACTGCCCCGGACCGAGTCGACCGGGACACCCGCCCGTTCGAACGCCTCCCATGCCGCGTGCAGCAGCAGCCGCTGCTGCGGGTCCATTGCCAGCGCCTCACGCGGCGAGATCCCGAAGAGGCCCGGATCGAACTCGCCCGCATCGTGAACGAATCCACCGACACGCGCATACGACGTGCCCGACTCCCCCGCAGCCGCGTCGAAGAGGCTGGTCAGATCCCACCCACGGTCCGCCGGGAAGGCCGTTATGGCGTCGCCGTCGGAATCGACCAGCCGCCACAGGTCCTCGGGAGACTCGACATCCCCGGGGAAGCGGCAGCTCATGCCGACAATGACGATGGGATCTTGGTCATCCGGTGCGACCACCGGCAACGGCGGCACACTCTCCCGCGGCGCGCCGAGCAATTCCACGTTCAGATATTCGGCGAGGGCCGCAGGAGTCGGATAGTCGAAGATCATGGTGGCCGGCGGTCGAATACCGGTGGCTGTGGCAACCCGATCGCGCAGCTCCACCGCGGTCAATGAGTCGAAGCCGATCTCCTGGAACGTCCTGCCGGGGTCGATGGCCTCAGGGCCCGGGTGCCCCAGCACCGCCGCGGCAGAGACGCGCACCAGCTCGACGGCCGCGCGCATACGCTCGCCCTCGGACATGGTGTGGAGGCCGGCCGCGAATTCGCCCGCTCCAGTCCCCAATTCGACGGTGTCGGCTATCAGCTCGCTCAGCAGTGGGCTCGGACGCAGGGCCGTGAACCTCGGCCCGAACCGCTCCCAGTCCACATCCGCCACCACGATCGCCGTCTCGCCATCACACAACGCCCGCCGCAACGCCACCACCGCCGCCCCCGGAGCCATCCCCGACACACCACGCTCAACCAGGAACTCCTCACCCCCAACAGCCATACCACCCCCATCCCACATACCCCACGCCACCGAAGTCGCCACCAACCCAACACCACGACGCCGCCACGCCAACCCATCCAAAAACGCATTCGCCGCCGCATACGCCGACTGACGACCACTCCCCCACACCCCCGCCACCGACGAAAACAGAACAAAGGCATCCAAGGACATGTGGCGCGTCAGCTCATCCAGGTGGATGGCTCCCATGACCTTCGGCCGCATCCCGACCTCAAGGTCCTCGGCGGTAAGGGCGCTCAACGGGCCCCAGCTTGGTACTCCCGCAGCATGGACGACCACGCGAAGATCCGGGATTGTTCCGAGCAGCTCCGCAACCGCGTCCCGATCGGCCACATCACACGCCACGATCCGGGCCGACACACCCATGGCCGATAGTTCGGCGACCAGTTCCCCGGCTCCGGGAGCATCCGAACCTCGCCGACTCGTCAGCACGATCTCCGCAACACCGGTACCTGCGAGCCATCGGGCGACATGGCTCCCCAGGACCCCCGTTCCACCGGTGATCAGTGCGGTCCCCGACGCTTCCCAGGCAGCGGACTGCCCCCGACCCGACGTCGTCACACGGCTCAGACGACTGCCGAAGACGTCGTTGCCACGGATCGCTGTGTGATCCTCGCGCATGGCGCCTGAAAGCACCGAGCACAACAGACCGGAGGTCCGCTCATCCCATGAGGCGGGCAGGTCGACCAGCCCGCCCCAACGCTCCGGATGCTCCAGACCGATAACACGCCCCAGCCCCCAGACCGCCGACGCGTACGGATCCACCACATCCCCGTCCGCCACGGAGACCGCACCCCGGGTGACGCACCACAACGGCGCACCGATCCCAGCCACCCCGAGGGCCTGCACCAGCGACACCGTCGCCTCGACCGACAGCAGCGACACCACACCCGCGACCGGGCCCGCGTCCAGCTCCTCGACCGTGACAACGCGCACCTCGGCGCCGGCGGCCCGCAGCGCGGCGACAACGTCCGTCTCCGCTCCGTCGGGCTCGATGACCACCAACCACAGCCCAGATAGCTGTGAAGAGGGACCCACAACCGGGGTCCAGGTCACCCGATACCGCCATGCGTCGACCGCCGACTCTTCCCGCCGCGCCCGCCGCCACGACGCCAATGCAGGCAACGCGGCACTCAACGACTGTTCCTCGTCAACGCCCAGCGCCTGCGTATCACCACGCTCGACCGCGTCCCAGAACGCCGCGTCAACGGCGCTGGTCGCGGGCTGGGCCGCCGCCGATTCCAGCCAGAACCGCTCATGCTGGAACGCATACGTCGGCAAATCAACCCGCCGAGCACCCGGAAACACCGCCGCCCAGTCCACCTCCACACCCCGGACAAACAGCCCGCCCAGAGCAGCCATCGCGGTAAGGGGCTCCGAACGATCCGGACGCAGCACCGACACACCATCGCCACCGGCCAGAGCGGTCAACGTGCCATCGGGACCCAGCTCCAGGAACGAACCGACACCAAGCCCACGAAGCGTCTCCAGCCCATCGGCAAAACGCACGGTCTCCCGCACATGACGCACCCAATACCCAGGCGAACACAACTCCTCACCCGCCACCACACCCGACACATTCGACACCACCGGCACACTCGGAGCCCGGAACTCCACCGACCCCAGCACCTCACCAAACTCCGCCAACATTCCGTCCATACGCGACGAATGAAACGCATGACTCACCCGCAACCACCGCGTCCGCACCCCCCGACCAGCCAACACACCCGCGATCTCAGCAACCTCGTCCTTATCCCCCGAAATCACCACCGACTCGGGACCATTCACCGCCGCAACCGCCACACCCCCGGTCAGCAACGGCCGTACCTCATCCTCCGACGCCGCCACCGAAACCATCGCCCCACCCGACGGCAACGCCTGCATCAAACGACCCCGAGCAGCCACCACCCGCGCGGCATCCTCCAACGACCACACACCCGCCACATACGCAGCAGCCAACTCACCAATCGAATGACCCAGCAGATAGTCCGGCTTCACACCCCACGAGACCATCAGCCGATACAACGACACCTCAAGCGCGAACAAACCCGCCTGCGTATACGCCGTCTCCCCGATCAGGCCCGCGTCATCACCCCACACCACCTCACCCAAAGACCGATCCAAATACCGATCCAGCTCCCCACACACCTCATCCCACACCCCCGCGAACACCGGATACGCCTCATACAACCCACGCCCCATCCCCAACCGCTGCGACCCCTGACCCGCAAACACCACACCCAACCCACCACCAACAGGAGCCCCCACAACCACCGAACCCAACCCACCCAACAACTCATCACGACCCGCACCCACCACCACCGCACGATGCGACAACGCAGAACGAGCAGCCACCAACGACCACCCCACATCCGCGAGATCCAACCCAGCATCACGCGCCACAAACCCCCGCAACCGCTCCGCCTGCGCCCGCACCGCCGCCTCACCCACACCCGAAACCACCCACGGCACAGCAGGCAGCCCCACACGCTCGCCCCCAGCCTCCACCACCCTGGGCGCCTGCTCCACAATCACATGCGCATTCGTCCCACTCACCCCGAACGCCGACACACCCACCCGACGCGGCCGATCCACATCCGGCCACACCACCTGCTCAGTCAGCAACTCCACCGCACCGACCGACCAGTCCACATGCGGCGACGGCTCATCCACATGCAACGTCCGCGGCAACACCCCATACCGCAACGCCATCACCATCTTGATCACACCAGCCACACCCGCCGCCGCCTGCGTATGACCGATGTTCGACTTCACCGAGCCAAGCAGCAACGGCCGGCCCGGATCCCGATCCTGGCCATACGTGGCCAACAACGCCTGCGCCTCGATCGGATCACCCAGCGTCGTCCCCGTACCGTGCGCCTCCACCGCATCCACATCCACCGCCGACAAACGAGCATTCGCCAGCGCCTGCCGGATCACCCGCTGCTGCGACGGACCATTCGGCGCCGTCAACCCATTCGACGCACCATCCTGATTCACCGCCGAACCCCGCACCACAGCCAACACCCGATGCCCAAGACGCTCAGCATCGGACAACCGCTCCACCACCAGCATCCCCACACCCTCGCCCCAGCCGGTGCCGTCCGCCGCCGCCGCGAACGCCTTGCACCGCCCATCGACGGCCAGGCCGCGCTGACGGGAGAACTGGACAAAGGTGCCCGGTGTCGCCATCACCGTGACACCGCCCGCAAGCGCCAGCGAACACTCACCGTTCCGCAGCGCCTGCACCGCCAAATGCAACGCCACCAGCGACGACGAACACGCCGTATCCACCGTCACCGCCGGACCCTCAAGCCCCAGCGTGTACGACACCCGGCCGGACGCGACGCTCGCCGCGCTGCCGATTCCGACATATCCCTCAAGCTCGTCCGGAACAGCCGACAGCCGCGAGACATAGTCGGAAGACATCAGTCCGGCGAACACCCCGGTCCGGCTGCCCTTCAGGGAGTCGGTCGGAATACCCGCCCGCTCCAGAGCCTCCCATGACGCCTCCAGCAGCAGCCGCTGCTGCGGATCCATCGCCAGCGCCTCACGCGGCGAGATACCGAACAGGCCGGGGTCGAAGTGGCCGGCGTCAGGGAGAAACGCACCCTCTCGGGCGTACGACCGGCCCGCGCGATCCGGATCCGGGTCGTACAGGCCGTCCAGATCCCAGCCGCGGTCGGTGGGGAAACCGGAGACGGCGTCCACCGCCGACTCCGTCAGCCGCCACAAGTCTTCCGGCGAGCTGACTCCACCCGGAAAACGACAGCTCATACCAACGATCGCGATGGGCTCGCGGCTCTTGGCCTCGACATCCGCCAGGCGCTGACGCGTCTGGCGCAGATCGGCGGTGAGCTTCTTGAGGTACTCGAGTACCTTTTCGTCGTTCGACATCCCCGTGCCAGTCCCCTCGATCCCCGGTCGGACGTTCTCGCTGCTCATGACCCATCGAGTTCCTGGTCGATGATTCCGAACATGTCGTCGAGCGAGGCCGATTCCAGGTCTCCCTCAACGTTGCTCGACCGCTCCGATCGGTGCAGGTCAGCCCACATCGAAACGATGGTCTCCATCCGCGAGGACAACTGCTCGCGCATGGTGTCGTCCTCCGCCATCACCGAAATCATGGCGGCGACCTTGTCCAGCTCCCTGAGCCGGGCCGCGACCGGGTCGGCGGTCTCCGGCGCAATCTCGGCGAGCACATGCTCCGCCAGCGCCGCCGGGGTCGGATAGTCGAAGATCGCGGTCGCGGCCAGCCTGATTCCGGTGGTGGCACCCAGCCGGTTGCGCAGTTCCACCGCGGTCAGGGAGTCGAAGCCGATCTCCTGGAAGGTCCGCGCCGGATCGATCGCCGACGCGTCCGGGTGCCGCAGCACCGCGGCGACCTGCCCGCGTACCAACTCCAGTACGGTCTGGCTCCGTTCCGCATCCGCCATCTCGGCCAGGCTCTGCCGCAGGGCCACCCCGCCGTCACCTGCCTCGGCGGCCCGGCGCGGCGGAGTCGGTGCCAGCACGCTCAGCACGGGCGGCACCGTACCGGTGGCCACCACCGCCCGCAGGTGCAGCGGGGTGGCCACGAGGGTGGCTTCGCCGCTCCGGCACGCGGCGTCGAACAGCTCGAGACCACGCTCGTCGGACAAGGGAACGGCGCCCGTACGGGTCATCCGGGCCACGTCCTCCTCCGACAGGTGTGCGGTCAGGCCACTGCGCTGCTGCCACAGACCCCACGCCACCGACACCGCGGCGAGTCCCTGGGCCCGCCGGTGGGCGGCCAGCGCATCGAGGAAGGCGTTGGCCGCGGCGTAGTTGCCCTGCCCGGCGCTGCCCAGCACTCCGGTGGCGGAGGAGAACAGCACGAACGCGTCCAGGTCCAGCCGACGTGTCAGCTCGTGCAGGTGCCAGGCCGCGTTCGCCTTCGGCCGTAGGACGGTGTCCACGCGTTCGGCGGTCATCGAGCCGATGACACCGTCGTCCAGCACCCCGGCGGTGTGAACGACCGCGCGCAACGCCGGAATGGTGGCAAGCAGCGCGGTCAGCTGGGCACGATCGGCCACATCACAGGCGGCGACGCGGATTCGGGCGCCGAGCGCCTCCAGTTCGGCGGCCAGGTCGGCGGCGCCGGCCGCGGTGGCACCGCCGCGGCTGGCCAACACCAGGTCATTCGCCCCATGGGCGGTCACGAGGTGGCGTGCGACCAGACCGCCGAGGGTTCCCGTCCCGCCGGTGATCAGTACGGTGCCGGTGTCCCAGGCGGGGGCCTTCCCGTCCGGTACGGGTGCCTTGACCAGCCTGGGCACCAGTACCGTCCCGGTCCGGATGGCCGCTTCGGGTTCCCCTGTCGCGAGCACCGCGGGCAGCACCCCAAGGTCCGAATCGTCGTGGTCGATCACGACGAGACGGTCGGGGTTCTCCTGCTGCGCGGTGCGCAGGAGCCCTCGTACGGAGGCTGCCGCCAGATCCTCCACGTCGTCTCCGGTGGATGTGGCCACCGCGCGGCGGGTGAGCACCACCAGGCGGGTATCGGTGAATCGCGCGTCCCCGAGCCAATCCCGCACCACCTCCAGCACTCGGCGCAGGGCGGACGAGATCGCTTCCGGCGCCGGACCATCATCCGTCTCGGACCGAGACGGCAGGACCAGCACATCCGGCACCTGGCCGACGGAGGCGAGGTCCCGATGGCGTTGTGGCGACACACCGGCCGCGGTCAGCGCGGCGATCAGCCGCGGCTCGTCGTGACCGCCCAGCAGTGCCCAGGACAGCGCCTGCGAGCCGACGGCCTCCGTGGGGAGGGGAAGCTCCTTCCAGTCCAGCCGGAACAGCGCATCGCTCCGGCTGCCGCCGACCACTTCGAGCAGCCGACTCTCCGCCACCGGACGCATCGCCAGCGTGTCGATGGACAGCACGGGAGCCCCGGTGGTGTCCGCCATCCGAATGGCCACCGTATCCGGACCCGCCGGGCTGATCGCCACCCGGAGGGTGGTCGCACCCACCGCGTGCAGGGTCACTCCGCTCCAGGAGAAGGGGAGATGGGCCTGACCCGGCTCGCTCACAAAGGCGCCCAGGCCGATGCCCTGCAGGGCCGCGTCCAGCAGCGCGGGATGCACTCCGCATCGGGCGGCGTCGCCCGCTAGCTGCTCGGGCAACGCGACGTCCAGGAACACCTCGCTGTCATGGATCCATGCCGCCCGCAGACCGTGGAAGGCGGGGCCGTATTGGTAGCCCCGCTCGGCCATCGCCGAGTACAGCTCGGTGACGTCGACCGGCTGGGCACCGGCCGGTGGCCAGGCCGACAGGTTCGCGGGCGGATCGCCATGCTCGCCCGCGCGCAGCGTGCCGCCCGCGTGGCGTATCCAGTCGCCCTCACGACGGGAGAACACCGTGAGGGGCCGGTTGCCGAGGTGGTCCGGGCCTCCGATCGACACCTGGAGCTGCACGGTTTCCTGGTCGGGCACGACGAGCGGCTCGTGCAGCGTCAGCTCTTCCAGTGTGTCGCAGCCGAACCGCGCCCCCGCCTGGAGCGCGAGCTCCACGAACGCGGTGCCCGGAAGAAGCACCATGCCCAGGACGGCGTGGTCGGCCAGCCACGGCTGCCCGGCCAGCGACAACGCACCGGTCAGCACACAGCCGTCCGCGTCCGGGAGCGGCACCGCCGCGCCCAGCAGCGGATGGTCAACGGCTCCCAGGCCCAATCCGGATGCGTCGCCGGTGCGTGTGGATGGCGTCAGCCAGAACCGCTCACGCTGGAAGGCATACGTGGGCAAGTCGACGCGCCGAGCACCGGTGCCGGCGAAGACCGTCTGCCAGTTCACCTCGGCACCGCCGACGGACACCTCGGCCAGTGACGTCAGGAACCGATCCACGCCTCCCTCGTCACGGCGGAGGGAACCGGCGGCCACGATGGGGGTGCCCATCGCGTCGGCGGTGTCCTGGATGCCGATGGTCAGCACCGGGTGCGGGCTGGCCTCCACGAACACCGTGTGACCCTGGCGAATGAGGGTCTCAACGGCGCCCTGGAACTCCACGGTCTCGCGCAGATTCCGATACCAGTACCCGGCATCCAGCTCCGCCGTGTCCATCAGCCGCCCGGTCACCGTCGAATAGAACGGAACCTCCCCGCCACGCGGCTCCACACCCGCCAGCGCCTCCGCCAACTCCCCCCGGATCTCCTCCACCTGCACCGAGTGCGAGGCGTAATCCACCGGAATCCGCTTGGCCTCCGGAAACTCCGCCAACACCGCATCCAGCACCTCAACCACACCAGACACCACCGTCGACGCCGGACCATTCACCGCCGCCACCGACAACCCCGGACGATCCCGCAACCGATCAGCAGGCACCGGAACCGACACCATCCCACCCCGACCCGACAGAGCCAGCAACGCCTTACTCCGCAAAGCCACCACCCGCGCCCCATCCGCCAACGACAGACCACCCGCCACACACGCCGCCGCGATCTCGCCCTGTGAGTGACCCACCACCGCAGACGGCACCACACCAAACGAACGCCACAACTCCGCCAACGACACCATCACCGCCCACAACACCGGCTGCACCACATCCACCCGGCCCAACGCCGCCTCATCACCCAGCACATCGAACAGCGACCACTCAGCGAACGGCGCCAACGCATCAGCACACTCGCCCATCCGCCCCGCGAACACCGGCGAGGACTCCATCAACTCCAACGCCATCCCGACCCACTGCGACCCCTGCCCCGGGAAGACGAACACCACCGAGCGTCCGGGCTGGGCAGCGCCGCCGGTCTCGATGGCGTCCAGCGCGCGCAGCAGTTCCGCGCGGTCCGCGCCCACGACGACGGCCCGGTGCGACAGGGCCGCGCGGGTGGCGGCCAGGGACCATCCCACATCCACGGGGTCGAGCTCGGGGTTCTGCCGCACGAAGGATGACAACCGCTGGGCCTGCGCCCGTAGCCCGGCCGCCCCAGCGCCCGACAGCACCCATGGCACCACGGGCAGCCCCGCCCGGCCGGTGTCCGGCTCACCGCTCTCGTCCGGCTTCGGTGCCTGTTCGAGAATCACATGGGCGTTGGTGCCGCTCACTCCGAACGCGGACACCCCGGCGCGACGTGGGCGGCCCTGGTCGGGCCACATGGTCTGCTCGGTCAGCAGCTCGATGGCCCCGGCGTTCCAGTCGACGTGCGGGGAGGGCTCATCGACGTGCAGGGTTCGTGGCAGCACACCGTTGCGCAGGGCCAGAACCATCTTGATGAGTCCGGCGGCACCCGCGGCGGCCTGGGTGTGTCCGATGTTGGACTTCACCGAACCCAGCAGCAGCGGCCGCTCCGGATCCCGGTCCTGACCGTAAGTGGCCAACAGGGCCTGCGCCTCAATCGGATCACCCAACGTGGTGCCCGTGCCGTGTGCCTCGACCGCATCGACATCCGCCGCCGACAAACGGGCATCCGCCAGCGCCTGCCGGATCACCCGCTGCTGCGACGGACCATTGGGCGCCGTCAGGCCGTTCGAGGCACCGTCCTGGTTGACCGCGGAACCCCGCACCACCGCCAGCACCCGGTGGCCGTTCCGCTCGGCGTCGGACAGCCGCTCCAGGACGAGCACCCCGGCGCCTTCGGCGAACCCGGTGCCGTCGGCGGCGGCGGCGAATGCCTTGCACCGCCCGTCCGGTGCGAGTCCGCGCTGGCGGGAGAACTCGACCAGCAGGTCCGGTGTCGTCATCACGGCCACACCACCCGCCAGCGCCAGTGTGCTTTCGCCACGGCGCAGGGATTCGCAGGCCCAGTGCACGCTGACCAGCGAGGAGGAGCACGCGGTGTCCACGGTGACGGCGGGGCCCTCGAGGCCGAGGGTGTAGGCCACCCGGCCGGAGATCACGGAGGTGGAGTTCCCGGTGAGCAGGTACCCCTCGGAGCCGTCCGGAGTGGCGGCCTGGCCCGCGCCGTACGTCGTCGAAGCGGCGCCCGCGAACACCCCGGTGCGGGTGCCCTTCAGGGCGAGGGGATCGATACCGGCGCGTTCGAAGGCTTCCCAGCACGCCTCGAGCCACAGCCGTTGCTGGGGATCGGCGGCCAGCGCCTCCCGGGGGGAGATGGTGAAGAATCCCGCGTCGAAGTCCGCCGCGTTCTCAAGGAAGCCGCCGGTCCTGGCGTAGGTCGTGCCGGGCCGGCTCCGGTCCTGGTCGTAGAGCGCGTCAAGGTCCCAGCCGCGGTCGGTCGGTAGCTCCGATATCGCGTCCGCGCCGCTCTCCAGCAGCCGCCACAGCGACTCCGGGGAGTCCACACCGCCCGGGAGCCGACAGCTCATGCCGACGATGGCGATCGGTTCGTCGGCCGGGTGCGCAATCGCAGGTGCCGGTACGGACACCGCCACATCAGTGGAGCCGAACAGCTCGGTGTCGAGATGGCGGGCGAGCGCGGCCGGAGTGGGATGGTCGAATATCAGGGTGGCCTGCAACCGTCGTCCGGTCGCCGTGCGCAGCCTGTTGCGCAGTTCCACGGCGGAGAGCGAGTCGAAGCCGAGTTCCTTGAACGGCCGCTGCGGGGTCACCGATTCCGGACCGCCGTGGCCGAGCACGGCCGCCGCCTGCCGGCGGACCAGGTCGAGCAGAGCGCCGAGTCGTTCGTCCTCCGCCAGCCCCGCGAGACCGTCGTACCCACCGTTGTCCACCGCGTCGGCCGGGCCCGGAAGGGCGCGGGCGAGCGGAGCGCGTACGAGGCCGCGCAGCAGAGCGGGCACCGGCTCGGCGGCCGGTGAGGACGGTTCGTACCGCATCGGCACCAGCAGGGTGTCGCCGGTCGCCCGGGCGGCGTCGAAGAGGGCCAGCCCCTCATCGGTGGACAGCGGCCGGACGCCGGACCGGGCGAGCCGGTCGGTGGTCAGGTGTTCGGTCAGCCCGCTGCGCTGCTCCCAGAAGCCCCAGGCCAGAGAGGTCGCGGGCAGTCCCTGTGCCCGGCGGTGTGCGGCCAGCGCGTCCAGGAAGGCGTTGGCCGCCGCGTAATTGCCCTGTCCCGGGCCACCGAGCACCCCGGCCGCCGAGGAGAACAACACGAACTCGGCCAGGTCCCGGTCCCGGGTCAGTTCGTGCAGATGCCATGCGGCGTCCGCCTTGGGGCGCAGCACCGTCCGCAGCCGCTCCGGGGTGAGCGACCCGATCACGGCGTCGTCGAGGACACCGGCCGTGTGCACCACGCCCCGCAGATTCGGCAGCGAGTCGACCAACGCGGCGGTGGCGTCCCGGTCCGACACATCGCATGCGGCCACGCGTACGCGCGCCCCTGCGGCCTCCAGGTCGGCGACCAGCTCCGCCACGTCCGGAGCGGTGTTGCCGCGACGGCCGGCCAGCACCAGCTCCGTCACTCCGTGCTCGCGCACCAGATGGCGAGCCACCAGGCCACCCAGAGTCCCGGTGCCGCCGGTGATCAGTACGGTGCCGCCGGAGAGCGGTCGCGGGATGGTGAGGGCCAGCTTGCCGATGTGCCGCGCCTGGGAGAGATGGCGGAAGGCGTCATCCGCCTGACGTACGTCCTGGATCCGCAGCGGCAGCGGGGTGAACACGCCCTGTTGGAACAGGGAGAGCAGTTCGGTGAGCAGTCGGTGGATCCGGTCGGGGCCGGCGTCGAGGAGTTCAAAGGCCCGGTACGCCACGCCGTGACGCGCCAGCACCTGCTCGGCGTCCCGGAGATCGGTCCTGCCCATCTCGATCAGCCGCCCGCCGGGGCGCAGCAGTCCGAGTGAGGAGTCGAGGAGTTCGCCGGTCAGCGAGTTGAGTACGACATCCACCCCGTCCGGTGCGCCCGAGCGGAAGTGTTCCGCGAACTCCGTCGAGCGGGAGGACGCGATCCGCTGCGGGGCGACACCGCGTTCGCGCACCGCATCCCATTTGGCCGGGCTCGCGGTGGCGAACACCTCGGCGCCCAGCCAGTGGGCCACCTGCACTGCCGCCATCCCGACGCCACCTGCTGCCGCGTGCACCAGCACCGACTCGCCGCTCCGCACATCGGCCAGGTCGACCAACGCGTACATCGCGGTGAGGAAGGCGATCGGGGTGGCGGCGGCCCGTGGGAAGGACCAGTCGGCCGGGATCGGGGCCACCAGCCGGTGATCGGTGATCGCCACCGGCCCGAAGGCTCCGGAGAACAGACCCATCACCCGGTCTCCGGGTGCCATTCCGGCTACTCCGGAGCCGATCTCCAGCACCGTTCCGGCGCCTTCACTGCCCAGCAGACCGGCCTTGTCCGGGTACATCCCCAAGGCCAGGAGGACGTCACGGAAGTTGACCCCGGCCGCGTGCATGGCCACCCGGACCTCGCCTGCGGCCAGTGGCCTGGACACCTCCGCGCAGGGCGCGAGGACCAGGTGCTCCAAAGTGCCCTCGCCGTCGGCCTCCAGCCGCCAGGTGTCCGTTTCCGCCGGGATCGGCAACGCCGGCGAGGTGGCCCGTACCAGCCTGGGTACCAGCGCCTTCCCGGCCCGGATGGCCACCTGCGGTTCGTCGGTGGTGAGCAATGCCGGGAGCACGGACCATGTGGACGGATCCTCGTCCGCCGTGTCCACGAGCACGAACCGGCCGGGGTTCTCGGTCTGTGCGGTGCGTATGAGGCCCCAGACCGCGGCAGCGGCGAGGCTCTCCGGATTCTCACCGGCCATGGTCGCGACCGCGCCCCGCGTCACCACGACGAGGCGGGCGTCCCCGTACCGGTCGTCCGCCAGCCACGCCTGCGCGACCTCGAGGACGTGGCTGCTGAGCGCGTACACGCCCTCCGGGCTCTCCTCAGCGGGGGAAAGCCTGAACACCACCGCCCTGGCTTGGTGCTGGACCGCCGCCGGCCCGGCCAGTTGGGCCGCGGACTCGATGGCGGGGAAGTCCTCTTCAGCCGAGCCGTCGGGCGAGCCGGGCAGGGCGAGCTCGGTCCAGTCCACTCGGAACAGCGAATCGTCGTGGGCATCGCCCAGCCCGCCCTCGGACACCGGACGCAGGACCAGAGACTCCGCCGACAGCACCGGTGCCCCCGTGCCGTCCATGACCAGGAGCGAGAGGGCGTCCGGGCCGGCCGGTGACAGCGCGACCCGCAAGGTGCCGGCACCGACGGCGTGCAGGGTGACACCGGTCCAGGCGAACGGAAGGTGCGGTCGGCCTGGTTCGGTCACGAACGCGCCCAGTCCGGCGCCGTGCAGAGCGGCGTCCAGCAGGGCGGGATGGACGCCGAAGCGGCCCGCGTCGCGTGCGGCCGTCTCGTCCAAGGCCACCTCGGCGAACACCTCGTCGCCGCGCCGCCATGCGGTGTGCAGTCCCTGGAAGACGGGCCCGTACGCGTAACCGCGGGTGCTCATCTCGGCGTAGACATCGGTGAGGTCGACCCGTGTGGCGCCCTCCGGCGGCCACGCCATCCGGGCCACGGTAGCCGTGTCGTCGCCAGGGCTGACGCTGCCGGTGGCGTGCCGTACCCAGGCCCGGTCCCGGCCCGGCCTGGAGTACACCGTGACCGATCGGCGACCGCTCTCGTCCGGTCCGCCGACCGCCACCTGGATCTGTACGTCTCCGTGCGCGGGCAGCACGAGCGGTGCCTGCAGAGTCAGCTCGTCCAGCGTGCGGCAGTCCACGTGCAGCCCCGCTTGCACGGCCAGTTCCACGAATCCGGTGCCCGGCAGCAACACCTTGCCCAGCACGGCGTGATCGCGCAGCCAGGGGTGGGTGGCCGTGGAGAGCGAGCCGGTCAGCACACACCCGCCGGATTCGGGCAGTGGCAACACCGCGCTCACCAAGGGGTGATCGAGACCGACAAGGCCCGCGCCTCCGACATCGGTCGCGCCGCGCACCGGATCCAGCCAGAACCACTCATGCTGGAACGCATAGGTCGGGAGATCGACCCTCCGCGCCCCGGCCTCGGCGAACAGCGGCTGCCAGTCCACCGGCACACCCTCGGTGAACAGCCGGCCGACGGTGCTGAGGAAGGAGACCAGGCCGCCGTCGTCGCGGCGCAGCGATCCGGTGGTGATGATGGGGGTGTCGGTGGCGTCGGCGGTGTCCTGGACGCCGATGGTCAGTACCGGGTGCGGGCTGGCCTCGACGAACACCGTGTGTCCGAGCTCCAGCAGTCCCTCGATCGTGGACCGGAACTCCACGGTCTCGCGCAGATTCCGGTACCAGTACCCGGCATCCAGCTCCGCGGTGTCCATCAGCCGCCCGGTCACCGTCGAATAGAACGGAACCTGTCCGCCGCGCGGCTCCACACCCGCCAGCGCCTCCGCCAGCTCTCCTTGGATCTCCTCCACCTGCGGGGAGTGCGAGGCGTAGTCCACCGGGATCCGCTTGGCCTCCGGGAACTCCGCCAGCACCACGTCCAGCACCTCAACCGACCCGGACACCACCGTCGACGCCGGACCATTCACCGCCGCCACCGACAACCCCGGGCGGTCCCGCAACTGGTCGGCGGACATCGGGACGGACACCATCCCGCCCTGCCCCGACAAGGCAAGCAGCGCCTTACTCCGCAAAGCCACCACCCGCGCGCCGTCCGCCAACGACAGACCACCCGCCACACACGCCGCCGCGATCTCGCCCTGTGAGTGACCCACCACCGCAGACGGCACCACACCGTACGAACGCCACAGCTCGGCCAGCGACACCATCACCGCCCACAACACCGGCTGCACCACATCGACACGGCCCAGTGCTCGTTCATCCGCCAGCACATCGAACAGCGACCACTCAGCGAACGGGGCCAGCGCATCGGCACATTCACGCATCCGCCCCGCGAACACCAGCGAGGACTCCATCAACTCCAACGCCATCCCGACCCACTGCGACCCCTGCCCCGGGAAGACGAACACCGCTCCGGAGTGCGTTCGGGCCTCGCCGATCGCGGCGCTGCCACTGGCCACGGCCGCCAGCTCACGGAGGAGGTCATCGCGGTCAGCACCGACGACCACGGCACGGTGTGGCAAGGCGGCGCGGGTCGACGCCAGGGACCAGCCGACATCCACCGGGCTCAGGTCCGGCCGGTCGCCGACAAAGGCCATGAGGCGCTCGGCCTGTGCGCGGACACCGGCTTCGCTCGCACCCGACACCACCCACGGGACGACCCCAGAGTGGTCGCGTTCCGGCGAGACCTCGGGCTCGGTGACCGGCTCGGGGGCCTGCTCCAAAATCACATGCGCGTTCGTGCCGCTCACTCCGAAGGCGGACACTCCGGCGCGGCGGAGCCGTGTGGTCTCCGGCCATGCCGTCCGCGCGCTGAGGAGTTCCACCGCGCCGGTGGACCAGTCCACATGGGGTGTCGGCTCATCGATGTGGAGGCTCTGCGGCAGCACACCGTGGCGCATCGCCATCACCATCTTGATCACACCGGCCACACCCGCCGCCGCCTGCGTATGACCGATGTTCGACTTGATGGAACCCAGGAGCACCGGCCGCTCCGGATCCCGGTCCTGACCGTAGGTGGCCAACAGGGCCTGCGCCTCGATCGGATCACCCAGCGTCGTCCCCGTACCGTGCGCCTCCACCGCATCCACATCCACCGTGGACAAACGGGCGTTCGCCAGCGCCTGCCGGATCACCCGCTGCTGCGACGGACCATTCGGCGCCGTCAACCCATTCGACGCACCATCCTGGTTCACCGCCGAACCCCGCACCACCGCAAGGATCGGATGCCCATGGCGCTCGGCATCGGACAGCCGCTCCACCACCAGCATTCCGGCACCCTCACCCCAGCCGGTGCCGTCCGCCCCCGCCGCGAACGCCTTGCAGCGTCCATCGGCCGCCAGTGCGCGCTGGCGGGAGAATTCCACGAAGATACCGGCGGTCGTCATGACGCTCGCGCCACCCGCCAGGGCCAGCGAGCACTCGCCGGACCGCAGGGCCCGTACCGCCAGGTGCAAGGCCACCAGCGACGACGAACACGCCGTATCCACGGTCAGTGCGGGGCCTTCGAGACCGAGGACGTAGGAGACCCGGCCGGACATGACCGATGCCGAGTTGCCCGTGCCCACCCGGCCCTCGAAGTCGCCCGTCTCGTCCGCCTTCAACAGGGCCGCGTAGTCCTGGCCGTTCGTCCCTGTGAACACGCCGGTCTCGCTGCCCCGCAGCGTCGTGGGGTCGATGCCGGCCCGTTCCAGCGCTTCCCACGACACCTCGAGCAGCAGGCGCTGCTGCGGGTCCATCGCCACCGCTTCACGCGGGGAGATCCCGAAGAATCCGGCGTCGAACTCACCGGCTCCGGCGACGAACGCGGCCGCTCGGGTGGAGGAGGTGCCTCGGTGGTCGGGGTCCGGGTGGAAGAGGTTCGCGGTGTCCCAGCCCCGGTTCTCGGGAAACGGGCCGATGGCGTCGGAGCCGTCGGCGAGCAGGCGCCACAGATCCTCGGGAGACCTGACGTCCCCCGGGAAGCGGCAGCTCATCCCCACGATCGCGATGGGCTCGTCGTCCACCGCGCCGATCGCCTGGACCGGGACGGCCGGGGCCGAGCGGTCCTGGCCACCGTGCAGCAGTTCGCCGCGGAGGTACTCCGCCATCGCCAGCGGGGTGGGCTGGTCATACGTCAGGGTGGCCGGCAGCCGAAGGCCGGTGGCCCGGTTGAGCCGGTTGCGCAGTTCGACCGCGGTGACCGAGTCGAAGCCGCTCTCCTGGAAGGCCCGGCCGGGGTCGATCGCGTCCGGGCCGGTGTGCCCGAGCACGACCGCGACATGGCGCCGGACCAGATCCAGCACCGCGCGATCCCGGTCGGCGTCGGCCATCCCGGCGATCCGCTCCGCGAATTCCGAGCGCTCGTGGCCCGGTTCGGCGCTCTCCTGACCGACTCCGGCGTCGATCAGCGCCCGCACCTCGGGGAGTTCGGACAGCAGCGGGCTGGGGCGGGTCGCGGTGAAGGCCACATAGTGCCGGTCCCAGTCGATCTCGGCGACCGTGACGACGGTGTCGTCCTGCTCGACGGCGCGTGCCATGGCGGCGACCGCCATCTCCGGCGCCATCTCCGGTACGCCGTGGCGGCGGGCCACCTCGCCCACCCCGCCCTCGCCCATGCCGTCACCGGCCCACAGACCCCAGGCGATGGAGGTGGCGACCAGGCCCTCGGCCCGGCGCTGCTCGGCCAGCGTGTCCACGAAGACGTGGCCGGGTGCGTAGTTGCCCTGTCCGGGTGCGCCCAGTGTGCCCGACAGCGAGGAGAAGAGGACGAAGGCGGACAGGTCCATGTCCCGGGTCAGTTCGTGCAGATGCACCGCGCCGTCGGTCTTGACGCGCAGCACTCGTTGCAGTTGCTCGGTGGTGAGCGAGTTCAGGGTGCCGTCATCGAGCACCGCCGCGGTGTGCACCACAGCGGTCAGCGGTCCGACCTCGGCCAGCAACGCGGCCAGGGCTTCCCGGTCCCCGACGTCACACGCCGCCACCGTCACCCGGGCACCGAGCGTCTCCAGCTCTCCGGCCAGCCGCTCGGCGCCCGGCGCGGCCATGCCCCGGCGGCTGGTCAGCACCACATGTTCGGCACCCCGGTCGGCCAGCCACCGGGCGACATGGCCACCCAACGCTCCGGTGCCGCCGGTGACCAGTACGGTGCCGCGCGGTTGCCAGGCCCCGCCCCGCTCGCGGGTCGGCGCATGCGCCAGCCTCCGGCCGAAGAGCCCACTCGGGCGGATCGCCACCTGATCCTCGCCCGAGGTGCCGGCCAGCACACCGGCCAGGTAGTCCTGGGTACGCGGGTCCACGCACTCCGGCAGGTCGATCAAACCGCCCCAGCGCAACGGCTGTTCCAGGGCGATCACCTTGCCGAGGCCCCAGGTCAGGGCCTGCTTTCGGCGAACGGCCAGGTCGGCTTCGCCACCGCCTTCGCCACCGGTCTCAGCATCGCTATTGGCACCGCTTTTGGCACCGCTTTTGGCATCGCCACCGACGCCGTCGCCGTGGCCGAGCGAGACGCCACGCTGGGTGAGGCACCACATCGGCGCTTCCAGACCGGCGTCTCCGAGCGCCTGCGAAAGCAACAGCGTCATCGCGTATCCCTGGGGGACCGAGGGGTACGCGGGGTGCGGGCTTTCGTCCAGCGCGGTCAGCGACACCACACCGCTGATCCGGGGGGTGTCGGCCAGGACGGCGCCCAGCCGGTCGGCCAGCGTGGCACGGTCCAGTTCGGGCTCGCCGAGAACGACCATGATCGGCTCGGCACCGTGCCGGATCAGCGCACCGGTCACCCCCGCGACCCACTCGTGCTCGGCCTGCGCATGGGAGACCACGACCAGCCAGGTGCCGGCCGGCGACGTAGCGGGCGCGGTGAGCGGCTTCCAGCGGATCTTGTACCGCCATGAGTCGATGGTGGAGACGTCACGGCGTTCGCGCCGCCACTGGGACAGGGCGGGCACCACTTCGCGCAGCGACTGCCCGTCGACGCGCAGCGCCCCGGCGAGCGACTCGAGGTCCTCACGCTCGACGGTGTCCCAGAAGTCCGTGTCGACCGTGCCGGTGGAGGGCTCGGGCGGCGTGGCGTCCAGCCAGTAGCGCTCCCGCTGGAAGGCGTACGTCGGCAGGTCCACCCGGCGGGCGGCGGGGAACAGCGGCAGCCAGTCGACCACGACGCCATGTGCGTACGCCTCGGCCAACGCGCTGAGGAAGCGGACGAGGCCACCGTCGTCCCGGCGCAGTGAGGCCAGTACGAGTCCGCCGCTCGTGCCCGCGTCGTCGAGCGTTTCGCGCAGGCCCGTGGTCAGGACCGGGTGGGGGCTGATTTCGATGAAGGTGTGGTGGCCGCCCTCCAGCGCCGCACGGGTGACCTGCTCGAGCTCGACTGTCTCGCGCAGATTGCGATACCAGTAGTCCGCGTCCAGTTGCGCGGTGTCGATGGGCCGTCCGGTCACCGTGGAGTGGAAGGGGGTCGCTCCGGTACGCGGCTCGATGGACGCCAGGGCGTTCAGCAGCTCATCACGGATCCCGTCGATCTGGGGCGAGTGGGAGGCGTAGTCCACCGGAATCCGCTTGGCTTCCGGGAACTCCGCGAGCACCGCGTCCAGCGCCTCATCCGCCCCGGACACCACCGTCGTCGCCGGACCATTCACCGCCGCCACCGACAACCCCGGGCGGTCCCGCAACTGGTCGGCGGACATCGGGACGGACACCATCCCGCCCTGCCCCGACAAGGCAAGCAGCGCCTTGCTGCGCAGCACCACCACCCGCGCGCCATCCGCCAACGACAGACCACCCGCCACACACGCCGCCGCGATCTCGCCCTGTGAATGACCCACCACCGCAGACGGCACCACACCAAACGAACGCCACAACTCCGCCAACGACACCATCACCGCCCACAACACCGGCTGCACCACATCGACACGAGCCAGCGCCCGTTCATCCGCCAGCACATCCGACAGCGACCACTCCACCAACGGGGCCAGCGCATCGGCACACTCGCCCATCCGCCGCGCGAACACCGGCGAGGACTCCATCAGCTCCAACGCCATCCCGACCCACTGCGACCCCTGACCCGGGAAGACGAACACCACCGAGCGTCCCGGCTCGGCCGCATCCGCTGCCTCCACCACGCCCGGTGCCGGTTCGTCCTGTGCCAGGGCCGTCAGCCCGGCCAGCAGTGCGGTGTGATCGCCGCCGAGCACCACCGCCCGATGTTCCAGCATCGCGCGGCTGGTGGACAGCGAGAAGCCGATGTCCGCCACGCTCCCGTCAGGGTGGCTCATCAGGTGTGCGCGCAGCCGTTCCGCCTGTGCGCGAACAGCGCGCCGGTCCCGGCCCGAGATGATCCACGGGACCGCCACGCCTGGTTCGGCGTCGTCGGGCGCCTCCGCGGCCGTCGGCATCGGCGCCTGCTCGATAATCAGGTGTGCGTTCGTTCCACTGATGCCGAACGACGACACTCCGGCGCGGCGGGGCCGTCCGGCCTCCGGCCACGCCGTCTGCTCGCCCAGGAGTTCCACCGCGCCGGTGGACCAGTCCACATGGGGAGTGGGCTCGTCGATGTGGAGGCTCTGCGGCAGCACACCGTGGCGCATCGCCATCACCATCTTGATCACACCGGCCACACCCGCCGCCGCCTGCGTATGACCAATGTTCGACTTCACCGAACCCAGCAACAACGGCCGCTCCGGGGCCCGGTCCTGACCGTAGGTGGCCAACAGGGCCTGCGCCTCGATCGGGTCGCCCAGCGTCGTCCCCGTACCGTGCGCCTCCACCGCATCGACGTCCTGGGTGGTGAGTCCGGCGCTGGCCAGCGCCTGGCGGATCACCCGCTGCTGCGACGGACCATTCGGCGCCGTCAACCCATTCGACGCACCATCCTGATTCACCGCCGAACCCCGCACCACAGCCAGGATGGGGTGCCCGTTGCGCCGCGCGTCCGACAGCCGCTCCACCAGGAGCATGCCGATGCCTTCCGCAAAGCCGGTGCCGTCCGCCGCTCCCGCGAACGCCTTGCAGGTGCCGTCCGGTGCGAGCCCACGCTGACGGGAGAATTCCACGAAGACGGTGGGGGTCGACATCACCGTCACGCCACCGGCCAGCGCGAGCGAGCACTCACCGAGGCGCAACGCCTGTATGGCGAGGTGCAGTGCCACCAGCGACGACGAGCAGGCCGTGTCCACGGTGACCGCCGGGCCCTCGAGTCCGAAGGTGTAGGCCACGCGGCCCGAGGCGACACCGGCCGCCGCCCCCGTGCCCAGATATCCCTCGACACCGTCGGGAGTGGTCGACAGGCGGGTGAGATAGTCGTGGTGCATCACGCCGGTGAACACACCGATCCGCTCGCCCTTGACGGAGGTGGCGGGGATCCCCGCGCGCTCGAACACCTCCCATGATGTCTCCAGGAGCAGCCGCTGCTGCGGGTCCATGGCCGCGGCCTCACGCGGCGAGATCCCGAAGAACCCGGCGTCGAACTCGGCCGCGTCGTAGACGAATCCACCACTGCGGGCATACGACGTACCGGGACGATCCGGATCCGGATCGTAGAGACCGTCCAGATCCCAGCCGCGGTCGGTCGGCAGGACCGATATCGCGTCACCGCCCGAGCGCACCAGGTCCCACAGCGCTTCCGGTGACGTGACCCCGCCGGGGTAGCGGCAGCTCATTCCGACGATCACGATCGGATCGTCGGCGACGAGGGAGCCTCCGGCCGGTGTGACGACGGCGCCGCTGTCCGTGCCGAGGACTTCGGCCAGCAGGTGCTCGGCGAGCGCACGCGGTGTCGGATAGTCGAACACGGCGGTGGCGGGCAGCCGTACGCCGGTGGCCGCACTGATCCGGTTGCGCAGTTCCACCGCGGTCAGCGAGTCGAAGCCGATTTCCTGGAAGGTCCGCGCGGTGTCGACCGATTCCGTGGACGCGTGGCGCAGCACCGCCGCGATGTGATTGCGCACGAGGTCGAGTACGGCCTGATCCCACTCGGCACGGTCCACGGCGGCCAGCCGGTGTCCGAGCGCGGAGGCCGAGTCAGGGGCGTCGACTGCCTGGGCAGCGCGCCGGATCCGGGGGCGGACCAGATCGCGCAGGACGGCGGGCAGGTTGTCGGCGCCCGCCCATGCCTGCGGGTCCAGCGGTGCGGCCAGCACCATCGCCTCATCGGCGACGAGCGCCGCATCGAACAGTTCCAGCGCCTGAGAGGTGGGCATCGGCACCGCGTGGGAACGCGCCAGATCGTCGACCGACAGGTGCTCGGTCTGCTCGCTGCGTTCTTCCCAGAACCCCCACGCGATGGACACCCCCGGCAGCCCCTGCGCCCGCCGATGAGCAGCCAACGCATCCAGAAACCCATTCGCCGCCGCATAACTCCCCTGACCCGCATTCCCCAACACACCCGCCGCCGACGAAAACAACACAAACGCCGACAGATCCAACCCACACGTCAACTCATGCAAATACCAAGCCCCCAACGCCTTCGGCCCCAACACCCCAACCAACCGCCCCCCATCCAAAGAACCAACCACCCCGTCATCCACCACACCCGCCGCATGCACCACCACACCCAACCCCTCAACCGACCCCACCAACTCCGCCACCGCACCCCGATCCCCCACATCACACGCCACCACCCGCACCCGCGCACCCAACCCCTCCAACTCCCCAACCAAACCCCCAACACCCGGCGCACCCCACCCCCGACGACTCACCAACACCACCTCACCCACCCCATACACCGACACCAAATGACGCGCCACCAAACCACCCAACAACCCCGTACCACCCGTCACCAACGCCACACCACCCAAACCGGCCACCACACCACCACCGGCCGTACCACCACCCCCCACACCCACCAACCGCGGCACCCACACCCGACCCCCACGCACCGCAACCTCCGACTCACCCAGCCCCACCACATCCGGAACCACACCCCCCACCCCCCCAACACCCACATCCCCATCAACATCCACCAACACAAACCGCCCCGGATGCTCCGACTGCGCCGACCGCACCCACCCCCACACCGCACCACCACCCACATCCTCCACACCCTCACCACCCACAGACACCGCACCCCGCGTCACCACCACCAACCGCGAACCCCCAAACCGCTCCTCCCCCACCCACAACCGCAAAACCTCCAACACACCCACCACATCAACCCCCGACAACACCACACACCCCGGCACCACACCACCCGAAACCACCTCACCCCACTCCACAAACGACCCCACCCCACACACACCCGCATCCACCCACTCCACCCGATACAACGCATCGGTCCTGTTCCCCCGCCCGTCGTTCAGCTGCTGAGCGGAGACCGGCCGCAGAGCCAGTGAGCGTGCCGACAGGACGGGCGCACCAGCGACGTCCGTGGCCCGGAGGGCGATCGCGTCGCGGCCGGCCGGGGTCAGGGTGACGCGCAGGACCGTCGCACCGACCGCGTGCAACGTGACGCCGCTCCAGGAGAACGGCACATAGGCCTGGCCGTCGTCGGTTACGAAATCGCCGAATCGCACCCCGTGGAGCGCGGCATCAAGCAGCGCCGGATGGACCGCGCACCGGGCCGCGTCCCCCTGAGCCTCCTGAGCCACCGCCACCTCGACGAAGACCTCGTCTCCCCGGCGCCAGGCATCGCGCAACCCCTGGAACACCGGCCCATACGCATACCCCCGCTCCGCCAATGCCGAATAAGCCCCCTCCACCCCAACCCGCTCCGCACCCGCAGGCGGCCACACCTCCACAGCCGACACCCCACCATCCGCCACCCCCACCACACCCACCGCATGCCGGACCCACTCACCCTCCCGACACGAAAACACCGACACCGATCGACGGCCCCCCTCACCGGCACCGCCCACCGATACCTGAACCTCCACCTCACCCCGCTCCGGAAGCACCAACGGCCCCTCCAACGTCAACTCCTCAACCACCCCACACCCCAACCGCAACCCCGCCTGCAACACCAACTCCACAAACCCCGTCCCCGGCAGCAACACCACACCGGAGAGGGCGTGATCAGCGAGCCAGGAGTGGGTGGCCAGGGACAGCCGACCGGTCAGCAGACAGCCGCCGGACTCGGGCAGCGCGACCGTGGCCCCGAGGAGGGGGTGGTCGAGCGCGCCCAGGCCCAGCGCGGAGGCGTCACCGTGGCCGGGCCGGGGCGTCAGCCAGTAACGCTCCCGCTGGAACGGGTAGGTCGGCAGTTCCACCCGACGCGCCTCGCCGAAGGCCGCGGGCCAGTCCACCCGTACGCCGTGCACCTGCAGCCGCGCCATGGCCGAGAAGAACTGGGCGAGCCCGCCCTGGCCACGGCGCAGCGAGCCGGTGACCACCACGGACTCGCCGGAGGCGTCCGCCGTGTCCTGAATGCCCATGGTCAGGGCGGGGTGGGTGCTCGATTCCACGAAGACGCGGTGGCCGTCGGAGAAGAGGGCCTGGAGCGCGCCCAGGAAGTCGATGGGCTTGCGGGCGTTCCAGAACCAGTAGTCCGCGTCGAGTTCGGTGGTGTCCAGGAGTCCGCCGGTCACCGTGGAGTAGAACGGAACGGTGGACTGGCGGGGCGCCACGTCGGCCAGCAGGGTGAGCAGTCGTTCGCGCAGCGGTTCCACCTGAGGGCCGTGGGACGCCACGGTGGCGGGCACGACACGGGCGCGTACGCCGTCCGTCTGGCATGCGGCCACGAACTCCTGGAGACTTTGCGGGTCGCCGGCCACTGTGGCCGCCGCGGGCCCGTTCACCCCGGCCACCGCGAGGCGTTCGCCCCACGGCTCGATCCGGGTGGCCAGTTGTTCCGCCGGCAGGGCGACCGAGGCGATCGCGCCGTTGCCCACCAGCGTTTCGGCGAACAGACGGCTGCGCAACACCACCACCTTGGCCGCGTCCTCCAGCGACAGCGCCCCGGCCACGCAGGCGGCCGCGATCTCGCCCTGGGAGTGGCCGACCACGGCGGAGGGGGCGATCCCGTAGGAGGACCACAGCTCGGCGAGGGACACCATCACGGTGAACAGAACCGGCTGGACGACCTCGATGAGGTCGAGCGAGGGCGCACCGGGCGCGGATCGCACCACGTCCTCGATGGACCAGTCGAGATGGGTCTCCAGTGCACGGGCGCACTGGGCGAACCGGCGGGCGAAGGCCGGGGAGGAGTCCAGCAGTTCCACGGCCATACCGGCCCACTGCGAGCCCTGTCCCGGAAAGACGAACACCACGCCGGTGTCGGGACCGGCCACTCCCTCCACCACGTTCGGGGCCGGCTCTCCGGCGGCCACCGCGGCAAGACCGTTCAGCAGGTCCGATGGGGTGGATCCGATCACCACCGCGCGGTGTGACAGCGCCGAGCGGGTGGTGGCAAGGGTCCACCCGAGGTCGCTGGGGTCCGCTTCCGTGGCCACGGTGGCGAGCCGCGCCGCGAACGCGCGCAGACCGGCCTCGCCCTGGCCCGAGAGCACCCAGGGCACCGCCACCGGCTCGGTCCGGGGCGGATCAGTGCGCTCGGCCTCCGGTGCCTGCTCCAGGATCGCGTGGGCGTTGGTGCCGCTCACGCCGAAGGCGGAGACTCCCGCCCTGCGCGGCCGGTCGTTCTCCGGCCAGGGAGTCCGCTCCGTGAGCAGGCGTACCGCGCCCGCGGACCAGTCCACATGCGGGGTCGGCTCGTCCACGTGCAGGGTGCGCGGCAGCACACCGTGCCGCATGGCGAGCACCATCTTGATGACCCCGGCGACGCCGGCGGCGGCCTGGGTGTGGCCCAGGTTCGATTTGACCGATCCGAGCCACAACGGCAGGTCCCGATCCTGACCGTAGGTGTCCAGCAGGGCCTGTGCCTCGATCGGGTCCCCGAGCCTGGTGCCGGTGCCGTGCGCCTCCACCACGTCGACATCGCCGGTGGACAGCTGGGCGTCGGAGAGTGCCGCGCGGATGACCCGGCGCTGGGAGGGCCCGTTGGGCGCGGTCAGCCCGTTCGACGCGCCGTCCTGGTTGGCAGCGGTACCACGCACCACCGCCAGCACCGGGTGGCCGTGCCGTTCAGCGTCGGACAGCCGCTCCACCAGCAGCATCCCGGCGCCCTCACCCCAGCCGGTGCCGTCCGCGCCCGCGGCGAACGCCTTGGACCGGCCGTCCGGCGCCAGTCCGCCCTGCTTGGACAGCTCGACGAAGGTGTTCGTCGTCGTCATCACCGTGACGCCGCCCGCCAGCGCCAGTTCGCACTCCCCGTTGCGCAGCGCCCGGACGGCCAGATGCAACGCGATCAGAGAGGACGAGCACGCGGTGTCCACGGTGACCGTCGGCCCTTCGAGACCGAAGGCGTAGGCCACCCGTCCCGAGAGAACGCTCGCCGCGCTGCCCGTGCCGAGGTGGCCTTGCACATCGTCCCGCGCCGCGCTGAGCAGCGTCGCGTAGTCCTGGCCGTTGGTACCGATGAACACCCCGGTCAGGCTGCCCCGCACGGCGTCACGGTTGACGCCGGCCCGCTCGAAGGCTTCCCAGGAAGTCTCCAGCATCAACCGCTGCTGCGGGTCCATCGCGATGGCCTCCCGGGGGGATATCCCGAAGAGCGCCGCGTCGAAATCGGCGATGCCGTGCAGGAATCCGCCGTAGCGGGTGACCGACTTCCCGGCCCCGCCTTCGGGGTCGTAGAGACCTTCCGTGTTCCAGCCACGGTCGACCGGGAATTCCGACACCGCGTCGCCACCGTCGCGCACCAGGTCCCACAACGCTTCCGGCGTTGCGATGCCACCGGGGAAACGGCAGCTCATGCCGATGATCGCAATGGGCTCGTGGCTCTTCGCCTCGATGTCCTGCAGGCGCTGGCGGGTCTGCCGCAGATCCTTCGTGACCTCTTTGAGGTAATGACGAAGTTTCTCTTCATTCTCCACAGGACGACCCTCTCAACGCGGTGCCGGACTCACTCGGAGTCGAACTCGACGGCAGGTTCACGAGATACCGAATTCCTTGCCGAGGAGGTCGAACATCTCCTCGTCCGTCGCGGAATCCAGTTCAATGTCACGGTCGGTGGCCGCGCCCCAGTGGGACAGCAGGCTCTTGATCTTCGCGGCGACCTCGGCGCCGGCCACGTCGCTCGGGGACAGGTCGGACAACACCGCTTCCAGTCGGCTCAGCTCGTCGAGCACGGACGTCGTATCGTCCTCGTTCTCGCCCTGGACGAGTTGGGCCCGGACATGGTCGGCGAGCGCCGCGGTGGTCGGATAGTCGAAGATGACCGACGCCGGGAACGGTACGCCGGTGGCGGTGGCCAGCCGGTTCCGCAGCTCCACCGCGGTGAGCGAGTCGAAGCCGACCTCCTGGAAGGTCCGCGAGGGGTCTACGGAGGCGGGCTTCGCATGTCCCAGCACGGCCGCCACGTGGGTACGGACCAGTTCCAGCACCGTCCGATCGCGCTCGATCCGCGACATGCCCCGCAGCCGGGTGGCGAATTCCTCGACCGGTTCCATAGGAGGGGTGGCGATCGTGAGCAGTTCACTCAGCAGCGGGCTCGGCCGTACGGCGGTGAACCGGGAGCCAAAGCTCGACCACTCCACGTCCGCGATCATCATCGTGGTCTCGTCCGCGACCAGTGACTGCTGAAGCGCGGCGATCGCCAGATCCGGGGGCATACCGGGGAGCTGTCGCTGAGCCGCCCCCATGCCACTGTCGGCCCAGGCACCCCAGGCCAGAGACGTGGCCACCAGTCCCTCGGCTCGGCGCCGCTGGGCCAGTCCGTCCAGGACGGCGTTGGCCGCCGCATAGCTCCCCTGGCCCGCGTTACCCATCGTCCCCGCTGCCGACGAGAACAACACAAAGGCATCCAGATCCCGACCCCGCGTCAGCTCATCCAGATACCGCGCCGCCGCAACCTTGACCCGCATCACCTCCCGAATGCGCTCAGACGTCAACGACTCCAACACACCGTCATCCAGCACACCCGCCGCATGAACCACCACACGCAAATCCGCAATCCCCTCCACCAACGCCGCAACCTCGCGCCGATCAGCCACATCACAGCCCACTACCGACACCACCACACCCAGCGCCTCCAACGGCGCCACCAACTCCGCCACGCCGGGTGCCTCGGCCCCCCGACGACTCGCCAACACAATCCGCTCCACGCCGGCTCCCGCCAGCCAACGCGCCACATGACCGCCCAGCGCACCCGTACCCCCGGTGACCAAAGCAGCCCCACGACCGCGCCACTCGGCGGACGTGTCCGCCGCCGGTGTCACCCGGGTCAGCCGGGCACCCCAGGCCCCAGCGGCTCGGACCGCCACCTGGTCCTCCCCCGTCCCCCCACTCAGAACCCGACACAACCAGGCCCCGACACCCTCATCCACAACCGGCGGCAGATCGATCAATCCACCCCAACGATCCGGATGCTCCAAACCGATCACCCGACCAAGCCCCCACACGCCCGCCTGATCCGGATCGACCACATCCCCGCCGACCACCGAGACCGCACCCCGAGTAACACACCACAACGGTGCAGTCGTACGAAGCGTCTGCAACAAGAGGACGGTCTCCTCAACGGGCAGCAGCGACACCACACCCGCCGTGGCAGGGATCGTCTCCGGCTCCGCGACCTCTGCTAGCTCCGCGACCTCTGCCACCGTCACCATCCGCACCTCGGCCCCTGCCGCGCGCATCGCACCTATCAGGTCATCGGCGCCGCCGCCCGGCTCGACCACCAGCAGCCATGTGCCGGTGAGGACGGACTCCTCGGAGACCCCCGGAATCGGCGCCCACCCGAGCCGGTAGCGCCAGCCGTCGATGACCGATTGCTCCTGCCGCACCCTTCGCCATGCCGCCAGGGCGGGCAGAGCCGCGTTGAGCGGCTGCCCGGCGTCGATACCGAACGAACCGAAATCCCCGCGCTCGACGGCGTCCCAGAACGCCGCGTCCACCGCACTCGTCGCAGGCTCAGCCGAGGACGGCTCCAGCCAGAACCGCTCACGCTGGAACGCGTACGTCGGCAAATCAACCTGCCGAGCACCCGGAAACACCGCCGCCCAATCGACCTGGACGCCCCGGATATACAGCCCGCCCAGAGCGGCCATCGCGGTAAGGGGCTCCGGACGATCCGGACGCAGTACGGGCAGTCCGTCGCCATCGGCCAGAGCGGACAGCGTGCCATCGGGACCCAGCTCCAGGAAGGAACCGACACCAAGCCCACGGAGTGTGTCCAGTCCATCGGCGAACCGGACGGTCTCCCGCACATGACGCACCCAGTACTCCAGTGAACACAACTCCTCACCCGCCACCACACCCGACACATTCGACACCACCGGCACACTCGGAGCCCGGAACTCCACCGACCCCAGCACCTCACCGAACTCCGCCAGCATCCCGTCCATACGCGACGAATGAAACGCATGGCTCACCCGCAACCACCGCGTCCGCACCCCCCGACCGCTGAACTCCTCCTCGACGGCACGAACCGCCTCTTCATCACCGGAGATGACGATCGCCGCCGGGCCGTTGATCGCCGCCACGCTCACCCGGTCCTCGTAACCGGCCAGATGCGGAAGCACCTCGGCCTCCGCAGCCTGGAGGGAAACCATCGCGCCGCCCTCGGGCAACGCCTGCATCAGACGACCCCGAGCAGCCACCACCCTCGCCGCATCCTCCAACGACCACACACCCGCCACATACGCAGCAGCCAACTCACCAATCGAATGACCCAGCAGATAGTCCGGCTTCACACCCCACGAGACCATCAGCCGATACAACGACACCTCAAGCGCGAACAAACCCGCCTGCGTATACGCCGTCTCCCCAATCAACTCAGCGTCATCACCCCACACCACCTCACCCAAAGACCGATCCAAATACCGATCCAGCTCCCCACACACCTCATCCCACACCCCCGCGAACACCGGATACGCCTCATACAACCCACGCCCCATCCCCAACCGCTGCGACCCCTGACCCGCAAACACCACACCCAACCCACCACCAACAGGAGCCCCCACAACCACCAAACCCTCCAAAGCCCCGAGCAACCCCGCACGATCCGCACCCACCACCACCGCACGATGCGACAACGCAGAACGAGCAGCCACCAACGACCACCCCACATCCCCGAGATCCAGATCGGGATTCCGCTCCGCGAAGGCCCGTAGCCGTATGGCCTGCGCCTGCACGCCCGCCTCGTCCCGGGCCGAGAACACCCAGGGAATGGCCGGGAGTTCGATTCGCTCCGGCCCGTGTTCAGGTTCGCCCGTCGTGTCGGGGGCCTGCTCCAGAATCACATGGGCGTTGGTACCGCTCGCCCCGAACGAGGAGACTCCGGCGCGACGGGCCCGCCCGGCCTCCGGCCACGCCGTCTGCTCGCCCAGGAGTTCCACCGCGCCGGTGGACCAGTCCACATGCGGTGTCGGCTCATCGATGTGCAGGCTCTGCGGCAGCACGCCGTGGCGCATCGCCATCACCATCTTGATCACACCGGCCACACCCGCCGCCGCCTGCGTATGACCAATGTTCGACTTCACCGAGCCAAGCAGCAACGGCCGACTCGGATCGCGATCCTGACCGTAGGTGGCCAACAGGGCCTGCGCCTCGATCGGGTCGCCCAGCGTCGTCCCCGTACCGTGCGCCTCCACCGCGTCCACATCCCGAGCAGCAAGCCCGGCGCTCGCCAACGCCTGCCGAATCACCCGCTGCTGCGACGGACCATTCGGCGCCGTCAACCCATTCGACGCACCATCCTGATTCACCGCCGAACCCCGCACCACCGCCAACACCCGATGGCCATTGCGCTCAGCATCAGACAACCGCTCCACCAACAACAACCCCACGCCCTCGGACCAACCCGTCCCATCCGCACCAGCGGCAAAGGACTTGCACCGGCCATCGGCAGCCAGCCCGCCCTGGCGCGTGAACTCCACAAAAACCTGCGGAGTCGCCAGTACGGTGACTCCGCCCGCGAGCGCCAGCGAACACTCCCCGCGCCGTAGCGACTCGCTTGCCAGATGCAGCGCCACCAGCGACGACGAACACGCCGTGTCCACCGTCAGGGCAGGTCCCTCCAGACCGAACGTATAGGCCAGCCGCCCCGACGCCACGCTGCCCGCGATGCCCGTGCCCCGATAGCCCTCGATGTCCTCCGGGACATCGGCGAGCCACGAGCCGTAGTCGTGGTACATCACGCCCGTGAAGACCCCGGTCCGGCTGCCTTTGAGCGTGTCGGGGGCGATTCCGGCCCGCTCGAACACCTCCCAGGCCGCCTCCAGCAGCAGCCGCTGCTGGGGATCCATCGCCAACGCCTCACGCGGCGAGATGCCGAAGAACCCGGCGTCGAACTCAGTGGCGTCATAGAGGAATCCGCCGTCTCCGGCGTACGAGGCACCAGCGCCGTCCTTGGCTCCGGCCAAGGTCGCCAGATCCCAACCCCGGTCCGTGGGCAGCGCGGAGACCGCGTCAGTGGCCGAGTCGACCAGGCGCCACAGATCCTCGGGAGACTCGACACCCCCGGGGAAGCGGCAGCTCATGCCCACGATCACAATCGGATCGTCGTCGACGGCCGACACGGGCGCGGTCGGTGCGACGGCGGGCAGGGAGCCCCATACCTCCGCCAGCACACGCTCGGCCAGCAGCCGGGGGGTGGGGTGATCGAAGACGGCGGTGGCGGGCAGCCGTACGCCGGTGGCCGCGCTGATCCGGTTGCGCAGTTCCACCGCGGTCAGCGAGTCGAAGCCGATTTCCTGGAAGGTCCTCGAAGTATCGATGGACTCCGCGGAGACGTGGCCGAGGACACCGGCGACATGTTCCTGCACCAGGCCGACGACCCGGTGTTCCCTTTCGGCCTCCGTCGCTCCGGCGAGTTGGTGCCGCAGTCCGGCCGGAGTGCCTCCGGTCCCGACTGCCCTACGGACGGGGGCGGTGACCAGGCCGCTCAGGATCGACGGCAATGTGCCCGCGGCAGCCTGTTCCCGCAACGCCGGCATGTTCAGGGGCGTGGCCAGCACCATCGCCTCATCGGCGACGAGCGCCGCATCGAACAGGTCCAGTCCTTGTTGGCTGCTGATGCTCGTCCCCACGGACCGGGAGATCCTCGACAGCTGCACCTCGGCCAGATCGGTGGTCAGTTCGCTGCGTTCTTCCCAGAACCCCCACGCGATCGACACCCCCGGCAGCCCCCGCGCCCGCCGATGAGCAGCCAACGCATCCAGAAACCCATTCGCCGCCGCATAACTCCCCTGACCCGCATTCCCCAACACACCCGCCGCCGACGAAAACAACACAAACGCCGACAGATCCAACCCACACGTCAACTCATGCAAATACCAAGCCCCCAACGCCTTCGGCCCCAACACCCCAACCAACCGCCCCCCATCCAAAGAACCAACCACCCCGTCATCCACCACACCCGCCGCATGCACCACCACACCCAACCCCTCAACCGACCCCACCAACTCCGCCACCGCACCCCGATCCCCCACATCACACGCCACCACCCGCACCCGCGCACCCAACCCCTCCAACTCCCCAACCAAACCCCCAACACCCGGCGCACCCCACCCCCGACGACTCACCAACACCACCTCACCCACCCCATACACCGACACCAAATGACGCGCCACCAAACCACCCAACAACCCCGTACCACCCGTCACCAACGCCACACCACCACCCAAACCGGCCACCACACCACCACCGGCCGTACCACCACCCCCCACACCCACCAACCGCGGCACCCACACCCGACCCCCACGCACCGCAACCTCCGACTCACCCAGCCCCACCACATCCGGAACCACACCCCCAACCCCACCAACACCCACATCCCCATCAACATCCACCAACACAAACCGCCCCGGATGCTCCGACTGCGCCGACCTCACCAACCCCCACACCGCACCACCACCCACATCCTCCACACCCTCACCACCCACAGACACCGCACCCCGCGTCACCACCACCAACCGCGAACCCCCAAACCGCTCCTCCCCCACCCACAACCCCAAAACCTCCAACACACCCACCACATCAACCCCCGACAACACCCCACACCCCGGCACCACACCACCCGAAACCACCTCACCCCACTCCACAAACGACCCCACCCCACACACACCCGCATCCACCCACTCCACCCGATACAACGCATCGCGGCTGCCTACCCGGGCGTCGGCGAGCTGTCCCTCCGGGACGGGTCGGAGTACCAGGGAGTCCACCGACAGGACCGCCTCACCCGTCTCATCGGCCACCCTCAGCGACACCGCGTCCGGCCCGACGGGCGCCAGCGCCATCCGGACAGCGGACGCGCCGACCGCGTGCAGCCTGACTCCGCTCCAGGAGAACGGGAGATACGCCCCGCCGTCGTCGGTGATCAGGCCCCCCAGTCCGACCCCGTGCAGCCCGGCGTCGAGCAGAGCCGGATGTATCGCGCAGCGAGCCGCATCACCTCTCGCCTCCTCCGGTAGCACCGCCTCGACGAAGACCTCGTCTCCCCGGCGCCAGGCATCCCGCAACCCCTGGAACACCGGCCCATACGCATACCCCCGCTCCGCCAACGCCGCATAAACCCCCTCCACCCCAACCCGCTCCGCACCCGCAGGCGGCCACACCTCCACAGCCGACACCCCACCATCCGCCACCCCCACCACACCCACCGCATGCCGGACCCACTCACCCTCCCGACACGAAAACACCGACACCGACCGACGGCCCCCCTCACCAGCACCGCCCACCGAAACCTGAACCTCCACCTCACCCCGCTCCGGAAGCACCAACGGCCCCTCCAACGTCAACTCCTCAACCACCCCACACCCCAACCGCAACCCCGCCTGCAACACCAACTCCACAAACCCCGTCCCCGGGAACAGGACCACACCGGATACCGAGTGTTCGGCCAGCCACGGCTGACCGGCCGACGAGAGCACGCCGGTGAGCAGAGCACCTCCCGAATCGGGCAAGGGCACCACCGCACCCACGAGAGGGTGGTCAACCTCGGCCGAGCCGGGTGTCGACCGGAGGGAGGCCGCCCAGAAGCGCCGACGCTGGAAGGCATAGGTCGGCAGGTCGATCGCGCGCGCGTCGAGCCCGGTGAACGCCGCCGGCCACTCGACCGCGACGCCCCGGACATGCAACCGGGCCAGCGCGGTGAGGAAGGAGACCAGGCCGCCGTCATCGCGGCGCAGCGATCCGGTCAACACGATGTCGGTGTCAACGACGTCGGCAGTGTCCTGAATGCCGATGGTCAGCACCGGATGCGGACTGGCCTCGACAAACGCCGTATGCCCAAGCTCCAGCAGCCCCTCGATCGCGCCCTGGAACTCGACGGTCTCGCGCAGATTCCGATACCAGTACCCGGCATCAAGCTCCGCGGTGTCCATCAGCCGCCCGGTCACCGTCGAATAGAACGGCACCTCCCCGCCACGCGGCTCCACCCCCGCCAGCGCCTCCGCCAGCTCCCCCCGGATCTCCTCCACCTGCATCGAATGCGAGGCGTAATCCACCGGAATCCGCTTGGCCTCCGGAAACTCCACCAACACCGCATCCAGCACCTCAACCACACCAGACACCACCGTCGACGCCGGACCATTCACCGCCGCCACCGACAACCCCGGACGATCCCGCAACCGATCAGCAGGCACCGGAACCGACACCATCCCGCCCTGGCCCGACAGAGCCAGCAACGCCTTACTCCGCAGCACCACCACCCGCGCCCCATCCGCCAACGACAGACCACCCGCCACACACGCCGCCGCGATCTCACCCTGTGAATGACCCACCACCGCCGACGGCACCACACCAAACGAACGCCACAACTCCGCCAACGACACCATCACCGCCCACAACACCGGCTGCACCACATCCACCCGACCCAACGCCACCTCATCACCCAACACATCCCACAACGACCACTCCACCAACGGAGCCAGCACATCCGCACACTCACCCAACCGCCCCGCGAACACCGCCGAAGACTCAGCCAACTCCAACGCCATCCCCACCCACTGCGACCCCTGACCCGGGAAGACGAACACCACGCCACGATCCGCCCCGACCGCGCCCGTGACCTCCACCGCGTCCAACCCACGTCGCAGTGCGGCGAGGTCCGTGCCCACGACGACGGTGCGATGTGGCAGCAGCGCACGCGTAGATGCCAGCGACCAGCCCACGTCCGCCGGGGCAAGCGCGGGATTGTCGTCGACGAAGGTCCGCAATTGTTCGATCTGCGCCCGCAGACCCGCCTCGCTCGCGCCCGAAAGCACCCAGGGCACCGCCACCGGCGCCACGCGATCCTGCCTGCTCTCGGCAGGCGCCTCCGGTGCCTGCTCCAGGATGACATGGGCGTTGGTGCCACTCACTCCGAACGCCGACACCGCGGCGCGACGCGGTCGGTCTTCCCACGGCCACTCGGCCGACTCGGTGAGCAACTCCACCGCGCCGGTGGACCAATCCACCTTCGGTGTCGGCTCATCCACATGCAGCGTTCGCGGCAGCACCCCGTGCCGCAGCGCCATCACCATCTTGATCACACCGGCCACACCCGCCGCCGCCTGCGTATGACCAATGTTCGACTTCAACGACCCCAACCACAGGGGGCGCTCCGGATCCCGGTCCTGACCGTAGGTGGCCAACAACGCCTGCGCCTCGATCGGATCACCCAGCGTCGTCCCCGTACCGTGCGCCTCCACCGCATCCACATCCACCGCCGACAAACGGGCGTTCGCCAGCGCCTGCCGGATCACCCGCTGCTGCGACGGACCATTCGGCGCCGTCAACCCATTCGACGCACCATCCTGATTCACCGCCGAACCCCGCACCACAGCCAACACCCGATGCCCAAGACGCTCCGCGTCGGACAACCGCTCCACCAGCAGCATGCCCACGCCCTCGCCCCACCCCGTGCCGTCCGCCGCCCCGGCGAACGCCTTGCACCGCCCGTCCGGGGCCAGCCCGCGCTGGCGCGAGAATTCCACGAAAGTGCTGGGCGTCGCCATCACCGTCACGCCGCCCGCGAGCGCCAGCGAGCACTCGCCCCGCCGCAGCGCCTCACTCGCCAGATGCAACGCCACCAGCGAGGACGAACACGCCGTGTCCACGGTCAGGGCGGGGCCCTCCAGACCCAGCGCGTAGGCGATACGACCGGACATCACGCTGGTCGCGCCACCGGTCAGGGCATAGCCCTCGTCCGATGCCGAGGGATAGCCCTGGGCCCAGCCGCCGATGAAGACGCCGGTCCTGCTGGATCGCAGGGAGGTCGGCGCCATCCTGGCGCGCTCGAGGACCTGCCACGCCGACTCCAGCAGCAGTCGCTGCTGGGGGTCCATCGCCAGCGCCTCACGCGGGGAGATGCCGAAGAGTTCCGGGTCGAACTCCGCGGCGTCGTAGAGGAATCCGCCGGTACGCGCATAGCTGGTGCCGGGCCGGTCCGGATCCGGGTCGTACAGCGCGTCCGTGTTCCAGCCGCGGTCGTCGGGGAAGTCGCAGAGCACTTCCCGGCCCTCGCTGACGACCCGCCACAAGTCCTCGGGGGACTGGATGTCTCCCGGGAAACGGCAGCTCATCGCGATGATGGCGATCGGCTCGTCGAAGGCCACCGCGCCGACGGGCACAGCCGCCTCGGCGGAGGGCACCGCGAGGGAGCCCGACCGGTCGCCGAGCAGTTCCGAGCACAGCAGGTCGGCAACGGCCCGACAGCTCGGGTGGTCGAACAACAAGGTGGTCGGGAGACGCAGTCCCGTGCTCGTGTTCAGCCGAGTCCGCAGCTCGACCGCCGTCAGCGAGTCGAAGCCCAGTTGCCGGAAGGGCACCGTCGGGTCGATGGCCGCCGGGTCGCGATGCCCCAGGAGTTCGGCCGCTTGTTCCCGTACCAGATCCACCAGCATCCGGTCCTGATCGGCCGCGGGCACCCCGGCCAGTCGCCTCCGCAATCCGGCACGGTCGCCCCGCACCGCCAGGGCGCCGGAGTTCTTCCGCAGCTGTGGCAGTTCGCTCAGCAGGGGGCTGGGCCGACCGGCCGTGAAGGCCGGGCCGAAGGTCTCCCAGTCCACGTCCGCGATGACCGGGCAGGGCTCGTCCGGTCCGACGACGTGGCGCAGCGCGGCGACGGCCGACTCCGGCCGCATCGGGCGCAGGCCGATACGGTTCAGCCGCTCCTCGTCCTCGGGCGCGAGGCTGCCGCCCCAGGTGCCCCATCCGATCGAGGTGGCCGGTAGGCCGCGTGCGCGGCGCCGCTGTGCAAGACCGTCGAGCAGGGCGTTCGCCGCCGCGTAACCGGCCTGGCCGGCGCCGCCCCAGACCGCCGCTGCCGAGGAGAAGAGGACGAACGCCTCCAGCGACGCGTGGTCGAGCAGCTCGTCCAGGTGCAGGGCGCCGGTGACCTTGGCGTCGAAGACGGCGGCGTACTCGTCGAGTTCCGCGTCGATCGAACCGCCGAACCGCACGGTTCCCGCGAGATGGACCACGGCGGTGAGGTCCGGCACCGACGCCAGCACTTCGGCGAGAGCGGCCCGGTCGGTCACATCGCAGGCCGTCATGGTCACTCGGATGCCGAGCGCGGTCAGTTCGTCTTCCAGCGCGGCAGCCCCCGGGGCCTGCGGGCCGCGGCGGCCCAGCAGCACCAGGTGCTCCGCGCCGGCCTGGGCCAGCCACCGTGCCACGTGTGCGCCCAGCGCACCGGTACCTCCGGTGATCAGAACCGTGCCGTGCGGGCGCCATGCGTCGGCCGGTCCGGTCGTGGACGCCGGTTCCAGCCGTCGGCCCAGGGTCGCCGAAGGCCGCACCGCGACCTGGTCCTCGCCGACCGTCTCGGCGAGCACGGCGACGAACCTCCGCAGTACCTGTGCGTCCCAGTGTGTGGGCAGGTCGATCAGCCCGCCCCAGTGCCCGGATCGCTCCAGTCCGGCCACCCGTCCGAATCCCCAGACCGCCGCCTGGGTGGGGTTCGGTTCCGGATCCCCCGGCAGGGCCGCGACGGCCGACCGGGTGACACACCACACCGGAGCCTCGACCTCGGCGGCGGTGACCGCACACAGCAGCTCGACGGTGTGCGCCATCCCCTGGGACAGGGCCCGATGGGTCGGATGCGGACGCTCGTCGAGGGCCAGGAACGAGACGACACCGGAGATGTCATCGGCTCCCACCACATCCGTCAGCAGCCCGGTCAGGCCCTGACGCTCCGCGTCGTACGGCACCTGAAGGGTACGGACTCGCGCGCCGCCCTGCTCGCCCAGAGCCCGGGCGCCGGCCATGGCCCATTCGTCTCCTTCGGGGACCACCGCCAGCCATGTGCCCTGCAGGGTCGGGGTGTCCACCCCGGACAGTGGCTTCCAGGCGATCCGGTATCGCCACGCGGCCACGGCGGACTCGGCCGTGTCCGCTCCAAGCCAGAACCGTTCCCGCTGGAAGGCGTACGTCGGCAGCTCGACGGCCGAGACACCGGCGAAGAGCGGTCGCCAGTCGATCCGGACACCGCGCACATGGAGCTCGGCCAGGTGACTCAGAAAACGCTGGATCGTGCCATCGTCACGACGAAGGGACCCCGTGACGACGGTGTCGGTGGCGGTATCAGTGGTGGTGGCGTCGGCGGTGTCCTGGATGCCGATGGTCAGCACCGGATGCGGGCTGGCCTCGACAAACACCGTGTGACCCCGGCGAATGAGGGTCTCAACGGCGCCCTGGAACTCCACGGTCTCGCGCAGATTCCGGTACCAGTACCCGGCATCCAGCTCCGCCGTGTCCATCAGCCGCCCGGTCACCGTCGAATAGAACGGAACCTCCCCGCCACGCGGCTCCACACCCGCCAGCGCCTCCGCCAACTCCCCCCGGATCTCCTCCACCTGCACCGAGTGCGAGGCGTAATCCACCGGAATCCGCTTGGCCTCCGGGAACTCCGCCAGCACCACGTCCAGCACCTCAACCGACCCGGACACCACCGTCGACGCCGGACCATTCACCGCCGCCACCGACAACCCCGGGCGGTCCCGCAACCGATCAGCAGGCACCGGGACGGACACCATCCCGCCCTGGCCCGACAGAGCCAGCAACGCCTTACTCCGCAGCACCACCACCCGCGCGCCATCCGCCAACGACAGACCACCCGCCACACACGCCGCCGCGATCTCGCCCTGCGAATGACCCACCACCGCAGACGGCACCACACCAAACGAACGCCACAACTCGGCCAGCGACACCATCACCGCCCACAACACCGGCTGCACCACATCGACACGGCCCAGCGCCCGCTCATCCGCCAGCACATCCGACAGCGACCACTCCACCAACGGCGCCAACGCATCGGCACATTCACGCATCCGCCCCGCGAACACCGGCGAGGACTCCATCAACTCCAACGCCATCCCGACCCACTGCGACCCCTGCCCCGGGAAGACGAACACCACGTCTCCGGGTGCTCCGGTGCCCCGTACCACTCCGGACGCGGGTATCCCATCGGCCACCGCGTCCAGACCGCGCAGCAACTCGTCGCAGTCAGCGCCCACGACCACCGCACGGTGCGACAACGTCGTACGTGTCGATGCCAGCGACCATCCCACCTCTGCCGGGGTGGGACGGGGACTGCGCGCCAGGAAGGCGCGGAGGCGCTCGGCCTGCGCCCGTAGCCCCGCCTCGCCCTGACCCGACAACACCCAGGCGACCGCCGTGGCTTCGGGGCCACCTTCCCCGATGGGATCGGTCGGCCGGGCCGTCTCCGGGGCTTGTTCCAGGATGACGTGCGCGTTGGTGCCACTCACTCCGAACGACGAGACGCCCGCGCGGCGCAGACCACCGGTCGTGGGCCACGGCATTGCCTCCGTGAGCAGTTCGACCCGGCCGCCGGACCAGTCGACGTGTGGCGACGGCGCATCCACATGCAGCGTCTTGGGCAGTGCGGCATGCCGGATCGCCATCACCATCTTGATCACACCGGCCACACCAGCCGCCGCCTGCGTATGACCGATATTGGACTTCACCGAGCCCAGCAGCAGTGGCCGATCCGGCACCCGATCCTGGCCGTAGGTGGCCAGCAACGCCTGCGCCTCGATCGGGTCACCCAGCGTCGTCCCCGTACCGTGCGCCTCCACGGCGTCCACATCCGACGCCACAAGCCCCGCGCCGGCCAGCGCCTGGCGGATCACTCGCTGCTGCGAGGGACCATTCGGCGCCGTCAACCCATTCGACGCACCATCCTGATTCACCGCCGAACCCCGCACCACAGCCAACACCCGATGCCCATTGCGCTCAGCATCGGACAACCGCTCGACCACCAGCATCCCGACGCCTTCGGCCCACCCTGTGCCGTCCGCCGCCGCCGCGAACGCCTTGCACCGCCCGTCCGCGGCCAGCCCCCGCTGACGGGAGAACTCCACGAACATCGCCGGTGTGGCCATCACCGTCACTCCGCCCGCCAAGGCAAGCGAGCACTCGCCCGCCCTCAGCGACTGCGCTGCCAGATGCAATGCCACCAGCGACGATGAGCATGCCGTGTCCACGGTGACCGCCGGACCTTCGAGGCCCAGGGTGTAGGACACCCGGCCCGAGGCCACGCTCGCCGCGGTGCCGGTCAGCCGATAGCCCTCGGCCGCCTCTCCGGCATCCGCCGCGTAGCCGGCCGACGAGGCTCCGATGAACACACCTGTGCCACTGCCCTTGAGGTGCCCCGCGGGAATCCCCGCCTGTTCCAACGCCTCCCAGGCTGTCTCCAGCAGCAGCCGCTGCTGCGGGTCCATCGCCGCGGCCTCGCGCGGGGAGATGCCGAAGAACCCCGAGTCGAACTCGGCGGCGTCGTAAAGGAATCCGCCGTCGCGTGCGTACGAGGTACCGGGGTGGTCGGGGTCGGGATGGTAGAGGCCATCGAGGTCCCAACCCCGGTCGGACGGAAATCCGGAGATGGCGTCTTCGCCGTCGGCCACCATTCGCCAGAGATCCTCCGGCGAGTGCACCCGGCCGGGGAACCGGCAGCCCATCCCCACGATCACCACCGGATCGCCACTGTCGGGCGCCGACTCCGTCGCGGGCACGGTCCGCTCATCCACCCCGCCGTGGAGCCTGCGGTGCAGATGCTCGGCGAGTGCGGCGGGCGTCGGATAGTCGAACAACAAGGTGCTGGGCAGAGGGAGGGCGGTCGCCTCGCCGAGCCGTTCGCACAGCTCGACGGCGGTGATCGAGTCGAACCCCAGTTGCTTGAAGGTTCGCTCGGCGCCGATGGCCGCCACCGACTCGTACCCGAGCACGACGGCCGCGTGCGCCCGGACCATGCCGAGCACCTCGCCACCGCTCCGGCCCAGGTCCGAACCCTCAGGCCCGGAGGTGTCCTCAGGCCCCGAAGTATCCTCAGGCTCGGAGACAACCGCAGGTCCGGAGGTGACCGCAGGTCCGAGCGTGGCCCGGCCCTCGGGGCCGGACGCGGAGATCCAGTACGACTGCCGCTGGAAGGCGTACGTGGGCAGCGGAATCCGCCGTCCACCGGACACCAGCGGGTCCCATACCACCTCGGCGCCCGAGACATACAGCTCGGCCAGCGCGGTGACCAGGGCCAGTGGCTCGGACCGGTCGCGGCGGAGCGTGCCCACCAGCGTCCCGGGCCTGGTCAGGCAGTCGCGGGCCAGGGTGGTGAGCGCCTTGTCCGGGCCCAGCTCCACGATGGTGGTGACGCCTTCGCCTTCCAGAGCCCGAATGCCGTCCAGGAACCGTACGGTCCGACGGACATGCCGCACCCAGTACTCCGGGGAACACAGCTCTTCCGCCGTGGCACGGCTGCCGGTCACATTCGATATGAGCGGTATCCGCGGCGGCCGGTACGTGAGGCTCTCGGCGATATGCCGAAGCTCGTCGAGGACGGGGTCCAGATGCGGTGAATGGAAGGCGTGGCTGGTCCGGAGCCGCTTCGTTCTGCGTCCGCGGTGGGTCCACTGCGCCGCGAGGTCGAGTACGGCCCGCTCATCCCCCGAGATCACCGTGGCGGTCGGCCCGTTGACCGCCGCCACGCAGATCCGAGCGCTGTCGTCCGCTGCCGCGCCCGTCATGAGCGTCCGGGTGACCTCGTCCTCGCTCGCTTCGAGCAGGACCATGGCGCCCGGTTCCGTCACGGCCTGCATCAGCCGGCCGCGGGCGGCGACGAAGGCGGCGGCGTCCGCCAGCGACAGCACACCGGCGACATGGGCGGCGCTCACTTCGCCGAGGGAGTGGCCGATCAGCACGTCCGGTACGAGCCCGAAGTCCTCGAGCAGCCGGAAGAGCGCCACCTCCACCGCGAAGAGTCCGGCCTGGGCGTACACCGTCTGATCGAGCAGCTCGGCGTCGTCGCCGTGGATGACGTCCCGAAGGGGCCGGTCCAGGTGTGCGTCCAGCGCCGTGCACACGATGTCGAGAGCGTCGGCGAACACGGGGAAGACGGCACTGAGTTCGCGTCCCATGCCGAGACGCTGGGATCCCTGGCCGGCGAAGGCGAAGGCGAGCCTTCCCGTCCTCGCCGTGCCGGTCACCAGGCGGGGTGCCGTGCCGCCTTCGGCGAGGGTGTCCAGGCCGGGTGCCGCGTCGGTGGCCGCCCCGGCGATGAGCACCGCGCGGTGTTCGAAGGTGGTTCGGGTGGTGGCGAGGGAGAAGGCGAGGTCGGTGAGGTTCGGCGACCGCTCCACATACGGCCGTAGCCGCATCGCCTGGCCCCGGAGCCCGGCCGCGGTCGTCGCCGACAGCGCGAGCGGGACCGGGATGGAGACAGGGAGCGGAGCCGGGGCCGGGGCCGGGAGGGCCCCGGGCTCCGGGTGTGCGGAGGCGTGGGAGGGGACCTGGGCGGGTGGTTCCGCAAGCACCACATGGCAGTTGGTGCCGCCCATCCCGAACGAGCTGACGCCGGCGACCAGGCGCTTGTCCGCCTTCGGCCACTCCCCCGGTGCCAGGCGCATTTCCAGGTTGAGCTCGCCCAGGGGGATGCGGGGATTCGGCGTGCGGTGATGGAGACTGGCCGGTAGCTGACGGTGGTGGATGGCCAGTGCCGTCTTCAGCAGTCCGGCGATACCGGCGGCGGCTTCAAGGTGGCCGATGTTGGTCTTCACCGAACCAAGCTGCACCGGCCCCGTGCCGGTCCGGCCGAAGACGGCACCCAGGGCCGCCGCCTCGGCCGGGTCGCCGAGCGCCGTTCCGGTGCCGTGCAGCTCCACGTACTGCACGGAGCCGGGTGAGACCGCGGCCCGCCGCTGGGCCAGCCGGAGGACCTCTTGCTGACCGCGGGAGTCGGGGGCGGTGAGCGACGTACCGCCGCCGTCGTTGTTGACCGCGCTGCCCTCGATCACGCAGTAGACGGTGTCGCCGTCGGCGAGGGCGTCGGACAGCGGTTTCAGGACGACGATTCCACCGCCCTCGCCCCGCACATAGCCATTGGCGCGGGCGTCGAAGGTGAAGCAGCGGCCGTCCGGGGAGAGCGCGCCGAACGCGGCGATATCGGCGGCGGTTTCCGCGGAGAGGTTCAGGTTCACTCCGCCCGCCAGCGCGAGCCTCGACTCGCCGCGCCGCAGGCTCTCCACGGCCATATGCACCGCGACCAGGGAGGACGCCTGGGCCGCGTCGACGGTCACGCTGGGACCGCTCAGGCCGAGCACATGGGAGAGCCGGTTCGCGATCATGGCGCGCTGGGTGCCGGTCAGCGTGTGGTGCGAGCGGCCGCGGGCGCTGATCAGCGAGGCGTAGTCGGCGGACCCGGCGCCGATGAACGCGCCGACGGTGGCTCCCCGCAGAGTGGCCGGCACGATGCCCGCGTCCTCCAGCCCTTCCCATCCCAGCTCCAGTATCAGCCGCTGCTGGGGGTCCATCGTCACGGCCTCGCGTGGCGAGATGCCGAAGAACGCGGGGTCGAAACGGTCGACGTCGTCGATGAAGCCGCCATGGCGGATGGCGGGCGGCATGGACGGGTCGTCGGCCCACCGCCCGGCGGGCACCTCGCCGATCGCCGAGACGCCCTCGCTCAGCAGCCGCCAGAACGCCTCGGGGTCGGGTGCCTGCGGAAAGCGGCAGGACATTCCGACAACGGCGATGGCCTCGTCCGGTTCCATGCTGTTCCTCGGGGCGGGATCGTCGTTCACTGATCGCGACCTCGGACCTGCCACACCTGCGAGACCGACCGACCGGGGTCCCCGGCGGCTGTGGAGACCACCGCCACCACGTCGTCGCAGAACCGCTCGATGGTGGCGCGGTCGAAGAGGGACGTGCTGAACAGCACGGTGCCGGCGAGGCCGCCGTCCTCCGCGTTCTCGTACAGGTCGATCTCCATGTCCACGTTGACGGTCACCGGTGGGTGGGTCATCAGGAACGGCTCGGCGGTAAGCCCGGTGAGCATGAGGGGCCGCTGTGGGGTGTTGACGATCTGGAAGATCACCTTTACCGGCGGATCGTCCGACAGCCGTGTCCCGGCGTGGCCGCCGGTGGGTTCGTCCGAGTGCTTGAGATCCGAGCGCTTGAGAACCGAGTGCTTGAGAACGGAGACGAACGGCACGTCCTGGTGGGTAAAGGCGTCCGACATCGCATCGCGCACCGTGGCCAGCAGTGTGCCGAAGTCCGTGGCGCCGGAGACCTCGGTGCGCAGCGCCAGCATCTTGGAGACGAGGCCCACCACGTTCTCCAGTTCGTCCCGGCCACGGTTGGCCATGGGCACGCCGACGAGGACGTCCTGGTTGTCCGAGCGGGCGGACATGACCACCTTCAGCGCGGTCAGCAGCGTCATGTACAAGGTGGCGCTGGACGATTCGCCCAGTCGCCGGGCCGCCTCCACGGCGTCCTTCGGCAGTCGCCAGTGGTAGATGCCGCTCTCGTATCGGGCCGACGTGGCGCGGGGCCGGTCAGTGGGCAGTTCGGCGGGTGTCATTCCATCGAAGTGCCGCTGCCAGTAGTCGAGTTGGCGTCGCAGCAGATCCCCGCGCAACCACTCGCGCTCCCAGTTCGCGACATCGGCGTACTGGACGGGCACGGGCGGCAGATCGGGTTCGGCGCCGCGCAGCAGGGCCGAGTACACGAGGGACAGATCGCGGACCAGCACACCTTGGGACCAGCCGTCGGTGACCAGATGGTGCAGGGTGAGCACCAGCACATGGTCGAGCTCGGCCAGGCGCAGCACGCGCAGCCTCGCCAGTGGGCCGCTCGTGAGGTCGAAGGGCCGTGCCGCCTCCTGTCCGGCCAGTACGGAGGCTTCGGCCTCGTCGTCCGCCTCGGCCACCTCCACCTGGACCGGCACATTCGGCCGGATCACCTGGACGTATCCGTCGGCTTCCCTGACGAAGGTGGTGCGCAGGGCCTCGTGCCGGTCGATCAGCAGGGCCATCGCCCGCCGCAGGCAGTCGAGGTCCAGTTCGCCCGAGACCCGCACGGCCATGGGGATGTTCCAGTGCCCGGCGTCGAGGACATCGCCGAAGAAGAGGTCCGTCTGCTGCTGTGCGAAGGTGAGGGGTACGGGCTGATCGCGCCGCGTGGGGACCAGCGGCGGCAGCTCGGGCCCGGGAACGGACCGGGCGGCGGCGCTGAGGGTGGCCGCCAGCTCCCTGGGGGTGCGTTGCTGGAAAACGGTCTTCAGCGGTACGTCGACGCCAAGGGCGGTCCGGAGCCTGGCGACCACCCTGGTGGCGATGAGGGAATGGCCGCCCAGTGCGAAGAAGTCGTCGTCGATACCGACCCTGGTGGCGCCGAGCAGATCCGCGTAGACCCGGCAGACGGCCTCTTCCCCGGGGGTGCGGGGGGCGACGTAGCCGACCTCCAGCACGGTGCGCAGGTCGGGGGCGGGCAGCGCCTTCCGGTCGATCTTGCCGCCGGAGGTCAGGGGCATGGTGTCCAGCAGGACGAAAGCGGAGGGCACCATGTATTCGGGCACCGCGGACTCGACGTGCCGGCGCAGGGTTTCGGTCAGCCGGTCGTGCCGGTCCGCGGCGGTGGCATCGGCCACCACATAGGCCACCAGCCGCTTGTCCCCCGGGGTGTCCTCACGCACCATCACGGCCGTGTGCAGCACATCCTGGTGCCTGGCGAGGATCGCCTCGATCTCGCCCGGTTCGATCCGGAAGCCACGGATCTTCACCTGGTCGTCGATCCGGCCGAGGTATTCCAGGTTGCCGTCGGGCAGCCAGCGCACCAGGTCGCCGGAGCGGTACATCCGCGATCCATCGCCGTGGAACGGGTTCGCCACGAACCGGGAGGCGGTCAGATCCGGACGGCCGAGATAGCCTCTGGCCAGGCCCGCTCCGGCCACGCACAGCTCACCGGGCACCCCCACGGGGACGGGCCGGAGCCGCCGGTCGACGACGTACACCCGGGTGTTGCCGATCGGGCGGCCGATGGGGGCGGTGAGCGGCCACTCGGCCACCTCGGCGGGGAGCGAGTAGGAGGTCACCACATGGGCTTCGCTGGGACCGTAGTGGTTGTGCAGCCGCAGCTCGGGGCGGCGGGCACACAGCTCGCGCAGATCGTGGTGGAGGGAGAGGGGTTCACCGGCCTGTGAGAGATGGCGCAGCGCGGCCAGCTCGGTGCCGTGCGGATCCACTTCCTCGGAGATCGCCCGCAGCATCACATTCGGTACGAAGAGCTGGTCGATCTCGTGGGCGTGGATCCATCGGGCGAACTCGACGGGGTCCATGCGCAGTTCCTCGCCGGGGATGACGATCGTCTCGCCGTACAGCAGCGCCGAGAAGATCTCCTGGAGCGAGATGTCGAAGGTCAGCGTGGCGAATTGGGCCGTCTTTGCGTCGGGGCCGATCGGCAGGGCCTTCTTCTGCCAGGCCACCAGGTTGAGCACACAGGAGGCGGGCATGAGGATGCCCTTGGGGACTCCGGTGGAGCCGGAGGTGTAGATGACATAGGCGAGGTTCTGGGCGCTGGGCCGTGCCGTGGGCGGGGTCCGGGGCCGGCTGGTGAGCGATTCGCGCTCGGCGTCGAGCAGGATGAGCCGGACCCCGGCCGTCCCGGATGGCTCACTCTCCCCGGATGTCTCAAGTGCCCCGGCTGTCCCGGGTGTCTCCGGCCCTTCGGTGATCCGCGATGTCCCGGCGGGCTCCTCCGCTTCGGAGGGTTTTTCGAGCAGGCTGCTGAAGCGCTGCTGGGTGACGGCGACGGTCACCCCGGCGTCGGCCAGTACGAACTGGATACGGTCCCGGGGGTGGTTCGGGTCGATCGGCACATAGGCCGCTCCGAGCTTGAGGATCGCGAGAATCGCCACGATCATCTCGGCGCCGCGGTCGACACACAGCCCGACCAGGGTCTCGGGGCCGATCCCCCGGCTCTCCAGGAGGTGGGCGAGCTGGTTCGAGCGCTGGTCCAGCTCGGCGTAGGTGATGCGGTCGGCGCCGCTGATCACGGCCACCGCGCCGGGGCGGCGTTCGGCCTGGGCGGTGAAGAGCGCGGGCAGCGATCCGGCCGGTACGGGGCCCGTGGTGTGGTTGAACTCCTCCAGGACCTTCGCCCGCTCGGCGTCGTCGAGCGGGGAGATCTCGGAGAGGGGCCGGTCCGGCTCGGCCAGAACACCTCGCAGGACGACGGTGACATGGTGCAGCAGCCGTTCGACGGTGCTCCTGTCGAACAGGGCCTTGCTGAAGACGATATGACCGAGCACTCCGTCCTCGGCCTCGACGAGATGGACCTCCAGGTCCATCCGCGTGAGGATCCGGCCGTGGTCGTAGGGCTCGGTCTCCGCGCCGGGCAGGGCGAGCCGCTCCCCCGGCACGTTGATCATCTGGAAGAGCACCTGTACCAGCGGGTTCCGGGACAGGTCCCGCTCGGGGTGCACCTGCTCCACCAGATACTCGAAGGGCAGGTCGCCATGGGCGAAGGCACCGGCCGCCATGTCCCGGACCCGTGCCAGCAGTTGGCGGAAGGTGGGGTCGCCGGACAGGTCGGTCCGCAGCACCACGGTATTGACGAAGAACCCGATGAGGCCCTCGACCTCGGCGCGCCCCCGGTTGGCCACGGGGGTGCCCACCGTGATGTCGTCGCTGTCCACATACCGGCCCAGGACCAGTTGGAAGGCGGCCAGCAAGGTCATGTAGAGGGTCGCGTTCTCACCGGCGCCCAGCCGGCGGGCGGCCTGGATCAGTTCGGCGGGCAGCTCCCAGCGCACCGCGTCGCCTTCCTGGCGGGCGACCGAGGGCCGGGGCCGGTCGGTGGGCAGCTCCAGCGCGGGGGCCATACCGTCGAGCCGCTTCGTCCAGTAGTCCAACTGGCGGCGCAGGGTCGGACCGGACAGCCAGTCGCGCTCCCACTCCGCGTAGTCGGCGTACTGCACGGGCAGCGGCGGCAGTACGGGCTCCCGCCCGGCGTCGAACGCCTCGTACGCGGCGGACAGCTCACCCACCAGAATGCCCTGTGACCAGGCGTCCGTGGCCACATGGTGCACCGTCAGCAGCAGGACGTGGTCGTGGTCGTCCAGCCGCAGCACCTTGGCCCGCAGCAAGGGGCCGGTGCTCAGGTCGAAGGGCTCGGTGATCTCCGCTCCGGCCAGCCGCCGGACCGCGGCGAGCCGCTCCTCCTCCGGGCCTTCGGGCACCGATTCGATCCGCACCGGAACGGGGGCGGGGGGCTGGATCGACTGCACCGGTTGTCCGCCGGTCTCGGTGAAGGTGGTGCGCAGCGCCTCGTGCCGGGCGGCCACCAGCGAAAGGGCCCGGGAGAGATGGGCGACGTCCAGGCGGCCGCGCACCCGCACCGCGAAGGGGAGGTTGTACGAGGCGTTGCCGGGCTCCAACTGGTCCAGAAACCACAGTCGTCGCTGGGCGAATGACGCCCTCAGCTCCCGGTCCCTGGCGACCGGCACCACACCCGTGGATTCCTTTCGCCTGGTGCGCTCGAAGAGATTGCTCATGGCCGCGCTGAGACCTTGGGATTTGGGCGCGCCTGATTGCCCCACAACACAGCCTTCCCCGACGACTGATGGAAATGGTTTTGCGCGATTATTTCGCTGATACTGCCACTGATGCTTGCCCAGCTATGGCGCGGACGCCGTTTAAAGGGAACTCAGCACGGTGCACAAGTCAGCACCGGCGCACCATCGCCCCGGCCCGCGCCGGTATTCGACGCGCGACACATGGGGATCCGGAGTCCGGAGAAGCCGACCCGTCGGCTGAAACTCACCGGGTGAGCGGCGTCGATATCCGAGACGAACATCCGGCGCACTTCGAACTCTTCCGAGCGGACAGCCGGTTGAGCGACAGCCCGCGCACCGGCGCCCACCAGGCTCTTACCGGATTCATAAGGCGGCAGCCAGGCGGTGACGCCAGGGCCGGACAGGGAATTTCCGCGAAATCCGCCACGCTGCGGTGAGATGTCGTTTTCCTCGCGATCCTCGCGATCCAAGACAGCATTTCCTGAGGTCGACCGGTCGGTCATTCGGTCCATTAAGACATCACGCGCGACCAGTCGCGCGATCCCGGTGATATCGGATGCGCGCAACACCAAAACACTCACCACAGCCCCCGTTCGCCGTCCAGCGAGTCCCCTGAGGTGAACCTAGATCGTTGGCTGATCCGCTGTCAACCCGCACCTTTTCGGCGATAAATAGCGGGAGTTGCCGACCTGCGCGAACTCACCGGCCCGCATGATCCGCCAGTCGGCGGTGACGCGGTGATTTCGGTCACCACGCCCATTTCGGCGTCCAGGCACCGGCGTCGCGGTGGCCGGGCGGCGCGGCGGCGAGGTGGTCGCGGAGCGCGGTGAGGGCGGGGTGCGGGTTGTCGCGGTGCCAGATCAGCGAATGCGGGTAGACCGGGGTCGGGTGGTGCACCTCGATGCGCCGCAGCCCGTAGTCGGCGGGCCAGACCAGGCGGGTCCGTTCGCCGACGAAGGTCGCCAGCGTCGAGGAGTCGGCGATCGTGTCGAGGAGCGGCTCGGGCCCGAAGTACGGGCCGATCGCGTCGATGGTGATCCCGAACGCGGCGGCGAGGTCGTCGTAGTAGGCGGCCCATTCGGTACCGGGGACGATGCCCGGCATCCAGATCCGGTGCCCGGCGAGCTCGGCGGGGGTGACCTCGCGGGCGGCGGCGAGCTCATGGGACGGTCCGGTGAGGAGCTGGATGGGCTCGTCGTGGACCCGGGTGGCCTCGATGCCGCCGGGGAGCCGCCGGGCGGGCACGGTGACCGCCCGGAACGACGCGTCGATCGTGCCGGTGCGCACGGCGGCGATGGCCGCGTCGGCGTCGAAGAGCGTCACCACATCGAGTTCGACCCCGGGGTGCGCCCGGTGGAAGCCGCGGAGCAGATCGGCCGGTGCGAGCCGCCGCCCGATCACATCGACGCGCAGCGCGCGGCGGCCGGGGCGTACGGAGGCGGCGGCCCGTTCCTCGGCCCGCAGAAGTTCGCGGGCGTGGGGCAGGAACGCCTGCCCGTCGATGGTGAGCAGGGCTCCGCGCGCGGTACGGGTGAACAGCCGCACGCCGAGTTCCTTCTCCAGCGCGGCGATGCGCTTGGAGACGGCCTGCTGGGTGATGGACAGATCGCCGGCCGCCTCCTGGAACTGGCCCGCGTCCGCGACGGCGACGAAGGTGCGCACGGCCTTGAGGTCCACGTCGGCCACCTTAGTCGCACAACGTCTGGTTGTGGCATGTCGAGGGCGTTGTTTGAACCGCCCGCCCAGGCTCGCTTGGATATCGCCCGTTCTATGTGAGGTTCTTCGGGCGGGACGGCGAGGAGGGGTGCGCTGCACATGGGGGCGAGGCGGAAGCTGGGGCGGCAGTTCGGATGGCTCTGGGGGGCGTACGCGGTCAGCGCGTTCGGCACCTGGCTCGCGTTCGACGCGTTCCCGATGATCGCGATCATTGTTCTCCATGCCGGGGCGGCCCAGGTGTCGCTGCTGGCGGCCGCGGGGCTCGCGGTGGGCGCGGCGGTGGCGCTGCCGCTCGGGCCATGGATGGAGTTCCGCCGCAAGCGGCCGGTGATGATCGCGATGGATGTGGTCCGGTTCGCGGCCCTGATGACCGTCCCCGTCCTGTTTCTGCTCGGCCGGCTCACCTTCGCCCAGCTCGTGGTCGTGTCGATCGTCGTCTCCGCGGCCGACATCGCCTTCACCGCGGCCAGTGGGGCGTGCCTGAAGGCGCTGGTGCCGCGGGAGGACCTGCTGGTGGCGAACGCGCGGTTCGAGTCCACGGCCTGGACCGCCACCATGCTCGGACCGCAGATCGGCGGGGCCGCGATCGGGCTCTTCGGTCCGGTGATGACCGTGGCGGCCAATGCGGTCAGCTTTCTGCTCTCGGCGGCGGGGATCCGTGCGATCGGCGGCACGGAGCCACGCCCCGCGCGCACCGGCCCGCCGCCACGGCTCCGGGCCGGTGAGCTGCTGGAGGGCTGGCGGTGCATTCTGACCAACCCGGCGCTGCGTCCGCTGTTCTTCAACCAGGTCCTGGTGGGCGGGCTGATCATGGCGACCGCGCCGCTGCTCGCCGTCCTCATGCTGGGCAGCCTGGGGTTCGCGCCCTGGCAGTACGCCATGGCCTTCACACTGCCCTGCATCGGCGGTCTGATCGGCTCCCGGCTGGCTCCCCGGCTGGCGGAACGGTTCGGGCGGCACCGGGTCATGCTGATCTCGGGGGCGCTGCGGGCGTGCTGGTTGCCGGGGTTGGCCTTCGTCCGCCCGGGTACGGCGGGACTGGTGCTGGTCATGGCGGTCGAGCTGGGGCTGATCTGCTGCATGGGCGTGTTCACCCCGCTGTACGCCACCTATCGGCTCGACCGGACCCCGGCGGACCGGGTCGCCCGCACCCTCTCCGCGTGGTCGGTCTCCAGCAAGGCCACCGTCGCGACCCTGACCGCCCTGTGGGGCCTGCTGGCCGCTGTCACCGGCCCCCGGATCGCGATCGCCACAGCCGGACTCCTCAGCCTGGCGACCCCGCTCCTCCTCCCCCGGCACGAGCACGGCGCGCCCCGTCCTGAGCAGGAACCGGTGCCGAGCCACACCTGATCCGCGGGCTGGGCGAGTGTTCGGACTCAACGTTCTGAACGCCCGTCCTGAACGATCGTTCTGAACGATCGTTCTGAACGCCCGTTCTGAACGATCGTTCAAGGTTGGGGTAGGGTGGTCGGCATGGGACATCGGGAACAGTTGATGGCCGGGGCGAAGCGGTGCCTGGAGGAGCGGGGATTCGCCCGTACGACCTCGCGTGACATCGCCGCCGCCGCCAACGCGCCGCTCGGCACGATCAATTACCACTACGGCTCGAAGGAGCAACTGCTCAACGCGGCGCTCCTGGAATCGCTCGACGAGTGGAGCGAGAAGGTGCGGTCCGGGTCGACGGAGGCCGCCCCGGACTCCGATGCCGGAACGCGAGCGGAGTCGATGTGGGCCCGGATCATCGAGTCCGGGACCACGGACCGGCCGCTGGTGGTGGCCGGCGTGGAAGCCCTCGCCCAGGCCGAACGTTCCGCCGACGTCCGGCAGCAGCTCGCCGAGGCGTTCGAACGGGCCCGTACGGCGCTGGCGGCCGATCTGCACGGCATCGAGGGCACGGAGGAGGGCGAGGTGGCCCGTGCGGTCGGGTCGGTGCACATGGCCCTGGTCGCCGGGCTGACCCAGCAGTGGCTGGTCGATCCCGAGCGCGCCCCCTCGGCGCGGGAGGTGGCCACGGGTCTGCGGAGGATCGCCCAGGCCCTCGAGTCCGACGCCTGATCCGGGGAAAGGAGTGGCACCGCCTTTCACCCATCTGCATGTGCACACGCAGTACTCGCTCCTGGACGGCGCGGCCCGGCTGAAGGATCTCTTCGCGGCCTGCCAGGAGATGGGCATGTCGCACCTCGCCCTGACGGACCACGGCAATCTGCACGGCGCGTACGACTTCTTCCAGCAGGCCATGGCCTCGGGCGTGACGCCGATCATCGGGATCGAGGCGTATGTCGCCCCGGAGTCGCGGCGCACCAAGCGCAAGATCCAGTGGGGGCAGCCCCACCAGAAGCGCGATGACGTCTCCGGCTCGGGCGGCTACACCCACAAGACGATCTGGGCGGCGGACACCACCGGGCTGCACCATCTGTTCCGGCTGTCGTCGGACGCGTATGCGCACGGCTGGCTGCAGAAGTGGCCGCGGATGGACAAGGAGGTCATCGCCGAGCACGCCGAGGGGCTGATCGCGTCGACCGGCTGCCCGTCCGGTGAGCTGCAGACCCGGCTGCGCCTGGGCCAGTTCGACGAGGCGCTGAAGGCCGCCTCCGAGTACCAGGACATCTTCGGCAAGGACCGGTACTTCCTGGAGTTGATGGACCACGGCATCGAGATCGAGCGCCGGGTCCGGGACGGGCTGCTGGAGATCGGCAAGAAGCTGGACATCCCGCCGCTGGTGACGAACGACTCGCACTACACCTACGCGGACGAGGCCGCGGCACACGATGCGCTGCTGTGCATCCAGACCGGCAAGAGCCTCTCCGACCTGGACCGCTTCCGCTTCGACGGCACCGGCTACTACCTCAAATCCGCCGCCGAGATGTACGCCGTCGACTCCTCGGACGCCTGGCAGGAGGGCTGCCGCAACACCCTGCTGGTCGCCGAGCAGATCGACACCACCGGCATGTTCGACAAGCGCGACCTCATGCCGCGGTTCGAGGTGCCCGAGGGCCACACCGAGGTCACGTGGTTCCGCGAGGAGGTCCGGCGCGGGATGGCCCGGCGCTATCCGGGTGGCGTACCGCAGGACCGCCAGAAGCTGGCCGAGTACGAGATGGACATCATCATCCAGATGGGGTTCCCGGGCTACTTCCTCGTGGTCGCCGACTTCATCATGTGGGCCAAGCAGCAGGGCATCGCCGTCGGGCCGGGCCGTGGCTCGGCGGCCGGTTCGATCGTCTCGTACGCCATGGGCATCACCGACCTCGACCCGGTCGAGCACGGGCTGATCTTCGAGCGGTTCCTCAACCCCGAGCGCGTGTCCATGCCGGACGTCGACATCGACTTCGACGAGCGCCGGCGGGTCGAGGTGATCCGCTATGTGACGGAGAAGTACGGCGCCGACAAGGTCGCCATGATCGGCACCTACGGCACCATCAAGGCCAAGAACGCCATCAAGGACTCCGCCCGGGTGCTGGGCTATCCGTACGCGATGGGCGACCGCATCACCAAGGCCATGCCCGCCGACGTCGGCGGCAAGGGCATCCCGCTGTCCGGCATCACCGACCCGGAACACCCGCGGTACTCCGAGGCGGGCGAGGTGCGGGCGATGTATGAGAACGAGCCGGATGCGCGGAAGGTCATCGACACCGCCAAGGGTGTCGAGGGCCTGGTGCGGCAGATGGGTGTGCACGCCGCCGGCGTGATCATGTCGAGCGAGCCGATCGTGGACCATGTCCCGGTCTGGGTGCGGCACACCGACGGCGTCACGATCACGCAGTGGGACTACCCCACCTGTGAGTCGCTGGGCCTGCTGAAGATGGACTTCCTGGGCCTGCGCAACCTCACCATCATGGACGACGCCGTCAAGATGGTGCGCGCCAACAAGGGCATCGACCTGAAGCTGCTCGATCTGCCACTGGACGACCGCAGGACCTTCGAGATGCTCGGCGGTGGCCACACCCTCGGCGTGTTCCAGTTCGACGGCAGCGCGATGCGCTCGCTCCTGCGGCTGATGAAACCCAACCAGTTCGAGGACATCACCGCCGTCACCGCCCTGTACCGGCCCGGCCCGATGGGCATGAACTCGCATATCAACTACGCGCTGCGGAAGAACGGCCAGCAGGAGATCACCCCGATCCACCCGGAGCTGGCGGAGCCGCTCCGGGAGGTCCTCGACATCACCTACGGCCTGGTCGTCTACCAGGAGCAGGTGCAGAAGGCCGCCCAGGCCCTCGCGGGCTACTCACTCGGCCAGGCCGACCTGCTGCGCCGGGCGATGGGCAAGAAGAAGCAGGAGGTCCTGGACAAGGAGTTCATCCCGTTCCGGGACGGCTGCCGGGAGCGCGGCTACTCCGACGAGGCCGTGCGGGCGGTCTGGGACGTACTGGTGCCCTTCGCGGGCTACGCCTACAACAAGGCGCATGCGGCCGCCTACGCGCTCGTCTCGTACTGGACCGCGTATCTCAAGGCCAACTACCCCGCCGAGTACATGGCGGCGCTGCTCACCTCGGTGCGTGACGACAAGGACAAGTCGGCGGTCTATCTGAACGAGTGCCGTCGTATGGGCATCAAGGTGCTGCCGCCGAACGTCAATGAGTCCGAGGCCAACTTCACCGCTCAGGGTGATGATGTGATCCTCTTCGGTCTCACGGCGGTCCGGAACGTCGGTCAGAACGTGGTGGAAGCGATCATCCGTGGCCGTAAGGCCAAGGGGAAGTACGCCTCGTTCCCGGACTACCTGGACAAGGTCGAGGCGGTCGTGTGCAACAAGCGCACCACGGAATCGCTGATCAAGGCGGGCGCGTTCGACGAGATGGGCCACACCCGTAAGGGGCTCACGGCGCACTACGAGGCGCTGATCGACAATGTGGTCGCGGTCAAGCGCAAGGAGGCCGAGGGGCAGTTCGACCTCTTCGGCGGCATGGCCGGTGACGGCGGGGACGGCGAAGGGCCGGGCTTCGGCCTCGACGTCGAGTTCTCGGACATCGAATGGGACAAGCCGTATCTGCTCGCCCAGGAGCGGGAGATGCTCGGTCTCTACGTCTCCGACCACCCGCTCCTCGGTCTGGAACGGTTGCTGGCCGGCACGGCGGACGCCACCGTCGCGCAGCTCACCGGCGGTGACTTCGCGGACGGCGCGGTCGTCACGGTCGGCGGGATCATCTCCGGTCTGCAGCGCAAGATGACCAAACAGGGCAACGCCTGGGCCATCGCCACCGTGGAGGACCTGGCCGGCTCCATCGAGTGCATGTTCTTCCCGGCCACCTACCAGCTCGTGTCGGCCCAACTCGTCGAGGACACGGTGGTGTTCGTCAAGGGCCGTCTCGACAGACGCGAGGACGTGCCCCGGCTGGTGGCGATGGAACTGGCGGTCCCCGACCTGAGCGCCCGCCATGCCCCGCTGCGCCTGGAGATGCTCGAAGCGCGGGTGACGCCGCGCTCCGTCCAGCAGCTCAAGGAGATCCTCCAGGCCCACCCGGGACCGACCGAGGTACATCTGCTGGTGCGTGGCCGGGCCAGGACCACGGTCTACCGGCTGGGCTACCGTATCGGCATCCGGCCCGAGTTCTGGGCGGATCTCAAAGCGGCGGTGGCCGTCACCCGGGCGACATGAGCCGGGCCACCACCGGGGTCGTACGATCTACTCCCCCATTACGCAAGCGACTTGCAATTCTTGCGCTACGCTTGCGTGCATGACGCGACGACTTGCTGAAGTGGCGAAGAAGGTCGGTGTCAGCGAGGCCACGGTCAGCCGGGTGCTCAATGGCAAGCCCGGAGTCTCCGAAGCCACCCGGCAGGCGGTGCTGTCCGCGCTGGACGTCCTCGGCTACGAGCGGCCCACCCAGCTGCGGGGCGACCGGGCGCGGCTGGTCGGGCTGGTCCTGCCCGAGCTGCAGAACCCCATCTTCCCCGCGTTCGCCGAGGTCATCGGCGGGGCGCTGGCGCAACTGGGGCTGACTCCGGTGCTGTGCACGCAGACCAAGGGCGGGGTCTCCGAGGCCGATTACGTGGACCTGCTGCTGCAACAGCAGGTCTCCGGGGTGGTGTTCGCGGGCGGGCTCTTCGCGCAGGCCGACGCGCCGCATGACCACTACCGGCTGCTCGCCGAGCGCAATATCCCGGTGGTGCTGATCAACGCGGCCATAGAGCATCTCGGCTTCCCGGGTGTCTCCTGCGACGACGCCGTGGCCGTGGAGCAGGCGTGGCGGCATCTGGCCTCCCTCGGCCACGAGCGGATCGGGCTCGTGCTCGGCCCCGGTGACCATATGCCGTCGGCGCGCAAGCTGGCCGCCGCGCGCGCGGTCGCCGGCCGGCTGCCGGACGAGTTCGTGGCCCGGGCGATCTTCTCGATCGAGGGCGGCCACGCGGCGGCCTCCCGGCTGATCGACCGGGGGGTCACGGGCATCATCTGCGCCAGTGACCCGCTGGCCCTGGGGGCGATCCGGGCGGCGCGGCGCAAGGGGTTCGGCGTGCCGTCGCAGGTGTCCGTGGTCGGCTACGACGACTCCGCGTTCATGAACTGCACGGAGCCGCCACTGACCACCGTCCGCCAGCCCATCGAGGCCATGGGAAGGGCGGCCGTGGAGCTGCTGAACGCACAGATCGGCGGCGCGGCCGTACCGTCCGAGGAGCTGTTGTTCGAACCGGAGCTGGTGGTGCGCGGCTCCACCGCGCAGGCGCCACGGGAGTGAGCGCGGGGCCTGTCGAGATGCGGTCGACAGGGGGCGACAGGTGGTCGGCAGCCGCGCGACAGGCTCAATCCACTTGATCCACAGTCCAGTTGAATAATTACAGAATCTACGCGACATCTTGCGGCCTGTTGTCGACGGTGCTTGAGTGTGCGGCGCACTCACGGTTGTGTGCGCCCCGCTCGCGGCCGTGGGGGCTTCCCTGCTCCTGTACAGAGGGGTCCACCCATGAGAAGCACCGGGTTCCGCCGTACGCTCATCGCGCTCAGCGCCTGCTCCCTCGCCCTCACCGCCTGCGGAGGGTCGAACGGCGACTCGGCGGGCGGAAAGACGCGTATCACCGTCAACTGCATGCCGCCCAAGAGCGCCAAGGTCGACCGCAAGTTCTTCGAGGAGGACATCGCCTCCTTCGAGAAGCAGAACCCGGACATCGACGTCGTCGCGCATGACGCGTTCCCCTGCCAGGACCCGAAGACCTTCGACGCCAAGCTGGCCGGCGGCCAGATGGAGAACGTGTTCTACACGTACTTCACCGACGCCCGGCACGTCGTCGACATCAACCAGGCGGCCGATCTCACTCCGTACGTCGAGGAGTTGAAGAGCTACCCCACCCTCCAGAAGCAGTTACGCGACATCTACACGGTCGACGGCAAGGTCTACGGCATCCCGCGCACCGGCTACTCGATGGGCCTGATCTACAACCGCGAGCTCTTCGAGAAGGCCGGACTCGACCCCGACAAGCCGCCGATGACCTGGGAAGAGGTCCGCGCCGATGCCAAGAAGATCGCCGCGCTGGGCGCCGGCACGGTCGGCTACGCGGACTACAGCGCACAGAACCAGGGCGGCTGGCACTTCACGGCGGAGCTGTACGCACAGGGCGGCGACGTCATCAGCGCCGACGGCAAGAAGGCCACCATCGACACCCCCGAGGCGCGCGCCGTCCTGCGGAATCTGCATGACATGCGCTGGGTGGACGACTCGATGGGCAGCAAGCAGCTCCTCGTCATCAACGACGCCCAGCAGATGATGGGCTCGGGCAAGCTGGGCATGTACCTCGCCGCGCCCGACAACATCCCGATCCTGGTGAAGGAGAAGGGCGGCAACTACAAGGACCTCGCCATCGCCCCCATGCCCGGAGGCAAGGGCACGCTCATCGGCGGCGACGGCTATATGTTCCAGAAGAAGGACACCCCCGCCCAGATCCGGGCCGGCCTCAAGTGGCTCGACCATATGTTCCTGACCCCCGGCAAGGGTTACCTCGGCGACTACGTCCGCGCCAAGAAGAACGACGCCCCGGTGGGCCTGCCCGAGCCGCGGCTGTTCACCGGCGCCGCCGACGCCAAGGACCAGCAGGTCAAGAAGGCCAACGCCAATGTCCCCGTGGACAACTACCAGACCTTCCTGGACGGCAATCAGAAGCTGCGGATGAAGATCGAGCCGCCGCACGCCCAGCAGATCTACTCCGTGCTCGACGGAACCGTCTCCGCCGTCCTGACCAAGAAGGACGCCGACATCGACCAGCTCATCGAGGACGCCTCCGGAAAGATCGACAGCATCCTGGCCCGGGGCTGACCCGATGACCAAGACCGCTGCGCGGCCGCCCGCCGAGGCGATCGCCGTCCACCCAGTGCAGGCGCCGCCCCCGGCGGGGGGTCGGGGGCGGCGCCGCCTCGCCGACCAGGCCCGCGCCTACGGCTTCCTCCTCGGCGGTCTCGTCTGCTTCGCGCTGTTCTCCTGGTACCCGGCGATCCGCGCGGTCGTGATCGCCTTCCAGAAGTACACGCCCGGCTCGTCCCCCGAATGGGTCGGCACCGCCAACTTCACCCGGGTCCTGCACGATCCGGAGTTCACCGCGGCGTGGCGGAACACCCTCACCTTCACGCTGCTGGCGCTGGTCATCGGCTTCGCGATCCCGTTCCTGCTCGCCCTCGTCCTCAATGAACTCCGGCACGCCAAGGCGTTCTTCCGGGTCGTGGTCTATCTGCCGGTGATGATCCCGCCGGTGGTCAGCGCCCTGCTGTGGAAGTGGTTCTACGACCCCGGCGCCGGGCTGGCCAACGAGGCGCTGCGCTTCGCGCATCTGCCCACCTCGAACTGGTCCAACGGCGCCGACACCGCCCTGGTCTCCCTCGTCATCGTCGCCACCTGGGCCAATATGGGCGGCACCGTCCTGATCTATCTGGCGGCCCTGCAGTCCATCCCCGGTGAGCTGTACGAGGCGGCCGAGCTGGACGGCGCGAGCCTGCTGCAACGCGTCCGCCATGTCACGATCCCCCAGACGCGGTTCGTCATCCTGATGCTGATGCTGCTGCAGATCATCGCGACGATGCAGGTCTTCACCGAGCCCTTCGTGATCACCGGCGGCGGCCCGGAGAACGCCACGGTCACCGTCCTCTACCTCATCTACAAGTACGCCTTCCTCTACAACGACTTCGGTGGCGCGTGTGCGCTGAGCGTGATGCTGCTCGTGCTGCTCGGCGCCTTCTCCGCCCTCTATCTGCGGCTGACCCGCTCCGGGGAGGACGAAGCGTGAGCACCCGGACCCTCGTCTCCCCCGCCGCCCTGGCCCGCCCCCGCGGCCGGGCCGTCTACTGGACGGTCTTCACGGCCGTGGTGGTGCTGTTCGCGATCGCCTTCCTCTTCCCCGTCTACTGGATGGTGACCGGTGCGATGAAGTCGCCGGACGAGGTGGCGCAGACCCCGCCCAGCCTCGTCCCGAAGCAGTGGCACTCCACCGGCTACACCGACGCCTGGGACCTGATGCAGCTTCCGCAGCATCTGTGGAACACGGTGGTGCAGGCGACCGGTGCCTGGCTGTTCCAGCTCGTCTTCTGTACGGCCGCCGCCTACGCCCTGTCCAAACTGAAGCCCGCCTTCGGCAAGGTGATCCTCGGTGGCATCCTCGCCACGCTGATGGTCCCGGCCCAGGCGCTGGTCGTGCCGAAGTATCTGACCGTCGCCGATCTGCCGCTGATCCACACCAGCCTGCTCAACGACCCGCTCGCGATCTGGCTGCCGGCCGTGGCCAACGCCTTCAACCTCTACCTCCTCAAGCGATTCTTCGACCAGATCCCGCGCGACGTCCTGGAGGCCGCCGAGATCGACGGCGCCGGAAAGCTGCGCACCCTGTGGTCGATCGTGCTGCCCATGTCGCGTCCGGTGCTCGGCGTTGTGTCGATCTTCGCGCTGGTCGCGGTGTGGCAGGACTTCCTGTGGCCGCTGATGGTCTTCTCCGACACCGGCAAGCAGCCGATCAGCGTCGCACTCGTCCAGCTGTCGCAGAACATCCAGCTGACCGTGCTCATCGCCGCGATGGTCATCGCCAGCATCCCGATGGTCGCGCTGTTCCTCGTCTTCCAGCGGCACATCATCGCCGGGATCAGCGCGGGCAGCACGAAGGGCTGATATCGCCCCCTCGACAGAAAGGCATCCACCGTGGCCCAGCCCACCCCTGCCCGGACGCCCCACGACTGGTGGCGCTCCGCCGTCATCTACCAGGTGTATGTGCGCAGCTTCGCCGACGGGGACGGCGACGGCACCGGCGACCTCGCGGGCGTCCGCGCCAGGCTGCCGTACCTCGCCGAACTCGGCGTCGACGCGCTGTGGTTCAGCCCCTGGTACCAGTCGCCCATGAAGGACGGCGGCTATGACGTCGCCGACTACCGCGCCATCGACCCGGCCTTCGGCACCCTGGCCGAGGCGGAGAAGCTCATCGCCGAGGCCCGGGAGCTGGGCATCCGCACGATCGTCGACATCGTGCCGAACCACGTCTCCGACCAGCACCCCTGGTGGCGTGCCGCCCTCGCCGGCGGCCCCGAGCGCGAGCTCTTCCACTTCCGCCCGGGCCGCGGCGACCACGGTGAACTGCCGCCGAACGACTGGAAGTCGGAGTTCGGCGGCCCGGCGTGGACCCGGCTGCCCGACGGCCACTGGTATCTGCATCTGTTCGCCCCCGAGCAGCCGGACCTCAACTGGGCGCACCCTGCCGTACGCCAGGAACACGAGGACATCCTGCGCTTCTGGTTCGACCGGGGCGTCGCGGGCGTCCGCATCGACTCGGCCGCCCTCCTGGCCAAGGATCCCCGGCTGCCCGACTTCGTCGAGGGCCGCGATCCGCATCCGTACGTCGACCGCGACGAACTCCATGACATCTACCGCTCCTGGCGCGGGGTGGCCGACGAGCACGGAGGTGTGTTCGTCGGTGAGGTGTGGCTGCCCGACAGCGAGCGCTTCGCCCGCTATCTGCGCCCGGACGAGCTGCACACCGCCTTCAACTTCTCCTTTCTGGCGTGCCCCTGGGAGCCCCGGCGGCTGCGGGCGTCGATCGACGAGACGCTCGCCGAACACGCTCCGGTGGGCGCGCCCGCCACGTGGGTGCTGTGCAACCACGATGTGACCCGCACGGTCACCCGCTACGGGCGCGAGGACACCGGTTTCGACTTCGCCACCAAGGTCTTCGGCACCCCCACCGACCTCGCCCTCGGCACCCGGCGGGCGCGGGCCGCCGCCCTGCTGTCGCTGGCCCTGCCCGGCGCCGTCTACGTCTACCAGGGGGAGGAACTGGGCCTGCCCGAGGCCGACATCCCCCGCGACCGCATCCAGGACCCGATGCACTTCCGCTCAGGCGGCATCGACCCGGGCCGCGACGGCTGCCGGGTGCCGCTGCCGTGGGGGGCCAAGGCGCCGTACGCCGGTTTCGGCTCGCACCAGGAGCCGTGGCTGCCGCAGCCCGCGCACTGGCCTGCGTACGCGGCCGATGCGCAGGAGGCGGACCCGGGGTCGATGCTCGCCCTCTACCGCGAGGCGATCCGCATCCGCCGCGCCACCCCCGGTTTCGGCGACGGGCCGCTGACCTGGCTCCCCTCGGCCGACGGTGTCCTGGCCTTCGCCCGTGACAACGGTCTGATCTGCATGGTCAACCTCGCGGACACCCCCGCCGAGCTGCACGGCACCTCCCGGCTGCTGCTCAGCAGCGGCCCACTGGACGACCAGGGCCGCCTTCCGCAGGACACGGCGGCCTGGCTGCTCGCCTGAACCACCCCCACCGCACCGCGCTATCCCCACCCCCACCACGAAGGGATCAGCACATGCACAGCAGCATCGCATCGGCATCCGCCAGGCGCTTGTCGGCGATCGGCGTGGCCGTCGCCCTGGCGGCCGGCATGCTCGTCACCCTGACCCCCACGGCCGCACACGCGGCGGCGGGCGCCGCCCTGCCCTTCACCTCGGTCGAGGCCGAGTCGGCCACCACCACGGGTACGAAGATCGGCCCCGACTTCACCCAGGGCACCCTCGCCTCCGAGGCGTCCGGGCGCCAGGCCGTCCGCCTCGCCACCGGCCAGCGCGTCGAGTTCACCGCACCGCGCGCCGCCAACGCGGTGAACGTCTCCTACAGCGTGCCCGACGGCCAGTCGGGCGCGCTCAACGTCTATGTCAACGGCACCAAGCTGGCCAAGACCCTCACGGTCACGTCCAAGTACTCGTATGTGGACACCGGCTGGATCATGGGCTCGAAGACCCACCACTTCTACGACAACGCCCGGCTGCTGCTCGGCCAGAACGTCCAGGCCGGTGACAAGATCGCCTTCGAGGCGGCGAATGCCCAGGTCACCGTCGATGTGGCCGATTTCGAGCAGGTCGCGGCGGCGGCGAGCCAGCCCGCCGGATCGGTCTCGGTCACCTCCAAGGGCGCCGACCCCAGCGGGCAGGGCGACTCCACCCAGGCGTTCCGGGACGCCATCGCCGCCGCCCAGGGCGGCGTGGTCTGGATCCCGCCGGGTGACTACAAGCTGACCTCCTCCCTGAGCGGTGTCCAGAACGTCACCCTGCAGGGCGCCGGCGGCTGGCACTCCGTCGTGCACAGCTCGCGGTTCATCGACCAGACCAGTTCCTCCGGCAACGTCCACATCAAGGACTTCGCGGTCATCGGCGAGGTCACCGAGCGCGTCGACTCCAACCCGGACAACTTCGTCAACGGCTCGCTCGGCCCGGGCTCCAGTGTGTCGGGCATGTGGATCCAGCATCTGAAGGTCGGTCTCTGGCTGACCGGCAACAACGACAACCTCGTGATCGAGAACAACCGCATCCTGGATACCACCGCCGACGGCCTCAACCTCAACGGCAGCGCCAAGGAGGTGAGGGTCCGGAACAACTTCCTGCGCAACCAGGGCGACGACTCGCTCGCCATGTGGTCGCTGAACTCCCCGGACGTGAGCAGCAGCTTCGAGAACAACACCATCTCGCAGCCGAACCTCGCCAATGGCATCGCGATCTACGGCGGCAGGGACATCACGGTCAAGAACAACCTGATCTCCGACACCAACGCGCTGGGCAGCGGCATCGCCATCTCCAACCAGAAGTTCCTCGACCCGTTCCACCCGCTGGCCGGCACCATCACGGTCGACGGCAACACGCTCGTGCGCGCGGGCGCCATGAACCCCAACTGGAACCACCCGATGGGCGCCCTGCGCGTCGACTCCTACGACAGCGCGATCGACGCCACCGTCAACATCACCAACACGACCATCACGGACAGCCCGTACAGCGCCTTCGAGTTCGTCTCCGGCGGCGGCCGGGGCTACGCGGTCAAGAACGTCAATGTGACCGGCGCGACCGTGAGCAACCCCGGAACGGTCGTCGTCCAGGCCGAGGCGCAGGGAGCGGCGAAGTTCAGCAATGTCACCGCCTCCAGCGTCGGCGTCGCGGGCGTCTACAACTGCCCGTTCCCGGCCGGTTCGGGCACCTTCGAGGTCGCCGACGGCGGCGGCAACTCCGGCTGGAGCAGCACCTGGTCGGACTGCTCCACCTGGCCCCAGCCCGGCCAGGGCAACCCGGACCCCGACCCGGGCCGCAACCTCGCCAAGGGCCGCCCGGCCACCGCGACCGGCTCCCAGGACGTCTACACCCCCGCCAAGGCGGTCGACGGCGACGCCGGGACCTACTGGGAGTCGGCCAACAACGCCTTTCCGCAGGCCCTGACCGTGGACCTGGGCTCCAGCCAGGCCGTCCGCCGGCTGGTGCTGAAGCTGCCGCCCTCCTCGGCGTGGGGTGCCCGTACCCAGACCCTGTCCGTGCTGGGCAGCGCCGATGGCTCCGCGTACTCGACGGTGGTGGGCTCGCAGGGCTACCGCTTCGACCCGGCGACCGGCAACAAGGTCACCGTCGACCTGCCCGGCACCACGCAGGTGCGCTACCTGAAGCTCAATGTCACCGGCAACACGGGCTGGCCGGCGGCCCAGCTCAGTGAGGTGGAGGCGTACCTGACCTCGTGACCCTCGCCCCCGCGCTTCGCCGCCCGAAGCCGCCCGAAGCCGCCCGGAGCCACTCGGACGCCCCGGTTCCCGGCCCGGCGAAGCGCGGGACGCGGCGCTGGATCACGAGCATTACCAGGGGCGCTTGCATGATCATGCATAAGACTGCATACTCCTGCTGTGTCCAAAGTTCTCACCTCCCTCCCTGTCGGCGAACGCGTCGGGATCGCCTTCTCCGGCGGCCTCGACACCTCGGTAGCGGTCGCGTGGATGCGCGACAAGGGCGCGGTGCCCTGCACCTATACCGCCGACATCGGCCAGTACGACGAGCCCGACATCGCCTCGGTCCCCGGGCGCGCCACGACGTACGGCGCGGAGGTCGCCCGGCTGGTCGACTGCCGGGCGGCCCTGGTGGAGGAGGGGCTCGCGGCCCTTGCCTGCGGGGCGTTCCACATCCGCTCCGGCGGCCGCAGCTACTTCAACACCACCCCGCTCGGGCGGGCGGTCACCGGCACTCTGCTGGTGCGCGCCATGCTCGAGGACAATGTGCAGATCTGGGGCGACGGCTCCACGTTCAAGGGCAACGACATCGAGCGGTTCTACCGCTACGGCCTGCTGGCCAATCCCTCCCTGCGGATCTACAAGCCGTGGCTGGACGCCGACTTCGTCAGCGAGCTCGGCGGCCGCAAGGAGATGTCGGAGTGGCTGGTCGCCCATGACCTGCCCTACCGGGACAGCACCGAGAAGGCCTACTCCACCGACGCCAACATCTGGGGCGCGACCCACGAGGCCAAGTCGCTCGAGCACCTCGACACGGGCATCGAGCTCGTCGAGCCGATCATGGGCGTACGGTTCTGGGACCCGGCGGTCGAGATAGCGGCCGAGGACGTCACGATCGGCTTCGAGCAGGGCCGCCCCGTGACGATCAACGGCAAGGAGTTCGCCTCCGCCGTCGATCTGGTGCTGGAGGCCAACGCCGTCGGCGGCCGGCACGGCCTGGGCATGTCCGACCAGATCGAGAACCGCGTCATCGAGGCCAAGAGCCGGGGCATCTACGAGGCACCGGGTATGGCGCTGCTGCACGCGGCGTACGAGCGGCTGGTCAACGCGATCCACAACGAGGACACCGTCGCCACCTACCACAGCGAGGGACGGCGGCTCGGCCGGCTGATGTACGAGGGCCGCTGGCTGGACCCGCAGGCGCTGATGGTGCGCGAGTCGCTGCAGCGCTGGGTCGGTGCGGCGATCACCGGCGAGGTGACCCTGCGGCTGCGGCGCGGTGAGGACTACTCCATCCTGGACACCTCCGGACCGGCGTTCAGCTACCACCCGGACAAGCTCTCCATGGAGCGGACCGAGGACTCCGCCTTCGGGCCGGTGGACCGGATCGGCCAGCTGACCATGCGCAATCTCGACATCGCCGACTCGCGCGCCAAGCTGGAGCAGTACGCCGGACTTGGCATGGTCGGCAACGCGCATCCGGCGCTGATCGGCGCCGCGCAGGCGGCCTCGACCGGGCTGATCGGCGCGATGCCCCAGGGCGCCTCCGAGGCGATCGCCTCGGACGGACACGTGTCCGGGCAGGACACGCTGCTCGACCGCGCCGCGATGGAGTTCGGCGCCGACTAGGTCTTCGCTCCAGCGCGCGACAACGGCCAGGACACCCCTCGACGGGGCGTCCTGGCCGTGCGCTTTCCCTGGTGGCACGAGAGGTATTGACGCCCCGGGTGAGTCCTCTATCATCCAGGGCGTCCGAAAGACCGGGCAGCATTCGATATATCGAACGCACGCGCCGTACGCACCCAGCACGACAGCACCCGCACCCCGCACCATCCGTTCCGGTAAGGCCCTCCCCACGCGCCACCGTGCCGGATCCACGAAGGCGCCCGCGGTGCTCGTGCGGCGGGCCTCCGACCGCCCCTTGGAGCCCCGCATGCTTCCACCCGGACGACGTCCTCATCCCCGCCCCTGCCACGCGGCGGTGGTGTTCCTGTTAGGTCTGGCGATGTCGCTGTTCGCCCTCCCCTGGGGCCGGCCGCCGCCCAGGACGCGAGCGCACCGGCCGCCGAGAGAGCCACCGCCCAGCTGCCCGGCAGCTTCCAGTGGTCCTCCAGCGGCCAGCTGATCGCCCCCAAACCCGATGCGAGCCATCCCGTGGTCTCCGTCAAGGACCCGACCGTGATCCAGGCGGGCGCCAATACGCTCGACTACTGGGTCATCTGCGACGACGCCAAGTGCTATCTGTTCTCCTCGGACGACAACGGCCACCTCTTCCGCTCGGAGACCACCGTCGGCGAGTTCCCGGGCGGCTTCCGTAACACCCAACTCGTCCTGGAAGACTCCAAGTTCGCCCTGTTCGAGGGCGATGCCGTCTACCGCGTACAGGGGACCGACACCTATCTGCTGATGATGGAGGCCATCGGCAGCGACGGCAGGCGCTACTACCGCTCCTTCACCGCCCAGGGGCTCACCGGCCAGTGGCAGCCCCTGGCGGCCACCGAGTCCAACCCCTTCGCGCGCAGCAACAACGTGTCCTTCCCGGCCGGGGCCTGGACCCGCGACATCAGCCACGGTGAGCTCATCCGGACCGGAAACGACCAGACCATGACCATCAACCCGTGTCGTCTCCAATTCCTCTACCAGGGCATGAACCCCTCGGCCGGCGGGGACTACTCGCAACTCCCCTGGCGGCTGGGACTGCTCACCCAGACGAACGCCACCTGCTGACCACTCCCGCATACGCCAAGCGGCGCGACACCCCCGCTCGGGGGGTGCCGCGCCGCCGGAGGGGCCGGACGCGGGCCGGGTCAGCCCACGGGCCTTCCCGTCGCACCGCCGCCCAGGCCATCGACATACGAGGCGATCCACGCCAGCGGGGCGTTCCAGTTGATGGTGATCTCGTTGGTGGAGTACGCCATCAGGCTGTCGGTGTAGCACATCGCCGGGGCGCAGCCCTTCAGCTTCTTCTTGGCGACCTCGTCCTGCAGCCCGGAGTTCGGGCCACCGGCCAGCGAACCGGGCGCCGGATGCGGCAGCTTGTGGTCACGCTGGTGCGCCCAGAAGCGGTGGTGCTGGTTGTGCGAGTTCCGCTCGCCGTAGCCGGTGACATAGGACTGGTTGAGCGGATTTCCGCCCAGCACGTAGTCCATGCCACGGAGCACCGCGTCGAGATAGCGGGGCTTGCCCGTCAGGTCGTGCGCGGTGGCGAGCACGATCATGTTGTTCAGCACCTGGCTGTTGGAGCCCCACTCGTACTTGCCGTCCTTCGGCGCGTACGGAACCCCGTAGGCCGACTTCGCGGAGTCCGCGGCGTAGCGGTCGGCAGCCTTCGTCACCATCGTGCGCACCTCGGCGCGCTGCTTCGCGGTGAGCTTGTTGGGGACGGTGGCCAGGTCGAGCGCGCCGAGGCCCGCGGTCGAGGCCCACGACATGCCGCCGCCGCGCGGGAAGAGCGCGTCGACGTCGTGGTGCAGCGGCGAGTCGAGCACCGCCTTGGCATAGGTGTGATCACCAGTGCTGAGGAACAGCTCGGCCGCGGCCCAGTAGAACTCGTCGCCCACGTACCGGTCGCCGTAGGCGCCGCCGCCCGTGGAGTCCTTGTCGCCGGCGAAGATCTTCGGATGTGCCTTGGCCGCGTCCCACGCGGTCCGGGCCGCGTGCAGGCAGCGGGCGGCGAACTCCGGGTCGTAGGACTTGAAGACGCGGGCGCTCTGCGCGGCGGAGGCGGCCAGGTTGAGCGTGGCCGCGGTGGACGGCTTGTGCAGCTCACGCTGCTGCTTGTCCTGGTCGGGCCGGGTCGGGAACCCGGTCCACTGCTTGTCGTGCACCTTGTGGAACGCCATCCCGGCGAGCGGCTTGCCCTGGGGCACCTGCATGCGCAGGAGGAATTCCATCTCCCAGCGGGCTTCGTCCAGGATGTCCGGGACGCCGTTGCCGCGCTCGGGCACCCGGAGCCGGCCGTCGCCGAGCGGCGCGGGGTCGACGCCCTTGGTGGTGTGGGTGCGCTCGTACGCGGACATCAGCTGGGCCACCGAGATACCGCCGTTGACGACGTATTTGCCCTGGTCACCGGCGTCATACCAGCCACCGGAGACATTCCGGCGGTAGTCGCACACGCCCTTCTGGCACGGGACGTCGGTGTCGCCCCGGTGCGGGGCCGCCTTGTCATGGCCCGCGGGGCGGGCGTACTTCGGGCCCACGAGGTCCGCGTCGATCTTGATGCCGCTGCGGTTGTGGTAGAAGTACGCCAGCGCGTCGCTGCGCAGCGAGCGGTAGAGGTGGTCACCGATGGTGAACGGCTCGCTCTTCTTCCCGCCGATGGTGACGGTGTACCCCTCGCCCGCGTCGGTGACCTTGCCGAAGTCGAAGGTCTGGACGTTCTGCCGGGAGCTCGGGTCGACGCCCGCGGGGTGGGTGGTCCCGCTCGCCCGCTTGGTGCCGTCGGCGGCCCGGAGCGTCCAGGTCAGCGGCTTGGTGGCAGTCGTGACGACGGTGCCCTTCTTGGGGCCGTGGGTCAGATAGCCGACCTGGTTCACCCGCACCGGCGAGCCGGTGTCGGCCTTGGGGGCGGCCGTCCCGGAGCCATGCCGTGCGTGGTGGCCCACGGCGCCTGCCGCGGGTGCGGTCAGCGCGCCGACGGCGAGGCCGGCCGCGATCGCCGCGCCCAGCATGCGCCGGCGGCGGCGATCGGTCCGATCAGGGGCGGTACGTACGCGAGGAGCAGAAGACAAGTCTCAGCACTTCCGAGGGTTTCGGCGTCTTTTTCCGTCCCTCAGAGGCTAAGAAAACGTCCTGGCCTGCAGCTTCGTACGCTTAGCCGAAATCCGGGTACACCAGGCGGCCGAGGCCCGCCTCCTTCAATCGAGGTATTCCGGCAGGTGAGCAGGGGTGGCGGCGGGCTACCAGCGGGGGCCTACCAGCGGGCGAGGTCGGCCTGGAAGGACGGGTCGAAGCGCCGCATGTACCCGGTGTCATCGCGGTTGCGCTGTCCGCAGTGGACGTACTGCTCGTGCAGCCGCGCCAGGGCGTCGGGGTCCAGTTCCACACCGAGGCCGGGGGCGGTCGGCACGGGCACCGAGCCGTCGGTGAACGTCAGCGCGCCGTCCACGATCACGTCCTCGGTCCTCCAGGGCCAGTGGGTGTCGCAGGCGTAGGTGAGGTTCGGGGTGGCCGCGGCCAGGTGGGTCATCGCGGCCAGGCTGATCCCCAGATGCGAGTTCGAGTGCATGGACAGGCCCATGCCGAAGGTGTCGCAGATACCGGAGAGCAGCTTGGAACGGCGCAGGCCGCCCCAGTAGTGGTGGTCGGAGAGGACGACCTGGACGGCGCCGGCGGCCACCGCGGGGGCCAGCTCGTCGAAGGCGACCACGCACATGTTGGTGGCCAGCGGCATGGGGACCTCGCGGGCGACCGCGGCCATGCCGTCGATCCCGGGGGTGGGATCCTCCAGGTACTCCAGCACGCCGTCGAGCGCGCGCCCGACCTTCACCGACGTCTGTGTCGTCCAGACGGCATTGGGGTCCAGGCGCAGCGGATGGTCGGGGAAGGCGCGGCGCAGCGCCCGTATCGCCTCGATCTCCTCCTCCGGGGGCCTGACGCCGCCCTTCAGCTTGATCGCGGTGAAGCCGTAGTCGTCCACCATCCGCCGGGCCTGCGCCACGATGGCGTCGGGGTCGAGGGCCTCGCCCCAGGAGTCCGGCTCCTGGCCGGGGTGGGCGGCCCACTTGTAGAAGAGGTAGGCGCTGAACGGGACCGCGGACCGCACGGCGCCGCCGAGCAGGTCGCACACCGGGCGCCCGACGGCCTTGCCCTGGATGTCCAGGAGTGCCACCTCGAACGGGGAGGCGACCCGGTCGACGGTGCTGCTGGTGGTGATCATGCCGGTGAGCCCGGAGCCACCGGCGCCGCCCACCCGCTCGATGACCCGCTGGACGCGCTGGTGCAGCTCCTCGGTGGCGAAGGCGTCCAGCCCGACGATCTCGTGCCCGACGGCCACGAGGCGCTCCAGGTGGAGCTCGTCCGCGTAGGTCTCGCCGAGCCCGGTCAGACCCGCGTCGGTGTGGATCTGCACGATCGAGCGGAGCGCGAAGGGCTCGTGGACGCCGACGGAGTTGAGCAGGGCCGGGTCGCGGAAGGCGACGGGGGTGATGGTGACATCCGTGATGCGCAGGGGTGCTCCGTCAAACATCGACGTCCATTCATATGGTTGAACAGATGGTAGGTGTGTGAACCCTATCAAGGGGCATGCCCGGGCCTGGAGAAGGCAAACCACCAGCCATAACTCATGCACAGTCCCGTGGAATTGTTGCTTCCGGAGTCATTGACCGGCAGGAACGGGTGATCGTAAAGTCTGCACCCACTTCATAAGTGTTCAAGTGCATGAACGATACGAGGAGAGCCGGCATGGTGAATCCGCCCGCCCCCGACCCTGATCCGGCCGCCTCCCCGGAGCTCGTCGAACGGGCCGTGACCAAGTTTCTGCGGCGTGTGATGCCCATCTTGGTCCTCATGCTGGTGGTCAACCAGATGGACCGCACCAACGTCGGCTTCGTCCAGGACGACCTCAAGGCCGACATCGGCATCGGAAGCGCCGCCTACGGACTCGGCGCCGGTCTGTTCTTCATCGGCTACGCCCTGCTCGAAGTCCCCAGCAACATGCTGATGGAGCGCTTCGGCGCCCGCGTCTGGCTCACCCGGATCATGATCAGCTGGGGCGCGGTGACCCTCGCCATGTGCTTCATGTCCGGGGCCACCTCCTTCTACGTGCTGCGGTTCCTGCTGGGCATCGCGGAGGCGGGGTTCTTCCCCGGCGTCATGTACTACCTCACCACCTGGCTGCCGGACTCCGCCCGCGGCCGGGCCAGCGCCCTCTTCCTCGGTGGCTCCGCGACCGCCTACATCGTCACCGGCCCCATCAGCGGCGCACTGCTGGAAATGCACGGCCTGGGCGGATTCGCCGGCTGGCGCTGGATGTTCGCGCTGGAAGGCGCCATCTCGATCACCGTGGGCATCGTCGCCGCCTTCTTCCTCGTCTCACGGATCCAGGACGCCCGCTGGCTGACCGGCGAGGAGAAGGCCGCCCTCGGCGCGGCGGTCGGCCGGGACCGCGAGGCGCGCAGCCGCGAGCCGCAGGTGTCCCGGCTGCGCCTGGTGGTCCACCCCCAGGTGGCGCTGCTGACCGGCGTGTTCTTCGCCATGGCGCTGACCGGATACGCGATCACGTTCTGGCTGCCGAGCCTGGTCGACGACATCGGCGGGCTCTCGTCCTTCCAGATCGGGCTGCTCACGGCCATCCCGTGGATCTGCGCGGTGATCGCGATGTACACGATGAGCCGCTACACCGACCGCATGCCGGACCGGCGGCCCTACCTCGCCGTCGTCCTGGTGCTGTCCGCCATCGGCACCTTCCTCGCCACTCTCGGCTCCCCGTGGTTCGGCCTCGCGGCCGTCACCCTGGCCGCCATCGGCAGCAAATGCGCCGCCAACCTCTTCTGGCCGCTGGCCCAGTCCACGCTCGACCTCAGGGTCACGGCCGCGGGGCTCGCCGTCGTCAACTCCCTCGGCAACCTCGGGGGGTTCGTCTCCCCGACCCTCTTCGGCTACCTGGAGGAGACGACGGGCAGCACCAACGGCGGCCTCTACGCGCTCTCCGCGGCCTCGCTGCTCGCCACCGTCGGCGTGTACTTCCTGCGCCGCGGCAGCGGCCAGGGCGACGCCGAAGCGGCCACCCCCGTCCCCGCCCGGACCGTCTCCGGGTGACCCCGGCGCGCCCGCCCGGAACCGTGTGGTTCCGGGCGGGACGGGACCGTCGAGCGTCACCCGCGGACAGCCGTGGCCGTGGCCGTCATGATGCGCTCATCGGTGCGGCCGACGCGGTCAGCGAAGACCGGAAGCCGGTGTGGGCACGGCGCGCGTGACCTGGATCTTCTCTCGGAACATCAGTTCCTCGACCCGCGGGCCGATCTCCTGCTGCCACCGCTCGCTCTGGTAGACCGCCGCGTACAGCCGCTCCCGCTCCGCCTCGTCGGCGAAGCGCCGCATCCACACGTAGCCGTCGGGATCCTCCTCGTCGATGAACGAGGCGATGACGTTCATCCCCTTCGACTCCTGGAAGGGGACGATCACCTCTTCGAAGAAGCTGACCCATTCCTCCCGGTGGCCGGGCCTGATCTGGTAGCGGCGGATCTCGTAGAACATGCGCGTCTCCTTCGGGCTGATGTGATGGGTGGTGCGAGAGGGCCTCGGGCGTCCGCCGTCGGTGCGGAGCGGGTCAGGCGCCGACGCGGAGGACCAGCTTGCCGCGGGTGTGGCCGTCCTCCCCCTGGCGGTGGGCGCGAGCGGCCTCCTCCAGCGGGAAGACCTCCTCGACCTCGACCGCGACCTCACCCTTGTCGATGAGTGCGGCGATCGTGGTGAGGGCGGCACCGTCCGGCTCGACGAGGAAGGCGCTGGTGCGCATCCCACGGGCGTCGGCGGCCTGCTGCACCTCGGGGCTGACGCCACTGGGGACGGCCACCAGCAGTCCGCCCTTCCTGAGCACCCTCAGGGAACGGGTGCTGGTGGCGTCGTGCTCCTCGCCCAGGAGGTCGATCACCACATCGACGTCCTCGACCGTGTCCTCGAAGCGCTGCGCGGTGTAGTCGACCAGCTCCGCCGCCCCGAGCCGGCCGAGCCATGCGTGCCGGCTCTCCCGGGCGGTCCCCGCCACCCGCGCCCCCAGGTGCCGTGCGAACTGGACGGCGAAGTGCCCGACGCCACCGGCGGCGGCGTGCACCAGAACCCGCTGCCCGGCCGTCACATGCGCGGTGTCCACCACGATCTGCCAGGCCGTCAGCGCCGCCAGCGGCACGGCGGCCGCCTCCTCATGGCTCAAGGTGGCCGGCTTACGGGCGAACTGGCGGGCCGGAGCCGTGACGAACTCGGCGTAGCCACCGGCCTGACGGGGGAACCACGGCATGCCGTACACCTCGTCGCCGGGGGCCAGCGTGGTCACCCCGAATCCGACTTCCTCGACCACACCGGAGACATCCCAGCCCAGGGTGAACGGCGGCTCGCCGAGCACACCCGCCATACCGCCGCCCTGACGGGTCTTCCAGTCGACCGGGTTGATACCGGCGGCGTGCACCCGCACCAGCACCTCGGTGGGCAGCGGCTCCGGCCGCGGGACCTCCGCGACCCGCAGCACCTCCGGGCCGCCGAGCGCGTCCTGCACCACCGCACGCATCATGGACCTGGCCACGTGTGCCTCCTGAGCTCATCGTTCTCGTCACGCCCGCTCTTCCGGGCGCGCTCGCACGCTAACCGCGGGGGCCTGGTTACCCACAAGGGACACTGCTACCTTTTGGGTAGTACCAGCGCCCGGAAGGTCCCTCCATGAGCACGCGATGCCACACAGGCCAGCACGACCATCATGATGTGTACGAGGCCCAATGCCCGTGCCGTGCCATGCTCGATCTGCTCGCGAACAAGTGGTCGGCGCTTGCCATCGGGGCTCTGGAGGACGGCCCTCTCCGGTTCGGCGCACTGCAGCGCCGCCTTCAGGGGATCAGCCCCAAGGTGCTCACCCAGACGCTGCGCCGCCTCGAAGACGCCGGTCTCATCGAGCGGACGGTCTACCCCGCCGTCCCGCTCCACGTGGAGTACGAGCTCTCTCCCCTGGGCCACAGCGCGTCCGTCCCGCTCAGGAACCTGCGCCTGTGGGTCGAGGACAACCTGGACCTCACCACCGCGCTCGCGAAGCCGATGTGACGGCGCCGGTCCCCTTCCGACGCCGCCCGCCCCCCCTCAGCACCCTCCTCCGCAGACGGCAGACGGAGAGCGCCCTTTCCGGGTCCGGGGCTCCTCAGGCGGCGGGGACGGTGCGGATGGCGGCGATGTCGAACTGGAGGCGGACCTTCTCGCTCACCAGCGCGCCGCCCTCGGCCAGTCGGGCGTTGTAGGTCAGGCCCCATTCGGAGCGGTTGATGGTGGTGGTGCCGTCGAAGCCCGCCCGCTGGTAGCCGAAGGGGTCCGTGACGTACCCGATATAGGTGAGTTCCAGGACGACGGGGCGGGTGATGTCTCTGATCGTGAGGTCCCCGATCATGCGGTAGACGTCCGGGCCCGCGACGTCCACGGCGGTACTCGCGAACCGGATGTGGGGGTAGGTTCTGGCGTCCAGGAAGTCGCGGCCCATCAAGTGGTCGTCGCGCTGCTCGACACCGGTCTGGACACTGGCGGTGGACAGCAGGACCTCGGCCCGGGAACGGCGCGGGTCACGGCCGTCGAAGTAGAGGCGGCTTTCGAATTCCGTGAAGGCGCCACGTACCGTGCTCACCATGGCGTGCCGGACGGAGAAACCGATCCGGCTGTGGGCCGGATCGACGATCCACTCTCCGGTGAGAGCCGCGAGGCCGGTATCCGGCACGGCGACGGCGCCGGACGCCGCCCGGGCAGGGGTGACCGCCGGTGCGGCGTCGGCGACCGCGCGACGGGAGGTACTGCGGCTGAACAGGTTCATGCCACCTGTTGTTACTTTCAACTTAGGGGGTTACGCAACCCTTGATCAAGAGCAGTTACTCAAGGATCTTGAGTAACTACTGCCGGGTGCCCTCCGATCGCGCTCGTCACTGGCCCGCGCGAGGACGCCCGCGCTCGACGCGGGGCGGCGTCCACACGGCTGTATACGTCATCCTGGTCAACGCCCCCTGATCACCACGATGTTCCCGCCCGAGGAGAAGTCCCCGTTGACGACCGACAGCTACTACGAGCCGATCGATGAGCACCGCTACAAGCCCACCGCACACGTCAGTGGCGCCTGGAACACCGACGAACAGCACTTCAGCCCGCTCGGCGGTCTCATCGTCCACGCCATCGACCGCCATCTCGCCACCCGGCCGCACACCGGGCTGCTGCTCAGCCGGATCAGCTTCGACATCCTCGGGCGCCTCGCCCTCGACGAGTGCGAGATCCGGGTGGAGACCGTCCGGCCCGGCCGCACCATCGAACTCATCGAGGCCGTCGTGCTCATCGCCGACCGCCCCGTGGTCCGGGCCCGTGCGTGGCTCCTCGCCGCCGTGGACACCGCGGCCGTCGCCGGTGGCGCCGGGGACCGGCTCACCCCTCCCGAGAAGCTCGCCCCCTGGTCGATGGGCTCCCTGTGGCCCGGCGGGTACATCGCCTCCCTGGACTCCCGTCCGCTCGCGCCACCCCGGCCGGGCCGGGCGACCGTCTGGGTCTCCACCCCGCTCACCCTCGTGGCCGGGCAGACCAGCACCCCGCTGGCCTCGTACATCGCGCTCGTCGACACCGCCAACGGGATCGCCGTACGACAGCCGCCCACCGCCTGGATGTTCCCCAACGTCGACCTGACCCTCCACCTCCACCGCCAGCCCGAGGGCGGCTGGGCCGGGCTGGACACCACGGTCACCTTCGGTCCTACCGGCCAGGGCATCACCAGCACCGTGCTGCACGACCTGCGCGGTCCGATCGGACACGCCCAGCAGATCCTCACCGTCCGCCCCCTGCCCGGCGCCTGACCTCGTACGACACCTGCCGCCACCGGCGAGGTGGCGGCCTCCCTGTACGATGACGCGGCAAGCAACGAACCACTCTGCCTGACGCAGAGCTGGCGCGACCGCTCGGCGGCCACGGTCCTTCTGCCTCCTCATCGGCGCGGACCCGGTATCTACCCCGGTCCAGCGCGAGAGGACAGCTCTCGGCGCACTCCGCCATGCCGGCCCGGGTGCGCTACCAGGCGGCGGAAAGGCGTCGGCCGTGGCATCCGCGGTCTCCAGCACCACCCCTCCCCCCGCACAGCGCGCCGGCTACCGGCACCTGCTGCGCACACCGGGCGCATGGACCTTCCTGCTGCCCGGCTTCGCCGCCCGGCAGCCGTTCGCGATGCTGACGATCAGCATCGTGCTGCTGCTGCGCCACACCACCGGGTCGTACGGGCTCGCCGGTGCGGTCGCGGCCGTCACCGGCGTGTCCATGGCGCTGTTCGCGCCCCAGAGCGGCAAGCTGGCCGACCGCCACGGGCAGAGCGCGGTCCTGGTGCCGGGTGTGCTGCTCCACGCGGCGGCCGTCGCCCTGCTGACGGCGCTCGCCCTGGCCCACGCGCCACTGTGGGCGCTGATCGCCGCCGCGGTGCCGACGGGCGCTTCCGTCCCGCAGGTCGGGCCCATGGTGCGGGCCCGCTGGGCGGCTGCCCTCGGGGACGGCGCCCCGGGCGGGCCCGAGCCGCGTTCGGAACGCCGGCCGCTGCTGGCGACCGCGGCCGCGTTCGAGTCCGTGACGGACGAGCTGACGTTCGTCATCGGCCCCGTGCTCGCGACCGGTTTGAGCACCGGTGTGCACCCGGCGTCCGGCCTGATCGCGGAGGCGGCGCTGACGCTGGTGGGCGGACTGTTCTTCGCGGCCCAGCGCCGTACCGCGCCGCCGCTGGGCGCGGCGCGGGCGGACACCCGGGAGCGGCCCGCCTCGGCCCTGTCCGTACCGGGCGTGCGGGTCCTGGCCGTGGCCTTCCTGGGCGTCGGCTCGGTCTTCGGCGGGATGCAGGTCGCCCTGACCGCCTTCGCCCAGGAACACGGCCAGCCGGCCCTCAACGGTGTGCTGTACGGCGTCTTCGCGGCGGGCAACATGCTCGCGGGCGTGGCCTGTGGCGCCATCGCCTGGCGCACCTCCCCCCGGCGGCGGCTGCTGACCTCCTACGCCGCGCTGACGCTGATCTGCTCAACGCTGTGGGCGGTGCCCGCGCCGCTGCCGCTGGGCGGGCTGGGGCTGCTGGCGGGCCTGTGCATCGCACCGGCGCTGATCACCGGATACACCCTGGTGGAGGCCCTGGTCCCGGCCACGTCCCGGACCGAGGCGTTCACCTGGCTGACCGGCTCGGTCGCGCTGGGGCAGGCCGCGGCGGTGACGGCGGCCGGACAGCTGGCGGACGGTTTCGGCGCGAGCGCCGCCTTCACGGTGCCGCTGGTCGGCACGGCACTGGCCCTGCTGACGGTGGTGTCCCTGCGCGCCCGGATCGCACCGCGCGGCGTCTCCACGGCGATACGCCATGAGCGGCGGACCGCCGACACGCACAACGGGTCGCTCCAGACGGCGGACGCCCCCTGAGCGACGTCCCGGCCGTACGGTCCCGGCACGCCCTCACGCGAATGTCACCTCCGCCGTGGCGTGCCGGGCCTCCCGGTGGGTGGCGATGCGCAGGTCGGTGCCGCTGCCGGAGGGTGTGCCGGACGCCAGGAGGTGTTCCCCGGCGAACAGCGGGCGCCGCAGGCGATAGGACAGCGAGGCCACCTGCCGCGCCGGGGCGTGGCGGCGGACGAGTTCGAGCATGAGCAGGGCCAGCAGCGGACCGTGGACGACGGGACCCGGGTAGCCCTCCTCCCCTTGCGCGTACGGCGTGTCGTAGTGGATGCGGTGGGCGTTGGCGGTGAGCGCGCTGAACCGGAACAGCAGTGTCGGATCCGGGTGCAGCGGGAGCTGCCACGTCCCGTCGGGGTCGGGGGCGGCGGACTCGTCGAGGGCGGCCGGGTGGTGGCGCACGGAGCCGCGCCCCGACCGGTAGACGATGTCCTGCTCCTCGACGAGGCAGGTCCGGCCACGCTGGCGAAGCTCCCGGCGCTCGGTGACGAACAGCAGCTCCCCCGTGCTCCCGTGTTTGGCCGTCACCGTGCCCAGGCTGCTGACGCGCTCGGCCGGCTCACCGAGGCGCAGCGGCTCGGTGATCTCGCACCGTCCTCCGGCGATCATCCGCTGCCGGTGCGGGATGGGCGGCAGGAAGTGTCCGTTCCCGGGGTGTCCGTCGGCTCCGAGCTCCCGCTGGGCGGGCCAGTGCAGGAAGTAGAGCCAGTGCCACAGCGGTGGCAGGGGCTCACCGTCCTTCGCCACGGCCTCGGACAGGTCGAGGACCGCCGACAGGGCCGCGACGGGGCCGACGGGCAGTGCGTCCTCGGCCGTGACCGGTCCCGGGGCCCAGGACGCGACGTACGAGCTGAGCGGGGGCGGGGTGGGTCGCATGGTTCTTCTGTCCCTCCTCATTCGTGAGCAGGTGGTCAGACCAGGAAGGGCTCCTCCGCCAGGAACGACGACACGATCGTCGCCGCCGCCGGGCGGCACTCCTGGAAATAACCGTGCCGCGCGCCCTCGAAGATGTGCGTACGCGCCTGGGGGATGCGCGAGGCGAGCAGCGGCGCGTTGGCCGCCGGGGTGAGCCGGTCGTCCGCGCCGTGCAGGATCAGGGTGGGCGCGGTGATCAGCGGGAGGGCGTCCCAGGCGTCGTGTTGATTGCTGGCCACCAGGTGGCCTCGCCGGGCGTGCGGGGGCATGCCGGGGGCGCCGAGGGTCGTATAGGGCCCGGGGTGTGCGGACCGCCAGGCCGGGGTGTACATCAGGTCGATCAGCGCCTCGTTCGCCGCCCGCGCGTCGGTCTGGGCCAGGGAGCGCCGCACCGCCATGTCGCGCTCCGTCGCATGGGGCCCGCCGGGCGAGGTGCAGCCGAGGACGAGCCGCCGGATCCGGTGCGGATGGCGGGCGGCGACCCACTGGGCGACCCGCCCTCCCATGGAGGTCCCGTACAGATCGGCGCGCTCGATGCCCAACTGGTCGAGGACGGCGATCACATCGTCGGCGAAGCCCGGCGTCGAGTACGGGTGGTCGGGCTTTTCGCTCTCCCCCGTGCCACGCCAGTCCATGGTGAGGGTGGTGTGGGTGGCGTGGAAGTCCGCCCGTATGCCGTCCCACCAGTGGTGGTTGTTGGCCTGGCCCGCCAGGAGCACCAGCGGGGGTCGTCCGGTGCCGTGGTGCTGATAGGCGAGGAGGGTGCCGTCCAGCGCACGGGCGTGGCCGCTGACCTGTTGATGGACGTCGGTGCTTGCCATGGGTGTCTCTGGCCTTTCGGGCTTCACGGGTCGTTTTTCGGGTTTCGGGCTTCAGGTCTCTTCGGTGGGTGCGGCCCGCGTGTGCAGCTGGGCGGAGGGCCACCGCTCCTGGTCCACGGCCGAGGTGATCTGGTGGAGCAGTTCCCGGGCGACGGCGTCCACCGCGGGTGGTGTCCGCCCGGCTCTCGACGTCCCGAGGACGATCGAGCGCCATACGTCGGGTGCGCACAGCGGTGCCGCGCTGAGTGTGCCATCGGCCACGTCCTCGGCGATGCCCAGCCCCGGCAGGATCGTCCAGCCGTGCCCGGCCCGGACGAGTTGCTTCTGCACCCGCATGGAGTTGGTCTGCACGACGACGTCCATCTCGACCGCGGCCCGTCCGGCGGCCCCGTCGATCAGGCTGCGCAGGGCGTGCCCGGCCGCGGGCATGACCAGCGGATGCCCGGCGGCCCGCACGAAGGGGACGGGCCGATCGCCACGCAGCCCCTCGGACGGCGGCGCGACCGCCCACAGCCGCTCGCGCACCAGGGGGCGGAGGTTCAGCGACGGTGTGCCCGCCAGGTTGTAGAGCAGCGTGAGGTCCAGGTCGCCGTCGTCCAGCCATTGCTGGAGGTGCCCGGAGTACGCCGTCATCAGGCGCAGCTCGATTCCGGGGTGGTCCCGGGCGAGCGCGGACACCAGCGGCTCCGCCAGCAGATCGGTGGTGCTCTCCAGCAGGCCCACGGTGACGATGCCGGTCACCACGCCCGGGGTCGGCTGGACCTCGGCACGGGCGCGCTCCAGCTCGTTCAGGGCGCGGCGAGCGCGGTCGGCCATGATCGCGCCGGCCTCGGTGGGCCGCATGCCCTGCCGGGTCCGCTCGAAGAGGGGGACGCCCAGCTCCTGCTCCAGGGTGCGGATCTGCCGGGTGACCGCGGGCTGGACCAGATGGAGCAACTCCGCGGCCCGGGTGACGCTGCCGACCTCGGCGACCGTGACGAGTGCCTTGAGTTGTCTGACGTCCAACGCTCGCTCTCCAGCCATCCGCGCCCGGCATGGACGTATCACGTATCGCTATTTCACTGGCACGTCCATGAGTGTCCATGATGGCACTGAGCTCGGAAGCCAATCCCGCCTCCCCCGTCTTCCCGTCTCGCAGGAGCGTCAGAGCATGAGCACTCTCGACATCGTGTCCGAGGACGAGCGGTTCATCGTCAGGACGGTGCGCGACTTCGTGGACAACGACGTCAAACCGGTCGTCCAGGAGCTGGAGCACGCCAACACCTACCCCGAGGCCCTGATCGAGCGGATGAAACTGCTCGGTGTCTTCGGGCTCGCCATCCCGGAGGAGTACGGCGGCACCCCCGTCTCCACCCCGTGTTATGTCCTGATCACCGAGGAACTGGCCCGTGGCTGGATGAGCCTGGCCGGTGCGATGGGCGGCCACACCGTGGTCGCCACCCTCCTGCTGCGCTTCGGCACCGAGGAACAGAAGCGCCGCTATCTGCCGAAGATGGCCACCGGCGAGATCCGGGCCACCATGGCGCTGACCGAACCGGGCGGCGGCTCCGACCTCCAGGCGATGCGCACGGTCGCCCGTAAGGACACGGACGGCTATGTGGTGGACGGCTCCAAGACCTGGATCACCAACTCCCGCCGCTCCCGGCTGATCGCCCTGCTCTGCAAGACCGACCCCGACGCCACCCCCGCGCACCAGGGCATCTCCATCCTGCTGGTCGAGCACGGGCCCGGTCTGACGGTCTCCCGCGATCTGCCCAAGCTCGGCTACAAGGGCGTCGAGAGCTGCGAGTTGTCGTTCGACGGCTACCGTGCCCCGGCCGACGCCGTCCTGGGCGGTGTGGAGGGCAAGGGGTTCGCCCAGATGATGAAGGGGCTGGAGACCGGCCGGCTGCAGGTCGCCTCCCGTGCGCTCGGCGTCGGCCGGGCGGCGCTGGAGGACGCGCTGGCCTACGCCCAGGAACGCGAGTCGTTCGGCAAGCCGATCTGGCAACACCAGTCGATCGGCAACTACCTCGCCGACATGGCCACCTCGCTGACCGCGGCCCGCCAGCTCACCCTGTACGCCGCGCGGGAGGCCGACGCGGGGCGGCGCGTGGACATGGAGGCGGGCATGGCGAAGCTGTTCGCCTCCGAGACCGCCATGGAGATCGCGCTCAACGCCGTCCGCATCCACGGTGGTTACGGCTATTCCACCGAGTTCGACGTGGAGCGCTACTTCCGCGACGCGCCCCTGATGATCGTCGGTGAGGGCACCAATGAGATCCAGCGCAATGTGATCGCGGCTCAGCTCGTGAAGCGAGGCGGACTGGAGTGAGGCGGAGTGGAGTCAGGCGGGCCGGGGTGACGTCCGCCCGCCCGCCGCGCGCTCAGCCGCCTGCGATGACCTTGCCCGGGTTGAGAATCCCGTGCGGGTCGAGCGCCGCCTTGACGGCACGGTGCATCTCCAGAACGGCCGGTGTGAGCTCCCGCTCCAGACCGTCCCGCTTCAGCAGACCCACCCCGTGTTCACCGGTGACCGTGCCACCGAGGTCGATGGCGTCCGCGATGATGTCGTGGAAGGCGGCCTGGGCCCGCTCCCGGGCCGCCGTGTCGCCGGGCTGGGTGATCAGCAGCGGGTGGAGGTTGCCGTCACCGGCGTGGGCGATGTTGGCGATGAGCGTGTCATGGCGGGTGGCGGCGCGCTCGATCCGCGCCAGCATCTCGGGTACGGCGGCCTTGGGCACGCAGACGTCCTCGGTGAGCACCGGGCCCAGCCGCTCCAGCGCCGGATAGGCGAGCCGCCTGGCCGAGAACAGCGCGTCGGCCTCCTCCTGGTCCGTGGACTGCGCCGCCCAGGTCGCCCCCGCCTCCTCGAAACAGGCGAGCATGCGCTCGGCCTCCTGCGCACCGGCCGGGCCCGGGGCGTCCGTACGGCCGAGGAGCACCACGTCCGCGTCGACCGACAGGCCCATGTTCTTCCACTTGTCGACCGCCGCCAGGCAGTGCCGGTCGATCAGCTCCAGCGCGGACGGGGTGAGGCCCGCGGCCCCGATCGCGGCGACCGCGCGTCCCGCCGCCACGACCGAGGAGAAGTATCCGGCGACCGTGCGCTCGGCCTCACGCCGCGGCCGCAGCCGCACCGTGACCTCGGTGATCACTCCCAGGGTGCCTTCGGAGCCGACCATCAGCCCCGCCAGGTCAAACCCGGCGACCCCCTTGGCGGTCCTGCGGCCGAGCCGCACGAGCTCACCGGTGCCGGTCACCATCTCCAGGCCGAGCACATAGTCGCGGGTGACGCCGTACTTCACACAGCACAGCCCGCCCGCGTTGGTCGCCACATTGCCGCCGATGGTGGACCAGGGCGCGCTCGCCGGGTCCGGCGGGTACCAGAGGCCCTGCTCGGCACAGGCGGCCCGCAGATCGTCGTTGACCACACCGGGTCCGACGACCGCGAGGCGCTCCACGGGGTCGATCTCCTGGATGGCGTCCATGGCCTCGGTGGAGAGCACCACACAGCCCTCGACGGCGTTGGCGCCACCGGAGAGACCGGTGCCCGCACCCCTGGTGACCAGCGGAACGCCGTGCCGTACACAGGCCCGCACCACGGAACGCACTTCCAGCGCCGTACGTGGCCGCACCACCACGAGGGGCGTGCCGTACGGCGCCCACTCCGCCTCGTCGTGGACGAAACCGGCCGCGACGCCGGGGTCCTCGACCATCCGGCCGTCCGGCAGCTCCTGCCGCAGATCATCGATCAACACGCCCGGTCCCCTGCCTTGTCGTCGAGCACGGTCATTCCGCTCGCACGGTACCCACCACCCCGATAAGCCGTGCTCACCACCCCCGCCACCAGGACGGCCGCGGGCCGGTCCTTGCGCGAGAACCATCGTTCTCCTACGCTCGCGCCTGGAAGGGGAGAATGCTCGTTCTCCCCTCCCCGTCCCGCTTCCACCGCTCATAAGGAGACGCTGTGACCGACGCTCCACGCCCTCCGTTCCCCCCGTTCACCCGGGAGACCGCCATCCAGAAGGTCCGTCTGGCGGAAGACGGCTGGAACTCCCGCGACCCGGAGAAGGTCGCCCTGGCCTACACCGTCGACTCCCGCTGGCGGAACCGCGCGGAGTTCGTCACCGGACGCGACGAGATCATCGCCTTTCTCACCCGCAAATGGGCGCGTGAGCTGGACTACCGGCTCATCAAGGAGCTGTGGGCCTTCGACGGCGACCGCATCGCCGTGCGCTTCGCCTACGAATGCCACGACGACTCCGGCAACTGGTTCCGCTCCTACGGCAACGAGAACTGGGAATTCGACGACGCCGGTCTGATGCGCCTGCGCTACGCGTGCATCAACGACCTCCCCATCAAGGAGTCGGAGCGTCGCTACCACTGGCCGCTCGGACGCCGCCCCGACGACCACCCCGGGCTGAGCGACCTCGGCCTCTGACCGACGGCACCAGGAGAACGGCGAAATGATCAGTCCCGAGACCGCGGAGCTCCGGATCCTCGACGCGGCCGAGACCCTGTTCTACGGACGGGGGCTCCAGGCGGTGGGCATGGACGAGATCCGCGCCGCCTCCGGCGTCTCCCTCAAACGGCTCTACCAGCTCTTCCCGTCCAAAGGAGAGCTCATACAGGCGTATCTGCGGCGGCGCGACATCCGCTGGCGCCAGAGGCTGGCCGCGTACGCCGATGCCCAGGACACCCCCGAGGAGCGCGTCCTCGCGGTCTTCGACTGGCTCCACGAGTGGTTCGGCGAGCCGGACTTCCGGGGGTGCGCCTTCAGCAACTCCTTCGGGGAGCTCGGCGCCACCTCCTCGCCCGTGGCCGAGACGGCACGCGCCCATAAGGAGGCGTTCTTCGGGTACCTCGCCGAGCTGACGGCGGCCGCGGGCAAACCGGCCTCGCTGGCCCAGCACTTGGGCCTCCTCGCCGAAGGCGCCATCACCACCGCGGCCATCACCGGCAGCGCCGAACCCGCGCACCGGGCGAAAGAGGCCGCGCGCCTCCTGCTGGAGGCGGCATAACGGATACCATCCTGTCTTGTGCGGGGGTGGTGGGAGCGGGGCCGGGCGCTGGGAGCAGCCCATCCCCAGGCCGTTGACCTGTGGATCGCGCTCCTGGTCCAGGCGGCCATGACGATGCCGTTCGTGGTGCCGCGGTCACCCGATCTGGAGCCGGCGACCTGGCCCGCCTACGGGCTGACCACGCTCACCGTCGTCCCCCTGATCTGGCGTCGGCGCGCTCCCCTCGCCGTGCTGATCGCCATCATCGCGACGAGCGCGCTGTACAAGCCGGCCGTGGAGGGCCCCGGGCAGCCGCTGCCGTACACCGGGCTCGTCATCGTCTATACGCTCGCCGCCGGTTCACCACCGTGGAAGCGGCTGGTCACCGGGGGGCTGCTGGCGGTTGCCGTGCCGGTTTCGGTGTGGCTGAACACCCGGACGGCGCGCGAGCTCACCTTCTCCCTCTTCGTGTTCGCGGCGGCCTATGTCTTCGGTCGGCTGACCGATGCCCGGCAGCGGGCGAACCGGATCGAGGCGGAGCGGGCCGCCGCCCGCGAACGGGCCAGGATCGCACGGGAGATGCACGACATCCTCTCCCATGCGGTGAGCCTGATGATCGTGCAGGCGGAGGCCGGTCCGGTGGCGGTGCGGACGGCTCCGGAGCGGGCCGAGGCCGCCTTCGACGCCATCTCCACGACGGGCCGGGAGGCGATGGTCCAGCTGCGCCGGATGCTGGGAGTGCTGCGCACGGGCGACGAGCCGGGCCCCGCCCCGCGGGAGCCGCAGCCGGGCCTGGCCGGTCTGGCCGGTCTTCTCGACCGGGTACGGGCGAGTGGCCTCGAGGTCGCGTACGAGTCGGCGGGGGCCGTGCGGCCACTGCCGGATGCCACCGGGGCGACCGTGTTCCGGATCGTCCAGGAGGCACTGACCAACGTGGTCAAGCACGCGGGAGCCCGTACCGTCTCCGTTCAACTTACGTATGGTGAGGGCGCCTTGGACATCCGAGTACTGGACGACGGGCGCGGACCGCAGTCCGGTTCCGGCGGCGGCCACGGTCTGATCGGGGTCCGCGAGCGGGCCGCGGCGCACGGCGGTACGGCGGTCACCGGGCCGGGCCCGGACGGCCGGGGCTTCGAGGTACGGGTCCGCCTCCCCGTACTCTCCTCGGCGGAGGTGGCGCGTTGACGATCCGGGTGGTGGTGGCCGACGACCAGGAGCTGGTGCGCAGCGGCTTCTCCATGATCCTTGACGCCCAGCCGGACATCGAGGTGATCGCGGAGGCGGGTGACGGGGCCGAGGCCGTCGAGGCGGTGCGGCGGCACGCGCCCGATGTGGCGCTGCTCGACATCCGGATGCCGGGTATGGACGGTATCGAGGCATGCCGCGAGATCGGCGCGGACGGCGCCTGCCGGACGGTGATGCTGACGACCTTCGACTCCGATGAGTATGTGTACGAAGCGCTGCACGCGGGCGCGAGCGGCTTCCTGCTGAAGGATGTGCGCAGGGACGATCTGGTGCACGCGGTACGGGTGGTGGCGCGGGGCGACTCGCTGCTCGCGCCGTCGGTGGCCCGGCGTCTGGTGGAGCAGTACACCCGGGCGACCGTTCGGCCACGGCGGCCCGATCCCCGCCTGGACATGCTGACCGCACGGGAGCGGGAGACACTGCTGCTGCTCGCGCGCGGCCTGTCGAACGCCGAGATCGCGGCGGAGCTGGTGGTCAGCGATCACACGGTCAAGACGCATGTCGGCAATGTGCTCGCCAAGCTGGGGCTGCGGGACCGGATCCAGGCGGTGATCTGCGCGTACGAGACGGGCCTGATCACGGCCGGGGATCCCCCGCCCGGGGGAGCGTCCCGGCCCGGTTCCTCCCCCGCGTCGGCGAGGAACTGACACCCGGAACAGGCTCGCGCGGGCGATCCGCGACAGACCTCCGGTCACCAGGATGGAGCCATCGGGAGCAACGGCTCATACGGCGCTCATATCGCGCCCCTATCACTGGAGTTGACCATGCAGAGCACCAGACGCACGCTGCTGGCCGCGGCGCTCGTCCTGGGCGTCGTGGCGGGTCCGGCGGTGCCGCCGGCCCTCGCGGCCACCTCGTCCGCGGCGGTCCCCACGCCATCCGGGATTCCCGAGCTGGAAGCCGCCATCGCGGGTCTGCCGACGAGCGACGCGACGGCCGCGCTGGTACGGGTCGGGGGCTCCGAGGGCGTCTGGAGAGGCAGTTCGGGCGTGCACGACCTGAGGACCAACCGGCCGGCCGATCCGGCGGGCCGCTTCCGCGCCGGTTCCGTGACCAAGGTCTTCACGGCCGCCGTCGCCCTGCAGCTGGCCGCCGAGGGCACGCTCGACCTGGACCGCAGCGCTCGTTCGTATCTCCCGGAGCTGATCCCGGCGTCGTACGGGAAGGTCACCGTCCGGCAGTTGCTCAATCACACGCACGGCATCCCGGCCCCCGACCTCCCCGGGGACACGGTCGAGGAGTGGTACGCCTACCGCTTCCGGATCCATGACCCCGAGGACATGGTCCGCTCGGCGACGTCGAAGAACCGCGAGTTCCCGCCCGGCGAGAAACAGCACTATCTGAACATCGGCTACGCCATCGCCGGTCTGATCATCGAGCGGATCTCGGGCGACTCGTACGAACACCAGGTGACCCGCCGGATCCTGAAGCCGCTGGGGCTGCGCGACACTTATCTCCCCGGGACCGATCCGCGCATCCTCGGCCCGCACAATCACGGCTACCAGACGATGCGGCTGGACGACGGCACGACCGGTCTGCGCGATGTGTCGGTGTGGGGGCCGACGGACGGCTGGGCGGCCGGTGACATCGTCTCGACCACGGCGGACCTGGAGCGGTTCACCAAGGCGCTGTTCCAGGGGCGGGTGGTGGGCGGCCCGCTGCTGCGGGAGATGTTCACCCTGCCGAAGGTGGCGGATCTCAAGACCGGCGACCCGGCCTCGTACTCGGTCGGCCTCTCGATGAAGAAGCTGGGCGGCCGTGAGGTGTGGGGAAAGTCGGGCAGCCGCTGGGGCTACAACACCGCCATCGCCTCCACCCGCGACGGCTCGCGCACCCTGGTCTACAGCGTCAACTCCACGGACGCCAAAGGCCAGGAGATGAACGAGGTGGTGCGGAACATCATGGTGGCCGCCTACGGCAACCCCTGAGCGCTCGGGCGGGCAACCCCGGAACGCTCGGGGGAAAGCGCCGGGTGGCACGCGTGGCGGCGGTGGAACCAGTCCGACCGCCGCCCGGGTCCAAGCCGTCCCGCACGCGCCTCAGTCCGCCTTGAGGGCCGTGAGGACGTTCAGCCGGGCCGCCCGGCGGGCGGGCCAGAGTCCCGCCACCACGCCGACGAGTGCGGCGCCCGCGAGGGCCACGGCGATGCGGCCCCAGGGGATGACCATCTCGTAGCCCTGGATGCTGTCGGAGGCGAGCCTGCCCGCGGCCCAGCCGAGGAAGATGCCCGCGCCGATGCCCAGCAGGGCCCCGAACAGCGAGATGAGGACGGACTCCAGGTGGATCATCCGCTTGGTCTGCTCGGGCTGGAGCCCCACCGCGCGCAGCATCCCGATCTCACGGGTGCGCTCGAACACGGACATCGCGAGGGTGTTGACGACTCCCAGGACGGCGATCACCACGGCCATGGCCAGCAGCCCGTACAGGACGTTGAGGAGCAGGGTGATGGACTCGCCGCCGGCGGACTCGGCCAGGTCGTCGGTGTTCCGCAGCCGGATGAGGGGGTTCTGGTCGAGGGCGCGCTGGAGGGAGCGCCGTACCGTCTCGCCGTCGCCGTCCTTGGTGTGCACCAGGACCGAGGTGTCCTCGATCTTCTTCAGATGGGGCTGGAGGGTGGCCAGCGGGATCATGGTGGCCGGGAGGAATTCGTCGCTGCGGTAGATGCCGCCGATCCGCAGGGTGCCCCGGCTGCCGTCGCCGTAGACCACCGGCACCCGCTGTCCCATGGTCCATCCGTAGATGTCGGCCGTGGAGGTGTCGATCAGCAGGTTCTTGCCGCCGCCCGCGCCCAGTGCCGCGAGCGACCCCGATACGAAGCTCGGATCGAGGAGGTCGCCGATGCTCCGGGCGTCCACACCGGTCAGGTTCACCTCGTCGCCGCCGATCCGGACGGCGCTCTCGCGCCGCGGGCTCGAGGAGGTCACGGCCGTGGACTTCGCCAGGGTGTCATGGACCGACGTGGGCAGGTGACCGCTGCTCCTCGACGAGATCTCGAAGTCGGCCGTGACGGTGTTCTCCGCCCGCTGGCGCAGCGATGTCGTGGCGGACACCGCGACCACCGTGAGACCGGTGACCAGGGACAGCCCGATCATCAGGGCCGAGGCGGTGGAGGCGGTGCGCCGGGGGTTGCGCCGGGCGTTGCGCGGGGCCAGCGTGCCCGGGACACCGAAGCGGCGCAGGAGGGGGCCGGCCAGGGCGATGGCCGGGCCGGAGAGCGCCGGGGTCACCACGATGATGCCGATGAGCAGCAGGACGGACGGGAAGAGGACGGTGGTCCGGCCCTCCTCGCCGCTGGACGCCGTGAACACCACGCCGAGCACACCGATCACGATCAGGGCGACACCGATGGCGTTGCGCCTGCGGAGGCTGCGGACCGGCGGGGGTGTGTGGAGCGCGGACATGGCGGCCACGGGAGGCACGGCGGCGGCGCGGCGGGCGGGCAGATAGGCGGCGAGCATGGTGACGACGACGCCCACCAGGAACGAGATCAGTACGGTGCCCGGGGCGACGACCAACGGCCCGTCGGGGAAGCCGGATCCGGTGGACGCGAACAGCTGCCGGATGCCCATGGCCACGCCGATACCGAGGAGGAACCCCGCGGCCCCTGCGCACAGCCCCAGCAGGGCGGCCTCAATGAGGACGGAGCGGGTCACCTGGCGGCGCTCGGCGCCGACGGCCCGCATCAGGGCCATCTCCTGCGAACGCTGGGTGACCAGCATGGTGAAGGTGTTGCCGATGACGAAGATGCCGACGAACAGGGCGATGGCCGCGAAGGCGAGCAGCACCTGGCTGAGCCCTTTGGCCCCCTCGGCGGCATCGGCCTGCTGCTGCGCGCGCAGTTGGGCCCCCGTGTTGATCTCGGAGTTCTCGGGCAGCAGGTCGCGCGCCTCGGCCGCGAGCCGCTGCTCGGAGGCGCCGCGGTCGGCCTCGAGCGAGACCGCGTCGTAGTGACCGGGCTTCAGCAGCAGCTTCTGAGCGGTGGCGTCGTCGAAGAGCACCAAGGTGCCGCCGGAGCCGGAGGTGTCGTCGGTGCGGACGATGCCGACGAGTTTCTTGTGCAGCACCGGTCCGTCGACGGCCAGCCGGACGGTGTCGCCGACCTTGTAGCCGCCCTGGTCGGCGGTGCTGGTGTCCACCAGCACCTCGTCGGGCCCGGTGGGAGCGCGTCCGGCGGTCAGCGGGTGGCGGTTGTCCTTGCCGTCGGCCTGGGGGAAGTAGTTGCCCGCCATGGTCACGTCGTCCTCGCCGAGCGGGTGGCCGTCCTTCGCGGCCACGGCGGCGGCCCCTTCGACGGAACCGGTCACGGACGCCACGCCGGGCAGCCGTTGCAGACGCCGCAGCGTGTCCTCCCCCACGGTTCCGGGCTCGCCGGCCTTCTCGTCGAACGGCGGGGTGGCCTGGACCGAGACATTGCGCAGGGTGGTGAGGTAGCGCTCCTTGTAGGCGTTGCCGACGGTGTCGGTGAAGACGAGGGTGCCCACGACGAAGGCGACGCCGAGCAGAACGGCGAACATGGTCATCAGCAGGCGGGCTTTGTGCGCGAGGACGTTGCGCAAGGCGGTGCGGAACACGGGCGGCCTTCCGAGAGGGTGCCGGGTGAGGGGTGCTCGGGAGCAGGGCGTACGTCAGACGTGGCGAGCGGCCGTCAGGCGCGGGGCATGGGCGTCAGACCTGGTACGCGGGCGTCAGGCGTCCCATGCGCTCCAGGACGGCCTCGGCGGTGGGCGCGCGGAGTTCGTCGACGATGCGCCCGTCGGCGAGGAAGACGACACGGTCCGCGTAGGAGGCGGCGACGGGGTCGTGGGTGACCATGACGACGGTCTGACCCAGCGCGCTCGTGGAGCCGCGCAGGAACTCGAGGATCTCGGCCCCGCTGCGGGAGTCCAGGTTGCCGGTGGGCTCGTCGGCGAAGACGATGTCGGGCCGCCCGGCCAGCGCGCGGGCGACGGCGACGCGCTGCTGCTGGCCGCCGGAGAGCTGGCCGGGCCGGTGGTCGAGCCGGTCGGCCAGGCCGACGGTCTGGATGATGCTCTCCAGCCAGGCCCGCTCCGGCTTGCGGCCGGCGATGTCCATGGGGAGGGTGATGTTCTCCACGGCGCTCAGGGTGGGCAGCAGGTTGAACGCCTGGAAGACGAAACCGATGCGGTCGCGGCGCAGCCGGGTGAGCTGACGGTCGTTCAGGGAGCCGATCTCCGTGTCGCCGAGGCGGACCGATCCGAAGGACAGCGAGTCGAGACCGGCCATGCAGTGCATCAAGGTGGACTTCCCCGACCCGGACGGACCCATGATCGCCGTGAACTGGCTCCGGACGAAGCCGACCGTGACCGTGTCGAGGGCCACCACACGGGTGTCCCCCGTGCCGTACACCTTCGTCAGGTCGGTGGCGTGGGCCGCGTAGCTCTCGGGGGCGGAAGGGGGCAGGTTCGCGTGCATGCCGATCCTCGGTGGACGCTCGGTGGATGCCCTCGTAGCAGAGGGAGTCGCCGCGGATGGCGACCTCCATGAGCCTCCCGCTCGGCCACCCGCCGGCGGATCCCCCGAACATCCGGCACCGCATCCCCCGATCGGGGGAGATCGCCGCGGGACCGCCATTCCGGCCCGACCGCAATGACGGCCGGACCGCAATGACGGCCGGACCGCTGTTTCGGCGAGATCGCTATTCGGCACGCCCCGAGCGGAAGGCCCAGGCCGCGACCTCGACCCTGTTGCGCAGGCCCAGCTTCGCCTGGACCGACCCCAGATGCGTCTTGACGGTGCTGGGCGCGATGTACAGCTCGGCGGCGATCTCCGGGTTGGTCAGTCCGCGGGCGATGCCCTGGATGACCTCCTCCTCGCGGTCGGTCAGCGGCTCGGCCGGCTCGGCTGCGCCGCGTCGCCGCGCCTTGGTGAAGTGCTGCAGCAGACGGAGGGTGATCTGCGGGGCGACCATGGCGTCCCCGCGGACGGCCGCCCGGACGGCCTCGGTCAGCAGCGCAGGACCGGCGTCCTTGAGGAGGAAGCCCGACGCTCCGTTCGACAGCGCCGTGTACACATATTCGTCGAGGTCGAAGGTGGTGACCACGACCACTTTCGGCGCTCCGGGATGACCGCCGCCGGCCAGTCGGCGGGTGACCTCCAGACCGTCGGGCGGAGGCATCCGGATGTCCACGAGGCAGACGTCCGGCCTCGTCTCGCGGGCCAGCGACAGGGCCGAGGCCCCGTCGGCGGCCTCGGCCACCACCTCCATGTCGGACTCGGCCGACAGCACCATGCGGAACCCGGCCCGCACCAGGTGCTGATCGTCCGCGACCAGGATGCGTATGGTCATGCCGTCCTGCCCTCCCGTAGCCGCAACCCGGATCGTACGGCGTGCCGCCCGCGTGCCCGGGCGTTCCGTGACGCCTCGTCGGGGTGCAGCGGTACGGAGGCGTGGACACGCCACCCGCCTTCGGGGCGGTGACCCGCTTCGAACGTGCCGCCGAGCAGCTCGATCCGCTCCCGCATGCCCATGATGCCGAAGCCGCCGCCGAGCCGGCCGAGGCTGCCGCGGTGTCCGGACGGGGAGCCTTGTCCGTCGTCCTCGACGACCAGTTCGGCGTGGCGCGCCGCGACCCGGGCGGACACGTCCACCGACCGCGCTCCGCGCGCATAGCGCTGGGCGTTGGTCAGGGCTTCCTGCAGGACGCGGCTCAGCCCGCCGGTGACCTCCGTGGGGACGTCCTCCGGCAGGTCCCGTCCGAGGTCCAGCCGGATCGGCAGCCCCGTCGCCCGTGCCTCGTCCACGATGCGGGTCAGCACCTCGCCGAGGTTCTCGGGATGCCTCGGGGTCTCGTCACCGCGCATCGAACCGACCAGACGCCGCATCGACGTCAGCGCCTCGCCGCCCGCGTTCTCGACGGCCTCGAGCATCTCGTTCAGCATCCGCGGGTCGGGGGTGCCCCGGCCGGTGACATGGCGCACGGCCTGTAGCTGCACCACGATCGCGGTCACCTGATGGGCCACGGTGTCGTGCAGGTCGCGGGCGAGCGCGAGCCGTTCCTCCTGCCGGACGAGCTGTCCGGTGCGTTCCTGCTGGATGTCGTAGAGGCGCAGTACCAGGCCGCAGACGAAGGCCAGGGCCAGGGCCAGCACGGTGCTGCCGGAGAAGTCGCCGGGATCCGAGTCCCGCAGCAGCGGGACGGAGAACACGCTGATGCCCAGGGCCGCCACGACCACCGGTGCCCACCTGGGCGTGCAGCGGCGCACCGCCACGGCGAGGAGGACCAGCAGGCCCATGAGTTCGCTGCCGCTGCTCTCGCTGGTCACCATGTTCACCGGCAGCAGGTGGTAGGCAACCGTGGCCACGAAGGTGCCGGCGCAGGCCACCAGCGCGGCCCGCGGGACCCAGCGGGAATCGCGCATCACGGCCAGCACGGCCATCCCCCCGGCCAGGGCTCCGGAGCAGACCGGCACCCAGTCCCCGACGAATGCCTCCGTGTCGAAGGTCGGGTCGAAGACGATCCGCTCCGTCACGTCCCCATAGACGGAGAAGAGGGACAACAGCGCCAGCGCCGAGATCAGGATCCGCCCCGGCCAAGGTCGGTATCCGGCACGGCGGCCGGAGGACACAGCTATTCGCACCCGCGCCACCCTACGCACCTACGGCGGCGATTGCCGCCCGCCGCCCGCGCGCGGATCGGTGGGCATGGGCGCGGGCCGGGCGTCGCGCACCCGCTCCGGTGTCCAGTACGAGGGGTCCGGCGGATCCGCCCGGTGGCTCCGCGGGGTGTCCGGGGCGCTCCGTGGGGTGTCCGGGGCGGGGGGATCGCCGGTGTCCTGGCCCCGGGCGGTGACGGCGAGGGCCGCGACGATGCCGGTTGCCGCGATCGCCGCGGTGAGGAGGGCTGCAGTGAGCGGGCGCATGGCGTTCTCTCCCGATGCCGGAGGCCGGGACCCCTGGCTGCGGGGCCCCGGCCGAGTGCGGTGTGGTACTGAGCCGTTGGCGGTGTGGTGCTCAGCCGTTGGCGGTGTTGTTGTAGATCGTTTGGATCTTGTTGTCGAAGTAGGGGCTGTCGATGTAGGCGGGCGGATCGGTCCGGGTGCTGGTGACCCCGATCTCGGTCCCCAGGCCCGTGGTCTCGTTGTAGTCCCGCAGCCAGGGGCCGCCGCTGGCGCCCTCGACCATGGTGCACCCGTTCTGCACCCGGGAGCCGTCCTGCCACGTGCCGATGTTCTGGCACACGTAGGGCACCTCGCCGTCATAGCCGAAGGCGGCCGGGTAGCCCCAGACGGTCACGGTGTTGGCGTACCCGTAGTTGTAGCCGAGCCCCATGCCGCCGACGGTGTTGACCAGCTTGCTGGAGCCGTTGTCCCAGACGTTGGCCACGCCGATGTCGTAGTTCAGGTCACTGCTATTGATCCAGCCGTTGAACGAGGTGAGCGTCTTGGCGGACCAGGTTCCGTACGGCCGTGAGCCGTTGTAGTAGGCGGGAACGAACACCCAGTTGGTCGCCCAGGTGCCGCCGGCGCCACCGTGGACGCAGTGCCCGGCGGTGAACACCATGTTCTTCGTCGGATTGTTGACCGCCGCGGCGGAGCAGGCGTAGTCGCCGCCGTTGGTCGGGTTGTGGAAGAAGACCTTCCCCTGCACGATCGAGGTCGCGATCCGGACCCCGCGGGCCTTCTTCGAAGTGGTCGCCTTCTGCGGTTTCGCGAGCTGAGAGGGTTTGGCCGCCGCGTCGATGGCCGCCTTCCGGGACGCCTTGGCGTCGGCGGGCGTGTCGGCCTCGACGGCTCTGCGCATGCGCTGTGGAGTCCAGTAATTCTCGGCGGACTCAGCGGATGAGCGGGACGCCGCACTCTTGTGTGTGGATACCGCGGTGTCCGCGGTACGTGTGACGGTGCTGTGCGAGTCGGCGGACGCGGCCGCCGGAATCGTCAGGGCGAACGCGAAAACCACTCCGCTCGCCGCTAAAACGACCTTGCGTATCTGCACCAGTCCCCCCAAATTTTGATCGGGACAGGGAGCGGATGCCCCCGGTGAAATCCCGGCCGCACGGTATCGCGCGGTGAAGTGCGCACGGCAAGGGACTGCGGGCGGCGAGAACGGTATCCGGCCAGGCATTACAGCCCCGGGCGGTACGGAAAATCGCCTCCCGGCTCCTGGGCTGCCCTATCCGGCAAAAGCGGAATGGGTCTTGTGCCGCATTGAACGAGGAATTCCGACGCGTCGACGCGCGTCAACGCACGACACGTCCCACCACCGCCTCCGTGGCGACGTCCACCCCACTCCCACAGTGTCCGGAATTCGCATTCGCATTTATCCGGCTGAATTCATGGAGGGGCCATTCATGTATGCACAGCAGCCCCGCGCAGTGCGATATGCACCGCCCACCGCAGCGGATACGGGAGCACGACGGACCGCTCGCCGCCCCATCTCGTCCACGACTCGCCCGGCGCACCACGGGGATCCGCCGAGGCATCGTCACCGCAGGGAAGTTGGCCTGACGCGATCACTTCGTTAGCCTCCCGGCAGCCCCGCAGATCCGCCGCTCCCGAGGAAGACAATGCAGTGACGAACCCCCAGGACGACCAGGACACGCAGGCCCCGCACCCCACACCGGAGGCACCACCCCCGGGCTGCCCCGCCCACGCCGCACGACTGTACGGGCCGGATTTCCGGCGCCGGCCGACCGAGACCTACCAGCGGATACGGCACGACAGCGGACAGGTCGCCCCCGTCCTGCTCGAAGGCGACATCGACGCCTGGTTCGTCCTCGGCTACCGCGAGACGCGCCAGGTGCTGTCCGACGTCGAGACCTTCGGCCGGGACCCGCGCCGCTGGAACGGCTGGGACAGCGTGCCGCCGGACTGGCCGCTCATGCCGTGGGTGGCGTACAGCCCGATGATGCCCTTCACGGAGGGCGAGGAGCACCGGCAGCGTGCGACGGCCGCCAGCGAGGCCCTCGCCACGGTCGACCCCTTCGTGCTGCGCGGGCACTGCGAGCGCTTCGCCGACCAGCTCATCGACAAGTTCGCCGTGAGCGGCAAGGCGGATCTGGTGTACGACTACATCTACTCGGTGCCCACTCTCGCCGCGGCCGAGCTGTTCGGCCTGGCCGACGACGAGGGCGGGCTGGAGGCCCTGGCGGGAGGGCTGACCGTCTCGTTCCTCTCCAACGAGGAAGCCATCGCCGGCCAGCAGCAGGTCGCCGCGTACGTGGCGGATCTGGTGAAAGCCAAGCGCGAGGCGCCGGGCCCCGACCTCACCTCGCAGTTCATCCTGAACACCCCGGACCTGGCCGAGGAGCAGCAGACCGCCGACCTGATGGTGCTGATGGCCGCCGCGCTGCCGCTCACCTCGTACTGGATCGGCAACACCCTGCGGCTGATGCTCACCGACGAGCGCTTCGCCATGACCCTCTCGGGCAACCGCCGCAGCATCGGCGAGGCCATGAACGAGGTGCTGTGGGCGGACTCCCCGCTGCAGAACCTCATCGGGCGGTACGCCACCCGGGACACCGCCCTCGGAGGCCGGCGCATCCGCACCGGCGACCTCGTCGTCCTCGGCCTGGCCGCCGCCAACGCCGATCCGCTGCTGTGGCCCGACACCCCCGTCGGCCACGGCGGGAACCACTCGCACGTCAGCTTCAGCGGCGGTGACTACGGCTGCCCGGTGGGCGGCCCCGAGACGGCCAGGATCATCGCGGAGACGGCGATCGAGGTGCTGCTGGACCGCGTTCCGGACCTGACACTGGCGGTCGCGCCCGAGGAGCTGAAGTGGGTGGACTCCTTCTGGTACCGCTGCCTGGAATCGCTGCCCGTCACGTTCAGCCCCACGGCGGTCACCGCGGGCTAGCACCCGGGACTCCCCCGGCGCCGAGCGGCGCCGGGGGCCGTGGATGTGCGGTGGTGTCAGTGGCCTGGCGGCTGCTGGAGCATGGCGAGGGTCAGGACGTTGCCGCCGATGCCCCAACCGCCGTCGGTGACCTCCTCGACCACGACGAGGGTGTTGGCGCGGGCGCGCTCGCCGTAGATGTCGACGTACAGCTCGGTGGTGCGGGTGACGATCTCCTGCTTCTGCTTCTCGTCGAGGGATCCGGCGGGGACCTTGAAGTTCGCGAAGGGCATGGTCGTTCTCTCTCCTGGCGGGGAAACGGGGTGCAAAGCAGTCGTGCGGGGGCGCCGTGGCCGTCAGACGATGCCGCCGTTGGCGCGGATGACCTGGCCGTTGACCCAGTGGCCGGCCGGGGAGGCGAGGAAGGCGACGACCTCGGCGATGTCGGTGGGGGTGCCGAGGCGCTCCAGCGGGGGCTGGGCCGCCATCCGGGCGATGGTCTCCTCGTCCTTGCCCTCGAGGAACAGATCGGTGGCGGTGGGGCCGGGGGCGACGGTGTTGACGGTGACGTCCCGGCCGCGCAGCTCGCGCGCCAGGATCATCGTGAGCGCCTCGGTCGCTCCCTTGCTGGCGCTGTAGGCGCCGTAGGCGGGGAGGGCCAGGCCCACGATGGACGTGGAGAAGGTGATGAGCGCCCCGCCGCCGCGGATCCTGCGGGCGGCCTGCTGGGCGACGACGAAGGTTCCGCGGATGTTGGTGCGGTGCAGCGCGTCCAGCTCCGCCAGGTCCAGCTCGGCGATGGGGGCCAGGTACAGCCGGCCGGCCGCGTGGACGACGACGTCGACCCCGCCGTACTCGGACTCCGCGGTGTCGAAGAGCGCGGCCACCTGCTGCTCGTCGGCCACGTCGGCCTTGGCGGCGACGGCCCGGCCACCGGCGGCGGCGATGTCATGGGCGGCGGCTACGGCCGGCTCCCGGTGGCCCGCGTATCCGACCACGACGGCGTACCCGTCGGCGGCCAGCCGCTTCACCGCCTCCTGGCCGATACCACGGGAGCCGCCGGTGACGATGGCGACGCGGGGCCGGTCGGTGGGGTGCGGGGGCGCGGTTGCCTGGGGTGACATGGAGACTCCTGGAACAGGGTGCTGACTGGCGGATGCCACATGGTGTGGCCCGGGGCGTCGGCGGTGTCGCCGCCGACACCCCGTCGGTGTCTCCACTCTGGACCGGGGTTTCCGTGCCAGCCAGGGCTGTCCCCACCCAGGGGTTGTCAGCCCCTGGCTCGGCTCACCGGCACAGGCGACCATGGGGGTGTGAACCACTCCGAATTCGCCGCGTTCCTGAAGTCCCGGCGCGACCGCATCCGCCCGGCCGACGTGGGCCTGCCCACCGGTCCGCGGCGCCGGGTGCCCGGGCTGCGGCGCGAGGAGGTCGCCCAGCTGGCCGGGCTGTCCGCGGACTACTACACCGAGCTGGAGCGCGGACGCGGCGCTCAGCCCTCGGCCCAGGCGCTGACCGCCCTCGCCCGGGCGCTGCGGCTGAACGGCGACGAGCGCGACCATCTGTTCCACCTCGCCGACCGCCCCGTTCCCCCGGTGACGCACGGCCCGGCCGCGCAGGTCCAGCCGGCCCTGCTCGGCCTGCTGGACCGGCTGGCCACCACCCCCGCCCAGGTCATCACCGACCTGCATCAGACCCTGGTGCAGAACGAGCTGGCCGCCGCGCTGGTCGGCCGTCCCCCTGCGGTCCGCGGGCCCGCGGCGAGCCTCGTCCACCGCTGGTTCACCGATCCGGACGCCCGTGCGCTCTACCCGCCCGAGGACCACCCCCACCACTCCCGGGTCTTCGTCGCCGACCTGCAGGCCGTCGCCGCCCGGCGTGGCGGCGACACCGAGGTACGGCGGATGGTGGCCGCGCTCCGACGCCACAGCGAGGAGTTCGCCACCCTCTGGGACACCCACGACGTCGCCCTCCGGCGGACCGACCACAAGCGCATCGTCCACCCCGCGCTGGGCGTCATCGAGCTGGACTGCCACTCCCTGTTCAGCGAGGACGGCCGCCAGCGCCTGTTGTGGTTCAGCGCCCCGCCCGGCGCCGAAGGCGCCGCCCAGCTGGAACTTCTCTCGGTCATCGGCACACAGGACATGACGGCCGACGAGAACAGCCCCTCACCGTGATCCCCTGTCATCCGGCGCCGGGGCGGCGGCCTCCGGGGCCGGGCACAGCGCCCTGATCGCGCCAACGTGGTGACGTTCGGGTACGGAGCGAGCACACGGCCCGTCATCGGGAACCTCTGTCGCAGTACGAGCGGGCTTTAACCCGTGCCGGGCACGGCACCGGGCGGGCCCGCCGGTCTCCGACGCACACAAGGATCCCGTATGAATGGACCAGCCCCCCTTCTGACCCTGAACAACGGCGTGCGAATGCCCGCTCTGGGCCTCGGCGTCTACCAGAGCCCGCCCGACGAGACCATCCCCGCGGTGACGACCGCGATCGAGAACGGCTACCGCCTGATCGACACCGCGGCCGCCTACGGCAACGAGAAGGAGGTCGGTGAGGGCATCGCCCGCTCGGGCATCGGCCGCGAGGACATCTTCGTCATCACCAAGGTGTGGATGACCGACTACGGCTACGACGCCACCCTCCGTGCCTTCGACACCAGCCTCACCAAGCTGGGCCTGGACCAGCTCGACCTGTATCTGCTGCACTGGCCGGCCCCGTCCGCGTTCGACACCACGGTGGCCTCGTACAAGGCGGCCGAGAAGCTGCTCGCCGACGGCCGGGTGCGGGCCATCGGCGTGTGCAACCACACTCCCGCGCACCTGACCGATCTCATGGCGCGCACCGACGTCGTGCCCGCCGTGAACCAGGTGGAACTGCATCCGTTCTTCAGCCAGCCCGAGCTGCGCGCCTTCGACGTCCGCCAGGGCATCCTCACCCAGTCCTGGTCGCCCATCGGCGGCGTGAACCGCTACGGGGGCGAGAGCCCGGACAAGGTCAGGGACCCGCTCAAGGAACCCACCATCACCGGCCTCGCCGAGAAATACGGCAAATCCCCGGCCCAGATCATCCTCCGCTGGCACGTCGAGCACGACCTGTGCGCGATCCCGAAGTCCGTCAAACCACACCGCATCGCGGAGAACATCGCGATCTTCGACTTCTCCCTCACCCCCCACGAGGTGGCCGCCATCGACGCGCTCGACACCGGAGCGCGCGGCGGTCCCGACCCCGACCACGTCGGGCCCGGCACCTTCTCCTGAGACACCGCGCGGGGCGGCCACCGGGCCGCCCCGCACAGCTCACGGGAACACCTCCCCCGGACCGGGTCAGGACTCCAGATCGTCGGCGAAGTGCCGGAAGCCGTGCCGATCCTGGTGCAGGGTCCACAGGGTGTCCGCCAGCACGGCCGGATCCTTCTTCTCCTGTCCGGGAACGATCGCGCCCGGGATGATCAGCTGCGCCACGTGGACGCCCTCGTCGGCGAGGGTGTCGTGCAGCAGCCGGCCGTACGCGCTCTCGGCGGCGAAGGCGACGGAGGTGCCCGCGCGCTCGGGGTGCGGCACCACGGCGGTGCCTCCGTTGACGAAGAGCACCGTGCCCCGGCCCAGGGCGCGCATACCGGGGAGCACCTGCCGTACGGCGGTGACGGGGCCGTACACGGAGAACTCCACCGGGCCCGCGAGGTCATCGGCGGTGGTGTCCAGGACCGGCAGCATGAATTCCCGCTGCGGCACCGGGCTGTACTGCAGAACCTCGATCGGCCCCAGGGCCGCGGCCGCGGCGTCCAGGGCGGCGGTGAGGGCCTTCGGATCGCGTACGTCGGCGGCGAAGCCGCGCGCCGTCACGCCCTCGCCGGTCAGGCCGGCGGCCAGGGCGTCGAGCCGGCCCTGGTCGCGGGAGATGAGGGCGGTGTCGTAGCCCTCACGGCCGAAGCGCCGCGCGACGGCGGCGCCGAGACCGGGGCCGGCTCCGATGATGGCAAGGGTGGTCGTGGGTTCTCCGGGTGCTCGGGCGCCTCAGGGGCCGGGGTGTCGCGATGGCGGGGTGTGGTGAAGGCGGTCGTCGGTGACCCGCTCACTCGCCGTCACCGGGGCACGAGCCTCAGCGTCGTGGCGCGCGCCGTGTCCGCGACCATGGGCTCGACATAGGTTCCGCTGTAGCGGCCGTACTTGGAGCGGTACGCGTTGTCGACCCGGTCGTTGACACCGGGGTCGCCCTCCTCGATCAAGGTGACGTCCCGGTCCACGCCGCCGGAGCGGATGTGGCCCTCGTGGCTCCCGTGGGCGGTGCGCCACCAGGAGCCGCCGGTGCCCCGGTAGGAGCGGACGTAGAGGTCGTCGCCGTCACGGACGACCCAGATCGGCACCGCCGTACGCGGTGTGCCGTCGCCTTGCAGCGGCGCCATTTCCAGCTCGTCCGTCGTCGCGATCCGGTTGAGTTCGTCGCTGGTCCATGTCGTCATCGTCTGCCTCCTTCACGAGTAACCGAAAGGGGAGAATTCCATCTCGGGAGGAAAGCAACCAGGGAGATAACCCTCCGCCCTGGGCGGCCGGCGAACGATGCCCCACCGACCAGTATGCCGAGCGGGAGGTCACCCGGCGAGGGCGGCGAACGCCTCGTCCAGGAGGGCGGTGAGATCGGGGCGGCCGTCGGAGGCCGTCCAGTGGTCGAGGGCGATGTTCAGGCAGCCCAGAGCGGTGGCGGCCTTCACCGACAGGGCCAGGGGGGTGGGACGCGGATCGTCGCCGGGCCGCTCGGCGAGGGCCTGGGCCAGCACGGGCCGCCAGCCGTCCTGCTTCTCCAGCAGCCGGGCACACAGGGCGGGGGTGGTCCGGACCAGACGGGTCGTCGCGAGGGCGCTGACCGGGTCCCGGCGGTGGTAGGCGAGGACGACGTCCAGCGCGCGCCGCAGAGCCGTCCAGTCGTCCTCGTCGGCGGGCCTGGCCCGCAGGGCGTCGGCGGCCCGCTCGCCGTAGGCGTCGAAGGCGCTAGGACGGCCTCTTCCTTGCCGCCGACGTAGCGCAGGAAGGTGCTGCGCGAGACACCGGCGGCCGCGGCCAGGTCGTTGATGGTGACCTTCTCGAAGCCCTTGCTCCGGAACAGGCCGGACGCCACCTCGGCCAGCTCGGCCCGGATGGCCGCTCGCGCGATGTCTCTCGTGCTCGTACGCGCCGTTCCGTTCACCCCGCGATTCTACCGCTGGGCTGAACCACGATCGCGGTTATGAGATCCGAGCCCTGTTATGACACCAGGTTCCATGCTAGGAATGCTGATTCACGGTGATTCTTCGGTTCCAGACCTCTGTGAGCGGGAGAGCGGCATGCGAGGACTTCAGGGCAAGAGGATCGTCGTCGCGGGCGGCGCCACCGGGATCGGCGCCGCCACGGCCGAGCGGCTCGCCGAGGAGGGCGCCTCGGTCGTCGTCGGCGACATCAACCTCGTGGGTGCGAAGGCCACCTCCCAGCGCATCGCCGAGGCCGGCGGCACCGCGGTCGCCGTCGAGTTCGACCTCGCCGACGAGGAGTCGATCGGTGCGCTGGTCGACCGGGCCGCCGCCGAGTTCGGCGGGGTCGACGGGCTCTACAACGTCGGCGCCGACCTCTCGGACGACCACCTGGGCCGGGACACCGACCTGCTGGAGATGGACCCGGCCCTCTGGCGGCGCACCCACGAGGTGAACCTGCTCGGCTACGCCCTCACCTGCCGGGCGGTCATCCCACGGCTGCTGGCCCAGGGCGGCGGCGTCATCGTCAACACCTCCTCCGGCGCGGCCTGGGGTGGGGAGCCCCGGCGTCCCGCGTACGCCGCCTCCAAGGCCGGGATCAACGCGCTGACCCGCCATATCGCCTCCCGGTGGGGCAAGGAGGGCATCCGCTGCAACGCCGTGGCGCCCGGGCTGGTCATGGGCGACACCCAGAAGCAGCGGGACGACCAGCGGCTGCAGGCCATGGCGCTGAAGATCGCCCGTAGTCCGCGGCTGGGCGAGCCCGCGGACGTGGCCGGCACCGTGGCCTTTCTCCTCTCGGACGACGCCGAGTGGGTCAACGGCCAGGTGTGGTCGGTCTGTGGCGGCATGAGCCTGCGCGACTGAGACTCCCCCAGAGCCGGTCTCGGCCAGGGCGCTCTACGGCGACCTACGGCGTCCAGGGTGCGGACACCTGCCAGCTCACGTCATCGGTCCACGACGTGGCGCTGTCGAAGACGTTGGATCCTCCGTCGGAGGCGATGTACGCCTTGTTCTCGTAGTGGCGGATGAACCGGTCGGGGTAGTTGTACGAAGCGAACGAGGTGCCCTGGCCGCTCTTGCCGGTCTGGGGGCAGAACGTCGCGTCGGCCCGGAAGACCGCGGTGCCGTCCATCGGCTGCCGGAGCAACTGGTAGTTGTAGTGCCGCAGGAAGTCACCGGGGTAGTTGCGCGACTCGAACGACACGCACGAGGTGTTGGCGAGGCCGCGCCGCACGATCCAGGACGCGTCGCCCTTGTCGAGTGCGGAGCTGCCGGAGGACACCACGGAGGTGACGGCGCTGTTGGCCTGGTGGCGGATGTAGTGGTCGGTGTAGCCGGGGGTGGTGGCCCGCAGGGACATCGTCGAGCCCGCGTTGAGGGTGCCGCCCGCGACCGGGCTGGGCGCGCCGTAGCCCACGGAGACGATGTTGGCCTGCACCGCGTCGTCGGCCGCGTCGGTCGGAACGCCGCTGGTCATCACGCCTTCGAAGAAGGACCCGATGGACCCGTTGCTGTTGTCACCGCCGGTCCCGAGGACGATGGAGCCCTCCTGGTGCATCGGCGAGTAGCCCGGCCTGGACGGCTCCGGCCCCGCGTACTGGGTGGTGAGCCTGCCGGACTGGGCATTGCCGTCCCTGAGGGCGAAGTGGTTCTGCCCGTTGTTCTTCAGCAGGGCGGTGACGAAGGGCGCCGAGTTGCCGGTGTTCGAGGGGTTCTCGCTGTAGCCGCTGTCCGACTGGAACAGGCCGTTCTCCAGGTCCGCCTGCACCCAGGGCCCGGATCCGCCGCACGGCGGGAACCAGCACTCCGTGCCGAAGTTGATGGCGTCCATGTGGCCGTTGCCGGTGTCGGCGATCCGCACTTCGGCGTTGCCGTAGTCGAAGCAGCACAGTCCATTGACGTGGGTGCCGGACGTGACCATGTACATACCCTCGGGCTGGCCGTTGACGGCGACACCGGAGGCCGCGGTGTGCCGGTAGCCCATGCGGCCGGAGAAGGACGCGCCGTAAACCTGGTGGCCACCCGCGGTCACCGGTAACGCGTCGGCGGGCACACCGGAGTTGGCGGGACCCGCGGTCCCGGCCGGTTCGATGGGCATGTGGTTGTGGCGCGGTGACTGGTCATAGATGACGTTGATGACGCAGGTCGTTCCGGCGCAGAAGGAGTCCTGCCGGGCGGCGTCGGCGTATCCGCCCGCCGTCAGCGTTCCCACGTCGGCCACGCCGCCGTCGGAGGCGCGTTTCAGCTGGTAGAGCGGGCCGTTGAAGGATGTGTAGAGGGCGCGTGTGGTGCTGTGCGCGGCCACGCAGGGCGTACCGGCCGAGGCGTAGATGTCGCACGGCAGGGACGCCGCGGCCCGGGACGTGCCCGCGCCGCCGGCCAGGAGCCCGAAGACGAGGGCCGCTGTCGTACCCGCCGACAGCAGCGCTTTTCTCACCCTCGCGAGACGCGTGAGACCTGAAGGAACCTTCATGGGGGTGTCCTTCCCCGTGCATGCCGAATGTCAGGTGCATGTCATGATTCTGGTTCGATATTTCGTACGTTGACCGTGAAATCGAACCTGACGGTAGAACCGGCGACCGTCGGCGTCAATGGCCGTGGACGACTTGGCCGCTCCCGGCACGGGACGGCGGGGCAGTTTCCGCACCGCCATGCCATCCGGCGTTCGGACGCCGTTGGGCGCCGAGCCCGCCGCCGTCTGCGGCCCCGACATCGCTCGGCGGCCCACCGGGATCCCGGCCCGGGAAGGTATTCGGAGAGGAGTAGTCTCCTGCGCAGCGGCTCATACGGTTCGTTCGCCCCACACCGAAACGAGGAGAGACCGGTTGTCGACGTTTGTCGTGTTCGACCTTGAGTTCACCTCATGGTCGGGATCGCTCGAGCAGGACTGGTCGGAGCCGGGGCAGCTTCGCGAAATCGTCCAGATCGGCGCCTTGCGCATCAGCACCGGTCATTCCGCTGACGACCACTCGGTTGTCGAGGAATACGAGGCGCTGGTCAGGCCGGTGGTCAACCCGCGGCTGTCCCCTTTCTTCACCGGCCTCACGGGCATCGACCAGGAAACCGTGGACCGCGAGGGAATCGCCCCCGCCGAGGCGCTCAGTGACTTCCTGGCGTTCTGCCGGGGCCAGTCCGTGCTCTCCTACGGCAACGACATGGTCGTCCTCGGGGAGAACGTGGGATGGGCCCGGGCGCGCGGGGAGGAGATCAAGAACGGCTTTCTCAGCGCCGGCTTCCTGAATATCCGCCCATGGCTGAACAGCGTCGCACCGATAACGGCATCGGCCAACTCCGGTCGGCTCTGGGAAGCACTCAATCTGCCCAAACCCGTGGCCGGCAGGGAGCACTCAGCGCTCTTCGACTGTTATTCGATCGCCGCGGCGATCAGACACGTATACGCCGGTGGGGCCGCCCTGCCCGAGGGATGGCTCTAGCGGTGGAGCGGATCGGCCATCGCGGGCGTGTCGTACGACGCGCTGTTGGCGAGTGGCACGATGGCCCGGAGATCTTGGTCGGCGGCGCTCATGCGCGTCGTCCGGTATGCAAGAAGGGAACCCCCTTATGACCGCAGTGCGCGGAACAGCCGTCGACATCCCCACCCGGGACGGCATCGCCGACGCCTATCTGGTCCATCCCGACGACACCGACCGCCACCCGGCCGTTCTGCTGTACATGGACGCCTTCGGCCTCCGGCCCCACCTGCGGGGGATGGCCGACCGCCTGGCCGCGGCCGGTTACACCGTGCTGGCGCCCAACGTCTTCTACCGCCACGGGCGTGCTCCCGTGGTGGAGTTGCCCGACTTCCTCGACTTCGCGGCGCGTCCGGAGATCTTCCAGGACATCCTCCCGATCGCACAGGAGCTCACCCCCGAGCGCGCGATGAACGACGCCGGCACCTATCTGGACTGGCTGGCCTCCTGCCCGCAGGCCACCGACGGACCCGTGGGCATCACCGGCTACTGCCTGGGCGCCGGGCTGGCCCTGCGTACCGCCGGAAGCTACCCCGACCGCGTTGCCGCGGCGGCCGGTTTCCACGGCGGCAACCTGGCCACCGAGGCACCGGACAGCCCGCACACGGTGGCCGGACAGGTCACCGCCGAGCTGTACTTCGGACACGCGGACCAGGACCACTCCCTTCCGCCCGAGCAGATGGAGCGCCTGGACAAGGCCCTCACCGAGGCCGGTGTCCGCCACCGCGCCGAGGTCTACCCGGGCGCGCAGCACGGCTACACCCAGGCCGACACCGTCTCCTACAACGCCGAGGCCGCCGAACGCCACTGGGAGGCCCTGCTCGAGCTCTTCGGCCGCACTCTCTGACCATGGCTGGTGACCAGCCGCCTCGGGCTGGTCACCACCCTCCGGCGCTGGTCACCACCCTCCTGCGACCGGGCCTAGAGCTGCCGGAGGTGGTCACGCAGGGCGCGGGCCACCTGCGCCATGAGGGCGTCGGCGCCGGGCTGGGTGCTCGCGGGCACGAGTGACTCGGTGAGCACGGCGATGGCGAACGCCTGACCGTCGGAGTGCTCGACGATGCCGATCTCATGGCGGAGGTTGAGGAGGGTGCCGGTCTTGGAGGACCAGGTGGTGGCGTCGGAGCTGAAGTCCGGGGCGAGCCGGTGCCGCAGCATGTTGTGGGCCATGAGATCGCGCACGTGCAGCGCCACGTCGGGGTGGATTTTCGACGGTGTCCACAGAGCCCCGAGCAGGTCCACCCAGGCTCGTGCGCTGCCGGTGTTGGCGCGGGTGGTGTCGAGTTGCGGCACCCGGTGGCCACGGCCGCTGGTGCCCGCGTCGATGGCGAGGGCGTGGGCGAGATGCACCTGCTCGGCGTCGAAACGCTCCACGGGGGTTTCGGTCAGTTCGCGCATACCGTGCCGGACGGTGATGCCGCGCAGCCCGAGTTCCTGGAGGATCTCGGCGACCTGGGCGGGCGGGGTGAGGTCGAACAGCGCATCGGCCGCCGTTCCGTCACTTACACACGTGCTGAGGTAGAGCAGATCCTCGATCGCGATCCGGGCGGGGTGGCGGAACCGGCTCAGCCCGGTGGGACCGGGCGTGGTGATCCGCCCCGGGGGTACGTCGAGCAGCGTCCCTCCGTCGAGTTCGCCGCGCCGGATGCGCTCCGCCGTCGCCAGCGCGAGCGGGACCTTGACCAGGGAGGCGGACGGCAGCTGGGTGTCCGGGTCGATCCCCAGCTCGTCCCCCGTGTGGAGATCCCGTACGAGCAGGCAGCCGTGCAGTCCTCCGTCGCGCAACTGCTCGCGCAGATCGCGCAGCAGTGTCTCGGTGCTCACGCTTCCGTTCCTTCCTCGGTGTCCGCCGGGGTGTCCGCGCCGAGGCAGCGGGCGATGGCGCCGCCCAGGCGCCCTTCGATGGGCTGCGGATTGCCGTCCGCGGCGGCGGCGAGAGCGAACCCCCGGCCGAGCGTGATCTCGCCGATGGGCCGCCACTTCAAGGCGAGTTCCGCCGCCTGCGCGGGAGAGCACAGCAACAGGTCGCGGGTGCACAGGACTTCGGCGGCGGCGGTCGTCAGGTCGGTGGCGGCCACGAGCTGGGCGGGCCGCAGACCGACCGCGTCGCGCAGCCGGGTCAGCGGATCGCGGATATGCGGCACATCGTCCTCCGGCTGGATCCAGATACGGCGGGCCGAGCCCGGAGCGGCCCGGCCGACCCGCAGCGTTTCGAGATAGACCCGCCGCACACCGGGATCCCGGACTCCGGCGAGCCCGAGCGGCACGGACCACGTGGCCTCGTCCGCGGGCACCGCGAGCAGGGCGGCCCGCACCTGCTGCGCGTGGATGAGCTCCAGGCGCCGTGCCGGCGCCGCCACGCGGAGATCGAGCGTGATCCCGTGCCCGCGTGCCTCGGCGACGAGGCGGGCGAGATCGGCCGTGGAACAGATGCCGGGCATCGCGAGCCGCCACGGCTTGCGCTTGGCGGCCTCGGCCTCGTGCAGCAGCACATCGGCCGCCTGTACGAGCTGTCTGGCCACCGGCAGCATCTCCCGCCCGAACGGGGTGAGTACGGCCCGCCGTGAGGTGCGCTCGAAGAGCTGCTCACCGAAGCGCTCCTCCAGAGCGGCCACCCGACGGCTGGCCACCGACTGGGACATCCGGGCAGCGGCCGCCCCGACGGTGAAGCTTCCGCGCTCACTCACGCTGACGAACGCACGGCACGCTCCCACCAGATCCACATCCGCACTCTATGCCAGATCAGCATGAAGAAGCGCAGGAGCGTATTGGACCGCATAGCCGCCCGACGGCGAAGGTGATCCCGATGCCCACGGCCGCGCCCCGGCGAGGGGCCCGGTCGTTCCATCCCCTGTGCCCCCTGCGTGACGGGGGCCCAATCGGAGGTCAGGATCATGCGATTCCCCCGTGCCCGGCACACCGCCCTCGGCGCGCTCACCGCGCTCACGCTTCTCGTCCCGCTGACGGCCTGCGGCCAGGACGGATCCTCGGACTCATCGGGGTCGTCGAGCACATCGAGCGCGTCGTCCACGTCCACGGATCTGGCGGCGAAGGCGGGCACGGATCCGGCGTCGTTCACCGGCGAGTTCAAGAAGCTGGAGCGCTCCTACGACGCGCGGCTGGGCGTCTACGCCATCGACACCGGCACCGGACACGAGGTGGCCTATCGCGACGGTGAGCGGTTCGGCTACGCCTCCACGTTCAAGGCGCTGGAAGCCGGTGCAGTGCTGCAGAAGGTCAAACTGGGCGGGCTGGACCGGGTGATCAAGTACTCCAAGGACGATCTCGTCGACAACTCCCCCGTGACCGAGAAGCACGTCGACACCGGGATGAGCGTGGGCGCGCTGTGTGACGCCGCCGTCCGCTACAGCGACAACGCGGCGGCCAACCTGCTCTTCGACGAGCTCGGCGGACCCAAGGGCCTCGACGCCATGCTCGAGAAGATGGGCGACGACGTCATCCAGATGGAGCGCCGCGAGCCGGAGTTGAGTCGCTGGGTCCCCGGTTCCACACAGGACACGAGCACCCCGCGGGCGATGGCAAAGGATCTGCGCGCGTTCGTGCTCGGCGATGTCCTCGGCGACGGAGAGCGCGCACAGCTCACGAAGTGGCTGCGGACCAACACCACCGGGGACGCGCTCATCAGGGCCGGGGTGCCCAAGGACTGGCAGGTCGGCGACAAGACCGGAAGCGGCAGCTACTACGGTGGCCGCAATGACATCGCGGTGGTGTGGCCGCCCGACTCCGCTCCCATCGTCGTGGCGATCATGTCGAACCGCGCTGACAAGGACGCCAAGTCCGACGACAAGCTGATCGCGGACGCGGCGCATGTCGTGGCCGACACGCTGTCGTAGCACCCCTCCCCTGCTCATCCGCTCCCCTGCGGGGCTGAGTCACCTGCTCAGCCCCGGAGGAAGTACAGGACGGTCATGGTGACGGCGGTGGTCAGAACGACGCCGCGCAGCAGCCACGCGGGGAGACGACGGGCGATGTGCGCTCCGGCCACCCCGCCGGCCACCGCGCCGACCAGCATGGTGATGAGCACAGACGGTGCGCTCAGCGCGTCCGAGGCGATGAGGAACAGTCCGGTCGCGCTGAGATAGATGGCCGCGAGCTGGGCGACTCGCATCGGGTTGCCGGCCGAGGTGTCGAGCCCGAGGCCGATGCTCCACACGGCCAGCATCATGATGCCGACGGCACCGCCGAAGTAGCCGCCGTACACGGCGAGGAGGAACTGGCCGGTCAGGACGGTCCGGGGGCTCATGCCGACCGCATGGCCCTTCGCGTCGCTCACCACACGGGAGACATGGCGCCCGAAGGCGAGGATCACCGTGGCGAAGGCGAGCAGCCAGGGCACCGCGGCGTCGAACGACACCGCGGGCAGCGTCAGCAGCAGACCGGCACCGAGCCCGCCGCCGATCACACTGACCACGGTCAGCGCCCGCGTGGACGTGCCCCCGAGGGGGGCGAGGTCGCGCCGGTAGACCCACGCGCTCGCCACGGTCCCGGGTACGAGGGCCACGGTCGAGGAGGCGTTCGCCGTCACGGGGGACAGACCGGCCGCGACCAGGGCGGGAAGCGCCACGAACGTGCCCCCGCCGCCGACGGCGTTCAACGCCCCGGCGGCCACACCCGCCAGCAGAACAATCACCATCTCGGACACCCGCCGAGCATCGCCCCACGGCCCGTGGGCGCACAATGCGTGATCCACGTAGCCTGCGCAAGGCTGTGCCATAGGCTCGTCAGGGTGCGTTATGACCTGGACGACCTGCGGCTCTTCCTTCACATCGTGGCCGAGGGCTCGATCACGGCGGGCGCCCGCCGGATGCATCTGAGCCTCCCGTCGGCCAGCGCCAGGGTGCGCTCGCTCGAACACCACGCGGGCGTGGCCCTGCTGATCCGTGGCCGGAGGGGGGTGCGCCCCACCCCGGCGGGGACGGCGCTGGCCCGCCACGCACGGGATGTGCTCGCCCAGACGGCGCGCCTCGAAAGCGCCGTGGCGAGCTACGCCCGGCCCCCGACCGCGCCACTGACCCTGCTGGGCGGCGGCTCGGCGATGCATCACCTCGTGCCGAGGGCCCTGGTCTCGTTCCTCCGCGCGCACCCGGACGTCGACGTCACGGCGTCCGAGAGCCGCACCCCACGGACCGTGCGGCTGCTCGCGGACGGCGAGGCGGACCTGGGCGTCGTTCTCGACACCGAGGCCCGCGACTGCGGTCTCACCATGGAACCCCTCTGCGATGACTCCCTGGTGGTGATCGGCCAGTCCGGCGGCATCCTCGCGGGGCGCACCGCGGTGGCCTACCGCGAGGTCGCCGAGCACCCGCTCGTGGGGCTCGACGCCGGCTCCTCGCTGCGGCGCTCGATCGAGAAGCACCTGGGTCCGCACGCTCCAGCGGTGCGGTACCGCACCACCGTCGCCCACCTCCCCACCCTTGTCTCCCTCGCGGCCGCCGGTGTGGGACTCGCGGTCGTGCCACGCCGCGCCATCGCCCCCGGCCGGCCACTCGACGTATGCGAGCTCCAGGATCCCTGGGCACGCCGCACCCATCTGCTGGCCTGGGGCGAGAAGGCGTCGCGGACCTCGTCCACCGCCACCGCGGCACTCGCCGAACACCTGCGCCAGGCGGCCGTGTCCGAGCCGGACGGGGGCACTGGCGTTCCGGCGATGTGAACGCGGGGCTCGGAGGAGGCGAGGCTCGGAGGAGGCGAGGCTCGGGGGAGGCGAATCAGCGCTGGCGCGCGCGTCCCGTATCGAGGCGGCGCAGTTCACGCACACTGTCCGCGAGTGTGCGGTCGCCCAGCGAGTCGAGCACCGCTTCCTCTGCCTCCGCGGTGAGCGCGGCGAAATACTCACCGGCGTGCGCGGTCACCGGGCACACGGGCTCCACCCCGGGCGAGCAGGCCCACAGAGGCTTGTCACCGATGGCGCAGCGGTAGATCTCCGCCAGGGTGATCCGGTCGGCCGGCCGCCCCAGCCTGGCCCCACCGGTGCGGCCCATGACGCAGACGACCAGCCCCTCCTCCGTCAGCGGGACGAGGAGCTTGCGGACCAGGCTCGGGTTGGTGTTCAGCACGCGGGCCAACTCGGCGGAGCTGAGCGGTGCGCCGTCGTCCTCGGCGGCGACCGCGAGGAAGAGCATCAGCTGCAGCGCACGGGAGAACCGGATGTCCAACAAGGTCTCCACCTCCGCGCACAGATCGTGGCACAGCCTACTCGACTGTGCCGTTTCACCGTTTCCCTAAAGTGCAATCGATACAGTTGCAGTTTGCGGCATAAAAACTGTACCTTTCAGATTCATACTTTCGAACTCCGGGGAAACCACCCCGGAACGACACGGCAGGAGAGCGACACGGTGAACACCCGCGTGGCCACGGCACTGTCCCGCCCGTTCGCACTGGGCTCGGCCAAGCTGCCGAACAGGATCGTCATGGCACCCATGACCCGCGGACAATCCCCCGATGGCATTCCCGGTGAGGACGTCGCCGCCTACTACGCGCGCCGGGCCGCGGCGGGGACCGGCCTGATCATCACCGAGGGCACCACCGTCGACCACCGGTCCGCCGGTTTTCGCGACGGCATCCCCCGGTTCCACGGCGAGGCACAACTCACCGGATGGCAAAAGGTCGTTGACGCCGTGCACACCCACGGTGGCGCGATCATGCCCCAGCTCTGGCACGTGGGAATACAGCGGCCCGCGGGAGCCCCGCCGTTCCCCGACGCCCCGTCCGTGGGACCGTCCGGGATCGCGCTGGACGGCACGCCCGGAGCGGGCGGGACGATGACCCTCGCCGACATCGACGACGTCATCGGCGCCTTCGCCAAGGCCGCACGGGAGGCCGAGCGGATCGGTTTCGACGGCGTGGAACTGCATGGCGCGCACGGCTATCTCATCGACCAGTTCCTCTGGGAGCGCACCAACCGGCGCACCGACGGCTACGGCGGCGATCCGGCCTCGCGTACCACGTTCGCCGCCGACCTGGTGGCCGCCATCCGCGAACAGGTCGCGCCCGACTTCCCCATCGTGCTCCGGTTCTCCCAGTGGAAGTCCGAACACTACGACGCCCGGCTCGCCGAGGACCCCAAGGAACTGGAAGCCGTGCTCACCCCGCTGGTGGAGGCCGGGGTCGACGCGTTCCACGCCTCCGGACGCCGCCACTGGCAGGCCGAGTTCCCCGACACGGGATCGGACCTGAACATCGCCGGATGGGCGAAGAAGGTCACCGGCAAGCCGGTCATCACCGTCGGCTCGGTCGGCCTGGACACCGTCTTCCAACCCGGCTCCCTCTCCGGTGCGAACGCGGCCGTGGACACCATCGAGCGGCTCCTGGACCGTCTCGAGCGGGACGAGTTCGACCTCGTCGCCGTCGGACGCGCACTGCTCGCCGACCCCCAGTGGGCCGACAAGGTCCTGAACGACCGGATGAGCGAGCTCATTCCGTTCAGCCAGGACTCGGTGGCGTCCCTGTACTGAGCCGAGCCCCCGCTCGGGTGACGCGGCGGGGAGGGAATCGGCGCCGGCCGGCACGGGGGAGTCCGGCCGGCGCCGAGCACGGGGTGTGTAGGTAGTTTAACATTTCACCACTGCCCCGCATTCCCAGTACTAGCCGGTGGCGCAGGCGCCGCCGTCGAGGGTGAAGGCGGTCGGCGCGGAGTTGATGCCGCCCTTGTCGGCGGTGAAGCCGAGGGTGACCGCGCCACGGGCGGGGATGGTGGCGGTGTAGGAGGCCGGGGTGACGGTCACCGCGGCGCCGGCCTGCCGGGGTGTGCCGCCCCACATATTGGTGATGGCCTGGCCGTTGGCGAAGGTGAACCCCAGGGTCCAGCCGGTGATGGCGGCGGCGCCGGTGTTGCGGATGGTGATCTCGCCCTGGAAGCCGTTGCCCCATTCATTGGCCACGCGGTAGCCGACCGTGCAACCGGCATCGGAGCCACCGCCGTAGATGGTGGCCTCGCGGGAGGTCTCGGCGATGCCGTCGGGGCCGTTGAAGACGCGCTTGCCCCAGTCGGTGAGCTTGGTGGGGTCGAAGTCGGCGGCCAGGTCCAGGATGGGATCGGTGTTGCCGCTCCAGGACCAGGCCAGGTAGCCCAGCTTCAGCCGCTGGGCGGCGGCCATCATGGTGTTCTCGTCCGGATCGCCCCACTGGTCGGCGGGCCCGCCGAACTCGCCGATGAGGATGGGCAGCCTGGCGGCCACGAAGGCGTCCAGATAGTCGGTGATCTCCTGCGCCGTGTCATAGACGCTGTACATGTGGATCGAGAAGATCAGGTTGCCCGTGGAGTCGGCGTCGTAGACGGTCCGCGCGTTGGTGCGCATCACGTTCTGCAGGTCCTGTCCCCAGTTGGGCGCGTCCACCATGATGGTGTGCTGGAACCCGGCATTGCGCAGCTTCTGGACGGCGGCGACGGTGGGGGCGGTCCAGCCGGTCGGGTCGGTGTTGCCCCAGGGTTCGTTGCCGATGTTGATGACGACGTAGTTCTCCTGGCCGGTGAGCACGCTCTTGAGGCCGATCCAGTAGTCGGCCGCCTGGTCGAGCGAGGCGGCCGCGGCGTCCTCGCCATAGCCGGTGGTGTCGTGCACTTCCAGTACACAGATGAGCCGATTGGCCTTGCACTGGGCGACGATGGCGGCCACGTCCTCGGGGCTGTTCTTGGCCCAGCGGTGGCCGTTGGAGAGGACGACCCGGACGGTGTTGGCGCCCAGGGCCTTGATGTCGGCCAGCGACCGCGTCTCGCCCGGATACCAGGTGTGCGCGTGGTTGACACCGCGCATGACGAAGTCGTTGCCGTTGCCCTCCAGCAGGCGGCCGTCGCTGATGTGCAGCCCCGTAGCCAGGGGGGCCAGGGGGGTCTGCGGGCGGGCGGGCTCGGCATGGGCGGTCCGGCCGAGACCCGCGATCCCGAGAAGGCTGACCAATAAGGCCAGTAAGGCGGCCAGAGATCTCTTCCGTCTCATCATGACTCCAAGGAGTGGGCGCGTGATGTTATCCGCAACAGCGAATTTGGGAGCGCTCCCATCCATTGCATCGCACCCCAGAGACGTCAAGACTTCCGGTGCGAACCGGAATGCGGACGGGGGCGCGGAGGTTATGACGACATGAGCGATTCATCCCGTAATGGCGCTCTGTCTCGGGCCGAGCGAGCGTCCATCCGTGAACGGCTGGTGGCCGAGCACGCCGGCACCAGGGAGCGGATCACGGCCCTGAACCGTGAATTCGACGGGATCGTCGCGTCGAACGCCCTGGTGGCGGTCGACGACGAGCACGACCCGGAGGGGTCGAGCACCGCCTTCGAGCGGGCCCATGTCGCCGCCTTGCTGGCCCAGGCACGCGATCATCTGACCGCGCTGGAAGAGGCGCTGGAGCGGCTGGACCGCGACGACTACGGGCGGTGCGCGGTGTGTGGCGAGCCGATCCCGGCGGAACGCCTGGAGGTGCGCCCGGCGGCGGACACCTGCGTACGCTGCGCTACCGCCCGCCCCCGCTGACCGGCGCGGCGCCAAGTGACACCGGTGCGCGGACGGGCGGCTTCGTGGGCGGTCCGCCCCGGCCGATGGGCTCAGACCACGGACGCGCGGTACGTCGAAGGATGTATGGGCGGTTTCATCAGTAGCTACGAGCTTCGTGGCGATGTGGGACGTGAGGATGGCGGAAGTAATCGCGCTTCCCGGAGGACCTCCCCATGACCGAGCCGCACACCGGTACGCCCGCCCCCTCGGCCACCGCCACCCTGCTCCGGGCACTGACCGGTGGTCTGGTGATGGCCACGGCACTCGGTGTCGGCACGGCCCTGGGTCCGGTCGGCGCCGACGCCCTCGGCCTCACCGGCTTCGCGGCCCGGGTGCTACCGGGCGCGCTGGTCACGGCGCTGGCCGTGCCACTCGTACTCCTCCTCGTACGCCGGGGGCGCCGGTCCCCGGCGTGGCTCGGGTTCGGCGGGGCGGGCGCGAGCCTGCGTGCGCTGCTGACCGGGGTGGGGGTGACGGCGGCCGCGGCCGCCCTTGTTCTCGGCGCGGGTACCGCCGCGGGCATGCTGCGCTGGTCGCGTATCGAGCCCGCCACCCTCGCCGAGTTCGTCCTCTCGAACGGGGTGGTCGCCTTCCTGCTCGAAGCGCTGCCGGAGGAGACGACCCTGCGCGGCTACGCGTGGACCTCACTCCGCACACGGTTCGGCGCTGCCGTGTCGGCCCTCGGCACGACGGCGGTGTTCCTGCTGGTGCCGGGGGCATCGACCATGGTCGGGGCCGCGACCGCGCATCTGGTCGGCGGCGATCCGGAACCGATCGGGTTCGCACCGGACGGGCAGAACCCCGTCGACTACCTCATCCTCCTGACCGTGTTCGGACTGACGCTCGTGGCGGCCCGGACGGCCGTGGGCCGGGCTCCGCTGTGGGCCGCCATCGGCACCCATCTGACCTTCCTGACCGTCAACCGGATCGTGCTGGAGGGCGACCGGCGCGGTGCGGGCTGGCACACCGAGCAGACGACGCCGGACGCGGTGCTGCTCGTCCCCGCCTATCTGCTGCTGGCCATTGCCGGTTTCGCGGTGTGCCGACGGGCCGCGCGACGGCGTGGCGCCGAGCCGCGGCGTGGCGCGGAGCCGCCCCGGGCGGTGGCAGAGCGGCCAGAACACCCGGCGCCACGTGCGTCACGCGTTGATCAGCCCTGACGGGGTCTCTGTCAGGTCGCGGTCCAGCCGTCGGGCCGCGCCCCGTCGATGTCGGTGAATCCGTACTCCCCGGCGAGCTCCGCGGAGCTGACCGACCGCTGATTCCACCTCGCCCGGTCGGGATCGGCGGCCAGCGCGGCGACGGCCCGGCCGACGTAGCGAGGGGACTCGGAGGACGCGAAGCCTCCGGGGGCCGTCGGGCGGCCCTCGCCCCTGTCCGGCAGCAGGGCGTCACGCCAGTTGTCCTCGCCGACTCCGTAGGCGTCGAGCATCATCTCCGAGCGCAGCCAGCCCGGTGTGATGGCGACCGCCGTCGCCCCGTACGGCGCCAGCTCATGGCCCTGGGAGAAGGCCAGCCGGTTCACCGCGGTCTTCACCAGGTCGTAGAAGACCGAGATGCGATACCGGTCGGCGTTGTACGCGGCGGTGCCGTCGGTCATCTCGACGAGCAGACCACCCGGCTCGCCGATCAGCAGCGGCAGCAGGTGATGCGAGGTGATCAGGTGGGTGTCTAGACCGAGCCGGAGAATGCGCAGCCCGTCGTCGAGGCTGTGTTCCCAGATCGGGGTGTTCCAGTCGGCGGGCCCGCCCTTGAGCCGCTCGGCGCCCCAGATGTCGTTGACCAGGACGTCGATGCCGCCGTGATCGTGGCGGATGCGCTGGGCCAGCCGCCCGACCTGCCCGGGGTCGAGATGGTCGGTGCGGATGGCGATGCCGGTGCCACCGAGCCGCGTGACGAGCTCGGCCGTCTCCTCGATCGTCTCGGGCCGGTCGTAGTCCGACCCGCCCCTGCCCGATACGCTGCTGCGCCCGGTGCAGACGACGGTGGCGCCGGCCTCGCCCAGCGCGGCGGCGATCCCGCGCCCGGCACCGCGGGTCGCCCCGGCGACGACGGCGACACGTCCGCGCAGTGCATCGTGATCGAGTGTCCGGCTCATCCGATGAGTGTCGCGGACCGACGGGCGCACGCACCGGACCGCACGGCCGTGGCGGATCAACCGTGCTGGTCCGGGGAGTAGTTGTGTCCCCGATGCCATCGCTTGGCCGATACCCCGAAGCGTGGCCGCGTTTCGCCCGGTGAGACGATGCGCTCGCCCAATCGTCAACAACCGAAAAGGAGGGCGGATGCATAAACGTCGTGGAATCGTGACCCCCCGCTGGAAAGTCGCGGCGGTCGCGTCCACGGTGGCCGTAGCGATCGCGGTCCCGGTGGCGATGGCCCAGGCTTCGGCCGAGCCGCCACCGGAGGTCAGCGCCCAGGGCGCCTACCTGCTCGACACCGGTTCCAACAAGGAGCTGATGGCCAAGGACGCCAACACCAAGCGTCCGATGGCGAGCACCACCAAGATCATGACTGCCCTCGTGGTGCTCGAGACCCGAGGTCTGGACCTCAACCAGCAGGTCACCGTCAAGCAGGAATACCGCGACTATGTCACCAAGGCGGGCGCCAGCACGGCGGACCTGCAGACCGGTGACAAACTCACCGTCAACCAGTTGCTGTACGCGTTGATGCTGCCGTCCGGCTGTGACGCGGCGATGGCGCTGGCCGACACCTTCGGCACCGGCGACACCACCGCCGAGCGCACCAAGTCCTTCATCTCCAAGATGAACGCGAAGGCGGAGGACCTCGGGCTGGCCAACACCAACTACGACTCCTTCGACGGTGTCTCGGCCGACAGCGACAACTACTCGACGCCCCGTGACCTGGCGCAGCTGACCCGCCGCGCCATGGACAACGCGACGTTCGACACGGTTGTCAAGTCGGTGTCCACCAAGCAGGAGGCACCGGCGGCCAACGGCAACACCCGGTACTACTCCTGGGACAACACCAACCAGTTGCTGGGCTCGTACCAGGGCGCGATCGGCGTCAAGACCGGGACCACCACCCCCGCCGGACCGTGTCTGGTGTTCGCCGCCAAGCGCGGTGACAAGGAGGTCGTGGGAGTCGTGCTCAACGACGCGGACCGCTACCCGGACGCGAAGAAGATGCTCGACTGGACGTACGACACCACCACCGAGGTGAAGTGGCGCCAGCTTCCCAAGGGCGCCCAGCGGGACTGATCCATAAGACCCGTCAGGCGACAGCGCGGTGCCCCGGCCGGACTCGTTCCGGATGCTGTTGGTTAATTCGGAGCCGGGCGTGACGTCGGCCTTCAAGACCCGGTTGTGGTCTTGAAGGCCGACGTTGTCGTATGGGGTGGGTGCAGATGTCGATGCAGCCGAAGGGCTCTGGGGAGATCCCGGTGGACACGGTGCGGGTGGCGCGGGCCGCGTTCCCGAAAGGGAGCCTGGCGATCCGGGTCCGTGATGAGCTGGGGCCGCTGTTCGACGATGAGGAGTTCGCGGGTCTGTTCCCGTCGCGGGGCAGGCATGCCTGGTCACCGGGGCGCCTTGCGCTGGTGTTGGTGTTGCAGTTCGTCGAGGGGCTGACCGACCGGCAGGCCGCAGATGCGGTCCGGGCTCGGATCGACTTCAAGTACGCCCTCGGGCTCCGGCTGGATGATCCGGGCTTCGACTTCTCCATCCTCTCGGAGTTCAGGGATCGGCTGGTTCAGGCGGACGCTGGACGGTGGGTGCTGGACGGCATCCTTGCCGCGGCCCGGGAAAAGGGGCTGCTCATCGGTAGGGGAAAGGCTCGGACCGACTCCACGCATGTGCTGTCGGCGGCGAGGGAGCTGTGCTGGCTGGAGATGGTCGCCGAGACGCTGCGCGCGGCCCTGAACGCGCTTGCCGCAGCCGTTCCCGACTGGCTGTCCGAGGTCGCCGGGCCGGACTGGTTTCGGCACTACGCCACCCGCGCCGAGGACTCACGGTTCCCCAAGGCCCCGGCCAAGCGGGACGAGATCGGCCAGCGGATCGGAAGCGACGGGATGCGGCTGCTTGAGGCCGTCACCTCGTCCGGTGCGCCTGCCGCATTACGGACGGTGCCGGAGGTGGAGGTCTTACGGCAGATGTGGGTGCAGCACTTCCATCTGGTCGAAGGTGAGGTGCGGCGGCGGAACCCAAAAGACCGGCCGCCGGGCGCGATTCGCCTGGTCACCCCCTATGACATCGAGGCGCGCGGCAGCGTCGAGCGTGACACCTTCTGGGACGGCTTCAAGGTCCATCTCACCGAGACCTGCGAGCCCGATGTCCCGAACCTGATCACCAATGTCGTGACCACCGTCTCCACCGTCCCTGACGTGGCCATGACCTCAGCCATCCATGCCGGACTGGCCGCCCGCAGCTGTCTGCCCGCTGAACACTGGGTCGATGCCGGCTACCCCACCGCTGCCCACATCGTCGCCGCCCAAGACGACCACGGGGTCGAGCTGCACGGTCCGATCGGGCCCGACACCACACCTCAGGCCCAGGTGAGAAGCAAAGGCCACGGCCAGGACGCCTTCATCATCGACTGGAACAACCGCAGCGTCACCTGCCCCGGCGGGATCACCACGGACAAGTGGCAGGAAGCCCTCTCCCACCGCGGCACCCCCGTGGTTCGGGTGAAATTCTCGACCTCCGACTGCCGGCCGTGCCCACACCTGCGGGACTGTGTCAGCTCGCCGACCGCAGAACGGCGCCAGCTGACCTTCCGACACCACGAGGAACACGACGCCATTGGCCACGCTCGCTCCCTCCAGCAAACCGATCGCTGGAAGGAGCGTTACAAGATCCGCGCGGGGGTCGAAGGGACGATTTCTCAGGGTGTTCAGCGCTGCGGTCTGCGCAGATCCCGCTATCGCGGGCTTGCCAAGACCAGCCTCCAGCACCAGCTGACCGGAGCGGCGATCAACCTCGCCCGCATTGACGCCCACCTCACCGGCGCCCCACGAGCCCGCACCCGCACCAGCCACTTCGCAGCACTTCGCCCCGCCGACCACCCGATCGACGGGGCGAAGCAGGCCCGGCTCCGAATTAACCAACAGCATCCGGACTCGTTCCGGCCGGGGCACCGGTGCTTGGGCACCCGGACTCTCGGGTTTCCTTGGAGTACGGGAGCGGACGCGGGGAAGGCGCTGGTCGGGAGAGCCGAGGGTCAGGGGCGGGCGCGCCGAAGGGAAGGCGCGCCCGCCCCGGGGGGTTCCCGCCGTGCCACGGCCGGTGTTCCGCTGCCGCCACTGGGCTTCTGTACCGGCTCTCAAGCGCAACACAGCAGTCTTTGAGGACAGTTGGGGTAGCCGCCCCGCCGCCCCGCCGTCCTCGAACGGAGTCGACCATGGCCTTCACCCTCGACCCTGAGCTCGCCGCGGTGCTGCAGGCCCTCGCCGAGCAGGGTGGCCCCACTCCCCCGCCCGCACGCGACGACTGGCGGACGCTGCGCGCCAGGGGCATGGCCTCGATGCGGTGGCTGGCCTCCCTGCTTCCGGCCTACCCCTCCGGCTTTCCCCTGGTGAAGGCGGACTCGCACAAGGTGCGGTCCGCGGACGGGGCGGAGGTCCTCGTCCGCTGGTACGAGAAGGCCGACTCCGCGCCGGGTTCCGCGGTCGTCTACGCCCATGGCGGAGGGATGATCGCCGGCAGTGTCGACCTCTACGACTCCGTCGTCGCCGGGTACGTCCAGGCGACCGGGGTGCCGTTCCTGTCCGTGGACTACCGTCTGGCCCCCGACGCGGCCACCGGCACCGGCCCCGTCGAGGACGTGTTCGCCGCGCTGACCTGGTTGGGCGGCCACGCGGCCGAGCTGAGGGTCGACCCCAGCCGCGTCGCCGTCATGGGCGACAGCGCCGGGGGCGGGCTCGCCGCGGGCACGGCGATCCTCGCCCGTGAGCGGGGAGTTCCCCTCGCTCGCCAGGCGCTGCTGTATCCCATGCTGGACGATCGCACTCTCACCCCGGATCCACGGCTGACCCCGTATGTCGCCTGGACCTGGGACGACAACTGGACGGGCTGGCACGCCCTGCTGGGCACGGCATTCGGCACCGACGCCGGCCCGCCGGAGGCGGCGCCCGCGCGCGTCGCCACCGTCGCGGACCTGGCACCCGCCTATGTCGAGGTCGGAGAGCTCGACATCTTCCGTGCCGAGGCCGTCACCTACGCACAGCGGCTCGCCGAGGCCGATGTCTCCACCGAACTGCATGTCCACAGCGGGGCCATCCACGAGTACGACCGGCTCGCCCCCGCCTCCCGGCTCGCCCGCCGTGCCATGGAGGACCGCAGGCGGGTGATCTCCGCGCTCTGAGAGCCCGTCATGAGCCGGAGCGAGCTGATCGAGGGCGGTGCGTGACGGTGGTCGAGCGGAATGCCCGCCGGTAGGCGGAGGGGGTGGTGCACAGGGGGATCCGCATGTGTTGCCGTAGGTCCGTTCCGCTGCCCAGACCGGCCTTGGCGGCACAACCTGGCGGACCAGGTTCGGGCCCTTCGCGCGGCCCTCCACCTTCCCTTGCACGCGGGTAACACCAGCAGTGCCAGATGTGCAATTGCCGTTCATCGATGAGGTTGCCTACCGTCGAGGCGCAGACGGCGAAGCGCGCGCCGAGCCTCCCCTCTCTTCACCACTCGTGGGAGCACCTCATGTCCACTGCCACCGGCACCACCCCCGACACCGGCCTCGACGCCACCTTGCTCAACCGGGTCACCGCCGCCGTACGCACCGCCGGCGAACTGCTGCGGCAGCGCCACACCCCACAGGCCCGCGGTGTGGCCCTCGACGAGATCGTCACGGAGATCCACGCCAATGACGACGCCGTACTCGACGTCCTGAAGGCGCCGCTGATGGCCGCGAGGCCGGGCGCGCGCTGGGCCGAGGACGAGTTGGAAGGTGGTGCGCTGCCTCCGGGCGAGTGGTGGATCGTCGACCCGGCCGAGGGCAATATCAACCATGTGCACGGCATGGACGACTGGGCCGTGACCGCCACCCTCGTCCGCGACAACCACCCGGTCCTCACCGTCGTCCACCTTCCGCTGACCGGCGACTGGTACACCGCGGTGGCCGGTCAGGGCGCCCATCTGAACGGGGCGCCACTGCGGGTGTCGGCCAAGACGGACCTGGGCGCGGCCCTGGTCGGCACGGGCCAGGCCCGTCCCGGAGAGGACGAGCGCACGTTCCGCCGGATCGGCGCCTCGGTCACGCGGATGCTGATCCACGGCCTGGTCGTCCGTGTCTCGGTGCCCGCCACCCTGCAGCTGATCCAGGTCGCCGCCGGACGCATGGACGCGTTCTGGCAGTTCTCCGATGTGCGCTCGGGTCTGGTGGCCGGGGCCCTGCTGGTCGCCGAGGCCGGGGGCACCGTCACCGGCACCGGGGGCAATCCATGGGACCTGGCCGGCCGTGACTTCCTGGCCACCGCCCCCGGTATCCACGCCGCGGCCGTCGCTGTCCTGTCCTCCCGCGCCTGACCACCCGCACTCAGCAGGTCCCGTCGGGCTCGCCTGCCCACTCGCACCCAGCAGGTCCCGTCGGGCCTCGCCTGCCCACTCGCACCCAGCAAGGAGCACCCTCGCATGACCAGCATCGGCATCCTCGGCACCGGACGCGTCGGAAGCGGTCTCGCCCGCGCCCTCGCCACCGCCGGGCACCAGATCACCCTCGGCCACCGGCAACCGTCCCAGGAGACCGCGGCCGACGAGACCGGCACCACCGTCCCGGCGATCCGCCACGCCGACCAGCGCACCACCACCGCCACCGCCGAGGTCGTCATCAACGCCACCCCGGGTGACACCGCCCTGGAACGCCTCTCCGCCCTGCACACCGAGCTGGCGGGCAAGATCCTCATCGATGTCTCCAACGCCACCCGGCACACCGCCGACGGGCTTCCCTCCGACCTGTGCTATCCCGGCGGCAGTCTGGCCGAGCAGCTTCAGCGGGCCCTGCCCGCGACCCGGGTGGTCAAGACCCTCAACACCATGCTCTTCCCGGTCATGACCGCCCCCGCCGACCTGTCCACCCCGCCCACCGCCTACCTCTCCGGCGACGACGCGGACGCCAAGGCCATCACCGCGGACCTCCTCGCCGGCCTCGGCTGGAAGCCCGAGTGGATCGAGGACCTCGGGGACATCACCACCGCGCGCGCCACCGAAGCCCTCGTCCTGCTCGTGCCCCATGTGCTGCGCCGCCACGGACTCCGGCCGTTCGCCGTCGCCCTGGCCCGCTGAACCTCCGCGCACCAACCGCAGAACCTGAAGCCAACATCGTTCGTCTTCTCCTGCGAACAGCCGCCGGACGAAGGACGCGCATGACAGGCAGAGACGGGGAGACGACGGGAAGCGCCACCACGGGGCCGGCCGACGCGGGCGGGCAGCGCAAGGGGCGCCGCCCGCTGCGGATCGCTCTGCTGATCGTGGTGTCGTTCCTGGTGCTGCTCGGCGGCGGGGTGGGCTGGCTCTACTTCAAGCTGAACGGCAACATCACCACCTTCGGGGCGGACGGCCTCTCGGACAATCGCCCCGAAGGCAATGCCGCCGGCCAGAACGTGCTGGTCATCGGATCGGACACCCGGTCGGGCGACAACAGCAAGCTGGGCGGCGGCACCGGAGACGTGGGCCGCTCGGACACCGCCCTCCTGCTGCATGTCTACTCCGATGGCAAGCACGCGGTCGGGGTGTCGATACCCCGCGACACCCTGGTCGACATCCCGCCGTGCCGGCTGCCCGACGGCAAATGGACCAGGACGCAGCGGAACACCATGTTCAACTCGGCGTTCTCCGTGGGCGAGACGGCGCAGGGCAACCCGGCCTGCACCCAGAACACCGTCGAGAAGCTGACCGGGCTGCGTATGGACCACACCGTCGTCATCGACTTCGAAGGCTTCGCGCGGATGACCTCCGCGGTCGGCGGGGTGCAGGTCTGCGTACCCCAGAACGTCTATGAACGCGATCTGAGCCCCAACCGCGGCACCCGCGGCAAGCGCATCTTCAGCAAGGGGGTGCAGACGGTCTCCGGGCAGAAGGCGCTGGACTACGTCCGCATCCGCCACGGCATCGGCGACGGCTCCGACATCGGGCGCATACAGCGGCAGCAGGCGTTCATCTCCAGTCTGTTCAAGAAGGTGAAGGGCCAGGGATTCGACCCGACCGCGCTGTATCCGCTGGCGGACGCGGCCACCAAGTCCATGACCGTGGACCCGGGGCTCGGGTCGGCCAAGAAGCTGATGTCCTTCGCCATGTCGCTGAAGGACATCGATCTGCACAACACCAAGTTCCTCACCATCCCCTGGCGCTACCAGGGCGAACGCGTGGCCGTGGTCCAGCCCGACGCCGATGCGCTGTGGGCCGACATCAGGGCCGACCGCACCATCGACGGGAAGGCGGCCGGTGGGAAGAAGGGCGGGCATCGGGCCTCCGCCACCCCGAGCGGCACCCCGAGCGCCACGTCCACCGTGGCGGGCGCGGGCATCAGCGTCACCGTGTACAACGGCACCACCACCCCGGGGCTCGCCGCACGCGCCGCGGACACCCTCACGACGCATGGCTTCACCGTGGCAGGCGCCACGAACGCCGACAGCCAGGACCACGCCACCACCGTGATCGGCTACGGCCCCGGCGAGCGGGACAAGGCCCGGACCGTGGCCCAGCTCTTCCCCGGCGCCGAACTGCGGCCCGCCACCACCCCGGGTATCAGCCTCACCCTGGGGCAGACGTATCTCACCGCGCCCTCTCCCGGCGCCTCCACGCCCTCCACGCCCTCCGCGCTGCCCTCGAAGGTGGCCGAGGACGCCCGCTCCGCCGACGACGACCCCTGCTCCAATCTGTCCTATGGCTGACCGGCGTTCTTCACGCACTGTTCAGGCATGGCGCCCGCTCCCCTGGGCATCCGGAGATCAAGCCGCTCACCCCGGCACGGCACGACCGCACCAGAGCACAACGAAGGGGACGACAACGTGGGTATCGTGAGCTGGATCATCCTCGGCCTGCTGGCCGGAGTCATCGCCAAGGTCCTTCTCCCCGGGCGTGACCCGGGCGGGCTGATCGGCACCACGATCATCGGCATCGCGGGGGCCTTCGTGGGCGGCTGGATCTCCGCGCAGTTCTTCGACCGGGAGGTCCAGAAGGAGTTCTTCGACCCTGCCACCTGGGGCGCGGCGATCGGCGGCGCGTTCGTTCTCCTCGTCGTGTACCGCCTGCTGTTCGGCAATTCACGGAACTGACGGCGCGCGGGCCACGCCTCAGGGCGCCGCCGCGCCCGCGAGCCCGCGGATCGTACGGGCGGAGGGCGACCCGGGGTCGGCCGTGATCAGGACCACTTCCTGGTCGTCCTCGGGTACCAGCAGGACGTCACAGTTCAGCTTGAGTGTTCCGGCCGTGGGGTGGTCGATGGTCTTGGTCCGGTGGCCGGGCGCGTGGACCGGACGCTCGTCCCAGATCTGCCGGAACTCCTCGCTGCCGGTGCGCAGTTCGCCCAGCAGTACGGTGAGCGCCGTGTCACGGGGGTAGCGGTCGGCGGCCCGGCGCAGCCGTGCGACCACGATGTGGCCGAATTCCTGGGCGCTGGAGCTCTCGTACGCGTGGCCCCGGGCCAGGAAACGGCGGCGGGCGAGGTTGCTGTGCCGGCGGAGGTCCTCGCCGAGCAGGGCCTGCGCCAGCGGGTTCCAGGCGACCACGTCGTAGGCCGCGTCGGTGACGATCGCCCCGGTGTCGGGCAGCCGCCGCAGCATCTGGGCGATATGCGGGCGTACCCGCCGCACCGCCCGCACACCCGGGGGCGCGCTGGTCCCCGCGAGCCGGAACAGATGGCTGCGCTCGGCGGGCGCGAGCCGCAGCGCCCCCGCCAGCCCGTCCAGGATGCGCGGCGAGGGCCGGGGGCCCCGGGCCTGTTCGAGGCGGGTGTAGTAGTCGACCGACATATGGGCCAGCTCCGCCACCTCCTCCCGCCGCAGACCCGGCGTACGGCGGTGGGGGTCGGCGGGCAGACCGATGTCGTGGGGGCGCAGCGCCTCGCGGCGGTCCCGCAGGAAGCGGGCCAGTTCGTGCCTCGCCATGCTGCCTCCTTCGGCTGCCTGGTACAGGTTGTCCCTGGCAGGGTGGCCGGGGCCGGGGAATCCTTGATGTCATGAACAATCGCACAGCACTGGTCACCGGTGCCAACAAGGGCATCGGCAAGGACATCGCACATCAGCTCGCCGCCGAGGGGCTCACCGTGTACGTGGGCTCGCGCGACGCCGAGCGGGGGCGGCGGGCCGTCGAGGAGATCGGCGGCGGCGCCCGGCCGATGGTGCTCGACGTGACCGACCCCGGCAGTATCGCCACGGCCGCCGCGCAACTGGACCGGCTGGACATCCTGGTCAACAACGCGGGCATCATGGTGGACGGCGGCACGGCGCCCGAGGCGGATCTCGACAGCTTCCGCCGGACGTATGAGACCAACGTCTTCGGTGTTCTCGCCGTCACCAACGCCTTTCTTCCGGCCCTGCGCCGCTCGCCCGCCCCCCGGATCGTGAATATCTCCAGCGGCACCGGTTCGCTGACCTGGAGCGCGGACCCGGAGCACCAGTTCGCCGTCTCCGCCGGATCGGGCGCGGCCTATCGCTCCTCCAAGACGGCCCTGAACGCCCTGACCGTCTACACCGCCCAGGCCCTGGCGTCCGAGGGCTTCAAGGTCAACGCGCTGGCCCCCGGGCTGCGCAGGACCGATCTGAACGCCCGCGCCGCCGAGAGCGACGGGGATCCGGCCGAGGCGGCGGCGGGCGCGGTCCGGCTCGCCCTTCTGCCGGACACCGGGCCCACCGGCGGGTTCTTCTCCTGGGACGGCACACCGGTGCCCTGGTAGATCGCTCCGGTGCCCTGGTGGGCCCCGGGTTTCGTACGGGCCGTGCCGTGGCGCCCCCGCCCGTCGCCTCGGTCCGCCCGCTCCCGCCGACCGGGTCAGTCGGCGGAGAGCTGGGTGTTCGGCACTCGCCAGGCGGCGATCACGAAGGCGATCAGGGCCACCGCGGCCCCGGTGAGGAACACCACGCGCAGGGCGCTGACATAGCCCTCCAGGAACGGCTGCGCCACGCCCGGATCGAGGTGGCGGAGGAACGCCGAGTCCTCCAGGTTCACCCCGCCGTCGGGCCGCAGGACGCCCTTCAGCGCCTCCGCGTTCGCCGGTTCCTCGGCCAGTCGGCGGAACGACGCGTCCTCGGAGGCCACCGCCAGGCGTTCGCTGATCCGCGAACCGGCCAGGGAGAAGAGGATGGACAGGAAGGCGGCGGCGCCCACCGTGCCGCCGTTGGAGCGGAAGAAGTTCACCGACGCGGTGGCCGCCCCCATGTCGCGTCCGGGCACCTCGGACTGGGCGAGCGTGGTGATCGTCTGCATCGCCGCGCCCAGGCCCGCCCCCATGAACACCATGCCGATGGCGACGTACCACAGCGGGCTGTCGTCCCTCAGCGTGGCGAACACCAGCATGGCGACGGTGAGGGAGCCGACCCCCGCCACCAGATGGACCTTGAACCGGCCCGTCCGTGACATCAGCCGGCCCACCACGAGGGTCACCGTCACATTCGCCGCCATGGTCGGCAGCGTGGCCAGGCCCGCCTTCATCGGGCTCATGCCCTTGGCCAGCTGCAGATACAGCGGAAGCGTGGTCATGGCGCCGAACATGGTGATGCCCACGGTGAAGTGCAGCACGGTGCCCAGCCGGAACGCGCGGATGCGGAACAGTTTGACCGGCAGCAGCGCGGCGTCCGCCATCCGCCGCTCCAGCAGCACGAAGGAGACCAGCCCGACCACCCCCACCGCGTACATCATCAGCGCCCGGGGAGAGCCCCAGCCCCAGCTCCGCCCCTGTTCGGCGACGATGAGCAGGGGCACGATCCCGACCGCCAGCGTCAGCGCCCCGCCGTAGTCCAGACGGTGCCGTACGGGCTGGTGGGGCACGTGCAGCACGCGCAGGATCACCACGATGGCGAGGGCCGCCAGCGGGATGTTGACCAGGAAGATCCAGCGCCATCCGTCGAGCCCCAGCAGGGTGGCGCGCCCGGCGAACACCCCGCCCACCAGGGGGCCGACGACGCTGGAACCGGCGAACACCGCCGTGATGTAGCCCTGGTAGCGGCCGCGCTCCCGTGGCGAGGTGATGTCGGCGATGATCGTCATGGCCAGCGACATCAGTCCGCCACCGCCGAGGCCCTGGACCGCCCGGAAGGCCGCGAGCTGGTGGATGGACGTGGCGAATCCGCACAGCAGCGACCCGAAGGTGAACAGCACGATGGCGGTCAGATAGACCGGCCGGCGGCCGTAGATGTCGGAGAGCTTGCCGTACAGCGGGGTGACGATGGTGCCGGTGACGAGATAGGCGGTGGTCACCCACGCCTGGGCGGTGAGGCCGTGCAGATCGTCGGCGATGGTGCGCAGTGCCGAGGAGACCACGGTCTGGTCGAGCGCGGCGAGGAACATGCCGAGCATCAGTCCGGACAGCACGGTGACGACCTGGCGGTGGGACAGCCGGGCGGGGCTCTGGGGCTCGGTGGGCTCGGTGGGCTCGGTGGTGGTGGATGAGGACGACATACGTACCTGCGAACCTTCTCTGCCGCGCGTGGGGGGCCGGGGAAAGCCAGGGCTCGAAGCCCGGAGCGGGGACTCGAAGCCGGAGGCCGGGGAGGTGCGGAGGCCGGAGACCGGGCGAAGTGCGGAGGCCGGAGGCCGGGGAAGAGCGGGGCCCGGAGCCCGGGCGCGGCGCCCGGGCTCCGGAAGCCGGGTGTTATCCGGCGATCTTCTCCAGGTCGGCGACGGCACTGTCGATCTCCGGCAGCGCCAGCATCTCCAGCCGCGCCCGGCGGGCCACGGCGCGGCAGTCGTCGTCGGCCAGCAGCTCACGGCAGACGGTGGTGATGCCGTCCGGCGTGGGGTCGGTGATGTGCCGGCCGAGGCCGAGTTCCTCGACCCGCTGTGCGTTGCCGGGCTGATCGCCGAACTGGGGCAGCACGGCCATCGGTGTCGCGGTGCGCATCGATTCGCGGATGCTGTTGAAGCCGCCGTGGGTGAGGAAGAGGTCCACGGATTCCAGCAGCAGGGGCTGTGGCAGCCGCTTGGTGATGTGCACATGCGGCGGCAACCCGTCGGTGTCCACGGGGATGCCGGAGGTGGCGAGGACGACGGTGCACTCCTCCAGCCGCGACAGCCCCTGGATCATGGCGTGCAGCGTGTCCACCGGATCCGGCACCGGCAGGGGCGACGCGGGGACGTCCGCCTCACTGTTGCCGTGGAACATGGGGATCGCGGTGCCGATGGCGGCGAATATCAGGGGCCGGTCGGTGGGCAGATCGGCGACCCAGCGCGGCAGCGCGGCGCCGCGGTCCACGTCCACCGTCTGCCGGTAGGACCAGGAGGCCGGCAGATGGCGGGCGAAGGAGAAGGCCGGTGGTACGTAGTCGACGCGCCCGTGCGGGATGAGCGACAGCGGGTCCTCGAGGGTGGACAGTCCCCGCCGTTTCCGCAGGGCGTTGAGGCCCGGCAGTATTCCGGCCGGGTCGAAGGTGTTGGAGGCCCCGGAGGGGGTGGAGAGCTGGGGGATGCCGAGCGTTTCGGCGATGACGCAGGAGGCGAGGTCCATGCCGTCGCGCAGGATGAGGTCGGGGCGGAAGTCGTGTGCCACGGGGAGCAGGGTGTCCAGCAGCATCGTGGCCATCGGACCGGACACGGCCTTGGCCATGAGGCGCAGCATGCGCGCCTGCAGCTCCTCGCCGGCCATCTCCGGCGGACCGCTCTGGGGGTTCTCCTCGGCCAGTACGGTGCCGAGGAAGGCGGACGGGCTGAAGTCGCCGATGGCGCTCGTCACCCGCACCTCCTCCCGTTCGAAGACGAAGGCGAGGGCCGGGGTGGTGACGACCAGCACTTCATGGCCGGCGGCCGCGAGGGACCGGGCGAGGGGAAGCTGGGCCCGGCCGTGGGAGGGGCTGCCGAGCGTGGTGAACATAACCCGCAACGCAGGGGCCTTTCTGTGGGAAGGGTCTCGTACGGCGAGAAGGGGTCGGTGGGGCGGTCAGCGCGACATCGCGAGCGTGCGGCCGATGCCCTCGCAGGTCAGCCCGGCGCGGCGGAGCCGGTCCGGGTCGAGCAGATTGCGGAAGTCGTAGACGTGCGGGGAGCCGAGCAGTCCGGCGATCTGCTCCCAGTCGAGGTCGCGGAACTCCGGCCACTCGGTGAGGACGAGACAGGCGCGCGCTCCCCTTAGGGCCTCCTCGGGGGTGTCGGCGAGGGTGAGCAGATCGCTGAGGTCGGGGCGGGTCTCGCGGAGGGCGGGGTCGTAGGCGTGGAGCTCGGCGCCCCGCTCCTTGAGCAGCCGGGCGATGGCCAGGGCCGGTGAGTCGCGCAGATCGGAGGTGCCCGCCTTGAAGGCCAGGCCCAGCACGGCCAGCCGTACGCCGTGCAGCGAGCCGTCGCCCGGTGTGCACCCGGCCACCACGCGCTCGACGAGCCGACGCTGGTGCTCGACGTTGGTCTCGATGGTGGCGCCCAGCAGCGGGAAGTCCACGCCCGACTCCTGACAGATCGTCAGCAGGGCATGGGTGTCCTTGGGCAGGCAGGAGCCGCCCCAGCCCGGGCCCGGCCGGAGGAACGCCGAGCCGATGCGGGGGTCGTGGCCGATGCCCGCGAGCACATCGTCCACATCGGCGCCGAAGTGCTCGCACAGCGTGGCGAGGTTGTTGGCGAAGGAGAGCTTCATGGCCAGGAAGAAGTTGGCCGCGTACTTGGCGAGTTCGGCGCCCGCGGCGTCGGTGAGCACCAGCGGGGCGTCGAGCCCGGCGTACAGACCGGCCACCCGCCGTGCCGCGTCCTGGTCCGCGGCGCCGACCACGATGCGGTCGGGGTGGAGGAAGTCGCGCACCGCGTAACCCTCCCGGAGGAACTCCGGGTTGCTCACCACGGCCACGTCCGGACGGTCCAGCAGCGCGGCGACGCGCTCGGCGGTGCCGACGGGCACGGTGGACTTGTTGACCACCACGCTGCCGTGCGGCAGTTCGTCGCGGATCTGGTCCGCCACGGCCTCGACGGCGGCCAGGTCGGCGGCGCCGCCGACGCCCATCGGGGTCGGCAGGCACAGGAACACCACGTCGGCGGCGGCGACCGCGGCCCGGGTGTCGGGGGTGAACTCCAGCCGACCGGAGTCCAGTCCCTCGCGGACGAGTTCGGGCAGGCGGGGCTCGAGGATGTCGACCTCGCCCCGCCGGAGCCGCTCCACCTTGTGGCGGTCGGTGTCCGCGCACACCACTCGATGGCCGAGGGTGGCCAGACAGGCGCCGGTGGTCAGTCCGACGTATCCGGTGCCCACCACGGCCACGCGTCGTATCTGCACAGGGGTTCACCACTTCTGCTGGGGGTCAGATGCGGGCACGTGGCAAGGGTCGGCCCGGCGGCCGCCCGCTCGGGAGACGAGCAGGCCGGACACCCTCGTCCGGCCGGGACCGCGCGAGCCGGCGACCAAAGTCACCACGCGTTGACAAAACATAACGCGTTGACCCCGATCTTGGTCAACAAGTGATGACAACAGTGGATGACTTCTGGACATGCGAGGCTGAACCGGCAGCATGTACGGCACGGTCCAGGCGGAGGTACGACAGGTGAACCGGGCAAGCGACCCGCGAGGGTGCGACGATCTCCCCCCGCGGGCCCGCAAATACGACGCGGCGGGCACGCGCAGCGCTCTGCTGGGGGCCGCCGCGCTGCGTTTCGCCAGGTACGGCTACGACCGCTGCAGCGTGCGCGACATCGCCAAGGACGCGGGGGTGGACGCCGCCCTGGTCTACCGCTATTTCGGCTCAAAGGAGGCGCTGTTCGACGCCGTGTCGACCAGCACCGGCCTGTTCGAACCGCTGCGCCATCTGCCGCTGGACGAGGTGTCGGCGTGGATCTGCGATGTTGTCTCGATGGGGCCCACCGAGGAAGAGGCCCCGCATCCGCTGCTGACCAAGCTCCGCTCCTCCAACCGGGAGGAGACCGTGGGGCGGCTGCGCGAGGAGATCACCGAGGTGTTCTCGCAAGGGTTCGCACGGCGCCTGGAGGGCGAGGACGCCGAGCTGCGGGCGGAGTTGCTGGCCGCGTGGCTGATGGGCATCACCCTGCTGCGGCTGGCCATCCGCTCACCGGCGCTGGCCGCCGCGCCGGACGACACCCTGCTGCGCTTCCTGCGGGCCGGTATCGATCCGCTGCTGGACGCGGACTGCCCCGGGCGCGGAAGCGAGGACCGCTGACCGTCTCCTCGCTCCGCCCCCGGGGCAGGGGAAACCGGCGCCGCGGCTAGACGTTCCGCACGCGCAGCTTGTCCCAGCTGGTCTTGCCGGGGACGCCGTCCGCGTCATCGCCGGAGTAGCCCAGTTTGCGCTGCCAGGCCGCGTAGGACTTGCGGTCCGCCTCGGTCCACTCGGGGCTCGGGCCCTCCTCGTAGCGTCCGCAGCCCTCGGCCACCAGCCGCTTGCCCATCGCCGTGATGATCTTGCTCTCGCGGCCGGTGCGGAAGAAGTCGGCGCCCGGGAACGGCTCGTAGGTCGCGGGCGGCTTGGGGGCCGGGCCGTCCGGCTTGGCGCCGAGCCGCTTGGCGATGCGGCCGCGCATGGAGTCCATCGTGAAACCACGCGGGTCGATCTTGCCCGGCTGCCACTCCAGATGGCCGATCACCGACCGCTGGGTCCAGCCGTGGGCGCGGCAGATGGCCGCGGACACCTTCTCGATCGCCAGCTTCTGCGCCTCCGGCCACGGGTCCTCGCCATCGCCGAGGTTGATGCACTCGAAGCCGTAGAAGTGGCGGTTGCCGTCGGTGTCCGCCTCGTTGTCGGACGGCAGCGCGGATTCGTCGACGACGGCTCTGAGCACGTCGCTGTCGCCCAGACCCGCGTGGTTGGCGCGGCCGTGGCCGACCATGTGGACCGCGCCCGCCTTGTCGATGACGCCGTGGCACAGCGGCCCCGGCAGCGAGGAGTGTCCGTCGTAGCACAGCTCCACGGAGGAGTCCGTGCCCTTGGTGACGGTGTGATGGATCATCACCCCGTTGACCGGGCCCCAGGGGCCCTTGGAGTTGCGGTTGTGAGTGCGCCAGTCGCGGTACTCGTGAACTTCCAGTCCCTCGTCGCGAAGCGCCTTGAGCAGACGGTCGGCGGTGAGCGGCGTGGCCATGGATATGCTCCTTAGGGATGCGGCATGGTGATGTACGGATGCCACGGTCACGGAACTCAATCGGCTCCGGACCGGGCCTACGCTTCCGGCTCGGCGTCCTCCCCGGCCCTGGTCTCGGCCTCCGCTTCGGCCTCCGCCGCGAGCGCCCGCGCGTCCGCGGCCGGGGCGGGCGTGGCCAGCGGCCCGAACACCATCCGCAGGTCCAGCTCCGCCTGCTCGGCCGTCACCCACGCCAGCGGCGCGTAGTGCACCTGGATCCCGGCCGGGGCCTGGAGCAGCGGGGTGCGGGCCGCGTTCACCGGCCACTCCACGGTGCCGGTGGCGGTACGGGCCGGGATCAGCCAGTGGTCCCCGGAGCGGTAGGCGCCATCCGCGGCGAAGTACACCTCGACACCGTCCTCCAGCGGCAGCCAGCGGCCCTCCTCGACCTTGAGCGCACCGCGCTTGAGCCGCGCAGCAGCGCCCTTGCGCGGGCGCCGGGCGCTCTCCCGGTGGTCCCAGCGGCGCAGGAACGGCCGCAGCTCCGGGCGGCGTCCGACGCCCGGCTCCGGCTCACCGGACAGCCGCACCCGCCGCCCCGGCAGGTCGACCTCCTCCACCCGCAGCAGCGGCAGCGGTTCACCCCGGCTGGTGTAGGCCGTGTCCACGAACTCCACCAGGTCCCCGACGCCCAGATCCAGCTTGTCGTCGCCGCCCAGCGACGCCAACTCCACCCAGGTGCCGTCGAGTTCATCGACCGGGAAGACCACCGAGCCGTTCTCCCGGGACCATTTGAAGGTAGCCTCCTTCGCCGTACCGCCCTCGTGGATCTCCACCCGGTAAAGCTGGTTCTCCGGCCCCCGGTAGCGGGCGTCCGGCCGCACCAGGCAGGGGTCCTCGTCCGCGTGTTCCGGCCGCTCGCCACGGGCCGCCAGCCGGGACCCGGGCGCCGACGCCTTCCGCGCCCACGCCTCGAACGCCTTGCCCACCTGGTCCTTGCCGGCCCCTTCCGGGTTCTCCAGCTCCAGGGCCGAGCCCGCCAGCGGCAGCACCTGCCAGACCACCTTGACCCGCGCCGCCGTGTCCGGCATCGCCGAGCCGAGGGCCACCTCGCGCAGCGCCGGGTCCTCGGCCGCGGTGACCGACCGCTCCCACACCTTGAGGCAGACCAGGAACGGACGCTGCTCCGGCAGCCGGTCGCCCGGCCGCTCCGGGTCCCGGTAGGCGTCGGGCTGGTCCCAGTAGGTCCAGGTGGCGGGCGGCTCGTCCGGCTCGGGCGCGTCGGCCTCGCCCTCCTTGCCGGTGGCCCCGTCCGTCGCCTCGTCGTCGACCGGCACACCGGGCAGCGGCCGGGTCGCGTCGCACAGGATGCCGTCGACGTAGTAGCGGCCGCCCTCGATGATCAGGTCGTCCAGATCGCGGCTGCCGCCCTTGAAGGTGACGTGGAATCCGGCGTCCCCGGCCGGGCCGCCGTGCTGCCCGATCAGGTCGGCGGCCAGCGTACGGGCCTGGTGGAGCTGGATCGCGGTCTGCTCGTTGGCGTCGGCGTCGAGCTGTACGCGGCCCTGCTGGGCGACGACGGCGGAGTAGCGCCGGTCGGGCCGGAAGGTGAGACGGGAGAGATCGGCGTGCATGGAAGGGGTCCCCCTCGAAAGGTTCGGAAGTCTGGCGGGCGGGGGCCCGGACGAGCGGGCCGGGGTGTCGGTGTCACGTCGGGTCATGTCACGGCGATGACTCCCGCGTCCGTGCCCGCCGGGGCGTACTCCGCGAGCCGCGCCCGCAGGCTGTCCTCGCGCTGCGGCTGGTACAGATCGTGGAAGGCGCCCAACTCGGCGCCGTCCTCGGCGCCCCGGCGGATCTCCTCCGCGCATCCGGCCGCCAACTGCCCGTAGACCGGTGTGCCGTACCGCTCGCCGCTGAACAGCGGCCGCACCCGCCACGCCTCCTCGGCCCCCACCAGATCCGGCTGGCAGCGGTAGCGGCGCGGGGTGCGCGAGCCCGGCGGCACATAGCTGAACCGCAGACACCCGACACCGCGCCGGGCCACGTGCATCCGCCCGGTGAAGAGGCTGTTCTCGCCGACCTGTACGGCGTGGGTGTGCACTTCGCCGATGACGGTGGTGCGGTGGGCGTGCAGTACGGCGTGGGCGTGGCGGCAGTCCGGGGCGGACAGCGCCGGGCGGTCGTGTCCGGTGGCGTCCAGGATGGAGTCGCGGATGTGGAGGGCGAGCGGGTCGGTGTGCACCTCCTCGCCGATGACCTCGATGGTGCCGAGGATGCTGCGCTCGATCTGGACGCATGCGGTGGTGCGCTCCAGCACCAGGCTGGGCTCGTCGGGCGAGCGCGGCTCGCACTCCGGCTCCAGGGACCAGCCGGGCACGAGGGTGCAGTGGCGCAGCACCACGGCGCCGACCGGCCCGGTGACATTGAGGCCGCGCCCCGCGATCAGCAGCCCGTCCAGGACGATGCGCGGCGCCTGGCCACCGGTGTGCTCGGTCTCCTCCCGCGCCCGGATGTTGAGCGCGTCGGGACGGTTGCTGTACCAGTCCAGCAGCCGGATCACCGGCCGGGTGCCCTCGGCGGCGCGCAGTTCGAGACGGTCGCCCGGGTCCAGGTCGAAGTCGAGCTGCTCCTGGTAGGCGCCGCTGTGGGTGATCTCGATGATGCCCTCGGGGCCGCAACGCCCGCCCCGCCGGTCGTGCTGCCACTGCCGGTAGGCGTCCATGATCCGCTGATGGGCGCAGCCCGGCCCGACCCGGTAGACCTCCGCGGCCGGGGAGGTCTCGCGGTCGTCCCGCTCGTACTCCCCGCCGCCCATGTCGTCGGCGTACGCGTAGTGGTAGGTGACCCAGACGCCATGGCGCGGCGCCGCGCGCGAGCCGAAGGCGATCCGGCCGCGCTCGGGGTCGATGACCACCTGGCCGCGCTTGGCCCGGTAGCGCCAGTCCGTCAGATCGGCCACCACGATGTCCGACGGCGGCACGGGCTCGTCGTGGCCGTCCCGCCAGATGGTGAAGCTCTTGCCGGGCCCGTAATAGTCGAGGAGATGGTCCGCGAGCTGCCGGCGGCCGATGTACGCGGGCACATTGTCGAGGGCGGCGATGTGGGCCGCGGACGGCTCGGGTTCGGGCCGGGTCACCAGCGGGATGTCATTGCCGAGGATCGAGAAGGTGTAGAGGTTGCGGGCCCGGTCGATGCAGTACGCGGGCGCCTTGGTCACCTGGTACGGCTTCAGCCGCCAGACGAACAGCCCGACCCCGGCCGGGGTGTGGCCGCCCTGCCTGCGGCGGGAGCCCGCGCGCCGTACGTCCACCGAGCGCGCCACCGTCCCGAACGGCCCGCCCGCCAGGTCCAGCGCCGCCCCGTCCCGCAGATCGGCGAGCCGGCCCCGGGAGAGCCTGCGCAGGTCCGCCGCCGCGCCGCCCGTCCCGCCGTAGAGCTTGACCGGCTGCTGGTGCGCGGTGAGCCGGGAGAACTCCACGGCGCGGGCGGGCCATCCGGCCACCGAGGCGGAGAGCTCCTCCAGCAGCGCGAGCGTGCCCTTGCGCCGCCGGCCCGCCACGGTGGCGGCGACGTCGCGGCGCGGCGCCAGTGCCTCGGCCAGCCGCGCCCGGGACGCGTCCGGCGGCCCGCCGTCGCGCAGCCCGGTGGCCAGGACCCGTTCGTAGCCGGGCAGCGGGCGGTAGCCCACCAGATCGCCGAGGTAGGGCAGCACCCATGCGGTGGCGGTCTCCACGAACCAGTCGTCGTACTGTCGCTCGGCCCCCTCGCGTACGCGATCGACCTGCTCGGCGAGCACGGCGAGCAGGGCGCGCAGAGGCTCGCCCGCCTCGGCGTCCCTGAGGCGATGCCACTGCGGAAGCAGCTCGGCGAGCCCGTCCGGCTCCCTGCTCATGAGGTGACCTCCGTAAGGATCAGCGTGTCCGGGACATCGGGTGAGAGCAGCGCGAGCCGCGCCGGGCGGATGCCACGGAAGACGGACACCGAGCGGCCCTTGGCGAGCCGGCGGGTGTCGGTGATGTCGGGGTTGAGGCGCAGCAGTTCGGCGAGCGGGATGCCGTGGCGTGCGGCGATGTCGGTGAGCGTCTCGCCGTCCGTGGCGGTGACCCGGTAGGTGTCCTCCGCGTACTCGGCGGGCCGGGCGGGGACCACCGCGCTGGGCTCGGTGAGCCGGCCGGCCAGGTCGGCCAGCTCCTGCGGGGTGCTGGAGGCCGGGACGCCGGTGAAGGCGTCCACGTCCACATAGTCCACACCGGGCACCGACTGGGCGGTGGCCAGGACCTCGGAGAGCACGGCAGGCTGCCCCAACTCGCGCCCTGGATAACCGAGTTCGCGCAGCAGGGCCTGGCGCAGCCGGGGTTCGACCAGCTCCCAGGAGTGGTCCGGCGCCACCTTCACCCGCGCCACCAGCACCAGCAGCACGAGCTCGCGCACATCCACCCGGACCGGCAGCCGGGTGTCCCCGTAGGCGGCCAGCGAGGTGCGCAGGGCGCGCAGCACCTCCGCGTCCTCGCCGATCGGCGCGTCGTCCACCCCGGCCACGGTCACCTGGAGCACCTTGCGCCGCCCGTCGAACAGTTCGCGGGCCAGGGCCCGGCCGATGCCCGCGCGGGATCGGGCGAAGTCCTCGTAGTCCTGGAGGGAGACCAGCCGGTCGAGCGCGGAGACCGCGAGCGGGACGGTGCGCCGGGTCATCCCCGGACCGTCGCCGTCCGCGCCGCCGGTGGCGGGCTGCGGGTTGGTGACGGCGGTGACACCGAGGGGCCGGGTCAGTGCCTGGGTGACGCGGTCCGCGGGGACGTTGGCGGCCTTGCCGGTGCCGAAGCGGTAGCGGGCCCGTACGTTCTCGTGGCCGCTGGGCAGCCGGGCGCCGTGCACCCCGTCGCCGAAGGTCACCGTGGTGCGCCCGTCGCCGGTGGTCCCGGTGACGTAGACGCGCCCGTGCGGTCCGCGTCCGGCGAGGCTGTCCACCCGGTGCCACAGCAGCCCGTCGACCCGTATGTCGAGGGCGGGGGTGGCGCCCAGCGGGTTGTCCGCTGGGAGCCAGGTCAGTGGCGACTGCCACAGCGCGAAGGTCTGGTTGGCCAGGGCGGGGTCGCCACTGCCGATGGCCTCGTCACGGCTCTCGCCGTGGGTGGCGGGCACCACGTTGCCCTGGACGCGGACCGTCTCCCGGCGGTAGCGGTAGGCCAGGTCGGCGGTGAGGGTGAGGGTGGTGTGGACGTGGTCGCCGGGCAGTTCGGGGTCGACGCGCTGGTCCACGGCGGCGATCACCGCCGGCTCCGTGCCCCGGACCCCCGTCGGGCCGCCCGGACCGGCCGGACCCGGGATGTCGGTGCGCTCACCGGAGACGATGATCCGGCGGCCGGGCCGCAGCCCGTCGTACAGCTCGGCGAGCTCGATCTCGTTGCCGTGCACATCCTCGCCCAGCGGCTCGTCCGCCGGACGCAGCGGCTCACCGCCCGCGTGCACGGTGGTGTCGCGGATCGCGGAGAGCACCACATCGTGTTCGTCGAGCCACGGGTCGGCGAGCGTGAGCTGGGTGCCGCGGCCGGTGATGCCGTAGTTGGTGTACGCGGCGGTGCGCACGGCGACGACGCGGGTGGTGACGAAGGCGAGGTTGTTGTCGCCCGGGATGCCGTCCGGCTCGCCGGAGCCCTTGCGGGGGCGCTCGATGGCCACCCAGCTCCCGACGGTGATGGAGTTCTGGACCGAATCCAGCGGCAGGACATAGCGGTTGGCGGGCTCCGGCACGGTGGCGATGCCGATCTCGACGGCCGGGGGCTCACTGCCGGGGGTGAACCGCAGCGTCAGTTCGTAGGAGCCGTAGGTGATCTGCTTCGGAGGTTCGCCACGGCTCAGCATCCACTGCTGGGTCTCTCCGTTGTCCACGACCACATGCACCCGGCCGTCCTCGGCGGGCCGGGACACGAACAGGGTGAGCGCGGGCAGTCCGGGCAGCAGGGTGGCGGTGACACCGGGCTCCTGCGAGTCGGTGGGACGGCTTCTGAGCCAGCCCAGGTCATGGTCCTGGCCGAGGCGGGTGGAGAGCTGGACCTTCCCGGGGCCGAGGTCGAACTCGGCGCTCTGCGGCAGGTTTTCGCTACGCTGCCACGACGTCCCGGTCTCGATGTGCTGGAACTCCGCCTTCATCGGCACCTTGCCCGCCGTGTCGTACACGATCCGTACGGCGGTCAGCTCACCGCCGGTCAGCGGCCAGTCGGTCTGCCGGATGACCCGGCCCCGGTCGTCCTGCACCGGCTTGAGCGGCGCCATCGCCCCGAAGGGCGCGGCCGTCACCCGCATCGCCAGCAGCTCGCGCAGCAGCGGGACGGTCCCCGGCGCGGCGGTGACGGCCGGGGCGGCCCGGCGCCAGGCCGCGTACATCCCGCTCGCCACCCTCGGGTCGAGGGCCGAGAGCAGCCCGGCGGCCAGGTCGGAGCCCGGCCCGAAGAGCCGCCGCGGATCGTGCGCCGCCGTGGAGCGGGCGCCGGACGGGGGCCGTACGACGCGGGTGCGCAGGGCGGGGAGAACGGCGCCGAGCGCGCGTACGGCGGCGGAGCCGTGGGCGGCACCGGTGGCGTAGGTCCTGGCCCCGAAGCCGTCGCTCCCGGGGGCGAAGCCGGGGGTCCCGGGGGCGCTGTCGGCCGCGGGCCGGTCCTCGGCGAGCTGAGACCTCAGCCGCACCTCGCCGGGCCCGGAGGAGTCCAACTCCCCCGCGTGCTCGCGCAGTTGGCCGATCACCGCCTCCAGCCGCTCGAACCAGGCCGCGACCTCCTCGTACGGGGCGGCCAGCACCTGCGCCTCCGCCAGCCGGTCATGCGGTTCGGCGAGCCGCCGGGCGAGCTGCGCGGGCGTGGTGATCCCGTCCAGGTCGGCTCGCAGCGGCGCCAGCACCTGCGCGTCGAACTCCTCGATCAGGCGGCTGACGGGACGCGGGTTGGGGTGGTCGGGCGCGGGCTCGGCGTCCCCCCGGTCGTCCGGGTCCTCGCCCGCCTCCGGGTCGGTGATCCACCGGCGTACCTCGTCCACCAGCTCCTTGAGGGACGGCGGGGCGGAATCCGGCAGCCCGATCGCCGTCACGTCCTCGTCGCGGTCGACGGTCACGCGAGCGACCGGCAGCAGCTGCTGCCGACCGCCACTCCCGGACTCCGCCGTCCCGCCGAAGACGAAGAGCAGCTTGTCGCCGACGGTCAGCCCGAGCGAGGTCCCCGAGACCAGCAGCTCCGAACGGCGCCGCAGGTCGTCGGGGCCGATCAGGGCCGGTCGGCGGCGGCGCACCGCCAGTTCGTTCCAGGCCCAGCGGGCGGCCAGGTCCTCGCTCGTCTCGAAGGTCTGCGACTCCTCGTCGGAGGCCGCCGGGACGCTGTGGCTGATGGCCCCGCGCGGAATCGTCACCACCACGTCCTCGGCACGCGGATCCCGGTCCAGGGTGTACGCGAGGTGGGTGTCGGCGGCCACGCCCGGCCGTGGCACATGCCCGACCAGCCGCCCCAGGAGGGCGAGCGAGCGGTGGTCATGGGCGGTGCGCAGATAGCCCTCGTCGGCGATCCGCTCGGAGTGGAAGGTCAGCAGGTCGCCCAGGACCGCCCAGGCGTCCAGCAGTCCGATGGCCGGGTCATCCGGGGTGCGCACCGTCAGGCCACGCAGCGCGGGGTAGGCGGGCGAGGCGAGCCGGTCGAGCATGGCGGCCAGGAAGGTGCCGTAGTCGCCGACGCGATAGTCCAGGGCGGTGCGGCCGGGCGGGTTGTGCGGGGCCGCGGGAGCCCGGCGCTCGTCGTGGCCGCCGCAGCCGCAGGCACAGGCGTCGGAGCGGACGTGGCCGGGGTGGTGGCCGGGGTGGTCGGGGTGGTCGCTCATCGGGCCCCCTTCAGCTCGATGACCAGGCGGCCGTTCTCGGGCCGGTCGGGGTCGTTGTCGCATTGGGCGATCTCCAGGGGGCCGAGGCGCAGGATGCCGTCCTCCAGCGCCTCGCCGTGCGTGGTCTCGTACGAGGTACCGTCATCGGGCCCCTTCGGTCCCTCCAGCCCCTCGTGCCACAGCCGTCGCAGCCGGGTGACCTCGACGCTCAGTACCCCCGGCACCGCCGCGGCGACGGCCACCAACCGGCTGAGCCGCACCGGTTCGCCGAACGTCAGGGCGTCGGGGTGGAAGAAGCCGAGCCGCCCGCCGGAGAACCGGCGGCTGCCCAGCGCCCGGTAGAGCTCGGCGAGGATCTGCCCGTGCTGATGCCCGGGCGCGGCGCACACCGCGAGCGCGATGTCCAACGGCACGGCGCGGGCCGGACCGACCACCAGGTCATGTCCGATCCGGCGGTAGCCCTCCAGTGCGTGCGCGACCGAGTCGAGGAGGTCGGGGGGCGGTTCCCCGGTCCCGTACGCGTCGATGGCGATGTGCGCCTCCTGCACGCTGCCGGTCCAGCGGATCTCCGCCGCCGCGCGCTGCACTCCGGGCAGCCCGGAGGCGAGCGCCGCGTAGTCCTCGGCGGTGATGGCCCGGTGCCGGGTGCGCTTCAGGTCGAGCGGGGCGAGCTGGCGGACCTGCTCGACCGGCTCGGGCTCGGTGCCGCCGACGGCGGGCAGCGGATTGCGTACACCCGCCACGGGCATGGGCTGCCCGGTGGCGGCCTTTCCTCGCGATTCCGGATCCCGGCACAGCACCAGGTGGTTGATGGCCTCGGGGCCGACGTTGCCCGCCGTGCCGCCGCCGACCCGGTAGTGGACCGCGAGCCGCGCCCCGGGCGCCGGTTCGGCACCGTACCGGCCGTCGCCGAAGCGCAGCGCGATGCGGCCGTCGTCCTCCAGCTCCCCGACGAAGTGGCGGTCCCGGGGGCCGGAGCCCAGCAGATCGCGGCGCGGTGTCCACGTCTCGCCGTCGGCTTCGATCCGTACGGCGGGGAGCGCGGCCCGTGGATCCTGGACGAGGGCGGCGGCCGGCCCGTGCAGCACCGGGTCCCCGGGGCGCAGCCCGGCCGCGTACGCCCGGCCCCAACTGTGCGCGATCTCCCAGGCGATGCGCCCGTCCAGGACGGTGCCCGCCCGGGCCCTGGCGGTCAGTGCGCGAAGGCGCCTCAGCTTGGTGTCGAGCAGCCGGTCGCGGCGGTGCAGCAGCTCGCGCAGCGCCCGGACGGGGTGGCGGGCCAGTTGGAGGCGCTCCAGGACGCGCAGCCCGAACAGGACGGTGAGCTCGGCGATCTCCTCGTCCGAGAGCCCGTCGCGGTCGCGGGCGCTGCGCCACAGCTCGGTGAGCCGCTGCCGCACCCGCCCCGGGATGGCGGCCAGGTGCTCGGCCTGTCCGGCGGCGATATGGCGTGGATCGGGGAAGGGCACGGCCTGGGTGACGGGCGCCTGGTGCAGTACGGGCCTGAAGCGCGGCACGATCCCCGGGTAGACGGACTGGGCGAGAAGTGTCCGCAGGGCTTCGGCCTGGGCGTACGCGGTGCCGGGCACGACCTTCTCGCGCCGCTGCCCGGCCGACTCCAGGCCGATCCCGGCCCGGCCGGTCGCCTCGAGGCCGACGGTGGTGAACAGCTCCCGTACGTCCTCGGCGGTCAGTGGCCGCCCGTGGCGGGCCCGGTCCAGCAGGGCGTCGATGAGCCGTGCGGGCGCGTTCCCGGCGTCCTTGTCGAAACAGCCGAAGGCGGGCGGCTCGCAGGAGCCGACGACGGCGGGGACGGGCGGCACGGTGAAGGTCTCCGGTGTGCCGCAGCAGAAGGTCAACGAGCGCCCGTGGTCGACGAGCACCACATTGCCGCGTGCCACGCTGACGTCCTCGATGGGCGCGCAGTCCCTACCGCCCCGGGTGGCCAGGCACAGCGGGAAGGCCAGCGCGTCCTCCCGCGCCCAGGTGACCTCCAGCACCGGCTGATCGGCGAGCCGGTCGACGGCGGGGGTGACGGAGGTGAGGCGCACGGCCTGCCGGTGCGACGGGTCGGCGTCGCCGGGCGTTCCGGAGCGCGGCCCCCGCACCTCCTCGAAGAGCAGCAGATCGCCCGGGCGCAGGTCGATCGTGCGGGTCGCGCACTCCTCGTCGGCCCACGCGTCGCGCAGCGTGGCGGAGGTGGCGCCCGCGGGCAGCGAGCAGACCTCGCCACCCCAGGTCCACAGGCGGATGCGGTGGTGTTCCGGCCGCAGGTGGAGGGGCTGACCGGTGACGACGGGCTCGAACACCTCCACCGATCCGCGCTCATCGAGCACGGCCAGCTCCCGGTCGTCCAGCACCGCCCCGATGTCCGGCCGGTCCAGCGGGCCGAGCGTACGGACGTCGACGGCGGCGAAGCGGTACTCCCCCGCGTCCAGGGTCAGCGGCTCGACCGTCTCCACGGTGACGAAGGCGCGGGCGTTGCAGCCGTCGTGCATCGCGTAGTCGATGAGCCGTGCGTGGCGGCGTACGGACACCCGGCGGCGGGCCGTGTCGAGATACGCCTCGGTGGCGACCGCGTCCTGCTGGTAGCTGATCTGGTCGGCGGTGTAGGCGAGCAGCTCGACCAGGGTGGTCCCGAGGTCGGCGGCGTTGCGCTCGATCCAGTCGGGGGTGGTCAGGCGGAGCCGGTCCAGGACGACCTGGCGGAGGGTGTCGTAGTCGCGTGCGGTGTAGTCGATGACGGGGGCGGGCGCGGTCCGGAAGGTGGCGGGGAGGTCGCCGCCCTCTTCCTTGCAGTCGAAGGGGGTGGGGCAGTCGGGCCGGAAGGTGAACTCGGCGGAGAAATACCGCTGGTCGAAGCCGGGGAAGGGCTCGGTGCCCGGCCGCCCGTAGGGATCGGTGTCCACGATGGAGAGCCGGTAGGCGGAGGTGTCCCCGGCCCGGTCGACGGTGACGTACAGCTTGTCGTCGAGCTCCGGGTCCTCCTCGCGCTCCACGGAGATCTCGAGGACGTCGATGCCGGTGATCCGGCGGCCACCGTCGATGCGTACGTTCTCCGGGCACAGGCCGTGCGGGGCCTTGCCGAGGAAGGTGACGGTGAGGGTGGTGCCCTGTTCAGTGCTGTCCCCGACCTCGACGGCGTCGACCCCGTTGAGATGGGCGGCCCTGATGAGGTCGCGCCGTGACCCGGCGGTCCGCTGGCTCATGCCCCTCCCTCCCGCTCAGTCCTGGCCCGCTTCCCCGCGCGGGCTTCCTTCGTCACTGCTCGCCCCTTCGTCACTGCGCGGCTCCTCAGTCCGGCCCGCGCAGCGTGCCAAGACCCGCTCATGCGGACCCCCTCCCCTCGAACACCTCGTCGCGCAGACTGGCGGTGGCGCGCACCACATACCGCAGATGGACACGCACGACGTTCTCCTCGCTGACCACGTCCAGGGACTCCACCTCGATCAGCTCGCCGAGCCAGCGCTGCAGCGACGCCTGGACGGACAGCTCGACGGCGGAGGCCAGTTCGGGGCTGTTGGGCGTGAAGACGAGGTCGAGGAGGCCGCATCCGAAGTCGGGCCGCATGACGCGCTCGCCGGGGCTGGTGAAGAGCAACTGCTCGATCAGATCGCGTATGTGGTCGTCGTGGTCCGCGTGCGCGGTGCGTCCGCGCCGGTCGATCCGGAACGGGAAGGCGATGTCGGTCCGTACCGTGCTGGTCCTGCCGGTCCGTGTCCTGCCGGTCCGTGTCCTCATCCGCACCTCACCCCTTGCCGCGCGGCGGAGACGACGGGTGGCCCCTGCGGCACGAGCCCCGCGCTGAAGCACTGTGCCGAGGAGGTGTCGAGCAGTACGGGCACGCCGTCGATCAGCACCGCGTCGCGGTCCGGAAGCCACCGGACGGTGGTGCACGGCAGCGGGACGCGGTCGACGGTGTGCGGGCAGCCGACGACCGTGAAGACGTCGTCGGCGGATGGCATGGGCTGCCCGTCGAGCCGCACACCGGACGACGGAACGGATGCCGCCCGTACGCGTCCGCCGTGCGGGCAACTGATCACGGCGGTATGGCTGACGAGATTGCCGGAATTCCCGGACACGTCCCTTGTCCCTCCCCGTTCTCGTGCTCTGGCTGGCTATCGCTTCTTGGGCACGGTCAACCGGCCCTCGTTCAGATCGACTTGATCCCCGACCAGGGACACGGACGCCCCCTGGCCGTTGTCCATATGCACTCCGGTCGCGTCGATCTTTACGAACGCGCCGCCGGGCGCCTGCAGCAAAATGCCTTCGGCCGGAACGTCGGACATCACGATCTTGTGCTTCCCGGGCGTCTGGATCACCACGGGGTGCGCGGTCGCCGGATCGGTCCGCGCGTCTTCCGGGAGCTGCTCCCTGGTCCCGAACCAGCACCCCGTCCAGATGGGGAAGCTGGGGTCCCCCTGCTCGAACTCCACCCACACCCCGGCCCCGACGGACGGCACGACGTACTGCCCGGCGGGCCGTAGCTGATCCCCCGTGAAGGGAAAGCAGGGCATGGCCCAGGTCGACGGCTCATCGCCGAGGACATCGGGCACCTCGACGGTGATCCGGCCTATTCCGAGCGGGTCCTGGTTGTCCCGCACCCGGCCCCGGAATTTCCCGAGGTAGCGGTTGTTGGGCGTGGCCGCCATAGGGGCTCCTGCTCTGTCGTCTTCTGCGGCCTAGGGCCGAACGGTGTCGCTCCGGGCGATCAGCCCTTCGCGGGTGAGCGTGAAGTTCTGCTGGAAAGAGCCGGGCCGGAGATGGTGGGTGACGGACTTGACGTAGTAGTCGCCGTCGTATGTGCGTCCGGCGCCCCGGACTCCGACGAGCTGGCGCGGCTGGAGGATGTACCCGTGCCGATTGACGTCGAGCGAGCCGGAACCGGAGATGGCGTCGGCGGAAACGGCGGCCCGCGCCAGGGCTTCGGCCTCCGCCTGCGCCCGGTCCTTCTTGGCGGTACCGGAGAGAGTCTTGCGCTTGAGGGCAGGCGTGGCTCGTTTGCCCAGCGGCGGCCGGAGCGGGCTGATATCGGGCTGGGCGAGGAGGGTGGAGGTGCGGGTGGCCGGGTCCTGCCAGCGGGCCTGGGGCTCCTCACGTGCGGTCCCGTCGTAGGCGAACGTCAGCTGGTCGACGGTGGAGTTGACGTCCATGTTGACGCTGAGGGCGTGCTGGGGTGTCCCTATCCGCTTTTCGGGTCCCCAGTAGGCGGTGGAGACCCCGGCGACGGGCCCGGGGATGAGGTAGAAGACGTAGCCGTTGGCCTGGGCGAGGTCGGTGACGTACTGGAGGTCGGTGCCGGTCTGGTAGTCGACGCGGCGTTGCGCGTTGGGCGGCTGGAGGATCTTCTCCTCGATGACGTCGGCCTCGATCCCGTAGTCGGTGTACTTCGAGAGGACGCGGCTGACGCGCTTGAAGGGCGGGAGGTTGGGATAACGGTCGGTCCGCTCTTCGAGGTCCATGAGGAGGGTGAGGTCCTCGCCGGTGACGGTGAGCGTCGTCTGCCCCGGCTGATTGCTGGCCCCTATTTCATGGCGCACGATGAGGCCGTCGAGGAGGACGATCGGCGTGCCCTTGACGGCGGCCGTGACGATCACGCGGGTACGGGGGTCGAAGAACCCCTCGGGGAGCAGCCGGTCGATGATCGCGCCCTTTTTGGTGAGGTCGAACGCCATCTGGAAGCCGCTGCGTTCGCCCGCGGTGGTGGTGATCTGCGCGGACAGCAGCGCCTCGGTGACCTCGGGGGGCACCGGGCGGGTGAGCTTGGGCCCCATCCGTAATTCGAGGTGGATGGGCCCCTGCCCGACGGGCTCATCGGCCAAAGCGCCCACCCCCTCCCGGGAACCCGTCCGGGAGCGCAATCTCCTCGCCCGGCTCGGCGGTCAGCTCGCGGGGGTCGAGGACGGGGTTGGCGTCGGCGATCCGCCACCAGGCGGCGGGGTCGCCGAAGTAGCGCTGACCGAGGTGGTCGGGGCGTTCGCCGCTGCTGACGGTGTGGGTGGCGATGTCCTCGTCCGCCTCGCCGAGGGGCGGCAGCAGCCGCCGTTTGACGTACCGGACGGCGGTGCCGTCGGGTTGGGTGTGGATCCCGACCTCGGCGTCGTGGTAGCGGCTGGAGCGGGGGTAAGGGTGCGCCCCCGGAATCGCGTCGAGCGCGCTTTCGTACGGCTGTGGCTCTGCCATCTGCTAGACCCTCCCCAGCCCGATGTCCCCGCTGTTCAACCCCAACGCACTGAGCGCTCCCCCACGCGCCGCCGCGGCGAGCCGCTCCTTCTGCGCGAGATGCGCGAGATAGAGCTCGGCCCCGCGGTGGCCGGCGGGCAGGTCGCTCACGGTGAGCACCTTCAGCCCGATGCTGAGGGATGCGCGGATGGGGTTGAGGTTGACGTCGAATGCCGATTCGTTGATGGACAGCTCGGTGATGCGGACCGGCATGACGCGCTTGCTGCCCCAGGTGAAGAGGGTCAACGGCATCTCGATCGGGCTGATCTCGATGGTCCCCTTCTTGGACAGCCGCATGGCCTCCCGCAATTTGGCGGTGGTCGGCTGCACGAGCATTTCGAGCGTCGCGAGCTGCGGGTGTATCCCGTCGGGCGCGGCCACCTCGAACTGATCGGTCGCGTCGATCTCCGCCGTGAACTTCCACGTCTCCTGGGCGGGGCCCTTGAGACGGAGCGCCTCGTTCTTGTCCCCACTTCCGCTGCCGCCTCCGCCGCTGTCGGCTTGGTCTCCGGCGGATTGGGGGGAGAGGGAGCGTTCGAGGGTGTCGGGGTTGAACTGCAGCACGATGATGCGTTGGGGGGTGCCGCGCTCGGGATCGACGAGGACGATTCCGGAGCGGATGGGTTTGGGGATGTCGGGGTAGCGGGTCACAGGCGGGCCTCCAGGCGCTCAATTAACGGGGAGAAGTCATCGTCGGGAAAAATAGCCCTGAGCACCTCAAAACCCTGCTCGAGGCTCTCGCCGATATCGCTCAATCCTGGGTCGGCGAGTGAGACGTCCGCAAATAGATACTGCCAGCCACGTAGTCCTTTGGTCAGGAGCACTGCTTCCTGGTATTCAACGAACGCCAAGTCGAGTTTGGTATATGCGACCGGATAAGGCGGGGTCTCCATGATCGTAAGGTCATGGAACCAAACCTCCAGCGACTCCCTCCCCGGCGTCATTCGAATACTGGACATGTAGCGGGGGGTCGACACCTGAGCCATATCGAAGGGGCGAAGTTGCGAGACAAACTCTCGATGAAACGAGTCCTCCATCATTTCGGCCGCTGGGTCCGGCCCCATGCCCAAGATTTCAACCGGTGACGGCATGTAGAATTCACCACAAATTCCCGGAAGTGGGTCCGATGATTCCCAGTAAGCGGACACACTGGTAAGCGACAGGGCTTCATCGATCATCCGTCCATCCAGTTCAACTTCTCCCCAATCGGAATTGAAGTGAGAAAGATCTTGGAGATTCCTGAAGGACAGTGAAGGCTCACCGTAGGTCACGTTTGCGGCGTTCAGCTTCTCGTTTCGGGTGAGCTGGCCGATCAAATCTCTGTAGCTGGACTCCAGCTCATTTGAGTAACTCATTTCCTCTGCCTTGTCTACTGATGTCTACTGGAAGGTGAAGCGCCCCTTCTTGTTATGCTTGGTCATTCTTTCAAGGTACTTATCCAGATCGGCGAGCCCCTGTCTCGCACCTTGCCCAGGAACGCGATAGGCGCGGAGTCTCTTGCCGACATCTGCCATGTCACTGAAATCGCTGCGTGCCCGCTCGTAAAGGATGGCATCCACCCACTCCGAGGGAAGCCATCCCATGCCGGCCACTTCTTTCCTGCTACATGTGTTGATGTTCGGTATCTGTCTGCGGACCGAGGGGGGAGGGTCGAACGTGGGCAGCGCCTTGGAGTCTTTTTCGTCAACCGTCCAGTCGCCCCTCTCCTCTCCCGAAGCCCTTTCTTTCCGCTTGTAGACACCCCATTCGGCACTCATGGTCTCAGGGAACCCTCGGGGGTACACGTCATCGTTGTATCCCATCCCCGGCGCGGCACCTTTGTACAAAGTCAGGGTCACCTCGTACCAGCCGGGAACATGATCGGTACCAGCGAAGGGTATCCCGAATTTCTTGGCCGGCGTCGATTCGAAATCGCTATAGAACGGCTTGTTGATGTGATTGTAGGCGGGTATGAAGTTTGACCCTTCCTGCGGGCCACCGAGTTCCCTGGGGAGAAGGTGCATGGCGTCCCATTGGAAGTACGACCCCCTATAATCCTGGAGATTGGCCGCATCAATATGGTTCCACCCCACTATGCCCTGGCGTTTTCCGGTTCCTGGGGCCGGCTTTCCGTTGATCTCCGCCCATCCCGGGTTAATGAAGTCTCGTTTGAAACCCTTGGGGTCAACTCCGTCTGCGAAATTGTTCGCGTCGGGCCGCGGGAGCTTGTGCTTGTGCAGATAGTCGTTCAAGCCATCCTCGCTGTAGTCGATCACGTGCTTCTTCGGGTTCAATATGGCCGTGATCTCGGGGTCGGGGCTACCAGTCGTGATCAGACCCGTGAGTCTGTAGTGCCGACGAAGGGCATCACGTAGTCGCGCGTGAGAATCTCGCGGGATTCCCGGCTCAAGGCGATCCTTCAGGATTCGGCGAATTCTCCTGACAATCTCGTCTAGCCGCTTGTCCTTGGACTGCTCCTCTTCCTTCTTGTGCCTGTCCTTGTCCGGCTTGGACTTGGGCCTGCCCGGGCCGCTCTTGTCGGGATGGGGCTTGCGCTTGTTGGGGCCCTTCTTGCCCGGCCGCCTGCCAGGGCCGTCCTTGTCGGGTTTGGGCTTCCGGGGACCTGGCTTGTCGCCGTCCTTGTCCGGCTTGGGCTTCTTGCCGTCGTCTTCCTTCGGCCTGGTGGGCTTGTCGCCGTCCTTGTCGGGCCTGGGCTTGGTGGGGTCCTGGTCCTTGGGGTCCTTGGTCGTGGGCTTGTCGTCGTTCTTCGGCCTGTTCTCGGTGCCCTTGTCGTCCTTGGGGGTGCCCGGGGTTTTGTCGTCCTTGGGGTTGGGCTTGGTCTGCGGCTCGGGCTTCGGCTTGGCCGGGGGTTCCGGCTTGGGCTTGGGCTTTACCGTCGGGGTCGGGCGGGTGTCCGGGCGGTCTTCCTCGGGCTTGGGCTTGCCGTTCTTGTCCTTCGTCGTGGGGGCAGGGGCCTTGGAGTCAGGTGTGGGCTTGGGTTTTCCGGGGGCGTCCGGCCTGGTGGGTTTGGTTTGTGGGTGCGATTGCGTTGTGGGCTTCTTGGGCGTCGGTTCGGCACCCGGTTTCGGCTTCGTGGCCGTTGGCGTCGGGCGCGTCGTTGTTTTCGGTGGGGTCGGTTGTTCGGGCTTCTCGTCGGGCTTCGGCTTGCCGCCCCGACCGTCCGAGCCCTCCCCGTCCGCGCCGCCCTTGCCCCCCGCTCCGTCCTTCCCACCCTTGCCCTGGCCCAGCTTCGCGGCGATGTTCTTGAAGCGCCGGCCCACCTTCGCCACGTACTTGCCGATCCCCGACAGCAGCGCCTCGTAGGCCAATTCGAGGAGCGCCACGATGCCCGCCGCGACGGCCTTCGCGAAGAGGATTCCCGCGCCGCCCATGCGGACGGCCTTCAGCCAGTCGAGGACCGCGCCCATCGCACGCAGGATCTCGCCGAGCGCGCCGATGGCCGTGCGGATCGCGTCGATGACGGCCATCACCCAGCCCGCGCCCGGGATCAGCTTGGCGATGACCTTGGTGATGACGATCTCGCCGATGATGAACGGGAGTTGGGGGACGATCGCGTCCCACGTCTCCTTGACGATCTGCTCCAGCGTGAAGCCGCCCTTGAACAGCTTGTCCAGGATGGCCTTGGGGACGCCGATAATCTCCTGGATCTTGGACTGGAACCACTCCTTGACGGCCGACTTGACCTCACGGAACAGGTGGTTCTTCGCACCGTCCACCGCCGAGTTCTTCGCACCGCTCAGCCAGCCGCCCGGGTCGGTGAGGAAGTCGACAGCGATGAGCATGAAGTCGCCGAGCGCGCCCAACAGCTTGGAGGCGAAGTCCAGGACCGCCTTGACCGCGTCCACGACGGCCTTGACGACGTCCATCAACATCTTCTTCAGGACGTCCAAGATGCTGCTCAGCAGCTTGCCGAGGGCGTTCAGCAGGTCGGTGATGGCCTGCTTGAGCATCGTGGCGAGCTTGTTGACGAGGGCGATCGCGGCGTTGATCAGGCCCGTGATGAAGTTCCGGATGCGCTTGGCCAGGTCGACGATGGCCCGCACCATCGCCTTGGCGAACTCGATCAGGTCGTTGATGAAGTTCTTGATCGCGTCGACGATCGCCTTGCGGGCATCGTTGATCCAGCGCTCGACGGTCTCCTTGAAGTTCTTGATGAAGCCAACGACCGCGTCACGCGCCTCCTTGATGACGCGGACGATCGCCTTCTTGATCTCGATGACTTTGTCTTTGATCCAGTCGAAGGCCTTGGAGACCCAGTTGCCCGACTCCTGGGCGCTGTCGTCGCGCTTCTTCTCGGCGTCCCGTTCGGCCTGGTCGCCCTTGTCCTGGATCTTCTTGTCGCTGTCGTCCTTCTCCTTGTCGACGTCCTTGTCGGTCTGCTCTTCCTTGTCCTTGACGTCCTTGCGGATCTTCTCGTGGCGCTCGGTCTTCTTGTCGCCGAGGGACTGGAGCTCCTTGTCCTGCTCGGTGCGCCAGTCCGCGCGCTTGGCGGTGACCTCCGTCATCGCCTTCTCGCGCTCGCTCGCCTGGCTCTTCGTATTGCCCGCGACCTCGGCGTCGACCTGCTGCTTGTGCTTCTGCTGACCGTCCCGGAAGTCGCGGTCCTTGGTCTGCCGCCCCTCGGACATGCCCTTCTGGCCATCGGTGAACGCCGCCTGGAACTGCGGTCCGCGTTCGTGCTCGGCCACTTCCGACGCGGCTTCGGGAGGGACGGCTCCTGTCGTCGCGCCGCCGCCGGGCGCACCTCCGCCCCCGCCACCTCCCTGGCCGGGGACCTTCGCCTCCATCTGCTCCTTGGGAGCGTTCGGATAGACCTGGTCCTCGCCCATCCCACGGCCGGCGTCGTCACGGCCCGTGTTGACGGTCTCCTGACCCTTGGTGTCGACGGCGGAACCCTGCTCACCGGCCGTCTGGTCGGCGGCGCCCTGCATCTGCACGCCCGGTGCGTTGCCCGCCTGGGCCTTCTTGAGCGCTTCGTCCTTGGTCGGCAGGCCGGCGAACTTCGCGGCCAGCTCCTGCGGGTCCACTACGGGTTTGTCGGCGCCGAAGACGCTCGCGATCCCATTCACGATCTTGCCGCCGATGAAGCCGAGGGCCATCTTGAAGGTGTCCCAGCCGCCGGGCTCCTCAGCCTTCTCCGCCTCGATCTGGCCCTCGGGCGGCTTGTCGCCCGTGACCTTGGCGTCTTCCTTCTCCGGGGCCTCGGACTTCTGGGCCGGATCCTGCGAGTACTGGGCCGGGGCGTCGGTGTTCGGCTTGCCCTGGAGGGTCTGCGGGGCGCCCGCCGGGCGCTGCATCGACGGCGGGGCGGAGGCCAGCGACTTGTGTTCGTCGCCGACGGTACGGTCCACCGAACCGCTCACGCCGGTCATGGCCTGCAGCGCCACATGGGGCTTGAGCTTCGAGGCGGTGGACAGGCCCGCTTCCGGGGACACCTGGGAGAGGTTCGGGGCCGGGCCGGAGCCCTTCTTCTTGCCCTTGGCCGGTGCGGACGCCTTACCGCCGCCACCACCGCCAGCACCGGCTCCGCCACCGCCGCCGCGCGGTGTCTTGGCGGCCGGTGCCGATTTGGGCGCCGCGGCCTTTGCCCCGGAGGCGGCCTTGGGCGCGGGCGTCTCCTTCGGGGGCGCGGCCGCAGGCTCGGCGGTCTTCTTGGGTTCCGGGGCGGGCGGTGCGGCCTCCGCCGCCGGGGCCTCCGTGGGCTCCGTCGGCGCGCTCTGCTCGCTCTGCGCCCCGCTGCTCGCCCCGCCGGGCGTATCCGCGTTGGACCCGCCCGTGACCTGCGTGTCCCGTGCGGGTGAAGGGGATTGGGCGTCCGCCGTGGGTTCGCTCTTGCCCGCCGGAGCCGCGTCCGCCTTCTTCTGTTCCTCCTTGGCCGCGGGCTCCTGCGCCGCCGCCTGGCTCCCCGCGGCCTGTTGGGACGCCTTCTCCGGCGCACCGCCCGACTTGTCGCCCGCCGCAGGAGTGCCCTTCTCCTCCTTGGCGGCCTGTTCCTGGACCTCGCTGCCACCCTCGGACTTGCCCGCGGCCTCCTGCACCGTCGTCTGGGCGACGACGGGCCCCTCCTTCGGGTCGGTGCCGTTCTTAGGATCACGCGTCGCGCCCGGTCCCGGCCGACTCTCGGCGGCCTGTTCCACGTCGAGGCCGCCGAGCCCACCGGCTCCGGGAGCGCCTTCGTCCGCCTCCGCCGACGGCTCGGCGTCGGCGGCCGAGTCCGCGGTGTCCTCATCGGGTTCGGCGTCCGCCGCCTCGTCCTCGGCGTCCTCCGCGTCCCGTTCGGCCTGCACCTTGTCAGCCTTGGTCACCGGTGGGGCGGGGAACGACGGGGCGGGAGGGGTGGCGGACGAGGAGGGGTCGAGCGTGTCCGCGGTCGGTACACCGGACACATCGAGGTCCTGCTCCGGCAGGAAGTCCTCCGGCTGGAGCTTGATGTCCCAGGCGCTCTTCTCCTCGCCCCCGACCTCGACCTCCGACTCACTGCCGGAGCCGAACGGATCCTCCTCGGCCCGCTCCTCCGGGCCATCCAGATCCTGGGCACGCACGCCGTCGAGCGTGGAGAACGCGCCGGGCGACTGGGTGTCCTCGCCGGACACCGTCGGCGAACCCGTGGGTTTGTCCGCGCCCCGCTTGTCCTGCTGCTTCAGCTGCTGGCCCGCCACGAGCGCATCGGCCGCGCCCGGACGGTTCTTGGCCGCCGACTCCTCCTTGCTCGACGTCGCGACGCCCTGCTGGTCCTGCCCTTCCTTCCCCTCGCCCCCTGCCTTGCCGTCCTTGCCATCCTTGGCGTCCTTGCCCTTCTCGGAGCCCTCGGACTTCCCGCCCGAGGACGAGGAAGAGGACGACGACGGCTGCTGGGACGGGGACTGGGGCGCGGCGGCCGGTGCCGCCGAGGCCGAACCGCCGGACTTCCCACCCGACGCAGGGCTTCCACCCTCTCGCCCCCCGTTGGCGCCCGGCCTCTGCCCCTCGCTCCCGCCCTGGCCCTCCTGCTCGGGCGCACCCCCACCGTTCTGCGGCGTACTGCCCGGCGCGCCCTCCTCCGCGGGCTCGTCCTTCTCCGGACCCGGCGCGGGCGCGGGGCGCTGCTCCTCCTCGCGCCGCTCTTCCGCCCTCCGCCGTCCCGTCTCGCGCTCGAACAGCAGCTCCTCGACCGGATCCGGCTCGACGTCCGGGGCGGCCGGCGACTCCCGCTCCAGGTCGTCGTCCGCCTCGATCTCGTCGACGAAGTCGAGCACCCGCTCGTGCTCCGAGCTGAGCAGCCTGGTCTCCAGGCGGTCGAGGACGGCGTCCTGCACCTCCTCCGGCATCCGTGCCAGTTGCATACGGGTGCGCTTGGAGCGGTCCTCGGGGTCGCCGCGCAGGGAGCGGATCACGCCGCCCGCGAGGCGGTCGACCAGCGTCGCCGGGTCCAGCTTCTCCATGCGGTTGCGGTCGGCGTCGACCGTGGCGTAGCGGAGCCAGCCCGGGGTCGTGGACTTCTCCGGCGCCACGCCCGCTTCCGGTTGCCCGCCGCGGACCAGTTCCTGCGCCGTGCCCTCCGCCTCGCGCTCCATCGCGTCCTGCGGGAGGCTCACCGCGCCCAGGTCGCGGCCCGCGCGCAGGGTGCCGAGGCCGTGGGGGTTCTGGACGGTGTGCAGCAGTTCGTGGGCGAGGAGACGCCGGCCTTCCGTCGTACCGGGGCGGTAGGTGTTCTCGCGGAAGAAGATGTCCTGGCCGACCGCCACCGCGTCCGCGCCCAGCAGTTCGGTGAGGTGGCCGGCGTCGCGGTCGGTGTGCAGGCGGACCTGGCCGAGGTCGTGGCCGAGCTGTTCCTCGAGGTCGCGCCGGACGCTCGGGTCGAGCGGCTGCCCCGCACCGCTGACGATGTCCTTGGGCTCGGGCGCACGGGCCTTGCCGGTCCGCTCCTTGCGCTTGCGGCGCTTGGCGGACTGCGACGCGCGGTCGTCCTGGGCGGCGGATGGTGTGTTGCTCATGTCCCCTCCCGCCCCCTTCCGGACAGGCCCGCGTGCACGGCCCGGGCCAGGGCCTCGCCCAGCCGGGCGGGAGAGGTGGTGGCGGGGAGCGGGGGCAGGTCGGACAGGGCCTCGATCGCCGTGCCGTCCCCGGCCGCCGCCAGCGGTACGCCGCGCTCCCGCACCAGCCGGGCCAGCTCCGTCTGGAACGCCGCCGAGACCCGGTCCGGGTCGATCCCGGCACCGAAGCCGGACAGCGCCAGCTCGCCGATGTCCACACGGACCGCACGCGGTTCATCGTTCAGACCCATCCGTGGACCTCCGAGGGCGTGAGCGAACGGTCCAGCTTCTGGTACTCGGTGCGCGCCGCCGCCAGCATGTGGCGCATCTGAAGGCGATCGCCCTCCTCGGCGGCCAGGAAGGCGCCCGAGAGCGCGATGTTGCGGATCGAGCCGCCCGCCACGGTGAGTTGGGCGAGGCGCTGGGGATCGATGTCCTTCATCGGCGCCTGGGCGGGGAGCACCCGGCGCCAGATCTCGGCGCGCTCGCTCTCACCGGGGAAGGGGAAGTCGACGACGAAGCGGATCCGGCGCATGAAGGCCGGGTCGAGGGCCTTCTTCATGTTGGTGGTGAGGATGGCCAGGCCCCGGTACGCCTCCATGCGCATCAGCAGATAGCTGACCTCCAGGTTGGCGTACCGGTCGTGGCTGTCCTTGACCTCGCTGCGCTTGCCGAACAGCGCGTCCGCCTCGTCGAAGAGGAGCAGTGCGCCACCGCGCTCGGCGGCGTCGAAGACCCTGCGCAGGTTCTTCTCGGTCTCGCCGATGTATTTGCTGACCACCTGGGAGAGGTCGATGATGAAGAGATCCAGGCCCAGCTCCTTGGCCATCACCTCGGCGGCGAGGGTCTTGCCGGTGCCGGAGCCGCCCGCGAAGAGAGCGGTGACGCCGAGGCCGCGGCGGAGTGTCGCGGCGAAGCCCCACTCCTGGTGGACGGTGGCGCGCTGCCGCACATGGGCGACCACCTCGCGCAGGATCCGCGACTGGTGGTCGGCGAGCACCAGATCGTCCCAGGCGGCCTCGGGTTCGATCCGCCGGCCCAGCTCGTCCAGGCCGATGCGCGCCTCGATGAGCCCGGCGCGCCAGGCCAGTTCGGTGGGGTCGAGTGCGTCGGTGTCCGCGTCGGGGAGGTCACGGCGTACGGCGGCGGCCGCGGAGCGGATGACATGGGGCGGCAGCTGGAACTGGGCGACCAGCGACCGCAGATGGCCCTCCTGGATCCGCGGGATGTCGGCGAAGGCGTCCGCCCAGAGGGCGAGTTGTTCGGTGTCGTCCAGCCCGGGCACGGTGACGCGCTCGCCGCGCGGGCGGCCGGTCGGGCGCGGGTCCGGGCTGGAGACGACGAGGGGCACGGCGGCGGCGTCGATGAACGCGTCGGTGGCGGCAGTCTGTTCCCGGTCCAGCTCGCCGACCTCCAGCAGGAGCGCGGCGGGCAGCAGGACGGCCTCGCGCTGCCAGAGGCGGGCGAGCCGGTCGCGCTCGGCCGCGTCGGTGGGGACGTCGTCCGAGGCCATGACGTACAGGGCGAGTCCGGTGCGGCGGGCGGCCGTGGCAGCGATGTCGGTACGGGTGGTGAGGTCGCCGCCGACGAGTTCGACGCGCAGCGGGGCCTCCGGGCGGGACTCGTTCCAGCCCGCCGCCACCCGGTCCGCCGCCCGGCCGTAGGAGGCGGGCAGGGTCCGCGGGGCCTGCGCACGGCGCAGCAGCCCGTGCAGCCGGGCGTCGAGGTAGGGCGATCCGGCCAGGAAGTGCAGGATGCGCTCGTCGATCCGCAGCCGGGAGGTGGTGAGCCGGGTCTCGTCGTCGAGCTCCGTCAACCGCCAGCGGCGGAGCGGGGACACGGGGGTGAGCGCGCTCCAGTGCGGCTCGTCGAGCGCGGCGAGGGCGAGCGAGAAGGTGGGGTACGTACGCGTCGGGTCGCCGCTGGCGGCGGCGCACCGCGCGGCGGCGGTGGGGTCCAGTTCGGCCGCCGCCGCCAGCAGGACGAGCTGGCGCTCGAAGGTGCTGAGGCCGAAGCAGGCCACGAGCGCGTCGAGGGTGGCGGGGCCGGATATCGCCTTCCGGGTGGGGGCGGGGTCGGTGGCGGGGTGCTGCTCGCGGGCTCCTGTGGGGGGCGGCTTTGCAGCCGTGGCGAGAGCCTCGTCCGAGGCCGCGGAGGGGCTGTGCGTACGGTGCCCGTCGGAACGGGAGCTGTGGGGTGCGGGCCTGGCGGTCGTCGTCCGGGACCTGGTCCGTTGAGGCGTATGGCCGTCGTCGGCGGGGGTGGTGGGCTCGTCGGTGGTGGCGGCATCGCGGGGTGCGGTGCCGCCGGAACGGGCGGCGCCGGGCCGGGAGCCGTTGGAGGTGGCGCGGCGGGCGTGGGCGTCGACGCGGGCCAGCACGGCCTGAACGGCGGCGGCCAGGGCCTGACCGTCCTCGGCCGCGATGGAGTCCCCACCCGCGATGGCACCCCCGCGCGTGCTGGAGTCTTCACCCGCGACGGAGTCCCCGTCCACGATGGCGTCCCCACCCGCGACGGCATCGGCGGTCGCCGATGCGCGGGCGTCCCGCGTACCCATGCTGTCGTCCACCCCCTTCTCCCCCATCGCGTGCCTCAGCTCTCCGTGTCCTCGGAGCGCCCGCCGTGGCGCCGGGGCGTGGCCTTGCGCGTACGGGCGGGCGAGTCGGAAGACTTGGCGGCAGCGGTCTTGGTGGTCTTGGCCGCGGCGGACTTGGTGGCGGCGGCTTTGGCGGTCTTGGCGGCGGGTGTCTTGGCAGCGGCCGTCTTCGCGGCGGCGGGACGCTTCTTGGTGGGCTTGGCGGGTGCCGCCGTCTCGTTCTCCGTCGCCGCCTCCGCCCGGGCGGGTTCCTCGGGCCGCTCCGGATCGGCCCCCGGCAGGGTGGGTGGCTCCGGCGCTCCCGGCGCGCCGAAGGGCAGCACCCGCACCGTGGGCCGTTCCACCGGCTTCGCCGGGACCGGCTGCTCGCGCCCCTCGATCAGGACCAACGAGCCCTGGTAGCAGACCGACAGCACATACGGGGTCTGGTAGAGCATCCCCCAGAGCTTGGAGGTCTCGTCCACGTCCATCTGCGTCGGTGTGAAGCGCACCCGCTGCAGCGACTCGGCCAGGTCGCTGCCCGCCAGATACGGGCGCCGGGCGGCCTCCTCGATCACGTCCTTCGGCAGCATCGGTATCTCGTGCAGAGTGCGCACCACACTGCCGATCAGGCGCTGCCCGACCAGCTCGGACTCCTCCCCGTACGCGCTGATCAGGTAGTGCAGATCCATCGCCGCGGCCGGTCGCTTGAGCAGCGTGCCGTCCGAGGCCCGGGTGGGCAGGTCGGTGGCGCGCATGGAGGCGTTCGGGGTGACCTGGTAGAGGAAGATGTTGATGGTCGGTTCGGTGGGCGGCTCCGTCGGGGGCCTACGGGTGTCCACCGTGACCGCGATATCGATCTCGGGCCGCAGATTGTTCGCGATCAGCAGCGCGAGGGCCTGGGTGACGGTGGCGAACGCGAGTCCGTTGCTCATGGTGTCAGTCCCTCCTCTCGCCGCGTGCCAGGTAGTCGTCCAGGCTCAGCGCGGGTGCGCGTCGTCCCGTCGGTCCTGGGCGGGCGGCAGCGGCGCGGTCGGCGCCGGGCGGGGCGGCGGCGGTGACCTCCAGCCGCCCGATCTGGACATGCACCGTGCGCTGGGCGGTTCGGCCGCGGCGCCGCCCGACGGGGAGCCGCGCGGCATCCCGGCCCATGGCGGCGTCGGCCGCGCGGGGCGGCAGTGGCGCGGCGGCCACCGCGGGCCACCCGCCTCCGGACGGCGGGCCGGGCCGGGGCCCGGCGGCGGCCGGTGCGCCGCCGGGCGCCGGGGACGCCGTGTCGCCCCGCCGGGTGGCCGGGGCGTCGGGGGCGGCCGGTTGCGGCCTGACGGTGATCTGGGTGCTGGGGAGCAACAGCGGTGCCGGGGCCGGGGATTCGGCGTACCGCTCCACGTCCTCGTACGGTGTGCGCTCGGCGCGGACGACGGTGTGCCGGTCGGTCCTGACCTCGCGCTCGTGCCGGACCACCTCCTGGTGGCGATGGGCCGCGGGTGGCGGGGCCACCCGAGCGGGTGCGGGCTCCTCCGGCAGCGGCTGTTCTCCGCCCAGCGCCTCGATCCGTTCGTACGGGCCGGGCAGCCGCGGCCGGGCCCGGACCGGGCTGTCCCCGGCGCCGCCGCCCGCCGCCGGCCCGGGCGCGGGCACGGGGGCGTGCCGCGCGAGCAGCCGGTCGAAGAAGTCAGCCATCTGCGCACAGCTCCAGGTAGTAACGGCGCCGCAGCGGGCTGAGCGCCAGGATCTGAGGCTCGCTCCAGCCGTATGCGGTGGCGAGCAGGTGGACATCGAGGAGCAGGTCCCGTGCCCAGTGGTCGAGTTCGGCCCACAGGTAGGAGGCGATATCCAGCTCGGCCCGGGTGGCCTCACCGCATTCGGGGCAGGCGACGTTGAGCGTCACGTCGGCCGCCGGGTCGGCGCGTTCAGCGGCCTCGGCGAGCTTCCGCTGCACCGGCTCGGGCAGTTCGGCCACCGGGAGGCGGTCGGCCGGGACGGGCTGCCCCGCACGGTGTGCGGAGACCAGACAACGGGCGAGCAGGGCCCGCCGGGCGCGGGCCGCGGCCGTGGACGCCTCGGCGGCCTCGCCGCCGTCCGCGTCCACGGGCCCGCCCCCGCCCATGTCCTCACCCAGGAGTCCGTCCCCGGGCCCGCCCCAGTCGCCCGCCGCACGACCGCCCGCTCCGGCCACCGCATGCGCGGCCGCTTCGAGGTCGGCGACGGTGGGCAGCCGGAACTCGACCGTCCACTCGCCCTCCTCCACCCGGAGCGGCCCGTCCCGCTCCCGCGGGCGCACCCCCAGGTCGCGGGCGTCGAGGTCGAACTCCATGGCCTCGCCGCACGCACCGCACTCGGCCCGGATCTGCATCCGCTCGCCGAAGAGCGCGCGCCGCAGGGCGTACAGGTCCGCCTCGCGCTCGCCCACCGGCAGCGACCGCAGTTCGTCCGCGGCGGACTCCGGGCGGGCCGCCCGGTGCAGCAGCAGGGCGCGGCCGGGGCCGTGGTGCGCCAGCCCCGCCTCCCAGATGGCCAGCAGCTCCGCGGGCCCCGTGTTCCCCATGTCTCAGGCCGTCCGCTTCCCGTACCCGTGACCGTCGCCACGCCGTAGCCGTAACCGTCGCCGTCCCCCGTCCCGCGCCTACGCGGGGTGGGTGAACGAGGGCTCTTCCGGCTCCGGCACCTCGTAGTCCCGCTCCCAGCCCTCGCACTCCAGCTTCAGGCTCTGGATCGCGACCGCGTTGGCGTTGGCGTCCAGCTCGCCGAGCACCTGGTACTCGCTCGGCCAGGTCCGGTAGAGCTTGTGCGAGACGGCGACCTGGCCCGCCTCGTTGAGGACCTGGATGACGAGGTCCTTGCGGAAGTCGGCGAGCGAGACCTCGGCGCCGAGCCCCGCGCCGACCTGCCAGACCTTGTTGGCCCAGCGGTCGAACTCGGGGTCGTGGGTGACGCCGCGCTCCAGGGTGATCCCCTCGAACTCGGACCGGCCCGGGGACTTGCGGGGCGAGCTGGGGTCGCCGCCGTTGCGGTGCTTGACGACCTCGGTGGTGCGCTTGAGCGGACTGATTTTGCTGATGCCCGCGACCGTACGACCGTCCCAGAGGACCAGAAACTTAAAGTTCTTGTACGGGTCGAAGCGATGGGCGTTGACCTGGAACTCAGCCATCACATTCCTAAATCTCGAACTGTCCGGCCATCTGCTGGATCTTGACGATCACGAACTCCGCGGGCTTGACCGGCGCAATACCGACCACGACATTCACGATGCCGTTGGCGATGTCCTCGTCCGTCGTCGTGTCCTTGTCACACTTGACGAAGTACGCCTGACGCGGAGTGCCGCCCTTGAACGCGCCCTTCTCGAACAGCGTGTGCAGATAGCCGGAGGCGTTCAGCCGGATCTGCTGCCACAACTGCTCGGTATTGGGTTCGAAAACGACCCATTGCAGTCCGCGCCGCAGGCTCTCCTCGATATGCAGCGCCAGCCGCCGTACCGGGACGTACTTCCATTCGCTGTCGAGCGCGTCGGCGCCCCGCAGCGTACGGGCGCCCCAGACCAGCGGGCCCACCACCGGGAAGGTGCGCAGGCAGTTGATGCCCAGCGGGTTGAGCAGTCCGTTCTCGCGGTCGGTGAGCTGGACGCCGAGCGAGTACACCCCGGCCAGCCGCGCCTCGGTCCCGGCCGGTGCCTTCCACACGCCGCGCTCGCCGTCCGTACGGGCGATGACGCCCGCGAGTGCCCCGGAGGGCGGGAAGGCGCGCAGCCGCCCGGTGAGCGGGTCGGTGAGCCGCAACTGCGGGAAGTACAGGGCGGCGTGGTCGCTGCGGACCGGCTCGAAGGCGCCGATCCCGGCGCGGGCCGCGTCCACGCTGCCCCAGGCGGAGGGCGCGTCGACGAGCAGGAAGATCCGCCGCTCCCGGCACAGCCGGTCGGCCGCCGACAGCACGGTGACCATGTCGCCGACGGACTCGTACCCGGCGAGCTCGGGCAGCGACAGCAGATTGACGTCCTCGATGTCGCGCAGCGCCTGCAGGCCGGTCTTGTCCGCCTCGCCGCCGATGAGGTCGCGGGGGCCGGGCGGGGCGCCGTCCTCGCCGCCGGACAGCGGGAAGACGGGCGGGTTGACCGATGCCTCCAGGCCGAGGTCATTGGCGCATTCGCCCAGGAAGCGCACCACGTCGTCGGGGTCGATGGAGCCGGCGACGACCTGGAGGCGGCGGCCGAACGCGGTGACCTCGGTGCCCGCGAAGGCGTGTTTGCCGGGCGCGTCGGGCAGTGCGCGCAGCTTGCGCTCCAGGAGCAGGGCCAGCTCGGTGACGTCGCACGGAGCCTCGCCGTCGCAGTCCGGGTCGTACAGCGTGAACGACCGCTCCACCTCGCCGATCTTGACCGTCAGCTCGACGCCCAGATCGGGGAGTTCGCCCGCGAACGGCTTGGAGACCGTGCCGGAGGGGTCCGGCCGGCCCTCGCCGACGGCCTTGACCCGGATCAGCGCCGACCCGGCGTTGATCACGGTCTCGGCGTGGCGGCCGTGGGCGGGGTCCATGGACAGGTTGGTGAAGGACTCCCGGGAGGTGCCCCGGGCGTCGAGCACATGGAGGTTGAAGGTCTCCTCCGGGCACGGCGTGTCGTAGTCGACGGCCAGCCGCAGGCCCGAGCCCCAGTGGCCGGGCTCCTTGGCGTGCACCTCCAGCACGGGGCATTCGCTGTGGCCCTCGGTGGAGTCGAGGGTGACGCAGGCGGCCTTGCCGGTGCCGGCCTTGGTCACGCGGACGACGACCGCCACGGCGCCGCCGTTGCCGAAGAACTGGTGCACCGCGTAGCCGACCGCGCTCTGCGAGGTCAGCCCCCCGAAGCGGCGCTCGAAGTCGGCGAAACTGGTGATGCGCACCGGGGTGTTCAGCGGGCCCCGCCGGGTGTGGCCCACGAACGCGGTCACCGAGGTGGTGACCGAGGCGATGGTACGGACACTGCTGGGAAGCTCTTCGATGTAGACACCGGGATAGCCCGCGGGCGTCGGCATTCCCCCTCCATTCTCTTCAGCGCATCAAGAGATGAGGAGGGGAAGTGAAGATCACACGCACGGATTTCCCGCCGTGTACACACTATCTCCGTACACTTCCCCCGGTCGCACGCCCCCGCGAAACCGGTATCGCAGGAATCGGAACGTCGCTTGCGGCCCCTGATGCGTGAGTGCGCTTTGAGTCTCCGCGCCGGGCATGATTCCGGTCAAGACATTGATCCGGTCATCTCTTTCACGGTGAATTACTAGATCGTTTTGCGGTCTCCACAAAGTTGACCAAGCCATTACCGTGCGCGAACGCTCCCGGCAATTCGTGATCACGAAATTCCGTCCGGAGCGCGCGGACGACGAGAACGAGCCGAAAAGGTGAACGGTGCGGCGCGCCGTTTTGCGGTCCCGCGCGCCGGGCGTTATCACACCCGCGCCCGCGGGCCGCACGCCTGGTGACCAGGGGGTCAGTCGTACGCGAGGCCCTCGGCCGTGCGCGAGGTCCTCAGTCGCGGGCGAGGTCCTCAGTCGCGGGCGAGGGGCGACGGCGCGAGGACCGCGCGCCCGTCCAGCCAGGCCGGCCGGCTGAGCAGCGGGCGGAAGTGGGTGAACAGGGCCAGGAGTTCGGGGCCACACCGCTCCCGGAGGGCGGGGTCCCGGCGGGCGAGGTCGAGTTCATTGGCGGCCGACAGCTCGGCGAAGTCCCGGAGCAGCCGGGGTTCCGGGGTGTGCGTACGGCCGGTGAAACGGTCGTGGAAGACCACGTCGGCGTCCCCGAGCGCCCGACACGTGGCCTTACGGTCGCAGCTCGCGTAGAGGTACACGATGGCTTCGGCTTCCGCGCCGATCACCGCCACGAGTTCGCCGCGACGCCCGAGTGGCAGCAGGGTGACGGGAAAGCCGTCGGTTCCGTAGAACGCGTGGCACAGCCCGGCGAGTTGGAGTTCCGGACGGGCTCCCCAGGCGGCGAGCCGGGCCCGTACGCGCTGGAGGTGGGCGAGGAGGGTGCCGCCGGGGTGGGCGATGCGCGCGGCGCCCAGGCGGCGCAGAAGTGTGACGGCCCGGTCGGCGGCGGCAGGTGGGGGAGCAGCAGGCACAGGTCGGGTCCTTTCGGTGCTGGGCAGGTCGGCACCCGTACCGCACCGGCACCCGGTCCGGATCCTCGTGCGAGCGCCGTACGGGTTGCCGCCTGAGCCCTGCAACGATCGTCGCGACCATGTGCCACCCCAGTCAATCCTGGGGATTGCTCGCCAACTCCAAGTTCTAACTTGGAGGTTATGACTCTGGATGATCTGCGGGTGTTCGTGGCCGTGTGCCGCGCCGGAAGCCTCAGCGCCGTGGCCCGGGAGCTGACCTGCACACAGTCGGCGGTGAGCCAGCGGGTGAAGCGGCTGGAACGCGAGACCGGCGTCAGCCTGCTGGAGCGCCAGCCGCGCGGTGTCGTGCCCACCCCGGCCGGGCGCATTCTGCGCGAGGCCGCCGCCGACGGGATCGCCGGGCTCGATCTGGCGCTGCGCCGCCTGAGCGACCTCGTGCACGGGGAGAGCGGTTCCGTGCGGATCACCACCGGCAGCACCACCGTGCGGCACTTCATGGCCGAGGCGATCGTCTCCTTCCGCCGTCGCTATCCGAACGTGAACCTGGAGTTCCAGACCGAGAGCTCCAGCCGCGGCTGCCTCGACGCGCTCATCGCCGGCCGGCTGGATCTGGCCTGGATCACCCTCGGTGCCCCGGTGCGCGGTGTCGAGCAGCGGCCCGTGGCCGAGCTGCCCTGGGTGCTCGCCATGCGGGCCGGGGATCCGCTCGCGGCCCGGTCGCGCGTGGAGGTGTCCGACCTCGCCGACGTCCGGCTGTTACGGCTGCCGCCGAACTCCACCTCCGGCGGGCGCCTCCACGCGGCGCTGGCCGAGCTGGGCATCCGGGCCGGCTCCGATACCGGCGTCGCCGACTGGGACACGGCCCTGCTGCTGGCCGAACTCGGCCTGGGGCGCGCCGTGGTGCCCGCCCTGCCGGGGCTGCCGGTACCCGGGGGCGAGGGGCCGCTGCGGCTCGTCCCGATCCCCGCGCTGCCGCCGCTGCCGGTCGGCTGGGCCGCACGCCGGTGGGACGCGCTGCCGCCGCTGGCCCGGGCCTTCGCGGACACAGTGGCCCGCACCCTGAGCGAAGACGCCTCCCCCGAACGGCCCTCCGCCCCGCCCGCCGAGTGATCATTTTCAGACTTCCGCCGCCAACGCACGGAGATGGCCATCTCAAGGAGGCGCACACCCCTATGCTTCTACATGCGTGTAGAAGCACGGAGGGCGGACGCACGGTGAACGTGCGATGGGCCGCGAACGTTCCGCGGCCCATCGCCCGTTGTCGCGCGGCCGCCGTCCCCCATCGCACGTACCCGTAACCCCCACGCTCACGCGTGCAGTAGGCATAGCGAAGGAGTGAACGCCACGATGGTGTTCAAACGACTGCTCGGCTCGCTCGGTGTCGGCGGGCCCACCGTGGACACGGTGCTGGACCCCGGCCCGGTACGCCCCGGCGGGCCGCTGACCGGTCAGGTCCATCTCCGTGGCGGCACGGCGGACTTCGAGATCGAGCAGATCACGCTGGAGCTGGTGGCCCGGGTGGAGGACGAGCGCGGCGAGGAGGAGCGGGAAGGGGTCGTCCTCTTCGACCGCTTCACCGTCGGCGGCGGCTTCCGGCTCGCCGAGGGCGAGCAGCGCAGCCTCCCGTTCACGGCCCACCTCCCCTGGGAGACGCCGATCACCGAGCTGTACGGGCAGCCGCTGGGCATCATCCTCGGCGTCCGCACCGGGCTGGAGATCGCGGGCGCGAAGGACAAGGGCGACCTCGATCAGCTGACCGTGGATCCGCTGCCGGTCCAGGAGGCCGTTCTGGAGGCGCTGGGACAGCTCGGCTTCGGCTTCAAGTCCGCCGATCTGGAGCTGGGCCATGTGGGCGGCACCGGGCAGCGGCTGCCGTTCTACCAGGAGATCGAGCTCACCCCGGCCCCCCAGTACGCCCACGCCATCAACGAGCTCGAGGTGACCTTCCTGGCGAGCCCGGGCGGTATGGACGTCGTCCTGGAGGCCGACAAGCGCGGCGGGCCCTTCTCCTCGGGAGACGACGCCCTCGCGCTCTTCACCGTCGGCCATGAGGGCGTCGAGCACCGCGACTGGAACACCGAGGTCGACGCCTGGATCCGCCACCTCGTCGAGCGGCGCGCCGCCCACGGCTCGTACGGCTCCCACGACTCCTATGGCCACGGCGGGTACGGCGCGCCCGGTCACGGCCACCACGACGGCCACGGCTACGGCCATGCGGACCACCACCATGACGGCGGGCGGCGCTCGGGCCCGAGCACCGCGGCGATCGTCGGAGGCGTCGCGGCGGGCGTCGCGGTCGGCGTCGTCGGCGGAATGGTGGCAGCGGAGGTCGTCGACGAGATCGGCGACGCCTTCGAGGACGAGGAGGACGAGGACTGACCGCCTCCCCCGGCCCGGGGCGGTCCCGGGCCGGGAACTCCGGTCCCCTCCGTGGCGTTTGGGCCTCCCCGGCGCGTCCGCGGCCCAACGGCCGTGGTCCTATGGGGTCACATCGCCAGCCGGCGCCCGGACCTGCCGTCGAGGAGGACGAACCACCATGACCGCCGACAGCCGCCCAGAGTCGCCCCTCCTCGGCGACGAACGCGCGACCTTGCGCGCCTTCCTCGACTACCAGCGGGCGACGCTCGCCATGAAGTGCGAGGGGCTCACCGACGAGGAGTTGCGGCAGCGTTCGATGCCGCCCTCGACGCTGACGCTGCTGGGCCTGGTACGGCACCTGGCCGAGGTGGAACGGACCTGGTTCCGCCGGGTGTTCGAGGATCACGAAGCGCCGATGGTCTGGTCGCCGACGATCGACTTCCAGGCGGCGTACGACGTGAGCGGGTCGACCAGGGCCGAGGCGTTCGCGGCCTGGGAGGCGGAGGTCGAGACCTCCCGCCGGATCGAACGGGAGGCGGAATCGCTCGACCTGGTGGGCTACCAGCCACGGTGGGAGGAGGAGGTGTCGCTGCGCATGGTGTTGGTGCATGTGCTGCTGGAGTACGGCCGCCACAACGGGCACGCGGACTTCCTGCGCGAGGGCGTGGACGGGGTCGTGGGGGCCTGAGCCCCTCGCTCGGGAGGCCGGAGGAACCGCGCGCCCCAGGTGGCCGGTTGCGGGGGGGGGGAGAGAGAAGGCGGTCCGTCGGCCCCTGGCTCACCCCGCCGTTCCGGCCGCGAGGAACATCGGCACGGCGAGGAAGAGCCGATCGGCGCGGGCACGTTCACGCTGTTCCGCGCACCACGCCCCGGCCTGGTCCCCGGTGATCGCACCGGCCGCGCACGCCCCCTCGGCCAGGCCGGTGAGCAACGGCAGCGCCTCGGGCCCGGTGAGCACGGTGGTGTGCGCCTCCGCGGTGACCGCGCTCAGCCCGGCGTCCAGCAGCAGACCGCGCTGGCGGCGGGCGGCGCGGGGCGAGGGGATGAGGCTCGCGCGTGCGTACACGATGGTGCGGGTCAGGGCCACGTCGGTGGCGTCGAGGACCAGCGCCTCCCAGTCCTGTCCCACCAGCACCACCCGCCCGCCCGGTGCCAGCACCCGGCGGGCCTCGGCCAACGCCGCTGCGGGGTAGGGGAGTTCATGGAAGACCTTGTCGGCCCGATAGCCGTGCACCGTGCCGTCGCCGAACGGCAACCGACCCACGTCCGCGACCCGGAAATCGGCGCCGGGCCACCGCTCGCGGGCCACGGCCACCATCCGCGCGTCGGCGTCCACACCCGTCACCCGCGCCCCGCGCTCGGCCAGTTCGGCGACGGCCCGCCCGGCGCCGCAGCCCACGTCGACCACCCGGGCGCCCGGCTCGGCCGCGAGGAGCTCGTAGGTCCTGGTGCGCAACCTCTCCGCCCCGGGGGACCGCTCGGCGTGGTCGAGCCGCGCGACAAGGCCATCGGTGACGTGTTCCCGTGCTTCCCGCTCGTTGTGCTTCTCCTTGGACATGACCGCGAGAATGCGACTTGATGTCGACATGAAGTCAAGCGGCGCCATGGCCATCGGCGAGATCGCGGAGCGGTTCGGACTGGCCACCCATGTGCTGCGGCACTGGGAGACCGTGGGCCTGCCGCACCCCGCGCGCGACAGCGCCGGGCGCCGCCGCTACGGCGAGGACGATCTCGTCCGGGTGGCCGTCGTACTGCGCGCCAAGGAAGCCGGGCTCGGCCTGGACACCATCCGCGCCCTGACCGCGGCCACCGAGCCGGCCGCCCGCCGCGACATCCTGCGGCACGAGGCCGAGACGCTGCGCTCCCGCATCGCCGCCGCGCGGGACTCGCTGGCGCTTGTCGAATGCGCCCTCGGCTGCGAGCACGACGACCTCACCCGGTGCCCGCACTACTGCCGGCAGGTGGTCCCGGAGAGCTGGGACCGCGCGGCCCCGGGAGCTGGTTGAGGCGGTCGGGGCTGGGCACTCCGGGGGCGCGTGGCCTGAGACGACCTTGGCGAAGCCGGAAGGACGATCATGAGCGAGCCCAGGACATCCCCCCGCATGCTCGGCATCTACCTCAATGACCACCTGGCCGGAGCTACGGCCGGAGTGGAGCTGGCCCGCCGCACGGCCCGCGAGCACCGGCGGTCGCCCTTCGGCGGCGAGCTGGAGGACCTCGCCGTACAGATCATGGAGGACCGTGCGGCGCTGCTGTCCGTCATGGCCGACCTCGGGGTGCCCGTGCGCCGCTACAAGATCTACGGGGGCTGGCTGGGCGAGAAGGCCGGGCGGCTGAAGCCCAACGGCAATCTGCGGCGCCGTTCCGGGCTCAGCACGGTCGTCGAGCTGGAGTCGCTGCGGATCGGGGTGGAGGGGAAGGCGCTGCTGTGGCAGTCGCTGCTGGCCGTAACCGGCCAGGACACCCGGCTGGACCCCGACCGGCTCACCGAGCTGCTGAACCGGGCGCGGCGGCAGCGCGCGGTGCTGGAGTCGCTGCACGACACCACGGCCGGCACGATGCTCACCCCCGATCGGGCGGAGTCGCGAGAGGCGGTGGTCGGGACATGACGCCTCCGCCGGACGGCGCCGCCGAGTTCCTCTTCATCGGCAACGCCACGCTTCTCATCCGCTACGGCGCGCTGACGTTGCTCACCGATCCGAACTTCCTGCACCGGGGCCAGTACGCCTATCTGGGCAAGGGGCTGATGTCCCGGCGGCTGACCGAGCCCGCCCTGGCCGCCTCCGGCATACCGTCCGACCTGGACGCCGTGGTGCTCTCGCATCTGCACGGCGACCACTGGGACCGGGTGGCGCGCCGGAGGCTGGACCGCTCACTGCCCATCATCACCACCCCGCACGCCTCCCGGCGGCTGCAGGGCGTCCATGGGTTCAGCCGGGCGACCGGGCTGCCCACCTGGCACGATCAGGTCCTGGTGAAGGAGCACAGCCAGGTGCGGGTCACCGCGCTGCCGGGCAGACACGCCCCCGGCCGGTGGCAGAAGCTGCTGCCACCGGTGATGGGGAGCCTGCTGGACTTCGGCGCGCCGGGGCAGCCTCCTCGGCTGCGGGTGTACATCACCGGCGACACGCTGATGTTCCCGGGCATCCATGAGATCGCCCGGCGCTACCCGGAGGTGCATCTCGCGGTGGTCCACCTGGGCGGCACCCGGCTTCCGGGCGGGCTCATCGTGACCATGGACGCGCTCCAGGGGGCCGGTCTGGTCAAGGCCATACGGCCAGAACGGGTACTCCCGGTGCACTACGACGACTACGCCGCCTTCAGCAGCCCGCTCTCCGCGTTCCTGGAGGAGAGCCGGCGCCCGGACTTCCCGTCCACGGTGGTCCACTGCGCCCGCGGGGAGCGCGTCACGGTGAACGCGCAAGGGGTGCTTGCGGCACAGTGAAGGCCCGGAAGGGGTGCTTGCGACGCCGTGAAAGCCGCCGTCAGTCGCGGTCAGACCGCGCTGGTGGGGGTCTGGTCGTCGCTGTGCAGCCGCCGCAGACGTTCCACCAGCTGCGGACGGTGCAGGTCCACGACGAGCGCCATCAGATCCGGATGGCGCAGCAGCGGTGCGGCCCGGCAGTCATGCGCGTCGGGCGCCGTGAGCCGCCGGAACTCCCCGGGGGTCCCGGCGCCGTGCTCACAGTCATCGAGCGCCGCCACGGCCTGGGACGCCAGCGTGGAGCAGGTGAGCAGGGCCGCCGCCCAGCTCGCCACGACCTCGTCCACATAGGTGCGCCAGATGCCATCGGGGCCGTTGATCTCGTACGGCTCCGCGTCCGCGAGCCAGTCCAGCCGGAAGGAGCCATCCGGCCCGGCCAAGGCCAGCGGGGCGCCGTCGGTGGAGGTCGGGTAGCGCAGCCAGGCGGCCACCGTCACGGCCTGCCGCGCCTGGGCCTCGGCGAGCGCCGCGTTCGTCGCTCCGTCGGCCGCCGGATAGGCCCTGACTAGCCACCGCGTGGTCGCCGCTATGACGGATGCCAGGTCCAGGGACAAACGAAGCCGCTCCTCGTACGCGATCAGTGTCAGCACCGTACCCTCGGGACGGCGATGTCTAACATGACGTAGATCACGTTGACGGGCTCCGGCATGACACAGATCACGCCGTACATCGGCGCGCCGAGCCCCTGCGACGCCGGGCGCGGACCGCATAGTGGCTGGTTGGCCGGGTACTCGGGGCCCATGAACGCCCCAGGCCCCGCCGTCGGCGTGGTCGTCGCCACCCGCGACCGCGCGGAGCGGCTCGCCACGGCTCTGGAACACCTCACCGCCCTGCCGGAGCGGCCACCGGTCGTCGTCGTGGACAACGGCTCGACGGACCACACCAGGGCCATGGTCGCCGAACGGTATCCCCATGTGCGGGTCCTTGCCCAGGGGGACGACCGCGGGGCGCTCGCCCGCAACGACGGCGTACGCGCCATCGGCACCCCCTACGTGGCCTTCAGCGACGACGACTCCTGGTGGCACCCCGGCGCCCTGGGCCGGGCGGCCACCCTGCTCAACGGCCATCCGCGGCTGGGGGCGCTGGCCGGCCAGCTGCGGATCGGCCCGGCGGAGCGGCCCGATCCGCGGGGCGCCGCGCTGGCCGCCTCCCCCGTCGGCCGTGCCGAGGACCTCCCCGGACCGGAGGTGTACGACTTCCTCGCCTGTGCGGCCGTGGTGCGCCGCGGCGCCTTCCTGGAGGCGGGCGGCTTCCATCCGCTGATCCTCTCCGGCGGCGAGGAAACCCTGCTCGCCTACGACCTCGCGGCGATGGGCTGGGGCATCTCGTACTGCCCCGAGGTGGTCGCCCACCGCGAACCGGCCCCCTCGCCGGCCGAAGAGCACACCGCCGCGATGCGGTCCAACGAGCTGATCGGCTGCTGGCTGCGCCGCCCGCTGCCCCTCGCGGCCCGCCGCACCGGCGCACTCCTCACCGAGGCCGGGAGGGACCCGGTGGCGCGGGCCGCGCTGCGCGATCTGCTCGCCCGGCTGCCGGCCGCACTGTGGCTGCGCCGCCCACTGCCGCCGTGGATCGAGGAGGCCGCCCGGCGGGTGGACGGGCAGCGCGCGGACGAGGAGCTCCGGCGGGACGAGAGGCAGGTCGCCACCCATGACGGATGACCGGGCCGCCCACCCATGACGGATGACCGGACCGCCGGGCGACGCGCCCGGCGACGCCCGAGGCGCGGCACGCCCTGGAGACGGCGGCGCGGCAGCCGCAGTCCGGAACCGCGGCCGGCCGCACGACGGTCGCCATCACCACCCGCGACCGGCGGGCGTGGCTGCCGCACACCCTGAACCGGTCGGCCGAACGACCGAGTTGCCGCCCGTGCTCGTCACCTGACAGCGGACCGGACCGGGGACGCACGGGCGGCCGACCATCGGCACACCGGCAGCGATGCCGCCTACCTGGTGGCCGCGCGCCGCACGCCGTAGGCCGCGGCGCCCAGGGCCAGCACCGCCGCGCCGGAGACCACCGAGGAGACGGGCAGGGCGAAGGCCAGCAGCAGACAGCCGGCCAGGCCGAGCCCCGGCACGATCCGCGGTGGGCGGCCCTCGGCCGGGGTGAGGGTCCAGGCGGAGGCGTTGGCGACGGCGTAGTAGGCCAGCACCCCGAACGAGGAGAACCCGATCGCACCGCGCAGATCCGCCGTCGCCGCCAGGACCGCCACCACCGCGCCCACGGCCAGTTCGGCGCGGTGCGGCACCGCGAACCGGGGGTGCACGGCGGCCAGCGCGGGCGGAAGGTGCCGGTCGCGGGCCATGGCCAGGGTGGTCCGGGAAACGCCCAGGATCAGCGCGAGCAGCGACCCGAGCGCGGCCACCGCCGCGCCCGCCCGCACCACCGGCGCCAGCCACGCGAGCCCGGCGGCGCGCACGGCCTCGGCCGGCGGGGCGCCCGCGGCGGCCAGCCCGCCGCTGCCCAGCACGGCCAGTACGGCGATCGCGACCGCAGCGTAGACGGCCAGGGTGATGCCGAGCGCGAGCGGGATGGCGCGCGGAATGGTGCGTGCCGGGTCGCGGACCTCCTCGCCGAGGGTGGCGATACGGGCGTATCCGGCGAAGGCGAAGAACAGCAGGCCGCCCGCGCGCAGCACCCCGCCGAGGGTGGCGTCCTGACCGATCTCCAGCCGTGCCGCGTCCGCCTCCCCGGAGGTGAGGAGGGCGACGACCACGGCGGCCAGGACCGCGAGCACGACGGCCACGATGGCCCGCGTCAGCCAGGCGGCCTTGTGCACCCCCACGTAGTTGACGGCCGTCAGCGCCACCACGGCCGCCACCGCCACCGCATGTGCCTGATCGGGCCAGACATAAGTGCCGACCGTCAGGGCCATCGCCGCGCAGGAGGCGGTCTTGCCGACCACGAACCCCCAGCCGGCCAGATACCCCCAGAAGTCGCCCAGCCGCTCGCGGCCGTAGACATAGGTGCCGCCCGAGCGCGGATAGCGGGCGGCCAGCCGCGCGGAGGAGGTGGCGTTGCAGTACGCCACCGCTCCGGCGGCGACCAGACCGAGCAGCAGCCCGGACCCCGCCTCCCGCGCCGCGGGCGCCAGCGCCCCGAAGATGCCCGCGCCGATCATCGCCCCCAGGCCGACCACGACCGCGTCGAAGACCCCCAGACGGCGCCGCAACTCCCCCGGCCCGGCCGGGGTGTTCGCCGTGTCGCCCACCGCTCAGTCCCGGTCCGTGTCGAGATCGGCCGTGTCGACGTCGGCCTTCGTCGGCAGATCGCGTGCGCCGAGGCGCAGATGCTCGATGTGGTAGACGGCCTCGTCGAGGAGCTGGGCGACGTGGTTGTCGTAGAGGCTGTAGACGATCCGGCGGCCCTGGCGTGAGCCGGTGACCAGCCCGAGGGCGCGCAGCAGCCGGAGTTGGTGGGAGACCGCGGATTGCTCCATGCCGACCGCCTCGGCCAGTTCGGTGACCGCGCAGGGGGCCTGGCGGAGGCGGGTGAGGATCATCAGCCGCGAGGGCGTGGCCAGGGCCTGGAGGGTGGCGGCGATGGTGGCGGCGGAATCCGCGTCCAGATGCGCTGCCGGGGTGGTCTGACTGTCGGCTCCATGTCCCATGGCGTCATCGTATCCACAGCAATACTTGAAGAGGTCTTCATGTGTTCCAGTATGGTGGCAGAGTTCGACCATCACCCCATTTCCCGAGGAAGAGGTGTGCCCCGGTGTCCGCCGAGCTCATCGAGGAACGGCCGCCCGCCGACGCTCCGCCGCCCGTACGGCCGCGCCGGACCCGCGTCCGCGAACTGCCCGAGGTGCGGTGGGCCGCACTGGCCACCGCCGCGTTCCTGCCCGCCTTCCCGCTCGACCTGGCGGGCGCCCCCGCATGGCTGTGGGGCCCGCTCTACGTGGTCTGCTACGCCGCCGGGGGCTGGGAGCCGGGCCTGGCGGGGCTGCGCGCCCTCAGGGAACGGGCCCTCGACGTCGATCTGCTGATGGTCGTGGCCGCGATCGGGGCGGCGGCGATCGGGCAGTTCCTCGACGGCGCCCTGCTGATCGTCATCTTCGCGGTCTCGGGCGCGCTGGAGGCGTTCGCCACCCGGCGCACCGCCGACTCCGTACGCGGACTGCTGGATCTGGCACCCGACACCGCCGCGCGGATCACCCCCGGCGGCGCCGAGGAGCGGGTGGCCGTCAGCGCGCTGCGCGTCGGCGACACCGTGTTCGTCCGGCCCGGTGAGCGGCTGCCCGCCGACGGCACCGTGCGCGAGGGAGCGAGCGACGTCCAGCAGGCCGGGATCACCGGCGAGCCGCTGCCGGTGGACAAGGGGCCCGGGGACGAGGTGTTCGCGGGCACGCTGAACGGGACGGGCGCGCTGCGCGTCACGGTGGACCGGGACGCCTCCGCCTCGGTCATCGCCCGGATCGTGACCATGGTCGAGGAGGCGAGCGAGCGCAAGGCCCCCGGCCAGCTGTTCATCGAGAGGATCGAGCAGCGCTACGCCATCGGCGTGGTGGCCGCCACCCTCGCGCTGTTCGCGGTGCCGCTCGCCTTCGGCGCGGACCTCACCGCAACCCTGCTGCGGGCCATGACCTTCATGATCGTGGCATCGCCGTGTGCGGTGGTGCTCGCCACCATGCCGCCACTGCTGTCCGCCATCGCCACCTGCGGACGCCACGGCGTGCTGGTCAAGTCCGCCGCGGCCATGGAGCGCCTGGGAGCCGTCACGCGGGTGGCGCTGGACAAGACCGGAACGCTCACCGAGGAGTCGGCGCGGGTCCGCGGGATCCGGGTCCTCCCGGGCGGTGGCCTCACCGAGCACCAGGCCCTGGCCCTGGCCGCCGCGGCCGAGCGGCCCAGCGAACATCCGCTGGCCCGTGCGGTGGTCGCCGCCGCGCGGGAACGCGATCTGCGCCTGGAGCCCCCGGCCGACTTCGCCTCGGCACCGGGGCGGGGCGTACGGGCGGTGGTCATGGGCCACACCGTCCAGGTGGGCAGCCCCACGGCACTGCTGGACGGCGCAGCGGCGCATCCGGAGGGCCCCGGCGACCCGGCACCGCTCACCGGCGGGGACACCCCGGTCCGTACAGACATCGGGGACGACTCGGTCCGTACGGCCGCCACGGACGACTGCCCGGTCCGCGCGGCCGTCGCGGAGGTCGAGCACAGCGGAGCCACCGCCGTCGCCGTCCTCGTCGACGGCCGCCCCGTCGCCGTCCTCGCCATCGCCGCTCCGCTGCGCGACGGAGCCGCCGAAGCCGTCGCCGCGCTGGGCCGGCTCACCGGCACACCACCGGTGTTGCTGACCGGCGACAACAAGCGTGCCGCCGCCCGGCTGGGCGAGGAGGTCGGCATCGCCGACGTACGGGCCGGGCTGCTGCCGCAGGACAAGGTGGCCACCGTACGGGGGTGGGAGGACGCCGGGGAGCGGGTGCTGATGGTCGGCGACGGGGTCAACGACGCCCCGGCGCTGGCGGCCGCGCACACCGGTGTCGCCATGGGGCGGGCGGGTTCCGCGCTGACGCTGGAGACCGCCGACGCCGTCGTCGTCCGCGACGAACTGGCCGCCGTACCGTCGCTCGTGACCCTGTCGCGGCGCGCCCGCCGCCTGGTGGCGCAGAACCTGGTCATCGCGTGTGTGTGCATCGGCGCGCTGGTGGTGTGGGATCTGTTCGGCCATCTGCCGCTGCCGCTCGGTGTGGCGGGCCATGAGGGCTCCACCGTCCTGGTGGGCCTCAACGGTCTGCGGCTGCTGCGCGCCTCCGCCTGGCCGGGGGCGGCGCGGGCCCACCGCCGGGCCGCCGGGAGCTGAGGGCCGTGCGGGCCGAGCGGGGTCTCCTCTCGGCCCGCCGCTCTACGATGGGGACATGCCGGTCAGCGAACCCTCCTCAACTGCGACCCGTTCGCATGCGCATCACAGCGGCGCGGCGCAGTTCTCCACGGCCGCCAATGTCTTCTCGCTGCTCTCCGACCCGACCCGGCTGCATCTGGTGTGGTCCCTCGCCCGGGGCGAGGCCGATGTGAACACCCTCACCGAGGCCAGCGGAGCGGCCCGCCCGGCGGTGAGCCAGCATCTGGCCAAGCTGCGGCTGGCCGGGCTGGTCCAGGTGCGCAAGGAGGGCCGCCGCTCGGTGTACTCCCTTCACGACGGCCATCTGCGACGGCTGGTCGTCGAGGCCGTCAACCACGCGGACCACATGGTCACCGGGGCCCCGCCGCACGACTGAGCGCCGGGAGCGCGGTGGACGCCGACCACCGGCTCCCCGGCGCCGCCGGATCTCCTCACCCGGTGTGATGCGCCAGCAGGTGATGCGGGTCCTGCGCGCCTGGTCCAGGGGCCGGGTCGGTGTGCACCAGGGCGGCGAGGGAGAGCCACAGGGCTCGCATGCCCTCGACTGATGGCTCCAGCGCGGAGTCCTATTGGACCGTGGAAGGCTCCCCCGGATCACATCGAGCTTCCGGGCCCGACCGGCCTTGCCAATGTTTCGGCAAGCATTGACAAGTTTGCGCAACGGTGAAGACCATGCCACATGCCGTTCATCCACCCCACTTCATCGCACCGGTAGCGGGCTGCCATGGCCCCCACCCTGACCGACGTCGCCAAGGGCGCCAATGTCGCACTGTCCACGGCGTCCCGGGCATTCAGCGACCCCGGCCGACTCGGTCCCCAGACCTTGCGCAAGGTGCTGACCGTCGCGCAAGAGCTGGGATACGAACCGCCCGTGGCGCGTGCCACCGAGACCGCCACCGCGGCCGGAGCCGAGACCGCCACCGTCGCGCTCGTCGTCCCCGATATCGCCAACCCCGTCTTCGGGGCCTTCGTCAAGGCCGCACAGGGCGAGTGCCGGCACCGCAAGCAGACCGTCGTCCTCGCCGACACCGACCTCGACCCGGACCGTGAGCGCGAGGTCATCGCGCACCTGAAGGAACGGGCGGACGGCCTGGTCGTGTGCTCTCCCCGGCTCGAAGCGGACGATGTGCTCGACATCTGCGGCCACACCCCCGCCGTCCTGGTCAACCGCGAAACGGCCGGCACCGACTGTGTGATCGCCGACGCCGCCCACGGGATGCGCCAGGCCGTGGAATACCTGGCCGCCCTCGGGCACCGGCGGATCGCCTACGTCCAAGGTATGCGGCGCTCCTGGTCCAACGCCCACCGCGTCGACCTCATCCGCACCGAGGCCGAACGAGCCGGGCTGGACCTGGAGTTGCTCGGATGGCAGTCCGAGACGGTGGCGGGCGGCACCGCCGCCGCCGCGAGCGTCATGGCCTCGGGCGCCTCCGCCGTCATCACCCACAACGACCTGATGGCGTTCGGCGTACTGACCGGCGCCCGGGCGCTGGGGCTGAGCGTGCCCGAGGACCTCAGCGTCATCGGAGTCGACGACATCCCCTTCACCGAGGTATCACAGCCGTCCCTGACGAGCATCTCCGTGCCGATGGCCCGCGCCGGGGCGCTCAGCCTGCAGATGCTGGGACAGGTCCTCGCGGGCGAACGGCAGATCCCCCGTACCCACCGGCTGCCCACCCAGCTCATCGTGCGCGACTCCACCGGCCCCGCCACCCGCGCCCCCCGGCACGAGCCCGCCACGCCCGCCATACCCGCCACGAAGGACGCCTCATGACCGCCGGCCCGCTGACCGTGGTGGTCGCCGACCCCAATCTCACCCCGCTGCGCGCCGAGTTCGAGGCCGCCCTCCCCCACGGCACGGTCGTCCACTGGCCCGACCCCCAGCACACCGAGGCGGTCGAAGCCGCCATGAAAAGCGCGGACGTCCTGGTGTCGGGCCGGTGCACCGCCACCATGGCCGCCGCCGCCACCCGGCTCCGGCTGGTCCATGCCGCCGGAGCCGGGACGGACAACATCGGTATCGCCGCGCTGCCGCCGGGCACCCAAGTGGCCAACACCTTCCACCACGAGAACGCCATCGCCGAATACGCGGTGTCCGCCACGATCCTGATGCGCCGCGGCTTCCTGCGCCAGCACACCGCACTGCGCCGCGAGGCGCACTGGGACACCCCCGCCCATGACCCACGGGCCCCCTGGGCCGAGGACCTGACCGCCGCCACCGTCGGGTTCATCGGCTTCGGACACATCGGAGCCCGCTGCTGGCGGCTGTTCCAGGCGTTCGGCGCGCGGGGCATCGCCGTCACCCGCGGCGGGAACGTGGACGCGGCCGCCCACGGACTGCTGTGGTCCGGGGCCGTCAAGGACCTCGGCAGCCTGCTGGAGAGCTCCGACGCCGTGGTGGTGTCCGTGCCGCTCACCGACGACACCACCGGGCTGATCGGTGCGGCCGAACTGTCCCGGATGCGCCCGGGCGCCGTCCTCGTCAACGTCGGCCGTGGCCCCGTCGTGGACGAGGACGCGCTCTACCAGGCGCTGAGCGACCGCACCATCGGCGGCGCCGCGATCGACGTCTGGTACCGGTACCCGGCCGACGGGCACACCGGCTCCCCCAGCAAGCACCCCTTCGACACGCTGGACAACGTCTTGATGACCCCTCACTCCTCGGGCCTCACCCGCCAGACCTTCGCCCACCGCACCGCCGACATCACCGCCAACATCCGCCGGCTCGCCGCGGGCGAAGCGCTCCACAACGTGGTGGCGGTGGCCCCGTGAAGACCGACACCATCACCGCCGTCGATGTGCTGGTCACCAGCCCCGGACGCAACTTCGTCCTCCTGAAGATCACCACCGCGGACGGGGTCACCGGCTGGGGCGACGCCACCCTCAACGGGCGCGAACTCGCCGTCGCCTCCTATCTGCGCGACCACCTCGCCCCCCTCCTCATCGGCCGCGACCCCGCCCGGATCGAGGACACCTGGCAGTACCTCTACCGAGGCGCCTACTGGCGGCGCGGGCCGGTGACCATGACCGCCATCGGCGCGGTGGACATCGCGCTGTGGGACATCAAGGGCCGGACCACCGGACAGCCCGTCTACCAGCTGCTCGGCGGCGCGGTCCGTGACCGGATCCTCACCTACACCCACGCCACCGGCTGGGACCTCCCCCAGCTGCTGGACTCCATCGAGGAGCGCCGGGACCGCGGCTTCCGCGCCGTACGGGCCCAAAGCGGCGTCCCCGGACTGGAGATGGTCTACGGGGTCAGCCGAAGCGGCACCGGATACGAACCGGCCGGCCGGGGCGCCGCCCCCGTCGAAGAGACCTGGGACACCGACGCCTACCTCTGCCACGCCCCCCGCGTCCTCACACAGGTCCGCGAACACGTCGGCCCCGAGCTGAAACTGCTCCACGACGCGCACCACCGGCTCACCCCCGGCCAGGCCGCCCGGCTCGGCCGAGCCCTGGAACCGGTCGACCTCTTCTGGCTGGAGGACGTCACCCCCGCCGAGAACCAGGAGGTGCTGCGGCACGTCCGGCACCACACCACCGTCCCGCTGGCGATCGGCGAGGTGTTCAACACCGTCTGGGAGTGCCAGACGCTGATCACCGAGCAGCTGATCGACTTCATCCGGACCTGTGTGAGCCACGCGGGCGGCATCAGCCATCTGCGGCGCATCGCCACCCTCGCCGACCTCTGGCAGGTGCGGCTCGGACCGCACGGCCCCTCGGACATCTCACCCGTCGCCCTGGGCGCCTCACTCCACCTGGGCCTGGCCACCCCCAACTTCGCCATCCAGGAGTACATGGGCTACGAACCCCTGGTCCACGAGGTGTTCCGGCACGCCTGGTCCTACGCCGACGGACACCTCCACCCCGGCGACACACCCGGCATCGGCGTCGAGATCGACGAGGAACTCGCCGCCCGCCACCCCTACGAACCCGCCTATCTGCCGGTCGCGCGACGGCTCGACGGCTCGATGACGGACTGGTGACACCGATGCCGCACAGCCTCCCCCGCCTCCGCCGCGCCACCGCCCCCGCAGCCGCCCTCACCCTCCCGCACCCGCCCGCCGAGACCGGCATCGTGCACCTGGGCCTCGGCAACTTCCACCGCGCCCACCAGGCCGTCCACACCGCGGCGGCACTGCGCCACACCGACGGCCCCTGGGGCATCCTCGGTGTCGCCAGCCGCTCCGCCACCGTGGTGCGGGCGATGCGCGACCAGGACATGGCCTACGCGGTCGTGGAGATCTCCCCCGACGACACCCGCGTCACCGTCCCCGCCGTGCACACCGGCGCCCTGGTGGCCGCCGAACAGCCCGACGACGTCCTCGACGCCCTCGCGGCACCCGCCACGGCCGTCATCACCCTGACCGTCACCGAACACGGCTACACCTTCTCCCCGCGCACCGGCGGCCTCGACCTCGACGCGCCCGCCGTCCAGGCCGACCTGCGGGGCGACGCGCCACCACGGACCACCATCGGACAGCTCGTCCGTGGCCTGCAGCGCCGCAGGCTGTCCCACGCCCGGCCCGTCACCGTGCTCAGCTGCGACAACCTCGTCGGCAACGGAACACAGACCAGGCGGCTGGTCCACGAGTTCACCCAGGCCCTACCGGCGGCCGAACGCGACGACCTCGCGCCCTGGCTGCAGTCCGCGGTGACCTTCCCCAACTCCATGGTCGACCGGATCGTCCCCGCCACCACCGACGCCTACCGCGAGGCGGTCGCCGCCCACCTCGGCGTACGGGACACCGTCCCGGTACCGGCCGAACCCTTCAGCATGTGGGTGATGGAGGACCGCTTCGCCGCCGGGCGCCCGCGCTGGGAGACGGGCGGGGCGCTCTTCACCGACGACGTCGAACCCTACGAACTGCTGAAGCTGCGCCTGCTCAACGGCACCCACTCCCTCATCGCCTACCTCGGCGCGCTGGACGGACGGGAGACCATCCCGGACGCGACCGCACAGCCGTTCATCGCCGAAGCCGCCCGCGCGGTGCTCCACGACGAGTATCTGCCGACCCTCACCGTGCCCGCCGACATCGACCTCGACCACTACACAGGGCAGCTCTTCGACCGCTGGGCCAACACCGCCCTGGGCCACCGCACCCGGCAGGTCGGCTCGGACGGCTCGGTCAAACTGCGCCAACGGGTCCCCGAACCCGCCCTGTTCCACCTGCGAGCCGGCCGCATGCCCCACCACCTGGCTCTCACCCTCGCCGCCTATCTGTGCTGCGTGGCACCGCGCCCCGGCTTCTCCCCCGGTCCCCACGCCACCGCGATGGCGGACCCCGCCCGTGAAACCCTCGCCACCATCACCGGCCGCGGCGCCACCTCATCCGGGCCGTCCTTCGTCGAGGCCGTCCTGGACAGCGGGCTGCTCGGCGACGGACTGACGGACCACCCGGACTTCACCACCCGGGTCTCCGAGCTGATCGACCTCATCGTCCGCCACGGGCCGGCCGCCGCGGCCGCCGACGCCGCCGGGGCCCTCCAGGCCCCCGCACACCGCTGACCCTCCACGGCCACCGCCCGTACGCCCCTGCCCCCGTCCCCTTCTCCCCCGCTCCCCCGTCCCCTTTCTCTCCGTTCCCCGTCCCGTTTCTCCCCATTCCCCTCCACCCGCTCTCCCCTCCCCCGCTCCGCTGCATCGATCCGTTCAAGGAGGCATGGATCATGGACAGCAATTCCACCCCCGCCACGGCGCGTCCCCCGTCGCCGGCCACCACCCCCGCCGAGCCACCCGCCGACCCCGGCGCGGTGCGCCGCGCCGCCTGGGCCGGTCTCATCGGCACCGCGCTCGAGCAGTACGACTTCGTCATCTACGGCACCGCCTCGGCACTGATCTTCAGCGATCTGTTCTTCCCCAACGCCTCACCGTCCGTGGGCATCCTGGCCAGCTTCAGCACCTACGCGGTGGGCTTCGCCGCCCGCCCGCTCGGCGGACTCTTCTTCTCCCGCTACGGCGACCGCCTGGGCCGCAAGTGGGTGCTGGTCGCGACCCTGCTCCTGATGGGCGGCTCCACCCTCGCCATCGGACTGCTGCCGACCTACAACGAGGTGGGCGTGCTCGCCCCGATCCTGCTGCTGATCTGCCGTATGGGGCAGGGCTTCGGGGCCGGGGCCGAGCAGTCCGGCGGCGCCACCCTGCTCACCGAGACGGCCGCCACCGGACGCCGCGGCAGACTGTCCTCCCTCGTCATGACCGGCGCGGCACTGGGCACCGCTCTGGGCGCGGTGGCCTGGATCCTCGCCCAACGCCTGCCCGAGGACGCCCTGATGAGCTGGGGCTGGCGACTGATCTTCGGCAGCAGCCTCTTCGTGACCGTGATCGCCATGGTCCTGCGCCGCAAGCTGCACGAGAGCCCGGTCTTCACCGAGCTCAAGGAACAGCGGGAGCGACCCGCCTCACCGGTGAAGGAGGTCTTCCAGCACGGCCGGAAGCCCATGCTCCTGGTGCTGTTCATGAACTTCGGCATCAGCACCCAGTCCTACACCTACCAGGTCTTCATGGCCTCCTATCTGGTGTCCAGCGTCGGCGTCGACAAGGACTTCGTCCCGCAGGTGCTGCTGATCGGGGCCGTGTGCGGCGGTCTCGCGGCCATCTGCTTCGGCACCCTCTCCGACCGCCTCGGGCGGCGCCCGGTGTACTCCACGATCGCGGGCGCGCTGGTGCTGCTGCCGGCCCCGACCTTCATCGCGCTGAACACCGGATCCCATGTGGCGATCACCGTGGCCATCGTCGTCGGCTTCGTCCTGGCCTGCCATGGCTCGGTCGGCGTCCAGATGAGCTACTTCCCCGAGCTGTTCGGCAAGCGCTACCGCTACGCGGGCGTCACCCTGGGCCGGGAGTTCTCCTCGGTGATCGGAGGCGGGGTCGCGCCACTGGTCTGCAGTGCGCTCGTCACCGCGTTCTCCGGCTCCTGGATACCGGTCGCCGTCTATATGACGGTGGTCACGGCGGTCAGCCTCGTCGCCACCCGGCTGGCCCCGGAGACCCTCGACCGCGATCTGAACACCGCGGCCGACAGCACCGCGCCGGTGAACCGGTGAACCGGTGAACCGGTGAGGTCCTAACGCGACCCGTAAGGCAGCAGCGCCATCTCACGCGCGTTCTTGATGGCGCGGGCCAGTTGGCGCTGCTGCCGCGCGCTCACCCGGGTCACCCGGCGGCTGCGTATCTTGCCGCGGTCGGAGATGAACTTCCGCAGCAGCTCGGTGTCCTTGTAGTCGATATAGGTGATCCCCGCCTTGTCCAGCGGGTTCACGCGGTTGCGCCGGGCGTCCCGGCGGGTGGGGTCGAGGCGTCGGGCCATCATCGGGTCCTTGTCTGTGTGGTGCGTGCGGTGTCCGTGCTCCGGTCAGGACACCTGGTCGAGCAGTTCGTCGAAGGCGTGCGGCAGCCGACGCCAGGCGTCCGGCCCGGACGCGTACTCGGAGTCGGTCAGCAGACACGAGTCGAGCAGGGCCAGCAGCCCGTCACGGTCGAGACCGGGCGAGGTGAAGGTGAGGTGCTGACAGCGGTCGCCGTGGTCGGAATGCCAGTCGAGCGCGGCGGCCACCCGCCGTTCGGCCGGGACCATCTCCCAGGCGGCGTCCGGCAGCGCGGCCAGCCACGGCCCGGCCGACTCCACACACAGCGCCCCGCCCGCCGCGTCCCACGACAGCAGGGTGTCGCCCCGGTCCGCCAGCCAGAACCGGCCCCGGCTGCGGGCCGCGGCGCAGGTCAGGTCCTCCAGCGCGGCGTAGAGCCGCCCCGGGTGGAAGGGCCGCTCGCGCCGCCAGACGAGGGTGGCCACCCCGTGGTCGTCGCCCTCCTGCGGCAGCAGCGCGCACGCCGGATGCTGCCGGGCGGCCGCCGCCGCGATGTCGAAGCCCTGGAGAAGGGCGGGCCCCAGAGCCCCCTCGCCGAGCCGCTTCTGCCGTGCGCCCGGGGTGAGGTGGGTGAGCAGGGCCAGGTCGCCGTCGTCCGCGGACTCCTCGGACGTCTCGTCCTCGGCGACGGCGATCACGGTGGGGTACTCCAGCTGCCGGGCGAAGGTGTCCGCGATGGTGCGCTGGTCGGTCGGGGCGGCGGCGAGACCGGCCTCGGCGAGGTCGTCGCCATTGGCGAGGTACGGCACCATCAGGGCCGGGTCGACCGCGGTGGCCACCCCGGTCAGCTCCAGCGGCGCGCCCTCGGCCGCGATGACGGCGGCCATGGCCTGGGGCTCGACCGACTCCCACAGTTCCACGACGGCGAGCCGGTGCCCGCCGCCCGTTGCCAGGCGCAGCAGTTCGGGGACCATGTCCTCGCGCAGCGCACAGCACGCGCAGTCGTTCACCAGCGGCGCCTCGCCACTGCCCAGCAGGCCCGAGGCATCGCGCACGGTGCGGCGCACGGCGCGGTCGGTGGCGGCGGACAGGTCGTGGTGCAGCGCCACCGAGCCGGGCACCGTGCGCAGGATCTCCTCGACGGCGGCGCGGCGGGCGTCGGCGTGCAGTCCGCCCACGACCGCGACGGCCAGCCGGTTCTCGTCCGCGATCACCGGCCCCTCCGCCCGCGTCCGTAGCGCCGCTCGAACCGCTCGACACGGCCCGCGGTGTCCACGACGCGCTGGTTGCCGGTGTAGAAGGGGTGGCTCGCCGAGGAGATCTCGACATCGATGACCGGGTAGGTGTTGCCGTCCTGCCACTCCACGGTCTTGTCGCTGGTGGCGGTGGAGCGGGTGAGGAAGGCGAAGTCGGCGGACCGGTCGCGGAAGACGACGGGCCGGTACGCGGGGTGGATGCCGGGCTTCATGGCGGTCAGCGCTCCTCACGGAAGTCGACGTGGCGGCCGGCGACCGGGTCGTACTTGCGGAGGGTCATCCGGTCGGGGTCGTTCCGCCGGTTCTTGCGGGTCACATACGTGTAGCCGGTGCCCGCGGTGGACCTCAGCTTGATGATCGGGCGTAGTTCATTGCGTGCCATGAGCCACAGCATACACGATAGTGGTTTTCATTTTCATCTAGCTGCTACGCTGCCGCGACATCCACACCACACCACCGAACGGAGGAACCATGTCCGCCCACTGCCAACTCACCGGCCGGCAGCCCGGCTTCGGCCACCACATCTCCCACTCCCACCGCCGCACCAAGCGCCGGTTCGACCCCAACATCCAGCACAAGCGCTACTGGCTGCCGAGCGAGGGCCGCCACATCCGGCTCACCCTCAGCGCCAAGGCCATCAGGACCGTCGACGTGATCGGCATCGAAGCGGCGGTGGCCCGTATCCGCGCCCGGGGAGGGAAGGTCTGATGGCGAAGAAGAGCAAGATCGCAAAGAATGAGCGGCGGCGCGTGATCGTGGCGCGTTACGCCAAGCGCCGCGCCGAGCTGAAGGCGCTCATCGCCGACCCCCGCGCCTCGGAGCAGGAACGACTCGACGCCCAGCGGGAACTGCGCCGCCAGCCCCGCGACGCCAGCGCCACCCGCGTACGGAACCGCGACTCCATCGACGGCCGCCCCCGCGGTCACCTGCGCGCCTTCGGCCTCTCTCGCATCCGGCTGCGCGAAATGGCACACGCGGGCGAACTCCCGGGGGTGACCAAGAGCAGCTGGTGATGCCCGACCGTTCCGGCCCACACCGCCGAGGTGGCCGCTTGGCACACTATTAATCCTGTGCCGACGCCGACGGTCCGCCCATCGGCGCCGACGGCTCTCGCCCGCCGGCGCCGACAGGGCGTCCCGCTACGGGGCGTCGGCGAGGCGGAGGTCGCCGTCGGCGGGCGGCGCGAAGAAGCCGGCCACCTCCGCGTCGGTGACCTCGGCCAGAGCGGCCGGGGTCCAGCGGGGGCGGCGGTCCTTGTCGATCACCTGGGCGCGGACGCCCTCGACGAAGTCCGGGCGGGACAGGGCCGCACACGAGACGCGGTACTCCTGCTCCAGGACGCGCTCCAGCGAATCGAGCGCGCGGGCCCCGCGTACGGCGGCCAGCGTGACCTTCAGCGCCGTGGGGGACTTGGCGAGAAGGGTCTCGGCGGTCTCCTTGGCGGCCGGTTCCCCGACGGCCATCAGCCGGTCCACGATCTCCTCGACGGTCTCCGCCGCGTAGCAGTGGTCGATCCACTCCCGCCGGCCGTCCAGGGTCCCGGCCGGGGCGTCCACCGCGTACCGGGGAAGGACGTCCGGCACCGGGTCCGCGGCCAGATCCCGGGTCAGCGCGGGCAGCCGCTCGGAGGGGACGACATGGTCGGCCAGCCCGCACCGCAGCGCGTCGGCGGCGCCCACCGACGCTCCCGTGAGCGCCAGATGCGTCCCCAGTTCGCCCGGTGCGCGGGACAGCAGATAGGTGCCGCCGACGTCCGGTACGAAGCCGATCGTGGTCTCGGGCATGGCCACCCGGGAACGCTCGGTGACGATCCGCACGCTGCCATGGGCCGAGACCCCGACGCCCCCGCCCATCACGATGCCGTCCATCAGGGCCACATACGGCTTGGGGTAGCGGGCGATCTGCGCGTTGAGCGTGTACTCGTCGCGCCAGAACGCCCTCGAGGCCGCGCCGCCGCCCGAGGTCACATCCCGATGGATCATGCGGATGTCGCCGCCCGCGCACAGCCCGCGCTCCCCCGCCCCGCCGATCACCACGGCCTGGACGGCCGGATCCCGCTCCCAGGCGGTGAGGGCCTCGGCGATCCGGGCCACCATCGGAGGGGTGAGGGCGTTGAGGGCGCGGGGGCGGTTGAGGGTGAGATGTCCGGCGCGGCCCTCGGTGCGCGTCAGCACGGCGTCGTCGTCGATCACGGAGTCGGTCACGCGGTCGGTCACGGAGTCGGTCACGGGGTGTTCGGTCCTTCCGGCGTCTGGTGCGTTCGCGGATCACCACCGATCCGTCACCGCCGATCCTCTCAACGGGCCATCGGCCCCGGACAGCCGCTCCTCTGCTTGACTGGGCACATGCTGTCGATCGGTTCCGTGGTGCTGGGGGTCTCGGACGTCCGGCGCGCGGCGGCGTTCTGGACACGGGCCCTGGGATACGTCCCGCGCGGGGAGATCGAGGACGACTGGGCGGTGCTGGTCCCCGCGGACGGGCGCACCGGGGTCCGGCTGTCGCTCGGCCGCAGCGAGACCCCGGTCCAGGGGCGCCCACGCGTCCATCTGGATCTCTACGCGGGGGACGCGTCCGATCAGGCCGCCGAGGTCGAGCGGCTGGTCTCGCTCGGCGCCCGGCGGGTCCGCTGGGAGCTGTATCCGCCGGACGCCGATTTCATCGTCCTGGCCGACCCGGACGGAAACCGCTTCTGCGTCATCGACACCGGCCGCGGCTGAGCCCCGTTCCCGCACCGCGAGCGCCGCGGCACAAAACGCTCTGGACACGCGCCGCCCCGCCGGGGAGGGTGGGCGCGGCCCATCACTGACCCCCGAGGACCCGTCTGATGACTGCTCATCCGCTGACCACCAGCACCCCCGCCGCCGAGGGCGTGGACGCGCGGGGCGTCCACGCCTTCCTCGACGCCGTCGAGGGTGCGCCGGACATCGAGCCGCACAGTCTGATGATCCTGCGCCACGGCCGGCTCATCGCCTCCGGCTGGTGGGCGCCGTACACCGCCGAGCGGCCGCATCTGCTCTACTCCCTCAGCAAGAGCTTCACCTCCACGGCGGCGGGGCTGGCCGCCGCCGAGGGGCTGCTGAACCTCGACGATCCCGTGATCTCGTACTTCCCCGAGTTCGAGGCGGAGATCACCGACCCGGGCAGCCGGGCCATGCTCGTCCGCCATGTCGCGTCCATGGCCAGCGGACATGCCGAGGAGACCGTGGAGCGGGCGTTCGGCGGCGACCCGGAGGAACCCGTGCGCGGCTTCCTGCGGATTCCGCCGGATCACGCGCCCGGCACCGTCTTCGCCTACAACCAGCCCGCCACGTACACCCTCGCCGCGATCGTCCAGCGGGTGACCGGGCAGTCGCTGACGGAGTATCTGCGGCCGCGCCTCTTCGATCCGCTGGGCATCGGCGAGACGGCCTGGCTGCAGGTGCCGGCCGGGCGTGACCTCGGCTTCAGCGGGCTGTTCGCCGCCACCGACGCGATCGCCCGGCTGGGGCTGCTGTATCTGCGGGGCGGCGAGTGGGAGGGCGAGCGGCTGCTTCCGGAGTCCTGGGTCGCCGAGGCGACGCGGGAGCACATCGCGACCGAGGAGGCCATGGTCGATGGCTCGGGCCCGGACTGGCGGCGGGGGTACGGATTCCAGTTCTGGATGTCCCGGCACGGGTACCGGGGCGACGGGGCGTTCGGGCAGTTCTGCCTGGTGCTGCCCGAGCATGACGTGGTGATCGCCACGACGGCGGACACCGAGCGGATGCAGGCCGTTCTGGACGCGGTGTGGGAGCATCTGCTGCCCGCGTTCGGCGAGGCGCCGCTGACCGGCCGCGAGGACGAGGACGCCGCGCTGGAGCGGCGGCTGTCCCGGCTCGCGCTGCCGCCCCTCACGGCGAAGCCCGCGCCGCTCACGGACCCCGGCGCCTGGTCGGGCGCGGAGTTCGGCCCCGAAGGCGGCGCCTGCGCGGATCAGCCGACCCTGACGGGGGTCACCGTCGCCGAGGACGGCTCCGGCGGGTGGACCGTCTCGCTGGCCGAGGAGGCATCCCGGCTGGACCTGGGGTTCGACGGCGCGGGGTGGCGGGTTGCCGACGGGCCGCGGGCGCCCGTCCCCACGGCGGTGAGCGGGGGCTGGACGGACCCGGACACTCTGACCGTGGACGTGGCGTTCCTGGAGACCCCGCATCACCTCGTGGTCACCTGCTCCCTCGCGGACCGTGTCTTCACCGCGCGGTGGCGCACGGTTCCGCTGCACCGGGCCCCGCTGCACGCCATGCGCGCGCCCAGGCCGCGTTGACGCGTTCCGCCGTTCTGAAAGGGTGGGCGCTGGTCCGGGGCAGCCCCCGGGATGGACCAGGGCCCCCTTGCGGGCGGACTGCGGAACGAGGCTGAGATGCGCGAAATCGATGCGACGGGCAGGGCCGAGGGCCAGGCCGTACGGAAGGATGCGCCGGGCGTGCGGGCGCACATGGCGGCGGGTGAGGGATCGTCGGGCGCGGTGTGGGTGCTGCGCCCCGACGGGGGCCTCGACCGGCCGGACCATCCCCTGTTCACCGGCGCGTGGCAGGTCGGCCGGGACAGACCCACCGCCGCCGTGATCGTGGATCTCTCACGGGTCCGGGAGATCACGGCGGACGGGGTGCGGGGGCTGCTGCACTGCGCGCGGGCCCTGGCCGAAGCCGGTGCCGCACTGCTCCTCGCCGGGGCCGACGAACCCGTGGCGCGGCTGCTGCGTGTGGCGCTGGTGGACGGCACGATCCGGATCCACGACACCGTCGAGGCGGCCGTCGCCGCCTGCGGCGCGGCGGCGAGGGCGGACGCCGCCGCGCGGGACGGTGGCCGAACGGCGGTGCCCGAGGTGATACGGCTGCGCCGGGAGACCGTCGATCTGCGCGCCAGACTGCGCTCGCACCCTCTGATCGCACAGGCGCAGGGCGTACTGCGGGAGCGCTACCGGCTGCCCGATCCGCAGACGGCGTTCACCCTGCTCCAGCGCAGTTCACAGGCGCACAACGTCAAACTGCGGACCCTGGCGGCCGCGCTGCTGCGCATGGAACGGCCCGATCCGGACAGCCCGCTGTGGTTTCCGGAGCGCGCCCCCGAGGAGGCCCCCGCGCTGCCGTTTCTGCCGGGTGTACGGACCGGCGAGGTCAACCGCGGCACAGTCGTGAAGAGGGTGCTGAGCCAAGCCCTGGAGGTGCTGGGCTCCGACATGGGCGATGTGCAGCTGGCGGACCCGGTGAGCGGGCTGCGGATGGAACAGCACCACGGGTTCGGCAGGGAGTTCCTCGACTTCTTCGCCCATGTCGGCGAGGGCGAGACCTCGTGTGCGACGGCGGCGGCCCGCGCCCGGCCGGTGATGTCGGACATCGCCACCGACCGCGTCTTCTCCGACACCGCCCGCGAGGTCATCCTGGCGACCGGCTCCCGCACCGCGCACAGCATCCCCATGACCGGCGCCTCCCGGCGGGTCGTCGGGGTGTTCTCGGTCCACCTCTCCCAGGCGGGGCGCAGCCTGACCAACGCCGAGGCCGGAATACTCCACCAGCTCGCCACCCGGGCGGGGCTGTGGCTGGAGTGGCATGAGCGCACTGTCGTGCTCGACGCGCTCGAAGATCTGCATCAGCGCGCCCAGGGCGCGGACCCCGAAGCGGCGCCCCGGGCGTCGGACCCCGAAGCGGCCCCTCGGCGACCGGACCCGGGGCCCTGGTCCGTGTGAACGGGCGGCACTGCGCCGTCTACCGGGACGAGGACGGGCCGGCCCACGCGGTCTCGGCCCGCCGCACCCATCTGGGCTGCCTCGTCGCGACGCCTGACCCCGGGCCGTCCGCCCGGCGACGTCCGATGAAAAGACGCACATGGCCTCGGGCCATGGGGGTATACGGGCTGGCGTCACCTCTCCGGCTGAGAAAGGACCACTGCCGTGCTGATGGCCCACCCGGTCGTACTTCAGAACCTCATCGAGCAGTACGAGACGCTGCGGATGCTGCACGCCGAATCGGGCGGCACCGAGGTACGACAGCGGATGGACGACCTCGCCTACACCCTGTGCGTCTCCACCGGGACGCGGGATGTGGACGCCGCCCTCATCGCCGCCCGGCACCAGCTGCCCGGCGCCCGCGTGGAGGACGACTCGGCCCTCACGGCCGGGGCGGGCACATCGGGCGGCTGAGTCCCCCGCGCCACCCACGGTGGAGGCGCCGCCGCCGGATCAGCCCTCGATTTCCTGAGCCAGCTCGGCGAGGTCCATGGTCTGGTTCGCGGGCGGCGCCTTCACCGTGACCGGCTCATTGAGGCCGGAGAAGGTGATGGTCATGTCGAGCGGGCCCTTGTCCCCCTCGCCGCGCATGCGGAACCGCTTGGTGTGGCCGTCCGGGTCGATCCACATGTCCATGGACAGCCGGTCGACCCCCATCTCCTCGTACGCCTTGAGGTTCTTCTCGCGGCGCTTGCGGGTCGCCGCGTCCTCGTCCTTGAGGCTCTCGCGCATCTGGGGGACGGTGATGGTGCCCCGGTAGTGCGTCGTGCGCACCCCGTCGATGGTCTCCTCACCGACCCGCTTCACATCGTCGGCGCCGGAGAGGAAGGCCGAGTCGTCGGCCGGATTCTTGTCGGCCTGGCGGGAGAGCGAACCGCCGCCCAGCGCGCCGGTCGCCTTCTCACCCAGGGCCGAGAGGTCCAGCTTGAGCCAGGTCTTGCCGTTCAGCTCGCCGGCGGCTTCCTTGCCCCCGTCGAGGTACATCGCCCCGTCGACCATCCGGATCTCCACCGCCGCGTCGGTGCCCTGGCCGACCGCGCGCATCGTCATCCGGACCGCGACGGGCTTGGTGCTCATCGCCGCCTCGCCCTCGATCCGCCCGTCCTCGGGGGTGCGCCCGGTCATCCGGTAGCGGAACGAGGTGAGCTTCTCGCTCTTCTTCGCGGCCGCCCGCACGGCCGCGGCCGGGGCCATCCGCACCTGCTCCGAGGACTTCTCCCCCGCCTTGCCCTCCGGCTTCCCGTCCGCCCCGGACGAACCACAGCCGACCGCACCGCCACAGAGCAGCACGGCGGCGAGCACGGCACCGGCCGCGCGAGTGCCTCTGCCATGTCCCCTATATACGACCATGGCCATATACCCCACCCCTTGCAGAACTTCTGTTCGTTTCTCTGTGATCCGGGACAGTACCAGCAGCGGGCGACAGCTACCCGTGGGCGTGGACCGGGGGCAAGGGGCCGTCGTGGCGTTCGAGGGCGACGCGGGTGAGCTGGCCGGTGCACCCCTGGGTGAGCCGCGAGGTTCCGATGTCATGGGTGACGGCGTTGGGGTTGCCGTGGACGCAGGTGGCCACCTCGGGGGCGGAAGGGTCCCACCAGGCGCCGGTGGCGAGCTGGACCACTCCGGGCCGTACCGCGTCGCTGATCACCACTCCGGCCAGGCAACTGCCGACGGCGCCGCGGATCCGCGCCACGTCGCCGTCCCGCAGCCCCAGCGTCGCGGCGTCCCGCGGGTGCAGCCGGACCGGCTCGCGGCCCGCGACCTTCGACGACGCGCTCAGCTCGCCGTGGTCGAGCTGGCTGTGCAGCCGGGTGGCGGGGTTGTTGGCGACGAGATGGAAGGGGTAGGGGTGGGAGTGCTCGGCGTCCGGCCCCGGGTCCGGGGGCAGCCAGGCCGGGTGGCCCGGGCAGTCGTCGTAGCGGAACGAGGCGATGGTGGCCGAGGCCAGCTCGATGCGGCCGCTCGGGGTGGCCAGTGGACGGGCGTCGGGGTCGGCGCGGAAACCGGCGTAGAGGGTGTGGTGTTCACGCAGGCCGCGCAGGGGGATGCGGCCGGCCCGCCAGAAGGTGCCGAAGTCCTCCTCGGGGGCGTACCGCGGGTCGAGCATCGCGCGCCAGCTCTCGTAGAGGTGTTCCAGCCAGCCGCGTTCGTCGCGGCCGCGTGAGAAGTCATGGCCGATGCCGAGCCCGTCGGCGAGATCGGAGAGGGCGTGGAAGTCGTCGCGGGCCTCGCCGACCGGGTCGGCGACGCGGTGCATGGCGATGAGCGCCGCGTCCTGCCTCGCGCCGCCGATGTCGTTGCGTTCCAGGGTGGTGGTGGCGGGCAGGACCACATCGGCGTGACGGGCGGTGGCCGTCCAGTGGGGCTCATGGACGACGACCGTGTCCGGGCGGCCGAAGGCGCGGCGCAGCCGGGCCAGGTCCTGGTGGTGGTGGAAGGGGTTGCCACCGGCCCAGTGGACGAGGCGGATGTCGGGGTAGGTGTACCGGCCGCCGTCGTAGTCGAAGGTTTCCCCCGGGCGCAGCAGCAGATCGGCGATCCTGGCGCAGGGGATGAAGTCGGGGACGGGGTTGCGGCCCTGGTCGAGGGTGGGCAGCCGGTACGGGAGGGTGCCGGCGCCGATACCGGCGGTGGCCCCGTACCCGTGGCCGAAGCCGCCGCCGGGCAGTCCGATCTGGCCGAGCAGGCAGGCCAGGGCGATCCCGGCCCACAGGGGCTGCTCACCGCGGTGGGCGCGCTGCAGGGACCAGCTCAGGGAGATCATGGTCCGGTGCCGGGTCAGCTCACGGGCGAGTTCGGCGATCCGGGCGGCGGGGATGCCGCAGATCCCCTCGGCCCACCGCGGGGTCTTGGGGGCGGAGCCGTCCTGGCCGAGGACATGGCGGGCGAAGGTGTCGAAGCCCGCGCAGTGGCTACGGCAGAAGTCCGCGTCGTAGCGCCCCTCCTCGATGAGGACATGGCTGAGGGCCAGCATCAGGGCGGTGTCGGTGCCGGGGACGATGGCCAGCCACTCGGCGTCGAGCTCGGCCGCGAGGTCATCGCGCACCGGGCTGACCAGGATGAACCGGGCACCGCGGGCGCGGGCCGCGGCCAGCTGCGCCGCGGTGCGATGACGGCTGAGGCCGCCCGCGTTGACCTGGAAGTTCTTGGCCGGCATACCGCCGAAGCAGAGAAAGAGGCCGGTGTGCTCGGCCAGCACCGACAGGGTGGTGGGGGCACTGATCGGTGAGTCGTCACCGACGACATGGCGCAGCAGGGTACGGGAGGCGCCCAGGCTGTAGGTGTTCACCGAACGGGTGTATCCGCCGAAGCAGTTGAGGAAGCGGTGTATCTGGCTCTGCGCGTGATGGAAGCGGCCCGCACTGCCCCAGCCGTACGAACCGCCGAAGACGGCGCGGTTGCCGTGGGCGGTGCGGACCCGGTCGAACTCCCGGGCCAGGAGGGAGATCGCCTCGTCCCAGGACACTCGTACATAGGTGTCCGTACCGCGCTTCGGGTCGGGCCCGGGGCCGCGCTCCAGCCAGCCGCGGCGGACATGCGGGGCGAGGACCCGGCCGCGCGGGCCGAGCGCGGCGGGAATGTTGCGCAGCAGCGGCGACGGGTCGGGGTCGCCGGGGTCGGGGATCACCTCGAGGCCGCCACCGGGGAGGGGGGCGGCGCTGAAGGTGCCCCAGTGCGAGCTGTGGGGGCGGGGGGTGGCGGGCGGCGTTTCCGGGGTCATCCGGTGGCCTTCCGCTCCGCGTTCTCCTGAGCCTCCCCCTCGACCGAACCGAGGCTCAGCATCAGGCGGTTGGCCCAGCCGAAGAACGCCGCACAGTGGACGAGGTCGACCAGCGCGAGCTCGGTCAGGCCCAGCGCGCGCAGCGCCTCCACATCGGCTTCGGCGGCGGTGGCCGGGACCGGGGCGAGCCCCGCGGCGAACCGGGCGATCAGCTTCCAGCGGCGGCCGAGGACGGCCGTGGAGCCGTACGCCAGGAAGCGGCGCACCGGTGCGGGGTCGCCGTGCAGCCGTGCGGTGAGCCGCGCGTGCACCGAGGCGCAGTAGACGCACCCGTTGTACAGGGATACGGCGGTGGCGGCCAACTCCCGTTCGGCACGCGGCAGTCCGCCTTCGGCGGTGAAGGCGGCCAGGTCGATGGCGGTCCGTACGGCGAGGATGCCGAGGTCATGGCCGAGGGTGCGGAAGTACGGCGTGTCGACGCGGGCCTTGCCGGCGAGCGCGGTGCGGTGTTCCTCGCTCAGCTCCTCGGGGGCGAGCGGGCGGATGGCGGGGCGCCAGGTGAGGACGTCGGTGGTGTACCGCGGCCCCCCGGCCACGGTGGTCGAGGGCGTGCCGGGGTCGGTGCCGGTACCGGAGTCACCGGTGGCCAGCAGCGCCAGTCCGGCGGCCAGTTGCATCTGGTGGTTGGCGAAGGCGATGGTCTGGGCGAGCGTCACGATCTGCGGATCGGTGAATCCGGCGGCGCGCAGCGCGTCCGGTCCGCCTTCGGCCGGGGTGTGGGTGAGCAGCCGGGCGTGGGCGACGGCGGCGGCGATACGGCGTGGTGTCGCCGCCGTCGCCGTATCGCCGTCGAGCGGGGCGCGGGTGATGATCCGGTCCGCGGTGGTGGTGTCCCCCGCGGCGGTGTCGAGCAGGGTGCGGTAGTGGTCGACGGCCGGGCCACGGCGGTGCTCTACGGCCACGGCGAGGGCGGCCGCGGCGCGTTCGGCGGCACTGACGCCCGTGCCGGTGGCCGTCGCGGGGGCGGTGCGGGGGCTGGTGACGTGGCCGGTGGCGGTCTGGAACAGCACGTCGTACGCGCGCTGCTCCAGCTCGATCAGCTCCGGGCGCAGCGCGCGCAGCCGGGCCAGCTCCTGCGTGGCACCCGCGAACTGATCCAGGACGTCGAGGGGGTGGTCGGTCTTCGGCACGGCTTCGTGCACGGCGGGGCCTTTCATGCCGGGCGGCGCAGGGACGGGGTGGCCTCGATCAGCGCACGGGTGTAGTCGCTGTCCGGGCGGTCCATGATCTGCTCGCGGTCCCCGGTTTCGATGATCCGGCCGTGGCGCAGTACGGCGATCCGCGAGCACATGTGCCGTACGACGGTGAGGTCATGGGAGATGAAGAGCATGGCCAGACCTCGGTCCCGGCGCAGCTGGGCGAGGAGGTTGAGCACCTGCGCCTGGACGGAGACGTCGAGCGCGGACACCGGTTCGTCGGCCACCAGCAGCCGGGGTTCCGGCGCGAGGGCGCGGGCGATGCCGACGCGCTGGCGCATCCCGCCGGAGAGCCGGTCCGGGTAGGCGCCGGCCAGCTCCGGGTCCAGGCCGACCTCGGTGAGCAGCGCGGCGACACGTTCGCGGCGGGCCGCTCCCCGGGGGAGGGCGGCGCCGATGGTGTCGCCGATGCGGCGGTCGGGGTTGAGCGAACCGTACGGGTCCTGGAACACCATCTGGATCCCGGCGGCCAGCTCACGGCGGCGGCGCCGGGTGGCGTGGGTGATGTCCTCCCCGTCGAAGAGCACGCTTCCCGAGCCCGCCCGCTGGAGGCCGAGCAGCACACGGGAGATGGTGCTCTTGCCGGAGCCGGACTCGCCGACGAGGCCGAAGGATTCGCCGGGTGCGATGGCGAAGTCGACGCCGTCGACGGCCCGGAGCGGGGGGCGGGCGAGGGCGCCGGGGTAGGTGACGGTGAGCCCACGGACCTGGAGCAGGGTGGTTTCTCCCGCTCCCCGCCCCTTCCCGAACCGGGGCTCCGCCCCGGCCCCCGCCGGGGGCTTCGCCCCCACACCCCCACCGGGGCTCCGCCCCGGACCCCGGTCCTCAATCGCCGGACGGGCTCGATCGACCGGCGCCACGCCGGACGGCGGCCCGTCGGCCTCCGGATCGCCTGAGCCAGCCGTGGCGTCGGCCGCCGAAGCCGCCATGGTGGCGGGCACCGGCTCCTGGCCGCCGCCCGAGCCCGCGTTGGGCGCCGCGCCCGAGGGCGTCCCGGGAGGCGCCACGTCCGCTGTCCCGACGGCCGACGAGGGCGAACCCGGCACGCGGAACGTCCCCTCGGCCGTGGCCGGAGCGCTCGGTGCCGCGGGCGGTGTCACGGGCGGTGCCGCGGGCTCCGACGAGCCGCCGGAGGGGATGCGCAGGGAGGGGTCCGCGAGGGACTCCTCGTCCATGGGGCCCACCAGGGCGGCGACGGTTTCGGGGACCGTGGCGAGGCGGGTGCCCGGGACATCGTCCATACGGGGGACGGATGTCACCAGGGCACGGGTGTAGGGGTGTTGGGCGGCGGTCAGGATGTGCTCGGTCGGGCCCTGTTCGACGACCCGGCCGCGGTACATGACGACCACGCGCGAGCACATCTGCCCGACCACCCCGAAGTCATGGGTGATCAGCACCACCGCCATGCCCATCTCGCGCCGCAGCTCCGCGAGGAGTTCCAGGACCTGGGCCTGGACGGTGGCGTCCAGCGCCGTGGTGGGCTCGTCGGCGATCACCAGTTCCGGTTCGTTGACCAGTGCGGCGGCGATCATCACACGCTGTCGCATCCCGCCGGAGAACTGGTGCGGATATTCCCCGGCGCGCCGCTCCGGCCGGTCGATGCCGACGCGTTCCAGCAGTTCCACGGCGCGGGTGCGGGCCTGGGACCGCTTCACGTCGTGGTGCAGCCGGTACGCCTCGGCTATCTGCGCGCCGACCGTGCGGTACGGGTTGAGCGCGTCGAGGGCGTCCTGGAAGACCATCGAGACGCGGCGGCCGCGCAGCCCGCGCAGGGTGCGTTCCCCGGCGCCGACCAGCTCATGGCCGTCGAGCCGGATGGATCCGGTGATCCGCGTCCGCGGCCCGTGGAGGCCGAGGACCGCGAGTCCGGTGGCGCTCTTGCCCGAGCCCGACTCCCCCACCAGGCCGACCGTCTCGCCCGGCCGGACCTGCCAGGACACCTCGCGTACGGCCTCGACGCCGGCGTCCGGGAAGGCGACGCTCAGGCCGGACACCTCCAGCAGCGGGCTCTTCGCCCGTTCCGTCACCGGATCCGTCACCGGTTCCATCCTTTCAGCGCGCTCAGACCTGGATCAGGTCGCGTCGGGTGTGGGTCAGCAGCTCATGACCGGCTTCGGTGATCACCAGGCTGTCGGAGTGCTGGAGGCCGCCGAAGCTGGGGATGCGCAGGTTCGGCTCGAAGGTGAGCGTCATCCCGGGCTCCAGCACCAGGTCGTCGTGCGGGCCCAGGCTCGGCTGCTCATGCGGGCCGAGGCCAAGGCCGTGGCCGACGCGGCCGGGGAGGTAGTCGCCGTATCCGTGGCGCACATAGCTTGTCCGGGCCGCCTCGTAGACCTCGGCGCAGGTCAGTCCGGGCCTCAGATACGGCTGGACCTCCTCGCGGATGGCCAGCAGCGCCTCGAAGGCGCGCTGCCGCTCGGCGGGCAGCGGGCCGACGGCGACGCTGCGCTCGTTCTCGGCGTGCATGCCGTCGATGGCGGTCCAGATGACGGTCCACTGGATCTCGCCGTTGACCGGGCGGCGGGAGGTGGGCGGTGCGGAGTTCATCGGCACCCGGTCGCCGACCAGGGAGTAGGCCCACAGGGCGTTGAAGACGCCGCCCTCGAGGTTGCCGAAGTCCATGGCGAGCCGGTCGGGGTGGAGGCTGGACCACACCTCCTGCATGGTGCGCATGGCGACCGAGGACACCTCGACCTCGCTGCGCCGCGCGGCGACCGCCTCCAGCGCCGCGTCCATGCCCGCGTCCGCGATCTCGCAGGCGACGCGGAGCGATTCGAGCTCGGCGGCGTCCTTGACGTAGCGGGCGCGCATCAGGGCCTGGCCGGTGTCGGTGAAGGCCGCCTCGGGCAGGGTGAGTTCGAGCCCGCGCTGGTAGTTGACGGGCAGGAACTCGCCCTCGATGCCGATCCTGGCGTCGCTCAGCCCCCGTTCGGCCATCACCTCGGCGAGCACCTGCCACCAGTGGTCGGGGCCGATCTCCTTCGCCCAGCGCCCGTAGGGGCGGATGTCGGAGATCCGGGAGACCGTGCGGGAGCTGTGGGCGCGCAGCGCGTGCAGGATGAACACCGGCTCGCCCTCGGCGGGCAGCACCACCAGTACCGGGTGTGAGTAGATCATCGGCGTGTAGCCGGAGAGGTAGAAGGTGTTCTGCGGCTTGACGACGACCATGGCGTCCACGCCGTCGGCCCGCAGGTTGTTCTGGACGCGGGCCCAGCGGGCGCGGACGGTATCGGTGTCGGGGATCATGCGGTGGTGCTCCTCGCGGTGACGGTCTTCTTCACGGTGCTGCGGGCCGCGCGGCGTCCCTCGCCGCGCTCGGCGAGCCGCTCCCCCAGCAGGTTGGCGCCGGTCACCAGCGCCACCAGGCCGAGGCCCGGCAGTACGGCGATCCACCAGGCGCCGAGCAGCTGTCCCTGTCCCTCGGCCACCATCAGCCCCCAGTCGGGGGCGGGCGCCTGGGCGCCCAGGCCCAGATAGGTGAGCCCGGCCTCCATCAGCACGGCGCGGGACAGATCGAGGGTGGCGGTGACGGCGACCAGACCGCGCACCCCGGGCAGCAGGTCGTACAGCAGCACCCGCCAGGTGGCGACGCCCTGGGTCAGCGACGCCTCGACATACGCCATGGTGCGCAGGGCGAATACCCGTGAGCGGACGAGGCGGAAGTACGCGGGCCAGCCGGTCAGCGCGATCACCAGCACCAGGACGGCGGTGGACTGTCCGCCGAAGGTCAGCACCAGCAGCGCCAGCAGGATGGACGGCAGGGCCAGTTGCACATCGGCGAGCCGGGAGAGCACCTGGTCCAGCCAGCCGCGGGCGAACCCGGACAGCAGCCCGAGCAGCGTCCCCGCGAGGCCGCCGCAGACCATGGCGAGTGCTCCCACCAGCAGTGGGGTGCGGGCACCGTACAGCAGCCGGCTGAGCAGATCGCGGCCGAGCTGGTCGGTGCCGAGCGGATGGCCCGGGACGCCGGGCGCCGCGTCGGTGTGGGCGAGGTCCTGGGCGAGCGGATCGTGCGGGGCCAGCACGGGCGCGAGCAGCGCGAGCAGCACCACGAGGGCGAGCAGCACGGCACCGGTGGCGCCGGCCGCGCCCGGCCGGAACCGCCGGCCATGCTTCATGGGATGGCTCATCGGCTCTCTCCTCCCTGGTGGCGGACGCGCGGGTCGAGCACCCCATAGAGCAGGTCCACGACCAGGTTGACCACGACGAAGGCGGTGATCAGGAAGGTCAGGTCGGCGAGGACCAGCGGATAGTCCTGGTTCTGCAGGGCGGTGATGGCGAGCTGGCCGACGCCGGGCCAGGAGAACACCGACTCCACGATCACGGTGCCGCCGAGCAGCGTGCCCGCCTCCAGCCCGAGGACGGTGACGGTGGGCAGCATCGATCCGTACGCGGCGTGCCGCACCACCCGGGCGCGGCTCATGCCGAGCGCCGTCCCGGTGCGGGAGTACGGGCGGGCCAGCTCACCGCGGAGGTTGTTGCGGAACACCCGGGCCAGCGGCGGCAGCACCCCGCAGGCGAGGGTGACCGCGGGCAGCAGGATGGAGGTGGCGGTGGTGGCGCCGGAGGTGGGCAGCCAGGCCAGCTCGACACCGAAGACCCACACCAGCAGGACACCGATGTAGAAGCCGGGCACCGATTGGGTGAGGAACACCAGCCACATGGGCCATTCGCGGCCCGCCCCGCCGCCCTCGCGCGACCCGGTCCACAGCCCGACCACGAGCGCCGCGGCGGCGGCCCCGGCGAGGGCGACGGCGGCCAGCAGCACGGTGGCGCCGAGCCGTTGCAGCACCACGTCGATGGCGGGCTGCTGGAAGGTGAGCGAGTCGGGGAAGTGGCCGCGCAGGGCGTCGCCGAAGAACGACGCGTACTGCTCGGCCAGCGGACGGTCGTAGCCGAGGGCGTGGCTGAGCTGGGCCACCTTCTCGGGCGGGGAGCCGATGGGGGCCATCAGCACGGCGGGGTTGCCGGAGGAGTGCAGCACGCAGAAGACCGCCGAGAGGGCGCCCCAGACGGTCAGCGCGGTCAGCACGAGGCGGCGGATCAGGAAGCGGATCATCCCGCGGCCCCCTTCCAGGACATCTCGGCGGGGCGGACCCAGTCGTCGGGCCTGGCCCGCCAGTTCAGGTCCTCGGCGGTGGCGTGAAGACCGGGCTGCGGGAAGAGGAAGAGCACCGGGGCCTGGTCGCGGGCGCGCCGCGCCGCGCGGCCGTAGAGCGTGTCGCGCTCGGCCCGGTCTTCGGTGCCGCGCGCCCGGGTGACCGCGTCGGTGAACTCCTCGTCGTCCCAGTAGGCGTAGGGGCTGTCGGCGACGAACAGCCCGTAGAGCCCGCCGGCGGCGAGGGTGGGCCAGGCCTGGGTGATGTACTGCATATCGGGCATCGCCTTCTGCTGCAGATACTTCTGCATGTAGACGGCGAACGGCAGGCTGTTGATCCTCACGTTCACGCCGATCTCGCGGAGCTGCTGGGCGACGGCCTGCACGACGAGCTCGCCCGCCACGTACTGGCCGCTGGGGACGGTCAGCTCCAGGCTCAGCGGCCGGCCCGTGCCGTAACCGGCTTGGCGCAGCAGCGCCCTGGCCCGGTCCGGGTCGTGCGGGTAGCCCGTGAGACCCCGGGTGTAGCCGGAGTAGTGGTCGGTCATCAGCTGGCCGGGGCTGGGGTCGACGGTGTTCTTCAGCAGGCTGGAGGTGATGGCCCGCTTGTCGACCGCGTAGTTGACCGCGCGCCGCACCCGTACGTCGCGCATCGGGCCCTTGAGGGTGTTGAGCTTGATGAACGCCATCCGGGTGGTGTCCAGCCGCTGGATCCGCAGCGCCCGGTCGGCGCGCAGCCGGTTCAGGTCCTGCGGGTCGAGCCCGGCGACGGCGTCGAGTTCACCGGAGAGCAGCCCGGAGACGCGGGCGGCCTCGGAGGGGGTGATCCGGAAGGTGACCCGGCGGATGGCGGGCGCGGGGCCCCAGTAGTCGTCGCGGGCACGCAGCTCGACGTTGCCACCGGGGCTGTAGCTCGTGATCGTGTACGGGCCGGATCCCATCGCCTCGGTGGCGGGCTTGTGGCGCGCCGCCCAGTGGGGCTCCAGCAGATACAGGAAGGACAGCGCGCCGAGCAGATCGGCGTCGGGGCGGGAGGTGATGAGGTCGACGGTGCGCCGGTCCACCTTCTCCGCCCGGGTGAGATCGGGGAAGTTGGGGGTCATGCGCAGCGCGTTGTCCGGGTCGAGCAGCCGCCGGACGTTCCAGACGACGACGTCGGCGTCCAGCGGGGTGCCGTCGGCGAACGCCGCCCCGGGATGGAGGTGGAACCGCCAGCGGGTGGGCTCCACCCGCCGCCAGGAGGTGGCGGCGTCCGGGCCGATGCTCAGGTCGGGCCCGCGGGTGACCAGCGAGGAGTAGGCCGAGGACAGCACGGACAGATCGGTGCCGACCGAGGTGGTGTTCATCGGGTCGAGGGTGGTGACGGCCGCGGACAGCCCGATCACCACATGCGAGGCGTCCGCCCGGTCCCGCGGGGTGTCTCCGGGCAGGCAGCCGGCCAGTGCCGGGGTGAGCGCGAGCCCGGCGCCGAGGCCGAGGAGGCCGCGCCGGGTCAGCCGTGGTGTGCCGTTCATCCGGCCGCTCCCCCTGTTTCCACCGCTGCCGGTGGATCGGTGAAGACCGTCCGGTCGGAGGCGCAGGGGTTGCCGAGGGTCACGTAGAAGGCGCCCTCGGGGAGCACGGCGATGGAAGCGTAGGTCGTCTCGGAGCCGGCCCCCTCGACCTGGTGGCGGCAGAGCGAGTCCTGCGGATAGCCGGTGTGGTCGGCGAGCAGTTCGGCGAGCGCCCCCGGGGTGAGCCCGTGGGAGGTGCCCAGGGCGCGGCCCGCGGTGGCGGCGCGGTGGTACGAGGAGGCGTTCTGGTCCGGGCCGGGCGCGAGCGGGGCGGTGGCCGGGCACTCGTAGTGGTTGGTGAGCACATGGTGGTCGGCCCGGTCGCGGACGGTCACCTCGGAGGCGGTGGCCTCCACGGCGAGCCGCTCACCCGGGTCGGCGAGCGCGATGTTCAGACCGCTCAGCCGGGGCTGCCCGCGCAACAGGTCGGCGAACTCCCCCGCGGTGCGGGCGCGACGCAGCAGATCGTGCGAGTTGATGAGGATCCATCCGGTGCCGGAGGCCCGCCAGTCCACTCCGGTGCGCTCGCTCCAGACGCCGGAGGTGGACATCGCCAGCCCGGAGTCGTTGATACCGCTGCCCGGCCACAGCACACTGCCCGCGACGGTGACCTCGGTCATCCGCCGCCCGTCGGGGTAGCGGCGGCGCAGCACGACATGCTCGGCGAAGTGCCCGGCCATGTCACGGGTCTTGGCGAGCAGGGTGTGCCCGGCGGCGGCGCGGTCGCCGGAGGCCAGGAGCTGGCTGCACTCCTGCGGAACCCAGCGCAGCACCATATGGGCGGGCAGGTTGAGCGCGAGGATGTCGTCCAGGGGCGCGTCCGCGCCCTCGGCGATACCGCACAGCTCGGCCCACTGCCCGGGGTCCGCGCGGCGCACGAAGCCGGCGTTGGCGGTGAGGCACTGGCGGTAGCGGCTCACCGACGCCTCGTCGGTGCACAGTTCGCCGATGTCGCGGCGCACGGCGGCGATATTGGCGGCGATCGCCGCACGGGCGGCGCGGCCGTGCTGCCGGCCCTGTTCGGCGGGGTCGCCGCAGAGGTCGAGATAGGCGGGGTCGGCCGACTCCCCGGCCGACCCCGGGGCCAGGCCCCACTCCTGCCAGCGGCTGGGATGGGCGGCCCGGACGGGTTCTGCGACGGTCACTGCTGACGCTCCTCGGTCAGGGGACGGCGGGGGACGGGGACGGCGTCGTGGCGGCACTCCGGTGGGCCGACGGCGCGGAGCAGTTCGGCGGCGACGCGGTCGGTCTCGTGGAAGAAGTCCGCGTTCGTACCGGGCCGGGCTCCGATGGCGGTGGTCCAGCGGACGCCTTCCAGGGGGACGCCCACGGCGAAGAGCGCCCGGTGCGCCGTGCCGTCGGGGCGGCGGACCCGGCCGTCGGCGGGGCGGACGTCGAGCGCGCCGGTGGGCAGCGGTTCGGCGGCGGACCCGGCCGAGGCCAGCCGGTGGGGGCGGGCCACGCCGTCGGTGAGGAGCCCGCGGACGACGCCGGGGCCGTCGGTGGTGACATCCGTTCCGGGCAGCCAGGCGTCGATCACCGCGTCGGGCCGTACCGAAAGCCCCGGCACGACCGCGGACTCCGCCCGCGTCCCCGGGCGGACCGGCCCCAGCAGGCGCACCACGCCCGCGTCCAGCAGCGCCCGCAGCTGGCGGACCCGCAGCGCGGGCGGGCCGCCGGAGACGAAGTTGGCGAAGCCGTTGAACCAGCCGAGGATGTCCCGCCGGTACGACTCGCCGCTGAGGTTGCCCGCCGTGATGAGCGTGCGCAGCGCGGGGCGGGCCTGGCGTACGGCGACGGCGAGCGCGGCGGGCGGGGGCACCCGGGGATCGGTGGCCGCGGCCGCGTCGGCGTCGAGGTGCCCGGCCCACCAGGCGTCCAGCTCCGCGTGGTGGGCGAAGCTCCGCCCCCGCAACGGTTCGGCGATCGCGTCCAGGTCCAGCCGGAGGGCGGCGGGGGCGGCGGCGCGCAGGGCGGTGTCGCGGCCGGGGCCGGGCGGCTCGGCGAGGGCGCGGCGCAGCGCGCCGGGGTCGGGCAGTTGGCCGGCGTGGAGCTTCAGCACCCGGTCGTACCAGGCGAGTTCGAGGTCGGCGACCAGCCAGGGCAGCACATCGGCGCGGAAGTCGAGCCGTTCGCGGGCGGCGAGCGCGGCGACCCGCCCGGGGGTGAGGAAGGCGACGGGCGCCCTGACCCCGGGAGTGTCCACCCGGGCGTGGAACGGGACACCGCGCCGACTGGTGATCCAGATGCGCGGCTCCCGGCCGCTGGGCGTGTAGCCGTGCTCGCCGAAGCGGCCGCCCCGGCCGAGGGTGAGCAGGGCGAGTACGTCGAAGGCGTTGAGCCCGCCGCCCCGCAGCAGCACCTGGGCGCGGGGGGCGATGGCGTCCAGGGCGTAGTCGGTGGGGTGGCCGCCGGGGAGGTGGAGCGGCTCACGCCGCGGCGGGGCGGCGGGCGCGTCGAGGTGGCCGGTGGCGAGGACGACGGCCCGGGCCTCCAGCCGGTCCCCGTCGTCCAGGACGACCTGGTATCCGGCGGGTGTGCCGGCGGAGCCCGCCGGGGCCGTCAGGGGCATCACCCGCACCACGGCCGCCGTGCGGACCGCTATCCGTATCCGGTCCCCCGCGGCCGCCCGTATCCGGTCCAGCGCGTCGGTGAGATACGCCCCGTAGACGCGGCGCGGGGCGTAGTCGCGGTCATCGGCGTGGGCGGCGAATTCCCCGGCGGTGGAATCGGGATGGCCCTTCCCGGCGATACCCCGCAGCCATTCCGAGAACGTGGGACCGGTGTCGACGGGCGCGTCCAGGCGCACCGATCCATCGGGGAAAACGGTGTTGTCGGCCACCATCGTGTTCATCAGCAACTGCGGCGGCTGATCACGCCGCCACACCCGTCCGGCGCCCGGCGGATACGGGTCGACCAGCACCGTACGGAGCGGACGGTCGCCCGGAACCGCCCTCGCCACCAGCCGTTCCAGCACCGACACCCCGCGCGGACCGGCCCCCACGACCACGGCGTCGACCGGTCGGCGGTCGGGCCCCGGCGCGGGCACGGCGGAATCGTTCATAAAGATGTCACATTTCTTACGCGGCACGGGAAAGCGGCGGAAAGAAATCTTGCGGGCGACGTCCTCGCACGTCAAACGGTTCTTTGGGGGATCTCAAATGCTGACTTTGATTCCGGGCGGGAAGAGCGGAAGGGACTGGGGCGGATCTGTTGCATCAGGTTTCCCGGCCGACGGGAATAGGGTGTTGCCCCTGCCGGTCGGCCCGGCGCGAACCCGGCGCGATGCGCACCTGGTGCATCAGGCCGGCGCTGTGGCATCCGTCACAGTTACCCACCCGGGAGCCGCCGGAGCCCCGCGCGGCCACCGGAAGCACGAGAGACGAAGAAGCGGACGACAGGACCATGACCGCATCCGAACCACCCGAGCCACCCGCCTATCTGAGCCTGGCTCGGGACCTGCGCCGCCGGATCGAGGACGGCCGGCTCCCGGCGGGCGCCCAGCTGCCCTCCCGTGCCCAGCTGGCCCGGAGCTACGGCGTCGGCCCGAATGTGGCGAACTCCGCGGTGCGGGTGCTGATGGCCGAGGGGCTGGTGCACGGCCGGGCGGGCAGCGGGGTGTACGTGCGCGAGCCCCGGGCGCTGCGCCGGATGCTGCGCTCATGGCACGACGGACGGCTCAGCGGCACGCCGTATGTGCTGGATCTGCCGGGGCACGGCGGCGACGGCCGGCGCATGGGGAGTTCGACCACGGTGGCCGCGCCGCCGGGGATCGCCGAGCGGCTGGGACTGGCGCCCGGAGCGCAGGTGGTGCGCAGTGCGTATGTGTTCCGGAGCGGCGGCGGGAGCGCTGCGGGGACCGCGGGTGAGCCCACCATGATCTCGGCGAGCTGGGAGCCGCTGGAGCTGACGGGCGGCACGCCGGTCGCGCTCCCGGAGGCGGGCCCGCTGGCGGGGCGCGGAGTGGTGGCGCGGATGGCGCACATCGGGCTGCCGGTGGACCGGGCGGTGGAGGCGGTCGTGGCGCGCACGGCGTCGGCGGAGGAGGCGTCGCTGCTGGAGATCACGACGGGTTCGGTGGTCGAGGCGCTGGAGCGCACGTACTACAGCGGCGATCGGGCCGTGGAGACGGCGGACATCGTCGTCCCGGCCGGGCGGTATCAGCTGGTGTACGAGTTCCCGGTCGACTCCTGACCGGCGGCTCCCGGCCGGGATCCGCACACCGCGCAGCGTGTGCCGACCCCTCTCACCGTGGGCATACTTGAAGGCGCGACCATTGGTTCACGCTCCGCCAAGGGCGCCACAGTGGACCCCGCTCATACGCCGATGGCGGAAGACCCGGGGCAAGGGTTGAGATGACACCATGACGCGACCGGACACCCCGCGGGACGAGCGGTCCGTCCGGTCGGGCGATCTCCCCGGCAAGGGGGCCACCGCCAAGGCCACGGTCGACGGGTACGGCACCGTCACCCGGTGGAACGAGGCGGCCCGGGGGCTGCTCGGTTACCGCCCCGCCGAGATCGTGGGCAGGCCCGCGGCCGATCTGCTCCACGACGCCTCGCCCACCCGCGCCGAGGTGCTGGCCGCGCTGCGCTCCCCCTCCCCGCCCGCCCGGCTGAACGGGCGGGCCACCCTGCTGCGCCGCGATGGCTCCGCCGTGGAGCTGGGGCTGCTGGCGCACCGCCGCACCTCGGCCGCCGGGGCCCCCGAGTGGCTGGTCGTCTCCGCCCTGCCGCGCCCCGTGCGCGCCGTCGAGGACGAGGAGCTGGTGCGGCGCGCCTTCCTCCAGGGGCCCTGCACGATGGCGGTCTACGACACCGGGCCGCGGCTGCGCTGGGCCAATCACGACCTGGAGCGGGTGATGGGCCTGGACCAGGAGGAGATGCGCGGACTGCGGCTGCCGGAACTCCTGCCCGGCCCCCAATCCGAGGCCGCCGAGCGGATGATTCGGCGGGTGCTGGAGACGGGCGAGCGGCGGGATCTGGATCTGACCACGCTCATACCCGGCCACCCTCGCCCCCTCGCCTGGTCCGTCGTCTTCGCCCCGCTGCTCGACGACGAGAGCCGGGTGGCGGGCGTGATGCTGTCCGCTCACGACATGACCGGCCCGCGGACCGCCCGGCAGCGGCTGACGCTGCTCAACGAGGCCAGCGTCCGGATCGGCAGCACGCTGGACATCGACCGGACCGCGCAGGAGCTGGCCGAAGTGGCCGTCCCGGCGCTCGCCGACTTCGTGACGGTCGATCTGCTGCCCACCGTGCACGACGGGGGCGAACCGCGCCCCGGCTCGCCGGGCGGCCATGTGCTGCTGCGCCGGGTCGCCGCCCAGTCGGTCTTCGCGGGCTGCCCGGAGGCCGTGCTGCGGCCGGGGCAGGTGACCGCCTACCCCGACTTCTCCCCCGCGGCCGAATGTCTGAAGGCCGAGCGGGCGATGCTGCACCGGGACACCGACCCCGCCGTCGCCCGGTGGGCCGACGAGGACCCGGACCGGGCCGCCATGATCCGCCGGTTCGGGTTCCATTCGACGATGGCCGTTCCCCTGCGGGCGCGCGGCATCACCCTCGGCGTGGCCGCCTTCTCCCGGCACCGCCGCCCCGAGCCGTTCGAGCACGACGATCTGCTGCTCGCCGAGGAGATGACGGCCAGGGCCGCCGTCTGCGTCGACAACGCCCGGCGGTACACCCATGAACGGCACACCGCGCTGGCCCTGCAGCGCAGTCTGCTGCCGCGTACCCTGCCCCCGAGCGCAGCGGTGGACCTGGCGTCCAGCTATCGGCCGGCCGACTCCCGGTCCGGGGTGGGCGGCGACTGGTTCGACGTCATCCGGCTGGCGGGCGCGCGGGTGGCCCTGGTCGTCGGCGATGTGGTGGGCCATGGCGTCCGGGCGTCGGCGGCCATGGGGCGGCTGCGGACGGCGGTGCGCACCCTCGCCGACGTCGATCTGCCCCCCGATGAGCTGCTCACCCATCTGGACGATCTTGTCAACCATCTCACCGCCGAGACGGAGAGCGGCGCCGGCGATCCGGACGCGGCGGAGGCGGCCTACGCACAGCTCGGCGCCACCTGTCTGTACGCGGTCTACGACCCGGTCTCCCGCCGCTGCTCCCTGGCCCGAGCCGGGCATCCGCCGCCCGTGCTGGTCACGCCCGACGGCACCGCCACCCTCCTCGACCTGCCCAGCGGACCGCCACTGGGGCTGGGGAGCCTGCCGTTCGAGGCGGTCGACCTCGAACTGCCGGAGGGCAGCCTGCTGGCCCTCTACACCGACGGTCTGATCGAGGCCCGCGGCCAGGACGTCGACAAGGCGATCGACACGCTGCGCCGCACGCTCGCCCGGCCCGCCGACTCGCTGGACGGCCTGTGCCGGACGGTGCTGGCCAAGCTGCTTCCGGGCCACCCCACCGATGACGTCGCCCTGCTCCTGGCCCGCACCCGGGGGCTGGGCGCGGACCACGTGGCCACCTGGGAGCTGCCGGACGACCCGGCCGTGGTGGCCCGGGCCCGCCGGGAGGCCGCCGAGCGGCTGGCCGCGTGGGGTTTCGAAGAGGCCGCGTTCACCGTGGAGTTGGTGGTCAGCGAGCTGGTCACCAACGCCATCCGGCATGCCACGCCGCCCATCAGGCTGCGCCTGATCCACGACCGGGCGCTGATCTGCGAGGTCTCCGACGGCAGCGGTACCTCACCGCATCTGCGCCGGGCCCGCGCCTTCGACGAGGGCGGCCGCGGGCTGCTGCTGGTGGCCCAGCTGACCGAGAGCTGGGGCACCCGGCAGACCGCCACGGGCAAGACCATCTGGGCCGAGCTGGCCGTGCCCACTCTGTAGGGGCGTCGGGTACGGAGGTCGTGTACGGGGGTCCCATCGGGGCCCATGCCCTGAGGCTTCACGACAGCGGCCGCCACTGAACTGTTTCCCGGCAGCAGCTCCCGCCGCACGGCTTCACTACAATCGCGGAGCAACGAAGCCCCGCTCAGCAGAGGCTGAAGGCTGCCATCCATGCGTTCCCAGCACCCACGCGACGCCGGTCCCCTGGCCGCGCTGAGCCCCGCCGAATCGGCCCGCCTCATGGCGGTGATCCGCGAGGCGGCGCTGAGCCGGGGACGGCTTCCGCTGCCCGCCCGCCCCGTGATCGGCGCCTCCTGGGACCGGATGCTGCGCCTGGGGCTCGACCCGGATCGCGGCCGCGCCCCGCGGCCGCTGGGCCTGGACGAACTGGAGCTGCGGAGGCGGCAGACCCGGCTCGCCGAGGTGCTGCCCGCCCTGCACAACGGGCTGCTGGAGGCGGCGGAGGCGGCCGGCCACATCATGATCATCGCCGATGCGGAGGGCCGGATCCTGTGGCTCGACGGCCATCGGGGCGTCCGCCGGCAGGCCGACGGCATCGCGCTCGTGGAGGGTTCACACTGGGCCGAGGACGTCGCCGGGACCAGCGGAATCGGCACCGCGCTGGCTGTGAAGTCCCCCGTGCGGGTGCATTCCGCGGAGCATTTCGTGAGCGCCTTCCACACCTGGAGCTGCGCCGCCGCCCCCGTCCACGACCCGCGGGACGGACGGCTGCTGGGTGTCATCGACGTCAGCGGCCCCGCCGGGACCGCCCATCCGACGGTGCTCTCCCTGGTCACCGCGACCGCCCGGTGGGCCGAAGGCGAACTGCGCCTCGCCCACAGCCAGGATCTGGAGGGCCTGCGCGCCGTCGCCGCCCCGCTCCTGGCGCGGATCCGCGGCAAGGCCGTCGTGGTCGATCACCACGGCTGGATCGCCGGGGTGACCGGGGTGACCCCGCGCGAGCGCCGGCTGTTGCTGCCGAAGGCGCCGTACGAGGGGCCGGTCTGGCTGCCGGCGCTCGGCGCGTGCGCGGTGGAGCCGCTGCCCGGCGGCCATCTGCTGCGGGTGCTGGACGGCGAGCCCGCCGAGGGGGGCGGTCCGGCCGGCTGGGGCGATCTGCTGCTGGACGTACGCCATCCGCACCGCTGGAGCCTGACCTTCTCGGGCCCGTCGGGCGCCTGGACGCATGAACTCAGCGCCCGCCAGGCCGAGGTGCTGCTGCTGCTCGCCGCGCACCCCGAGGGGCGTACGGCCGCGCAGCTGGCCGAGGACCTGTTCGGGGACCCGACCCGGACGGTGACCGTGCGGGCCGCGCTGTCCCGGCTGCGCGGGCGCATCGGGGCGGTGCTGGCGCACCGCCCCTACCGGATCGCCGACAGCGTCCGCATCGAGGTGGCGAGCCCGGACCACCCCGCCGAACTGCTCCCCTTCAGCTCGGCCCCGGCCATCGCCCAGTTGCGCAGCAACCCCCTGATATAGCGGTTTCATCCGCCTCCACGTGGTTCAGCGACTGCCGGCGATCTCTTCAGGGCGCAGCACCTGGGCCAGCCGGTCGGGCGGCAGCAGGCCCTTCTCCAGGACGAGTTCGGCCACGCCGCGTCCCGTGGCGAGCGCCTCCTTGGCGATGCTGGTGGCCGCGCTGTAGCCGATGTACGGGTTGAGCGCGGTGACCAGGCCGATGGAGTTCTCCACGGAGGTGCGCAGCCGCTCGGTGTTGGCGGTGATGCCCGCGACGCACCGTTCGGCCAGCACCAGGCAGGCGGCGCGCAGATGGGTGACGCTCTCGGAGAGGGAGTGCAGGATGATCGGCTCGAAGGCGTTGAGCTGGAGCTGTCCGGCCTCGGCGGCCATCGTGATGGCGACGTCGTTGCCGATCACTTCGAAGGCGACCTGGTTGACCACCTCGGGGATCACCGGGTTGACCTTGCCGGGCATGATGCTGGAACCGGCCTGCACCGGGGGCAGGTTGATCTCGTTGAGCCCGGCCCGCGGGCCGGAGGAGAGCAGTCGCAGGTCGTTGCAGCTCTTGGAGAGCTTGACGGCGATGCGCTTGAGGACGCCCGACAGATGGACGAAGGCGCCGCAGTCCTGCGTGGCCTCGACCAGGTTGGCGGCGGTGACCAGCGGCAGTCCGGTGATGGCCTCGAGGTGGCGGCGGGCGGCCTCGGCGTAGCCCTTGGGGGCGTTGAGGCCGGTGCCGATGGCGGTCGCCCCGAGGTTGATCTCATGGACCAAAGTGGCGGCTTCCAGCAGCCGGCTCTGGTCCTCCTCCAGCATTACGGCGTACGCCGAGAACTCCTGGCCCAGCGTCATGGGCACCGCGTCCTGCAGTTGGGTGCGCCCCATCTTGAGGACGTCGCGGAACTCCTCGGCCTTGGCGGCGAACGCCTGGCGCAGCGTCTCCATGGCTGTATGGAGCTCACGGACGGCGATGATCGTGGAGACGTTGACGGCGGTCGGGTAGACGTCGTTGGTGGACTGGCTGAGGTTGACGTCCTCGTTGGGGTGGAGGTGGGCGTAGTCGCCCTTCTCCTGGCCGAGGAGTTCCAGCGCCCGGTTGGCGATCACCTCGTTGGCGTTCATGTTGGTCGAGGTCCCGGCGCCGCCCTGGATCACATCGACGGTGAACTGGTCGTGCAGGGCGCCCCGGCGTATCTCCTGGCAGGCGGCGGCGATGGCGTCGGCCTTGGCGGAGGTGAGCAGCCCGAGGTCCTCATTGGCGCGGGCGGCGGCCTCCTTGACCGCGGCCAGGGCGCTGATCAGGTGCGGATAGGCGGAGATGGAGGTGCCGGTGATGGGGAAGTTCTCGCCGGCGCGCAGGGTGTGGATGCCCCAGTAGGCGTCGGCGGGGACGTCGCGGTCGCCGAGCAGATCGTGTTCGCGGCGATAGCCGGTGGCAGTCATGGCGTGCGGTCTTCCTTGGTTCCTCGGGGAGGGTGGGAGGGTCAGGCGGCGGGCGGGGCGAGGGCGTCGGTGGGGTGCACACCGCCGACGGTGACTCCACCGCCGTACACGGGCGTGGTGGCGAATTCGGTGAGGACACCGGGGTCGATCCCGCAGTGGGCGAGGGCCGCGGCGGTCACCGGCATCCGGGCGCGGTCCGCGCCGTCGGCGATCTTCACCGCGACGGCGCGGCCGTCGGGCAGCGCCGCGATCTGTACGCCCTCGAAGCCGTCCTTGGCGATCAGGCCCGGTACGGCGCGCATCAGCCGGGCCACGTCGCGGTCGGGGCCGGACGCCATGTCCGGGTGGGCGCGCAGGGCGGCCGCGACCCGGCCCTCGGGGGTGTCCATGGCGCCCGAGGCGATCCGGGCGGCGGCCGTCGCGAGCCCGCGCAGGGAGACGGAGAACAGCGGCGCGCCGCAGCCGTCGACCGAGACCTGGGCGACGCGCTGTCCGGTGAGGTCCTCCACGGTCTCGGCGATCAGGCGCTGCAGCGGATGGGCCGGGTCCAGGTAGTCCTCGAGTGACCAGCCACGAAGCTGGGCCGTGAGCAGCATCGCGGCGTGCTTGCCGGAGCAGTTCTGGGCGAGCCGGGTGGGCTCGCCGCCGTCCCGCAGCCAGGCGTCGCGCTCGGCGGCGCCGTACGGCAGGTCGGGGACGTTGCGCAGATCGGCCTCGGTGAGCCCGGCCTGGTCGAGGATGCGGCGCGCTCCGTCCAGATGGCGCCGCAGGCCGGAGTGGCTGGCGGCGGTGAGCGACAGCAGCTCCCCGTCCAGCGGCAGCCCGGCCCGCAGCAGGGCGACGGCCTGGACGGGCTTGAGCGCGGAGCGCGGGTAGAAGGCCACGTCGATGTCGCCGGCCTGGAACTCGACCCGGCCGTCGGCGGCCAGGACGACGACCGAGCCGTGGTGGACGCCCTCGATGACCCCGCCGCGTACGACATGGGCGAGCGGCACATGGCGGGGTTCACGGAGGGCGGGGGGCTCGGCCGGGGTGCGGCGGGTCGCGTCGAGGGTCCGTCCGAGGGGGGTGTTCATGGTGGTGCTCTCGTGGTCGGGGGTGTTCACGGGGTGGGATTCCTCCAGGAGGTGGTGGAGGGGCAGGGCGGCCGAGGGGTGGCCACGGCCGCCCGGAGAAACGATTCCTCAGTGTGCGTTCACCGGCATGGGTTCACCGGCGGGGGCTCACCGGGGGTCCTTCGCCCGGCCGCGGGACGCGAACCAGCCGATGACCAGCGCCGCCAGGATCGCCGGCAGCGCCATCACGGTGAGCCGGCTGGGTCCGCCGTCCGCCCACATCAGGACGAGGACGGAGGCCAGGAAGCCCAAGGTGACGATCTCGGTGTACGGGGAGCCGGGAAGCCGGTAGCCGGGGCGGGTGAGCTGGCCGGCCTGGGCGCGCCGCCAGAACAGCAGATGACAGAGCATGATCACGGCCCAGGTCGAGAGGATGCCGATCGCGGCGAAGTTGAGCACGATCTCGAACGCCTTGTCCGGCACCACATAGTTCAGGCCCACGCCCAGCACACAGAAGAAGGCGGTGAGGAGGATGCCTCCGTAGGGCACCTGGGTGCGGCTCATGGCGCCGGTGAACTTGGGCGCGGAGCCGGACATCGCCATCGAGCGCAGGATCCGGCCGGTGGAGTAGAGACCGGAGTTGAGGCTGGACATCGCGGCGGTGAGCACGACGAGGTTCATCACGCCGCCGGCCGCCGGGACGCCGATCTTGGACAGCACGGTGACGAAGGGGCTCTGGTCGCCCGAGTAGGAGTCGGAGGGCAGCAGCATCGAGAGCAGCACCACGGAGCCGACGTAGAACAGGCCCACGCGCCACATGATGGAGTTGATCGCCTTGGGCATGATCTTCTCGGGGTTCTCGGTCTCACCGGCGGCCACGCCGACCAGCTCCACGGAGGCGTAGGCGAAGACGACGCCCTGGATGACCAGCAGCATCGGCAGCGTACCGTGCGGGAAGACGCCGCCGTGGTCGGTGATCAGGCTGGGCCCGGTGCTGGTGCCGGCCACCTGCTCGCGGGTGACCAGCAGGAAGATGCCGATCGCCATGAAGACGACGAGCGCGCCGACCTTGATGATCGCGAACCAGAACTCCAGCTCACCGAAGATCTTCACCGAGATCAGGTTGACCGTGAGCACCACGGCGAGCGCGATCAGGGCGATCACCCACTGGGGGATCTCGGTGAACATCCCCCAGTAGTGGGTGTAGGTCGCCACGGCCGTGATGTCGGCGACCCCGGTGGTGGCCCAGTTCAGGAAGTACATCCAGCCCGCGACGAAGGCGCCCTTCTCGCCGAGGAACTCACGGGCGTAGGAGACGAACGCGCCGGAGGACGGCCGGTGCAGCACCAGCTCGCCCAGGGCACGCACCACCAGGAAGGCGAAGATGCCGCAGACCGCGTACGCCACGGCCAGTGACGGCCCGGCGTCCTTGAGCCGCCCGCCGGCGCCGAGGAAGAGGCCGGTGCCGATCGCGCCGCCGATGGCGATCATGTTGACATGCCGGGCCTTGAGGGACTTGCTGTAACCGGCGTCGCCCGCGTCCACATGCGCGGGGTGCCCGGCCTGCTGCTGTTGGCGGTCTTCTTGCCGGAGGGACTGCTCGCTCACGCCTGCTGTCCGCCTTCCGTCGGTACTGTCGTCCGGTCGTCCGCCGTGGCGGGCCGCACGATGGAGGTCAGGGTGGTCTCCACGCGTTCGAGGTGGTGGGTCATCGCTTCCACCGCGTCGTGCTCGGACCCGTCGGCGAGCGCCTCGACGATCGCCCGGTGTTCTCGGTTCGACTGCTCTCGGCGGCCGCCGAGTTCATTGAGAAATGCCGACTGCCGGGCCAGGGCATCGCGGATCTCCTCGATGACCCGACGGAAGACCGGGTTCCGGGCCGCCTGGGCGACGGCGAGATGGAACAGCGTGTCCATCGCCACCCATGCGGTGGTGTCGGTCTCCCGCTCCATCCGCTCCAGCAGATGGGACAGGTGGTCGAGGTCCTCGGCGGAGCGGCGCAGGGCCGCGTAGCCCGCCACCGGGATCTCGACGTGCCGGCGCACCTCCAGGAGGTCACTTGCGGCGTAGTCGCCGAAGGTGGGATCCTCCACCGGCCCGCTGGAGATGACGAAGGTGCCCTTGCCGGTGCGTGAGGCGGTCAGCCCCATGGTCTGCAGGGCCCGCAGGGCCTCGCGGAGCACCGGCCGGCTGACTTCCAGGCGACGGCACAGCTCCGCCTCGGAGGGGAGTTTGTCCCCCACCGCGTAGTCGCCGCGCTCGATCGCCTCGCGGAGATGGGTGAGGACCGCTTCCATCGCGCTGATGCGGCGAGGGAAGTCGACCCCTGAACCACCTGTCTGGCTGTCTGACAAGTTCACGCGGTGATCCTCGGGCGTACACCGGAGGGTTGTCAAGGGTCGGCTTTCCCTTCCTCGCCGACCGTTCTGTGTTGATATGGGGTATTCATCCCGAGCGCCGAAGACCGTTGAGCCCGCGGCCGACGACCAAGGCGCGGCGTCCGGGACCGTTCCACCGAGCCGGATACAGGAGCCGAGAGCACCATGCGCCACCGCCTCACCACCGCCACCGCGGCCCTTCTCCTGCTGTGCGGCCCGGCCGCCGCGGGCTGCGGCGGCGAGGTGGACCCGGACCGGGTCGGCGTGGTGCTGCCGCTGCTGACCTCGCCCTTCTGGGAGGCGTACAACAACGACATCCCGAAGCAGGCCGCCAAGGCGGGCGTGCGGATCCTGCCGACGGTCAACTCCAATAACGATCCGAGCAAACAGATCACCGATATCGACAATCTGCTGGCCCAGGAGGTCGAGGGTCTGGTCGTCTCCCCGATCGACTCCGCCGCCATCGGCCCTGGTCTGAACGCCGCCCAGCGTGCCCATGTGCCGGTCGTCGCCGTCGATGTGGCCCCCGACCGGGGCAAGGTCGCCATCGTGGTACGGGCCGACAACCGCGCGTACGGCGTCAAGGCGTGCCGGAGCCTCGGCGGCGCCGTGCGACGGGGCACGGTGGTGCAGATCCAGGGCGATCTGGCCTCGGTCAACGGCCGGGACCGCACGGCCGCCTTCGACCGCTGCATGGCGCGGCACTACCCGGACATCAAGGTCCTGGACGTCCCCGCGGCCTGGCAGGCGGAACGGGCGGCGGCCGGGCTGGAGGCCCTCTACAGCGCCCACCCCGGCATCAAAGGCATCTACCTCCAGGCCGGCGGCGTCTATCTGGCGCCCACCCTGCGCACCCTCCAGAGCCACCATGCCCTGGTCCCGGTGGGCCGCCGCGGCCACATCACCATCGTGTCCAACGACGGGATCCCGCAGGAGCTGGCCGCGATCCGCAAGGGCCTCATCGACGCCACCGTCTCCCAGCCGGCGAACCTCTACGCCGTCTACGCCATGCGCTACATCAAGCAGGCCATGGCCAAGAAGCCCTTCAAGGTGGGGCCGACCCGCCACGACAGCACCATCGTCCGGCTGCCCGGCGGCAATCTGGAGGATCAGCTGCCCGCCCCGCTGGTGACCCGGGCCAATGTCGACAACCGCTCCCTGTGGGGCAACCAGATATGACCGAGGAGCCGCCCCCGCCGGCCGAGGCGCGCGGGATCAGCGCACTCGTCGTCGCACGGCTCACCACCGGGGAGGCACCGGAGTCATAGTATTAAGAGAAATATATCCGCAGATGGGACGGGGGCGATGGCCATCCCCGAGGGAATCGCGCCGACCGAGACGCATGTCCCGTTCGACATGGCGGATGCGGCCTCGGCGCTGATCGACGCCACGGGGATCATCATCGGCTGGACCCCGGCGGCGGAGAGACTGCTCGGCTATCCGGCGGCCGACGCGATGAAGCAGCCGGCCAGGATGCTGCTGGTGGCGCCCGAGGACGCGGCGCAGGCCAAGGCCATCGGCTCCTGGTGCCAGGCGCACGACGGCTGGGGCGGCCTGGGGCGGCTCCGGCACCGGGACGGCCGCCGGATCGAGGTGGGGCTGCGGGTGGGCGCCATGCGCAATCCGGGTGGCGATGTCTCCTGGCTGGTCTCCGGGATCGATGTGGGCTCCGTCCCGGCCTGGGCGCTCAGCGGCTCGCTGCTCCAGGCGTTCCTCACCCGGTCGCCGATCGGGATGGCCGTGCTCAGCCCGGATCTGCGATATGTGTGGATCAACGACACGCTGGAGCGCTACGGCGGGCTGCCGCGCGAGCAGCGGATGGGGCGCCGGATGGCGGAGTGCCTGCCGGGGCTGGACACCGAGGCGCTCGAAGCGCAGCTGCGGCAGGTGCTGACGACCGGCAAGCCGGTGATCGACTACGAATACCGGGGCTGGACAATGGCCCAGCCGCACCGCGAGCACGCGTACTCGACCTCCTTCTTCCGCCTGGACAACGCCGAGGGCCGTCCGGTGGGCGTGTGCTACATGGGCATCGACGTCACCGACCGCTGGCGGGCCCGGGAGCGGCTGGCGCTGCTCAACGAGGCCAGCGCGAACATCGGCAGCACCCTGGACGTCATGCGCACCGCCCAGGAGCTGGCCGACTTCGCGGTGCCGCGGCTCGCCGACTTCGTCACCGTCGATCTGCTGGACTCCGTACTGCGCGGCGAGGAGCCCATGGAGCCCACCGGCGACACCCTGCCCGCCTTCCGCCGCACCGGTCAGGCATCGATCCGGGAGGGCTGCCCGGAGTCCATCGCGAGGCCGGGGGACGCGGTCGCCATCTCCGCCACATCCCCCTTCGCCTGCTGCTTCTTCTCCGGGGAGGCCCTGCTCGACCCCGTGATGGACAGCTCCATCAGCGCCTGGTCCGGGGACGATCCGGCGCGGACGGCGAAGGCGCGCGAGTTCGGGATGCGGTCGCTGATGGTGGCGCCGATCGGGGCGCGCGGCGCCCTCCTGGGCGTGGCCTCGTTCGTCCGCTCCCGCCATCCGGACCCGTTCGAGGAGGACGATCTGCTGCTCGCCGAGGAGCTGGTCGCCCGGGCCGCGCTGAACATCGACAACGCCCGCCGCTACAGCCGTGAGCACGCCGCCGCGCTGGCCCTGCAGCGCAGTCTGCTGCCGCACGCCCTGAGCGGCGGCCAGGCCGTCGAGGTGGCCTCGCGCTACCTCCCCACGGACGCGCGCAACGGAGTCGGCGGCGACTGGTTCGATGTGATCCCGCTGTCCGGTGCCCGGGTGGCGCTGGTGGTCGGCGATGTGGTCGGGCATGGCATCAACGCCGCGGCCACCATGGGGCGTCTGCGCACCGCCGTGCACACGCTCGCCGATATGGACCTGCCGCCCGAGGAGTTGCTGGCCCACCTCGACGACCTGGTCATCCGGCTCACCGACGAGGAGACCGGACAGGAGGGCGTGGCGACCGCGGTGCTGGGCGCCACGTGTCTGTACGCGATCTACGACCCGGTCACCCAGCGGTGCACGATGGCGCGGGCCGGACACCCGACCCCCGCGATCGTGGACCCCTCGGGCGAGGTCTCCTTCCCCGCGCTGCCCGCCGGTCCCCCGCTGGGCCTCGGGTCGCTGCCGTTCGAGTCGGCGGAGCTGGCGCTGCCCGCCGGAAGCCTGATCGCCCTCTACACCGACGGGCTCATCGTGACCTGCAACCAGGACATCGACGTCGGTCTCGGCCGGCTGAGCAACGCCCTCGGCCAGGCCGCGCTGCCGCTGGAGGAGCTCTGCTCCATGGTGATCGACACCCTGCTGACCTCCCCGCAGACCGACGATGTGGCCCTGCTGCTGGCCCGTACGCGCGCTCTGGGCACCGGACACGTCGTCTCCTGGGACCTGCCCTGCGATCCGGCCGTCGTCGCCAGCGCCCGCTCCCTGGCGATGCGCCAGCTCGCCGAATGGGGTCTGGAGGAGGTGATGACGACCACGGAACTGATCGTCAGCGAACTGGTCACCAACGCCATCCGCCATGGCATCGGCCCCATCCGGCTGCGGCTGATCCGGCACGACGTGCTGATCTGCGAGGTCGCCGACACCAGCAGCACCTCACCGCGGCTGCGCCACGCCCGCACCACCGACGAGGGCGGCCGCGGGCTGTTCCTCGTCGCCCAGCTGACCCGCCGCTGGGGGACCCGCTACACCGAGGGCGGCAAGCTCATCTGGGCCGAACAAGACCTCCCGGAACCGGCATGAACCACGCTCCGGCGCACCCCCGCCCTATTCATGATCGGCTGACTCCCGCACACTGGCCCGGTGCCAACAGGAGGGGGGCGCCCGAGGTGCGGAGGCCGGTCGGCGGCGGGAATCTGTGGGGGCGGCGGCTCGCCTCCCCGTGGTGGCGCGGCGCGATGGCGCTGCTGGCCGGCGCGCTGCCCGCGCCGGCGTTTCCCGAGCCCTCGCTGTGGTGGTGGGCGTATGTCGCCCTGGTGCCCTGGCTGCTGCTGATGCGCGCGGCGCCCACCGCCCGCCGCGCGATGCTGGACGGCTGGCTCGGCGGCGCCGGGTTCCTGCTCGCGGTGCACCACTGGCTGATCCCGAGCCTGCATGTGTTCATCGTGATACTGGCGCTGCTGCTGGGACTGTTGTGGGTGCCCTGGGGGTGGCTGACACACCGGCTGCTGCACGGCCGTCCGGGTCCCGGGCGGATGACGGCGGCGCTGGTGCTGCTGCCGTCCGTATGGCTGATGGCCGAGCTGGTCCGGTCCTGGCAGTACCTCGGCGGGCCCTGGGGGCTGCTGGGCGCGAGCCAGTGGCAGGTGGCGCCCGCGCTGCGGCTGGCCTCGGTGGGCGGGGTATGGCTGCTCGGCTATCTGCTGGTCGTGGTGAATGTCGCGGTGACCGTGCTGATCGCGGTGGCCCGGGCCCGTACGGTGGCGCTGGCCGGGCTCACCGCGTGCGGCGCGGCGGCGGCCGGGGTGTGGGCCTGGGTGCCACAGGCCCAGGAGCCCGGGACGGTACGGATCGCGGTGGTGCAGCCGGGGGTCATCCAGGGGCCGGGGCCGCGCTTCGAGCGCAGCGCGGCGCTGACCCGGCAGCTGGCCGACCGCCATGTCGATCTGGTGGTGTGGGGCGAGAGCAGCGTGGCCCAGGATCTGACCACCCATCCGGAGTTGGGCCGGCGGCTGGCCGGGCTGTCCCGGACGGTCGGCGCGGATCTGCTGGTCAACGTGGACGCGCGGCGCGGCGATATGCCCGGGATCTACAAGAGCTCGGTGCTGATCGGGCCGAACGGCCCGACGGGACAGCGCTACGACAAGATGCGGCTGGTCCCCTTCGGGGAGTACATCCCGGCCCGGCCACTGCTGGGCTGGGCCACCTCGGTGGGCAAGGCGGCCGGTGAGGACCGCCACCGGGGTACCGAGCCGGTGGTGATGAAGCTCCCGGACGCCCTGCGGATCGGGCCGCTGGTGTGCTTCGAGTCGGCGTTCCCGGATATGAGCCGGAACCTGGCGCGGGACGGGGCGCAGGTGCTCGTCGTCCAGTCCTCGACCTCGACCTTCCAGAAGAGCTGGGCGCCGGCGCAGCACGCCTCGCTGGCCGCGCTGCGCGCCGCCGAGACCTGGCGGCCGATGGTGCATGCCACGCTGACCGGGGAGAGCGCGGTATTCGGGCCGCGCGGCGAGCCGGTGGGGCCGCGGATGTCCACCAACACCAGCGCGGCCACCGTCTACACGGTGCCGCTGGGGCAGGGCACGAGCCCGTATGTGCGGATCGGGCCCTGGCCGGTGTACGGGGCGATGGCGGCGCTCGCCGTCTTCTGCGCGGCCGAGGGGGGCCGGGTGCTCAGACGGCGGACGGACCGGCCGTCGGATCAGGGGACGGACCGGCCGTCGGACCAGCGGACAGACCAGCCGACTCCAGGGCGTCCCTGACGACCCGTTCGCACAGCTCATGGGTGCGCAGCGCGTCCTCGGCGCCGATCCGCCGCCCGGAGCGCACCGCGTCCAGGAAGGCGTCGGTGATCTGCTCGATCCCGCGCTGCCGCGCCACCGGCACCCAGTCGCCCCGGCGGCGCACGCTCGGCTGGCCCTTGTGGTCGATGACCTCGGCGAGGTTGAGCACCTGCCGCTTGGTGTCCTGGCCGGAGACCTCCAGGACCTCCTCGGTGGAGCCGCTCATCCGGTTCATCACGCCGAGCGCGGTGAAGCCGTCCCCGGACAGCTGCAGCAGCACATGGTGTATCAGCCCGTCGCGGATCCTGGCGCGCACATCGATGTGGTCCACCGGCCCGGGCGCGAGGAAGCGCAGCGTGTCGACGACGTGGATGAAGTCGTCCAGCACCAGGGTGCGCGGGTCCTCGGCGAGGCCGACGCGGTTCTTCTGCAGCAGGATCAGATCGCGCGGATGGTCAAGGCACTGCGCGTAGCCGGGCGCGTAACGCCGGTTGAAGCCGACCATCAGGCTCACCCCGCGCTCCTCGGCGAGCCGCACGATCCGCTCGCTGTCGGCGAGTTGGTACGCGAGCGGCTTGTCGACGTAGGTGGGCACCCCGGCCTCGATCAGCCGGGTGACGAGGTCGGCATGGGCGTCGGTCGGGGCGTGCACGAAGGCGGCGTCGAGCCCGGCCGCGAGCAGCGAGTCGAGGTCGGCGTGGCGCTGGGCGTCCGGGACGCGATAGATGTCGGCGACCCGCTGGAGGGTGGCGGGGGTGCGGGTGTGCAGATGCGGCTCCAGGCCGGGGCGGGCCATGAGCACGGGCAGATACGCCTTCTGCGCGATGTCGCCGAGCCCGACGCAGCCGACCCTCATATGTGCTCCCCGCAATCCTCGGTCATGCCTTCGGCCGTGCCCCCGAAGGAGCTGTGCCCCCCGAAGGATACGTGCGGGCGGGCGGATGCCAGTCGGCGATGCCGTCGAAGGAGCGGAGGGCAAGACCGGGGACGAGGCGGCCGACGGCGGCGATCGCGGCATCGCGGAGGGCGACGGCCGGGGCGCTGGTGAGGGTGACCATGCGGGCGGTGCGCGCCGAGCGGCGCACCACGTCCATCGTGCGGGGCAGCCGGTCGCGGGTGTAGGCGGCCAGGGCGGCGGAGGGGTCGGCGGTGTCGGGGGCCAGATGGTGGGCGAGGACGACGGCGTCCTCGATGGCCTGGTTGCCGCCCTGCCCCATCGTGGGAGCCATCGCGTGGGCGGCGTCGCCGAGGAGGGCGACCCGGCCCCGGTGGTAGGCGGGCAGGGGCTCGGCCATGTACCGGATGTCATGGCGCAGCACCTCCTGGGGCGCGGCGGCGGCCAGGACGTCGGGGACGGGCCGGTGCCAGTCGCCGTAGAGCCGCAGCAGTTCGGACCTCTCGTCGTCGGGGGCGTGGCCGCCGGGCGGGGCGACGGCCGCCGCGTAGGCGTAGACCCGGCCGTCCTTGAGGGGCTGGGTGCCCCAGATCCGGCCCCTCCCCCAGGTCTCATGGGGCTCGAACGGCCGCTCGGGGGCGGGGATGACGACACGCCAGGTGGTGAATCCGGCGTAGCGGGGCCCGGGATGATCGGGGAAGAGCGTGCGGCGGACGGCCGAGTCGATGCCGTCGGCGCCGATGACGAGATCCGCCTCGTACGCGCCGTCCTCGGTGGTGACCCGGGCCGGGCGGCCGGCGCCGCCGGGGTCGGCCAGCCGGGCGGCGGCCCCGGTGCGGACCACGCCCTCGGGGAGCCGGGAGACGAGCAGGTCGACGAGGGTGGCCCGGTGGAGGAGGACGAGCGGACCGCCGAAGCGCTCGGCCGTCGCCGCGCTGTCCATCCGGGAGAGCCGGCGCCCGCCGGGGGTGCGCAGTCCGCCGCCGCCCTGCCAGGCGGCGAGCGCGCGGATGTCGTCGCCGAGGTCGATGGCGTCCAGGGCGCGCTGGGAGTTGGGGGCGAGCGAGATACCGGCGCCGACGGGCTCGAGGCGGGCGGCCCGCTCCAGGACGGTGAGCGACCAGCCGCGGCGGTGCAGGGCCGCGGCGGCGGTGAGCCCGCCGACTCCGGCACCGATGACGACGGCACGGGGCTGCTGCATGACTCCTCCAAGGCAACTACAGGTGTAGTACTCATTACGTTACTACATTTGTAGTGCGGGCGGCGGATGGGCTTAGGTTGGCCCCATGACCGCTGATCGAACCGCCGCCTCCGCATCGGCCGCGTCCGTCTCCGCACCGGCCACGTCCGCCGCCTCCCGTGCCGAGCTGATCGCCGACACCGCCCTGGGGCTGCTGGCCGAGCGCGGGATGCGGGGGCTGACGCACCGTGCGGTGGACGAGGCGGCCGGGCTGCCGCTCGGCTCGACCTCGAACCACGCCCGGACCCGCGCCGCCCTGCTCAAGGCGGCGGTCCGGCGACTGGCCCAGCGGGAGGCGGAGGTGCTGACGCCGGACGAGATGCCGCGCTCGGCCGAGGCGGCGCCGGACGGGGCCGATCCGGTCGCCGAGCTGGCCGACGCGCTCTCGCTCGCCCTGCACCGCTCGCTCACCGCCCAGCGCGAGCTGCTGATCGCCCGCTACGAGCTCGCACTGGAGGCGACCCGCCGCCCCGAGCTGCGGGAGTTCTACGACGCGACGGGGCGCGGCTTCCGGGAGCCGCTCGAGGCGATGATGACGGCGCTGGGCTCCACCGAGCCCCGGCGGCACGCACGGTCGCTGGTCGCCTGGTGCGAGGGGCTGATGTTCAGCTGCGTCGCGGGCGCCGACCACGACGCCGTACCCGACCGCGCGACGCTGCGCACCGGCTTCACGGAGCTGCTGCGCGGGATGCTGAACGAATAACGCGTGGCGGGCCGGGCGACCGGACGGCCATCATGACCGCCATGACGACCACAGAACGCCATGAAGCGCCCCGGACCGCGGATGAACGCACCAGCCTGGAGGGGTGGCTGGACTTCCACCGCGCGACCCTCGCCCTCAAATGCGAGGGGCTGGACGACAAGCAACTGCGCGAGGCGTCGGCGCCGCCGTCCGAACTGACCCTGCTCGGCCTCGTACGGCATATGGCCGAGGTCGAGCGGAGCTGGTTCCGGCGGGTGTTCGCCCACGAGGACACGCCGCCGATCTGGTACAGCGAGGAGGACCCGGACGGGGAGTTCCACATCACCGACGGGGACGCCGTGGAGAGTGCCTTCGCCATCTGGCGGGACGAGATCGCCAAGGCGAAGGAGGCCGCCGCGGGCCGCTCCCTGGACGATGTCGTCACCCGTCCCGGCCGTGGGGACTACAACCTGCGCTGGATCTATCTGCACATGATCGAGGAGTACGCCCGCCACAACGGCCACGCCGACCTCATACGCGAGCGGATCGACGGCGTCACCGGCGAATAGGCACGTATCGAGGGCGCCCCGGGGTCAGTGGGCGTGGTGGCGCTCGTGATCGTGTCCGTGGTCGTGTCCGTCGCGGTGGTCGTGGCCCGGGGGGCGCTGCGCCAGGGCGAGGGTGCGGGCGGTGACTTCGTCCGCGGTCACGCCGCACCGGTCGGCGAGCGTGTCCTCCAGGGCGGCCAGCCAGAGCCGGTAGTAGTGATACGGCTCGTCGGGTGCCGCCGCGGCCTCCCAGGCCGCGATCCGGGCGATCAGCGCGGCCTGGAACTCCGGCCAGGTGAACGCGCCCGCCTCGTACAGGCTGACGGCCATGCCGAAGGCGCGGCTCTCCCAGGGCTCGGCGAACACCAACTCGCCGTTGGAGCGCGGTGGTGCGGCCGGGCCCTCGATGTCCAGTGGCGCGGTCATGGCGCCGCCACCTTGGCCACGCCGACCATCGCCTCCCGGGTCACCAGCGGCACGAGCTGTTCCTCGGAGAGGTGCTCGGTGCCGGCCGGACGCTCGGGCAGCACCAGCCAGCGCACCTCGCTGGTGGAGTCGTGGACGGTGATCCGTACGTCGTCGCCGAGTTCGAGTCCCATCTCGGACAGCACCGTACGGGGCTCCTTGACCACGCGTGCGCGGTAGGCGGGGTCCTTGTACCAGCTCGGCGGCAGGCCGAGGACCGGCCACGGGTAGCAGGAGCACAGCGTGCACACCACCACATGGTGGGTGGTCGCGGTGTTCTCCACGACGACGATGTGCTCGCCCTGCCGCCCCGAGAAGCCGAGCTCATCGATGGCCGTGGTGCCGTCCCGGAGCAGCCGCCGCCGGTACTCCGGGTCGGTCCACGCCCTGGCGACGACCTTGGCGCCGTTGAGCGGGCCCACGTTGGTCTCGTAGGTGGTGATGACCTCGTTCATCGCCTTCGGGTCGATCAGGCCCCGCTCGGTGAGCAGTTGCTCGAGCGCCTCGGTGCGCAGGGCCACGGGAGGGGCCTCGCCCGGTCCGCCGTGGGTCGGGGTCATGAGGTGGTCTCCAGGTAGTTCTCGAACAGCTCGGCGGTGACCGCGAAGGGCTCGGCGTCGGCGCCCCACAGCTCGCGCGAGTCGAAGCGCACCGAGTAGACGTACTGCGGGTTCTCACCCTGGAAGTGGGCGTTGGTGTCCGGCAGTACGAAGGCGGGCTGGACGGCCTCGACGATTCCGGTGTGTCCCCGTGCGTAGCCCGGCAGCCGGGTGTGCCCGGGCACCGACATCGGCTTGGTCCGCACCCGCTCGCCGACAGCGAAGGCGGGCGCGGTGTCCACCGAACGCAGCGAGCCCTCGGCGCTCGGCGCGTAGTCGGGCACGGCGGGCTCGGGGATCGGCGGCTCCTCCACGTGTTCGCCCCGCAGGTTGCGGGCGCGGGCGTGGATCGCGCCCGGCGCGAGGACGGCACTGTCGGTGAGCATCAGCTCCGCGCCGTTCAACCAGCGCCCGTAGTAGCCGTCGTCCAGGTAGGCGGCGCGATCCAGGCGCTCGAGCGCGTGCCGGAAGGCGTCCAGGTTGACGCCGCCGAAGGCGATACGGCCGGAGAGACTGGTCAGCGCGAAGGCCCGGCCCTGCCAGGGCTCCTCGAAGACCGGTTCGTCGCGCCTCGGCGGATGAACGGGACCCCATCCCGGGGTGCCGCCCAGATCAGCGATGCCATCCATGGCACGCCTCCCCACATGGCCATATAAAGGATCTATGCGCCTGAATCGTATGCGACGAGTGTCATCCGGGCCGCGCTGACGGCGCCGCGAACGCCCCGGGACCGCACCCGAACGCCGCGACCCCGGCACCCGGGAGGGTCAGACCAGGACGCGCCCGAGGGAGTCGCGGATGCAGTCGGTGATGGGCCGCAGATGGCTTTCGAGGGCGAAGTGCCCGGAGTCGAGCAGGTGGACCTCGGCGTCGGGCAGGTCCTGGCCGAACGCCTCCGCGCCCGCCGGGCCGAAGATCTCGTCATTGGCACCCCAGACCGCCAGCAGCGGGACCCGGGAGTCGCGGAAGCACTGCTGGACCGGTGATGGCCTGGAGCGCGCTGCGGGAGACGATGTCCGGGCGGCCGCGGCCGTGCGCCAACCCGGAGTGCCGGCGCTTCCTCCTCGACCGCGGCAAGACCAACAAGGCCCGCTGGTGCTCGATGGCGGTCTGCGGCAACAGGATGAAGGCCAGGCGCCACTACCAGCGCACCCGCGACGGAGCGGCCGGGTGGCCGTCGCCACGGCAGCGGCGGCAGCAGCAGCCGGAGCCTCTGGCCTGTGGTCGGCCTCTGGTCGGCCTCTAGTCCTCGACGGCGCCTTCCAGAGCCAGCGTCAGCCGCAGGATGGCGGCCCGTACCCCGTCGCCGTACGGGTCCTCGCCGAGCGCACCGGCGGCCGCCCGCGCCAGCGCCAACTGGCCCCGGGCCGCCTCCTCCTGGCCCAGCTTCAGATGGCCGGTGGCCACATTGAGGTGGAGGGAGGGGAAGAACGCACGCGGCGCCAGGGCCCCGGTGAGTCCGTCGGCGGCGGCGAGCGCCCGCAGGTTCCAGATCAGCTCGTCGAGCGGATCGTCCTGGGTGTCGGCCAGATAGTGGGCGAGGGCGCAGCGGTGGAAGGGGGCGCCGTCCCGTTCGATCTCCTGCCACAGCGCGGCGAGGCGATTGCGTGCCTCCTCCCGGTCACCGCCCCGGTGCAGCATGACCGCCTGCCCGATCCGGGTCAGTACGGCATCGCCCTTGGGCGCCTCCCGCTGCGCTTCCGTCATCGCGGCCTCCCGTCCTTCGAGCGAAGCTTGGGGGTGTCCTGCGGATCATGCACCGTTCGCCCGGCCCCGTTCGGCGTGTCGTGGTTCGGCGGAGCCCCGGGGGTGTCGTCCTTCGGCGCGCCGTAGCGGCGGGCCAGTTCGGCGACGGCGCGGGCGAGGGCCGACCGCAGCTCGGGCGGCCCCAGCACCTCGGCGTCGGTGCCCAGCCGCAGCATGTCGTGGACCGCGACCGGCAGCGACTCCACGGGGAGGACGACACGCCGGCGCCCCCGGTCGTCGGGCGGGCCCGCCGCGGCCACCGCCTCCGCGCCCACCGCCCCGAACTGCATCGGGAGCAGCTTCGCCCCGCGTTCGGAGAGCAGGAGTTCGGCCTCGCCCTGGAAGCGCGAGGACTCCAGGCGGCGGGACGACTCCTCCCAGTAGGCGGCGAGGTCGAACCCGGCGGGCCGTTCGAAGACCTCCTCCAGCACCTCGGCGGCAAGGATCCGGGAGACCCGGTAGCTGCGCACCGTGTCCTCGACCCTCGCCACCAGGTACCAGATGCCGCCCTTGAGGACGAGGCCCAGCGGGCACAGCTCCCGCCGCACCTCGCCGCGCCAGCGGCGGTAGTGCACCCGCAGGACCCGCAGCTCCCATACGGCCTCGGCGGCCGCCGCCAGATGGGGCACCGGCTCGGCGTCCCGGAACCAGCCCGGCGCGTCGAGGTGGAAGCGCTCCTGGATGCGGCGGGAGCGCTCCCCCAGCTCGGCCGGGAGCGCGGCCCGCAGCTTGAGCTGGGCGGTGGTGAGGTCGGCGCCCAGGCCCAGCTCGGCGGCCGGGCCCGGCATCCCGGCGAGGAAGAGCGAGTCGGCCTCGTCGCCGGTGAGCCCGGTCAGCCGGGTGCGGTAGCCGTCGAGCAGCCGGTAGCCCCCGGCCGGGCCGCGGTCTGCGTACACCGGCACACCGGACGCGCTCAGCGCCTCCACATCGCGGTAAACGGTGCGCACCGAGACCTCCAGCTCGGCGGCGAGTTCGGGCGCGGTCATCCGGCCCCGGTTCTGCAGCAGCAGAAGCAGCGAGAGAAGGCGGTCGGCGCGCATGCGGTCCATTGTGGCCGCCGTACCTGACAAAAGATGTCAGGTACGGCGGCCAGAGTGGCTTCCACAGCCGATCGACAGCCGATCCGGCCCCTGATCAGCCCTGACCGGCCCCTGACCGGCCCCTGAAAGGACCCGCCATGACCACGCACACCACCGGCCACTTCACCTACGCCGACTGGAAGGAGACCGCCCTCGAAGAGGCCCCGGACGGCGGCGCGAAGCTGGCCCAGGCCGTGGTGACGAACGCCTTCTCGGGCGGCATCGAGGCACCGCGGACGAGCTGCGATTACGCGATCACCTATCTGTCCGAGAAGACCGGCGTCTGCTGCGGCTACGAGCTGCTGACCGGCACCCTCGACGGGCGCGCGGGCAGCTTCGTCGTGTTGCAGCACGGCAGCTGGGGCGAGGACGCCACCGTCCACTGCACCTTCGAGGTGGTGCCCGGATCCGGCACCGGCGAGCTGACCGGGCTCACCGGATCGGGCACCTTCGCCGCAGTACGCGGGGAGACCGAGATCCCCTACAGCTTCGACTACACGCTCTAGCCGTGTGGTCCGGTCAGGCGCCGAGGTCCGGGATCCGCCAGTCGATCGGGGTGTGCCCCTGGGCCTTGACCGCCTCGTCGATGTGGGTGAAGGGGCGCGAGCCGAAGAACTTCTTCGCCGACAAGGGGGACGGGTGCGCCCCCTTCACCACCGCATGCCGCGACTCGTCGATCAGCGGCAGCTTCTTCTGGGCGTAGTTCCCCCAGAGCACGAAGACGGCCGGATCGGGGCGCGAGGCCACCGCGCGGATCACCGCGTCGGTGAACTTCTCCCACCCCTTGCCCTTGTGGGAGTTGGCCTCGCCGCCCCGGACCGTCAGCACCGCGTTGAGCAGCAGCACACCCTGCCGCGCCCATGGCATCAGATAGCCGTTGTCGGGCACCGGGTGGCCGAGCTCCTCCTTCATCTCCTTGAAGATGTTCCGCAGCGACGGCGGGGTCTTGACGCCCGGCCGCACCGAGAAGCACAGACCGTGGCCCTGACCCTCGCCGTGGTACGGGTCCTGCCCGAGGACGAGCACCTTCACCTGGTCGAACGGCGTGGCCTCCAGGGCGGCGAACACCTCCTCGCGCGGCGGGTACACCGGCCCCTTGTCCCGCTCCTCCTCGACGAACTCGTGGAGCTCCTTGAAATAGGGCTTCTCCAGCTCCTCGCCGAGGACCCCGCGCCAGGACTCGGGCAGCACATAGGGCACGTCTACAACCTCCGGTCGTGTTCCGTCTACGGCACAGAAACCTACCGGCGGCTACTGACAACGCCTCATGTGGACCGGGCACCGGCCCGCGGTGCCCGGCCTCATGTGGACCCGGGCACCGACCTGCCAGCCCATGGCGCGGGGTCGGACCGGGCGCCGGTCAGCCGATCCCGGCACCCAGGAGGATGCCGCCGTCCACGACGAGCGTCTGGCCGGTGACCCACGCCGCCTGGTCGGAGGTGAGGAACGCGGCAGCGCCCCCGATGTCCTCCGGCGCGCCGAGCCGCTTCAGCGGATAGGCCGCGGCGGCCTCCTCCTCCCGCCCCTCGTACAGGGCGGTGGCGAACTTGGTCTTCACCACCGCCGGCGAGATGGCGTTGACACGGACCCGCGGGGCGAACTCCTGGGCGAGCTGCACCGTGAGGTTGATCATGGCGGCCTTGCTGATGCCGTACGCCGCGATGAACGGCGAGGACGACATCCCGGCGAGCGAGGCGATGTTGACGATCGTGCCGCCGTTCTCCTGCTGCCATGCCTTCCAGGTCCGCTGGGCGAAGCCCAGTGCCGAGACGACGTTGGTCTCGAAGACCTTACGGATCACATCGAGGTCGAGATCGGCGATGGGCGAGTACACCGGGTTGGTGCCGGCGTTGTTGACCAGGTGGTCGATCCGCCCGAACGCCTCCATCGTCCGCTCGACGGCGGCCGCCTGGTGCGCCTGGTCATGGGCCTTCCCGGCGGCGTAGATCGCACGGTCGGGCCCGAGCCGCTCCACGGCCTCCTTGAGCGCGTCCTCGTTGCGCCCGGTGATGCACACCCGGTCGCCGCGGGCCACCATCGTCTCGGCGATGGCGTAGCCGATTCCCCGGCTCGCCCCGGTGATGAGCGCGGTCTTGCCGCTGTCCTGTATCTGCGCGGTCATCTGGTGGGTGACTCCTGATCAGTTGAGCGGGCCGCCTGCCACGTACAGGACCTGGCCGGAGACGAAACCGGCGGCCTCGCCGGTGAAGAAGGCGACCGCGTTGGCGATGTCGCCGGGCTCGCCGACCCGCTGCACCGGGATCTGGCTCGCGGCGGCCTTCTGGAAGTCGTCGAAGCCCATGCCGACGCGCTGGGCGGTCGCGGCGGTCATGTCGGTGGCGATGAACCCGGGGGCCACTGCGTTGGCGGTGACGCCGAACTTGCCGAGCTCGATGGCGAGGGTCTTGGTGAAGCCCTGCATTCCGGCCTTGGCCGCGGAGTAGTTGACCTGGCCGCGGTTGCCCAGCGCCGAGCTGCTGGAGAGGTTGACGATCCGGCCGAAGCCGGCGTCCACCATGTGCTTCTGGCAGGCGCGCGACATCAGGAACGCGCCCCGCAGATGCACGTTCATCACGGTGTCCCAGTCGGACTCGCTCATCTTGAAGAGCAGATTGTCGCGGAGCACGCCCGCGTTGTTGACCAGGATCGTCGGCGCGCCGAGCTCCTCGGCGACCCGCGCGACGGCGGCCTCGACCTGCTCGGCGTCCGACACATCGCAGCCCACGGCGATGGCCTTGCCGCCCGCCTCGGTGATCTTCTCCACGGTGTCCGCGCAGGACCCCTCGTCGAGGTCGAGCACGGCGACGACGCGACCCTCCTCGGCCAGGCGCACGGCGGTCGCCGCGCCGATGCCGCGGGCCGCGCCCGTCACGATGGCAACGCGCTGCTCGGTGGTGGACATGCGGGTTCTCCCTCGCATCGATGGCGGCTCACCGTCCCGGCCCCGGGAGTGAGCAACCGCTTAGTCTCTCCTGCGCACGAGACGCTATGAGGCCCGCCACCGCCTGTCAACGACCGCCCTTATGTACTCGCTCACCTCCGGGCGCTTTCACCCGGTGTGTCACCGCACCAGCAGCTCGAGCAACCGCTCGACCTCCGCCTCCGCGTCCGCCGTCAGCCCCGTGTGCACCGGCCCCGGCTGGACGACCGTGGAGCGCGGCGCGACCAGCCAGCGGAAGCGCCGTCCCGGGTCGTCCTCCGCCGCCTGACCGGCCTGCTCTCCCCCGCAGCAGACGCACTCCACCGCGCGCAGCGCGGCCCGTACCGCCCGCACGTCCGCCGAGGGGTCGAGGGCGCGCAGCCGGTCCTCGTCCAGATGGACCCGGGCCGCCACGAAGGAGGTGGCGCGGCAGTAGACGACGACGCCCGCGTTGATCTGCTCACCGCGCTCGACCCTGGGGACGACCCGCAGCACGGCGTATTCGAAGACATCCCGGCCGTTGTGGAACCCGCTCACTTCGACGCCTTTCCATCGACCCACACCCGCAGCCACTCCGGGGCCCTGGACGGCTCCTCACCGGCGCGCTCGCCGAGCGTGATCCTCGCCCCGACCGTGGCCGCCCGCTCCAGCAGCACCTCGACATACGCGCGGCGCACCGCGTCCGGGCCGTCGAAGCCCGGCTCGTCGGTCAGCCACTCGTCGGGGATGTCCGCCACCACCTCGGTGAGCAGCTTCTCGGTGATCAACGGCGCCAGGGCCTCGGCCGCCGCGGCGACGTCCGGTGCGAACGGCGCGAGAACGTGCTCGGAGGCGTCGTACGGCTTGGTGGCGGCCTTGTCCAGGCCGCGCCAGCCGTGGTGCCAGATCATCGTGGCGCCGTGGTCGATGAGCCACAACTGCCCGTGCCAGACCAGCATGTTGGGGTTGCGCCAGGAGCGGTCCACATTGCCGATGAGCGCGTCGAACCACACGACCCGGCCGGCCTCCTCCGCGCCCACCTCGAAGGCGAGCGGGTCGAAGCCGAGCGACCCGGGGAGGTAGTCCATGCCCAGGTTGAGCCCGCCACTGGCCTTGAGCAGCTCCTGCACCTCCTGGTCGGGCTCGCTCAGACCGATCACCGGGTCCAGCTGGATCCGCACCAGATCCGGGACCCGCAGCCCCAGACGACGGCCCAGCTGACCGCAGACGACCTCGGCGACGAGGGTCTTGCGGCCCTGCCCGGCGCCGGTGAACTTCATGACATAGGTGCCCAGATCATCGGCCTCGACGATGCCCGGCAGCGATCCGCCTTCACGCAATGGCGTGACATAGCGGATCGCGGTGACTTCGGTCAACATTTTCCCAGGCTATCCGACTTACTGACCTTGCAATCCACGATGGACTTCAGGCAGGAACAAACCGTGGAATCCGCCGCCATAAGCCCTGGGGAGAACCCGGGGAGTTTCGCCCGGCACGCCGATCCCCCGCCTCCCCAGCAGTCCGTCAAGCGCGGTGCGCCCGTCGCCGCCGATGGCCGGAGCAGCGTGACGAGGCCACAGTGTCACCACGGAGACTACATGGAAACGGTACCCATTTTCATATACGGTGCAGGCGACCACCCGCCGAACAGGAAAGGACCCTTACGTCATGGCCGTGCCCAAGCGGAAGATGTCCCGGAGCAACACCCGCCACCGCCGCGCGCAGTGGAAGGCGAGCACGCCGGAACTGGTGACGATCGCCCTCGACGGCCGCGAACACCGGGTGCCGCGCAACCTCGTCCCCGCCTACCGGCGCGGACTGCTGAGCCCCGAGGGCTGACCACCCGGTGCCCGCGCACCGAAGACGCCGCGGGCCTCAACGCCCTGCTGTCCGGACAGGTCCACTACGCCGCCGACATGGCCGGCGCCTCTGTGAACCGTCTGAAGCAGGAAGGCTCGACGCGGCTGCTGACCGTGAAACGGGCCACCGCCCAGCAGTTGCTGCTGCGCACCGGCCGCAAGCCGTTCGACGACCCGCGGCTGGTGCGCGCCGTGCAGCTCGGGCTCGACCGTCAGGCGCTGGCGCGCGTCGCCCTCGCCGGGCACGGCGAGCCGGGGAACGACCTGTTCGGCTTGGGCCTGCGTGGCTACCCCGACGGCCTGAAGCCCCGCGAGCGCGGACACCGTCTCCCGCCAGCAGGTCCTCGACGCGCTGCCCCGCCTCCTCGCCCCGGCCCGGACCGCCCTGCTCTTCATCAGCCACGACCTGCCCGCAGTCCGTGCGCTGACCCAGGAGGCCGCGCTGTTCGAGGGTGGCGGCTGTGTGCGCCGCGGGCCCGTCGACGAGGTCCTGCCCGCCGCGTGGTCCGGCACGCCCAGCTCCGGCGGCGACGGAGCGTGACCGCGCAGTCCGGAACGCGTTCGGCGGCCCTCATCAGCACTGGCGCGGACGAGCGCGGGTGCCGCCCGGGCGTGATCACCCATCGCCGGGGCGCACGACGACGGCGTTGGCCTCGACACGGGCACCGTCGTGGAGAGCGGTGGCTGTCACACCGTCCTCGCCTCCCCCGCTCCGAGGAACAAGGCGGTGACCGGTTGCCGAGGGACGCTCGCGACGGGAGGGACGCCCCGGGATACCGCCGCAGCTTGGCACACTATTCCTCCTCGATGCGTGTCCAAGACCCTGCGCCACTCCACGATCTCCACCACGGCCAACATCTACGGCCACCGCACCGGCCCGCACACCGGACGTCGCCGCGGCGGCCGAGGCCCTGGCGCCGTCGATCACCGAGGAGCCAGCGCACCCAGGTGACCATGCGCACCACGGCCCCGCCCGGGGCGTGGGAGCCGATCACCTGGGGGCGGGGAGTTCCGGCAGGCGCGGGGCGTGGAGCCAGGCGGTGAACAGCGCGTCGAGAGGCTGTGCGGCGCGGCGCCGGGCGAGAGCGGTGAACTCCTCGGTGGTGACGGTGGCGTGGCGGTACGTGGCCGTCCATTCCCGCAGCACCGCGAAGAAGGTGTCGTCGCCGAGGACCGTACGGAGCGCGTGCAGCGTCAGTGCGCCCCGCTGGTAGACCCGGTCGTCGAACATCCGCGGCATGCCCGGGTCCGCGACCAGCAGGTCCTGCGGCTGATCCGCCAGTTTGGCCCTGGTGCGGGCCGCGATGACGGCGGCGGGGACGCTGCCGGAGGCTTCCGACCACAGCCACTCGGCATACTTGGCGAAGCCCTCGTTCAGCCAGATGTGGCGCCAGTCGGCGACGCTCAGACTGTTGCCGAACCACTGGTGGGCCAGCTCATGGGCGACCAGCCGCTCACAGCCGCGGTGCCCGTCGACATGGTTGGCGCCGAAGATGGCGAGCGTCTGTGCCTCGACCGGCACCTCCAGCTCGTCGTCCGTCACCACCACGGCGTACTCGTCGAATGGATACCGGCCGAAGAGGTCCTCGAAGGCGGCCATCATCCGGGGCTGGCGGGCGAAGTCGTGGTCGAAGCGGTCGCGCAGCCGCGGCGGTACCGCCGCCCGCTGGGGCACCGGGCTCACGGCCGGATCGGTCAGCTCGACCAGGTCGTACAGGCCGATCTGGACGGTGGCGAGATAGGTGGACATCGGCGCCGGGTGCTCGTACACCCAGGTCGTGGTGGAGGCGCTGACCGTGCGCGAGTCCAGGGTCCCGGCGGCGACCACCGCGTACGGCGACGGCGCGGTCACCTCGATCCGGTACGACGCCTTGTCGGCGGGGTGGTCGTTGCACGGGAACCAGGACGGCGCGCCGATCGGCTGGCCCGCCACCAGCGCCCCGTCCTCCAACTGCTCCCAGCCCAGGTCGCCCCAATGCCGGGTCTTCACCGGCCGGGGCACCCCGACGTACCGCACCTCCACGGTGAACGGGGCCCCGGCGGCCAGCGGGCGCGCCGGGCGGATGCGCAGCTTGTCCGCCCGGTGGGTGTAGCGGGCCGCGCGGGCCCCGTCGACCAGCACCCCGTCGACCCGGAACGCGCCGAGGTCGAGGCTGAACCCGGACAGCGGCTCGCCGGCGGCGCCCGGCTCGGCGACCGCCGAGATCCGCGCGCGGCCCGAGAGCCGGCCGGTGTTCGGACGGTAGGTCAGCTCCAGGTCGTAATGGGTCACCCGGTAGCCGGCGTTGCCGTGCTCGGGCAGATAGGAGTCCCCGGACCGGGCCGCCCCGGCGCCGCCGCCGGGCGCGGCCTGCGCCCGGCCGCTCTTGCCCCTGCTCACTTCGCCGTACCCTCCGTCTTCCGCATGTCCCGCACCTTCTCCGTCTTCCACGCCGCGATCGGGTTGCCGAGCCACCGCGTGCCCGCGGGCAGCGTCTCGCCGCGCATCACCAGCGACGCCGGACCCACCGTGGCACATGTGCCGACCGTGGCGCCCGGCAGCACGATGCCGTGCGGGCCCAGGGTGGCGCCCTCCTCCAGCACCACCTGGTCCATGCGCATGATCCGGTCGTGGAAGAGATGGGTCTGCACCACACACCCCCGGTTCACGCTCGCGCCCGAGCCGATCCGTACCAGGTCGGCCTCCGGCAGCCAGTACGTCTCGCACCACACCCCGCGCCCGATGCGCGCGCCGAGGCCCCGCAGCCACCAGTTCATCAGCGGCGTACCGGACACGGCCCCGATCAGCCACGGTACGGCCAGCACCTCCACGAAGGTGTCCGCCAGCTCGTTGCGCCACACGAACGAGCTCCACAGCGGGCGTTCGGCCGCCCTGAACCGGCCCACCAGCAGCCACTTGGCCAGCACCGCCACGGCGCACGCGGCCAGACCGCCCGCGAGCAGCAGCACCCCGCCGGCCGCCATGGCCGCCGCGAATCCCCACCGTGCGGCGACCGTCCCGAAGGCGGCCAGCACCAGCACCGCGAGCGCCGCACCACCCATCACGGGGACGATCCGGCACAGCTCGACCACGCCGCGGGCCCACTTCAGCCGCCGCGCCGGACGGTACGTACGGCTCTGGTCGCCCTCCTCGGCCGCCCGCGGCAGCTTCATCGGCGGCATCCCGAGCCACGAGCTGCCCGCCTTGGCACCCCTGGGCGCGGCGGACAGCACCCCGACCAGACCGTGCTTGGGCACCGAACTGCCGCCCACGGCCATCCCCGAGTTGCCGAGGAACGCCATCTTGCCGACCCGCGACTCCGCGATCCGCAGCCGGCCGCCGCCCAGTTCGTAGGAGGCGACCATGGTGTCGTCGGCGAGAAACGCGCCGTCGCCGACGGTTGTCATCGACGGCAGGGCCAGCACGGTGGACGCCTCGACCCCGCGCCCGACCTTCATCCCGAGCGCCCGCAGCCACACCGGGGTGAACAGGCTGGCGTACAGCGGGAACAGATGCACCCGCGCCATGTCCATCAACCGCTCGGTGGCCCATGCCTGCCAGGCGATCCGCCCGTGGACGGGATGGTGACCCGCGCGCAGGCCGAGGCCGAGCGTCCGCACCCCAGCCAGGACAAACAGTGCGTAGCAGACCATTCCGGCCACCGTCGCAAGCGGCACGGCGGCCAGCGCGTGGAGCAGCGCCGTGCCCGCGTCGCGGGTGCCCCGCACGAACAGCGTGATGACCGCGAGCGCGGGCAGCAGCGCCAGTGCGGGCAACAGGGTCAGCCCCAGCGAGGTGAGCCCGTACACCAACGCCCAGCGGCGGGTGCGGGCCGGCCGGCCCTCGGGCCGACGGTCCGCCGCCTTGCCGGACTTGGCCGCCGGCACGCCCGCCCAGCGGCGCCCCGCGGGCACCGCACCGGTCACCCCGGACCCCGGGGCGATCTCGGCGCGCTTGCCGATCCGGGCGCCGGGGAAGAGCGTGCTGCGGGCGCCGACCGTGGCGCCCGCGCCGATCCGGATCCGGCCGATCCGCAGCCGGTCGCCGTCCAGCCAGTGGCCGGACAGATCGACCTCGGGCTCGACCGCGCTGCCCTTGCCGAGCTTGAGCATCCCGGTCACCGGCGGCAGCGCGTGCAGATCGACATCGTCGCCGACGCGCACGCCCAGCGCCCTGGCGTAGTGGGTGAGCCAGCTGCCGGACAGGCCGGTGGCACCGCTCAGTTCGGCCAGCCGCTCGGCCGTCCACAGCCGCAGGTGGACGCCACCGCCGCGCGGGTACGTCCCCGGTTTCAGACCCCGCAGCAGCAGCCGCGCACCACCCGCGGCGATCGCGATCCGGCCGGGCGGCGAGACGCAGAGCAGCCAGCCGAGCAGGATCCACCACCAAGAGACGGTGGGCGCGTAAGGGGCGGCACCGCAGAGGTTCAGCACGTTGATGACCGCGGCCGCCGCCACGCCCCAGCGCAGCCCGGCGACCGTCAGCAGCGGCAGCATCAGCAGCGTCTGCGCGACACCGGTACGCCCGGGTACGGGCCGTACGGTGCGCGGTGCCGTCATCTCGCCGCCCGACGCCTCCAGCGTCCGGGCGAGCGCGTCCAGCCGCGGGTTCTGGTAGATGTCGCTGACCGATCCGCTGGGGTAGCGGTCCCGGATCCGCGAGACGAGCTGGGCGGCGGCGAGGCTGCCGCCGCCCGCCGCGAAGAAGTCGGCGTCCGGCCCGCTCGCCGGGGTGCCCAGCACCTCGCCCCACAGCTCGGCGAGCCAGCTCTCGGTCTCGGTCAGCTCGTCCGCCGGTCCGTCCGTGCCGACACCGGGCAGCGGCCAGGGCAGCGCCGCCCGGTCCACCTTGCCGGAGGTACGGGTGGGCAGCGTGCCGACCACCGCGAGCAGCGGCACCAGCGCGGCGGGCAGCGCCTGCCGCAGCCGGTGCAGCGCGTCCGCCTGGTCGAAGCCGCCGTCCTCCGCCGCGCTCTCCTCGGGTACGACGTAGCCCACCAGCAACTGGTGGCCCGCCTTGGTCGTCCGCACCGCCGCCGCGGCGCCCGCCACGCCCGGCAGCGCCTGCAGCGCGGCGTCCACCTCCCCCAGCTCGATCCGGCGGCCGCCCAGCTTGATCTGTTCGTCGGCTCGGCCGACGAACAGCAGCCCCTCCTCCTCGGCGCGTACCAGGTCACCGCTGCGGTACGCCCGCGACCAGCCCAGCGACGGCAGCGGGGCGTACTTCTCGGCGTCCTTCGCCGGGTCGAGATACCGGGCCAGCCCGACCCCGCCGATCACCAGCTCGCCGACCTCGCCCATGGGCACGGCCTCACCCCGGGAGTTCACGACCGCCAGCTCCCAGCCGTCGAGCGGCAGCCCGATCCGCACCGGGCCCTCGCCGGTCAGCTGCGCGGCGCACGCGACGACAGTGGCCTCGGTCGGACCGTAGGTGTTCCACACCTCGCGGCCCTCGACCGCCATCCGGTCGGCCAGTTCCGGCGGGCACGCCTCGCCGCCGAAGATCAGCAGCCGTACGTCGTCCAGCGCCTCCACCGGCCACAGCGCCGCCAGCGTGGGAACCGTGGAGACCACGGTGATCTCCTGCTCGACCAGCCAGGGGCCGAGGTCGACGCCCGTGCGCACCAGCGACCGGGGCGCGGGCACCAGGCAGGCGCCCCCGCGCCAGGCGAGCCACATCTCTTCGCATGACGCGTCGAAGGCCACCGACAGGCCGGCCAGCACCCGGTCGCCCGGCCCCATGGGCTCATCGGCCAGGAACAGCCCGGCCTCGGCGTCCACGAACGCGGCCGCGCTGCGGTGGGTGACGGCGACGCCCTTGGGCTTGCCGGTCGACCCTGAGGTGAAGATGATCCACGCGTCGTCGCCGGGCCCCGGGCGGCCGGGGACGCCGTGCGGCTCGGCGCGCACCGTCATCTCGAGCCCGTCGCCGAGGACCACGCTCACCCCGGCCTCGGAGAAGACCAGCTCGGCCCGCTCGTCCGGGTCCTCCGCGTCCACCGGCACATAGGCCGCGCCGGCGGCCAGCACGGCAAGGATCCCGACGTACAGGTCGGTTGTCCCGGACGGGACGCGGATGCCCACCCGGTCACCGACACCGAGGCCCGCCTCGACCAGCCGCAGCCGCGCCCTCTCCACCTCGGCAAGGAGCGCACGGTAGCTGAGTGCCGCCGTACCGTCGTCGACGGCAGGGGCGTTCGGGTGGCGCCGGGCCGTCTCCGCGAGGACGTCCATGAGGGTGCGCTCGGCGTGGGCGCCGCGTCCGGGGAACAGGGCGGGCGGTACCGCGGGCTCCTCCTCGGCGGGTGCCGGCAGCGGGTCGATCAGTGCTTGGGACTCGTCTATTACGGCCATTCGGCCTCTCCGCAGTCGGTGGACCGAATGTTCGGCGACACCGCCCGGTCAACCCGGACCATCGGCCTCTGCCATCCGGCTCCACACTGAGCCGGGTCCCGAACACCCGCTCGCGGCTGATGGTTTCCGCGAGGGCGACCACTCGGCGCGGCCGTCCAGCGGCCGGCTCGAATCGCGGGCACCGGTGGCCGGGCGGGCATGTTCCGCCCCTCCGGTCGAACCGACGCCCGCATACGCCGAACAGGCAGTTTACCCAGTGTTAACAGGAGCCCGTCGGCTTCCGAGGCGTCGGTGGCCCGAGCCCGTGGCCGCGCGGCACAGTGGCACGCCGTTCCCAACCGCCGCCGTCCCTCTCGTATCGTGCCTGGTAGGAGGCGGATTCTCTGGTCTCGCTCGCGGCCCGGCGGCGGCCACCCGGCGGGCCCCGACCCTGTGGTCGGTCTCACAGCGGCCGCAGTCCGGGCGGACACGGAATGTTGCGCACGCTCGTGGCCCTTGGCGGTTTGGAAAACCGGCAGCCGCCCCTCGGGCCGTGGCCTCGTAGATCCGCGCTGTCGAGCACGGGCTCAAGCGAGCGGCGCGGCCGAAGGCCACACGCCGAACCACTGCTCGGCGCCGTACGCCTCGAATCGCTCCAGCTCGGTGAACCCGAGCTTCGCCGCGAGGCGCATCGAGCGGACGTTGGCGGTCTGGGTGTAGAGCACCACCGGCTCACCGGGAAGCGCGCCCGCAAACCAGTCGAGTGCCGCCGTGCACGCCTCGGTGGCGTACCCGCGTCCCCACGCCTCCGGCAGGAACAGGTAGCCGAGCTCGGTCTCCCCTGCCTCCAGGCGGTTATCCGGACGCTCGGGGTCTTGCGGGTCGAGCTGGATGGTGCCGATCGTCGCTCCATCGAGCTCGGCCACGAAGAAGCCAGGGCGCCGCCCGGGCACCTCGGGCACCGTGCGTTCGAGTTCGGCACGCGATCGAGGACCACCGAGGTAGGTGCCCACCTCTGGCGAGGCGTTCAGCTCGATGACCGCTGCGCGGTCCCGGGCCTCGGACTCGCGGAGTACGAGCCGCTCGGTCTTTATCGGGGCAGGTGGCCAGGCGAGGGGTCTGAGGTCGGTCACGCCGGTCAAGTTAGCCAGCGGCTCGGCAGCGATCAAGACGCCGACTCGATGGACCCCACCGGCTCAGCAGTCCGCTTCAACCCAGGGCATCGCTCAGCGAGCTGAGGATTCACCCGCGCTCAGAGACCAGGCATACGACACCTGCGGAACAACTGCTCCGCGCCAGTACCGCGCAGCATCGCCGTGGACGCCGAACTGCCCGGCGAGGACGGCAGAGCGCTGCTCACGCACCCATCGCACGCTCACCACCTGTCCACCAACCACCTTGTGGATACCCCACAAACCGACGCACCGTCCGGGTGGGAGAAAAATGACACACCTCGGCCGCTTTCTTCGGACACGCGTCCGCCGTCGGGAACATCGTGCAACTATGGCCGGGCGATGCCCGGCTGACCGTGAGGGAAGATCCCCGCTCCCCTCGTCGTTGCCACCTCGCATAAGCTTTCGATGCGCGTGACAGGAGTGGAACACCGTATGCCCAGCTCTTCCACCGCCCAGGCGACCGCCCAGATCGGCGTCACCGGGCTCGCCGTCATGGGTAGCAACCTCGCCCGCAACTTCGCCCGGCACGGGCACACCGTCGCTCTCCACAACCGCACGTTCGCCAAGACCAAGGCGCTGATGGAGGAGCACGGCCACGAGGGAAGCTTCGTGCCGGCCGAGAGCGCCGCGGAGTTCGTCGCAGCCCTGCAGCGGCCCCGGCGGCTTGTCATCATGGTCAAGGCGGGTGCGCCCACCGACGCCGTCATCGAGGAGTTCGCACCCCTCCTCGAAGAGGGCGATGTGATCATCGACGGGGGCAACGCCCACTTCGATGACACCCGGCGCCGGGAGAAGTCCCTGCGCGAGCGCGGGCTGCACTTCGTGGGCACCGGCATCTCCGGCGGCGAGGAAGGCGCGCTCAACGGGCCCAGCATCATGCCCGGCGGATCGGCGGAATCCTACAAGTCGCTCGGCCCGCTGCTGGAGGACATCTCCGCCAAGGTGGACGGCGTCCCCTGCTGCACCTATATCGGCCCGGACGGGGCCGGCCACTTCGTGAAGATGGTCCACAACGGCATCGAGTACGCGGACATGCAGCTCATCGCGGAGTCCTACGACCTGCTGCGGCGGGCGCTGGGCATGACGCCGGGTGAGATCGCGGAGGTCTTCCGCACCTGGAACGGCGGCCGGCTCGAGTCGTATCTGATCGAGATCACCGCCGAGGTGCTCGGGCACACCGACGCCGCGACCGGCAAGCCGTTCGTGGACGTGGTGCAGGACCAGGCCGAGCAGAAGGGCACCGGCCGCTGGACCGTCCAGACCGCGCTGGACCTGGGCGTGCCGGTGAGCGGGATCGCCGAGGCGGTGTTCGCCCGTTCGCTGTCCGGCCACGCGGATCTGCGGGACGCCTCGCAGGGGCTGCCGGGGCCGTCCGGCAAGAAGCTCACGGGCGAGGCGGCGGAGCGGTTCGCCGACGATGTCGAGCAGGCGCTGTACGCCTCGAAGATCGTGGCGTACGCGCAGGGCATCCACCAGATCGAGGCGGGCAGCCAGGAGTACGGCTGGGACATCGACCCGGGGGCGGTCGCGAAGATCTGGCGCGGCGGCTGCATCATCCGGGCGCGGTTCCTGAACCGGATCACCGAGGCGTACGCCAAGGACCGCAAGCCCGTGACGCTGCTGACCGACGCCCACTTCGCGGAGGCGCTGGGCGCGGCGCAGGACGCCTGGCGGCGAGTGGTGTCCACCTCGGTCGAGCTGGGCGTGCCGGCACCGGGCTTCTCGGCGGCGCTGGCGTACTACGACGCGCTGCGCTCGGAGCGGCTGCCCGCCGCGCTGGTCCAGGGGCAGCGGGACTTCTTCGGCGCGCACACCTACCGGCGGGTGGACCGCGAGGGTTCGTTCCACACGATGTGGGGCGCCGACCGCGACGAGCGTACGGCCTGACGTCGCGACGTCACGAGGGCCGTGTCCCCGCGCCGGATTCCGGCGGGGGGACACGGCCCTCGTGCCGTTGTATGCCGCGGGCGCGCCCGTCGTGCGACTGTGCCACGGCCCCCGTGCCGTCGCGCCGCCGCCGCGTCGTCAGGGTGTGTAGCGGCGGAAGGCGGGCACCGCGACGGCCAGCCCGAGCGTGCTGACGGCCACCAGCAGCCCGCCCGCGGCGACCGCCGCGCGGGCTCCTAGGAGGGAGCCCGCGGTGCCGTGCAGCAGGTCGGCGATGCGCGGGCCGCCCGCCACCACCACGGTGAACACGCCCTGCATCCGGCCGCGCATGTCGTCGGTGGCGGCCGACTGGAGGATCGCCCCGCGGAAGACCATCGAGACCATGTCGGCGACGCCCGCGAGGGCGAGGAAGGCCACCGCCCACCACAGGTTCGGGCTGAGCCCGAACCCGGCGATGGCCACGCCCCAGGCCATTACGGCGGCGATGACCATCAGGCCGTGGCGGCGGGCGCGGGAGAAGGTGCCGGACAGCAGACCGCCGGCCACCGCGCCGATCGGGATCGCCGCGAAGAGCAGGCCGAGCGCGAACCCCTCCCCCCAGGGCGCGTAGGTGTGCGAGGCGAGCTGGGGGAAGAGCGCGCGGGGCATGCCGAAGACCATGGCGATGATGTCCGCGAGAAAGGACATCAGCAGGATGCGGTGGGCGGCGATGTACCGGAAGCCGTCGACCACATCGCGCCATCCGGCCCGCCGCCCGCCGCCCGCGGCGCCCTCGGTGAGGGGCGGGAGGGACGGCAGCCGCCAGACGGCCCACAGGGTGATGCACAGCGCCACGGCGTCGAGGAGATAGAGCGTGGGCAGGCCGAGGACGGGGATCAGGGCGCCCGCGAGCAGCGGGCCGATGATCATGCCCGTCTGGGCGACGGTGGACTGCAGGGCACCCGCGGCGGGCAGTTCGTCGGCGGGGACGAGGCGGGCGACGGAGGCGCTGCGGGCCGGGGAGTTCATGCCGAAGAAGCCCTGCTGGGCGGCGAGCAGCACCATGAGCACCGCCACCGAGTCCAGACCGGCGAAGGACTGCGCCCAGAACAGCAGCGAGGTGACGGCGATGCCCACGTTGGTGACGAGCATCAGGGTGCGCCGGTCCATCCGGTCGGCGACCACCCCGCCCCACAGCGCGAAGACCACCAGCGGGAGGAGCCCCGCGAAGCTGGCGTAGCCGACCCACGCCGATGAGCCGGTGATGTCGTAGATCTGCTTGGGGACGGCCACGGCGGTGAGCTGGCTGCCGACGGCCGTGACGGTGGTGGAGGTCCACAGCCGTCGGAAGGGGCGGTGGCGCAGCGGCCGGGTGTCCATCACCCAGCGGCGCCAGCCGGGTTTCGGCGGCGGGGCGGGGGCGCCGTCCCCGGCTCCGGGGGCCGTGTCGTCGTCCCGGGCGGTGGGTTCTATCTCGTCGTCGCTGCTTCTGGCGGTCTCCACGGCTGGTTCGATTCCTCCTACATCCATTCGGGCCGGGAACCATTGTGACGACCCCCGGCCCGCGCCGTGGCCCCGGCTCAGTCTCCGGCCGCGGGCCGCATCGACCGCCGGCCGTGGATGCTGCCGCTCAGGGAGGTCAGCCGGGTGCCGCTGCCGCCCCCGCGGTCGGCGATGATCTCGGCCGCGATGCTGACGGCGGTCTCCTCCGGGGTACGGGCGCCGAGGTCCAGGCCGATCGGCGAGGCGAGCCGGGTCAGCGCCTCCTCGCCGAGACCGGTGGCGCGCAGCCGGCGCAGCCGGTCGTCGTGGGTGCGGCGGGAGCCCATGGCGCCGACGTAGGCCAGCGGCAGGCGCAGGGCGACGTCCAGCAGCGGCACATCGAATTTCGGGTCGTGGGTGAGGACACAGACCACCGTGCGTTCGTCGATCCGGCCCGCCTCCGCCTCGGTGCGCAGGTAGCGGTGCGGCCAGTCGGTCACCACCTCATGCGCATCGGGGAAGCGGCGCGCGGTGGCGAAGACCGGCCGGGCGTCGCACACGGTGACGTGGTAGCCGAGGTACGCGCCGATCCGGGCCATGGCCGCCGCGAAGTCGACGGCGCCGAAGACCAGCATCCTCGGCGGGGTGGCGTGGACGGAGACGAACAGGGTGAGCTCCTCGTCCATGCGCGTGCCGTCGTAGCCGTAGCGCAGGGTTTCGGTGCGCCCGCCGGCCAGCAGTCCGCGCGCGTCCTCGGCGATGGCCGCGTCCAGCCGTCCGGAGCCGAGGGATCCCGAGGTGCCCTCGGGCCGTACGACCAGTCGGCGGCCCAGCCGCCCCTCCGGGTCGGGCCCGTCGACGGCCACGCAGATCACCTCGGCCACCGGCTCCCCGGCGGCCACCGCGGTGGCCACCTCGCCCAGTTCGGGGAAGCCTTCGGGGTCGACCCGCTCCACATACACATCGATGATTCCGCCGCAGGTCAGCCCGACCGCGAAGGCGTCGTCGTCGCTGACGCCGTAGCGCTCCAGCACGGGCGTGCCGCTGTCGGTCACCTCCTGGGCCAGTTCGTAGACGGCGCCCTCGACGCAGCCGCCGGAGACGCTGCCGATCGCGGCGCCATCGGGCCCGACCAGCATGCTCGTCCCGGGCGGCAGCGGGGAGGAGTGCCAGGTCGCCACCACCGTGGCACGGGCGAACGGCTCGCCCTCGCCCCACCATCGGTGCATCTGCGCTACGACGTCTCGCATGGAATCCAAATCTCCTCGCCGACCCATGTAAGAGGTTGATACATTCAATGTATGAGCCTCTCACATCAATCACCGAGTAGCGACATCATCTTGCGGATCAACGGCACGTCCCACTCGATGACGATCGACAACCGGACGACCCTGCTCGATGTGTTGCGCGAGCGGCTGGGACTCACGGGCACCAAGAAGGGCTGCGACCACGGTCAGTGCGGGGCCTGCACGGTGCTGGTCGACGGTGAGCGGGTGAACAGCTGCCTGGTGTTCGCGGTGACCGCCGAGGAGCGCGAGATCGTCTCCATCGAGGGCGTGGCGGCGCTGTCGGACGGCGCGGAACTGCACCCGGTGCAGCGCGCCTTCCTCGACCACGACGGGCTGCAGTGCGGCTACTGCACCCCGGGCCAGATCTGTTCCGCCATCGGGGCGCTGGGCGAGGCCGGGCGCGGCTGGCCCAGCCATGTCACCGAGGACACCGCCGCCGGGGTGGCCGATGTCTCGGAGCTGGACGCGCGTGAGGTGCGCGAGCGCATGAGCGGCAATCTGTGCCGCTGCGGTGCGTACAACGGCATCGTGGAGGCCGTGCTGGACGCCGCGGGCACGCAGGGCGCCCAGGACACTGCCACGGTCGGAGGCGCCCGATGAAGGAGTTCGCCTACGCCCGGGCGGGCGACGCCGACGAGGCGGCCGCGCTGATCGCCGAGCGCCCCGATGCCGCTTATCTCGGCGGGGGCACCAATCTGGTGGATCTGATGAAGCTCGGCGTCACCGGCCCCGGGCTGCTCATCGACGTCTCCCGGCTGCCGTACGACCGGATCGAGCACCGCGCCGACGGCTCCGTGTTCATCGGCGCCACCGTGCGCAACGGCGCTCTGGCGGGCGATCCGGGCATCCGCGAGCGCTTCCCGCTGCTGTCCCAGGCACTGCTGGCCGGGGCGTCCGGGCAGTTGCGCACGGTGGCCACGGTGGGCGGCAATCTGCTGCAACGCACCCGTTGCGGGTACTTCCAGGATGTGACCAAGCCATGCAACAAGCGCGAACCGGGCACCGGGTGTCCGGCGATCCAGGGCGCGCACCGCGATCTGGCCGTGCTGGGCACCTCCGACCAGTGCGTGGCCTCCCACCCCTCCGACATGGCGGTGGCGCTGGTGGCGCTCGACGCGGTGGCGCATCTGCGGTCCGTGGACGGCGGCTCGCGCACCGTTCCGGTGGCGGAGCTGTATCTGCTGCCCGGCGGCACACCGCACCGGGAGACCGTCCTGGACCACGGCGACCTCATCACCGCCGTGGAGCTGCCCCCGCCGCCGCACGGTGCCCGGATGCGCTACCGCAAGGTGCGGGACCGCTGGTCGTACGCCTTCGCGCTGGTGAGCGCCGCCACCGCGGTGTCCGTGGCCGAGGACGGCTCGCTCCGGGACGTACGGATCGCGCTCGGCGGGGTGGCGCCCCGGCCGTGGCGGGCCCGGATCGCCGAGGAGCGGCTGCGCGGCGGCCGGCCGGACGAGGAGACGCTGCGGGAGGCGGCCCGGGCCGAGCTGGCCGAGGCGCGGCCGCTGCCGGACAACGCCTTCAAGGTCGACCTGGCCATTGATCTGATCGTCGCGGGCGTCCGCGACCTCGTCGCGAGGAAGGATCGCGCATGACCACCGTCGAGCGATGCGTCGGCGCCCCGATGACCCGGGTCGACGGCCTGGACAAGGTGACCGGCGCGGCGCGCTACGCCTATGAGTACCCCACTCAGGGCGTCAGCTACGTGTGGCCGGTGCAGGCGACCGTCGCCCGCGGCCGGGTGACGGAGGTGGATCCCGCCCCGGCGCTGGCCCTGCCCGGTGTGCTGACGGTGCTCGACCACACCAACGCCCCGCGGCTGAACGCCGAGGCACAGGCGAGCGCGGACCTCTTCGTGCTGCAGTCCCCTCAGGTGGCCTACCACGGCCAGATGGTGGCCGCCGTGGTGGCCACCTCGCTGGAGGCGGCGCGCGAGGGTGCGGCGGCGGTCCGGGTGAGCTATGAGCGGGAGCCGCACGATGTGGTGCTGCGCGCCGACGACGAGCGGCTGGAGATCGCCGAGACGGTGACCGACGGCAGCCCTGGCCTGGTCGAACGCGGTGACGCCGACGCGGCGTGGGCCGCCGCTCCGGTGCGGGTGGACAAGACGTACACCACCCCGGTCGAGCATGTGAGCCCGATGGAGCCGCATGCCACCATCGCGGTGTGGGACGAGGAGCGGCTGACGCTGTTCAACTCCGACCAGGGCCCGTACATGAGCGCGCAGCTGCTGTCCGCGCTGTTCGGGATCGAGCTGAGTGCGGTGGAGGTCGTCGCCGAGAACATCGGCGGGGGCTTCGGGTCCAAGGGCATTCCGCGTTCGCCGACGGTGCTGGCGGCGCTGGCCGCACGGGCCGTCGGACGGCCGGTGAAGATCTCCCTGACCCGGCAGCAGATGTTCCAGCTGATCCCCTACCGCTCCCCCACGATCCAGCGGGTGCGGCTGGGGGCCGGACGCGACGGCCGGCTGACGGTGATCCAGCACGACTCGGTGCAGCAGCGCTCGGCCCTGGTGCCGTTCGCCGACCAGACGGTGTCCTCGACGCGGATGATGTACACGGCGCCCAACGCCCGTACGACGGTGAAGGTGGCGCCGCTGGATGTGATGACGCCCGCCTGGTTCCGCGCACCCGGCCACACGCCGGGGATGTTCGCGCTGGAGTCGGCCGTCGACGAACTGGCCGAGGCGCTGGGCATGGACCCGATCGAGCTGCGGATCCGCAACGAGCCGGAGAACGACCCGGAGAGCGGTAAGCCGTTCAGCAGCCGCAACCTGGTCGCCTGCCTGCGCGAGGGCGCGGCGCGCTTCGGCTGGGAGCACCGCGATCCGACGCCGGGGATCCGGCGCGAGGGGCGCTGGCTGGTCGGCACCGGTGTGGCCGCCGCGCACCACCCGGACTACACCTTCCCCTCCTCCGCGGTGGCGCGCGCCGAGGAGGACGGGACGTTCCGGGTGCGCATCGGCGCGGCCGACCTCGGCACGGGTGCCCGCACCGCCCTCACCCAGGTGGCGGCGGACGCGCTGGGCATTCCGGTGTCGCGGCTGCGGCTGGAGATCGGCCGCGCGTCGCTGGGCATGGCGCCGTTCGCGGGCGGTTCGCTGGGCACCGCCTCCTGGGGCTGGGCGGTGGACAAGGCGTGCCGTGCGCTGCTGAAGGAGCTGGACGGCTACGCGGGTGTGGTCCCGGACGGCGGTCTCGAGGTGGTGGCCGACACCACCGAGGACCTGGGGCAGCGGGCGGATCTGTCGCGGCACACCTTCGGGGCGCAGTTCGCCCAGGTGCGGGTGGACGCCGACACCGGTGAGATCCGGGTGGACCGGATGCTGGGCGTGTTCGCGGCCGGGCGGATCGTCAATCCGCACACCGCGCGCTCGCAGTTCCTGGGAGCCATGACGATGGGTCTGTCGATGGCGCTGCTGGAGATCGGGGAGGTCGATCCGGTCTTCGGCGACTTCGCCAACCATGACTTCGCGGGCTATCACATCGCCGCCCACGCCGATGTCCCGCGGCTGGACGTGGTGTGCCTGGAGGAGACCGACAACACCTCCAACCCGGTGGGTGCCAAGGGCATCGGCGAACTGGGCATCGTGGGCGCGGCGGCGGCCATCGGCAACGCCTTCCACCATGCCACCGGAGAACGGGTGCGGGATCTGCCGATCCGCATCGAGCGCTCGCGGGAGGCGCTGCGGGCGGCCAGGTCCGCCGAAAAGCGCAGGCCAGGGGCGGGCAAGCCGGAACCTCGGGTCGGGTAGGGTCACCCGAATGGCAGCCACCCCGAAGGGACGCGCCACCTACCACCACGGCGACCTGGCCGCCGCGCTGGTGGAGGTAACCCTGCAGATCATCGACGAGGTCGGGGTGCGCGGCTTCTCCGTCGCGGAGGCCGCGCGCCGCACCTGTGTCAGCCCCGGTGCCCCGTACCGCCACTTCGCCGACCGTGACGCGCTGCTCGCCGCCGCCGCGCTGGAGGTCTCGCGGCGGCTGCGGGCCATCTACCTGGAGACCGCGGCCGAGACCGGGTCCGCTCAGGAGCGGCTGGCGACGGTGGCGGGCAGCTTCGTGCGCGCGGCCGCCCGCTACCGCGGCGGGCTGGACATCCTGTTCGCCCCGGGGTTGCGGGCCACCCATCCGGAGCTACGCGACAGCACCAGGGAGTTCGTCGATCTGCTGCTGCCGAGCGCCTTCGAGGTAATCGCTCCCGGCGGGGGACCGGCGACGGCCGTGGCGCTGCTCGACGCGCTGCACGCACTCGCCCGGGGGTATGTCGCCCAATTGCTGGAAGGGAAGTTCGGCGATCCGGATGACGTGGTCGAGGGGGTCGCCACCCGTGCGACCCAGGCCGCGCGGGCGCTGGTGGCGGGCTACGGCGTGCCTTCGGGGCCCGTCGGTGAGGTGGCACGGGACCGCTGACGGAGGGACAGAATTTCCCGTTCCGCTTCACGTTCTCCGTTCGGCGCGCATACCGTCGATGCGGAACGGATCGGAGGAACAGATGTCCCTGAAATCCGGTAAGGGCGCCCACCGGGCGCCTTCGCGTCTGCGCTCGCCGCACGCCATCGGCGCACTGGGGGTGGCGGTCACCGCCGCCGTCCTCGCCACCCTCGTCCCGGCCACGGCCGGGACGACCGACCCCGACCACGACGCCGGTACCGACCCGGCCCCCGCATCGTCCGTCCCGCACCCCGAGCGGGACTGGATGGGCTCGACGATCGCCCGCCACGAGAAGGCCGGCCCCGGCGTCTCACCCAGGGCCGCCGGAGCGGCCTCCGTGGAGGGTGTGGACGTCAGCGACCATCAGGGTTCGGTCGACTGGGCGGCCCTGTGGGACGACAACGTCCGATTCGCCTATGTGAAGGCCACCGAGAGCACGACCTACAGAAACCCCTCGTTCTCGGCGCAGTACAACGGCTCCTACCAGCAGGGCATGATCCGCGGCGCCTACCACTTCGCCCTGCCGGATCGTTCCAGCGGCACCCGCCAGGCCGACTTCTTCGTGAGCAACGGAGGCGACTGGTCGGACGACGGCAAGACGCTGCCGCCCGTCCTGGACCTCGAGTACAACCCGTACGGAGCAACCTGCTACGGCCTGACCGCATCCCAGATCGTGGACTGGATCGGCGACTTCACCGCGCGGGTCAAGGAGCGCACCGGACGTCAGCCGGTGATCTACACGGCCACCGGCTGGTGGAAGACGTGCACCGGTAACAGCGCCGCCTTCGCCGAGCGGAACCCCCTGTGGCTGGCGCGGTACGCCGCCACCCCCGGGGCCCTGCCGGCCGGCTGGGAGGCCCACACCCTGTGGCAGTACACCTCCACCGGTCCGCTGGTGGGCGACCACAACAGGTTCAACGGGAGCCTGGCGGGCCTCAAGGCGCTGGCCACGGGGTGAGGCGGCGGCGCTCAGCCGCCGAGCACACCGCCGAGCACACCGTCGAGCGTGTCCCCGACACCGTCCACCAGACCGCCCACCAGACCCTTGCCGTGGTGACCGCCCTCACCGGGGGTGGACTGCGGCGGCTGGCTGGGCTGCTGCGAGGGGGTGGTCGGATCGGCGCTCGGGGTCGTCTCGCTCGGCGAGGAGTGCCCCGAGGGGACCTGGTCGTCCCGCTGCGCCGGGGTGGGGGCCGCGTGGGTGGTCGCGGCCTTGGAGGGTGCCGCGTCGGGGGTGGCCGGGGTGGTGGGCCGCTGCGCGCCGGCGCCCCGGTCCGTCGCCCCGCCACCGGGAGTGGCGGCGTCCGTGTCGTCGGAGATCAGCTTCGGCTTCGTGGACTCGCTGGGCGAGACATGGCTCTGCGAGGGCGAGTGGTCGACGGCGGGATCGATGTGCGGCGCCTGTTCCTGCTGTGTGTTCACATCGGAGCGGGCCTGCACGGACTTGTCACCGCCGGCCGTCGAGTGGAGGCCGAAGGCTATGGTTCCGGCCACGCCGAGGGCGGTAGCCGCCTTGAGCGTCGTGGTACGCGCCTGCTGAGCGGCGGTCGGTCGGCTGTGTCGACCCATTTCGCTGGTCTCCCCGTTATGGCATGGGTTGGGTGCAGTGCACCGGAAGGCCCGGTTCCGAGTGGAACTGATGTCCGACGCACACGTGTTACAGAGTAAAGAATGAGCCAGATGATAACCACGGCCCCCCGGTGTACGGCCACCCGTACACCGGGGAACGTTTGTCCATGGCTAGCGCGCGGCCTCCGGGTAGAAGTCGCGTGAACCGCCCTTACCGTCCTTGAGCTTGCCGAGCAGGCTCGCCGGGTACTCGATGAGCCAGTAGCTCACCGCGGCGGCGGCCACGGCCACCACCAGCACGATGACCACGGCCAGCGGGAAGCCCGCCTGGCCGTCGGGGGGCAGCAGCCCGGCGTTGTACAGGCCCAGCATGATCGGCTCATGCCAGACGAAGAGGCTGTAGCTGGCCAGCCCGGCGCCGGTGAGCCAGCGGGCCGTGAGCCACGTGTGCCACCGCCCCTGCCGCCGCACATGGATGGTGCTGTACAGCAGCACCGTCCACAGCAGAGCGGACAGCGGATGGTAGAAGGTGGTGGGGAAGTCCTCCGCCTCCGTACCGGACCAGGACAGCAGATACAGCCCCAGGAGCGCGGCCACCCGCAGCGGGATCGCCACCTTCGCGTGGAGCCGGCCCCGGTCGCCGAGGGCGACCATCATCACGGCCAGGCCCATGCCCGCCGCGAACCCTCCGAAGCGGGCCTGCGGTCCGAAGTACACCGGCCATTCGGTGTGCGGGATCTCCAGCACATAGCGGGCGACCGCGATCCAGATGAACGGCCCGATGTACAGCAGGGCACATCCCGCGGCGCACACCGCCACCCGGGAGGCCCGCCGGCGCAGCGGACGGCACGCCCGGGCGGCCAGGGGGCCGAGTCCCACCAGCGCCAGATAGAACATGATTTCCAGCGACAACGACCAGGTGGGGCCGATGGTGTAGAAGATCTGCTCCTGGTCGAAGACCTGGGTGAAGGTGAGATGGTGCACCAGATCGGACCACTCGCCGGGCAGGGTGGGGTTGCGGGTGGCCCAGACGCACAGGACCGCCAGGAAGTACAGCGGGATGATCCGGATGGCGCGCCGGAAGAGGAACACCCGGCCGGGGCGGGTCGAGCCCCCGTCGATCGCCGCCCGTGCGTAGGACAGCGTCAGCAGATACGCGGACAGGACGAAGAAGAAGTCGATGACCTCCAGCGACACCAGCGCGTTCGCGTACCGGTTGGGCACCGGTGAGTGGGCGCCGTCCCGGTCGTAGGTGAAGTACTGCTGCCAGACGTGGAAGACGACCGTGAGGAGCGCCGCCATTCCCCGGAAGCCCTGGATCTCCGCGTTCCGCCGGTTCCGGGCGGGCGCACCCTTGGCGGGCGTGCCGTTGACCGGCCGGCGAACGGTGGCGGGCGCGGTGGTGAGGGTCGTGGACACCGTGCTCATGTCCGCTTCACCGCCTTCTCACCGGGCCGCGGGGTGACCCGCCACTGGCGGTCCCGCAGCACCTCCTTGAGGAGCGACTGACGGGCCACGATGTTCTTGAAGTGGCTGTAGAAGAAGGTGGACACCAGCAGATACCGCCAGAACCACGCCCTGCGGCGGCGCAGTTCGGGCACCGCGAGCCGCCATGCGAACAGCGCCTGGACCAGCCCGGCGGACAGGGTGAACAAGGTGGCCAGCAGGCAGACCGGCACCGCCCAGTCGAGCTGGTCCACTCCGCCCGCCCGCCACGCCGAGTACAGCAGCACGGGCAGGATCTGCAGGGTCAGCCACGGCTGGATCTCACGCCAGCCCAGCAGCACCAGCAGCCCCGCCTTCTGGCGGGCGGTGAAGGCCGGGGAGCGCAGCCCGCGCCACAGGTATTTCAGCGACACCTGGAGCCAGCCCTGGGCCCAGCGCGACCGCTGGTTCCACAGCGCCTTGAGGGTGGTGGGCGCCAGTTCGCGCGAGATGAGCGTGCGGTCGGTGGCGATCCGGGCGCCCTCGTGCAGGGCGCGCATCGAGGAGTCGATGTCCTCGGTGAGCATCGTGCCGTGCATCCGGGTCCTGGCGAGCAGATCGGTGCGCCAGAAGCCGTTGGAGCCGCCGAAGACGCCGAAGGTGTAGAGCCGGGTCCGGCCGGGGTGGCTGACGGCGTAGATGGCCTCGAACTCCACGCCCACCAGCTTGGAGACCCAGGAGCTCTCGCCGTTGCGGATCACACAGTGGCCCTGGACCACGTCGTAGCCATGGGAGAGCCAGTGCCAGGCGTGCTGGAAGGCGTCGGGTACCGGGTGGTGGTCGGCGTCGAAGATGCCGACGAACTCACCGCGCACCCGGGTGACGGCGGCGTTGACGTTCTGCGCCTTGGAGGTGCTGCCCGCCACCGGCATCAGCACCAGCCGCGGGTCGCGGCGGGCCATCTCGCGCAGGGTCTCCTCGACGGGCATGGGGTGCGGCGTGTTGTACGCGAGCACGATCTCCAGCTCGTTGGGGTAGTCCAGGCGCAGAAAGGACTCGATGGTGTCGACGATGGTCGCGGCCTCATTGGGCAGATAGGCGGCGATGACGGCACTGGCCGGCGGATACGGCTGTGCGGGCTGTTCGGGCCGGGGTTTGGCGTCGAGCGAGAAGAGGCACTCCAGCACGATCATCGCGGCGGAGAGCACCAGCCCGGACACCACGACCCAGTAGGCGGCCGAGCCGACGTCCCAGCCCAGCTCGTACATCTGCTGGTAGAAGACGAAGGGGATGCCCACGCCGAAGAGAAGCACCAGGATGGGCGAGAGCGCCGACAGCAGGGTGCGGAGCGCGGTGGCCAGCGGACGGCGACGGCGGCGGTGGCTGCCGCGCATCCACGCCGCGTACTTGACCGGCCGCAGATCACGGTGGCGGATCGATTCCTCGACCGCGTTGCGGGAGTTGGCGACGGCCTGGGCGCGGTCCGGGCAGTCGGCCAGCGGGGTCCATCCGATCGCCGGGGTCAGCCGTACGTTCTCGTCGGCGACCACGAAGCGGGTCCCGGCCACGGCGTTGGCGAACCTCTGGAGTTCACCGCGCGCGGTGTCCTCGTCCACACCGGGCATCAGCATCAGCAGATGGCCGTCGTCGTCCCAGCCGAGCCGGTCGCAGACGCCGCCCAGCTTCTCCGCCACTCCGGCGAGACGTTCGGCGACCTCACGGCGCACCCGCGGCCCGAGCCGGGCTTCGAGGGCGGCTATCTCGGCGACCCCGACCATGGCGACGACACCACCGACGCGGCTGTCGTCGACCCGCTTGAGTTCCCGGTCGAGTTCGCCCAGGAAGTGGGGCTGGGAGTACAGGCCGGTGCGCGGGTCGAGCAGCAGGTTCTCGACGGGGACCGGGACCCGGCGCAGCTTGGCCTCGATCCGGGCGGAGAGCTCGACGGGGTCGGAGCTGTCCGGCAGGCAGTCGTCGGCGCCGCCGCGCAGCATGTCGGCGACGCCGGCGGGGCCGGGGTCGGAGGTGACCATGAGCAGGGGAAGCGCCCGTCCCGCGGGCACGGCGCGGACCTCGCGTATCAGGTCCAGCCCGTCGTCGGCGCCGTCCAGGGCGACGATCGCGTCCGGAGGGGATTGCCGCATCTGACGGCTGACGTCGCCGGGCTCCGCATGGCTCACCTCATGCCCGGTCGAGACGAGTGTCCGGGTCAGCTCATCGAGTCTGGGGCCCGGTGTGCCGACCGCCAGCACATGCCCGCTCGGTCCCGCCACATCGCCGCGAGCGGCGGGCACGGGTTGCTGGTATTCGCGTGATCGTGGGTGGTGCGAAGTAAGCACCTGAGGGGTTCCTTTCTGAAAGACATGCGTCACCGAACGGGCCGTGGGCGCGCGGACGTTCCGGCCGGGGTCAGGGCAGACCGCGTGGCCCGCGGGCATGCGCGCATGGGCATGCGTCTACGGGCAGGCCGGAGGACGGCGTCGCCGGGAAGGCCGGGGCGATCCGCCGTTCGGTGAGTGGTGAGAGGCGGCTACGCCGCGACCGTGGCCGATCCGCGCGGGGAGAGGTGAGGTCTCCGGCGGGGTCTCGGGCAGACGGACGCGACGGCGGCGGGGGACACGCGAACGTGCTCCAGCGAATTGCGCATAAGGTCCCATCCTGTTCGGATCGTGGGGGGCGGACCGAACGTCACCAGTGCGGGTCGACCGATCTTTTGGGCTGACCGGTCGGAATCCTTAGTCTCATCGATCACTACGGAACCACACAACACATCGAAGTAACACTCTCATTAACCGATGAGAGAGTTCCGCGTTCCTGCGGGCCGATCGCCACCGGTCTCAACTTGCCTACGGCGGGGGGGGTGTCGGAGCCCTGTCGGTACGGCGTCGGTGCGCCATCGACCCGGCATCGGCCACGTCGGTGCGGTGTCGGTACCTCCGGCCAGTCTTTTTCCAGGCACCACATTCGGTGGTTGAATTCGGAAGGGACAACACCATGCGCAATACCCGGGTCCTGATTTCCGGCGCCAGTATCGCCGGGCCCGCCCTCGCCTACTGGCTGGACCGCTATGGCTGCCAGGTCACCGTGGTGGAGCGCGCCGCGGGGCCGCGCCCGGGCGGACAGGCGATCGACGTACGAGGTCCGGCGCTGGAAGTGTGCGCGCGCATGGGTGTGCTGGCGGAGATCCGGGCGCGCCGCACCGGGCTGCGCGGTATGTCGATGGTCGACGGCGACGGAAAGGAGCTGTTCAGCACCACCGAGCGCACCGCGAGTGGCGGACAGCTCGACAGCCCCGACGTGGAGATTCTCCGGGACGATCTGTCCTCGGTTCTGCTGGCCGCGGGCGGCGACGGGATCGAGTACCTCTTCAACGATTCGATCGCCTCGCTCGCCCAGGGACCCGATGAGGTGGCGGTCACCTTCCACCGGGGCGGTTCGCGCGCCTTCGACATCGTGGTGGCGGCCGACGGGGTGCACTCCTCCACCCGGGCGCTGGTCTTCGGCCCGGAGGAGAAATTCCTTCACCATATGGGGGGCTATCTGGGCGTGTGGACGGTGCCGAACTATCTGGGCCTCGACCGCTGGGAGGTCATCTACCAGATGCCCGGCGACGTCTGGGGCGGCATGGTGATGAGTGTCCGCGAGAACACCGAGGCACGGGTCTACATCGGCATCGACTCGGACGAACCGCCCGCCGAACTCCTCGGCTCCCGGACCGTCTCGGATCAGAAGCGGCTGGTGGCCGAGCGGTACCGGGACGCGCGCTGGGAGATGCCACGGCTGCTGGAGTACATGTGGGGGGCGCCCGACTTCCACCTCGACGTGGCGGCCCAGATCCATATGGACTCCTGGTCCCGTGGCCGGGTGGCCCTGGTCGGCGACGCCGGTTACTGCGGCTCGCCGATGTCCGGGCAGAGCACCAGCGTGGCCATGGTCGGCGCCTATGTCCTGGCGGGCGAGCTCAAGGCCGCCGGCGGTGACCACACCGCGGCCTTCGCCGCCTATGAGCGCGAGCTGCGGGGCTATGCGGCGGCCAACCAGCAGCTCGCGCTGGACAACAAGGCACGGAAGGACGCGGAGACCACATCGCGCGGGCAGGAGCCCGACACCAACCCGACCGATATCGGTGACGGCTTCTACGAAGTGGTCAATTCCTACACCCTCAAGGACTACTGACCGGGCCGCCCGACGGCCGTGGCCGTGGCCTCGTGGTCTCGTGGCCTCGTGGCCGTCTAGGACACCACGTCCTTGCGGCCGAAGCCACGGAAGGCGAACGCGAGGAACACCAGCGCGTAGGCGACGGACACCGAGACGCCCTTCACCATTCCGCCCCACTCCATATGGGGCTGGAGTGCGTCCGCCCACGCGAACTGCCAGTGCGCGGGCAGGAAGTCGCGCCAGGAGCCGAGCGCCGTGACCGCGTCCAGCACATTGCCCACGATGGTGAGCCCCACCGCGCCGCCCACCGCGCCCAGCGGCGCGTCGGTGACGGTCGAGAGCCAGAACGCCAGAGCGGCCGTGACCAGCTGGGACAGGAAGATGTACAGCACCACGAGGGCGAGCCGGACGAGGGCGTCCCCGATCGGCAGTTCACCGCCCGTGGGCATCCGCAGCGGCCCCCAGCCGTACGCGACGCCGCCCACCGCGAGCGCGACCAGCGGCAGCAGCACCATGGCGGCGGCGCTGAAGGCGAGGGCCACCGCCAGCTTGCTCCCCAGCAGCCGGGCCCGGGGCACGGGCGCGGCCAGCAGATAGCGCAGCGAGGACCAGCTCGCCTCGGAGGCCACGGTGTCACCGCAGAACAGCGCCACCGGCACCACCAGCAAAAAGGCGGCCGAGACGAACAGCGCGGTGGCGGCGAGGTTCGCGCCGGAGGCGGTGGCCGTGGCCATCAGAGTGACCCGGTCCTCCCGCCCCTCGGGGGTGCCGCCGATGGCGAAGGCGGCGACGAGGACGAACGGCAGCAGCGCCAGCACCAGCGCCATGACCAGGGTCCGGCGGCGGCGTAGCTGTCGTACGGCCTCGACCCGCAGCGGCAGGGTGTGATGGGCCCGGTAGCCGGGCGCGACCTGGGACAGGGAGCTCACGCGGATCCTCCTGCAATCAGCGTCAAGAAGGCGTCTTCCAGGCGCCGGTTGGGCCCGAAGCTGGTCACCGGGATCTCCAGCCGCACCAGTTCGGCGAGCAGCCGCGCCGGGGTGGTCCCGTCGATCTGGACGAGCAGTCCGTCGGCGGTGCGGGCGGCGGAGACGATACCGGGCAGCGTGTTCACCTTGTCGATGTGGGCCTCGCTCAGCTCGCCGTCGTGGCCCACCAGCACACTGCCGCCGTTGCCGGTGATCTCGCCGACCGGGCCCGCCTGGATGAGCCGGCCGCGGTCCATGACGACCAGGTGGGTGCAGGACTGCTCGACCTCCGCCAGGAGATGGCTGGAAACGATCACCGTGCGTCCCTCGGCGGCGTACCGGATCATCACCTCACGCATCTCGCGGATCTGTGGCGGGTCGAGGCCGTTGGTCGGTTCGTCGAGGATCAGCAGATCGGGCAGGCCCAGCATGGCCTGGGCGATGGCGAGCCGCTGCCGCATGCCCTGGGAGTAGGTGCGCACCGCACGCTCCAGCGCGCTGCCCAGGCCCGCGATCTCCAGGGCCTCCTCGATATGGGCGTCGGCGGCGGGGCGGCCGGTGGCCCGCCAGTACAGCTCCAGGTTGGCGCTGCCGGTCAGATGCGGCAGGAAGCCCGCCCCCTCGACGAAGGCGCCGACGCGGGAGAGCACGGGGGCGCCGGGCCTGATGGCCTGGCCGAAGACCCGGATCTCGCCCTCGTCGGGGGCGATGAGCCCCATCAGCATGCGCAAGGTGGTGGTCTTGCCCGCGCCGTTGGGCCCGAGGAGCCCGAGCACCTGCCCCTTCTCGACGCGGAAGGACAGCTCGCGTACCGCGTAGCGGTCGGCGGACTTGGCGTAGCGCTTGCTGAGACCGGTGATCTGCAGGGGCACCTCGGCCAGTTCGGGGTCGGGCGCGGGAGTGGCCGTACGCCGCCTGCCGGTCAGCACCAGCGCGAGCGCCACCACGGCCGCGGCGAGCGGCAGCCCCCACACCCAGGCGGGCAGCGGGGCGGGCTGGGTGTGCACCGCGGGTGCGGTGGGAACCGTCAGGCCGCCGTCCACGAGCCCGACCGTGTAGGTGGCGGGCTCGGTCGGGGAGGCGTAGCCGAGATCGGTGGAGGCGATGACGAGCCGCAGCCGATGGCCCGCGATGAGCTCGTGGTCGACGGCGGGCAGCCGGACGGTGACGGTACGGCCCTGCTTCGCGCCGGTGACGCGCAGCGGCGTGACCAGTTGCTCGGGCAGCACCTGCTGCCCGTCCGGCCCCACGTCGTAGACCTTGGCGAACAGGACGGCGTCGTCCGTGTCGGCCTTGACCCGCACCTTCACCTCGGGCGATCCGGTGATCCGCAGGGGCCGGTCCAGCCGCGCCGAGTCGAACCGCGCGAACTGGCCCGGGACGTCGAGGGAGAGGCCGACGCCGAGCGAGGACGCCTGGGACAGCCCGGCCACGCCCGGCACCGTGGAGATGGAGGGCGGCCCCGCCCCGGGCGGGTTGGCGAACGACTGCTCGCGTCCGGGCAGTGCCACCTTCCGGGTGCCGTCGCCCAGGCCCGGGTAGCGGTCGCCGGTGGCGCCGCGCAGCTGGACCGCGCCGTTGGTGGTGTCGATGCCGCCGGTGCGGCTGATCCGGAAGGCGGGCCCGGTGTCGGTGCCCTTGTCGCCCTTGAGATAGCGGTCGAACCAGGCACGGGTGCGCGCCGCCACCCGCGAGGTCTCGCGGTCGCCGCCGTCATGTCCTCCGGCCGTCCAGTCGACGGCCACCGGCGCCCCGGCGGCCCGGATCGACTTCGCCATCTCATCGGCCTGGCCGAGGGGGAAGAGGGAGTCGGCCTGTCCCTGGAGGATCAGCGTGGGGACCTTGATCCGGCCGGCCACGGCGGAGGGGCTGCGGGCCTCGAGCAGCCGTCGGGCGGCGGCGTCGGGCTTTCCGGCGACCGCGACCCGCTCGTACATCTCGCACAGCCGCTTCTCGAAGCGACCGCAGCCCTGGCCTCCCAGGGCCTTCCCGCCGCTCTCGTCCCCCGAACCGTTCGCGTCTCCCGGGTCCGCCTGGGCTCCCTGGCCCGCCCCGCCGTTCGCGCCTCCCGGGCCCGACTGGCCCATTCCGCCGCCCGCTCCTCCCCCGCCGTTCGCATCCTCCTGGCCGCCCTGGGCCTGGGTGAGGTCGGCCGAGCCGGTGGTGAAGAACAGCCCGGTCCAGAGCTTTTTGTAGACACCGTTCGGGAAGAGCGCGTCGGCGAGGTTCCAGTAGGTGATCTCGGGCGCGATGGCATCCACCCGGCGGTCGTATCCGGCGGCGAGCAGGGAGATCGCCCCGCCGTAGGAGGCGCCGGCGACGCCCACCCGGGGGTCGCCCTGGCCGTCGAGCCGCACCTCGGGGCGTTTCGCCAGCCAGTCGATCAGCCGCCGGGCATCGGCCACCTCATGCTCCGGGTCGTTCAGCCCGATCTTCCCCGTGGACCTGCCGAATCCACGCGCCGACCAGGTGAGCACGGCGTATCCGTCGCGGGCCAGCTCCTCCGCCCGGTCGCGTACGTCGTCCTTGCTGCCGCCGAAGCCGTGGGCGAGCAGGACCGCGGGCCTGCGGCCGGTGCCCGAGGTGAAGTAGGAGGTGTCGATACGCGCGCCCGGCATGTCCAGCACGCGGTCCTGGCGGTGCACGGCCGGCCGGTCGTCGGAGGCGGCGGCCGCCCAGGTGCCCGCGCCCGCGAGGACGGCCGCGGCGGCCACGGCGGCGGCCAGGCGCCGGCCTCGCAGCCGGGTCTTTCGGAGATCCATACCCGCAACCCTAAGAGGAGGATGCAAACGCCGGAGCTGACACCAGACGGATTCTCGTCCCCTCCCGGGGGAGTACCCCGACACCTGCCGTACACCCGGCGCGGTATGCCACCGGCCGCGGCGGCCGGGCTTTTGGATCAGTCAGATGAAGCTCCATAAGATGCGCCGGTGATCATAAAGAAACGTCTGGCGACAGGCGCGTTGGGGCTGCTCGCGGCCCTCGCCTGCGGCCTGATATCCCCTCCCTCCGCCATGGCCGGCGAACCGGCTCCCGATTCCCCGAAGGTCGAGCTGGTGCTCGACGTCAGCGGCTCCATGCGGGCCCGCGACGTCGACGGCGACACCCGGATGGCGGCAGCGAAACAGGCGTTCAACGAGGTGCTGGACGCCACGCCCGAGGAGGTGCGGCTGGGCATCCGCACCCTCGGCGCCAATTACCCGGGCAAGGACCGCGTGGCCGGCTGCCGGGACAGCGAGCAGCTCTACCCGGTGGGCCAGGTGGACCGCACCGAGGCCAAGGCGGCCGTCGCCACGCTGCGCCCCACCGGCTGGACGCCCATCGGGCTCGCGCTGCGCGGCGCGTCCAAGGACCTCTCCAGTGGCGAGGGGACCCGCCGGATCGTGCTGATCACGGACGGCGAGGACTCCTGCGGTCAGCCCGACCCGTGTGATGTGGCCCGTGAACTGGCCGCCCAGGGAACCCATCTGGTCGTCGACACGCTCGGGCTGACGCTGGACCGCAAGGTCCGCGAGCAGCTCAGCTGCATCGCCGAGGCCACCGGTGGCACCTATACGGCGATCCAGCACCGGGACCAGCTCTCCAGCCGTATCAAGCAACTGGTCCGGCGCTCCGCCGACACCCCCGTGCAGACGCCCACACCGGTGCGAGGCGCCGCACAGTGCGCGAAGGCCCCCTACCTGGGCTCCGGCCTCTACAGCGACCGGGAGAGCTTCGGCGAACACCGCTGGTACCGGATGCAGGTGGCGCCCGGTCAGGAGCTGCGGGCCTCGGCGAGCGTGGCCGTGGACCGCGCCGTCGACCCGGACTACGGCGTTCTGCTGCGGGCGATGACCCCGGGCGGCCGGGAGCTGGTGCGCGGCAGCGAGGCGGGCAGCGGCCGTACGGACGTCATGTCCAGCGGGCTGCGCTATCCGGTCGCCGATGTGGACGACGACGAGGACAAGACCGCGCGGACGGTGTGCCTGGAGCTGAGCCAGTCCTTCTCCGCGCCCGCTTCCGTCAAGCGCGCTCCGGGCCTTCCGGTGGAGCTCGCCGTCGATGTGGTCGGCAACGACGATCCGCCCGCCGATGTGGCCGCCTTCGGCCTGGGCCGCGGCTGGATGCTGCTGGGCGCGCTCGCCGTCGGCGGGCTGCTCGCGGGGTTGCTGTGGGGCTGGCTGGCCCGCTGGCGTGTCACCGTCTGGAGGTCCAACTGATGCGAGCCCTGCGTACCGTGGGCGCCGCGCTCACCCTGTGTGCCGCCGCCTGGCTGACCGCCGCCGCCCCGGCCGCCGCTGACGGCACGGACGACAAGAAGGACGGCGCCCCCACCGAGGCGGGCACGAACTTCCGTACCGCCACCGAGATCAAGCCCGGTCAGAAGGCCACCGCGGCGGCCTCCACCGGCGACTATCTGTACTGGGTGTTCCCGGCCGCCGCCGGGCAGATCCCCAAGGTCGAGGCGGAGCTGAAGCTGCCCGACGGTTCGAGCCGGCACGGCAGCGCCACCTGGCAGCTCGATGTCTACGACGGTCTGCGCCGCCACCAGGCGTGTGCCTCGGGCACCCCGGCGCGCAGGGCGGGCCGGCAGGACCGGTCGGTCACCGTGAGCTGCACCCTGCGCCAGGTGCGGTCCTGGTCCGAGCGCTGGGCCAACGACCCGCTGCAGGGCGCCTATTACGTGCGGCTCACCGTCGTCGATCTGCCCGCCGAGGACCTCGGGCTGCCGATCGACGCTGAAGTGGAGGCGTCCGTACCGGACGCGGGCGGGGCGCACGCCGACGGCGGGGACGTGACCCCGCTCAATCCGGTGCTGCGGTCCGGAACGGCCCCGGGCACGGGCTCCGAGCCGCCGGGCGACCCGTCCTCGGACTCCGCGGACGACAAGAGCGGGGACATTCCGCACGCGGTCGCCGAGCCGGAGGACGACTGGGGCTCCGGCTGGTGGTCGGACCGGTGGGTGTGGACCGTGATCGGCGCGGCGCTGGCGGCGCTCGCCGGGGTGGGCGGCTACACCCTCACCCGGGGGCCGCGCTTCCCAGGCCGTCCGCCGAGCGACGCCTGACCCGATATCTGACCCGATGTCCGGAATCGGCGCGCGGCCCGCACCTTCACCGTGCGGGCCGCGCGCCACACCGGACCCCGGCCGCCCGGACCCTCAGGAATAGTCCTGGCCCATGAGCCGCCCAAAGTCTTCGGGATCCGTGTCGAATCCACGAATAGCGCTCTGCATTCCCCATTCCCCCGACTCGTCCCGGGTGAATACCGCCACCGTGGCGGCAGTGGCTCCAGAGACACCGGTGAAGTCGCTCGTAATCAGCTCGGTGTATCCGTTGAGAATCCGGACGCTGGTGTTCGGGACATCTCCGAACGTCTTCCGTCCCGAGCTCCGCTGGATGACTATCCCGACGACCACCCGCGAGTATTCGGACGACAGCCGTTCGAGTTCGAGGGTCATGGACTCGTCGACGCCAAAGCCCTGACCGGTGCGGCTGTCCCTGTTGAGGTTGATGGTGCCGTCCGGTGAGCGGCTGTCGAAGTGGACGAGATACGCGGGCTCACCGTACGGATCGGCGGCGCGGTACGTCCCCGCCACGATGTCGAGATCATGGGGCGGCTCACCAGCGGGACTCGGATCCCACTTGAGCGCCACCTCGATTTTCCGAAGCCCCTTGTTGAGACCAGTCACCCGGACTTCCCTTCCCTCGAACCGTGCGGATGTTGAATGCGCGTGGCGTCAAGCGTATCGCGGGCAGGGCGAGTTGAGGATTTCCCGACGGCCGCGTGCGGGGCCTCCCCGAGGGGTCTCTACTATGGGCCTCCGTACTAACGGCGGAAGGAAGCGTCCATGCGACGGTTGGGGGAGCTCGAGGCGGAGATCATGGACCGCCTCTGGGCTTGGCAGCGTCCCACCACAGTGCGGGAGATCGTGGACGACATCAATGAGCACCGCCCGGTCGCCTATACCACGGTGATGACCGTCGCTTCCATCCTCTACAACAAGGGCTGGCTGCTGCGCGCCAAGGAGGGCCGGGCGTGGGTGTACTCACCGGTCCGCAGCCGCGAGGAGTACACCGCCGCCCTGATGGAGGACGCGCTCGGCACCAGCGAGGACCGCTCCGCCGCCCTCGCCCACTTCGTCCAGCAGATGGGCCCGGAGGAGGTCAGCGCGCTGCGCAAGGCACTGCGGGCCACGGGGCGGCGGACCCGGGCGTGACGGCCGCCCTCGCCCTGGGCTGCTACGCCGCCGCGGTCGGCTCGCTGGCACCGAAGGCGCTGGCGCGCAGCGCCTGGCCGCATCGCGCACCCGGCCTGGCGGTTGCCGTTTGGCATGGATTAGTCCTGTCATTCACCATCGCGCTGGCTCTGACCACTTATCACCTCGTCACCCCAACTTGGCATCTTCATAATGGAATGTCCGGCTTGCTCCGGTTCTGTGGGTTGACGTTGGACGCCCGCATCCCGGGCCCGGTCGGCGTTCCGGCCATCGCCGTACCGGCCTTGGTGGTACTGCTTCCGCTTATCTGCTTCGGCCATGAGCTGCTGCGGGCCCGGCGCGTTCGCGCCCGGCACCGGGGCGTGCTGGACATGGTCGGCCGGCGCTCGGCGCACTGGCGCGCCACCGTGCTGGACCATGACACGCCCGCGGCATACTGCCTGCCCGGCCGCAGGCCGCGGATCGTCGTGAGCGCGGGCGCGCTGAGACTCCTCTCCCCCGCCCAACTAGAGTCCGTACTGGAGCATGAGCGCGCGCATATCGCGGGCCGCCACCATCTGGCACTGGCGGCCACCGAGGCGTTCGCCCGGGTGTTCCGGTGGCTGCCGCTGGCGCGCGAAGCCAAGGCACAGACGGCACTTCTGCTGGAGATGGCCGCGGACGACCGGGCCCTGCGCCGCCATCCGCGCGAAGCGCTCGTCTCAGCCCTGTACGCGATGGCGGCGGGCCACGCCCCCGGCGGGGCCTTCAGCGTCGGCGGACCGGACGCCCTGGTCCGGTTGCGGCGGATGCTGGACGCCCGGCGGCGTCCACATCCGGCGCTGCGTGGCCTGGTGGTGGCCGCCGCGGTGGCCGTACCGCTGCTGCCCCCTCTGCTCGGCTGCGCCCCCGGGATGGGATAAGCCCCGGCACGCCTCGGAGGCGCCGCCCCGGGGCCACACGGAGGGACCGCGGGACCCGGGGCGGCGGGGCGGGAGGCGGATCAGAGCCGGTCGAGGAGGGTCCGCAGAGTGGCGACCTCGGTGGACTGGTTCTTGACGACGTCGTCGGCGAGCTTCTTGGCCTTGGCGTTACGGCCGTTCTTCTTCTCGTCCTTCGCCATGGCGATCGCGCCCTGGTGATGGTCGATCATCAGGCTCGCGAAGGCACGGTCGAAGGCGGGCCCCTTGGCGACCTCGAGCTTCCGCATGTCCTCCTTGGACATCATTCCGCCCATATCGCCCTTACCGCTCGAACCGTGGTCCATGCCATCCATGCCGTCCATACCGCCTGATGACGCCTTCTCCGGCTTACCCCAGTCCTTGAGCCAGGACTTCAGGGTGGCGATCTCCGGGTCCTGCGCCTTCTCGATCTGCCCCGCCAGGCTCGTGATCCGCGAGTCCGAGGCCCGGTCCTCGGCCAGTGCGGCCATCGTCAGAGCCTGCTCATGATGCGGGATCATCATCTGCGCGAAGCGGACGTCCGCGTCATTGAACGCGCCCACCGAGGAGGCCGCGGTGGCCTCGGCGGCGGTGGACTCCTTCGCGCCCGTGTGGTCCATGTCCTTCATGTCGTCGCTCCCGCCGCAACCGGCGAGCAGCAGCCCTCCGGCGGCGACGGCGGCCACAAGCGCGAGACGGCGATGGAGCGGCCGACGCGGGGCATGCGTCAATGCGGTCATGTCGATATACCTCTTTTGCCAAGTGTTGACTGTTCCATGGGGCGTACCGGCGCTTTACGCGCGGTTCGACCTAAATCCGCAGAACAGACAGGGCAGTGAGGTCGGGTCCGGGTGACGGAGGGTCGGGCCGCGCGACGGCGGCCGACGCCACGGGGAGCCTCAGCGGGGGACCGCCCCGGCGGGCGAGGGCCGCGCTCAGGAGCGCCCCGAGCACCCAGACGCCGAGCACCGCGACGCACAGCGAGGCCATGTCCATACCGGTCACGGGCGCGCGCGGCTTCGTCTCGGGCGCGGCCGGCGCATGCTCGGCCTCGCCGGACGGGGCGGGCGCGGCCCGGTGCGACCCGGAGCCGGTGGCGGCCGTACGGCCGTCGCGGTCGCCGCCGTACGGCGCGGGGCGCGGCTCACCGGAGGCGTGGTGTGCCGAGTGGCTCCCACCCGCACCGGATCCGCCGTCGGGATGGCCCAGGGTGTGCATGACGAAGACACCGAGCGCGAGCACGACGACGAGCAGGACCCGCGGAAGGACTCCGTCCGCGCGCACACTCCTGCCGGTGGTCACCGTCGCTCCTCGGGGGTCGGTGTGATCTCTCGGAGCCACACCCTACTCCTAATGCCGTTAGTATGTGCACGGACCCCCCGGAAGACCCTCGGAAGCCGCTCAGCCCTCCCGCATCGCGATCCTGGCCAGCATGTTCTTCGCCTCATCGGCGACCTCGGCGTCCGCGACCACGTCATAGCGCGCGGCCACGATCTGGCTGCGGGACGAGAAATCGCGCTGCCCCCGGGTCATGGCATGCCCGACGAAACCGAAGATCGCGCCGAACACCGCGCCGTAGACGAGACCGCTCACCAGCAGCACGATCACGTTGTTGGCCCCGGCGGCGAACACGGACAGCAGCAGCCCGACCAGCAGCCCGAACCAGGCCCCCGTACCCGCCCCCGCCAGCGCCGCACGACCCCTGGTCATCCGCCCGAGCACCGTCTCGACCATGCGGAGGTCCGAGCCGATGATCGCCATGTGTTCCACCGGGAACTTGTTGTCGGACAGGAAGTCGACCGCGCGCTGGGCGCCGGCGTAGGTCGGAAACGAGCCGACGACCGGGCGGTCGACCATCTCCGACGGCGGTTGCTGGGTCATCGCCGTCTCCCTCCGTCAAGGAGAGCGTGCGCCCGCGCCTGTCCCCTCGCAACGGGAGAGGCGCGGGGAGCAGCGCGGGGAAAGCGGCGGAACCTCCGATAGATGGTCCGCGCGGCCGGATATCCGGAACGCCGGCACGGCTATCCGCGGAACATTTCCCCGGCCCTCTTCGCCCTTCTCCCTGCCACTCTTCGCCCCTCATTTCCCACCCGGGCACGAGACCGCGCCATTCCCGGAAGGGGCCGCTTCCTTTCGCGCTGTCGGTGCATGGGCCCGCTCCCTCTTTCGGTTAACCGTTGACAGCGGTCGTGGCCGTGGGAACGGCTGACACTGACGCGGTGACCGCGCGCCGACGGGCCGGGCCCGCCGCGCTCCGAGGAGGCGCGGCGGGCCGGCGGTTTCAGCGGCGGGCGGGGCGGTCGGTGTGATCGGTGCGGATGAGGGAACGCACCATCCGGCAGGTGGTGTCGGAGGGCGGATGCACCCCGATCCGGGCGGCCGTGGAGCGTATCTTGCGGTTGGGCGCCTGCTCGGGGCGGTAGACACCGGAGTTGAGCAGCGCGATGGCCAGGCGCATGGCCTTCAGACGGCGGTTGTGGGACTCGTACCACTCACGCGGACGCCCGGCGGGCATCCGCTTCTTCGGCAGGGTCGGGAAGCTCGGCAGCTCCTGAAGAGGGGGTGCGGCAACGGCCATCGGCAGCCTCCTGAGATGGTCGGGAAACCTTCCCTTCAACTGCCTCCATTCTACGGCCGGGCACTGACAAAGGCCCCTGGTCAGACGCCATTCCGAAGCGGTCCCGCGATACCGTGTGCGGCATGGAGATCTGGATCAATCCGGCATGCTCGAAGTGCCGTGGCGCGCTCACCCTGCTCGACGCGGAGGGGGCGGGTTACACCGTCCGCCGCTATCTCGAAGACGTGCCGAGCCAGGACGAGATCCGCGAGGTGCTCGGCCGGCTCGGGCTGGAGCCGTGGGACATCACCCGGACCCAGGAGGCGGCCGCGAAGGAGCTGGGGCTGAAGGACTGGCCGCGTGAGAAGAGCGCTCGGGATCGCTGGATCGCGGCGCTCGCCGAGCACCCCAAGCTCATCCAGCGGCCCATCATCACGGCGGACGACGGTACGGCGGTGGTGGGGCGCACGGAGGAGGCGGTACGGGAGGCGCTGTCCCGGTCCCGCGAGTGACCTCAAGGCCAGGGGCACGACGCCCCCGGCGCCCCGTGTGACGACACGGGACGCCGGGCGTGCGCGGTACGGCTCCGGGGCGTGCGCGATGCCCCTGTGGACGCCTCCTGGGCGCGGGAGCCGCTCAGCGGCTCCGGGGCGAGTGCTCCTGCGGGCGCAGCAGGAACCGCTGCGTCTTACCGCTGGAGGTCTTCGGCAGCTCGGCCACGAAGTGGACGTTCCGCGGATAGGCGTGCTTGGCGTACCGCTCCCTGACCAGCTGCTGCAGCTCGGCCGCGAGCGCGTCGTCCGCCTCCGTCCCGGGCCGCGGCACGATGAACGCCTCCACGACCTCGCCGTACTCCTCGTCCGGTACGCCGACCACGGCGGCCTCCGCCACCGCGGCGTGCTCCAGCAGCACGGTCTCCACCTCGAAGGGGCCGATGCGGTAGCCCGCCATCAGGATGATGTCGTCGCCGCGCCCGGAGAAGAACAGATCGCCCTCCTCGTCGCGGGAGGCGGTGTCACCGGTGTAGAACCAGTGTCCGTCGGGGCTGAACTTCTCGGCGGTCTGCTCGGGGGCGTCGCGGTAACCCTTGAACCACATCAGCGGGCTGTTCTCGATGTCCACCACCACCCGGCCGGGGATGTCCACGCGGGCCAGCGCGGAGTTGGTGTCCTCGCGCAGCACCTTCACCCCCCAGCCGGGCAGCGGACGGCCCATGGAGCCGGGCTTGATGTCGTCGCGCAGGGCCGGGTGCCAGGCGTGGGCGATCACCATGCCCAGTTCGGTCGAGCCGTAGTGGTCGCGCACGGGAACACCGAGCGTCTCGAGCGCCCAGTCGACGACGTCCGGGGGCAGCGGTTCGCCCGCCGCGGAGCAGCAGCGCAGCCGCAGATCGCCGGGGGCGGGGATGCCGGAGGCGCGCAGCTTGCGGTAGACGGTGGGCCCGGCGGCGAAGTTGGTGACCCCGAAGCGGGAGAGCACCTCCCAGGTGGACTCCGCGGAGAACAGGCCGTTCAACAGCAGTGCGCGCTGCCCGAGGGCGAGCGGCCCGATGAGCGCGTAGTACAGGCCGTACGCCCAGCCCGGGTCGGCGGCGTTCCAGAAGACGTCGGTGGGCCGGTGGTCCAGGCCGAACTGCTGGTACATCGAGAAGCCCGCGACGGCCCGCAGCGGGATCGGGACGGCCTTGGGGGTGCCCGCGGTACCCGAGGTGAACAGCTCCGCGATGAGCCCGTCGCCGCCCACGGCCACCGGCTCGGGCAGCGTGGCGTCTCCCTCGGCCAGTTCCGCGAAGGACAGGTCCGACCCGGTGACGGGCCCGGTGGTGACGACCCGCCAGGGGCGCTCGCCGGGGAAGCCCGACTCCGAGTCCAGCTTGGGGCGTTGGTCGGCGTCGCTGATCACGACCTTGGTGGCGTTGCCCGCGATCCGCAGCGCGATGGCCGGCGGGGCGAACGCGGTGAACAGCGGCACCTGGACGGCCCCGAGCCGCCAGATCGCAAGGCTCGCGACCAGCAGGTCGGCGGATTTGCCCATCAAGGTGGCGACGCGGTCGCCCACTCCGACTCCCAGGGCGGCCAGGGCACCGGCCATCCGCGACGAACGGTCCCGCAGCTCCCCGTACGTCATGTCGTGGCCGGTCAGGTCCTTGCCCACCACCGTGAACGCGACGGCGTCGTCCGGGTGCCTGTCGCACAGCAGGTACGCGGTGTTCGCCGCAGGCTCACCGAAGGTCTTGAGCAGGTCAGCCATGCGCTGTTCCGGGCTGGTCAAGAGGGCTCCTAGTGCTGGTATCCACGAATCGCGCCGGACGGGAGCCAGGGCCGGTGCCCGGCTTGGGGCGAGCGCGGACGCACCTCGGGGGCGCGGACGCATCTCGCCTTCCGGGGTGGGCTGTTCCCGGGTTGCGCTGAGCCGTAGTCCCAGGCGGCAGCTCCCGTTGGCCTGTACACGCTATCGCGCTTTCCCACCGGTCCGGCAGCCGTCCTCCGGTACCGGGACCGGGACGACCTCCGCGAGCCGGAGCGGAGCCGATGCGGGGCCCGGAGCGGAACCCGGGGCGGGACCGGCGGGCGGCGGTCCCGGCCGTCACCGACGCACTCTGGCGCCCCCTCTTTCCCCGCCTTACCTTGGGGCAGCGGTAGGCATACCGCTCGTACGGCTTGTCATGTCTGAAGTCCGAGACGCCCGACACGAGGTGAGCCTTGTTACTCCCCCGAAGACCCGTCGGCCGGTTGACCGTCGTCGCAGCGGTCCTCGCCACCGCGGCGGCCATCGCCGCCGGACCCGCGCGGGCCACCCCCGATGACTTACCGGCGGCCGGTCCCGCCCGGCCGTCGCTGGTGCGGCCGATCGACCCGCAGCAGTGGCGCAACCCCGACGACATGACCTGGGCCGACTACCGTGCGGTCCCCGGAACACGCTGGGCGGACCCCGACGTCAAGCCCACACAGCGCACCTTCAAGGGCGCGCTGGTGCTCCTGGACTATCCGGACGAGGAGTTCACGGTCAGCCGCCCGGCCGGATCCACCCTGTTCGGCAATCCGCAGGCCAGTGCCTCCGATATCCCCCGCGCTCGCCTCCCGCGCTTCTACCAGGACTTCCTCAACACACCGGGGCCGCTGAACAACGGTCACACCATCAACGAGTACTGGATGGAGGACTCCGGCGGCCGCATCGGTGTCGATCTGACCGCCTTCGGTGTGTACCGCATGCCGGGCAAGTCCTATCAGTACGGCATCGAGGACTCGATGAACCCGGGCGCCTGCCCGGCCGGGGACACCTGCGACCAGGACATCCGGGCCGACGGCAAGGCCGCCTGGGTGGCCGATGCCGGCGCCGACAAGGCGGACTCGTTCGACTTCGTCTTCTATCTCACCGCCGGGCAGGACGAGTCGTCCACCTGGCAGGAGTTCGGCCAGATGAAGTTCCCGAGCGCGGCGGACATACCCGCCGCCTGGGGGCCGCCGGCCACCGGCGGCGACAACTCCGCCCGGACCCGCTACGTACCGTGGACGTCCTGGCAGTCCGCCGCCCGTATCTGGCCCAACGCCGCCGACGGGTCGTCGGTGCAGGCCGAGAGCTCCGGCATGGCCGTGTACGCCCATGAACTCAGCCATATCCTGGGCATCGGGGACAACTACAACAACCCGTACGGCACCCCCCTCAGCCGTTCGTACACCGGTATCTGGGGCATGCTCTCCCGCGGTTCGTTCAACGGCCCCGGCGGGCCGCACACCCGCTGGCAGATCCCCGCCACCGCCGGTGGCTCGATGGGCTCCCAGCATGTGCTGCGCGACAAGCTGAAGCTCGGCATCGTCGACGAGAAGAACGTCCTGCGGCTGGACCGCGACGCCCTGAAGAGCTCCGGCCTCGTCGTCGCCCGGGTCACCGCACGCTCGGCGCCACCGGGTGAGAAGGGGCTCTCCGGGGTCAACATCGCCCTGGGCCGCGATCTCTCGCCGTCCTGCGACAGCGCCACCGACCCGCTGTGCGACGGCGGTGGCTACGACAACTACACCGTCGAGATCGTCGACCGCATGGGCATGGACTCGTTCACCCCGGATCACGGGGTACTGCTCACCAAGACGAAGAACAAGGACCGGGCCCCGTTCGCCTGGGTGGTCGACGCGCACCCCGAGGACATCGACCTGGTGGACTTCCGGCGCCCCGACGGCACCACCCAGAAGATCACCATGGGCGACTACCGGCAGCTCAGCGATGCGCTCTTCCACGCCGGAGCCGACTCCGGCAGCCAGTACGAGTACCTCGACCGGGCCAACCGGCTGCACTTCTATGTGCTCGGCCTCAAGCGCGACCGGTCCGGAGTGCTCTCGTACACCATCGCCGTGAAGTCCCTCGACGGCGCGGGACCGCAGCGCCGCGGACTGGCCCTCCACCGTGGCGAGGCCAAGGGGGACGCCACCCGCTCCCGGGCCGTGTGCACCTTCGGCCTCGACAACACCGGGCGCGCTACGGGCGACCGGGCCGATGCGGCGGCCACTTCGGTGGACTCGGATGTCTACCGGCTGTCGGCGAAGGCCGTGGGCCGGGGCTGGTCCGCCTGGCTGCCCAACCGGCTCGCCACCGCCAGGGCCGGTGGATCGGTGGATGTCGAGGTGGCCGTGGCCGCGAAGAAGGGCGCCACGCGGCAGGGGGCGGTCGTGCTCAGTGCCCGCTCCGAAAGCGATCCGCACCGCACCGCCAAGGCGCTGTGCCGGCTGACGAACCGCCGGTAGGGCGATGGGTGACAGGTGAACGTGTGAAACGGGTGACGGCCCGCCGGCATACGGCGGGCCGTCCCTGCTCTGCGGGCCGTCGGTGCTCGGTGGCCCTACTCCGTCTCGTCGGCCGCGGTCTGGATCGGCACCCGGAGGGTGTCGGGCTCGCAACCGGCCGTACCGGCGATGATCCGCGCCGCCCCCTTGGTGAGCGGCACCAGGCTCTGCTCGTCCACCTTGTCCGGGGTGTCCCGCGGATCGAAGATGTACATGGGCGTGGTGATCAGCTGCACCAGCGGCACACCCGTGTAGTAGAAGTAGGCGCCGTCGGTGGCCGGGTTCGGCGCGAAGGCGGTCGGCGACAGGATCCACGAGCGGCGCAGGTCCTCCGCCGCGAGGGACTCGGCCACCAGCTGCTCCAGCTCGGGCGCCTGGGTGGTGAACCACCAGCGCACCTCGGGGTCGTCGGTGGGCACCACCTCCCCGTCGACCACCACCGCCTGGCGTGCGGCGTGTTCCAGATGCATTTCGAGGACGACCTGGGGAAACAGCTCGGGATGCGCCGCGATGAACGCCTGTGTGCCCGCGGCGCCCGCCATATGGCCGGACGTCAGCACGAACAGCATGTTGTGCGGTCGCAGGTCCTGGGGCACCGACGCCCAGAACTTGGCCTGCGCCAGGACGAGCGCGACCCCGGAGGCGTCCTCCACGGCCGATGCCCAGGGGCCGTCGTGGTGTGAGCCGATGATCAACCAGTGGTCGGAGGCGCCGGGCAGTGTGCCCACCACATTGTGGGTGGTCTCCTCGGTGATGGTGGCGTCGGAGACGATCCGGCCCTCGCACTCCCCCGATGCCATCAGCTCGCGGACCCGCTGCCCGTCCTGGCCACTCAGCCAGATGCCGGGGATGGGGCGCCGTTCGGCGTCATAGGGCCAGTAGAAGTCGCTGGTCTCCCAGGGCAGTCCGGTGAGCAGGCCGACGTAGGCCGTGGCACCGTCCTTGATGGCGATGTCGAAGTCCAGCACATGGGGAAGGTCGAACGGCACGGTCTGGACCAGGTCGGGGAACACGCCCTCGGGGTCGTAGGAACCGGTGGCCCGGGCCTGCACCTCGGTCTGCGGCAGCCGCGTGAAGCCGATCTCCTGGACCGCGATGGAGCCCCGCACCTCCCCGTCCTCCATCCGCACCAGCCGACCCTCGGTGCCCTCGGTCGGGGTGGTGTACGGCAGGGCGAGCCCCTCGAAGCGGATGACCTCATCGGGGCGGCCGGTGGGCCAGATCTCGAAGGCGGCGGACCGCGGCCGCCAGATGGGCGTGTCCAGCGGCTCCAGCCGTACGTCCGCCAGCCCGGTCTCCCGGAACTGTTCCGCGGCCCACTCCTCGGTCCAGCCGTCGGCCGGATAGCCCGCCCGGCGAATGCCCTGGCCGACGATCAGTTCGATCCAGGCCATCATCTCCTTCGACGTGGGTGCCCGATCGAGGTACTTCTCCAGCGCCGGCCAGCCGCTCATCGTCATCCTCCTCATCGCCACGGTCCGGATTCATGCTCGACGGGCGGGCTAAAGCTGGGCTAACGCGAGCCCAGTGCGCCTCTTTTCGCGGGTCCCCCTCTTTCCGTATCGGTTCGTATCGATCGGGTCGTATCAGGGAGGAGGCCAAGCCGGGCGTTAGGCCCACTTTGGTGACGGCGCAAATGATGGTCGCCGTATCCGGACTGGCCGCCTGGCAGGTGGTTCAGCCGCAGGTCAGCGCCCGATTGACGGTTGGGAGTCGAGTGTGCGCACCGAGAAGTCAGAGGAACGGGAACCGGATGGCACGGCCCGGCGGAGGAAGTGGATCCGGCGTGTCCCGGCCGGTGTCGTGGGCGTGGCCGCCGTGAGCCTGATCGCGCTCACCGTCTCCCCGGTGAACGCCGAGCCCGATACCAGAGCCAAACCGCCGCGCGACAGGAATCCGCTGCCCGCTCCTCCGCAGATCCGCGATCTCGACTTTCTGCTCGGCTCCTACACCTGCGAGTACACCCCGCCGCCGGGTGGCACGGCGGCGGTGCTGAAGCTGACCACCAAGCGGGCGATGGGCGGGCATTACTTCTACACGGACGCCACCCTCGAACCCGGAAACGTGGTCGGCCGTTCGACCTTCGGCTGGAATCCCGTCGACGGGAAATTCATCAACCAGTACCACGACAACTGGGGTTCGTCCGGAAACTACACCTCGTCCGGTTGGAAGGACGGCCACCTGATATTCAAGGGTCCCCTCACCCAGGTGATCACACCGAATGCCACGGGACAGACATCGGGCGTGAAGCTGGACCTCATGGATGACTACCAGGTGCTCGGTCGAGGGCATTTCAAGAACTCCACGAGCTTCACCTTCCCCGACGGAAGTGTCTTGCACGGCAGTTACGACTGCCGCCGCCAATAGCGTTCAGCGTTCCGGACCGAGGGAAGTGGGGGTGGCCGACCATGGCGAGCAATGAAGAGAAGCTGCTCGACTATCTGAAGCGGGTGACGGCGGATCTCCGTCAGACCCAGCGCCGTCTCAAGGATGTCGAGTCCGCGGGGCATGAGCCGGTCGCGATCGTGGGAATGTCCTGCCGCTTTCCCGGAGGCGTACGGTCCCCCGAAGAGCTGTGGGAACTGGTCGCCACCGAGCGGGACGCCATCTCGGAGCTCCCCACCGACCGCAATTGGGATCTGGAGAATCTCTTCCATCCCGACCCGGAGCACCCGGGGACGAGTTATACGCGTGAGGGCGGCTTCATCGACGACCCCGCGGGATTCGACGCCACGTTCTTCGGCATCAGCCCCCGCGAGGCTCTCGGGATGGCCCCGCAGCAGCGGCTGGCCCTGGAGGCGTCCTGGGAGGCCATCGAGCACGCCGGTGTCGATCCGGAGTCGCTGCGTGGCAGCCGGACGGGCACCTTCATCGGCTGCGATCACCTCGACTACTGCTCCGACGCCTCCCAGGTGCCCGAGGGCTCGGCCGGCTACTTCACCATCGGCAACTCCGCCAGTGTGGTGTCCGGCCGGGTGGCGTACACCCTCGGTCTGGAGGGCGCCGCGGTGACGGTGGACACCGCGTGCTCCTCCTCCCTGGTCGCCATGCATCTGGCCTGCCAGGCGATCCGGCAGGGCGAATGCGATATGGCGCTGGCCGGGGGCGTCGCCGTGATGTCCTCCACGGCGCCGTTCATCGGCTTCAGCGAGCTACGAGGGCTCGCCCCGGACGGCAGGTCCAAGGCGTTCTCGGCCAACAGCGACGGTATGACACTGGCCGAAGGCGTGGGCGTCCTGCTGCTGGAGCGGCTGTCGGACGCGCGCCGCAACGGCCACCAGGTGCTGGCCGTGATCCGGGGCACGGCGGTCAACCAGGACGGCGCCAGCAACGGCCTGACCGCACCGAACGGGCCGTCGCAGCAGCGGGTGATCCGGCAGGCGCTCGCCAACGCCCGGCTGTCACCGTCCGAGGTGGACGCGGTCGAGGCGCATGGCACGGGGACCACGCTGGGTGACCCGATCGAGGCACAGGCGCTGCTGGCCACCTACGGGCAGGAGCGGGACGAGGGACGTCCGCTGTGGCTGGGGTCCATCAAGTCCAACATCGGGCATGCGCAGATGGCGGCGGGTGCGGCCGGTGTCATCAAGATGGTGATGGCGATGCGGCATGGGGTGCTGCCCGCCTCGCTGCACATCGACGAGCCGACACCCCATGTGGACTGGAACGCGGGCGCTGTCCATCTGCTGACCGAGGCGCGGGAGTGGCCGCAGGGCGAACATCCACGCCGGGCGGGGGTCTCCTCGTTCGGCATCAGCGGGACGAACGCCCATCTGATCCTGGAGCAGGCCCCCGAGGAGGCCGAGACGGCGCTCGGGGGCCTCGGGGCGGAGCCGGTGGCCGCCGGGGCGGAGCCGGTGGCGGGGGTACTGGTGGCCGCCGAGGCGGAGCCGGTGGCGGTGGAACCGGTGGCCGCAGAGGCGGAGCCCGTTGCGGTCGCGGTGGAGCCGGTTGCGGTCGCGGTGGAGCCGGTGGGCGGGCCGGTGCCGTGGGTGGTGTCGGCGCGCGGTACGGAGGCGCTACGGGGCCAGGCGCGGGCGCTGGCCGCACGGGTGAACGCCGACCCGGGGGTGAGCGCTGCGGAGGTGGGCTGGTCCCTGCTGCGGACCAGAACACTCTTCGACCAGCGCGCGGTGGTGATCGGCCAGGACCGTGCGGAGCTGGTGGCGGGACTGGAGGCACTGGCCGCCGGAAAGCCGCATCCGGGCCTGGTGCACTCCGGACAGGCCGCCGAGGCCGTCGTCGGGCAGACCGTGTTCCTCTTCAGCGGGCAGGGCAGTCAGCGCCCCGGGATGGGCGCCGAACTCTACGACCGCTTCCCCGTCTTCGCGGCGGCTTTCGATGAGGTCTGCGGTCTTCTTGATCCGCATCTGGAGCACCCGCTGCGGGAGCTGGTTTTCAGCCGCGACCCCGCAGACGCGGCGCTGCTGGACCACACCACCTACGCCCAGGCCGGACTGTTCGCCCTGCACATCGCCCTGGCACGACTGCTCGACTCGGTCGGAGTACGCCCCGACGCCGTCATCGGACACTCCATCGGCGAGATCGCCGCCGCCCACATCGCCGGAGTCTTCGACCTCCCCGACGCCTGCCACCTCGTCGCCACCCGCGCCACCCTCATGGGAGGACTCCCAGAGGGCGGAGGCATGGCCACCATCGCCGCCACCCCCGACGAACTCGCCGAAGACCTGGCCCGATACGACGGCCACGTGAGCATCGCCGCCCTCAACACCCCAGGCAACACCGTCATCTCCGGACCGATCGACCTCGTCACCGACATCAGCAACTCCTGGGCCGAACATGGCCGCAAAACGCGCACCCTCACGGTCAGCCACGCCTTCCACTCCCCCTTGATGGACCCCATCCTCGAGCCCTTCAAGGAGGCAATCAGCAGGCTCACCTACCACCCACCCACCATCCCCCTCATCAGCAACCTCACCGGACAACCAGCGGATGAACACATCGCGACGCCCGACTACTGGGCCCAGCACATCCGCCAGCCCGTCCACTTCCACCCCGCCATCACCCACACCGCACCCCACACCAGCACCTACCTCGAACTCGGCCCCGACCCCGTTCTCGCCACCGCAACCCAGCACACCCGCCACCACCACACCACGACCAACACCGAGCAGAACAACGCCACCGACCGGCCGACGCCGCTGATCACGTCCGCCCTCACCCGTAAGCAGCCCGAGGGACAGGCCCTCACCCATGCCCTCGCCCGGCTGCACACCGCCGGTGTCGAAGTCGACTGGACCAGTTGGTTCCCCCTCGACCCGGCGCCCCAGGTGGTCGGGTTGCCGACGTATGCCTTCCAGCACCAGCGCTTCTGGCTGGCCCCGCCCGCCGCCCGTACGAGCTTCGAGGGGACTGCGGAGGACCCGGCCGAGGCGCAGCTCTGGCATGCCATCGAAGAGCTCGACGTCGACACCCTCACCAGCACGCTCCAACTGGAGAAGGGCAGCCCCGGCATCGACGCCCTGCTGCCCGCACTCCCGGTGCTGTCCGCCTGGCGGCGTCGGCACCGTGACCGCTCCACCATCGACTCCTGGCGCTACCGGGCCACTTGGCAACAGCTCTCCGACGCGGCCACACCGGTCCTGACGGGCACCTGGCTGATGGTCGTCCCTGCCGGGCAGGAGGAGCACGCGACGGTCCGGGTCACCGCCCAGGCGCTGCGGGCGCACGGCGCCACGGCGCTCCCGTTGGCGGTCGACGCTCATGACGTCGATCGCGCCGCGCTCCGCGAGCGCCTCGGTCGGCTGACCGAGGAGTCCCAGCCCGCTGGAGTCATCAGTCTGCTCGCCCTCGACCAGGAACCGCTCGTCGGCCACTCCGCGGTGTCCGCCGGGCTCGGCGCCACCGTCGCTCTCCTCCAGGCTCTCGGTGACGCCGACATCAGCGCGCCCCTGTGGTGCGTTACGCAGGGCGCCGTGGCCACCGGTCGCAGCGACCTCCTCCCCCATCCCGAGCAGTCGCAGATCTGGGGGTTCGGCCGCGTGGCCGCGCTGGAACATCCGCAGCGCTGGGGCGGACTCATCGATCTGCCCGCCACCGTGACCCACCAAACCGCGGGTCGGCTGGCAGCCCTTCTCGTATCCGGGCAGCCCGAGGACCAGGCCGCCATCCGCACCACCGGGACGTACGCGCGCCGCCTCACCCGTGTGCCCGCCGTCGACACCGCCCCCGCCCCCTGGGAGCCGTCGGGGACCACGCTCATCACGGGTGGCACCGGGGGGCTCGGCGCCCAGATCGCCCGCTGGCTGGCCCACCAGGGCGCGCCCCATCTCCACCTCATCAGCCGTTCCGGACCCGACGCGCCCGGCGCGTCCGAGCTCAGCGAGGAGCTCACCGCTCTGGGGACGGACGTCACCATCACCGCCTGCGACGCCTCCGACCGCGACGCAGTCCGGCAGCTCATCGACACCGTCCCCGCCCAGCACCCCCTCACCGCCGTCTTCCACACCGCCGGCACGATGGAACTCGGGCAGATCAGCGAGCTGGACCCCGGGCGGTTGCAGTCCGTTCTGCGGTCCAAGACCCTGGCCGCCGCTCATCTGCACGACCTCACCCAGCACCTCGATCTGACGGCCTTCGTTCTCTTCTCGTCGAACGCCGCCACCTGGGGCAGCGGACAACAGGCCGCCTACGCCGCCGCGAACACCTACCTGGACGCGCTCGCCGAACACCGCCATACGCGGGGCCTGCCCGCCACCAGCCTCGCCTGGGGCCCGTGGGGCGAGGCGGGCATGGCCGCCGACCAGCACACGCTCTCCCACCTCAAGCGGCGCGGTCTCTCGCCGCTCCCCACCGACCTCGCCATCGCGTCGTTGCATCACGCCCTGACACACCACGACACCGCCGTCACGATCGCGGATGTCGACTGGGCGAGGTTCGGCGGTACGTTCACCGCGCAGCGCCCGAGCCCGTTCCTCGCCCGTCTGATGCCGTCGAGCGCGGAGCCCGCCACGCCCACGGACACCGCCGACGACAATCCGTTGCGGCAGCAGCTCAGCGCGGCGCCGACCGCACAGCGGCACCAGATCCTGGTCCGCCATATCCAGACCCTGGCCGCGACGATCCTCGGCCACCCCGGTCTGGACGCGATTCCCGCGGCGCAGCCCTTCCAGGAGCTGGGTTTCGACTCCCTCACCGCGGTTGAGCTGCGCAATCAACTCGCCGCCACCACGGGCCTCCCGCTCGCCCCGGCGCTGGTCTTCGACCATCCGACGCCGAATGCGCTCGCCACCTATCTGGGCACCGAACTGACGGGTCAGAAGGCCGCCGTCACCAGCCATACGGCGTCCGCGGCCGCCGACGACGAGCCGATCGCGATCGTCGGCATGGCCTGCCGCTACCCGGGCGGTGTGCGCTCACCGGAGGAGCTGTGGGAGCTTGTCGCCGCGGGCCGGGACGCCGTCGGGGAGATGCCCGCCGACCGTGACTGGGATCTGAACACCCTCTTCGACCCCGACCCCGAGCGTCTGGGCACCAGCTATGCGCGCGAGGGCGGTTTCCTCCACGACGCGGCCGGGTTCGACGCGGCGTTCTTCGGCATCAGTCCGCGCGAAGCGCTCGCCATGGACCCTCAGCAGCGCCTGCTCCTCGAAACCGCCTGGGAGACCTTCGAGAACGCGGGCCTGGACCGGGACACGCTCACCGGAAGCGTCACCGGTGTCTTCGCGGGCGGCACCTATCAGGGCTACGGCGCCTCCGGAAGCTCCTCGGCACGGGAGGTCGAGGGGTATCTGCTCGCGGGCGGTACACCGAGTGTCATGTCCGGCCGGGTGGCATACGCGTTCGGCCTCGAGGGCCCTGCGGTGACGGTGGACACGGCGTGCTCGTCCTCGCTGGTGGCCATGCATCTGGCGGCTCAGTCGCTGCGGCAGGGCGAATGCACGATGGCCCTGGCGGGCGGCGTGACGGTGATGTCCACGCCGACCACCTTCATCGAGTTCTCCCGCCAGCGCGGTCTGGCGGCCGACGGCCGGTGCAAGCCGTTCGCATCGGCGGCCGACGGCACCGGCTGGGGCGAGGGCGCCGGGCTTCTGCTGCTGGAGCGGCTCTCGGACGCGCGGCGCAACGGCCACCGCGTGCTGGCCGTCCTCCGGGGCTCCGCGGTCAACCAGGACGGCACCAGCAACGGCCTGACCGCACCGAACGGACCCTCACAGCAGCGGGTCATCGGCCAGGCGCTCGCCAACGCCCGGCTGTCGCCCGCAGAGGTCGATGTGGTGGAGGGGCACGGCACCGGGACCACGCTCGGCGATCCGATCGAGGCGCAGGCGCTGCTGGCCACGTACGGGCAGGAGCGGGACGAGGGACGTCCGCTGTGGCTCGGCTCCATCAAGTCCAACATCGGCCACACCCAGGCCGCCGCCGGCGTGGCCGGTGTCATCAAGATGGTGATGGCGATGCGGCATGGAGTGCTGCCCGCCTCGCTGCACATCGACGAACCGACCCCGCATGTCGACTGGAACGCGGGCGATGTCCACCTGCTGACCGAGGCGCGGGAGTGGCCGCGGGACGAACATCCACGCCGGGCGGGAGTCTCCTCCTTCGGCATCAGCGGGACCAATGCGCATGTCATCGTGGAACAGGCCCCCGAGGAGCCGGTGGCGGTCGAAGCCGTCGAGGTGGAGCCGGTGGGCGGGCCGGTGCCGTGGGTGGTGTCGGCGCGCGGTACGGAGGCGCTACGGGGCCAGGCCCGGGCGCTGGCCACACGCGTGAACGCCGACCCGGGGGTGAGCGCTGCGGAGGTGGGCTGGTCCCTGCTGCGGACCAGAACACTCTTCGACCACCGGGCCGTGGTGATCGGCCAGGACCGTGCGGAGCTGGTGGCGGGACTGGAGGCACTGGCCGCCGGAAAGCCGCATCCGGGCCTGGTGGGGCCCGGGGAGACGACTGGCGTTGCGACCGGGCAGACCGTGTTCCTCTTCAGCGGACAGGGCAGCCAGCGCCCCGGCATGGGCGCCGAACTCTACGACCGCTTCCCCGTCTTCGCGGCGGCTTTCGATGAGGTCTGCGGCCTGCTCGATCCGCATCTCGAACATCCGCTACGGCAGGTGGTCTTCGACCGCGACGCGGAGGGTGCCGGGTTGCTGGACCACACCACCTACGCCCAGGCCGGACTGTTCGCCCTGCACATCGCCCTGGCACGACTGCTCGACTCAGTCGGAGTACGCCCCGACGCCGTCATCGGACACTCCATCGGCGAGATCGCCGCCGCCCACATCGCCGGAGTCTTCGACCTCCCCGACGCCTGCCACCTCGTCGCCACCCGCGCCACCCTCATGGGAGGACTCCCAGAGGGCGGAGGCATGGCCACCATCGCCGCCACCCCCGACGAACTCACCGAAGACCTAGCCCGATACGACGGCCACGTGAGCATCGCCGCCCTCAACACCCCAGGCAACACCGTCATCTCCGGACCGATCGACCTCGTCACCGACATCAGCAACTCCTGGGCCGAACATGGCCGCAAAACGCGCACCCTCACGGTCAGCCACGCCTTCCACTCCCCCTTGATGGACCCCATCCTCGAGCCCTTCAAGGAGGCAATCAGCGGACTCACCTACCACCCACCCACCATCCCCCTCATCAGCAACCTCACCGGACAACCAGCCGACAACCACATCACCACCCCCGACTACTGGACCCAACACATCCGCCAACCCGTCCACTTCCACCCCGCCATCACCCACACCGCACCCCACACCAGCACCTACCTCGAACTCGGCCCCGACCCCGTTCTCGCCACCGCAACCCAGCACACCCGCCACCACCACACCACCACCAACAACGAGCAGAACAACACCAACCGCCCAACACCCCTGACCACATCCACCCTCACCCATAAGCAACCCGACACACAGGCCCTCACCCACACCCTCGCCCGGCTGCACACCGCCGGTGTCGAAGTCGACTGGACCAGCTGGTACCCCGCCACCCCCACCCCCCGCACCATCGACCTCCCCACCTACGCCTTCCAACACCAGCACTACTGGCTGCCGTCGGCCTCCTCCTCGGACCCGACGCCCACCGAGGCGGCTCTGGTCGACAGGAAGTTCTGGGAGGCAGTGGAGCGCGAGGATCTGGAAGCCGTGGCGGCGACCATTGATTCACCGGCGGACCAGCAGCCCATGCTGGGCGCTGTTCTCCCGACGCTCTCCGCTTGGCGGCGGCATCACCGGGAGCAGTCGGTCATCAACTCCTGGCGATATCAGACCACCTGGAAGCGCCTCTCCGCGCCGCCCGCGCCTCCGGCCCTCGCCGGCACCTGGCTGCTGATCGTCCCCGCCGGTCAATCCGACCATCCTGCCGTGGCAACCGCCGAGCAGGCCCTGACCGCCCACGGCGCCACCCCGCGCCGCCATGTGCTCGACTCCCACACCGTCGATCGCGACGCGTTGGCGGACCACCTCACCCGCCTGACCGCGGAGGGCGAACCCTCCGGAGTGCTGAGCCTGCTCGCCCTCGACGAGGAGCCGCACCCCACATACGCCGCCGTGCCCTCCGGGCTGGCCGCGACCACCGTGCTCGTCCAGGCCCTCGGCGACGCCGAGATCCCGGCACCCCTGTGGTGCCTCACCCAGGGCGCCGTCGCCACCGGTCCCGGCGATCCGCTCCCGAGCCCGCGGCAGGCGCAGACATGGGGACTGGGCCGCGCCGCGGCCCTGGAACACCCTCGCCGCTGGGGTGGCCTGATCGACTTCCCGGCCGTCATCGACCACCACACCTCCGACCGTCTGGCCGCCCTGCTCACCTCCGGCCGACCGGAGGACCAGTCCGCCATCCGCGCCACCGGCAGCTACGCCCGGCGCCTCCGGAGGGCCGTTGCCCCCACCGCTGCCCCCATTACCTGGCAGCCCACGGGTACCACGCTCATCACCGGCGGCACCGGCGGTCTCGGCGCCCATGTCGCCCGCTGGCTCGCCCGCCACGGCGCACCCCATCTCCACCTCATCAGCCGCTCCGGACCCGACGCCCCCGGCGCCACCCAACTCGCCCAAGAACTCACCACCCTGGGCACCACCGTCACCATCACCGCCTGCGACGCCTCCGACCGCACCGCACTCCAACACCTCCTCGACACCATCCCCACCGCACAGCCCCTCACCGCCGTCATCCACGCCGCCGGAACGTCGGACACCGAGCTCATCGCCGATCTGGGGCCGGAGCGACTGCAGCATGTGCTCGGGCCCAAGGCCCTGGCCGCCGCTCATCTGCATGAGCTGACGCAGAGGTTCGACCTCAGCGCTTTCGTGCTCTTCTCGTCCGGCGCGGCCGCGTGGGGCGGCAGTCGGCAAGGCGCCTACGCCGCCGCGAACACCTATCTCGAGGCCCTCGCCGAGCACCGCCGCGCCCGGGGACTCCCCGCCACGAGCCTCGCCTGGGGCCCCTGGGGCGACGCGGGCATGGCCGCCGACGAGACGGCGCTCGCGTTCTACGGCCGACGTGGGCTGTCTCCGCTGAGCCCCGAACTGGCCGTGGCATCGCTCCAACACGCCCTGGACCACCGTGACACCACGATCACCGTCGCGGACATCGACTGGGAGAAGTTCCCGGCGGCCTTCACCGCCCAGCGGCCCAGTCCGCTGCTCGACGACCTGAACACGGCCGCCGAGAACCCGACCGAGCGGACCAGCAGCGCGTCCACAGACCCCTCCACCGGCACTTCCCTCCAGCAGCGGCTCTCCACTGGCACCCCCGAGCAGCAGCACCAACTCCTGCTCGAACGAATCCAGTCCCTCGCGGCCGCGATCCTGGGCCATTCCGGGCCTGACGCCATTCCGCCCGGCCAGCCGTTCCAGGAGCTCGGGTTCGACTCCCTGACCGCCGTGGAGCTGCGCAACCAGCTCGCCACCGCCACCGGAATCGATCTCGCGCCCGCGCTCGTCTTCGACCACCCCACACCCAACGCCCTCGCGACGTACCTGCGCGCCGAACTCACGGGCCAGCAGATCGCCGTCGCCGCTCACAGCCCCACCACGGCCGCCCAGGACGAGCCGATCGCGATCGTCGGCATGGCCTGCCGCTACCCCGGCGACGCGCACTCCCCGAAGGACCTGTGGGACCTGGTCGCCGCCCATCGCGATGCCATCGCGGAGATGCCCACCGACCGCAACTGGGATCTGAACGCGCTCTACGACCCCGACCCCGACCGCGCGGGGACGAGCTATGTCCGGGAGGGGGGTTTCCTCTATCAGGCGGCCGAGTTCGATCCCGGGTTCTTCGGCATCAGCCCGCGCGAGGCGGTCGCCATGGACCCCCAGCAGCGCCTGCTTCTGGAAACCGCCTGGGAGACCTTCGAGAACGCGGGCCTGGACCGGGACACCCTCGCGGGCAGCAACACGGGAGTGTTCGCGGGGGTGACATCGCAGGACTATCTGTCCCTCACCGGCGATACGGCGAGCGACGTCGAAGGCTATGTCGCCACGGGCAATATCGGCAGCGTGGTATCCGGCCGGGTGGCGTACTCGTTCGGCCTCGAAGGCCCTGCGGTGACGGTGGACACGGCGTGCTCGTCCTCGCTGGTGGCCATGCATCTGGCGGCCCAGGCGCTGCGGCAGGGCGAATGCACGATGGCCCTGGCGGGCGGCGTGACGGTGATGGCCACCCCGGGCGCGTTCATCGAGTTCTCCCGCCAGCGCGGTCTGGCGCCCGACGCGCGCTGCAAGCCGTTCGCGGCAGCGGCGGACGGCATGGTGTGGGGCGAGGGCGCCGGTCTCGTACTGCTGGAACGGCTGTCGGACGCGCGGCGCAACGGCCACCGGGTGATGGCTGTCGTCCGTGGCTCGGCGGTCAACCAGGACGGCACCAGTAACGGCCTGACCGCGCCGAACGGGCCGTCGCAGCAGCGGGTGATCCGGCAGGCGCTCGCCAACGCCCGGCTGTCACCGTCCGAGGTGGACGCGGTCGAGGCGCACGGTACGGGCACGACGCTGGGTGACCCGATCGAGGCGCAGGCGCTGCTGGCCACCTACGGGCAGGAGCGGGACGAGGGACGTCCGCTGTGGCTCGGCTCCATCAAGTCCAACATCGGCCACACCCAGGCCGCCGCCGGCGTGGCCGGTGTCATCAAGATGGTGATGGCGATGCGGCATGGGGTGCTGCCCGCCTCACTGCACATCGACGAACCGACACCCCATGTCGACTGGAACGCGGGCGACCTGAGCCTGCTCACCGAACCCGTCCCATGGCCCCAGGGCGAACGGCCCCGGCGGGCGGGGGTCTCCTCCTTCGGCATCTCCGGTACGAACGCCCATCTCATCCTTGAGCAGGCCCCCGAGCCGATCGAGCCCGCCCCGGTATCAAACGTCGCCGGGGTGGCTCCGTGGGTGATCTCCGCACAGAGCGAGGCGGCGCTGCGGGGCCAGGCGCGAGCCTTGACCGGGCACATCAGCAGCGACCCCGAGGTGACACCGGCCGAGGTGGGCTGGTCCCTGCTGCGGACGAGGACGCTCTTCGACCAGAGGGCTGTGGTCATCGGCCAGGATCGCGACGAACTGGTGGCGGGGCTGGAGGCACTGGCCGCCGGGGAACCACATCAGAGTCTGGTGCACCCCGGAGAGACCCCCGAGGCGACCGGCCAAACGGTGTTCCTGTTCAGCGGGCAGGGCAGTCAGCGCCCCGGTATGGGCGCCGAACTCTACGACCGCTTCCCCGTCTTCGCCGAAGCCTTCGACGAGGTCTGCGGCCTACTCGATCCGCATCTGGAGCACCCGCTGCGGGAGCTGGTTTTCAGCCGCGACCCCGCAGACGCGGCGCTGCTGGACCACACCACCTACGCCCAGGCCGGACTGTTCGCCCTGCACATCGCCCTGGCACGACTGCTCGACTCGGTCGGAGTACGCCCCGACGCCGTCATCGGACACTCCATCGGCGAGATCGCCGCCGCCCACATCGCCGGAATCTTCGACCTCCCCGACGCCTGCCACCTCGTCGCCACCCGCGCCACCCTCATGGGAGGACTCCCCGAAGGCGGAGGCATGGCCACCATCGCCGCCACCCCCGACGAACTCGCCGAAGACCTGGCCCGATACGACGGCCACGTGAGCATCGCCGCCCTCAACACCCCCGGCAACACCGTCATCTCCGGACCGATCGACCTCGTCACCGACATCAGCAACTCCTGGGCAGCCAAGGGCCGTAAAACCAAGACACTGACAGTCAGCCACGCCTTCCACTCCCCCTTGATGGAACCCATCCTCGAGCCCTTCAAGGAGGCAATCAGCAGGCTCACCTACCACCCACCCACCATCCCCCTCATCAGCAACCTCACCGGACAACCAGCCGACAGCCACATCACCACCCCCGACTACTGGACCCAACACATCCGCCAACCCGTCCACTTCCACCCCGCCATCACCCACACCGCACCCCACACCAACACCTACCTCGAACTCGGCCCCGACCCCATCCTCACCACCGCAACCCACCACACCCTCCACCACCACACCACCACCAACAACGAGCAGAACAACGCCACCGACCGCCCAACACCCCTGACCACATCCACCCTCACCCATAAGCAACCCGACACACAGGCCCTCACCCACACCCTCGCCCGGCTGCACACCGCCGGTGTCGAAGTCGACTGGACCAGCTGGTACCCCGCCACCCCCACCCCCCGCACCATCGACCTCCCCACCTACGCCTTCCAACACCAGCACTACTGGCTCGCCCCGCCCGCTCCGCGCGCCGACGCTCATGCCAACGGCCATGACCCGGCCGAGGCCAGGCTCTGGGACGCCATCGAGGAGCTCGACGTCGATGCCCTCACCAGCACACTCCGGCTGGAGAAGGGCAGCCCCGGCATCGACGCCCTGCTGCCGGCGCTCCCCGTACTGTCGACCTGGCGGCGTCGACACCGCGAACGGTCCACCATCGACTCCTGGCGCTATCGCGTCGCGTGGAGGCAGTTGCAGGACCCCGCCACCGCGCCGACGCTCAGCGGGACCTGGCTGCTGCTCGTCCCCTCGGGGCTGGAGGACCACCCTGCCGTCCACGCCGCCGTCCAGGCGCTCGACGCCCATGGCGCGGCCCATGAGCTTCTGTCGGTCGATGGCGCGGACGCCCGGCGCGATGCCCTTGCCCCACTGGTCTCGCATCTTCCCGACGGCAGCACGCCCGAGGGCGTTCTGAGTCTGCTCGCACTCGACCAGACGCCCCACCCCGACCACCCGGCCGTCCCTCTCGGACTGGCCGCGACGGCCGCGCTTGTCCAGGCCCTCAGCCGGACGGCGCTGGGCGCGCCCCTGTGGTGCGTCACTCAGGGTGCGGTGGCCGCCGTCGCCACCGATCCGCTCCCCCATCCGCACCAGGCCCAGATCTGGGGTATGGGCCGGGTCGCGGCGCTGGAACACCCGCATCTCTGGGGCGGTCTCATCGACCTCCCGGCCGTCGTCGACGCCCGCACCGCCGCCCGTATCGCCGCCGTGCTGGTGCCCGGGCAGCCCGAGGATCAGGTCGCGATCCGCTCCACCGCCCTGGCCCGCCGCCTTGAGCGCGCCGCCTGCCCGGACACCGCACCCACCGCATGGCGCCCCACCGGGACGACCCTGATCACCGGCGGCACCGGCGGTCTCGGCGCCCATGTCGCCCGCTGGCTCGCCCGCCACGGCGCACCCCATCTCCACCTCATCAGCCGCTCCGGACCCGACGCCCCCGGCGCCACCCAACTCGCCCAAGAACTCACCACCCTGGGCACCACCGTCACCATCACCGCCTGCGACGTCACCGACCGCACCGCACTCCAACACCTCCTCGACACCATCCCCACCGCACAGCCCCTCACCGCCGTCATCCACGCCGCCGGTGTCGCGGAGAACACCCCGCTCGCCGAGGTGGATCTGCCGGGGATCGAGGCGGTGCTGCGGCCCAAGGCGCTCGCGGCCGCCCTTCTCCATGAACTCACCGAGGATCTCGACCTCAGCGCCTTCGTGCTCTTCTCGTCCGGCGCGGCCGCGTGGGGCGGGAGCCGACAGCCCTCCTACGCCGCCGCCAACGCCTATCTCGACGCCCTCGCCGAGCACCGCCGCGCCCGGGGACTCCCCGCCACCAGCCTCGCCTGGGCACCGTGGAGCGATGCGGGCATGGCCGCCGACGAGGCCGTCGTCGAGTACTACCGCCGGCGCGGGATGCGTCCCCTGGACACCGATCTGGCCATCGCCTCGCTCCAGCACTCCCTCGACCACGGCGACACCACGGTCACCATCGCGGACATCGACTGGGAGAGGTTCCCGGCCGGTTTCACCGCACAGCGGCCCAGCCCGCTGCTGTCCGACCTGGCCGCCGCCGCGTCGCCAGGCGCCGATGCCGCCCCGGACGACGCCGCGGCCGTGAGCAGCTCGCTTCAGCGGCAGCTGGCCACCGGCACCCCCACCCAGCAGCATCAGCTTCTCCTCCATCACATCCAGACGCATGCCGCGGCGATCCTCGGCCACCCCACCATCGATGCCGTTCCACCCGCCCAGCCGTTCCAGGAGCTGGGATTCGACTCCCTCACGGCCGTCGAGTTCGGGCATCGGCTCTCCGCCGCCACCGGTCTCGATCTTCCGCCCACCCTGGTCTTCGACCACCCCACCCCCAAGGAGCTGGCCGACTTTCTGCGCGAGCGGCTCGTCGAGGGGGAGCTGAGCTCCGAGGGACATCTGCTGTCGGAGCTCGACCGGTGGGACGCGGTCTCGGCGCCCTCGACGGTGGACGAGGCGGCGCGTCGGCGGATCACGGGGCGACTTCGGCTGCTGCTGGCCAAGTGGAGCGACACGGAACGGGAAACGGAGCGTTCCGCGGCCCACAGCGAGCTCGAAACGGCGACGGCAGAAGACATCTTCGACCTCATCTCCGACGAGTTCGGAAAGTCGTGAGCCCGATGACCCCCATCCTCCGCGACGCGCCAAGGAGCCTCCGCTAGATGTCGAACGAAGAGAAGCTGCTCGACCACCTCAAGTGGGTCACGGCCGAGTTGCGCCAGACCCGTGAGCGTCTGCGGGAGGCCGAGTCCGCCGAGCCGGAGCCCCTCGCGATCGTGGGCATGGCCTGCCGCTATCCGGGTGGGGTGCGGTCGCCGGAGGAGCTGTGGCGGCTGGTACGGGACGGGGAGGACGCCGTCTCCGGCTTTCCCACGGACCGGGGGTGGGGCACCGAGGAGCTGTTCGACCCGGACCCCGAAAGCTATGGGAAGTCCTATGTGGACCAGGGCGGATTCTGCTACGACGCGACCGAATTCGACGCGGCCTTCTTCGACATCAGCCCCCGCGAGGCCCAGGCCATGGACCCTCAGCAGCGGCTGCTGCTGGAGACCGCGTGGGAGGCGTTCGAACGCGCCGGGCTCAATCGGAAGTCGCTGAGCGGCAGTAACACCGGGGTGTTCGCCGGGGTGGGTTCGCATGACTATCTGTCGGTCATCGGCAACATCACCAGCGAGGTGGAAGGCTACGTCGGCGCCGGGAACCTCGGCAGTGTGGTGTCCGGCCGCGTCGCGTACTCGCTCGGCCTCGAGGGTCCGGCGGTCACGGTGGACACCGCGTGTTCCTCATCGCTGGTCGCCATCCACCTGGCCTCTCAGGCGCTGCGCCACGGCGAATGCGATCTGGCCCTGGCCGGCGGGGTGGCCGTGATGGCGACGCCCGGCGCGTTCATCGAGTTCTCCCGTCAGCGTGGCATGGCCCCGGACGGCCGTTGCAAGCCGTTCGCGGCGGCCGCCGACGGCACCGGATGGGGCGAGGGCGCCGGGTTGATCGTCCTGGAGCGCCTGTGTGAGGCGCAGCGCCGCAACCGCCGTATTCTCGGGGTGATCCGGGGTTCGGCGGTCAACCAGGACGGCGCAAGCAACGGTCTCACGGCGCCCAACGGGCCCTCGCAGCAGAGGGTGATCCGGCAGGCGCTGGCCAACGCGCGGCTGTCCGCCGCCGAGGTGGACGCGGTCGACGGACACGGCACCGGGACCACGCTCGGCGACCCGATCGAGGCGCAGGCGCTGCTGGCCACGTACGGCCAGGGCAGGCCGGAGGACGGGCCGCTGTGGCTCGGCTCGATCAAGTCCAACCTGGGTCACACCCAGGCCGCCGCCGGTGCGGCCAGTGTGATCAAGATGGTGATGGCGATGCGGCATGAGCTGCTGCCCGCCTCGCTGCACATCGACGAGCCGACGCCCCATGCCGACTGGGCGTCGGGTGCGGTGCGGCTGCTGACCGAGCCGGTGCCCTGGCCACGTGGGGAGCGTCCGCGCCGGGCCGGTGTGTCGGCGTTCGGTATCTCCGGTACGAACGCCCATCTGATCCTTGAGCAGGCCCCCGAACCGGCCGAGGCCACCCCCGCACCGGACACCTCACCGGGCGGTGTTGCGGCGGGTGGTGTGGTGCCATGGGTGGTGTCCGGACGTGGCCGTGAGGCGTTACGCGGCCAGGCCGCGGCACTGGCCGAACGAGTGACCGCCAACCCCGAAGTCACACCGTCGGACATCGGCTGGTCGCTGATCAGCACCCGGTCCGTCTTCGACCACCGCGCCGTCATCATCGGCCAACACCGCGACCAACTCCTGGCCGGACTCAACGCCCTGGCCACCGGCGACACCCACCCCACCCTCATCGAACCCGACACCACCGCCACCCCAGGCAGCATGGGACCGGTCCTGGTCTTCCCCGGCCAAGGCTCACAGTGGCTCGGCATGGGCGCCGGACTCCTCGACACCTCACCCCCCTTCGCCACCCGCATCACCGAATGCGAACAAGCCCTCACCCCTCACGTCGACTGGTCTCTGACCGAGGTTCTGCGCGGCGGCGTCGACGCCGCCGACCTCGCCCGCGTCGACGTCGTCCAACCCGTCCTATGGGCCGTCATGGTCTCCCTCGCCGCCGTATGGGACCATCACGGCCTCACCCCCACCGCCGTCGTCGGCCACAGCCAAGGCGAAATCGCCGCCGCCTGCGTCGCCGGAGCACTCTCCCTCGACGAAGGCGCCCGCATCGTCGCCCTCCGCGCCCACGCCCTCCGCCGCCTCACCGGCCACGGCGCCATGGCCTCCCTCACCATGAACCACCACCACGCCCGAGAGTTCCTCACCGGCCTCGGCGAAGCAGCCCACCAAGTCGGCATCGCCGCCGTCAACGGCCCCGGATCCGTCGTCGTATCCGGACCACCGGAGCAGGTCGCCCACGCGGTGGCCGCATGCGAGAAGACAGGCCGCCGGGCCCGGCTCATCGACGTCGACTACGCCTCCCACAGCGCCCAGGTGGACGAGATCGCGGATGAGCTGAGGGAGGTGCTGTCGGGGATTGAACCCGTCCAGGCCGAGGTGACGTTCTACTCGACCGTCACCGGCGCCCGCATGGACACCAGCGGACTCGACACCGACTACTGGGTCACCAACCTCCGCGAACAAGTACGGTTCGCCGACGCCGTACAAGCACTCCTCAACGACGGCCACCGCGTATTCATCGAAGCCAGCACCCACCCCGTCCTCACCATCGGCATGCAGGAGACCTTCGAGGAAGCCGGTGTTCCCGCGGCCGCGGTGCCGACTCTGCGACGGGACCACGGCGACCATGCCCAGTTGATGCGATCGGTGGCACAGGCGTTCACCGCGGGAGTCGCGGTCGACTGGACCCGCTGGTTCCCCGCCGACCCCGCACCCCGCGCCATCGACCTGCCCACCTACGCCTTCCAGCGTGAGCGGTACTGGCTGGACGGGCGGGGTGGCCACAGCGGTGACCCGGGCGACCTCGGGCTGGGGCCCGCCGGTCATCCGCTGCTCGGCGCCGCCGTGGAACTCGCGGAGGGCGGAGCGCATGTGCTGACCGGCCGGCTGGCGCCGCGGACCCACCCCTGGCTGAACGACCACCGCGTCCTGGACACCGTCCTGCTACCGGGCACCGCCTTCGCCGAGCTCGCCCTGCACGCCGCCGCGCGGACCGGCTGTGACCAGGTGTCGGAGCTGACCCTGCACGCGCCCCTGGTGATTCCGCAGGGTGAGGCGGTCGATGTGCAGATCGCCGTGTCCGCTCCCGATCACACCGGGGAGCGTCCGATCACCGTGCATTCCCGTCCGGCGGCCGACACGGGCGACGCGGGCTGGACCCGGCATGCCACCGGGGCGCTCGCCACCTCGTCCGCGGCCGACTCCCCGGCCCTGGAGGGCGCCTGGCCACCTCCCGGGGCCACACCGCTCCCCGTCGAGGACTTCTACCGGCAGCTCGCCGACCACGGCTACCACTACGGACCGTCCTTCCAGGGCCTCATCGCCGCCTGGCGGCTGGACGGCGACGTCTACGCCGAGGTGTCCCTGCCCGAAGGGGAGCGCGACGGCGCGGCGGCGTACGGCATCCATCCCGCCCTCTTCGATGCCGCGCTGCACGCCCGGGCCCTGGACGTCGCCCCCGACTCCGAGGACGCGCACCGGGTCCTGCTCCCGTTCACCTGGAGCGGGCTGCGGCTGCGCGCCACCGGGGCGGACACCCTGCGGATCCGCATCACCCCGACGGCACCGGACCGGCTCACGCTGTTCGCGGCCGATCCGACCGGCGCCGCGGTGGCCGTCGTGGACGATCTGATCCTGCGCCCGGTGCCGGACGGGCAGTTGGGACGGGCCCGTGCGGCGAGCCGGAACGCGCTGTTCCAGGTCGCCTGGACACGGCTGACACCGGCCGAGTCCGCCCCCACGTGCCGTTCGGCCGTGATCGGTCCGGACGGCGGCCCCCTGGCCGATGCGCTGCCCGGCGCCACTGGCCTTCCGGATCTCGCCGCCGTGCGGGCGTCCGTGGCGGACGGGGCCCCGGCCCCCGATGTGGTGTTCGCCTTCTTCGGCTCTCCCGCCGATGGGCGCGGCGATCCGGTGGAGCACACCCATGACCTCGGCAAGCGGGCCCTCGGGGTGCTGCGGGAGTTCCTCGCCGCCCCCGAACTCGCCGACGCCCGGCTGGCCGTGGTCACCCGTGGAGCGGTCGCCCCACAGAGCCATGACGATGTCCACGATCTGCCCGCCTCGGCCGTGTGGGGTCTGGTGCGCAGCGCCCAGTCGGAGAGCCCCGGCCGGGTCCTGCTGCTCGACCTCGACGAACGGGACGCCTCGCTCGGCGCCTTGGCCGACGTCGTGGCTTCGGGCGAGCCCCAACTGGCGCTGCGCGACGGTGTGGCGTACGTCCCGCGGCTGGTCCACGACGACGCGGCCAAGCGGCTCACCCCGCCGGAGGGGTCGGCCGCGTGGCGTCTGGGGCTGACCGGCCACGGCAGCCTGGACCAGCTCGCGCTGGTCGACTGCCCGGACAACACCCGGCCGCTGGGCCGTGGCGAGGTACGGGTGGCGCTGCGGGCGGGCGGGGTGAACTTCCATGACGTCGTCGTGGCGCTGGGCATGGTGGAGGATCCCAGGCCGCTGGGTGGCGACGGTGCGGGCGTGGTCGTCGAGGTGGGTCCGGAAACGGACGCGTTCGCGGTGGGCGACCGGGTGATGGGTCTGTTCAACGGCACCGGGCCGCTGGTCGTCACCGATGTCCGGATGATCACCAGGATCCCGGCGGGGTGGTCGTACGCCCAGGCGGCGACCACACCGTCCGCCTTTCTCACGGCCTACTACGGTCTCGCCGATCTCGCGGGGCTGCGGGCCGGGGAGAAGCTGCTGTTGCACGCGGCCACCGGCGGGGTGGGCCTGGCGGCCCTGCAGTTGGCACGCCACTGGCGGGCCGACGTGTATGCCACGGCGGGCCCCACCAAGTGGCATGCTCTGCGGGAGCGGGGATTCGACGACCGTCATATCGCCTCCTCTCGCACTCTCGACTTCGAGGAGGGGTTCCGCGCCGCCGCGGGTTCCATCGATGTGGTGCTCAATTCGCTGGCCGGTGACTTCGTGGACGCGTCCTTGCGGCTGCTGGCGCCCGGCGGTCGCTTCATCGACATGGGCCGGACCGACGTCCGCGACCCCGAGGAGGTGGGCGCCCGCTATCCGGGGGTCGTCTACCGCGCGTTCGACCTGGTCGGCGGCGCGGGCCCGGACCGTATCCAGCGGATGCTGGCCGAGTTGTCGGCCCTGTTCGAGGACGGGACGCTGCGGCCGTTGCCCACCACTCTGTGGGACATCCGCCGGGCTCCCGAGGCGTTCCGCCACTTCAGCCAGGCGCGCCATATCGGCAAGATCGTGCTGACGCTCCCCACCGCCCTCGACCCGGAGGGCACGGTGCTCATCACCGGTGGCACGGGCACCCTGGGCGCCGCCACCGCCCGCCATCTGGTGGCCCAGCACGGCGTACGGCGGCTGCTGCTCATCAGCCGCCGGGGCCTCGACGCCCCGGGGGCCGCGGAGTTGGCGGCCGAACTGACCGGGCTCGGCGCGCGGGTCTCCATCGCGGCGTGTGACGCGGCCGACCGGGCCGCCCTGGCCAAGCTGCTGGAGACCGTTCCCGACCACCATCCGCTCACCGCCGTCGTCCACGCCGCCGGGCTGCTGCGCGATGCCACGGTCGAGGCGCTCACGCCCGATCAGCTCGATGAGGTGTTGTGGGCGAAGGCCGACGCGGCGTGGAATCTGCATGAGCTGACCCGCGACGCGGGGCTGTCGGTGTTCGTGTTGTTCTCCGCGGCCGCCGGGCTGCTCGGCGCCGCGGGACAGGGCAACTACGCGGCGGCCAACGCCTTCCTGGACGCGCTCGCCGCGCACCGTCATGCCCAGGGCCTGCCCGCCACCTCCCTGGCCTGGGGGTACTGGGCGCAGGCCACCGGGATGACCGGAGGGATGACCGACGCCGACCGGGCGCGGCTGGCACGGGCCGGGATGATGGGCCTGGAGACCGAACAGGGTCTCGCACTGCTCGACATCGCCCGCGACAGCGGCCTTCCGGCCCTGGCGCCCATCCGGCTCGACCTGGCCACCCTGCGGCGGGAGGCCCACGCCGACGATCTGCCGCCCCTCTTCAGGAGCCTGGTGCGCGGCGCCGCCCCGCAGGCGGCCACCGGAGCCGCCGGCCCGGGCGGAGCGGCACCGGCGGAGGCGTTCGCCACCCTGTCCGAGGAGGACCGGCAGCAGGCGCTCCTCAAGCTGGTGCGCAATGCCACGGCGACGGTGCTGGGCCATGACACGGCGGATGCCATCCACCCCGCCCAGAACTTCCGGGAGCTGGGCTTCGACTCGCTGACCGCCGTGGAGCTGCGGAACCGGCTGGGCACCGCCACCGGTCTGCGGCTGCCCGCCACGCTGGTCTTCGACCACCCCACGCCCAGCGCGGTGGTACGGCTACTGCGGGAGCTCCTGGTCCCGGCCGGAGTAGCGCCGGGGGGCTCGCTCCTCACCGGCCTCGACGCCCTCGACGCCGCCTTGACCGGTGGAATCGCCGACCGCGAGCAGCGGGCCCGGATCGCGGTGCGGCTACGGGAACTGCTGCGCAAGGTGGACGGCCCGTGGCAGGGCGACGACGGCGACGACCCCGCCGAGGAGGATCTGGCGTCGGCCAGCGACGAGGAGTTGTTCCAGGCGCTCGACAACGAGCTGACCGTCCCCTCCGACGACAGTCTCCGATGAACCGCTGAATCAGGACCCCGAACAGGGCCCCGAACAGGGCCCCTAACAGGACGTGAAATCAGGACCGCCGTGACGATCGGGTTGATGCGATATGACGGATGACGAGAAGCTCCGCAGCTATCTCAAGCGGGCGACCGCCGATCTGCGTCTGGCCAGGCGGCAGTTGCGCGAGGTCGAGGACCGCGCCCGGGAGCCCATCGCCATCATCGGGATGGCCTGCCACTTCCCCGGCGATGTGGCGACCCCCGAGGACCTGTGGCGGGTGGTGGACGAGGGCGTGGATGTCATCTCCTCGTTTCCCGAGGACCGTGGCTGGGACCTGGAGAACCTCTACGACCCGGATCCCGAGCATGCCGGTACCAGCAGCGCCCGCGAGGGCGGGTTTCTGCGCGATGTGGCCGATTTCGACGCCGAGTTCTTCGGGATCAACCCGCGAGAGGCCGCGGCGATGGATCCGCAGCAGCGGCTTCTGCTGGAGACGGCGTGGGAGGCGTTCGAGCGCGCGGGGCTGACGCGGGAGGCGCTGAGCGGCAGCGCCACCGGGGTGTTCGCCGGAGTGGACTCGTACCACTATCTGTCGCTCATCGGCCAGACGACCGGCGACTCGGCGGGCTATGTGGCCACCGGGAACCTCGGCAGCGTGGTCTCGGGCCGGGTGTCGTACTCGTTCGGCCTGGAGGGGCCCGCGGTCACGGTGGACACGGCGTGCTCGTCGTCCCTGGTGGCCACGCATCTGGCGGTGCAGGCGCTGCGGCAGGACGAGTGTTCGCTGGCTCTGGCGGGCGGGGTGACGGTGATGGCCACGCCCGGTGGGTTCACCGAGTTCTCACGTCAGCGCGCACTGTCCCCGGACGGGCGGTGCAAGGCGTTCGCCGCGGCGGCGGACGGCACGGGCTTCTCCGAGGGCGTCGGTCTGGTGCTGCTGGAGCGGCTGTCCGACGCACGGCGCAACGGGCATCGGGTGCTGGCGGTGATCCGGGGTTCGGCGGTCAATCAGGACGGCGCAAGCAACGGTCTTACGGCGCCCAACGGGCCCTCGCAGCAGAGGGTGATCCGGCAGGCGCTGGCGAACGCGGGGCTGTCGCCGTCCGAGGTGGACGCGGTGGAGGCGCACGGAACGGGCACGACGCTGGGCGATCCGATCGAGGCGCAGGCGCTGCTGGCCACGTACGGCCAGGACCGGCCGGAGGGACATCCGCTGTGGCTGGGCTCCGTCAAGTCCAACATCGGGCACACCCAGGCCGCCGCCGGAGTGGCGAGCATCATCAAGATGGTGGAGGCCCTGCGACACGGGGTGCTCCCCGCCTCGCTGCACATCGACGAGCCGACACCGCATGTGGACTGGGGCGCGGGCGCGGTGCGGCTGCTGACCGAGCCGGTCGGGTGGGCGGCGAACGGGCGGCCGTGCCGTGCGGGTGTGTCGTCGTTCGGCATCAGCGGTACGAACGCTCATCTGATCCTTGAGCAGGCCCCCGAACCGGCCGAGGCCACCCCCGCACCGGACACCTCACCGGGCGGTGTTGCGGCGGGTGGTGTAGTGCCATGGGTGGTGTCCGGACGTGGCCGTGAGGCGCTGCGCGGCCAGGCCGCGGCACTGGCCGAACGAGTGACCGCCAACCCCGAAGTCACACCGTCGGACATCGGCTGGTCGCTGATCAGCACCCGGTCCGTCTTCGACCACCGCGCCGTCATCATCGGCCAACACCGCGACGAACTCCTGGCCGGACTCAACGCCCTGGCCACCGGCCACACCCACCCCACCCTCATCGAACCCGACACCACCGCCACCCCAGGCAGCATGGGACCGGTCCTGGTCTTCCCCGGCCAAGGCTCACAGTGGCTCGGCATGGGCGCCGGACTCCTCGACACCTCACCCCCCTTCGCCACCCGCATCACCGAATGCGAACAAGCCCTCACCCCCCACGTCGACTGGTCCCTCACCGACGTCCTACGCGGCGGCGTCAACGCCGCCGACCTCGCCCGCGTCGACGTCGTCCAACCCGTCCTATGGGCCGTCATGGTCTCCCTCGCCGCCGTATGGGACCACCACGGCCTCACCCCCACCGCCGTCGTCGGCCACAGCCAAGGCGAAATCGCCGCCGCCTGCGTCGCCGGAGCACTCTCCCTCGACGAAGGCGCCCGCATCGTCGCCCTCCGCGCCCACGCCCTCCGCCGCCTCACCGGCCACGGCGCCATGGCCTCCCTCACCATGAACCACCACCGGGCGAAGGAATTCCTGACCGGGCTCGGCGAACGCGCCGAAGGGGTGGGCGTGGCCGCCGTCAACGGGCCGGGGTCCGTGGTGGTCTCCGGGCCGCCGGAGCAGGTGGCCCACGCCGTGTCCGCATGCGAAGAGACAGGCCGCCGGGCCCGTCTCATCGACGTCGACTACGCCTCCCACAGCGCCCAAGTGGACGAGATCGCCGAGGAGTTGCATGAGCTTCTGGCCGGGGTCAAGCCGGTGCCCGGCCACGTGGCGTTCTACTCGACCGTCACCGGCGCCCGCATGGACACCAGCGGCCTCGACACCGACTACTGGGTCACCAACCTCCGCGAACAAGTACGGTTCGCCGACGCCGTACAAGCACTCCTCAACGACGGCCACCGCGTATTCATCGAAGCCAGCACCCACCCCGTCCTCACCATCGGCATGCAGGAGACCTTCGAGGAGGCGGGGGTCGACGCGGTGACCGTCCCGACCCTGCGGCGCGACCACGGTGGCCCGGACCAGCTGGCGCGGTCGGTGGCACAGGCGTTCACCGCGGGAGTCGCGGTCGACTGGACCCGCTGGTTCCCCGCCGACCCCGCACCCCGCGCCATCGACCTGCCCACCTACGCCTTCCAGCGTGAGCGGTACTGGCTGGACGGAGCGGGCGGGCCGGGTGGCGATCCGGCCGATCTGGGTCTGACGTCCGCAGGCCATCCGCTGCTCGGCGCCGCCGTGGAACTCGCCGACGGCACCACCCATGTGCTCACCGGCCGCCTCTCCGCACGGTCCCACCCATGGCTCGCCGAGCATGTGGTGGCGGGTGCGGTGCTGGCACCGGGCGCGGTGCTGGTGGAGTGGGCGCTGCGAGCGGCCGACGAGGTCGGCTGCGGCGAGGTGGAGGAGCTCGCGCTGCAGGTTCCGCTGGCGCTGCCCGAGTCCGGTGCGCTGCGGGTACAGGTGGTGGTGGGTGCCGCGGCCGAGGACGGGCGGCGCGAGGTGCGGATGTACTCCCGCCCCGACCGGCTCGACGGCCCCGGCCAGGCCCTGGCCCTCGATTCCGGTCCGGACGCGGGGTGGGTGTGTCATGCGGTGGGCGTGCTCGCACCCGCTGCCGAGGAACCCGCACCGGTGGAGGGCCTGGGCGGGGTGTGGCCGCCACGGGGCGCCGAGCCGCTGGACGTCGGCGCCTTCTACGAGCAGGTGATGGCGGCGGGTTACGGATACGGCCCGGCGTACCAGGGGCTGACGGCCGCGTGGCGTCATGGCCGGGATGTCCTCGCCGAGGTGGCACTGCCCGATGCCGCGGGTGGCCGGGACGGTTTCGGCATCCATCCGGCGCTGCTGGACGCGGCGCTGCATCCGTCGCTGCTGATGGACCGGCCCGAGGGTCAGGAGGACGACGGCAAGGTGTGGTTGCCGTTCGCCTGGAACGGCGTGTCCCTGTGGGCCACCGAGGCGGCCACGGTACGGGTGCGGCTGTCGCGGGACGAGGAGCGGCAGTCGCTGCGGCTGACGGTGGCGGACACGGTGGGCGCTCCGGTGCTCACGGTCGATTCGCTGGTGACCCGTCCGGCCGCGACGGACCGGCTGCGCGCGGCCGGGGCCGCCCGTACCGTGGACGGGCTGTTCACCCTGGACTGGACGCCGCTGCCCGTTCCGGCCACCGCACCGCTCCCCACGTCGGTGGTCGGTGAGGGCGGCTGGGTGGTGCTGGGCGAGGACCGGCTGGGGCTGGCGGAGCCGGTCGCGGCCGGGGTGAGCCCCGATGCCACGGTGTGCCATCCCGGCCTGGAGGCACTGATCGCGGCTGTGGACGCGGGTGAGCCCGCCCCTGCCGTCGTCCTTGCCCATCCGTACGCCGCTGAGGGCGGCCACGGGGACGGGCTGGGGGCGACCGAGGAGCTGCTGGGGCTGGTGCAGTCCTGGCTGAGGCGGCCGGCCCTGGCCGATGCGCGGCTGGTGGTCGTCACACGGGGTGCGATGGCGGCGGGCCGTCCGGGTGATCACATCGACAACCCCGGTGACACTGCACTGGATCCGTCCGGTGCCGGGGCGTGGGGGCTGATCCGCAGCGCCCAGTCGGAGAACCCGGGCCGGTTCGTACTGCTCGACCTCGATGAGCGTCCCGAGGGCCTCGTGGCGGCCGTGGTGCGCGCGATCGAGTCGCATGAGCCCCAGGCGGCGCTCCGGGACGGACGGGTGCTGGTGCCCCGTATGGTCCGCGCGACGGCAGCGGCGGCAACGACGGCCACACCGGGCCCGGCCGTCGACGACCAGGACGAGCAGGAGAAGACCCCCCGACTCGGCGCCGACGGCACCGTGCTGATCACGGGTGGCACCGGCACCCTGGGCGCTCTGGTCGCCGAGCACCTGGTGCGCACCTGGGGAGTCGGGCATCTGCTGCTGGTGAGCCGGAGCGGTCCGGAGGCCGCCGGTGCCGATGAACTCACCGACAAGTTGACGGAGTTGGGCGCTCAGGTGCGGATCGCCGCGGTCGATGTCACCGACCCGGACGAGGTGGCCGCTCTGGTGGCCGGGGTCGATCCCGCGCATCCGCTGGCCGGTGTCGTCCATGCGGCCGGGGTGCTGGACGACGCCGTCCTCACCACCCAGACCCCGGAGCGGCTGGCGCGGGTGTGGCGTCCGAAGGCCACGGCCGCGGCCCATCTGCACGCCGCGACGGCGGAGTTGCCGCTGTCCCTGTTTGTGATGTTCTCCTCCACGGCGGGCACGCTGGGCGCCTCCGGGCAGTCCAACTACGCTGCGGCGAACGCCTACTGCGACGCCCTGGCCGCCCGGCGCCGTGCCCTCGGCCTGCCGGGTCTCTCGGTGGCGTGGGGCCTGTGGGCGGACGCCAGCGGGATGACCGGGCACCTCGGGGAGGCGGACCGGGCCAGGATGGCCCAGTCGGGCATCGGGGCGATGTCCGGCGAGCGGGCGCTGGGGCTGCTGGACGCCGCCGTGCGCCACGGCCACCACCATCTGATCGCCATCGATCTGGACGTACGGGCCCTGGCGGGACAGCCGGCGCTCACCCTGCCCGCTCCGCTGCGGGCGCTCACCGGTGGCGGCACGGCCCGGCGCACCGCGGCCACCGCCCGGCCGCACACCGACTGGGCCGGTCATCTGGCCGCGCTGCCGCTGGAGGAGCAGCGCCGCACGCTGCTCAGTCTGGTCCTCACCCATGCCGCGGCGGCGCTGGGCCACTCCGACCCCGGGCGGATCCAGACCGAGCGCGGCTTCCTGGAGCTCGGCTTCGACTCGCTGACCGCGATCGAACTGCGGAACAGGCTGACCGCCGTGACCGGGCTGCGGCTGGCCACCACCCTGATTTTCGACCATCCGAATCCGGCCGCGCTCGCCGCGCATCTGCATACGGAACTGGCGCCCGAGGACGTGGATCCGCTCGCCCCGATGCTGGGCGAAATCGACAGGATGGAAAGCGCGCTGCTTTCCGTGGCCCAGGACGAGGCGGCGCAGGAAGCGCTGCTCAAGCGCCTTCGGAGCACGCTGTCGAAATTGGGCGCCCTGCACGGCGGCGGGACGGAGGAAGGGCCCGCGACCGGCCGCATTCAGGACGCCACGGCCGACGAGATCTTCCAGTTCATCGACCAGGACCTTGGCCGAAGCGACAGCAACGGAGAGCATGCACATGGGGGCACACGGTGATTGATGAGCGAAGCCGGAAGAAGCTCATCCTCGAGCACAGCCGCCGGATGAACGCCGCGGATATCGACGGGCTTCTCGAACTCTACGCGGACGAGGTCACTTTCGAGGATCCGGTCGGATCGGGACGGAGGACCGGGCGGGACGCCCTTCGTGAGCATTTCGAGGAGCTCGCCGCGGCGGATATCAGCGAGATTCCCGGTGAGCCGGTCGCGGGACAGGACGGTGTGCATGTCCTGGTGCCGGTGACGGCCACCATGAACTATCTGCCCAAAGGCCCCGGATTCGCCGAGCGCGGCTGGCTGACGGCCCCGGACACCCCGGAGGACTCCCGCATCACCTGGGACTACGTCCTGATGATGCGCGCGGGGGCCGGCGGTCTCATTCAGGAACTGCAGATGTTCTGGGGGAGGTCGGACATTGACATCACCGGCTGATCCCCCACGACCCCGGCACCGCGCAGGAGGCGTTCATGGCCGATGAGGCAACCCTCAAGAAGATGGCCCTGGAATACGCGCGGCGAATGAACGCCGGTGATGTCGAGGCCGTATTGGAGCTGTTCTCGGACGACATCGTCTTCGAAGACCCGGTCGGCGCGCCCCCGCTCATCGGAAAGGACGCCCTTCGCGGACACATCGCCTGGTCCATCGAATGCCAGGTGCATGAGACCCCGGGCCGTCCGGTCACCTCGATGGACGGCCGCAGGGTGGCGGTGCCGACCACGGTCACGGTGTACGCACCGGCGAAACTCACCTTCAGCATCATCGGCGTGATCGAACTCGGTGATGACGGTCTGGTCCATCACGCCCAGGCGTTCTGGGGCATCACGGATACGAAAGTGGGCGACGGCCCCGAACTCAGCGGTGTCGCGCATTTCATGGCGGTCACCCAGAACCTCGCCAAGATGGTCCAGGCCAAGGGCAGCCCCAGTCCGATGTAAAAGGCCGTAAGCGGTGAAGGGACGAAAGCAGAACCATGACCGAACCCAAGCACGGAATCGTTCTGGGCGGAGGCTGGGCGGGAATGCTGGCTGCCCATGTGCTGGCCCGCCATCTGGAGCGCGTCACCGTCGTGGAGCGCGATGTGCTGCCGGACGGCCCCCGGCACCGTAAGGGATCGCCGCAGGGACGCCATGTCCATGTGCTGTGGTCCAGCGGTGCGCGCATCGTGGACACGCTGCTGCCGGGCATGATCGACCAACTGCTCGACGCGGGCGCCCGCCGGATCGGATTCCATCAGGACCTGGTGACCTTGACGTCCCACGGCTGGCAACACCGCTTTCCACCGCGGCAGTACGCCCTGATGTGCACCCGCCCGTTCCTGGACTGGAAGGTCCGCGACCGCGTTCTGGCCACCGGGCGGATCACCTTACGCCAGCGCGCCGAGATCCTCGATCTGGTCGGCGACGCCGAACGGGTCACCGGGGTCCGGGTGCGCGACATGGACACCGGTGCGCAGGAAACGCTGGAGGCCGATCTGGTGATCGACGCCTCCGGGCGCGGTTCCCGGCTCCGGCACTGGCTGTCGGCGCTGGAGGTGCCGCCGCTCGAGGAGGACATCGTCGACGCGGGCATCGCGTACGCCACCCGCGTCTACCAGGCGCCGCCGGGTGCCGCCGCCGGATTCCCCGCCGTCAACGTGGCCGCCGACCACCGGCTGCGCGAGCCGGGCCGGTTCGGGGTGGTGTATCCGCAGGAGGACGGCACCTGGATGGTGACCCTGTCGTGCACCCGGGGCGCCGGACTGCCCGCGCACGACGACGACTTCCTGCCCTACGCCCGGACGCTGCGCCATCCGCTGGTCGCCGATCTCATCGACCTCGCGAAGCCGCTGACCTCGGTGGCCGTCTCGCGTGTCGGCGCCAACCGGCGGCTGTATCCGGAGCGGCTGGACATCTGGCCGGAGGGGCTGCTGGTGCTCGGCGACGCGCTGGCCGCGTTCAACCCCATCTACGGCCATGGGATGAGCTCCGCGGCTCGTGCGGCCGCCGCGCTGGACACCGCGCTGCAGCGGTCCGGGGCCGATGTGGGAGCGACCCGCCGGGCTCAGCAGGCGATCAGTGCCACCGTGGACGATCCCTGGATCATGGCCGCGTCCAAGGATGTGGAGTACGTCAACTGCCGGATGAGCATGACGGATCCGCGGCTGACGGGCGGGGCCGTGGCCCGGCAGCGCTTCTCCGATCTGATCGCCGACCGGTCGATCCGTTCCTCGGCGGTGTGTGATGTGGTGACCGATGTCATCAGCCTGACCGCCCCGCAGTCCGAGCTGGCGTCCAGCCGCTTTCTGTCGCTCATGCACAAGGACCGGGTCCTTCCGGAGCTCACCGAGCCGCCGCTGACCGCCGATGAGCTCGCGCTGGTGAATCTGACTCCGCGCAGCACGGTGAGTGCGGGCGGCTCATGAGCAACGAGGAAAAGCTCGTCGACTATCTCAAGTGGACCACGGCCGAGCTCCATGAGACCCGGCAGCGGCTGCGGGAGGTCCGGGCGGAGCTGGCGGAGCCGATCGCCGTCGTCGGCATGGCCTGCCGCTTTCCCGGCGGAGTGCGCACCCCGGCACAGCTGTGGGACCTGGTGGCCGACGAGCGGGACGCGGTCTCCAGCTTCCCCACCGACCGGGGCTGGGACCTGGAGAACCTCTATCACCCCGATCCGGAGCACCACGGCACCTCATACGTCCGGGCCGGCGGCTTCATCTATGACGCGGCCGACTTCGACGCGGAGTTCTTCGACATCGGCGCCCGGGAGGCGGCGGCCATCGAACCGCAGCAGCGGATGCTGCTGGAGCTGGCCTGGGAGGCGACGGAGAGCGCGGGCATCGATCCGCACACCCTGCGAGGCAGCCGGACCGGCGTCTATACGGGGGTGATGTACCACGACTACGCCTCGCGTCTGGAGGAGATCCCCGAGGGCCTGCTGGGCCATGTGGGCAACGGCAACGCGGGCAGTGTGTCCTCGGGCCGGGTGGCGTTCACCCTAGGTCTGCAGGGCGCGGCGGTCTCCTTGGACACCGCGTGTTCGTCGTCGCTGGTGGCGATGCATCTGGCGGCCGGATCGCTGCGGCGGGGCGAGTGCACGCTGGCGCTGGCCGGTGGCGCCGCCATCATGTACACCGCGAGCGTCTTCCAAGTGGCCTCCAGCCAGCGCCAGTTGTCCCCCGATGTCCGGTGCCGGTCGTTCGCGGACGCCGCCGACGGCATGGTGTACGGGGAGGGCGCCGGTCTGGTGCTGCTGGAACGGCTTTCGGACGCGCGGCGGAACGGGCACCCGGTGCTGGCCGTGATCCGCGGCTCGGCGATCAACCAGGACGGTGCCAGTACGGGCATGGCCGCTCCCAACGGTCCCGCCCAGCAGCAGCTCATCCGCGACGCCCTGGCGGACGCCCGGCTCTCCACGGGGGACGTGGACGCGGTGGAGGCGCATGGCACCGGTACCGCGTTCGGCGACTCCATCGAGCTCCAGGCACTGCTCGCCACGTACGGCCAGGACCGTCCGGACGACCGGCCGCTGCTGCTGGGATCCATCAAGTCGAACCTCGGTCATACGCAGGCCGCCGCCGGAATGGCCGGTGTGATCAAGATGGTGATGGCGATGCGCCGGGGCGTGCTGCCGCGTTCGCTCCACATCGACCGGCCGACCCGGCTGGTGCACTGGCGCAAGGGCGCGGTGCGGCTGCTGACCGAGCGGATGGACTGGCCGCGGATGGACCGGCCCCGGCGTGCCGGGGTGTCCTCGTTCAGCGCCAGCGGCACCAACGCCCATGTGATTCTCGAGGAGTTCACCGAATCGGTGGAGCCCGCTGCCGGCGACAGTGGCGCCCGCGATGCGGGGGTGGTGCCGTGGGTGCTGTCCGCGCGGGGCGCGGCGGCGCTGCGCGGACAGGCCCGTGCGCTGGCCGCGCATACGGCGGCGGCCGGTCCGGGGCTGTCCCCCGCCGGTGTGGGATGGTCGCTGGTGACCACACGGTCGGCCTTCGACCACCGGGCGGTCGTGGTCGGCCGGGGACCGGACGAGCTGAGCGCGGGGCTGGCGGCGCTGGCGGCCGGTGAGCCGCATCCCTCGGTGGTGGGGCCCGAGGTGGCCCGTACCGGCACGGCGGCGGCCTCGGCGGGCAGGACGGTGTTCGTCTTCGGCGGCGAGGGTGGCCACCTGCCGCAGACCGGTTCCGAGCTGTACGACCGGTTCCCCGTCTTCGCCACGGCCTTCGACGAGGCCGGTGAGTTGCTGGGCATGAAGGGGGACCGCGACGCGTCCTCCCGGGAGGGGCTGTTCGCCCTCTACGTCGCACTGGCCCGGCTGCTGGCCTCGGTGGGGGTGCGCCCCGACGCGGTGGTGGGCTGTGGGGTCGGTGAGATCGCGGCGGCGCACATCGCCGGTGCTCTCGACCTCGCCCACGCCTGCCGCATGGTGGCCGCCGGCACCGACCCGAGCACGGTGGAGTACGAGCGGCCGTCCCTGCCCTCGCTGGACGAGGCCGGTGCGGTGTGGGAGCTGGGGCCGGAGGCGATGCCGGCCTCCGCCCCGGCGGCGCTGGTGCTGTCGCCCTTCCGGGGCGAGGGGTCCGAGAGGTCCGAGGTGCGGGGGCTGATGTGCGGCCTGGCCCGTATGCACACCATGGGCGCCACCGCGGACTGGGCCGCGCTGTTCGACGGCGATCCGGCTCCCCGCACCGTCGCCCTGCCCACCTACGCCTTTCAACGACAGCGCTTCTGGCTGGAGGACGAGGCTCCGGCGGATGCCGAGTCCCGGGTGGAGACCTGGGCGGACGCCGAGTTCTGGGATGCCGTGGCCCGTACGGACACGGCGGCCCTGACCCGGGCTCTCGAGGTCCCCGCCGGCCGGCGGGAGGTGCTCGCGGAGATCCTGCCCGCCCTGGCCACCTGGCGGCGGCAGCGGGAGTGGCGCTACCGCATCGCCTGGAAGCCCCTCGCCGACCCGTCGGCGCCACGGCTGACCGGCACCTGGCTGGTCGTGACGTCCGGCCACAGCGGGTCCGGTGACAACGGGTCCGGAGACAGCAGCTCCGGTGACAGCGGCGGCGACGCCACGGTGGCCGCCGTGACCAACGCGCTGCGCCACCATGGCGCCGAGACCGTCGTGTTCGCCCCGGACACCACATCACCGGACGACGAGGCGCGGGCCCGGCGGATGTCCGAGGCCGTAGGCGGGCGGCCGGTCGCCGGGGTGCTCTCCCTGCTGGCGGTGGAGACACCGGCCGACGACGGGCGCGGCCCGGCGCTCGCCCCGACCCTCGACCTGTTCGAGACGCTGCGGCGGGCCGGGATCGAGACCCCGGTGTGGCTGGCCACCCGTGGTGGCGTCGGCGTCGACCTGGGCGATCCGGTGTCCCGTCCGGAGCAGGCCCGGTTCTGGGGTCTGGGCGGTGCGCTGGCGATGGAGCGTCCGCGCTGGTGGGGCGGGCTGATCGACCTGCCGGAGCGGTTCGACGACCGGGCGGGACGGCGGCTCGCGGGGGTCCTGGCCGGGGCGTACGGCGAGGTGGAGGTGGCCGTGCGCGGCGACAGCTGCTTCGCCCGGCGCCTGGTGCGCGACATCCCCACGGCCCTGCCCAGCCCTGCTCGGCGGCTCCGGGGAACGGTCCTCATCACGGGCGCGGCCACCACTCTGGCCGCGCATACCGCCCGCTGGGCGGCCGAGGGCGGCGCCGAACACCTGCTGCTGGTCGACACCGCACCACCGGCCGCCGACCTGGTGGCCGAGCTGAGCGCCATGGGCGTACGAGTGTCCGCGGCCACCGTCGATGTGGCGGACCCGGAGGCGCTCGCCGCGGCGGTCGCGGACCTTCCCGCGGAGTTCCCCCTGACGGCCGTTCTGCATCTCACGGCACCGCTGGCCGCCGAGGCGGGGCAGCTGGAGACGGCGCGGATCGAGCGCGAGTGGGCGGCGACGGTGGCGGGCGCGGTGAACCTCTGCGCCCTCGGCAGCAGCCATGAGCTGTCGGCCCTGGTGCTCGGGTGCTCGATCGCGGGCGTCCTGCCCAGCCCGGGTCTGGGCAACCAGGCACCGGCCCACGCCTATCTGAGCGCGCTCGCCCAGGAGTGCCGGGCACGGGGCGTTCCGGCGACCTCGGTGTGCTGGGGTTCGATCGACGACCCCGACACGGCCGTCGGCGCCGCCAAGCAGCTCCGGACCAACGGGATGCCCGCACTGCCCCAGCGCTCGGCCGCCGGCCTGCTGCGGCAGGCGGTCATGGCGGACACGGCGGCCGTGGTCATCGCGGACATCGACTGGAGCTGGATGACCGCACACGCCTCCGAGCTGGGAAGACATCGGCTCTTCGATGACCTTTCCGGCCCTTCGGCCACGGCGCACACGCACCTCGGTCGGTGATCACGCCGACCGGCCCCAACCAGGCGGGAGTACCGATGAACGCACACACCACCGTCAACAACCACACCCCCGGCGACGCCGGCCCTCAAGGAGACGGATCCGCGATGCAGACGGAGAAGAGCGAGACCGCACTGGACGGGGCGGCGCTGCACCAGGCGCTCGCCATCGCCACGGCCGAGGAGCGCGAGGACATCCTGCGGGAGACCGTACGGACGCAGCTCGCCGACATCCTGGCACCCGCCGTTGTGGACGACGACAGCAACTTCCTGGAGAACGGGCTGACTTCGCTGACCGCTCTCGAACTCACCCGCAATCTCATGACGCTCACCGACGTGGAGATCCCCCTCGTCGCCATTCTGGAGTACCCCACCCCCGCCCAGCTCGGCCACTACCTCGCCGAGGCGTACGCCGCGGTCAACTCCGGTGACGGCGCCACGGCCTAGTCCGGGCCGCAGGGCACAACGCCGCGCGGGAGGGGGACAAACCCCCTCCCGCGCGGCGTTTTCCTGTCGGTGATACGCGGTTCCGCCAGTGCGTCAGAACGCGCAGTCCACGTGCTTGATGGCCTCGACGAAGCTGGCCACCAGCCGCCGGGGCTCCCCCACCGTGCGGATCTCCGGCAGCCGGCTGAACAGCTCCCGGAAGAGCACCGTGACCTCCATGCGGGCGAGATGGGCACCCAGGCAGAAGTGCGGGCCGACCGACCCGAAGGTCATATGCGGATTGGGGTCCCGGGTGATGTCGAACTGATAGGGGTCGGTGAAGACGTCCTCGTCCCGGTTGGCGGACCAGTAGAAGAGCAGCAGCTTGTCGCCCTCCTGGAAGCGGTGGCCGTTCACCTCGCAGTCCCGCTTGACGGTTCGGCGCATCCAGTTGATGGGGGTCGCGACCCGCAGAATCTCCTCGACCGCGCCCGGCGCGTAGGTCTCGAAGTCGGAGAGCAGCAGCTTCCGCTGCTCCGGATGTTCGGTGAGCAGCACCAGACCACGTGAGATCGCGTTACGGGTGGTCTCCATTCCGGCGACGACGAGCAGGATGAAGAAGGAGGAGAGCTCTTCGGGGCTCAGCCGCTCACCGTCGATCTGCGCCTGCACCAGCCGGGTGACCAGATCTCCGGTGGGGTTACGGGTGCGGTCGGCGGCGAGCCGTGAGATGTAGTCGGCGAGTTCATGTGAGGTCTTCAGCAGGGCGGCGGTGGCCTGATCGGCCCGGGGAACGTATTCGGGGTCGAAGGTGCCGACGATGACATTGGACCGGTCGTAAATGAACTCGTAGTCGTCGCCGGGAATCCCCATCATGCCGCTGAGCACCGCGATCGGCATGATCGCCGCGACGTTCCGGACGAAGTCGCCCGGGCCGTCCGCGATGAGGTCGTCGACAATCTTCCGGGCCGCCTTTTGGGAGGCCACCTCGAACTCGGCGGCCATTCCCCGGCCGAAGGCGCGGGACACCAGCCGGCGCAGCCGGGCGTGCTGGGGATTGTCCATATTGATCATCGATCCGAAGAAGCTGTTGAACTCCTCCGGCAGATCGATGATGCTGATCGCGGTGGGCAGCGAGCCGAAGTCCTGCGGACGCCGGCTCACCTCGGCGATATCGGCATGCCTGACCATCGCGTAATAGCCGGACCCACGCCCGAACCCGGGCATGACCGGTTCGCGGAAGAGCATGGGCTCCGGCCGCCGGCGCAGCGCCGCGAAGGCGGCGTCACGGTCGCCGTAGGGCTGGGCCCAGAAGGACAAGTCGGTGAGGTCGATGTTGTCGACATGGGCGAGCCTCGATTCCGGGGGATACACAGCGCCTCACTTCAGCTCGGAGTCTACGGTCGGCAAAAGAGTTGGATCGGCATGAGAGCATAAATCGCCCGGCGGTCCAGCATCTCGCGCCCCGCTTAAGCGCCGCTAATCTGCGCATACATCACATCCCCAGCGGTCGAATCGGATTGGGCGGCCCGGCTAGAATTCCGGCATGGATCTTTCCGTGCCCGTAACCGACGATGTGAAATTGCATTTCCGGCACCGGCCGGGAACGGCGTCGCTTCCCTTTCTCCTGGTCCATGGCATGGCCTCCAGCGCCCGGCTGTGGGACGAGGTCGCCGACCATCTGGCAGCCGCGGGCCATGCGGTGTACGCGGTGGATCTGCGCGGCCACGGGGACTCCGACACACCGGAGACCGGCTACGACACCCCGACCGCGGTCGCGGATCTGGTGGCGTCGGCCGCCGCCCTCGGGCTGGACCGGGTGGTGGTGGCCGGTCACTCCTGGGGCGGCAATGTCTCGGTGCGGCTGACCGCCGAACACCCCGAACTGGTGGCCGCGCTGGCCCTCGTGGACGGCGGCTGGCTGGAGCCGGCCAAGGCGTTCGCCTCCTGGGACGCGTTCGTCGGGGCGTTGCGGCCCGCGTCCCTGGAGGGCGCCACCGTGCAGAGCGTGCGCGACTACTTCCGCGCCATCCACCCGGACTGGTCCCCGGCGGCGATCGAGGCCGCGGTGGACACGATGCTGGTGAACCCGGACGGGTCGCTGTCCCGGCGCATGTCCACCGAGCAGCACATGTCGATCCTGCACAGCATCTGGAACGAGCCGCCGAGCCCGTGGTACGCGGCCATCACGGTGCCCACCCTGCTGATGCCCGCCATTCCCAAGGGCGCGGACGGGAAGTGGGCGGACCGCATCCGCTCCCGTATCAGGGAGACCACGGCCGACCTGCGCCACGCCACGATGCGGGAATATCTCGACTCCGAGCACGATCTGCACGCCCAGCGTCCCCGGCGGGTGGCCGACGATCTGCTCGACCTGGCCCGCGGCGTCCAGCCGGCCCGCGGCGCTCACTGACTCCCCGCACACGAACTCCCCGTACGGTCTCCGTACGGGGAGTTCGTGTGCTCGGTGGTCGCCGGCGCGGGGCCCGCGACCACCGGTCAGACTCCGAGTTCGCGGTCGATGAGGGCGAACACCTCGTCGGCGGTGGCCGCCGTCAGGTCCTGCTCGTCCGCCGGTCCGCCGGCCTCCTGCTCGGTGGCGGTGTACTTCCACACCAGGGCCTGCAACCGGTTCACCAGGCCGGCTCGCCGCGGGTCGCCGGTCGGCAGCCCGGCCAGCGCGGCCTCGAGTTCGTCGAGGTGTCCGGACAGCGGCTGTGCCGCACCGGTCTCCCCCGGGTCCACCTCGGCCAGCAGATGGCCCGCCAGCGCCCGGGGGGTCGGATAGTCGAAAACCACCGTCGTCGGCAGGCTCAGCCCCGTGGTGGCGCGCAGCCGGTTCCTGAGCTCGACGGCCGCGATGGAGTCGAACCCCAGCTCCTTGAACGGGCGGTCCGGCTCGACCGCTTCCGGCGCCGGATAGTGCAGTACGGCGGCCACATGGGCGCGTACCAGCGCCAGCAGCCGCTCGACCCGCTCGTCCTCGGCCAAGGGGCCCAGCTCTCGCCGCAGCGCCGACGCCTCATCGGTGCCGGTGTCCTCCGCGGCTCCCCGCGCGGCCTCGATGGCCCGGCGGGCGGCCGGAATGTCGTCGAGGAGCCTGCTGGGGCGGGCGAGGGTGAACAGCGGCGCGAAGCGCTCCCATTCCACATCGGCGATCGTGACGCGCGGATCGTCGTGGTCGAGCACCTGGCGCAGTGCGGTCAGCGCCGGCCGTGGGTCCAGCGGGGACAGGCCCTGCCTCCGGGAGCGCTCGGTGTGCGCGGCCACCGGCCCGTCCGGGGTGTCACCGCCGTACGGCAGATCCCACAGCCCCCACGCGATCGAGACGGTGGGGCGGCCGTCGGCCCGGTCGCGCCGCGCCAGCGCGTCGAGGCAGGCGGTGGCGGCCGCGTAGGAGCCGTGGTCCTTGCTGCCCCAGGACGCGGCGACGGTGGAGAAGTAGACCACGGTGTCCTCAGGGCCCATACCGCAGAGTTCGTCCAACCGGCGCCCGGTGTCGTCCAGATGGGCGCGGATCTCCTCGGTCAGCCGCTGTGGGGTGAGGTCCATCAGCGGGGCCAGTTCTCCGGAGGCCGAGGTGTGGATGATCGTCCCGATGCGTCCACTCGCCTCCGCCACCCGCTCGACGAGGCGTGCGGTGCCGTCCCGGCCGGCGGGTGAGTGGTCCGCCACGGTGAGTCCGGTGCCGAGCGCGTCCAGTTCGGCCTTCAGCTCCACTTCGGCCTTCAGCTCCATGGCGCCGGGGGCGTCGCCACCTCCGGGGCTCAGCATCAGGATGTGTTCGGCGCCGTCGGCGGCCAGCCGGCGGGCGACATGGGCGGCTGGTCCGTCGGCGGTCCCGGTGATGAGCACGGTGCCCCGGGGCTTCCAGGTGCGCCGCGGGGCACGGCCGCCGATCGGGTCGGGGACCAGCCGTCGGCCGTACGCACCGGTCGGGCGCAGCGCCGCCTCGTCCTCGCCGCAGGCCCCGGTGAGCACGGCGCGCAGCCGCTCCGCGTCCAGAGTGTCCGGGCTCGCGGGCAGGTCCACCAACCCGCCCCACCGGTCGGGGTGTTCCAGGGCGGCCACCCTGCCGAGCCCCCACAGCTGGGCCTGGTGGGGAGCGCTCAGGGGGTCGGAGTCGTCGATGGCGACCGCGCCGCGGGTGGCACACCACAGGGGCCCGGTGACGGCGGCGTCCACCAGGGCCTGGAGCAGGGTGAGCGTGCCGGTCAGGCCGGGGGCCACGCCGGGGAGCGGCCGCGCGTCGTCGTCCAGGGCCAGCAGCGACAGTACGCCCGTCGGTGGCGTCTCCTCGGCGCACCGGGAGCGCAGCAGTTCGGCGAGCCCCTCCCGGTCGGTGTCCTCGGCCAGCTCCAGCCTGCGCACCTGGCCGCCGTCCGCGCCCAGCGCCCGTACGCAGGCATCCGTCCAGCCGTCGGCGGCGCCCTTCGGGTGGACCACGAGCCAGGAGCCCGCGGTGGCGGGGGCGGCATCGGTGACGGGCCGCCACTCGACGCGGTAGCGCCAGGAGTCCACGGCGGAGCGCTCACGACGGCCGCGACGCCATGTCGAGAGCGCGGGGAGCACGGTGCCCAGCGAGGTCCGGTGACCGGTGCCGTCCGGGAGGCTCAGCGTCTCGGAGAGCGCGCTGAGGTCCTCTCCCTCCACCGCGGCCCAGAACCGGGACTCCTCCTCGTCCGCCGGGGACTCGGTGGCGAAGGACACCGAGTCGGCCAGCCAGTACCGCTCCCGCTGGAAGGCGTAGGTGGGCAGTTCGACGGTGTGCGGGGCGGCGGGGCCGGTGGGGTGGAGGGTGGTCCAGTCGACGGCGACGCCCACGGTGAAGGCCAGCGCGAGGGACTCGATCAACCGCGCCGGGCCGCCGTGGTCGCGCCGGAGCGTGGGCACGGTGACCGCGTCGGCCCCGGCTTCCTCGAAGCTCTCCTGCATTCCCACGGTCAGTACGGGATGGGTACTGCTCTCGATGAACACGCGGTGGCCGTCGGCCAGCAGCGCCTGGACGGTGTCGGCGAACCGCACCGGCTCACGGAGGTTGGTCACCCAGTACGCGGTGTCCAGCCCGGTGGTGTCGATCCGCCGGGCGGTGACCGTGGAGTAGAACGCCACCTTGGACGCGACCGGCCGGACGCCCGCCAGTGCCTCCGCCAGCTCGTCGGCGATCTCGTCCACCTGGGGGCTGTGCGAGGCGTAGTCCACCTCGATCGGCCGCGCCCGGTCGCCCGCCTCCTGACACGCCGCCACGGCGTGCGCCACCTGCTCGGGCGGACCGGAAATCACCGTGGAGAAGGGGCCGTTGACGGCCGCCACGCCGACGGCCGCCGCCTGGTCGCCCAGAGCGGCCAGCAGCTTCCCGGCCCGCTCCCGGCTCACTCCCAGGGAGGCCATCGCCCCGCCACCGGCGAGCCGCCGCAACGCCTTGCTGCGCAGCGCCACCACCTTGGCGCCGTCCTCCAGCGACAGGGCCCCGGCCACCACGGCCGCCGCGATCTCGCCCTGGCTGTGCCCGATCACCGCCCCGGGACGTACGCCGTGGCCTGCCCACACCGCGGCGAGCGACACCATCACGGCCCACAGGACGGGCTGCACCACATCGACACGGCCCAGGTCGGCCGCCCCGTCGGCGCCCCGCAGCACATCGGTGAGGGACCAGTCGACGTACGGCGCGAGCGCCCGTTCGCACTCCGCCACGCGGGCCGCGAACACGGGTGCGGCGTCGAGCAGTTCGGCGCCCATGCCCGCCCACTGCGAGCCCTGGCCGGGGAACACCAGCACCGGGCCCAGGTCCCCGGCCACGACGGCGCCACCGGGGTGGACGAGGCCCGGATGTGTTCCGCCGGTGGCCAGTGCCTCCACGGCCGCCATCAGTTCTTCGCGGGTCTCGCCGACGGCCACGGCCCGGTGGTCGAACACCGAGCGGGTGGTGACCAGCGACCAGCTCACATCGGCGATGGACAGCCCCGGGTCGACGGCCATCCGCCGGGCGAGCGCCGCCGCCTGTCCCCGCAGGGCCTGGGCGCCACGGGCGGACAGCGCCCAGGGCACCACCGCCGTCGCCGCTGCCTCGGGAGCGGGGTCGGCGGGCACCGGCCGGTCAGGGGGGCTGGGCTCGGGGGCCTGTTCCAGGATCAGATGGGCGTTGGTGCCGCTGATCCCGAAGGAGGACACCCCGGCCCTGCGGGCTCGCTCACTCCTCGGCCACGCCACCGGTTCGGTCAGCAGCCGTACCCCGCCGCCTTCCCACTCCACATGAGGGGACGGCTCATCGATGTGCAGGGTGACCGGCAGCGTCTCGTGCCGGAGCGCCATCACCATCTTGATGACACCGGCCACTCCGGCGGCCGCCTGGGCATGGCCGATGTTCGACTTGAGCGACCCCAGCCACAGGGGCCGTTCACCGGGCCGGTCCCGTCCGTAGGTGGCCAGCAGCGCGTGTGCCTCGATCGGGTCGCCGAGGGAAGTCCCCGTACCGTGCGCCTCCACCGCGTCCACCTGGTCGGCGGCGAGGCGCGCGTCGGCCAGCGCCTGACGGATCACCCGTTCCTGCGATACGTCGTTGGGCGCGGTCAGACCGTTGCTGGCACCGTCCTGGTTGACGGCCGAGCCCCGGATCAGGGCCAGCACCCGATGCCCGTTGCGCCGTGCGTCGGACAGCCGCTCCAGCAGCACCAGACCGACGCCCTCGGAGAACCCGGTGCCGTCCGCGGCCGATGCGAAGGACTTGCAGCGGCCGTCCGGGGCCAGCCCGCGCTGCCGGGAGAACTCGGCGAAGGCGGTCGGAGTGGTGAGCGCGGTGACCCCGCCCGCGAGCGCCAGATCGCATTCGCCCTGACGCAGCGCCTGGCTCGCCAGATGCATCGCCACCAGCGACGACGAGCACGCCGTGTCGACGGTCACCGCCGGGCCCTCCAGACCGAGGGTGTACGCCACCCGGCCGGAGACCACACTGGTGAGGCTGCCGGTGGTGGCATAGCCCTCGAAGCCCTCGGGGACCCGGGGCATCCGGGACATGTAGTCCTGGCTGGACACGCCCGCGTACACACCGGTCCGGCTGCCCTTCACCGTCACCGGGTCGACCCCCGCGCGCTCGAACAGCTCCCAGGCCACCTCCAGCAGCAGCCGCTGCTGCGGATCCATCGCCAGGGCCTCGCGCGGGCTGATCCCGAAGAACTCCGCGTCGAAGCGGTCGGCGCCGTCCAGGAATCCGCCGTGCCGGACGTAGCTGGTGCCGGGGTGGTCGGGGTCGGGGTGGTAGAGGCCCTCCAGATCCCAGCCGCGGTCGGTGGGGAACGCGGTGATGCCGTCGCCACCGGAAGCCACCAGCTCCCACAGCTCCTCGGGGCAGCCGACACCACCCGGATAGCGGCAGGCCATGCTCACGATGGCCACCGGCTCCTGGGATCGCTCCTCCATCTCGCGCAGCCGCTGACGAGCCTGCCCGAGATCCACCGTGACCCGCTTCAGATACTGGCGGAGTTTCTCTTCCGTACCCGACATCAGTCCTCACTCACGATCAAGAGGGCAGTTCCCTGTCGATGAACTCGAACAACTCGTCGTCCGACGCGGAGTCGAGGGCGCCGTCGTCCACGGTGGGGTGGTGCCGGCCGGTGGCCTCGGCCGGTGTGTCGTCGGTCAGGCGCCACAGCAGCGCCTCCAGGCGCTTCGCCAGCCGGTCGCGGACCTCGTCGTGGGGCACGAGGCGTGCCATCGCCGCCTCCAGCCTCTCCAGCTCGCCGAAGACGGGCGCCGAGGTGTCCGCCTGCGCGGGGCACAGCTTTTCGCGCAGTTCGGCGGCGATGGCCGAGGGCGTCGGATGCCTGAAGACGACGGTGGCGGGGAGCCGCAGCCCGGTGGCGGCGGCGAGCCGGTTGCGCAGTTCGACACCGGTCAGTGAGTCGAAGCCCAGATCCTTGAAGGGGGTGTCAGCGGACACCGCCCCGGCGTCGGTGTGGCCCAGGACCGCCGCGGCCTGCGTGCGCACCAGCGTGAGCAGGATCCGGTGCTGTTCCTCCACGGGCACCGCCGCGAGCTGGGCGACCAGACCGGCGGCGGGCGCCCCGGTGGCGGCGGTACGACGTGTGGTCGTTCCGTTGTCGAGGAGCGTGCGCAGCAGGGCGGGCAGGGTGTCCGCGGGCTGAGCGGCCAGCGCCCGGAGGTCGAGCTGGACGGCCGCGGGCTGCGGGGCACCGTGCCAGCAGGCGGCGTCCATCAGCCCCAGCGCCTGCTCGCCGGACATCGCGGCGATGCCGGAACGGGACATCCTGGCCAGGTCCGCCTCGTCCAGATGCCCGGTCATCCCGCTGACATCGGCCCACAGCCCCCAGGCCACCGAGACCGCCGGGAGGCCCATGGCCTGGCGGTGGGTGGCCAGGGCGTCGCAATAGGCGTTGGCCGCCGCGTAGTTGGCCTGGCCCGGGCTGCCCATCACCCCCGCGGCCGAGGAGAACATCACGAACATGCCGAGCCGCAGATGGGCGGTGGCGGCATGGAGATGGGCCGCGGCCGTGGCCTTGGGCGCCCACACCCGCGCCAGACGTTCCGGGGTCTGCGAGGTGACCACCGCGTCGTCCAGCGCCCCCGCCGCGTGCACGACACCGGTCAGGGGGTGCGCCGGGTCGACGCCCGCGACGAGGTCGTTCACCGCGGCGCCGTCGGTGACGTCCGCGGCCACGATCCGGGCCTCGGCGCCCAGGTCGGTGAGGTGGGCCAGCAGCTCCGGTGCGCCGGGGGCCTCGGGCCCGCTGCGGCTCACCAGCAGCAGATGGCGGATCTTCCAGGCGCGGACGAGATGTTCGGCGACGTGTCGGCCGAGGGTGCCGGTGCCACCCGTGATGAGCACGGTGCCGTCCGGGTCCACGGGGGCAGGGACGTCCAGCACCAGCTTGCCGGTGTGCTTGGCCTGACTGAAATACCGCAGCGCCTCACGCGCCCGGCTCAACGGCCACGCCCGTACCGGAGGAGGCTCCAGCACACCGGAGGCGAACAACTCGCCCAGCTCCCGCAGCATTTGGCCGATACGATCCGGACCGGCATCAGCGATCAGGTCGTAGACCCGGTAGGTCACCCCGGGGTATTCGGCGGTGATCAGCTCCGGGTCGCGGACATCGGTCTTGCCCATCTCCAGCAACCGGCCGCCCTCGCGGAGGAGACGGAGCGAGGCGTCCACGAACGGCCCGGCGAGACTGTTGAGCACCACATCCACACCCCGGCCGCCGGTGGCTGCCCGGAGCGTCTCCTCGAAGTCCAGATCGCGTGAGGAGGCCCGATGCGCCTCGTCGATGCCCATCGCCTCCAGCACCGCATGCTTCCCCGGACTCGCCGTGGCGTAGACCTCCGCACCCAGATGCCGCGCGATCCGCACCGCGGCCGTCCCCACACCACCGGTCGCGGCATGGATCAGCACCGACTCCCCTGGCCGGAGCCCGGCGAGGTCGGTCAGTCCGTACCAGGCGGTGAGGTAGGCCACCGGTACGGCCGCCGCCTGCCGGAAGCTCCAGCCGTCCGGGATCGGCGCCAGCAACCGCGCGTCGGTGACCGCCAGCGGTCCGAACGACTGGTCGAGGACCCCCATGACGCGATCGCCCACGGACACGTGGGTCACCTCGGGGCCGATGTCCACCACCACTCCGGCGCCCTCACCGCCGAGTCCGGTCTGGCCGGGCACCATGCCCAAACCGACCAGCACATCACGGAAGTTGACACCGGCGGCGCGTACGGCGATCCGTACCTGGCCGGCGCACAGGGGCTCCAGCACCTCGGGGCAGGGCACGGGGACGACGTTCTCGAGGGTCGCCGTGCCCGCCGTGTCCAGCCGCCATGCCTCCGGCTGCTCCACGGGGCCCACCAGCCCCGCGCCCCCGGTACCGGCATGGACCAGACGGGGCACCAGCGCCCGGCCGGCACGCAAGGCCAGCTGGGGCTCGTCCATCTCCACGGCGCGCGCCACGGCGATGTGCACGGCTTCGGTGTGAGGGTTACGGTTGGCGTTGGCGTTGGCGTTGGCGTTGGGGTTGGGGTTGGGGTTGGCGTCGAGGTCGTCGTCGCGGTCGAGGAGGACGAACCGGCCGGGATTCTCCGACTGTGCGCTGCGTACGAGGCCCCACACGGCGGCCGCGGCCAGGTCCACCCGGGTGGTGCTCTCGGGACCGTCGACCGCGACCGCGCCTCGCGTGACCACCACCAACCGGGCGTCTGCCAACCGCGGTTCGGCGAGCCAGCTTCGCACCAGTTCCAGCGCCCGTTCCGTCGCCGACAGCGCCTCGGTCGACGCCTCCTCGGCGCCCGCACCGGTGGGGCTGGCCAGGGTGGTCATATCGGCGAGAACAACCGGCGGGACGGGTTTCTCATCGCCGAGTGCCGCGATCAGCGCGGCAGGATCCGGGTGGCCGTCGGCGCCCAGGACGGCCCAGCCGTCATCCCCGGCCGCTGCCTCTTCGGCCCTGGCCGCGAGCGGCAGGGGCGTCCAATCGACGGTGAACAGGCTGTCCGTGCCGTGGCTGCCGTGAGCCACCGCCGCCCGCAACTGCTCGACGCTCGCGGGCCGCATCGCCACGGAGTCCACGGTCAGCACCGGAGCGCCGACGGCATCGGCCACGGTCAGCCGTAGTGCGCGCTCGCCCTCGGCGTTCTCCGGCTGGGGAGAGAGCCGAACCCGGACCGTGGTGGCCCCGGCCGCCCACAACGTCACGCCGTTCCAGGCGAACGGCAGCCAGATCTGGCCGTCGGTGGCTTCGGTACCGGGCTCGGTGTCGGTGTCGGTGTCGTTCGCGTCGAGCTGGTCGATCAGCAGTGCGGGATGCAGCGCGGCGTCCAGCAAGGCCGGGTGGATACCAAATCCGGCCTGCTCCCCGGCGGCCTCGGGCAGGGCCACCTCCGCGCACACGTCCGCGCCGTCCCGCCATACGGCCCGCAGTCCCTGGAACGACGGTCCGTAGGCATATCCCGAGGCCGCGGCCCGGTCGTAGAACCCCTCGACGCCGAGCGGAGCCGCACCGGCCGGGGGCCACGCCCCGCCCAGTCCCAGCCCCTCGTCGGAACGGTCCGCGGGTGCGCTCAACACGCCCTCCGCATGACAGACCCATCCCGTGGCGGAGTCTCCTTCACCGGCGGGCCGGGAGTACACCCGCACATCACGACGCCCGTCCTCGGCGGCCTCGCCCACGACGACCTGCACCCGCTGGGCGCCCGACAACGGCAGGACCAGCGGCACCCGCAGCGCCAGTTCATCCACTCCGCCACAGCCGACCTCATCGGCCGCCCGCAGCACCCACTCGGCCAGTGCCGCGCCCGGGACCAGCACCGCGTCCGCCACCACGTGCTCACCGAGCCAGGTATGCGTGCGGGCCGAAATCCGGCCCGTCAGCACATGGCCACGGCCATCGGCGAGCTCCACAGCGGCACCCAGCAGCGGATGTCCGGCGGAGACGAGCCCGAGGTCGGCCGGGTCGCCGGCGCGTCCACCATGGCCGTCGAGCCAGTAGCGCTCGCGTTGGAACGCGTAGGTGGGCAGTGCGACCACACGGGGTGCCGGGGAACTCGGGTACAGCGTGGTCCAGTCGACGCCGACCCCGGCGGTGAACGCCTGGGCGAGCGATTGGAGGAGCTGGGCCTGGCCGCCGTGATCGCGGCGCAGGGTCGGCACGGTGACGGCCGTGACCTCCGCTTCCTCGAAGGTCTCCTGCAGGCCGAGGGTGAGCACGGGATGCGTACTGGCCTCGATGAACACCCGATGCCCGTCCGCCAGCAACGCCCGAACGGCATCGGTGAACCGCACCCGCTCCCGCAGGTTCGCCACCCAATAACCGGTGTCCAGGTCGGCGGTGACGGCACGACCGCCGGTCACGGTCGAGTAGAACGCCGTGCCCGAACCGGACGTATCGAGCGGGCAGACACCGGCCAGAACTTCGTTCAACTCCTCACGGATCTCCTCCACCTGAGGACCGTGCGAGGCATAATCCACCTCGATCAGCCGTGCCCGCTCCCCTACCTCCTGGCACGCTGCGACGACAGCGGCCACCTGCTCCGGCGGACCCGAAACTACGGTCGACGAAGGCCCGTTGACTGCGGCTACGCCTACCCCAGCGGCCTGATCGCCCAGACCGGAGAGCAACTCGCCCACCCGTTCCTGACCCACACCGAGGGAGGCCATCGCCCCACCCCCGGCCAACCGCCGCAACGCCTTACTCCGCAGAGCCACCACCTTGGCACCGTCCTCCAGGGACAGCACTCCCGCGACCACCGCAGCCGCGATCTCACCCTGGCTATGGCCCACCACCGCCGCAGGACGCACCCCATACCCCGCCCACACCGCAGCCAACGACACCATCACCGCCCACAGCACGGGTTGGACCACGTCCACCCGCCCCAGATCCGCCGCACCCTCCGCGCCGCGCAGCACATCGGTGAGCGACCAGTCCACATACGGCGCCAGCGCCCGCTCGCACTCCGCCACTCGTGCCGCGAACACCGGCGACACCTGCAGCAGCTCGGCGCCCATACCGACCCACTGCGAACCCTGGCCGGGGAAAACCAGCACCGGACCCACATCACCCGCCAGCGCCGCCGCACCCGACTGCACCACACCCGGATGAGACACATCCGCCGCCAACGCCTCCACGGCGGCCAACAGCTCGGCGCGGTCATCACCCAACGCCACCGCCCGATGCTCGAACACCGACCGTGTGGTGGCCAACGACCACCCCACATCACCGGACGACAGCTCGGACGCGCCGCCCACACGTTCAGCCAGGGCGGCGGCCTGGCCGCGCAGCGCCTCCGCACTCCGCGCCGAGAGCACCCACGAGACCGTGCCCATGTCGGAGGAGACCGGCTCTGTCTGTCCATCCTCCTCAGGTGTGGCGGGCGCCTGTTCGAGGATGACGTGGGCGTTGGTGCCGGAGGCGCCGAACGAGGACACACCGGCCCGGCGCGGCCGCTCACCGTTCGGCCACTCCACCGCCTCGGTCAGCAGCCGCACCGCACCGCTGTCCCAGTCCACATGCGGGCTCGGCTCATCGATGTGCAGAGAGGCGGGCAGCGTTCCATGGCGCATGGCCTGCACCATCTTGATGACGCCCGCCACACCCGCCGCCGCCTGCGTATGCCCGATATTGGACTTGATCGAGCCGAGCAACAGCGGCTGCCCGTCAGGGCGATCCTGACCATAGGTGGCCAGCAGCGCCTGCGCCTCGATCGGATCACCCAACGTCGTACCCGTACCATGCGCCTCCACCGCATCGACATCCGAGACCGACAGCCCAGCGCTCGCCAGCGCTTGGCGGATCACCCGCTGCTGTGAGGGTCCGTTCGGCGCGGTGAGTCCGTTCGACGCACCGTCCTGATTGACGGCCGAACCACGGATCACCGCCAGCACCTCATGGCCGTTGCGCCGCGCGTCCGACAGCCGCTCCAGCAGCAGAACACCCGCGCCCTCGCCCCAGCCCGTCCCGTCGGCGGCCGCCGCGAAGGGCTTGCACCGGCCATCGGGGGCCAGACCACGCTGACGGGAGAAACCGGTGAACACATCCGGCGTGGCCATAACCGTCACCCCACCGGCCAACGCCAGCGTGCACTCCCCCTGCCGCAACGCCTGCGCCGCCAGATGCATCGCCACCAACGACGACGAACACGCCGTATCCACCGTCACCGCAGGACCCTCAAAGCCCAGCGTGTACGCCACCCGGCCCGAGACCACGCTGCCCGAACCCGCGAGCATCGCGTAGCCCTCGAGCTTCACATCGGCGCCACCGCTCAGCCCGGCAGCGTAGTCGTGGTACATCACGCCCGCGTACACACCGGTCGCACTGCCCTTCAACGACACCGGGTCGATCCCCGCCCGCTCCAGCACCTCCCACGACGCCTCCAACAGCAACCGCTGCTGCGGATCAGTGGCCAGCGCCTCCCGCGGATTGATCCCGAAGAACGCCGCATCGAACGCATCGGCGTCATAGAGGAAGGCGCCCTCGTGGGCATAGCTGGTGCCCGGGTGATCGGGGTCCGGATGGAACAGCCCGTCCAGATCCCAGCCTCGGCCGGTCGGAAACTCCCCGATGACGTCCTGCCCCGAGGCGACCAGGTCCCACAGCGCTTCAGGGGAGTTCGCACCTCCCGGGAAACGGCAGGTCATGCCGATGATCGCCACGGGATCGTCCGTATCGGCCCTCGCCGCGACGGGTGCACGGGAACCGGCGGTCTCGCCGGTCAGCCGGGTGCACAGATACTCCGCCAGCACCCGAGGCGTCGGATAGTCGAACACCATCGTCGCCGGCAACCGCAACCCCGTCACCACCGACAACCGATTACGCAACTCCACCGCCGTCAACGAATCAAAACCCAACTCCTTAAACGCGGCATCCACCCGCACCTCACTCACAGAACCAAACCCCAACACCACCGCCACACCACCCCGCACCACCTCCACCACCACATCCAACCGAGCACCAACCCCCAACCCCACCAACCGCCCCGCCAACCCCGAAACCGACGAGCCACCCTCAGCCATCCGCCGCCTGGCCCGACCGGCCACCAACCCCCGCAACACCGCCGGAAGATCCTCACCGGCCGCCCCGGCCGGATCGAGGTCCACGGCCACCATCAGTGGACTCGCGAACCGGCATGCGGCGTCCAGCAGGGCCAGCCCGCGCTCGGACGACAACGGCCTCATCCCGCGCAGTCGCGTCAGGTCTGCCCGGCCCACATGCCCGGTCATCTCGCTGGACTGGGCCCACAGCCCCCAGGCCAGCGAAAGCCCCGGCAGTCCCAGCGCCCGCCGATGGGTGACCAAGGCATCGACAAACGCGTTCGCCGCCGCGTATCCGGCCTGACCCGCGTTGCCCACGACTCCGGCAGCCGAGGAGTACATCACGAACATGCGGAGCGGAAAGTCCGCCGTGGCGGTGTGCAGATGGGCAGCCGCCGCGGCCTTCGCCGCCCATACCCGCGCCACCTGTTCCCGGGTCTGCGAGGTGACCACCGCGTCATCCAGCAGCCCCGCCGCATGAATGACACCGGTCAGCGGATGCGCCGGGTCGATACCGGCCACCGCGTCGGCGACCGCGTCGCCGTCCGTCACATCCACCGCGGCGATCCGCACCTGCGCGCCCAGGTCGCCCAGCCGCTCGGCCAACTCCGGTGCGCCGGGCGCGTCCGAGCCACGGCGGCTGACCAGGACCAGATGCTTGACCTGCCATGTACGCACCAGATGCTCGGCCACCAGACCGCCCAGCAGGCCCGTACCACCGGTGATCAGCACCGTACCGTCGGGGTCGAGCCCACCAGGGGCCAGTCCTCCGGAATCCGGCTCGTCGGCGCCGCCGGTGTCGCGTGCGCGCGTCAGTCGGGGCACCATCAGTCCCCCGGCGCGCAGGGCCGCCTGTGATTCATCAGCCCGTACCGCACGGACGACGGCATTCGCCACATCACCCGCGGCCGATTCGGTGGCCTGGTGAAGGTCGAGGAGGACAAACCGGTCGGGGTGTTCCGCCTGCGCACTCCGCAGCAGGCCCCACAGCCCTGCCGCGGCCACATTCAGCTCTTCGTCGCCGAAATCCCCGTCTTCGGGGCCGATGGTCGACACCGCGCCGCGTGTCACCACCACCAACCGGGTTTCGGCCAGCCGCGGTTCGGCCAGCCACCCCTGCAGCAGCTCCAGCGCTCGACCGACGGCAGCCAAGCCATCAGCGGCCGTCGCCGCAGCTCCGGCCCCCGGCAGGCCACCGCCTGCGGGCAGATGGGTCACGGCGAAGGCGGGAGGCGACGCCCCCTCGTCGAGCGTGGCGGCCAACGCTTCGAGACCCGGATGGCACACCACTCCCCCATCACCGAGTCCCGGCTCCTCGGCCAGGTGCAGGGCGTCCTCACCCAGCACGACCCAGCCCATGGCGTCGGAGGTCTCCACCTCCGACACGCCGGGCATCGGGATCCAGTCCAGCGTGAACAGCCCATCGACGCCGCGTCCGTCCCCGGCCCTCAGCTGATGGGGGTCGGCGGGGCGCATCGTCAGGGAGTCGACCGTCAGCACCGGGGCGCCCATGGCATCGGCCACGACCACCCGCACCCCACGCTCTCCCACCGCACCGTCCTGATGGGGAGAGGGCTGGCGGGGCGAGAGCCGGACCCGGACCGTGGTCGCCTCCGCGGCCCACAGGGAGACGCCGTTCCAGGCGAACGGCAGTCTCATGCCCCCGTCGTCCGCCGACTCGATGTCGGCGGCGAGCAGCATCGGATGCAGGGCGGCGTCGAGCAGTGCCGGGTGGATACCGAAGCCGTCCGCGTCCCCCGCCGCCTCGGGCAGCGCCACCTCGGCCAGCAGGTCAGCGCCGTCCCGCCACACGGCACGCAGCCCCTGGAACGACGGCCCATACGCATAGCCCGACGCCACGGCATGCTCGTAGAACCCCTCGACATCCATCGGCTTCGCGCCCTCGGGAGGCCAGACTCCCCCCAGCTCCTCGGCCGCACCCGGCGCGGCCGGCGGGCTCAGGACGCCCTCCGCATGGGTCACCCAGTCCGGATCCGCGCCGGGTTCGGCATCGCGGTCGGGCCGGGAGTGCACCCGCACATCGCGCCGCCCGTCCTCGGCGGCCTCGCCTACGACGATCTGCACCCGCAGCCCACCCGACGGCGGCAGCACCAACGGGACCTGCAGCGCCAGTTCCTCGATGCCCCCACAGCCCGCCTCGTCGGCCGCCCGTAACGCCCACTCCACCAACGCCGCACCCGGCGCCAGTGGCACTCCGGCGACCACATGGTCACCGAGCCAGCCGTCGCCGCCGGTGGCCGACACCCGTCCGGTCAGCACCAGCCCGCCATCGGCGAGGCCCACCGCCGCCCGCAACAACGGGTGCTCCAACCGCTGCAACCCCGCGGCACCCACATCGCCGACCCCGCCGGTGGCGGTGGCCCAGTAGCGCTGGCGCTGGAAGGCATACGTGGGCAGATCGACCGTACGAGGCGTGGGGTCGGCCGGGAACGCGGCCGACCAGTCGACATCGACCCCGGCGGTGAACGCCTGGGCGAGCGAATGGAGGAGCTGAGCCTGTCCGCCATGGTCACGGCGCAGGGTGGGCACTGTGACGGCCGGGATATCGGCTTCCTCGAAGGTCTCTTGCAGGCCGAGCGTGAGCACCGGGTGGGTACTGGCCTCGATGAATACCCGATGCCCGTCCGCCAGCAACGCCTCAACGGCATCGGTGAACCGCACCCGCTCCCGCAGATTCGCCACCCAATAACCGGTGTCCAAGTCGGTGGTAGCGGTACGACCACCGGTCACGGTCGAGTAGAACGCCGTGCCCGAACCGGACGTATCAAGCGGACGGACACCGGCCAGAACCTCGTTCAACTCCCCACGGATCTCCTCCACCTGAGGACCGTGCGAGGCATAATCCACCTCAATCAACCGCGCCCGCTCCCCCACCTCCTGACACGCCGCCACGACAGCAGCCACCTGCTCCGGCGGACCCGAAACCACCGTGGAAAAGGGCCCATTGACAGCCGCCACGCCCACACCAGCCGCCTGACCGCCAAGCTCCGACAGCAACTGCCCAGCCCGCTCCTGACCCACGCCGAGGGAGGCCATCGCCCCACCCCCAGCCAGCTGTCGCAACGCCTTACTCCGCAGCGCCACCACCTTCGCGCCGTCCTCCAACGACAGCGCACCCGCCACCACAGCCGCCGCGATCTCACCCTGGCTATGACCCACCACCGCCGCAGGACACACCCCATACCCCGCCCACACCGCAGCCAACGACACCATCACCGCCCACAACACCGGCTGCACCACATCCACCCGCCCCAGATCCGCCGCACCCTCCACACCCCGCAACACATCCATCAGCGACCAGTCCACATACGCCGAAAGCGCCCGCTCACACTCCCCCACCCGCGCCGCGAACACCGCCGAAACCTCCAGCAACTCCGCACCCATCCCCACCCACTGCGAACCCTGACCCGGAAACACCAACACCGGACCCACATCACCCACCAACGCCGCCCCACCCGACTGCACCACACCCGAATGCGACACACCCCCCGCCAACGCCTCCACCGCCGCCACCAACTCGGCCCGATCAGCGCCCACCACCACCGCCCGATGCTCAAACACCGACCGCGTAGTAACCAACGACCACCCCACCTCCACCGCCGACAGCTCGGACGCACCGCCCGCCCGCTCAACCAGAGCGGCCGCCTGCCCCCGCAACGCCTCCGCACTGCGCCCCGACACCACCCACGGCACCACCCCGCCCACCTCGGAGGACGCCGACTCCACATCCCCCTCTGGAGCCTGCTCCACGATCACATGCGCATTGGTGCCGCTGATCCCGAAGGACGACACACCGGCCCGGCGCGGGCGCTCGCCCGTCGGCCACTCGACCGCCTCCGTCAGCAGCCGCACACCGCCGCCGTCCCACTCCACGTGGGGCGTCAGTTCCTCGGCATGGAGGGTGGCCGGGAGTACGCCGTATCGCAGGGCCATGACCATCTTGATCACACCGGCCACACCCGCCGCGCCCTGCGTATGGCCAATGTTGGACTTCAGCGAGCCGAGCCACAGCGGCCGGTCCTCCGGCCGGTCCCGGCCGTAGGTGGCGATCAGCGCGTCGGCCTCGATCGGGTCGCCCAGCTTGGTGCCCGTGCCATGCGCCTCCACCGCGTCCACCTCGGACGGGGCCAGCCGGGCGCTGGCGAGAGCCTGGCGGATCACCCGCTGCTGGGAGGGGCCGTTCGGCGCGGTGAATCCGTTGCTGGCGCCGTCCTGGTTGATGGCCGAGCCACGGATCAGGGCGAGCACCTCATGCCCGTTGCGCCGGGCGTCGGACAGCCGCTCCAGCAGGACGAGTCCGACGCCTTCGCCCCACCCCGTGCCATCCGCGTGCACCGAGAACGCCTTGCACCGCCCGTCCGGGGACAGCCCCCGTTGCCGGGAGAAGCCGGTGAACACCTCGGGAGTGGCCATCACCGTCACCCCGCCGGCCAGGGCCAGGGTGCACTCCTCCTGCCGCAGTGCCTGGCAGGCCAGATGGATCGCGACCAGGGATGACGAGCACGCCGTCTCCACCGTGACGGCCGGTCCTTCCAGGCCGAAGGTGTAGGAGACCCGGCCCGACAGCAGGCTCGGTGCGTTGCCCGCGTATCCCTCGGATCCCTTCTGCGGAAGGTCACCCGATGTGGCGCCGCCGGTGGTCGCCGTACCGGCGTAGACACCCGTCCGGGAGCCCTTGAGGGACACCGGGTCGATTCCCGCCCGTTCGCATGCCTCCCAGGCGGTCTCCAGCAGGAGTCGCTGCTGAGGGCTGGTGGCGAGCGCCTCGCGTGGGCTGATGCCGAAGAACTGGGGGTCGAATCGGTCGGCGTCGTAGAGGAATCCGCCCCGGCGGACATACGTGGTGCCGGGGTGGTCCGGGTCCGGGTGATAGAGGCTGTCGAGATCCCAGCCGCGGTCGGTGGGAAAATCCCCGATCGCGTCCACACCGCCGGTGACCAGCCGCCACAGGTCCTCGGGCGTGTTCACCCCGCCCGGGAACCGGCACGCGATGCTCACGACCGCGATCGGCTCCTGGTATCGCTCCTCCACCTCGCGCAAACGCAGGCGCGTATCGTGCAGATCCGCGGAAACGCGCTTGAGATACTCGACCAGTTTCTCTTCATTCACGTTCACCATGAGGTTTCACCCGGCCTCAGCGATCGTCGCGCCCGGCACATTCAGGACACACCCAGTTCGTTGTCGATGAAGTCGAGAACCTGGGCCGCGGACGCGGACTCCAGCCTCTCCGCGGCGGTCATTTCTTCCTCCGCCGGCTTTCGTGTCGCTTTCCACTTCGCCAGCAGGCTTTCGAGCCGTGCCGTGACCGCCCCCGAATCGTCGTCTTCCATCTCGAGGCCGATCAGGGTGGCTTCGAGCCTGGCCAGTTCGTTGAGGACCGGATCGGCGCCGTCCCGGCCCGTGGCGGCGCCGACCGCCGGGGCGATGCGTTCCAGCAGGTAGTCGGCGAGCACGGCCGCCTCCGGATAGTCGAAGACGAGGGCGGCGGGCAGCCGCAGACCGGTGGCGGCGGCGAGCCGGTTGCGCAGTTCGACGGCGGTCAGGGAGTCGAAACCGAGCTCCTTGAAGTTGGTGTCGGCCTGTACCGCTTCGGCGTCGGCATGCCCGAGCACGGTGGCCACATGGCCACGGACCAGCTGGAGTACCGTGCGGTGCTGTTCCGCCGCGGACAGGCCCGCCAGCCGCCCGGCCCAGTCGTCCGGCCGCGCATCGGCTGCCGCCGCCGTACGCCGCGCCGCCGCGCCACCGGCGCCCGATGCGGCGAGGGCACGGAGCGTGGCGGGGAGGCCGTCGGCGGGTTGGGCGGCCAGGACACGGGTGTTCATGTCCGCCGCGATCAGCTGGTGGCCGCCGTGCTCGGCCGCCGCGTCGAGCAGCCGCAGGGCATGGTCGGCGGCCATCGCGGTGACGCCCGAGCGGGACATCCGGGCCAGGTCCGCGTCGGCGAGGCCGCCGGTCATCTCGCTGGATTCGGCCCACAGGCCCCAGGCCACCGAGACCGTCGGCAGGCCAAGAGCCTGACGGTGGGCCGCCAGCGCGTCGCAGAAGGCGTTGGCCGCCGCGTAGTTGGCCTGTCCCGGGCTGCCCATGACCCCGGCGGCCGACGAGAACAGCACGAACGCGCCCAGGCGCAGATGTGCCGTCGCGGCGTGCAGATGCGCCGCGGCGGTGGCCTTCGCCGCCCAGACCCGCGCCAGCCGCTCGGGAGTCTGCGCGGTGACGACCGCGTCGTCCAGCACACCCGCCGCATGGATGACTCCGGTCAGCGGATGCCCGGGGTCGACCCCCGCCACCAGCTCCGCCACGGCTGCCGCTTCGGTGACATCGGCGGCGACGATCCGTACCCGCGCGCCCAGGGCGGCCAGCCGGTCGACGAGGTCCCGGGCGCCCGGTGCTTCCGGGCCACGGCGGCTCACCAGCAGCAGATGCCCGATCCGCCAGACGCGTACGAGGTGTTCGGCGACCAGCGCGCCCAGGGTGCCGGTGCCACCGGTGATGAGGACGGTGCCGTCCGGGTCCACCGGGGCGGGGACGTCCAGGACCAGCTTGCCGGTGTGCTTGGCCTGGCTGAGATGGCGCAGCGCCTCACGTGTCCGGCTGAGCGGCCACGTCCGCACCGGCAGTGGCCGCAGGGCTCCGGTGGTGAACAACTCGCCCAGTTCGCCCAGCATCCGGCCGATGTGTTCGGGCCCGGCGTCGGTGATCAGGTCGTAGACCTGGTACGTCACCCCGGGGTACTCCTCCGCGACGCGCTCGGGGTCACGGAGGTCGGTCTTGCCCATCTCCATCAGCCGGCCGCCCTCGCCCAGCAGCCGCAGGGAGGCGTCGACGAAGGGTCCGGCGAGGCTGTTGAGCACCACATCGAGGCCACGCCCGCCGGTGGCCTCGCGGAACACCTCCTCGAAGTCCAGATCGCGCGACGAGGCACGATGCGCCTCGTCGATGCCCATCGCCTCCAGCACCTCATGCTTGCCGGGGCTCGCCGTCGCGTAGACCTCCGCCCCCAGATGCCGGGCGATCCGTACGGCCGCCATGCCCACACCGCCGGTCGCGGCATGGATCAGGACCGTCTCCCCGGCCCGGAGCCGGGCCAGTTCCACGAGTCCGTACCAGGCGGTCAGGAACGCCACCGGCACCGAGGCCGCCTGCGGAGAGGTCCACCCGGCGGGAACGGGCGCCACCATGCGGGTGTCGGTCACCGCCGTCGGGCCGAACGCGCGGTCGAAGACCCCCATGACCAGGTCGCCCACCGCGACCCCGGTCACCTCGGGGCCGACGTCCAGCACCACACCGGAGCCTTCGCCACCGAGCCCGGTCTGGCCGGGGACCATGCCCAAACTGATGAGCGCGTCGCGGAAGTTGATACCGGCCGCGTGCACCGCGACCCGCACCTGACGCGGTCCGAGGGGCTCGAGCACCTCCGGACACGGCACCGGCTTCACGTTCTCGACCGTGGCCGCGCCGGTCAGCTCCAGCCGCCATGCGGGCTGTCCCACCAGTGCGGCCACTCCCCCGCTGCTCACGCCACCGGCACGCATCAGCCGGGGCACCCGGAGCCGCCCCGCCCGCAGCGCGACCTGCGGCTCGTCCAGGTGCGCCGCCCAGGCCACGGCGCTGCGCACACTCTCTTCGAGCGGCTCGGAGTCCGGGTCGAGATCGACCAGAAGGAATCGCCCCGGGTTCTCCGCCTGCGCACTGCGCACCAGTCCGCACACGGCGGCCCCGGCCACGTCCAGGCCGCCGTCTCCGGCGCCGTCCGCCTCGGAGGCGCCGTCCGCCTCCGAGGTGTCGACCGCCTCCGAGGTGTCGACCGCCTCGGAGATGTCGACCGCGACCGCTCCCCGCGTGACCATCACCAGCCGGGTCTCGGCCAGCCGCGGTTCGGCCAGCCAGTCCCGCACCAGTTCCAGCGCCCGCTCCGAGGCCGCCAGACCGGCGGCCGCCAGGTCCGTACCCGCGTCCCCGCCGGACGAGCCGCCGAGCGCGGGCAGATACGCGACGGCCACCGAGGGGGCGGGGCCGTCACCGTCGAGGGCGGACACCAACGCCTCCAGATGCGGATGGTGTACCGCGCCCGGCACGATCGGCCCGCACTCCTGCGGGCCCAGAACCACCCACTCGCCGCCGTCCGCCGGATCCGGCCCCTGGTGTCCGGCGCCGGTGTCCGGTGCGGGGACGGGCAGGGACGTCCACTCCAGGGTGAACAGCCCCTCCACCTCGGGCCCGCCGGAGGTGCGCAGTTGGTCGACGGCGGCCGGTCGCATCACCAGCGAGTCGACGGTCAGCACCGGACCGCCCAGTGCGTCGGCCACCGCGACCCGCAGACCGCGCTCGCCCTCGGCGCCACCCGCCTCCTGCTCCTGGGGCGAGAGCCGGACTCGTACGGTCGTGGCACCGCCCGCCGACAGCGATACCCCGTTCCAGGCGAACGGCAGCCACACCCGGCCGTCGTCGTGCTCCTGCCCGGGCCGGTCGAGGAGGAACGCCGGATGGAGCGCGGCATCCAGCAGTGCCGGATGGATACCAAATCCGTCCGGGTCTCCGGCGGCCTCGGGCAGCGCCACTTCGGCCAGGAGGTCCTCGCCGTCCCGCCATACGGCCCGCAGGCCACGGAACGACGGCCCGTAGGCGTATCCCGACGCCGCGGCGCGCTCGTAGAACCCGTCCAGCCGTACGGGCTCCGCGCCCACCGGGGGCCACGCCCGGCCCGGCTCGTCCACCGGCTCCCGCGCGGGGCTCTGCGGGGACGGCGGGCTCAGGACGCCCTCGGCATGGCATACCCAGCCCGGTTCGGCACCGGGCTCGACATCGCGGTCGGGCCGGGAGTACACCCGCACATCACGCCGCCCGTCCTCGGTGGCCACGCCGACCACCACCTGAACGCGCAGCCCACCGGACGCGGGCAGCACGAGCGGGACCTGGAGCGCCAACTCCTCCACCCCGCCGCAGCCCGCCTCATCGGCGGCCCGCAGCGCCCACTCCACCAGCGCCGCGCCCGGCGCCAGCACGGCGCCAGCCATCACATGCTCGGCCAGCCAGCCCCCGGCACCGCCACCGGCCGAGATCCGGCCGGTGAGCACCAGCCCGCCGTCGGCGAGCCCGACGGCCGCCGGGAGATGCGCATGCTCCACCCGCTGCAGCCCGGCGGCCCCCACATCCCCCACGCCACCGCCCTGGGCCAGCCAGTAGCGCTCGCGCTGGAAGGCGTACGTGGGCAGGTCGACCGTCCGAGGCGCCGGGTCGGCCGGGAACCAGTGGGCCCAGTCGACATCGGTGCCATGGGTGTGCAGTTGGGCGAGGGCGTGGCCGAGTGCGTACACATCGGGTCGTTTACGGCTCAGGGTGGCCGTCACCAGCGGAGTCGGCCGCTCGGCCCCGGCCCCGGCCTCGCCCTCATCGGCGTCGGCGTCGGTCGTCGCCCCGTCGGGGGTGAGGTGCTGAAGGGTGTGCTGGGTCGCGGTGGCGAGGACGGGGTCGGGGCCGAGTTCGAGGAAGACGCCGGTTTCGGGCGCGATATGAGCGACGGCGGGGTGGAATCGGACGGGTTGGCGGATGTGGCGCACCCAGTAGCCCGGTGTGGCCATCTCCTCGTCGGCCGGCTCACCGGTGAGGTTGCTGAGCACTGGGAGGGTGGGCCGGTGGAAGGTCAGGCCGTCGATGGCCTGCGCGAACGGCTCCAGGATGGGGTCCATCAGCGGGGAGTGGAAGGCGTGGCTGACGGTCAGGGTCCTGGTCTTGCGGCCCTTGGCCACCCAGTTGGCGCCGATATCGGCGACCAGCTCGATCGGACCGGAGACGACGGTGTTGCCAGGGGTATTGAGGGCGGCGATGCCCACCTGGCCTTCGTATCGGGCCAGGTCCTCGGCGAGTTCATCGGCGGTGGCCGCGATGGTGACCATGCCTCCGCCTTCGGGAAGCCCTCCCATCAGGGTGGCGCGGGCGGCGACGAGACAGCAGGCATCGGGGAGGTCGAAGACCCCGGCGATATGGGCCGCCGCGATCTCGCCGATGGAGTGCCCGATGACCGCGTCGGGGCGTACGCCGACCGAGTCGAGCAGCCGGGCCAGGGCGATGTGCAGGGCGAACAGTCCGGCCTGGGCGTAGGTGGTGTGGTCCAGCAGCCTCGGCCGCTCGGCCACCCCGTGGAAGACCACGTCGCGGAGCGGATGTTCCAGGTGGGGGTCGAGCAGGCCGCAGACCTCGTCGAAGGCCGTGGCGAACACCGGGAACCGTTCGTACAGCCCGGCCCCCATCCCCTGGCGCTGGCTGCCCTGACCGCTGAAAAGCCACACGGTCTTGCCCGTCGCCGCGCCACTGGCGGGGAGCACTACACCCGGATGTGGTTCACCGCTCGCCAGTGCCTCCACGGCGGCCAACAGCTCGGCGCGGTCACCGCCCAACGCCACCGCCCGGTGCTCGAACAGCGATCGCGTGGTGGCAAGTGACCAGCCCACCTCGACCGTCGGCAGCTCCGGGCAGCTGGCGACGCGTTCGGCCAGCGCGGCGGCTTGGCCGCGCAGCGCCTCCGCACTCCGCGCGGACAGCGTCCATGGCACCGCCCGCGTGTCGGGGGAGATCACGGGTTCGGTGGTGACACGCTCGACCGGCTCGGGGGCCTGCTCCAGAAGGAGATGGGCGTTGGTGCCGGAGGCGCCGAACGAGGACACACCGGCCCGGCGCGGCCGCTCACCGTTCGGCCACTCCACCGCCTCGGTCAGCAGCCGCACCGCACCGCTGTCCCAGTCCACATGCGGGCTCGGCTCATCGATGTGCAGAGAGGCGGGCAGCGTTCCATGGCGCATGGCCTGCACCATCTTGATGACGCCCGCCACACCCGCCGCCGCCTGGGCATGGCCGATATTGGACTTGATCGAGCCGAGCAACAGCGGCTGCCCGTCAGGGCGATCCTGACCATAGGTGGCCAGCAGCGCCTGCGCCTCGATCGGATCACCCAGCGTCGTACCCGTACCATGCGCCTCCACCGCGTCGATGTCGGACGGCGACAGCCCGGCGCTCGTCAACGCTTGGCGGATGACTCGTTGCTGTGAGGGTCCGTTCGGCGCGGTGAGTCCGTTCGACGCACCGTCCTGATTGACGGCGGAGCCACGGATCACGGCCAGGACGTCGTGACCATTGCGCCGGGCGTCCGACAGCCGCTCCAGCAGCAGTACGCCCACGCCTTCGCTCCAGCCGGTGCCGTCGGCGGCCGCCGCGAAGGGCTTGCACCGGCCATCGGGGGCCAGACCACGCTGACGGGAGAAACCGGTGAACACATCCGGCGTGGCCATAACCGTCACCCCACCGGCCAACGCCAGCGTGCACTCCCCCTGCCGCAACGCCTGCGCCGCCAGATGCATCGCCACCAACGACGACGAACACGCCGTATCCACCGTCACCGCAGGACCCTCAAAGCCCAGCGTGTACGCCACCCGGCCCGAGACCACGCTGCCCGAACTGGCCAGCATGGCGTAGCCCTCCAGCCGCGCGTCGCCGCCGCTGAGCCCGGCCGCGTAGTCGTGGTACATCACGCCCGCATACACACCGGTCGGACTGCCCTTCAACGACACCGGGTCGATCCCCGCCCGCTCCAGCACCTCCCACGACGCCTCCAACAGCAACCGCTGCTGCGGATCAGTGGCCAGCGCCTCCCGCGGATTGATCCCGAAGAACGCCGCATCGAACGCATCGGCGTCGTACAGGAACCCGCCTTTGCGCGCGTACGAGGTGCCGGGGTGGTCTGGATCGGGGTGGAAAAGGCCGTCCAGATCCCAGCCTCGGCCGGTCGGAAACTCCCCGATGGCGTCACGGCCCGAGGCGACCAGATTCCAGAGCTCCTCCGGCGAACTGACCCCACCCGGGAACCGGCAGGTCATCGCGACGATGGCGATCGGCTCATCCGCGTCGGCCGCCGCCACGACGGGCGCGTGCGCGGCCGACCCGGCGGTCTCGCCGGTCAGCCGGGTGCACAGATACTCCGCCAGCACCCGAGGCGTCGGATAGTCGAACACCATCGTCGCCGGCAACCGCAACCCCGTCACCACCGACAACCGATTACGCAACTCCACCGCCGTCAACGAATCAAAACCCAACTCCTTAAACGCAGCATCCACCCGCACCTCACTCACAGAACCAAACCCCAACACCACCGCCACACCACCCCGCACCACCTCCACCACCACATCCAACCGAGCACCAACCCCCAACCCCACCAACCGCCCCGCCAACCCCGAAACCGACGAGCCACCCTCAGCCATCCGCCGCCTGGCCCGACCGGCCACCAACCCCCGCAACACCGCCGGAAGGTCCCCACGGGCCACTCCGGCCGGATCGACGGCGGCGGCGACACACAGGGGGGCGCCCTGCGCACAGGCGGCGTCGAGCAGGCCCAGTGCCTTCTCGCTGGACATCGCGGCGATGCCCGAGCGGGACATCCGTGCTCGGTCCGTGGCGGCGAGTTTTCCGGTCATCTCGCTGGACTGGGCCCACAGGCCCCAGGCCACCGACAGTCCGGGAAGGCCACGGGCCTGACGGTGTGCGGCGAGGGCGTCACAAAAGGCGTTCGCCGCCGCGTAGTTGGCCTGACCCGGGCTGCCCATAACCCCGGCGGCCGACGAGAACATCGCGAACAGGGACAGCGGAAGGTCGGCGGTGGCGGTGTGCAGATGCGCCGCGCCCGTGGCCTTGGCCGCCCACACCCGGGCCAGCCGTTCGGGTGTCTGGGAGGTCATCACCGCGTCGTCGAGCAGCCCCGTGGCATGGATGACACCGGTCAGCGGGTGCTCGGCCTCGACCCCCGCCACGAGCTCGGCCACCGCCGACGCGTCCGTGACGTCCACGGCGGCGATCCGCACCCGCGCACCCAGCCCTTCCAGGCGGGCGGCCAGGTCGCGGGCGCCCGGCGCGTCCGGCCCGCGACGGCTCGCCAGGAGCAGATGGCCGACCTGCCACGTGCGCACCAGATGTTCGGCCACCAGGCCGCCCAGGGTGCCGGTGCCGCCCGTCACCAGCACGGTGCCGTCAGGGGCAATCGCCGCCGCGGTGTCCCGCTCCTCCGGACCGCTGTCGGCGGATACACGGATCAGCCGTGGCACCCACGCCCGGCCATCCCGTACGGCCAACTGCGGCTCCTCCAGGTCCACCGCCTGTGTGATGGCGTCCCGCAGGTGAAGGGCGAGGTCTCGATCTACATCCAGTTCGAGGTCGAGCAGAAGGAAGCGCCCCGGGTTCTCCGCCTGAGCGCTCCGCAGGAGACCCCACAGCGCGGCGGCGGCCACATCCGTACCGCCCTCGGCATCGGCGACGGCGACCGCGCCACGTGTCACCACGACCAACCGGGCATCGGCCAGTCGCGGCTCGGCCAGCCACTTCTGCACCAGCTCCAGGGCGCGTTGCGCCACCGCCAGACCAGCGGCCGCCATGTCGGTCGCGGAGTCGGCGTCCGAGCGCGGGAACTCGGCGAGAACCACGGCCGGAACCGGCTTCCCGTCATCGAGCCCGGCGAGAAACGCCTCCAGATCCGGATGTGCCCCCTCGGTCGCCAGCACCGCCCAGGTGTCGCGATCGACCACCGGCCCTTCAGTCCCCGTCGACTGCGGCAGTGGGGTCCAGTCCAGAACGAACAGACCGTCCACACCACGTGCCGCCGCGGCCTCCCGCAACTGCTTTACGGACGCCGGTCGCGTCACCAGGGAGTCGACCGTCAGAACGGGGTCGCCCACGGCATCGGCCACCACCAGTCGCAGCCCGCGCTCGCCCTCGGCGCCATCCCGATGCGGGGTGAGCCGTACGCGTACGGTGGTCGCTCCAGCGGCCCACAACGACACCCCGTTCCACGCGAACGGCAGGCGCACCTGGCCGCCGTCCCGCTCCCGCTCGGATCCGGTGTCGAGCAGAAGAGCCGGATGCAGGGCCGCGTCGAGCAGCGCCGGGTGGATGCCGAAGCCGTCCGCGTCCCCCGCCGCCTCGGGCAGCGCCACCTCGGCCAGCAGGTCAGCGCCGTCCCGCCACACGGCGCGCAGCCCCTGGAACGACGGCCCATACGCATAGCCGGACGCCTCGGAACGCTCGTAAAACCCCTCCAGATCCACCGGTTGCGCACCCGCCGGAGGCCATGTTCCGCCCAGCTCCTCGGCCGACTGGCCCGCACCTTCCGGTGCCGGGCTCAGTACCCCTTCGGCGTGGCACACCCAGCCCACATCGGCGCCCGAGTCGGCCTCGCCGTCCGGACGGGAGTAGATCCGCACATCGCGCCGCCCGTCCTCGGCCGCGGCGCCCACCACCACCTGGACGCGCAACCCGCCCGACTCCGGCAGCACCAACGGCACCTGTAGCGCCAACTCCTCGATCCCACCGCAGCCGACCTCGTCGGCCGCCCGCAGCGCCCACTCCACCAGCGCCGCGCCCGGGGCCAGGACGGCGTCCGCCACGATGTGTTCGCCGAGCCAGTCGTCACCGCCACCGGCCGCGATACGCCCGGTGAGCAGGTGGGTGCTTCCATCGGCCAGCTCCACGGCGGCGCCAAGCAAGGGATGGTCCGCGTCGACGAGGCCGAGGCCGCTGGGGTCGCCGACAGCGCCCGAGCCGTTCATCCAATAGCGCTGGTGCTGGAAGGCATACGTGGGCAGATCGACCGTACGAGGCGTGGGATCGGCCGGGAACGCGGCCCTCCAGTCCACCTCGACCCCAGCAATGAACGCCTGACCCAGCGAGTGGAGAAGCTGAGCCCGGCCGCCGTGATCACGACGCAGCGTGGGCACCGCAACCGCATCCACACCCACCTGCTCGAACGTCTCCTGCAAACCGAGAGTCAGCACAGGGTGACTGCTGGCCTCGATGAACACCCGATGCCCATCGGACAGCAACGCCTCGACCGCATCGGCGAACCGCACCCGCTCCCGCAAATTCGACACCCAATAACCCGCGTCCAGGACGGAAGCCTCCGCCCGCTCACCGGTCACCGTCGAATAGAACGCCACCTCATCCGCCCCACCACCAACCGGACGAACACCACCCAGAACCTCATCCAACTCCCCACGGATCTCCTCCACCTGAGGACCGTGCGAGGCATAATCCACCTCAATCAACCGCGCCCGCTCCCCCACCTCCTGACACGCCGCCACGACAGCGGCCACCTGCTCCGGCGGACCCGAAACCACCGTGGACGAAGGCCCATTGACAGCCGCCACGCCCACACCAGCCGCCTGACCGCCAAGCTCCGACAGCAACTGCCCAGCCCGCTCCTGACCCACGCCGAGGGAGGCCATCGCCCCACCCCCAGCCAGCTGTCGCAACGCCTTACTCCGCAGCGCCACAACCTTGGCACCGTCCTCCAACGACAGCGCACCCGCCACCACAGCCGCCGCGATCTCACCCTGGCTATGACCCACCACCGCCACAGGACACACCCCATACCCCGCCCACACCGCAGCCAACGACACCATCACCGCCCACAACACCGGCTGCACCACATCCACCCGCCCCAGATCCGCCGCACCCTCCACACCACGCAACACATCCATCAGCGACCAGTCCACATACGCCGAAAGCGCCCGCTCACACTCCCCCACCCGCGCCGCGAACACCGGCGACACCGCCAGCAACTCCGCACCCATCCCCACCCACTGCGAACCCTGACCGGGGAAGACCAACACCGGACCCACATCACCCGCCAGCGCCGCCGCACCCGACTGCACCACACCCGAATGCGACACACCCCCCGCCAACGCCCCCACCCCCGCAACCAACTCACCACAGCCCTCACCCACCACCACCGCCCGATGCTCAAACACCGACCGCGTCGTCACCAACGACCACCCCACATCCACAGACGACAACTCAGACGCGCCACCCACCCGCTCAGCCAACGCCGCCGCCTGCCCCCGCAACGCCTCCGCACTCCGCCCCGACACCACCCACGGCACCACCCCACCCACACCAGAGGAACCCACCCCCGGCACAACCCCCTCAGGCGCCTGCTCCACGATCACATGCGCATTGGTGCCACTGATCCCGAAGGCCGAGACCCCGGCCCGGCGCGGGCGCTCGTTGATCGGCCACTCCACCGGCTCCGTGAGCAGCCGCACACCGCCGCCGGACCAGTCCGCATGCGGGGTCGGCTCATCGACGTACAACGTGGCCGGCAGCAGTTCATGGCGCAGCGCCATCACCATCTTGATCACACCTGCCACACCCGCAGCACCTTGCGTATGGCCGATGTTGGACTTCAGCGAGCCGAGCCACAGCGGCCGGTCCTCAGGCCGGTCCCGGCCGTACGCGGCGAGCAGGGCCTCGGCTTCGATCGGGTCGCCGAGCGTGGTGCCCGTGCCATGTGCCTCCACCGCGTCCACCTCGGCGGAGGAGAGCTGGGCGTTGATCAGGGCCTGGCGGATCACCCGCTGCTGGGACGGGCCGTTGGGCGCGGTCAGCCCGTTGGACGCGCCGTCCTGGTTGATGGCCGAGCCCCGGAGCACGGCGAGTACCTGGTGGCCGTTGCGGCGTGCGTCGGAGAGCCGCTCCAGCAGCAGGAGCCCGACGCCCTCCGAGAAGCCGGTGCCGTCGGCGGCGGCCGCGAAGGGCTTGCAGCGGCCGTCGGGGGCGAGGCCGCGCTGGCGGGAGAATTCCACAAAGGTGTTCGGCGTGGTCATCACGGTCACGCCACCGGCCAGGGCCAGGGTGCATTCGCCCTGGCGCAGCGCCTGGCAGGCGAGATGCATGGCGACCAGCGAGGACGAGCATGCGGTGTCCACCGTCACCGCGGGCCCCTCCAGTCCGAGGGTGAAGGCCACTCGGCCGGAGACGACGCTCAGGGTGTTTCCGGTGAGCAGATATCCTTCCGCGCTCTTTTCGATCTGCGGGGTGCCGAAGCCGAGAATTCCGGCGCCCGCGTAGACCCCGGTGGGGGTGCCCTTCAGTGAGGTGGGGTCGATTTTGGCGCGTTCGAGCAACTCCCAGGAGATTTCGAGCAGTTGGCGCTGCTGGGGTTCGGCCGCCAGGGCCTCGCGCGGGCTGATGCCGAAGAAGGCGGCGTCGAAGCCGTCGGCTCGGTCCAGGAATCCGCCGTGGCGGACGTAGCTGGTGCCGGAGTGGTCGGGGTCCGGGTGGTAGAGGGCCTCGGGACGCCAGCCGCGGTTGGTCGGAAACTCCCCGATCGCGTCCCCGCGCGAGGCGACCAGCTCCCACAGGTCCTCGGGCGAGGCGATCCCGCCGGGGAACCGGCAGGCCATGCTCACGATGGCCACCGGCTCCTGTGACCGCTCCTCCATCTCGCGAAGCCGCCGACGTGTCTGCCCCAGATCGGCCGTGACCTTCTTGAGGTACTGGCGGAGCTTCTCTTCGGTACCCGACATCAGTTCCGCGCCTCCATCAGGGCAGTTCACGGTCAATGAGCTCGAACATCTCGTCGTCAGAGGCGGCTTCGACGGCGTCGAAGCCGGTCGTGTCGGCCGGGGCGCCGGACCCGCCGCCGTTCCATGTCGCCAGCAAGGCGCCCAGCCGTTTGGCGATCCGCTGCCGGCCTTCGTCGTCCGTGACGAGGGTGGCCAAGGTGGTGTCCAGCCTGGCCAATTCACCCAGGACCGGGTCGACGGCGTCCCGGCCCGGCGCGGCTCCGTCGCCCGGTGCCAGCCGTTCCAGCAGGTAGTCGGCGAGCACGGCCGCCTCCGGATAGTCGAAGACGAGGGCGGCGGGCAGCCGCAGACCGGTGGCGGCGGCGAGCCGGTTGCGCAGTTCGACGGCGGTCAGGGAGTCGAAGCCCAGCTCCTTGAAGCTGGCCTCGGCCTGCACCGCGTCCACATCGGCGTGTCCGAGGACCGTGGCGGCGTGGCCACGGACCAGGTTGAGCACGAGTCGGTGCCGTTCGGCCGTGGACAGGCCCGCGAGCCGGGCGCCCCAGTCGACCTGGCGGCCTTCCCCGGCCGCCGCCGCGGTGCGCCGCCCGGCGCCGCCGACGCCGCCGCCCGTGGCGGCCAGGGCGCGCAGCGTGGCGGGCAGGCTGTCGGCGGGCAGTCCGGCGAGGGTGCGGGTGTCCACCTGGGCGGCGACCAGATGGTCACCGCCGTGCTGGACGGCGGCGTCGAGCAGGGCCAGGCCGTGCCGGGTGCTCAGGGCGGCGACGCCGGTACGGGACATCCGGGCCAGATCCGCCTCGGCCAGGTGTCCGGTCATCCCGCTGGCGTCGGCCCACAGGCCCCAGGCGACCGATACGCCGGGCAGCCCGGTGGCCCGCCGGTGGGCGGCGAGTGCGTCGCAAAAGGCGTTGGCCGCAGCGTAGTTGGCCTGGCCGGGGCTGCCGAGTGTGCCCGCGGCGGAGGAGAAGAGGACGAACATGCCGAGCCGCAGATGGGCCGTCGCCGTGTGCAGCTGGGCCGCGGCCGTGGCCTTGGCCGTCCAGACCCGCGCCAGCCGCTCGGGGGTCTGTGAGGTGACCACCGCGTCGTCCAGCACACCGGTGGCGTGGATGACTCCGGTCAGCGGATGCTCGGGGTCGATGCCCGCCACCAGATCCGCCACCGCAGTGGCGTCGGTGACATCCGCCGCCGCGAGGCGCACCCGCGCGCCCAGCTCCTCGAGCCGGGCGGCCAGGTCGCGGGCGCCGGGAGCGTCCGGCCCCCGCCTGCTCACCAGCAGGAGATGGCCGATCCCCCAGGTGCGCACGAGGTGTTCGGCGATATAGGCGCCGAGGGTGCCGGTGCCGCCCGTGATCAATACCGTGCCGTCCGGGTCGACCGCTGCGGGTACGTCGAGCACCAGTTTGCCGGTGTGCCGGGCCTGGCTCAGCCGCCGTAGCGCGTCCCGCGCCCGGCTGAGCGGCCAGGGCCGTACGGGGGCGGGCCGCAGCACTCCGGCCGCGAACAGCTCGCTCAACTCGCGCAGCATCTCCCCGATGCGGTCCGGACCGGCGTCGGGGACCAGATCGAAGGCGCGGTAGCGGACGCCCGGACGCGTGGCCGCGAGGTGTTCCGGGTCGCGGATGTCGGTCTTGCCCATCTCGGAGAGCCGTCCGCCGTCGGCCAGCAGCCGCAGGGAGGCGTCGACATACGGCCCGGCGAGGCTGTTGAGCACCACATCGAGGCCACGCCCGCCGGTGGCCTCGCGGAACATCTCCTCGAAGTCCAGGTCGCGCGACGAGGCGCGATGCGCCTGGTCGATGCCCATCTCCTCGAGCACCCCGTGCTTGCCGGGGCCGGCCGTGGCATAGACCTCGGCGCCCAAGTGGCGGGCGATCTGTACGGCCGCCATGCCGACACCGCCGGTCGCGGCGTGGATCAGCACCGTTTCGCCGTCCCGCAGCCCGGCCAGGTCCACCAGCCCGTACCAGGCGGTGAGGAACACCACCGGTACGGCGGCCGCCTGCCGGAAGCTCCAGCCGACGGGGATCGGCACGACCATGCGGGCGTCCGCCACCGCCCACGGGCCGAACGCGCCCTCGAACAGGCCCATGACCCGGTCGCCCACCGCGAGCCCGGTCACCCCCGGGCCGATGTCCACGACGATGCCCGCGCCCTCGCTGCCGCGGAACACCCCGCCTCCGGGGTACATCCCGACGACGATCAGCGCATCGCGGAAGTTCATGCCCGCCGCGTGCACCGCGATCCGGACCTCTCCCGGCCCCAGCGGCGCCAGCGCCTCGGGGCACGGCACGGGCGCCACATTGTCCACGGTGGACGCGCCCCGCACGGCGAGTCGCCACGCGGGCTGTCCCACCGGGCCCACCAGGCCGCCGCTGCCGGGGCCGCCCGCGCGGATCAGACGGGGCGCCCACACCCGGCCGGAGCCCACCGCCACCTGCGGTTCGTCCAGGGCAACGGCCCTCAGCACACCGTCCAGCACCGCAGCGCCGATCTCGTCGGCGTCGGGCGCGCCGTGCGGATCGCGGTCGAGCAGGACGAACCGCTCCGGGTTCTCCGCCTGCGCGCTGCGCAGCAGCCCCCACACCGCGGCACCGGCCGCGTCCACGGCCCCGGCGTCGGAGTCCTCCGCCACCGGGCCACCGGCGGTGACCGCGCCGTGTGTCACCACGACCAAGCGGCTCTCGGCCAGCCGGGGCTCGGCCAGCCAGCCCCGCAGCAGGTCCAGGGTCCGCCGCACGGCCGCCAGGGCATCGGCTTCGGTGGCCCCCATGTCCACGGCCGTCGTCGAGGGCGGTACGGCGGTCAGCGCCACCGAGGGCGCGGGGGTTCCGGCGTCGAGCGCGGCGACCAGCGCCTCCAGGTCCGGATGGCGGACCACACCCGGCAGGCCCAACGCCGCGCCCTCGGCGCCGAGCACCACCCAGCCGCCGTCCCCGGCCACCGTCCCGGGCAGCCTCGTGTCGGCGCCGGGCGCCGCCTCGGGGAGCGGGATCCAGTCGAGGGTGAACAGTCCGTCCACGGCGCCTCGGCCGGCGGTCCGCAACTGATCCGTACGGGCGGGGCGCAGCACCAGCGAGTCGACCGTCAGGACCGGGTCGCCGACGGCGTCGGCCACGGTCAGCCGCAGCGCCCGCTCGCCGTCCGTGCCCTGCTCACGCGGGGACAGCCGGACGCGTACGGTGGTCGCTCCGGCGGCCCACAGCGACACCCCGTTCCAGGCGAACGGCAGCCACACCTGGCCGGTGTCGCGCTCCTGCTCGGTCCCGGCGGTGAGCATGCCCGCCGGGTGCAGCGCGGCGTCCAGCAGCGCCGGGTGGATGCCGAACCCGGCCCGGTCGCCCGCCGCTTCGGGCAGCGCCACCTCGGCCAGCACATCCGCGCCGTCGCGCCACAGCTTCCGTACGCCCTGGAACGCGGGCCCGTATCCGTATCCGGCGGCCTCGGCACGCTCGTAGAAGCCGTCCGTGTCCACCGGCTCCGCGCCCGCCGGGGGCCAGGCTCCGGCGGGCTGGGGTGCCGGTTCGCCGTGGGGGCCGAGTACGCCGACCGCATGGCATACCCAGACCGGGTCCGCGGTGGTTTCGGCGTCGCGGTCGGGCCGGGAGTACACCCGTACGTCGCGGCGGCCGTCGTCGGCGGCCTCGCCCACCACCACCTGGACGCGCAGCCCGCCGGTGTCGGGCAGGACGAGCGGGACCTGCAGGGCGAGTTCCTCGACCGCGCCGCAGCCCGCCTCGTCGGCGGCCCGCAGCGCCCATTCGACCTGGGCCGCGCCCGGCACCAGCCGGGCGCCCGCCACCACGTGTTCGCCGAGCCAGCCCTCGCCGCCACCGGCCGTCAGCCGTCCGGTGAGCAGATGGGTGCTGCCGTCGGCGAGCTCCACGGCCGCGCCGAGCAACGGGTGATCGGCGGAAACCAGGCCGAGGTCAGTGGGGTCGCCGCCCCGGCCGGCGGTGCCTTCGAGCCAGTAGCGCTCGCGCTGGAAGGCGTAGGTGGGCAGCGGCACCGTGCGGGGCGCGGGGTCGGCGGGGAACAGGGTGGTCCAGTCGACCTCGGCCCCCGCGGTGAACGCCTGGGCCAGCGATCGCACCAGCTGGGCGAGATCGCCGTGGTCCCGGCGCAGGGTCGGTACGGTGGCGGCGGGAACGCCCGCCTCCTCGAAGCTCTCCTGCATGCCCACCGTGAGGACGGGGTGAGTGCTGGCCTCGATGAACACCCGGTGCCCATCGGCCAGCAGCGCCTGAACCGTCTCGGCGAACCGCACCCGCTCGCGCAGATTCCGCACCCAATAGCCCGTGTCCAGCACGGAGGCGTCGGCCCGGCCGCCGGTCACGGTGGAGTAGAAGACAACGCCGGACCCGGACGCCCCGACCGGCTCAACTCCCCTGAGCAGTTCGGTGAGCTCCTCGGCGATCTCGTCGACCTGGGGACTGTGCGAGGCGTAGTCCACCTCGATCATCCGGGCGCGTTCCCCGATGTCACGGCAGGCGGCCACGGCGGCGGCCACGTGCTCCGGCGGCCCGGACACCACAGTGGAGGCGGGGCCGTTCACGGCGGCCACGACCACGGCGGCGGCGCGGTCGCCGAGCCCGGACAGCAGCTCCGCGGCCTGTTCCTCACCTACGCCGAGGGAGGCCATGGCCCCGCCGCCGGCCAGTTGGCGCAGCGCGCGGCTGCGAAGGGCCACGATGCGGGCGCCGTCCTGCACGGTGAGCGCTCCGGCCACGCAGGCGGCGGCGATCTCGCCCTGGCTGTGGCCCACGACGGCGGCGGGCCGCACTCCGTGGCCAGCCCAGACGGCGGCCAGGGATACCATCACCGCCCACAGGACGGGCTGCACCACATCCACCCGGCTCAGATCGCCCGCGCCGTCCACGCCGCGCAGCACGTCGGTGAGCGACCAGTCGACGTGGGGGGCGAGCGCTCGTTCGCACTCCGCCACCCGGGCGGCGAACACCGGCGAGGCGTCCAGCAGTCCGGCGCCCATCCCGACCCATTGGGAGCCCTGCCCGGGGAAGACCAGCACCGGACCCGCGCCACCCGGGGTGGCCGCCGTGCCCGTGTGCACCACGCCCGGGTGGGTCTCGTCGGCCGCCAACGCCTCTACAGCCGCCATCAGTTCGGCGTGGCTCTCGCCGACCACCACGGCGCGGTGGTCGAAGAGGGTGCGGGAGCGGATGAGGGACCAGCCCACCTCGACCGGCGAGGCCGTGGGGTCGGTGGCCGGCCGCGCTGACAGCGCCCGCGCCTGGTCCCGCAGTGCGTCGGCGCCCCGCGCGGACAGCACCCAGGGCACCACCCGGGGGCCGTCGGGCCCGGGCTCGCGCCCGGTGTGTCGGGCCTGGTCGAGGGCCTGTTCGAGGATCACATGGGCGTTGGTGCCGCTGATCCCGAAGGAGGAGACACCCGCGCGCCGGGGCCGTTCGGCCCGTGGCCACTCGACCGCCTCGGTCAGCAGCCGCACTCCGTCGTCGTCCCATTCCACATGCGGGCTGGGTGCGTCGATGTGGAGGGAGGCGGGCAACAGGCCGTGGCGCATGGCCATCACCATCTTGATCACACCCGCCACGCCCGCGGCGGCCTGCGTGTGCCCGATGTTGGACTTGATGGAGCCGAGCCACAGCGGACGTCCCTCCGGCCGCTCCTGCCCGTACGTGGCCAGCAGCGCCTGGGCCTCGATGGGGTCGCCGAGCGTGGTGCCCGTGCCATGGGCCTCCACCACATCGACGTCCGCCGGGGAGAGCCGTGCGGTGGCCAGGGCCTGGCGGATCACCCGCTGCTGGGAGGGCCCGTTCGGGGCGGTGAGGCCGTTGGAGGCGCCGTCCTGGTTGACGGCCGAACCACGGATCACCGCCAGCACCTCACGGCCGTTGCGCCGCGCGTCCGACAGCCGCTCCAGGACGAGCAGGCCGATGCCCTCGCCCCAGCCGGTGCCGTCGGCCGCCGCGGCGAACGGCTTGCAGCGGCCGTCCGGGGCCAGTCCGCGCTGCCGCGAGAATTCCACGAAGGTGTTCGGGGTGGCCATCACCGTCACCCCGCCGGCCAGGGCCAGGGTGCACTCCCCCTGCCGCAGGGCCTGCGCCGCGAAGTGCATGGCCACCAGCGATGAGGAACACGCAGTGTCCACCGTCACCGCCGGCCCCTCCAGGCCGAAGGTGAACGCCACCCGGCCGGAGGCGATGCTCGGTGTGCTGCCGGTCATCAGACGGCCCTCGACGCCCTCCGGGGTGCGGCCCAGGAAGCGGCTGCCGTAGTCGTCGTACATGACCCCGGTGATCACCGCGCTACGGCTGCCCCGCAGACTGACCGGGTCGATGCCCGCGCTCTCGAACGCCTGCCACGCGGTCTCCAGCAGCAGCCGCTGCTGGGGGTCGGTGGCCAGCGCCTCGCGCGGGGAGATCCCGAAGAACTCGGCGTCGAACCGTGGGGCCCCGTAGAGGAATCCGCCCTCGCGGGCATAGCTGGTGCCGGTGTGGTCCGGGTCGGGGTCGAAGAGGCCCGCGAGGTCCCAGCCGCGGTCCGCGGGGAACTCCCCGATCGCGTCCACACCCTCGGCCACCAGCCGCCACAGCTCCTCGGGGGAGCCGACGCCGCCCGGATAGCGGCAGGCCATGCCGACGATGGCGATCGGGTCGTCGTCGGCCGCCACGAGGGTGGCCGTCGGCGGGAGCGGTGTCTCGGCCGCGCTCCCGACCAGCCGCTCGCGCAGGAAGCGCACCAGTGCGTCGGGGGTCGGATAGTCGAAGATGACGGTGGCCGGGATCCGGGTGCCGGTGGCCGCGTTGAGCCGGTTGCGCAGGTCCAGCGCCGTCAGTGAGTCGAAGCCGAGGTCCTGGAAGGCCCGGCCCAGTTCGATGGCCTCCGGCGCGGGGTGGGCCAGCACGGTGGCGACCTGGTCGCGTACCAGCTCTCCGATGAGCCGGTCCTGTTCCTCGGTGGACAGCCCGGCGAGCCGCCCGGACAAGGAGCTCGTTCCGGTGTTCCGCGCGGCCCGCGTGGGGACGTGCACCAGCCGCCGCAGGACGGGCGGAAGTGGTCCGGCGGCGGCCCGGGTGCGCAGCGCCGCGAGGTCGAAGCGCGCGGGGACGAGCGTGGGGTGGTCGGTGGTGAGCGCCGTGTCGAGCAGCGTGAGCGCCTGCTCGTTGGAGACGGGGGCGATCCCGGAGCGGGCCATCCGGGCGAGGTCCGCGTCGTCCAGGTGGCCGGTCATGCCACCGGCGGACGCCAGCAGCCCCCAGGCCAGCGTATGGGCCGTCCGCCCCTCGGCGCGGCGGTACTCGGCGAGGGCGTTGAGGAACATGTTGGCCGCGGCGTAGTTGGCCTGGCCGCCGTTGCCCATGATGGAGGCGGCGGAGGAGAACATCACGAACGCGGCCGGAGCCATGTCCCGGGTCAGCCGGTGCAGATGCCATGCCGCGTCCAGCTTCGGGGCCAGTACGGCGTCGAGTTGCTCGGGCGTCATGGCGGTGACCACGCCGTCGTCGAGCACCCCCGCGGCGTGGACGACAGCCGTCAGCGGATGCGCCGAGGGGAGGGCGGCGAGCAGCGCGGCCAGCGCCTCGGGGTCGGCGGCGTCACACGCGGCGATGCGTACGTCCGCCGCGCCCAGCGCGGTCAGTTCGTCCGCGAAGGCGTCGATCTCCTCCGTGATGCCCCCGCGCCGGCTGACCAGCAGCAGATGGCGGACGCCGTGTGCGGTGACCAGATGCCGGGCGACCAGCCGTCCCAGCGCTCCGGTGCCACCGGTGATCAGCGCCGTGCCGTCCGGGTCGAGGGCGCGGGGCGGGATGTCCTGATGGAGGGCGCGGGGCGGGATGTCCTGATGGGGGGCGCGGGGCGGGGTGTCCTGGTCGGGGCGGACCTTGACCAGACGGGGCACATGGGCCGTTCCCGCCCGTACCGCCACCTCGGATTCGGCACCGGCGACGACGGCCGGAAGGGCGGTGCGCAGGACATCGCGCGACGCGGTGTCGTCGTCCAGGTCGAGCAGCAGGATGCGCTCCGGGTGTTCGGCCTGGGCGGCGCGGACCAGGCCCCATACGGGCGCGGTGGCCAGGTCGGCGGGGGCGTCCCCGGGGCCGGTGGCGACCGCGCCGCGGGTGGCGATGACCAGCCGGGCCCCGCTGAACCGCTCGTCCGTCAGCCAGGTGCGCAGTACGCCGAGGACGTGGTGGACCGCCGCGCGTACACGGGCGGGCGTCTCGTCCGGGGGCGTTGCGGTGTCCGGTGCGCCGGGGCATGCGAGGACGACGACGTCGGGGGCGGGCTGTCCGCCGTCGAGGGCGGCCCGCAGGGCGGCCAGGTCCGGATATGCCGGGAGGTCCGGGTGTGCCGCGAAGTCCGGATGTGCCGGGAGGGCTGAGTCCGGGTCCTGGGATCCGACGAGCGCCCAACTCGCCGTGGGCGGGGCCGAGTCGGCGGAGACCGGATACGGCTGCCAGTCCAGGCGGTACAGCGGGGTGTCGGCCGTGGCGGCGCGGGCGGAGCGCCAGCGGTCGGCGGAGACCTCCCGCAGCGCGAGGGCGTCGATGGTGGCCACGGGCGCGCCGTGGTCGTCGGTCAGCCGCAGCGTGACGGTGTCCGGGGCGGTGGGGGTGATGCGCACGCGCAACCGGGTGGCGCCGGTGGCGAAGAGCCGTACCCCGCTGAAGGAGAACGGCAGTCTGACGGTCCCCTCGGTGCCGTCCGGCGCGTGGTCGCCGCCGAAGAGCTCTTCCACCGGGTGCAGGGCGCTGTCGAGCAGGGCGGGGTGCAGTCCGTAGCCCTCGGCCTCGCCGCGCTGTTCCGGGGCCAGGCGTACCTCGGCGAACATCTCCTCGCCGAGCCGCCATGCGGTGTGCAGGCCGCGGAAGGCGGGCCCGTAGGCGTATCCCTGTGCGGTCAGCCGCTCGTACAGGTCCGCCACGTCGACCGGGGCGGCCCCGGCGGGTGGCCAGGCCGTGGCCCGCGGTCCGTCGTCGGGTGGTGGCGTGACCTGGTCGGCCAGTACGCCGGTGGCGTGGTGGCGCCAAGTGGCCGGGGCGTCCAGGGCGTCGCCGCCCTCGTCGGCGGGGCGCGAGGCGACGGTGACGGTCCGTCGTCCGGTCTCGTCGGGCGCGGTGACGGCGAGCTGGATCCGTACCGCACCGGAGGCGGGCAGGATCAGCGGCGCCTCCAGGGTGAGGTCGTCGAGCAGCTCGCAGCCGGTGTGCGCGGCGGCGAGGAGGGCCAGCTCCAGCAGGGCCGTACCGGGCAGGGGCACGCTGTCCGCGATGGTGTGGTCGGCGAGCCAGGCGTGGGTGCGCGAGGACAGCCGGCCGGTGAGCAGCAGACCGCCGTCGGGTGTCTCCACGGCGGCCTGGAGCAGGGGATGGCCGGTCGGGCCGAGGCCCACGGCGCGTACGTCGGCGGTGGCGTTCGGGATGGGCCGCCAGTACCGCTGCCGCTGGAACCGGTAGGTGGGCAGGTCGGCACGGCCCGCGTCCTTGGGGAGGGCGGCGGCGAAGTCGACCGCGGCGCCGTCGATGTGCGTCAGGGCGAGCGCGGTCAGCAGCGTACGGGGCTCGTCGCGGCCCGGGCGCAGGGCGGTGGCGAACACGGGCGCGGCGTCAGGAGTATCGGGGTTGTCGGGCGCGTCGGAGGCATCGGCAGGGGATGTCGTGGCGGCGAGGGCGTCCTGGGCCATGGTGGTGAGGACGGCGTCCGGGCCGAGTTCGAGATAGCGCGTCACGCCTTCGCCGTGCAGGGTGCGCAGACCGTCATGGAACCGTACGGGCTCGCTGACGTGGCGTACCCAGTACTCGGGGTCGCGGAGCTGCTCGGGGTCGGCCGGCCGGCCCGTGACGTTGGAGATCACCGGGATGCGCGGTGCGTGGTAGGTGAGCCGCCGCGCCACGTCGCGGAAGTCGTCGAGCATGGGATGGAGCAGGGGCGAGTGGAAGGCGTGGCTGACGCGGAGGCGCTTGGTGCGGTGCCCCCGCTCCTTCAGGGTGCGGGCGATCTCGTCGACGTCTTGCGCGGCTCCGGACACGACGACCGAGGTGGGGCCGTTGACCGCGGCGAGCGCCACGCGGTCCGCACGGCCGGTGAGCAGGGGGAGGACTTGTTCCTCGGTGGCTTCGACGGCCGTCATGGCGCCACCGGACGGCAGCGCCTGCATCAGCCGACCGCGGGCGGCCACCAGCTCGCAGGCGTCGGGGAGGGACAGCACGCCCGCCACCTGCGCGGCCACCAGCTCGCCGACGGAGTGGCCGGTGAGGAACGACGGGGTGAGGCCGAACGACTCGACGAGCCGGAAGAGCGCGGTCTCCAGGGCGAAGAGGGCCGCCTGGGTCACACCGGTGTCGTGCAGCGCCCGCGCCTGGTCGGTGTCCTCGGCCGCGAAGAGGGTGTCGCGCAGCGAGCGGCCGAGCAGCGGGTCCAGATGGGCGCAGGCGTCGTCGAGGGCGGCGGCGAACACATCGAAGGTCCGGTACAGCTCACGGCCCATACCGGGCCGCTGGCTGCCCTGCCCGGTGAACATGAAGGCGGTCCCGCCGGAGCGGGTCGCCGCCGTGGCCCTGGTCAGCCCGGGGTGGCTCCGGCCCTCGGCCAGGGCCCGCACGGCGGCCAGCAGTTCGTCGCGGTCCTCGCCGATGGCCACGGCCCGGTGTTCGAAGGCCGAGCGGGTCCGGGCGAGCGACCAGCCCACATCGGCCACGGGCAGCCCGGGGTGGGCGGTGAGATGTGCGGCGAGTGCCTCGGCCTGGTCCCGTAACGCCTGGTCGGTCCGGGCGGACACCGCCCAGGGCACCACCCACGGCACCACGCGGCCGACCGCTGCCGCGGTGTCCACGGTGGTCGGGTCGGGGGTCCGGTCCGGGGCGGAGGGCTCGTCGGCGGGGGGCTGTTCGAGCAGGAGATGGGCGTTGGTCCCGGAGATGCCGAAGGAGGACACCGCCGCCCGGCGGGGCCGCTCGCCACGCGGCCAGTCGACGGCTTCGGTGAGCAGGCGCACGGCGCCGGTGTCCCAGGCGACATGGGGCGTGGGCTGGTCGACGTGCAACGTGGCGGGCAGCGTCTCCTGCCGCATCGCCATGATCATCTTGATGACACCGGCCACGCCCGCGGCGCCCTGGGTGTGCCCGATGTTGGACTTGACCGATCCCAGCCACAGCGGCCGGTCCTCGGACCGGTCCCGGCCGTAGGTGGTGAGCAGTGCGTGGGCTTCGATGGGATCGCCGAGGCGGGTTCCGGTGCCATGTGCCTCCACCACGTCCACCTCGGCCGGGGACAGCCGTGCGTTCGCCAGCGCCTGCAGGATGACGCGCTGTTGGGAGGGACCGTTGGGCGCGGTCAGGCCGTTGGAGGCGCCGTCCTGGTTGATGGCCGAGCCCCGGATCACCGCGAGCACCTGATGGCCGTTGCGCCGTGCGTCGGACAGCCGCTCCAGCAGCACCAGGCCGACGCCCTCGGAGAAGGCGGTGCCGTCGGCGTCGGCGGAGAACGCCTTGCACCGGCCGTCGGGAGCCAGCCCGCGCTGCCGGGAGAACTCGGTGAAGACGTTCGGGATGGCCATCACCGTCACCCCGCCGGCCAGCGCCAGGGTGCACTCGCCCTGCCGCAGCGCCTGACCGGCCAGATGCATCGACACCAGCGAGGACGAGCACGCGGTGTCCACCGTGACCGCGGGCCCCTCCAGACCGAGGGTGTACGCCACCCGGCCGGAGAGCACACTGGGCGCGTTGCCCGTGACCAGATAGCCCTCGGCGCTCTTTTCGATGTGCGGGGTGCCGAAGCCGGGAAGCGCGGTCCCGGCGTATACGCCCGTCGAGGTGCCCTTCAGCGAGAGCGGGTCGATTCCGGCGCGTTCGAGCAGCTCCCAGGACACCTCCAGCAGCAGCCGCTGCTGCGGGTCGATGGCCAGCGCCTCGCGCGGGCTGATCCCGAAGAACTCGGGGTCGAACTGATCGGCGTCGTAGAGGAAACCGCCCTCGCGGGCATGGCTGGTGCCGGGGTGGTCCGGGTCCGGGTGGAAGAGTCCCTCCAGGTCCCAGCCGCGGTCGGCCGGGAACTCCCCCATGGCGTGCGTGCCGGAGGCGAGAAGCCGCCACAGCTTCTCGGGCGAGTCGGCCCCGCCCGGGTAGCGGCAGGCCATGCCGACCACGGCCACCGGCTCCTGGGAACGGTCCTCCAACTCGCGCAGCCGCTGACGCGTTTCGTGCAGATCGCCTGCCACTCGCCTCAGATAGTCGACCAGCTTCTCTTCATTAGCGTGCGTCACAGAGGGTCACCCGGCCTTCAGCGAAGGGCGCGCCACGTTGTTCATGACAGGCCAAGTTCGTTGTCGATGAATTCCAGAACCTGATCGGCGGTCGCCACCTGCAACCGCTCCACGGCATTGCCGTCGCCCGCCTCCGCCGGCGAGCACATCGCCTTCCACTTCGACAGCAAGGTCTCCAGCCGGGCGGTGACCGCGCCGGAGTCCACATCCTCGACGACGACGGCCGACAGGCTGTTCTCCAGCCTGACCAGCTCGTTGAGGACGGGGTGGGGCCGGGGTACGCCGGGGCCCTGGGCGCCCGGCTCACCGTCCGGCGAGAGCTCCTGGCGCAGATGCTCGGCCAGCACCGCCGCCTCCGGGTGGTCGAAGACGAGGGCCGCGGGCAGCCGCAGTCCGGTGGCCGCGGCCAGCCGGTTGCGCAGCTCCACGGCGGTCAGCGAGTCGAAGCCGAGGTCCTTGAACGACGCGTCCGGCTGCACCACACCCGGATCGGCGTGGCCGAGCACCGTGGCCGCCTGGGTACGCACCAGGTTGAGCAGCAGTCGGTGTTGTTCGGTGGACGGCAACCCTCGGAGTCGGCCGGCCCAGTCGGTGGTCTGTCCACCGGCGGCCGCCGTGGGCCGGGCCCGCCCGCTGCCGCCGACGGTGGCGAGGGCCCGCAGGGGAGCGGGGAGGGCGCCGGGAGTCTGCGCGGCGAGGGAGCCGGTGTCCAGGTGGAGCGCCAGCAGATGCGGATGGCCGTGGTGGCAGGCCGCGTCCAGCAGCGCCAGCCCCTCCTCGGTGCTGTTGGCCTTGATGCCCAGACGGCCGATCCGGGCCAGATCGGCCTCGGCCAGCCGCGCGGTGAGACCACTGGTGGCCGCCCAGAGTCCCCATGCCACCGACAGCCCGGGGAGCCCGGCCGCCTGGCGACGCGTGGCCAGGGCGTCGCAGAAGGCGTTGGCGGCGGCGTAGTTGGCCTGGCCGGGGGTGCCGAGATCGGAGGCGAAGGAGGAGAACAGGACGAACATGCCCAGCCGCAGATGCGCGGTGGCGGTGTGCAGTTGGGCCGCCGCCGCGGCCTTCGCCGCCCAGGCTCGCGCCAGCCGCTTCGGATCCTGCGAGGGCAGCATGGCGTCGTCCAGCGCCCCCGCCGCGTGGACGACACCGGTCAGGGGGTGCGCCGGGTCGATGCCCGCGACGAGGTCGTTCACCGCGGCGCCGTCGGTGACGTCCGCGGCCACGATCCGGGCCTCGGCGCCCAGGTCGGTGAGGTGGGCCAGCAGCTCCGGTGCGCCGGGGGCCTCGGGCCCGCTGCGGCTCACCAGCAGCAGATGGCGGACCTTCCAGGCGCGGACGAGGTGCTCGGCGACATGCCGGCCGAGAGTGCCGGTGCCACCCGTGATGAGCACGGTGCCCTCAGGATCCACGGGGGCAGGGACGTCCAGCACCAGCTTGCCGGTGTGCTTGGCCTGACTCAGATACCGCAGCGCCTCACGCGCCCGGCTCAACGGCCACGCCCGTACCGGAGGAGGCTCCAGCACACCGGAGGCGAACAACTCGCCCAGCTCCCGCAGCATTTGGCCGATACGATCCGGACCGGCATCAGCGATCAGGTCGTACGCGTGATAGCGGACCCCGGGATAGTCCGCCGCGATGCGCTCCGGGTCGCGGACATCGGTCTTGCCCATCTCCAGCAACCGGCCGCCCTCGCGGAGGAGGCGGAGCGAGGCGTCCACGAACGGCCCAGCGAGACTGTTGAGCACCACATCCACACCCCGGCCACCGGTGGCTGCCCGGAGCGTCTCCTCGAAGTCCAGATCGCGTGAGGAGGCCCGATGCGCCTCGTCGATGCCCATCGCCTCCAGCACCGCATGCTTCCCCGGACTCGCCGTGGCGTAGACCTCCGCACCCAGATGCCGCGCGATCCGCACCGCGGCCGTCCCCACACCACCGGTCGCGGCATGGATCAGCACCCGTTCACCCGCCTGGAGCCCGCCCAGCTCCACGAGCCCGTACCAGGCGGTGAGGAACACGACGGGGGCCGCGGCTGCCCGCCGGAAGGTCCAGCCGTCAGGAATGGGCACGACCGTACGGGCGTCCGCCACGGCCAGCGGGCCGAACGCGCCCTCGAACAGGCCCATCACCCGGTCGCCCACCGACACATGGGTCACCTCGGGGCCGATCTCCCGCACCACACCGGCGCCCTCGCTTCCCCCGAACACCGCGCCCCCGGGGTACATCCCCAACACGATCAGCGCATCACGGAAGTTGAGGCCCGCCGCGTGGACGTCGATCCGCACCTGGCCCGCCCGCAGAGGTTCCAGCACCTCCGGGCACGCCACCGGCCGCACGCCGTCCACCGTCCCGGCGCCCTCCAGCCCGAGCCGCCACGCGGACCGCCCCACCGGGGCCGCCAGGCCCCCGCTTCGCGCGGCGCGCACCAGCCGGGGCATCAGCGCCCGCCCCGCGCGCAGCGCCAGCTGCGACTCGTCCATCTCCACGGCGCGCGCCACGGCCTCGGCCACGAGGCGGGCGGACACCTCGGAGCGCGGGTCGAGATCGAGCAGCAGGAAACGGCCGGGGTTCTCGGCCTGCGCGCTGCGCACCAGACCCCATACCGCGGCCCCCGCCGCATCCACGCCCTCGGCCGTGGGATCAAAGCCATCCGGGTCACCGGTCGCGACGGCGCCACGCGTCGTCACCACCAACCGGGCCTCCGCCAGGCGTGGCTCGGCCAGCCAGTCCTGCAGCAGCGCCAGGACCCGTTCCGCCGAGGCCAGACCGTCGGCCGCGATGCCGCCACCCCGCGCATCCACTGACTTGGCGGGCTCAAGTGCCAATACGACCACGGGGGCGGGCGCGCCCGCGTCGAGCGCGCTGATCAACGCCTGCGGATCCGGATGGCATACGCCGGTGGCCCCGGCCGGAGCCCTGTCCCCGGGCCCCAGGATCGCCCAGCCGGCGTCATCGGCCGTGTGCTCCGTGGGCTGCCCGGCGTCGTCAGTCAGCGCGGGAACGGGCAAGGGAACCCATTCCATGACGAACAGCCCATCCGTGCCCGGGTGTTGGGCCGTACGCAGCTGATCAGGGTCAGCCGATCGCAACACCACCGCGTCGGCGCTGAGCACCGGGGCACCGAGAGCGTCCGCCACCGTCACCCGCAGCGTGCGCTCCCCCTCCGCGCTCGGCTCGTACGGAGAGATCCGCACCCGTACCGTGGTCGCCCCGGCCGCCCACAGCCACACTCCGTTCCAGGTGAACGGCAACCACACCCGGCCACCGGCCGACTCGGCGTCGTCGCTCGTGGACCCCTCGGTCAGCAGAACGGGATGCAGCGCGGCGTCGAGCAGCGCGGGGTGGATGCCGAACCCCGTCCGCTCCCCCGCCGCTTCGGGCAGCGCCACCTCGGCCAGCAGGTCAGCGCCGTCCCGCCACACGGCGCGCAGCCCCTGGAAGGCCGGGCCGTACGCATACCCCGACGCCGCGATGTGCTCGTAGAAGTCCACGGGGTCCACCGGCTTCGCGCCCGCCGGTGGCCACGCCCCGCCCAACTCCTCCACCGGCCCAAGGCCCTCGGGAGGCGGGCTCAGTACGCCCTCCGCATGGCACACCCACCCGGCCACCGTGTCGCCATCGTCGTCGGGACGCGAGTACATCCGCACATCGCGTCGGCCATCGGCGCCCGGCCCGCCGACGACCACTTGCAGACGCACCCCGCCGTGGGGCGGCAGCACGAGCGGTACCTGAAGCGCCAGCTCCTCCACACCACCGCAGCCGACCTCATCGGCGGCCCGCAACGCCCACTCCACCAGGGCCGTCCCGGGCACCAGGGCCGCGCCCGCCACGACATGGTCGGCGAGCCAGCCATGGGACTGTGCCGAGAGCCGTCCCGTCAGCAGATGGCCCTGGCCGTCGGCGAGCTCCACGGCGGCGCCCAGCAACGGATGCCCCGCCGCGACCAGGCCGAGGTCGGTGGGATCGGCACCCCGGCCGCTGCTGAGGCCATCGAGCCAATAGCGCTGATGCTGGAAGGCGTACGTGGGCAGATCGACCGTACGAGGCGTTGGATCGGCCGGGAACGCGGCCCTCCAGTCCACCTCGACCCCAGCAACGAATGCCTGACCGAGCGACTGCAGAAGCTGAGCCCGGCCGCCGTGATCACGACGCAGCGTGGGCACGGCAACCGCGTCCACACCCACCTGCTCGAACGTCTCCTGCAAACCGAGAGTCAGCACAGGGTGACTGCTGGCCTCGATGAACACCCGATGCCCATCCGCCAACAACGCCTCGACCGCATCGGCGAACCGCACCCGCTCCCGCAAATTCGACACCCAATAACCCGCGTCCAGGACGGAAGCCTCCGCCCGCTCACCGGTCACCGTCGAATAGAACGCCACCTCATCCGCCCCACCACCAACCGGACGAACACCACCCAGAACCTCATCCAACTCCCCACGGATCTCCTCCACCTGAGGACCGTGCGAGGCATAATCCACCTCAATCAACCGCGCCCGCTCCCCCACCTCCTGACACGCCGCCACGACAGCGGCCACCTGCTCCGGCGGACCCGAAACCACCGTGGACGAAGGCCCATTGACAGCCGCCACGCCCACACGAGCCGCCTGGTCTCCCAGGTCGGAGAGCAGTTGGCCCGCCCGTTCCTGGCCGACTCCGAGGGAAGCCATCGCCCCGCCCCCGGCCAACCGCCGCAACGCCTTACTCCGCAAAGCCACCACCTTCGCGCCATCCTCCAAAGACAGCGCTCCGGCCACCACCGCCGCCGCGATCTCACCCTGGCTATGACCCACCACCGCCACAGGACACACCCCATACCCCGCCCACACCGCAGCCAACGACACCATCACCGCCCACAACACCGGCTGCACCACATCCACCCGCCCCAGATCCGCCGCACCCTCCACACCACGCAACACATCCATCAGCGACCATTCCACATACGCCGAAAGCGCCCGCTCACACTCCCCCACCCGCGCCGCGAACACCGCCGACACCTCCAGCAACTCCGCACCCATCCCCACCCACTGCGAACCCTGACCCGGAAACACCAACACCGGACCCACATCACCCACCAACGCCGCCCCACCCGACTCCACCACACCCGAATGCGACACACCCCCCACCAACGCCCCCACCCCCGCAACCAACTCGGCCCGATCAGCGCCCACCACCACCGCCCGATGCTCAAACACCGACCGCGTAGTGGCCAACGACCACCCCACATCCACAGACGACAACCCCGAATCCCCACCCACCCGCTCAGCCAACGCCGCCGCCTGCCCCCGCAACGCCTCCGCACCCCGCGCCGAGAGCACCCACGGAACCGTGCTCACGTCGGAGCAGCCCGGGTCCATTGACGCATCGTCCTCAGCCGCCTGCTCCAGGATCAGATGGGCGTTCGTACCGGAGATGCCGAACGAGGAGACCGCCGCACGGCGGGGGCGTTCCAGGTGGGGCCACTCCACCGGTTCGTTCAGCAGCCGCAGCCCGCTGTCCTCCCAGTCCACATGCGGGGTGGGGACGTCGAGGTGCAGGTTCGCGGGCAGTTGTGGGTGCTGGAGCGCCATCACCATCTTGATCACGCCTGCCACACCGGCCGCCGCATGCGTATGGCCGATGTTGGACTTCAGCGACCCCAACAGCAGTGGTCTGTCGGCGGGGCGGTTCTGGCCGTACGTGGCGGTCAGGGCCTCGGCCTCGATCGGGTCGCCGAGTTTGGTGCCGGTGCCGTGTGCCTCGAGGGCGTCCACATCGCCCGGCGTCAGCCGGGCGTTGGCGAGCGCCTGGCCGATGACGCGTTCCTGGGCCACGTCGTTGGGCGCGGTGAGGCCGTTGCTGGCGCCGTCCTGGTTGATCGCCGAGCCCCGGATCACCGCCAGCACCCGATGGCCGTTGCGCCGCGCCTCCGACAGCCGCTCCAGCACCACCAGGCCGACGCCTTCGGAGAAGCCGGTGCCGTCCGCGTCGGCGGCGAAGGACTTGCACCGGCCGTCCGGGGCCAGTGCGCGCTGCCGGGAGAACTCGGTGAACATGATGGGGGTGGCGAGCGAGGTGACACCGCCCGCCAGGGCCAGGGTGCACTCCCCCTGCCGCAGCGCCTGTACCGCCAGATGCATGGCCACCAGTGAGGCCGAGCATGCGGTGTCCACCGTCACCGCCGGCCCTTCCAGACCGAAGGTGTAGGCCACCCGGCCCGAGATCACGCTGGTGAGTCCGCCCGTGGTGGCGTAGCCCTCGAACCCCTCGGGGATGCGCGGGGCCCGGGACAGATAGTCCTGGCTGGACACACCGGCGTAGACACCGGTGCGGGTCCCCTTGAGCGACACCGGATCGATACCGGCCCGTTCAAAGGATTCCCAGGCCATCTCCAGCACCAGCCGCTGCTGCGGGTCCATGGCGAGCGCTTCCCTGGGGCTGATACCGAAGAACGCCGCGTCGAACCGGTCCGCTTCGACGAATCCGCCCTGCCGGACACAGCTGGTGCCGTAGTGCTCCGGATCGGGGTGGTAGAGGTTCTCGAGGTCCCAGCCGCGGTCCGTCGGGAAGTCCCCGATCGCGTCGACACCCGAGACGAGCAGGTCCCACAGCTCCTCCGGGGAGGTGACCCCGCCGGGAAAGCGGCAGGCCATGCCGACCACGGCCACCGGCTCGTGGGAACGCTCCTCCATCTCGCGCAAACGCAGACGCGTATCGTGCAGATCGGCGGAAACACGCTTGAGGTACTCGACCAGCTTCTCTTCGTTCGCCATGAGGGTCACCCGGCCTTCAGCGATCGTCGCGCCCGGCACATTCAGGACACTCCAAGCTCGTTGTCAATAAACTCAAGGACCTGATCCGCCGAGGCGGACTCCAGCCTTTGGGCCGCGCTCATCTCATCCGTCGGCTGCCGTGGCACCTGCGTGCTCGGCGGGACGATCGCGGTGGGGGTGGCGGCGGTGCCGTCCGAGGTCAGCCGTCGTACAAGGTGGTGGGCGATGCCTTCCGGGGTGGGATGCCGGAAGATCAGGGCCGCGGGCAGCCGCAGACCGGTGGCGGCCGCGAGGCGATCGCGCAGTTCGACAGCGGTCAGGGACTCGAAGCCCAGCTCCTTGAAGCTGGCGTCGGCGCGCACCGCCTCGGCATCGGTGTGCCCCAGCACGGTGGCGGCGTGGTCGCGCACCAGGCCGAGAAGCGTGCGATACCGGTCGAGGGCCGACAGCCGCGCCAGCCGGGCGGCCCAGTCGACGGACGGCGCTTCGGCGGCGGCAGCGGTACGCCGCCGTACGCTTCCCCCGCCACCGCCATCGGTGGCCACCCGGCCGGTGTTCAGGGCTCGCAACTGATCGGCCTCGGCGGGGCGCAGCAGCAGCGCGTCGATCGTCAGCACCGGGGCGCCCACGGCGTCGGCGACGACGACCCGCAGTTCCCGCTCGCCCTCGGCGGCCTGGGGACGGGCGGTGAGTCTGACCCGTACGGCGGTGGCCTCGGCCGCCCACAGGGACACGCCACTCGCGGTGAATGGCAGCCACATCCGCCCCTCGTCCGGCTCCGGCCCGGGATCGGGATGGCCGGGCAGCAGCGTCGGATGGAGCACCGCGTCCAGCAGGGCGGGGTGAATACCGAACCCGTTGGGCTCTCCCGCGGCCTTGGGCAGTTCCACATCGGCCAGCAGATCGGCGCCGTCCCGCCATACCGCGCGCAGCCCCTGGAACGCGGCTCCGTAGGCGTATCCGGATGCGGCGATCCGTTCGTAGAAGCCGTCGGTGTCCACCGGCCGCGCTCCGGGCGGCGGCCATGTCCCGGGCAGCTCCGCCGCTCGGCTCTCCGGTACGGCGGGGCCGAGTACGCCCACGGCATGGCACATCCAGTCGGTGTCCCCACCCTTGCGAAGGGCGTCGTCGGGGAGGGAGTAGACCGCGAGGTCGCGGCGTCCGTCGTCGGCGGACGGGCCCACCACCACCTGGACGCACCGGCCGCCCGTCGCGGGCAGCACCAGCGGCAGCCGCAGCGCCAGTTCCTCCACCGCACCGCAGCCCGCCTCGTCGGCCGCCCGCAGCGCCCACTCCATCAGCACGGTTCCGGGGACCAGGGCCACGCCCGCCACCACATGGTCGGCGAGCCAGCCGTGCGTCTGCGGGGAGAGACGTCCGGTCAGCACATGGCCACTGCCGTCGGCGAGCCGCAGCGCGGCGCCCAGCAGAGGATGGTCCGCGGCGACCAGACCGAGGGCGCCGGGGTCCCCGCCGGTCCCGCCGGGGGTGTCCAGCCAGTAGCGCCGGCGCTGAAAGGCGTACGTGGGCAGATCGACCGTACGAGGCGTGGGGTCGGCCGGGAAGGCAGCCGGCCAGTCCACCTCGGCCCCGGCGATGAACGCCCGCGCGACCGACTTCGTGAGCTGTGCCAGGTCCCCGTGGTCACGCCGCAGGGTGGGCACCGCGGCGGCGCCGCTCTCCGCGTGCTCGAAACTCTCCCGCATCGCCATGGTGAGGACGGGATGGGTGCTGGCCTCGATGAACACCCGGTGCCCATCGGCCAGCAGCGCCTGAACCGTCTCGGCGAACCGCACCCGCTCGCGCAGATTCCGCACCCAATAGCCCGTGTCCAGCACGGAGGCGTCGGCCCGGCCGCCGGTCACGGTGGAGTAGAAGACAACGCCGGACCCGGACGCCCCGACCGGCTCAACTCCCCTGAGCAGCTCGGTGAGTTCCTCGGCGATCTCGTCGACCTGGGGACTGTGCGAGGCGTAGTCCACCTCGATCATCCGCGCCCGCTCGCCCGCCTCCCGGCAGGCGGCCGCGGCAGCGGCCACCTGCTCCGGCGGCCCGGACACCACAGTGGACTCGGGCCCGTTCACCACCGCCACCACTACCGCGGCGGCCAGGTCGCCGAGCCCGGACAGCAGCTCCGCGGCCTGTTCCTCACCTACGCCGAGGGAGGCCATGGCCCCGCCGCCGGCGAGTCGCCGCAGGGCCCGGCTGCGCAGCGCCACGACCTTCGCGCCGTCCTCCAGGGACAGCGCTCCCGCCACCACTGCCGCCGCGATCTCGCCCTGGCTGTGGCCCACCACGGCGGCGGGCCGCACACCGTACTCGGCCCATACGGCGGCCAGGGACACCATCGCCGCCCAGAGCACCGGCTGCACCACGTCCACCCGGCTCAGCTCGGCGGCGCCTTCGGCCCCCCGCAGGACATCCGTGAGCGACCAGTCGACGTGGGGGGCGAGCGCTCGTTCGCACTCCGCCACCCGGGCGGCGAACACCGGTGAGGCGTCCAGCAGTCCGGCACCCATCCCGGCCCACTGCGAGCCCTGCCCGGGGAAGACCAGCACTGGACCCGCGCCGCCCGTGGTGGCGGCCGTGCCCGTGTGCACCACGCCCGGGTGGGTGCCCTCGGACGCCAACGCCTGGAGGGCGGCGGTGAGTTCGTCGCTGTCGTCGCCGACCATCACCGCGCGGTGCTCGAACGCCGTCCGGGTGGTGATCAGTGACCAGCCCACCTCCCGGGGTGACGGCGTGTTGTCGGCGGCCATGCGGGAGGCCAGCTCCCGGGCCTGTCCTCGAAGGGCCTCGGCGCTCCGGGCGGAGAGCACCCAGGGCACCGGCCGGTCATCCTCGTCCGTCCGCGCCTCGGCGGGTGCGGGTTCCGGCTCGGGCGCCTGTTCCACGATCAGATGCGAGTTGGTGCCGCTGATGCCGAAGGAGGACACGCCCGCGCGGCGGGGGCGTTCGTCACGCGGCCACTCCACCGGCCCGGTCAGCAGGCGCACCGCGCCGCTGTCCCAGTGGACGTGCGGGCTGGGCGCGTCGATGTGCAAAGTGGCGGGCAGCAGTCCGCGTCGCATGGCCATCACCATCTTGATGACGCCCGCCACGCCGGCGGCGGCCTGGGTGTGGCCGATGTTGGACTTCAGCGAGCCCAGCCACAGGGGCCGGTCTCCGGTCCGCTCCTGCCCGTAGGTGGCGAGCAGGGCCTGGGCCTCGATCGGGTCGCCGAGGGTGGTTCCGGTGCCATGGGCCTCGACGGCGTCCACCTCGGAGGGCGACAGCCGGGCGTCGGCGAGGGCTTGACGGATCACCCGCTGCTGGGAGGGGCCGTTGGGCGCGGTCAGCCCATTGGAGGCGCCGTCCTGGTTGACGGCCGAGCCCCGGATCACCGCCAGCACCCGGTGGCCCTCCCGCCGCGCGTCGGAGAGCCGTTCCAGGAGCAGCAGGCCGACGCCCTCGCCCCATCCGGTGCCGTCGGCCGCCGCCGCGAACGGCTTGCACCGCCCGTCGGGGGCCAGCCCCCGCTGGCGGGAGAAGCCGGTGAACATGCCGGGGGCGGCCATCACCGTCACCCCTCCGGCCAGGGCCAGCGCACACTCGCCCTGCCGCAGTGCCCGTACCGCCAGATGGACGGCCACGAGCGACGACGAACACGCCGTGTCCACCGAGACCGCGGGCCCCTCCAGGCCGAAGGTGAACGCCACCCGGCCGGACACCACGCTCGGGGCGCCGCCGGTCAGCAGATGGCCGTCGAGCCCCTTGGGCGCCTCGTGCAGCCGGGGGCCGTAGTCCTGGGCCGTCACGCCGACGAACACCCCGGTCGGACTGGACCGGAGGGCGGTGGAGCGGATGCCCGCCCGTTCGAAGGTCTCCCACGCGGTTTCCAGCAGCAGCCGCTGCTGGGGGTCGGTGGCCAGCGCCTCGCGGGGGCTGATGCCGAAGAACTCCGCGTCGAATTCCGGTGCGTCGTAGAGGAAGCCGCCCTCGTGGGCGTAGCTGGTGCCGGGGCGGTCCTGGTCGGGGTCGAAGAGTCCGGCCAGGTCCCAGCCGCGGTCCCGGGGGAACTCCCCGATCGCGTCGGCGCCTTCGGCCACCAGCCGCCACAGCGCCTCGGGCGAGTCGACCCCGCCCGGGAAGCGGCAGCCCATGGCGACCACCGCGATCGGCTCCCCGGCGTCGCCCGGTGTGGTGGCCGTGGCCGCGGGTGGGGTGGCGGAGGGGCCGGTGGCGGGGGTGGTGTGGGCCCTCAGGTGGTCGGCGACGGCCAGCGGCGTGGGGTGGTCGAAGGTGAGCGTGGCGGTCAAGGGCAGCCCGGTGGCCGCGCCGAGCCGCTCGCTCAGTTCGGTCGCCGCGAGGGAGTCGAAGCCCAGCTCCTTGAAGGTGAGGCTGGGATCGATGGCGCCCGGCGCGGAGTGCCCGAGGACGAGGGCTACGTGCGTCCGCACGGTGTCCAGCGGGTCGCGGTGCCACGCCGCGTTGGCAGGCTCGGCCGACTCACCTGTGGGCGGTGCCGGGTCCGGGGCGCCGTCCGTCCCGGTGGCGTGGGTGGCCGGCGCGGTGGATTCGGGTGGGGCGCCGGGCCAGTAGCGGTCCCGCTGGAAGGCGTACGTCGGCAGGTCGACCCGCTGCCGGGGATGCCCGGCGCAGGCCCGGTCCCAGGCCACTTCGGCGCCGCGGACACTCGCCTGGGCCATGGCGGTGGCGAAGGTGCGCGCCTCGGGGCGGTCGCGGCGCAGCGCGGCCACGGCGGCCGGGCGCGGCCTCCCGGGGGCCGGTCCCGGCAGTGCGGTGAGGCATTCGCGGGTCATGGCGGTGAGCGGGGCGTCCGGTCCGAGTTCGAGAAAGGTGGTGACACCGGCGTCCAGGAGGGTGTGCACACCGTCCATGAAGCGCACCGCGTGGCGGGCGTGACGGGCCCAGTACTCGGGTGAGGCGAGTTGTGAGGCGGTGGCGAGCCGTCCCGTCACATTGGAGACGACGGGGATGGCCGGTGCGGAGAAGGTCAGTTCCGAGGCGACCGCGCGCAGTTCGTCGAGCATGCCGTCCATATGCGGCGAGTGGAAGGCATGGCTGACCTTCAGCAGCCGGGCCTTGCGGCCACGCTCACGCCAGACGGCGGCGGCCGCGTGGACGGCGTCGTGGTCGCCCGAAATCACCACGGACGAGGGCCCGTTGACGGCGGCGATGTCCAGCCGGTCCTCCCATCCGGCGAGCAGTCCGGCGGCCTCGTCCGCGTCGGCCTGCAGCGCGGCCATGGCCCCCTTCGCCGTGACCGACTGCATCAGCCGACCGCGTGCGGCCACCAGAGCGCAGGCGTCGGGCAGGGTGAGCACACCGGCCACATGGGCCGCGGCGATCTCGCCGACCGAGTGGCCCATCACATGGCCGGGGGTGAGTCCCCAGGATTCGGCCAGCCGGTACAGGGCCACTTCGATGGCGAACAGCGCGGGCTGGGTGTACGAGGTCCGGTCGAGCAACGCCGCCCGCGGGGAAGGGGCTTGGGCGGACATCACCTCGTGCAGCGGCTCCGCCAGCCGTGCGTCCAGGCAGTCGCACACCTCGTCCAGCGCCGCGGCGAAGACCGGATAGGCGGCATACAGCTCACGGCCCATGGCCGCTCGCTGGCTGCCCTGGCCGCTGAAGAGGAAGGCGAGGCCGCCGTCCACGGCGCCGCCCCGCACCGCTCCGGCGGTCTCCGCGCCATCGGCCAGCGCGTCCAGCCCGCTCAGCAGCTCGTCGGTGTCCTCGCCGAGGAGCACGGCGCGGTGGTCGAAGGCGGTCCGGGTGGTGGCCAGGGAGTGTGCGATGTCGGCCGGGGAGAGGTCGGGGTGGTCCGCCAGATGGTCGCGAAGCCGCCCGGCCTGGGCGCGCAGCGCCGCGGGGGTCTTGGCGGAGATCGGCCAGGCCACCACGGGGGGCGCGGGGGGCGCGGGGGTGTCGGCCGGTGCGGACGAGGGGGCGGGCGTGGGCACTGGGGCGGGCGCTTCGCCGAGGACGAGATGGCAGTTGGTGCCGCCCATGCCGAAGGAGCTGACCCCGGCGAGCAGCGGCCGGTCCGGGCGGGGCCAGTCGCCGAGCCGGTCATGGACCCGCAGTCCGAGCTCGGTCAGCGGGATCCGCGGGTTCGGGGTGGTGAAGTGGAGGCTGGCCGGGAGCAGTCGGTGCTGGATGCCGAGGGCGGTCTTGAGGAGGCCGACGATGCCGGCGGCGCCTTCGAGGTGGCCCACGTTGGTCTTGGCGGAGCCGACGAGCAGGGGTGTGCCGTCCGTCCGGGCGGTGCCGAGCGCGGCGCCGAGCGCCGCCGCTTCGACGGGGTCGCCGACGGGGGTTCCGGTGCCGTGCAGTTCGACGTACTGGACGTCGTCGGGTGCGACTCCGGCCCGCCGGTGGGCGGTACGCACCACGTCCTCCTGGGCCGCCGGGCTGGGGGCCGTCAGCCCGTCGGTGGCGCCGTCGTTGTTGACGGCGCCGGCGTGGATGACGCAGTACACCGGGTCGCCGTCGCGTACGGCCGCGGCGAGTGGTTTGAGGAGGACCGCCGCTCCGCCCTCACCACGGACGAAGCCGTTGGCGCGGGCGTCGAAGGTGTGGCAGCGCCCGTCCGGGGAGAGCCCGCCGAACTGGGCGGCGGCGGCCGTCATGCTGTCCTCGGTGAGGATGAGGTTGACACCGCCGGCCAGCGCCAGAGTGCACTCCCCGCGCCGCAGGCTCTCGCAGGCCGTGTGGACGGCCACCAGCGAGGACGACTGTGCGGTGTCCACGGTGAGGCTCGGGCCGCGTAGACCGTATCCGTAGGAGACCCGGTTGGCGATGATGCTGCGGTGGACACCGGTCATGGCGTGCCGGGTGGCCGCGGTGGTGTCCCGGCGCAGCAGGGTGGCGTATTCGTCCCAGATGGCGCCGACGAACACACCGGTCGGGGTGTCCTTCAGCGTTCCGGGGCGGATTCCCGCGTCCTCGAACGACTCCCAGGCGAGTTCGAGCATCAGCCGCTGCTGGGGGTCCATGGCCGTCGCCTCGCGGGGCGAGATGCCGAAGAAGGAGGCGTCGAAGGTGTCGACGCGGTCCAGGAAGCCGCCGTACCAGGTCGGGGCGGGCCGGTCGGGGCCGCCGGTGGCCGCGGTGCCGGTGGCGGCGGTGCCGGTCCGGCGGCGGTCGCCCGGCATGGTGGTGACGGCGTTCCCGCCCTGCCGCAGCAGCCGCCAGAAGGCTGACGGACTGGGTGCGTGCGGCAGGCGGCAGGCCATTCCCACCACGGCGATGGGCTCCGCTTGCTGAGGTGTCCGGGTGGGCGCGGCGCTATCCATCGCACCCCATATGGCGCTGGGAGAACATCTGCGTGTTCTGGGTCATGGGCGGCACTCCCGCTCCGGATTGATGATCGGTGCGAGCACGTGGCCCATCGTGGGGCGCGGCTCTAAAGCAAGACCAAATAGGCCGCGGCCGGTGACTTTAGAGACGCGTTACCGGAACCCATGACCATCGCTGAGCGGGTGAGCCCTTTATGTGCCCTTGGCCGACCCGATCTCCGAGCACACAGGAGGAGTGCCATGACATCTCCATCGGCCGTGCCGCCAGGCGGCACGGTGTCGGACTACTACAGCTCGCTGGGACCGCTTCTGCAGATGGCGTGGGACGACAACTTCCACTTCGGCTACTGGGACGGCCCGTCCGATACCCGTTCGGTCCAGGAGGCCACCGATCGCTTCACGGATCTGCTGATCGAACGGCTGCGGGTGGGGGCGGGGGACCGAGTACTGGATGTCGGCTGCGGTATCGGGAAACCCGCGATGCGCGTGGCGACCGCCACCGGTGCCGATGTCCTGGGCATCACGATCAGCGAACTCCAGGTCAAACAGGCGACCGAATCCGCCCGGCTGGCCGGCCTGTCCCACCAGGTGGCATTCCAATACGCCGATGCCATGGCCATGCCTTTCGACGACGCGGCTTTCGATGCCGTACTCGCATTCGAATCGATCAATCACATGGACCGCCCGACGGCGCTGCGGGAGATGGCCCGTGTGCTGGGATCCGGGGGCCGGGTGGTGCTCACGGATGTCACCCCGCCGAGCGACGGCAGTTACCAGCCGGACGCCGATCCCGAGGTGGTCACCTCGCTGACCCGGCTGGAGGACTGGCCCGGTCTGATCGGTGACGCGGGGCTGGTGCTCGACGAGTTGACCGATGTCACCGAGAACACGAAGGACACCGCCAACCGGATGATCGACGGCATCCTGCGCTGCCGCCGGGAGTTCGAGGCGCGGCACGGGGTCAGCGTCCAGGAGGTGCTGGACGCCGCCAAGTCGGCGCTCCCCACCGTGCCGAGCGCCGGCTGCGCCATCGTGGTGGCCCACAAGCCCTGAATCACCAACAAACCTGACGGTTATTCGACATCCCCTTCATGGGTCCCGCGGAGCCGGAATTCCTCGCTCCTCATCAAAGCGGCGACAAGGGGCCCATGATCTCGCAAGATTCGCTTGTCCCGGCCGATGCGATCCGCGTATTCTCATTCGCGGACTGCACCACCTCAAGTGCGGGATATCCGGACTCCGATCTTCCGGACGTATTGCGAATACCCGCTCCGCACCGTCGAGGACGCCGCCTCGAGGGCGCGTATATCCGGATTCTAGGTGAGGTGGGTAGTCATAGGACTTGCTTACGATGTGGGGCACCCGCCGAAGGCGTCCGATCTTGTCCGTTCTCTGATTCCTCGGCAGGGCCCGCGATAAAAGAGGGGTGAGTAATGGCAGTCGCGAACGGCGTGCGTCAGTGGATCCGGCGGCACCGCCCGTCCCCGCGCAGAGGGGCGCGACCGGACCACTTTCCACACGCAAGCGGCTCAGCAAGCGCCCACTTCCCATCCCCTCCGGGGTCGCCGGACTCCGGGGACGTGACAATTGCCGCGCGCCACCCGGACGGCCCGGGACGGCGATCCGCGCGGACCACCAGAGCCACCAGAGCCCGCCCCGCACATGTGTGCGCCTCCGGAAGCAGACGGGCATCGCCCTCGAAATCGAGGAAACACCCAGAAAACACCACGGGCACTTCCGGCAAAGGCGCCGACTGTCCCATGACCGCACACGTCGGCGACTCGGATGGGGCACATCGTGCGATATGAGATCATGGGACCTCTCCGGGTGGTAGAAGGAGAGCGGAAATTAACCATCAGGGCGCGGAAGATCGAGGTCCTGTTGACCGTTCTTCTCGTCCGCGCCGATCAAGTGGTCCCGATCGACCAGCTCATCGCGGAGATCTGGGGGGAGTATCCGCCGCGCCGGGCGATCGCCGGGCTCCATGTGTATGTCTCCCAGATCCGTAAGTTCCTGCGCCGGCCCGGCCAGAGCGAAAGCCCCGTTCTCACCCGCCCCCCGGGATATGTCCTGCGGCTGGGCCCCGATCGCCTCGACTTCCACTGCTTCGAACGACTGGTGTGCGAGGGCCGGGATCATCTCAGGGAGCGGCGCTACCAGCAGGCCACGGACACTTTCGAAAGCGCACTCGATCTCTGGCGCGATCCGTTGCTGGATGATGTATGCCATGGGCCGATCCTCGAAGGCTTTCAGACCTGGCTGAAGGAAGCCCGGCTGGAATGCATCGAGATGCTGACCGATTCCCGCCTCATGCTCGGCCGCCATCGTGAACTGGTGAGCGACCTGTACCAGTTGACCACCGAGCATCCTTTGCGGGAGGCACTCCACCGTCAGTTGATGCTGGCGCTCTACCGCTGTGGCCGCCGGGCGGACGCATTGCATGTGTATCAAGCGGCGCGCAAGACGCTCAATGAGGAACTCGGGCTCGAACCGTGCCGGGCCCTGCAGGACATGCAGCGAGCCATCCTCACCTCGGATGACCGGCTGGAACTGCATGTTCCCGCATGAGGAAGACCGCGTAAGGAGGTGGACATATGAGCGATCACGTCAGTTACCTGTCCGACGGCAGCCCGATCGAGGTCGTCCTCGAAGGCGGACCGGACGATCTGCCCCGGGCATTCCAGACCGGGCGATCAACCCTCACCAGCAAAAAGCTCAAAATCCAGCATCGCGATGGATACGAGCACTTCGAACTCGTCAGCGATTCCGCTGACATCACCACAGCGATCTTTCGCTGGACCATGCGTACGAAAATCGCCGAGTAGCCTCCATGGCCCCGGAACCCCGGGATCGCCGACCGGTCGCCGCCGACTCCTGATCCCGGGGCGGGGGCCGTGGCCAGGAGGTCCGTATGCTCACCTCACGATGGCGCGGCGCCGTGATCGCCGCGGTCGCGATATCGACAGCCCTTGCCGCACTGCCCGCCGGGCCCGCCTCGGCCCGGACGTCCGCCCAGCCCGGTGCCCGGATGGTGGACGGCCGTACCCAGCCGGTGTTCTCGTATCCGGATGCCGTGCGCGAGCACCTCATGGTCCAGACGCCCGTCGACAGTGACGGCGATGGACACAAGGACCGGGTCGCGGTGGACATCATCCGGCCCAAGGAGACCCAGCAGGGTCTCAAGGTGCCGGTCATCATGTCGGCCAGCCCCTACAACGACACCGTGGGCCGCGGGTTCGAGTCGGAGCGGAAGAGCTACGACGCCCAGGGCACCCCGGCCAAGTTCCCTCTCTTCTACGACAATTACTTCGTGCCGCGCGGCTACGCCGTGGTCGATGTGGATGTGACCGGGACCGGCAGATCCGACGGCTGTCTGACGATCGGCGGCGCCTCCGACGTGGCGGCAGCCAAGGCGACGATCGACTGGCTGGGCGGCCGGGCCACGGCGTACGCGGCCGACGGCAGCGAGGTGAAAGCCTCCTGGTCCACCGGCAAGGTCGGCATGATCGGCCACTCGTACGAGGGCATGCTGGCCAACGCCGTGGCCGGCACCGGTGTGGAGGGGCTGGAGACCATCGTCCCGATCTCCGGGATGAGCTCGTGGTACGACTTCGCCCGCACCAACGGCGCCAAGCACTGGAATGGTTTCGCCTCCTATCTGACGACGGCGCTGGACACCGACCCACCCCAGAAGTGCCAGGCGGTCCGCGACCGGCTGCAGGCCGGCGAGGACGACGCCACCGGCAACTACAACGCCCACTGGCATGAGCGCAATTACCTCGCGCGGCCGGCGCCCGAGGTGAGCAAGGTGCGCGCGAGCGTCCTCGCGGCACACGACCTCAGCGACTACAACGTCCGGATCGACCAGTTCGCGAACTGGTGGGCCCCGCTGGCCGAGCGCGATGTGCCGCGCAAGCTGTGGCTGGGCCGCTACGGGCACACCGATCCGTTCGACTGGCCCGGTCGGCGCGCGCAGTGGGTCGACACCGTGCACCGGTGGTTCGACCACTGGCTGTACGGCGTCCAGAACGGAATCATGGACGAGCCCCGGGTCGATCTGCAGACCGGCCCGACCACCTGGACGACCCAGGCCGACTGGCCCGCGCGCACCTCCTCGGTGCCTCTGCACCCCGGGCCCGACGGCTCGCTGGCGCTGAGCCCCGCGAGCGGCACCGGGACCTTCACCGACACCAAGCTGAGCGAGGCGGATCTCACGGCCGACCCGTCGGCGAGCCGTCCGGGCCGGCTGGCGTTCCTCACCCCACCGCTGCGCACCGGGGTACGGCTCTCCGGCACGCCCACCGCGGAGCTGCGGGTCACGCTCGACAAACCGACCTCGAACCTCACCGCGCTGCTCGTGGACTACGGCGAGGACGAACGGATCGACTGGAACCGCAACGAGCCCCAGAACAGGATCCACGACGGTCTGCGGGGGCTGGACGAGGAATCCTGCCACGGGGAGAGCACCGCCCAGGACGACGCCTGCTACCAGAAGACCGCCAATGTGACGGCGCGCAAATCCTCGGAGGTGATCGCCCGCGGCTGGATGGACGCCCAGAACCGCCACTCGGTCACCACCCCCGAGCCGATGACCCCCGGCCGGTCCTACCGGATCACCTGGAAGACACTGCCGAACGACTACGAGATCAAGCCGGGCCATCGGCTGGGGCTGGTCCTCGGCGGCACCGACGCCGACTTCCTCTACTTCGAGGATCCGACCGGGTCGAAGGTGACGGTTGACCTGGGCGGCAGCCGTGTCACCGTACCGGTGACCGCCACCGGTGGAATCACCAAGTCCCTCCGCTCATAGGCACGTTGGCGATGCCCGGGCCGCCCACCGGCGGTCCGGGCTCAGCCCTGGATCCAGGTGTGGATCACATGGGCGCCCAGGTCCGCGTACCCGTCGGCCATGCGGTGGCCGCTCTCGTACCGGGCCGTGAGGTCGCCGTAGCGGATGTCCTCCCGCGCGGAGAAGCCCAGCCGGTGCAGGTCACCGGCGAGTTCCTCCGGGGTGAAAAAGCTGAGGAAGGGCTCACCGGCCTCGGCGGCCCATGCCGCGCGGGCCTCGTGCACGGCGCGGTGCTCCGGTGGCAGTATGTCCGGTGGCTCGCCGTAGTCGAAGACGGCTCCGGAGCCGCCCGGCAGGCCCGCGATGAAGCCGAGCGTGTCCAGCACGGCGGTGTGTGTCAGATACGGCACCACCCCGAGCCAGATGAAGAACGCCGGGCGGGCCGGGTCGAAGCCCGCCGCCGTCAGCCCGTCGGCCAGGCTCTGCCGCTCGAAGTCGACCGGTGCGAAGGTCAGTGAGGGCGGTACGGGGATCTCCGTGGCGGCCAGCCGGCCGCGCTTCCACTCCTGGGTCGCGGGATGGTCCACCTCGAACACCCGCAAGCCCTCCGCCTCGTACGGATCGCGGCAGCCGAAGGTGTCCAGCCCCGCCCCCAGCGCCACCGCCTGCCGCACCCCGCGCGTCACAGCGGCGGCTACGGCGTCCTCGGCGAACCGCGCGCGGGCGGCCACGGACAGCCGCATATCTTCGCGCTCGGGCCGGAAGGCCGCCTCGAGGAGGGGGTCGTCCGCGTCGGCGGCGAGGATACGGAGCGCCAGCGGATCGTGAAACACCCGGCCGCCCTCCAGCTCCTGGTGGGCCGCGCGGAACGCGGCGGCGCCGCGGGCGGTGATGCTGGGCCGGCCGATCTGCATGGAGCGTCCTCCCCCGAGGTCCCGCCGTATGCCGCGGGCGGCACACCCTATGGTGTCAGCTCCGCACCCCGTGCACATCGCCAATCGCCCATGTTCACAAGGGAGTTACGCGATGGACGGCGGCCTGGGGACCGCCCGGGCCGCGGCGCCGCTCGGCAGCCGCGCATTGTCCCATCGATGGGCGCCGAACAGGGGGCAGCCGGGCCCATCGGGTACATCCGATCGGCCGAACCGGTGAAGCTCCCCATCACTCCGCAGCCCCTCCGGATGTCGTGCATATAAATATGACAATCCGACAATCAGAACAAAAGGGTCCGGCGTGACCCGGACCAGTGCGGAGTGCACCATGTCCCATCACCCACGCCATCGGACGGCGCTGCTCGCCGTCGCCCTGCTCGGTGCCGCCACCGCGTGCGGCAGCGGGGCACCGGCCGCCCCCAAGGCCGAGGAGAAGCCGTCGAGAACCGCACCGGCCAGGAGCGGGACCATGAAGGGCTTCACCCTGGTGGCCACCGGCGATCTGCTGGTGCACGCCTCGGTCATCCGGCAGGCACAGGCGGACGCGGGCGGTGACGGCTATGACTTCCAGCGCATGATCCGGGCGGCCGCGCCCGTCGTCGCCCAGGCCAACCTGGCCATCTGCCATATGGAGACCGTCTACGGGGCCGCCCACGGACCGTTCACCGGCTATCCGACCTTCAAAACGCCTCCGCAGCTCGCCTCGGCCGTGAAGAGGCTCGGCTACGACTCCTGCTCCACCGCCTCCAACCACACCCTCGACGCCGGTCCCGAGGGAGTGGTCCGCACCCTCGACGCCATGGACAAGGCCGGGCTCAAGCACGCCGGATCGGCCCGTTCCGCCGCGGAGAGCGCCCGTCCCACGATGCTGGAGGCCGGTGGCGCCAAGGTCGCCCAGCTCGCCTACGCCTACGGCACCAACGGCATCCCGGTCCCCAAGGGGAAGGCGTGGCTGGTCAACCTCATCAACCCGGCGCGGATCATCAAGGACGCGCGGGCCGCGCGGCGCGCCGGGGCCGATGTGGTCGTCGTCAGCGTGCACTGGGGCACCGAATGGCAGCAGGCGCCGGACAAGCTGCAGCTCGCGCTCGCCAAGAAGCTGACCGCCTCCAAGGACGGGGGCCGCCGCGACATCGACCTGATCATCGGCACCCACGCCCATATCCCCCAGGCGTACGAGAAGGTCAACGGCACCTGGGTGGTCTACGGCATGGGGGACCAGATCGCGGGGGTCATGCCCGACAAGCGCGGTCAGATGGGCTCGGCGGCGCGCTTCACCTTCACCCCGCCCACCGCCCAGGGCAAGGCGTGGGAGGTGAAGAAGGCGGAGTACATCCCGCACGCCGTGGACAACGATCCGATCTCCCTGGTGAACCTTCCCCGGGCCCTGGAGAAGAGCCCCGGCAACGCGGGTTACACCAGCGCCCTGAGCACCATCCAGGAGGCGGTGCTCAGCCGGGGGGCCAAGAAGGACGGCCTGACGATGGGCCGTTGACCCGGCCCGCTCCCCGTGCCGCCTGGCGCTACCACTCGGGCTGGTCCGGCCCGCCCGGCTCGTCCCGCTGCTCCGTTCGGCCCGGCCGCTCCGCCTGACCCCCGGCCTGCTCCGCCTGCCCCGGCGGGCCGGGCTGCCCCGTCCGCTCCGCCTCCTGCGTGTGGAAGGCCAGGTTTTCGTTCTCCACATCGACGCGGACATGGCTGTGGGCCGGCAGCGTGCCGCCGAGCAGCATCCGGGAGAGCGGATTGTCGACCTCGCGCTGGATGACGCGGCGCAGCGGCCTGGCGCCGTACTCCGGCTGGTGTCCGTGCCGGGCCAGCCACTCGACGGCGGGCGGGGTGAACTCCACGCTGACGTCCTGGGCGCGCAGCCGGCGCCGGGTCTCCTCCAGCAGCACATCGGCGATCTGCCGGAGCTGGTCGTCGGCGAGCCGGCGGAAGATGACGACCTCGTCGATGCGGTTGAGGAACTCCGGCCGGAAGTGCTCGCGCAGCGGGCGCAGCACCCGCTCCCGGCGCGCCGCCTCATCGGCCTCGTCGTCACCGCCACCGAAGCCCAGGGGGCCGCCGCGTCCGGTGATGGCCTCCGAGCCGAGGTTGCTGGTCATCACGATGACGGTGTTCTTGAAGTCGATGGTGCGGCCCTGGGCGTCCGTCAGCCTGCCGTCTTCGAGTACCTGGAGCAGGATGTTGAAGACATCGGGGTGCCCCTTCTCCACCTCGTCCAGGAGCAGCAGGGAGTAGGGCTGGCGGCGGACCGCCTCGGTGAGCTGCCCGGCCTCCTCGTGCCCGACGTATCCGGGCGGCGCGCCGACCAGCCGGCTGACGGTGTGCTTCTCCTGGTACTCGCTCATGTCGAGGCGGACCATGCGGTCCTCGCTGCCGAAGAGCGCCTCGGCCAGTGCGCGGGCCAGTTCGGTCTTGCCGACGCCGGTGGGGCCGAGGAAGAGGAAGCTGCCGCTCGGGCGGTTGGGGTCGGCGAGTCCGGCGCGGGCGCGCAGGACCGCGTCGGCCACGGCGGCCACGGCCTCCTCCTGCCCGACGACCCGGCGATGGAGGTGTTCCTCCAGGCCCAGCAGGCGTTCGCGCTCCTCCTGGGTGAGGCTGGCGACGGGGATTCCGGTCTGCCGGGAGACGATTTCGGCGATGTCCTCGACGGTGACCTCGGCGACGCGCCCGCCGTGGTACTGCGTACCGGATGCCTGTGCGATCCGGGTGTTGAGTTCGGCGATGCGGTCCCGCAGGGAGGTGGCGTGTTCGTAGCTCTCGGACGCGACGGCCTGGTCCTTGTCCCGGGTGAGCTGCTCGACCTCACGCTCCAGGGCGCGCAGATCGGTGCCGCGGCCGCTGGAGCGCAGCCGGACCCGGGCCCCGGCCTGGTCCATGAGGTCGATGGCCTTGTCGGGCAGGAAGCGGTCGGTCAGATAGCGGTCGGAGAGCTCGACGGCGGCGAGCAGCGCCTCGTCGGTGTAGCGGACCTGGTGATGGGCCTCGTACCGGTCCCGGAGACCGCGCAGGATGGCGACGGCGTCCGAGGGGGTGGGCTCGGGGACCATGATGGGCTGGAAGCGGCGGGCGAGCGCGGCGTCCTTCTCGATGTACTGGCGGTACTCCCGGAGCGTGGACGCGCCCATCACATGCAGTTCGCCGCGGGCCAGCGCGGGCTTGAGGAGATTGCTCGCGTCCATCTGGCCGCCCTCGGAGCCACCGCCGCCGGCGCCGACGACCGTGTGCAGCTCGTCGATGAAGATGATCAACTCGTCGGTGTTGGCGCGGATCTCATCGACGATGCCGGTGACCCGCTGCTCGAAGTCGCCGCGGAAGCGGGTGCCGGCCACGACGCTCGCGATGTCGAGCTGGACGACCCGGCGGCCGAGCAGGATGTCCGGCACATCGGCGTCGGTGATCCGCTGGGCGAGCCCTTCGACGACGGCCGTCTTGCCGACTCCGGCCTCGCCGATGAGCACGGGGTTGTTCTTGCCGCGCCGGGCGAGCACCTCGATGCTCTGCTCGATCTCCTCATCGCGGCCGATCACCGGGTCGATCCGCCCCTCGCGGGCCAGTTCGGTCAGATCGCGGCCGAACCGGTCGAGGTTCGGGGTCTTCCGCTGGTCCACGACCGGCCGCTGGTCGGTGGTGGGGGCGCTCGGCGTGAGGCCGCCGGTCTGGGGCGGCCCGGGGGCCCGGGGTTCGAAGCGGGCGGCGCCCAGGATCTGCCCGGCGGTGGACTCGCGGTTGGCGGCGAGCGCGATCAGTACGTGTTCGGGGCCGATGTACGAGGAGCCGCGTGAGCGGGCTATCTCATGGGCGTCGAGCAACGCCCGCTTGACGGCCGGGGTGACGGCGACCGAGTTGCGCGGCGGACCGCCCCCCGCCTCCCGGTCGATATCCGCGGCGATCCGGTCGGGGTCGGCTCCGGCACGCGCGACCATCGTCCGGGTGGGCTCGGAGAAGAGCGCGGCCCGCAGCAGATGTTCGGTGTCGAGATCGGTGCTGCCGTGTTCGGCGGCGTAGGAGGCGGCGGCCGAGACGAGATGCCGCGCGTTCTCGCTCATCAGCCGGCCGAAGTCGACATGTCGTGAATCGGGCCGCTGCCCGGCAGGCCCGGTCCCGAGGAAGCGTGCGAGGAAGTCGCCGAGTGGATCCGGCCCGAAGTCCTCGGGGCTCTGGTTCGGGCCCTCATTCCCGCTACCCATGCGACCAGTTTAAGGGTGATTGTGGCTGATGTCCGTTCGTGGGCGGTTTCGTGGGCGGCGGGCCTCGGCGACGCCAGACCCCGCCCAGCTCTCCGCCGGGCCGCCTCGGCTCTCCGTCCGGCGGGGTCAGGGCTCCATCCGGTGGCGTTCGAGGACGACCAGGGCGGCGTCATCGCCCTGGTGGCCGCCTGTGTGGGAGAGCAGATCGCGGTGCACTCGGTCGACGAGGTGCTGGGGTCCGGCGCCGTTCCATCCGGGGAGCCGTTCGGCGAGCGGATAGAAGGTGCCCTCGCTGTTGCGCGCCTCGATGACCCCGTCGGTGTAGAGCAGCAACTGATCGCCCTCGCCGAAGGGGAAGACCTCGCTGTGGTACCGGTCGGCCACCAGATGGCCGAGGCCCAGCGGCAGGGCGGGCGCATGGCCCTCCAGCGTCTTCACACCCGAGTCGCGCAGCACGATCGGCGGTGGATGTCCGCAGTTGACGAGGCGGACCACCGGCTGGTCGTCGGGGATCTCCAGCACGGCGGCGGTGACGAACGACTCCCCCGCCCCGGGCGCCTTGTCGGGGGGTTCGGTCCGCTCGGCGGACAGGGCGGTGTCCAAGTGGGCCGCCAGATCGGTCAGGGGTACGGGCCAGTGGGCCATCGCGCGGAAGGCACCGAGCACCAGGGAGGCGTCCGCGACGGCGGTCAGCCCGCTGCCCCGGACATCGCCGATGATCAGGCGGGTGGTGTTCGAGGTGCGCGCCGCCGCGTACAGATCACCGCCGATCTCCGCCCCCGGCTCGGCCGCGAGGTAGACCGAGGCGATCAGCAGCGGGCCGACCCGGACGGGAAGCGGACGCAACAGGACCCGCTGCGCCACATCGGCCACCGCCCGCACCCGGTTCAGCTCGCGCATATGCCGGTCGAGGACCGCGCGGAACAGCACGATCATCGCCGAGACCAGGGCCAGGGTGATCACCTCGGTCAGGCGGCTGGGATGGCCGAGGAGGCCCTCCGAGGCGTTCACCGCGATCTGTGCGGCGACGGCCAGGAGCCCGACGCACGCGGTGAGCAGGGGGCCGGCGAACGAGGCGGTCATGGCGGGGGCCGCGATCAGCAGCGGGCTGAGCCGGACGCTCGCCGGGGACAGCACATCGCCGAGCGTGATCAGCCCGATGAGCAGCAGGGGGATCACGACCAGGACGCGGGCACGCCATCTTGGCCGACGCAGATCCGAGTAACCCTGCCGTATGTGCACATCTACTGCTTACGCCTGCCCTTGCCCCCGCGCCAGCCCCGCCCCGCCCGCCAGGGCACAACGTTCCACCGGAAGGGGCCCGGACCTCCCACGAGGCCGCGGCCTCGCCAGGGAGACCGCCGCCGCGCCCGGGAGGCGGCTGTCACACTTCCGGCCGCCATCTCGTCCTCCCTCTCAGGCCGACGAGAGGATCAGGACATGGCAGAGCTGACCGACTTCGAACAGCAGCGCGACCGGCTGTGGGCCGTCGCCTATCGCATCACCGGCTCGGTCGCCGACGCCGATGACGCGGTGCAGGAGACCTGGCTGCGCTGGCAGGCGCTGCCCGCGGACGAGGTCGCCGACCCCCGCGCGTATCTGACCACCGTCATCAGCCGGATCTGCTACGACCTGCTGGGTTCGGCGCGGGTGCGGCGCGAGGCGTACGTCGGCCCCTGGCTGCCCGAGCCGGTGGTGGCGACCGGCGGTCCTGAGGACCGGGTGACGCTCGACGAGTCGGTGGGGCTGGCGCTGCTCACCGTGCTGGAGCGGCTGACCCCGGCGGAGCGGACCGCTTTCATCCTGCACGATGTCTTCTCGGTGCCGTTCCCCGAGATCGCCGAGGTCGTGGGCCGCAGCCCGGAGTCCGTACGGCAGCTGGCCTCCCGGGCACGCAAGCGGGTCCGGGAGGAGGCGCCGCGGCGCTCGGTGGACCGCGGGGAGCACCGGCGGGCCGTGGACGCGTTTCTCCAGGCGGTCCTGGGCGGTGACATGGACGGGCTGCTGGAGATCCTGGACCCGGACGTCGTCTGGCGTTCGGACGGTGGCGGCAAGGTGGCGGCGGCCCGGGTCCCGGTGCTGGGCAACGAGAAGGTGGCCCGCTTCGCCCAGGGTCTCGCCCGGGGCTTCGACCCGGCCACGATGGTGGTGCACCGTTGCGCGGTCAACGACGCCCCGGGCCTGGTCATCGCCGACCACACGGCCGGCCAGGCCGTGGTCTTCGCGTTCTCCGTGCACCAGGGTCTGATCACCGAGATCGACGTGGTCGTCAACCCCGACAAGCTCCGCCATCTCGACCTGCCGAACCTGTGACCGGCATCACCGTCACATCTGGAGCCGCTATGTCGTCCTCCTCGTGAACACCACCCGAGAAGGAGGCCGCCGGTATGGAGAAGCAGCAGGTCCTGGTACTCGGCGCGGGCTATGCGGGGCTGATGGCCGCTCTGCGGCTGGCCCCGCACACCCGCGTCACCCTGGTCGATCCGAGCACCGCTTTCACCGAACGCGTCCGGCTGCACGAGCGGGCCGCCGGACGGCCCGACATCACGCATCCGCTCGACGCGCTGACGCGGCGGGCCGGCATCGTCCACGTGGCCGCCCGCGCCACCCGGATCGACCCGGCCGCCCGGCAGGTCACCACCGACGACGGCCGACGGTTTCCGTACGACCGGCTGGTGTACGCGCTCGGCAGCCGCACCCCCGACCCCGGTGAGCGGGCCTACACCCCGGAGACAGCGGCCGAACTGCACAAGCGGCTGCTGGACGGCCCGGGTGAGCTGACGGTGGTCGGCGGGGGACTCACCGGCATCGAGCTCGCGGCCGAGATCGCCGAGTCCCAGCACACCTGGAAGGTCCGGCTGATCACGGGCGACGAGGTCGGCACGGGGCTGTCGGCGAAGGGCCGCGCCCATGTCCGGGCGACGCTCACCGGGCTCGGTGTCCGGATCGAGGAGGGCCGCCGGGTGGCGGGCCCCGAGGACATCGACACCGACGCGGTGGTCTGGGCCACCGCGATGACCGCGAACACCGCCCTGGCCGAGGCCGCCGGGATCAGCCTTGACCCCACCGGCGGCATCAGCGTCGACGGCGCCCTGCGCTCGGTGTCCCATCCGGAGATCTACGCGGTGGGCGACTCGGCGGCCATGACCACCCCGGCCGCCGGTGCCCTGCGCATGGCCTGTGCCACCGCGCTCCCGGCCGGTTCGCATGCCGCCTCCTCGATCATCGCCGAGACGCGGGGGCGGCAGCCGGAGCCGCTGCGCTTCCGGTTTGTGGTGCAGTGCGTGAGCCTGGGCCGCCGGGACGGGCTGATCCAGATGGTGCGGGCGGACGACTCCCCGCGCGAGCGGGTGCTGCGTGGTGGCCTGGCCGCACGCGCCAAGGAGCGGGTCGTGCGCTCCACGGTCAGCATGCTGCGGCTGGCGGCGCGCCGCCCCGGAGCCGTGCCCCGCATCCCCGGGATGAGCTGAACCCCTGGGCTGAGTTGAGTCCCCGGGATGAGTTGAATCCCGGGGACGGGCTGAATCCCGGGGACGGGCCGAGGGGCCGCCCAGCCGCTAGAAGGGGTAGTGCGCGTGCTGGGTGGCGAGGGTGATCCACCGGGTGTCGCTGAACGCCTCGATGCCCCAGCGGCCACCGAACCGCCCGTAGCCCGAGTGCTTGATGCCACCGAACGGGGCCTGTGGCTCGTCCGCCACCGACTGGTCGTTGATGTGCACGATGCCGGTCCGGATACGGCGGGCGACCTTGAGCCCATGGGTCCCGTTCTCGGTGATGATGCCGCAGGTCAGGCCGTGGTCGGTGGCGTTGGCCAGGGCCACGGCCCGATCGTCGTCGGCGAAGGTGGCGACCACGCAGACCGGCCCGAACGCCTCGGCGTGGTGGATGTCCATGTCCGGGGTGACACCGCTGAGCACCGTCGCCGGGTGGACCGCGCCGTCCGGTTCGCCACCGCCGGTGAGCACCGTGGCGCCCTTGTCCACCGCGTCCTTCACCAGGGCCGCCACCCGGCGCGCCGAGGTGGTCGCGACCAGCGGGCCGACCACGGTGGACGGGTCGGCCGGGTCGCCGCACGGCAGGGCGGCCACCTTGGCGGCGAATTTCGCGGTGAACTCCTCGGCGAGGCTCTCGTGGACGAGTATCCGGTCGCCCGACATGCAGATCTGACCGGAGTTCATGAACACGCCGAAGGTGGCGGCGTCCACCGCGTGGTCCACATCGGCGTCGTCCAGGACGATGATGGCGTTCTTGCCACCCAGCTCCAGCACGGCCGGCTTGAGGTGCTGCGCGGCCAGTGAGCCGATGGCCCTGCCGACTCCGGTGGAGCCGGTGAAGTTGACGATCCGTACGCGGGGATCGGTGATGAGCGCCTCGGCCACCTCGGCGGCGTCCTCTCGGGCGTTGGTGACCACGTTGAGCACCCCGTCGGGCAGCCCGGCGTCGCGCAGCACATCGGCGACGAAGAGCCCGCAGGCGAGCGGGGCGTCCTCGCTGGGCTTCAGTACGACCGTATTGCCTGCCGCCAGGGGCGCCGCGACGGCGCGGACACCGAGGATGACCGGCGCGTTCCAGGGGGCGAAGGCCGCGACGACACCGGCCGGTTCGCGGACGGCGAGGCCGAGCGCGCCCGTCTCCTGGGCGGTGAGCACTTCACCGCGCGGGGCGGTGATCGCGGCGGCGGCCTCGCGGAGGATGGCCGCGGCCAGGCCCACGTTGAAGTGCGCCCAGGGCGCGGTGCCCCCGGTCTCCTGGGCCATGATCTCCGCGGCCCGGTCGGCGCGCGACTCCAGCAGGTCCGCCGCGGTCAGGAAGATCCTACGGCGCTCGAACGGGGCCAGCTCGGCCCAGGCCGGGAAGGCGGCGTCGGCGGCGGCCACCGCCCGCGCCACGTCCTCGGCCCCCGCCGCCGCGACGGTGGCGAACACCTCACCGGTGTAGGGGTTGAGGTCCTCGGCGGTACGCCCCGAGGTGGCCGGGGTGTCCTTGCCATCGATCAACAGGTCGCGGTGAAGGGTCATGTCGGATGTCCTTTGCGGTCCCTCGCCCCAAGGGCGTGTTCGCGGAATGAACTTCAGTTCACCATGGCGGATGTCAGTCTCCGCCGCGCCCCGGGCCGTCGTCAATGCGGAGGCGGCGGCGGGGCCACCGCACCCCGCCGGACGCCGTCACCGCCAGAACGCCCAGGAGGGCCAGTGCCGCGGCGGGGGCGAGGACCGTCCACGGGGCGCGCTCGGCGTAGGGGTGGTTCTCGGCCAGCAGCCGCCCCCACTCCGGGGACGGCGGCTGCGCGCCCAGGCCGAGGAAGCCCAGCGAGGCCAGGGCGAGCGCCACGGCGGGCAGGCGCAGCAGGGCGTGCCGGACGACCGGAGGCAGGACCGCGGGCAGGACGTGACGGCGCAGCAGATGGCGGCGGGAGGCGCCCAGTGCGCGGGTGGCGGCGAGATGCGTGGCGGCGCGCTGCTGCCGCAGCAGGGCGGAGGTGTGCGCGGCCAGCGGTGCCCAGGCGACGGCGGCCACGGCGAGCGCGGGGGTGTACGGGCCACGGCCGGCCGCTCCGGCGACCAGGAGCCCGGCGAGCACGGGCGGCACCGCGTTCACGATCTCGACGAGTCCGCCGGACAGCCGGGGCACCAGGCCGAGCAGCACCCCCGCCACCAGCGCGGCGGCGCTCACCGCCACCGCGAGCGCGAGCGTGGACAGCGCGCCGTGCCCCACCCGGGCCAGCAGATCGCGGCCCAGCGCGTCGGTGCCGAACGGATGCGCCCAGGACGGGGAGGTGAGCCGGGCGGAGGTGTCCACCGCGAGGGGGTCCCGGAGGGCACCGAGCGCCACGACGGCGAGCAGGAGCGCGCCGTAGAGCAGCGGAACGGAGCGGGCGGACGGCGCGGACGGCCGGTGGAGCGAGGGCAGCGCCCCGTCGCGCAGCGCGGGCCCGAGCAACAGCCGGGACGCGAGCCCGGCGAGACCTCCGGCTGCGGCCGCGAGCAGGACGAGGACGAGGGTGCCCGCCTGAAGCATCGGCAGGTCCTGGGCGATGGCCGCCTGCAGGGTGAGCCGGCCGAGCCCGGGGATGTCGAAGACCTGCTCGACGGCGACCGCCCCGCCGGTGAGCCCGACCACGAACAGCCCGATGTTCGGCAGCACTCCGGGCACGGCACGCCGCAGCGCGTGGCGGGCGATCCGCCCGGCGGGCAGCCCGCGCGCGGCGGCGGCCCGGGCCCAGGGCTCGGCGAACGCGCCGGGCAGGGCGTCGTCCAGGACGCGGCCCAGCAGGGCGCCCGCGGGCAGGCCGAGGGCGAGCGAGGGCAGCACCATCCACCGGGGCTCGTACCAGCCGACCGCGGGCAGCCAGCCGAGCCGCACCCCGACCACGGCGGCCAGCACGGACGCCAGCAGGAACTCGGGCAGCGCGGCGAACAGCGCGCCACCACTTCCCGCACCGGCCCCGCGCCGGGCTGCCCGCCGCCTGGGGCCCTTCTGGCGGATCTCCGCGGCGTCGCGACGCCCGGCATGCCCTCTCGCCGCACCGCGCGAAAACCCAAGCAGCTCCGCTACGAGGGCCTCCGCGCGGCACGCCGAGAGCACGCACCGGACGCCGCTCCTTCGCCCACGCAGATCCGTCAGAAGGACCCTGGGCCCGAGCCACAGCGTGCGCCCGCACACCGCGCCCGCGGTGACCGCCGCGACCACCAGCGCCCCGCCCATGAGCAGCAGCGAGACGCCGAGCGCCTCGGCGACCGAGGGGGCCACGGCCGTCCCCGAGATCCAGGACCGGCCCGCGTCGCCGTGCGGCAGTCCGGCGAGCCACCGGCCGAGCAGCTCCAACGGACCGGCGTCGAGGCCGAGTTGGGAGCGCAGGGACTCCAGGAGCTCGGGGCTGGGCTCGCGGTCGGCCTCGCGCGCCTTGAGGACGGTGCGGGCGGGGTCGGTGCGGGACAGCCAGGGCAGCAGTCCGATGCCGCACAGCAGCGCCCCCGCGAGCGCGAGGCGCCACAGCGCGCTCAGGCCGGTGGACCACCCGGCGCTCAGGCGGGTGAACCGCGCCGTGCTCGGCCCGGTGAACCGCCCGGCGCCCAGCCCGGTGGACCGCCCGCCCCGCGCTCGGCCCGATCGACCGCCCCGCGCTCGGCCCGATCGACCGCCCCGCGCTCGGCCCGATCGACCGCCCCGCGCTCGGCCCGGTGGACCGCGCCCTGGTCCGCGCGCCGCTCAACGCCGCGTACCGGTGCCGACGAGCGTGCGCTCGTACGGATCGAGGATCACACCCCGCACCGAGGCGCCGACGCCGTGGATGATCCGCTGATGGACCAGCGGGACGACCCCGTCCGTGCGCAGCACGGCGGTCTGCGCGGCCAGGGCGGCGCGATGGCGCGCGGCGTCGTCGGCGCGGGACCCGGCCTCGGCGACCGCGCGGTCCACGGCCTTGTCGCACACCCGGGCCAGGTTGTAGCCGCCGTCGCAGGTGAAGTCGTCGGCGAGATAGGAGACCGGGTCGCCGGTGTCGAGCATGGTGTTACGGGCGGCCACCACGGCGTCGAACTTCCCGGCCAGGGCGTCGCCTTCGAGCCGGGAGTACTCCCGCACCTCCAGCTGCACACTGAACCCGGCCTCGCGCAGCTGCTGTTGCAGCACCTGGGCGACCTCGGGCAGCTCGGGCCGGTTGTCGTAGGTGGCGAGGGTGAGCGCGGTGTTCCCGGCGCGCTTGGCGGCGGGGCGGCCGGACGGCCGGGGGCGCTCATCCGCGGCCCAGGTGAGGGCCGGGCCGAACAGGCCGCGGCCGGTGTCGGCATGCCCCTCGTACACGTCCTCGGCGAGGGCGGCGGCGTCGACGGCCTCGCGGGCTGCGGCGCGGACGGCGGGGTCGGCGAAGGGGCCGGAGCGGGTGTTGAGGAAGAGGGCGGTGGTGCGGGCGGTGGGCACCTCGCGGACGGTCGGCTGGTCGAGGGTGGCCGCCTGGGAGACCGGGACCGCCTCGGCCATGTCCACCTCGCCGCTGCGCAGCGCGTTGGTGCGGGCCGTGCCGTCGGCTATGAAGCGGACATCGAGACCGGAGGCGTGGGCGAGGCCGCCCCAGTAGTCGTCGAAACGGTGGAGGGTGGCGCGGATGGCGCCGCCCGTCCTGGCCAGGGTGAAGGGACCGGTGGCGGTGCCGGCCGGATCGACGGCCGCTGTCCCGTCCGCCGCGTCCGAACGCGCCTTCGCCGAACCGGACTCATCCGTACCGGCCGTCCTCGTACCGGCCTTCGTGCGATACGCCTTGGGCGCGAGGATGGCCAGGCTCGGGCTGGACAGTCGCAGCGGCAGAGCGGAGTCGGCGGTGGCGGTGGTGACCCGGACCCGCCGCTCCCCCACCGCCTCGGCGGTGAGCGTGACCCCGGTGAGCGCGGCGGGCCCGGGATCGGCGTGGGTGGCATGGGTGAGGGCACCCGCCACCGCCTCCGGGGTGACTTCGGTGCCGTCCTGGAACCGCGCCTCGCGCAGGGTGAACACCCAGCCGCCGCCGCTCTCCCGCGCCCAGGACTCGGCGAGGGCGGGCACCGCGCCGCCGTTGCCGTCCAGCCGGGTCAGCCCCTCGGTGACCCCGAGCCGGCTGAGCAGGGTGGCGTCGGCGCCGTACGGGGAGAAGCGCTCGGCGGGCGGGAAGGCCATCGCGACCCGGAGGCGTCCGCCGCCCGCACCGGCCCCGGCGTCGTACGGCGAACCGTCACGGGCCGCGAAACACCCGGCGAGCAGCGGGACGAGCAGCAGCGCGGCGGCCCACCGGCGGCGGACAGAGTGCATGGGCGTGGTTCTCCAGGGGCTGCGCGGGGACGGCGAAACACCAACGCTAGATGATAATCATTTCCATCAACTCATGGCATCCCCGGCCCCATGGGGACCTCGAAATGGACGATGCCCTGGCCGCCCCCGGGCGCCTCCCGCTCATCGCAGACGACCTTCCCCAGGGACCGCCAGAACGGCTCGGCGCCCGCCACCCCCGGATCGGTGTGCAGATAGACCGCGCGATAGCCGCCGTCCGCCACGGCGAAGTCCAGCAGCGCACGCACCAGCCGCCGGGCCAGCCCATTGCGCCGATGCTCGGATCGCACATAGACCCGGCGCAACTGGGCGGTCTCCCCCGACGGGTACCGCGCGGCCAGCCACGACGGGTTGGGCGGATGGGCCGGGCCCCGGGAGTCGAGCGCGGCGGTCGCCACGACCGCCCCGTCGCTCTCGTCCACCGCCACCAGCAGCGTGTGGCGCGCACCGTCCAGATACGCGGCGGCGGGATCGATGATGTCGGCGTGCCAGCGAGGCACATAGCCGGTTCCGAAGTCGCGGTAGACGGTGTCGAGCATCACGCTGCGGACGGCGTCGAGGTCATCGGGGGTCGCGGTTCTGATGCGATAGCTGAGCACCTGCGCATCGTACGCAATAAGCCTACGCGCTGATCGTACTGGCAGACTGGTCCGGGACCGGAGGAGGGGGCCGATGGGGCGGGGACGGCCGTCGATGCAGGAGCTGATCCAGCGGCGCAGGAACGCCGGATTCGTGGGGCGGCACCGGGAACTGGACGCGTTCCGGGACAACTTCGGGCTGCCGCCGGAGGACGGGCGGCATCGCTTCGTCTTCCATGTGCACGGCCACGCGGGCGTGGGCAAGACCTGGCTGATGCGCCGGCTGGAACAGACCGCCCGCCAGGAGTACGGCGCGCTCACCGCCCGCGTCGACGAGGCGGCGGGCTCCGTCCCCGAGGCGATGGCCGCGATCAGCGAGCAATTCGCCCGCCAGGGGCGAGAGTTCACGGCGTTCGACCGGCGGCTCGCCACGTATCGGCAGCGCCGCCATGAGGCGGAGTCGGTACCGGCGGAGGGCGAGCGGACCGGGCCCAGCACCGGCAGCATGGTCGCCGCGCGAGCCGGGCTCACCGGCCTCGGCCTGGTGCCGGGGGTCGGGGCACTGGCGGGCGCCGTCGACCCGGTGCCGCTCGCCGAGGGCACCGACCGGCTGCGCGCGGCACTCAGCTCGCGGTTCCGCGACCACAAGGACGTCCAGCTCGTGCTGGACCCGGTGGAGACGCTGACCCCGCTGCTGGTCAGGGAGTTGTCGGAGGCGGCAGCGGCGGTGCCGTGGCTGGTGCTGCTCTTCGACACCTACGAGCGCCTCGGCCCGCTGCTCGACCCCTGGCTGCGCACCCTGCTGACCAGCGAACGCCTTGGCACCCTCCCCGCCAACACCGTGCTGGTGCTGGCCGGGCAGACCCGCCCGGACCCCGGCTGCTGGGGCGACCTGGCCGATGTGGTCGCGGAGCTGCCGCTGGAGCCGTTCACCGACGCGGAGGCCCGGCAACTGCTCACCGCCAAGGGGATCACCGATGAGCCGGTGGTGCGGGAGGTGCTGCGGCTCTCCGGCCGGCTGCCGGTGCTGGTGTCCACCCTCGCCGAGAACCCCGGAACCAGCGGCGACCTGGACGACCCCAGCGCCACCGCCGTCGACCGGTTCCTGAAATGGGAGCGCGATCCGGTGCGCCGCTCCGCCGCCCTGGCGGGCGCGCTGCCCCGGCGGCTGAACGAGGACGTCTTCAGGGCGGCGGTGGACGAGGACGGGGCCGAGCTGTTCGGCTGGCTGCGGTCGCTGCCCTTCATCGGCGACCGTAACGGGGCGGCCCGCTACCACGATGTGGTCCGCGCCCCGATGCTGCGGCTTCAGTGGAGCACCTCACCGCAGCGGTGGAGCGCGGCCCACACCCGGCTGGCGGAGACCTTCGCCGGGTGGCGCGAGTCGGCCGCCGGGGGGCTCGACGCGCGCGACGGGTGGCGGCTGGACGCCTGGAGCGGACCGCGTCTGGAGGAGTGGTACCACCTGCTGTGCGCACGGCCGTCGGCGGCGCTGCCCGGGGCGCTGCGGGACGGGATCGACGCCTGCGACGCGGGTCCGGCGGTGGCCCGGCGCTGGGCGTCCACCCTGGTCGAGGCGGGCGAGGACGCCGACTCGGACGCGGTGCGCACCTGGGGGCGGCGCCTGGTGGAGGCGCTGGCGGACGAACGGCGGCGCGGTATCGAGGCGCTGGGGCTGCTGCTGGCACGGGCCGGGCTGGACGCCGCCGACCGGGTCGCGGCACTCGTCGTACGGGGGTGGCACCGCCGGTCGGTCGAGGAGTACGACGCGGCGCTGGAGGACTTCCGCCGGGCGATCGAGCTGGACCCCGGGAACGTACGCGCGCACTTCGGGCGTGCCGTGGTCCACCGGGCGACCGGGGACTTCACCGCGGCGATGGACGCGTTGGACGGCGTGGGGGCGCTGGAGCCGGACTCGACCTGGGTTCAGCGGGAGCGCGGGGAGACCTGCCGCCGGGCGGGCCGGTACGAGGAGGCGCTGGTCCTGCTCGACCCGGTGGTCGAGGCCGATCCGGCGGACCATGTGGCCCTGGGCAGCCGCGGCCAGACCATGATGGCGCTCGGCCGGATCCAGGAGGCCCTGGCGGACTTCGACCGGGCCATCGAGCGGCACGGCGACTACACCTGGGCGCTGGTCCGGCGGGCCCGTGTCCGCAGCACCCTGGGGGACGCGGCGGGCGCGCTGGAGGACCTGGACCGGGCGGAGGCGCTGGAGCCGGGCGTCCCGGGAACGCTGGGCGAGCGCGGCGATGTCCACCGCTTCGCGGGCCGCTACGAGGAGGCCATCGCGGCGTACGACCGGGCGCTGGCCCTCGACCCGGGCTACGCCTGGGCCCTGGGGAGCCGCGCGATGGCCAACGAGGCCCTGGGCAGACGCGCGGAGGCGCTGGCGGACCTGGACCGGGCGGTGGAACTGAATCCCGGCTACGCCTGGGCCGTGGCGCAGCGCGAGCGTTTGCTGCTCGGCGGGGATTCACCGGAGGGCGGACGGAACGACGGACCGGTGTGACCTCCCGGCACCCGTGCTTCCGGCTCCTCTCTCTCCGCGGCCGGTCACCGGCCCTGTCGTGACACGCCCCGGGTGATGCGGGACGACACGGCGTGGCGTACTGCGCGCAGCACGGCACGGCAGCGCGACAGATACCGGGCCGGGCGGGACCGGCGGACCGGGCGCGCTGTGGCCGATGGAGCCGGTACGGCCGACGGGGCCGGTACGGAGGTCGGAGCCGGTGCGGAGGTCGGAGCCGGTACGGAGGTCGGAGCCGGTACGGCCTCGGCTACGGACACGTCCTGAGCGGTGGCGTCCACCGGATCGGGAGCGGCCGGATCGGCCGGGGGCGGCGACGGATCGGTGGTCCTGGCCTGCGGGGTGACGGGGCGCCGGGTGGCTTCTGCGCGCATCATCGCGCGCATGGCGGCATAGACATCGATGGGCATGCGGATACTCCTGCGGTCTCGGACGTCCGATGGCTGAGCGGGCAGGGCACACCGCGTCCGGGATCCGCGCGGCAGCCGCGGAATCGGGATGACGGACGTGCCCGGGCCCGGTCAGCAGCGCAGGACGACGGACCGTGAGGAGAGCCGATCGGCCGGGATGTCGCCACCGGCGGCGAACGGGGCGACGCCCGGCGCGGGGTCGGCGGGGCGACCGCGGACCGCGACGAGCACGAGGGGGCCGAGGGACGTGGAGAGGGATCGATGGGCGCCGAACGAGGCGCCGTGGACCACCCGCCCGGCATGCCGCGCCGGATGCCCGGCACCGTCCCGGGCGAAGAGCTTGGCCGACGCCGAAGCGGGGGAGCGCTCGTCCTCGGTCTCCGGCGCCACCGGAACAGGCGCTGGGACGACGGGAGCACCCACGGGGGCGGACGCGGCGAGGCCCAGGGCCGGGGCGGGGGCACCGGCGTCACCGGGCGTGGACGTGGCCGGGACCAGGGCCGTGGCCGGGCTCGGAGGCCCGGCCGCGCACTGGTCCGGCCCGGTGGACGGCGAGTCGCGGACGACCCCCAGAGCCAGCACGGCATGCAGCAGCGTGACCGCCAGCAGCAGAAGGACGGCGGCCGTGCACGGGCCGCCGCACACCGCGGGGCGGTTCGTGTCGCGGCCGTGCACCATGCGGCCTCCCTCGCCGATCCCCCTCCAGGGAACCCCGCACAGCGGAAGACGGCACTCCGATTACCGGGAAAAGTCTATACTTTCACCCGTGTCGGTTATCTCCTCGAACACACATATCGTCGCATTTCGAGGAATCACCGGCCGCCGTGGTGTGATCATTCGAGCAGCGTGGCCGGTGCGGCCTGCCGCCAGGAGTCCAGCAGGATGTCCCGCAGCTCATCGACGTCCTCCAGCGCGGCGAGCCGCACCCGCACCCAGGCCGAACTCGCCTCATGGGCGGCGACCCAGAACTTCTCCGGCTCCGCCAGCACCAACTCCTTCCGCTCCTCCTTGGGACATCTGACGGCCATCGAGGTCTCGTCCTCGGGCAAGGTGGCGAACATCTTCCCGGCGACCCGGAAGGTGGGCATCGACCAGGCGATCTTCTCTGTGGTCTCCGGCAGCGACAGGGCGACGGCACGGACATCGTCGGAGGTGGTCATGGCCCGACCGTAGAACACCCCACCGACAAGCGTGCCCGTGCTTGAATGCCCAGGTGACGGATCTGGACGTGCTCAAGGTGTTCTGCGGGCCCTACGGCCGCGGTGGCAATGAACTCGGCGTGGTGCGGGACGGCGCCGCCGTGGTCGGCGAGGCGGAGCGGCAGCGGGTCGCCGCCCGGCTGGGGTTCAGCGAGACCGTGTTCGTGGACGACCCGGAGCGCGGCGTCGTCGACATCTACACCCCGAGCGTCCGGCTGCCCTTCGCGGGCCATCCGCTGGTGGGCACCGCCTGGCTGCTGGACCTGCCCGAGCTGCTGCCGCCCGCCGGTGAGGTCCCCACGCGCCAGGACGGCGAGTTCACCTGGATCACCGGCCGGCCCGCGTGGGCGGCCGGGCGGCGCACCCAGCGGTACGCCTCCCCGGAGGAGGTCGAGGCGCTGCCCACCCCTCCCGAGGGCGAAGGCTGGCTCTACGCCTGGGCGTGGCAGGACGAGGCGGCGGGCCGGGTGCGGGCGCGCGCGTTTCCCCGCCGCGGTGACGGGATCGTCGAGGACGAGGCCACCGGCGCCGCCGCCCTGATTCTCTCGGGCGAGCTGGGCCGTGCCCTCAACATCACCCAGGGCGTGGGGTCGCAGATCCTGACCGGCCCCCTGCCGGACGGCTCCATCGAGATCGGTGGCCGGGTCGAGCTCGCCGAGGTCCGCTCGCTGTAGGCCCCTCGCGGAGACGTGCCGGCCCGGCGGCCGTCCTGACCACGACGGCCCGGCGGAGGTCCGGGCCGTCGTGGTCAGTCCGTACGGGCGTAGTGGATCGCGATCCGCGCCCCGAGGCGCGCGTTGTTCTTGACGAGCGCGATATTGGTCCGCAGGCTCTCCCCCTTGGTCAACTCGACGATCCGGCCCAGCAGATACGGGGTCGCGTCCTTGCCGCCGATTCCCGCCTCCGCCATCTCGGCGAGGGCCTGCTCGATGATGCCGTCGATCCGCTCGGCGGGGATCTCCTCGGCCTCGGGCACCGGATTGGCGATGCTCAGCCCCGCCGTCATGCCCAGCTCCCACTGGGCGCGCATGGTGGCCGCGATCTCCTCGGGCGAGTCGACGCGCAGCGGAGAGCGGAAGCCGCTCACCCGCGAGTAGAAGGCGGGGAAGTCGTCGGTGCCGTAGGTGAGCACCGGAACGCCCAGGGTCTCCAGCTTCTCCAGGGTCAGTCCGATGTCGAGGATGCTCTTGACCCCGGCGCTGATGACGGCCACCGGGGTGGTGGCGAGTTCGGTGAGATCCGCGCTGATGTCGAAGGAGTGCTCCGCTCCCCGGTGCACGCCGCCGATGCCACCGGTGACGAAGACCCGGATCCCGGCGAGCGCGGCGAGCCGCATCGTGGACGCCACGGTGGTGGCGCCGTGGCCGCCGCGCGCGATGACATGGGCGAGATCGCGCACGCTGACCTTGCCGACGTCGGGGCTGGTGGCGAGCAGTTCGAGAGCGGCCCGGTCCAGACCGGCACGTGGCGTGCCGTGGAGGACGGCGATGGTGGCGGGGACCGCCCCCTCGGCGCGGATGATCTCCTCGACCTCGGTGGCCATCTCGACGTTCTGCGGATACGGCATGCCGTGGCTGATGATCGTGGACTCCAGCGCGACCACGGGACGGCCGTCGCGCAGGGCCTCCGCGACCTCCTCGGTGAGGGTCAGCCGGGGGTGGGGCGTGGTCATGTGGTCCTCCGCGGCGGTGCGTTGAGCGCGTCCTCGATCAGACGCGGGGTCAGGTCGGGTCGTACGGTGGCGGGGGTGGCCACGGTCAGCGCGGCGGCGGCGTGGCCGTAGCGGGCGGCGTCGACCGGGTCGGCGCCACCGAGCAGGGCGTGGGCGAACGCGCCGAGCATCGCGTCGCCGGCCCCGGTGACGTCGTGCACCTCGGCCGGTGGCGCCTCCAGCGGCACCCGGCCCTCGTCGAGGGTGCTCAGCAGGGAGCCGCGCGCACCGAGCCGCACCCACACATGCCGCACGCCGCGCTCGTGGAGGACGGCCACGGCCCCGAGCAGTTCCGGATCCTCCGCGTCGGCGTCCCCGTCGAGGTCCCGGCCGGTGAGCGCGCCCAGCTCCGCCACGTTCGGCGTGACGGCGAAGACCGGCCGCCCGGTGGCGAACAGCGGGGCGAGCAGCGCCGCCTTGGGGACGCTCACCGGGTCGATCAGCGTCTGGACGCCGGTGGCGGCGGCGATGTCCAGGACGTACGAGAGCACTCGTGGGGAGAGGTTCCCGTCCAGCACCAGCAGGCCGGCGTGACCGATGAGCTCACGCGCGGCGTGCAGATGCTCGGGGCTGAGAGCGTCGGTGGCGGCCATGTCGGCGATGGCCACGACCAGATCGCCGTCGGCGTCCAGCACCGCCGTATAGGTGCCGGTGGGGTGCGGGCCGCGGTGCACATGGTCGATGCGCACGCCCGCGGCCTGGGTCTCGGTCAACAGCCGCTCCCCCGCCGCGTCCTGACCCACCGCGGAGATGAGATGGGTGGGGGTGCCCAGCCGGGCGAGGTTCTCGGCGACATTGCGGGCTACCCCGCCGGGGCCGGTGTGGGACCGGCCCGGATTGCTGGTGCGGTACGCGACGGGTGCGAGGCTGCGCACCTTGATGTCCACGTTGGCCCCGCCGATGACCACCACCGCGTGCTCCTGACGCAGGATGTAGCCGCGTCCCAGGATGGCGCCCTTCTTGCCCAGGTTGGAGAGATGGACGTTGACCGCGGCCCGGGTGGTCCCGAGGGCGTCGGCGATGGACTGGGCCCCGGCCAGCGGGTCCCGCCGCAGCAGCGCGAGAATCTCCCGTTCCCTGCGCGTCAGCATCATGCTCAGCAGAGTAAAGGACCCTTAGCTTGATAAACAGGCCACCGACACTCATGGGTTGGCCCAGGAGATCGTAAAAGAACGACGGATGACATCCTGGGAAGCCATGGCGCGCCGGACACTCTCGGCAGCGGCCCGGGAACCTGTCCGGTGACGAGGAAGAAGGCCGATGAGACTCTGCTTTCTGGTGGAGGAGCGCTATCGCCATGACGGGATGCCCCGTGAGGTGATCCGTCAGCTCTCCGCCTGGGGCCACCAGGTGGACGTGGTCCGGCCGGGCACTTCCCTGCTGCGGATGTCCGATGCGGTGCGGGCGGGCAGCCATGACGCCTGGGTGCTCAAGACGGTGTCCGGGGGCCCCGGGCTGACGCTGCTGGAGGCCGCGTCGGCGGTCGGGCTGACCACCGTCAACGACGCCCGCGCCATCCGCGGCGTACGGGACAAGGCGCTGGCGGCCGCCATCGGGCGCGGCCGGGGGCTGCCGTTGCCGCCCACCTACGCGGCGGCCCGGCCCGAGGCGCTGGAGGAGATACCGGAGGCCGAGTTCCCGCTGGTGGTCAAGCCCGCGGACGGCAGCTCCGGGCGGGCCGTACGGCTGGTGCCGACACCGGACCGGCTGCGGGCGCTGCGCGCCGAACTGGCCGCGGAGGGCATGCTCATCGCCCAGCCCTACGTGCCGAATTCGGGCATCGACCTCAAGGTGTACTGCGTGGACGGGGAGTTGCACGCGACCGAGCGGAGCTCACCGCTCAGCCCCGACGGGGGCGCACGCGGCCGTCGGGTGCGGCTGTCCGCCGAAGTGGCGGCCATCGCCGCCGAGGTGGGTGCGGTCTACGGCCTCGATCTGTACGGGGTGGACGTGCTGCTGGGCCCGGACGGGCCGGTGGTCGTCGATGTGAACGACTTCCCCAGCTTCAAGGAGGTGCCGGACGCGGCGGCCCGGGTGGGGCGTGCGGTGCTGGAGTTGGCGCGCAGGGGCGGCGCCCGGTCCGGGGCGGCGCTCGTCGGTGCCCTCACCGAGCCGGTGCCGGCTCCGGAGCCGCTCCCGGCCGTGGCCACGGGCCGGATATGACCGCGGGCCGTGGCCACAGGCCGGTCATGAGCGCGACGGTGAGCGGCGGCCGATGAGGATCGGTCTGATCACCGCCGACCCCGGTCATCAACTCCTCGCCGACACGGCGGAGTTGCTGACGCCCCGCCATGAGGTGGTGGCGCTCGACCCTGGCGGCCGCGGGGCCGGGGCGCGGGCCCGGGTCTCCCCCGGGGAAGACCCGGCCGACCCCGGGAAGCTCGCCGATGTGTATCTGCTGAAGGCCCGGACGCCGCGTGCGCTGGCGCTCGCCCGGTCCCTGGAGCGGCGCGGCGCCCCGGTGGTGAACTCCGCCGCGGCCACCGCGCTGTGCCAGGACCGGACGGCGATGGCCGAACTGGCGCTCCGCGCCGGTCTGCCGTTCGCCCCCACCCGTACCGCGGCCTCACTCGCCGGGCTGACGGCGGAGCGGCTGCCTCGCCCCGTGGTCGTCAAGAGCCGCCACAGCCGCCGCCATGATCTGGTGGCCCGTGTCGACGACACCGCACGGCTGCGCGCCCTGAGCGCCGACTGGGCGGATGAGCCCGTGGTGGTGCAGGACTTCACCCCGAACGACGGCTGGGACCACAAGCTGTGGGTGATCGCGGGCCGGGTGTTCGCCGCGCTGCGCCGGTCGGAGCTGGCGGCCGGCGGCCGCGGTCCGAGCCTGCCGCTCGCCCTGGACGCGCTGCCACCCGGCTGGCTGGATCCGGTGCGCCGCGTCGGTCCGGTGTTCTCGCTGGACGTCTACGGCGTGGATCTGATCGACGCGGGCCGCGGCGCCCCGCTGATCGTGGACATCAACGCCTTCCCGGGCATCCGCGGTCAGGCCGGTGCCCCCGAGGCACTGGCGGCCCTGGCACTGCGGACCGCCGAACGGGGCGGACTCACCGCGCCCCGCACATGACCGACACGAGGGAAATACTAGGGGACTCCGGTCCGAAATAGGGGTGGTCGCAGGTAGGACCGGTCCGGCAGGGTGGTCTACTGGTCTCCGCGCGAACCGAGGCACGCGCGCGACAGCCACACGACAGCCGCCGTAGAACGAACGGCGCGAAAGGACATCACGTGACCGCAAACCCCACCGGCACAAGCCTGTGGATCAGGCAGTTCCACCCCGCGCCGGCCGCGGCGACGCGACTCATCTGCCTGCCCCACGCCGGCGGGTCCGCCTCCTACTACTTCCCGGTCTCCAAGGCGCTCTCGCCCACGGTCGATGTGCTCGCCGTGCAGTACCCGGGGCGCCAGGACCGGCGCAACGAGAAGTGCATAGACAATATCCCCGAGCTGGCCGACGCGCTGGTGCCGGAGCTGCTGCCCTTCACGGACAAGCCGGTGGCGCTTTTCGGCCACAGCATGGGCGCCACCCTCGCCTTCGAGGTCGCCCTGCGTCTGGAGCAGAAGGGCGTGGTGCCGGTGGCGCTGTTCGCCTCGGGGCGGCGCGCCCCCTCCTGCCACCGTGACGAGTCCGTCCACCTCCGCGACGACGACGGGCTGATCACCGAGGTGAAGGCGCTCGCCGGGACCGACACCCAGCTCCTGGGCGACGACGAGATCCTGCGGATGGTGCTGCCCGCCATCCGCAGCGACTACAAGGCGGCCGAGACCTACCGCTACACCTCCGGCCCGCGGCTGGCGACGCCGATCCACGCGCATGTGGGGGACGACGACCCCAAGGCGAGCGTCGAGGAGGCCCGCGCCTGGGGCGAGCACACCACCGGTGGCTTCGACCTCCAGGTCTACCCCGGCGGCCACTTCTACCTCAACGACGAGGCCCCGCGGGTCATCGCGTCCATCCGGAAGGTGCTGACCGCGCAGTCCTGAGCGCCCGCCTGGCCAGGGTCACGGGGTGGCCGCCCCGCCGACGCGCCGCCGTAGGTGGTTCGCGGAACCCGCGCTCGTAGCTGCCACGGCGGCGCGGCCCCGCTCCTGGCCGGGCTCTTCCAGGCTGCCGATCCTCGCGGTTGCCGTCGAACGCCTCCAGCCGATGCCGGGCGTGGCAGCGGATATGCGCCTCCACGGCCCGGCGGAGGTTCTCCCGCGCCGTCCGTACCGGCGACGGCGGCGGTGTTGTCCTCGATCGGCCGCTCCATCGTGCCGAGCATGGTGTCGTCAACCAGGGACCGATGCGAGTTCAGTTCAATTCGGACGGGAAGCCTCGCAGGGAATCGCGGTCACACCGTGTCCCATTCCCCTGAGCGTAGCCCCAACCTGAACTCGGTCGCGAGTCGATCCCCGGGTTGCGTTTGCCTCTCCCGCGACCACCGCGTTACCTGGAATGAGGCGCAGTGAGGCACACCGTCGCGGCGAGGAGCGGCCATGATCACGCAAGAGCAGGTCGACCGGGTCCTGCGGTTGAACGGGAACGGTCTTCCGTGTGTGTCCCTCTACGTCCCCGTGCTGCCCGAGCAGCCCGGCCGCAGCACATTCATGACCCGGGTGGCCAGTCTGCTGGACGGCATCCGGCCGCTCTCACTGGACAGCTCGCTCGATCATGCCGCGCGGCTCTCGCTCCGCGAGGACATCGTGAAGCTGGAGAAGTCGCTGGCCTTCGAGCCGCACCAGCCCGGCGCCGTCGCCGTCTTCGCCTGCAGCGGCAAGGATGTGTACGAGGAGGTGTGGCTGCCACGCCCCACCCGCGAGCGCATCGTGGTGGACTCCGATCCGTACGTCCGCCCCATGCTGGCCGTGCTGGATGAGTACGACCGCGCCTGCGCCGTCATCGTGGACCGGGGCACCGGCCAGATCTGGGAGCACTACCTCGACCAGGCCCGGCAGCTGGAGGCAATCCGCGACCGTACGCTGCGCAAGCCCGACTACGCTGCGGGGCTCGCCGAGGACAGGGTCCGCAACAAGGCCGATGAGCTGAGCAAACGCCACTTCCGGAAGCTCATCGGCGAGCTCAAGCAGCTGTTCGGGAGGCGGGCCTTCGATGTGCTCGTGGTCGGCGGGCACTCCTACGAGGTGCCGCACTTCCTTCAGTTCCTCCCGCGTGACCTGCGGGAGCGGCTGATCGGCGACTTCACCGTCGACCGTGAGACCGCGAGCCCCGCGGACATCAGGAACCGGGTGCAGAAGATCGTCTCCGACCACGCCCACCAGGAACAACGGCAGCTCGTGGGCGACATCCTGGAGGCGAAGGCGGCCGGGCGGCCGCCGAGTGCCGTGGGGCTGGACGAGACGCTGTGGGCGGCGTCGCTGGCCGCGGTCGGCACACTGGCGGCGGACGAGGAGGCCGCCGCCCCCGGGGTCGTCTGTGACCGGGACGGGCTTCTCGCGCGCTCGGGCGAGAGCTGTCCGCTGTGCGGCGATCCGCTGCGCGAGGTCCCCGACATCATCGATGCGCTGGCCGAAACCGTCATCGACGACGGGGGCGAGATCCGCCATATCGAGCCGGAGACGGAGCTGCGCACCCATCTGACCGGGGCCCTGCTGCGCTTCGAGCTCCCGCCGCGGCCGGCCGTCGCGGGATAGCCCGCCCCGCCCCGGGGCGGCCACGATGGACGGGGCCATTCGGCCAGGCCGCGGCGACGAGCCGGCGGGCGCGCGCAAGGGCCGCGGTGGACCCGTCCCGCAGTAACCCCGCCGCCCGCAGGGCCTCCTCGTGGAGCCGGTCGGCGGCGACGACCCGGCTCACCAGTTTGATGGCGGCTGCCTCGGGCGCGGCGCGGCGCCGGTTGGTGAACAGCAGGCCAGCGCCCGGGCCCGGTCCGGCGGACCTTCGGCGGACAGGGCCCGGCAGGGGTGTGCGGGCGGCGCCGCGGGACCCACGGCGGCCCGGCAGGTCCGAGGTGGCCGAGCCCGGGGCGCGGGGCGGTCAGCCGTGCGGCCGGTCCGCCAGGACGGTTCGTATGTAGTCCTCGACGGTGGCTTCCAGGCCCACGTCACGCCCGGCCCGCTCGGACAACAGCCAGCGGTGTTCGAGCAGTTCGTAGTAGATCTGGGCGGTGTCGGTGGCACCGCGCAGATCCTTGGGAACGGTCCGCACGGTGGGCCGGAAGACATCGCGGACCCACCGGTGGGCGAGCACCTCCGGGCGTGCGCCGAGCGGATCGCCGGGCGCGTAGTCGTCCTGTGTGGCCATCCAGGTCTCCAGGTCGTTCAGCAGGCTGCGGGCCTGGTTCTCCTCCGCGTCGAGTCCGGTAAGCCGCAGCAACTGCCGCTGGTGGTGGCCCGCGTCGACGACCTTGGGCACGAAGGTGACGGTGTCGCCGTCGGGTGAGCGCTCGATCTGCATCTCCGCCACGTCGAACCCGAGGTCGTTCAGGCGCCGGACGCGCTGGTCGATGGCGTGGCGCTGGGCGAGCGGATAGACCGACTGGCGGGTCAGCTCATGCCACAGGTCGCGGTAGCGCTCGGCGATGGCCTCGCCGAAGAGCACCGGGTCGACCGAGGGGTGCAGGGAACCGCTGGCCTCCAGGTCCATCAGCTCGCCCGCGATATTCACCCGCGCCACCTCGACGTCGTAATCCCGCTGTCCGCTGGTGAGCTTCGGCTGGATCTGCCCGGTCTCGGCGTCGACCAGATAGGCGGCGTACGCGCCCGCGTCGCGCCGGAAGAGGGTGTTGGACAGCGAGCAGTCGCCCCAGGCGAACCCGGCCAGATGCAGCCGCACCAGCAGCACGGCGAGCGCGTCGAGCAGCCGTCGGATGGTGCTCGGCCGCATGGTCGTCTGGAACATCGAGCGGTATGGCTGCGAGCCCACCAGATGGCGGGTGATCAGCGCAGGCTCCAGCGGTTCGCCGTGCTCGTCGGTGCGCCCGGTCACCACCGCGAGCGCGTCCACCGCGGGGACCGCGAGCCGGTCCAGGTCGCGCAGCAGCCCGTACTCGCGTACCGCCGCCCACTCGCCGACCTCCTTGACCGCGACGATCTCGCCGCCCGCCTGCGCGAAGCGGACGACATGGCGGGAGATGCCCCGGGGCAGTGCGACCAAGTGCTCCTTGGGCCACTCCTCCAGCGGGATGTTCCACGGCAGATCGAGCAGCGACGCCGGATGCTCGGGCGAGGTGGCGGTGATCTGCAGCTCCATGACACCCCAGTGTGCGGTACGGAGGTGTGATCAGAGCCGGTCGGGCAGTGGGGTACTCGCCGGTGCGCGCATTCCGTCGAGGACGACCGTGACACACCGTTCGACCTGGAGCGGGTCGGCCGGGATGTCCAGCACACAGGCTCCGGCGGCGGCCGCCCTGGCCAGGAACGGAATGTCCCGCCAGGACAGATCGGCGCGCAGCACGCCGTCCCGCTGGGCGCGTTCGGTCAGGCGCCGTAGGCGATCGAGCAGGGTGCGGCGGGCGGCGGCCACCTGGGGTCCGCCGCGGTCGTCGAGGGAGTCCGACAGCCCCGCGTTCTCGCCGGTGCGCAGGGCGAGGCCGGTGAAGAACCGGGTGAAGGCCGGCCAGGAGTCGTCCTCGCCCAGGGCCTGTTCGGCGCTGTCGGCGAGTTCGCCGAGCACATCGAGGAGGACGGCTTCCAGCAGTTGGGCCCGCTCGGGGAAGCGGCGGTAGACGGTGCCGACGCCGACACCGGCCAGCCGCGCGATCTCGTGATAGCTGACGTCGAAGCCATGGGCGGCCACCGCCTGGCGTGCGGCGGTCAGGACGCGGGCGGCGTTGCGGCGCGCGTCCGCGCGCGGCGGTCTGGGGGGCCGCTGAGCGGAGGGCATGCCCGTCATGTCCCCAGCCTAGTCAGAAGTGGACAGAAGCTGTCCACCTCCGTACGCTGAACTCTAAGCGGACAAGATCTGTCCATTTAGCGAGCGGCACCACGGCCGCCTACCCCACCGGCCTCTCGCCATACGTCCCACCCGCACGACCGAACAGGAGCCACGGGCATGAGCCATCTCGACGGCATCACCGCGGTGATCACCGGGGGCAGCGAGGGCCTCGGCTACGCCATCGCCGACGCCTTCGCCACCGAGGGCGCCGACCTGGTGCTGCTCGCCCGCGACCAGGAGAAGCTCGACCGGGCCCGGCACACCCTGGCCGGACGCGGCACCACCGTACGCACCCTCTCCGTCGACCTGGCCGACCCCGGCGCCGTGACCACCGCCGCGCGTCAGGTGCTCGCGCTCACCGAACGGGTGGACACCCTGGTCAACAACGCGGGCACGGCACACTTCAGCCCGCTCGCCCAGACCTCGGCCGACTCCTTCGACGCCATGCTCCACCTCAATGTCCGGGTGCCCTTCCTCCTCGCCCAGGCGCTGCTGCCCGCGCTCGTCGAGGGCCGCGGCAGCATCATCAACATCAGCAGCTACTGGGCGGACAAGATGGTCGCCGACCGCCCGTCCGCGGCCTACTCCGCCACCCGCGGCGCCATCAACGCGATGACCCGGGCCCTCGCCAATGAGCTGGGCCCCTCCGGCGTCCGGGTCAACGGCATCGCCCCCGGCGCCGTACGCACCCCCACCTACGAACGGGACTATCTCGGCCCGATGAGCGCCGAGGAGCGTGACGGGCACGACCGCCGCACCCGGGACGCCTATCCCCTGGGCCGCGTCGGCGAACCCCACGAGGTGGCCGCCGCGGCGGCCTTCCTCGCCTCCCCGCAGGCGGGGTGGACCACCGGCACCATCATGAACGTGGACGGTGGGCTGACCGTCCGCTGACCACCTTCGTAAGAGCCCGGCGGCCGATAGAATGGCCTCCGATGCCGAGAATCCGCCACACTCCCCAGGCGACGACGGGTCTGCGTCCGCTGCCCGCCGGTGGCGGCATCGACGCGCATCGGCATGACGAGCACCAGATCGTCTACGCCGGGCGCGGGGTGCTGGCCGTCACCACCGACGCGGGCACCTGGATCGCGCCCGCCAACCGGGCGCTGTGGATACCGGCCGGGACCGTCCATGAGCCGCGCGCGTACGGCGCCACCGACCTCCATATGGTGGGGCTGGCGGTGGCGGACAATCCGCTGCGGCTGGAGCAGCCCGCGGTCCTCGGCGTCGGCCCGCTGCTGCGCGAGCTGATCATCGAATACACCGCGCGGCCGGCGGACCTCGGCGCCGAACGGCGCCGGCTTCGGGCCGTACTGCTCGATCAGCTCCGCCGCTGTGCCGAGCAGCCGGTGCATGTGCCCGCCGCCAGGGACCCGCGCCTGGCGGCGGTGTGCGCCCTCCTCCACGACGACCCGGCGGACAACCGGACCCTGCGGCAGCTCGGGGCCGCGGTCGGGGTCGGCGAGCGCACCCTGACCCGGCTGTGCGCGGCGGAGCTGGGGATGACCTTTCCGCAGTGGCGCACCCAACTGCGCCTGCATCACGCCCTGCGGCTGCTGGCCGAGGGCGCCCCGGTCACGGCTGTCGCCCATCGGTGCGGCTGGGCGTCCAGCAGCGCCTTCATCGACGTCTTCCGCCGGGCCTTCGGCCACACCCCCGGCGCCCACCGCGCGCTCGGCTGACTCCTTCGCTGGTTCAGTCCTCGGCCAGGACCACGACCGTATCGCCCTCCTCCAGGGTCAGCGGCGCTGTCTTGGACGGGTTGAGGTGGACGCCGTAGAGCGGTGGCTCATCGCTCTGCCGGGCCAGCCGGTAGCCGATGGCCGTCTCACCGCGCTGGCGGGCGGCCTCGATGACGGTGGCGAAGTTGGCCTCCGCGCCGGGTATCAGATAGCCGGCCGCGGGTTTGAGATAGATCTCGGAACCCTCTGGGTCGAAGAGGTCGGCGAAGACCGTGTACAGATGGCGGTTCTCGGTGAGCTGGGTCAGCAGCAGGCTGATCACCTTGGTGGAGACGATGAAGTCGTCGGCCTTGGTGACCTGCGCGACCTCGCGGTTGGCGTCGTCGTGCATCTCGGTGACGATCGAGTACGGATCGCCGAGCTGGATCTCGATGTCGCGCAGGTGGAGCAGGGTGACCAGGGTGCGGTCGTCGGACCGCCCGGGGTCGATCCCGTCGTCCGTCAGCACCACGATATGGCGGTAGCCGTCCAGCCCGAGTGCCTCCAGCGACGGGCGGCGGGTGGGTTCGCAGTGCTTGAAGCCGACCGTGAGGTTCTTCAGCTCCCGGTTCGCCTCCTCCCGGGGCGGGCGCGGGGCGGCGATGTCCACCACCGAACCGGATTTCACCAGGAGGTCGAGCTGCGCGATGATCTTCTCCGCGCGGGAGTTCCAGCCGATCAGCAGGGTCCGGTCCGGTACCGGCGGGCGGAACGCGGCCACGGCCATCGCCGAGCGCGCGATCCGGGGCCGGGTGGCCGCCACCTTGATGAGCAGATCGTCCTCCGCGACCATCAGCAACCGGTCCCCGCGCTCGATCACGGTGTCCATGGCGGGGTTGACCAGCGCCTCGCCGTCCGCGCGCTGCACACCGATGGGCACACCGAGCTCGAAGGCGTTCAGCGACTCCCCGTAGGTGGAGCCGGCGAGTGCCGGCGCGTGCCAGGGGTAGATCTCGTTGCCGATGAAGCTGAGCAGTTCGTTGAAGACGGTGGACAGACCGGACTGGCGGTGGGACTGCACGATCAGCCCGACCGCGATGTCATCGGCGTCGATCACCAGCGCGGTGTCCCCCGCGGCCAGCCGGGCGGCCGCCAGGTTCGCCGAACTCTGCACGGCGGCCACCACATTGGGCCGCGTCCCGGTCCAGGTGCGGCCGTTGAGCAGCAACAGCGTCTTGATGACGTCGATATCGCTGTCATCCCCGACGGGAGAGAGCACCATGATGGCCTTGGCGCTGTCCGGGCTCACCAGCTCCAGGTCGCCGCGCTGGAGCGGATTGCCGGAGCGGCAGACCACTCGGGTCTTCCCGGTGTCCGGGATGCGGCGCCGGATCTCGTCCTCCATGTCGACCTTGTCCCGGTCGGCGAGGATCACCACACACGAGCGCCGCTCGCTCTGGTTGGCCTCCGCCAGCTCCGCTATCACCGTGAAGACCTGCTCCGACCAGCCCAGCACTATGGTGTGGCCGTGCTCGATCAGCCGTGAGGTGCCCTTGCGAAGCTGCTGGATCCGAGCCTCCAGGCCAGTGGTCATCACACCGATCAGCGCGCTGACGATGAAGATTCCGCCGATGGTCACCGTGAGCATGAGGACCAGGAACAGCGGCCGGCCCGTGTCCCCGCCCATCGTGCCCGGATCGAGGGTCCGCAGCAGGCTCATCCAGACGACGCCGAGCCAACCGCCGTTGTCCTCGGTGTCCTTGTGGGCGAAGGCGACCACCACCGCGGAGACCAGGGTGATCAACGCCAGGGAGGCCAGCCCCAGCCAGCCGATCAGCGCCGGGGTGCCACGGTCCATCGTCCCGTCGAACCAGTACCGCAGCCGCTCCCGCAGCCTCTTGCGCATGCCGCATTCCTCCATAGCCCATCACGCCGCCGGGCCCAACGGCCCGTGGTGAGCGGCGCTTTACGCCATGAGGGTGTCGTCTGACCCCGCCTCAGCGCCAATCGGGCGGCGCCGGTGACCAGCGGAGGGTCCGTCCGGCGCTCCCGTTGCGACCATATGGGGCGGCGGGGTCAGCCGGGGAGGTCGTCCCACTGGTCGAGGAGGTCCTGGCCCTCGGCGTCGGCCAGCGGGAGCATCGGGTCGGTCAGGGGCTGCTCGGCCCAGATGATCTTGCCGTTGGGGGTGTAGCGGGTCCCCCAGCGCAGCGCGTACTGGGCGACGAGGAAGAGCCCTCGGCCGCCTTCGTCGGTGGTGGCGGCGCGCCGCAGATGCGGGGAGGTGCTGGAGCCGTCGGCCACCTCGCAGATGAGGGTGCGGGCGCGCAGCAACCGGACGCGGCTGGGGGCGCATCCGTAGCGGATGGCGTTGGTCATCAGCTCGCTGAGGATGAGTTCGGTGGTGAAGGCGATCTCCTCCAGCCCCCATGCGGTGAGTTGCTCGGCGGCCTCGTTGCGGATGCGGGCGACCGCGGCGGGGTCGGAGGGCAGCTCCCATTCGGCGACGTGCCCGGGGTCCAGCAGGTGGGTGCGGGCGACCAGGAGGGCGATGTCGTCGCCGGGGTGGGCGGTGACCATGGTGTCGAAGACGGCCTGGCAGGTCTCCTCCGGTGTGCCGTCGGGCAGCCCGGCGAGGGTGGTGCGCAGGACGCCGAGGCCCTCGTCGAAGTCCCGGCCGTGGTCCCGGATCAGCCCGTCGGTGAACAGGGCCAGCCGGCTGCCCTCGGGCAGCTCCAGCTCGACGGTCTCGATGGGTTCGCCGCCCAGGCCCAGCGGCGGGGCGAGGGGGATGTCGGGGAAGGTCACGGTGGAGTCCGGGAGGACCACCGCCGGGCCCGGGTGGCCGGCGCCCGCCACCGTGCAGCGGCCGGAGACCGGGTCGTAGATGGCGTACAGACAGCTGGCGCCACTGATGCCCGGGGCGTCGGTGCCCGCGGCGGCCTGGTCCTGGTCGAACCGGCTGGCCAGCTCGTCGAGATGGGCGATGAGCTCATCGGGCGGCAGGTCGAGGGCGGAGAAGTTGTGCACGGCGGTGCGCAGCCGGCCCATGGTGGCGGCGGCGTGCAGTCCGTGGCCGACGACATCGCCGACGGCGAGGGCGACCCGGCCGCCGGGCAGGGAGATGACGTCGAACCAGTCGCCGCCGACCCCGGCCTGGGCGGGCAGATAGCGGTGGGCCACGTCCAGGGCGTCCTGTTCGGGCAGGCCCTGGGGCAGCAGACTGCGCTGGAGGGTGGCCGCCATGGCGTGTTCGCGGGTGTAGCGGCGGGCGTTGTCGATGGCGACCGCGGCGCGGGCGACCAGCTCCTCGGTGAGCGCCACGTCGTCCTCGTCGAACGGCTCGGACTGCTCGGAGCGCCAGAAGGTGGCGATGCCCAGGGTGACGTCCCGGGCCCGCAGCGGGATGGTGATCATCGAGTGGATGCCGTACTTGACGATCTTCGTCGCCTGTTCGGGATCCTGCTCCTGCCATCCCTCATAGGCCCGCAGATCCGCCTCGAGCACCGGCCGGCCCGCGCCGAAGCCCAGCGCCTGGGGCACGCCTCCGGCGTAGGTGATCATCTTGCCGACCCGCCACAGCGGATGGTCGGCCCGGATGCCACTGGTGGCGGTGCGGCGCATGGCGCTGCCCGCGGGCTCGTCGCCGCGCAGCACGGGGTCCACGAGGTCGACGGTGGCGAAGTCGGCGAACCACGGGACGCCGAACTGGGTCAGCTCCTCGGCGGTCCGCACGATGTCGAGGGTGGTGCCGATCTTCGAGCCCGCCTCGAAGAGCAGCCTCAGCCGCCGCTCCGCCACTTCGGCCTTGCCGGACAGCGCGCGCAGTTCGGTGGAGTCACGGAGCGTGGCGACGCTTCCCGACATCCCGCCGTCCCACCGGGTGGGGCGCTGGTTGACGGCGAGCAGCCGGTCCCCGGCCAGATGCACCTCGTCGGTGGCGACCCGGCCCGAGGCGAGCAGCTCGGCGGTGCGCGGCTCGAGGCCGAGCTCGGTGATGGGGCGGCCCTCGGCGTCCCGGGGCAGATCGAGCAGCCGGCCGGCCTCGTCGTTGGCGAGGACGAGGCGGCCGTGGCTGTCGACGATGAGCACGCCTTCGCGCACGGAGTGCAGGACGGCGTCGTGGTGCTCGTACATGCGGGTCATCTGGGCGGGGCCGAGCCCTCGCGTCTGGCGTCGCAGCCGCCCGCCGACCAGCGCGGTCCCGCCGGTGGCGAGTGCGAGCGCACCGGCGGCGGAGCCGAAGACCAGCGGCAGCTGGCGCTCGACCCGGCCGCTCACATCCGCGGCGGTCATTCCGGCGCACACCACACCGGCCACGGTGCCGTTGCCCCGGGGGATCGGGACGGTGGCCTGAACCTCGCGGCCGAGGGGCCCCTGCACGGACTCGGTGACGATCTTGCCCTTCACCACGGGCCGCCAGTCGGCGACGACCTCCTTGCCGATGAACTCCGGCTTGGGGTGGGTGTAGCGGATGCCCTTGGTGTTAGCCACGACCACGAAGTCCAGATGCGCCCGCTTACGGGTCTCCTCGGCCCGCGGCTGCAGCTGGGCGGTCGGATTGTCCGCGCCCATCGCGGACGCGATCCCCGGGGAGGTGGCGAAGGTCTGGGCGACGGCGGTCGCGCGGCGGACGGCCTCCTGCTCGCTGTCGCTACGCGCCTGGAGGATGAGCGCCGTCGTCGCCGCGACGATGAGAAGGCCGACAAGCAGCACTTGAACAGCGAAAACCTGCCCGGCGATGCTGCGTACGCTCAAGCTGCGCATGCTGAAGAGCGAACGGAAGCGCTTCCGGGAGAGGGGGTGTGGGGCAGGTCTTGACCGACCGAAAACTCCGACCACGCACCCTTCCTACCATTTATCACCCTCGGACCGTGAAGCCTGGCGGCACACGATCGGGGGCCGTCCCGCTCTCCGATACACATCGGCACGGTGTGTGGCGGCTCGGCCACGCATCGCTCACCGCGGCGCTCCTCGTCGAGCGCCACAGGTCATATCGGCCCCTCTACCACGGTCACACATCAAGCCGGTGAGCCACAGCCCGCATCGCCGCCCTCGCGGCGCCCAGATCCACCCGCGCCCGGTCGGCCACCAGATAGAGAAAGACACCCTGGCGGGTGCGCTGGCTGAGCGGACGGATCAGGTGGTACTCGGTGTCCAGCGTGACCACGATGTCCTCGAGACGGTCCGGGTCGTAGCCGAGCAGCTCCAGAGTGGACAGCTTGGCCCGCATGACATCCGTGTCCCCGTAGGCCACCTTCTCCAGGTCCGGACCGCGCGGGGTCTGGACGGCGCCCAGGGTGATCCGGCTCAGATAGTCGACGAGCGAGGCCGCCAGCGCGCCCTCGCACTCCATCACCTCGCGCAGCGAGTCCTCGATGTCGATCATGGCCCGTCGCCCTTCCGGGACCTGGAGATCGTGTCCACATATTTCATCCTTGCACAGGGTCCGCCGACGCACTCCCGCGCGCGTCCGCTCCCCGGCATCGCGTGCCCCACCCCGTGGTGGCGGGCCGCCGATCGTCCTATCCTGCGCACGCGTTGATCGACTTCGGATTGAATCGTTGCTTCCCGCTGGAGGACGCATGACCGTCGGCAGCACCCCGTCCCGGGCCGTGGTGGTGGGCACCGGCTCCCGGGCCCAGATGTTCACCGAGGCGCTGGCCCGCCGCCCGCAGCTGAGGGTCGCCGCACTGTGCGATCCGAACCCGGTGCGCATCGCCCACCACCAGCGGCTGCTGAAGGAGGCCGGCGAGCCGGAGGCCGCCGCCTGGACCCCCGAGGAGTTCGAGCGGCGGCTGCGCGCGGACGATATCCAGGAGGTGGTGGTGACCTGCGTGGACGCGCTGCACGACGCGTATGTCGTGCCCGCGCTGCGAGCCGGCTGCCGGGTGGTCACCGAGAAGCCGATGACCACCGACGCGGCCAAGTGCCGTCGCATCCTGGAGACGGTCGAGGAGACCGGCAACCATCTGGCGGTCGCCTTCAACTACCGCTTCAACCCGGTGCACGAGGAGGTCCACCGGCAGTTGTCCGGCGGCGCCATCGGCGAAGTGCTGTCGGTGCACTTCGAATGGCTGCTGGACACCCGGCACGGGGCCGACTACTTCCGCCGCTGGCACCGCGAGAAGGAGCACAGCGGCGGGCTGATGGTGCACAAGTCCAGTCACCACTTCGACCTGGTCAACTGGTGGCTGGGGGCCCGGCCGCAGGAGGTGTTCGGCTACGGCCGGCTCGGCTTCTACGGCCGTGCGGCCGGTGAGCGCAGCGGCTACCGGCGCGAGTACGAGCGGGCGCACGGAGCCGCCGCCGCGCAGGACGACCCGTTCGCGCTGGAGCTCGCCGAGAACGACGCGCTGCGCTCCCTGTATCTGGACGCCGAGGGCGTGGACGGCTACCACCGCGACCGCAGTGTGTTCGGCGACGGCGTCACCATCGAGGACGACATGGCGCTGCTGGTCCGCTACGACACCGGCGCCACCATGACGTACCACCTGACCGCCTACTCCCCCTGGGAGGGCTACCGGGTGATGTTCAACGGCACCCGGGGCCGGCTGGAGCTGGAGGTCGAGGAGAGCAAGTGGCAGCCGTCGCTGCTGGGCACCTCCTCCGGCCGCGGCACCATCCACGGCGACCAGGCCCTGGCCAACGCGGGCGGTCCGCGGCTGGTGCTGCGGCCGCTGTGGGAGCCGCCGCGGGAGGTGGAGCTGCCGGCGTTCGACCACGCGGGACACGGCGGCGGGGACGAGCGGATGCTGGAGGTGCTCTACGGCCCGGTGGATCCGGCGGCGGCCACCGGGAAGGCGGCCGTGGACGCCTCGGACGCCTCACGCCGGCGGGCCACCGAGGAGGACGGGGCGCTGGCGCTGGTCACCGGGCTCGCGGCCAACCAGTCGTTCATCAGCGGAAAGCCGGTGGCCACGGCGGACGTCGTGACGCTGTAGCCGGGGCGCCGGGTCCAACGCGGCTCATCCCGCCCGGGGTTGCGGCAGGATGAGCCGCATGGACACGGATGCGATCGAAACACCCCTGGCGCCCCTTCTCCGGGGCGCCGCCCGGCGCCGCCGAAGACGGCTGCTCGGCTCCCTCGCGGCGGCCGGTCTGCTCAGCGCATGCGGTACGCAGACCTCCTCGGGAGTCGCCGCGGTGCCCGACGAGGCTACCTCCCGCCCGTCGGGCCTCACCGTCTCCCCGGACACCGCCGCGCCCACCGCCCCTGCGGTCTGCCCCGACTCGGGGGTGCTGCTGCGGGCCGCGGAGGCCAACGCGGCGATGGGGCTGCGGGAGCAGCAGATCGAGCTGGTGAACTGCGGCAGACGCGTCTATACGGTGAACGGCCACCCCTCCGTCCAGGTCCTCGACGCGGACCTGGAGCCGCTGGAGGTCACGGTCGGCCATGGGGCGTCGGGCATCGCCACCGTCGACGGCTTCGAGACGGCCACCGGGCCGGTGCGGCTGAAGCCCGGTGAGCGGGCGGTGATGCGTCTGCTGTGGCGGAATCTGGTGACGGACACGACGCGCCCCGCCGCCGACGGGCGCTATCTGCGGATCGCGCCGAACGGCGACGGAAGGGACGCGCAGACCGTGCCCGACCACGTCGACCTGGGCACCACCGGCAAGCTGGGCGTGAGCGCCTGGGCCCGCCCCGCCCCGGATCGTCCTGCCCCGAATCGTCCTGGCGCGGATCGCCCGGACGCCGGTTCGTGACACCCGCCGGTGGCGCCGTAGGTCCCGCGGCCCGTCAGCCCGGGGCGCCCAGCCGCTCCTCCGGCCGGTCGGCCGGATCGAGCCCCAGTTGCTGGGCGAGTCCCGCGGCCAGGGCCTCCAGGGTCGGATGCCGCCAGACGAAGTTGCCCGGGAGCTTGATGTTCAGCCCCGTCTCCAGGCGCACCCGCAGCTCCATGGCGAGCAGTGAGTCGAACCCCAGTGACCTCAGGGGGGTCTGCGGATCGAGGGTGGCGCCGCTGAGCCGCAGCACGGCGCGGATGTGGTCGGTCAGGTAGGACTCCAGCGCGGTGCGGCGGGCCGGCCCCGCGGGGAGTGCGGCCAGCCGGGCGCGGATGTCGTCGGTGCTCTCCCGGGCGGCCACCGGAGTGTCCTCCCCGGGGAGGAGCGGGGCGAACAGGGCGGACCGGCGGCCGGCGGCGGGGATCCAGGTGGCCGGTTCGCCGGGGATCACACCGGTCTGCACCCGCCGGTGGGCCAGCAGGGCGCCGAGCGCGCCGAGCCCCTGCTCGGTGGGGATCGTCTGATAGCCGAGGTCGGCGAAGCCGGTGGCCACTCCGGTCTCGCCCCACGGGCCCCAGTTGACCGCGAGGGTGGGCAGGCCGTGTGCCGAGCGCCATGCGGCGAAGCCGTCCAGCCAGGCGTTGGCGGCCGCGTAGGCGCCCTGTCCGGCGTTGCCGAGCAGCGACGCCATCGAGGAGTACACCGCGAACCAGTCGAGCCAGTGTCCCTCGGTGGCCTGGTGCAGCCGCCACGCCCCGGTGACCTTCGGCGCCCATACGCGGCCCAACTGGTCCTCTCGGATGTTGGCCACGGCCGCGTCGTCGAGGACCATCGCGCTGTGGACGACACCGTTCAGCGAGGCCCCGTCGGGGGCGGTGGCGGCGGCCACGAGCCGGTCGGCCGTGCCCGGGTGGCTGATGTCGCCGGTGACGACGGTGATCCTGGTGCCGGCGGCGGAGAGTTCGGCAAGCGTCCGCGCGGCGGCGCCGACCGGTGCGGTACGCCCGCTCAGCACCAGGTGGCCCGCGCCCTGCCGGGCCAGCCAGCACGCGGTGGCGAGCCCGAGACCGCCAAGGCCGCCGGTGACGATGTACGTACCGCCCTCGCATACCGTCAGCGGTCCATCGGGCAGGACGGCGTCGACCTGGCCCTCCTGCGGGATGGTCAGCACCAGTTTGCCGATGTGGCGGGCGCCGGCCATCAACCGGAACGCGTCGGTGACCTCCGCCAGCGGATAGGTGGTGCAGCGCAGTGGCCTCAGACGGCCCTCGGTGATCGCGGCGAGCACCTCGCGCAGCATCGCGGCGTACACCTGCGGGCGGGCCAGTTGCAGCTCTCTCAGGTCCACGGTGGAGAAGGTGATGTTGTGGCGCAGCGGGGAGAGTCCGAGCGGGGCGTCGGAGAGGATGTCGCGGACGCCGAGTTCGATGAAGCGGCCGAAGGGGCGCAGACACTCCAGCCCGGCCCGGATGGCCGATCCGGCGAGGGAGTTGAGCACGACGTCGACGCCCTCGCCTCCGGTGGCCTCCTGGACCTCGTCGCGGAAGTCCAGCGACCGGGAGTCCATCACATGGGCGATGCCCATGGCCCGCAGGAAGCGCCGTTTCTCCTCGCTGCCCGCCGTGGCCAGCACCTCGGCGCCCAGCAGCCGGGCGACCGCGATGGCCGCGAGCCCGGTGCCGCCGGTGGCCGAGTGGATCAGCACCCGCTCCCCCGCGGTCACCTGGCCGATGTGGCGCAGCGCGTACCAGGCGGTGAGGAACGCGATCGGCAGCCCGGCGGCGGTGTCCGGGGCGAGGCCCTCGGGCAGGGGTGCGGTGCGGTCGGCGGGGACGACGGTGAACGATCCGAAGGCGCCGCCGTGCACATCGGCCGCCACCACCCGGTCACCGGCGCGGAGATGGTCGACACCGGGGCCGACCGCGCTCACCTCGCCCGCGCATTCGAAGCCGAGCCGGTAGCGGATGTTCTCGTCGCCGGGGAGCAGACCCATGGCGGTGAGGACATCGCGGAAGTTCAGGCCCGCGGCGAGCACCCGCAGCTCCACCTCACCGGGCCCGGGCCGGCGGCGGGGCGCGGTGGTGAGCTCCAGGCTGCCGAGGTCGCCGAGGCGGCCGGCGCGCAGCCGGAAGCCGTCGGTGCCGCAGCGCACGGTGCGGGCGGATGCGGTGGTGCGTTCGGTGTCGGTGAGGGGCGCGTAGTCGAGCTCGGCGGTGTAGCGGGCGCTGTCGCGCAGTGCGATCTCCTCCTCGTGGCCGTCGGCGAGGAGTTCGGCGGCGAGGGTTTCCGCGAGCTCGTCGGGGGCGGCCGGGTCGGTGTCCACCAAGGTGGCCCGCAGCTCGGGGTGTTCCAAGGCGAGCACCCGCACGAGTCCGCGCAGCGGGCTCTGTCCGGGGTCGGCCAGGTCACCGGGGGTCACGGTGCGGGCGCCGCAGGTGGCGGCGTAGAGGCGGGGCGGTTCGGGGAAGCGGGCGGTGAGCGCCTGGGCGGCGGCGAGCAGCCGGCGGGTGCGGCGCAGTCCATCCCGCGCACCGCCGTCGGCGGGGCGCGGGCCGCACAGGAGCACCACGGCGCGCGGCCGGTCTCCGGGGCGGGTGAGCCGGCTGGTGAGGGCGTCACGGAAGGCGTCGAGCCCCTCGTCGGCCAGGGGCGTCTCCCACACCCGGGCGGTGGCGCCGGCGTTGCGCAGGGCGGCGGCCACCGGGCGGGCGGTGCCGTCCGCCTCCCCGACGATCAGCCACCGTCCCGGGGGCCGGGTGGCCGCGGGCCGGGTGGCGCGCCGCCAGCCGACCTCGAGGAACCACTGGTCGGCCTCGGCCGTGCGGTCCGCGGCGGCGCTGTGGACGATCCGCAGCCCGTCGACGGCCAGGACCGGCCGGCCGTCCGCGTCGAGCAGGCGGACGTGCCCGACGGTGGCCCCGGGGGTGGTCTCGGCGAGCCGGGCGTGGCAGTACACGGCGGTCTCGGGGTCGCCGAGGACACGTACGCTCTGCATCCGCGCGGGCAGCAGCAGCCGCCGGTCGTCCTCGTCGAGCAGCCCGGCGAGAAGGAGTTGGGCGCACAGGTCGACGAGGACGGGGTGGATGCGCAGACCGTGTCCGGGGGCGCGGGCGGCCTCGGGGATCCGTACCCGGGCCCAGAAGCTGTTGCCGTGGCGGGCGGCGGACACTTCGGTGATGCCCTGGAAAGCCGGTCCGTGTGCCACGCCCCGGGCCCGCAGATTGGCGTAGAGGGCGTTGGCCTCGACGGGCAGCGGATGGCGCAGGGCGAGGGTCCGGACGGACGCGGCGCGGGAGCGCGCCGGTGCGGCGAGTCTGCGGAGCACCGCGGTGGCCTGCCGCACCCAGGCGCCGTCCTCGTCGCGTCCGAACATCTCGCATTCGGCGCGGTCGACGGCGGCGATGGTCACCGTGGTGGAGAGCTCGGTGTGGTCGGCGAGCCGCAGCAGTTCGCGGAAGTGCAGATCGGTGACCTCGACCTCCTCGGGCTCGGCGCCGAACACCTCGCAGGCGGCGGTGAGCGCGAGGGCGTAGGAGGCCGCGCCGGGCAGGACGGGCGCGTCGTGCACCCGGTGGTCGTCGAGCCAGGGCAGGGCCGCGGTGCCGGTGCGGGCGCGCCAGGAGTGGCGCACGGGTTCGCCGGGCATCTCCAGATGCGCGCCGGGCAGCGCGCCGGCCGGGCTTGCGTCGAGCGAGGCGTCGGAGGGCGCGGCGAGCGGGGCGTCGGCCCAGTGGCGGGTGCGGTCGAAGGTGATGGGCGGTACGTCGGCGAGGGCGGCGTCCGCGTACAGCACGGACCAGTCGACGGGGACGCCCGCGCAGTGCAGCGCGGCCAGCTGGGTCCGGAACGTGGCCGGCTCGTCCTCGTCGCGGCGGAGGGTGGGCAGGACGACGGGGTCCTTCACCAGACCGGCAAGACCGCGCAGGACGGGGTGGGTGATGACCGGGTGGGGGGATATTTCGACGTACACCAGGTGGCGGTCGGCCGCGGCGGCGGCGACGGCCGCGGAGAACCGGACCGGGTGGCGCAGATTGGCGCACCAGTATTCGGCGTCGAAGGCGGGCGGGGTGTGCGGATCGTCGAGGACGGTGGTGTAGAAGGGCACGTCCGGGCGGCGGGGGGTGAGGTCGGCCAGGGCGGTGCGCAGATCGGCCAGGAGCGGGTCCACCTGGGGTGAGTGCGAGGCGACGTCCACGGCGATCAGCGCGGCGGGCACGGAGCGGGCCTGCCAGCCGGCGACGAGCCGTTCGACGTGGGCGGTGTCCCCGGCCACCACGGTGGAGCCGGGCGCGGCCATGACGGCGACCGTGACCGCTGCCGCGGCGCCGCCGGTGTCGAGTTCGGCCTGCACCTCGTCGGCGCCGAGGTCCACCGTGGCCATGGTGCCGTTCCCGGCGACGCGGGTGAGCAGGGCGGAGCGGCGGCAGATCACCTTGGCCCCGTCGGCCGGGGAGAGCGCTCCGGCCACCACTGCGGCGGCGACCTCGCCCATGGAGTGGCCGATGACCCCGGCGGGCTGCACGCCGTGGGCGCGCCAGGTGGCGGCGAGCGCGGTCTGCAGGGCGAACAGCACGGGCTGCACCCGGTCGCAGCCGGTCACCGGAGCGCCGGAGCGGACGATGTCGAGCACCGAGAATCCGGACTCGGCGGCGATGAGAGCGTCGGCCTCGGCGAGCGCCTCGGCGAAGGCCGGTTCGCTCTCCAGCAGCCGCCGTCCCATGCCGGGCCACTGGGAGCCCTGTCCGGAGAACACCCAGATCGGCCGGCGGGAGACCTCGGCGCCCACGGCGCCGGTGACTACGGCGGGGTGGGCCTGACCGGTGGCGAACGCCCTCAGGGCGCCGATGAGTTCGGCGCGGGAGGCGGTGGTGACGCCGAGCCGTCCGCGGCCGGCGCCGCGGCGCAGCGCCAGGGTGTGGGCGATGTCGCGCAGCGGGGCGTCCGCGCCGTCGCCCTCCAGCCAGTCCGCCATCCGCCGCGCGGCGGATGGCAGCGCGGCCGGGGACCCGGCGGGGACGAGGAACACCTGCGGAACGGCGCGGGTGGCGGGCCGGGGCCGCCGCGGTGCGGGGCGGGAGGCGGGTGCGCGGGCGGCGGGGGGTTGTTCCAGCACCACATGGGCGTTGGTCCCGGAGAAGCCGAAGGAGGACACGGCGGCCAGCCGCGGGCCGGTGCGCACCGGCCAGGGGGTGAGCTCGCGGGGGATGAAGAGGCGGGTTCCGCCGGCGTCGATGGTGCGATTCCACCGGGTGAAGTGCAGATTGGGCGGGATCAGTCCACGGCCCAGGCACAGCACGGCCTTGATCAGGCCGGTGACCCCGGCGGCGGGCTCCAGATGGCCCAGGTTGGTTTTGACCGAGGCGAGGGCGCAGCGGTCGCGGCCGGTTCCGTAGACCTGGGCGAGGCTGGCGAATTCGACCGGGTCGCCGACGGGGGTGCCGGTGCCGTGGGCCTCGACCATCCCGACATCGGCGGGGTCGACCCCGGCGCGGCCGAGGGCCTCCTCGTACAGGGCGCGCTGGGCGGTGGCCGAGGGTGCGGCGAGCCCGTCGGAGTGGCCGTCCTGGTTGACGGCCGAGCCGCGCAGCACGGCCAGGATCCGGTCCCCGTCGCGCACGGCGTCGGTGAGGCGTTTGAGGACGACGATGCCGCAGCCCTCGCCGCGGACGAAACCGTCGGCGGCGGCGTCGAAGGCATGGCAGTGGCCGGTGTGCGAGAGCATGCCCATCCGGTCGAACGAGCGGGTGATCCGCGGCTCGAACATCAGGGTGACCCCGCCGGCCAGGGCCAGATCGCATTCCCCGGCGCGCAGCGCCTGGGCCGCCAGGTGGACGGCGACCAGGGAGGACGAGCACGCGGTGTCCAGGGCCACGGAGGGGCCGTGGAAACCGAGGAGGTAGGAGATCCGGCCGGTGGCGACGCAGTGCCCGTTGGCCAGGGCGGAGCCCTCCAGCTCGCGGGGGTGCCGGTCGAGCCGGTTCATGTAGTCGTTGTAGCTGAGCCCGGCGAAGACGCCGGTGGCGGTGGAGCCGAGCCGGTCGGGTGGCATCCCGGCGTGTTCCAGGGCCTCCCAGGCCACTTCGAGCAGTAACCGGTGCTGGGGGTCGAGGATGTCGGCCTCGCGCCCGGAGACGCCGAAGAAGTCGGCGTCGAAGCCGGACACGTCGCGCAGATATCCGCCGCGGACGGGCGGCGCGGACTCGGACCGGGCGGTCGTCATGGGGTCTGCCGCCCAGAGCGCGGCGCGCTCGGCGGGCGGTTCGGCGACGGCGTCGCGTCCGTCGGCCAGCAGCCGCCACAGGGCGGCGGGCGAGTCGGTGTCACCGGGAAGCCGGCAGCCCATGCCGACGATGGCGATGCGGCCGGGGGAACGGCTGGGAGCGGGGGTGTGCTGGCTCATCGGGGTCTCCGTGGGTGGTGCTCGACCCGGGGTGGGGGCCGTGAGGGGGGCCGTGGGGTGGAGATCGCCGCGGGGGTGTACGGACTCAGGTGGTGTCCGGGCCGCCCAGCAGCATCGCGTGCTTCACGCCACCGATCTGGTAGTTGAAGCTGAGCGCGTGGCCGAAGTCGAGGGGACGGGTGCGGGTGCCGGGGACGGGGTCGAAGGGGAGTCCGTCCGCGGGCTGTTCGCAGTTGGCCGTGGGGCACACCTCGCCGAACTCCATCATCATCAGGGTCAGGGCGAGGCCGACGCAGCCGGAGGCCGCTCCGTGGTGGCCGAAGCATCCCTCCTGGGAGGACATCAGCACGGTGGAGTCGGGGCCGTAGAGCTCGCGGATGGTGTTGGCCTCAAGGGCGGTGACGGCGGCGCCGCCGTCGCTGGCGCCGTTGATGTACGGCACCTGCTCGATCCGCCATCGGTCGCCCAGGCAGAGGCGGACGGCCCTGGCGAGCTGCGCACCCGTGTCGTCGGCGGCGAGCGGGGTGGCCAGGCCGTCGCGGGTCATGGCGGCGGCGAGCACCTGGCCGTAGAGGTGGGCGCCGCGGCGAGCGGCGTGCTGCCTGCTTTCCAGGATCACGGTGGCGGATCCCTCGCCGTGGTTGATGCAGTCGGCGCGCCGGTCGTAGGGGCGCATCAGGGAGTCGAAGGACGGCAGCAGATCGGGCATTCCGGCGGCGTCCACCGCGTCGTAGGCGTGCTGTGCGCCGCGCAGCAGCCGCTGCCCCTTCTGGATCAGGCCGACGTTGAAGACGTCGACGCCGGTCACCACCGCGAGGTCGGTCTCGCCGGTCGCGATGAGGCGGCGGGCGTTGCCGATCTGCACGGCGGCGGAGGCGCAGCCGCAGGACACGGTGAAGCAGGGGCCGACGGTCCGGGTCAGCGCGCCCTGGACGACGGCCACATCGGAGGGGGACACGGCCTGTTCGGCCGCGACGAACATCTCCAGGGCGTCGAAGGTGGTGGTGGCGTCGGGGTCGACGCCGAGCAGGGTGAGATAGCTGTCCACATTGGCGTCCACGCTGCCGCGGCCGACGAGCAGGGCCGCCTCGGACAGATCACCGGCGGCCAGGTCGAGTTCGGCGTCGGCGCACGCCTCGACGAGAGAGACCAGGCCGTACCGGTGGGCGTTGGTGTAGTGGCGGGAGAAGAACTCGGGGATGTCGGGGAGTCGCTCCTCGAACTGCCCGGCGCTCAGGTGGACCGAGCCGTAGTGGCTGTTCAGCCGGTCGAGGACGGTGCGGCCCTGGGAGGCGATGTCCCACACCTGGGCCGCGGTGAAGACGGGTTCGGCGCCGCCCGGAAGGCAGAAGCCGAGGCCGGTGACGACGGCGTCCCGGGCGTTCCCGGCGCCGCCCGGAGCCGGGCGGGATGGGTCGTGGGGCGAGCTCACGGCGCTCTGCCGGATCTGGAAAGAGTCATGACGGTGGTCCCTTTCGCTCCCACCGGAGTACGGACCCGTCGGTATGGCGCGTCGCCGAAAGCGCGGTGGCACCGTCGGTGGGCCGGAATCCGTTCATCGGCGAATTCGGCACGTACGGCGCGGCGTTGGGCGTACTCGAGGCCTTTCCTCGTTGGATGGTGAGTCGTCTCCGTTCGGGAGTCGCTCACCTTTCGGAAAGGACGGGTGGAATAGATGACGGTACGCCCAGGGAGACATGGGCCGGTAGGTGGTATCGCATCACCGAGGTGGATTCGGCCGGTCCGGCGCACCACTCTTGTACCCCCGGAGCCCGTGCCGCGCGACCCCTGGAAAGAAGAGGCTCGCGCCCCGGTTCACGCCCCCCTCTGGTGGAATCTTTCTGAAAGAGCGTACAGAAAAAGACGCCTCAGGCATTCAATGAGTGTGGGGCGGTTTGAAAGCACGGAAGAGCCCTTCACGCATGGGGCAGAAACCGTAAAGGACGACAAAAGATGACATATCCGCCCCCACTGTTCGACGATCTGGACCGCAAGATCGTCGCGGCACTGGTCGCCAATGCCAGGACCAGCTTCACGGAGATCGGCGCCGCGATCGGGCTCTCGGCCTCGGCGGTCAAACGCCGTGTCGACCGGATGCGGGAGACCGATGTGATCACCGGCTTCACCACCACTGTGCGCCCGGCCGCCCTCGGCTGGCGGACCGAGGCGTATGTCGAGGTGTACTGCGACAGCGCCGCACCACCCCGGCGTCTCGCGGAGGTCGTGCGCAACTATCCGGAGATCATCGCGGCCATGACGGTGACCGGCGGCGCGGACGCCCTGCTGCATGTCATGGCCACCGATGTGGAGCACTTCGAGGAGGTGCTGGAGCGCATCCGGGCCGAACCGTTCGTCCGCCAGACGATCAGCTACATGGTGCTGTCCCACCTGCTCACGGGCAGTCCGGAGGCCGGTTCGGCGCCACCCGCCACCGCGACGCAATGAACCGCCGCGAGACAGCCTCAGCACGCAGCATCGGTGCGCCTACACGCAGTTTTCCATTCTTGTCTCCCCTCTCCTCCGTTTTCTACCGTTGATTCATCCCCCCGGTCGCCCGCGGAAGCGAGAGGAATCCTCCGTGTCCCTTACGCGCGTGCCGCGCCCCAGGCGCTTCTTGACCTGTGCCCCCAGATATTTCGATGTGCGGTATGCCATCAATCCCTGGATGCGTGAGGACACCGAGGTCGATACCGACCTCGCCCGGGCGCAATGGGAGACGCTGATCCGCGCCTACCGCGACCACGGCCATCGGGTCGAATTCATCGAGCCGGTGGCGGGGCTGCCGGACATGGTGTTCGCGGCGAACTCGGCCCTCGTCCTGGAGGGCCGGGTCTTCGGCTCGCGATTCCACGCACCGCAGCGCCGGCCGGAACAGCTCGCCTACGAACGGTGGTTCAAGGCCAACGGTTTCGACGTCCATCCGCCGGAGTCGGTGTGCGAGGGCGAGGGCGACCTGGTGCCGGCCGGGCCCTTCGTCCTGGCGGGCACGGGCTTTCGCACCACCCGGGCGGCCCACCAGGAGGTGCAGGAGTTCTTCGGGGTGCCGACCATCAGCCTGCTGCTGGTGGACCCGTACTTCTACCACCTGGACACCGCGCTGTTCGTCCTCGACGACCAGAACATCGCCTACTACCCGGAGGCGTTCTCGCCCGGCAGCCGTGAGGTGCTGGAGCGGCTCTACCCCGACGCGCTGATCGCCACCCGCGACGACGCCATGGCCTTCGGGCTCAATTCCGTCTCCGACGGCCGCCATGTCTTCGTCGCCCCCCGGGCCACCGGCCTCATCGACCAGCTCACCGACCGCGGTTACGTCCCCGTCCCCGTCGACCTGTCGGAACTGCACAAGGCCGGCGGGGGCATCAAGTGCTGCACACAGGAGATCCGCTGATGACCGCCACCATCCCCACCGCCTCCGGTTCCACCGCCGCCGCGGCGGACGGTGCCCGCGCCGCCCGCTCCTCGCGGGAGCTGATCCGCGCCGAGGAGTCCTCGCTCGCGCACAACTACCATCCGCTGCCCGTGGTCGTCGCCCGCGCCGAGGGCACCTGGGTCTGGGACGTCGAGGGACGCCGCTATCTGGACATGCTGGCCGGCTACTCGGCGCTCAACTTCGGCCACCGCCATCCGGCGCTCATCGAGGCGGCCCACCGCCAGCTCGACCAGCTCACGCTGACCTCGCGGGCCTTCCACAACGACCGGCTGGCCGGGTTCGCCGAGGGGGTGGCCGAGCTCACCGGGCTCTCCATGGTGCTGCCGATGAACACCGGCGCGGAGGCGGTGGAGAGCGGCATCAAGGTCGCCCGCAAGTGGGCGTACGAGGTCAAGGGCGTCGCCCCGGACCAGGCGACCATCGTGGTGGCGGCCGACAACTTCCACGGCCGTACGACGACGATCGTCGGCTTCTCCAGCGACCCCGTCGCCCGCGACGGCTTCGGCCCGTTCGCCCCGGGCTTCCGGGTCGTGCCGTACAACGACCTCGCGGCGCTGGAGGCCGCCGTCGACGAGACCACGGCGGCGGTCCTCATCGAGCCCATCCAGGGCGAGGCGGGCGTCGTCATCCCCGACGACGGCTATCTGCGGGGGGTGCGCGAGCTGACCCGGCGCACCGGGACGCTGTTCATCGCCGATGAGATCCAGTCCGGCCTGGGCCGCACCGGCACCACCCTGGCCGTCGAGCACGAGTCGGTGCTGCCGGATGTGCTGCTGCTCGGCAAGGCGCTGGGCGGCGGCATCGTGCCGGTGTCGGCGGTCGTGGCCGACCGTGCGGTGCTCGGAGTGCTGGGCCCCGGCGAGCACGGCTCCACCTTCGGCGGCAATCCGCTGGCCGCGGCGGTCGGCTCGGCCGTGGTCGACCTGCTGCGCACCGGCGAATTCCAGCGCCGCGCGACGGAGTTGGGCGAGGTGCTCAAGGCCGGGCTGGCCACGCTGACCGGCAAGGGCGTCGTGGGCTACCGCTGCCGCGGGCTGTGGGCGGGTGTCGATGTGGACCCCGCCCTCGGCACCGGGCGCGAGGTGAGCGAGCGGCTGATGGCCGAGGGGATCCTGGTCAAGGACACCCATGGGTCGACGATCCGGCTGGCACCGCCGCTGACCATCACCCGTGAGGAGCTGGAGGGGGCGCTGGCGGCGCTGGAGAAGGTGCTCGGCTGAGCGATTGATCGAAAGCAACGAGGAGCGCCGGGCCGCATTACGTTTCATACGGCCCGGCGCTTCGTCATGTTCAATCCGCGCGCAGATTCTTTTTCAGCGACCCTGTCGCGGTGCCGCGAGAACGCCGGATCGCAGATAACGCCCAGGTCACGGCGGCCTTTTCGAGTTTTTATGTACGTTGTTGAGCATTCCACTGTTCCCGATCGCACGGTGTGGAACACTTCGTGTCATCTCGCCGGGTGGACCTGACGGGAAGTTGACGGTTCTCGCAGGTCGGCGCGGTGGAGAAGGCAAACGTCATGGTGCGGAAAGGAGTTGCGGCTGGAGTGGACGGTGAGCCGGTCACGGTGACTGCCGCATACCGGGTGGACCCCGGCCGCGAAAGCGAGTTCTATGCCTGGGCGATCGAGATGCTCAATGCCGCGGCAAGCCTTCCGGGATATCTCGGAGGCGGGGTCATGGGATCCGGTTCGGCCTCCTCCGAGTGGCATGTCCTCTACCGGTTCGAGGCGGAAGGCCCGGCACGGGCATGGGATTCCTCGCTGGAACGTGCGCGATTGGCATCCCGGACCGGGCCCTTCGTCCAGGAAAAGGGAACACAGCGCACCTCGGGGCTGGAGAACTGGTTCAAGGGGCCGGTACGGCCGCTGCCGCCACCGCCCAAATGGAAGCTGTGGCTGGTGAATCTGAGTGCGGTGTTCCCTCCGGTCCTCATCTTCAATGTGCTGGTGATCCCGTTCATCAAGGACACCAATTTCCTGCTGCGGACCCTGGCTCTGTGTCTTGGTGTGACCGCGATGGTGACCTGGCTGGTCATGCCACGGCTGCAGCGGATTCTGAAGAAGTGGCTCTACCCGCCGCTTCAGTCGATACGAGGACGTCACAGGCGGATGGCGGCCGACGGCCCGCGCGCTCGCCGGTAGGTGGGCGACGCGCCGCGGCCCGACGACCGGGGCGGGTGATCCCCGGCCGGTTTTCTCATCGCAAGGAGGCAAATCCGGATGGAATCGCTGAGGACACTCCTCGTCGATCATCACGACTCGTACACGTACAACCTCTTTCATCTGCTGACCGAGGTCAACGGCGAGGAACCGGAGGTGCTTCTCCATGACGCGCCGGAATGCGCGGACATCGATCTGACCGCGTTCGACAACATCGTGCTCTCCCCCGGCCCCGGGCATCCGGCCGATCCACGGGACTTCGGCGCCACCGCCCGGCTGATCGAGCGGTCGACCATTCCGGTGCTGGGAGTGTGCCTGGGGCACCAGGGAATCGCGCTCGGCGCCCAGGCGCGGGTGGTGCCCGCGCCCGAACCGAAGCACGGGCATCTGTCCCGGATCAAACACGGCGGGCGCGGGCTGTTCCGCGGGCTGCCGCAGGACTTCACGGCCGTTCGCTATCACTCGCTGTGCGTGGCCGAGCCGCTGCCGCTGGGGCTGCAGGGCATCGCCTGGTCCGAGGACAGTGTGCTGATGGGGGTGCGGCACCGGGCCCGTCCGCTGTGGGGCGTCCAGTTCCACCCGGAGTCGGTGCTGACCGGATACGGCCACCGCATGCTCAGCAACTTCCGCGATCTGACCGTCGAACACGCCAACGGGGAGTCGGTGACCTCGACCGTCGCCCCCGCCTCCGCCGAGGAGCCGCGCCGCGCCCGTACGGCGGCCGAACCGGCCCCGGGGTCTTCCGCCGCGCCGGGCTCCCCTCAGGCCCCGGAAGCGGACCCCCGAGCGGAGCCGGCGCGGCTCGACCCCGACCCGGGCGCCCCGGCGCAGACGCCCCCGGAAGGCCCCGCCTACCGGCTGCACGCCCGGTGGCTGGCCGATGCCACCGACACCGAGGCGGCCTTCACCCGGCTGTACGCGAAGGCGCCGCACGCGTTCTGGCTCGACAGCTCGCGCGCCGAGTCCGGCGAGGCGCGCTTCTCCTTCCTCGGGGACGGCACGGGCCCGCTCGCCGAGTTCGTCCGCTACGACACCGACACGGGCGTCTGCGAGGTCGAGCGGGCGGGACGGCCCGCCGCCCGGATCGAGGGCAGCGTCTTCGACTACCTCAAACGGGAGCTGGCCCGCCGCCGGGTGACCGCCCCCGGTCTCCCCTTCGACTTCACCGGCGGCTATGTGGGCTACTTCGGCTACGAGCTCAAGGCCGACTGCGGCTCCCCCGGCCGCCACCGGTCCGCCACTCCGGACGCCTGCTGGCTCTTCGCCGACCGGTTCGTCGCGGTCGACCACCAGGAGGGCGTCACCTACATCTGCTGCCTCACCGAGGACACCCCCGACGGCCACCGGGAGGCGAAGGACTGGCTGGACACCACCGTGACCGTGCTCAGCGGGGTGCCGACGCTCACCGGCCCCGCCCCGCAGCCGCCCGCCCTCGCCACCACGGCCGCCGTGGAGCCCTGGCTGGTGCGGGACCGGGAGCGGTATCTGGCCTCGATCGAGGCGTGTCTGCGGGAGCTGCGCGCCGGGGTGAGCTATGAGATCTGCCTGACCAACGCCGCCTGGCTGCCCGCCCCCAGCGACAGTTACGCCTTCTACCGGGCCCTGCGGCGGTTCAATCCGGCCCCGTACGCCGCCTATCTGCGGTTCGGCGGCACCGATGTGGCCTGCGCCTCCCCCGAGCGCTTTCTGCGCATCACCCCCGACGGCACCGCCGAGGCCAAGCCGATCAAGGGCACCGCCCCGCGCGGTCAGGACCCGGAGCAGGACGCGCGGGCGCTCGCCGCCCTCGCCTCCAGCCCCAAGGCCCGCGCCGAGAACCTGATGATCGTGGACCTGCTCCGCAACGATCTGGGGCGGGTGTGCGCACCGGGCAGCGTGTATGTGCCACGCCTGATGAACACCGAGACCTACGCCACCGTCCACCAACTGGTCTCCACCGTGCGTGGCCGGCTGCGCCAGGAGACGACCGCCGTCGACTGCGTCCGGGCCTGCTTCCCGGGCGGCTCCATGACCGGCGCCCCCAAGCTGCGCACGCTGGAGATCATCGACTCGCTGGAGACCGAGGCCCGCGGTGTCTACTCCGGGGCGCTCGGCTACCTCAGCTGCAACGGCGCGGCCGACCTCAACATCGTCATCCGCACGGCCGTGTTCACCGGCGGCCGGACGCACATCGGCGCGGGCGGCGCCATCGTGCTCGATTCCGATCCGGCCGAGGAGTACGAGGAAATGCTGCTGAAGACCGCTGCCACCATGCGTGCCTACGAGGCCGTGGAGCCCGTCCCCGCCGGGGAGCCCGCCGGGGAGATGGACGACCTGCTCATGGCCGCCGCCGCGGCGCCACCGGCCCCCGCGGCGAAGGAGCCCGGCCGGTGACCGCCATGACCGCCCTATCGGTATCCACCGTTTCGGTGTCCGCCCCGCCCATGCCCACCGGCCCCACGGTCTCCGCCAATATGGCCGCGCATCTCGCGGCGCTCGCGGACCGCCGTGGCTGGTCCGGCCGGGCCGCCTTCTTCGAGGGCCACCAGGTCTGGACCCACGGCGAGGTCCACGACCGCGCCGAGCGCGCCGCCACCGTGCTGGCGGGCCGGGGAGTGGCGGCCGGTGACCGGGTGCTGCTCGCGTTACCCGACGGCATCATGTGGGTGACCACGTTTCTGGCCGCCGCCCGGCTGGGCGCGACGGCGGTACTGGTCAATCCCGCGCTCACCGCCGACGACCACCGCTTCATGGCCGAGGACTCGCGCGCCGCGCTGGCCGTCTCGGGCCCCGACCTCCAGGACCACTTCGAGGGCGTCCCCTGGCTCGGCGCCGACCAGCTCTCGGCCCTGACCGGCCCGCCCGCCACCCTGGGCGCGGCGGCCCCGGCCCCGGCGGCGGAACCGGTGACGGCCGCCACCCCGCTGTACATCCAGTACACCTCCGGGACCACCGGCCGCCCCAAGGCGGTGACCCACAGCCATGGCGATGTGGCCGCCTATCACGATCTGGTCGGGCAGGAGGTGCTGGACATCGGCCCCGCGGACGTGTCGTTCTCGGTGTCCAAGCTGTTCTACGCCTACGGCTTCGGGAACGCCTTCGCCTTCCCCCTCTTCTCGGGGTCGGCCGCCGTGCTCACCGCGGACCGCCCCGGACCGGCCCTCATCGACGACCTCGTGGCCCGGCACCGGGTGACCCTGCTGTACTCGGTGCCGTCCTCGTACGCCGCCCTGGTGGACGAGCGCGGCACCGGCCACACGGCCTGCTTCGCCTCCGTCCGCGCAGCGGTCAGCGCGGGCGAGGGGCTGCCGCCCGCCCTCGGTGAGCGGGTCGGTGAGCTGCTCGGCGCGCCGGTGCTGGAGCAGATCGGCTCCACCGAGGCGGGCCACGCCTTCTGCGCCAACACGGTGTGGGACAACGTGCCCGGCACCCTCGGCCGTCCGGTGCCCCGCTTCGAGCTGGAGTTACGGGACCACGAGGGCGCCGTGGTGGCGGACGGCGCCGACGGCACCGCCGAGGGCGAGCTGTGGGTGCGGGGTCCGACGGTGGCCACCGGCCGCCCGGGGGACGGCGGTTGGCTCGCCACCCGGGACCGGGCCCGGCGCGAGCGCGACGGGACCTATCGCCATCTGGGCCGGGTCGACGACCTGGAGATGGTCGGCGGGATCACCGTGTCGCCGCTGGAGGTCGAGGAGGTGCTGCGGCAGCACCCGGCGGTGCGGGAGGTGGCGGTGGCGGCCGTCCCCGACGAGCGGGGCGCGACCCGGCTGCGCGCCTATGTCGTACCGGCGGCCGACCCGGGTGTCGTACCGGCGGCCGACCCGGGCGGCCGGGCGGCCGACGAGGAGACGCTGACGGCCGAGCTGATCGCGCTGGCCCGGCGGCGGCTCGCCGCCTACAAGGCGCCGCGCACCGTGCGCCTGGTGGCCTCGTTGCCGCGCACCCCGACGGGAAAGCTGCGGCGCCATGTCGTCCGCACGGGCCGCTGGTGACGCGCCGCGGGCCCAACGACCGCGCCCGAGCGCACGGCCTCCCGACCGACTTCGAACGATGAGGACTTCGATATGTTGCAGCGGCTGCTCCCCGAGCGCGGGTTCTATCTGGGGCTGATGTTCCAGGAGGCCGCGGCCCGCCACGGCAGGGTCAGGGTGACCCTGGACCGGCCACTGGACGTCGCCCCCGACGCCGGAACCGACCTCGGGTACACCGATCTGGCCGATCTGGTCGACGACCTGGCCGCCCGGCTGTGGTCGGCGGGGGTCCGCCCGAGCGAGCATGTGGCGATCCTCAAGGGCGACAACGTCGACATCGTGCTGCTGGCCTGTGCCGTCTCCCGGATCGGCGCGGTCCCGGCGCTGCTGTCGCCCTCGCTGGACGGACAGGTGGCCGCGGTGCTGCTGGACCGGCTGCACGCCCCCTGGCTGATCACCGACCGGGCGACGCTGGAGTCCACGCTGAGCACGGTGGACACCACTCTGGCCCGGGGCGTGCTGACGGTGGACGAGGCGCCCGGGAACACCACCGCGCTGGCCGCGCTCGCCGGAGTGCCGCGCCGCCCGGCCATCCGGCTCCATCCCGGTGAGCCCTCGCTGATCACCCACAGCTCGGGGACCACCGGCATACCGAAGCTGGCCGTGCACTGCCCGCACACCATGTGGAACCGGCTGGTGCCCCAGCAGGCGCTGGGCCGGGCCACCCGCCGTGAACCGGCCGCGCTCCACATGTCGTTCGCGCACTCCCGCTTCTACCATCTGCTGGGTGTGCTGCTGCACTTCGGCAGCCCGCTGCTGCTGCTCGTCGATCCCGACCCGGCCCACGCCGGCCCGCTGCTGGCGGCACACCGCCCCGGCATCGTCGAAACGCATCCCAACACCTATGTGCTGTGGGAGGACCTGGCCGACGCGCCGGACGGGCCGCTGTCCAACGTCCGGGCGTACGGCTCCACCTTCGACGCCATCCACCCCCGTACGGTACGGCGGCTGCTCGCCGCCTCCCGGCGCCGCGACCCCCGGCTGATGCAGTTGTACGGGCAGAGCGAGACCGGGCCCATCGCCTTCTGCTGGTACACCCGGCGGGGCGCGGACCGGGTGCGGGCGCGGCGGGTGGGCACCGGCATCCCCGGCTTCACCCGGATCCGGGTGGTGGACGAGCGGGGCCGCACCTGCCCGCCGGGGGCGACGGGGGCCATCGAGGCCCGCACCCGCGGCCGGATCCTCACCTACCTCGGCGCGCCGGAGAGTTACGCCCGGCAGGTGGACCGGGGCTGGTGGCGGATGGGCGACATGGGCTACCGCGACCGGTGGGGCGCGCTGTATCTGCTGGACCGTGAGGTGGACCAGATCTCCACCGTGGACAGCAATCTGGAGGTGGAGGACGAGCTGCTGTCGCGGATCGCCGACCTCCGGGAGGTGGTCATCGTCCACGGTCCGGAGCGGGAGCCGGTGCCGGTGGTGTGCACCCGGGGTGACCAGCCGCTGGACCCCGCCCGCTGGCGGGAGGCGACCGGGGATCTTCCGGCGCTGGCCGATCCGGTGCAGTGCCGCTTCGAGGATCTGCCGCGCACCGGCACCTGGAAGATCAAGCGGCTGGAGATCGCCCGGCTGCTCGCCACGGGTGAGCTGCCCACCCTGTCCACCGCCCCGGTCGGTGGCTGACATGGCGGCGCGGAAGGAGAGCGGGCCGGTTCTGGTGGTGGGCGCCGGGCCGGTCGGGATGACGGCGGCGCTCACCCTGCGGGCCGCCGGGCTGCCGGTCACGGTGCTGGAGGCCGGGGCACGGGACCGGGTACGGCCCGGCAGCCGCGCGCTGTTCGTCCACCGCCGGTCGCTTCGGCTGCTGGAGCGGGCCCGCCCGGGGCTGGGCGCGCGGATCGCGGCGTACGGGACGACCTGGCACACCCGGCGCACCCTCTACCGCGGCCGTGAGGTGTTCGCACGGACCTTTCCGCGGGCCGCCGGAGACGGGGTCTCCGATGACGGGGGCTGCGGAGACGGGGCCGCGGCACTGCCCGCGTTCACCAGCCTGCGTCAGGTGGACACCGAGCGGTTCCTCTTCGAGGCGTGCACGGAGGCGGGCGTGGAGTTCCGCTTCGACGCCGAGGTGCACGGGGTGCGCTCGGACGGCGACGAGGTGACGGTGACCGCGAAGGACGGCGGAAGCTGGACGGCCGGCCATGTGATCGCCGCCGACGGGGCCCGTTCGGGGGTGCGCGAGGCGCTGGACATCCCGCTGGAGGGCACCCGGTCCGAGGGATATCACGTGGTCGTGGACGTGGCGGAGCCGGCCGGCGGGGACCTGCCGGTCGAGCGGGTCTTCCACTACGAGCACCCCGGCACCGGCGGCCGCACCGTACTGCGGGTGCCGTTCACCGGGGGCTTCCAGATCGATCTGCAGTGCCGCGCGGACGACCCGCCGGAGTCCTTCGGCACCGAGAAGGCGGTACGCCGCTGGCTGCCCCGGCTGGTGGGCGAGGACTGCGCGCACCGGGTGCTGTGGGTGTCGCGGTACCACTTCCTGCGCAAGGTGGCCGCGTCGTTCGCCGATCCGTCGGGCCGAGTGCTGCTGGCGGGTGAGGCCGCGCATCTGTTCCCGCCCTTCGGGGCCCGCGGGATGAACAGCGGGATCGCGGACGCCATCGCGGCGGCCGAGGCCGTGTCGGCGGCATGCTCCGAGCCGTCGCGGGGACCCGCGGCGGTGGCCGGGTACGCCGCCGCCCGCCGGAGCGCGGCCCTGCACAACAGTGAGGCCGCCGGGGCGGCCCTGGACCATCTGCGGCCCCGGCCGTGGAAGCGGGCCGCCCAGCGCGCGGCGGCGACTCTGGCCCCGGTGGTCCCCCGCTGCGGGGAGTGGCTGGAACGCGCTCCTTACGGCCCCCGGGGCGGCCCGGCGCGCGGCTATTGACCGGCATTCCAGCGAGCGCGGCTAGGAATCCGGCCAGGCATCCGCGCACCGGACACCGGGCCACGCACGGGGAACACGGGGCAGCACGCATCGGACATCGGAAACACCGGAAGCTTCGGACAACATCGGGACGGAGACGTGGAAGCGGACATGGTCGCTGCACAGAACATCGGTCACGCCGACGCGTCGGACCAGAAGCAGTGGACGCTGATGTGGCGCGAGGACGGCGGGCTGATGCCCTCCCGGGCGGTGCCGGACGCGGCACTGCTGGCCGCCGATTCCTGGCTGGTCGACGACGGACGGGTGCGCGGGCTCGACCATCACCGCCGCCGGTTCGTCGCGGCGTGTGTCGAGGCGTCCGGTGACTCCCCCGCCCGGATCGAGAGCTTCTGGCGCGAGGCGATCGCCGCCCTGCCCCGTACCGAGCGCTGGTTCCCACGGGTCGAGCTGGCCGGTCCGGAGCCGGCCCGGCTGTTCCTGCGGATACGTCCGGCGCCGCCGCGGACGGCCAATGTGACCGTTTGCCTGACCGAGGAGTTCGATCCGCGGTCGTATCCCCGCCGTAAGGGCCCCGACCTCCCCCTGCTGGCCCATCTGCGCGAGCGGGCCGCCGCCCGGGGCGCGCAGGAGCTGATGCTCACCACCCCCTCCGGGCTGGTGCTGGAGGGGACGACGGCGAGCGTTCTGTGGTGGGAGGACGACGTCCTGTGTCTGCCGCCCCCGGGGCTTCCGCTGCTGGCGGGCGTGACCTCGGCCCTGATCCAGGACCGGGCGGCCGAGCTGGGCGTCCGCACCGAGCACCACAACCGCACCGTGCAGGAGCTGGACGGTCGTGAGGTGTGGCTGGTCAACGCGGTGCACGGAATCCGTCCGGTGACCGCCTGGCTGGGCCGTCCGCTGCGGGCGGGCCCGGCGCTGCGCGCCGGCTCCTGGCAGTCCTGGCTCGACGGCGCTTCCGATCCCCTGGTTTCGACGAACGGAGTTCACCGATGACGACGACCACCCCGGCCCGCACCACCGCCCGGCTGGATCTGAAGGGCCTCGCCCCCGAGGTCTCCGCCGCGATGGGCGAGCTGCACCGGGCGGCGGTGCGGGCGGCCCGGGCGGCGGGGGTCGAGCCCGAGCTGCTGGAGCTGGTGCGCATCCGCGCCTCGCAGCTCAACGGCTGCGCCTTCTGCCTGGACATGCACACCAAGGACGCCCGCGCCCAGGGCGAGACCGAGCAGCGGATCCACACCCTCGGCGCCTGGCGGGAGACCCCGTTCTTCACCGAGCGGGAGCGGGCCGCGCTCGCCCTGGCCGAGGCGGTGACCTCGGTCCAGGACGGCCAGGTGCCGGACGAGGTCTACGCGTCGGCCCGCGAGGTGTTCGACGAACCGCAGGTGACGGCGGTGATCTGGGCCGCCGTCGTGATCAACGCCTACAACCGCACGGCGATCAGCGCACGGATGGTGCCCGGCGCCTATCAGCCCGCCCCGCGCTCCTGACCCCGACACCGGTGCGAGCGCGCGCCGGTGTCAGCACTCGCTGGAGGCCAGACCATGAACACCCACGGACCGCGACGCGTATTCGGGCCGCGTCCGCCCCTGCCCGGGCGTCCGGCCAGGGGTCCCAATCCGCTGCGCCGCCGGACCGACCGGATCCAGACCTGGTGCACCGTGCTGTTCGTGCTGATCCTCGCGGTCGGGCTGCCGGCCGCCTCGATCAGCGCGGGGTACGCGGCGCACGCCTCCCAGATGCGCGTCGTGGCCGCCGAGACCTCGGCGCGGCACCAGATCACCGCGCGGCTCGCCGAGGCCCCGCCCGGAGCGGACCACTCCGATGTGCGGGAGCCGCGGCAGGCGCGGGTGCGCTGGGTCGCCGATGACGGTGAGCGCCATACGGGCACCGCCACGGTGTCGGGCGGCGGCTCGGGGGGCGAGGTGCGGGTCTGGGTGAACCGCGAGGGCGCTCTGGCGCAGGCGCCCTCCTCCCCGGCGACCGCGCGGACCATGGGCTGGTTCACCGGCTGTGTCACCGCCGCGGCGGTGGCCGGGGTCGCGTTCACGGGGCGGGCCCGGGTCCGGCGGGCCCTGGACCGCAGGCGGTACGCGCGATGGGAGGCAGAGTGGAAGGTGGTGGAACCCGCGTGGTCCGGCCGGAACCGCCGCTGAGCGGGGCTCCGGCCGCCTCCACGGGGTGCGCGGCCGCCAGAAAACGGCCACAGGCCGCCAGAAAGCGGCCACAGCCACCAGAAGCCATCAGAGGCAGAAGCCATCAGAGGCAGAAGCCATCAGAGGCGGCCGCCAGAAGATGAGGAGCAGGCCATGTCGCACACAGTGGAGTGGAGGGTCCATCTCTACCTCTCCGAGGACGAGGGGCGGACCACGGCGCGCGTCGAGCTGGACACCGGGTCCGCGGCGCTCACCGGCCGGGGACTGGCCCGGTGCAACCCGGACGACGAGGACGTGCCCGTGATCGGCGATGAGCTCGCCGCCGCGCGGGCGCTCAGTGACCTGGGGCAGCAGCTCGTGCACGCCGCCGAGCGGGACCTGGAGAGCGTGGGCGCGCCCCCGGCCTCGCGCAGGCCGCGGCCCGGCTACGGCTGGATCGCCTGAGGAGCCGGACGCGACCGTAGTACGGACCTCGGGGGCGAGGTCCGGCAGGCGCTGACGGCCTCGGCGAAGGCTGGAGGAACGGAGCGGAAATCCCACCGCGCCAGCGCTGACCATTATTTATGAATACATCTTGACAGCCCGTTTGGCACCGCCGGACGATGAACCGGTCTCTCATCGCCGAGCCGCCGACCGCGGGGAGCCCCCTGTGACGCTGTCGCCGCATCTGCCGGACAAACTGACCATCTCGCTGTGGGACTTCAGCTGGTACACCCGCACCGGCCCGGGCGAGCCCTTCGCCGACCTCGACCGCGCCTTCGAGGAGGCCGTGACGCGCGGCTACAACACCGTGCGCATCTGCGCCATGCCGTTCCTGCTCTTCGGCTCCCGGCTCGACACGGGCAAGCTGCGGCCGTCGGGCCTGGGCGGCGCGTACGGGCAGCGGATGCGCTGGTACGACGTGGGCGGCGGGGGCGAGATCGACGGACGGGCCTGGCTGCGCGAGCTGTTCGAGGCGGCCCTGCGCCATGACTGCTTCGTCATCCTCTCGAGCTGGGAGTACCAGCAGAGCCCGTCGTTCGGCGAGGACCGCGCCTGGTTCGACGCGCTGATGGCCGTCGATCCCGAGCGGCGCCCCGAGGCGCTCGCGGACGCGCTGGCCGATCTGATCGACTTCCTGGTGATCCACGGCCTGGACGACCGGATCGCCTTCACCGAGCTGCACAACGAGGTCCAGGGCAGCCGGCTCACCGACGGGCTGGAGGGCCAGGACAAGGTCGTCGCCCTGCGGCCGCGGCTGGAGCGGGGCATCGCCCGCTTCAAGGAGCGCCACCCCAACCGGCCCGTCACGGTCAACTACGCCAAGGTGCCCGTCGGTTCGCTGCGCGGAGTCCCCCGCGAGGTGGATGTGGCGGTCTTCCACCCCTACGTCTACGGGGTGCTGGACGAGCTCCTGGCCACCTTCGCCATACGCGACCGGGGCCGCCCCTTCGCCCAGGAGCCGGTCCGCCGGGAGCTGCTGCGACCCGGCGCCCCCGATCTGGCCGACTGGACTCCTCCGCCCGGCGATCGCTGGCGGCTGGAGGCCACCACGGTCGGCCCCCGGGAGATCTACGTCCACGACTGGTGCGACCCCGACCGCTGGGACGCCTGGCTGTACGACCGGTATGCCATGCACCGTCTGGCGATGGAGCAGCGGCTGACCACCTGGATCGAGGCGGCCGCGGACTGGGCGGCCGGGAGCGGGGTCCCGCTGGTCTTCGGCGAGGGCTGGATCGGCTACACCCCGCTGCACGGGACCTTCGAGGAGGGCCCGGTGGGGGCCGCGTTCTGCCGCCGCGCCGTCGAGGAGTCGGCGCGGGTGGGGGCGTGGGGCGCGGTGGTGTGCTCCAACGCGGCGCCCCAGCACCCGATGTGGCAGGACATCGCGCTGCAGCGGGAGTGCAACGCGGTGCTGCGCGGCTGACGCGCCCGGCCGTCGGCGGCTCCGGTGACGATGACGCACGCCATGAGGGCAGGCGTTCCGCCAGGACCTCGCGCGCCGCTGGAGCCGCGCTCGCACCGGTAGCCGCCGCCCCCAACGGGTACGCACATCACGTTCCCCTTGGCGGTGACGGCGAAAGGGCCCGAATGTGACGACGTCCCCAGCGGATCCCAGAGAGCGTGCCGCCGGGCGGGCCCCGCGCCGTGCGCTGGTGGCCGGTTCGGTCGGCAATTTCATCGAGTGGTACGAATTCGGTGTCTACGGCTTCTTCGCGACGATCATCGCGGCGAACTTCTTCACCCCGCACGGCGGCAACGAACTCGAGGGCCTGGTCAAGACCTATGCCTCCTTCGGGATCGCGTTCTTCTTCCGCCCCATCGGCGCCGCCGTCTTCGGCAGGATCGGCGACCGGATCGGCCGCCGGCCCACGCTGATCCTGGTGCTGCTGGTGATGACCGGCGCCACGACGCTCATCGGGGTGCTGCCCACCTACGACACGCTGGGCGCGGCCGCGCCCTGGCTGCTCACCCTGTTGCGGATCCTCCAGGGGCTGTCCGCGGGCGGGGAGTTCGGCGGTGCGGTGTCGATCATGACGGAGTTCGCGCCACCGGGCCGGCGCGGGCTCTACGGGGCGTGGCAGTCGTTCACCGTGGCGCTGGGGCTGCTGGCCGGGGCCGGTGTGGCGGCGCTGCTGGCCACGGTGATGAGCGAGGAGTCGCTGGGCGACTGGGGGTGGCGGTTGCCGTTCCTGGCGACCCTGCCGATCGGGCTGGTCGCCCTGTGGCTGCGGCTGAGGCTGGAGGAGACCCCGTTCTTCCGCGCGGCGGCGGACGGGGAGACCGGCACCGCGCCGGGCCCCGGGGCACCGTCCGCCCCACCGGAGCGGGTGGCGGACCCGCGTGAGATGGCCGGGGCCATCGTCATGGGGGCCGCGCGCATCATGGGCTGGGCGGCGGCCGGTTACACCTTCCTGGTCGTCATGCCCTCGTATCTCCAGGCCACCTTGAACGCCACCTTCCAGCAGGCGCTGGTCGCCACCGTGGTGGCCAACGCGGGCTTCGCGCTCTCCATCCTCCCGGCGGGCCTGCTCAGCGACCGGATCGGGCGGCGGCCGGTGATGCTGACCGGGGCCGCGCTGGTGGCGGTGCTGGCCTTCCCGCTGCTCAATGTGTTGCAGGAGCCGGGCAGTTCTGCGTGGGCCCAGGGAGCGGCGGTCTTCGTCGCTGGTGTGGTGGTGGGCCTGATGGCGGGGCCGGGTCCGGCCATGCTCGCCGAGATGTTCCCGACCCGGGTCCGCTACACGGGCCTGGGACTGGCGTACGCGCTGTCCAACGCGGTGTTCTCCGGATGCGCGGGGCTCATCATCACCGAGGTGATCAAGCACACCGGCGAGGTCGACATCCCGGCCTACTACGTGACGGTGACCTGCGCCATCAGCGTGCTCGCGCTGTTCACCCTGCGCGGGGAGGACCACCGCGGCGCGCTGCCCGAGGTGGCGCGGGCGGGGAAGGCGGCCGAGACCGAGGAGGAGACACCATGCGCGTGATCGGCCTGATGTCGGGCACGTCCCATGACGCGGTCGACGCCGCGGCAGCCGATCTGGTGCTCGACGGCGACACCGTGGTGCTGGCCCCGCTGGGGCTGGTCGGCGAGGCGTATCCGGAGGCGCTGCGGTCGGCGCTGAGCGCCGCGCTGCCCCCGGCGGCCACCACCATGAAGGAGGTGTGCGCGCTCGACACCCGCATCGGCCAGGCGTTCGCCTCGCTCGCGGCCCGCGCCGACCGGGAGCTGTGCGAGGGGCGTGCGGACCTCATCGGCTCCCATGGCCAGACGGTGTACCACTGGGCCGAGGGCGGGCGGGTGCACGGGACGCTGCAGCTCGGCCAGCCCGCCTGGATCGCCGAGGCCACCGGCTGCCCGGTCGTCTCCGATCTGCGCACCCGTGATGTGGCCGCGGGCGGCCAGGGCGCTCCCCTGGTCAGCCTGGTGGACGCCCTGTGGCTGCGCGGGCGGCCCGGTGTGTGCGCCGCCCTGAACCTGGGCGGGATCGCCAATATCACGGTGGTGTCCAGCGCCGGCGATCCGCTGGCCTTCGACACCGGCCCGGCGAACGCGCTCATCGACGCGGCGGTGGGTGATCTGACGGGCGGACGGCTGGACCATGACGCGGACGGCGCCATGGCGGCGCGCGGCACCGTCCACGAGCCCCTGCTGGAGCGGCTGCTGGCCGAGCCGTACTATGCGCTGCCCGCGCCCAAGACGACCGGCAAGGAGCTGTTCCACGGCTCCTACCTGCGGGCGGCCCTGGCGGCCGTGGGCCCGGTGCCGGACGACGACGTGGTCGCCACCGTCACCGAGCTGACGGCCCGTACCGTCGTTGACGCGGTGCGGTCGGTGCACGCCACCGAGGTGATCGCCTCCGGCGGCGGCACCCGCAACCCCACCCTGATGGGGGCGTTGCGCCGGGCGCTGGGCACCATCGCGCTGCGGACCTCCGATGAACTCGGCCTTCCGGCCGCGGCGAAGGAGGCGTACGCCTTCGCCGTCCTCGCCTTTCTGACCGCCCATGGACTGGCCGGTACGGCACCGAGCTGCACCGGCGCCCGCCATGCCAGCGTGCTGGGGTCGATCACCCCGGGGCGCCGCGGCCTCACCCTGCCCGCACCGGGCCGGCCGGCGCCCACCCGGCTGGAGATCTTCCGCCGCTGAGCGGGCGGCGCCGCGTGGCCGGTAAAGGGGATGTCGGCATCGGCCCTACCCGGGGTACGTTGGGAACGGTCGGCTATAGAAGGGGCGAACGTGGGTAAAGACCCCACGAGTTGCCGACGGGGGGCCGACGGGGGGACGGGGGCACGTGGCGGAATCCGGAATGGGTGTGGGCTTAAGAGGCCGCAGCGGGATCATCAGTCTGGTCGGAGAGTGTCTCAGGCTGGGTCCCACGGACGAGCGGCCGGTGATCATGCTGCTGGGGCCGCGCGGCAGTGGGGCCAGCGAGGCCCACGGCGCGCTGATGGAGAAGTTCGGGCCCGAGACGCCGTTCGCGTATATCAATCTCGGCGGTGAGCAGTCGCTGCTGCCGCGGTACGCGCTGGCGCTGATCGCCCGCCAGCTCGAGCGCAAGCTTCCGCGCTACCGCCGCTCCCACTTCCCGCGGCTCACTCTCGGTCTGCTCGCCTCGGACCACCAGTTGCGGATGACGAGCCTGGCGGAGGGGCGGCGCAACATCCGGCGGGAGCTGGACGCGTTCCAGGAGCGGGCGGAGGCGCGCTACGGCGACTATCTCGCCGCCTTCTTCGAGGTGGCCGGAGGCGCCGTGGGTGCCCCCGACGGCGCCTCCACGGCGGCGCTCGCGCTGCTGCGGGACGCGCTGCGGCGCGGCCGGAGGCGGCTGCCGGGCCGCAAGTTCACCAGCAGCGCCGCCTGGTACGGCGGCCATCCGCTGCTGCAGAGCCGGGATCCGTGGGAGGCGCTGGTCGAGCTCAACCTGTGGCGCCATGACGGGGACGAGGACGATCAGGAGCGGCTGGACCGGGTGCTGTTCTCGGCCCTGCTGGCGGACATGCGCGGCAATGTGCGCCACTCGTTCATGCCCCGCTCCTATCTGCTGCTGCTCGACAACTCCCATACGGAGTACGGCCGTCGCTTCCTCGATCTGCTGATCCGGACCCGCCATGACGACGCCGTGGTGGCGGGCACCGACTGCGATCCGCTCACCGTCGTGGCCAGCTCCAACCGGTGGCTGCCCCGCTGGGGCCCGGCCACCGGCGATCAGTGGCCCTGGCGGCTGCGCGGCCCGGACCGGGCCTCCCTCACGGACTGGGCGGAGCACCGGCCGGGCCGGGACAGCGATGACACCTGGTGGTATCCGCTGCGGCTGCGCGATCTCAATCTGGACGAGGTGCGCATCCGGGTCGAGCTGGAGCTGCGCCACCACCCCGACCTCGCGCCGTTCACCCGGCTCGCGCCCTTCATCCACCGGCTGACCTCGGGGCTCCCCCGGGCGGTCAGCCAGGTCCTTGAGCTGTTCCGGCATTCGACCGTGCCCACCGAGGACGGCGCCGAGCAGGACCGCTGGCTGCGCACCCTGCCGGACCGTACGCCACGGGAGGGCGAGGACACCCGGACGCTGGTGGAGGCCGCCCTGGACCATCTGCTGCACGGTTTCGACCCCATGCAGCGGGCGGCGCTGGAGGAGTGCGCCGCGGCGCGCGATCTGTCCATCGGCACCCGACTGCTGGGCTCGGGCGACTCGCTGTTCGGCGAGGTCCGCGGCCGCTGGCTGCTGCACAGCCCGGGCACGGTGACCCCGGCCCTCCACCCCTGGCCGCGGCGGCTGCTGCTGTGGCGGCTGGCCGCGCGTCCGGACGACTGGGACGCGGTGCACGAGCTGCTGGCCGAGCACTTCAGGTCCGAGGGCCGCACCGTCCAGGAGATGTACCACCGGCTGGCGGCCGAGCGGATCGACGAGGTGACCGGGTATCTGGTGGCGCGCTTCCCGGCGGTGCCCGCGGCGCAGTGGATCAGCGAGTTCAACACGATCACGGCCGCGCCCAACCGGCTGGGCCAGGGCGGCGGACCGCTGGAGCTGCTCGCCGGCCTCGCCCCGGAGGAGCCCCCGGAGGCGGTCACCACCGCCTCGGTGATCCGGGAGCTGATCACGGTGCGCTGGGTGTGGAGCGATCCGCTGGCCGACCCCGGAATGCGGCTCAACGACATGATCGCCGACGGGTTCAACCAGCTCTCACGACTGCGGAGGAACGACATCGTGGCCCTGTTCAACGAGGCGGAGCGGTACCGCCACTGGCGCCATCCGCTGACGTCCACGAGCGAGGGGTGAGACCGGTGCCGAGACTGGAATGGCCGCTGCACATCGTCCGCCGGGTGGTGATCGGCGTGATCGCCCTCGCGCTGCTCGCCGTGGCGGTCCCCCTCACCGTGAACTGGATCGAGGAGAAGCGGGCGCGGTGCGGCGAGGGCGTCGTCAAGAAGGGCGACGACCACGAGTGCGTCGGTGTCACCGACGGCTCGTATGTCTTCGCGGACCATCTGAAGTCCGTGGAGAAGAAGATCAAGGCGGAGAACCGCCGGGTGGAGGAGAACGCGGGCAAGGAGCCGTACGTCAGCGTCGCCTATATGACCTCCTTCACCCTGACCGACGACGACAGCAACTCCGAGGAGTCGGTCCGCCATGAGCTCGAGGGCGCGTATCTGGCGCAGTACCGGCACAACCTCGGCGATCTCTCCTCCTCCCCCAAGATCAAGCTGCTGATCGCCAATGTGGGGAGCAACGCGGCCCACTGGGAGCACACCGTCGACGAGCTGATCGGCCGGATGGCCCCCGACCGCGACAAGCTGGTCGCGGTCACCGGGCTCGGCCCCAGCACCGAGCGGAGCCTGAGCGCGCTGAGGCGGCTGTCGGACCGCGGGCTCGCCCTGGTGGCCAGCACCATGACGGCCACCAACATAGAGGGCATAAAGGGGTTCGTCCGGGTCTCGCCGACCAATGTGGACGAGGCGTACGCCGCCTCCGCCTATCTGAAGAAGCAGAAGGTCCGTACGGCGGTGGTCGTCCAGGACGCCGCGCGGAGCAACTACTACGCCAAGACGCTGGGTGACGCCTTCACCGAGGTCTTCCAGGACACCAAGGGCCATCGGCTGGTGGCGGACCGGATGACCTATGACTCCTCGGTGCGCAGCGCCTGGGAGAACGAGCTGCGCTATATGCCGGGGCAGCTGTGCGACCAGAAGCCGGAGGTGGTCTACTTCGCGGGCCGCGGCAAACACCTCACCCGGTTCCTGGACTCGCTCGCCAACCGGCCCTGCCAGGAGCGGAAGTTCACCGTCATCACCGGTGACGACACCTCCAATCTCACCGCCAAGGAGCTCGCGCACGCCGCCGAAAGCGGGGTGCGGGTGCTCTACACGGGCCTGGCGCACCCCGACATGTGGCAGCAGGACCCCCTCCATGTCTCCGGCCCCTCGGCCCGCCACTTCCAGCCGGGCGGATCGCTGGACAAGTGGTTCCCGGGCGATCCGCGCTACGACGGCCAGGCCATCATGGGGCATGACGCGGTGCTCGCCGCCGCCCATGGCATCCAGATGGCGGCGGGCTGGCAGGGCGAGGTGTCGGGGGACGCGGTGGCGCGGATGTTCCACCAGATGGACGGGCGTCAGCAGGTGGCGGGGGCGAGCGGTTTCATCTCGTTCCAGAACAACGGCAATCCACGCAACAAGGCCATTCCCATCCTGCACCTCAACGCCAAGGGGCGCTCGGAGCTGGTGGAGGTCTCGGCGCCACGGGGCGAGCCGCCCAGGAAGCAGTGACGCTCAGGGGGCGGTGACGGCCAGGACGCAGTGACGGCCAGGACGCAGTGACGCTCAGGCCGCAGTGAGGCCGGGCCCCAGGAAGCGGCAACGGTCAGCCGCCGCCCTGGGGCCGCTCGCCCCCGGCCGTCCCGTCCCCGGTCTTCTCGTCGTCGACGATCTCCGCGTCCACGACCTCCTCGTCGGGCCCATGGGCCTGGCCCCCGCCGTCACCGGAGGAGCCGGGCGCCGAGCCGCTCGCTCCGCCGTCGGACGGGGCGGACTGCTGGGCCTGGGCGTAGATGGCGGTGCCGATCCGCTGCCCGACGGCGGCGGTCCGCTCGGTGGCCTCGCGGATCGCGTTGGTGTCCTCGCCCTCGAGCGCCCCCTTCAGCTCCGCGACCGCCGACTCGGCCTCCTGCCGGACGTCCTGCGGCACCTTGTCCGCCTGGTCCCGCAGCAGCTTCTCGGTCTGGTAGACGAGCGCCTCGGCCTGGTTGCGGGTCTCGGCGGCCTCGCGGCGCCTGTGGTCCTCCTCCGCGTAGCTCTCGGCCTCGCGCATCATGCGGTCGATGTCGTCCTTCGGCAGCGCGGAGCCGCCGGTGACGGTCATCCGCTGCTCCCGGCCGGTGCCGAGGTCCTTGGCGGAGACGTGCATGATGCCGTTGGCGTCGATGTCGAACGCGACCTCGATCTGCGGCACCCCGCGCGGGGCCGGCGGCAGGCCGGTCAGCTCGAACATCCCGAGCTTCTTGTTGTACGCGGCCATCTCGCGCTCGCCCTGGAAGACCTGGATCTGCACCGACGGCTGGTTGTCCTCGGCCGTGGTGAAGACCTCCGAGCGCTTGGTCGGGATCGTGGTGTTCCGCTCGATCAGCTTGGTCATGATGCCGCCCTTGGTCTCGATGCCGAGGGACAGCGGGGTGACGTCCAGCAGCAGGACGTCCTTGACCTCCCCCTTGAGGACACCGGCCTGCAGGGAGGCGCCGATCGCCACGACCTCGTCGGGGTTGACGCCCTTGTGCGGCTCCTTACCGGTCAGCTCCTTGACCAGGCCGGTCACGGCGGGCATCCGGGTGGAGCCGCCGACCAGGATCACATGGTCGATATCGGAGGTCTTGATCCCGGCGTCCTTGATCGCCTGGTGGAAGGGGGCCTTGCAGCGCTCCAGGAGGTCCTCGGTCAGCTGCTGGAACTGGGAGCGGGTGAGCTTCTCGTCCAGATGCAGCGGGCCCGCGTCGGACGCGGTGATGTACGGCAGGTTGATCGTGGTCTCGCTGGCCGCGGAGAGCTCGATCTTGGCCTTCTCGGACGCCTCGCGCAGCCGCTGGACCGCCATCTTGTCGTTGGCCAGATCGACGCCGTAGCCGCCTTTGAAGCGGGTGACCAGATGGTCCACGATCCGCTGGTCCCAGTCGTCGCCGCCGAGGTGGGTGTCGCCGTTGGTGGCCTTGACCTCCACCACCCCCTCGCCGATCTCCAGCAGTGAGACGTCGAAGGTGCCGCCGCCGAGGTCGAAGACCAGGATGGTCTGGTCGTTCTCCTTGTCCAGCCCGTACGCCAGGGCGGCGGCCGTCGGCTCGTTGATGATCCGCAGCACCGTCAGCCCGGCGATCTCGCCCGCCTCCTTGGTGGCGGTGCGCTGGGAGTCGTTGAAGTACGCGGGGACGGTGATCACGGCGTCCGTGACGTCCTCGCCGAGATACGCCTCGGCGTCGCGCTTGAGCTTCTGCAGCACCCGCGCGGAGATCTCCTGCGCGGTGTAGCGCTTGCCGTCGACGTCGCCCGTGGCCGGGAACCGCCACCGGTCCTCGCCCACGTGGCGCTTGACCGATCGCGCGGTGCGCTCCACGTTCGTCACCGCCTGGCGCTTGGCGACCTCGCCCACCAGCACTTCGCCGTTCTTGGCGAAGGCCACCACCGAGGGGGTGGTCCGGGTCCCCTCGGTGTTGGTGATGACGGTCGGCTCGCCGCCCTCCAGGACGGATACGACCGAGTTCGTCGTACCCAGGTCAATACCGACTGCGCGGGTCATCTGAACCCTCCTCCCGATCTGCCTCCTAGTATCCCAAAAAGGGACATTCGAGGCGGGCGGGGAGGCGGGCCGGAGCTCAGTCCCGCAGGTGGTCGACCTCGCGCATCTTGTTCGTGGCGTCGAGCGCGGCGACCTTGTAGGACTCGGCGAAGGTCGGATAGTTGAACACCGCGTCCACCAGATAGTCGACGGTGCCGCCGCAGCCCATCACGGCCTGGCCGATATGGATCAGCTCGGTGGCGCCGGTGCCGAAGCAGTGCACCCCGAGCAGCCGCCGGTCCTCGGGGGAGACCAGCAGTTTCAGCATGCCGTGCGCATCGCCGACGATCTGGCCCCGGGCCAGCTCGCGATAGCGCGACACCCCGACCTCGAAGGGCACCTTCTCGTCCGTGAGCTGGTCCTCGGTGCGGCCGATGAAGCTGATCTCCGGGATGCTGTAGATCCCGATCGGCTGCAGATGGTGGATCGGGTTCACCGGCTCCTCGCAGGCGTGGTACGCCGCGCTGCGCCCCTGTTCCATGGAGGTCGCGGCCAGGGCCGGGAAGCCGATCACATCGCCGACCGCGTAGATATGCGGTACGGCGGTGCGGTAGTGCTCGTCCACCGCTATCCGGCCCCGCCGGTCGGCGGTGAGCCCCGCCTTGTCGAGGTCCAGCCCGTCGGTCAGCCCCTGGCGCCCGGCGGAGTACATCACCGCGTCGGCGGGGATCTTCTTCCCGCTCTCCAGGACGGCCAGGGCGCCCCGCGCATGGCGCTCGACGGCCGCCACGGTCTCGCCGAAGCGGAAGGTGACGGCCAGATCGCGCAGCCGGTACTTCAGCGCCTCGACGATCTCGACGTCGCAGAAGTCCAGCATCCCCTCGCGCTGCTCGACCACGGTGACCTTGCTGCCCAGGGCGGCGAACATCGAGGCGTACTCGATGCCGATCACCCCGGCGCCCACGATGACCATGGAGCGCGGCACCCGCTCCATGTTGAGGACGCTGTCGGAGTCCATGATCGTCTGCTCGTCGAACTCCACGCTCGCGGGGCGGGCCGGGCGGGTGCCGGTGGCGATCACGATATGCCGCGCGGTCAGCAGCTGTTCCTGACCGGCCGCGTCCGTGACGGCGACGGTGTGGTCGTCCACGAACCGCCCGGTGCCCGGGAACAGCGCGACCCGGTTGCGGGACAGCTGGTTGCGGACGACGTCCATCTCACGGCCGACCACATGCTGGGTCCGGGCCGTCAGGTCGGCGATGGTGATGTCGTCCTTGAGCCGGTAGCTCTGGCCGTACAGATCCCGCTGGGTCAGTCCGGTGAGATAGAGCACCGCCTCGCGCAGGGTCTTCGACGGAACGGTTCCGGTGTGGAGGGAGACCCCGCCCACCATCTCCTTCCGGTCGACGACGGCCACCCGGCGACCGAGTTTGGCGGCTGCGATGGCAGCTTTCTGGCCGCCCGGTCCGGACCCAATCACAAGCATGTCAAAGTCGGTCACGGACCGAGTCTGGCATCGGATGACGCCCCGCTGGAAGAGCGAATCGCCGGTCAACCGCCCCGGGCGTCACCAGACTTGGGGCGCCCTACTCGGCGTGGGGCCACAGACGGCCCTGCGCGTCCCGGGCCAGCGAGGTCACGGAGGCCAGCAGAACGAGGGCGACCAGCCCGGTCGGCAGGGCGGGCGCGGCCCGCGCGGCATGCGCCACCAGCAGCCCTCCGGCCGCGGCGCCCACCAAAAGGGCTCCCAGCAGCGCCATGCTGAGCCTCCCCACGGTGCCGCTGCGTGCCACGTCGACCAGCAGCCCGGTCAGGACGCCGGTGAGATAGGTGGTGGAGAAGCCGGGCGGCCCGACGGCCCGCACCAGACCGCTCTGCCCGCCCATCGCGAGCGCGGCCACCGCCAGCAGACCCAGCTGCCGACCGCCGGAGGGGTGGCCTCCGGCGGCGGCCCACACCGCCCAGAGCCCGCCGAGCGCGAGCAGTTCCACCGTGAGCGCGCAGCGGGCGCGCCAGGCGGGCCGGGGGCCGCGGACGATCCGGCCGCTGAGCAGCGCACCCACGATGTATCCGGCTATGGCGACCGCGGTGTCCCGGGCCAGCGTCGCGTCCAGGAAGGCGGTCGACATGCCGAGCAGGGAGAGGTTGGCGGTCATGACGCTGGTGAAGACCCCGCCCAGCGCCAGAAAGCTGATCGCGTCCATCGCCCCGGTCGCCACGGTCAGCGCGACGGCGGCCGCCACTCCCCCGGAAGCGGCGGCCCGGCCCGGGCGCCGTCGCTTCGGCGGGGGGTCGGTGTCGCTCTCATCGGCCATCGGCACTCCTCCGGCCACCTCGGGTGCCCCGGGCGGCGCACCGGAAACAACGGCCCTGGGAGCGCCGGGGGCGTCAGGAGCCGGCCGGGGTGGCGGCTGCCCGCCGCTCGCGGTGTTTCGCGGCCTTGGCGCTGTTGCCGCACAGCCGCATGGAGCACCACCGGCGCCGTCCGCCCGGCGTGTGGTCGAGGTAGACCATCGTGCACAGCGAGGCGTCGCACACCCGGAGCGCCGCGCGCCGCTCCGGGTCTCCGAGCACCGCGATGAGGTCGCGGACGACAACCGACTGCAGCTCCCGCCCGGACAGGGGGCGATCGGCGCCGTCGACCCCGACGCCGGTGCCGGTGGCTATCAGCAGCGGCTGCGGCGGGGCGGGGCGCGCCCGGTCGTTGAGCAGCGCCACGGACACGGCCGACGGGGACCGGCCGTAAACCACCGCCGCCACCACGTCGTACGCCGCCTCGCGCAGCGTCCACAGCTCGGTGAGGAGCTCGTCGGTGACGGCCTCGTCGTGCGGCCGCAGCCCGACGCCGTCGCACCACTCCCGCAGCCGGTCGAGGGTGCCGAGGCGCTCGACCGGGGCGCTGGTGCGCCGCCCCAGGGTCGCGACGAGATTCAGGGCGAGGCTGCCTGCGTCGAAGCGCAGTGCCCGCAGCCGGGCGGTCACCCGCGGCCGTGGGACCGGCTCCGTCGAGGAATCCATCCGCATATAGTAACCGGCCGAAGGGTTACCAAGCGGCTGAGGATGAGGACACATCATGCGGATCGCGGTCATCGGCGCGGGTGGCGTCGGCGGATACTTCGGCGCGCGGCTCGCCGCGGCGGGTGACGATGTCACCTTCGTGGCACGGGGCCGCCATCTCGCGGCGATCCGGGAGAAGGGGCTGACGGTGCGCAGCCCGCTGGGCGATCTGCGGGTGCCGTCCGAGGCGGTGGTGCCGGCCGTCTCCGACCTGGAGGCCCCGGACCTCGTCATGGTGGCGGTGAAGCTGTGGGACACCGAGGACGTCGCCCGGCAGCTGGCGCCCCTCGCCGAAGGCGGCGCCGCCGTCGTGTCGTTCCAGAACGGGGTCCAGAAGGACACGGTGCTGCGCCGCCATCTGCCGGCCGGGTCCGTCCTCGGCGGGGTCGGCTATATCTCGGCGTTCATCGAGGAGCCCGGGGTGGTGGTGCACAACGGCACACTGCAGCGGCTGGTGTTCGGCGAGTACGACCGTACGGAGTCCCCGCGCGCCCGCGCTTTCCTCGACCGCGCCGTGGCGGCCGGTATCGACGCCGAGATCAGCGCGGACATCGAGCGCACCATCTGGGAGAAGTTCGTCTTCCTGGTGGGCCTTTCCGGGACGACGTCGGCGGTGCGGCAGCCGATCGGGGTGGTCCGCGGGGATCCCGGGTCGCGGACCCTGCTGCATGAGGTGATGCACGAGGTGGTCGCCGTGGGACGGGCCAAGGGAGTGGCCCTGGACCCCGGTTTCGCCGACGACCGGCTCGCCTTCTGCGACACGCTGCCCGCCGCGATGACGTCCTCCATGCACAACGACCTGCTGCGCGGCAACCGGCTCGAACTCGGCTGGCTCAGCGGGGCGGTGGCCGACCTCGGCGCCGAGCTGGGCGTCGCGACGCCGCGCAACCGGGCCATCGCCGACATCCTCTCCCCGTACGCCCTGGGCGACCCGGCCGCGAGCGGCGGCGCGGATGTCAGCGCAGCAGGGGCAGCTTCCCGATGAGCTTGCTCACCCTGTTCCGCGGGCCGACGAGGCTGAGCGCGAGATAGTCGAGGTCCTCCGTCTTGGTACCGGCCAGGCTGTCGAGGTACTCGTCGTAGACCCGTGACGTCTGGGCCTGCCCGGGCATGTCGACGAGGAACAGGTCGTCCTTCCCGGCGGCCTTCACGCGCAGCTCGCGCAGCGCGTCCGGGCCGGCGACCAGGATCGAGCAGCCGGCCCACGGCAGCCCCGGGTGGCCGGCGCCGGACCCGTCCCTGCCGTCCGGCCCCAGCAGCTCCGGCACCGCCCGGCCGACGGCGGCGGCCATGCAGGCGGCGGCGTTCACCGCCCGGCCCGCCGGCAGTTCCTCGGCCACGACGATCACCCACTTCAGCTTCGCCTGCCGGGTGGACTGATCGGTGCGGACATCCTCGTCGGTCAGCTGGGGAACGGACACGAGCGGCACTCCTTGTCGATGGCTAATGTGGTGGATGTGGTGGACGGTACCCATCCATCCGAGCCGCGGCACGGCCCGCCGAATTTCCTCAGGCAAAGGAGCGCATTCGTGGAACTTGATGCACTCGACCGCGCTCTTCTGCGGGAGCTGCAGAACGATGCACGCCAGACCAATCGCGAGCTGGCCCAGCGGACGGGGGTCTCGCCGTCGACCTCCCTGGAGCGGGTCCGGGCGCTGCGGGAGCGCGGCATCATCAGCGGCTATCACGCCGCCGTCGACCTGGAGGCGGTCGGCCGCCCGGTCCAGGCGCTGATCTCGGTGCGGATCCGCCCGCCGTCCCGGCCGGTCATCGAGGGCTTCCGCGAATGGGCCGCCCAGCTACCGGAGACCATCGGTCTGTTCGTCACCTCCGGCGCCCATGACTTCCTCATCCATGTGGCGGTGCCGGACACCAACGGGCTGTACGCGTTCGTCATCGACCGCCTCACCGAGCGCCGTGAGGTGGCGGATGTGCAGAGCACGATGGTCTACGAACACGCCCAGTCGCGCTGTATCGACCCCGCCCCCACCGAGCGCCCGGTGCCCTCCCGCCGGAGGCGGTAACGGGTCGGGGCAGGGACGGGATGGGTCAGTGGTGCGGGGTGTCGCCGAAGGCCGTCACGGTCAGGAACCGTATGGGCAGGGTGATCAGCTTCTCCGGGCCGTGCGGCGCCTCGCCGTCGAACTGGAGGGCGTCACCGGCCCCGAGCGTGTAGCTGGACTTGCCGTGGCCGTAGACCATGACGCCCTCGAGCATGTAGATCAGCTCGGTGCCGCCGTGCTGGAAGAGCGGGAAGACCTCGCTGGACTCGGTGAGGGTGACCTCCAGCGCCTCCATCCGCTGATTGCTGCCGCGCAGGGCGCCGAGCAGGGCGTACTCATGGCCGATCCGGGTGCCGCGGCGCACAATGCGGGCGCCGTGGCCGGCCGGGACGAAGACCGCCTCGCGCTCGTCGTCCATCCCGCGGAAGAGCGCGGTGACCGGCACGCCCAGGCCACGCGCGAGCCGGGAGAGGGTGGTGAGGCTGCAGGCCGTCTGGGCGTTCTCGATCTTGGACAGCATGGCCTTCGATATGCCCACCCGCTGGGCCATCCCACCGACCGACGCCCCGGCCGCCTGCCGGTACTCCCGCGCCCGGACCGCGATGATCCGCTCCAGCGCCTTGTCGTCGTCCCCCGCGTCTGCCGCCATCCACCGCATCCTAGGCCCTGTCCGGCGGATCTTCGCGGGCCCGCCACGCCTGGCACGGCGCCCCCAGCTACCGCTGGGAGGTGCCCCCGGCCGCGTTGTCGGGATCATCCGAGTACGACCCGGTACGAGGACGACCCTCCGCCTTGCGATGCTCCCCCAGCTACCGCTGGGAGCTGCCCCCTGCACCAGACGCCGCGGGCCCCGCGGCGGCAGCCGCTGATGTCACAGGCACGAAGATCCACCGGACAGGGCCCAGTGCCGGATGATGGCCTCACCTCGGCGGCGGGCGGCGCCGTCACGACGCCGCCCGCCCCGGGCCGTGCACTGCCGGGAGGTCAGGAGCCCGCCACCGCCGTCGTCTTCTCCGGCCGCGGCCCGGGCGTGGCGGGGACATCGCGCGTCCACAGCGGCCGCAGCCGGTAGGTCAGCAGATAGAGCACCGCGGCGGCGGCCGCCGCGACAAACATGCTCAGATCGCCCGCATGCGGATACGCCGAGGCGAACGCCCCGGTGTAGAGGTCGGATTGCCAGAACGGCACCGCGGCCACCACACCTCCGGCCCAGGCGACGAAGCCCCAGGAGAGCACCCGTCCGCGGTCGTACAGCTCAGCGATCCGGCCGGGGTCGGAGCGGCCGCCCAGGTGGTAGTCGAGCAGCAGCACGGTGGCGAACGGCGCGATGAAGTACGCGGTGAGGTTGAGGAACACCGAGAACTTGTCCTCGATCCCCGAGTGTCCCCACAGGCTGATCCCGTACGCCAGGGCGCAGATGAGGGTCACGGCCTGGGTCCGGGTGACCGGCACCTTCAGCGTCTGGACGGAGATCGCGCCGCCGTAGACGTTGAGGAAGTTCTGCGCCAGCGCCGAGAGTCCGATGGCGATCAGGGCGGGGATGGCGAACGGCCCGGTCAACTGGTGCAGGGCGGTGATGGAGTCGGTGCTGGTGGCGTTGGAGCCGAGGAGCACGCCGAGGATGCCGAGCCAGCAGATGGTGACGAAGTTGCCGAGCCCGGTGTACCAGGCGGTGCGGCTCACCACGCGTGGCGAGTCGGGCAGATAGCGCGAGTAGTCCGAGGCGAACGGCGCCCAGGCGACCAGGAAGGAGAGGAACCAGCCGCCGAAGGTGATCCAGCCGCCGGTGGAGCCCACGTAGTCCGGTGCCTTCGGATCGGCGCCGAAGGTGCCCGCGCCCCGGACCAGGGCCACCACCGTGATCATGACGAACAGCGGGGTGAGCACATAGGTCAGCACCCGCTGCAGGAAATTGATCATGTTGTAGCCGTAGATGGACACCACCAGCTCGACCAGGGTGAGCGCCAATCCACAGACCCAGAAGGGCAGATGGGTCAGCTCGGCGATGGCCTTGCCGCCGAGGATCACGGTCACGGCGGCCCAGCCGACCCCGGCGAACACATTGATGTACGCCACCGGCAGGAAGTTGCCGAAGAAGCCGAGCGGACCACGCGCCTGGATCTGCTGGGGCACCCCCAGCCGGACGCCCATCCGGGACATCACGGCCATCAGCAGCGAGCCGAGACCCGCGCCGGCCACGATCGCGGCGACGGCGGCGCCGAAGCTGAGACCGAGCCCGACCGCGCTGAACCCGAGCAGGATGATGGGGAAGTTGAGACCGGCGGCGAACCAGACGAAGAACTGCGAACTGGGTTTGCCGTGCCGCTCGTTGTCGGGGATGTGGTCGACCCCGAAGGGCTCCACCTTGGTGACCGCGCTGCCGTACACCGGCGCCGTGTCGTCGTGGGTCATGGGCGTGCTCCTGGGACGGGAGGAGTGGACGTCAGGGGGGACCGGTGGGCGTACGGATCCGGGCGGCGGCCTCTCACCACGGCAGCGGCGCGGTCTGCGAGATGTCGAAGAAACCGCCGCCGCTGTAGACGAGCGGGGCCAGCTCCGCATGGCGGGCGGAGACCACCCGGCCGGTGAAGACGGTGTGGCTGCCGGCCTCCAGCCGCTCGCCGATCTCCACCTCGAGCTGGGCGCAGGACCCGTCGATCAGCGGGGCGCCGAATTCGCCGGGGGTCCAGGCCAGCCCGGCGAACTTGTCGTCCGCCTTGGAGGCGAAGGTCTTGGCCACATCGAGCTGGCCGGCGGCGAGGATGTTGATCCCCAGATGGGTGGCCCGGTGCAGCGCGGGGTGGGTGGTGGAGGTGCGCTGCACGCAGACCAGCACCATCGGCGGATCCAGCGAGATGCTGGCGAACGCGTTCACCGCGAGACCCCGCGGCCTGCCGTCGTCCTGGCAGGTCACGACGGTGACACCGGTGATGAACTTACGGTGCACCCCACGGACCAGATCGGCGTCGACGGCCGCTCGCTGGGTGGTGGTGATGATCCCGAGCGCCTCCAGCAACTGGCGGGGATCCCAGGTCACCCACTCCTCGCTGACCACACCGTGGTCGAAGCGGGTGAAGGTGGCGCCGGAGACTTCGACCGGCCTGCCGGTGGCCGGCACGCCGAGGAAGTCGCCGGTGTGACTGCCGGTGCTGCGCCAGCGGATCGCCAGCGATTCGCCCTCCTCGACGATCTCCTCGATCTCGGTATGGAGATCGGGAAAGGCCCGGCGGATGGCGCGGACTGACTCCTTGAACTGCTCTCGGTCCTGGGGGGCCGCGGCGGGACCGCGTCGGCGTACATAGCCGGGGCTGAGCAACTGGTCGAGCGCGTCGACCTGGCCCCGGTCCCAGACGGCCTGCCAGGTGGAGCGGATGCGGGCGGTGCGGTCAAGAGTGTGCGTCATGACGTCTTCCCTCACTCAGCTCTTGTATGGCAGAGGACCGTAGGAAGGGGCATCAGTCGCTGTCAACACCTAGGGATGAATGAAGCGGAAAAGGGCCAGCGAGACCCTGCCGAACAGCAAAGACACAGGTCAATAGTAGTTGCCTCGACCGCAGCCCTTGACGGAGCCAGAATCGGACTCCTAGCCTCCCTGCCATGGCACAGCGTGAGCCGGAAGAACAGGACGGACGCTGCATGCGCTTTTCGATATTCCACAATCTCGGTGCCCCGGGCCGCCTCGGCGAGTACGCCGACGTCATGGCGGAGGCCCGGGAGTTCGCGGTCACCGCGGACCGGGCGGGCTTCTGGTCCACCTGGTACACCGAGCACCACTTCGGGCACGAGGCGATCGAGATCACCCCGAACCCGGTGCTGATGGGGGCGGACATCGCCGCCCGTACGACAGATATCCGGATCGGCCAGGCGGCCTCCATCGCCACCTTCTGGCATCCGCTGCGGCTCGCCGAGGACATCGCGATGCTCGACCAGCTCTCGGGGGGCCGGGTCGAGGTCGGTCTCGGCCGGGGGCTGTACGGCCGCGAGGCGCTCAACCTCAACGCCCTGGCCGATCCGCGCGACCAGGAGCAGAACCGCGCGCTGTACGACGAGACCGTGGAGGTCCTGCGCAAGGCGTGGAGCGGCGAGTTCTTCTCGCACCAGGGCCGGTTCTACGAGTTCCCCGCCCCCGGGGTGAAGTGGAACCACCCCCTCTCCCCCGCCACCCCGGAGTACACCGAGGCCGGTGTCATCACGAAGATGCAGGTCACGCCGTTTCCGCTGCAACGGCCACATCCTCCGCTATGGCAGGTCATCGACAGCCCCCGCTCGATCAAGGCCGCGGCGGCGGACGGCGTCCAGGGGCTCTTCTGGCTGCCGCCGGTCTCCGCGCTCAAGGAGCGGTTCGAGCTCTACCGGGACACCGCGAGCCAGGCGGCGGGGCGCGAGTACGCGCTGGGCGAGGGCATCGGTCTGGTGCGCGATGTGTATGTCGCCGACACCATGGAGCAGGCGCGCGCCGAATTCGAAGAGGCGCTGATGACCACCTACCGGTGGATCATGCACTGGCGGGGGCTGGGCAACCTCATGGAGGCGGGCGAGGAGCTCACCGACGCCCATGAGCTGTCCTTCGACTTCCTCCAGCGGCGCAATCTGCTGGTCGGCACCCCCGAGTACGTCTCGGAGAAGATCGCCGAGCTGCGCGACGAGGTGGGCCTGGAGCATCTGCTGCTGTGGACCACCCACCCCGGTCTGCCGCACCGCAACGCGATGCGCAGCCTGGAGCTGTTCGCGGAGAAGGTCATGCCGCAGTTCACCACCGGTGGCGGTCATGGCTGAGGCGCGGCTGCGCAAAGTCGTCACCGTCGCCGATGAGCTGCTGCTGGAGCTCGGCCGCCCGGTCGCGGTGCCGGTCCGCCGGGTCGCGGCGGCCGCGGTGATCCACAACCCCTGGGCCGGCGGCGGTGTCGTCGCCGATCTGGGGCCCGAGGTCGAGCGGATCGCACCGGGGCTGGCCCGGCTGCTCACCGGCCGGATCAGCGAGGCGCTGGGCGGGGTCGACCGGATCGAGTCCTTCGGCAAGGCCGCGATCGTGGGGCTCGACGGGGAGATCGAGCACGGCGGCGCGCTGATCCACACCCCCTTCTTCGGCAATGTCTTCCGCGAGCTGACCGAGGGCACCTCGATCATCGTCTTCAGCGACGACCGGCTTCCGGCCGGTGAGCCGCTGACCGTGCCGCTGTGGCACAAGACCGCGGCCGCGACCCGCTCGCACTACCAGACCTGCCAGATCCGCATCCCCGACGCGCCCCGCCCGGACGAGATCGTCGTCATCGCGGCCGGGGCGTCCGGCCCCCGCCCGAACGCCCGGATCGGAGACCGCGCCACCGACCCCCTCATCCGCCTCGCCGATCTGGACGACGACGTCGACCTGGAGACTGTGACGTGAACATCCGCAAGATCATCACCTTCACCGAGGACATCCACAGCGAGGGCGGCCGCCCGGTGGACCCGCCGGCCCGTACGGCGGTGGTGCTCGCCGTCATCGAGAACCCCTGGGCCGGTCAGGGCTTTGTGGCGGATCTGCTGCCCGGGATCGACGAGGCGGCGCCGAAGCTGGGCGAGTTGCTGGCGCCCCGCGTGGTCGAGGCGCTGGACGCGCCGGTGGAGGCGTACGGCAAGGCCGCGATCGTGGGTCTTGACGGGGAGATCGAGCACGGCTCCGCGCTGATCCACACCCTGAAGTTCGGCGACCACTTCCGCCGGGCGGCGAACGCGACCACCCTGCTGCCGGCCGTGGAGAAGCGGGCCGCCGCGGGGACGGTCTTCGACATTCCGCTCAAGCACATCACCGACGCCACCATCCGCTCGCACCACCAGAGCATCGAGGTCCGGGTGGCGGACGGACCGCGCGCCGACGAGATCGTCATCGGGCTCGCGGCGGCTGCCCAGGGCCGCCCACAGGCCCGGCTGGCCCCGCTGTCGACGGAGCGGTGAGCGGCATGGACGCGGTGCGGGCTCCCGGCGGGGCGCCGGGGGCGGGCGCTCCCGGCCGTCCGGACCCGGCGGGGGCCCGGCCGCCGGTGGCGCTCGCCCATGAGTCCCATGGCACGGGAGCGCCGATGGTGCTGCTGCACGGCGTGGGCCTCGACCGCCGCATGTGGGACCGCTGTCTGCCCGCGCTGGCCGCCCGGCACCGCGTGACGCTGGTCGATCTGCGCGGCCACGGCGCCTCCCCGGCCGCGGCGGCCGGGGTGTCCCTCGCCGAGCTGGCCGCGGATGTCGGGGCGCTGCTGAGCGGCCCCACGCATGTCGTCGGCTTCTCGCTCGGGGCCCTGGTCGCCCAGCGGCTGGGGCTGGACCGGCCGGACCTCACCGCCTCGCTCACCCTGGTCAGCTCGGTCGCGGGCCGGTCGGAGGAGGAGCGGGCGGCGGTGGCCCGCCGCCAGGAGCTGGCCGCCGAGGACTTCGGGGCGTCCGCGTGGGCGGCGGTCGACCGCTGGTTCTCGCCCGCCTGGCGGGCCCAGGACCCCGGTCTGGCGCAGCGGGTGCTCGACACGCTGCTGGCCAACGACCGAGCCTCCTACCTCGCGTGTTACCGGGTCTTCGCGACGGCCGACACCGGGCTGTGGCGGTGGCTGCCCCGGATCGCCGCCCCCACCGTGGCGGTGACCGGCGAGCGGGACCCCGGCTCGACCCCGGCCATGTCGCACCGGCTGGCCGGGCGGATCCCCGGCGGCCGGGCGGTGATCGTGCCGGGCGCCCGCCATCTGCTGCCGCTGGAGTGCCCCCAGGAACTCGCCGACGTGATCCTCACCCACACCGGAGCCCACCCCGGAAGCCATACCGGAACCGACACCGGAGCCCACACCGGAACCGGCACCGGAGCCCACACCGGACAGGAGTACCACCGCTCATGAACCCTCTGCCGCGCCATGACCACTACATCGCGGGCGGGTGGACCGCCCCCGCCGACGGCGGCTACTTCACCAGCGTCAACCCGGCCACCGCCGAGCCCTGGTACGAGGCGGCGCGCGGCACCGCCGCCGATGTGGACCGTGCGGTGGGCGCCGCCCGTACCGCATTCGAGGATCCGCGCTGGCGCGATCTGAGCCAGACCCGGCGCGGGCGGCTGCTGCGGAATCTGGGCGATCTGATCGGTGAGCACGCGGAGCGGCTGGCCCGTACCGAGACCCTCGACAACGGCAAGCTGTTGCGGGAGATGCGGGCCCAACTCGCCGGGCTGCCCGAGTACTTCTACTACTACGCGGGACTCGCCGACAAGATCCAGGGCGAGGTGATCCCCGGGGCGAGCCGGGAGCTGCTCAACTACACCCTGCGCGAACCGGTGGGCGTGGTCGGCGCCATCACCCCCTGGAACTCCCCGCTGCTGCTCACCGCCACCAAGCTGGCCCCGGCCCTGGCCGCGGGGAACACGGTGGTGGTCAAGCCCTCGGAACACACCTCGGCCTCGCTGCTGGCGCTCGCACCGCTCTTCGAAGAGGCGGGGTTCCCGCCGGGTGTGGTCAATGTGGTCACGGGGTACGGCGCAGAGGCGGGCGCGCCGCTGACCGAGCACGAGGCCGTGGCCAAGGTGACCTTCACCGGCTCCAGCGGGACCGGCCGCCGGATCGCCCGTACCTGTGCCGACCGGCTGATCGGCTGCACGCTGGAGCTGGGCGGGAAGTCGCCCAACATCATCTTCCCGGACGCCGATCTGGGGTCGGCCGCCATGGGGGTGATCGCGGGCATCTTCGCGGCCGCGGGGCAGACCTGTGTGGCGGGGAGCCGGGTGCTGGTGCACCGGGAGGCATACGACGAGGTCCTGGAGCGGGTGACGGCGCGGGCGGCCACGATCCGCGTCGGTGATCCGCTGGAGGAGACCACCGAGCTCGGCCCGCTCGCCCTCGCCGAGCAACTGGCGAAGGTCGAGTCGTATGTCGAGCTGGGGCAGGCCGAGGGCGGAAAGGTGGTCTGCGGCGGCAGGCGGCCGGAAACGGGCCTCGACGGGTACTTCTACTCCCCCACCGTCTTCACCGGCACCGACAACGGGATGCGGATCTGCCAGGAGGAGATCTTCGGGCCGGTCGCGACCGTCATGCCCTTCGGCTCCGAGGAGGAGGCCCTGGCGATCGCCAACGACTCCGCGTACGGCCTGGCGGCGGGTGTGTGGACCCGGGATGTGAACCGGGTCCACCGGATGGCCGCCCGGCTGGAGGCCGGGACGGTGTGGGCCAACACCTATCGCTCGATGTCACCGATGTCGCCACGGGCCGGGTTCAAGACCAGTGGGATGGGGACCGAGCACGGCACGGAGGTGATCCGGGAGTACACCCGGCTGAAGAGCGTCTGGATCAACACCAGTGAGGAGCCCGCCGGGGATCCCTTCATCCTGAGGTCCTGAGCCGGGCTTGGGCCGAGGGAAGGGTTCTTGTATGGCACAACGCCCGAGCGCGCCCCCGGCTGGCCCCTCAGTTGACGGAAGGCGACGGCCACCCCTAGGGTCACGTGCCATGCAACAACCCACCGGTAAGCGGCTTCAGCAGACCAGCATGCAGGCGAGGGTCGCCGAAGAGCTGCGACAGATGATCATCAGTGGTGAACTGCCGCCCCGCTCCAGCCTCTCCGAGATGGCGCTGTCCGAGACCTTCGGCGTCAGCCGGACACCCATCCGCGAGGCTCTCAAGCAGCTCCAGATCGAGGGGCTGGTCGAGGTGCGGCCACGGGTCGGAACGTTTGTCGCCGTACCGTCCCGGCGGGAGCTGACCGAGCTGTTCCAGATGAAGGAGCTGCTGGAGGGCGCCGCCGCCCGGCTGCTCGCCTTCCGCGGGAACGTACCGGAAGTGGAGCGGCTGGAGGCCAATATGAAGGCGGCCGACGCGGCGGTGCGGGACGGTGACGCCGAGCAATACGCGGCGCTGGTCCACGAGTTCCACGATCTGATCGTGGTGGGCGCGGACAACAGCAAACTGGAGGCGCACTACCGCACCCTGATGAACCAGCTCGCCTACGCCCGGCTGGTGCGCACCTCGCTGTCCCGGCCCGGCCGGCTGGACGAGTCCGACGATGAGCACCATCGCGTCCTCAACCTGATCCAGGCCAAGGACGGCGACGGCGCGGAGCGGGTGATGCGGGAGCATGTGCGGATGAGCCACCAGGCCCTGATGGCGGGCATGGACGAGCGCCGGGCCTGACGCGGGCCCCGGCGCCCTTGGCCGACGCGGCGGCGATGCCCCTCCGGGGACGGGCGGTTCACCCCTGGTCGGCCGCCGCGCGTGCGGAGCGCAGCGCGGCGCGGAGCCGGTTCCTGGCGCCGAGAAGGTGTTCGCGCAGGGTGGTGGCGGCGTGCTCGACGTCACCGGCGCGCACGGTCGCCAGCAGGTCGACATGGGCCCCGGCGGAGGGGCGCAGATCGACGTCCCGGGCGTTGGTGACGTCGAGGATGACACCGAAGGTGGGACGGTACTGCTCCCAGACCGCCAGCAGCCTGCGGTGTCCGGAGAGCGCATAGAACTGGGAGTGGAACTCCAGGTCGGCGAGGGCGAAGTCACCGGCGGCGGAGCGGTCCGCGGCATCGCACATGTCCCGCACGAAGCGCTCGGCGGGCTCCCAGTCACCGGGCCCCGCCCGGCCGATGGCGAGAGTGAGGGCGAGCGTCTCCAGGGACTCCCGCAGGGTGTAGAGCTCGTCGACGTCGTCCTCGGTGAGCCCGGTGACGAAGACCCCGCGGCGGCGCGCCTCGACCAGCCCCTCGGCCTCCAGCAGACGCAGCGCGTCCCGCACCGGGCCGCGGCTGACGTCGTACTGCTCGGCGAGGGCACCTTCGACAAGATGCGTGCCGGTGCGCAGCCGTCCTGAAATGATGAGGACACGCAGCTCATGCGCGACCAGATCGCCGAGGGACTGCTGCTGCAGCGAGGTGATGGGCACCGGCGGGCTCCTTCTGGCGAGTGGACCGGCACTGGTCAACGGTTAACCGTTGACCTCATTATCGCCCTCCGGCGCCTCGCCCGGAACAGTCCCGGAGACAGTGCGGACAGCAGGGCGCCCGCGCGCACGGCCCCGGACGCACCGGGAGCCCGGACGCCGATCCTGTCGTACGTTGGCAGAAGACCCACGGCAAAGGTGGCGGCCCGCATCCCGCACAGGGTCGTGACCAGCATGGTCTTGAGGAACTCGGACTCGGGGACAACAGATCGCCGAAGGCCAGGACGAAGACCATGAATGATGTGCGCAGACGTACGGTGCTCGCCGCGGCCGGAGGGACGGCCATCGCGGGCAAGGCCGCGACCGCCCGTGCCCAGGCCCCGCCCGCCCCCTCCTCCGACGCGCCCCCGCCGGGGCCGGAATCCGGCCCGTACGAGACCAGGATCCGGGCCCTGATGGCGCGGATGACCATCGACGAGAAGCTCGGCCAGCTCCAGCAGTTCGCCTGGACCGGCGACACCGGACCCGGCGGCGGGCAGACCGCCGCCGCGGAGAAGGCCGCCCGCAGGGGCAGGCTCGGCTCCGTGCTCAACATCTACGGGGCCCGCACCACCAACACCCTGCAGCGGATGGCCGTCGAGAAGTCCCGGCTGGGCATTCCGCTGGTCTTCGGCCTCGATGTCATCCATGGCATGTGGACCACCTTCCCCATCCCCCTCGGCCAGGCCGCCGCCTTCGACCCCGCGGTGGCCGAGTGGGATGCGGAGGTGTCGGCGAGGGAGGCCCGCTCCAACGGTGTGCACTGGGCGTTCTCCCCGATGATGGACGTCACCCATGAACCGCGCTGGGGGCGGATCGCCGAGGGCGACGGCGAGGACCCGTATCTGGCGGCGGCGCTCGCGGCCGCCAAGACCCGCGGCTACCAGGGCGACGACCTCCGCTCCCGGCACCGCCTCGCGGCCTGCGCCAAGCACATGATCGCCTACGGGGGCGTCGAGGGCGGCCGCGACTACAACACGGTGGACGTCTCCGAGGCCCGGCTGCGCAACTTCTACCTGCCCCCGTTCAGGGCGGCCCTGGACGCCGGGGTGGCCACCGTCATGGCGAGTTTCAACACTGTCAGCGGGGTCCCCGCGCACGGCTACCGGCATGCGCTGACCGAGATCCTCAAGGAGGAGTGGGCCTTCCGCGGCTTCGTCGTCAGCGATTACAACGGCGTCCAGGAAATGATCGTCCACGGCTATGCCGCCGATCGCTCCGACGCGGCCCGACTGGCCTTCAACGCCGGGATCGACATGGAGATGGCCAGCACCACCATCAACGAGTACGGCAAGCGGCTGCTGCGCGGCGGGCAGATCACCACCGACCGGCTGGACGACGCGGTGGCCCGCATCCTGCGCCTGAAGTTCCGGCTCGGGCTCTTCGAACACCCCTACGCGGACGAGGAGACGGCGATCGCCGGGCCCACGAAGGCATCCCGGGCGACGGCGCGCGAGGCGGCCGGACGCACCATGGTGCTGCTCAAGAACGAGAAGTCCACGCTCCCCCTGGACCGATCGGGCTCCATCGCCGTCGTCGGGCCCTTCGCCGACTCCACCGACCTGCGCGGCTCCTGGGCCGGGACGTGGGCCGACGCGTTCCGCCCGGCCACCGTCCTGGACGCGGTCAAGGACGCGGCGCCGAAGGCCAGTGTCAGCCATGTCGAAGGCGTGGACGCGTCCGGCCGGAGCACGCGGGGCATCGCCCGGGCGGCCTCGGCGGCCAGGGCGACCGATGTGACCGTGGTGGTGGTCGGGGAGGCGGCGACGCTCAGCGGGGAGGCGGCGGTACGCAGCGACCTCGGACTGCCCGGCCGGCAGGAGCGGCTGATCACCGCGATCGCGAACACCGGTGCGCCGTTCGTGGTGGTGCTGCTCAGCGGACGTCCGCTGACGATGGGCGGCTGGCTGGACCGCGCCCCCGCCGTGCTGCAGGCATGGCATCCGGGGCTCGAGGGCGGCAACGCCATCGCGGACGTGCTCTTCGGCACCGTGAACCCCGGTGGCAAGCTCCCGGTGACCTTCCCGCGCGCGGTCGGGCAGATCCCCATCTACTACAACCACGAGAACACCGGACGGCCCTACGACCGGGCCAACCACTACACCTCCAAGTATCTGGACCTGGCCTACGGGCCCCAGTTCCCCTTCGGCCACGGCCTCAGCTACACCACCTTCGACATCGGCGAACCCCGGCTCAGCGTCAGCCGCGTCCGGGCCGAGGCACTGCGCAAGGGCGACACCGTCGAGGTCGCGGTCGCGGTGCGCAACACCGGGCGCCGCAAGGGCGATGAGGTGGTGCAGTTGTACATCCGCGATCCGGTGGCGAGCATCGTGCAACCGGTGCGCAGGCTCAGCGGTTTCCGCCGGGTCAGCCTCGGCGCCGGGAAGGCCACCACCGTCCGTTTCCGGCTGAGCGCCGAGGAGCTGGGCTTCTGGACCCAGGACCCGCACGGCAGGTTCCTGCTGCAGAAGGGCGAGATCCGGGTCTTCGCGGGCAACAGCTCCCTGGCGAAGCGGGGACGCACGCTCACCATCACCTGACCCCTGACCCCTGACCAGCGGCCTGTAACCGACTTCACCAGCGCCGCGGCCGAATTACTTGTAGGGTGCATGCTGACCGCCACGCACCCGGAAGACGCCCTTGATGACCGCCCCGCCCTGGCCCTCGACCACCACGACGAGCGGACGAGACCCCGCGGCATACCGCGCGGGCCATGGTGGGGTGGAGGCCCAGTGGGCGGTGTGATCACCGGCTTCGGTGTCATCGCGGCCATCATCGTCACCGGCTATGTCATCGGGCTCCGCCGCTCTCTCGGCGACCACGGCCGGGAGGTGCTCACCAAGCTCTCGTTCGATATCGCCTCCCCCGCGCTGCTGTTCACCACGCTCTCCAAGGCCGACCTCTCCGCCATCATCTCCACCCCGCTGCTGGTGACCGCCCTGAGCACCTTCGTCGTGGCGGGCACGTTCGTCGCCGTCGGCGCCGTACGGCGGTGGAGCGTGGGCCGGACGACGATCGGCGCGCTGTGCGCGAGCTATGTGAACGCGGGCAACCTCGGCATCCCCATCGCGATGTACGTCCTCGGCGACGCGAGCCTGATCGCCCCGGTGCTGCTCTTCCAGCAGCTCGTCATGACCCCGATCGCCCTGACGGTCATCGATCTCAGCCGTCCCGACCGGCGGCCCTCGCTGATCCGCAGGCTGACCTCGCCGTTCCGCAACCCCATCGTGATCGGCTCGCTGTCCGGCGTCCTCGTGTCCGCGGCGGGCTGGCGGATCCCCGGGCCCGTCACCGAACCGCTCTCGCTGCTGGGCGGCATGGCCGTTCCCGCCGTCCTGCTGGCGTTCGGTATCTCGCTGCCGGGCACTCAACTCCCCGGGCGCGGCGCGGAACGCGGGCCGGTGCTGCTGTCGGTGGCGCTGAAGTCCTTCGCCCAGCCGGTGGTGGCCTGGGCCATCGCGGCGGGTGTGTTCGGGCTGAGCGGCCCGGCGCTCTTCGCCGCCGTCGTCACCTCCGCGCTACCGGCGGCTCAGAACCTGTTCACCTACGCATCGCGCTACGAGACCGCCACCATCCTGGCCCGTGAGTCGATCCTGCTGTCCACGCTGCTCGCACCACCGGTGCTGATGACGGTCGCCGCGCTGCTGGGCTGAGCCCGGCCCCACGCCGGCCGCTCGGGGCAGGTGTTCGCCTCGCTGTGCCGCCGCGCGGATCCGTCCGGAAGAACTTTGTTTGCCCCTCGGGGCCCAGGGCAGGCGGATACTCGTGCTTCGGACCGTAGGCACGCACCGCGGGAGCAGTCTGCATTGCTCCACACCGCGGCGGCGCGCCGGTCAGCACGTCCCCGTGAACCTCCCGCGATGCACCCCCGGTCCCAGGTGACCCGTCAGCCCATCGCAGGAGGTGTGTTCCGTGACGACCGCGACGCAGGACATGGCACGGCCCCAGACCGGCCCCACGAAGCACCCGCATGACGACGCGCCCGACACCAGCGCCGAGTTCGCGGAAATGGCCCGTCTCCCCGACGGGCCGGAGAAGGAGGCATTGCGCCGTCGGGTGGTGGAGGCGTGGATGCCGATGGCCGAGCGGCTGGCCCGGCAGTACCGCAACCGCGGCGAATCCCTGGAGGACCTGCAGCAGGTGGCCGCGCTCGGTCTGGTGAAGGCCGTCAAGCGGTACGACCCGGAACACGGCACCGCCTTCGCCGGGTTCGCGGTGCCCACCATCGTCGGCGAGATCAAGCGCCACTTCAGGGACCATCTGTGGGTGCTGCACGTCCCCCGCCGGGTCCAGGACCTGCGAAACCGGGTGCGGGCCGCCCACCGGGAGCTGTCCCATTCAGCGGACGACCGGCCGCCGCGGACCCAGGACATCGCCGAGCGCACCGGGCTGACCGAGAAGGAAGTGCGGGCCGGTATGGAGGCCATGGGCAGCTTCACCCCGCTCTCCCTGGACGCCCAGCTGACCGGCTCCGACGACGGCTACTCCCTGGCCGACACGCTCGGCACCCAGGAGACCGCGTACGACCGGGTGGTGGACCGCGAGGCCGTGCGGCCCGGTCTCAGCCGGCTCCCCGACCGGGAGCGGCAGATCCTTTACATGCGCTTCTTCTGCGATATGACACAGAGCCGGATCGCCGAGCAGCTCGGCATATCGCAGATGCACGTCTCGCGGCTCATCAACCGCACCTGCTCGGCACTGCGCGACCAGGCGCTGGCCGAGGTCCGCTGAGCGGGCGCCGGCCGGGCCGGGCGCGCGTTGCGCCGCTGGAACGATGTGCATCGCCTTAGTGGGTGACCGTGGCGCCGTGGGGAGCGGCGGCTCCCCCCACGGACTGCGAGGGTCGGTGCGGCGGGTGACGGACGCCCAAGCGAAGGAGACGAAAGCCAGTGAACACCAATCCCGAGCGTCCTCCTCCGGTGCATGTCCCGGAACTCCTCAAGGGGCAGAAGGCGCTGGTGACCGGGGCGAACTCGGGGATCGGCAAGGCGACCGCGATCGCCCTGGGACGGGCCGGCGCGGATGTGGTGGTCAACTACGCCAGTGACCGGCCGGCCGCCGAGGCCGTCGTCACCGAGATCCAGAGCCACGGTGTGCACTCCTACGCCCATCAGGCGGATGTGTCCCAGGAGGACCAGGTCATCGACCTGGTGTCCACGATGGTCGACCGCCTGGGCACGATCGACATCCTCGTCGCCAACGCGGGGCTCCAGCGCGACGCCCCCACGGTCGAGATGACACTCGAGCAGTGGGAGAAGGTCATCTCCGTCAACCTCACCGGCCAGTTCCTGTGCGCCAGGGAGGCGATCAAGGAGTTCCTGCGGCGCGGTGTGGTCCCGGAGGTGTCGCGGGCGGCCGGGAAAATCATCTGCATGAGCTCGGTCCACCAGATCATCCCGTGGGCGGGCCATGTGAACTACGCGTCGTCCAAGGGCGGCGTGGCGATGCTGACGCAGACCCTGGCCCAGGAGTTCGCGCCCCAGAAGATCAGGGTGAACGCGATCGCGCCGGGCGCCATCAAGACCCCGATCAACCGCAGTGCCTGGCAGACCCCCGAGGCGCGGGCCGCCCTCCTGGAGCTCATCCCGTACGGCCGGATCGGCGACCCCCTGGACATCGCCAACGCCGCCGTGGTCCTGGCCTCCGACCTGTGCGACTACGTGGTGGGCACCACCATCTACGTCGACGGCGGCATGACCCTCTTCCCGGGTTTCGCCACCGGCGGCTGACCGGGAGCCACGGCGCGGCGGGCGGATTTCGGGAAGACTGGCGCACATGTCCGAGGCCCTTGTTTCCCTCACCCATCCCGTCCCCTACTACGCCCAGTGGGAGTCGGCCGCCCTGGTGCCCGACATCATCGCGGGCACCCTGTCGGCGGCCGACGACCCGCTGTGGCAGAAGTCCGGGGCGGCGAGCCGGGAGGAGTACGCGTTCTGGTCGTGGCGGCTGTGCGGGATGGCGTGTCTGCGCATGGCCCTGGACCACTGGCGTGGCACCGCGCCACCCGCGGTGACGCTCGCCGAGGAGTGTGTCGAGGCGGGGGCCTATGTGCGCCACCCGGACCGGGTGGACGGGCTCGTCTACGCTCCGTTCGCCGGCTACGCGCGACGGCGCTGGGGGCTGTTCGCCGAGTCCCGGCCGCGGCTGCCGGCCGAGGAGCTGCCGGAACATCTCGCGGCCGGGCGGCTCGTGATGCTGTCCGTCCATCCCTCGCTGCGCACCCTTGACCCGCGGCCGCCGCACCAGGGCGGCCATCTGGTGCTGGCCGTCGGCGCCACCCCGGACCATCTCCTCGTACACAACCCGTCGGGCTTCCCGGACGGCTCGCAGCGCTTCGCCGAGGTCCCCTGGGCCGACCTCGGGCGGTTCTACGCGGAGCGGGGTGTCCTGCTCGGCCCGGGTGAGCGCCGGTCGTAGGGCCGAGGGCTCGCGCCGGTCGCAAGGCACTCGCCGTCCCGGGGTCCTGGCCGCGGGCACACCGTGTCACTCGTGCGCACCGTTGTGGTTTCCGCCGGGCCGGGTACCCATGTGGTTCCCGTAGATCATCGACGCACCTTCCCAGGGAGCCGCAGTGAAAATCGGCGTATCCACGTTCGTCACCGACCAGGGCATCCGGCCCGCCCCGCTGGGGCGGGCCCTGGAGGAGCGCGGTTTCGACTCGCTCTTCATCGCGGAGCACAGCCATATCCCGGTGGACCGCCGGACCCCCTATCCAGGTGGCGGAGATCTGCCAGAGGTGTACTACCGCACTCTCGACCCCTTCGTGACGCTGGCCGCGATCGCCGCGGTCACCCAGCGTCTGCTGCTGGGCACCGGGATCCTCCTGGTGGTGCAACGGGACCCGATCACCACCGCCAAGGAAGTGGCCTCCCTCGACCTGGTCTCCGACGGAAGAGCCGTCTTCGGGGTCGGCGCCGGATGGAACCGTGAGGAGATGGAGAACCACGGGACGGATCCGTCCACCCGGGGCCGGCTGATGAACGAGCGGCTGCGGGCCATCCGTGAGCTGTGGACAAAGGAGAAGGCCGAATTCCACGGGGAGTTCGTGAACTTCGACCCCGTCTTCCAGTGGCCCAAGCCCGTCCAGCGGCCGCATCCGCCGATCTATGTGGGTGGTGGCGGCGACGCCGCGTTCCGGCGGATCGCGGACCTCGGCGACGCCTGGCTGGCCAACAGCGGATCCCCCGAGGAGCTGCGCCCGCAGATCGAGCGGATGCGCGAGGTGGCCGGCCGCGAGGTGCCGGTGACGGTGTACGCGATGCCGGAGGACGCCGACGCGGTCGAGGGGTATCAGCGCATCGGGGTGGAGCGGGTGCTGTTCTATCTGCCGCCGATGCCGGAGGCGGAGACGCTCACACGGCTGGACGCGATGTCCCAGGTCGCCGCCCGGTTCCGGTGAGCCGCCGGGGGCCGCGATGCCGGAGCTGACGAGCGCGCAGGCGCGCGAGCGTTTCGCGCGGGCCAGGCTGGCCCGGCTGGCGACCGTCGGCGCCGAGGACCGCCCGCATCTGGTGCCGGTGGTCTTCGCGCTGACCGGCGACACGGTGGTGACGGCCGTCGACCACAAGCCGAAGCGGACAATGCGGCTGAGGCGCCTGGACAACATCCGCGCCCACCCCGCCGTATGCCTCCTGGTGGACGACTACGACGAGAACTGGGACCACCTGTGGTGGGCGCGGGGCGACGGCACGGCCCGCGTCCTGCCCCCGGCCGACGAATCGGCGCTGTCCTCGGATTATGTCCGGCTGCTCGTGGACACCTACCCGGTCCAGTACGAGGACCGGCCGCCGCGCGGGCCGGTCGTGGAGATCACCGTCGGGCGGTGGAGCGGCTGGCGGGCCGGATGAGCCGCGGCGCCCGTGGGCGGGTCAGCGCGCGGATTCCGCCATCCTCGCGAACTCGCTGCCCAGCTGGGACATGGCGTGGTCGTACTCCTCGGCGGAGACGGCCTCCCGGAGGGTGGCGAGGACCGCCCGGACGCCTCGGTCGGCCTCCGGCTCGGACAGCCCGGTGCGCTCATGCACCCTGCGGATCGACTCGTCGGGGTCGAAGATCTCCATGTCCCCCTCCCCGCGCTGAAGGGACTCCCGGAGGTGTTCGGGCAGCTCCAGGGCGAGATCACGGGCCTCGCCCGCGCTGAGGCGGGCCGCCACGGTCTCGAGCGTGGCACGGGTGACATCGGCCGCTTCCTGCCGCGAGAGCTGGGTGCGGTCCGCCACTATCCGGAAGAACTCCCTGTCGTCCATGCGGGCCTCCCTATGACGCGCCCAGGACACGGCTCCATCAACCACCTTGCCATGCGTGACCGCCGCCCGCGAGGCACTACCCGGTCTCATCAGGCGCAGGGACGGGTGCGGGGGGACGATGGTTGTGTGGGGCTACGGCCATCCTGTTCCCCCAGGAGGTGGACGATCATGACCTACTCCTCCGACAGTCCGCATGGTGCCGAGCAGCCGAGAGGGGAACCCTCCGGCCGGCCGGGAGAGCGGCCCGGCGAGGGCACCCCGTACACCACGTTGCAGAACATGCTGTCCGACACCGCATGGCAGGTCCTGGTGGCCGCGGGTGTGGTGGCGATCGCGCTGGGCATCATGGTGCTGGTGTGGCCGGGAGCCACGCTGGTGGTGGTCGGCGCCCTGTTCGGCGCCTATCTGCTGATCAGCGGGATCTTCCAGCTTGTCGGGGCCTTCGGCGCGCATATACCGAGGCATCTGCGGGTGCTGAGCTTCGTCACCGGGGCGCTGAGCGTGCTGCTCGGACTGCTCTGCTTCCGGGGTCCGGCCCAGTCGATCCTGCTGCTCGCGCTGTGGATCGGCTTCGCGTGGCTGCTCCGGGGCGTGATGCAGACCGCCACGGCGATCTCCGCTGAGGGCATGCCCGCCCGCGGCTGGCAGCTGTTCCTCGGTGTGCTCACCATCCTGGGCGGGATCATCCTGATCGTGGCGCCCTTCGGCTCGATCACGGCGCTCACCGTGGTGGCCGGCATCTGGCTGCTCGCCCTGGGCATCATCGAGATCATGCACGGCATCCAGATGCGCACCCATCTCGGCGGCGGTGCCCCCCGCGCGGAGCACCGGGGTCTGCACTTCCCCCGCTTCCGCTCACAGCCGCATCCTCAGGCGTAGCCGGGCCGTCGCGATGGCCGCTCACGGCCGCCGCGACGGTGCGGGACGGTCAGGGGCTCCGGCTCGGGACGGAGTGGCGGGGCGGGTCAGCGGGTCTGCACCCACCACGCCATCAGGCCGATGGCCGCGGTGCCGCAGGCGTACGACGCGCCGCGGACGAAGTTGGCGGCCGCGAGTCGGCCGTATCGACGCCATCTGCTGGTGGAACGGCTGGGTACCGGTGGGCGAACCTCCATGGTGTGCATATGGAGCCCCTTTCGTGAACGTACGGACAGTGACTGTCCGACACGGGGGAACGACGCGCTGGAGAAAGCATACAAAAGTGTGAACTTGCTCCATGCATCGGACTCGCCGAAAAAATTCCTTTCGACACGATTTCAGGACGGGGCCGATCAGCGGGATTTGGCCGCCGCGGGGACGGTGCGGGTGGCGGTGTTCCAGCCCGAGATCCGGACCGAGGGGGCCGAACCGCCCAGATCCGCCGTGCGATAGGTGGCGGTGAGCGTCACCGACTCCCCCGGCCACAGGCTCACCTCGTTGTCCGACCAGCGCACGGGCAGGACGGGCGTGTCCGAGCCGTTCACCAGATGGGCGTCCACGAGCAGCGCCGGTGTGCCGCGGCTCGCGGTGTTGCGCAGGGTGACGGTCGTGGTGGCGATGGAGTCCGGCCCGCCGGTCGTGGTGGCGGTGGCGGACACGGGTGCCTCGGCCATGTCGTCGAGCCCGGTCAGATCCGCGTACGAGGTGGTGGGGGTGTAGTACCAGTCGGTGTTGTCCCAGTCGAGCACGTCCTGCTCCGTGGAGAGCCAGTACACATTGCGGCCGATCTCCTTGCCCGCGCCATCGGTGAGCTGGAGCTTGGCCAGATAGGTGCCGGACACTCCGCTCACATTGGCCGGGACGGTGAGCGCGGTGGCCTTGCCGCCGTCGCCCGGCACCCGAAGACCGGTGGCGCTCTTGTCGAACTTCCGGGTGCCGTCGGGGGTGTAGAGGCTGACCCGGGCGGTGAGACCGGTGGCGGCGGTGTGCCGGTTGTTGACCACGACCACCGAACGGGAGTCGTACGAATACTGGATGTGCAGCGGCTCATTGGCCTTCTTGGCGCCGTAGTAGGCCCCGCCCTGGTCCAGATAACGGTCGAAGAGCTGCCAGTGGAGCGAGGTCCAGCCGCTGTTCAGCATCCAGTGGACGACACCGGTGGCGGGCCGGGAGGCGTCGGAGAAGTTGCGCGCGTACGCCTCGAACTGGGCGCGCACCGCCTCGTAGCGTGCGAGCCGCGCCTTGCCCACATAGTCCGTCAGCCCGGTCGGCGGTCCGTAGCGGCCGATCAGCGCGTTGTCGAAGAGCTTGAGGTCACCGAAGGTGTCCGACGGGGACCGGTGGTACTGCTTGGCCGACGGATCCCGCCACAGGGTCTCCAGCTCGCTGGGGGACATCATGCGCCGGAGCGTGTCCAGGGTGGGGATGTCGGGTCCGGCGCTGGTCTCGGAGTTGAAGCCGGTGGCCCCGCCCTCGCGTTTGGCGTACCAGTAGTCCGGCGGGACCCAGTCGTAGGGGCCGGTCATCTTCATGCCGGACTTGCCGAGCTTCGGGGAGGACTTGGCGGAGGCGGCGGGGATCACCGGGTTCGGCCAGTCCGCCGCCTCGAGGGCGTCGAGGTAGTTCTTCTCGATGGTGGCGTCGGGGGCGAAGTCGCTGCCGATGAGGAAGGAGATGACGCTGGGGTGGTCGCGCAGCCGCGCGGCCTCGGCGGCCATCGAGTCCTTGGCGACCGGGTAGTCGGCGGCGCTCCACTTCTCCCCCGTCTCATCGCCGTTGACCTGGCCCTCCCACTTGTCGCAGCACTCCCAGCCGGGGAGGGTCAGAATGCCGTAGCGGTCAGTGAGGTCGAAGAACTCGTCCGGCTCGATATGGCCTTCGAGGCGGACGGTGTTCAGCCCCAGGTCGAGGGTGTACTTCAGCCGGTCCTCCACCGAGCGGGCGTCCCAGCGCAGAAACACGTCGGGCGACCAGCCACCCGCCTTGATCAGCAGCGGGCGTCCGTTGATGCGGTACTGGCGGGCGCCGTCGGCGTTCAGCGGCGCCTTGACGTCGCGGATGCCGAAGCTGTGGTGAGCGGTGTCGGAGGGAGTGCCCGAGACCGTGGCGGTCAGGTCGAGGTCGTACAGCGGCTGATCGCCCATCCCGGCGGGCCACCAGACCTTGGGCCGGTCCAGTCGCAGCTCCGGAACGTCGTCGGGGGTGAAGGTGACGGCCTTGGTCTCGTGCGGGGCGAGCGAAACCGTGCGGCTGATGGCCGCGGGGCCGGCCGTACCGGAGACCGTGGCGGTGACCGTGGAGCCGGAGTCGTTGCGGACCTGGGCCTTGACGGTGAGTTCGGCGGAGGCGAGCGAGTCGGTGTCCAGCCGGGTCGTCACATGCGCGTCGCGCAGGGCCACCGGGCCGCCGCGGCGGATCAGCACATCGCGGACGATGCCCATGTTCTCGTCCGGTGGGGGCTGCAGCCAGTCGATCCAGCCCATCGTGAGGTTCTTGCGCGGATCGTTGGGCTGGACGCGGAACGCCACGGTGTTGGTGCCCGCCTTGACCAGGTCGGTGACGTCCAGCTCATGGTGGGTGTACGCGCCGGCGATCTGATCCTTGGTGGCGGCCTGGACGCCGTTGACGTACACATCGGCGGCGGACACCACACCGCTGACGTCCAGATAGGTGCGGCGGGAGGCATCGGCCACGGTGAAGTCGCTTCGGTACCACCAGGGGACGGCGAAGTCGGCGGCCGGGATCTTCTTGAGGTTGGTCGAGTAGAACGGATCCGGGTAGGTGCCGGCGTTGAGCAGCCCGGCGAGCACCGTCGACCGGGGCCCCACGGGGTGCCAGCCGGACGTGGGGTAACCGGGCGTGGAGATGGCCGCGGGGGTGTCCGACACCTTGGCCGAGGACTGCGTGGCGAAGCCCGCGAGCGGAGTCGCGGTACCCGGCGCCCCGCCCACCCGGGTCACCGGGGCCGGGGCGCCCGCCGCCGTCCCGGGGCGCGGGGGCGCGGCGCCCGTGGTCAGGGAGACGGTGAGGAGGAGGCCGCCGACGGCGAGCGAGGCGGTCAGGGCGCGTCGGACGCGGGCTCGCGCCCGCCGCCGGGATGGTGCCGGACGGAGGACCACGGATGTCTCCCTGAAGGCAGGCAGAGCATTGGTTAAGTAGGTTTCCTAACAATCTAGGGACGGTAGAGAGCTGAGGGTGGCATGTCAACCGGCCCCGCCGAGAAATGGCCCTTCCGGCGGATAGCGCGGCGGGGTGCGGAGCCGCGGTGATGCGCGGCGGTCACGCGCGGCACGGTGAGCCCGGCACGGCCAGCCCGGCCAGGCGCAGAGCAACACGGCGCGGAGCAAGCGCGGCGCGGCCAAGCGCGGCACGGTCGTCACGGCCAGCCCGGCACGGCTAGACCGGCACGGTGAGACCGGCACGGCGCAGAGCAACCACGGCACGGCCAAGCGCGGCACGGCCAAGCGCGGCGCGGTCGGCACGGCCAGCCCGGCACGGCCAGCCCGGCATGTCCGGCGCGGCCACGCGCGGCGTGCTGACGCTCTGCGTCTGGTGCCCCACGCCTGGTTCAGGCGTGCCAGCGCAGCACCGCGCCCAGGCCCCCCGCCGGCCCCTGGAGTCCCTCGGGCACCACCAGTACCTCGGTGTCGGCCACCGCCGCGGACCGCATCAGCGCGTCGTCCGCGCGGGCGGCCTCGGGTGTTCTGACGCCCATGGCACGCGCCTGGGAGCGCTGCACGGCCACCTGATCGGCGTCGGGGCCGATCCACACCTCATGGCGCATATCGCCCCCCGCGGTCCCCAGCAGCAGCGTGGCCGCCTGATGGCTGCGCATGGCGTCCACGACCGCGGGCACCCCCTCCGCGGCCCCGCTGCTCGACGGTCCGTTGCCGTCGTGCCCGCCCGGGCCCGGCCCGCCGGGGCGGCCCCGACCGGCGCGGAAGAGATCGAGGACCGACTCCAGATGGGCGCGGGCGTACTCCGCCCGGGCATGGTCGATCTCCGCGTTCAGCAGCTCGGAGCAGCCGGAGGCCCTGCTGCCGTGGCGCATTTCCTCCGTCGTGGCCCGTAGCGGCTCGGGCAGCCGGTCGCGTACGGCCCGGCGCTCGCGCGGATCACCGGCCAGGATCAGCAGCTCGGCGTCGCCGTCCGACCACTGCCGCACCAGCTCGTCGGCCACGCGATCGGCGGTCAGCTCCCAGGTGTTCCCGACCCGGTTGCGGTAGTGCCACTCGTGGCGGTCGGCGGGCACCGAGCGGTGGCCCCGGCCATGCGCTCTCCTCCCCGCGGCGCGGCCCGCCGGGCGGCTCCCGGTGTCGTCCCGCAGCTCCAGATCGGCGCCCGCCTGGTCGACGAAGGCCACCAGACAGGCCGGCCACTCGCCACGGAACGCGGCCAGTGGCGCCACCCGCGGCAGCATCGACCAGGACGTGACCACATCGATCGGGGACGTGGCGAGCGGCAGGTCGAGCACCACCTCGCCATCCGCCGCGAACAGCGCCCGCCCCGCGGACGCCCTGGCCACCTGCTCACCGGCCAGCCGCTCGATCACCGCGTCACAGGTGGCGCGGTCGGCGCCCTGCTCGGCGAGCTGATCCGCCACGAACCGCTCCCGCAGCATGCGCCGTCTGGGCGCGTCCTCCGTGCTGCGGGAGGTGTCCATGTACACACCGGCCCATGGACCGGGACGATCGAACAACGGCTTCAGGAATCCAACGTCCATGACCTCCCCCAAACCCGGGGACACGCAGGGCAGGAACCGGCCGACCCGAATTCCGCGGATCGCCTTTTCGCTCCTGACACCAGGATCCCTCCACCTCACCGGGTTCGCCAGAGACGGCTAGAATCGCTGGCATGGCTCGCTCCAATGAGGAGGTCGAAGCCCTCCTGCGCGAGTACGCCGATCTCCTCCTGATCACGGGCGGGGACGCGTACCGGGCGCGTGCGTACGAGAAGGCCGCCCGGGCGATCGGTGGCCATGCGGCCGACATCTCGCAGTTCGACGCGAAGGCGCTGCGGGACATCCCCAATGTGGGCCGGTCGATCGCCGACAAGGTGGTCGAGTATCTGCGCACCGGGACCATGCCCGCCGTCGAGGAGGCGCGCGCCGCGATCCCGGCCGGGGTGCGGGAGCTGACCGCCATCCCGGCGCTCGGGCCGAAGAAGGCCATGATCCTCTACGAGGAGTTGCAGATCTCCTCGGTCGACCAGCTGGCCCAGGCGATCGAGGAGCACCGGCTGCGCGACCTCAAGGGCTTCGGGCCGAAGTCGGAGGAGAACATCCTCCACGGCATCGCGCTGATGCGCGCCGCGGGCGACCGCATCCCGCTCGACGAGGCCATGGGCGTGGCCGATGACATCGTCTCCGCCCTGTCCGAGGTGCGCGGCTGCCGGCGGTGTGCGTACGCCGGGTCGCTGCGCCGGATGAAGGAGACCGTGGGCGATGTGGACATCCTGGTCGCGGCGGAGGAATCCGGCCCGTTCATGGAGGCGTTCACGCGGCTTCCGCTCACCTCCGAGGTGATCGCACACGGCCAGAAGAAGACATCGATCCGCACCACGAAGGGGCTGCAGGTGGATCTGCGGGTCCTGCCCCTGGACTCATGGGGCGCGGGGCTGCTCTACTTCACCGGCTCGAAGGCGCACAACATCCGCGTCCGCGCGATCGCGGTGCGCCATGGCCTCAAACTCTCCGAGTACGGCCTCTTCGAGACCAAGAGCGGCAAGACCATCGCCTCACGCAGCGAGGAGGACGTCTACGCCCGGCTCGGCATGGACTGGATCCCGCCGACGCTGCGCGAGGACCGGGGCGAGGTCAAGGCCGCCCTCGAAGGCCAACTCCCCAAGCTGGTCACGGAGTCCGACCTACGGGGCGATCTGCACACCCACACCAACCTCACCGATGGGCTGGAACCGCTGGAGGACATGATCACCAAGGCGGAGCGGCGCGGATACGCGTACTACGCCATCACCGATCACGCGCCCAAGCTGTATATGCAGCAGATGACCGAGGAGAAGATGCTGGCCCAGCGGGAGCGGGTGCGCGAGCTCGACCGGGGGCGCGGACGCGGGCACACCCGGCTGCTGCACGGTGTGGAGCTGAACATCGACACCGAGGGAGACGTGGACTGGCCGCCGGAGTTCCTCGAGGACTTCGACGTGTGCGTGGCCTCGGTGCACACCCAGTTCGGCCTGGACCGCAAGGCCATGACCCGGCGGCTGGTGAGGGCCTGCGAGAATCCGTACGTCCATGTCATCGGCCATCCGACGACCCGGCTGATCGGCAAACGGCCCGGTATCGACGCCGACTTGGACGAAGTGTTCGCCGCCTGCGCCCGCACCGGCACCGCGCTGGAGATCAACGCACATCCGGACCGGCTCGATCTGTCGGACGACAACATCCTGCGGGCGAAGTCGTACGGGGTTAGGTTCGCCCTGGACAGCGACGCCCACTCGACCCGGGATCTGGACAACATGCGATACGGGGTGGGCGTGGCGCAGCGGGGCTGGCTCACCCCGGACGACATCATCAACACCTGGCCGCTGACCCGATTGCGGCGTTTTCTGCGCAAGGACAAGGGGCAGCAGCCTTCCACATGACCACTTCCGAACCCGCGCCCTCCTACCCCGCCCATCGGGCCCCCGGCGCCGAAACCCTCGCCGAGCTGGACGAACGGCTCATCGACTGCCGTGCCTGCCCACGGCTGGTCGAGTGGCGCGAGGAGACCGCGCGCATCAAGCGCCGGGCCTACGCCGACTGGGACTACTGGGGGCGGCCGGTGCCCGGCTTCGGGCCACCGGACGCCTCGGTGGCGATCGTGGGCCTCGCACCGGCCGCCCACGGTGGAAATCGCACCGGCCGGATGTTCACCGGCGACCGCGCCGGCGACTTCCTGTACTCGGCGCTGTACGACCTGGGGCTGGCCAACCGGCGCACCGCCACCCATCGCGGCGACGGGCTGGAGCTGCGCGGGGTCAGGATCACCTCACCGGTGCACTGCGCCCCGCCCGCCAACCGCCCCACCCCCGGGGAGCGGGACACCTGCCGCCCGTGGCTGGCCCGGGAGCTGCGGCTGCTGCGGCCGACCGTACGGTCCGCCGTGGTGCTCGGCGCGTTCGGCTGGCAGGCCGTGCTGCCCGCGCTGGAGGCGGCCGGATGGTCCGTGCCCCGGCCGCGGCCCGTGTTCGGGCACGGCGCGCGAAGCACACTGCGGGCGGCCGACGGCGGGGCGCCGCTCACGCTCTTCGGCTGCTACCACGTGAGCCAGCAGAACACCTTCACCGGACGGCTCACCCCGGCCATGCTGCGCGAGGTGCTCGGCGCCGCGGCGGCGGCGGCCGGGCTTCCGGTCTCCGGCCCGGATCCGTCCTGACCACCGCGGGATTCCGTCGGGCGGGATTCCATCAGGGGCCATCAGCGGGCAGAGGGAAGGGGAGGCCCCGGGCACTGGGGCAGGAGGGCGCCCGGGGCCTCCGATCATGGGGTGGGCCGGATCAGTTGAGACCCTGGCCCGCATCGCTGCCGGTGTCACCGGCCCCGGCGGCGGCACCGGCACCCGCGTCACCCGCGTCACCCGCTCCGGCGTTGCCCGCACCGGCGGCGTCACCGGCGCCACCGGCCGCATCACCGGCACCACCAGCCGCGTCACCAGCGCCGCCCGCCGCATCACCAGCGCCACCGGCCGCATCACCAGCGCCACCCGCCGCATCACCAGCGCCACCGGCCGCATCACCAGCGCCGCCCGCCGCGTCGCCGCCACCGGCGCCGCCGTCGCCTGCGCCGATCACCGCGCCGGTGGCTTCCAGTGCGCCGGTCACCGGCTGGAAGAACGTCTCGCCGCCCTGGGTGCAGTCACCGCTGCCGCCGGACGTCAGCCCGACCGCCGCGTCCTCGGCGAACATCGCACCGCCGCTGTCGCCGGGCTCGGCGCACACATCGGTCTGGATGAGGCCGTTGACGATGTCGCCGTTGCCGTAGTTCACCGTGGCGTTGAGGCCGGTGACCGTACCGTCGGTGACCCCGGTCGTGGAGCCGGAGCGCTGCACCTTCAGGCCCACGCTCGCCTCGACGGCACGCCCGATCTCCTGGGTGCTGCCGTCCTGGAGGTCGACCGTGCTGGACGCCTGGGTGGTGGCGTCGTCGTACATCACCAGCGCGAAGTCGCTCGCGGGGAACTGGGAGTCCTGCACGGTGCCCACCTGCTGGGCGCCGGCCTCGTCCGAGGTCCAGGTCTGGGATGCGTTGCCACAGTGGCCGGCGGTCAGGAAACCCGGCGCGCCGTCGACGCTGACATTGAAGCCCAGCGAACAGCGGGCGCCACCGCCGAAGATGGCATCGCCGCCGTCGAGCCCTCCGGCCGCGGCGTCACCGCCGCCACCGGCGTCACCCGCACCACCGGCGTCCCCGGCGCCACCCGCGCCCTGCTCCCCGCCGGCGGCGCCTCCGGCACCGGCATCACCGCCCGCGCCCGCGTCGCCCGCACCGCCCGCGCCCGCGTCATCAGCACCGCCCGCCGCACCCGCGGCATCCCCGGCCCCCGCGTCGCCCGCGGCGTCCCCCGCGCCCGCGCCGCCGTTGTCGCCGGGCTGGGCCGCCTCCTCGCCGTCGAACTTCTTGAACTCGCCCTGGCTGCGCTTGACGCTGACCGTGCCCTCCATCTGGTCCGTGGCCTTGGTCAGCGTGGCCCACTTGGCGCCGGTCACCGTCCGGTCGGCGGTCACCTGGACCTTGTTGGTGACCGGGTCGATGGACCAGGCGGTGCCGGGCACCGACGCGTCGCTGCTCAGCGTCTTGGTGGCGGCCTTCAGGTCTTCCATGCTGTTGGTCACGATCTTCGCCACGGCGCCCTTGGCCCGGACGCCCTCGGCGGAGTCCTCGTCCACCACGTTCATGACCAGCTGGCGGTTGGCGTTGTCGTAGTACCAGCCCGCGCCGTTGTCACCGAGGTCCGCGGCGAGGCTCCTCGCGAGCTTCACCGCGACCGGGGACGAGAAGGTCTTGGCGCCCGACGTCTCGTCCGGGTTCGCATTCGCGTTGGGCAGCAGAATGGCCGCTGCTCCGAGCGCGGCGACGGCGGCTCCGGAAATGGCGAGGGTCCGCTTGTTCACACGTCGGTGGCTCAACTCACTGACCTCCAGTCGGGGATGCGCGGCAGGCGCGTACGGAGCGCTTGTCGCGTTCCGCCACGCCCCCGCGCGGGGCCACCACGTCGTACGCGGACGCGTTCGCCCCGTTCTCACCCGTACTCAAGGTCTGATGAATAGCTGCGCCGAACGATCCGGATGGGTAGGCTCCGCCGGTTCGGCCGGTCGTCTCGACACCTCCGGCGGGCTGTTCCCCGCCCCGCAGCCGGGGACTCCCCCTATCCGCGCTCGGCGGCCTCGGCCTGGGCGCTCAGCTCCCATACCTCGCCGAGCGTCATCCGCTCCGGCTCGGCGGGGGAACCGCCGGTGTCCTCGAAGTGGTCGACATAGCCGCCGATGAACTCCTGCCAGCGCTGGTTGGCCGGATCCTTGTCCAGCGCCGCCATCGCGGCCGCGAAGTCCTCGCAGTCCACGAGGTGGAAGAGGTGGCGGCCGCTACGCCAGATCCGCCAATTGGTGATCCCGGCCCGTCCCAGTGCCTCCAGCAGGTCCTCCGGGACCGTGGCGTGCGCCTGCTCATAACCGGACTCCTGGCCCTCCTTGAGAACCGAGTGCAACGCCACCCGCATGGACGCTCCTCCTTCTTCCGGTGCCGCTTCCGTTGCCGGGCGGCCACGGTGGCCGCCCGTCAACGTCCCATAATGCAGCGCTCAGCCCTTCTGTTCGACGCGCACCCAGTCCACCTCCGCCTGTACTCCGCCCGCCGCGATCCGGTCGACGCTGGATTGCGGCAGGCCCCAGTAGGGGGTGGTGACCTTGTTCCACCCCGCCGGATACGCCCCGCCCAGGGCGAGGTTGAGGATGACGTACTGGTTGTGGCCGAAGACCCATTGGCCACGGGTGGATTCGAGCTTGTTGCGGGTCGTCTCCTGGACCACCCGGTCGTCGACGTAGAAGCGCATCACGGTGGGTGTCCACTCCACCGCGTAGGTGTGCCACTGGTCGGCGCGGCCGCCGCCCTCGTAGATCTGGCGGGCGCCGATGTTGCCGTCCGCCGAATAGCCGGGGCCGTGCAGGGCGGTGCTGGTCCAGTCCGCGTAGCCGATGTTCTCCATGATGTCGGTCTCGCCGGAGGACGGCCAGGACACCGACGGATCATCCACATCGCTGCCCAGCAGCCAGAACGCGGGCCAGAACCCATCGCCGACCGGCAGCTTCATCCGGGCGCTTACCCGCCCGTAGGTGAAGTCCATTTTGGTGTGAGTGTCGATGCGCCCGGAGGTGAAGTCGTAGGTGCCGCCGCCCGCCTGAGTGCAGCCCTTGCAGTACTTCGCCCTGAGGACGAGATTGCCGTTCTCGGTGCGGATGGTGTCGGAGGAGTCGACATACGCCTGCGACTCGCCGTTGACCGACCCCATCTCCTGGCCGGTCCGCACCACACGCCACTTGGAGCGGTCGAGGGTGGCACCGGTGAAGTCATCGAGGAACGTCGTCCGGTACGCACCGGACTGTTCACCGGGGAGGGCGGGGTAGGCGGCGGAGGCGCTCCCGCCGGTGCCCCAGACCTGGAACTCGTAGAGGGAGTAGCCGAACTGGGCCGTGGCCGGGGCCGGGTTGTAGAAGGAGCGGCGCTCCTTGCCGAGCATCCGCACATAGCGGCCGGTGGCGGGCTGCGACAACTTCACGGTGTCACGGCGGCCCACCGCGTCGGCGGGCGACTTGACGTCCGCGCGACGGGCGGCCACCTCGGCGGCGGAGGGCTGGTACACCGTGCGCCAGGTGCGGTTGTCGTCGGACACTTGCAGCTGGTAGTCGACGGCGTAGGCCGCCTCCCAGTAGAGGTCGACGGTGTCGATCGTGGAGGTGGCGCCGAGGTCCACCGAGACCCAGCGGTCGGCCTTCCAGTCGCTGGACCAGCGGGTCTGGTCGTCCTTGAGGTTGGCGGGCCAGCCGCCGTCGGTGAGGAAGGCGGGTGAATTGCCCGCGTGCTGGTAGTAGTTGGAGTAGGCGGGGTGGTTCAGGGCGAGGTTGGTGCGGGTCGTGGACGCCGGGGCGGGCTCTCCGCCGTAGACCTTGAACGAGTACAGCGAATAGCCGTAGGGCGTGCCACGCTCGATGCCACGCATCCGTACGTAGCGGCCGGTGACGTCCTGCGGATAGGTGTGGGCGGTGAGGGATCCTCCGGTGCCGGCGTTCTCGGTGTAGAAGGGGGTCCAGTCGGTGCCGTTCTTCGACACCTCCAGGACGTACTTCTTGCCGTAGGCGGCCTCCCAGTCCAGGACGACCCGGTCGATCCGGATGGTGGCACCGAGGTCGACACGTATCCACGCGTCGTCGCTGAACGGGCTGGCCCAGCGGGTCGACCCGTTGCCGTCGAAGGCCAGGCCCGGCGCGGTGCCGTCGTTCTCGCTGCCGGAGGCGGTGACGGCGTTGTGATTGGCGGCGTACGCGGCCGCCGCGCGGTCGGTGTCCCACGTCGCCTCGGCGGCGGCCTTGGCGGAGTGGGACGCGGGCGTGGCGAGGGCCGGGCCCGTGGACAGCAGCGCCACGGTGGCGAGGGTGGCGAGGGCGCTCAGCAGTGTGCGGTGGCGTTGGCGTTGGCGTTGGGTACGGGATGGCATGCGGCTCTCCTCGAGGAGGTCGTGGGGGTACACGTGTGGTGCCGAAGTGCGGTGGTGCCTTCGTGCCGTGTGCCGATGTGCCGTGTGCCGTAGTGCCGATGTGCCGATGTGCCGATGTGCTTTCCGTCGTGCCTGCGTGCCGTGGTGCGTGTGGTGCCGTCTGTGCGGTGTGCGTCGGGTGGCGACGGGCCCTGGGGGGTGTCCGGCGGGTCTTTCCCCTCCCCGCCCCTTCCCGATACCAGGGACTCCGCCCCTGGCCCCCCGGGGTCGACCACTTGGTCGTCCTCGGGACGCGGGCCGGGGCCGGAGATCCGGGGCGGAGCCCTGCCACGCGGCGGAGCCGCATATCGATGCCGCAGGGCGGGGCGGGGAGGCGAACAGCCTGCCCGGCCCTTCCCCTTACCAGGGCTCCGCCCCCGGACCCCGAGGTCTGGGGCGAAGCCCCACCGCGCGGCGGAGCCGCACATCGATGCCGCGGGAAGGGAGCGGCCCGCCGCAGGCGTCAAGAGCCGTCGGACACCTCCTACGCCGCGCGGCGGGCTCGGCCCCGGTGGTCGCGGATGATCTCCGCGTAGCGGTGGCCGGAGCCCTTGATGGTGCGGGTCTGCGTGCGGTAGTCGACGTGGACGAGGCCGAAGCGCTTGTCGTATCCGTAGGCCCACTCGAAGTTGTCGAGCAGCGACCATGCGAAGTAGCCGGCCAGCGGGACGCCCTTGCGGGCCGCCGAGGCGCACGCCGCGAGGTGCTGGACGAGGTAGTCCTGGCGCTCGGGGTCGTCGATGGTCCCGTCCGGGCGTACGACGTCGGGGTAGGCGCAGCCGTTCTCGGTGACGTACAGCTTGCGGGCGCCGTATTCGCCGGTCAGGCGCAGCAGGAGGGTTTCGATGCCGGTGGCGTCGATCTCCCAGTCCATGCCCGTGCGGGGTACGTCCGGGCGGCGGACGGCGCGGGCGTGGGGGGCCGGGCCGGTGGGGTCGTCGGTGACGGTGGCCGGGAAGTAGTAGTTCAGGCCCAGCCAGTCCAGGGGTGCGGCGATGGTCTCCAGGTCGCCGGGGCGCTCCGGCAGCTCGACGCCGTACACCTCGCGCATGTCCGCGGGGAAGCCGCGGCCGTGGACCGGGTCCAGCCACCAGCGGTTGGTGTGGCCGTCCATGCGCCGGGCGGCTGCCAGGTCCTGCGGCCGGTCGCTCGCGGCCTCGACGGTGTTGAGGTTGTTGACGATGCCGATCTCGGCGCCCGGTGCGGCGGCCCGGATCGCCTGGGCGGCGAGGCCGTGGCCGAGCAGCAGATGGTACGAGGCGCGGACCGCCGCGGTCAGATCCGTGAGCCCGGGCGCCATCACGCCCTCGAGGTGGCCGATCCAGGCCGAGCAGAGCGGCTCGTTGAGGGTGGTCCAGTGGTGCACCCGGTCGCCGAGGCGGTCGGCCACCACCGAGGCGTACGCGGCGAAGTGTTCCGCGGTGTCGCGCACGGGCCAGCCGCCCCGGTCCTGGAGCACCTGCGGCAGGTCCCAGTGGTACAGGGTGACGGACGGGGTGATGCCCGCCTCCAGCAGACCGTCGATCAGCTCGTCGTAGAAGGCCAGGCCCTTGGCGTTGACCGGCCCGTCGCCGCCCGGCATCACCCGTGGCCACGCGATGGAGAGCCGGTAGGCGTTGGTGCCCAGCCGCTTCATCAGCCCGATGTCCGCGCGCCAGCGGTGGTAGTGGTCGCAGGCCACGTCGCCGTGGTCGTCGCCCGCGACTCTGCCGGGGGTGTGCGAGAAGGTGTCCCAGATCGAGGGCGACCGTCCGTCCTCGGCAACGGCTCCCTCGATCTGGTAGGCCGAGGTGGCCGTGCCCCACAGGAAGTCGTGCGGGAAGGCTGTGAGGTCCAGGAGTTCGGACACGTACGTCCTTTCAGAGGTGGGAAGGCCGGTCACTTCACGGCTCCGGCGGTGAGTCCGGCGACGAGGTAGCGCTGGAGGAGCAGGAAACCCGCGACCACGGGGACACTGACGACGAGCGAGGCGGCCATGACCTGGTTCCAGTACACCTCGGTCTGGGTGGCGTACCCCTGGAGGCCGACGGCGAGGGTGCGGGTGGTGTCGTTGGTCATCACGGACGCGAAGAGCACCTCGCCCCAGGCGGTCATGAACGCGTAGACGGCGACGGCGACGATGCCGGGGATCGCGGCCGGGACGACGACCCGGAACAGCGCGCCGAGCGGTCCGCAGCCGTCCACCAGCGCCGCCTCGTCCAGATCGCGCGGCACCGAGTCGAAGTACCCGATGAGCATCCAGATCGAGAACGGCAGCGAGAAGGTGAGATAGGTGAGGATGAGGCCGCCGCGGGAGCCGAAGAGGGCGATGCCGGTGGCATTGCCGATGTTGACGTAGATGAGGAACAGCGGCAGCAGGAAGAGGATCCCGGGGAACATCTGGGTGGACAGCACGGTGACCGTGAACACCCGCTTGCCCCGGAAGCGGTACCGGCTGACCGCGTACGCGGCGAAGACGGCGATCACCACCGAGCAGACGGTCGCGGCGCCCGCCACGATGACCGAGTTCACGAAGTAGTCGGCGAGCGGGACCGTCGACCAGATGTCGATGTAGGGCCGGATGGTCAGTCCGCTCGGCAGCCAGCGGAACGTCCCGGAGACGTCCTGCAGTGGCTTAAGGGAGCTGGAGACCATGACGTACACCGGCAGCAGGACGAAGCCGGTGAGCAGGGTGAGGAAGATCCGGCGGGCCCAGAGGAAGGACCGGGGGGCGGCCATCGGTGAGCGGGGAGCGGCCATCGGTGAGCGGGGCGGCGCCGGAGCGGTGCTAGACATCGGCCGTCTTCCTTCGTCGGGAGGTCAGCAGGAGGTACAGGCCCGTCACCACGAGCAGGAAGAGCAGCAGCAGCACGGACATGGCGGAGCCGGTGCCGAAGTTCCAGGTGGCGAATGTCGTCTGGTAGACGTGGATGGAGATGAGGTCCGCGGCCTCCGGCGCCGCCTTGCCGAACAGCACGTACGGGGTGTTGAAGTCGTTGAACGTCCACAGGAACAGCACCAGCACCAGCACCTGGTTGACCGGGCGCAGCGAGGGCAGGGTGATGCGGCGGATCTGCTGCCACATCCCGGCGCCGTCGAGGGCGGCCGCCTCGTAGAGCTCCTTGGGGATGTTCTGCAGACCGGCCATGACGACGAGGAACGCGAACGGCCAGCCCTTCCACACCGACACGGTCAGCAGCGCGATGAAGCTGTTGTCGCCGATCAGCCAGAACGAGGGCTTGTCGGTGAGGCCCAGCTGGTCGTGGAGGACGTGGTTCACCAGCCCGTTGTCATGCTGGAACATGAACGCCCAGGTGATGACGGCCGTGTAGACGGGCAGCGCGTACGGGACCAGGAACAGGGTGCGCAGCAGCCCCCGTCCGCGGAAGGTGTCCTGCAGGAAGATGGCGGCGGCGGTGCCCAGCAGCCAGCACAGCCCGACCGACAGCACGGTGAAGCCGCAGGTGACCCAGAACGAGTGGAGCAGCGCCTCCCCGGCCGGGGCGTTGATGTCCACCGAGATCTTGTAGTTGTCCAATCCGGACCAGGGCGCGGCGCCCCAGTCCCGGATGGAGAACCGGGTGAGCGCCTTGAAGCTCATCAGGATGCCGATCACCATCGGCACCAGATGGACCAGGAGCTCGAGGACGAGGGCGGGCAGGAGCAGCAGGTACGGCAGTCCGATGCGGCGGATCCGCCCGGGGCGGCGCGGGCCTCGCGCCGCCCCGGGGGTGCTCCCCGACACCGTCCGCCGGTCTTTCTCAGCGGTCGCGGTCGTGGTCGTGGTGGTCATCAGGTGTCCGCACTCACTTCGCCGGCATCTGCTGCTGGGCCTTCTCCAGCTTGGCCTTCACCGACTCGGTGGTCACCGGGCGTCCGCCGGCGGCTTCGGCGAGCAGCTCCTTGACGGCCGTGCCGACGCCAGTTTCGAACTGCGACTCGTCGGCCACCTGCGGCAGCGCCGCGGCGCTCTTGGCGAGGGTGTCCCGCAGGGCGGCCGTCGCCTTGGTGTTGAAGGCGGGGTCGGACTGGGCGGCCTTGACCGGCGGAATGGAGCCGTACGCCTTGTTGAGGATCTTCTGCTCGGCGTCGCTGGTCATGAACTTCACGAACTTCAGGGCGCCGTCCTGGTTGTCGGTGTTCTTGAAGACGGCCAGGTTGATGCCGGCGACCATCGAGTTGACGGAGGTGCCGGAGCCGGGGGTGCCGGAGCGGACGGGTGCCGCCGCCACGCCCCACTCGTCGTCCTTCATGCCCAGCGAGGCGAGGGTGGCGGAGGCGGTCTGCCACAGGACCATCGCCGTCTTTCCCTTGGCGAAGTCGCTGAGGGACTGGTTCTGCGCGTACTCGGCGTTGCCCGGGGCGATGATCTTGTCCTTGGCCATCAGGTCGACGTACTGCTTGATGGCGGTGACCGCGCCGTCGGAGGTGAAGTCGGGCTTGCCGTCGGCGGTGAAGAAGTCCGCGCCGTGCTGCTTGGCGAAGACGAAGACCTGGTGGATGTTCTCCGAGAGGTTCGCGCCCTCGGCGCCGAGGCCCCACTTGCCGTCCTTGGAGAGCTTCTTGCCGTCGGCGACCAGTTCGTCCCAGGTGGCGGGCGGCTTGGAGATGCCCGCGTCGGCGAACATCTTCTTGTTGTAGTAGAGCGCGTACGCCATCGAGTACAGCGGCACCGCGGCCGGGTCCTCGCCCCGCGCACCGGTCGAGCCGAGGGCGGAGGCCACGAAGCGGTTCTTGCCGCCGATGCTGCCGAAGTTCTTGGTGTCCCACGGCAGCAGCGCCCCGGACGCCTGCAGCGAGGCGCTCCAGGTGTTGCCGATGTTCAGGACGTCGGGGCCCTGGCCGGAGGTGGTCGCGGTGAGGATCCGGTTCAGCAGCTCGGACCAGGGAATGACCTCCAGCTTCACTCTGATCCCGGTCTGCTTCTCGAACTTGTCGAGTTCGGGCTTCAGGACCTTCTTGTCCACCGTGATGCTGGCGCCCTGGTTGGAGGCCCAGTACGTGAGCGTCTTCGGCGAGTCGTTGGAACCGCCGCCGTCCGTCGAGGAACCACCTCCGCACGCCGAGGCGGCAAGGGCGAGTGACAAGGTGACGGCGCCTATGGCCGCGGCTCGGATCCTGCGCATGGCTCCAGGTGTCCCTTCCGGGAGGGGTGAATGCCAAGAAGGGCCCGGGCACGCCAACCGCGTTCAACTCCCGAAGCCGCTCACGGCTTAATTTAGGACGTGAGTTAAACCTCAAGAGAAGGTCGCGTCAAGAGATCCGGCGGAGGTATCTTGCGGCGCGGAGCCGGGACTTGAGGAGGCCAGGTGGCAGCGCACAACGGGCGTAACGTTCGTGACCTGCGGCGGGAGAACCGCGCCGCCGTGCTGCGTCGGTTGTATTTCGACGGGCCGATGAGCCGCTTCTCGCTGGCCCCCGCGACCGGGCTGAGTTCAGGTTCCATCAGCAATGTGGTCGCCGAACTGCTCACCGAGGAGCTGGTGGAGGAGGCCGGAAGCATCGACTCCGACGGCGGCCGTCCCCGCACCCTGTTGCGGATCACGCCGCACAGCGGCCACATGATCGGGGTGGATGTCGGCGAGACCCGGGTCCGCGTCGAGCTGTTCGACCTCTCGCTGGCCGAACGGGCGCGCGCCAACCGGCCGTTGCCCACCCGCGGGGCCGGGCGCCGGGTGCGCTACGACAGCGAACTGATCGCGGGCCACATCCGCGACGGCATCGCCGAAGTCCTGGAGGCGGCCGGGCGCGACCCCGCGCGGATCCTCGGCGTCGGCATCGGCGTCCCCGGCATCGTCGAACACTCCGAGGAGGACGGTGCGGTGGTGCACGGCCAGCCGATCGGCTGGGAGGCGGTGCCGCTGGAACGGATGCTGCGCGGATCGGGCCATCTCCCCGACGAGGTCCCGTACTTCATCGAGAACGGCGCCAAGACGCTGGGGCAGGCCGAGATGTGGTTCGGCGCCGGGCGCGGTGCGCGCAACGCGGTGGTCGTGCTCTTCGGGTCGGGCGTCGGCGCCTGCGTCGTCACCGACGAGGTCGAGCACGGCCGGGCGGTGGAGTGGGGCCATCTCACCGTGCGGGTGCGGGGCCGCCGGTGCCGCTGCGGGGCACTGGGCTGTCTGGAGGCGTACGCGGGCGCGGAGGCGCTGCTGGAACGCTGGCAGGAGGCGGGCGGGCAGCCGCCGCCCGACACCGACGAGGAGACCGCCCTGACGGCGATGCTGGCCGCCGCCTACCCCGCGGACGGCGACGCCCCGGACCCGGTGGCGGCCGCCGTCCTCGCCGAGACCGCGGAGTACCTGGGCGCCGGGCTGTCCGACCTGATCAACCTCTTCCAGCCCGAGCGCATCCTCGTCGGCGGCTGGGCCGGGCTCCAGCTCGGCGCGCGTTTCCTGGACTCGGTGCGCGGCCACGCGGTGTCCTACGCGCTGCCGTACCCCTCCGGGCGGGTCGGCATCGACCTGGGCGCGCTGGGGCCGGACGCGGTCACGGTGGGCGCCGCGATCCTGCCGCTCGCCGCGTTCTTCGCCCGCGGCGGGCGCCGTCTGCCGCCCACTCCCGCACCGGAGCCGTCCCCCGCGTGGCGCACCACCCTGGGCACACGGCTGGCGTAGGGGGTACGGGCGCGTCCCGCGCAGGGCTACGGGCACGTCCAGTGCGGGGACTCCACGCCCGTCCCACGCACGGCTACGGGCAACCTCGGACGCGGGGGGTTACATGCACGTTCCGCGCAGGGTTACGGGCACGTCCCGCGCAGGGTTACGGGCACGTCCGGGCGCGGGGGCCACACGCACGTCCGGACGCGGGGACTCCACGCCCGCCCCGCGCAGGGCTACGGGCACGTCCGGGCGCGGGGGTTACGGGCACGTCCGGCGCAAGGCTACGGGCACGTCCGGACGCGAGGGCCACGCCCACGTCCCCCGCACGGCTACGGGCACGTCCCGCACAGGGGCCACACACACCGTCCGGGCGCAGGAGCCGCACGCACATCCGGACGCGAGGGCCACACCCACGTCCCCCGCACGGCGACGGGCACGTCCCGCACAGGGGCCACACACACCGCCCGGGCCCAGGAGCCGCACGCACGTCCGGACGCGAGGGCCACGCCCACGTCCCCCGCACGGCTACGGGCACGTCCCGCACAGGGGCCACACACACCGTCCGGGCGCAGGAGCCGCACGCACATCCGGACGCGAGGGCCACACCCACGTCCCCCGCACGGCGACGGGCACGTCCCGCACAGGCGCCACACGCACCGCCCGGACGCGAGGGCTACGCCGACTCCCGTACCACCAGCTCCGGTTCGAAGAGGACCGAGGCCGGCTCGGTGCGCAGGCCCCGGACGTGCTCGTCGAGCAGCCGGGCCATCGCCGCCGCCATGTCCTCCACCGGCTGGCGCACCGAGGTCAGCGGCGGCCGGCAAGTGGCGGCCACGCTGGAGTCGTCGAAGCCGACGACCGCGACATCGCCGGGCACCCGCCGGCCACGCTCCCGCAGCACCTGGCAAGCCCCCTGGGCCATCAGGTCGTTGGCGGCGAACACGCCCTCCACGTCGGGGTGTTCGGCCAGCAGCGCGGTCATCGCCGCCACCCCGCTGTCCAGCGTGAAGCCCCCCTCGGCCACCGGCACATACGGATGGCCGCCGCGAGCCATCGTGTCGCGGAACCCGGCGAGCCGCTCCTGGCTCGCCGCCACGGCCCAGGGCCCCGACACGGTGGCCACCTTCCGGCACCCCCGGGCCAGCAGACGCTCGGCCGCGAGGCGGCCACCGTCCCAGTGCGCCAGGTCGACATGGCTCAGCGCGACCGGCCGCACGGGACGGGCGAACAGCACGGCGGGCAGTCCGGCCTCGGCCAGCAGCGCGGGCAGCGGATCGTCGGGGTGGGTGGACATCACGAGCGCCCCGTCCGCGTTTCCCTGCCGCAGATACCTCAGCACCTCCTGTCTGGCCTCGGGGGACTCGGCGAACATCAGCACCGGGTGCGTCGAGCGCGGCCGCAGAAATCCCACCACTCCGCCGACCACCCGGCCGAAGAACGGATCGGCGAACACCCGCGCGGCGAAGGCGTTCTGCTCCTCCTCCGAGGTGTCCCCGGTCCCGTCCCCGGCCCCGGAGACGACGAGCGCCACGGTGCCCGTGCGCCGGGTCACCAGCGATCTGGCCGCCCGGTTGGGCGCGTAGCCGGTCCTCTCGATCGCGACGCGGACCAGGTCCTGGATGGCCGGATCCACGTTGCGGACGCCATTGACGACCCGGGACACCGTCGCCCGGGAGACACCGGCCTCCCGGGCGACATCCTCCAAGGTCGGGGCGTGTCGGTTCATGTCCGCACCCTAGTGGCAGCGTGCCCCGAGGGCATAGAGCGCTCTCCCGCCACCGCCGGGGACGCATCACCACCGGTCATGGATCAGTGGTAGACGCCGAACTCGTAGAGCGAGTAGCCGTATCCGGTGCCGCGGGCCGTGCCGTGGACGCGGACATAGCGGCCGGTGCCGGAGACGTCGAAGTCGTCGACGCCGCCGTTGCCGTCGGTCACCTCACGGATGGTGCGCCAGCTCTGGCCGTCGTCGGAGGTCTGGAGGGTGTACGCCTTGGCGTAGGCGGCCTCCCAGACCAGCTGGACGTGGGTGAGGGGGGTGGAAGCGCCGAGGTCCACCTGGAGCCACTGCGGATCGCTCCAGTCGGCCGCCCAGCGGGTGTCCGCCTTGCCGTCCACGGAGTTGGCGGCGGGGCAGGGGCAGTCGCCACCGCCCGTCTGGTACGAGGAGGCGGTGGCCGGCTTGCCGAGTGCCACATTGGTGCCGTTCACGGCGGGCGGGACGACCCGTACGGAACGGGTCTCGATGCCCACGTTGCCCTTGCCGTCGGTGGCCTTGACGTAGATCTTCCACACGCCGGGGCGGTCCGGCGCGGTGACCCTCAGCCGACCGCCGCCGAGGTCGGTGGCGGGCAGCGGGGTGAGCTTCTTGTCCTGGTCGAGGTACATGCTGCTGCCCAGCACCTGGTAGGAGAGGGCGTCACCGTCGGGGTCGGTGGCCTTGACCGTGAGCGTCAGGTCGCGGCCCGCCTCCACCTTGGCGGGGTCGCCGCCCACGGCCAGGGAGGAGATGACCGGCGGGGTGTTGTCGTGCGAGGTGTCCGCGCCGTACGCCTTCTTCACCGCGTAGTACGACAGCCGCTTCTGGCCGGCGGGCAGCAGATTGAACCAGACGCCGCCGAAGTCGTCCTCGGTGCCGTAGTGGAACATCGTGGCGCCGAGCGCGACGCCCTGGTGGCCGGTGACGCAGTTCCACGCCTTGCTGTAACCGGCGGCCTTGGCCTGGTCGGTGGGCTCCTCCGGCACGCCGTTGGCGTCGTCGGGCACCTCCCACTCCCCCGGCGGGCCGGTCTCGGTGACGATGTACGGCTTGGTGTAACCGCCCTGCTCCCAGGTGGCCTTGATGTCGCAGACGGCGTTGTAGGAGTTGACGGCGTACAGGTCCAGGTCGGGGGCGTTCCGCTGGTAGTACGGCCAGGCGCCGGTCCACGCGTCGGTGGAGGTGACCGGGTGGTCGGGGTCGACACCATGGATCTTCTTGGCGATGTCGTTGACGAACGTGGTGTAGGCATCGCGCTGCCGCTCCAGCTCATCGCCGCTGTAGCAGTTCTGCAGGCCGAGCACCGACTCGTTGCCGACGTTCCACATCAGCACGCCCGGGTGGTCCTTGTATGTGGCGACCCACTTGGGGAACTCGGCGAGCATCTGGTCCTTGTAGGCGGTGTCCGTCCGGTAGTTCACACAGCCACCGCTGCCCGGGCCGCCACCGGGCTGCAGCCAGAAACCGGCGATCACCTTGATGCCGTGAGCGGCCGCGGCGTCGAAGAGGGGTTTGCTGGTGGCGTCGGTGCCCCAGGTGCGGAGGGTGTTGACGCCCATCGACCGCAGATCGGGCAGATAGCGGTCGGCGTCCGCGATGGCGGGGCCCCAGGTCAGGCCCTTGATCTGATACGGCTGGCCGTCCACGGTCAGCCGCCAGTCGCCCTGGGTGCCGGTGACCTTGACGACGCTTCCGGCGGCGTGTGCCGGCTGGCCGGGCAGCGCGAGGGCGCCGGCGGCCAGCAGACCGGCGATGAGGGGCGCCGCGATACGGCGTGGGGCGGTACGGGTCCGGGTCATGGTGGTGTCTTTCGGTGTGTCGGGGGAAGTGGCGTGCGAACGGCCCGGCCGCGGTGGTGTGCGCACCGGCGGCTGGGCCGTGGTTCACGGCAGCTCGTAGTTCTCGTCCAGGGTCGCTCCGGCCTCGGGGTGGGTCTGGTCGTAGCCGCGGGCGTCGCACTGCAGCGCCCCGACGACGCAGTGGTCGACGAGCGCCTTCAGCGTGGGCGCGTCCCAGGCGTTGAAGAAGTCGTAGTGGAACGACCAGCTCGGGCCGCTGGCCAGCCTCGCGTGCGAGAGGTCACCGTTGACCGGGAAAGCCATCTTGAACTCGACCATCGGCAGCGCCACCGGGTGGTCAGCCGGGCACACGTTGTTGTTCGTGCCGGGGTTCACCACGGGGTAGGCCATATGGCTGCGGTGGTCGGGCGTGTCCAGATACCTGCCGTCCCAGCAACTGGGCGCCTGGAAACGGATGTTGAGCTGGACATCGGGCCGGCTCGGGCAGTCCTTGGGGAACTCGACGTTGAAGAAGCTGTCGCCGCACTCCCACCCCTCCACGAAGCCGGGGTGGCGGCGGAACTCCTCGGCGGTCTGCATCGGGTCGCCCACCACGAAGCGCAGCCCCTTGGGGAACGGCCGCACACTGGTGTAGTCGGTCACGCCCGCCTTGTAGTAGATGGTCTGCGGGCCGATGGGCAGCACCGGCCGGTCGTCGTTGAAGAGCGTGGGCATCCAGTAGCCCGACTTGTCCCCCGGCGCCTTGCAGGTGGTGCGGCCGGCGTCGAGGGAAGCCGTGGTGCTGGCCGCGTCGGTCGTGGTGTTGCCCATGAAGGTGTGGTCATGGGACGCGCCCGGCTGCTGCGGGTACACGATGGGGTCGTCCGCCTTGGTGTGGCTGACCGAGCAGTTGGCCTGGAACTCGTGGAAGTAGCGGTGCGGCGGCTCCTTCGTGGACGGTGTGACGCCGGTGACCGGCGGGTTCGCGGGAATGTAGCCGTCGCCGTCCGGGTCCTCGGGCGAGGAGGACGACGGCGCCGCCATGACATGTCCCGCGTGGGCGGCCGTGACGCCGCCGCCCGCGGGGGCCGTGACGCCCCCGCTCGTGGGCTTCGCCGGTGGCGCTTCGGCGCTCATCGCGATGCCACCGAGCCCGAGCGAGGTCAGCAGTAACGCGCCTGCGATCAGGGTTCCTGAAACGATCTTCGATCTCCGTGCCATGGAGACTCCTGCCACGTGGAGAGAGGGTGAAGGTGGCCGGGCGGCCGTACACGGCGAGGACTCGCGACGCCGTGGGTGCGGGCCGGGCCGCCCGTATGACGGGCCGTCATGGGCCCGCGACAACAGTGGGAGAGCGCTCTCCAAGACCGGAGTGTCCGGGCGGGGAGGCAAAGGTGTCAAGGCGTCGAGCGGAAAGGATCAGATGCCGACTCCGCTTACCTCTTGAACACAACATCGATGGACCCGAGCGGACGCGAATCCGACTCAAGTGCGTCCGAACTACCTGAATTTCCAGACCAGTTGATGTTCAAAAGGCAACAACACGCACAGACTGCGGTCACAACTCTTGACGAGTCGTTCACATGGCTGAAGCATGCGACGGCAAGAGAGCGCTCCCTCACCCCCATCCCGTTCATTTACTGAACCAGGAGAGACGCCCCCATGACGCCTTCCCCCACGCCTCCTGCCACGCCTTCTTCCTCCGGCCGCTCCCCGGTCGGCCGCCGGGCGGTGCTCGGCGCCGCGGCCGCCGTCGCATCGGCCCCCGCCCTCGCCGGCCTGGCCACCCCCGCGTCCGCCGCCCCCTCGGGCCGGAGAAAGAGCCCGCGGGCCCTGCCGGGCGGCGGCGACCTCGGCCCGAACGTCATCGTCTTCGACCCGTCCACGCCCGGCATCCAGGCCAAGCTGGACGAGGTGTTCAAGAAGCAGGAGTCGGCGCAGTTCGGCACCGGGCGCTACGCCCTGCTGTTCAAGCCCGGCTCCTACAGCGGGCTCAACGCCCAGATCGGCTTCTACACCTCCATCGCCGGGCTGGGGCTGTCCCCCGACAACACGACCATCAACGGCGACATCACGGTGGACGCCGGGTGGTTCAACGGCAATGCCACCCAGAACTTCTGGCGTTCGGCGGAGAACCTCGCGGTCGTCCCCGTCAACGGCACCAACCGCTGGGCGGTGGCGCAGGCGGCGCCCTTCCGGCGGATGCACGTCCGCGGCGGGCTCAACCTCTCCCCCGACGGCTACGGCTGGGCGAGCGGCGGCTATATCGCGGACAGCCGCATCGACGGCCAGGTCGGACCGTACTCCCAGCAGCAGTGGTACACCCGCGACAGCGCGATCGGCAGCTGGCTCAACGGCGTGTGGAACATGGTGTTCTCCGGTGTGGAGGGCGCCCCCGGGCAGAGCTTCCCGAACCCGCCGTACACCACGCTCGACACCACCCCCGTCTCCCGGGAGAAGCCCTTCCTGTACCTCGACGGCAGCGAGTACCGGGTCTTCCTGCCCGAGAAGCGGACCAACGCCCGCGGGGTCACCTGGGGCAACGGCACCCCCCGAGGCACCTCGCTGCCGCTGTCGCAGTTCTACGTGGCCAAGCCCGGCGTCACCGCGGCCACCCTCAACGAGGCGCTCACCCAGGGGCTGCAACTGCTGCTCACCCCGGGGATCTACCACCTCGACCAGCCGATCCAGGTGAACCGGGCGAACACCGTCGTCCTCGGGCTCGGCTACGCCACGCTCATCCCCGACAACGGCGCCACCGCGGTCAAGGTCGCCGATGTGGACGGGGTGCGGCTGGCCGGTTTCCTCATCGACGCCGGACCGGTCAACTCGACCACCCTGCTGGAGGTCGGCCCGCAGGGAGCCTCGGCCGACCATTCCGCCAACCCCACCACCGTCCAGGACGTGTTCATCCGCATCGGCGGCGCGGGCCCCGGCAAGGCCACCACCAGCATGGTGATCAACAGCCGTCACACCATCGTCGACCACACCTGGGTCTGGCGCGCCGACCACGGTGACGGGGTCGGCTGGGACACCAACCGCGCCGACTACGGAGTCCGGGTCAACGGCGACGACGTCCTCGCCACGGGGCTGTTCGTGGAGCACTTCAACAAGTACGACGTGCAGTGGTACGGGCAGCGGGGCCGCACCATCTTCTTCCAGAACGAGAAGGCGTACGACGCCCCGAACCAGGCGGCCATCCAGAACGGCTCCATCAAGGGCTACGCGGCCTACAAGGTGGCCGATTCGGTGACCACGCACGAGGGATGGGGGCTCGGCAGCTACTGCTACTACAACGTCGCCCCGAGCATCGTGCAGCACCACGGCTTCGCCGCCCCGAACGCGTCGGGGGTGAAGTTCCACAATCTGCTGGTCGTCTCGCTCGGCGGCCAGGGCCAGTACGAACGCGTCATCAATGACATCGGATCTCCCACGTCGGGCACCACCACCGTGCCGTCGACCGTGGTGTCATATCCCTGATCTACGATGCGTCGCGGGCCGGTGTCCCCGGTGAACCGCCCTCGATGTACCGACCGCCCAGGAAGGACCACCACGCCATGGCGACCACCCCCGTGCGCGACCGTTCCACGATCATGGTCCTGAACGGGCCCAATCTGAATCTCCTGGGCCGTCGGCAACCCGAGATCTACGGAACGGACACCCTGGCCGACATCGAGAAGCTGGTCGCCGTGACAGCCGCGCCGCACGGTCTGACGACCGACTGCCGGCAGAGCAACCACGAGGGGCAGCTCATCGACTGGGTCCATGAGGCGCGTGAGCACCACGCGGCGGTCATCATCAACCCCGCGGGCTACTCCCACACCTCCGTCGCGCTGCGCGACGCCCTGGCGACCTGCGACGGTCTGCCGATCGTGGAGGTGCACATCTCCAACATCCACCAGCGGGAGGCGTTCCGGCACCACTCCTACGTCTCCGCGCTGGCCAACGGGGTGATCGCCGGATGCGGTGTCCAGGGCTACGCGTTCGCCGTCGAGCGGGTGGCCGCCCTGCTGGCCGCCGCCAAGGCGTAGGCGTCCGGCACTCCGGGCCCGTCCGGCGCGTCAGGCCCTGATCACGCGGACACCGGCCTCGGTGTACGGAGCGACCAGCTCCGCATCGGCGCCGGTGTCCGTGATCAGCACATCGATCTCCTCCAGTGCGCAGATCCGGGCGAACGCCCGGCGGCCCAGCTTGGAGCTGTCGGCCACGACCACCACCCGGGCCGCCCGGCCGGCCATGAGGTGGTTGATGCTGGCCTCCCCCTCATGGTGGGCGGTCGCGCCCTGGACCGTGTCCAGCGCGTCCACGCCGAGGATCGCCAGATCCAGCGACACCTGGCCCAGCACTCCGGTGGCCAGCGGCCCCATCAGCTCGAAGGACTGCGGACGGGCCACCCCGCCGGTGAGCACGATCTTGACTTGGGGGCGTACCGCCAGCTCGCTGGCGATGTTCAGGGCGTTGGTGACGACCGTGACGGCCGGGCCGCCGCCCGGGGCGGACAGATCGCCGCGCAGGGAGATGGCGCGGGCGACCTCGGTGGTGGTCGTCCCGCCGTTGAGACCCACGATCGAGCCCGGTTCGGCCATCCGGGCCGCCGCGGCGGCGATCCGCTGCTTCTCCGAGGCGCGCCGGGCGGTCTTGTAGCGCAGCGGAAGGTCGTACGAGAGGTTCTGCGCGACCGCGCCGCCCCGGGTACGGGTCAGCATCTGCTGCTGTGCGAGCTCATCCAGGTCGCGGCGGATGGTCGCGGCGGACACCGCCAGTTCGGCGGCCGCCTCCTCCACATCGATCCTGCCGTCCCTGGTCAGCAGATCCAGCAGGGCGTTCCAGCGCTCGGGCCGTTTCACGTCGATCACCCTACCCCGCGCACATGGGCTCTGGACTTTCATGCGTGATCCTGCGCATTATCTGCTCGTACGAAACAACTCCGCGCATGAAGAGTGCTCGGGTCAGCCGTGCGACGAGGGGAGTCCCATGAGCCACACCGAGGTCGAGATCGCGAGCCAGCCCGACTGCTGGCGGCGCGCCATCGCCCTGGCCCGGGATCCGGAGGGACCCGTACGGGCGGCGCTGCCCCGGCCGGGTGAGCGGGTCGCCGTCGTCGGCTGCGGCACCTCGTGGTTCATCGCCCAGTCGTACGCGGCGCTGCGCGAGGCGGCCGGCCAGGGCGAGACGGACGCCTTCGCGGCGTCGGAGATGCCGGCCGGCCGCGCCTACGACCGGGTGGTGGCACTGTCCCGGTCCGGCACCACGACCGAGGTGCTGGAGCTGCTCGGCGCGGTGCGCGGCCGGGTGCCCACCACCGTCATCACGGCGGTCCCCGACTCCCCGGTCGTGGGCGCCGCGGACGCCGCGGTAGTGCTCGATTTCGCCGATGAGCGGTCGGTGGTGCAGACCCGCTGGGCCACCAGCGAACTCGCCCTGTTCCGCGCCCACTTGGGCGCGCCGCTGGAGCACCTGGAGGCGGACGGCGAGGCGGCGCTCGCCGAGCCGCTGCCCGGGGCGCTCGTGGACGCCGGGCAGTTCACCTTCCTCGGGCGGGGCTGGACCTACGGGGTCGCCCAGGAAGCCGCGCTCAAGATGCGCGAGGCGGCGGGGGCGTGGACCGAGGCATATCCGGCCAAGGAGTACCGGCACGGCCCGATCAGCGTGACCGGCCCGCGGAGCGTGGTGTGGTGGCTGGGCGAGGGTGCGTCGGATGTGGCGGACCAGGAGATCACCCGCACCGGCGGCCGGGTCGCCGGCTTCGGCCGCGACCCGCTGGCCGAACTGGTGGTGGTGCAGCGGCTCGCGGTCGCGATCGCGGCGACACGCGGGCTGAACCCCGACGAGCCGCGCCATCTCACCCGCTCGGTGATCCTCGGCTGAGCCGGGGCCGACGAAACACGGGAACCGAACGAACACGGAAACGGCCAGAACATGGAAACGGGCGGAAGGAGCCGGTAGATGCCGCTGGTGGCCACCGGGGAGATCGTCGGGACGGCCGCACGCGCCGGGCTCGGCGCGGGTGCGTTCAATGTCATCCAGATCGAGCATGCCCAGGCGATCGTGGCCGGGGCGGAGGCGGCGGGCGCGCCGGTGATCCTGCAGATCAGCGAGAACGCGGTGCGGTATCACGGCGCCCTGACCGCCATCGGCCGGGCGACCGTGGAGGTGGCCCGCGCGGCGCGGGTGCCGGTGGCCGTGCATCTGGACCACGCCACCGGGCCGGAGCTGGTGCGGGAGGCGGTGGACCTCGGCTTCGGCTCGGTGATGTTCGACGCCTCGGCCCTGGAGTACGACGGCAATGTGGCGGCGACCGCCGAGGTGGCGGCCGACTGCCATGCCCACGGGGTGTGGGTGGAGGCCGAGTTGGGCGAGGTGGGTGGCAAGGACGGCGTCCACGCACCGGGGGCGAGGACCGATCCGGCCGAGGCCGCCGCCTATGTGGCGGCGACGGGTGTGGACGCGCTCGCGGTCGCGGTGGGCACCTCGCACGCCATGGTCGTCAAGGCCGCGGTGGTGGATCTGCCGCTGGTCGCGGCGCTGCGCGCGGCCGTGCCCGTACCGCTGGTGCTGCACGGCTCCTCCGGGGTGCCCGAGGCGGATCTGACCCGGGCCGTGGAGGCGGGGCTGACGAAGGTGAACATCGCCACCCATCTGAACGTGGCCTTCACCCGGGCGATCCGCGACCATCTCGCGGGCCACCCCGAGGTGGTCGACCCCCGCCGCTATGTCGCGGCCGCGCGTGACGCGGTGGCGCGCGAGGTGACCCGGCTGCTGACGCTGGTGCGGGCCACGCACTGAGGGCGCCTGCCAGTGGGTGTTCCGAACGCCGCCGATTCACGCGGTATCACGCATCGACTTCCCCCGGGCGGGTGTATTGACATGAGCCTATCAACTCGCCAGGATGCCCGACGAGGTTAGGAAAGGTTCCTAACAAAGGGGTGTCCTATGCGCAAGCGTTTCGCTTTCGTACTCGCCGCGGCCGGACTGCTGGCCGGCTCCGTCACCGCCGGCGCCCATGCCACCACCCGGGGCCCCGCGCCGGCCCCCGCGTCCACCAAGGAGGGCACGGTCACCGCGGCGCAGCTGCTCGCCAAGGTGCAGGGCTGTTCACAGATATCCAGTGGCAAGTACCGCACCGACGACGAGACATCGGCCAACATCCCGGTCTGCGGTGCCAATGGGGCGGTCTTCTGGAAGGCCGACATGGACATCGACTGCGATGGCCAGGTGACCTCCCGGTGCAACGGGGACACCGACCCGTGGTTCCAGGACGACACCGCCTTCCACCAGTCGGACGGCAAGCCCCTCATCGCCGACAAGCTGCCGTATGTCGTGGTGCCGAGCCCGAGTTCCACCTGGGACTACACCAAGTCCGGCATCAAGGGCGGCGGTGTGGTCGCGGTCATCTACAACAACAAGGTGCAGTACGCGGTGGTGGGCGACACCGGGCCGACGAACATCATCGGTGAGGCGTCCTACGCCACGGCCAACGCCCTCGGCATCGACCCCAACCCGGAGACCGGCGGCACCGAATCGGGGGTGACGTACATCGTCTTCAAGAACTCCTCCGTCTCCCCCATCGAGAACCACGACAAGGCCGTGTCGGTCGGCGACGGCCTGGCGAAGCAGTTCATCCAGAACAACTGACCCCGCCACCCCGGCGGCGAACGGAGTGTGGTGCACGGCCCCTGACGGCCGTGCACCACAGTTGTGCGTGCGCCGGGCGGCGGCATCGCGGGGCGCGGCCGGAGGGGCCCGGCCGATGACTTTTCCCCGGCCGGGCGGTCTTCACCGGTGAACACCACGACAGGAGGTGGACGTTGGCCCGTCCCGAGCCCGAGAAGCCGCCCACGCCGTCCCCGGCCCCGCCGTCCCCGGCCGTGCTGGTCCTGGGTCGGCCGGTCACCCGCGCCGAGGTGGAGCGGCTGTGCGAACGGCTGTCCGCGCTGGCGCGCCGGGCCGGTCCTGGACCGGTCACCGTGGACGTGGGCGGGGTGGGCCGGCCGGACCTGGCCGTGGTCGAGGCCCTGGCCCGGCTGCGGCTGACCGCCGGCCGGCTGGGGCGCGGGATCCAGCTCCGCAACGCCTGCGGCGAACTGCGGCGGCTGCTCGCCTGGACGGGGCTGGACGAGGCCCTGACGACCCCCGCGGCGTCAGGGCCCGCCCTGGCGTCAGGCCACGCCCTGGGGCTCGAGCCGGGCGGGGAGGCCGAACAGCGGGAAGAGGCGCTTGGTGTCCAGGAAGGAGTTGAGCCCGGTGATCCGGCCCCCTGATATCTCGAGGACCTGAAGCGCCCAGGCCTCATGACCGCCGTCGGCGCCGCTCGGACGGTACTGGCCGAAGGCGGGCAGGCCGTTGGCCACGGTCGGGACCAGACGGGAGCCGCGGCAGCCGATGCCATGGCCCAGCAGCCACTGGCGGATGTCCTCGTGGCCGCGCAGCCACAGCTCGTACGGCGGCATGGAGAGCGTGGCGTCCTCGTGCAGCAGGGCGGTGAGGGAGTCCAGGTCATAGCGCTCGAAGGCGTCCACATAGCGGGCCAGCAGGGCGCGCTGCTCCTCGTCCAGCGGCTTGACCGGGTCGGAGTCGCTGAGCTCGCTCGCGGCGAGGGTGGCCCGGGCGCGCTGCAACGCGCTGTTGACGGACGCGACGGTGGTGCCCAGCAGCTCGGCGACCTCGCTCGCCTTCCACGCCAGCACCTCGCGCAGGATCAGCACCGCCCGCTGGCGGGGCGCCAGATGCTGCAGCGCGGCGATGAACGCCAGCCGCACCGCGTCCCGCTGGGCCGCCACCTCGGCGGGGTCTCCCCCGGCCGGCAGCACCTGGCCGTCCGGGACCGGCCCGATCCAGGTGGCCTCCGGCTGCTCGGCGAGCGCGGCCGGGAACGGGGTGGCCGCGGAGGTCAGATCCATGGGCCGGGCCCGGCGCTTGCTCCCGTTGAGCATGTCCAGGCAGACATTGGTGGCGATGCGGTACAGCCAGGACCGCAGCGCGGAGCGGCCCTCGAAGCGGTCCAGACCCCGCCAGGCGCGCACCATGGTCTCCTGGACGGCGTCCTCGGCCTCGAAGGCCGAGCCCAGCATCCGATAGCAGTAACCAGTCAGCTGCGTGCGGTACGGCTCCAACTGGAGCTCGACACCGGTCGCGCCGTCCACCGCCGCCACATCACTCATCGCCGCACCTCATCGCTCTTCGGACTCCCATGGGGCAAACGTAGCGGGCACCACTGACAATGGCGCCGACCTGCGGAGACGACAGACGCATCGGGCATCGGACGGGGTGATTCAGGCCACCGGGCGGGCGCTGACCGCGGCGGCGTGCACCTGTTGGCCGCCACTGGCGATCATCCGCACCTCCGCACGGTCGCTGATCTCCGCCCGCACGATGCCGGTGTCGTCCGCGTACACGGGGTGCCCGCCCGGACCGCTGCTGTCCGTACGGTGCACCACCACGACGTCCTCGGCCCCCGGGACGGCCGCATCCGCGAAGATCAGCTCATACCTCTCCGGGCTCCGCATCACGCCCTCCTCAGCACCGACCCGCCCTCGTCATCTCAAACCGGGACATTCAACACTATCGCTCGGGCCGGGTAGCGCAAGAGGTTCGGTGGTCACCGCGATGCGGCGGCGACCTCCGCCCCGTCGGCGGCGTCCGCGCTCTCCGCCGAGCCCTCCGCCTGATCCGTTTCAAGGGGCGTGCTATCGAGGCGCAGCAGCGGCGCCAGGATGGGGCCGAAGAGGGTGGCCGCGGTGATGGACCCCAGGGTGATGGCCCAGGCGACCGGGCCGAGCGGGGTGCAGTCGAAGAACTGGCTGACACCCGGGGTCTGGATGATGGCGGCGAGCACCGCGGCGGAGCCAAGGCCCGCGACCAGGACGTGCCGGTCCAGACCGCCCGTGGTCAGGGTCTGCGCGAGCTGGGTGCCGACCAGGGCGGCGAGCGCCACCGTACCGGCCCGGCGGCGTCTGCCGGTGACCCGGGCGCCGGTCCACGCCAGTCCGGCCCCGGCGGCCGTGATGACGCCCCGCAGCAGCATCTCCTTGGTCAGCGCCGCGCCCAGGGAGCGGCTCGGGCCCTCCTTGAGCAGCCGTTCACCGGTGTGCCCGGTCGGCTCGCGCACCGCGATGGCGAGCGCGGGCGCGAGGTCGGTCAGCAGGTTGACCAGCATGATCTGACGGGCGCTCAGGGGTGTGGTGCCGGTCAGGGCGGAGGTGGCCACACTGAAGGTGACCTCGCCGAAGTTGCCGCCGATGAGGATGGCGAGGGCCGCGCGGACCGAGGCCCACATGGCGCGCCCCTCCATCAGGGCCGAGACGATCGTCTCCAGGCGGTCGTCGGTGACGACCAGGTCCGCCGCGGCGGTCGCGGCGGGGGTGCCGCGCCGCCCCAGGGCGATCCCGACGTCCGCGAGCCGGATCGCGGGGGCGTCGTTGGCGCCGTCCCCGGTCATCGCCACCACCCGGCCGAGGCGCTGATACGCCTGGACGATGCGGACCTTGTGGTGCGGGCTGCACCGGGCGATCACATCCACCGTCGGCAGCAGCTCGTCCAGCTCCGCGTCGTCCATCTCGTCCAGCTCCGGACCGGTGCACACCTTCGGCTCGGGGAGATCCATGATGGGGGCGGCGATGGCGTCCGCGGTGGCGGGGTGGTCGCCGGTGAGCATCATGGTCTGCACACCCGACTCGCGCAGCCGCGCGAGGGCGGGGGCGGCGCTGGTGCGCACGGGGTCGGCGATGGCGATGAAGCCGAGGAAGTCCAGGTCCCGTACGGCCTCGTCGGACAGCTCCTCGCCCTCCCGCATCCGCCGCTCGGCCACCGCCAGCACCCGGCGTCCGGCGCCGGCCAGCTCCTCCGCGGTCTCGCCCAGCTTCCTGATGCCCTCCGCGTCCAGTTCGGTGGCCTGGCCGGTGCCCGGGGTGCGCCGCCGTGCGACCCGGTCCAGGACGCCCTCGGGCGCGCCCTTCACGCTGAGCAGCGGACCGTGCACGGTGCGCCCGGTGGTGGCGTGGTAGGCGCGGGAGGGTTCGAAGGGCAGCGCGTCGGTACGGCGCCAGCGGGGCGCTCCGCGCCGCACCCCGACCCCGGCCCGGCGCGCCCCGACGCTCACCGCGCGGTCGGTCTGGTGCGCCATGGGCTCGGACTGGCGGGCCGGCGGGGTCGCGCGCAGGGCGGCGGCGAGCACTGCCTTACGGGGCGCGTCGAGCCGGTCGGCGGGGAGCGGGCCGCCGCTGTCGCTGACGGCCGCGAGCTGGAGGTTGCCCTCGGTGAGGGTTCCGGTCTTGTCGAAGCACAGCACGTCGGCGCGGCCGAGCGCCTCGATGGTGCGGGGGTTGCGGACCAGGGCGCCGAGGTCGGCCAGCCGGCGGGCGGCCGCCAGCTGGGCCGCGTTGACCAGGAACGGGAGCCCTTCGGGGACGGACGCGACGGCCAGGTTGACGGCGGAGGCGAGGTTCTCGGTGAGCGGGAGGCCGTGCAGCAGCCCGGCGCCGGCGACCGCGGCGGCGGACCCGAGCGCGATGGGCACGCTGGACCGGGTGAGCGAGGTCAGCCGCGCCTCGACACCGGTGACGGGGGCGGCCTGGCGGGCGGTGGCCAGGCTCCGGCCGACCTCGGTGGCCGGTCCGGTGGCCACGACGACGGCCACGGCGCGCCCCGCGGAGACGGTGGTGCCCTCGTAGAGCATCGACCGGCGCTGGGTGATGTGCGCGCCGACGACCGGCGCCGGATCCTTGCTCACGGGCAGCGATTCGCCGGTCAGCGAGGACTCGTCGACCTCGAGCCCCTCGCCCTCCAGCAGGCGGCAGTCGGCGGGCACCACGTCCTCGGGGCCCAGCATGACGATGTCGCCGGGGACGAGGTCCCCGGCGGTCACGAGGCGTTCCGTACCGCCCCGGCGGACCCGGGCGCCGATCGCCGAGCGGGCGAACAGCTCGGCCAGGGCCCGCTCGGTCCTGACCCGCTGGAATCCGCCGACCAGGGCGGAGATGCCGGTGATGGCGGCCACCAGTGCGGCATCGGTGCGTGAGCCCACGGCGGCGGCCAGGGCGGCCCCGGCGGCGAGGACCGGGGTCAGGGGGTTGGCCAGCTCCTCGATGAACGCGGCGGGCAGGGTGGTGCGGGTGGGCTCGCCGCGGCGCGGCCCCAGCGCGGTGCGGGCGGTCGCCTCCTCCGGCGTGAGGCCGTCGTGGTCGGCCTCCAGGCGCTCCAGCACCCGGGGGACGGGCATCAGATGCCAGGGGGTGGTGGTCACCGGCGGGTCCATGGGGCGGGCGAGGAGCTGGCGCGCCCGCCAGTGGCCCAGGGCGAAGGCCAGGGTCCCCGCGGTGGTGCCCGCCGCCGCGGCGCGGGCGGTGGCCTGGTTCGGGGCTGCCTGGAGGGCGGCCACCGCGCCGACGGCGCTGCCGCCCCCGGACAGCAGGGCGCTCTCCCGGTCGACCCGCGCGGCCACGCCCACGGCGTCCACGATGAGCCCGGCCGACTCCAGGTCGGCGCCGACGAGCAGATGGGCGCCCCAGGCCGGGGGCTCGCCGTCCCGGTGCACGCCGACGCCGCAGTCGGCGGCTCCCAGGGCCCGGCGGTTGCCGGAGAGCAGCAGCACCACGGCACCGTCGGCCTGCAGGGACCGTACGGAGGCCACGAGGCGGCGGCCGGAGGGCACCACCGCGTCGGCGAAGGTGAAGCCCGTGGGATGGGGCCGGTCGGTGGCCAGGACGATGCGGGATCCTGCCCGGCGGGCGGCGGCCGCCACGGCCTCGGCGCCCGGCACGGTCTGCGGGGCGAGGCCCACCACCGCCTGGAGCGTGCTTCCCCGGGCCAGACCGAGCACCCGCTCGCTGCCCCTGCGGCGGAGCCGCGCCGCGGTCTGCTGCCCGGTGCGGCCCGTCAGCTCCAGCCGGTCCAGGGAGCCGAGTACCCATCCGTCGTCGTGGCGGGTCTCCAGGGGCTCATCGGGGTCGAAGAGGTCGAAGAGCCGCTCGGCGGTCGACTCGGGGTCGGCGCCGCCGAGGAGTTCCAGGTCGATGGGCTCGTAGCGGTCGCCGCGCAGCGCCGCCTCGTCCAGCACCACGGTGTCGACCTGGCCCAGCCGCCGCAGACTGCTGCGGTCCATGGCGAGGACGCCGCGCAGGGCGAGAAACTGGCCGAGGCTGGTCGCGAACCCCTCCCGGCCGGCCCCCGGCGCCCTGGGCACGGACGAGAACGCGACCGCGAATCCGCGACGCGGACCGGCGAACGGGGCCGCGAGGACGCCGGCCGCGGCCCCGGCGGCCATGGAGCGCTCCGCGAAGCGCTCCATGGTGTCCTTGGGAGGCTTTCCGGGCCGCTCGACCACGATCGGCTCGGCCACCACGTCCTGGGGGCCGTGCACCAGCTGTGGCTCCATCGCCGCCCAGGCCCGGCCCTCCGCCTCCGCCTCCCGCCACAGGGCCGCCCGCTGGACGAGGTCGAGCGCGAGCCCGCCGCCCCGGGTGGCCACGCCCTGGGTCAGCGCGGTCAGCACCGGCAATGCCGCCTCGGTGGGCTGCCCGCGGGTGATGGCCAGGGCCAGCCGCCGCAGGCGGGGGTGGTGCTGGATGATGGACAGGGCCGCGGCCACCTCGTTCGGCAGTTTGAGCCACGGGGTGAGACGCAGGGCGGTGGCCACGCCCAGCCCCACGACGTCCGCCGCCACGACGGCCAGCGACTGGGCGTCCTTCGCACCGCCGGAGGGATGGCGCGGCTCCGGGGCCCACTCGTCGAACTCCTCGGTGGGCGCGACGGGCTCCTGGACCTCCGCGCGCTCGATCCGTGCGATCAGGTCCTGCTCGGACGGGGGCGGCTTGCCCACGGCCACCACGACCCGCTCGGAGGGCGCGTTGACCCGTGCCCATTGCACCCGCGGATGCTCCTCGAGGGCCCGTTCCACCCGCCGGGCCACCTGCTCGCCCCCGATCCCGTGCACCCCGCGGACCTCGATGTAGTACCGCCCCGGGTAGGACCAGATCCCGCGTTGGGAGGGCCGGACCAGCCGCCCGACGGCTCCGGCGGCATCCCGCACACCCGCGGCCACACCGGCCTTGACGGGCGCGAGGAGCTGCAGGGGTGGCAGGGGCAGCAGCTTCAGCGTCGCCAGGGACAGATGCAGCGGTGACAGCGGTGACATCGAGGGAACCTCCGCTCCCCGGGCGGCCTGCCCGGTTCATCCCTATTACCCTTAAATAGGAAGAAGATTCAATTCGTCATCACCGTGTGGACGTGAGACCAGTGACCACTCCCGCTACTTCACGCAAGCGCAGCTCCTCGACAGCCGCGAAGAAGACGGCACCGGGGCGCGGCGGCAAGTCGACGAAGTCCCAGGCCGCGGCAGCCACGTCGGCCACGTCGAAGTCTTCGCAGCCGAAGAAGGCGACGAAGACCACCAGGCCATCGAAGACCACGCAGCGACAGCGGACGGCGAAGGCCGCCAAGGGCACCAAGGGCGCCATGGAGACGTCGCGCAGTGACGGCAGGCGCAGCCTGACCCTCACGATGCCCACGTTCGACACCATGGGCCACGCCACGAAGGAAACCCTCGGCACCGTCGGTCAGGCCACCAGAGGCACCCTCGACACCGTCGGTCAGGCCACCAGGGGCACCCTCGACACCATGGGTCACGCCACGAAGGAGACCTTCGACACAGTCGGCCACGCCACCACCCGTGCGACCGGGGGCGCGGCGAGGGCGGCCCTGAAGCCGGTCGAGATGGCCCGCCGGGTACTGCCCGCCAAGGGCGGACTCCCGCTGTACGTGGGGCTCGGCGCACTGGGTGCCGTGGAGGTCATCGAATGGCCGGTGGCCGTCGGCATCGGGGTAGGTTATGCGGTGCTGCGCAAGGGCGGCATCATGGCCCCGCCGGCCGAGAAGGGCACCGAAGGCCGCAGCAAGGGCCGCTCGAAGAGCAGCCGCTCGGGGAGTCGCGCCAATTCGAAGAGCAGCCGCTCGGGGAGTCGCGCCAAGACGCGCAAGTCGGCCAAGGCCGCGGCGTAGCGCTCCCACCAGCGGCTCCCGCCTCCCGCCGGTTCCATCAGCAAAGCGGGCAGAAAGCGGGCACGACTCTGTTGAAAACGGGCACCCCACAGTCACTGTAGCGTTGGTATACACCAGGAAGCGGATCTAACACCCGTCACTGAATTCCCCCTGGGGTACGGCGCATTGCGTGGCCCGCTGTGCGCCGACCCTCCGTCACCTGGGGGTTGACCCGAGACGGACTGACCACTCCGTCACGAACCGACTGAAAGCGGTGACTCCTCTTGGCCCTCCCCCACAGCGCTCAGAGTGCCCCTCGGGTGCCCGGACAGGCAGTGCCCGCCGCCGCCTCGCGGCACGCCACCGGAATGGCCACACTCGCCCCCGACCTCCATGTGGTGGCCGGGGACGAGGACTTCTGCCGACATTTCGGCGCATCCTCTGCTGAGTTGTGCGGCCGCAGCCTGTTCGACCTGCTGCACCCCAGCACCTCCTCCGTCCTGCGGGAACACTTCTCGCGGCTGCACGACGGACGGCGCACCCGCTTCACCGAGCGCGTCCTCGGCTGCCACTCACGCGGCCAGGTGTTCTCGGGCAAGCTGACCGGCACGGCCATCCAGGGCCGGTCCGACCGGCTCTCGGCCATCGTCGTCATGGTCAAACCGGATGACGAACGACCCGAGGAGGCACCCGCCCCCACCAGCCAGAAGCTGCTCTCGCCGCTGGAGGCCCGGATACTCGAGGGAGTGGCCACCGGCGCGTCGACCGTCCAGATGGCCGCCAAGCTCTACCTGAGCAGACAGGGCGTCGAATACCACGTGGGATCGATGCTGCGGAAGATGAAGGCACCCAACCGGGCCGCCTTGGTCTCGCGCGCCTACGCGGCAGGCATGCTGACCGTGGGCACCTGGCCGGCCCGGGTGCGGCCGGAATTCGTCAAATAAGGCCGGTCATGTGACACCACGTCACTCCGAACAGGCCCGGGGCGGCATGCCCCGGGCCTGTCGCCTTCGGCCGCCCCCACCCCTACCGGCCGGTACTCCACGGGCCCGGCGTGAAACGCGTCCGCCGCTCAGTAGTCTGGGACGGCCATGCGTTCACTCCCCCACGCGTCGCGCACCGCGCGACGACGCCCCCGCCCTCGGCTGCCACGCGGCCTTCTGTCCGCCGTGGCGGCCGCGTGCGCCATCGTGACCGCCGCGGGGTGCGCGGCCCAGTCCGGGGCGCGGGACGACGGCGCGGCGCCCACACTGTCGGCGCCGGAGAGCGCGGTTCCGCTGTGGCCCCAGTACACTCCCTCGGCCACGTCGTCGCCCCGTCAGAAGCCGGACTTCGACCGCTATCTGCCGGTGAGCAGACTCCGGCTGCCCTCGGGCGGACTGACCGCCGTCTCGGCGCAGGACCTGCTGCTCAACGACCCCAATGTGCCATCGCTGGTGCAAAAAGAGATCTCCGTGTGCCCGGGCAGTGGCGACTGCCCGCTGCGGGGCCCCGTCCACCGCGATCTGACCGGCGACGGCAAGGACGAACTGGTGGTGGCGGTCGATCTGCCGAGACTCGAGCGGACGCTGCTTCAGGTCTACACGGCCTCGGGCCGCACGGTCCGCCCCGTGCTGATCTACTGGGGCCCGCCGGGGCTCACCGGCGAAACCTTCGGCCGCGATCTGCTGATCAGCGCGACCGGCCAGGACGGGCGGGTCACCACGCGCTTCCGCTGGAACGGCCGCGTCATGGCGGCCGTGACGCCCGAGGGTGACGCGGACCCCCGGGCGAACGAGCCGGGGGCCGACCCGGCTGTCGTACCGGAACCAACGCCGGACAGCAGCAGCACGGCGGCCCCGGGCCCCCGTACGGAGACGAGGGCGACGCGATGACCACCGGCTTCCTCCCGCCCGGCCCCGTCCCGGGCACCGGCTCCCCGACCGAGGCACATCTGCTGCTCGTCGAGGACGACGAGGTGATCCGCAATACGGTGCGGATGGCCCTGGAGCGGTACGGCTTCACGGTGTTCACCGCGGGCGACGGTCTCACCGGCCTGGAGATCTTCCGTGAGAAGCAGCCCGATCTGCTCCTCCTGGATGTGATGCTGCCCGAGCTGGACGGCATCGGACTGTGCCGCAGGGTCCGCGAGTTCAGCCTGGCGCCGATCCTGATGATGTCCGCGCGCGGGGACGCCCTGGACGTCGTCTCCGGTCTCGAGGCGGGTGCCGACGACTATGTGATCAAGCCGTGCGAGAGCGCGGTCCTGGTGGCCCGTATCCGCTCGCTGCTGCGCCGCGCCTCCTTCACCCCCGCGGCCCGCGCCCCGCACGCCGAGACGCGGAACGGGGCCGCGGAGCCGGACGGCGCGGCCGGGCCCGACACCCTCGTCTTCGGCGATCTGACCATCGACACCCTCGGCATGGAGGTGCGCCGCGCGGGAGAGCCGCTCGCCCTGACCCCCACCGAACTGCGGATGCTGCTGGAGTTCGCCGGCTCACCCGGTGTGGTGCTGGAGCGCCGTACGCTGCTCAGCCGGGTCTGGGACCACGCCTGGCAGGGCGACACCCGGGTGGTCGACCTCCATGTGCAGCGGCTGCGGGCGAAGATAGGCGCCGAACGGATCGAGACGGTCCGCGGCTTCGGATACAAGCTGCGGCGCTGATATGACGCTGAGATGGCGGATCGTGGCCCTGGTGGCGGCGGCGACCTGTGCCGCCGCGGCCGCGGTGGGGGTGCTGGTGCACCATGCCTCACGCGACCGCGAACTGTCCCAGGCGCGCGAAGGGGCACGGACCACGCTCGACCGTGCCGCGCTCAGCTACGCCCGCACCGGCGGCGTCCAGGGCTCCGGTGCGGTGATGGACGCACCCGGGCTGCCGCAGGGTCTGCGGCGGCTGGTGAAGAAGGGGCATCAGGGCACCGAGTTCACCACGGGCCCGGACGGGCCCGCGATGTGGGCGGCCCGGCCCGCCGATGGCCAGGTCCTGTCCGTACGCGTCGACATGAGCACCGCGATGCGCAACATCGGCGCGCTGGACACCAACATCATCCTGGCCGGACTGATGACCACCGCCGTGGTGCTGCCGCTGGGCGTACTGACCGCCGAGCGGATGAGCCGGCGGCTGCGGCTCGCGGCGGCCACCGCGCGGCGGATCGCGGCCGGGGACCTGGACGCCCGGATCTCCGCCGCCGCCCGCCCGCACGACGAGATCGCCGAGATCTCCGGGGCCGTGGACTCGATGGCCGCCGCGCTGCAGGAGCGGCTGCTCGACGAGCAGCGGTTCACCGCCGATGTGGCGCATGAGCTGCGCACTCCGCTGATGGGCCTGGTCACCGCCGCCGAGCTGCTCCCGCCGGGGGAGGCGGCCGGGTATGTGCGCGACCGGGTGCGGGTGTTGAGCACACTGGTCGAGGATCTGCTCGAGATCTCCCGGCTGGACGCGGGGGCCGAGGAGGCCGATCTGTCGCCCTGCCCGCTGGGACCCGTGCTCGACGATGCCATCGCCGGCACCGGGCTGTCGGCATGCCTGCGCACCGGCGACGCGGAGGACAGCGAGCCTCAGGCCCCCGAGGACGGCCCGAAGGTGTGGACGGATCCCCGCCGGCTGACCCGCATCGTCACCAATCTCGTGGTCAACGCCCATCGCCACGGCCGTGAACCGGTCGAGGTGACGGTGGCGGCGGACGGCCGGACCGTGACCGTCCGCGACCACGGAACCGGCTATCCGGACGATCTGCTGGAGAAGGGTCCGCAGCGGTTCCGCACCGGGGTCCGGGAGCGGGGCCGGGGCCACGGTCTCGGACTGACCATCGCGGCGGGACAGGCTCAGGTCCTCGGTGCCACGCTCACGTTCGGCAACGCACCGGACGGCGGCGCGGTCGCCACGCTGCATCTGCCGGAGCGGCCCGAGCCCGGACCGATACACGGCTGATACACCGTCGAGCGGAAGTCGAGAAGCGGTCGAGCCCCGCCCGAGATCGCCCGTTGCCGTTCCGAAGATCTTCGCTGAGGAGGATGGCGCCGACCCCCGCGAATCCTCGCGGCCGGGATCGATGGAGGAGCAATCGGCATGGCAGGTCCCCTCACGGCACTACGCGAACGGTTCACCCCGGACTCGGAGCAGACGCCGCGGGACACCAGACCCCCGAGCCGACAGCGCGGTGCGAAGAGACACGGAAGGCCGAAGCGGACCGGCATCCGGCGGTTCTTCACCTGGCGGAAGCTGATCGCCTATGTGGCCTGCCTGTGCGCCCTGCTGATCGGGGCGTTCACCGTGCTCTACTACTCCATCGACGTTCCCAAGGCCAACGCCCAGGCGAAGGCGCAGAGCAACGTCTACAAGTACAGCGACGGCACGATCCTCGCCCGCACCGGCGAGATCAACCGCGAGATGGTCACCCTCGACCGGATACCCACGGGCGTGCAGCACGCGTTCGTCGCGGCGGAGAACAAGTCCTTCTACAAGGACCGGGGCGTGGACCCGATGGGCCTTCTGCGGGGATTGGTCAACACCGTGGCCGGCAAGGGCACTCAGGGCGGCTCGACCATCACCCAGCAGTACGTAAAGAACTACTACCTGAGCCAGGAACAGACCGCCAGCCGCAAGATCAAGGAGCTGGTGATCTCCCTCAAGGTCGACCAGCGCAACTCCAAGGAGGACATCCTCGCGGGGTATCTGAACACCAGCTTCTTCGGCCGCGTGGCCTACGGCATCCAGGCCGCCGCCCGCGCGTACTACGACAAGGACGTCGACGACCTCACGGTCGAGGAGGGCGCGTATCTGGCGGCGCTGGTGCAGGCCCCCAGCCAGTACGACTGGGCCGTCGCGAGCCCCAAGGCGAAGCGTCTGGTCACCCGGCGCTGGAACTATGTGCTGGACAACATGGTCGACGTGCACTGGCTGGACCCCGCGCAGCGGAAGCACATGCGCTTCCCCGTGCCGGTCGACCCCGAGCCCGCCCCCGGTCTCGACGGCCAGACCGGCTATCTCGTGGACGCGGCCCGCAATGAGCTGATCGCCTCGGGCGTCAGCGAACAGGAACTCGCCGCGGGCGGCTGGACCATCACCCTCAACGTCGACCCGGCCAAACAGCGGGCGCTGGAGAAGACGATGCGGCAGGGCCTCGACGGCTCCGCGAAGGGGAAGCCCCGGGCGGACGGTTCCGCCGAGAAGAAGCAGGCTCGTGCGGACGCCGCCGCCACCCAGGGCGGCGCGGTCTCGCTGGACCCGAAGAACGGTCGGATCCTCGCGCTCTACGGCGGCCGGGACTACACCCGGCACTATCTGTCCAACGCGACGCGCGGCGACTACCAGGTGGGCTCCGCCTTCCAGCCGGTCACCGAAGCCGCCTCCATGGACGCCAAGATGCGCAACGGGCCCGACGCCGGCGGACTGCCGGAGATCAAGCGCACCGCCCGGGCCCTCGGCATGGACACCGACCGCGGCTTCGGCACCAAGGAGTCGGTCGGGCTGGGGCTGATGGGCTCCAGCCCGCTGAAGATGGCCGGTGTCTACGCCTCGTTCAACCACCAGGGGAAGCGGGTCACCCCGAGCATCGTGAAGTCCGCACGGCGCGGCGACGAAACGGCCGGGCTGCCGAAGGCCGTGGGCGATCAGGCGATCGCCCCCGCGGCGGCCGAGCTGGTCACCCGGAGTCTCATCACGGACGGCGGTAAGGACGCGGTACGCGCCGTCAAACGGCCCGCGGCGGGCAAGGGCGGGGTCTCCGACGACAAGAGGGCGGCCTGGTACGTCGGTTACACCCCGGACCTGGTCACCGCGGTCGCCCTCTTCGGCGAGGATGCCGAGAAGCGCAAGCAGATCCCGCTCAAGAACGCCAGTGCCCAGCGGGTCGCCGACCTCTGGACCGACTACACCGCCCAGGCGCTGCGCAATGTACCCGCGGTCTGGTTCGACTCCGGCTCCGGGGCCGGGGCGATTCCGAACCCGACCCAGATGGCGCCTACCGGACGGTGAGGGCGGCGGCGAAGCCGCCGGCCAGGGCCGCGGCCCCGAGGAGGCAGACCAGGAGCAGCCGGCGCCGCAGCGTGCGGTAGACCTCCTGGTACTCCGCCCGCAGCTCCTCACAGCGCCGCACCACCTTGCGCAGGGTCTGCTCGGTGACGGCCAGCTGGTCCTGGATGTAGAGCCGCTCGACCTCCGCCCGCTGGCCGGAGGTCAGCCAGTCGAGCCGGGCGGTGAGGCGGCGGGCCCGCTCCCGGGCCGCGTCCCGCTCCGTCTGCAGCAGCAGATAGCCCTCGATCTGGTTGATTCCGGCGGCGATACCGGGGGGCTCGGCGGCTCTGGCCATACTCACGCCACACTCTCCTTCTGGCCGACATCGGGATGGTGCAGGTCGAACGCGGGGGATTCGGAACGGATCTTCGGCAGGCTGACGAAGTTATGGCGCGGCGGCGGACAGGAGGTCGCCCATTCCAGGGAACGGCCATATCCCCAGGGGTCGTCGGTGACGACCTTCTCGCCGTACTTGGCAGTCTTCCAGACGTTGTAGAGGAACGGCAGGAACGACAGGCCGAGGACGAAGGAGCTGATGGTCGAGATGGTGTTCAAGGTGGTGAAGCCATCGGCCGCCAGGTAGTCGGGAATTCTGCGGAGCATTCCCTCGGCGCCCAGCCAGTGCTGCACCAGGAACGTGCCGTGGAAGCCGAGGAAGAGGGTCCAGAAGGTGATCTTTCCCAGCCGCTCGTCGAGCATCTTGCCGGTGAACTTGGGCCACCAGAAGTGGAATCCGGCGAACATCGCGAAGACCACGGTGCCGAAGATGACGTAGTGGAAGTGGGCCACCACGAAGTAGGTCTCCGAGACATGGAAGTCCACCGGCGGCGAGGCCAGGAGCACACCGGTCAGACCGCCGAAGACGAAGGTGATGAGGAATCCGATCGCCCAGAGCATCGGGGTCTCGAAGCTCAGCGACCCCTTCCACATCGTGCCGATCCAGTTGAAGAACTTGATACCGGTCGGCACCGCGATCAGGAACGTCATGAAGGAGAAGAACGGCAGCAGCACACCGCCGGTGACATACATATGGTGCGCCCAGACGGTGACCGAAAGGCCCGCGATGGAAACCGTCGCCGCGATGAGCGAGATATAGCCGAACATCGGCTTCCGGGAGAAGACCGGAATGACCTCGGAGATGATGCCGAAGAACGGCAGCGCGATGATATAGACCTCCGGATGACCGAAGAACCAGAAGAGATGCTGCCAGAGCAGCGCACCGCCATTGGCCGCGTCGAAGACATGCGCGCCGAATTGGCGGTCCGCCTCCAGGGCGAACAGCGCGGCGGCCAGCACCGGGAAGGCCAGCAGCACCAGCACACCGGTCAGCAGCACGTTCCAGGTGAAAATCGGCATGCGGAACATCGTCATGCCCGGAGCGCGCATGCAGATGATCGTGGTGATGAAGTTGACCGCACCGAGGATGGTGCCAAAGCCCGAAAGGGCCAGACCCATGATCCACATGTCCGCGCCCGCCCCCGGGGAGCGCACCGCGTCCGACAGCGGGGAGTAGGCGAACCAGCCGAAGTCGGCGGCGCCCTGCGGGGTCAGGAACCCGCCCACCGCGATCAGCGAGCCGAAGAGATACAGCCAGTACGCGAACATGTTCAGCCGCGGGAACGCCACATCGGGCGCACCGATCTGCAGCGGCATGATCCAGTTGGCGAAGCCCGCGAACAGCGGGGTGGCGAACATCAGCAGCATGATCGTGCCATGCATGGTGAACGCCTGGTTGAACTGCTCGTTCGACATGATCTGCGTGCCCGGACGGGCCAGCTCGGCGCGCATCAGCAGCGCCATCACCCCGCCGATGCAGAAGAAGGCGAACGAGGTGATCAGGTAGAGCGTCCCGATCGTCTTGTGATCGGTGGTGGTCAGCCATCTGACGGCCGTGGACCCTGGGCCGGGACGGCGCGACGGCGGGGCGGCCGGTCCCGCCGCGACAACGGTGTTGTTCCTCATGACCGCTAGGTGTCCGGCGCCCCTCGAACCGTCACTCCGAGAGCTGTTGCCTATTTCTCGCTCCGGGGTGTGATGATCCGAGGTGTGCCGGACACCTTCGGATCATGAGCACCGACGACGCCTTCGACGCCGCCTACCGTGAGCATTACTGGGCGGTCAGCCGTTTTGTGGCACGGCGGCTGGACGACCAGGCATGGGAGGTCGAGGAAGTCGTCGCCGAGGTCTTCGCGGTGGCCTGGCGGCGCCGGGCCGAACTGCCCGGGTCGCCACTGCCATGGCTGTACGGGGTGGCCCGGCACTGTCTGGCCAACACCGTGCGCGGCAAGGGCCGTTACCGCAGGCTGCTGGCCAAGCTGGGCCACCACGAGGTGACGCGCGGTGGGCGCACCGTGGCGAGCCCGGACGCGGAACGGCCGGGCTCCTGGGTGCTGGAGGCGCTGTCCCGGCTCGCCGAGGCCGACCAGGAGGTGCTGCGGCTGACGGCGTGGGAGGAGCTGACCGTCGAGGAGCTCGCCATCGTGCTGGGGTGCGGCCGGTCCGCCGCGGCGATGCGGCTGCACCGGGCACGGCGGCGGCTGCGGGAGCAGATAGAGACCCCGCGCCGGGACGACCGGGTCTCGCTGGGGTGCACGAGCGGCAAGGGCGACATGGCCGGCTGGGCTGACAGGGCCGACAAGGCCCACAAGGATGGACACGCATGACCGACGAACTGGATCTGCTCCGCGAGGCCAACCCCGTGTCCGCCGACACCGGCCCCTGGCGGGACCGGCCGCTGGACGCGCGCGCCGAGCTGCTGCTGCGGCGGCTGCCGTCCCGGGACCGGGGGCGCCGTACCGTCCGGCGCGCGGTCTGGAGCCTGGAGGCCGTGGCGGCCGCGACGATCCTCGCCCTCGCGCTGACCGTCTCGGGCACCGGCTCCCCCTCCGCCGTGGCCGCGTCCAGGCCGCTGCCGCTGGTGGCGCATGCCTCCCGGGCGGACGTATCGCTGACCGAGATCGTCCGGCGGGCGCGGGCCGCGGCCGAGAGCTCCGCCGAGAAGAGCAGGAGGGGCAGCCATCTGCGGACCTGGTCGCTGAGCATGGAGTCGGGGAAGGACGCGGTGACTCTTCCGCAGGAGTCCCTGACCCGCTGGAAGCCCGACGGCAGCGGTTCGCTCCTGGAAGTGGCCGTCGATCCGCGCCACCCGGACCGCCCGGTGATCGCCGACGGTACGCCGCCACGTGCGGTCCACGACGGCAAGGTGCTGCGCGAGGCGAAGTATCCGGCCGGTATCAACGGGGCCAACGAGAGCTACTTCGAGGATCCTCCGGCCGGGGCCTCGGCACTGCGCGCCTATCTCGCCGTCTGGTCCCCGGGCGCGGACGACGACCCGGCGGAGCTGATCTCGGCCATCGAGGCGTTTCTCGAGGTGTGGACTCCCGGTCCGCGCCAGCGGGCGGACATCGTGGCCCTGCTGTCCCGGATCGAGGGGCTGCGCCCGGCGGGCAAGGTCACCGACCGGCTCGGCCGGGTGGGGCAGGCGTTCCGGTTCACCCCCGCTTCCTCCGGGATGAGGTACCTGATCGTCCTCGATCCGGACGACGGCAACGTACTGGACGTCGAGGAGACCATCACCCGGGACGATCCGGAGTACAAGCTGAAGGCGGGCGACGTGATGTCGTACAAGGCGTGGGTGTCCTGATCGATCGGGCGCGAGGGCGCCGAGCGGGCCACGGGTCGCCCCGGGCGGGCGTCAGCCGCCGTCCCGCTGGCAGTGGGGGCACCACAGGCTGGTCCGCCCCGCGATCCGGCCGCGCCGCAGCGGATGGCCACAGCGGGGGCAGTGCGGGTCCGGGTCGTCGCGCTGTCCGGTGAGCCAGTCCGGGTCGTCCGGCACCCGCCCCGCCCGCACCGAGGCGCGCAGGACCTCGCGTATCGCGGTGTGGAGCCGTTCGTGCTCGTCGTCGGTCAGCGCGTTGGCCGGCCGCTGCGGATGGATCCGGGCCCGCCACAGGATCTCGTCGCCGAGCAGGTTGCCGAGCCCGGCGATCACGGTCTGGTCGGTCAGCGTGGCCTTGACGCGTCCGCGCCGCCCCGCCAGCAGCCGGTCGAGATCGGCCCGGCTCAGGGAGAGCGCGTCCGGGCCCTGATCGCCGAGGATCCGGTCGACGTCGGCGTCGGTGGCGGCGAGCCAGATGCCCTGGAGTTTGCGCTGGTCCTCGTAGCCGAGGCGGTGGCCGTCGTCGAGGTCGAAGGCGACGCGCTCGAACCGGCCGCCCGGTTCGGAGTCCGCCCCGCAGACCAGCCGCCCGGTCATGCCGAAGTGCACCACGACCGTGGGCCCGTCGGTGGGGGCGATCAGCCACTTGCCGTGGCGGCGCGGCGCGGCGAAGCGGCGGCCCTTGAGATCGCGCTTCAGCCGCTGCGCGGTCACCCCGTGCAGCACGCCCGCGTCGGCGACCTCCGCCCGCTCGACGCGGTGGCCCTGGGCGCAGGAGGCCAGCGTTCGCCGGAACCCCTCGACATCCGGTAGCTCGGGCATAGCGTCAGGCTACGCCCGGGGCCTCCGTCGCGCGTTACGGAGAACCACCCCCTTAGCGGCTTTCATCGGATAAGGTCCAAGTTATGCGATTCATACGCTTCGCCCCGGGGGCGAGCGGTCGCAGCCATACGCTGTTCGCGGTCACACGGTGTCTGCCGTTCCTGGTCCTGGCGACGGTGCTCAGCATTGAGCTCTCCCCCGCGCACACCCTCTACACCGGCCCCCTGCTCTCCCCGGCGCCGGCGCTGGCGGCGGTGACCATGGGGCCGTTCGGCACCGGCGGGGTGGCGCTGCTGGCCACCACGGTGAGCGCGATCACCGCCACCCACAACAACGTCTGGGGCAGCGAGATGGTGTACGCGAATCTGCTGGCCCTGCTGGTGGTGGCGCTCGCGAGCGTGGCGACCAGCGCGGTGCGGGTGCGCCGGGACCGCGAGCTGGCCCAAATCCGCCGGATCGCCGAGGTGTCCCAGAACGTGGTGCTGCGGCCGCTGCCCGCCCGGATCGGTGTCGTGAACACCGCCAGCGTCTATTTGGCGGCCGAGCGCGACGCGCAGATCGGCGGGGACCTCTACGAGGCGATGTGCACCCGCTACGGAGTGCGGCTGATCGTCGGCGATGTGCGGGGAAAGGGGCTGGCCGCGGTGCGGTCCGCCGCGGCCGTGGTGGGCGCCTTCCGGGAGGCGGTGCACTACGAGCAGGACCTGGCCGAGGTGATGCACCGCTGTGCGGCCGCGCTGGCGCGCGAGTACGAGCTGCTGGACCGCTCCCAGCTCCAGGACCCGCAGGAGCTGGAGGAGCAGTTCGTCACCGTGCTCCTCGCCCAGGTGTCGGACGAGTCGCTGGTCGAGCTGATCAACCGCGGGCATCCGCCGCCCCTGGTGATGCGCGAGCACAAGGTGCGCGCCCTGGCCCCGGCGCGCCCGCTGCCGCCGCTCGGCCTCGAGGAGTTCCTCAGCCCTCCCCCGATCTGCGTCGAGACCTTTCCGTTCCTGCCCGGTGACCGGCTGCTGCTGCACACCGACGGCGTGGCCGAGGCCCGCAACCACTACAACGAGTTCTTTCCGCTGCACCGGACCATGGAGACGCTGGACGGCGCCACCCCGGGCGAGTACCTGGACCGGCTGCGCCACGCCCTGGTCCGGCATGCCGAGGGACGGCTGGCGGACGACGCGGCCATGGTCCTCATCGAGCGGGCCACCGGCGGCGCGCGGCGGCCGTTCCGCTGAGCGGACATCCACCGTGCCATCGGCCCGCGTTGGCCAACCCGGCATGGGTTGACGCCGTCGCGGAGCGCGACGACACTGTCAGGGACGGTCACGATTGTCAGTGCCCACCGTGCGGAATCCCCGCTCAGGTGGGTCATCGGCCCCGGCTCGCTGACAGGCAACCCTTCTCCCGCGACGGGGTGCCCCCGGGTGACGACCAGGTTCCGTCGGTGTGGACGGGACAAGCGCGGTCTCGCTGCCTCGCGAGCCCCCGATGATGGGATCGGTGAGATGCCCAGGACCGACAGCGACGAGGACTGCGCCCGTCGGCGTCCCCGGCCGTGGTCCCCGCTCCGCCGTCGCCACCTCCTGACCAGGCGTCTGCACATCGATCTGCTGCGCATCTGCAGCGCCGCCAGTCCAGCCGGCTGAATCGACGCGGTCACCGAGCGCGGCCCAGCGCGCCGGGCTCGGGTGTGTCCCGGCACCGCCCCGGCGAACGCCCCGCGCGGGCTTCCCTTCCGTTGCGCCATCGGCGCCGCCCAGACCGGCGGGCCGGGGCTCCGTCCTTGCCTTGGAGAGCCATGTCCGAGACGTTTCCGGTCAGTTCAGGTCCTGCCGCTCTTCTCGACCCCGACCCCTGCTCGCCCCGCCCCCGGATCGCCCCGCCCACTCCGCCGCACCGCTTCCGCAGCCGCATCGGCGTCGACCTCGCCGGTGGCTTCTATCCGGTGCCGCATCGCTATCGGCTCTATCTCTCCGCGAGCTGTCCGCTCTCGCTGCGCGTCTCCATCACCCTCGATCTGCTCGGGCTGCGGGACACCGTCGCCACCACCCTCGTCGGGCTCCCGGACGACACCCCCGAAGCGTTCGCCGCACTGCGCGGGGCCTACGAGGCCACCTGGCACCGCTACGGCGGACCGGTGGACGCGCCCGCGCTGTGCGACGGCTGGACCGGACGCGTCGTCAGCAACCACACGCCCGACATCCTGCGCGACCTCGCCGGCCACCTGAGCGACCACGGCGGACCGGGACGTCCCCGGTTGCGCCCGGCGCCCCGCGCCGCGGACATCGACGCCCTCCGTGAACTCCTCGACGAGGACATCACCCACGCGGCGCGGCAGGCCGGGACGGCGCGCGAGGCGGAGTGCCGGGACGCCGCGCTGGAGCGGCTGCTGACCGCCCTCGGCCGACTCGACCGCAGGCTCGCGACCGCGCCGTACGCACTGGGGGACGAGCTGACCGCCGCCGATGTGGACCTGTGGGTGGCCCTCGTCCAGCTCGACACCGAGCACCGGCTCCGCCTGGACGCCGACGCCGCCCAGCGGGTCTCCCGCCATGGGCGGCTGCGCGCCTATGTGCGGCGGCTGCACGCCCATCCGGCCTTTCACACCACGATTCCGGAGGCCCTCCAGGACGACGTGTCCTGAGCTCGCGCCCAGGACCAGGCGCCCTGCCCGGCGGCTCCGCTCAGGGCAGGGCGGGCCGGGCGTCGCCGAACTCGTCCATCGCCCCGGCCACGATGGCCTCCAGCCGGGCGTGGTGGGCGCCACGCCAGTAGACCCGCTCGCAGACCGTGCAGCGGGCGAAGACCTCGTACGTGCGCCGGGTGCCGTGCTGGAGCAGCTCCCGGACCGACTCCTTGTCGGCGTCCTCCAGCGGGCCGTTGCAGGCGGTGCAGCGGGTCCAGGGCGCGAGGCTCGGAGTGAACCGGCCGAGGACGTCCCGCAGTTGCTCATCGGGGCGGTCGCTGTAGACATACGCCCCGGCCCACAGCTCACGGCGGCGCAACAGCCCCCGGTCGCGGGAGAGCAGCACCCGGCGCTGGGCGGCGGAGCGCGCGGCGAGCTCGGGGTCGCCGATGTCCTCGCTCTCGTACGCGGCGTCCACGCCCAGCAGCCGCAGCCGGCGCGCGAGCGTGCCCAGGTGCACATCGAGCAGAAAGCGCAGCGGGGCGCCCGGCACCCGCTGCGGACGGACGACCGGATGGACCTCCACGGTCTCCCCCGCGCTCGGCACATGCGAGACGGCGGTCTCCTCGCCGTTCACCACCAGCCGGCCGACCTCGGTGAGCGGGACCCCGAGCGACTCGACGACATGGCCGAGGGTGGAGGCGCCGTCGGTGACCACGGCCGTCCAGGGCCGGCGCCGCTCCTGGACGGCGAAGAATCGCAGTTCAGGAGCGAGACTGAGATGGATCTCGGGTCCGTTCACACCGCCAGCATGCCAGGCGCGCCCGGCCCGGGGCGACGGCGTTTCGGGTCCGGCCCCGGGCTTGACGATCATGGAAGCGACCACCGGCGGGAGGCGTCGCGCCAGGGTTCGCGGGCCACTCCCGCGTGATCGTCGGCCGGGGCGTCAGTCCGCCGGTGGGGCCGCTTTGGCCCGGTCGCGCCGCCGCTTGCGGCGCCATGCCACCATCCGCAGATACTCCTCGTACAGCACCCGGCCCAGCAGCGCACCGCCGAAGACCACGAATCCGACTCCGACCAGCCAGGACTGGACGACCAGGACGGTGCCGACCGGGCCGTAGGAGACGGCGTTGGAGGCGATCAGCGGGGAGAACACCAGCTGGGAGAAGACCCGCAGCCCCAGCAGCCCGACGCCGGTGGCCAGCGCGCCGGGCAGCAGGGCGCCCCAGCTGATCCGCCCACCGAGCAGCAGCCGCTGCGACCACCAGAAGAACAGCACCGTGCCCAGCACCGCCACCAGCACCCGCGAGATGCCGGGCTCCAGATGCGCGGAGAGCAGCAGATAGCAGATCAGCCCCACGAACCACACCAGATGGCGCCAGGCGGTGTGCCAGCGGCCGGCCGGAAGCTCCCACACCTTCTCGTAGCCGACCTGCAGCACCGTGCCGAAGCGCAGGCTGAAGACGGCCAGCGTCGCCAGACCGAAGGCGGTGGTGGACTCCAGCGCCTGCTTGGGCGGGGCGAACAGCTCCTGCACCTCGTCCCGCGAGGTCGAGGAGAGCCCGAGGCCCTCGGCCAGCCACTGGGCGAAACCGAGCCGGTTCACCGGATCCGCCGCCGCGACCACGATCAGCAGGGGCACCAGGGTGAGAAAGCCCAGGGCGGCGAAGCCCATCGCGCGGTGCAGCAGCTCGAAATCACTGCCCCGCCGCCATCCGCGTCCGATCGCGGACCGGTGGAACGCGTCCTCCAGCCGCCGCCACCACCTGGGCCCCCGGGAGCCGGACGCGGACCGATGCTCGGACATACACCCACTCCCCTACCGGCGCCACCGGCTCAGCCCCCGGCAGGCGGGAACGCGCGCCGGGCGGCGCGCGCGCCGCGGGCCCCCCTCGGCAGGGGTGTCGGTCAGTACGGGTACGGGTGTCGGCCGGGCTTGTCCATCCATGCCTGGTACGCCTCGGCACCCATCTGCGCTGGACGCCCCGCGGTTCGATCGTTTTGTCCAGGAAATTTTCGTTTGATCCAGATTACCCGCCGAGCGCCGGCCTCTCACGCCGTGGCCATGACCGGGGCCCCGCTGTCCGCGTCGATGACGCTGACCCGGACGGCGGGCTCGCGCACCGTGTCCAGGCTGGCCGCGGCGTCCACAGCGAAGAGCACCAGAACGGGCCTGGCGGCCGTGCCGCCACCGTGCACCCCGGCGAACTGGAGGATGCGCCAGCCGCCGTCGTCCCAGTGGTCCAGCAGCGCGGAGCGCACCACGCGGGAGGCGCTCTGCCAGGCGCGCGAGCGCTCCAGCAGTTCGACGGTCGCGGCGACCGGGACCGCCGCCGGGGCACCGGCCGCGGCGAGCGGATGTCCGGTCGCGGCGAGGGGGTGTCCGGTCGCGGCGAGGGGGTGTCCGGCGATCCGCAGCCGCAGTCGGCGCAACGGCATTCGCCAGCGGCGGTCCGGATCGGCGGAGAGGGCCGTCAGGGCCGCCGCCGCGGCCAGGACCAGGCACAGCGCCGCGGCCGGACGGCGGGCCGCCGCGGTCCACCAGGGCTGCTGGGCCAGGGCCGCCGCGACCCCGCCCGCGAGAACCGCGGCGGCGCGGACGAAGGCGCGCCAGGTGAGGGGGGCGTCCTGCCGTGCCGTACAGCCGCAGGAGGAGCCGGGCGCGGCGGCGTGGGCGTAGCCGAGATAGCCGAGGAAGCCCGCGCCGAGGAGGGCTGCCGCCGCTCCCGGGAGCGGAGTGGCGGGCGGCGCCAGCAGCGCGGCGGCGAGGAGGAGTTCGACCGCGCCGAGGGCGCGCAGGACGAGCGCGGCCCGGCCGCCGTCGCGCAGCAGCCGTGCGAGCGCGGTACGGGGCGCCTGCCGGGCGGTGCCCCGGCCGAACAGCTTGCCCGCCCCGGCCGGTCCGAGCACCCCGGCGAGCACCAGCGGGGCGAGGGCGCAGACCAGGGCGCTCACCGCCGCCTCCCCGCACCGGGCGCGACCGCGACCCGGACGAGGTCCACAGAGCCGTCGGACGGCCGCCACGCGCCCAGGACCTGGGCGCTCTGCCCGATGGTGAGCCGGGACAGATCGGCGGTGGGCGAGGCGTCGCCGTACGCGGCGCTGGTGGTCCGCGCCATGAGGTTGCCGACGATCTCGTGCTGCCCGTGGGCGAGATGCAGCCGGGTCTTCTCGATACCGCGGATGGTGGCGTGGAGGTTCACGATGTTGACCCACACGGCGTCGGCGGCGAGGGTGCCGTCGGGCAGGGGGAGGCCGCGGGCGTAGAGCCCGTCGCCGGTCTCGATGTCGGCCGCGGTGGTGGCCCGGGCCTTCCAGACGCTGGTGGCGTTCGTGACCCGCACGCGGGAGTGGTCGCCGTAGGAGCCCGCGACCTCCAGGACGTCGTGGTTGATCGCGGTGATCCGCCCCTCGGCGAAGGCGCTCTCGGCGACCGCGGGGTCCAGGGGGCGGATGGGTGCGGCGAAGGCGGCGTCGGCGTCCACGGCGCCCAGGGCGGTCGCCCCGATGACTCCGGTGCCGAGGGCTCCTGTGCTCAGGGCTCCCGTGCTCAGGGCTCCCGTGCCGATGACGGTGGCGCCGCGGAGGGCGGCGGCGGTGAGGAAGCGACGGCGGCCGAGGGGGTCGCCGGTTCGGTACGCGCTCATGGCCGGGCCCGCCTCATTCGAAGATGGAGACCGGCAGGGTGCCGGAGCTCAGGCTGCCGATGGCGGAGAAGGCGGCGGGGGTGAGGTCGATGACGCGGTTGGTGCGGCAGACCCCGTCGCAGCAGGTGGACTCGGAGCAGAAGCTGCGGGTGCGCGGGCCGCAGTCGCTGACGGTGACACAGACGCTCGCGCCCGAGCAGTCATGGCGCACCTTCATCACGGAGCCGCAGCCGCGCCGGGGTATGTCCTCGCCGCACAGGTCCGGCCGGGTGAGGTCCCAGCACGCCTTGGAGGCGTTGGGCCAGGCCGCCTGCAGGGCGCTGGAGCGGCAGGTGCCGCACGCTCCACCGCCCGCCGAGGCGCACGGACCCCAGGCGTTGCCACAACAGAACCAGGTGGCCTCGCCGTTCCAGAGCTTGGTCGATCCGCACGCCATGCCACTGTCCTCCCGGCTTCGGTCCGGCCCTCGCAGCAGCACCATCATCCGTGGGGCCGGGAACGGCCGCCACGGGAAGGCGTCCGGTCGGAGTCCGCGTCAGCGGCGGGGGGCTCCACAACCGCTCGACGATCGTGACGTGCTCTCCGTCGATCTGCCGTGCCCGCGTTCTCGCGCCCTGACCGGTCTTGATCCATGCTGTACCGACCATCAGTGAGCACACAGCGAGGTATGCGCGGATGCACCGTCCACGGCCCACCCTGGAGAGCGTGGCGCGGCGCGCGGGTGTCTCGCGCGCCACCGTCTCCCGTGTCGTCAACGGCTCCACCAAGGTCGCCGAGGAGAGCCGGGAGGCGGTGCTGGACGCGATCCAGGAGCTGGGCTACGTCCCCAACCAGGCGGCCCGCAGCCTGGTCACCCAGCGCACCGACTCCTTCGCGCTGGTGCTCCCCGAGGAGCCGGGCCGGGTCTTCTCCGACGACCGGTTCTTCCCGGGCGTGGTGCGCGGGGTCAGCCAGGAGCTGGAGTCCGCGGACAAGCAGCTCGTGCTGATGATGGCCCGCTCCCCCGCCAGCCGTGACCGCATCGAGCGGTTCGCCCTGGCCCGCCATGTCGACGGGGTCATGGTCGCCTCGATGCACGGCGCCGATCCGCTGCCGGCCGCGCTGGCCCGGATGGGCATCCCGGTGGTCTGCAACGAGCGGGTGCTGAGCCCGGCCTCACCACCGTACGTAGGGGTGGACAACGCGGCGGGCGCGGCGCTGGCCGTGGAGCACCTGATCCGCTCCGGGCGCACCCGTATCGCCACGGTCGCGGGCCCCCAGGACATGGTCGCCGGGATCGACCGGCTCTCGGGCTACCGGACGGCGCTGTCCGGGGCGCGGCTGGAGGCGTACGTCGCGGTCGGGGACTTCACCCAGGAGTCCGGGGCGGTCGCGATACGGGAGCTGCTGGACCGGGAGCCCCGGCTGGACGGGGTGTTCGTGGCCTCCGACCTGATGGCGATCGGGGCGCTGCGGGCGCTGCGCCGGACCGGCCGACGGGTGCCGGACGACGTGGCGGTGGTCGGCTTCGACGACATCGAGCCCGCGCGCTACACCGAACCCCCGCTGACCACCGTGCGCCAGCCCATCGGCGGGATCGGCCGCCGGCTGGCCCGCCAACTGCTGCGGCTGACGGCCGGGGAGACGATCGAACCGGCGCTGGTGTTGCCCACCGAGTTGGTGATTCGCGAGTCGGCGTAGCCGAGGGCATGACGGGGTGTCCCGCACCGCACCATGCCACCCCTCGGCGGAGGCGCCGCCACGGCTCAGCCGCCACCCGCATACCGCGGCAGCCACGCGCGAAAGTCCCGTTCGAACCCGTCGTAGCGGCGCCGCAGCTCGGCACCGGGCCAGTCCCGCGGCAGCAGCCGAGCGGGGAGGACGGGGTCGGCAAGGAGGTGCCGGAGGGCCGCGGCCGCGACGGTGAACCGTTCGGCCGGTTCCTCCGCGTCGTCCAGCGCCGCGCCGAGCAGCCTGGCCTGGCGGGCCCAGCCGTCCAGGTCCCACAGGCGCGCGGCGAGCTCGGCCGGATCGCCCTCCGGCGCGCCGGTGAACCAGCCGCACTGCTCGGCGGCGACATCCGGGCGCGGGTGGACGAGATTGGCGGGGCGCATCCAGGTGCCCTCGCGCAGTTCGGCCAGGCGCAGGGCCGCCATGGCCTGGCGGAGGGCGGCGCGCTCGGCCGCCTCGCGGCGGTCGGAGGTGACGATCGCGATCTCCCAGCCGCCGTCCCAGCGCCGGGTGCGGGGGGCGCGGCTGTCGTCCTGCCGCGCCTGGCGGGCCAGCAGGCGATCGGTGAGCCGGTAGGTGCCGTCGTTCTGCTGCAGGTCACCGGCCGCGACCATACGGGTGAGCGCGACCCGGACGGTGCCCTCGGCGGTGCCGAAGAGCGCGCCGACGCGCACCAGCGCGCGGGCGGGAAGCTGGGGCGGGTGATGGCCCAGCAGGGTGCTGAGCACGATCGAGCGCGCGGTCAGCGGCCGCAGGGTGAGCGTTCCGGTGTCGGTGTCGGTATCGGTGTCGTCCATGGCTACGCGAAACCCTATCCATTACAGTTCTGAATCGCGCATGATGGAAGTGTAAGACTCCCGCCTGCCCGCCCGCCCCACCGGCCGCCCGGTCCCGGGAGACCGCCGCGAACGAGGAGATGTCTGCCATGAGCGCTACGCACGAGGTCCTCAACCAGGCCCCGCCGCTCGTCGGCTTCAGCACGGCGGACGACCCGGCCCTGCTGGAGGCCCTGCGGCGGGACGGCGGCGGCTGGGGCGAGCCGGAGGTGCGGGACCTGGGCGCGCGGGCCGGTTCCGCGGAGGTCCAGGACTGGGCGCGGATGGCCGAGGAGCACTCTCCGGTGCTGCACACCCATGACCGTTACGGCCATCGCATCGACGAGGTCGAGTACCACCCCGCCTACCACCGGCTGATGGACGTCGCCGTGGAGAGCGGCCAGCACGCGGCGGCGTGGAGCGAGACCCGCCCGGGCGCCCATCTGGTGCGCGCGGCCAAGTTCTACGCCTTCGCGCAGGCCGAGCCCGGCCATGGCTGCCCGATCTCCATGACGTACGCCGCGGTCCCGGCGCTGCGCGCCGAACCGGGGCTCGCCGCCGTGTACGAACCGCTGCTGGCCGCCCGCACGTACGACTTCGGGCTGCGGCCGCCGCTCGCCAAGCGGGGCCTGATCGCGGGCATGTCGATGACGGAGAAGCAGGGCGGCTCGGACGTCCGCGCCAACACCACCCAGGCCGTACCGGACGGTGCCGGTGGCTACGTCCTCACCGGCCACAAGTGGTTCACCTCCGCTCCGATGAGCGATGTCTTCCTGACGCTGGCCCAGACGGAGGAGGGGCTCACCTGCTTCCTGGTGCCCCGGGTGCTGCCGGACGGCAGCCGCAACCCGCTGCGGCTGATGCGGCTCAAGAACAAGCTGGGCAACCGCTCGAACGCGTCGGCCGAGATCGAGTACGAGTCCGCCATGGCCTGGCGGGTCGGCGAACCGGGCCGCGGGGTGCGGACCATCGTGGAGATGGTCAACGTCACCCGGCTGGACTGTGTCATCGGCTCGGCGGCGGGCATGCGGGCCGGGCTGCGTCAGGCGCTGCACCACGCCGAGCACCGCCGGGCGTTCGGGGCCGAGCTGGTCGACCAGCCGCTGATGCGCAATGTGCTCGCCGATCTGGCGGTGGAGTCGGAGGCGGCCACGACGCTCGCGATGCGGCTCGCGACCGCCCTGGACCGCGCGGAGGCGGGGGACGAGGGCGAGGCGGCGCTGCGCAGGCTGGGGCTCGCGGTGAGCAAGTACTGGGTGTGCAAGCGCGGCTCCACCCACGCCGCCGAGGCCCTGGAGTGCCTGGGCGGCAACGGCTATGTGGAGGAGTCCGGCATGCCGCGCCTGTATCGCGAGGCGCCGCTGCTGTCGATCTGGGAGGGCTCGGGGAATGTCGCGGCGCTCGATGTGCTGCGCGCGCTGGGCCGGGAGTCGGGTGCGCTGGAGGTGTTCCTGGCCGAGGTCGACACCGCGGCCGGGGCCGACGCCCGGCTGGACGCGGCCGTGGACCGGCTGCGCGGGCTGCTGCCGCAGCTCACCGACCCCGAGCGGGCGCAGCTGATGGCGCGCCGCCTGGCCGAGCAGATGACGCTGGTGCTGCAGGGCAGCCTGCTGGTGCGGTACAGCCATCCGGCGGTCGCCGACGCGTTCTGCGCCTCGCGGCTGGACGGGGACTGGGGGCATGCCTTCGGCACCCTGCCGCCCGGTACGGACACCGGCCCGATCCTGGAGCGCGCCCGCCCGAAGGACGCGCGGTGACGCCCACGGAGGACTCGGGGAAAGCCGTGGACGCGGCCGGTGCGCCCCTTACGGTTCGCACGGAGCGGGAGGGCCCGGTCACCACGGTCGTGCTCTCCCGCCCCGAGGTGCGCAACGCCGTCGACGGCGCGACCGCCACGGCGCTGGCCGACGCCTTCCGCGCCTTCGACGCCGACCCGGCGGCGCGGGTCGCGGTGCTGTGGGGCGAGGGCGGCACCTTCTGCTCCGGCGCCGATCTGAAGGCGGTCGGCACAGCGCGCGGCAATCGGGTGGCCGAGGACGGCGACGGCCCGATGGGACCCACCCGGCTGCGGCTGTCCAAGCCGGTGATCGCGGCGGTCAGCGGCCACGCCGTGGCGGGCGGGCTGGAGTTGGCGCTCTGGTGCGATCTGCGCGTCGCCGAGGAGGACGCGGTCTTCGGGGTGTTCTGCCGCCGCTGGGGCGTCCCGCTGATCGACGGCGGAACGGTACGGCTGCCACGGCTGATCGGCGCGAGCCGGGCGATGGACCTGGTGCTGACGGGCCGGCCGGTGCCGGCCGACGAGGCGTACGCAATCGGGCTCGCCAACCGCCTCGTACCACCGGGACGGGCGCGCGCGGAGGCGGAACGGCTGGCGGCCCGGATCGCCGGCTTTCCGCAGACGTGTCTGCGCTCGGACCGGGCCTCGCTGCTGGGACAGGAGGGGCTGCCGGAGGACGAGGCCATGGCGCGGGAGCTGCGCCACGGTCAGGCCACGCTGGCCGAGGGGCTGGACGGCGCGGCGCGGTTCGCGGCGGGCGCGGGTCGGCATGGGAGCTTCGGCGCGCCGTGACCAGGGGCGGGGCCGCCGCGGGGCGAGCCGAACGCCATGAGGTGAATGTCCTCCGGTAAACCTCGAAGCGCCAATGTCCGGGTCTATTCCCCTATTCGGGGGAATCCCAGTGTTCACACGGCTGGCGGGCGCCTGTTCGGCGGAACATCTCCTCGTGAAGCGATGGCAGCGCGTATGGCGTGCGGGGGTCCTGACCACTGCCCTTGTCCTCGCCTCGGCGGGGGCGACAGCCCTGGCCGACCAGGACGGTGACGGTCCGGCGGCCGCGTCCGCCTCCCCACGGCCGACGGCCGGTGCCCGGCCCGGGACCGGGGGCCCGGACCACGGACCGCACGTCTGGGTGAAGATCCGGATCGGTCCGGGCCTGTGCGTCTGCGTCGCCGCCTCGGCGGGCCCGGTCGGCTTCTTCGCCCACTACGGCTGGTGCCCCAAGCCGAAGCCCACGCCGACCCCGACCCCGACCCCGACGCCTACGCCAACACCCACACCCACGCCCACGCCCACCCCGACGCCGACACCAACCCCGACGTCCACCCCCAGCCCGTCCGCCACACCGACCCCTACGCCCACGCCCACGCGGACCCCGAGCCCCACTCCCACATCCACCCGGACGCCGCGGGTCCCTTCCCTCACGCCCTCTCCGCGGCTTCCCACGCCGGGGCCCACACCCGAGCCCGCGCTTCCGCTGCCGTCCCCGCCCCTGCGCACCAAGCCTCCGGCCTCACCCCCCACGCCGGTTCCCACACCGACCAGGACCCGTGCCGTCGAGGTGCACGCGTATCAGAAGCCCACGCGCCAAAAGCCCGACAACGGCACCTCCCTGGTCACCTTCACCCTGCTGCTCACCGCGCCCGCGGTCCTCGCGGCCGCCGCTCTCCGTCCCCGTTCGCGCTCCGCCGGGCGCGGCGGGCGGCGCGGCTGAGGGCTCACTGTCGAACCGCTTGGGAGGTTATGCATGCCCGAATGGCTGATTATGGTCCTGGTGATGGCCGGGACCTGCGCGGTCGTGGTCACCGGGGCGGTCCTCAACGCCCGCCGGCTCGGGGACGAGGACGATCCGGACGAGACCCCCGATGTCCTCGACTACATGATCATGATGATCGGCGTGGTCTACGCGATCGTGCTGGGCCTGGCGATCGCCGGTGTCTGGGAGGGCCGTTCCGCCGCGCAGGACGGGGTCCGTACGGAGGCGCAGGCGCTGCATGAGGTGGTCGAGCGGTCGAGCGTCTACCCCGGCCCGGTGCGCGACCGCATCCGCGACGACGTGGACGCGTATGTGGACCATGTGGTGCACACGGAGTGGAAGGTGATGATCGACAAGGGCGAGCTCACCGACCGCGGCGGCGAGCTGCTGAGCACCCTGCGCCGCGACGTCACCCTCGCGACACCGCACAGCGATCTCCAGTCGCAGGCGTATCAGCCGCTGGTGGATCAGGTGGCCGCCGTGGACGACGCGCGGAACGCCCGGCAGCAGAGCGCGGGGCCCACGATGCCCCATCTGGTCTGGTTCGGCCTGGTGCTCGGCGCGGCGCTGGTGGTCGGGCTGGTCTTCACCCTGCAGATCCGCCGCTCGCCCCGGGAGCTGATGCTCGCGGTGATGTTCACCGCGCTCATCGTCTTCCTGCTCTTCCTGGTGTGGGACTTCGACGCGCCTTTCGGCCGGTCGGTCGGCGATTCGACCACGGCCTTCACCGATTTGTTCCCCAGCGCACGGGGAGGGTCTTGAGCCCGTTCTGGAAGTTGGAGGTGAGCCGCACCGGCTCACCCGCCCGGCGCAGCCCCGGCAGCCGGTCCAGGGTGGCGCGCAGCATGGCCCGCATCTGGACGCGGGCCAGATGCGCGCCCAGGCAGACATGCGGTCCGAAGCCGAAGCTCAGATGGTCGTTGGGGGTGCGGGTGATGTCGAACCGGTCGGGGTCGGTGAAGACCGCCTCGTCGCGGTTGGCCGAGGCGTGGAAGACGACGACCTTCGCACCGCGCCGGATGAGCCGTCCGCCCAGTTCCACATCGCGGGTGGCGGTGCGCCGGAAGTCGATGACGGGTGGCCAGAAGCGCAGCATCTCCTCCACTGCCGGGCCGGTCAGCTCGGGCCGGTCGCGCAGCAGCCGCAGGCTCTCGGGGTGGTCGAGCAGGGTGAGCAGCCCGCCGGGGATGCCGTTGCGCAGCGTCTCGTTGCCCGCCACGGCGAAGAGGAAGAACATGTTCTCGAACTCGTCCCGGCTCAGCCCGCCCTCGCGCATCCGCGCCATCACACTGCCTGGACGGGGCCGCTCGGCGAGCGCGTGGGCGTAGGCGAACATGTCGGCCAGGGCCTCGCGGGAGCGCGGGTTCATCGGCCGGCCGTCGGGGCGTCGGGCCGCCGGGGCCGGTCTGCGGGCGAGGGCGGCGCGCCCCATGGGGCTCAGCTCCTCGATGGCCACGGTGGACGATCCGGCGTAGTCGGCGTCCTGGTAGCCGATGACCCTGTCGGCCCAGTCGAACAACAACCGCCGGTCGCCCTCTGGGATACCCATCACATGGGCGAGGGTCCAGACCGGCAGATCGGCGGCGAGCTCGACGAAGTCGGTCTCGCCGCGCCCGGCCACGGAGTCCACGAGCGCCGCCGCGCGCTCCTCGATGACCTCCTCCAGCTCCCGTACGGCGCGCGGGGTGAAGGCCGCGGCGACGATACGGCGGGTGCGGGAGTGGTCGGGCGGGTCCTGGTTGAGCATCATCGCCCGCACGAACTCCAGATCGGCGGAGGTGTCGGGGTCGCGGATCTGAGTGGCCCCGAGGTGGGAGGAGAAGACCTCGGGGGTGCGCAGGACGTGTTTGACATCGGCGTGCCGGAACACCGCCCAGAAGCCGGGGCCGGCCGGCCAGGCCCCGACCGCGGGCTCCTCGATCCGGCAGACCGGGCGGGTGGTGCGCAGTTCGGCGAAGAGCGCGTAGGGGACAGCGGCGGTGTAGGTCTCGGGAAGGAACGCCTCGACAGGGTTCACAGCCGAGACCGTACGGCGCCGCCCTCCGGGCCCGTCAAGACGCCCGGAGCCCACCGGCCCCCTGAGCCCACCCGAGACCCCCTGAGCCCATCAGACACCTCGCCCCCACCGGACCCCGCGACCCCACCGGACCCCGTGGGCCAACCGGACCCGGTAGGCCAACCGGACCCCGTAGGCCAACCGGACCCCGTGGGCCCACCGGACGCCCCGGGCCCGCCGGAGACCGTGAGCCCGTCGGACGCCGTGCGGCCCCTACGGCACCGGCACCGGGAGGATCCGGCGCAGCGGGTCCTCCGGCAGCCGGCCGTGGGCCTTCCACTCCCGGGGGTAACCGACCGAGACCTCCTGGAACTTCACCCCGTCCTCCACCGTGGTCCGGGGGATGTGCAGATGGCCGTAGACGACGGTCTCGGCCCGGAACCGCACATGCCAGTCGGCGGTCAGCTCGGTGCCGCACCACAGCGCGAAGTCGGGGTAGCGCAGCACCCGGGTGGGCAGCCGGGTCATCGGCCAGTGGTTGATGAGCACGGTCCGCAGCCCCGGGTCGACGGCCGACAGCCGGGCCTCGGTCTCGGCCACCCGGGCCCGGCACCACGCGTCGCGGGTGGGGTACGGGTCGGGGTGCAGGAAGTGCTCGTCGGTGCAGACCACGCCCACCTCATGGGCGTGGGCCAGCGCGGCCTCCTTGGTGGCCATGCCGTCGAGGCGGAAGGTGTAGTCGTAGAGCAGGAACAGCGGGGCGATGACCAGCGGTCCGCCGATGCCTTCCCAGAGGGGGTAGGGGTCCTCGGGGGTGACGATGCCCTTGGCCCGGCACATCTCCACCAGCGCCTCGTAGCGCGCCACCCCCCGGACTTCCAAGGGGTCCTTGGGATGGGTCCACAGCTCGTGGTTTCCCGGTGACCAGATGACTTTGGCGAAGCGCTCGCTCAGCAGGCCGAGGACCTCCTCGATCTCGGAGAAGACCTCGCCGACGTCCCCCGCGACGATCAGCCAGTCGTCGTCGGAGCCGGGCCGCAGCCGCTCCACGATCGCCCGGTTCTCCGAATAGGCCACATGCAGGTCGCTGATTGCGAGGAGTTCGCCCCCGTGGGTGCCACCCATTGTCTCTCCTGTCGTACGGTGGCGGTCATGACGCGGTCGCGGTGCTCACGCGCCGCGGGACGGGCCGGGTGATCACCGGACCGTCCCTGGCGCTAGCCTCGCAGATGTGGTGGACAAACTCCCTCCGTCTTTTGAACGGGGAACCGACGGACCCAAGGTCATCGTCGCCGGACTCGACGGTTCCGAATCTTCCTGGCGTGCCACGGCCTACGCCGCCGGACTGGCCAGACGCCAGAAGGCGCTGCTCGTCGTGGTCTATATCCAGCCGGTGCTGGCCGCCGGGGCGGCGCTGGGTGCCTCGGTGGCCGACACCACGGGCGAGGTGGCCGAGGAGCTGATGACGGAGATGCGGGAGGCCACCGAGCGGCTGCGCGGGGTCTTCGACGTGCGCTGGGAGTTCCACACTTTCCGGGGCGATCCGTACAACGGCCTGGCCCAGGCGGCCGATGAGCTGAAGGCCGACGCCGTGGTGGTGGGCGCGTCCGAGCAGGCCGGGCACCGCTTCATCGGCTCGGTGGCCGTACGGCTGGTCAAGGCGGGCCGCTGGCCGGTCACGGTGGTGCCGTAGAGCCCCTGCCGGCTCGCGGAGCCCGGCGCGGTGAGGCACGGTGGGAGAAACGAACGGACCACCCCACGGACCGGGGAGACTGCCATGGCCCACACCTACCGGGTGAGCGAGATCGTCGGCTCGTCCACCGAGAGCGTCGACGACGCGATCCGCACCGCCATCGGCCGTGCCTCCAAGACGCTGCGCAATCTTGACTGGTTCGAGGTCGGTCAAGTGCGCGGGCATATCGAGGACGGCCGGATCGCGCACTACCAGGTGGGGCTGAAGGTCGGATTCCGGCTCGAGGACCCCGACTGACCCCGGCCGGGCCCGCGGCACAGCGGGCACGGCCTCGGCGGTCGCGTGCTCAGCCACGGGGCACGACGGTGGAGAGCACGGACGGCAGCGGATACCAGTCGGCGGTCGCGAAGCTGGCGTGCCGGGCGGCGAGTTCGGACACCCGCGTGCGCGCCTGGTCCTCGGTGGGGCTGGTGCCGTCGATCGCGGGCGCCACGTTGTGCGCGTCCGTCATGATCAGCAGGTAGTGGCGGTCGTCGTACCAGGCGGTGTCCACACCGCTGGTGACATACGTCGACGCGTCCCCGTCGAAGACCACGAACCACGGCCGGAGGGTGGCGTCGGTGTAGCGGGTGCGCGGGTCGCCCGAGGCGGCGCCGTGGACGGCGGGGAAGGCGGCGGCCTGACCGAGCTTCCCGGCGGCGGACAGGTCCCGCAGATGGGTGGCGTACTCACGGTCGGTCCACAGCGAGTCCAGCGGGTTGTTCTCCTCGACGGTGCCCGGGATCAGCTCGACGACGAACTTGCCCGCGAGCGCGGAGCGGGACGGCCAGCCGTCCGCCCGCACCGCCTCGTCGAGGTTGGCGTGGCCGCCCACCACATCCGCCGGGCGCAGCAGCGCGTCGCCCAGGGTGGCGCCGAGGAGGGCGTCGAGGTCGCCCGGGCCGCGTCCGCTCTTGCCGTAGAAGCCGTCCTTCATCTCCACCTTGATGAAGACGGGACGGTGGCCCGGATGGGCCTGGTGCCAGGCCCGCATGTCGGCGAGGCAGCCGGTCAGGCTCTGGTCACGGGGCTTGGTGCGCAGCTCGTCCGGGCCGGCGGCGTTCTCGCAGTTGTTGTCGTTGCCGAGCGGATTGCCGTGCGAGACCCGCCAGCCGGCGCCGAACGCATTGGTCCACACATCGAGTTCCAGGAGCGAGGCGCCGGAGTCCAGCGCGTCGGCGAAGTACGGATACTTGGCCTTTTCGTACGCGTTGTGCACCCCTACCGAGGTGGTGGCGGAATAGGACGGATCGTCCGCGGCGGCGGGCCGGGCCTCCGCCGGTGCCGTCAGACACAGTGCGGCCGCCGCCGCGGCGACCGCCACCGTCCCCGTGCGCCGGGCATGACCGCGCGCCGGATTCCCCACCCTGCCCATGTGTCCCCACCCTCGTCGACAACCCGACCAACTGGGCAGAAGCGTACGGGAGTCGCGTCACGGGTTACGAGGCGCTATGGGTCACAGCGGGACGGGCCTCGCGGCGGTGCTGCCGCTGAGCCCGTCTCATGTGCCGCGTCTCACACAGCTGGGGGCCGTTTCCCACCCGGCCGACGCCCCGGCCGGGGCCCTTTTCGGGGTCAGGGGATCGGCGGGGTAACGGGCTCGGGGTCAGGGTCGCTCCCCCACACCGGTCGTCGCGGCCTCGCGCGGCCGTCCGCCGGGCAGCTTGGCGGCCAGCGGGGCGGTCTGATCCATACCGGTGCCGCGCCGCAGCCCGGTGAGGAACTCCCGGAGCGTCTCGACGGCGGTGTGCCGGGGCCGCCAGCCCAGTTCCTCCTGGGCACGGGTGGTGTCCATCAGCGGGAGCCGCAGGGCCGCGTCGAACAGCTGGGGCGAGGGAGGCAGCAGACGCAGATGCCAGGCCGTGGCCATGGCCGAGCGGGCGGCGACGCGCGGGATCCGCACCGTCCGTGCGTCGAGGAGGCCGGCCAGGGTCTCGCCGTCGACCGGCGGTTCGGCCGCGAGGTTGAAGGCGCCGCGCACCTGCCGGCCGAGCGCCAGGCGGTACGCCTCGGCGGCGTCGTCGGTGTGCAGGACCTGGAGGCGCAGCCCGGGCAGGTCGAAGACCGCGGGCAGGAAGCCGGCGCGGATCAGCCGCCGGGGCAGGAACGGCCCCATGAACAGCCGGCGCTGCTCGGCCGCCGCCTCCTCCTTGAAGAGGAAGCCCGGCCGCATCCGCACCACCCGGATCTGCGGATGCTCCCGTTCGAAGGCGTCGAGCACCCGCTCCACATACGCCTTCTCACGGCAGTACGCGGCCTCCGGCCAGCCGTGGGTGGGCCAGGACTCGTCCACCGGGCGGCCGTCCTCGGGGCCGGGTGAGTAGGCGCCCACCGAGGAGGCGTACACCAGCACCGGCACCTCGGCCCGCGCCACCGCCTCGAACACGCGGATGCTGCCGAGGACATTGGTGTCCCAGGTGACGGCGGGCCGGTGGCTGGGCTGGATCAGCCAGGCGAGGTGGACGACCGCGTCGGCGCCCTCGAAGTGCCGTACGAGATCGGCCTGCGCACCGGCGTCCCGGCCGATGTCCGCCCGTACCCAGGTGGTCTTCGGCGGCGACCAGTTGGGCACCCGGCGGGCGACGCCCACGATCGACTCGATGTCCGGGGCCTCGCCGAGCGCGCGGACGACGCTCGTACCGGCGTTACCGGTGGCTCCGACCACCACCACGCGCATGCCCTGCTTGATGCCCATGTGTCCGCTCCTTCCGGCCGCGTCGTGTCCTCGGCCGTCCCGGGGTGCTCGGCCGTCCCGAGGTGCTCGGCCGTCCCGAGGTGCTCGGCCGTCCCGAGGTGCTCGGCCGTCCCGAGGTGCTCGGCCGACCCGGGGTCCTCGGCCGTCCGCCTCCTCAGCCGACCCGGGGTCCTCGGCCGTCCGCCTCCTCAGCCGACCCGGGGTCCTCGGCCGTCCGCCTCCTCAGCCGGCCCGGCCGACCAGCTCGCGCGCGGCCGCGACGATCGCGTCCGCGTCGATCCCCGCGTCGCGCAGTTGCTCGTCGGGGGTCGAGGAGCCCGGCATCGTGCGCAGTGCGAGCCGGATCGTCCGGGGCGCCGGGCGGCCGTCGCCGAACGCCCCGAGCACCGCGTCGCCCAGTCCGCCCTCGGGGTGGTGGTCCTCCACGGTGATCAGCCGGCCCGTCACCTCGGCGGCGGTGCGCAGCGTCTCGGCGTCCACCGGCTTGACCGAGTACAGGTCGATGACGCGGGCGGGGATGCCCTCCTGGGCGAGCCGGTCGGCGGCCTCGATGGCCTCGTGCAGGGTGACCCCCGCGCCGATGAGGGTGACCTGGTCGTCGTCGGTGGCGCGGACGACCTTGGAGCCGCCGATGGGGAAGCTCTCGGTGGGCGGGTAGATGACCGGCGTTCCGCCGCGGGTGGTGCGCAGATAGCGGATGCCGGACTCCGCGGCCATGGCCGCGGTCAGCTGGGCGGTCTGGTTGGCGTCGCACGGGTAGAGCACCGTGCTGCCGTGCACCGCCCGCATGGCCGCCAGGTCCTCCACGCCCATCTGCGAGGGGCCGTCCTCACCGATGGCCACCCCGGCGTGGGAGCCGATGAGGTTGAGGTCCGCGTCGCTGATGGCGGCCATCCGGATGAAGTCGTAGGCGCGGGTGAAGAAGGCCGCGAAGGTGGAGACGTACGGATTCCAGCCGCGGGCCTGCATGCCGACGGCGGCGGCCACCAGTTGCTGCTCGGCGATGAAGAACTCGAAGTACCGCTCGGGGTGTTCCTTGTGGAAGTACTCCAGGCGGGTGGAGTCGCCCACCTCTCCGTCGAGCGCCACCACATCGCCGCGGGCGGTGCCGACGGCGGCCACCGCCTCGCCGAACGCGTCACGGGTGGGGACCGAGTCGCCGGTGTTGTAGCGCGGCAGGACCAGCGGGCCCTCGGCGAAGGGCCGGGTGGGAGAGACCGAGGGCGGGCCGAGCACCGGCACGGCCAGGTTGCGTACGCCGCCGAGTTCGGCGATGGCCTCCTCCGGGTTCTTCAGCGGCTTGCCGTGCATGCCCTCGCGGTTCTCCACCGAGGCGACGCCGCGGCCCTTCATGGTGCGGGCGATGATGGCGGTGGGGCGGCCGACGGTGGACAGCGCCTCGGCGTAGGCGCGGTCGATGGCCTCGATGTCATGGCCGTCGATCTCGATGGTGTGCCAGTCGAAGGCGCGGATGCGCCGCGCGTAGGCGTCCAGGTCCCATTCATGGCGGGTGGGGCCGCGCTGGCCGAGCCGGTTCACATCGATGATGGCGGTGAGGTTGTCCAGCCGCTCATAGCCCGCGTGCTCGAACGCCTCCCACATCGAACCCTCGGCCATCTCGCTGTCGCCGCACAGCACCCAGACGCGGTACGGCAGGTGGTCGAGCCGCTTGCCGCTCAGCGCCATGCCCACGCCGTAGGGCAGGCCCTGCCCGAGCGATCCGGTGGCCACGTCCACCCACGGCAGCCGCGGGGTGGGGTGGCCCTCCAGCCTGCTGCCGCGCTTGCGGAAGGTGATGAACTCCTCGTCGCGGAGGGCCCCGGCCGCCTTGTAGACCGAGTAGAGCAGCGGGGAGGCATGGCCCTTGGAGAAGATCAGGTGGTCATTGCCCGGACGCTCGGGTTGCTCGAAGTCATAACGCAGATGGTTTCCCATCAGGACGGCCATCAGGTCCGCCGCCGACATCGACGACGTGGGATGGCCGGACCCGGCGGCATCGGCGGCGCGCACCGAGTCCACACGGAGCTGCTGGCCGAGCTCGCTGAGTTGTTCGTGTCGCATTGTTCTCCTTCCAGGTTTCGCCGACGGTCAGCCGCGACCCGCCCGTACCGTCTGCGCGACCTCGGGCGATTCGGTGTCCAGCGGCACCGCCCACGGCGGGATCACCCCGAGCTGCACCGCCTGACGTGGCAGCACCGCGTCGAGCAGCCAGTCGGCGGCGACCCGGACCCGGTTCCCCGGCATCGCCATCAGGTGATAGCCGCGGGTGACCGCGTTCGCGATCGGCCCGGACAGCGGTATGTGCAGCGGGTCCGCGGCGGCCTGCACCCCGCCGAGGTCGACGGTGAACCCGAGGTCATGGTGTTTGTACGGTTTGGGGTCGCCGCGCCCGAGGGAGGCCAGGACGTTGTGGGCCGCGACCTTTCCCTGCCGGTGGGCGTGCTGTGCGGTCATCGGGGTGAACTGGCCCGGCCGGGTCAGATCGGGTACCGCGGCGGCGTCCCCGCAGGCCAGCACCTCCGGATGGCCGGGTACGGCCAGATACTGGTCGACCCTCAGCCGGCCGCGTTCGGTCGGCAGCCCGAGCTGCTCCACCAGCGGGTCGGGGCGCACCCCGACACACCAGATCAGCGACCGGGTGTCGATGAACTCGCCGTCGTCCAGCCGAACGCCCTCCGAGGTGGCCTCCTTGACCGTGGTACGGGTGCGGATCTCCACGCCCCGTTTGCGCAGCACCCGGTCGGCCGTGCGGGACAGCTTCTTGTCCAGCTCCGGCAGCACCCGGGGCGCGATGTCGACCAGCAGCCAGCGGGGCCGCGGCGCGTCGCGCAGCGTGGTGTTCTCGCGCGCGAGCGAGTCGGTGAAGAGCACCCCGTGGGCGGCCACCTCGGTGCCGGTGTAGCCGGCGCCGACCACCACGAAGGTGCGGCGGGCGGCCCGCTCCCGCGGGTCCTCACTGGTGCCGGACATCTCGATCTGCCGGGTGACGTGGTCGCGCAGGTAGAGCGCCTCCGGCATGCCGCGGAAGCCATGGGCGTGCTCGGCCACACCGGGAATCGGCAGCAGCTTGTTGACGCTGCCCACGGAGAGGATGAGGCGGTCGTACGCCATCTCGGCGGTCCGTCCGTCCGGGTCCCGCCAGGAGATCCGGCGGGCGTCCAGGTCGACGCCGTGGACCTCGCCCAGCACCAGCCGGACATGCGGCAGGGTGCCGGTGAGAGAGACCGAGATCCGGCGGGGCTCCAGGACCCCGGCCGCCACTTCGGGCAGCAGCGGCAGATACAGGAAGTAGTCATTGGGGTTGATCAGGACGATGTCCGCGGCACCCCGCAGAGTGCGGGAGAGGTCACGGGCGGCCTGATAACCGGCGAAACCGGCACCGACGATCACTATGCGTACTGGGCTCACACGAATCTCCCGGGCATACGGGGCCAGGGAGCACCAAGTGCCCGTGAGAGTCCGGACCAAACGTCGGGCCCACGCGGCCCCGCCTCCGGGACCGCGTTCCGGAGGGTCCCGGTACGGTCCGGGGGCGGGGCCGCGGTGGGTCAGCGGCGCCGGCGGGCCGTCTGCGCGTCGACCGGCTCGTCCCAGTCGATGCGGTAGCCGGTCAGCCAGTCGGGGGCGCCGTTGCCGGCCCGGTCCAGCTTGCGCGGCATGGTGGCATCGCGCAGGGCCCGCGCCACGGGTCCCGGCGCCGTGCGGCGGGCCATGCCCGCGCTGCCCGCTGCGACCTTCTCGACCCGCTCCCGGCGCAGCGCCTCGTACGCGGCGAAGGCCGACTGGGGCGAGCGCAGATCGCGCAGGCATTTGGCGAGCACGACACCGTCCTCGATGGCCATCGACGCGCCCTGGGCGGCGTTGGGCGCGCAGGCGTGTGCGGCATCGCCGACGATGACCATGGCCTCCTCGGACCAGGCGGGGGTGGAGACGATGTCGTAGGCGGCGGTGGCCACGATGGCGTCGCCGGTGGCGCGGACCAGGTCGGCGGCGGGGGTGTTGTCCTCGGCGAAGAGCTTCAGCAGCCGCTCCCGCCACTCCTCGGCGGTGATGCCGGCGAGCTCACCCTTGGACATCTCCTCGGCGGGAGCGTTGCAGAACCACCACACCTCGCCGTCCGGGGCGGTGGTGCAGCCGAAGAACGCCTGCTTGCCGAAGATCATGGTGTAGGCGTCCGGGTCCGGGGGCGTCTCGGCGTCGCGGGTGTAGCCGCAGACGGTGTGCTGTCCGGTGTAGCGGGGCCGGGGCGCGGCCGCGTCGATGGACCTGCGGACGAGCGAGTGGATGCCGTCGGCGCCGATCAGCACATCGCCCACGGCGCGCCCGCCGTCGGCGAAGGAGCCGACGATCCGGCCGTCGGGGCTGGTGTGTGCGGCCAGCAGCCGCTTGCCGTGCTCGATGCGCACTCCGCGGCGCACCGCCTCCTCGCGCAGCACCCGGGCGAGGGTGGCGCGTTTGAGGGTGACGGAGCCGAGGCCACCGTCCTGCGATCCGGACATGGGCCGGTTGCCGAGCCGCTTGCCGGTGTTGCTGATGAACTCGACGCGGCCGACCGGGAAGGAGTTCTCCAGCACCGGTTCATGGGCGTCGATGGTGCGCAATGCCTCCAGGCCGTTGGCGGCGACGACGAGGAACGCACCCGCGTCGGTGGCGTCCGTGGGGTACGTCTCGTAGACGACCGCGTCGATCCCGGCTTTCCGCAGGGCCATCGCGGTCACCGTGCCGGCGATGCCGCCACCGATGATCAGGGCTGTGGTCATGGTGCTCCGTGACGTGGCGTGGGGTGGTCGTGTCATGGGGTTGCGACAGCACCATATGGCGGACCGGAGCCCCCCGGGTCAAGAGCGGCAGTTCAACTACCCTGCGGTGGGCGGCATTTGGGACAGCTCCGGCAACCCGCCACGTGAGCGGCCCCGCTGAGCGAACACCCGCGCTACGTGCGCGGCTCCGCTACTTGAGCAGCCGGGACAGCCGCCGGTCGGCGAGCGGCTTGCCGCCGGTCTGGCAGGTGGGGCAGTACTGCAGCGAGGAGTCGCGGAAGGACACCTCGCGGACGGTGTCCCCGCACACCGGGCACGGCTGCCCGGTACGGCCGTGCACCCGCATGCCGCCGCGCTTCTCCCCCTTGAGGTCGGTGGCGGCCAGACCGCGGGAGCGCTCGACGGCGGAGCGCAGCGTGGCGCCCATCGCCTCGTACACCCAGGCGATCTCCTCTTCGGTGAGGTCCGAGGCGAGCCGGTAGGGCGACATCCGGGCGGCGTGCAGGATCTCGTCGGAGTAGGCGTTGCCGATCCCGGCGATGACGCTCTGGTCGCGCAGCACCCCCTTGATCCGGTGGCGTACGCCGCGCAGCAGCCCGGCGAACGCCTCCAGGGTGAAGGAGTCGTCGAGCGGGTCCGGGCCCAGCCGGGCGACCCCGGGGACCTCCCGCGGGTCGCGGACCACGTACACCGCGAGCCCCTTGCGCGTCCCGGCCTCGGTGAGGTCGAACCCGGAGCGCTCCGGACCGGCCAGGAGCAGCCGCAGCGCGAGCGGGCCCTTGCCGGGGCGGGGCGGGGCCTCGGGGAGTCCGTCCCGCCAGCGCAGCCAGCCCGCCTTGGCGAGGTGGACGACCAGATGGGGGCCGTCGGTGGCCAGGTCGAGGAACTTGCCGTGGCGGGCCGCCGCCGTGATGGTGTGGCCTTCGAGCGCGCTCAGCGGCGGGTCGTAGGTCTTCAGGACGCTCACCGCGACGGGGAGGACGCGGGCGATCTCCCGGCCGGCGGCGCGCTCGGCCAGGATCGCGGTGAGGGCCTCCACCTCGGGCAGCTCCGGCATGCCACCAGTGTGCCGCAGGGCGGAGGCGATTCACCCGGGGCGCCCCGGAGGGGGCCGGTTACCACCGGCGCACCGCTCCGGGCTGCGGCCTCGCGGGCGCTCCCTTACCGTCTCTTTTGTCCCCTCTCGTCCCAGCCTGCCCCGTACGGAGCGTTCCCCATGGTCGACACCGGACAGCAGTCCGTACGAAGCGAGGCAGTACGCGGCGGTGTGGCGGCACGCGTCGGCGAGGCGGCACGGCACGAGGCGACGGGCGGGACGCGAGGCGCGACGTACGAGGGCTATGAGGCGTACGAGGGCGGCAGCCCCGAGGCCGAGCGGCGGCGCTTCGAGAAGCTGACCCGCGAGCTGATGCGGACGCAGCGGGCACGCCCCGGCGGCGCGGACAGCCCGGGCGCCCCGCAGCTCCTGCGCCCCTTCCGGGCCAAGGCGGCGCTGGGTGTGGAGAACGCCCGGCTGCGGTTCCGTGACGACCTTCCGCCGGAGCTGTGCGTGGGATACGCCCGGCCGGGCGCCGAGTACCCGGCCGCGGTGCGGCTGTCCAGCGCGAGCGGCACCGAGCGGCATGACACCACACCCGATCTGCGCCGGATGGCGGTGCGGGTCCAGGCCGGTCCTGAGGAGACCCACGATCTGCTGGCCACCAGCTTCCCGGTGTCCCATGCCGCCGATGTACACGAGTTCGTCGCCTTCGCCAAGGCCACGGCGGGCGCGGGGAGCACCGTGGAGAAGGCGTTCGGGCTCTTCGTCCGGCTGCCGCTGGCGGTGGGCTGGGCCACCGCCGACCGGATGCGCCGCAATGTGCGGATCGCCACCCGCCATACGGTGGGCTCGCTGGCCCGCGAGACCTTCTGGAGCCGGGGCGCGATCCTGTGGGGCCCGGCCGGTCCGGTGCGGTATCAACTCCGTCCGGCGCCCGGCGGCACCGCCGCTCCCCCGCCCGACCGCGGCGACCCCGACTATCTCGACCGTGAGCTGGCGATGCGGCTGTCCACCGGCGACATCGCCTTCGAGCTGTGTGTGCAGCGCTATCTGGACGACCGCCGCACCCCGGTCGAGGACGGCTCGGTGGAGTGGCGGGAGGGCGACGCCCCGGTCGTCCCGGTCGCGGTGCTCACCGTGCCGTGCCAGGACCTGGACAGCGCCCGGGCCCGGGCCGCGGCCCGCCGGGTCGAGCTGCTGGCGTTCAATCCCTGGCACACCACCGAGGAGTTCCGTCCGCTGGGCAATCTCAACCGGGCGCGCAAGGCCGCGTACGAGGTCGCCGCGGCGCACCGCCTCGGCCTGCGCTTCCCCACCGCCGGGCCGGGCCCTGCCGCCGAGCCGGGCCCCTCCTGCGAACCGCGTCCCACCGCACTGCTGCCCGTTCCGGTGCGCGCCGCCTTCGGCCTGCCGGTGCGCGCGGCCTTCGGCCTGGTCGACCGCTGTGTGCCCTGGCATCGGCTGCCGGACCCGCTGGGGCTGCTCAACCCGGTCGCGCTGGGCCGGACGCTGCGCCGGCTCGGCCTCCTCGACGCGGCCCCGCCCGAGGCGCCGCCGCGCCCCGATCCGGCTCCCGCCCCGGCCGGGGAGAGGCCGCGGGTGGCGCGCCCGTACGACGGCCCGGCCGGCGATCCGGGCATGGCGCGAAGAGACGTGGCCGGGGCCGCCGTCGGCCGTCGTCTGTCACCGGTCCGCCGGCCCGAACTGATCCATGTGCCCCACCCCGCCACGGTCAGCGGACGGCTGCTGCACCGGGAGCGTTTCCGGCCCGCCACCTCGCTCAATGTCCTGGCGGCCGCCTGGACCCACTTCCAGTCCCCGGACTGGGTCGACGCCACCTCCCACCGGTGGGACGGCTCGCAGGTGTACGGCGGCGCCGGGCCGCGCCTGGAGGAGGGCCATCTGCCGCTGGGCCCGGGCGGGGTGCCGCCGATCGGCTCGGCCGGCGCCTGGTGGCTGGGGCTCAGCGCGATGCACACGCTCTTCGCCCGTGAGCACGAGGCGGTGTGCGAGGCGCTGCGCCGCACCCATCCGGCGATGGACGAGGAGTCGGTGCGTCACACGGCCCGGCTGGTGGTCTCCGCGCTCATCGCCAAGATCCATACGGTGGAGTGGATTCCGGCGATCCTCACCACCGAGGTGATCGACCTCGGCTCGAAGACCAACTGGCAGGGCCCGCCCGCCCATTGGCTGTCCCGGCTCGGCCTGTGGCTGTTCGAGGCGAGCGCGTCGGCGGGCGGCCCCCGCGGTGTGCCGGACCATCCCGGGGTGCCGTTCGCCCTCGCCGAGGAGTTCATGACGGTCTACCGGACGCATCCGCTGGTCCCGGACGACGTCGAGCTGTGCGACCACCGCTTCGGGCGGCGGTCGCGGTCGCTCGGCTTCGACGAGGTTCGGGGCGCGGCGGCCGAGGCGGTGATGCGCAAGACGGGGCTCGCGGACGCCCTCTACTCCTTCGGCATCGCCCGTCCGGGCGCGATCACCCTGGGCAACTACCCGCGCGCACTGCGGCGTTGTGAGCGGGACGGCGAGCTCCTCGATCTGCCGGTGGCGGATCTGATGCGGGCCCGGCGGCGGGGCGTACCGCGGTACAACGACTTCCGGGCCCGGCTGGGCAGAGCGCGGATCCGCTCCTTCGAGGAGCTGTCCCCCGATCCGGACACGGTCGCGCGGCTCGAGGAGGTCTACGCCTCGGTCAACGAGATCGACACCATGGTCGGGCTGTTCGCGGAGAACCGGCCCGAGGGGGCCGGCTTCAGCGAGACGGCGTGCCATGTCCTGCTGCTCATGGCCACCCGGCGGATTCAGGACGACCGCCTTCTGACCGTGGATTTCCGGCCCGAGGTGTACACGCCGCTGGGGCTGGACTGGGTGGAGAAGTCCAGCATGACCTCGGTGGTCCTGCGGCACTGCCCGGAGCTGGCCGGAGTGCTGCCCCGCGGGGCGAGTCCGTTCGCGCCCTGGCGGCCGGTGGTGCCGTCGCTGTCCTGACCACGGCCGTGGACCGGTTCAGGTTCAGTCCTGGCTGCGGAAGCGGTTGATGGACGGCAGATGGCGCTCGCGCAGCTCCGGATCGCGCACCCCCAGGCCCTCCTCCGGGGCCAGGCACAGGACGCCGACCTTCCCGGAGTGGCGGTTGCGGTGCACGTCCTGGGTGGCCGTGCCGACCGCGGCGAGCGGATAGACCTTGGAGAGCGTGGGGTGCACCATCCCCTTCTCGATCAGCCGGTTGGCCGCCCATGCCTCCCGGTAGTTGGCGAAGTGGGTGCCGATGATCCGCTTGAGCGCCATCCACAGATAGCGGTTGTCGTACTCATGGCGGTAGCCGGACGTCGAGGCGCAGGTGACGATCGTTCCGCCGCGCCGCGCCACGTACACACTGGCGCCGAAGGTCTCCCGGCCGGGGTGCTCCAGGACGATGTCCGGATCGTCGCCGCCGGTCAGTTCGCGGATCCGGGCGCCGAAGCGCTTCCACTCCTTGGGGTCGGGCGTGGTCGCGTCCTTCCAGAACCGATAGCCCTCCGCGGCCCGGTCGATGACCAGCTCGGCCCCCATGGAGCGGACGAGTTCGGCCTTGCGCCGCCCGGAGACCACGCACACCGGGATGGACCCGCCGTTGACGGCCAGTTGGGTGGCGTACGAGCCGAGGCCACCGGCCGCGCCCCAGATGAGGGTCACATCGCCCTGTTTCATCTGGGCGCCGTTGCGGGAGACGAGCTGCCGGTACGCCGTGGAGTTGACCAGGCCGGAGGACGCGGCCTCCTCCCAGGTGAGGTGGGCGGGCATCGGCATCAGCTGGTTGGCCTTGACCAGCGAGAGCTCGGCGAGCCCGCCGAAGTTGGTCTCGAAGCCCCAGATGCGCTGCTCGGGGTCGAGCATGCTGTCGTCGTGGCCGTCCGGTGAGCGCAGTTCGATGGACAGGCAGTGGGCCACCACCCGGTCGCCGGGCTTCCAGTGGCGCACCCCCGGCCCGGTGCGCAGCACCACACCGGCCAGATCGGAGCCGAGGACGTGGTAGGGCTGGTCGTGGCGGGCCGCTCCGGGGTCGTCGGTCCGTGCGTACCGCTCCAGGAAGCCGAAGGTCGGCAGCGGCTCGAAGATGGCGCTCCACACGGTGTTGTAGTTGATCGCGCTGGCCATGACCGCGATCACCGCCTCGCCCGGGCCCGGTTCGGGCGTGGGCACCTCACGGATGTGGAGCGACTTCTGAGGGTCCTTGTCCTTGGTGGCCATGCCCTCGAACATCCCGGATTCCTCTTTGAGGATCACCGCGCCCCGATAGGACTCGGGCACGTTCAAGGCGGCGAAATCCGCGGCCACCGCATCTTCTGCCAGCACGGCGCTGATGATGTCCTGCATGACATGTCCTCCGATGTACCGCCCCGGGCAGCCTGTGTCCCGGAGGCTATGGCAGCGGCCACGATCCGAATAACCCCTACGTCCGCCCAGGTCCGGCCCCCCTAGGCGCCCCCCCTATACCGCCAGGGAGTGCAGACAGGCGATGAGCGTGCGGGCCTCGACATTGACGTAATGGCTGTGGCGTATCAGGTCGAGCAGCTGACGCACCGCCATCCAGCGGTAGTGCGACGGCTCCTCGGGGACCGCGCTCATCTCGGTCTCCACGACGAGATAGCGGTTGAAGGCGTGGAAGAAACGGCCGCCCTCCTCGGAGAGCACGGTGTCGAACCGCACCCGGCCGGCAGGCGCCTCCACCACCTCCCGGAGGAACGGCGGGGTGGCCCCCTCGGGCAGGTGGGTGTAGTTGCGCGGGGTGCACTGCACGGTGGGGGCCAGTTCCACCACATCCGTGTAGCCGGGTTCGGCGCGGGCCTGCACCAGCACATGCGGCACCTGGTCGGCGTAGGCCAGCAAAAAGGCCGCCACGCCCGGGCCATGGGGCTCGATCATGGGCTGGGTCCAGCCGCCCACCTCACGGCCGCCCGCGGTCACGTCCACGGCCATCACGCTGAAGAAGCGCCCGCTCTCATGGGAGATCCGATGGGCGCTGCGGTGCCAGCCGGCCGTCTCCCGCAGTGGTATCCGCTCGGTGAACACCTCGCGCTCGGTGCGCAGCCCGGTGATCCAGCTCAGGATGTCCGCGTCGCGGTGGCGGCTGTGGGCCTTGAGGGCCGGGAAGGTCTCCTCGGGGTCCAGCGGGGAGTGCGGCAGACAGGCCAGGACGCTGCGCGCGTCCATGTTCACCAGGTCCTCCACCGCCAGCAGATGGTGCAGCTGGCCCAGCGTCAGCCAGCGGAAGCCGTCGCGCACCTCGACGTCCGTCTCCGGTGCGACCTCGACCAGCATGTTGCGGTTGCGCTTGTGGAAGAACCAGCTGCCCTGCTCCGACTGGCGGACGTCGGCGAGCACCCGGTGCCGGTCCGCCCGCTGGAAGTACTCCACATACGGCACGGCCCGGCCCTTGTGCACCCGGGTGTAGTTGCTGCGGGTCGCCTGGACGGTGGGCGAGAGCTGCAGCCCGCCGTGGTTGCCCGGCTCCATCTTGGCCTGCATCAGGAAGTGCGGTACGCCGTCGAAGTCCTTGACCAGGATGCCGAGGATGCCGATCTCCGGCTGGTGGAGGATCGGCTGGCGCCACTCCTCCACCGGCGCCCCGGGCATCCGTACCCGGATGCCCTCGACGCTGAAGAACCGGCCGGTCTCATGGACGAGGTTGTGGGTGTCCGGCGCGAAGTCCCAGCCGCGCAGCTTCTCGAACGGAATGATCTCGACCCGGGACTCGTCGGCGTCGACGCGCTCCCGGAACCAGCGCTGGAAGTCGGCGAGCAGGGTCACCGAGCTGTCGACGGTGGCGGCCGAGCGGACCAGCCGCTCCTGGAGCGTTTTCACCACGCCCACGCCTCCGGTCCGGGGCCGCCGTTGCCGATCGGCGGGAACAGCCGGTCCAGTTCGGTCAGCACCTCGTCGGACAGCGTCAGCTCCATGGCCTTGAAGGCCCCTTCGAGCTGCCGCAGGCTGCGCGGCCCGATGACCGGCGCGGTGATGCCGGGGCGGCCCATCACCCAGGCCAGGCCCACCTCGGCCGGGTCGGCGCCGAGGCCGTCGCACAGCTTCTCGTACGCGGCGACGGCGTCCCGGTGGACCTCCAGCGCCTGGGCCGCCCGGCCCTGGGCGGTCTTCATCGCGGTGCCCTCGGCCAGCTTGCGCAGCGCCCCGCTGAGCAGTCCGCCGTGCAGCGGGGACCAGGCGAGCACCCCGACCCCGTACCGCTGGGCGGCGGGGATCAGCTCCAGTTCGATATGGCGGGTGACGAGGTTGTAGACGCTCTGCTCGGAGACGATGCCGAGGAAGTGGCGGCGGGCGGCGGTCTCCTGGGCCTCGGCGATATGCCAGCCGGCGAAGTTGGACGAGCCGACGTAGCGCACCTTGCCCTGCCGGGTCAGCGTCTCCATCGCCTGCCACACCTCCTCCCAGGGGGCGTGGCGGTCGATGTGGTGCATCTGGAACAGGTCGATCCAGTCGGTGCCCAGCCGGCGCAGCGAGTCCTCGCAGGAGGCGATGATGTGCCGGGCGGACAGCCCCGAGTCATTGGGCCAGTCGCTCATCGGGTTGAACACCTTCGTGCCCAGCACGACCTTCTCGCGCCGGCCGCCTCCCTGGGCGAACCAGCCGCCGAGGAACTCCTCGGTGTAGCCCTTGTGCTTCTGCCAGCCGTACTGGTTGGCGGTGTCGACGAAGTTGACCCCGCGGTCCAGTGCGGTGTCCAGGATCGCGTGGCTCTCCTCGTCGCTCGCCCTGACCCCGAGGTTCAAGGTGCCCAGGCACACCCGGCTCACCTTGAGGCCGGTGCGTCCGAGATAGGTGTACTCCATCAGTGTCCTTCGGTACGGGCCGCCGCGGCAGCCGGTCGGCTCGAGGTGGCGGAGGCGGCCCACAGGTCGTGGAGGGATTCCTTCAGGGCCACCTTCGGGGACCAGCCCATGAGCTGCCGGGCGAGGCGGATGTCGGCCTGGGTCCAGCTGCCGCCCTTGCTGTGCACGGCACCGCTCTCCTCGCGCACCAGATCCGCGGGGACCTGGGAGGCGGAGATCAGCAGCCAGGCCAGTTCGCGCATGCTGGAGGCGTCGCCCTGCCCGATGTTGATCGCCCGGCCGGTTACCGGGCTGCTCGCGGCCAGCGCCACGGCCTCGGCGACGTCGCGGACGTCGATGAAGTCGCGCTGGTCGTCGACGAGGGTGAGGGAGAGCGGAGCGTCCTTGGTGGTCCGGCGCAGCCGGTGGGCGAGTCCGCCGAGGAAGCTGCCCCGGGGGGTGCCCGGTCCGCAGACGTTGGTGACGCGCAGGACACAGCCGTCGATGCGGCCCGCGTCCGCCGCGCCCAGGACGATCCGGCTGCCGACGAGCTTGGTGCGGGCGTAGGGGGTGTGGGGGGCGGTGGGGTGGTCCTCGGTGATGGCCGTGCCGTCGGGGACGGGGCCGTACTCGTGCACCGAGCCCAGATGCACCAGCCGCGGCCGCCTGGGGAGGGTCGCCACGGCGTCCACCAGCCGGTCGACGAGCGGGATGTGCGAGGCCGTCATGCTCGCCTCGTCGCCTTCCCAGCTGTCGCCCGCGGCGTTGACGACGAGATCGGCGGACTTCGCGGCCCGGGCGATGTCGTCGCTCGGCGCGGATACCGCGTCAAGGGGCAGAAATGCGACTCCGGGAATGGGTTCAGCGGGTTTTCTCGCTATTGCCAGGACTTCATATCCGCGTTTGGTGAGAGCCCTGCAGATATGTCGCCCGATGAATCCGGTGCCGCCGATAACAACGGCCTGCCGATCTCGCATGTGGGCCATATCGCCACCGTATTGGCGCCGCTTCGAGCGGAACAACCCCTACCCTCATCCACCCCTATCTGCCACCCCTATCACGGCTCTGACCTGCGATGTCATTGGAATAGATGTCATTGGAATAGATGTCGTTTATGGGCCTCGCTGACGGCTGCCGCGCGATCCTTCACCCCGAGCTTCTCGTAGACATGCAACAGATGTGTCTTCACGGTCGCCTGGCTGATGAACAACGCTGCCGCGGCCTGTCGATTCGTGGCCCCGTCCGCGATAAGCCTGAGCACTTGGAGTTCACGGTCGCTCAACGGTCCCTGGGTGGGTTTGCGGACCTGGCCGAGAACCCGTCCGGTGACCGCGGGCGAGAGGACGGACTGGCCCGAGGAGGCGGACCGCACGGCGCGGGTCAGCTCCTCGCGCGGGGTGTCCTTGAGGAGATAGCCGGTCGCCCCGGCGGCCAGGGCGCCCATGACGTCGCTGTCGGTGTCATAGGTGGTCAGCACCAGGATCCGGGCCTCCGGGTCGCCGCGCAGCAGCCGTTTGATGGCCTCGACCCCGCCCATCCGGGGCATGCGCAGATCCATCAGGACCACATCGGCCGGCCGCCGCTCGTACAGTTCGACGGCCTCGGCACCGTCACCGGCCTCGCCGATCACCGTGAAGTCGGGGTCCCGCTCCAGCACCCCGCGCAGCCCGTCGCGGACCACGGGGTGGTCGTCCACGATGAGGATGCGGATGGGCGCGGCGGTGGCGCGGCGGGCGTCGCCGCCGTCGTGGGCGTTACCGCCGTGGGTGTGACCGCTGGGGGTGATTCCGCTCATGCACCGGCTTCCTGGGGGATGACGGGGACGGCCGCGCTGATGGCGGTGCCCTCGCCACGGGCGCTTTCGATGTCCAACGTACCGGCGACCCGGCTCAGCCGGCGCCGCATCGCCACAAGCCCCAGCCCGTGGTCACCGGAGGTGCCGGCCGCGGCCTCCGCGGCCACGGGGTCGAATCCGACGCCGTCGTCGAGCACATCGAGGACGACCACGTCCTCCATGTACGACAGCGTGATGCCCACCTTCGACGCCTCGGCGTGCTTGGCGATGTTGGCGAGGGCCTCCTGCGCCACCCGGTAGAGCGTGGCCTCCAGTTCGGCGTGGACCGGGGTGGCGGTCCCGGTCGTCGCGAACGCGACCTTCGCCCCCCGCCCCCGTGACCAGCCCTCGGCCAGGCACTCCAGGGCGTCGGGCAGCGTCCGGGACTCCAGTTGCTCGGGGCGGAGCGCCTGCACCGACCGGCGCGCCTCGGCCAGGCTGTCCCGGGCCAGGTCCTTGGCCGCGCCGAGATGGCGGCGCCACACCTCGCGGTCGCCTTCGGCGTGTTCGGCGGCTTCCAGCTGCCGGATGATGCCGGCCAGCCCCTGGGCGAGGGTGTCATGGATCTCCCCCGCCATCCGCTGGCGCTCGTCCAGCACTCCGGCCTCCCGCGCCTGGGTGATGAGCTGGGCGTGCAGCCCGGCGTTCTCGTTGAGCGCCGACCGGAGTTCGGCCACGGTCCGTTTGCGCCGCTGATGCTGTTCGTTCAGCCGGCTCGACAGCAGATTGATCCAGCCGATCACCACGGTCTGGAAGGCGATGGCGGCGATATAGCCGACCACCGCGCCGGTCGTGGGGCGCGGGAAGCCGTCCGGCACGGTGTTGACGACGAACGAGGTGGCCGCCACGGACACCAGCGCCCAGACCGTCGGCAGCAGCACCAGCGCCTGCAGGAACCCGGTGGCGGCGAAGACCATGAACACCTGGTCCCGCGCCATCAGCGCGGCGGAGAGGGCGAGCAGCCCGGTGAAGTAGACGGCCGTCGGCGCCATGCCGTACGGCTGTCTGCTGCGGCGGCCCGTCGGCAGGGTGTAGGTGCCCAGGATCCAGAGGGCGGCCAGCGCCGCCAGGCCGAGCGTGGTGAGCAGCTCCCGGGCCGACGGCGGGCCGTGGACCACGCTCAGGGCCGTGGACAGAAACAGCAGAAGGTAGGGCAGCCCTCCGAACAGGATGTCGGAGTGCCGCTCCCACCGTCCGCCGTCGTCCTTGGACGCGCTCACCTCACTCCCAGCGGAACAGCTTGGCCGCGGCCGCGGTGGCGGCCACCGCGATCACCCCGAGGACGGTCAGATGCAGCGCCTGCGGCCACTGGTTCTCCCAGGAGTCGCGCAGGGCCTGCAGCGCGGCGCCCAGCGGGGTGTAGTCGCCGATGGTGGACACGGTCTCGGGCAGATCCTCCTTGGGGAGGAACGCCCCGCCGAAGAAGAGGCTGGGGAAGAGCAGGGAAAGGCCCATCGCGGTGGCCGACTTGCTGCTCGGCGCGATGGCCGCGATGACCAGGCCGATGGAGAACAGCGCCCAGGTGCCCAGGGCGAAGCTCACCAGGAAGGCCGGGACGTCACCGGGCAGCTTGGTGTCGAAGGCGGCCTTGCCGACGATCAGCACCAGCACCGCGGAGACCGCCGCCGTGACCAGGTTGATGAAGAGCTGGGCGATCAGCAGGTTCCCCGGGTGGACGGGGCTCGCGGCCAGGCGCCGCAGAATGCCCTTCTCCCGGTAGGTCGCCAACGTCGTGGGCAGCAGGTTGAGGGCCAGCATCGTCAGACACAGCGACATGGCCATCGCGGGGACGAACGCGGCCATCGACTCCTTGGTGGCGGCGTCGTCGTTGGACTTGGTGGTGACGAAGTGGAAGATGGCCAGCAGCATGATGGGCAGCGCGATGACGAAGAACACCGCGGTGGGATCGCGCAGGAACAGCTTGCTCTCGACAAAGGTGAGCTTGGTGCGCCCGGACATGGCAGAGATCTCCTCGGCGGTTCAGTTGGCGGGCTTGGAGCCGGTCAGGGCGACGAAGGCGTCATCGAGACTCGCCTGCTCCAGGCGGAGTTCGTTCGCCACGATCTGATTGCGGGCCAGGACGGAGATCACCGCGTAGACGACATTGCCCTTGCCGACCACCGTCACCTGCGACTTGGACCGGGTCACACTGCTCACCTCGGGCAGCGAGGTCAGCAGTTCGTCGTCCATCGGCACGGACGGCTTGAACCGGATGATCTGCTGCTCATCGACCCGGGACACCAGTCCGGAGGGGGTGTCCAGGGCCACGACCCGGCCGGATTCGATGATGGCGATCCGGTCGCAGAGCCGCTCGGCCTCCTCCATGAAGTGGGTGACCAGCAGCACGGTCACGTCCTGCTCCCTGACCTTCTCGATCAGCTTCCAGGTCTCGCGCCGGGCGTGCGGGTCGAGTGCGGTGGTCAGCTCGTCGAAAACGGCGATCCTGGGGTTGCCGACCAGGGCGAGCGCGATGGACAGCCGCTGCTGCTGTCCACCGGACAGCGATCCGTAGGGCGTGTCGGCCTTGCCCGAGAGGCCCCAGTCCTTGATGAGCTCGCGCCAGTCGACGGGGTCGCGGTAGAAGGTGCTGTAGAGCTCGAGCGCCTCCCACACCTTCATCTTGGGGGGCAGTTCGCTCTGCTGGAGCTGGATCCCGATGGACTCGCGCAGCTCGGCGAGGTCCTTCAGCGGGTCCAGGCCCATCACGGAGATCTCGCCACCGTCCCGTTTGCGCATCCCCTCGATGCACTCCACGGCGGTGGTCTTGCCCGCGCCGTTGGGGCCCAGGATGCCGAAGATCTCACCCTCCTCCACGGAGAAGGACACGTCCTGTACCGCGACGTGATTGCGGTATTCCTTCCGCAGGTTACTGACCTCGATCAGCGGCATCGGCCCGGGTCCTCCTCGCTCGGTTCCTTCACTCTTCCACCGTAGGAAGCGGGTATCCCCCGCGGATCGGCCCATCGGCTGCCCACCGGGCTGATCCTCCCTCCACCCACCGGCTGACCGGCCGCATCAACCGATCGGTGGAGGGGGGTACGCCACGGCCGGGTCAGTCACGCCGGGGGTGCAGCGCCCGGCAGACCTCGTAGGACGGCAGCAGGCCCGCCCGCTCGGCCTCGGCCAGCCCGGGGGCGTTCCGGTCGCGCTGGGAGACCAGATACTCCAGGTCCGTGGGCCAGGGCAGGCCGAGCGCCGGGTCGAAGGGGTCGATCTCGTGCTCGGCGCCCGGGTTGTACTCCGCCGAGTTCAGATAGGCCGCCACGGTGTCGTCCCGCAGCGCGATGAAGGCGTGGCCGAGGCCCTCCTCCAGATACACCGCCCGGTACGAGACGGCATCCAGGCGCACACTGTCCCAGTGGCCGAAGGTGGGCGAGCCCACCCGCAAGTCCACCACCACATCGAGGAGTTCACCGCTGGTGCAGGTCACCATCTTGGCCTGGCCCGGGGGTACGTCCGCGTAGTGCACCCCGCGGACCGTGCCGCGCCGGGAGACACTGTGGTGGTTCTGGCCCAGGCGCAGCGGATGGCCGACGGCCGCGGCGAAGGCCGCTTCGGTGTAGTGGGCGACGAACGCGCCACGCTCGTCGCGGTGGACGTCCGGGCTGAACTCGTAGGCGCCGGAGACCGCCAGCTCGCGTACCTTCATCGGCCGTGCTCCATGGTGAGCTTCTCCAGCACCGGCACCACATCGTGCGGGGTGGGCGTGTGCAGGTTCTCCTCGCGCAGCCGCTCGGCGGTCTCCTGGTACGTGGCGTCCCCCAGCAGCCGTTCGACGCTCTCCCGCAGCACCTCCGCGGTCAGCTCGGAGGCGTGCACGGCCAGTCCGGCACCGGCCTCGTGCAGACTGGTGGCCTTGTTCCACCAGTCGCCGTAGCGGATGGTGGGGATGAACTGCGGTACGCCGTTGACCAGTGCGGTGCCCCAGGAGCCGAAGCCGCCGTGGTGGATGAGGACCGCGGCGCCGGGCAGCAGGGCGTGCAGCGGGACGAAGTCGACGATGCGGGTGTTGGCGGGGATCTTCTCCAGGGCCTCGACGTCCTCGGGCGGCAGCGCGGCCACCACGTCGATGTCCATGGTCCCGAGGGTGTCGATGATGTCGGTGACCGGCATGAAGGTGCCGCCCAGGGCCGCCCGTGCGGAGACGCCGGAGGTCAGCACGACCCGCGGCCGCTCGGGGACCTCGCGCAGCCAGTCCGGGATCTCACAGGGGCCGTTGTAGGGCAGATAGCGGACCGGGACCCGCTGGACCGAGAGCGGAAGCTGGAGGCTGGTGGGGATCTGGTCGATGGTCCACTGGCCGACCACGACCTCCTCGTCGAAGGTGCGGTCGTAGCGGGCGAGGATGCCGCCGAGCCAGTCGGCCAGCGGATCCTCGCGGCGCTCCTCGGGCTGCTCCGCGAGGCGGGTCAGGAACACCTCGCGCATCTTGGAGTAGATGTCGATACACCACAGCAGCCGGGCGTGGGCGGCGCCCACGACCCGGGCGGCGACCGGGCCCGCGTAGGTGACCGGGTCCCAGATGACCAGGTCGGGCTGCCAGTCGCGGGCGTAGGCCACCAGCTCGTGCACCATGCAGTCGTTGTAGGTCTGGTACGCGAACATCACGCTGACCTTGAACTTCATCAGCACCTGTTCCCAGGAGTGCTGATCGAGGTCCGGAGTGGACCAGTCGGACAGCGGGTTCTCCAGCGAGTCGCGGTTCTGCGTCAGCATCTCGTGGAGATTGTGGTCGGTGCCGACGGAGACGGCCGTCAGACCGGTGCTCTTGATGTGCTCGGTCAGCGCGGGGTTGCTGGCGACATGCACCTCGTGGCCGGCCGCGGCCAGCGACCAGGCGAGCGGGACCATGGTGAACAGGTGCGATTTCTCGGACACCGTCGCGAAAAGGATACGCATCGTCGGTTTCTCTCTCAGTCGATAGGTCGTCGGGGGCGGGCGGTGGCCGCCCGCAGGGTGTCCGTGATGACTCCGGCCACCGCTGCCTTCTGTTCACCCAGGTAGAAGTGGCCGCCGGAGAAGACCTCCAGCCGGAAGGAGCCCGAGGTGTGCTCCCGCCAGCCCGCCATCTCCGGGGCCCTGACGCGGATGTCGCTGTCGCCGGCGAGCCCCACGATGTCGCAGCGCAGCCTGGCGCCGGGCCGGTACTCATAGGTCTCGGCCGCCTTGTAGTCACTGCGGATGGCCGGCAGGGTCAGCCGCAGCAGTTCGGCGTCCCCGAGGATGCGCGAGTCGGTCCCGCTGACCAGCTGGAGCTCGGCGATGAGCCCGGCGTCGTCGCGCCGGTGGATGTCCAGGCTCCGGTGGTGTGAGGGCGCGGGCCGGCCCGAGGCGAAGAGCGCCACGGGGACGGTTCCCAGCTCCCCTTCGAGCAGCCGGGCCAGCTCGAACCCGACGCTCGCGCCCATGCTGTGGCCGAACAGCGCGATCGGCCGGTGTGCGGTCAGTGGCGTCAGCGCCTGGAAGATCTCGCCCGCCATCTCATGGATGTTCTCGATGGGCGTGTCATGGCGGCGGTCCTGCCGTCCCGGGTACTGGACGGCCAGCGCCTCCACGGTCGGCGGCAGCAGCTCGGAGATGGGGAAGTAGAAGCTGGCGGCTCCTCCGGCGTGCGGCAGGCAGACCAGGCTGACCTCGGCCTCCGGACGCGGATGGAACCTGCGGAACCACAGGCTCTCATCGGTGACGGGCAACGCCATGGTCGTCGTTCCTTTCGCGGTGCGGGGAGGGCGCCTCGGCGGCGGGTGCGGGGGCGGTCAGGCGCCGTCGCGCGGCAAGGACTCCAGCCAGTCCTCGATGGCCTGGGCGGTGGGGAGGGAGTGGTCCTCCATCATGGTGAAGTGGTTGCCGCGCACATCGACGATGTCGTGCGGCAGCTCCCAGAAGGACCGCCAGTCGGGCAGCTCTTCGAGCTTCAGCGAACCGGTGGACAACGGCTCCAGCGCGCGCACGAGGAGGGTGGGGGTCGCGATCGGCTCGGGATCCCAGCTTCCGAAGAGGTTGAGATACCAGCCCATGGCCGACAGCCGGTCGTCGTCCATGGTCACGAACACGCCCTCGCGCTCGGTCATCCCGTCCATGAGCGAGAGCCCGAACTGGTTGAGGATGCTGCTCTTGGGCACGTACGTGTCCACCAGCACCACCGCGGTAGGCTGGATGCCCATCCGCTCCAGATGTCCCGCCGCCGCATGGGCGAACCAGCCGCCCGCCGAGGAACCGAGCAGCACGATCGGCGCCCCGTCCGCGGCCTTCGCCACCGCCTCGGCCTGGGCGGCGACCACAGCGTCCGCCGTCTCAGGAAGGGGCTCGCCGCGGCCGAAGCCCGGCAGCGCGAGCGCCGACACATCGCGCCGGCCCCGCTGCGAGGCGGCGAACCGCGCGTACTGGTGGATGCCCGCGACCGCCAGGCACGAGGAGAAACAGAACATGTGCTGCTCGGCCGGGCCCTTGCTGAGCCTGACCGGCGTCGGCAGCTTCGCCAGCTCGGAGGTGGCGCTGAACCTGGGCCGCAGCGCCGCCGTGGCATGCAGCAGGTCGAAGATCTCTTTCCATTTCCCGGTCTCGAACGCCTGGGTGTAGAGCGCGCTCAGCGTGGTGGACTCACCCGCGGCGGCGGCCGTCGTGCCCGTGGGCGTCTCCACGGACGGGCCCGACTGCCGGACCGCGGCCAGGTCCGAGCGGAGCCGGGCGGCCAGATCGGTGGGCGTCTCGTGGTCGAAGACGAGCGTGGCGGGAAGCCTCAGCCCGGTGGCCGCGTTCAGCCGGTTGCGCAGCTCGACCGCGGTGAGCGAGTCGAAGCCGGAGTCCACGAACTCATGGGTGGCGCCGATGGCGGACGGGTCCGGGTGGCCGAGCACGGTGGCCACCTGCGTCCGCACCAACTCCACCAGTACGGCCTCCTGTTCGCTCTCGGTCAGCCCGGCGAGCCGTTCCCGCAGCGCGGATTCGCCACCCGGTGAGCCGGCGCGCGTGGTCGCGCCCGCCCGGCGCGCCGGTGCCCGCACCAGTCCGCGCAGCAGCAGCGGCACCGAGCCGGATCCGGCGTTCGCGCGCAGCGCCGCGAGGTCGAGCCGCATCGGGATCAGCAGCGGAGTGTCCAGGGCGAGGGCGGTGTCGAGCAGTTCCATGCCCTGTTCGGAGGTGAGCGCGGCCACGCCCGAGCGGGCGGCCCCGGCCGTGTCCGCCGTGCCGGTCATCGTGCTGGTCTGCGCCCACAGCCCCCAGGCGAGGGAGTGGGCGGGCAGCCCCTGCGCCCTGCGGGTCTGCGCGAAGGCGTCGAGGAAGCCGTTGGCGGCGGCGTAGTTGCCCTGTCCGGCGCCGCCGAGCACACCGGCGGCCGAGGAGAAGAGCACGAACGCGGCCAGGTCCAGCTCCCGGGTGGCCTCGTGGAGGTGGAGTACGGCGTCGGCCTTGGGCCGCAGCACCGTGTCCATCCGCTCGGGGGTGAGCGAGGAGAGCACCCCGTCGTCCAGTACCCCGGCGGTGTGGAACACCCCGGTCAGCGGGTGGTCGCCGGGCACCTGGGCCACCAGGGCGGCCACGGCGTCCCGGTCGGCGGTGTCGCACGCCGCCACGGTCACGGTGGCGCCGAGCGCGGTCAGTTCGTCCCGCAGCCGCCCGGCGCCCTCGGCGGCCGGTCCCCGGCGGCTGGTCAGCAGCAGATGGCGGACGCCGTGCCGGGTCACCAGGTGGCGGGCGAGCAGCCCGCCGAGCGTACCGGTGGCGCCGGTGATCAGGACGGTGCCCTCGGGGTCCAGCGCACGCGTGGCGCCGGTCTCGCCCTGAGCGCGGGCGAGCCGCGGGGTGTGCGCCTGGCCGGCGCGCAGCGCGAGCTGTGGCTCGCCGGAGGGGAGGAGCGCCGGGAGAGCCCGTACGGACTCCTCGTGCTCGTCGAGGTCGACGAGGGTGAACCGGTCGGGGTTCTCCGACTGCGCCGAGCGCACCAGGCCCCAGACGGCGGCGCCCGGCAGATCGGTGACGTCCGCGCCGGGCGCGGTGGCCACGGCGCCACGGGTGACGAACACCAGCCGGGAGTCGGCGAACCGCTCATCGGCCGACCAGTTCTGGGCCAGCTCCAGGGCGGTGCCCAGGGAGGCCCGTACCGCGTCGGCCGGTGCGCCGGGCCCTGCCTGGCAGCACACCAGGACCGCCGCGGGGGCGGCCGTACCGGCGTCGACGGCCGCGCCCAGCGACTCGAGGTCCACATACGACTCCAGGTGGACTCCGGCCGCGAAGAGGCTCTCTGTCACCTCCAGTCCGTCGTCGCCGACCAGCGCGGCCCGGGTCAGCGGGGTGGCCGGGTCGGAACCGGCGAGAGCGGGCCAGTCGAGCTGGAACAGTGCCTCGTTGCTCGCGGCGCGGGCGCCGCTGAGCTGGTCGCCGGTCATCTTCCGCAGCAGCAGGCCCTCGATGGTGGCCACCGGGCGGCCGGTGGGGTCGGCCACCGCGAGCGCCACGGTGTCCTCCCCGGCCGGGGAGATCCGCACCCGCACCTCGTCGGCCCCGGCGGCGTGCAGCGACATCCCGGTCCAGGAGAACGGCAGCCGCCCCTGCGCCGTCTCGGGGTCCTCTCCGGCGAAGAGGGTGCCGAGCGCGATGCCGTGCAGGGAGGCGTCGAGCAGGGCCGGGTGGATTCCGTACGCGGCGGCGGCCGGCTGCTGCTCCTGGGCCAGCCGTATCTCGGCGAACACCTCGTCGCCGCGCAGCCAGGCGGCCCGCAGGCCCCGGAAGGCCGGGCCGTAGCCGAAGCCGCCCGCCGCGAACCGCTCGTACATGTCGCTGACGTCGAGTTCGGTGGCATCCGCCGGAGGCCACGCGGTCAGCTCCGCGGGGGTGGCCGGGGCGGCGGTGGCGAGCGTGCCGGTGGCGTGCGGGGTCCACGGCTCGCCGAACCCGGCGCCCTCGGGGCGGGAGTGGACGTTCAGCGGGCGCCGTCCGCTCTCGTCGGGTTCCCCGGCGGTCACCCGGAGGGTGAGCGCGCCACGGGCGGGGAGGATGAGCGGCGCCTGGAGGGTCAGCTCCTCGACCTGGTCGCAGCCGACCTGGTCACCGGCCTGGACCGCCAGCTCCAGGAAGGCGGTGCCGGGGAAGAGGACCGTGCCGGAGACGGCGTGGTCGGCCAGCCAGGGCTGGGCGGCCAGGGACAGCCGGCCGGTGAGCACCAGGCCGTCGGTGTCGGCCAGTTCGACGGCGGCACCCAGCAGCGGATGCCCGGCGGCGCCGAGACCGGCCGAGGCCACATCGCCCACGGTGGCGGGCGCGTCCAGCCAGTAGCGCTGGCGCTGGAAGGCGTACGTGGGCAGCTCCACCCGGCGGGCGCCACGGCCCGCGAACACCTTCTCCCAGTCCACCTCGCCGCCATGGGCATACACCCGGCCGACCCCGGCCAGCAGCGACTCGGCCTCACCCCGGTCCTTGCGCAGCAGCGGGACGAACGCGACGTCATCGGTGCCGGAGACGCACTCCTGTCCCATCACGGACAGCACACCGACCGGGCCCAACTCGACATAGCGGGTCACGCCCTGGTCCTCGAGGAACCGCATGCCGTCCTGGAACCGCACCGGCTGCCGCACATGGCGCACCCAGTAGTCGGGCGTGCACAGCTCCTCGGCCGCCGCCTGGCCGGTCACATTGGACACCACCGCGATCCGTGGGGTGGCGTAGGACAGCTCGCCGACGACCTTGGCGAACTCCTCGAGCATGGGGTCCAACAGCGGCGAGTGGGCGGCGACGCCGACCCGCAGCCGCTTGCTCTGGACGCCCACCGCTTCCGCGATCCGCAGGACGGTCTTCTCGTCACCGGAGATCACCGTGGCGGCCGGGCCGTTGACCGCGCCCAGGGCCACCTGGTCCTCGTGGCCCGCCAGATGGGGCAGCACCTCGGCCTCGCCGGTCTGCAGCGAGACCATCGCGCCTCCGGCGGGCAGCGCGTCCATCAGCCGGCCCCGGGCCGCGACCAGCGCACAGGCGTCCGGCAGCGAGAACACGCCCGCCACATGCGCCGCCGCCAGCTCGCCCACCGAGTGGCCGACCAGGAAGTCCGCGGTCACGCCCCAGGATTCCAGCAGCCGGTACAGCGCCACCTCGACGGCGAAGAGGCCGGTCTGGGTGTAGAGGGTCCGGTCGAGCAGCTCCGCGTCCTCGCCGAAGACCACGTCGCGCACCGCGTGCTCGACATGGCCGTCCAGGTGGCGGTCGAGTTCGGCGCAGACGGTGTCGAACGCGGCGGCGAAGACCGGGAAGGCGGTGTGCAGGGCGCGTCCCATGCCGAGCCGCTGTGCGCCCTGCCCGGTGAACAGGAACGCCGTCTTGCCCGCGCCGGCCACCGCGCCGGGCGTGACACCGGACGCCAACTGGTCGAGTTCGCCGAGCAGTTCGGCACGGTTCGATCCCACGACCACCGCGCGGTGGGTGAAGGCGGAGCGGGTGAGCGCCAGCGAGTAGCCGATGTCCACGGTGGACGGCTCGGGCGCGCCCGCCACATACGACCGCAGTCGCGCGGCCTGAGCCCGCAGGGCCTCCTCGGTCCGCCCCGACAGCGGCCACGGCACCAGGTCACAGGCGGCGTACCCGGTGTCCGCGGGGGCCTCGGTCTCGGTCTCGGTCTCGGGCTCCTCGGCGGGGGCCTGTTCCAGGATCACATGGGCGTTGGTGCCGCTGAATCCGAAGGCGGACACGGCGGCGCGGCGCGGCCGCTCGGTGTCCGGCTCGGGCCACGGCCTGGCCTCGGCCAGCAGCCGTACCGCGCCCGACTCCCAGTCGACGTTGGGTGTCGGCTCCTCGGCGTGCAGTGTCCTGGGCAGCACGCCGTGGCGCAGCGCCAGCACGGTCTTGATGATCCCGCCGACGCCCGCGGCGGCCTGGGTGTGGCCGATGTTGGACTTCAAGGAGCCGAGCCACAGCGGGCGGTCCTCGGGGCGGTCCTGGCCGTAGGTGGCGAGCAGGGCCCCGGCCTCGATGGGGTCGCCGAGCGAGGTGCCGGTGCCGTGTGCCTCGACCGCGTCCACATCGGCGGCGGTGAGCCCCGCGTCCGCCAGCGCCTGCCGGATGACGCGCTGCTGGGAGGGGCCGTTGGGGGCGGTGAGCCCGCTGCTGGCGCCGTCCTGGTTGGTGGCGGAGCCGCGGACGACCGCGAGCACCCGGTGGCCGTTCTCCCGCGCGTCGGACAGCCGCTCCACGAGCAGCATGCCCACGCCCTCGCCCCAGCCGGTGCCGTCGGCGGACGCGGCGAACGCCTTGCAGCGGCCGTCGGAGGCGAGCCCGCGCTGCCGGCTGAAGTCCACGAAGGCCACCGGTGTGGACATCACCATCGAGCCGCCGACGAGGGCGAGTTCGCACTCCCCGCGGCGCAGCGCCTGCGCGGCGAGATGCAGGGCCACCAGCGAGGACGAGCAGGCGGTGTCCACGGTGACCGCGGGGCCTTCGAGACCGAAGGTGTAGGCGATACGGCCGGAGGCGATGCTGCCGGAACCACCGCTGCCGACGTATCCCTCGACATCGTCGGGCACCTGGCGCAGCCGGGTCGCGTAGTCCTGGTACATCACCCCGGCGAAGACCCCGGTGCGGCTGCCGCGCAGCGTGGCCGGGTCGATCCCGGCCCGCTCCAGGGCCTCCCACCCGGTCTCCAGCAGCAGCCGCTGCTGCGGGTCCATGGCCAGGGCCTCGCGCGGGGAGATGCCGAAGAACGCGGGGTCGAAGTGGTCGGCGTCGGTGACGAAGCCGCCTTCCCGCGCATAGCTCGTCCCCGGCTTGTCCGGGTCCGGGTCGTAGAGGGCCTCCAGGTCCCAGCCCCGGTCGGCGGGGAACTCGGTGACCGCGTCACGGCCGTTCGCCACCAGCTCCCACAGGTCCTCAGGGGACGCCACACCGCCGGGGTAGCGGCAGGCCATCCCGACGATGGCGATGGGCTCGTGGTCCTTGGCCTCGGCCTCCTGAAGGCGCTGGCGAGTGCGGTGCAAATCCGTGGTCACTCGCTTGAGGTAGTCGCGGAGCTTTGCCTCGCTCACCGTGTACCGCCCATCTCTTTGATTTCCAACTCCGGGTACTGTCAGGACAGGCCGAGTTCGTTCTCGATGAAGTCGAAGATCTCGTCGTCCGAGGCGGCGTCGATGCGGCCGGCGACCGCGTCCTCCGCGTCTTCCGGGCCCTGGCCGAGCCGTACCAGCAGGTCCTGCAGACGTGAGGCGAGCGTGGTGCGCGCCTCGTCATCGGTGGCGACCCGGGCCAGATTGCTTTCCAGGGCGTCGAGTTCCGGAAAGGCCATCGACGCGGCGGTGAAGGTCTCCGGGGCGATCTCCGCTTCCAGGTACGCGGCGATCGCCGTGGAGGTGGGGTAGTCGAAGAGCAGGGTGACCGGCAGCCGCCGGCCGGTGGCCTTGCCGAGCTGGTTGCGGAGTTCGACCGCGGTGAGCGAGTCGAAGCCGAGGTCCAGCAGACCGCGCTCCGCCTCGACGGCGGCCACCGAGTCGAAGCCCAGCACCCCGGCCACGGTCGTGCGGACCAGGTCCAGCAGGAACCGGCCGCGCTCGGCCTCCGGCAGGCTGGAGAGATGCTGCTTGAGCCCCTCGGGCCGGGCGGGCGCTGCCCCGGCGCCCGCTCCCGCGACGGCCCGCCGTGCGGGTTTGGCGGGCGCGGCCTTCACCAGCCCGCGCAGCAGCGCCGGTAGGTCACCGGAGCGCGCCGCGAGCCCCGCGGTGTCGAGCCGCATGGGCAGCACGACGGCGGCGTCCACGGCGCGTGCGGCGTCGAAGAGCCTGGCACCGTCCTCCGAGGAGAACGGGACGATGCCACCGCGCGCCAGCCGGTTCAGATCGGCGCCCTCCAGCTTGCCCGTCATGTCGCTGCGCTGGGCCCACAGCCCCCACGCATGCGACTGGACGGGGCGGCCCTGGGCGCGGCAGTGCTGGGCGAAGGCGTCGAGGAAGGCGTTGGCCGCCGAGTAGTTGCCCTGGCCCATCCCGCCGAAGGTGCCGGCGATGGAGGAGAAGAGGACGAGCGCGGACAGGTCCAGGTCGCGGGTCAGCTCGTGCAGGGTGAGCGCGGCGTCGACCTTGGGCCGCAGCACCCGGTCCATCCGCTCGGGGGTGAGCGAGGACACCACCCCGTCGTCCAGGACGCCCGCCGTGTGCACGACGGCCGTCAGCGGATGTGCGGCGGGGACGGTGGCCAGCAGTGCCGCCAGCGCCTCCCGGTCGGCCACATCGCAGGCGGCGAGGGTGACCTCGGCGCCCAACTCGGTCAGCTCCGCGCGGAGTTCGGCGGCGCCTTCGGCGTCCGGTCCGCGGCGGCCGACGAGCAGCAGATGCCGTACGCCGCCCTCGGCCACCAGATGGCGGGCGATGACCCCGCCGATGGTGCCGGTGGCTCCGGTGACCAGCACCGTGCCCTCGGGGTCCCAGGCGGGCGGGGCGGTGTCGGGAGCGGGGGCGGCGGCGAGCCTGGCCACCGTGATGTCGCCCCGGCGCACCGCCAGTTGCGGCTCGTCGAGGGCGAGCGCGGTCGGCAGTGCGCCCACCGACTCCTCGTGCTCGTCGAGGTCGACGAGGACGAACCGGTCGGGGTTCTCCGACTGCGCGGAGCGCACCAGGCCCCAGACGGCGGCGTGGGCCAGATCGGGCACCTCGGCGCCGGGCGTGGTGGCCACCGCGCCCCGGGTGACGAACACCAGGCGGGAGTCGGCGAACCGCTCCTCGGTCAGCCAGGCCCGGACCAGCGCCAGCGCCCGGTGGGTCGCCGTCCGTACGGCGTCGGCCACCCCCTGGGGCTCCGGTGCGCAGGGCACCAGCACGGTGGCGGGCATGGCGGCCGGGTCGGCGGGCAGCGCGTCCAGGTCGCGGTAGGTGTGCGCGTCGAGTCCGACCAGCTTGAAGTCGTCGTCGCCGAGCAGACCCCAGCTCCCGGCGGGGTGCTGCTCGGGCGCGGCGGCGGAGGTGTCGGCGGCCACCCAGTCGAGCCGGTAGAGCGTGTCACCGCCGGTGGCGGCGTCGCCGAGCCGTTCGGGCCGCTTGCGCAGCACGAGGGATTCGACGGTGGCCACCGGGCGGCCGATGGTGTCCGCCACGGTCAGGGCCACCGTGTCGGCGCCGCCCGGTGTGAGCCGCACCCGTACCTCACCGGCCCCGGCGGCGTGCAGCGACACCCCGGTCCAGGAGAACGGCAGCCGGCCCTCGCCATCCTGGAACGTCGGGCCGAGCGCGATGGTGTGCAGCGCGGCGTCCAGCAGGGCCGGGTGCAGTCCGTAGCCGGTGGCGGCGGACTGCTGTTCCTGGGCCAGCCGTACCTCGGCGAACACCTCGTCGCCGCGCAGCCAGGCCGCGCGCAGCCCCTGGAACGAGGGGCCGTAGCCGAAGCCGCCCGCCGCGAACCGCTCGTACAGGTCCTCGACCTCGATCGGTTCGGCGCCCGGCGGCGGCCATGCCCCGCCCAGGTCGTAGGAGCCCTCGGCGGCACCGACCGCCAGCACGCCGGTGGCGTGCCGGGTCCACGGCAGCTCCCGCTGCGCGTCCTCGGGGCGGGAGTAGACGTTCAGTGTGCGGTGGCCGTCCTCGTCGGGCGCGTCCACCACCAGTTGCAGGGTGACGGCTCCGCGCTCGGGGAGGATGAGCGGCGCCTGGAGGGTCAGCTCCTCGACCCGGTCGCAGCCCACCTGGTCACCGGCCTGGATGGCGAGCTCCAGGAACGCGGTGCCGGGGAAGAGGACCGCGTCCAGGACCGCGTGGTCGGCCAGCCAGGGCTGGCCGCGCGTGGACAGCCGCCCGGTGAGCACCAGGCCGTCGGTGCCGGCGAGTTCGACGGCGGCACCCAGCAGCGGATGCCCGGCGGCGCCGAGACCGGCCGAGGCCACATCGCCCACGGTGGCGGGCGCGTCCAGCCAGTAGCGCTGCCGCTGGAAGGCGTACGTGGGCAGCTCCACCCGGCGGGCGCCACGGCCCGCGAACACCTTCTCCCAGTCCACCTCGCCGCCATGGGCATGCACCCGGCCGACCCCGGCCAGCAGCGACTCGGCCTCACCCCGGTCCTTGCGCAGCAGCGGGACGAACGCGACGTCATCGGTGCCGGTCTCGGTGTCGGTCTCGGCCAGGCACTCCTGGCCCATGGCGGAGAGCACACCGGCGGGGCCGATCTCGATGAAGCGGGTCACCTTCCGCCCGGCGAGGCCGCGGATGCCGTCCCCGAAGCGCACCGCCCGGCGGACGTGGCGCACCCAGTACTCCGGCGAGCACAGCTCCTCGCCCGCCGCCTCACCCGTGACGTTGGAGACCACCGCGATCCGCGGCGCGGAGTAGCCGATCCCGGCGGCCACCGTGCCGAACTCGGCGAGCATGGCGTCCATCAGCGGCGAGTGGAAGGCGTGGGACACGGTGAGCCGCTTGCTCTTGCCCCCGACCGCCTCCGCGATCCGCAGGACGGTCTCCTCGTCACCGGAGATGACGGTCGCCCGCGGCCCGTTGACCGCCGCCACGCTCACCCGGTCCTCATGGCCCTCGAGATGCGGCAGCACCTCGGCCTCGGCCGCCTGGAGCGACACCATCGCACCGCCCTCGGGCAGTGCCTGCATCAGCCGGCCCCGGGCCGCCACCAGCGCACAGGCGTCCCGCAGCGAGAACACGCCCGCCACATGGGCCGCCGCCAGCTCGCCCACCGAGTGGCCGACCAGGAAGTCCGCGGTCACGCCCCAGGACTCGACCAGCCGGTACAGCGCCACTTCGAGGGCGAACAGCCCGGTCTGGGTGAACACGGTCCGGTTCAGCGGCTCCGGGTCCTCCCCGAACACCACCTCCCGTACCGAGCCGTCCAGATGCGGGTCCAGCTCCGCGCACACGGCGTCGAACGCCGCCGCGAACACCGGGAAGGCGTCGTACAACTCCCGTCCCATACCGGTTCGTTGAGCGCCCTGTCCGGTGAAGAGGAAGGCGGTCTTCCCGGTGTCGGCCACCGTCTCCTGGGCCGTTCCCGAGGCCAGCTCCGCCAGGCCCCGCAGCAGCTCCTCGCGCTCGGCGCCGACGACCACGGCACGGTGGCCGAAGGCCGAGCGGTTCGTCGCCAGCGCGTAGCCGACGTCCACCGGGCGCAGCTCCGGCCGCTCCTCCAGATGGGCCCGCAGCCGCCCGGCCTGCGCCCGCAGCGCCGTCTCGCTGCGCCCGGAGAGCGCCCAGGGCACCACATCGGAGTCGATCGACCGCTCGGCCACCGGCGCGGTGGGCTCGGGGCCCTGTTCCAGCACCACATGCACATTCGTGCCGCTGACGCCGAAGGCGGACACGCCCGCGCGCCGCGGCCGTCCCGTCCCGGGCCACTCCCGGGCCTCGGTCAGCAGCGCCACCGCACCGGCCGACCAGTCCACGTCGGGCGAGAGCGCATCGGCGTGGAGGGTCTTCGGCAGCACACCGCGGCGCAGCGCCAGCACCATCTTGATGATCCCGGCGACCCCCGAAGCGGCCTGAGTGTGGCCGATGTTGGACTTCAGCGCACCCAGCCACAGCGGCCGGTCCGCGTCCCGCCCCTGGCCGTAGGTGGCCATCAGGGCCTGTGCCTCGATCGGGTCGCCGAGCCGGGTGCCGGTGCCGTGGGCCTCGACCGCGTCCACATCGGCGGCCGACAGGCCGGCGCCGGCCAGCGCCTGGCGGATCACCCGCTGCTGGGAGGGGCCGTTGGGGGCGGTGAGGCCGTTGCTGGCGCCGTCCTGGTTGACGGCGGAGCCGCGCACCAGGGCCAGCACCTCATGGCCGTTGGCCCGCGCGTCCGAGAGCCGCTCCAGCAGCAGCATGCCGACGCCCTCGGCCCACCCGGCGCCGTCGGCGTCCGCCGAGAACGCCTTGCAGCGGCCGTCGGGGGCCATGGCCCGCTGCCGGCTGAACTCGATGAAGGTGTCCAGCGTGGACATCACGACGACGCCGCCCGCGAGCGCCAGCGAGCACTCCCCCTGGCGCAGCGCCCAGACCGCCTGGTGGAGGGCGACCAGCGAGGACGAGCAGGCGGTGTCGACGGTGACCGCGGGGCCTTCAAGGCCGAAGGTGTACGAGATGCGCCCGGACGCCACGCTGCTCGCGCTGCCGGTGGCCAGATAGCCCTCGAACTCCTCGGGCGCGCGGCCGAAGCGCGATCCGTAGTCGTTGTAGCTGGCGCCGATGAAGACTCCGGCCTGGGTGCCCTTCACCGAGGCCGGGTCGATCCCGGCCCGTTCGAACGCCTCCCAGCTTGTTTCCAGCAGCAGCCGCTGCTGCGGGTCGATGGCGAGCGCCTCGCGCGGGGAGATCCCGAAGAACTCGGGGTCGAAGTGGTCGGCCTCGTGGAGGAAGCCGCCGCCGGTGGCGTAGAAGGTGCCCGGCTTGTCGGGGTCGGGGTCGTAGTGGCCCTCGATGTCCCAGCCGCGGTCGGTGGGGAAGTCCGAGACGGCGTCGCGGCCGTCCATCAGCAGCTGCCACAGCTCCTCGGGGGTGGTCACCCCGCCGGGCAGGCGGCAGCTCATGGCCACGATGGCGATCGGGTCGTCGTCGACCGCGACGGTGGCGGGCACCGGGCCCACCGGGGCGGTGGTATCGGTGCCGTCGGCGCCGCTCTCGGCCAACAGGAAGCGGGTCAGCGCGGTGACCGTCGGGTAGTCGAAGACGAGGGTGACCGGCAGCCGCAGTCCGGTGGCCGCGTTCAGCCGGTTGCGCAGGTCGACGGCGGTGAGCGAGTCGAAGCCCAGTTCGCGGAAGGCGCGCCCGGACTCGACCGCCGTGGTGTCGGGATAGCCGAGCGCGGTGGCCACTTCGGTGCTGACGAGGTCGGCCAGCGCGTCCTCGGCCTCCTGCGGCGACAGTCCGGCCAGCCGCTGGGCGAGCGGGGTGTCCGCGTCGGCCGTGGTGGCGTCCGCCGCGTCCGTCCGCCGGGCGTCGGGGAGTTCACCGAGCACGGCGGCCCCGTCCAGCGAGGGGGTGGCGGCGATGAGCCGGTCCCACTCGATATCGGCCACGGCCACATGGGTGTCGCCCACGTCCAGGGCGCGCTGCAGGGCGCCGATCGCCGGGTCGGGCGACATCGCGGGCATACCGGTGGCCCGCAGCCGCGCCTCGACCGCCTCGTCGACCAGCCCGCCACCGGACCACGCGCCCCAGGCCACAGAGGTGGCGGGGAGGCCCTGGGCGCGGCGGGCGTGGGCGAGCGCGTCGAGGAAGGCGTTGGCGGCCGCGTAACTGCCCTGGCCGGGGCCGCCGAGTGTGCCCGCGAAGGAGGAGAAGAGCACGAAGGCGGACAACTCACGGTCGCGGGTGAGCTCGTGCAGATGGAGCGCCGCGTCCACCTTCGGGCGCAGCACCCCCTCGGCGCGCTCGGGGGTGAGGGTGTCGAGCACCCCGTCGTCCAGGACGCCCGCGGTGTGGACGACCGCGTCGAGCGGGGCCTCGTCCTCGTCCAGCGTGGCGAGGAGGGCGGCCAGCGCGTCGCGGTCGGCGGCGTCGCACGCGGCCACGGTCACCCGGACCCCCGACTCCCTTAGCTCAGCGGCGAGTTCGGCCGCGCCGGGAGCCTCGGGGCCCCGGCGGCCGGCGAGCACCAGGTGTTCGGCTCCGCCCCGGGCCAGCCAGCGCGCCACATGGGCGCCCAGGCCGCCGGTGCCGCCGGTCACCAGCACGGTGCCGCGCGGCCGCCACGGCGCGGTGGCGTCGGTCAGCGCCGCCGAGGCCCTGACCAGCCTGCGTCCGTGGACACCGGAGGCGCGCACCGCCACCTGATCCTCACCGGTCGGACGGCCCGCGAGCACGCCGCACAGCCGGGCGATGGCGCGGTCGTCGAGGGTGCCGGGCAGATCGACCAGACCGCCCCGGCGCCTCGGGTACTCCGCGGCGGCGATCCGGCCCAGGCCCCAGGTGAGGGCCTGCAGCGGGTGGTCCAGCACGTCCGCGCGGCCCACGGACACCGCCCCGCGCGTGGCGTACCAGATGGGGACGTCGGCGCCGGTGTCGCCGAGCGCCTGCAGCAGGGCGAGGTTGAGGGCGAGGCCGAGCGGCTGTGCCGTGCCCGTCCCGTACGGCTCCTCGGCGAGCGCGAGGAGCGAGAGCACCGCGGTCGGTGGCGCGTCCGCCGTCGGTGACGCGTCCGCGGTCGAGGGCGCGTCCGCCGTCGAGGGCGCATCCGCCGTCGCCTCGCCGAGCCTGCGGGCGAGTACCTCGCGTACGGCGTCCGCTTCGGTCAGCTCCACCAGCCGGACCTGGGCGCCGCGTTCCCGCAGCGCCTCCGCGACCCGCGGGCCTTCCGGCGCTCCGGCGGGCGCGGCGATCAGCCAGGTGGCACCAACCGACGACCGGTCGTGCGGGGCGGTGAGCGCGTCGCCCAGGGGCGTCCAGGTGATGTGGTAGCGCCAGGAGTCGAGTACCGACCGCTCGCGGCGCGCCCGGCGCCATGAGGCCAGTGCCGGAACCACCATGGCCAGGGACGACTCGTCGGCGTCCACCTCCAGCGCGGCGGCCAGCGCGGCCAGGTCCTCGCGCTCCACGGCGTCCCAGAAGTCCGCGTCCACCGCGTCGCCTTCGGCGGCGGGTGCGGAGGAGCCCTCGAGCCAGTAGCGCTGTCGCTGGAAGGCGTACGTCGGCAGTTCGACGACCGACGCCCCCGCCCCGGCGAACAGCGCGGCCCAGTCGACGGCCACGCCACGGACGAACGCCTCACCCAGCGAGGCCAGGAACCGCTCCGGACCGCCCTCGTCACGCCGCAGCGACCCCACCACCACCGCGTCCTCGACGGTCGCCTGCAACGGCATCGTCAACACCGGATGGGGGCTCATTTCGAGAAACGTCCCGAACCCGGCCGCCGACAGAGCCCACACCGCCGACTCCAGCTCCACCGTCTCCCGCAGATTGGTGTACCAGTACCCGGCGTCCAGACCCACGGTGTCCAGGGGTGTGCCCGTCACAGTGGAGTGGAAGGTGATGTCCGAGGTGCGCGGGCGGATCGGGGCGAGGAGGTCGAGCAGTTCCCCGCGCAGCTCTTCCACATGGGCCGAGTGGGACGCGTAGTCCACCGGAATGATCTTCGCCCGTACATCCTCGGCCTCGCACTCCGCCTGGAGTTGGCGCAGCGCCTCCGGGTCGCCGGACACCACGATCGAACCGGGGCCGTTGACCGCCGCGACGGAGATACGGTCGTCCCACGCGGCGATCCGCTCCCGCACCCGATCGGCGCTCTCCGCGACGGACATCATCCCGCCACGACCCGCCAGCCCACGCCCGATGGCCTGCGAGCGCAACGCCACCACCCGCGCCCCGTCCTCCAACGACAACCCACCCGCCACCACCGCCGCCGCGATCTCACCCTGCGAATGCCCCACCACCGCAGCAGGCACCACCCCACACGCACGCCACACCTCCGCCAACGACACCATCACCGCCCACAACGCCGGCTGCACCACATCCACCCGCCCCAACCCCGAACCCCCACCCCGCAACACCTCACTCAACGACCACTCCACAAACCCCGACAACGCCACCTCACACTCCGCGATCCGACTCGCGAACACCGGCGAAGAGTCCAGCAACTCCACCGCCATCCCCACCCACTGCGACCCTTGCCCCGGGAACACGAACACCGGACGGGCGTCGGTCGCCGTGACTCCCTCGCCGCGCACCACGTGCGGGGAGTCGCCGCCCGACGCCAGAGCGCCCAGTGCGTCGATCAGCTCGTCACGGTCGACGCCCAGGACCAGCGCACGGTGGTCGAAGCGGCCGCGGGTGGTGGCGAGCGAGTGGCCGATGTCGACCGGGGACAGGCCGGGGCGCGCGGTCACATGCGTCAGCAGCCGCTCGGCCTGCGCCCGCAGGCCCGCCGCGCTCTTCGCCGACAGCACCCACGGGACCATTCCCCCGCCCACGGGGGCGTCCCCCTCGGCCGAAGAGCCCGAAGGCTCCGCCTCGGGCGCCTCCTCGATGATGGTGTGCACATTGGTGCCGCTGGCCCCGAAGGCCGAGATACCGGCCCGGCGGGGCTCCTCGCCACGCGGCCACTCCCTGGCCTCGGTCAGCAGCTCCACCGCCCCCGCCGGCCAGTCGATCCGCGAGGAACGCTCCTCGGCGTGGAGCGTCTTGGGCAGCAGGCCGTGGCGCATGGCCTGCACCATCTTGATGACACCGCCGACACCCCCGGCGGCCTGCGGATGGCCGATGTTGGACTTCAGCGAGCCGATGAGTACGGGGCGGTCCGCCGCACGGTCCTTCCCGTACGTGGCGAGCAGCGCGCCCGCCTCGATCGGGTCGCCCAGCGGGGTGCCGGTGCCATGGGCCTCGACCGCGTCGATCTGCTCCGCCGTCAGGGCGGCGTTGGCGAGCGCCTGGCGGATCACCCGCTGCTGGGAGCGGCCGTTGGGGGCGGTGAGGCCGTTGCTGGCGCCGTCCTGGTTGACGGCGGAGCCACGCACCAGAGCCAGCACCGGGTGGCCGTTGCGGCGGGCGTCCGAAAGCCGTTCCAGCAGCAGCATGCCGACGCCCTCGCCGAGGCCCATACCATCGGCACCCTCGGCGAACGCCTTGCAGCGGCCGTCCTGCGCCAGTCCGCGCTGCCGGGCGAAGCCGATGAGCCCCATCGGGGCGCCCATCACGGCGGCGCCGCCCGCGAGGGCGAGGGAGCAGTCGCCCTGGCGCAGCGACTGACAGGCCAGGTGGAGGGCGACCAAAGAGGAGGAGCAGGCGGTGTCGAGGGTGACGGCAGGGCCCTCCAGGCCCAGGGTGTAGGCGATGCGGCCGGACATGATGCTCGCGGAGATGCCCGTGACCAGGTGGCCCTCCAGCCCTTCGGGCATATGGGGCCAGTCGGGGATGTAGCCCTGGTAGGCGGCGCCCACGAAGATGCCGGTCTTGCTGCCACGCAGGCCCGCCGGATCGATTCCGGCGCGCTCGAACGCCTCCCAGGAGGTCTCCAGCAGCAGCCGCTGCTGCGGGTCCAGCACGGTGGCCTCGCGGGGCGAAATGCCGAAGAACGCGGGGTCGAACTGGTCGGCGTCGTGCAGGAATCCGCCCTCGGTGGCGTAGACGGTGCCCTGCCGGTCGGGGTCCGGGTCGTACAGGTTCTCCAGGTCCCAGCCGCGGTTGCCGGGGAAGCCGGAGATGGCGTCGCGCTCGCCGGTGACCAGCTCCCACAGGTCCTCGGGGCCACGCACATCGCCCGGGTAGCGGCAGCTCATCGCCACGATGGCGATGGGTTCGCGGGACGCGGCGGTGAGTTGCTGATTGGCCCGGCGCAGCCGTTCGGTCTCCTTCAGAGACTCCCGCAGCGCGCCAACGATCTTGTCGGTTGGGTTTGCCATTGTCAGCTCCGCAGTCGAGTCTCGTCAGAGGTCGTTCTTGTCGTAGGCCATGCGGACGAGGTCATCCACGTCCAGGTCGTCAATGGACTCGGCGGGCTCCTCGTCCACCGGTCCGGTGGCGGGGTCGTGGGAACCGGCCAGCCGCAGCAGCTCGTCCAGCAGCCCGGATTCGCGGAGCCGGAGCAGGGGGATGGAGGTCAGCGCCGCGCGGACCTCGGCCTCCTCGGGGTCGAGGCCGGTGCCCGCGGTGTCGTCGGGGAAGAGTTCGGCGCCGATGTGTCCGGCGAGCTCCTCCGCGCTCGGGTAGTCGAAGACGACGGTGACGGGGAAGCGGAGCCCGGTCGCGGTGCCCAGGCGGTTGCGCAGGTCGACGGCGCTCAGGGAGTCGAAGCCCAGCTCGCGGAAGGCGCGCTGGGCGTCGACGGCCTCCGGGCCGGGGTAGCCGAGCACGGTGGCGATCTGGGAGCGCACCAGCGACAGCACGGCCGCCCGCCGGTCCGCCGGGGCCAGGTCGGCCAGCCGGTCGCGCAGCGAGGAGGACTCACCGGTCGGGTCCGCCCCCGTGTCGGCGTCGGCGGCGAGGATCCGCGCCACATCGGGCACCTGGCCGATGAGCGGGCTGGGCCGGGCCGAGGTGAAGACGGGGACGAACCGCTCCCAGTCCACGTCGGCGACCACCACCACGGTCTCGTCCCCGTCCATCACCTGCCAGAACGCGTCGATGGCGAGCCGGGGAGTCATGAACGGGATGCCCCGGCCGCGCAGTTGCTCCTCGGCGAGGTTGGCGGCCATGCCGCCCTCCTCGGGGCTCCAGATGCCCCACACCACCGAGGTGGCGGTGAGGCCGCGGGCCCGGCGGTTCTCGGCGAGCCCGTCGAGATAGGCGTTGGCGGCTGCGTAGGCGCCGTGTTCGCCACTGCCCCAGACGGCCGAGATGGAGGAGAAGAGCACGAAGGAGTCGAGTGTGTCCCGGTCGAAGAGGGCGTCCAGGTTGGCGGCGCCCGCGACCTTGGCCTCCGCCGTGTCGGCGAACTCCGCCAGATCGGTGTCGGCGAGCGGGACGAGCACACCGGCACCGGCGATGTGCAGCACGGAGCGGATCGGCGGGCCCTCGGCCTCCACCTCCCGTACGAGCGCCTCCAGCGCGGCGCGGTCGGCCACATCGCACGCGGCGACGGTGACCTTGGCGCCCAGCTCGGTCAGTTCGGCCCTGAGCTTGTCCGCGCCGGGCGCCTCGGGGCCGCGTCGGCTGGTGAGCACCAGGTGTTCGGCACCGGCCTGGGCCAGCCGGCGGGCGATCTGGGCTCCGACGCCACCGGTGCCGCCGGTGAGCAGCACGGTGCCCTCGGGGGTCCAGGCGGCGCCGCTCCCCCGGTGTCCGGCGGCCCGTATCAGCCGCCGGGTGAACACACCGGAGGGCCGCAGGGCCAACTGGTCCTCGTCGCCGAGACGGCCCGCGAGCGCGCCGCACAGCCGTGTGGTGACCCGGCCGTCGACGGTGCCCGGCAGGTCGATCATGCCTCCCCAGCGCTGGGGGTGTTCGAGGGCGGCGACCCGGCCCAGTCCCCATACGGCCGCCTGGGCCGGGCTGTCGAGGACATCGGTGCCCCCGACGGACACGCCCCCACGGGTGGCCAGCCACAGCGGGGCCGCAACCCCGGTGTCGCCGAGGGCCTGGACGAGGGCGAGGGTGAGCGCGAGGCCCATGGGCACCCCCGCGTGGCCGGGGTGCGGTGCGTCGGCGAGCCCGAGCAGGGAGAGCACCCCGGCCGGGGTGTCTCCGGCGGTGGCCTCGGCGAGCCGTGCGGCGACCGCGGCGCGGTCGGCCTCGGCCGCCTCGACGGTGACGACCGTGGCTCCGTTGGTCTCCAGACCGTCGCGTACGGCGTCGATGAGCTCGGTGCCGGGGTGTCCGGCCGGGACCACGAGCAGCCAGGTGCCGGTCAGGGCCGCCGAGGCCGGGTCCGACATCCGGTTCCAAGTGACGTGGTAGCGCCAGGAGTCGAGCACGGACCGCTCCCTGCTGCCGCGACGCCATGAGGACAGCGCCGGGAGCACGGTCCGCAGCGACGACCGCTCCTCGTCGGCGTCCACCTCCAGCGCGGCGGTCAGCGCCGCCAGGTCCTCGCGCTCGACGGCGTCCCAGAACTCGGCGTCCACCGGGTCGCCTCCGGCGGCGGCCACCGGTGCCGGGGGCTGCTCCAGCCAGTACCGCTGCCGCTGGAAGGCGTACGTCGGCAACTGCACCACGGACGCGCCCAGCCCGGCGAACACCACGGCCCAGTCGACGGCCACCCCGCGGACGAACGCCTCACCCAGCGAGGCCAGGAACCGCTCCGGACCGCCCTCGTCACGCCGCAGCGACCCCACCACCACCGCATCCTCGACGGTCGCCTGCAACGGCATCGTCAACACCGGATGGGGGCTCATTTCGAGAAACGTCCCGAACCCGGCCGCCGACAGAGCCCGCACCGCCGACTCCAGCTCCACCGTCTCCCGCAGATTGGTGTACCAGTACCCGGCGTCCAGACCCGCGGTGTCCAGGGGTGTGCCCGTCACGGTGGAGTGGAAGGTGATGTCCGAGGTGCGCGGGCGGATCGGGGCGAGGAGGTCGAGCAGTTCCCCGCGCAGCTCTTCCACATGGGCCGAGTGGGACGCGTAGTCCACCGGGATCAGCTTCGCCCGTACGTCCTCGGCCTCGCACTCCGCCTGGAGTTCGCGGAGGGCCTCGGGGTCGCCGGACACCACGATCGAGCCAGGGCCGTTGACCGCCGCGACGGAGATACGGTCGTCCCAGGCCGTGATCCGCTCGCGCACCCGACCGGCGCTCTCGGCGACGGACATCATCCCGCCACGACCCGCCAGCCCACGCCCGATGGCCTGCGAGCGCAACGCCACCACCCGCGCCCCGTCCTCCAACGACAACCCACCCGCCACCACCGCCGCCGCGATCTCACCCTGCGAATGCCCCACCACCGCAGCAGGCACCACCCCACACGACCGCCACACCTCCGCCAACGACACCATCACCGCCCACAACGCCGGCTGCACCACATCCACCCGCCCCAACCCCGGACCCCCACCCCGCAACACCTCACTCAACGACCACTCCACAAACCCCGACAACGCCACCTCACACTCCGCCAACCGACTCGCGAACACCGGCGAAGAGTCCAGCAACCCCACCGCCATCCCCACCCACTGCGACCCCTGCCCCGGAAACACGAACACCGGCTTACCGGCCGAGCCCGCCACGCCCTGGGCCACGAGGCCACCGGGCTCGCCCCGGGTCAGCGCCGTCAGGCCGCCGCGGAAGTCCTCGACGCCGCCACCGACCACCACGGCGCGGTGGTCGAAGAGGGCGCGGGTGGTGGCCAGCGAGAGGCCCACGTCGGCCGGGGCCAGCTCCGGGTCCTCCGCGAGGCGCGCCAGCAGCCGTTCCGCCTGCGCCCGCAGGCCCGACTCGGTCTTGGCGGACAGCACCCAGGGCACCGTTCCGCCGCCCACCGGGGCGTCCCCCTCGGCCGAAGAGCCCGAAGGCTCCGCCTCGGGCGCCTGCTCGATGATGGCGTGGGCGTTGGTGCCGCTGGCGCCGAAGGCGGAGACCCCGGCGCGGCGGACCCGCCCGGTCTCCGGCCACGGCCGGGCCTGGGTGAGCAGTTCGACGGCGCCCGAGGGCCAGTCCACGTTGGGCGACGGCTCCTCGACGTGCAGGGTCCTGGGCAGCACACCGTGGCGGATCGCCTGCACCATCTTGATCACGCCGCCGACCCCCGCGGCGGCTGCCGTGTGGCCGATGTTGGACTTCAGCGAGCCGAGCCACAGCGGCCGGTCGGCCGGGCGCTTCTTCCCGTACGTGGCGAGCAGGGCGCCCGCCTCGATGGGGTCGCCCAGCGACGTCCCCGTGCCGTGCGCCTCGACCACATCGACATCGGCGCCGGACAGCGTGGCGTTGGCCAGCGCCTGCCGGATCACCCGCTGCTGCGCACGGCCGTTGGGCGCGGTGAGGCCGTTGCTGGCGCCGTCCTGGTTGATGGCGGAGCCGCGGACGACCGCGAGCACGGTGTGGCCGTTGCGGCGGGCGTCCGAGAGCCGTTCCAGCAGCAGCACTCCGACGCCCTCGCCCCAGGCGGTGCCGTCGGCCGTCGAGGAGAACGCCTGGCAGCGGGAGGAGGTGGACAGCGCCCGCTGGCGGCTGAACTCGATGAAGCCGCTCGGCGTGGACATCACGGTGGTGCCGCCGGTGAGCGCCATCGAGCAGTCGCCCTGCCGCAGCGCCTGGCCGGCCATGTGCAGCGCCACCAGCGAGGACGAGCACATGGTGTCGACCGTGACGGCCGGTCCCTCCAGCCCCAGGGTGTAGGCGACCCGGCCGGAGAGGATGGCGCCCGAGGCGCCCATGGACATCTGGCCTTCGAGCCCTTCGGGCAGCTCGGTCAGACCGCGGGCGTAGTCGAAGTCGGTGGCACCCATGAAGATGCCGGTGTCGCTGCCGCGCAGGGTGCCCGGGTCGATTCCGGCCCGTTCGAAGGTTTCCCAGACCACTTCCAGCAGCAGCCGCTGCTGCGGGTCCATGGTGAGGGCCTCGCGCGGCGAGATGCCGAAGAACGCCGGGTCGAACTGGTCCACATCATGGAGGAATCCGCCCTGGCGGGCGTAGGTGCGGCCCTCCCGGTCGGGGTCCGGGTCGAAGAGGCTCGGCAGGTCCCAGCCCCGGTCGGCCGGGAAGTCGCCCATGCCGTCCCGGCCTTCGGCGACGGCCTGCCACAGGTCCTCGGGGGACCGGATGTCGCCCGCGTAGCGGCAGTTCATCGCCACGATGGCGATGGGCTCGGGGGTCTGCAGCTCCTGGATCCGGCCGTGTGCCGCGCGGAGGTGGCCGGTGGCCCGCTTGAGGTAGTCGCGCAGCTTCTTCTCGTTGTCCATGGTCGTCAGCTCCTCAAGAGGGCCGGAACGTCGGTGGCGGCCGGAACGGTGGCGCGGGGGTTCATCGGGCCGTCAGATCCCGGCCCAGCAGCTGGAACATCCCGTCGAGCAGCTCGAACATCTCGTCGTCCGTGGCCGATTCGATGTCGTCCAGCTCCAGGGCGGCGAGGGTGGACTGGGCGCGGTCGAACTCCGCGAGCGACGCGGTGTCCATGGACTCCTCGTCCGATGGCAGGAGTTCCTCCCGCAGCAGCCCGGCGAGGTCGCCGGCGGTCGGGTAGTCGAAGACGAGGGTGACCGGCAGCCGCAGCCCGGTGGCGGCGTTCAGCCGGTTGCGCAGATCGACCGCGGTGAGCGAGTCGAAGCCCAGCTCCTTGAAGGCCCGCCCGGTCTCGACCGCGCCCGCGTCGGTGTAGCCGAGGGCCGCGGCCGCCTGCTCGCTCACCAGCTCCACCAGGGCGGTGTGACGGTCGGCCGGGCTCAGCTCCACGAGCCGCTTGCGCAGCGCCGCGGCGCCACCGGCCTCCTCCCGCTCCGCCCCGGCCGGGTCCTGCCCGGTGGCGCCCGCCTCGGGGAGGTCGGCGAGCAGCGGCAGCGGCCGGAGGGCGGACAGGGTGGGTGCGAAACGGCCCCAGTCGATGTCGGCGGCGACGAGGAAACCGTCGCCGTGCGCGACCGTCTGCCGCAGCAGTTCCAGGGCCCGCGCACCGTCGATGGGGGGCGCGCCACGCCGTCCTAGCTGGTCCGCCACCTCACCGTCGATCATTCCGCCGCCCGCCCAGGCGCTCCAGGCCACCGACGTGGCGGGCAGGCCGTCCGCGCGCCGGAGTTGGGCGAGCGCGTCGAGATACGCGCTGGCCGCCGCGTAGTTGCCCTGTCCGGCGGCGCCCACGGTGCCGGCGATCGAGGAGAGCAGGACGAACGCGTCGAGGTCCAGGTCCCGGGTGAGCTCGTGCAGATGGCGCGCGCCCGCCGCCTTGGGGCGCAGTACGGCCTCGATCCGCTCGGGGGTGAGCGCGTCGACAGTGGCGTCGTCCAGCGCGCCCGCGGCGTGCACCACGGCGGTCAGCGGGTGGTCCGCGCCGTCGCCCGTGACCGAGTCCAGCAGATGTGCCAGCGCCGCGCGGTCGGCCACATCGCACGCGGCGACGGTCACCTGGGCGCCACGCTCGGTCAGTTCGGCCGCCAGCTCGGCCGCGCCCGGAGCCTGGGGCCCGCGGCGGCTGACGAGCACCACGTGTTCGGCGCCCTCGTGGACCAGCCCGCGGGCGATCTGGGCGCCGACGCCGCCGGTGCCACCGGTGATCAGGACGGTGCCGCGGGGCCGCCAGCGTTCGGCGGAGGATGTGGCACCGGCCCGCCTCAGCCGCCGGGCGAGGGTGCCCGAGGCGCGGATGGCCAGTTGGTCCTCGCCGTCCTGGGCGGTCAGGGCGCGGGCGAGCGCCCGGAGGGAACCCTCGTCGAGCCTGGCGGGCAGATCGATCAAGCCGCCCCAGCGCTGCGGGTGTTCCAGGGCGACCGCACCGCCCAGGCCCCAGACCAGGGCTTGCGCGGGGGCTTCGAGACGGTCGGCGCCACCCGCGGAGACGGCACCGCGGGTGACACACCACAGGGGCGCGTCGAGGCCCGTGTCGCCCAGCGCCCGCACCAGGGCGAGGGTGGTGGCGAACCCGGTGGGGACGTCGGGGTGTGCCGGATGCGGTGCCTCGTCGAGGGCCAGTAGGGACACCACCCCGCCGGGCGCCCCGGCTTCTCCGAGTGCCTCGGTGATACGGGTGGCGAGGCGGGCGCGGTCGGTGTCGTCCGGGCCGATCCGCAGGGGGACGATCTCGGCGCCGAGGGCGGCGAGTCCGGCGGTGATGGCCTCGGTGTCGGCGGCTCCGGCGTGGGTGGCTCCGGCGTGGGTGGCTCCGGTGTCGGCGGCATCGGTACTGAAGGCCTCGGTGCTGGTGGCCTCGGTGTCAGCGGCCCCGGTGGTGTCGGGCACCGCCACCAGCCAGCGGCCGGTGAACGCGGGGGTCCGCTGTCCGTCGACCGGCCGCCAGCCGATGCGGTAGCGCCACGAGTCGAGCACCGCCTGGTCGCTCAGCCGGGACCGCCACGAGGAGAGCAGCGGAAGCACCTCGCTGAGGGGCGCGTCGGCGCCGGTGCCCAGTGTGGCCGTCAGCGTGTCCAGGTCGGCGTTCTCGACCGCGGTCCAGAACTCGGCCTCCGCCCGGCCGGTGGCCGCTTCGGCGACGGGCCCGGTCTGGGGCTCGACCCAGTAACGGGCGCGCTGGAACGCGTACGTGGGAAGGTCGACGCGGCCGGATCCCCGCCCGGCGAACAGCGCCCGCCAGTCCGCCTCCGCGCCGTGGACGTACGCCTGGGCGAGCGAGAGCAGCATCCGCTCGGGGCCGCCCTCCTCGCGACGCAGGGTGCCGATGACGGCGGCCGTGCCGTCGGCGGCCTCGACGGTGGCCTCCATGGCGGCGGCCAGTACGGGGTGCGGGCTCACCTCCACGAACAGCCGGTGGCCGCTGGTGAGCAGCGCCCGGGTGGCCGTTTCGAGCCGCACGGTCTCGCGCAGGTTGCGGGCCCAGTAGGCGGCGTCGAGCCCGGCGGTGTCGAGGGGTTCGCCGGTGACGGTCGAGTGGAAGACGATCCGCGAGGTGCGCGGACGGATGGGGGCGAGGATGTCCAGCAACTCGTCGTGGATCTGCTCCACCTGAGCGGAGTGCGAGGCGTAGTCCACCGGGATCAGCTTCGCCCGTACGTCCTCGGCCTCGCAGCGGGCCAGCAGCTCCTGCAGTGCCTCCGGTTCACCGGAGACCACCACCGCGCCGGGGCCGTTGACAGCCGCCACGGAGATACGGCCGTCCCACGTGGCGATCCGCTCCCGCACCTCCTCGACCGGGAGCGAAACGGACATCATGCCGCCGTGTCCGGCAAGGCCGCGTGCGATGGCCTGCGACCGCAGCGCCACCACCCGCGCACCGTCCTCCAACGACAACCCACCCGCCACCACCGCCGCCGCGATCTCACCCTGCGAATGCCCCACCACCGCAGCAGGCACCACCCCACACGCACGCCACACCTCCGCCAACGACACCATCACCGCCCACAACGCCGGCTGCACCACATCCACCCGCCCCAACCCCGGACCCCCACCCCGCAACACCTCACTCAACGACCACTCCACAAACCCCGACAACGCCACCTCACACTCCGCCAACCGACCCGCGAACACCGGCGACGAATCCAGCAACCCCACCGCCATCCCCACCCACTGCGACCCCTGCCCCGGAAACACGAACACCGGACGGGCCTCCACCACCGCAGCGCCCTCGCCGCGCACCACCCCGGCGGACACCCCTCCGGAGGCCAACGCCGCCAGATGGCCGCACAGTTGGGAGCGGTCCGCGCCCACCACGGCGGCGCGGTATTCGAAGGCCGACCGACCGGTGGCGAGCGCGTGGCCGACGTCGGCCGGGGACAGGCCGGGACGCTCGTTCAGCCGCGCCAGCAGCCGCTCCGCCTGCGCCCGCAGGGCCGCTTCGCTTCTCCCGGAGAGCACCCAGGGGACGGCGGAGCCGCCGAGCGCGGTCCCGTCGAGTGCGGGTGCGCCGTCTTCGTCGTCCTCCCCGGCGGCCGGGGCCTGTTCGAGAATGACATGGGCGTTGGTGCCGCTCACGCCGAACGCGGACACCCCGGCGCGGCGCGGGCGGCCACGCTCCGGCCACTCCTGGGCCTCGGTCAGCAGCTCGACCGCGCCGGAGGACCAGTTGACGGCCGGGGACGCCTGGTCGACGTGGAGTGTCCTCGGCAGCGTTCCGTGGCGCAGCGCCATCACCATCTTGATGACCCCGCCGACCCCGGCCGCCGCCTGGGTGTGGCCGATGTTGGACTTGAGCGAGCCGAGCCACAGCGGATGGCCCAAGGTGCGGCCCTTGCCGTAGGTGGCGAGCAGCGCGCCCGCCTCGATCGGGTCGCCCAGCGCCGTGCCCGTCCCATGGGCCTCGACGGCGTCGACGTCGTCCACCGTCAGCCCGGCGGCGGTCAGCGCCGCCTCGATGACCCGGCGCTGGGCCGGGCCGTTGGGCGCGGCGAGGCCGTTGCTGGCGCCGTCCTGGTTGATGGCGCTGGAGCGCAGGACGGCGAGGACCGGGTGACCGTTGCGGCGGGCGTCGGACAGCCGCTCCAGCAGCACCATGCCCGCGCCTTCGCCCCAGCCGGTGCCGTCGGCGCCCGCGGCGAAGGACTTGCAGCGGCCGTTGGCCGCCAGTCCGCGCTGGTGGCTGAACTCGACGAAGACACCAGGGGTGGCCATGACCGCCACGCCTCCGGCCAGCGCCAGTGAGCATTCACCGCGGCGCAGCGCCTGGGCCGCCAGATGCATGGTCACCAGCGATGAGGAGCACGCGGTGTCCAGGGTGACGGCCGGGCCTTCGAGGCCGAGGGTGTAGGAGATGCGGCCGGAGGCAACGCTGGAGACGTTGCCGATCAGCAGATGGCCCTCGACGCTCTGCGGCGCGTACTGCGGATCTCCGCCGTATTGGAACGAGGCGAGTCCCACATAGACTCCGGCCCTGCTCCCCTTCAGCGAGAACGGGTCGATGCCCGCGCGTTCGATCGCCTCCCAGGACACTTCGAGCAGCAGCCGCTGCTGCGGGTCCATGGCCAGTGCCTCACGCGGGGAGATGCCGAAGAAGGCCGGGTCGAACTGGTCGGCGTCGTGGACGAATCCGCCTTCGCGGGTGTTGCAGGTGCCCGACCGGCCCGGATCCGGGTCGTAGAGTCCCTCGACGTCCCAGCCCCGGTTGACGGGGAACTCCGAGATCGCGTCCCGGCCCTCGGCCACCAGCCGCCACAGGTCCTCCGGTGAACGGACACCGCCGGGGAAGCGGCAGCCCATCGAGACGATGGCGATCGGCTCCCGCTCGTCGGCCTCGATCTGGTCCAGCCGCGCACGGGCCTGCTTGAGGTCGGAGGAGACCCGCTTGAGGTAGGTGAGGAGTTTCTCTTCGTTCTCGTTCGCCATCAGGAAGCCCCGAATTCGTTGTCGATGAAGTCGAAGACCTCGTCGGCGGTAGCGGAAAGGAGTTCGGTGTCGGGAGATGGGCTGCCGGTGTGCTCCACGGGCGTGCCGCCCAACTTCGCCATGAGGTCGCCGAGACGCCCCGTCAGCCGCTCCCGGACTCCGTCGTCGGCGATCAGCTCCGGCAGTGCGGACTCCCACCGGTCCAGGTCGTCGAGGAGGGTGAGCGCGTCCGTCGGCCGGGCCGACGGCAGCTCGCCACGGAGGTACTCGGCCAGCGGCGCGGGCGCCGGATAGTCGAAGACGAGGGTGGCGGGCAGGTCGAGTCCGGTGACCGTGGCCAGCCGGTTGCGCAGTTCGACGGCGGTGAGCGAGTCGAAGCCCAGCTCCTTGAACGGGCGGCCGCCGGCGACCGCGTCGGACGAGGAGTGGCCGAGCACGGCCGCCGCCTGGGCGTGCACCAGATCCCGCAGGGCCCGGTTCAGGTCCTCGCCCGACAGGCCCGCGAGGCTCTCCAGGAAGGTGTCCGCCACGCCGTCCGGCCCGCCGCCGTCGGGGGCGGCCGCCGTGGTGGCGAGGGCGTCGCGCACCTCCGGCAGCTCGCCGATCAGCGGCCGGGGGCGCGCCGCGGTGAAGCCGGGGACGAAGCGGTCCCAGCGCACATCGGCGAGGACGAGCGAGGTCTCGCCGGTGTGCAGTGCCTCGCCGAGCGCGGCCACCGCCAACTGCGGTGCCATCGCGGGCAGTCCGCGGCGGCTGAGGTGCTCCGCCACCTCGCCGTGCTCGATCATGCCGTGGTCGGCCCAGGGGCCCCAGGCCACGGAGGTGGCGGGGAGGCCGCGTGCCGCGCGGTGCTCGGCGAGGGCGTCCAAGCAGGCGTTGGCGGAGGCGTAGGCGCTCTGTCCGCCACTCCCCCAGGTGGCGGCGATCGAGGAGAAGAGCACGAACGCCTCGAGGTGGTCCTGGTCCAGCAACGCGTCCAGATGGGCGGCGCCCAGGACCTTGCCGTCGGCCATCTCCGCGAAGTCGGCCACCGTGCTGTCGGCGAGCTGGGAGAACTCCACGACGCCCGCGGCGTGGAAGACGGCGTGCACCGGATCGCCCCCGGCGGTGGTCCGGTGCAGCAGCGCCGCCACCTCGTCGCGGTCGCGGACGTCGCACGCCGCCACCGTCACCCGCACTCCGCCCTCACCCAGCGCGGTCAGCTCGTCGCGCAGTTCGGCGGCGCCGGGTGCCGCCGTGCCACGTCGGCTGGTGAGCACGAGATGTTCGGCGCCGGAGCGGGCCAGCCAGCGGGCGACCTGGGCGCCGAGCCCGCCGGTGCCCCCGGTGATCAGCACCGTGCCATGCGGCTTCCAGCTCTCCCGGCCCGGTGTGCGCAGTGGCGCCCGGACGAGCCGCCGGACGAACACCCCGGCGTCGCGGAGGGCGAGCTGGTCCTCCGGACCGCTGTCGCCGACGATGCCGGAGAGCGCGGCGCACAGCCGGTCCGCCGTCCGCTCGTCGAGGTCCCCGGGGAGGTCGACCAGACCGCCCCACCGCTGGGGGTGTTCCAGGGCCATGACCCGGCCGAGGCCCCAGGTGGCGGCCTGGGCGGGGCTGCCGAGCGGATCGGATCCGCTCACCGACACGGCCCCGGCGGTGGCGAGCCACAGCGGCGCGGCGATCCCCGCGTCGCCCAGCGCCTGGATCAGTCCGACGTTGAGGGCCAGACCGGCGGTGAGCGCGGTGTGTTCGGGGTGCGGGCCGTCGTCGAGGGCGAGCAGCGAGAGCACACCGGCCGGGGTGCCCCCGGTGGCCACCACCTGGCGCAGCCGCTCGGCAAGCGCGTCACGGCCGGTCGTGGCCAGGGTGAGGGGGGTGACGTGTGCGCCGCGCCGGTCGAGTGCCGCCACCACGGCGGCGACCCGCGCGCTGTCGGCCCGGCCCTCGGGCACGGCCAGCAGCCAGGTGCCGGACAGCGGCGCCGTACGTTCCTCGACGGACACCGGGGACCAGGTGATCCGGTAGCGCCAGGAGTCCACGGTGGCGCGGTCGCTCTGGCCCCGGCGCCAGGAGGAGAGCGCGGGCAGCAGTTCGCTGAGCCGCGTCTGCTGGTCGATCTCCAGGGTGGTGGTCAGCGCCTCCAGGTCCTCGCGCTCGACCGCCTCCCAGAAGCGTGCCTCCACGGCGGACGTGTCCGTGGCGGCGGCGGTCGGGGTTCCAGACGTGGCGGGGTCGAACCAGTAGCGCTGCCGCTGGAAGGCGTACGTGGGCAACTCCACCCGGCGCGCACCGCGCCCGGCGAACACCCGCTCCCAGTCCACCTCGCCACCATGAGCGTGGAGCTGGGCGACCCCGGACAGCAACGCCTCGACCTCGGCACGGTCCTTGCGCAGCAGCGGTACGAACGCGGCGGGGCCGGAGACGCAGTCCCGGCCCATGGCGGAGAGCACACCGGCCGGGCCGATCTCCACATACCGGGTGACCCCCTGCCCTTCGAGGAACCGTATGCCGTCCCCGAAGCGCACCGCCTGACGCACATGGCGCACCCAGTACTCCGGCGAGCACACCTCCTCGCCCACCAACTCGCCCGTGACGTTCGAGACGATCGCCAGTCGCGGTGCGGAGTAGCCGATCCGGTCCGCCACCTCGGCGAACCCGGCCAGCATCCCCTCCATCAGCGGCGAGTGGAAAGCGTGCGAGACGCTCAGTCGCCTGCTCTTGACGCCCACCGCCTCGGCCACCGCCAGCACCGCCGACTCCGCACCGGAGATGACGGTCGCCGCCGGGCCATTGACCGCGGCCACACTCACCCGGTCCTCGTAACCGGCCAGATGCGGCAGCACCTCGGCCTCCGCGGCCTTCAGCGACACCATCGCACCGCCCTCGGGCAGCGCCTGCATCAGCCGACCGCGGGCCGCGACAAGGGCGGCCGCGTCCTCCAGCGAGAAGACCCCCGCCACATGGGCCGCGGCCAGCTCCCCCACCGAATGCCCCACCACGAAATCCGGTGCGAGACCCCACGATTCGATGAGCCGGAACAGCGCCACCTCCACAGCGAACAACCCGGTCTGCGTGAACACCGTCCGGTCCAGCGCCTCCGCATCCCCGCCGAAGACCACCTCCCGCACCGAACCATCCAGATGACGGTCCAACTCCGCACACACCGCGTCGAACGCCGCCGCGAACACCGGGAACGCCGCGTACAACTCCCTTCCCATACCGGGTCGTTGCGCACCCTGCCCGGTGAACAGGAACGCCGTCCTGCCCTCCTCGTCCGCCACCGCGCCGGGGGTGACGCCCGTGGCGAGCTGGTCCAGCCCGCTCAACAGCTCCGCCCGGTCGCGGCCGACGACCGCCGCGCGGTGGCCGAAGGCGGACCGGGCCAGCGCCAGCGAGTAGCCCACATCCACCGGGCCCAGCTCCGGCCGCTCCGTCACGTACGACCGCAGCCGCGCCGCCTGGGCGCGCAACGCCACCTCGGTACGGCCGGACACCACCCACGGCACCACATCGGTGCGCACCGACGGCTCCGGCTCCGGGTCGGCGGCGGGCCCGGCGGGCGGTTCCTCCAGGATGAGGTGGGCGTTGGTGCCGCTGATGCCGAAGGCGGACACCCCGGCGCGGCGCACCCGCTCGCCCACCGGCCAGTCCCTGGCCTCGGTCAGCAGCTCGACCGCTCCGGCCGTCCAGTCCACATGCGGGGTGGGCTCCTTGACGTGGAGTGTCCTGGGCAGCAGACCGTGGCGCATCGCCATGACCATCTTGATGACACCGGCGCCGCCGGCCGCGCCCTGGGTGTGGCCGATGTTGGACTTCAGCGCGCCCAGCCACAGCGGCCGTTCGGCCTCCCGGCCCTGACCGTAGGTGGCGAGGATGGCCTGGGCCTCGATCGGGTCGCCGAGCGTGGTGCCGGTGCCGTGGGCCTCGACGGCGTCCACCTCGGCGGCCGACAGCCCGGCGTTCGCCAGGGCCTGGCGGATCACCCGCTGCTGGGAGGGGCCGTTGGGGGCGGTGAGGCCGTTGCTGGCGCCGTCCTGGTTGACGGCGGAGCCGCGCACCAGCGCCAGTACCTCATGGCCGTTGGCCCGGGCGTCGGACAGCCGCTCCAGGAGCACCATGCTGACGCCCTCGCCCCAGCTGGTGCCGTCGGTGTCGGAGGAGAACGCCTTCGACCTGCCGTCGGGGGCGAGGCCGCGCTGCCGGCTGAACTCGATGAACAGGCTCGGCGTGGACATCATCGTCGTGCCGCCCGCCAGCGCCATCGAGCATTCGCCCTGGCGCAGCGCCTGCGCCGCCTGGTGGATGGCGACCAGGGAGGAGGAGCACGCGGTGTCGATGGTGAGCGCCGGGCCTTCCCAGCCGAGGGAGTAGGCGATGCGGCCGGAGACCACGCTGGCGGCCTTGCCGGTCAGCAGGTACCCCTCCATGTCCTCGGGGATCTCGCCGAGCCCCGAGGCGTAGTCCTGGCCGGTGGAACCGATGAACACGCCGGCGGTGCTGCCCCGGGTGGTGTGCGGGTCGATCCCGGCGCGCTCCAGCGCCTCCCAGGAGGTCTCCAGCAGCAGCCGCTGCTGCGGGTCCATGGCGAGCGCCTCGCGCGGGGAGATCCCGAAGAACTCGGGGTCGAAGTGGTAGGCGTCGTAGAGGAAGCCGCCCTCCTTGGCGTAACTCCTGCCCGGCGTATCGGGGTTGGGGTCGTACAGCTCCTCGACGTTCCAGCCGCGGTCGGCCGGGAAGGCCGAGATCACATCGCGGCCCTCGGCCACCAGCTCCCACAGCTCCTCGGGCGCGCGGACCCCGCCCGGCAGCCGGCAGCTCATGGCCACGATGGCGATCGGGTCGTCATCGGCGGGCCGGACGGCGGCCACCACGGCCGCCACCTCCTCCCGCTCGCCCAGTGCCTCGCGCCGCAGATGGTCCACCAGCACGGCGGGGGTCGGATAGTCGAAGAGGAGAGTGGTCGGCAGCCGCAGCCCGGTGGCCGCGCCCAGCCGGTTGCGCAACTCCACGGCGGTCAGGGAGTCGAAGCCGACCTCGCGGAAGGCGCGGGTGGCCTCGATGTCCTCCGGGGCGGCGAGCCCCAGCACGGCCGCCGCGTGTTCCCGCACCAGGTCCAGCAGGAACGGGTCCCGGTCGGCCGCCGCCAGGGCGGCCAGCCGCCGGCCCAGCGAGCTCTCGTCGGTTTCCACGGCTCCGCCTCCGCCACCGGCCCGTACCACCCGGCGGACCGGCGTCCTGACCAGGCCGCGCAGATAGGCGGGGACGGCGTCCTGGCCGGGGGTGCCGCTCGTGGCCCGCCTGCGCAGGTCCGCCAGATCGAGCCGGACGGGCACCAGAGTGGCGTCCCCGGCCGCCCGCGCGGCGTCGAAGAGTTCCATACCCTCCGCGCTGGGCAGCGGACGGATGCCGGAGCGCGCCATGCGCCGCACATCGGCGTCGGCCAGATGGCCGCTCATGCCGCTGCGCTGCTCCCACAGGCCCCAGGCGAGGGACTGGGCGGCCAGGCCGCGGGCCCTGCGGTGCTGGGCGAGGGAGTCCAGGAAGGCGTTGGCGGCGGCGTAGTTGGCCTGTCCGGCGTTGCCGATGGTGGCGACGACGGAGGAGTAGAGGACGAACGCGGCCAGGTCGTGGTCCGCGGTCAGCTCGTGCAGATTCCATGCGGCGTCCACCTTGGGCCGCAGCACCCGGTCGAGCCGCTCGGGGTTCAGCGCGTCCACGACGCCGTCGTCGAGCACCCCCGCCGCGTGGATCACGGCGGTCAGCGGATGCGCGGCGGGTATCGCGCCGAGCAGCCCGGCAAGCGCCTCCCGGTCGGCCGTATCGCAGGCGGCGACGGTGACGGTGGCCCCCAACTCGACCAGCTCCGCGCGGAGTTCGGCCATGCCCTCGGCGGCGGGCCCGCGCCGGCTGGTCAGCAGCAGATGCCGTACGCCGTACTCGGTCACAAGGTGGCGGGCGAGGAGCCCGCCGAGGGTGCCGGTGGCGCCGGTGACGAGAACGGTGCCCTCGGGGTCCAGCCGTCGGTGGGCGTCGGCGGCCTCGGTGGGCCGTGCGCCGGCGGACTCGGTAGCCCTGGCGGTGGCGACCTCGGTGGCTTCGGTGGCAGTGGTCTCAGCGGCCTCGATGGTGGCGGCCACGGTCGCGGCGGGCCCGGCAACCCCGGTGGCGGCAACCCCGGCAACCTCGATGCCGTTGGCCTCAGCAGTCTCGATGGCGGTGGCCACGGTCGCGTCGAGCCCGGCAACCCCGGTGGCGGCAACCCCGGCAACCTCGGTGCCGTTGGCCTCAGCAGTCTCGATGGCGGTGGCCACGGTCGCGGCGGGCCCGGCAACCCCGGCCCCAGCGACCTGGGCAACCCCGGTGCCGGTGAACCCGGAAGTCCGGGTGGCGACGGCCCCAGCAGCCCCAGCAGCCGCACCGGCCCCAGCCCCCATAGCCACCCGGCCCAGCCGGGGCACCCGGGCCCGGCCCTCGCGCACCGCGCACTGCGGTTCGCCGGAGGCCACCGCGCCCGGGAGGGCGTCCACCGACTCCGGGTGGCCGTCGAGGTCGACGAGGACGAAGCGTCCGGGGTGCTCCGACTGCGCCGAGCGCACCAGCCCCCATACGGCGCCGTATGCCACATCGGGCACCTCTTCGCCGGGGACGGCCGCGACCGCGCCTCGGGTGACGAACACCAGCCTGGAGGAGGCGAGGCGCTCGTCGGAGATCCACCGCTGGATCAGCGCCAGCACGCGGTGGGTGGCCGCGTGGGCCGCCTCCGCCACATCTCCGTCGCCCTCGGCGGTGCGGGTGCACGGCACCAGTACCGCGTCCGGCACGTCCGCCCCCTCGTCGTAGGGCACCGCGTCCACGGCCGGGGAGAGCCCGAGCGGATCGTCGCCGAGCACCGCCCAGGTCGCCGGGGCCACGGCCGTGGCCGCGGTGGGCGCGGCGGGCCACTCCAGGCGGAACAGCGACGGGTGGAGGGCGGAGCGGCCACCGATCGGCTCGGGCGTGTCCATCGTGCGCAGTACGAGCCGGTCCACCGAGACCACCGGGGCACCGCTCGGGTCGGCCGCGGCCACCGCGTAGGTGTCGGGACCGGCCGGTGTCAGCCGTACCCGCAGCGCCGTGGCGCCCGTGGCGTGCAGTACGGCACCGCTCCATGCGGAGGCCAGCCGCGACCCGCCACCGTCACCCGGGGCCTCCACCACGTCGAGCACGGACTCCAGCAGCACCGGGTGCAGACCGTAGCGCTGGGCGTCGGCCTCCTCGGCCTCGGTCAGCCCCACCTCGGCGTAGAGGTCCTCACCGAGCCGCCAGGCCGCGACGGCGCCACCCGACACCTCCACCGGGACCGCGTCGGCCGGCGGCCACACGGCGAGGCCGGGGTCCACGGCCGGGGCACCGGCGCCCAGAATCGCCGTGGCGTACCGCGTCCACGGCTCGTCGGAGTCCGCGCCCTCGGCGCGTGCGTAGACGCTGAGCGCGCGCAAGCCGCCACCGTCCGGGGCGCCGACGCGCACCTGGATCACCGCGGCGCCCTTCTCGGGCAGCACCAGCGGCGTGTCCAGGGAGAGTTCCTCGATCCGGTCGCAGCCGACCTGGTCGCCCGCCCGGATCGCCAGTTCGGCGAGGGCGCTGCCGGGGAGCACGGCCGCGTCCGGGCCGGTGCGCTCGGTCAGCCAGGGGTGGTCCTGTGCGGAGATCCGGCCGGTGAACAGATGGTCGTCCGCCCCGGCCAGCCGGACCGCCGCGCCGAGCAGCGGATGTCCGGCCGCGTCGAGCCCGGCGGCGGCCACATCGCTCGCCGCGACCGGCTTGTCCAGCCAGTACCGCTGCCGCTGGAACGGATACGTCGGCAGCTCCACGTCCGGTGCCCCGCGCCCCGGGCCGCCCTCGAACACGGCGTCCCAGGACGGCTCGACACCTTGCACGTACGCCTCGGCGAACGAGCCGGCGAAGCGCTCCGGGTGGCCCTCGTCCCGGCGCAGCGTGCCGACGACGGCGGCGCTCCCTCCGGTGTCCTCGATGGTCTGCTGGAGCGACATGGCGAGCATGGGGTGCGGCGCGCACTCGATGAACGCCGTGTGGCCGTCGGCCAGCAGCGCCCGGGTGGCCCGCTCGAAGTCCACCGGCTCGCGCATGTTCCGGTACCAGTAGTCGGTGTCCAGCTCCGTGGTGTCCAGCGGCCCGCCGGTCACCGTGGAGTAGTACGCGATCCGCGAGGCGCGCGGCCGCACCCCCGCCACTTCGCGCAGCAGCCGCTCGCGCAAGCCGTCGACCTGCGGGGAGTGCCCGGCGGTGTCCACGCCAGGCACCCGGCGGGACTTCACCCCGTCGGCGGCCAGCTCGGCCATGAAGGCGTCCAGGGCCTCCGGGTCGCCGGAGACGGTCACGGTCGCGGGGCTGTTGACGGCGGCGATGCCGAGCCGTTCGCTCCACGGCCGAAGCCGCTCGGCGACCGTCTCGGCCGACGCGAGCACCGAGAGCATGCCGCCCTTGCCGCTCAGCTCGGCCCATGCCTGGCTGCGCCGGGCCACCACCTTGGCGGCGTCCTCCAGCGAGAGCCCACCGGCCACATACGCGGCGGCGATCTCGCCCTGCGAATGGCCCACCACCGCGGCCGGTTCGACGCCGTACGAGCGCCACAGCGCGGCCAGCGAGACCATCACCGCGAACAGCGCGGGCTGGACGACGTCGATGCGGGACAGCGACGGGGCGCCCGGCTCACCGCGCAGCACCTCGCGCAACGACCAGTCCAGGAACGGCTCCAGGGCGTCGGCGCACTCCTCCAGCCGCTCCGCGAAGACGGGCGAGGCGTTCCACAGCGGGAGCGCCATCCCGATCCACTGCGAACCCTGCCCGGGGAAGACGAACACGGTCTTCCGGCGCCCGCCCGCCGTGCCCTCGACCACGTGGGGCGCCGGGGTGCCCTGCGCGAGCGCGCCGAGCCCGTCCAGGAGCCGCTCCCGGTCCCGGCCGAGGATCACCGCCCGGTGGCCGAAGGCCGTCCGGGTGGTGGCGAGGGCGCGGCCGAGTGCGGCGAGGTCGGTGCCGGGGCGGTCGGCCAGCTGGTCGCGCAGTTGCTCGGCCCGGGTCCGCAGGGCCTGTTCGGTGCGCCCGGTGAGCACCCAGGGCAGCACGGGCAGACCCGGGGCAGCGGGACGGGCCTCCTCCTGGGCGGCGACCTCCGGTTCGGCCGGGGCCTGCTCCAGGATGGCGTGGGCGTTGGTGCCGCTGATGCCGAAGGACGAGACGCCCGCACGCCGTGGCCGCGCGGTCCCCGGCTCCGGCCACGGCCGGGCCTCGGTCAGCAGCTCCACGCCCCCGGACGACCAGTCGACATGCGGCGAGGGCTCGTGTACGTGCAGGGTCTTGGGGAGCGTGCCGTGGCGCAGCGCCATCACCATCTTGATGACCCCGGCCACGCCCGCCGCCGCCTGGGGGTGGCCGACATTGGACTTCAGCGAGCCGAGCCACAGCGGCCGGTCCTCGGGGCGGTCCTGGCCGTAGGTGGCCAGCAGGGCGCCCGCCTCGATGGGGTCGCCGAGCGAGGTGCCGGTGCCGTGTGCCTCGACCGCGTCCACATCGGCCGTGGTGAGCCCGGCGTCCGCCAGCGCCTGCCGGATGACGCGCTGCTGGGCCGGTCCGCTCGGGGCGGTGAGGCCGTTGCTCGCGCCGTCCTGGTTGGTGGCGGAGCCACGGACCAGCGCCAGTACCCGGTGGCCGTTGCGCCGCGCGTCCGACAGGCGCTCCAGCAGCACCATGCCCACGCCCTCGCCCCAGCCGGTGCCATCGGCGTCGGACGAGAACGCCTTGCAGCGGCCGTCGGGCGACAGCGCCTTCTGGCGGCTCAGCTCCACGAAGATCCCGGGGCTGGACATCACGGTGGCACCACCGGCCAGGGCCAGCGAGCACTCGCCCTCACGCAGCGACCGCACGGCCATGTGCAGGGCCACCAGGGATGACGAGCACGCCGTGTCCACGGTGACCGCCGGGCCCTCAAGACCCCAGGTGTAGGCGATCCGGCCGGAGGCGACGCTGGTGGTGCCACCGGTCAGCAGATAGCCCTCGAACCCTTCCGACGCCTCGTCCATCCGCGGCCCGTAGTCCTGCGGCATGGTGCCGACGAAGACGCCGGCGTCGCTGCCCTTGAGCGTGGCGGGGTCGATCCCGGCGCGCTCGAACGCCTCCCACGCGGTCTCCAGCAGCAGCCGCTGCTGGGGGTCCATCGCCTGGGCCTCGCGGGGGCTGATGCCGAAGAAGGCCGGGTCGAACTGGTCGGCCTCGTAGAGGAATCCACCCTCGCGCACATAGCTGGTGCCGTGGCGGGCCGGGTCCGGGTCGTAGAGCCCCTCCAGGTCCCAGCCCCGGTTGGCGGGGAAACCCGCGATGGCGTCCCGGCCCTCGCCGACCAGCTGCCACAGCTGCTCGGGCGTGCGCACCCCGCCGGGGAGGCGGCAGCTCATCGCCACGATGGCGATCGGGTCGTCGTGGCCGGTGGCGCGCCGGGCGGCGGCCGGACGCGTGGCCGTGGCGGTCCGGGAGCCCGCCGCCACGTCCTGGACGTGGCGGGAGAGGGCCAGCGGGGTGGGGTGGTCGAAGAGGACGGTCCCGGCGAGCCGTGTTCCGGTGGCGGTGCTGAGGAGGTTGCACAGCTCGACGGACATCAGCGAGTCGAAGCCGAGATCCTTGAAGATCTTCTCGGGGTCGACGGTGTCGGGGCCCCGGGAGCCCAGGACCCAGGCGGTGTGCGTACGGACCAGTTCCAGCGCCACGCGCTCGCGCTCTGCGGGGTCGGTCAGGGCGGCGAACTCCGCGCGCCACGATAGGGGTTCACCGGTGGCGGCCTCCTCGATCCCGGGCAGGTCGCTGTCCAGCCAGTAGCGCTGCCGCTGGAAGGCGTACGTGGGCAACTCCACCCGGCGCGCACCGCGCCCGGCGAACACCCGCTCCCAGTCCACCTCGCCACCATGAGCGTGGAGCTGGGCGACCCCGGACAGCAACGCCTCGACCTCGGCACGGTCCTTGCGCAGCAGCGGTACGAACGCGGCGGGGCCGGAGACGCAGTCCCGGCCCATGGCGGAGAGCACACCGGCCGGGCCGATCTCCACATACCGGGTGACCCCCTGCCCTTCGAGGAACCGTATGCCGTCCCCGAAGCGCACCGCCTGACGCACATGGCGCACCCAGTACTCCGGCGAGCACACCTCCTCGCCCACCAACTCGCCCGTGACGTTCGAGACGATCGCCAGTCGCGGTGCGGAGTAGCCGATCCGGTCCGCCACCTCGGCGAACCCGGCCAGCATCCCCTCCATCAGCGGCGAGTGGAAGGCATGCGAGACGGACAGCCGCTTGCTCTTGCCCCCCACCGCCTCGGCCACCGCCAGCACCGCCGACTCCGCACCGGAGATGACGGTCGCCGCCGGGCCATTGACCGCGGCCACACTCACCCGGTCCTCGTAACCGGCCAGATGCGGCAGCACCTCGGCCTCCGCGGCCTTCAGCGACACCATCGCACCGCCCTCGGGCAGCGCCTGCATCAGCCGACCGCGGGCCGCGACAAGGGCGGCCGCGTCCTCCAGCGAGAACACCCCCGCCACATGGGCCGCGGCCAGCTCCCCCACCGAATGCCCCACCACGAAATCCGGCGCGATACCCCACGATTCGATGAGCCGGAACAGCGCCACCTCCACAGCGAACAACCCGGTCTGCGTGAACACCGTCCGGTCCAGCGCCTCCGCATCCCCGCCGAAGACCACCTCCCGCACCGAACCATCCAGATGACGGTCCAACTCCGCGCATATCGCGTCGAACTTCGCCGCGAACACCGGGAAGGCGCCGTACAGTTCACGCCCCATGCCCAGCCGCTGGGCACCTTGCCCGGTGAACAGGAACGCCGTCCCACCGCGGCCCGCCACCGTGCCCGGGACGACCCCCGTGGCCAGTTCGTCGAGGCCCCTCAGCAGCTCCTCCCGGTCGCGGCCGACGACCGCCGCCCGGTGGCCGAAGGCGGACCGGCCCAGCGCCAGCGAGTGGCCCACATCCACCGGCTCGAGCTCCGGCCGCGCCGCCACGTACGACCGCAGCCGCCGCGCCTGAGCCCGCAGCGCCGCGTCACCGCGGGCCGAGAGCACCCAGGGCACCACGTCGAGGTCCATCGGCCGTTCCGTGGCCGGGTCTTCGGCGGGTGCCTGCTCCAGCACCATGTGCACATTGGTGCCGCCCATGCCGAATGAGCTGACGCCCGCGAGCAGTGGGGTGTCCGCCTCCGGGGCCCAGGGGGCGAGGGCGGTCTGAACCGTGAGGCCCAGGGTGTCCAGGGGGATGGCGGGGTTCGGTGTCCGGTAGTTGAGGCTCGGGAACAGTTCGCGGTGGGCGAGCGAGAGCACCGTCTTGATGAGGCCGGTGATTCCGGCGGCCCCTTCGAGGTGGCCGACGTTCGTCTTGGCGGAGCCGACGCGCAGCGGCGCGCCGTGCGCCCGGCCGGCACCCAGGACCGCGCCCAGTGCCTCGGCCTCGACCGGGTCGCCGACCTTGGTGCCGGTGCCGTGCAGTTCGACGTACTGGACCCGGGCGGGGTCGACCCCGGCGCGCTCGTAGGCGGCGCGCAGCATGGCCACCTGCCCGTGGGCCGCAGGGGTGGTGAGGCTCTCGCCGCCGCCGTCGTTGTTGGCCTCGGAGCCGCGGATCACCCCCAGCACGGGGTCGCCGTCGCGTCGGGCGTCCGCGAGCCGTTTGAGCACGACGAGGCCGCCGCCCTCACCGCGCACATAGCCGTTGGCGCGGGCGTCGAAGGTGAAGGAGCGGCCGTCCGGGGAGAGCGCGCCGAACCGCGAGGCGGCGATGAAGCTGTCGGGGGCGAGGTTGAGCTGGACGCCGCCCGCGACGGCGGTCTCGGTCTCGCCGCGCCGCAGGCTCTCGCAGGCCAGGTGGACGGCGGCCAGGGACGAGGACTGCCCGGTGTCCACGGCCACGCTGGGGCCGCGCAGTCCCAGGGCGTAGGAGACCCGGTTGGCGATGATGCCGCGGTTCAGACCGGTGAGGGTGTGCTGGGTGATGGCGGCCGGTTCGCGGCGGTGGACCAGCGTCGCGTAGTCGTCGGCGATGGCGCCGATGAAGACGCCGGTGCGGCTGCCCTCGAGGTGCGCGGGGACGAGTCCGGCGTTTTCCAGGGCCTCCCAGCACAGTTCCAGCGCGAGCCGCTGCTGGGGGTCCATCGCCAGTGCCTCGCGGGGTGAAATCCCGAAGAACTCCGGATCGAACTCGGCCGCCGTTTCGACGAACCCGCCGAATCGAATGCCGGCGTCCCGGAGCTCATCGGCATACCGGTCCGCCGGAATCTCCGTGATGGCGCTCTCTCCATTGCGCAGCAACTGCCAGAACTCATCCGGTGTCGATGCGCCCGGTACGCGACATGCCATACCGATGACCGCGATGTGCCCGTCACGCACCAGGGAGTTCTCCGACATCACGACCTCAGACTCTTCTCTCAGTTGAGATACGACGCGACTGGACTGACCATGATCCGGAAGTCGACGGTATGGGCTCGGGAGTCGCCTCAACCACCCCTAACCGTCGGTACCCCTAACCGTGGGTATAGGGGTGGTCACCTCTTCTTGAGAGGTGACCACCAACCGCGGTGTGTCATGTACCACTTGGCGGTTTCCGCGAGGCCGTTCTCGAACGACATCTCGGGGCGGTATCCCAGTTCGGCGGAGATTTTCGCGATGTCCACCGAGTAACGGCGGTCATGGCCCTTGCGGTCGGGCACCCTCTCGACCATCGACCGGTCGGCGCCGAGGAGTTCGAGCAGCCGTTCCGTGAGTTCCAGATTGGTCAGTTCGGTGCCGCCGCCGATGTTGTAGACCTCTCCCGGGCGGCCGTTCTCGGCGACCAGGGCGATACCGCGGCAGTGGTCGTCCACATGCAGCCAGTCCCGGACGTTTCCGCCGTCGCCGTAGAGTGGCACCGGTTTGCCGTCCATGAGGTTGGTGACAAAGAGCGGAATGACCTTCTCGGGGTGCTGGTACGGGCCGTAGTTGTTGGAGCAGCGGGTCACGCAGACGGGCAGTCCATGGGTGCGGTGGAAGGCCCTGGCCAGCAGATCGGAGGATGCCTTGGACGCGGAATACGGCGAGTTGGGCTCCAGCGGTTCCTCTTCGCTCCAGGAGCCGCTTTCGATGGAGCCGTAGACCTCGTCCGTGGAGACGTGGACGAATTTTCCGACCGCCGCGTTCGCGGCCGCGTTGAGGAGCGTATGCGTGCCCAGGACATTGGTGCGCACGAATTCCTCGGCGCCGGATATCGAGCGGTCGACATGCGATTCCGCGGCGAAGTGCACCACCAGATCGGTGCCGCGCAGCAGCTCGCCGACGAGCTCACCGTCGCAGATGTCGCCGCGGACGAAGCACAGCCGGGGGCTGTCGGCGACCTCGGCCAGGTTGGCCTCGTTGCCCGCGTAGGTGAGCTTGTCGACCACCACGACCTGGGCGTCCGCCCAGTCGGCGTACGCCCCTGTCAACGTCTGCCGGACGAAGTGGGAGCCGATGAAGCCCGCGCCGCCGGTCACAACTATGCGCACTGGAGACAACCCTTCAGCGATGATTGGCCGCGATATCCATCAGATATTTTCCGTAGTCCGTCTTGCCGAGTTCCACACCGAGCTCATAGCAGGCGGCCGCGTCGATGAAACCCATGCGGAAGGCTATCTCCTCGAGACAGGCGATCCGCACTCCCTGGCGCTGTTCCAGAAGCTGCACATACTGGCCCGCCTGCAGCAGCGAGTCATGAGTTCCGGTGTCCAGCCAGGCGAATCCGCGGCCGAGCCCGATCAGTCTGGCCTTTCCGCGCTCCAGATAGACGCGATTGACGTCCGTGATCTCCAGTTCGCCGCGCGCGGAGGGCTGTACGTTCTTGGCGATGTCCACGACGTCGTTGTCGTAGAGATACAGACCGGTGATCGCCAGATTGGACTGGGGGGCGGCCGGCTTCTCCTCGAGGGAGATCAGCCGGCCCTGCTCGTCCATTTCTCCGACACCATAGCGCTCGGGGTCCTTGACTCCGTAGCCGAATAGCACACAGCCGTCGACATGGCTTGCCTCGTTGTGCAGCATCTTCGAAAACCCGGGCCCGTGGAAGATGTTGTCGCCCAGGACCAGCGCCACCTGGTCGTCGCCGATGAACTCGGCTCCGATGATGAATGCCTCGGCGATGCCATTGGCCTCGGGCTGTTCGGCGTACTCGATCGAAAGGCCCAGCCGGCGGCCGTCGCCGAGGAGTGCGCGGAACAGCCCCACATGGAGCGGGGTGGAAATGATCTGGATTTCCCTGACGCCGCCGAGCATGAGCACCGACAGCGGGTAATAGATCATCGGTTTGTTGTAGACGGGAAGGATCTGCTTCGACACCGCATGTGTCAAAGGATGCAGTCGGGTACCGCTTCCTCCGGCGAGGACTATGCCCTTCATGCGGCCAGAAGCTATCAACGCGGTCGGCCCGCGCTCCAGGTCTGCCGCGGCGATAGGGGGGTAATCAGGGGTGGTCTTGGAACAGGGGTGGCATCATGCGGCCACCCCTTCCGCGGGACCTCGCCCCGTCAGCGCTCAGGCGATTTCATCCACCTGGGCCCGCAGCGCGGTCGGCAGCTGCTGGCGACTCCTGATATTCAGTTTGCGGTACACCCGCGTCAAATGCTGTTCAACTGTGCTGATGGTGATGAAGAGGCTGGCGGCTATTTCCCGGTTCGTATAGCCGTCCACCGCCAGGGCGGCGACCCGGGCCTCGGATTCGCTGAGCTTCGTCCCCAGGGACGGCGGCACCGCCGGTTTCGGGCCGAGCGGTCCGGACACCGGCCGCACCACCGGCCGTGGATCGCGGGCCTCCAGACCGGAGTCGAGGCGGATCCGGTCACACAGCTCCTCGGCGCCGCACTCCTTGGCCATCCGCCAGGCCCGGCCGGTGATGGCGTCGGCCCGTCCGAGCTCCCCCGAGCCGCGCAGCGTACGGCCCAGGTCGTCCAGCGCCCGGGCCAGCTCCAGCCGGTCGCCGGAGCACTGCAGCTCCTCCACGGCCTGGCCGAGCAGCCGGGACCGGTTGTCGATGTCGCCCGCGGCGGCCAGTAACCGCAGGGAGACGCCGCGGACCCGGGAGTCCCCGGCGCCGTTCCTGGCCAGCTGCTCGGAGACCAGGTTCGCGGCCTTCTCCCGGTCGCCGAGCTCCAGCCACGCCTCGGCGGCGTCGGAGCGCCAGGGCAGCAGCGCGGGCTGGTCGAGCTCCCACAGCTGGGCGAGCCGGCCGGCCATCAGGAATTCGCCGAGCGCCGCGTTGATGCGGTTGGTGGCCAGGTAGTAGCGGCCGCGGGCGCGGGTGTAGCCGAGTCCGTAGATGCTCTTGAACAGCGCCTCGGGGACCGGGCGGCTCAGCTGCCGCGCCGCCGCGTCGTACTTGCCCATCGCCGTGTACGCGAGGATCTGGCTGGCCAGCGGACCGCCGATGAAGACGCTTCCGTCGCTGCCGGGCACGATGTCCAGGGCGGTGGTCGCATAGGCCGCCGACTCCACGAGGTTGCCCTGCCGCAGGGCGATCTCGGCCCGGATCGAGGCGAAGATGGCCCGCCAGCCCGGTGCCCGGCGCCGCTCGGCCTCCTCCATCAGCGAATCGCACCACGGCGCCGCCTTGTCCGGGCGGCCCGCGTACACCAGCGCGTTCACCGAGTTGACGATGGGTTCGAAGGTGGCGTCGGTGAGCGGCGAGACCTCGAGCACCTTCTCCGCCGCGGCGACCGGCGACTCCTCGCTCCCCCCGCGGCCGAAGAAGCCGCTGAACGCCGCCGTGATCGTCGACAGCGAGGAGGGTCTGCGGGATCTGAGCGAGGTACGGGAGGCGCCGTCCTCGCCCTGGCGCGCCGCGGCCCCGGGGCCGCGGTCCGGCGCACCGGCGTCCTGGGCCCAGCGGGCGGTCATCCGGAAGTGGGCCATCGAGGTGGGTCCCGCGTTGCTCATGACGGCGTTGAGCCGGCCGATGGCACCGCGCGCCTCCTCGATCCGGCCGTGGGCGAGCAACAGCTCGATCAGCCGCCCGATATGGGAGGCGGGCAGCCGGTCGGCGCACAGCGCGGCCAGCGGCTCCTCCAGCATCCGCTCGGACGCCGAGGGGTTGAGCCGCCACATGATCCCGGCGGTGCCGATCCTGATGCCGGCCCGCAGCTCCTCGTCCTGGCAGGCCGCGTACGCCAGCTCCAGGCAGGCGACCGCCAGCTTGGCGTCGTCCTCGGCGAGCGCCTGCTGCGCGGCGTCCCGCAGCAGCGGCACCGCCCAGGGCTCGTCGGCGGCCTGTGCCGCGAGCAGATGGCGGGCCACGGCGAGGGTGGCCCCGCCACCCTGGTGCAGCAGGACGGCGGCGCGGCGGTTCATGTCCAGCCGGACCTCGGGGTCCATGTCCTCCAGCACCGCGGCCTCGACATACGGGTGGCGGAAGGCGAGGCCGCCGACGAGGCCCGCCGCGTCCAGCGCGGCGACTCCGCGCCGGGTTCCGGCGGAGCCGATGCGCAGCAGCCGGCCGAGGAGTTCGGAGGAGGCGGACGCGCCGAGCACCGCGATGCCCTCGGCGAGCCGGGAGACGGTGTGCCCGCTGCGGTAGACGCACGTGAGCACGGCCTGGACGAACATGTCGCCCACCACGGGTTCCACGGCGCGACCGTGCCGTGGAGGCGCCCCGGCGGTGCGGTAATCGTCTATCACCGCGCGTAGCAACAACGGATTTCCGCCGCTCACCTCATACCAGCTGTAGGCCACATCGGCCGTATCCGGAAGTCCCAGACGGGTGGTCAGCAGATGTGCGGTCTCCTCCCAGGACAGCCTCTCCAGCCGCAGCCGCTGGAAATTGGGCTGGCGCAGCAGTTCGGTATTGAAGACGGCGTCTTTCTGATCGCTGTCCGTCGCCTGTGCGAACACCATGAGCAGTTTGGCGGAGTGTGAACGGGTCGCCAGATACAGCAGGTACTGGAGTGACTCCGCGTCGACGAGCTGGAGTTCGTCGACGCAGATCACCACCGGTTCGCGGGAGGCGAGTTCACACAGCGCGGCACGGAACTCCCGGGCTCCCTGAATATGCGGCGGGGTCACGCCGGCGGGGTCGCCACCAGGGGTTTCGCGGGGCTGTGCGGCGTCGAGGGCGCCCTGGTCGAGCGCCTCGCGCAGATGGTCGGCGGTCGCCTTGGGCAGCCGGGGCGAGTCCAGAAGCTGGCGCAGTGTGCCGAGCGGAGCCCGGTCGGCCGACGTTCCGTATGCCTTGAGGACGAGGGCTCCGGCCTTCGCCGCATGGGCCGTGACGGCCTCGAGCGTATAGGTCTTGCCGCAGCCGACCGCACCCTCGACGAGCACGATGCCCGCTTCCCCGGACAGGCACCGGGAAAACGCCCGGCGAAGTCTCTCGAATTGTGCGTCGAATTGTCTGGCTCTGGCCGATGAAAATACCATTGCTCGCACCCCCGAATGCGACGCGAAGCACTGCTCACGGCAGCCCGCACGACTTCCAGCAAGCTATACGCCCGCCTGCCACGCCACCATCGCCGCACGTAAAATCATCGTTAACGAATTACCAATTCTGAGCGGACTGCCCGACGATCGACAAAATCGATGCGATCGAGCCGGCCCCTACCTGGGGCAACACCGCGGAGCCGAAGTGCACCAACACCCTGACAACTCTGCGCCACCCCCGTTCACGTGGGCATTTGTTCGGAGGCGCCAGCATACACGAGACCCCCTAGCAGCACCCGGGACAGCTCATGACATCCTTGACTTCGGCACTAAGTGGTCATCGATTGAGGCACTCCGGGATCCCCTTCGAACATTTATTTGCCCGTTTTGAGCGCTAATGCGATTCTTATGTCTGTTGCCGCTGGTAACCGCAAGCGATTCGCCGGGAATTCTCATGCCATAAAGCGGACAGAGACGTGGCGCGCCAATCCCTGTCACAATGAATTCCGCAGCCACACATCCAACCCACACATCCAGCCCTTGGACTATTCCAATGGCACGTGCATGCCCATTGTCATCGCTCGTGGAGGTGCAGCCCCCTGCCGCCCTTGCGGCCCAGGTGACCCGCCTCGACCAGCCGCTCCAGATGGCGGGCCGGCGCCAGGGCCGGATCCCGGAAGGTGCCGTGCAGGGTGCGCTGGATGGCGAGGGAGACATCGAGCCCGATCACATCCAGCAGACGCAGCGGACCCATCGGATAGTCCTGCCCGGCCGCCATCACCGTGTCGATGTCCGCGGCGGTGGCCCAGCCCTCCTGAACCATCGCCACCGCGCTGTTCAGATAGGGAAAGAGCAGGGCGTTGACGATGAAACCGGCCCGGTCCGGGCAGTCCACCGCACGCTTGCCGAGCGCCGCGGCCACCGCGTGCGCCGTGCCCAGCGCCTCCTTGGAGGTGAGCACGGTGTACACCACCTCGACCAGCCGCATCACCGGGGCGGGGTTGAAGAAGTGCATCCCGATGACGTCCTCGGGCCGCCGCGTCGCCATCGCGCACTCGATGACGGGCAGGCTCGAGGTGGAGGTGGCCAGCACCGCCCCCGGTGCGCACACCCGGTCCAGATCGGCGAAGACGGCCCGCTTGACGTCGATGTCCTCCGCCACGGCCTCGACCACCAGGTCGCAGGTGCCGAGCGCCTGAAGTTCACGTCCCGCGGTCAGCCGGTCCATCGACTCGGTGAGCAGCCCGGGCGCCAGCTTGCCGCGCCGCACCCCCCGCTCCAGCGAGCGCTCGACGGCGGCCGTGGCCTCCTTCGCGCGCAGCTCGCTCCGGGCCACCAGCACCGTCGGATAGCCGGAGCGCGCACACACCTCCGCGATGCCGACGGCCATCGTGCCCGAGCCCACCACGCCGATCCGCCGTACCGCGCGGGCCGGTACGGGCTCGCCGAGGCCGTCCCCCTCCCCGCCCCGCGCGGCGCCGCCCGCCTCGTACTCGTAGAAGCCGCGGCCCGCCTTCACCCCCAGCAGACCGGCGGTCACCATATGGGCCAGGGTGGGCGCGGGCGCGTACCGTGGATCGCCGGTGCGCTCGTACAGCGCCTCCAGGGAGTCCCGCGCGGTGTCCAGGCCCATGGCGTCGAGCTGGGCCAGCGGCCCCATCGGCAGTCCGCAGCCGAGCGTCATGGCGGTGTCGATGCTGTCGCGCGAGGCGTAGCGCCGCTCGTACATGCCCACGGCGTTGTTGAGGTACGCCATGGTGAGCGCGCCGCCGATGAAGCCCGGCCGGTCGGCCACCGGCACCGGGATCCGGCCCAGGTCGCGTACCAGTTCCCGGACGTCCGCCAGGACCGCGTCGCCGGTGAGCGGGGTGCCCACCACCTCCACCGCCCGGTCCTCGCGGTCGGGGCCCAGCGGGAAGAGGTGCAGCCCCACCGTGCGGTCGGTCCGGCCGGAGCCGAAGGCGATCTCGGTCACCGGCAGTCCGGTGGTCGTGGTGGCGAACACCGTCTCCGGCGGACAGTCGGCGTGGGCGCGGGCGAGCAGCCGCCGCTTGGTCTCCAGCCGTTCGGGGACCGCCTCGACCACCAGATCGGCCCGTGCGGCCGCCGCGGGGTCGGTGGTGAACTCGACGGCGGATTCCGCCGCGGTCACCCGCCCCCGGCCGCGCCGCAGGGCCGCCTCGTCCCGCTCCACGGCGATCACCCGCCGACCGCCGCGGACCAGGGCGTCCACGAGGTGGCGGCCGGTGGTGCCGAGCCCGAACACCGCGACGGTGGGAAAGCGCTGTGCCATGCCGATGAGTCCTTTCACTGGCTGGGACCTTGGGTTGGTCACGAACCGCCGTGGCCGTCCTGCCACCTGACGAGCGCCGCGCCGAGCGACATCCCGCCGCCGAAACCGGCCAGCAGCAGCAACTCCCCGTCGGTGAACACGCCCTGCCGCCGGGCGTCGTCGAGCGCCAGTGGGATGGAGGCGGCGCTGGTGTTGCCGTGCTCGGCCACCGTCAGATGCGTGCGCGCCCGCGGCAGCCCGAGGTCCGGGAGCGCCTTGGCCAGCAGCACGCCATTGGCCTGATGGGGAATGAAGTGATCCACGCTCGCGGCGTCCGTGCGATGCGCGGCCAGCAGGGCCCGTATCGCACGCGGCAGCTCGGCGAGAACGTACTCGCTGACCGCGCGGCCCCGCATCCGGAAGAAGTGGCCCCCGTCGGCGAGGGTCTTCTCCGACGCCGGCGCGCGGCTGCCGCCCGCCGGCACCTGGATCAGCTCGTGGAGTGCGCCGTCGCTGGTGAGCAGCGATCCGGTGAGGCCGTAGCCGGGGCGCACGGGTCCCAGCACCACCGCCCCCGCCCCGTCGCCGAAGAGCACCGCGGTGCGCCGGTCGGTGCGGTCGATGATGCGGGAGTAGACATCGGCGCCGATCACCAGGGCGTACGGGGCAGGGGCGCCGGAGCCGGCCGCCAGCAGCCCGGCCGCCGTCACCAGGGCGAACACGAAGCCGCTGCAGACCGCGTTGATGTCGAAGGCGGCGGCGCCCGTGGCGCCGATCCGGTCCTGCACCAGACAGGCGGTGGCGGGCTGGGGGTGATCGGGGGTCGAGGTGGCCACCACGATCCAGCCGAGCTGACCGGCGCGGATCCCGGCGTCCGCGAGGGCGGCGCGGGCCGCCTCCACGGCCAGGTCGGAGGTGGCCTCGTGGTCGGCGGCGTAACGGCGGCGCCGGATCCCGGTCTTGGCCGAGATCCACTCCGCGGTCACTCCGGCGCGCTCGGCCACCAGCTCATTGGACACGGCCTCGGCCGGCAGATAGGAGCCGGTGCCGAGGATCCCGACGGGCCGGCCGCCCGGTGTCCGGACCGGATGGTCGGTCATCTGGCTCTCCCGGCCCGCGCGGCCACCGCCGCCTTCACCGGTGCCATCGCTGTGGTAGCTGTCCGCGGGGTTCGGCGGTGCTCGAGAAGAAGCATTGAGTGGTTCCCTCCGGATCCATGCCGGGCTTTGACGCTACGGACCGGGCACGGCACGGATAACCCCTAACCCATCACCCCCCTAGGCCCCCTACCGGATGAACCCGGTCCGCCGTATGAGCCGGCGCATGGCGGGCACCCGCCCAAGGTGGTACCGATACATGCAGGCCGAAGGCAGACCGGCTCAGGGAGCGGCCCCCATGGAGTGGTTCACCTCATCCGACTACTGGCTGAGCCGACTCGTCTTCCAACGGGGGCTGGCCGCCGTCTATCTGATCGCCTTTCTGACGGCGGCCCTGCAGGGCCGGGCGCTGCTCGGCGAGCGGGGGCTGACCCCGGTGCCGCGCTTCCTCGAGCGGGTGCCGTTCCGGCGCTCGCCCAGCCTGTTCCATCTGCACTACTCCGACCGGTTCTTCGTCTGCTGCGCCTGGCTGGGGGCCGCGCTGTCGGCCGCGCTGCTGGTGGGGGCCGCGGACCGGACGCCCCTGGCGGTCGCGATGGTGGCGTGGCTGGTGCTGTGGCTGCTGTATCTGTCGATCGTCAACGTGGGACAGGTGTGGTACGGCTTCGGCTGGGAGTCCCTGCTGCTGGAGTCGGGGTTCCTCGCCGTCTTCCTGGGCAATGAGCACACCGCGCCGCCCGTGCTCATCCTGTGGCTGCTGCGCTGGCTGCTGTTCCGGGTGGAGTTCGGCGCCGGGCTGATCAAGATCCGTGGGGACCGCTGCTGGCGGGACTTGACGTGTCTCTACTACCACCATGAGACCCAGCCGATGCCGGGGCCGCTGAGCTGGTTCTTCCACCATCTGCCGAGGCCGCTGCACCGGGCGGAGGCGGCGGCCAACCATGTGGCGCAACTGATCGTGCCGGTGCTGCTGTTCACCCCGCAACCGGTCGCGAGCGTGGCGGCGGGGATCGTCGTGGTCACCCAACTGTGGCTGGTGGCCTCCGGGAACTTCTCCTGGCTCAACTGGCTGACGATCCTGCTGGCGCTCCCGGCGGTCGACGGGCGCCGCGCCGCCGAGGTGCTGGGCCTGTCCCGGCCGCCGCCCCTCGCCGCTCCCCCGGTCTGGTACGAGGTGGTGGTACTGGCCGCCACCGCGCTGGTGCTGGTGCTCAGCTACTGGCCGGCCCGCAATCTGCTGTCGGGCCGTCAGCTGATGAACTATTCGTTCAACCCGCTGCACCTGGTCAACACCTACGGGGCCTTCGGCAGCATCAGCCGCGGCCGGCAGGAGGTGGTGATCCAGGGCACCGGCGACGCCGTCCTCACCCCGGACACGGTCTGGAAGGACTACGAGTTCCGGGGCAAGCCGGGCGATGTGCGGCGGAGGCCGCGCCAATACGCCCCGTACCATCTGCGGCTGGACTGGATGATGTGGTTCGCGGGGCTCTCGCCCGCCTACGCCGGGTCCTGGTTCACCCCGCTGATCGGCAAGCTGCTGGTCAACGACCGGGCGACGGTGAAGCTGCTGCGCGCCACCCCCTTCCCGGGGACGCCGCCCACCCATCTGCGCGCGCGGCTGTATCTCTACCGCTTCACCACCCCGGCGGAACGGCGGGCCACCGGGGCCTGGTGGCATCGGACCCTGCTGAGCGAGTTTCTGCCGCCGGTCAGGCTGGAGGACCACGGCTCGTCGCGGGCGTGACACCAGGCCGGGCCGACGCTCAGCCGGCGGCACCCTTCGCGTTCGGAGTCTCGGCGCCCGGCGGGGGGTTGCGCAACACGGCATAGCCGACACCGACGCCCACCGCGATCGGCCATTCCAGCACTCCGGCGAGGCCCATCGCGCCGAGGCCGAGATAGAGCGGAAGCCCGCCCTTGGCGGGCAGGATCCGCCGTGCGGTCCTGATCGGCATCGTGGCCACGCTCGCCGTGGCCATGGCGGCGCGGGGGACGGTGAAGGTGACGGTGCGGTCCTTCCCGTGGGACGCGCCCGCCTTCCGGGTGTCGGTCGTCCTGGCTGTCGTCGCTGCGCTCACGCCTTCCTCCTACCGGATGTCGCTTTGGTTACTTTATGGCGTAATTAGGTAAGTATAGGCCGAATTTACGATCCGGCATATCAGGACCGAGGGGAGAGCAGCCGTTGCTGCCCATCACTATGTTCACGGGCCTCGTCTCCGCCCCGTCCCGTGGGATGAGCGGTCTGCGGCTGCGCCTCGCGGACATCGCCGACGTCCTGCGCGACACCGGCGACCGGCGCACCAGCCGGAGGGTGTGGGCCCGGGCCGGCCGGGCCCATGTGGAGGTCCACGGGCTCACCGGCCACGGGGAGGGCCATGAGCGGCTGGCCCGGGCGGTGGAGGAGGCGCTGCGGCGAGTGGCGGGCGTCAACTGGGCCGGGGTGAACGCGGCACTGGGCCAGGTACTGGTCGACTTCGACGAGGACCAGCTCGGCCCCGAGGACGTGCTGAAGGTGGTCGAGCGCGTCGAAGCGGCCCAGGGGACGGACGCGGACTCCTTTCCGGCGGGCCGTCCGCAGCCGCCGTTCGCCTCCGCGCCGGCGACGCTGGCCGCGGCCGCGCTCGCCGCCGACTGCCTGGGCCTGGTGGCGGCCACGATCCGGCGGGTGTCGATGGTGCCCGCACTCTCCCCCGCGCTGCGCATCCCCACGGTGATGGCGGAGATCCAGCCGCGGGTCCGCGGTCTGCTGGAGTCCCGGCTCGGCCGTGTCCAGGCCGACGCCCTGATCGGCGTGTCGAACGCCGTGGTGCACGCCCTGACCAGGGGCGAGGCCCCGCTCGCCCTGGACGCGCTGCAGCGCATGCTGCAACTCGCCGAGATCCGCGGCCGACAGGTCGTATGGCAGGGCCGGGAGCCCGAGTTGGTGACGGACGGCGACGGGCTCCCGGAGCGCTCGCACCCGCCCGTCCCCCGGCCCGCTCCCCTGCCTCACGGGCCGGTGGAGACCTGTATCGACCGCACCTCCCTGGCCTCGCTGTCCGGTGCGGGCGGGCTGCTGGCGTGGACCCGCGACCCCGAGCAGGCCGCGAAGGCGCTGCTGGCCACCGTGCCGAAGGCGGCCGCCATGGGGCGGGAGGCGTTCGCCGCCCGGCTGGGCGATGTGCTGGCACGCGACGGCGTGGTGCCCATGGACGGCACCGCGCTGCGGCTGCTGGACCGCGTGTCGGCGGTGCTGATCGACTCGCGGGTGCTGTGCGCCGGCCGTCCGCGACTGATGTCGGTCGCCACCGTCGGCGATCTGGGGGAGGCCGAGGCGTGGAGCGCCGCGCAGTCCGTCCTGGACCGCCGCACGCTGCGGGAGCTGTCCGACGAGGGGCCCTGGACACGCGGCCCCTGGCGGCTGGAGCGGCCCCACGACATCCCCGCGGCGATCCCGGCGAGCCCCTTGGCACTGACCGCGGACCTGCACGCCGAGGACGGTCGGCGGCAGGCCCGGATCCGGATCGGCTGCGAACTCGACCCGCTGGCCGACGCCGTGGTGGCGGCGGCCCGCACCGGCGCGCAGCGCCTGGTGCTCACCGGACACGCCAGCACGGACGAGATCGCTCCATGGGCCGACGAACTGCTCCCCCTCGGCACCTCGCTCCCCGACACGGTGCGCCGGCTGCAGATCGAGGGCCACGGCGTGTTGCTGATCAGCGGCGAGGATGACGAGGCGCTCGGCGCGGCCGATCTCGGCGTCGCCGTCACGGCGCGCGGCGAGAGCCGGGTGTGCTGGTCGGCCGATCTGATCTGCGGCCCCGGGCTGCTCCATGCGTGGCGGGTGCTGCGGGCGCTGGAGGACGCGCGCTCGGTCAGCCGGCGCTCGGCCCGGCTGTCGATGGGCGGATCCGCGCTCGGCGCGCTCATCGCCGCGGCGGGAACCCGGCCCGCGGTGGCCGGGCTCGCCACCTCTCCGGTGTACAGCGCGGCGTTCCTGGCCGTGCTCGGCGGGATCGGCGCGGCGCGCCGGGTGGAGCGCCGCCCCCCGCCCCCGCCCCGCGTCCGCGGCAACTGGCACGCCCTGGGGGCGCGGGAGACCCTGAGCGTGCTGTGCGCGTTCCGGGAGAACGGGACGGAGCTGCCCGACGGCTCGGGCGCGTCACGCGGTGCGGGTGCCGGGGAGCCGGGCGCGCCGGGGTCCTCCGGGGCCCTGTGGTCCGCCGGGGTGCGCCCGGTGCGCAAGGCCGCCGGGACGGTCGCAGGGGCCGGGGCGCCCGGTGTCATGGGGTCCGCCTCCGCCCGCTTCGCGGCGCTGCACCGGAACACCGCCTCGCTGGTGAACGCGGTGCGCGAGGAGCTGCACGATCCGCTCACCCCGGTGCTGGCGCTCGGCGCCGCGGCCTCGGCGGCGGTGGGATCCGGTGTGGACTCCTTCCTCGTCGTCAGCGTGATGGCGGGCAACGCGGTGATCAGCGGCGCGCAGCGGCTGCGCGCCGAGCGCTCGCTGCGTGGCCTGCTGCTGGGCGAGCGGATGAACGGACGGCTGGTCGACTGGGCGCCCGCGATGTCCCTGGCGGACGGGGTGGCGGCGGACCGCGAGGTGTTCTTCGCGGGGCTGACCGCCGCCCCGGTGCGCACGGTGGCCGCCGAGGAGCTGCGGGTCGGGGACATCATCGCGCTGCGGCCCTCGGATGTCGTACCGGCCGACGCCCGGCTGCTGGTGAGCGACCGGCTGGAGCTGGACGAGGCCGGGATGACCGGCGAGTCCGGGCCGGTCGCCAAGGACCCGGCCGCCACTCCGGGGGCCGACCTGGCGGACCGGTCCTGCATGGTCTACGAGGGCTGCACGGTGCTCGCCGGCACCGGTTACGCCGTGGTCGTGGCCGCCGGGGCGCAGACCGAGGCGGGGCGCGCCGCCGAACTGGCCGGACGCGCCACCGCGCCCATCGGGATCGAGGGCCGGCTGGCCGCGCTCACCAAGGTCGCGCTGCCCGCCACCGGCCTCGGCGGCGCCGCCGTCACCCTGCTGGGGCTGATGCGCGGGGTGCCGGTGCGCGAGGCGCTGTCCACCGGCGTGGCCATCGCGGTGGCCGCCGTGCCCGAGGGGCTGCCGCTGGTGGCCACGGTGGCGCAGTCCGCCGCGGCGCGCCGGCTCTCGCACCGCGGAGTGCTGACGCGCTCGCCGCGGGTGCTGGAGGCCCTGGGCCGGGTCGACGTCGTCTGCTTCGACAAGACCGGCACCCTGACCGAGGGCCGGCTGGCCGTGGCCCGGGTCGCCGGGTACGACCACGAGTTGCCGACCGGCAGTGCGCTGGGCATGCGGCTGCTGCGTACGGCGGCCCGGGCCTGCCCCGAGCGCGAGGGCGGGCGGGCGCTGGCCCACGCCACCGACCAGGCCGTCATCGACGCGGCGGCCGCGCACTGCGACGGGGACGGCGCCTGGTCTTCGGTCTCCGAGCTGCCCTTCGAGGCCAGCCGGGGATTCTCGGCGTCGCTGGGCACGGAGTCCGGGCGGCCGCATCTGGCGGTCAAGGGGGCACCGGAGATCGTGCTCGCCCGGTGTGCGTACGCCCTGAGTCCGGGGGCGGCGGGCGACACCGTGCCGCTGACCGCCGAGCGGCGGCATGCCACCGAGCGCCTGCTGTACTCGCTGGCCTCCGACGGGCTGCGGGTGCTTGCGGTGGCCGAGGCCCGGCCCGCCACGTCCGACACGCCGTCGGCGGAGGTGGCCGGGATCGCCACGGACCTCACGCTGCTGGGCTTCATCGCCATCGCGGACACCACGCGGCCGGGTGCCGCCGAGACCGTCAAGCGGCTGACGGACGCCGGAGTACGCGTCGCCATGGTCACCGGCGACCATCCGACCACGGCGGTCGCCATCGCCCGGGAGCTGGGCATCCGGGACGCCGAGCCGGTGCTCACCGGGACGGAGCTGGACACCCTGCCCGAAGGCGAACGGGTCAAGCGGATCGCCCGTACCACCGTCTTCGCCCGGGTCTCCCCCGAGCACAAGGTCCGTATCGTCCAGGCGCTGCGGCAGGCCGGGCAGGTGGTGGCCATGACCGGGGACGGGGTGAACGACGCGGCCGCCATCCGCCTCGCGGACATCGGCATCGGGCTGTCCGCCCACGGCTCGGCCTCGGCCCGCGCCGCGGCGGACATGGTGCTCACCGACCCGGACCCGACCCGGATCCTCGACGCGCTGCAGGAGGGCAGGGCGCTGTGGCGCAGTGTGCGCGACGCGGTGGCGATCCTGGTCGGCGGGAACGCGGGTGAGGTCGCCTTCACCGTCCTGGGCGCGGCGGTGGCCGGGCGGGCGCCGCTGGGCACCCGTCAGCTGCTTCTGGTGAATCTGCTCACCGACATGCTGCCCGCCCTGGCGGTCGCCCTCGCCCGGTCCCGGGAGCAGAAGTCCGGTGAGGACCCGCTGGTCGGTGGCCCGGCGTCCGCGCTGTTCGGCTCCGATCTGGGCCGCATTCTCGTGGTGCGCGGCAGTGCCACCGCGCTGGGCGCCGCCGCGGCCTGGCAGTGCGGGCGGATGACGGGCCGGGCCCGGCGGGCGAGCACCATGGGGCTCGCGGCGCTGGTCGGCACCCAGCTCGGCCAGACGTTCATGACCGACTGGCACAGCCCCCTGGTGCTGGTCACCAGCGTCGCCTCGGCGGCCACGCTGTTCGCCATCGTGGAGACCCCGGTGGTCAGCCACTTCTTCGGCTGTACGCCCCTGGGCCCGATGGCCTGGTCGGTCGTCGGCACGTGCTCGGCCGCCGCCACTTTGGGGGCGGCCGTCGCGCCGCGGCTGCTCTTCCCCCGGCGGGCGCCGCTCGCGGTCTGAACGCACCACCCCGGAAACGGGACATCTCGGGCGCTTCTTAACCTGAGCTTTCCGTCCATTCACCCCACGCTCACCCGGTGTGCGCCACCCGCTTTCCGGCGCGGGTCAGGCTACGGATTGGAAGCGGATGCCTCGCTTCCGCTCGTGTTCCGTCCAGTGAGGTACTCATGGCCCACATTCTGACGACCGTCCTGGTCAAGCTGGCCCAGATTGCGCTGGAGGCGTTTGTCGCCCAGTTCGTGAAGACGCTTCTGACCTCGACCCTCCGGCCGGCCGCCGCTCCGGCCGCCGCCTGATACGGCCGGCCCCCGCCGGCCGTTCGGGGTGACGTCCCCAGGGACGGCGCCCCGTCATCGTCATCGAGGCCCGGAAGCGCCGCGACGCTCCCGGGCCTTCCGCAGGGCGGCGGCGCTGCGCGGCATTGCTCAGTGCGGCGCGCTCAGTGGCCGTACGACGCCGCCCGGTGCACCGGACCGTGGGCGGTCGGGCAGTGCTCCTCGTCCTCCCGTCCCCGCGCGGCGGGGACGTCCAGATGGTCGACCTGAAGCGTGGTGTGGGTGATCCCGTACTCACCGCGCAGCACCGCCTCCAGGTCCTCCCGGACCGCATGGCAGTCGCCGCCCGCCGCGACCAGGACATGGGCGGAGAGCGAGACCTCACCCGAGGTGATCTGCCAGACATGCAGATCGTGCACCTCGGCCACCTGTCCGTGGGCGACGAGTCGGCCGCCCACCTCATCGGGCTCGACGCCGGTCGGGGCGGCCTCCAGCAGCACCCGGCCGGAGGCCCGCAGCAGCTCCACACCCGCCTTGATCATGAGGACGACCACCAGCAGACCGGCGATCGCGTCGGCGCGGGCGAAGCCCGTCGTCACCACCACCAGTCCGGCGACGGCGGTGGCGATGAAGGCGTAGAGATCGTTGAGCACATGCTGGAAGGCGCCCTCGACATTGAGCGAGGAGCGGTTCGCCTTCGACATGCACCACGCCGCCGCGAGATTCACCACCACACCGGCCAGCGCGGTGACCAGCACCAGACCGCCGGTCACCTCGGGCGGATCGATCAGCCGCCCCACGCTCTCATAGCCGAGATAGGCGCCGAGCAGCAGCAGAGAAAGGCCATTGGCCTGGGCGGAAAGGATTTCCGACCGCTTGAGCCCATAGGTGTATCCGCCGCGTGCGGGGCGCGCCGAGAGCCGGATCGCGATGAGCGCGAGCACGATCGAGGCGGCGTCGGTGAGCATATGGGCCGCGTCGGACAGCAGCGCCACGGAGCGGGCGATGACCCCGACGACGACCTCGACCGCCATGAAGCCGCTGATCAGCGCGAGGGCGAGGGACAGCCACCGGCGGTCCGCGTTCTCCGCCACGCCGTGGGCGTGGCCACCGTGCCCGGCTCCGCCGTGCCCCTCGTCGGGTCCGTGCGCATGAGCTCCCACCGGCTCCTCCTCGGATCGTGTTCGGGACAGCGCAATTGAAACAGCACCGAGGGGAATTCACCAAAGGCTGCAATGGACACGGTTATCAATAAACTTCCGCACTGGCGACGAAGAGGCTTTATGAATGCGGCAATGCTTTTCATTACGGAGTGCGAAAAGGGTGCGCGGCCCGGTCGCCCGGGCCCGCCACCAGGGAGTCGCTGACATGTGCGAGACCACGCCGATGCGGGTGAGACCGGCGCGCGGAAGGTGACCCGGCGGGGCGCGGCGCGTTGTCCGACTATGACGACGACGATGCGACGCCGTTCTCTCTCGCAGCCGAGCAGAGCGCTGGACCGGAGCACCGAAGGCGACGGAACGGTTCATCAGACCGTTCACACATCCACATCCGTACCGATCTACGCGGATCTGGTCGAGCGCTGGGCGTCCGCGGGGCGCGCGGTGCCCGGGCGCTACGACCGCGAGTGGACCGAACTGGTCAACTGTCCCCCCTGGCCGGACCGGATCCGGGCGGCGGCCCGCCCGGCGGCACGACCGTCCGCCGACTGAACCACCGTCCGTTCACCGGCCGGCTCATCGCGCGGGGCGCGGATATGCCTACTCATCCCCGCGGACGCGGACGCGCCTATTCGTCGTCCCCGCCCTCCAGGCCCCCCTCCGTCTCCAGATACAGCTCCCGCACCCGCTCCAGCACCTCCGGGTCGGGCTCGTCCCACAGCCCGCGGCTCTCGGCCTCCAGCAGCCGCTCGGCCATGCCGTGCAGCGCCCAGGGGTTGGCCTGTTCCAGGAAGGCGCGGTTCTCCGGGTCGAGCAGATAGGTCTGGGCCAGCTTGTCGTACATCCAGTCGGCGACCACGCCCGTGGTCGCGTCGTAGCCGAAGAGGTAGTCGACCGTCGCGGCGAGCTCGAAGGCGCCCTTGTAGCCGTGGCGGCGCATCGCCTCGATCCAGCGCGGGTTGACCACCCGGGCGCGGAAGACCCGTGAGGTCTCCTCGTGGAGGGTGCGGGTGCGGACCGTCTCGGGGCGAGTGGAGTCGCCGATGTACGCGGCGGGCGCGGTGCCCTTCAGGGCGCGCACGGTGGCCACCATGCCGCCGTGGTACTGGAAGTAGTCGTCGGAGTCGGCGATGTCGTGTTCGCGGGTGTCGGTGTTCTTGGCCGCGACCGCGATCCGGCGGTAGGCGCTCTCCATCTCGGCCCGCGCCGGCCGCCCCTCGAGACCGCGGCCGTAGGCGTAGCCGCCCCAGACTGTGTAGACCTCGGCGAGGTCGGCGTCGGTGCGCCAGTCGCGGCTGTCGATGAGCTGGAGCAGCCCGGCGCCGTAGGTACCGGGGCGGGAGCCGAAGATCCGGGTGGTGGCGCGGCGCTCGTCACCGTGGGCGGCGAGGTCGGCGCGGGTGTGCGCCCGTATGTAGTTGTCCTCGTCGCTCTCCTCCAGGGAGGCGGCGAGCCGTACGGCGTCGTCCAGCAGCCCGACGACATGGGGGAAGGCGTCCCGGAAGAATCCGCTGATGCGCAGGGTGACATCGACGCGCGGGCGGCCCAGCTGGTCGAGCGGCACGGGTTCCAGGCCCGTCACCCGGCGCGAGGCGTCGTCCCACACCGGACGGACGCCCAGCAGCGCCAGTGCCTCGGCCACATCGTCGCCGGAGGTGCGCATCGCGCTCGTGCCCCACAGCGAGAGGCCGACGGACTTCGGCCACTGGCCGTCGTTGTCGGCGCGGTAGCGCTCCAGCAGCGAATCGGCGAGGGCCTGGCCGGTCTCCCAGGCCAGCCTGCTGGGCACGGCCTTGGGGTCGACGGAGTAGAAGTTACGGCCGGTCGGCAGGACGTTGACCAGGCCGCGCAGCGGCGAGCCGGACGGCCCCGCGGGGACGAACCCGCCGGCGAGGGCGTGGACGGCGTGGTCGATCTCGTCCGTCGTGGCGGCCAGCCGGGGGACGACCTCGCGGGCGGCGAAGTCGAGAATCGCGGAGACGCCGGGGCGCTGCTCCTCGGGCAGGGTGAGGACGGCCTTCTCGACGGCCTCCGGGGCCCATTCGGCGTCCTCCATCGCCTGGACCAGCGCGCGGGCCCGCTCCTCGGCCTCGTCGGCGCCGGTGCGGGTGGCGGCCGACTCGTCGAGGCCGAGCGCCTCGCGCAGGCCGGGGAGTGCGGACGTACCGCCCCAGATCTGGCGGGCGCGGAGGATGGCCAGCACCAGGTTGACGCGCGCGAGCCCGGCCGGGGCGGTGCCCAGGACATGCAGTCCGTCGCGTATCTGGGCGTCCTTGACCTCGCACAGCCAGCCGTCGACATGCAGCAGGAAGTCGTCGAAGCCGTCGTCGTCCGGCCGGTCGTCCAGGCCCAGGTCGTGGTCGAGCCGGGCGGCCTGGATGAGGGTCCAGATCTGGGCGCGGATGGCGGGGAGCTTGGCCGGGTCCATCGCGGAGATGGCGGCGTACTCGTCGAGCAGCTGCTCCAGCCGCGCGATGTCGCCGTAGGAGTCGGCGCGGGCCATCGGCGGGACGAGGTGGTCGACGAGGGTGGCGTGGACGCGGCGCTTGGCCTGGGTGCCCTCGCCCGGGTCGTTGACCAGGAAGGGGTAGATGAGCGGCAGATCGCCGAGCGCGGCGTCGGGGCCGCAGGCGGCGGACAGTCCGGCGTTCTTGCCCGGCAGCCACTCCAGGTTGCCGTGTTTGCCCAGGTGGACCATGGCGTCGGCGCCGAAGCCGCCGTCGGCGCGGGACGTGGCCATCCAGCGGTAGGCGGCCAGGTAGTGGTGCGAGGGCGGCAGATCGGGGTCGTGGTAGATGGCGATGGGGTTCTCGCCGAAGCCGCGCGGGGGCTGGATGACCACCAGGAGGTTGCCGCGGCGCAGCGCGGCCAGCACGATCTCGCCCTCCGGGTCGCGGCTGGTGTCGACGAACATCTGGCCGGGCGGCGGGCCCCAGTGCTCCTCGACCGCGTCCCGCAGCGCCTGCGGAAGCGTGGCGTACCAGCGGCGGTAGTCGGCGGCCGGGACACGGACGGGGTTGCGGGCGAGCTGCTCCTCGGTCAGCCACTCCTGGTCGTGGCCGCCGGCCTCGATGAGGGCGCGGATCAGGTCGTCGCCGTCGCCGGAGACCAGGCCCGGGAGCGCGTCCGGCCCGTCCTCGGGGCCGAGGTCGTAGCCATCGGCGCGCAGCCGGCGCAGCAGGGCGACGGCGCTCGCGGGGGTGTCGAGGCCGACGGCGTTGCCGATCCGGGAGTGCTTGGTGGGGTAGGCGGAGAGGACGAGCGCCAGGCGCTTGTCGGCGGCGGGGATATGGCGGAGCCGGGCGTGTCGTACCGCGATTCCGGCGACACGCGCGGCGCGCTCGGCATCGGCGGCATAGACCGGCAGGCCGTCCTCGTCGACCTCCTTGAACGAGAACGGCACGGTGATGAGCCGCCCGTCGAACTCGGGGACGGCGACCTGGGTCGCGGCGTCCAGCGGGGAGAGCCCCTCGTCGTTCTCCTCCCACGCGGCGCGCGACGAGGTCAGGCACAGCGCCTGCAGCACGGGCACGTCGAGCGCGGTGAGCGCGCCCGCGTCCCACGCCTCGTCGTCGCCGCCCGCGGACGCCTCGGCGGGGCGGGTGCCACCGGCCGCGAGGACGGTGGTGACAATGGCGTCGGCCGCGCCGAGGGCCTCGATCAACTCGGGTTCGGGGGCCCGCAGCGAGGCGACGAACAGCGGCAGCGGGCGGCCGCCGGCGTCCTCCACGGCCCGGCACAGGGCCTCCACGAAGGCGGTGTTGCCGCTCATGTGGTGGGCGCGGTAGTAGAGCACCGCGATGGTCGGGCCGGTGACGTCGCCGGGGCCGACCGCGCGGTCGGTGCGCTCCAGCGGACCCCAGGTGGGCGCGGGCGCGGGCGGTTCGAAGCCATGGCCGGTGAGCAGCACGGTGTCGGAGAGGAACCGGGCGAGCTGGTCGAGGTTGGCGGGCCCGCCGTGGGCGAGGTAGGCGTGGGCCTCGGCGGCGATGCCGACCGGGACCGTGGACGCCTCCATGAGCTGGGCGTCGGGCGCCTGTTCACCGGTGAGGACGACGACGGGAAGGTCGCCCGCGAGCAGCGCGTCGAGACCCTCCTGCCAGGCGCGGATGCCGCCGAGGAGCCGTACGACGACGAGTTCGGCGCCGTCGAGGAGGCCGGGGAGGTCGCCCGGAGCGAGGCGGGCCGGGTTGGCGAGGCGGTACGGCACCGGGCCCGCGGCGGCACGGGCGCTGAGCAGGTCGGTGTCGGACGTCGACAGCAGCAGAATCATGCGGCGGCATGCCTTCCTCGGGGTCCGCGCCCCGGGCGGGTTGAAGACGGCGGCAGTTCCTGGCTCGCGCGGCCGCTGCCATTCGGCAGCCGCCGCGCTCACAGTGGCGGGACCGCGCCGGATTTCCACCGGCTTCCTACCGTGAGTGCCGTCTTGTGCGTTCGGCGGGCCGGGACCGACCCGCCGCTGAGCATAGTAAGCGTTGCTGACCTGCCACGGGATGTGAGTTCCGGCCTGGCCGGGGCGGTGGGCCGGACTGGATCGTCGGTATGCTCGCCGCCATGTCCCTCCCCCCGACAACCACCCCATCCGGGGATGAAAGCCCCGTGCGCGGGCGCGATGACGCCTGTCCGGGCGCGCTGCGGCTGCACCCGGCGGACGACGGTTCGCTCGCCCGGATCCGGGTGCCGGGCGGGTTGCTGACGGCCCGTCAGGCACTGGCGCTGGGGCGGGTGGCGGAGGAGCTGGGCGACGGGCGGCTGGACATCACCTCACGGGGCAACCTGCAGGTGCGCGGCCTGGACGCGGGGTGCGGCGCGGAACTGGCGGCCCGGCTGCGGGCGGCCGGACTGCTGCCCTCGGACCGCCATGACCGGGTGCGCAACATCGTGGCGTCGCCGCTGTCCGGCCTGGACGGCGGGGGGCATGCGGATGTGATGGCGTGGGTGCGGGAGCTGGACGCCGCACTGTGCGACGGAACACCGCCGGGGGGCGGGGAATTGTCGGGCTTGTCGGGCAGGTTCCTGTTCGCGCTGGACGATGGGCGTGGCGATGTGGCCACCTTGGGCGCGGATGTGACATTGATCGCAACGCCGGACGGTGGAGCGGTACTCCGGGTCGGCGGTCCGCTGCCGGGTCCGGATGTGCCGTCGCCGCCGACGGCGGGGACACGCCCGGACGCGGCAGAGCGGCGGGGGTCTCGTACGGCCGGGTCGGCGGCGGGGAGCGGCCTCCGGGTGCGGAGCGAGGACGCGCCGCGAGCGGCGGCGCTGGCCGCGGTGGAGTTCCTGGCCAAGGCCCGTGAGAGCGGCACCCGGGCGTGGCGGGTGCGCGAACTCCCGGCGCGACACGCCGTGACGACCGAGGGATTGGTCGCGCGACTCGCCGACGCGGGCGTCGAGGCCGTACCCGTGGAGCGTGAACCAGCGCCCCGCGCCCGCGCCACACCACCCGCCCCCGGACCGGTCCCCGGCCCGAACGGGCGTCACGCGCTCTCCGTCGCCCTCCCCCTGGGCCGGGTGAGCGCCGCGCAGTGGCGGCTGCTCGCCGGGCTCGCCTCCCGGAGCGGGGCCGATGAGCTGCGTATGACACTCTGGCGCGGCGTGGTGCTCCCCGGGTTCGCCCCGGACGACACACGCGGTGCCTTGGCCGAACTGTCCGACGCGGGACTGGTGACCACGCCGGATTCGGCGTGGCTCGGGGTCGGCGCGTGCACGGGACGGCCGGGCTGTGCCAAGTCCCTGGCGGATGTGCGGGCCGACACGGCACGCATGGTCGCGGACCCGGCGCGGGGGGTTGCGGACCCGGCGCCGGGGACCTCGGGCACGGCTCGGGAGTCCGCGGACCCGGCGGGAGTGGTCGCGGACCCGGCGGGAGTGGTCGCGGGCGGTTCGATGCCGTGGCCGGTGAGCGGCACGGCGTACGGCGGCGGCCCGGCCGGGCCCGATCCGCTGCCGGTGTATGTCTCCGGCTGTGAACGGCGCTGCGGTCACCCCGGGGGCCGCTGGGTGGACGCGGTGGCGACCGGCGACACGGACTACCGCGTCACCGTACGCGGCGCGAGGGGAGACACGCCGGAGGCGGACAGCACGGACAGCGTGGATGTGACAGCAGAGCAGTTGGCCGACGCCGTGGCGGCGGCCCGTGGAACGACATGATCGAGGACACCGTGTTCGACTACGAGAAGGACGGGGCGGCCATCTACCGCGCGTCCTTTGCCACCATCCGCGCCGAGGCCGACCTCGGCGGGCTCCCCGCCGACGTCAGCCAGGTGGCGGTGCGGATGATCCACGCCTGCGGCATGGTCGACCTGGTCAAGGACCTCGCGTACACCCCCGAGGTGGTCTCCCGCGCCCGCGCCGCGCTGCGGTCCGGCGCGCCGGTGCTCTGTGACGCGCGCATGGTCGCCAGCGGGGTCACCCGCAAGCGGCTGCCCGCCGACAACGAGGTCATCTGCACCCTCGCGGACCCCGCCGTACCGGAGTTGGCGCGGCGCATGGGCACCACACGCAGCGCCGCCGCGCTGGAGCTGTGGCGGGACCGGCTCGAAGGGGCGGTGGTGGCGGTCGGCAACGCCCCCACGGCGCTGTTCCGGCTGCTGGAGATGATCGAAGAAGGAGGGGCGGGCGCGCCGCGCCCGGCCGCCGTGATCGGTGTGCCGGTGGGCTTCATCGGCGCCGCCGAGTCCAAGGAGGCGCTGGCCGGGCATCCGGCGGCGCTCGACCACCTGGTGGTGCACGGCCGGCGGGGCGGCAGTGCCATCGCCGCGGCCGCGATCAACGCGATAGCGAGCGAGGAAGAGTGAGCGAGCAGCAGACGGGCCGGCTCTACGGTGTGGGGCTCGGCCCCGGCGACCCCTCCCTGATGACCGTACGCGCCGTGGAGGTCATCGCCGAGGCCGAGGTCGTCGCCTACCACAGCGCCCGGCACGGGCGCAGCATCGCCCGCTCCATAGCCGAGCGGCATCTGCGGCCCGACCACATCGAGGAGCGGCTGGTCTACCCGGTCACCACGGAGACCACCGACCATCCGGGCGGTTATCGCGGCGCGATGGACGAGTTCTACGCGGACGCCGCCGCCAGGCTCGCCGCGCATCTGGACGCGGGACGCACGGTCGCGGTGCTCGCGGAGGGCGATCCGCTCTTCTACGGCTCGTACATGCACATGCACAAGCGGCTCGCCGACCGCTATCCCACCGAGGTCGTCCCCGGTGTCACCTCGGTCAGCGCCGCGGCCGCCCGGCTCGGCGCGCCGCTGGTGGAGGGCGAGGAGGTGCTGACGGTCCTCCCCGGCACCCTGCCGGAGGAGGAGTTGACGGCCCGGCTGGCGACGACGGACGCGGCGGCCGTGATGAAGCTCGGCCGGACGTTCCCGACGGTGCGGCGCGCGCTGGAGCGGTCGGGGCGGCTCGCGGACGCGCGCTATGTGGAGCGCGCCACGATGGACGCGGAGCGGACCGCCCCGCTGGCCGAGGTCGACCCGGAGTCGGTGCCGTACTTCTCGATGGCGGTGCTGCCCAGCCGGGTGGACGCGCCGCGCGACGAGTCCGGCGCGGGCGAGGTCGTGGTCGTCGGCCTGGGTCCGGCCGGTCCGCTGTGGCTCACCCCCGAGGCGCGCGGCGAACTGGCCGCCGTCGATGACCTCGTCGGCTACAGCACCTATCTGGACCGGGTGCCCGTACGGCCGGGCCAGCGGCGCCACGCCTCCGACAACAAGGTCGAGTCCGTACGCGCCGAGTTCGCCCTCGACCTCGCCCGGCGCGGTCGGCGTGTCGCCGTGGTCTCCTCCGGCGACCCCGGCGTGTTCGCCATGGCCACCGCCGTCCTGGAGGCCGCCTCCGAGGACCCCTACCGCGAGGTCCCGGTGCGGATCGTCCCCGGTATGACGGCGGCCCACGCCGCCGCCGCCCGGGCCGGTGCCCCGCTCGGCCACGACTACGCGGTGATCTCCCTCTCCGACCGGCTCAAGCCCTGGGAGGTCATCGCCGAGCGGCTGCGCGCCGCCGCCGCGGCCGACCTGGTGCTCGCCCTCTACAACCCCGGCTCCCGCAGCCGCGTCTGGCAGGTGGGCAAGGCCCGCGAACTCCTGCTGGAGCACCGCGCCCCCGACACGCCCGTGGTGCTGGGCCGCGACATCGGCGGCCCCGGAGAACGGGTGCGGATCGTCCGCCTGGCCGACCTCGACCCGGCCGATGTCGACATGCGCACGATCCTCCTGGTGGGCTCCTCCCAGACCCGCACGGTCCGCCGCGGCGACGGCACCGACGTCGTCTGGACGCCGCGCCGGTACCCGGAAGGCTAGCCGCCGGGCTCAGGCCAGGGTCGTTCGGAGCCAGGCGGCGGCTTCGGCAGGGGTCTCGGCCACCGGGATGCCCTGGGGGGCGGGTGGGCGTTGGACGACGACGACCGGGATGCCGGCGGCTCGGGCCGCGGCGAGTTTGGGGGCGGTGGCGTGGGCGCCGCTGTCCTTGGTGACCAGCACCTCGACGCGGTGGCGGCGCAGCAGCTCCGCCTCGCCGTCGAGGGTGAACGGGCCGCGGTCGAGGATCACCTCCATCCGGGGCGGGACCGGCGGCTCGGGGGCGTCGACCGAGCGGACCAGGAACCATGGCTCGGTGAGGTGGGCGAAGGCGGCCAGGCCCATCCGTCCCGTGGTGAGGAAGATCCGCTCCCCCAGGGCCGGGGCCAGCAGCGCCGCGTCGGCCAGTGAGCCGGCCGAATGCCAGCGGTCGCCCGGACCGGGTACCCAGCCGGGGCGGCGCAGGGCGAGCAGGGGAACATGGACGTCGGCGGCCGCCCGGGCCGCGTGGGAACTGATCGTGTCGGCGAAAGGATGGGTGGCGTCGATGAGCGCGTCCACCTGGTGCTCGCGGAGCCAGCGGGCCATGCCCTCGGCGCCCCCGAACCCGCCGATCCGCACCTGCCCCACGGGCAGTCGCGGCGCGGCGACCCGGCCCGCGAGGGAGCTGGTGACGCGCAGGGCGGGGTCGTCGGCGAGTTCCCCGGCGAGGCGGCGCGCCTCGGTGGTGCCGCCGAGGATGAGCACATGGCGCTGCGCCGGTGCGCTGTTCATCGGGTGCCTTTCGTCGTCCGTGCGCCCGTCATCGTATGCGCGGCGGCCGGCCCATGGCTGAGGCGGAGACGGAGGCCAAGGCGGCCGGGGGACGGAGCGCGCAGCTGGAGCGGACGGGGCTGCGGCACGGCTGGACCACCGGGGCGTGTGCCACGGCCGCGACGACGGCCGCGTACACCGCGCTGCTGAACGGGGAGTTCCCCGACCCGGTGACCATCGAACTGCCCAAGGGGCAGCGGCCCGCGTTCGCGCTCGCGGCCGAGGAGCTGACGGCGGACCGGGCCATGGCCGCGGTCGTCAAGGACGCGGGGGACGACCCGGATGTGACCCACGGCGCGCTGGTCAGGGCCACGGTACGGGCCCTGCCGCCCGGCGGCGGAGTGGTCTTCCGGGCCGGTCCGGGCGTCGGCACGGTGACCCGGCCCGGATTGCCGCTCCCGGTGGGCGAACCGGCCATCAACCCCGTGCCGCGCCAGATGATGCGCGACCACATCGCCGCGGTCGCGGCCCGGCACGGCGGAACCGGTGACGTCGAGATCGAGATCTCGGTGGACCACGGCGAGGAGATCGCCCGCTCCACCTGGAATCCGCGGCTGGGCATCCTCGGCGGGCTGTCCATCCTCGGCACGACCGGCATCGTGGTGCCCTACTCCTGCTCGGCGTGGATCGACAGCATCCGGCGCGGGGTGGATGTCGCACGAGCGGCGGGACGGCGCCACGTGGCGGGCTGTACGGGCGCGACGTCCGAGAAGGTGGCGGTGGCCGTGCACGGGCTGCCACAGGACGCACTGCTGGACATGGGCGACTTCGCGGGGGCGGTGCTGAAGTATCTGCGCCGCCACCCGGTGAACCGGCTGACGGTCGCCGGAGGCTTCGCCAAGCTCTCCAAGCTGGCCGCCGGGCATCTGGATCTGCACTCCTCACGCTCCCAGGTGGACAAGGGGTTCCTCGCGAACCTGGCCCGCCGGGGCGGGGCGGACGAGAAGCTGGCGGAGGCGGTTGCGACGGCCAACACCGGCCTGGAGACGGTGCAGTTGTGCTCCGCCCGCGGCGTACCACTCGGCGATCTGGTCGCCGCGGCAGCCCGCGACACGGCGCTCGGCGTGCTGCGCGGGACGCCGGTGACGGTGGACGTGATCTGCATCGACCGCGCAGGCACGATCGTGGGCCGCGCCGAACCCCGCGGCCCCCGAGAGCGCTGACCCCCGGCGCGATCGCCGCACCCCCGCGTCACAGCACGGCACCCGGCAGGGTGCGGGGCGACACCCGCACCCGTGCCGCGCCCTCCGGGGCCGACACGTCGGCGAGGCGACACACCGGCCCGTGGGATACGGCCGCCCGCGGGGCGTGGCACACGGGACGGTGCACGGATCGTCACCGCGCCCGCCGCGCGGACCCGCCACGCACTGAGTCAGCACCCCCGACACGCCGCGGACACCTCGCCTCGCAGGCCACGCGCGCCGGTGCCGCCGCCTCCGGCCGACGCGACGACACACCGGCACGGCGCGGTACGGCCGCCGTCCACCCGCGCGACGCGGCGAACCGGACGGAGTGCGGGCCTTCACCACGCCCGTCGCGGTGACCCGCTGCCGCCGCAGCCGGGACCGATCCGCTCGGCGCGGTCGCGGTGGCCCGGCGCCGGCGTCCTCGACCCGCCGCCGCCCCTCGCGGCCTCGGACCCCTCGCCCTGTGCCCCGCACGGACCGTGCGACGCCCCGCACGGGGCACCGCACGGGCGCGCGTCGCACGCTGCCGGGGCACAGCGTCCCCGACCCCATCGGGGCCACACCACCAGGGCCGATGCCCCGGCGCCGGCACGCGGCGGGCGGTAGTGGTCCCGGCCGGGCCGGGATCAGGTGCCGTGTGGGTGGCAGGACTCGTGGGGGCGTTCGCGGTCCGAGGAGTAGAGGTGGCTGTCGCGGAACTGTTCGGCGCCCAGGGTGCGGCCCACGATGATGACCGCCGTCCGTACCACGCCCGCCGCCTTCACCTGGGCCGCGATGTCGTCCAGCGTGCCGCGGAGCACCAGTTCGTCGGGGCGGCTGGCCATGGCGACCACGGCCGCCGGGCAGTCGGCGCCGTAGTGCGGGAGGAGTTCGCCGACGACGCGGTCCACGTAGCGGGCGGCGAGATGCAGCACGAGCAGGGCGCCGCCGCGGCCGAGAGTGGCGAGGTCCTCGCCTTCCGGCATGGGGGTGGCCTGCTGGGCGATGCGGGTGAGGATGACGGTCTGGCCGACGGTCGGGACCGTCAGTTCGCGCTTCAGCGCGGCCGCCGCGGCGGCGAAGGCGGGAACGCCCGGGACGACGTCGTACGGAATGCCGGCGGCGTCGAGGCGGCGCATCTGCTCGGCTACGGCGCTGAAGACCGACGGGTCGCCGGAGTGAAGGCGGGCCACGTCATGGCCCGCCTCGTGGGCGGCGGCGAACTCGGCGGTGATCTGGTCGAGGTCGAGCCGGGCGGTGTCGACGAGACGGGCGTCCGGCGGGCATTCGGCGAGCAGTTCACGCGGCACCAGGCTGCCCGCGTACAGACACACCTGGCAGCGGGCCAGGGTCCGGGCGCCGCGCACCGTGATCAGATCGGCGGCACCGGGGCCCGCGCCGATGAAGTACACCGTCATCGTGTCTCTCCTTGAGCGGCTTCGACGGATCCCGCGGGAGCGGCGGCGTACCCGCCAGGGCCCCGGGAGTCGAGCGGTTTGGTGGCGGACCACTGGGTGACCGGCATCGCCTGCCGCCAGCCGGTGAAGGCCCCGACCGGGGTGGCGTGGGAGACGGCGAGGCGGACGAGGTCGCCACCGTGGCGGCGGTACCGGTCGGCGAGCAGCGCCTCGGACTCCAGGGTCACGGTGTTGGCGACGATCCGGCCACCGGGCGGCAGGGCCGCCCAGCACGCCTCCAGCAGCCCTGGGGCGGTCAGGCCGCCGCCGATGAACACCGCGTCGGGGATGGGCAGTGCGGCCAGGGCGTCCGGGGCGGCGCCGGTGACGACGGTCAGCCCGGGCACACCGAGCGCGTCGGCGTTGCGGCCGATGCGCTCGGCGCGCACCGGGTCGCGTTCGACCGAGACCGCCCGGCAGGTGCGGTGGGCGCGCATCCACTCCACGGCGATGGAGCCCGAGCCGCCGCCGACGTCCCACAGCAGCTCCCCGGGGGCGGGGGCGAGCGCGGCGAGGGTGGCGGCCCGCACATGGCGTTTGGTGAGCTGTCCGTCGTGGTCGTACGCCGTGTCGGGCAGCCCCGGCGCGAGCGACAGCGGCCGGGCGCCGTCCATCGGGGCGCAGTCGACGGCGATGACGTTGAGGGGGTCGCCGGGCGGATGGGGCCATTCTTCGGCCGTGCCCTCCACACAGCGCTCCCGCGCGCTCCCCAACCGCTCCAGCACCCGCATCCGGCTCGGGCCGAAACCGCGGTCCCCGAGCAACCCGGCCACCTCGGCGGGGGTTTGGGCGCCCGCGCTGAGCACGAGCAGCCGCCGTCCGGCGTACAGCTCACGGTTCAGCGTGGCCAGGGGACGGCCGACGAGGCTGATCACCTCGGTCTCCTCCAGCGCCCAGCCGAGCCGCGCACAGGCCAGGGAGACGGACGACGGATGGGGCAGCACCCGCAGCCGCTCGGCGCCCAGCAGCTCGGCCAGGGTGCGGCCGATGCCGAAGAACATGGGGTCGCCGCTGGCCAGTACACAGACCCGCCGCCCGGTGTGCGCGGCGAACAGCCCGGGGACGGCGGGGCGCAGCGGGGACGGCCAGGGCACCCGCTCACCGTGGCACTCCGGCGGCAGCAGGCCCAGATGGCGATGTCCGCCGATGACCACCTCGGCCGTGCGCAACGCCTCACGGGCCGTGGGACCGAGCCCGTCCCAGCCGTCGGCGCCGATGCCGATGACGGTCACGGGGGGAGGCGGCGGGCTCACGATGGTCACCTCGCGGGTCGGGGAACGGTCCACGAAACTCTACTGACCTGCTACGACGCCCCGGCCCCCGGCTCCCGCTCCAGGCCCCGCTCCCCCGGCTGCTCCCGCTGCCCCGCCTGCTCCCGCTCGCGCTCCAGCTCCGCCAGCGCCAGCAGTTGCTCGACGGTCATGTCCTCGGGGATCGGCACCGGCGCCGGGGTGCGCAGCGGCGGCTGCCAGCCCTCCTCCGGGGCCCACCGCCGTATGATCCGGGCCGGCGCGCCGGCCACCACGGCGTGGTCGGGCACCTCGCCCCGTACGACCGCGCCCGCCGCGACCACCACATTGCGGCCCAGCCGCGCCCCGGGCAGGATCACCGCGCCCGCGCCCAGCCAGCTTCCGGGGCCGATGTGGACGGGCGCGGAGCGCGGCCACTGGCGGCCGATGGGCTGCTCCGGATCGTCGTAGGAGTGGTTGTCGCTGGTCACATAGACGTACGGGCCGCAGAAGACATCGTCGCCGAACTCCACGGGCACCGACGCGATCACATGGCTGCCCCGGCCCAGCACCACGCCGTTGCCGATGCGCAGAACCGGATCGGGGCCGAGGTCCACACCGGGCATCATGCCGGCGGTGAGGGTCACCTGCTCGCCGATGACGCAGTGCTCGCCGAGCTCGATCCACGCTTCGCCGAAGAGGGTGCCCTGGGGGAACGCCAGCCGGGTGCCGGCGCCGATGCGGCCGAACCGGTACGGGCCGGGGCGCTCGGCCGTCACCGCGCCGGCCCGCTGCACGGCGCGCCATCCGCGGTGGACCAGACGGGAGGTGACGCGTCCGCACCAGCCCCGCCAGGATGAGAACAGGTTCTCGTTCTTCGGCATTCGCCCACCGTATCCGCCCGTCGGGAGGCCGTCCGCGTCACCCCGGCGTCCCCTACGCGCTCCCGCGTCCCGGCGCCTCGCGCAGTACGCAGTCGCCGCACAACCCGCCGCCGGGCACGCGGTAGTAGAGACAGCAGGTGTGGCGCCGGTAGCCGAGCGGCGCGGTGCTCAGGGTGCCGGCCTCGCGCAGCGGCGGGTGGGCGAGCTGGGCACGTGCCAGCTCGGTGGCCCGGTCCGCCGCCTCGGCGCGGCCGTGTGCCCGGCACCAGTCGTGCAGCACGCGCAGCGAACCGGCCAGTGCCGAGGCGGCGTTGCCCCACAGCAGCCGCCCCGAGACCCGGTAGGCCCGTCCGATGGCGTGGTGCAGCGGCATCAGCTGGACGAACGCCGCGGTGCCCACCTGGCCGGCGAGTCCTCCCGGTTCGCCCATCACCGGCGGCACGCCGGGCCACCACAGGTCGTCGGGAGCGACCCGCCCGGGGTTCCACCACAGCCTGTCGGGCCGGAGGTGGGGCACCTGGTCGGAGAGGGCGGCCGGGCCGAGCGCGAGCGACCACACCCGGGCGGCAAGGCCCTGGAAGGCGAGGGAGGCCGCGACCCTCGGCTCATCGGTGCGCAGGCTCGCGGCGACCGCCTCCACCCGGGCGCGCAGCACCGGCCCGGCGGCGCCCTCGCCGGTCAGCCGGTACGCCTCGCCGATCCGTACGTACCCCTCCTCGCGTGGCTCGCCGATACCGGTGCGCAGGGCGAAGAACGGCCCGACCCGCGCCGCTTCCGGCAGCGGCCCCTCATCCACCGTCGGCCGGGGCCCGGAACGCCTCCAGCAGCCGGTCCGCCGCCAGCGTGGCCGTCAGGGTGCCCTCGCGGACCCGCTGCTCCAGCTCGGGCCCGAGCCGCCGCACCTCGGGGTGGGCGTGCAGCCGCGCGAGCAGTTGGTCGCGCACCATCGACCAGGTCCAGTCGACCTGCTGGTCGCGCCGCTTGGCCTGCAGCGCGCCCGTGGCCTCCAGCACCCGGCGGTGCTGCTCCAGGCGCTCCCACAGCACGTCGAGCCCGGTGGACTCGCGGGCGCTGCAGGTGAGCACCGGCGGGTTCCAGGGCGCGTCCGCGGGCTGCAGCAGCCTCAGCGCGCCCGCCAGCTCACGGGCCGCCGACTTGGCGTCCCGCGCGTGGGGACCGTCGGCCTTGTTGATGGTGACCACGTCGGCCAGCTCCAGGACGCCCTTCTTGATGCCCTGCAGCTGATCGCCGGTGCGGGCCAGGGAGAGCAGCAGGAAGGAGTCGACCATATTGGCCACCGCGGTCTCGGACTGGCCCACGCCCACGGTCTCCACCAGCACCACGTCATAGCCCGCGGCCTCCATGACGACCATGGACTCGCGGGTGGCGCGGGCGACCCCGCCCAGCGTCCCGGCGCTGGGCGAGGGCCGTACGAAGGCGTCGGGGTCGACCGCCAGCCGCTCCATCCGGGTCTTGTCACCCAGGATGGAGCCGCCGGTGCGGGTCGACGAAGGGTCGACGGCGAGCACCGCGACCTTGTGGCCGGCCCCGGTGAGCATGGTGCCCAGTGCGTCGATGAAGGTGGACTTGCCCACCCCGGGCACCCCGCTGATGCCGATCCGCCGCGCCCCGCCGGTGTGCGGCAGCAGCTCGACCAGCAGCCGCTGGGCGAGGTCGTGGTGGTCGGGCCGGGTGGACTCGACGAGCGTGATCGCACGGGCGATATACGCGCGATGGCCGTCGAGCACGCCCTTGGCGTACTCCTCGATGTCGATCGTCCGTGGCATGGACTACAGCTCGTGGCCGAGGTCGGCGGCCAGCTTCCGCACCAGGTCATGGGCGGCGTCCGGGATGACCGTGCCCGGCAGGAAGACGGCGGCGGCGCCGGCGTCGTGCAGGGTCTGGACGTCGTGCGGCGGGATGACCCCGCCGACCACGATGGTGATGTCCTCACGCCCCGCCTCGGCCAGTTGCTCGCGCAGCGCGGGCACCAGCGTGAGGTGGCCGGCCGCGAGCGACGACACGCCGACGATGTGCACATCGGCCTCCACCGCCTGCCGCGCGACCTCCTCCGGGGTCTGGAACAGCGGGCCGACGTCGACGTCGAAGCCCAGGTCGGCGAAGGCGGTGGCGATCACCTTCTGGCCGCGGTCGTGACCGTCCTGGCCCATCTTGGCGACCAGGATGCGGGGGCGGCGGCCCTCGGCGCTCTCGAACTTCTCCACCAGCGCGCGGGTGCGGCTCACGCCGGAGGATGCTCCGGCCTCTTCTCGGTACACACCGGAGATCGTACGGATCTGCCCCGAGTGGCGGCCATAGACCGCCTCGAGCGCGTCGGAGATCTCGCCGACGGTCGCCATGGCGCGGGCGGCGTCCACGGCGAGCGCCAGCAGATTGCCCTCCAGACCCGCGCCCGGACCGGACCGGGCCGCGGCGGTCAGGGCGCGCAGCGCGTCCTGGCAGACGGCCTCGTCGCGCTCGGCGCGCAGCCGCCGCAGCTTCTCGATCTGCTGGGTGCGCACCGCCGAGTTGTCGACCTTGAGGACCTCGAGCTGCTCATCGCTGTCGATGCGGTACTTGTTGACGCCGATCACCGGCTGGCGGCCGGAGTCGATCCGCGCCTGGGTGCGGGCGGCGGCCTCCTCGACGCGCAGCTTGGGGATGCCCGCGTCGATGGCCTTGGCCATGCCGCCGGCCGCCTCGACCTCCTCGATGTGCTGCCAGGCCCGCCGCGCCAGGTCGTACGTCAGCTTCTCGACGTACGCGCTGCCGCCCCACGGGTCGATGACCCGGGTGGTGCCCGACTCCTGCTGCAGCAGGATCTGGGTGTTGCGGGCGATCCGGGCGGAGAAGTCGGTGGGCAGCGCGAGCGCCTCGTCCAGCGCGTTGGTGTGCAGCGACTGGGTGTGGCCCTGGGTGGCGGCCATGGCCTCCACACAGGTGCGCGCCACATTGTTGTAGACGTCCTGGGCGGTCAGCGACCAGCCGGAGGTCTGCGAATGGGTGCGCAGCGACAGCGACTTGGGGTTCTTCGGGTCGAACTGCTTGACCAGCTTGGCCCACAGCAGCCGCGCCGCCCGCAGCTTGGCGACCTCCATGAAGAAGTTCATGCCGATCGCCCAGAAGAACGACAGCCGGGGCGCGAAGGCGTCCACGTCCATCCCGGCGTCCCGGCCGGCCCGCAGATACTCCACACCGTCGGCCAGGGTGTACGCCAGCTCCAGATCGGCCGTGGCTCCGGCCTCCTGGATGTGGTAGCCGGAGATGGAGATGGAGTTGTAGCGCGGCATCCGCTGCGAGGTGAAGGAGAAGATGTCGGAGATGATCCGCATCGACGGCTGCGGCGGATAGATGTAGGTGTTGCGGACCATGAACTCCTTGAGGATGTCGTTCTGAATGGTCCCGGCCAGCTTCTCGGGCGGTACGCCCTGTTCCTCGGCGGCCACGATGTAGAGCGCGAGCACGGGCAGCACCGCGCCGTTCATCGTCATCGACACGCTCATCCGGTCCAGCGGGATGCCGTCGAAGAGCTGCCGCATGTCGTAGATGGAGTCGATGGCCACGCCCGCCATGCCGACGTCACCGGTGACCCGGGGGTGGTCGCTGTCGTAGCCCCGGTGGGTGGGCAGGTCGAAGGCGACCGACAGGCCCTTCTGGCCGGCCGCGAGGTTGCGGCGGTAGAAGGCGTTGGACTCCTCCGCGGTGGAGAAGCCCGCGTACTGCCGGATGGTCCAGGGCTGGTTGACGTACATCGTCGGGTACGGGCCGCGCAGATAGGGCGCGGCGCCGGGGTAGGTGCCCAGGAAGTCGACGCCCTGGAGGTCCTCGGCGGTGTAGAGCGGTTTGACCCCGATGCCCTCGGGGGTGTCCCACACCAGGTCCTCCACGCCCTTGCCCACGCTGTTCTGCAGCGCGGCGGCCCAGTCGCCGGAGCTGGGCACCGGGCCTTCGGCCGGTCCGTCCAGATCGACCGCCGAGAAGTCCGGGATCTTGCCCGGCTCCACCGGAGCGCCGGCCATCACGCCACCCCCATGGTGTTCAGAGCCGAGGTGAGCACCTCGACCGCGTCGCAGCCCGCGAAGACGAATCCGTCCACTCCGGCCCGTTCGTACTCATCCTGTTGTGTGCCCGGCCGTCCGGCCAGGTAGACCCGGGTCGCCCCGGCCGCCTTGAGCCGCTCGGCCACGGCCGCCGCCTCCTGCGCGTACAGCTTGTCGCTGGAGCACAGGCAGGCCACGCGGGCGCCGCTGGCGGCGAACGCCTCGGCGACCGTCTCCGCGGTCACCGTGGCGGGTTCGTGGACCGCCTCGATCCCGCCCGCCTGGAAGAGGTTGGCGGCGAAGGAGGCGCGGGCGGTGTGTGCGGCGGCGGGGCCCAGCGCGGCCAGGAAGATCCTGGGCCGGCTGCCCTCGGCCGCCAGCTGGGCGTCGGCGCGGGTGCGCAGCGCCTCGTACGCCTCGTCGCGGCGCACCCTCGGCAGTCCGCCGCTGGGCGGCTCCGGGACGGGCTCGCGCTCGACGGGCCGCTCGGCGAGGTTCGGGAACTCGCTGACGCCGGTGATCGGCTCCTTGCGGCGGGCGAGGTCGCGGCCGCGGCGCGCCCAGGTTTCGGCGAGCCGGTCACGGACCAGCCCGGAGGCGAGGGCCGCGGCCATCCCCCCGGCGCGCTCGATCTCCTGGAACCAGGCCCAGGCGGCGCGGGCGACGTCGTCGGTCAGCTTCTCGACGTACCAGGAGCCGCCGGCCGGGTCGATCACCCGGGCCAGCTGCGACTCCTCCAGCAGGATCGTGGAGGTGTTGCGGGCGATCCGGCGGGCGAAGTCGTCGGGGAGGCCGATCGCGCTGTCGAAGGGCAGCACGGTGACCGCGTCCGCGCCGCCGACGCCCGCCGCGAGGGTGGCGACGGTGGTGCGCAGCATGTTCACCCAGGGGTCCCGCCGGGTCATCATCACCGGGGAGGTCACCGCGTGCTGACGCTGGGCGCGCGCCTGAGAGGGCGCGCCGCACGCCTGCGCCACACGCGCCCACAGGCGGCGGGCGGCCCGGAGCTTGGCGATGGTGAGGAACTGGTCGGCGGTGGCCGCGTAGCGGAACTCAAGCTGGGCGCAGGCGGCTTCGACGCTCAGCCCGGCCTCGGTGAGGGTGCGCAGATACGCCACCGCGGCGGCGAGGGAGCAGCCGAGCTCCTGGGCCGCCCCGGCGCCCGCCTCGTGGTACGGCAGGGCGTCCACGGCGAAGGCCGTCACTCCGGGGTGATCGCGGTGGCAGCTCCCCGCGAGGTCGGCCGCGGCGGCCAGCTGCCCGGCCAGGCCGTCGTCGCGTCCGGTACGGGCCGCGAGCCCCAGCGGGTCCGCGCCGAGGTTGCCGAGCGCGGCGCCCGGCGGCACCTCGCGGCCGGCGTAGAGCCGCAGCAGGGCGCGGGCGGCGTCCTCGAAGTCGGCGCCCGCGTCGAGGGCGACGGGGGCGAGGTCGAGGTAGACCCCCTTGAGGGCCTCGGGCAGCCCGTCCACGGGCACCCCGGCCGCGCCGGCCGCGAGCCAGACCGAGCCGGCGCCGTTCTCCAGGTCGGCGAGGATCGCCTGGTTGGTGCGCGCCGGATCGGGGTGGGCGTGGCGCTGGCGTACGTCCCATCCGGATACGGCGGAGCCCTCGGCCCGGCCGCCGCGCACGAAGGGCGCGAAGCCGGGGAATCCGGCGTCCTGGGGCGCGTCTTCGGCGGTGTAGAGGGGGTGGACGGTGATGCCGTCCTCGAGCGCGGTAGCGAGGGCCGCTTCGGCCTCGGCGCCCACGGCGTCCGATGTGCCGGTTTTACGCAGCACGCCTTCGACGAGGTGGCGCCATTGGTCTCGCGTCACTTCAGGGAAATCGTCGGCTAGGGGAAGCCCGTCGGGCAGGACCGTCATAGGAGGAGGCTAATGGGGTCCGCTAAAGCCGAAGCAGTGGTTAAGCCTGTGAGCTTACTCTCTAGTGATCTCAGGGGTGAGCTCTAGGGAATTCAGTAGTGTCGACCGCCCACGGCCGGGGTGGGTGAGGCGTATGGGCCCGGCGCGGGGTGCGGAACGGGGCTCTCATGTCGACGAGGACCCCGGACCATGGTCGACGACGGCCCCGGACATGGGACCGCCGCGGACACACAGAGGCCCGCCCGGTGCGACGGGGGATGCACACCGGGCGGGCTCGAAGACCTTTTTACCGCATCGGCGGGGGGTTATGCATCAAAAACGTGTTCGCTTCCCCGTTTCACCATGCGACGGGCAGCGAGATCAGGCCACGCGCGCGGATCGACGGCCGCCATCGGAGCTCCTCCCTCGGGACGTCCAGCCGCAGCCCCGGGAAACGCCGAACCAGCGCGGCCAGAGCGATTTCCAGCTCCATCCGGGCCAGGGGCGCGCCGAGGCAGTAGTGGATGCCATGGCCGAGCGCAAGGTGACCGGACCGGCCAAGATGTGGATTGAAGTCGTCCGGATCCTTGAACTGGGCCGGGTCACGGTGTGCCGAGGCCATCGAGAGCAGCACGGTCTCCCCGGCGGGGATGGTCACACCGCCGATCTCGATCTCCTCGAGCGGGAAGCGGCGGATCCCCAGGGACGCCGGGCCCTCGTACCGCGCCAGTTCGTCGAAGGCGGCCGCGAGACCACCCGGATCCGCGCGCAGCTCCTGGAGGACCGTGGGGTGGTCGAGCAGGGTGAGCACCGAGTTGGCGATGAGGTGGACGGTGTTCTCGTAGCCCGCGAGGAGGATGAGGAAGGCGAGCGAGGTCAGTTCGTCCTCGGTGAGCCTGCCGTCGCCGTCCCCGGGCTCGTCGTCGCGGACCCGGATCAGATCCGAGAGCAGATCGTCCCCGGGCTCCGCGCGCTTCTTCTCGATCAGCCCGGTGTAGAAGCGGAGCATGCTGCCGACCGCTTCCTTCGCCGCCTGCGGCCGCGCCGGATCGGGGGTGATCAGGGCGTCGCTCCAGGCCCGGAAGTCGCGCTGGTCGCGCTGCGGGACGCCGAGCAGATCGCAGATGACGATGATGGGCAGCTGTCCGGCGTAGGCGGCCAGCAGGTCCGCGCGGCCCTCGGACTCGATGGCGTCGAGCAGCTCGTCGGCGATCCGCCGGACCGGTTCGCGCATCCGCTCCACACGGCCGGGGGTGAACGCCTTGACCACCAGTCGGCGCACCCGGGTGTGGTCCGGTGGGTCCATGTTGAGCAGATTGGCGTCGAGGGCGGGCGGCAGGGAGAAGCCGCGGTAGTTGCCCGGGGCGGCGTGGCGCTTGTCCAGGGCCAGGCGCGGATCGGCGAGCAGCCGCCGCACATCCTCGTGACGGGTCACCAGCCAGGCGGGTCGTCCGTCGGTGCCGGCGATCCGATGGACCGGGCCCGCCTCGCGGAGCGTGGCCAGGGCCGGATAGAGGTCCTTGATCATCGGGGCGGTGTCAACGAGCTCCGGGCCGTCCGTTCCGGCGGCATGCGCGGTGTTCTGCATGGATCCCGACTCTAGGCGGTGGCGTCCTCCGGGCCTGAACAGGAGGGGCGTTTCAGCCCGTCCGGGCGATGCGCACAGGTGCGTGTGGTGGTGGCCGGGAGGCGGCGCCGGGGCTGAATCCCCCCGGCGCCGCCTGTGCCACGGGCGGCCCCGACCCCCGTCCAGGGCCACCTCGTCTGTGATCCCCCCGTTCACCGCCGCTGGGCGGCGGTCTCCTCCCTCAGTTCCGCGAGCACCTCGTCCACGAGCGGCAGGTGATAGACGTCGGCGACGCGGGCCAGATGCTCGTGCTCCTCCACCAGTTCGGCCCCTGTCGTCATCACCACGCTGTCCGCCGCGGACTCCGGCACATGTCCCGCTGCTTGATTCAGCAAACCGCGTCTGAGCGCCGCTGCTTCCACTACGGCAGCAAGTTGCCAATCGTCGAGTCGCGCCGCGCCGGCCTTGACATGCGCGATCTCCAGGACGGTGGCCTCCACATGGCGCCGTACGCCGCGCTGTACATCGCGGATCTCCGCCATCTGTCGGTTGGCCCGCCACTCGAGGTCCGCGAACGGCCACCAGCCGGTCCAGTGGGAGTGGCCCATGGACACCTCGGGGGCCTGTGCGGTGGCCTCCCGCCACAGCGGCCGCAGCCGCCGGAAGCGGCGCCATGCCGAGGCCCGCGGCCCGACGGCGGGGATGGCGAAGCCGGCCAGCACCAGGAGCGCCGCGACCGAGGCGGTCAGCGGGGCGACCCCGTTGGAGAGCCAGTACAGCTCACGGCCCGCCCAGGAGAAGACGAAACCGATCAGCTTGCAGGCGCAGTACGCCAGTCCCAGCCAGCATCCGGCGGCCAGCACCCGCAGCCCCCGGGCCAGCCATGAGCCGCTCAGGCTGGCGGCATAGCGCGGGCAGAGGATGCCGAGCCCCGCCAGACCGGCTCCGAAAATGGCCAGATACAGCACCAGGAAGAGGACCACTCCGGGGGCGTCGGCATAGGCGGTGCTGAAGTCGCGGGGGTGCTCGACCGCGTCCGGGCGGCCGACCGCGAAGCCGACGATGGCCACGGTCCATGCCACGGCCACGGCGGCGACCACCACGAGGGGCCGCACCGCCGACCCCGTCCAGCGCAGCAGCAGCACCAGGGCGCCGGTGGCGAACACCACGACGGAGGAGTAGAGGAAGACCATGGCGAGATTGGCGACACCCACCAGGCCGTCGAACCAGCGGTAGACGCTGGGCGCGGAGAGCAGGAACACATTCGCCACGGCCGCGGTCATCACACAGGCCAGGCCGAGATCGGCGTTGGCGCGGTCCCGGAACCAGGCCCGGGCCTTGTATCCGGCCATCGTCCAGGCGGCGGCGCCGAAGCAGAGATACACGAGGTCAAACACCGGTGTCACCGCCCGGTTCACCGCGTACGCCACCGTCGGCGCCGCCGGTGCGGTCGGCCCCGCGGGCGTGGTCGGCACTGTCGGTGCGGTCGGCGCTGTCGGTGCGGTCGGCATTGACGGCGCGGTCGGTGCGCACGTGGCGCAGCGCCGGGCCGAGCGCCGCGGCGAGTTCGGCCGCCCGGCCCTGGAGCGGCAGCCCGTGGTCCGGTGAGGTCGGCACCACATGCTCCATCAGCAGCGTGCCCAGCACCTCGGTCTCGCGCTCGGTGAGGTTGTCGTAGCAGTGGTGGCGGGCGAAGTCCGGGGTCATCCCCAGCCGGCGCATCGCGGTGGTCACATCGACGGACGGCGTCCACATCCGCAGTGCTTCCTCGGTGACGGCCGGGTCCTGCTCGTGTCCGAGCAGGAGGTGGCCGATTTCATGCAGCACGATATGGATCTGGTGCCAGGGGGACGTCCGGAGCTCGTAGAAGAACCAGTAGTCCTCGTCGGTGGAGGCGGTCATGCCCGAGACCACACCGCCCAGGCTCATCGGCACCAGGTGGACGGGGCGTCCGACGCGGCGGGCGACGATGTCGCACAGACCGGGCAGGTCGGTCGAGGCGGGCAGCCCGAGCTCCTTGATGAGCTGCTTGCACTGCCGCCGTATCCGGCCCACTCGCATGCCTGTACCACCCTCGTATCCGGTCCGCCGCCAGGAGGAGAACAGTTCCGGGTCATCGACGGCCATTCGTCGCCTCGCCGTCCGGACCACCCGAACCGTCCGCTCCGGCGGCTCCGTCCGGACCGGGAGGTTCGGGCGGAAGGTTCATCTGCTGCCGGAACTGGGAGATGATCGTGGTGAGACTGTCCTGGACCTCCGGCGGGAGGCCCACGGAGCGCAGGGCGATGCTGCGGACCCGCTTGTCGCGCATCGCGACGAGGAACCGCACCTCCTCCTCGACCCGCTCGGCCTGCGAAGGCGACAGGTCGCCCAGCAGATAACCGACGGGCACGGCGAAGAACTTGGCGAGCGCCCGCAGCACATCCGGGCTGGGATTGGTGCGCTTGCCGTTGCGCAGCATCGACAGATACTGCTCGGTCACGCTCACCCCGCCGTACTCCTCGCCACCGCTGATCTCCTCGGCGACGTAGGCGTTGGTGTACGGCGCGCCCGGCGGGTGCATGGTGGTGAACAGGTAGTTGAGCCGGTCCGCCAGCGGGCTGTCGGCGGCGTCCGGTGACCTGTCGGCACCCGCTGCCATCTGCGCCCCCTCACGGCTGCTCCCGGGCTCGAACACCCTCACGGTTGGTTAAGGCGGACGATGCCGCGCGACGCATCCTGCCATGTCCATCGCACAGCACACCAGTCCGGTGGCAAATCGTGGGGGCGGCCGACTTAACTACCAGTTGGTAGCTGGGCCAAGAGGGTGATCGATCAGGCGAGGGAGGAGGCCGGCCGACGGCCGCGATGTCCGCTTGCTGCCAGCGGCCGCGGCCGAGGTGACGGTGTCCTCCCTCGCTCTCAGCGCATGCGCCGGGCCATCAGTCCACGCTCTGGAGAATGTGCGGCTCGGCGAGGTCGTCCTCGTAACCGGCGAGTCGGATCGGCGCGGAACGCGCCCATACTTCCAGACTGCCCACCTCCACGGCCTGCACGAACCGCCCGCTGTTATCGGCGCGCGCGTCGTCGCTCTGTGTTTGTTCGGGGGTCACCGCACACTCCCTCGTGTCGGCTGAACCGGATCTGTCGTCAGATTAACCAGCGTCTGAACGGTCCGCGCGTCGATTCTCAGGGACTGGACAACGAGCCGTCGCCGGAACCCCCTTCCGCGCCCAGTGGCCGCGCGGAGCCGTCCATGGTGAGCTGGTACGTACGGGACCCACCGAACTCGTCTCATCTACTGGACAGCGCGGCATCCCAGGCGACATGGCCGTCCGGGCGCACCAGCACCGTGCTCCGGCCCGCCCAGCCGTCATGGGCGGTGGTGGGGCGCGCGGTCACGGCCCGTATCCGGTCCGGACTCCCGGCGATCGCCTCGGCGGCGGCGCGGGCGTCGGCGACACCCGGGCCTTCGGTCGCCCCATGCCCCGCGTCGCCGCCCGGGCCGAGGTGGAGCAGTACGAAACGCCCGTCGGCCAGCAGCGGATACAGGCTGGGCTCGGGCGCCCCGTCCAGCCCGAGGTCGGGGGCGCGGCTGCCGGCCAGCGAGTGGCCGCCCCCGGCCTCTCCCGGCACACCCGTCTCCCCGGCCCCTCCCGACTCCCCCGTCCCCCCGGCCTCGCCCGACTTCCCCGCGGCCGGGTGGTAGGCCACGTCCAGCGCGGAGAGCTCCCCGGCGAACTGCCGGTTCACCGCCGGGTGGGCGGCCAGGAGCCGGCCGAAAACCGAGCGCAGGGCGCGCACGTCGGCGGTGTACGTGGCGCCGAGCACGGTCTGGGCCTGGGTGTTCTCCAGCAGCGCGGCCCCCACGGGGTGGCGCTCGGCGTGGTAGGTGTCCAGCAGCCCCTCGGGGGAGCGGCCCTGGCACACCGCGGCCAGCTTCCACCCCAGGTTGAAGGCGTCCTGGAGCCCCACGTTCAGGCCCTGGCCCCCCATGGGCATATGCATATGCGCCGCGTCCCCGGCGAGCAGGATGCGGCCGTCGCGGTAGCGGGCGGCCTGCCGGGAGGCGTTGCCGAACCGGGACAGCCAGCGGGGCGCCCGCATCCCGAAGTCCGTGCCCGCGACCTGGCGCACATATCCGCGCAGCTCGTCGAAGGTGAGCGGCTGATCGGCGGGGATGGTGAGGGACTCCCCGGTGGAGCCCGCGATGCGGTGGTGTCCGTCGGCCAGCGGGACGACCAGGAAGCCCCCGTGCTCATTGTCGACCGAGGGGACCGAGGGCGGCGCGTCGAGCACCACATCGCCGAGGAAGCCGGTCGCGGTGGCCAGGGTGCCGGGGAAGTCGATACCGGCGGAGCTCCGTACGGTGCTTCCGGCCCCGTCGCAGCCCACCACCCATGCCGCGCGCAGGGTGTACGTCCCCTCGGGGCCCGCCACGTCCACCTCGGCGCCGTCCGCGTCCTGGCGCACCTCCAGCGCCCGGTGCTCCCAGCGGATCTCCCCGCCCAGCTCCCGCAGCCGCTCCTCCAGCAGCCGCTCGGTGCGCAGTTGCGGCAGGACCAGCGTGTACGGGAAGCGGGTGTCCAGCACGGAGAAGTCCAGCCGGACCGGCAGCCCGCCGTAGTGCCCGGTGGGCAGCGGAACGCCCTCACGGACGAACGGCCCGGCGAGACCGCGCATCGCCAGCACCTCCAGGGTGCGCGGATGCAGGGTCAGCGCCTTGGAGTGCGGGCTGCGGGCGGCGGCGCGCTCGATCACGGTGACGCCCACACCCACCAGCCGCAGTTCGGCGGCGAGCAGCAGCCCCACGGGTCCGGCCCCCACCACGACGACGTCGTTCACCACACCATCTCCCTGGTCTCTCGATCTTGTCTCTCGGTCCGCTCCTTGATCCCTCTCTTGATCCAGGATCAATAAGCCGCCCCCAGTACACTTGATCCCGGATCAAGACGCAAGCGAAGGGGATCGGCGGCATGGGCCTGGACCGCACGGCCGTGGTGACGGCGGCGCTGGAACTGCTCGACGAGGCGGGGCTGGACAAGCTCACGATGCGCAAGGTGGCCGAGCGGCTGGGCGTGCAGCTCAACACCGTCTACTGGCACGCCTCCAGCAAGCCCCGACTGCTGGAGCTGATGGCCGACACGATGCTCGAGGGATGCGCCGACGCACCGCTCCCGGACCCCTGGGACGACCGGGCGTGCACCCTGGCCCACCGCTATCGCGCCGCGCTGCTCTCCCGCCGCGACGGCGCACGGGTCGTGGCCGGGACGTATGTCGCCGAGGAGCACACCCTGCGCTTGGCGGACACCCTGACCGGCGCGTTCCTCAGCGGCGGCCACAGCCCCGCCGAGGCCGGCTGGCGGACCTGGTCGCTGGTCTACTTCACGCTCGGCCTGACCCAGGAGGAACAGGCCGCCCAGGACATCGGCGGCATGGAGCCGCTGCTGCGGGCGGCCACCGCCGAGCGCTTCCCCGCCCTCGCCGCGGTCGTCGAGCACTTCGGCGACTTCGAGCACCGCTTCCAGCACGGCGTCGGGCTGATCGTCAGGGGGCGGGAAGCGAGCGCGTAACCGGCTCACTCAGAGCCGGGAGGTCCGAGGTCTTACCGCGTCTGCCGCCGCGCAGGCGCCATTTTCCCCATGACTGCTCGCCGTCCATCCGATGTTTATGACGCACAAGGGGTTCCGGTTCCGTCACGCGGGCTGCATCATGCCCGCGGGGGTTCAGATCGTGGAACCTCAGGCATGTACGTGACCGCCCGCTGCTGCCCCCGCAGAAGATCGCCCGCACCCGGTTCACATCCCCTGGAGCGTCATGTCATCCGCACCCACCCGAAGGACAGTCGTCGGCACCGCCGTGGCCGCCGGTGCCGCCGCCGGACTCGCCGGCCCGGCCACCGCGTACGCCGGCGAGCCGCAGGCCCCCGCCGCGGCCGTGGCCGCCCACCCCGCGGGAGACCCCTGGGCCACGGTCCTCGCCGACGCCGACATGGTGTGGCAGAAGATGCCGCAGACCTGGTACGAGGGCCCGTTCCTCGGAAACGCCCTGCTCGGCTCGGGCATCTACGCCGAGCCGGGCGACGCGAACGCGGTGCGCTTCAATGTGCAGCACAGCGAGGTCCAGGACCACCGGCCGGAGTTCGGCTCCCTCTTCGGGCTCGCCCGGCTGCCCATCGGGTACTTCACCCTGGAGCCGGTCGGGACCATCACCGCCATCGACTGGCGGCTGCGGCTGCGCGACGCCGAGCTGACCGGGACCATCACCACCGACAAGGGCACCCTCCGCCTGCGCGCCCTCGTCCACAACTCCCGTTCCCTGCTGGCCATCGAGGTGACCCCGAGCGCCGGAGAGGCCGCGTTCCGCTGGGTGTTCCACCCCGCCGAGGCCATCAGCCCGCGGGTCGCCTTCAAACCGGTCCCCGACGGCTACACCGGCAACCCCTCGGCCGTCGTCGAGGACCACCACGGCATCCAGGCCGCCGTTCAGCCGCTGCTCGCCGGCGGACAGCATGTGACGGCCTGGCGGGAGCGGACCCACGCGGGGCGGCGGACGCTGTACGTCACCGTGGCCCACTCCCACCCCCGGCGCACCGCGCGCGACCGTGCGCTCAAGGACATCCGGTTCGCCTCGGCGCTCTCCTACGACGTCCTCGCGCCCAGCCATCGCGCCTGGTGGCACGCGTACTACCGGAAGAGCTTCCTCTCCCTCCCCGACGCCCGGCTGCAGCGCTTCTACTGGATCCAGCTGTACAAGGTGGCCGCGGCCGCCCGCGCCGACGCCCCCGTGATGGCCACCTCGGGCCCCTGGCTGGAGTCCACCCCGTGGCCCGCGACCTGGTGGAACCTCAATGTGCAGCTCGAGTACTGGCTGATCCACGGCTCCAATCACCTCGAACTCGACGCGGTGACCCGGGCGCTCGGCGAATTCCGCGACAACCTCTCCAACCAGCTCGACACCCCGTACCGCAAGGACTCGGCGGGCATCCCCCGCACCACCGACATCCACCTGGTCAACGGCGGCGACGCGGCGAACGGCGGCTACGCGGTCGGCATTCCCGGCCAGGACCCGCCCACCCCCGAGGTCGGCAACCTCACCTGGGCGCTGCACAACGTCTGGCTGACCTACCGCCACACCATGGACGAGTCGGTGCTGCGCGAGGTGGTCTATCCGCTGCTGCGCAAGGCCATCGCCTACTACCTCCACTTCCTCACCCCCGGCAGCGACGGCAAGCTGCATCTGCCCGCCACCTTCTCGCCCGAGTACGGCGTCAACGCGCCCGACTGCAACTACGACCTGATGCTGCTGCGCTGGGGCTGCGCCACCCTGCTGGACTCGGCCCGGCAGCTCGGCGTCAAGGATCCCGCCGCGCCGCGCTGGCGGGAGGTGCTGGCCAAGCTCACGCCGTACCCCGTCGACGAGAACGGCTTCATGATCGGCGCGGGTGTTCCGTTCGCCAAGTCCCACCGCCACTACTCCCATATGCTCGCCGTCTATCCGCTCTACGAGGTCACCTGGGAGGACCCCGCCAAGCGCGAGCTGATCGAGACCTCCCTCAACCACTGGGTCGGCTTCGAGGGCGCGCTCCAGGGCTACACCTTCACCGGCGCCGCCTCAATGTCCGCGCAGATGGGGCGTGGTGAGGACGCGCTCAAGTACCTGGGCGAGCTGATGAGCCGCTTCATCCAGGCGAACACCATGTACAAGGAGTCGGGCCCGGTCATCGAGACTCCGCTGTCCGCCGCGCAGTCGCTGCACGACATGGTGTGCCAGAGCTGGGGCGGGGTGATCCGGATCTTCCCCGCGCTGCCCGCCGCCTGGCGTGAGCTGGTGGTCCACGACTTCCGCACCCAGGGCGCGTTCCTGCTGAGCGCCGCCCGCGAGGACGGCCGTACCCGCTGGGTGCGGCTGCGCAGCGAGGCGGGCGCGCCCTGTGTCGTACGGCACTCCCTCGACGGGCCGATCGAGGTGCGGGACGCGCGGGGGCGGCGGCTGCCGTACGAGACGGTGGGAGCGGGAACGATCCGGATCGCGCTCAGGAGGGGCCAGGAGGCGATCATCACCGCCCGCGGCGACCGCCCGGACCTGACGGTCCGCCCGGTCGAGGCAGCCGAGCCGGCGCCGCGCTGGGGGCTCCCCGCGTCCTGATCCCCCGGCAGTATCTCCCGGCAGCGATCTCCCAGCCGGGCCCGGCCGCCCGGGTGCGGCGGACCGGCCCGGATCGGCCCGGTCGGCCCAGTTCGGTCCGATGACGCGGTCCGGTTCGACGGCACGGTCCCGTCGACGGAACGGTCCGGCTCGGCCCGGTCGCCGACCAATGACGACTGCCGACCGCGGTTCCGGGATACCCATCACGCATGAGACGCATCAGTGACTTCGACCGCCGGCTGTTCGCACGGGTCGCGGACAGCCGGCTCCGCGGCACCCATCCGCTGCTGCCCCGGCTCAGCCGGGCCGCCGACCACGGCAGGCTGTGGTTCGGCACGGCCGGGGTGCTCGCCACGGTCGGCGGCCGCACCGCGCGACGGGCCGCACTGCGCGGGATCGGCTCGCTCGCCGCCGCCTCACTCGTGTCGAACGTCGTGGTCAAGTGGACAGTGGCACGCAAGCGTCCGGTCCCGGACGTGGTGCCCCTGGTCCGCCAACTGCGCCGACAGCCATGGACCAGCTCCTTCCCCTCCGGGCATTCGGCCTCCGCCGCCGCCTTCGCCACCGGGGTGGCCCTGGAGTCCTCGCGGTACGGCCTGATGGTCGCCCCGCTCGCCGCCGCCGTCGCCGCCTCCCGGGTGTATGTGGGCGTCCACTACCCCAGCGATGTGCTGGCCGGAATCGCCCTCGGCGTCGGCGCCGCCGCGCTGACCTGCCGCTACTGGCCGCCGCGCCCCGAGGCCCCGGCGCAGGCCCGGCCGCGGATCTCGGCGCCCGCCCTGCCCAAGGGCGAGGGGCTGGTGGTCCTGGTCAACCAGCGGGCCGGGATGGCCACCCCCACCGGCGGTTTCACCGTCGCCGAGCAACTGCAGGTGCTGCTGCCCGCCGCGGAGATCCTGGAGTGCGGGCCCGACGACGACTTCATCGACCTGCTCCGGCAGGCCGCCCGGCGCGCCGCCGACCGGGCCGGGGCGCTGGGCATCTGCGGCGGGGACGGCAGCGTCAACGCCGCCGCCACGATCGCGGCCGAACGCGGGCTGCCGCTCGCCGTGTTCCCCGGCGGCACCCTCGACCACTTCGCGCTGGACCTCGGCGTACCGGCCTTCGAGGACACCGCCCACGCCGTGACCGAGGGCGACGCCGTGGCCGTGGACCTCGGCCGCGCCACCCCCCTCGCGGGAGGCGGCGCGACCAGCCAGTTCGTCAACACCTTCAGCATCGGCTTCTACCCGGAGCTGGTGCGGATCCGGGAGAGCATGGAGGGCCGGCTCGGCAAGTGGCCCGCGGCCGCCGTCGCGCTCACCCGGGTGCTGCGCACCGCGAGCCCCATGGAGGTCGAGGTCAACGGGCGACCGCGGCGGCTGTGGATGCTGTTCGCCGGCAACGGCATCTACTCCCCCGAGGGATTCGCGCCCACCTACCGTCAGCAGCTCGACGACGGGCTGCTCGATGTGCGGGCGATCGACGGCGAGGAGCGGCTGGCCCGCACCCGGCTGCTGATCTCGGCGCTCACCGGCACACTCGGGCGGTCCCATGTCTACACGACACGGCGCATGCGCCAACTGCGGCTGTCGGGCCTCCACTCGGTGGACAGCCGGGCCTACGATGGAGAGGTGGCCGCCGACCCCGCGGAGGAGCTGCTGATCGACAAGTGGCCCGGGGCGCTCACCGTGTACCGCCCCGCCGAGCCGCAGAACGAGCTGCTCCAAAGGGCCCGTACGGCCGCCGCGAAGGCCCCCCATCGGTGGAGGTCTCTACTACGCAAGTAGTACTCGGAAATCTGTGCTCAAGGACGACGACGGGGGCGCCTCCCACCGTCAAGGATGAGGGCATGGACGACGACCGATCGGCCCAGGGGGCCGCGACGTGACCTCCCTTGCGCTGTCTGTGCTGCTGGCCCTGGTCTCGGCGGTCTGCTACGCCGCCGGAGCCATACTCCAGGAGCATGTCGCGGCCACGACGCCGCGCCTCGCCGCCGCTCCGCTGCGGCGCGGGAGTTGGTGGGCCGCGGTGACCCTCAACGGTACGGGCGCGGTCCTCCATGTGATCGCCCTGGCCTACGGCCCGCTGAGCGTGGTGCAACCCCTAGGGGCTCTGACGATCGTCTTCGCCCTGCCGATGGCGGCCATATTCGTCCGCCGCCGGGTCGGCGGATCCGGCTGGCGGGGCGCGCTGCTGGCGACCGCGGGGCTCGCCGGGCTGCTCTCCCTGACCGGCACCTCGCGGGCCCAGTCGCTGGCCGAGCAGGAGGGCGTCTGGCTGATCGTGATCACGGTCTCCACCATCGCCGTGCTGGCCGGGGCGGCTCGCCTGATGCGGTCGCCCGTCATCCGCGGTGTGCTGCTGGCGGCGGCCGCGGGGACGGCCTTCGGTGTCTCGTCGGTGGTCACCAAGAACGTCGCCGTGGAGTGGACCTGGGACGCGTGGCAGGACGCCCTGCCCGGCCTGGTCACGATCGGGCTGCTGGCCTCGGGCGGGGTGCTGCTCTCCCAGGCGTCGTACCGGGGCGCCGGGCTGGCGTCGCCGCTGGCGACGGCGACCGTGGTCAACCCCGTGGTCGCCACCGCCGTCGGCATCGCCGCGCTCGGCGAGAACTTCCGGCACGGCACGCCGGGCACCCTGCTCGCCCTGGTCGCCGCCCTCGTCGCGAGCACCGGCCTGGTGATGCTGACGGTGCACAACGCCGAGGCGGAGGCCGAGACCGAGACCGAGACCGAAGCAGCCGCCGGGGAGGCCCCGGCCGCCGAAGCCCCGGCCGCCCCCGGACACGACGGGCACGACGCCACCGGCGGGGGCGGCGGACCGGAGGTTCCGGAGGGGCCCGGCGGATCCGGCCCGCATGAGGTGCCCCCGCATGAGGTGCCGGACGCCCCCGGCGGGCCTGCCGAGCCCGGTACCCCGCTCCTGCTCCCCCAGCCGATCCCCCGCCAGCCCACCGGCGAGGACGACCCCGGCCCGCGCCTGCCCGAATGCGGCGAGGCCGTACTGCAGCACCACGCCTAGGCAGCGCCACTCCTGGGCAGCGCCACGCCTGGGCGGCGACCTCGCCTACGCGGCGCCGGGCCGTCCCGCGCCGAGCAGCTCCACCAGCCCCGAGAGGCCCTCATGGCCATGGCCGTCGGCGACCCGGCGGGCCATGAGATCGCCGATCGGGGCGATCAGTTCGGGGCTGATGCCCTGGTCCCGTGCGGAGCCGGTGAAGTTGACGAACGCGGCCGACTGCATGGCGAGGTTGGAGACCACCCCGGTGGCGTGGTCACCGGAGTCGATCTGCCGCGCGTAGCCGTCCACGGCCCCGGACATGGCGGTCAGCCAGCGCCCCAGCAGGGGGGCGGCGTCGGCCGCCGCCACACCGTCCGACCGCACGAGGGCGTAGGCGTGCAGCACGCCCGAGAACATTCCGTACATCGCGCTGAGCAGGGCGAGGTCGTACAGCGGGGCGCGGCCGGGGTCCTCGCCGAGATGGTGGCTCTCGCCGAAGAGGTCCAGCACGGCGCGGTGGGCCGCGAAGGCGGCCGGTGAGCCGCTGTAGAGGAGGAAGGCGGCGGGCGTCCCGATCATCGGGGGGACGGCCATGATGCCGCCGTCGAGGTACTGAGCACCGTGTCCGGCCGCCCATGCGGCCAGGTCACGGGCCTGCCGCGGAGTGCCGTTGGTGAGGTTGACGACGGCCTTGCCGGACAGGGCCTCCCCGAGCGGGTCCAGCACCTGCCGTACGGAGTCGTAGTCCAGCAGGCAGACCACCACCAGGGGACTCGCCGCGACAGCCTCACCGGCCGTGGCGGCGGTCAGCGCGCCCTCGGCGGTGAGTGCCTCGGCCTTGGCGGCCGTACGGTTCCACACCGTCGTCCGGTGCCCGGCCGTCACCAGGGCGCGGGCCAGCGCGGTGCCCATGTCGCCGAGGCCCAGCACCGTCACGGGGGTTTCGCTCATCTCGGTTGCTCCAGTTGTTTCGATACCGCTTGGTTCCTAGGGGTCCGGCGCGCCGCTCACAGCCTCGTTCCCCGGCGGTAATGTGGGCAAGTACCCACTAAAGAGTGCGTACTTACCTTGAGGTCAGTGGGGGCGGGGCCATGCGAAATCAGCCTTATGTCTGCGGTCTGGACGCGGCCGTGGATGTGATCGACGGCAAGTGGAAAGTGCTGATCATCTGGGCGCTCAATCACCAGCGGTGCCGTTTCGGGGAATTGCGGCGGCTGGTTCCGGGCGTGACCGAAAAAGTACTGACGCAGCAGCTCAGGGAGTTGGAGGCGGACGGAATCGTCCACCGGGAGATATACGACGTGGTGCCGCCGAAGGTGGAGTATTCGCTGACCGAGTTGGGCGACGAGCTGAATACGGCACTGGGCCCGCTGGGCGCGTGGGGCAAGCGCCGGATGGCGGTGCTGGAGGAGGAAACGGGGCAGGGCTGACTTCCAGGGCTGCCGCACCGCCCGGAGCCGCGGCCCCGCCGGGGAATCGGCGTCAACCGGCGCTGTCACGCGTATTTTCCAACCGGGCCTCCGCGGGGTAGGGGTGTGGAGATCACCCCGCTCACTTGGAGGCCCCGTGACCGACAGCGCTCCCCGGAGCCAAACGCGCACACCCTGGCGAGCCGTGTTCGGCGGCTCGATCGGAAATCTCGTCGAGTGGTACGACTGGTTCGTCTACGCCAGTTTCGCCACCTACTTCGCCGGAGCCTTCTTCCCCAAGGGCAACGACACCGCACAGCTCCTCAACACCGCCGGGATCTTCGCGGTCGGCTTCTTCATGCGTCCCGTCGGCGGCTGGCTGCTGGGCCGGTTCGCCGACCGGCGCGGCCGTAAGGCGGCGCTCACCCTGACGGTGACGCTGATGTCGGCCAGCGCGCTGCTCATCGCCATCGCCCCGACCTATGACCAGGTCGGCTACTTCGGCGCGGCCGTGCTGCTGGTGGCGCGGCTGCTGCAGGGCCTGTCGGTGGGCGGGGAGTACGCGGCCAGCGCCACCTATCTCACCGAGGCGTCCCATCCCGGCGGTCGCGGCTTCGTCTCCAGCTTCCAGTACGTGTCGATGACGATGGGCCAGCTGATCGGTCTCGGCCTCCAGATCGTGCTGCAGCACACCATGTCCGATGACGCGCTGCACTCCTACGGCTGGCGCATTCCGTTCATCGTCGGCGCCGTGGGCGCGGCGGTGGTCTTCTGGCTGCGGCGCAATCTGCTGGAGACCGAGGTCTACACCGAGGAGGACGCCCACCAGGGCGAACGAGGGACGATGGCCGAGCTGCTGCGCCACCGCAAGGAGGCGGCGCTCGTCATCGCGCTGACCATGGGCGGTACGGTCGCGTACTACACGTACACCACCTATCTCACCAAGTACCTGTCGAACACGGCCGGTCTGAGCAAGTCGGACGCGTCGCTGGTCAGCTTCTGCGCCCTGTTCCTGTTCATGCTGTTGCAGCCGCTGGCCGGATCGCTCTCGGACCGGATCGGGCGCCGTCCGCTGCTGATCACCTTCGGCTTCGGCTCGATGCTCGGCACCGTCCCCATCATGACCGCGCTGTCGCACACCGACACCTTCACGGGGGCGCTGCTGCTCTCGCTCGCGGCTCTGGTCATCGTCACCGGCTACACCTCGATCAACGCCGTGGTGAAGGCCGAGCTGTTCCCCACCCACGTCCGGGCGCTCGGGGTGGCCCTGCCGTACGCGCTGGCGAACGCGCTGTTCGGCGGCACCGCCGAGTATGTGGCGCTGTGGTTCAAGAAGGGCGGTGCGGAGTCCGGGTACTACTGGTACGTCTCGGCGTGTGCGGCCGTCTCGCTCATCGTCTACCTCACCATGCGGGAGACCCGCGACGCCGCCCTCTCCCGGGACCGCGCGGACGGCCCGGCCGCCCCGGGGAAGCAGCGGACGACGGCGGTGTGACGGCGCCGAGGGGCCGGGCCCGGCGTCAGCGGCCGGCGGTCACGCCCAGCTGAGCCCAGACCACCCGTCCGCCGTTCACGCCCGGCCGGTCCCCCCATGCGTCGGCCAGGGCGCGGACCAGCGCGAGTCCGCGCCCGCACTCGTCCTCCAGACCGGCCTCCCTCGGCATGGGGACGGCCGGTCCGCCGCCCTGGTCGGCGACCTCGATATAGAGCATGCGCCGCTCATGGGCGCGCAGCACACAGAGGATCTGCTCGCTTCCGGTGTGCACCAGAGCGTTGGTGAACAGCTCGGACATCACCAGCTCGGCAGCATCGCAGAGATCCTCCTGGAAGCCCCACTCCAGCACCCGTGAGCACACCCGGTGCCGGGCGACGGCGACCGAGGCGCCTCTGGCAGGCAGCTGGAACCTCTCCTGACGGAGGGCGGAGTCAACGCTCGCGGAGTTCGGGTGGTGGGCCATCGTCGAGCGTTGACGCAATGCCACGGCCATGTGCCTTCCGTCCGTCTACCTGTGGGGGCGTGAATGCCGTACGTGAATGCCGCAAGTGCGCGACACAGCAGCCACGTTGGACTGGTCACACCCGTCACTATCGTTGCTGCGAGCACCAGTTGGCAAGGCGCGATCTGCAAAATGCAGAATAGCCAGCGCACTCTGTTGCCCTCACCTCGCACGTGGCACACTGATCCTGACAAGACCGTCCCAGGAGGTACGACGTGGGTGAAGCGCGATCTGCCCCGACCGTCGGGCAGATGGTCCTCGGCATGAGGCTGCGGGACCTTCGCGAGAAAGCCGGCGTCAGCTACGACCAGGCTGCCAGGGCGCTGCACGTCAACCAGACCACGGTGCGCAGGATGGAGAAGGCCGAGGTCGGCCTGAAACTCCCCTACGTCGAGAAGCTGCTGCAGACCTATGGCGCCGAGCAGGAAGAGATCGACTCCTTCCTCGCGCTCGCCGAGGAGGCCAACAGACCCGGCTGGTGGCACCGGTTCCGCGATGTGCTGCCGGACTGGTTCAGTCTCTATGTGAGCCTCGAGGGCGTGGCGAGCCGTATCCGCGCCTACGAGCCGCATTTCATCCCCGGACTGCTGCAGACCGAGGAGTACGCCCGCACGCTGCTCTCCATCGGCTTCCCGCACGGCTCCGCCCAGGAGCTCGACCGCCGGGTGGCGCTGCGGATGGAGCGCCAGGAGCTGCTCAGCCGCCCGGACGGACCGCATCTGTGGGTGGTGATGGACGAGACGGTGCTTCGTCTGTCCATCGGGGGTCCCCAGGTGATGCGCGCCCAGATCGACCACCTGATCGAGGCGACACAGAAGCCCAACATCACCCTTCAGGTGGTGCCGTTCTCCGCCGGCCCTCACCCGGGCATGGGCGGACCCTTCCAGCTCTTCCGGTTCCAGATCCCGGAACTGCCGGACATCGTCTACGCCGAGGGCCTGACCGGCGCCGGCTATCTCGACCAACGTTCCGATGTGGTCGCCTATTTGGAGGCCCTGGACCGCATGGGCACCCAGGCCACACCGGCGCGGCGCACGGAGAGTTTTCTCCGTGGGATTCGCAAGGAGCTCTGACTGTGGATCAGGTACATGTGTACAACGGCATGCCGGCCAAACATCTGGGGACCGAAGGCTGGGCCAAGCCGTGGAGCGGTCCCAACGGCGGTGCGTGCGTGGAGGTCTTGAGGCTGCACGACGGGCGGGTCGCCCTGCGTCAGTCAACCGATCCGGACGGCCCTGCCCTGATCTACACCCACCATGAAATCGAGCGGTTCATCCAAGGTGCCAAGGCCGGCGCCGCGGACTTCCTGCTCAATCGTCCAGACCCCAACCTGACCTCCTCGGCGGGTACCGCACCGGAACGGAGGGCCGCGTGACCGACTACGGGCTCGCCCCTGACCAGATCGACACCACCAAGCCGCACCCGGCTCGGATGTACGACTTCTACCTCAACGGCAAGGACCACTACGAGGTCGACGCGGAGGCCGCCGGGCGGGTGCTGGAGGTCTATCCGACCGTCCGGCTCAACGCCACCATCAACCGGGCCTTCATCCACCGCGCCACCCGCTGGCTGGCCCGGGAGGCCGGGATCCGGCAGTTCCTCGACATAGGCACCGGCATACCCACCGAGCCCAATCTCCACCAGGTCGCCCAGGGCGTCGCCCCGGAGGCCCGGGTGGTCTACACCGACTACGACCCCATCGTGCTGGCCTACGCCCAGGCGCTGCTCATCGGCACCCCCGAGGGCCGTACGTCCTATGTGCAGGCGGATGTGCGCGATCCCCAGCGGATCATGAGCGCCCCCGAGCTGCATGAGACGCTGGACCTGGACCAGCCGGTGGCGATCTCCGTGAACGCGCTCTTCCACTTCATCCCGGAGGAGGACAAGCCGTACGAGATCGTCCGCGAGCTGATGGCGCCCCTGGCCCCGGGCAGCTATCTGATGCTGACCCACTCCACGCATGACTTCTCGGCGGAGACCTGGCGGAACGTCATCCAGGTCTACAAGGAGAGCGGCATCTCCTTCACCACCCGCTCCCAGAGCGAGGTCGGGGGCTTCTTCGACGGTCTGGAGCTGGTCGACCCGGGTGTGTCGGAGCCCCACCACTGGAACCCGGACCCCGGCGACCGCCCGGAGCACATCCGCAGCGCGGACATCAACATGTGGGCGGGAGTGGCCCGGAAGTCCTAGCGGCAGCCGGGAAGCCCCAGCGGCACGATCGTCGCGGCCGGGCTTCACGGCCCGGTGTCACGGCGCCTCGGTGCCGTCGCCGACCGTGAAGCCCAGTATCGCGCCCCCGCCCGGGCGCGGCCGGGCGAAGACGGTGCCGCCGTGTGCGAGGGCGACCTCGCGCACGATGGCCAGGCCCAGCCCCGAACCGGGCAGGCTGCGCGCGCCGGGCGCGCGGTAGAAGCGGTCGAAGACCCGCTCACGGTCCTCCTCGGCGATGCCGGGACCCCGGTCCAGGACCTCCACCCGGCGGCCGGTGATCACCACCTCGACGGGCTCGGTGCCGTCCTGGTCGAACTTGGCGGCGTTCTCCACCAGATTGGAGATCGCGCGCTGCAGGCCGGCCGGGCGGCCCGTCAGCCGGGTGTCGCCCTCGGCCCGTACGGTGATCTCCCGGCCGGTCCGGCGCCGGGCGAGGGTCGCGGCGGTGGTGGCCACGTCCGCCAGCGACACCTCCGTAGGGGGTTCGTCGTCCCGCTGCCCGGCCGCCAGCTCCACCAGCTCATTGACGAGGTCGGTCAGCTCCCGGGTCTCCCCCGCCAGATCGGCCAGCAGATCCTCGCGCGCGGGCCCGGGCAGCTCCTCGAAGCGGCGCAGCAGCGAGATATTGGTGCGCAGTGAGGTGAGCGGGGTGCGCAGCTCGTGCCCGGCGTCCTCGACCAGCCGCCGCTGGTCGTCCTTGGAGCGCGCGAGCCGGCCGAGCATGCCGTCGAAGGCCCGCCCGAGGCGGCCCACCTCGTCGTCCCCGGCGACCGGCACCGCCACCTGCATCCGGCCGGTCGCGGCCACGCTCTCGGCGACCCGGGTCAGCCGCACCAGCCGCCGGGTGATCCGCCCGGCCAGCCACCAGCCGGCCAGTCCGGCGGCCAGGATGACGGCGACCACGAACAGCGCGGTGCGCTTCTGGAGTTCTCGCAGCAGGTCCTCGGTGTCGCTGATCTGCTGGGCCACCTGGACCGCGCCGGTGCCGTCGCCCACGGCCACCGTGGCCATGCGGTACTGCTCTCCGCCGATGTCGATCTCGCGCCGTACGACGGTGCCCGGCGTGTGGGAGGCGGCGGTGATCCGGTCGTCGCCGGTCACCGGCAGCGGGGGCTTGCCCGCGTCGTAGACCGTGCCGTTGCCGTTGATCACCTGGACGTCCATCCGGCTGATCCGGCGCAGATCGTCCCGCAGGCCGTAGGGGACGGGCACGGTGGGCTCGGTGGGGTACTGCCGCAGGATCACCTTCTCGCCGCGGACCTCGCCGCGCAGATCGCGGATCACATCGTCGAACGCCGTCTGCTGGTCGACCCGCACCAGCCCGGCCGCCGCGTCATAGCTGAGGCCGCCGACCAGGAGGGTGACCACGGAGGCCGCCGCCGCGAACAAGAGCGCGAAGGTGGTCCGCAGACTGGGCCGCCCACGGCGGAGCGGTGGAAACCGCACCATTACTCCTCCCGCAGGGTGTATCCGACTCCGCGCACCGTATGGATCAGCGGGGTGCGCCCCTCCGGATCGACCTTGCGGCGCAGATAGCCGATGTAGACGGCGAGGTTCTTCGATCCGGGGCCGAAGTCGTAGCCCCAGATGCGGGCGTAGATGGTGGTGTGGTCCAGGACGATGCCCGCGTTGCGCGCCAGCAGCTCCAGCAGGTCGAACTCGGTGCGGGTCAGCTCCAGCTCCGTACCGCCGCGCCAGACCCGGCGCGCCGAGGAGTCCAGGTGCAGATCCGCGACCTCCAGCACGCCGTCGATGGCGGCGTCCTCCGGCGCGGGCGGTTCGGCGGGGGCGGCCCGGCGCAGCAGTGCGCGCAGCCGGGCGAAGACCTCCTCGACCTCGAAGGGCTTGGCCACATAGTCGTCCGCCCCGGCGTCCAGCCCCTCGATCCGGTCGGCGGTCTCGACCCGCGCGGTGAGCATCAGGATGGGGGTGCGGTCCCCCTCGGCGCGCAGCACCCGGCACACCTGGAGCCCGTCCACGCCCGGCATCATCACATCCAGGACGACCACGTCCGGGTGCTCGCGGTGGATGGCCGCCAGCGCCTCTATCCCGTCGGGCACGGCGGTGACGCGGTACCCCTCCAGGGTCAGGGCGCGGTCCAGCGCCTGGCGGATGGCACGGTCGTCCTCGGCGAGCAGCACGGTGTTGGTCACACCCCGAGTCTGCCAAGGCCACCGGGGTGCCCGCCGCGGGCGGGGGGCCTGAGCGGGGCTTCTTACCCCGCTCTCACCTTCTTCACGCGACGGGCTTACCGGGCCCGGACAAGGTGTCCGTTACGTTCCGGGGGGAACTCGCCCCGGGGATGCAACCGGCCGGAGAAAATACCGCATGAAGATCGCATTCCTGCTGCACAACGCCTACGGGATCGGCGGAACGATCCGGACGACGATGAATCTCGCGACGGCGCTCGCCGACCGCCACGAGGTGGAGATCGTCTCGATGATGCGGCATCGCGAGACGCCGCGTTTCGCCCTCGACCCCCGGGTGCGGCTGGTCCCCCTGGTGGACTCGCGTCCGGAGAGCGCGGACGCGAAGGACCCGCTGTTCTTCGAGGCCAGCCGGGACTTTCCGGCCGCCGAGAAGCGGCACCACCAGTACAACCGCCTGATCGACACGCGGGCCGCGGAGTATCTGCGCGACTGCCCCGCCGATGTGATTATCGGCACTCGGCCGGGGGTGAACGTCTACATGTCCCGCTTCGCCCCCCGTCGTGCGCTGCGCATCGCCCAGGAGCATCTGCGGTACGAAGCGCACAGCAAGAAGCTGCGGCGGGAGCTGGCCCCGCACTACCGGCTGCTGGACGCCATCGTCACCACGACGGAGGCGGACGCCGCGATCTACCGCAAGAAGATGCCGTTGCCGGGGGTACGGACCCTGGCGATACCCAACAGCGTCCCCGAACCGGCCGTCGCCCCCTCCGAGGGCACCACGCCGGTGATCGCGGCGGCCGGGCGGCTGGTCCGCGGCAAGCGCTTCGACCTGCTGATCGACGCCTTCGCGGAGGTCACGGCGAAGTTCCCGGCCTGGCGGCTGCGGATCTACGGCGGGGGCGCGGAGAAGGAGCGGCTCGCGGAGCGCATCGAGCGGCTGGGCCTGTCCGGGAGCGCGGAGCTGATGGGGTCCTACTCCCCCATCGAGGAGGAGTTCGCGAAGGCGTCGCTGGTCGCGGTGGCCTCGGACGCCGAGTCGTTCGGGATGACGATCGTGGAGGCCATGCGCTGCGGGGTGCCGGTGGTGAGCACCGACTGCCCGCTCGGCCCCGCCGAGATCATCGAGGACGGGGTCACCGGACGGCTCGTCCCCACCGGGGACGCGCAGGCGCTGGCGAGCGCCCTGATGGACCTGATGGCCGACGCCCCGGCCCGGCGGGCGATGGCCGCGGCCGCCCTGGAGAGCTCCCGGGCCTATGACCCCGCGCCGCTCGCCCTGCGCTACGACCAGCTTTTCGAGGAGCTGCGCGCGAGCCGGTTCGCCCGCTTCTGGGAGCGCGGCCGGGCCGCCGCCCGCGCCCGCCTGCGGCGCCTGGCCCTCCGCTTCGGCATCTCCCCCGCCCGCCGGACCCCGGCGGCGGGCGGAAAGGCGAGCGCCTGACACCACGGCGGACAGCGCCGGGCGAGGCGTAACCGCTACGGCCGGGGTTCGCGGAGCCGCCCCGCGAGGCGCCCTGGCTCGCCGTGGTGGCGGTGGCCCCTGCCGTGGTCCAGCCCGGCCGCGCCCGCCGACGGCGTCACCCTGCCGCGCGCCCCCGACGCGGGGGCGCGTGCAGGCGTCACGGGCCCGCGACGATCCGCCGGACAGGGCCTGGGCGGCGCCCCGGCGTTACCAGGACGTCGGGGCGTAGTCCTTCAGGAAGCAGCCGAAGAGGTCCTCGCCGCTCTCGCCCCGGACGATCGGGTCGTAGACCCGGGCCGCGCCGTCCACGAGGTCGAGGGGGGCGTGGAAGCCCTCGGCCGCCAGCCGCATCTTTTCCGGGTGCGGGCGCTCGTCGGTGATCCATCCGGTGTCGACGCTCGTCATCAGGATGGCGTCGGCCTCGAACATCTCCCGTGCGCTGGTGCGGGTCAGCATGTTCAGCGCGGCCTTGGCCATGTTGGTGTGCGGATGGCCCGCGCCCTTGTAGCCCCGGCCGAACTTGCCCTCCATCGCGGAGACGTTGACCACGTACTTGCGCCGGGCGGGCGAGGCGGCCATCGCCGGGCGCAACCGGCTCACCAGGATGAACGGCGCCGTCTCATTGCAGAGCTGGACCTCGAGCATCTCGACCGGGTCCACCTCGTTGACCCGCTGCACCCAGGTGTTGGTCGGGTCCAGGTCCGGGACCAGCCCGCCCGCGTCGATCGCGGTCCCGGCCTCGATCCGGGCCGGTGAGGCGGAGCCGCTGGTGAGGGCGAGGGCGGTGAGGTCCTGCGGGGTGAGGGCGCCGTCCTGTGGCGTGCGGGGCGCCGGAAGGGCCGCCTGGGCGCCGCTGCCGAAGGCGCCGAGGACCAGGGACTCGGGGAGCTCCCCGGCGGGGAGCGGCGCCGACTCGCCCGCTATCAGCTCCGCGTACGCCTGGGGCGTGCGGCGGACGGTCTGGGCGGCGTTGTTGATCAGGATGTCCAGCGGGCCCGCGGCGCCGACCTCGTCGGCCAGCGCGATGACCTGGGCGGGGTCGCGCAGATCAATGCCGACGACCTTGAGCCGGTGCAGCCACTCCCCGCTGTCCGGCATGGCCTTGAAGCGGCGGATGGCGTCGCCCGGGAAGCGGGTGGTGACGGTGGTGTGCGCGCCGTCGCGCAGCAGCCGCAGCGCGATGTACATGCCGATCTTCGCCCGGCCGCCGGTGAGCAGGGCACGGCGCCCGGTGAGATCGGTGCGGGCGTCGCGGCGGGCCCGGTTCTCGGCGGCGCAGTCGCGGCACAGCTGGTGGTAGAAGGCGTCGACCTCGACGAACCGGGTCTTGCAGACATAGCAGGAGCGGGGGCGCGCCAGGATGCCCGCGATCTCGGTGGAGACGGAGCTGCTGAGCGCGCGGCCCAGCGTCTCGTCGTCGATGCGGTCGGCGGCGCCGGTGGCGGTGGCCTCGGTCACGGCCTTGTCATTCGCGGTCTTCGCGGCCCGCCGCTCCTGGCGCCTGCGCTGCTTCACGCTGCGGTAGATGCCGGAGGTGGCCCGGCGGACCATGATCGCGTCGGGGTGGTCGACCGGCAGCCGGTCGAGTTCCTCGAGGACGCTCAGACAGGTCGCCAGCCGCTCCGGGTCGATGCCCGGCTCCTCGGCCGCCGCCTGTTCGGCCCGGCCTTCGTCTATCACCGTCATCGCCGCTGCCGCTTTCTGGTTCGCCTGTTCCCCTGGACAACGGCGAAACTTTACGGAAGCGGAGGCGGATGCGCCAAACCGCGCCCGTCCTCACCCTCCTCCGGGCTTGCGGTACGCATAGCCGCCGGTCCGCGCCGGGGCCTGTACTCCGGCCGGGTGCCCGGCGTCCGTCAGCGCGCGGATCACGCCGTGGTCCGGGGAGAGCGCGCAGGCCGGGTCGGTACGGGCGGCGTCGCCGGTCAGGGCGTACGCCTGGCAGCGGCAGCCGCCGAAGTCCTCGGTGCGGCGGGAGCAGGTGCGGCACGGCTCGCGCATCCACTCCTCGCCCCGGTAGCGGTTGAAGGCGGTGGAGTGGTCCCAGATCCACTCCAGGGTGTGGTCGCGCACATTGGGCGGGTCCAGGTCCGGCAGGCTCGCGGCGGCGGGGCAGGGCAGCGCGGTGCCGTCGGGCGCGACGGTCAGCGAGACCGCGCCCCAGCCGCCCATGCAGGGCTTGGCGACGCCGTCGAAGTAGTCGGGCACGACCCACACCAGGTCGACGGTGCCGCCCAGCCGCTGCCGCCGGCGCTCGACCGTCTCCCGCGCCCGGGCGAGCTGGTCGCGGGTGGGCAGCAGGGCGTCGCGGTTGCGCAGCGCCCAGCCGTAGAACTGGGTGTTGGCCAGCTCGATCCGGTCGGCGCCCCAGTCCAGGCCGCGCTGGACGATGGCGTCGAGCGCGTCGAGGTTGTCGCGGTGCAGGACGACATTGATCCCGAGCGGCAGACCGGCCTCGCGCACCAGGGCGGCGGCCCGCTCCTTGGCGGCGAACGAGCGGTACCCGGCGATCCGGTCGGAGGCGGCCGGGTCGGCGTGCTGCAGGGAGAGCTGGACACTGCGCAGCCCGGCGGCGATCAGGGCGGCCAGCCGGGCCTCGTCCAGGCCCACACCGCTGGTGACGAGCTGGGTGTAGATCCCGGCGGACTCGGCGGCGGTGACGATCTCGGCCAGATCGCGGCGCAACAGCGGTTCCCCGCCGGAGAGATGGGTGTGCACCACGCCGAACTCCCCGGCCTGGCGCATCACCTGCGTCCACTCGGCGGTGGACAGCTCACGCGAGCGGCGGACCAGCTCCAGCGGGTTGGAGCAGTAGGGGCAGTGCAGCGGGCAGCCGTGGGTGAGCTCGGCGAGCAGGGCCCAGGGGCGGGGCGCGGCGGTCATCGGACCCAGCCCTCCGTACGCATCCGGCCGAGGAAGGCGGGCACGTCCTCGGCCACGGGCGCGCCGGGGAAGCGGCTCGTGAGCTCCGCCACGATGGCGTCGAGGTCGCGGGCGCCGTCGCAGAGCCGCAGGATCCGCGCGGCACTGCCCCGCAGCACCACCACCCGCTCGGGCAGCACCAGCAGCTCGGCGTCACGCACCCGGTCGTGGCGCAGGCTCACCGCGGGGGCCAGCGCGGGCCGCCATCCGGCCGGGGCGGGCGGAACGGGCGGGGTCTCCGGGGCGGGTGAGGTGTCCGGGGCGGGCGGGGTGTCGGCGGCGGTCATGCCCCCTCCCCGGGGCCGTCCTTGGTGTCGGCGTGCTCGACCGCGTCCAGCAGCGACCACAGCACATCGCATTTGAAGGCGAGCGCCGCCACCGCGCGGTCCTCGTCCTCGGGGGTCCGCGCCCAGGTCAGGACCAGGTCGAGCGCCTCGGTGCTGTCCCGGCGTCCCTGGTCGACCCGGTTGCGGAAGTAGGCCAGGCCCTCGCGCTCGATCCAGGGGTAGTACCGCTCGAAGGCGTCGATACGGGTGAGCATGATGCCGGGCGCGGACAGCTCGGTGAGCGAGGCGGCGACGGCTTCCAGCGGGCCGCGCAACCGGCAGAAGTTGACATAGCCGTCGACCGCGAGCCGCACCCCGGGCACCACCTCGGCGCCGGACAGCAGCCGGTCCCGGTCCAGGCCGGCGGCCTCGCCTAGCCGCAGCCATCGCTCGATGCCGCCCTCGCCGTCGGCGGCGCCGTCGTGGTCCTGGATACGCCGCAGCCACATCCGGCGCAGCCGTGCGGTGTCGAGTTTGGCGGTGATCAGCGCGTCCTTGACGGGGATGTGGCGCTGGTAGTGGAAGCGGTTGAGGATCCAGCGGCGCAGTTCGGCGGGGGTGAGCTCGCCCGCGTGCATCCGTACGTTGAAGGGGTGGCGGTCGTGGTAGCGCTCCTGCGCGACCGCGCGCAGCCGCTCCTCAAGACGTGTCCGTGGGGTGCTCACAGGTCGATCACCATCCCGTCGGCGGCCACCTCGACGCCCAGCTCGCGCAGCACCGTGTGCTGGGGCGCGGCCGGGTCGTTGAGGGGGTTGGTGTTGTTGAGGTGGGTGTACAGGGTGCGCGCATGGAGTGCGGCGAGCCGCCGCGCCGTGCCGTCCGGTCCGTCGATCGGCAGATGCCCCATGGCGGTGGCGGTACGCGAGCCGAAGCCGCTGGTGAGGGGCTCGTTGTCGGACCAGAACGTGCCGTCGACGATGACGTGGTCGGCGCTCTCGGCGGCACGCTGGAAGGCGTCGGGCCAGGCGGCGAGCGCGGGGGCGTAGAGGAGGGTGCGGCCGGTGGTGCGGTCGGTCAGCCGCAGGGCGACCACCCAGGCGTCGTCGTCCGGGGCGTCGTCGCCCGGGGCGTCGAGTCCGGCCGCGTAGCGGGGGCGTTTGGCGGAGACGGGGACGGCGCCGACGACGAGGCGGGAGTCCTCGGCGAGCGGCCGGTCCTCGGGACCGAGGGGACGCCAGTCCAGCCGGGCGTACGGGGTGAGGACCTCGCCCAGATGGAGTCCGGTCAGCAGGGCGTGCCGGACCGGGGCGGTGGCCACGATCTCGATGCCGTCCGCCTCGCGCAGCCGGGCGATGCCGAGGGTGTGGTCGAGTTCGGCGTCGGTGAGGATCACCCCGGCCAGCGGGGTCCGGCGCGGTTCGGGTCCGGGGTGCAACTCGGGGCAGTCCTCGACCTGTTCGCCGAGGTCGGGGGTGGCGTTGACCAGATACCAGCGGCCTTCGGCGGCCTGGACGGCGAGCGAGGCATGGCGGCGGCGCCACCCCGGGTGGGCGCGTGCCCCGGAGCATCCGGGGCACGCGCAGTTCCACTGGGGTACGCCGCCACCCGCCGCGGTGCCGAGCACGCGCACGCGCATGGCGGGGAGCTCAGCGGGCGTTCAGCGAGTAGGCGGTGACCTCCAGCGCGGTCTCCACGACCACGTAGTCGGGCGTCTGCCAGGCGGTTTCCCCGGCGTCCGTACGGGTCCGGTCCGTCGCCTCGGGAGCTGTGTGCGGTGTGGTGTCGTTCATGGCTTCGACCTGCCTTCCATCTGGGTGGGGATTGGTCAACGGGACGGGACGGACCGTCAGTCGGGCCGTTGGTCGGCGGTCCGGATCCGCAGTGCCCCGCCGTCGGGGGTGGTGCTGTCGTCCGCGATGGTCGATGGCGTCGTCGTCGGGCACGGGGTCATGAGCCGCTGCCGGGGTAGGCGGTTCCGATGCGCACCTCGTCGAGCAGCAGCTTGCGGTAGTGCTTGGTGTCGGTGGCCGCCGCCCAGGTGCTGTTCACCGTGAGCCGGACATAGCGCTTGGTGGTGGCGGGGATGTCGATGAACGCCACCCCGCGGGCGCTGGGCAGCGTTCCGCTCGCCACCGGGCTGCCCCAGTCGCGCCCGTCGGCGGAGACCTGCACCTGGTAGTCGCGGATGCGGGCGGACTGCTCGGTGTCGGAGCGGGCGTAGGAGACCGACCACTCCCGCTGGTTCACCGCCAGATAGCGCAGGCTCTTGGCGGACCGCAGATCGAAGGTGACCGAGGCGGGCAGGGTGGTGCTGTTGTCCCAGTAGGTCTCCGGATCGCCGTCGAGCACGGCGGAGGCGGGGTGGCCGCTCGCGGAGACACTGGCGCTCGCGCTGACGGAACTGGCCGGAACGACGCCCTGGCGGCCGTCGGTGCGGACCGCGAGGACGGTGTCGTACGGATCCCAGGCGGTGATGCCGGAGATGGTGATCCTGCCGTCGCTCTGGCGGAAGTTCAGCTTCTTGCCGGTGCGGAAGTCGGTGACGCCGGTCGCCTTGTAGCCGTTGTCCCGCACGGTCAGCGTGGAGCCCGAGGGCCTGGTGAGGACGTGGACGAAGTGGCGGTCGGGGTCGGTCTTGCTCACCGTGGTCACCCCGTGGGCGCCGTCGTTCCAGGCGCCGGGCTGCAGTCCGCCGTAGGAGTAGCCACCGCCCTCGGTGCCGCCCAGCGACCCCCAGATCTTGTCGAGATAGCTCTTGGCGTAGTCGTTGAAGGCTTCCTGCTTGCTCGGGAACCGCCCGTTCACCTGGGCGGTTTCGGCCATGAGTGATTTGACGGAGGATCCGGAGTTGCTGATCAGCCGGCCGAGGGTGAGTCCGTGGTCCACCGCCGAGTCGGTGCCGCTGTACCACCAGGCCCCGCTGCTGGGCAGCTTGAAGCAGGCTTCGGTGAGTCGGGGCTGCGGGGTCCAGATGGCCTGGGGATAGTCGTAGGCCGGGGTCATCCCGGTCTTCTGCTCATTGCTGACCGTGTCCATGATCGGCGTGTCTTCGTTGTTGTTGCTCAGCAGCCAGCCGGGACGGTCGGCGCGGATCTTCTCGTAGAGCCCGTGGTCGATCCAGTAGTCGTTGTCGTTGTCGATCCAGAACCCGGACAACTCCGGGTACTTCCGCATCACTTCCACGAAGTTGTCGTAGGAGTATTCGCCGAAGCCGTCGCGCGTGGTCAGGTCGACGTCATGGCCCTTGTAGGCCGAGTAGGCCGCCGAGTCGAGCCATTCATGGCCGCCCTCGGCATGCCACTGCGGATCGTCGGTCATATAGAGCATGACCTTCAGCCCCTGGGCGTTCGCCGCGTCGATCAGCTCGCCGAGGAAGTCCCGCTTGGTGGAGCAGCTTCCGGGCACGGCGGACGGCCAGGCCCGGGCGTAGCCCAGACGGCTGTGGAAGGAGGCGAGCACCAGGTAGGAGGCGTGCAGCTTTTTGGCCTCGGCCACCCAGTAGTCGGCCTTCCAGCCGCCGTCGGTGACGGCCTTCTCCCAGGCGGAGCAGCTCGTGTAGCCGGGCGAGGTGCGCATGCCCCAGTGCAGGAAGAGGCCCGCCTGGGAGTCGCGCAGCCACTGCTGGCGGGGGTTGACCACATCGGCCCGCGCCGGGGCGGGGCCGGTCAGGGCGAGGGTGGCGACGAGCGACAGCACGGCTGCCAGCCAGGCGCCGAGGCGCCGGCGCGATCTGCGGCCCATGAGGGCTCCTTCTCGAGGGCGTACGGTCATGTGCCGTTCTGTTGCAGCGTCACCGGCTGTTGGGGTCCGGTCAATAAGCGTGCGTCAAAAATCCTCCGACCTATCCGGCTGTACATTCCCTGTGCGACACCAAGAAACAAGCGGAACCTGCTGGTAGTTGGCCACTTTTCGCCGACCGCCACCCACACCACCACCTCCTTGGTCCACACCATTCCTTGACTCATCGCACCACACCTCCTACCTTCCGCGATGCACTGTCCGCGCTCAAAGGAGATGATCATGCAAAGATCCACACGATCCCGCGGTCTTCGCTCCTGCCTCGCGGCCGTCACCGCGGCCACCACGGTCGCCGCCGGCGCCCTCACCGTGAGCCTCACCACCGCGGCGCCGCAGGCCGTCGCGCTGGACAACGGCCTGGCCCGTACGCCCCCGATGGGCTTCAACAACTGGAACGCCACCCACTGCGACGCCTCGTTCAACGAGTCCATGGTCAAAGGCGTCGCCGACGCGTTCGTCTCGCTCGGCCTCAAGGACGTGGGCTACACCTACGTCAACATCGACGACTGCTGGGCCGAGCCGAGCCGGGACGCGAGCGGCAATCTGGTGCCCCACCACACCCGCTTCCCGAACGGCATCAAGGCCGTGGCGGACTATGTGCACGCCAAGGGGCTGAAATTCGGGATCTACACCAGCGCGGGCACCAAGACCTGCAACGCGGCGAACGGCTTCCCGGGCGGGCTGGACCACGAGAAGCAGGACGCCAAGCAGTTCGCCTCCTGGGGCGTGGACTACCTCAAGTACGACAACTGCAACAACCAGGGCGTCGACGCCCAGCAGCGCTACCAGGCCATGCGCGACGCGCTCGCCGCCACCGGCCGCCCGATCCTCTACTCGCTGTGCGAATGGGGCCAGACCACGCCCAAGGTGTGGACCTGGGGCGAGCCGGTCGGCAACTCCTGGCGCACCACCGGCGACATCAGCGACAAGTGGTCCAGCATGATCGACAAGCTGCACATCAACGACGATCTGGCGCAGTACGCGGGCCCCGGCCACTGGAACGACCCCGACATGCTGGAGGTCGGCAACGGCGGGATGACGGCCACCGAGTACCGCACCCACTTCAGCCTGTGGGCGATGATGGCGGCGCCGCTGCTGATCGGCAGCGACATCCGGAACGCCTCCGCGACCACCCAGTCGATCCTGAAGAACACCGACATCATCGCGGTCGACCAGGACACTCTGGGCAAGCAGGCCACCATCGTCTCCTCCAGTGACGGGAAGACCGTGTACACCAAGCAACTGGCCAACGGCGACCGCGCGGTGGCGCTGCTCAACGAGAACTCGTCCAGCAAGACGATCTCGACGACGGCGAGCGCGATCGGCCTCGGCGGCTCGTCCTCGTACCGCCTGAAGGACCTGTGGTCGAAGGCCGCCTCCACCACGAGCGGCTCGATCAGCGCGTCGGTGCCCGCGCACGGCACGGTCGTCTACCGGGTCTCCCGCGGTTGACCGTGGCCGACCTGTTGACGCGTTAGGAAGCCTTCCTTACAGTCCCCCCATGTGAACAAGGATCAGACAGGAGAATCCTTGATGGAGCGTTCACCGCTCTTACCACGCACCGCCCTCGCTCTCGCGACCTCCGCCGCGAGGGCCGACTCGGACGCGTACGCCGACCGGTCGGTGACCACCGACGGCAGACGAGTCGCCTCGTACCAGCGCACCGGCCTCCGGACCACATACCTGCTCACCCGGAACTTCAAGGCATACAAGCTCCAGCAGGAGGGCGCGCGATGAAGAGCTATCGGAAGACCCTGGTGGCCGCGGCCGCCACCACCGCACTCACCGCGGGGCTGCTGCTCACCCAGACCGGCACCGGCAGCGCCGCGACCTCGGCGGCCGACTCGGCCCCCTCGGACATCAAGACCGTCTCGTCCGGCTGGTCGATCCCCTGGGGGCTGAGCTGGCTGCCCGACGGCTCGGCCCTGATCACCGAGCGGGATTCGTATCTCGTCTACAAGCTCACCCAGTCGGGCACCAGGACCAAGGTGGGCACCGTGCCCAATGTGGTGACCACCGGCGGTGAGGGCGGGCTGCTGGGCATCGCGGTCTCCCCGAACTGGAACAGCGACCACGCCGTCTATCTGATGCACACCGCCTCCGACGGCAACCGCATCGCCCGGATGACCTACGACGGCTCCTCGCTCAGCGGCTACAAGGCGCTCGTCACCGGCATCAAGAAGAACAAGTACCACAACGGCGGACGCCTGAAGTTCGGCCCGGACGGCTATCTGTACGCCACCACCGGGGAGGCCCAGACCCCCGATCTCGCCCAGGACAAGAACTCCCTGAACGGCAAGATCCTCCGGATGACCACGGACGGCAAGCCCGCCCCGGGCAATCCGTTCGGCACGCTCGTCTACTCCTACGGCCACCGCAATCCGCAGGGCATCACCTGGGATCCGCAGGGGAGGCTGTGGGAGGCCGAGTTCGGCGACAGCAAGTACGACGAGCTCAACCTCATCGAAGCGGGCAAGAACTACGGCTGGCCGATCTGTGAGGGCGAGTGCTCCACCTCGGGGATGACCAGCCCCAAGCGCCAGTGGGCGACCGGCGACGCCTCGCCCAGCGGGGTCACCTACGCCGATGGCGCGATGTACCTGGCGGCGCTGCGCGGTGAGCGGCTGTGGCGGATCCCGGTGGACGGTACGAGCGCGGGCACCCCCAAGGCGTACTACACCAGCTCCTACGGGCGGCTGCGCACCGTGGAGACCGTGCCGGGCAAGAACACGCTGTGGCTGTCCACGACCAACGCCGACAACAACGGCGGGGAGCCGGACGGTGCGGACAAGGTGTTCCAGGTCGAGTTGAAGTAGCGCCTTCGCGGGTGAGCGTACGGGCGCGGTCCGCGGACCGCGCCCGTACGTCCGTGTCGCGCCCCTACGTCCGTGTCAGTGTGCGAGCCGCTCGTTCATGAGCAGGAAGGCGCCCAGACCGTGGAGGTCGTTCGTATTGCGCGGCCGGTTGAGGTAGTAGGCCAGGTCTCCGACGTTGGTGCCCTCGCTGATGTCGGAGATGTTCGTCAGCCCGTCGGAGCCGACCGACACCTTCCGCAGCACGCCCTGATAGCCCCTGCGCGCCGCCGAGGCGTAGCCGCCGCCGCTGATCCAGCCGTGTTTCAGGGCCGCGTGCAGCATCAGGGTGTACATGCTGGAGGCGGAGGTCTCGGTCCAGTTGCCGGGGTCGCTCGCCTTGTCGACGACCTGGAACCAGCGGCCGGTGGCCGAGTCCTGGTAGCGCGTGAAGCCCTTCGCCAAGTGCCGTACGTTGCCGATCAGTTCGGCGCGGCGCGGGTGGTTCGCGGGGAGCATTTCCAGCACCTCCACATGGGTCATCGCGGTCCAGCCGATGGCCCGTGCCCAGAAGTAGCCGGAGGTGCCGGTGGTGGCATCGGGCTTCCACGGGGCGTCGCCGTCCGCGTCAAAGGCGTGGTAGAGCAGCCCGTTGGACGCCTTGAGGTGGCGGAAGTACACCGAGAGGTTCTTGGTGACCTCCTCGTACGCGTACGCCTGGTCGCCGTAGGCGATGCCGTAGCGCAGCAGGAAGGGCTGGGCCATGAAGACGCCGTCGCCCCACAGTTCGTTGGTCTTGCCGGTGGCGTGCCACATCCCGCCGTCGGCGGTGCGCGGATAGGTGGTGATCCGGTCCCGGATCTGGTCGGCGGCGGTCCGGTAGCGGGGGTCGCCGGTCTCCTGGTGGAGGATCAGCAGCAGATTGCCGGACTGCATCGCGTCGAGGTTGTCGAAGGTCCGGCTCATATGACCGTCGGCGTCGACGTAGTTGTCCACCCAGCGCTTGATGTACGCCAGGTACGAGGGCTCCTTGACCCGCTGGTAGACGCGGTGGGCGCCGAGCAGGAACAGCCCCCGGGTGTAGCCCCAGCCGCCGAGCGAGGCGGGGTCGGGGTAGCGGGCGATGGTGGAGTCCACCACCGCCCGGGACCAGTCGGCGGGCGCCGCGCCGGCGCCCGCCGTCGGGAGGAGAAGGCCGCCGGTGATGCCCAGTGTGCTCGTGAGCAGGGTTCTGCGACTGATCACTGGAATCTCCTTGGGTGTCAGGGCGCCCTATTGGACGCCATGTACACGCCAAGAATATCGGCGAACGTTCCGTACCGGAGCAAAAGCGGAGGAAAGCCGAGAATCCGCCGTACCCGTCAGTAGTCCGGCCACCAGCCGGCCGGTGGCGGGCGCGAGCATCAGCCCCAGCATGTTGTGACCGGTCGCCAGCAGCACCCGGGGATGACCCGGCACCGGGCCGATCAGCGGCAGCCCGTCGGGGGTCATGGGCCGCGGCCCCACCCACTCCTCCTGGCGGTCGTCCCAGTCGGCATGGCGCAGATACGGGCGCGCGGCGGCGACGATGGCATCGATGCGCCGCTGCCGGAACCGGTCGGCGTCGCGCTCGAACTCCATCGTCCCGGCGACCCGGACCCGCTTGCCCATCGGAGTGAGCACCACCTTGGCCGCGCCGAGGTGGACCAGGCGGGAGGGCGGCGGCTCGGCCGCCACGGAGAAGCTGTACCCCTTGCCCGCCACCAGGTCGACGTCCAGGCCGAGTCCGCGGACCAGCTCGCGCGACCAGACGCCCGCGGCGATGACCACCGCGTCGCTCCGGTACGTCCCCGCCGAGGTGCGCACCTCGGTGCGGCCACCCCGGTCCGTGACGGCCGACACCCGGGCGCCCTCGACCAGTTCGACGCCCTGGCCCCGCAGCCGCTCGGCGAGCCGGTCCACGAAGAGCGAGGGGTCGAGCGACCACTGGCGCTCCACCACGAACCCCGCCCGCGCGCCGTCGGTGAGCGAGGGCTCCGCCTCCGCGAGCCGGGTCCCCTCCAGCACCCCGCCGGACGCGATGGGGGCGTCCAGCCGGCGGAAGGCGGCCAGCGCCTCGGCGGCGTACTCCCGGGAGGGGAAGGCGAACAGGAACCCGTCCTTGTGCGCCTCCCCGTCGACACCGGCCGCCTCCAGCTCCTCGAAGAGCCCGAAGGTGCCCTTCGCGAGCGCGCCGAGGGCGGCGGACCCCCGCGCGTAGTGGCGCGAGGTGGCCCGCAGCCCGAACCGGACCAGGAACCGCAGCAGTTGGGCACCGGCCGGGGGGTGGATGGCAAGCGCGCTGTCCGGACGGTGCAGCCCGCGCAGCGCCGTACCGATGACACCGGGCGCGGCCAGCGGTTCGACCAGGTCGGGGCAGACCTCCCCGGCGTTGCCGCGGGACGCGCCGCTGCCCAGCCGGTCGCGTTCGAGGACGGTGACCCGCAGCCCGGCGGCGCTGAGGTAGTGGGCACAGGCCAGGCCGACGACTCCGCCGCCGACGATCGTGACCGTGGCGGGCGGGGTGTCCGGGGAGGTCATGAAGGCTCCTTCACCGCGGGAGACGGTGTGGTCGTAGAGGTGTCACGGCGGGTACGAAGACGCCCGCGGGGGCTGTGGTCGGCGTCCGCCGCGCTGGCGTCGGCGAGGGTGAGCCCGCTGGTCTCCGGCGCGAGGACGTACGACGTACCCCAGCCGATGACGCAGATCACCGCGCCGAGCAGCATGGCCAGCCGGGTGCTGTGGTCGAGGACGACGGGCGCTCCCCAGGTGCCGATCGCGGCGCCGACCCGGCTGATGCCGGTGGCGAAGCCGTTGGCGGTGGCCCGCACTCCGGTCGGGAACAGCTCGGAGGGGTAGATGGCCTGCAGGCACTGGCTGGAGAAGGCCGCCACGCCGAAGGCCGCGAACAGGACCACCACGACCGCCGGTGCGGGGCGGGCGAGGGCCGCGAGGCAGAGCAGGGGGATCGCGGAGAGGCCGAAGCTCCACAGGAGCAGGGTGCGCCGCCCCTTGTTGATGACCAGGATCCCGGAGAGCGAGCCGAGCACGAAGAAGATCTGCACCACGACCGAGCCCAGGTAGGAGTCGTTGCCGTCGGCCAGTCCGAAGGAGGACAGGATGGTGGGTTCGTAGGTGGTGATGGCGTAGATCGGCAGGAGCTGGCAGGCCCAGAAGACGCTGACGAAAATGGTCCGGCGCAGATAGGCGCCGCGGAAGATATCGGTGTAGCGGGTGCGCGAGGCGGTGTCCGCCTCCAGGTCGGCCAGGGTCGCGTCCGGGCCGAGCATCTGCTTCAGTACGGCCTCCGCCTCCTGGTTGCGGCCCTTGCTGAGCAGCCAGCGCGGCGACTCGGGGGTGCCGAAACGCAACAGGAGGATGAGGACGGCGGGGATGGCGCTGCTCGCGAGCATCCAGCGCCAGTTGTCATGGCCGGAGGACATCATCGCCCAGCCGACGACATAGGCGACGGCGGCGCCGACCGACCACATGGTGACCATGATGACCAGCAGCGGGCCCCGGGAATTGCGGGGCGCGAACTCGGAGGCGATGGTGCCCGCGATGGCGAAGTCGGCGCCGATGGCGATGCCCATGAGGAAACGCAGCACGGTGAGCTGCCAGGGATCGCTGACGAAGAACTGCGCCGCGGAGAGCAGGATGAAGGCGGCGATGTCGAAGAGATAGACCTTCTGCCGCCCGACCCGGTCGGTGACATAGCCGAAGACCAGGCCGCCGGCGAACATGCCGACCAGGGAGGCGGAGCCGACCACCCCGGAGTCGAAGGAGTTGAGATGGTAGTCGGCGGTGAGAAGCGGAAGCGCGACGCCGATGATGCTGAGGATGTAGCCGTCGCAGAACTCACCACCGCCGGCGTAGAGCGTGATGAGCCAGTGGGTGCGGGTGGGACGGGATTTCTCCAGTGATGCTGTGCTCATGGCCGTCTCCTGAGGAGATGCTCCTGGGGAGGAGGAGGACGGATGGCCGGGCGGTCGCGAGGCGCCCGGTGCTGATGTCCGAAGACGGTAGGCAGCGTCCGGCGGTCGGTCATCGTTGGAATCGTACGAACCGATCGCCACCTGGAAGCCCACGCTTGTACGATCCGTCCATGGACCCCTCGATCGATCCCATGAGCGGCCGTCCCGTCCTGACCCCGGAGCTGGCTCAGGAGATCGCCCAGGACATCGGCCGGATCACCGGCTTCAATGTGCTGATCACCGACCCCGCGGCGGTTGTCATCGGCTGCGGCGACCTCGAGCGCGTCGGCACCGTCCACGAGGCGTCCCTGGAGGTGGTGCGCACCGGGCGGCCCGCCACCCACACCGCCCAGCAGGCGGGCCGGATGCGCGGGGTGCGGCCCGGGATGAGCCTGCCGATCACCGTCGGCGAGGAGGTGATCGGCACGGTCTGTCTGACCGGGGTACCGGCGGAGGTGCACCGCTTCGGCCTGGTGGTACGGCGGCAGACGGAGATCCTCCTGGAGGAGGCGGCGCTGCTGCGCTCGCGGCTGCTCCACGAGCGGGCGGTCGACGACTTCGTACGGGACATCGCGCTCTACGACCCCGAGGTGGTCGACGCCGGAGCGGTGGACGCCCGGGCGGTGGAGCTGGGTCTGGCCCCCGGGCTGGCCCGGGCCGCGGTGCTGCTGGAGGTGAGCCAGGCGGACGAGGGCGCGGCGGCGGTCTCCCGGATCACGGTGCTGCGGACCGTACGGGAGGTGTTCCGGGACCGGCAGGACGTGGCGGGCGTCCAGGCGGCGGGGCGGTACGTGGTGCTGGCCGCCGCGCACGGCGAGCGGACGGCGCCGGGACGGCTCGCCGACGCCTGCGGCCATCTGCTCTCGCTGCTGTACGACCGGCACGGTCTGGACGGCCGGATGGCCGTCGGTGAACCCGGCGCGGGCACCACCGGGATGCACCACTCCTATCGCGACGCCGCCACCGCGCTGCGCACCGGACCGGCCGTCTTCCCGGGTGACCGCGTTTTCACCGCCGCCGACCTGCGGATACCGCATCTGCTGGGCGCCGCTCCACGGCAGGCTCGGGCGCGGTTCGCCGACGCCGTGCTGGGGGAGCTGCCCGGACAGCCCGACTGGCCGACCTTGCGGGAGACGCTGATCGGCTGGGCGGAGGGGGGTTTTCATCTGGTGCGGGTCGCCGAGCGGCTGCACATCCACCGGAACACACTCCTGTACCGGCTGGAGAAGATCGGAAAGTTGTCGGGGAGACAGGTGCGGGAGCCGGCCCAGGCCATCGAGATGTATCTCGCCTGCCTGACCGACATCCTCCAGGAGAGCGCCACCCAGGACAAGGTAAGGTAAGCCTGACCTTACCCACTGGAGTTGTCCGTGCGCCCCCACCGTCTGTTCCCCCTGCTCTCGGCCGCCCTCGCCGTCACCGTCCTCACCGGCTGCGGCTCCTCGGATGCCGCGTCGTCCTCGACGTCCTCGAAAGCCCCGGAGTCCCGAGCGGCGGACGGCGCCTTCCCCCGCACCGTCGCCCATGCGCAGGGCGGTACGCCGCTGAAGGCCGAGCCGAAGCGCATCGCCGCGATCAGCACCGGGCAGCTCGACGATCTGCTCACCCTCGGCGTCGTACCGGTGGCCACCACCCGCGCCGACTACGCCGGACTCGTCCCCACCTATCTGCGCACGGCCTTCCCCCGGCAGGCCAAGGCGCTCGGCGCGATGGCGGACATCGGCACCCGCGCCTCCCCCAACATGGAGAAGCTGGCCGCCGCCAAGCCCGATCTGATCCTGGTCAACAGCACCCAGGGCAATCTCTACGCCACCCTGTCCGCCATCGCCCCGACCGTGGTCACCAAGGGCCGCGGGGTGAACTGGAAGAAGGATCTGCTGACCGTCGCCGACGCGGTGGGCAGGCGCGAGCGGGCCCGCACCCTCCTCACCCGCTTCGAGAAGGAAGCCGCCGACCAAGGCGAGAAGCTGGGCGGCGAGCACACGGAGCTGTCGATGGTGCGCTTCAACCCCGACCGGGTCCGGATGTTCGGGAAGAAGTCGTTCACCGGCACGATCGCCGACGACATGGGGCTCGGCCGCCCCAAGTCCCAGCGCTTCGACGACATCTCACAGGACCTCAGCGGTGAGCGGATCCCGCAGATGGACGGCGACTGGATCTTCTACTCCGTCCAGGGCCGCCCCGGAAAGACCGACGCCGCCACGTATCTGTCCAATCCGCTGTGGAAGAAGCTGGGCGCGGTCCGCGCCGGACACACCGTCAAGGTCGACGACGACCCCTGGTACCTCAACGCCGGGCCCACCGCCGCCCGGGTCGTCCTGCGCGACATCACCGAGCGCCTCGGGCACTGACACCGGACCCTTCGGACGCTGACACCGAAACCTCGGGCGCTGATGCCGGACACCTCGGGCGCTGAGGCCGGACACCTCGGGCGGTGACTCGGGGCGTCCCATACGGGCGTCCCGTATGGCCGAAACCGGACCCCTCGACCGGCGGGCCGGGCCCCTCGACGCCCCGGCCGACCGTGTCAACCTCCGACCGGCATAAGCCACCGTCACACCCCGTATGCGATCGGGACAATGCGTCACCACAAGACCGTCCTCAGGCAATAGTCTCGGCGTACAGGACGTGGCTTAAGGAGGCGCCCATGGGGACCGGCGATCGTGAGCAGACATACGCACGGGCTCGGCAGGAGGCCGAGCGGCTCACCGCGAGCGGCATCCAGGGCATCGCGCTGACCTGGGTGGACAACGCGGGTCTTACCCGGGTGAAGTCCGTGCCCACCGCGCGGCTGCCCCATGCCGCGCGTCGCGGGGTCGGTATGTCCCCCGTCTTCGACGTCTATCTCGTGGACGACTCCATGACCACCAGCCGCCATGTCGGCGGCCCCGACGGGGATCTGCGGCTCATCCCCGATCTGGACCGGCTCACCCCACTGGCCGCCCAGCCCGGCTGGGCCTGGGCCCCGGTCGACCGGTACGACCAGCAGGGCCGGGCGCACCCCGTCTGCCAGCGGCTGTTCGCCCGGCGGATGGCCGAGCGGGCGCGGGAGCGGGGGCTGAGCGTACTTATGGGGTTCGAGACCGAGTGGGTCGTCACCACCGGCGACCCGGACCAGGACCCGCCGCACTACCCCTCCGCCGGTCCCGCCTACGGCATGGCGCGCGTGGCCGACCTCGCCGACTACCTCGCCGAGCTGCTCGGGGCGCTGGACGCACAGCACACCGAGGTGCTTCAGCTCCACCCGGAGTACTCCCCCGGGCAGTTCGAGGTGTCCCTGGCGCCCGCCGACCCGGTCGGCGCCGCCGATCTCGCCGTGCTGGTGCGGGAGACGATCCGGGCGTGCTCCGGGCGCGCCGGGCTCAACCCGATGTTCGGCCCGGTGGTGGACCCGGGCGGGGTCGGCAACGGCGCCCATGTCCATCTGAGCCTGTGGCAGGGAGACCGCAATCTGTGCCGGGACGGCGACGGGCCCAACGGCATGACCGCGACGGCCGAGGCGTTCCTCGCCGGGGTACTGCGCGAACTGCCCGCCCTGCTCGCCATCGGCGCCCCCTCCCCCGCGAGCTACCTCCGTCTCGAACCCTCGCGCTGGGCCGGGGCGTACCAGTGCTGGGGCCTGGAGAACCGCGAGGCCGCGGTGCGCTTCATCACCGGCCCACCGGACGACCCGGGGGCGGCCAACGCCGAGATCAAATCCTTCGACCCGGCCGCCAATCCCTATCTGGTGGCGGGCGCGGTCATCGCCGCGGGCCTCGGCGGGCTGGACTCCGGGCTCTCCCTGCCGCCACCCGTCTGCGGGGACCCCGCGGTCGAGGGGCGCGAGCGGCGGCTGCCCACCTCGCTGCTGACGGCGCTGGAGCACTTCGAGGACTCGACGGTGCTGCGCGAGGCGCTGGGCGATCCGCTCTTCGAGTCGATCGCCGCGGTGCGCCGGGCGGAGGCCGCCCTGTTCGAGAAGTCGTCCCCGCGGGAGATCGCCGTCGCGACCCGGAGGCGGTACTGACCGATGGAGGCCGCCGAGCAGACGGATCCGACCGAGCCGCCGCTGCCGCCCCTGGTGGACCACCACTGCCATGGGGTGGTCCGCTCCGAGCTGAGCTCGGCCGTGTTCGAGGCGTTCCTGACCGAATCCGACGCGCCCGCCGCGCTCGGCACCACCTTCTTCGACAGCCAGCTCGGGTTCGCGGTGCGCCGCTGGTGTCCTCCGCTGCTGGGCCTCGAACCGCACTGCCCGCCCGCCCACTACCTCGCCAGGCGGCGCGAGTTGGGCCCGCGGGAGGTGACCCGGCGGCTGCTGAGCGCCGCCGGGATCAGCGAGTTCCTGGTGGACACCGGGCTGCCGGGCAATCTGACCACCCCTCAGGAGCTGGCCCTCGCGGCAGGCGGCACCGCCCATGAGATCGTCCGTCTGGAGCAGTTGGCGGAGCGGATCGCCGACACCTCACTGACCGCCGACGACTTCCTGGCCGGGGTGGCGGACGGGATCCGGGAAGCGGCCCGTACGGCGACCGGTTTCAAGTCGGTGGCCGCCTACCGCCACGGACTGGACTTCGAGCCCGATCCGCCGGGCCCCGGCGCCGTCCACACCGCCGCCGAACACTGGCTCGCCCGGCGCGGTCAGGGCGGCACCGCCGCCGCCCGGATCACCGACCCCGTACTGCTGCGCCATCTGCTGTGGTCGGCGGCGTACACCGGACTGCCGCTGCAACTGCACACCGGATTCGGGGATCCCGATCTGCGGCTGGACCGCTGCGATCCGCTCGCCCTCACCGACTTCATCCGCGCGGTGCGCCCCACGGGCTGCACGCTGATCCTGCTGCACGGCTATCCGTACCACCGCGGCGCCGCCTATCTGGCCGCCGTCTTCCCCCATGTCTACGCCGATGTGGGACTGGCCCTGTCGCACACCGGGGCGCGGGCCGGGGCCGTACTCGCCGAGATGCTGGAGCTCGCCCCGTTCGGCAAGGTGCTGTTCTCAACCGATGCCTATGGGCTGCCCGAACTGTATGTGGTGGGGGCGCGGCTCTTCCGGGAGGCGCTGACCGGACTGCTGACCCACTGGGTCGCGGAGGGCGCCTGGTCGCGCCGCGACGCCCGCCGGGTGGCCGCGCTGCTGGGCGCGGACAACGCCCGCCGCGTCTACGGCCTCGGCACCCCGGCCCCTCGCGAGGGCTAGGGCCTGTCCGTCAGGATCGTCGCGCCTGTGACATCGGCGGCTACCGCCGCGGGGCCCGGTGCGGCATCCAGCGGGTCAGTCGGTGTCCCGACCGGTCCCGATGAGGTAACCACCGAGTCCGGCGACCAGTACGAACGCGGTCAGGACCAGCGGCCCGGCGAACCGCCCCAGCCACGCCACCGCACGACGGCAGCAGGTGCCCCAGCGCCCGGAGGCGCGGTGCGTGGCGGGCTTCCGGTTGGCGGTGCGGTCGCTGTGGCTCGGAGCCGGGGGCAGCGTAGCCGTGCCGTGCCTGTCTGGGGAGCGTAGGGGGTCCACTCGCCAGTGACGTTCAATGGTCACGAGGAACTGGCCATGATTCAGCCCCTGTTGTTCGGTGTGGAGGATGGCCCAGCGCGCGACGGGACCGGGGTCGTTGTCCACCCGCCCCGACGTGGCGGGACACGTCATGCACTCGGCGAGATAGATCCCGTCCGGCGCTCCCTGCGCGCGCTCGGCACTGAGCACCAGGTCCGAACCTCTCAGGATGGTTCGCGTCACTGCCACGCCCCCGGCTCGAACCGACAGGGGCGCGTGATGATCTCCCGGTAGGTGAAGTGCTCCGGGTTCGCCTTCAGGTGGCCGGATGCCCACGCGTGCGCGGGGGCCTGGTTCCCGTTGGGCTCTCCGGTCTCCTCGCACACCGCGCACTGCATGGCGAACGTGAGCGGTTCGGCGTCAGGCTCCGTGTCGGGGATGAGCTGGAACCCACGGAAGCGGTAGATGGCCCGGGTCATGCCCTCCCCTTTCCGGCGAGAGCACGCCTCTTGCTGTGGTGGGGGTGTCGCCTCAATAACACTTCACAGTCGGTGACCTTGCTCAGGTCTCCGGACTTGCGTGCCGCTTCCTTCTCGCGTTCCAGGCGCGCGCATTCGGCACACTTCACGCTCATGACGCCCCCACCGTGCGCCGTGCCTCTTCCAGCCGTCGCGCCATATCGCACGACTGGTCAGGCGTGCACGCCTTGCACTCCTGTCTGTGCATGAGGTAGGCCGCTTGAAGTTGCTCAATGTCAGCGGTACGGGGGTGTTCGGAGATTTCGCGTTCAGGCACGGCAGACCTCCGCCGGGCGAAGATCTTCGGGGCATGCCTGCCATTCCTTGCCCCCGTGCTGGAGCTTGAGCAAGGCGTACGGTCCGCCCCGGCCCATGTAGACGCCTACGTGGTCGGTGGTCTGGTCTCGGACGAGTGTCCCCACGTTCGGGTGATCGTGGCTACTCTTACGCACGGCTGCCTGTCCTTCCTCTTAGGTGTACAGGTGGTCCGCGCCCCCGGACGTTCGCCCGTCGCGGGGGCACCCTGCTGAGCGCGTTGCACGTGTTCCATGAGCTTCGAGGCGGCAGACGTCCGAGAGAACCGCGAACGGGGAACCCCGCAAGCCACTTTGGGGAACCCCATTGCGGGGAATCCGGGGCTACCCTGGGGAGATCACTTCCGTCCCTGCTAGGTGGCCCATGGACGAACGCGAGAATCAACGCGCCGGCTATCCGCTGACGATTCCTGACACGCTGCTTCGGAGTGAGGCCATGCAACGGGCATGCGCCACCCGCAACTTCCGGGAGATCTTCCGACTCGTCAACAGGCGTACAGGCTCAAGTCATGCGGCCATGGCCGCCGCCATCGGCAAGATGACGAGTTCCCGCGTGAGCGACATCATCCGGGGCGTCCGTGGTGTACGCGGTCAACAAGTAATCGAACGTGTCGCCGATGGCTTCGGCATTCCCGGCGACATGCTCGGACTGCCAAGACAGTCATGGGAGGGTTCCCCAAATAACATTGACGGAACCGCCAATACCAGCACTACCGTCGGGGCTATGACTGATTCCGAGGCTAAAGCGCGTGCTCAGCATGTACGGGAGAACCCCGGAAGCCTCGACCTATTGGCAGTAGCTGAACTCCGGCAACAAGTACAAACCCTCGACGCGCGCTATGTCACTGAGCCGTCTACGGCTCTAATCGCCGAGATCGGGCAGCACTTGGGGCAACTTGCATACTGGCATAGTCACACGACCACGTATGCTGTTCGCCGAGATCTCTATGCCGCACAGACGGAAGCCTCCACACTAATGGGGCAATTGGTATGGGATGCTTCGGGAAGGACCGACCACGACACCCCTCGCGCTTACTTCGCTCAAGCTGCCGATGCGGCACGTGAATTGCGCGATCCCGTTGGCGAAGGACTAGCTTTGCTGCGCACCTCTTTTGTTGCCCTATACGGGGAGAGGAATCCGCGCGCCGGCCTAGAACTTGCACAGCACACCGCCGACACGGTTGAGAATACTAGCCACGTTCTCGCGGGCCTAGCTGTTCTGCACACGGCCGAGGCTTACGCGATGCTACAGCAACGCCGAGACTCCGAGAAGGCATTGAGAAACGCCGAATGGCATTTCAGTCAAGTTGGTGCCAACGATGCCGGTACATCAATGTTCTCTCCTGGCCAGTTCGGGCGATTGGCCGGCTCTTGCTTTCTTTTCTTAAATGACACTGCTCGTGCGCAGGAGTTACTAGAGAGTACCGCTAAAGAGTTGCGTGAGGGATCAAAATCTCATGCTATCGCTCTGGGGAATCTGACTCTTGCCTATATTCGGCAACGGAAGGTAGACGAAGCTGTCGGTACGCTCGGCGAAGCGATCTGCATTGTAGAGCGCAATCGGGGCGGCGGCGGGCTGAACCTCATCTTTCAGGCAGGTCGCGAACTGCAACCCTGGCGGGACGTCCCGATAGTGCATGAACTGAACGACCGGCTTCTGGGTGTCATCGCATCGGCCTAAGGCAGAAAGGGGCATCGATGAATAGGGCGCATATCCAACATGCTAAACAAGCCGTCCGCGAACGTGTCTGGGACCTGCTGGAGCCCACACACGGAGACGTGACGGGCCGTATCCCCTCCTTCATCGGCGCGGACTCTGCCGCTGCGCGTCTTGCTGCGCACCCTGCTTGGCAGAACGCGAGGGTCATTAAAGCGGTTCCGGACAAGGCACAGTTGCCCGTGCGAGCCCGAGCGCTCCAAGAGGGCAAGCGGGTGTATATGGCATCATCGAAGCTAGCCACAGAGAAGCCGTTCTACCTACTGGACCCTGGAAAACTCACCGTTCCAGTGCGTGAAGCCGCCGAACGTCGCATAGCAGCAAAAGTTGCACAGCCCGTAGATCTAGACGAGATGTCGTCAGTTGACTTGGTTGTCTGCGGGAGCGTTGCCGTGAACCCGGATGGTGTGCGGCTCGGAAAGGGCGCAGGATACTCCGATATCGAAGTTGCCCTGCTTCAAGAGGCTGGACTCATCGGCCCGGACACCCTCATTGCGACCACCGTTCACCCCCTCCAAGTCCTGGACGAGACGCTACCGGAGGCAGAACACGATTTCCGCGTGGACCTGATCATCACGTCCGATAGAGTCATCGAATGCGCACCACGCCGACGCCCGCCCGGAATCATCTGGGAACACCTCACCCCTGACGCCATCGCCGCAATTCCCACACTCGCAGCTCGCAAGCCAACTGACGCATAAAGCGCATGAAAGCCTCACTCCAGGCAAATTGCGATGCATGGAGCGCGGCTTTTTGGAGCCTTGTAACTCATCGGGGTCAGGTCCACGTGAACCACAACTTGCGACAGGCGTGACACGCGCCGCCCGCCTACTGCCGCCAACGTCCTGCCCCGCAACAACTAGTGTCCTGAGTCGTTAATTCGTGTGCAGTATGCGGCGAGGGTGTCGAGGATGTCGTCGGCGGTCTTCGTCCAGAAGAACGGCTTGGGGTTCTTCTTCCACTCGTTGATCCAGCCGCGGATGTCCCGTTCGAGTTCGGCGACGCTGCGGTGGGCCGAGCGGCGGAGTTTGCGGCAGGTCAGCTCGGCGAACCAGCGCTTGACGAAATTGAGCCAGGACGCCGAGGTGGGGGTGAAGTGCAGATGGAAGCGGGGGTGACGGAGTAGCCACTTCTTGACCGGCTCGCTCTTGTGGGGGGCGTAGTTGTCGAGAACCAGGTGCAGTTCGATATCGCCTGGAACGGCGGCCTCGATGACCTTCAGGAAGCGCAGGAACTCCTGATGGCGGTGGCGGCGGTAGTGCTGAGCGATGACCGAGCCGGAGGTGATGTCGCGGGCGGCGAACAGGCTGGTGGTGCCGTGCCGGACGTAGTCGTGGGTCATCTTCGCCGGCGTGGTCGGCGCCATCGGCAGCACGGGCTGGGGTCGGTCCAGGCCCTGTATCTGCGACTTCTCGTCCACCGCCAGGACCAGAGCGTTCTCCGGCGGGGCGAGGTAGATGCCCACCACGTCGCGGACCTTGGTCACGAACTGCGGGTCGGTCGACAGCTTCCAGGTCTCCACGATGTGCGGCTTGAGGCCGAACGCCCGCCAGATCCGCGAGACGGCCGACTGCGACATGCCCTCCGCCTGGGCCGTGGAACGCGTCGACCAGTGCGAATCACCCGTCGGTGGGGCCTGGTCCAGCGTTCTGGCGACCAGGGCCTCGACCTGCTCGTCCGTGATCTTCCGCGGAGCCCCCGAACGCGGCCGGTCCACCAGACCCTCCAGCCGATCCGCCAAGAATCGGGCCCGCCACTTGCGCACCGTCTCCCGCGAGACACCCAGATCGAGCGCGACCTGCGCGTTCGCCCGACCCTCCGCACACGCCAGCACGATCCTCGACCGCAACACCAACGCCTGAGACGCCGTCCGCTTACGCAACCAGCCCCGCAGCACCCGGCCTTCGTGATCGGACAACTCCAGCGACAACGGCTTCGGACCTGGCACCACCCCATCCTATGACCGCCCTTGAACTTTGGACTCAGGACACTAGCGCGTGGGGGTGCCGAGGACCTTGCTGAGCGTGATGGCCACGTCGAAGTCCCGATCCCATGTGAGTGCGACGAGGTCGTCGAACTCCGCCTCAGGGCGGAGCAGATTGAGGACGTCGGCTTCGAATACTGAGCCCGGTTCTGCGAGGTCGAGCGCCTCGTCGTGGAAGCAGCGGTACGTGTTGCGTGACCGGAACATGACCGAGTACTCACCGTCTACGAGCTCTCCCACGGAGACATCCCACTTCGCTTCAAGCGCCTGCAGTGTGCCGGCGACGCGGTCGGCGTTGAGCGGCCCGGTCAACAGATCCACTCCCAGCGCTTCTCGGGCCGAATCCAACGGAAGCGTCTTGTCCCAGAGCACCGAGAGGTGGCGCTCGAAACCGATGTCCTCGCGAACTGTTTTGTCGAACTCCAGGTAGTCGGTGTCCAGATACGTACGCATCCAGCGGGTGATCCAGAGGATCGGGGCGTTGATCAGATTCGCCCGCAACGATCCATGGCCTTCACCGTAGACAGATTCGCGGATGCTCGTCAGCAGCTCTTCGCAGTGGTAGTCCTTGCAGAATCGGAACAAGTGAGCCGACCGCCGTGGCAGACCGTCCCAGCGCGAAGACCGAGGGAGGGGGAAATCAGCCAGAATCGTCTCCAGCTCGCGTTGGAGTCCCGGCTTGGCGGCCGACAACACGAGAGCGTCGTCGTTCTCGCCCCACCGCCCGGCGCCCTCATAGTCGAACTTCCGCTTGCACGAGGCATATACAACGGCTTGAGCACACGTATTGAACAGCTCCGTGCTCACCCGGTACGCAACCTCGCAGTGATAGTTGAGGTTGAATCGGTCGAGCTCTCCGTCGGCGACCCGCTCGAAGACATGCTTCGCCGACAGCACGTCTCTCGCGGCACGGCCGAGGATCCGCTCGACCTCGCCGGACGAGCTGTCGGCGGACGCTTCGTTGGGGCGCAGATCATCGGAGATCTCCTCGATTGTCGAGTCGAGCCGCAGAAGGGTTACCCGAAGCATGCCGCGTACGGTGTCGATGCGGAACCGCTGCGCCTCGTCTTGGAGCAGCATCTGTTCAATGATCAGGTCGAGGTCGGCCAGGAAGGGATAGCGGTCGCGCACAAGCGCGTGTCGTCGCCCTCGGGCGTTCTGCTTCGTGAACATCTCAGTTATGACGAGGCCGAGCGCAAAGATGTCCGCCGGCTTGCCGATACCGAGGGCGTTGTTCCTCACCATCTGCTCGGGAGCGAGGTAGTTCCGGTTTACTAAGAGGTCCCCGCGATTCGTGAGCGAGGAGTCCTTGAAATGCGCGATGCCGAAGTCGGCCAGGACGAGCCGGCGCGCATCAGGGTCGACGAGGACATTCTCAGGTTTGATGTCGCGATGCACTATGCCGTCGCCGTGCACGTACGCGAGCGCATCGCAGAGCTGGCGCGCGTAGTCGAGAAGCACGTCAGCATCGGTTTCGTCGTTGATCACGTTTCGCAGCGTCATCGGGTAGAAGTCCATGACGTAGTAGAAGAAGTTCGCGTCCTCTGAGCGCGCGTGGATACTCACGACGTTCGGGTGGCTCGATGTCTGTCCGTACTCGATCTCCTGCTTGAAACGCTTGTTGCGAGCGGAGTCCGCGTCGCGGTCCTTCTTAATCCGTTTGACTGCGAACACTTGACCGTCGGGCTTACGGCGGGCCTTCCATACCACGGCTGATCCGCCCTCTCCCGGAGCTGAATCGCGCTCGTAAGTGACTCCGTCGATGATGAACGGTTCGTGCTTCGGCATGAACCCACCCTACTGACCTCCTCGGGGCGGTGACGTCGGCCAATTGCCGCCAGGACCAGAGCGTTCTCCGGCGGGGCGAGGTAGATGCCCGCCACGTCGCGGACCTTGGTCACGAACTGCGGGTCGGTCGACAGCTTCCAGGTCTCCACGATGTGCGGCTTGAGGCCGAACGCCCGCCAGATCCGCGAGACGGCCGACTGCGACATGCCCTCCGCCTCGGCCATCGAACGTGTCGACCAGTGCGAATCACCCGTCGGTGGCGCCTGGCCGAGCGTCCTGGCGACCAGGGCTTCGACCTGCTCGTCGGTGATCCTTCGCGGTGGCCCCGAACGCGGTCGGTCCGCCAGGCTCTCCAGCCGGTTCGCGGCGAACCGGGCCCGCCACTTGCGTACCGTCTCTCGCGAGACGCCCAGATCGTCCGCGACCCGGCGCGTTCGGCAGGCCCTCCGCGCACGCCAGCACGATCCTCGACCGCAACACCAACACCTGAGACGCCGTCCGCTTACGCAACCAGCCCCGCAGCACCCGGCCTTCGTGATCGGACAACTCCAGCGGCAACGGCTTCGGACCAGGCATCAGGGAAATGCGCCGCGCCACCGCGGCGGCGGTTGATGCGGCCTTCGACAGTGTTCAGACCGGGCGCACGGATGTAGCGTCGTGATCATGGATTTCCTGACTGGCACCACCACCGACCAGGCGCCGGCCGATCCAGCTGCCACCGACGACATGCTGGCCGGCCAGCCCATCGGCTACTGGAGTGGTCAGGCGCACGCGGTCGTTACCCGGCAGCTGCGTGACGCCATGGCTGGGATCGACGTCACGCAGCCTCAGTACTGGGTACTCAACAGCGTCAAGTACTGGCCCGCGGCGCCGAGCCGCGACGAGATAGCCGCCCAGCTGTTGCCCCTCGCAGACGGGGAACACGAGATCCCCCGTGTCGTCGCCCAGTTGCTCCACCGCGGCTGGCTGCGGACCGACGCCGGACATCGTCTGCACCTCACCGACGCAGGAGAATCCGCCAGGATACGGCTGCGCGAGCTGGTAACCGAGCTTCGTGCTGTGGTCCACGACGGCATCAGCGACGAGGAGTACGTGGCCGCGCTCAAGGTGCTGCGCAGGATGATCTCCAACGTCGAGGGCGCCAGGAACCCGTAGGCGTACGTATCGAAGCAGCCGGACTGGAACAGGCGCCCGCGGGCCGCGCTCCCGCTCATCAAGCAGGCGATACGGCTCCTCGCGACGTACACCGATTTCTGGTTCGACAGCCACTGGATCGTCGACTCCAGCCCGGTGCCGTGCGGCATGTCGAGGCCGATGGTGGAACGGGCGGGAACGGGGCCCCCGCCCGGCGCGGAGCGCATACCCAGTACCGTGCCGGAACGTACTCGACCGTAACCGGAGGAGATCGCATGCGGATCGGCGGCACGACCGTCCTGCTCACCGGGGCCACCGGCGGCATCGGGCAGACACTGGCCCGCGCGCTCGCGGCCAAGGGTGCCAAGCTGCTGCTCACCGGGCGCCGTGAGGAGGTGCTGCGACCGCTGGCCGAGCGGCTGGGCGGCCGGGTGATCGTCGCCGATCTGGCCGAACGGTCCGATCTGGAGCGCCTGGTCGAGGAGGCGGCGGACGCCCGGATCCTCATCGCCAACGCCGCGCTGCCCTCCAGCGGCCCGGTCCTGGACTACCGGCCCGAGGAGCTGGACCGCGCCCTCGACGTCAATCTGCGCGCACCGATGCTGCTGTCGCGGCTGATGGCGCCGCGCATGGTGGAGTCGGGATCCGGTCAGCTGGTGATGATCGGCTCGTTGTCGGGCCGTACGGCCTCCCCCGGCGCCGCGCTCTACAACGCGGCCAAGTTCGGGCTGCGCGGCTTCACCCTGGGGCTGCGGCAGGACCTGCATGGCACGGGGGTGGGGGTTTCGCTGGTGCAGCCCGGATTCGTGGGCGACGCCGGGATGTTCGCCGACGCGGGCACGTCCCTCCCCACCGGGGTCCGTACGATCTCCAGCCGCCGGGTGGCGGCCGCGACCATCCGGGCCATCGAGCGGAACCGGGCCGAGGTGAACGTGGCCCCGCTGGAGCTGCGCCTGGGCAGCGCCCTCGGCGGGCTGTTCCCGACCCTCGCCGAGCGGGCCCAGCGGGGCGCGGGCGCCGGGGAGACGTCCCGTCAGCTCGCCGACGGTCAGCGCGGCAAGCGCTAGCGCCACGGCCTGATGCGCGGGCGGTGTCAATGACCCGTCCGCGCACGGGTCATTGACACCGCCCAGCCCCCATGCCAAAGTTTCGCGACCCTGAATAGACAACGTTGTCAAGCGGAGGTGCGTCCCATGCGGTCGCTGATCGGTGGAATCCGTGCGCGCGCGGCGGGCACGGTCGCGGGGGTGATGACGGCGGCGCTGCTGGGCGGCGGTCTGCTGGGACCGCCGGGGGCGACGGCCGCCGCCGCGGCCGGGGACCCTCCGGCCGACCCCACCTCGCTGGTCCATCCCTTCGTGGGCACCGAGAACTTCGGCAACACCTTCCCCGGGGCGAGCGCCCCGTTCGGCATGGTCCAGGTCAGCCCGGACACCGGCGGTCAGGGCGGCTACGACTACGACCAGAACGCCATCCACGGCTTCAGCCAGACCCATCTGTCCGGCGTCGGCTGCGGGGTGGCGGGCGAGCTGCCCATCATGCCGACGACCGGCGCGGTCACCGACGTCGACCCGGACCACTACCGCTCCACGTACAGCCATGACGACGAGGAGGCCACCCCGGGCTACTACCGGGTGGGCCTGAAGACCTACGGCATCGACGCCGAGCTGACCGCGACCCGGCGCACCGGCTGGCAGCGCTACACCTTCCCGGCCACCGGCGCGGCCAATGTGCTGTTCAACACCGGCAAGGCCAATCAGAACGTCTTCGGCTCCGAGATCCGCGTGGTCGGGGACCGGACCGTCGAGGGCCGGGTGGAGGCCGGGAACTTCTGCGCCGGAAAGGACCGGCACACCGTCTATTTCACCGCCACCTTCGACCGCCCCTTCGCCTCCTACGGCACCTGGCGCGGCACGACCCCCTCCCCCGGCTCCCGCGAGGCGGCCGGAGAGGGCGGCAACGGCGCCTGGGCCAGCTTCGACGCGAGCCAGGACCGGGATGTGGTGGTCAAGGTCGGGCTGTCGTACACCGGGCCGGAAGGCGCCCGTAAGAACCTCGCGGCCGAGACCGGGGACTCCTACGACTTCGACGCCACCCGCGCCGCGCTGCACGACACCTGGCGCGAGAAGCTCGACGCGATCCGGGTCGGCGGCGGCACCGAGGAGCGGCAACGCGCCTTCTACACCGCGCTGTACCACGCCCAGCTGCACCCCAATGTGGCGGGCGACGTGGACGGCCGCTACACCGGTTTCGACGGCGCGGCCCACACCGCCTCCGGCTATACGCCGTACCAGAACTTCTCGCTGTGGGACACCTACCGGCCGCAGAACCAGCTCCTGGAGCTGCTGGAGCCCGGGGTGGCCCGCGATGTCGCGCTGTCGGTCGTCGCCATCGGCCGGGACGGCGGCTGGCTGCCGCGCTGGGCGCTGGCCAACAGCGAGACCAACATCATGACGGGCGACCCGGTGACCCCGTTCCTCGTCGAGGCGTGGTCCAAGGGGCTGCTGGCCGGGCACGAGGACGAGGCGTACGCACTTCTGAAGAAGAACGCGACCAGCACCCCGCCCGCCGACTCCCCCTACAACGGCCGCTCCGGAGTGGACTATTACCGCAAGCTGGGCTACGTCCCCTCGGGGCTGAAGCTCGGCACCGACTGCGCCGACAAGGGCGGTGACAACGACTGCGTCCACCCCGCCTCGGCCACCCTGGAGTACTCCGCCGCGGACGCCGCGCTCGCCCTGATGGCGCGCGGGCTCGGACACCGCGCCGACGCCCGGATGTTCGCCGAGCGCGGCCAGACCTTCCGCACGCTGTGGGACCCGTCGATCGGGCACTTCCGGCCGCGCACGGCCGACGGGGCGTGGGTGACCCCGTACGACCCGGTGGAGGCGGGCAAGCAGTTCCACGAGGGCGGCGCCTACCAGTACCAGTGGCTGGTACCGCAGGACCCGGCCGGTCTGGTGGAGCTGATGGGCGGCAGGCGCGCGGCCGAGAAGCGGCTGGACGACTTCTTCGCCTACGACAAGCTGCTCACCGACCCGGCGGGCACGGCCCGCGATGACTGGATCTCCGCCCCGTACGACTACTACGGCAAGCCCACCTACAACCCCAACAACGAGCCCGATCTGCACGCCCCGTACATGTATCTGTGGGCGGGCGCGCCCGCGAAGGCGGCGACCGCGGTACGGGCGGCGATGACCCTGTTCACCACCGGGCCGGACGGGATGACCGGCAATGACGACCTCGGCACGATGTCGGCCTGGTACGTCTTCTCCTCGCTGGGCCTGTACCCGACGATGAGCGGCGGGGACTTCCTCGCCCTGTCCAGCCCGCAGTTCGCCTCGGCCGTGGTCCGCGTCGGGCGGTACGGCGCCCGGCAGGGCGGCACGCTGACGGTCACCGCACCGGGCGCGAGCGACGCCAAGCGGTATGTCCGCAGCGTCTCGCTCGACGGCCGTAACGTGGCGCGGACCTGGCTGGACTGGGACCAGGTCGCCCACGGCGGGAAACTGGCCCACCGGCTGTCCACCGAGCCGTCGTCCTGGGGCACCGGCCCGGGCGCGGAGCCGCCGTCGGTGGGCGCCACCCGCAAGGGCTGATACCGGCCGGTTGTGGTGTAGGTTCTAGGGCCCGCCTGGACACACGGGCCTGGGGGTGTGGTCGAGCGAGGGAGCGGGTGTCCATGCGTGCTGTGGTGTTCGACGACTTCGGGCGCCGGCCCGAGGTCCGAACCGTCGAGGACCCCGCTCCCTCCCCGCGCGGTGTGGTGATCCGCGTCGAGGCGACCGGGCTGTGCCGCAGCGACTGGCACGGCTGGATGGGGCACGACCCGGACATCCGGCTGCCGCACGTCCCCGGCCATGAGCTGGCGGGGGTGATAGAGGCGGTCGGGCCCGACGTCCTCAACTGGCGCCCGGGGCAGCGGGTCACCGTGCCGTTCGTGTGTGCCTGCGGGCGCTGTGCCGCCTGTGCGGAAGGCGCCCAGCAGGTGTGCGAGCGGCAGACGCAGCCGGGGTTCACCCACTGGGGCTCGTTCGCCGAATACGTCGCGATCGAGAACGCCGATGTGAACCTGGTCGGGATTCGCAACGAGCTGTCGTTCACCACGGCCGCCGGTCTGGGCTGCCGCTTCGCCACCGCCTTCCGCGCCGTCGTCGCCCAGGGCCAGGTCGCCCCGGGCGAGTGGGTCGCGGTGCACGGCTGCGGCGGGGTGGGGCTGTCCGCGGTGATGATCGCCGCCGCGGCCGGGGCCCGGGTGGTGGCGGTGGACATCTCACCGGAGGCGCTCGCCCTCGCGGCCCGGTTCGGCGCGGCGGTGTGCGTGGACGTGGCGTCCACACTGGGCTCGGTGGCGGAGGCGGTCGCGGACGCCACGGGCGGCGGCGCCCATGTCTCGCTCGACGCGCTGGGCTCCCCGCGGACCTGCGCCGCGTCCATCAAGAGCCTGCGCCGCCACGGCCGCCATGTCCAGGTCGGGCTGCTGCCACCGGCCGCCGGGACCCCGATGATCCCGATGGACCGGGTCATCGCGCAGGAGCTGCGCCTGCTGGGCAGCCACGGCATGGCCGCCCACGACTACGGCCCGATGATGGAGATGGTCGAGGCCGGTTCGCTGCGGCCGGATCTGCTGGTCACCGATGTCATCGGGCTGGACGCGGTCCCGGAGGCGCTGTCCACGATGGCGTCGGGGGCCAGGGGCGGGGTCACCGTCATCGAACCGCACCGCCCGCCGCTCACCGGGAACTGACGGACCGTCCCGGCGCTGACCGGAGGCTGACCGACCGCCCCGGCGCGGCCCTCACACCGTCCCGCTGGTCCCCCGGCTCCCGCCCCCGCCGCCGGAACGGCCGGCGATGGCCGGAGGCGAACCGAGCCTCTGAAAAGGCGTGGGCGGTCCGGGTCATAGCGGCACGGCGCCCGTCGCGAGGGCGGCGGCGGTCATCACCAGCGTGGTGCCGAACGCCCAGCGGAAGAGGAAGCGCTGGTGCTCCCCGAGCTGGACGCCGCTCATGCTGAGGAGGATGAAGGTCGCGGCGGTGAGCGGGCTCAGCGGGAAGCCGGTGGTCATCTGGCCGAGGACGGCGGCGCGGGCGATCTCGGCGTGGTCGGTGCCGAAGGCGTCGGCGGTCCCGGCGAGCACCGGCAGAACGCCGAAGTAGTAGGCGTCCGGGGTGAGGACGAGGCTCAGCGGCATGCTGGTGACGGCCACGAGCACCGGCAGATGCCCGCCGAGCCCGTTGGGAATGACGTCGACCAGCGCCTCGGCCATCTTCCCGATCATTCCCGTGCCCCCGAGGATGCCGGTGAACACCCCGGCCGCGAAGATCATGGTGATGACGAGCACCACGCTCTTGCCGTGCCTCTCCAGCAACTCCTGCTGGTCCTCCCAGCGGGGGTGGTTGACCAGCAGCGCGAGGACGAAGGCGAAGACGAAGAGCACGGGCAGCGGCATGGCCTCCAGCACCAGGCAGACCAGCAGCGCCACGGTGAGCAGCAGGTTGAAGGCGGTCAGCGCGAGGCCGGGGCGGGCGGCGACCCGCGGTGTGCCGGGGCCGTCCCCGACCGCCACCTCGGCCGGCGGGGCGGGCTCGACGGCTTCGAGCCGCCGCCGCTCACGGCGTCCGATGAGGTAGGCGGCCAGGAGCACCCAGGCGATTCCGGCGGCGAGGGCGGGCAGCAGCGGCGTGATGATGTCGGACGTATCGATCTTCAGGGCGGCGGCGGCGCGGGCCGTCGGCCCGCCCCACGGAATCATGTTCATCACGCCCGCGCCGAGGCCGACGACCCCGGCGAGCACCAGCCGGCTCATCCCGAGCCGCTGATAGACGGGGAGCATCGCGGAGATGCTGATGAGGAACGTCGAGGCGCCGTCGCCGTCCAGCCCGACGCACACGGTCAGCACGGCGGTGCCGACGGTGATCCGTACCGGGTCGTTCTTGGCGGCGCGCAGAATGCCGCGGATCAGCGGTTCGAAGAGGCCCGCGTCGATCATCAGGCTGAAGTAGAGCACCGCGAAGGCGATCATGATGCCGGTCGGGGCGACCTTGGACAGCCCGTCGAGCGCCATCGGGCCCAGATCATCGCCGTATCCGCCGATGACCGCGGTGACCACGGGCGTGAGGACGAGGGCGACCAGCACCGAGACCCGTTTGAACATGGTCAGCAGCAGGAAGCCGCCGATCGTGCAGAATCCCAGTGCTGCCAGCATGGCCGCTCGCTTCCTCGTCCGGTCGGGTGCTGCCGAAGAGTTTCCGAGCGGGGAAAGATCCGCGTCCAGCATTGAACACAGATCTATCCATGCGATCTGCGCAACAGTTCCGCCGCGCGGCCACCGCGCCTACGCTCACGGCCATGGACGTCACCCTGCGCCAGCTGACCGCGTACGCGGCGGTCGCACGCGCCGTGAGCTTCACCGCGGCCGCCTCCGAACTGCATGTGTCCCAGTCGTCGCTGAGCCGTGCGGTCGCCGATCTGGAACGGACGCTGGGGATGCGGCTGCTGGAGCGGGACACCCGCAATGTGCGGCTCACCCCGGCGGGCGCCGAGGCGCTGCGGATCGCCGACCAGATCCTCTCCGCGCACCGCGCGGGCCTGGCCCAGCTGGGGCGCTACGGGGCCGGTGAGCGCGGTGCCGTGGCCCTGGCGACCTTGCCCTCGGTCGCGGCCGTGCTGCTGCCGCCGGTGATCTCCGCCTTCCGCGCGCGGCGCCCGGAGATGACCGTACGGCTGCTGGACGGGCTGGAGCGCTCGGTGCTGGAGCGGGTGGTCGACGGGGACGCCGACTTCGCGGTCAGCACAGTGGCCCGGCGCGCCCCGGGCGTACGGCTGCGGCCGCTGGTGCGCGACCGCTTCGACGCGGTGCTCCCGGAGCACCATCCGCTGGCCGAGCGGGAGGAGGTGACCTGGGAGGAGCTGGGCCGGGAGCCGTTTCTCGCGGTGGGCACCGACTCCAGCGTGCGCCGGATGACCGACGCGGCCTTCGCCCAGGCCGGTATGGAGGCGAACCCGGCGGCCGAGGCGTCGAACGTGGCCACGGTGGGCGGCCTGGTGGCCGCCGGGCTCGGCGTCTCCGCGCTGCCGGCCCTGGTCCATCCGCTGATGGTGCCGGGCCGGCTGGTGCGGCGCCCGCTGGTGGGGCCGGTGGTGGAGCGCCGGCTGTACGTCGTCCTGCCGACGCGCCGCACCCTGCCGCCTGGGGCGCGCCGCTTCCTGGACCAGTTGGAGGAGTTCCGCTCCGCCGCCGATGCCCTGCCGGCGGGGGTGGTGTGGGAGGAGGCGGACGACGGTCCGTGGTGAGGCCGCGGGGCGCCGTGCAACGGCGACGCTCCACAGCGATCCTTGCGAGATCCGCATGAATTGATCCCCTTTCATTGCTGGACGCGCATACACCCCACCCCGCAGCCTGGCCGCATGGAGGACCAGACCAGCACACGGCAGGGACAGCTCACAGGGCTGAGGGTGGTGGAGTTCGCCCATGTGGTGGCGGGCCCGCTCGCCGGGGGGATGCTCGCCGACCAGGGGGCGGACGTCGTCCACGTGGAGCCGCCGGGCTCCGGTGACGCGGCGAGAGCGATGGGGCCGCGGCGCGACGGCGTTCCGCTCTGGTTCAAGGTGGCGGGCCGCAACAAGCGCTCCGTAACCCTGGATCTGCACCACGAGGAGGGCCGGGAGGTCGCCCGGGAGCTGATCGCCTGGGCCGATGTGGTGATCGTGACGCTCCGGGCGGGCCGCCTGCGCGCCTGGGGCCTGGACTGGGAGGCCATCCACGCGCTCAACCCCACCGCGATCCTGCTGCAGATCTCCGGCTTCGGCGCGACCTCTTCCCGTGCCGACGCGCCCGGCTTCGGGAAGATGGGCGAGGCCCGCAGCGGTGTGGTCCATCTGACCGGCTTCCCGGACGGCCCGCCGGTGCACACCGGTTTCTCGCACGGTGACGCGGTCACCGGGCTGATGGGCGCGTTCGCGATCCTGGCCGCCCTGCACCGCCGTGACACCGATCAGGACTTCGACGGCGAGTGGATCGACCTGGCGCTGTTCGAGCCGCTGTACCGCCTGGTGGAGTGGCAGATCATCGCGTACGACCAGCTCGGCGCGGCCCCCGAGCGGGCGGGCAACCAACTGGCCGTCGCCCCGGCCGCCGTCATCAACACCTACCGCAGCGCCGACGGCGACTGGCTCACCGTCACCTCCGCCACCACCCGCTCGGTGCGCAATGTGGTGCGACTGCTGGGCCTGCCCGACGGGGAGTTCGCCACCGTGGACCAGCAGCACGCGGGGCGCGAGCGGCTCGACACGGCGCTGCGGGACTGGGTCGCGGTGCGCCCGGCGGCCGAGTGCCTGGCGGCGTTCGAACGGGCCGAGGTGGTGGCCTCGCGCGTGTTCACCGCCGCCGACATCGTCGCCGACCCGGTCTACGCCGAACGCGAGGACATCATCACGGTGGACGACGCCGACCTCGGCCCGGTGCGGATGCAGTCGGTGATCCCGCGCTTCCACCGCTCCCCCGGCGCGGTGTGGCGGACCGGCCCCGCGCTCGGCGCGGACAACGCGCTGGTCTACGGGGCGTGGCTGGGCATCGACGACGGACGGCTGGCGAAGCTGGAGGCCGAGGGTGTCATCTGACGGCGATACGGGCGTGACGGGCGTGACGACGCATCGCGTCCCCCTGCGCTCCCTGCTCTTCGTGCCCGGCAGCCGGACCGACTGGCTGCCCAAGGCGGAGGCGGCGGGCGCCGACGCGGCCATCCTCGACCTGGAGGACGCCGTCCCGGAGGACGGCAAGGCGGCGGCACGCGAGGCCGTGGCCGGGGCCGTCGACCGGTCTGTGGCCGGGGCCGCCGACGGGGCGGTGTCCGGGGCCGAGGACCGGGGGGCGGCCGGAACGTCCGGTCCGATGCGGCTGCTCGTACGGATCAACGCGCTGGACCGCGCCACGGGCTGGCAGGGCGCCGACGACCTGCGAGCGGTGGCCCGTCCCGGGCTCTACGGCATCGTGCTGCCCAAGGTGAGCGGCCCCGAGGACGTGACGACCGCCGACCGGCTGCTGGCCTGGTGCGAGCGCGAACACGGCCTGCCCGAGGGCCATTTCGCCCTGCTGCCGCTGCTGGAGACGGCGCGCGGACTGCGCGAGGCGTACGCCATCGGCCAGGCCGCCACCCGGATCGCCCACCTGGGCGCGGTGACCGCCCCGGGCGGGGACGTGGAGCGGGCGATCGGCTACCGCTGGAGCCAGGAGGGCGAGGAGACCCGTGAACTGCGGGCCCGGGCGCTGCTGGACGCCCGCGCCGCGGACCGCCCCCATCCGGTGGCCGGGCTATGGGCGGACGTGGCGGACCTCGCGGGACTGCGGCGCTTCGCCGAGCAGAACCGCGCCCTCGGGTACGAGGGGATGGCGGTGATCCACCCGTCCCATGTGCCGGTGGTCAACGAGGTGTTCGCACCCGACGCCGAGGAACTGGCCCGCTGTGGCCGGCTGATCGCGGCGGTGGAGCGGGCGCAGGCGGAGGGGGCGGGGGCAGTGCTCTTCGAGGGGCGGATGGTCGACGAGGCGATGGCGGCAACGGCCCGCCACACCCTGTCCCGCCACGGTGGGGGGTGAGTCCTGGGCCGCCACGGTTGGGGGTGACGGTGGGCCCCTGTCCGTGCGACGGCCGCGGGAGTTGCCCCGCCCCCGCCCCTTCCCAAAACCGGGGCTCCGTACCGGCCCCCGTTCCGGGGGCTCCGCTCCCAGGTGTGCCTGCCCCCGCACGCCCAGACCGTCGGGCCGGCTACGGCTGATGAGTTTCGCCGTGATCCGCGGTCATAGGCACCGAATGAAGAAGCGACACCGCCGGACGGGAGTGCCATGAGGATCGTCGTTGTCGACCACGTCACCCTGGACGGTGTCATGCGAGGGCCCGGCCGGGCCGATGTTCTGGGCCACTGGAACGCCCAGGGCAGCCCGTTCCGCGACGCCCTCAGCAGCGCTCCCAAGTACGTCGCGTCCAACACCCTGGCCGAGCCCCTGCCGTGGCCCCACTCCACACTGCTCAGCGGCGACATCCCCGCAGCGGTCGCCGACGCGGCCCCGACGGCCGGCGGCGTCATCGTCGGCTATCGGCCCCCGCGGAAGGTAGAACACGGGTCCGCCGGATCAGGAGCACGGCGAGCGACCGCGCGGTGATCACCGCGGTTGAGGCCAGGGCGGCCGTGGCCGACAAGATGACGAGGGCAGGCCATATGTACATCAGCTGGGCCAGTGTCCCCGCGCGGTTCATGAACAGGCCGACGAGGTCGGTGAGCTGGGCGAGAAGGACGATGGGAAGGGCGAGGGGCAGCATGCGCAAGCCCATTCGCCACAGCGGTCGGTCCACGGTGCGCCGTGCCCAGCGGCGTGCTCGAACGGCGCCGAGCACGCCCAGGGCGACCGCCAGCAGGGTGAGCGCCGCGAGGGCGTAGTCGGCCTTCATGGCGAACGGGGTCCGCACCGTCGGGGACTTGCCCTGGGCCAGGTCGACCAGCCCCTGAAGCATGACGGCGGCGTCGTCCCCGGAGATCATGCCGGTGTTGGTCACGATCGCGATGCCGGTCCGGCTGTCGGGCAGCAGGGTCTGGATGGCGTTGTGGGTCAGGAGTTCACCGGTGTGCCGGATCTGCCGGGGCTCTTCCCCAGCGGGGCTCAGGGACCAGCCCATCGCGTACTCGCGACCCTCCGGTGGGGTGTGCATGACGTCGATGCTCCGCGCGGAGACGACGCGCCGGCCCGTCGCGGACATGCCCTGGTTGTTCTGTGCGATCAGCCATTGGGAGAGGTCTTCCGCCGTGGTGATGACGCCGTGGCCCCCGGCCGCGAACCAGCGGGGGTGGGGACGTGAGAACAGCATGCCGTAGGCGCGGACGTAGCCCCGGGCGTGATCGGGCATGTCATCGGTGGTGTCGACGGACTCGGTGTGTGTCATGCCCAGTGGCCGGAACACTCGGGTGGCCATGTAGTCCGCGAAGGGCCGCCCGCTGACGACCTCGACCAGCCGTGCGGCGACGAAGTAGTTGGGGTTGTGGTAGTTCCACTCGGCTCCCGGTTCCGCGGCGAGCCCGGCCTTGCGCATATCCGCGACCGCCTCGGTGAGCGTGTGTGCCTGGGGCCGGGTCAGGTCGGGGTAGGCGGAGTCGGCCATGCCCGATGTCTGGTTCAGCAGCTGCCGTACCGTGATCTTTTGGGCCCGCCGGTCGGCCATCGTGAACTCGGGCAGATAGTGGTGGGCCGGCTTGTCCAGATCGACTCTGCCGTCCTCCACCAGCCGCATGACGGCCAGGGCGGTCATGGACTTGGAGAGGGAGGCCACGGGCACCGGCGTCCGCGCGGTCATGGCGTTCCCGGCCGCGGTGTGCCCGTATCCGGCCGCGTGGACGACCTTGTCGCCCCTGGTGACCGCCACCACGGCACCTGGGAGCTGGGTCCGCTCCAGGTAGGCGTTGACGTAAGCGTCGATCGAGGCGGCGTCCAGCGTGGGGTGCGAGGGGGCGGCGATCGCGGTCGCCGGGCAGCACCACGCCGTCGAGGCGATGACCAGGGCGGCCACCACTGGCCCGCGCGCCCCGCGCCGAATGCCGCCGCGCCGGGGGTGGAGCACGCGTCGGACGAGCCGCAGTCCCGCGGCCCGGGCGGTCTTGCTGTATGTGCTGTATCTACGCATCGGCATGGCTCTCATCCCACCGGGAGGGGGGTGGCCGCCACATTGGTGTGCGTGCGAGACCAGGGGTAGTGCGCGCACTACCGACCGAGGCCGGACGGGTCGCATATCTTCTGCGGGTGCCTTCTCGAACAGCCTGGCAGGCTCTCGCACAGCATCCCTTGGGGTTCCTGGCCTCGGCGTGGCCCTGGCGGGCGCTGGTCTATCTGCTGTCCGGGGTCGTCTTCGGCGCGATCGCCCTGGTCACGTTGCTGACCATGGCCGTGGCCGGGCTGGTGTCGCTGGTCGTGGTGGTGGGAGCCGGGCTCCTCCTCGCCGTGGCGCTGTCCGGCATCGTCGTCACCCGGATCGAACGCCGGCGGCTGCGGCTGGTGGACCTGGACCCGGCACCGGATCCGCACCGGGCTCCTGACCGTCCCGGGCCGCGGGGGTGGCTGGAGACCCGGCTGCGGGAGTCCGCGACCTGGCGGGAGCTGGGGTTCACCGCTGTGTCGCTGACCGCCCTGTGGTGGATGGATCTGCTCGTCCTCGGGTTCGCCCTGGCCCTGCCCGTACTGCTCATGACCTCACCGATGGATGACCCCGGTGCCTGGCCGTGGCTGGTCATCGGCGTGTGCCTGCTGCCCGCGGCGCCGTACACCATCACCGCCTGGGCCGGCGCCCGCGCCGCGCTGACCCGCCTGATCCTCGCACCGCGCGACGGCGAACTGGGCCGGGAGCTGACCGAAGTCCGGGCCTCCCGGGCGCGTCTGGTGGACGCCTTCGACGCCGAGCGCCGACGGATCGAGCGTGACCTGCACGACGGCGCCCAGCAGCGGCTGGTCTCCATCAATGTCATGCTCGGCCTGGCCGGTCTTGACGCGGAGCCGGGCTCGCCGGTCGCTCGGCAACTCGCTCTGGCCCAGAGCGAAGTCACCCTCGCCGTGGGCGAGTTGCGTGAGCTCAGCCGAGGCGTGCACCCCAAGGCCCTCACCGACCACGGGCTCGCCGCGGCCGTCGGCAACCTCACCACCCGCTCCGCCCTGCCGGTCACCGTCGACATCCGGCTTCCGTACCGCTTGCCCATGGCTGTGGAGAGCACGGGGTACTTCGTCGTCGCCGAGGCCCTGGCCAACGCCACCAAGCACAGCCGGGCCACTCAGGCCGAGGTCCACGCCCGGCTGGAGGCGGATGTCCTGACGCTGACGGTGCGCGACAACGGCATCGGCGGAGCGGATCCGGCCGCGGGCACCGGGCTGGTCGGCCTGGCCGACCGCGTCGCCGCGGCGGACGGCAGAGTGCGGATATCCAGCCCGGCGGGCGGCCCTACACTGCTGCGCGTGGAGCTCCCGTGCCGCTGAAGATCGTGCTCGCCGAAGACTCACCGCTGTTGCGGGACGGCCTGGTCAGCGTGCTGACCCGGGTCGGCCACCAGGTGTCGGCGGCTGTCGGCGACGCCGACGCGCTGATCGCCGCGGCACACGAGCACGACCCCGACATCGTCATCACCGATGTACGGATGCCACCGGGCAACGCCGACGACGGTCTCCGCGCCGCGGTCGCGCTACGCGATCACCGCGCCACCCTGCCCATTCTGGTGCTCAGCCAGTACATCGAGCAGTCCTACGCCACTCATCTGCTCGACCTGGGCAGCGAGACCGGCATCGGCTATCTGCTCAAGGACCGGGTCAGTGCCGTCACCCAGTTCGCGAGCGCGGTCGAGGAGGTGGCCGCCGGTGCGACGGTCATGGACCCCGAAGTGGTGCGCCAACTCCTGCGCCGACGGCATGACCCCCTGCGGCAGCTCACCCCCCGGGAGCGCGAGGTCCTCTCCCTCATGGCCGAAGGACGCTCCAATCGCGAGATCGCCCGCGACCTCTATGTCACCGAGGCCGCGGTCAACAAGCATGTCAGCAGCATCCTCCAGAAACTCGACCTCCGCCTGGACGGCCAGGGACACCGGCGCGTCCTCGCTGTTCTCACCTACCTGCGCGCCTGACCGCCCAATGCGCCCGATGCGCCCAATGCGCCCGAAAACAATGAAGGCCCTCGGCCCCGACCGCTTACGCGCTCCCAATCGACCGAATCCGACGCCGCCTGCCCGACTCGACGTCAGACGGCTATGGGGCTCTTGCGGCTATGGGCCTATGGTGGCGTCAGCCCAGGACCGTCAGATCGAGCCCGTTCAGCCGCTCGGGGTCGGCCAGGATGTCGATCGCCACGATCCTGCCGTCCGTGACCGTGAAGGCCAGCACCGAGAACGGCCGGCCATCCCGGGAGCTGACCACACCCACCGCCCCGTTGACGAGCGCGGGACGGGCGAGGAGGCCCGGGCCGCTGAGGCGGGAGAAGGTGAGCGCCTGGTCCGCCACGGCCGCCGCGCCGCGCACCTCGCGCGGGGCCGGGGCGGGCGCGGGGCCGTAGTCGGCGCGCAGGACGACATCCGGGTCGAGTACGGAGATCAGCCCCTCGAAGTCGCCGTCGCGCGCGGCGGCGAGGAAGGCGCCCACGACCTCGCGCTGCCGGGCCAGGTCCGCGTCGGGGACCGGGGCCGCTCCCCGCACCCGGCGGCGGGCGCGGCTGGCGAGCTGACGGGCGGCGGCCGGGGTGCGGTCGACGATGGGGGCGATCTCGTCGAACGGCACGGCGAACAGATCGTGCAGTACGAAGGCCAGCCGTTCGGCGGGGGCCAGCGTCTCCAGGACGACCAGCAGGGCGAGGCCGACCGAGTCGGCGAGCAGCGCCTGGTCCTCGGGGCCGGGCCCGGTCTCACCGCTGATGACCGGGTCGGGGAGGTGCACCCCCAGGGGCTCCTCGCGCCGGGCGGTGCGCGAGCGCAGCATGTCCAGGCAGACCCGGCCGACGACAGTGGTCAGCCAGCCGCCCAGGTTCTCCACCGCGGCGGTGTCGGAGCGGCTGAGCCTCAGCCATGCCTCCTGGACGGCGTCGTCCGCCTCGCTCAGCGAGCCGAGCATGCGGTAGGCCACCGCCCGCAGATGACCGCGGTGGGCCTCGAAGCCCTCCGCCAGAAGGTGGTTCTCGTTCATCGGTCACATCCCCTTGTCGCAGACCGCACCGTCGCGGGCCACACCGTGCTGACGGATGGGCCGGGTGCGATGTGACGGAGGGGGACGGAATGTTCTGTGCGGGCCCGTGCACCCGTCCAGTCCCTTGACGCACTGCGATCACATCATTACACAAGTTGGGAGCGCTCCCATGCCTCCCACTCCCCAGGAGGGTCCGTCATGCCCGTGTCCCTGTTACCCCGTCCGCGCGGTGCGCGGACCGCCACCGCGCTGCTGACCGGCGCACTGCTGCTGATCGCCGCCCAGTCCGTGCCCGCCGGAGCGGACTCCCCCGCGGTGCCCGCACGCCCGACCGCTGCCTCAGCCGCGCCGTCCGCCGTCCAGGTCAATCAGCTCGGGTATCTGCCGGACGGCCCCAAACGCGCCACCGTCGTGAGCGCGAGCGCCACCGCCCTGCCCTGGCGACTGCGCGACGCGACGGGCCGCACCGCCGCCTCGGGCACCACCACCGTACGGGGCGCGGACGCCGCCTCCGGGCAGTCGGCCCATCTGGTGGACTTCTCCGCGTACCAGGGGACGGGCACCGGCTACACACTCACCGTGGACGGCCGGACCAGCCATCCCTTCGACATCCGCGCGAACCTCTACGACGGGCTGCGCACGGACGCGATGTCCTTCTTCTACCAGCAGCGCAGCGGTATCCCCATCGAGGCGTCCCTGGCCGGTACGGCCTACGCACGCCCGGCGGGCCATCTGGGGGTCGCCCCCAATCGGGGCGACACCGCCGTGCCCTGTGTCAGCGGGGTGTGCGACTACACCCGGGATGTGCGCGGTGGCTGGTACGACGCCGGTGACCAGGGCAAATACGTGGTCAACGGCGGGCTCGCGGTCTGGCAGCTCGTCAACTCCTTCGAGCGCGCGAAGCGCACGGGGCACGCGGCGGCGCTCGGGGACTCCACGCTGCGCGTCCCCGAGCGCGGCAATGGGATCCCGGATGTGCTCGACGAGGGGCGCTGGGAGCTGGAGTTCCTGATGCGGATGCAGATCCCGGAGGGCAAGCCACGGGCGGGGATGGCCTTCCACAAGGTCCATGACGCCGCCTGGACCGGGCTGCCCACCCGTCCGGAGCAGGACGCCGAGCCGCGTGAGCTGCACGCGCCGTCCACCGCCGCGACCCTCAATCTGGCCGCCGCGGCGGCGCAGTGCGCCCGGGTCTACGCACCGTACGACGCCGCCTTCGCCGCCCGCTGCCTGGGCTCCGCGCGCCGCGCCTGGGCCGCCGCGCAGGCGAATCCCGATGTGCTCGCGCCGGGTTCCGACTCCACCGGCGGCGGGGCGTACGACGACAGCGAGGTGGGCGACGAGTTCTACTGGGCGGCGGCGGAGCTCTACGCGACCACCGGGGAGGCGCGGTACCGGGACGCGGTCACCTCCTCGCCATACCACACCGCGAGCGATGTGTTCACGCCGTTCGGCTTCAGCTGGCAGGCCACCGGGTCCCTCGGACGGCTCGTCCTGGCCACCGTCCCCAACGGCCTGCCCGCCACCGACCTCGCCCGCGTCCGCGCCTCCGTGGTCTCGGCCGCCGACGCACAGCTGAGCACGATGGCCGGCCAGGGCTACGGGGTGCCACTGCCGGCGGACGGCTATGTGTGGGGCTCCAATGGCCAGGTGGCCAACAACGGGACCGTCATGGCCGTCGCCTACGAACTCACCAAGCAGCGCCGCTACCGCACCGGGGCACTGGAGACGCTGGACTATCTGCTCGGCCGCAACGCGCTCGGCCAGTCGTACGTCACCGGCTACGGCGAGCGCGCCGCGCAGAACCAGCACCACCGCTTCTGGGCGCACCAGTACGACGCCTCGCTGCCGAACCCGCCCGCCGGATCCATCGCGGGCGGCGCCAACGCGGGGCTGCAGGATCCGGTGGCACAGGAGAAGCTCCCGGGCTGCGCGCCCGCGGCGTGCTACATCGACGACATCGGCTCGTACTCCACCAATGAGGTGGCGATCAACTGGAACGCGCCGCTGGCGTGGCTGACCGCGTTTGCCGCGGAACGCGGCTGAAACGGGGTACGCGATCGACCCGGCGGGCGAGGGGCCGGTGGCCCCTCGCCCGCCGTCGCTTTCACCGGGGCAGCTGCGCCTCGATCGCGGCGACGACGTCGTCCGCCTCCGGCTCGGTCCGCGGCCGGAACCGGCCCACGACCTCTCCGTCCGGCGAGATCAGGAACTTCTCGAAGTTCCACTGCACATCCCCCGCCTCGCCCTGCGCGTCCGGCGTCCGCGTCAGCTCGGCGTAGAGCGGATGCCGCTGCTCGCCGTTGACATCGATCTTCTCCAGCAGCGGGAAGGACACGCCGTAGGTCGTCGAGCAGAACGCCTGGATCTCGTCGCTCGTCCCTGGCTCCTGCCCGGCGAACTGATTGCACGGAACCCCCAGCACGGTGAACCCGCGCTCGGCATAACGCTGCTGCAGCCGCTCGAGCCCCTCGTACTGCGGGGTGAGACCGCACTTGGACGCCACATTGACCACCAGCAGCGCCGCGCCCCGATGCTCACCGAGAGAGGTCTGCTCACCGGTAAGGGTGTGCAGGGGAATGTCGTACAGGCTCATGGGATCAACCGCCTTCGTCGTTCGGTGGGTGAGCCCAAATCTATGCGCTCACGGGCTCGTGACGCCCGGTCACAATATGAACACCAAACACACACAATCTCTTCACCTTTCAATCAGCGTGGCTAGGGTCGGTTCCTCACGTATCACTCAAGGGGGGATCATGTCCTGGAATAACCAGCCATCACCGGCACCGAGACGCCCCGGATGGGCACGCAAGCGCGTCGCCATCCCGGTCGCGGCCATCCTGCTCTTCACCGGAGTCGGCATAGGGTCGGCCCAGGGCGAGGACGCGAAGGCGGCGGACGGCGACAAGCCCACGCCCAAGGTGACGGTCACCGTCACGGCAAAGCCCGCCCGGGTGAAGGACGCGGCCGAGCCGGCTCCTACCGTGACGGTCACCAAGACCGTCACGGCGAAGCCGAAGCCGAAGCCCACGCCCAAGGCGACGAAGAGTGCTGAGGACGACTCGTCCTCCTCCACCGGTGGTGTCAGCTCGTCATCCGGCGGCACGTCATCCGGCGGATCGTCCTCGTCGGGCTCCGGGGGCGGCGGGTCGTCATCCGGCGGGTCGTCCGGCTCCTCGTCCGGCGGATCGTCCAGCAGCACGGGCGGATCGAGCAGCGGTGCCACGGCACTCTGCAACGACGGCACCTACTCCTACGCCGCCCACCACCAGGGCGCGTGCTCGCATCACGGTGGCGTCGCCGTCTTCTACAGGTGACCTGACACGGCGCTGGGGCGGGCCGCAAAGCCCGCCCCAGCACCTGCCGGACAGCGCCGGGTGACGGCCTACTCGGGGGGTGTCGGCGTGTCGTGGCTGCGGTACATCGCCTGGATGTCGAGCTCCAGCTTGACCGTGGGGCCGACCACGGCGATGCCGCGGGCGAGCATGTTGCGCCAGTTCAGGGTGTAGTCCTCGCGGTGCAGTTCCGCCGTGGCGAGGGCGGCGCAGCGCAGTTCCTGGTCGTAGCCGCCGTTCACGGCGCCGAGGTAGGTGGTGTCCAGGGTCACCGAGCGGCTGACGCCGTGCATGGTGAGGGGGCCCTGGAGGGTCCACTTGGGTCCGCTGCGCCAGGTGAAGCGGTTGCTGGCGAAGTGGATCTCCGGGAAGTTCTCGACGTCGAGGAAGTCCGCCGAGCGCAGGTGGTTGTCGCGGGTGTTGTTGCCGGTGTTGATGCTGGAGGCGTCGATGACGACCTCGACGCGGGAGTCCTCCATCCGCTCGGCGATGTGGATGCCGCCCCGGAAGCGGGTGAAGCGGCCGTGCACATTGGCCATGCCGACGTGGCGGGCGATGAAGCGGATCGCGGTGTGCGGCGGGTCGAAGAGCCAGGTGCCCGGCGGGGGGAGTTCGAGCTGCTGGGAGGGTTCCATCTGCACCCGGCGGGGCGGTTCGCTCTGGCCGTGGGCGATGTCGACGGTGAGGCGGTTGGGCTGCAGCCCGCTTCCGGTGAGCAGCACGGTGTACTGCCCCGGCTCGAGCGTGGCGAGGAAGAGGCCGTGTGGATCGGTGGTGGCCTTGGCCACAGTACGGGCGGCGCCACGCGTCTCGGTGACGGTGACCTCCACGCCGCCAAGGGCCTGGCCGACGGGGTCCAGGACCTCGCAGCTGAAGGCTCCGGCACCCACGGGCAGGGGGATCCTGAGTCCTGATCCGCGGTCCGGACGCTTGGTGCGCATGCGCCGGAGCAGTGCGAGGGGCATTGCAGTCATCTCACTAACGGTTTCTCTGGGGATGTGGGCGCGTCCATGATGGAGCCCCAGGTCGGGCTCGCTGCGCCTGGGGGTGGGTGTCAGACGTGGCCGAGGATCTTCCGTAGCGCCCCGATCAGCAACTCCCCCGCGCGCGGGGACATTTCGGGGTGGCGGAAACCGATGTGGTTGTCGGGGCGGGTCAGCAGGGCCCCGCACTCGCCGATCTCCCGCAGCCGGGCCCAGTCGCCGTACGGGTCCTCGTACGCCTGGCCGGGGCCGATGGAGACGGTGACGAGCTGGATGCCGAGTTCCTTACGGGCCGCCGCGGCGGCCTCCTCCCAGCGGTCCCCGCCGATGCCGGTGAAGAGGGTGAACCGGCCGTGGCCACCGAGGTCGAGGGTGGACAGCCGCTCACGCCCCCGGACGACCCATGCGTGCGGCAGCTTGGCGCCGGGGCGGGTGCTGGGCTGGTGGTGCAGCTCCGGGTCGCGGCCGAAACCGGGGTCGGGGGTGCCGTCGGGGACGATGGCGTCCGACACGTACCGCTGGTTCATCTCCACACCGTGCGCGTTGAACTCGTACACCTTGGCCGCGATGGCCTCGCGCAGTCCCTGCCGTTGCTTCGCGCCATCGGGCGTGGCGGCCTTACGGGCGTCGACATTGCGCCACATCTGCTCGGTGTCGGAGGTGGCGAGCACACCCAGCGCCTCGAAAACCGGCGCGGTCTCTCCGATGCTCCGATTGGCCCGCTCGACGATCTGCCGCCCCACCGGTGCCCGTTCGGCGGAGTAGGTGTCCAGAAGGGCGGGGGCGGCGGTGCCGTCGAGGACCAGCTTGAGCTTCCAGGCGAGGTTGTACGCGTCCTGGATGGAGGTGTTGGAGCCCAGCCCGTTGGACGGCGGATGGCGGTGGACGGCGTCGCCCGCACACAGCACCCGCCGGTCGGCGTAGGTCTCGGCGTACAGATGGTTGACGGTCCACGCGGAGGTCGAGGTGATGCGCACGGGGATCGTGTCGTCGCCGAGCAGCCGGTGCACCACGGACCGCGCGAACTCCTCGGTGAGGTCCGGCGGGCCCGCCTCGAGGTCGTAGCCCCACACCACCATCCACTCGGTCCAGGGGCGCACACAGCGCACCAGGCCCGCGCCGATGCCGCCCACCGTCGCGCCGGGGGCCAGCACCCAGTAGAGCGTGGAGGGGCGATGGGCGGTCAGCTCGGTGAGATCCGCCTCGAAGACGATGTTGAGGCTGCCCGCGACGCCCATCCGGCCGACCGTGGGCAGCCCGGCGTTCTCCACGACACGGCTGCGTCCGCCGTCCGCGCCGACCAGGTAGCGGGCCCGGACGCGGTAGGTGTCCCCGCGCAGCCGGTCCTCGACCAGCGCGGTCACGCCGTCGTCCGACTGCTCATGGGAGAGGTACTCGGTGTGGAAGCGCAGCGCGGTGCCCCGGGAGACCGCGGCGTTCACCAGCACCGGCTCCATCAGGTGCTGGGGCATGTCGCACATCCGGCTGGGGCTGGCCAGTTCATGCGCGGCCTGGACGAGCGGGTCGTTGCCCCAGGAGCGCAGCCGTCCCAGCTCCTCGCCCGCGAGGCTGGTGCAGAAGACGGTGTTCCCCATCAGCGGCTGCGGCGTGGCCTGGGCGGTGACCTGGTCCTCGACGCCGAGGTCGCGCAGCACCTCCATGGTGCGCTGGTTGGTGATGTGCGCGCGGGGCGTGTCCGCCAGGCTTCCGTACCGGGTGACCATGACGTTGGGCACACCGTAGGTGCTCAAGGCGAGCGCCGTCGCGGCTCCGGCCGGGCCACTGCCCACGACCAGTACGTCGGTCTCGACGGTCTCCACTGCTGAAGGGCTCCTCTTCGGGTGATGGGCGATCTCCTGACGACCGGCGGTCTCCCGGCGACCGGCGACCAGCGATCGGCCATTGGTGATCTTGTTCCAGAACCCGGGCCCCGAGGTGTCTCATTTCGAAACACCGGCGACGTATACGGTGGAGTGGCTGTGACGACCACCGACGACACCCCCGCCGACCCGGCCCTCTCATCCCTGCGGCGGGCGCGCGACCGGTTCCTCAGCGGACGGCCACCGGGCGACGGGGTCCCCGAGGACCTCGCCGAAGCCTGGCGACGGGCGCGGTTCTTCGGCGTACCGCGCGATCTGGTGGCCCCGCCCAGGGTCCGGCCGCCCGAGGACTCACCGCTGCTGGCCGCGGCGCGCCCCGCGCTGGACCGCGTGGCGCCCACGCTGAGCGGTGAGATGGGGCTGGTGCTGGTCGACTCCCGCTGCCGCGCGCTGTGGTCGGGCGGCGGCCGTTACACCGGCACGTCCGCCGATGTGGCCGGTCTCGATCTGTCGGAGAAGGCGGTCGGGCACAACAGCTCCGCGCTCGCGCTGCGCACGGGGCGCCTGGCCGAGGTCCACGGCCCGGAGCACTTCCTCGATCTGTGGCAGGAGGTGTCCGCGGTCAGCGTGCCGCTGTACGAGCCGACGGCCGGCCGCCCGGCCGGCACCATCACCGTGGTGACCCCGCTGGGCGAGGGCCGCACCGCCCACCCGGGCGCGGCCGTCGCCGAGGCCACCGCGCACGCCGTCGAGACGGAATTGCTGGGGCGGATGCGCCCGCCGGAGCGGGTGCTGCTCGACGCGTATCTGCGTCAGCGGGCCGACGGGGCGGCCGTGGTGGCGCTCGACGGCAGCAGCCGCCTCGTCAGCCCGGAGGCCGCGCGGCTGCTGTCGCACGAGACGCTGGCGCGGCTGGAACGGCATGCCACGGCCCTTCTCAGGGACGCGGACGCCGGACCGGACGGCGCGCACTCCGGGACACCGGAGGAGATCGGCGTACCGGACGGCGCCGGGCTCACCGTAAGGATGACGCGCGTGGTGCGTGGGGGCGAGGTCATCGGGGCCGTCGCCACGGTGTGCCCGGCGACCCGGCGGGCGCGGGCGGCGGAGCGGCAGGGCCATGACCGGCTCCCGGGGCTCGTGGGCACATCCCCGCCCTGGCGGGTGGCCGTCTCCCTGGCGACGGAGCTGGCGCGGGCCACGGAGCCGCTGCTGCTGATCGGGGAGCCGGGCGTGGGGAAGACCGCGCTGGCCCGTGCCCTGCTCGGCCGCCGGGGCACGGCCGCACCGTGTCTGGTCGACGCCGCCGAGCAGGTGGCCGGCGAGGTCCCGCGCTGGTGCCGCGCGCTCGCGGAGGGGGACGGCGGCGCACCGCCGCTGCTCCTGCGCCACGCCGAGCGGCTGGGTCAGTCCGATGTGGCCGCGCTGCTCTCGCTGCTGGAGGAGCGGCCCGCGGTGCCATTGGTGGCGACGCATACCCCGGGTGCGCCGACCGGTCCCTGTCTGAGCAGGCTGCTGGACATCCTCTCGGCCCGGTCGGTGACGCTGCCGCCGCTGCGCGAACGCGTCGAGGACATCCCGGCGCTGCTGGCGGGCCTCGCCCGGCGCCCCTCCCCCGGACGTCCCCCGCTGACCTGGAGCCTGGACGCGCGCCGGGCGCTGGAGCAGCACACCTGGCCGGGCAATGTCACCGAACTCGCCCATGTCGTACGGGAGGTGGCCGAGCGCCGCCGTTCCACCGGGCCGGTGCGGCGCGGGGAGCTGCCGTACGGACTGCGGGTGCCACCGGCCACCCGCCGGCTGAGTGGCATGGAACGGGCGGAGCGCACGGCGATCCTGGAGGCGCTGCGCCGCCACGGGGACAACAAGGTGCGGGCCGCCGAGTCCCTGGGCATCGGCCGGGCCACGCTGTACCGGAAGTTGCGGGCGTACGGAATGGACCAGGCGTAGGGGCGGAAACAGTCACCAGGGGGGCCGGTCACAGGGGAGCCGGTCATCGGTCGCGGAGGGGGCAACGGTGACGCGAGACAACAGCGCCGAGGGCGAAGCGGTCACGGGCAGGCTGCTGATCCTGGAGTACGAGCAGGTGAAGGAGGAGCAGCGGGCGCGGATCGGCTTCCGCGACAATCTGCTCTACGCGACACTCGCCGCGATGGCGGCCATCATCACCTTCTCCCTCCAGAGCCATGGACGTCCGGAGCTGCTGTTGCTGCTGCCCCCGGCGTCGGCCCTGCTGGGCTGGGCGTATCTGGTCAACGACGAGAAGATATCGGCCATCGGGCGGTATGTCCGGGAAGATCTGGGGCCTCGGCTGGCGGCGCTCGTCCCGGGCCGGCCACCGGTGTTCGGCTGGGAGCGGGCCCACCGCGACGACGGCCGCCGGATCTCCCGCAAGCGGCTGCAGTTGGCGGCCGATCTGCTTCTGTTCACGGTGGCGCCGATCGCCGCCCTCGTCGTGTACTGGGCCACGGAGCCGGTGCGGGCGGTGCTGCTGGCGGTGTCGGTGGTGGAGGTGGCGCTGATCACCGTCCTGGGGGTGCAGATCGTGCTGTACGCGGATCTGCACCGGCCCTGACGCATGAGAACCAGACGCATGAGAACCATAGGGTGCGTCGCATCCGTAAGGTGTCGACGGAAGCTGTCCTAGGGGGGATCCATGGGCGCTGAGGGCAAGGGCGGGGCGGCGCGGGCCGATGTGGTGGTCCTGACCGCGCTGGAGGTCGAGTACCGGGCGGTCCGGGCCCATCTGGAGGATCCGCGTCCGGTCAAGGCGGAGCGGGGCGCGCTGTTCGAACTGGGCGTGTTCCGCGACGGATCCGGCGAACGGACGGTCGCCATCCATATGACGGGTCCGGGGAATCCGGGCGCCGCGGCCTCGGTCGAGCGGGCCGCGGCGCTCTTCGCGCCCCGGGCGGTGCTGTTCGTGGGGGTCGCGGGCGGCCGTAAGGACGTCGCGCTGGGCGATGTGGTGGCCGCCGACGCGGTGTACGACTACGAGACCGGTAAGGACACCGAGTCGGGTTTCCTGCCCCGGCAGAAGACCTATCAGTCCGCGTACGGGCTGGTGCAGCTGGCCCGGCTGGTGGCGGCGGGTGACGAATGGCAGCGGCGGATCCGCCCGGGGGACGACGCGCCACGCCCCCGCGCCCATGTGAAGCCCCTCGCGGCGGGCGGCCGGGTGGTGGCGCACCACCGCTCGGATGCCGGGCTCAGGCTCACCGCCAGTGCGGGTGACGCGCTCGCGGTGGACATGGAGGGCTTCGGCTTTCTCGCGGGCGCGTATGTCAACCAGCAGCTGGACGCGCTGGTGATCCGCGGGATCTCGGATCTGCTCGGGGACAAGGGCGAGGCGCACGACGAGCGCTGGCAGCCGGTGGCCTCCCGGCACGCGGCGGCCTTCGCCTTCGAACTGATCGGCCGGATCCCGGTGGCGGCGGACGCCCCGGCGGTGGCGGATGCCGAGACGGCCCAGCCGTTCACCGCCTACGCGCGGTCCCTCGACACCGATACGCGGTCCCTCGCGGCCGATACGCCGCCGCTCGCCACCAGCACACGGTCCCTCGCCGCCGAGACGCGGCCCGAGGCCCCCCGGCGGCGCAAGCTGACGATCCGTGATCTCGGCGGTCTCGCGGACACGCTGCTGGCCGTGTCCGGGATGACCTCCCCCGCCCGCTGGCAGCAGCTGCTCGACGAGCTGCCCACCGTCGGCACCGCGGTGGGCCGTCAGTCGGCGAGCCGCGCGGAGGCCCTGTCCCTGCTGCGCACCTGCGAGGTGCGGCGCGCGATGGGCGAGCTGGTGGAGGTGGTCGCGGTGCTCGCCCCGGACGATCCGGCAGCCGCCGAACTCGCCCGGCGGGTCGAGGAGCTGGGATTGGAGTGACCCTCCTCACCCTCCCGACCCGGCGGATGCCGAACCCCGGGCCGCGTGCGCGCGGGGCCCGCACGCTCGCCGGGCCACGGCGGAAGGCCGTACCGCACACCAGGTCGCCGGAATCGTCCAGGTGGCCCCCTGGGGAGGACCTCCCTCCGCCTCACGGGCATATGCTCCCCCGGTCCGCCACCGGGACGTGTCCCCGCCGCGGCGGGGCCCGCCGGGGGCGGGGACCGTGCCCTGGACATACTCCCCCAGGGGGTGTCAGGCGGAACTCGTGGGGAAAACAACATGTCCCGGAGTCCGAGCGGTTGGCGCCCGCGTGTGGCAGGGTCTCCGGCGGGATCATCGGCGGCGGGGACCGGTGATGCGGCCTCGGGGGAGGGCACAGCATGGCGGCCATGGGGGAAGGTGGCCTGAAATCGGTTGGCAACCTCGTCACGGCGTTGAAGGAGTTCCGCTGTCTGACGGATCCGGATCTGCGCACGCTGTGTCTGGATCTGGTCGCCATGGAGCTGGAGATGACCAGCGTTCCCGTGCGCGTCCACCGGGTGACCGACTACTTCCTGGTGGAGCTGGCCCGCGAATGCCTGGAAAACGTGCGGATCATGCACGCGCTACGCGCGTCCCTCGCGGTGATGGCGGCGGCCGACGAGGACGCCATGATGCGGCTCGACTCGGTCATGGAGCAGATGACGGCCCGTCCGGCACTGCCCGAGACCGCCGCCGCGAAGCTGCGGTCGCTGCTGGAGGAGCTGAAGATCGAGCAGTTGGGCCAGTTGTGCCGTACGGCGGCGGGCCCGCTGCAGGACATCCCCGCGGTCACCAGCCCCTGGCACGCCTTCGAGGTGCTGAGCCGGATGAACGCGCAGCCGGGCGGGGTGCCGCCGGGGCTCGCCCTCGTGGAGTACCTCGCGGCGGCGGCGCGTCCGCTGCAGCGGGCCGACGCGCTGCGCGAATGGGCCGATGAGCAGGCCCGGGAGCTGGGCCTGACGCCACAGCTGCGGTCGCTGCGGCAGCAGGTGGGGCATGCCGCCCCGGCCGGGCCGGTGGACGCCTATCTGGTGATCCGGCTGCTGCCGCAGGAGGAGGCCGGGTGCTACGAGCTCTCGTCCTGGCACCAGTACGACCCGACCGGCTGGCATCCCGCCCGCGGCCCGGTCACCCAGGTCACCTCGGAGACCGCGGAACGGGCGGTCCAGACGCTGGTGTACGAGGCCGCCGAGGAGTGGGACGACGCCGGGGCGATCCATATCGAGTTCATGCTCGGCCCGGATGACCTGAATCTGCCGGTCCACCGCTGGCGTCTCGAGCTCGACAGCGAGTTGCCCACCCCGCTGTACATGGACTATCCGGTGGTCGTACGGAGCCTGGAGCGAAGCCGGACCAGACGCTGGCACCGCGAGTGGAAGCAGCGCTGGAACGTCTTCGACCAGCAGCCCGAGCGCGCCAAGCAGCTCGTCGTGGACGGCGAGGACCCGGACAGCCCGCGCTCCGGCGACACCCCTGCCCTGCTCGCCCGGCTCAAGGCCGACCCCCAGGTGGTCGCCCTGATCCTCAACTCGCCCCCAGGGGCCACCCCCGAGGGAAACTCGGAGGTGCTGACCGCCTGGCGGGCCGGGATCCCGGTGGTCGCCTGGGACGGCCGGACGCCCCGTGACCCTGGCTTCGTCCAGCAACTGAGACAAAAACAGGCCGAGCCGAGCGGGAACCTGGCACGGCTCCGCGAAGCCGTGACAGAGTTACGTCTGGACGCCCATACGATCGGCTCCGCGGAGGGGGAGCATCACCTCGGGCAATATGTGGTGCTCGTTTGGGACGACCCAACCCGACCGGTGGAACCTTTTGGGCGCATTTCGGGGCCGGACGACGGGGTAGGTGGTCGATGAGCGACAGAGAGCCTGCGCGGCGCCACAACGGACGGGTCCAGCAGGACTCGGGGTCCGCTTCCGGTGCCCTGCCGTCCGGGATACCGCGCCCCTGGTGGATCTACCAGGGCACCGGGCGCCCGCTCCACGACGTAAGCCTGGAGGAGATCCTTCCGCCGCCGCCCCCATGGCGCACCTTCGGCGGGGTCTCGGCCTGCCCGCCCGACGGCGACGGCCGGTCCGGCGCGTTATCCGATCGGGACGACACCCCGACCGAGCCCCCGGCGCCGCCGGAGGACGAGCAGGACACCGCCCGGCGGCTGGGCACGGCACCCCTGGGCGTGCGCTCCGACCCCGAGGAGGCCGATCTCGTCAACGCGGCGCTGATCCTCAGGCGTCCCCTTCTGGTGACGGGCCGCCCGGGCACCGGCAAGTCGACGCTGGCGTATCGCATCAGCCGGGAGCTGGGCCTGGGCCGGGTGCTGCGCTGGCCGATCACGACGCGATCCACCCTGCGGGCCGGGCTCTACGGCTACGATGCCGTCGGCCGTGTGCACGCCGCGGCGGCAGGCCAGGCGTCGGAGGGGGACACGCACGAACCCGGACCGGAGGACATCGGCGACTTCCTCCAACTCGGCCCGCTGGGCACGGCGATGCTCCCGCACCGTCTGCCGCGCGTCCTGCTCATCGACGAATTCGACAAGAGCGATATCGATCTGCCCAATGATCTGCTCGACATCTTCGAGGCCGGCGAATTCTCCATTCCCGAGCTGGTGCGCATCCGCCGACGCCGCCCGGCCGTATCGGTCCTCACCGACGATCCGGAGCGCAGTACCGTCATCGCCTCGGGTCGGGTGCGCTGCAGCGCCTTCCCCGTCGTCGTCATCACCAGCAACGGCGAGCGGGATTTCCCGCCCGCGTTCCTGCGGCGCTGTCTCCAGCTTCGGCTGCCGGACCCGGACGCGGACCGGCTCGCCGCGATCGTGGCCGCGCATCTGGGACGGGCCGACGATCCACGCGCGCGGGAGCTGATCCAGATGTTCCTCGAGCGCAGCGAGCGCGAAGGCGGCCTCGCCGCCGACCAGTTGCTCAACGCGGTGTATCTGGTGACGGCCCAGTCGCATGTACCGGGGCCCGAGTGGGAGGAGCTACTGCAGGCCGTCTGGCACCGGCTGGACAGTGCAGCAGGCTCGACATGACATATGACCCAGGCGGCCGGTCCGCCGGGCCCGTCCCACGGGACCTCGACTGGCGGCAGCTGGCCGACGCCCTGTGGCTGGCGGTCTGCAAGGCCGAGACGGACCCCGGCCCCGGACGGCCGGACCCGGGACCCCTCCCGGGGACACCGGAGGCGGACGCCCCGCCGCCCGGTGACGAGCCGTCCGACGAGCCGTGGCAGGACCGCGAGGGGGAGCGCCCCGCGGCGGAGTCCGAGGCTGGGTCCGCGGTCGCGGAGCCGCTGCTCCCCGTGGAGCTGCTCGGCCTCCCCGCACCGCCTGGAGACGCGGAGCCGGTGACCGTCGCGGAAGCCTTCGTGCCCGCGCGCCGGGCGTCGGTCTCCGAGCCGCCGCTGCCCGAGCGCGCCCTGACCCGGGCGCTGCGGCCGCTCAAGCGCACCTCGCCCTCGCTGGTCGAGATGGAGATCGACGAGGAGGCCACGGCCGAGTGCGCGGCGCGCGAGGGGCTGTGGGTGCCCGCCTTGGTGCCGGTGCGCGAGCGCTGGATGGACGCCGTTGTGGTGGTGGACTGCGGCAGTTCGATGGTGGTGTGGCGGCGGACGGCCGAGCATCTGGTCACCGTGCTGCGGCGCACCGGCGCCTTCCGGGATGTGCGGGTGCACCGGCTGAACACCGACCATCCCTTACCCGAGGACCGGTCGCCGGTCGAGGGGATGGCGCCGCGCGGCAAGCGGACGGTGCTGGTGCTGACCGACGGCATCGGCGCGGCCTGGGCCGATGAGAGCGCCCAACGTGCGCTGGCCCACTGGGCGCGGCGCGCCTCGGTCGCCGTGCTGCATGTCTTGCACCAGGGCCGCTGGCACCACACCGGTGTGGCGCCGGAGCGGGTGCGGGTGCGGGTCCCCGAACCGGGCGCGCCCAACGGCACCTGGCGGCGGGCGGACGGCGGTTCCTGGCCGGGCGGCGCACCACCGGTCCCGGTGCTGGAGCTGGACGCGCGATGGATGGCCAACTGGGCGCGGCTGGTGACCCGCCCGTCGGCGCGCGGCGAGGACACGATGGCGCTGCTGCCCGGGGCGCCGGCCGAGCGCTGGGACCCCGAACCCGAACCGAGCGCCTGGGACCGCGTCTTCCGGTTCCGCGCCACCGCCTCGCCGAACGCCTTCCGGCTGGCGGCCCGGCTGGCCGCCGCGCCGTTGAACATTCCCGTGATGGAGTTCGTGCAGGGGATCCACCAGCCGGAGGGCAGCCCGGGCGATCTGGCCGAGGTCCTGCTGGGCGGACTGCTGCGCAAGGTGGGGACCGCCGACCCGCTGGACGAGACGGGCATCGGCTACGAGTTCCACGACGGGGTACGGGAACTGCTGCTGTCCGCCGGGATGCGGGACGAATCGCTGTACATCCTCGGGAGCGTCCTCGATCGGCTCGGCCGCCGCTGGAAGCCGCTGCTGATGCTCCGCGATCTGCTCAACCACCCCTCCGGGTCGGTGCGCGACCTTCCCAGGACGGAGCGCCTGCTTCCGTATATCCGCCTTCAGGAACAGGTCTACCAAGCGCTTTCCGGTCCGTATCTGGAGGGCGCGCGCTCCTTTCGCGCCCTGGTCCTGGCCCATCAGGCGCTCGCCCGCTCGGGGGAAAGCCGACCCGATCCAGTTGAAGACGCATCACGCAGGGGAAAATATGTGGACTCTGAGGCGGTTGACATGACGTACTCCACGACTCCCCGACCTGATCCGCAACCCGAGGCCGACGATTCACCATCCCCGCCGGCGCACGGCACGCCGGGCCCGGCGGCGGAGCATCTGAGAGGAACATTCGTGTCCGTGACCGCTGCCCGGTCCCAGCCCGCCGTGGAGGAGCGCCAGGCCGGGGAACCCCCGTCCATCTGGGGAAATGTACCGCCCCGGAACAACAACTTCACCGGGCGGCAGACGTTGCTCGACACTCTCCACGAGCGGCTGAGGAGCGAGGGCACCGCCGCTGTGCTGCCCGAGGCCCTGCACGGGCTGGGCGGGGTGGGCAAGTCACAGATCGCACTGGAGTACGTCCATCAGCACGCCGCCGACTACGACGCGGTGTGGTGGGTCCCGGCCGAGCGCCCCGAGCAGATCCGCCAGGCGCTGGTGCAGCTGGCCGACCGGCTCGGACTGCGCGCGGGCATGGAGGCCAACACGGCCGTGCCGAGCGTGCTCGACGCGCTGCGCACCGGACGCCCGTGCCGCAACTGGCTGCTGGTCTTCGACAACGCCGAGGAACTGGAGACGGTGCGGCCGTTCTTCCCCGCGGGCGGGCCGGGCCGGATCCTGGTCACCTCGAGGAACGCACAGTGGTCGCGCGCCGCCCGCACGGTCGAAGTGGACGTCTTCGAGCGGGAGGAGAGCATCGAGCTGCTGCGCCGCCGGGGGCCGGAGCTGCCGCGCGACCAGGCGGACCGGGTCGCCGACGCCCTGGGGGACCTTCCGCTGGCCATCGAGCAGGCGGCGGCCTGGCTGACCGAGACGGGTATGCCGGTCGACGAATACCTTCAGGTCTTCGAGGACGAGCGGGCCGATGTCTCCACCCGCCGCAACGAGCTGCTGGCGGCGGGCGTTCCGGTGGACTACCCCGAACCGGTCGCCGCCGCCTGGAACATGTCGCTGCGCCGGCTGGCCGAAACCCATCCCGGTGCGCTCCAACTTCTCCAGATGTGCTCGTTCTTCGCGCCCGAGCCGATCTCCCGGCGGCTCTTCTCCGGCGTGCGCGGGGTGTCCCTCTCCCCCGAGCTGTCGGAGGTGCTGCAGGACCCCATCAAGCTCGGCCACGCGATCCGTGAGATCAACCGCTACGCCCTGATCAAAATCAATCACCGCAACAACACAATCGAAATGCACCGGCTGGTACAGGCCGTGCTGATCGGCCAGATGTCGACGCAGCAGCAGGCGGATATGCGCCACAGCGCCCATGTGCTGCTGGCGTTCGGCGACCCCAACGACGTCGCTCCCCCGAACTGGGGGCGGTACGCCGACCTCCTCTCCCATGTCCGGGCGTCACGCGCGATGGAGTGCGATGACAAATGGGTGCGGCAGATGGTGCGTAATCTGGTCCGCTTCCTCTATATCTGGGGGGACCACGAGGGTGCGCTTGAGCTCGGTACCCAGGTGCGCCGGGAATGGGTGGAGACGCTCGGCGAGGACAGTGCGGAGACGCTGGCCGTCTCCCGGACCCTGGGCCATGTCCTGACCGTGCTCGGGCACTTCAAGGAGGCCCGGGAGCTCAACCGCCGGACGCTGGAGCTCCAGCGCGCCAAGGACGGCGACGACCACGAGAACACCCTGGTGACTCAGGGCGCGGTCGCCGTCGACACCCGCTACCAGGGCGACTACGCGCCCTACGTGGAGCTGGAGAAGGACCGCTGGACCAGGACCCTGCGGCTCTTCGGGGACGAGGACCCGTACTCCATCGGCTCGGCGAACGACTACGCCCTGGCACTGCGCGCGGTGGGGGACTACGAACGCGCCCGGCAGCTGGACGAGGGCGCCCGGCGCACCGCCGGTCTGGTGCTCGGCGAGAACGCCCTGCTCACCATTCTGGTGGAGGCCAACCTCTCCATCGACATCCGCGAGGGCGGGGACTACCTGGCCGCCCGCGACATGCTGGAGCAGACCTGCGCCCGCGCCCGCCAACTACTCCCGCAGAACGCGCCCATCGGGGTCTACGCCCTGCGCAACCTCGCCGTGGCGCGTCGTAAGGCGGGCGACCACGAGGGCGCTCTGGACCTCAGCCGGGAGGTGCTGGAGCGCTACCGGCTGCGCTACACCGAGCCCAACCTCAACATCACCATCACGGCCCTGGCCCTCTCGATGGATCTGCGGCAGACCGCCGATCTGCAGGGCGCCCGTGAGCTGGGCCGGAAATGCCTCGACGAGATGCGCGCCCTGCTGGGGGAACGGCATCCGGCGACTCTGGGCGCGGCGACCGACCTCGCCGTGACGCTGCGGCTGCTGGGCGAGACGGATGAGGCGCTCGCGCTGAACAAGAGGACGCTGCCGGTGCTCGTCGAGCGGCTGGGAGCCGACCACCCCACGGCGCTGGCCTGTGCCATCAACATGGCCAGCGACCACTACACCCTCGCGGACTACCAGGAGGCCCACGACCTGGACACCACCACCCTGGCGACCTGCCGGTCCAGGCTCGGTGAGGACCACCCCACCACCCTCGCGTGTGCGGTCAATCTGTCGGGGGATCTGCGAGCGCTGGGCGAGGGCAGGCAGGCGGAGGAGCTGCACCAGGACGCGCTCGGCAGGCTGCGCCGGGTGCTGACGGCCAACCACCCGGCGACGGTCGCGGCGGCCCGTGGCATCCGGGCGGACTGCGATGTGGAGGCGATCTCCATCTGAGCCGCCGTCCGCGGCTCCGTTCACGGGCCCCGCGCCGCGCTCCGTTCACCCGGGTGTACGCGTCCCGATCCACCGCGCCAGAGCCACCGGATCGGGACCCGCGTCCGGCGCGGTGCGCAGCTCCCGGTGGACGGCCAGGGCCAGTTCGGGGTGGTTCAGCAGCGTCGTCCTGGCCGCGCCGTCCGGCAGGCTGAGCGCGAGCCCCGCCCATGCCGCGATGTCGTCCGGGTCCGCTTGCAGGCGAGCCCGGTAGCCGCGCAGCGCGGCCACTGGGTTTCCCGCGGCCCAGTCGAGGTCAGCCTGGTCAGGGGCGTCACCATCCCCGGGCAGCCCCTCTCCCCGGCCCTCGCACAGCCGGGCGAACCCCGCCGGATCCCCGAGCCGGAGCCGGGCGAGCGCGGGGCGCGCCGGTGCCTCGGGGCGGGTCGGCCGGACGGAGGCCCCGGGCAGCTCTTCGGGAGGGTCAGTCCGTTCCCGCCAGGCCCGTGCCCACCGGACGGTCGGCTCCGGGTCCGCCGACAGGTGGCGCATGCGGTGGACAAGCCGGTGATCAAGGATCAGATCCGACGCCAGGCGCTCCGGTACGGAGGGCACCCGCTGCGCCAGCCACAGCCTCAGGCGTTCCCCCAGCCGGTTGAGGAACTCCGCGCCCCGGGGCGTCAGTTCGGCGTGAGCGAGGAGCGTGCGCAAACCCGAAGCGGTCTGTGCCCGCCGCAGCGCGAACTCGAACGCGGCGCTGTCCCGAGCCGGTCCGGGCTCGGCGCGCCGCACCCGGTCCCACCAGAAGCCGGTCACGCCCAGGAACGCGTACACCCCCTGGAGGAGTCCGCGCAGCGGTCGCGGGTCCAGCCGCCAGGGCGCGTAGTGGATTTCCTCCAGGCCCCCTTCGATCAGTGGCACCAAGTCCATCAGGGCGCTGAGTTTGATGTGCTGGGCCTCGTGCACCAGCGCGGCGGCGAGGGTCAGGGGGTCCGTGGCCCCGTTGAGCAGCACACAGCCGTACGCCTCCGGCGATGAGGCGCTGAACGGTTCGGGCCAGGCGGCGTACGGCACGGGCACGACGGAGGCCAGACAGGCGCCGATTCCCCGGGGGTCCACTTGGCGCTGCTCCGAGACCAGCCGCCAGGCATTGTCAAATCGCCCCTGCCAGCCCTGCCACTCTTCGTCGTCGAGCCGCTCCGGGTCTCGGATCCGGAGAAAGTCGCGATAGGGATCGATGTCATCGACAAGGGGCGAGCAGACAATCCCCTGGTGTTCTCCGCGCAGTCGCCGCAGACCGTGCCAGCCAGGAGCGTCCTCGGATAAGTCGGCGGGCAGCGTCACTGAATGCGGGCCGGATAACACCGCCGCCTTCTTCCCGCTCATGACGACCTCGGCGACATCGGTCGTGTCCGGAATGCGGGCGAATCCCAGGGCCGGCAATATCACCCCGCCCTCACGCACGGGAACGGCGCCGCGAAAGTCGATTCCGGCGAGAAGAGCGGCGGAGGCGGCTACGGCATACAGATAACCCACCACACTCCACACAGGCTCGTCCCCCGATTCCAGACCGCGCAGCCTGCGCAAACAGCGGTTGAGCCACACACCCATGGGAGGATGCAGCAGCAGCCTGTCCACGGCGGCCGGGGAGCGGTGCTCGGCCCGAATCAGCAAGTGCCAGGCGTCCCGGGGCGGGGGAAGAGGGCCGGGCAGGGCGGGATGCGCGGAGGCGATGTCCACCAGGGCGCGCAGCAGCAGCATGGTCCGGCTGCGCTGTCCCGACCTCAGTTCGGCCACGGTGGAGGGGCCGCCCGAACCCCGCGCCAACTCGGCGAAAACCTCCGCCGATAAACGATGGTTGAGGCCGCGCGTGACGGAGGACGTCATAGCCGCCTAACTCACACAACCGTCCTGCGACACCGACGAGTTGCCGATCGTCGGCGGGCGCTGGACGATGTCGAGCAGCCGCTCCGTCACCGCGGAAAGCCCCTCGTGCCGCTCAAGGTCTTCGAGTGTCGCCCCCGATAGGTCCAGTAGCTCCGTCTCGACCTCGGTCGCGACTCGTTCCATGACACGGTCCCCCTCCGGACGCTCCCTACCGGCTCATTTGCGGCATCCCTATGGTGGCCTACCCCCTATTGATTGCGAAAGGGTGAACACGGCCAGTCGGCGCCCGCCTTGTCAAGATTTTCGGACACGTCGGTGCGCAGAGGAACGCCCCGATATGCCGGTGTCATCCACCCGTTCCGGAGCGCATCGCCTCGACCTCGAACACGCCTCCGCACGCCCGGAACGATCGCGCCGAGATCTTCATCGCGTCGAAGGAATCCGGCGGATAGACGCGAATCCGCGCGGCGGCGCGGCGGCACGGGGTGTCGGTCATGCCCTCGTTCAGCGTATGCAGCGCGGCGGAGGCGCTGCCGCCGGGCGGCAGGGAGATCGGAGAGTGCGTGGGGCCGCGCCGGGTGGCGGGGGCGCCGATCGCCGAGTCGGCGGAATCGAGCAGCGAGACACCGGGATATCCGGTGAGAGTGCAGGCCGTGGCGCCCTTGTTGGTGAACACCAGGGGCAGATACACATTGCCGGCGCCCACATCCACCCGGCCGGCCGACAGCGTCAACTGCGTCTTGGAGCAGACACGGCGCACACCGGAGGCGGCGGCGGGCTGCGAGGAGGACGCAGGCGAGGGGGCGGCGTGCGCCGACGGCGGAGGGGACTGCGCGGTGTGCGAGGCGGGTCGCTCGTTCCGTGAGCCTTCGGATGTGCCGGCGGAGTCGGCCGAAGGGGAGGAGGGTGGTGCGGCCGAGGAGGCGGAGGTGACGGACGGGGCGCGGTGCGCGGAGTCCCCGTCCCCGGTGTCGCTGCCGCAGGCGGTGACCGTGGCCAGCGCGCCGACGAGCAGCGCGCATAAGACCGGTGGCCGGAGCGAGCGGGACCGCGATGTCGTCGTACGCCGAGCAGCCGAGCCGTTGCGTTGACTCATGAGCGACCTCCCGAGGTCAGCCATCTGCCGGGGACCGGCCGCGAGGTCGGGTGCCCCGATGTCTCCCGTGCGTCCCCCTTCGGTCTCCCTTCCCCGCCCGAAGGCTCTTATGTCCGGGCACATTGATCGCATCAGCGCGCCAATTCCTCACATGGGATTCTCTACCGCAAACATCAGAACGTCTTGTCCCAGCCAGAACCGTGGGATTACTGTTCGGCAGCCATCGCACTTGCCAACTGCCGTACCAGGACAGGAAGAAGGACTCCATGGCCGCTCGAGGACGTCATCGCCGGCCCCGCCCCCACCGCGTCTCCCGTGCCTCACTCGCGATCACCGCGGGCGGCGCCGGGGTCGCCCTGCCGCTCATCGGCATCAGCCAGGCGAACGCCGCCTCAGTCGCCACACCCACCTCGCCCACCCCTGCCGTCACCACCGTCAAGACGGTCACGGCCGCGAAGGCGCAGCCGCTCCTCATCGTCCCGAAGGCCGTGCCCGAGCCCCCGGCCAAGGCGCACCCTCAGCCCACCTCGTACACGGTCGTCCACGGCGACACCCTCTCCGCGATCGCGGACACGGAGAGGGTGCCGGGCGGCTGGGAGCGGCTCTACGAGATCAACCGCCAGGTGATCGGCGCCGACCCGGATGTGATCCGCCCCGGCCAGCAGCTCACCCTCGCGCGCCACTGAACAGGCGGGCGCCACTGGACGGCCGGGCGTCCGGACAGCGACGGGCATACCGGCATGCCGGATAGACGGACACGCGCGCATACGCATATGAGCCTCCGCCCGCGGTGGACCACCGCGGCGGACGGCCCTGCGCCTCAACGGGCCTCAGATCAACAAATGCGCCTTGGAGTGGGTGACTTCCTCGATGTCGCCACCTGCCTTGCCGATCAGCCGGCGCGCCAGATTGGTCAGTGCCCGCGCCGCCGCGATCTCCTCGCCGACCCTCGGCTGTGACGGGTCCTCGGGGTTGCGGTTGGCACGGCCCTGAGCCAGCATCTCGGTGCCGTCGTGCATCCTCAACCGGACGACCGCTTCGGTCAGCGGACCGATCTCACGGAATTCCATCTGAATGTCGCATCCCACGATCGTCTCCATCGCGATCACCTCCTGCGTCACCTTCCAGGATGCGCCTCACCCGTCTCTCCAGTCGACCGGGACAGCAACTCCACCACCTCGTCGTCCGCGGTCTGGGAGAAGTCCTCGTACCACTCCCCCACCGCCGCGAAGTCCGAAGGGGTGGAGAGGGCCACCACCTCGTCCGCGTCCTCGCGCAGCGTGGTGACCGCGTCCGGCGGCGCCACCGGTACGGCGAGGACCACCCGGGCGGCGCCCTGGACCCGTGCGACCCGGCAGGCGGCCTGGGCCGTGGCGCCGGTCGCGATGCCGTCGTCCACGACGATCACGGTCCGGCCCTCGACCGGGACCCGTGTGCGGCCCTGGCGGAACCGGCGCGCCTTGCGGGCCAGCTCCTCCCGCTCGATCCGCTCCACCTCGGCGAGGTCCTCCTGGTCGGCCCGGCTCATCCGGACGATCGCCTCATGGACGACCCGTACATCGCCCTCGCCGATGGCGCCGAACCCCAGCTCCCGGTGGAAGGGGACGCCGAGCTTACGGACGATGATCACGTCCAGGGGCGCATGGAGCGTCCGGGCCACCTCGAAGGCCACCGGCACCCCGCCCCGCGGCAGCCCGAGCACGACCGGTTCGGCGTCGCCCAAGGGGCGCAGCGCCTCGCCGAGGCGCTGCCCGGCGTCCACCCGGTCGGTGAAGATCATGGACTCACCCCCGCTGCTCAGGACTCTTCTGCGAAGCAAGCCGACGGTTACGAATCAAGCCGACGATTGGCCCGTCCGCAAACCGGCGGCCCCCGGCCGACGGCCAGGGCTCGCGAATGCGGCGGACTCCGGCACCCTGGAGGTATGGAGAACGCCACAGGCCCGGGCGAGTCCGGATACCCCGTCTTCGTCGAGTCATTCGACACCGACAGCCGCTACCGGCGGGTGCGGCTGCGCGGCCTGGGCTGCGAACCACTCGAACCGGAGGAGTTCGAGCCGCGCGTCCGGCAGGTCTTCCCCGATATCGACCTCGACGACCCGGCCCAGGTCCACTGGGCGGACCGGCCCGGGCAGTGGCCGCCCTGGCATCCGGGCGAGGCATGACCGTCCTGGTCGGCACCTCGGGATGGCAGTACCGGGACTGGCGCGGCGATCTCTACCCGGAGGGCTGTCCGCAGCGGTTGTGGCTCGAGGAGTACACCCACGCCTTCGACACGGTGGAGAGCAACAACGCCTTCTACCGGCTGCCCTCGTACGACCAGTTCGCCACCTGGCGGGAGCGCCTTCCCGAGGGCTTTGTGATGGCGCTCAAGGCGAGCCGGTACCTCACCCACATCAAGCGGCTGCGCGATCCGGACGAGCCGGTGGCGCGGCTGATGTCCCATGCGGCCGGGCTCGGCGACCGGCTGGGCCCCGTGCTGCTGCAGCTGCCGCCCACCCTGCGGGCCGACGGCGAGCTGCTGGACCGCTGCCTGCGCCGCTTCCCCGCCGGGACGCGGGTGGCCGTCGAACCGCGGCACACCTCCTGGTGGACGGAGGAGATCCGCGCGGTGCTGGAGCGCCGCGCGGCCGCGCTGTGCTGGGCGGACTCGGGCTCCCGCCCGGTCACCCCGCTGTGGCGGACCACCGGGTGGGGGTATGTGCGCTTCCATGGCGGCCTCGCCCGGCCGGCCCCGCACTACGGGCGCCAGGCGCTGGACACCTGGGCGCGGCGGATCCGGGACACCTGGCCGCCCGAGGCGCGGGTCTACGCGTACTTCAACAACGACACGGGCGGGGCGGCGGTGCACGACGCGGCCGTCTTCGCCCGCGCCGTGGCCCGCGCCGGCCGTCCGGTCAGCGCCGCCCCCGCGCGGTAGCGACCGCCCGGTCAGTGGCACCCCACTCCGTAGGCCCGCTGCCCGTCGGGCTCACTCCTTCACCGCCCCGCCCAGCATGCCCTCGATGAACCGGCGCTGCAGCGCCACGTAGACCACGACCACCGGCAGGGCGATGAGCACCGAGGCCGCCGCGAGGAGCGCCGCGTCGGAGCTGTGCTGGCCCTGGAAGAAGGCGAGGCCGAGGGGGACCGTGCGATGGGCCTCGTCGCTGACCATCACCAGGGCCATCAGGAACTCGTTCCAGGTCCACATGAAGGTGATCACGACCATGGTGGAGATCGCCGGGCGGGCCATCGGGACCAGGACGCGCCACAGTGTGGTCCAGGTGTTCGCCCCGTCGATCCGGGCCGCCTCGATCACCGCCCGTGCGCTGCCGCGGAAGTACGTGCGCATCCAGAAGACCCCGAAGGCCAGGGACTGCGCGGTCTGCGGCAGGATCAACGCCCAGTAGCTGTCGGTGAGTTCGGCGTAGCGCAGATCGAAGTAGAGCGGGACGACCAGCGCCTCCTGGGGCAGGGTCAGCCCGATCACGAAGAGGTGGAAGAGCACCGTGGAGCCGGGGAAGCGCATCACCCCGAAGGCGTACGCGGCGAGGACGGCCAGCACCGTGGTGGCGGCCACCACGACCGCGGTGACCAGGACCGAGTTCCCCAGATAGGTGCCGAAGTGGCCACGGCTCCAGGCGTCGGCGAAGTTGCTCCAGTGCAGACCGCCCTTCGGCAGCGAGAAGCCGGTGTCCAGGGAGCTCTGCGAGCCGAAGGCCGTGGAGAGGATGCCGATCACGGGGGTGAGCGCGATGACGGTGAAGAGGGCGAGGATGCCGTAGGTGACGTTGCGTTCCAGGCGTGTCGTCATGCCCGCCGCCCTTCCACGAGCCGGGAGACCGTGACGGTCAGGACGAAGATCAGGACCGTGAGGGCCACGCCGACGGCGGCGGCCGAGCCGACCTGGTTGGTCTCGAAGGCCCGGTGGTAGACCTCGTAGGCGGGTACGGAGGTGGCGTTTCCGGGGCCGCCGCTGGTGGTGATGTAGATCAGGTCGAAGTTGCGCAGCCCCGCCACGATGGTCAGGGTCAGCGCCACCGCGATCTGCGGTCGCAGACCGGGCAGGGTGACGGTGAGGAATTCGCGCAGCGGCCCGGCGCCGTCCATTCGCGCCGCCTCGTACAGCTCGCGCGGAATGCGCTGGGCCCCGGCGAGGAAGAGGACCATGCACAGTCCGGTGCCGACCCAGGTGCCGACGATGCCGACGGCGGGCAGCGCCCAGGTGTAGTCGCCGAGCCAGGGGCGGGCGAGGCCGCCGAGGCCGACCGCGCGGAGGGCGTCGTTGAGCAGCCCGTCGGGGGCGAGGATCGAGCGCCAGGCCACGCCGACCACGATCAGCGCCAGGACCTGCGGCAGGAACAGCACCGTACGGAAGAAGGTCATCCCCCGGATCCGGACCCGGGACATCAGGGCGGCCAGCAGCAGTCCGATGGCCACCGGCAGGGCCGCGTAGAAGACGAGCAGCAGCAGCGCGTGGAGGAAGGGGGCGCGCAGGCTCGCATCGCTGAACAGCGCGCGGTAGTTGTCGAATCCGGCGGGGGTGGCGACCGTCAGCCCGTCCCAGTGCACGAACGACAGCCACACCGCCTGCCCGAAGGGGTAGAGCAGGAAGGCGGCGTACACGATCAGCGCGGGCAGGATGTACACATAGCCGATGGCGCGCGGCTCTCCGGGCGCCCGGCGACGGTAGGCCCTGGTCCAAGCGGTGGCCTTCATCGGGTCCCCGCCGGTGCGGGGGTGGCCTTGTGCTGCTCGCGCTGCTTCTTCATGAACGCGCCGTAGTCCTTCTGCAGGGTCGCGGCGAAGGTGTCCGGGGAGGTCTTGCGGCTGATCACGCCCTGGAGGGCGGCCGAGAGCGTGTCGTAGAAGCTGGGGGTGGAGTAGTCCAGGTACGGGACGAGTCCGTCGGCGACGCTCAGCCGCTTCCAGCCGGCGATCATCTGGCCGTCCGCGCTGTCCGGGCTCACCTGTTCCGCGGCCTTGCCCGGTACGGCGGGCAGCACTCCGTGGCGGGTCATGACGTCGGCGGCGTGCGCGTCGGTGAGGAAGTCCAGATACGCGGCGGCCACCTCCGGGTGGCGGGAGCGGGAGGTGATGGACCAGGCGAGGCCCTGGCCGCCGGTGGTGACGGGGTCGCCGCCGGCCTTGGCGGGCGGGGGCGGCATGATGCCCAGCTTGCCGCCCATGGACTTCTTGAGGTCGGCGAGCTGCCAGGTGCCGGTCAGCAGGTACGCGCCGTCGCCGGAGGCGAACTTCTTGGCCGCGTCGTCGTAGCCGAGGCCGTTGGCGCCGCCCGGCAGATAGCCGCGCTTCATCCAGTCGGCGAGGGTCGCCGCGGCGTCCTTGGTGGCGGCGTTGTCGAAGCCGTCGCCGCGGCCGAGGACGGTGTCGCGGGCGCCGGTGGCGCCGAGCTGGTCGTGCAGCACCCCGAAGGTGTGGATGGCCGGGTACTTGTCGAGGTTGCCGAACTGGACCGGCAGCTCGCCGCGGTCCTTGAGCCGGGCCAGGCCGTCGGTGAACTCGCCCCAGGTGCGCGGGGGTTGGAGCCCGGCCCGGTTCAGCAGGTCCTTGTTGTAGTAGAGGCCGATGTACTCGCCGGTCTGGGAGATGCCGTAGAGCCGCCCCCTGCCGAAGTCGTTGCCGTCGGCGGAGACCCGGTTGAGGCCCAGCAGGGTGCCGGGGTAGCGGGTGTTCCAGTCGTAGACCCCGGCGTAGTTGTCGAGCGGGGCGAGCAGCCCGGCCCGGACGAAGGCCACCATGTCCGGGTAGCCCTGGTTGGCCTGGATGACATCGGGCGGATTGTTACCGGAGACGGCCAGCTTCAGGGTGGTCTTCAGATCGGTGAAGCTCCGGGCGACCCGCTTGATCCGCACATTGGGGTACTTCTTCTCGAACTCCCGGTTCAGCTCCTGTATCTCGCCGTTGGTCCCGCCGCGTATCTCCTGGTCCCACACGGTCAGCGTGGTCTTTCCGGCCTTGGCCGGATCGGGTATCGCGGTGGCCGCGCCGGTCCCGGCACCGGCGGCCCCCGAGCCGTCGGTGCCGGGGACACACCCCGCGGCGAGCAGGACGACGCCGACGGCGAGCGCGGCCGGGACGGCTCTGCCGCGTGGCCGGCGCGCCCGGGTACGGGCGAGTTCCATGGGGTTCTCCTCGATGCGGTGGTCAGCAGCGTCAGGACCGTTGGGCACTGTCATGCACGCGGAAGCCGATGGTGGGCAGGGCCCGCGGCCGTGGGCAGTCGCGCACCCGGTCCGGGATCAGCTCGCCCAGGAAGGCATAGCGGCGGGCGAGTTCGGCCGCGTCCGCCGCGCCGTCGGCCGGCCGCCGCACACGGTTCCACCAGGCGGCCACCTCCGGCCAGCCGGGCGCGGCCAGGGAGCCGCCGAAGTGCTGGACGGAGAGGGCGGCGGTGAGGTTGGCGAAGGCGAGCCGGTCGGCGAGCGGCCAGCCCGCGAGCGTTCCGGTCATGAATCCGGCCACGAAGACATCGCCCGCCCCGGTCGGGTCCAGGGCGTCCACGGGCAGCCCTGGCACCTCGGCGCTCTCCCCGGTGAGCGAGTCGATGGCCACGGCGCCCTCGGCGCCCCGGGTGACGACCGCGATCGGCACCAGCTCCGCCAGGGCGCGCACCGCCCGCTCGGGGCTGTCGGTGCGGGTGTAGCGCTGGGCCTCGGCCGCGTTGGGCAGGAAGGCGTGGGTGTAGGGCAGATCGGGGAGCGCGGCGGGGTCCCAGCGGCCGGATTCGTCCCAGCCGACATCGGCGAAGATCTTGCTGCCCTGGGCGTGCGCCTGGCGCACCCAGTCCTCCTGGCGTCCCGGTTCGAAGGCGGTCACACAGGCGCGGGAGCGGGGCGGCGCGCCCTGGACGGCGGGCGGCGGGGCCGGATGCTCATGGGTGACCATGGTGCGCTCGCCCTCGTACGCCATGGAGACGGTGACCGGGGAGTGCCAGCCGGGGACGCGCCGCGAGTGGGTGAGGTCCACCCTCTCGCCGAGGGCGAGGCTCTCCCAGCAGTAGTCGCCGTAGACATCGGTGCCGAAGGCGGCGGCGAGCGTGGTGTGCAGTCCCAGCCGGGCCAGGGCGGTGGCCATGTTGGCGATGCCGCCGGGGCTCGATCCCATGCCGCGCGCCCAGGACTCGGTGCCGCGGACGGGGGCGTGGTCGAGCCCGGTGAAGATGATGTCCAGGAACACGGTGCCGGTGAGGTACACGTCGTGCTCGGGGTCCGCGGAGGCGCGCAGCGCCGCGAGCGGGTCGACCGGCTGGATCGGATCGGGTGTTGCGGCCGTGGTGCTCACCGACGTGCCTTTCCTTGTGCGGCATGGCCTGTTCGCGCCCAGGGCCCTGGTGGCGTGAGCGACACCTTGCACCTCGGCCGTGTCGAATGCAAGAGGTCGATCACAGTCGCGCACACTCGCTCATCTGGAGTACGTTGCCACCATGCTGCGAGAGACCCGCCACGAGAAGCTGCTGAGCATCCTCGGCGCGGAGGGCGTGCTGCCTATCGGGGAGATCGCCACGCGTCTGGGCATCAGCGAGGCCACCGCCCGCCGGGACCTCACCGAACTGGGCCGGGCGGGTCGGCTCACCCGGATCTACGGCGGCGCGGTGGCGGCACCCACCGAGGACGAGGAGCGCCCGTTCGGCGAGGTGGCGGTCGACGACCTGGCCGACAAGGAGGCCGTCGCACGCGCCGGCGCGGAGCTGGTCGCGGACGGCGATGTGCTGCTGCTGGACATCGGCACCACCACCCTCCAGCTCGCCAAGCTGCTGCGCGGCCGTCCGGTCACCGTGGTGACCAGCAATCTCGCGGTCTACGACGAGCTGCGCGACGACCCGAAGGTGACCCTGATCCTGCTGGGCGGGCAGGTGCGCGCCAACTACCGCTCCCTGGTCGGCTTTCTCACCGAGTCCAACCTCCGCCAGCTTCGGGTCGGCCGGCTCTTCCTCGGCGCGAGCGGGGTCCTCCCCGACGGCAGCGTGCTGGACAGCACCCATGTGGAGGTGCCGGTCAAACGGGCCATGCTCGGCGCCACCCGGGAGGTGGTGCTGCTCGCCACCGCGGGGAAGTTCCCCGGTGACACCGGCCTCGCCCGGATCTGCGGACCGGAGCGGATCGACACCCTGATCACCAACAAGACATCCGACCCGGCGACGCTCGCCGTATTCCGCGAGGCCGATGTGGAGGTAGTGACCGTATGAGGCTGACTGTGCTGGGCGGCGGCGGATTCCGTATGCCCCTGGTGTACCGGGCCCTGCTCGATGACGCCGGGGACGAGGCCGGTCGCTGCACCGAGCTGGTGCTGTACGACACCGACCCGCACCGGCTGGACGCGATCCGCGCGGTCCTGGCCGAACAGGCCGAGGGCCGCCCCACCGCCCCCGCGGTCCGGGCCACCACCGATCTCGACGAGGCGCTGCGCGGCGCCGACTTCGTCTTCTCCGCCATCCGCGTGGGCGGCCTGGAGGGCCGGGCGAACGATGAGCGGATTCCGCTCGGCGAAGGGGTGCTGGGGCAGGAGACCGTGGGCGCGGGCGGGGTGCTCTACGGGCTGCGCACGCTCCCGGTGGCGCTGCGGATCGCGGAGCGGATCGCCACCGTGGCCCCGGACGCGTGGGTCATCAACTTCACCAATCCCGCGGGCATGGTCACCGAGGCGATGCAGCGGGTGCTCGGCGACCGGGTGATCGGCATCTGCGACTCCCCGGTCGGCCTGTGCCGGCGCGCCGCGCGGGCGGTCGGGGCCGATCCGAACCGGGCCGTCTACGACTATGTGGGCCTCAACCATCTGGGCTGGCTGCGCCGGGTGGTGGTGGACGGCCGGGACCGGCTGCCCGAGCTGCTCGGCGACACCGCCGCCCTGGAGTCGTTCGAGGAGGGCAAGCTCTTCGGCGCCGAGTGGCTGCGGGCGCTCGGCGCGCTGCCGAACGAGTACCTGCACTACTACTACTTCAACCGGGAGGCGGTGGCCTCGATCCGTCAATCCCCGGCCACCCGGGGGGAGTTCCTCCGCGACCAGCAGGCCCGGTTCTACGAGACGGCGGGCTCCGGCGCGCCCGGGGCGCTCGGGGCGTGGGAGCGCACCCGGCTGGAGCGCGAGGCCACGTACATGGCCGAGAGCCGCGAGGCCACCGGTGGCTGGGAGCGCGACTCCTGCGATCTGGACGGCGGCGGCTACGACCGGATCGCGCTCGCCATCATGCGGGCCATCGCCCGCGATGAGCGCGCCACGCTGATCCTCAACGTGCGCAACCGTACGGCGGTCCCCGGGCTGGACGAGGACGCCGTGGTGGAGGTGCCCTGCCTGGTGGACGCGGGTGGGGCGCGGCCGCTGGCGACCGGCGCGGTGGCGCCGGACCAGCTCGGCCTGATGCTGTCGCTCAAAGCCGTGGAGCGCTCGGCCATCGAGGCGGCCACGACCGAAGCGGGCAGCGATTCGGGCATCGCCCGCGGCGCTGCCCTGCGGGCCCTGGCACTTCACCCCTTGGTGGACTCGGTCAAGGTCGCGGGCCGGATTCTGGACGCCTCCGGGGCGCTCGCCCGCTCATAGCACATGTCCGTTCGGGCATTCCCCAGTATCTGGAGGCGCCCGGTCGGGCTCCGTTCACGCCCTCTTTGGGTAAACGGGCGATAATCGGGCCCGCCGGGGGGACAATCAGGCATCCGGGTTCCTCACCGTCCGTTGCCTCATCCGCCCTGACCTGCTGAGATAACGGTTGTGAAACGGGCGCATACAGTCATGATCTCTGCGGTGCCAAGGCTGGCCACTCCTGTTGCACGCTTGTAAAACTGCCACGCAAGCCGAAAGAGAAGGCAGGAGGTGCGGCGTGGACGCCGAGGAACGCCGTCGGGAGATCCTCGACACGGCTCGCCGTGCCGGCGTCGTCGATGTGGGCAAGCTCGCCGCCGACCTCGGGGTGTCCAAGGAGACGGTGCGCCGCGATCTGCGGGTTCTGGAACAGCACGGACTGGTGCGGCGCACCCATGGCGGCGCCTACCCCGTGGAGAGCGCCGGTTTCGAGACCACCCTGGCCTTCCGCACCACCATGCATGTGCCGGAGAAGTCGCGGATCGCGACCGCGGCCGCCGATCTGCTGGGCGATGCCGAGACGGTCTTCATCGACGAGGGATTCACTCCGCAGCTGATCGCGGAGGCCCTGCCCCGGGACCGGCCGCTCACCGTGATCACCGCTTCCCTCACGACCGCCACCGGCCTCGCCACCCGTGACAACACCACCGTGCTGCTCCTCGGCGGCCGGGTGCGCGGCGGCACGATGGCCACCGTCGACCACTGGGCGACGCATATGCTCTCGGGCTTCGTCATCGACCTGGCGTTCATCGGCGCCAACGGCATCTCCCGCCAGTACGGCCTGACCACCCCGGATCCGGCGGTCAGCGAGGTCAAGGCGCAGGTGGTGCGGGTGTCCCGGCGGAAGATCTTCTCCGGGGTGCACACCAAGTTCGGAGCCGTCAGCTTCTGCCGGTTCGCCGATGTCTCGGACTTCGAAACGATCGTGACCGACGCCGGTCTACCGCTGACCGAGGCACATCGCTATTCGCTGCTGGGCCCCCAGATCGTCAGGGTCTGACGCCCTTCCTCCGCTGTTTTCACCTTCCCCACGTCCCTTCGATTGGACCCGTTATGCCAGTCCTGACTCTTCGTGCTGCCCGGATACCGGTGGTGGCCCTGACCGCGGGCGCGCTCCTGACCGGTTGCGCCGGTATGGGGGGCGGCAGCTCAGGCGACAAGACCATCCGCGTTCTGATGGTGAACAACCCGCAGATGGTGGACTTGCAGAAGCTCACCAAGAAGTATTTCACCAAGGAAACGGGCATCACGGTCAAATTCACGATGATGCCCGAGAACGAGGTCCGCGACAAGATCAGCCAGGACTTCGCCAATCAGGCGCGCCAGTACGACGTGGCCACCATCAGCAATTTCGAGGTGCCCTTCTACGCGAAGAACGGCTGGCTGATGCCGCTGGACGGCTATGCCGCCAAGGACAAGGCATTCGACCAGAAGGACGTCCTCCCCTCCATGCGGCAGTCGCTGACCGCCGAGGACGGCAAGCTCTACGCCGAGCCCTTCTACGGCGAGTCGTCGTTCCTGATGTACCGCAAGGACGTCCTCGCCGAGAAGCATCTGAAGATGCCCGAGCGGCCCACCTGGCAGCAGGTCGCGGACATCGCGGCCAAGGTCGACGGCTCCCGCAAGGGTATGAACGGCATCTGCCTGCGCGGGCTGCCCGGCTGGGGTGAGCTGATGGCCCCGCTGACCACGGTGGTCAACACCTTCGGCGGCACCTGGTTCACCAAGGACTGGAAGGCGCAACTGGACTCGCCCGAGTTCACCAAGGCGACCAAGTTCTATGTCGACCTGGTGCGCAAGCACGGTGAGGCCGGCGCGGCCCAGTCGGGCTTCGCCGAGTGCCTGAACAACCTCACCCAGGGCAAGAGCGCCATGTGGTACGACGCCACCTCGGCCGCCGGGTCGCTGGAGGCCGCCAAGTCCCCGGTCAAGGGCAAGATCGGATATGTCCAGGCGCCGGTGGAGAAGACCGACAGCTCGGGCTGGCTCTACACCTGGGCCTGGGGCGTCCAGAAGGCGTCGCGCCACCCCGACAACGCGTGGAAGTTCATCTCCTGGGCATCCAGCAAGAAGTACGAGGACCTGGTCGGAAAGAACTTCGGCTGGGCCAACGTCCCCGCGGGCAAGCGGTCGTCCACTTATTCCAATCCGGACTACCGCGACACCGCCGGCTCCTTCTCCGAAGAGACCCGCAAGGCGATCCTCAGCGCCAAGCCGCGTGATCCGGGAGTGCAGCCCCGGCCGACCATCGGCATCCAGTTCGTCGACATCCCCGAATTCGCCGATCTGGGCACCAAGGTCGCCCAGGAGATCAGCGCCGCCATCGCCGGAAAGCAATCCGTCGAGTCGGCATTGAAGAAGTCGCAGCAGCTGGCCGAGAAGGTCGGCGAGGAGTACCGATGAGTAATCCGACGACGGCAGTATCCGTGAGCGGCGAGCGGCCACCGACCGCGGCGCCCACCCCCGCACGGCGCCCCGTGGCGCAGCGGAACCGGGCCCGGGAGTGGGCCACCCGGGCGCCGCTGCTGCCCGCACTGATCTTTCTGATCGTGGTCACCCAGCTTCCGTTCGTGGCCACGCTGGTGATCTCGCTCTTCGACTGGAACTCGTTCCGGCCCGACCGCCGCGCCTTCGCGGGGCTGGAGAACTACAAGACGGTGCTCAGCGACGAGGCGCTGCGCGAGTCCATCGTCACCACCGTGCTGCTGACCGCCTCCGTGGTGATCGTCAGCGTGGTGCTGGGGCTGCTGCTGGCGCTGCTGCTGGACCGCAAGTTCCGTGGCCGGGGCCTGGTCCGCACCATGCTCATCGCGCCGTTCCTGCTGGTGCCGGTGGCCTCGGCGCTGCTGTGGAAGCACGCGCTGTACAACCCCGAGTACGGCCTGTTCAACGGCGTGCTCAACTGGCTGGGCGGGCCCCAGCCGGAGTGGCTCACCGATACGCCGCTGATCGCGGTGGAGGCGTCGCTGATCTGGCAGTGGACGCCGTTCATGATGCTCATCCTGCTGGCCGGGCTGCAGAGCCGCCCGCTGGACATGATCGAGGCGGCCCGGCTGGACGGGGCGGGGGCCTGGCAGATCTTCCGCTTTCTGACGCTGCCGCATCTGCGCCGCTATCTGGAGCTCGGCACCCTGCTCGGGTCCATCTACATCGTGCAGAACTTCGACGCCGTCTTCACCATGACCCGCGGTGGCCTGGACACCGCCAACCTGCCGTACACCATTTACGAAACCTTCTACAACGCCCACGAGTACGGGCTGGCATCGGCCGCGGGGGTCGTGGTGGTGATCGGCACGATCATCATCGCCACCTTCGCGCTGCGCGTGGTGTCGTCCCTCTTCCGTGAGGAGGCGTCCCGCGCATGACCGCCGTGAGCACCCCGGTGCCCATCACATCCGTTCCGGAAGCCACCCGCCGGGCCAAGCGGCGCGGTGCCGCGCTCGGCGTACTGGCCTGGTTCATCGGCATCGTCTTCGTCCTGCCGGTGCTGTGGATGCTGCTGACCTCGTTCCACTCCGAGGCCGACGCCGCCACCAACCCGCCGTCGCTGGCCGCTCCGCTGACCCTCGACGGGTACAAGGACTTCTTCGGCGTGGGCGGCGGGGCGAGCCCCTGGCCCGCCCTGCTCAACTCGGTGGGCACCTCCCTCTTCTCCACCTGCTTCGTGCTGGTGCTGGCGCTTCCGGCGGCGTTCGCGCTGTCGATCCGGCCGGTGCGCAAGTGGACGGATGTGATGTTCTTCTTCCTGTCCACCAAGATGCTGCCGGTGGTGGCCGGACTGCTGCCGGTGTTCCTGTTCGCCAGGGACATCAACTTCCTGGACAACGTCTGGTTGTTGGTGATCCTCTACACCTCGATGAACCTGCCGATCGCGGTGTGGATGATGCAGTCCTTCCTCGCCGACATCCCGGTGTCCATCATCGAGGCCGCCCAGATGGACGGGGCGCGGCTGCCCACCATCCTGTGGCGGGTCGTCGCCCCGATCGCGGGCCCGGGCATCGCCGCCACCTCGCTGATCTGCTTCATCTTCAGCTGGAACGAGATGCTCTTCGCCCAAGTGCTCACCGGTGTGGTCGCCCAGACCGCCCCGGCGTTCCTGACCACGTTCGTCACCAGCCAGGGGCTGTTCCTGGCCAAGGTGTGCGCGGCGTCGATGGTCATTTCTCTGCCGGTGCTGGCCGCCGGTTTCGCCGCCCAGGACAAGCTGGTCCAGGGCCTTTCGCTAGGAGCAGTCAAATGAGGGCCGCAGTCATCGAAGCCCCCGGCAAGGTCACCGTCGCCACCGTCGCGGACCCCACCCCGGGCCCCCGTGAGGTCGTGGTGGACGTGGCGGCCTGCGGGCTGTGCGGCACCGATCTGCACATTCTGCAGGGGGAGTTCGCGCCCACGCTGCCGATCGTCCCCGGGCATGAGTTCGCCGGTGTGGTCGTGGGCATCGGCAGTGGTGTCACCGAGCTGGCGGTGGGCGACCGGGTCGCGGTCGACCCCTCCCTGCACTGCCACGAGTGCCGTTACTGCCGGATCGGCCGGGGCAATCTGTGCGACAACTGGAACGCGATCGGGGTCAGCGTCGCCGGCGGGGCCGCCGAGTTCGCGGTGGCCCCGGTGGCCAACTGCGTCAAGCTGCCCGAGCATGTGGACGTGGCCGACGCGGCCCTGATCGAGCCGCTGTCCTGCGCGGTGCGCGGCTATGACGTGCTCAACGGCAACCTGGGCGCCGAGGTGCTCATCTACGGCTCCGGCACCATGGGGCTGATGATGCTGGAGCTGGCCAAGCGGACCGGCGCCGCCAGCGTGGACATGCTCGACGTCAACTCCGAGCGGCTGGCCACGGCCGGCACCCTCGGCTGCACCCGGTCCGCCGCCTCGGCGGACGAGCTGGAGCAGCCGCGCGGCTGGGACGTGGTCATCGACGCCACCGGCAACCAGGCCGCCATTCAGGACGGCCTGGGCCGGGTGGCCAAGGCCGGAACGTTCCTGCAGTTCGGTGTCTCCGACTACGCGACGCGGGCCACCATCGAGCCGTACAAGATCTACAACCAGGAGATCACCATCACCGGCTCCATGGCCGTGCTGCACAGCTACGAGCGCGCCGCCGGGCTGTTCGCGACCGGCGTGCTGGACCCGAAGATCTTCATCAGCCACCGGCTGCCGCTGGAGGAGTACCCCCAGGCGCTCGACCAGTTCAAGGCGGGACAGGGCCGGAAGATCGTGGTCGTCCCGTAACCGTACGTGGTTGACGGCCCAGGCCCGGGGCACCAGGCTTGGGCCGTCAATGATCACGGTCGGCGGGAGGGCGGGCAGATGGGCAAGGGCGGCGCGGTGGTGGTGGGCGGAGGGCTCGCGGGCACACTGGCCGCGGGGGCACTCCTCGGCCACGTGGACACGGTCACTCTGGTGGAACGCGACCGCTACCCGGAGCAGCCCACCTTCCGCAAGGGCGTGCCCCAGGGCCGTCATCTGCATGTCTTCCTCAGCGGCGGGCGGCGCGCCCTGGAAGAGCTGTTTCCCGGGCTGAACGGTGAGCTGGAGGCGGCGGGCGCGCACCGTCTGGAGGCGCCGCGCGATGTGATCACCAAGGCCCCCAACGGCTGGCAGCGCCGCTTCCACGAGGGCAGGCACGCCACGACCAGCTGCACCCGGGCGCTGTTCGACGCCACCGTACGGGCGCGGGTGCTGGCCGAGGCCGAGGGATCCGGGACCCGGGTGGAGGTGCTCCAGGGCACCGAGGCCATCGGGCTGCTCGGCGGCGCGGACCGGGTGACCGGCGTACGGGTGCGGGCGCGCGACGCCGGGCGCACCGGCCGGGAGCTGCCCGCCGATCTGGTTGTCGACGCCTCGGGGCGCGGCTCGCGCGCCCCCAAGTGGCTGGCGGAACTGGGCGCTCCGGCGCCGCGCGAGGAGATCGTCGACGCCGGGATCGGCTACTGCACCCAGATGTTCCGGCCCGCCGAGCCGCTGGACATGGTGATGGTCATCCAGCCCCGCCCGGACTGTCCGCGCGGTGCGGCGTGGTCCCCGGTCGAGGGCGGCAACTGGCTGCTGACGCTGTCGGGGGTGCGCGGCCAGCATCCGCCGACCGAGGGCTCGGAGGTGCTCGGCTTCGTCAAGTCCCTGAACGAGCCGGCGCTCTACGAACATCTGCGGACCTGTGAGCCGGTGTCCCCGCCGTACGGGTTCCGCGACACCTCCAACCGCCGCCGCCACTACGACGCCCCGGGCGCGCTGCCCGAGGGGTTTCTCGCGGTCTCGGACGCCGCCTGCACCTTCAACCCGATCTACGGTCAGGGCATGGCGGTGGCCGCCCTCAGCGGGCTGGCCCTGCGCCGCCGCCTGGCCGAGTCAGGTCTGCGGCCCGGTTTCGCGGCCACGGCACAGCGTGCTGTGGCCCGGGCGAGCGACACCGCCTGGCTGACCGCCGTCGGCGCGGACCGCCCGTACGCCGCGGACGCGGACACCACGCCGCCCGGTGCGGCCGAGCGGCTGCGGAGCTGGTATTTCGGGCGGCTGGCGGACCGGGCCGCGATCGACCCGGTGGTCGGCGCGGCGTTCCGTGACGTCACGTATCTCACGGCGGGCCCGTCCCGTCTGCTCTCCCCCAGGGTCGCCCTGCGGACGGTGCTGCTGCCGAGGGCCGGGGGCCTGGCGGACCCGCCGCTGCGCGTGGAGAGCTGACCCGGGCCCGGAGGCTTTCGCTGGGGCGGAGCCCCCGGACCCCGTCCCGTGGGCTCCGCCGCCCCCGGGACCCGGGGATGCGCTCAGGCGGTCGCGTCCCGCAAATGTGCCGCCGCCGCCTGCTCCAGGTGGACCAAGTCGCTGCTGACAGTGGCGAAGGTGAAGCCCTGGGCCAGGCGCCCCGCGGCCGTCGCCCCGTCAGGGCAGTGAATTCCGGCGGCGATGCCCGCGGTCCGTGCCTCCTCGGTGACCTTCGCCAGCGCCGCCTCGAACTTCTCCGCCACCGACGTGTCGGTCGAGGTCCGGCCGCCGAGCGCGATGGTGAGGTCGGAGGGGCCGATATAGACGCCGTCGAGCCCGTCCGTGGCACAGATCTCCGCGGTGTTGGCCAGTGCCTGGGCCGTCTCGATCATCACGACGCGGGCGACCTGCTGATTGGCCTCGACCGGGGCTGGACCCACCCGCAGGCCCGAGCGCATCGGGCCGTAGGAGCGCACCCCGAGCGGGGGGTAACGGCAGGCGGCGACCGCGGCTGCCGCTTCCTCGGCGGTGTTGACCAGCGGGACGATGACCCCGCGGGCCCCGGCGTCGAGGGCCTGGCCGATCCAGAAGCCGTCGTTGGCCGGGACGCGCACCATACCGGCGGCGGTACCGCGGGCGTCGATGGCCGTCATCGCGCCGAGGGTGCCCTTGTAGTCGAGGAGGCCGTGCTGGGCGTCGACGCAGATGTAGTCGTAGCCGAGCCCGGCCAGGCGCTCGGTGCCCACGGGGTTGTCGAGGACGACCCAGTAGCCGATGATCCGCCGGCGGGCGCGCAGCCGGGCGGCGAAGTCGGCGGGGGAAGTGTTCATGCTGTCAGCTTCTCTCGCTCTCTCTCGTTCTGGCTCGGCGCACCGTTCCGCGTGGATCGCGCGGCGGCCCCTTGGTGTCGCCCGCCCGCAGTGCGTACGGATCGTCGGACGGCGCCTCGCCCACCGTTCCGACCTGCGTCGGCACACTGTCCGCCCTCATGCGACCCCCTCGCTCCATGCGCGTTGTGAGCGGAGTGCTCGCGCGATTGCGCGTAACACACAAGACTCTGCGCAGCGCCCGCGCGGAAACAGCGCGGAATGCGCAGACTGATAATGTTGCTCAGGGCTGCGCAGAGTCGCGCAGAGTGAGGGAAGGATGGGGGCCGCCATGAGCCAGGAGGCCGGTGTGGAGGAGCGCAGACGGCTGCGCGCCGGGGACCGCCGGGAACTGATCGCCCGAATGATCCAGACCGATGGCACAGTCGTCGTGGAGGAGCTGGCCCGCTCACTGGAGGTGACCCCCTCCACCATCCGCCGGGATCTCGCGCTCCTCACCGAACAGGGCGTCATCGCCCGCACCTACGGCGGCGCGATGAGCGCGGGTCACACCGTCGAGCCCACCCTCGGGCAGCGCAGCGGGCTCGCGGTCGCCGAGAAGGACCGCATCGGGCGCTGGGCGGCCGCCCGGATCGGGCCGGGCGACACCGTCATCCTCGACGCCGGTACCACGACCGGACGGCTCGCCCACCATCTGCGCGCCCGTACCGATCTGACCGTGATCACCAGCGGGCTCACCGCGCTGCGCGAGCTGGCCGAGGCGGACGGCGTCGAGCTGATCACCCTCGCCGGGACGCTGCGCCATGTCAGCCAGGGCTTCGTCGGACCGCTCGCCGAGCTGACCCTGTCCCGGCTGACGGCGGACAAGGTCTTCCTCGGCGCCGACGGGCTGGACGCGCGGCGGGGCATCTGCGAGGCGTGCCTCCAGCAGACCTCGCTCAAGGAGATGATGGCCGACCGCGGCAAGGAGCTGTACGTCCTCGCCGACAGCAGCAAGCTGGGCCAGTCACCGTTCACCGCCTGGGCGCCGCTGGACCGGCCGTGGACGCTGGTCACCGACAGCGGGGCCACCGATGACCAGCTCGGTCCCTTCCGGGCGCTGCCCGACGTCGAGGTGATCACCGTCTGACGACGGGCCGCTCCGGTGCGGGCGAGGGGCCGGGAGCCTGGCGCTCCCGGCCCGCTCGGGTCAGTCCCGGTACATCCGTGGCGCGGCCGTCGTCGCGCCCACGAGGCCGAAGCTGTCCTCGACCTCGGCCTTCTCGGCGGTGTTCGGGTAGGGGTTGGTGCAGGGGATCCCGGCGGTGGAGCCGGACATCAGGCTCGAACACGGCCCCGGCTTCATGTCCGGCAGGCCGAGGATATGGCCGAGCTCGTGCGAGGAGATCCGCACCGTGTTGTAGCCCTCGTCAACGGCCTGGCGGCCGAAGTAGATCGTGCCGCGGCCCAGTCCGGTGGAGAGGGTGCGGGGCCAGCCGTTGTCCGCGATGATGCGGACGTTGGCCTGCTGCCCGGACGCGGCCGGCTTCAGCTCCACGTTGGCCACGCTCTCGTTCCAGATCGCCGCGCCCTTGGAGACGGCGTCCTTGAACTCGGCCGCCCCGCTGGCGTCGTACGTCACGACCCGCGCGGCGGCGGTGTGCTCCGCCGGGGCGGCGGAGGAGGGAGCGGCCACGGCCTGTCCGGCCGTCAGGGCGAGCACCGCCGTCACCGCGGCGGGTAAGGCACGGACGAACTTGCTGGATCTCACGATCGGCCTCCTTGTGGGGGAAGGACGGACAGAGCAAGTGGGCATGAGCATGGCACGCCACCCATCTCATCGGCCACTGTGCCCACACACCTTGCCTCATCCGGCCGGTTGTCCACAGGTGGTCGCCGCGGGTTACGGCGGGCCCCCTAGAATCGGCGGATGGCTCTTCCCGACACCGGCCCCGATACGAGCGCCGCGCTCGGCACCGATGCGAGCGACGCGCTCGGCGTGCTGCACCGCGTCTTCGGTTACGACTCGTTCCGGGGAGGTCAGCAGGAGATCATCGACCATGTCGTGGCCGGTGGTGACGCGCTCGTCCTCATGCCGACCGGCGGTGGCAAATCGCTGTGCTACCAGATCCCGGCGCTCGTGCGGAAGGGCGTCGGCGTCGTCGTCTCCCCCCTGATCGCGCTGATGCAGGACCAGGTCGACGCGCTGCGGAACCTCGGGGTGCGGGCCGGGTTCCTCAACTCCACCCAGGACCTGGACGAGCGGCGGATGGTCGAGGCCGAGTTCCTCGCGGGCGAGCTGGACCTGCTCTATCTCGCGCCCGAGCGGCTGCGGGTCGAGTCCACGCTGCGGCTGCTGGACCGGGGCACGATCTCGCTGTTCGCCATCGACGAGGCGCACTGTGTGGCCCAGTGGGGGCACGACTTCCGGCCCGACTATCTGGCCCTGTCCGAGCTGCATGAGCGCTGGCCGACCGTGCCCCGGATCGCGCTGACCGCGACCGCCACCGAGGCCACCCACTCGGAGATCGCGTCCCGGCTGAAGCTGCAGGACGCGCTGCACTTCGTGGCCAGCTTCGACCGTCCGAACATCCAGTACCGGATCGCTCCCAAGAACGAGCCCAAAAAGCAGCTTCTGGAGCTGCTGCGGGCCGAGCACGCGGGCGACGCGGGGATCGTCTACTGCCTGTCCCGCTCCTCGGTGGAGAAGACGGCCGAGTTCCTGGTCGCCCAGGGCATCGACGCGGTGCCGTACCACGCGGGGCTGGACGCGCGGATGCGCGCCGAGCACCAGGCGCGCTTCCTGCGGGAGGACGGTCTGGTCGTGGTGGCCACGATCGCGTTCGGCATGGGGATCGACAAGCCCGATGTGCGGTTCGTGGCCCATCTGGACCTGCCCAAGTCGGTCGAGGGCTACTACCAGGAGACCGGCCGCGCCGGGCGGGACGGGCAGCCCTCCACCGCCTGGCTGGCGTACGGGCTCCAGGATGTCGTCCAGCAGCGGAAGATGATCGACACCTCGGAGGGCGACGACACCCATCGGCGCCGCCTCGGCGCCCATCTCGACGCGATGCTGGCGCTGTGCGAGACGATGGAGTGCCGCCGGGTGGGGCTCCTGGCCTACTTCGGCCAGGAGTCCACCCCCTGCGGGAACTGCGACACCTGCCTCACTCCGCCGGAGTCCTGGGACGGCACCGTCCCCGCGCAGAAGCTGCTGTCCACGGTGGTGCGGCTCAAGCGGGAGCGCAACCAGAAGTTCGGCGCGGGGCAGATCATCGACATCCTGCTCGGCAAGAAGACGGCCAAGGTCATCCAGTTCGACCATGACGCCCTCTCGGTGTTCGGCATCGGCACGGAGCTGCGCGAGGCCGAATGGCGCGGCGTGGTACGGCAGTTGCTGGCGCAGGGGCTGATCGGCGTCGAGGGGGACTACGGCACGCTGGTGCTCTCCGACACGAGCTCGGAGGTGCTGGGCCAGCGGCGCGAGGTCAGGCTGCGGCGCGAGCCGGAGAAGGCGCCGCGCGCCGCCAAGGCGAAGACGGGGGCTTCGGGGAAGTCCAAGAAGGCCCCGGTGGATCTGCCGGAGGAGGCCGTGCCGGTCTTCGAGCGGCTGCGCGCCTGGCGTGCGGCGACCGCGAAGGAGCAGGGCGTCCCCGCGTATGTGGTCTTCCATGACGCCACCCTGCGCGAGATCGCGACCCTCTCCCCCACCACGCTCGACGAGCTCGGCACGGTGAGCGGGGTCGGCGAGAACAAGCTGGTGAAGTACGGGCAGGGGATTCTGGACACCCTGGCATCCTGACGGTACGTCAGTACGTCGATCCCAATGGGGGTTACCGATGGGTGTTACCTGAGGTAACGTCGGTCCGTGCCACAAGAGGGTGGCCGCCGGGGGCTGGGGTGCTCCGGCGGCCACTCATCTCCTCGCGCCGTTCCTCACGTCGTACGCGGGCTGTCCTACAGCTCCTTGATGCGGATGTCGCGGTACGAGATCACATCATCGGTGCTGTGGACCTGGAGACCGATGTACCCGGAGGAGTACCGACGGCCGTCCGTACCGGGGTCGTCCCCGCGCGGCGGGGTGAACTCCTGGCCGCCGGTGTTCTCGAACTCATTGAGCAGCACACCGTTGCGGTAGATCGAGTAGTGCTGACCGACCACCCGGATCTCATAGTCGTTCCAGCTGCCCTTGGGGGTGACCCCGGCGCCGCTGAGCCCGACCCGGTCGAAACCGTAGATCGATCCGGTCTTGTACATGTCGCCGTCGGGGCGGTCGAGGATCTGCACCTCGTGCCCGTATTTGATGGCGACCCACTCCGGACGGGACTCCTCGGGGTGGTCGTGCACATAGGGGAAGCGCACGAAGACACCGCCGTTGGCATTGCCCGTCCCGGGTGCGTCATCCCGGAACTGGAGCTTCAGCGAGAAGTCGTCGTACGTCCGCTGCGGGAACCACAGCATGCCCATGCCCTCGACCGAGGTGCTGCTGGTGATGCTGCCGTCGTCATTGAGACCGAAGGCCCCGCCGCCCACGTGCTGCCACTTGTCGTAGGACTTCTTGGTGCCGTCGAACAGCGGGCGGTAGCCCTCGTCCTGACCGGGCTTGCCGATCCCGGACTGCTTGGCCGCCTTGTTGATCGCCCGGTACTCGCGCTGGTCGATGACGCCGTCGGTGAGCAGCTTGTCGGTGACGGTGGTGACGTGCTTGAGGAAGAGGGCGTGGGAGGACCAGTCCTTCTCGTCCTCGATCAGCTCATTGATGGTGCAGCGGCTACGGGTGATGCGGTTGGGGACGCCGGTGTCCACCGTGCCGACGATCACCGTAAGGCGCTCGTCCCACTCCGGGCACGCGGGTGCGGGCACCCCGCCGCCCTCGGCCACGGTGAACGCCAGTTGCCGCGCCTCGGAGGTGTTGCCCGCCTTGTCGGTCGCGCGGTACGCGACGGTGTGGCGGCCCACCCGGTCCACCGCCACGGGGGTGGTGTAGGCGAGATACGGACCGCTGTCCAGGGAGTACTCGACCTTCTCCACCCCGGAGTCGTCGTCGGTCGCGGTGAGCGAGACCTTGGCGCTGCCCACATAGGCGCCGTCGGAGTTCTTCGTTCCGTCGACCGTCGCGGAGACCGCCGGGGGTGTGGTGTCCTCGGCCGGCGGGGCCACGACGGTGAAGTCCACCGACTTCACCTCCGAGACGTTCCCGGCCTTGTCCGCCGCCCGGTAGCGCACCGTGTGGGAGCCCGCGTCATGCACCATCACCGGACCGGTGTAGGGCTGGAACTCCCCCTCGCCCAGGGCGTAGTCGATCCGGTTGACCCCGGAACCGGTGTCGGAGGCGGTGATGGTCACGGTGGCCATGCCGATGTACGCACCGGACGGGTCCTTCTCACCGGAGACGGTGGCGGAGGTCTCGGGCGCCGTGGTGTCGTCCGTCGGCGGCGCCACCACGGTGAAGTCCACCGACTTCACCTCCGAGACGTTCCCGGCCTTGTCCACGGCCCGGTAGCGGATGGTGTGCGGGCCCACCTGGTGGACCATCACCGGGGCGGTGTACGGCTGGAACGCCCCGTCTCCTTCCGCGAACTCGATCCGGTCCACGCCCGAGCCCTCGTCGGTGGCGGACACTGTGACGGTGGCCATCCCGATGTACGCGCCGTCCGCGTTCTTCTCGCCCTCGACCTTCGCCGTGGCGTCGGGCGCGGTGGTGTCCTCGCCACCGCCGCCGTCGGTGACCACCAGGATGCCCTGCATCTGGCCGTGGCCGGGGATGGTGCAGTGGTAGCGGTAGCGGCCGGGGCTGAGGGTGACCTCGGCGGTGTGCTTGCCGCCGCTGTCGTCCGAGGGGTTGGCGAGGATGTTCAGCGGAACGTCGTTGTTGTACTCGGGGTCGGAGACATCGAAGGTCAGGGTGTGCGGCATCCCCATGGTGTTGCCGGTGGCCGTGCTGTTCTCGAAGACGATGGTGGTCTTCCCGGCGACCGCGGTGGTCGGCGCCGAGGCGTACTTGGTGATGTCGTCACCCGCGGTCCAGGTGAGGGTCTGCTGTACGGCCTGCCGGGTGTCGTTCTGCCCGTGGGCCGCCGTCGCCGTCGCCGAGCTCAGCCCGAGGATCATGAGCAGCGCGGCGAGGAGGGGCAGCCAGGGTCTGCTGGGTTTGGGGCGCCTTCGTTTCACGGTCACTCCGCCTTCCTGGCCAGATCCTGGGCGAGCGGAGTGGGCTCGCCGCCGGTGTAGGTGATGTGCCACAGCGCCGACTTGGAGTCGGAGGTGAAGAAGCCGCGCCCGTAGTCGAGGACGTAGAGCGAGCCGTCCGGGGCGAACTTCCAGTCCATGAGGTTGCGGATGCCGTCGGCACCCACCGGGATGATCTTCTTCAGGGTTTCGGCGTGCACCGGCAGACCGCCCTTGCCGACGGTCTTCGGGTCGGTCACCACCGCGTGGCGCGGCTGGTCGGCGTCGTAGAAGTCGCCGACGAACCATTTGCCGTCCCAGTAGGCGGGCCATTTGGTGGTGGAGTCGCTGTCGGCGTCATAGCGGTAGACCGGGCCGTTCATGGTGGCCTGACCGCCGCCCTTGAGCCACGGCAGCAGGAACTTGGCCTCGGACGCCTTGTAGCTGGGGATGCCGTTCGCGTCCCGCGGATAGTCGGGGGCACCGCCCTGCGGCGAGTACCAGATGGTGTTCCCGGTGATGGGCGGCAGGTTCACCAGACCGTTGTTGTTGGGCGACTCGTTCTTGGGGTGATCGCAGTCGTACCAGCCCAGCGGCTTGCTGGGGTCGGGCAGATTGCGATCCCGGTAGGGCTGCTTGTTGCCCATGCAGTACGGCCAGCCGTGGTTGCCCGCCTTGGTGATGGCGGCGAAGGTGTCGTACTTGGCCGGGCCCCAGGTGGTGCTGGGCTCGCCCGCGTCGGGGCCGACCCATCCCGCGTAGAGGATGTCGGTCTTCTGGTCCACGAAGATCCGGGCCGGGTTGCGCACCCCCATCACATAGATCTCGCCACGGGTCTTGCCCCCGCCCTCGTCGGGTTCCTTACCGGTGAAGAGATTGCCCTCGGGGAGGGTGTAGGTGCCGTCGTCCTCGGGGTGGATCCGCAGGATCTTGCCGTTGAGGTTGTTGGTGTTGCCCGCGGTGCGGCGGGCGTCGGCGAAGGAGACGCCCTTGTAGTTCGGCTGCGGGTTGTTACCGGAGTAGCCGTCGCTGAACTGCGAGGAGTTGTTGTCGCCGGTGGCGATGTAGAGATTGCCCTTGGAGTCCCAGGACATCCCGCCGCCCGCATGGCAGCAGCTGTGGATCTGGACCGGCCAGGAGAGCAGGACCTTCTCCGAGCCGAGGTCCAGCTTGTTGGTCTTCGGGTCCAGGGTGAAGCGGGAGACGCGGCGCTCGGCCATCTGGGTGTCCCGGTTGATCCGGGAGTGCGGGGTGTAGTGGAGATACACCCAGCCGTTGTCGAGGAAGTCCGGGTCCAGCTCGATACCGAGCAGCCCCTCCTCGACCTTGATCAGCTCATCGCCGCCGCCCTTGTTGCCGAAGACGGTCAGGGCGCCCGCGAGCGTCACCTTTCCGGTGGCCGGGTCGTAGACATGGATCTGGCCCTGGCCCTTGCCGATCTCCGGGTCGTTCCAGTCGGTGACCACGGGCGCGCTGTTGTCACCGCCGCCCCGGCCGATGTAGAGCACCCGGCCGTCCTTGGCGACGACGAGGCCGTGCGGCTCGCCGATCTGGTCCGACTGGCCCGGCTGATTGGGCTTGGTGACGCGCTCGGCCTTGTAGTTCGCGTTGATGGTGGCCTTGCAGTCGGCGCTCGAGAGACGGGTGGTCCACAGCAGCGCGCCCCGCAGATGGGCACGGAAGTCGGTCTCCTGGAAGGTGGCGACCGTACCGCCCATCCCGGTGTAGAAGGAGCGGCCGCCGTCGTAGTCACGGCACCAGGAGATCGGGTGGTCCCAGCCGTTGGCGCCGGTGCCCGGCTGGTAGCTGGACTCCCGGACCCGGGCCACGGTGTGCACCGTGCCCGACGGGTTGACCTTCCAGTTCGGCCAGGTGTCCGTGCGCTTCCACTCCAGCGGCAGCTCCTTGGTGGCCGGGTGGACGCGGTCGCCGACCTCCACCACGGCCCGCTGGGCGGTGCCCGGGCTGGTGGCCGCCGGGCGGGCGCCGATCAGCCCGCTGTACCAGTCGGAGTACGGCTCGTTGCGGGCCGCGTCATGGATGCCGAGGAAGCCGCCGCCCGCCTTCATGTACGCCTCCAGCCCCGCTTCCTGCTCGGGGTCGAGCACATCGCCGGAGCCGGTCAGGAAGACCACGGCGTTGTACTTGCCGAGCTTGGGCTTGGTGAAGACCGAGGCGTCGGCGGTGGCGTCGACGGTGAACCGGGTCGCCGCGGGGCCCTGGTTGCCGATCTTCTCGATGGCCTCGATGCCCGCGTTCACCGTGGCCGGCTCGTCCCCCGCAGAGCCGTGGAACACCAGGACCCGGACGTTGTCCCCGCCGGGCGGGGACGGCAGCGTGAGTGGCGCACGATCCTCGGGCCGGGCGCTGGCGGGGCTCCCGCCCAGCAGGGTCGCGGTGAGCGCGCCGAAGAGCAGTGCCGCCACCCCCGCGCGTCTCTTCCGCAGCCGACCGACTGTCATCCCTCTCCACCTTGAGGGCATTTGGTACGGTTTGTCCCGCATGGGTCACCCATCCCTCTCACATACCGGAAACCACCGCTGAAGGAAGCTAGACGGCTTTTCGCAACCCGCCAATAGCTATGACCGCGATTCAACGAACTTTGTCCTGAGTGTGGATGAACGAGGCTCCCCCGGCTACCGTGAAAGCACCCCGGGGCATCTGCGCATCGTCAACGGCAGGGGATCCACAGCGATTTGGGAGAACGATGAGCGACGCACCCGGCTTCACCTCCAGACGCGGTCTCAGCAGACGGCTCTTCACCGGCGGCGCGGCCGCCGCGGCCGTCGGACCGCTGGCCCTCACCTCCTCCGCCGCCGCGAAGGCGCCGAAGGTCCCGTCCGGCGCGGTCCGGACGGCGACCGCGGGCGGGGTGGTCCGCCATCTCAAGCTCTACGCCGAGAAGCTGCCTGACGGCCAGATGGGTTACGGCCTCGAAAAGGGCAAGGCCACCATCCCCGGTCCGCTGATCGAGCTGACCGAGGGCGACACCCTGCACATCGAGTTCGAGAACACCATGGACGTCACGGCCAGCCTCCATGTGCACGGCCTGGACTACGACGTGGCCAGCGACGGCACCCAGCTCAACCGCAGCGCCGTGGAGCCGGGCGGCACCCGCACCTACACCTGGCGCACCCACGCCCCGGGCAAGCGCGCCGACGGCACCTGGCGGCCGGGCAGCGCGGGCTACTGGCACTACCACGACCACGCGGTGGGCACCCCGCACGGCACCGGCGGCCTCCGGAAGGGGCTGTACGGCCCCGTGGTGGTGCGGCGGGCGGGCGACATCCTGCCGGACAAGCAGTTCACCATCGTCTTCAACGACATGACGATCAACAACAAGGCGGGGCATGAGGCCCCGGAGTTCCGGGCGACGGTGGGCGACCGCGTCGAGATCATCATGATCACGCACGGCGAGTACTACCACACCTTCCATATGCACGGGCACCGCTGGGCGGACAACCGCACCGGGCTGCTGGAAGGCCCGGACGATGTGAGCCGGGTGATCGACAACAAGATCACTGGGCCCGCCGACTCCTTCGGCTTCCAGGTGATCGCCGGGGAGAACGTCGGCCCCGGCGCCTGGATGTATCACTGCCATGTCCAGAGCCACTCCGATATGGGCATGGCCGGGCTGTTCCTGGTCGCCAAGGCCGATGGCACCATCCCCGGCCACGACCCGCACCGGCTGTCCGCGCGCCACCACGGATAGGTGGCGAAACGATACGACGGGGCGGGCCGGGCGGCCCGCCCCGTCGTCTTGTCGCGGTACCGCCCCGTCAGGCGGTGTGCAGCCGCAGGCCGTACACCGACAGGATCTCGTTGATCGGCTGGTACCAGGTCTCGCCGCCGCCGGAGCAGTTGCCCCAGCCGCCCGAGGTCACGCCCTGGGCCTGGTCGCCGCTGATGAACGAGCCGCCGGAGTCACCGCCCTCGGCGCACACGCTGGTCTTGGTCATCTGGTACACGGCGCCCTGGCTGTAGTTCACGGTCTCGTTCTTGGCCAGGACCGTGCCGCAGTGCCAGTGGGTGGTGGAGCCGGAACGGCAGATGGAGGCGCCGATCGGGGCCTCGTTGGAGCCGCGGACCAGCTGGTCGGGAACGGTGCCCCAGCCGAGCACCACCGGCACGGTCCACCAGCCGCTGCCGACGCTGACGTAGGCGTAGTCGTTGCCGGGGAAGGAGGAGCCCTGGAAGTTGCCGATGTACGAGCCGTCCCAGCCGCTGACGGAGCCCCCCGCCTGGCCGCAGTGTCCGGCGGTGACGAAGCCGCCCTGGACCGAGAAGCCTATGGAGCAGCGGACGTTGCCGGTGTAGTACGGGTCGCCGCCGACCGTACCGGCGGCGAAGGTCGTCGGCGCCTGGGCGGGGGCCTTCTCGACGGTGACCGGGACCGAGGACGAGCGCTTGGCCTCGCGGAGGAAGGCGCGGACGGCGGCGTCGCCCTCGCTGCCCTCGCGGACCCGGACCACGACGCCGCCCGCGCGGGGGTCGGCGCTCCAACTGCTCACCCCGGCCGGGGCGGCCTTCTCGCGGGCCTTGTCATCGAGGCGCGCCTTGGCCGCGTCGAGCGCGCCGGCGCTGTGCTTCACGATCCGGGTGGTGGCGCCCGTGGCCCGTACCGACGCGGCCCGCTCGGCGCTGGTGACGCCGACGACCAGCTTTCCGCTGCTGGTGTCGAACCACGAGCCGCCGTAGGACGCGCCGGCGGCGCGCTCGGCCTTGGACTCCAGCCTCATGGCGGCGGCCTCCTGGCCGAGCCGCTCACGCGCCTGGTCCGCGGTCAGGCCGAGGTCCCGGCCGAGCGCGCGGACGAGACCGGCGGACGGCGCCGACGCGGCGGCGGGCTTCGCCGCGGGGGCGTCGGCGCCGGATGCCGCGGCGGCGGTCGAGAAGGCCCCGCCGGCGCCCGAGAGGGCACCGAGGACGAGGAGTGCGGACAGTCCGGCACGGACAACGGGCTTCCGTCTCATGGAAGTTCCCCTTCTGTTCGGCGGGTGAGAGCGCTTTCACATGTCGATCGCGCCGAGCCTAACGAGCCAGGGGGGAAAGTCCAGACCAAGACCGTGATCGGTCACACTCGGAACGGCTGCCGCGGCGGGCTCACGGGGCGTCGTCCGGATTCCAGTTGAGCAGCCGCACCTGGGCGACGGTGCGGACATGGCGGCGCATGGCCGCGGCGGCGGCCTTGGGGCGGCGCTCGGCGATGGCGTCCAGGATGCTCTGATGCTGGCCGAGCGAACGCCTGGGACGGCCGGGCTGGCGCAGCGACTCCTCGCGGCTCTCGGCGATCTGGTCGGCGATGGAGCGCATGAACTCGCCGAGCAGCGGGCTGTGCGCGGCCGCGGTGACGGCGGCGTGGAAGCGGCGGTCGCCCTCGATGCCGTAGCGCCCGGACTCGATCTCGTCCTCCATCCAGATCAGGGCCTGCTGGAGGGCCATGAGGTCGTCGTCGGTGCGGCGCTCGGCGGCGAGTTCGGCCAGCTTGGTCTCCAACGCCTCGCGGGCGTCGAGCACATCGGGCAGCCTGCGGCGGCGCTCGACCAGCCGCTCGACGGGCTCGGTGTCGAGGCTGTCGCGCAGCAGGCGCATACCGCCGCCCTGGCGCACCTCGACGAGCCCCTGCACCTCGAGGACGACGATGGCCTGTTTGACGGAGGCGCGGCTGATCCCGAGGCGCTGGGCCAGCTCGCGCTCGGTCGGCAGCCGGTCGCCCGCGCGCAGCCCGCCCTCCTCGACGTAGGCGCGCAGCCTCTCCAGCACCTGCTCGTACAGGCGCTGACGGTTCATCGGTCGCAGCGCGTCCCCGGGCATACGGGCTCCCCCCATCGCGGTTTGTGATGGCCCCGATTCGCAGCGTAGCACCGGGTGGAGCGATGGCGCGGTGATCTGACGGACCGGTGGAGCACTGACCAATTGGCTGAGCCAATCTGCCACCGATGTCTTGACTGCTGAACCGCCCGGCCCCCAACGTGAGTCAGCCAGCAGGCCACTTGGTCCGACCGTCCCCGGTCCGCCGACCGGGTCCCCGTGACGGGAGCGCTCGATGTCCGACGAATTGACCTCGATACTCGTGCTGGTGGTGGTCTTCGTCATCGCCACCACTCGTTCGATCAACATGGGCGCCCTGTCCTTCGCCGCCGCCTTCGGCGTGGGCGAGCTGGTCGCCGACTTCAGCGCGGACCATATCTTCGCCGGGTTCCCGGGCGATCTGTTCGTGGTCCTGGTGGGGGTGACGTATCTGTTCGCCCTCGCCCGGGCGAATGGCACCACCGACTGGCTGGTGCACGCCTCGATCCGGCTGGTGGGCGGGCGGGTCGCGCTGATCCCCTGGGTGATGTTCGCGATCAGCGGGGTGCTGACCGCGATCGGGGCGGTGAGCCCGGCGGCGGTCGCGATCGTCGCCCCGCTCGCGCTCTCCTTCGCCGCGCGGTACCGCATCAGCCCGCTGCTGATGGGTGCCATGGTGGTGCACGGCGCCCAGGGCGGCGGCTTCTCCCCCATCAGCATCTACGGCTCGATCGTCAACGGCATCGTGGACCGGGAGAAGCTCCCCGGCAACGAGGTCACGCTGTTCCTCGCGAGCCTGGTGGTCAACCTGATCATCGCCGCCGTCGTCTTCGTCGTCTGCGGCGGGCTGAAGCTCCCCAGGACCGCCGTCGCCGCCGGGGAGGCGCGGGAAGACGGGGCGGGGGAGGCGCCGGCCGACACGGAGGGCCGTCTCACCCCGGCCCGTATCGCCACGCTGAGCGCGCTGGTGGTGCTGGTGGTCGCGGTGCTCGCCTTCGACCTGGACGCCGGGCTCACCTCGATCACCCTCGCCGTGGCCCTGAGCGTCTTCTGGCCGGACCACGGCAAGAAGGCCGTGAACGAGGTCACCTGGCCCACCGTGCTGCTGATCTGCGGTGTGCTCACCTACGTCGGGGTGCTGGACGAGATGGGCACCATCGACTACGCGGGCAAGGCGGTCAGCGACATCGGGATTCCGCTGCTCGCCGCCCTGCTGCTCTGCTACATCGGCGCGATCGTCTCCGCCTTCGCCTCCTCGGTGGGCATCATGGGCGCGCTGATCCCGCTCGCCGTTCCCTTCCTGGCCCAGGGCGACATCGGCGCGGTGGGGATGATCGCGGCCCTCGCGGTGTCGGCGACCGTCGTCGATGTCAGCCCCTTCTCGACCAACGGGGCGCTGGTGCTGGCCAACGCGCCGGATGTGGACCGGGACCGGTTCTTCCGGCAGCTGATGGTCTACGGCGGGATCATGGTGGTGGCGGTGCCCCCGGTCGTCTGGCTGGCGTTGGTGGTCCCCGGCCTCGGCTGAGCGGGCCGACGGGGTTGCCACCCGGGGTTCAGGTCGCGGGTTCAGGCCGCGGGTTCAGGCCGCGGGTTCAGCCGGGCGGCAGCGGAACCCAGCGGGATTCGCCCGGGGCGACGGTCAGCGAGCGGTCGGCGAGCCGCACCTCGATCGGGGACTCCTCCGAGTCCGGCACGCTGATCCACAGCCTCCCTGCCCGCACCCGCAGGGCGACGCCCCAGTGACCGCGATAGCGCACCGAGAACCGGTACTCCGACAGCCCGGACAGCTCGGGGAGCGGCACCGGGTCCAGCCACAGGGCGTCCTCGCGGGTCTCCAGCCCGGTCAGGCCGCGCTGCACCAGATCGAGGGTGCCGCCCATGGCGCCGAGGTGGATGCCCTCGCCGGTGGTGCCGCCCTGGACGTCCGCCACGTCGCCGAGCAGCGCCTCCTGGCAGTGCCGCCACGCCTCGGCCCGGCGCGCCCGCACCAGCACCCAGCCGTGCACCAGCTCGCTGAGGGTCGAGCCGTGGCTGGTCCGGGGCAGGTAATACGCCACGGTGGCCCGCCAGACGTCGTCGTCCAGGACGTAGCCGAGCCGCCGGAAGAGGCCCGACAGCTCGGCGGGGGCGAAGAGGTAACCGAGCATCAGCGCGTCGGCCTGCTTGGAGACCTGGTACCGGTTGACGGAGTCGCCCTCGGACTCCAGGATCCGGTCCAGCCGGCGGACGTCGCCGTAGCGGGCGCGGTAGCCGTCCCAGTCGAGTTCGGCCAGCTCCCCGTAGCCCTCGAACTGGCTGACGACGCCCCGGTGGAAGGGGACCAGCAGCCGCCGTGAGACGTCCTCCCAGCGCTCCGGCTCCGCGCGGTCCAGGCCCACCCGCTCGAACAGCTCACGGCGGCGCGGCTCGGGCAGGGTGCGGGCCATCTCCAGGGCCCGGTCGAGCACCCAGGCGGCGGTGACGTTGGTGTACGCGTTGTCGTCGATCCCGGGGCGGTCGGTGCCGGGATAGCCGTCGTGGTATTCGTCGGGCCCGACCACCCCGCGGATGCGGTACCGCCCGTGGTCCGGATCCATGACGGCGGTGTCCGCCCAGAAGCGGGCGATCTGCACCAGCATCTCCGCGCCCTTGGTGTACAGGAAGTCGGTGTCGCCGCTGGCCTGGCAGTACTGCCACACGTTGTACGCCACCGCCGAGCCCACATGGTGCTGCAGCCGGGAGTGGTCCGGCAGCCAGCGGCCGGAGCGCGGGTTCAGATGCAGCGTCTGGGTCTCCTCACGCCCGTCGCCGCCGCTCTGCCACGGGTACATCGCCCCGGCCCGCCCGGCGTCCGCGGCGGCGCGGCACGCCTGGGGCAGCCGCCGGTGGCGGTAGTGCAGCAGGGCCCGGGACACCTCGGGGAAGTGCAGGTTCAGATACGACAGCACGAACAGCTCGTCCCAGAAGACATGGCCGCGGTACGCCTCGCCATGGAGGCCGCGGGCCGGGACGCCCACGTCCAGCTCCGCGGTGTGCGGCGAGAGCGTCTGCAGGATGTGGAACAGGTGCAGCCGCAGGATGTGGCCCGCCTCGCCGGGGACCTCCAACGCCGCCTCGCGCCACAGGTGTTCCCATGCGGTGTGGTGGGAGGCCAACAGCTTGCCGAACTCCGGCGCCCGGGCCACTCCGTCGAGGGCGGCCTGGGTCGGATCGCTCATCGCGGGGTCCTTGGAGGTGTACACCGCCACGGTCTTCTCGACGATGACCGGAGTGTCCGGCCCGACCGGCAGGGCCAGGGTGCGCATCGCCGCGCTCTCGGTGAGCCGCTGCCCGCCGCCGGTGGGCACGCCGCGGACGGCCCGGGTGCGCGCGGCCATGGCCACGCGCACCTCGGAGGTGGTGGTGCGGCAGCTCAGCCATACGGTGTCGGGGCTCGCGGCGCCGGTGCGCCGGTCGATGAGATGGCGGCCGGACAGCGCGGCGTAGCGGGCCACGCCGGTGTTGGCCACGGCACCGTCGAGCCCCGACTCCAGCTCGACGGTGCCGGCCCAGCCCTCGGCCCGGAGGGTGATACGCATCGCCGCCAGGTGCGGATCGCCCATGTGGACGAGCCGCTCCTGCTCGACGTGGAGCACCCGGCCGTGCCGGTCGGTGTACCGCAGCCGCCGCATGAGGGTGCCGTGCCGGAGGTCGAGGGTCTGCCGGTAGCCGGTCAGCTCGGTCCCGTCGGGTGTGAGCCAGCCGCCGGTGCCGGCGGGCCGGTCCGGGTCGTGGACGCGGTAGCGCAGCGGCAGCCAGTTCGGCAGGTTGACCATGTCCTCGTTCTGGACCTGCCGTCCGCCGATCACCGACGTCAGCCGGTTGTAGCAGCCCGCCGCATAGGTGCCCGGGTAGTGCGTCTCATCGGCTGCCGCCTCGGAGGCCGCGCCCCGGGTGGCGAGATAGCCGTTGCCGAGCGTGCACAGCGACTCGCGCAACCGCTCCTCGCCGGGCTCATAGCCCTCGTACTCCCACACCCAGTCCGCCACGGCCGCTCACCGGCTCTCCTCCCTCGACACCCCCATTGTCGTCCGGGCCGCGGGACTTCACCGGCTGCGCCGCGCCCCCGCGCGGCGGGCGCTCAGCAGATCTTGTAGTCGACCCGGCTGCTGTTGTACGAGCAGGTGTCGACCGTGGAGCCGCCGGTCTTGCGGAGGGTGGCCTTGTCGGCGTCGTTGTTCCAGACGTACGCCCGGCGGTCCTGGTACTTGGTGGCCGAGGTGTCGGAGCCGATGCCGGTCCGGACGGTCACGGTCCTGCCCGCGCCGAGGGTGTAGCTCGGGAAGGTGTACTTGTGGTTGCTCGCGTCGACGAGCACCCAGCCCTTCAGGCTGACCCCGCGCGAGGTGGAGTTCTTGATCTGGACGTACTCGCCGTTGAGGCTGGAGGTGCTCCGGTTGTCCGTGCCGGGCGAGTCGTAGTAGATCTTGGAAAGGTGTACGGAGCCCGCGGCACCGGCGGGCGTCGCCGGGTACAGCAGGGCGATCGCGCAGCCGGCGGCGAGCGCCGCGCCGATGCGGGCGGTGTATGCGGACATGAGGTCCCCCCTTGCGTCGTGCATGGTGAAGCGGTGGTAACGCAGGACGGACGGGCGGCCGCGCCCGAAGATGGTTTGGAGTCAGCGAGCTGACTCCTTCGGTGCGGCCGTCCGTCCGTCTTCCCCCCACCTGTGTGGAGGACCAGATTGGACCACGGCTGAACGCGGCGGCAGGGCTGCGCGGCCCTTGCTCCAGGGCCGTATGGCCCTAGCGCGGATCCGATCCGCGGCTATATCCGGCGGGGGCGCCGGGGGCGAGGCGGCGTCAGCGGCCGAACTGCGCACCGCCGTTGATGTGCAGGACCTGACCGGTGACGTACGCGGCCTCCGGGGAGGCCAGATAGCGGATGGCGGCCGCGATCTCGACGGGCGTGCCGGGCTGCCCGGTGAGCGTCTGCCCGATCTGCTGGGCGATGAACTCGGGCGTGCCGCGCTCGCCGAAGAACTCGGTGTCCTCGACATAGCCGGGGGCCACCGCGTTGGCGGTGACGCCCTCCGGGCCGAGCCGCTTGGCCAGCTCGAAGGTGTAGGTGTGCAGCGCGGCCTTGGTGCCGCCGTACGATCCGGGACCGCGCAGCGCCGCGACCGAGGACAGATGGACGATCCGGCCGCCGGGCCGGGTGAGGTGGGGCACCAGCGCCTCGGTGAGCAGGACGGCGGTCAGCACGTTGGCCGCGAAGTTCCGCTGGTACTGGTCGGCGATGCCTTCGAGGGTGCCGTCGTTGGAGGCCGCGACGTTGCCGCCGGCGTTGGTGACGACGACGTCCACCCCACCGTCCGCCGTGATGAACTCGGCGGCGCGCCGGGTCTGCTCGGGGTCGCTGAGGTCCGCACTGGTCCAGGTGACCAGGTCGGGGCCGTAGGCGGCGTTGAGCTTGTCCGCCGCCGTGCGCAGCACCTCGGCGCGGCGCCCGAGGATGACCACCCGGTCCCCTTCGGCGGCGAAGGTCTCCGCGGCCGCCAGTCCTATGCCGGTACCGCCGCCCGACACCACGATCCGTCGCCCCATCACGGGCCTCCTCCGTGCAGCTTATTGAATTCCAGTCACATCTATGAACCGCACGCTAGGGAGAAAGCGCATTCCCGTCAAGGCTCAGTACCCAACAGGCAGCCTGTTGCCTTGCGTTCACTATTGACAGGTTCTGTTGGGGATGGCGCAATGGCGGCGCCCCACTTGTCCCAGCAACAGCCTCAGTAGCTGTTCCAGCAAGGAGGACATGTGCGTTTTCGTTCATCTTTCGCCAGATCCGTGGTCGCGACCGTGGCCTTGGCGCTTGGCGCGCTCGGTCTGCTGACCGGTCCAGGTCCGGCCGCGGCCGACACCCCCTCCGACGACTCCCCGGTCGTCCACGGCCTCCGCGGCGACTACTACCTCCAGTCCGCCCCGGGGGCTTTCGACTTCCACGAGCTGAAGGCCACCAGCCTCGACACCGCCCTGGACTTCGACAATCTGGATCCGCGGCTGCAGGCCACCACCGGACAGTCCGACGACGTCAGCGTCCGCTGGACCGGCCAGATCACACCGGAGCGCTCCGGTGCGCACACCTTCTCGATCACCGGCGACAACGGCTTCCGGCTGTGGATCGACGGCAAACCGGTCATCGACCACTGGGTGGACGACTGGGACAAGGAGCAGACCTCCCAGCCCGTCGAGCTCACCGCGGGCAAGGCGTACGACATCAAGGTCGAGTACTTCGAGCACTACGGCGGCTCCAACCTCCATCTGTCCTGGACCCCGCCGGGCGCGGCCAAGGCGCCCGTGCCCGCGTCCGCCTTCCGGCTGCCCGCCGACTTCGACTACGACGGCCCGGTGACCAGCGCCGTCCAGCCCGACGGCCGCACCCTGCTGCTGGACTTCGCCCAGCCCCTGACCACTCCCCCGGCCGATCTGACGTCACATCTGACCGCCGTCATCGGCGGCGCGGCCTGGCCGCTCGGGCGCGCCCGGCTGGACGCTTCCGACCCGTCCCGGCTGCTGCTCGCCCTGAAGGAGCCGGTGGTCGGCCGCGGCGGCGAGGCCGTCGTGCGCTACGACGGCGAGGGCGGCCTGGCGGACGGCGACGGGGCGATCGAGCCGTATGTGTCCTTCGGCGGCAACACGTCGACGTATCAGCTCAGCACCCCCTGGGCCAAGGACGTCGGCCCGGACAACGCCCACCCCGAGTACCCGCGCCCCCAGCTCACCCGTGATCAGTGGCGCAACCTCAACGGCAGCTGGCAGTTCGCCGCCGCGAAGGAGGGGGAGAAGCCCCCCGTCGGGCAGCGGCTCAAGGAGCGGATCCTGGTCCCGTACCCGGTGGAGTCCAAGCTCTCCGGCGTGGAGCGCCACGAGGACCGCATGTGGTACCGGCGGACGTTCACCGTCCCGGCCGACTGGAAGGTCGGCGACGCAAAGCGGTTGCGGCTGAACTTCGACGCCGTCGACTGGCGGGCCGAGGTGTATGTCAACGGCACCCGGGTGGCCGACCACCGCGGCGGCTACGACCGGTTCAGCGCCGATGTCACCGACGCCCTGCGACCGGGCCGCACCCAGGAGCTGATCGTCGGCGTCTACGACCCGACGGACGCGGCCGACGGCGAGAACCCGCCGATGGGCAAGCAGCGTCTCGACCCCAGCGGCATCTTCTACACCCCCTCCTCCGGGATCTGGCAGACCGTCTGGATGGAGCCGGTCGCCACCGACCACGTGGACACGCTCAAGCTGACCCCGGACGTCCCCGGCGAAACCCTCACCACCGAGGTCCGCGGGGTGCGGGACGGGGTCCCGGTCACCGCGACCGCCTACGACGGACGGCGCGTGGTCGGCACCGCCACCGGGCGCGCCGGGAAGCCGCTGACCGTCCCCGTGCCCTCGCCGCACCTGTGGTCCCCCGACGATCCGCATCTGTACCAGCTGAAGGTCACGGTCGGCCGGGGCCCCTCGGCGGACCGGGTGGAGAGCTACTTCGGCATGCGGAGCATCGCCGTCAAGGAGGTGGACGGCAAGCAGCGCACGGTGCTCAACGGGAAGCCGATCTTCTCCATGGCCACCCTCGACCAGGGGTTCTGGCCCGACGGGCTGCACACCGCGCCGACCGACGAGGCCCTCGCGTACGACCTGAAGATGCACAAGCGCATGGGCTTCAACTCGGTGCGCAAGCACATCAAGGTCGAGCCCGACCGCTGGTACTACTGGGCCGACCGGCTGGGCCTGATGGTGTGGCAGGACATGCCCGCCATGAACACGGTCAACCCGTCCGAGAAGGCGCAGGCGCAGTACGAGCACGAGATGAAGCGGATGATCGACCAGCACATCAGCAGTCCGTCGATCGCCATCTGGGTCACCTTCAACGAGAGCTGGGGCCAGTACGGCGGCCCGAAGGTGCCCGAGCTCGCCAAGGGCTGGGACCCCACCCGGCTCATCGACGGCGCCAGCGGCTGGAACGACACCGGCAACGGCGACCTCGCCGATATCCACGCCTATCCCGGACCGGGCGATCCGCGCCCCGACGCCTCACGGGCGGGTGTCACCGGGGAGTACGGCGGCCTGGGCCTGGCCATACCGGGACACGCCTGGCCCGTGCAGCACACCTATGTCGGCGTGGACAAGGACCAGTACACCGAGGAGTATCTGAAGCTGCTGGACAAGGTGCGCGAGCTGGTCGCGTGCAACGGCAGCAGCGGGGCCGTCTACACCCAGATCACGGATGTGGAGGGCGAGCTCAACGGGCTTCTCACCTATGACCGCAAGGAGATCAAGCCCGATGTGGAGCGGCTGCGCCGGGCCCATCAGGCGCTGATCCGCGACGCGGCGGACCCGGCGTCCATGGAGTGCACCACGTAAGCACACGCCTCGGCCATGGTGGTGACCCGTTCCGGGGCGCGGCAGCCCCGGGGCGGGTCATTCCGTCGCCAGCGCCTCGATGGCGGCGACCGTACGGTCCACCACCACGTCGTACAGCCTGCTCTGGGCCCGCGGCAGCCTCGACAGCAGCGGGGCGACCGCTTCCCGCTCCTCCTGGGGGTAGAGGGCCAGCGCCTCGCTCAGGGCGTCCAGCTTGCGGGCGGAGACGGGGCCGCGTTGGGTCTCGTAGACCGCGTGGCCGATGACGGTGGAGCCGATGAGGGTCACCGCCAGCGCGAGATCGTCCTCGGTCAGCCGCAGGGGACGCAGCATCCGGGTCAGGGTCACCAGGGAGGAGATCCGGGCGGGCTGCTGGGTGGCGGCCATATAGGGGAGCAGCTGGCGGTGGGGCAGCAGATAGTCACGGCTGCTGTGCATCCAGGCGCGCAGCCGCTCCTGCCAGGTCTCCCCCGGCGGGTCCTTGTGCTGGGTCTCGGCCAGGACCCGGTCGGCCACGGCCTGGAGGAGATCGTCGCGGTCGGGGAAGTAGCGGTAGAGCGCCATGGGGGCGGAACCGACCGCCTCGGCGACCTTCTTGACGGTCAGCGCGACCTCCGGCTCGCGGAGCGCCAGCTCCGCGGCGCTGCGGACGATCTGCTCGCGCGACAGGCGGGGCGGGCGCCCACGTCCCCTGCGGACGGTCCCCTCCGCGGTCCCGGCCATCCGGTGTCCTTTCGCTCGCCCCCGTCGTGCCAGGCCCCAAGGCTACGCAAGTCGGCTCGGGTGCCGCTCGTGGCCGTCCGAGGCCGTGGACGCCATCTCACGCCGTGCCGGGATGACGACCCGTCCGGCCCGTCCGGACCCCGGGAGATCTGACACGATGTCCCCGGCCAGGTGCAGGCGCCCGCCCCTGTGGCGGAAGCCACGACGGGGGTAGTTCAAACTCAGCCGGGCGTCTCGCTTGCTCTTCCAGCGCGGCATTCCCGCCCGACGGCGCACCGGCAGCCGATCCTTGACGTCCTTCAATGCCTTGGCCCGCGCCGTGGAAAAATCGCGGATCACCTGCTGCTGCGGAACACTCGCGCCCTCCGCAAGCCAGGGAGTGCTACGCCGGGCCCGCGTCAGCATCCTGCCGAGCTGGGCCGGACCGCACGTCAGCTTCTCGCCGGTCGCCTTGCTGCGCTGATGCACGGCCTTGGAGTTGGCGACGCATTCGTTCCAGATCCACCGGCACCGGTCCCACTCCGCCAGCAGCGCCCCACCAGCGGTCGACGACACACGAAGCCGGTACGTGTACCGGGCATGCCCAGCCTTACCGGCTTCACTTGGTGTCGTCATGAACGCCCTCAGTTCTCCCCTGGCAGACCCCGGACCGCCCGGCGGCGATCCGGCTTCTCCTGCCCCGCTACGCGGGAAACCGGATTGCTCCCCGGCCTGAAGGCCGGGGCATCCTCCGGGAATCCGGTGACCGCGCTGGTGGTGGCCGAACCGGGGCGGGAGGTGAGCACGGAGGAGATCCTCGCGCACTGCCGGAGGCGGCTCGCGGCGCTCAAGGTGCCCAAGGGCTCACCGAGGCGCTGCCGAAGAACCCCAGCGGCAAGATCCTCAAGCGTGAACTGCGGGAGATCTACCGCGACATGGCCGAGGAGTCCGGGGGCGAGAGCGGCGGCTATATTTGACGTACCAGTTACACAAAATTGTGCGACACTGCTGCGGCACCTGACGTGGACCGGCCGCGCCCCGACGAAGGAACACCGTGACTTCCTTGCCTCCGCCCCCCGATGCCCCCGAAGTGGCGATGACCGCCCACCCGCCGCGCTCCGGACCAGTGGTCGCCGTCCTGGCGTTCGGCGGAATCGTCGTCTCCCTGATGCAGACCCTCGTCGTGCCGCTGATCCCGGATCTTCCGGGACTGCTGCACACCTCGGCCTCGGACGCCTCCTGGGCGATCACCGCCACCCTGCTCGCCGGCGCCGTGGCCACCCCCGTGCTGGGCCGGCTCGGCGATATGTACGGCAAGCGGCGGACGCTGTTGCTCAGCCTGACGATGCTGGTGATCGGATCGGTGGTGTGCGCGCTCTCCGACGCGCTCGCGCCCATGATCGTCGGCCGTGCGCTCCAGGGCTTCTCCGCGGGCGTCATCCCGCTGGGCATCAGCATCATGCGGGACGAATTGCCCGCCGAACGGCTCGGCTCGGCGATGGCCCTGATGAGCTCCTCGCTGGGCGTCGGCGGCGCCCTCGGCCTGCCCGGCGCCGCGGCGCTGGCCGAACACGCCGACTGGCATGTGCTGTTCTGGGTCTCGGCGAGCCTGGGCGTGGTGGTGATCGCGCTGGTGCTGGCGCTTGTACCGGAATCCCCGGTGCGCGGCGGCGGGCGGTTCGACCTGGTGGGTGCCATCGGGCTGTCGGCCGGGCTGTTCTGTCTGCTGCTGGCCATCTCCAAGGGCGCCGACTGGGGCTGGGGCAGCACGACCACCATCGGGCTGTTCGGCGGCGCGGCGGTCGTGCTGCTGCTGTGGAGCCGGTGGGAGCTGCGGGTGACCGGGCCGCTGGTGGATCTGCGCACCACCATGCGCCGTCAGGTGCTGCTGACCAATCTGGCCTCCATCGTCATCGGCTTCGCGATGTTCGGGATGTCGCTGGTGCTGCCGCAGCTGCTGCAGATGCCCGAGGCGACCGGGTACGGACTGGGCCAGTCGATGATGACCGCCGGTCTGTGCCTGGGCCCGTCCGGTCTGGTGATGATGGCCATCTCACCGCTGTCGGCGCGGATCACGGCCACCTGGGGCCCCAAGGTGTCGCTGATGCTCGGCGCGGGGGTGATCGCCGCCGGGTACGGCATGGGCGTCTTCCTGATGGACGCCGCATGGCAGGTCGTGATCATCTCGTGTGTGATCGGCGCCGGGATCGGCCTCGCCTACTCCGCCATGCCCGCGCTGATCATGTCGGCGGTACCGGTGTCCGAGACGGGCGCGGCCAACGGCCTCAACACCCTGATGCGGTCCATCGGCACCTCGACCGCCAGTGCCGTGGTGGGCGTCGTCCTCGCCCATATGACCACCGCGTTCGGACCCACCGAGGTCCCGTCCCTGAACGGCTTCCGCACCGCCTTCGTGATCGGCGGCGGCGCCGCGCTGGTGGCGCTCGCGGTCGCCTCGCTGCTGCCGGGCCGCGGTCCGGACCGGCTCACGGCCCCATCGGAGCGGTCCGGCACACCGCAGCCGGTGGCGGGCCGCTGACCTGGGGCCGACGACCGACGGCCGACTGTCGAGGTCACTCCGCAGCCGCCCGTATCTCCCCGCCCGCCCGCGTGGCGGAAGGGGGGATACGGGCGGCTTTGTCTTGGCGGGGGCGCATACGGGCCATCATGTGGACAGCGGTTGACGGAACGGGCCTGTGCGGGGCTGAATGATGCGGGTGAGGACTGAGCTGCCCCTGGTCACACGCGACCACATCGACTTCGGTCGGGTGTGGTCCGCTTCCTGTTCCGGCTGACCCGGCAGCGGGCCGTCCCACCGGCCGCCCTCTTCTGATCTCAGGCTCTTCCGATCTCAGGGCCCTCGTCTGCCACTTCCGCGCCTGACGCGCCATCACCCCGCAAACCGCGACATGTTCCGGTTCCGGGGTGCTTCTCCCCTTTTCGGCTTCGCCCCCTTTCCCGCTTCCCGAAAGGTCACCCCATGTCCGTGGAGTTCCTCGGCACCGCCGCCACCGACGACGACTCGCAGCCCGGTCCGCGCTCCGGCGCGGCCTTCGCGGCCGAACCCCCGCCCCGGCTGACGGTGGCCCGGGTGACCGTCGACGATCCGCGGGTCGAGCCGCTGCTGCGCGAGCTGGCGTACGAGTACTCCACCCGCTACGGCAGGGCGGCCGACAGTGAGCTGAGCCGCTATCCGGCCGAGGACTTCGCCCCGCCGCACGGGGAGCTGCTTCTGCTGCTGGAGGGCGGAGAGCCGGTCGCCGGGGGTGCGTACCGGCGGTATGACGGGCGGACGGCGGAGCTCAAGCGGATCTGGACGCACTCGGGCCACCGGCGCCGCGGGCTGGCCCGCCGGGTGGTGGCGGAGTTGGAGCGGTCGGCCGCCGAGCGCGGCTACCGCCGGATCTACCTCACCACCGGGCCCCGCCAGCCGGAGGCGCGCGGGCTGTATCTGGCCACCGGCTACACCCCGCTGTTCGATATCTCGGCCGACCCGGAGACCATCGGCCCGCTCCCCTTCGAAAAGGGGCTGTAGGCCCGGCGGAGCCCACTCCGCCGACACCCGTCCGTCCGTCCGCCCGGCCGCTCCGGGCGGACGGGCACATTCCCCCGTTTACGGTTGACCGTTCTGTGTCAACTGTTGGTGAACGCCCCCACGTGCGGTTTTAGGATGCGGTAATTCTGCCGCGACCCGACCGTCCGAAGGCACACCATGACCCAGGCCCCGAACGTCGATGCACTACCCGAGCCAACCGTGCTCAAACGCGCGAAGCGACGGCGTCCCGGACTTCTGGTGGCCAATGCGATCGTGCTGGTACTGGCCGCGATGGCGGTCACCACGATATTCACCAACCCTCGTTTCGAGTGGCACACCGTCGCGAAATACTTCTTTGAAATCCGGGTGCTGAAGGGCATCGGGGTCAGCATCGGAATGACCGCGGTGACCATGGCGATTTCTCTGGTGTCCGGCACTCTCGTCGCTCTTATGCGGATGGGCGACTCCCGGCTCATGTCCACGGTCGCGGCGGCGTTTATCTGGGTTTTCCGCAGCATTCCCATGCTGGTGCAGCTACTGTTCTGGTACAACCTCGCCGCCCTGTTTCCGACGCTGTCCCTCGGCATTCCCTGGGGGCCGCGTTTCGTCACCTTCGACTCGAACGACGTCATCGGCCCGCTGACCGCCGCGATCATCGGCCTGACCCTCCATGAGACGGCGTACATCGCGGAGTTGATCCGTTCGGGGCTGCTCTCGGTGCCCGACGGACAGCATCAGGCGGCATCCGCGCTGGGGTTGACGCCGACTCAGGTCTTCTTCCGCATCACCCTCCCCCAGGCGCTGCGGGTCATCGTCCCACCGATGGGAAATGAGCTGATATCTCTCCTCAAGGCCACCTCTCTGGTCAGCGTGATCACCCTGGCCGACCTGCTCTACTCGGTCCAGCTGATTTACGCCAAGAACTTCCAGACCGTTCCGCTGTTGATCGTGGCCGCCATTTGGTACATGATCATCACTGGCGTCATCACTCTTCTGCAGCAGCGCCTGGAGCGACGTCTGGGACGACACACCCTGATTTCGGCCGACAAGGCCGGGAAAGTGAAGAGGATCGAGCACTCGGTATGACCGTGGCATCGGAAAAGCAATCGCAGGCGGTCGTCTCCCTGCGTGGGATCCGTAAGTCGTTCCGTGGCACCGAGGTGTTGCACGGCATCTCCCTGGATATCCGCCGAGGTGAGACGGTCTGTCTGATCGGTCCCTCCGGATCCGGAAAGAGCACGCTGCTGCGCTGCGTCAATCACCTCGAGGTGCCGGACCAGGGCGTGGTGGTGGTCGACGGCAGCGTCATCGGCTACCAGCTACGCGGCCGTACTCTGCATGAGCTGGGCCCCCGGGAGCTGGCCGCCCAGCGCTCGGCGATGGGCATGGTGTTCCAGAGCTTCAATCTGTTCCCGCACCTGACCGCCCGCGAGAACATCGTGGAGGCCCCGCGCCGGGTGCTCGGGCTCTCCAAGGCCCAAGCCGACCAGCGGGCCGTGGAGCTGATGACCCGGGTCGGGCTCGCCCACAAGCTGGACAGCTATCCGGACAAGCTCTCCGGCGGCCAGCAGCAGCGGGTGGCCATCGCCCGCGCCCTGGCGATGCGCCCCAAGGTGATGCTCTTCGACGAGCCGACCTCCGCCCTCGACCCCGAGATGGTGCAGGAGGTGCTCAGCGTCATCAGGGACCTGGCCCGCGAGGGCATGACGCTGGTCGTCGTCACCCATGAGATGCGCTTCGCCGCCGATATCGCTGACCGGATCGTTTTCATGGACGACGGCCGGATCGTCGAAGAAGGTGCACCTGACCAGCTACTGCGCACCCCCTCACACGACCGCACCCGTACGTTCCTGTCGAAGGTCTCCCCATGAGCGACGCACGCGCGGCTGCCGGGCCGCACCCGGCTACGGTGCCCGCGCCGCTGCGCCGCGCGCGCGGAGAAGCGAATGAGAGCTGCACAGCATGAGCACCGAACTTCCCCTGCCCGCCAAGACCGTCCGGCGCCTGGAGCTGTGGGACTCCTACCGCTCGTACCAGTACCTGGAGGCCGGGGAGGACTTCCGCGCCTTCGAGCTGGCGCCCGCGCTCGGCCGGGTCCCCGGGTCCGCGCTGGAGTGGAGCGAGGACGTCGAGGTCCGCGCACGGGACTTCGAGGAGCGCCATCCGGTGATCTCCGCGCATGACCATCTCTCGCTGCGCCCCGCGGACCCGGGGGACTTCGCCGACTACCGCCGCCAGGGCCGGGAGTCGATTCCCTACGAGGGCATCGCCCACTCGGGGGTCGACCTGTTCTTCGACGGCGGCCCGGCCGCGGTGAGCATGATCCGCTCGCATGCCCCCTGGGACTGGGACGACACGGTCAGCGATCTGGCCATGCGCCAGGCGGACCTCGCCCATCAGCGGCTGGTGACGCCCGTCCGTACGCTCGAGGAGGCCGACCGGGCACGGGCCGGCGATCAGGTGGGGGTGGTGCTGACCCTGGAGTCCGCCTCCCCCATCGGCAATGACATCGACCGGCTCGATCTGCTCTACGGTCTGGGCGTCCGCCTGCTCGGCCTGGTCTACAGCGAGAGCAATCAGCTGGGTTCGGGGCTCGCCGACACCGGTGACACCGGTCTGACCCTGCTCGGCCGCCGGGCGCTGCGCCGGATGAACGACCTCGGGATCATCGTCGACGTCTCGCACAGCGGGGACGCGACGGCCCTGGACGCCGTGCGCCGTTCCGCCGCGCCCGTGGTGATCACCCATGCCGGGTCCCGGGCACTGTGGCCGACCCCGCGGATGAAGCCGGACGATGTGATCCGGGCCTGCGCCGGGTCCGGCGGGTTCATCGGCGTCGAGGCGGCGCCGCATACGACCATCACCGCCCAGCACCCCCGGCACAGCCTGGACTCGGTGATGGAACACATCGAGCGCTGCGTCGATCTGGTCGGCATCGACCATGTGGCCTTCGGCCCGGACACCAACTTCGGCGATCACACGGCCTGGCACCGGACGTTCGCCCCGCTCTTCGGCAAGGACGACGCGCACGACGGCAAGGCCCCCGAACTGCCGCCACACGAGGAGGTCGCGTACGTACGCGGCTGTGAGAACCCCGCGGAGGCAGTCGGCAACATGATCCGGTGGCTGTTCGAGCGGGGCTACTCCGAAGCGGACGTGGCCAAGCTGGCTGGGGGCAACGTACGGCGCGTCGCCGAGACCGTCTGGGGCCGCTGACCGGTCCCGTTCTTCCGCATCCGCTACCCCCCACCTCCCGGAATGGAGCACCCATGCGCAACCGTCCCCATGTCGCCGCATGCGCCCTGCTGGCTTCCCTGACGCTCACCCTGTCCGCCTGTTCGGTGGACGACACCCCTGGCGACGGCAAGGCCAAGAGGAGCCATCCGGCGGCCACGCTCGCCCCGGAACCCAAGGACAGCGCGCTGGCGGCCGAGGTGCCCGAGGAGTACACCAAGAAGACACTGATCATGGGTGTCAGCGAGTACGCGCCGTACGTCACCTTCGAGTCCGACGGGAAGATCACCGGGCTGGTCCCCGAACTGTCCGCGCAGCTCTCCTCGCTGCTCGATGTGAAGATCAAGGTGGAGCGGACCAACTTCGACGCGGTGATCCCGGGGCTGAAGTCCGGCCGGATCGACCTCAGCGCCCCCTCCGGCGACTTCATCGAGCGTCAGAAGGAAGTCGACTTCGCCGACTTCGCGCAGAGCAGTGTGACGCTGATGGTGCTCAAGGACAGCTCCTTCCGCCCCAAGAACGGTCTCGAGGTCTGCGGGCACAAGGTCGGCGTCGAGAAGGGCGCCGGAACGCAGAACGTGCTCGCCGCGCAGAACAAACGCTGTGCCGCGAAGGGCAAGCCGTCGGTGGACGTGAAGCCCTACACCGACCTGCCCGCCGCCTCGCTGGCGCTGCAGAGCAAGCGCGTGGACGCGGTGGCCGCGCCCAGCGCCTCCAACACCTCGGTCAGCCAGAACGCGCAGGACCGCTTCGCGACGCTCGAGCTCAAGGACATGATGGACCTGCCCGCCGCGACGGCCATCTACGGCATCCAGGCCAAGAAGGGCACCGGGCTCGCCTCCGTGATCGTCAAGGGGCTGCAGAAGATGTACGAATCGGGCACCTACGCCAAGCTCTTCGGCCAGTGGGGGCTGCCGCTGTCCACGGTCACCCGGTCCCAGCTCGCCGTCAACGGCTCCAAGCAATCCCAGACCCAGTGAGATCTTCCATGGCACGAACCAGTCGGGCCGAAACGAGCGGGGACAGAGAGCGGGCGGCCTGGGAGGAGCCCGCCCGGCTGCTGGACGAGCGGGTGTGGCGACGCACCCTGCGCGTTCCGACGCGGGACGGGATCGTCCTGGCCGCCGATCTGTTCACCGCCGAGGAGCGGCCCGGGCCCCGTCCGGTCATCCTCGAGCGGACCCCCTACGGCCGCCGCGACATACGCGACTCCGACCGCAGCCGCCACGACGAGCCGGTGCCGACGCCGGAGGAGACCTCGGCGTTCTTCGTCCGCGCGGGGTACCACGTGGTGCGGCAGGACTGCCGGGGCCGCGGGGACTCGGACGGCACCTTCGTGAAGTATCTGGGCGAGGGGCCGGACGGCGCGGACACCATCGACTGGATCGCCGCCCAGCCCTGGTGCGACGGCCGGGTGGCCATGATGGGGGTGTCCTACTCGGCGCACGCCCAGACGGCTGCCGCGGCCGAGTCCCCCACCGGCCTGTCCGCGATGTTCATGGACTCCGGCGGCTTCGCCAGCGCCTACGAGGCCGGGATGCGGATGGGCGGCGCCTTCGAGCTCAAGCAGATCACCTGGGCCTTCCGGCACGGTGAGGAGAGCCCGGAGGCGGAGCGGGACCCGCTGGTGCGCAAGGCGTTCGCGGGGACGGATCTGCGCGACTGGTTCACCGTGCTGCCGTGGCGCACCGGCGTCTCCCCGCTGCGTCAGGTGGGGAGTTACGAGCGCTATCTGCTCGACCAGTGGCGGCATGACGCCTTCGGGGCGTACTGGCGCCAGCCGGCCATCTACGGGCGCGGCCACTACGACCGCTTCCCGGATGTGCCGACCCTGCACATGTCGAGCTGGTACGACCCGTATGTGCGCTCCACCATCGAGAACTTCACCGCCATGGGCCGTCTCAAGCGGTCCCCGGCGTATCTGGTGATGGGGCCGTGGAAGCACGGGCTGCGCTGTGTCACCTTCGCCGGTGATGTGGACTTCGGGCCCGCCGCGACGTTCAGCGGCAATGTGGACACTTCGTATCTGTCCTTCCGGCAGCGCTGGTTCGACGCGGTGCTGGGGGGCGGCGACCCGGAGTCGATCCCGCGGGTGCGGTATTTCCTGATGGGCGGCGGGGACGGCAGGCGCGACGAGGCCGGGCGGATGCGGCACGGCGGCCGGTGGCACACCGACACCCAGTGGCCCCCGGCCGGGACCCGGGAGACCGCGTTCTACTGCCACACCTCGGGCGAGCTGAGCCGGGAGCGGCCGACGGCCGAACGGGCCTGGGTGGAGTACGACTTCGACCCGAACGACCCGGTGCCGACGCTGGGCGGCCAGGTCACCTCGGGGGAGCCGGTGATGGTGGGCGGCGCCTTCGACCAGGTGCCGGACGAGCGGTTCTACGGTGCCCGGCCGCCGTATCTGCCGCTGAACTCCCGGCCCGATGTGATCTCGCTCGCCACCCCGCCGCTGGAGGAGCCGCTGGTGGTGGCCGGACCGGTCACGGCGCGGCTGTTCATCTCCTCCTCCGCGCCGGACACCGACTTCACGGTGAAGCTGGTCGATGTGTATCCGCCGAACGAGGACTATCCGCACGGCTTCGCGATGAACCTCACCGAGGGCATCTTCCGCTGCCGCTTCCATGAGTCGTTCGAGCGCCCGGAGCCGCTGGAGCCGGGCGAGGTGTACGAGATCGAGATCCCGGCGCCGGACACGGCCAACCGCTTCGAGGCCGGGCACCGGCTGCGGGTGGACATCTCCTCCAGCGACTTCCCCCGGTTCGACGTCAATTCCAATACCGGGGTGCCGGAAGCGGTGAGCCGCCGCAAGGTGGTCGCCACCAACCGCGTCCACATGGACGCGGACCGCCCCTCGGCGGTGCTGCTGTGGACCCAGCCGGGCTGACGGACCGCGGGCGCGCGGCCGTCACCGCATGATGGTCGCCAGCACGTCCTGCCCCAGCCGGAGCAGGGTGCTGGTGGCCAGCCGGTGGTAGACGTACTTGCCCTCGCGCTCGGACTCGATGAGCCCGGCGTCCCTGAGCTGGCGCAGGGTGCGGGAGACCTGCGTATCGGCGAGCCCCATCCGCTGGGCCAGTTCGGAGGTGGTGATGGGCTCGCCCAGCAGATGGCGGCACACCTCCATCCGGCCCAGGGACGCCAGTGCGGACATCCGGGCCCGCAGCTCCGCCTGGGTGAGCTGATCGGCCGTCCCGTCCTCCCGGGCGGCGAACTGGAGCACCACGGGGTGGGACTCCTCGTCCTTGACGGTCAGATGCGGCCAGACATGGACGGAGGGGAGCAGGAAGAGCGGGCGTGGGCCGATCTCGATCTCGGCGACGGCCAGCTTGTCGTAGCGCACCCGCTCCCCGCCCCGGGAGACCACCGCCGTGGGGCTGAGCCCGGCCAGCACCTCGGCCAGACCCCGCCGCCGGATATCGCTGCGGACCCGGGCGGCGGCCGACTCCAGCCGGTCGCGGACCGTGCGCCACTCGGAGGCGAAGAACGCCTCGGCGCAGGAGTCGAGGAAGCACAGGAGCCGGCCGCGCAGCCTCTCGGGCGAGGCCACCAGATCGTGGGCCAGCTCCCCGCGCCGGATGGACCGCAGCTCGCACTGGGCCACATAGCGCTCGGCGGCCTCGGGGTCGGTGAGCAGGCTTCGGGCCGGGGGCACGGCCTCGCGGAAGCCGAGCACTCCCTGGGAGCACAGGCCCACGAACTCCTCGAGCGGCAGCTTCTCCAGATGGCGCAGCTCGTCCTCGAAGGGCTGGTCCAGCGGAAGTCCCAGCGGAAACAGCAGCCGGCAGCGGAGCCGGGCCCACAGCGGGGACAGGGCGCTCATCTCATGGGCGAGGGAGGGGGAGATCGCCATCCCGAGCCGGTGCGTCCAGCGCTGGGCCTCGGGGTGGTGGTCGGGCTCGGCCATGATGTGCAGCACCGACATGAGCTCGGCCAGCGCCGACCGGCCGACGTACACATCGGCCGGTCGTGCGCGCTGGAGGTTGAGCGTGATCCCCACACCCGCACATTACTCGGCGGGTGACGGGCCCGACCGGGGAGTCTCCCGAATCGGCGCCGGACCCCCAGGTCAGGGGCCTGGGGCGGCCGGGGCCGGTGGCGGGGCCCGGTCAGTCGCGGGGCAGCAGGGGGCCCAGCGGGCCCAGATCCAGGTTGAGGTCGTCCTCGGTCAGCCCGAAATGCTCCCGCAGCTCGGCCATGTTCCGCTCCAGGGCCATCAACGTCAGCCCGAGCTTCTCTATCTGCTCATCGCTGATGCCGCCCTGCTCGACGCGGCGCAGCGCCTGCCGCTCCATGAGCTGCCGTAGCAGTTCGACGATGGTGAGCACCAGACCGGCCAGGCTCTTGCGGACCGACTCCTCGTCCACTTCGATCCGCCGACCGGGCCGGGGAGCGCGGTCATCCGTCATGGCGGACCCCCTCCCTTCCTCCTCGTTCCTCCTCCTCGTTCTCCACCCGTACGGAGGCGATCAGGGCGCGCAGGGAGATCCGCACCAGGTCGATGTCGGCGATGGTCAGGGTGATCTCCCCCGCGATCACCACGCCTCCGGCCAGCACCCGGTCGAGCAGGTCGACCAGGGCCACCTCCCTGCGCTCGATCGCACGGGTCACGACGGCGCCTCCTTGGGCCGGGCCTCTCCTTCCTGTCCTTCCTGTCCTTCCTGTCCTTCCCGCTTCGGTGGAGCGGTGAAGGAGTAAGGCGGCCAGGGGCCGCTGACCTCCAGGGTGAAGGCGAGGTAGCGCTCCCCCAGCGCGGTCACCAGGGCGGTGAACTCCTCGGTGAGACCGTCGGGTACCAGATAGGAGTTGTTCAGCACCATCCATCCCTCGTAGGCGGCCAGCGCGGTGTCCTGCGGTGGATGGGCGGCCGTCGCCACCGCCAGCGCGGCGAGGGAGGCGTGGATCTCCTCCGCCCGCTCGGTCGCCCGCAGATGCGCGGTCTCCTGGTCCTGCCGCTGGGCCCGCCGGCGCAGCAGATAGGCGGTGCCGGGGCTGTCCTCGCCGCCGGCGGGCTCGTCCGGGTCGGGCAGGAAGGACCTGGGGTCGACATACGCCTTGACGCCCCACTCGGTGCGGCCCGCCACCCGCCGCAGCGTGGCCGCGAAGTCCTCCCGGCGCTCCTGGAGCATCGCGCGGACCCGGTCGTCGTCGTGGTAGAGCGTGGCGAAGCGCAACGGGATGACCTGGCCCTGGCGGGCCACGCCGTTGATCACCCGGTGATGGGCGCGGGCCGTGCGCTCCAGCCACTCCAGGTCCTCCAGATGGCCGCGCAGCGCGTCCTCGTCGAACTCCTCCAGGGGTACGGAGCCCACGACGGCGGCCAGCCCCGCCTTCTCCACCAGGCGCACCGGCTCGTCCGCCACGCCGGTGAGCCCCTGCGGCGGGGCGCCGCCCTCGGGGGCGGCCGTCACCGCGTACAGCCAGGTGGCGAGGGAATCGGTCACCGTTCGTCCTCCCGCTCCGCGCCGCGGTCCATCTCGCGCGCGCCGGGGCCGTCCTCCAGCTCGCCGACGCGCCGCCGCAGCCGCTCGTTCTCCTCCAGGACGTCCCGGGCGCCGGAGGAGAGCGTGGGGTCGTGCTCCCACCAGTCGATGCCCATCTCCTTGGCCCGGTCCACGGAGGCGACCAGCAGCCGGATCTTGATCGTCAGCAGTTCGATGTCCAGCAGATTGATCTGGATGTCACCGGCGATGACGATGCCCTTGTCGAGCACCCGCTCCAGGATGTCGGCCAGGCTGGAGGGCTCGGATCCGCGGCGGGCCGGTTCACGTGCGCCGCCGGTGCGCCGGACCGGAGCGTTCCAGTCGGAGCTCTGGTTCATGTCCGGTCCTCCCCCCTGCCCCGGTAGTAGCGCTCGGTGCGGCGATAGGAGGCGAGTTCGCCGCTGTCGTCCAGCTCGACCTGGTACTCGGCGAGGATGTCGGTGGAGTCCGGTATCCGGTGGGTCTCGACGACCTCGATGCCGATGACCCAGCCGTCCTTCCCACGCTCCAGCGAGGTGACGCCCTCCGCGGCCCGCCCGGTGAGCCCCTCCACATGGCGCGCCGCACGCCGCGCGGCGTCACGGGCGTCGAGGGCGGGACGGCGGGGCCGGGGCCGCTCCCGCTCATGGCCCTGCTCGGGCCGGTCCCCTTCCTCACGGGGCCGGGTGCGCGGCCGCTCCTCGTGGTGGCGTTCGTCGCGGTGGCGATCCTCGTCGCGGCGATCCTCACGGCGGCGCTCCTCGCGAGGCCGTTCCTCGGGGGGCACGGCTCATACCTCCATGCCCCCGCCGGGCGGCCCCTGGGACATCAGCCTGCGAACCAGCTCGTCCTCCTCGCGGGCCGCCTCCTCCTCGGTGAGCTCTCCGCTCTCCCGGGCCTCCGCGACCTCTTCCAGCCGCTGCTTGATCACCTCGGGGTCGTAAAGCTGCCGATGGGCCTCGTCATGGAGCCGCTCGGCGACCCAGACGACACCTCGCACCGGGGCCAGCGGCAGCGTGGCCAGGCCGGTGAACAGTCCCATGGCTACTCGTCGCCTTCCTCTCCTTCGAGCAGTGCGTCGGCCACGAAGTCGTACGGCGCCAGCGGGCCGAGCAGCCGCAACCGGACCCGGCCGTGCCAGTGCTCGGCGAGCTCCTCGGCCGCCTCCTCGAACGCCTGCCGCTTCGCGTCCTCCACCAGGAACGAGGCGTTGACCAGCCCTTCGGCGGACGCCGCCTCCTGCGACACCGAGCCCAACGCATACGGCCCCAGCCGCCGGTCGAGCTCCAGCGCGTCCACGCTCCGCTTCGCGTCGATGGTGTCCAGGACGAGTCGGCCGAGCTGGATCCGCTGCTCGTACCCCTCCTCCTCCGGCAGCCCCCGCAGCTCCTCGCGGAGCCGTCTGGCCTCCGGCTGTTCGGTCACCACCTCGCGCAAGACCGCGTCCTGCTCATACCGGGCCCGCACGGTGAGCTGCGAGCGGCCGCGGAGCCGGTCCAGGCCGCGGGCGAAGTCGTCATGCCCCTCGGCCAGCAGCTCGTCGGTCACCGCGGCGGTGTCGCGTACCACGGTGCCGAAGCGGAACGGCAGCACCGGTGGGCCCTGCTCGGCCAGGCTGTCCAGCACCTTGGCATGGGTGCGCAGATCCTCGGGGGTGCCCAGCGGCTTGCCGACGGGCACCTCGCTGACCACCGCGGCCTGACCGTGGTGGCGGACCAGGGTCACCGGGGCCTCCGGATCCCCGACGGCGGGCAGGCCCTCGACCGACTCATCGGTCCGGTCGTCCGAGACGACCCCGTAGACATAGCAGGCACGTGCGTCCTCGGCCATCACCGCTCGCGCTCCCTGTGACTGGTGGAACCCCTCGTGCGCCGGGGCCTGCCCCGCTCCTCGGGCTCGGGCTCCCGGTCCTCGTCGTCATCGTCGTCATCGTCCTGCAGCAGATCCGAGACCGATTCCTTGACGCCTTCCAGGGCGCCCTTGGTCTTCTTCTTGCCGCCGCCCTCGCGGAGGTCGTCCATGAGGCCGGGCAGACCATGGGTCTCGGTGCCGCTGCGGGCGAGGTCGAGTCGGTTGGTCGCCTCCGCGAACCGCAGATACGTGTCCACGCTGGCGACGACGATCCGGGCGTCGATGGTCAGGAGCTCGATGCCCACCAGGGACACCCGCACATACACATCGATGACCAGGCCCTTGTCCAGGATGAGGTCGACCACGTCGACCAGGGCGCTGGAACTCGCCCGGTCCAGATACTGGCTCTGCTGCTGGCGTGCTACGGTCACCGCGCTCACCCGTTCCCGGGGCGGGATCCCTCAGCGGCGCGTGCGGCGCCGCGCGGGCTCCTCGTCCTCGTACTCCTCCTCGTCTTCGTCCCGGGGCTCCTCGTCCTCGTACTCCTCGGACTCCTCGGGCTCTTCCTCCTCGTCGTACTCCTCGCGCTCCTCGCCTTCCTCGCCTTCCCCCTCCTCTCGCTCGTCCCCCTCCACGACCTCGCCGTCGTGCACCACACCGCGCCAGCCCACGACCTCGTCGGGGTCGAGCAGCACCTCGCGCATGAGATGACGGCGGAAGTGCTTCAACTCCAGACGCACCCGGCGGCCCTGGGCGCGCCAGAGGTTGCCGGTGCGCTCCATGAAGCCCTGCGGCCAGTACTCCAGGACGAACAGGATCCGGGTGAGCTCGGGGGCCAGCTCATGGAAGGTGATCGTGCCGTCGACATGGCCCTTGTCGGCCCGAGACGTCCAGATGATCCGCTTGTCGGGCACCTGCTCGACGACCTCTGCCTGCCACTTGCGGTGCGACCAGAAGACCTGGGCCTTCCACTCGGATTCCGTCCCGGGCCCGTCCTCGTCCTCACCCTCCTCCTCGCCCTGGTTCTGGACGTCCTCGACCTTCTTCATGTACGAGGGGAAGTTCTCCCACTCCGTCCAGAGGTTGTAGGTGAGGGAGAGGGGCGCGCCCACGTCGATCTGCTCCACGATGTTGGTGACCTTGAGCTTCTTGCCGCCCTTGCCGCCACCGTCGCCGCCACCGCCGAGGCCCGGGATGAAGCTCTTGGCCTTGTCGACGACCTTTTCCTTGACCTGGTCCTTGACCTTCTCCTTGATCTGCTCCTTGGCCGTGTCGACGACCTTGCCCTTGACCTGGTCCAGTCCGCCCTTCAGCGCGCCCGTCCCGGGGTTGCCCCCCAGGTGGGTGACCGATTCCAGAGCCTTTTCGCCCAGCGCCATCAGCAGGCCCTGTGCTTCCTTCGCCAGGCGGTCGGTGGGCAGCGCGCCGCGCCCACCGGCCCGTCCCTTGGGGGTTTCCTCAGCCATGGCCCTCACCTCTGGCTTCGTCGCGCGGGCCCTTCGGAGCCGTCCGCTTCCTGGCCTGCGCCGGACGGTCGGCCGGCTTGCGCTGCTGCTTGCCGGTGCGCTCGCGTGGCTCGCGCTCCTCCTGCTCGTCCGGCTCCTCGTCCTCCCCGGCCTCCGGCTCCCCGCCCCCCGCGCCGCCGGTGCGCAGCGCCGTGGCGCGGTGCTCCAGCCGGTCGCTCAGGGCGTCGATGCGGCTACTGGCCGCCGACATGGCCGCCTCCCGACCCGCGGAGACCAGCCGGCTGCCGATCTCCTGGCCCAGCTTGCCGAGCTCGGAGGACTTCAGTGCCTGGGCGCCCGGTGGGCTGATACCGGAGAGCCGCTTGCCCGCGGCGAGACCGGCGAGGCCGAGGACCAAGGTCCCCCTGTGGCCGCGCCCGAAGAGATAGCCACTGACGAAGGCCAGCGCCACCCGGGAGTTCTTCATGGTCGCTCCTCCTCCCGGAGCTGAACGAGACAGCCGCTCGGGTACGTATAGCCAAGTATGGTGCATTTCACCCTATTAAGTGACCCGTCAGGCCGCGAGCACCGGATGCAGCACCACCTTGGTGTAGCCCTCCACCCGCTTGTCGAACTTCTCGTACGCCTGCGGGGCCTGGGCCAGCGAGAGTTCATGCGAGACCACGAAGCTGGGCCTGGCGCGACCGGCGATGATCAGGTCGCGCAGCTGGCGGTTGTAGCGCTTGACATTGCACTGGCCCGTGCCCATGCGCTGGCCCTTCTCGAACATCCGGCCGATGGAGACCAGCAGCTGACCGCGTTTGGCGTGCTCGTCGGGGGCGCCGGGGTCGGAGGGGACGTACAGTCCCGGCACGCCGAGCCGTCCGGTCGGCCGCACCGTGTCGACCAGCGAGTTGAGCACCACCGCGGGCTCCTCATGACCGGCCTCGCGCCCCTGGGCCTGGTAGCCCACGGCGTCGATGCCCTTGTCGGTGCCCTCGCCGCCGGTACGGTCCAGGATCTGCCGCACCGCGTCGTCCTTGCCGAAGTCGATGGGGATGGCGCCGATCTCCTCGGCCTTGGCCAGCCGCTCGGGCACCCGGTCGACCACGAACACCTTGGCGGCGCCGCGCAGCAGCGCGGAGTAGGCGGACATCAGCCCCACCGGGCCCGCGCCGTAGACGGCCACGCTCTCGCCCGGGGAGACCTCGGCCAGCTCACAGCCGTGATAGCCGGTCGGGAAGATGTCGGCGAGCAGGACGAAGTCGGTCTCGAACTCCTCGCCCGCGGGCAGCTTCAGGCAGTTGAAGTCGGCGAAGGGCACCCGCAGCCGCTCGGCCTGGCCGCCCGGGTAGGGGCCCATCGCCACATAGCCGTAGGCACCGCCCGCGAAACCGGGGTTGACGGTGAGACAGAAGCCGGTGTCGCCCGCGAGGCAGTTCTTGCAGAATCCGCAGGCCACGTTGAACGGCATGACGACGCGGTCGCCCTTGGACAGCGTGACGACGCCGGGGCCGGTCTCCTCGACGACGCCGAGGTTCTCGTGCCCGAAGACGATGCCGGGCTCGGCCGCCGTACGGCCCTCGTACATATGCAGATCGGAGCCGCAGATCGCGCTGGAGGTGACGCGCACGATCACATCGTTCGGATGCTGGATCCGAGGATCGTCGACGTCCCTCACCGCCACCGAATAGGGCTTCTCGTAGACGACGGCTTTCACCTGGATCACCTCCGCGTCGGATGCTGACGAGCGGCGGTGGTGGCGGAAACAGCGCGGTCCCGTCGTCCCAGGTGTCTCGGCCATCACCGGGTACTTCCAGCGAAACGCCGTCGGACGCCCGGCGCAACCGGGTCCCGGCGCGGCCACCCGGCCCCGGGCCCTGCTGGGCGTATTCGACCGTGCTCCGTGGGCCTGGTCGACCGCGATCCTGGGGCTACTCGACCGTGATCCAGTCCAGAGTGCGCTGGACGGCCTTCTTCCAGCCCGCGTAGCCCTCCTCCCTGGCCTTCTGGTCCCACTGGGGCTCCCACCGCCTGGACTCGCTCCAGTGGGAGCGCAGCTCATCGGTGTCCCGCCAGAAACCCGTGGCCAGCCCCGCGGCGTAGGCGGCGCCCAGGGCGGTGGTCTCGGCGATGACGGGGCGGCTGACCGGTACGCCCAGCACATCGGCCTGGATCTGCATGCACAGCTCGTTGTCGGTGACCCCGCCGTCCACCCGCAGGACGTCCAGGTGGATGCCGGCGTCCCGCTCCATGGCCTCGACCACGTCCCGGCTCTGGTAGCAGATGGCCTCCAGGGTGGCCCGGGCGATATGGCCATTGGTGTTGAAGCGGGTGAGGCCGACGATCGCGCCCCGGGCGTCGGAGCGCCAGTACGGGGCGAAGAGCCCGGAGAAGGCGGGCACGAAGTACACCCCGCCGTTGTCCTCGACGGTGCGGGCGAGCCGCTCGCTCCCGGGGGCGTCGTCGATCATCTTCATCTGGTCGCGCAGCCACTGGACGGCCGAGCCGGTGACGGCGATCGAGCCCTCCAGGGCGTAGACGGGAGGGCTGTCGCCGAACTGGTACGCCACGGTCGTGAGCAGCCCGCTGGTCGAGCGGATCAGCTCCGCTCCGGTGTTGAGCAGCAGGAAGTTACCGGTGCCATAGGTGTTCTTGGCCTCGCCGGGGGCGAAGCAGACCTGGCCGACCGTGGCCGCCTGCTGGTCGCCGAGGACGCCGGTGATGGGGGTGGCGGTGCGCAGCGGGCGGGAGGTGCGGGCCTGGCCGAACGCCTCGGGGTGGGAGGAGGGGTTGATCGTCGGCAGCATCGCGCGCGGAATGCCGAAGATCTCCAGCAGTTCGTCGTCCCAGTCCAGCGTCTCCAGGTTCATCAGCATGGTGCGGCTGGCGTTGGTGACATCGGTGGCGTGGATGCCGGCGCCGGGGCCGCCGGTGAGGTTCCACAGCACCCAGGCGTCGGTGTTGCCGAAGAGGGCGTGGCCGCGCTCGGCGGCCTCGCGGACGCCCTCGACGTTCTCCAGAATCCATTTGATCTTGCCGCCGGAGAAGTAGGTGGCGGGCGGCAGCCCCGCCTTGCGGCGGATGATCTCGCCACGGCCGTCCCGTTCGAGGGCGGCGGCGATGGTGTCGGTGCGGGTGTCCTGCCAGACGATGGCGTTGTAGTACGGGCGGCCGTTGCGCGGATCCCAGATCACCGTGGTCTCGCGCTGATTGGTGATGCCGATCGCGGCCAGGTCGGCGGGCGAGAGCCCGCCCGCGCGGAAGGCGTTCTGCATCACGGAGTTGGTGCGCTCGTAGATCTCCACCGGATCGTGCTCGACCCACCCCGCGCGCGGCAGGATCTGGCGGTGCTCGAGCTGGTACCGGGCCACCTCGTCGCCGTCGTGGTTGAAGATCATGAAGCGGGTGCTGGTGGTTCCCTGGTCCACCGCACCGACGAATTCCGGCATGATGCCGCCTCTCGTGGGTGGGGTCCGGCCCGGATCGGCTATTCGGGGGTCGGGGTGCGGCCCACCTCCGGTGTGGCCACCGGGAGGTAGCGGCTGATCAGGACCTTGTAGAGGGCGGCGCCGATCAGCCCTCCGACCAGCGGCCCCACGATCGGCACCCAGAAGTAGATGTCCCCGTACTGGTCCCGCCAGGCGCTGTGATAGCCGGTGAGGTAGCTGGCGAGCCGGGGGCCGAAGTCACGGGCCGGGTTGATGGCGTACCCCGCGTCGGCGCCCCACGCCATACCGATCGCGACCACGATCAGGCCGATGATGAGCGGCCCCAGATTGGCCTTGGGGGCCGAGTTCAGCAGATCGGTGACGGCGAAGATGAGCAGCACCAGGATCGCGGTGCCGATGATCTGGTCGCGCAGCGCGCCCCATTCGCTGACCGGAAGGGCGCCGTTGCCGGGGAGGGTGGAGAAGACGAACTGGGTCTTGAAGGTGTGCCCCGGGTCGGCGTGGCCCAGCACCTCGGTGTAGTTCCAGCGCACCAGCAGGGCCCCGACGAACGCGCCGAGCGTCTGGGCCCCCACGTAGGGCAGGACCTTGCTCCAGGGGAAGCCCTTGAAGGCCGCCAGGGAGACGGTGACCGCCGGGTTGATATGGGCCCCGCTGAGCCGCGCCGCCACATACACACCGAGGGTGACGCCCAGGCCCCAGGCCCAGGAGATGGAGTCGTGGTCACCGAGACCGCCCGGGGGCTTGGTGAGGGCGCCGCCGGCCACGACCTGGGCCACGACGCCGCAGCCGAAGAGGATCAGCACCATGGTGCCCGCGAACTCCGCGCAGAGTTCGCCGAGCAGTGCCGACCTCGGATGGTTCGCCTTCGGGGCAGCCTTCGGGTCAGTCATGCGCCCATCCTGGGCGCGCGGCGGAACGGCGGCCCGTCTTGCTGGGCCGTCCGGGGCACGGACGGTCATGGACGGTCATGGACGGGTTGGGAAGCGAATCATCGACGGGTCATGGACGGCGAAAGCCGGTCTGTACGGATCAGGGTGCGGCCCTGTACCAAGGTCAGGACACCATCACCCATCGCCCTCCAGCGGAAACAGGACGACACGGATGCCGACCACCCAAGCCCCGACGAACTGGGCCGGGAACATCACCTTCTCCGCCGCCCGGCTGCACCACCCGGACACCGTCGACGAGCTGCGGCGGATCGTCCGCTCCGCCGACCGGGTGCGGGTGCTCGGCACGGGCCACTCCTTCAACCGCATCGCCGACACCGAGGGCGATCTGGTGAACCTGGACCGGCTGCCGCACCGGGTGGAGATCGACCCCGGGAAGCGCACCGCGACCATCGCGGCGGGCATGCGCTACGCCCATGTGGCCCAGGCCCTGCACGCGGAGGGCCTGGCGCTGGCCAACCTCGCCTCGCTGCCGCACATCACGGTCGCGGGGGCCTGTGCCACCGCCACCCATGGCTCGGGGAGCGCCCAGCAGTGTCTGGCGGCGGCGGTCGCGGGGCTGGAGATCGTCGGCCCCGACGGCGAGGTGACCCGGATGGACCGGGACGCGGACCGGGACCGGCTGAACGGGGCCGTGGTCGGGCTCGGCGGACTGGGCGTCGTCACCGCCATGACGCTGGACATCGAGCCCACCTACGACGTGGCCCAGTGGGTGTGGACCGGGCTTCCGCTGGACCGGCTGGACGACAGCTTCGAGGAGATCTTCGGCGCCGCCTACAGCGTCAGCGTCTTCACCGACTGGCACTCGGGCGAGGGGGTGGTGTGGCTGAAGTGCCGCACCGATCTGCCCGATCCCCCGGAGCCCGGGCAGCCGTGGCTGGGGGCCGTCCCGGCCGACCGCCACCACCACCCGGTGCCCGCGATGCCGCCGCTGCACTGCACCGAGCAGTTGGGCGCGCCGGGGCCGTGGCATGAGCGGCTGCCGCACTTCCGCCCGGACTTCACCCCCAGCAACGGCGATGAGCTGCAGTCGGAGCTGCTGCTGCCGCGCGAGGCCGCCTCGGCGGCGTTCGCCGCGCTGCGCGGCCTCGGCGACCGGATCGCGCCCGTGGTGCAGGTGTCCGAGGTCCGTACGGTCGCGGCGGACGAGTTGTGGCTGAGCCCCGCGTACGGCCGGGACAGCGTCGCCTTCCACTTCACCTGGGTCCCCGACCACGAGGCGGTGATCGAGGTGGTGGCCGCGATGGAGGAGGCGCTGCTGCCGCTGGGGGCACGGCCGCACTGGGGCAAGCTGACGACGGCCGCCCCCGAGCGGGTCCTCTCCTCGTACGACCGGGCCGCCGACTTCGCACGGCTGCTGGCCGAGTACGACCCGGCGGGGAAGTTCCGCAACGCCTATCTGGACGGCTACTTCCCCACCGGGTGACCCCGTTCCCCACCAGGTGACCCCGTCGCCCCGCCCGGGCGGGGCGTCAGGGGCCGGTCCTCAGCCGGTCCAGGACCATTCGGCGACCTCGGGCATATCGGTGCCGTGCTCGCGGATCCAGGCGTGGTGGCGGGTGCGGGCGTCCTGCATCCGCTGCCGTACGGCCACGGCGCGCCCCGCGAGCCCCGGGGTCCGGTCGATGACGTCCATCACCAGCCGGAAGCGGTCCATATCGTTGCGGACCACCATGTCGAACGGTGTGGTCGTGGTGCCCATCTCCTTGTAGCCGCGCACATGGAGGTGCGGGTGGACGGCCCGGCGGTAGGACAGCCGGTGCACCAGCCACGGATATCCGTGGTAGGCGAAGATCACCGGCCGGTCGCGGGTGAACAGGGCGTCGAACTCGTGGTCCGGCATCCCGTGCGGATGCTCCTCCTTCGGCAGCAGCCGGGTCATGTCGACGACGTTGACCACGCGCACGGCCACGTCGGGCAGATGGCGGCGGAGGATTCCGGCCGCCGCGACGACCTCCTGGGTGGGCACATCGCCCGCGCCGGCCAGCACCACGTCCGGCTCCCCCGCGCCGTTCTCGGTACCGGCCCAGTCCCAGGTTCCGGCGCCGCGGGCACAGTGGGCGCGCGCCTGGTCGAGATCGAGCCAGTCGAAGCAGGGCTGTTTGCCCGCGACGACGACATTGACGTAGTCGCGGGTGCGCAGGACATGATCGGCCACGCTGAGCAGGGTGTTGGTGTCCGGCGGCAGATAGACGCGCACGACCTCCGGGCTCTTGTTGAGCACATGGTCGACGAAACCGGGGTCCTGGTGCGAGAAGCCGTTGTGGTCCTGGCGCCACACATGCGAGGTCAGCAGATAGTTGAGCGAGGCCACGGGGCGCCGCCACGGCAGTGAGCGGGACACCTTCAGCCATTTGATGTGCTGGTTGACCATGGAGTCGATGATGTGCACGAACGCCTCGTAGCAGGAGAAGAGACCGTGCCGCCCGGTCAGCAGATAGCCCTCCAGCCAGCCCTGGCAGAGGTGCTCGGAGAGGATCTCCATGACCCGGCCGCTCCGGCTGAGGTGCTCATCGGTGGGCAGGACGGACTCCTGCCACGCCTTGCCGGTGGCGCGGAAGAGGCCCTCCAGCCGGTTGGAGGCGGTCTCGTCGGGGCCGACCACCCTGAAGTCGCGGCGGGCGGCGGTGTCCTCCATGACCTTCTCCAGCAGCCCGCCGAGGACCCGGGTCGGCTCGTGCAGGGTCGCACCGGGCTTGTCCACGGGGACCGCGTACCGCTCCAGGGCGGGCAGGGGCAGCGAGCGCAGCAGCAGCCCGCCGTTGGCGTGCGGATTGGCGCCCAGGCGGCGGTCGCCCTCCGGGACCTCGGCCAGAAGCGCCGGCCGGGGCCGCCCGTCGGCGTCGAAGAGCTCCTCGGGGCGGTACGAACGCAGCCAGCGCTCCAGCTGCCGCAGATGCTCCGGGTTCTCGCGGACGCCCGGCAGGGGAACCTGGTGGGCGCGCCAGGTGCCCTCCACGGGGAGCCCGTCGACCACCTCGGGCCCGGTCCAGCCCTTGGGCGTACGGAGCACGATCACCGGCCAGCGCGGCCGCTCGGTGATGCCCTCCTCGCGGGCGGTGTGCTGGAGCAGGGCGATCCGGTCCAGGGCCTCGTCCAGTGCGTGCGCCATGGCCCGGTGCACGGCGAGCGGTTCGTCCCCGGCGACGTGGATCGGCTCATGGCCGTACCCCCGCAGCAGCTCGTCGAGTTCGGGCCGGGGCAGCCGGGCGAGCACCGTGGGATTGGCGATCTTGTACCCGTTGAGGTGGAGGATCGGCAGTACGGCGCCGTCGTGGACGGGGTCCAGGAACTTGTTCGCGTGCCAGGAGCCGGCCAGCGGACCGGTCTCGGCCTCTCCGTCGCCGATGACGCAGGCGACCAGCAGTCCGGGGTTGTCCAGTGCGGCCCCGTAGGCGTGGGCCAGGGAGTAGCCGAGCTCACCGCCCTCGTGGATCGAGCCGGGGGTCTCGGGGGCGACATGGCTGGGCACCCCGCCGGGGAAGGAGAACTGCCGGAAGAGCCGGGCCATGCCCGCCGCGTCCCGGCTGACGTCCGGATAGATCTCGGAGTAGCTGCCGTCCAGCCAGGAGCCGGCGAGCACCGCGGCGCCGCCGTGGCCGGGGCCCCAGACGCAGATGGCGTCCAGGTCGCGGTCCTTGATGACGCGGTTCAGGTGGGTGTGGACGAGGTTGAGGCCGGGTGAGGTGCCCCAGTGGCCCAGCAGCCGGGGCTTGATGTGGTCCGGGCGCAGCGGCTCGGTCAGCAGGGGGTTGGCCAGCAGATAGATCTGGCCCGCCGCGAGGTAGTTGGCGGCGCGCCAGTGGGCGTCCAGGGCGCGGATCCGGTCGTCGCCGAGCCCGCTGTCCGGCGAGCCCGTCGAGCTGTCCGGCGAGCCCGTCGTGGTCGGTACGTCTGGCATGGCCCTCTCTCCCTCGTGGTGTCCGGTGATGTGCCCTCGTGGTGTCCGGTTTGCTTTGCCTGACGGTCGCGTCGCCTGCCCGCCGGGCGCGCCACCGGTCGGCCGTTCAGACCCGCTCCGGCACGATCACCACCGGGCAGGGCGCGTGGTGCAGTGCCGCGTGGGCGATGCGGCCGAGCTCCAGTCCCACAGCGTGACCGTGGCCGCGGCGGGCGCCGAGGACCAGCAGATCGGCGGTGGCCGCCGCGTGGAGGAGCGCCTTGCGGGCCGTTCCCTCGACCGTCTCGCGGTGGACGGTGACCTCGGGGTGGTCCCGTCCGGGAGTCCGCAGGGCGTGATCCAGCGTCCGCTCCGCCCGTGCCCAGTGGGCACGTACCGGGTCCCCCTCCAGCAGCAGATCATCCGTCACCTCACCGGCCGGGGCGCGCCAGGCGCGTACGGCCTCCAGCGTGCGGCCGCTCACCTCGGCCTCGCGGAAAGCGAACCGGGTCGCGGCCGAGGGGCCGACCGTCTCGCCCACGCCGAGCACGATCCGGCCGAAGGCGCCGCGCCGGTTGGGCTCGCCGCCGCGTACGACGGTCACCGGGCACGAGGCGCGGGCGGCGACCGCGAGGCTCACCGAGCCGAGGAGCAGCGCGGCGAGTTCGCCGCGCCCGCGGGAGCCGGTGACCAGGCCCGAGGCGTCGCGGCCGGCGCGCAGCAGCGCGGCGACCGGGTCCTCCGGCAGGACCTCGGCGCAGACCTTCACCTTGGGGCCGCGTCGGCGGGCGCGCTCCGCAGCGGAGGCGGCGATCTCCTCGTCCCTGATCAGCTCCCAGGGGCGCGCCGGGTCGGCGGCGGGGGCGATGCCCTCGTACCGCTCCCACAGCGAAGCATGGATCAGCCGCAGCGGCACCCCGTGCCGGGCCGCCGCGTCCACCGCCCAGTCCACCGCCTGAAGGCTGTGGTGCGAGCCGTCGACGCCCACGACGAGGGGGAGGTCCACCGTTTCCACCACCTTCCGCGCGGCGGCCGCACTGTGCCGACGCCTTTTCACCCTCGCTGCCATGCGGGATCCGGCGCGAGGGGCACTTCGGCCCCACCGGGGGTCGTTCGGCCCAGGGCGCCCATGCGGGCCGAACGGTCCGCATCGGACCCCGGGCAGCCCAAGAGGGCGGGCGGGTCGCCGTCCGAAGCTGGGACCGGACCGGGGAGGCACCGATGAAGCACCGCAAGATCGGCAACGTGATGACCGACGACGTCGTCCGGGTGAGCTCCATGACCTCGTTCGACGAGGTCGGTGCGCTGCTCTCGCGGCACCGCTTCAACGGGCTGCCCGTGGTGGACGACGACGACAAGGTGGTCGGCATGATCACTGGGACCGATCTCAGCGAACCCGCCCCGACGGCCGGGCAACTGATGTCGCGGCCCGCGGTCACCGTGCGCCCCCAGGACAGCATCGTGGACGCGGCCCGCGCGATGGAACACCATCGCGTCGAGCGGCTCCCTGTCGTCGACGAGGAGGACCGGCTGATCGGCATCGTCACCCGCCGGGATCTGCTGCGGGTCTTCCTCCGCCCGGACGACGAGATTCGCGCCGAGGTGATCGACGAGGTGCTGGTCCGCTCGCTGTGGCTCGGCCCGCAGTCCGTCGCGGTCACCGTGACCGACGGGATCGTACGGCTGGAGGGCCGGCTGGACCGGCACAGCGAGATCCCCATCGCGGTCCGGATGGCCGGACAGGTGGACGGCGTGGTGGCCGTGGTCGACCGGCTCACCTACCTGATCGACGACTCCGCCGGCCGGGGAGGTGCGCGGCGATGACCCACCCGGCCAAGCCGGTACGGGACGGCCGGGTCGTGGTGGGACTGGACGGCTCGGACAGCGCCTGGGCCGCGCTGGACGGTGCGGTCGCCGAGGCACGGCGCCGTCACACCACGCTGGAGATCGTGCACGCCTGGCCGTGGGCGCGGACCGACCCGCTCGCCTTCGACCCGGACAGCGAACCCCGGCGGCCCGCGGTGGAGATCGCCAGGACCGTGCTGCGGCTGGCCGTGTCGCGGGCCCAGGAGCAGGATCCCGAGCTGCGGATCGTGCCCACCCTCACGGCGCAGGACGCGGTGCCCGAGCTGCTGCGGATCGGCGGGGACGCCGCGCTGATCGTCATCGGCACCCGGGGGCTGGGCGGTTTCACCGGACTGCTGCTCGGCTCGGTCGGGCTCCGGCTGGCCGCCCACACCCGGCGCCCGCTGCTGGTGGTACGGGGCGAGCCGACGACGACATACGGGCCCGAGAGCCACGGCAAGGTGCTGGTCGGGGTGGAGAGCGGCGCGGACGCGGCGGCGGCCCGGTTCGCCTTCGAGGATGCGAAGCGACGCCGCGCCCGACTGCGGGTGCTCTACGCCTGGCCGCGGCCCCGGGTCTTCGCGGGCGATCACGCCCTGCCCGCACGCGAGGTGGTGGCCCTGCGCGCCGAGCGGGAGCAGACGGTGGCCTACGGCATGGTGGCCGGTCTGCGCGAGGAGTTCGGGCAGATCCGGGTACGCGAGCACACCACCCACACCGCCCCCGCCCATGCGCTGGTGGAGGCGTCACGAGCGGCCGACGTCCTGATACTCGCCGTCCACCGGCGCACCCCCCGCCTCGGCATGCAACTCGGCCCGGTCACCCACGCGGCACTCCACCATGCGCACTGCCCGGTGGTGCTGGTGCCGGTGGAGTAGCTCTGGGACGCCGGGACGGAGTGGGGGCCCTGGGGGCTTCCCAGCCGGGGGCTCCCCAGCCGGGTGACGAGGCCGAGCGGGTGCGCGGGGTGGTGCGCCGGGCGACGGCCCCGGGGGCAGGGCGGGGCGGGGTGATCGAACCGGGCGACCAAGCCGGTGGACGTGCCGGGTGACCGAGCCGGACGACCAGGTCGGCGGACGCGCCGGGCGATGGCGCCAGGCGACGAAGGCCAGTCGACCGCCCCGGGCGACCGTGGCGCGCGAACGCTCTGGGCCACCGCGCCGGTGGGCAGGTTGGCCGGGCCGGGTTCCGGGGCCTGTTCCAGGCGGTGGAAAGGGCCGGATGACCTGGGCCCTGGGACCTAGCCGGGACCGGTCGGCCCTGTCGGTGGGGGCCCGGTCATGGTCCGCTGGAGATGGCACCGGGGGCATCCGGCAGACGCGGAGAAGCGGACGCACGAATACCGCGCACCGCGCAATCAGGGCCCGCGAGAAGTGGGCGCCCCCGGCGCCGCGCCTCAGGCTGGGCGCCTCCCAGCGGTGGCCGCGGCTATGGACAAGGAGTGCGTCGCCGCCGTGAGGGCATGCGCGCGGGCCGTGGTCAGGCTGCGGCGCCGCGCACGAGTAGCCGGGCACGGTCGGCCGTCAGCTGGCGGCTGGCGGCTGGCGGCTCGTACGCCCCGGAGGCGGGCCGAGGTGCCGAGTGGGTCTGCCGGGAAGGAGGCAGCGATGGCGCGCCCCGTCACCGTCGGGCTGGACGGTTCCCCCGAGAGCCTGGCCGCCGCCGGCTGGGCGGCACACGAGGCCCGTTCGCGCGACGCGCCGCTGCGGCTGGTGAACGCGTGGCCGGGGCCCGATCAGAAGGATCTGACACCGGGCCGGGAGGCCGCCTGGCACTACTGGGCCGGGCGCGCCCTGGGCTCGGCGCGCGCCGAGCTGGACGCCGACCACCCGGACATGGCGATCCTCACCGACCAGATCCCCGGCCGGCCCGCGCCCGTTCTGCTGGCCGAGGCGGAGCGGGCCCAGTTGCTGGTGGTGGGGTCCCGCTCGATCGGCGCGGTCGCCGGGTTCTTCCTCGGCTCCGTCGGCCTGGAGCTCGCCGCACGCGCCGTGACCCCCGTGGTCCTGGTGCGGGCGGACGCGCACGAGGACCGGCAAGGCGATGTGGTGGTCGGGGTGGAGCCGGGCGAGCCGGGCGAGGACATCCTGGAGTTCGCGTTCGACGCCGCGGCCCGCCGCGACGGTGTGCTGCGGGCCGTGTACGCCAGCCGGGTCCCCGCTATCCGGGGCGACGCCCCCTGGGTGGTGGACGTGGGGCTGAGCGACGCGCGCGAGGAGTCCGAGCACGCGCTGAGCGAGGTGCTGGCGCCGTGGCGGGACAAGTTCTCCGAGGTGCGGGTCTTCGAGGAGATCGCGTCGGACAGCCCGGCCCGGCAGCTCGTGGGCGTGGCGGCGGGGACGGCGCTGATGGTCGTGGGCCGTGGTCCGCGCCAGGTGGGGTTCGGCCCACGGCTGGGGCCGGTCACCCAGGCCGTGGCGCACCACGCCGCCTGCCCGGTCGCGATCGTGCCCCAGCGATGAGACCTCAGCGATGAGACCTCGGGGCGCTCGGCCACCTCACCACACGGCGCGCCCGACCGGATGACACACCGCGCGACGAGGCGGCCGAGAACCGCGGCGGAAGCCGAAGGCGAACACCCGGAGGAGAAGGCGAACAATCGGAGGAGAGGAAAACGGCCATGAAAGCACTCGTCTTCCACGGGCCGGAGCAGTCCTCCTGGCAGGAGGTGCCCGACCCCGAACTCGAGGCCACCACCGACGCGATCGTCCGGATCGACACCGCGACCATCTGCGGCACCGATCTGCACATCCTCCGCGGCGAGCTGCCGGACGTCAGCCCCGGCAGGGTGCTCGGCCACGAGGGAGTCGGCGAGATCGTCGAGACCGGTGCCGACGTCCGCGGGGTCCGTCCCGGCGACCGGGTGCTGCTCTCCTGCATCTCGGCCTGCGGCCACTGCCGCTTCTGCCGGGAGCGCAGCTACGGACAGTGCCGTGACGGCGGGGGCTGGATCCTCGGGCGCCTGATCGACGGCACCCAGGCCGAGTACGTCCGGGTGCCCTTCGCCGACATGTCCACGCATCCGCTGACGGGGTCGGTCGAGGGCCATGACGCCGTGCTGCTGGCGGATGTCTTCCCCACCGCCTATGAGGTGGGCGTCCTCAACGGCCGGGTGGGGCCGGGCGATACGGTCGTGGTGATGGGCGCCGGGCCCGTCGGGCTGGCCTCGATCGCCACGGCGCAGTTCTTCTCCCCCGGCCGGATCATCTCCATCGATCCGGACCCGGCCCGGCTGGACGCCGCCAAGCGGGTCGGCGCCGACGCGGTGGCGGACCCCGCCGAGGACCCGGAGCGGCTGGTCGGCGATCTCACCGAGGGGCTCGGCGCCGATGTGGTGATCGAGGCCGTCGGGAGCCCCCAGAGCTTCGAGACCTGTACCCGGATGGTGCGGCCGGGCGGCCGGATCGCCAATGTCGGGGTGCACGCCCGGCCCGCGACGCTGCATCTCGAAGAGCTGTGGATCAAGAACGTGACGATCACCACCGGGCTGGTCGACACCTTCTCCACCCCCACCCTGCTCTCCCTGCTGGCCGCCGGGCGGCTGCCCGCGTCCACGCTGATCACCCATCTGTTCGAGCTGGACCAGATGGCGGAGGCGTACGACGTCTTCGCCCGCGCGGCCGACACCGGCGCGATCAAGATCGCGCTCGGCGAGGCCGCCCGTCCGCTGGTTGCCCGGGGGACGTGAGCGGGAAGGTGACGCGTATGGGAACGCCGATCGTCGTCGGCGTCGACGGTTTCGCCGAGAGCCCGCCGGCCGCACACTGGGCGGCCCGCGAGGCGCTGCTGCGGGATCTGCGGCTGCGTCTGATCCACGCTTGGAACCCGCCGTCGCCCGAGGCCCCGACCCTCCCCCACGAGGACGACCTGCACTACTGGGCGCAGCGTCTGCTGTCCGATCTGGTGGGCGAGTTGCGCGACGCCCATCCGGGGCTGCGGGTCTCGGCCGAACTGGTGCCGCGCGAGACCGTGCCCGCCCTGCTGGACGCGGCCCGGGACGCCGAGATGCTGGTGCTCGGCTCGCGCGGCCGCGGCACCCCCGGCGGCTTCCTCCTCGGATCGACCGGCCGCCATGTGCTGGCGCACGGGGAACGGCCGATGATCATGGTGCACGCCGACGACCGGCCGCTGACCGCCGATGTGACCGTCGGGGTGTGCCTGCGGGGGACGAACGAGGAGACGCTGCGGTTCGCCTTCGACGCCGCCGCCCGGCGTGGCGGCGCGCTGCGCGCCGTGCACGCGGGCGCGGGCGGGCCGGGAACCGAAGAGGTCGGGGCAGCGGGAGCGTCGGCGGCGGCGGACGCGCTGGACGCGGCGCTGCGCCCCTGGCGGGAAAAGTACCCCGGGGTGCCGGTGGCGGAGGCCCTCACCTCCGAGCGCCCGGCCCTCGGTGTGATGCACACCGCGCCGGGCTCCGGGCTGCTCGTGCTGGGCCGGGAGGAGACGGAGCCGGGCCCCGTCCCCTGCCTGGGCTCGGTGATCCACGCGGCGGTGCACCACGCGCCGTGCCCGGTGGCGGTCGTTCCGTGCGGCTGATGTCCGAAGGGAGGCGAGAGTGACATGTCGGAGGCGATGATCACCGACCTCTACGAGGCGACGATGGCCCTGTCGTATCTGCGCGAGGGCATGACCGGCCCGGCCACCTTCGACCTCTACGCCCGCGGGCTGCCGCCCGAGCGGGGCTTCCTGGTCGCCGCGGGCCTGGAGCCGGCGCTGGACTTTCTCTCCGGCTTCCGCGTGGAGCCCGAGGACGTGGCGGCGTTCGCCGCGGCGATACACCGTCCGTACGAGGATCTCGAACCCCTGCTGGGGCTGGGCTTCGACGGCGAGGTGCGGGCGGTGCCCGAGGGGCGGATCGTCCTGGCCGGGGAGCCGCTGCTGGAGCTGACCGCGCCGCTGCCGCAGGCCCAGCTGGTCGAGACGTATCTGATGGGGCAGCTGAGCCACCAGACCACCATCGCCTCCAAGGCGGCCCGGTGCGTGCTGGCCGCGGAGGGGCGCCCGGTGGTGGACTTCTCGCTGCGCCGCACCCACGGCCCCTGGGCCGGGATGCAGTCGGCACGGCTGAGCGCGATGACCGGGTTCACGGCGACGAGCAATGTCGCGGCGGCCGCCGCGTACGGGATCGAGGCGAGCGGGACGATGGCGCATGCGTACATCGAGGCGTTCCCGGACGAGGAGGCCGCGTTCCGCGCGTTCGCCCGTACCCACCCCGGACCGGTCACCTTCCTGGTGGACACCTATGACACGGCGAGCGGAGTGGCCACCGCGGCGCGGGTGCTGAGCGAGCTGGAATCCGGGCCCAGCGGCGCGATCCGGCTGGACAGCGGCGACCTGGCCGAGCAGGCGGTGCGCGCTCGGGAGATCCTCGACGCGGCGGGGCTGCCCGAGGTGCGGATCGTGGTGAGCGGCGGGCTCGACGAGTACGCCGTGGAGGAGCTGATCCACTCGGGCGCGCCGATCGATGCCTTCGCCGTGGGCACCCGGATGGGGGTGTCGGCCGACGCCGCCGCCCTCGACACCGCGTACAAGCTGGTCGCCTACGACGGGACCCCGGTGATGAAACTGTCCTCGGCCAAGGCCACCGCCCCCGGGACCAAGCAGGTCTGGCGCCGCCCCGGCTACGCCGATGTGATCGGCGAATGCGACGAGCTTCCGCCCCACGGCGGCGCACCACTGCTGGAGACCGTGATGCGGGAGGGCAGGCGCACCGGAGCCCCCGACACCCTCGACCGCGCGCGGAGGCGGTTCGACACCGATCTCGCGGGGCTGCCACCTTACGCCCGGCGGATCCGCCACCCAATCCCGCCCCGGCCGGCCACCTCCGCCGGACTGGCCCGGCTCGCGGGGCGAGTACGCCACCGGATCGAGCACCGGCTCGCGGTCGGCGGCGAGGCGGGCGGAAGACAGGCAGCGTGACCAAGGAGGATGCCGTGCCCCGGAGTGCACACATTGTGAGCGATGTGATGACCCATACCGTCGTCGCCGTCGGCCGCGAAGCGCCGTTCAAGGAGATCGTCAGAACGCTGGAGCAGTGGCGGGTGAGCGCCCTCCCGGTGCTGGAGGGCGAGGGCCGGGTCATCGGCGTGGTCTCCGAGGCGGATCTGCTGCCCAAGGAGGAGTTCCGCGACAGCGATCCGGCGCGGGTGGCGCAGTTGCCCGACCTCCCCGGTATCGCCAAGGCGGGCGCGGTGACGGCCGACGAGCTGATGACGTCCCCCGCCATCACCGTCCACGCGAGCGCGACGCTCGCCGAGGCCGCGCGGATCATGACCCACAAGCGGGTCAAACGGCTCCCGGTGGTGGACGAGGAGGGCCGACTGGAGGGCATCGTCAGCCGTGCCGACCTGCTGAAGGTGTTCCTGCGGCCGGACGACGACATCGAGGAGGAGGTGCGCCGCGAGGTGGTGACCCATCTCTTCCCGGCCGCGGGGGAAACCGTCCGGGTGAGCGTGAACGAGGGCGTGGTCACCCTGACCGGCCGGGTCAAGGAGGCCGTTCTCATCCCGGCGGCGGCCCGTCTCATCCGGGCGATCGAGGGCGTGGTCGACTTCGACAACCAGCTCACCGCCGCGCCTCATACGGCCCAGCGGCGGTAGATGCGCGGCGCGCTCCGGCGGGCCCTGCCGGGCCGGACGCACGGGACGGCCCGCCCGGCCGCACCGGGAGGCCCCGGCGGCGTGGCCGGAACCGTCCGAGGGCGCCACGGCACGAAGACGACAACGGGGCCCCTACGCCACTACCGCGCCGCCGCGCGCCCGGGGGCCTCGGGCCTCGATGCCACACATACCAGGACCCACCGGGCACGGCGGTAGGTGATCGGGCGTCACCGGACGTGGCGACTCCAGCGCCACTGGGCGCTGCGGCCGAGTGTCACGCGCCCAGCGGCGTCATCCGCCGGTGTCACAGGCGCGCAGACCGGCCGGGCACAGCGGTTCGCGGCCGGGCGTCGCCGTATGCGGGCGGCTCCAGTGCCGCCGCGAAGCGCCCCGGGACCGAACGCCATCCGCCCGGCGGCCTCAGCCCGCGATGCCACACGCACCAAGCCCCCCAGGGCGCGGCTGGCGATGTGTGGCCGGGCCTCACCGGATGCGGCGACTCCAGCGCCGCCGCGCGCACCGCGGTGGCGATTCGCGGGTAGGCGGTACAGCGCCACGCGATGCTCCCCAGCCACCGCTGGGAGGCGCCCCGGCCCCGGCCGCCGCGAGCCCGGCAGCGTCAGCCGCCGATGCCACACACCAAAACCGGCCGGGCACGGCGGTACGTGATCGGGCCTCACCGGATGCGACGCCCAGCGCCACGGGGAAAGCCCCCCGGCCCCGGACGCCGCGGGCCCGGGCAGCTTCAGCCGCCGGTGGCACACACCCGAAAGACCCGCCGGGCACGGCGCCACGTGGCCCGGGCCTCAGCGGATGTGGCGGCTCCAGCGGGGGCCGACCTCGGCCCAGGCGCGTCCCCATTCCTGGGTGCGGGCGCGGTCCAGGCGCCAGCGCGCCATACCGCGTCCGGCCAGCGAGATCGCGCCCACGCCCGCCGCGGCCGATGTCCCGGCGAGCACCGCGCGGGTGGCGATCTGCTCGGGGGTGGGCGGTCGCTGCACCAGTTGGCCCCGGCCGTCGGTCCAGACCTCGGTGGCGGTGCCCGCCTTGCTGCCGTCGTGGACCCGGGCCGTGCCGGTGTGGACGGTGCCGTCCGGGCCGGTCCACCGGACGATCGCGCGCACCTGGCCGGTGGTGGACCCGTCGCCCGCGGGCTGCGGGACGGGCGCGTCCTCCTTCAGGACCGCGGGCACCCGGTGCCGGTCCGCCCGCTCCTGCCGCAGCGACGCGTCCACGGCGGTGCCCGCGGCCACTCCCGCCACCGGGCCGCCGACCGCCATCACCAGGCCGGTGACCAGCACGACCCACGCCTCGATCACATCCGAGCGGCGTCTGAGCGGGTTGCGCCGCCACCGCCATGTCCGCCGCCCCCGCACTTCCGTGCCCATGTTGCGACCGTCGCACGCGCGGGGAGGGCAGGACGAGGGCCGGGCAGCCCCCTTGAGGGCCCGTTCGGCCCTGGTACCGCCCTGACCTGCTGCGCCACGATTCCCACCGGGGGGCAGGGCGGACGGCGGACGAACAGTGCGAGAGCCCATGACCGAGACACGAGCGACATCGGCGACACCGGCGACACCGATCAGGGTGTTCGTACTCGACGACCACGAGGTCGTCCGGCGCGGACTGCACGATCTCCTGGACGCCGAACCGGATATCGAGGTGGTCGGCGACGCGGGGACCGTCGACCACGCGCTGGCCCGCGGCCCGGCGCTGCGGCCCGACGTGGCCATCTTGGACGTCCGGCTGCCGGACGGGGACGGCATCACGGTCTGCCGCGAGCTGCGCTCCCGGATGCCGGATCTGGCCTGTCTGATGCTGACCTCGTTCGACGACGACGATGCGCTGTTGGACGCGATCATGGCCGGGGCGGCGGGCTATGTGCTCAAGCAGATCAAGGGGTCGGACCTGGTCTCGGCGGTGCGCACCGTCGCCTCCGGCCAGTCGATGCTGGACCCGGCCACCACCGCCCGGCTGATGAGCACCCTGCGGGGGGATACCGCCCCGCAGGAGCCCAGGGACGAGGTGCTGGCCGGGCTGTCCCCGCGCGAGCGGGAAATCCTGGTGCTGATCGGCGACGGGCTCACCAACCGGCAGATCGGCAAGCGGCTCTTCCTGTCCGAGAAGACGGTCAAGAACCACATCTCCCGGCTGCTGGCCAAGCTGGGCGTGGAGCGCCGTATCCAGGCGGCGGTGCTGGCGACCCACTCGGCCCCGCCCCCCACCGACGACCATCCGGGATGACCCGGGGCCGGGGCCGCACGGCCCCGTCCGTGCCTCCGCCGGCCCCGATCCTGACGGCCCGGCCACTGACGGCCCCACCACCACTTACGACCCACCACCACTGACGGCCCACCACCACTGACGGCCCACTGGCGAGGAGACCCCATGCAGCCCGCAACGCTCGACGCGGCGATCCTGGAGAAGCTCATCTCCGCGGCCGTGGCCGCCCCGTCGATGCACAACACCCAGCCGTGGCGCTATCGGCTGAACCCCGACACCGTCACGCTGGAGGTCCGGGCCGCCCCCGAGCGGGCGCTGCGGTACGCCGATCCGATGGGCCGGGCGCTGAGCGTCTCCGCCGGGGCCGCCGTGTTCAATCTGCGGGTCGCCGTGGCCCACTTCGGCTGGGACCCGGTGGTCCGGCTGCTGCCGTACCGGTCGCAGCCCGATCTGCTGGCCACGGTGCGCCTGGCCGCGACGCCCCACGACGGCGACGGGCACCATGACGACGGGCACGATGCCCCGCACGGCGATCCGCATCACGATCTGTACGACGTCATCTGGCGGCGGCACAGCAGCCGCTCCCCCTTCTCCGGGCGCCGGCTGCCGCCACGGGTGCTGTACGAACTGGCGGAGGCGGCGCGCGCACACGGGGCCACGCTGTGGCTGGCGGGCCCCGAGGAGACCTCGCGGCTGCTGCGGCTGACCGCCGAGGCGGAGCGGCGCACCTCGGAGGATCCGCGCCGGCTCGCCGAGAGCCGCGACTGGGTCCGCGACACCGGGCCGTACGGCATCCCGGCGGCCGCCCTCGGGCCACGGGACGTCACCGGGCGGCTGCCGATGCGCGACTACCTCGGCCCGGGGCCGGACGGCCGCCGGGGCGGTGATTCGCCCGCGGCGGCGTTCGAGAGCCACCCGGCCATCGCCGTGCTGGCCACGGACCAGGACCGGCGCACCGACTGGCTGCGGGCCGGGCAGGCGCTGGAACACGTACTGCTGCTGGCGACCTCGTACACGGTCCGGGCGTCCCTGCTGCACCAGGCGCTGGAGTGGTCGGATCTGCGGTGGTCGCTGAGCGACGCCCACCGGACGCCGGGCCATGTGCAAATGCTGATCCGACTGGGTTACGGACCGGTCGGGCCGGGCACTCCGCGCAGCGAGGCGGCCGAGTCCCTGGACGGGGGCCGCTGAGGCGGCATGGGCCCCCGCTGACGCGGCACGGGCCCCCGCTGACGCGGCACGGGCGCCCGCTGACGGGGCACGGCCAACGCCGACCGCTCCGGCAGCGGCAAGCCCACCGCCCACCGCCCCCGCAGCGGCACCACCCCGCCCAGGCACCCTCAGCGACACGGCCACCGCCTACCGCCCCCGCAGCGGCACACACACCGCCCACCGCCCACCGCAGCGGCACCACCTCGCCTACCGCCCCGCCGCAACAAGCCCGCCGCCTACACCTATCGCTCCGGCAGCGGTACGCCCCACACCAAGCGGGTGCCACCACCCGACGGCTCGCCGAGCTCCAGCTCGCCGCCGAGCTTCTCGGCGCGCTCGGCCATGTTCCGCAGTCCGCTGCGGTGGCCGCCCTCGGGGACGCCCACCCCGTTGTCCGTGACCATGAGGGTCAGCCGCCCGGCCGCCACGACCAGCGAGATCTCGGCGGCGTCCGCCCGTGCGTGCCGGGCGATGTTCGACATCGCCTCGGCCAGGACGGCGACCATGTCGTCCGCCACGGTGCGCGGCACATCGGTGTCGACCAGGCCCTCGGTGCGCAGTGAGGGGGTGAAGCCGAGCGCGGGCACGGCTTCCTCGATGGTCTTGGCGGTACGGACCCGCAGCCCCTGAACCGCCGGGCCCGCCTCGTGCGAGCGCAGCCCGAAGATCGTCGAACGGATGATCTTGATGGTGTCGTCCAGGTCGTCCACCACCCGCAGCAGCCGTTCGGAGCCCTCCGGGTGCTGGACGAAGCGCAGCGTGGACTGCAGCGTCATCCCGGCGGCGAAGAGCCGCTGGATGGCCAGGTCGTGCAGATCGCGGGCGATCCGGTCGCGGTCCTCCAGCAGCGCGAGCTGCTCCGCGTCGCGCCGCCGCTCGGCCAGTTTCATCGCGATGGCCGCCTGGCCCGCGAAGCCCAGCAGGGTGTCGGTCTCGATCTGGGTGAAGGCGGGGCTGTCCGCCAGGCGGGCCAGTGAGAGCACCCCGCCCACTCCGTCGCTCGTGCGCATCGGCACCGCGACGGCCGGGCCGAGCCCCTCCCAGCGCTGCGGGCCGACGGTGATCCGCGGGTCGTTCTGGACGTCGGTGCTGGTGACCGGCTCGGAGGCGGTGAAGGCCGCCCCGCCGAAGGTGCCCCGGCGGGGCAGCACCAGACCGCGGTGGGCCTCGGCGTCGGTTCCCGCCGCGAGCGCGACCTGCAGTTCGTCGGTGCCGGGCACCGACAGCATCAGCACGCCCAGATCGGCGGAGAGGATCCGGCGGGCGTGCTCGACGATCAGCTCCAGGACCCGGGTCTCGTCCACTCCGGACAGCAGGCTGTTGGTGACGTCGGCGTTCGCCTCCAGCCAGCGCTGGCGGTGCTGGGCCTCCTCGTACAGCCGGGCGTTCTCGATGGCCACTCCGGCGGCCACGGCGAGGGTGGACAGCACCGTCTCGTCCTCGCCGTCGAACTCCTTACCGCCGCGCTTCTCGGTGAGATAGAGGTTGCCGAAGACCTCGTCGCGCACCCGGATGGGCACCCCGAGGAAGGAACCCATCGGCGGATGGTTCGGCGGAAAGCCGTAGGAGGCCGGATGCTCCGAGAGTTCGGCCAGCCGCAGCGGCTGCGGGTGGCGGATCAGCTCCCCCAGGAGGCCGTGACCCGCCGGCAGATGCCCGATCGCCTCGATCCGCTCCTTGTCGATGCCCACCGGCAGGAATTCGGCCAGCGACTGGTCCTCGCCGATCACCCCCAGCGCGCCGTATTCGGCGTCCACGAGCACCACAGCGGCCTCGACGATCCTCCGCAGCACATGCGAAAGATCCAGCTCCCGGCCCACCGACAGGACGGCCTCCAGCAGGCTGCGCACCCGGTCCTGGGTGCCGCGCACCCCGTCGATGCGCTGCTGCAGCTCCTCCAGCAGCTCGTCCAGTCGCAGCTGGGGCAGGGACTCGGTACTCCTCGCGCTCTCCATACCCACGGTGCCTCCGTCGGCCTCACCACGCTCGGCGCGGCATTCCGCACGGCCCTCACTCTCTTCACCGTAGCCGCGCCCGGCCGACAGTGAGTCGGTCGGAACATCTTGGCGTGAGGGAGCACGTTGGCTAATGTGCGGACCTGTTCGCTCTGGAGCGTTTTCGACACCCACAGAAGGGTGGACCACCAGATGCCCCTACGCCTCCGCCGTCGCCTCCTCCTCCCCCGCTTCTCCGGGCCACCCCGGCCACCCCGGATCTCCCGGACCCCCAGGCCACCCCGGATATCCCGGATCGCCGCCCTCGCCCTGGCCCTCGCGCTCGCCGCCCCCGCCTCCCCGGCGGCAGCGGCGAATCCCCCCGATCCGCCCGCGGATGTCTACAAGCTGCTGGAGGACCCCGAGGTCACCTCGGTCGGGCAGGAGCCCGCCCATGCGCGGCTGACCCCGTACGCCGACACCGCCGGCGCCCTCGACGGCGGCTCCAGGAGCCGCTGGACCGCCTCGCTCGACGGCGACTGGAAGCTCCACATGTCCGACCGCCCCGAGGAGGTGCCGAAGGACTTCTTCACCGAGGGCTACGACACCTCACGGAGCGGCTGGCGCAGTGTGAGCGTGCCGCACACCTGGCAGACGGACGGTCTCGACCATCCGGTGTTCCGGAACATCCCCACCGAGATGTATCCGGACGCTCCCCCGAAGGTCCCGCATGACGTCAACCCCACCGGCGCCTACGTCAAGACCTTCGAGCTGCCGAAGAGCTGGGAGAAGCGGCGGACGTTTCTCCGCTTCGAGGGCGTCACCAGCGGCTATCTGCTGTGGGTGAACGGCTCCTACGCCGGCTATGACCAGGGCGGCTACACCCCCGCCGAGTTCGACATCAGCGACCGGCTGCACCCGGGCCGCAACACCGTCGCGGTGCAGGTCCACCGCTGGGGTTCGGGGGCGCATCTGGAGGACTACGACCAGTGGCGGTTCTCCGGCATCTTCCGCTCGGTCGGGCTGTACTCCACCCCGGCCACCTATCTGCGGGACATCACGGTCAAGACCGATCTGGACGCCCGGTACCGCGACGCCCGGCTGACCGCCGAGGTCGAGGTGGCCGCCAAGGGCCCGCGGCGCGCCGCGGATGAGCGCAAGGTCCTCGGCACGCTCTACGACCGCCGCGGACGCAAGGTGACAACGATGTCAGGAACGGTGGACGGCGGCAGCGGATCCACCACCCTCACCGCGGACGTGGCCAATCCGGCCAAGTGGACCGATGAGACGCCCGACCTCTACACCCTCGTCGTCCGGCTCACCGACGCCGACGGCACGGTCACCCACACCACGGCCCAGCCGGTGGGCTTCCGCGAGATCGAGATCAAGGACAGACAGCTCCTCGTCAACGGCAAGCGCATCCTCGTCAAGGGCGTCAACCGCTCCGAGACCGACCCCGGAACCGGCCGCCACGCCACCCGTGAGCGCACCGCCTCGGACGTCTCCCTGATGAAGCAGCTCAACGTCAACTCCGTGCGCACCTCCCACTACCCCTCGGATCCCTACCTCTACGAACTGGCCGACACACGCGGCCTGTGGATCGACGACGAGGTGGACATCGAGACCCATCACCACGACGCCTGCCCGGACGACTGCCTGGCCGAGCGGCCCGAGTGGCAGGCCGCGTTCATGGACCGCCTCACGGCGATGTACGAACGGGACAAGAACCATCCCAGCGTGCTGATGTGGGACACCGGGAACGAGGCCGGACTGGGCAAGGCCCACTACGCGATGGCCGACTTCCTGGACCGCGAGGACCCGGCCCGGCCGGTCTACCACCAGCCCAACAGCCCGGACGGCGACGCCCCGTTCGCCGATGTGTGGGGCCCGCGCTACCCCTCCCCCTCGGGTCTGGAGGAGAAGGCGAAGACCACCACCAAGCCCATCATCATGGGTGAGTACGCCCACGCCATGGGCAACTCGCTCGGCAACTTCCGCGAGTTCTGGGATGTCGTACGCAAGTATCCCCAGGTCCAGGGCGGCTACATCTGGGACTGGGCGGAGCAGAACATCACCCAGCCGTTGCTGACCACCCCCGACACCTCCGGCAACGACATCCTCTCCTACGTCTCCGGAAAACCCGGTCTGGTGGCGGGCCACCGGGGCAAGGCGCTGGAGCTGTCCGGTCTTGACGACTTCGTGGAGGTCTACCGCGACCCGAAGCTGGACACGGTCTCGGACGCGCTCACCCTGGACGCCTGGGTGAAACCCGCCGACTGGACCGGCTCCTTCACGGTGATCGCCAAGGGCGACCACAGCTATGCGCTGAAGATGCGCGACAAGGACACCCTGGAGTTCTACGTCTACGGGGACGGGGACTGGCACACGGTCGCGGCCGATGTCCCCGACGGCTGGTACGGCTCATGGCATCGCGTCTCGGGCACCTTCGACGGCCGGACGCTCCGGCTGCTCATCGACGGGAAGCAGACGGCGTCGGCCGACTGGACCGGCACCGTCGGGTCCTCCGCGCAGCCGGTGAACATCGGCCGCAACCCGGAGACCGACCAGGAGAACATCCGCACCCGGATGGCACACGGCACCGTCGACCAGGTCCGCGTCTACCACAAGGCGCTGAGCGCGGATCAGCTCGCCGCCGACCCCAGCACGGACGCGGTGCTCGCGCTCGACTTCGACCGGCTCGACCGGAAGGGGGAGTTCCTGTCCTATGGCGCCGGGACCGGTGGGGTCGACGGGGTGGTCTCCTCCGACCGCACCGTCCAGCCCGAGGCCCGCGCCATGGCCGCGGTCCACGCCCCGGTCCGCATCTCGGGCGACGAGGCCCGCGCGGGACGGATCGAGGTGCGCAACGAGCGGTCGTTCACCGGCACCGACGACCTCCGGCTGCGCTGGCGCATCACCGAGGGCGCCCGCACCCTGGCCCAGGGCAGCCGCACACTCGGCCTGGCCCCCGGCGAGCGGACCACCCTCCGGCTGCCGAAACCGCCCGCCAACCCCCAGGACGCCGACCGGCAGTTGACCGTGGAAGCGGTGCGGGCCGCGGACACGGCCTGGGCGAAGGCGGGAGACCGGGTGGCGGTCGAGCAGTTCGACATCGGCGGCCGGCAGCTCGCGGGCACGGTACCGGCGCGGGCACCGGGGAAGGTGAAGGCCACCACGTCCGGCGACCGCCTCACCGTCACCGGCGAGGGCTTCTCGTACGCCTTCGACCGGGCCAGTGGCGAGCTGGTCTCCATGAAGTCCGGCGGGCGGGAGCTGCTCGGCTCCGGCCCCGAGCTGGACGCCTGGCGCGCCCCGCTCAGCAATGAGATCGGCTCCGAGGAGGGGCCCTGGCGCGAGGCGGGCCTGGACCGGCTGCGCACCGCGCCGGGCAAGGTCACGGTGGACGAGCGGGGCGGCGAGGTCGTCGTCACCGTGCCCTCCTCCGCCGCCGCGCCCGGCGTGAAGGACTCCTCGTTCGCCCAGACCCTGCGGTACACCGTCAGCGGCACCGGGGAGCTGCGCCTCGATCACCGCGTCGAGGCCCGCGGCGCGGCGCGCACGGTGCCCTATCTGCCCCGTATCGGGCTCTCGCTCCGGCTGCCCGACCGCTACGACCGGTTCACCTGGTACGGGCGCGGGCCGCAGGAGAACTACAACGACCGTAAGGACGGCGCACCGGTGGGGGTGTACTCCACGGACGTGGACGAGCAGTTCGCCGGTTACACCAAGCCGCAGGACTACGGGAACCATGAGGACGTCCGCTGGGCCTCGCTGTCCGACGGCAGCGGCGGGCTTCTGGTGTCGGGGGACTTCTCGGCCGGGGTGACCCCCTACACCGGGATCGACCGCGCCGCCTATCCGTTCGCCCTCCGCAAGGACCCGGTGGGCAACACCCTGCACCTGGACCACGCGGTGAGCGGTGTGAGCGAGACGTTCCACACCGTGCTGCCCCAGTACCAGGTGCGGCCCGCCAAGGAGTACGCCTACACCCTGCGGCTGCGCCCGCTGACCGGCGCCGAGGCCCGCACCGGCACCCCGCGCGGCCCGGTGGTCTGCGCCCCCGAGGCCAAGCTCACCGCCGCCGACACCACGGTGTCGGCGGGTGAATCGACCTCGGCGGAGCTGACCGTCACCAACCCCTGCGGCACTCCGCTGCGCGACGTCACGGCGGCCTTCGGCCTGGCCGAGGGGTGGACCGCCGAGCCCGGCACCCTCGACCTCGGCGACCTCGCGGCGGGCCGGACCGCGACCGTACGGACCGAGATCACCCGCGGTGAGGGCACCCCGGACGGCCTGCGGCCCGCCGTCGCCGACGTCCGCGCGACCTCGGCGGGTGGCGCGCGGGTGAGCGGCTCGGCGTCGGCCGACATCGACGGCACGCCTCCCCCGCCGCGCGGCGACGTGGCGGTGTCCACGCTCGACTTCCTCACCGCGGACAACGGCTGGGGCCCCGTCGAACGCGACCACAGCAACGGCGAGTCCGCCCCCGGCGACGGCAAGTCCCTGACCGTCGGCGGCACGGCCTACGAGCGCGGCCTCGGCACGCACGCCGATTCGACGGTCGAGGTCTTCCTGGGCGGCAACTGCTCGTCCTTCACGGCCGAGACGGGCGTGGACGACGAGGTGGGGGCCGACGGCAGCGTCGTCTTCGAGGTGTACGCCGACGGCGAGCGGGTGTACCGCGGTGAGACGGTGCGCGGCTCGGACGCGGCCGTACCGGTGAAGGCCGACGTCGAGGGCGCGCAGCGGCTCCGGCTGCGGGTCACCGACGGCGGCGACGGCAACGCGCATGACCACGCCGACTGGGGAGCGGCCACGGTGCGCTGCGGAACGGGAGGAACAGGAGGAACGGGATGACCTGACGGCGGATGGCCGCGGGCCCCGGTCACGCACCCCGGGGCCCGCGCCGTCCGTCCGGTCCTCGGGCCCGCGCCGTCCGTCCGGGGACCGGCCCCGCGCATTCCGTTCAGTCTCCGGCCCCCGCGCCTTCCGGCCCCTGGAGCAGCTCCTCGAGCCGGTCCAGGAAGACCCGCTGCTTCGTCACGATCTTGCGGCGGGCCTCGTCCGGGCCGAACCAGGCGACCCGGTCGATCTCGGGGAACTCCCGCATCCGGCCGGACCCCTTCGGCCACTCCATGGTGAACGTGCCGGGTGTGATCCGCTCCGGGTCCAGATCGCCCGCGAGCGCCCAGACGGTGACCTCCTTGCCCCCGGTCTGCGTCACGGAGCCGAGCGGAAGCGGCTCGCCGCCGGGCGGGGGCATGCCGAGCTCCTCCTCGAACTCCCGGCGCGCGGCGGCCTCCGGAGTCTCGTCCTCGTCGTACTCCCCCTTGGGCACCGTCCAGGCGCCCGCGTCCTTGGCGGCCCAGAACGGGCCTCCCATATGGGCGAGGAGCACCTCGATGGCCGGACCCGCCGGGCCCGCACCGCGGTACAGCAGGAGTCCGGCGCTGCGCTTAGGAGTCACAGCGACCAGTGTGCGCCCACCCCGCCGGGGTGGTGTGCCGGGCTCGCCGGATCAGCCCTTGCGGGCGCCGGGTCAGCCCTTGCGGGCGTAGCCGAGGTAGGTGACCAGCGGCCGGGCGTCCGGGGCGAGGACGAAGTCGACGATCGGCGGGATCTGCTCATCGCTGATCTGCCCCTTGCGGCGCGCCATGGTGGCCTTGACCAGGCTGCGCGGGTCCTTGGGCTTGAAGTCGCAGATGTCCTCGTTGCGCAGCCCCTGCCGGTCCAGGGCGGCGGTCAGTTCGGCGGGGGTGCGCAGCCGCGCCGCCGTGTAGCGGCCGGCCGGCATGATGCGGGTCATCGGGACGCGCTGGAAGGCACCCAGGTAGATCAGCCGGGAGAGCAGGGTGCGGTTGACGGTGTCGTAGATCAGCACACCGCCGGGCCGCAGCACCCGGGCGGCCTCCGCGAGCACCCGGTCCAGCTCCGAGGTGATCTCGAAGGTGTCCGCGTAGTAGGCGAGGTCGAACGCGCCGTCGGCGAGGCCGAGTTGCTCGGCGGGCGCGGTGCGGTACTCGATCCCGGGGTGCTCGCCGTCGCCCGCCTCACGCGCCATCTCGGTCGCGGTGGCGGAGGGGTCGACCGCGACGACATCGAAGCCGAGACCGGCCAGCCCGCGGGCCAGCAGCCCGCGGCCGCTGCCCACGACCACGGCGCGGCTTCCGGACGCGGAGAGGTCCGCGCTCTTGAGCGTGGTGCGGACGTACTCCAGGCGGCTGTCCTGAAAGGTGACGGCCCGGATCTGACGGCCGTCGACGGCCTCCGGCGACCGTGAGTCCAGTTCGATGTGCGGGGCGGCGGCCATCGTCTTCTCCCTCACGGGCGCGCGGATTCGCGGATTCACCGGTGCCTGGGGTGGGCCGGACAGGCTCGCCCGGTTCCCCGAGGAAACCTAACATCCTCAAGTTCCCTCAGGGAACTCGGCTAGGGTTGTGTCATGACCCGTACTCCGCTCGCCGATGTGGCGTGCTCGATCGCCCGCGCCACCGATCTGTTCGGCGACGCCTGGACGGCGCTGATCATGCGGGATGTGCTCACCGGGGTCACCCGCTTCGACGATCTCGCCCATGACCTGGGCATATCGCGGAAGGTCCTGGCCGCACGGCTGTCCCGGCTGGTCGAGGAGGGGGTGCTGGTCCGGGAGCGATACCAGGAGCGTCCGCCGCGTGAGCACTATCGCGCCACCCCGAAGGGCGAGGAGCTCTATCCGGTGCTGCTCGCCCTGATGGAGTGGGGCGACCGCTGGTACGCGGGCCCCGCCGGGGCGCCGGCCCGGATCCGCCATCTCGGCTGCGGACGGGACACCACACCGGTGTCCGCGTGCGCCCACTGCGGGGAGCCCCTGACGGTCGGCAACACCACCCAGCTCCCGGGCCCCGGTGGACGCACCGGACCCGGCACCCGGGTGCTCGGCCCGCTGCTCGCCGCGCGGGAGGACACCCCGGAGACCGGGCACCCGGCGACGGTTTGAGCGAACGGCACGGGGCACTCGGCACCACAGCCGGGCATCCGACCACGAGGAGCGCCGACCATGCGCTACGGAGAACTGACGGGCCTGGTCCAGGCCCGGGCCCAGCTCCCCGACCGGCAGTCGGCCGAGCGGGCGATACGGGCGACGCTCGAAACCCTCGCCGAGCGCATCCCGGGCGGGCTGGCGGACCACATGGCGGCACAGCTCCCGCAGGAGGCGGGCGAGCCTCTGCGCCGGGTCGCCGCCGCACACGAGGGCACGCCCGAGGAGCGGGCACACCGGCGGGACCACGGCGAGCGGTTCGACCTCACCGGTTTCGCGGGCCGGGTCGCCTGGCGCACCGAGCACACCGAGGATGAGGCGCTGCGCGAGGCGGCCGCCTTCTTCGAGGTGCTGGACTCGGCCGTGGACCCGGAGCTGATGGAGAAGCTCTACGGCGTGCTGCCGAGCGACATCCGGGAGCTGCTGCCGGAGGCACGCGCCGAGCAGGGCTGGAGAGAGCGCCCCTAGGCCCTACCGGTGGATCTTCGCGGATCAGTCCGCGGCGTCTGGTGCGGTGCATCGCAAGGCGGAGGGTCGTCCTCGTACCGGGTCGTACTCGGACGATCCCGACAACGCGGCCGGGGGCACCTCCCAGCGGTAGCTGGGGGCGCCGTGCCAGGCGTCGCGGGCCCGCGAAGATCCGCCGGACAGGGCCTAGTCCGAGGCCCGGTGCGAGCGGCTCACTCCGGCTGCCCCGGGTGGCCGGGATGTCCGTGGCGCGGCGGCGGGCTCGGCTCGGCCGCCGTCTGCGGCGTCACCGGCGATCCACCGCGCGGCGGCGAGGGCCGCTCGGGGAACGGCTCGGCGCGCGGCTCGCCGGGCGAGGGGGTGGCGCCGCCCGCCAGTTGGCGCAGGCGCGCCGTGACCACTTCGACGACCGGAAGGCGGTCGGCGTGGGAGCGCTCGTACTCCAGCAGCTTCCGCAGCCGCTCCTCGGTGAGGGCGCGGATGCGGTGCCGCAGGGCGCCGAGCGGCAGATGGTCGTAGTCGGCGAGCGGCAGGTTGTCGTGGCTGGTCATCCATCCTCCCTCCGCCCCTCCTCCGGGGCCCGTGCGGCGAGCGGGTACCCGCGCACGTACAGCGAAAACGACATAGCGGGCGGGCGCGGCGGGAGGGGCTGCCGCCCCGCCGTGCATAACGGGGGAGCACCGCGGGGCGGCAGCGGCCGAGCCGGGAGGACTCGGCCGAGCCGCGGGGCGTGGGATGTTCCCGGCGGCTCATCGGTGTCTACGGACCCCATCGGTGCCCTGTTCATCTTTGTCCGATGGTGAGCACCCGCCGTTCGAGCACCGGCCACGCCCCCGGTGCGCGGGGCGGTCCGGACCCCGGTCCGGGTCCGCGGATTGCCGTGGCGTGATCGTCTGTCAGGCTGTCCCCATGCCGATCACCACCGTGTCCGAGCTCGTCGACGAACTGCTCTCCGGGCCCCGCCCGCTGCCGATCATCTCCGCGGGCGTCCCCGTCCTCCGGCAACCGGCCTTGCCGTACGAGGGCCAGCTGGCCGCGGACGTGCTGGACCGGCTGCTGGCGGCGATGCGGGAGACGATGCACTCCGCGCCCGGGGTGGGGCTCGCCGCCCCGCAGATCGGGGTGCCGCTCCGGCTGGCGGTGATCGAGGACCCGGCGGAGGTGGCCGCCGAGGTGCAGGAGGTGCGCGGCCGGGTGCCGCAGCCGTACCGGGTACTGGTCAATCCCGCCTACGAACCGGTCGGCGACGGCCGGGCGGCGTTCTTCGAGGGGTGCCTGAGCATCCCCGGCTGGCAGGCCGTGGTCAGCCGCCCGGACCGGATCCGGCTGCGCGGGCAGGACGAGACGGGGCGGGAGCTGGACGAGGAGTTCACCGGCTGGCCCGCACGGATCGTCCAGCACGAGACCGACCATCTCGACGGCGTCCTCTATCTGGATCTGGCCGAAACTCGCTCCCTGTCCTCCGCCCAGGCCGTCAGCGACTACTGGTCCCAGCCCACCCCCGCCACCGCCGCCCATTCACTGGGCTTCCCGCTCCGGACCGCCACCGGCACCGGCGATGACAGCGGCGGCGCCGTCGCTACCGCTCCGTAACCACGGGCCGACCAGCGGCATGTGTTCGTCATCGACTGGCAGTCGCCGAATCACCACACGGACACTGTGACGTACGTCGCCACGGCAAGACTGGTGAACGCCTGCAGTGCGCGCCGCCTCAGCGCACCGCACGGCGAGTGAGGCGTTTCTTCCGCTCTTCCCCAGTCCCCACCGCTCCTGACTTCCCTTGAACGGAGAACAGGAATGTCCGTGCTCACGACGTCCTCGACGACGGCGCCCACCACCTCGTACGTCACCTCGATCGCCCACACCCAGGAGCAGATCCACGCCGCGCAGCGGTTGCGCTACCAGGTGTTCGGCGAGGAGAGGGGCGGCCGGCTGGACGCCGCGGTCGACGGCCGCGACGTGGACGAGTTCGACGAGATCATGGACCACCTGATCGTCACGGACACGGCGACGGGCACCGTGGTCGGCACCTACCGGCTGCTTCCCCCCGGGCGCAGCGAGCGGCTCTACTCGGACACCGAGTTCGATCTGCGCGGCCTGCCGACCGAGGTCCGCTCGTCCATGGTCGAAACCGGCCGGGCCTGTGTCCACGCCGATCACCGCACGGGCGCGGTCATCAACCTCATGTGGGCCGGTCTGGCCCGCTATGTGCTGCTGTCCGGCCATCGCTATCTCGCGGGCTGTGCCTCGGTTCCGCTGGCCGAGGGCGAGGGGGCCGCCGCCAACGCCTGGCTGCTCGGCACCAGCAAGCACGCCGCCCCGCCCGAGATGCGGGTTCACCCGCTCGACCCGTGGATACCCTCGCGGCCGCTGGACGGCGAGCCCAGCTACGCCGACCTGCCGCCGCTGCTCCGCGGCTATCTGCGGGTCGGCGCCTGGATGTGCGGCTCCCCGCAGCACGACCGGGCCTTCAACGACGCCGACTTCTTCGTGCTGCTGGACACCGAGCGGATGAACGACCGCTACCGCCGCTACTTCCTGGGTGAATCCCAGTGACCGACGCGGCCGCGATGAGTCTGCCCGAGCACGCCTGGGCGGGCTGGTCCCCGTGCACTCCCGGCTGTGTCTCCCACGCCGCCGACCGCGTCCCGGCCACCCGGGGCGCCCGGCGGGCCGCGGTCTTCGGCCGGGCGGTGATGGGCGCGCTGCTGTCCGGGCGGCGGATCGCCGAGCCCGAGACGCTGCGGGCGCGGGCGGCGACGCTGCTGGACTCCCTCGGCATCCGGCTGGAGGTGACGGGCGAGAGCACGCTCAGCGCGCCCGGCGGCACCGGCACGCTCGTCGTGGCGAACCACATCTCCTGGCTGGACATCCTCGCGCTGCTCGCGGTGGAGCCCGTGGTGATGCTGGCCAAGCGGGAGATCGCGGGCTGGCCGCTGATCGGCTCGCTGGCCACTCGCGCGGGGACGCAGTACATCGACCGCGGCTCGTTGCGCCAACTCCCCGACACCGTACGGGAGATGGCGGCCCGGATGCGTGACGGCCAGTCGGTGATGGCCTTCCCGCAGGGCATCACCTGGTGTTCGGGCGCGGGCGGCAGCTTCCGGCGGGCCACCTTCCAGGCCGCGCTGGACGCGGGTGCGCCGGTGCGCCCGGTGACCCTGGAGTACGTCCAGCACGGCGTCCCGACCACGGTGGCCGCCTTCGTCGGCGAGGACGACTTCGGCGGCTCGCTGCGCCGGGTGCTGCGCGCCGACGGGCTCACGGTGCGGGTGGCCGTGCACCGTGCGCTGCGGCCGATGCGGGACGTCGACGACCGGCGCACGGTCGCGGCACAGGCCCAGGCGACCGTCTGCGGGGCGCGGTTGCCCCTGCATCAGGAGTTCCCCGCCCTCGAACTGGCACGCTGAGCCCGTCCGTCCCGGGCCCTCCGTCCCGGGCGCCGCGTCCCGTCGAAGGACGGCGCCCGGGGCAGTGCTCAGCTCTCCGTGCGCCGGTCCTTGACCCGGCGGATCTTGCCCACGGAGCGCTCCAGCGTCTCCGGGTCCACGATCGCCGCCTCGACCGTGAGCCCCACCCCGTCCTTCACTCCCCGCGCGATCGCCGCCGCGGCGGCCGCTCGCTGCTCGGGGCCGACGCCGGGGCGGGCCTCGATCCGCACCACCATATGGTCCATCCGGCCGCGCCGGGTCAGCTCGAGCTGGAAGTGCGGGGCCACCGCCGGGACCCGCAGCACGATCTCCTCGATCTGGCTGGGGAAGACATTGACCCCGCGCACGATGAGCATGTCGTCACAGCGGCCGGTGATCTTCTGGATGCGCCGGAAGGCAGGGCGGGCGGTGCCGGGCAGCAGCCGGGTGAGATCGCGGGTGCGGTAGCGGATGACGGGGAGCGCCTCCTTGGTGAGGGTGGTGAAGGCCAGCTCCCCCTCCTCGCCGCCGGGCAGCACCGCGTCGGTGAACGGGTCGACGATCTCCGGGTAGAAGTGGTCCTCCCAGACGTGCAGCCCGTCCTTGGTCTCCACGCACTCCTGGGCCACCCCGGGGCCGATCACCTCCGAGAGCCCGTATATGTCCACCGCGTGGATGTCCATGCGCTCCTCGATCTCGCGGCGCATCTCCTCCGTCCAGGGTTCGGCGCCGAAGATGCCGACCTGGAGGGAGGTGGAGCGGGGATCGACGCCCTGCCGCTCGAACTCGTCGAGGAGCGTCAGCAGATAGGAGGGCGTGATCATGATGATCTCGGGCCTGAGGTCCTGGATGAGCCGCACCTGCCGGGCGGTCATTCCCCCGGAGGCGGGGATGACGGTGCAGCCGAGCCGCTCGGCGCCGTAGTGGGCGCCGAGGCCGCCGGTGAACAGGCCGTAGCCGTAGGAGATGTGCACCTTGTGGCCGGGCCGGCCACCGGCCGCGCGGATCGAGCGGGCGATCACCTCCGCCCATACCGCCAGGTCGTGCTCGGTGTAGCCGACGAGGGTGGGGCGGCCGGAGTGCCGCTTGAGGCGTGCAGCCGCCGCACCTCGCCGTGCTCGACGCCGAACATCCCGAAGGGGTAGGTGTCGCGCAGATCGTCCTTGGTGGTGAAGGGGAACCGGGCCAGGTCCTCCAGGGTGCGGCAGTCCTCGGGGCCGACCCCGGCCGCGCGGAACTTCTCGCGGTACAGCTCGACATGGTCGTACGCATGGCGCAAGGTGGCGCGCAGCCGGGTCAGCTGGAGCGCCCTCAGCTCCTCGGTGCTCATCCGCTCGGCGTCGTCGAGCGGAGCCACGCTCAGGGATTCCGCCATGGGCCGTCCACCACCTCCACTTGCCGACCGAACATTCGGTCACCGTTCGGGCGCGGTCCAGTAATCCAGCATCCGACCTGGCTGTCAAGGGTCCGGACAGCCCGGGCCACGCCGGTACGCACCCCGGCCGGACGCGGAACGGTTGCGAGGACGGTGAACGATCGGCGCCACCTCTCCGTATCCGTAGATGCGGTGGACGCAGCCGCGACCCGGATCCGATGCGAGAGGGCCTTTCATGTACGACGCCGCCGACGCTCCGCACCCGCTCCGGACCGCCGACCGCCCCCCGCGCCGCCATGGCCCGCGCGCGGTGGCGATGGCGGTCGCGGCGGCGGTGGGCGCGCTGCTGACCGTCGCCGGATGCGGCGGCGGGGACGGTAAGGCGGACGCCAAGGCGGAGACCGGGGGAAACGCCGCCCGGCCGAGCGCGAGCCCCGCGCCCAAGGCCGCGCGGGTGGAGCAGCTCGCCTCGGCCGCCGGCTGCGAGCCGCAGTTCACCACCAAGGTGGACGACTACCGCCAGGCCGTGTGCAAGACCGCCAAGGGCAAGTTCGTCTTCCTCGACTTCGTCACCGCCAAGGGCCAGCGCGACTGGCTGGAGACCGCGCAGATGTACGGCGGGGTCTATCTGGTCGGCAACCGCTGGGTGCTGTCGTCCTCCCCCAGGAAGAACATGGAGAGGCTCCGGGAGGAGTTCGGCGGCACCATCGAGGAGGAGACCTCCTACGGGGGCGCCTCCCGCGCCCCCCAGTGAGGATCTTTCCCCTCCCCGCCCCTTCCCGCAGCATCGATATGCGAAGCCCCGCCTTCCAGCCCCTCCGGCGTTTGAGGAGCGGGGTCTGGGGCGGAGCCCCAGTTGAGGGAAGGGGCGGGGAGGGGAGCAGCCCGCCGCAGGCGCCACGACCCGCCGGACACCCCCTACACGTCGGCGAGCGCCCGCAGCGTGGCCGCCTCCCGCGGCAGCAGCCGCTCGTCGTCCTCCGGCACGAACTCCAGCAGGACATCCAGCGGCGGACCGCCGGACACCGCGGCGCGGTGCGTGCGCAGCCGCTCGAAGGCGCTGCGCCACAGCGGGGCGCGGGCGGTCAGCGGCAGCCGGGTGGTCCCGGGCCACCAGGAGAAGGCGTGCACCGCGGCGATCCGGTCCCCCAGCGCGTCCAGTCCCTTCAGCGCCTCGGCGTCGGGCATGTCGACGGGCGGCTGCCAGTAGGTGCCGACCTCGGCGCGGTCCACCTCGGCCAGCAGCCGGAGGGTGTGGTCCGCGCCGTCGGTCAGGGTGTTCCGGTGGAATTCGTAGGCGAGTTCCACCCCCGCGTCCGCGGCGAGCGCGGCGGCGCGCCGGGTGTCCTCGACGACCGCGCGGCGCGCCTCGGGCGGGGTCTCCCGGGTGCCCGTGGCGCCCGCCCAGATCCGGATGCGCGGGGCGCCGAGCGCCACGGCGGAGCGGAGCACCGCGTCGAACTCCTCCGGGTCGCCGCGCCCGGCACGGTAGTAGGAGCCGTACGAGGCGACGGCTAGCCCGGCGGCCACGGTGGCGTCGCGGACCCGCCGGGCGGTGTCCTCGTCGCCGGGCGGCACATGGACGTCACCGCCCCATTCGACGCACTCCAGGCCCGCTCCGGCCACGGCGGCGATCACCTGGTCCGGGTCGAGCCGGCGCAGCGTCACCGAGCAGATGCCGAGCCGCGTCATGCGCCCGCCTCCGTGACGGTGGGCGCGTCGCCCGCGCCGAAGTCCACCACGACGCCTTGGCCGTCCGGCAGCCGTACGGTGACCGCGAGCCCGTTCACCTCGGCGGTGGCGAGATCGGCGAGGGGGACCGGGTCGCGTTCGCCGGTGAGCGAGGCCAGTGCGACGAAGAGGGTGCCCGCGGGGTTCTCGCCGACGGTGCCGGTGAGTTCGGGGACCAGGGCCCATGGACCGTACGCGGTGCCCTGCGGCGCCCTGACGGCGGTGGCGCTCTGCCAGCCGTGCAGTCCGAGGAGCTGACCGGTCACCTCTTCCCCGTCCAGCCGTATCTCGGCGCCCTGTTCGGTCTCCGCCGGGGTGCCCGGGGGCAGGGCGACGGCCCAGCCGCTGTGGTGGATCCGGGTCCCGGCGGGGACGCCCACGGCGCGGTGGACGCGCACTTCGAGCCGGCCGCGGACGAGGGTCAGGCTGTCGACGCGGGTCGAGGGCACCTTGGGGCCGGCGTCGGGGAAGGCCGGGGTGTGGGAGGAGGCGAGCCAGTCGGGGCCCGCGGCCAGGGGGTGGATGCGCAGCCGCGCGCTGCGCACTCCGCGCACCTCGATGGCGATGTGGTTGTCGGGGGTGTTGTCCGGACTGGTGGGCCCGGTGCGGGTGGAGTAGGCGAGCCGGGCGTAGAGCGGGTCGGCGGGCCCGTGCTCGGCCTCCCAGGGGCGGAGCTTGTAGCTGCCGTGGTTGTGCAGCCGCACCAGCCCGTCCCGGCCCGTGGTCTGGACGAGGAACCCGGCGGCGGGCAGCGCCAGCGCCCGGTCCGGCCCCTCGGCGGGCGCGGCCTCCTCGGTGGCGGTCCACACCGGGTGGTCGGGCGGCAGCAGCAGGGCGAGGAACCCCTTGGAGGCCCAGTAGGGCGAGCCGGGCCCGGAGTAGCGCTGCAGGGTCGCCGCGTGCGGCCCGTACCAGCCCAGGCTCAGCACCCCGTCCTCGGTCAGCGCCCCGCGGTCCAGGAAGTGGCGCAGCGCTCCGCTGAGAACGCGGCGGGTGGCCCCGGGGGCGAGGGGGGTGTGGCCGGTGAGGGCGCCGAGGGCCACCGAGGCGACGGCGGCGAAGCGGTAGGTGAGGGAGCGGCCGTGGTGGATGGGGGCGCCGTCGGCGTCGAAGAGCAGCGAGAAGCCCTCGAGGAAGGTGCGCAGTCGGGGGCCGAGCCGGTCCAGCAGCGCTTCGTCGGCGGCGAGATGGGCGTGGAGCAGCGGGTACATGTGCAGTGCCCAGCCGTTGTAGTGGTCGAACGACCGCCCGTCGCCGTCGGAGTACCAGCCCTGGCCCTCGTACCAGCCCTCCAGGAGGCCGAGCCCCCGCTCGATGGCGCGCGCCGTCTCGGCGTCACCGCGTCCGGCGGACTCCAGGAAACCGGCGACGGTAAGGGGAAAGAGATACCAGTTGTTGGGGGCGGGCTGGTGGCGCAGCGCACCGCGCAGCCACTCCTCGGTGCGGTCCTGGGCGTCGGACGGCAGGGCGTCCCAGGTCCACGGCGCGGTCAGCCGCAGGCCCAGGGCCACGGACGCGGACTCCACCATGGGCTGGCCGTGGGCACCGTGATGGCCGATCACCGGCCAGGACTCGGCGTCGTCGCGCCCGGGGGTGAGGGTGCCGCGGGCGATGCCCGCGGTGTAGCGCTCCAGGAAGCCGTGCTGGTCCTTGCCCGAGGCCCCGGCGGTGCGGAAGGCGGCGAGGAGGAAGGTGCGGGCGAACCCTTCGAGCCCGTCGGAGCGCACCCCGGACCTCGACGGGGGGCCGGGCAGGTCGATCAGCCCCTGGCCGGGGGTGGCGTAGCGGAGGGCGGCGTGCAGCATGCCGTCCGCGGCGGCCTCCCAATGGGCGCGGGTGTAGCCGGTGTGGGGGCTGAGGGTGCGGTCGTCGGCGGGGAGGAGGAAGGGGAGCTCGGGCATGGCGGGGTGAGCCTCCTGGGGTCGCGGGACGTGAGAGGGCGCGCCTCTTACGCCGAACGGTCGAGGATCTCCGGTCGTACGGGGTGGGCGAAGTCGCGGCCGGTGACGTAGTTCTCGATCTCGCCGATGGCGAGGTCGGCCAGGCGGCGCAGCTCACCGCTCTTGGATCCGGCGATATGCGGGGTGATCAGCGCGTTGTCGCAGTCGTACAGCGGTGAGGCGGCGGGCAGCACCTCCGGCACGGTGACATCGAGGACGGCGCGGATCCGCCCGGCCACCAGTTCCTCGGTCAGCGCGTCCTGGTCCACCACCGCCCCGCGCGCGGTGTTGATGAGCGTGGCGCCGTCCGGCATGGCGGCCAGCAGGTCCCGGCTGACCAGCCCCTGGGTGGCGGGCAGCAGGGGGGTGTGGACGCTGATGACATCGCTGCCGGCGAAGAGTTCCCGCAGGCCGACCTGGAGCGCGCCGAGTTCCCGCGCCTCCTGAGCCGTGACGTACGGGTCGTACAGCCGCAGGTCGAGGTCGTACGGGCGGAGCAGCTCGATCACCCGGCGGCCGATGACGGAGGCGCTGAGGATGCCCACTGTCCGGCGGTAGTTGCCGGCGTCCGGATAGCGCTCGTTCCAGTCGATGGTGCGCCGCTCGGCGCGGTAGTCCCGGGCGATGTCCAGGATGCGCTTGTTGGACAGCAGGATCATGGCGACGGTGTATTCGGCGACGGGTACGGCGTTGGCCGCGGCCGCCGAGGAGACCGCGATGCCGCGCTCCCAGCAGGCGTCGGTGATGTGGTGGCGCACGGTGCCCGCGGTGTGGACGACGGCGCGCAGCCGGGGCGCGGCGTCCAGCGCGCGGCGGTCCAGGGGCGGGCAGCCCCAGCCGGTGACCAGCAGTTCGGCATCGGCCAGGGCGCGGCGCGCGGCCGGGGTGGTGAAGTCGTCGAGGACGAGGCCGGGATCGAGGTCGAGGAGTTCGGTGAGCCGGTCCATACTTCCGGATCCGAGCACCTGCCGGGCGGAGCGCTCGGCCATGGCCAGGGCGGCTCGGGGGCGGTGGCGGGCGGAGAGGTGCGGGTCGGTCACTTGACGCTCCCTGCGGTCAGTCCGGACTTCCAGTAGCGCTGCAGCATCACGAACGCCACGATCAGCGGCACGACGGCGAGCAGTGAGCCGATGACCACGAGGGGGTAGTACTCGGGCGAGACGGTGGCGGCGCTGTTCCAGGTGTAGAGGCCGAGGCTGAGCGGATACAGGTGCTGGTCGGAGAGCATCACCATCGGAAGGAAGAAGTTGTTCCAGATGGCCGTGAGCTGAAAGAGGAATACGGTCACGAACCCGGGCCCGAGCATCCGCAGGCTGACGCGTACGTAGGTCTGCAGTTCGCCCGCGCCGTCGACCCGGGACGCCTCCAGCACCTCGTTGGGCACATAGCCGCTGCTGAGCAGGCGGGCGAGGTAGACGCCGAAGGGGTTGAAGAGCACCGGGATGAAGACCGACCAGAAGGTGTTGACCATGCCGATGTTGGAGGCCACCAGATAGAGCGGCAGGGCCAGCACGGTCGGCGGCACCATGACGCCGGTGAGCACGAGGCCGAACAGCTTCTCCTTGTGCCGGAACTCGTACTTGTCGAAGGCATAGCCCGCGGCGACGCTGATGAGCGAGCCGACCAGGGCGCCGACGACCGCGTACAGCAGGCTGTTGACGTACCACTCGCCGTAGAGCCCGCCGTCCATGGAGAACAGGTCGGAGAGGTTGCGCCCGAAGGAGAAGTCGCCGAAGGAGAGGATGTCGCTGCCGAAGAGGGCGTCGGCGTTCTTGGTGGACGCCAGCACCAGCCACAGCGCGGGCAGCATGGTGTAGAGGGCGGCGATCAGGACCACGGCGTTGGCGATGCCACGGCTGGTCAGCTTGGAGCGCCCGAAGGGCTTGCCGAGCGGTCTGGCCGGCGGTCCCTGGGGGGTGTTCACGGGGGTGGTGGGTGTGGTCGTGGTCATCACGCTCTCCGTTCCCGGCGGCCCGACCAGCGCGTCACGGCGTACGACAGGACACAGGTGACGATCAGGAGGATGACGGAGGCCGCGGAGGCGAGTCCGTAGTTGTTGCGGCGGAAGGCCGCGTCGTAGATGTACATGTTCGGGGTGAAGCGGGAGTTGACCATCGGGGTGGCCTGGTTCATCAGCATGGGTTCGGTGAACAACTGGAGCGCGCCGATCAGGGAGAACATGCACACCATGACGACGGAGCCCCTGATGATGGGCACCTTGACCTGGAGCGCGGTGCGGATGCCCCCGGCGCCGTCGATGGTCGCCGCCTCGATCACCTCACGCGGCAGCGCCTGGAGCGCGGCATAGAAGATGATCATGTTGTAGCCGAGCCCGCTCCACAGGGCGATATTGACGATCGACGGGAGCACGGTGTGCAGACCGAGGAAGTCGATGGTGATGTCGGCCTGGGCGAAGAGCTTGATGACCGGGCTGAGCCCCGGGGTGTAGAGGTACAGCCAGATGACGGCCGCGATGATGCCGGGAACGGCGTGCGGCAGATAGACCAGCATCTGCACGGTCCGCCGCAGCCTGATGAGGCCCGAGTCGAGCAGCAGGCCGAGCGCGAGCGCGCTGATGACCACGAGCGGGACGAAGATCACGCAGTAGAGGGCGATGGTGCCGAACCCGGAGAGGAAGCTGGGGTCCTGCAGCACCGAGAGATAGCTGCGCAATCCGGTGAAGACGGTGCGCCCGCCGCCGAAGCCGAGTCCCTCGTGGTCCTCGGAGAAGAGGCTGAGGTAGACGGCGTAGCCGACGGGGACCAGGAACACGGCGACGAGCAGCGCCGTGAAGGGGGTCAGCAGAACGGCGGCGGCGACCCTCTGCTGGCGTCGTCCGGTTCTGCGGGGCGGGTCGGCGGCGGCCGCCGATGGCGGTGCCGCCCCTTTCGAGGACATGACAGTGCTCACGGATTACCTCGGCTCAGGCGGGAAGAGGTACGGCTCGGGGTGAGAAGGAGAGATGACGGGGTTCAGCGGGTGGTGACCGACAGGCCGAGGCTCTTCAGATCGGGCATGGTCCGGCTCTGGGCATCGCGCAGGGCTTTGAGGATGTCGCCGCTGCCGGCACCCGCCTTGGCGAGCCCGTCATCACCGGAGCTGGTGGTCGAGGTCATCCGCGGGCCCCACTTCCAGGTGGGCGCGATCCGCTCGGCCTCCTTCTGGAAGAGACCGAAGATGTCCTGGCCGGAGTAGTAGCTGGTGTCCATCTCCTTGCGGGCGACCGGCACCAGGCTGGGCACGGACGGGAAGGCGCTGCTGACCCCGCTGGCGAGCTTGGCCTTCAGTGCGCCGGGGCTTGTCACCATCCAGGAGATGAACTCCATGGCCTCCTTGGGGTGCCGGCTGTCCTTGGTGACCAGGAAGGTCGAGCCACCCTGGGTGCTCACCTTGGGTTTCGCCGGATCCCACTGCGGCATCGGCGCGATGGCCCATTTGCCCTTGCCGTCAGGGGTGGACGCCATCATCGAGCCCGCGGCCCAGGCGCCCGCCAGATAGCCGGCCGTCTCCCCGCTGCGCAGATGGGCCCGCCACTGCTGACTGGACCCGGGCTCGACCCGCACCAGATCGTCGTCCATCAGCCGCTGCCAGTAGCCGGCGACCTTACGGGTGGGGGCGTCGTCCATGTTGATCTGCCAGGTGTCCCCGGCGGTGTCGTACCACTGCGCCCCGGCCTGCCAGGCATAGCCCGCCATATAGAGGGTGCCGCCGGTGGTGAAGAGGCTGGCGATACGCGACCGGGGCTGGGCCTGCTTGAGCTCGCGGGCCGAACTCTCGAACTCCGCCCAGGTCTTGGGGACCGGGATGTGGTTCTTGGTGAAGATGTCCTTGCGGTACAGGAAGACCATCGGCTCGATGTCCACCGGTACGGCGTAGGTGCGCCCGTCGAAGGTGGTGAGGTCCAGCGCCTGCGGCAGGATCTTCTCGCGTACCGAGTCGGGCATCAGCTTGGTGATGTCCCGGGGAACGCCGTCGATGGTGAAACCGGGTAGCTGGGGGTATTCGATGGTGGCGACGTCGGGGGCGTTGCCCGCGCGCGCGGCGTTGCTGAGCTTGGTCCAGCCGCCCTGCTCCCCGGAGGGGACCTGCTGGAATTCGACTTTGATGCTGTCGTGGGTGCGGTTGAACTCGTCGACGACTTCCTGACTGCCGCGCAGCGCCGACCAGAAGGTCAGGCGTACGGGACCGTCGCCGACGGTGTCCGACCCGCGGCTTGTGGAGCAGCCCGCCAGAACGAGGGCGAGCAGCGTGAGCAGTGCGGTGGTGCCCGCCGTCGCCCGGCGTCCGGTTGCCGAGCGACCTGGGCGTCTATGACCAGGCATGGGCCCTCCCCTGTTTCAGCGGTGGAGTCAGGGGAATCTTGAGCGCTTGACTGAAAAGCCGTCAATACATCGAACAGAAGAAACTAAAGCGGTCAAACAATCAGAGAAGTTGGGCGGTGGAATCCCGGACCACCAGCTCCGGCAGCAGCTCCAGATGGCGGGCGGCGCCGGCCCACCGCCCGGCCCGCGTCCGCTCCAACTGGCGGGTCAGCAGCTCCAGCGCGGCCTGTCCGACCTCACCCTTGGGCGGGGCCACGGCCGTCAGCGCGATCTGCCCCATGTCGGCCACCACATCGTTGTACGCGACCACCGAACAGTCGCGCGGCACCTCGACACCCGCCTCACGCAGCCGCTGGACCAGCACCAGCGCGTCCATGTCGCCGTGGATCAGCGCGGCGGTGGCCCCGGCGCGGCGCACCGCGTCGGCCAGGTCGGCCGCGCCCGCGTCACGCGGGCGCGGATCGGGCCCGGCGGTGCGCGAACTGAGCATCACCGGGCAGCCCTCACGGATGCCACGGGCCGCGGTCTGCGCGGCGAACTCCGCCCGGATCACCCGTGCGGTGGGGCTGTCGTCGCGCGCCGCCAGCACGATGCGCCGATGCCCCAGCGAGGTCAGATGCTCGAGCGCCAGATGCACCCCGTGGGCGTGGTCCGAGCGCACACAGTCCAGGCCGTAGATGGCGCTGCCCCGGTGGGGCCGGCGCTCCACCAGCACCACGGGGAGCTCCAGGGCGCCGAGCCACGCGTGGTCCGCCCGCTCCTCCGCCTCGGTGCGCCAGCGCGGCGAGAGCAGCAGGCCCCGCGCGCCCGCGTCCAGCGCCTGGCGGACCGCGCGCTCGGTGCCGCGCTCGTCCGCGGCGATGTGCAGCGCGAGCCGCAGCCCGGCCTTCTCGGCGGCCTCGCGCGCCGCCTGGACGGCCTCGGTGAGATAGGTGTTGCGCTCGGGGACCACCATGCCGATGGTGTCGCCGGTGGCGGTGGACTCCTGGGCCATCGGCCGCAGCGAGCGCGCCACCCCGTGGCCGCGGCGCACCTCCCCGCGCTGGGCCAGGTCTTCCACGTCCCGCCGTACGGTGACGACGGACACCGCCAGCTCATCCGCGAGATCGGTGATCCGCGCGCTGCCCCGGGCCTCCACCAGTGCCGCGATCCGTGCCTGCCGCTTCCGCGCCGACTCCCGCATGTTCCCCACCCCTGACGCGATCGGCTTTCGTCTGTACTCGAAACACCGCCATAGTAGCGATCATTCGATCAGAAAGCAGTCGGCGGGTGTCCGGAAGTGGTCAACACTCGGTGACGCCACGCGCCCGCAGGGCCGTCCGCAGGGCCCGTGTCGCGTAGTACGTCCGCGATTTGACGGTTCCGGGAGGCACCCCGAGCGCCCGGGCGGCCTGGCTGACGCTGCGGTCCAGGTAGTGCAGGTGCAGCAGCACCTCTCTTTGCGGAGGCGCCAGGTCCGCCATCGCGTCCCACACCAGTTGGGCGGTGAGCGCCTGATCGACCGCGTCCGGCGCGGCCAGCAGCGCCATCTCCGCCTCACCGGCCGTCTCCACCGGCCGCTCCGCCTGGTCCTGGTGGCCATTGGTCACCAGGTCGCTGACCACGGTGAACAGCCGGTTACGGACGGTGTCGTCCATGGGGCCGACGTCCATGGGGCGCTGCCAGGCGTGGATCGCCACCTCCTGCACGATGTCCTGGGCCCGGTGCCAGTCCCCGCCCAGCATCCGGGCCGCCAGTCGGTGCAGCGCCGAGCCGTGCCGTCGGTACAGCGTCCGTAAGAAGGTGTCGGCGTCGGTCGTGACGGCCGCCGTGCGGATGTTCATCGTCTCGTTCCCCCCGAGGTTCATGTGTCAATGGCGCGAGCGTAAAAGAAGGGCGACGCCGATTGAGTGACGAAAGTCTGACGTCACATGGCGGCCGGAAGGACGCGGTGCCCGAAACGGGCTCGACTAAGATCCCTAGTTGTGCGATTTACGGTGGTAGGCCCGGTCAGGGCGTGGCGTGACGAGGTCGAGCTGGAGCTGGGTCCGCCCAAACAGCGAGCGCTGCTCGCGCTGCTGCTGGTGCGGGCGGGACAGCCCGTGGCGCTCAGCGAAATCGTCGACGTGCTCTGGGCGCAGGATCCGCCGAGCACCGCGGTGAATGTGGTGCACCGCCATGTGGGGTCGGTGCGCCGGCTGCTGGAACCCGGGCTGCCGACGCGGGCGGAGGGCAGCCGGCTGGTGCGCAGCTCGGGCGGCTACCGGCTGAACGCCGACGCGGACGCGCTGGATCTGCTGCGCTTCCGGAAGCTGAGCGAATCGGCGCGGCGCACCGCCGCCGCGGGCGAGCCGGAGCGGGCGGCCGAGCTCTTCTCACAGGCACTCGCCCTGTGGCAGGGGCCGACCGCCACCGGGGTCCCCTCCGACATCCAGTCCCATCCCGTCTTCTCCGGTGTCGACCGCGAACTTCTGGCCGTCGCCAAGGAGGCCGCCACGACGGCGCTGGCCTCCGAGGTCCCGGAGCAGCTGCCCACCGTGCTCCAGCAGTTCGCCGCCCACCATGCGCTGGACGAGACCCTGCAGGCCCAGCTGATCCGGGTGCTCGCCGCCACCGGACGGCGGGCCGAGGCGCTGGAGGTCTTCTCGACCGCGCGGAACCGGCTGGCCGATCAGCTCGGCGTACCGCCCGGCCGCGAGCTGCGCGCCGCCCATCGCGAGGTGGTGCCCCGGTCGACCCCGGCCCCCGCCGAGCCGGTCCAGCCGGTCCCTCCGGCGGCGCCGCCCGCCCCGGCGGTCCGCCCGGCCCAGCTCCCGCCCGACCTGCCCGCGTTCAGCGGACGCCATGCCGAACTCGCCGGTGTCCATACTCTGCTGCCCGAGGGCGCCGAGGCCGGATCACCGGGTCCGGTGGTGATCAGCGCGATCGACGGGATGGCCGGGATCGGCAAGACCACACTGGCCGTGCACTGGGCCCATCGGATCGCCCACCGCTTTCTGGACGGGCAGCTCTACGCCAATCTGCGCGGCTTCGATCCGACCGGTTCGATGATGTCGCCGAACGAGGCGCTGCGGGCGTTCCTCCACGCGCTGGGGATTCCACCGAACCGGGTGCCCACGGGTCTGGACGCCAAGACCGCGCTGTACCGCAGTCTGCTGGCGGGGCGGCGGATGCTGATCCTGCTGGACAACGTGGTGGACTCCCAGCACGTCCGGCCGCTGCTGCCCGGCTCCCCCGGCTGTCTGACCATCGTCACCAGCCGCAATCAGCTCCACGGTCTGATAGCGAGCGAGGGGGCCCGTCCCCTTACTCTGGGGCCGCTGTCCCCGGCCGAGTCCCATGAGGCGCTGGTCCGGCGGCTGGGCACGGACCGGGTCGCCGCGGAGCCGCAGGCGGTGGCGACCATCATCCGGCTGTGCGGGCGGCTGCCGCTCGCGCTGGCCGTGGTGGCCGCCCGGGCCGCGACCCGTCCTTCCTTTCCCCTTTCTTCTGTCGCCGCGGAGTTGCGCGAGAGCCAGGGAAACCTCGACGCGTTCGCGGGCGCCGATCCGAGCACCGACGCGCGGAGCGTCTTCTCCTGGTCCTACCGGGCCCTGGACCGGGAGGCCGCCCGGCTGTTCCGGCTGCTCGCCCTGCATCCGGGGCCCGAGGTCTCCGCCGCCGCTGCCGCGAGCCTGGCCGGGCTCCCGCTCCGGGTCACCCGTGCCCTGCTGACCGCGCTCACCCGCGCCCATCTGCTGGTGGAGCAGGCCCCGGGCCGCTACACCTTCCACGATCTGCTGCGGGCCTACGCCATGGAGCTGGTCCAGGACCACGACCCGGACGAGATCCGCCACGACGCCCGGCACCGGATGTTCGACCACTATCTGCACACCGCGCGCACCGCCGCCACGCTGCTCGCCCCGCACCGGACCGAACCGCTGCCGCTGTCCCCGGCCCGGCCCGACGCCGCGCCCGAGCACCTCGGCGGCCAGGATCGCGCCGAGGCATGGCTCTCGGCCGAGCGGGTCGTTCTGCTGTCGGTCGTCGAGCACGCCCGCGACCACGGATTCCCGTCCCACGCCTGGCGGTTGGCCGTGACGCTGGAACTCTTCCTCGACCGGCGCGGCCACTGGCAGGAGCAGACCGCCATCCAGCGCACCGCGCTGGGGGCGGCCCGGGCGCTGTCCGACCGGCTCGGCCAGGCGCACAGCCACCGCACTCTGGGGTTCGCCGAGGGACGGCTGGGCCGGTACGAGGAGGGATGTGGCCACCTGGACCGGGCGCTGGAGCTGTTCACGGAGCTCGGCGAGGCGGGCGGACAGGCCCGCACCCTGCGCTCCCTGGCCTTTCTTTCCAACAGCCAGAGCCGCTACCAGGAGGCGCTGGACCACTACCGGCCCGCGCTCGGCCACTACCGCGCCGCGGCACACCTCAGCGGACAGGCCAGCGTGCTCAACGAGATCGGCTGGACCCATATCCTCCGCGGTGAGTACGAGCACGCGCTGGCCCACTGCCGTCAGGCCGTCGAACTGCACCGGCGGATCGGCGACTCGGCCGGCGAGGCCGCCGCGCTGGACAGCCTGGGGTACGCGTACCACCACCTCGGACGGTATGAGCACGCCCTCACCTCGTACCGCCGGGCGCTCGCCATCTACCGCGAGATCAGCGACCGGTACCTGGAGGCCGACACACTGCACCACCAGGGGGATACCCGGCTGGCCCAGGGCGACCTGGCCACCGCGCTCACCGACTGGCGAGGGGCCCTGGAGATTCTCCAGGAGCTGAACCACCCCGATGCCCGGGTCCTCGACGGCAAACTGGGGCAGTACCGGCAGTCACCGCATCCGGCCTCGGCTCTCAGCGGATGACGGGGCCTGGTGGGCGTGGTCTTCCGCGCTGTCGTATCCACGGCGGGGCGCCTCCGGGTCGTCGGGACGGTGCGCGGCGGGCCGCTCGGGAGCGGCCGGGCACCGGGTTCTCCCTGCCGTACGTACGGGCCCGGTGAGTTGCTCAGCCGGGCGGGAAAAAACTTCTCAACGCCCCTCCGGATCGCGGCCGCGCAGGGTAGCAGCCGGAAGTGATCTCTGTCCCGGCTTTATTCACTGGTGATGAGGTCTCCACGACCGAGCCACACGAGGTACTAGCGTCCGGTGTCACTCCGAACCAAGGAGGGCGCTGTGCCACCAGCAAAGCTCACCAGACCCATCGCCTCCAGCCGAACCATCGGCACCGGGCTCATCATTGGGGCGCTCGCCGTCACACTGGCGGCTATCCTCATCCCGGTGTCGCTGTTCGGCGAGAGCAGCGCGGCCCTGCCGCGCAACGGCGTCAAGGACGACGGCGGTGGGACGGTCAGCACCCAGTACGGGCCACTCACGGCCACTGACCGGGACTTTGTCCGCAAAGTCAGGCTCGCCGGAACGTGGGAGCTCCCCGCCGGGCGGCTCGCCCAGGAGCGGGACGTTCGGGACGCGGTGAAGACCGCAGGTGAGCATCTCATCGAGGGACACACCGAACTCGACCGCCGCTCCGAGGAGGTCGGCCGGGCACTCGGGATCCCGCTGCCCAACCAGCCCAATGCACAGCAACAGGGCTGGCTGAACGAGATGACCAGCGCCGGCAGCAGCGCCCAGTTCGAGCGGGTGTTCGCAAACCGGTTGCGCGCCGCCCACGGCAAGGTGTTCAACCTTGTGGCGCAGGTGCGAGCCGAGAGCCGCAACTCCATGGTCAGATCTCTGGCCACCAGGGCCAATGCCATCGTTCTCGACCACATCACGGTCCTCGAGGACACCGGGCTTGTCGACTTCGACACCCTCTAACGACTAAGTGAAGTGATCTTATGAGGCAACAGACCCACAAACGCGGGCGGTTCACCAATAAGACCGTCGCCATCGTCGCCGCCCTGGCGCTCGGCGGTGGCGGGGCCGCGATCATCGCCGCCAACGCGTCCGCCCACGGCGACAAGGGCGACTCCGGCCAGAACAACACCGTGGCCGCGAAGGCGGGGACGATCCAGTGCCCCGATGTGGGGCAGAAGCTGAGTGATGTGCCGGAGAAGGCCAGGCCCAAGGTCGACAAGAACCTGGCCGAGCTGGACAACCAGGTGGCCAAGGCCTACCAGCAGATGAACCAGCGGCAGGGTTCGAACGACGCGGTGCTCTCCAAGCTCAACGACCAGCGCTCCCGGACGATGGACAACATCGGCTCGGCCATGGGCGGCGACAACTCTCAGCTCCAGGGCATGACCGACTGCAAGTGGCAGGAGGTCGCCACCCAGAGCGGTCAGCAGCAGGGCGACCAGCAAGGCGGCGACCAGCAGGGTGGCCAGCAGCAAGGCGGCGACCAGCAAGGTGGTCAGCAGGGCGGTGACCAGCAGGGCGGCGATCAGCAAGGCGGCGATCAGCAAGGCGGCGGCGACCAGGGCGGCGAGGGCGCCAACGACGTGCCCGGCAACGCGGGCGGCCAGGCGGGCAACGGCCCCTCGCAGGACGACTTCGTCGACATCACCAAGGTGCAGCCGAACGTCCAGCAGCCGCCGCAGGCCCAGCAGAACGGCTCCACCGGCACCTTCGCCACGGAGTGCGGCGTCGGCGACCCCGAGCTGCGCAACAGCGACAACGTGATCGTCGCGCCCGGTGTCGGCAACGGCGCCCACCACACCCACGACTACGTGGGCAACGACAGCAACGACGCCTTCGCCAACAACCAGACCTTCGAGCAGGGCGGCACCTCCTGCGAGAACCAGGACGACAAGTCGACGTACTACTGGCCCGTGGTCCGCGCCCAGGACGGCAAGGACGAGGCGGACGCCAATGACCTCGGCGGCGGCCAGGAGGGCAACGTCGGCACGATCCTGACCCCCACCAGCTCCAAGATCGAGTTCAAGGGCAACGCGCAGAGCAAGGTCACGGCGATGCCGAAGTTCCTGCGGATCATCACCGGTGACGCCAAGGCGTTCACCAACGGCGACGCCAACGCCAACGCCTCCTGGAGCTGCACCGGCTTCGAGGACCGGCAGCTCACCGACAAGTACCCGCTCTGCCCCGAGGGCAGCTCCGTCACCCGGACCTTCGACTTCCAGAGCTGCTGGGACGGCCAGAACATCGACAGCGCCAACCACCGTGACCACGTGGCCTTCGCGGGCGAGGACGGCTCCTGCCCCAACGGCTTCCAGGCCATCCCCCAGCTGGTGAACACGATCACCTACGATGTGCCGGCCAACACCCCGTTCGCCGTGGACGGCTTCCCCGAGCAGTTGCACAAGCCCATCACCGACCACGACGACTTCATCAACGTGATGTCGGAGGACCTGATGAACGAGGCGGTGGACTGCATCAACAGCGGCAAGCAGTGCGGCTGATGGAACACAGTCACCAGGCGCGCGTCGGCCGTTCGGCCGGCGCGCGCCGCGCTGCCACCGCGCACTTACACGAGGCCGCGGACGACGACGCGGCCACCGGCCCTCCGGCGGCGGGACATCCGGACACCGAGGGGCTCCAGGGCCGGGGACATACCAACCGCCCGGTCCGCCCGGTCCCGGACCAGGAGCTCACCCGGCGGCTGACGGAGGGTTACCGGTCGGGCAGCAGCAGCCCGGCAGCGGGCGACCTGCTCTACCGCCGCCACCACGCGGCGACCCTGCGCTACGCCCTGACCTGCTGCCGTGACCCGCATGACGCCGAGGACCTGGCCTCCGAGGCGTTCTTCCGTACCTTCCAGGCCGTTCGCGCCGGGGGCGGACCCCGGGGTCCCTGGCGGCCGTATCTGCTCACGGTGGTGCGCCATACGGCGACGGAGTGGAGCGCCGGGGAGCGCCGGGTGCTGCTGACCGCCGACTTCGAGTCCTGGCGGCAGTACGCGTCCACGGCCGATCCCCAGCAGCATCTGGTGGCCCGGGAGGACCGCCGGTTGCTCATCCGCAGCTTCCGGGGGCTTCCCGAGCGCTGGCAGACCGTGCTGTGGCTGACCCTCGTCGAGGAGGAGTCCCCGCACCGGGTGGCCGTGGTCCTGGGCATCTCCCCCAGCGGGGTGACCTCGCTGGCCTTCCGGGCCCGGGAGGGGCTGCGCGAGGCGTATCTGCGGGCCCATCTGGAGTCGGCGCGCGACGACCGGTGCCGGCACTACAGCGGCCTGATCGGCGCCTCGGTGCGCCGCGGCGGGGTGCGCGGCCGGGCGCTCGCGCGCCATCTGGCCGGATGCGCCTTCTGCTCCCACGCCTACGGCGAACTGCTCGGCCTGAGCGCGGCGATGCGTACGGCCCCGCGTACGGCGGCGCCCGCCGGGGCGCGAGGCTAGGGTCCCTCCGGCGATCCGCGTCGTCCGCCCGGCGGGCGCCGGATCGGCCCGCGACAGCGAGAACCGCCGACCGCGTGAGCGCGGCCGGCGGTTCGCCTTCTGCGGGTCAGAGTCCGTTGACGCGCGCCTCCCTGGCGATGCCCAGCGGCCGGACACCGGGGGGCGCACCGGCACGGGTCCGGCGGCCGGCCCGGGACGCGTGGCGCCGTATCCGGTCCATCTGCGCCATCAGCCTGCGGCCGCGCAGCGCCATCTCCAGCTCGAAGCGTATTCGGGGGTCCCGCAGGCCCGGCCCGAAGAGCTTCTCGATCTGGCGCAGCCGGTAGCGCACGGTCTGCGGATGCACCTTGAGGGCCTTGGCCGCCTCGGGCGCGCCACCGCCCTCCAGCCAGGCCAGCAACGTCATCTGCAGCCGCTCGCTCTGCCGGGGGGTCAGCCCGACCAGCGGCTTGAGCCACCGGGCGGCCAGCGCCCGGACCAGCGACTCGTCCTGCAGGAGCAGCAGCATCGACAGATGGTCGTCGACGAAGAGCACCCGGGCCTCGGGGCCGGGGCGGGCGGGCGCCAGGGTCAGCAGGCGCCGTGCCCACCGCACCGACGAGGACGCGTCGTTGAGCGGCACCACATGGCCCACGGCCGCGGTACGGCCGCGCAGCGCGGTCTCCAGTGCCGCCCGGGTGCCGGGCTCGGCGGGCGCTTCGCGCTCCGGCTCCCGGTCGCCTTCCTGAGTGGCGGCGGTGGCGGTGGTGGCGGTCTCCGCGGTGGGGTGGCCCGGGTCCGCGTCCGGGTCGGGGATCAGCAGGCACAGCTCGTCGCCGACCGCGCCGATGAGGGTGTCTCCCAGCACGGCGGCCAGTTGCGGCGCCTCGCCCGGGGTGGGCAGGGCGATGGCCTGCACCGTCTCGGGGAGCGGCCACCGGGCGGCCCGGGAGAGCTCCATCAAGGTGCGCTCGGAGACCGCCACTTCACCGATGAGGGCCTCGAACAGATCGCGCCGGGCCCGCTCGGGCGGCACCTCGGCCAGCGCCTCCTCACCGGATGCGGGGGCGGCGGTCTGCTCGCCCGCGCCGTCCTCGCCCGCCTTGCGGTGGCCGAGTGCCGTCAGGAGAGCCTGCTCGACTCCCCCTCGGACCTTGTCTCGCTCAGAGTCCTCCAGAAGTTCGGCGAATCCCGGAATTCTGTGCCGAAGGTTCTCAACCACCTCGTCGGCCAGGGACGGGAGTTCATTGCGCAGCACGCGGGTCCACTCGCCACGGGGGCGGGACCAGATGCGGTTCACGAGTTCGCCCATCATTACCTCGTTCTTGCCGGGGGGAGACCTGGCCGTTGGGGGGTCGGCCAGGTCCGTGGAGGTTGCCTCCGTGACCGGTTCGTCCAGTACCGGTCAGGGAGTCGAGGGTCCTCCGCTACGTCATAGAGGACCCGGCCCCCTCCCGGTCCCGACACTTTGCCGGATCTTTGCCATTGAAACGACATTGGATCAACCGGGAGCGGCGTGGGCGGGGTCCGTCCACCAGAAGTTGTCACGTTACGACAAATCTTATGGAGATCACGTGTACTTCCGAGAAGCTGCTGCCCCCAAGACGACTTTGACGTATCTCGTCACCCGCGCGAATCCGCGCGATCGGGAGGCTCCAATGTCCATGTCCCAAACGCCGCTCCCCTCCTCGCAGGGGCGTCACGGGGGACGCCGGGCTCGAGGCGGACGACGGGCCGCTCGCCGGACTCAGCAGCGTGATCCATCCGGGATGGGATGGCCACGCCACATCCGGATCTATGCCATCTTCGGCTCCATCGCGGCGTCCCTGTATGTGGCGTGGGACGCCGGCGCGTTCTCCAAGACCTTCGCGTTCCTCGACTTCGGCGCGGGTGTGCTCGCGCTGGTCTGTCTGACGTCGGCGGTGCTGTGGGGGCTCGCCGCGACCGACCAGCTCATCCTGCACACCAGGCAGCGGCTGATGGCCCAGGCCGTCCACCGGGCGGCCGCGGTCGCCGGTCTGCTCTTCCTGGCCGTTCACATCTGGGTCAAGATCGCGGAGAGCCACACCAACGCCGCGTCCATCGTGCTGCCGTTCGCTGACGCAAATCAGCCGGTGCTGATCGGGCTCGGCACCATCGCCGGCTATCTCTTCGTGATCGCCGCGGTGACCGGCGCGGTGCGCAGCTCGTTCGCCTCGGCCGGCAACTCCCGCTGGCGGTACCGCTGGTGGCGGGCGCTGCATGTGGGCGCCTACCCCGCGTGGTGCGCCGCGCTGATCCACGGCCTGAAGGCGGGACGCGCCGCCAAGACCTGGGCCACCTACGGCTACATCGCCGCCCTGGCCGGTGTGGCCATCGCGCTGTGGCTGCGGCTGGTCGCGCGGCGGCGCCAGGACGTCGACCGGGCGGACGGCATCGAGGTCAGGAACCCTCCCGCCCGCAGCATGCAGGAGGGCCGGACCCGGCGGGCCGATCCCACCGTGCCGCGCCCCCGTTCGGCCGAGCCCGGCCCGCGTGACAGTAAGCCGCTCAGTGCCTCTCGCGGGTGGGACCGGTGATCACGACCAAACCCAGGCTCGCCTGTGTCGATCCGCCCCGGCTGCTGGCCGGGCTCGACGAGGTGTACCGGCTCGACCGGGTCGGCCATCTGACCGTTCATGGCACCATGCCCGCCCTCCGGGCGGATGAACTCGTGGCGCTCGCGGAGAACATCGATCTGCGCGGGCGCGGCGGCGCCGGTTTCCCCTTCGCCACCAAGGTCCAGGCCGTCGTGGAGTCGGCCGGCCGGCGCGAGGGCCGCTGCGCCGTGGTGGTCAATGGCAGCGAGGGCGAGCCCAGTTGCCTCAAGGACACCGCGCTGCTGCTGCACACCCCGCATCTGGTGATCGACGGCGCCGTGCTGGCCGCCGAGGCGATCGGTGCCGAGGAGGTCGCCATCGCGGTGCACCGCACGGATGTCGAGGAGTCCGTGGCCGCCGCGATCGCCGAACGCGGCCCCAGCGGGGTCCCGGTGTCGGTGAACCGCACCCCGGACCGGTTCGTCGCCGGTGAGGGCGGCGCGGTCATCAACGGCATCAGCGGCGCCCCGGCCATCCCCAACGGCCGGAAGATCCGGACCAGCGACAGCGGGCTCAGCGGTCTGCCCACCCTGCTGTCCAACACCGAGACCTTCGCCCAGCTCGCGGTGGCGGCGCGGATGGGCGCCCTGCCGTACCGCTCGGTGGGGCTGCCCACCGAACCGGGCACGACGCTGCTGACGGTCGGTGGCAAGTACGTGATGGAGACGCCCACCGGGGTGCCGCTGACCTACGTCCTGGAGCTGTGCGGTCTCACCCCCGGCCAGGCGGTGCTGGTGGGCGGCTACCACGGCAAGTGGCTGGACCCCCGGAGCATCAACGCCGCCACGATCTCCCGGGAGTCCATGAAGAAGTACGGTGCCCGGCTGGGCGCCGGGGCGGTGCTGCCCATCCCCGAGAACACCTGCCCGCTCGGCGAGACCGCGCGGGTGGCGCGCTGGCTGGCCGCCGAGACGGCCGGTCAGTGCGGGCCCTGCTTCATCGGGCTGCCGGCGCTCGCGGACGCCATCGGCCAGGTGGAGCGCGGCGGCGGCCAGTCCTCGATCGACAATGTGCGCGCCTACGTCAATTCGGTGCGGGGGCGAGGGGCCTGCAGCCATCCCGACGGCACCGCCGGTTTCGTGACCACCGCGCTGGACGCGTTCCCCGAGGAGTTCGAGGCGCATGCGCTCGGCGCCGGCTGCGGACGGCCCACGATGGGCATCCTCCCGCTGCCGGAGGACGCGCTGCCCCTGGCCCTGCCGCCCGCGCCGCTGAACCCCGCGGCGCGCGACGAGCGGCCCCAGCGGGGGCCGATGGAAAAGCTGCTGGTGGACTGGTCGCTGTGCCAGGGCCACGGGCTGTGCGCGGACATCCTGCCGCCCGAGGTGCTGACGCTCGGCATCGACGGCTATCCGGCCTCGGCCAAGATGGAGGTGCCCCGGCAGCTACGGGCCCAGGCGGTCCGCGCGGTCCGCCGCTGCCCCGCCCTGGCGCTGCGGATCGAGGAGTAGGCCGCAGAGTGATCCACCGCACCACCCGACACCACGACGGCCGTGCGAAACGGCCGTCGACTGCTGTGCGCTCAAGGATCCGGCGTTTTTTGCGTCAGGTGACAAATTCGGAAGCCGCTGAGCGCCGGTCCGCATGGGCTCCGTATGGACATGACGTCGGCGCAATCATCGCCGGACCGATCGAGATTGCAGAGGGATGGTCATGGAGAAGCGTCACATCGCGTTCGCCGGGGTGTCGGTAGCGATGGTTCTGCTGACGGCGGCTTGCGGCAGCAGCAAGGACAACTCCGCGGGCAGCGCCAACGTGCAGCCGGCGGGTGGCAGTCAGACCGTGGGCGCGGGGGCCTCCGCGTCGGCGGGCGCGGGCGCGGTGGCCGGCGCGACCGGCGGGTACGAGGCGGGCGGCGACACCGGTGCCGGCGCGGGCGGCGAGGCCGGGCGCACCGGTCCGGCGAAGCAGCTGGCGGTCAAGGAGGACGCCAAGCTGGGCAAGTTCGTCACCGACAGCAAGGGCTGGACCCTCTACCGGTTCGACGAGGACACCCCCAAGCCCGCCAAGTCCAACTGCAACGACGACTGCGCCACCAAGTGGCCCGCGGTGCCCGCGGACGACGCCGCGGCCACCACCGGTATCGAAGCGGGCAAGCTGGGCTCGGTCACCCGCTCCGACGGCACCAAGCAACTGACGCTGGCGGGCTGGCCGGTCTACCGCTTCGCGGGCGACGCCAAGCCGGGTGACACCAAGGGCCAGGGCGTGGGCGGCACCTGGAACGCGCTGGCGCCCGACGGAAAGCCGGCCGGCAAGACCGCGGCCGCGGACGACAGCCTCCAGCTGATGGTCAACAACAACGCCGAGCTGGGCAAGATCATCGTGGACGGCGAGGGCATGACCGTCTACCGGTTCGACAAGGACAGCGCCTGGCCGATGAAGACCGGCTGCCTCGGTGCCTGCCTGGACACCTGGAAGCCCGTCAAGGCCGTCGACACCACGAAGGTCGCCGGGCTCGACGCCGCGAAGGTCACCTCCTTCAAGCGCCCCGACGGCACCAAGCAGGCGGCGTTCGACTGCTGGCTGCTGTACACCTTCACCGGGGACAAGAAGCCCGGTGACATCAACGGCCAGGGCGTGAAGGGCACCTGGTTCGCGGTCACCGACAAGGGCAAGAAGGCGGGCCAGTAAGACAGACTCCATCACTTACGGTCCACCGCGGCGGGTGGCCCGAGGCCGTCCGGCCCGGGCCGCCCCGCCGGATTTTCTACGGGAGGTTGATGTGTCACTCGCACTCCGTGCCACCGCGGTCGGCGCGGCCCTGCTGTTCCTGGCCGGCTGCGGTGGAGGCGATCAGGCACACGGGGCCAAGCACGAGCAGAAGAAGGTGTCCCCCGCCACCAAGGAGTTCGCCAAGCCCGGCAAGCCCGCGCCGCTGACGAAGATCGCCGACGCCATCGGCTGCAAGGCCACGGTCATCACCGAGGCGGACGAGCTGCGCCAGGGCGCCTGCGGGTCCGGTGGGAAGCGGTTCACGATGGTCACCTTCGCCACCGACAAGGGCCAGCACGACTGGCTGACGACGTCGAAGGACTACGGGGGGATGTACCTGGTCGGCAAGCGCTGGTCGGTCACCGGCCTGTCCATGAACTCACTGGAGCCCCTGCGCGAGAAGCTCGGCGGATCCCTCGAGCAGGGGATGTCCCACGGCGCGTCCCATGGCGGGATGAAGCAGGGGGACGGGATGGACGGCATGGAGGGCATGGACGGCTCGGCGAGCCATACGGGCCACGACGGGAAGAAGTGACGCGCGGAACCCGCCGACCAGGCGGTGAGCGTGGGTCAGCCCCTCAGGCGGCCCGGGAGTCCGCCCACTTGACCAGCTCCGGGTCGGCCAGGGTGGAGACCCACACATCCACCGGCGGAGGCTCGTCCACCGGCTTCCGCGGCCCGACGCCGAGCACCCTCAGTCCGGCGCGCGAGGCGGACAGAAACCCACAGTGGGAGTCCTCCACCGCGAGGGCGTCCTCGGGGGCCGCGCCGCACAGCCGGGCGGCCTCCAGATAGACGTCGGGATACGGCTTGGGCCGCACCTGCCCCTCGGGGACCAGCACATGGCCGAAGTACCGCAGCAGCCCGGCCTTGGCGAGCCCGTCCTCGACGACGTCGCGCGGGCAGTTGCTGGCCACGGCCAGCGGGGCGAACGCCGCCGCCTTCGCGACCAGTTGGGGCGCGCCCGGCATGGTGACCGGGTCCTCGGCCACCAGTCGGCGGAAGGCGTCCAGGAGTTGTTCGGTCATCTCGTCGGCGAGCTCGGGGCGGCCGGCGAATTCGGCCAGCATACGGCCGCATTCGGTGTAGTGGAGTCCCTTCGTGCTTTGCGCGAACTCCTCGTCGGGGGCGGTTCCGTGGTTTCTGAGCACCACTTCGCGCGCCTCCACCCAGTGTCGTTCGGAATCCATCAGGGTGCCGTCGCAGTCGAAGACGATGGCGGCTGGGGTCCATCCGAGAAACTTTTCGGCTGTCATCTGTCTGCCGTTCCATGGGAGGTGGAGGAATCGGCGCAGGGAGTGCCTGTACTTGCGGGGAGCCGCTCAGTGGAAATGTCCTGGCGGCTCGGAAGTGGCGCCGTGCGCCGACCGCTGCTGTCGTACGGGCCGTGAGGTTCGCCTGCCCGAAACATAACGATCACTACGTTAGTTAGATGACCCGCGGTAAGCAAGGGGTCACTCAGTGTCGGCGATTTGTTCGTCGTTCAGGCCGTTCGTCGCCCATGAGTTCGTCGCACAGAGTGTTCGTCGCTCAGAGGTACTGGAGCACGCCGACCGCCGTGCAGATATCGGCCTGGCGCAGCCGGAAGACGCACGTCCGGCCGTGGGAGGTGCACTCGACCACGGCCGGCGGAAACGACTCGGTGAAGCGGATCGCCTTCATGCGGCAGGCGACGGGCCGGGTCAGCGTCCCGCCGGTGGCCAGCGCCGCCGCCTGACGGGCGCCCTCCAGCAGTACCAGGCCCGGCACATGGTCGCTCCAGTGGTCGAAGAAGAACGGATGGCGGGGGTCGGCGGGGTCGAGGTAGACCACTCCCCCGTCCTGTACCACCAGCACGTCCCGGGCCGCGGGAACGGCCAGTTGCGCAGGTGAGGGCCGTACCGCGGCGCGCAGCCTGCGGCGCGCGGTGTGTCCGTGGAAGGCGGACCGGGTCTCCGCGTAGGCCGTGCCGTCGAGGAAGCGCGCGGTGCCCCCGGCCCAGGCGAAGAGCTTGCCGCCCGCGGACAGCACGACATCCAGCCGCATCCCGGAGACGAAGCGTCCGCAGGGGGTGGTGCGGATGTCGGTGACGGCGGCCCGGCAGGTGATGTCGGAGGCACCGTACGGCGCCCGGGGCTCGGTCTCGGGGTCCAGCCGGTAGGAGATGTCCCGGATCAGGAAGTGCGCCCCCGCGGGCACCGCGTAGTACTGCGTGGGGATGTAGATCCCCAGCTCGCGCAGGGTTTCCGCGATCATCAGCGGATGGTGGCGGCCGTCTCCGCCGTGCGGGAAGGTGGGATGGGACCGCGGCCACTGGGCGGCGGCCTCGAACCGGTTGTCACCGTGCGTACGCACGTCGGTGAGCAGCACCTCGGCCACCGAGACCCGGTGCACCGCCTCCCGCGCCACGGTGCGGGACCAGCTGAGCGGCCGCCCGGTGGGACCGGACGGCTCCGAAAGGCCATGAGCCTCACGAACGATCACCTTAAAATACTAATAATGTTTGACCTGTCTCGCCTCATCACCATCACCGACCGAAAGTCCGCTAAGTTCTCCCCGTCACATCCGACGGGCTGCTGAAGGACGGCGAACACGTGCAAGAACGGGCCGAGCAAACACGCCGATCCCTTCTGGAGGCCGCCGCGTTCCTTTTCAACGAACGGGGATACGCCGGCACGAGCATCAGCGACATCACCTCCCGGTCCGGGCACACCAGCGGCGCCATCTATTTCCATTACACGAGCAAGGAAAGACTCGCGCTCGCCGTGGTGGAGGAGCACTTCGCCACCTGGCCCCCGCTGATCGAGCGCTACACCGCCCTCGACGCGCCGCCCCTGGAGCAACTCGTGCGGCTCAGCTTCGCGGTGGCCCGCGCCTTCCGCGATGACCTCCTGGTCCGGGCCGGAGCCCGGCTGTGGACCGAGCGCACCCTGATCGAGGCGCCCATGCCACCGCCCTTCGTGGGGTGGATGGACGCCGTGGGGCAGATGATGGAGAAGGCGCGGGCCGAGGGCGATCTGGCCCCGCATGTCGATCCGCTGCCCGCCGCCCGGACCGTCGTCTTCGCCTTCTTCGGGCTGCACACCATCTCCGAGGCCCTCGACGGGCGGCGGCTGGTCGAGGACCATCTGGCCGATCTGTGGACCCTGCTGCTGCCCTCGCTCCAGGCCCGGCCCGGGGACACCGCGAGGCTGCTGGCGCTCGCCCGCCCGGGCACCCCGCCCCCGTCAGAGTGAGGCGCCCGCGCACATCACCAGCGTCTGCCCGGTGACCGCGCCGCCCTCCGGGCCCAGCAGGAACGACGTCAGGCCCGCCACCTCCTCGGGCCGGACGAGCCGGCCCAGCGGTGGCATCACCGGCGGGGTGCCGCTGCGGCCGGGGTCGCGCAGCATGGGGGTGTCCGTGGGCCCCGGCGCCACCACGTTCACCGTGACCGCCCGGGGCGCCAGCTCGGCCGCCCAGGACCGGGCCAGGGCGGGCAGCGCCGCCTTGGTGGCGGCGTACTGGCTCTTGCCCGGGACGCCCGTCATCGTCCGGCTGCCCACCAGCACCACCCGGCCGCCGTCCGCCACCCGGTCCACCAGCGTGTCGACCAGGACGCCCGCCGCCTGCACATGGATCCGCCACATGAGGGACCCGTCCTCGGGCGCCAGCTCCCCCAGCCGCGCCGAGCGCTGAACGCCCGCCGCGTGCACGATCGCGTCCACCCCGGACACCGGGGCCAGCACCTCGGGGAGGTCCTCCGGCCGGGACAGATCGGCCGGGATCCAGTGCAGTCCCGCGACCGGGTGCGCGGGGGCCGTACGGCTGATCCCGGTGATCCGCCACCCCTGGTCCAGCAGCCGGGTGGCGATCGCGGCGCCGATACCGGAGCTGACACCGGTGACCACGGCGTGGCGGGGCTCAGGCATCGGCCGCCCAATCCGGTGTGACCCGCACGTACTTGATGGCCCGGCGGTGGTAGGTGTAGGCGATGTGCAGCGTGCCGTCGGAGCCCTGCCGGATGGTGGGGTAGGACAGCTCGCGGTTGAGCCGGTCGCGTGAGTTGTTGGTCAGGCAGTGGCCGTCGCCGGTGTCCAGATCGCGCCGTACGGGCCAGGTCAGGCCGTTGTCGGAGGACAGCGCGAGAGTCATCGGGGCACGCGGCGCACCCCAGAAGGCACCGGGTACCGCGTCGTCCCGCGTGGCGGCCGGGGCGGGGGGCTCGCCGGTCCTCCCCTCGTCGTCGATCTCGTCGTAGAGGGAGACGCGGCGGGCCGTGGCGTCCGCCCGGCTGCTGTGGTTGTAGACCAGCGCGAGCCGCCCGTCGGCGAGCGGGACGTACTGCACGGAGGAGTTGTTGTTGGGCAGTTCGGTGCGGACCGGCTCGCTCCAGGTCTCCCCGCCGTCGGCGCTGTGCGAGCGGTACACCGCGTCCGCCCAGCGGCTGCGGAAGAGGGCCAGCACGGTGGTGTCCGGCAGTTGGTGGACGTTCATGTGCACACAGCCCGTCGAGCCGGGCACCGGCCGCTCGCGCCAGGTCCGCCCCTGGTCGTCGCTGATCATCACCGCGCTGGTGTCGTGGTCGCCGACCCACTTGACCCCGGGGGTGGCCACGCAGTGGAACACCGGCAGCAGCCACCGCCCGGAGTCCAGGACGGCCACCGGCTGACGGATGAACACCCCGCCCGCCTCGGTGGCCGGGAAGAGCGTGCGCGGCGCGTCCCAGGTGGCGCCCGCGTCGGCGGACACCCGCAGCCGGACCTCCGCCGTGTCCTGGTCGCCCGCCCGCTGGGCGGTGTAGAGCAGCCACAGCTCCCCGGCCGGGGTGGGGAACAGCAGCGGGTTCTGCTCCGAGCGGGTGTCGTCGCCGGAGAGCCGGACCGGCTCGGTCCAGGCGCCGGAGCCCGGGGCGAGCCGGGAGAACCACACGGAGATGTCCGGTACGCCCTCCTGCGTGCCGCCGAACCACACACAGCCGAGGTCCCCTCCCGGCAGCACGGTGAGGTTCGCGGCGTGGTTCTGGACGGCGGGCGCCGGCAGGAACGCCTCCTGGCGCGCCGGGTCGCCCGGGCGCGGCCGGAGCCGTCCGTCGGTCGGCGGCATCGCGGTGTCATGGTCGGCGGTCATGGGCGCCGGGCTCCTCATGGTTGCGGTGGTACGGGGATGTCTGCGGCCGGGCGGGCCCTGGGCCCTCCGGGAAGGGGCGGGAAAGGCCGGGGAGCTACCGGTTGTACGCGGGCATCGGGCCCCTGAGCTTTGCGCCCACCTCGTCGCACGCCGCCGTCACATCCGCCGGAAGGGGGCCCGCGGTCGCGGCGGCCAGATTGGCGCGGAGGTGTTCCACGCGGGAGCCGCCGAGCAGCAGCGCGTCCACCCCGTCCCGGCCGAGCAGCCAGCGCAGCGAGAGGTCGACGAGCGGGATGCCCGCCTCCTCGGCGATCCCGGACAGGGTCCGTACGGCCTCGAAGAGCCCGGCGTCCCAGTAACGCTGCCGGTACATGGCGGCCACCCGGGAGTCGCCGAAGCGGCCCGACTCCGGCTGCTCCTCGAAGGTATGACGGCCCGTCAGCAGCCCGCCGCCGAGCGGGTTGTAGACCATGGTGCGCAGTCCGCTGGTGGCCGCGTACGCCGCGTATTCCATGTATTCCTCCTCGATGCGCCGCGCCAGCAGGTTGTAGAGCTGCTGGGCCACCACCGGGCGCGGCGCGCCGACCCGTTCGGCGGTGTGGGTGATCTCGGCGATCTGCCAGGCGGCGTAGTTGGAGACGCCCAGCGCCCGGATCTTGCCCTCGGCGACGAACTCGGCGACCGTGCCCAGCGTCTCCTCCAGCGGCGTGGAGCGGTCGGGCTGGTGCAGATGGAACAGGTCGACATGGTCGGTGCCCAGGCGGCGCAGGCTGCCTTCGAGGGCCGCGCGCATCCCGCGCGCGGACAGCGGTGAGTGGTCGCCTGCGTCGGGGTGCGGCATACCGGCCTTGGTGGCGAGCACGATCCGGTCGCGGCGGCCGGGGAGCAGCTCGGCCAGGATCGTCTCGGTGGTGCCGCCCGCGTAGGCGTTCGCGGTGTCCACCCCGGTCACCCCGGCGTCCAGCGCGGTGTCCAGCATCGCGGCGGCGCCCGCGCGGTCCACCGTGTCGCCGAAGGTCATGGTGCCCAGCACCAGCCGCGAGAGCGGCACCGGGATCCCCGGCAGGGCGACCCCGCCGGGCGACGCCTGGGTGGTGGTGTGGGGCTGCGGATGCGCGTTCACCGCGTTGCTCCGGGTTCCTGGTCGGTCGCGATCGCGGACACGAGGGCGCGCGGTTTGCGTCCCCGCATGGTCGTCGGGTCGAGCGCCGCCCGCCGCAGCGCCCTGGTGTACGGGTCGGCGGGCGCGGAGAGCACCGTGCCGGTCGGCCCGGACTCGATGATCCTCCCGGCGCGCATCACCACCACCTCGGAGCTGATCTCGCGGACCACTCCGAGATTGTGGGAGATGACGATGTAGGCGAGCCCCTGTTCGGCCTGGAGTTCCCGCAGCAACTGGAGCACCTGGGCCTGTACGGAGACGTCCAGCGCGGAAGTGGCCTCGTCGCACACCAGCAGCTCGGGGCCGCTGGCCAGGGCGCGGGCGATGCCGATCCGCTGGCGCTGGCCGCCGGAGAACTCGGCCGGGCGCCGCTGGAGCGCGCCGGAGTCCAGCCCCACCTGGTCGATGAGGACGGCGGCGCGGCGGGCGCGTTCGGCGCGCGAGCGCATGCCGTTCAGCCGCAGCGGCTCGGCGACGATCTCCTCGGCCGTCAGATGCGGGTCCAGGGAGCCGTACGGATCCTGGAAGACCATCTGCACCCGCTTGCGCAGCGGGCGCAGCCGCCGCTCGGGCAGGCCCGCGATATCGGTTCCGTCGAGGAGGATCCGGCCCTCGGTGGGGCGCAGCAGGCGGACGAGGGAGCGGGCGATGGTGGACTTTCCGCAGCCGGATTCGCCGACGACGCCGAGCGCCCCGCCGGGCGGGACGGAGAAGCTGACGCCGTCCACCGCGCGGAAGACACCGCCGGCGACCGGGTATTCGACCACCAGGTCCTCGACGGCCAGCAGGGGTGTGGTCACAGCGCCTCCTCGGTGACGGTGGCGGCGGGGGTCTCGTGCCAGGGGCCCAGGGTGGGCACGGCGGCGAGCAGATCGCGGGTGTACCGCTCGCGGGGGTGGTCCACGATCTGTTCGACCGGTCCCGACTCCACGAACCGGCCGCCGCGCATGACATGGATGCGGTCGGAGACCAGCCGGGCCACGCCCAGATCGTGGGTGATCATCAGGATGCCGATGCCGGTGCGCTCCTGGAGCTCCATCAGCAGGTCGAGGACGCCCGCCTGGACGGTGACATCGAGCGCGGAGGTCGGCTCGTCGGCCACCAGCAGCCGGGGCTCGGCGGCCAGCGCGATGGCGATGAGGACGCGCTGCAGCATGCCGCCGGAGAACTGGTGGGGGTAGGCGCCCCAGCGGGTCTCGGGGTGCGGGATCCGTACCCGGCGAAGCAGTTCGACGCCCCTGGCGCGGGCGTCGGCGCGGGACATCCCCGGGTGGCGCAGCCGGAGCGCCTCGCCGAGCTGACGGCCGATGGTGTGCACCGGGCTGAGCGCGGTCATCGGGTCCTGGGGGATCAGGGACACCCCGCGGCCGCGGATCCGCCCGGCCGCCTTGGTGTCGGCGATGACGTCGGTACCGAAGATCCGGGCCGTCCCGGAGAGGACGGCGAGCCCTTCGGGCAGCAGCCGCAGCAGGCCCATCGCGGTGGTGGACTTGCCGGAGCCGGACTCGCCGATGATCGTCACCGTCTCGCCGGAGCCGATGGTGAAGCCGACCCCGTCGACCGCGCGCACCACACCGCGGTCGGTGATCAGCTCGATCTGCAGGTCCTCGACCTCCACCAGGGGGCCCGGGGCGCCGGTGTCGCGGGGGTCGCTGGTGCCTCGGGTGTCGCGGGTGTCGCTGGTGTCGCGGGTGTCGCGGGTGTCGTTCATCGGGAGCCCTCCGTGGCACGTCGGCGGGTACGGTCGCGCAGCCCGTCGCCCAGCAGGTTGACCCCGACCACCAGCAGCACGATGACGAGGCCGGGCAGGGTCACCAGCCACCAGGAGGTGGTGATGTAGTCCTGGCCGTCGGAGATGATCCGGCCCCAGGTGGCGAACGGCCGCTGGGGGCCCGCGCCGAGGTAGCTCAGCGCGCTCTCCAGCAGCACCGCCTGGGCGAGCAGCAGCAGGACCACCAGCGATGCCTGGCGGACGATGTTGGGGATGATGTGGCGGGCCAGGATGGCGATCCGGGGCAGCCCCAGCACCTGGGCGGCGGCCACATACGGCTTCTCCCGCTCGACCAGCACCAAGGACCGGGTCAGCCGGGCCACCTCGGGCCACTGGGCGATGGCGATGACACAGGTGATGACGGTGACGGAGGGGCCGAAGAGGGCCACGACGAGCAGCAGCATCATCAGCAGCGGCAGCGACATCTGGGCCTCCAGCAGCCGGGAGACGACGGCGTCCACCCAGCGGCCGTAGTACCCGGCGGCGGCGCCCGCGACGATGCCGATGAGGCCGGAGACGACGACGGCGAGCACACCGATCGACAGCGAGACCTGGCCGCCGTGCAGGACCCGCGAGAGCACATCGCGGCCGAGCTGGTCGGTGCCGAAGAGATGGCCGTCGGTCAGCGGGGCGAGCCGGCGCCGGGAGAGGTCCTGGTCGCCCGCGCCGGGCAGCGGCAGCACCTGGGCGAGAGCGACGGGGACCACCACCAGCAGGGTGCACACCGCGCCCGCCCACAGTTTGAGGCTCGCGCTGCGGCGGCGCCGGGTGGCGGTGGCACGGGCCAGGTCCCGGGCGGTGACCGCGCTGGGGCGGGGCGCGGGGGCGGCCTTCGCGGGGGCTGGGGGTTCGGCGGGGGTTTCGAGGGCGCCTTTCATCTCAGGCCGCCTTTCCCAGGCGTACCCGCGGGTCGAGCAGCGGGTAGGCCAGGTCGATGAGGAGTTGGACGAAGACCGCCAGGGCGGCGGTGACCAGGACGGTCGCCTGGATCAGCGGATAGTCGCGGGTCTCCAGGGCGCGGACGACCAGCGAGCCGACACCGGGCCAGCCGAAGACCACCTCGACCACCACGACGCCGTTGAGCATGGCCGCGAAGCGGGTGCCGAGTGCGGTGAGCACCGGGATGGCGGAGTTGCCCATGGCGTAGCGCCAGGTCAGTACGCGGTTCGAGACCCCGCGGGAGCGGGCGACGGTGACATACGGCGCGGCGAGGGCCGCCACCATCTCACGGCGGACCAGCCGGGAGATCAGCGCCATCTGGAGGATCGCCACGGTCACGGTGGGCAGCACCAGCCCGCCCCAGGTGGTGAAGCCGGAGGCGGGCAGCACCGGAACGGCCACGGCGAAGAGGGTCAGCAGCATCACGCCGATCCAGAAGTCCGGCATGGACTGCCCGGCGATGGTCAGCACATTGGCGCCCAGCTCGCGCTTGGTGTCGGCGCGGCGGGCCATCCATACGCCCAGCGGTACGGCCACCAGCGCGGTGAGGGCGATCGCGGAGAGGGAGAGGGTGATCGTGTAGGGCACCCGGTCGAGCACCACGTCCAGGGCGGGCGCGTGGAAGGAGTAGCTGGTGCCGAGGTCGCCGGTGAACAGATCGCGCAGAAAGAGCCCGTACTGGCTGAGCAGTCCGCGGTCGAGGCCGAACTGCTCCCGGATCCGGGCGAGGTCGGCGCTGGAGGGGTTGGGCCCGGCCAGGGCCGCGGCGGGGTCGCCGGGGGCCATGCGGACCAGGACGAAGACGGTGGAGAGGGTCAGGAAGACCGTCAGGACGCTCTGGCCCAGGCGGCGTATCAGATAACGCGTCACGGCTCAGCCCTCCAGCCGCACGGCGGCGAGATCGTAGGAGTTGAGCTGCAGAAGGCGCACATCGCGCACTCGGGTGCGGCGGGCCAGCACCACATCGGGGACGAAGGCCCACAGGCAGGGGCGGGTGTCCCAGATCTGCTGCTGGACGGCGGCGAGCTTCGTGTTCCGCGTCTTCTCATCCGTTTCGGCGGAGGCGTCGGCCAGCCGGGCGGCGATCCGCGGAAAGACATAGCCCTGGTAGGTGTCCCGGGTCTGCTCCTTCTCCGCGGTGCCGCCGTACATGCCCTGGAGGCTGGTGGAGGCGTGGCCGGTGGGGACGGAGAAGCCGTTGCCGAGGACGTCCCAGTCGCCCCGGCGGCCCTGCCGCCACTGCTGGATGTCGCCGCCCGGTTCGAACTGCTGGAGAGTGGCGCGGACGCCGACCGCGCGCAGCATCTCCAGCACGGCCTCCATCACCGAGGTGTCCGCGGGGAACTCGCCGGACTCCCAGATGATCTTCACCTTGAGATCGCTCGCGCCCAGCGCGGCGAGGCGCTTGCGGGCCTTGCCGGGGTCATGGACGTAACGGCCGGTGCGCACCGAGCCCTTGAGGGCGAGCGGGATGACGCCCTCGGCCTGCTGGGCGGAACCGGTGAGCACATCGCGCACCAGAGCCTCGCCGTCGATGGCGTAGCTGAGCGCCTCGCGCACCCGGGCGTCGGCCAGCGGATGTCCGCGCGGTTTGCGGAAGTTGAAGAAGAGCTGGTTGACGCGGGTGCCCGAGGTGCGGTCCAGACGCACCCCCGGCAGCCCCTTGAGCTGCTCGGCGGAGTCGGGGGTGATGGTGTCGATGACATCCAGCTCACCGCTGCGCACGGCGACGACACGGCTGGACTCCTCGGGGACGAAGCGCACCCGCACCCGGTCCACGGTGGGGCGCCGCCCCCAGTACCGGGGGTTGGCCTCCAGGGTGTACTCACCGGTGCCGGAGTTGGCCGAGCTGACCACGTACGGGCCGGAACCCACACCGCCGGACAGCTCCTCGGGCCGGTTCCGGGCGGCGGGGCTGATCAGGATGTTGGCCATCAGCTGGTCGAGGATGGGCACCGGGCGCTTGGTGTGCAGGCGGAAGGTGCGCTCGTCGACCGGCTCGACGGTGGGCATCTCGGGGAAGAGGCCGACGATGAACGAGCCGTTGACGCCCGCGTACATCCTGAGGGCGGTCGAGACGTCCTTGACGGTGACCGGCGTTCCGTCGGAGTAGCGGGCTCCTTGGCGCAGCCGCACCGTCCAGGCGGTGGGCCCGGTCATCTCGAAGCGGTCGGCGAGCACCAGTTCGGGCCGGAGCCCCTTGCCGATCCGGGTCAGCGCCTGGCGCACCGCGCGCTGGACCGTGACCGCCGCGTCGAACTGGTTCAGCTTGTTGTCCAGGCTGACCAGCGAGCGGTTCAGCCCGAGGCTGATGGCGCCGGGCCCGGGGGCACCGGTGGGGCCCGCGCACCCGGTCAGCGGGGCGAGGGCGATACCTGCTGAGGCGCCTGCTCCGAGGCGCAGCACGGACCGGCGGCTGAGGGCCGGACCGAAGGGGATACGGGTCATCGTTGACCTCTCGGCGTTCCTGAGGCGAGCGACCGGATCGCTCGACCCGCTCGGCGTCCGGATGACGGCCGTACGGGTCAAAGTGTCGCGGCGGTCACCGTGACATGGCTGCGCGCTTTACGCAATACTCCTCGCGCACTTCGCGCAACGTATGCCATCATCGGCACCACGGAGCCGATGTCCACGGCATCGGATCGTTCCGCCCGTCACGGTCATTCGAGGAGGTGCCGGTGGACATGACACCCAACCGGAGGCTGTTGGCCATCGCGGATGACCTGTCAGGCGCCGCCGAGGTGGCAGCGGCGCTTTGCTCGCGCACAACACGCAGCCGGGTCCTGCTTGTGGGGAGGCCCGACGTGGTGAACGGGGGTGGGGTGAGCGGGAGTGTGGCGAGGGCCTTGGGCCCCCGCCATCCCGGCGAGGCGACCGTCCTGGACCTCGACTCCCGCTACCGGCCCGCCACCGAGGCGGCCGAGGCGGTCCGCGACGCGCTGCGGCTGTCCTCGCCGGACGGGGAGGCCGACGGGGACACCGACGGGGAAACCCTCGTACTGAAGAAGATCGACTCGCTGCTGCGGGGCAATGTCGCCGCCGAGATCGCCGCCCTCGCCGAGGGCGGGGCGGGTGTGGTGCTGGCCCCCGCGCTGCCGATCGCCGGGCGCGTGGTGCGCTCGGGGGTGGTCCACATCGGCGGGGTGGCGCTCCACGAGGGCGACGCATGGCGCGCCGAAAGCCTGCCCCCACCCGCTTCGGTGGCCCAGGCGCTCGGCGGCCTGCCGACCGCGCTGATCCCGCTGACGACCGTAAGGGCGTCCCCGCCTGCCCTGCTGGCCGCGCTGCGTGCGGCCGTGGCGGCCGGACGGGTGGCGATCTGCGACGCGGAGACGGACGCCGATCTCGACGCGGTCGTCGAGGCGTCGCTCGCCGAGGGCCCCCGGATGCGGCTGGTCGGCTCAGGGGGCCTGGCCGTAGCCCTCGGCCGCCACCTGACGACCGCCCCCGCTGCCACGACGACTCCGGCCGCCACCCAGACCACCGCGGTGTCGGCGGCTCCGACCGCGACGGGCCCGGCCGCCCCCGACCCCACCGGGGCTCCAACCCTCACGGTCCCGGCTGCCACCACCGCCACCACGGCTCCGGCCACCGACACGGACACTTCGACCCCGGCCACCCCCGCCACCACGGGCCCCGCCGGGGCCGCCACGGGCCCGGCCGCCCCAGACCCCACCGGGGCTCCAACCCTCACGGTCCCGGCTGCCACCACCGCCACCACGGCTCCGGCCACCGACACGGACACTTCGACCCCGGCTGGCCCTGCCACCACGGGCCCCGCCGCCACCAAGTCCACCACGGCTCCGGCGGTCACCGACCCCACCAGGGCTCCGGCCGCCGACACCACCAACCCGACCCCGGCTACCCCCGCCACCACGGGCCCGGCCGACAACGACCCCACCGGGGCTCCGGCCGCCGCCAACGCCCCGGCCATCACCACACCGGCGGGGGCCGCCGCGTCGACGGCCAGCACCACGGTGCCCTCGGCGAACGCCGGAGGCGCTCCGGCCGCCCCGGCGACTCCGGCTGCCGACACCGCCACCGCGACTCCGGCTGGCCCCGCCACCACACCGGCGGGGGCCGCCTCGTCGGCGGCCGGAACCGCGGCACCCTCGGCGGACACCGGCCGACCGGTGCTGGTCGTCGTCGGCACGGCCGAACCCTCAGCCGCCGAACAGGTCCGGCGGCTGGTCGAGGACGGCGCCACCCATCACCGACTCCCGCTCGCGGGGCTGCTGCCGGACGGTCCCCCGCTGCGGCTGCCCCCGCTGACCGCCCCGGTCACGGTCGTCTCCCTCGCCGCCTCGCCCAGCCCGTCGCCGGTAGCCCCCGGCCCGGCACCGAAGCGCGGGGTGGCGGCCGACGCCGCCTCGCCGACAACGGGCCGCGCGGCGCCCATCCCGTCCCCCCGTCCGGAACGCGAGGCCGTCGCGCCCGCCGACGTGCCCGGCCCGCCGCCCAGCCCAGCACCCGGCCCCCAGCCCGCCACGGCGCCACCGTCCGGCGACGGGACCGACCGCACAGGCCCGGACGCAAGCCCGAACGAAGACCCGGACGCAAGCCCGAGCACAGGCCCGGACGCAAGCCCGGCCGAAGACCCTGCCGACGAGGCAGGCGCACGGTCCCGGCCCGTGTCCGGTCGGCGGCTGGTGCTCGGCCTCGCCCGGGCCATCGGCGAGGCCGTCGCCGCGCATCACGGCGCCGTCGACCTCGTGCTGACCGGCGGCGAGACGGCACGCCGGGTGCTGGACGCCCTGGCGGTGACCGAGCTCGATCCGGTCGGCCAGGTGCACCACGGCGCCGTTCATCTCTCCACTCCCGACGGGAGGTCCGTCGTGACCCGACCGGGCAGCTTCGGCGATCCCGACTCCCTGCGCCACATCGTCCAGGCGCTGCGCCCCCACCCGATGGAACGGAAGGTCACCTCATGAACTCCTCCACCAACCTCGCCCCCGCCGGGGCCGCTGGTGCGGACGCCGAGCCCGCCCCGCTTCCGCTCATCGCGGTCACCATGGGCGACGGCGCCGGCATCGGACCCGAGGTGATCGTCCCCGCGCTGCTCGACCCCGACACCCTGCGGCGTTGCCGTCCGGTGGTCATCGGGGACGTGGAGCGGCTGCGCCAGGCCGCCCGGCTGCGCGAGATCGCGTGCGAGATCGTCACCGTGGCCGCGCCCGCCGACGCGGCGTTCACCCCGGGCCGGATCAACGTCGTCGACCTCGGGCTGCTCCCCGCCGAGCTGCCCTGGGGCACGCTCTCCCCGGTGGCCGGGGACGCGGCCTACCAGTACGTACGGACCGCCGCCGAACTCGCCATGAACGGTGAGGTGCAGGGCATCTGCACCGCGCCGCTCAACAAGGAGGCGCTGCACGCGGGCGGCCATGTCTTCCCCGGCCATACCGAACTGCTGGCCCAGCTCACCGGCGTCGAGGAGGTGTCGATGATGCTGGCCACCCCGACGGTGAAGGTCATTCACGTCACCACCCACATCGGACTCATCGACGCGGTGCGGAAGATCGAGCCGGGTCTGGTCGAGCGCACCGTGCGCCGCGGCCATGAGGCGATGGTCCGCGCCGGGACTCCCGAACCGGTGATCGGGGTGTGCGGGATCAATCCGCACGCCGGGGAGAACGGCCTGTTCGGCTACGGCGAGGAGGAGGAGAAGATCGTGCCCGCGCTGGAGGTGCTGCGCGCCGACGGCATCGACGCCCGCGGCCCGCTCCCCGCCGACACCGCCTTCTTCCTGGCCGGGCGCGGTGACTACGACCTGATCGTGGCGATGTACCACGACCAGGGACACGGCCCGGTCAAGGTGCTGGGCCTGGAGGCCGGGGTCAATCTCACCGTCGGGCTGCCCGTCATCCGCACCTCCGTCGACCACGGCACCGCCTTCGACATCGCCGGTACGGGCACGGCCGACGCCGGTAGCATGATCGAGGCGCTGCGGCAGGCCGCCGAGATGGCTCCGTCCCCCGCCCACTGACGCCAGCCCCGATTGCTGACGCCCAGCCCCTGTTGAGGAACGCGAGGCCGAGCCCACGTTGAGGAACGCGAGAGACGCGAAACAGATGCCGGTGAACGGAGCGCGGGCCCGGCGCGACCAGATCGTCCACCTCGCCACGACCACGGGCCTGACCAGCGTGGAGGAGCTGTCCCGCGCCTTCGGCGTCACCGCCTCGACCATCCGCCGCGACCTCGCCCAGCTCACCGCGGACGGGCGGCTGGCGCGGACGTACGGCGGGGCGATGGCCCTGGTCGCCCACCCGGAGGCGTCGCTGCGCCAGCGCACCGGCGAGGCGTTCGAGGCCAAGCGGGCCATCGCGCGCTGGGCGGCGTCGACGATCCGCACCGGGGAGACGGTGCTGCTCGACGCCGGTTCGACGGTCGGCGCCCTCGCCCATGAGCTGCGCACCGCCGAAGGGCTCACGGTGGCCACGACCGGGCTCACCGCGCTGCAGGAGCTCGCCGATGTGGAGACCGTACGGGTGGAATGCCTCGGCGGTACGCTCCGGCCGCTGAGCCAGAGCTTCCTCGGCCCACTCGCCGAGGCGGCCCTGGAGCGCATGACCTTCGACCGGGTGTTCCTGGGCGCCGACGGGGTGACGGCCGAACACGGCATCTGCGAGGCGGATCTGAGCCAGACCCGGCTGAAGGAGCTGATGGCCCGCCGGGCGGACGCGGTGTACGTACTGGCGCACTCCGCGAAGATCGGCCGCCGCCCCTTCCACACCTGGGTGCGGCTGCCGCCCGGCTGGACGCTGGTGACCGACGACGGCGCCGACCCCCACGAGATCCGGGCGCTACGGGCTCAGGGGGTCGAGGTCACGATCGCCGGGGGCGAGTAACCGCCGCCCCGCGACGCCCGCGGCCATTGGTCCGCCACACATGGTCCGCCACATATGAGGGCCGCGCCCCCATCACGTACGACCGTGCCATGACTCCCACAGCGCGGCATACGCACCCCCGCGCGCCACAAGCTCCTGGTGCGGGCCGAGTTCGCTGATCCGCCCGTCCTCCATCACCGCCACCCGGTCCGCGTCATGCGCGGTGTGCAGCCGGTGGGCGATCGCGATGACGGTACGCCCCTTGAGCAGGGCGGCGAGGGAGCGCTCCAGACGGCGGGCCGCACGCGGATCGAGCAGCGAGGTGGCCTCGTCCAGTACCAGGGTGTGCGGATCGGCCAGCACCAGCCGGGCGAGGGAGAGCTGTTGCACCCGGTCCGGTGCCAGGGCCGCGCCACCCGCCCCCACCCGCGCGTCCAGCCCCAGCTCCAGGGCCCACTCCCGGGCCCCGACCGCGTCCAGCACCCGCTCCAGCTCGGCGTCGGCCGCCTCGGGCCCGACGATGAGCAGATTCTCCCGGAGCGTTCCGGAGAAGACGTACGTCTCCTGGGTCACCAGGGCCACCTGGCCACGCAGCCGGTCCGGGGAGAGCGCGGTGAGCGGCACCCCGCCGACGGTCACCGAGCCGGTGCGCGGTGCGTGGATCCCGGCGAGCAGGCGGCCGAGGGTGGACTTCCCCGCGCCCGACGGCCCGACGACCGCCAGCCGCTCCCCCGGCTCGATCTCCAGGTCGATCCCGCGCAGCACATCCCGGCCGTCCCGGTAGGCGTAGCGCACTCCGCGCAGCGCCAGGCCCCGGTGCCGGGGCGCGGCCGTTGTGGGGGCGTCGGCCCCGGGCCCGGGGGTGCGGTGGACGCCCCGCAGCCGGGCCAGTGAGGCGGCGCCCGCCTGGAGGTCGCCCAGGCAGTACAGCACCGTGTCGACCGGGCTCAGCAACTGCTGGACGTAGAGGGTGGCCGCGGTGACCGCGGCGAGCGAGACCATGCCGTGGAGCGCGAAGAGGCCGCCGAGCACCAAGGTCGCGGCCACCGGCAGCAGATAGGCGGTGTCGATGACCGGCAGAAAGACCGTGAGCAGCCCGATCGTATGGCGTTCGGCCGCGTAGGACCCGGCGATGTCCCGGTCCGTACGCTCCGCGCGCCGCCCGGCCAGGCCCAGTGCCTCGACGGTACGGGCCCCCTCGACGGTCTCGGTGAGGCCCTCGGTGATCCGCGCGTAGGAGGCGCTCTGGCGCAGGAACGCCTGGCGCGACCGGCCGAAGAACCACCGGGCCGCGACCCACAGGACCGGGACCCCGATCAGGCAGGGGAAGGCCAGCAGCGGGCCCACCACGACCAGGGCGCCGAAGGTGACGGCGATGGTGACCAGGGCGGTCATGGTGGCGGGGACCGCGCGGCGCACACAGCCCGCGAGCACCTCCACGTCCCGGATGGTGCGGGTGACCAGATCGCCCGCGCCCGCCCGTTCGACGGTGGCCAGCGGCAGGGCGAGCACATCGCCGACGAACCGCTCGCGCAACGCGGCCAGGACCTTCTCGCCCAGCCGCGCCGCGGCGTACGTCGCGGCATGGGTCAGCAGCGCCTGGACGATGACGAACGCGCAGATCAGCAGCGCCGTACGGGTGATGGCGCCGCCGCCGTCGCGGGTGTCCTCCACCAGGTCGCCCAGCAGCCGGGGACCCACCAGTCCGCAGCCCGCGGCGAGCGCGTACAGGACGAGCACGGCGGTGAGTTCGCGCGGGTGGCGCAGCGCCAGCCGCCGGGCGTAGGCGCGGGTGTCGCCGGCCGGGGCGACCGGCAGCGGGGTGTGGGTGCTCATGCCGACTCCTCCCGCGCGACGACGGACCGGTAGCGGACATCGGTGAGCAGATCGGCGTGCGAGCCCTGGGCGACGGCCTTCGCGCTCTGTACGTAGACGACGTGGTCCGCCCGGTCGAGCACCACGGGGCTGGTGGTGAACACCAGCGTGGTCCGTCCGGCGCGCAGATCGCTCACCCCGCGCGCGATACGGGCCTCGGTGTGGGCGTCGACGGCGCTGGTGGGCTCGACGAGGATCAGCACCTCCGGGTCGGCCATGAGCGCGCGCACCAGGCGCAGCCGCTGCTGCTGGCCGCCGGAGAAGTTGCGCCCGGACTCGGCGACGAGGTCGTCGAGCCCGTCCGGGAGCGCCTCGGCGATGTCCCGCGCACAGGCGGCGTCGACGGCCCGCTCCAGCTCCGCGTCACTTCCCCGGCCGCGGAGCTCCTCGCGCAGCGGACCGGCGAAGAGGCGGTCGTCGTTGTCGGCGACGAGGATGCGGCGGCGTATCTCGTCCGGGGGCAGATCGCCGAGCGGGGTGTCCCCGAGGGTGACGGTGGAGTCGGTGTAGCGGCCCAGCCGCGCGGCGAGGGTCGCGGTGTCGGCGGGGGAGGCGCAGGCCACGGCGGTGAACCGGCCCGGTGCCACGATCAGCCCGGAGGCGGGGTCGGCGAGCGGGGCGGGCCCCTCGTACGGAACGGGACCGTCGGCCGAAGCGGGCCCCTCGTACGGGACTGGTCCCCCGCAGGGTCCGTCGTACGGAGCGGGTGCGGCGGCCCCCAGGGCGAACTCGGGCCGCAGCGCGAGAAACGCCGTGATACGGCTCGCGGCCACCTGCCCCTGGGTCAGCCGGCCGGCCGCGGTGGTGAGCCGGCGCAGCGGATCGACCAGGAAGACGGCGTAACCGTAGAAGGCGACGAGCTGTCCCGGGCCCATCCGCCCGCTCGCCACGTAGTGCGCGCCCAGCCAGACGACGACGGTGGTCAGCAGCCCCGGCAGCAGCACCTTGGCACCCTCCAGCAGGGCCTCAACCCGGGCCACCTCCACTCCCGCGGCGCGCACCCGCTGGGAGTCGGCGCGATAGCGGTCGGCGAAGACCTCCTCGCCGCCGATGCCGCGCAGCACCCGCAGCCCGCTGACGATGTCCACGGCGCGGCCGGTCAGCTCGGCCTGCTGCTCGCGCAGCCGCTGCTGGCGCCGGTGCAGCGGACGGATCAGCAGGGACACCGTCCCCACCATGAGCGGCACCCCGAGCAGCACCACCAGGCCCAGCTCCCAGGAGGTGTGCAGCAGGATGGCCGCCACGACGGCGATGGCGACGATGGCGCCGCTGCCCCGGGCGGTTTCGGCGAGCGCCTCCCCGAGCCGGCCGATATCGGCCACTCCGGCATTCACGATCTCGCCTTTGGCCACCCGTTTCGGCAAGGTCGCCCCCAGCCGGGCGGCCTGGCGGGCGATGAGTTGTGCGGTGCGATAGGCGGCGCCCAGCCGGGTGGTGAGGGCGGCGCGGTCACGCAGAATTCCGGCGGCGGCCTGAATCGTCCCGAGGGCCACCACCGCACCGCCCCACCACAGGAGTGCCCGCTGGTCACGGGCGATGATTCCGGCGTCGATGGCCTTGCCGACGGCGGCGGGCACCAGGGCCTGGGCCAGCACATGGACAATTGCATAGAGAGTGCCAAGGAATATGGCATTGCGCTGATAAGCGGCAAGCCATAACAGATAGGATATGGGTGAACGGTGGTCTGGATTTCCGGGATCCGGATCAGGAAAACGTCGCATGACGACGGCGATGCTAGCGACGCCGCTTCCGCCGGGCGGAGGAATTATCGCCCGCCTTCCCCACTCCTCGCGCGTTCGGCGCCGAGTCCATGCGTACATCCCAGGGGACCGGGGCACCCGCCCCGGAAACGACGTGGCCACCCGCCGACGAGCTTTGGAGGACACCGTGGCATGGCAGACCGACCCGACCCTCATCCACCCGACGCAGCGAGATCCCGGGCCGCCGTCTCCGACCCCGTCACCCGGTCCGGGCGGCCCCGAACCGGGTCCCGCACCGGGCCCCGTGCCCGGACCGCCTCCGGGGCCGCCGCCCGACCCGATTCCCACCCCTCCGCCCGAGCCGCCGCCGAACCCCACCCCCGGCCCCGCACCGGGCCCGTCCCCCGATCCGGTGCCCAAGCCGCCGGGCCCCGACCCGGTTCCCGATCCGTCACCGGCCCCGGGCCCGATCAGGTGATGCCGTCGATGGGCCGCCCGGGCGCGACGGAGGCCCGGGTGGCGTAACAGCGGTGGGTGCCGCGGCGGCCGGGGTGAGATCGTCGGACGGAATCGGACCGGAAAAGGAGAAGCAGATGTCCATCACCGCTCCGGCCCGCCCCGTCCTCGAACCCGCCGCCGCGGCATTCGCCGAGGCCACCGCCAAACCGCCGTATCCGTACCAGATGACGCCCGCGGAGGGCCGTCGCACGCTCGACGAGGCGCAGTCCGGCGAGGTGCCCAAACCGGAGGTGGACGAGGAGTGGATCAGCGTCGGCGGTATCCCGGCGGGCGGCGTCAAGGCGCGGATCGTCCGCCCTCCGAAGGCCGTCGGCACCCTTCCGGTGATTCTCTACATCCACGGCGCGGGCTGGGTGTTCGGCAACGCCCACACCCATGACCGGCTGGTCCGGGAGCTGGCGGTCCGAGTGGGCGCCGCGGTCGTCTTCCCCGAGTACGACCTCTCCCCCGAGGCCCATTACCCGGTGGCGCTGGAGCAGAGCTACGCCGTGGGCCAGTGGATCGTGGCCCACGGCGAGGGAGCGGGGCTCGACGCCTCCCGGATCGCGGTGGCCGGAGACTCGGTGGGCGGCAACCTGGCCATCGCCCTCACCCTGCTCGCCAAGGAGCGCGGCGATCTGTCGCTGGTGCGGCAGGTGCTCTTCTATCCGGTGACCGACGCCGCCTTCGACACCGGCTCCTACGAGGAGTTCGCCGAGGGCTACTCCCTCACCCGTGAGGCGATGAAGTGGTTCTGGGACCAGTACACGACCGACCCGGCGCACCGCTCCGAGATCACCGCCTCCCCGCTGCGCGCCACCCCCGGCCAGCTCGCCGGGCTGCCGCCCGCCCTTGTCATCACGGGCGAGGCGGATGTGCTGCGCGACGAGGGCGAGGCGTACGCGGCCAGGCTGCGGGAGGCCGGGGTACCGGTCACCGCCATGCGGATGCAGGGGATCATCCATGACTTCCTGATGCTCGACGCGCTCCGCGACACGCAGGCCGCACGGGCCGCGCTCACCCTGGCCGTGGACACCCTGCGGGACGCGCTGGGCACCGCCTCGCCGAGGACTGCCTGAAGCCCGGCACCGCCTGAAGCCTGGCGAACGCGGGCCCCGGCTCAGCCTTCCGCGCCGCCCTTGGCCTGCTTGGCCTGCCGCTTGAGCTCCTGCTTATGGGCGCGGACCTTGTCCAGCGACTCGGGCCCGGTGATGTCGGCCACCGAGCGATACGCGCCCTCCTCGCCGTAGGACCCCGCGGCCTCGCGCCAGCCCTTGGGCCGGACCCCGAGCCGCTTGCCCAGCAGCGCGAGGAAGATCTGCGCCTTCTGCTTGCCGAAACCGGGCAGTTCGTTCAGCCGCCGGAGCAGTTCCTCGCCGGAGGAGGCATCGCGCCACATGGCGGTCGGGTCGCCGTCGTAGTGCTCGGCCAGATACCCGCAGAGCTGCTGGATGCGCCCGGCCATCGCGCCCGGGTAGCGATGCACGGCGGGCTTCTCCGACAGCAGCGCGGCGAACCGCTCGGGGTCGTGCGCGGCGATCTCCTGGGCGTCCAGCCGGTCTCTGCCCAGACGGCCCGCGATGGTGTACGGACCGGAGAACGCCCACTCCATGGGCACCTGCTGATCGAGCAGCATCCCGATCATCAGGGCCAGTGGGTCGCGCTCGAGCAGGGCGTCCGCCTCGGGTTGCTGGGCGAGACGAAGGCGTGTGTTCATCCCCTGGCCATACCCCGCCACCAGTCGCTACGAACCAGATGAAACGCGCATACCACCCAAAGGCATGCACACCATCACCAATTTGGCCGAATTGCGAGGTGTTAGGGCGCATGCGAATCTGGTGGCGAACCGCCGTGACATCGGAACACGGAGGCGAGTGACCATGTCAGCAACCGCGACTCGCCAACGACGCCATGACGACACTCCCGACACCGGCGGTGCCTTCCTGCGTCTGTCCCGGCTCCCATCCGGGTCTGAGCGCGACGCACTGCGCGAGGCGATCATCTGCGCCTGGCTGCCCGTCGCCAAGCGCCTGGCGCTGCGCTTCCGCAACAAGGGCGAGAACATCGAGGACCTCACCCAGGTCGCCTCGCTGGCCCTGGTGAAGGCCGTCGACCGCTACAACCCCGACCTCGGGCATGCCTTCCCCTCCTATGCGATCCCCGTCATCACCGGTGAGCTCAAGCGCCACTTCCGCGATTATCTGTGGACGCTGCACATCCCCCGCAACATCCAGGAGGTCCGCTCCCGCACCCGCTCCGCGCGCGACGCGCTGGAGCAGGAACTCGGCGGGCGCACCCCCACCATCCATGAGATCTGCCTCCGCACCGGTATGCCCCAGGAGGATGTGAAGGCGGGTCTGGAGGCCAGCGCCTCCTGCACCCCGCTCTCCCTCAACGCCACGGTCCAGGGCGCCGAGGAGCGGCTGCTCGCCGAGACGGTGGGCGCGGACGACGCCGCGATCGAACGCGTCGTCAACCGCGAGGCGCTGCGGGTGCTGATCGCCGAACTGTCGGAGCAGGACCGCTACGTCCTCTATCTACGGTTCTTCGCCGGGCTTTCGCAGAGCCAGATCGGCGAGATCCTGGGCTTCTCGCAGATGCACATATCCCGCAGGCTCTCCCGGCTCTACAGCGAGCTGCGGCAAGGGCTCATGGCCTACGCCTAGCCGCAGCACCAGCCCCGCAACCCCCGGCAGGAGGTGGCCGATGCGCTCCGAGACCGCCCGTATCGCCGCGGACGATGCCATGCTCGTGGGCGATCTGGCCCTTCCCGACCAGCCCATCGGCGTCGTCGCGTTCGCCCACGGCAGCGGCAGTTCCCGGCACAGCCCGCGCAATCGCGCGGTGGCCCGGGTGTTGCAGGACGCGGATCTGGCCACCCTGCTGTTCGATCTGCTCACCGACGCCGAGGAGCGGGTGGACGCGATCACCGCCGAACTGCGCTTCGACATCCCGCTGCTGGGCCGGCGGCTGGGGGCCGCGGTGAACTGGCTCGGCGGGCATCCGGCCACCTCTGCGCTGCCGGTGGGGCTGTTCGGCGCCAGTACCGGCGCGGCGGCGGCGCTGACGGCCGCCGCGGAGCGGCCGGAGCGGGCGGCGGCCGTGGTCTCCCGGGGCGGCCGGCCCGATCTCGCGGGCGGTGCGCTGAACCGGGTGCGGGCGCCGGTGCTGCTGATCGTCGGCGGTGACGACCACGAGGTGCTGCGGCTCAACCAGCAGGCGGCCGCCATGCTCGTCGCCCCGCACGAGATCCATGTGGTGCCCGGCGCGAGCCATCTGTTCGAGGAGCCCGGAACCCTGGAGGAGGCCGCCGGGGCGGCGCGTGACTGGTTCGTCCGGATGGCCAGGCACCCGGCCCGGGGCGGCAAGCGGTGACGGACCGAGCGGTGGCCGACGGCGGCGGGGACGGCAGCAACGGCTACGCGTCCGCGGCGGACGACCCCAGCACTTGGCGCAGATCGTAGGAGACCGGCTCCTCCAGTTGTTCGTAGGTGCACTGCCCGGGCTCCCGGTCCGGCCGCCAGCGCCGGAAGCGGGCGGTGTGCCGGAAGCGGCCGCTCTGCATGTGGTCGTAGGCCACCTCGCACACCCGCTCCGGGCGCAGCGGCAGCCAGGACAGATCCTTGACCCCGGTCCAGCGGCTGGGCGCGCCCGGCATCCGGCCCTTGGCATGGGCCTCCTCGCGCGCCCAGTCGGCCCAGGGATGGCCTTCGACTGTCTCCATGCCCAGTGGCTCCAGCTCGGCCATCAGCTCCTGGCGGCGGCGTGCGGTGAAGGCGGCGCTGACGCCCACGTGCTGGAGCCGGCCGGTGGCGTCGTACAGGCCGAGCAGCAGCGAGCCGACACCCTGGCCGGACTTGTGGACGCGGTACCCGGCCACCACACAGTCGGCGGTGCGCTCGTGCTTGACCTTGACCATCACGCGCTCGCCGGGGCGATAGCGCAGGTCGGGGCTTTTGGCCACGATGCCGTCGAGCCCCGCCCCCTCGTAACTCTCGAACCACTGCCGGGCCACGTCGAGATCGTCGGTGCAGGGGGCGAGGTGCACCGGGTCCGCGGCGTCGCGCAGCGCCTCGGTCAGCGCCTCGCGGCGCTCGCTCAGCGGGGTGTCCAGCAACGAGGCGTCGCCGAGAGCGAGAATGTCGAAGGCGACGAAGCCGGCCGGGGTGTTCTTCGCCAGCAGCCGCACCCGGGAGTCGGCGGGGTGGATCCGCTCGAGCAGGGCGTCGAAGTCCAGCCGTCCGCCGCGCACGATGACGATCTCGCCGTCCAGGACGCAGCGCGGCGGCAGGTTGGCGAGCAGCGCCTCGGCCAGCTCGGGGAAGTAGCGGGTGAGCGGCTTGGTGGTGCGGCTGCTGATCTCGATCTCGTCCCCGTCGCGGAAGACGATGGCCCGGAAGCCGTCCCATTTGCCCTCGTAACGCATCCCGGGCGGGATCGTGGCCACGGCCTTGGCCAGCATCGGCTCGACGGGAGGCATCACCGGAAGGTCCATGATGTCCGATTGTGCTCCTGTGGCGGGCCGCTCGCCCGCCGGGAGGCGGCCTCGGGCGGGCGGGCCTAGCGTGGCCGTATGGCAGAGTCGGTGGAGCTCACGGTCGGCGGTCGCACGGTGCGGGTGACCAACCCCGGGAAGGTGTACTTCCCGGAGCGCGGGTTCACCAAGCTGGACCTCGCCCGCTACTACCTGGCGGTCGGCGAGGGCGCGCTGCGGGCGCTGCGGGACCGGCCGACGACGCTGGAGCGCTATCCGGACGGGGTCGACGGGGAGTCGTTCTTCCAGAAGCGGGCCCCGAAGAACCTGCCGGAGTGGATTCCGACCGGCCGTATCTCCTTCCCCAGCGGGCGGCACGCGGACGAGATCTGCCCCACCGAGACGGCGGCCGTGGTGTGGGCGGCGAATCTGGGGAGCGTGACCTTCCATCCGTGGCCGGTGCGGCGCGGGGACACCGAACACCCCGATGAGCTGCGGATCGACCTCGACCCCCAGCCGGGCACCGACTACGAGGACGCGGTACGGGCCGCTGTGGAGCTGCGCGAGGTGCTGGACGGGCTGGGGCTGCGGGGGTGGCCCAAGACCTCGGGCGGCCGGGGGCTGCATGTGTTCGTCCCGATCGCGCCGGAGTGGACCTTCACCCAGGTGCGGCGGTCCGCGATCGCGATCGCGCGGGAGCTGGAGCGGCGGGCTCCGGAGCGGGTGACCACCAAGTGGTGGAAGGAGGAGCGCGGCCGGAAGATCTTCGTGGACTACAACCAGACCGCCCGGGACCGCACCATCGCCAGCGCCTACTCGGTACGCCCCCGCCCCCATGCGCCGGTCTCCGCGCCGCTGCGCTGGGACGAGGTCCCCGACGCCCGGCCGCGCGACTTCGACCTGGCCACCATGCCGGTGCGCTACCGCGAGCTGGGCGATGTGCACGCGGACATGGACGAGCACGCCTTCCGCCTGGAGTCCGCGCTGGAGCTGGCCACGCGGGACGAGCGGGAGCACGGGCTCGGCGACCTTCCCTATCCGCCGGATCATCCGAAGATGGCGGGCGAGCCGAAGCGGGTGCAGCCGAGCCGGGCCAAGAAGTGATGGCCGGATCCGCCCGTCTGCGAGAATCGCGCCATGTCCGTCTTCGCTCACCCCGGCCGCCATCGGGTGGCGGTGCTGGTGCGCCACGGGCTGCTGCCGTTCGAGCTGGGCATGGCGCACCGGCTGTTCGGCCGGGCCGTATCGGCCGCCGGTGAGCCGCTGTACGAGGTGGTGACCTGCGCGCTCGTCCCCGGTGAGGTGCGCACCGACTCCGACGTCACGATGCGTGTCGCCCATGGCCCGGACGCGCTGGCCGAGGCCGACACCGTGCTCGTCCCGGCCGCCAACGAACCGGACGAGCCACAGACCGAGGGCCGCCTGGGCGCCCCGCTCACCGGCGCCTTCGCCCGGATCCGCCCCGGCGCCCGGATCGCCTCGATCTGCACGGGGGCGTTCGTGCTGGCGGCCGCCGGGCTGCTGGACGGCCGCCGGGCGACGACCCACTGGCAGGAGGCCGACCGGTTCCGGGAGCTGTTCCCGGCCGTCGCGCTCGACCCGGACGTCCTCTACGCGGACGAGGGCGAGGTGCTGACCTCGGCCGGGGACGCCGCCGGTATCGATCTGATCCTGCATATGATCCGCCGCGACCACGGTGCGGCGGTGGCGGGCGAGGTCGCCCGCGGCTCGGTGGTGGCCCCGCATCGCGACGGCGGCCAGGCGCAGTTCATCCGGCGGCCGGTGCCGGAGCGGCGCGGCGGCTCCACCGGCGCGGCCCGCGCCTGGGCGCTGACCCGGCTCGACCGTCCGCCGACCCTGCGGGAGCTGGCCGAGCGGGAGTCGATGAGCGTACGGACCTTCTCCCGGCGGTTCCGCGAGGAGGTGGGGATGACCCCGGTGCAGTGGCTGACCCAGCGGCGCCTCGAACGTGCCCGGCAGCTACTGGAGGAGACCGATCTGCCGGTGGACCGGATCGCGGCGGACGCGGGCTTCGGCACCGCCGCCTCGCTGCGGCAGCGTCTGCACACCGCCCTCGGGGTGTCGCCGAGCGCCTACCGCGCCACCTTCCGGGGCGGCGCCGCCGCCCCCTAACGACGGGCCGTGAACTGGCCGGTGCCCAGAGTGTGGAACCACGTCTGGATCCGATGCTCGTTGTGGGTGGTGGCGAGCGAGAGAAGCAGCAGCAGCCGGGCCTTCTGCGGGGTCAGGTCCTGGGCGCCGATGACGCCGTGGACATCGGGGTCGTAGACCGCGCCGGAGCCGGTGCGCGAGGCGGAGACCATGACCACCCCATTCTTGACGGCGTCGTCCCTGGCCTCGGTCATGGCCGGGGAGAGGCCGCCCGCCCCGGTGCCCGCGGTGACGATCCCGGCCGCCCCGGCGTCGGCGAACGCCTTGATGGCCTGGGGTCCGGCGCCCTGGTAGCTGTAGGCGATGTCGACCTTGGGCAGTGGCCGCCGGGCGATCCGGTCGAGGTCGAACGGGGTCTTCCAGGCGGGCTTGCCGCACTGCTCGACGCGGGCCGGCGCGCGGTTGACGCGGATGTGGTTCTGGTCGATGACGCCGAGTTCTCCGCTGCTGCCGCTGCTGAACGCGTTCAGCCGCAGGGTGTCGGACTTGCGCACCTCGCGGGCGGCGTGAATCTGGTCGTTGAGCATCACCACGGTGCCGAAGCAGGTGGTGCGCCCGCTGGCGGCGAGGTGGATCGCGTTGTAGAGGTTGGCCGGGGCGTCGGAGCCGATCACCGTCCAGGGCCGCATGGCGCCGGTGAGCACCACGGGCTTGTCGCTGCGGACGGTCAGGTCCAGCCAGTACGCGAACTCCTCCATGGTGTCGGTGCCGGTGGTGACCACCACCCCGTCGTTGAACTTCAGGGCGTGGTCGACGGCGGCGGTGAGCCGGCGGTACTCGGGGATCGTGTAATTGTTGGAGTCCTTGTTGCCGAACTGCTGGGTGGTCACGTCGGCGATCCGGTTCACCTCGGGCCTGAGGTCGTTGACCAGCCGGGACACCCGGAGCTTGCCCGCCTCGTAGTCGTCGAAGGACACCTTGGACTTGCTGACGCCCGCGATGGTGCCTCCGGTGCCGATGACCGCGACCTTGGGGGTGGGCCTGGGGTGCGGCTCAGCGGCACCGGCGAGGGAGGCCGTGGTCCCCAGGGCGACGGCCACCAGAGCGGTCACTACGGTGAAGCGGCGGGCGAACTGAGCCATCGGGACGTCGTTTCATCGATGGAGTGGGTGATGTGTCGGCCCTTCTTCAGCCACCTTCCACGGTAACCACGGAAGTCTCCGACAGGCGAGGGCGGCGCAGCCGGGCCAGCAGCAGGGCCACATCGTCGTCCGGCGCCCCGTGCAGCGCGGCCAGCACCTGGTCGCAGATCCGCTCCAGCGGGCCCTGGTGGCGGCGCAGCAGCTGGACCAGGGTGTGCAGTCCGACGTCGAGGGACTGATGGCGCTTTTCCACCAGGCCGTCGGTGAACAGGGCCAGCAGCGCCCCCTCGGCCAGCTCCCGCTCCACCGAGACGAAGGGGACGCCGCCGACGCCCAGCGGTGCGCCGGTGGGGATGTCGATCAGCTCGGCGTCGCCGCCGGGCTGCACCAGCACCGGCGGCAGATGCCCGGCGGTGGACATCTCGCACCGCCCGGTGCGCGGATCGCAGACCGCGTAGAGGCAGGTGGCGATGGACTCCCCCAGGCTGGGCGTGATCTCGTCGAGATGGCACAGCACCTGGGCCGGGGGCAGATCGAGCCGGGAGAAGGCCCGGGTGGCGGTGCGGAGCTGGCCCATGATCGCGGCGGCGTGGATGCCCTTGCCCATGACGTCGCCGACCACCAGTCCGACCCGGCCGTCCGGGAGGGGAAGCACATCGAACCAGTCGCCGCCGGCGGCGCTGACCGCGGGCAGATACCGGGAGGCGATCTCCAGGCCGTCCAGGTCGCGCGGCTGCTGGGAGAGCAGGCTGCGCTGGAGGGTGAGCGCGGCGTCGCGTTCGCGGGCGTAGAGCCGGGCGTTGTCGATGCACAGGGCGGCGCGGATGGCCAGTTCGCAGGCGAGGGTGAGGTCCTCCTCGTCGAACGGCCTGGGGTTGATGGTGCGGTGCAGGCTGAGGGTGCCGAGCACACTGCCGCGGGCGATCAGCGGGGCGGCGATGTACGAGTGCACGCCCTCGCGCAGCAGCACCCGGGCGGCGTCGTCGTCCCGGGCGATCCGCCGTACGTCCTGCTCGGTCACGTGCGGCACCAGGATCGGCCGGGCCTCGCGGACGCACTGGGTGATCAGCCGGGTGGGTTCGTAGCGGGCGATCTCGCCGACCGGGTCCGCCGCGTGGACGGCGTCGGTGGGGTAGCCGGCGGCGACGGCGAGCGCCCGGAAGCGGGCGGAGCCGTCGGCCCACACCCGGGGCGTGGCCTCGCGGTGCACCACGGAGTCCAGGACGTCGACGGCCGCGAGGTCGGCGAGCCGGGGCACGGTCACATCGGCGAGCTCCTGGGCGGTCTGCCGCAGATCCAGCGTGGTGCCGACGCGGACGCTCGCGTCGGCGATCACGGCCAGCCGCTCGCGCGCCTCGGCGATCTCGCTGGTCTCCCGGTGGCGCCGGGAGATGTCCATGATGGAGACGGCGACGCCCAGGATCCGGCCGCTGGGGTCCTCCAGCCGGTAGTACGACTCCGACCAGGCGTGGTCATGGTCGGGGTCGGCCGGGGTCCGGCCGATGCTCTGCTGGTCCAGCAGCGGTTCACCGGACTCCAGCACATGCCGCATCGCGGCCTCGATGGCCTCGACGTCGAGCCCGGGCAGCACCTCCCCGACGCGGTGGCCGCGCACCTGGGACTCGGTGACGGAGTTCATCTGCTGCAGGGCCGGGTTGGCGCGCAGCCAGCGCAGCTCGGTGTCGAACACCGCGAGCCCCACCGGCGACTGTTTGACCAGGAAGCCGGATACCGCCAGATCGGTCTCCAGCCGCCGTACGGTCCCCTCGTCGGCGGCCAGCCCGAGCGCGTAGCCCTCGCCGTGGGCGTCGCGCAGGCCCATGGTGCGGAACTCCACCTTCAGGGTGGAGCCGTCCGGGCGGCGGACCGGGAAGACCCCGGCCCAGGTGTCGCCCGCCCGGACGCGCGCGAAGAGCTCCACGGCCGCCCGCCGGTCCTTCGGGTGGACCAGCAGCTTGTCCGCGCGGCGCCCCAGCGCCTCGGCCGCGCGGTAACCGAACAGTTGTTCAGCCTCCGGGCTCCACAGGGCGATCCGCCCCTCGACATCCAGCGCCACGGCAGCGACCCGCAGCAGATCGAGCACTCCTCCCGGGGCGGTCGCCATGCTGCCGATACCCGCCTCGTCCTCCTGGTCAACACGGTCATGCGTGGTCATACCGGCACCTCACCGGCTCGCCGTGCCCTCCTACTGTCATACCTCGCTCGGCGGGCCGCCGCACACGGGTATGACGCGGGCACGCTACAGATCCCGGTTCAGATGGTGAAGGGCCGCTGCCGGGCGAATGCGGAGTTCGGCGCACCCGCCTGGAAGAGGTGGGGCGTCTGGTCGGGCGGCATCCGCTTGACGATCTCCCGGTGCAGTCCGCGGTAGCTGCCCGCGAAGGCACCGCCCCGCCAGACCTTCAGCAGGGCGGCGGTGAACAGGCCGTTGACGATCCCGTCGGCGGAGGTCTGGTTGTCCTGGCAGCCGGAGATCTGCAGCACGCTGGCGTCGATTTTGGCGAGGTCCTTGGCGGTGCGGGTGTTCTGGATGCGGTCGTAGGCGTCGCGGTCGCGCCGGTAGACGGCGGACTGCACCGACTGGGGCATGACCCGGATCCTGCGGCCGACCTCCGCCGGGTCGGCGGTGCTGAAGCGCCGGTCGAGCTCCTGGGCGCTGAGCATCTCGGGCAGCCGCCGGGCCACGGTGCCGCTGTGGCAGCTGTCGGAGAGCAGCCAGATCCGCACCCCCTTGGCGAACTTCCCGAACAGCTCGAAGAGCTCGTCGTCGACGAGCTGCCGGTCGTGGAGCACCCAGGTCTCGTCGAGGCGGTCCCCGGTCTCGTCGTGGTTGAGGTCGGGCACCTGACCGCCGTGGCCCGAGTAGGTGAGGAAGAGGATGTCCCCCTCGGCCAGCCGCCCGGCCGCGGCCTCCAGGGTGGCGGTGACCGTCTCCGCGGTGGCCGCCGGGCTCAGCAGCGGGTCGGTCACATCGAACCCCGCGGCGTCGGCGATCCCGGCCATGTCCACGGCGTCCTGCTCGCAGGCGCCCAGCTCACCGCTCCAGCCGTCGTACGCGGCGGGGTCGACCTGATTGAGTCCGATATGGACGGAGAGGCCGGTTGACATGGGGGCTCCTAGGGTCGAGGACGCGCGGCGGCTCACCACCGCTCGTCACTAAGCGATGATGCGGGGCCGCGCACCTCCATGCCCGTTCTCCGGCCCATCCGGAGGAGGAGCCCCGCCGGAGAAGACGCGACGCCCGGACAACGAGCGACTTCGCAGCGGAGGCCCCACTGGGACGCCCTACGGCCCCGCCCCGGCCGTCACTCCCCGCGCGGCCGGGCGCCCAGGGCCCGCAGCGCCATATCGGCGGCGCGCTCGAAGTAGCCGGGCTCCAGGGCCGCCCCACGGGCCGAGACGCGCCAGTAGACCAGCCCGCCGAGCAGATCGAGCGCCAGCTCGCGGTCGAGGTCCCGCGGCAGCTCACCGCGCTCGGTCGCCCGGTCCAGCATGCCGATGGCGCGGGCGCGCCGCGGCTCGCCGATGCAGCGGGCCAGGGCCTGGAACAGCTCCTCGTCCCGCTGCGCCTCGGCGATCAGGTCCGGCAGGATCCGCGAGAACCGCGGATGGGTGAGCCAGTCGGCGACCGCATGAAGCGCGGCCAGCACATCGCCGCGCAGGGATCCGGTGTCGGGCTCCTCGACCAGGGCGACGCTCAGCTCCGACACGACCGCGATGACCATCCGCTGCCTGGAAGGCCACCGCCGGTACAGGGCGCTCTTGCCCACCCCGGCCCGTTTGGCCACGGCCTCCATCGACAGCCGGCCGTATCCGTGCTCCGCGAGCTCGTCCAGAACGGCCTCGGCGATGGCGGCGGTCTTGTCCGCGCGCAGGGTGGCGGCGCCGCTCGGGGGGCGCCGGTTGGTGTCCGACATGGCGTCAAGGTTAACAGATGGACAGGACGGTACCGTCTCGTTCTATGATGTACGGACGGGACGGTACCGTTCCGTCCATAGGTTGTGACATTCCCCTGTGAGAAGGAAGTGCGTCATGGACGACCGCATCAAGGTGTTCGAGCGGGCGAAGGAACTGCTGCTCGACCACGACATGATGGGATTCGCGAACCTGTGGGCCGTCGACGGCACCATGGAGTTCCCCTTCGCCCCGGCCGGCCGGCCGCGTCTGCTGGAAGGGCGTGAGGCCGTGCGCGAATACGTGCGGGACTACGCCGACCACATCGATCTGCGCGCCGTCGCGCATCAGGTCATCCACCGCACCGAGGACCCCGAGGTGCTGATCGTGGAGTTCTCGATGGACGCCGTGGCCGTCTCGTCCGGCCGCCCGCTCCGCCCCTCGTACATCGCCGTCATCACCGTCCGGGACGGCGAGATCGCCTCGTACCGCGACTACTGGAATCCGCTGATGCTCAGCGAGGTCAGCTTCGGCGCCGAGGAGGACCGGACCAATGGCTGAACCGACCGTTCTGGTCCTCGGCGCCACCGGGAACACCGGTTCCAAGGTGCTGCGGATGGCGCGCGCGCAGGGCGCGCGGGCGCTGGCCGCCACCCGGCGGCCCGAGTCCGCGGCAGCGGCCGAGGCGGGCGAGGCCGTCCGGTTCGACTGGCACGACCCGGCCGGCCATGCGGCGGCGCTGGACGGCGTGGAGCGGATCTATCTCGTCTCGCCCCTGGGGGTGGCCGAGCCGCGGCCCGTGGTCGAGCCGTTCCTGAACACCGCTGTCGCCCAGGGCGTACGGCGGGTGGTGCTGCTGAGCTCCTCCGCGGTCCCCGACGCGCCCACGGGCCTCGGCGCGCTGCACACACTGGTGAAGGAGTCCGTTCCGGAGTGGGCGGTGCTGCGGCCCTCGTGGTTCATGCAGAACTTCACCGGTGACCATGCGGTGGCCCACGCCATCCGCGGCGACGGCGAGATCGTCACCGCCACCGGGGACGGCAAGGTGGCCTTCGTCGACGCGACGGATATCGCCGCAGTTGCCACCCGGGCCCTGCTGGACGGCCGCCCCCACAACACGGACCACGTCATCACCGGTCCCGAGGCGCTCGGCTACGCGGAGGCGGCGCGCATCGTGACAGAGGTCTCCGGGCGGCCGGCCCGCCATGTCGCGGTGGAGACCGCGGAGTTGCGGGAGAGGCTGAAGGCGATAGGGATCCCGCCGGAGTTCGCCGCGGTGCTCGCCGGGCTCGACGAGGACATCCGGCACGGCGCGGAGGACCGGACGACCGACACCGTCCAGCGGGTCACGGGGCGCGCTCCCCGCTCCTTCCGCGCCTTCGCCGAGGCGCACCGCGCCGCCTTCGCCCCGGCGCCCGCCGCCTGAGCGCTCCGCCGGAAGTGCGTTGAGCTGCCGTCGATCGTCCGCGGCACCGTCGTGGCTGATCGCGCCCCCGCGGCGGAGCCGCACATCGGTACGGCCCCGCGCCCCTTCAGGGCGCCTTTCCAACCGCGGCAGACTTCCGCCGATCTGCTCAGGCCCGGCCCGGGCGGATCTTCACGGGCCCGTGACGCCTGGCAGGGCGCTCCCGGCCACCGCTGGGAGGGGCTCCGGCATCGGACGTCGCGCCCCGCGGCGTCCGATGCCGATGCGACAGGGGCCAGGGCCTACCGACAAGGGTCAGCGGAACAGCACATCCGGGAGGCCGGGCCGGTCGATGGCCTCCTCCAGGGCGGCGCGCAGGGCACGGCTGTCGGTGAGCGGGCCGCCGGGCCGGATCAGCCAGACATGGCCCTGCCGGACACAGCCGGGCCTGGGGCAGCGCAGCACCCGGCCGGGCCCCGCCGCGGCCACCGCGCGGCGGCGGGCGTACGCCGTCCCGGCCAGCCAGCCCTTCCACTCGGCCGCCGATCCGGGCGGCACGAGGAAGGACAGCACATGGCTGGCGGTGGCGAGCATCACCGGCCCCGCCGCGTCGCGCCGCCGCAGCGCCTGGATCACCGCGGTGCCGATGTCGTCGCACATCCGCACCAGGTCGAAGACGGGGCCCACCGGCAGATCGGCGAGGCCGGTGCCGCTGGCCCATTGCAGCCGCACCCGCCCGGGGTCATCGCTCGCGGCCAGCAGCCATTCGGCCGCGTCGGTCTCCACGGTGACCCGCATCCAGCGGTCACCGCGCGCCCCCGCGTTCATGAGGTGGCCACCAGCGGCAGGGTGAACCACACCTTCTTCCCCCGGGCTCCGGGGTCGGGCGGCTCGGTGCCCCAGTCGAGTGCCAGGTCCGCGACGATGGCCAGCCCTCGTCCGGACTCCTCGGTCGGCTCCGGTTTGCGGGCGACCGGGATCACGGGCGAGCCGTCGGCCACCTCCACGCGCAGCTCACGGCCGAAGCGTTCCAGCGAGACGGTGATGGTGACGGTGTCGGCGGGGCCGGAGCTGCCGTGCTCCACGGCGTTGGCGAACAGTTCGTTGGTGGCGAGGACGACATGGTCCACGATCGCGCCGAGCCGCCAGTCGCGCAGATGCCCGGCGACCATCCGGCGTACGGCGGCGGCGCGGTCGGGAAGGGCGGGGAACTCCGCCCGGAAGAGCCGGCGGGTGTCCAGCGGGATCACCGTCCTCTCCCCTCCAGCGCGGGGGACGGGGATCGCCGCGGCGGCCGGCCCGGTAACCGGATCGGCTCCCGGCGAGGTAACCGGATCGGTTCGAGGCCCGGTAAGCGGATCGGTTCGCGACCCGGCGACCGGATCGGCTCGCGGGCGGTCCGCGGAGACCGCGATGCCATGGCTCGCGCCCATCGTCTCGCTCTCCTCATCGGCCGACGCCGGCCTGTGCGACAGTCCTGGAAAGGATCGGCTCACGGTGTCGGTCCTCACGCTCCTCATCGGTCTGTGGGCTGTGGTGGCATACGGGCTCATGGGGTGATTGATGCTCCGGTGAGCGGGTAAGCGCATTCTGGCGACCGACCGCCTGGCATCTGAGCTGGTGACAGGTGGTGCGCACATCCCACCGGACCCGCCTGGACCAGCTGCCACGGACGGAGACGGCCCGGTCGCGGTGAGTGCCGGATACCGGCATGGTTCCTCCTTCGAAGGCAGCGCAAGGCGCCGTCGGTCGCCGTTCATGTAGACAAACGGTTGGACCGGCCGGTGGGCGAGAGGGCATGGGGGTTGTCCGGTTGTACGGGCGTAGTGGTTCGGGCTGTACGGTCCGGACGTGGCAAGCGTGAGCGACGGCCGCGAGGGGCGGCTCGGCCCGGGTCAACGGTCCGGTGTGGACGCCAAACGGGTCCTGGTGACCGGGGGCTCCCGGGGGCTGGGGGAACAGATCGTACGGCTACTGGCCGCCGGCGGGGCGCGATTGGCCACGTGTGCGCGGACACCGGAGGATCTGCGGTCCCTCGCGGCGTCCCTGAGCGCCGAGGGCAACGGGGAGTTGTTCACCCGTGCGCTGGACGTCACCGAGCCGGGGTCGCTGGAGGAATTCGTCGAGGCGGCGGGGATACGTTTCAGCGGGCTGGACGGCGTGGTGGCCTGCGCCGGTGGCGCCCGTGGCCGCGGCATCGAGGACGCCGACCCCCAGGACTGGTCGCTGACCTGGGAGATGAACGTGGGTCATACGGCACGGCTGGTGAAGGCCGCGGTGCCGCATCTGCGCCGCGCGGGCGGCGGCTCCGTGGTGGTGATCGCCTCCATCTCCGGCTGGAAGCCGGGGCCCCAGGCGCAGTACGGGGCGGCCAAGGCCGCCCAGATCCATCTCGCGGCCTCGCTCGCCCGTGAGCTGGGCCCGGACGGGATCCGAGTGAACGCCGTCTCCCCGGGGTCCATGCTGATCCCCGGGAAGCGGTGGGACCGGATGCGCACCGAAGAGCCCGAGGCATACGCCCGGTTCACGGCCGAGCTGCCACGCGGTGAACTGGTCACCCCGCGGGAGGTCGCCCAGGTCGTGGCGTTTCTGCTCTCGGACGCCGCGAGCGGGGTCTCCGGTGCGCATCTGCCCGTCGACCGAGCCCAGAACGCCCCCACGCCGGGAGGGTACTGACCCCCCGGCGCTCCCCCGAGCGGAGGCGCTCCGGACACGTCACCGGCCGCTCACACGGAGCGGCCGGAGACTTCGCCGAGGCACCGGGCGGGGCGAAGCCCCGGGGCCCGGAGCCTCAGGCGGCCACGCCGAGCACCGTCCGGGAGCGCTGCTCGAACTCCCGGACCATGGGCTCCCCGCGGTGCGGCCGCAGCCGGGTGCGGAAGTCGCGCAGCGCCTGGATCGAGCGCTCGCTGTGCACCCCGCTGAGCGTGTCCAGCGCCTCGCCCGCGGTGCCGACGGCCTCGTCCAGCCGGTTCTGCTGGAGGTAGGACGTCGCCAGCACGGATCTGCTGATGGCCTGGCGCCGGCGCCGGTCGGCGTTGGCGCGCACGGATTCGGCGGCGGCGTGCTCGGCCTCGGCGGCGTTGCCCAGGTCGCGGAAGCACAGGGCCGCCTCGGCCGCCAGATAGTGGTGGTCGAGGAAGCGCACCCAGGGCGATTCCTGCTCGGGGCCCTGGCTGGCCTCCAGTTGGGCGTCGGCCGCGCGCAGCGACTTGGACGCCTCCCGGGGCTGGTCCAGGGCGGCGTAGCCCCGGGCGGCCATGGCGTGCAACCGCATCAGCCCGAGCGGGCTTCCGGCGTGCTTGGCCGTGGCGACACCGACCCGGGCCAACTCGACCCCCGCCTCGGGCTGGCCCAGGTTGGTCGCCAGATGGGACAGGCCGGCCAGGATCTGACCGCCCAGGACCCGGTCGCCGCCCTCGGCGCACAGCCGCAACGCCTGGGTCATATAGCGCTGGGCCAAGCCGTATTCGGCGTTGTCATAGCTGCTCCAGCCGGCCATCGCGGCCAGCTTGGCGGCGGCGGTGAAGAGCTGGCGCCGCTCCTGAGGGGGCGCGCCGCGCTGCTGGAGCATAGGGACGACCTCGGTCGACAGATAGAGCACGATGCTGGCGCGGACCTGGCCGCCGCCGAAGCGATTGTCCATCTCGTCGAACATGTTGATCGCCGCATGGACCTGTTCGACGCGGCCGCCTTCGGCCGCGGGTGCGAGCCGGGCGGTGTCCTGGTTTTCGACCAGCCACAGCAGCCATTCGCGCTGCGGGGTCACCAGTGCGCCGGCGACGAAGGGCACCGCACCCAGCAGGCTGCGGCGGGATATGTCGGTGGAGCCGAGTTCGGCGAGCGTGTGCAAGGTTTCTGCTACGTCCTCCCGGTAGGCCAGCGCGCGGGCCACGACCGGGCGCTGTCGGTCGGAGATGAACCCCAGCTCGGCGGGGGCAACGGGCCTGCCGAGCCGGTGGGAGAGCACGGCGGCGATCAGCTCCGGCGTGGTGCCACGCGGCTGTCCGCCTTGCAGCCAGCGGGTGACGGACGCCTTGTCGTAATTCGACTCGCGCCCCTGCCTACGGCCCAGTTCATTGACCCGCAGGGCCAATGAGGCGTAGGAGCACCCGGATTCCTTCAGAGCCGCGGCCAACCCGACGTTGACCACGACGCCTTGGCGCCCGCTTACCGGCTGTGCGTGATGCGTCACCGTGACCGTCCCTGTTTCGAGCCACGGCGGTCTGCGGGTTCCCCATCGCGCGGCGCCGACCGGTTGGCCAAGCACCTCAACGACGTTGTGGACATGGGTGGTTGGGAGCCCTCGCCATAGAGGGTGAGATGGGTCACGTGCTCACTATGCGTGGTGAAGCCGTCACCCCGCAACCTTCGTTCTGATAATTTCAAACCGATCGACTCGCTCTGTCAGTGTCATCCATCGCGTGGCACACTGTGCAGGCATATGACAGCCATTCCTCCGGGAGGCGGGACGTGAGCGAGACACGGCCGGCCGGCGCCGCCCCCACCGTCTTGCGCAGAGTCCTCGGCAAGCGTCTGCGGCATCTGCGCGAGCGGGCGAAGGTGTCGTTCGAGGAGGCCGCGAAAGCCATCGAGGTCACCCCGTTGACCGTGCGCAGGATGGAAAAGGCGGAAGTCGGTCTCAAGATTCCGTATCTCAAGGAGCTGCTGCGGAACTACGGCGTCCGCGGCCCGGAGATGGAGGACTTCCTCGCCCTGGCGCGGGAGGCCAACCAGCCCGGCTGGTGGCATCAGTTCCGCGATGTTCTTCCGGACTGGTTCAGTGCTTACGTCAGCCTGGAGAGTGAGGCCACCGTCATTCGCGCGTACGAGCCCCACTACGTCCCCGGGCTGCTCCAGACTGAGGACTACGCCCGAGCGGTATTGCGCATGGGCTTCCCCCGGGACACCGAGGAGGAGCTGGAGCGCCGGATCGCCCTGCGCGTCCAGCGCCAGGACCTGCTCACCAAGGCGGACGCGCCGACCATCTGGGCCATCCTCGACGAAACGGTGCTGCGCCGCCCCGTGGGCGGCTCGCAGGTGATGCGCGACCAGATCGACCACTTGATCGACACCTTGGATATTCCCAAGGTCAGGCTGCAGATCATGCGGTTCGCGGCGGGGCCGCACCCCGGGGCCTTCGGCCCCTTCCACTACTTCCGCTTCGGATTCTCCGAACTGCCGGACGTCGTCTACACCGAGAGCCTCACCGGGGCGGTCTATGTGGACAAGCCGGCCGAAGTCGTCGCCTATCTCGAGGTCCTGGACCGGATGGCGGTCCAGGCCGAGCGGATCGGCGACTCCAGCACCATCCTGGCCGAACTGCGTAAGGAGCACTGAGATGCACGACCCCGTCTACAGCGGAATGCCGGCCACGGACCTGGGCACGGAGGGCTGGGAGAAGCCCTGGAGCGGGTCCAACGGCGGCACCTGCATCGAGGCCAAGCGGCTGCCGGACGGGCGGGTCGCGCTGCGCCAGTCCACCGACCCGGCCGGGCCCGCGCTGATCTACACCCGCTCGGAGGTGGCGTCCTTCCTGGAGGCGGCGAAGTCCGGCGAAGCGGACTTCCTCATCGCGTAGAACGGCCACGCACGGGCGACCCCTCGAAAACCACTACGCCCGCACAACCGCACAACCCCGCACCGCACTCCCGCCCCCGCCGTCCCGCCACGCACACTGAAGACGCCGTGGCGGGCGGCGGCGTCGTCCCCCTCGCAGAGCTGAGAGCTATGGGACCGACAGGATGCCGGAAATGAACCTCGACCATGCGGTGGCACAGCACCGCACACTGATCGTCGAGGGCTGCGACGGGGTCGGCAGGGACGCGCTGCTGGCCGGGCTCGCCCGCCGGCACGGCTACACCGTCACCCGCGCCTCCCCCGACCTCCCGCATGTCGACCCGGTCCGGCCGTACCGCGAACTCCTCCTGCACGACGGGGCGCTCGCGGTCGACGCCGGGCTGGTCGGCGAGCTCGTCTACGGGCCGCTGCGCCGTGGCCACTCCCGGGTGACCTGGATTCAGGCGTTCGACTTCGCCGACGCGGTGGCCGAGCGCCACGGCGCCTTCGTCCATGTGACGGCCCCGGTGCCGGTGCTGGAGGACCGGCTGGCCGCGCGCGGCGCCTCGGCGGCGGCCCTCGCGGAGATCGGCGCCGCGGTGACCGGCTATGACCACGCCTTCTCCACTCTCGCCGAGCACGCCCCGGTGCTCACCATCGAGGAGCAGCCGGCCTCCGGCGGCGGCCCGGATCCGGATCCGGGCCGCGGCGAGGCGGCGCCCGAGCCGGTGTCCTCGTTCGCCCGGCCCCTCCCGCGCATCCGCTCCCCCGTGGCGCTCCACGCCCAGCGTCGCTGAACTCCCCGGCACCGGGCTTACGTTGGTGCCCCGCGAACCGCACACGCACGGCAGGAGATGGCTCTATGACCGACCGCTCGTCCACCCCGGACCAGCAGGCCCTGAACAAGATCGACACCACGGTGCCGCATTCGGCCCGGATCTGGAACTACTGGATGGGCGGCAAGGACAACTACGAGATCGACCGGATCGCCGGTGACGAGTACCGGGAGGTCGCCCCGAACATCGAGACCATGGCCCGGGCCTCGCGCGCGTACCTCATCCGCACCGTCACCCATGTGGCGGGCGAGTGCGGGATCCGGCAGTTCCTGGACATCGGCACCGGGCTGCCCACCTACGACAACACCCACCAGGTCGCCCAGCGGGTGGCGCCCGAGGCCCGCATCGTCTACGTGGACAACGACCCCCTGGTGCTCCGGCACGCCCAGGCGCTGCTCACCAGTACCCGGGAGGGGGTGACCGACTACATCGACGCCGATCTGCACGAGCCCGAGCGGATCCTGGAGGCCGCGGCGAAGACGCTCGACTTCGACCGGCCCATCGCCCTGATGCTGATGGGCATCCTCGGCCACATCCAGAACTACGACGAGGCGGTGGCGGTCGTGCGGCGGCTGCAGGACGCCTTACCGTCCGGCAGCTACTTCGTGCACTACGACAGCACCGACACCGACCAGGCGCTCAAGGAGGCGCAGCAGGGCTACGACGACACCGGCGCCGTTCCGTACGTGCTGCGCAGCGTGGCGCAGATCAGCCGCTTCTACGAGGGTCTGGAGCTGATCGAGCCCGGTATCGTGTCGTGTCCGCTGTGGCGGCCGGGTCCCTCCGAGACGGACATCGAGACCACCGATGTCCACGGGGGCGTGGCCCGCAAGCCGTGACGGCCGTGACGACCAAACGAATGGTTCGGCCACCGGGGAGGTAACCCCCGCCCCTGTCGCGTCGTCAGACACGGCGCCGGGAAGCTAGGCGGAGGGACGCGTGGGTGTTCGAGGTCGGAGCCTGGAGAGTGCCCTCCGTCAAGCGGCTGCTGCGGGCGTCGATCGCCGGTGCGCCCGCCGTCGTACGGCAACGCCGCGGCCCCCAGGACGAGTCACCCGGGCGGCCACGGCATCTGGCCATCATCATGGACGGCAACGGCCGCTGGGCCGCCCTGCGCGGCCTCTCCCGCACCCGGGGCCATCAGGCGGGGGTGCTGGCGCTGCCGCGGGTGGTGGACACGGCCCTGGAAGAGGGCATCGAACATCTGTCGCTGTTCTTCTTCTCCACCGAGAACTGGAACCGTCCGCGCGGTGAGGTGGCCGCCCTGATGCGGCTCACCGCCCAGCTCGCGGACGTCTTCCGGGGCTACGGCGAGCGGGGGGTGCGGCTGCGCTGGCTGGGCTCGGAGGCCCGGCTCCCCCGGGCCACGCTGGCCGCGCTGCGCCGCGCCGAGGCCGATACGTGCGACAACCGCACGATGACGCTGGCCTTCTGCTTCAACCACGGCGGCCGGGAGGAGATCGCCCACGTCGCCACCTGCCTGGCCCGCGCCTCGGCGGACGGCGCGCTGGACCCCGGGCTCATCGACGAGGCCCTGTTCACCCGGCATCTGCCGCATGCCGATCTGCCGGACATCGACATGCTGGTGCGCACCTCCGGGGAGCAGCGCATCTCCAACTTCATGCTCTGGCGGGCGGCCTACGCGGAGCTCTTCTTCGTGGACACCCTGTGGCCCGACTTCACCGGTGAAGAGCTCCGCGCGCTGCTGGCCGCCTTCGCGACCCGTAAACGCCGCTTCGGCGCGGGCGTCGGCCCCGTCTGACGCGCCCGCCGCTCCTCAGCAGGTCAGAGGAAGTCCGCTACGGTTCGGGCAGCGCCCCCAAGGGGCGCGGGGCTGTGTCGATGTGCGGCTCCGCCGCGGCTGTGTCGATGTGCGGCTCCGCCGCGGCTGTGTCGATATGCGGCTCCGCCGCGTGGGACCAGCCACGGCGGCGCCGCAGTCGGCCGACGACGCATCGCGACACGTCCAGCGGAGCGCTTAGCGGATCTGGACGCCGGAGAGGGTGCGGGCGATGACCAGGCGCTGGATCTCGCTGGTGCCCTCGAAGATCGTATAAATCGCGGCGTCGCGGTGCATCCGCTCGACCGGGTACTCGCGGGTGAAGCCGTTGCCGCCGAGGATCTGCACCGCCTGGGCGGTGACCTGCTTGGCGGTCTCGCTGGCGAACAGCTTGGACATGGAGCCCTCGGCCGAGTCGAAGGGCTTGCCGGTCACGGCCATCCACGAGGCGCGCCACACCATCAGCCGCGCGGCGTCGATCCGCGTGCGCATGTCGGCGAGCTGGAAGGCGACGCCCTGGTTGTCGATGATGGGGCGGCCGAACTGCTGCCGGGTCTTGGCGTAGTCGAGCGCGACCTCGTACGCGGCGCGGGCGGTGCCGACCGCCATGGCGCCGACGGCCGGGCGGGACGCCTCGAAGGTGGCCATGGCGGCGTTCTTCAGCCGCTCCCCGCCCGCCTTGGCCTTCTCCCGGGCGCGCGCGAGGCGTTCGTCCAGCTTCTCCTTGCCCCCGAGCAGGCAGTTGCCGGGCACCCGCACCTGGTCGAGGACCACCTCGGCGGTGTGCGAGGCGCGGATGCCGTGCTTCTTGAACTTCTGGCCCTGGGACAGACCGGGGGTGCCCGGCGGGATGATGAACGACGCGTGGCCCTTGGAGCCGACTTCGGGGTCGACGACGGCGACCACCACATGGACATTGGCGATACCGCCGTTGGTGGCCCACGTCTTGGTGCCGTTGAGGACCCATTCGTCCTTGGCCTCGTCGTAGACGGCGCGGGTGCGCATCGAGCCGACGTCGGAGCCCGCGTCGGGCTCGGAGGAGCAGAAGGCGGCCACCTTCACGTCGTCCGCGTCGCCGTACATCTGCGGGATCCAGGTGCCGATCTGCTCCTCGGTGCCGTTGGCGAGGACGCCGACGGCGGCGAGGCCGGTGCCGACGATGGACAGCGCGATGCCCGCGTCGCCCCAGAACAGCTCCTCCATGGTCATGGGGATGCCGAGGCCGGTGGGGTCGAAGTACTGCTGGGCGTAGAAGTCCAGGGAGTACAGGCCGATCTTGGCGGCCTCCTGGATAATCTGCCAGGGGGTCTCCTCGCGCTCGTCCCATTCGGCGGCTGCCGGGCGCATGACGTCCGCGGCGAAGCCGTGGATCCAGTCGCGCACCGCCTTCTGATCGTCGTCGAGCTCGAACGAGAACTCCGCCATGACCCCTCCACGTGCTTATTACCTGCGGTAACCGCAGTCTGTTACCGCCCAGTAGACGATGTCAACTCCCCCGGGCACGCGGGCCCCGCGGCCCCCGCGGGTGTTACGTTGCGCAGAGCGCGGAGCGCGATCGCGCCGGGAAACGCGAGCCGCGAAGGGCGCGAGTACGACATCGGGGGCGGGGAGGCAACGCATGCGGACCGGGACCAGCCAGCGGGACGACCAGCGGACGACGGCCCAGCAACGGCGCAAGGAGCTGCTGGAGGCCGCGGACCGGGTGGTGCTGCGCGACGGACCAGAAGCCTCGATGAACGCCATCGCCGCTGAAGCGGGCATCACCAAGCCCATTCTCTACCGCCACTTCGGCGACAAGGGCGGCCTGTACCGCGCGCTCGCCAAGCGCCACACCGACGCCCTGCTCGCCTCGCTGCGCGCGGCTCTGGACGCGCCCGCCGAGGACCGCCGGCACCGCGTGGAGGCCACGCTGGACACCTATCTGGCGGCGATCGAGGCGCGGCCCCAGGTGTACCGCTTCCTGATGCACCCGGCCGACCACGGCCAGCAGGAGCCCGAGCAGGGCTTCGACGTCGGCCACCACTCCGCCCCGCTGCTGCGCAGGCTCGGCGAGGAGCTCGCCACCGTGATCGCCGAGCGGCTGGATCTGGGACCCGGCGGCGACGAGGTGGCCCGGGTCTGGGGCCACGGGATCGTCGGCATGATGCACGCGGCCGGTGACTGGTGGCTGCGCGACCGCCCGTGCGCACGCGGCCAGTTGGTGCACCATCTCACCGATCTGCTGTGGGGACGGCTGTCGCTGGCGGACGACCGGGTCGGCGCACCGGGCTTCTGAGCCCCCCGGCCTCCGCTCGCCGCCCCGCCGCGCTCCCGCCGGGGCGGCCCTACGCCCCGGCGCCGGCCGACGCCGCCCAGGACGCCCGGCGGACCGCCCGCAGCACCCTGCGCCGCCGCAGCCCGGAGAGCCGGTCGAGGAACAGCCCGCCGTCCAGGTGGTCGCACTCGTGCTGCAGACAGCGCGCGAAGAAGCCCGTGCCCTCGATCCGCACCGGCTCCCCGGTCATCGTCACGCCCTCGATCACCGCACGGTCGTAGCGCGAGGTGCCCGCCTCGATGCCCGGCAGCGACAGACAGCCCTCCGCCCCACGCACCGTCACCCCGTCGGCCGCGGCCAGCCGGGGGTTGACGACATGCCCCAGATGGCGGTGGTCCTCGTCGTCCGGGCAGTCGAAGACGAAGACCCGCAGCCCCACACCGATCTGATTGGCGGCGAGGCCCACCCCGTGCGCCGCGTACATCGTGGCGTACATGTCCTCGATCAGCAGGGCGAGCTCGGCGTCGAACGCCGTGACCTCCGCGCACGGCGCGCGCAGCCCCGGATCGCCGAGGAACCGCATGGGCCGCACCGCTCCGCGGCTGCCCGGTATCACGCCATGTCGCATGGCAGCCAAGCCTACGGGGCCGGGGAAGTGTCCTGCGCGGGTGACGGAATTCGGGACAGCCGCCGGATCTCGATAGGCTGCTACCCGACCGTGGCCTCCCGGCTGGCGATGCGGCGCGGAGGGGGCGTACCACCGGCGCCTCGGGGGGGCAGGTGCGGCGCCGGTATGCGAGGAGGATCGAGAGACGATGGCAGGCAACTCAGAGCCGCTGTCGCCACGTGCCAAGCTGGCCGTGACGGCGGGCAGGGCCGCGGCGGCGGTGTCGAAGGCCGCGGGCCGCGGCAGCGGATCGGTGATCGGCGGCAAGGTGGCCCTGCGCCTCGACCCCGATCTCCTCGGCAGGCTGGCACAGCACCTGGACGTGATCCTGGTGTCGGCGACCAACGGCAAGACCACGACCACCCGGCTCATCGCCGAGGCGCTGCGGGCGGCCGGTCCGGTCGTCTCCAACGCGCTGGGCGCCAATATGCCGGCCGGTATCACCTCGGCCCTGGCCGGCGGCTCCGACGCCCGCTACGGCGTCATCGAGGTCGACGAGAAGTACCTCGCCGGTGTGGCGCGCGACACCGAGCCCAAGGCCATCGCGCTGCTCAACCTCTCCCGTGACCAGCTCGACCGCGCCGCCGAGACCCGGATGCTCGCCGAGAAGTGGCGCGAGGGCCTGACCGGCACCAAGGCGATCGTGATCGCCAACGCCGACGACCCCCTGATCGTCTGGGCCGCCTCCTCCAGCCCCAATGTGGTGTGGGTCGCCGCCGGGCAGGAGTGGAAGGACGACGCCTGGTCCTGTCCGTCCTGCGGCGGTGTGCTGCAGCGCCCGGGCGACGACTGGGTCTGCGCGGAGTGCGGCTTCCGCCGTCCGATCCCCAGCTGGGCGCTGAACGGCGACTACGTCCTGGACCCGCACGGCGCGGCCTGGCCGATCCACCTCCAGCTCCCCGGCCGTGCCAACAAGGCCAACGCGGCCACCTCGGCCGCCGTCGCCGCCGCCTTCGGGGTGCCCCCGCAGGTCGCGCTGGAGCGGATGTACCAGGTCCAGGCCGTGGCCGGCCGGTATGACGTGGTCACCTTCCAGGAGCGCCAGATGCGGCTGCTGCTGGCGAAGAACCCGGCCGGCTGGCTGGAGACCTTCTCGCTGATCGACCCGCCGCCCACCCCGGTGATCCTCTCGGTGAACGCCCGCGGCGCCGACGGCACCGACACCTCCTGGCTGTGGGACGTGGACTACACCCGGCTCGCCGGGCACCCGATCTGCGTGATCGGCGACCGTAAGCTGGACCTCGCGGTGCGCCTGGAGGTCGCCGGGCTGGACTTCCGGGTCTGCGCGGACGTGGACGAGGCGGTGCGGATCTCCCCGCCCGGCCGTATCGAGACCATCGCCAACTACACCGCGTTCCAGGACCTGCGCCGCCGGGTCGGCAACTGACCCCCCGTACGAGAGGCACGAAGATGCGTAGCATGAGCCAGAACGGCCTGCGTCTGGTGTGGGTCTACCCCGACCTGCTGAGCACGTACGGCGACCAGGGCAACGTCCTGGTGGTGGAGCGCCGGGCGCGGCAGCGCGGGCTGGAGGTCTCCCGGCTGGACGTCCGCTCCGACCAGCAGATCCCCACCTCCGGGGACGTCTATCTGATCGGCGGCGGCGAGGACCGCCCGCAGCGGCTCGCCGCCGAGCGGCTGATCCGGGACGGCGGGCTGAGCCGCGCGGTCGCCAACGGGGCGATCGTCTTCTCGGTGTGCGCCGGGTACCAGATCCTCGGCCATGAGTTCATCAACGACCTCGGGCAGCGCCAGCAGGGTCTTGGGCTGCTGGACGTGGTCAGCACCCGTGGCGAGGGCGCCCGGTGCGTCGGGGACGTGCTGGCCGACATCGACGAGCGGCTCGGGCTGCCCCCGCTGACCGGCTTCGAGAACCACCAGGGCGTCACCCACCTCGGCCCGACGGCCCGCCCCTTCGCCCGGGTCCGGTTCGGCAACGGCAACGGCACGGGCGACGGCTTCGAGGGCGCCTACAACGACACCGTTTTCGGGACGTACATGCATGGCCCGGTGATGGCCCGCAACCCGCATATCGCGGACCATCTGCTGAAGCTGGCCCTCGATGTGAACGCGCTGCCGCCGGTCAACGACCAGTGGTACGACGCGCTGCGCAACGAGCGGATCGCGGCGGCGTCCCAGCCCGCCTGAGCCGCGGCCCGCTCGCCCGAGCGCCACTCGGGCGAAGGGTGCCCGCATGGCGGACATCCGACGCACGACCCCGCCCCCGCCGCCCGGCCGCTTGTAGGGTGGCGGGGTCCAGCCGGACGACGCGGTCCGGCCGTCGGCCCCCATCTCAGACAGAGGTATGCGTGCCATGCGCATTGGTGTGCTCACGTCCGGCGGCGACTGCCCCGGCCTGAACGCGGTCATCAGGTCAATCGTCCACCGTGCCACCGTCGACCACGGCGATGAGGTGATCGGCTTCCACGACGGCTGGAAGGGCCTGCTGGAGGCCGACTACCGCAAGCTCGACCTGGACGCGGTGGGCGGCATCCTGGCCCTCGGCGGCACCATCCTCGGCTCCACCCGCGTGCGCCCCGAGCATCTGCGGGACGGCGTGGAGCGGGCCAAGGGGCATGTCGCGGAGCTCGGCCTGGACGCGGTCATCCCCATCGGCGGGGAGGGCACGCTGAAGGCCGCCCGGCTGCTCTCGGACGCCGGACTGCCGATCGTCGGCGTGCCGAAGACCATCGACAACGACATCGCCTCCACCGATGTGACCTTCGGCTTCGACACCGCGGTCGGCGTCGCCACCGAGGCCCTGGACCGGCTCAAGACCACCGCGGAGTCCCATCAGCGGGTGCTGATCGTCGAGGTCATGGGGCGGCACACCGGCTGGATCGCGCTGCACTCGGGCATGGCCGCGGGCGCCCACGCCATCGTCGTCCCGGAGCGCCCGTTCGACATCGAGGAGCTCACCAAGACCGTCGGGGCGCGGTTCGAGGCGGGCAAGAAGTTCGCGATCGTGGTGGTGGCGGAGGGCGCCAAGCCGCGCGAGGGCACGATGGACTACGAGGCCGGCGGCAAGGACGTCTACGGCCACGAGCGCTTCGCGGGCATCGCCCGCCACCTCTCCGTCGAGCTGGAGCGGCGGCTCGGCAAGGAGGCGCGGGCGGTCATCCTGGGCCATGTGCAGCGCGGTGGCACCCCGACGGCGTACGACAGGGTGCTGGCCACCCGCTTCGGCTGGCACGCCGTCGAGGCGGCCCACCGCGGCGCCTTCGGCACGATCACGGCGCTGCGCGGCACGGACATCGACCTGGTGCCGCTCGCGGCGGCCGTGGAGCGGCTGAAGACGGTCCCCGCCGAGCGGTACGCCGAGGCCGAGTGCGTACTGTAGGGACGACACAAACCGGTTAATGCCGACTCCGACCGCGGCCATCAATTGCGCAACCCTTACGGCGAGCAACCAGGTCCGCGAGAGCGGCGCCGGTTTAGGCGCACAAAGGGGCTACTCGATGGATCACGGCGGGCACGGCATGACCATGGATCTGCCGCCGTTCACCCTCGCTCGCGGGTTGGAGTTCGGCGGCGATCCGTTCTTCCTGGTCGGCTGTGTGCTGGCGCTCGGGCTGTACGGCTGGGGCGTCGCGCGGCTGTGGCGGCGCGGTGACGCCTGGCCGGTGGGGCGCCTGGTCTCCTTCGTGCTCGGGGTGCTGACCATCGCGGTCGCGATGTGCACCAAGCTGAACGACTACGGCATGGTCATGTTCAGCGTCCATATGGTGCAGCACATGATCATCAGCATGGTGTCGCCGATCCTGCTGCTGCTGGGCGCGCCGGTCACGCTGACCCTGCGGGCCCTCCCGGCGGCCGGGCGCGGCCGCAAGGGCCCCCGGGAGCTGCTGGTCGCGCTGTTGCACAGCCGCTATATGCGGATCATCAGCCACCCGGCGTTCACGATCCCGCTGTTCATCGCGAGCCTGTACGCGCTGTACTTCACCTCGCTCTTCGACTTCCTGATGGGGAGCAAGGCCGGGCATATCGCGATGATGGTCCACTTCCTCGCGGTGGGCCTGGTCTTCTTCTGGCCGATCATGGGCGTGGACCCGGGGCCGCACCGGCCCGGCTATGTGATGCGGATGCTGGAGCTGTTCGCGGGCATGCCGTTCCACGCGTTCTTCGGCATCGCGCTGATGATGGCGTCCGAGCCCATGGTCGGCGTGTACGAGCATCCGCCCGCCTCGCTTGGCATCGACGCGCTGTCGGACCAGACCTGGGCGGGCGGGATCGCCTGGGCCTTCAGCGAGATCCCGTCGGTGATCGTCCTGGTGGCGCTGGTCTACCAGTGGTACAAGTCCGAGCAGCGCCAGGCGCGGCGTATCGACCGCACCGCGGACCGGGACGGCGACCAGGAGCTAGCGGCGTACAACGCCTATCTGGCCTCGCTCCAGTCCCGGAGCCGCTGAGGGCGGCCCCTGCGGCCTGCTAGCGGCAAGGCCCCGGACCGCGAGACCATGGACCCGGGCCCTGAGCGGCCCGGGTCCTGGCGAAGGGGCGTCAGGACCGCCGTGAGGAGGTCGGGGATGCCCGGATCCGCGAAGACGATGACGGTGGCCACGGTGGGGGGCCTGGTGCTGGTGACGGCCTACACCGTGACCCTGGGGAGCAACGGCTGGCTGTGGTTCAGCTGGGTGGTGCTCGGCCTGCTGACCGTGGGGGTCGTGGTGGCCCGGAGCTGAGCGGCGGGGCCGCCGCCATCCCTACGGGGCGGATCCCGAGGGCCTGCCCAGCAGCCACCGCCATAATGCCACCCACCACGGGACGCGCCCGGGAGCCGTCGCCTCGGGCCCCCCGGTGGCCGCTTCCGGGGCCTCCTGCGCGGGCAGCCGGCGCGGCCGCGGGGCGAAGAGAGTCGCGGAGGGGTCCTCCGTGCCCTCCGACTCGGGGCGCCGGGGCATGAACTCCACCGGCAGCGCCACGAGATGGCGGGAGATCCAGGACGAGAGCCAGGTCAGCTCGGACTCGTCGACGGCCAGCCGCAGATCGGGCAGCCGCAGCAGCAGGGTGTCGATGGCGGTGTCCGTGATGGCACGGCCGATGTCCTGCCCCGGGCATTCATGGGGGCCGCCGCTGAAGGCGAGATGGGACCGGTTGCCGTACATCGGCGCCGCGATGTCGGGGCGGATGGCCGGGTCTACGTTTCCGGCGGCCAGCCCCAGCAGCAGCATGTCCCCGGCCTTGATCCGCTGACCGCCCAGTTCGGTGTCGCCGGTGGCCCAGCGGCCGGGGACGACCGTGAGCGGGGGCTCGTTCCACAGCACATGCTCGATGGCGTCCGGCAGGGTCATATGGCCACCGGCCAGGGAGGCGCGGAAGCGCGGGTCGGTGAGGACCATGCGCAGCGTGTTGGCCATCAGATTGGTGGTGGTCTCATTGCCGGTGAGCAGCACCAGCCGCAGATGCTGGACCACCTCCTCCTCGGTGAGGCCGGAGGGGTGGGCCAGCAGCCAGGACGCCAGATCCTCGCCGGGCTCCGCGCGTCTGCGGTCCACCAGGCTCTGGAGGGCGCCGGTGACATACGCGTCGCTGCGCAGGGCCGTCTCGGTGCCCTTCATCAGGTCCCGGGTGGCCTCGACCAGCCGCGGGCCGTACTCGTCGGGCATGCCCAGCAGTTGGGTGAGGACGAGCATGGGCAGCTGCTGGGCGAAGGCGGTGACCAGTTCGGCGCCCCCGTCCGCGCAGAAGTCGTTGACCAGCTGATGGGTGAAGCGGGTGACGTGGCGGCGGATCCCCCGGCGGTCCAGGCGCCCCATGGACTCGGTGAGCGCGGCCCGCAGCCGCTCGTGCTCGTCGCCGTCGGCGAAGGTGCACATGGGCTGCCATCCGACCACCGGCAGCAGGGGCGAGTCGGCGGTGATCCTCCCGTCCTCCCAGGCGTGCCAGTGGCGGGAGTCGCGGGAGAAGCGGGAGGGGGTGCGGGACACCTCCAGGTTCTCCCGGTAGCCCAGCAGCAGCCAGGCCGGTATGCCACCGTCGAGCACGATCGGGGCCACCGGGCCGTGCTCGGCGCGCAGCCGCTCGTACAGGCCCATCGGGTCCTTCTCGTTCTCGGGCCCGAGGAGGTCCACCAGGCCGGCGTCGGACAGCGCGGGGTGGACGGGGCACCGGGTGGGCGGCAGGTCGGCCGTCCCGGTGCCGGGGTCGTCGGGATGAGAGGTCACGGTGTCTCCGGGGTCACGGTGTGGAGGGATTGCAGATGGCGCACGAGGGTGAGGAGGGTGTCACGGCTGGAGGCCCGGTCGCGGGCATCGCAGTCGATCATCGGTACGGAGTCGGGCAGGTCCATGGCGGCGCGCAGCTCCGCGATGGGGTGGACGGGGGCCTCGGGGAACACGTTGACCGCGACCACGAAGGGCACACCGCGCTCCTCGAGCCGCCCGACCGCGTCGAAGCTGACCTCCAGACGGCGGGTGTCGATCAGGACCACGGCACCGAGGGCGCCCTCGAAGAGGCCGTTCCACAGGAACCAGAACCGCTCCTGGCCGGGGGTGCCGAACAGATAGAGCACCAGCCGTTCGTTGAGGCTGATCCGGCCGAAGTCCATCGCGACGGTGGTCTCGGTCTTGCGCTCGATCCCGGCGATGTCGTCGACGCCGACCCCGGCCTGGGTCATGGTCTCCTCGGTGGTCAGCGGGCGGATCTCGCTCACCGAGCCGACCATGGTCGTCTTGCCGACCCCGAAGCCTCCGACGATCACCACCTTGACGGCGGCGGCCGCGGATGCCGGGAGGGTGTCCTCGCTGCGCGGTCCGACGATTTCCTCGGCTTCCTCGGCTTCCTCGGCTTCCTCAGAGTTTCTGTAGTCCATGCATCACCGCCTGCAGCAGTTCGGGGTCGGGCAGCACGGCTGCCGGGACCGGTGCCCTGACCTCCACCCGGCCGTCCCCCAGCAGCTCCGCGAGGATCACGGTGACGGTGGAGACCGGCAGGACCAGGTACGCGGAGATCTCCGCCACCGAAAGGGGGAACGGGCACATCCGCAGCACGGTGGCGGCCTCGGGGGCCATCCCCGGCTCCGGTTCGGCGCGCGCCACGATCAGGCTGACGAGTTCGACGGGCCGCTGCCGGGGTTCGTGCGGGGCGCGGCCCCGGCTGACGGTGTAGAGCCGCTCGGGCCCGCCCTCGTCCCACGCCTTGGCGGGCTCGCTCATGTCATCCGGCCGTCGACGCGCGGCGGACTGCTGAGGTGTTCGCCGAGCCGTGCGACCAGGTCTCTCATGCACTGGCCCATCAGCCCGGCGTCCACGCTGTCCTCGGCGAGCACCGCCAAATACGAGCTGACGCCGGCCGCCATCAGATAGAAGAAGCCGCCGTCGACCTCGATGACGACCAGCCGCATCCGCCCGTCCCCCTCGGGGAATTCGGTGGCGATCGCACCGGAGAGGCTCTGCAGCCCGGCGCAGGCGGCGGCCAGCCGGTCGGCGGTGTCCTTGTCCGTACCGACCTGGGCCATGCACAGGCCGTCCGAGGACAGCAGGACCACGTGGCGGGTCTGCGGAACGCTGGAGGCCAGGTCCCGGAGCATCCAGTCCATGTTGAACCGCGGTTGCGTCACTTGCCTACTCATCCTTGTCCGACGGGAGCGGGGTGTTCGAGGTGTTCGAGGTATCCGGGGTGCCGGGGGGTTTCCGGGTGTCCGGGGCGGCGGCACCGGCGTCAGCCGCCGGGATCGGCTCGCCGTTGAGCCCCTTGGTGAAGGCGTCCAGCCAGATCCCCGGCTGCACGGGCGGCCCGGCCGGTTCGCGGGGCACGGGGGGCGCCGCCGGGGGCCCGGAGTCGACCCTGATGGGCGGGGTGACCATGGGCATCCGGCGGCGGCGCTGCGGGAGTCCGGCGCCGTTCTGCCGGAAGCCGGGGCCGGGGCGGCCCTGCACGATCGGGCTGGTGCGAGTGGGCGACGGCAGGGGCGTGGCCCGCTTGATGGGCTTGGGCGGGGGCAGTTTGGCCGCGCGGGCGATCGCGCCGCCGGGGGCGGGGGTGGGGCAGATGATGTCCTGCGGTACGACCAGCACCGCGCGCACCCCGCCGTACGCCGAGGGCCGCAGCGAGACCTGGAACCGGTACTTCACGGCGAGCCGGCCGACCACGGCCAGACCGAGCCGCGGTGTCTCGCCCAGGTCGTTGAGGTCGAATCCGGTCGCCGCCTGGACCAGCACCGCGTCGGTGCGTCTGCGCGCTTCCTCCGAAAGGCCGACCCCGGCGTCCTCGATCTCGATCGCGACCCCGGACTGGACCTCGATCGCGGTCAGATGTACCCGGGTCTTGGGCGGCGAGTAGCGGGTGGCGTTGTCCAGCAGTTCGGCGAGGGCGTGGATCAGCGGCTCCACCGAGGGCCCGACGATGGCGACATCCGCCACCGAGTGCAGATCCACCCGCTCGTACTCGAGGATGCGGGACATGGCGCCGCGGCAGACGTTGAACAGCGGCACCTCCTTCTGCCACTGGCGGCCCGGGCGCTGACCGCCCAGGACCGCGATGGAGTCCGCCAGCCGGCCGATGAGAGCGTTGCCGTGGTCCAGGTGGAGCAGGTCCTCGAAGACGTCCGGATCGGCGCCGTACTTGTCCTCCATCTCCCGCATGTCCTGGGCCTGTTGGTGGACGATGGCCTGCACCCGGCGGGCGATGTTGACGAAAGCCCGCTGGCCCGCGTCCCTGAGGTCCTCCTCGGCCCGCACGGCTTCCAGCACCGACCGCAGCAGAAGCTCGTGGGCCGAGTCGAAGTCCGGGTCGACGCGGGGCGCGTGGTCGATGGCCCGCATCGCCTCGTCCACCATGGCGCCGCGCTGCAGCCGGGTCACCGCCACCGGCAGCAGCTCCCGGGCCAGCCGCCGGATCGCCGTCTCCTGGTCCACCAGGCGCTGCCGCAGCTCGGTCTCCTGGGCCATGAGCCGGGTGCGCAGCGTGGTGATCAGCCGGCCGCGGCGCATCGCCTCGGCCGCCGCCAGGGCCACCGCGAACGTCGCCGCCACCCCGCACCAGGCGACCGTGGCCCGCGCCCCGGACGGGACCACGACGACCGCCAGCGCCGCGCAGAACGCCATCGCGGCGGGAGGGATGACCCATACGAGCGTGGAGGCGGGCCGTCGGCCTCCGGATGAGGTGCCGGCGAAAACCATGGACATCCTTAAAAACAGCGAAGAGAAAATGCGTGCGAAATACGGGCGGTGAGCCAGCCCGCCATGGGCCCTGGAGCTTAGCGGTTTCACCGACACGCGAATCGAATATGCCTTTTTCTTCGAAATGCATCACGGTGAATTCAGAGAGCGCGAAAAAGCGATCATCTTGTACTCGCCGTTTGACCGTGAATGATCGCTCCACGGGCGAATCTGCTCGTGGCGAAGGAGTCTGGGCAGCGTGGCGGCCGGGCCCGTAGCGTCCCGGCATGACCACTGGCAGCGCATGTGTGATCGGGGCGACGGGGCAGATCGGCCGGGCGGCGGTGCGCGCGCTCGCCGCCGAGGGATGGCGGGTGCGGGCCGCCTCGCGCGGCGGGGGCCGCGACGAGAGCTGGCCCGCGTCCGTGGTGAGCGTGGCCGTCGACCGGGACGACGACGCCGCGGTGGCCGCCCTGATCGGGGACGGCTGCGATGTGGTGCTGGACTGCGTCGCCTACGGGCAGGCACACGCACAGCAGTTGCTGGGGCTCGCGGACCGCATCGGATCGGCGGTGGTGATGTCCACCGGGGCGGTGTACGAGGACGACCAGGGCCGGGGCTTCGGGACCCAGGACCGGCCCGACGGCGCCCCGCGCTATCCCGTGCCGCTCCCCGAGTCCCAGCGGACCGTGCCGCCGGGCGAGGGCTACGGCAGCCGGAAGGTCGCGCTGGAGCGGGAGCTGCTGGCCGCCGGGGACAAGCTGCCGACGACCCTGCTGCGCGCGGGGGCGATCCACGGCCCGCACTGCCGTACGCCCCGTGAGCTGTACTTCGTCAAACGGGCGCTGGACGGGCGGCCGGTGCGGATCCTGGCGTACGGCGGCCGCAGCCGGTTCCATCCGGTGCATGTCGACAACATCGCGGAGCTGGTGCGGCTGGCCGCCCACCGGCCCGGCTCACGGGTGCTCAACGCGGGCGATCCACAGGCTCCGACGGTCGCCGACATCGCCACCGCCGTGGACGCGGTGCTGGGGACGCGCGGCGAGCTGGTGCTGATCGACGGGGAGCCGCCGCATCCGCATATCGGCAGCACCCCCTGGAGCCTGGCTCACCCGCTCGTCTACGACATGTCCGCGGCCGAACGGGAGTTGGGCTACCGCCCGGTGACCGGCTATACGGAATCGCTGCCGACGACCGTCGCCTGGCTGGCGGACCGGCTGGCGGCCACCCCGGACTGGCGCACCGCCTTCCCCGACATGGCGGCCGCCTACGACCCGATGGCCGATCTCTTCGACTACGCGGCAGAAGACGCGTGGCTGCGGAGCGGCGGGCACGCGCCCTGATCGCTTCGGGGGAAAACGGCGCCGGGCCCGTGCGGGGAACGCACGGGCCCGGCCCTTCACCACATACCGCTTTTCGTCGACTACTTGACGAGGGCGGCGGCCTCCTTGGCGGCCTTCGCGGCCTTCGCGGACGCACCCGACTTCGCGGGCACCGGCGTGGCGTGCGGAGCGCAGGTCACGTCCTTGGCGTCCACCGTGCCCTTGAGCAGGTAGGCGTCCACCCGGTCGTTGACACACGGGTTGACCAGACCGGTGACCCCATGCGAACCGGCGTCCTTCTCGGTGACCAGGCGCGAACCCTTCAGCCGCTTGTGCAGCTCCACCGCGCCCTCGTACGGGGTCGCGGCGTCCCGGGTGCTCTGCACGATCAGCGTCTTGGGCAGCCCCTTGGCGGCCCCCACCTCCAGCGGGGTGTGCTGCTTGGCACCCCAGGTGGCGCACGGCAGGTTCATCCAGGCGTTGGACCAGGTCAGGAAGGGGTAGTCGCGGTGGAGCCGGGTGTTGTCCCGGTCCCACTTCGCCCAACTGGTCGGCCACTTGGTGTCGGCGCACTCGACGGCGGTGTAGACGGCGTTGCCGTTCTCCGAGGCGATGTTGCCCGCGGTGTCGGACATGTCCGGGCCCGCGGCCTCGACCAGCGCCTTCTCATCGCCGGCGAGGTAGTCGCTCCACACCTGGGCGACGGTGGCCCACGACGAGTCGTAGTACGGAGCGCTCTGGAAGAACGCGAGCAGCTCGGCCGGGCCCACGACCCCGCCGATGGGGCTCTTCTTGGCGGCCGCGCGCAGCGTCTCCCACTGCTTCTGGACCTTCGCGGGGGTGTCACCGATGTGGTAGGCGGCGTCGTTCTTGGCGACCCACGCCTTCCAGTCGTTCCAGCGCATCTCGAAGGCGACGTCCTGGTCCAGGTTGGCCTGGTACCAGATCTTCTCCCGCGAGGGGTTGACCACGCTGTCCACGATCAGCCGGCGCACATGGGTCGGGAAGAGCGTCGCGTAGACGCCCCCGATGTACGTTCCGTAGGACACACCCAGGTAGTTGAGCTTCTTGTCGCCGAGCGCGGCCCGGATGACGTCGATGTCACGGGCGGTGTTGGGCGTCGTCATGTGCGGCAGCATCCAGCCGCTGCGCTCCTCGCAGCCCTCGGCGTACTCCCGGGCCAGCTTGCGCTGGACGCGCTTGTCCGCCTCGCTGCCCGGCACCGGGTCCAGCTTCGGGGCCTTGACGTACTCCTGCGGGTCCACGCAGGAGATGGCCGTGGAGTGGCCCACCCCGCGCGGGTCGAAGCCGACGAAGTCGTACGCCTTCGAAGTCTTCGTCCACAGCGGGTTCTTGGTGGTGACCCGGGTCGGGAAGCGAAGCCCGGAGCCGCCGGGCCCGCCCGGGTTGTAGATCAGCGAACCCTGCCGCTCGGAGGCGGACCCGGTGTTGCCGATCCGGTCCACCGCGAGCTTGATGGTGCGGCCGTTCGGCTTGGCGTAGTCGAGCGGGACGGTGACATAGCCGCACTGGATGGGCTTGGCCAGCCCCCAGTCGGCCGGGCAGTCCGCCCAGTCGATGCCCTTCTTCGCGGCCGTGGCCGCGGCCACCGCCACGCCACGCGCCTCGGCGGCCCCACCGGGCGTCCGCTCCGAGGCCCCAGCCGTGGGGGCGGCCAGCGCACCGGTTATCAGCGCCCCGGTGATCACGCCACCGGCCACGCCGAAGAGTGCTGTGCGTCTCACGTAGTAATCCCCCTGCTTGGTTGCGCCGCCTGGAGCGGCGATGATCACAGAGTGTCAGGCAGGATTCTTCTGTCTTGCTTACCGCCGAGTACAGGGCAAACCGCCGTTTCTTTATCAAGACGTGAACATCAGCCCACGGCCGCGACCGCCTCATCGAGGGCGCGACGGAGGTGGAGCGCGTCCGGGGCCACGGCGGTGGCCAAGGCGGCGGGGCCGGTCAGCGGCGTGAGGACGGCGGTCCCGGTGAGGGCGCGGGGGGCGAGCGGGCCGGTGGCGCAGGACGGGTCGACGACGAGGAGCTGGCCCACCGCGCGGTGGCCGCCGAGTACCGCGCCGCCGTCCCAGCCCAGGGCGCCGGGGCCGTACGAGAGCTCCTGGTCGAGGAGGGGGCGCCCGGCGCGGTGGACGGTGAGGCGGGCCGTCAGATGGCCCGGGGATTCGCCGGTACGGCCCAGGATCTGCTCCTCGCGGAGCACCAGGCGGGCGGTGGGGGCGAGTTCGACACGGGTGGTCATGCGCAGATCGCTGCCCTGGGCGCAGATCAGGGGCTCGGGCAGCCAGTGCAGGGTCGCGCCGTCGGCGACGGTCAGCCGGATCTCGTAGTGGGCGGGCCGGCCCGTCCGCCCGGGCAGGGCGATGGTGGCCGCGGCGGAACCGATGTGGAGCCGGGCGCCCGGTCCGGCCGTCACCTCCAGGGCGATCCGGTCCCCACCGAGGGGCGCGCTCATGGCCCCGACCACGGTGACGCGCGCCTCCCCGCCCACGGCCCGGGTACGGCGCAGCGCGAGCGGCCCGTCCCCCGCGAGGACGGGCAGCGCGGTACCGCCACGCCCATCCGCCTCGGCGAGGATGCGGGCGGTGGCCTGTAGGGCGGTGCCTGGGGTGGCGGGCGCGCCCGGGGTAGCGGGGGTGCCCTTCGTGCCGAGGGTGCCCGGCGTGGGGGCGCCCGGCGTGGGGGCGCCCGGTGTACCGGACGTGCCCGGTGCACCGGGGACGCCCTTCGTACCTGAGGTTTCCGGCGTAGCGGAGACGCCCGACGTACCGGAGGCGGCCTTCGTACCGGGGGCGGCCTTCGTACCTGAGGTGCCGCCCGGCATACCGGAAGTGCCCGAAGTACCGGGGATGCCCTTCGTATCTGAGGTGGCCGATGTACCGGAGGCGCCCAACGTACCGGGGGCGGCCTTCGTACCTGAGGTGCCCGGGGCGCGCCCGTTGTCCGGGGTTTCCCGCGCCGAGCCGCACCCGGACGTCCGCGGCGTGGGATGCGGCCGTGCCCCGCCCGATGCGGCCGGACCGCCCGCCCACGGCGGCTCCGCGCGGGCCGCCGCGTCCTGGGCGGGCGTCATGCCGCCGCCGTCCAGGCGGCCAGGCGTGCGCGGACCCAGTCGGCGATGGGGCGGACGCCGTCCTCGGCGACCAGGGAGGTGAAGGCGACGGGGAGTTCACCGCGCTGGGCCTTGGCGTCGCGGGCCATGCGCTCCAAGTCGGAGCCGACGTACGGGGCGAGGTCGGTCTTGTTGACGACGAGCAGATCGGCGGTGGTCACGCCGGGACCGCCCTTACGGGGGATGTCGTCGCCGCCCGCGACATCGATGACGAACACCTGCGCGTCGACCAGGCCCTTGGAGAAGGTCGCGGTGAGGTTGTCGCCGCCGGACTCGACGAGGATCAGATCGAGCGGGCCCACGGTCTCCTCGAGCTCCTCGACCGCCTCCAGGTTGGCGGAGATGTCGTCGCGGATGGCGGTGTGCGGGCAGGCGCCGGTCTCCACGGCGGTGATGCGCTCGGCCGGCAGGACGGCGTTGCGCAGCAGGAACTCGGCGTCCTCGCGCGTGTAGATGTCATTGGTGACGACGGCGACGGAAAGCTGGTCGCGCAGCGCCCGGCACAGCGCCGCGACGGTCGCGGTCTTGCCCGAGCCCACCGGTCCGCCGAGGCCGATGCGCAGCGCCCGGCGGGTGCCGTCGGGGCGGTGGGGTTCGGCGGCGCCGTAGGTGTGGCGCGGGGGGTAGGTGTCCGCGTGGTCGAGATGCATGACGGCTCCGGTGTTCCAACGGGGTGCGGGGGGATACGGGTCGCTGCCTCGGTCATGAGGCGAAGAGACGTACGGACCAGGTGGCGTGCTGTTCGGCGGCGATGTCGAGCAGGGGCGCGGAGGCGGCGGGCAGCGCGCCCGGGCCCTCGTCGAGGGCGCGCCGCGCCGCGTCGGCGGCCCGCGCCGCGACCTGGTCGAGCTCGGGGGCGAGGCGGGCGAGGACGGCGGTGGCGTCGAAGGGGTCCAGGCTCAGCAGCCGTACGGCGGCGGTCGCGGGCCCGCTCACCGCCTCGTACCCGGCGGCGTACGCGGCGTCCTGCGGCCCGAGTCCGGCGGCGCGCGCGACGAGTCCCAACACCACGGGCTGATGCGCCCCACGCGGCCGGGCGGCGGCCAGGGCGTCCAGCTCGGGCGACGGCCAGGTGGCGCGGGCGGCGCGCATCAACTGGCGGCCGAGCCGCCGGGCGGTGGTGCGCAGCGCGGGGACGGGGGTACGGGCGTCCGCCGCCTCGTCCAGCGCGAGCGGGTCGAGCCCGGCGGCGGCCGCGGCGGCGAGTCCGGCCGCGGTGAGCCCGGCGGTGTGCAACCGGCCCCGGCAGAACGCCTCCAGGGAGGCCGCGTCGCGGATCCGACCCGCCGCGACGGCGGCCTCGGCCCCACCGGAGTGGGCATGGCCTCCGGCCGGGAACCGACCATCGGCAAGGACAAGCAGCGCGGCGACCCCACCCCGCGCTCCGCCCCGAACCCCACCGGGCGCCTCACCCCGAACCCCACCACGGGCGTCGCCCCGGGCCTCACCGGACGCATCACCTCGGACCCCACCACAGGCTTCGCACTGAACCCCGCTGGGCCCGTCGCCCCGGACCTCACCGGGCGCCTCACCCCGAACCCCACCACGGGCTTCGCCCTGAGCCCCACCACCGACTTCACCCCGGACTCCACCGGGGGCCGCATCCCCGGCCCCGGGATCCCCTTGCGTGGCCCGTGGCCCGGCCTCCGCCGTTCGCCCGGCAGGTATGCCTTCCGCCGCCGCCTGGCGGGACTGATGCGGGCTGTCCGGGGGCGGGTTGCCGGGGGGCCAGGGGGCGACGCCCCCTGGTTGCGGGAAGGGGCGGGGTTGGGGAAAGTCCGGCGGCGGCCCACCCGTGGCCGGACCGCGGCCGTCCCGGGGCGCGGGCGGCGGGATCTCGTTCGTGGTCATGGCGGGCCGGTCAGAAGAGGAAGTACCGCTGGGCCATGGGGAGTTCCGCCGCCGGAGCGGGTTCCACGGGCTCGCCGTCGATCGTCACCGTGAACGTGTCGGGGTCGACCTCGACCCGCGGCAGAGCGTCGTTCTCCCGCATGTCCGCCTTGGTGACCCCTCGGGTGGAGCGGATCGGGGCGAACCGCTTACCGAGCGCCAGCCGGTCCACCAGCCCGTCCTCCAGCGCCGCCTGGGTCACGAAGTTGACCGAGCCCGTGGCCGCCGCGCGGCCGAGCGCGCCGAACATGGGGCGCGGCAGGACCGGCTGCGGGGTCGGGATGGAGGCGTTGGCGTCGCCCATCTGCGCGTAGGCTATCTGTCCACCCTTGATCACCAGTTGCGGTTTGACGCCGAAGAACGCGGGGTCCCACAGCACGAGATCGGCCAGCTTCCCGGTCTCGATGGAGCCGATCTCCCCGTCGAGGCCCTGGGCCACCGCCGGGTTGATGGTGTATTTGGCGACATAGCGACGTGCCCGGTGGTTGTCGGCGCGGCCGTCGCCGGGGAGGGCTCCGCGCCGCCGCTTCATCACATGCGCGGTCTGCCAGGTGCGCAGCACCACCTCACCGATCCGTCCCATGGCCTGGGAGTCGGAGGAAATGATCGAGATGGCGCCGAGGTCGTGCAGTATGTCCTCGGCGGCTATGGTGCTGGGCCGGATGCGGGACTCGGCGAAGGCGAGATCCTCGGGGACGGCCGGGTTGAGGTGGTGGCAGACCATCAGCATGTCGAGGTGTTCCTCGACGGTGTTGATGGTGTGCGGGCGGGTCGGATTGGTGGAGCTGGGCAGCACATTCGGCTGGGAGACCACGGTGATGATGTCGGGTGCGTGCCCACCGCCCGCACCCTCGGTGTGATACGCGTGGACGGAGCGCCCGGCGATGGCGGCGAGGGTGTCGCCGACGAAGCCCGCCTCGTTGAGGGTGTCGGTGTGGATGGCGAGCTGGGCGCCGCTCTCCTCGCAGACACCGAGGCAGGCGTCGATGGCGGCGGGGGTCGCCCCCCAGTCCTCATGGATCTTGAATCCGAGGGCTCCGCCGCGCAGTTGGGACCACATCGCCTCGCGCGAGACGGTGTTGCCCTTGCCGAGCAGTCCGATGTTGACCGGATATCCCTCCAACGCCTCGAACATCCGGGCGAGATGCCAGGGGCCGGGGGTGATGGTGGTCGCCTTGGTGCCCTCGGCGGGGCCGGTGCCGCCGCCGACGAGGGTGGTGATCCCGGAGCAGAGCGCCTGGTCGACGAGGGTCGGTGAGATGAAGTGGACATGGGCGTCGATGGCGCCCGCGGTGAGGATCTTGCCGTTGCCCGCGATGACCTCGGTCTCGGGCCCGATGACGAGGTCGGGGTGGACACCGTCCATGGTGTCGGGGTTCCCGGCCTTGCCGATGCCGGTGATACGGCCGTCACGCAGGCCGATATCCGCCTTGACGACGCCCCAGTGGTCGAGTACGACGGCGCCGGTGATCACGGTGTCGGGGGTGCCCTCGGCGCGGCTGGCGCGGGACTGGCCCATGGATTCGCGGATCACCTTGCCGCCGCCGAAGACCGCCTCGTCCCCGGCCCGGCCGGGTCCGCCGCTGCGGTCCTCCTCGATCTCGATGAACAGGTCGGTGTCGGCGAGCCGGATACGGTCCCCGGTGGTGGGGCCGAAGAGATCGGCGTACGCCGCGCGGTTGAGCTCAGCCATCGAGCCGTCCTCCCGTCTCCCCGCGCAGCCCCGGCACGATCCGCTCCCCCGCGATCGGGATCAGGACGACCTCGACGGGGATGCCCGGTTCGAAGCGCACGGCGGTGCCCGCGGCGATATTCAGCCGCTTGCCGCGGGCGGCGGCGCGGTCGAAGTCGAGGCCGGGGTTGGCCTCGGCGAAGTGGTAGTGGGAGCCGACCTGGACGGGCCGGTCGGCGGCGTTGAGCACGGTGAGACGGGTGACGGGCCGCCCCTCGTTGAGGGTCACCGGCTCATCGGCGTGGAGGATCTCTCCGGGGATCACGGATACGCCCTCCCGTCAGGCGATCGGCTGATGGACGGTGACGAGCTTGGTGCCGTCGGGGAAGGTGGCCTCGACCTGGACGTCGTGGAGCATCTCGGGGACGCCCTCCATGACCTCGTCGCGGGTGAGCACCTGGCGGCCGGAGGCCATCAGCTCGGCGACGCCGCGGCCGTCGCGGGCCCCCTCCAGGATGTGGGCGGTGATCAGCGCCGTCGCCTCGGGGTGGTTGAGGAGCACGCCCCGGGCCCGTCGCTTCTCGGCCACGTCGGCGGCCACATGAATGAGCAGACGTTCCTGCTCATGTGGGGTCAATTGCATGCTTCCCACCTCATCCCCTCATCTTCGTACCGCCCGGCGGAAACCACCCGCCCAGCACGTCCGGGGCGGCTCGCACCCGGCCTCCGCAGGCTAGTTCCGTGGCGTTTCGTCAGCGTTAACTGATCGGTCCCCATCGCCGCTGGTCAAGCCGGTCGGGCGGGTCTCGGACACGCTCCGGCCACGCACCCGAATTCCGCTCGGCGGACCCCTGTGTCCGCCTATCGCACTTGACGGCCCCGCCGCGTACCCCCGATTCTCATGACCGCACCACCATGATTCACCTGCTCCGCTCCAACCCCCCACATCACAACGGAGCCCAACTGTGAAGCGAATAGTGTCATTTCGCCGCGGAACCCTCGCGGCGGCAACCGGTGCCGCACTCACCGCGGCCCTGCTGACCGGCGCCTCCGGCGCCGAGGCCACCATCAACAAGCAGGCCGCGGCCCCCGACGTGGACGTCGCGGCGGTCAAGGCCGATCTGGGCGAACTGCAGTCCATCGCGGACGCCAACGGCGGCAACCGCGCCCATGGCCAGCCCGGCTACCAGAAGTCCGTGGACTTCATCAAGGGCAAGCTGGACGCGGCCGGATTCACCACCTCCGTCCAGGAGTTCACCTCCGGCGGCACAAAGGGCTACAACCTCATCGCCGACTGGAAGGGCGGCTCCGAGGACAAGGTCGTGATGGCCGGATCGCATCTCGACTCGGTCGAGGCCGGCCCCGGCATCAACGACAACGGTTCCGGCTCGGCCGCGATCCTCGAGGTCGCGCTGGCCGTGGCCAAGGCCGACCTCCAGCCCACCAAGCACCTGCGGTTCGCCTGGTGGGGCGACGAGGAGGACGGCATGGTCGGCTCGACGCACTACGTCGACAGCCTGGCCGACGACGACAAGTCGAAGATCGACTCCTACCTCAACTTCGACATGCTCGGCTCCCCCAACCCGGGCTACTTCGTCTATGACGACGACCCCGAGCTGGAGAAGGTCTTCACCGACTGGTACGCCGCGAAGGACATCTCCACCGACCCGGAGACCGAGGGCGACGGCCGCTCGGACCACGCCCCGTTCAAGGACGCGGGAGTGCGGGTCGGCGGTCTGTTCACCGGCGCCGAGGCCACCATGAGCCAGGAGCAGGCCGACAAGTGGGGCGGCAAGGCGGGCGAGGCGTTCGACCCGTGCTACCACTCCGCCTGCGACAAGACGTCGAACATCGACGACAAGGCGCTGGACCTGAACACCGACGCCATCGCCAACGCGATCTGGACGCTCAGCTCCTGACGAGCGTCCCAGCACCCGACCGGCACTGAGCCGGTCCTGTCCCGTCCGTCACTCCTCGCGGCCCGGACGCCGATCCCCGGCGTCCGGGCCGTTGTGTTCCGCCGCGATGCCGAAGCGCCGCCGTTCGCCCGGAGCGGACGAGGTGGGGCGCGTCGATGACACGGTACTGATCACCTGCTCCTCCGCGCGCTCCGCCGCGTCCGCCTCGATCTCCTCCAGCCGCCGCAGGTCAGCGGCGGAGACCAGGGCGACAAGCGGCTTCCCGTGGCGCGTGACGACCACCCTCTCGCCGCCGTACACCACGCGGTTGATCAGTTCCGCGAGCTCTGCACGGGCTTGCGTCACCGGAATCTCGTAGGCCATGCTCCCATCATATCGGGACGTACATCCTGTACATTTTTTACGGAGCCAAGCCAACGACGCCCGACGACGCCGAGAGGTGACGCGATGGAACGATCGACCGCGCGCTATGTCCTGCCCGAGTTGACCGAGCGCACCAGCTCGGGGACGCACACCATGGACCCGTACTCCAAGCTGCTCTCCGAGCGCATCGTTTTCCTCGGCACCCCCATCGACGACACCGCCGCCAACGATGTGATCGCGCAGCTGATCCATCTCGAGCACGCCGCGCCCGACCAGGACATCTCGCTCTACATCAACTCGCCCGGCGGCTCGTTCGGGGCCATGACGGCGGTCTACGACACCCTGCACTTCGTCTCCTGCGACATCGAGACGATCTGCCTGGGCCAGGCCGCCTCGGCGGCCGCCGTGCTGCTGGCCGCAGGCACCCCGGGCAAGCGGCTGGCCCTGCCGGGGGCGCGGATCCTCATCCACCAGGCCGCGTTCGCCGAGCCGGTCGAGGGCACCACCTCCGATCTCCAGATCCAGGCCAATGAGCTGCGGCGCACCCAGGAGACGCTCGAGCAGATGCTGGTGCGGCACACCGGCCAGAGCGCCGAGCGGATCCGGGCCGATATCGACCGCGACAAGATCTTCGACGCCGAGGGCGCGGTGGCATACGGCCTGGTGGACAAGGTCACTCAGAGCCGTAAGCGGCCGGGCGCGCCGCTGCGGGCGAGGTGAGCGCGGTGCTGCCACCGGAGCTGCCCCCGCTGCCCGCGCTCACCCGCGCCGAGGGGAGCGTCGTGGACGGCTATCTGGACGTGGTCGATCTGCTGGGCCGGATCAATCCGGCGCGCGGCCGCGACACCTACGGCGGTCTGCGGGCCGCCCAGGCCCTGGTGGGGAAGGCCACCGCGCTGCGGGACGCGCTGGCGCTGATGCATGAGCGCGGGGAGAGCGAGCTGCACACCGCGACCCTGGCCCGAGCGCTGCGGGTGCTGGACGGGGAGCGGCGCGCGGAGCGGGTCACGCTGCCCCCGGCGCTGCGCGCCTGAGACTCGCCCGCCGGGAGCGCGGGAGCGTCGTCCGTCGGGGGCACGGAGCCGTCGCCCGTCGGGGGCGCAGAGCCGTCGCCCGAACGGCGGAGCGGGATTCCGGCGGCCCGGGCGGGGCCGGCTTGCGGCCCGGGTCCCTGCCCCCGTCCGCCCCACCACGCCTCGGCACGGCCGTTCGCGCAGGTCACGGACGTGGGGCGGAACGGCCGACACCACCCGAACGGCCCTGCCGTGACCACCGTCACACCGCGCCCTCTCGACTCGGAACCGGCGGCGCGGCTGCGTGACCATCCCAGGGGAGGACAGGACTCCGCCACCGCACCGGGGCGGGGTCGGCCCACGAAGGGTGGCGCGTGATGTCTGCGCACATACATATCCCCAGGATGTTCTCGCGAGCCGGCGCCGTCTCGGCCCTCACCGTCGCCGCCGTGGGGGGCACCGTGGCGACGCCGGGGTATCCACCGGAGGCCGAGGCCGCGACCGTCGCGGCCAAGGCGCTGCGGATCGCGGCGTCGAAGAAGGGCGCGCCGTACAAGTACGGCGCGCAGGGGCCGAAGCGCTTCGACTGCTCCGGGCTGACGCAGTACGCCTACAAGCGGGCCGGGAAGCGGCTGCCGCGCACCGCGGCCGCGCAGTACAACCGGACCCGCCACATCAAGGCCGGTTCCCGCAAGGGCGGGGACCTGGTGTTCTTCCACTCCGGCAGCGGGGTCTACCACGTCGGCGTGTACGCGGGCGGCGGCCGGATCTGGCACGCCCCCAAGACCGGCACGGTGGTGCGGCTGGAGCGGATCTGGACCAAGAAGGTCTGGTACGGACATGTGCGCTGACCCGCCGTAGGTGTCAGTGACCGTGGGTAGGTTGACGTGGCCGGGCCACACCGCTGTGGCCCGGCCCTGTCGACCATCGGAGGCATCGCATGGCGTATCTCAACCCGGTCCGGCACATCACCTTCGACGCCGGTGACCCCCAGGCCCTCGCGCGGTTCTGGTCCCAGCTGACCGGCTACTCCCTGGAGGACTCAGAGCCGGACGACGACGAGGTGCTGATCAGCTCGGGGCAACCCGGGGTGCCGGGGCTGCTCTTCATCCGGGTCCCGGACTCCAAGACCGTCAAGAACCGCGTGCACCTCGACATCCAGCCCCCGTCGGGCACCCGGGACGCCGAGGTGGAGCGGCTGATCGGGCTCGGCGCGTCCGTGGTGGACGACCGGCGCACGGAGGACGGGCTGGGATGGGTGGTGATGTCCGACATCGAGGGCAATGAGTTCTGCGTGGAGCGCAGCGCCGTCGAGCGCGGCCTGGAGCCGGTATGAGCGAGCCCTTCCACAGCGAGCCTTTCCACGGCGAGCCCTTCCAGGCCGACCGGACCTACGACCAGGTGTATCTCCTCTTCGTCGACACCTCCGGGTATTCGACGATCGTCCGCTCGAACCCCAGGGACCGCGCCGCGCACGCCTTCGATCTGCTGCGCGAGCGGATGCGCGCCCGGATCGGGCAGCTCTCGGCGCAGCGGCGCTGTGCCCGCAGCGACTTATGGAGCTGGCGCGGCGACGGGGGCTTCTTCGCGGTCCACGACGACAGCGAGAGCGTGGCCCGCGATGTCGCGCTGGAGGCGGCCCGCACCTTCCTCACCCTGGATCTGCGCCATCTGCGCGACGAGTTCGCCCAGGCGGGGGTGGACGGGGAGCTGCATGTGCGGATGGCGTTGCACAAGGGGGCGATACGGCACACCGGCGAGGGCCGGACCGGCACCATCCACTCCCCCGACATCAATCTGGCCGCGCATCTGGAGAAGGCGACGCCGGCGGACTGCCTGGCGGTTTCGGAGGATGTGTACCGCACCGCGGGACCGTATGCGGAGCTGTTCGCCCATGTGGGAAGCCATGAGGGCAAGGACGTCTATCTGATGGCGGGCGACGGCGGTCCGGGCGGGGCGGCCAAGGCGTGGCTCGCGGGCCGGGGGCTTTCGGACGGCTCCCCGGTGCACGCGTATCCGGAGCGGCCGAGCCCCCAGGAGAAGGCGCGGCTGCTGGACGCGGCGGGCGAGGAGGTCCTCGACATGGGGACGGCGCTGCGCACCTCCTCCGGCCGGCTGGTCACCACCGAGCGTCCGGCCCGCTTTCGCGACGCGATCCTCGGGCTGCTGCGCCGGGGCGGCACCTACCGCTGCTATCTGCTGGACCCGTCCTCGGACGCGGCGGCCACGCTCTCCCGCCAGTACCAGGAGGACATGGCGCGGAAGATCAAGGATTCGCTGGAGCGGTTCGGCCGTTTCAAGGAGCGCTATGGAGCGGAGGCGGACGGCTTGCACGTCTATCAGACGGACGAGTTCCCCGGCTTCTCGGCGCTCACCGTCGATATGCACCGGCCGAGCGGGCTGATCCTGTACTCCTCGTACCTGATGGGCACGAGCCGGTACGGGGTGATCGAGCGCGGCGACATGCCGCACTATCTGATCGGCCCGGCCGCCGGGCGGGTCTTCACCCGGATCCGTCGGCTGGCCGAGGCGCGGGCCTCGGAGGGGCAGGTCCAGCGCGTGCTGTGAGTGGGTTCAGCGGACCGGCACGGTCCACGGCAGGGCGATCCAGACGGTCTTGCCGCCGTCGGCGGTCGGGGTGACGAACACCTCGCCGCCCGACTCCGCGGCCAGACAGCGCACGATGACCATGCCGCGCCCGCTGTCCTGCTGGGTGGCCAGCGGCAGCCATCGGGGCCATTGGGGGTGGCTGTCGGTGACCCCGATCTCCAGCCGCTGCTCGCGGTCGAGCCGTAGGTCCACGGTGAAGGTGGGCGACTGGCCCACGGTGTGCTCCACGGCGTTGGTGGCGAGCTCGGAGACGATCAGCCGCACGGTGTCGGCGGCCTCCCCTCCCTGCCCGAGCCCCCATTCGGCGAGCACGTCCGTGACATAGGCGCGTGCCGCGGGAACCGACGCCGGTGCGCTCGGCAGAGTGACGGATGCTTCCTGATGGTCTGCCATGACGGCCTGTCCCTTTCCCGCCGGGGCGCCTTCGGACGCGTTGGAAGGTGGAGCTGCGAAGCCGGTGTCGTGGGCTGCCCTGACGGCTCTACGCGTCAGAGTGCCACCGATGGCCGCCGCAACGGGGGCGATCCACCGAGTTATGCATATATCTGTCGCCCAAAGCGGTGAACTCTGCTACGGAAAACCGGATTTGGAAGGCACACTGGGCCACTGGTGCGACGCGCGCTGTGGGTGACGCACCGGCAAGGGAAAAGGCGGGAGGGAGAACTCATGCGGTACGGCCCGGCGGTGCGCCGTCGCAAGCTCGGCGCGGAACTCCGCCGCCAGCGCGATCTGGCCGGACTCACCAGTGGTGAGGTCGCCCTCCGGCTGGGCTGGCATCAGTCGAAGGTGAGCCGGATCGAGACCGGCCGGAGCGGGGCCAAGCCCTCGGATGTGGCGCGGCTGCTGGAGGTCTACGAGGTCGCCGACCCGGAGCTGCGCGCCCTGCTGGAGGCGCTGTGCCGCGGGGGCGCCTCGGATCCGGAGGGGTCACGGCGCGGCTGGTGGTACGCGTACCGCGATCTACTGCCGCCCGCCTACCGGGACTTCATCAGCCTGGAGGCGGAGGCGTCGGACGCGTACACCCTGGAGACCACGGTGGTGCCGGGTCTGCTGCAGACCCCGGACTACGCCCGGGCGGTGACCCTCGCGGCGCTCCCGGATCTGCCGCGGCCCCAGGTGGACTCGCTGGTGGAGGTGCGGATCGCGCGGCAGTCGGTGCTGCACGGCGAGCGGCCGCTGCGGCTGCACGCGGTGCTGGACGAGGCGGCGCTGCGGCGCGAGGTGGGCGGACCCGGAGTGATGGCGGCGCAATTGAGCCATCTGGCCAATCTTTGCGCATTGCCTCAGGTGCAACTGCAGGTGCTGCCATTCTCTATCGGAATGCCCATTGGCATGACAGGCCCTTTCATTATTTTCTCTTTTCCGCACATTAGTGACCTGGATGTAGTGGTTCTCGACCACCTGACGAGTAGCCTCTATCTGGAGCGGAAAGAAGACCTCCGGGCGTACAGCGCCGCGTTCGAAGTACTGCGGACCCGCGCCCTGACACCTGAGGAATCGTTGTCCTTCATCAACAAAATCGGGGGCGGCGCCTGAGGGGGCACCATGTCCAGTATGTCCGCCAAGTCCGTCCACTGGCTGCGCAGCAGCTACAGCGTCGGCATGAACAACTGCGTCGAGACGGCCCTGCTGGGGTCTGACCGGCTCGGCGTGCGCGATTCGAAGAACACGGCAGGCCCCGTCCTGCTGTTCACCCCGTCGACCTGGGTCTCCTTCCTCGAGGGGCTCAAGGACGACGGCCTCGGCTCCGGCACCTCCCGCTCGACCGGAACCGGAAGCTGATCCGTCAGTGAAGTATCTGTTCCACCTGTGAACGGCTGATCCGTTCACCCTCCCGTCAGTGAGCCATCAGGCGGTCGGCGCGGTCTTCACGATCACGTCGACCGCCCTCTCGACCTGCTCTTCCGTCAGGTCCCCACGTGCCGTCAGCCGCAGCCGCGAGATGCCGTCGGGGACGGACGGCGGACGGAAGCACCCCACCAGCAGCCCGGCCGCGCGGCAGTCCGCGGCCCAGCGCACCGCCTGCTCCGGCGAGGGGGCCCGCACCGACACCACCGACGCGTCCGGCCGCACCGCGGTCAGCCCGGCGGCGGTCAGCCGTCCGTACAGCCCCATGGCGACCGTACGGACGCGGGCGGCGCGCTCCGGCTCCCGGCGCAGCAGCCGCAGGCTCGCCAGGGCGGCGCCCACGGCCGCCGGGTTGAGCCCGGTGTCGAAGATGAACGTGCGTGCGGTGTTCACCAGGTGCTCGATCACCCGGGCGGGCCCCAGCACCACCCCGCCCTGGCTGCCCAGCGACTTGGAGAGGGTGGCCGTGACCACCACATCCGGCGCGCCCGCGAGCCCGGCCCCGTGCACCGCGCCGCGCCCGCCCTCGCCGAGCACCCCCAGGCCGTGCGCCTCGTCCACCACCAGCGCCGCGCCGTACGCACGGCAGGCCCCGGCGAGGTCGGCCAGCGGGGCGGCGTCGCCGTCGACGGAGAAGACCGAGTCGCTGACGGCGAGAGCGCGCCGGGGCGCCGAGACCGCTCCGGTCCCCTCGGCGGCCTCCTCCCGCGCGTCCTCCTCAGCCGCGCCCAGCGCCTTGCGCACGGCCTCCGGGTCGGCGTGCGGGACGACGGCGACCTCGGCGCGGGAGAGTCGGCAGCCGTCGATGAGCGAGGCGTGATTGCCCGCGTCGGAGACGATCAGGGCATCCCGGCCGCTCAGCGCGGAGACGGCGGCCAGATTGGCGGCGTAGCCGGAGGAGAACACCAGGGCCGCCTCGAAACCGCAGAAGTCGGCGAGTTCCCGCTCCAGTGTGGTGTGCAGCTCGGTCGAGCCGGTGACCAGGCGCGATCCGGTGGACCCCGCACCCCAGCGCTCTGCCGCCGCGGCCGCGGCGGCCGTCACCTCCGGGTGGCGGGCCAGCCCCAGATAGTCGTTGCTCGCCAGATCGAGCAGCGGGGAGTCGGCGGGCCGGGGGCTGAGCCGGCGCACCAGCCCGGCCCGGTCGCGCCGCTCCCGCTGTGCGTCGATCCATGCGAACGCGTCGTCCGGGCGGTCGTGGGGCATCGGCTGCCTCGCCTTCCGTGGCCTCGTCAAGGGCACCGACTGTCGGGTCCGGATAGAACGTAGCCTCCTGCATGCCCGGTCATGGTGTGGCAATACCCACACCCCGATCCGCGCGTCTTGTACGGTCCCTCCTTGGCCGGGAGCGGTGGGGTAGGTAAGGATCGTCGCCATGGACCTGCTGAACACGCTGGTGGACAAGGGGTTGCGGCGCGAATCGCCGACCCGCGAAGAAGCGCTCGCCGTCCTGGCGACCTCCGATGACGAGGTGCTCGATGTGGTGGCCGCGGCGGGCAAGGTGCGCCGCGCCTGGTTCGGGCGGCGGGTGAAGCTCAACTATCTGGTGAACCTGAAGTCGGGGCTGTGCCCCGAGGACTGCTCCTACTGCTCGCAGCGGCTGGGCTCGAAGTCCGAGATTCTCAAGTACACCTGGCTCAAGCCGGAGCAGGCGGCCGCCGCGGCGGGCGCCGGGGTCGCGGGCGGCGCCAAGCGGGTGTGCCTGGTGGCCAGCGGACGCGGTCCCACCGACCGCGACGTGGACCGGGTCTCCCAGACCATCGCCGCCATCAAGGAGGAGCACCAGGACGTCGAGATCTGCGCCTGTCTGGGGCTGCTGTCCGACGGCCAGGCGGAGCGGCTGAAGGACGCGGGGGCGAACGCGTACAACCACAACCTCAACACCTCCGAGGCGACCTACGGCGACATCACGACCACCCACACCTACGCCGACCGGGTCTCGACCGTGCAGCAGGCCCAGGCGGCGGGGATGTCCGCCTGCTCCGGGCTGATCGCGGGCATGGGCGAGTCGGACGAGGACCTGGTGGACGTGGTCTTCTCGCTGCGCGACCTGGACCCGGACTCGGTGCCGGTCAACTTCCTCATCCCGATCGAGGGCACCCCGCTGGCCGGGGACTGGAACCTCACCCCGCAGCGCTGTCTGCGGATCCTGGCGATGGTGCGGTTCGTCTGCCCGGACGTGGAGGTGCGGCTCGCGGGCGGCCGAGAGATCCATCTGCGGACGCTGCAGCCGCTGGCCCTGAACCTGGCGAACTCGATCTTCCTCGGCGACTATCTGACCACCGAGGGCCAGGCGGGCGAGGACGATCTGGCGATGATCGCCGACGCGGGCTTCGAGGTGGAGGGCACCGATACGACGACGCTGCCCAAGCACCGCGCGGACGCGCTCGCCGCCGCCGGTTCCGGCTGCGGCGGCCACGGCGGCGAGGGCGGTGGCTGCGGCCCGTGCGGTGACGCGGCGCCCGCCGACGCCGTACCCGCCCAGGCGGCGGCCGGCGCCACGGTCTCCACCCCGGCGGCCACGGAGGGGTCCCACGCCGATCTGGTCGCGGTGCGCCGCCGCGGCGCGGGCACGGATCTGCCGCCCAATGCCTGAGCCGCTGACCCCGGCCGAACTGCGGGCGCTGGACCGCGAGCACGTCTGGCATCCGTACGGCCCGATGCCCGGCCGCCAGGACCCCCTGGTCGTGGAGTCCGCGGCCGGGGTCCGGCTGCGGCTGGCCGAGCCGGTGGAGGGCGTCCGCGAGCTGGTGGACGGCATGTCGTCGTGGTGGTCCGCCATCCACGGCTACAACCACCCGGCGCTCAACGACGCCGCGCGGGGCCAGCTGGACCGGATGAGCCATGTGATGTTCGGCGGGCTCACCCATGAGCCCGCCGTCCGGCTGGCCACCCGTCTGGTGGAGATCACGCCGGAGCCGCTGCGCCATGTGTTCCTGGCCGACTCCGGTTCGGTGTCGGTCGAGGTCGCGGTGAAGATGTGCCTGCAGTACTGGCGCTCCCTCGGCCGCCCCGCCAAGCGGCGGCTGCTGACCTGGCGCGGCGGCTACCACGGCGACACCTGGCAGCCGATGGCGGTGTGCGACCCGGACGGCGGAATGCACCGGCTGTGGTCCGGTGTGCTGCCCGAGCAGATCTTCGCGGACGCGCCGCCGCCCGGTTTCGACGCGGCCCCCGACCCGGCGTACGAGGCACACGTACGTGAGCTGGTGGCCCGTCACGCCCATGAGCTGGCCGCGGTGATCGTGGAGCCGGTGGTGCAGGGCGCGGGCGGGATGCGCTTCCACTCCCCCGCGCTGCTGCGGGTGCTGCGCGAGGCGTGCGACGAGCACGATGTGCTGCTGGTGTTCGACGAGATCGCCACGGGCTTCGGCCGCTCTGGCACGCTCTTCGCGGCCGAGCACGCGGGGGTGTGCCCCGATGTGATGTGTCTGGGCAAGGCGCTGACCGGGGGTTATCTGACCCTCGCCGCCACGCTGTGCACCCCGCGGGTGGCGGACGGCATCTCGCGCGGCGAGGTGCCGGTGCTCGCGCACGGCCCGACGTTCATGGGCAATCCGCTGGCCACGGCCGTCGCCTGCGCCTCGATCGATCTGCTGCTCTCCTACGACTGGCGGCAGGAGGTCAAGCGGATCGAGACCGGGCTGCGGGACGGGCTCGCGGAGGCGGCCGAGTTGCCGGGCGTCCGGGAGGTGCGGGTGCTCGGCGCGATCGGCGTCGTCCAGCTGGACCGTCCGCTGGACGACGCGGGGATGGCGGCGGCGACGCGGGCCGCGGTGCGCGAGGGCGTATGGCTGCGCCCGTTCCGCGATCTGCTGTACACCATGCCGCCGTACATCACGGGCGACCACGATCTGGCCCGGATCTGCACGGCGGTACGGACGGCCGCGGCCGCGGCCGGCTGACCCGCCCGCTCCGCTCGCGGTCGGCCTCCCACCCACAGGAAGGGACCGGCCGCACACCGGGGCAGACCGGGGCAGACCGGGAGCACGAACGAAAGCGAAAGGCAATGGAAACGAAGATGTCAGTACTGGTCGTCACCGGCACGGGCACCGAAATCGGAAAGACCGTCAGCACAGCGGCCGTCGCCGCCGCGGCACTCGCACGCGGCCGCTCGGTGGCGGTGCTCAAACCCGCCCAGACCGGTCTCGCGGAGGGCGAACCGGGCGACGCCGCGGAGGTGGCCCGGCTCGCCGGTGCGGTGACCCTGCTCGAACTCGCCCGCTACCCCGATCCGCTGGCCCCCGCCACCGCCGCCCGCCGCGCCGGACGGCCGCCGGTGCGGCCGCACGAGGTGGCGGAGGCGGCCGAGAAGCTGGCCGCCGAGCACGATCTGGTGCTGGTCGAGGGCGCGGGCGGGCTGCTCGTACGGTTCGACGAGACGGGGGCGACGCTCGCCGACGCGGCCCGGCTGCTCGGCGCGCCCGTCCTCGTCGTCGCCCACGCGGGCCTCGGCACGCTCAACGCGACCACCCTGACCACCGAGGCGCTGCGCGCCCGCGGGCTGGAGTGCCCCGGCGTCGTCATCGGCAGCTGGCCCGCCGCCGCGGATCTCGCCTCCCGCTGCAATGTGGCCGATCTGCCGGATTCGTCCGGTGTCCCGCTGCTGGGCGCCATCCCCCAGGGCGCCCCGGCCCTTCCGCCGGCCGACTTCCGGGCCCAGGCACCCGGTTGGCTGGCGCCCCGGCTGGACGGGAGCTGGGACGCGGCGCGGCTGGCCGCGTAGCGACGCCCTCCGCGTGGGCAGAATCCCGGTACCGGTTCCATCGTCCGTACCTGGGACAAGGGGGAGCTCCTATGCCCGTATGCCGTCGCACACCCCCGCGTGACGCCGTCCACCACCCGCTCTTCGCCCGCTGCTACGCCAGAATGAGCCCGCTGGCCGACGAGCGGGCGGGGGTCGGTGCGCTGCGCGGCGAGCTGCTGGCCGGGCTGTCCGGCCGGGTCATCGAGATCGGCGCGGGCAACGGGCTGAACTTCCCCCACTACCCCGAAGCCGTCTCCGAGGTGGTCGCCATCGAACCCGAGCGCCATCTGCGGCGGCTGGCCACCCGGGCGGGGCTGCGGGCCGGGGTGCCGGTGGACGTGGTGCCGGGCGTCGCCGAGGCGCTGCCGGTCAAGAGCGAGGCGTTCGACGCGGCGGTGGCCTGTCTGGTGCTGTGCTCGGTGCGCGATGTGCGGCGCGCGCTCGCCGAGCTGCTGCGGGTGCTGCGGCCCGGCGGTGAGCTGCGCTTCCTCGAGCACGGCCGCGCCGAGGGGCGGGTCCTGGCGACGACCCAGCGGGCGCTGGACCGCACGGTATGGCCGCTGATGTTCGGCGGCTGCCATACGGCGCGTGAGGTGCGATCGGAGATCGTGGCCGCGGGCTTCGAGCCGATGGGCCATCGTCGGCTGCGCATCCCCGAGCGGGGCCCGACGCTGCCGACGTCCCCGTGCGTGCTGGGCGCCGCGCGCCGCCCGGTACCGCCTTCGCGTCCGTGACCGCGGGCGCGCCGGGTACCGCCTTCCCATCCGTAACCGGGTGCGCGCCCCGCATCGCGTTCGCGCCCCGGCGTCGCCCTCCCGTCCGTCATCGCATTCGTGTACGCCCGCGTCCACGGGTGGGCGCATCGGCGGCCGGGTCCCTACCATCGAGGGCACGACGTTCCGATACGGGGAGGCATCGTGTCCACACCGGCGGCAACGAAGACGGACGGGTTCGCGGAGGGCGGCGCCCATGCGGCGGCCCGCGCCCGGTCCCTGACCAAGGCGTACGGCAGCGGCGAGACGGCCGTGCTCGCGCTGGACGCGGTGGACGTGGAGATCGAACGGGGCAGGTTCACCGCGGTGATGGGCCCGTCCGGATCCGGCAAGTCCACCCTGATGCACTGTCTGGCGGGTCTCGACACGGTCTCGTCGGGCCAGGCATGGCTGGGCGACACCGAGATCACCGGCCTGGGCGACAAGGAGCTGACCCAGCTCCGGCGCGACCGGATCGGCTTCATGTTCCAGTCGTTCAATCTGCTGCCCACGCTCAACGCGGCCGAGAACATCACCCTGCCCATGGACATCGCGGGCCACAAGCCCGATCGGGAGTGGGTGGACCGGGTCATCGACACCCTCGGGCTGCGGGACCGGCTCCGGCACCGGCCCGCCCAGCTGTCCGGCGGACAGCAGCAGCGGGTGGCGTGCGCCCGGGCGCTCGCCTCCCGCCCCGAGCTGATCTTCGCGGACGAGCCCACCGGCAACCTGGACTCACGGTCGGGCCTGGAGGTGCTGCGCTTTCTGCGGGAGGCCGTCGACGAGCTGGGCCAGACGGTCGTCATGGTCACCCACGACCCGAGCGCCGCCGCCCACTCCGATCTGGTGCTCTTCCTCGCCGACGGCCGGATCGTGGACCGGATGGAGCGGCCCACGGCCGAGGCGGTGCTGGAGCGGATGCATATCTTCCGGGACACGTCCGGGGCCGAGCCGGAACCCGACCCGCTGAGCTGAGCCCCGGGCACCGGCCCCGGCCGGTGCCCGATCGGCCGGACCGGTGAATGAGGTCGGGTGAGGGCGAGTGGGGACGAGCAGTCCCGAACGGCGCCGATCTCCGATACGTTCGCCGTATCCGCGCTCAAGGAGGGCTCATGGCAAGGCCGTTCCGCTTCGGAGTCAATCTGCTCACCCTTGAATCGGCCGAGGCATGGCGGGCGAAGTGCCGCCACGCCGAGCAACTCGGCTATGACGTGCTGCTCACCCCCGACCACCTCGGCAACCCCGCCCCGTTCCCGGCGCTGGCCACCGCCGCCGAGGCGACCGAGCGCCCACGGCTGGGCACCTTCGTACTCAACGCCGGCTTCTGGAACCCCGCGCTGCTCGCCCGGGAGGTGGCCACCTGCGACGCGCTCACCGACGGCCGGCTGGAGCTCGGCCTGGGCGCCGGCTATGTCAAGGCCGAGCACGACAGCGCCGGGCTGCCCTTCGGTTCACCACGGGAACGGGTGGACCACCTCGTACATACCGTGGCCGAGTTGGAGCGTCTGCTGACCGATTCCGAGCACCGGCCGCGGGCCGTCCAGTCCCCGCGCCCGCCACTGCTGCTCGGCGGCAACGGCGACCGGCTGCTGCGGCTGGCCGCGCGCCATGCGGACATCGCGGCCTTCACCGGGGCGGTGCAGGCCCCCGGCAAGCCCCAGGGCGCCCTGGAGCTGATCAGCCCCGAGGCGCTGGAGGAGCGGGTAGGCGCCTTCCGCCGCTTCGCCGCCGAAGCGGGGCGGGCGGAGGGGGCCGATGAGCCGGGTGAGGCGATCGAGCTGAACTACCTCATCCAGATGGCCGGGCCCGGCGCCGACCGGCGCGCCAAGGTGCGCGAGCTGTCCGGGTACGCACCGGGCCTCACCGAGGACCAGCTGCTGGAGCACCCGGCGCTGCTGCTGGGCGACGCCAAGGAGATGGCGGAGCAGTTGCGGGCCCACCGCAAGCGGTTCGGCTTCTCGTACTTCACCGTGCTGGAGCACAACATGGAGGCACTCGCCCCGGTGATCGAGGAGCTGCACGGAAGCTGACCGGGCGGAATTCCCGTCGACGCCGCGGCCCGCCCGATGATGGGATGCGGCCATGAACGATCTTCGGATACGGGCCGCGGCCCCCGCCGACCTCGACACCGTGCTCGCCTTCTGGAAGGAGGCGGCGGAGGGCACCAGCATCAGCGACGACCGGGACGGGGTGGCCCGGCTGCTCGACCGCGACCCGGAGTCGCTGCTGCTGGCCGAGCGGGACGGGGAACTCGCCGGAACCGTGATCGCCGGTTTCGACGGCTGGCGCTGCCATCTGTACCGGCTGGCCGTCCACCCCGGGCACCGCCGCCGGGGCGTGGCGACGGCCCTGCTGGGGGCGGCCGAGGAGCGGTTCACGGCCCTGGGCGGACGGCGCGGGGACGCGATGGTGCTCAACGAGAACGGGCCGGCCCACCATGCGTGGAGCGCGGCGGGCTATGAGCGCCAGCCGCAGTGGAGCCGCTGGGTCAAGCCGCTGGCCCCCTGACCCGGCGCGGCCGTCCCCGGCACGGCCGCGCGGGGGCTGCGTTCCTCCGGTCCCTGGCGGATCATGTGACGGAGGTGAACCGATGACCGAAGTCCTCCTCCTGGCCGTGGCGCTTCTCCTGGCGGTGACCTGTGGCGCCTTCGTCGCGGCGGAGTTCTCGCTGACCACGGTCGAGCGCAGCGAGCTGGAACGGGCGGCCGAACGCGGGGAGCGCGGTGCGGCCGGTGCGCTGAAGGCCGTGCGCAGCCTCACCTATCAGCTCTCCGGCGCGCAGCTCGGCATCACCGTGACCAATCTGGTCGTCGGCATGCTGGCCGAGCCGTCCGTCGCGGCCCTGCTGGCCGGACCGCTCACCGCGATCGGCGTACCCCAGTCGGCCGTCCGTTCGGCCGCGCTGGTGCTCGGCACCTTTCTGTCGACCGTCGTGCTGATGGTCGTCGGCGAGCTGGTGCCCAAGAACTGGGCCATCTCCCGGCCACTGCCGGTCGCCAAGGCCGTGGCGACCCCGCAGCGCGTCTTCAGCTCCGTCTTCCGCCCGCTGATCAGCCATCTCAACAACACCGCCAACCGCACCGTGCGCCGGATGGGCCTGGAGCCCGCCGAGGAGCTGGCCTCCGCGCGCGGCCCGCAGGAGCTGATCGCCCTCGCCCGCCACTCCGCCAAGGAGGGCGCGCTGGAGAAGGACACCGCCGAACTGTTCGTGCGCACCCTGAACCTCGCCGAGCTCACCGCGCAGAACGTGATGACCCCGAGAGTGCGGGTGGTGGCGCTGGACATACGGGCCACCGCCGAGGACGTCGCCAACGCCACCCGCGCCACCGGGCTGTCCCGCTTCCCCGTCTACCAGGGCAGCCTGGACACGGTGACCGGCCTCGTCCACATCAAGGACGTCCTGGCGGTCCCCGCCGAGGAGCGGCCCCGCCGCCCGGTCTCCGATCTGATGCGCGAGGCACTGTTCGTCCCGGAGTCGCTGACCGTGGACCGGCTGCTGGACCGGCTCTCGGCGCAGCGCAGCATGGCCGTGGTCATCGACGAGTACGGCGGCACGGCCGGGGTCGTCACGCTGGAGGACATCGTCGAGGAGGTGGTCGGCGAGGTCCGCGACGAGCACGATCCGAAGGAGACCCCCCATCTGATGCCGATGGGCCGGGACGCGGAGGGCCATGCGCTGTACGACGCGGACGGCGCGGCCCGCATGGATCAGCTCAAGCGCATCGGGCTGCGGGTGCCGCCGGGCCCGTACGACACCCTGGCCGGGCTGATCGCCACCGAGCTGGGCCGGATCCCCGCCGTCGGCGACACCGTCGAGCTGGCGGGCTGGTCCGTGGAGGTGCGCAAGGTGACGAGCCACCGCGCGGCCCGGGTCCGGCTGCGGGCGCCGCTGCGCGGTGCCGGGAGCGACGGCGACGGCGGCGTGCCCGGCGCCGAGGGGGCGACGGGCCGATGACCGTCCTCCAGCTCCTGATCGGCCTGCTGACGCTGGTCCTCAACGCCTTCTTCGTGGGCGCGGAGTTCGCCCTGATCTCGGTGCGCCGCAGCCAGATCGATCCGCACGCCCAGCAGGGCGACCGGCGGGCCCGGTCCGTGCTGTGGGCCCTGGAGCACCTCTCCGCGCTGCTGGCCGCGGCCCAGCTCGGGATCACGCTGTGCACGCTGGTGCTGGGCGCCGTCGCGGAACCCGCCATCGCGCATCTGCTGGAGCCGTTCTTCCATGTGGTGGGGCTGCCGCTGGGTCTGGTGCACCCGGTCTCGTTCGTGATCGCGCTGGCCGTGGCCACCTATCTGCACATGCTGTTCGGCGAGATGGTGCCCAAGAACGTGGCGCTGGCCGAGCCGGTGCGCACCGTGCTGTTGCTCGGCCCGCCCCTGGTCGCCCTCGCCCGCACCCTGCGCCCGGTGATCTTCGGCGTGAACTCCTTGGCGAACGGGCTGCTGAAGCTGATGCGCGTGGAGCCCAAGGGCGAGGTCGCGGCGACCTTCTCGGACGATGAGCTGGCCCGGATGGTCTCGGACTCCAGCGAGGCCGGGCTGCTGGACGACCGCGCCACCGTGCGGCTGCGGGACGTGCTGGAGCTGGGCCGGCGACGGGTGCGGGATGTCGTGCTGCCCATGGATCAGGTGGTCAAGGCGCAGCTCGGGGTGACCCCCGAGGAGCTGGAACAACTGGCGGCGCGGACCGGCTTCTCACGGTTCCCGGTGGTCGACGACTCCGGGCGGATCCTGGGCTATCTGCATGTGAAGGACGCGCTGGACGCACGGCCCCGGGATGTGCCGTTCCGCCCCGATCAGCTGCGCCCGATCCCCCGGGTGCGGTCCCATACGCCGCTGGACGACGTGCTCACCGCGATGCGCGACAGCCGCACCCACCTCGCGGCGGTCATCGCCGCGGACGGACGGCTGGAGGGGCTGGTGACCATGGAGGACGTGCTGCGCGAGCTGGTCGCCTGAATCACCTATGTGGCCGCTATGTGGCCGCGCGCCTCATTCCTCGTCGCGTCCGGTCACTCCTCGGTGCGTCTGGACTCATGGGCGATGATGCACTCCTGCCAGTGGGCCAGCGCTTCCTCCCGTCCGCCGCCGCCCTCCTCGGCCACCGCCACCAGCGCATGGGCGGCCATCGCGGCGAGCCGCACCGCGACCCGGCACGCATCGCGCATCTCGAGCGGCTCCAGGAGGGCGGCGGCGCCCTCCCCGTCGTCGGCGAGCGCGGCGGCGACGATGGCCATGGTCGTGCGGTCGCATTCGAAGGCATCCACGTCGACCAGACTGCCCCGCCACGCGGCGCGCGGAACCCCGCGCGGTCCAAGCGGGCCAACCGGAGGGCATCGGCCGGACGGCCGCGCGAGGCTCAGCGGCGGGGGCCGGGGGCGCTGCCTGGGCCGGTGCCGGGCCGGGTGCCCATCGGGTCGTAGCGGAAGATCACGTACTCGACCCGGCCGATGACCTTGGTGCGGTTCGTCCGCCGGTACAGCTCCGGTGGCCGGAAGATGTTGTCGTCGTAGATGTCCGCGCCGGGCTCCACATTCCAGCTGGCGGTCGTCCCGTTCCGCGCTCCGCCCTCGAAGTAGATGTGGGTCATCGCCATGCGGCTCATCATGCTCGCGGTCGGCGGTCAACGCAGCCCGCACACCGGGATAGGATCGCCTGCGCCATGCAGACGAACATCACCTACAGCAGCTTTGTCGCGGTCGGCGACTCCTTCACCGAGGGCATGTCGGACCGGCTCCCCGACGGTACTTACCGAGGCTGGGCGGATCTGCTCGCCGGTCGGCTCGCGGCCCACAGCCCCGGCTTCCGATACGCCAACCTCGCGGTCCGCGGCAAGCTGATCGGGCAGATCGTCGAGGAGCAGACGGGACCGGCGGCGGCCATGGGCGCCGATCTGGTGACCCTGGTCGGCGGGCTGAACGATGTACTGCGGCCGAAATGCGATGTGGGCCGGGTGTGCGCCCTGCTGGAGGAGGCCGTCGAGCGGCTGGCGCCCACCTGCAAGCGGCTGGTGCTGATGCGCAGCCCGGGGCGGCGCGGGCCGGTGTTCGAGCGGTTCCAGCCACGGATGGAGCAGCTGTTCTCGGTCATCGACGAGCTGGGCGCACGGCATGACGCGACCGTCGTGGACCTGTTCGCCTCCCAGGCCGTCGGGGACCCCCGGATGTGGGACGAGGACCGGCTGCATCTGAACGCCGAGGGGCACCGGCGAGTCGCCGAGGCCATCTGGCAGGCGCTGGGCCATGAGCCGGAGGCCGACTGGAACGCGCCGCTGCCGCCCGCGGTGCCCGTCGGCTGGATAGCCCGCCGCACCTCGGACGTGCGGTTCGCCCGCCAGCACCTCGGGCCGTGGATCGGCAGGCGGCTGACCGGCCGCTCCTCGGGCGACGGTCGCGCCCCCAAGCGCGCCGAGCTGCTGCCGTACGAGGGCTGATCCTCAGCTCTTCCGCAGCTCATCCGTGGCTGATTCGCAGGGCCCGTGCCCCGGGCCCTTCGGAGGGGTCCCTCGGCCACCGGTCTGGCCTGCGAGGACGGCCAGTAGACTCTGTGCACGTGACTGGTAAGCCGCGCATTCCGAACGTCCTGGCCAACCGCTACGCCTCCGCGGAGCTGGCCGTCCTGTGGTCCCCCGAGTACAAGGTGACGCTGGAGCGGCGGCTGTGGCTCGCCGTGCTGCGCGCCCAGAAGGACCTCGGAATCGAGGTGCCGGACGCCGCCCTCGCCGACTACGAGCGGGTCCTGGAGACCGTCGACCTGGCCTCGATCGCCGAGCGCGAGAAGGTCACCCGCCACGATGTGAAGGCCCGGATCGAGGAGTTCAACGCCCTCGCCGGCCATGAGCACGTCCACAAGGGCATGACTTCCCGCGATCTCACCGAGAACGTGGAGCAGCTCCAGATCCGGCTCTCCCTGGAGCTGGTACGGGACCGTACGGTCGCGGTGCTGGCCCGGCTCGGCAAGCTGGCCGCCGAGCACGCCGAGCTGGTGATGGCCGGCCGGTCGCACAATGTGGCGGCGCAGGCCACCACGCTCGGCAAGCGGTTCGCCACCGCGGCGGACGAGCTGCTGGTGGCGTACGGGCGGCTGGAGGACCTGCTGGGCCGCTATCCGCTGCGGGGCGTCAAGGGCCCGGTCGGCACCGCGCAGGACATGCTGGACCTGCTCGGTGGCGACGCGGAGAAGCTGGCCGAGCTGGAGCGCCGGGTCGCCGCCCACCTCGGCTTCGCGCAGGCGTTCACCTCCGTCGGCCAGGTCTATCCGCGCTCGCTGGACTACGACGTCGTCACCGCGCTGGTGCAGCTCGCCGCGGCCCCGTCCTCGCTGGCCAAGACCATCCGGCTGATGGCCGGACACGAGCTGGTGACCGAGGGCTTCAAGCCCGGCCAGGTCGGCTCGTCCGCGATGCCGCACAAGATGAACACCCGCTCCTGCGAGCGCGTCAACGGCCTCGCCGTGATCCTGCGCGGCTATGCCTCGATGACCGGGGAGCTGGCGGGCGACCAGTGGAACGAGGGCGATGTCTCCTGCTCGGTGGTGCGCCGGGTCGCGCTGCCGGACGCGTTCTTCGCCTTCGACGGACTGCTGGAGACCTTCCTGACCGTGCTCGACGAATTCGGCGCCTTCCCCGCCGTCGTCGCCCGTGAGCTGGACCGCTACCTGCCCTTCCTCGCCACGACGAAGGTGCTGATGGGTGCCGTCCGGGCCGGGGTGGGCCGCGAGGTCGCCCATGAGGCCATCAAGGAGAACGCGGTGGCCGCGGCGCTGGCGATGCGCGAGCAGGGCGCCGAGCGCAATGAGCTGCTCGACTCGCTCGCCGCCGATGAGCGCATCCCGCTGGACCGGGCCGGTCTCGACGCGCTGATGGACGACAAGCTCTCCTTCACGGGCGCGGCCGCGAACCAGGTCGGCGCGGTGGTCGCCCGGATCGAGGAGATCGTCAAGGAGCGCCCGGCGGCCGCCGCCTACACTCCCGGCTCGATCCTCTGACGTCGGCGATGACCCCCGCCGAACCGGAGGCCGCCCGCGACCGCCTCGTCCCCGATGTGGTCGCGGACGGCCTGCGGGTCCTCTTCTGCGGTATCAACCCCGGGCTGATGACGGCCGCCACCGGCCACCATTTCGCCCGCCCCGGCAACCGCTTCTGGCCCACGCTGCACGCTTCGGGCTTCACCCCGCGGCAGTTGCACCCGTCCGAGCAGTCGGAGCTGGTGCGCTATGGCCTGGGCATCACCAATGTGGTGGCGCGCGCCAGTGCGCGGGCCGATGAGCTGAGCGACGAGGAGTACCGGGAGGGCGGCCGGATCCTGGAGGAGAAGGTGCTCCGGCTGCGGCCACGCTGGCTGGCGGTGGCGGGGGTCACCGCCTACCGCGTCGCGTTCGGCGACAAGAAGGCCAAGATCGGCCCGCAGACGCGCACGATAGGGGACACCCGCATCTGGGCCCTGCCGAATCCCAGCGGCCTCAATGCGCACTGGACACTGGCGACGATGGCGGAGGAGTACGGCCGCCTGCGCGCCGCCGCCGAGGCGGACGGCTAGAAGCGGACGGCCAGGCGGGGGCCGGGGCCGGAGGGATGGGCCGGAGGGACGGGCCGGAGGCGGGGGGTCATATCGCCCCCTCCTCCCCTATCGCTACCAGGAGCTGGAACGGCAGCTCGCGGTCGCCCTGCCCCACGCCCAACCCGACCCAGCGGCCGTCTACGCGCCAGATGCTCAGCTCGGGCACGTAACCACACAGGGTGTCCAGCGGGGGCGGAACGGGCTCGCCCATCGCCGAGCGCTCCAGGGAGTCGGTGAGATCGAGGACATCGGGGGCACCCCACCGTAAGGTCAGCACCTGGACCAGCACGCTCAGCTCGGCCTCGAACTCCTCCAGCACTTCCTCGACCCGGGTCAGATCGGCGTCCCAGAAGTCCTCGCTGACGCGGAGGTCGGCGACATGGAAGCCGGGGCCGCTCGCCACCCGCCCGTCGGCGGCCCGCTGCGCGGGGAAGTCCCGCGCGCGCAGCTGCTCGATCGTGGCCACATGGTCCGCCGTACTGGTCATGGTGTCAGTAAAGCGTGCGGGTCGGACATCTGGCCGCCCGTCAGATGACCATCTCGGCGGCCGGGCGGTCCGGGTGGGAGGAGGCACTCGCCGCCTCCCCGTCCAGCGGATACGATCCGGCAGATACGCACTGGGAGGGAGGCCGACGTTGGCGCGGCTCACCGGCGGGGATCCGTCTCTGCTGCGACGCATCAACTCCGCCGTGGTACTGCACGCGTTGCGCGCGGCGACCGCGTCCGGCACGGCCACCGAGGGTGGCCCGGACGACGCGGGCGGCTGTGCCGGTAGCGCGAGCCTCACCGATCTCACGCGGGTGACCGGGCTGTCCCGGCCCACCGTCGAGGGCGTGATCGACGGGCTGGCCGACAGCGGTCTGGTGGTCGAGGTGCCCGCCGAGGAGGGCGGCGTCCGCCGTCAGGGCCGCCCCGCGCGCCGCTTCCGCTTCCGGGCCGAGGCCGGGCATCTGCTGGGCATAGAGATAGGGGCACACCGGGTCGCCGCGCTCCTGTCGGACCTCGACGGACACGCGCTCGGCTCGATCGTGCGCGAGGTCTCGGAGAAGGCGTCGGCGGACGAGCGGCTGGAGCGGGTGCGCACCGCCGTGGCGGATCTGCTGCGGCGCGCGGGGGTGGCCCGGTTCTCGCTGCGCGCGGTCGGGGTGGGCAGCCCCGGCATCGTCGAGGCCGACGGCACCGTCCATCTGTGCACCGCGCTCCCCGGCTGGACCGGACTGCCTCTGGGCGAGCGGCTGCGGCGGTCCTTCCGCTGTCCGGTACTGGTGGAGAACGATGCGAACACGGCTGCGGTGGCCGAGCACTGGAAGGGCGCGGCGGTCGGCTCGGACGATGTGGTCTTCGTGCTGGCCGGGTTGAGCCCGGGGGCCGGGTCGTTGATCGGCGGCCGGCTCCACCGTGGCTTCGGCGGCGCCGCCGGGGAGATCGGGGCGCTGCATCTGCTGGGCCGCGAGGCCGCCCCGGAGGAGGTGCTCTCCACGACCGGGGAGCCGCTGAACCCGCTGGACGAGGCGCAGGTCGCGCATGTCTTCGCGCTGGCCCGCGACGGCGACGTACGCGCCCGCGCGGCCGTGGACCGCTTCGTCCGCAGGCTGGTGCACGACACGGCGGCCCTGGTGCTGGCGCTGGACCCCGAGGTCGTCGTGGTCGGCGGCTGGGCCGCCGGGCTGGACGGTGTGCTGGCCCCGCTGCGTGATGAGCTGTCCCGCTACTGTCTGCGGGCCCCGGAGGTCACGCTCTCGCTGCTGGGCGAGGCGGCGGTGACCACGGGGGCACTGCGGCTGGCCCTCGACCATGTGGAGCAGGAGCTTTTCGCGGTCGACAGCACGGTGACGACCCGCCGCGCGAGCCGCTGACGCGGGACGCGGGGCGGGCCGGACGTTTCGGGTTTTGGGATGCGTACGCGGTGGCGGCGCGACGCGGGCACACGACATGCGCCGGACCCACGACACAGAGCGGGCCCGGATCAGCCCGCCAGAAGCTCCTCGCCCGCCGCGTCACCGAAGGTGAGCCGGCAGGTGTCGGCCCGGTAGGTGGCCACGGCGACGGCCGCGGTGCGCCCCGCGGTCACATAGCGGGTGGTCACGAGGAGGACGGGGGCGCCGGGCAGCCGGTCGAGCTCCTTGGCGTCGTCCGCGCGGGCCGAGCCGAGCTCCACGGTCTGCTCACGGCCCTCCAGCTCCAGCCGCCGCAGCTCGCGCAGCACCGCGCGGGCGCGGGCCAGCCCGCTGGGGGTGTCGATGGCGGCGAGGCCGGGGACGGACACGGCCGGTACGTACAGCAGCTCGGCGGCGAGCGGCTGGCCGTGGGTCATCCGGGTGCGGCGCACCCGGTGGACCGGGGTGTCGGGATCGAGCTCCAGCAGCCGGGCGACCTCGGCGGGCGGCACGACCTCGGTGCTGTCCACGGTCTGCCAGGTGTCCTCACCGGAGGTGTCGGTCCAGCCGTGGGCGTAGTCCCCGACGGCCACGCCGACGCGGGGCGGGGCGACGGTGGTGCCGACGCCGCGGCGGCGCTGCAGCCTGCCCTCCAGCTCCAGCTGCTCGAGGGCCTGTCGGAGGGTGGCGCGGGCGACGCCGAAGCGGGCTGCCAGCTCACGCTCGTTGGGCAGGATCTCGCCGACCGCGAACTCCGAGTCGAGTGCGTCGCTGAGCACGGTCTTCAGATGCCAGTACTTGGGCTCAGGCACCGATTCCAGCTGAGTGGTCCCCACGCTGTCCCCCTTGATTCCGACGGCCGGCAGTCCTGCGCGCCTTCACAGTTATGCGCGCTTCTTTATTAAAGGTTGTTGCAGTATCAATGTGACCATAAGGCGGCGTGCGAACTTGGTCAAGACCAATCCTTTGACCGGTTATCGTCGGTGACCGTCGGAACGAAATGCGTTATGGGGCGGGAGCTGAGCACGCGGATGGGCATGGACCAGGTCACGGTGGTCACCGGGGGCAGTCGCGGTATCGGAGCGGCGGTGGCGGTGCGGCTCGCCCGCGCCGGGCACAGCGTCGCCATCGGCTACGAGAGCGCCCAGGACGCGGCGGAGCGGTGGGCGGCGGCGGTGCGCGCGGAGGGTGTGCGGTCGGTGGTCGTCCAGGCCGACACCAGCGACGCGGAGCAGGTCGAGGCGATGTTCGACCGGGTGCGGGAGGAGCTGGGCCCGATCACCGGTCTGGTCAACAACGCCGGGATCACCGGGCCGTTGGGCCGCTTCACCGAGACCTCACCCGAGGTGATGCGCCGCGTCGTGGACGTCAATGTGACCGGGGCCCTGCTGTGCGCCCGGCGCGCGGCGTGCGAGATGTCCACGCGCCACGGCGGACAGGGCGGCGCCATCGTCAACATCTCCTCGGGTGCGGCGACGACCGGCAGTCCCGGGGAGTATGTGCACTACGCGGCCAGCAAGGCGGCGGTCGACACGATGACCGTCGGACTGTCGAAGGAGCTGGCGGCGGAGGGGATTCGGGTCAACTCCGTCCAGCCCGGGATGACGCTGACCGACATCCACGCGCGGATGGGCGACCCCGAGCGGCCGTGGCGCAACCCCGGGCGGGTGCCGATGGGGCGCCCGGGCGAGCCGGAGGAGATCGCGGGTGCGGTGGCGTGGCTGCTGTCGCCGGAGGCGTCGTACACGACGGGCGCGGTGCTGCGGGTCGCGGGCGGGCTGTAACCGCGCCGACCGGATCGCGCACCGCTCACGGCCGGCGTAGGCACAGGCACAGGCACCGGGAGCCGCTGCGGCGCAGCAGGCCGCCTCGGCAGTCAGGCCGTCGCTCACTGGAAGAAGATCGTCTGCCTGGGCCTTCCCGGCGGTCGCTGACAGATGCGGTCGCTGACAGATAAGGGGTGGCCCGGCCATGTGGCCGGGCCACCCCTTCGGGGCATGCAGCTGTCAGGCGGGCTGCGCGGCGGGCGCCGGGGCGGGGGCCTTGTGGGCCTTGCTGGTCTCGCGGAGGAGCAGCAGGCCCGTAACCGCGATGAATGCCGAGGTCAGGCCGTGGATGCCGAACGCGGCGGACAGGGAGCCGTGGTGGGCCAGGACGGTGATCATGTCGCCGAACGGGGCGGCGGCCACCATCAGCACAACCCAGCCCAGGGCGCGGCGTTGGCCTGTCACCAGCAGGGCGCCCATGCCCAGGCCCATCGCGAGTTCGCGGTTTCCCTTCACGTTGAGGAAGCCGCCGCCGTCGCCGGCGGGCCAGGTCGGCAGGCCGAAGCCCGGGGTGGACGTCTCGGGGGTCAGGATGAAGGACATCGCGAGGTAAAAGCTGAACAGGACGCAGATGGTGGCCAGGACGGTGTTGACGTTCTTCAGCGACATGGTTCTTCTCCTTTGATGTTCGGACTGGGCAGGGTTCAGCCACGGACGCGGCGGATGTGGCGGGCCTAGCGGGGGCGGCCGATGACGTGTCAGATGGCACGGACCGGTGCGGGTGGGGCGGGCAAGATCGCCTTACTCGGGGCATCCCTGACCGCGCCGGCCTGCCGGTTCGTCTTCGCCGATACCGGCTTTGCCGCGATCCCGCCACCACCGGTGAAGCCGTGATCCGCTGGGCCGCCAGCGGATCACGACCCGGCGCCGCCCGGGGTGAGGATTTCCATGAGATGTCCGTCGGGGTCGCGGAAGTAGGTGCCCCTGCGGCCGATGGTGTGCCAACTGCGATAGATCTGCCCGACTTGCTCGCTGACCATGAACGCGTAGTGGTGTGGCTCGAAGTCGTCCAGCTGTCGTAGTCCAGGCTGACCTGGTTGGCCGGCGTGACCGGCGGCCGGCTTCGGGCTCGGCCTTGGCGACCCGGCATGGCGCATGGATGCGTGACTGCCCGGGGAGGGCAGGGCTTCTCCGAGCGCCCTCCCCCGGCCGCAGCTGCCGTGTCATATGTCGATCTGCTCGAAGATGTGCGGGTACGACACGATGTCGTCGCCGAACTCGGCCGCCATGCGCTGGAACTCCGGGCTGCCGAACGCCGTGGCGAGCGCCTCGGTCGACTCCCAGACCGCAACGTTCATCAGAAGTTGGCTGTCCGCCGTTCCCTGGTGCATCTGCAGGGAGACGAATCCCGGCTGGGCCTTCATGAACTCCGCCTGCCTCCGAAAGAGGGCCAGGAACGCTTCAGTCCTCTCCTTCGGGACGACGAAGGTGTTGGCCAGGACGATGGGCCCGGTCTTCTCCTTGAACTGCGCGAACATCGGCGTGTGCGGGTCGAGGCTCTGCAGCTTGGCCATTTTCGGTACTTCCTCTCGCTATCGGTTGCCCCACGGCACCGAGGCCGGCCACCGCCGTACTGGGTCCGGCGGCGCTCACAACGCTCGCCAGCCGTGGCACGAGGAGATCTGGCGGACGCTCAAGGGGCATCGCTGGTGACACCAAGCCCTCCAGCGACTGCGACCTTGCCAACACTTGTTTGCCAACGCCGTTGGTCAACGTTGTTGGCAAACGTAAAGCCGCAGCTCTGGACTGTCAACACCTGTTGGTCTACGTTGTTGGCATGACCGGCACCACAGAGAACCAGCAGGCCGCCCGGCGTTCCGACGCCACCCGCGCCACGATCCTCGCCGCGGCCCGCGAGCGGTTCGTGGCGGATGGCTACGAGAAGTCGACCATCCGGGCCATCGCGCGCGACGCTCAGATCGACCCGTCGATGGTGATGCGCTACTACGGCAACAAGGCGGGCCTGTTCGCGGCGGCCGTCGCGATCGACCCCGGGCTGCCCGGCCTGCCCGTCGAACCGCGCGAGGAGATCGGCCGCACGCTGGTGCGCCGCTTCCTCACCCTGTGGGAGGAGAACGGGGAGCTCACCGCGCTGATGCGGGTCGGCGCCACCGACTCGGCCGCCGCCGAGCGCATGCAGAGCGTGCTGCGCGAGCAGTTGATCCCGCTGGCCCGCCGGGTGGGCCCCGAGCCGGAACAGGCGCCGGCGCGGGCGGCGCTGTGCGCCTCGACCGTGCTCGGGCTCGCGCTGACGCGCTACGTGCTGCGGTTCCCGGCGAGCATGGCGCTCGGCCGCGAGGAGATCGTGGACTGGCTCGGACCCACGGTCCAGCGGTATCTCACCGCACCCACGCCCTGAAGAACGCGTCGAGGGCACCCACCGCGACCTCGGTCACGGCGGGTGCCCTCAAAGGGAAAGCCGAAAAGACTCGGCGCGCTCTTCGAAACCCTTGGCGTCAAGCGCCCCGACGCGGCCGGGAAACTCGCTGGGCGGGCTGTTCGCCCTGGAGCTGGGCCGACTCGGACTCGTACGGTCCGTCACCGCGCTGTCCCCGGCCCAGTTCTGGAACGAGACCGAGCGCCGCTACGCCTTCGGCGTGCTGTCCGCCATGCGGGCCGGCGCGCGGGTGCTGCCGCCGCCGCTGGTGGCCTGGCTGGCCCGCGGCGCCGCCGGAGGGGCCGCGCTGACCGGCGCCATCTACGCCCGGCCCGCGCGGCGTTCACCGGCCGCGGGCGTCGCCGAGACGCGGGCGATGCGTGAGGCGGTCGGCTTCGACGCCACGCTGACCGCCGGAAACGCCGAGCTGTTCACGCATGACATCCCCGATGTCCCGGTCACCATCGCCTGGGGCTCGCGCGACCGGGTGCTGCCGCGCCGCCAGGGCGTCCGCGCCAAGCGGGTCATCCCCGGCGCCCGGCTGGTCCGCCTCCCCGGCTGCGGCCACGTGCCCATTTGCGACGACCCCGCGCTGGTCGCCCGCGTCATCCTGGACGGCAGCCGCTGACGACCGGCTTTCCGCCCGGCACCCCGGATCTCCCGCTGTTCCCGCGCGCCGCCCGGTCCGCGGCCCCGTGGGTGTTCCGTACGGGGCCGCGCACCGCGCCGCATACGGCTACTGGCCGACCAGACCCGGCCGCAGGACCTTGGTGAAGAGCACCTTGCCGCCGTCCTCGCGCAGCCGGACCGTCATCTCGGCGCTGTCGCCGTCGATGTCCACCTCGCCGTAGAACTGGAAGCCCTCGGCGGGCGAGACGTTCGCCACGGTCGGCGCCTTGACGAAGGGCTGCTCGGGGCCGAACGTGCCGTCCAGCTTCACCGAGGGGAAGGCACCCGCGTTCAGCGGACCGGAGACGAACTCCCAGAACGGCGCGAAGTCCTTGAACGCCGCCCGCGAGGGGTCGTAGTGCTGCGCCGAGGTGTAGTGGACGTCCGCCGTCAGCCACACCGTGCCGGTGATCTTCCGGTGCTTGATGTGCCGGAGCAGGTCGGCCATCTGCAGCTCACGGCCGAGCGGGGCGCCCGGGTCGCCCTGCGCGACGGCCTCGAAGTCGGTGTTCCCGTCCGGGACCACCAGACCCAGCGGCATATCGCAGGCGATGACCTTCCACACCGCGCGCGACCGCGACAGCTCGCGCTTGAGCCACCCCAGCTGCTCGGCGCCGAGGATGCCCTGGGCGTCCTCCGGCTGACGGCCCGGCGAGTTGGGGTCGCGGTACGTGCGGCAGTCCAGCACGAAGACGTCCAGCAGCGGGCCGTGGTGCTGGACCCGGTAGACGCGGCCGCTCGCGTCCGGCCGCAGCGTGCTGATCGGGAAGTACTCGGCGAACGCCTGGCGCGCGCGGGCGGCCAGCACGTCGACGTTCTTCTCGGTGTAGCGGTCGTCGACCAGGATCTCGCCCGGGTACCAGTTGTTGAGCACCTCGTGGTCGTCCCACTGGGTGATGGTCGGCACCTCGGCGTGGAAGCGGCGCAGCGCGGAGTCGAGCAGGTTGTAGCGGAAGTTGCCGCGGTACTCGTCGAGCGTCTCGGCGACCTTGGTCTTCTCCGGGGTGATGAGATTGCGCCAGGTGGAACCGTCGGGCAGCTTGACGGTCTCGGTCATCGGGCCGTCGGCGTAGATGTTGTCGCCGCTGCACAGGAAGAAGTCCGGCTCGCGGCGGCGCATCTCCTCGAAGATGCGGTAGCCGCCGTGGTCCGGGTTGATGCCCCAGCCCTGCCCCGCCAGATCGCCCGACCAGACGAAACGCACGTCCTTACGGCGCTCGGGAACCGTGCGGAACGTGCCGTGGACCGGCTCACTGGTGCGGCGCGGGTCCTCCGGGTCGGCCAGCAGCACCCGGTAGTGCACCTGGCTCCCGGCGGGCAGGCCGTGCAGCGCGGTGCGCCCGGTGAAGTCGGTGCCGGGGCCGACCAGCGGGCCCCGCCACCGCTTGGCCCGCGTGAAGGACTCGGTCGCGGACGTCTCCACGATCATGCGGGCCGGACGGTCGGAGCGGACCCACACCAGCCCCGAAGACGTTGTCACATCGCCCACCTGAACGCCCCACTGGGCGCTCGGACGCCCCGACAGCGCCTGAGCGGGCGCGCCGGACGCCGCCGACGCGGCCGATGCCACGGCGGGCACCGCGAGCGCCGCCGACGCGGCCGCCGATCCCTGCAGTACCGTGCGCCGTCCGATCCCTCTGCCGGATTCCCGCCCCATGGTGCCCTCCAGTTGCTCGTAGAACTGCTGTGCTGTTGTGTTTGTTATCGGTGCAAGATGCCGCTCTTACGAACGCCCAGTGAATAACCGTGCGCCCGCACCGGGAAAGTGCCCCGCGCGGCGTCCCCGAGAAGGCACCGTAAGGGCGCCACGTTCCCGCGCTGGGCACCGTAAGGGCGCCACGTTCCGGCGCCGCTCGCCATAAGGCCGCCGCGTACCGTACGGGCATGGGATCCACCGACACCCCCGGCCCGGCCTCCCGTCTCACCTACCCGGAGGTGGGCGCCACCCGGCGGTGGCCGCTGCCCGCCGGCTATCGCCATCTGCGGGTGCGGACCCGTATCGGCCACGGGCGGGGCACCTTCGAGGCGGCCGGGCGGGCGGTCATGGACTGGCGGATGCACCGGGCGGTGGGGGTGTCGATCCGCGCCACGGTTCCGGTCGCCACCCCGGGCCGGCCGGTCGTGGTGGGCCTGGGGGTCGGGCGGCTGCGGCTGCGCGCGCCGTGCGAGGTGGTGTGGACGGTAGCGGAGGAGACGCGGACCGGCTTCGCGTACGGCACGCTGCCCGGCCATCCGGAGCGCGGCGAGGAGTCGTTCCTGGTGGATCTGGAGCCGGATGGCTCGGTGGTGCTGACGGTGACGGCGTTCAGCCGCCCGGACTCCTGGTTCAGCCGGGCCGGCGGGCCGCTGGTGCCGCTCTTCCAGCGGGCGTACGCACGGCGTTGCGGCAGGGTACTGCGCAGGTGGGCGGTAGGGTGACGGAACCTCGGACTTCAACCTTTTGATTTCGGACAAAATAAGCTTCTGTTATCAGATGCGCCCTTAACCCATAGGTCACAGTCCGTTCGTGATCACGCAACACCTGTGCGCGAGGGTGTTTGCATGACATTTCGAGTGACCCCCGAGCCCCCTTCCCGGCACCGCCCCCGCTGGCGGCACGAGCTGGTCGCATGGTGGTCACGGCGCCAGGACCACGCGCCGCCGGGCAGCTCACCCTCGCCCGCGGCCGACGCGCGAACCGCCCACGCCGCGGGCGCCCCGGAGACCACGGCCCCCGAGGCCACCACGCTGTGGCGGATGCGCACGACCGTAAGAGACGAGCCGGGCACCCTCGCCGCGCTCTGCGCGGCGCTGGCCGGGCACCGGGTCGACATCCTGGCCCTGCAGACCCATCCGCTGCCCGACGGCACGGTGGACGAGTTCCTGCTGCGCGCGCCCGAGGCCCTGCCGTCCACCGAGCTGACCGACGCCGTCGCGGCCTCGGGCGGCAGCGACACCTGGGTCGAGCGGGCCGACACTCACGACCTGGTGGACGCGCCGACCCAGGCGCTGACCCTGGCCACCCGTACCGCCCTGGACGCCGCCGAACTCCCGCTCGCCCTGCGTCAGTTGTTCGGCCGCTGCACCATCCGCTCGGTTCCCGCCAAGTCCTTCAGCGGCCGCTCCCTGGAGAGCACACCGCCCGCCGAAGGTGTCCTGGAGGAGACCGTGATGCGGCTGCGCGATCCGTCCGGCGGCGCGATCGTCATCGAGCGGCCGTATCTGCCGTTCACCCCGACCGAGTTCGCCCGGGCCCGCGCGCTGGTCGAGCTGGACGCCCGGCTCGGCTCGCGGATCCCGCACGACGGTGATGTGCTGACGCTGCCCGAGGGCAACGCCATCACCGTGCGCCGCGCCGGCACCGGCGACCTGGCCGCGGCCCGCGAGATGCACGTCCGCTGCTCCCCCGCGACGCTCGGGCTGCGCTACCACGGACCGGTCGGCGACGCCGACCGCTACCTCGCCCATCTGCTGAGTCCGCGCTTCGGCCGCACCCTGGCCGCGTACACCGCCTCCGGGCGGCTGGTCGCCCTCGGCCATCTGCTCTGGGACGGGGACGAGGCCGAGGTCGCGCTGATCGTCGAGGACGAGTGGCAGCGGCGCGGCGTCGGCGGGGAGCTGCTGCGGCGGCTGGTCGCGATGGCCGCCGAGACCGGCTACGAGAGCGTCTACGCCGTCACCCAGTCGGCCAACACCGGCATGGTGACCGCGATGCGCTCCCTCGAACTGCCGCTGGACTACCAGATCGAGCAGGGCACGCTGGTGATCAGCGCCTGCCTGGACCCGGCACCGGCACCGGCACCGGTCCCCCCGCTGCCGCACTCGCGCTGAGACCGGCGGGGACATCGCTGTAGGCCGCGCGCTCCGCCCGGTGGGCGCCGCGCCCCGCCGGGCCGCCGTCGAGCGCCTGGTCCAGATCGCGCCACACATCCTCGACGTCCTCGAGCCCGACCGACATCCGCAGCAGCCGGTCGCCGATCCCCGAGGAGTGGCGGTCCCCCTCGGCCACGATCCGGTGGCTGATGGAGGCCGGGTGCTGGATGAGGGTGTCCACACTGCCCAGGCTGACCGCCGGGGTGATCAGCCGCACCCCGGAGATCACCGCATGCGGATCGCCGCGGGTCTCGAAGGCGACCATCGCCCCGCCGATCCGCGGATAGTGGACGCGGGCCACCCGGGGATCGGCGGCCAGCCGCCGGGCCAGCTCGGCCGCGGTCGCCGAGGCGGCCCGCATCCGTACGGGCAGCGTGGACAGTCCGCGCAGCAGCAGATATCCGGCGAGTGGATGCAGCACCCCGCCGGTGGCGAACCGCACCTGCCGCAGCACCCGGGCGAACTCCTCGTCGCAGGCCACCACGCCGCCCATCACATCGCCGTGTCCGCCGAGGTACTTGGTGGCGCTGTGCAGGACCGCGCTCGCGCCCCGCTCGGCCGGGCGCTGCAGCACCGGTGTGGCGAAGGTGTTGTCCGCGAGCAGCGGGACCGTGCCGCAGGAGTGGGCGACGGCCCGCAGGTCGACTTCGGCGAGTGTCGGATTGGCCGGGGTCTCCACCATGACGAGGCCGGTGTCGGGGCGTATCGCCTCCGCGATCCCGGCCGGATCCACCCAGGTGACCTCGGTGCCCAGCAGCCCGGCGTCCAGCAGATGGTCGCTGCATCCGTACAGCGGGCGGACCGCGACCACATGCCGCAGCCCCTGGGCCCCGCGCGCCAGCAGACACGCGCTGAGCGCCGCCATGCCGCTGGCGAACGCGACCGCGCTCTCGGTGCCCTCCAGCCGGGCCAGGGCGGTCTCGAAGCGGGCCACGGTGGGATTGTCCAGGCGGGCGTAGACGGGCGGGCCGTCCGGCCGGGCGCCGGTGGCGGCGAACGCGTCGATCCTGGCGGCCTCCTGGCGGCTGTCGTACGACGGGTAGGTCGTCGACAGGTCCAGGGGTACGGCGTGCAGTCCCATGGCCGGAAGGTCCTCGCGCCCGGCATGGACGGCCTCGGTGGCGAACGCGCGTCCGGCCTCGCCGCGCGAGCCGTGGCTGCCCGGCGCGACCCCCATACCCTCCGTGCTCTCCATGCTCTCCGTGCTCTCCCTGATGTCCATGCGTGAAGGGTGAACAACCACCGGACTCTCGCGGCTGACGTCCGTGCTACGTTCGGCCGATGGCCGAAACCATCGCTCTCGATCCGGTGGACCTCCAGATTCTGCGGCTGCTGCAGAACGACGCCCGGACCACCTACCGCGATCTGGCCGCCCAGGTCGGCGTGGCGCCTTCGACCTGTCTGGACCGGGTGGCCCGGCTGCGCCGCTCCGGCGTGATTCTCGGCCATGAACTCCGCCTGGACCCCACCAAACTGGGACGCGGTCTCGAGGCCCTGCTCTCGGTCCAGCTACGGCCCCACCGCCGGGAGCTGGTCGGCCCGTTCGTGGAGCGGATCCGGGCGCTGCCCGAGTCCCGGGCGCTGTTCCATCTGGCCGGGCCGGACGACTATCTGGTGCATGTCGCGGTGGCCGACACCGCCGATCTGCAGCGGCTGGTGCTGGACGAGTTCACCTCGCGCCGGGAGGTGGCCCGGGTCGAGACCCGGCTGATCTTCCAGCAGTGGAGCTGCGGCCCGCTGCTGCCGCCCGCCCGGGACGGCTCAGCAATCTCGTAGCACACCTCTGTTCCCGCTCGTCACACTCCCGTGGTGCTGACGCCGCACCCCGGAACGTACGAGGATGGGCCGCATGTCCGATACCAAGAACGCTCCGCTGCCCCGTCAGGTCGCCGACAGCTATGTCGACGCCCTCATCGAACTCGACCCGATCACCGGCACCTACCTGGGCGTTCCCGAGAGCTCCCGGCGCCTCCCGGACTTCTCGCCCGACGGGGCCGAGGCCGTCGCCGACCTCTCCCGCACCACCCTGGCGCGGCTGGCCGAGGCCGAGGCGCGCCCCGGGGCGGACAGCGACGCCGAGCGCCGCTGCGCCCGGCTGCTGCGGGAGCGGCTGACCGCCGAGCTCGCCGTGCACGACGCCCATGAGGGGCTGCGCGCGGTCAGCAACCTGAGTTCCCCGCTGCACTCGGTGCGCGGCATCTTCACGGTGATGCCCAGCGAGACCGAGGAGGACTGGTCGGCCGTCGCGGCCCGGCTGCGCGCCGTACCGGCCGCGCTGGAGGGATACCGCGCCTCGCTCGCCGAGGGGCTGCGGCGGAGTCTGCCGGCCGGTCCCCGGCAGGTGGCCACGGTCCTCGATCAGTTGACGGAGTGGATCGGCACGGACGGCGGCTGGTTCGCCGACTTCACCGCCGAGGGTCCCGACGCGCTGCGCGGTGAGCTGGACGAGGCCGCCGCCACGGCGACGGGCGCGCTGGTCGCGCTCCGCGACTGGCTGCGCGAGACATACGCCCCGGCCATCGAGGGCGCAGCCGATGTGGTGGGGCGCGAGCGCTACCGCCGCTGGGCCCGGATGTGGAACGGCACCGATCTCGACCTGGACGAGGCGTATGCGTACGGCTGGTCGGAATTCCACCGTATCCACGCCGAGATGCGCACCGAGGCCGAGAAGATCCTGCCCGGTGCCAACCCGTGGGAGGCGCTGCGCCACCTCGACACCCACGGTGCGCATATCGAGGGCGTCGAGGAGACGCGGGTGTGGCTGCAGGAGCTGATGGACGAGGCCATCGAGGAGCTGAACGGCACCCACTTCGACCTGGCCGAGCGGGTCAAGCGGGTCGAGTCGATGATCGCCCCGCCGGGCAGCGCGGCGGCGCCGTACTACACCCAGCCGTCGGTGGACTTCTCCCGCCCCGGCCGGACCTGGCTGCCCACGATGGGCGAGACCCGCTTCCCCGTCTACGACCTGGTCTCCACCTGGTACCACGAGGGCGTCCCCGGCCACCATCTGCAGCTCGCCCAGTGGGCGCACGTCTCCGACCAGCTCTCCCGCTACCAGGCCACGGTCGGCATGGTCAGCGCCAACGCCGAGGGCTGGGCGCTGTACGCGGAGCGGCTCATGGACGAGCTGGGCTTCCTGTCGGACCCGGAGCGGCGGCTGGGCTATCTGGACGCGCAGATGATGCGGGCGCTGCGGGTGATCGTCGACATCGGGATGCATCTGGAGCTGGAGATCCCCGCCGATTCGCCCTTCCACCCCGGTGAGCGGTGGACTCCGGAGCTGGCGCGCGAGTTCTTCGGGCTGCACTGCGGCCGTCCGGCGGAGTTCCTCGACAGTGAGCTGGTGCGCTATCTGGGCATGCCGGGCCAGGCAATCGGCTACAAGCTGGGCGAGCGGGCCTGGCTGACGGGGCGGGAGGCGGCCCGTAAGGCGCACGGCGACGCCTTCGACGCCAAGAAGTGGCATATGGCGGCGCTGTCGCAGGGTTCGCTGGGTCTTGACGACCTGGTGGAGGAGCTGTCGGCGCTCTGAGCTTTTACTGAGCGCCGACGGGCGGGCCGCAATCCTTACGGCGTGCGGCCCGCCCACCCGCTGGAGCGCGGACCCGCCCACCCGCTGGAGCGCAGGCCCGCGTTCCCGCTGGAGCGCAGGCCCGCCCTGGAGCGCAGGCCCGCCCACCCGCTAGAGCTTGGACCCGCCCACCCGCTAGAGCGCGGCGGCCGTACGGTGGCGTACGGCCGAGCCCTCGCGGCCCTTGACGACCTCCAGCTGGGCGGGGATCCGCCGGCGCAGATCGGCGACATGGCTGACGATGCCGACCGTACGGTCCCGCTCGCGCAGCGAGTCGAGCACGTCCATGACCTCGTCCAGGGTCTGCTCGTCGAGGCTGCCGAACCCCTCGTCGATGAAGAGGGTGTCCAGGCGGACCCCGCCCGCCTCGTCGGTGACCACGTCCGCCAGGCCCAGCGCGAGGGCGAGCGAGGCGGAGAAGGTCTCGCCGCCGGAGAGGGTGGCGGTGTCGCGTTCGCTGCCGGTCCAGGCGTCGATGACATGCAGTCCGAGACCGGAACGGCCGCGTCCGCCGGAGCGGGCGTCGGAGTGCGCCAGGGTGTAGCGCCCGGAGGACATGTGGCGCAGCCGGGCGCTCGCCGCCGCCGCGACCTGCTCCAGCCGGGCCGCCAGCACATACGCCTCCAGCCGCATCCTGCGCTCGTTGTCCGTGGAGGTGCCCGCGGCGAGCGAGGCGAGGCGGGCGATCCGGTCGTGCTCCGCGCGCAGCGGGGCGAGCCCGCGGGCGTCGGCGACCGCTTGCGCGGAGAGCGCGTCGAGGTCCTCGCAGCGGGTGCGGGCCGCCGCGTCCGCGGCCGAGACCTCGCGCAGCGCGCGGGTGGCCGCGTCGGCCGCCGTCTGCGCCGCCGCGGGGTCGGCGGGCGGCGCCTGCGCGGCGGCGAGCACCCTGGCGTCGGACAGCTCGGCCCCGGCCGCCGCCAACTCCGTCTGCCATGCGTCGAGACGGCGGCGCGCCTCGCGCTGCCGGTCCGGGGGCAGCACGGCCTCGGCGGCCTGCTCCGGGGTCTCGAACCCGGCCCGGTACGCGGCGTCGGCGAGCCGGGCGTCCGACTCCTTCAGCCGGCTCGCGGCCGCGTCGGCGGCCCGCGCCGCCTCGGCGGCGCGGGCCAGCAGCCCCGCCTGCCGCTCGAGCCGCGCCGCGCGCTCGGCGACGGTGGCGTCCGCACCGCGCGCCTGCTCCAGTTCCGCCAGCAGCGCGGCCCGCTCCCGGGCCAGGGTTTCGCGGCGCGAGGTGCGGGCGGCCGCCCGCCGCTCGGCCTCCTGCCGCTGCGCCGTACGCCGTGCGTGCTCGCCCTCGGCCCGGTCCAGGGCCTCGCGGGCGGCGTGCCCGTCGGCCGCCGCGTCACGGGCCTCGGCGTACGTGGCCCGCAACTCGGCCAGAGTCCGGTCGAGTTCGGCCGCGTCCTCGCCCTCCGCCGTGGCCTCGGCGCCCGCGTGGGCCTCCCGCAGTGCGTTCCGCGTGCGCTCGGCCTCCTCGCGGACCTCCTCGGCGCGCTGGTAGTCCGCCAGCGCGGCCTCCTCCGCCGTACGGTCCACATGCCCGGCCCCGGGCCGCGCCGGGCCCGGGTGCTCGGTCGCCCCGCACACCGCGCAGGGCTCCCCCGCGCGCAGCCCGGCCGCCAGCTCGGCGGCGATGCCACGCAGCCGTGCCTCCTTGAGGTCGAGCCAGTTCTGGCGCGCGGCGGTGGCCCCCTCCCGCGCCCGCCACAGCTCCTCCCGCGCCTGCCGCTCCTGCCCGGCGAGCCGGTCCCGCCGCCGGGCGGCCTCGAGGCGCCGCTCGGCGGGCTCGATCCGCCCGCCGAGCTGCTCGGCCCGGTTGACGGCCTCCTGCGCGGCCTCGACCCGCCGCTGATGGGCCCGGTGGGTCTCCTCCCACCCGGCGAGCCACTCGGCGGCCTCCTCGATCGCCTCGTCGTCGGCACGGGCCTCCCGGTCGAGCGCGCCGATCTCGCCAACCACGGCCTCCGCCCGCGCCTCCCCCCGCCGCGCGGCCCCCAACGCTCCAAGCTCCTCCCGCACCCGCCGCTCAACCCGCCCCAACCACTCGGCATCGGCCTCGCCGAGCACCGCGGACCCGTCCGCGCCCGGCGAACGGGCGTCCCGCCCCCCATACGGCACGTCACCATCACGGGCCGCGCCCGCCGCCACCCCGCCACGACCAGCGTCGTACGCGGTGGGGTGCCACGGGCCCGCACCCCGCGCTCCCGAGGCGGCAGCAGCGCCGGACGACGCCTGACCCGGCAGGACCGCCACAGCCGGGCCGGCATGGGTACGTTGGTCGGGGATGTCCGGGATCGTCGCGAGGGCCGTGGCCGCCAGGCCGGGTTCGGCGGTAAGGCGGGCGCGGGTCTGGCGTTCGGTGGTTTCGGCGGTGTGGTGGTCGCGGGCGGCTGCGGTGCGCAGGTCGAGCGCGGGGACCACCGCGTCGGCCGCGCGGGCTCGTTCCAGCAGCTCGCGCAGCCGGTCGTGGTCGGGCCGCTGCCGTTCGAGGTCGTCCGCCCGGCGGCGGGCCTCGGCGTGGCGGCGCTGCAGCTCGGCCCGTTCGCGTGTCGCGTCGGCGGCCCGCTGGGCGGCATCGTGGGCCGCCTCGGCGGCCCGTACGGCGAAGAGCGCGATGTCCCGCCGTTCGCGCGCGCCGGTGCGGGCGACAGCGGCCCACTCCAGGACGGCGTCGGCCAGCCCCGGTTCACCGGGGGTCGGCTCGGGCAGCGGATGCCCGTCGAGCTCCGTGGTGCGGCCCGCCGCCTGCGCCATCCGGTGGGCGAGCGCGAGCAGCCGCTCGTCCCCGGTCGCGACCCGCTTCTCCGCCGACCGCCGCAGCTCCGCCAGCCGTTCCTCGACGGCGGCGAAGCGGCCGGTGTCGAACAGCTTGCCCAGCAGCTTGCCGCGCGCCAGTTCATCCGCGCGCAGAAAGCGGGCGAAGTCGCCCTGCGGCAACAGCACCACCTGGCAGAACTGCTCCCGGCTCATGCCGAGCAGCTGCCCCATCTCCTCGCCGATCTCCTGGTGGGAGCGGCTGAGTGCCTTCCACTGCCCCGGCTCGGATGCCGAAGCGGGCGCCGCTGCCGGGGCGTACTCGCGCAGCAGGGTCCGCGCCTTCTCCCGGGTCATCCCCGTGCCCCGCTTCTTGGGGCGCGGCTGCTCGGGGCGCCGGGTGATCTCCAGGCGACGCTCCCCGACGGTGAATTCGAGAACGACCTCGGTCGGGGTCAGCGGTTCGGCGTGGTCACTGCGCAGCGAGAGCCCATTGCCCTGGCGGGCGCCGGGCACCTGGCCGTACAGCGCGTAGCAGACCGCGTCCAGGACGGACGTCTTGCCTGCGCCGGTCGGCCCGTGCAGGAGGAAGAGCCCGGCGGCGGACAGCTCATCGAAGTCGATCTTCTGGGTGGCGCCGAACGGGCCGAAGGCCGTGACGGCGAGCCGGTGCAGCCTCATCGCGCCGTCTCCCCCGCCGTCGCCCCAGCCCCCGCCGTCGCGGTCACCGCGGCGCCGTGCTCCTCGCCGGGCACAACCCCCTCGTGCGCCTCGTTCCGTACGGCCTCCAGCGCGTCGCCGAGCAGCGCGCGCTCCGCCTCGTCCGGGCCACGGCCGCCCCGTACATGGGCCACGAAGTCCTCGGCGATCTGCCGGTCCGAGCGGCCGCGCAGCCGCTGTGCGTACGAGGCGAGCGGATCCTCGGGGGGCCGCTCGGGGTCGAAGACGAGCGTGAGGACGTGGGGGAAGCGCCGTGCCAGCCGGGCCATCGGCTCATGCGGCCGCACCGCGTCGGTCAGCGTGGCCTCGACCCACGACTCCTCGTGGCGGTCGAGGTCCGGGTCGGCCAGCAGCTCCTCGATCCGGCCGCGGATCCGGGCCAGCGGGCGCGGCACCGGGCAGTCCACCCGTTCGCACGACGGCGCCTCGCCCGGCGCCCCCAGCTCCACCACCCACATTGACTTGCGGTGCGCCGCCTCGGAGAAGGAGTACGCGAGCGGGGAGCCCGAGTAGCGGATGCGCTCGGTGATGGTCTGGCAGCCGTGGAGATGGCCGAGCGCGGCGTAGTCGACGCCGTCGAAGACCTCTGCGGGTACGGAGGCGACGCCGCCGACCGTGATGTCCCGCTCGCTGTCGCTGACCGCGCCACCGGTGACGAAGGCGTGCGCGAGGACGACGGAGCGGGTGCCGGACGGCCGGGTGGCGAGGTCGGTGCGCACCCGGTCCATGGCGGCACCCAGCACCGCCGTATGACCGGCCGCGGAGGCGCCCAACTCCTCGCGCACCAGGCCGGGTTCGAGATACGGCAGACCGTAGAAGGCCACCTCGCCGTGGTCATCGGAGAGGACGACGGGGGTGGCGCATCCGGCGGGGTCGGTGCGCAGGTGGATCCCGGCCCGGTCGATCAGCCCGGCGCCGACGCCGAGACGGCGGGCCGAGTCATGGTTGCCGGAGATCATGACCGTGGGCACGCCGAGGTCCGCGAGCCGGTGCAGGGCGTCGTCGAAGAGCTCGACGGCGGCGAGCGGCGGCACGGCCCGGTCGTAGATGTCACCCGCGACGGCCACCGCGTCGATGTGCCGCTCGCGCACGGTGGTGACGAGGTGGTCGACGAACTCCCGCTGCGCGGCAAGGAGACTGACCCGGTGAAAGGATCGTCCGAGGTGCCAGTCGGAGGTGTGCAGCATTCTCACAAGCGGTCTCCGACCTGCACTTCTGTCCTTCCTCCACCCCAGTGGCCAGCATCACACCCGCGGCGTGCGCACGGCGCGGGCACCGACCACGTTAGCCGTGGTCGGTGCCCGGTCTCTCACGGACCTCGTATTTCCCGCCCGTGTCTTCGGCCGGTGTCCCGGCCCGTGCCCCCGCGTGTCTAGCCGCGGTAGTCCCTCCACCGCGCTTCCTCGGAGTCCTGGAGCCCCTCGAACGGGCGAGTGTCCAGGTAGTACCACTCCGCGGACGGGCCCGGCTGGGAAGGGCCGTAGAACGCGTCGTACAGCGCACCCGACGAGGACCGCTCGTGCGGCTGCGGCGGCGGCCACGACGGGGACACGGGCTGCCGCCGGAGCCCGGACCAGGACTCGGACCGCGACTCGGGCGAGGGCGTGGACCGAGACTCGGGCGAGGGCGTAGGCCGCGACTCGGGCGAGGAGTCAGTTGTGGACTCGGGCCGGGGCTTCCGCTTCGGCTTCCGCTTCGCCGCCGGGAGGTCGGGCAGCAGCAGTTCCACGCGTACGGTCTGCGACGCCCGCTTCTGCTCCACGAACTCCTCGATCTGGCTGCGGCACGCATGGTCCAGATGGGTCACCCCCATCAGGTCCAGCCGGATCCGTGGAGTCCCCGCCGACCCCACGGCCTCCAGCGCGTCGATGACCTTGGGCAGCCGCAGGAAGGTGGCGTTGCCGGTCATGACCAGCTTGGCGGTATCGCCCTCCACCCGGTGCTCGACGGAGGTCTGCGACATCCGCAGCGCCGCCAGGACGATCCCGGCCGCGAGCCCGACCAGCACCCCCTCCAGCAGCGCGGTGGCGACGATCACACCCGTGGTGATGGTCATCACGACGAACTCGCCGCGGTCCTGGCGCCACATCTTCGGGAACTGCTCGGGTCCGAGCAGCTTCCAGCCGCTGTGCACCAGCACACCCGCCAGCACCGAGATCGGGATCAGGGCGAGGACGCTCGGCAGCAGCAGCGCGAAGCCGAGCAGCCACAGGCCGTGCAGGGTGCGGGAGAGCCGGGTCTTGGCCCCGGCCTGCACATTGGCCGAACTACGGGCGACGACGGCGGTCATGGGCAGCGCGCCGAGGATGCCGCAGACGGTGTTGCCCGCGCCCTGGGCGATCAGCTCGGAGTTGTAGCGGGTACGCGGACCGTCGTGCATCCGGTCCACGGCGGCGGCCGTGAACAGGCTCTCCGCCGAGGCGATGACGGTGAAGGTGAAGACGGCGGTGAGCACCGCGGGATCGGCGAGGCCCGCGAACTGCTCCGGCCCGGGGAACTGGACGGAGGCCAGCAGATCGCCGACCTGAAGGGTCTTCACCTCCACGCCGGGCAGCGCGGCGACCAGGATGCCGATGGCGACGGCGACCAGCGCGGCGGGGATCCTCCTGACCGGCCCCGGCACCTTCTTCCAGACGAAGCTGAGGACGACCGTGGCGATGCCGAGCAGCGCGGCGATCGCCGTCTGTGCGTTGGAGAAGGTGTCGAGGACGTGCGCGGGGAAGCCGAGGATGTTCTCGATGGCCGTGCCGGGGGCCGCGGCATCGGCCAGCGGATAGGACTGGCTGAACATCAGCGGCAGCCCGATTCCGGCGAGCATGCCCTGGACGACGGCGATGGAGATGGCCTGGAACATACGGCCCAGCCGGATCATCCCCAGGCCGATCTGGAGCAGCCCGGACATCAGCACGATCACACCGAGCATGGCGATGCCATGGGCCTCGACGGTCTCCGCGACGAGTGCGGTGAGCCCCGCGGCGGGGCCGCTGACCTGGAGGGTGCTGCCCCGGGTCATCCCGACCACCAGCCCGCCGACGACACCGGAGATGATGCCGAGTTCGGCCGGGGTGCCGGAGGCGACGGCGACACCGATGCACAGGGGCAGGGCCACCAGGAAGACGACCAGCGAGGCGGTGATCTCGGTGCCGAGGTCGACGCCCTGACCGGTCCCGCCTGCCTTTCTCTTTCCCCTCCCCTTGAACATGGCCTCGACCCGTGCTGTGCCACCCGCCCCGCCGTCGGCCTCATGGACGCCGGGAGCGTCGGCCTTACGGAAGCCGGGAGCGTCGGCCTTACGGAAGCCGGGAGCGTCGGCCGTTCCCCTTACGGTTCCACCGGCGGGCGCATATGCGGGCATCGGTTGCGTCGACTGGGCGTCGCGTCCGCCTTCCGGCGGGAACACCTCGTCGATGTCGTAGGACGGCGGTGGATCCGACTGAATCCGGCCACGGGCATGTCGTCCGCCCGTCATGAGTGCGCCCGGAAGTCACCGTCGGTATCGAGTTCCCAGAGCTCGGCGCTGTCCACTTGGTAGAACCAGCCGTGCAGACGCAGCCGCCCCGTCTCCAGCCGGCGCCGCGCCGCCGGGTATTCCTCCAGCGCGGCCAACTGATTCCGGACATTGAGCTGCGCCAATTCCCGTAGGGACGGATCGGCGGAGGCCGTGTCGAGGGCGGACTCCAGCCCCGGCCGAGCGACCGACAGCCAGGCGCCCACACCGGGCAGCCGGGACAGATCCGCACCGGAGGCCAGCGCACCCATCGCGCCGCAGTGGGAATGGCCACAGATGACGATGTCGTGAACGCCGAGCACCTCCAGTGCGTACTCGATGGTGGCAGCCTCGCCGGAGACCGGACGCATCCCGTGCGGAGGAACGATGTTGCCCGCGTTGCGCAGCTCGAATATCTCGCCGGGCCGGGCGCCGGTGATCAGTGCGGGAATCACCCGGGAATCCGAGCAGGTAATGAAGAGCGCCTCGGGAAATTGCCCGTCGGCCAGTTTCCGGTATTCGCCGTGGTCGAAATCGGCCCGGCGCCGGAACGAGCGGGCGTGTTCGAGCAGAGCCCTCATCATGCCTCCCTGACGGGTGGTTGGACCAGATGCGAATCACCGTAGGGAGGGCTGTGCCAGGCGAAGGCTAAACGAACACTAGAGCATGACAAGTTCTTCTCCAATATTCGGACCCGCACTCGCAACATTACAAAAACCAGAAATCCATTCCGGCATTGCGGTACACAGGTCCCCATGACCGTACGAGCGCTGCTCATCGAGGATGACGAGACGATCGCCGAGCCCCTCGTCGAGGGACTGGGGCGGTATGGACTGATGGTCGGTCATGTCGGCACGGGGGCTGCCGGGCTGGAGGGGCCGTACGGGGACATCGTTCTGCTCGACCTGGGACTGCCGGACATGGACGGCATCGACGTCTGCCGCGGTATCCGGCAGGTGTCGGACGTGCCGATCATCATGCTCACCGCGCGGGGTGAGGAGGCCGACCGTGTCCTGGGGCTGGAGCTGGGCGCGGACGACTACTTGGCGAAACCGTTCAGCATGCGGGAGCTGATCGCCCGGATCCGCGCGGTGACCCGGCGCTCCCAGCGCACCGGCACAGCCACCGCCACGGCGACCGCCACCGCCCCGGCCGCACCCGCACCGGCCGCTCCCACAGCACCGGCCGCCGCACCAGCCGCCACCGCACCGGCCGCCGCCCAACCGCCGCCCTGGGAGCAGGAGCCGCTGGTCGTGGACCGCCGGACCCGTCAGGTGTGGGTGGGCGGCGCACCCGTCACCCTCACCCCCAAGGAGTTCGAGCTGCTGGCCCTGCTCACCGAGGATCCCGGCGCCGTGTACTCGCGACAGCAGATCCTCGACCGCGTCTGGGACCCCCACTTCCACGGGCCGACCAAGACCCTGGATGTGCATGTGGCCACGCTGCGCCGCAAGCTGGGCGATCCGGCCTGGATCCAGACCCTGCGCGGGGTCGGCTTCCGCCTCGCCGTCCACTCGGGAGCCCCTTCGGGGGTTCCGTCCGGGGTGCCGGGAGTACCGGAGGCCGCCCGGCCGTGACCCGACGTCTGCTGCTCGGATATCTGAGCCTCGCCGTTCTGATCCTGCTGAGCCTGGGGATACCGCTCGGCTACGTCTACAGCAGAGCCGAGAGAGAGCAGATCATCTCCTCGGCGGAGGACGAGGCCGAGTCGGTGTCCGCGTTCGCCTCGCTGTCGATCATGGCGGGCCGGGAGCGGCGCGAACTGCCGGACCGGGCACGGCACTGTGCCGAGCGCATCCGCGGCAGGGTGGTCATCGTCGGCGACGACGGTCGGCTCCTGGCGACCTCGCATGCGCTGTCCGCCACGGAGTCGCGAACCCTGGCGTCGCGCCCCGAGATCGCCGCCGCGCTGCGCGGCCGGGACGCGATCGACGTCCGGACCTCCACCATCGGCGGCGTTCGCTATCTCTCGGTCGCCGCCCCCGTCGTCCACGGCGACGATCTGCAGGGCGCGGTGCGCCTGACCGTGCCCACCGACGCGGTGGAGTCCCGGGTCCACCGGATCTGGCTGCTGCTGGCCGTGGGCGGGCTCGCGGTCCTTACGGCCATCGCCGCCGTGGGGTTGGTGTTCGCCCGCTGGACCAGCCGCCCCATCCTGGAGCTGGAGCGGTTCGCGCACCGTCTGGCCGACGGGCAGTTCACCACGCCCGCCCCCGTGACCTCCGGCCCGCCGGAGGTGCGCAACCTCGCCGTCACGTTCAACCAGACCGCGGCCCGGCTGGAACATCTGCTGGCCTCCCAGCGCGCCTTCGCCGCCGAGGCGTCCCACCAACTCAAGACGCCGCTGGCGGCGCTGCGACTGCGGCTGGACAACCTGGAGGCGGAGATGACCGGACACGCCCGGGACAGTCTCAACGCCGCGATGACCGAGACCGACCGGCTGGCCCGGATGGTCGAGGGGCTGCTGGCGATGGCGCGGATGGAGGAGAGCGCCGTCACTCCCGAACCGGTCGACCTGGACCAGGTGTGCGCCGAGCGCCTGCTCACCTGGACCCCGCTCTTCGAGCAGCACAAGGCCCAGCTCGCCCTGCTCGGTGACCAGGTCGGCCATGCCCTCGCGGTGCCCGGAGCCATGGAGCAGATCCTGGACAATCTGCTCTCCAACGCGCTGCGTGCCACGCCCCTCGGCTCCACCGTCACCATGGTGCTGCGCTGTACGGCCCCCGACCGCCGCCATCTCCCCACGCGGCCCGCCTGGATCGAGCTGCATGTCATCGACGAGGGTCCCGGCATGACCGCCGATCAGCGCCGCCGCGCCTTCGACCGCTTCTGGCGCGCGCCGGACGCCCCGAAGGGCGGCACCGGTCTGGGGCTGTCGCTGGTGCAGCGGCTCGCCCATGTGAGCGGAGGGGAGGCCACCTTGGCCCGGGCGCCCGGTGGCGGCCTCGACGCCGCGATCCGGCTGCGGCCCGCACCCCGCGCGTCCCAGGGCCGCCCGTCCAGAATCGGCCTGCCCCGGAGAGCGCGGAGCGACCGGAGTACACCGGAGGCAGCTCCGTCGTCCGCCCGCTCACCGGTCTAGGGACCAGGCGGCCAACCGGTCCAGGGACCAAACCGACCAGGGCGGTCCAGGGCGGTCCAGGGCGGTCCAGGGACCAGACGACCAAGCGGCCCTCAGGTGTTCTGGTACGCCTCGCCGCCGAGCTCCAGTGCGGCGGTACCGGCGGTGGCGTCCGCCAGCCAGTCGCGGAAGGCGTCCACATCGGCCTCGGGCAGGCCCAGTTCGATGGTCACGGCCTCGGCGTAGCGCACCTCCCGGACCGCCCGTCCCGTCGCCCGCAGATCGTTCTCCAGCTTTCCGGCCCGCTGGTGGTCGACGGTGACGGTCACCAGCCGGAACCGCTGCCGGGTGACGGTGCCCAGCGTGTCGAGCGCCTCGCCGACCGCGCCGCCGTAGGCCCGGATCAGACCGCCCGCGCCGAGCTTCACGCCCCCGTAGTAGCGGGTGACGACGGCCACCGCGTACCGGACCTCGCGCCGCAGCAGCATCTGCAGCATCGGCACCCCGGCCGTACCGCCCGGCTCCCCGTCGTCGCTCGCCTTCTGCACACCGCCCTCCGCGCCGATGACATAGGCGAAGCAGTTGTGGGTGGCGGTGGGGTGCTCCTTCCTGACGCGCTGGATGACGTCCTGCGCCTCCTGCTCGGTCGCGGCGGGCGCGAGCGTGCAGAGGAAGCGCGATCTGTTGATCTCGATCTCGTGCACGCCCTCGCGCGCGACCGTCCGGTACCGCTCCTGCATCGGGCCAGCTTATGTCCCGGCCCGTGTGCGCTGGTCATGCGTGTGTCCCCCTTGAGCACCCAGGCGTGGACACCGGCGAGGCCGCCCGCCCTCCCACCACCAGGCGGACGCCGCCCGGCCCCGCTGTCTCGCGGGGAGGGCGGCGCACCGCGGTTAGGGGCGGCGGGTATGCAGGTCAGCGGCCCAGGGCCTTGGCGAGCTGGTCCTTGGTCATGTTCGAGCGGCCCTCGATGCCGCGCTGCTTGGCCTCGTTGTAGAGCTGATCGCGCGTCGGGCCCTTGGGCCCCGTCCGGCTGCCGGAGCGCTGGCCGCCACGCTGCGGTGCGGACTTCGGGTCCTGGATCGAGGTCTTACTGGCGGACTTGGACTCGCCCGCGCGGGCGCGCTCCTTGTTCACCGTACGGGCGGCCATCTCCTTCGCCCGGCCGGTGGAGGCACCGCGCTGCTCGGCGCCTTCCTTGATGTGCTCGTACTGCCGTTCACGCTTACGGCTGGATCCTGCGGGCATGGTCTCTTCCTCTCCTTCCGCCCCCTCGGTCGGTCGCGGTCGGCGGTTCAAGATTGCCGAGCGCATGAGTCGGGTTCCCCCCACTTCCGCCCCCATAACCAGCATGCGTCTCCTGGGCGTCGGCCGGATGCCGTGCGGTGTGCGCAGGTGGGGATTGGTCTTTCGGCAGTGTCCGCCGGTCCACGGTTTTCGTAAGGTCACCTCTGCGAGTCGGCTGATCACACAGGTGGGGGACATGACGGCACACAGAACCGGATTCACCGGCCGCCCGTGGGCCTCCTTGACCGGGCACCTTCCGCTCGCGGCCACCGTCGCCGCCGCCGGGTTGAGCGTGGTCAGTCTGTGGTGGGTGGTGCCCACGGCGCTGTGCGCGTTCATGGCGGGCTGGCGGCCCGGGCGGACGTGGTCCACGGCGGTGGGGCTGATCGGGGTGGTCGCGGGCGCTGTGGTGGCGGTCGCCACGGTGCCGTCCTGGATCACCTGGGCCGACCGCTTCGTGGCGGTGGTGGCCGGGGCGGTCGTACTGCCGTGGTTCGTGGGGCGGTTCTGCCGTCAGTACCGGGAGTTGGTCCGGGCGGGGTGGGAGCGGGCCGCGCGGCTGGAGCGCGAGCAGCGGCTGATCGCCGAGCAGGCCCGGCTGCGGGAACGGGCCCGTATCGCCCAGGACATGCACGATGTCCTCGGCCATGAGCTCAGCCTGATCTCCCTCTCGGCCGGGGCCCTCAAGCTGGCGCCCGGACTGGCGGACGGCCACCGGGAGGCCGCCCGGGACATCAGGGCCAGGGCGGCGGCCGCCGTGGACCGGCTCGGCGAGGTGATCGGCGTCCTGCGCCAGGAGCCGGACGGAGCACCGCCGGAGCCGGGCGGCGCCGGGGTGACGGAGCTGGTCGAGCGGGCGTCGGCGTCGGGGCTCACGGTCCGGCTGCGGATCGACGGCGAGCCCGGCGAACTGCCGTCGGACGTGGAGCGCGCCGTGCACCGTGTGGTGCAAGAGGCGCTGACCAATGTGGCCAAGCACGCGCCCGGCGCGGAGGCGGCCGTGCGGGTCCGGCATACGGCGGAGGAGACTGAGGTCCGGGTGGCGAACGGCCCCGCGCCCACCGTCGTCCCCGTCCGCTCGGGCGGCGCGGGCTTCGGTCTGATCGGCCTGGACGAGCGCGTCGGGCTGGCGGGCGGCACGTTCGGCTACGGCCCCGAGTCGGGCGGTTTCGCGGTCCGCGCCACGTTTCCCGGTACGCCCACGGCGCGGCGAGCGGTGCGGACCACGCCCCATGCCCCGGGCGGCGCGGACGTCCCGTACGTCGCGGGCGGCGCGGACGCCCCGCACAGCTCGGGCGGCGCGGACGTCCCGCACAACTCGGGCGGCGCGGACGGCACCGACGCCCCCGACAACGCGGGCGGCCCGGTGGCGGATGACCACCGGCGCGCCCGCCGCCGGCTCGGCCGCACCCTGGTCGCGGCCCTCATGGTCCCCCTGGTCGCGGGCGCCCTGCTGATCGGGGCGCTGCGGGTGTGGGACACACTGAGGGCCCGGGAGTCGGTGCTGGCCCCGGACGACTACGCCCGGCTGCGCATCGGACAGGACCGCGACCGGATCACGGAGTACCTGCCCGAGCGCCAGACCGGCCACCGGCCGACGGCGGCCGAACCGAGGGGAGCGGGCCTTGTCTGCGAGTACTACGCGATGACGGCCGATCCCTTCGACGACCGGTCCGGGGACGTCTACCGGCTGTGCTTCCGGCACGGCACCCTGGTGACCGCCGACGCCTTCACCGGGAAGGGTGTCCGATGATCCGGGTCCTGATCGCCGACGACGAGCCTATGATCCGCGCGGGCATCCGGGCCGTGCTCACCACCGATCCGGACATCACCGTGGTCGCCGAGGCCGGCGACGGCCACCAGGCGGTGGAGCTGGTGCACCGCCACCGCCCCCGGGTGGCGGTGCTGGACATCCGCATGCCCGGCACCGGCGGTATCGAGGCCGCCCGGGAGATCCACCGGACGGCGCCGGCCACCGGCGTCATCATGCTGACCACCTTCGGCGAGGACGACTACATCCTCCAGGCGCTGAGCGGCGGCGCCACGGGCTTCCTCATCAAGTCCGGTGAACCGGAGGAGCTGATCGCGGGGGTGCGCGCGGTGGCCGATGGCGCCGCCTATCTGTCACCGAAGGTCGCGGCCCGCGTCGTGGCGCATCTCGCCTCCGGTGGCGCGGGGGCCCTGGCCGACCGCCGCACCGCCGCCCGCGAGCGGGTCGGCGCCCTGACCGCCCGGGAGCGTGAGGTGCTGGCCCTCCTCGGCGGCGGGCTGTCCAACGGTCAGATCGCCCGTCGGCTCCATGTGGTGGAGGGAACGGTCAAGGCCCATGTGAGCTCGATCCTGGCCCGGCTGGGCGTGGAGAACCGGGCGGCCGCCGCCGTGGTGGCCCATGAGGCCGGAATCCTTCCCCCACCGGCGGCCGAACAGCGCTGACACCGCCCGAGCGGCCGGAGGGCTCGCCACGATCAGCGTCGCCACCACCACGGCGGCGCCCAGGAGCGCACCGGCGGCCACATCGTGCGGATAGTGCACCCCCACCGCCACCCGCAGCAGCGCCGCCGCCCCCGCCAACGGCAGCGCCACGGCGGCGAGACGGGGCCTGAGCACCGTCAGCCCGACCGCTATCCCGGTGGCCAGGGTGGCGTGGTTGCTCGGAAACGACCAGTCCCCCGCTTCTGGACACTCCGCCAACGCCGCGACTCCCCGTACCGCCCGGCACGGCCGCTCCTCGTCCACCACCAGCTTCACCGCCTCGCTGGCCGCGTAGGCGGCCACGGTGCCGATACCGGTGAGGACGACCCCGGCCACGCCGGAGGCGTCCGCGCGCCGGAAGGCCGACCACCCCGTCCACAGCAGAAGCAGCCCCAGCGCCACCAGCGTGCCCGCGGTGGCCACCTCCAGCAGCGACCCCGCCCACGAGGGCGCCCCGGCCACCACATCGGTCACCTCGCGGTACACCGACACCGAGGCGCCGCCCGTGACCTCCTTCCGATCCGCGTCGCCCAGCCCACCGGGCGACAGCCACATGACCGCTCCCGCCCCGGCGGCGCACAGCGCCACCGCGGCCGGCAACCGACGGCCGAAGCCGTATCGCGTCCTTGATTCCATGGCCAGTGACCGTAGAAACGGCGAAGGCCCGCCACCTCTGGCGAACGGCGAGGACGAGCACCTGACCTTCGTCGGGGTTGACACGCTGGCGGGCCCCCGGCGGGCCCCGGGAAGCGCCACGTTGGCCCGTCATGTCACCAGGGCACGACACCCCCGTCGTCGAAGAAGCCGCCGCGCGGCCCGTCGTCCGGCAGGGTCGCGAGCCGGATCGCTATCGCGGCACCCTGCTCGGGCGTCCGCGGCGCGTTGAAGCCGGTGAAGTCGGTCGCGACATAGCCGGGGCAGGCGGCGTTCACGATGACGTTCGTGTCGGCGAGTCGGCGGGCGTACTGTGCCGTGACGCTGTTGAGCATCGACTTCGACGGTGCGTACGCGGCCATGATCGGGCCGGTCTGCAGTGTCAGCGAACCCATGTTGCTCGACATGTTGACGATGCGCGGCGCGTCCGCGCGGCGGAGCAGCGGGAGCATCGCGTTCGTCACCCGGACCACCCCGAATACGTTGGTGTCGAGGACGGTGCGGACGACGTCGAGGTCGAGCGTCGTCGGGTCTTGCGCGCCCCCGTCGGCCCGGCCGGAGATGCCCGCGTTGTTGACGAGCACGTCGAGCCAGCCTGCCGTCTCCTCGATCGTCGCCGCTGCCGCCGCGACGCTGTCATCCGAGGTGACGTCGAGGGCGAGCCCCAACGCGTCGATGTCTCTCCCGCGCGATCCGCCAGCTGGAGCAGCGGCTCGGTGTCCGGCTCCTCGACCGGGACCGTCGCGGAGTGGCGCTCACCGACGCCGGCGGGGTGCTGCTCCGCGAGGCCAACGTGGCCCTCGACGCGGTCGCGGCCGCCGCGCGCCGGACGCGGCGTGCCGCGGATCCGAAACGTCCGCTGGTGCTCGTGACGAAGGCCGGGGCCTCCCACGAGCTGCTGCAACGGCTCCTCGGTGCGGTGGCGAGCGAACCCGGTGCGGCACCGGTCGACGTCCTCCTGTGTGAGGTCGGCGAGCAGGCAGGGCTCCTGCGCGACGGGCGCGCCGACGTGGCACTGACGCACCGGCCGTTCGACGACCTGGCCGGGTTCGACACCGAGGACCTCTACACCGAAGGTCAGATCGCGCTGCTTCCCGCGGGGCATCCGCTCGCGTCACACGATCAGCTCACGCCGGCGGAGGTCCGCGATGTGCCGGATCTGCCGATCGCTCGATGGCCCCGGCTCGACGGGACCTATCCGGAAGGGCCCGGACCGGAGGTGCACACCCAGTCGCAGCTCGCTCAGCTCGTGGCGCTCGGCAGGACGCTGCTCGTCATCCCGGCCTCCAGCCGTGCCTGGCAGTGGCCCGATCACGTCGCGGTGCCCGTCGTCGACGCGCCGGACGTCACCACGGTGATCGCCTGGCCACCCAGCAGTCACTCGCCGGCGGTCGCCTCACTCGTCCGCTCGGCGGCCGGGCTCCGTAGCACCACGCTGCCCGCGTCCGCGGGCTGAGAGCCTCCTACACCGACCTGCCGCACGATCACCCCGGCACCGGGGAATCCCCCGCACGCGGTTTCCGTTGTGCCGCACACAGGTCGGTTCTCGCACCCGCAGGAGGCAGATATGTACGGCGACTCGGCGACGGTCCGCGAGATCCTCACCGAGCTGGGCGACACCTGGGCCGTCGTGGGCCTGTCGACGAACCAGCGGCGTGCCGCCTACGGCGTCGCCGACGTCCTCCAGCGCTTCGGCAAGCGCATCGTGCCCGTGCACCCGAAGGCGGAGACCGTGCACGGCGAGCGGGGGTACGCCTCGCTCGCCGAGATCCCCTTCCCGATGGAGACAGTGTCCTGAGGTCGTGATCCAACACTTACGACGAGACGAGGGTCGATGTGTCCTTCGATGCGGAGGGGTGGCAAAGCACCAGCGGCGGGCACCGGGGTCGCCTTTTCGTCCGCCAGAAGCTCCATAATCTCCTGCCACAGTCCCGAAGCCATCCAACGATGGTAACGAGACTGGAAGCCAGTCGTCGGCCAGGGAGTCCCTGTGCGCGCCTTATGCAAGATCGCGTCCAAGACTCTTCGATCGGGGAGCCGGTCGTTGCGCTTGCGCTGATGCGCGGCAGTCAGAATCGGCTCGACCCTCGTCCACCCTTCCTCCGTGAGGATGGGCACTGGCCGGTTTCGTTCACGGAACCACCGTGTGAGTGAGCAGTCCGCCTTGCGGACATTCGGCACGGGGCCTGTGATCGTGACACGCACGTCCAACAGATCAAGAATCTCCGTCTGCTGCTCGGGCGGCATATCTTGCAAGCGCGTCCGTGCCAGCTCAGCCAAGGCTTGGAGATCCCGGGCTCGCTGACCGGACGCCTCCGTCTCCGCTTGCCAGGCTTGGACTTCAGCGCGCATCTTGATCAGCTGCGCCCGCTCCTCATCGAGCGTCTTGGTCGCCTTGGCAATGGCTTCCACTGAGTTCGCTTGCTTCGCGGCCACGACCATTACGGCAGCGATGGCCGCGTCCTGGGCCTCGATTTGCTTATCCAGATCGACGATGCGCTGCGCATAGTTGATCTTGCTTCCAGCAGCCAACCCTGCCCAGTCCTCGGACATGACACGAAGCCGTTCAGGGGCACCGAGCAGAGCGCAGACCTCACTCCAGACCCGCTGCTCCAGCGAGCCCGCGTGCACTCGAGGGCAGCAGCAAGTGGGAGCTTGCGCATATTTCTCGATCTTTCCGCTGCAACGGTAGACCCGCTCAGACGCCTCCTTGAGACGGAATCCGGTGTAGTGGGCGCCGCAAAGACCGAAGAAGCGCCTGGAAAGCGGATACGGCTGCTTCTGCTCCTTCAGGCCCCTCCCCCTTCGATTGTGAGCCATGGCAGCTCGCAATTGTTTCGCCTCGTCAGGCGTAAACACGGGTTCCAGGGGGATAATGACAGTCTCTCCGTAGAGCGGAGTACCATCAACACCGAGCTTGGCCCTTTTGGGGTTGCGAAAGATCACGACTGAGTCTGACGTGGCATCCATCAGCCGCGACCAAAGATTCCTGCTAGACCACGGCTTTCCGGATCGAGTGTAGTGCCTCAGTGCATTGAGTCGAATAGCGGCCTGACGGACGTTGAGACCATCAATAACAATCAGTGCGCGAGCGAGATGCAGTACGCCGCACTCATGCGGCTGCCCGCATCCACATGTTTCGCCACACTGGTCCAGTACGATACGGGACAGCCCTCGCTTGCCCGGGTTTTCAACGCGGTATCCGTACCGGGGCTTCCCCCCAGTGAGACCTCCATCTTCTGCTTTCTCCTGGATACCGCCCTGGGTGCGCTGACGAATGCGCCCATATTCCTTGAAAGCGAAATTCGCTTCCTCCCTCATGGCCTCCTTTCCCGACTCGGTGGTGTTATCAATGTCCTTCTTCGCATCCGCGACGTAGATCTCGAGGTCTTCCAATTCCCAGACCCAGCGCCAGAACGCACGGTCCGTACGACCGATCGCCCGGGATTCAGATACCACCACCACGTCGAAGGGGCGTGGTACTTGGCGCGCCCGCTCCATCAATCGTTTGAGGTCATGCCGCTTGTCAGCCTCCAGCGAACCCGACACACCTTCATCTTTGAAGGTGTCGAGGTGATCCCACCCCTTCCTCTCAATATATGCCGTAGTTTTCTTTCCTGCGTACGCAATACCGTACCCTTTCGCCTGTTCCTCCGTGGATACTCGAAGGTAGTCCACGGCGCGGAGTCGAGGCCGTGCAGCTTGTTCTCTCGATTGTGCAGCACCTGTGAGAGTATTAGTCATGCCAGCCCTCCGCGATTGGCCAGACCCCAGAGCTTGGCATTCACCACCGGGGTCACCCACGTCAACCTGGATAATAGCTCCGAATTGCGCCGGGCCACGGAGCCCTATCAGGTTCGATGTTCGCCTGACGCTTCTTTTTCATCCTGCCCGAAGAGCATCTGCAGAAGTCTCCGGTACCCAATAGGGTTGTGCTCTTCTTTGGTTCGCCACTTCACGTCATTCGACAGTTCACGACCGACAGGTACACTCTCCCCACACGGGCACTTCGCCGTCTGGCCGCTGCCATCAGGCCGATCCGTCAACTCTTCACCCCAAGGGGCCGAGGTCAGCCGACAAGAATGCGACACGCATTCCCGTTGAAAAGCTTCGACATTCACGACCGTTTTCCCCGCGATCCGACATGTTGAGCTCTTCGTCGGGCACTGCCGCAGCCAGAATTCCGGCATGGACGCGTCCGCCTTTCAATGGACTGGCACCGCTCCCTTGAGACTTCTGGTTTGGTAAGAACGAGGACATCCTCGTGCTGGACGACGTGCAATGGGGTACCAGCTCTGCGGGCGTCGCGGACGTTCTTCATTTGGAAGAAGGAAGGACGGGCGATGAGCCGGCTGTCGCGGATGCCGGCCAGAAGGGCGGCGCAGCGCTCAGAGGGGATCAGCCCGGCGGCGCGTCCGGCGGCGAGGACGGCGGAGGGAAGATCGATGAGTTCGCCGCGTGCCCGCCAGGGCCGGGTAGTGACGACGGCCGTGCCACCCGGGCGTAGCACGGTGCGGCATTGGGTGAGGATCTGAGTGAAGGCGTCCAGGAGCTGGTCGGTGGTGACGTGGGCGAGGTTGTGTGGGTCGTGGCTGTAGCGGTAGTCCTTTTTGACCACGCCGTGTTCTCCGGTTTCGCGGCTGGAGCGGACCTGGCCGTGGACGGAGGGTCCGTATGGGGGTGAGGTGACGACCAGTGCGACCGTGCCGTGGTGGTTGGTTTCGATGAGCTGGGTGAGCTGACGGGCGTCACCGCACACCACCTGGCCGCTGGTCTGTCCGATGTGCCGCGCGGTGCGGGAGACGTTGGCGTGCGCGAGCCGGGCCCAGCGGGATTCGTACTCGACTCCGAGGGCGTTGCGCCCGAGGTGGAGGGCCTCGACCAGGGTGGTGCCGATGCCGCACATCGGGTCGAGGACCGTCTCGCCCGGTTGGGTGTAGGTGCGGATGGCGTGGGCGGCGATCGCGGGGAGCATCTTGGCCGGGTGCGCGTTCGAGCCGGATACGTAGCGGTCGGCGCGCTGGGCGGGGGCGGAGGTGGGGGCGGTGTTCCACACCGATTTCCGGACAGACATGGCGTACCCCTTTATCTACACGCTGGCGATGGCGGACAGGACGAGCAGGTCGGAGTGGATCAGACCGGGCGGAGCGCCCTTGATCGGTGTGGCCTCGATGCGGTTGCCGCTGGGACGTCCGTGGACGACCACGATGTGCTGCAGGTAGCGGAACCCAGCGGTTCGCGCCGAGGCAATAAGAGGGCCGAGGGGGTCGGTCAGGCGTCCGGCGTCGCGCCGCTGGCGTGCGGCGAGCAGCAGGAGTCCGTCGCCGGGGAGGAGGCGGTGGGCCCGGTGGAAGAAGCCCGGCCAGCCGTTCTCCATCCCTCCGGGCATGTCATCAGAGCCGGGGAGCAGCTCGTCGCCGGGGGCCGGAAGGGCGTCGGGGTGCAGTTCGGCGAGGAGCACCGGCCCTCGTCTCTCGGGACTGGTGGAGTAGGTGACACATCGGGTGCGGGCGTCCATGCCCGGTCCGGCGTCGTGGACGCGGATCGTGATCAGGGGTGCGGGGGCATGCCCGGGACGGCAGGAGAACTCGGCGCGGATCTTGTCGATCGCCCATGGGGGCAGCACGCCATCCGGGGCAGGGGCGTGGCTCGGGTCCTCCGGGGCGGGGAGCCAGATGGTGGTCGGCAGCGGACGGGAGGTGCTGTGGCCACTGGGTGTGCTTCGGCGGTTGTAAGGCTTGCGCATCGGCTGGCGGCACCGGGGATGAGATCCGGCTGTCTGGTGCTGACGTGATCAATAGAGATTCCGCAGATGGCTCTTTGCCATCTCCAGTAGCCTCTTGGGCCTCCTACGCGCCCTGGCCGTTACGCCGATGCTGGTGCTGCGAGGGTCGGTGACCCACCTAAAACCCCAGGTCGTTGCGGGGGCGAGCCGGTTGCGAGCCATCGGTGAGCCACCTCGACTGGGCTCCATCGCCCCGTGCCGGTGAAGCGTGGGCGTGGGCCATCGGGACAAGGCGTGCCGGTTCAGTTGATCTCTCCTTCGCCCCTGCTCCGCCGCCGCACATCGGATGTGATGCAAACCACAGGGATTGTGCGAGGAACCCGCGTAATGCCTCCGGCGCCGCGCTCTCTCCATGTCAGGCACCGCCGAAACCCACGTGCGGACCGCACTGCCGGGAGGGCTATTACTCATGGACGGTCAGATGAACCAGCGGACGGTTCTGTTGCTGCTGGCGGGCGGCGGCTCTGTGTACGTTGCATTCGAACATCCTTCCTTTGGCACCGCCCTCTTGGTCGGCGTCGGCGTGGTGACACTGCTGCACCTTCTGCTGAAGGACCACTGACCCGTGCCGCCGGTTCGGCTGATCCTCTGCATCGCCCCACAGGATCAGCCGCGCGGCCGTGCGGACCGCCGGTGGCTCGCGCTCACGCCTGCACTGGCCCGGAAGACGTCTTCAAGGTTTTTTCAGTTCGATTCGCACTGAGGTGGTATGGGCTCTGGCCCTGCTCATAGCAGGCGGGCCAGACATGGGCCATCGCACACGGCGGACCATAGGGCTGCCCGTTGCTCGGCAGTGGCCTGCGGGTGGTCCAGCTGCGGCGCGGCGGGGTGAAAGTGCTGGCGGCGGAAGTTGTCCGAACCGTCCATGGGAGTCGTCTCATGCACCACAGCTCCGCACCCCGCCGCCCGCACACCACAGTCTCCCCGCTGGAGGAACTGGAGCAGTCGTTTCTCGCGCTGGCCCACGCCGCAACACCACTGACCATGCCCGCAGCACTGGTCTGTGACGTCCCGTCGGAGGAGACGTGGCCCGTGGACCAGATCCGTATCCGGCTGGCTCATCCCAGCACCCGGCCCGAGGTGCGGGCGCGTACCTGGAGCGAGGTCGTACGCCGGGCGCACCTGCTCGGTGAACCATGGACGGTGGTGGCCGTGGCCATGACGATCCCAGTGCTGCGCCGGGTGCTCGCTCGCTCCACCCGCCCGGCCCACCTGGAACGACAGGAAGTCGAGCAGGAAGCCCTCGCTGCCGTGACGGACGCCCTCGCAAAGGTGGATCCGGCTGATCCGGCTCTGGACCGGGAGCTGTTCAGTGCGGCGGACCGTGCCGTGCACCGGCTCGTCTACGCGGCCCGCCGCCGCGGTGAGCGCGAGGCCGGGGAGCCGATGGCTCACCTCGGCCGCCTGCATGCCACGAAGGGGGCGGAATTCGGTGAGGTGACGGATGAGCATCAGGTGCTGGCCCGCGCGGTGCGGTCTCGGGTGGTGGATCTGGCCGAGGCACAGCTGATCGCCCGTACGCGAGTCCACGGTGAGCCGATGCAGCAGCTCGCTTGCGAGCGGCAGGTGAGTCTGCGCCAGCTCTACCGTCATCGCAGCGCGGCCGAGCAGCGCCTGGCCTGCCACCTGCGCCACCATGTCATCGAGTAAGAGCCGTGAGGGGGACTTCCGGTGCCCGGGGTGTCAAACTCCGGGCCCGGGTTCTCTATCAGGAGTGGAAGGGCGGTACCTCCCGAACATCAGGAGGAGCTGCCGGGCCTGGGAGAGGGTCGCCCATCGACGCTCATGTGTTCCAGGCCGTGGGCGGGGGTGGGCAAGCCGTCTCGTGCTGACACCCCGAGAGCCGTTCCGCTGCCGCCGGCCGAAGGAGGCAGGCCCCGGGCGAAGGATCCGGCTCACCCCCGCCCATTCCTGTTGTCCGTCTTTCCCTCTGCCTGTTTTCACGCCCGATGGAGGTGCCCTGCCATGTTCAGCCGCTTCCGTCCGCGACTGGCCGCCACGCGTCAGCTGGTGCGCTGTGGGCTCCGGCTGGTGTTCACCACCCCTGTGACCGCCATTTTGCTGTTGGCGGATCCGCCCGTGGCCTGGGCAGTGGCCACGATCCCGGAGGTCATCTCCAATCTGCGGGATGAGGTTGTCGGTCTGCTTGCCGGACTTGCCACGCTCTTCCTCACCTTCGGCGGCCTGCGTTACCTCATGGCCGGTGGCGACCCGGGAGAGGTCGAAGCTTCCAAGCGAGCGCTGAAGGCCGCGGCGATCGGCTACGGGCTGGCGCTTCTCGCTCCGGTACTGGTGGCTGTGTTGAAGCAGATCGTGGGCGTCGACGATGGCGGCGGGCAATGACCCGCACCCACCGCCGCTTCCTCTCTGTCCTGCTCCTGGCGCCCGCTGCCCTCCTCGTCTCAGCCGGGCCGCTCACCGCGCCCCCCGCGCAGGCAGTCGCGGTCCCTGCAGCAACCTTCGCGACACTCGCCGTACCGGCCGACCCAGAACCGCATCCCCAGCCCGGACCCGCGACAAGCGCTCCCGAGCCCCGAGCGGGTCCCACTCGGCCTGAGGCCACGCCCGGGCTGAGTCCGGCTCCTGGCCGTCCGTCTCATAAGCCCTCACGGCGGCCGAGGCTGGAGCCAGCTCCCGGGCTGACACCTCCTGCCTGCAAGGTCACCAGCGGTGACTGTTCCCCGGCGGGCTGGGGCCTGGACGGTTTCCTCGACATCCCAGGGATGATCGTGAACGCGATCACCTCGTTCCTCGGGATGATCGTCGAGCAGATCATGAAGCCACTGCGAGGGCTGCTCGCCGATACTCTGCTCGCCACGCCCGACGTCACCCGGCACGCCGACCTGAAACGGCTATGGGCCGGGTCGATGGGCATCGCAGCTGGGATCTACGTGCTGTTCGTGGTCGCGGGCGGGGTCACGGTGATGGGTTATGAGACCGTCCAGACCCGCTACGCGCTCAAACAGATCGCCCCACGCCTGCTCATCGGGATGTGCGCCTCGGTGACGTCGCTAGCCGTGATGGGCAAGGCCATCGCCCTGGGCAACGCGCTCTCCCACGCGATCATGGGCATTGACATGGCCGACGCCGGGCAGGGCCTGGTCGAACGGGCCCTGCCCTTCTCCCTGTTCGGCGCCCCCGGGCTCAAGATCTACCTGCTGATCGTGTCGATCGTCGTGATCGTGCTGATCCTTGCCGTGCTGATCGGTTTCGTCGTGCGGGTCGCGGTCATGGCCCTGCTCGCCGTCTCCGGTCCCTTGGCGCTGGCCTGCCACGCCCACCCGCTCACCGACCCCATGGCCCGGCTGTGGTGGCGCGGCCTCGCCGGGTGCCTGGTCATTCAGATCGCACAGTCGATGACGTTCATCGTCGCGCTCAAGCTGTTCTTCGCCCCCGGCGCCACCGCGCTGGGGATTCCGTACTCGGACCAGCTGGGCACGATGCTGGCCGGGCTTGCCTTGTTCTGGGTGCTGTTCAAGATCCCCGGCTGGACGATGCTGGTCGTCTTCCGCTCCACCCCGATCCACAATCCGCACGCGCCCACTGCGGTGAGGATTCTGCGCACCCTGGCCCTGTACCGGCTCATGGACCGATACCTGCCCGGTATCTCCCTCCTGCGCCATGGCTCCGGGGGAGGTGGCCGCCCCGGCGGCGGGGGTGGGCTGCCCGGCCGTGGTGGCGGTCGACCACCACGCCCAGGACTTGGCCCGCGATCGCTGCGGGGCCGGGCTCTGCCAGGTCATGGCCCTTCCGGTGCCGTATCCGCGTCCAGATCCTCAGCCGCCTCGGGAACCAGCACGGGCGCGAGCTCCTGCGCTGTGGCAGGCACATCCCGCACCCTCGGACCCGCCGTCGCTCCGGCAGCGGGCCGACCGGACCAGGGAGCACCGTCCAGCCGTATGCCGACTGGCGCGCGAGCCCCCTTGCCCCGTTCTCCGAGTCGGAAAGGTCCGCGCACGGTGATCCATCCTGCACAGGCACGCCGCACACAGCAGCTGACGTTGCCCGTGGCCGCGCGGCGAATCGCCGGCCGCTCGCCACGGTCCGTACAGACCTGGCTGCCGATCCGGGTCGAGCGCACCCCGCGTCCGCCGACCACTGCCCGCAACCGGTCTTCCTCTTCCACACCGCTCTCGCCTGCGAGCGCGCCCGCTCCTCGATCACGCTCGCGGCAGCTGTCGCTGCGGGTTCCGGCAGAGCGGGTGCGTCTGCGGCCTGCCCGTCCAGCGCAATTGCGGTTGCCGCTCGAACCACCCCGGAGGTGAGTGTCCATGTCGAACGTGAACGACGGCAGTGTGACGGCCACCCGTATCCCCGTCGATATCGCCCGCCCGGACCGTGTTCTGGGGCCACTCACCGCGCGGCAGACCGCGATCCTGGCCGCCCTGGGCATGGTGCTGTACGGCGGGTACTGGATCGTCCGCCCGCTCATGCCACCGCTCGCCTACGTGGTCATGGTCGTGCCAGTCGCCGGGGTCGTCACCGCAGTCGCGGTGGGTACCCGGGAAGGCATTGGCCTGGACCGGTTCTGGCTCGCCGCCCTCGCCCACGCCCGCACGCCCAAACGACGGGTGCACGCCCCCGAAGGTGTCTCCGCACTGCCTGACATCGTGAACAAACGCCTGGCACGGGCGGCCGGTCCCACACCAGCGGCCGTCCGGATGCCGTACGACGGCGTCGGCCCGGCGGGCACGGTGGACTTGCGCGCGCATGGGCAGGCGGCGCTGGCGACGTGCTCCACGGTCAACTTCGACCTGCGCAGCGGCTCCGAACAGCAGGGCCTCATCTCGGCGTTCGCCCGCTGGCTCAACTCGTTGACCGGCCCTGCCCAGCTCCTGGTCCGCTGCCACCGCACCGGCCTGGCGCCACTGGCCGACCGGCTCCACCACCACGCTCCGGCCCTTCCGCACCCCGCGTTGGAACAGGCCGCCCGCGCTCATGCCGACTACCTCGCCCAGCTCGCGGCGGGAGGGGACCTGCTGACCCGCCAGATCGTGCTCATCGCACGTGAAGAACCACTGTCCCGCCGGACCCGGCCCGGGGCCGGTGGCGGGCGCGCCGCTCAGCGAGTTCAGGAGGCGGCCCGTGCGCTCGCCCCGGCCGAGATCAGCGTCACCCCGCTGGACGCCGTACAGACGGCGGACCTGATCAGCGCCGCCTGCAACCCCGATTCCCCCACACCGCCTGTCGGCGCCGCAGCGGAAGGAGACGAGGCGTGATCCAATGTCTCAGACCTCACCGTCGGTCGGACGATAAGGTCGTCCGGGCCAGGGAGCTACTGGAACCGATTGGTCCGGAGGCCGTTGAGGTGCATGCCCGCACCCTGGCGATCGGCGGCCACCTGGCTTCCACCCTGGTGGTGACCGGCTATCCGGCCGAGGTCACACCCGGCTGGCTGTCGCCCCTGCTCGACTTCCCCGGGCACCTGGACATCGCTTTGCACATCGAACCGGTTCCCAATCCGGTGGCGGCGGCCGGTCTGAAGACGCAGCGCGCCCGGCTCGAATCCGGTCGCCGCGGCGGATTCGACAAGGGGCACCTGGACGACCCGGATGTCGAGGCTGCCGCCGCGGACGCCGCTGAACTCGCCTACCGGATCGCCCGTGGCGAGGGAAGACTCTTCCATGTCAGCCTGTACATGACCGTCCACGCCGCAGACGAGAACACCCTGGCCGAGCAGGTCGCCGCCGTCAGAGCCGTCGCGGAATCGCTGCTGATGACGGTCGCACCGACCACCTACCGGGCGCTGCCCGGCTGGCTGGCCACCCTGCCATTCGGGATCGACACGCTGAAGATCCGCCGCACCTTCGACACCGCAGCTCTCGCCGCCTGCTTCCCCTTCACCAGCCCCGACCTCCCCGCCCCCGACGAGGACGGAGCATCAGGAACGAGCACTCAGGTGCTGTACGGGCTGAACACCGTCTCCGGGGCGCCGGTGCTGTGGGACCGCTTCGGGTGCGACAACTACAACTCGGTGACCCTCGCCCGCTCCGGCGCGGGCAAGTCGTACCTGACCAAACTCGAACTGCTGCGGCTGTTGTTCACCGGAGCTACCGCCTCCGTCATCGATCCGGAGAACGAGTACGTCCGCCTGGCCGAGACCGTCGGCGGGCACGTCGTCGCACTCGGCGCGGACGACGTACACCTGAACCCATTCGACCTTCCACCGCACAGCGATTCCAGCGGCGGGGAGGACGTACTGACGCGGCGGATGCTGTTCCTGCACTCCTTCCTGACGGTGCTCTTGGGCACCGCCCTGTCCGGAGTGGAGAAAGCCGTAATCGACCGCGCGATCCTCGGCGCATACAACCGGGTGGGAATCACCGGCGACCTACGCACTTGGAGGCGCACCCCGCCCGTGCTGTCCGACCTGGCCGCCGCTCTCACCGAGGACGGCAGCGGGGCGGCCACACAGCTCGCGGAACGACTCGCTCCGTATGTCACCGGTTCGCACGCCTCGGTGTTCAACGGCCACAGCACCGCGAGCACCACAGGCCATCTGGTGGTCTTCGCACTGCGGCAACTGCCCGAAGAGGTCAAAGCCCCTGCGATGCTGCTCGCGCTGGATGCGATCTGGCGCCAGGTCACCGCCCGCGGCAGCCGCGGCAAGCACCTGGTGGTCGTCGACGAGGCGTGGCTGCTGATGCGCGACACGGCGGGGGCACAGTTCCTGTTCCGGATGGCCAAAGCCGCTCGCAAGTACTGGACCGGGCTGGCCGTCATCACGCAGGACGACGATGATCTCCTCGCCTCTTCCCTGGGCCGGGCGGTGGTCGCGAACGCAGCAACCCAGATTCTGCTCCGCCAGGCCCCGCAAGCCATCGACACGATCAGCGAGTCCTTCCGCCTCTCACAAGGCGAGCGGGAGTTCCTACTGTCCGCCGAGCGAGGCGAGGCGTTGCTGCTGGCCGGCCAGCAGCACAAAGTCACCCTGATCTCGGTAGCCGCCCCCGGCGAGCACGAGGTCATTACCACCGACCCGGGCGAACTTGCCGCCTGGCAGTCGACCGATGACACCGATCCCGATGGCCTCTACACCGATGAGGATCCCGGCGACGAGGGCTGGTATCGATGACCGTCAATGCGCTCCTGACCGTCACAGAACCGCAGGGCCCCCTGGTGGACTTTCTCACCGACCCCGATGCCTTCTGGACAACGGCCGCCCAGACGCTCCTCGGCTGGGTCACTCCCTCCATGCCCGTATTCGTCCCGGTCACCACCGCGATGGCCGTCTGTGCCACGGCCACACATTCCCGGATGCGTCGCGAGCGCCAGCAGCGCTTCGCCGACGGTGCGCGCTGTGTGGAGATCCTGGCTCCCCCGCAGGTCCCCGCCAAAGGCGGCGAAGTGCTCTGGGCGCAGCTCGCCGGATTGCTGCGGCCATGGTGGCGCCGGCTTGCCGGTGGGCAGCCGCACCTGGGATTCGAATACACCTGGTCGCCTACGGGGCTGGGCATCCGCCTATGGGTGCCGGGGACGGTGTCACTGGGGCTGGTGCGGCGGGCCGTGGAAGCAGCCTGGCCCGGCGCCCACACCCGGGTCCAGGAACCACCCGAGCTCATCCCTCACGGACACGTCGTAACCGCGGGCCGATTGCGCCCGGCGCGCCCGGAAGTGCTGCCGCTGCGCACCGAGCACGCCGCCGACCCGCTGCGGGCGCTGTTGCAGGCCGCCACCGGCATGGGCGAGGGCGAGACCGCACTCGTGCAGATCCTCGTCCGGCCCGCGACCGGGGCCGCATTGCGGCGGGCGCGCCGGGTGGCACGGCGGTTGAAGGCCGGACACTCGGCTCCGCGTCTTCCCGCGGTCGGCGCGCTCCTGCTGCACCGGCGGCAGCCGTTGCTGACGGGGCGGCAGGATGTCGAACACGGTGCTGCGGTCCGCCAGTCCGCAGCCAAGCTGACCGGCCCTCAGTGGCAGACGGCCATCGCCTACGCCGCCACCTGCACGGCTGCGGAAGAACGCGCGAGGGACCTGGTACGGGGGCGTGCTCATGCGCTCGCGTCCGCGTTCGGCCTGTACGCGGACCGCAACTGGCTCGCCCGCACCCGCTTCCCCCGCCCCGGACGGATCCTGGAAGGCCGTGTCTTCCCCCAGCGCGCAGCGCTGCTGTCGGTCCCGGAGCTTGCGGCCTTGGCCCATCTGCCCCTTGACTCCGACGCACCCGGTCTGCGGCGTGCGGGAGCCCGCTCGGTGCTGCCGCCGCCCACGGTTCCCGAGCCGGTTCCCGGGGCAGGGGTCAAGCCCCTGGGCCGTTCCGACACCGGTGCCCGCCGGCCCGTGGGCCTGGCCGTTGCTGATGCCCGTCATCATGTGCATCTGATGGGCGCCACCGGTTCCGGCAAGTCCACCCTCGTCGCCCACCTCGTCCTGGACGATGTCCGCCACCACCGTGGCGCGATCGTCATCGACCCCAAGGGCGATCTCGTCACCGACCTCCTGCACCGCCTGCCCGACACCTGCGCCGACCGCCTGGTCCTCATCGACCCCGACGACACGCATGCCCCGCCGTGCCTGAACGTGCTGGACGGTGCCGACATCGACGTGGTCGTCGACAACATCACCGGCATCTTCCGCCGCATCTTCACCGCCTTCTGGGGTCCGAGAACCGACGACGTCATGCGCGCCGCCTGCCTCACCCTCCTCAAACACCGCACCCACAGCGGTCAGCTGGTTACACTCGCCGACGTGCCCCGCCTTCTGGGCGAACCCGCCTACCGCCTGCGCCTGATCCCCACCATCAAAGATCCCGTCCTCCGCGGCTTCTGGGCCTGGTACGAATCGATGTCCGAACCCTCCCGCGCCGCCGTGGTCGGCCCGGTGATGAACAAGCTGCGCGCCTTCCTCCTGCGGGACTTCGCCCGCCGCGCCATCTCCGCCGGCCCCTCCACATTCGACCTCGCCCAGGTCCTCAACGGCGGAATCCTCCTGGCCCGCCTGCCCAAGGGCGCCCTCGGCGAAGAGACCGCCCGGCTGCTCGGCTCGTTCATCGTCGCCGGAACCTGGCAAGCCGCCTCAGCCCGCGCCCGCACCCCCGAACACCAGCGCATCGACGCCGCCCTCTACATCGACGAGGCCCACAATTTCCTCACCCTGCCCTACCCGCTGGAGGACATGCTCGCCGAAGCCCGCGGCTACCGCCTGTCCATGGCGCTGGCCCACCAGCACCTCGCCCAGCTCCCCCGCGACCTGCGCGAGGGCATCTCCGCCAACGCCCGCAACAAAATCTTCTTCAACACCTCCCCCGAAGACGCCTCCGCCCTGGAACGCCACACCCTCCCCACCCTTGCCGCACACGATCTCGCCCACCTCGGCCCCTACCAGGCCGTGGCCCACCTGCTGACCGGCGGCGCGGAATCCGCCGCCTTCACTCTCACCACCCGGCCCCTGCCACCGCCCGTTCCCGGCCGGGCCGCCGACCTGCGCACAGCCGCAGCAGCGCGTACCGGCGCCAGGACCCCGACCCGTCCCTGACACCCCGCGCCGCAACCACAGGCGCATATCCGAACCATCCTCTGACGCCTTGGCGGTGACCTGTCATGTCTGCGCTGCCCCGCCCTGCCTTCGGTCCTGGCTCCCGTTACACCGCACGCGCCTCGCTCACCCGCCCCCGGCCCACGCCAGCGCCTCACCGTGCGGACGTCGTCGCCCTCACCCATCGTCTGACCGCCCGCGATCTCTGGCTCACCGCCATGGTCCACGAGCACCGCGTCCTGACTTCAACACAACTCTCGCGCCTGGCCTTTCCCAGCCTTCGCTCCGCCCAGCGCCGACTGCGCACGCTCCACCAGCACGCCGTCCTGGACTCCTTCCGCCCCCTGACCCAGACCGGCACCGCACCCGAGCACTACGCCCTCGGACCCGTCGGTGCCACAGTGCTCGCCGCTCACGCAGGATGCGAGCTCACCACCCTCGGCTGGCGTCCCACCACCACCGGCCGCATCGCATACTCACCCTCCCTCGGCCACGACATCGGCGTCAACGAACTCCTCACCCACCTCGCCGCCCCCGCCCAACACGCCTCCAGCGACGGCCTGACCGTGTGGCTCTCGGAGCGCTCCTGCGCACGGCGCTGGGAGGACATGATCCGGCCCGACGCCTACGCCCACTGGCACACCCCCACAACCAGCACCGGCACCCCGTGCCTGCTGCCGTTCTTCCTCGAATACGACACCGGCTCCCAGCCCCTGGCCCGGGTCGAGGCCAAACTCACCGGATACGCCGCCTTCACCACCACCACCAACACGCGCCCGGCGCTGCTCATCCACACGCGCACCGCCTCCCGCGACCGCGCACTGCGTGGCCGCCTCGCCCAAGCCGCCCACGATCTGGGTCTGCATGTGGCGACATCCTCCGCCGACTTCACCACCGACACCCCCTGGGGCCCCTGGTGGGCCCCACTCGACCTTGCGGCCCGCCGAACCACCCTGACCGGCCTCGCCACCCTGTGGACCGACCTCACCCCAGCCGCCGGCCTCGAGCCCACCGACGCCGACACCGTCCTGACCCTCCCCGTCCCTCCCCGCCCACCCACGGCACCGGAGGGCTGAAGAGCGTGCTCGCCAAGGCCACCACCGGGATCGGCTGCGCCATCGTGGCCCTGCCACTGCTTGCCGCCTTCACCGCCGCCGCACTGCTGAACTCCCTCATCCCCGGCTCGAGCTCGGGCAGTGTCCCAGCCACTCGGGGGAAGAACGCGTTCAGCGACATTCCCCCGGCCATGGCGGCCCTCTACCAGCGCGCCGCACCGGAATGCCCGGGCCTGTCCTGGACCGTCCTCGCTGCGATCGGAAAGGCTGAGACCGACCACGGACGCCACCCGACCATGAAATCCTCGGCAGGGGCGGTCGGACCCATGCAATTCCTGCCGTCCACCTTCACGATCTACGCATATCCAGTACCGCCTGGTGGGAAGAGACCGCCGACCCCCTGGGATCCGGCCGACGCGGTGTTCGCCGCGGCGCGCCTGCTGTGCGCGCACGGCGCCCGAGGCGGCAAGAGCCTCAAGCGGGCGATCTACGCCTACAACCCCTCCCACGCCTACGTCGCCGACATCCTGCGCATCGCCCGCCACTACGCCACCCAACGCTCCCCCGCAGCTGGCTCCACCTCCGCAGCGGTCGCCTTCGCCCGCCGCCAGCTCGGCACCCCCTACGTCTGGGGCGGCGACGGCCCCGCCGAAGGCGGCTTCGACTGCTCCGGCCTGACCAAAGCCGCCTACGCCCACGTCGGCATCACCCTCCCCCGCGTGGCACAGGCCCAATACGACGTCGGTCCCCGCCTCCCCGCCGGAGCACGCCTCCTGCCGGGCGATCTGCTGTTCTTTGGTACCAGCCCCCACGCCATCACCCACGTCGGCATCTACACCGGCAACCACCGCATGCTCGACGCACCCCACCCCGGCGCCGTCGTCAGAGAAAACACAGTCCGCCTGACCGGCACCTCCTACCAGGGCGCGACCCGTCCCATTCTGCGCGGTGCTCGGTGAGCACACAGCCCACCCCGGACGACGTGGACGCCTTGCTGCGTGCCCTCGTACGCATCCTGTCCGGCGTCGCCGTCCTCGCCCTCATCTTCACCGCGGTCAACGTCACCCTCTTCGCGGTGGACCATCACATCCCCTGGCCGATCGCGCTCCTGCTCGATCCGATGGTCGCCCTCAGCCTCACCAGCGTGCTCTACGCCGACGCGCGCCTGGCCGCCTGGGGTATCCCTCCGCCACGCTGGTCAACCGCCCTGCGCTGGTCCGCCGGCCTGGCTGCCACCGTGATGAACACCTGGACCTCGCTCTGGCCCGACGACCACATTGGCTGGCCCCGTCACGCGGACCCCGCCGGGGTGCTCCTGCACGCGGTACCGCCCCTGCTCCTGATCGGCTTGACCGAAACCGTGGCGGCCTACCGCCGGTGCACCTTCCGGGTCCACCCGCACCCCGCCACCGCACCCCCATCCCGCCAGCACCGGGAGCAGTCCGGGAGCGCCCCAGGAGCACCCGCACCCGCCGTCCCTCCACCCACCGAACACACCCATGGCAAAGACAACGGCCCGACAACGGCCATGACGCGCCCCGACAGCCCGCATCGCGCCCCCGCCGAACCCGTGGCCCAGCCCGATACAGAAAACCGCGCAGACGCCGACCTGTACGCCCGGGCCCTCGCGCTGGATCTGGCGGCCCGCCAGCGCACCGGGCAACCCGTCAGCATCCGCCAGCTCCGCCGCCACCTGCACCTGGGTCAAGAACGCGCCCGCGAGCTCCGCACCCGTCTGGACGCCTACCCCCGCCAAGGTGCACCCGCACCTCACCCCGCACCCGAGACCGCACCTGACCAGCGACTCGAAAGTGCGCCCGCGCGAGTGAGGGGAACGGCTTGACTTGTCGGCCACCGCAGAGCGTCCATGGTGGTCGCCCGCGGACCACCGCGTAGGCCACGCGCCGCGAGCACCCCGGCCCAGGGCTCTCTCCCACACCCACCCACCACCCCTCGCGGGAGGCCCCACCATGTCAACCACCACTCACACCCGCCCCGTCGCAGGACCCGACCAGCCCAGAGCGTCTCAGCTATCCGGCGCCGCAGCCGCCCTATGGGCCGCACTGAACGCCCACCCCGGCGCCACCAGCGCCACCCTCGCCCAGACCGCCGGACTAGGCCGATCCACTACGACCAAGGCACTGCGCCACTTCGAACAAACTGGTCTCGCCCGCCGCGAAAGCGCCGCTCCCGACGGCAACGGCCGCCCCGCCAGTCACTGGCACCCGACCCCCACCACGGCCGACGAGGCCAGCACCCCGCCCGAGACTCAAGACGAGCCGTCGACCGATAACAATGACGGCCAAGAACCGCCCGCCGAGCCCAACGACCAGGCCACACCCACCACCGACGCACCCACACGCAGCGACGACTCCTCGGTGGATGGCGACAGGAACGGCATCCAGGACGACCGGCACAGGCCGGAGGCCGAAACTAACCCAGCCAACGAGCCCCTGCAGGGGACAGAAGTCGGCGACTCGTCGCCCCCGGAGCCCGCCCCCGAGCCTCCGGCAGGAAAGGCCGTACCGCCGGTCACTCCCGAACCCACCCAGCCGAACAGCACCATCACCAGCGGGTCCAAGGTCCGGCTCGCACGTGGCGCCCTGCGCGACATGGTCGTCGACCACCTGACCGCCCACCGTGGCGAGGCATTCACAGCCACCGGCATCAGCAGAGTCATCGAAAAGAGCTCCGGAGCAATCGCCAACGCTCTGGTCACGCTGGCCCAACGAGGGATCACCGAGCAAGTCACCGAACGCCCACGCACCTACCGACTCGCCACCACACCCAGCGACGACGATATGTAAACGAGCACGGACTGGGCCAGGGGCCGGGTACCTGCCGCAACCGAGGCAGGTACCGGCCCCACTGCGGCCGCCAACGGGCCCGACTCCAGAACACGTCGGCCCGACCTTCCATAAGTGGGGTTATGGAAGGTGATGCGTGCGTTCGATTCTTCGCTCAGAGCCATCGTGCGCTCGACGCCCCTGGGAAGGGCGATGCCCATCTGAGGCTTAGCTCAATACCGGTAACTTAGGGCTTTGATGTTCGCTTGACCCGTTTGGGTTTGGTGGCACCAACGATGGTGACGTCCGGAACGCGTGGGCGGTCTGCAACGCGGTGGGCGGCGCGTTTGAGGGGCCAGCTGGCGACTTTGCGTTTGATGACGCGGGGGTTGGCCCGGCGGCGTCGCCGTGGCAGGAGGCGTTCGAGGAGTTCAGCGTGGGTGGCTTTGACCGCGCGGGCGAGTCGGCCGGGGGGAAAATGCCGCCTGGTCGGTGACCTGGCGGCGCACGACGCGCAGTGAGCGGGTGAAGGAGATCCGGTCTGGGTCCTGGTCGGCTTGTCGTGCGGCTTGGTGCATCAGGTGCCGGATGGCGTGGTGGACGAGCAGGAAGCCGTAAAGTTCCTGCTCGGCCCCGTCAGGGTGCTGCGAACGCAGTACCAGGTGCGACCCGCCGAGGTGGGTCTTGATTTCGTCGAGGGTGGACTCGAACTCCCATCGCTGGGCGTAGAGGGCGGCCAGTTCAGCGGCCGGGGCCTTGTCCGGGTCGAGGATCGTGGTGAGGAGCCTGTAGACGCCCTCATGGCCGGCGATGGTGTATTCCACCGCGCGTACTGGCACCCCACGACGGGTGTGGTGGATGTCGCTGCGGTCGAAGATCTCGGTGAGGTAGGAGCCGTCCGACAACTGCTCGACCACCGGCAGCACGAGGTCTTTGCGGACGCGCCACAGCAGGTCCGCCCCCGTGGCCGCGGCTGTGCGCCACAGGTCCACGCCGTAGAAGCCACGGTCGGCCAGCAGCAGCATCCCCGGACGCAAAGACACCAGGACCGTCCGTGCCAGAGCCTGCTCTCCGGTGCGCAGAGCTCCGATCGCGGCATCGAAGACGGCGTGGGTGCCGCACTCCACCAGGCCGACCATGCGCAACTGCGGGTAGCCGACGTCCTGTTCACCGCGCCCGGAGCGGGGCGGACGGCCGAACGCCTCCACGTTCGCCTTCGTGTCGGGCAGGTCGAATGTGGTGCCGTCGATCGCGGTCAGCCGCCAGTGGGCGTAGAAGGCGCCCTGAGTGTCCGGTGTGGCAACCAGACGGCACACCCGCGCGAACAACTGCCGCAGCGGCGCCACCCCCAGCCGGGACCTGGCTTTCCAGATCGCCGCCGTACTCGGCACCACCCACGATGTACGCCAACGCCGCGCACCCTGCAAACCCGCGGTCAGCAGTCGCGCGACCTCCTCATAGCTCTGCCCGGAGAACAGGCACATCGCCAACACGAAGTAGACCACCAACCGGGCCGGCAACAACCGGTTCCGCTGCTGCACCCGACCCGTCTCCGCCAACACCTCGTCCACAAGAGACTGAGGAAACGCCTGGGTCAGCACCCCTACCGCGACCCGGTCCGACAACCGTTCACCAGATGACTTCAGTTGACCCGCTCTTGCCACGCCAACAACAACGACCGGATTGCCCCTAAGTTACCGGTATTGGCGCTAAGCTTGGCGTTTATCACCTACGGTCGAACACGGGCCTCGAACTTGCTGGTGATTTCGGCTGAGTGCCTGACGTGAGAGCGGCCTTCGTCTGATCCTGTGCTCCGTCACAGAGGCGCTTGACCAGTATGAAGGCCGTGGCGATGAGTCTGCTGAACCGGGATGTCCCGCGGGATGGGTTCGCCGAACTGTCCTGCTTCCGGACGGAGGTCTATGCCTGCATGGCCGAGCGACGTGACGCGTTGTTCGAGCTGGGCGACGCCTTGTTGTGCGCGGACGGTCCGGTGAAGACGTTGGTCGAGCTGTCCCTGGCTCCTGAGTACCGGCGTGGGCATGGCGCGTTGTATGGCGGGCTGAACTGCGGGCGGCTGGACGTGGCACGACTGCGCAGGGCGCTGGCGGGGCTACCGCTTCCCCGGACGGCGGAGGGACGGCTGGTCCTGGCGGTCGATGTCAGCAACTGGCTGCGGCCCGATGCGGATACCAGCCCGGACCGGCTGTTCTGCCACACATACGGTCGGGGCAGAGGCTCGGCTCAGATGATCCCCGGGTGGCCCTGCTCCTTCGTAGCCGCTCTGGAGCCGGGGCGGACGTCGTGGACTGCCATGCTGGACGTGCTCCGGCTGTGTCCATGGGACGACGAGATCGCCGTCACCGCCGTCCAGGTCCGGGAAGTGTTCCAGCGGCTGTATGCGGCGGGCCAGTGGCAGGTCGGCGATCCGCCCGTCCTGGTCGTTGTCGATGCCGGCTATGACGTGACCCGACTGGCCTTGCTCCTTGCGGACCTGCCCGTTGAGCTGCTGGGCCGGATGCGTTCAGACCGCGTCCTGTACTTCCCGCCCCCGCCACAGCCGGTGGGCAAGCGCGGGCGGAAGCCCAAGCGCGGGGCGGAGTTCAAGTTCGAGGACCCGGCCACCCAGCCTGTCCCGTCCATCACTACGACGACCGACACCACCCACTACGGCAAGGCCGTGGCCACCGCCTGGGACCGTCTGCATCCGCTGCTCGTTCGGCGCTCGGCGTGGGCCGACTACCCCGAAGGACAGCTGCCGGTCATCGAAGGCACCGTCATCCGTCTTCAGGTCGACCACCTCCGTGGCAACCGCAGCCCCCGGCCAGTGTGGCTGTGGTGGTCGCTCACCGGCGCCACGGCCGGGGATGTGGACCGGCTCTGGCAGGCATTCCTGCGCAGATTCGACCTGGAACACACCTTCAGAATGATGAAGCAGACGTTGGGGTGGACCGCTCCCAAACTCCGCGAGCCAGCCGCCGCCGACCGCTGGACCTGGCTTGTCATCGCTGCCCACACCCAACTCCGCCTTGCCCGGCCCCTCGCAGAAGACCTCCGCAAACCCTGGGAACGGCCAGCACGCAATGGATGTCTCACACCAGCACGTGTCCGCCGAGGATTTCGCCGCCTCCACGGAAAGACCCCTCAGCCAGCCGACGCACCGAAACCCAGCACCGCAGGCCCAGGCCGACCAACCGGCATGAAGAACAAACACCGCGCACGCCAGCACCCCGTCGGGAAACAGGGCAAACCGCACCTCGCAGCAGCCATCACAAACAGCCAAGCTGCATAAACGCCAAGCTAAGCCTCAATACCGGTAACTTAGGGGCAATCCGGTCGTTGTTGTTGGCGTGGCAAGAGCGGGTCAACTGAAGTCATCTGGTGAACGGTTGTCGGACCGGGTCGCGGTAGGGGTGCTGACCCAGGCGTTTCCTCAGTCTCTTGTGGACGAGGTGTTGGCGGAGACGGGTCGGGTGCAGCAGCGGAACCGGTTGTTGCCGGCCCGGTTGGTGGTCTACTTCGTGTTGGCGATGTGCCTGTTCTCCGGGCAGAGCTATGAGTGGGCGGTTCGTAAGGTGATGCCCGTTTCCGGCTGAGGTTGGGGCAAGGCCGCTGGTGGCGGTTCCGTCGGCTATTGCTTCCTGGTGAAGTTGCCGGTGTCGGCCTCGGTGAGGATCCCAAGTTTGACCAGGCGTTTCAGCTTGGCGCGGGTGCCTTCGACGTTCTTCGGCAGCAGCTCGTGGCCGAGGGCTCCGCAGACGTCCTTGGCCCGTAGCGGCCCGGTCGCGTGGTTGAAGACGGCGAGGATGCGGGGGTAGTCCGGGTGCTCTGGCAGATCCGGCGGGCCGGCCGGGAGCCGGTCGGCGAGGCCGGTGATGGTCTTGCGGGTGATCGCGAGGTGCTCCAGGTGCATCTCGGCCTCCCGCAACCGGGCTTGCAGGCCGTCGATCTGTGCGCGGAGGTCGTCGGCCAGGGCCCGGGCGGCGTCTTCCTGGAGGTCCAGGGCGTCGAGCAGAGGCTGGATGTTCACGCTGCCGCCGCCTGCGTCTCGCGCCAGGTGGGGGCGTTCGCGCCGGTGAGGCGTCGGGTCATGACGTGGGTCATCGCCCAGTAGACGCGGGAAGCGGAGGAGGAGGGGCGGTGCTCGTAGTCGCGGACCAGGCGCCGGTGCAGTATCAGGATCCCGTAGGTCTGCTCGACCCTCCACCGCTTCGGCTGCGGCACGAACCCCTTGACCTGCGGGTTGCGTTCGACGATCTCGACGTCGATGCCCAGGTCGGCGCCGTGCATGACGACCTGGTTCTTGAAGCCCTGGTCGACCAGGGCTTTGCGGACAGTCCCGCCGGCGTGCTCGACGACCTGGTCCAGCAGGACGATGCCCGCGGCGTTGTCGTGGGTGTTCGCAGCGAGGACGACGACCGCGATGACCAGGCCGAGGACGTCCACAGCAAGGCCCCGCTTGCGGCCGGGCACCCGCTTGGCCGGATCGTGACCACTCGTGGCGGCGGGGACCCCGGCGGCCACATGGACACTCTGGGTGTCCAGCACCACCAGGGTCGGGTCCTCTAATCGTCGGGCCCTCTCCCGGACCTGGCAGCGCAGGAGTTCATGGATGACCTGGTCGGTCCCGTCGTCCCGCCAGGCGGCGAAGTAGTAGTACGTCGCACTCTTCTGCGGCAGGTCGTGCGGGAGATAGGCCCACTGGCAACCGGTCCGCCCCTGGTAGAGGATCGCGTTCACGATCTCCCGCATGTCGTAGACGCCCTGATGACCACTGACCGAGCGGTGCCGGTCCTTCCACGCGGTGATCACCGGCTCGATCAAAGCCCATTGCTCGTCCGATAAGTCACTCGGGTACGACTTGCGTTCACTCACCCGGTCACATCACCAGATCACCAACCGCGGACCGGCAGATTCCGCCCCGCCGCCACACCATCAGGCGACAGCAGATCCACTCAAAGACTCACGAACCGCCCACTGAGGAGGTCGCGCGACTGCTGACCGCGGGTTTGCAGGGTGCGCGGCGTTGGCGTACATCGTGGGTGGTGCCGAGTACGGCGGCGATCTGGAAAGCCAGGTCCCGGCTGGGGGTGGCGCCGCTGCGGCAGTTGTTCGCGCGGGTGTGCCGTCTGGTTGCCACACCGGACACTCAGGGCGCCTTCTACGCCCACTGGCGGCTGACCGCGATCGACGGCACCACATTCGACCTGCCCGACACGAAGGCGAACGTGGAGGCGTTCGGCCGTCCGCCCCGCTCCGGGCGCGGTGAACAGGACGTCGGCTACCCGCAGTTGCGCATGGTCGGCCTGGTGGAGTGCGGCACCCACGCCGTCTTCGATGCCGCGATCGGAGCTCTGCGCACCGGAGAGCAGGCTCTGGCACGGACGGTCCTGGTGTCGGCCCCGTAGTCCCAGCTCGGACACCGGGGAACAAGTAACTCGCCGGTAGCTTTCAGGGCTTCGCGGCTGCGATCTTCTTCGGTTGTCGGGGCATCGTCTTGACCCTGTCGAGGTGTCCGTACACCGTCGACCTCGGGACGCCGAACATATCGGCGATCTGCTGGACGGTCTTCTCCCGCTCGTCGTATAGCCGCTGGGCGAGCGCGGCCTGGTCCGCAGTGAGCTTCGGTCGGCGGCCGCCGACCCGGCCGCGGGCCCGTGCGGATGCGAGCCCGTCGTTGGTGTTCGCCACGATCAGCTCGCGCTGGAGCTCGGCGAGCACGGACAGCATCCCGAACATCGCCCGGCCCTCGATGGTGGCGCTGTCGATGCCCTGCTCGATGACGTGCAGCCCGATGCCGCGCTCGCGCAGCTCAGCGCCGAAGGTCACCAGGTGGAGGACGGAGCGGGAAAGCCGGTCGAGCCGGGTGACTTTCAGCGTGTCGCCCCCGCGCAGCAGCTGGAGGACGAGGTCGAGTTTGGGGCGGGATGTCTTCGCGCCGCTCGCGGTATCGACGTGGATGTTGTCGCGGTCGACGCCGGCTCGTAGCAGGGCGTCCATCTGGTGATCGGGGTTCTGGTCGGCGGTCGAGACTCGCGCGTAGCCAATGAGCATGTGTCGAAATCTACGGGCCGGACCGTTCACCGACGTTGATTCTCGACGCGAGTTGCCGACACAACCCTCCTGCGGATTCACAATCACCGGGGTGAGTGTCGACAGACGTTCGTTTACCGACACTCAGCCCGGCATCAGCAGAGGTTGGAAGCCGTTCTCGATCACTCAGCTTCCAAGGCCACTCGGCCTCTACGACCGGCCGCGAGGTTTTGAGTCAGCTGCTCGCCCGTTCCGGGAGCGCCTTCCAGCGCACCAAGACGTGGAAGAAGTCGAATGACTCTGGTAGCCGCCTGTTGTGTGCAGGCACGCTCGCGGGGCGTTCGAGCTGGGCCAGTCCTACGCGTGTTGCGGCAGTCGGCCGGTGTAATAGCGGAGGTCGTCGGCGTCGCCGCCGAGGCTTGCCGCCCATGAGGCCAGGGTTTTGGGTGACGAGGCGTCGCTCAGCACGGCGGCGGCCAGGTCGATCGGTCGGTCGACGTGCTCAGTAAGTTCGTTCCACTGCTCCAGGCGCATCGACAGGTATCGCAGCCCTGGAATCCCGGTAACCACCTCAAGATCGCGTACTGCGGCTTGGGACAGGTCCAGCCCGTACAGTCGGCGGCAGTCCTGCAGCGGGGAAAGAGAGAGGGGCTCGTCCGACAGCACTGTCACGGCTGCCAGCGTGGGGTGGCCGGCCAACAGAGCCAGCTCCGCGTCGCAAGTCACGTACATGTGGTGCACGAGGGCCTCAGCCACCGCGTCTGAGCCGTCGGCCTCGCCGTCCATGAAGTCCGATTCGGTATCCACGACGTCCCACAGACTGTCCACATCGTCGGCGGTGTCGGCATGGTGCGTCGGCAGTCCAGCCTCGATCCACAGTTCCTCGGAGGCAGCGTCGCACCTGTAGTCGCCGCGCTCGAGTGCCGCCAGTTGCAGCCGTAGCAGCTCGGTAACCGAGTCGGCCACGTACACCGGCCCCTCGTCGTGGTGCAGCCCCACCCGTATGACCTGTCCGAGGCGACCGCCTTCGGCCGGGTCCATGTCGACAGCCAGGAAGTCCCCGCCGGTGCTCTCCGCAAAGATGATCCAGCCAGGGCGATCGACAGAGGGGCGGACCTTGGGGTTCGGCAGGCCGTCGGAGCGCTCCGAATCCAGCGTGTGATACTTCCAGGTGTTGCCCGTCGCCCACCAATGGTCCGCATGATGCCGAGAGACCAACCGGCCCAGGTCCAGCCAAGGGTGACGGTCGAAGAGCCGGGAGCCGCAGTTCTTGTCGTCGCCGTCGGCCACGGCATACAGTGCGCGCAGATCGTCCGGGAGCCGCAGGCCGAGCTGCCGCTCCAGCTCCTCGATCTCCTCGGCCTTCCGGGGAGCGGGCAGTACATCTTCGAATCGTTCCAGGCGTCCTGACTTCCATCCGAAGATCTCGGCCCGCTTGCGCAGGTATGTCCACAGGAGCCGCACCGCTTCCTCTGGATCTCCCGCCTGCGTCGGGTCCGTCGGACCACCCTGGAGATCACCGGCATCCGGGGGCCGGACATCAGGCCGCAGGACGTACACAACTGTCGATTCCCCGGGCTCATCATCATCCGGCTGCCGCACGATCGCCCGGCTGGTCACCGCCTCGAACCGGCCGTCCGGATACACCACCAGCTCGATGGCCAGCTCATCGGCACTGGTGTCGTCCAGCCCAAGTACCCGCGTCAGATACTCGGGCGTTCGCATGGATCCGGGGCGCGACTCGCCGGTGGTGAGAAAGTAGACAACTCCGTGACTGTCCGTGCCGTGCCGGTTGACATGAGCGCTGATCGACGCTCGCTGCCACCCCTTGGGCGCACCCCTGGCCATGCTGTGCGCTATGCGCTGCAACAGCGCGGTGATTTCCGGGTTCTGCGGGCTGGCCATGCGGCTCCTTTTCGCCAGTTGGGTCACATCGGTCTGTGTGTGGCCCCATTGCAGCATCAGCCACTGACAACGAGCCCAGGACCATGACGCCTACAGGAACCGGGGCAGGTCGGCGCCGTCCAGGTCCGGGCGCAGCACAGGGAGACCACGCTGGTGATCAGCTACTGCACGAATGCCGAGCAGCTGGGCTGGCCAGCCAGGATGCCTCGTTCATCCCTGGGACGGTGAGGGGTCCTGGGAGTCCTGGGACTCGGTCATCGCGTCTCCGTGGTCGATCGGGCAGCGATGTCCGCCGGGGCGCGCGGGACAGGCACAGCGGGGGCCGGCCCCAGGTCGATCCGCTTGTTCATGTCCAGCCGGAAGGTGCCATACGGGTTGATATTCGACCAGAACAGTGCGGTCAGGCCGCGCCGGTCCTCCTCACTGAGCTTCTTCGCCCAGGCCGGTTCGGTCAGAACCTGTTGGAGCAGCAGGGTGTTGATGTGGACGAGGCTGGACTGGAGCAGGTGCAGGGCGAGCATTGAGGTCTCGGCGTGTTCCTTGTCTGGGCCGGTCAGAGCACCATCCTTGCCGTAGTGCAGCACGTTGTTGGCGCTGTTCCAGTTCTCCACGACCTGGAGGCCTCCGTGGATCTCGCGGCGCAGGCCAGGGCTGGCGAGGTAGTCGCAGGCGAAGATTGTGCGCACTGCGCGGCCGAGTTCTTCGAGGGCGGTGTAGGTGGGGTGTTTGGGGCCGCCGCGGGTGAAGCGCCGCAGTACTTGCTCGGCCTCCGCCGTCCCAAGGCGTAGGGCGGTGGCGTACTTGACCATCTGGTCGTACTGCTGGGCGATCAGGTCCCAGCGGATGGGCCGGGTGAGTGAGCCGCCGAGGGCGGGCCAGCCGGGCGGGGTGTCGTCCGGGCGGTACAGGCGGATGCTGCCGATGTTCTTCAAACGGGGCAGCAGCCGGAAGTTGAGCAGTTCGGTGAAGGCGAACCCGACGACGCTCGCGCCGTGGGTGTCGACGTAGTTGGACTCGATCTCGGCGTCGGTGCAGTGCCGCAGCAGGCCCTCGATCATCGCCGCGACCTCGGAGGAGGAACAGCTCTTGAGCTGGGAGTAGATGCAGACGTTCTTCCGCTCTACGTGCCAGTAGATCATCACGCCGTTGCCGCCGTAGCGGGCGTGGTACTCGGTCATGAAGTTCGAGGACCAGGAGCCGAATTTCTTGCTGTCGGAGGCGCACGCGGTACCGCGGCCCCACCATGCAGTGTCGCGGGCCGCGAAGGTGGCGTTTACCAGCTTGGTCACGGCGGCCCGCAGGTTGTCGACGGTGATGAAGTGTCGGCGGATGTGCCGCAGCGCCGCCTCACTCTCGCCGTGCTCGCCGGTCGCCACGATGGCGCGGATGCCCATGTTCGTGCCGAGGGCGAACAGGGCCAAGAGGAGGCGCCGTTGGAGGACGGCGCGATCGATGCGCTCATACGCGGCCACCGAGGAGAACTCGTCGGTGAAGCCGGTGTCGAAGTCGGCGTTCTTGAGGACGTCCAGGAGGTCGAGCACGCCCCAGCGGCGTACCACCTCGTCCTTGAGCGCCGTCAGGCCGGTGGGCTCGTCCAGCTTCTCCAACTTCGGCACGCTGATCCACGGCTCACCGTGCCGGGTAGTCACCCGCACCCCGCCCGCCGAGCCGTCCGCCAGAGCCGCGGAGAGCCGGTCCAGTCCGTTCGTCATCCGCCGCTTCAGATCCGTGATGAACTCCCGCGCGTCCAGCGGCTGACGGATTGCCGCGTAGTGCACGGTGCGGGTGGCCTCGAAGTCTCCGGGCAGATCGTCCTCCGGGTTGCGCCAGCGGGCCGCGCCCTGGATGTAGATCTCACGGCGACGGACCGCGTCCCGCAGCGCCACCAGGACGCACAGCTCGTACGAGATGCGCTCGACTCTGCCCTTGTCATCGACGACGGCCTCGCGCCAGTCCTTGCGTACGACGCCGCCCATCGGCACCCTGTCGCTGGCGTCGTAGAAGCGGGTCTTGCCGTCGACTCCGGCGTACTTCTCCAACAGCGCGAGCGCGTCCATCACCGGCCGGTAAGCCGTGTTGTTGCAACGGAACCCCAGCGTCCGCAGCAGCGGCGGCAGCATCTGCCGGTAATACGAGCTGTACGACGACCGCAGCGTGGTGCGGACCTTGGCCTTGAAGACCTTCTCGTTCGCCTTCGCCTCAGCCACCAGGTCACGCAGCGTCTTCTCACCCACCACCGGGAACAGGGCCCGGCGTACGACCTCGTCGGGCTTGCCGATCGCCGCGTCAGCGAGCCTGAAGAGGATGCCCTCCTTGCCACGGACCTTCTTCAACTCGGCCGTGAGCTGCCTCTCGACCCGCCGCTCGGCACGCGCGTTGATCTTCTGGACCAGGGCGACCAGCAGATCCCCCAAGGCGTCAGTGATCTCTGCCTGACGGGACGAGCACAGCGCCGCGAGCAGCGTGATCCGTACGTCCTCGGCGGTGTCGCGGAAGTCCGAGGGGTACATCTTGATCGCCCGCGCCCGCCACGCGGCCACCAGCTTCTCCGAGCAGTCCGCGAACAGCTCCTCAGGCAGCCCGAGCCCGCGCACGTCATGCAACTTGTTGACCTCGGTCAGCAGGGAGTCCAGGCCGACCGCGCCCGGGTCGCGCTTGAGCGCGGCCAGCAGGGCGGTACCTTCCTCGTTGGCCTCCGCGACCAGCGCCAGCAGCCGGGCAACCCCGACCTCACCCAGGCGCTCGATGGTCTGGGCACAGAACACCTTCTCCCACCGGTTGCGGGCCGCGACCAGCACCTTCTCAATCCGGGTCCGGCCCGGCGGCTCGATACTGCGCGCCCGGCACTCGACCAGCAGGGCCTCCCGCTGCCGATCCTCCACCAGTTCGACCGGGCACACCTCTGTGGCCAGCCATACCGTGAGCCGCTCCTCGTCATCCAGCGTCGCCGGCCGGAAACCCAGAGCCTCGCGGATCTGCTTCCGGTGACGCTTCGCGCCTGTCAAGTCGTACTTCGCAAGCTCCGCAGCTGGCACCTTGACCAGATCGGCGACGTACTCCACCGCGGACTGCGGGAACTCCTCGATGAACTCGGGGAACCGGGCCTCGATCCCGAAGAACTTCAGCATCAGGCAGAAGCCGAGTCTCGTCACCCCGGTCTTGTTAGCCACGAGCTTCCAGTCGCCTTCCACCAACGTCCAGCTCGCCAACAGCTCTTCCGGCGACCACTCCTGCCGCACACCCGCCCCCTTGTCATCAGCCCTCCGGGCATTCACCCAGACAGTCCAACGAGACGCCCCGGCACTGAGAAACGGCAGAGAAACGGACCCCGGCACCTACCGACGGGTTACTTGTTCCCTGGTGTCCGGGCTAGGACTCCAGGGCCGTGTCTTTGCGTCCGGGGATGCTGCTGCTGGCCGACCGTGGCTTCTACGGCGTGGACCTGTGGCGCACAGCCGCGGCCACGGGGGCGGACCTGCTGTGGCGCGTCCGCAAAGACCTCGTGCTGCCGGTGGTCGAGCAGTTGTCGGACGGCTCCTACCTCACCGAGATCTTCGACCGCAGCGACATCCACCACACCCGTCGTGGGGTGCCAGTACGCGCGGTGGAATACACCATCGCCGGCCATGAGGGCGTCTACAGGCTCCTCACCACGATCCTCGACCCGGACAAGGCCCCGGCCGCTGAACTGGCCGCCCTCTACGCCCAGCGATGGGAGTTCGAGTCCACCCTCGACGAAATCAAGACCCACCTCGGCGGGTCGCACCTGGTACTGCGTTCGCAGCACCCTGACGGGGCCGAGCAGGAACTTTACGGCTTCCTGCTCGTCCACCACGCCATCCGGCACCTGATGCACCAAGCCGCACGACAAGCCGACCAGGACCCAGACCGGATCTCCTTCACCCGCTCACTGCGCGTCGTGCGCCGCCAGGTCACCGACCAGGCGGCATTTTCCCCCCGGCCGACTCGCCCGCGCGGTCAAAGCCACCCACGCTGAACTCCTCGAACGCCTCCTGCCACGGCGACGCCGCCGGGCCAACCCCCGCGTCATCAAACGCAAAGTCGCCAGCTGGCCCCTCAAACGCGCCGCCCACCGCGTTGCAGACCGCCCACGCGTTCCGGACGTCACCATCGTTGGTGCCACCAAACCCAAACGGGTCAAGCGAACATCAAAGCCCTAAGTTACCGGTATTGAGCTTAGCGCTGTAGTTGGCCCGGCTGAGCGTCACGGTTGGCCCCGCCGTCATTAGACGAGGGCAACCGGTTCGCGGACGTCGCAGGTGGGCCGCTCCTCGTCGTAGTGCTCGCACCAGGAGCGAGCGGTTTCGCGCGAATGGTGCGCTGCGGACGATGCCGCCTGCGGCCGAGGCTCCGGCTCCACGGCCAGGCGAACCCGGCCCGGCTGGGCCTTCACCCACCCACCCGGAGCACACAGACCGCGTGTCGGGTCTGCGGCGGGCACGTTCCGCGCGTAGGGCCGGGACACTGCGCATGCCAGCGCCCATTCGGCACCCCACTGTTCCCCGAAGGACCAGCATGCCCGCGCCTATTGTCGACATTTCCCACCTGCGTCTCGTCGTGCACCAACGCCCCGTGGTCAGTGCTTCAGCGGAGCTGGCACGGTGCTGGGACGGCGACCTGGATGAGCTGAGGGACTGCCTCCTGGAGCAATTTGCCCCTGCCGGGGGTTACCGCGAGGTCGGCGGCGATCTCCACACGGTCACACTGGGGAGTGCCGAGACCCGGCTGAGGTCGGGACCAGACGGCGCCTCGTGGCAGGCTGACCTCTTCCACGCTGGCTGGCTCAACTCCCCCTACAAAGGCGTGCCGGCGGACTACCGCCGACAGGTCGCCGCTTATGTCGACCGGGCGCACGAGCTGGATGAAGGATGCCTTCAGGAATCTGACCTTCGCGAGGCTGCGGGAGCGGGCGGGGCACCAGCTGTCGAGCGCCTAGTTCGGTGTCACCGTGACGTGCTTGACCAGCACTATGCGGCCCTGGACACCCTCATCGGCGATCTCGTCGCCCCAGACGGGCGGTTGTTCCCTTGGGCATGGGGACTGGTGCACGACGAGGTTCAGACGCACCACATGCGCAGAGAGTGGCTCGGCAGTGCCGCGATCGGCTACCTCTGCGGTGGCTCAGCTGGCCAGCGGCCGGACACCCTCATCGGCGGCATCCGATACGACTTCCGCGCCGGCTCTGTGGACCTGGCGCGGCCCGCCCCGGTCGAGCCCAAGGAGGACGCTGTCAAGGTGTGAGCACTTCCCTGGGCGACCAAGGGGTGCTGAGGCGCTCAGCTCGAGGGCGCCCTGGGTGTCGGGGAGGTCGGTGTCGCTGAGAGGCCCAGAGGTCGTGGCTCCACACCTCGTCGGCCAGAGCGGCCCCGCCGCGGACCGCCCCGAGCAGTAAGACCGCGTACCACAGCAGCGCCGCCCCGCCTGCTTACCTTTAGTTCTAGGGTCCGTCTTCAAACGGATCTTGCCCAGAGTAGGAACGATGCGAGGGTGACCGCCGCTTCGTAGGAAGTGGCGGTCTTCTCGTGTCTGGTGGCGATCCCGCGGAAGCCCTTGAGCCGGTTGAAGCAGCGCTCGACGATGTTGCGCTGACGGTAGGCCTCTTGGTCGAACCCGGGTGGTCTGCCGCCTCGGCGGCCCCGGTTCAGCCGGTGGCGCTGCTGATCGGTCTTCTCCGGGATGGTGTGCGCGATGCCGCGTTTTCGCAGGTTGGCGCGGAAGCCGCGGGAGCTGTAAGCCTTGTCTGCGATGACCTGGTCGGGCCTGCACCAAGGTCGGCCCAGGCCGGTGCGGGGAACACGGATCCGTTCCAGCAGAGGGCGTGCGCAGACACTGTCGTGGCGTTGGCCGGGCGTCACGAGGATCGCAAGTGGGCGGCCCTTGCTGTCGCAGGCGAGGTGGATCTTGGTGGTCAGCCCGCCTCGGGATCGACCGAGGGCGTGATCGTCCGGTTCGTCCTGCCGATGGCGCCCCCTTTTCGGCCGGTGGCGGCGGCATGCTGGTGGGCGCGGACGATGGTGGAGTCGATCTGGACCAGCCAGCCGATGTCGCCGGCCGCGTCGGCGTGAGCTTGGATCTGCTGCAGGGCTTGGGTAAACACCCCGTCGGGGGCGTAGCGGCGGAAGCGGGTGTACACGGTCTTCCACGGCCCGTAGCGTTCCGGCAGGTCACGCCAGGAGATCCCGGTGCGGATCTTATAGACCATCCCGTTGATGACCTGCCGGTCCTCCACCCGAGGCCGCCCCATCGCGGCCCGGGGTATCAACGGAGCGAGTAACTCCCACTCCTGGTCAGTGAGTTCATGACGACGTACCACGACACCATGATCCACCACCCGGATGATCTTTGAAGACGCACCCTAGCGCTACCCTAATAGTCGTCGCAACACCCCAGCTCAGGGGATGCGATGGACTTCGAGATCCGCAAGGACAGAAGTATGTCGGCGAAACCTCAAAAGTGGACCACTGTCGGTCTCCCAAAGTTGGCCCCCTTCGATGGTCTGGCTCGTTGAGTCAGACCGGGAGGATGGGTGATCGACGTGGAGGACTGGGCGGAGATCCGCTAGCTGCACCGCTCTGAGCAGATGCCGATCCGGGCGATCGCCAGGCACCTGGGCATCTCACGGAACACAGTCCGCCGGGCCCTGGCGGGCAACACACCGCCGAAGTACCAGCGCCAGCCGAGGGGATCGATCGTGGACGCGGTCGAACCGCAGATCAGGGACCTTCTGCAGCGGTTCCCGGAGATGCCGACGACAGTGATCGCTGAGCGGATCGGCTGGCAGCATTCGTATGAGGTCGTCAAGCGACGGGTCCGTGAACTGCGGCCGGTCTACCGGGCGGCGGATCCGGTGTCGCGGACGGGCTATGAGCCGGGTGAACTGGCCCAGTGTGACCTGTGATTCCCGCCTGTGGACATCCCGCTGGGCTTCGGGCAGACCGCGAGCCCGCCGGTGCTGGTGATCGTGGCCGGCTATTCGCGGTGGATCACAGCGAGGATGCTGCCCACGAGGACTGGGCCAACCTGATCGCGGGCCACTGGAGACTGCTGAGCGGTCTCGGGGCCGTGCCGAAGGCTCTGGTCTGGGACAACGAGGGAACTGTCGGATCGTGGCCGGGTGGACGGCCACATCTGACCGAGGACTTCGCGGCGTTCGCCGGCCTGCTGGGCATCCGGATCATCCAGTGCCGTCCCGGTGATCCGGAAGCGAAGGGGCTGGTCGAGCGGGCCAACGGCTATCTGGAGACCTCATTCCTGCCCGGCCGCGTCTTCGCCTCGCCGACCGATTTCAACATCCAGCTGGCCGACTGGCTGGCCAGGGCCAACCGCCGGATCCACCGTACGTTGCAGGCCCATCCGTCGGACCGGGTCTAGGCGGACACTGTCCGGATGCTGCCCATCCCGCCCGCCGATCCGCCGGGCTGGTGGCGGTCCAGCCTGCGGCTCCCGCGCGATCACTACGTCCGCATCGACACCAACGACTACTCGGTCCATCCCCTGGCGATCGGCCGACGCATCGAGGTCAAGGCCGACCTGGACCAGGTCCTGGCCTTCTGCGAGGGCACCGAGGTCGCCCGGCATGCCCGCTGCTGGGCACGGCATCAGTCCATCACCGCCCCCCATGCGGCCGGTGCCCGCGGACCAGCTGGAGGTCGAGCAACGGCCCCTGGAGACCTACGACCGGATCTTCGGCGTCATCGACGGCGGACTGACCACAGGCGAAGGAGTCGCGTGATGTCCCCGACCAGCGGCAACAGCACGAAGACCGAGAAGAGGGGCCTCGACGTCACCTCTGAACTGATCTATCTCACCAAGGCGCTGAAGGCTCCGGCTCTGCGGGATGCCGCCGGTCGGCTGGCCGAACGGGCCCGGTCGGAGGAATGGAGCCACGAGGAATACCTCGCCGCGTGCCTGCAACGGGAGGTCGCCGCCCGTGACAGCCACGGAGCCGAGGGTCGCATCCGGGCCGCCCGCTTCCCCTCCCGGAAGTCGATCGAGGACTTCGACTTCGACCATCAGCGGTCGATCAAACGAGAGACCATCGCCCACCTGGGCACCCTCGACTTCGTGGAGTCGGACTCGAAGAAGTTCGGGTCCTGGTCCTCGAACATCATGACCGAGTACCACGCCCGCTACGGCCGTAACGGCGTGATGATCTACTGGCACGTCGAGCGCAGGAACGTCTGCATTTACACCCAGCTCAAGAGCTGTTCGTCGTCCGAGGTCGTTGGCGATGATCGAGGGCCTGCTGCGGCACTGCACGGACACCGAGATCGAGTCCAACTACGTCGACGCGCACGGCGCGAGCGTCGTCGGGCTCGCCTTCACCGAGCTGCTCAGCTTCCGTCTGCTGCCGAGGCTGAAGAACATCGGCAGCATCCGCCTGTATCGCGCGGACGATGCCCCGCCCGGCTGGCCAGCGCTCGGTGGCTCGCTGACGCGGCCGATCCGCTGGGAGCTGATCGCCCAGCAGTACGACCAGATGGTCAAGTACGCCATCGCCCTGCGCCTGGGCACCGCGGAGGCCGAGCAGGTCCTGCGGCGCTTCACCCGCGGCGGCCCCAAGCACGCCACCTACGCCGCCCTCGAAGAACTGGGCCGTTCCGTCCGTACTACCTTCGCGTGCGACTACCTGGCCAGCCCCGGCCTGCGCCGGGAGATCCACGGCGGGCTCCAGGTCGTGGAGAACTGGAACAGCGCGAACACTGTCCTGCACTACGGCAAGGACGGTGCTCTGACCGGCCCGGACAAGGAGCACGCCGAGGCTTCAACGCTCTCCCTGCGCCTGCTCCGGTCCGCGCTCGTGCACATCAACACCCTGCTGCTCCAACAGGTCCTGGCCGAACCGGCCTGGGCGGAGAAGCTCCAGCGGCGAGAACCGGCGCGGCCTGACCGCGCTGTTCTGGTCGAACATCAACCCGTACGGCACCTTCCGACTCGACATGAGCAAGCGGATCGACCTCGGGCCGGCCCTGCCGTGCCCGCCCCCGCAGCCTGGCGGATGCCGCCGGCCGATCGACCACGACGACGTGATGAAGGGCTTTCAGGGTGTGGGCGACAGCGTTCGCCAGGACATCAGGGCGGCGACGGCCGAGGCCGTGCCGGCCAGTGTGACGACCAGCGCCGGGGCTGCGACTTCGCCCAGCGCGCCTCCGGCTGCGGCGGCCAGGCCCTGCAGCGTCATCGTTCCGGTCAGCAGCAGGCCGAACGCCTGGCCTCGCTGCGTCTCGGGCACCGCGTCGAGAAACCTGCGGGCCAGTGCGAGCTGGTAGGCGACGCCGAAACCGGACGCTGCCAGCAGGATGGCGGCGTATCCCGGTGCGGGGTGCAGCGCGAACCCGAGCAGCGGCAATCCGAGCGCGAGCGCGAGGGGGCGGGCCAGCCGCTCCCTGCCCGCAGGGCGTACCAGGCGGCCGACGATCAGGTTGCCGGCGAACATCCCGGCGGCGACCGCTGCGAACAGCAGACCGGCCGCGTCAGGCGCACCGACCTGGGTGGCGTACGGGACCAGTACGCCCTCGGCGCCGACCATCAGCGCCGGTGCCAGCCATTGCGCCAGCAGCAGCTCACGGACCGCAGGCTGGCGCAGCAGCGCCCGGTTCACCTGCCAGGTCTCGCTGATCCCGGCCGAACCGCTGGTGCGGCGGCGTGGGTGGTCGGCCAGGCGCAGTTGCAGCAGGCCTGCCGAGGCCAGGCAGGTCACGGCGGTGATCCAGAGCGCGCCTGGCGCGCCGACAGCGGCAATCAGCATGCCGCCGGCGGCGAAGCCGAGCACCTGCGTGCCGCCGGCCGCCATGGAGAAGACGGCACGGCCGAGCACGTAGCGGTCGCCGTCCAGCAGGTCGGGCAGAAGGGCGGTGCGCGAAGCGGAGGCGACGGCGCTGGGCAGACCGGTGACGAACACGAGCGCCAGCATGGCCGGTACCGGCAGCAGGCCGGCGGCGAGCACGGCGCTGACCGCGGCGCGCAGCACCTCGTAGCCGATCATGACGGTGCGCGGGGGCCAGCGGTCGGCGAAAGCCAGCAGCAGCGTGCCGCCCAGGGCATAGGGCAGGAAGCCTGCCGCATACGCCAGCGCCGACATCAGCGGCGACCCGGTTGCCGCGTAGACGATGACGGACAGGGCGAGCATCCGCACCGTCTCGCCGATCAGGAAGAGCGTGTAGCTGCCGAACAGCACACGGAACTGGCCCACAGCGAAAATCTCGCGGTAGGTGGCCGGGCGTGGCGCGGCGGGCGTGGTGGTCATGGCCGACAGCATCAAGGCAGCCCGGCCACGGTGACTATGCTTTCGTGTGGAGGCAAAACATGCTGGCCATCGAGGTGGGACCCGTCGACGTGGCGCGCACCCGCTACGCGATCTCGCCGCTGGGCGAGACGATGCAGGCGCTGCGCGTCGCAGCCGGCGTGCAGGCCGCCGGCCCGCTCCGGCCGTGGGCCGAGCGCATCGCGCCCCAGTACGAGCAGCTGCGCCGGCAGGTGCCCGCAGTCGCGGCGCTGACGGCGCTGTTCCGCCGCGGCGGCTACAACGCCGACTTCATCCATCCGCCGCCAGCGGGCTCCGGCGGCGACTTCGCCGCTGAGCTGGCCGCCGTGCGCGCCACGCCGCTGCGCCGCGCACGCCTGGAACTGGCCCGCAACCTGGCGGGACTGCGGACGCCGCCGCGCTACGTGCAGCGCATCCTCGATGCGCCGGACGTGGTCACCCGGCTCGCCGATGCGCTCGAGGCGAGCTGGCAGGCGCTGGTCGAGCCGGACTGGCCGCGGCTGCGGGCGGTACTGGAGCGCGACCTCGTCCGCCGCGCCGGGTACCTGGCGATGTACGGCTGGGCGGCAGCGCTGTCCGATCTCGACCCGCGGGTGAGCTGGCGCTCCGAGGGGCATGCCGGGACCATCGAGGTGCGCACGGGCTCGCGTACCCAGTGGGACCGGCACCGGCTGGCCGGCAAGGGCCTGCTGCTGATGCCGACGGTGTTCGGCACTCTGATCAGCTACGTCGAGCCGCCATGGCCCTACGCCCTGGTCTATCCCGCCCGGGGCATCGCGGACCTGCTCGGCCCTGTTGCGCGTGCATCGGGCGGTGAGGCCCTGAGCCGACTGGTCGGCCCGCGCCGCGCGGACGTGCTGCGCGCGCTGGACGTGCCGGCAACGACGACGCAGTTGGTCGCCCAGCTCGGCCTGAGCCTAGGCACCGTCGGCAGCCATCTGGCGGTGCTGCGCGATGCTGGTCTGGTTACCCGCACTCGCACCGGCCGGGCTGTCCGTTACGAGCACACGCCGCTGGGCGCAGCCCTGGCGGCCAGCTGAACGCCACCGGGCGGCCCGAGGCGGGGTGCCATTGACGAACGGCGATCCAACCAACAGGTAGCTGAGCGTGATGCTCTGGGGGTTGGAGTGCACGGCGGACGGTGGGCAGAGCTGCGGCGGTGTTTCATAGGTGGTCGCTCGTGAAACACCTGTCCTGTCTCAGACAAGTCCGGACAGTGCAGGGCATTGACCTGCGGTGCCCGGAGATCGGTGAGACGGGTCGGAGCGGATCGTCTCGGATAAGTCCGGGCGTCGCCCCTTGCGGCATTTGCCGTCAGCGTGCGTCTTCCCTGGGTTGGCAGGTACTGGGTGGTCCGGGCCATCTCTTCGTCCGGGTCGGGGGTGGGAGGAACAGTACGGCGGCGCTGAGTGCACCGAGGCAAGCCGCGGGGTAGTGCAACGTCGGCGACGTCATGGCGGGACGTGGTGGTGTCCGGGTTGCCCGCAGCGGCCCCAGCGCCTGGGAACTATTACTTGGCGTGAATATTGAGGCGCACGCAGCCACCGGTTATGGCATGGCCAGATCATGAAAGGATCGCAACGGGGGCGGCAACGACACTTGCCGCAACGGCCGCCTCACTACGCCCACCCATGCCGCACCGGCCTGGGACAAGACCGTCAAGTGCAAGCAGAAGGACTGGGACGACCGGGTGAATCCCACCCGTGTCGGCAACAGCAAGCTCGGCTGGAAGCACTTCTCCGGTCCGCACGACATCAAGAAGTGCAAGATCGTCAATGCCGCTATCAACGGCAAGCCCGACAAGAAAAACGGCGCCCGCCTTGAGTACTGGGCCTATGCCTGGAACGGCAACCGCCGTGTGCAGGTCATCGTGATCGTCCAGTACGCCCGCAAGACCGCCGACGGAGACTACGACGCCGGCGCTGGCCAGACGATCGGTGTCATCACCGCCTACTGCAAGGGCATGAACAGGTGCCCGAACTGGCTCAACCAGTGACATCGTTTGACGCGTGACTCTCACGTACGACGACATCGCGGAGCAGCAGGCGGACATCGTCCATCTGCTGCTCCACCACATTCACGCCCCCCTGCCCGATGGCCGGTTCATCCGTGGCGTCCTGCCCTCGCCGTCTCCCGCCGCAGGGGTCCGGATCGTCACTGGCCCTAAACGTGCAAGTGTTCCAGGTGGCTTGATGATCTGGGAGATCCCTCTGCGCACCATCGACGACCCTGAGGAGCTAGCGGGCGCGAATGACGTCCTCGGCCTCGTGCGTGCCGTGAACACCGGCACCCAGATCTTCTGCAGCAGCCGTGTCGACACGGTGATGGGCATGACCCTCATCCATGTGGATCCGGCGCAGGTCGCTCCCGTCGGCCCGGGAGAGTGCGACAACGCTTTCACCATCCTGCGCACCCTTACCTACCCCTGGACCGAGGAACTGCCCGACCCGCGGCTGCGAGGATTCCTCCTCCAGGGCCCCGACCGGATGCGCCTGTATGTCGACCACGAAGAAGACACCGAAGCGGTCGCCGTCGACGTACGGCCGTCCGGTGCTCTGACCGCTCTGCTCGCGGCTCTTCCCTCCCTGATCGAGGAAAGGGAACGGATCGTGCTGAGCGATATCAACGACCCACACTGCTCACGGCTGATCAACCTCGTGGATTGGTGACTCGTGGGGAGTTTCACCTGTGACTGCCGCGCGGGTTCCCTCTCAGATGAGTCCGGATTCCGCATCTCCGGGTTCAAGACGGTGACTTATGGCTGCTTCGATGCGTAGAGCGGTGTCTCTCAGTTCTTTGAGGAACCACGGCTTGCTGCTCTTCCGGAGGAACCGTTCCTGTGGCAGTTGGCGTATGAACTCGATCCGGAACTGGAAGTATCCGCTGTCGTCGGAGCGTGCGAGCTTCCTCCAGTGAGGGGAGGCGTAGAGTGCGGTGGCCGCGACGACCTCGGGATAGACGGCGATGTAGCGGCGGGCGTCCCAGATTTGCGGGTGGCTGGTGCCCAGGATGTCGAGACGACGGCGCCGGTCGCTGGGGCGGTATCCGCGTCGGACGACGGCATCCCAGCGGTCGGAGCAGTGTTCGAAGCAGGCGCTGAGCACGACGTGTCCGTGTCTGCGCAGGAGCCGGTAGTGCCGCCGTTGCGCCTGGATCACGTCAGGGAGGTCGGTGACGTCGACCTGTTGCATGTAGTTCTCGACTGATCGTCCGGTCCAGATCTTGTGCCGGAGGCAGACCTGATCGTGGAAACGAGAACTCCAGGCCGAGACCGTTGAGAAGTAGGAATAACTCCCGGTTCGGCGGGCGACGCAGAGCCGACAGGGAATGTTCACGGAGAAGTCCGGACGGTCGGAGAGCAACGGCCATGATCCCTGCCTGAGTTGGGGGATCGCGTTCAGGAGGGTCTCACGGGGCTGGCCACTGACGATGGCGAGCCGTTCGGCGTAGTCCTGCTGGGACTCCAGCCAGGAACTCTGCGCCAGCACCTTTTGGGCCTGTATTCCGTTCGCGGCGCCCATCCGTTCCAGGTAGGACCGTTCGCTTTCGCGTGGAAACGGTGTGACAGGGCGGGGAAGTGGCCTGGTCAGCCAGTAGTCGGTCGGCTCGCTCATCCTGCCTTCCGGCGGGAGGAGGTTCCCGAACGGGACACGGAGCCCTTTCCATTCTCAGTCTGAGCTGGCGTGATGGAGGGTGAGGGCGGCTTGAACGAGGCTCGTGATGCGGGTGGTTGAGCAGCGCAGCTTGCGCAGGAGCCGCCCGTTCTTGAGGGTGGCCATGGCCTGTTCGATGAGTGCGCGGATCTTCGCATGGGAGCGGTTGGCGGCCTGCTGACCTGCGGATAGCTTCTTCCAGGGACCCTAGAAGGGAACGCGGACGGTGCCACCGGCATCCCGGTAGCCCTTGTCGGCCCAGCAGTCCACGCCGGCTTCGGCCAGGGCATCGATGATGTCGTGGGTGCGCGCGGCCATGATGCCGTGGACGGCCCCGGGCAGTGCGGGCGAGGCCCACAGCAGCCGCCCCGCCGGATCGGTGATTACCTGCACATTCATGCCGTGTTTCTTGTGTTTCCCGGAGTAGAAGGGCCGGTCGGCGGCGATCCGGTCGATCGGCAGCAGGGTGCCGTCCAGCATCACGAACGCCTTGGCGGAAGCCACCTTCATCGCTTCGGCGAGGGTCGGCGCGAGGGCGGCCAGGACCTCGACGGCCTCGGCGACGTACCGGTAGGCGGTCGTGGTGCCGATACCGAACCCGGCGGCCAGCTGGGCCCAGGTATGCCCACAGCGCAGGTGGGCGAGGACGAGCAGGGCCTGACGGCCCACGCTGATGCGCCGCCAGCGCGTCCCGCGCTCGCGGCGGCGGGTCCGCAGCCGGGCGGCAAGGAACCGCAGGGTGGAGCTGGACACGTCGGCACCGGACGGGTGAACAAGCACACGAAGCTCCTGGTGGAGAAGGTTCTCCTGGTCGAAAACCCATCTACCAGGGGCTTCACCTGCCTGTCAGCCCAACTGACCAGCTCACCCAGCAGGTTGAAAACAACTCACTGTCTGTTTCCGATCACTCGGATGACTGACAAGAACAACTGCGTTACTTTGCGCGCGAAGAGCGATGCAGTCTGCTGCGCGCGAGGTGCGTCAGCGTCAGAAGGTGAGCTGGAGAAGGGCGGTACCGGGTCACAGCCGTCGGGCCGAGTAGTTTCGCCTCCGCGGTTGATCAGGCTATGCCGGTGACGGGGTAGACATTTGAGCCCAAATGACCTTTCCGCCGTCGGGGGGGTGTATCGACAGCCCCAGTGGTCGGTGAGTTGGGCGACCATGAACAGGCCTCGGCCGCCTTCGTCTTGTGGGTCTGCGCGACGGAGGTGGGGTGCGGTGTCGCTGCCGTCGGCGACCTCGCAGCTCAGGTCGCACGTATCATCGTGGACTACCCGGATCAGCCGGAGCTTGATCGGCTCGCGTCCGTAGCGGATGGCATTGGTGACCAGTTCGCTTACCGCGACCTCGATGGAGAATGCTGCGTCACCCAGTCCCCAGGAAGTCAGCTGTTCGGTTGCCTGCTGTCGGGCCGTAGCAACAATGGCGGGGTTGGAGGGCAGCTGCCAGACGGCGACTTGGGAGGCATCCAGAGCGTGGGTGCGGGCGATCAGCAGCGCGACGTCATCCGCCGGGGCGGAGGGCAGCAAAGACGTAAGCGCTCTGTCGCAGAGGACCTCGAGCATCGGCGCGCCTTCATCCAGGACCTTGCGCAGCCTGCGGATCCCGTCATCGATGTCCCATTCACGGCTCTCAACGAGCCCGTCGGTGTACAGGGAGAGGAGGCTGCCTTCAGGTAGCTGGACCTCGCGGGCCTCGAAGGAGACGTTAACCACGCCGAGCGGTTGGTTGGGCGGGAGGTCGATGAGTTCGGCATGACCACCTGGGGTGATCACGAGGGGCGGTGGGTGGCCAGCCCGGGCGAGGTTGCAGCAGCGGGAGACGGGATCGCAAACCGCGTACAGGCAGGTGACGCCTGTGCACCCGCGGTCCATCTGATCAAAGTGATCGGTGTGTTGCCTGGCGGTGAGGCGAAGGACGACGTCATCAAGGTGTTTGAGGAGTTCGTCGGAGGGCAGGTCGATGTCGGCGAGGGTGCGGACAGCGGTGCGTACTCGTCCCATGGCGGCGGCAGCTGCGATGCCGTGGCCGACGACGTCGCCGACCACCAGCGCTACGCGGGCCCCGGACAGCGGGATCACGTCAAACCAGTCCCCGCCGACCCCTCCTGCCTGCGTCGCGGCCGGCAGATAGTGGATTGCGAAGTCAACAGCCACGTGGCGGGGCAGGGTCCTGCGGGAGCAGGCTGCGCTGCAGAGTGACTGCAATGGAGCTCTCGCGGGCGTAGCGGAGGGCGTTGTCGATGCAGATGGCTGTCCTGGCAGCGAGCTCTTCGGCCAGGACAAGGTCGTCGTTATTAAAGGGTAGGAGGCCGGTCTCCTCGGCTGCGAGTTGACGGGTAAGGCGGGCCACGCCGAGGAGGGTTCCGCGGGCTCGGAGTGGCACCGTCATCACCGTGCCGTCGCCGTTGCGTGTACGGCTGAGGCTAGTGACGCTCTGGCCTGGACGGATCATTGCTGGTTCGCCGGAGATCACGCATTTGATCAGAGGTGAGTCGATCGGGAAGCTATCGACGCTCCCAACGGCGAAGGGGCGTTCCAGCATCACGAACGCCTTGGTCCCTGCCATGTGCATCACCTCGGCCAGGGTGGGCGTGAGGCCGACCAGCACCTCGACGTGATCACGGCCGGTGGCGGATTTCTTAAAGAGGCCCCTCACCATTCGTGAGGGGCCTCCGGCTTATTTACATACGTCAGAGGGCCTTCTGATACGCCTCACGAATGTCAGCCGGCACTCGGCCGCGATCGTTTACCTCGTAGCCATTCTCCTTGGCCCATGCTCGGATCTTCGCAGTGTCGTCGGTGGCACTGCTGCCCATACTCCGCGACTTCGGAGCCTTGGCGACGCGGCCGGTCTTCCGCGCCTTCGTGAGGAATGGGCCTACAGCTTCCATGAGTTTGTCGTAGCTGTCCGGTCCGAGGTCGATTTCATACGCGATACCGTCGATCGCAATTGTGTGCGTCTTCGCCTCTTCGGCTTCTTCGCCTGTGAGGTCGTCTGTGTAGATGGTGATGATCTTCTGGGCCATGCCAGGATTGTAGGGCACTGCAATTGTCGTACTGCGGTGATTCCACCCGGCTGCCGAGGAGCGATCAGGCACCTTGACCCATGTCCTGCGCCACGTCTTGACACCCCCGGACGGGTGAGACACGGCCTGGGCGGTGAAGACAATTCGTGCACAAGTCGGATACAACACCCCAGAGCTACCCATCGAACACGTCCGACGGGTCTGGTGACTGAGTTGTTTTCAACCTGCTGGGTGAGCTGGTCAGTTGGGCTGACAGGCAGGTGAAGCCCCTGGTAGATGGGTTTTCGACCAGGAGAACCTTCTCCACCAGGAGCTTCGTGTGCTTGTTCACCCGTCCGGTGCCGACGTGTCCAGCTCCACCCTGCGGTTCCTTGCCGCCCGGCTGCGGACCCGCCGCCGCGAGCGCGGGACGCGCTGGCGGCGCATCAGCGTGGGCCGTCAGGCCCTGCTCGTCCTCGCCCACCTGCGCTGTGGGCATACCTGGGCCCAGCTGGCCGCCGGGTTCGGTATCGGCACCACGACCGCCTACCGGTACGTCGCCGAGGCCGTCGAGGTCCTGGCCGCCCTCGCGCCGACCCTCGCCGAAGCGATGAAGGTGGCTTCCGCCAAGGCGTTCGTGATGCTGGACGGCACCCTGCTGCCGATCGACCGGATCGCCGCCGACCGGCCCTTCTACTCCGGGAAACACAAGAAACACGGCATGAATGTGCAGGTAATCACCGATCCGGCGGGGCGGCTGCTGTGGGCCTCGCCCGCACTGCCCGGGGCCGTCCACGGCATCATGGCCGCGCGCACCCACGACATCATCGATGCCCTGGCCGAAGCCGGCGTGGACTGCTGGGCCGACAAGGGCTACCGGGATGCCGGTGGCACCGTCCGCGTTCCCTTCTAGGGTCCCTGGAAGAAGCTATCCGCAGGTCAGCAGGCCGCCAACCGCTCCCATGCGAAGATCCGCGCACTCATCGAACAGGCCATGGCCACCCTCAAGAACGGGCGGCTCCTGCGCAAGCTGCGCTGCTCAACCACCCGCATCACGAGCCTCGTTCAAGCCGCCCTCACCCTCCATCACGCCAGCTCAGACTGAGGACGGTAAGGGCTCACTGAGCGTTATTCGTAAGGGTTACCAGCCGAATCGGTAGAACTCGAGTGCTGTGATGATTCGGATGACGGTGGGAAGTTCTGTGAGACGTCCTCGATATCCGTTGGCGAGCATCTTCCAGTTCTTCAGGTGGGCGATGCATCGCTCGACGGCGGTTCGTGTTGAGGAGATGCTCCTGTTGTTGGCCTTGTCACCGATGGAGAGCTCGCCGCCCCGTGATTTCTTGCGGAGCGTGATCGCGTGAGTTCCCTGGTACGCAGGATCGGCCATGACTGGAGTGTCTGCCAGGAGGGATTCCCAACCGCACTCGCTGAACGCTTTGCGGTCATGAATTGACCCACGCTGTCACGGCAGCTGTAGTTCCAGCATCTGTGCAGGTTGGGGCGGGTGCGGGCATGAGTACGGCCACCGCGATCATGAACGTTTGTGACGACGTATCAGGACGCGGTGGCCGTGGAAGCCACGATAGCCGAGCAGGCGTGGGGCGAAACGTTCGGGAGGGTGATGCGGGCGGTCGCGGGCTGTTTCGCGCGGCGTGAGGCGCGGGCGACGGCGGCGGAGTTGGTCGCGGGGTTGTTGCTGGAGGTGGACACGCGGAACTGCTGGACGCTCGCGCAGTTCCTGGGGCATCCGGGCCCGCACCGGCTGCAGCACCTGCTCTCGCGCGCCCGGTTCGACCATGAGCGGGCCCGGCAGGAGATCGCCTGCCTCGTGATCGATGAACTCGCCGGTCAGAGCGTGGTGTTGGTGGTGGACGAGACGGGGGCTGCGAAGTCGTCCACGGACTGCGTGGGCGCCGGCCGGCAATACTCCGGCGCGCTCGGCGGTGTCGGACTGTGCCAGGTGGCGGTGCATCTGGCGGCGTCACCGCGACGACGAAGGTGATCATCGATCGCGCCCTGTATCTCCCGGCGGACTGGGCCGCGGACGAGGAACGCCGTGAGATGACCGGGGTGCCGGAGGAGATCGGGTTCGCGATGAAGCCGCAGCAGGCGCTGTCCATGGCCGCCGACGCACTCGCTGCCGGGGTGAAGGCCCGCTGGTTTGCGGGCGACGAGGTGTACTGCGGCCGCGAACTGCGCCGGGGTATACGGGCGCTCGGACTCGGCTACACGGTCGGCATCGCCGCTACGTACCAGGTCGCCGACGGGGCAGGCCGCCAGCGGGAGGCCCGCAAAATGATCAACAAGGTGCGGCCCCAACAGCGGATGCGCCGACAGACCGGACACGGCACCAAGGGCACCCGCGAGTACGACTGGGCCTGGCTCGACATCCGCCCCGACGACGCTCCCGACGAGAACGCGAACAGGGCGGGGACAAGTGCGCTGGTCGCGCGTCGACACCGCCCAGCAGCGGAAGTGTCCTACTTCCGCTGCTGGGCGCCCGGCGACATCGCGCTCGGCACGCTGGCAGAAGTGATCTCCCGCAGGTGGCGGATCGAGGAGACCTTCCAACTTGCCAAGGGCTTCGCCGGACTCGATCAAGGCCAGGTGACCTGCTGGAACTCCTGGATGCGCTGGTCGCTGTTCTCCCTGATCGCTGCCGCCGTCCCCTCTCCCTCACAGTCGCCGCCGTTCACGAGGCCGCCGAGCAACAGCCCGACCTCGTCCCGCTGACCTGCCCCGAGCTCATCCGTCTCCTGCGAGCCCTCGTGCTGCCGCCGCCCGTCCGGGACCGCGAGCACATCCTGCACTGGACCGCCTGGCGCCGCCGCCATCAAGCGACCGCCTGCCACCAACAACGACACCGACGTCACGACCAACCGTGATCAAGAACTACAGCTGCCGTGACTCGCCTGGCAGTGGCGGAGATCGACGGGAAAAGCCATGGCCGACACTCGGCAAGCATGTCAACGCCGAGTGACCGGAAGTCGACGCGCTCCCCTCGCCCCGGAAGACTGCGCGTGACCGGCATGTGAGCAGCCGCACAGGACCCCGCGAACCCCGGTCGACGGCTCAGAAGACCGACAGGCCGGTCAGAGTGGTGAACAGGTCGAGTGCCGCGACTCCCGCCACCGAGTTGCCGCGTTCGTCGAGACCCGGGCTCCATACGCACAGGGTGCAGCGCCCCGGGACCACCGCGATGATGCCGCCGCCGACGCCGCTCTTGCCCGGCAGGCCCACCCGGTGGGCGAAGTCTCCGGCCGCGTCGTAGGTGCCGCAGGTCAGCATGGCGGCGTTGATCTGCTTGGCCTGGCTGCGGGTCAGCAGACGGGTGCCGTCGGCGCGGACGCCGTGCCGGGCGAGGAAGCCGGTGGCCAGAGCGAGGTCCGCGCAGGACGCCTCGATGGAGCACTGCCGGAAGTACTGGTCGAGGAGGACCGGCACCGGGTTGTCTACATTGCCGTACGACGCCATGAAGTGGGCGAGAGCGGCGTTGCGGTCGCCGTGCGCGGTCTCGGAGTCGGCAACCCCCTGGTCGAAGGTCAGGTCCGGGTTGCCGCTCTCGGCGCGCAGGAAGTCGAGCAGGGTGTCGGCCGCGTGGCCGGTGCGGGTGTGCAGCCGGTCGGTGACGACGAGGGCGCCCGCGTTGATGAACGGATTGCGCGGGATGCCGTTCTCGTACTCCAGCTGGACCAGCGAGTTGAATGGGTTGCCGGACGGCTCCCGGCCCACGTGCTCCCACAGCTCGTCACCCTCGCGGGCCAGGCCGAGGGCGAGGGTGAAGACCTTGGTGATGGACTGGGCGGAAAACGGCTGCCTCCACTCCCCCACCCCGTACACCGTGCCGTCCAGCTCGGCGACGGCCATGCCGAAGCGGCGCGCGTCGAAGGCGGCGAGGGCGGGGATGTAGTCGGCGGCCCGGCCACGCCCGGGCCGCCGCTCCATGTCCTCCGCGATACGTTCGAGCACCGGTTGGAAGGTCAGCGACGAGGCCATGCTCACCATCGTGCCGTCCAGGGGGACGGACCGCTCACCCGAGGGGGGTATCTCATGGTCACACGTTGGCTCCCTCGCCATCGCCCCCGTCTGCCGCGCCGCCGGGCGGCCGGTTCACAGGGACGGTGAACCGCTGCCCGCGAGCACCTCGGGCCGCAGCAGCGCCGCCGGCCGTTCAGCGGGCAGAAGGCCCTTTTCCAGCACGAGTTCAGCGACCCCGCGCCCGGTTTCGAGGGCTTCCTTCGCAATGCCGGTGGCCGCCTCGTAGCCGATGTGGGGGTTGAGCGCGGTGACCAGACCGATGGAGTTCTCCACCGCGGCGCGCAGCCGTTCCTCGTTGGCCGTGATCCCGGCGACGCACCGCTCGGCGAGAGTCAGGCAGGCACGTTTACCGCAGCTCGGTGTTCGGGTGCGGCTGGGCCTGGAGCCGTTCGCGCAGCTCGATCTCCTCAGCCTGAGCGGCTCCCCGGGCTGGCGGATGCGTACGGGCTTGGGCCGAAGGGGCAGGCCCTCGTCCACCGCGGCGGCCTCGGCTTCTGCGAGTGCCCGGTAGAGCGAGGCGACCGACGGCGACTTGCCCGCGTTCTTCCCGACCTTGATGGTCAGCTTCTTCGCGATCTCGGGAACGGGGACGCCCTTGTCCTTGAGCGCGACGGCGAAGGTGAGCATGTCGTCGACGATGACCTTCGGGCGTCCGCCGTGGTTGCCCTTGGACGCGGCGATGACCTGGCCTTCGAGGGTCTTCTCCCGGATGTAGCTGCGCTCGATCTGCCCGGCCGCGGCGAGGACGGCGAAGAACTTGGCGCCTATGCCGTTGGGGTCGTAGATGCCGGTGAGCGGGCCGGTGAGGAGTTCGAGCTGGATGCCGCCGGCCTGGAGGTCGGCGGACAACGTCATCAGTTCGGCGGCGTTGCGCGCGAGGCGCTTGAGCTCGTGCACGGTGAGGATGACGGGCGTCTCGGGGCGGCCTCCTTGAACTGGTGGGCCAGCGCGAGCGCCTTCTCCAGCTCGGGCCGGATCTTCACCCGGGTGCTGATCTGCTCCTGGAAGACCTTGTGGCACTCCGCGCGGTGAAGGGCTTCGAGCTGGCTCGCCAGCTCCTGCCGAGCGGTCGACGTCCTCGCGTACCCGATGCGGACCGGGCGCTCGGTGCGGGGCGCGGGCACGACGGCGAGCGCGGGGCCCTGCTTCCACGCGCGGCCGGGGTGGCGGTCGGCGGGGACGAGGACTTCGAGTTCCTCGCGGAGCGCGGGGACGAGGGCGAAGCGGGGGGTGTGGTACTTTGCGGCGGTCTTCCCGCCGCGGGTGCGGCAGGCGGAGCCGACGGGCACGTCGCAGTTCGGGCAGTCGTGACGTTCTACCGCCAATGCGGCCCGATCGGGCGTGAGATCCATCCGGGAAGTCTCTCAGAAGTGCCTCGCACAACGTGCGGGTTTCGAGAGGACTTTTGCGAACGGCGACCTGCGAAAACATGATCACCCTGGGCGCTCTCGCAGAACTCTCATAGATGAACATTTGTGAGAAGGCGGTTGCGCCTCTGCGTGCCCCCGGATGCATCATCGCGCTGACAGCGCGGCGTTGTCAGCGCGATGCTGTGCATGAAGCCTGGGGCATGACGAACACCGACAAGCCCGCGCGCCCGATCCGGCCGGTCCCGTACGTGATGGATGAGGACCAGGCCCAGCTACTCGCCCGACTCACCGAGAACTACGCCTACGCCCTCCCGAAGATCCGTGACCGTGAACCGCAGGCGTCGATCGTCGCACTCTCATGCGGTCCGTGCTCACCAGGCGCAGCGCCTGTTCGCCTGCGACCCGCGCTGGCGGGAGACCACGGGTATAACCGAAGTGCCCGAGGACCGCGCCGACGACGTCACTGCCGCGCTCGCGCTGCTCCAAGTCGCCCGCGGTGACCTGGAGACCCTGGAGGGTGCCCTGCTGCTGACCGCCCGCACGGCCAGCAGCCGCACGGGCAAGCCGCTGCTGACGTTCAAGCAGATCGCCGCCGCACTTGGTGTGGAGTCCGAGCAGGCCGCGCAGGGCCGCTACCGTCGGAAGGTCGCCACTCCGAACGGCACGGCGTCGGGCATCGACGGCACCCCGTAGCAACAGCCGTCAGGCGCCCGCCTCGCACACATCCCGCACGGCGTCACGGATGTCGAGGACCATCACACCGTCGATGGAGGAGGGCTCGCTGTCGTCCTCAAAGATCGCCATCTCCTCCAGGACCGTGACGGTGTGGCCGACCGGCAGGTCCAGTGCCCGCAGCGGGGTGAAGATCTCCGTGTGCCGGATGACGTCGCCTTCGACGTAGTCGGTGAGGACGAGGGCCAGGCCCCGGTTGACGGCGAAGCGGATATTGCGCCCCCAGCCGCGGGGCTCGGCGAGCTGGTGGGCGAGGTACTTCGCCCAGGTCAGCCAGGGGTTGGCCAGATCGGCGTCGGCCAGGGCGAGCCGACTGTAGTCACAGGGGATCTGTTCGAACAGCGGCAGCTGCCGCCAGCCGGGTTCCGGGCGCCAGGCCGGTGCGGGCGGCGGCTTGCGCCGGGCTCCCCACTGTCCTCCGCGCCGCCGTGCCGAGGGCATCGGCCTTCTGCGGTAGTGCATGCCCATGAAGAACAGCTGGTGGTGCCGGACGGCGGCGAGCCGCTCCCGCACATCCGTCTCGTCCGCTGGCTGGCCGACGACGGCCTTCGCGCTGAGGCGGGCCTGGCACCAGCACAGGCGGCAGTAGTTCCACTTCAACGGCTGGATTCGGCGGCAGCCGGTGCATGAGGCCGCATCGTGACTGCGACCGAACATGTGCAGGGGGGCAGAGGCGGTCGCTGAAGTTTCCCCAGGCCAGGCACCTTTCGCAGGAGTCGGTGGGCTTGACGTAGCCCCTCGGGAAACGTGCCACCGACTCACTCCGGCGGCAGCGACCGGCCGTCCCGGCGCTTGGGGACCACCGCTCGTGCGGCGGTCCCCGTACCAATCGCGGCTCGCTCCGTCCCCTCCGCCTGCCCCTGGCGGCGGACCTTCTCCGGCTCGGGGATCAACAGGTCACCGATCTCGCAGCTAAGGACCACGCAGATGACGTCCAGGTCCTCCAGCTTGAGCGAGACCGGCTGGCCGGACCACAGTCCGGACATCTTCCCCGTCGAGATCACCAACCCGTGCTCGGCCAGGCTGCGCTGGAGTTCGGACGTCTTCCAGACACCCTTGTTCGCGGCGGTCAGCCGCAGGTTCCACCTCATCGGATCAGCCCTTCCAGCCGCTTCGCTGCTCGCTCGGTCCCAGCGACCCAGACGTCCTCGACCCGGGTCTGCTGGACGTGGACGTATCGCATCGTCGCGGCGATCCAGGAATGTCTCAAAACCTCCTGAATCGCAAGCAAGTCCAACCCGTTCCCATAGAGTTGGGACGCGCAGAAATGCCGCAGGACATGCGGCGTCAGCCGCTCGCCCCACCCCGGCAGATATGCCTTGGCCGCGCCTTTGAGCCCGCCGCGCAGAGCGTCGTCGCCCACCCGGCGCGAGGAGCCGTCGGCATTCTTCCGCTCGGAGGGAAACAGCGGGGCGCCCGAGCGGGTGTGGTCGTCGTCGAACTGGCCCCACACGTCCTCGATGAACCACCGCAGCGTGCGGTCGGCACCGTTGATCAGCGGGACCATCCGCTCGCGCGGGCCCGAGCCGCGAGCGCCCTTGCCGCGGCGGACGTGGAGCTTGCCGATGCGTCCCAGGTCCCACTTGATGTCCGTGAGGTCGAGCTTGCACGCCTCACTGACCCGCAGACCGACCTGGGACATCAGCTTGGAGGCGGTGTAGTTCCTGGCGGTAGGGGCGAACTTGCGGCAGGTGGCCAGCTCGCCGCCCCAGCCTGTGAAAAGCGCCCCGACCTCCGGTTCGGTCGGCGGGATCCGTAGCTGGGCGTCCTTGGCTCCACGCGGCCGGTTCATCTCGTCGATCGGGCACTCGACCACCCGGCCGGTCATCCGGTGGAGCTCGACCTTGTGTCGTCAGCTCCAGGAACAGGAAGTACGTCGTCAGGGCCTGCGACCGGGCCAGCCGGGTGCCGCTGGGCGAGTTCCGCAGCACCTTCCCGAAATACGCGTCGGCGTCGGCCGGCTCTATGTCCCACAGCGGTCGGCCGAACCAGATTCTGATCTGTTCCAGGTGCCCGACGTCCCCGCGGATGGTGCCGTCCGCCAGGCCCGCCGAGGCCCGTGCGAGGACGAATCCGGACAGCACGTCGGTCTCGAACCGCTCCAGCTCTTCCGCCGACGCGGGCGCCCAGTGCTCGCGCAGGTCCCGTACGACTGCCAGCGCCGCCAACCCGAGCCTCCTCACCTTCAGCCCAACTGCGGATCAGTCGGATGACGTGAGAACGCTTCAAGAATCCCGAAGTTACATCACAGGGCTCCAGAGCACCCGAAGGAGGAAGAACCCCCTGGCCACGACCTCGGGGACTCAGCAGGGCTCAGGGGAACTCGCTGGATGTCGCACAATCGCTCAGCCCGGCAGCAGCGGCCGCACGGCTGACGACACCGCACTCACGGAAAGTTTCCACCACCCGCGTCCTTGTACGAGAAGTGGGCGAACCGGATACTTCGCGCTGACACTATTTGAGGGGGATGTAGTGGATGTGGATCTTGTCCAATTGGCAGAGCGGTCCGCGGCAGTTACGGGGGACTTCCTGGTGGCGTCGGCCACGGTGGCTGCGACGCAGGCCAGTTCCGCTGTCGGAAGCGCAGTGGCTCAACTGGTGATGGGGCGGCTCGGTATCAGCCCCGCCACCTCCGAGGCTGTGCCGGCGCTGCAGGCCGCCCCCGGGGACGAGCAGCGGCGGTCGGACCTCGCCGCCGCCCTGCGGGATGTCTTGAGCCAGGACCCCGGCTTCGTCCAGCAACTGAAAGAAGCGCTCGGGACTGTGGACCGGACTGTCCACGCGGTGGCGTCCGAGGGCGGCCAGGTTTGGGTCGAGCCGAATTTCACCGCCAACGACCACGGAGTGGTGGTCGGTGGTGACCAGCACAACACCAAGCGGATCACGAAGAGGACCGGTGCCTTGTGGACGGTCGCCGCAGTGCTGATCCTCGGCGGGGGCGCAACTCTCCTGGTCACACAGAACAGCTCGGAAACCACCCTGCAGCAGAAAGCCGAAAAGACTGCCGTCGACTTCATCCGGGCCGGGTACAGCGGTGACATCGAAACCATGTGCGGGCTCACCTCCCCCAGCCAGGACGGCAACATCGCGCCCTGCCTCACCAAGGAAAGCGTGAGGGAAGCGAAGGCCGAGGCAAAGGCCAGCACCGTTCCGGACGACCAGCGCGCTTTCGCACAGGGATGGGAGGCCGAATCGTCGAACCTGCCCAGCGACAACACCGCCATCGTGACGACCGTCAACAAAAACCCCAAAGCGTCCGTCGTCATTCACCTGACCCGCGAGAGCGGCGAATGGCGAGTCACCAGCACGGAAGGCGGAGTCCAACGCACCCCCTAGGCCCAATGCCGTTGCATTACGGGCCTGCGCGTTGGGGTCTTGTGATGAGGATGGCTTGCGTGCCGGTGCGGGTCGGTTGCGGCCAGAGACGGTGTTCAGCTCGCTTGAGCTGGTAACTGGACATCTTGCGTTTCACGGCTCGGGGCCGGCTGCGCAGGCGTCTGGCGGGCAGGAGTCGTTCCAAGAGGTCCTGCTCGAGCATCACCAAGGCCCTGACCAGCAGGTCAGGGGGAAAAGCTGCCCGGTGTAACGGTCACGCTGCGCCGGGCAGAGCGCAGGGTCTCGGTGAAGGAGACCCGATCGGGGTCCAGACCACGGGTGGCGGCCGTTCTCAGCATGAGCTCACGCAGGGCGTGGTGGACCAGCAGGTGTGCCCAGATCTGCTGACGGACACCATCAGGGGTCTTGCTGCTCAGTACGACGCGGGCGCCGCGCTGATGGGTCTTGATCTCAGTAAAGACGGACTCGGCCTCCCAGCGTTCGCAGTAGAGCGCGGCCAGCTGCCGGGCCGGATGGCGTCGGGCATCCAGCAGGGTGGTGACCAGCCGGTAACCGTCAGCGGCACCCTCACCGCCCTGGCCCTTGAGCTGGTAGGCCAGAACCCGGACGGTGACCGGCTCATGCCGGGCAGGGCCGCTGCTTGCCCGGATCTGTGAGAGCCATGACCCGTCCCGGAACTGCTTGAGGACCGGCAGGACGCGGTTGGCGGGCACTCGCCACAGCAGATCGGCGCCAGTGGCGGTGAAGGCCTGCCACAACGGGACACCGAGGAACTCACGGTCGGCCAGGACGAGCTGGCCCGGGCCGAGCGACCGTGGCAGGCGGCCGGCCAGAGTGACTTCCCCGGTGCGGCAGCCGGCGAGTTCCGCGTCCAGCACCGCATGGCTGCCCACCTCCACCAACGCAGCCATCCGCACCTGCGGGAACGCGCTCTTGCCCGGCCCGCGGCCGTTGCCCGGACGCCCGAACGCGGCCTCGTTGGCTTCGCTGTCCGCCACGTCCCAGCAGGTCCCGTCCACCGCCAGCAGCCGCAACCCCCGCCAGAACGCGCCGGGTGTCGCCTCGGTGGCCATCGGCTTGGCGGTCGAGGCGAACAGCACCCGCAACGGCTCACAGCCCAGCCGCTGCCGGGCCCGAAACAGCGAGGACTTCGCCGGTACATGCCAGCCGCCCAGCAGCCCCTGGCCCCGCAGCCCCTCCACCAGGTGCCGCATCACTTCCAGATACGGAGCCGGAGAGAACAACGCCAGCCCCAGCACGAAGTACACCACCAGCCGCGCGGGAAGCAGCCGTCTACGTTGCTCCGCACACCCGCAAGCCGCGACCACCCGATCCACCAACCCCGGTGGATACACCCAGGTCAACAACCCCAGGCCCGATAACTCAGACACACGCGCAGACACCCGAACCACCCCCTGGATCCACTACCCAGGAACCCACGCCCAAGGCCTTAAAACAACGGCATTGACCCTAGTACTGCAACGGTGCTTGCTGTGACTGCTGGCCAGTTTCAGGGGCTGTGTCCGCGTCGTTTGTGGTGACTGACTCGGGCCTGGTGCTGGCGTCGGCGGCGCCATGTCGACCAGTGCAGGATGTGGTCGACCGGGGTGGGGTGGCGGTTTGTGAGTCGAGTGATCAGGCGTCGGATCTCGGCGAGGCTGAGGTGGATGAGCTGGGAGGATCCGTTTCTGCTTTGTCGGTGTCGAGTTCGCGGGCGCGCAGGATGGTGAGGCAGGCGTGGGCGGCCATGGCCAGGGTCATGTGGCGGTGCCAGCCGGGGTAGCGGCGGACTTGGTAGTCGTCCAGGCCGCATTCCTGCTTCGCGGTCTGGAAGCATTCCTCAACGGCCCATCGGCTGCCCGCGATGCGGATGAGCTCGTCCAGAGTGGTACTGGCCGGGCAGTAGGCGATGTAGTAGGAGATCTCCTCGGGCCTGCTGATGCTGCGGCGGGCGAGGACCCAGTGCCGGCGGTCCTCGCGGTGCCAGGGCCGGACCTCGACGCGGGCCCAGTCATAGATCCGCGGGCCATGTGCCCCCTTGCCGCACGAGCGGCGCTTCCACTTCTGGTGTGGGAGGCCGGGGAACAGGTCGTGGACGGGGTGGTCGATGGACCAGCGGGTGACGACGGTGTCGTGCCGGGTGGTGGCCATGACGTGGAAGACATCCGCTCTCTCCAGCTCCGAGCGCCAGCCCTTGCTGAAGCCGTAGGCGGCGTCCGCCGTCACCCATCCGAACGGGATCTTGTCCCTGATCGCCCGGCGGACCATCGCCTTGGCCATGGTCACCTTCGTCTCGAAGGCGACGCTGTCGTCGATGCCGGCCCGTCGGCACCGTTCCCGGTCGTCCGTCCAGGACGTGGGCAGATACAAGCGGCGGTCGATCAGCGTGCGTCCACGATTCGTTGCGTAGGCGAGGAACACACCGATCTGGCTGTTCTCGGTGCGTCCGGCGGTGCCGGAGTACTGCCTTTGCACGCCGGCCGAGCGGATGCCCTTCTTGAGGAAGCCGGTGTCATCGACGATCAGAACGGCATCCCGGTCTCCGAGGTGTTCGACGACGTAGTCACGTACGTCGTCCAGGACCTCGTCGGCGTCCCAGTCGATCCGGTTCAGCAGCCGGTGGATGCGATCAGGCCCCGTGTGCCCGGCTTCTTCCGCGAGCGTCCAGCCGTTCTTCCGCTCCAGCGGAGCAATCAGCCCCCGCATATAAGCCAGCGCCGTCTGACGTGGCTCCTCCCGGTTGAACCGGTGCACGAACCGCTCGTGCACCGCACTCAGTTCCCCGGCCCACAACCTGACATCAGCAAGGTCCCCACCCATAACCGGACCAACGACTGAGCTGGCCAGCAGTCACGGCAAGCACCGTTGCAGTACTAGGCCCCGAAGTCCTAGCCCAGACACCGGGGAACAAGTAACCCGTCGGTAGGAAGCAAGCTCTACGGGGTGGGGTTGAGGGTCTTGTGTACGACGCCGACGGACACCTTGACGGCGGACACCTTGACGGCGGCGGCGATCTGGCGGATCGACTGGCCTTCGGCGCGGCGGGCGAGGATCACGCGCCGCTTGTCGTCAGAAGCCGCCAATAGTTGATCTTGGAGGCGTCGGTGCTTCCGGCGGGCGGCGGGGTCGCGTTCGGCGACCTGTCGGGCGATCGCGTCGACGCCGGGGCGGGCGTACCGTTCCACGGGAGGGTCTGCCACCGTGAAGGAACAGCTGAGGCCCGGCTCGGGCAGTCAAACTACGTCCTTGGACGCACAGCAGGGCGAAGAGGACGAAGGCCATGACTCTGCCGACTATGTGATGCACTTCGACGTCTGCGTCTCGCACAGTCTCCATGGCTGGACAATGAAAACCCACTCCTGCCGAGCGTCCGTGGGGGCGGAGTCGGTGCGTATACGCAGGGGCTTGCCGTTGCCGTCCTTCAGCTGGACCCACCGTGCAGTCTGGTAGGGGTCGGTGTAGCGGACTTTGATGCCCCACCGGCACGACTTCCCCAATGGCGCGATCGCCTGCACCTTGAGACCGCCCGAGGGCTGGCCGCCTCCGACCTCGATGTAATGGGTGCTGAAGTAGGACTCGCCTTGTCCCTCGGTGTCATCGCTCAGCACCGGTTCGCCGACGAGGGGCGGAATATGGAGCTGGAGACCTTCATAGGATGCTCCGCCCTGCGTCGGAAGCCGCACGATGGTGTGCCCGGTGCTCTTCCGGCAGGTGACGTCGGTGACCTGCCAGCCGTTGATGACCACCGAGGTGGACCGGGTGCTCATCACGTTCATCTGGAACACGTCGGCGTCCCCTCCGAGGGTGCTCGACGCCAGCTGATCCTTGTACCGCTTGGGGGCGTTCTCCAGCGTGGCCTCGTCGGCGGGTTGGGCGGCCGCCCAGTTTCTTCAGATACGAGAAGGCGCCCGAGCGGTCGTTCTCGACGGCTACCAGTTTCTGCTTCTCTTCGGGAGTCAGTGCCCGGTCGAGAACCATGGTCCATGCCTCGGGCTCGTCTTCCTCGGGCCGCACGGACACCGTGAACGGCACCTTGTTGGCGTCGTACTCCGCGTTGGAGTCGTTCTCCCTGGTCACACTGGGTTTGATCATGAGGTAGTCGGTCAGCGTGTCCCGGAAGACGGCCACGAGGGCGACCGACAGCATCACCAGCAAGGTCACCGCTCGTCGCCGCCGAGAGGAGCCGGGCGCCAGGCCGAGTGTCTCGGCGACGATCGATGCGAAGCTCTCACGCGCTCCGTTTCCCTCATCGGGGTCGCTCTGTCGCGGGGGTCGCGCGGCCGCAGCCGGCGGGTCGCCGGCCGAGTCCCCGTTCTGCCCGGCCTGTTGTGGGGCCGGCTCCGCAAGGGTGCCGTCGGCACCACCCGGCTGCGGATCATCCCGTCTCTCGTCCGGTGGCTCGGTCGTCGTCATGCCCGTCCCCCCGTAGGTCCGCCACGCTTCCGTCCACGGGTTGCGCCCGTGACGTACAGTGCCCCGTCGAGCAGGCGTCACCTCTGGTGATCCGCCCGTCACGGCCGGGACGCTGCCGCCGTGCACCTCCCGTTATCCCCCCTCCACACCTATCCTCAGCATCGACGACAGCACCCCATATCGCCATAGTGTTCGCCCCCACTAGGGAAGAGCCCGGCTGTTCGTCGCACGCTGCCTGGACCGGCACCCTGTTGGCCCTCATCCCGACCCACAGTCAGAACATCACGAGCCGCGCTCACATCACGTGCCGCCACCGCGAGGCCGTGCAGATCACCCGGGCCGCCCTCGACACCCGGCGCACCCGCCAGGACCCGCACATCGCCTCACTGCTGCACGCCCGGCTCGCCATAGGCCAGGCCCGCACCGCCGACCGCGCCGCAGTTCTCGGTCATCGTGTCTCCGTGGCCGATCGGGCGGCGGTGTCCGCCGGGGTGCGGGGTCGGGGAACGGCAGCGGACACCGTGAGGTCGAGCCGCTTGTCCATATCCAGGCGGAAGGTGCCGTACGGGTTGACGTTGGACCAGAACAGCGCGGTCAGGCCGCGCCGGTCCTCCTCGCTCAGCTTCTTCGTCCACGCCGGTTCGGCCAGGACCTGCTGCACGAGAAGGGTGTTGACGTGCACGAGCGCGGACTGGAGCAGGTGCAGGGCGAGCATAGAGGTCTTTTCCGGACTACTGAGGTTGAACTCGTGGTACCGCGAGGCCAGCCTGATCGGATGGTCAGTCTGGTCTCGCTGAGGCATCCGTCGACGCGGTCGCTGCGGTGCCGTTCGGTCAACAGGCTGAGCCTGCCGAGTTCGAAGGCGGCGCCGACAAGCCCGTCCGCCAGCCGTCAGGCTGTCAGACGCGGGTGCTTACTGACCTTGAATGCGTGGTGTCGTCATGGTGGCTCGCGCTGGAGGCCCGTGCCGGTGAGGCAACCGTCAAGGACGTCGGGCGGTACTGGAGCTGGCGCAGTCCCCGGCGGACAGCGGTGATCAGGTCGTCAGGGTCGGCGAAGGCTCGGTTGGCCAAGACGGTGCGCCGCAGCACCGACCAGATGCCCTCGACGGGGTTGAGATCGGGTGCGTAGGGCCAATGCTGCTGACTTACGTGCTCTGCGGGAGTTTGCGTTTGGCTTTGGAGGTGGTCCGGGATGCCGGTGTGATGGTGACCGTCTGGGGTGTAGGCACTGCTCTCTGCGGCCAGTGGCGATGCTCGGGCCGTTTCAGGCGCCAGTGCGACATTTTCCGTTTGACCACGCGGGGGTAGGAGCGTGCCCGGCGCTTGGGCAGGAGCCGATGGGTGATCTCAGCGAGTGCCCGGTTCAGCGTCCGGTGCAGTCTTCCGGGGGGAAAAGCCCGCCTGGGCGGGGACCTGGCGGCGGGCGGCGTGCAGGGTGCGGGTGAAGGAGACCCGGTCCGGGTCGACGCGTCGTGATCGTGCGGCCAGGTGCGCGAGTTGTCGAAGCGCGTGGTGCACCAGGAGCATGCCGTGGACTTCCTGCTCCACTCCGTCGGGTGTCTTGGACCGCAGGACGGATCTCGCGCCTGCCTGGTGGACTTTCAGTTCGTCCAGCAGCGACTCGATCTCCCATCGCTCGTGGTAGAGCACCGCGAGTTCACGGGCCGGCGCCTGGTCGGGATCGAGGACGGTCGTGATCAGCCGGTAGACCTCCGTGCTTCCCTCCAGGGTGTACTCGATGACGCGGACGTGCTCGGGGTCGGAGCACTGGTAGTAGTCTGCGGAGGCGAAGATCTGCGACAGGTAGGAGCCGTCCTCCAGCTGCTGGCACAGCGGAAGGACCGCGTTGCTCTTGACCCGCCACAGCAGGTCAGCTCCGCCCGCCCTGGCGGCCCGCCACCGTGGGAAAGCCGGGAAGTTCCGGTCCGCCAAGACCAGCATCCCTGGCTCCATCCGGTCCCACAACTGCCCTGCCAGCGCGACCTCGCTGACCGTGAACGGCCCCATGGCGGCCCCGAACACGGCATGGGTCCCGCACTCGGCCAGCATGACCAGCCGTACCTGCGGGAACGCTCCCGCACCGCGATCGGAGACCGCCCGTCCAAAGTAGTCTGCGTTCGCCTGCGTGTCCGGCACCTCGAACGCGGTCCCGTCGATCGCCACCAGCCGCCACTGCCGGTACCACGCGCCAGCCGTCTCTGCCGTCGCGACCGGACGGCAGACCCGGTCGAACAGCACCCGCAGTGGCTCCGGTCCCAGCCGGACCCGGGCCCGGCTGACCGCCGCAGTGCACGGAACGTCCCAGCCATCGCGGCGGAGTCCCTCGGACAGCAGCCGCAGTACCTCTTCGTAGCCCGCCGAGCGGAACAGGCACATCGCGAGGACGAAGTAGACCACCACCCGGGCCGGGAGCCGACGCCGACGCACCTCACGGCGACCGGTCGCATCGACCACCTCGTCCACCAAGCCCGGTGGAAACACTTTCGTCAACACACCCAACGCGATCTGGTCCACCAACCGCTCGCCTGTCCCTGGCTGCTTCCCACCCACACCGGCTCAACGAGCCAACGGCCGCAAAGTCAGCAGCATTGTGCGTAGGGCGGCAGTTGGAAGACCGTGAGCCAGTCACGGTCAGCGACATACCGACGCATCCCTGCCGTGAGGTGGGTGTTGAGATTGTCCCAGACCAGCACCATGGGGCCGCCGAGCTGGGCGTGGGCGGTCTGGATCAGGTCGCGGTAGTCCTTCCAGGAGAAGCTCTTGCGCCCGTCGGGACGTGCGTCGGGGCAGGGGCGGTAGATCAGCCGGGAGGGCTCGCCGGGCTTGTAGCAGACCAGCGCGGCGACGGATAAGCGGCGGCGGGATCGGCCCCGCATACGGACGACGGGGGTGTGGCCGCGGCGGGACCAGGGGTGCGTGCTCGCGGCTCGTTCCGCGTATGCCGTCGAGGTGGACTCGCCCGCCCGCGCCAGCGTCTTCGAGTCGATCGCCTGGGAGGCGACGCCCGGGTTCCTCTTTCCCTACGTATTTGATCCTGTCTGGGAGACCGTGGACCTGGGGCCGGAGATCGATGAGATGACCTACGGCGGTACGACGGGCGTGTTCCTGGAGGATATTTTCCCCCGGTGGTCTGAGCGGCCCGGCGCGATCGGCTCCACGAGCCACGCGGGGCGCATGGACATCGCCTTCGGCCGGCACCAATCCACCACAGGGAACGGGCCGTCGCTGCCTACCGGCGCGGACCCGAACGATTACCACCATCTACTCCAGCTGTACGGGAACGACGAGTGGCACATCGGCGGGGACGGCGGCACGATGCACTGGTCGATACCCACCGCGGCGCTGCGCGCCGGCGACTTCAGCCAGGCCATCCCCACCCCGGACCTGTCCTGAAGATTCGGGCTCATCCGCGCCCGGCGGCGGTCTGTCGTCCGGCAGCGGGCCATCCTGGCAGTCGCCACGGCCGGGACGCGCTGGTCGCTGTCCGTCGCCGTCGGCGAGGTGGACCCGTCCGGGCGGCATGCGGGCGGCCACCGGGCCGCCCCGCTGCCCTCCTGGGTCCGGGGGTCGCACGACGGCCCCCTTCGCGGCAGGGGCGCGCCAGTCGGCCCCGCGGAGTGAGCACGTCTCGGGGTGGTGCATGTAAAATTCCGCAAAATAGGATGTTTCCGGCATGTACTCTCCCGCAAGTGTCGTGGCACGACCTCGTCGCGCGGCCACCGCGCCCGCACCTACTGAGGTTGAGTTCGTGGTGTTGTGCAGTTCAGCCGGGACGAATGGTCACCACCCCGTCTCGGTGAGGCATCCGTCGATGAGGTGGCTGCGGTACTGGTTATCCGAACTACTCGGAAGCTCAGTCGGAGGCGGGATATCGCGGGGCTCATCGGGAACGAGCCGTCCTTGAGGGCGGTCCGCAGATCGTTCAGGAACCCGGGGACACCAATCGACTCCTCGACATCGATGGCCGTCAGGCCGTCGACGCCGGGAGTCCGGGCTCCCCGGTTGCACGCGACCCGGTCGAACGCCACCAACAGCGGACCAGGCCCGGGCACAGCTCCCTTCCCTCGCCCACGAGCTCCCGAAGCCCATGAGCGCTCCGACTGCTCACCGGCTCCTACACACCGAATACTCGACGGCGTGATCAACGAGTACAGATACGCTGCATCACCAGTAGCGGCGAGTTTCCGAACGGCACACGAACCCGAGAACCTCCACGTAGAAGGTGATCGCCTCGTCGTCGTCACGCACGACCACGGTCACTAATCCAAGATGGGTCACCCGACGATCACGCCGTCGTCCGGTGCACCTCCTCCAACCCGGTGAACCTATGCGGTCACAGCGCTAGCCGTCGCGCAGAGGTACCATCCCCCACCAACATGAAAACGACCGAGACGAGGGAGCTTGTGGTGGACACCTCCGCCAGCAACACCAATCTGAAGTCGCAATACGCGGCGCAGATCACCGCCGATCTCGAACGCAACTCCGCCGAACACGAACGCCTCAGCTCCGAAATCACGGCACTGCAACAGCAACTGTCGGCGCTGGAAAACAACCGGGCGCTCCTGCTCAGCATGCGGCAGACCCTCGGCGACGAAGCCACCGGTGACGTACCCGAGAACACCAACGTCAGCAGCTTGGAGAATGGCTCGTCCGCCGCACGGAAGACTGCATCGCTGCCAGCAGCACGCAAGCCGAAGAAGAACACCAGCACGACCACCGGCAAGCGGAAGAGGCCAGAGTCGGCCAGCAACCGCCCCCAGCGGGCGCGGAAAGCGGGTGCACCCACGCTCCGGGACCTCATCCGTGACGACCTCACCCAGCACGGCGAACCACGCTCGGCAATCGAGGTCACCGCCGCCCTCACTCAGGCTATTTCAGACCGGGAGATCAAAGCCACTGTCGTGCGCAGCACTCTGGAGTCACTCGTCGCCAAGGGCGAAGCTCACCGCACCAAGCAGAAGCGGTCCGTCTTCTACTCCGCTGCCGCCCCAAACACGGCCGCCGGCACAGCTGAGCCCAGCGAAGGAACCCCTTCCTGAGAGGGGCACAGAACATCCGGCGTTGCGCCACGCCGTCCGAGAAGGGACTGCAAATCGTTCGGCTCTGGCCCGTAGTCGGTGGTGACGCCAAGTAGCGGTCAGGGTAGAAGGATGCGGTGGCGGAGGAGGTCGAATCCGGCGCGTCCGTGCATCTGCCTCATGATCCTCTTGGTGCGGGTGTTGACACCTTCGGTGCGGCCGTTGTGGTAGGGCAAGGTGAGGCCGGCGTTCACGGCGGACCGGTCGATTTCGAGACCGTTGGTGAAGCTGCGCAGGTGAGGCAGGTCGATGGCCCGGGCGGTCGTGATCCACTCGGTGAGTTTCACGTCGTTGCCCTCGGCCGGTTTCAGAAGGGTGGCGAAGCCGCGTACGAGATCGGCGAGTGCGGTCATCTCCGGGCAGGCCGCGGCGATCTTCTCCAACAGGGTCGTTTCCTTCGGGCGCAGGTTTTCGGGGTCAGTGAGCAGGAGGCGGCTGGCGTGACGTGGGGTGGTGACGGGGCGGTCGCCTTCGGCACGCCCCTGGTTGAGGTAGCGGACCAACAGGTTGGCGCTGCCGGTGTAGCCCAACTCCCGGATCTCTTCGAGGAGGTGGGTGACTGGGACGGCGGGATCCTCGGCACGGCGCCGACGCAGGTGCTCGCGGTAGGGGTCGACGAGGGTGGGCCGGTAGGCGGGGGCGATGCGCAGGGCCTTGGGTTCGGGCATGCGGGCGTAGCGTTTGACGGTGTTCAGGGCCAGGTTGAGGCGGCGGGAGCAGTCGAGCAGGCCGACGCCCTGGCCGAGGAGATCGTGGATCTTGTTCCAGCGTTCGAGTGTGGTCTGCTCGCGTACTCCGCCGGGGCGGGGCGGGTTGATGGTGGCCCAGCATCCCGCGTGGGCGCGGACCTCGAGCTGGACCTTGTCACAGAGATTTCGCCAGAGGTGCCATCGGTCGCTGACCTGCACCGCGTCGGGCAGGGCTCGTCGGACGGCCTCGGCATAGGTGGCCGAGCCGTCCCGGCACACGACCTCGACACCAGGATGTTCGCGCAGCCAGGACTCCAGGGTGGCCGCCTCGCGGTCGGGCAGGACCGCGACGCGTCGGCCGGTCTCGGCATCCGCGATGATCGTGGCGTAGCGGTGGCGGCGGCGCAGGGCGAAATCGTCCACGCCGATCACCCGCGGGACCGCCTGCTGCGGCAGCGGCAGGCGCCGCAGATGGCGCAGCGCGGTACTCCGGGAAACGGGCACGGCCAGCAGGCCGGCCAGGCGTGCGGCCGCCCGGCCGCATAACTCCCGCGCCACCTGGGATATCTGCCTGACAAGACGCAGCGTGCGGCGCTGATGGCGCTCCAGCAATCCGGGAATCTGCTCGCGGAAGGTCTGCCGCCGGCAGCTCAGGGCCGGACAGGCCAGCCGCCGTACGCGCAAGTGGACGACGACCTGGCGGCCGTCGACCGGCACGTCCCTCACCGTTCGGCGGTGATAACTGTGCACCTTCGCTGTCGGCGTCCCGCACACCGGACACGGCACCGCCACGTCCCGGGTCCGGGCCGAGACCACCACCGCGTCGCCGCCGTCCGTCACGTCCTCGACGACTAGCGCCGAAAGCCCCGAAAACACCGTTCCCATAAGGGAGTTGATATCCACCACAAGATCATGACCAGGGCGACTACTCGGCGTCACCACCGGCTACGGGCCAGAGCCGTACGTTTGACAGACCCGCATCTTGGTCACTGCTGCGACGCAGCAGCCAGGCCAACACCGCATTCACCGACCCTGACCACCTGATGGGCGCCCTGCGGCAGGGCCTCCGCGAGATCCAGTACCGCAGCAATCTCGTCGATGGATGTCTCACGGAGTCGGGCCTCACCTTGACGACATCACGACAACAACAACATCAGTAACGGGCGAGCCTCGATTTCCCCCACCGCGTGGGCCGACGGTACCGCCGTGTCCCAGACAGAGCTCGGACACGGCGCTGACCAGGCCGGACAAGGACCGGCTGTCCGGGACAAGCGGCATCTGTTCCTCTGGCCGATGCGCGCCAGCAAGACTTCAACGAGCCGGAGCACACCAGCTCCAGCACAGATCTCATCGATCCAAGGGGGACAAATGAATCTTCGTCGATCTGTAGTCGGTGCCGCGATACTTGCCGCCGCTGTCGTGGGGGCCGTTGCTCCGGCGGCCAGTGCGAGAACCATCACACCCGCCGGGGCCTTCGGCCCGTGTGGTCAGACGCGGGACGTCTACCTCAGCGGCGCCGAGGCACACTGGACCATCAACTGCGGTTCGGGTAACAAGGTCACCGTCAACGGTTGGGTGAAGGACACCAACGGCCCCGACGACAACCAGTGCGCCCAGGTCTACGCGTACTTCCCCTACAGCGGGACAACCAAGTACAGCGCCCGAGCGTGTGGAAACGGCCAGACGGTCAACTTCGCACTCTCCGGCATGGGTACAAGCGCGGATGTCTATCTGCGTGAGATCGGCTGACGCGTACAACGAGTAGGCACGTGGGCGAGGCCGCAGCTTGTAACTGTTGCGGCCTCGCCGTCGTGTCACCGTGCGAGGACGATGGTGATCTCTGTGTCCGGGCATTCAGCCGCCAACTGTTCCAGGGCATCAGCCTCCACCAGATCGACCGACAGGCGCCTGGGAACGCCACTCCTGCGGCAACGGCGCGAAGGGGCCGCGCGTCTATGACTGGGCAGCCGCCCAACTGCCCGCCATCGACGACTTCGACGGCGACCAGCCCACCCATCAACGATGGGCACTGGCTCGCCGCAGCCTGGCCCGCCCGGAGGAGATCGCGTACTACCTCGCCTACGCACCGGATGGAACCGCCATCTCTGAGCTGGTACGCGTCGCCGGAACCCGCTGGGCGATCGAGGAAGCCTTCCAGGCCGCGAAGAACGAGTGCGGACTGGACCAATACGAGGTCCGCCGGTATCCCGGCTGGTACCGGCACATCACCCTGGCCATGCTCGCCCACGCCTTCCTCGCCGCCATGGCCCCCGCTGCGGGGCCGGAAAAGGGGGCAGCAGAAACGCTTCCGGCGTCCTCGCACCGCTCACCGTGGCAGAAATCCGGCGACTCCCGGCAGCTGGCAGTCCCCCGTCGGCGCACCTTCAGCACACCGGCCACGCGATGAGCTGGTCCTGCTGGCGACGCCGGCACCAGGCCATCGCCCGCCGCTGCCACTACCGCCGCCGCACCCGACGTCACGAACTCACAACGTCTGACAGCACGTCAGGCAAGTACACTCACAGACACGCTCCTGACCAGCGGAAATAGCGATCTGCGACTGGAGTACTAGGAGGCGATCTTGTGAGAGCTACGCCGCGCGGGGCGCGGTTCCAGGTCTGGGTAGGTCAAGGCGATCTGTCCGTTGCGAATGAGGCTAGTAGCTCGTGACGCGGCTTCACGGACCTCCGTAGCCAGCCACGCTCCGTGCTGCTGGAAGCGCGGCTTGGGGACGGAGACGGTGAAGGAACCGACGGGCGCGCCCACCCTGTCAAAGAAGGGGGCGGCCACACAGCAGACGTTCTCGGTGAATTCCTCAAGGTCAGTGGCGTAGCCGCGGCTGCGGACCTTCGCCAGATCCATCATGAAACTGTCCCAGTCGGTAAGGGTACGGCAGGTGAGGGCCGCCGGTTCTGCACCGTCGAACATCGCCGTCACTGTCTCTTCCGGGAGGAACGCCAGCACAGCTTTGCATGACGCGCGGGCATGCATGAATCCGGTACAGCCAACATCGAGGTTGGGGATCAGGACGGTGTTCGGCCCGGGGAGGAAATGCTGAAGGAAGAGGCGGTCGTGGTACCAGCCGGTCATGTACGACGTCTCCTGGGACCGGTGATGCAGCCGGGTGAGAACCATCACCAGTTCGACAGCTGGTCCCGAACGCCGCTGCAGGTGTCTGCTGAGCGAGGCGGCTTTCGGGCCGACGTCGTACCGGCCGTCCGGGAGGCGTACGACGTACTCACCAGCTTTCAGGGTGCGCAGCAGGTGGTAGCAGGTGCCGATCTTGATGCCCAGCTGACGGCTGAGCGTCTTGGCGGTGGCCGAGCTCTCGCCTGCGGCGATCGCCTCCAAGATCTGCAGTCCCCGGTTAAGCGTCCGAAGTACTGTCGTTTCGTTCGGCTCTGGCATATCCGACCTCACCACTTCGGTCCCGATCCATACGGGACGGTGTCCCAGGAGAAGGCAATGGAACATCCGCCTCCTGGATCCACGTCTTGCTCGGTCTCATACAGTGCTGGCTGGTTTCGTTCGCCAGGGGCAGGTCGGGACAGGATTTCGACTATGTGAAAAACATGTCCCCCAGCCCGCGCGCCCCATCTCGCAACGACGCCCGGACCGGCGGGGGTGATGTTCAGTCCTGATGGTTGGAGAAAAGTTCGGGGTGGGTCGCCAGCGTCCTGCGTGTCCTCCGGATGTACCCAACCAGGTATCGTTCGGCATCGGCTGTATCCGCCTGCTTGGTCGCGTTGATGATCAGATGGTGCTCTTAATTATGACCTTCCATCCGGCATCGTCAATGATCCGCGCGAATGCCCGGCGGTAGTGTTGAGTGGTGTTCCGGTACCTCTGGACCATTGTGGTCAGCTGCTGGATCGGGCAGCCTGCGCAGGTGGCGAGGTGTAGTTCACGGTCGAGACTCAGGAAGACGTCGACATCCGTAGTGCGCTCGATCCCGTCCTGGATCTCCTCCAGCTTGAGCACATCGGCCCCTGTGAGGTGCGGGATGCTCTCCGCCAGCGCCAGGTGCTCGAGGCGATCACGCATCTTGTAGATGCCTTCGCACTCAGCCATGTCCAGCTTCGATATCCATGCCCCGCTGGTGGCCTTCAGCACGACCAGCCCTTCCGTCCCCAGCCTGCGCATTGCCTCGCGTACTGGCAGTCGGCTGGCCTGGAGCGATGTGGCGATCTCCTCTTGCATGATGCGGGCGTCTGAGGCGAGATCGCCTGTCAGGATCGAACATCGCAGATGATCCGCCACGCGCTGGCTGGCGGTGCGGGGGACGGCCAGGTCGTTCGCTGTGCGTCCGCATGCCTGCTCTCATCACGCCCCACGGACTTCATGGGGTGGGGCCGGAATACGAGCGAAACGTGCCACGTCCTCGTTTCACCGCTGGTAGAGGCCAGCGCGGGTTGCCTTGATTAGTGCGTGTTTCTGATCCTGGGCTGCCCTGTGTCGACGATCATGCATTTCCCCAGCAAGAGTGGTTTGAAGATCACGTAATTCCCCAGGCCGAATCCTCCTGAGTGGCCACGGGTAGCGCGGAGGCCGGGACTGATGGACCCGGTCGTCGCGGAGGCGGTTTGAGTCCGTCCGTCTCGTTGTTCGGAAGGCTGATGGGCAGCCCGGATGGCGAGGAGAACGTTCGTCATGGTCGACATCACCGAGATCTACATCCACTGGTACGCGGGGCGGTCGAAGAGCGCGCTGGCCTCCTCGCTGGGCGTGGATCGCAAGACGGTCAGGAAGTATCTAGCGCCGGCGGAAGCGGCCGGGATCATCCCGGGCGGGCCACCGATGAGCGAGGCCGACTGGTCGAAGCGGATCAAGGAGTGGTTTCCGGGGCTGGTCGACAAGCGGCTGCGGCAGGTGACCTGGCCGGAGATCGACAGGCACCGCGACTACATCAAGAGCCTGCTGGGGACCGTGACGGTGTCCACGATCCACCAGCGGCTCCGGGACGAGGAGAAGCTGCAGGTGTCGATCTCCTCCTTCCGGCGGTGGGTGCATGCCACGCTGCCGGACGAGGTGGCAAGGTCGCAGGTCACGGTATTGCGTGAGGATGTCGTGCCCGGCGAGGAAGCCCAGATCGACTATGGCTTTCTGGGCCAGTGGACCGATCCGCGCACCGGCAGGCGGCATCGGGTCTGGGCGTTCGTGATGGTGTTGCCGTGCTCTCGGCACATGTTCGTGCGGCCGGTCCTGCACATGAACCAGCACAACTGGACCGAGGCTCACGTCACCGCGTTCCACTTCTTCGGTGGCGTCCCGCGACGATTGGTGCCGGACAACCTGAAGACCGGGGTCGACAAGCCCGACCTCTACGACCCGAAGATCAACAAGTCGTATGCCGAACTCGCCACGCCTTACGGCGCGTTGGTGGACCCAGCACGGGCTCTGAAGCCGAAGGACAAGCCGCGGGTTGAGCGGCCCATGCCCTATGTCCGCGACTCGTTCTGGCGGGGACGGGAGTTCACCTCGCTCGAGCACATGCAGGCCGAGGCGGTCATCTGGAGCCAGCAGGTCGCCGGCCGACGACAGTGCCGGCCGCTGGACGGCGCCGCACCTGCCACGGTGTTCGAGGCGCTGGAGGCCGCTGAGCTGCTGCCGTTGCCGCAGACCCCGTTCGTGCTGGCCCGCTGGTCGACCGCCACAGTCGGCCATGACATTCACATCAAGGTCGGCCGCGCTCTCTACTCGGTCCCCTGGAAACTGATCGGGCGGAAGGTCGACGTCCGCTCCACCGCGACCATGGTCCAAGTCTTCCGCGACGGCGAGCTTGTGAAGACCCATGCGGCCCTTGAACAGGGAAAACGCACCGACAGGCACGACTACCCGCCCGAGAAGATCGCCTTCCAGATGCGAACTCCCGCCTGGTGTCGCACGCAGGCGTCCGAGGTCGGCGACGCCTGCCGCGAGCTGGTCGACCACCTTCTGGAAGTCAACGCTCTCTACCGCCTCCGAGCCGCCCAGGGGGTGCTCGGACTACGCAAGAAGTTCAGCGACACACGTCTCGAGGCCGCCTGCTCCAAGGCAATCACGGTCGGCGACCCCTCCTACCGGACGGTCAAGGGCATCCTCATCGCCGGGACCGAGACCGAACCCGAACCCGAGGCCAGCGGCGACGCGGGCGCCTCAGCCTTCCTCCACGGACCGGCCCAAACTGTTCGCCCCCACCGCCATGGCCCCGTCCATCACGGACGACCACCACCATAGCCAGGACCACGACGACGCAGAGGTGGAAGCCTGATGAGCGTGATGGACACCGCCCTGCGCGAGTCGCTGAAGACCTTGCGGCTGTCCGGGATGCTGGAAACCCTCGACGCTCGCCTGATCCAAGCACACGGCGGCGCTCGGGCACCTCGACTTTCTGCAGGTCCTCTGCCAGGACGAGATCACCCGTCGGGAGACCGTCGCCTTCCAACGACGCCTCCGACGGGCCAAGTTCGAACAGCAGGTCACCCTGGAGGAGTTCGACTTCGCCGCGTCCTCCAAGCTGCCCGCAGCCCAGATCCGCGACCTGGGAGCCCTGCGCTGGCTGCATGCTGGCGAGTCTGTGATCCTCTTCGGTCCCGTCGGCGTTGGCAAGACCCATATCGCCCAGGCCCTGGGCCACCTCGCCATCCGGCAGGGCGCCCACGTCCGCTTCGCCAAGACCACCCGTGTCCTCGCTGACCTGGCCGGAGGCCACGCCGACCGCACCTGGGACAAGCGTCTACGCGAACTCGTCCGGTTCGACGTCCTCATTCTCGACGACTTCGCCATGCGGCAGCTGAACGCCACCCAGGCCGACGACCTCTACGAACTTGTCTCCGCACGTCAAGGGCGATCTCTGATCATCTCCAGCAACCGATCGCCCAGCGACTGGTATCCCCTCTTCCCCAACCCCGTCGTCGCCGAGTCTCTCCTCGACCGCGTGATCAACACCAGCCACCAGGTCATCATGAACGGCCCCAGCTACCGGCCGAACAAACGCCCGAAGAATCTGACAGCCAAGCCGACCGGACCAACAGTCAAATAGACGTCACCTCCGGGGCTGAGAACCTACTCAGCCCCGGAGAAGTCATCGATCGTTCACACCCGCACTGCTCGGGTCTCAGCCAGCTGGTCACTGCTATGCCCCGGTAGATCGTCACGGGAAGTCGTCCTGCTCCACCAGCTGCCCCAGCCCCAGAGCCAGAGCCTCGTGCACGGCTCGGGGTAGCCCATAGGTGTCGGTGTAGCCGCGGCACATCGCTGGCTGTACGCCGATCGGCGCCCAGTCGGGCAGAGTGCGGTGACACACCACATGTCCTTCAGCTTCCCGTGCCTCCGCGAGAAAGCCGCGGAGCCGGGCCGGTGGGATGGGGAGGCGACGCTCGGCGGGATTGAGGATGCAGGTCTTGCAGCGGTCGGCCAGGATCCGGATCTGGCCGGTCTGCGGGTCAGCGACGGACTCAGCCGCCGCGTCGGACTCACCCACCACCTCCACGTGAGGGCTCGGCTCCATGCCCCAGCATCCCTTCGTCATCGATGTGTTCGTACAGTACTCGCCACCCCCGGTCGCGTTTCGGAGATTCGTACACTGGCCTCGATACACCCCGAGGCGCTGGGGAATTACCTGAACTCAGCCCTGGGGAGTTACGAGACCGTCCACACCCTGGTCATCTGACCGAACGGGGCACCGACGAGGGGGAAACACGAGCAGACGACGGGGCCGTCCCCGACATGCTGTGCGCGAGGCAGTTGAGCCGCTGGTCTGACTCTTCAGCCGCATTTGGGCAGATGTCAGTCCTGATCACTAGGCTCCGAGCCCATGACCTATGTCTTTGATGTCTTCACAGAACCGCGGCGCGGCAACGTCCTCACCGGCAGCGTGACGTACCGGGACCCTGACAACTACGGGTTCTCCCAGGGGCCCGTGTTCGGGCTCCAACTCATCATGTCCGGCTGGGAGGAGCTTTGCGACTTCGGCTTCGCCCGCCCGGGGGCAGTCTCCGCAGCGACGGAGGCCGAGTTCAAGGAGCTTTTCGAGCTGGACAGCGGCCCATGGGTGCGTGTTGACGAGGAGGGCTATTTGCTGGAGGAGAGCTCCACCCAGGTGCGCATACCTCGTGTCAAGGCGGAGGAGTTTTACCAAGGCCAGCTCCACCCCGAGCGCGGGCGGCGCTTCTCGAACGGCACCCACTACATTGAACTGACTCCTCAGCCGGACGAGTTCGCCCGTCGTGCTACTGAGATCATCGTCTCCTGGAATATCCGCGAGGACGACTCCACTGAGGTGGAGGACGGCGAGGGGTCGTCCGCCGACTTCACCCTCGAGGTGAGCGACCCCCGCTATCTGGAGCACTTCGCCCAGAGTGAGTACTTCCAGACCGTCTTCACGGGCCTCCTCCCCTCGTAGGTTCGACCAGCCCCTATTTCACCGTCGTCCGGCGGCCTTCTGGCCTGCCGGACTTCGCGTCGGGCACCGAGTAGCAGAAGCGCTGTCAGGGGCCGGCTGGCGCTGGTTTCCTCGGCCAGCTGGGGGTGGCGCCTTTCCGGGCCAGGCGCCTGGTCATGAGGGTGATGGCGGCCCAGGTGATCAGCGTCTCGGAGTGCTGGATGAGCCGTTCGTAGTCCCTCGCGTGGCGGCGGGCGTGCATCATCCACGCAAGGCTGCGTTCGACGACCCACCGGCGGGGCAGCACGACGAAGCCGGACGCGTCCTTGGGACGGCTGACCGGCTTGACGATGAGGTTGAGATGCCGTTTCGCCCAGTCGACGAGCTTTCCGGGTGGCGGGCCGGGTCGCCGCGACCTGCACGGTGACGGTGAGCCCGTCCGCTGCCAGCCCGACACTGCCGCTGCCGGTCGAGGTGGCCAGGCGCAGCAGCGTGGGTTTGGGCTTGCCCTCGGGGGTCAGCTCGACGCCGAATGCCAACGGGTCGGCGAGGGCGGCCGGTTCGTCGTCCACGGCCGCCACGGCGAGCTCCCTGGAGTTCACCGGAGGGTCGCGGTGCGGCCCCCGCCGAGCAGGACGCGCATCGGCAGCGCGGGTCCGACGAGCGCGGCCGCATCGGGCGGGGCGCCGGCGCCGGCACCGGTCAGGGCCAGCGCGCCCACGACATGACCGGTGTCGGCCAGGTACACCACGGAAAGAGCCAGCGTCAGCCACCGCCGTTCATTGCCGCGACCGTTGCCAGGACGAGGAAGTCGACGGCTCCGGGCCGTTCGACGACCGTGGCCGAGCTGGGGATCGGTACGGCGAACCGACTGGGCGACCCCAACCACCTGGGCGGACGCCGCACGGTCACGCTGGCCGATGACGGTCTGCCACTGGCTGAACGCGACGCCGGTGGCGACCAGGGCGAGTACCAGCATTCCGACGAGAGTGATGTTGATGCGTCGGGTGCGGCGCAGGGCCGACTGCTGATGCTGTCGGCTGGCTTCCAGGAGCGAGGTGATGTCGGTCGGGAGAGAGCGTTGATCTGCCCATTCCTCTCCTTCTGCGAGGAGGGAGCCGTCCAGTAGGTCGCCGGGAAGGCCGCTGTGCTCGTGTCGGGCTTGCTGTTCGGTGGCGCGCTGGAGCCAGACCTGGAACTGGTGGTCCTTGGCGACCCAGTCACGCAGGTCGGCCCAGCCGCGGATGAGAGCGTCGTGGATGAGCTCCGCCAGGCAGGGCGCGTACGCAGGCGCGATGGACATCGGAGAAGATGGAGCGACGAGCACGGCACCCTTGCAGATCGTGAAGCGTGACGAACTCCATGATCCACAAGCGCCGTGCTCGTTTCACGTCCAGGCGCCACCGATGATCACCGGATCAAACCAAATCTCCCGAGGACACTCCGGGGCCCTGGGGGATGTCGGCGTAGCGGGTCACTCGGCATCACCGATTCCGGATACATCGAACGCTTCCATCAAACTGCGTGCAGTTGTTCTGACCTGAACATCTTCATCCTGTTCCGAGACTGCTTCCAAGAGCTCCCGGAAAGGCGCCCATTCAGCGTAGCCAATTGCCAGTACCCCGTACAGGCGGACGGAATCAATGAACAGTCGTGAGTAACGATTATCCAGTTTAGCGGGAGCGCCAATGCCAGCTCGCACCAGGGCCGTCGCCTGACCTCTCGAACTGGGCGCCGATGTCACCGCGTCCAGGAGGTCTTGATCGGTATACACGTCCAAGCCTCCTTCAATAATACGCGACATAAGCTGACTCAGATCCTTGCTGTACTCGCTGACCATGACAGCGTAGGAGATCCCGAGTCCCGCGTCTTCCATGTAGTTGAGCACGATGCCAGAATCCACTTGCCAGATCACCTGCCTGGGCCTTCTCGACTCAGGCTCAGCCGACACCTCTCCGAGTCGTTGCCATCCAAGCGACTCGACGAGTTCCGCAACTTCCGATTCTGCTGGATAACGGCGGAGAACAAACCGACGGGAGCGATATCCAGGAACTGGCGTCAGTGTCACTACTTAGCCCTCGCTTTTCTTTGACTTCGGCATCTATGAGAACGGCACTGTCACATTGGCTGGCCCGTGGGATGATCTTCGGGTTGATCGTGGTGGAGGGGGTTGTCCGTGGGGGACGCGTCACCGTCGTACAAGGAACGTTATTCAGAACATTTCGCGTCTGATGTTTCGCGCCAACCGTCAAAGCAGGAAGTTCAGATACGCGAAAACATCTGAGTCGTGTCGGCTGAACTACCTCACCAGACCGGCTCGGACACAAATATAAAGAAGCGGCCCCTTCGTGTATGTTCGCCCCCTCTGTCGGGATGTGGCTTACGGTGGGGCTGTTGCGATATCAATATACTGCGGGGCTTGCTGCCGACCAGATCGAGGAGCTCGTCGCCCGCGTCTGGCAAATCACTTACTGCACAAGGAAACGAGGACGACCTCCGGTTCTCGGATTATATCGTGCGGTCGTGCTCACGTTGGTGTACATCCGACAAAATCTGAATCAGGCAGCTGTGGGTGATCTGTTCGGGGTGAGTCAGCCGACCGTATCGAGAATTTACTGGAAGATGCTCCCGCTGATCGGTCAGGCCCTGTGCTTGCATGTCCCGGATATCGAAGAGGCCATCCGTGGCCGACTCGTGCTGGTCGATGGAACCGATGTCCCGACCGGAAACCGTGCCGGCCACGACGTCAATTTCTCTGGCAAGCGTCGCCGTGCCGGGCTGAATATCCAGATTGCCGCTGATACCAAGGGCGGTCTGCTGGGCATCTCCGTACCTCTGCGTGGATCAATTCATGACCGCAAAGCGTTCACCGAGTGCGGTTGGGAAGCCCGCCTGGCAGAAACTCCAGTCATGGCCGATCCTGCGTACCAGGGAACTCACGCGATCACGCCCCGCAAGAAACCACGGGGCGGCGAGCTCTCCGTCGGCGACAAGGCCAACAACAGGAGCATCTCCTCAACACGATCCGCCGTCGAGCGATGCATCGCCCACCTGAAGAACTGGAAGATGCTCGCCAATGGATATCGAGGACGTCTCACAGAACTTCCCACCGTCATCCGAATCATCACAGCACTCGAGTTCTACCAACTCGGCTGGTAACCCTTACGAATAACGCACAAGGGCCACCGGTTCCCGGTGGAGGTGAGCTCCCACTGCGTGTGGCTGTACTTCCGCTTCCCGCTCAGCTTTCGCGAGGTCGAGGAGCTGATGCTCGAGCGCGGCGTCGTCGTCTCCTACGAGACCGTCCGCCGCTGGTGTGTGAAGTTCGGCCAAGCCTATGCCGATGAACTGCGCCGCCGACAGCCACGGCCCGGGGACAAATGGCATCTGGACGAGATTTTCATCAAGATCAACGGGGAGCAGAAGTAACTGTGGCGGGCCGTCGACCAGGACGGCAACGTGCTGGACATCCTCGTGCAGAACCGGCGGGACACGGCCGCGGCCAGGCGTTTCTTCCGCAGGCTGATGATCAAAACCCGGGCGGTGCCCAGGGTGATCATCACGGACAAGCTGCGTTCCTACGGAGCGGCCCACCGCGAGATCATGCCGTCGGTCGAGCACCGCTCGCACAAGGGCCTGAACAATCGGGCCGAGAACTCCCACCAACCCACCCGGCAGCGTGAACGGGCCATGAAGGGCTTCCGAAGTCACGGCGGGGCCCAGCGGTTCCTGTCCGCGTTCAGCGGCATCTCACCCCACTTCCGGCCCCGCCGCCACCTGATGACCGCACCCCAGCACCGGGCCGAAATGACCGTCCGCTTCACTATCTGGGAGCAGATCACCGGCGTCACCGACCCGCCTGCCGCGGCCTGAGCACCGGCCCGGAACCCGGCCCCACCACACCTCGACACACCGTCAGACACCCACACACCCAACAACGTGACAGCGCCCAACACCGGTATGAGGAGGCCCCGACCCCGGGTGCTCGGGGCGGACCCTGACAGTGAGCGTGAGGAGGGCGGCCGCCCTGGGGTGCGCACGGACGTACTGGCTGCAGCGGCAGGGACGGCTTCAGCTGACGATGGCTCCCGCGGTGGTGAGGAGTTCCGGCAGCGTGCCCTCGAAGTCGGCCATCAGACGCAGCGCCATGGCCCAGCCGCTTTCCGCGGCGGGGGGTGTAGTTGCGGTGTGACAGTCGGAGCTCCGCCGCCGCGGCGGCTTCCACGAGATCGGCGGGGCAGTCTCCCAGGTGCTTGAGGTCGACGAGGAGACGGTCGGGCAGCGGCTCAGTGCGGTGCGCGGCCAGGAGCTCGGCCCACGGTAGCGACTCGGCGCGATGGGCGCCCTCAGGCTGCGACGGATCCGACCGGAAGCCGCTGTTCTCCTCCGCCCAGAGGTCGAGGGACTTCGCCAGTTCCCCCTGCGCTCCGACAACCCGCAAGTGGACCACCAGTCCCTCGGGGCTTGCGGCATGCGCCTGCGCGGCGCGCAGTGCCGCGAGTCCGTCGGCCGCGTCCAGGGCCGCGCGTGCGGTCGTGAGGATCCTCGAGGGCAGTGGGTGCTTGCGCTGCTTGCGCGGTGGGAAATCCGTCTCGTCCAGCAGCGCCCGCACCTCGTCCGGCCCATGCCGTTCCCAGAGGCGCATCAGCATGAGGAGGTGTTGCGCATCGGTGTGGAGCTTGACGCGCGGGCTGCCGAGGAGAATCCGGCACAGCAATGGGTCACCGGAGTCAGAGACGGGCAGCAGCCAGTTGCGCCGCGCGCTGTCCTTCAGGCCTTTGACGAGGGCAGGGGTGAGCGGCAGCCGTTCGTCCGCCGGGGTGGCCGCTCCCTTCCCCCACAACCAACCAGCAAGGACGTGACGGCGCTGGGCGTCGGTGAGATCGGTGTGGAGGAAGAGCGCGGCGTTGATCTCGGGGTCGTCGTAGGTGATCACGTCTTCGATCACCTCGGCGGGGGTGTTCCAGTGCGACGCGAGACCCGCGAGAACAGCCGACCCGTGCGTGGCGACGAGGTGGTCGCGCAAGGACCGGTCCGGCTGGTGCCACACCAGCAGGTGCTGGATGGCCCGGGCGTCCATGTGCGCACTGAGGGCGAGCTGGGCGGCCTTGTCGGCTCGGTCGAACAGGTGCAGCCAGGCCTCCCTGCCGATGGAGTTGTGCCGGGGCGGGAACTCCGGCCCCAACGGATTCGGCCATGCCTTGCCCACGTGCTCGGGTGCCACGGCGAGCGCGGCGTCGACCAGGGCACGCACACTGTCCTTGAAGCGCGGCAGCAGGGTGTGCAGCGCCCGCCAGTTCGCGAAGTCGGAGCCCAGGCGCGCCACATGGGAGGCGAGTGCGCTGCGGACCCGCTCGTCGGAGTGCGGCAGTGCGTTCAGGACGTGGCGGGCCGGCCCGATCTCCTCCATGACGCGGTCCACGGGGAAGACGCCGGAAGCGATCCCTTCCGGGAGAACGGTATGCAGGCTCTCTTCATCGCGACTGAAGTCGACGGCCGTCAGCATCGGCCAGTGCAGGGCTCCTCCCGACCTTTTCCCAAGGGAATGCCTCGCGGGGGGATTTGACGCGAAGGCCGCCACAGCCAGTTCCTCCGGACAGTCCCTTCGTCCTCCCCACAGTCTGTAGAGCCCTGAACTGCAGAAGGGTCCGGCCCGGTGCGCCTCGATCAGGGCATCCCAGTCCAGTGCCTCGGGTTCGTCCGGCACGGACACCTGCCGCCGCCAGTCCCTGTCCCGCAGTGCATCGATCAGCTCGGCCGTTGTCTGCTGGCCGGAGGACGCGGCCCGTTGGGAGGGCACGATCGGTGTGGACCGCGTGGACGGCGTGGACGGTGCGCCCAGGTCGCTGGTGACGGTGCTGTCCGCCTCCGCTGTGTGCTCCCCGCCCTGCGTCCATGGCTCTGTGCCCGGGGAGGAGGGCGCCGGTGCGCCCGGTACTTCCTGCTCCCTGCGGATCGCCTCCGCGAGCTCCTCGTCAGGGTTCGCCGACGCGCACGCCCGGCGCACCGTCTCGGCGACCGAGCGGCGTACGGCAGGCGGCTCCGCCAGGGCGAGGGCGGTCTGTGCACCGCTGCAGGCCAGCACCCACCGACAGGTGCGCAGTTGGACCTCGGCCGAGTTCAGATGGCTCGTCCTGGCCAGGGCATGGGCCACCAGGTCGGGGAAGGGGCTGTGGAGTGCGGGCAGCAGGAAATCAGGCTTCTCGGTTGCGAGCAGCTTCGCCGGCAGCCCGTCCGGGGCGCGCCAGCCGGAATCGTCGGCGGTGGCCGCCGCGCCCGCCCACACCGCGCGCCGCTGCTCGGGGCGGCGCCCCGTGGGCCAGCCCATGCCGTAGAGCAGCTCGGCGAGGGCCGGGTCGCCCAGCGCCGCCAGTCGGCCGAAGAGATCGCCCGGCCGGTACGAAGCCGACGAGGCGAGCGCCGCGCGCAGTTCCGGATCCCGTGAGGCGATCACCTCGTCGACGAGCAGCGGCGGCAACCAGGAGCGGTTGTCCTCCAGCAGTCCGACCGTCTCCTTCGGTATCCGGGTCAGCAGCGCACGGGTGAGGGCGCGGTCGGCCAGGGCGTAGACGGCGGACGTGACCGCTTCTTCGGTATGGGGCATGGTGGGTTTCCCGGGTGTCTGAAGTACGGCTCGGCGTGCTCCGTGGGGAGTACGGGGGCGGCGCCGGGTCGCGGCGACTGCCAGGACCCGACCACACGCAAGGTATCGGCAGGCACTGACATGTGGCTTTGCTGTCGGCCCTTCGGGATCTCCGGAAGCTGCGGAGGATATGTGAGTACTGCTCCACAACCCTGGCTCAGGTTCAGACAGGCGCGCAGCCGGCTCTCCATGTCAGACCCCACCGCTAAATTCAGGCATGGATTCGAATCTCGCATCCGTACCATTCCGCCCTTTCCCGTCGGCGGGTCTGGCGTGCCCGCGAGGCCACGCCACCGTCCCCCACCGGGGCTACCCATGAGCACAGGAAGAGGACCAGCAGATGACCGCAGGCCGGACAGCAGGGCCGAGCGGGATCCGCACCATCGACGCCGATCCCCAACGCCGCCCGCTCATCGACCTTGCCGACCGCCGAGCCCTGCTGGCCTGCCGGCCCGACTCCCCCGAGGTGACCGAGGCGGGGCGCAAGCTCAAGGAGGCGGCGCTCCTCGACTTCGGTATCAAGGAGAGCGTGGTCGCCTCCTGGCTGTACGCCAAGTGCCACTACCAGATACCGACCACCGCGGTGGCGACCGCCGCGGTGGTGGCCAGCGGTGACGGCACCTGTTTGCCGCTGTACAACCCCGGCTTCTTCACGGAGATCGGCCTGAGCGGAGTGCGGTTCGTCCTCTTCCACGAGGCGCGCCATCTCATCCACCGGCACCTCTACGTCGAGCAGGAGCTGCTGTCCGACCCCGTGTTCACCCTGGCGACGGAGGTGGCCATCAACCACGTGGCCATCCTGCGGCTCCGCCAGGGCCTGCCCACCCGTCAGGTCCCGGAAGGCCACGGCGGTGTGACGACCGAGCAGGTCGGCGTCGATCCCCACGAGATACACCAGCGCTACGAGGCCGACCTCAGGAAACAAGGCCTGGAGCCCCTGGACTACGACGACTTCGTCCTCACCGACCTGACGGTCTACGGCGAGCTGCGGCGCATGCAGAACCCCCCGGTGTTGCCGCCGCGGCTCTGCGTGCACCTGACGCCGGACGGCGAGGAGGGCGCCGACGGCACGTCGGCCCCGCGCGGGGGGCCGCCGATGGACGGGGAGACGGTGGCCGTGGTGGTGGAGGAGGCACTCACCGAGACGATGCGGGCCGCACTGCGCTCCGGGGGTATCGCCCGCGACGAGATGCTGGGACTCGCGGACCGCTCGGAATCCGGCAGCGAACGGCTCACCAAGCTGTGGGGCCGACTGGGTCTCGCCGCGCTGCGCGGCGAGACCCAGAAGACCCGCCGGGTGGAGTGGTGGAAGCGCTGGCTCGCGGACACCCTGGCCTCCAAGCTGCGCGAGGGCGAGCGACTGGTCTACCCGAAGAAGCAGGGCGCCGTGCTGCTGGCGCTGGGGCACGAGCCGATGCTGTCCCGGCGCGGCCCCGAGCGCACCAAGGTCGTGGTCATCGCGCTGGACACCTCGGGCTCGATGCCGGATCAGGTCATCGACTGGCTCACCACGCTTGTCGGGTGTACGGACGGCGTGGAGAGCCACTGGCTGAGCTTCGACGGCGCGGTGATGCCGTTCGTCCCGGGCGAGCGCGTGGTCGGCGGCGGCGGCACGAACTTCCAGCACGTCGTGGACTACGTCGAGGGCCGCTTGGAGGTCGACGGCAAACGGTTCGAGGAGAACGCCGACGCCGTGATCATGGTGACCGACGGTTACGCACCCGCCGTGACTCCCGAGCGCCCCGACCGCTGGATCTGGCTGATCACGGACGGCGGAGACGAATGGCCTGATCGGCAGGACCCGCCGATGGCCTGCCACCGGGTCACCACCGGCGACAGCTGACCTCGTTTTGTTCGGGACTCTCAGCCGGTCTCCGGCCCACCGGTACCACCTCGTCCCACATGCGCCCCGCCCACCCGACAACGGGCGTCTCACCCCGTATCAGAGAAAGAGCAGTCCCCCATGAGCAGCAGCGCCAGCACCCAGCAGAACACCAGGACGCGGACTGCGCCGAAGACACGAAAACCTGCACAGCGCCTGGCGGTGACGGCGGAGGAACCGACTGCACCGCGGAACGGCACCATTGCACCCGACGACGGTCAGCCGGCACCGTCAGGCAGCCGGCTCGGACGGTTCATCGACGCGATGATCGCCATGGGGCAGACCGGCCAGGTGTTCGGGGAGCACGGCATCGGCAAGACATCCACGTTCCTCTCCCACGTCCCCGAGGCCCACCCCGGTACCGAGGTGGTCGTCATCCCCGCAGCCAACCTGACCCCGGACGACCTGTTGGTCAACGTGCCGGTGCGGGAGCGGGACAGCGGCGAGCTGGTACTGACCCAGCTGATCATGCAGCAGCTCTGCCCCGGTACGCCTTTCGTGCTGCTCCTCGACGACTCGTTGCAGGCCGGTGAGACGATCCAGTCCCAGTTGATGCAGATCGCCTGCAACTGGACCCTGGGCGAGCACGATCTGCGCAAGCTCGGATGCATCGGTGTCTTCCTCACCGACAACGAATCGCTCGCGGAGACCAGCGCCCGCCGCGGTGATCTGGCGGTGCTGGACCGCATGGTCACCCTGAGGATCACGGCGAACGACACGGCGTGGCGGCAGAACCTCGCCGAGCGCTACCCCGAGTGGAACCTGACCGGTGTCTTCCGTATCTGGGCCGGTCTCTCCCCCACGCTGCGCTCCGCGCTCTCCCCGCGCACCCTCCAGCACATCCTGGACTGCGCACGCGCCGGATTCCCATTGGCCTGGGGGCTGCCTCTGGTGAACGGGCAGCGGCTCGCGCTACGGGACACCAAGCCGAACGGCAAGCCCGGCAGCGACCGCACCAGGGAGATCCTGGACGACATCGCCGAGGCGATCGGCTGCGCCAACCCGGACACCGTTGCCGACCCGGTGCGGCGCATCCTGCGCGCCGCGGTCCGCGAGAACTGGGCCGTGCTGCTCCAGGGCCCGCCCGGCTGCGGCAAGACGGAGATCGCCAAGGCGGTGGTCCGGGAGGAGACCGGAAGCGACCCGGTCTACTTCTCCCTGCCGGTCACCAACGTGGAGGACCTCTGCGTGCCCGTCCCCACTCCGGACGGCACGCTGGACACCCTCCTCACCCGCTGCCTCGCCGGCTCCTCTCCCAAGGTCATCGTCTGGGACGAGTACAACCGCTCCAAGGACAAGGCCACGTTCGCCAAACTCATGGAGATCACCCAGGAGTGGACCCTGGCCGGCCGCCCCATCGAGCAGCTCACCGCCCAGGTCGCCCTGCAGAACCCGCCCTACCACCTCGGCCGCAGGCTCCAGGTCAGCACCAACAACATCGCCCAGGCCAGCCGATTTACCGTCAGTTACGAAGTACGTCCGGAGGACATCCCCGCCAACGAGTGGCTGATCTCAACCTACGGCGAGGTCGCGGAGACCGTCCTGGAGTGGTGGAAGAACGACATCGACGACGAGGGACGGGAGTGGGTCTCCAAGCGCACCCTGGAGCGCCTCATCAAGCTCCACCTGCACGGGCAGCCCCTGGAACCCGGCCTGATCTACCTGGGCGACGGTGAGTACGCCCCGGTGTCGCTCACCCAGCTCGAAGCCCGGCTTTCGCAGAGCGTGCACGAGCCGCGCATCGGCCTCGCCGAACTGGCCCGTGACGCGGCCGAGTGGAAGGCCCGGCTGGCCGCCGCCTCGGAGACCTCTTCGGAAGGCACCAACGACACCGACCTGGTGCACCAGATATTCGCCAACTCCGAGGTGTCCCAACTCAAGCGGCACGCCCAGGCCGTGGCTCGGCTGATGCGGTACCTCCCGCCCAAGCTCCGCGCCACCTACCTGGTCGGCCAGACACCGGCACGCCAGCGGTTCTGGGTGGGCGCGCTGGCCCGGATGAAGGAACTTGAGGACACCGCATAGTAGGACTCCGTTAGGTCTGTCTTGATCTAGGTGTTGTGGCTCTGGTGGGGAGGGGCTGGTGGCAGGTGGTGCAGGTGCCGGTCCAGCACCTCAGGATGTCCTGGAGGGCGTCGAGGATCTGGTAGAGGGTGAGTGCGGTCCAGGTGCTTTTGGGGCCAGACGTTGTTCGGTGAGAAACGCGTGGGCCGCGGTCACGAGGGTGACGTGGTGGTGCCAGCCGGTCCAGGACCGGCCTTCGAAGTGGTCCAGGCCCAGGCCGTGCTTGAGTTCGCGGTAGACACCTCACGATGCCAACGTGTCAAGCAGCGGCAGCTAGTTCGGAGGGGAATGCGGTGTTCTCGTCGAACAGCTTGCCGTGCTGCAGGCAGTGGTAGAGCTGGCCGATCATGCGGTTGAAAAGGTTGCGCTGGGCGGCCGCGTGCCAGTCGCCGACCTCGCGTCGTCGTCGGTAGTGCGCCCCGGCTCCGGGCGAGTGTCGCAGGGCCGAGAAGGCCCAGAGGTACCCGGCGTGGTTGAGCCGATCGTTCTTCACCCATCGCCGGGTGATGGACGATTTCTTGCCGGAGGCCCTGGTGACGGGTGAGGCGCCGGCGTACGCCTTCAGGCTGCGGGCGTCGGCGAAGCGGGCGCGGTCGTCACCGATCTCAGCGAGGATCCGGGCGGCGAGCTGGATGCCGAGCCCGGGGAAGCTCAGCAGGATCTCGGCGTCCGGGTGCTGAGGGAAAACCTCTTCCACCGCCTCGGCGAGCTGGTCGGCGGCGGTGCAGGCGGCTTCCAGCTGGGTGAGCAGGGCGAGCATCTGCTTGCCGAGGGCGTCCTCGACGAGTGGCGGTTGGTGGGCACAGCGGGCGCGGAAGATGTCGCGGAGGCGGTCGGCTTCCGCCTCGATACCGCGCTTGCGGCCGGCGCGTTTGAGCGCGGCCTGAAGCTGGGTGCGGGTCAGACGCGCTGCCTGGGTGTGGGTCGGCGCGGCTTTGAGAAGGGCGCGGACCTCGGGGCGGCACAGGCCGTTGGCCCAGGTGGCGACGGCGTCCAGAACGGCTGGGTAGTACTCGCGCAGCAGGGATCTTAGCTGGTTGGCGAGCTGCTGCCGGTTCCACAGCGAGTCCTGCTGGGCGCGGGCGAGAATGGCGATCGCACGGCCGAGGTCGGAGTCGTTGGGCAGCGGTCGGTGGGCGTGCATGTCGGTGCGCAGGATGTTCGCGAGCACGAGAGCGTCGCCGGGATCGGACTTCTTGCGCGAAACACTGTGGCGGTCGCGGTAGCGGGCGGCAGCCATCGGATTGATCGCGTACACCTTCCGCTTGCCGGTCCGCAGGACGGCGACCAGCAGGCCGCGGGAGGTCTCGATCGCCACCGGGATCGGATTCTCCTCGCTGTCGCCGTACTCGGCGAGGAGTTCCAGCAACAGCTGGTAACCAGTCGCGTCGTCGGTGATGTGTCGCTTGGCCACCAGCCGGCCTGTGTCGTCGACCAAGGCAACGTCGTGTGTTTTCTCCGCCCAGTCGATGCCGCAGTAGATCACTCATTCCTCCCCATGGCGTTGATAATTGCGCTGGTCACGAGCGCTTGCGGGGCCACGCGTCGGACTAATCCCAGGCCTCGACCGTGCAGGGGTCGGGCCGCCACCTCACTAGTCGTTCGTGGCACCAGCGCACCGCACGGGCCTCTGTCTCTGCAGGAGCTCAGGGGCTCACGTGCTGCGAGAGGTCACCGTGCAGTGGGCTCGCACCACCAATGTCAACGAGTCAGGGGTAGAGGAGTCGTGGACGCTGGAGGGTGCCGATCTACCGCTAGACCTGGCAGGCCCATCGTGTTCTAGGCATCCCCCCGGCGTCCCGAGCACTCGATCGCGCACCGACCTACGGGAAGACGTTGAACGCCTGTCTGGACGTAAGCAGCACGAGCGAGGCTCGAACGACCGACGGTCCAGCTGTGAGGCGTGGAGCCGTCGTAGCAACGGATTAGTCGTGCTCGATGCGCCAGCGGACCTTGGCCAGACGGACCAGGTCGGCGATCGGGGTGTCGGCCGATTGACCTTTCCCGGCGAGAACGCAACCTCGAGATGCAGGCGTGTTCCACTGCTGGAGCCCGTGAGTGCGACACGGGGTGCGCCGAGGCGCTGGACTCGGCCGCCGTGCGCGCGGCCTACCCGTACCGGAGCATCGCCCTCGGCGACAGCCCCGCCGCGGGCTCGGCGATCCTGAGCCGCCACCCGCTGACCCGGGAGGAGGGGGTGCGCGGGACGCTGCGGATGCCGGGGGCGGTCGTCCGGATCGCCGGGCAGCGGCTGCGGCTGCAGGTCGCGCATCCCATGCCGCCGATGCCGGGCCAGTTGGACGTCTGGCGCACCGAGCTGGGGCGGCTGCGGGCCTACGCCGCCGGGCGGGGCGAGGAACCCACCCTGATCGCGGGCGACTTCAACGCCACCCAGGACCATGCCGCCTTCCGGTCCGTCCTGGACACCGGGCTGCGGGACAGCGCACGGGCCACCGGGGTCTCCCGCACGCCGAGCTGGCCGAGCGCCACGGCCCCGGTGCTGGGGGCGCAGATCGACCATGTGCTGGCCAGCCGGGCACTGCGGCCGCGCACGGCCCGCTTCCTGGAGCTGCCGCACACCGACCACCGCGCGCTGCTGGTGGAGCTGGACCTGTACGGACCGCAAGGCTGACCGGCGGCTCAGCCCTCGCTCGGGTCGCGGCTCAGCCCTCGCCCGGGTCGCGGCTCAGCTCTCGCTCGGGTTGTAGGAGTTGGCCAGCTCGAACGGATCGGGCTCCAGGCCCGCCGTGGGCCAGCGCTGCTCCCGCTGCCAGCGCGCGTTCTCCTGGGCGAGCGCGTCCCAGAGCAGATTGAGCGGATGGGCCGCGTCATAGGACGCGCGCTCACCGCGCCGGGTGAAGGCGCCCAGCAGCACCTCCAGCCGGGGCCCGGTGTCATTGACCAGCTCGACCGCGCGCAGCCCGCGTCCGTACGCCAGCCGCGGATCGCCCGCCGCGTCCGCGACCCCCTTGGTGACCAGCATGCAGCCGCGCAGCAGACCGGAGCGCAGCAGCTCGAAACCGTAGTTGACGGTGTCGATCTCGGCGGCGATGCGCAGCTTGTTGCGGTAGTCGCCGCCGAACCAGGTGTGCAGCACCCCGGCCATCAGCCCGCTGGCCGAGACCACCAGCGGCAGGGAGCGCAGCGCGCTGCTCGGGGCGGTGGGGCCGGGCAGCTCGGCCTCGGACAGATTGGTCAGCAGCGAGACCCCGCTGCGGCGCCACTCCATCACATCGAAGGCGGCGAGTTCATCGTCGCCCTCGGGCCGGGTCACCACGGAGCCGCACACCAGGTCGACATCCTTGGCACGCAGCTTGGCCAGTACGTCCCGGGTGCGCACATGGCCGACCTTGAGGTCGATGGCGCGCTGCCGGAACTCCTCGGACACCCGCTCCCCGGCGCCCGCCAGATAGCTGAGGGTAAATCGAGTGGTGCCCACCACCAGGGTTTTTCCCAGGCGGCGCCGTGACTCATGGATGCCGTCCAGCCACTCGCCGAGAGTTCCGCGCGCCAATTCGACCAGGGCTTCTCCGGTGCCGGTGAACAGCACGTCCTTGCCACGCCCCTGCTTGAGTATGAGGGGTTCGCCGCAAAGCTCGCGAAAGTTCCGGTTCATGGTGTCGATCTGCTTTTGCACGCTGGACTGTTCGCGGCCAAGAATCCGTGCGGCGCCCAGTGCGGTACCGGCCTCATGGACCATGATCAAGATGCGCAACTGGTCCATCGTGGTGTCCATGAGCGCGAGTGGACTCTGCGCCCAACGGCCACGCCGATCCGTCGTCGGTGGTCCGAGCGACCCGGGTCTCACCATGAATTCCCCCGCTTTTCAACTTCTGCCGTTTTCCTGACTCCAGAGAACGTTATTCAGAACATATCGCGTCTGATGCTTCGCGCCAACCGTCAAAGCCGGAAGTTCAGATATGCGAAAACATCTGAGTCGTGTCGGCTAAATTACCTCACCGGATCGACTCGGACACAAATACAAAGAAGCGACCCCCTCCCGTAAGTTCGCCCCCTCTGTCGGGACGTGGCTTACGATGGGGCTGTTGCGATATCAATCTACTACGGGGCTTGCTGCCGACCAGATCGAGGAGCTCGTCGCCCGCGTCTGGCAAATCACTTACTGCACAAGGAAACGAGGACGACCTCCGGTTCTCGGACTATATCGTGCGGTCGCGCTCACGTTAGTTTACGTCCGACAAAATCTCAATCAGGCAGCTGTGGGTCATCTGTTCGGGGTGAGTCAGCAGACCTTATCGATAATTTACCGAAAGATGCTCCAGCTGATCGGCCAGGCTCTGAGCAATATTCAGAAGGCCCACCGCGCTTTAGGCTGCCCCGGTTCAGCATGGTTCAACGCACTGGTGACGCTACTTATGAATAACGCTCATTGATTGTGGGGTAACGATAGATCCAATTGCAGGTCCCTTTATCCGTTGACGGGAGGCGTTGAAGCCAGAAAAATGCCAGAAGGGTGGAAATGAGAGAACCTACGGATCCATCCGGTGCTGGCGCGGATCCATGGCGGCCCCCAATTTCAACTATCTGAAAATCCGCGTAGCTGTCAGGCGACGGTGCTAGACGTGTGGAATACCTGCCCAACCCGGAGGTGGAATCGTGGCCGACGCTCAGCTACTGACGCGCCACCGGAACGTGATGCCCTCCTGGCTGAACCCGTACTACGACGAGCCCATCGAGTTGACACACGGCGAGGGGCGCCGGGTCGTCGACAGCGAGGGCAACGAATACCTGGACTTCTTCGGCGGCCTGCTGGCCACCATGGTCGGCCACGGCATCGCCGAGATTGCCGACGCGATCCGGCACCAGGCGAGCCGCCTGCTGCACTCGTCGACGCTCTACCTGATCCGGTCCCAGATCGAGCTCGCTGAACGGATCGCGAGGCTGTCAGTCGTTCTTCGGCATCCAGGCCCACGACGTCGTGCCGGACGCGATCACGTTCGCCAAGGGCCTCGCCAATGGGCTGGCCATCGGTGGCGTCATCGCCAAACCCGAGCTGATGGGCAGCCTCACCGTCAACTCGATCTATACCTCGGGAGACAACCTGGTGGCGATGTCCGCCGGCCTCGCCGCCATCCATTATCTGCTCGACCATGGTCTGCAGGCCAACGCGGCCCGCATCGGCGACTCGTCGCCGGGCTCCGCGCCATCGCCGTTGACTGCCCGCTGATCGGCGACGGGGCGGGCGGTCCGGAGCAAGCCTGGGCCGACGCGGTCTCTCACGCTCCGTCCTACAGACCGCCGTCCACGGTGGGGACCTGGCCGGTAATGTGCCGTGCACCCGGTCCGACCAGGAATTCCACGACCGACGCGACGTCGTCGGGGGCACCGACTCTACGCAGCGCCGATCCGCTGACATCGATCCGCTCTCCGGTCCCCGCGTACCGCGGGCAGCCGACCGGTGGAGATCGTGCCGACGCCACCGCGTTGACCCGGATTCCGTGCGGGCCGAGGTCCCGGGCAAGGTAGCGGGTGTACTGCACTACGGCGGCCTTCGTCACGCCGTAGTGCGCATAGGAACCGTCCGCGGTGGCCGCCAGCCCGTTGACCGACGACATGATGACGATCGATTTTGAGCCCTGACGTTTCATCAGTACGGCGGCCTCGACACAGCAGTGCACCGTGCCATACCGGTTGACCCGCAACACCGTGTCGATAGCTTTTCGGCATCCAGCTCCGATGCCTTGTTGTCGTGGATCGCTCCGGTACCGCCTCCGGCGTTACACACCAGCACATCGTTCCCGTCCCAGATAGCGGCGGCAGTTCGCATCGCTTCCCTGACCTCGGCCCGCACGGAGACGTCGCAGCGCAACCCCGTTGCGTCGACTCCGTGTGCTTTGACTTCCCACATCACCGATCTAGCGGTGAGCAGGTTGGCCTCTTCGCGGAACTCGGCGGACGAATCAAGATCGCGGTCGACTACGGCCACTGAGCCGGCGGCGGCCAGGCGCAGCGCGGTCGCTCTGCCGAGTCCGCGCCCCGCTCCGGTGACGACCGCCCGCGTCCCTTCCAGTGTTCTCATGGCGTTCTCCGGTGGTGGGCTCGGGCGAGGCACATGCCACCTTGGGATGTGCCAGCCAGGGTGTCCGGTCGTCCTCGCCACGTTCAGACGGACAGCGCCCTGATTCCCGCGGTCTCGCCGCCGTCCACCGGGAGAGCCACCCCATTGACGTAGCTCGCCTGATCGCTGAGCAGCCAGACCACTGCGCTTGCGATCTCCGACGGCTCGCCCAGCCGTCCGGCGGGGATACGCGCGGCGACCGCCCGCAGCAGCTCCGGGCTGCTGGTGACCCGCTTCATCAGCCGTGTGTTGACCTGCCCGGGACAGACCGCGTTGACGCGCAGCCCGCCCAGTTCGAGCGCCAGCGAACGTGTGAGGGCGATGATGGCCCCCTTGGTGGCGCTGTAGCCCGCCAGGCCCTCTTCGCCGACGAGGCCGGCCACCGAGGCGATGTTGACAACGGCCCCGGACCCGGCGGCCAGCGCGGGTAGACAGCCCCGGGTGAAGCGATAGACGCTGTCAAGGTTGATGGTCTGCAACGACTGCCAAGTCGGCTCGTCGAGCTCGGCAAAGGTGGTCCTAGCTGTGCGGCCCGCATTGTTGACCAGGCCGCGCAGCTGTCCCGCCCCGACATCGACCGCCGCCGCTACCGCCCGGTCCACCTGCACGCCGTCGGACACATCGCAGCTCACGAAGACACTGCCGGGCAGCGCCGTGGTCAGTTCGCGGCCGGCCGCCTCGTCGCGGTCGGCGACCACCACGGTCCATCCGGACGCGTGCAACTGCCTTGCGCAGGCCAGACCGATACCGTTGGCTCCCCCTGTGACCAGGGCGACCTTTTCACTGTTTGTCATTGTGCACCTCTCCTCGGTGGTGAGAATGAGGGCAGCGGCCGATGGGCCGCCGCCGCTGCCGTCAGGTGGCAGCAGATCGGAGCGCCGTGATCGCTGTCGCGACGTCCTCATCCGTGTTGAAGAAGTGGAAGCCCACCCGGAGCCGGTCCGGCAGAACGTTCGCCCGCACTCCCGCGTCGGCGAATGCCTCGGCGACGCGCCGTCGGCCTGTGTGCCGGAGGACGACGATGTGACTCGCTTCTCCATGTGCCACCGGTCGGTAGCCGAGTTCCCGGGCCTCTTGAGTGAACGAGGCCGCGAGCCGGAGGCAGTGTCGTTCTACCTCGTCCGAGGGCAGCGCGCGGTGCACATCAAGGACAGCGTCGGCGCCGATCCAGGGCAGCCAGCTGGCCGAGGTGTCGCACCGGGCCGCGCCGGGCTGTGGACGCAGCACGCCGCCGAAGTAGCCGTGTTCCGGGTCTGAGTGCCAACTCGGCGCCAGCGCGGACAGCTCCGTCACCCGGTCGTCGCGGACCACGAGCCAGGCGGCCCCCCTGGGGCAGAGCATCCACTTGTAGCCGTGCACCGCCACGAAGTCCGGGCACAGCTCGTCGAAGTCGATGCGCAAGACTCCTTGGGACTGGCTGGCGTCCACGAACAGCCGGGCCCCGTGCGATGCGGTTGCCGCGCGCAGCGCCGGTAGATCCGCGCGCACTCCAGTACTGGTGAGCACCTCGCTGATGGCCAACAGCACCGTCCGGTCGTCGACCTCGGCGATCAGGTCCTCCGTGCGCACTGTGCCGTCCCGGGCCGGCACCAGGACTACCTGGTGCCGGCCCGGATCGAGTGCCTGCCAGGGGTAGAGATTGCTGCGGAACTCGTCGGCTGGCACCACGACCCGGCCGGGCGGCAGCGACGCGGCGACGGTGGCCGCCGCTTCGGCCACGGATCCCATGATGGCCACCGAGGCGGCCGACACACCGAGGAAGGCGGCAACCTGTTCCCGACAGGAGGCCGGGGCGCGGTCCCAGTCCAGCCAGGAGAACTCCCCGGTGCTCCAGTTGTCGAGCGCGGTCCGCAGCGCCTCGGTCACCGGAGTCGCACCCGGGGGGCTGCCCGGCGTGTCCAGCCACACCGCGCGGGAGAGCGCAGGGAACAGTCGCCGAAAGCCGGCCTGGCCCAGTGGGTGGACGGTCATGACGGAAGAGGGACGGCCACGATGCCCTCGGTCTCCACCAGGAGGTCGGGACGAGCGAGAGCCGCGACCACGGCCAGCGAGTGGGACGGATAATCGCCCTCGGGGTACCACTGCGCATAGGCCCGGTCGCGAGCGGCGGACCAGCCGGGCAGGCTGTCCTCGCCGGCCACGAAGGTGAGCAGCTTGACCAACTGCCCGGGACCGACGCCGAGTTCGTCGAGGAGACGTCCGATGTTGGCGAAGACTAGTTCGGTCTGCTCCTCGGCGCTCACAGGTACCTCTCCCCGCGGGTCGTTGCCGACCTGGCCGGAAATCCACACCAGCCGGTGCCCGGTGGGGGGTTCGACGAGGTGGCTGTACTTGCCCACCGGCGCCGCCAGGGCATCAGGGTTGCTCTTCCGGATCGTGTCTGCCATGTGTTCACTTCCTGTCATGTCGTCGGTGTGTTGCGCTGGTGCCCGCGCGTCGCGCGCAGGTCCCTGGTGGCCGCCTCGTCGTGTTCCGGCAGGCGGGTCTCCTCGTTCCGCCGTACGACGACGGCGCACATCTCTCTAGCCCGCTCGGCGGTGACGAAGCCGGCCAGCACGTCGTCGGCGACGAGGGCGGGCTCGCGGTCGAGTGGATCGCCATATCCGCCGCCACCGCTGAGTTCGTGCACCAGTACCTCTCCCGGTCGCAGGATCTCCGTTCCGACGGGGCGCACCTCTCGGATTCCGCCTTCGCCGTCGGTCCGGGAGGCCAGCGAGGGGGCGGCCGTCCCGCCGTAGCGGACACCGCGCGCTGGAGGCAAGCGGCCCCATTTGGCGCTCCGCTCGTATTGGATCCATGGCTGGGAACTCACACTTGGATCAGGGATTCCACCCGCCGTGCGGCCAGCGCCAGCACGGATGCACACAAGAGACCCAGCCCACCGACGACGACGAAGTACTGCGACGGTGACAGGTGGGTGTAGTAGGCCCCGAGAATGCCTGACAGCGTGGATCCGGCTCCCAGGGTCAGGATCTTCAGCGCCACCAGTTGGGTCGCGAAGGCCTCTGGTGCGATCCGCGTCACCACGGTGAATCCGATGGGCCCGACAAAGACCTCCGAGATCCCCGCGAGGATCAGACAACTAGCCACGAGGAGAGGTGACACCGTCTTGCCGGGGGCCCAGAAACCGGTGAGGAGCATCAACAGATAGGCGACGCTGACGCTCCCGATACCCAGAGCGAATTTCGCCGGTGGAGCCAGCCGACCCACCGCGCCGCGCCGCCAGGGTCCGGCCATCAGAGGTATGAAAAGCACCAGAGCGACATTGCCGATGCTGGAGAACCACGCCTCGGGCACCTGCCAGCCGAGGACGTCGAGCCGGACCCGGTCGGTGACAAACAACGGCACGGTCGTGAATATCTGAAGGTTCAAGGCGTAGTAGGCCACCTCGGCCAGCCACATCGGGATGTATCCGCCGACGCGACGGCGCTCGGCGCCGGTGACCAGGCGCGAGCGGAGCACGACCGAGAAATAGGACATCGCGACGACGACGATGACCATACCCATGACGTAGTTGAGGTTCGCCCCGTCCACGAGCCCCGTTCGCCACAGGACGGCCGCGACCACAGCCATGACCACCACCGCGCCGAGGGCGATGCCCGTGCGACTGCGGCTGATCGACGCCTTGACCACCTTGGACTGCTCGGGAAGCCGACGGTAGTTCAGTGAGTACTGCACGAGGGCGACGCCCATGCCGATCGCGGCAAGACCGAATGCGTAGTGGAAACCCGCGCGGCTCTGCAGCAGACCCGTGAGCAAGGGACCCATGACCGCGCCCACGTTGATCGCCAGATAGAAGAGCGAGAATCCGGCATCGCTGCCCTCACGGTCGCGATCCGCGAGCATCATGCCGATGATCGCGGTGATGTTCGTCTTGAGTGCTCCGGTCCCCACCGCCACCAGGCTCAGTCCGGCGGCCAGTCCTGCTCCGCCCGGGAGGACCGCGAGGGACACATGGCCGAGAGCGATGATGACCGCGCCGATGAGGACCATGCGGCGCGGTGCCACGAGGTGATCGCTGGCCCAGGCGCCCAGGACCTGAGCCAGGTAGACGCCGGCACCGTAGGCGCCGACAATGCTCACGGCCGTGGTCCGCTCCATGGCGAGCCCGCCGTCCGCCAGGGAATACACCAGGTAGAAGGTGAGGACGGCTTGCAGCCCGTAGAAGCTGAACCGCTCCCAGAGCTCGGTGACGGCCAGGTTCCAGAAGCCCCGGGGCTGCCGACTGCGGCTGGACCCAGAGGGTGAAGCTTTGACAGTTGATTTGACCGCCATGTGTGCAGTCTCTTTTCAGTAGACGGATAGGCGCCCCGCACCGCTGGAGACCCGGGGGCCGCAGAAGGAATTCAGCTTCAAAGAGCTGGTCGGTGAGCGGGCTCACCTTGTCCGGGTGACCACGATCACTGGCTCGTCCACGAGATCCGATGCGCCAGCGGCCCTCACGAGCACGGGTCCCCCGGTGTATGCGGTCTCACCTTCCGGGCGGCGCAGGCCACAGTGCACCGCGACCACCGATGAGCCACGGATGGTGCGGTCACTGTCCGTGAGTAGTCGGGGATGCTCGGGGGTGTCGAACCCGATCCCGTGACCGAAGTCGTATTCCTTGGCCGCGCTCAGTCCCGCGGACTCCAAGATCGCGTCGCCCGCCCGAACGGCTGCTCCTACCGGTACACCTGGCTTGAGCGCACTCACCACAGCGTTCCGTGCCCGGCGCGCGAGGTCGACCGCGCGGGCCTCGATGTCGTCTGGCTCCTCCGGAAGGACCGTGGCCTGCACGTGCGAGAAGAAACCGCCGTGCACCATGTTGAGCTCCAAGCCTATTGCGTCGCCGTCAGCGAGCGTCGCGCCGTGCGGCTCGGTCACCACAGTGCCCCGGCCGAAGCCGACCAGACATTCCGCTCGCATCGCTCCCAGTGATCGCGCCCGGGCCTCAACGTGCATGGCGACGGTGAAGTCGGTGTCACCGGTCGCGGCGGCTGACGCCGCGCGAAGAGCCAGATCGCCGACGTGCGCTGCCCGGCGCAGACCGGAGATCTCCGCCTCGGACTTGTCCTCCCTCTGTTCGTCGAACCACGACGTGAGATCGGCGACGTCGACACGCTCGCCGGAGAGCCTTTCGATGATGGCGGCGCGGCCATCCGACACGGCTGTATCCCCGCAGATCACACCGATTCGCCTGGCCGAGGCCGGGCGCAGGTCATCGCCGCCGACGGACGCGACCGTGCGCAAACCGCTCTGTTCTCCGGCCCGCTCGGCTTCGAAGGAGAACCGGACGCCGAGCACGGGCTCGTCGTCCACGGGAAGCCACAGGCTCGCGGTGTTGGTGACGAATCCGGCGGCGAATCCGCTCACAGCCGTCACAGCGCCCCGTCTCCAGGAGTGAATGAGCACGCCGTCCAGTCCCGACTCGGCCGCGTGCGTACGGATGCGCTCACGCCGCTCCGCTGCCACCTCCCTGGCAAGCGCGGGGTCGGGCAACAGCTGTGCCGGGTCGATCGCGGCCATGGCTTCGACGCCGGTCAGGGCGGTGCTGTCGGCCCTCCCTGTGGGCACGGCCGACCGTCCAGCACCCATTCTGGTCATGACTTCTCCTTCCAGGCCGTCGGCGACGGCGTTTGGACTTGTCAGCTCCGGCAGGTCTTCACGATCGCGTCAGCTATCTCCGTCACCGACGGGATCACCGCTTCGGCGAGTGTCGGTGCGGCCGGAATCCGGACGGCGGGTGTGCCGACCCGGACCGGCGCGGCTCGCAGCGCGATGCCCGATTCGACGACGGCGGACACGATCTCCGCCCCGACGCCGCCGATCGTGTGCGCCTCGTGCACGACGGCGAGACGCCCCGTACGTTCGATACTCCGCAGCACGGCGTCCATGTCCAGCGGGCGGATCCAGCGGGCGTCGATCACCTCGGCGTCAATGCCGTCCTCCGCGAGGTGTTCGGCGGCCTCCAGGGCCTGGAACTGCATCGACCCCCAGGTGACGACAGTGATGTCTGTTCCGGGGCGGCGGACGGCGGACCGGCCGATGGGCTCGACGTTGCCGTCGATCACGATCTCCCGCTTGCTGGCGTGATAGAGGTTCCGGTTTTCTATGACGATCACCGGGTCGTCACACCAGATCGCTGAAAGCAGGAGATCGTAGGCGTCCTGGTGGGTCGCCGGCATGCACACGCGGATGCCCGGGATGTGGGCGAAGAGCGCTTCGAGGCTCTGGGAGTGCTGGGCGCAGGCGCCGGGCCCGCTGCCCTGCTGCGTGCGGACGGTGATCGGCGCCGTGGCCTCGCCCCGGGAGACATAGCGGACGTTGGCCGCCTGGTTGACGATCTGGTCCAGTGCGACGAGGAAGAAGTCCGCCCACATGATCTCCGCGATCGGGCGCATGCCGAACATGGCCGAGCCGATCGCGCCACCCAGGATCGCCGACTCGGAGATCGGGGTGTCGAATACGCGGTCCCCGAACCTGTTGTGCAGACCCTTGGTCACCCCGAATACGCCGCCGGGGACGCCGACGTCCTCGCCGAAGAGGATGACTTCGGGCCGGGTCTCGAGTGCGCGTCGCAGTGCGGCGTTGACGGCCTCGGCGTAGCTCATCTTCTTCAGGGTCTGCTCAGGCATGGACGTGCTCCAGGACGGTTGCGGGGTCTGCCAGGGGGTCTGCGAGGGCGTGTGCTGCGGCTTCAGCGACCTCGTGGTGGATGCTCTGCTCGATCGAATCGAGTTCAGCGGCGGTGGTGTCCTGTGCCTCCAGCACTCGGCGAAGGCGTCCGATCGGCTCCGCGGCCAGAATGGTCTCCATCTCACCGGGCGCCCGGTAGTGCTGCACGTCGCCGATGTAGTGGCCGACGATCCGGTCGGTCATGGCCTCGATCAGTACGGGGCCGCTGCCGTCGCGGGCCCGATCGGCGGCGCGGGCCACCGCCCGCTGGACCCCCTGTGGGTCGTTGCCGTCGATCCGGGCGCCAGGCATGCCGTACGCCGAGGCTCGCCGGAACAGCTTCTCGTCGCGAACCGTGCTAGTGATCGGGGTGAGCTCGGACCAGTGGTTGTTCTCCACCAGAAAGATCACGGGCAGGGCACGAACTGCGGCGAAGTTCATCGCCTCGTGCACCGCGCCTTGATTGAGCGCACCGTCACCAAACGCGGCGAGCGCCACGCGCCCTGAACCGTCGAACGTCGCGGCGAGCGCGGCGCCCGCCGCGATCGGGGCGCCGGCGCCGACGATCGAGTTCTCCCCGCACATGCCCCAGCGGGGTGCGGTGAGGTAGGCGGAGCCACCGCGCCCGCCGTTGAGGCCGGTCCGGCGGCCGAGGAGTTCGGCGAGGACCGCGTAGGGCGGAACACCGCAGGCCAGGGTCCAGCCGTGCCCGCGGTAGGTGGGGAAGACAACATCTCGTGGTAGGTTGAGCGCCGCGCACGCGCCCGCGTAGATCGCCTCCTGTCCGCTGCACAGATGGACAGAGCCGACGACGTCGCCGGCCGACCGCAGCCGTGCAATCTCGTTCTCCACCGACCGGATCCGGACCATGGTCGTGAAGAGCTCCACCAGGTCGGAGGCGTCGCGTGGGCTGTTCTCAGGCATGGGGGACCCACTCTCCTTTCAATGCGGCTGTGATGTGCGGAAACGGTCCGTGATTAGGATGGCCACCGGCCGAATGCGCTTGCCGGGGCGGTAGTGGTCGTAGGGCTAACCCGCGAGCCTCTGCGGTAATCAGTGGCGCTTGCCGACGGGCGGGGTGTCGCCAATGTCGCCATGCGTATTCCTTCCCAAGCACCGGCTCCACACGGTGTCGGCCCAGTGTGGGCAAGCCGTTCGCATTCGCTGAGCGGGAGGAAGCCGCACCTCGATTATGTGAAATCTACGGTGGCGGGCACCGGCTCACAGACGGGGCTGGGCTGAGGTCAACGCGCGTGGTCTCAGAGCGCACGTACCGGCCGACGTCTCACGATGCCCGGATCATGGGCCGGGTTTGAGTGCTGTGGAGGAGGACTCCATGGCACACCTTGACTACGGCTCGGCCGCGAGGCTCAGCGCAGATCGGGTCGATCAGTGAGCCGGTCGAGCTTTTACATGCCGTGACGGAGACGCGGGCACCCAGTTTCGCGAACTTCTGAAACGGTCCTCGGTCTCTCCGGGGGCGCGATCTTGGCCCGGGCCCGGCGGATGCCGGGCCCGGGCCGGGTATCAGGGGAGCTGGTCGTGCAGTTCCTGACGGTGTGCGTCGGCCCATGAGGTGCGATGGGCGGGTTCGCGGCCGAGCAGGTCCCGCACGGTGCTAGTGGTGACCGCTGAGTAGTCCATTCGGCCCTCGTAGGGCTGCCGCACCCATGTCAACGAGCTGGCGGCGTAGCCGCTGTCCAAGGAGGGCGGGGCGATGTCCTCTCCCGCCTCGACCATGCGCAGCAGATCGTTCGGCATCGTGAACTGCGCGGGTACTCCCTGAAGGGTGTCATCACTATCGTATGGCGGCTGAGCTGGGGCTTTGCGAGGGCGCATATATGGACATGATCGCTGATTGTGGGTCTGTGAATGCTCTACCTGATCTTCTGCCGGCTGCTGGGATGGTTCCTCCCGCTGGGACGTTCGTCCGCCGTGAACAACGCTGAGATCCTCGCGCTTCGCCATGAGGTCGCCGTTCTTCGCCGACAGGTTGAGCGACCGCGGTTCTCGTGGCCCGGTCGTGCCGTGCTCTCAGCCTTCGCACGGCATCTACCGCACGCCTTGCGTCGCCGTCGGCTGGTCACCCCGGGCAGGCTGCTTTGCGGGTGCCGAATAATCATCCGCTCAGGTCAGGCGACATGGTGGTACTCGTGAAGGGTTCCGGGGAGTCAATCTTCGCGGTGTATTTCCAGGTGTCTTATCTGCGCTGGCTCGGTGATCGGTTCGGAGAGCGGGCGGGGTGGACTGACTTGCTCCAGGGCTGCGTGGGGACGATGCTTGTTGTAGAAGCTGCCTGATTCAGATTCTGTCGGACGTATACCAACGTAAGCACGACCGCACGATATAGTCCGAGAACCGGAGGTCGTCCTCGTTTCCTTGTGCAGTAAGTGATTTACCAGACGCGGGTGACGAGCTCCTCGATCTGGTCGGCAGCAAGCCCCGTAGTAGATTGATATCGCAACAGCCCCACCGTAAGGCACATCTCGACAGAGGGGACGAACTTACGCGAAGGGGCCGCTTCTTTATATTTGTGTCCGAGCCGATCCGGTGAGGTAGTTCAGCCGACACGACTCAGATGTTTTCGCGTATCTGAACTTCCTGCTTTGACGGTTGATGCGAAACATCAGACGCGATATGTTCTGAATTATTCTCTTAGCCCTTCAGCTCTGGATAAAATCGCTGGACATCAAGACCAGTAGTGGCGGGGAGATAAAGACGAAGGAGCAGTTCAAGGAGCAGATTCGCCTGAAGATGGCTGAACTCTACGGACTTTAGGAAGCGAAGAAAGAATGACCGAGCAATATATCCGCAGTCGTCGCTTGGTGCTGAGTGAAATCAACCCCGATGCTAAGCGGACCGTGGACGTTTTATCCCGGCAGCTCGGCTGGCCTCTTCAGTCGGAGCGAGAAGAAGACCGCGATGAATGGACTCCGCGGCAGATTGTCTGGGGAGTGGGGCCCGCCATCACACTTCAATACCAGGAGGACCTGCTCTCCGATCTCGCGTACCTCTTTGTTGTCGGCAGCGATCCCAAGGCCGTACAGAACACCTTGGACATCGCGGCGGCGCACCTGCCGGTATGGACTCTGACGGGCTTGGTCGATGCGGTCCGTGGCGAGACGGATCCGGATGATCTGCCGTATGCGATTCACCGGCTCGGCCTCGGCGCCCCGAGGCAGTTCGACGAGGACGTGTACGCATGCATCACGGAGCACATTCGGAGTGAGGACCCCGAGGTACGGGACAGCGCGGTCTGGGCGGTGACGTACGAACCCTGGCCGGAGCACGTCGACGCCTTGCGTGAACTGCTGAGCACCAACTCGGACGACGAGCTGAGTCGGACAGTCAGGAACCTTCTTCTGGAAATGTCGAAGGAAGGTGTCTGATGACCCGCTACGCCGACATCCCCAAGCCCATCCGCTCCGGAATAGTCGTCGTCGACCCCGACACCGGCACCCCCCAACGCATCATCGTGCTGCAGTTCAACCCGGACACCCTGAAGCGCAGCCTCTCCCCCAGTCCGCCGGCGACGGCGGCAATGCTGGCGGCGGGGGAACCGGTAACAGCAACCGTTACGAAGCTCTCCGGCTCAAGGGCCCCGCCCAGGAGACCTGGAAGTAGTTCACCGCCGAGATCGACGCCACCGATCAGTTCGTCCGCCCCGGCTCAGCGGTGAGCTTCTGCACGATTCCACCGAGCAGATGTTCGCCCATCACCGCGATGTGAGTGCGCTGCCGTGGGCCGATCTTCTGCCCATATCGCGTCTGATGCTTCGCGCCAACCGTCAAAGCAGGAAGTTCAGATACGCGAAAACATCTGAGTCGTGTCGGCTGAACTACCTCACCGGATCGGCTCGGACACAAATATAAAGAAGCGGCCCCTTCGCGTAAGTTCGTCCCCTCTGTCGAGATGTGCCTTACGGTGGGGCTGTTGCGATATCAATCTACTACGGGGCTTGCTGCCGACCAGATCGAGGAGCTCGTCACCCGCGTCTGGTAAATCACTTACTGCACAAGGAAACGAGGACGACCTCCGGTTCTCGGACTATATCGTGCGGTCGTGCTTACGTTGGTATACGTCCGACAGAATCTGAATCAGGCAGCTGTGGGTGATCTGTTCGGGGTGAGTCAGTCGACCGTGTCGAGAATTTACCGGAAGATGCTCCCGCTGATCGGCCAGGCTCTGTGCTTGCATGTCCCGGATATAGAAGAGGCCATCCGTGGCCGACTCGTGCTGGTCGATGGAACCGATGTCCCGATCGGAAACCATGTGCCAGAGAAATTGACGTCGTGGTCGGCAAGCGTTCACCGAGTGCGGCTGGGAAGCCAGCCTCTTGGCAGACACTCCAGTCATGGCCGATCCTGCATACCAGGGAACTCACGCGATCACGCCCCGCAAGAAACCACGGGGCGGCGAGCTCTCCGTCGGCGACAAGGCCAACAACAGGAGCACAAGCGTCGCCGTGCCGGGCTGAATATCTAGATTGCCGCTGATACCAAGGGCGGTCTGCTTGGTATTTCCGTACCTTTCTCATCAACACGATCCGCCGTCGAGCGATGCATCGCCCACCTGAAGAACTGGAAGATGCTCGCCAATGGATATCGAGGACGTCTCACAGAACTTCCCACCGTCATCCGAATCATCACAGCACTCGAGTTCTACCGACTCGGCTGGTAACCCTTACGAATAACGCTCAAGGACTCGAACTCGCGTAGCGCATACCGTAGGTGCTGTTATGAGGGTGCGGTCGAGTAGTTCGCGTCGGCATTTCTGTATCCAGCGTTCCGTGAGTGAATTTATACGGGGCGATCGGACACCGGTCTTGACGACCTTGACCCCAGCATCGTTCATGACTGCGTCGTACGCGTCGGTAAACTTCGAGTCGTGGTCCCGGATCAGGAACTCGACTGCCCTGCCTGCGTCCTCCAGGTCCTTGACAAGGCTACGCCCGAGCTACACGACCCAGGCTGCAGTGGGATGTGTGGCGGCGCCGAGGATCCGGACTCGGCGGGTGGCGTGCTCGATGACGGTGAAGACGTACAGGCGCGCGCCCGTCCGGGTGGTGGCGATCTTGATGCCCAGGACTGCGAGTTCGCCGTGGATTCTGCCGTACCCCCAGGTTGGGTTCTCGCGGGTCAGGCGCAGGACCGCAGCGCGGCTGTGTGGACGGTGAGCGGCCGTCCGCGGCGCTTGGGAAGGCCGATGGCGGCATGGCGCCTCTTGATCAGGTCGCGGTGTCAGCGGCAGGATCGTGTTCGGCTGGAGGAGCAGCAAGAAGCGGCGCAGCTTGCCCACAGGGAGCCGGTGGAGCACGCCGCAAGCACACGCGATCGGTGGCGGTGAACGCGGGCCGGCCGACCTTGCGTTGCAGGACGAGAAGCTGATGCCGCGGCGCCAGGATCTCGATGTCCTTATCCCGGTCGCTCATCGACAGCAAGCGCAGAAAGGAGAACGCGTTGTGCACGGCGAGGTAGGCCGGACGCAGCAGCGCGACAGACCATGACGGCGCTGCTCCGCCATACGTGTGAACAGCGCGCGTGTCGGCAGTGAGGCCGCTGATGGCCCGTGATCGATCAGCAAGTTCGTGAGCTGGGCGGATGATGTATCGGCACCCGCAATGCCATCAGCATGGTTAAGGGTGCTTTGCAATATTATATGCCTTGAAAGACATGAATATGGAGCCGATCTAGGGTAAGCTGGCAATAGGGTGATGTGTGGGGGGTACGCTTACGCCTGGTAGGGGCAATGGGAGAACAACACAGGTCGACGATTATGGGCCCGGGAAATGCCATACCTGACAGATCGGCGTTGGTGCTCGGCGCGGCGCGGATGGCCCTGGCAGTGCTCGATACTCAGGGAGTGGTCACCGGATGGACCCGGGCAGCGGAACGGCTGACCGGGTACCCGGATAAGGAGATCGTGAACCGGCCCGCAGCGACCCTGCTGGACAGGCCCGGGGACCAGGGGGCGCTCGGCGAGATGGCCGAACGGTGCCGCGCTCAGAGTGGATGGGACGGCGTGGCCATCGTGCGGCACCGCGACGGGCGGCGGCTGAGACTGGTGCTGCGGATCTTTCCACTGCTGGGTCCAACCGGGAGCAGAGGATGGGGGGTGCTCGCCCGGGATGAGCAGACGCCGGGCGCGGAGCTGAGCCGGATGATGCTCGAGCCGCTCCTCACGTACTCGCCCGTCGGCTTGGCGGTACTGGATACGGACTTGCGGTACGTCTGGGTGAACGACGTGCTGACATATGGCGGGACGTTGCCCCGTGAACAACGGTTGGGGCGGCGGGTGAGGGAGGTCTTGCCAGACTCCGATCATGTCAAGGAGGTTGAGAAGCAGCTTCGGCAAGTGCTGGAGACAGGCGTTCCGGCGCTCAACTTCGAGTACCTGGGAGCCAGCCCTGCTGGACCGCCCCAGCAGCGCGCGTGGTGGAACTGCTTCTTCCGGCTCGAGGACTCGACCGGCCAGGTGCTGGGCGTGTGGTACATGGCCGTGGACAACACCGAGAGCTGGCAATCTCGACAACGCCTGGCTCTGCTGAACGAGGCCAGTGTGCGCATCGGCAGCACGCTCGACGTGGCACGGACCGCCCAGGAGCTCGCCGACGTCGCGGTGGGGCGCCTCGCGGACGCTGTCACCGTCGACCTGCTGGAGGCTGTCCTGCACGGTGAAGAACCATCAGGGCCGGTCGGAGACGCTCCTGTCCTGCGCCGCGTGGCGCAGCAACTCAGCCACGACGCGCGCCCTGAGACGACCGCAGATGTCGGGGACGTCCTTCAACGTCCACCTGCCTCGCCCTCGGCGTGCTGCCTGAGTGAGGGCGAGACCTGGGCGGAATCGCTCGCGGACCTCTCCGCCAGCGCCTGGCTCGCCGAGGACCCGACCCGGGCGGTCACCGTCCGCACCCTCGGGATTCACTCGGTCCTGGTCGTCCCGATCCAGGCGCGCGGCGTGCGCCTCGGCATCGCGACCTTCCTGCGCTCCCGGTCTTGCCCGGATCCGTTCGACCAAGACGACGTGAAGTTGGCCGAGGATCTCGTCGCCCGAGCCGCAGTGTGCCTGGACAACGCCCGCCGCTTCACCCGGGAGCGCAAGGCGGCCCTAGCGCTGCAGCACAGCCTGCTGCCGCGCGGCCTGGTCCCGGGGAGCATGCTGGACGTCGCTTCCCGCTATCTTCCCGCGAACGCCCCGCACGCGGTGGGCGGCGACTGGTTCGATGTGATCCCGCTGTCCGGAGCCCGGGTTGCTCTGGTCGTCGGCGATGTAGTCGGACAAGGCGCGCACGCCGCTGCCACCATGGGCCGACTGCGCGCCGCTGTCCGCACTTTGGCCGATATGGACCTGCCTCCCGATGAGCTGCTGGCGCACTTGGACGACCTGGTCATCAGCATGGTGGAGCAGGAGGGCGCCGAAGCGCCCGCTGAGAACGAACAGCAATCGGTGGCCACCTCAATGGTGGGGACGACCTGTCTGTACGCCGTCTACGACCCGGTCTCCCGGCGGTGCACGCTGGCCCGCGCCGGTCACCTTCCGCCCGCGATCGCTACTGCAGACGGCGTGGTCGCCTTCCCCGACCTGCCGGCCGGCCCTCCGCTGGGCCTCGGCCTCCTGCCCTTCGAATCCGTCGAAGTGGACGTGCCCGATGGCACGGTGTTGGCCCTGTTCACCGACGGGCTCGTCGAAGACCGCGCCCGGGATGTCGACGTTGGGCTGGCCGTCCTCGCCCATGCTCTGGCTCGCCCCGCTACCGGGTTGGACGAGATGTGCGAGAACATAATCGGCGCCCTGCTGGCCTCCCCGCCGCGTGACGACGCCGCCCTGCTCCTGGCCCGCGCCCATGGCCTGGACCCGGGACTGGTCGCCTCCTGGGACCTGGCCGGCGACCCGGCCGTTGTTGCCAGTGCCCGCGAGCTCGCGACCCGCCAACTCGCCGACTGGGGGCTGGAGGAACTGGCCTTCACGACGGAACTCATCGTCAGCGAACTGGTCACCAACGCCATCCGCTACGGGGCGGACCCCATCCACCTGCGCCTCATTCGGAGCGAGGCTCTGATCTGCGAGGTCTTTGACAGCAGTAGCACCTCGCCCCGCCTGCGCCACGCCCGTACCACCGACGAGGGCGGGCGTGGACTGTTCCTCGTCGCGCAGCTAGCTCGACGGTGGGGCACCCGCTACACCTCGGCGGGCAAAATTATCTGGGCCGAGCAAGCTGCTCCAGCCTCGCCAGGGCGTCCAGGCTCGGCTCCCGAGTTCACGTAAGCGGCTGGTCGAGTGGCACGAGCGGCTCAGGCTGCCGTGTCGGCTCGTCGATCGGCTGATCCGCCCCGACACGGTGTTGCGCTGGCATCGGGAACTGCTCAGGCGACGCCATGCCGCAATCTACGTACCCAAGCGGCGTGGACGCCCACGCACCGTCCACTCGATCCGCGCCCTGGTCCTGCGCCTGGCCAGGGAGAATACCTCGTGGGGATATCGCCGGATCCACGGCGAACTCGCGGCGCTGGGGATCAAGGTCGCCGCCTCCTGGAGGGTGTCAATAATCCGATCAGGCTGCTGAGCTGGGCGTTTCGTGTGGATGGTGAGGCAGCCGGGGTGACGTGGTGTGGTACTCGTTGCGCCAAGTACCTAGTGGCGCCTGACGTGGCAGCGGGTAGCGGGATGACGTTCGGGTCGTCGTCAGGGGCACGTAGGCCGAGACTGCGGTGGGCCCTCCCCGCGTTGTAGTGCTCGGCGTACTGGTTGAGGACGGTGCGCAGGTGTCGTTCGCCGGTGATCAGGAGTCGGTCGGTGCACTCGGTACGGGCTGTGCGTATCCATCGTTCGGCGAACGCGTTGGACCGTGGACTTTGCGGCGGAGTCGAGATGACAGCTGTGCCGTTGCCGGCGAAGACGGCGTCGAACGCGGCGGTAAACTTGCTGTCCCGGTCACAGATGAGGAACCGGAAGCACCCAGCCCTGTCTCCGAGATCCATGAGCAAATTGCGGGCGAGCTGAGTGACCCATGCGCCGGGCGGGCGGGCGGTGACGCGCACCGCGAACGTGTCATCAGCACCCTGCGCCGCGAGACCCTCGACCACCTCTTGATCCGGAACGAGACGCACGCCCGGCAGGTCCTCGATACCTACGCCCACCATGACAACGGTCATCACCCACACCAGGCTCGCGGACAGCTCCCGCCCCTCGCCCAGGAGCACCCGACGCCCACAGTCGGCCCGCCCACTCACCGAATTCTACGCACCCGAATACTCGGCGGCCTGATCAACGAGTACAGATACGCCGCCTGACCAGGAACGACGAGTTTCCGAACGGCACACGGACGAACCACGACGATGTGGCCTTCGTCGGCCAGGTCAGCGATACCTCGCCTGACACAACGGATCACGTGGAGAGCCGGATGCTCGGCTAGGGCTCGGCTAGGGCCTGTCTGATAATTGATCTTGTGGCAGGTTGAGGCGAGTTGACGGACGCGGCGTGGGAGCGGGTAGAACCCTTGTTGCCGCAGGCAGACGGGCGTGGCCGTCCGTGGCGTGATCACCGTCAGGTGGTCAACGGTGTGTTGTGGCGGTTGCGGACCGGGGCTCCGTGGCGCGACCTGCCCGAGCGGTACAGGCCGTGGCAGACCGTACTCTCGCACCATCGATCACTTGCTTCTGTACTACTGGGAGAAGGCAAAGAATGACACCGACTGAGCGCGTCGAGGAAATCGCCTTCGACCCTGAACTCTCTGTCGCTGACAAGGCGCAGAGCATCATTGAATACTTCTCCGCTCAGGGTGACCGAGGAGCGGAAAACGCCGGCGCGTTTCTCATGGAGACGACGGACGAAGCAGTGGCCGAGTATGTTGCGGAGTACCTTGAGCTCGTTCCTGACGCACGGCAGGTGAAGGTGCGAGCGGCCGAGCAGCTGCGCGCTGCGGGACCGGTCGTGCGGTCAGCGGCCCGGCTTGTACCCTGGTTTCCGGAGTCCCTGACCGATGCGTTCATCGAGGATTACCTTGCATCGCCGGACCCCGACTCTCCGCTGGCTTCCGTCATCTTCAACATCGCCGTTTATCACCCCGATCGGCTACGCCCCTACGAGGATCGACTCGGCACTTCTCTCTATCGGGCCAGCCTCCTGTCCGGAGCCCCGGACGAACGGGCCGACTCCCTGCTGCGCGACTGGCGCGAGACCCACGATCGGGCCGGTCTGCTCTCTCTCGCCCTCATCAGGACCCCTCATGCCGCTGACCTGATCACTTCGGTGCGTGACGAGGTCGATGCCTATGAGGAGTGGGAGTGGCTGATGCCGCTCGCGGGCCGCATGTCCGACAGCGGGGCCGCGGCAGGATTCCGCCCGGCGTTCATGGGGTTCGTCACCGACCGGGGCGAGAGCCCGCACGTGATGGGTGGACGGTACGAGCAGGACGTTCCTCTCTGCGCGCGGTGCAACGCGCCGGCGGACAGGGTGCTCACCCTCTCCGTTAGTGATCTGCCGTACGAGTTCAGCAGTGATCCCTCGTTCTTCTGGTTCTCCTGCGACTGCGATGAAGTCGACATCCTTTACGTACAGTTCACGGCCGACGGGACGCGTGCTTTCTATCAACCGCAAGGGCCTTCTGCCGAGACGTCACGCGTGGTTCCCGGCGAGTTGTCCATGACGCTGGAAACGCACCCCAACCAGACGGGTGTGAGTCGGGCGGCCATCACCGGAAGGTCGCGGCACCAGGTGGGCGGACTACCGCGCTGGCCTTCACCGGAGACGCACCCGCTCTGTCCTGGATGCGGAAACTTCATGCCTTTCCTGGTCGCGGTGGACAGCGGCCTGACTCCCTTCGGCCCGATGGGGTTCGGCGGTTCGCTCTTCGGCTTCTGGTGCGACCGCTGTTCTATGTCGGCCACTCGGTCGCAGATCTGAACCCCTGGAAGGAGGAACAATGACCCGCTACGCAGACATCCCCAAACCCATCCGCTCCGGCATAGTCGTAGTGGACCCGGGGTGCCGTTAACGAGCGTGTCACCAGCCGTCACAAGCCCGTAGGAGCTTGGTCGTTCCGACTTCTTGTCCCGCTCACGTTCGGCATGATGCGTGGCTATGAGCCGCGAGCCGATGGGCATGGACAAGCTGCACGAGGACGAGGAGACCCTCTCCGACGTGGGTGATGTCGAGATGCTCATGGACAACTACAAGAGGGACCATCCGACGCTGAAACTCACCGGGCTGGATGTCCTGCTCGCCTCCCTCGCGAGAAGGACGAAGAAATCAACTGGAATTGGGAGTTCTAGTGACCTGAGTCAGAGATTCGTCGTTAGTTGGGTATGAGTCGTCCGGGTCCGAAGATTCCGCCCTTGTCGGTCTGACAAATGATCATCTGGCAGGTTCGCGGAGCCAGATGATCAGGGAGGCCAGGACGACTCCGGCGCGGTAGCGGTCAGCGAGTTTGTCGAACCTGGTCGCGATCGCGCGGAACTGCTTGAGGCGGGCGAAGCATCGTTCGACCACGTTGCGGTCGCGGTAGATCTCCTTGTCGAAGGCGGGCGGGCGGCCGCCGAGGCGCCCTCGGCGTCGGCGGTTGGCTGCCTGGTCGCGGCGTTCGGGGATCGTGGCGGCGATACCTCGACGCCGCAGGAGGTGCCGGATCGCTCGGCTTGAGTAGGCCTTGTCGCCCAGCACGCGCTCCGGCGCCGTGCGTGGACGGCCCGTGATGGCGCGCGGGATGCGTATCCCTTCGAGGACCTGGCTGAACGCAGTGGCGTCGTTGACGTTGCCGGGCGTGAGGACGATCGACAGGGGCAGGCCCCGGCCGTCGACGGCGAGGTGGACCTTGGTGGTCAGCCCGCCTCGGGACCGGCCGAGGGCCTGGCGCGTCCACGAGCGGCCCGGATCTTCCAGTTCGTCCCCGTCCGCGACCCCTTTTTGCGGGCGCCGGCGGCGTGCTGGTGGGCTCGGTTGGCCGTGGAGTCGACGGCGACAGTCCACTCCACCCGGCCCACCGCATCGTCGCGGACCTGCACGTGCTCCAGCAGCCTTGCCCACGTGCCGTCCGCCTCCCAGCGGGCAAACCGCTCATAGACGGTCTGCCAGGCCCGTACCGCTCGGGCAGGTCGCGCCACGGAGCCCCGGTCCGCAACCGCCACAACACACCGTTGACCACCTGACGGTGATCACGCCACGGACGGCCACGCCCGTCTGCCTGCGGCAACAAGGGTTCTACCCGCTCCCACGCCGCGTCCGTCAACTCACCTCGACCTGCCACAAGATCAATTATCAGACAGGCCCTAGCGGGCACGTCCGGTTCGGCGGGCGGGGACGGGAAAACCGACACCGGAAAGGGTGCACGGCGTCCCGTCCCCAACCCAACACATGGAGCTCGACCGCCACGGCGCCGAACTCCTCTTCCAGGTCCTGACCGAACGTGAGGAAAAGCACAGCGTCGCCATCGCCTCCAACGAGTCCTTCGGCAAAACTCACATGTTCCGGCGAACCTGTGCGAGGTGCTGCCGAAACTTCACAGGTTCAACCGGCGGGCGCCACCGTTACGGTCACGGCGTCGGGAATCAACGCGATCAGCTGTTGAGACCAGCAGTCCGACTGCTGGGTGGCGACCTCGGCTCCACACGCAGAACAGACAAGGTTGGGGCCATCCAGGCCATCGAGGCCGCAGCATCCGTTGGGCGTCCGCGGTCATGGTGCCTGACCACTCCCGAGACGTCGTCGGGATTGAGAATGAACACGCCGGTGTGAGGGCTGATCGCGTACGACCCGCGCGGCATGAGGGGTGGCAGAAACCTGTGTCCGGGGGACTCCTCTGTGACCAGCGGCGGCATCGGCACTTCCCGAAGATCGGGGCTGATTCGCTGCTGACAGGTAACGCAGGAGAAGACCGTCATGGCCGCAATCCTGCGTGAGCCTCTGCTGCCGACTCCCATCATTTCCGGCTCGCCTCCGCAGCCGGGAGGCGACCCTCGTCGCCACGGTCGGCGAGATAAATCAAGGTGGCTTGCGGGTCCATGCCGAAGGCTGCGGCGACGAGCTTGGGGTCCATGGTGTTCACGAGGTCGAGCAAGCGGGTGCTACGGATCGTCCGGGGCGGGTAGCCACAGTCGTCAAGGACGTGGGAGAGATAGGCCGTTGAGGCCGGGCTTCGTTCCTTTGGGGACCATCACGTGCGGGTTGGCCGTCGGCCATGCCTCGCGGTGGGCCAGGCAGCGTTGCAGCACGGTCCAGGAGGGTCTGGGAACGGGAGATGAGCCCTGGATGGCGGCAGCACCGTCGTCGCAAGGGGTTGCCGAACTTCCGGCTGGTGCGTTTTGCTGACGATTTTGTGGTGCTGGTCTCCGGCACCCGGTCCGACGCCGAGACCACCCGCACGGAGATCGGCGAGCTGCTGGCCAGCAGGCTGAAGATGACCCTCTCGATTGAAAGGCACACCTCACGCGCATCGACGACGGTTTCGTCTTCCTTGGCTTTCGCATCCAGCGCAAGCGCAGAGGTAACGGGCGTCAGGTGGTGCTGACGATCCCGTCCAAGGAGGCATTGGCGCGGGGTGATGCACAAGATCAAGGAGGCCACAGGAGCAGGGGCAGTCTCGCTCCGGTTGCTGGACGTGCTGCGGAAGATCAACCCGATCCTGCGGGGCTGGGCTGCATACTTCCGCTACGGCGCTTCGAAGAGAACCTTCGCCTACCTGGGCTGGTATGCCTCGTGGCGGGTGATCTACTGGATTCGCCGCAAGCACCCCCACATGACCTGGAAGCAGATCCGGCGGCGCTACTACGGAGCCGACCGGATCTGCGAGGACGACCTGGTCCTCTACAACCCGGCGAAGATGCGCGTGGAGCGTTACCGCTACCGCGGGACTCAGATCGCCACGCCGTTCAACATCAACGAGGCCGACCCGGCCGGAGCACGATTCCGCCGGACCGGTCACGACGATGCGGCGTTCGTCGGGCACGTCTCCGAACTCGTCAGCTGAACCCATCGGGTCACATGGAGATCCCGGTGCGGGGATGACCCGCACGCCGGGTTCGGCGGGCGGGGACGGGGAAACCAACGGCCGAGAGGCTGCACGGCGCCCCGTCCCCGACCCAACAGATCCAGGCGCTGGCCCGGTCCCAGCCGGTGATGCCCGGCGGTCCCGAACGCCGCAGCCACGACTATGTCCGGACCGGCACCACCACCTTGTTCGCCGCTTTGGAAGTGGCGACCGGGAAGGCCATCGGCGAGGTCGCCCGGCTCGGCGGTGCCATGGCCATCGCCGGCATGCTGAGCCTCACACGTGACGAGTGCATAGCCTTCGCGTTATTGCTGAGCGCGCTGACCACAGAGAACTTCGGCACCGTCAAGGCATGGCCGGTCGTGCATGCCCGATCTGACGGCGGTGTGGTAGCGCTGGTCGAGGAGACCAAACCGCCGCCGCGGCCCCGACCGCGAGCACCTGATCGCCGCGCTCGAGGATCTCCCCGCCGCACTGTGTGAACTGGTCGACTCCGAGGACATCGAGCCCCGGCTGTTCCACTCGCCGCTGCGGGTGTACCAGCTGCTTTTGGAACTCAGGCAGATCGCCCGCCGTCTCAGCAATGAGACCAGCGCCTTCATCAGCTATAGCCCGAAGCGCCGTAGTGCGTTCGCCAGGGATATGTGGAACACCGAGGTGCGCCAGCTCCCATTCATCTACGGCAGCTCGGAGAAGCACATCAACGTGGGTGCGCATAAATCTGATCCAACGTAAGCGCCGCGGCGCCGCCTCTTCCGGCTGACTTGCTGTGAGGAGGCAGCGCTTCGCGTTGGCGGACAACGTACGGGGACCGCCCAGAACGTGCCGCCAGGCACGACCGCGCAAAGCGCGGCGCGAACAGAGCGTGGCTGTCAGGTCAGGTCGGACTCGTCCCAGATCCGCAGTACCCCGTCGTCCCCGGCGGTAACGAGTGCCTGATTCCCGTCGACGACTGTCGACTCCATTACCGTGATGCCGTACCCAGGCGTTTTCACGTGGCCGACCTTGGTCCCCTCGGCAGGGTCCCAGAGCTGCAGTGATTCCTGGACTGCGATCGCCACCAGCAGCCGTCCACCGACCGTTATCACCGCCACTGTCTCCAGGGACTCTTGCGAAACGGTGACCGGTTCGTACAGCGGCTCGTCCGGATCAGCATCAAGGTCCCAGGCATACAGCTCACCTCCGTCGGTGACCGCGACGATTGCCGTGCGGTCGGCGAGCGTGCAGGCTGTCACGTCAGTCGCCCACTCGTCGTCAGTCTCGAATGAGGCGATATGGGTATGAGTCGCGGCGTCCCACACGCCGACTTCCGACCCGCCCGCCAGAATCAAGGAGCGACCGTTGGCCCGCGCCCCGCTCAGGCAGGACACCGCGGCTTCGCCGAGTACCGTGTGCGTGCCGTCCGGCGACCAGAGGCGCACCTCCTCGGAATACTGCTGCGCGGTGACCAAAACGCCATCGAGGGCGATGATATCGGCGAGGTACTCGCCGTTGAGCGGTGTCCGCCATAGGAGTTCACCGGTGCTGAGGTCCCATAGGGCTGGTTCCTGTTCGTCGCCGCCGGCTGCCAAGAGGAGCTTGCCGTCGACGGAAAGCGCGGCGACCATCTCGATGCCGTTCTTGGCATCGGGGAACTCTGCCACGGCCGGATCACCAGTGTGCGCGTACGGCAATGGGCGCGCAAGCCATTCTCCGCTCGACGGAGTCCACGTCCACACCCCACCCCACTCATCCGCGCAGGTGATCAGGGTGCTTCCCGCGTGGTGCACGACGGAGAAGTCTCGAATCGGGGAATTGGGAATCTTAGGGCTCTCGATCATCAGTGGAGTGTAGCGAACGGTTCCGTCACGGATTCGTCGATTACCTGGGCAGGGCCCTCTCCTTACGATCAAGCAACCCCCGGCTCAACCCCCTGACCAGCATCTGGAGTCAGCGGATGCATCAACCGCTTAGGTTGTTTGATGACAACATCCCCATCCTCGCTTTTAACTATCTGAAGTGGCGCTACCTTCCGTAACCGCAGCCGCAGAGTGGGTCCGTCAAACGAACGACGCTGGCTCACTTCTGGCGGTGACGGGGCGTGCTGCTATCGATCTGAGTAGGGTCGGGGACTGGCGCGGTGGCTTCCGCTCCGTTTCCAGCCCCCGCCGCTTCAAACCGTGCGTGCGGTTCTCCCGCACACGGCTTTCCGACATCGTTCACCGACTGGCATGCGCCGTCACCGTGTGCACGTTTCCGGTGAGGCGGTAGACCCCGAGCCGGGTGATCCATCCGTAGGTGAATCGGGTGGTCCAGTTCCGGCCTCGGAGTCTGTGTTTCCGGCTGGCGAAAGTGGCCAGCCGTTCGTGGACGTAGCCGTCGACCGCGTTGAACTTCCGCCCGGAGTTCCCGTTGCGGAAGTACGCCGCCCAGCCCCGCAGCACGGGGTTGAGGTCAGCGACCACGGCGGACACCGACCGTTCGGTCTTCGAGCGGGCGGTGGCCGCGCGGATCTTGTCCCGCAGCACCCACATCGCTCTGGCCGAGGGCCAGCGTTGCAGGTTGCCTCGCCATTTCCACGATTCCATCTTCCGGTGGTGAAAGCCGAGGAAGTCGAAACCCTGCCCACCTCGAGTGAGGCAGGTGATGCCGGACTTCTCGGGGTGCAGTCGCATCCCGAGCTGTTCCAGCACTCTCGCCGCCAACTGCTGGGCCTGCTCGCCCGTTGTCTGGTCGGCGACAGGACCACGAAGTCGTCGCAGTACCTCACCAGCACGCCCAGCCGACCGCCCTCGTCCTGCCATACCTCGTCGAGGACGTGCAAGGCGATGTTGGCCAGCAGCGGGGAGATCGGTGAGCCCTGCGGGGTTCCCGCCCCGGTCGGGGAGGTCACCCCGCCCTCCAGGACTCCCATCCGCAGCCAGGTCCGGATCAGTTTCAGCATCGGTCGGTCCACGACATGCCGGGCCACCTGGGCCATGAGCGCATCGTGATGGCTATACAGGGCATGAAACCGGCGTTCAGGTTCTTGCTTGGCACAGCGGTAAAGCGTCCGCTGCAAGGCTCGGACCTTGTCCAGAGGACGGCCACCCGGTCTCGCGGCGCCTTCCTCCCGGCGGATGGACCTAGACGAAACGGCACTCATCCGGGCCCCTCCCTGTTCGCGACTCGCATCGATGAAGCAGGGGCCCTTCGCTCCCAGCGGGTTGTGTTGTCCCGCCGATCGGCACTACTACGACCCCTCCGACTGCCTCTCGACAACCCGCCACTTCCCGGTTCCGCCGGTTATAGGCAGGCCACGCTTCCCGCACCGCATGCGCGGGGCCGACTAGCGATCCGAACTCCGATGCGCTTGCCCCACAGCCATCGCCGCAGGTGAGTAACGTCGTACGCCTTGTCGGCGTGAAGACGTTGAGGTTTGGAATCGGCTGCCTGGGATTCGTGTCCCATGTGGAAATGGGACAGCATGAACTTCAGAGCCTGGCTGTCGTGGGTGTTGGCCGCGGAGAGGCCAACACGGAGGGGCAGTCCGTCCGCGTCGGACAAGACATGCACCTTGGAACCGGGCTTACCCCGGTCCACGGGACTCGGACCTGCAAGTTCGCCCCTTTCTTAGACGTCATCTCATTTGGCGAGTCTGCGGTAGCAGATGAGGGTGCAGGCGATGCTGGTGAAGGCCAGGAAGTGCTCGGCTTTGCGCTCATAGCGACGGTGCAGGCGTCGACATCCGGCGAGCCAGGCCATGGTGCGTTCGATGGTCCAGCGGTGGCGTCCGAGCCGCTTGGAGGACTCGATGCCTTTGCGGGCGATGCGGTGCCGGATGCCACGGCTGCGTAACCATCGGCGCAGGTGGTCGTAGTCGTAGCCCTTGTCGCCGTGGAGTTTGGCGGGACGTCGCCGGCGCGGTCCGCGGCGGGAGCGGATGGGCGGGACGCCCCGCACGAGCGGTTCGAGGGCCTGGCTGTCGTGCAGGTTCGCGCCGGAGATCCCGACAGACAGGGGCAGTCCGGTGCGCTCGGTGATCAAGTGGATCTTCGAGCCGTACTTGCCCCGGTCGACAGGATTCGGGCCTGTCAGTCCCCCCTTTTCAGAGCCCGCATGTTCACCGAGTCGATCGCGCAGCGCGACCAGTCCAGCTCGCCGCGGGAGCCGAGTTCGTCGAGTACCAGGCGGTGCAGCTTCGCCCATACCCGCGCCTTCGACCACTCGGTGAATCGCCGGTGGGCGGTCGCTCCCGACGGACCGAACGACGCAGACGGCAGCTGCTGCCACGTGCAGCCCGACGTGGCCACGAACACGATCGCGGCCAGCACTTCCCGGTCACCGTGACGGCGCCGGCCGCCACCCTGCGGACGACTCGGCGCCTCCGGCACCACCCGCTGGAACAACTGCCACAACTCGTCCGGCACCAGCCGCTCAACGATCCCCACACCACGAGCCTATCGAACACTCCAAATGAGATGACCTCTAAGGTCGAGCACCTGCCTGCCGATGCACGTTCGCACAGTCCGAGAGCCACTCAGCGTCACAACGCCAGCCAGGAACCACTGATTCTGACGACTTCTCCCCGCATTGGTGCCCTGCCTGGTGGGGCACCATCCCAGCGCACTTCTTCAGCCCTCAAACGGCAATGCCGTGCAGCGGTCTCGGTTCCTTGGGGGCCGGCTGTGAGGTGGCGAAGAGCCTCCGGCACCTTCACTCGCCCGGCCCGCAGATTTTCGGCTATCTGAACTCGGCTTGCGTGGCGGTACTCCCCCGGCAACATTGCTGCGACCGAGCATTTCAGCGGCAGATGTCAAGATTGCCCGTCCTGCGGAGACGAACGGGCAACTTGCCGAATGCAGTGCACCGCTGCTCATTGACCTGCGGGCACGTCGGCTTTGATTCCGCCGTGCGCTATCGAGCGCACGGCTCTTCCCGGAAGGTGGATTCCCCACGTGACCGATCAAGAGTTTGTGCAGCAGCCGGTACTGCAAGAAACACCTGACAAAGTCCGCGACGCCGGTGATGCAGGATACAGCAAGTCACTCAAGCCCCGGCACGTCACCATGATTGCCATCGGCGGAGCGATCGGGACCGGTCTGTTTCTTGGCGCCGGCGGGCGACTTGCCGACGCAGGGCCTTCACTAGCCATTGCATACGCAATATGTGGGGTATTTGCCTTTCTGGTCGTACGGGCCCTGGGTGAACTCGTCTTGCACCGCCCCTCATCAGGGGCATTCGTCTCCTATGCGCGTGAATTCCTGGGCGAGAAGGGGGCGTTCGTCGCAGGCTGGATGTACTTTCTCAACTGGGCAACCACCGGGATCGCCGACATCACAGCAGTCGCAACCTACACGCACTACTGGGGCATGTTCTCCGATGTCCCACAGTGGGTGGTGGCCCTGATCGCGCTCGCGGTTGTAGTTCTGGTGAATTTGATTTCCGTGAAACTTTTCGGCGAAATGGAGTTCTGGTTCGCAATCATCAAGGTCGCCGCACTGGCCTGCTTCATGGTCATAGGAGTCTTTCTGCTGGCCAGCCAGCACCCGGTGGGCGGTCACACCCCGGGACCCTCACTGATCACCGATCATGGTGGGGTCTTCCCGCTCGGGCTGTTGCCGATGCTGCTGGTCATCCAGGGGGTTGTCTTCGCATACGCCTCGGTGGAGCTCGTCGGCGTCACGGCAGGCGAGACCAGCGAGCCGGAGAAGATCATGCCGCGTGCCATCAATTCCATCCTCTGGCGCGTGGCCCTGTTCTACATCGGCTCCGTGGTACTGCTCGCGATGCTGCTGCCTGCCAGCGTTTATTCCGCCGGCGAAAGCCCGTTTGTCACCGTACTGTCAAAGGTTGGCGTCCCGGCAGCGGGCGGCGTGATGAACCTGGTGGTCCTCACGGCTGCCATGTCGAGCCTCAACTCTGGCCTGTACTCCACCGGCCGGATCCTGCGCTCGATGGCCATGTCCGGTTCCGCTCCGCGCTTCACCGGCGTCATGAGCCGCAGCCAGGTCCCCTACGGAGGCATTCTGCTGACCTCTGCGGTGTGTGTGCTGGGTGTGGTCCTCAACTACTTGGTGCCGAGCGACGCATTCGAGATCGTGCTCAACTTCGCGGCGATCGGCATTCTGAGCACCTGGGCGATGATCATGATCTGCCACCTGATGTTCTGGCGGAAGGCGCAGGACGGGCAGGTCGTACGCCCTGACTACCGGCTGCCCGGCTCCCCGTGGACAGAGATCGTCACTCTGGCTTTCCTTGCCTCTGTCCTGGTGCTGATGTGGGCCGACGGCGGACCGGGACGCATCACTGTCATGTGCCTTCCGCTGATCGCCGTGCTGCTGGTCGGGGGCTGGTACGCCGCCCGCGGCCGGGTCAAGGCCCTGGCCAATCCTCCCCTTCCCAGCGCCGGCTCTCAACCAGCGGGCCGCTGATCGCAGGCGGCCGCATGCTGGTGCACACGGGCATCGGCATGGACTTCGCAATCAACACAACTGCCTACCGATCGGACGCCCTTCGGCCCCGTCCTGGTCACCGCCGACGAATGCGGACTCCGAGGGCCGCAGAGCGACATGCCCACGGAAATCGACGGAGAGAGAAGGTGCAGAGCGCCAACACCGGCAACCTCGTGTTCACCCCTGCCGCGTTGGTCTCCTACCTGTCGACGATCATCACCCTCGAACCGGGCGACGTGATCGCTACCGGAACCCCCGGCGTGGTCGGTCACGCGCATCGTCCGCCGCGCTACCTGCCGACGGAACCCAGCTGACCACCCGCATCACCGGAATCGGCGAATGCCGCAACATCTGCGCACAGGAGCGAATCGATGCACTCATCACCCACGCCTGAAGGTCCCCACCCTGCGCGACCGGCCGAGTCGCCCGACCCCCTCATCACCGACCCCCCGAACGACGCCGCACCGCCAGCCTCGACGTTGCCGTGACCTTCGACAGCGACGGCGTTGCCCTGCTGGGCGTGTTGCATCTGCCAGCAGGACCAGGGCGCCACCCCGTCGTCGTGCTGCCGCACGGGTTCCCTGGCAACGAACGCAACTTCGACCTCGCGCAGGCGCTGCGCCGCGCGGGCTACGCAGCCCTGGTCTTCCACTACCGGGGCTCCTGGGGAGTCGACGGCTCATGGTCATGGGGCCACGTTCTCCAGGACACTGCCCGCGTCGTGACGCAGCTACGCGACCCGAGCTTCGCAGCCATTCACCGACTGGACCCCGAGAGACCGGCGCTCATCGGGCACAGTCTCGGCGGATTTGCCGCCTTGATGACCGCCGCGGCGGACCCGGCCGTCATCGCCGTCGGATCGGTGTCCGGCTTCGACATCGGCACGGCCGCCGCCTGCGAGGCCGACCCGTCGCTTCGGGCCTCCTTCGTCGAGTGGTGGAAGGATCTACTGCTTCCGCTCCAGGGCACCAGTTCGCAGGAGCTGGTCCGGGAAATGGAGACCGCCGGTTCCGCCTGGAGCCTCGCCCGTCTCGCCCCACAGCTCGCTGACCGCCCTGTGCTCCTGATCGGTACGAGTCGAGACGACGACACTCCGGCTGCCGTCTACCACCACCCGCTTGTCGATGCGTACCTCGCCCACCCCATCCCCCCGTCTCGAACACCACGTCTTCGCCTCCGACCACTCCTTGTCGGACCATCGAGTCGCCCTTGCACGGACCGTCATCGACTTCCTTGACCGGCACGTCAAGCCCACCCGATGACCTCACCGGGGGCGCCGAGGCGACGACACCTCCGACCTGAACGAACGGTGCCCGGTCCCCATGGCTTGCGTGGCGACCGGCGCCCTCCCATATCGCTCTCGGCAAGCTCCTCAGGATCATGAACGAGACCGGCGCGGAAATGGAAGGAACGTACAAGGAGACCGCCCACAGCGCCCCCGCCGTCACCGTCATGGAAGGCTGATCGAAGTCACCCGGACGCCGACCACCGAGTACGCCATCGAACAGGGAGATCCCATGGCTGCTGTGGCCCGCCGAGGCACTGGATACGCCCGTACGTACGCGACATCCGCGGCAACGCGTGCCCGGGTATGCAGGCCGATCCGGGTGGCCGTGGAGACATAGGCATCGGGGCAGGCCGCCGCTACCTTCGGGCTGCCCGCTAAACAGGCCGCCGACTGCTGATCGAATCCATCAACACGGGCGGTGAACTCCCCTACCCCTATGCCTCGAAAGGGTTCGCGGGACACGAGCTTGTGCTCACTGTCCACGACGAGGCAGGTCTCTCCGACGCACAAGTCGAACCCTTCCGGCAGATTCACGCGGCCGGCGCGGAGGTCGTGGTGGGTTACGCCGGAAGCGGTGTCGCGATGGCAGTCGCGCCTGTCGCCGAGGAGCCACAACAACTCACCATCGTCTCGGGGGCCGGCACCAGCTGGCTCCATGCCGTACAAGACCGAGGCTGGGGCATTTCGCACCCAGACGACGACTACTACGGATGCGGCGGGAGCGGCCCGCTACGTCGCCGATGTGTGGGGAACCGGTCCCATCTCTTGTGGTGGAGTGAACCAGGGCTATCTCTGGGGAACCGACAGTTGCACGGCACGGTCGAGCAACAGGCCGTCCGGCAGGCTGTTTTGGATCACCGGCCGTGCGATGTGGGTCTTGCCGGCCATCTGTGGACCCGGGCCGGGGTGGGGAACCTGATCGCGAAGCTCTACCGGGTACGGCTGACAGAGCAGGGCGTGGGCTAGGGTCCGTCTTCAAACGGATCTTGCCCAGAGTAGGAACGATGCGAGGATGACCGCCGCTTCGTAGGAAGTGGCGGTCTTCTCGTGTCTGGTGGCGATCCCGCGGAAGCCCTTGAGCCGGTTGAAGCAGCGCTCGACGATGTTGCGCTGACGGTAGGCCTCTTGGTCGAACCCGGGTGGTCTGCCGCCTCGGCGGCCCCGGTTCAGCCGGTGGCGCTGCTGATCGGTCTTCTCCGGGATGGTGTGCGCGATGCCGCGTTTTCGCAGGTTGGCGCGGAAGCCGCGGGAGCTGTAAGCCTTGTCTGCGATGACCTGGTCGGGCCTGCACCGAGGTCGGCCCAGGCCGGTGCGGGGAACACGGATCCGTTCCAGCAGAGGGCGTGCGCAGACACTGTCGTGGCGTTGGCCGGGCGTCACGAGGATCGCAAGTGGGCGGCCCTTGCTGTCGCAGGCGAGGTGGATCTTGGTGGTCAGCCCGCCTCGGGATCGACCGAGGGCGTGATCGTCCGGTTCGTCCTGCCGATGGCGCCCCCTTTTCGGCCGGTGGCGGCGGCATGCTGGTGGGCGCGGACGATGGTGGAGTCGATCTGGACCAGCCAGCCGATGTCGCCGGCCGCGTCGGCGTGAGCTTGGATCTGCTGCAGGGCTTGGGTAAACACCCCGTCGGGGGCGTAGCGGCGGAAGCGGGTGTACACGGTCTTCCACGGCCCGTAGCGTTCCGGCAGGTCACGCCAGGAGATCCCGGTGCGGATCTTATAGACCATCCCGTTGATGACCTGCCGGTCCTCCACCCGAGGCCGCCCCATCGCGGCCCGGGGTATCAACGGAGCGTGTAACTCCCACTCCTGGTCAGTGAGTTCATGACGACGTACCACGACACCATGATCCACCACCCGGATGATCTTTGAAGACGGACCCTAGTACCTGCACCGCTGGGGCCTCTCGTTCCAGCGCCCGGACAAGCGGGCCATCGAGCAGAACCCCGAGGCGGTGCGGGTGTGGCAGGAAGAGACGTGGCCGACGATCCATGCCAGAGCAAAGACCGAGGGGAGCGAGGTGCTCTTCGCCGACCAGGTCGGCATCCGCTCCGACTAGGTGACCGGCCGAACCTAGGGCGAGAAGGGACGCACTCCGATCGTGCGCCGCACCGGCAACCGGTTCTCCGTCAACGCGATGTCGGCGATCAGCGCCAAGGGCCACATGCACTTCATGGTCTTCACCGAGACCTTCGACGCCGACGTGATGCGCCGCTTCCTGGACCGCCTCGCTGGACACTTCACGCACAAGGTCCACCTCGTCCTGGACGGCCGCTCCGCCCACCGCTCCCGCAAGGTCCGCGCCTGGCTCGCCGATCACCCCGACCGGATCGAGCTGCACTTCCTGCCGTCGTACTCACCGGAGCTGAACCCGGACGAGCTGGTCAACGCCAGCCTCAAGCGCAGCCTGCCCATGCACCACCGGGCCCGCGACCAAGCCCAACTCGCAGCCGAAACCCGCAGAGTCTTCCACCGCCGCCAACGCCAACCACACATCGTCCGCGGCTACTTCGGCGGCGCCCACGTCCGCTACACCCTCGAATAGAACCCTTTGAGTTTCGGAACAATAGAAGAGGCCATCCGTGGCCGACTCGTGCTGGTCGATGGAACCGATGTCCCGACCGGAAACCGTGCCGGCCACGACGTCAATTTCCCTGGCAAGCGTCGCCGTGCCGGGCTGAATATCCAGATTGCCGCTGACACCAAGGGCGGTCTGCTGCGCATTTCCGTACTCTGCGTGGATCAATTCATGACCGCAAAGCGTTCACCGAGTGCGATTGGGAATCCCGCCTGGCAGACACTCCAGTCATGGGCTTCAATTCTTGATGCAGATCACTTTAGACTGTGTCATTTCCTCGTAGGCGAAGCGCACTCCCTCGCGGCCCATGCTGCCATACTTGAACCCGCCGAACGGCATGGCGTCGAAGCGGTAGTCGGACGAGTCGTTGATCATGACACCTGATGCCTCGATGGAGTCGGACATCTGCAAAGCATGGTGGAGGTTGGAAGTGAATATGCCTGCATGCAGGCTGTATTCGGTCCGGTTGGCCGCTGAGAGAGCCTCCTCGATGTCGCTGAAGCTCTGCAGGGACACGATCGGCGCGAACGCCTCCTCGGCCCACGCCAGGCAGTGCTCAGGCACGTTCTCCAGGACCGTGGGAGCGAACAGCGACCCGGTTCGTTCGTTTCCACAGAGGAGACTTGCTCCGGCTGCCAGTGCTTCGTTCACGAGCGCCTGGGCTCGCCTGGCATGGGCTTCGGTGATCATCGGTCCCATGTCGGTGCCTTCGTCCTGGGGATCGCCAGTTACCAGATTGCGGGTAGTGCGGACGAACCCCTCACGGAACTGGTCCATCGCTTTTGCCTCGACCAGAATCCGCTGGGTACCGATGCAGTTCTGTCCGGCAGCCCAGAATGCCCCTGAGACGCAGCTCTCGACAGCGTGGGGGATGTCGGTGTCCGCCATCACGAGGACCGGTGCATTGCCACCAAGATCCATTGCGAGTCGCTTCAGGCCTGCGGTCTTGGCGATGTTTTCGCCCGAGGTGAAGCCGCCGGTGAATGACACCATGCGCACCTCGCGGGCGCTGACGATGGCTCTTCCCAGTTCTGGGCCGCCGGTTGCCACGGAGATCACTTCGGGTGGCAGGCCTGCCTCGACCAGCATGTCGACAAGCCGGAGGGCGGACAGCGGGGTGAGGTCGGACGGTTTAAGAATGATGGCGTTGCCGCCAGCAACCGCCGGGCCGAGCTTGTGGGCCACCAGGTTCAGTGGGTCGTTGAAGGGCGTAATGGCGGCGATGATCCCAAGTGGCTCGCGGGTGAACCATCCGCGCCGGTTTTCCGATCCGGCGAAGGCATCGAAGGGGATCATCTCGCCGGTGTTGGTTCGGGCTTCGTGCGCCGACAGTTTGAGTGTGTTCACGCAGCGGGTGACCTCCTTCCTTGCCTGCCTGATCGTCTTGCCGGCCTCTTCCGTGATGAGCCGGGCAAAGCTTTCGGCTGCTTCTTCGATGAGCGCGGCCGCTGATTCCAGGATCGTCGCTCGCTGATGCCTTGGGATGTTGCGGTTGCGGCCGGCGCCGATGTGGGCTCGCTTGAGGAGGGCGTCCACTGCATCGGCGCTCATGGCGGGAACGGTGCCCACCTGTACCCCGGTGAACGGGTTGACCACCGCTGTCATGTTGGTGCTCCCTTGAGTACGTGCTCGCGTTGAAATGGCGGTGGCTGGCCGGAGCGCTCAGGACGTGTGGGGTGAGGCCGGACGGCAGCGTGTTCGTCGTCTTCCCCGTGGCCGTACGCCCTGAGCGTGCTACATGCTGTTGAGTCGGAGGGAAGTTCGGGTACTGGTTTCAGGGTGTGCGCACCGACACGCTCTGTCCGACTCGTCTCCTGGCTCGAGGTAGCTGATGATGGCATCGCATTTTGTCGGTGTTGAACGCAGGCGAATGCGAGTGGCGCGCAGTCGGAAGCCGTATCGGTTCTCATGCTTGGAAGGCGTCCGGTCGTTGTCGATGTTGGCGGGGCCGCGGTCACTCGGCTGTCGGGGCTGCGGTCACTCGGTGGTGGTGTCAGGGAGTGTGGCGAGCCCGTTCGTGAGGTCGGCTATGAGGTCGGCTTCGTGCTCCAGACCAACGGCGAGTCGGACGAGTCCTGCGGGAACACCCGCTTCGGCAAGCTGTTCATCGGTCAGTTCGTTGGCCCACATTGCGGCGGGCTGGACGACCACTGAGCGGACACCGCCAAGGCTCGGCGAGCGGGCCGGGATGCCGAGTGTGGCGATGAGCTGCTCCGCCGCGGCGTAGCCGCCCCGGAGTTCAAAGCTCAGCAGACCGCCGTAGCCGTGCATTTGCCGTTTCGCAAGCTCGTGCTGAGGGTGGCTGGTCAGCCCCGGGTAGTTCACAGTCTTCACGGCTGGTTGGCCGGCCAGGAACTGCGCGACGGCGAGGGCGGTCCGGTTGTGCCGCTCCACCCGCATCGGCAGGGTGCGCAGGCCGCGCAGAGCGAGCCAGGCGTCGAAGGGGCTGATGACCGAGCCCACCAGGGTGTGCGTCTGCCAGATTTTGTCGATCATCTCCTTCTTGCCGAGCACGATGCCTGCCAGCACGTCCGAGTGCCCCGACAGGTATTTCGTGACGCTGTGCATGACGAGATCCACGCCGTGGTCGATGGGGCGATGGTTCACTGGCGTGGCAACTGTGTTGTCCACGAAGGTGAGGATGCCGCGTTCGCGCGCGAGCCGGGCGACTGTCGCGACGTCGGTCAGCTGGAGGAGGGGGTTGCTCGGGGTTTCGAGCATTATCAGCTTCGTATTCGGCTTGGTGGCCTTCTCGAAGGCGGTGGGGTCGGTCTGGTCAACAAGGGTCGTCTCGATGCCGAACCGCGGGGCCACCTCCTGGAGCAGGGACAAGGTTCCGCCGTACATGCTCCGTTGGGCGACGACGTGGTCGCCGCTGTCGAGCAGTGCGAGGAGGGTCGCGGAGATCGCGCCCATGCCTGAAGCGGTCGCCAGCCCGGCTTCGGCGCCTTCGGCGGCGGCCATGATCTTCTCGAGCCTTGCCTGCGAGGGGTTGCCGTACCGCCGGTAGTAGCGTTCCGGGTTGGCGCGATTGTTCAGATCTTCAAACTCTTCGGCCGAGGCCGCCGAGAAATGCACCGACTGGTAGATGGGCGGCGCAATGCTTGACTCGGCAGGATCGGTGTCTGCGTGCAGGAGAAGCGTCTCTAGCGTCGTGGAAGCGTCCATTGCTGTAGTGTTTCCCGAAGTGGACTGCTATTCAATATCCACCCAGGGGGCGATTGGACTCTAATGAATCTGCAGAGTGTGGTAGCTGGGCTCGGCGATTGGTCTACGGGCCAGGGGCCGCTGTACCAGCGTCTGGCTGACAGCCTCCGGAACTCGATTCGTCACGGTGTTCTCGGCGCCGGTTCAAGGCTTCCCTCAGAGCGTGATCTCGCCCGGTCGCTGGGTACCAGTCGAACGACCATCATTGCTGCCTACCGGCTGCTCCGTGACGACGGCCTGCTGGAAAGCACCCGTGGGAGCGGGACACGGGTGACCGCCTCCGGCTCCGGCGTCGGGCCCGCCGTCCCGCTCTTGCTGGGCGGTACTGCAACGGCCGTAACCCACTCTCGTGGGCTTCGTGGTGGCCTCGGGCGCGGCGGCGTCGATGGCCGGGCCCATCTCCCACACGCGGCCAGGCCCGCGGTCGGCGGGGGCGCGGACTTCGAGCTCGGCGCAGAGCCGGGGGACGAGTATGAAGCGGGGGGTGTGGTACTTGGGGGCGAATTTGCCGCCGCGGGTGCGGCAGGTACTTCCGGCGGGCACTTCACAGGTGGGGCAGTCGAACTGGGCAACGACGCGGCCGGTTTATCGAGCTGGGACACGTCGCAGAAGTTATCGCTGGGGACTTTATGCGAAAGCTGTTTTGCGAGAGGTTGTGAGAACGAAGATCAGAGACAAACCGGACACGGTCCGGTGAGGGTCCGTGGCCTCTCAAAACTACTCATTTCTGCGAGCGCGAAGCGTGACCCTTTTACAAAGGCTCATCATGCGGCTGTGGTCGGGCCGTCCTCGATCTGGTCTCCACCCGCGTCAGGGTCCCCCAAGTTCGAGAACGCCCTCGCGACCGCCCAGGCAGATCAAGGCCCGCGCCCCGCACTGCCGCGTCATCCCGACGGTGTACGAGATGAAACAGCTGGGCCGCGGCGCCGCTGGACTTACCGCGCTCGTCGACGACTTCAGCGTCCACAGCGTGGTCCCGCAGATGTTCGCCGGACCGCTCGCCGGGATCCACGACCCGGCCGGACCCCTGCCGGACGGCTTTGCCAAGCTGAAGAGATGATGATGAAGGAGGTGGCGTGATCAACGACGGGAATTCCCGCCTCGGTGAGTTCAGCGCCCGGCTGGAGAGCGACGACATCGACGTCGTCCGGAAGGCTCTGGACGATTACCAGTCGGCGCAGGCGGACACCAGGTGGGGTGTGGACAACCCCTACTGGCCGCTGGCCAACGAGGTGCGCTTCGCCGCCCGAGATCTTCTCGGGCGTCCTCCGTCCGGCCGCGGCCACTCGAGCGCTCTCACGGTGATGTCGCATCTCGCCGAGGAGGAGGACGCGGACTTGATCGCCGACGCCCTCGAAGGCGCCCCGGACGCCGAGGTGCGGGAGATGGCGCTTCTCGCGGCCGGCACCGCCCTCGCGGAGAGTGAGGAGCCGAACCGGCGCCTGCTGGCGCTGATCACCGCCATGGTGCTGGACGAGGGCCTCGCCGTGCGGGATCGCAGGGACGCCATGCAGGCCCTGGACGATGTGGATCTCCCGGAGGTCGAGGACCTCATCGTCCGTCTCACCGAATCGTCCGAACTGGAACTCCAGGTGTACGCGGCGGGTTGTCTCGCGACGCCCCTGCGGCTCCGCGTCCACCGCGACCGCGTCACGCGGCTCGCGAAGTCCTGGCCGAAGGGGGCGGGTTGGGAGGCCGAGCACATTCGTCGCCAAGCGCTCGAAGGCTTCCATAGCACCTACTGGAAGGACACCGAGCTGGACGATCCGGTACTCCGGAAGGCTCATGACGAGCTGATGTTCCCGCTCAGCGACGAGGGATGCCTGCGGGCGTTCGCCACCCTGCTGCGCAGCGAGGACCCGGTCGCCGTGGGCATCGCGATCGACCATTACGAGTCCTCAAAGGGGCTGAGCCATGTCCTGGAGGACGAGGAACGTGCCGAGGCCTACCTGCCCGAGGTGCTGGCCCGCGCTCGTGAGGTGCTCCGGCGGCCGATGTCTCCCGCCGAGGTGAGCGCCCTGAACATGATCGGGACGCGGCACACCGAACCCGGCGACGCCGAGCTCCTGCTGGACGTCCTCCTGCGCACCGACTCGGACGCGGTGCGCAAGGAGGCCGTCTGGATGGCTTACGGCGTGCTCGACGAGGCCGAGGTGAAGGACGAGCGGCTCGTCGCCGCCCTGGGCGACCTGGTCTTCGACCCGTCCGTCGGCTTCTACGGCACGAAGGAGACGGCGATCCGCGTCCTGGCCGACAGCCTCGGCGCGGACGCCGACGACATTCTCCTGCGGGCGCTGCGCGAGGGTGAGCCGAAGGTGCAGGCCCACGCGGCGTATTACCTGGTCAGGACGGGAGGCGTGGATCGGCACCGCGCCATCGTGGAGGAGGTCGCCGAGAGCTGGGGCGACCGACCTCCCCAGCATCCATGGGGCGAGGACCCCATTGAGCTGATCTTCGGCAAGCCGCACAGCGTCCACTGGGAAGGACACCGGCTGGCGGACCCGGACCTGTATCGCGCCCACAAGAGGCTGCGGGCTCCCACGGTGGACGAGTCGTATCACCAGGCGCTTCGCGCGCTGCTCGAAAGCGACGACCAGGCGGCCGTGGGCATCGCCCTCGACCACTGGTGGAGTCCCGACGGCGCCGTGAAGCGGGGCGGCGAAAAAGCGCGTGAACCGGAGAGGTCACTCGTCCTCGATCGCATCCGGGAGGTGCTGCGGCAGCCTCCCTCACCGGCCGGGCTCAGCCGCGAGTACGGGCCCGAGGCCATGCACCTCACCGCACTGTCGGCGCTGAACGTCGTGGCAGCGGAAGAGCCGTCCCTGCTGGCCAAGGTTGTGGGAGCCGCTGCGAGCGATCACGTCCGCAAGCGGGCTCTTTATGTGGTGGAAGCGGTGTTCAAGGACGCGGAGGACACTGACCTACGGATCGTCGAGGCGCTGGGGAAGGTCGCCTGCGACGCGAACGTGCCGTTGAACGACCGCGTCAGGGCACTGGAACTGCTGGACGAGTCTCCGGGGACCAACTCCGTGGAGGCGCTCGTTCGGGCGACGCGCTGCCCCGAGATAGAGGTTCAAGCGGCTGCGGCGTGGGGGCTGATGTGGGAAGAGGTCATCGAGGACCATCGCCCTCTGCTCGAGGAGCTGAGCGCGAGCTGGCCCGTGGAGGACGCCCCGTGGGAGGTCACGCGGGTGCGGGAGTCGCTCAACGCCGCTGAGGAGTGAGGCGGGCCGCGCGTGTATGCAGGTAACGCATGGCGCGGGAAGCTCGTGGGTCTGAACGAAATCCGCTGGTCGGCAACCGACCCCCCACTCACCTCCACGCTGGCCGCCGACTGAGGGAGGCAGAGTTGTGACCGTCACGGCGGACACTGGCGATGACGGCTGCCGCCTGCGGCTGCCCCGGCTGAGCCGCAGACCCGTACGCTCCAGACGCCCGGACGGGGCCCAAAGTCCTGGCCCGGACACCAGGGATCAAGTAACCCACTGGTAACTTTCAGAGCTTCGTGACTGCGGTCTTCTTCGGCTGGCGAGGCACGGTCCTGGACTTGTCGAGGTGCCCGTACACTGTCGACCGGGGCACATCGAACATGTCGGCGATCTGCTGGACGGTCTTCTCCCGCTCGTCGTAGAGCCGTTGGGCGAGCGCGGCCTGGTCCTCGGTGAGCTTCGGCCGGCGTCCGCCGACCCGCCCCCGGGCCCGCGCGGAGGCGATTTCGTCGTTCGTGTTCGCCACAATTAGGGCCCGTCTTCAAAGATTATCCGGACAGTGGATCATGGTGGGGTGATACGCCGCCATGAACTCACCGGCTCTGAGTGGGAGTTACTCGCTCCTTTGATACCGCGGGCCGCGACAGGCCGACCTCGGGTGGCGGACCGGCAGGTCATCAATGGCATGGTCTACAAGATCCGTACCGGGATTGCGTGGCGTGACCTGCCGGAACGCTACGGGCCATGGAAGACGGTGTACACCCGCTTCCGCCGCTAGGCGCTCGACGGCGTGTTCACCCAGGCGTTACAGCAGATCCAGGCCCGGGTGGACGCCGCCGGTGACATCGACTGGCTCGTCCAGATCGACTCCACCGTCGTCCGGGCCCACCAGCACGGAGCCGCGACCGGCCGAAAAGGGGGAGGCACCGGCAGGACGAACCGGACGATCACGCCATCGGTCGATCCCGAGGAGGACTGACGACCAAAGTCCATCTCGCCTGCGACGGCAAGAGTCGTCCTCTTGCCATTCTCGTGACACCGGGCCAGCGTCACGACAGCATTTGTGCACGGACTCTGCTGGAGCGGATTCGCGTCCCGCGCACCGGCCTTGGCCGGCCACGCTGCAGGCCCGCCCATGTGATCGCAGACAAGGCATACAGCTGAGCTTCGGGCGGGACGCCTTCGCGCCGCTGGCGACGTCGACGTGGATGTCGCCACGGTCGACGCCGTGGCGGAGGAGCGCGTCGATCTGATGATCAGGGTTCTGGTCGGCCGTCGAGGTGCGGCAGTAGCCGATGAGCATCGTCGAAAACTACCCGAAGGACCGTTCTCCGACGTTGATTCCCGACGCGAGTTACCGACACTGCCCACCTGCGGGTTCCTGTTCAGCAGGGTGAGTGTCGGCAGACGAATGGCACCCTCAAGTGATCAATGCACCACCCACGGATGATCATGTGATCGTGGAGGCACAGGTGCGTGACTACGGGTTTTCGCCAGCTCAACAGGATGAGATCTGGAGACGCTGGCGTGAGGGGCAGTCGTTCAGCTTGATCGGGCGGGCGCTCGGGGCACCGATGCATCACGCCCGCCGGTTCCTGTACCAGACCGGCGGCGTCCGCCTCACCCCGCAGACGCGATCACAGCGGCATCTGACGGACAGCGAGCGCGAGGAGATATCCCGCGGCATCGCCGCCGGAGAATCTGCCCGACAGTTGGCCCGGCGACTGGGCAGATCACCTTCGACCGTCTCCCGTGAGATCGCCCGCAATGGCGGCCGGGACCGCTACCGTGCCGCGTCCGCCGATGCGGCTGCCTACGCACGTGGGCGCCGACCTAAGCAGGCCAAGCTCGCCCAACGGCGCGCTCTGCGTGCCCTGGTGGGGGCCAAGCTGGCTCTGTGCTGGTCGCCTGAACAGATCGCAGGATCTGCGACGTCAGTTCCCCGGTGACGACTCCCTGCAGATATCGCACGAAGCGATCTACCTCTCGCTCTACGACCCTCGCCGGCGCCACGCGATCGACCGCAACCTCACCCAGCGGCTTCGGTCAGCCAGGCCCATGCGCCGCCCGAAAATCGCCCGCCGACCCACCGGGCGGGTCATCATCCGCGGCATGGTGTCCATCAACGCCTGCCCCGCCGAGGTCGAGAACCGCAAGGTTCCCGGCCATTGGGAGGGCGACCTCGTGATGGGCATCCGGCCCTCGGCGGTCGCCACGCTCGTCGAGCGCACCAGCCGCTACACGGCCATCGTTGCGCTGCCGGACGGCATCAAGGCTGAGCAGGTCACTCCGCACCTCACCAGGAGTCTTCTCGACATCCCGCCCCAGTTGCGGCGGACGCTCACCTGGGACCGGGGTCGAGAGATGGCCGAGCACCAGGCCATCACCGCCGAGACCGGATTGCCGATCTACCTCTGCAAGCCGCGCAGCCCGTGGCAGCGCGGCACCAACGAGAACGCCTATTGGTGCAGTCTTGGCGGGCCGGCCTCCTTCGACGGGAGAGGTCCGGTGGGACCGCTGGGTGACTCGGAGAACACGTGCCAGAAGGCTTTCCGTTGATATGTCCACGGCGGTCCACAGGGCGAGAGCCCTGGCCGGGAGTGACTTGATAGAAGCCTGCTGAGCTGTCAACCCGCAATAGGTCTGTCCCCTGGCCGGGGCCCTCGCATCTGTCCCGTCATCCGTGGCAACAGACAAGAGGACAACTCGATGGTGACAGTGGGGATCGACCCGCACAAGCACGTCCACGTTGCCGTAGCAGTCGGCGCCGACGGCAAGCGGCTGAGTCGGCCGCTGACGGTCAAGAACGACGCGGTCTTGATCAGTGTGCTTTTCAAGTGGATCCGTTCGATCGCCGACGGTATGCCGGTCATCTGGGCTATCGAGGACGGCCGCGGCTTCGCCCGCGGCCTGGCCGACGACCTGCTGCTGGCCGGCCACGAGGTGGTCTGGGTCCCCACCCGGCTGATGGCCGCTCACCGCAAGCTGCACGCCGCCACGGGCTCCAAGTCCGACCTCCTCGACGCTGCCGCGGTTGCCCACGCCGCTCTCGCCACCCCTGGCCTGGACCGTCACCGCATCGACGACCGCGTCCGCGAACTGCGCGTCCTGGTCGACCTCCGCACCGATCTCGTCAGGCGCCGCACCATGGTGATCAACCAGGTCAAGGCATACACCCACCTCTGGCTCGACCACACCCCGGGCGACCTGACCCGCACCCCCGGAATGACCGCGCTGACGACATTCCTGGAAAACTTGAACCTCGGCCCGCACGTGCGCCGGGTACTGACCGAAATGATCAGCGAGGCAGCCGAGCTCAACCAGCGCATTCGTGATCTTGAATCCACGATCCGGGAACTCGTCACCCCGCTGGCCCCGCCCTGCTGGAGATCACCGGGATCAGCCATGTCTCGGCGGCGGTCTTGCTCGCTGAAGTCGGCGACATCACCCGGTTCGCCAGCTCAGCCAAGCTCGCCCGCTACACCGGATGCGCTCCGATCCCCGTCTACTCGTCCGACAAGGAACGCCACCGCCTGCACACCGCGGCGGCAATCGACGACTCAACAGCGTGCTCTACACCATGGCGATCGTCCAGCAGAGGTTCCATCCTGGCGCGCGGGAACTACTGGATCGCCACACACCCACGAAGGGCGCCCGAGGCACCCGGCGCATACTCAAGCGCCGCCTCATCGACGTCATCCACCGCGCAATGGTCCGCGACCGAGCTTCCTGGCGACACCACGTCACGGAGCACCAGCTCATCGTTTGACATAGAAGCATCAACCGGTTGCTTCGGCAGTACCTCCCCAAGGGGGCGGACCTTCGCACGTTCAGCCAGGCCGCTCTGAACGCCATCGCCCATGACCTCAACCACCGTCCACGCAAGATCCATGGCTACCGCACTCCGGCAGAGGTCTACGCTGACCTCCTGAACTGCGGTGATGCAGTGACCGCTTGAGCTCGCCATCGTTTCCCGACACTTACCCCGGCATCAACAGAGGTCGGAATCGGCTCTCTTTGGTCTCCAAGGCCACCCGGCCCCTACGATGGGCCGCGAGGACCTACGTCGGCCGCTTGCAGGTCGCGGGCCAAGGAGTCGAGTGGCCGAGGCACCTGAGCGAGCTGGCACTTCGGCTGGTGGTTCAAGTTCGGTCCGTCCTACGCGTGGTCCGGCAGTCGGCCGGTGTAATAGCGGATGTCGTCGCCGTCGCCGTCGAGGCTCGCCGCCCACGCGGCAAGTGTCTCGAGTGAGGAGGCGTCGGCCAATACAGCGGCGGCCAGGCCGGACCGTCGGCCGGCGTACTCGGTGAGTTCGTGCCACTGCTCCTCGCGCATCGACAGGTACCGGAGGGCCGGTATTCCGGCGAGCACCTCGATGTCCCTCACCTTCGCCCGGGACAGGTCCAGCCCGTACAACTGGGGGCAGTTGCGCAGCGGGGCCAGGGAGAGGGCCTCGACCGTCTCGGCCTGCTGCACTGTCACGGCTGCCAGTGTGGGGTGGCCGGCCAGCGGCGCCAGTTCCGCGTCGCAGGTCACGTACGCATGGTGCACGGGAGCCTCCGCCGCCGCGTCCACGCCGTCGGATCCACCGTCGGCGGTGTCCCTGTGAGCCGTGTCGCCGTGGCGCCGGGGCAGCCCCGTCTCGATCCACAGCTGCCCGTCCTCGGCGGCGACGTCACATCGGTAGTCACCTCGCTCCAGCGCCGCCAGGTGCAGCCGCAGCAGCTCGGTCACCGAGTCGGCCACGTACACGGGGCCGACATCGTGGTGCATCCCCACCCGGATCACTTGACCTGGACGCCCGCCTTCGGCCGGGTCCATGTCGACAGCCAGGAAGTCACCACCGGTGCTCTCCGCGAAGACGATCCAGCCGCGGCGGTCGGCCGAGAACCGCACGGTGGGGCGCGGCATGCCGTCGGAGCGCACCGAATCGAGCGTGTGGTACTTCCAGGTGTTGTCCGCCGCCCACCAGTGGTCCGCGTGGTGCAGGGAGACCACCTGGGGCAGGTCCAGCCAGATGTGGCGGTCGAAGAGCCGTAGACCGCCGTCCCCGTCGGCCACGGCGTACAGTGCGCGCAGGTCATCCGGGAGCGGCACGCCCAGCGCCCGCTCGGCGTACTCGATCTCATCGGCCAACTGGGGAACAGGCAGCGTCTCGAGTCCTGGCCCTCGCTCGAAGATCTCTTCCCGCTTGCGCAGGTACGCCGACAGCAGCCGCACCGCCTCCTGCGGATCCCCCGCCTGCGTCGGGTCCGTGGGGCCGGCCTGAAGATCACCAGCGTCGGGCGGCCGGACGTCGGGTCGCAGGACATAAACATGGCCCGCCTCGCCTCGCCCGGCTGCCGCACGATCGCCCGGCTGGTCATCGCCTCGAACCGGCCGTCGGGATGTGCCACAAGTTCGATCGTCAGCTCATCGGCACCGGTGTCGTCCAGCTCGAAAATTCGCCTAAAGTACTCGGGGGTGCGCATGGATCCGGGGCGCGACTTGCCGTTGGCGAGAACGTTGACCGCTCCGTGACCGCCCGTGCCGTGCCGGTCGGCATGGGCGCTGATTGACGCCCGCTGCCACCCCTTGGGTGCCCCTTTGGCCATGCTGTGCGCCATGCGCTGCAACAGTGCGGTGATTTCAGGGTTCTGTGGGCTGGTCATGCGGCTCTCTTTCGAAAGTCGGGTCACATCGTCCTGTGTGTGGCTTATTACAGCGTCAGCCACCGACAATGAGCATTATTCAGAAAATATCGCGTCTGATGTTTCGCATCAACCGCCAAGCCGGAAGTTCAGATATGCGAAAAAATCTGAGTCGTGTCGGCTGAACTATCTCACCGGATCGGCTTGGGCGTAAAGGTAAAGAAGCGGCCCCTTCGCGTAAGTTCGTCTCCTCTGTTGGGACGTGGCTTACGGTGGGACTGTTGCGGTATCAATCTACTACGGGGCTTGCTGCCGACCAGATCGAGGAGCTCGTCGCCCGCGTCTGGCAAATCACTTACTGCATCAGGAAACGAGGGCGACCTCCGGTTCTCGGGCTATATCGTGCGGTCGTGCTCACGTTGGTGTACGTCCGACAGAATCTAGATCAGGCCCAGTGGGTAATCTGATTGGGGTGAGTCAGCCGACCATATCGAGAATTTGCCGGAAGATGCTCCCGCTGATCGGCCAGGCTCTGTGCTTGCATGTCCCGGATATCGAAGAGGCCATCCGTGGCCGACTCGTGCTGGTCGATGGAACCGATGTCCCGACCGGAAACCGTGCCGGCCACGACGTCAATTACAATGGCAAGCGTCGCCGTGCCGGGCTGAATATCCAGATTTCCGCTGATGTCAAGGGCGGCCTGCTGGGTATTTCCGTACCTCTGCGTGGGTCAATTCATGACCGCAAAGCGTTCACCGAGTGCGGTTGGGAATCCCGCCTGGCAGACACTGCAGTCATAGCTGATCCTACGTACCAGGGAACTCACGCAGTAGAGCTCGCTGTCCAACCGCAGGTCTGGCTGGTCAGGGGCAAGATCTTCGATCGTGGACCAGAAATGGCTCGCAAGGTGCCGGGAGAGATTATCCAGTGTCGAATAGTCCAGCTCGGGCTTGCGCCGGTCCAGGTAGGCGATGAGCAACTGCCGGATGCCGGTGTGCCGGATCTCGTAGCGGTCGACCATCTCCTCGACCGTCAACCGTCCCGTCAGCAGCGCAGCTTTCAGCGTCGCGGGCCCGTGAGAGGGGAAGTGCCCCATCTCATGGAGCACCTGCCAGGCAAGGTGTCCAGGGAACCGGCTTCCGGCACCGCGTTGGCCGAGCACCAACCCTTGGCGGCGGCACTCGCACGCGTGGTGCAGAAACGACGACGGCGTCAGGTCTCCCAGCGCGATGCCTTGGGTGGTGAGGGCCACCGTGACGTCGAACAGCGCGACCCCGTGGTGGACCGAGTTCACCGGTTTGTCATGGACATCGACCCAGAATTTGTCGAGCAACGGGTCGTTCTGGGCGGTCAGGAAGCGCTGGCCGTAGCACAAGAACGTGTTCGAGCGAAAAGCTTCAAGGGACGGTTGGATGACCCGCAGGCAGAACAGGCAGGCGGCGCCCACTCCGATCTGGCTCTTCTCCTTGCGTGTCGATTGCAGACCGGCGACAGGGCGCCCGAGCTCGTTGAAGCCGCTGGCCTCCCACCGCTGCTGCCAGCTCTCGCCGGGGAAGCCTTCCAGATGCCGGAGGAGGTCCCGGGCGCCGCGGCTTCGGCGCCAACGATTGTCCGCTGACTTCGTTGGCCACGTCGCGCGTATCGCCGCAGCTATTTCCTCTGCAGAGGCGCAAGAGAGATCACCTTGAGGCCGCGGAGGAAAGGCCGGGGCCGGCGCCGGGGCAGCGTTCAGACTGATGAAGCGGCTGCCGCCCTTCTTGCTCTGCCGGATCGCGGAGCCGGGCTCAACCACCGAACACCGCCCTGACGTCGCCGGGGTTGTAACCGGTGGCGTAAGTGCGCTGCGGGCGGGGTCGCGTGTAGTGCTCTTGCAGCTTGTCGTGCATGTCCTCTACCCGCGCGGTCAGGTAGCGGCCGGTCGTGTCGAGATGTGCATGACGCAAGATCGTCTGCACCTCGGCGAGGGTGAGCCGGTCGTCCCCTGCCATCCGGGTCGCAGCTGTGTGCCTGGCGTCGTGCAGGGTCCAGTCCGTGCCGAGCTTGTCGTTAGCCCGCTGAAGGATGCGCCGCATCGCCCAGTAGGTCAAAGGTCTGGACTCACCACGGCGCGTGCGCCATATCGGCTGGGCTGGCGTCGGCAGCCCGTCGGAGGCGAGGTAGCTGCCGAAATAGCGGAAGGCGTTCGGGGAGGCCGGCACGGCTTGGCGGATACGTGTGCCCTTGATCACATAGACGAGCTGCCCCGGCCAGTCGACATCTCCGAGACCGACCGCCAACAGCTCGCTCGCCCTGGCCCCCGGAAGAGACGTAGAACTCCAGCAGAGCACGGTCGCGGTCGCAGCCCATCGCGGCGAACAGCTCATCCCACTGGTGATCCGGGATCGCCCGCGGAGCCTGGACAGGCACCTTCTGCCGCAGCCGGCCTCGGCGGAAAGTCGGCGCCGGCTCCAGCGGGGAGCGATGCGCGAGCGCTTGCCTGCGCTCTCTTGACGCCGGAACCGGATTGCTCACCGGGCCGACCCCGAAGCGCGCGTGAAAGGCGTAGAAGCCACTGATCACGGTCAGATTATGGTTGATCGTTCTGGGCGCGTAGCCCTCCCGCAGCGACGGTTTACCGGTCTTCAAGTTCACCGCCCCCGGCGGCGGCGAGTCGTTCCGCTTACGAAGCCGCTGTGGATTGCGGGCCTCTCGCAGCCAGCCCACGAGCAGCGCGACCTCAGCCTCGGTGGCCTTCTCCCACGGCGTCCGCAAGATCCACAGCAGCCGGTGCCACCGCAACAGGTCATACCCATAGCTACGGCACGTCAGCGAACTGACGTCCCCCAGCATCAAATCCCGCAGGTAGACACTGACTGGCTCAACCTCTCTGCCGTCACCGTCCACCACGACGAACGGAAGGTGGGGCGAGGAACCCGTAACCACCGCGCCAACCTCTGGAACCGAGCGCTTTCCCTCCATCAGGGCACGCCTTACGTCTTCCACCACACCACGCTCCTGGAGAGACCAAGCGGATCGCTTGGTTCACGATCAAGACATGGTGCAGTTAACAGGTCGCCACCAGCACAGCAGGTCCATCCCGTACGACCGCAATGTCGAGGCGGGGTTCCCGGACGCTTGCAGATCAGCGAAGTACACCTCCGCCGCCCAGACGCCCCTGCCGCCGGCGTCGAGCAGCCGGTACGGCTCCCACGCGTCACCGGTCTCGACCAGGCACCCGGCTTCGGGCAGCACGAGACCCCTCAGGTCCCTGCCGGGACACTTCACGTCGGCCATGCCCGGAAGCTAGCAGACAAGCCGCTGACCTGCGAAGGCGCTTCTTTTAGTTCAGTCAACATGTCGCCGCGGCCAACGCCGCCTTGATCGAGGCTCAGGCCCGGGTGCCGATCGTGCACTTCTGGGGCAAAAGGCTGCTCGCCTCTGTCGACGGCCTGCGCTTCGTCGTCCCCGTGCGCACCATCAACGCCGGGCCCTCGCCCAAGTACTTCGCGAAGAAGAAGGGAATCACGTGGCTAAACGCGATCAATGATCAGGTGATCGGGATCGCGAAGTGCCTAGCTCCGCAGCCGAGCAGCACGAACTCATGCGGCAGCAGAACGTCGGGGCCATGGGCCCAGTCGGCTGCGGCAGCGACTGACCAAAAACTGAGGCATAGCGCGGCGGGCCACCGCCATGATGGAGGTGGCCCGCAGTCGCACAAGAAGGACTATGTGATGAGCGCACTGATGCACGCGACCAGCGCGACGGTGTTCGTGGACGCTACCACTATCGACCTGGTGGGAGAGTCCACCGTGGTCGAGTTCAAGCCCGACTGGACCAGCAACGCGCTGGTCGCCCCCGACCCGTCCGGCGACGGCGCCCGCATCCTGACCGGACAGGAGATCGGCGATATGGCGGTGACCGCCCAGCTGTGGGACAGCGAGCCGCCGCTGGTCGACCATCTGGACGACTGGCAGGACGTCGCCGAGGTGTCCGTCGCCTGGCGCTCCCCGTACATCGACTTCAGCACGGACAGCGAGGAGCCCACCCCCGCGCAGCGCCTGGAGTTGCCCGACCCCGGTGACTACCGGCTGCGTGTCCACGGACGGCGCCGCGACGAAGGCGACGACCGCGAGGAAGATGACCCGGAGGAGGAGTACCTGATCCAGGTGTGGCCCGCCCCCCACGGCATCGAGCGGGTCATCAGGACGACCAGCGCCACGGCCCGCCACTGGTGCAAGTAGACAGCCGAACCCGAGATTGGTGCGTCTTGCTGCAAGACTCCGCCGTACGATCCTGCGCCACCCTCCAAGAGCTCCAGGGCCTCGGCTCGAAGCTGAGGCCGCCAAGCTCCGCGCCGAGCTGGGCCAGGCCCGCACGGTCATCGAGGTCCCGAGAGGAGTGTCCTTGTGGCTTCGGCAGATGAACCCCTGACAGAGCGGTGCTTCCCGGTAGCGAAGGTTTCCTCGATCGGGTGAATCTGTTCCGCGGCTCCGGGTCGTGAAATCGCTGGTGAGACAGGGTTCTACCCGGATAACGGTGCCCAGGATGACCGCGCGGCCCGGCTGGAGCAGCTCCCTGCCCTCGCGGGTGATCTCTCTTTTCCCCCCACGCGCGGGGCACAGCACGATCTCGAAGGCGTAGGTGCCTGCTTCCGGGTCCTCGGACAGCTCCCGGCGCACCGTCTCGGCCGTGGGCAGCTCCTCGATCCGCTCCCAGTCCAGTTCCCAGTGGCCGCAGTACGGCGAGTTCCACGCCCACACGGTCACGCCGTGCCGGTCGGCGAGGCCCTGTGCGAAGGCGCGGACGACGGCGGCCCGGGTCGGGGCGAGCTTGGCGTACTCGCGCAGCGGGCTCGGGGCGCCCTTGGGCTTTGGGGGGGATCCCCCAACGAACATACGTGATCTTGCCTGGTTGAAGAGACCAACCTGCACGGTGATATCTGTTGGTTTGCCCAGCTTTACCACGGGTGCGGTTCCGGTCGGGCCTTGAGGGCGGGGTGGACAGGGGTGTCAGATCAGCCCCGGTGGGCCGTGCGTGATGGCGAACATATGCGTCCAGGCTTGCTGCCAGGGCCAGTTGTGCGGCAGGTGCAGGGTGATGCGCCGTGCGGAGCGGGCGATCCGGGCCGGGACGTGGACCAGGTGGGCCCGGAGTGTGGCGGTGGTTGCCTTCGCGTGGAAGGCCGAGGTGTGTGCTCCGACGGCCCGCAGCAGGTTGCAGGCCATGGCCCACAGCGTGAGCCAGGCCGAGTTGGCGTGGAAGTGCCCGGAGGGCAGGTGGGCCAGAGCGCCGGCTTTGCTGTCCGCGATGACCTGTTCCACCACCGCGTGGTGGCGGTGTTCCCGTTCGGCCTGGAGTGTCCCGGCGGGGGTTGTCGGTGAAGAAGGGGTGGTAGCGCCAGACGGGAAACAGCTCGCCCTGTTCTCCCACGACGGCGGGTTTGGCCAGGTCACGGGCCTGGCGCACGATCAGTCGGGCCGTAACGCGCTCGCTCTTCTTGCGGCTGGCGAACGCGGTGTATGCGGGGGTCTCGGCGTCCGAGATGAGATCACCGGTGTCTGGATCTTCCACCGCCTTCGGGTAACTGATCTTCTGCCAAGGATCGTTGGGGATGCTGAGGACGGCCCATTTGATGGACGGGTTCATGCCAGTGGTGATGGAGAAGCTGGCTCCGGCCCGGCGGCAGGCTGCGATCACACCGGCGTTGTAGAACTGGGAGTCCGCCCGCAGGATCCGCATGCCGGTGCAGCCCGCCTCGACGGCGGTGGCCAGGGCCTCGCTAACGAGTTTAGGGGCGCCGCGGGCGTCTGCTGCCTTGCCGCGGCGCACCCGGACCGCGGCGATCACCGGCCGGGAGTGCGGAGTGCAGATCGTGGCGAGCAGCGGGTGCAGGGTGCGGATGCCCCTTGAACCGGCCGTACTCCGCGCCCTGCTTGGCCCGCCCGTAAACCCGTCGTCGACGTCGCCTTCCCGGTGTCGACAGCCATCTCGATCCAGTCCAGTGTCGCGCGAACGCGGGTGACGTTCTCGTCCACGATCGTGCGTTCGTCGTCACCGAGCTGGCGGTCGCGCAGGCCCGGAACAACCCGGCCCGACGCCGCGACGAACGCGTGGCAGGCGGTGACCAGGTCCAGGAACTCCACCGACCGGTCGATGTTGCGGATCGCCGGGGCGACGGGGCTGGTCTCCTCAAAGTGCTCGCGGGCCTGCCGGCCCCGCTCGACCTGGGCGTGGTTGACCTGTTGGCGGGCGGTGTCTCTGTTGACCGGACTACCGGACGACAGTCCGAGACATTGGAGGGGGCGGGTACTGGCTGACCGATAGATCTCAGGCAGCAAACAGAAGGAGAGCTGCGTGATGTCGTTGGATGAGGTGGAACGGGATCTCGGTTCGATCCGTCTGCCGCGGTGGGGCAAGGTCGTGCCGTCGGAAGGCGTAGTGCCCTGGCTCATGATCGATCCGGATGGGGCGCCGGTCGAGCCCGTTCGGCGGGACCTGCGGGACTTACGAGTCCTTGCAGAATGATCTTCATGTGGCACGGTGGAGGGGTAGGTGATCTCGTTCCTCGGGGGTGAGGATGACCCGGCCGAAGCCGTGGGAGATCAGTGACGAGCTGTGGGCTGTGATCGAACCGCTCCTGCCCAGACATAAACGCCGCCGCCGGTATCCGGGGCGCAAACGGATCGACGACCGCAGGACGCTCCAGGGCATCTTGTTCGTGCTCTACACCGGGATCCAGTGGGAGTTCCTGCCGCAGGAGCTGGGGTTCGGCTCGGGGCCTACCTGCTGGCGGCGGCTGGCCGAGCGGGGGTGAAGCCGCCCAAAAGTCGACCCGAGTCCGGTTGACCGCGCACGGCCGGGCTCGAAACACCATGTGCTGACCGACGGGAACGGTATCCCGCTGCGGGTGTCGCTGACCGGCGCCCACCGCAACGACGTCACCCAACTCCTGCCTTTGGTCGATGGACTGCCGCTGGTGCGGGGCAAGTGGGCCGGCCCCGCCGTAAACCCCGCGCGCTGTACACCGACCGCGGGTACGACCACGACATCTACCGCCGACGGCTCCGTGAACGGCGCATCACCCCGAAGATCGCGCGTCGCGGACAGGCCCACGGGTCGGGACTGGGCCGCGTCCGCTGGTTCGCCGAATCCGCCCTCGCCCATCTCCACGGCCCGCGTCGCTTACGTGTGCGCTGGGAGTCCCGGGACGACATACACGACGCTTTTCTCCAACTCGCTCAGTGCATGATCCTCGCCCGCAGATTCCCGGCTTTCTGAAGCACTCCTAAGGGCCGCATCACCGTCACCGACGCTTTCCTCGACCTCGCTGACAAAATCATCACCCTGCCTAGGGCGACCCAACGGGCACGGACGCCCCATCGCTGGAACGAACGCCCGGACCGCCGCCCATAAACGCACGCCTATTTGCGTGGTCTCTAATTTGACGCAGTCCTCAAGGACGCAGGGATCAAGGTCACATTCAGCGGCATCCAGATGCCGAGAATGAACTCGATCATGGAAAGGTGGGTACAGACCTGTCGCCGCGAGCTCCTGGATCGGGCCTTAACCTGGAGCCAGCGGCACCTCCTTCGCTCGCTGTGCGAGTTCGAGCAGTTCTACAATACCCACCGACAACACCAGGGCATCGCGAACGCAAGACCGCTGCACCCATTACTCCCTCCGATCGGCGATCCGGACACGTCAGCCCGCCTCGATATACGAAGACGTGATCGCCTCGCCAGCATCCTCCACGAATGCCAACACGCAGTATGACCTGCGCGGACGAGGCGGCAGCCGGTGGACTGCGCGTTGGGATTCAGCTTACCTGCGCCGACGTATGCGATCAGTTTTGCACTATCTGGAATCAAGCAACGCGCCAGACCCTCCTGTGCATCTCGCTGGCTAGGCTGAAACCAGTCACACCACACACCCACTGGGCTACAGCCCGGGGCCCAGGTGTGCCGAAACCCGTTCTGATGCGGCCGGTCTAGCGGCGTTGAAGCACAGAACATAGGATGCTGGGAGTTCCACATGATCCGTCGCTGGAATCCTGTAGGTGTCGGCTCGCCGATAGGCCAGTACAGTCATCTGGCATCTGCGCCTGCTGACCGCGAGATCCTCATGGTCTCCGGGCAGGTGGGAGCACTACCGGATAGCGCTCTCTCCGACGCCGACGCCGACGCCGAGACGCAACAGGCATTCACGAATCTGGAACGGCTGCTCGCCTCCGTCGGTGCCGGCCCTGAACACGTCATGAAGCTGTTCACCATGGTCGCCGGTACCCATCACGGAGTCCGCGCTGCGAGGCAGAAGGTGTTCGAGAAGTGGTACCCGGAAGGCGACTGGCCCGCGCAATCTCTGATCGTGGTCACCGCGCTCGCAACTCCTGACCTCGCTGTCGAGGTCGAAGCCGTAGCTGCCGTCCCGACCAGATGAACCCCGCCGACTTCCGCAAGCTCTTCCCCGCCCTGCGCGCCTTTACGTGGCTGGATACTCCCGGATCGCCACCGGGCGCCGCACCTGTCGTCCAGGCTCTGGGAGAGACGGTGGAGGCGTGGTCGACTGGTGTATTCGATTGGCTCGCATGGGACGCTGCGACGTCCGAGGCGCGCAGTCTGTTCGCCAACTGGATCGGTGTGGAAGCTGACACAGTGTGCACGATGGGGTCACTGGCCGAAGCCGCCGCGACAGTAGCCGCATCCCTGCCTCAAGGCCGCGTCGTGGTGGCCGCTGAAGATTTCCGTAGCAATCTCTTCCCATGGATGGCGCGCCGCGATGTGGTTCCCGTGCCGGCACGGGGAGGAAGGACTTGCACGGAAGATCTCATCGAAGCTCTGGACGAGCGCAGTGTGCTGTTGGCGGTCAGTGAAGTGACCAGCAAGGATGGGCAACGGCTCGATCTCGCTGCTTTGCGCGCCGCGACGGAACGTGTCGGTGCGAGGCTCTTCGTCAACCTCACGCAATCCCTCGGCGCGCTGCGTTTCGATGTTGCAGCGGTGCGTCCGGACTACCTGGCCGTGCATGGGTACAAGTGGATGCTCTGTCCCCGCGGCGCAGCCTGGCTCGTCAGCAGGGAGGACCGCCTCGCCGAGTTGAAGCCTCTCGCTCCCAACTGGAAGTCCGCCGGTCCACCTCACGGTTTCTTCGGGGGGGCTTTGAACCTGCCTGACGTGGGTGGCAGGCTCGACTCCTCACCAGCCTGGTTTTCCTGGATCGGAGCATGCGCAGCCCTGAGGCTACTTCGCGAGCTCGATCCCATACAGGTCGAACAGCACTGTCTGGGCCTGGCAAACCAGCTGGTCGAGCGCGCCGGGGATCTCGGCTTCCGGCCTGTCGTTGAGGGGAACCTGTCGCATATTGTCGTGCTGCAGACAGATCAGGCCGAGGCTCTTTCCAACAGGTTGTTGGAGAAGGGTGTCCGAGCGACGGCACTGGGTGACCGGATCCGCTTCGGCTTCCACTACTTCAATGACGACCAAGACGTGCAGCGACTGATCGCTGCACTGAGCGGATGACGGGAGGTAGCTGAGAGGCGGGGATACGGCTGCTGCCGCAGGGGCGGACACGCAAGCCATCGTGGCTCATGCTGAATCGGCTTGGCGATGGTCGTCGAATGCGCCCGCCTTCTCCCCCAGCCCCGGCCTGCCTTCCATGCCGCGAACCGCCGCACTCCCGCCTCTACACGTGGTGGTGGGTCACGGATCTGACGATGATCCCTACCGGTGAGGGCCCACTGTGGCTGTCTGTCGGTGATCCACGACGCCTACTCCCACCGCGTGGGTGGTCTGGGAAACCTCCGCCCGCGCGGACAGGGACCTGGTCCTCACCACGCTGGAGTACGCCCTGGCCAGCCGCGAGGTCGAGCCAGGACAACTGATTCATCATGCGGATCACGGCTGCCAGTGCACATCGATCAAGCTCACAACGCGGCTGCTGCGAGTGTGGGAATTGAGGCATCCATGGGTTCCGTCGGGGACTCGTACGATAACGCCCTCGCGGAGAACCTCTGAATACTGATCAAGACCGAGGGTATCCGTGGCCGCACCTTCGCCACCCGGGAGCGAGGCGAACCTCGTGCTGTTCGAGTACATCGACGGCTTCTATAACAGTCGGCGCATCCAGGAGCGGCTCCGCTGGCTCCCCCGATCGAGTTCGAGGAGAAGTACTACGCCGATCAGGCAACGGCTGAACAAGCAAACCTGATACCCCTTCAACCTGCTCTGACCAGCTGATCAGCACCTGTTGCACGGCGGGAGAACCTCACAGCGACGAACGAAGACGCTGCGAGGGCGGCAAAGTGGTGCGGGTATCCGCCCAGTGGTCCGGCGAGCGACATGCCCCTGCCCGAAGGTGCGACGACTACGGCGATGGCGGCCGGCACGGCGGGGCGGCGCAACTGTCGGTTCACCAGGTGATCGCGTCGGCTTTCAGGCTCGTGCCGTCGGCCCACACCGGGCGGCCCAGCACACGCCCATTTTGCGAGGTTCGTGGGCCAGGACTTGCTGGTCGGGAGCCAGGCCCTCGTTGGGCTGGCGACCTTTGGCTTACCAGACCTCTGGGCTGATTGATTGGCAGGCCAGGGGTGGTGTCCGGCTCGAGGAGGCGTGTGGCCCTCCCGAGCCGGACACCGTTCCTGCCGCCCCCCGGGAGCGGTTCCCCAGGAATCCGGTGGCGGAGCACCGGCAACCCGTGGTTCCAGCGGCAGGTATATGGCCCTCACGGTCTTGCTGCGCAGGAGCTGAGGGAGCGAAGGGGTAGTGCCCGTGCCCGGCCCTGTGAGGGCGTCGCCGCAGCTACCTGCATCACAGGCACACGGCCTTGTGTGCACGGGACGGGCACGTGTCCTCGTCACCGGCGAGGTCGGTACGCCGATGATTCTCGGACATACCCGACCTCGTGGTGGTCCTAGCCAGGAAGGACATGTTCCACGATGCATGCTGCCAGCCCTGTATGCACGTGGATGAATCCATATTTCGATTATTCGAATAGCTTGTACGAAGTGGGTAAATGCAGTGCTGCTGCGGGCTGGCCGGCGTTGCGTTCCGTGGTGTGGGAAGCGACGGGTAGACCGCCGTGGCCGCACCGAGCTGGCGTGGCCACGAGGCTCGATCCGCTGTCGTGGACACCCGATCGGCGAGTCTGCGCACCTCAACGGGGCGGCCCGTCACCAGATCTGCAACACGCACGGTCACGCCCTGTCCTTGCCGAAATGCTTATCCGTGCAGATCAAGCCACGTGTTGGTACTCGTGGAGGATGCCGCTGATCCGGGCGCGTCTTCGTACGTCGAGGCGGGCGATCCGCTCCGGATCCGTGATCGGAGGGGGCAAAGGATTCAGCGGCCGGGCGTTGACGATGCTCTGATGGGGTCGGTGGGAGTTGTAGAACTGTTCGAACTCCCGCAAGGTGTGGAGCAGGTGCCGCAGGTTCCAGATCAAGGTCCGGTCCAGCAGCTCACGTCGGCACGTCTACACCCATCTCTCCATGATCGAGTTCATGCGGGGCACGCGGATCCCGGTGAGCACTCTCTCGATCCCCACGTGCTTGGGGACCTTGTCGAAGAGAGCGGAGTACTTTCCCGATCCCTGATCATGTAGCGGGCGTGGCAGTCGGCATCCTCGAGATCCGTGACGAGGTTCTTCGCCGCCTGCACCACCCAGGATGCAGTGGGATGGGCGGTCGCGCCCAGAACCCGGATACGCTGGTTTCGCGTGCTTGATCACCACGAACACGTACAACCGCGCCCCGGACAGGTTGACCGTCCGGAAGAAGTTCTGGGCCAGGAGGGCATCGGCTTGGGAGCGCAGGAAGTCCGTCCAAGTGCTCGATGCCCGCTCGGGTGCCGGTCCGATTCTGGCTTCCTGCAGGATTTCCCAGACCGTGGACGCGGCTACCTTCACTCCGAGAACGGCGAGTTACGAGGTCGCGATGCCACCGCAGGACAGTGTCCGGCCGCACCAGCGGCTGCATCCGGCGCTGCACATCCCGCGGGAGATGGTGCAGCAGTGCCGCCAGGAACGCCCCCGATCGCCTGCTGTAGAGCTCATCCGCTCCCCATGCAACTGGCGCTCCAGTAACGAGATCTGATGGCGTAGCGCCAAGATCACTATGCCCTTGTCCCGCTCCCTCATCGGCAGCAGCCGCAGCATCGCGAACGCGTTTGACACACCCAGGTACGCCAGCCGGCGCACAGGAGAAGGCGGCCGTCGACGGTGACAAGGTCGAAGTCGTCGATTACCCCGGAGGGGATCTGGCTGGAGAGAACGAGTGCTGTCATGGGCCCGGAGTGTATGAGGGAGGTCTGACACACAACTCGGCTGACGGGTAGGGATAAGACAGACAGCCCCTACCAGTTCCTCAGCTTCTTTCAACGAGTCTGTTTCCACGCGTTGTTGAGGACGAGGGCGGCTTGGGCGATGGTGCCGATTCTGCTCGGGCTGAGGGTGATGCACTGGAGTGCTCGCCAGCGTGGTTTGAGGGTGGCGGCTGCGCGTTCGCCGATGGCCCGCAAGCCGCGGAGGAGCCGGTCATGGGTGCGGTTGTCCGTGCAGAGCGGCTGAGGCCGGTCGGCGTGGACGGGGGGTGTGGATGCCGATGCCTGCTCCTTGATAGCCCAGGTCGGCGAGGGTGGGCAGGCCGTCGCGGGCTGCCCGGTAGAGGGCGGGCAGGGCATGGTGGCGTGCTGTGGTGATGGCCGGTGTGCTGCCGGGTTCGACGTCTCAGACCCACAGCAGGTCGCCGGAGGGGGAGGCCAGGAACTGGAGGTTGCCGCCGGAGCGTTTGGCTTTGCCGGAGTACCACAGGTCGTTGCCGTGGCCCCGCAGGCCGGCGGTGCGGTCGCTGGGGATGAGAGTGCCGTCCAGCACGATGTCGCTCATGTCCGCGCGATGGCAGTCTTCGAGGACGGTGTGGATGTCGGGGGCACGGCGGGCCAGGACCTCGATGCCCTCGGCGAGATAGCGGTAGCCGGTGGCCTGGGAGATCCCGGCGTCCCGGGCCAGGCAGTGCACGCAGGCGCGGGTCCGGAACCAGCGCAGGACCAGCGCGGCCTGGCGGAACGGGCCCAGGGCCCGGCTGCCGCGCGGAGTGCTGATGCGTCGGCGATGCGCGGCCAGCAGGCGGGACAGGTACACCACTACGTGGCGCGGGACGTCGAGCGTGGCACCATGGTTGACCAACGTGAAGCCTCTGGTGGTTATGGACATGATCTTGTGGTGAGACCTGTCCTACCAGGGGCTTTACGTCTGTCCTCAGCCGAGTGCGGCCCGCCCGGCCTGCTCATACCTGAACTCGCTCACGCCCGTCCGCGTAGATGATTTCGTTGAGAGAACCTGACTCTTCAATCAGCAATCGAAACCGTCACTCAGGTCGCCACCGGCAGCGATCCTGACAAGGACTATGGCCTGTATGCGACGGCCAGTTGATTAACCTACGAGCTGGTGGCCGATTGCTGATGCGCCAAAACCAGCAGCATCGTTGCCCGACGGGCGCGCCAGTTGCGATACCCCGGCGCATCGTCTGCTGGCGCTGTTGGCCGTCCTGATCGGTGAGTTTGCACACTCGGACGGGCCCGCCACCACACCCGCACCTGGCAAAGTCCACCACCGTGGCCCAGCTGGGAGTTTGTGCCCGTTCACAAGGTAGAGATCCCTTCACTCTTGTCCCGCGTCTTCGGGGGTGCCGTGGGCAAGCTCGGCCAGAACCTCAAGCGCGTCGGCCAGAACATCCACGGGCGGGGAAGCAAGTGCGAGGCGCACGGCGTTGGGGACGTGTCCTGGCCCGACGGCGAACGCACCTGCGGGTGTAACAGCGATGCCGCGGCGGGCGGCAGCGGCGACGAACGTATCGGCTCGCCAGGGGGCTGGCAGTTCCCACCAGCAGTGATAGGCGTGCGGATCGGCTTGGATGGTTTGAGATGCGAGTCGCGCTGCAGCGATTCGCTGGCGTTGGGCTGCATCGCTTCGCTTTGCGTGTTCGATGGTGGATGCAGTGCCATCGGTCATCCAGCACGTTGCCGCCTCCAGAGCGAAACGATGAGCCGTCCACGTTCCTGATCTCAGGGCTGCCGCGAAGTGCTGGGTCATGCCTTCAGGGGTCATCATGAAGCCCAGTGTCAGCCCGGGCGCGAGCCGTTTGGACAGACTGTCGACAACGACGGTGCGTTCCGGTGCGAGGGCTGCGAGTGGTGTGAGGTCGTTTCGCAGGAAGCTGTAGATGGCATCCTCGATCGCGTAGGTGTCCCTCTGGCGCAGGCTCTCCGCGATTTCCTCGCGACGCTGATCCGGCATGGTGATGCCGAGTGGGTTGTGCAGGGCGGGTTGCATGTAGACAGCGCGGAGCGGCGGGACGACACGCAGTGCGTCAGGGGTGATCCCATATTCGTCCATTGTCAGTGGGACGAGGGTGACACCGAGGCGAGCAGCGATGCCTTTGACGACAGGGAAGGTGAGCGGCTCGACTCCGAGGCGTTCGCCGGCAGGGACGAGGGCTGCGATGGACGCGGCGATGGCTTGTTTGCCGTTTCCCGCGAAGAGAAGCCGTCGCGGTTCTGGCGTCCAGGTGCCGCGGGTGAGTAGCGAAGCAGCGGCATAACGGGCAGGTGGGGTGCCCTCCGCGCCCACAGGTCGAAGTGCCCCGGCCAGTGCTTCCGGGCGCAGTAGATGCTCGAGGCTCTTGGCAAGCAGGGCGGGGTGCTCCAGGAGTACCGGGAAGTTCAGATCGAGATCGACTCTCGCTTCGCCCGGCTCAGCCAGTGCCGGTTCGATCGAGGGCGTCGATGTTCGCACGAAGGTCCCTCGTCCGACTTCGCCGACGGTCAGCCCTCGGCGGGTGAGCTCTCGGTAGACCCGGGCGGCGGTCGAACTGGCGATGCCTCGCTGGCGGGCGAGCCGTCGCAGCGGCGGGAGTCGATCCCCTGGGCTGAGACGGCCGGCGGCGATGTCGGCAGCGAGCTCGTCGGCGATCATTCGGTAGTCATCCATCGATCACTCCAATATTGCACCGAGAACATTATTTATATTGCACTGAAGGATTGCCCCTTATAGCATCGAGAAGTCTAGTCGTAGCAGAAGGGACGACCACCATGAGAGCCACCTTTTCCGACGGAATCTCCATCGGGTACGAGGATGAGGGCACAGGGGAACCGCTGGTGCTCATCCACGGGCATCCGTTCAATCGGTCGATGTGGCGACCTCAGATCGAGCACTTCAGCCGTGCTGGATGGCGAGTGATCGCACCGGACCTTCGTGGCTATGGGGAGAGCACGGTGGTGCCGGGCAAGACGACGCTGGAGAGGTTCGTGCAGGACATCGCCAGCCTGCTCGACCACCTCAAGATCGATCGGTTCGTCCTTGGCGGCCTGTCCATGGGTGGGCAGATTGTCATGGAGTTCTACCGGCTGTTCCCGAACCGGATTCAGGGACTCGTGCTTGCCGACACCTTCGCCGCGGCCGAAACGGAGAAAGGCAAGGTCGTGCGCTATGGCATGGCCGAGCGTCTGCTCCGGGAAGGCATGGTCGACTACGCCCAGGAGGTGCTGCCCAAGATGGTGGCACCGCACAACATCCGGACGCTTCCCATGGTCGCTGATCACGTTCTGCGCATGATGAGTGACACATCCCCTGAAGGAGCAGCTGCGGCACTGCGCGGCCGCGCTGAGCGTCTTGATTACACCGGCATGCTCCCTCGCGTTTCGGTGCCGACACTGGTCGTAGTCGGGACCGAGGACGAGTTCACCCCTGTGAGCGACGCCCGCATCATGTACGACCTCGTCCCTGGCGCCACGCTTGAGGTCATCGAGCAGGCAGCGCACATGCCGAACCTGGAACGTCCCATCGAGTTCAATGCAGCTCTCGAGCGCTTCCTCGATTCCTTGCTTGCGCCAGCCACGGTAGAGCGGTGAGTGTCATGACTTCCCGGCAGAAGACAGTGTTCATCACAGGCGCCAGCAGCGGCTTCGGCATTGCAATCGCACGCCGATTCGCGGCGGAAGGCTTCCGGGTCATCGTCGCAGCTCGCAGAGCGGCCAGGCTTGAAGTACTCGCCGCGGAGCTCGGCCCATCTTCCCTCCCTCTTGAGCTTGATGTACGGGACAGGGAGGCAGTAGGGCACGCAATCCGCACCCTGCCGCATGAGTTCAGCGACATTGACGTACTGATCAACAATGCTGGTCTTGCCCTGGGTCTCGAGCCGGCCCATCGAGCTGAGCTCGATGACTGGGATCAGATGGTCGACACCAACTGTAAAGGGCTCACCTACTGCACCCGAGCAATTCTGCCGGGCATGGTAAGCCGAGGACGGGGCCATGTGATCAATCTCGGATCCGTCGCCGGCACCTACCCTTATCCAGGAGGAAATACGTACGGCGCCACCAAGGCATTCGTGCGCCAGTTCAGCCTCAACCTGCGCAGCGACCTTCACGGCACAGGAGTTCGGGTTACGTGTATCGAACCTGGAATGTGCGGAGGAACCGAATTCTCCACCGTGCGATTCGAGGGCGATAAGCGAAAGGCTGAGGCCGTCTACACTGGCATGCAGTCGCTGGAAGCTCGTGATATCGCCGAATCAGTCCACTGGGTGACGTCCCAGCCGCCACACGTAAACGTCAACACTATCGAAATCATGCCAACCGACCAGAGCTTCGCGCCGTTCCTAGTACATCGCCAGCACGCCTGACCACATAAGGCCATGCGCTGGTCCTCGACGAAGAGCAATAACTATGACGAGAAGGACTCCCGCCCTCCCGGGTAATTTTGGCGGGACGAAAGACTATGAAAAAGCCGCGGAATGCTCGACAGGTTCCGCGTAAATCAAGTGAGGACTGTGCGGCATGAATGTGACCGCAGAGAAACCGGCGGCTCTGCTGCAAACGCTGGAGCGCGGACTGCAAGTACTGGAAGCCATCGCGATTGCCGAACAAGGCGCAACCGCCAAGGCACTCAGCTCCAAGGTCGGCATCAAAATCAGCACCTGCTATCACATACTGCGCACCCTGGTGAACAACAACTATGTGATACGCCTCCCCCACGGCCGCTACGGCATCGGGGAGCGCGCCGCAGCCCTCATTCCGCACACACAGCGCAGCCGGGCAGCACCTCCCCCACTGACCGCCCTGGTCCACCGCCTGCACAACCGGACACAGGAAGACTCATTCCTCACAGGCTGGTCCGACGAAGCCCTCGTCCTGCGGCAGCGAGTACCAGAGGCCGCGAACGCAGCCGCTACCCAACCCATGGCACTGCACGCATGTGCCGCCGGCAAGGCCGTACTTGCATACCTCACGCCAGAACAGGTGGACGCAACACTCACCAGTGGTTTGAGGTCCCTCACTCCGTACACCATCACCGACTACGACTACCTCCGCGCTGATCTCGCCCGGACGCGCAGGCGCGGATACGCACTCGACATCGAAGAGTTCAGCCCGGGCGCATGCAGCGCGGCAGCAGCATACTTCGACGCCACCGGCCTTCCTCTGGGCTCATTCGCCATCTCAGCCTCCAAACCCCGATTCGAAGCCCATAGAGTCGAACTGGTGAGGCAGGTACAGGAAGTCGCAGCGATGGCGAACTTGATCTTTAACCCCAGGCATCGGGCGGTTCCTCGTACTTGATCACTCGTGCCGGTAACTGCCGTACGCGCGGGCAGCCTCCAGCTGCTCCAGCCAAGGAACACACACGCCCAGCAAGAAGCCTGTGGGGATGAGTCTGTTGCATCATGCTCTCCGGCAGGAGACGTTCGGGGAACTGTCACGCTTCCAGGATGAACCGCCCCGGGTTCGGTAGAGATCTCAGATTGTGGTGATGACCTGGGGTTTCGTGAGTTCGGTGTAGTAGTTGGCTTCGTATTCGACGGGCGGGATGTGGCCTATCTCGCCGTGGAGTCTGCGGTGGTTGTACCAGTCGGCCCACTCGGCGGTGGCCAGCTCGACCTGGGAGAGCGTCTTCCAGGGCCGCCGGGGCTTGATCAACTCGGTTTTGAACAGGCCGATCGTGGACTCCATCAGGGCGTTGTCGTACGCGTCACCGACGGATCCGATGCTCGCCGCGATGCCGGCGGCATCCAGGTGCTCGGCGAGTTTGAACGATGTGTATTGCGACCCGGCGTCCGAGTGATGGATCAAGTCTCCTGGCCGCACGGGCTGTTGGTCGCGGTCGCGTTGCCAGATGGCCATCTCCAGGGCGTCCAGGACGAAGACGGTCTCCTTCACGGTGGCCGCGGACCAGCCGACGATCCGGCGGGAGAAGGTGTCCACGACGAACGCGACGTAGACGGTCGCGGACCAGGTCTTCACGTGGGTGAAGTCCGCCACCCAGCACCGGTTCGGAGCGATGGCCACGAAGTCGCGGTCGACCAGATCGGGGGCCCGCTGGACCTGTCCGCCGGGGATCGTGGTGATGACGCTTCTGCCGCGCACCGCGCCCTGGATGCCGAGCTCGCGCATCAGGCGCTCGACGGTGCAGCGGGCCACCGCATGTCCCTGCCGGTTCAGCTCGCGCCAGATCTTCCGGGCTCCGTAGACACGGTAGTTGGACGCGTAGACGTACTGGATCCTCTCCTTGAGCTCCGTGTCACGCATGCGGCGGGCGGAGGGCGTCTGGAGGCGTTTCTTGTGGGCGTAGTACGTGGAAGGGGCGATCTTGCAGTCGTGCCCGGTGAGCGTCCTGCAGATCGGCTCGACGCCGCCGAAGCGGTCCCGGTGCTCGTCGATGAACGTTACGAGCGCGTTTGTGGCCGGTCGAGCTCGGCCGCGAAGAAACTCGCCGCGGCCTTCAGGATCTCGTTCGCCCGCTTCAGCTCGGCGTTCTCCTTCTTCAACGCCTTGAGCTGGGCGGACTCCTCCGTCGTCGTCCCCGGACGCTGCCCCGCGTCGATCTCCTGCTGCTTCACCCAGTTCCGCAGTGTCTCGCGGGAACCGATGCCGAGCTTGTCGGCGACCGCCTGCAGGGCGGTCGTCTCGTTCGGGTAATCGTCGCGCACCTCGGCGACCATGCGCACCGCACGACGGCGGAGCTCAAGCGGGTAACGGGAGGGTCGTGCCATGACTCAATCCTTACATGGAATCGAGCCTCCACCTGACCCGGGGCGGTTCACTACGCGGACCGACCGACCACCGCTCCGGAGTAATCTCCGGCTAGAAAGTTTTGCCAGAGCCGCTTGCTGGAGTGCACCGACGAGAAGCCCTTCGCGTGTCCTGCACGTCTGCATGGGGACTTGCAAGGTATGCGGAACGGTCCACAACCGCGGTGAGCATGCGGGCAAGAAGCCTCGGAGGGTGAAACAGAAAGTCACCGAGACAGCCATATGGCCATGGCAGGAATTCCCGGCTGCCCTTGGGTGAGGAGCATGCCGGACGTCGTGCTTCAGACCACGATCTCAAGCGTTCGGTCGGTGCCGCCGGTGGATTCGAACAGGGCCCAGGCCTCGGCAAGACGCGCGACCGCGGTCTCGATCTCTGCCGGCTCGGCGACGAACGAAATCCGCAGATGGTCGGCGAACGTCTTGTCGGGGGAGGTCCTGGAGCCCGGCAGGACACGCACCCCGTAGCGGAGTGTGAGCCGGGCGAAAGCCTCCGCATCGCTGTGGGGGAGTTGGACCCATAGGAATGGTCCACCCTGTGGAAGGAGCCATGACCAGGTGGGGAGCTGTCTATGGAGCAGGTCAGCGAGGAGGTCGCGGCGCTTGATGAGCTGCAGGCTTCGGGCCGTACTTGCTTCTTCGATCCTCGGCAGCATGCGGATCGCCAATAGCTGGCCTGGGTGTGAGGATCCGAGATCGGCAACAGCCTTGAGGCGGGCGAGCCTCGTGATGAGCTGCCTCGGCGCCCGGATCCAGCCCACGCGCAAGCCGGCCCAGAACAGTTTGCTGAGCGAACCAACAGTGACGACGGTGCCGGTGTCAGCGGTTGCGGCAAACGGAATGCGGGCATGGTCGTCGAACGTGAGGTCGGCGAGGGTTTCGTCGTCGATAATCGGTGTCCCTGCGGCCTTGGCCAGGTGCGCGACTTCGTGGCGGCGCGCCGCACTCATCACGGCCCCGGTGGGGTTATGGCAGGCCGACATGAGATACATGAGCTGCACTGCCGATCGATCGAGTGCATCGCGCACCGAGCGCACTGTGACGCCTTCCTCATCGCTTGGCAACCCGATGACGGTTGCGTCGGCGGCTCGGGCGGCATCAAGCGCTCCAGCGTAGGTGGGGTTCTCGGTGGCAATGGTTCCCCGGTCTTGGCTGAAGAGCCTGAACAGCAGGTTGAGCGCCTGTTGGCCGCCGGTGGTGATCAGCACTTCGTCGGTGGCTGTGGGCAGCCCGAGCCGTGCATAGCGTGCGGCGATCTCCGTGCGCAGGGCTGGGAGCCCAAGTGGCTCGTAGTCGAAGTTGACAGCCAGGGTACGGATGTCCGCGGCGGTCAGGCCCAGGGCCTCGTCGGGTAGGCCGTCGAGGCTGGGGAAAACGGATCGCGTGAGGTCGATAGAACCCTCGGGCGGTTCATCGACCAGTTTGGCGAAGGGCATGACCGAGGCCGGGACGGCGGGCCCGACGCCGGAGCCGGAGGCGGTCACCCGTGTCCCGCTCCCACGGGTGCTTTCCAGCAGGCCGTCGTCACGGAGCAGCCGGTAGGCAGCAATGATGGTCGTTCGACTGGTACCCAGCGACCGGGCGAGATCACGCTCTGAGGGAAGCCTTGAACCGGCGCCGAGAACACCGTGACGAATCGAGTTCCGGAGGCTGTCAGCCAGACGCTGGTACAGCGGCCCCTGGCCCGTAGACCAATCGCCGAGCCCAGCTACCACACTCTGCAGATTCATTAGAGTCCAATCGCCCCCTGGGTGGATATTGAATAGCAGTCCACTTCGGGAAACACTACAGCAATGGACGCTTCCACGACGCTAGAGACGCTTCTCCTGCACGCAGACACCGATCCTGCCGAGTCAAGCATTGCGCCGCCCATCTACCAGTCGGTGCATTTCTCGGCGGCCTCGGCCGAAGAGTTTGAAGATCTGAACAATCGCGCCAACCCGGAACGCTACTACCGGCGGTACGGCAACCCCTCGCAGGCAAGGCTCGAGAAGATCATGGCCGCCGCCGAAGGCGCCGAAGCCGGGCTGGCGACCGCTTCAGGCATGGGCGCGATCTCCGCGACCCTCCTCGCACTGCTCGACAGCGGCGACCACGTCGTCGCCCAACGGAGCATGTACGGCGGAACCTTGTCCCTGCTCCAGGAGGTGGCCCCGCGGTTCGGCATCGAGACGACCCTTGTTGACCAGACCGACCCCACCGCCTTCGAGAAGGCCACCAAGCCGAATACGAAGCTGATAATGCTCGAAACCCCGAGCAACCCCCTCCTCCAGCTGACCGACGTCGCGACAGTCGCCCGGCTCGCGCGCGAACGCGGCATCCTCACCTTCGTGGACAACACAGTTGCCACGCCAGTGAACCATCGCCCCATCGACCACGGCGTGGATCTCGTCATGCACAGCGTCACGAAATACCTGTCGGGGCACTCGGACGTGCTGGCAGGCATCGTGCTCGGCAAGAAGGAGATGATCGACAAAATCTGGCAGACGCACACCCTGGTGGGCTCGGTCATCAGCCCCTTCGACGCCTGGCTCGCTCTGCGCGGCCTGCGCACCCTGCCGATGCGGGTGGAGCGGCACAACCGGACCGCCCTCGCCGTCGCGCAGTTCCTGGCCGGCCAACCAGCCGTGAAGACTGTGAACTACCCGGGGCTGACCAGCCACCCTCAGCACGAGCTTGCGAAACGGCAAATGCACGGCTACGGCGGTCTGCTGAGCTTTGAACTCCGGGGCGGCTACGCCGCGGCGGAGCAGCTCATCGCCACACTCGGCATCCCGGCCCGCTCGCCGAGCCTTGGCGGTGTCCGCTCAGTGGTCGTCCAGCCCGCCGCAATGTGGGCCAACGAACTGACCGATGAACAGCTTGCCGAAGCGGGTGTTCCCGCAGGACTCGTCCGACTCGCCGTTGGTCTGGAGCACGAAGCCGACCTCATAGCCGACCTCACGAACGGGCTCGCCACACTCCCTGACACCACCACCGAGTGACCGCAGCCCCGACAGCCGAGTGACCGCGGCCCCGCCAACATCGACAACGACCGGACGCCTTCCAAGCATGAGAACCGATACGGCTTCCGACTGCGCGCCACTCGCATTCGCCTGCGTTCAACACCGACAAAATGCGATGCCATCATCAGCTACCTCGAGCCAGGAGACGAGTCGGACAGAGCGTGTCGGTGCGCACACCCTGAAACCAGTACCCGAGTTTTCCCCATTACCTTCTTGGTGGCCCCCGCAATAAGCCATTCTCAGTAACGCCAAGTAACTGTGAGTGACTTCTTCTCCGCGACGTAGCGGTTGCGTTGCGTGACGGCACCGGAGTGAGGCGGAGCTGCCCCGCCCCAGAAACACGTGCAGCCCCTGGGGGGAAACAGGTCTGCGAAGGACATGTTCCGGACACCAAAAAGGTTAGACAAGATGCGGCCGAAAAGGATAGTGGCGCAGTGGGGGCTATGACAGAGGAACGGGTTCGGCACGCGCGGGCCGTGCTCGCGCAGCCGGAGAGCACCATTCGATCGACAGGCTACTCGGCGTCTCCCGTACGACCCTCTACAAGTACGTTCCCGCAGTGGCTGCTGGTCGGGACTTCCTGGTGCCCGGTGAAGCGTCCGCCGTCCTGCCCCACGACGGTGGCCGGCGCAGGGTCCAGACCAGGGCGCGACTGGAAGCGGCCGTTAGGTGAGCTCCAGGGTGCTGGTTGCCTGGGTGAAGTCGCCTGCCTGGAGAGCCGGGGTGGGGATCGTAAAGTGCAGCAGCCCCCCGTCGGAATACCCCGGCTCGTCCGGCGGGTACTGGAGCTGCAACAGGTGGGTATAGGGATCGCCGTTCCCCTTGGGGTGGAGTGGCTGGGAGAGCTCCAGCGTCGGCCAGCCGAACGCCCGATCTTCATAGGAATGCCACTCGAAGCAGATCTGCGAGTAGGTCTTGTCAATGTCGTCGTCTGAGGGATCCGGCATGGTTACGACACGTTCAGCGTGAAGCGGTGTGCACAGCTCGGCGAACGCTGGGGCTGCTATCTCGACGGCGCGCGCAGGATCGGCGGCGATGACACACCCTGCCTCGGGGTCTTGCCAGAACTCACCCTCGAAGAAGCTGTTCACGGCATCCGCATCATCCGGGCCCGGCTGTAGATAGAAGAAGTTGAGCAGCCCCGGCCGGCAGGGCAGGATGTCGCCGAGCCACGGCGCGAGCACCTCGGTGTCCAGGACGGCGGACAGACTCAGGGGCAGCCCGCCGTACTCCGGCCACGGCGTCCCCGGATCCAGTAGCGCCGGGCCGCCCCGGCGGCACAGGCCCGAGGCAGGCTTCCCCGGCCTCGCGGGCGTCAGCCGAAAACCGGGCAGGGCCATCGCAGCCAGCTTCTCCCCTTCAGCCTCCCCCAACTTTGCTACGCACAACTTCCGTACTCCACAGGCTTCTTCAGCGAACTCCATGCCTGAATTGCAGCACATGGCAATGATGCTGCGGCGTGTGGCCTTGTGCATGACCACGGAAGCCGGGGACGGCTGGACAGCACCACCTCGTCGAACCCGACCGACTGGCCCAACACCCTGCTCGGCGCGATCCACCAGGCCTCGGCCATCAACAACGACCCCACCATGCCAACCTCCGTGACACTGACGAAACCCGTTGACAGTCGCGCACACACGACAATTCAGCCGCTCAAGATCGCCCTACTATCGCTTCCGGCCGTATCTCGATTGCCCCCATCAAGAGGCTCCACGCGTTGACCAGTATCACCTACGCCGCTGTGCTCGATGTTCGCCGGGAGACCGCTGAGACCCTGGCTCGGCTCCTGCAACGCACCGAGACCGGCCCGGCACCCGCAAGAACACTCGCGCCTTGGGCGTCTTCAAGCAGGCCGTGCTGGTGCTGCGGTGGTTCGTCGACGGAACCCGGCTGTCCCAACTCGCCCTCGACAACGGGCATCTCGGTCCCCACCGCCTACCGCTACCTGCACGAAGGGCTGGCCGTACTCGCCGACCACGCCCCCGATCTGTCCACCGCACTGGAGCGCGCTGCCGCGGCCGGCCACACCCACCTCAACCTTGACGGCACCGTCATCCGCACCGACCGCGTCGCCGCCCCAGGACCGAACGGAGCCGACCTCTGGTGGTCCGGAAAACACAAGCATTACGGAGGGAACGCGCAGGTCATCTCCGCCCCGGACGGCTGGCCGTTCTGGGTCTTCCCGGTCCGCCCAGGCCGCGAGCACGACACCACCTGCCCCCGCACACGGCCTGATCGCCGCTCTCGACCGGCTCGCAACCACCCTGGGCATGCCAACCCTGACCGATCTGGGCTACGAGAACGCCGAGGACGGGTTCCGCCACCCGGTCAAGAAGCGGCAAGACGGCGAACTCACCACCGAACAGCGGACGTTCAACAAGATGGCCCGTGGCATCCACGGTGTCGCCGAGCGCGCGAACGCCCTGCTCAAGGTCACCTTCAAGGCCCTGCGCCGGGTCAGCCTCGACCCCGGCAGCATCACCCGGATCGCTCGGGCAGCCCTTGTCCTGCTCCAGCTGGAGCACGGCCACACCACCTGACCGAAGATCACCAACCGTCACGAGACATTACCGAGGCTGGCTCATTGACTGCACTGGCAGGCGCCAGCCGGTCACGGGATTGGTGAGAAGTCGACGCGTAGCGGCAGGTGGTCCGAAGGGTCGGTCAGGGACGGCAGCGCGGTGTCGCGGAAGAGCTTGGGCAGGACACCGGGACGCGGCTCAAGTCGTCCCGTGGAGAACAGCAAGTAGTCGAGCTTGCGTGGTCGGCCGTTGATGGCACAGGTGTCCCACGGCCGCTGGCTGCGGCAGCTCTCGTCCATCCCCCGCTCCAAGGCGGCCGAGACTACGATGCTCTGCGATATGGCGTTGAAGTCGCCGGCGAAGATCCAGGTGTCGTCTGGGGCCGTGGCGTCGCGGTGCGCGAGGAGTTCCAGCATCTGACGGTGGCCGACGTGCTCGGCGCGCGGCGTCGACTCGGGTTGCCAGGCCAGGTGAGTGCAGGCGACATGGAGCGGCCGGTCATCAAGGATGAGCTGGACGATTAGCGCCAAGTCGTCGTCACTGCGACGCTGCGCCTCGAAGTGCAGTTCATGGTGTTCGAGCCCGCCGAAGAGGGGACGCCGGGCGAAGACGGCCACACCGTCGGGGCGCCGGCTGCGCTGCACGTAAGCCGCACCATGGGTGGTTTCCAGGCGAGTGCGCAGGTCCTCGTAGATCATGGGCTCAAGCTCCTGCAGGCACAGCAGGTCGGCATCGAGTTCATCGATGCGGCTGAGCAGCAGGGCGCGGCGGCGGGCCGGGGTGAGGGCCTCGGGAGGGCAGAGGGGGTAGCGATCGGGGTGAGTGAAGGACTGGACGAGAACGTTGTAGGTCACGGCGCTGAAGGTCTTCATACGGCGCACGGTAGGGACGAAGACGAGATGCGCGGTAGGACACGATTGCGGACATGACAGTGAGTGACACCTCCCCGATGGGCTGCACTTGGCAGCACTACCTGGAACACCTGACCAGCGAGCACGGTGGGTGGACCGCGCTTACCCACACGCTGATGCGGCGTGCCGGGCCGTGGGTGGGGCTGCCGGTTGATCCGGGAACGATCGAACGCGGGCTGCGCCGCCTCAAGTCCCGGGGCAACGCGTCCGGCGGGCAGTACGGGCTCTGGTTGCTGCGCTACTTCGGTGTGCCGCAACCGCTCGAAGACACCGCGCGCTGGATGGGGCAGTACCACGGTCGCTTCGCGGACCTGCCGCTGTCGCTGCGCGAGGCTCAGCTGTGGCTGTGGGACCGGCCGCCAATCGCCGAGTCGCCCGCCGCATGCTGGATCCACCTCGGCCTGGCTTCGGTCGCTCTGCGCCGACGCAACCCCCAAGGCACTCGGCTGCGGTTGGTTCATGCCGCCGGCACGACGCACGTGGCCGTGGCCGCGCAGGTCGAGTCCACACTGTTGGAGGCCCGGCTGGAGATGGACGGCGGTCAGGCGGTCCACGCCGACGAGGCACTCACGCGGGCTCAGGCGCAGATCGCGCGGCTGCCACCCGGCGGCGAGCGGGACTGCTATCACGCGCGCTGGGCCGATCAGCGCGCGTATCATCTGATCCACGCCGGGCCGCAGCCACGCCTGTTGCCAGCAGCACGGCTGTATCGATCCATCAACGCCCGCAGCCCCGCTGCCTTTGCGCGGTTCCGGCGCGATCACGGGCTGGCGTACTGCTACTGGAAGCTCGGCGACCGCGACCACGCGATCCACCACGCCCGTGCCGCCGCCGAGCATGCCGGCGATGCCGGCCTGCTTCGCTTCCGTGTGATGGCGCTCCAGCTCCTGGCCCACATCGAGCCGCGCGAAGCCCACCGATTGCACGGCCGCGCCGACCGCATCATCACCGAACTGGAGCACACGGACCTTAGGCCGCGCACCCAGCGATTGACGGGCCGTTAGCAGCAGGCAAGTTCGGCCAGCCTTTCTCGGTAATGGATCACGCCGTTGTGTGATCTTTCAGATGGTGCGGTCGTACTCGAGTTGGAGCAGGACGAGGGCGGCCCGGGCGACGCGGGTGATGGCCGCAGGGTCGAGGCTGACCCTGCGCAGGGTTTTGAAGGTGGTCTTGAGCAGGGAGTTGGCCCGCTCGCAGACGCCGTGGATGCCGCGGATGACCTTGTTGTAGGTCTGCTGCTCCTCGGTCAGCTCGCCTCCGGCGGGCTTCTTGTACGGGTGGCGGAAGCCGTTGCCGACGTTCCCCTGGCCGAGGTCGACCAGGGTCGGCATGCCCAACTCGGCGGCGATCCGGTTGAGGGCATCGACCAGGCCGTGGTTGCGGGCACAAGTGGTGTCGCGCTCCCTGCCCGGGCGGACGGGCGTGACCCAGATCGGCCAGCCGTCCGGGGTGGCGACGACCTGCACGTTCCCGCCGCGGTGCTTATGCCTCCTGGACCACCACAGGTCCGCGCTGATGGGGCCGGGGAGGGCGACGCGGTCGCTGCGGATGACCGTGCCATCGAGGTTCAGACGTGTCAGTCCGGCGTCCTTGGCGTGTTCCAGCGCGGTCGCCAGGCCCGGCGCCCTGGCGGCCAGCACGGTCAGCCCTTCGTAGAGATAACGGTAGGCGGTGGAGGTCGACAGGCCGTTGTCGCGCGAGCTGGGCAAGACGCAAGTCGATGAACCAGCGCAGAAGGAGCACCGCCTGACGGAAGCAGCCCAGCGCACGTCGCCCCTTGCGGGTCCCGGCTGCGGTCCGGTGGTCGCGCCGCAACCGGGCCAGGTACTCGGCGGTGGACCGCTCAAGCAGTTCCCCGATCAGGTGGAAGCTCCACCGCTGAAGCCGAAAGACGACGCCCTGCTCAATAAGGTGGCTGGCTGGGAGGCGGCTCGCAAGGAGCAGTCCTCCGAGCGGATTCCAGTCGAGCATGCCATCGCCGAACACAAGCAGTGGCGGCCCCTGCAACACTGGATCGGACGCCGCGAATACTACGACGAGACTTACTTGGCCATCGCCTGCCTGGTCTCCGACCGAGCCGTCATGCGGTGACCACCTACCAGCCAACCCGCTAGACCGACATGCCTCGACTCCAATCGCGCACCACGTTGAAAGCCCTCGACCGCGACGAGCTTTCCTCCTCTACTACCAGGAAGTCGGCAGGCTGCGCCTGGGTACGGGCAAGGCCTGCCCGTGGCTGTACGCCCACGTCGACCCCGACGCCCCCACTACCTCTTTCCAACTCGCCGTCCTTCTACTGACCCAACCTCGACGCATAGCGCCGCTGGTGGTGGCAGTGCCATGTTCTGGTGCGCATGATCGATGGTGAATGGGTGCGCAGCAGCCTCGCCGTACTGCCGGAGACGTCCGCCCCACCCTCGACCGTGCCTCGCCTCCCACAGCGCAGCCACCTCGCCACTGCCCGCCGCGCCGAACGGGACATCGGCTTTGGGGGCCGGGGCCACAAGACCTGCGCTCTGGGCAGGTGTGGCTCCGCACCGCCCGACGAGTACCAGAGCGATGACGGCAAGGGTGCTGAAGGTAGCAGAACGCTTCAGTCTTGGCCCGGCGCTTGGGCCGGGGCCGGGGCCGGAACGAGAGGCAGCTCGCCGTCCGCCGCTCAGGAACTCGATGAGTTGTCGTAGAGCCGTACGGTGCCGAGGATCTTCCTGACTGTCTCGTCCGGCACCTCCTCCTTCACGCCCCTGGCCCCGAGGAACGTCCAGGACACGATGTCGCCATCGGCGTTCTCGAAGGCGAATGTGGTGGCCTTACCATCCGTGTCACACTTGCCCTTCTTGGGGACGCCTGAGGACGCGGCCGTCGCCACTGTGCCCCTGAGCCCCGACATTGTGGTGTACGACTCCACCGGACCTGCCTGTATTTTTGCCCTGTCCGGCTGCGTGTACGCACCGTAGACCCACAGGTACACGGTGTTGCGGGCGGCCTCTTCTATGTGCCGTGTGCCGTGCTCCCCCCGAGTACCGACGGAGGCGAGGGCGGTGTCCTCCTTGGCACCGTTCAGGCCGTCGTCGGACTGGCACCATTTTTCCTTGAGCATCGCCGGGGCTGAGAAGCCGATGAGCGGCTTGTCGTCCGGGTCTTTCTCGTCGGTGACGTAGCTCACCCAGCTTGTTGACTTGACGGCCCACTCGGGCGGTACGTCGAAGGTGATGCCGTCTTTAGGGTTCGTTACGGTCATCCAACCCCGGAGGGTAGGGTCGGTCTTCTCGGCGACACTTGGATTTCGGGTGGCGGTGATGGGTGCTGTGGTGTCGTTCTTGTCGCCGCCCCGGCCGCCCAGGGCGAGATATCCCGCGACACCAGCGGCGACGACGACCGCTGCCGCCGCCACTACGGCGACGACCGCGGTGGTGCTGCGGCTGCGACGCGGGACCTGAGGCGCGACCATGGGCTGCGTTGGCACGTTCCACGGTGCTGGGCCCGGCAGGCTGCTCTGCGGATCCGGACCGTGCTGCTGCTGGTATGGGTTCGCCTGCGGGTTTTGTCTGCCCCCTGGCGGCTGCTGTTCTGGCCACATGGGACGTCACCCTAGACAGGGCTCAGCCGCCCTCCAGATCCGCGGTGGTCCAAAACGGGGGTTTGGACCACCGCGGCGCCCTTGGGGCCTGGCAGTGGGAGACAGCGTTGCCTCCAACTACCCACGACTGAAGACTATTTGGTGACCACGAGGATGGACGGGCGCATTTTGCACTATCTGAAATTCACATGGGCAGCCTGTCGGTTCACGGCCTTACGGTCCCGCTTCGCCGCCGTGCGCGTCCGCCCCTCCGGTAAGGCCGTCGAGCGTCCGATCAAGGCCGCTGCTTCGTCCGAGCAGGGCTGGTGGGACGGGGTCCTGCCCGACTGCTGGCTGCTAGTGGCTCGCCTCCCATCGTTGGGCGGGTAATCGACGTGCCATCTCGTGGTCAGCAGACGCACTCAAGAACCTGATCTCGGCGGTGGTCGTGGGGCGCCGCACCGGGGCCTGGCTCCGTACGACACCCCGTCGGCCGACGCCCAGGTGATGTGCGTCGACGAGTTCGGCCCTCTCAGCCTTCAACCATGCAAGAGCAGGGCAGCACGAACGAGCCGGGCAGGCGAGCTCTTCTTGGGCGCGCCTGTCAGTGGTGGCGAGAGTGGTCAGCGTGGGTTGAGTAGGGTCGGAGACGGCTCGGCGTCCCACGCGCCGTTTTCCAGCCCCGTCGCTTCCATTGAAGTAGGCCGCCGCCCGGATCTCCTACGGCTTCGGATCGGAGGGGTTCGTCAGTTCCGTGAGATTGGCCCGGGCGGTGTCGTCCCCGGCTTCGATGAGCCGCTGGAACAAAATCGCAGCTCTTTTGGTGTCGTGCTTGGCGATGCTGCGTCCGACCCGGTTGAGGGACGCGCTGCCTCCTTCGGCCAGGGCATGGTGAAACAGTCGTGTGACCTGGTCATCCGCGCCGCGTTCGGCCAGAAGGTTGGCGAGGTTCGCTATGGCCCATGCGTGGCCGGCTTCTGCTGCCCGGCGGTAGAGAGGTTCCGCCTCCTCGACTTCTCCTCGTTCGTCGAGGCGTGCCGCCAGTTCGAAGACAGCCTTTGAATTGCCTGCTTCCAGAGCCTGTTGATAGACCGTGTCCACTTCTTCCTCGTCGCCGACCTGTTCGAGCAACGTGGCCAGGTTGGTACACGCGTCCTCATCACTGTGGTCGAGGTCGAACGCCCGCTGCAGCAGCTCCACTGCCTCCGGTCCGGGCAACTGCACCAGCGTGGTGAGGAGGACGCCCAGGCCGGTCAGGGCGTCCATGTCATCGGGATTGGTTTCCAGGGTCCTGCGGTAGGTCGCCTCGAGTTCTGTGCGGAGCGAAACCAGTTCGTCGTAGTCGGCATCGGCGTTGAGGGCGCCGTAATAGGCCTCCTCCTGCAGTCGAATCGCTGTGGCCTGGTCTGTTTCCTGATGCATACTGTTGCCCCCGGGGTGGCAGACGGTTTTCCCTTGGATGCTTGTAGCTTGTCACACGGCCTTGGCCGGGTATTTGGTCCATTGGCGGATCGGTGAGTCGGGGGCGAAGTTGGTCTTCGGTTCCGTGTGGGAGTTGCGCCAGCGGATGTAGGCGGCGATGGCGGCGTTCTGCTCGTCGTGGTTGCGGTGGTCGGTGCCGTTGAGCGCGAAATAGCGCAGGGCCGCGAACTCAGCCTCGATCCAGTTCAGCCAGGAGCCGTAGGTCGGCAGAAAGACCAGCTCGACCCGGTGGTCGGCCGCCCAGGCACGGATGTTGGCGTGCTTGTGCGGGGAGAAGTTGTCCAGCACCACATACAGCTTCTCCCCGGGCCAGCGGACTCGCAGGGCCTTGAGGAGGCTGAGGAACTCCCGCCATCGCTTGCGCGGGCGGATGCGGTAGTAGAGCTTGCCGGTGGCCAGATCGAGGGCGGCGAGCATGTGCCTCACACCGCCGTAACGGTTGTAGGTGGCCCGCCGGCCGACACCCCGATCGCCGACCTGGTCCGTCTGGCCAAGGTCCGCTGGCGCATCGAACACGATCACCGGGAACTCAAGCTGAGCTGCCCCGAGTTTCGTAGCGGCCGATCTTGTGTGTTTCGGGCTGCGTTCGGGGTAATCATGGAACGGTTGTGAGCCAGGGCCCCGGAGCGTTCCCGGGATATCCGGTTTGATCCGGTGATCATCGGTGGCGTCTGGACGTGTAACGAGCAGGGCGCTTGTGGATCATGGAGTTCTTCACGCTTCACGATCTGCAAGGGTGCCGTGCTCGTCGCTCCATCTTCTCCCATGTCCATCGCGCCTGCGTACGCGCCCTGCCTGACACTTGCGCAGGCTGACGCGGGAGCGGTCGTCCCCGACGGACTGCTGCAGGCTCTGGTCTGTTGACTGCACCAAGTTGGTGATCCGCTGGCATTCCGGCTGGTGGGTGCCGAGGATCTCGGCATGTCCTCGTTTCATGGAATGTCCTCCGTACATCGGGATCTGATGGATGGCTGCGGCCGGTTGCCGTCGGTCGGTGCGGTGGTGAAGGGGGAGAGACCTTCGCTGCCGTGGTTCGTGGTCGATGCGGCCGGTCGGGAGATCGAGCCGGTGAGCCGGTACCTGCGGGATCTGGCGCTCGGCGATGCGAGCGCGCTGACGGGCCGCAGTTACGGGTACGACCTGCTGCGCTGGTTCCGGGTGCTGTGGGCGGTGGATGTCGGCTGGGAGCAGGCGACCGAGGCGGAGACGACCGCGATGGTCGGGTGGCTGCGTACGGCGCCGAATCCGCAGCGGCGCCGCTCGCTACCGGACTCGATGCCCGCGGGCGTGGTCAATCTGAAGACGGGCAAGACCACGCTGCTGGATGGGTACGCGCCCAGGACGATCGCGCACGCGTTGACCGTGGTGCACGGCTTCTACGCCTTCCACCAGCACTTCGGCCGGGGGCCGGTGGTCAATCCGGTGCCTGAGAGCCGGGACCGCCGTGCCCGGCTGGCTCACCGCTCCCCGCTGGAGGCGCCAGCCCCCACCAGGCGGGCCCGGCTGCGGCCGAAGGTGCGCGAGCGCCAGCCCCGGGCGATTCCGGATCGGCTGTGGGACGAGCTGTTCGCGCAGATGAGATGCGATGGGGACCGTGCCCTGCTGGCCTGCTACGTCAGCTCCGGGGCCCGCGCCAGCGAACTGCTCGGGGTGCGCCTGGAGGACGTGAACTGGTCGGCCGGGCGCTTGTGGGTGATCACCAAGGGCACGGGTCAGCGGGATCCGGTGCCCGCGTCCCCGCAGGCGTTCGCCTACACGGCGGCCTACCTGGACCAGGCCGGGCTGCCCGAGCCGGGCGGGCCGCTCTGGCGGACCCGTCGTGGTGATCCCCGCCCGCTGACCTACTGGGCGATGCGCCGAGTGGTCCAGCGGGCGAACGCCGTGCTCGGCACGAACTACACGCTGCACGACACCCGGCACACCGCAGCCACGCGAATGGCGCGGGACCCCTCGCTGACGCTGGTGGAGGTGCAGACGATCCTGCGGCACGCGCATCTCAGCACCACCGCCCGCTACACCTCGGTCGGCCTAGAGGACCTGATGGACAAGCTCGCCGAGCACTACCAGCGCCCCCGGCAGGAAGTCCGCTGGTCGCAGACCTACGATCCGGCCGACGTCGAGGCGGTGTTCGGTGCCCGGTAGTACCGCTGGCTACAACGCACGCGGCATGGGTCCGACGACTGTGAGCGATCACGAAATTCCCCAGGTAGGGCGGGTTCCGCGTCACGTAATTCCCCACCCCCGCGGTCACGTAATTCCCCATGGGGACGACGGGTGGCGGGCGTCATAGTCCTGGCCGTCGAGAAGACGGACGCTTCCTCGATCAGTGGTTCGAGGTCGAGGGAAGCGCACGATGGCAAGGAGAACGTTCAACGTGGTCGATGTGACCGAGATCTACGTCCACTGGTATGCGGGCCGCTCGAAGAGCGAGCTGGCCGCGTCGCTGGGACTGGACCGCAAGACGATCAGGAAGTACCTCGCCCCGGCGGAGGCCGCCGGGATGACCCCGGGCGGCCCGCCGATGGCCGAGGCGGACTGGGCGGGGCTGATCAAGGGCTGGTTCCCCGAGCTCGCCGACAAGCGGCTGCGGCAGGTGACCTGGCCCGAGATCGACAAGCACGGCGATTACATCAAGGGCCTGCTGGGGACGGTGACCGTCTCCACGATCCACCAGCGGCTGCGGGACGAACACGGGCTGTCGGTGTCGGTGTCCAGCTTGCGGCGGTGGATAGCGGCGACGCTGCCCGAGGAGACGAGGCGGTCGCAGGTCACCGTCCTGCGCGACGAGGTCGAGCCCGGTCTGGAGGCACAGATCGACTACGGCTTTCTCGGCCAGTGGATCAACCCGCGCTCGGGGAAGCGACACCGAATCTGGGCGTTCGTGATGATCCTGGCCTGCTCGCGGCACATGTTCGTCCGCCCGGTCATCCACCTCGACCAGCACGCCTGGACCGAGGCCCACGTCGAAGCCTTCCGGTTCTTCGGCGGTGTCACCCAGCGCCTCGTGCCCGACAACCTGCGCACCGGGGTCGACAAGCCCGACCTCTACGACCCCAAAATCAACAAGTCGTATGCCGAACCTGCCACGCACTACGGCGCGTTGGTAGATCCAGCTCGCGCAGGCCGGCCAAAGGACAAGCCTCGCGTCGAGCGCCCTATGCCCTATATACGTGATTCATGGTGGCGGGGTCGGGAGTTCATCTCCCTGGAACACATGCAGACTGACGCGATCCGCTGGTCGAGCGAGGTCGCGGGACGGCGGCAGTGCCGGCCGCTCGGCGGGGCGTCCCCGCTGTCGGTGTTCGAGGCTGTCGAGGCCGACACGCTGCTGCCGCTGCCGAAGACGCCGTTCGTGCTGGCCCGCTGGAGCACGGCTACCGTCGGCCCGGACATCCACATCAAGGCCGGCCGCACCCTCTACTCGGTGCCGTGGAAACTGATCGGCAAACGCGTCGACGTCCGGTCCACCGCGACCTTCGTGCAGATCTTCCACGACGGTGAACTCGTCAAGACCCATGCGGCACTTGAGCAGGGCAAACGCACTCACAGCAGTGACTACCCGCCGGAGAAGATCGCTTTCCACCTGCGGACGCCGACCTGGTGCCGCACCCAGTCCGCGCAGGTCGGCACCGCCTGCCGCGAAGTAATCGACGGGCTGCTGGAGATCAACGCGCTCTACCGGCTCCGCGCCGCCCAGGGGATTCTCGGCCTGCGCAAGAAGTACGGCGACATGCGGCTGGATGCCGCCTGCGCGAAGGCGATCACGGTCGGCGACCCGTCGTATCGCACCATCAAGGGCATCCTCGTCGCCGGCACCGAGACCGAACCCGCCCCCGAAACCTCCGGCGACGGCGGAGCCGCCGCCTTCCTACACGGCCCTCAGCGGCTCTTCGCGACCGCCGGGACCCCCGACATGACGAACGACGACCGTGATGACCACCGTCACGAAGAAGGAGTGGCGTGATGAGCATCATGGACACCGCCCTGCGGGACGCGCTTCGCACGCTGAAGCTCTCCGGCATGCTGGAAACCCTCGACGCCCGCCTGGCCCAGGCCCACGGCGGCGAACTCGGGCACCTGGAGTTCCTCCAGATCCTCTGCCAGGACGAGATCACCCGACGTGAGGCCGTCGCCTTCCAACGCCGCCTGATCCGGGCGAAGTTCGAGCAGCAAGCCACCCTGGAAGAGTTCGACTTCTCGGCCTCGCCGAAGCTGCCCGCCGCCCAGATCCGCGACCTGGCGGCACTGCGCTGGCTGCACACCGGTGAGTCCGTAATTTTGTTCGGGCCGGTCGGCGTCGGGAAGACACACGTTGCCCAGGCGCTCGGGCACCTGGCGATCCGTCAAGGCGCGAACGTCCGTTTCGCCAAGACCAGCCGTGTCCTGGCCGACCTGGCCGGCGGGCACGCGGACCGCACCTGGGACAGGCGGCTGCGCGAATTGGTCCGTCCCGACGTGCTCATCCTCGACGACTTCGCGATGCGCCAGCTCACCGCAGCCCAGGCCGACGACCTCTACGAGCTGGTCAGCGAGCGGCAGGGGAGGTCGCTGATCCTCACGAGCAACCGGGCGCCGAGCGACTGGTATCCGCTCTTCCCCAACCCCGTCGTCGCCGAGTCGCTCCTGGACCGGCTGATCAACACCAGTCACCAAGTCATCATGAACGGCCCCAGCTACCGGCCCAACAAGCGCCCCCGAGGAGGCGGCGGGAAGACAGACAAGCCCTCGATGAAGTAGACATGGACAAGGCCAGGACCTGGGGAATTACGTGATGCCGGGGCCGGGGAATTACGTGATCGTTCACAACGACCGGCCGCATCCAGCGCAACCCCTTGCGGGAGCAGGCACCGGCGGACCGGGTGAACACCAAAATCATCCAGCCTGCGCCGCCGGAGGAGCCCGCTGATCCGCCGAGGCCAGCGGGCGACCTCTCCCGCGCCCCGATAAACAAGGTGGCCGCGGCCGCCATGGACGCCTGGGCCGATGAGAACCCCGAGCGGCGCCGGCTGCGCCACCTCAGTACGGCGACGATCCTCGAACACCTGGAGCAGTTCCCGGGCAAGACCTGGCAGCAGCGCTGGGTGGAGGCCGGGCTGGACGAGTACGGCACGAATCCCGGCGACCTGGGCGGCGAGGACAAGAAGCTGCGGAAGCTGTTCATCTCGGGCACCCGCCAGCTGTTCTGCCTGCGAGTGATCCGTCCGAGCATGGACGCCTTCCGAGGGCACACCTACCCGAACTACGCCCTCGACTTCCGCCTGGTGGCCAAGGACCCTCTGCTGGACAAGTTCCACGCCGCGGTTGAAGCCTCCGACGCGACCCCGGCGGCCCGGCGCACGGCGCTGTTCGACGTCGCCTGCGCCCTGACCGTGTTCGGGATCTCCCTGGCCGACCTGACGCCGGAGGTGCTGCTGCACTACTCGCTGGAGTCGCGACGCAAGCAGCTCACCCGCGGGGCCACCAACCGCGGCCAGGAGTACAACTACGCGGCCATCGCGGCCTGGCACATCCTCTACGAGTCGGGGCACTTCCCGCCTTCGGCTCCGCACGTGCTGCGGGCCGCCCTCGTCGGCGGGCAGAAGAGCGTCGAGGAGCTCGTCGACCGGCAGCAGCTGCGCAACACCAACGTGCGCAACCTGCTGGTGGACTACCTTCGCCGCCGCGCCGCCGACCTGGACCACTCCTCGCTGCGGCAGCTGGCCCGAATCCTGCCCGGCACCTTCTGGAGCAACGTCGAGAAGGTCAACCCCGACCAGACCGACCTGCGGCTGAGCGAAGAGACCTACCAGCAGTGGAAGGAGACCATCTCCGTCCTGCCCGGTGGCCGGCCTCGGCTCGACATGGACGGCGTGCTGCTCAAGGTCCGCACCTTCTACCTGGACTTGCAGAGCTGGGCGGTCGCCGAACCCGAGCGCTGGGCGGCGTGGTCGGTGCCCTGCCCCGTCCGTGATGCCGAACTGCGCTGGTTCAACGTCCGCCGCCGCGAGATCCACGCCCGGATGGCCGAACGCACCCGCGTCCGCCAGCCCCTGCTGCCGCTGCTGATCGACCACGTCACCAATCGGTGGATACGGCTGCGCGAGATCCTCACCGCCGCCCAGACCGTCGAACCCGGTGAGCGGTTCACCGCCGCCGGCGCACAGTGGCAGCGCACCGCCAGCGAGTACGACCTCAAGCGGGCCAAGACGGAGAAGTCCTTCCCCGTCCGGGCGGTCAACCGGGACACCGGCGAGCTGGTCGCCGTCACCCGGGACGAGACCGCGGCCTTCTGGGACTGGGCCGTCATCGAAGTGCTCCGGCATGCCGGCCTGCGGATCGAGGAGCTGACCGAGCTGACCCACCTGAGCGTCCGCAACTACCAGTGCCCCAACGGCGAGGTCGTCGCACTCCTGGTCGTCACCCCCTCCAAGACGGACCGCGAGCGGGTGATCCCGATGTCCGCCGAGCTGTTCCACGTCATCGCTCAAGTCATCCGTCGGCACCGCGGCACCCACGGCGCGGTGCCGATCGCGACCCGCTACGACGTCCACGAGAAGGTGTGGTGCCCGCCCCTGCCCTACCTGTTCCAGACCCAGACCGGCCTGGAACGACAGGCGATGAGCAACACCACGATCTGGCGGCGCCTGCGCAAGTGCTGCACTGAGCTGGCCAAGACCCACCCAGAGTTAGCCGGGACGGCGTTCTCCGCCCACGACTTCCGCAGGATCTTCGCCACCGACCTGGTCAACTCCGGGCTGCCCATCCACATCGGTGCCGCGCTGCTCGGCCACTTGAACATTCAGACCACTCGTGGGTACGTCGCGGTCTTCGACGACGACATCGTGCGCCACTACCAGCAGTTCCTCGACCAGCGCCGACAGCTGCGGCCCGAGGAGGAGTACCGGGACCCCACATCCGAGGAGTGGTCGGAGTTCCAGGAGCACTTCGACAAGCGGAAGGTCGAGCTGGGTTTCTGCGGACGCCCGTATGTAACGCCGTGCGCGCATGAGCACGCTTGCATCAGATGTCCGATGCTCTCGGTCAACCCGACGATGCTGCCCCGGCTGGACGAACTGGAGGACGACCTGGTCGCCCGCCGCCAGCACGCAATCGCCCAGGGCTGGAAGGGCGAGGTCGAAGGCATCGAGCTGACCCTGACCTTCCTGCGCTCCAAGCGGGCCCAGGTTCACCGGTCGCAGCAGCTGCCCCCGGTGAACCTGGGCATCCCCTCTGTCCCTCACAGCCGCCTCACACCAGAGTGATCAGCAGAGCGGACACCAGCAGGGCGGTCTGGTGCAGGGCCTGATCGGTCAGATACATGCCGTTCATCCCGGCCGTCTTCAGCTCCGCGAAGCCCTTCGATCCGACGTGCTCCAGAAGTGTCGGCAGGTTCGGATATTTGGTCGTGAGGAATAGGCAGGCGGGGCAGCCGGTTCAGCTAGACGGGCCACGGAGATGCCTCCATGTCCTTCGTCAAGCTCGCTTCGCGCCTGGGCTGTTTCTTCTTGATCGCCTTGCGGGCCGGATCAAGACGCAGGCCCCCGTGCAGATGCGCGGGGGCCTGGCAACGGCTGGGCGGGTCAGTCGTTGAACGCCGCAGCCACGGTATCTCCGAGCTGGTTCAGGACGTCCCTTGAGAGCTGCACCGACCCGGTGAATGAGAAGAAGGCGTGGGTGGCGCCCCTCACCGGGAGGTGTTCGACCGGCACGCCGGCGTCGGCGAGCCTTTGCGCGTACCGGTCACCCTGGTCCCGCAGCGGATCGTGCTCGGCGGTGACGACGACGGCGGGCGGCAGGCCGGCCAGGTCGTCGGCGCGCGCCGGTGAGACGCGTGGGTCGGCCCCTTCGTCGGGCGTGGTGAGGTAGAGGCCCCAGAACCATTCGAGCCAGGCGCGGGTCAGCAGCGGTCCGGCCATGTTCTCGTACATCGAGGGGCTGTCGTCGAACCGGTCGACCGCTGGATACGCCAGGACTTGCAGGGCGATTCGCGGCCCCCCGCGTCGCTGGGCTTCCTGCGCGAGGGCGGCGGCGAGGTTGCCGCCGGCGCTCTCGCCGAACACCGCGATGTTCTTCCCGTCGCCGCCGAAGCTGTCGGCGTTGGCCGCGACCCAGGTGAGGGCGGCGTAGGCGTCTTCTATCGCTGCCGGGAAGCGGTGCTCCGGGGCGAGTCGGTAGTCGGCGGAGACCACGATCGTGCCGGAGCGGTTGGCCATGATGCGGGCGATGTGGTCCTGGCTGTCCAGGTCCCCGAGGACCCACCCGCCGCCGTGGAAGAAGACCGTCACGGGCAACCGCCCGGAGCCCGAGGCGCTGGCGGGGGTGTAGACGCGGACGGGGATTTCGACGCCTTCGGCGGCGGCCACGGTGTCGTAAACGCTGCCGACCGGCTCGGGGTCACCCGCGAGGGTGGCGAGGCTGCTCGCGAGGGCGCGGCTCTCCCCGACCGTCTGGCTCTCCGGCGCGGGTCCGCCTCCTTCGGCCAACTGCTCGAGCAAGGCGTCGATCTGGGGGTCAAGGGACATGGTGGTCACCATCCTGAAGGCTGCCGCAACACGGCAGATTGGAATCACTGCTCCAATTCCTATGCCCTCCAGAATTGGAATGGCAATTCCAACCCTTGGTACGGTGGACGCATGAACTCGCCAGTGGACGTCGAAGAGCCGGAGCGGCGCCGACTTACCAAGCCCGGCCGAAAGACCCGTGAACGCATCATCGAGGCCGCCGCTGAGCTGATGTTCCACCACGGCGTCGGGGGCACGAGCATCCCGGACATCCAGGCAGCCGCCGGAGTCAGCGCCTCGCAGATCTACCACTACTTCGGGGACAAACGGGGCCTGGTCCTGGCCGTGGTCAACTTCCAGACCGACACCAAGCTCGACCAGCAGCGCCCCCTGCTGGACAACCTGGACAGCATCGACGCGCTGCGGGCCTGGTGCGAGACGGCGGCCGACCGGCAGGACGCCATGGAGTGCGTGGGCGGCTGCGAGATCGGCTCGCTCGCCAGCGAACTCGCCGAAACCGACCCCTCGGCCCGCACCGACCTCTCCGCCTCCTTCGACCGGTGGGAACTCCCCATCAGGTCGGGCCTCGCCCGCATGCAGACCCGCGGCGAGCTGAGCGAGCACGCCGATGTCACCGCACTGGCCACCGCTCTTCTGGCCGCCATCCAAGGCGGCATGCTGCTGTCGCAGGTCCGCCGATCGAGCACCGCGTACCGGCATGCCGTATCGGCAGTGATCGACCACATCGAGAGCTACCTCGTCCCGTAACCACTCAGTGCCGACCGCCGAGGGTTGTTCCGGGCTGCTGTTTGCTCCGGCTCGCCAGGGCTAACCTCCTCGGCTCGGCAGCGCCCTTGTTGGTGCAGAGAAGGTCGAGGTCCCCGACCCGCGTGATCCGCACGGGGTGCGCTACCGGCTGGCGACGCTACTGGCGATCGGGGTCTGCGCTATGACCACCGTTGGCCACAACTCCCTTGTGGTGATAGGAGAGTGGGCGCGTCGCTGCGATCAGCAGGCCCTGGCCGGCCTCGGCTGTCCTTTCGATCCGATGACCGGGCGGATGTGGTGCCCCGACGAGAAGACCTTGCGTGACGCCTGCGGCAAGGTCGATCCGGGCGAGTTGACCCGGGCCGGCTACCAGCGCTTGGCCGCCCTGGTCGAGAAGGAAACGGCAGCGAACGCGCGGACACCCGAGGGGCTGCCCGAACGCGAACAGCGCCGCGCTCACCGCGCCACCGAACGTGAACCACCGCCCTGCGTGCGGCGCCGGGCCTTCGCAGCGGACGGCAAGTGTCTGCGCGGGGCCATGCGCCCGGACGGCTCGCCGGTCTACGTCTTCTCCGCGGGACGCCACCAGGACGTGCTGACCATCGCCGCCCGCGAGGTCGGCGCCAAGACCAACGAAATCCCCGAGTTCCAGCCCCTGATGGAACAGATCCCGGATGAGGAACTGGAGGACGCCGTGGTCACCCTCGACGCCCTGCACGCCCAGCGCGAGCACGCCCGTAACCTCGTGGAGGAGCCCGACGCCCACTACCTGCTCAGCGTGAAGGGCAACCAGAAGAACCTCGCCCGGCAGCTCAAGTCCCTTCCCTGAAAGCAGATCCCGGTCCTGCACCAGACCAGCGAGCGCGGCCACGGCCATGAGGAGATCCGCGAACTCCAGGTTGCCAGCGTGAACGGACTGCTGTTTCCCCACGCTCGCCAGGTCGTCCGCATCCGCCGCCGGCGCCGCCCCCTCGCCGCGAAGAAGTGGACCGAGGAGATCGTCTACGCGGTCACCGATCTACCCGCCGAGCAAGCAAGCGCCGACGAGATCGCCTCCTGGGCCCGCGATCACTGGAAGATCAAGAACTGCGTCCACTGGATCAGGGACGTCGTCTTCGGCGAGGACGCCCGCACCATCCTCACCCGCAACACCCCAGCCGTTATGGCTAGCCTCGGCGACATCGTCCGCGGCACCCTCCGCCTGCTGGGCTGGGTCAACACCGCCAGCGCCAGACACGCCCACACCGACCCCGCCACCATCCTCCGACTCCAGGGCATCACATGATCAAACCGGACATCTCGGGAACAGTCCGGGGCCCTGAGGAAACGGAGGTATGAAATCTCCGCACATCAAGGGCGCGCAATTCGGATGACGGTGGGAAGTTCTGTGAGACGTCCTCGATATCCGTTGGCGAGCATCTTCCAGTTCTTCAGGTGGGCGATGCATCGCTCGACGGCGGATCGTGTTGAGGAGATGCTCATGTTGTTGGCCTTGTCGCCGACGGAGAGCTCGCCGCCCCGTGGTTTCTTGCGGGGCGTGATCGCGTGAGTTCCCTGGTACGCAGGATCAGCCATGGCTGGAGTGTTTGCCAGTCGGGATTCCCAACCTCACTCGGTGAACGCTTTGCGGTCATGAATTGCCCCACGCAGAGGTACGGAAATACCCAGCAGACCACCCTTGATGTCAGCGGCAATCTGGATATTCGGCCCGGCACGGCGACGCTTGCCAGAGAAATTGACGTCGTGGCCGGCACGGTTTCCGGTCGGGACATCGGTTCCATCAACCAGCACGAGTCGGCCACGGATGGCCTCTTCGATATCCGGGACATGCAAGCACAGGGCCTGGCCGATCAATGGGAGCATCTTCCGGTAAATTCTCGATACGGTCGACTGACCCACCCCGAACAGATCACTCACAGACTGCCTGATTCAGATTTTGCCGGATGTACACCAACGTGAGCGCGACCGGACGATATAGCCCGAGAACCGGAGGTCGCCCTCGTTTCCGCGTGGGGGACAAATGGGCCGCAATGATCATCCAATGCCTTGAAGGCGACCCCCGGCGTTTCTCCGAACTATGGGTCCCGCTGCGGAACATCACCCCCAAGGTGCTCACGCAGTCACTCCGGGCCCTGGAACGTGACGGCTTCATCGTCCGAACAGTCCATGCCCGACCTGCCCGGAACGTCCAGTGCGAACTGACCTCGCTCGGCCGAAGTCTCCTTGGCCTGCTGGATACGGCACGCGCCTGGGCAGGGTCACATCTGGACGAGCTCATCGACGCCCGCGAAACGGCATCGCCCGGCAGCCGCACCAGCTAATTCAGCGTTGCCGCCTCACTCATGGTGATCTTCCTCAGTGCCACGGCCGCGAATAAGCGACACCTCGCGATGCAAGCTTCCGCGAAAGCCATGTCGTTTGAGAACGCCCGAGGGCCAGCGCTCTCAAACGACATGGCATCCCAGCAGGTCAGCGGCTTGTCATCTGCCAGATGCACTGCGACGGGACACTGTGCCCGTCCTGCCGTCCTGCCGTCCTGCCGTCCTGGCTGACTGAACCGCTCGCCGTCGCGGATCTCGGCGCCCGGTTCGGTCGCGAGTGTCCAGGCAGATGCGGGAGCCTTCAAGGCCGCCTGGTAGACGGCATCGGTGATGGTCATGCCGACGAATACGACAGCCACCTCCCGTGCTGGGCCAGCAGTCGGTACGGATCAAGGTCCGATGCCCGGCCGGTAGATCTTCGGCAACTGCGCGAGAGCGAGCCGGGCGCTCTGCATGCGATCGGCGGTTGTTTGGTCTCACCCCCACGCTGCAAGGTGGGGGAGAACTCACCGTTCGTCGTTCATTTCAGATAGTTAAAAAAGCGATGTTGCTCCCGTGCAAGCCCGCTGCCAGAGATGCATGGTGACCCTGGGGCTAATGGGCGCGCCACAGCGCCCCATGCCCCTTGCCGTCGCGGTGCTGACCAGCAGGTGGCTGCCCATGGTCCCAGTGGTCCGACCGCGAACCTGCGTTTCGTCAGTTCGAAGATAATGATCAGGAGCAAGAGATGACATTCGCTTTCACGGCTGTGCATCAGGTTTCCCGGCCACAGGGGATGCCCACTGCTGAGAACTTTACCTTCGTCGAGGACGGTCTGCCCTCCCTTGCGTCCGGTACGGCCCTCGTAGAGAATCTCTATCTCTCCGTGGATCCCTACATGCGCGAATGCATGGACGGTGACTGGACGATGCACGGGCCGCTGGAGGGGCGGTCGGTCGGACGAGTCATTGACTCACGCGCCCCTGGACTGGCCATAGGGGATCTTGTCTTCCACCGGCAAGGGTGGCGGACGCATGCAGTCGTAAGTGCTGAGGAAGCCCGGGTACTGCCCGATCTCCCTGGCGTGCCCCCCAGCGCATTCCTCAGCGTGCTGGGCGGAACAGGGCTGAGCGCCTATGTCGCCCTGACTCGCATTGCTCACCTGGGCCCTAGGGAGAACATTTTCATCTCTGCCGCGGCCGGCGGCGTAGGGAGCTCTGCGGGTCAGTTCGCGCAGTTGCTGGGCGCGGATCGAGTTATCGGCAGTACTGGTTCGGCGGACAAGGTCCGGCATCTGACCGAGACCCTAGGGTTCGATGCTGCCTTCAACTACCGTGACGGGGAGGTGGGTGCACTACTGGCTGAGGCCGCGCCGGAGGGCATAGATGTGTACCTGGACAACGTCGGTGGAGGGCACCTGGAGGGAGCCATCAGCGCCATGCGACCCAATGGCCGAATCGCCTGGTGCGGTGCTGTAGCTCAGTACAACAGCACTGAACCGCCTGCCGCCCCGCGGAATCTCTACGACATCGTGGAGAAGACTATTCGCCTGGAAGGCTTCCTAGTACGCAAGTACCCCCACCTTCAAACAGAACTCGAAGAGTTCGCGGCACCGCACATCCGTTCCGGCCGGATCGTCCTCGATCAGACCGTGACGGATGGTTTTCACAGCATTATCGATGCCTTCCTAGGCATGCTGCGTGGTGAGAACACTGGAAAGATGCTGGTCCGTGCCTCTGACTAACACCGTGTCCTACATGGTGAGTTGGTTGTTGGTCGAGTATGGGGAGTGGACGGTGGGGATGGATCGTGCCGGTGGGGCTGTGGGAGATCGCCAGGCCGTTGCTGCCGTCGGCGCGAGTGCGGCCGCAAGGCGGCGGGGTGGCCAACATCGATGACGAGGCGGTGTTCGCGGCCATCGTCTACGTGCTGGTCAGCGGCTGTGCGTGGCGGGCTCTGCCGCCCTGTTTCGGTGCCTCGAAGTCGACGGTGCACCGCCGGTTTCTGATCTGGTCGCGGGCGGGAGTCTGGGGACGGCTGCACCAGAAGGTGCTCGAGATGCTCACCGGCCAGGGCCTGGTCGACCTGTCCCGGGCGGTACTCGACTCCGCTCACGTCCGCGCCAAAAAGGGGGCGAACACACAGGTCCGTCGCCCGTGGACCGGGGCAAACCGGGTTCCAGGATGCACGTCCTGTCGGACGCGAACGGACTGCCCCTACGCGTCGGAGTCTCCGCGGCCAACACCCACGACAGTCTCGGGCTGAAGCCGATGGTGGCGCATTTCCACGTAGGACACGAATCCCACAGCGACCATTCCAAGCTCCAACGGCTGCACGCCGACAAGGCTTACGATCTTCCTGACCTGCGACAATGGCTGCACAGCCGACACATCGGCGTCCGTATCGCCCGCAAAGGAATCGACTCAAGCGAGCGACTGGGCCGCCGAAGGTGGGTGATCGAGCGCACGATCTCCTGGCTCACCGGCTACCGTCGGCTGTCACCCCGTTACGAGCGTCACCCACGCAACTACCTTGCCTTCCTCGGCCTCGCCGCCGCCCTCTGCTGCTACAAATGCCTCCTCAAACTGACCATGTAGGACACGGTGTAAGAGGACCCCGTTAGGTTCGTCTTGATCTTGGAGTCGAGCAATGCTCAATACCTGTGGATCACTCCTGACGGAAGGAGACGTACCTTCCCGATGGATCGATGATCGATAGGTCATCGAGCAAGGCCGACGTTGCAGGGTCGGCCGGGAAGGCACGCCCGTGCTTACGGTAGTCAACGAGGATGGCACCACGCCAAGCGGCAGCTCGCTGCTGGATGGCATCGTTCGGGAAGGCGCGAGACGGATGCTCACCGCCGCACTGGAGGCCGAGGTCAACGCCTACGTAGCTGAGTTGGCCGACGAGCGCGACGGCAGGGGGCACAGTCTGGTGGTGGGCAACAACGACTATCACCAGCCTCGGCAGGTCGCCACCGGGGCCGGCGTGGTCGAGGTGAAGGCACCGCGGGTGAACGACAAGCGCGTCGACAAGGCCACGAGTGAGCGCAAGCGATTCTCGTCGGCGATTCTGTTGCCGTGGTGCCGCAAGTCGCCGAAGATCAGCGAGGTGCTGCCGCCGCTGCTCTACCTGCACAGTCTGTCCTCTGGCGACTTCGTGCCCGCTCTGGAGCAGTTCCCCGGTTCGTCCGCTGGGCTCTCGGCTGCGACGGTCACCCGGCTGACAACGCAGCGGCAGGCCGACCATGCCGCTTTCATGGACCGCGACCTCACGGAGGTCGACTACGGGTACATGTGGGCCGACGGCATCCACCTCAACGTCCGCCTGGAGGAGGCCAAGACGTGCGTCCTGGTACTCATCGGAGTCCGGCCCGACGGCTCCAATGAGCTGGTCGCGCTCAAGGACGGCTACCTCGAGTCGGGGGAGTCGTGGGCTGACCTGCTGCGGGACTGCGCCCGCCGGGGCATGCGAGCCCCGGTGTTCGCGGTCGGGGACGGCGCCCTGGGCTTGTGGAAGGCTCTGGCGGAGGTGTTTCCCGAAACCAGCGAGCAAAGGTGCTGGGTTCACAAAACGGCCAATGTTCTGGACGCCATGCCGAAGTCCGCACAGCCCGGCGCGAAGAAGGCCATCCCGGACATCTGCAACGCCGAGGCGGCGATCACAACGTTCGCCCAGCTCTACGGTGCGAAGTTCCCCAAGGTGGTTAAGAAGATCACCGATGACCAGGACCAGCTGCTGGCGTTCTGCGACTTCCCGGCCGAGCACTGGATCCACCTACGCACCACGAACCCTATCGAGTCGACCTTCTCCACCGTCCGGCTGCGGACCAAGGTCACCCGCGGCGCCGGCTCCCGCACCGCCGCCCTGGCCATGCTCTTCAAGCTCGTCGAGTCCGCCCAGCAGCGATGGCGGGCCGTGAACGCGCCCCACCTCGGCGCCCTCGTCCGTGCCGGAGCCCGCTTCGAACGCGGCCGGCTCGTCGAACGCCCCGAGGCGATCGCGGCGTGAACACCCTCGTGACGCGCGCCATCAGCACCTGGCGGCTGGACCTGCTGCCGCTGCACGTCGAGCACGCCGAGGAGATGGCCGCCGTACTGTCCGACCCGGCCTTGCGCACCTTTATCGGCGGCACTCCGGAGACCCCGCAAGCCCTGCGCTCGCGCTACCAGCGCATGACCGCAGGCTCTCCCGATCCGGCCCTCTCCTGGCTGAACTGGGTGATCCGGCTCCGTGGTGAGTTCTGCCTAACAGGCACCGTCCAGGCGACAGTCAGCCCCTCCGGTCACGGCCCTATCGCCGAGATCGCCTGGGTGGTGGGAACCCCGTGGCAGGGAAGAGGCATCGCCAGCGAAGCAGCCCGAGGGCTCGTCGACTGGCTCAGCCAGCAGCCGGTGCACACCGTCATCGCCCACATCCACCCCGAACATCAGGCATCCGTCGCCGTCGCCACCGCCGCCGGGCTCACACCCACCGACGAATGGCACGACGGCGAGATCCGATGGCACCGGAGCATCAGACGATAACTTCGCCGATCCGCAGATCTTGACTATTACTCCTTGGTGTCGTGCGTGTCCTGCTGGGCAGGGGTTGGTGGCAGGCGGTGCAGATGCCGGTCCAGCACCTCAAGATGTCTTGGAGGGCGTCGAGGATCTGGTAGAGAGTGAGCCCGGCCCGGGACTTTTGGGGCCGGCCGTTGTTCGGTGAGGAAGGCGTGGGCGGCGGTCACGAGGGTGACGTGGCGGTGCCAGCCGGGCCAGGACCGGCCTTCGAAGTGGTCCAGGCCCAGGCCGTGCTTGAACCGCCCCGGGTTCGGTAGAGATCTCAGATTGTGGTGATGACCTGGGGTTTCGTGAGTTCGGTGTAGTAGTTGGCTTCGTATTCGACGGGCGGGATGTGGCCTATCTCGCCGTGGAGTCTGCGGTGGTTGTACCAGTCGGCCCACTCGGCGGTGGCCAGCTCGACCTGGGAGAGCGTCTTCCAGGGCCGCCGGGGCTTGATCAACTCGGTTTTGAACAGGCCGATCGTGGACTCCATCAGGGCGTTGTCGTACGCGTCACCGACGGATCCGATGCTCGCCGCGATGCCGGCGGCATCCAGGTGCTCGGCGAGTTTGAACGATGTGTATTGCGACCCGGCGTCCGAGTGATGGATCAAGTCTCCTGGCCGCACGGGCTGTTGGTCGCGGTCGCGTTGCCAGATGGCCATCTCCAGGGCGTCCAGGACGAAGACGGTCTCCTTCACGGTGGCCGCGGACCAGCCGACGATCCGGCGGGAGAAGGTGTCCACGACGAACGCGACGTAGACGGTCGCGGACCAGGTCTTCACGTGGGTGAAGTCCGCCACCCAGCACCGGTTCGGAGCGATGGCCACGAAGTCGCGGTCGACCAGATCGGGGGCCCGCTGGACCTGTCCGCCGGGGATCGTGGTGATGACGCTTCTGCCGCGCACCGCGCCCTGGATGCCGAGCTCGCGCATCAGGCGCTCGACGGTGCAGCGGGCCACCGCATGTCCCTGCCGGTTCAGCTCGCGCCAGATCTTCCGGGCTCCGTAGACACGGTAGTTGGACGCGTAGACGTACTGGATCCTCTCCTTGAGCTCCGTGTCACGCATGCGGCGGGCGGAGGGCGTCTGGAGGCGTTTCTTGTGGGCGTAGTACGTGGAAGGGGCGATCTTGCAGTCGTGCCCGGTGAGCGTCCTGCAGATCGGCTCGACGCCGCCGAAGCGGTCCCGGTGCTCGTCGATGAACGTTACGAGCGCGTTTGTGGCCGGTCGAGCTCGGCCGCGAAGAAACTCGCCGCGGCCTTCAGGATCTCGTTCGCCCGCTTCAGCTCGGCGTTCTCCTTCTTCAACGCCTTGAGCTGGGCGGACTCCTCCGTCGTCGTCCCCGGACGCTGCCCCGCGTCGATCTCCTGCTGCTTCACCCAGTTCCGCAGTGTCTCGCGGGAACCGATGCCGAGCTTGTCGGCGACCGCCTGCAGGGCGGTCGTCTCGTTCGGGTAATCGTCGCGCACCTCGGCGACCATGCGCACCGCACGACGGCGGAGCTCAAGCGGGTAACGGGAGGGTCGTGCCATGACTCAATCCTTACATGGAATCGAGCCTCCACCTGACCCGGGGCGGTTCAGGTGACGGTGCGGCTGCTGACGCTCTTGGCCCGCGGGCACAAGGTGGCGAAGGCCGACCTTGTCAGTTTCGTTGTCTGTAGATGAACGCAGCGCTCGGCTGGGAAGTCCAAGAACGCCAGTAGCCCGGCTTCGTCGTCCGTGATCCGTTTGATGATCGTGGAGTGCTGCGCCTGGTAGGTCAGCTCGCACACGGACGGTGTTCAGGCGTGGGGCCTTCACCTTGACCGTCCCAGCTGTAGTGCTGATCTTCCTCGGGCAGTGAGCGTTTTCCAACCTCACGCTGAAGCGTTGTGGAGGACGAGGACGGCCTTCACGACGTCGGTGATTCGGTTGGTGCTGCAGCGGAGCTTCCGCACCAACCGAATCACCGATGTGGTGAACGCCGTCCTCGTCCTCCACCACGCACCAGCGTGAGGTTGGAAAAGGCTCAGTGATAGTGATTGCGCACAACAAGAGGGCGACCGTTATCACCGAGTTGGTCGACCAACTCGGCCTTGTAGGCGTTGACTTCCATATCCAGGACGGGAGCGAGCATCCCCCCGGGCAGCTTCCAGGACACTCCCGCCGACCATGGATCCGTTTGGCGTAGGACCATCAGAGTTGACTACCGTGAGCGCAGGCGTTCCTTCCCAACCGACGCTGCAAAGCCGGCCTAGTCGATGGCCTTCAATCTGGTCAGGTTGGTGCATTGGCCAGAATGCAGAGTACGAAGGCTGTACCTGTACTCGCGGCCGTGGCCGCGAGTAGCAGAGTACGGGAGACGAAGCCAACGGTGAGAGCCCGGCCTGCTGGCGTTGGGGTTTCAGGGTCGCAGCTGAGCTCGGCCTTCCTGCTGTATGCCCGGGCCTCCGTTGCCTGCGGGTTGGGCACCTGCAGTTCCACGGCTGGCCCGAAGCCGTTCCCTGGATGTCCCGGGACGCCGCTTATCTTAATCTGCACTGTTGCGCTCGCTGTCAGGCTCGCGCCTCTAAGGGACCGCAGCGATAGGGGCCATCTCGTTCGGCCCCGGACGACCTGCGGACGTGCTGTGTTGAAACGGGCCTTGGTGTCGTGTCTTTTGCCAGCATGGTTCCCGGTGAGCTGGTTGCTGCTCCATTCGGCATAGAGCGGACGATACGCAGGACGCTTCTATCCAGAGCTGGCGCGTATTACGACTAAGCGTGGCAAGGAGATTGACGCTGCGTCATGATCGAGCTAAGCCAAGGGTGCGTTTTTCAGATAGTTGAAAAACCACCTCTGTTCAGGCGTGAAGTACCCAGTGCGCGGCGCTCCGTTGCTATTGTCGCGGCCTGAACGGAAATGGCGATCAAAGGCCCCCCGTAGCGTGCACCCCCTGTTACTGGGTTGCCGGGTGAGCTTGAGGCCGACCATGTGTTCAGTTCGAGTGGGGTCCGCTCGCTGGGTTCGGGAGCGCTCCGTAATCGAACCTGCCCGACAGGGATTCAAATTGCGACAAAATCGATTCCAAGTACGCCATATATTCCTGACGACGTGGCACCCGTTCCCGTCAGCTATACAAGTACCTGAACCTGTTCGACTCTGCTGAAATTTTTCTGCTGGATAACAAGTTTCATTCACGATTGAAGAGCATGTGTTTTGCCCGCTGTCGCTCGATGAATTCTTCTGCCCGCCATCGGGCCTCACAAGTGCCCGCTCGGCTAGGTGGGGAACATGCGCTGACGAAACTCTGGGCTCTTGACCGCTACCTTCGCAGTTCGAGGATTTTCATGATCGAAACCCATGTATTGGTAGAAGCGCTCCTCGTGGGTGGTCTGGCAACCACAGCTGTGGCGCTGATCCAGGAGAGGCGCACCAAGGGCTATCTGATGCGGGCGCGAGGTTCCACAGAGAGGGAAGCCAGCCGTTTGCGAGATCTTGCAGATCAGAACTGGCACATGTTTGCTGCCGCCGTATCCGAGACTCGTAACCTCGTTGAGCATCGGCTTCCTGCGGTGATTGATACCGAGGCGCGCGGCTTTCCCGGAGTGGTAGTGCCTACCCTAGTCGAGCCCGACCTCAAGGGTACCTCAATCGAGAGCAGCCATTCTGCGATCCAGGACTTGATACGGGAGGCTGTGGAAGCTACCCGAACCTCCATCGGCCGGGCTTCGCGCGCGGGAGTACGGGGGGTGACCGATGAGGCGCAGACTTTTCTGGCACGACTGCAGATGAAGATCGATGAGGAGTTGGACAAATACCCGCAGGCAAGCTCTTACCACCAAAGCCTGACGGACATTGACCACTTTGCAACCCGTGCCCTGCACATGCTGCAGCGCTTGCGGATTCTGGCAGGATCTTGGCCCGGAGTGCAGCGCGCGAACTGCACTTTCCGCGAGATCATCGAGAGCGCCCGTGGCCGTATCGATCCGTATAACCGTGTTTTCTACACGTATCTGCCGCAGACCGCGGAATTGTTCGTGGAGGGGCGGGTGGTCGAGCCGATTACTGTCACACTCGCGGAGCTCCTGAGCAATGCCACGTCCTACTCCAGCGACCGGGTAACGGTCTACGTGCAGGAGGTTCAGGCGGGCTACAGCATCGTGGTCGAAGATACCGGCCTGGGCATGAACGCCTTCCAACGAGCGGCGGCGGAGCGGTTGTTCTCCAATGGCGCTGTGCTGGACACGACAAATCTGGGTGACGAACATCAGCTGGGGTTCGCTGTTGTGGGGCGCCTGGCCAACGACTACGGGTTTCGGGTAGATGTCAGTGCCCCCTCTGCCGGCGGTGGAGTGAAGGCGACGCTTTTCGTGCCGCGCGCCCTGATAGGTGATGCACCTGAGGAGGAGTTCGAGGTGCAAAGCACCTCGAACTCCATAAACGAGTATCTTGATCGGCCGAGCGAAGCTCCTGGCGAAAGTCCTCCTGCCGCCACGGTGTCAGGCTTGCCAAAGCGGCAGCGTCGAAGGCCGGCTGCAGCTTTTGCTGATGGCACACCCCAGGAAGCTGCTGCTCATGCTGACGACCTTTCCACCGTCACATCCGGTTTTGACCAGCTGCGCCGCGCATTTAGCGCGGGTTACGCCAACGACACCGACTCCGAGGAAAACCACCCTCATGACTGAGCACACCAGCGACACCGTGGACATGGCCTGGGCCCTGAACGAGCTTACGAAGGAGAAGGGGGTAATCCACGCGGTGCTGTTCTCCTCCGACGGGATGCTCCTGGCTGCTTCCGACGGGCTCCCCCGTGCGGACGCCGAGCGCACCTCGGCTGCCATCTGCGGGATGCAATCTCTCAACAGGGAGTTGTCAGGCTTCTGTGGCTTGGACGGCGCGAATATGACGTGGCGTCACATTATCAGCGACATGAAGGACCGAACCGTCCTCGTTTTCGCAGCGGGCATGCGAACGGGGGTTGGGGTATCGGTGGACGGTGACTCCATGAGCCAAGAGGTCGCTGTCGCTATCAATGCCACCATGAAGATGATCAGAGGGTTGAGGCCGGTGCTGGAGGCTCGCGAGCGGACCGTCCCGGCTGCAAGGTCATGACATCGTCACCGACACACCGGCGCCGGGGAATTGTGCGGTCCTACACCGCCACAGGCGGCCAGGCCACACCTACGCGCCGCAGCCTAGACGACGCGACGTTGCTCATCGCCGACCCGAAGGTACCGCTGGCCGGCCTGAGCCCACATGCATATCGCGTCATGGACCTGTGCCTGCCGGGTGTGCTGTCGGTGGCAGAGGTCGGATTCCACCTCATGCTTCCGGGGGCGGTCACCAAGGTCATCGTCTCTGGATTGGTCAACAGCAGCCACCTCATTGCCCGGTCTCCCATACCCGCCGCTCAACAGCATGACACTGTGCTGCTGGAGAGGATCCTGGATGCGCTCCACAAGCTCTGATCGATATCTGCCTACGACGGCAAGAGCGGTCAAGATAGTTGTTCTCGGGCCGTTTGCTGTGGGCAAGACCACCTATGTCGGGTCAGTCTCCGAAATCCGGCCCATGCGTACCGAAGAACAGATGACTCGGGCTGGGCAGCTCGTGGACGATCTTGGGGGTCTGGAGAGTAAGCAGACCACGACCGTAGCCATGGATTTCGGTCGGCTCACCCTGACAGACGACATCGTCCTGTACCTCTTTGGCGCTCCAGGTCAGCCGCGTTTCCGCAACATGGTGCGTTCCCTGATGGAGGGCGCCCTGGGCGGCTTGGTCCTCGCTGATACTCGCCGGCTGGACGAGAGCTTCTCCGCGATCGACCTGCTGGAAGAAGCCAGGCTTCCCTACACAGTTGCTGTCAACAGCTTCGACGACGCTCCCCGCTACAGCGACGCGGAGCTGCGGGAGTCCATGGACCTCGACGAGGACACGCCGCTGGTGTGGCTGGACGCCCGACATCTCGACAGCGCCAAGCAGGGGCTGATTGCCCTGGTGGCAGAGATCCTCCGCCGTCCTACCCTGGAGACCGTCCGATGACCGAGAATTCGCCCGCCCAGTGCCCGGTGCTCCACGGAGAGGACTTCGCGGCCCGGCCGCACGAGGCCTATGCCGCGTTGCGGGCTGCCGGTCCGGTCGCTTGGGCTGAGATCGCCGCCAGTGTGCATGCACTGGTAGTGACCAGCCACCGCGCCGCGGTCGACCTGGTGAACGACACGGGGACCTTCACCAGGGACTCACGTACCTGGGCAGCGTTGTCGTCCGGCCATATCCCAACGGACAGTCCGGTCCTCGCACTGATGGCGTGGCGCCCCAGCCTGCTGTACTTGGACGGTCCTGAGCACAAACGACTTCGCCAGGCGATCGACGACTGCCTGGCCCGCATCGCCCCTCACGAGTTGCAGGAAACCACCCGCGCTCACGCCACCGCCCTGATTGCCAAGATCACGCCCGTGGGCAAGGCGGACCTGGTGGCGGATTTTGCAGACATGGTGCCGTTGCTCGTCCTCGCTGATGTCTTCGGATGCCCTCCAGAGGTCTCCAAACGACTGGTCGTCGCCATGCAGAAGCTGATCAGCGCCGGGACAGGGGCTGCTCAAGGAGCGGCGGATCTCGCCACCTGCCTTGCTGAGATGATCCAGCTGCGGAAAGCCACACCGGGTCAGGACTTCGTCTCTTGGCTACTGTCCCACCCCGCCCAGCTCACCGACGAGGAGATCCTCCACCAGCTCGTCCTCGTGGTCGGAGCCGGCTGCATCCCCACCACAGCCTGGATCGCCCACGGCCTGCGTCTGCTGCTCAGCGACGATGATTACGCCGGGGGCCTGAACGGCGGCGCCGTCACAGTGCGCCGCGCCATGGAGAAAGTCCTGTGGACCCACTCCCCCATGGCGAACTTCTCCACCCATTACGCCCGCCGTCACACCCACCTGCACGGCACTCCGATCCCGCCCGGCGTTCCCGTTCTGATCAGTCACGCCGCCGCGAACACCGACCCAGATCTTCCCGACCTGGGATACGACAGCCGTGCTCACTTGGCTTGGTCCGCAGGGCCACATCGCTGCCCCGCCGTCAGTCAGGCCACCGTCGTCGCGCAGACCGCAATCGAGACCGTCCTGGACCGGCTCTGGGACGTAAAGCTCACCGGCCACCATGTGCCCAACCGGCACGGGCCGTTCCACCAGTGCCCTGCCGCAATTCCCGTCACGTTCCGTCCCCAAACGGCCGAGGCACCTTCCGGCAATGGCACCGCTAAAGGAGGAACCACGTGACCATGGCACCGCTTCCCCCCGTGTCCCTCGACAGGAGCGGTCACCTGCTCTACGAACAGACAGACCAGCTGCGCGACGCGGGACCTGCCGTCCGCGTCCAGCTACCAGGCCAGCTCACTGCCTGGTCTGTCACCCGCGGAGAGGTCGCCAAGCAACTGCTCATCCATCCGCAGATTTCCAAGAATCCACGCACCAGCTGGCCCGGCTATCAGCCTGGAGCCATTCCATGGCTGACCTCATTTGTCGACGTCACGAGCATGCTCACCCACGATGGCAGCGACCACAAACGCCTACGCAGCCTGGTCAGCAAGGCATTCACCGCCCACCGCATCAAAGCCCTACGCCCTTCGGTTGAAGCAATCGTCAGCGACCTCCTGGACAACCTGGCAACTTTCAAAGCTGGCGCCGTGGTGGACCTCCGGACATTGTTCGCCTACCAGGTACCCACACGCTTCATGTGCGACCTGTTTGGTGTCCCCGCAAACCAGCGACCACACATGCTCCGTCTAATCGACGCCGTTCTGGACTCCAGCGCCACCGTCGAACAAGCAGCAGCCACCGGACGCGAGTTGTTCCCCGCGATGCGCACCCTGATCGAGACCAGACGCGCCTCCCCCGGGGCAGACATGACCAGCCTGCTCCTCGCCAACCACGAGGAAGGCGGTGATCAGCTCAGCGAAGACGAACTGATCAGCACCCTCATGCTGATGCTCGGTGCCGGCAGCGAAACCACCGTTTCCCTCATCGACCATGGTGTGCACGCCATGCTCACCCACCCCGACCAACTCGCTGCCGTGCTCGCCGATCCCGACCGGTGGGGCGATGTCATCGAGGAAAGCCTGCGCCTTCACCCACCGATCATGCACCTGCCGCTGCGCTACGCCACCGCCGATATCGACCTGGGTCAGGGCATCACCCTGCGCGCTGGCGACCTCGTGCTGATTGGGTTCGGCGCACACGGCAGGGATCCCCGCACCCATCACGAACCGGAGACGTTCGACATCGACCGGCACGACAAACAGCACCTGGCATTCGGCCACGGCATCCACCATTGCCTCGGCGCCCCGCTCGCCCGGATGGAGGCCGACATCGCCCTGCGCGCCCTGTTTACTCGCTTCCCCGAAACGGCCCTCGCAGCCCCCGACACCAAGATCCCTCCCCAGGCATCGTTCATTGCCAACGATTACCGCGAACTCCCCGTCGTGCTGAGCCCCTTCGCTGCTGGGTCGCAGAACTGAGCGCAGGCCTCGCCACCGTTCTGGAGAAACCCCTGTGCACAAGAAAGGCAGTTCGACGCTTTCCGTCCGACGAAGAACCGGCCTCGACGAGGCTCCCGCCAACCGTATAGGCGAGCGGAAGCCGAGCAGGCCAGCCGGGGGACGCGGCTGGCCTCCATCGACGGACTGCGCCTCGTGGCCGCCCTCGTGGTGGCCGCCTACCACCACGTGGCACGACGACGCCCAACTTCTGGGGCGCCAACGACCCCAAGCAGTTCGCTCCGGCACTGCACGAGATCAGCCGGTACGGCTGGCTGGGCGTGGAGTTCTTCTTCATGGTCAGCGGATTCGTCATCTGCCTGAGCTGCTGGGGACGCACCCCCGTGCAGTTCATCGTCTCCCGCGTCTCACGGCTGTTCCCGTCGTACTGGTGCGCCGTGCTGATGGTCGTCGGCCTGGTCTTCATCACTCGGCTCGTCCATCTTCAGGCAGCCACACCGCTCGACCCCCGAACAGTCCTGGGGAACCTGACGATGGTCCCCGGGTCGCTGGGGCTCCAGTTGATCGCGGGAGTTGCCTGGACGCTGTGGGTGGAGGCCCGTTGCTACCTGCTGATGGCGATCATGCTGTACTTCGGGCTCACCTACCGCCGCATGATCGCCGTCTGCGGGACATGGCTCACCCTTGCGGTCATCGCCCGCGAACTCGACTCGACCGTCCTCGACGAGCTCTTCGTCAGCCAGGACGTGGGCCTCTTCATCACGGGAATAGCGCTCTACCTGATGCACCGCTTCGGACGGAACCTCGTACCGTGGCTACTGGCCGGATTCGCCTGGTGCTACGAACTCACTGTACTCAACGACCGGGTGACCGCCCACGCCGTGAAACCCGCTGACGGGGGTGCCATCTCCTGGGCCGCTTGCGCCGCGATACTGACCTGCTTCCTCGCCGTCCTCGCACTCGCCGGAAACGGCCCACTCGCCCGACTCCGTTGGCGATGGTTGGTGACCGCCGGCGCGCTCACCTACCCCTTCTACCTGGTGCACCAGAGCATCGGCATACTTGTGGCAAAGGGGCTGCTACAGACGGTCCCCGCGCTCGGCGTCCTCCCGTCGATGGCTGTGGCGGCCGTCTCGTCCCTGCTGCTTTCGGGCGCCATCTACCGCATGGTCGAAAACCCCCTCATGCGCGTGCTGCGTCGCCAGCTCACGGACGCGCTCCAGCAGCTCGCCGCCGACGAAGAAGTCGGCGGCCCGGTGCACGGCGTGGTCTTCAAGGGTCGCCGTTATGACACCGGAGCCCGTGACGACTATCTGCGTGCCATCATCCGCCTCACCGCCGAGCGCGAGGACCTGGGACCCGTCTTCAAAGCCTGGCTCCGCGAATTCGTCCGAGCCGAAATCCCGGTCGGCAACTGATCATCTCGCTTCAACCACGCCCACCACCGTCGCTTCAGAAAAGAAGCGTATCGAGAAAGAGCCTTGCACGTGAATGAATCGTTGTCGGACCTGGACGATCCGCAGGACCGGGAATCCGGAGACGACTCCGAGCCAGAATTCCCGCTCGGCCCCATCCTGATACTGATTGCCGCTACTTTGATTGTGCTTGCCGCGTGGTGGAAGTGAACATCCACTTCCACCGTCGCGCGAGGACTCACCCCGCCACAGACCATTGAGCTTCTTTCGTCCCCTCGGGCCGCGACTCGTACAGCGCGACCGCGTCCACCTTGAACTGCGGCGGATAGTTCTTCATGACCACGAGATGTCCGTCCTCAGATCCTCAGAGCGTTATTCGTAAGGGGTGCCAGCCGAGTCGGTAGAACTCGAGTGCTGTGATGATTCGGATGACGGTGGGAAGTTCTGTGAGACGTCCTCGATATCCGTTGGCGAGCATCTTCCAGTTCTCCAGGTGGGCGATGCATCGCTCGACGGCGGATCGTGTTGAGGAGATGCTCCTGTTGTTGGCCTTGTCGTCGACGGAGAGCTCGCCGCCCCATGGTTTCTTGCGGGGCGTGATCGCGTGAGTTCCCTGGTACGCAGGATCGGCCATGACTGCAGTGTCTGCCAGGCGGGATTCCCAACCGCACTCGGTGAACGCTTTGCGGTCATGAATTGCTCCACGCAGAGGTACGGAAATACCCAGCAGACCACCCTTGGTATCAGCGGCAATCTGGATATTCAGCCCGGCACGGCGACGCTTGCCAGAGAAATTGACGTCGTGGCCGGCACGGTTTCCGGTCGGGACATCGGTTCCATCGACCAGAACGAGTCGGCCACGGATGGCCTCTTCGATATCCGGGACATGCAAGCACAGACAGGATGGCTTGGACGGTGGAGTGTGGATGGCGCCAGGCGGCGTTGTGACCGGGATTTCTACTTTGCGGATGGCTGGTCGGCTACCGTCACTTGCGCTGCTTCAACGCCGACGTCGCTGCCCGGCTACGGGAGTTCTTCGCGGCCCCGGGACTGCTGATGGACGGCTCCGAGGATGTCGGCGATGCCAGGCTGTCGAGGAGCTCAGGCAGAGCCAGGGCAAGAAGACTCACCGCAGCCCTCTGGCCGTGCGCGGTCACTCCTCATAGCCGTCCCCCGTGTGGAGAAGCCCCGGCAGACCGTGGCCTGCCGGGGCTTCTGATGGCCTGCCGCTACGGGGGAGTCGGCAGGCTGCTTTCTCAGGCGACGCCGGTCTGGTCGATGTGCCGTAGTGCGTCGGACAGCTCGCCGGGGTCAACGAATCGGGGCCGGGTGGGGTGCGGGGTGCTGAGCCAGGTGGCGGAGAGGGATCCGCGCTGGCCTATCGGCATGAGCAGCCACGAGCCCGTCGTCAGGGAGCGGGTGCCCTGGGCGGTGCACCGGCGGGCAGTGCCGGCGGGGACATGGACGATGAGCTCCTGGCGGACGTAGTCCGCCAGGACGGGATAGCCGCGGTCGATCGGGAGACTGAGGCGGGTGAGCGCGGCCATGCCGCGCTCCAGCGGCGCGATGACGATGGCGTCCCACTCCAGGCCGCAGTCCACCAGCCTGGTGACATACGGCGAGGTATCCCACGAGCTCCGCGCGGCTTCCTCCGGCTCGACCAGCGCGGACCACTGAGGCTCGGCCTCAGCCTTGGGCATGTTCGGCACGGCTCCCCCTGAACGGGTCGGTCCCGGATTCTCAAGACCCCCGCTGTGCCCATGTGCCGGATCCCGCCGGGAGCCCGGAGTTGCTGGGCTGGGTGAGGCGGACGGTGCCCTGGGCGGTGATGACGGCGGGACCGGTGAGGTCTATGGCTCCGCTGGGACGCACGACGATGTGGAGACGGCCGCCGGGCAGGTCGGCGGTGTAGTCGACGGCCAGGGGCGGGGACGGTTGGTGGGCGCGGGCGGCCGCGACGGCGGCGCAGGCTCCTGTGCCGCAGGCCCGGGTCTCGCCGACACCGCGTTCATGGACCCGCAGCTCGATGTGGTGGGGGCCGCGCGCGGCGACGAACTCGACGGTGGCTCCGTGCGGGTATGCGGCAGCGGGCGTCACGGTGGGAGCGGTGCGCAGGTCTCCGGCGAGCGCGGTGTCCTCGAGGAAGACCACAGCGTGGGGGTTGCCCATGTCGACTTGGACTGCGGGCCAGGTGCGGCCCGCCGCGGTGACCTGTATGCCGTCGGCGCCGGAGAGGCGGGGGCGGCCCATGTCGATGGTGACCGGACCGGTGTGGTCCGGGACGTGGACCCTGCGGGTGCCGGCACGGGTGGCGAGGAGCAGCGCACCGGGGCGGTGCAGGCCGGCGTCGACCAGGTAGCGGGCCAGCAGACGCAGGCCGTTGCCGCACATGGCGCCGAGGCTGCCGTCGGCGTTGCGGTCGTCCATGAACCACTCGGCCTCCCTCATCGCGGCCGCCTCGGGGTCGGCGGCGCAGCGCACGGCGCGTAGCACGCCGTCGGCGCCCAGGCCGGTGCGCCGGTCGCACAGGCGGACCACTTCGGCCGGGGTGAGGGTGAGGCGGCCGTCGGGGTCGGGGAGGATGACGAAGTCGTTCTCGGCGCCGTGCCCTTTGGCGAAGGCGTGGAGTGCTGGGTCGGTCATGAGCGGGTGCCGGTCTCCCGTGAGATGCGCAGCCAGGCGACCTGGCCGGTGTCGGTGAGGGTCAAGCCGAAGTCGGTGCCGCGGTTGAGAACTTGCAGGGCTTGGTCCCAGTTGCGGGCCAGGCGCGGTGTCACGTCGGCCTCGATGCGTATGTCGCCGGGTCCGGGGATGATGCGGGGCCGGGCGCCGCCGAGGGTCTCCAGCTGCGCGGCCGCGTCCTGGACTGCGTCCGATTGGTGGTCTTCAGCCACGCACTCACCCCCAATCAACACAGAACGTGATACTAGTCACTAGCTTTGATCTAGTCCACTAGATTGTCAATCAGTACAGGTCAGCGCCGTGGGCGAGGAGAAGCATGGCTGACGGCAGCTCACGAGCCGCTCCGTATCTGGGCGTTGCCGCCGCGTTCCGAGCTCGCATCGCCGACGGCACCTGGGCCCACGGCGAGCGTCTGCCCTCACGCGGTGAGCTGGGCTCCGAGTTCGGCGTCGGGGAGAACGTCATCCGCCGCGCACAGGAGCTGCTGATCACCGAAGGGCTGCTCGAGGGCCGCGCGGGCTCGGGCACCTACGTACGGGCCCCCTACCAGCGGCGCACCATGCTGCGCACCCCGGCCACCGGCCTGGTCGGCCTGGGCGCCGACGGCACCTACGAGGCGGACAGCATCGCCAAGGTCCCAGCCCCGCCGGACATCGCCGAGCGTCTGGGCCTCGAGCCCGGCGAGCTGTGCGTGCGGACCACTTACGAGATCTTCGCCGACCGGCAGCCGGCAATGTTGTCCACCAGCTGGGAGCCGATGGCCATCACGGGAGGCACCGTCATCGTCTTGCCCGAAGGCGGACCGCTGGCCGGCCGGGGCGTGGCCGCCCGCATGGCGCACCTGAGCATCACCGTGGACCGGACCGTGGAGAGACTCCGCCCGGTCCATGTCGAGCGCGACCAGGCGCAGCTGCTGGGCGTGCCCTCAGGCACCCAGGCGACGCTGATCCAGCGCACCCACTACTCCACCGACGGCAGGCCGGTGGAGACCGCCGACCTCCTCATCCCCGCGGACCGCTGGGACATCACCTACAACATCCCGGTCCCGCCCGTCACCTGACCTTGTGCATACAGCCGCCGACGCCACCTTCCGCGTGCCCGCCCGCCGCCGACGGGCCGGCCCATGGCACCGGAGCAGGGAGCGGCCGCGCCGGCACCTGCACGCACAAAGTGCCTTCCACCTGGACCGACAGAACCCCTCAACAAGGAGGGTCAGCGGCATCTCGATCGGGCTGATTTCGATGGTCCCCTTCTTGGACAGCCGCATGGCGTCCCGCAATTTGGCGGTGGTCGGCTGCACGAGCATTTCGAGCGTCGCGAGCTGCGGGTGTATCCCGTCGGGCGCGGCCACCTCGAACTGATCGGTCGCGTCGATCTCCGCCGTGAACTTCCACGTCTCCTGAGCGGGGCCCTTGAGGCGGAGGGCTTCGTTTCTGACCCCGCCTCCGCTGCCGCCTCCGCCGCTGTCGGCTTGGCCTCCGGCGGATTGGAGTGCCAATGGCCGCTCCAGCGTGTCCGGATTGAACTGCAGCACAATGATCCTCTGCGGCGTCCCCCGCTCGGGGTCGACGAGGACGATTCCGGAGCGGATGGGTTTGGGTATGTCTGCATAGCGGGTCATAGGCGGGCCTCAAAGCGTTCACGCAACTCCGTGTAGTCATACTGAGGGAACAACTCGGGAAACACGTCAACCATCACCTTGAGGCGATTTCTCACATTGCTCCATGAAGTATCACGCAGGGACATTTTAGCGTACAAGTATTGCCAGCCAAATACCCCCTTGGCAAGCAGCGGTGCTTCAAGATATTGACTATAAGATAGATCAAGTTTGATATATCCTGGAGGGTATGGATCACCTCCGATGTCAGCAATATCGCAATACCAAATCTCAAGCGGACTCACATGTGGCCGAATCCGAAGAAACAACATACGACCACTTCCGGCAGGAGCGTGTTCGGCCCCGAGCGCACGATCCGCTTGTGCCAGTGCCGGGTCGTGCCGAACATCTCGTTCGCCAGATCCCGGATCCGGCCGCTGACCGCCCGCTCCCCCTCGCCCGGCACCACCAGCCCGCGCCCCTCGATCTCCGCGAAGAGCCGTACGGCCTTCGCCTGGGCATCCAGCAACCGTGCCGCACGCGTGGGTTCGTCGCCCGCCATGGGCCCGACGGTAGGCCGCTAGATCGTTTCCCGGCAACCGAATGAGGCAGTCCTCAGTCGGCGCGGCCGGTCGCCGCCACCGTCACGCCCAGGCCGATCATCGCGAGGCCGCCCGCCCCGCCGACCGTCGAAAGGCGGCGGTCCGAGCGGGCGAACCAGGAGCGGGCCGCCGAAGCGCCCAGGCCCCACAGGGTGTCCGTGACCAGGCTGATGGTGACCGGGACCAGGCCCAGCACCATCATCTGGACGGGAACATGACCCACCGAGTGGTCGACGAACTGCGGTAGCACCGCCGCGAAGAAGACGATGCCCTTCGGGTTGGTGACCCCCACCAAAATGCCGTCCAGAATCGAACGCAGATCACCACGCCGCTCACCGGCCGGAGCGTCCATGTTCGCCACGCGCATCTCCCTGCGGTGCCGGAACGCCTGCACACCCAGGTAGACGAGATACGCCGCCCCTGCCAGCTTCACGCCCATGAACAGCGCCACCGAGCTCTCCACCAGCGCGCCGAGGCCCCACGCCACGGCGATCACCAGGGCGTAGCAGCCGATCACATTGCCGAGGACCGTCGCGAGCGCCGTGCGGCGACCGTGTGCGAGGGCCCTGCCGACCACGAACAGCACACTCGGCCCCGGGATCACGATCACCAAGAGCGACATCGCCGCGAACGTGAGAACACTCTCCGTAGACACCACGTGTCCGCCACCTCCTGAATCGCTCCGTCCAGGGAGCATAACTCAGAACATATCGCGTCTGATGCTTCGCGCCAACCGTCAAAGCAGGAAGTTCAGATACGCGAAAACATCTGAGTCGTGTCGGCTAAATTACCTCACCGGATCGACTCGGACACAAATATAAAGAAGCGCCCCCCTCCCGTAAGTTCGTCCCCTCTGTCGGGACGTGGCTTACGCTGGGGCTGTTGCGGTATCAATCTACTACGGGGCTTGCTGCCGACCAGATCGAGGAGCTCGTCGCCCGCGTCTGGCAAATCACTTACTGCACCAGGAAACGAGGACGACCTCCGGTTCTCGGACTGTATCGTGCGGTCGCGCTCACGTTGGTGCACATCCGGCAAAATCTGAATCTGTGGGTGATCTATTCGGGGTTAGTCATCCGACCGTATCGAGAATTTACCGGAAGATGCTCCCGCTGATCGGCCAGGCTCTGTACTTGCATGTCCCGGATATAGAAAAGGCCATCCGTGGCCAACTCGTGCTGGTCGATGGAACCGATATCCCGACCGGAAACCGTGCCGGCCACGACGTCAATTTCTCTGGCAAGCGTCGCCGTGCCGGGCTGAATGTCCAGATTGCCGCTGATACCAAGGGCGGTCTGCTGGATATTTCCGTACCTCTGCGTGGATCAATTCATGACCGCAAAGCGTTCACCGAGTGCGGTTGGGAAGCCCACCTGACGGACACTCCAGTCATGGCCGATCCTGCGCACCAGGGAACTCACGCGATCACGCCCCACAAGAAACCATAAGGCGGAGAGCTCTCCGTCGGTGACAAGGCCAACAACAGGAGCATCTCCTCAACACGATCCGCCGTCGAGCGATGCATCGCCAACCTCAAGAACTGGAAAATGCTCGCCAACGGATATCAAGGACGTCTCGCAGAACTTCCCACCGTCATCCGAATCATCACAGCACTCAAGTTCTACCGACTCGGCTGGTAACCCTTACGAATAACGCTCTCGTTCTGCCACCCGCACAGTCTGGCGGCACCACACCGCCCGGGCCAGCATTCGAACGGCACTTCATCGTAGGGCAAGCGTTGCCGGCCGCCGCACGATTGGATTCCTCCAGGTGGCCGCGGCGGGACCAGGTGCGGGTGGTCGGCAGCGTCATCGAGAATCCGGCTTCGTCCTCGAAGACGAGCCCGGCGCCGAGCGCCGCCACGATCCTTCCACCTGCGGCCAGGTCTTCTTCACCCAGCCGGCCACCGCTGCCTGTGGGGCCGAAGCCGGTGTGTGTGTCGTCCGGGTTGGTCAGGACGGTGCGCAGGTCAGTGTCGGTGATCGTGGGGGTCAGAAGCTGCTAGTCCGCGAGGACACCGTCCTCGATCGCGTCCGCGTGCAGGTAGGTGTGCGGGTAGGTGTGCAGACGCGGGCCGAACCCCTTCGGGTCGTCCAACGAGGCGACCAGGAACGGGGCTTCCCAGGCAGGGGCGGTGGCCGCGGTGCGCTTGGGCTGGCGGCCGCAGACAGGGCACGAGCCAGGCGCCGCTTCTCGGCCGCCTTGCGCCGCCGGTGCGCCCTGCGCTGCTCATCGGTGGCGCCGTCGGACGGGTGCGCCGACCCCAGGTGTTTCCCCGTGGCCGCCTCGAACACCTCGATCTCGTGGTCATGGTGCGGGATGTAGCGCAGGCGGACCTTGCATCCCGCCTCCGCCTCGCCGTGCATCCACTCCCCCACGTAATAGCGCTTGTTCCAGCGCACCCCGCTCGCGGTCAGCGTGCGGGTGCGGCCGTCGGCATGCTTGCTACGAGCACCAGGACGCGGCCGCATCGAAGGGGCATGGGTGTAGTGGGGCAGGGACGCGAAACGCATCCGCTCGGCGCACGGGCTCAGGTTCTCGATCGACCCCTTCAAATCTGGCTGGTAGGCGCAGGTCCTGCACCGGTACCGCGAAATGCCCCAGCGCATCGGCGACCGTGGTGGAGAGGAAGTCGGCGCCGCGGTCGATCCGCACCAGCGAGGGCAGGCCGCCAATCGGCCCGTGCGGGCCCGTCGGATCCTCGTCCCTCGACAGCGCGATCCGCAACGCGGCTAGGATCGCGTCCATCGAGGGCTGATACGGCGTGATCGCCGCGCCCGGAATCACCTCGGTCGCCGTGTCGATGAACCATGTCACCCACGGGAACACCAACTCGCCGTCCAGCAGCACCTCGACCGGCACATGCTCGTGATCCCCCTCCCAGCAGGCATTCCGCCACTGGCGGGGGCGCTGCAGGTGCACATCGTGACGCCACCGGGCTTCTGCCCCTGCTGGACGCCGTCCCATCGGTCCGGGGACTGCGAGGACGCCCCCGCCGCAAGCCCCGGCGCCTGTACACCGACCGGGGCTACGACTTCGACAAGTACCGCCGCCTGCTGTGGAAGCGCGGCATCAAGCCCGTGATCGCCCGACGCGGCGTCGCCCACGGCTCCGGACTGGGCAAGGTCCGCCGGGTGGTCGAACGCGCCTTCGCCTGGCTGCACCAGTTCAAACGGCTCCGCACCCGCTACGAACGACGCGCCGATCTCCACCAGGGCCTGCTCGAACTGGCTTGCAGCCTCATATGCCTCCGCTTTCTCCGAACCGCATTCTGAAACGATCAGTTAGCCCGGTTCTTGGCACAGGCCTGATCGCTCAGGGACCGCCGAGGACCTCGCGGCCGATCCGGCCGTCCCGTCCGGTCCGCCCGCCCTCTGGCCCGCGCTGGCGGTCGGCGCCGACGGCCCGGCCGCGGTCTCTCGGCTGTTGGAGGCGATCGCCGCCCGGGTGCCCCGGCTTCAAGCCGCCGATCGCTGACATCAGGCGCTCGGGCTGGAGGAACGACCGGTCGTCGAGCCCGGAGCCGGCCTTCTTGCCCCACATCGCCAGCCGCCACAGCCGGGCGTGCATCTGTGAATCGCCGGACTCGGCAGCCGCGCGGGGGTTTGCTGCCAGTGAAGCGGCCTCTCTGATGCCGAGGGAGGTGGCGGCGATGTCGATCAGGCGGCCGCTCTCGTTGTCCGTGGGCTGGTCGGGCTCGCCGGTCACTGCAGGCCCTCTTCGGGCATGCAGTAGGGGTCCCAGTAGTACTCGCCGAGAAAACAACGGAGTAGCCCCTGACCTGGCCCGTTGCCGTGCGAGGGGCTTGGTATCGGCGTCACCGCCGAGTTCCTCCGGGTGCCGGCGAAGTCGGCTGCGTCGAACCTGTCTGACGGCGATGCGTGTTCGTCAGGATGTCCGCGTGACCGAAGTGATCCGGTCGGCGTGCGTGCGGTATGCCTTGCGTCCGGCCGAGGTGGAGCCGTCACCGGCGAGGGCGGCGCACTGCTGAAGCGTGGCCTGGTGGAGGGCGAGCGGGGCGGTGACGCGTACCGAGTGGCCTTGCCCGCGGCGGATGGTCCGGCCGCTGTGCAGTGCCTCGTGGACAGCGGCGTCCGGGGTGCCGTCAAAGTGGTCGGCGAGCAGGCCGGGCACGTCGATGGCGTGCGGCTGCTCGGGCGCCTGCTCCTGGTCCTCAGCGTCGGCGGGCACGCCGCCGGGTTCCTTCAGGTCGTCGCCGACGTCGCGGGCGCCGGCCGCGTCGAGCACCCGGCGGATGATCTTGGGCGCGACGTCGTACTGCCGGGCGAGGGCCTTCACCGCGGCGCCCTTGGCGTACACCTCGACGATGTCGGCCGCCTTATCGCCGTCGAGCGCGGCCGGGCATCCCAGGGTCTTGCCCGCGGCCTCGGCGGCGTCGACGCCTTCCTTGGTGTTCTCCGAGATCATGCCGCGCTGGAACTCCAGGACTCCCGCGAGCATCGCGACGAACAGCTTGGTCTGCGGGTCGTCGGCCGCCAGGTCGAAGCCGGACCACTCGCCGGTAGCGATGTGCAGGTGCAGGCCGCGCCGCTGGAGGACCTCCCGGATCTGGATGACGTCCTTGGTCGAGCGGAACAGCCGCGCGGCGTCCGCGATGCGCGTGGTGTCGCCGATCGCCGCTTCGTCGGGCAGCTGGCGAAACCCGGATCGGTATGATCGCGTAGACGCGTGACGACGTGGCCGGGTCCTCGTACGTAGGTGCGCCGGACTTGAGCAGGCTATCCAGAGCGTGGAGTTGGCGGGTATTGGTCTGCTTATCGGTGGAGTGCCGTAGATACAGACCGCTCACGTATCGTCCCCCTCTTCGCTCGTCCGGTGGGGCGCCGGATCGCGATCGTAAGGGGGCTAATTGGGGAGGCGCACATGCGGAGCGAACCCGACTGGATCGGCGCGCCGATTTGCCTCGCTGAATCGGGGAGCGGGGGCGCAATCAACCGATTCCGCCCCCGCTCGTCATTCGACCGGTGTCAGAGGACACCCGGCGCCACCGCGTGCAGCTCCGTGGCGGGTTGGGGTGGCTTTCCCCGAATCGACTGCACGCCGTGCGGCACATGTGGAAGTCGCCGTGAACACCGCTACGCCACGGCGTCACCTACTGTTCTGCTGGGCGCACGGGAAAACGTCAGTGGCTCTCGCCTGGCCCCATCTGGAAGACGGCAATCTCCGTCTTGCCACGATGGGACTGGCCGTCGCGTATGGGCTTCAGGGCGACGGCGAGCCAGCGGCCGTCGTTCGGGGACCAGGCGAGTTCGTCGATGTACGTGCGGAACTGGTGGCCCAGGATGATCTTCTTGTCGGCCATCCGCCAGATGCACAACTCGTGCGGCCGGTTCTTGCCGAACTCCAGATAGCTCAGCTTCCGGCTGAAGCCGCCGATCGCCAGGTAACTCCCGTCCGGGTTGGAGGCGAGCTTGAACAACCGCTTCGAGGCGTCTACGACCTTGTCGGCCACCTCGCCCTTCGCCGGGTCGACCACGTACAGGTTCTTCTGGGCGCCGAGGAACAGCCGCGAGGAGTCGCCGGAGAAGGCGTGGCACTGGATCGGGTCCCAGTCGCCGGCATGGGACAGGCGGCGGTAGGGCTCACGCTCCTCCCCGTGCAGGTCGAAGCCGCCCTCGTCCGCGTTGTTCGGGCTGATCCGGTATGCGCCGTCGCCTGAGCGCCGGTGCCCGCGCTGGAAGGGTGCCTCGACCTCTGTGCCCTGGTCCACGTCATAGGCCCACTGTGATTCCTCCTCGGGCTCGTGCCGGGTGCTGTAGCCCTTCACCACAAGGACGTGCTCGCCGGGCACCCACATCATCAGCGGCACGATCCAGTCACCTGCGTGGGTGTGCACGGTCTCGCTCCAGTCGGCGGTGTCGTAAACCCACACCCGTCCCTGGTCGCTGCACACCGCCAGGTACTTGCCGTCATCCGAGAACTCCATGCGCTCGACGTGGTCGTGCTTGACGCTGCCCGTCGTCGTCTCGAACGGGCGCAGGCTGACCGCCGGTTGGGCCAGGTCGGGTATGTGCGGTGCGTCCTCGGCCGTCCAGCTGTCGCCGTTCAGCGGGTAGGCAGCCGAGCCCCAGGCCTGCCCCCTGCTCAGGTGCTCCAGCCACTTGCGGTCCGTGACCTGTATCTCGTACTCGCCCTGGACCAGCAGGTCCTCGTCCTGCCAGGTGCCGCCAATCTCGTCGTAGAAGTCGTGGAATTCTTCCCACTGTTCCTCGGTGGGCGGGTCGTTGAGCGTCTCGGTGCGCCGGACCTCCGAGATGAAACGGCGCGCGTTGGTGTCGACCCATTCGTAGTTCACGATGTCGTCGGTGCTGAGCACCCTGTCCAAGGGACCCTTGCGTTCGCCGTGGATCAGAAGGCCCGCTGCACTCTCCCAGAGGAAGTGCAGGAAGACGCCCGGCTCCTCGCCTGGTAGTGGGATGTGCGTGCGCGATTCGGTGTCGTAGAAGACGACGAGCACCTGGAATCTGACACGGAGCCGGTCCGGATCGACTTTCAGAACCCGCACGCCGTATACATCGGTCGACATCATCGTCCCCTCAAGAAGTGACTCGCAGTGGCAACCGGCAAAGGAGAGCCGGCTGCCTCCCCTCAGACACGAGCGATGTTTGCAGAGGGGTCTGACATAGATACTCGTAGCCGGGTTCCGGTGGTCGTGGCTCAGAGTCTCACCACATGCTCATTACCGCCGACGCGCTCCATGCCCACGACGAGAACGCCCAGCACATTGTGGAGCGTGGCGGCCACTATCTGTCTCGGATCAAAGGCAACCGCAAGAAGCTCTTCGCCCTCCTGAACGGCCTGAACTGGGAAGACGGCAAGCACCGCTCGCGCATTCTACCGCGATGCGGCCGTGCTGATGCTGGATGAGCCGACGTCTGCGCTCGACCCGTAAACCGAGCACCTGGTCATCAGCCGGTTCAAGGAACTCGCCGCGGGCAAGGCCGCGGTCTTCGTCACCCACAACCCCGGGAGCGCCCGCATCGCGGACCGGATCGTCGTCCTCGACGGCGGCCGGATCGTGGAGTCGGGGACGTTCGACTCGCTACTCGAAGCCAGCAGATTGTTCGCTGATCTGCACACACCTACTCAAGACCGTTGATCAACTGGCCGCTGTCAGCCCCGGCGATGCCCTTCCCCCGTGGGGCGCCGCCGGGGCCGTCTCGGCCGCCGCCGCGCCGATGGTCTTGACCGATGCGGCCGGGCTGGAGGTCGCTGTGATCGACGCCTGCTCCAGCCATGTGCCCTGTGTGCAGGCCATCGCGCGTCACCGAGCTTCACCGCCCGAGGTCCGGTGGTGCGATAGCGGTCAGCGGTTCTCTGCGCGCCGGGCCTGGGAGGCCTGCTCGCTCAGCGGCGTTCGACGCTGAAGCCGGTGTCGTTAAAGACGGAGGGCCTTGTTTCGGTCGCCGCTACCGGAGTCCTTCACCGCCTGCGTCGCTGCCGTCGCCGGCGGACCGGGGGGAGACGCTTTGCTCCAGGGTGTCCGGGTTGAACTGGAGGAAGATGATGCGTTGGGGGGCCGGTGTCGGGGTTGACTATTACGGAGCGGATGGGTTTCGGGATGTCTATGTAACGGGTCAGGTACCTACTCCATTCGCGTTCAGGCTCAACGAGCTACACATCCTCGCCGCGCCTCTTCTTCGCTGCCTCGAATCCCAGCAAGATCTGCTTCCTGATTCCGTCGACATCCTGTGATGACCAGGAACCTATGACTTCTTCGATCGTCGAGCGATAGGCGTCGAAGTAGTAGCTAATGAGGAGGGAAAGCGCCTCGACCTCCAGTCTCTTGTGCCGGAAGCGAGCGACCCTGGCCAGGGTCTCCCCCACGACGTCATCCTGCACGTGGTTGAAGGCGGAGAGTGCGTCGACCCGATCCTTCATCCTCCTGGATTCATCGAAGATGACTCCACCAATCACATCGACCAGTTGGGCATCGGGGGGAATGCATCGTCCGAATCAAGCAATGCTGCACCGGCCGCCCAAAGGGCGGAACTGAACACCTCAGAAGAATTGTCGGCTCTCAGAATCGCAGAGATGACGCTTGCGTCACTGGAATCCCCAAGGTCCCCCAACACGCGCAAAGCACTGGCGTGATTCAGCCCAACATCGCCACCGTCGGCATCCTCGGACGAATAAGGTGGCATGACCAGCACCCGGCGGGCAACTTCCAGGACATTCGACTCGTATTCCGCGTATGGATGGGTCCTGCCAAACCGGGTCAGCGACTGCTCATACCGGTAGTGATCAAGCGCGACCCCGACGGCGACGACCGAGTCACTCTGCAGCAACTCCAGGAATCCGTCTACCCCAACCGTCCCGGAGGCGAGTCGAGTACGAACCTCGTCGAGATGGGCATCCTGGGTGGCGTATTCAGCCCAATAGAACGAATCAAATGTCATTTCAATCATACTGGCCCTCTCGCCTCCACGATGACATCCTTCGGTATGCTCCCACGAATCAAAATCTCCTGAGTTCGCACGACATCTTGCCAGGGCGATTTCAAAGTTACCTGTCTGGGCTCATCGCCGCCTGGTGTCCGAATTAGGAGCTGTTACTTAGCGTGACGCCGAGACGAGGATGACCTTCTGCCGGATGGGGCGATGCACAGCTCATTGCGACGGTGGAGGTGCCGCTGATGACAGGGCCGCACTTCACGTCGGGCGCCTGGCCGGCGGGCGGAGCAGGTCGTCCCATGTGGTCTACTCGTCCGTTGGCACCACCGCACCATAGGTATCGGCGTCGTAGCGCGCCACACCGCGTGCGAGGAGGTCTGCGTACCGGCTCAGGAAGTCCGCGAAGTGCGGGCCCGCCACCGAGAACGAACATTCGTCTCTGGTGTAGATGACCTGACCAAGGTCGTCCGCCGGGCCAGGAACCAGGTCGAGGTACATATAGGAGATCCCCTCAAGTTGGGCGATCGGCAGCCGACCGGCCGCGGCCACAGTCGGAAAGTCACGAACACGGTCGGACTCGTCGGTGTCTTCCTCCATCACCTGGAAGTCCCCCTCGTTGTCAAACCGGGTCTCAGCAGCCCGCTCCTCCCGCCAGAGCGCCACGGTCTCTCGCAACGTGAGCAGGTACATCCCGTTCGGCAGCCACTGATGCGGCACGTAGCCCGTCTCGATCTGGCCATCGTGCACGAGCAACGAAGCCCGGTACGACACCGGGAACGAATGGCCAAGCGCCCGTTCCGCTGCATCGATCTCCGCCACCGCCACAGGCGGGTTGAACATCTCCTCAACCGGGGGCAGCGCGCGCTCGGACGCCACCCAGCGCTCAATGCGCCGCCACGACTCCCGCACCTCGTCCACCCCTCGCCTCCACGATCCGATAACGGAGGATGACCTTCCGTCCATGATCGTGGAGTTCCACGCTGCCACGACCAGGACAAGAAGGTCACCGGTGCCAGTCTCGCATGCCCAAGCACACGGTCTCGGGCGGATGTTCCTCGCGCCCCGTATCGACGTGTGGAGCGACAAGTTGGCGACAGCGACGCATCGTGTCCTCGCGAGCTTCCGTCCCGGCGTCCGCGAGAGCCTCACTAGGGTCCGTCTTCAAAGATCATCCGGGTGGTGGATCATGGTGTCGTGGTACGTCGTCATGAACTCACTGACCAGGAGTGGGAGTTACTCGCTCCGTTGATACCCCGGGCCGCGATGGGGCGGCCTCGGGTGGAGGACCGGCAGGTCATCAACGGGATGGTCTATAAGATCCGCACCGGGATCTCCTGGCGTGACCTGCCGGAACGCTACGGGCCGTGGAAGACCGTGTACACCCGCTTCCGCCGCTACGCCCCCGACGGGGTGTTTACCCAAGCCCTGCAGCAGATCCAAGCTCACGCCGACGCGGCCGGCGACATCGGCTGGCTGGTCCAGATCGACTCCACCATCGTCCGCGCCCACCAGCATGCCGCCGCCACCGGCCGAAAAGGGGGCGCCATCGGCAGGACGAACCGGACGATCACGCCCTCGGTCGATCCCGAGGCGGGCTGACCACCAAGATCCACCTCGCCTGCGACAGCAAGGGCCGCCCACTTGCGATCCTCGTGACGCCCGGCCAACGCCACGACAGTGTCTGCGCACGCCCTCTGCTGGAACGGATCCGTGTTCCCCGCACCGGCCTGGGCCGACCTCGGTGCAGGCCCGACCAGGTCATCGCAGACAAGGCTTACAGCTCCCGCGGCTTCCGCGCCAACCTGCGAAAACGCGGCATCGCACACACCATCCCGGAGAAGACCGATCAGCAGCGCCACCGGCTGAACCGGGGCCGCCGAGGCGGCAGACCACCCGGGTTCGACCAAGAGGCCTACCGTCGACGCAACATCGTCGAGCGCTGCTTCAACCGGCTCAAGGGCTTCCGCGGGATCGCCACCAGACACGAGAAGACCGCCACTTCCTACGAAGCGGCGGTCATCCTCGCATCGTTCCTACTCTGGGCAAGATCCGTTTGAAGACGGACCCTAGTACTCCAGTCGCAGATCGCTATTCCCGCTGGTCAGGAGCGTGTCTGTGAGTATACTCGCCTGACGTGCTGTCAGACGCTGTGAGTTCGTGACGTCGGGTACGGCGGGCCGTTGTGCTTGTCATGCAAGACGATGTGCAGCTCGATGTCTGGGCGGCGGAACTGGAAGAACTGCTCGTGCGTATTGGCCACCGGTTCGGGCGGGTGGACTTAAGGCGGCGGATGCGAGCCTACGTTCACGGCCTGCTCGGCTCGGTGGGCCGGAAGAACAGCTGGCAGCTGGCAGCTGGCCGAGCATGCCGGTCACCGCACTCCCGCCGGGTTGCAGCATCTGCTGAGCCGGGCCTGCTGGAACCCCGATGAGATACGCGATGACCTGCAAGAATACGTCGCCGAGAAGCTCGGGGACCCGGCGGGCGTACTCATCGTCGATGACACCGGGTTCCTCAAGAAAGGCACCGTCTCGGCCGGGGTCCAGCGGCAGTATTCCGGCACCGCCGGACGCACCGAGAACTGCCAGATAGGCGTCTTCGCCGCCTATGCCTCGCCCAAGGGCCGGGCTCTGGTGGACCGGGAGCTGTACCTTCCGAAGTCCTGGACGTCCGATCCAGACCGCTGCCGGGCGGCGAAGATCCCCGACGAGCGGGGGTTCGCCACCAAAGGCGAACTGGCCAAGGCGATGGTCGCCCGCGCCCTGGCCTCCCCGCTGCCGATCGCCTGGGTGACCGCGGATTCCGCCTACGGCCAGGAATGGCGCTTCCGCCGCACGCTGGAACAAGCCGGCGTCGGCTACGTCCTGGCCGTGCCGAAGTCCCAGCACGTACACGCCCTGGGACGCATTGACTTCGCCATCACCCAGGCACCCGAAGAAGCCTGGGAACGCCACTCCTGCGGCAACGGCGCGAAGGGGCCGCGCGTCTATGACTGGGCAGCCGCCCAACTGCCCGCCATCGACGACTTCGACGGCGACCAGCCCACCCATCAACGATGGGCACTGGCTCGCCGCAGCCTGGCCCGCCCGGAGGAGATCGCGTACTACCTCGCCTACGCACCGGATGGAACCGCCATCTCTGAGCTGGTACGCGTCGCCGGAACCCGCTGGGCGATCGAGGAAGCCTTCCAGGCCGCGAAGAACGAGTGCGGACTGGACCAATACGAGGTCCGCCGGTATCCCGGCTGGTACCGGCACATCACCCTGGCCATGCTCGCCCACGCCTTCCTCGCCGCCATGGCCCCCGCTGCGGGGCCGGAAAAGGGGGCAGCAGAAACGCTTCCGGCGTCCTCGCACCGCTCACCGTGGCAGAAATCCGGCGACTCCCGGCAGCTGGCAGTCCCCCGTCGGCGCACCTTCAGCACACCGGCCACGCGATGAGCTGGTCCTGCTGGCGACGCCGGCACCAGGCCATCGCCCGCCGCTGCCACTACCGCCGCCGCACCCGACGTCACGAACTCACAACGTCTGACAGCACGTCAGGCAAGTACACTCACAGACACGCTCCTGACCAGCGGAAATAGCGATCTGCGACTGGAGTACTAGCCGTCGTCGCGGATGGTGGTGCGGATCTTCTTCCCGCGTCGGGCGCCCTGGAGGTCGAGATCGCGCATCAGCCGGGCGGCGGTGTAGTGAGCCGCTGGTATGCCTTCGCGGTGAAGCCGCCGCCAGATTTTCCGCACTCCGTAGACGCTGAAGTTGTCCGTGTGGACGTGGCTGAACTTCGTCTTCAGCTCCGCGTCGCGGACCGACCGGGCGCCGGGGGTGCGGTTCTTCGCCGCCTAATAGGTGCTCGTCGCGACCTCCAGTCTGTGGTGACACGGCGGGTCGGGTCGACTCCGAACACCTGATGGTGTGCGTCGGTGAACGTTACGAGCGTCTCGACGGCTGGTCGAGCTCGGCCCCGCAGAAAGCCGAGGCCGCCTTGAGGATCTCGTTCGCCCGCCTCAGCTCGGCGTTCTCGGCCCGCAGCCGCTTGATCTCCGTGGCCTCCTTGGACGTGACGCCGGGCCGCAGGCCAGCGTCGACCTCGGCCTTGTGAACCCAGGTCCGCACCCGCTCGGCCGTGCCGATCCCCAGCTTCGCCGCGACCGCCTCCGTCGCAGCCCACTCGGTTGGGTAGTTCGGGCGTATCTCCGCAACCATGCGAAGCGCACGCTCGCGAAACTCAGCAGGGAGGGGGACGGACATGCCATGATTCGATCCTCTCAGGGAATCGAGCCTCCATCAGACCCGGAACAGTTCAGAGCCGTGCGTGAAGCTACCCCTCTGGCCAACTTCTCAATGAACGGCAAACTGTGGGCCAGCCTTGATGGCCTTGCCTGCCTGAAATGTTGACACGCCCCGACCCACGTGGCACCCAGTCTGGTCATACAATCCAGCCATGGCACAGAAGATCGTCACCATCTACACAGATGACCTAACGGGCGAAGAAAACCCGGAGGCCGCCACCCACATCCTCGCGCTCGATGGTGTGACATACGAGCTGGACTTGGGCCCGGACAGCTACGACCAACTACTGGAAGCCATGGCGCCGTTTACACGGGTCGGCCGCAAGACCGGAAGGGGAAGGAAGGATGTTCGCAAGGGCGCTCTCGGCGAGACCACCGCGAGAATCAGGGCCTGGGCGAAGGAAAATGGCTTCGCTGTCAGCGAGCGTGGCCGCGTTCCTGCCGACGTCCACGAAGCGTTCGCCAAGGCCAGCAACCGCCCGGGGTGACCGTCGGTGGCAGGCGTAAGCTTCAACGACAGGCTTCCTGCGTCATACGACTGGATGCGCATCCTTGCTCTCATTTTGGCCTGCACCTCTCCGAGTTGAAAGACTCTGCTGAATAGTGGTAAAGGATCGCAGTCGACGGAACGTTGGTCTGTTGGCGACACGCGATAGGAGCGCGACCGAAGGCCTGACGCTGAGCCTTTTCCAACCTCATGCTGACGCGCGAGGCCGGAAAAGGCTCACTGGCAAACTCGGAACGGTTCTTGCACACAGCCCAGTCCATCGGCACTCAATCTGTGCGGCGATGGAACTGACGCAGCGCAACTCACAGGCGTACCTGGGATGCAAGTATGGAGGTAAGCGACACCCGTCAGCGACACAGCGTGCGAAGCCGATGCCTGATTTCAGATGGCCGAAAAGCGGAAAGGCGCCGACCTGCCCTGATGGAAGAGTGGAGATCAGAGAAGCGGGCCCGTTCCCCCTTTCCAACTGTACTCACACTCATTCCTATGCGGAGTCAAGTCATGCGAAAGTTAGAAAAATCTGCCGTAGCGCTCGTTCTGGCGGGTGCCGGTCTGGCGGGCACGGCCGGTATCGCTGGTGCCGCGACCGGTCAGCTGGACAAGGACGTCTCAGCCGCGGCTTGCTCGACTGCCTGGGGCAGCAGCACCAAGTCGGCGGCGGATTCCGAGTCCAAGCCACTGAAAAACATCACGGCCAGCCAGAACACCTGTTTCGACCGTATGGTGTTCGACATCAACGGTGTAAAGGGCAAGCTCGGCTACCATGTTGGATACGTGAAGACGTTCCATCAGGACGGTTCCGGCGAGAAGATCCCGGTCAAGGGCGGCGCGATCCTGCAGATTCACGTGTCCGCGCCGAGTTACAACCCGGCGACGGGTAAGGATACGTACGCTGGGCAGCCCGGGAAGTCTCTGCCGGGCGTGAAGATCACCGGATACAGGACGTTCCGGGACACCAAGTTCGGGGCGAGCTTGGAGGGGCAGACCCAGGTCGGCCTGGGCATACGAGCCAAGCTGCCATTCCGGGTTCTTCAGTCCAGGGACAAGCTGATTGTGGACGTCGCGCACACCAAGTGACCCCACGCAATGCGGGTGTCCCGGCCGCACCTTAGGTGCGGCCGGGACACCCGGGCCATGCGGGGGTTCACGAGTGCCTATGACCTGCGACGCAAACGGCATCTGGTGATCGTTTCCCGTGTGTGGTGATCCGGTCGGCACGCAGGCGGGTCGCCGAGGCTGCCCTCGTCCTTCACCACGCCTCAACGCAAGGCCAAAAACGGCTCATTCAGAGCGCACCGGGCGTAGCTCCATGCCTCATCCGGAACACATCACGGTGCCGCCTCGCCGACCCGAGTCAGGTCGATGAACCTGCCGGGACCGTGATCGGTGCCTGAACGTGCAGTCTAGACAACTGCTACATGCCAGAGTCATTCGGCGATCTCCACGGTGTCGCCTCGCGGACGTCGACGTAGCTGGCGACGGTCATCCCGTTGGCAGCAACCCAAATGTCGCCACGGGACGGATGGTCACGGAGTTCTGTGAGAACAATGCCGATCTCCTGGTTGTCGGGAACGTGCCAGCGTAGCCGCCAGCGCCCTCCCACAGTGCTGGGCCACAGATTTCGCTCGTCTCCTCGACCGCTTGCCTTCGGCGACTGCGTCACATCAGGTTTCGTCTTCGGTGTGAGAACAACGCGCTAGGTACAGATTTGGCTGACCGTGTACGTGCCGCTGTCGAGGACCAGCTCCTGTCCGGGCTTCCAGAGTCCAGGACCTTCCGTCCTGCGCCTCGGCCTCTGATTCGCCCTCGGCAAGCACCGCGTTTCGCTCTGCGCCGTCCGCATGGGCGTCCCTGAACATCACTGCACCGCCGCTGGGTAGCCGGGACGCCCTGCCGCGGAGTACGTGTACCCCCACCGCGTTCTTTTCCTTCACATGCCGGGCCTTTGTCATGCACGAGGGCCGGCCTTCTGACCGTGGACGAGGAAGGCAAACGACCCGCCTGCTCGGCCAGCTGCCAGCTGCCAGCAGTTTTTCCGTTCGACACTCGACAGCAGCCCGAGCACGTAAGCCCGGGCCGCAGTCCGGGGCTCAACTCGCCTGAATCTGACCGCGATCCGGGCCATGACCTGCTCGAACATCGCCCGCCAACGAGCAGGGTCTACGCTATGGCCTGCGGCCACCGCACGATCTTCAGGAGTCCACACAACCCCCGATGATCACGCAGTGGCCGTTTCTGTAATCATCCAGCCCCAGCCCAAGAGCGCAAAGAGGGCTTCTCGGCGACGTGACGGCTGCGGTGCGTGACGACGCGTGAGCCGGGTCGGTGCGAGACCAGGTGACCCGGTGTCAGATGTGGGCGAAGCCCCTGGTAGGAACAGGTCTGCGAAGATCACTTTCCCGGCCAGAGGCTTCACGTAATGACCAATATCACCTACACCGCTGTGCTCGATGTGGGCAGGGAGACCGCTGAGACCCTGGCCCGACTGCTCCACGAGCACCGCCAACGGCTCGGCACCCGCAAGAACACCCGGGCCCTCGGGGTCTTCAAGCAAGGCGTCCTCGTGCTGCGGTGGTTCGTCGACGGCGCCCGCCTCGCCCAACTCGCCCGGGACAATGGGATCTCGCTGCCCACTGCCTACCGCTACCTGCACGAAGGACCGACCGTGCTCGCCGTCCATGCCCCAGACCTGTCGACCGCGCTGGAGCGGGCGGCGGCCGCCGGGTACACCCACCTCAACCTGGACGGCACCGTCATCCGCACGGACCGCGTCTCAGCCCAGGGCCCGAACGGGGCAGACCTGTGGTGGTCCGCCAAGCACCGCCATCACGGCGGGAACGTACAGGTCGTCTCGGCTCCGGACGGCTGGCCGCTGTGGGTCTCCCCGGTCCGACCAGGCCGTGAGCACGACACCTCCTGCGCCCGCACCCATGGCCTGGTCGACGTCCTCAACCGCCTCGCCGTCACCCTGGGCATCCCGACCCTGACCGATCTCGGCTACGAGAACGCCGGCGACGGCTTCCGCCACCCGGCCAAGAAGCCAAAGGGCAGCGAACTCACCCAAGCACAACAGGCGTTCAACAAGGTGATCCGGGGCATCCACGGAGTCGCCGAGCGAGCGAACGCCCTGCTCAAGGTCACCTTCAAAGCCCTGCGCCGAGTCAGTGTCGACCCCGCAGCGATCACCCGGATCGCCCGCGCCTCCCTCGTCCTGCTCCAGCTCGAACACGGCCGAACCACCTGAATGAAGATCACGAGCCGTTTCCGAGAAGGGTTCAATGTTCCAGACTCCCCAGACCCACGAGCAGCAACAACATCGCGAGCTGCCGGCGCGCAGAGGACCGCTGACCGCTATCGCACCGCCGGACCTCGGGCGGTGAAGCTCCCGCGACGCGCGATGGCCTGCACACAGGGCACACGGCTGAGCCAGGCGTCGATCACAGCGCCCCCAGCCCGGCCGCATCGGTCAGGACCATTTACCCCAGCTCACGAACCATCCACACTCAAGATCATTTCTTAGCGCGCAATCCATCAGCATTAGCGGCGTGACCCCGTCCTGCACCTTCATGGCCCGCCCGGCACCCGCCAAGAGCACGAGCATCCGCTCCCGCGCCGTTTCCAGGTCCACCGGGCCGGGTGTCTGCGGTGCCTCCGCCGTCTGGATCCCCTCACCAGCAGCCCTTTCCCCAGCGCTGGCACTCTGGCGGGCTGCAGAACCTCGGCAGCACACGACTTTGGTGTTTGGGGTTCGTCACCACGAGAGCTTTCACTCATCAGTGAGAGCACCGTCTCACGCGTAATCGCCAGGCGAGCCAGCCAATGTTCCGTCGCGGCGACCTTCTCGCGCAGAGCAGCTAACTCGCTACGGGTGACGGCTACTTCCTCGTCCAACCGCTTGAAGAGTGGCGTCATCGTCAGCTTTGCCTCCCACCCCGAAGTGCAGGCTCCGACGCAAGGACCGCCAGAGCCATGACCCACCGTAGAAGAGCCGCCACAAAATCGCAGAAGGTGATCGCCAATGATCCCTAACGACAACTACCGTATGACCGCCGTGCGTTAGGTGCCGAGACCGGACTGGCAAGGATCGACGCCCGTGCGTCACGTCGCCTGTCGCTCGCTGTCCACCACAAGTGGATAAATCCCACACTTCGAAGGCACGGTTGCGGCTTGAGCTATGTCGCTGGCTCGCCTACTACAACCGGTGCCGACGGCACTCCGCCCTCGGCTATCTCACACCGATCGAGTTCGAACAGCAGTTCATTGCGGCTCCTCGTCCGGCTGTTGCTTCACGGCCACGACCGATATTGCATTGCCGTCATGCCGACGTTTCTTGGGCGACAGCAGGTCGGTCGCGAGTGGCAGCGGAGCGTGGGCTGTCTCGGGGAATTCGCTACGGACTTCGGTGAGCAGATCATGCCATCTGGTGCCGTGGGTGCCGACGGCGGCGTGGGTGCGTGGAGCACGGCTTTGAGTGGGTCGGGGTCCGCCCCGATGAGCAGGGCGATAAGCGCCACTTCCTGTTGGGAGGCGTTGGTGCCGTCCGGCAGTGTGATGACAGTGCTGGGAATCTGCGGCTCGGAGGAGAGGAACTTCCGCGCTGTCTTCGGGTCATCGAGTGGTGGAGAGAAGGCCAGGCCCCGGTCCAGTTGGGCCAGGCTGCGGGCGATCCAGTCCATGCTGCTGAGACCGGCCACGTCGCAAGAACGGTGCGCGGCCCAACGGGTGATCGCACGCTGGATCTTTGGCCCGGCCTCGTCGACCGCGTGCACGAGGGCGACATCGAGTCTCCGCGTCTCTGCCGCAACCTTGCCAACGCTGCGCAGTCGGTCGCTGGGCAGCCGCCCGCCCCATTCCCTCTTCTCGGCGTGCTCCCGCCGCTCCCGCAACTCTCATTCTTCCTGCTCTTCCTTTTCACGGGTGATGCGTTCGGCCTCGGACCGTTCATCGGGGGTGGGCAGCGGAGACAGTTCGCTCACGACCTGGTGCCAGTACGCGGCAGATTCGCTGGTCTGCTTCACGATGCGGTCGTGTTCATACGGGGCCGGCCAGAACTGGAGCAGATACTCATCCAGCACCGGCTCGTCCTCCCACCGTGTGCCGACGGCCTGGTCCATGCCACGGCAGTGGTAGCGGGCGCGGTACGTTCCTGCGGGCAGGCCGAGGTCCCGCTGTTCACCGATCCAAAAATCGATCAGTGTTGTGTCATTCGAGGCCGCCCGGAAAGGCGTCTCCACGATGTCCTCCCAGCCGTTGTAGTCCAAAGACGGCTCCTCCTCGTGCAGTTCGACGGTGAGGGGGACAGCGCCGCTGCTGATGCCGGTCAGCAGGATCAGGTGTCCAGGCACGGCCGCCCCGCACAGTGCCGCCCGCTGTCCCATGAAGCACGCGTCGAGGTCGTCCTCCGGGCCTTCGTGGATGTCGGCCTCGGTGCGGCCGTCGATGTACATCTGGCCGTAGTCCACGCTGAACTCGCCCTTGAAGAGTGTTCGCATGGCCGCGAGTTTGCCTCAGGGATCTGACAACACCTGCGACGCCGCCAGCTGGCGTGGTGGCAGGGAAGGCCCGTTGGTCAGCCCGACCCTCAAGGCTCGACTGCACCGACAGTCTAGCTGGAGCAACGTCCTGCGTTCCAAAGCCCAGGAGGTACCGGCACGTCATAGATGAAAAGACCTCTCGATTCCCTCTCGTCCTCATCAACAAGCAGGTCGACCGGCTGACTACCGCCCAGCGTCCTGACTGGCCGCACCCCTCGACGGCCGGTTTTGTGGAAAACGATCAGTTGGCGGATGGGAAGCGATCTTCAAGTGCAGAGGGCACTCGTGAACACCTCGGGTCGCGTTGGACGACTTCGAGGTCGATGCCGAGGTGGGCGCCGTGGTCGATGACCTTCGTGCGGTAGCCGGTGTCGGCCCATGCCTTGGCCACGTGAGGGCTTGTGGCGGCGATCTGGGAGAGCAAGGTGGATACCGCCGGCGTTGTCGGAGACGCTGGCCGCGGTCACCCAGACGGCCAGCAGCAACCCGAGGGCGTCGACGCCGAGGTGGCGCTTACGGCCTGCGATCTTCTTGCCCGCGTCGATACCCTGGCCGGCTGCGGGCACGTTGGCGGAGGTTTTGATGCTCTGCGCGTCCGGCACGCAGGCGTCGGCTCGGCATCCCGGCCCTCGGCCTCACGCGCCAGGCGCCGGAGCAGGCCGTTGAGCTGGCCGAAGACGCCTTCCTTCTGCCATGCGGCGAAGTAGCCGTAGACCGTCTCCCACGGAGCGAAGTCGTGCGGCAGGTACCGCCAGGGGATGCCGGTGCGGTCGACGTAGAGGATGGCGTCCATGATGCGGCGCAGGTCGTGCTCGGGCGGGCGGCCGATGCCCAGGCTCCTGCCTCTCCGCTCGGCCCGCCGGGCGGAGAGCGTGGGTCCGATCAGTTCCCAGCGCGCATCGGACAGGGCGCCGGGATACGGGCGCTGTCGCGTCATGTTTCGGTAGTAGCGTCAGGCGCGGCACCGCCCCAGGGCGCAAACGGCGGCAACCGGGGGCGCCTTGGGATCAGACAGGAGCGAATGCATTGAAACAGGTCGAGGTCCGGCGTCTTCAGCCACACAGCTCCCGTTGGGCACCACCGCCTCGTAAGTCTCAGAGCCACTCACCATCGAAGCGCCACCAAATAACCCCACCAGAACAAAACACTCTTTCCGAGGATGTTCCAGTTAAAGACCGGATAGTTCATAGGTTGTGCCGAGTTATGGGCGTTTCGCCGGTTGCTCGTTTCGTGAGGTTGGAGATCATCGCGAGGCGGATCATGCTCTCGGAGTGGGCGGGTTTGGTCTCATAGTCCCGGGCGAGGCGGCCATGCATCATGATCCACCCGAAACTTCGCTCTACCACCCAGCGCTTCGCGATCACCGAGAATCCCTTGACCTGCGCGTTCCTTGGGACGACGTCGACATCGATGCCGAGGGCGGCGCCGTGCTCGATGGCCTGGTTCTTGTAGCCGGTGTCGACCCATGCCTCGGTGATCGTGGGGTGGTCGGCGGCGATCTGGGCAAGGAGTTCCTTGCCGGCCTCGTTGTAGGAGACGCTGGCTGCCGTCACTATGACCAGCAGTGACAGGCCGAGGGTGTCGGCCACGATGCTGCGTTTGCGGCCCACGGTCTTCTTACCGGCGTCGGTGCCCCGGGTGTCGATGGGCACGCTGGTAGCGGTCTTGACGCTCTGGGCATCGATGACGCAGGCAGTGGGTTCGGCGGTGCATCCTGCCTCCTCACGGACCACCATGCGGTGCAGATGGAGGCCGAGTTTCTCGATGGTGCCGTCGGCGGTCCAGGCGCTGAAGTAGCCGAACACGGTGGTGTGCGGCGGGAAGTCGTGGGGCAGGTAGCGCCAGGGACGCCACTCCAGTTGAGGAAGAGGATCGCGCTCATGACTTCTCGCAGGTCAGTGACCTTCCCGCCGAGTTGGAGCGAGATCTTCTGCCGCTCGGCCCGCCAGGCCGTCAAGGCCGGTTCCATCAACACCCAGCGGGCATCGGAGAGATCACTCGGGTAGGGCTCGCGCTGCTGCAAAGAGGTCATGGGACCACTCATGCACGAGGTCCCCAACCGGGCGCGCTCGATCGAGCGAGGCCAAAGCCAGCTTCAGGGTCGCATTCGAACTGGACAGAAGGTACCGGTAGTAACCCGGGTAAAACCCAGGTCCCAGCGTGCTCCAACTGAAGAGGCATACCGCTTGTTCTGCCCGTACGCGACGAATCCGGTGCGACCCAACTACCCCAAAACAGCGCATAGATGACATGAACGTCCTCTCAGCGTCCGGCGCCCATCTCAGCGAGCAGTCGCAGTGGGACTCGGTGGAGTCGACGGGCCGAACGTGCGCAGGATCCGGCGACGGCGCAGGGTGAGTACCACGGTGCCCGCCAGGAAGAGCGGAGCCATACCCAGAAGGCCGAGCGCGGGAAGCGAGAAGGTGGGGGGATCATCGACCCAGCTCCGCATGAGCACCCGCGACGAGTCCTCTCGGTCGTAGGTGACGTCCAGTTGGTCCCCGACTTTCACGTCCGGATACACGCCGCCCCAGTCGTATAGATCAGTGCGGACCGTTCCGCTGGGCCCGTCGAATTCGACCTGCACAGAGCGGGGGTTGTTGTCTCTACCCGTGACCTCGGCCACGGTGGTCACCCCGCGTGAGCGCAGATCGTCCACTAGCGATTTCGACGGAAGCCAGTAGGCAAGGAACATCCCTGTCGTGACGAGGGCGAACGCAAGACCCATCGCGATGTGACTGCGTTGAGGCAACGGCGGGCACTGTCTCCAGTCGCGGACCATGGCCTCGACGGCCTGGCGGTGGGCCGAAAGGGGTGGCCGCTGCCATTGGTCGGGCGGTCGCTTCTTCCTCTTGGCCATGGCTATCCGCTCCTCATCGTTCCGTGCGCAGGCCTTCTTCTCTGCAGTTCACGATGCCCTTCCCCACGCTCTTGGCAGCCTTGCTGATCGCATTGACGAATGTCTTGCCGGCTATGGCCTCTCTGAAGAAGAGGAGACCTCGTAGCCGACGAAAGGCCCGCTGCGGCTCCGGCAGCAATTCTCCCAACCCATGGCCCCTGTCAGCCTCCGCGACGGCCATGACATCCCAGATGGTGCCCATTCCGCCGGACACACCGTCGAGGTTGGCGATGGCCATGACTTCAATACCGGGACTCCGCCTCATCGTTCTCCTGCTGGCGGCCACTCCCAGGACCATTATTCGGCCCCTCTGGTGAGATTTTCCGGGCGCGAAGGAGGTCGCTAGCCAACGCGGCAACCTCCTGAACCTGTCTCACCAGTGCCGCGGCGCGGGCAGCGTGGAATCGGGCCCTCGGGACGGACACAGAGAAGGAGCCTCGCGGTATCCTGGATTGATCGAAGAAGGCTGCCGAGATACAGCACGTTCCCCAGCTGAACTCTTCGAGGTCAAGGGCGTACCCTCGCCGACGTACTCTCGCGAATTCACCGAGCAGCTCGTCGTAGTCCGTGATCGTGTTCCGAGTTCGGGCTTTCAGCGTTACACCTGGGAACATGTCAGCAATCTGCTCTTTGTGGAGAAAAGCAAGCACTGCCTTTGAGGAGGCACGCGCGTGGAGATCATCGGCATAGCCGATTTCCAGATTTCTGATTCTAAGGCCACGCGGGCCAGGCACTGAGCGCTGCAACACGAACCTGCCATTGACCCAGCCCGACAGGCTGGACGTTTCGTGCGTCCTGGCATTGAGGCGGTCGAGGAGGGCCGAGAGGTACGGAGAGGGGCCGGGGTAGAAGCCCGGTCGCTCTTGCAGGCGGCGACTCAGTGAGTTCACGCGGTGCCCGATTCCGTAACGTCCACTCGAGAGACGTGATACGTAGCCATTGGTCACCAGGGTCCGCAGCAGATGATAGCACGTGCCGAGCTTGATGTCGAGGGTAGAGCTCAGCTCCTTTGCGGTTGCTCCGCCCTCGTAGTCAGCTATCGCTTCAAGCATTTTCAGGCCGCGCTCCAGCGTGCGCAGCAATGTTTTCCCGTCCACGCCTGAATCGCTCATATTTGTACAGCCTTCGCTCTGTCTGCGTGAAGCAGCCCTTCATATACTCGCGGCGATCCACCCAACTTCCCGCTCACTGGAACTTAGGGCGGGTGGCACTCGCCTCCCGTTGCCAGCCGAAACGAACACCCGCCATCAGGCAAGGCCGGAGACCCCACACCTCGAGCGGTGATACGAGCGGCATGCTCGAGTGCGGCTCCTCTGGGCTCCCGGCTCCTCGCAGCATCGGTCGTTTCGGCTGGCAGCGACCACAACTATCTGCTACGAGGTGACTTCTTGGCACCACATTGAACTCGACTTTTGACTATCTGAACATAACTCCAGGTAGCTACCTCTTCGGTTCGACTCACAGCCGACCACAATTCTGAACGCTCGCACGGCGTCTGCAGACCCAGCGATCTTTCAAATAGTAGAAATCTGGGGGCGGTATCTCTCAGGACCTGGTTCCGGGTGCATGCGCGAAACAGGAAGTCCGCCCACTCCTCGAAGCGCACGGCCACCCCATCACCACCTCAACCACCCGCCTCCGGTCTTGCAGCGCATGCCGCGTGAGGCATGGCGGTCTGTTCGCCAGGGGCCGGTTCGACGTACTGTTGATTGCCGTCGCGTCCAGCGGAGGCTGAAGGTGAAGGGTGTAGTTCCAGTCGCCGTGGAAGCGGTGCCGGGTGATCGGCAGGGCGGCGATCTCGTCGTCGCTGACCTGGATGCCCGTGGGGTACGGATCGGTGTCGAGTTCGGCGTACCCCGTCAGGCCGGTCTTGGCAGCCGATGCTCGATCCGGTTCCCCTTCGAAGTGCCGGGAGGCAGGTGGCAGACGGTGATCGTCAGACCCGGACTCGGCTGCGAACTGGGCGAGCTCGGTCTTCCAAGTGCGGGTGCGATACCCGTTGGAGCCGCCCGCGTCGGCGGTGATCAGCAGTCAGCCGGCCGTCGGGTAGGCGGTCCGCCCGGCGCCGTTCCACCAGCGGCGGATGGATCCGATGGCGAACGCGGCGGTGTCGTGGTCGGTGCCCACGTTGACCCAGCCGGTGTTCGCGACGACGTCGTAGATGCCGTAGGGCACTGCTCTGCCCAGCTCGCGGTCAGGGAAGTCGTGGGTGTCGACCCGCACCGGCTCGCCTCTCGGCTCCCATTCACGGCCGTTGCTCTTGAAGGGTCCGACGAACACCGGCTGCACGGGCGACCGCTCTGATCCCGACGTGGCCGAGGGGCTCGGCCTCCGCCCCAATCAAGAGACGGCGCTGCCGTTCTTCGAGGTGCGGCAGAATCGCCACGAACTTGGCTGCCAACACTAACCTGCTCATGCCAGACCAACGAACCACCGCGCAGAAAGCCACGAGTTAAAGATCTGCACGCCCTAAGTGGGCGGTTCGTAAGGTGATGCCCGTTTCCGGCTGAGGTTGGGGCAAGGCCGCTGGTGGCGGTTCCGTCGGCTATTGCTTCCTGGTGAAGTTGCCGGTGTCGGCCTCGGTGAGGATCCCAAGTTTGACCAGGCGTTTCAGCTTGGCGCGGGTGCCTTCGACGTTCTTCGGCAGCAGCTCGTGGCCGAGGGCTCCGCAGACGTCCTTGGCCCGTAGCGGCCCGGTCGCGTGGTTGAAGACGGCGAGGATGCGGGGGTAGTCCGGGTGCTCTGGCAGATCCGGCGGGCCGGCCGGGAGCCGGTCGGCGAGGCCGGTGATGGTCTTGCGGGTGATCGCGAGGTGCTCCAGGTGCATCTCGGCCTCCCGCAACCGGGCTTGCAGGCCGTCGATCTGTGCGCGGAGGTCGTCGGCCAGGGCCCGGGCGGCGTCTTCCTGGAGGTCCAGGGCGTCGAGCAGAGGCTGGATGTTCACGCTGCCGCCGCCTGCGTCTCGCGCCAGGTGGGGGCGTTCGCGCCGGTGAGGCGTCGGGTCATGACGTGGGTCATCGCCCAGTAGACGCGGGAAGCGGAGGAGGAGGGGCGGTGCTCGTAGTCGCGGACCAGGCGCCGGTGCAGTATCAGGATCCCGTAGGTCTGCTCGACCCTCCACCGCTTCGGCTGCGGCACGAACCCCTTGACCTGCGGGTTGCGTTCGACGATCTCGACGTCGATGCCCAGGTCGGCGCCGTGCATGACGACCTGGTTCTTGAAGCCCTGGTCGACCAGGGCTTTGCGGACAGTCCCGCCGGCGTGCTCGACGACCTGGTCCAGCAGGACGATGCCCGCGGCGTTGTCGTGGGTGTTCGCAGCGAGGACGACGACCGCGATGACCAGGCCGAGGACGTCCACAGCAAGGCCCCGCTTGCGGCCGGGCACCCGCTTGGCCGGATCGTGACCACTCGTGGCGGCGGGGACCCCGGCGGCCACATGGACACTCTGGGTGTCCAGCACCACCAGGGTCGGGTCCTCTAATCGTCGGGCCCTCTCCCGGACCTGGCAGCGCAGGAGTTCATGGATGACCTGGTCGGTCCCGTCGTCCCGCCAGGCGGCGAAGTAGTAGTACGTCGCACTCTTCTGCGGCAGGTCGTGCGGGAGATAGGCCCACTGGCAACCGGTCCGCCCCTGGTAGAGGATCGCGTTCACGATCTCCCGCATGTCGTAGACGCCCTGATGACCACTGACCGAGCGGTGCCGGTCCTTCCACGCGGTGATCACCGGCTCGATCAAAGCCCATTGCTCGTCCGATAAGTCACTCGGGTACGACTTGCGTTCACTCACCCGGTCACATCACCAGATCACCAACCGCGGACCGGCAGATTCCGCCCCGCCGCCACACCATCAGGCGACAGCAGATCCACTCAAAGACTCACGAACCGCCCACTCAGGCCGGATCCGCCGTGAGATGGGCAAAGGCCCCCGGGCGGTCGCGACCGTGATCGACTCCCAAAGCGTCAGGGCCGCCGAAACCGTTGGCAAGGACTCGCGCGGCTACGACGCGGGCAAAAAGATCAATGGCCGCAAACGGCACATGGTGGTCGACACCCGCGGCCTGCCCCTGCTGGTCATGGTCACCCCGGCCTCGCTCACCGACCGCGACGCCGCCAAGGAACTCCTCTTCCGCCTTCGCCTGATGCATCCCGAGATCACCATCGTCTGGGCGGACTCCGCCTATGCCGGAAAGCTCGCGACCTGGGCGAAGAAGTACCTCAGCCTCACGATCAAGACCGTGAGCCGCCCCAAGGACGCCTCCGGGTTCATCGTGCTGCCCCGCCGCTGGGTCGTCGAACGAACATGGGCCTGGATGATGCACGCCCGTCGGCACGCCCGCGACTACGAACGCCTCGTCCAACACTCCGAAACCTTGATCACTTGGGCGGCCATCACTCTCATGACCAGGCGCCTCACCCGGAAAAACTCCGCAGCAACCTGCTCGTGACCTCCGGGCGCTTTCCGGCAGGTGGATGAAGTGGTCACCGTTCAGATTGAGATAGGTAAGGGCGGGCAGGTCGCCCAGTCACGAGGGCAGCTCCGTGAACTCGCTGTCGTCCAGGTGAAGCCCGGTGAGGGCGGTGAGTTGCCTCAAGGACGCCGGCAGGTCAGTCAGCCGGTTACCACGGAGCACCAGCCTTTTGAGTGCGGCGAGGTTTCCCAGCGAGGCGGGCAACTCGGTCAGCCGGTTACTGTTGATGTCGAAATGGGCGAGGGCGGACAGGTTACCCAGCGATTCAGGCAACACCGTGAGCCGGTTGCCGCCGAGATTGAGTCCGGTGAGGGCGGTGAGATCACCTACCCAAGCGGGCAGAACGGCAAGGTCATTGCGGTCGAGGTTCAGCCAAGTGAGGGCACCGAGGCCGCCCACCGATGCGGGCAACCGGCTGAGCCGGTTGCTGCCTAGGAGAAGGTGGGTGAGGGCACCGAGGCCGCCCACCGATGCGGGCAGCTGGGCAAGATGATTGAAGTCCAGGTTGAGTTCGGTGAGGGCGGTGAGATTGCCCAGTGAGGCGGGCAACTCGGTCAACTGATTACCGCTGAGGTTGAGTTCGGTGAGGGCGGTGAGCTCACCGACCCATGCGGGGAGCTCGGTGAGCTGGTTGCCCTCTAGGTTCAGTTCGGTGAGCTCTGAGAGATCAGCCATCCATCCCGGTAGCTGAGCGAGATGATTGCCGCTGAGGTTGAGTTCGGTGAGGCTGGTGAGATTGCGCATCGACTCCGGCAACTCAGTGAGCTGAAGATCAACCAGGTCGAGACGCGTGAGCTCGGTGAGATTCCCTAGGAAGTCGGGCAGCTCGAAAAAGTTGCCACTGAGGTCGAGTTCCGTGAGCGCCGTGAGCTCGCCCAGCGACGAAGGTATGACGTTCAGATCAAGGAAGCCGAGGTCCAATGATGCGACGCCGCCGAGAAGTGCCTCGCTGATACGTTCCTCGGCCTCCTCCAGCGCATCCATCTCTGCCATCTCCTCCAGCTCATCCTCGAGCAGTTCGTCATACTCAGACATAGCGATCCTCAGGAAGCAGCCCACGGGACAGTGAAGATCCGATTCTGTCACGAGGCGGCACCCTTTGCACGTTTGTTCGCACGAGGGCATCGCAGAGAAGGGGCGGCGCGTAGATGGCGTCATCGACGTCGAGTCTCAGATTCTTGACTTAACCGCTATATCGGACGCAGTTGCCAGCGCCTCGCCGTGACGCCTACGAAACGACGCCGCCAACCTCACGAGTTCCAAATGGTTCCTGTCCTGACGGCATCGACCTTCGAAAACAGGTCCTCAGTACGCGGCGGACGTGCTGGAAACGGTGCAGCACATCGTCGTCGAGCTTGTGCCTCGCTGCCGTGAGCTGATCACTGCCCGTCTTCCCCGTACCGACGTGGAAACCTGGACCCTCGCCGTCCAGATGCTGGCAGGGGGGTACTCCGGCACCCTCATGGACCTGCTCACCGACGCTGCCGCGGCCGGAACTCCGGTCGACGATGAAGAGGAACCAACCACATAGCAGAGGCCATCACCGGAAGGTCGTGCAGGTAGGCGTGATGGTGACACCCCGGGAGCGAGGCAGGCACAGACCCTGGTGATCATGGAATTGCGAATTCCGTGATCACCGGGAAAATCTGTACTTGCACTGCCATCATGGCTGACAGAACCGCTCTGGGCTTAGTTCGCGGTAACGCTGCCCGAGAGGCCGGCTTACCACCCGGATCACCCCTTGCACTCCCACCGTCGGCGTATCGACGACCGGACCGTGGTCGACAAGCTCCTTCAGCTGCTGCGCTTCGGCTGCTCCTACCAGGCGATTGCCGACACCTCATGCTCAGCCACCACGATCCGCGGCCGCTGCGACGAGTGGATTCGGCTTGGCTTCTTCGTCAAACCCAAGCAGATCGTGCTGGAGTCCTGCGCCCGGATCGTCGCCCTCGTCCTCGACCAGATCGCCATCGATGACTCCATCACCAAGGCCCCTGGTGGCGGTGAGGTCGCGGGACGCTCACCCGTCGACCGCGGCAAACAGGGTTTGAAACAATCTGGCATGGCGGATGGATACGGAATCCCGCTGGGCCGCGTGCCAGCCGGGCTAACCGCCACGACTCCCCGCTGCTCGCGCCGACCGCCGTGCGGGGAGAACGGACTCGGCCGCACCCACGGTTCCGGTGCCTTGGAGGTCACATCGATGACCTCCGCGCCAGGGAACGCGGCGGTCAGCGACGCCATCGCACGGCGACGGCTGGCAACACGGATCGACATCTGAAGGCTCCCTGCCTCGGTGACATGAGCCACCAAGCATCCCCGATGCCACTGACATCTCTCCCCTGGAACAAGACACCACCGACGAGCCCACACGCTTGTTCCAGGGACCTTCGTCAGCGGGAATGCAGTGACAACCACATCGGACTTACTCGTCTGGGGCGTGTATCAAAAGTCGATCTTGAACGTGGAATGATCTCGGGTTGTGGCACGTGGTGATCTGACGGATGCGCAATGGGCGGTGCTGGAACCGCTGTTACCGAAGGGAAAGAAGCCCGGACGGCCGCCGACGTGGGCCAGGCGGCAGCTGATCAACGGCATACGGTTCCGGGTTCGCGCCGGTATCCCATGGCGGGACCTGCCCGTCGTGTACGGGCCGTGGGGCCGGGTCTACGACCTGTTCCGCCGGTGGCAACGGGACGGCACCTGGCATCGAATCTTCACCGCGCTGCAGGCCCGGGCCGACGCGAAACAGCTGATCACCTGGGACATCAACATCGACTCCACGGTGTGCCGGGCCCACCAGCACGCCGCCGGGGCGAGGAAAAAGGGGAGCTGCAGAAGGAGCCACCTGGCGGCGTCAGCATCGAACCGGACGACCATGGCCTCGGGCGCTCACGCGGCGGCCTGACCACCAAACTGCACCTGACCGTCGAACAGGGCCAGAAGCCCATGTCCATCGTGATCATGGCCGGGCAGCGGGGCGACTCCCCGCAATTCGAGCCCGTCCTGAACAAGATCCGTGTCTCGCGTCTCGGGCCGGGCAGGCCGCGCACCCGACCCGATCGGGTGCGCGCCGACAAAGCGTATGCATCCCGGAAGAACCGTGCCTACCTGCGGCGGCGCAAGATCCGCTGCACCATCCCGGACAAGGTTGACCAGGCGCGCAACCGCAAGAAACTCGGCTCGCGCGGCGGCCGGCCGCCGAAGTTCGACTCAGAAGACTACAAAGCCCGGCACGCGGTCGAATGCGGAATCAACCGCCTCAAAAGACACCGAGCCGTGGCCACCCGGTACGACAAGCTCGCGGTCCGCTACGAGGCGACCGTGCTCGTAGCGGCCATCAACGAGTGGCTGTGACCAGCACGAATGCCCAGGCCGCGGTGGCGGCGTCAGGAGAGCAGATCGCCATCTACGCGACGGAGCCCGTAGCGCCGACCGGCGCCAGATCGACTTGTCGAAGCTGGTGAGCCAGCCGCCGGCGCTGCCGCGGCGACGCCGGTTGACCCACTGGTTCCCGGGCTCGGGCATCCTCCCCTCGCCGTGGCCACGGCGAGGCGGACGAGGTCGGGGCCGGTACTGTTTGACCCGCCGTTGACTGCCTGCTCCCAGCGCGGGGGGATCCCCGAGCGCCCCCAGCGGGCGCCCAGGAGCGCTCCGGCGATCGCGGCGACCGTGCCGGCGTCGTTTCCAGCACATAAGGCTGCTTCGATCGCGTACTGGAAGTGCTGGGCGGGGAAGGTGCCGTCGCCGGGACGATGCTCCGGGACCGGGGTCCGGGTGACCGCCGACCATGCCGCCTGCAGTGCGGCAACTACCCCTTCGGACTGGAAGTAGTGCGGGGGATTGGCCTCAGCCTCGTCGAGTCGTTTCCCCCACACCGCGCGCCGGTTCTCGGGAAGGAGCGCGAGCCCGTCGCGGACGCCGTCGAAAGTCCCGCTGAGGACGGCTGTGCGGATGCCGGAGCACCACAGCACGCAGGCCTCGGCGCATTCGGGGTCTGCGTGGGTGAGGGAGCTGACAAGGGTGGCGGCCTCAGCCATAGCGGATGCGTCCTCGAGGTACGCGAGAGCGACAATGCCGGTTCGCCTCAGTGACCCGTTTCCTGCACTGCGGTCTGTGTCGGCAGCAAAGACTCGAGAAGCCCTGTCCATCGCCTCAGAGACTGCGGAGCGGGCCATTTGGAGGACCCACCCTGCCCGTTTGCCCGCATCCGCCCCGCTGCCGATCCGTCCGAGGAAGTTCATTGCGATCGCTTCCAGGGCAGCACGACTACGCAAGTCCGCTCCGGTCGCCGCCACTTCAGCCACCCAGACCTGCATCTGCGTGTCGTCGGAGTACTGCAGCCGGGGTTCGATCTCGTACGGTACGCCCAGGGCGTCGCCGACTCCCGCGCCAAGCAGGACTCCGGCTGCGCGATCGATGTGCTGCTCGTCGAAGTCAAAGGGCGTCAACCCCTTGACTGAGGGGGTGTGCGAACGCTGAGGCGAGAATGGCGGAGCCATGAGGACATCCTGGGTCGAGGGGATGGGCGAACATCCGGCCGAGCGGCCGGACTGTGAACAGGAGGCGGGCGGAGCAGAGAAGCGTGCGGACGCAGGCGCCTCGTTCATCCAGGGAAGTTGAGGCTGCGGTACTGAGACGAGGGGTGCTCGCCGATAGTGCGACTGGTGTCATGTGGACGACTCGAAGTCTGAATCGATGGGTAGCCAGAGCGCCGATTAGGAAATTCGTGGCGCGTCTGGCGTGAGGCGTCCTCGTCCAAAGGTCCCGCCGGTGTGCTGTCGAACGCCAAATGGGAGATGCTGCAGTCGCAGGTACATTGCCGACTGTCCGCTCGGTGGCTCTCGTCGAGTCCGCGGGTCATGCGGAGATTGCGCCGAATATGCTATGCGGTGTAGGCGGATCATGACGAACACGGTGCGCCCCCCGCGACAGTGGTTGAGCGCGTAGCAGTCGACAACCCTCAGCTACGTCAACGTTCCAGTGGACGGTAGGCGCCGGCGAGGATACATGGAGAGGTAGCGAGAATTCAGTGAGTGCCGCATGCGGCGCATGAGCTGCTTCAGCATATGCATAGTCAAATTCTTGAGCAAGTCATACAGTGGCGCCTCGTCAGTAACAACCTTCGCCGTAACGAGCTGCATCACTATGCCTTTAGCCTTGGTCCGTTGACGCCTCATCACCTAGAACATATGGAGATCACCTCCCCAGGGTCCAATCGAAAGTACGCGCTTTTCACTATCTGAACTGCCGCGCCCACATTCCCTTGGAAAGTTGAGGCGTTGAGGTTCTTGCGGCTGGATGCGGTGGCGCTGGAGCGGACGGCGCCCAAGGGCGTGCGCACTGTCGCGCGGCTTGGGCGGCGATCAGTTGTGAACCGTGGACCACCGGCACCGGGGCCCCTGAGGTGCCTGTCCGGTCCCTAGTGCGGCACCGCGTTGATCCTTCGGGGGTTCAGGTGGCCTTGAGTGGGGTGCCGTCGTAGGTCCAGCGGTAGGGCTTGGCGTCGGTTTCGTCGTAGCCGAGGACGAACTCGTCGATGCGGTCGGCGAGTTCGTCCCGGGAGGCGAACTGTCCCCGACGCAGCAGCCGACGGGTCAGCGTGGAGAAGAAGATCTCCACTTGGTTGAGCCAGGAGGCGTGTTTGGGGGTGTGGTGCACGTGGAAGCGGGGGTGGGCCGCCAGCCAAGCGCGGGTCTTCTTCGACGTATGCGAGGAGCCGTTGTCTATGACCAGGTGAAGCTCCTGGCCTGTGGCAATGGCGGAGTCGAGGAGCCGCAGGAACCTGATGAAGGTGGTGGAGTCGTTGCGGGCGATCGTCTCGGTCAGGACCTGGCCGGTGTGGACATTGAGCGCGGCAATGATCGAGGCGGTGCCGTGGCGGACGTACTCGAACTCCCGGCGGGCCCGTCGCCCGGGGCGGGCAGGTGTGTCGGGGTGCTTACGGGAGCGGGCGGTGATCCCGGTCTTCTCGTCGACCGACAGCACGACCGCGTTGGGCGGGCAGGCCCTGTACAGCGCGCAGACCTCGGCGGCCTTGCCGAAGAACTCTGGGTCGGCCGGGCGGGTCAGCCAGCCGCGCACCAGATGCGGTTTGAGATCGGCCCCGCGCAGAATCCGGCCGATCTGCGAGTCGGAGACAGTCATGTCGGCCAGGTACTCGGCGAGCAGTCGGTGGGTCCACACGGTGTCAGTGCCCGGTGGCGTCGAGGTGGCCGCCGCGATGATCCGCAGCCGGTCGGCGGGACTGAGCCTGGGGCGTCCCAGTGGCCGGGGTCGGTCGGTCAGAGCGTCGAGCCGCTCGGTGGCGAAGCGTCTCCGCCAGGCGCGGATCGTGTCGACATGCCGGTGAAGCTGCCGGCCTATCGCAGCGTTCGACAGCCCGTCGGCAGCGGCCAGCAGGGCTGTCGCCCGCTGGACCTGCCCGCACGGGGCAGTTCGGGAGGCCGCCAGATGTTCCAGCCGTTCCCGTTCGGTCGGCTCCAGCGCGATCACGAAGGGACTCGCCATCGACATTGCCCCACCCCAGGCGCTGAAGGATCAACAGGTTGATCCAATGATCTTCCAGGACGTGAGCGGCGGGGCACGCCACCAACCCGCCCGGGCATGCGCAGTAGACTGGCCTTCCATGCAACCAGTGGTTCTCCTTCATGGACTCATCGGCCCTTTCGCTGATGAGCGCGCTGTCATCCATCTACATCCGGCTGTTGTCCTGAGTCCTGATCTCCTGGGCTACGGACGGGAAACCGACGTCAATCCACACGGCATCACGATCGATGCCCAGGTGGAGTACGTGCGCACGACTCTCAACAATGGGGCGCCGAACACTCGTGTCCACCTCGTCGGCCACTCCGTGGGCGGTGTGATCGCTGCGTCGTTCGCCCATCGGTACCCCGACCGCGTCGATTCCCTCGTCAACGTCGAGGGGAACTTCACACTCGCCGACGCCTTCTGGTCCGCGCAGGTCTCCACCAAAACACCCGACCAGGTGAACGCAATGCTCGAAGCAGATCGCGCCGACCCGGCTCGCTGGCTGCGCGAGAGCGGCGTCGAGCCGACCGGCGATCGCATCCGATCCGCTGCGGAAGCCCTCGTGTATCAACCCGCCAGCACTATCCAGGCGACGGCCCGTGCCGTGGTCGAGTACACCGGGGTGCCGAGTTATGAGCAACTGCTGCACGAAGTCTTCGAGCGCACTCCAGTCCACCTCGTCGCCGGAGCGCGCTCCCGTGCTGGATGGCATGTGCCCGAATGGGCGCTCACCGAAGCAGCCAGTTACACCGAGGTCCCCGACGCCGGTCACATGGTGATGCTCGAAGCACCTGATTCATTCGGCAAGGTCCTAGCAGAGCTCGTCGCAGACCCCCGAAGGAACAACGCGGCGCTGCACTAGGGATCCCGTGGCGGGGGTTACCGCGAAAGTGCACTTGTTGCTACATAGTCGTGACTTGCGACGATGTCTATTCCGTCAGGCAGCTTGTGGAGCCGGTGTATAGCGGCGAACGCACCGTCGTGGTCGGCGTCGGTGAGTCGACCGGGGAAAGGCGCTGTCCCGCGGAGCAGCGAGGCCTGAAGTCCGTTCCAGATGGCGTCGCCGGCGAGGAGTATTCGGCGGCCGCCGTCGACGGCGAGGAGGATTCCGATACTGCCGGGGGTGTGACCGGCGAGGTCGACAAGGATCACCGAGCCGTCGCCGAGCAGGTCGTGGCTGCGCTCGAAGGTCAACACCGGCGGTCCGTCCAGTTCGTAGGCATCGAAGTGGCGATTGAGCAGCGGTCCGCGGGCGACACCGAAAGGCGCCACTCGACCACCCATTGCCCAGTCGCGCTCGTGGGCACTGGTACGCACTGGGATGTCGAGGGGCAGTTCGAGCAAGCCGGAGACATGATCCCAGTGCAGGTGGGTGGGCAGTGTGAAGTCGATATCGGTGGGGGCGAGATGTACTCGGTCGAGGATCTCAGCCAGACCAATGACGGGCTTGTCGGGCGCCACGAACACCCGCAGTGGTGCGGGGAGCTGCGCCAGCACTGTGCGGTGCACGTCGCTACACATCGCAGGGTCGACGAGGAACCGAGTGCGTGGGTGCTCGATCAGGAAGGTGGTCATACCGAGCTGCATACGTGCCGGGCGTCGAGCACCTTCGGCGATCACCGCGGCCACGGCGCTTTGCCGTGCCTGGGTCAACGCGGTCACTTGGACTACCGCTTGTGCGGCCCGGACTCCGACATTGTCGATGCTCGCCAGCAGCCGCTGGTCGGGGCGACGGGGCCACAGCATGCGAGTTGGGGTAGCGGCCAGCGCACCGCAGCAAGCGGCGAGCGTCGTGGTTGTCTTCGCAGTGCCGAATTCGCGGACGGTCATATCCTCAAGTCCTTAAGTGAGTTTGCCCTTGGGGCTGCCTGCGCGCCGGTTCACGGCGCGAGTTGTCGAGCGGGGCTTGCCGGTCCAGTTGCCAGGGGCGCATGTCAAGGCGTACGGCTGCGTATGGGGACCTGAAAGTTGTGGGTCAGTCGGGAACGGGTCGGTGCCGACGACTACGAGCGCTTCGGCATCCAGCCTCGCCCACAGGCTGCCTCCAGCTCACATGCCGAACGCAGCGACAGGAGCGGAGGCATGGCTTTGAGGTGCACACACCCGGATCCTTGGCCACGGCGGCGAGCAGCTTGGCCGGGGCGGAGTGTCTTCGTGAGGAAGCAGTACTGCCCGCCGATGGTGTCATTGAGCTGGGATGCGTGGGCGATGAACAGGGCTGCGTAGTCGACTACGGCCAGCGGTATCCAGTGACGGCGACCACCGGGCACGGTCGACAGTCGACCGCAGCACAGGGCGCGCACAAGGCCGGGCCAGCCGCAGAACTGGGTAATTTCGCCAGATCGGGAATCGTCGACGGCCGGGCCCACATCGAGGCCGACTCCGAGGCAGCGAGATCACCGCAAGAACGCCTGGACGAGGTTGCCGCGGCCCCTGTGGCCGTCGACCCGGGCCCACGTCCGGCGGATCTGCTGCCTCCTCGGCGCAAGAGCACGGCGACGCGTTGCCCGTCGCCAGTCGGATCGGACAGCAACCAGGGGTCATTAAATCCGGTTTCACCGGCGACAAGGGTGTCGATATCAGTCATGCGGGAATCTCTTGGGTGATCAGAACCGCGACGGAGTCGGCTGCGCGACGCAACACCGTGGTGTCGCGGCGGGTGCGGGCTAGAAGCAATGCCAGCGGTTCCGCAACGACCAAACGGTCGCAGCGTAGAAGAAGAGTGTCCAGGATCACGAGGGAACTTCACGCCAGGGACTCCCCCATCTCATGGACACTCATGCCGCCCATTCAAGCAGCCGACGGGGAGACCCCGCACAGCGCCCCGCTCCCAACATGGGCCACACACTCCCAGCACTGTCCTGGTCGATGCCATCGACCGTTGTTCGAACAACCAAGTAATCCCGCAATTACCTCATGAGGGTTGGAAAACGTAAAGCGATCACCAAGACACGCTCAGATCCACTCTAAATAGCCCATTTCTCTTCTCCATGCGTCGGCATGAGCCGTCATTCTTCGGCTATCTGAAGAGCATCAACTCTTGTACCAACGCTGGGCGGCAGGATGTGTACTCTCGACTGACACCCGCGGGGCACAGTGAGTCACAGCAGACGGCTGTGACCAGAGTGACTTCGACAAGGGCCACAGATGGAGATCAGTCAGCCACTCCGAACCGAATCGGGCTGCGCCGAGCATCTTGAGTCGCGCTTCGTGGGACGCGATCTGCCGGAGTGGTGGCGGGAGGTGTGCAGTCCACAAACAGGACCTCTAAGTGATCTACGATTTTCTCACTGTTCACAAGCTGGCCCCCGCGACAATCGCTACAGCAGTCGCCGCAGCAGTGCAGGTCGACGCGAGAGCTGTCGACGTTTCAGACACCGACGGCGCAGTGGCGAACCGCAACTGGGGTCGCCGGTGCTGTGCGACTACAGCACCGTGCCCGGTGACGTGTCGCAGATCCTGACCGTCCAGATCCAAGACCCGGGTGCGCACCAACCCACCGAGGCTTAGGTGCAATGCCGTTGCATTACGGGCCTGCGCGTTGGGGTCTTGTGATGAGGATGGCTTGCGTGCCGGTGCGGGTCGGTTGCGGCCAGAGACGGTGTTCAGCTCGCTTGAGCTGGTAACTGGACATCTTGCGTTTCACGGCTCGGGGCCGGCTGCGCAGGCGTCTGGCGGGCAGGAGTCGTTCCAAGAGGTCCTGCTCGAGCATCACCAAGGCCCTGACCAGCAGGTCAGGGGGAAAAGCTGCCCGGTGTAACGGTCACGCTGCGCCGGGCAGAGCGCAGGGTCTCGGTGAAGGAGACCCGATCGGGGTCCAGACCACGGGTGGCGGCCGTTCTCAGCATGAGCTCACGCAGGGCGTGGTGGACCAGCAGGTGTGCCCAGATCTGCTGACGGACACCATCAGGGGTCTTGCTGCTCAGTACGACGCGGGCGCCGCGCTGATGGGTCTTGATCTCGGCGAAGACGGACTCGGCCTCCCAGCGTTCGCAGTAGAGCGCGGCCAGCTGCCGGGCCGGATGGCGTCGGGCGTCCAGCAGGGTGGTGACCAGCCGGTAACCGTCAGCGGCACCCTCACCGCCCTGGCCCTTGAGCTGGTAGGCCAGAACCCGGACGGTGACCGGCTCATGCCGGGCAGGGCCGCTGCTTGCCCGGATCTGTGAGAGCCATGACCCGTCCCGGAACTGCTTGAGGACCGGCAGGACGCGGTTGGCGGGCACTCGCCACAGCAGATCGGCGCCAGTGGCGGTGAAGGCCTGCCACAACGGGACACCGAGGAACTCACGGTCGGCCAGGACGAGCTGGCCCGGGCCGAGCGACCGTGGCAGGCGGCCGGCCAGAGTGACTTCCCCGGTGCGGCAGCCGGCGAGTTCCGCGTCCAGCACCGCATGGCTGCCCACCTCCACCAACGCAGCCATCCGCACCTGCGGGAACGCGCTCTTGCCCGGCCCGCGGCCGTTGCCCGGACGCCCGAACGCGGCCTCGTTGGCTTCGCTGTCCGCCACGTCCCAGCAGGTCCCGTCCACCGCCAGCAGCCGTAAGCCCCGCCAGAACGCGCCGGGTGTCGCCTCGGTGGCCATCGGCTTGGCGGTCGAGGCGAACAGCACCCGCAACGGCTCACAGCCCAGCCGCTGCCGGGCCCGAAACAGCGAGGACTTCGCCGGTACATGCCAGCCGCCCAGCAGCCCCTCCACCAGGTGCCGCATCACTTCCAGATACGGAGCCGGAGAGAACAACGCCAGCCCCAGCACGAAGTACACCACCAGCCGCGCGGGAAGCAGCCGTCTACGTTGCTCCGCACACCCGCAAGCCGCGACCACCCGATCCACCAACCCCGGTGGATACACCCAGGTCAACAACCCCAGGCCCGATAACTCAGACACACGCGCAGACACCCGAACCACCCCCTGGGTCCACTACCCAGGAACCCACGCCCAAGGCCTTAAAACAACGGCATTGGGCTTAGGTGGCGCTGCTTCTCGCTGCGGCTACCGGGACTACATTTCTCTACCCCACGGAGGACGGTACTCCCAGCGCATACTGGGGCGGCGACGCCGGACGGCTTGATAAACCGCGCCCGCGTCGTGGAGTCGGGAGGCATGGAGCCGTCGTACGCGGTGGAGGCATAGCCAAGATTGCAGAGACACACCCCTGCCTCGGGCCGGACCTCTGAAGACTCAAGCGACTACCGGGACGAATGGAGAGTCAGCAGCGATGCTGGTACATCGAGGTACGGTGACATGCGCCATGCTAACTGTGGCTGCGCTGTCGGCAGCGGGCTGCGGTCCCGACACGGACGACCGGGACGTAACCGCTCCGCATGTCAGTGGGGTCGACGGGTCCGGCGACCTCACGCTGCTGTTCACCGAGACACAATTGGAGAAGGCGCTGTTGGACGCCAACGAACTTCCCGGAGGGGGACGCCAGGTATCGAAAGATCGGGGTACCTTCAACCAGGTGGCCGGGCAGAGCCTGGAAGAGGGCGACCGGTGGGCGGACTGCCCGACCGGAGCCAAGAACGACCTTCTAGAGCTCTCGACCTTCCGTGCGCGGAGCGTGGTGCAGCAACTGCTCCCCAGCTATCGTGAACAGGCTGCAGGCCGCGGGACCCTGACCGAAACGGTGCTGTCGATGACAGAGGTGCGCGCCAACCGCTATTTCGAGCTCAAGCGGGCCATTTACAAGGGCTGCCCGAAGACGGCGGTCGACTCCGAGGCAGGCCCTCCACAAACGTACCGCTACACGGCCGAAGACGTGGAGCTGGGCGACGACGCCTTCGTCGAGAAGTCGGAGTCGCGGGACACTGACGCGGATCCAGCGGACCGCGGGCCTTCGTACGAGATCTACGTCCGCATAGGCGGCGTCATTGTAACGTCCGGCGGCTGGAAGGACCGCGACGCCGCACTCGCCGCAACCGCCACGGCCGCAAAGAAGGCCCGCACCATGCTGTACCCCGACTCCTGAACAATCCCGGCGAGGTCTCTGTCCCTGCGCTATTCGAAAGCCCATGCCTCGATGACTTTTCGTGACGGCTCGCCAGGTCAACTGACGGGCCGCTCAGTCGTTTGGACCGAGCGCAGGCAGGACTTAGGGCCGAACGATGCTCCTATGGATGTCAACTGGATGTGCCAACCGGCTGGTTGCTGGTGTCACCGGCGGTTCGCGGTGATCGTCTGTTGAAGTGCTCTCCCGGCCGACGCCGGGAGATTCTCACCTAGTGTTCCGTGATTCTGTTTGATTTTTGCGGGTTGCTGTGAAAATCGACGGTGTTGGTAAGTTCCGGGCGGTAGGGGCGGATAACCTCTGTAGGCCCGGCGAGCTGCACCCGGGTGATAAGAAGTCATCTCAATTGGTAAGTGTGCCTTCGCACGTGAGAGTCAGACTGCCCGGCCCAAGCACCTTGGCTTGACCGTGATGTGAGACTTGCAGCATGGACATGGGCCGTGAGTCGCGGTGGGAAAAGGATGCAATGACAGTAGAGATCGTTTTTGCCCTGGTGACTGCTGTCGCGCTGGCCGCGGCGGTCTTCGCCGTCCCTCTGACTCTCGTACTAGCCTTTGACGTCTCCGGTTCAGCGAGGAAGGGCGTGTTGGTGGGGGGTGCACTGCTCGGAGCGACGGCCGGAATATGGCGTCTGGTACGGGTGTTGTGTCGGTTCGACGAGCAGCGCCGAATGGGCAGCTGACTGCGGAGCTTCTCCTTGAGGTCGGTAGCCTGCCGACGTGGGGATCGTTGAGCGGCTGGTGCCGGATGAGTTGTGGGAGTTGTTCCAGCGGGTGGTGCCGGAGGCGCCGAGCCGGCCTCAGGGAGGCGGTCGGCGTCGGCACGGTGACCGGGAGGTGCTGGCCGCGATCGTGTTCGTAGCCACGTCGGGCTGCACGTGGCAGCAGCTGCCGTCCGTGTCGTTCGGACCGTCGGGGCCCACGGCTCACCGGCGTTTCACCGAATGGTCGAAGGCCCGGGTGTGGGCGAAGCTCCACCGTCTGGTCCTCGACGAGCTCGGCTCCCGCGGAGACCTGGACTGGTCCCGCTGCGCGATCGACTCGGTGAACATGCGGGCCCTGAAAAAGGGGATCTGACAGGTCCGAATCCTGTGGATCGCGGCAAGTACGGGTCAAAAATCCACTTGATCAGCGAGCGGACCGGGCTGCCCCTGTCGGTGGGCATCTCGGGTGCGAACATGCACGACAGCCAGGGCCTGGAGCCGCTCGTGCGGGGCATCCCGCCGATCCGCTCGCGACGCGGTCCGCGCCGCCGCAAACCCGGCAAGCTGCACGGCGACAAGGGCTACGACTACCGCCACCTGCGGCAATGGCTCCGCAGCCGGGGCATCACGCACCGCTTGGCCCGACGCGGCATCGAATCCTCCACCCGCCTGGGCCGCCACCGCTGGGTCGTAGAGCGGTCCATGTCCTGGCTCGCGGGCTGCCGCAGACTCCACCGCCGCTACGAGCGTAAAGCCGAACACTTCCTTGCCTTCGCCGCCATCGCCTGCACCCTCATCTGCTACCGCCGACTCACCAAATGAGATGACTTCTAAGCGTGCGTGACCAGCCTTCTTCTGGGTGATTAGGTACTGGCAGCGTGGTAGTTGGGATCGAGGTCGGGGCGCGGTGCGACCGCTGCGCGGGATCCAGACAGGATGAACCCGTGAGTACCGACAAGCACGGAGCCAAAGAGGCTCCCGTACACCAAACGCGCCGCTACGTTCTGCGGCCGGACACCACAGCGGACGACGTCGACGAGTACGCGCAAGTGTATGGGTGGCCGGTGGTCCACCAGAACGATCGCGACCGAGAGAACCAGGTCGACGGCCAGATCATCTGGGCGACCGAAGGACATCCCTTGCGGGAAAGGCACTTGGGAGCTCTTGCACTGCATTATATAGTCGACGCCACTTCTGGCATCGGCTACATTGTCGTCACAGGAGAGGATCAAGGATTTGCCGATTCACTCGCCCTGGCGGCAGCAAGGTACCTGAATACCTGGACGGTAAAGGAGCTCTACCGAGAATACGACGAAGCCGACGCCGTGCGCGCAGTCGGGCAATCGGTACTCCGCCTCGGATTGGCAGCGCCGCCAGATTTCGACGAAGGTGTCTTCGGCCGTATCGCGGATGCTATGTCCAGAAGAGATCCTGCGATTCGCTACTCCGCCCTCTGGGGGGCCAGCTATACGGGGTACTGGCAATTCGTCGAGCCCATACGTGAACTCGCCGAAGGTGAACCGGAGGACTGGATCCGCGACCGGGCTCGGTCGGTTATCGATGCATTCGAGTCGGCAAGGGAGGAAGGCTCAATTCGGTGACAACGTCCGTGGTTCTGATGTCTTTACTTTCCGTTGTTGTCGACGAGTTTCTTGACGTTGCTCTGGACGAGGCGGACCTTCGCGAGGACTTCGTCAGTGGTTGCGGTCCAGGTGAACGGTTTCGCGTTCTGGTACCAGGAGCTGATGTAGTCGCGGATCTGCTTGATCAGGACACGGAGGCTGGCGAACGTGCCGCGACGGATCGACTGCCGGGTGAGGATGCCGAACCAGATTTCGACCTGGTTCAGCCATGAGGAGCCCACGGGGGTGAAGTGAAAGCGAACATGCGGATTGTTTGCCAGCCACATCTTCACCTCCCGGGTGGTGTGCGTAGACAGGTTGTCCAGGACGACGTGGATCTCCTTGCCGCTGTGTGGTTTCACGGCCTTCTTGATGAAGGCCAGGAAGTTCGCGGCGTTCCGGTTCGGCTTGCACTCGCCCAGGACTTCGCCGGTGGTGACGTTCAGCGCGGCGAACAGATTCGTGGTGCCGTGCCGGATGTAGTCATGGGTGCGTTTCTCCGTGGCTGCGAAGGTGACGGGCAGCACCGGCTGGGTCCGATCCAGCGCCTGAATTTGCGTCTTTTCGTCGACGGACAACACTACTGCACCGCCGGGTGGAGCCAGATAGAGGCCAATCACGTCGGCGACCTTCTCCGCGAACGCGGGATCTTTGGAGATCTTGAAGGTGCCGTTGCGTTGCGGCTTCAGGTGTTCGTCGCGCCAGATGCGCGCAATGTAATGCCAGGACACCGCGATGCCCTCGCGACGCTTGAGATAGTCGGCCAGCGTGCGTGTCGACCAGTGCGACAGGCCCGAATCGGCAGGCGGCGACATCCCCGTCAACGCGATCACCCGCCCGCGCGTATGCGGGGGCACCTGATCACGGCCGCCACCGGGCTTCTTCCTGGTCAGACCCGCAAGCCCCGATTCGGCATACCGCCCTTTCCACCGGTCCACGGTCGGCAGCGACACCTTGGCCAACTCCACGATGTCCATGCGGCGTCGCCCCTCACTGGCCCACAGCACGATGCGGGCTCGTGTGGCCACATCGGCGGACACCGCCGAACTGTTGACCAACTCCCGCAGTTCAGCGGCCTGTTCCAAAGTCAGATCCACAGCCATCTAACGAACATACACGACTAAGTAACGACAACAGAATCACGAGACACTAGCTTGCGGCGGAGGGTTTGACACAACGCGTGCGCCTGACAACTGCTCTTCCGGCAGCCGGGATGAGCGCGTGGCCCATCCGCTACAGGTGAAGGACGTTCCGGGCTGCGTTGTGGTCTGCGTTGCATCCTGAAACAGTTCAACGGCGAAGACGACCACGTGCACCTGCTCACGCACTACCCGCCCAAGGTCCAGCTCTCTAGCTGGTGAATTCTCCGGCTCGAATTCGATGCCGAGCTCTTTGAGGTCCTGACCGAGGTGGGTCAAGATCCCAACCCCTTTGTCAGGAACGCCGCCGCCTGGTCGACGGCCTATCTGGGATGGCCTCAGTCGCTCAACCTGCTGCGAGAGCTGGCGTCCCGGGACCCAGGGCCCCGGAGTTCTCCGGACTCGTCCGGGTTTGAGCTGCGTCCAGGGCCTGCTGCGTGATCAAACTGGGCGAACGCGACTCTCCCCGGGGCCTTGGTCGGTGGCGTGCATGGATTCAGAGCCGCCGGATCACCATGGACACCAGTTGTCCGACTCCTTCAGAGAGCCGGGGTCAAGGGTGGCGAGATACGCGGTGAGTAAATCCTTGTAATCGGCTTGCTGACTGTCGTCCGCTGCCTCGCTGAAGGCCTTGTACCTCCCGATGCGATACAGGAATTCGATAAAGTTTCCGAGCGACTCGTTGACGATCTCTATCTCGATGTTCTCAGCAACCAGGCATGCGAGCAGGATCTGCCCGTCCAACGGGTTGAGGTAGTAACGGAAATCGGAATCGCTGTGCGGTGCCCCCAGCGTCACAAACGTTTCCGGAGTGACAGGGACGGCCGCGCCGGAGTACTCACCGGTACGCTGTGCATTTCCGAATGGCGTGATCATGCCGCAGAATCTACACGCCGCGCAAGAGAACCACAGCGGCGGATCAAAGCTCATTGACGGAAAACTCCCTCGTCTTCGCGCGGGCTCAAAGAACGCAGCGTCCCGTGCCGGAGCTCGCGCGTCTCGTCCACGGTCCTTAGCTTGTTCTTTATCTACCAGGATCTTCCGGGCTTGCCGATGGCCTTGAGGGTCTCGGGGCGTTTGACGGTCTTGCCGACGTCGTAACGGGGTGCCCGGTGTTTGTTCTTGGCGCCGGGTGGCCGTCCGGGGCCTGCACCTCGGGGTTTGGGAACACGGGTCGGGCAGGCGAGGTAAGCGCGGATGTTCCTGAACCCTCGGCGGACCCGGGCCGGGGTGAGCCGGTCGGAGGCGGTGGGTTTCTCCCACGGCCGGCGGAGGTCCGCGGCGAGCGGCCGGGCGAGGCGGAGCTGGGTGTGGGCGACGATCAGGACCCAGGTCCAGCGGTCCGCGGCCTCGGGAGTACGGAGTTTCGGTGCGGTCCAGCCGAGAGTCTGCTTCGCGAAACGGAAGGTGTGAGGTCGGCTCGGGACGCCCTGCCGGTGTTGCCACCGGTGGGTTTTCCCGAGCCGCCTCCCGAACCCGGCGTGCCCGTCTCCGGGCACCGGGCTCTCCACAAACTCCAGTGGACGGTGATTCTCAGGGACTCGGCCACGGTCGGCGCGCTCCTACTGCACCGGCCGCAGCCAGTACTGGCCCGGCGGCAGGATGTCGAGCACGGTGCCGCGGTCCGCCAGTCCGCCGCCAAACTCACCGGCCCCCAATGGCACACGTCCATCACCTACGCCGCCACCTGCACACGTCACGAGGAGCGTGCGCGGGATGTGGTGCGGGGGCGTGCGCATGCGCTGGCCTCCGCGTTCGGCCTGTACGCGGAACTCAACTGGCTCGCCCGCACCCGACTCGCCCACCCCGAACGGTGGCTGGAAGGGCGGGTCTTCCCGCAGCGTGCGGCGCTGCTGTCGGTCCCGGAACTGGCGGCCCTGGCCCATCTGCCCCTCGACGCGGACGCCCCCGGCGTGCGGCGTGCGGGAGCCCGTTCGGTCCTCCCACCACCCACGGTCCCCGAGCCGACCCCCGCGTCCGGGGTCAAGCCGCTGGGCCACTCCGACACCGGCGCCCGCCGCCCGGTCGGTCTCGCGGTCGCGGACGCCCGCCACCACATCCATCTGATGGGCGCCACCGGCTCCGGCAAATCCACCCTGGTCGCCCACCTCGTTCTCGACGATGTCCGCAATCACCGGGGCGCGATCGTCATCGATCCCAAGGGCGACCTCGTCACCGACCTCCTGCACCGCCTGCCCGACACCTGCGCCGACCGCCTGGTCCTCATCGACCCGGACGACTCCCACGCCCCGCCATGCCTGAACGTACTGGACGGGGCCGACATCGACGTGGTCGTCGACAACCTCACCGGCATCTTCCGCCGCATCTTCACCGCCTTCTGGGGCCCCAGGACCGACGACGTCATGCGCGCCGCCTGCCTGACCCTGCTCAAACACCGCGCCCACACAGGTCAGCTCGTCACCCTCGCCGACGTCCCCCGGCTCCTGGGCGAACCCGCCTACCGCCTGCGCCTGATCCCCACCATCAAAGACCCCGTCCTCCGCGGCTTCTGGGCCTGGTACGAGTCCATGTCCGAACCCTCCCGCGCCGCCGTGGTCGGCCCGGTGATGAACAAGCTGCGCGCCTTCCTGCTGCGCGACTTCGCCCGCCGCGCCATCTCCGCCGGCCCGTCCACCTTCGACCTCGCCCAGGTCCTCGACGGCGGCATCCTCCTCGCACGCCTCCCCAAAGGCGCGCTCGGCGAGGAGACCGCACGGCTGCTGGGCTCCTTCATCGTCGCCGGAACCTGGCAAGCGGCCTCCGCGCGCGCCCGCACCCCCGAACACCAGCGCATCGACGCGTCCCTGTACGTGGACGAGGCGCACAACTTCCTCACCCTGCCCTACCCGCTGGAGGACATGCTCGCCGAAGCCCGCGGCTACCGGCTATCCATGGCACTGGCCCACCAGCACCTCGCCCAGCTCCCCCGCGACCTGCGCGAAGGCATCTCCGCCAACGCCCGCAACAAGATCTTCTTCAACGCATCCCCCGAAGACGCTTCGGCCCTGGAACGCCACACCCTCCCCACCCTCACCGCCCACGACCTCGCCCACCTCGACCCCTACCAAGCCGCCGCCCACCTGCTCACCACCGGCGCCGAATCCCCGGCCTTCACCCTCACCACCCGCCCCCTCCCACCCCCCGTCCCCGGCCGCGCCACCGACCTCCGCGCCGCCGCAGCGGCCCGCACTCACACCCGGGCCACTCGCCCCTGACCACCGAATCCGCCATGCGCCCCTCTTCAGCTCACCCGGCCTTCTCCCGGCCGATGCCCTGGTGGTGATCCGCTATGCCCGCTCTGCCCCGCCCCGCCTCCGGACCCGGCTCGCGTTACACCGCGCGCGCCGCACTCACCCGGCCCCGGCCCACACCCCCACGGCACCGCGCAGACCCTGCTGCCCTCACCCGCAGCCTCACCGCACGCGACCTGTGGATCACCGCCATGGTTCACGAACACCGCGTCCTGACCACCACGCAGATCGCCCGCATCGCCTTCACCAGCCAACGCTCCGCCCAGCGCCGCCTGCGCGTCCTCCACCACCACGCCGTCCTGGACTCCTTCCGCCCCCTGACCCAGCACGGCTCCGCACCCGAGCACTACACCCTCGGCCCCACCGGCGTCAGCCTCATCGCCGCCCACGCCGGATGCGAACCCGCCACCCTCGGCTGGCGCCCCACCACCACCGGCCGCATCGCCTACTCCCCATCCCTCGGCCACGACATCGGCGTCAACGAACTCCTCACCCACCTCGCCGCCCCCACCCAAAACGCCACCCACGGCCACCTGACGCTGTGGCTGTCCGAACGCTCCTGCGCCAGACGCTGGGACGACATGATCCGCCCCGACGCCTACGCCCACTGGCACCACCCCACCACAACCGACGCGAATAACCCGGTCCTGCTGCCGTTCTTCCTCGAATACGACACCGGCTCCCAGACCCTGCCCCGCGTCGAAACCAAACTCGCCGGCTACGCCGCCTTCATCACCTCCACCAACACCCGCCCCGCCCTCCTCATCCACACCCGCACCGCCTCCCGCGACCGCGCCCTCCGCCACCGCCTCACCCAACCCGCCCGCGACCTCGGCCTGTACGTCGCGACCTCCTCCGCGGACTTCACCACCCACACCCCCTGGGGCCCCTGGTGGACACCCCTCCACCCCGCAGCCCGCCGCACCACCCTCACCGGCCTCACCACCCACTGGCCCCACCTCACCCCGGCCAGCATCGACCCCACCGACGCCGACACCACCCTCACCCTCCCCATCCCACCCCGGCCACCCACGACGCCAAACGGCCGATGAGCCTGCTCGCCAAGACCACCACCGGGATCGGCTGCGCGCTCATCGCCCTTCCCCTGCTCGCCGCCCTCGCTATCGCCGCACTCCTCAGCTCCCTCATCCCCGGCTCCAGCGGCACCACCACCGCCCCCGGCAGGAACGCGCTGCAGGACATCCCTCCGAGCATGCTGGCGCTGTATCAGCGGGCCGCCCCCGAGTGCCCGGGCCTGCCCTGGACAATCCTCGCCGCCATCGGCAAGGCCGAGACCGACCACGGACGCCACCCCACCATGCGATCCTCCGCAGGAGCCGTGGGCCCCATGCAATTCCTGCCGTCCACCTTCAAGCTCTACGCACACCCGGTACCGGCAGGTGGACGCAGACCCCCGACGCCGTGGGACCCGGTGGACGCGGTGTTCGCGGCAGCCCGCCTGCTGTGCACACACGGTGCCCGACACAACAAGAACATCGAGCGGGCGATCTACGCCTACAACCCCTCCCACACCTACGTCGCAAACGTTCTACGCATCGCACGCCGCTACGCCGCCACCCTCCCCACAACCTCCGCTGCCGGCCGGGAGGTGGTGGCCTTCGCCCGCCGCCAGCTCGGCACCCCCTACGTCTGGGGCGGCGACGGCCCCGCCGAAGGCGGCTTCGACTGCTCCGGCCTCGCCAAAGCCGCCTACGCCACCATCCACATCAGCCTCCCCCGCGTGGCACAGGCCCAGTACAACACCGGCCCCCGCCTCCCCGCCGGAACACCCCTCCTCCCAGGCGACCTGCTGTTCTTCGGCACCAGTCCGCGGGCTGTCACGCACGTCGGCATCTACAGCGGCCACCACCACATGATCGACGCACCCCACCCCGGCGCCGTGGTCAGAGAAACCCGCATCCAGCTGACCGGCCCCACCTACCAGGGAGCAACCCGCCCGAGCCCGCGCGGTACACGATGAGCACGCACCCCACCCCGGCCGAGATCGACACCTTGATGCGCACGCTCGTCCGCATCCTGGCCGGCGTCGCCGCCCTCGCCCTCATCTTCACCGCCGTCAACGTCACCCTCTTCGCGGTCGATCACCACATCCCCTGGCCGATCGCCGTCCTCCTCGACCCGATGGTCGCCCTCACCCTCACCACCGTCCTCTACGCCGACGCACGACTCGCCGCCTGGAACATCCCCCCACCACGCTGGTCCACCACCCTGCGCTGGTCCACCGGCCTGGCCGCCACCGTGATGAACACCTGGACCTCCCTCTGGCCCGATGACCACATCGGCTGGCCCCGTCATGCCGACCCCGCCGGAGTGCTCCTCCACGCAGTACCACCCCTGCTCCTCATCGGCCTGACCGAAACCGTCGCCGCCTACCGCCGCTGCACCTCCCAGACACACCCGCACCCCACCACCGCACCCCACGACAACCACCATGAGGAGCACCCCAGGAACACGCCGGGAGCACCCACACCCCCCGCTCCACCACCGTCCGAGCGCACCGATGAGGAAGACGGGGACCCGACAGCGGCCACCACACACCACGACAGCCACGAACCCACCCCCGATGGGCCCGTGGACCAGCCCGATGGACACAGCCGCGCAGACGCCGATATGTACGCGCGGGCTCTCGCACTGGATCTCGCGGCCCGCCAGCACACCGGTCAGCCGGTCAGCATCCGCCAGCTCCGCCGCCACTTGCACCTGGGCCAACACCGCGCCCGAGAGCTCCGCTCCCGGCTCGACACCGAGCGCACCCCGGGAGCACCCGCACCTCACCCCGCACCCCAAACCGCACCCGACCAACCACGCCAAGAAGCACCCGCCCGGGGGACGGGAGCGGCTTGACTAGTCGGCCGCCACAGAGCGTTCATAGTCGTCGCCGCGGACCACCGCGTAGGCCACGCGCCGCGAGCACCCCGGCCGGGGCTCTCTCCACAACCACCACCCCACGCGGGAGACCCCACCATGCCAACCACCACCAAAACCGACAACACCACACCCACCCCCCACCAACCCGACCTCGCTCAGCTATCCGGCGCCACCGCCGCCGTATGGGCCGCACTGCACAACCAGCCCGGCACCACCAGCACCACCCTCGCCCAAGCCGCCGGTACCGGCCAGTCCACCACGACCAAAGCCCTCCGCCACCTCGAACAGACCGGCCTCGCCCACCGAGAGAGCGCCGCCCCCGACGGCAGCGGCCGCCCCGCCAACTACTGGTACCCCACACCCACACCCACACCCGACCCTGACACCAGCACCTCACCGGACACGACGGACGAGCCGCCGACCGCTGACAACGACAGCCACGAGCAACCCACCGAGCACCACGACCACCCCGCGCCCACTGCAGAGTCCCCCGCATCCGAGGACGACGCATCAGAACACGGTGACGCTGATGAAGACGGGGAGCGGGGTTCTGCGAGCGAACCCTCGCAGGGAGTAGAAAACGACGATGCGCCGGCGCCGACGCCCGCGTCCGAGCCTCCGACAAGCGAGGCGACCCCCGAGGACGCAAAAACGGAGGAGACCCAGCCAACCGTCAACCAGAGCGGCTACCGGACCCGCCTCGCCCCTGGTGCCCTGCGCCAGATGGTCATCGGCCACCTCACCGCTCACCCCGACGAAGCGTTCACGGCCACACGCATCAGCCGGATCATTGAGAAAAGTTCCGGCGCCATCGCCAACGCCCTGGTCACCCTGACCAAGCAGGGCATCGCCGAACAGGTCACCGAACGCCCACGCACCTACCGCATCACCGCCGCAGCAACCAGGAACGGCGAGGCGTAGACCGGCACGAACGGACCAGCGGCCGGGTACCGCCATTCAGTTGGGGGTACCCGGCACCTACCGTCCATCCGTGTCGTGTCCGATGGTTCGCTGGTGGCTTTGAGGTGATGGTGCGTTCAGCTTGGAGTTCATCATGAGCCAGCTCGGCACGCGTCGCGATAAACCCGGCGACGTCGACGGTCATCCCGGGATACTGGCCACCGTGGATGAGGTCAAGGTCGTCGTCTCCCATTCCGAGCGCGCGACCCTGCGCGTCGGCGAGGTGTTCTTGAAGGTGGACGCCGCCCCCGGCCTCCTTCTGGCAGGCCGCACACGACCGCCTCACCAACCCCGACAGCCTCGCCAAACTCGCCGAGGCCGCCGCCAACCGCCGCCGCGACCGCTGGGCTTACCACCTCTGACAGAAGGCCGCAGATGCCGGCAGCACCAGTGCCCTGATCAGTCTCGCCCTGGTACGGGAGAAGGCTGGGGACCGGGACGGGGCCGAACAGCTCGTCCGACAAGCCGCCGACGCCGGCGACGCCTCGGCCCCGAACTCTCTCGCCCGCTGGCGACAGTTAGTCGAGGACCAAGACAGGCTCGAACAGTTCGTCCGGCGACAGGACGAGGTCGAACAGCTTGCCCGGCAAGCCGCCGACACCGACGCCCCGAACGTTCTCGCCGACTACGCCGACGCCCTGAACGATCTCGCCATCTACATCGACGCCCAGAACCTTCTCGACCTGATACGGGAGGAGACCAGGGCCTGGCCCGAGACCGAGCAGTTCGCCCGGCGAAACGCCGACGCCGGCTACGCCGCCTCCATGATCGATCTCGACGCGAGGCGGGAGAACGGAGACCTGTGGCCGTACGGACTGGACCCCGATGGCACGCCATCCGCGCCCTGGGACCTCTTCACACAGCCACCTGCGGATATGTAGCAGCGGGTCACGGCAAATATCACCAACAGGCTGTGAGCGAATCTTTCCCTTGCCGAGCTCGACGCGCTCAGCTGCTCAATGTTCAGTGAGAACGCTCAACTTTGAGTGCGACAGAACAATCGACGTCGAGGGGCCAACCGACGAAATTAGCTGACCTGGAGCTTCGCCGACAGTCGGGTGTGCGGATCCCATGCTTACCCAGCCCCTCACCTGCCAGAAATAGCTCGCCGCCCGCGGTAGCCACGAAAGCCGCGGCGCAGCGCAAGGGCGCACCATATGAACGCTGCCGTCAGTGCGGCTGCGGCCGAGGCACCAAGCACCGGTGGCTCCGGCCGAAAGCCCAGTGAGAGCCGGGTGCCCATGAACGTGGGTATGACTGCGAGCACATCCGGGCCGTGGAGCGGAACCCTGGCGGCGACAGCCCGCAGCGCGGCTGCCGCCGTCAGACCGGTCGCGGTCCAGGCCACCAGGTACGGCCGCACCTGCCCCGGAGCGGCGAGCGGCATCCCGTACTCATCGGAGCCGAGACGGAACGACGCGTCGGCCCAGCCCAGGCCGACCCCGAGGATGGTGACGCCCGCCGCCCACAAGGCATGGCGCCATAGTGGACCAGGCCGCAGGGACTCTTCGTCGCTGTCAGAGCTCGCGCAGTTGTCAGGGCTGGAGAGGCCGGGCGATTCGGTCACGCCCAGAAAACGCAGCCCGAATGCCGCAGGTTCCCACCCGAATCGCCGACCGATGCTTTCACGTCGGCCGAGAAGCAGCGCCGAGCTCTCGGTGTTGAGCCCGTCGCTCGTTTCGTCACCCCACCCTCCGCATTTCGTCGGTTCCCCTGAGGTCGTGGCGATGGCCCTGGCGCCGGTCCCGACCCCGGAGGTCATGTGGCGCAAGCCGCCCGTGCTCGCGATCGCCGCGGTCCCGGGGACGGCGCTCGGCCGCCTCGGCAAGCCGTCGACCGCGTCGCCGGCGGCGTGGGCCACGGCAGGTGCCGCCATCCGGAAGTTGCACGACGCGCCGTTGCCACCGTGGCCCGGCCGGAGCCTTGACGAGTTGGCGGCGGATCTCGAGGGCGAGTGCGAGTGGCTCGTGACGAACGGTGTCCTGCCTGCCGACCTGGTCACTCGCAACCGGCCAGGTCGCCGAGGCCGCGCTCCGGCCGTGGACTCCGGCGTCCACGCACGGCGACCTGAAGATCACTCACGTGTTCATCGACGGGGACGAGATCACTGGCATCATCGACTGGTCCGAGAGGGGCCGGGGTGATGCTCTGTTCGACCTCGCCACCTTGACGCTCGGGAGACCTCGGCGACGTCGTCGCCGGCTATGGCACCGACGTCGACCTCGACGTGACCCGCGCGTGGTGGTCGTTGCGAAGCCTGCTGGCGGTGCGCTGGCTGGTCGAGCACACGGCTTCGACCCGTCCGCGCCGGGCTGCTGTCGACGTGTTGAGCTCCCGGCTGTGAGGCTGCGCGGGCCCGACTGCTACGAGTCCGTTCTGACGCATCGAGCAGGCCATCTCCTGGGGCGCATCGCCTGCCCTTACTCACTCTGCTGCGCATGTCGCTGGGGTGTGCGGGGTGACCGTGTCGGGGGCCGGCAGTTGCGAGGTGACGTTGGGGTGTCAGGTCTCCCGGTGCCCGCTCAGAACAGTGCCAGGCCCTCGCCGCTGGTGTCCGCGATGACTGGTCGGAACTGGGCGGGGAGTCCGTCCAGGCGGTCAGGACCGGCCGCGGCGGCCACGGCAGGGGCCGTCTCGGCCAACCAGAGACGAAACCGCTCGGCGGCTTCGCGGTAGGGGACTTGCGCCAGGACACGGTGCTCGCCGGAGGGGCAGAAATCGACGGCGACAGTGAGCATGCACGAACGGGGCGCGTTCTGACTGCCAGTCCAGGACACGCGCAGGACACCGCAGGGCTCGCGTCCGCGGGGGGCGCGGTGGGTCGGGCGCAGCGATCGGCAGGCTATGTGGGCGGTCCATGCGGCGAGGTGCGGCAGGGGCAGGGTGGTGCGTGCGCGGCAGCCGGGGCAGCGGTGCCAGTGGCGAAGCCAGTCATCGGCGTCGGTGTGGAAGAGGCGCGTGTAGCGGTTCGCCACGCGGATGTCGTTGCTGTACAGGTAGTCGGGGCGTTCCTGTGTATTGCAGGACTGGCAGACAGGGGCGCGGACGTAGCCGTGTTCGTGACAGTGATCGAGCACGGTGGCGGGCGCGGTGCGGCAGACGGCGCACACCCACCCGGCCACCCTGCGGGAGGTACCGGGCTTCCTGCTGAGCACTGAGTACAGCTGGCCATCCAGCTCTCCGTCGTACGAGCGTGGTGAGGCAGTGGGGCCCTCGGAGCTCGTCGCCTGCCGACCGCCAAAGTCTCGGGCATGCCGGGGATGGGAGGGCGGCTCGGTGACGGCCGCGCTTGCCATGCGGGTCCGCGCCGCGTGCGCCCACTGTGTTTCGGTGTGCTCGGCCGCGTCGAGCAGCCTGACCACAGCGCGCGGCAGCCACCACGTCCGCTGCGTCCCGTCGCGGGTCCGCTCCACGAGTATCTGTCGCCAGTCGATCCCCGCCAGATGGGACGGCCGGCCGACTTCACCTCGTGCTGCCCGCTCGGGGGCGCCCAGCTCCTGCAGTTCCCCCGTGATGCGCTGGCGCCAACGGAGCGGCGTTTCCTCGTCGCACTCCTGCCTCGGCGCCCCACGAAACGGACCGATGCGGACCAGGTCCTGCCGATCCATCCCCACCGCGCTCAGTTCCGCGGCCGCCCGGCGCACCTCAACCTCCGGAACATTCCACTGACCGCCGCTCGCCCTCACCGTCGCCACCACATGGCCGCCGAGCAGGACGTACCCCACCCGGGCATGGGCAGGACAGCAGGTGAATGCCCCAGAAGCCGTCGGCACAGCACTGTCAGCCGTCAAATCGACCCACAGAGCGTCCGCGGCACCCAAGGTGATCAGGCCGTCCGTGTGACCGGGCATGACACGCTCTGACATACCGACAGGCTAACGGCTTGCAACCCGGCAACGGGTTCCAAACGCCTCGGTCAGCCGGGCCGCCGCCCACGCCGCATCTGCCGTGGAAGACCCCGAGACCGCTGGACGCGCCGCAGAAATCCTGGAACAGCTCGTCGAGATCATCCACGGCAAGACCAGACCCGTTGACTCTCCCAATGGCATGCATGGAAAAGGCCCTGTCAGCGGCCGTCGTGCAAGCCGCTGACAGAGCTCCTCGAGTGATCGCGTTACCGGCCACCGCATCCTGCGTGTCCGCAGCCGCCGCAGGAGCCGCCGCTGTTGCACGCGCACGGGCAGGGGTTTACCCGTCGGCGGCTTGCCGTGAGGGCGTCGGTGCGCTGCTGGGGCAGGGAGACGGTGGGCGGTGTGGTGGGACGGTCGGGGTTGGCGCGGTGGGCTGCGGTGTCCAGCAGGCGCAGCCGTGCCGGGTAGGGGCGTTGGTCGAGGCGGGATAGGTAGTGCGGGAGGGTGGGATCGGTTAGGCCGGTGAGCTGCCATCCGGCGGCGTTGATCAGGTGGCAGGCGGCCTCTGCTTCGAGCCACGCGGCGTGGTGGGGTGAGACGCGGGTGGCGTGCTTGTTGCAGACGCTTTCGGTCGCGGTGTTCAGCAGGCTCGCGAGCGCGGATCGTGCGCTGACGGCGTCGCGCATGAGGAGGCGTTGACTTTGGGTGAGGATCTTGTGGACCAGGGCGCGGTGGTGGTGGAGGTCAGGCGTCGTCATGGGGGCGGTTCCTTTCACCTGCTATCTGGTGCTGTCCCGCGCGTGCGCGCGGCAGCACATGGGGATGGTGAGGGGATGCGAGCTGCGGATTGCCACTGATGGCCCCGGCAGCCGCGTCGGGGCGCAGGTGCCCGGCGGACTGTTCATAGGCCGTGGCGGCTCGGGGTACAGCGGTGCCCTGCGGGAGGCGGCGAGTGCCGGGTAGATGCCTGCTATGCAGCGAGGAGGGCGAGTTTGTAGGCCTCGATGACCAGGTTGAGCTGGTTCATCTGTTGTACGTAGCGGGTGGCGTTCACATCGATGGCGCGGCTGGTGTGCTGCAGGGATCCGAGCGGGACGGCCTCGGCCTGGTTCGCGTGGGCTGGGACGTGGCGTACGTGGTCGCAGGTGTTCCTTGCGTAGTAGCGCAGTTCGGCGTGGAGGCGGTCGGTCTCTTGTGCGGTGGTCCAGAGCAGTTCGGCCAGGGGCCCCAGCGCGGTGTCGGTGAGGCGGCGGTGGCGGCGTAGCGTTGCGTAGCCGTCGTTGCCCAGGGCGGTGCGCAGGGTGGTTTCGCCGGGACCGGTGTAGGTGGATGGGCTGGTGTGGGACCGTGGGCTGCTGAGGGGACTGTCCATGGGGGCGCCCTTTCGCTTGGGGGGCTTACGCCGCGCCGTAGCGGCAGGTCGGGGCGTGTCCCTCGTCGGTGTCGAAGGTGTCGGGGTAGGTGGCCGGGGTCGGGCCGTTGCTGAGTGGGGCTGGTCCGGTGGCCAGGTGAGTGCCGAGGTCGGCGAGGTGGCGGACGGCGGCCAGCGGTACGGGCGCGGCGCACACGGGACAGGGGCCGAGGAGTTCGAAGGCCTCGTCCTCGTAGAGGGGGTAGCGGGCGAGGAAGGTGTATTGGGTATTGGTGGTCGGGCAGGTGGCGATGGCCAGGAGGGGTTCGCCGGGTGTGGTGCGGCGCTTGCTGTCCGGGGTGATGGTGATGTGCTGGAGGCTGAGGCCGAGGGTGCTGGCGAGGCGCACGGCGGTGCGGGCGTGGTCGGCACCGCGGTGGGGTCCGTATTCGCTGGCGGCGGCGGTCTGCTGGATGAAGGCGGAGGCTGCCTGGGCTTGTTCGGCGATGGAGGTCATGGGCGGTGTTCTCCTTGTGACCCGGTGCTGGCGGTGGCGGCTTGGTGTGGTGCCGGGAGGTGGCTCGGGTGGGTGGCGGTCAGGTTGGGCGGATGGAGGTGTTCAGGGGCACCGGGTGACGGTCAGTGCGCCGACCTCAGGGTCGGGGAGGGAGTGGCGCGGGACTGGTGTCGGGTCGGTGAGGGCGCGGCATAGGGCGGCCATCAGGTGGGTTGGGGTGGCCGGGGAGGCTACGGCGACCCACAGCACCATGGCGTCGGCGGCGCGGCGGGCGGCGCACAGCCAGTTCGCTCCGCCCTTCCCGGTGGTGCTGGGGACGGTGGCGGTGATGACAACGGCCTGCTCGTTGGGGGTGTACCAGGAGTCGTCTTGGCGGCCGATGTCGCGGATCCATCCGGCTGTGGCGAGTGCCTCGGTGGCCTTGTGGGCGGATTGGGACAACAGCAGGTAGCGCGGACCGTCTTCGGGGGTGGGCCCGGGGGTGTCGTCGGCCACGGCGGCGGCGAATGCGGCGGTGATTTCGGGTGGGGTGTCGTGGGAGAACCACGCAGTCCAGGTCACACGTGCGGCGGAGTAGGCACTGGCCGTGAACTCCCAGGCCATCAAAGGCTTCCCGGGGTGCACGGCACGGCTGTGGAGATGGCGCGCGTGGCGCTGTCCGCTGGGGTCGCGGTAGTCGGTGTGGCACGGCTCGCGGGTGGCCTTCCATCCGGCTGCCAGGAGCACGTCGTCAGCTGTGGTCACAGCGGCGGGGTCGGGCCCTGCGAGGTAACGGGGCGAGATCAGATAGCGCGGTGCGCTGGGGCGATTCCGGTTCTGCATGATGAACTCCTGCCGGGGTATCGGGTGGGGGATCTGTGCTGTCGGCGTCGTTTCGGGCTGTGAGGTATTCGGGGTCCCGCCGCTCCGGTCACCGGAATGGCACTGTTCTGCGCCGATCGCTGCTGGCGTCGACTTGGGAATGCGTCGCGGCATGTGGCGTGATGGTGATGTGACATGAGCTGTCGCTCCTTGTGAATGGAATAGGGAAATCGGGGGCGGCGTGTTGTCATCCGGTCGTCGGGGCGGACCAGCAGGCCTTCGGCTGGGACCTCTGCCAAGGCTGCTGGGCACGTCAGGTGACACTTAGCTTGCGGCTTCCTTTGAGACCGCCCCTGAATCCGCATTCGGCCGCACCTCCCACCGCCCAGCCTCATGGGCACATGTCACCCATAGCGGCTTCTTCGCGTTAATTCTCTGCAGATTTCCGATTCCGGCCATTGCTGGGAATGCGACCAATGTAGCTCGATATTGGAAATGGGTCGACATTGATGGCGGCTGCGAATTGCTGGAATTATCGCGAATTCACGACCGTATCCGAGGGGCATTCCACGGCTGGGTGACGCATAGTGTCGTCGGGTGTGCGGCGTCCGGCGGGTGCCAGGTTCGACCGGTCATGCAACGGGCGCGAGGTTCCGGGTGGGGTCGGCGCCCCGGCCCGGTGGGGCCGGGGGCGTGTGCGGTCCGGTGCGGGTGGTGCGGTGGGGGTGGCTATCGGGTGGTGGTGAGGGCGGTGGTCGCGGCTTTGGCGATCGCGGTGATGGCCTGGGCGGGGTGGGTCAGTTCCAGCGGCGTGGCGCCCGGCAGCGGGCACGGATCGGGGGCGAAGGCGAGCCATAGCACCGCGCATCCGGCGTCCTTCAGGGTGGTGATGCGTTGGGCGGCGCGGGCGGCTTCGTCGGGGTGGTAGTAGCCGTCGGAGGCGATGACCAGCAGGCGGCCCGTTCCGGGCTGGGTGAGGGCGAGCCCGGCACAGAGGGCGTCGATAGCCTCGGCGAGGCTGTGTCCCAGCCCCCTGGCCTCGAAGCGGGTGACCCTGGTGGGGGCGCGGCCGGGGGCGGTGATGGCGGTCAGGGCCCGGTCGTAAGCCACGGTGGCGGTGCGTGAGTCGGGGTCGGTCAGTGCGGTGGCTTTGGCCAGGATCCAGGCGGCCGAGGCGATCGGGTCTGCTGCGGCGTTCATGGATCCGGACACGTCGACCGCGATCCCCACGCGCAGTGGCGGTGTGGGATTGGGGCGGCGCAGGGTCCGGGTCCAGGGTGTGGCCGTGGGGGTGGCTCCGGCCGCCTTCTGGGCCTCCCGGGCGAGAGCCTGGCGCATGTTGAGGCGACCGGGCGGGGCGGCCGAGGCGGTGTGGGTGGTGGTGCGTTCGCGGTAGGCGGCGGCCCGCAGAGCCTTGGCGAGCTGTCCGGCGGCGGCCTTCTCACTTGCGGTCGGCAGCCGGGTGCCGGTCACCGGGGATGGGGTGTTGCCCTTACGGGGTTTGCCGGGTGTGAACGGTCGCGCTCCGGGCGAGAAGACCCGTTCCGCCGTTTTGGCCGCTTGCCGTTCGTGGGTGGCCTGGGCGGCTTTCGCCTCGGCCCGGGCGGTTCGGGCGGCGGCGACCCGTGCCTGCGCGGCGGCCTGCGTGGCCTCGTTCGCCTGCACCCGTACCGTCACTTTCCCGATGGCCTCGGCGAGTTCACCCCGTGGGCCGCCGCCGGTGGGTTCGGGTGCGGTGGCTGGCGTGCCCAGTGCTTGGCACCAGGCATGCGCGTGATCCAGCATGCCGGGCGCGTCGTCGTCGGCGGTGGCGTGGGCCGCCGTCCAGATCTGGGTGAGGGTGTCCAGCAGGTCGGGACCGAGGATGCTGGTGACGGCCTGTTCGAGGGGTTCGGTTTCGTCCGGGTCGAGGATTCCGGCATCCCTGCGGGCGAGGATCAGACCGGCGGCCCGGGCGGCCTGCCAGCGGTTGCTAGGGGTCTGGGCGGTGATGTCGGCGAGGATGAGGGTGTGGGCGGCCGATCGCAGGAACGGGCGGTCGGCGGGGCGGCGGGTGAGATGAGCGCGTTCGGCGCGGGACTCCTCCAACAGCTGTGCCGCCCTGTCCAGCGCGGTCCCGCGCAGGTTGGGCGGGGTGGTCCAGATACTGTGCGCGGCATGCGCGGCCTCGTGGACCAGGACTCCCCAGGCGGCCGGGTAGCGTTCCTCATCACCGCGTCGTTCGGGGTTGATGGTGGCCGGTGGCAGCGGGGCGAAGAGGGCGGCATCGATCTCCAGCTCGGCCGTGGTGGGGTAGAAGGCCCCCGGGGCGCCGGAGCGGGTGCCGTGCTGGCAAGTGACGATCACGTCCTTCCGGTCCGCGAGTTCGGGGAGCCGTCCGGTCAGGGCTGCGGCGATCCGGATCCATTGCCCGGCCTGCGCGGCCGGACCGGGTTCGAACGGCGGGCCGCCATCGTCCTCCCACCTCGCCTGGGCCCATTCGGCCTCGGACAGTGCGGGCGGCTGGTGCTGTACGTGGGCTGTGGTCTGCGCGGGCATGGCGGATCGGTCCCTTTCCGTAGGCGTCGGGGGTGCGTGGGGTGGTGGCCGATGGGCCGCAGGTGCGGGTCAGAGTTGGCGGCCCAGGGACAGGGCGGTCACCGGCTTGCCCAGGGCTTTGGTGACGATTTCGGCGACGGTGTCGCGGTCTTCGAGCGGGGCGATGCCGACCAGATTGGCGAAGGCCGCCTCGGCGCCCAGGACATCGGCGATCTTCTGAAACGAAATCAACTCGCGTAGTTGCGGCGCCCAGCCGACCTCCCCGGCCTGCTGACAGGTGGCCAGGTTCCTCGCGATCCGTACCGCTGTCCTGTTGATCTTCAAGGCGGTCGCCAGGTCGTAGTCCGACCCCACCTGGATCTGTACCGAGAACCGGCTGGCGAGGGCCTCGGTCAGCACCGCTCCGTGGACCCCGGGGTTGTGGCCCGCGATGACGTAGAAGCCCTCGGCGGCGGTGATCGTCTCGCCCTTGTGCGCCTTGACCTGGATCTGGCGCCGCCCGTCCATCGCCGGATACAGCGCTGCCAGCACCTTCGGGGAGATCAGGGTCGCATCGTCCAGTAGCAGGGCCCGCCCCTCCTGCATGGCCGTCACCAACGGCCCGTAGATGAACTCATAACCACCGTGCTGATCCTGGGTGTATTCCCCGATCAGGTCACCGACTGTTGTGTCACCGTCCCCGGCAACCGTGATCAGGTCCGGAAAGGCGGCCTCGATCAGCGAGGTCTTGCCCGTCCCCGGCGGACCGTAGAGCAACACCGGCACACCTGCCTCGCGCAGCCGCCGCAGCGCCTCGACATCGGGAAGGTTGGCCAGCGCCCGGGGGTGATACTGCTGCCCGTTCGGGCGGGTCACCGGCCCGGGCCGCCCACCCGGCGGACCAACGGCAGGCGTCGGCCGAGTGGTAGATGGCGGGGCCGGGGGCGTATGGGCCGGGTCGGGCGGCCTGGGTACTGTGGCCTGTGCGGCGGCTGCGGCAGTGGTCGCTGTTGCCCGGTACATACGGGGGTTGAAGCCGACTCGTACCGCTTCTCCTCGGCGCACGAGGGTTTCACACGCGTTACCGATCGCACCGCCGGAATGCCCCAGCATGTTGACCAGCTCCGTGACACTGAATTGCGCCCCCGGCGGGCCTCCGGCCAGGGCCTTCGCGATACGGGCCCGCAACTCGCCCGGGCGGGCCTTCCCGTTCACGGAGGCTGTGGAGGCCGACGGGCCTGCCGGAGGGTTCGGTGTGGCCGAGTTGGACGTCGGAGACAACTGAGCAGCACTGGTCATCGCGGTCATTCCTTTTCGCAGTTCCCGAGCCTTTTGGGCATACTCCACCTGTAATCCGTATTCAGGCGGACCCTGTTGGCCTGGATTTCTTTCCCGGAATTCCCGGGAACACGACCAATATAGCTCGACGCGCGGCCCTCTTCGATATCAATCCGGGCTGGGAATTGCTGGAATTCTCGCGAATTCACGACGGGAATTCATGGCAATTCGCGGGTGCACGATGCTTTGCGTCGTGCACGGCGGAATGGACGACGCTTCCCCAGGCCACCCGGCGCGGCCACCCGGCGCGGCCACCCGGCGCGGCCACCCGGCGCGGCCACCCGGCGCGGCCACCCGGCGCGGCCACCCGGCGCGGCCACCCGGCGCGGCCACCCGGCGCGGCCACCCGGCGCGGCCACCCGGCGCGGCCACCCGGCGCGGCCACCCGGCGCGGCCCCGGCGGCCACCCGGCGCGGCCACCCGGCGCGGCCACCCGGCGCGGCCACCCGGCGCGGCCACCCGGCGCGGCCACCCGGCGCGGCCACCCGGCGCGGCCACCCGGCGCGGCCACCCGGCGCGGCCACCCGGCGCGGCCACCCGGCGCGGCCACCGGCGCGGCCACCGGCGCGGCCCACCGCGCGGCCACCGGCGCGGCCACCCGGCGCGCCACCCGGCGCGGCCACCCGGCGCGGCCACCCGGCGCGGCCACCCGGCGCGGCCACCCTCGGCTACGCCTGGGTGGCCGCGCCTCGCCTCGAGGCGTCGGCCGACTGCAACGTGTCGGCCGGCGAGGAGCTTGTGGGGTTGAGGAATGGATGGTGGTTGAGGAGGGGGCACGCTTTGCTGGCAGGTGAGCGGGCAGCGGTTGCAGGGTGAGTTGGGGTGGCCGGGGCCGCCGGGTCAGGTAGATCGGGATGCTGTGCTGTACCGATATACAGTCGCCCTCGCCAGCAGGTGGCTCGTGTGCGGCCGGGCCTGCGGTGATACCCCGCGCGGGGGCGTCGCATCCAAGGACGACCCCGGAAACGCCGGAGGAAACGACGATGGAAACGACGGGGAAAACGCCATCGGCTCATCTGAGCCGTTCGCGCGGCCCACCTTGGGCATCCAGCCCCCTTCGCCGCTTTCCACCCCGATGATCCGCCTGGTCATCCGTGGCGGGAGAGCTGCGTGTGGTGCTGGTCACCAGCGCGCGGGTAGCCGGATCCGGCTCGAGGCCGAGTTCGTTGAGATGGTCCGTCAGGAGGGCGAAGGTACGGCGGGCGGTGTCGTGTCGCCCGGCGGTTTGGTGGAGGCGGATGGCGTGCTGGTAGAGCAGCTCGTGGGTGGGGTGGAGCGCGGTGATCTTCTCCAGCAGGGCGAGCGCGGTATCGGTGTCGTGCTGGGTGCTGGTGTGCTCGGCGTGGTGGGCGATGTGCGCGACGGCGTCAGTGGCCTTGCTGGCGAGTGATTCGCGGAGGCTGTCGCACCAGGGGTAGTCGCCGCCGTGAGCGAAGGGGCCGTGGTAGAGGTCCACCGCGTTGCGCAGGGCGGACAGCCGGTCGGTTTCTTCGGTGGCGGCCGCGGCCTGCTGGAGGCTTTGAGTGAAGGCGGCGAGGTCGGTTTCCACCAGTGCAGGGTGGAGTTTATGCAATTCTCCATGGAGCTGGATGAATTCCGCTTTGCTGTGGCCGGTGGCAGAGCGAAGTGCGCGCCTGACGGCGCGGCGGAGGTTCTTGAGGTCTTTCGCTGATTGTTCGGGGTCTTCGTGAAGGCGGAGGTGGCGTGCGATGTCGTCGGCGATCAGTCCTCGTGGGTGGGCGGCGAGGAGGGCGAGGAATTCCCGTACTTCGTCGCGTAGTCCCGAGCCGACGGGTTCGGGGTTCCCTGCCGCGTAGAGGGTGATGGGGCCCAGGACGTTCAGGCGGACTGGTCTGGTCTGGCGCGCTTGGCCGGGTGTGCCGGGCTCTGCCGGTTCTGATCGGGCGTCGGGTACCTCGTCTTCCGGCTCCTGCCCGGCGTTCGCAGCCGCATCTTGCGGTGGGTCGGCGGCTGCTCGGGCTCCGGGAACGACACGGAGCTGGGGGCGCTTGCCGTGCGCTGTGAGGAGGACGTCCAGGACATCGCGGCCGGCCTGGGCGGTGAGGTGGAACAGCCGCAGGTCCCGGACACGGCGGCGGCCTTCCCGTTCCTCGGTGACGGCACCGTCTGCTGCGATGTGCCAGGAGGCGGCGCCAGGCAGGTCGCCGAGGGCGAGGAGAATGAGGGCGCTGTGGGTGGACCGGTTGGCCAGTGCCGCGAGGTGCTCGGTATGTGCGGTGTCCGGCTGGGCGAGAAGAACGAGGATCCCGGGTCCGGAGTTCTCCTCCATGCCCTCGCCCGTCGCCAGGCGCGGTGTAGTTTCGGCTTCCTGCGTGTGCTGTCGGTGACGGGCGTGTGCGAGGAGATGCTCTTCCGCACCACGCAGTGCCTGGTCCAGGTCCACGGCCAGCGTCAGGGCGCTGAAGACGGTCGGCATGCCTGGCAGAAGCCGGTCGGCCAGATCTTGGGTGAGAAGTCCCCTGACATGGGGTGTTCCGGGGCGGAGACGTTCGGCTGCGGTGAGAATCCCGATCAGCAGTGCGCGAGCGGCTGCCTCACTGCCCGGGCCGGTCCATGCGCAGCCTCCGGTCAGGGCAAGAACTTCAAGTGGGATCTCGGCTGCGTTTTCGGTGCCGATGGTCACCGTGGGGGCAGGCTGGGCACGTTGGGGCGGGGTACGCCGGGTAACCAGCAGGCCTGGGTCTGTGGTGGTGGCACTCGGTAGGGCGGCTTCGCGGGCGGTCAGCACGGCGTGTTCGACGACAGGGCTCAGCGGCGGTGGTTGTGCACCGAGGCTGGGGCGGCGGGAGCGGTTTTGGTGGAAGCGGTAGAAGCGCAAGGCGGCCAGGAGCCCGGCCGCGGTGGTGATCCCGATGACGCCCGCTGTGCCGACGCTGATCGCGGCAGGCCCGGGCCGCGCATGGCTCGCCACGTGGTCGCTGGTGGCTCGGTGGTCAGCGACTCTTTCCTCGCTACGTCCTGCTGTCCGTTCGTTGAGCGACGGGTCGGTGTGCGCATGGGACCGGTCCCCCGACGTGGCAGAGGGCGTGGATGGGGTGAGGTGGCGCGGTGTGGAGGCGGATGAGGCTAGAGGGATGGTCAGCCGCCAGCCGGGGGTGATCAGGTCCGGGTCGGTGAGTCGTGTGCCATCGGCCTGGACGCGGGTTTTGTTCAGCGCGTAGATACGTGGCCACTTCAGCGCATCACCGAGATGTGCCTCGGCAATAGTCCACAGGGTGTCGCCATCCATCACCGTGTACTCCACACGGCCCGTCGACAATGGTTTCTCTGCTGCGTGCGTCAGGCGGTGATTGTCCTGAGCCGGTCCGGGGCGGGCGGGGGCCGTCGCGGCGATGTGGGAACGCAGCGCGTCTGCGGGAACGTGCTGGTGGGCGTGCGCGGTGGCGGGTCGCCAGAGGCTGATCAGAGCGAGGGCGAGTGTGCCGATGCACAGGGCGGCCAGTGCGCGCTGTACGGGCAGTGTCTGCAGATGTGCTGTGTGAGCCGTACGGTCACGCAGCAACTGCGGGAGGTGTGCCGCGTACCAGGCGACTTCGGTGAGGAGGGAGAGGGCAAAGGCTGCCCAGCACACCCACCCGACCATCGCGAGGAGTTCGACCATCGCCGGGTCGGTGATGGGCTGCGCGAGGTGGTCGCCGAGCTCGCGCCAGGAGGCGATGCGGTCGGGCCAGGGCACTGCGGTCGCCTGCCAGAGCACGTACGGCATGCCGCCCAGCAGAGTGAGGACGACGGTGGCCGTCGCGGTGACGGTGAGAAGGGCGCGCAGCCGCTCGCGCGATGAGGATCGGTGAGCCATATACGGATGCGCTCCTCTTCGGCGTCGCAGGGTTGCCCTATTCGGTGCCGCGTTCGGCACGCACGGTGGCGTGAGCGGTGACGGTCAGGGTGCGGACACCGACCAGTTGCAGGATCTGGGCGCGCTGGTGGTGGGTGACATACACCGTGACCTCATCGCCGTGCACCGTCGCTGTGCCGGTATCGCCGGTCGCCGTGATGTAGGAGGCAGCGGCCTGGGCCGCCTTGCCGTGCAGGAGCCGGACGTCGTCGGCCGTGCGCAGGCGGGCGATGTCGAGTTGCTGGGCACCGGTACGGGCGGCCTCCTGCGCGACATCCAGCGCGCGGGCTTTGCCGGCTAGGGCCAGTCCGCCGTCGACGACGATTCCGGCGAACAGCCACAGCGCGGCAGCGACACCGACCATGAACGCGGTGGCCTGACCGCCGTCGGCGTTCTTCACGGCAGTCGGGCGCTTCACGGGGTGCTCCGGTGCACGTCAATGGGAGAAACGGCGGTGCTGGTGAGGGTCACCCGGCCCGGGAAGCCAGTGTGGGTGAGGTCTCCCAGCGCGACGGTGCAGGTAAGGCGCGCGGTCACGGCGCTGCCCGGCTGGAGCCCGCGCGTGGTGAGAGCCACCTGGGACCGGGAGCATGCGGCCCCTGCCTGGTGCAGTGCTGCGTGCCCGGTGTCCCGGGCGGTGGCACGGGCCCCGGTTTCGGTGCGGGCGAGGGAGGCAGCCCGGGCAGTCTGGTGGGCGGCATCGGCGACAATGAGCCGGGCGTCGGCCAGACGCCCCAAGGCGACGACCGTCATCAGGATGAGCACCAGCAGCGGGGTGATCAGGACGAGCTCCACGGCTGCCGAACCGTGGTCCGCCGACGTCGAGGCGGGGCTCCTTCCCGCGTTCACGAGGCGTCTCCGGCTGGGGTGGTGACGCGCTCGACCGCCCCGGACGCGGTGCCGCTCGCGGTCAGGTGCAGCCCGGGCACCACCGGCATCACCACCCCCTGGACACGCACCGTCGCCCGTGTAGAGGTGCGGCGGACGGTGACGGAGGGCGAGATGAGGACGCGGCTGCCGAGCTGGGCGAGGGCGCGTACCCCTCGTCCGCGGCCGTCGGCTGCACTGCCGTGCTGGACTCGGGCGGCGGCCAGGGCGCGTTCGGCTGCGTACTGGGCAATGTGCCGGGCGTGCCAGGCCAGCGCGAACTGCACGACCAGCAGGGCCAGCATCAGCAGCACGGGGACGACAATGACCAGCTGAGTGGTCGCGGAACCCCGGTCACTGCGAGCTCCGCGCCGTCTGTGCAGCAGGGGATCCACCGGCTCACCCCAGGTCGATGGAGTGGGCCTTGCCGAGCACCTTGCCGACGATGATGCCGACCACGGTGATGGCCAGGACGGCCAGCAGGGCGGTGACAACCACGGTCTCGGTGGTGTAGCCGGCGTCGCCGTGAGCGCGCCGCCTCACGCGGACGGCATGGTCACGCAGGACCACGGCGAATGCCCACAGGTGCGGGTAGAGCATAGGAATCGTTCTCCGGTATCGGTGTTTCGGCAGTCGCATCGGCTGGTCAGGTCACTGCGAGAACGTGGGCGAGGGCTGGATAGCCAATGAGGAGCAGGAAAGCGGTGAAGAGGAGCACCACGGGAAGGGACATCTGCTCGGTGGCTGCTTGAGCTGCTCCGTCGGCTTCTGACAGGCGGCGGCGCCGCATGGCGCGGGCCTTCGCGGCGAGTGAGGCGCGTACTTTGGCGCCCTCGGCGCCGGCCAGGTTGAGCGTGGCGGCGAGTTCCGTCAGGTCGCTGACGCCCAGGTGTTGTCCGAGGTCGCCGAGGTGTTGCCAGGGGCTGGTCCGGGTGAGCTGGGCGACGTGCAGGGAGTGGCGGAGTTTGGATGCGGCCCAGCCGCGGGGGCTCTGGACGGCGTCGGTCAGGGCCTGCTGGATACCGGCTCCGCCGGCCAGGGCGATCACGGTCAGGTCGAGGATGAGGGTGAGCGTGTGCCGCATCTGTTGTCGGCGTTCGGCTGCCTGCTTGCGCACGCTGATGTCCGGGAGGAAGAACAGCACGGCTGCCAGGACCAGGGAGCCGGACAGCGGCATCCACCAGCCGATGTCGATGCCCGCGCCGAAGCGGACCAGGGCGAGCGCGATCCAGGGTGTCAGCAGTCCCGCGGCGGCGCAGGTTGCCTTGCCGGCCAGGTGCTTTTCCACGTCAGTCCCGCAGACGGCCAGGTCTGCGCGCAGGGTCGCGGTGGGAAAGCCGAGGGCCCGCACCAGCGGCACAGCCTTGCGGCCCAGGCGTGTTGCCCATTCCGTCTCCGCCTCCGGTGCGCCCGTCTCGGCCGAGGTTCCGGGCGTGGCGTCGAGGGAGGCGATCACATCGGCGAGCGCGGGCCGCGGTGGGCGCAGTCCGTAGGCGAGGGCGACCAGTCCGGCGCCGAATGCGGCGCCCAGCACGATGGTGATCACCGTGTCCTCCCCCCAGTCGTTGGCGCCTCGGCGGGGCTGTGGCCGATGAGGCGTACCGGCTCGTGGAGACGTCCGATGGCGGTGAGCCAGGTGAAGGAGGCGGCGAACAGGGCGCCGACGACGGCCAGGACCAGCTGGCCCGTGAGGGTGTTGAAGGGGTCCAGGTAGGGCCGGTTGAAGACGGTCAGGCCGACGGCCATGCCGAGGGTGACGGTCACGGTGACTCTGACGCCGGTGCGGATGCTGGCGCGGCCGGCGTCGATGCGCTGGCGCATGGCGACCTGTTCGCGGACCGAGTCGGCCAGTTCCCCCAGGAGCGCGGCGAGTTGGCTGGCCTGCCGTTCGGCGGCCGTCACCAAAGCGGCGACTACGACGTCGGCGAGCGGGTCGTCCACCTCGTCGGCGAACGTCCGCAAGGCGGCGGGCAGCGGCTGGGAGGATCGGACCGATGCGGCCAAGCGATGCAGTTCTCGCTGCAGCGGAGCGGGGGCGATAGCCGCGGTGGTCAGGACAGCCTGTTCCAGTCCGGCAGCGGCGGAGAGGGTGTCGCGCAGCATCTCTGTCCACAGCGCGAGTGCTTCCATCCGCTCGGTCCTCCGAGCGGTAGCCCGGTCCGGTCCGAGGAGACCGGGCAGGGTGAGCATGGCCGCAGTGGTCAGCACGGCGGCCACCGGCCACCTGGTCAACGCCCCCGCCGCCACTCCGGCCATCAGGGCGATGGTGAGACGGCGCCGGTTCCACCCGGCTGGGAGGCGGCTGACCATACGCTGCCGCCACCCGTCGGCTGCCGTGTCGTGGAGAACGGGGCGGCGTAGCGCACCGCTGATGACCAGCAGGAGGCCGGTGCCGAAGGCGGCACCGAGGATCGCGGTGAGGACGCCGGTCGCCTCGCCCAGCCGTTCCGTGGTCATCGGTCTGCTCCCCACCAGGTGAAGCCCGCCGCTTCGGCGTCCAGCCCGGCCCCGATCAGGTCCTGGAGTGTTTCAGCGCGCAGGGGTGTGGCCGGGACAGCCCGGCCATCCTGCCCGGGGCGGTAGATCTCGTTCGAGACCAGCTGCGGCCCGTCGGCATCGACGACCTCGCGCACCGAGTCGATCACCCGTTTCCCCTCGGTGTCCCACCCCAGGTGCACCACGAAGTGGACGGCGGAGGCCACCAGCAGGTTGGTCGCCTCCAAGGACAGGCGCTCAGGGGCTTGGGCGGCGTAGGCCGCAAGCTTGGTGAACACCCCTCGGGACGTGGAGGCGTGGATGGTGGACAGCGAACCGTCGTTGCCCTGACTCATCGCGTTGCACATCGGGATGACCTCGCTGCCGCGGATCTCGCCGACGATGACACGGTCAGGTGACATGCGCAGTCCCCAGCGCACCAGCTCCGCCTGATCGATGGCGCCCTGTCCTTCGATATTGGGCTCCCGTGCCTGCATCGCCACCACATTGGGATGGGCCGCCGCATCGGTGTCGAGGCCCAATTCGAAGGTGTCCTCGATCGTGATCAGCCGCTCGGCCGGAGGAATCTGGGACGCGAAGGCGCGCAGGACCGTGGTCTTCCCGACATTGGTGCCACCGCCGATGACGATGTTCTTCCGGGCCCGCACCAGCGCCGCCAGAAAGGCCGCCATGGCCTGGTCGCACACCCCCAGGCGGACCAGGTCGTCCATGGACGCGGCGGGGTACCGATGGCGGCGTACGGACAGGGAAACGCGCCCGGTGACGGCCATCACGGCGAACAGCCGGGAGCCATCGGGGAGCTGGAGATTCAGCCGGGGCATACCGCGGTCGAAACGGCGCTCCTCCCCCTCCACACTGGCGGCCAGGGTCCGCACCAGCTCGATCAGTTCGTCATCCGACGCGGCCACCGGAGCCTCCCGCCGCCAGGCACCGTCCGCGGAGCGGATCCACACCACGTCGCACCCGTTGACGCAGATGTTCTCGATCGATTCATCCGCCAGCAGACGCTCCAGCCTGCCGGTGCCGAACAAAGCGTCCGTGACGGCCTGCGCGATGCGTTCTTCCACCGCCCCATCCACGGTGCCACCGCCATGGGCCAAGGAGGCACGGGCCCGGGCCGCAAGCTCCTCTTCCAGCAACCGCCGGACCGTGGCCCGCCGCTGGGATTCGCTCTCCGGTGGCAATCCTGCGGCTTCTCGTTCGTCGGCGTAGTGCGCCAGGCGGCTGACCACACGCTGGCGCACCTCCGCGGCCAGCTGCCGCTCACTCTCCTCGCGCAGACCGTAGTCCGTCATCGTGCTCATGACTGGCTCTCCTTCGTCGCAAGCCCTGCCAGCCCACGCCGAAGGTGGCCGCCCGGAGCCGGCACGGCTCCCAGCCCCGCGAGATCGCCGCTGAGCCCCTTCACCGCCACCTCGCCAGTACCGTTCAACTGGCGCGCCCAATCACCAGCTGCCGTCATCAACCGCAGCGCCCTCCAACCAGAGGTCCGCAGCACCGAACGAGCCTTCCCGGCCAAAACGTCAGCTGCCTTGGTGTCCCAGGGCAGGAAGACAACCCGGCTGACGCCGAGTGTCGCGGTGATCTCCCCAGCCGCATATGGGCATGGCCCTACCACGGCCAACACGTACCGCTCCGCTCGAGGCCCGGCCTCCGCCAGGTACGCATACGCGTGGGCCAACGCATCTGCCCCGCCCCGGGCCACCAGCACCACAGCCTCCGCCGCCTCGAGCAGGCCCTCGGCGTCCTCGCTGATACGGCCTACATCCAGCACGACCGTGCCCCGGTCTCCCTCATCGCCCAGCAACACCCGCTGCACGGACTCGGCTACCAAACGGACCGCCTCCGCGCATGCCCTGCCGCCTGCTGGCGAAATCACCGCGCGGACACCAAACGGCAGTTCCGTTGTAGCCCCGAGGAGCGAACCGGGCCGTTCCTTACGGGCCGAGGTAGCCACATCCAGCAGACCCGGGGTGTGCGGAACCCCGAACCGCACCGAGAGGTCACCACCCGAGACATCGGCCTCGACCACCACCGGCCGCACTCCCCCATCCGCCCGCTCCGGCCACGCAGCCGCCAGAGCCAGCACCGCCGTGGTCACCCCAGGGGCACCCTTGACCGACCCGACCACGATCAACCGCCTCACGGTGTCTCCCGCCCATCAGCAGGAAGCACGACCACACGCGGATGTTCCATCCCCGCAGCCCGCCGCACCGCCCCTGTCTCCACAAGCACGGTCACCACCCGCACCCCACCTGGAGACTCCGCAGCCTTCGCTCCGATCACCGTCCCCACTACCGGAGCCGCAGCCTCCTCCTCACGCTCTCCAGAGGCAGTCCCACCCGGCCCCTCCAACACAGCCACCCGGTCACCACGCACCACCCCAGGCGACGCGCTGCCCGCCTCGATAGCGAAAGCCACCTCGGACTGCCCCTTCGGAGGAAAGGCCCGCGCGCCTCCGAACTGTCCTGGCGCCAACAGCGCCCCTGCCACCAGCGGCACCCTCGCCCGCTGCCCCAGCACCCTCCCACGATCTGCTGCTGAGACCACGCCGGTCTCAGACGCCACATCCACCTGCCGCAAATCACCCACATCAAGGACACGTCCGGCTGGCACATCCCGCGCGAGCACCAATACGCTCTTCCGCTCCCCCACCATCGATGTGACTAGGACGAAGCCGACCGCCGAGACGACTACTGTCCCCACACCGGCCCAGATCCATCCCGGCCGACGCCGCACCCTGCCCGTCGCAGTCGACGGCCGCTGCTGCGGATCAGACGATCGCGCCCCTGGCAGACCAATACCCGCGCCCCTCGAGCGCGAAGGAGACATGGAGGTACCCACAATTCACTCCACAAGGAAGGAAAACTCGCTGCTGATTGCCACAGGCCCGTACTCAGCGGGCCGCATCTCGTCGCGGTATCGTCACCGCACGATGACAGCCTGAACCTCGTCGACCGCAAGCGGCCTCTCGGCGGCTATCACCAGCCCTGGCACCCGGCCGCTCTGTCCACCACCGTGCCACTCAACATCCCATATCACCCGCACCGACACCGTGAACGCCCGACCTGGCTCGTCCGAAGAAGACCGCCGGTAGGTGTAACTACAGTCAGGCGAGGACTGCTCCGGCCGAAACACCCCCGAATACTCCGTACCAGGGCCCATGCACGTCACCGAGCCATCATCGCCCATCGACCACACCGCCTGACGAGGCCGAGCTGTTGCCGTCACCCTCAAGCCCGGCACCGTAGCGGTCTCCGTCATCGGCCGCCACGTACTGTGCTCCACCCACATCCACGTGGGCACACCCACCACTTGCATGAAATCTTCATCCGGACTCGTCCGGATCGCAGGCTTCGGCAGTTGCAAACTCTCCACAGCTCGTCGTGCGACAACCGCTACCGACACCTGCTGGTGATGCTTCCGCTTGGGTCTTTTCGGCTTTCCCTTGTCAAAACGCGGCAAGATTCCCAAGCCATCTCCGAGCCCGTACTCCCATCCGTCTGACGTGACCGTTGGTGACTCGGAAGTCCCCCGCCTATGCTGCAACGGACCTCGCCGGGAATGAGCCGTGCCCTCTCTGCTCACGCTAGCCATACGTCTACCACGGGCTTCGGCGTGTACTTGGCATCCGCCAACTGCGCAACTTACCCCGCCAAAGATGCCTCGTCCGTCATCAGCTTGCGCGAACGGTCCGCTCACCATGAGATCCAACACTGCAAGCAGTGAAGCGATGGTCCAAGCGCCAACGCGTCGCGTGGTCAACATGTCCCGGCATCATGCATGTAGAAATACGAGACCTTCCACACAGATCCCTTTCGCAGCACCGTAGCGTCAGTCCTGAAGTGACTGCCCGGAACATCGTTCTTCAGCTTTCCGTCGAGCCTGTACTGAAGCCAATCGGTACCATCCACGCAGTCTCGCAGTTTCACCTTCTGAGTGGCAGCCGTGACGACCTTAGGATTAACGCGCAGCGTTCCCTTGATAACGACCTTATTTTTCTTGGCCTTTTTCAGGCCGTACTTCATCAGTTCCAGGGCTCCGTCTGTCGCGTGGTCGTCCAACATCGGAGAGCCTGCATCGGATGTGGCCGATGCGGCGGCCAGGTCCCGCCACATCGCTCGGTAGGCCACTCGGGCATCACCCTCGGCCTCATGAGCGATGTGCGAGGAGCTGTTCGAGGTTGAGACTGAAGGCTCGCGTCTACTTGGTGGCACGCCATCTAAGTCCGTTCCCGAACAACCGATCGCACACAAGTTGGCAACCAAGGTGGCTACGGGAACAATCCAGCGCCTTGTCATATGATCAAGATTCCGCACAGGCCCCCACCTTCCGTTCAACAACAAAGAAGAGAGTAGCAGGCCGATTGATCTAGACTGCGCAGATTCTCGCACCGACAGGACATCAATCCTCGCGGGGAGCATACCCCGCCACCGATGGACAACTAAGACAATCGCATTGAACCTAAGGCGGCATCGCCAACGCAATAAATCAGACTTCTAGCGCATGCCTTACGATTTAATAGTTCACACTCAGGGAACGCGTAGGCGCGGCCGCGCGCCGGACTTGAGTCTCCGCAGCTTACTTTTCGCGAAATATGCGCGTGGCCACGCTTGTCGTTGAATTCAGATTGCGAGGGGTCTCTTTCTCCGTTTAGCTACTCCAGTCCTCCGATGCGGTAAAGATTTCCATCCAGGCGACCTTCGTCTCGTCCCCTGACGGGCGGAACCCCCATCGGCCACGTGCAAACGCCTCTACGATCTGCAATCCGCGCCCCCGTTCCGGCAGCTCCATGAAGGCCTTCGCCCCACTGTTAAGCAATGGGGGCGTCACCGGTAGAAACGAATCGCTGTCTTCGATCTCGAAGATGAACGAGGCGCCTTTACGAATTAGGCGCATCTCGTACGGAGCGTGTGCGTGTTCCAAAGCGTTGGCCGTGAGTTCCCACGCCGCCATTACCGCCTCTCCGACGGCCTCATCGGGGATCCCTAGCTCGCGCAGTGCGCACAGCAACGCAACGCGGGTTTGTGAAGCGACATGGTGGTTTCTTCCCTTCCAGCGCCAAATCAATACCTGACCGCCGTCTCTCATCTGCATCACGGCCGCATCCTTCGCGCATTTTGGGACATCCACAGGAATAGGCCGTGGGTGGCGTTTCCGGACGCAAGCTGTATGGTGCTCGTATCGCTCGACAGGAGTGCGGCCTTGGGGACCATCGGTACAGCCGTTGGCGCTAAGCACTTGATCTTGATGGCCTAGCAGGTCAGACCCACGATCGTGGCGCCTTGAACGGAACCCCGGCGGTGGGCCGTCGCTCGCGGATACGGTCGCTGGGTCTGTTGTCGTACGAGAGGGACCGCGCGATGCCCGAGCGGATCTGGCACCCGATCAGCAAGCTGGAGTTCTTCGTCGAGCACACCCGGCGGTGGCTGGCCGATGTGAAGGAGAACGCCGAGGCGCTGGAGGAGGCCCGTACGAAGCCGCATGTCCTGGCGGACACCGACGTCGCCAGGGTGAAGCGGGTCCACACCGACCAGGCCGGCGACTTGACGCTGTTCGAGGAGCAGGCGGGGAAGTGGGGCCGGCTCCCGGATCTCAGCCCGTCGCGGCGCCAGAAGCTGAAGACCCTGAATGAGCAGTTGGCCGAGCTGTGGGAGCTGAACAAGAAGGTGCTGGAGCTCGCCGACGAGGTGGCGAAGGGCACCATCGACACCGTGATGGCGGCCTCGGACGCGGAGCTGGGCCTGGCGACGCTGCTCGGGCGAAGCCCCGGAGCGTAGAGGGCGTCAGCCGTCGGCCTTGGCCCGCATCTTGCGGGCGAGTTCGGCGTCGCTGCGGAGCCTTTCGGGGACCTTGTCGTCGACCTGGTCCTGGCTGTGGTCCTCGTCGCACGGGCATAGGCTCCAGCCGCTCGTCTCGATGTGGGCGGCGACGTGTTCGAGGGCTTGTGCGGTCTCGTCGAGGACGCCGACGGGGATCTGCACTTCGTCGCTGTCGGGGTCGTCGCCGATCACCAGGCCGAGTTCGAAGATCAGGTCGGCGGCGTGCTGCACGGTGCGGGAGTCACCGTTGTTGGCGGCGTACTTGACGGCCTGGGCCAGGGCCATCAGCGGGCGCGTGCACACCCAGCGGGGCATGGGAACCGTGCGCTTGTCGATACGCACGGTCCGTACGCCGTGGACGTCTTGCGCACCCTCGGCGGCCGGGTCGCCGGCCTTGGCGATTTGGCCGGCGATCGTCGAGGGCTCGATGTAGCGAAGGGCCGAGCGAGGCTGGATGTCCAGGCGGTCCGCCACGGCTGCCACGGCATGGGCGAGCACGTTGTGCACCGCCACGGGGACCACGTCCAGGCCGCGGGTGAGGAGTTCGGCCTCGGTCTGCGCGGCCAGTGCCTTGAAGGCCGCCGTGTTCCTGATATCTGCCACGGCCGACAGCGTAGGGCCTGACACCCGGCGGCATGGAACGGCAGAGAACCCCGGCGGTTGACCGCCGGGGTCCTGCCGGGTCAGCTCTGGTGCGGGAACTGGGCGAGGAGCGGGGCGCGCTGGGCGGGGCCGAGCCCTTGGACGCGGCGGCTCTCGGAGATGCCGAGGTCGGCAAGCAGTTGGCCGGCGCGGACCGAGCCGATGCCGGGGAGCGACTCGAGGAGGCGGCGTACGCGGATCTTGCCGACCACCGAGTCCTCGCGCTCCAGCAGGACTCTCAGCGCCAGGTCTCCGGCCTTGAGCTGAGCCAGCAGTTCGCCGCGCTCGCGGCGGACCGCGGCCGCCTTCTTCAGCGCCTCGGCCCTCTGGACCGGGGTCAGGGTGGGCAGGGCCATGGGCGCCGCTCCTCTTCTTCTCGTACCGGTGTGTGGCAGTCATCATCACCCCGCCATGGCGCCGTTGACCAGCGGGTTTACAGGTTTACAGCGGGGGCGTGGTGGCGGGGCTGCACGATGTCGTCGGCCTGGCCCTCGGCCTGCAGGGCGGCGCAGTCGGCGTGGGCCGCTTCGACGGCTTCGGGGTACGTCTGGGCCTTTTCGTGCTCGGCGAGCGCCCGGTAGATGCTGGCCAGGGAAGGGTTCCGTCCCTTGCGTTTGCCGGTGGCGATCCACAGGTCGGGGCGGATCTGCTCGACGGACTCGCCGTTTGCCCGTCGGCGGAGCACGGTGTGCAGCATGTCGTCGGTGATGACCTGGGGCCGGCCGCCGTGCTTGCCCTTGCGGGCCGCGGCGTCGAGCCCCTCCAGTGTCGACTCGCGGATGTTCTCTCGCTCGGTCTCCGCCATCGCTGCGAAGAACGCGAACAGCAGCTTTCCGGCGCCGCTGGGGTCGTACATCCCCTGGAGGGGACCGGCGAGCATCTCCAGCACCAGGCCGTGGGCAGTGAGGTGGTCCGCGAGCGCTGTGAGCTCGGCGGCATCGCGTCCCAGTCGTTTCATCTCGTACACCGTGACGATGACTCGGCAGTGCGGGGCGTGGGCCTTGATCTCGCGGGCGGCCCCCAGCGCGGCCTCGAACTGCGGGCGGACCCGTACGCGGGTGCTGATCTTCTCGCTGAAGATTTTGTCCCTCGGGATGCCGTGCTTGGCCAGGGCATCGAGCTGGGACTGGAGTTCTTGGCTCAGGTGCGAGCATCTCGCGTATCCGATGCGGATGTCCGCGCTCGGGGTGTCCGGGTCGATGGGCGCCGGGGGCGGGGTGCCCGGCCGCCACGACTGCCCCGGGCTCCGGTCGGCCGGGGTCGGCACCCGCAGGAGCTTGGCGAGCCGGGGCACCTTCGTGAAGCGGCCGGTGTGGTAGGTGCCGGCGACCGCGCCGGAGCGCGAGCGGCACGGCGAGCCGGGCTCGGCGCCGCAGCGGGGGCAGGGGTGGCGCTCGACTTCGTCCGCGTCGGTCGGGGAAGGCTCTTGAAGGTTCGTCATGCCCCCTGGATCTTGTCACAAACATTTCTCAGAAGGAGGCGACTCGCCTCTTTGTGTGAGAACGGGTTCTGAGAATCGATCGGAGATCAACGGGGTCCCGGCGGCCCCTTCTTGATCTTGCTCCGGCAAAGGTTCGTTTGTGAGAGCGTGGCCCCTGGGAGGGGGCGGCCGGAATACGCCAGAAAGGGATCGTCGGGTCGCGTTGTAGCTGGTTTGAGCGGGGACGCAACGACGCCCGAGCGTTGGGCTCGGGCGTCGTTGGCGTAGCGTTGTTGGGTGGGTTCGGTTGGTGAGCAGGCCGTTTCGGTGATGGACGACGTTCAGTCCTGGTCTGCGGCGTCGGCGGCTTGGGCGAGGTGTTCGGCTTGGCAGTCGGCGCATCGCCGGGGAACTACCGCACAGTCCACCGAGGCGCGTTCCACAGACCGCCCCTGAGCCCGGAAGGCGAACGGGGCAGTTCGGGGCTGAGGCCGGACAGCGCCACCTCCCTACGACGGAATCTCCCAGACGTCGACGGAACTGCACTTTCCACTGCTGATGACCACAGGGCGACCGTGGAGCTCGGCCAGCCGTACCCCGAACACCTCGGAATCGTACTTCTGGAACGGCCGGCCCAGCAGCCGACGTTCCGCCAGGTCCCAGACGCAGATGGTGCCGTCCTCGGCCCCGGTGACTGCGACCGGGACCCCGTGCACGGTGCCGGCGTCGAGGCACACGATCTCACCACCGGGCACGGTGAGCTCCTCTCCCCACTCGCCGGACCTCGGATCTCCCACCAGGAGCCGCTGCAGGCCCGCCGCCACGACCTGGGTACGACCGTCTACCGCCGCCAGGGCGAAATCAGTGAGCGTCGCCCCGGGGAAGCGATCCGAGTCCTCGGAGCCGGCAAGACGATCGAGGCGGTCGAACTCGGCCAGAGGCTTTCCCTCAACATCCCATACGGCCACGACCCCGCTCGGATGGCCACCGACCACCACAGGGTGGTCGTCCAGCAGCCCCGCCGCGGCAGCGCTACTGGAATGCGATTTGCACCACAGCCCGACGCTGACCAGGGAGTCGTACGGTGAGGGCTGCTCCGGCTTGCCCTCGTCCTCGTTGTCGTCCTCCTCGTCGCCGTCGTCGTCAGGCTCGACCAGGGACGGGTCCCAGAGATCCACCTCCATGAAGTTCGTACCCCCCACGACGAACCTTGAATACCCCCTGAAGTCGGCCCTGACCGCGGAGGCCGTGCCGCCTTCCTGTGCGCTCAGCCGTACCTTGCCAGTCGCCAAGTCCCACATGGCGAAGCCTTGGTGGTCACCACCACCGCCGATCACGATCCGTCCGTCCACCACCGCCGCGCAGAGCGAGGTGAGCTCGGTGTAGCGATATTCCTCGTCCGGAGCGTCGAGCTCGTACGTCGTCCAACGGTCGGCTCCCGGATCCCAGGTGCAGGCACGGCAGTCCTCGTCGGGGGTGCCGACGACGAGCAGTTGACCGTCGAGGGTGACGAGATCGAAGTCGTACATGTGCCTGCCGGACGGGGGCAGGCTGCTGATGAGCGGCTCATTGCTTGTCATGCCCGCATCTTGCCAGCACCCTCTGACACCCAAGAATGCGCTGCATGCTGGTCTTTGGAGGGGATGGACCGGGGGTGCTGGCTGCGCTGTCCGCCGGCGGCCACACGGCCGTCTCCGCGTTTGAGGACCCCAATCAGATCATGGTCGAGGTGGCCGTCGACGGTACGGTGGTGTGCAAACTGGATGTAGTCACCGGGTACTTCATCCCCGGTTTTAGCGTTGATCAGCAGGCGGTGAGGGATCTGCTGTCGGTGGGGTTCACACTCGACGACAAGGCGAGCGGGCAGGCAGCTGCAACCGAGTTCTCCCAGCGGGCCGTGCTCGCATTGCGCGCGGTCACCGGGGTGGATCTGACGGAGGACGATTTCACCGGTCCGTGGCTCGGCGGGTTGAGCACGTTGGGTGCTTGAGCTCGCCGAGCGTGACGGCCTCCGCCCTGGCGCGTTGGTGCGTCTCCCGCATCGATGCCGAACAGCTGACGTGATGAGATGCAGCCCGCCAGCACCGAAAGACCCGTGCAGCAGGGGCGCCCGTCTACTCCTCCTGGCCGACGTCGTCATCGTCGAGATCGACGGCGTCCGGGTCGCGCAGAGGCCGCAGCCCGTCGACAGGCTGGGAGGCGGTGAAGCTGTAACGGCCCAGGCAGTTCAAGTTCCGGTGCTTGAGCGGCGAGAGCCGGGCCACGTCCTCGTCGCGAAGCTCGTGGCCCTCCGCGCGCAGCTGGGTGACCGCGGCGCCAATGTAGCGAGTCGTCCAGAGAACGACCGCATTCAAAACGAGACCCAGCGAGCCCAACTGATCTTCCATCCCGTCCCGGTATGCCTGGTGGATGGTGCCCTTCTTGCCGTGGCAGATGTCGCGGGCGAGCTTGTGGCGGGATTCCTGGACGGTGAGCTGCTTGTGCATCTGCCGCCGGTAGGTGTCATCCACAGGGTCGACGACGGCGAGCAGGTGCAGCGTCTTGGCGATCCGCCCGTACTCGGCGAACGCCTGCCCCAGCGGGGTCGGATGCCCCTCGCGGCCGAACATCCGCAGCAGGTCATACGCCCGGACCTGGTTGGTGACCAGGGAGCCGGCCACCCGCAGCATGTCCGGCCACGCGGTGATCACCTTCTTCACGTTCACCTTGTTGCGCGCGATCGCCTCCAGCGGCCCGTACCCGCCGACCGGCTCGCCGCCGGGCATCTGGGCCTTCCAGAACCGCTGATCCTGAAGGTCCTTGAAGCGTGGGGAGAAGCGGTAGCCGAGCATCTTGAAGATGCCGAAGACCATGTCGGAGTACGAGGCGTTGTCGGTGGCGACCATCTCCGGCTTCACCCCGCCGTCCAGGTTCAGCAGCGCATCCAGGATGAACAGGGAGTCGCGCGGGGTGCCGGGCACCACCATCTGCCCGATCCCGATCACCTGGTCATTGATCGCGTTGAGCCAGGTGATGCCCTTCTTCTTCGCGAAGTACTTGGGGCTCGGGGTGGCGTTGATCGTGCGGACGGGGACGACGAAGCGCAGGCCGTCGACGGAGGCGAGCAGCCCGTTGCCCCAGAACTTGACGATCGGCACCTTCGCCTGGGCCTCGATCAGGGCGGCGTTGGCCGCGGCGATGGTGTCGGCGCGCAGGTAGTACTGGTCTACGTGGACCAGGCGGGAGCGGGTCAGGGCCTCGATGTTCGGGTTGATGACCGGGGTCATCCCGATGTTGCACGCCTCCGAGACCAGCAGCGCCACCACGGAGGTGGTGAGGTCCTTCATACGGGTCTTCTTGTCGCTCAGGTGCACGAAGGCGTCTAGGAACCCGGTCCAGGAGTGCACCTCGAACAGCAGGTCCGGCAGGTCGATCTTCGGGAGCATCTTCTCGACCCGCTTGCGCAGCCAGTTCAGGGACTTCGGCTCACCCAGCGCGTGGAGCTTCTCGACGTTCAGCTTCGCCCGCCCGCTGGGCTGTACCTCGATACTGATCTTCGCGTCGGCGCCGGCCTCCTCCAGCCGTTCGGCCATCTGCTTCCACGCGGCGTCCAGCACGGCGACCAGGTCCTTCAGGTGCTGCTCGGCGTCCTCGTCCAGGCTCAGGCCTGCCAGCACGTCCTCACGCACGGCCTCCCACTCCTTGCCGTCCAGCAGACGGGCGCGCGGGTCCGACCAGCGGTGCGAGGGGGACGCGAAGATGTCCCGGCGCTTCAGGGCGCGGAAGAGCTGCTCCAGCACGCACACCACGTACGCGTCGCGGTCCACCGCCCCCTGGGGCAGCTCGGCGTTCGCGTATACCGCCTTGCGCCACACCGGCGGCACCAGCTTGTCGTCGATCTCGCGCGGCAGCAGCGGCTTCTCGCTCACCCGGCGCCGGGCAAGCGCGGGCAGCCGCTTCACCCCGGCCAGCACCCGCTTGCCGCCGGTCGCCGCGTCCAGGGCCTTCGACTCTCCCAGCAGTGCCAGGAACGGCTTGACGGTGTTGTAGCGCAGCCCCAGCGCACTGCGCATGGCGATCTCCGCCGAGTCGTCATCCTCCGGGACCAAGCTCACCACCGTGGCGGCCGCGCTGGACAGCTCAGTCCGGGGCGCGACCTCCTCCAACGCCCGCCACAGCGCGGCCACATCCACGTCGCAGCCGGTCTCCTCCAGGAGCTCCAGCTCCTCGATGAACACCTTCGACGCCCTGGCCACGATCCTGGACGCCTTCTCCAGCTGTGGCAGCGTGGACAGGCGTTCCTTGTCCGTGGCCCGCCTCGTGGTGCTGATCAGCCGAGTGGCCATGAGGATCTCGAACAGGTCCAGCGCGTCGTCGATTGCCTTGGCCTCCAAATGGCACATCACCGCGGTGAGCATCGCCGTGCGCTTCGGCTCCGAGGCCCGCTCCAGCTTCGGCGCCTTCGTGCCCAGCCCGTACCGGGCCAGCGCCGCCAGCCGGTTCGGCGGGACCTTGTTCAGCTTCACCCGCCCCAGCTGGAACGCGGCGATCTCATCCACCCGCTGGAGCGCGTTCTTCATCGCGGTGCCCGTGGTCCGCGTCGGCGGCCGGCGTAGCTGCTCCAGGTACGAGTACCGCTTGCCCTCCGGCGTCTTCAGCAGCGCCACCAGATCGCCCGGCAACGCCGCATCCGCCCGCCGGGCTGCCTTCGCCACCGCGGTGTACAGCCGCTTCTCCGCGAGCGTACGGACCTCCGCCACCTGCCGCGCGAGCACCGAGACCCCCGGCAGCAGCACCCGGTTCCGGCGCAGCCAGCCCACCGCGTGATCGAACAACGCCTTCGGCCCCTCCGCGTGCGCCGTCCACGCCCGCCCGTGCAGGAACGCCCGGAACTTCCGGCCCCACTCGTGATCCTCGAACTGGTGGTAGCCGTACGCGTCCCGGATCTCCCACGCGTGCTCGTACGCGGTCTTCAGCCGCTCCGTGTACTCCTTGACGCACGAGACACCCTCGATCCCCAGCTGCTCGGCCAGGTGATCCACCACCGACCACGGCACGGCAAGCGGGTCCTCCAAGAACAGCCCGACGTACCGCACCGTGCAGATCTGAAGGGCAAAGCCGAGACGGTTGTGATCCCCGCGCCGCTTCGCGATCAGCTTCCGGTCCTCGTCGTCCAGGAAGAAGAACCGCTCCAGCTCGGGCCTCGTCGGCTCCTCGGCGAACTTCCCGTACGCCTCGGCCTGATCATCATTGAGGAATTCCACAGCCACGCGCGGACCGTAGCCAGGCCCTGACAGCGATCGTGGATCTTCCATCGAAGATCCACACCAGGCCGATCATGTGTGCTACACGGTCAAGATCAAGTGCTTAGCGCCAACGGCTGTACCGATGGTCCCCAAGGCCGGAGTGGTGCGGCGACGAAACAAATTTCGGCCATGTGGACTCCTTCGATTGGCCCGCGGTTGGAACGCGACCACGACACCACAGCCCAGCCTTAGAGCGGAATAACCCTGTGGAGCGAACTCCGCCTGTAACCGACTTACGACACAAAGCTTTTCACTGATACAGAGATCGACGCCTTCGCTCGTCGATTACGAAATCACTTACTTTGTTGATGCACGATCATTTATATGACGGGGACGACCCATGACTAGATGTTATTCGAGTACGCTTCGGAGATCCGTAGACAAACGGCAAACGCAATCTGCGAGCGAGTTGCGGGCACGCTACACGCGAAGTCCTCGAAACCGAATCCCGACAAAGAGGCTCACGTCCAAGCAGCTTTGACTGAGTACATCGGGCACGACAACCGAGACCTCCGGGAATTGCCCGCGCATAGGCGCAGCCCCCGGCTGGGGCTGCGCCCATGGCAGCTGTAGTAGAAAAGCAGGGCGTCGTCCGCTTCGACGCCACAACTCGTGTCGAGGATCTCCGGCGAGCGATCTCCGGCAGTAAAGGGGGCCTCGGCCATCGCAGGCGAGGTGGATCTTGGTGGCCAGTCCACCTCGGGATCGGTCGAGAGCGTGATCGCCCGGTTCGTCCGGCCGGAAGGCCCCCCCTTTTTTTCGGCCCGTGGCAGCGGCGTGCTGATCGGCGCGGACGATGGTGGAGTCGATCTGCACCAGCCAGTCGATATCCCCGGCCGCATCCGCCCAGGCCTGGTCCTCCTGCAGGGCATGGGTGAATGATGTGTGAGGGCTCAGGACTTGCTTGACGTTCCGTCCTCATGACTCTTTTGACGTGGTTCTCGTGATTGCCGGCTTAGCCATGCTTTGATCCGGGTGACGGGTGCCCTGCTGGTGCGGGGGTAGACGGCCAATTCCTCGCCTTCGTGGATGACGCGGAAGTGTGTGTCCTCCACGATGACGTTCACGATCTTGCCGCGGTGCGGATAGCCGATGAGTAGCGATTGGCGGGCAACCATCACGCGACCTGTCTTGTTGACCAGCCGCTGAACGGTCAGCGGTCTGGCCGGGCTGGCGGGTGGCAGGGGGCCTGCGGCAGCTCGAACACCTTGGAGCAGTGGGAGCCTGCCCGCAGGGATGGGCAGCGGCATGTCTTCACGACACGGCCGTTGCTGATGGCGTGGAGGAGGTGCTCGTCCATCCGTAGCAGCACACGGCTGCCGGCGAGTGTCCGGGACAGCATCACGTCGCGGTCACCGAGTCTGACGACGCCGTCCCGGCTGACTGCCCGTTCAACCTCAACCGCTGTTCCCGGAGGCAGAAGAGGCCGGCCACGGTGGTGTGGTAGCGCCGGGGCCGCCGGTAGCGATCCTGCGGCCCGTCCAGAGAACCTCTCCCGGACCTTGGCCAGGTCTTCCAGTGAGGTGCGTGAGGCGAAGGTCTTCAGCAGGTGGCCGGCCATGGTGACGTGGATGCTTGGCTTTATCGAGCAGTAGTGACGTCACTTGTCGATGAGTTTGGGAGGCGCCCCGAACCACGGTCGGGTGATGTTGATGAGTTTGGGAGGCACCAGGTCTCTTGCCAGGGCAGCATCGGGATGCTCCTGGTGAAAGGTGCTGGTCATGCCGCAGATGTCGAAGGTCGAGCTGTACGCGGCGATCCGGCGTGACCATCGCGGCGGCATGTCGATGCGGGAGCTCGAGCGAAAGCACGGCGTGACGTGGCGGACGGTGCGCAAAGCGTTGGACTCGTCCTGGCCGGAGCCGCGCAAGAAGCTCCCGCCGCGGGCGACCGGCCTGGACCCGTACAAGCCGGTGATCGACGAGATCCTGCGATCAGATCTGGACGCACCACGCAAGCAGCGGCACACGGTCACCCGGATCTTTCACCGGCTGGTCGAGGAGCATGGGGCGGAAGTCTCCTACGGGATGGTCCGCTACTACGTCGCCGGCCGGAAGCCCGAGATCCTCGTCGAGTCCGGCAAGGCACCGCTGGAAGCGTTCATCCCGCAGACCCACCAGCCCGGCCACGAGGCCGAGGTCGACTTCGGCGACGTGAGCGTGCGACTGGCCGGCGAGCTGGTGACCTGCTACTTGTTCTCCTTCCGTCTGTCGTATTCGGGCAAGGCCGTCCACCGGGTGTTCGCGTCGGCCGGCCAGGAAGCCTTCTTCGAAGGCCACGTCCATGCACTGCTGACGCTGGGCGGGGTCCCGCGGAGCAAGGTCCGCTACGACAACCTCAAGGCCGCCGTCGCCCAGGTGCTGGGGCTGAGCCGGGCCCGGGTGGAAGCGGACCGGTGGATCGCGTTCAAGTCGCACTTTGGCATCGAGAGCTTCTACTGCCGGCCCGGCATCGAAGGAGCCCACGAGAAGGGCGGCGTCGAAGGCCAGATCGGCTACTTCCGCCGCAACCACTTCGTTCCGGTCCCCGAGGTCTCCTCGCTCGCTGAGCTGAACGAGATGGTCGAGCAGTGGGACCGGCAGGACGACGCCCGCCGCATCGGGTCGAGGTCCAAGACGATCGCGGAGTGCTTCGCGCTCGAACAGCCGCTTCTGCGGCCGCTGCCCGACGAACCGTTCGAGACGGGTCGGCTGTTCACCCCGCGGGTCGACCGCTACGGCCAGATCCCGGTCCGCACCAACCGCTACTCGGTCCCGATCAGGCTGATCGGGAGACGGGTTCGGGTCGTGCTGCACGCTTCTCACCTGGTGGTTTACGACAAGAACGTGGAAGTGGCCCGGCACGAGCGGCTGATCGCCAAGGGCGCCGTTCGCTTGGATCTGGACCACTACCTGGAGGCATTGGTCCGCAAGCCCGGCGCCTTCCCCGGCTCCACCGCGCTCGAACAGGCTCGCTCGGCAGGCAAGTTCACCCCTGTCCATGATGCCTGGTGGGACCAGGCCAAGAAGATCCATGGTGAGCGAGACGGCACCCGGGCCCTGATCGAGGTCCTGCTGCTGGGCCGGCACCTGCCTCACGAGCATGTCGTCGCCGGCCTCGCCGCTGCCCTGCGGGCCGGGGCCCTCACCGCGGACGCCGTCGCGCTGGAGGCTCGCAAGGCCGCCCAGGCCGAGATCGAACCCGGCCCCGGGACAGACCATCTGGCTCCCGGCAAGCTGCCGGCGACGGTGACGTCCCTGAACGAGTGGCGCCTTGCGCATCTTCCGCCGGACACCAGGCCGCTGCCCTCGGTGACCCCCTATGACCAGTTGCTCCGACGCCGCCGCGGCAGCGGCGGTGACCACCGTGAGGGAGAAGCACAGTGACGACCATGCCCCGCCAGCGAGGCTTGACCGAGCAGGCCGCCGACGCCGCCATCGACACGGCCTGCCGCATGCTGCGGCTGCCGTCGATCCGCAAGGAGTTCTCCGACATCGCCGAGCGGGCGCTGAAGGAGCAGATGAGCTACCGGGGCTTCCTCGCCGAACTGATGATGGCCGAGTGCGACGACCGGGCCCGCCGCCGTTCGGAGCGGCGCATCAAGGCGGCGAACTTCCCGCGGGAGAAGTCCCTTCGGGCGTTCGACTTCGAGGCGAACCCCAACATCGACGCGGCCACCGTCCACACACTCGCCAGCTGTGAATGGATCAAGCAGGGGCAGCCGCTCTGCCTGATCGGCGACTCCGGCACCGGCAAGTCGCACATGCTGATCGCCCTGGGCGCCGAGGCGGCGATGAAGGGCTACCGGGTCCGCTACACGCTCGCGACGAAGCTGGTGAACGAGCTGGTCGAGGCCGCCGACGAGAAGCAGCTGAACAAGACCATCGCCCGCTACGGGCGGGTTGATCTTTTGTGCATCGATGAGCTCGGCTACATGGAGCTGGACCGGCACGGCGCCGAACTCCTGTTCCAGGTTCTGACCGAGCGCGAGGAGAAGAACAGCGTCGCCATCGCATCCAATGAGTCCTTTGGCGGCTGGACGAAGACGTTCACGGATCCGCGGCTCTGCGCGGCCATCGTCGACCGGCTGACCTTCAACGGCACCATCATCGAGACCGGCACCGACTCCTACCGCCTCGCCACGACGCGAGCACGAGCCGAGGCACCGGTCGGCTGACTACCTCAGCCGGCCCACGAGCACGGAGACTGCGACATCTTCGGTGAAGTACTGGTCCGGTGGAAGTGACTGGCGGATGCGCTCCGCGAAGGCCGGCCGAGCGTCCGGTTCGGGCAGCTCATCTGCGGGGATGGCAGAGTAGACCCCGCCGATGAGCTGGTCGAAGCTCAGCTCATCACTGTATTCGATGACGATTTCGCGCACACCTTCGAAGCCGGCCGCCTCCAGTGCCTGCCCATAGCGCAACCGGTCTGACGCGCCGGTGCCGCAGGACGCCTCCAATTTCGTGCCGAAATAGTCTTCCAGGCAGGCTCGCAGCGAGCGTGACCACTCGTCGTCCTGCAACCACAGGGGCGTCCCGTTGGCGACCACGGCGATGCCTCCCCCGGGGCGGATCAGCGGCGACAGCGCACGGAAGAGCTCTCCATGGTCCATCCAGTGGAGTGCCTGTCCGATGACTGCCATCGCCAGCGACCGCTGACCCATCAGCTCGCTGAGCGCAGGGACGTCGCTGTCGGCACCGAGGACCCACGTCGCATTGCGCACGTCGTGTCTCGCGGCTGTGTCTCTGGCGAGCCGAAGCATGTCTGGCTCGGGATCCATACCGATGACCGAGCCGACCCGCGAGGCGAGCGGGACGGCCAGCTGACCGGTCCCGCACCCGAGATCGAGCACGATGTCGTCCGTGGTCAGCGCGAAAGCCGTTTGCAGCGCGTCGAGAGCCTGAGGCGGATAACCACGACGGAACTTCGCGTAATACTCGGCCACGTCACCGCTGAACCCCACAGTCATGGTGCCCACCTTGCCGAATCGCGGACCTGGGAGACAGGTTCCCGACGCACAGATCGCTACCGGCTGAAACCAGGACTGGACCGCGAGGTCGCCGCCACAGCCATCCTCTGCCAGCTCCAGGCGCCGTCAAAACTCATCGACATCTCAGCGTCTCAAGATCAAGAAGTGCCACCCAAACCCGTCAACAAGCGCTGTCCGAAGCAATCAACGAAGCCAGATGCTGCGGTCGTCGGCCCAGACTGTGACCGTCCGGCCGGTGAAAGCGGGACCGACCCAGACATCCTGACCGCCGTGGAAGAGAGCGAAGTGTCCGCAAGGCGGCTTCCCTGTCGAACTCGATCGCGCCGAGCGAGACAGGCCGACGGATCGGGGCAGTGGGCTGCTCAAGCGGTAACACCCGTGCTCTGACCAGGGATGAGGACGACAGAGGCGGATTCGGCTCGAAGAGAGGTCGCCGCGTCTGCGCGCGACGGACGGAAACGGCTCACGGGCGCGGCCATGTCAAGGGACTGATGCGGGCGCGCATGGTTGTAGCTGTGCACCCAGGCGTTGATCGCCTTCTGGGCGTCCGCAACGGACGGGAACGGTGCGACATGGTCGAGGAACTCGCGTCGCAAGGTCCCGTGGAAGCGTTCGATCTTCCCCGTCGTGGTCGGTGAGCGGCGCTTGGTGAGCCGCTGCACGATCCCGTTCTCCCGGCAGATCCGCTCGAACAGGACCTCCGCCGGACGGGGCTTGGTGAAGCGCCCGGTGAACTGCTTGCCGTTGTCCGTCAGGACCTCGGTCGGGACCCCGTATCGCTGCATCGCGGCCAGGAACGCCGAGCAGACGTCCCGGCCAGTCGGCCGCACCACGACCTCGGCAACCACCAGGAAGCGGGAGTGGTCGTCGATGCCGGTGACCAGCTTGCACTCACAACCGTCGACCAGCGGGATGCCCGAGACGATGTCCATCTGCCGCAGCTGCATGGGGACGTCACGTTGCCACCGCCGGTACTTGCTTGTGCTCCTGCTGCTGGTGATTCACCAGCCTTGCGGGCAAGCGCGCGATGCACTGTCGCACGCGAGGGCACTGGATCGACATGGCGGCATCTCAGCTCATGAGTGTGTGCACCGGCGGCCGTCCGGGCTTCTTCCCGACCGGGAGTAGCGGCTCCAGCTTCGCCCACTGCGCATTCGTCAGATCGTGTCGCCCCACGAAGTGGATCTCGACACATCAAGATCCACTTCTGAAACGCACCCTAGCGCCAATGCCGTTGCATTACGGGCCTGCGCGTTGGGGTCTTGTGATGAGGATGGCTTGCGTGCCGGTGCGGGTCGGTTGCGGCCAGAGACGGTGTTCAGCTCGCTTGAGCTGGTAACTGGACATCTTGCGTTTCACGGCTCGGGGCCGGCTGCGCAGGCGTCTGGCGGGCAGGAGTCGTTCCAAGAGGTCCTGCTCGAGCATCACCAAGGCCCTGACCAGCAGGTCAGGGGGAAAAGCTGCCCGGTGTAACGGTCACGCTGCGCCGGGCAGAGCGCAGGGTCTCGGTGAAGGAGACCCGATCGGGGTCCAGACCACGGGTGGCGGCCGTTCTCAGCATGAGCTCACGCAGGGCGTGGTGGACCAGCAGGTGTGCCCAGATCTGCTGACGGACACCATCAGGGGTCTTGCTGCTCAGTACGACGCGGGCGCCGCGCTGATGGGTCTTGATCTCAGTAAAGACGGACTCGGCCTCCCAGCGTTCGCAGTAGAGCGCGGCCAGCTGCCGGGCCGGATGGCGTCGGGCATCCAGCAGGGTGGTGACCAGCCGGTAACCGTCAGCGGCACCCTCACCGCCCTGGCCCTTGAGCTGGTAGGCCAGAACCCGGACGGTGACCGGCTCATGCCGGGCAGGGCCGCTGCTTGCCCGGATCTGTGAGAGCCATGACCCGTCCCGGAACTGCTTGAGGACCGGCAGGACGCGGTTGGCGGGCACTCGCCACAGCAGATCGGCGCCAGTGGCGGTGAAGGCCTGCCACAACGGGACACCGAGGAACTCACGGTCGGCCAGGACGAGCTGGCCCGGGCCGAGCGACCGTGGCAGGCGGCCGGCCAGAGTGACTTCCCCGGTTCGGCAGCCGGCGAGTTCCGCGTCCAGCACCGCATGGCTCCCCACCCCCACCAACGCAGCCATCCGCACCTGCGGGAACGCGCTCTTGCCCGGCCCGCGGCCGTTGCCCGGACGCCCGAACGCGGCCTCGTTGGCTTCGCTGTCCGCCACGTCCCAGCAGGTACCGTCCACCGCCAGCAGCCGCAAGCCCCGCCAGAACGCGCCGGGTGTCGCCTCGGTGGCCATCGGCTTGGCGGTCGAGGCGAACAGCACCCGCAACGGCTCACAGCCCAGCCGCTGCCGGGCCCGAAACAGCGAGGACTTCGCCGGTACATGCCAGCCGCCCAGCAGCCCCTGGCCCCGCAGCCCCTCCACCAGGTGCCGCATCACTTCCAGATACGGAGCCGGAGAGAACAACGCCAGCCCCAGCACGAAGTACACCACCAGCCGCGCGGGAAGCAGCCGTCTACGTTGCTCCGCACACCCGCAAGCCGCGACCACCCGATCCACCAACCCCGGTGGATACACCCAGGTCAACAACCCCAGGCCCGATAACTCAGACACACGCGCAGACACCCGAACCACCCCCTGGGTCCACTACCCAGGAACCCACGCCCAAGGCCTTAAAACAACGGCATTGACCCTAGCGCGCGCCGATAGATGAGTGGCGACGGCGTCCGCAATAGTTCTGCATGCCCGGATGCGTCGTGCTGGTCAGCTCAGGTAGATGTGCTTCCACTCGGCGGACGACATGCCCTGCGCCGCTTCAGCGAGCGCCAGCGCGGAGGGCGTCTTCAGCTTCGCCCGCGTAGTGTCCACCCATTCCTGGGCATTGCGGTAACCCTGCTCCAGGTACTCCATGCCTTGAAGCATGCACTCAAGCTTGTCAGCGTCGTGTGCCACGAGAACCTCCAATGAGTCGCCGTTCTCATACTCGTGGACCACGGCCTTGATCCCCTCCGCTACGGCCGGAGGCGTCTTCGAGACCTGATCGGCGGTGACCTTCTCGTTCGACGCGGCTTCGAGATAGCGGCGCCCGATCCATGGGATGTCCCCAACACGGGTCTCCTGGGTGTCGTGGAAGGTGCACAGAAGGGCGACCTTCGCTGGGTCAGCGCCTTCCATCATCGCCAGCACCGCCCCGATGATCGCGGTGCGGAACGAGTGCTCGGCGATGGTCTCGGGGTCCTTGACACCGGCGATCCACCAGCCACTCCTCTTTCCCCGCTTGAGGGCACCCATCTCAAACAGGTAGCCGACGGTTCCCTTGTCGGCCTGGTCATCAGTCATGTAGATCGTCCCTTCAAGCGGATTACCGGCTGCTCAGTCTCAGACCGTAATGCACATTCTCCAACTCACGCCTGGACTGAGGCGAGATCTCATCGCTGTCGAGCAGGCGGCCGACTCGGGTGGTCAAGTCGCGGTGCAGATCCAGGTCAGCTGACAGAACGCCGGGCTTCGAGCTGATCAGCGCCCACACCGAGTGGATGTTCAAGTCCACGGCGCGCAGCGACGGATCAAGCCGGTCGGCAAGGGCGCGAAGGAGCGGGAGGGCCTCCCAGGACCCGCCGTCGACATCGCTCATGAACGCGTCGCTCGCACGGGGCACCGGGTCGAGGCCCAGCCAGTGCGCCCAGTAATTGAGGTTGGCCATCTCGCTGGCGTCTTCTCCCATGCCCCGCTCGATGAATGCCTGAAGCGTCTCGATATCTCCATAGCGGATCAGGGACGTTGCCACCGACCTGGCGTCGGACCATGCCGGTGTCCACGATGCGTGACGAAGTGGCGTTGGACGGCGCCCCTGCATGTCAGCGAGCCAGGAGTGGGCGTCGGCGCTGGTGTCGTACGCACACAGATAGAGCGCCTGCCGGCGCAGAAGCGAGCCACGCTCCCCGGCCCGACCAGCAATCTCTGCTGTGCGGCGGAGATTAGCGAACAGCCTTTCCCTATCAGGGGCTGGCAGCAGTGGTGAGTCAGGCGTGGGACCTCGCCGCCGAGGGGTCGAGGCCGGGGCTTTGGGGAGAACTGTGGGCTGCTCACCGGTCAGGGCCCAGGTGATCATGTGAGTCGATGCTCGGGTAAAGACCCAGCCGTGAAGGGGGTGCTGGGTGATGTCGTCACCGTCGAGCGTGTCGTCGAGCGAGTACTCGATCAGGGCGTCGGCCTCGACTGCGAGATCCAGGAGAGGCAGAAGCGTTGCCTCAGCACCGCGTCCTAGCAGGTGTCGCTTCAAGCGCAGGAATTGCGTCGAAGAGACGGCCGCCAGGGAACGACGGCCTGATTCCCAGCCCTGGACGGTCGTTGTGTCCATGCCGAGTCCTTCGGCCAGTCGGCTCTGAGTCAGCGGAATGCGCTCGCGGATGATCTTCAGTAGATGACCGCAGACGATGCCACCCGCAGGGCGGGGTCGGGAACCCTGACCGCGAGTCAGTGTTCCTGTCCTGGAGCCCGATCGCTTCTGTGGCGCCATGCCGTGCTCCCGCGTGGTTCGGCGTGTGCAACTCGTACTCTGTGTCAGTTTTTTTGCCCGCTTGGTCACAGTAAGTTCATCCACAGCCGGTGACCCAGCACATACCTCGTCCAGCTTAATAGCGGTGAGCGATCAAGCGACTACTCAGGTGGTGACCACGTATGCGCCCTACTAATGAGCAGTGTCAGGGAGTCCGCGGGTGCATGACGTATGAGAAGCGAGATCGCTGGCAGAGAGGGCGGCAATGAGCACCAACATCCACCCCCAGGGCTTCCATGCTCCGTCGTCGCTGATGTCGGTCTGGCGGCAGAGTAGTGAGCGCGCTGGTGGCGCGGTGCCCAGCGGGAAGCCATGCGATCGCGACCCGGTGGTGACCAGCTTCCAGATCGCCACAGGCGGGTCGGGTGAACCACTGGCTCCGGAAGTTGACTCCCGCGTCGGAGCGATGCGCAGCCCTCGGGGGGCCCGTTGATGACGACCTCTGTGTGGCCCCCGAGGAGCCGGGACGCCCTAGCGGACACATATGCGGATGCGGACCTACTCGGCTGGCCCCTGATTATCGACGCGCAGCCGATGAACGCAGAACAGGTGCAACATGCCTTCGCTCGCAACTCCAGCACCGTCTTGTTCGCCGCCTGCACCAAGTTCGACGCGGTGACCATCTCGCGCAAAGCCGCCACAGCTGCGCTTGTCCGGCTCGATCGGAGGGGTACGGCCCTGCCATGCCTCTTGTGTGGCGAGACGGGCACGTTCCTGGTCGCTCGCGGCAGCGGGGTACACGTCTCCGCACTCGCTGGAGTCCAGGTCATGTCTGGCGCTGACTCGCGGATCACTCTGCCGCCGACGCACGGGGTCCGCTGGGACACTCCGCCGTGGCACCTCACCGAACGAGTTCCACTAAAGATGCCCAGTGCGGTCGTCCTTCTCTCCTGTTTGGAAGAGGCGCTGCGTCTCTACCCGCGCCGTGAGACAAACATCAGGTCGTGATGGCAGTGGCTCCGACGGTCAGCGTCCAGGAAGTCGGCAACTGACGGAGGTTTTCCCCGAACCAGGCCCATCGACGTCACTTCATGACGGTGCCAACTGGACCACCTCCACGTCTGGTGGGTGGGCGGCCGCCGTCCCTGCTCCAACTGCCAGGAAGGGAGGGGCGGCGGCAAAACCAGGCGTGACGCGGGCCCACTACTCCCTCTTCGGCGTTTTCTTCCCGTTCCCCCACGGAGTCTTGAGGCCGCCGAAGAGGGCCTTACCTGCTAAGAGCTCACATCCGAGAGGACTGAACATGCGTCGGGACCAGTGCCCGTCCCCTACCGGCGGGCTGTCGCCGGACCTTCCCAGTGCTCCCCTTCGGCTTCGGCGTCCACGACCGCGTCAGTACTTCGCGGGCAACGTTCGCGTGCCGTTCATCGCTCCTTGGACAGGTGAAAACGTGCCGTCCCCGGCCGCGATGGCGACGCGACTCGGCCGTGCCGGCTACGGGATCGGCTATGCGGATGAGTACGGCATCGCTGATCGGGTGCGGGGTGCATTGTGGGTCAGGGTGCCGGTCAAACCCGGGGCGGGCGGACCGTTGCTCGGCCGTATTCACGCCTTGCGTCAGCGGCAGGCGATGACGCACATGCTGTGCCAGGGCTGCGGCCAACCCACCGTTGGCGGCCGAGCTGATCAGCGGCACCTCTTCCTGACGGCCTCGGCAACCGGGCGGCCGGTTGCTGAGGGAGAGAAGACTGTCAGTCCGCCCTCATGCGCGGGTTGTGCTCTTGAGGCGGTACAGGAAGGCCTGCCCTCGGGGAGACGGTATGTGGCAGTACTGGTGGAGCACGCCGTGGTCTGGGGTGTCGCCGGCATCGTGTACTCGCCCCACACCCTTGCGCCGGTGCTCCGTGATGTCGGTAACGAATTCACGCTTGTGGCGTACGACGACCCGCGACTGCCTTGGACACTCGCCTGCCGTGAAGTCGTCGCGCTCCACGGCTGCACGGCCGTGGACCTTAGGGATCTGTCCGAACGGACTCCCGCCTAAGCCGTCCATCCCCGTGCATCGCGCCAATACGTATCGAAGCGAGAAGGGGCCATTGTGACCAGCCAGCCGCCAGGCCGCGCAGGGCTGTCTGCCCGTGAATGCGAAGCCCTCCAGTTCATAGCGGGCGGTACGACTCCGGCAGAAGCGGCCGCGGAGATGGGGGTGTGTACGGCCAGGGTGAACGACTGTTTGAGATATGCCTCGGCGAAGCTGCACTCATCCGAACGGCCGGGAGCCGTGCACCGGGCCTACATGCTGGGGGAAGTCTCCCCGCCCGAGTCATTCGAGGATGCGGACATCGTGCTCAGTGCGGGACAGCATGAAGTTCTCCGCGGCTTGGCGGGTGGCCAGGATCTGGGGTGGATTGCTGCGAATATCGGGGTCCGTGCGGACGTCGTACGCAGAGTAGTGCGTGAGCTGATGACACTGCTGGGCGCCAAAACACAGGCACATCTCATCCGCCGTGGCTGGGAGTTCGGCCTGCTCGGGCCGTCACGGGATGACGCAACCAGCTCCTCGGTTGTCAGGGGCCTTGGGTGAATCTCCTGACGGGGCCAGTCCGGGCAATTGCTTATCGGCAAGTCGAGACCGCGCGACGCCGGGCCCACTCCGTGCACTCCGTCTGGCGATCCTGTTAAGGGAGATGGTGACGATTACTGCTCCGAGTATGCTGCCGAGCAGCGTCGGTGTACTCAACAAAGTTTCCGCGATCCTCGCTGTACTGGAAAAGGGACCGGCGTGTCTGCCGGAGGTGGTTTCAGAAACCGGCCTGAAGCGTCCCACGGTGCATCGGCTCGTTCTCGCTATGCAGGAGCTGGGCCTGGTCCAAGCCGACGAGCAGGGCCAGTTCAGTGTCGGTGCCAGGCTGACCCGCCTGGCAATGGTGGCGCAGCACGCGATGGCAGATCGTGAACTGCGGCGTGAGCTAAGCACACTGCGGGCTGTGACCGGTGCAAGCGTTCGTCTGCATCAGCGGTACGGCGATCAGCGGATCTGTGTCGCCGAGGCGCTGCGACTCAAGTCGGCGGCCGGTGAGGGCACATCAGTCGGACCAGTGGCGATTGCGACTGACCCTGTCTCGCGTGTCTTCCTCGCATGGCGGCGCTTCAGCCGGGGCCACGGGACCGGGGACGATGCCCTTGCTTGCTCCCGTATACGGCATCGCGGCTGGGTACAGGGCGCCGACGAGGGCGGCCTGGTGCTGGCGGTGGCGGTGTGCGGCCGCGATGGGGACCTGGCGGCCGTCCTGTCGCTATCCAGCCCCTCGCAGAGGACACGCCGCGGAGGCTCATACGGCTCAGAGGTGATCAAGGGCGCGGTGGAGGCTGCCGCCCACATCTCCAGCCGCCTCTCTGTCCAGGGCGCAACCAGTCCAGTCAAGGAGCTGGAGGACCGCGTCCGGCGAGTCGGACCAGGGTCTGTCGAATAGGCCCCGCTCGGGGCATCGGTCGACACCGGTCCCGGCGCCCCGAGCGGACACAATCTCCCGGCGCGAAACCGTGGCACGACGTCTCGTACCGGGCTCACGAAGGAACCGATCACTACGAAAGGCGTGGGATGAAGACCTCATACGTCGTTCTCACCGCCGTCGCATTCGGCATTGCGCATCTTGTGCAGTCCGAGAGGCAGAACCGGCAGCGGCTCGCCCTTCACGCCGAGGAGATACATCAGGAGCTGATCACCGAGGCGCTGTCCAACCCCGCACTGCGGGCGATATGGACAGTCCCGGGCAAGCTGCCCGACGAGGAGTACACGAAGATCCTGCACTGCAACCGGCTGATCTCTTTCCTGTCGGCCAAGTTCCGGGCCGGGCTGCTCGATACGGCCTCCTTACGGGTCCAGGCGCGATGGGTGATGGCACGCCAAGCAGGCCGGACCTACTGGGCGATGCTCGGCGGCTTCCGTGAGGAGGAGGCGGTGGACGGCGTCGACCGCGCCTTAAACACGATCATGGCCATGGAGCACGCGGCCATGGTGACCGTTGACGCGATGGCCACCTGACCGAACCCCCGTGCTGCCGCGAACCGGTACGGCAGGGCTGGCGCTCGGTCCGTGGCAGCCCTCGACGGCCGCTCCATGGTGAGGAAAGGGGCGGCCGGGCTCAGTATCCCCGCCGACCGGCCGCGGCCGCGACTGCACATCCAAGGAGAATCATGCTCACACCCCTCAGCCTCCCCGGCCTCGAAGAGGCATACCTTGCCTTACTGAGGCTGGTATCCGAGGATTTCGATCATCACATCTCTGCCCGTGGCAACGACGCCCGTGAGGTGATCGGCGCGAGCTTCCGCTTGTCGGACCCGCGCCAGCGACTGCCCTTCCTGGCAGCGCGTAAGGCGAACCCCGTCTTCCACTTCGCTGAAGCACTCTGGTACCTGGCCGGCCGCAGGGACCTCGAAATGATCGGCTACTACGCGCCGTCCATGCGCTCCAGCTCCCGGGACGGCATCCACGTGGGTGGTTCCGCGTACGGGCACACGATCTTCAGCCCGGCCGACGGCGACACGGTGTCGCCCTTTGACCGCGTTCTGGAGCTGCTCCGCGGCGAGCGGGACAGCAAGCGGGGCTACATTCCCGTCTTCGCCGCTGACGAGCTGGCAATCAGTGACAACCCGGATATGGCGTGCCTCGCCGGGCTGCACTTCCTGGTGCGGGGTGAACGGCTGCACATGGTGTGCTACATGCGAGCCAACGATCTCGACTGTGGCCTGCTCTCGGACGTCTTCAGCTTCACCATGCTGCAGGAGTTCGCAGCCATCCAGCTCGGCCTTGAGATGGGCTCCTACACCCACTTCATCGGCTCGGCCCACATCTGCGACCGCAACGCCGAGCGCGCCCACCGAGTCCTTGTGGAAGCCGTCACCCGGTCGGCGCCGATCCAGTTCCCGTTCCCGGCGATGCCAGCGAGCACCACCGCAGCGACCGTGGCGCGCGTCCTTGAGCACGAGGAGGTGCTGCGCACGAACAAGGCCCACTACACCGCGGCACACATCACGAGTTCGGACCTCGATCCCTATTGGCAGCAGACTGTGCTGCTGTTTGAGGTCTACCGGCAGATCCAGCACGAACACGTGGACACGGTGAACCCGGAGGTTCTCACCGCTATGGATCCGGGCTTGCGGTGGCTCGTGGCCCACCGCTGGTCGGCCTGCGCTGGCGCCCTGGGCGGAGGCGAAGAGTGAGCCGGAAGCCGCCGAGCGGCGCCGTGGTCGACGGCATCGATTTCGACTGCTGGGCGGTCATCCTGTGCAAGCCGGACTGCGTGGAACGCGGCCTGGTCCCGCGCGTGCTTGACATAATCCGCGCCTGTGGTTTCGCGGTCACGGACGGCATGGACCTTGTGGCGCAGCCGTGGCAGGCCCACGTCGTGTACCGCGATCTGCTCGCAGATGCCAAGCGTGCTCCCCGTGATCTGCCGACCTACCTCGATGAGGCGTTCGCCGACCGCCCGGTGTCCGTGGCACTCGCCCACGGTGAGCCCGGTATCCACGCCCGTCTGCGGCAACTCGTCGGGCACACAGACCCCACCCTGGCCATGGCCGGGACGATCCGCGGCGACCTCGGAAACGACAGTCTGAGCGTTGCGCTCGCCGAGCGGCGCCTGGTCCGCAACCTCGTGCACACCAGCGATGATCCGGATGCTGCCCGTCGCGACTTCGGCACCTGGTTCAGGGACGGCCGTCGCCCCGCCGATCCCGACTTCGAGCGGTGCTCGGTCATCCTGTGCAAGCCCGACGCGGTCGAGCGCGGCCTGGTGGACGCCGTCCTGGACCGGATCGGCGCAGCCCAGGTCGCGGTGTCGGGTCGGCTCGACCTGACCGTTCAGGCGTGGCAGGCGCACGTCCACTACTGGGACCTGCTGGTGGACGCCGACTGGTTCCCGGACCGCGACATCCCCGCCTGCCTGGACGCGGAGTACGCCAACCGCCCCGTCACGGTGGCACTGGCCCGCGGAGAGCCGGGCATGCACTATCGCCTTCGCCAGCTCCTGGGGCACTTCGACCCCACCCGGGCCGCACCCGGCACCATCCGCGGCGACCTCGGGGACGACAGCCTGACCGCGGCGCTCGCCGGGCGCCGCCTGGTCCGCAACCTCGTGCACACCAGCGACGACCCGGACGCCGCCCGCCGCGACTTCGGCACCTGGTACGGCGCCCATCGCCACGCCCTGCTCTCCCCACCGAGCCCCCCGCACCAGCGCACGTCTGTCGGCACCTGACGCCGTTCCGTCGAATTGGAGGCATCATGAGCGAGCCGTACCAGATCCGTCCCTTACCGATCCTTGCCACGGAGGCGATAGGCGGGCTGGAGCCTGCACTGGCGGACGTGATCGAGTACCGCAAGTCCGGGCTCTCCCTGAACTGGATCATCGGCTGCCCGCTGGACTGCGGGTACTGCATCCGGCACACCTTCAGCAACTTCGAGATGAAGGTCCCCCGCCGACTGATGAGCGACGAGGAGGCAGTCACCGCTCTCGTCGAGCATCCGTACTTCCGGCCGCACACCACGCCGCTCCAGCTCCTGAACCGGGCGACCGACCCCATGCTGCCGGCGGTCAAACCGCACCTGTTCACCGTGCTGCGGCGCCTGGACGAGCGGGGCCTGACCAACCATGTTCTGGTCATCACCCGCTGGCGCGTCTCCCCGGAGGACTGCGAGGTCCTCAACAGCTTCGAGAACCTGCGCCTGACCGTGCTGGTCACCCACTCCGGCATCGACCACGAGGACATCGAGCCGGTGGACTCCCAGATCGCCGCCGAGAGCCTGCGCACCCTCTACGAGCACGCCGAGCGGTACCGCACCATCCTGTACTGGCGGCCGATCGTCCCCGGTCTCAACGACTCCGACGCCCACCTGGAGCGGGCGCGTGAGCTGTCCCGGCACGCGCACGCCACCGTCTTCACCGGCCTGTTCTTCCGCCACGAGATCGCCGCCTACTACCAGGCGCACGGACTGCCCACCCCGTACGAGGACACCGCCCGGCGCAAGATCCTGCCCGAGGTGGCCGAGCGGCGGGTGCTCGATGCCTTCCGCACCCTCGAGGACGACGCCGCCCCGTGGGGAGCACTGTTCCGCAAGACCAGCTGCGGCGTGGCCTACGCCCACGGAGAGGCCGACTACAACGGCCACTACGGCGTCCGCGAGCTGTGCGACATCTGTCCGGAAAAGCAGCTCGCGCTGTGCCACGCGGCCTGGGACAAACCCGATCTCGCGGACGTCACCGAAAGCGCGCGAGCCCTTGGCGCGACCCGGGCCGTTGAGATCACTGACCGGGCCATCATCGTGGAGGGTCTGGACGAGCCGCCGCGCTACTACCTCCAGCACGGCTACGGCTACCAGTGCCACGACCGCGAGAAGCCTCACCACTACCGCCAGCACGGCCGTGCCCCCATCGGCTGGCCGACGGAGAACGGAACACCCGCACCATGAACTTCGCCACCTGGCCCCCACTGTTCGTCGTGGACGTCGAAGGCAACGGCGCCAACCCGCCCGACCTGGTCGAGGTGGCCGCGCTACCCGTGCGCGACGGCGGGCCGGACACCAGCACGGCCGGGGCGTGGCTCATCCGCCCGCCCCGGCCCGTCACCCCCCGCGCCACCGGCATCCACGGCCTGACCAACGGACTTCTGGCGCAGTCCCCCGTGTGGGGGGAGATCGCTGAGCAGGTCCACGGGCTCCTGGGCACGGCGTGGATCTGCGCCCACAACGCGCACACGGACTACCGAGTACTCAAGGCACACCTGCCGAAGTGGGAACCGGACGGAGTCCTCGACACGCTCCGCCTGGCCAAGGCCACGTACAAGGACCTGCCCGGCTACAGCCTCGACGCCCTGATCAAGCACACCGCGCCGGACCTCACGGCCGCTCCCGCCCAGCGGCACCGTGCCACCTACGACGCCTACGCCACGGCACAGCTCCTCATTGCCATGGCCAGTCACTACGACACCTGGGACCAGCTCGTCGCCGCGGCCGTGCCGCCCGGCCTGCCAGGCGCCCCCGAGCCAGAAGAGGACCCCACCCTGTGGTGACCCACCAGCCACCCATCCGCATCGGCGTGCTCGGCACCCACTCCACCGGCAAGACGACACTGCTCAAGCGGATCCAGATGGAACTGCGCGGCCACGGGCTCACCGTGGCCCGCACCGGCCGACTCGCCAAACGCGCCGCCGCCATCGGCCTGCCGAAAATGCAGCACCACACCGCTGCCTCCACCGAATGGATCATCACGCAGGGCATCGCCGACGACATCGCCGCCGCAGCACAAGGCGCCGACGTCGTCCTCGTCGACCGCGCCTCCTTCGACGCCCTCGCGTACTACCACGCGGCCTTCGAGTACCGCGGTGAGCACTCTCACCGGCTGGAGAGGGAACGCCTGCGGCTCCTTGCCTCCACGCAGGCGCCGAAGTACGACCTCCTCCTGGCGACCGTGCTGGACCCGGACGTACCCGTCGACCAGAGCCACGACTACGACCACCGCTACCGCCTCCTGGTGGACCGTCACGTCCACGGCATCTTGGCGGACGACGGGATCCCGCACCAGCGCGTCACCAGCGACCACGAAAGCCAGACCCGCGCCATCGAACGCGCCCTTCAGCTCTGCCTCCAGGAGGCCGCCGAATGACCATCACGCCGCCCGCGGGCACCATCACCATCGCCGGAAAGGCCGTCTCCCGGCTCGGCTTCGGCACAATGCGCCTGACCGGCCCCGGCATCTGGGACGACCCAGCGGACCGCTCCACCGCGCTCACCGTGCTCCGCCAAGCCGTCCACACCTACGGCATCACCCACATCGACACCGCAGACGCCTACGGGCCCCACACCGTCGAACACCTCATCCACGATGCCTTACACCCCTACCCCGAGCACGTCCTGATCGCGACCAAAGTGGGCCTGGCACGCCCCGCCCCGGACACGTGGGTCCCGCATGGCCACCCCGTCTACCTGCGCGCATGTGTCGAAGCGAGCCTACGGCGACTGGGCATGGACCGGCTCGAACTCTGCTACCTCCACCGCATCGACCCCGAAGTGCCCGTCGCGGACCAGATCGGCACACTCCAAGCCCTCAAAGACGAGGGCAAGATCGGGCACATCGGCCTGTCGAAGGTCACGCCCCAGCAGATCCGTACCGTCACCAATGACACCACCGTCGCCGCCGTGCAGAACGTCCTCAACATGAGCGGAGACCGGCACGACACCGCACTCGAACTCTGCCGCGACCTCTCCATCCCCTATGTACCGTACCGGCCCCTCGACGCCGGCACTCTCGCACGGCACGGGCATATCGACGCAGCTCTCAACTGGCTGCTCCGCCTCGGGAACCACGTCGCACCCATCCCCAGCACCAGTTCTCCGGAACACCTCCGCCAACTCGTCGCCGTCGTGACAGGCGCCCGGTTATGACGCGAACACCCACGCAGACCACCGCGACTCCGGCTGACCGACAGCTGCACATGCGGAAAACAGCTCCCTACGAGAACTGGCGGCCGCCACTGGTAGCAGTGTCCTTACTCGTGCCCGTTGAGACCAGCCACCTACTCCTCGCCGAGCTCCGCAGCGACCTGCTCGTGCCCTGCGGCCCTGCCCACAACGGGCAGGCCCCCGAGCAAGCCGCCCAAAATGTCCTCCTAGGAGCGCCAAGCGGCATACCCGTCCTTCGACCGGTCGCCGTTGACTGGGTTCAGATGCGGCGCCGACAGATCTTCACCTATGTCGTAGCCACCGACCCTCTCACCCGCGCCGACGCAGCTTGTCTCACCTACCTCGACGGACGAGCGGACCTGCTGATGCTCCCGACCGCACAAGCCACCGCAGCTCTCCCCGCCCTTGCCCGAGCACGGGTCCTTGCCGGGCTCAAGGCTCTCGCTGATCACGAAATGGCCCATCTCGAAGCCGGAATCGTAAGCCGCACCGAACTCGCTACGCCTTGTCCGCGATGACCGTTTCGGGTCTGCGTTACGGCCGCCCGGCACCGGTGCGAGGCACCTGCACGGATTCCAGCTCAGCGTAGTCGGCATTGACTACGCTGAGCACGGGCGCGCCCTCCCGACCCGCGCTCCGAACGCGGGCCTACTCGGTGACCTTCAATCGATCACTCGGGAAGGTACGCCCTTCGCGTGCTCCCCGAGCTCCGATCCACAGGTCATGAGCATTGCTCCCGTACAGAGCCTTACCCAGGGACGAGCCCTGACCGATTCCGCTGCTTGGCATACTATTTTCCTGCCGAATCGCCCCCTCACCGAACGCCTCGACCGTCTTTTGACACCTACCACCTGAGACCCCATGGATCGAGCCGAAGAGATAGATCGCCCCAGAGCGACGGATATCGGTTGTATATAAGGAAAGGATGTCCTACGGGAACCTTCACTTACGCCTTCGGAGGGGGAACCGGTGCGGGGGCAAGGGCACGGTCACAACGAGTTGAGCGGCACGGTGCACGGAGCTGCTGTACAGGCTGGAACGGTGTACGGCGGCATCCACTACCGCATCGAGGCTGGGGCCGAAGAGCAGATTCCGCAAATTCCATGGCAGTTGCCGCCGCTGGTTCGCATCACCGACCGCACAGTGGAGTTGGACGCACTGGAGCGGCATCGCGCGCGCACCGCTCACGAAGGCTATCCCGCGCTGGCCGCGGTCAGCGGTCTGGGTGGGGTTGGCAAGACGGCAGTCGCTCTGACCTGGCTGCACGCGCTGAGCCCTCACTTTCCCGGTGGCCAACTCTACGCAGACCTGGGCGCACAGTCTCCAAACGGACCGGCAGCTCCCGACGAGGTGGTTGGCCGTTTTCTACGTACCCTGGGCGTATCGGCCAAGCAGATGCCTTCGGCCCTTGCTGATCGAGCAGCACTGTACCGTTCGTTGACGGCGAGCAGGCGGCTTGTGGTGCTGCTCGATGACGCTGCCACTGCAGCCCAGGTCCGGCCGCTACTGCCAGGCGGTCAGAACGTGACCGCCGTGACCAGCCGCTGGCGGATGCCGGGCCTGATCGTAGACGGCTGCTACGCGCTGCATCTTGAACCTCTCGCCACGGAGGCGGCGGTCGAGCTACTGGAGATCACCCTCGCCGATGGCCGCGTGGCCGCCCAGCCCGACGAAGCTCGCGCCTTGGTCAAGCTGTGCGCAGGGCTGCCACTGGCGGTACGTGTCGCCGGTGCTCGACTTGCGGCGCGCCCACGGCGTGAGATCACTACCATGGTGCGCGCGCTGACCGAGGAGCGCGGCCGTTTGGAGGCATTGGCCATCGAAGGCGACCACAATGTACGGGCGGCATTGGACCTGTCGTACCAAGGGCTGCCGCCCGAGGCCGCTCGCCTTTACCGTCTCATGGGCCTGCACCCGGGATCGGAATTCGGAACTCCGGTGGTCAGAGCAACACTGGCAAGTGATGCGGCAGACGTACTCGACCTGCTCCACGACGCGAATCTGCTCGTCGATGCTGGGGAGGAACGCTACCGATTCCATGATCTCGTACGCCTGCATGCCGCCTCGAAGGCCGAGGAGGAGGAATTACCCCAGGATCGCGTCGCGGCATTGCGCCGCATGATCGACCACTACGTCGCCACTGCCACTCGCGCCGAGGAGATCGTCGATCCTCAGCATCGTACGATGCCGCGCAGCTACGGTGCTGACCCGGTGATCATGGCGGACCTCGGTGACGATGCCGAGGGTGCACTGGACTGGCTGGAGCTTGAGCTACCCAACCTGATGGCCGTGATACACCGCGCACGCCCTGCAGGTTTCCCGGCCGTCGCCTGGCAGCTTGCAGACGCCCTGTGGCCCCTATTCCTGCGGCGCAAGTTCTACGACCAGTGGCGCGCCGCGCATAAGGAAGGACTGACGGCAGCCGAGGAGTTAGAGGACACAGCTGCCCAGTGCCGGATGCTCACCTCCGGCGGTGTGGGTGAACTCGGTTTAGGAAGCCACGAGCGCGCCCTTGAGATGTTCGAGCGCGCGGCACGCACGTTTCACACCAGCGGAAACGCCCTCGGCTACGCCCGCACGCTTAATTATCAGGGACTGGCACACCAAAGACTCGGCCGGCTAGACAAGGCGGCCGAGCTCTTCACTCGTGCTGCCACAGAGTTACCCGCATGCGGCGACCGACGGGCCGGCGGACTGGCTCGGCTGAATCTCGCCGATGTCGCACTCGCGAGGGGCCTCCTCGAGAAGGCGACCGCGGACGCCGATGCCGCCTACACCACGCTCCGGGAAGCGGGTGACATGTACAACGCCGCGCGCGCGGCCACTTTACTTGGCCGCGCGTACCTCGCGCGGGACCTCCTCGACCCGGTGGAGGACCTGCTCTCCACGGCGCTGAGCACGTTGCGCGGCATGGCCGCCGACTATGAAACGGCCCGCACCCTGGAGAGCCTGGCCGTACTCGCCGAGCGGCGCGGACAGCAGGGCCTCGCCCGGGACTACTACCGGGAAGCGCTTGAGCTGCATTCCTCAGTAAGCCGTTCCGAATCGGCGGATGCCGAGGCGGTGCGGGCCCAGCTCGCACGGTTGGAGGGCCATGCTATGGATTGAAGCCGCAGTAGCCGTACCGCCGCCAGTTCCATAGCTTTGGCCGGTAGCCCGGCCACCAGCCAGGTGTGGGCCAGCGAGGCCCAGATGCCCCATGACGGAACCGGCGATAACGATCGTGCTCGGAGGGTTAGTGTGAGGCCGCCAGGTCCAAGCCGCATCCAACACCTGGGGCCGCGATGTACCGCAATCACCAACGCGCCCGGATTGCGTGCACGCAGCTTGGCGATGTCCTGCTGCCCCCTGCCCGTAGCTAACAGCACATCGGCGAGCAGTGACCACGTGTCCGGGGCGGGAAGCTCGACACGCAGATGCTCGTCCACGACCATGGCACCTGAGGTCGGGTGCTCCAGCACGACCTGAGTACGACGCGCTGGCCCTTGCCCAACGACTTCCTCGGACAGGACAACGGTCAGCGCCGTCATGACACGACGCTGCCAGGCTCGTCGTAACGCACCATAGACGGCAATCGCGCAGGCTCCGTGGTCGGCCGGACGGCGGGTGCCCGCAGCCGCAACTTCCGGTACATCAGCACACGCATCTTGCGAGCAAACTGGCCCGGCTCCGAGCTGATCCGAGCGGCGACCCGCTCATAGCGATGCGACTGGTATTCCGCGGAGCTGCGGTTGAGCTGCCGACGAAGCGGGCGGTCGTCCAGCAGCCGAGGCGCGAAGGAGCTCAACTCAGCCATCGGCGAAGCGGAATCCACATCAGCGTCGGGGAGACTTGCCATCAGCACAGGAGCACCGGTCATTGCCCCATAGAGCGTGACGGAGCCGTGGTCACCCACTATGTAGTCTGCAGCAACAACCGCCCCGACCCAGTCGGTGTACTGGCTGACCACCGCGAGCCCCCAGCGGGCAAGCTCAGCCAGCCAGCTACGAATCTGCCATTCGCCGTGAGCGTTCCACACGTGCGGATGCAGGAGCACAGCAACGCGATACTCTTCCCGAGGCAGCTCGCTGACCAGCCGCTCCAATAGCTCCCACCTCTGTCCCAGCAGAGAATGAGGCCCCCAGGTGGAGCAGGCCAGAACCAGTCGCTGGTGGGCCCTGGTGCGCAGGGCCTCCCGGTACAGCGCCCGCGAAGGCAGACTGGCTGTGATGCGGTCGAAGCAGGGGTCGCCCACCACCTCCGCGGCACGCAGAGCCTCGGGGCATTCGCGACCGAGCCGGGTGAGCTCCTCCTGATGCGCCAGAACGATCGTCTCGGGTACCAGTACACCGTCCCGAATGAGCCGCTGCCTACTGAGGCCATACACGCCTCGATCCGCCACCAGGTGTCCCCGGCGCGCACCACGCACGATCTTGTTATGCCCGGCGCCGTGCGGGAGCACGATCACGGGAGCGTGCAGTTCATGGAGACTTCCGTGGCCCGCCGCCAACGCAAGGTCGAACTGTGTCCGTACGGCCTGGCTCCACGGCAGCACCAGCCCATTGAGCTCCTCCAGGAAGGCAGCTACACCGTTACTGAACACGTCAGGCGCCGACGTGAAGAACAGTTGTACGCGGCAGTCACCCTCCAGGAGACGAACCGCCTCGAGCAGCCGCTGCCCAGCGGTCACAGTGTGCACCACAGCCAAGACCCTTCTACGGATCCGGCATGTGGCCCAGCGCTCGACATCCAGACGCACCGGCACATGAGGCCCGTGCGCTTCTTGCGTTACCACGCTCATCGACATCAATCCCCCGGTTCCTTCCTCCGGACCGGTCACTCGGTCCAGTCGACAGCGACGGTTTGCTGTCACTGACACAGAGGTGCCCCCAGGGGTGGATGGATGACTTGCAGGAATCCTGCACTCCACGTGATGGAAATGACCACGGCCGAGATGTGCGCCCGTCGCGCTCCCATGCGCCTCTGCCCGCTACCCCAGATAGGCAGCGACAGTAAATTGATGCCGCGCGTATGTGCGGGCGCTGCCGGAGGCGGCAGGAAGTAGAACACCCATCGGGGGCGATGGTGGAACTTCTTGCTCTTGGATCCATTGAACTATGGCATCACGATCAGCGATGCAAGCTCGGATCGGTGAAAGAACGCTGCGTGCTAGCCGTTCTGGTCCACGCCCGGGGCGAGCCAGTCAGCGTTGAGACCTTGATGGACCGCATCTGGGACGGCGAGCCGCCCCGGACAGCCTTGGACACTCTGCACAGCTACCTGTCCCGGCTACGCAGACGGCTACGAAGGGCAGTCGGAGACCTGGTTCAGGTGGAACGGCCCTCCCCCGGGCTGTATCAGCTCCGGGTCGACCCGGAGGATATCGACCTGCTGCGCTTCCAACAGCTCCGCACGGACGCAGGCGCAGCAACTGCGTGCGGTCAGACGGATCTGGCCGTTGGTCTACTGCGTACTGCCGAATCTCTCTGGCGAGGCGAACCATTAGCAGAGTTTTCCAGTGCCTGGGCCATGTCGACGCGCACCCGGCTGATCGAGGAATACCGTCGTGTTCGGGAGGAACGGATCCGGGTGGAACTCGAGTTAGGACATCACGCAGATCTCATAGGTGAGCTGCATGAGCTCACCTCGCAGAATCCGCTTGCTCAGAAGCTGATTTATTTCCTTATGTTAGCGCTCCATCGCTCCGGACGGCCCGATGAGGCACTTGCCCTCTACCGGACCACACGCCAACACCTCCGGGACAGACTAGGGATCGAGCCCGGACCCGATCTTCGAGAACTCCATCAGCGCATCCTCAAACAAGACCGTACACTGGTGGATATCCAATCCGATACCGCGCTGCCCCCCAACAACCTTCCTCGCGCAACCCGAGACTTCACTGGACGTACCAGCGAACTCCGCATCTTGCTTGCAGAGCCGGCCTCACCGGACAGCACAATAACGCCCTTGCCGCTCACCGTCGTCCACGGTATGCCAGGCATCGGCAAGACCGCCCTGGCTATTCGCGCCGCGCACGGGCTACTTATGTCCTATCCTGACGGCCAGTTCTACGTGAACTTACACGCCTACAGTAGCCAGACGTCCTACGACCCCGCAGAAGCACTCGGGGTTCTACTCCAGGCAACCGGATTGTCAGGGGACCTGCCTAATTCGCTCGACGAGCGCGCGGCCAAATGGCGGCAGTGGACGGCTCGGCGTCGTGTGCTGGTGATCCTGGACAACGCCCGTGATGCTGCTCAAGTCATCCCTCTACTGCCTGGTGCCTCCACCTGCCGTGTGATCGTAACCTGCCGGAACCGACTCGCAGGACTGGACGGTGCCTCATCCCTCTTCCTGGACGTGCTGTCCGAGGCAGAGGCAGCCGCGCTCTTCACCCGGATCGCAGGTCCTGCTCGGTTGTCCGTCGACGCCGCAGCCTTGGGACGTGTCGTAGCTGCATGTGCTTGTCATCCCCTCGCCATTCAGCTGCTCGCTAGCCGCTTTCGGCATCGCGACTCCTGGGACCTTAACCATCTCCTCGATCGACTCACCCAGGCGGCCGACCCGCTGGACGAGTTCGACGATGCCGTCGCATCGGCTTTCCGGTTCTCCTATACAGAGCTGAGCGGTCCAGCGCAACAACTGTTCCGCTTCCTTGCGCTGCACTCAGGCCCCGATATCACCCTTCATGCAGCAATCGCACTCACAGGACTGAAGGGTGTGCAGTTGCGTAAGAACTTGGAGGAGCTTTTGGACAGCCACATGCTCGACGAGCCGGTACGAGACCGCTACAGGTTCCATGACCTCACCCGCGCCTTTGCCTTCCAGATCTGTTCCCAGACGGAACCAGAGTCCACTCGTCGGCAAGCGGTCGACCGGCTCCTCCGCTACTATCTTACCGCCGCACACCGTGCCGATCAGCTCGCTCACCCAAACCGTCGCAGCCTGCCCTTAGGGTCGGAGCGGGAATCCTCATATGCGCCCCAATTCGGCAACGCGGACGAAGCGACAGTGTGGCTCGCCTTGGAACGCGCCAATCTCCTAGCGGCCGCCCGCACATCAGCTGCTGAGGCTCCGAGATTCGCAGCACTCTTCCCCCACGTACTTGCCATGTCACTCAAGTTGTGGGGCACCTGGAGCATCGCGGCCGAACTCTATGACGCAGCAATGCCCGCCCTCCGCATAGAGGGCGACAAGGCAGCTCTGGCCCGAACCCTGGTGGAACGTGCGGAGGTTCTCGCCCAAAGAAAGCACCAGGAGGCCCGGAGCTGCACTGCCGAGGCCCTAGCTCTCTTTCAGGCGCTCAACGATCCAAGCGGCTGCGCCGACGCTCTCCTGCAGTCAGGCCGCGCCCACCTGGCGGGGGGCTATGGCGATATGGCCTTGGATGCACTCGACCAGGCACTGGATCTGTACCTGACGGTTGGTGATCGGTTAGGAGAAGGAGAATGCCTTAATGTTCAAGGAGCGGCACTGCATTACGCCGGCCGCTATAAGGAAGCAGCCCATAAGGTCCGGGCCATGCTTAGCATTCATGAAGAACTCCAGGATGAGTCCGGCCAGGTACGGGCCCTAAATAATATGGGGGAGCTCTACTATCGCCAAGGACGCTACGAGGACGCCCGTGACTACTACGAACGGTCCCTTGCACTCGCTCAGCAGTGTGGCGGCCGCCAGGAACTCGCCATCTTGGACACAAATTTGGGTGCAGTCTATCAAGCAACTGGTCAGACGGTTCGAGCACTTGCCTGCTTGCAACGAGCTCTCGACAGCCACCGGGCTGGCAGCGACTCTCTGGGAGAAGCAAATGTACTGATTAGCATGGGCACGGCTTACGCGGAAACTGGACGAAAGCGCGAGGCCCTACTGCACTTCAGCATGGCGGAAGAAGTAGCCCGCAGCATCGACAACTCCTATGAGAGACAGCGGGCGCTGATAGGTGTAGCTAATGTTCAGCGCGAATCGGGACAGCTTGACAGCGCACTGACGGTTTTCAGGCAAGCGTTGCATGTGGCCCAGGACGCTGGCTTCCCTCTCGGCTCCGCGCAGGCACTCGCGGGACTCGCACAAACCGCCCTATCTTCTAACAATCTCGAAATGGCACGTCACTACGGCGAGCAGGCAATCACTGTCTATAGAAGCCTTGAAGCGGACGCGGAGGCGGAGGGGGTTCAATCCCTCCTTGCAGGCCAGGGATTGACCGGCTCCTGAGCCTCGCAGGAGCCGGTATGCCTATGCCGAGAGACCGGGTCAGCCAATCACGCGATTACCGGTGCTACCAGCGTCACCACATCCACTGCGCCGCGCCTGCCTGCACCGTCGTCGGCTGACTGGACGAGCCCAGGCCGTCCACGCTCGACGCGATGACACATACGGCAAACGCAGCAACGGCAGCGGCAGCGGCAGCGGCGATTTTGTTCAACGTGCGACGCACCAAGACCTCGAATCAGGTAATAGGTTGATAACCAGGGCATATTTGCGGCCCAGGGGTGATCAACAGTACACCCTGCGCAACGATGTTCGGGTACACTTGTCGTTCGCCGATCAAGGTGATATATGGCGCCTGACCGCACTCCGGTAGCACAAGCCTGTGCCGCTCGAAAAGTCATCGCTGCATGTCATGCAACATATCTGTACTCATTGATGAGGCCGCCGAGGATCCGGGTGCGCAGGACTTTGCCGATGCTGAGGCTATGCGCCGCAGCGGGTTGTTCGTGGGCGTCGGGTGGTAGCTGGTTGCGGGCCTGGTGGGGTCGGTGTTCGTTGTAGTGCCGCTCGTAGGCCGCGAGGACATGGCGGGCGTGGGCCTCGTTCATGATGAGGACGTGGTCGAGGGCTTCGCTTCGGATGCTGCCGATCATGCGTTCGCAGTGCGCGTTCATACGGGGAGCCTGTGGCGCACTGTTGAGAATCTCCATCTCCTCGGCCTGGAAGACGGCGTCGAAGGCTTCGCCGTACTTGCCATCGCGGTCGCGTAACACGAAGTGCAGGGAGTCGATGCGTATGCCCAAGTCGGCGGTGAGATTCCGCGCCTGCTGCACCGCCCAGTCCCGGGTCGGGTGGGCGGTGGCCCCTGTGGGTGCCGGGAATTATGTCACCCGGGCCGACCTGCTGGTTCGGATCTGTCAGACCTCAGGAAGAGACTGCCGTTCTGAGGCAGCATGCCAGCCGTGGTGATACGGCTGATCTACCTGCTCGCCTGCCAAGCCTTCCGATGGCTTGCCCTGCTCGCCCGTTCGGATGCCTCGAAGGACGTGGAGATCTTGATGCTTCGGCATCAACTGGCGATCGCACGCCGTGCCCAGCCACGGCCCCGCTTCTCCTGGAGTGACAGGGCCGTCATGGCGGCACTACTCCGGCTCGTCAGCAAGCAGCGGCGTTCGCAACTGGCCTTGTTGGTCTCTCCGCGATCGGTCCTGCGCTGGCACGCACGGCTCATCGCCTGGAAATGGACCTACCCCTCCCGTCGTCCGGGCCGACCACCGAAACCAGAGGCCCTGCGCCAACTGATCCTGCGTCTGACGCGGGAGAACCCGGGATGGGGATACCGCCGCATCCACGGTGAACTCCTCGGCCTTGGACGTGACGTCGCGGCCTCCACCGTCTGGTCCATTCTGAAGCAAGCAGGGATCGACCCATCGCCGCAGCGCGTGGACTGCTCCTGGGCCGCTTTCCTCAAAGTCCAGGCCTCCGCAATCGTAGCCACCGACCTGTTCCACATCGATACGGTCTTCCTGCGGCGCTGGTTCGTACTGTTCTTCATCAACCACGGCACCCGGCGGGTGCACATCGCCGGCATCACCCGACACCCGACCGGCCCCTGGATCACCCAGCAAGCACGGAACTACCTCATGGACCTCGGCGACCACGCCGAGTCGATCAAGATCCTCATCCGGGATCGCGGCGCCTACTTCACCGACAACTTCGACGCCGTCTTCCATGCAATCGGCGTAGACGTCCTTCCGACGCTGCCCCGGGTACCCCGGATGAACGCCATCGCGGAACGCTGGATCGGATCATGCCGACGCGAGGCAACCGACCGCATCCTGATCACGGGAGAGCGCCACCTACGCCTTGTCGTCAGTGAGTACACAGATCACTACAACCAACACCGGCCACACCGATCCCTCGGACAACGGGCGCCGGACCTACTCAGCGAGCCCGAACTACCCACCGCCACCGACAACACTCGAGTCCTTCGACTCGATCGACTCGACGGCCTCATCCACGAATACACACAGGTCGCATAGAGTGACACCGTTTCCGGCACCCACAGGCCCTGCCCCTCTCCTAGGCCGTGAGGCCGCACCCCCGCGGGTGCGGGGAGCAGTCACCGGCCGAGCCGTAGGCCGCGTTGATGGCGGCCGCACCCCCGCGGGTGCGGGGAGCAGACTCCGTGACCTGCACGTCTATCTGACAGTCGGTTCCCTGCAGAGCACTTTCACCAAGTCCGGCATTCGGGGCATATATATTGCGTGGTCTACGCGGCGAACAGGTCCACACCATCCATATTATTTCTCAGAAGATGGACAGCCGTCAGCACCGCGTCGTGCCGCTTCCCCGCCATGGCTTCAAACGACGGGAGGTAGAGGGTCCCACAACGCTTATGGAGGCCGCCGCATTTCGGAAGGATCCCCTTGATCACCAACCTGCTGACGAAATTCCGCAGGTGAGGGCCGCCATCCTTCTGTGTGGCGCCCTGCCCAGGACTCGAACCTGCAGCCAACGACCGAGCCGCTTCATAGGTACAGAGTGGACTCCACAGTGATCCGTGATCCCGGGGACCACCGTTCGCCACCGTTCCCATCTGTCTGGTGCCCTGCCGAGGACTCGAACCTGCGACCAGCGCCCGCCCGTGGATGCCGTCCAAACCCGACCAGCCCTCAGTGGGCGGTTCGTGAGTCTTTGAGTGGATCTGCTGTCGCCTGATGGTGTGGCGGCGGGGCGGAATCTGCCGGTCCGCGGTTGGTGATCTGGTGATGTGACCGGGTGAGTGAACGCAAGTCGTACCCGAGTGACTTATCGGACGAGCAATGGGCTTTGATCGAGCCGGTGATCACCGCGTGGAAGGACCGGCACCGCTCGGTCAGTGGTCATCAGGGCGTCTACGACATGCGGGAGATCGTGAACGCGATCCTCTACCAGGGGCGGACCGGTTGCCAGTGGGCCTATCTCCCGCACGACCTGCCGCAGAAGAGTGCGACGTACTACTACTTCGCCGCCTGGCGGGACGACGGGACCGACCAGGTCATCCATGAACTCCTGCGCTGCCAGGTCCGGGAGAGGGCCCGACGATTAGAGGACCCGACCCTGGTGGTGCTGGACACCCAGAGTGTCCATGTGGCCGCCGGGGTCCCCGCCGCCACGAGTGGTCACGATCCGGCCAAGCGGGTGCCCGGCCGCAAGCGGGGCCTTGCTGTGGACGTCCTCGGCCTGGTCATCGCGGTCGTCGTCCTCGCTGCGAACACCCACGACAACGCCGCGGGCATCGTCCTGCTGGACCAGGTCGTCGAGCACGCCGGCGGGACTGTCCGCAAAGCCCTGGTCGACCAGGGCTTCAAGAACCAGGTCGTCATGCACGGCGCCGACCTGGGCATCGACGTCGAGATCGTCGAACGCAACCCGCAGGTCAAGGGGTTCGTGCCGCAGCCGAAGCGGTGGAGGGTCGAGCAGACCTACGGGATCCTGATACTGCACCGGCGCCTGGTCCGCGACTACGAGCACCGCCCCTCCTCCTCCGCTTCCCGCGTCTACTGGGCGATGACCCACGTCATGACCCGACGCCTCACCGGCGCGAACGCCCCCACCTGGCGCGAGACGCAGGCGGCGGCAGCGTGAACATCCAGCCTCTGCTCGACGCCCTGGACCTCCAGGAAGACGCCGCCCGGGCCCTGGCCGACGACCTCCGCGCACAGATCGACGGCCTGCAAGCCCGGTTGCGGGAGGCCGAGATGCACCTGGAGCACCTCGCGATCACCCGCAAGACCATCACCGGCCTCGCCGACCGGCTCCCGGCCGGCCCGCCGGATCTGCCAGAGCACCCGGACTACCCCCGCATCCTCGCCGTCTTCAACCACGCGACCGGGCCGCTACGGGCCAAGGACGTCTGCGGAGCCCTCGGCCACGAGCTGCTGCCGAAGAACGTCGAAGGCACCCGCGCCAAGCTGAAACGCCTGGTCAAACTTGGGATCCTCACCGAGGCCGACACCGGCAACTTCACCAGGAAGCAATAGCCGACGGAACCGCCACCAGCGGCCTTGCCCCAACCTCAGCCGGAAACGGGCATCACCTTACGAACCGCCCACTCAGACAGTCGCCAGGAAACCAACCCCCGGACAGCTCTACTTGAAAATCGATTCAACCAAATCGCTAGCTCGTGCGGACGCACGGCGGGCCCCACCCGATGATGGCGGTGGACCCCGCCGCACAGTCGCTCCCGGTCATCCCTGGTACGGATCGATCACTTTCCAGCCGTCCGGGACGTTGCGCTTGCCGAGAATGCCATCCGCCCTGATGGGGCCAGTGCATGGGGTGCGGCGTGCATCGGTCGCGATGGCTTGAGTCGGCGCTCTCGCGCGCCCGACAGTCTGCGCGTCATGATGATCGACCGTGCTGCTGCAACTGGTCTAGCTGGGCATGACGGACGCGTTCGCGATGCTACGTCCGCTGCCGGTGAGCGACCGGGACACGGATGTGGAGATCCCGACCTTGCGCCACCAGCTCATGGTGGTGGCGCGGCAACTCGGCAAGGACAGGGTTCGGTGCGCTCCGAGCGACCGGGCCTTCCTGGCCGGCGGCGCTGCTGCATCGGCCGCCACGGGGGATGCTGCGCGAGCCGCGTCTGGTGGTACGCCCCGTCACGGTGCTGCGCCAGCATCGCGGCCTCATGGAGCGGTGGATGCAAACCTGCCGGCGTGAACTGCCGGGCCGGACGTTGATCTGGAATCAGCGGCAACTGCTCTACGCTCTGCGGGAGTTCGAACAGTTCTATCACTCTCGTCACGCCCACCAGGGCATCGCGAACGCCCGGCCGCCGCACCCGTTGCCCACGCCGATCACCGATCCGGAACAGAACACCGGCCCCGACATACGAAGACCCGACCGCCTCGGCGGCACCCTCCACGCATACCGGCATACCCCATGACCTGCACGGATGGGATTTCCGGCAAGCGCTCGTCCGCTTGGCACACTATTTTTCGCCGAGAAACCCCCGCCGACTGTCTCGCCACAGCGCTCCAGAGCCGGATACGACACTCGCGCCCTGGGAGTGACCCCGTAGCGCTCCAAAATGCCTTCACCGGGGTTGACCTGAGGCAACGCACCTGACCAGCAGGTACCAGGCATGATCAGTCCTCGTGCTGGTTCGACTTGTCTACCTCATCGGCACGCGAATCTTCGCGTGGCTGTTCTTGATGTCTCGATCTTCTGCGGCCAAGAATGCGGAGATATTGATCCTTCGGCACGAGCTCGCGGTTCTGCGTCGACAGGTCACCGCGCCCAAGCCCGGCTGGCCGGACCGCGCGCTGCTCGCCGTTCTGACCCGGCTGATCCCCCAGGCCCTGCGCGAACGCCGGATCGTCTCCCCACGCACCCTGCTGGCGTGGCACCGGCGTCTGGTAAAGCAGAAGTGGACGCAGCCGCCGTCTACCGGGCGACCGCCCCTGCCGGAGGAAATCCGCAACCTGATCATCCGGCTCGGCACCGAGAATCCTCGATGGGGATTCCGACGCGTGCACGGCGAACTGCGCCGCCTCGGGCACAAGGTCAGCCCCGCCGCCGTCCGGCGTGTGCTGCGTGCCGCCGGTCTCGGTCCCGCGCCGCGTCGCCAGCCGGCGCACGGTGAGTGGGCGGCATTCCTTAAAGCCCAGGCCAGCGGCCTGCTCGCCACCGATCTCTTCCATGTCCACACCATCGGCCTGCAGCGGCTCTACGTGCTATTCATCATGGAGGTGCGCACCCGCACCGTTCATATCCTCGGCGTCACCGCCCACCCCAGCACCACATGGGCCACTCAGCGGGCCCGGCAGTTTCTGTGGCAACTCGGCCATCGGGCCGCCGAATTCACTCACATCATCCGCGACCGGGATGCGAAGTTCACCGCCACCTTTGACGCCGTGTTCGCCAGTGAGGACATCACCGCGGCCAAGGTCCCTCCACGCAGCCCCAACTGCAACCCACACGCAGAACGCTTCATCCGCTCAGCACGGGAAGAGTGCACCGACCGTGTCCTGCTCTTCGACCGTGGCCACGCCGAGAAGATCCTCCACGACTACGCACACCACTTCAACAGCCACCGACCCCACCAAGGCCGTGACCAACTCGCGCCCAGCGACAATCCGAACGGCATCCCCCTGCCTGCAGCCCGGATCAAACGCCGACAAGCCGTCGCAGGCCTCATCAACGAGTACCACCGAGCCAGCTGACCATAGGAAAAATCCCAGCTCACAACCAGTGAAGCCATTCTGAAGCGCTACGCGTCCACCAGGCCGTCAGGGAACTGCTCACGGACGAGACCAGCGAACTGACGATCCCTGTCGTGGCCACCCGCGCAGGCGTGCACGCCACCACGGTCTATCGCCGCTGGGGCTCCGTCGGCGAACTGCTCGCCGACGTCGCGACAAGCCGCTTCTCCGGCGACATCGTGGTACCGGACACCGGAAGCCTCCGCGAGGACCTGGAGCGGTATACGTACGATCTCGCCAAGGACCTCTGCGACCCGGACACCCTCGCCTTGGTACGGGCCACCATCGGTATCGGCGGAGAACAGGGCGCCGCTGCATGCCGCGGGGAACGCCAGAGACAGCTCGAAGCCATCCTCGAACGGGAACAGGCACGGGTCACACAGCCTCCATCCCTGGAGCGCACCACGGACGCTGTACTCGCCCCCCTCTACTACCGGGCTGTCTTCACCGACGCCCCCCTCACCCCCGAATGGACACGCACGCTCGTGGCACACCTGCTGCCCGATTGAGAAGAGCAGCGCTGCGCTCGCCGAAAATGCCATCATTGCGCGGCACCTTCGGGAATCGGCCACTGTGGGTAGGTGCCGACGACCGCGTGGCTGCGGGGATCTCCCGCTCGACGGCCCTTCGACTGCTGACCCGGTCCCCGTTTGCCCGCGTCCTCGGTGTGGACGGCTTCGCGCTCAAGCGGCGCCACCGGTATGCCACCGTTCTGGCGGATGCCGAGACCTGTGCCGTTCGGAAACTCATCGCTCCTGCTCGCGGGTGATCTGGCGCGCCATCACAGTCTGCTGGAACCCTGTTCGGGTGATCGTTTCGCTCGTCCTCCAGGCAACTCGGAAGCTGCACACGGTCCCGGCGGTGCTGCGCAGCGACCGGGACGCGAAGTACACCGAGTCCTTCGACGCGGTCTTCAAAGCCGACGACATCCAGGTCATGAGGACCGCGCCGCAGGCTCCTCGGATGAACGCGCACTGCGAACGTGTTATCGGCACCCTGCGGCGCGAGGCCCTCGACCACCTCTTGATCTGGAACGAGACGCACGCTCGGCAGGTCCTCGCTACGCCCAGCATTACAACGGTCATCGCCCCCATCAGACTCGCGGGCAGCTCCCTCCCCTCCTCCAGGAGCACCCGACGTCCATGGTCGACCCCTCCGCTCACCGGGTTCTGCGTACCCGAAGACTCGGTGGCGTGATCAACGAGTACAGATACGCCGCCTGACCAGGAACGACGAGTTTCCGAACGGCACACGATCGTGCCGTGCTCTCCGCTCTCGCCCGGCACCTGCCATCCGCCTTACGCCGCCATCGACTGGTCACCCCGGGCACCCTGCTGCACTGGCACCGCCGTCTGGTGCGCTGGAAATGGCGACAGGCACCAGCCAGGCCCGGCCGGCCACCGTCGCCGGAAGAGATTGCGGCGCTCAACCAGCGCCTGGCGTGAGAGAACCCGACCTGGGGATACGTCAGGATTCAAGGCGAACTGCGACGGCTCGGCCATCGGGTCGCCGCCACCACGATCCGGCGCGTTCTGCGCCGCTCCGGTCTACCGCCCGCACCGAAGCGAGCATCCCAGCAGACGTGGCGCGCGTTCGTCCGCTCGCAGGGCCACACTCTGCTCGCTTGCGATTTCATGCACGTGGAGACCGCCTTCCTCAGACGTCTCTATGTCTTCTTCGTCATGGAGATCGCCACGCGGCCCGTGAACGTCCTGGGCGTCACCGCCCGTCCCACCGGTGCATTGGTCACCCAACTCGCCCGCAATCTGCTCATGGACCTCGGGGACAGATCCGGGTGAACCGCCCCGGGTTCGGTAGAGATCTCAGATTGTGGTGATGACCTGGGGTTTCGTGAGTTCGGTGTAGTAGTTGGCTTCGTATTCGACGGGCGGGATGTGGCCTATCTCGCCGTGGAGTCTGCGGTGGTTGTACCAGTCGGCCCACTCGGCGGTGGCCAGCTCGACCTGGGAGAGCGTCTTCCAGGGCCGCCGGGGCTTGATCAACTCGGTTTTGAACAGGCCGATCGTGGACTCCATCAGGGCGTTGTCGTACGCGTCACCGACGGATCCGATGCTCGCCGCGATGCCGGCGGCATCCAGGTGCTCGGTGAGTTTGAACGATGTGTATTGCGACCCGGCGTCCGAGTGATGGATCAAGTCTCCTGGCCGCACGGGCTGTTGGTCGCGGTCGCGTTGCCAGATGGCCATCTCCAGGGCGTCCAGGACGAAGACGGTCTCCTTCACGGTGGCCGCGGACCAGCCGACGATCCGGCGGGAGAAGGTGTCCACGACGAACGCGACGTAGACGGTCGCGGACCAGGTCTTCACGTGGGTGAAGTCCGCCACCCAGCACCGGTTCGGAGCGATGGCCACGAAGTCGCGGTCGACCAGATCGGGGGCCCGCTGGACCTGTCCGCCGGGGATCGTGGTGATGACGCTTCTGCCGCGCACCGCGCCCTGGATGCCGAGCTCGCGCATCAGGCGCTCGACGGTGCAGCGGGCCACCGCATGTCCCTGCCGGTTCAGCTCGCGCCAGATCTTCCGGGCTCCGTAGACACGGTAGTTGGACGCGTAGACGTACTGGATCCTCTCCTTGAGCTCCGTGTCACGCATGCGGCGGGCGGAGGGCGTCTGGAGGCGTTTCTTGTGGGCGTAGTACGTGGAAGGGGCGATCTTGCAGTCGTGCCCGGTGAGCGTCCTGCAGATCGGCTCGACGCCGCCGAAGCGGTCCCGGTGCTCGTCGATGAACGTTACGAGCGCGTTTGTGGCCGGTCGAGCTCGGCCGCGAAGAAACTCGCCGCGGCCTTCAGGATCTCGTTCGCCCGCTTCAGCTCGGCGTTCTCCTTCTTCAACGCCTTGAGCTGGGCGGACTCCTCCGTCGTCGTCCCCGGACGCTGCCCCGCGTCGATCTCCTGCTGCTTCACCCAGTTCCGCAGTGTCTCGCGGGAACCGATGCCGAGCTTGTCGGCGACCGCCTGCAGGGCGGTCGTCTCGTTCGGGTAATCGTCGCGCACCTCGGCGACCATGCGCACCGCACGACGGCGGAGCTCAAGCGGGTAACGGGAGGGTCGTGCCATGACTCAATCCTTACATGGAATCGAGCCTCCACCTGACCCGGGGCGGTTCACCGACCGGCTCCTCATGATCGGTGAACGACATGTGCGTACGGTCCTCACCACGTACGCCGAGTACTACAACGCGGGACGGGTCCACCGCAGCCTCGACCTACGAGCACCCGACGACAACCCCAACGTCATCCCCCTGCCTGCTGCCACGGTCAGGCGCCACCAAGGTACTTGGCGGACTGCTCAACGAGTACCACACCACGCCACCCCAACCACCTCACCATCCACAGGCAACGCCCAGTTCAACGGCCTGATCGGAATATTGAAACCCTTGAGGGGCGGCGGCGGGCGTCCGCGTCGCGACCGGGCGCACCGGCCTTGGTGAGCTGCGGGCCGCAGGTGCTGCAGAGGTGGTCGAAGATCTGTCCGACACGGAGCGAATGCTGAAACTCCTGACCGACTGAGGGGAAGAACCCCTCGCCCGGCCAAGAGACGCGGGCGAGGGAGTGCGGAGGGCGTCAGCGGGCGAGTACGACCGTGATCTCCTCATCCGGACACCCGACCGCGACCCGCTCCAGCGCCGACACCTCAACGGGGTCCGTCGAGAGACCCCATCGGGTCTTCACTGCGACCCAGTCCTCGACATACCGACAGTGGACCCCAGCGTCCGCAGGCAGCCACTCAGCGACGTCCTTGTCCGCCTTCTGGCGGTTCTGCTGCGCACTCACCGCGTCCAGTGCCCTGGGATCGCCTAGGTCGTTGGCGTAGTCCTGCCGCTCCTGTGCAGACCACGCCGACGCGCCGCTATCCCACGCCTCGGCCAACGGGACCTTGTGATCGATGTCCAGACCCGCGGGGCCGTCGATCGTCTGGCCGTCGTACCAGGAGTCCCACTCTCCGCCGCTCAGCCTGCATCCTGAGCCGACCGTCGGCGGCACGATCGCCTCCTCCAGAAGGACCTCTACCCGCGTATTACAGCCGTTCCGGTCCGTGTCCACCCAGTGCCGGAACTTGGTGCGCTCGTACCCGGCCCGGGACTCGTCCGCGACCGGCAGTTCCGCGATCGCCTGCGTGAGCGTCCTCGTCACCGTGCCGCCCGGCTTCGCGGGCACCGCCGAGGCCGGTGTCGCTGAGAGGCCCAGCGCTGCGCCGACAGCGACCGCAAGGGCAACCGCCCTGATCTTTCCCATGCCACTCCTTCGGTAGGGGTGGCATGGGCATACCGAAGCTGCCGCTGCTCATGCTGATACGGACGCAAGATCACCCAGATGTGCGGCCTATCATCCAGCAGGTGGACATCCCGGACTGTGAGGATAGGGAAGGCACCGCTCGAGGTCTGCTCCAATCCCCGATTGATGCTCCGGCTGTCCTCAGTCTGAATCGTCGACCTTCCGAGCGGTGCTGTCGCGCGCACCAGCTCAGCGATCGTGAGGCTGCCGGGCCAACAGCGACGGCCTCCAGTCAGCCTATGGAGTGATAAGAAGTCAACTGCCGTAATCTATAGACAACAGTTCCGTTGAGCCGACCATGAAGAAGATGATCCGTGCAGCCGCTGCAACAGCATTCCTTCTGGGCGGCGCCGCCTGGCCCGCGCACGCCGACGCCACCGTAAAGAAAGGCAAGGTGGGATTGGTAGTTAAGGGCAAGAAACTCTCGGTGAAGCAGGCCGGTGGCTGGATGGATGGTCACGGCACTGGGGTCAAGGCACGGCTCTACAGCGTATACAAGGGGGTACGAACTGACATCACTCGATGGAAGGACGCAACCCCCACATCTGCAGGAATGACAAAGTTCTCGAACGTGAACTGGAAGTTCGACGGGCGCAAATTCACGAACGGCACCTGGTTGTGCATCCAGTTCAACAAGACCGACGTCGCCCCATGCGCGAAGATCCACCGTTGAGTTCAGCGCCGGGTCGGGCGTCGGGCATGCCTTGCCCAGTTGATCACATTCGTTCTGTCCGGGCGACCTGATGTCGCAAGGTCGGCACGTGCCATTGGGTGGGGTACACCATTCCGAAGGTATGCGGCAAACAGGTTCGTAGCCTCCCCCCTCCTGTCGGGAGAGCGTCCGGCTTGCCGCCCCCGCGGGCCCCCAGTGTGTGAACACCGGGGGACGCTTCCGGTACTATCCAGCACCGAGTGCCCGGACGTAAGTGACGACCCTCGGAACCGACCAGCCCTGTGGCCTGGTAGCCGTTGAGGCCCGGTGCCGAATCTGTCGGGCAGAACTCGTCATGCCCGCCAGCAGCACGGTGAAGGCCAGGTGCAGTTCGACTCTCGGTCAGTCCGACCGGTTCACAGCGTCTGCCGCCTGTCGGCTGCAGCGGGCGGGGAGTGTGCCGGTGTTCGTTCTGCTCGGACGCCACGGCAGTGGCCCTGCCTGTGAACTGGACCCCGTAGGACCCGGTCGGTGGGAATGATCGCGCATGGTGGGCTGACCATTCGCTGTTACAAGCGGTGCAGCGCGCCGGAGCGGCGATGCTGGATGTGAGTTACGGCCGCACGTGGTCAGGACGTAATGGACTGGAGTTCTTGAGGGCCAAGGTTGCGGCGATAGCGTTCCAGGGCACGGTGCCAGCGGGTCTCGAGACCGGCGATGAGCCGGGCATCGACGCTTGCGGTGACGTGGGAGTAGATGTCGTCGATCTTGCCTTCCATGATGTGGCCGAGTCTGCGTGTCTGGGCGACTTGAGGGACACCGTCTTCGATCAGCCAGGTTTTGTGGGGGGTGTCGCAGCCATGGAATGTCAGTCCCTGCTGATCACGGAGAGCTGCGACACCTCGCTCGGCGCCGGGGGCCGCAGTGCCGTCCAGGTCGCGGCCGAAGGCCTCGACTACCTGATCGTTTACGGCTCTTTGAGACCGGGGACACCGAGCTGCTCGCCCGGCCCTACGGCCAGCGGCGCGCGATCCTTGGGCTCGGTGCGCGCTGCGGATGGATGGCCCGCTTGCCGGTTGTCCGCAGTACCTCGGGGATCAGAGCGGTGCTTCGGCCGTAATGGGCAGTTCACGCACTCGGCGGCCGGTGGCATTGAAGACGCGTTGGCGATCGCCGGGGCCACTCCGACGTGTACGACCTCGCCGAGCCCATTGACGCCGAGCGGGTCGGCCTCGGCCTGATCCGCCATCTGTGCGAGATGACTCTCGCGGCCGGCCTGGAGGCTCGGCCCTGCTACCTGAGGTGTCCGAGCTCGTGCAGCACGGCAGCACGGCAGCACGCCAGACGGCGCACCCTCGCCGGTGCCCTCGCCCAGGGCAACCAACACCGGCCACGCCGATCCCTCAGACAGCGACCACCGATCCCACTCAAAAATCCCTGAACCGATGTCGGTCAGCGACTACACAGCAGTCTCCCGGCGTAATCGGCTCGGTGAGCTCACTCACGAATACGAGCAGGTCGCGTACGGCGACATACTTTCCGGCACCCACACGGCCCCATGTCTCAGGCTCAGCAGCTTTCAGCAGGCCTTGACCGGCACGAGATTAGAGATCAGAAAGTCCCATCGGACATGGCAGAGCCGACCACAGTTGGGCAAGTTCCCGCTGTTTGAACGGCGACGTCTCCCCTTCCGTGTCACTGACAAGGTTGGGATGGTGTCCACTCAGGCCAACGGGGTGATAAGCAGTCAACGCCCGTGATTTAAGCGCAGCGGTTTCGTTGAGCTGGCCATGAAGAAAGTGATCTGTGTAGCCGCTATGGCAGCATTCTTTCTGGGTGGCGCTGCCTGGCCCGCGCACGCCGACCCCACGGTGAAGAGGGGGAAGGTGGCGTAGGTAGTCAAGGGCAAGAGCCTATCGGTCAACCAGGCCGGTGGCTGAATGGACGGCCACGGCACCGGTGTCAGGGTCGGCCTCTACAGCGTCTACAAGGGGGTCCGGACAGATGTCACTCGGCGGAAGAATGCAACCCCCACATCTGCAGCCATGACGAGGTTCTCGAACGTGAACTGGAAATTCAAGCGGAGAAAATTCACAAACGGCACCTGGTTGTGTATCGAGTTCAATAAGACCGACGTGCGACCCTGCGCGAAGATCCACCGTTGAGCTCAATGCGGGTAGGCGGTCACATGTCTGGCGTTATGCTCGCCACTCTGGTGGTGCCAAGAAAATCCGACCAGATGCCTTACTTACTCGATCACCCAATGACTTACCCCAGGGGCCTGATGTCTAATGCCTTCATATGCAATTGGGTGGATAACGCCTCTCCAAGCGGCCACACTCACGGGACCATCGTTCCACCCTGCCCGGGAGGGCGCCCCCGACTGGCAGCCCCCGACGTCACCCCCGGTGGGCCTTCCAACCCAGCCCGGGGGCTCAGGGTTCTGCCCAGGCAGATGCACTCCCTGGACGCCGGAGCGATCCGGCCACGGCGTCTTCTTCGATCACCCCGGTGCTTGGGAATGCCTGGAATGTGATGCCCGTTGTGGCAAACAGGTTGTCTGTCGTACCCGCAGGAGGCAAGCATGTACGGCGATGCGGCGACGGTCCGCAAGATCCTCACAGAGTTGGGAAACACTTGGGCGATAGTCGGCCTGTCTTCCAACCAGCAGCGCGCGGCCTACGGGGTCGCCGGGATTCTCCAGCGTTACGGCAAACGGGTCATACCCGTACACCCCAAAGCCGAGTCAGTGCACGGCGAGCAGGGATACCCGATACTCTCTGCAATTCCATTCGAAGTCGATGTCGTGGACGTGTTCGTCAACAGCGACCTGGCGGGGCCCGTCGCCGACGAGGCCGTCACCATCGGCGCCAAAGCCGTCTGGTTCCAGCTCGGCGTCATCGACCCGGAAGCCTACGACCGCACCCGCGCCGCCGGGCTCACCATGGTCATGGACCGCTGCCCCGCCATCGAGATCCCCCGGCTCGGCTGAGAACCTTCACGCCGACCATTCCATACGAAATGGGATAGCACCTGCGTGCACTGTCTCCATCGACGTGGTCGATGTCTTCGTCAACAGCGAACTGGCGGGCCCGGTCGCCGACGAGGCCGTGGCCATCGGCGCCAAGGCCGTCTGGTTCCAGCTCGACGTCATCGACGAGGCCGCGTACGAGCGCACCCGCGCCGCCGGGCTCGCCATGGTGATGGACCGCTGCCCGGCCATCGAGATCCCCCGGCTGGGCTGAGCGCACCGCCGTACTGTCGAAGTATGGAGTTCCGCATTACCGCGGATGAGCAGCGCGTTCTGTTCCTCATCGTGGACTATCTGGACGCCGGCCATGCTCCGACCGTCGACGAGCTGTCGCGTGCCGCTGACGGGGACGTGATGAGGGATGTCGCCACTCTCCGCTCCAAGGGCTGGATCCTCGTGCGCCACGTCGACGAACGCCCAACGGTGATTGGTCTCTCCCCCATGGCAGTGGCAGCCGTCAGGAACCTGCGCTACGGCCGACGCGAGTGAAGAAGCCCCACCCGGCGCCACGGGGGAAGCACACGGACGGGGCCGCTGTTGGAGTGCTAGCTCCTCTTGTCCCGAGCCTGACCGTCGTCACGCTTAGGTACGAGAAACCCCTTCACCGGTCGCCCGGTGCATTCTCGGAGCCCTCGAAGCGATGATGGTCTTGACCACGCCTGCCCGATCCTCGTCGGAGAGCAGAGCTGTACCGTTGCTCATGCGCGTGCCTCTTCTCTGTGAGTGGTGAGCTGCCCTCGTCCTGGTCGTCAGCCTCCAAGCGCGCGACTGGGGCGAGGTTGTACATGTGCGGCCCCCGCCCCTCATCCCGTCGCACGTCACCGGGACTCGGAGCGGGGACCACGGCCCGGAAGGAGCCGACCAAGGTACTTCCGGACCGCTTCCTGCCTGCCTGACTTTCCAGCGCCCGACAGGCAGGGGTCTTTTTGCGGGAGCCCCTTAGATGTACTCCGATGACGTCCGGAGGCTCCCGCCGGCGGCGTCTGCCGCCGCTCCTCGTCCCCGTCTGTTGCCGTGCCTGGTGGGGACGAGGAAGTCATCAGGCGGGGTGGCTCGCGGCGTCCTGGGCCTGCGCCAGCCGCCGCTTTCGGTCTTCCGCGACCATGATCACGTCGGACAGAGCAAGCTGAAGCAGCTTGATCACAGCCTGCGCGTCTTCAAGCGACGTCGACGAATCCGCCAGGTACCGCGAGGACGCACTGATAGCTGCGCGCCCCCGGTCCTCGAATGACGTCGCGGCTTCCTCACGAGGCGTCATGGTCCCGATATGCGTGACCAGTTCTCCCCGTGGCGGTCGGTCGTCATCCCGGCGGGGGTACCAAGTCACGCCGTCTTCCCCTCGTGCCGGATCAGCGTCGTGCCCGGCCGCACCTGGACTCCGCTAGCCCGGATCCGGCGCAGGGCCGCATCTCGGGAACTGGGCGGCGGAGGAGGGGCCGCACCGTCTTCGACAGCCACGCACGTGCCGTCGACGTCGCTAACGAGCTGCCGCAGTCGAGCGCGGTGCTCCAGGTCGTACGCGATTCGGTCCCAGCCCGCCACCAGACAGACGATGCGCCGCCCTTGGCCTTCCTGCCGCATCGCCGCGACCATACCGATCCAGAACGGCCGACGCTCACTCGTAGCGGCGTCTCCGCGATCCACCCACTGACCCGCGACGTCCCAATTCATCTCGGCGGCGTAGGCTCGGCAGATGGCGACGCGGGCGTCCAACCGGTCAGTCTGCTGTGTTTCCTCGCGGTCGTAGACGAATACGAGGGTCTTCGGCTCGGTGGCGGTCATTGTGGCTCCCCGGTCACTGGTTTCCCCTGTGTGACCAGATAACTACGGGTGATTCGTGATCAGTTAGCACAAAACCTGCACAACGGGGCGTCAGAACCCTATGGAGGTAGGGACGCGGGCGAATTCGCGTGCGACAGTTGAGCCATGCACAACGCACCGTCAGCGGGTGAAAACCTCGCGGTATTGCGTAAGGTCCGCGGGCTAAGCCAGACGGCTCTTTCCCGTCAAATGGGGATCACGCTCTCGTATCTGAGCAAGATCGAGACTGGGCTTCGCCCGGCGACTCCGCCGATCGTCGCAGCAGCGGCAAGTGCTCTGAAGGTGACCACGGCCCGGCTGTACGGTGATCCGTTCGCCGATCCGTCGCAGCAGTACGAGCTGATGAACGACCTCCGAACCGTCGTGCGTCGTCACACGCTGCCGCGCGAGGACGTTCCGCCCCTCGACGAACTAGCCGCCTCGCTCAAGCGCGCTGCGCAGCTCCGCGCCGACACGAAGTACGTGGAACTGCTCCAGTTCCTCCCCACGCTGCTCGGCCAGGTCACGGCAACCGCCATGGAGAGCGACGGGGACGCTGTGGCGTGGGGGCAGGTGGCCGACGTATATAGCTGTGCCTATGCCTGCGCTCACCGCTTCCGTCAGCCGGATCTAGCAGACATGATCGTGTCACGTCAGCAGTGGGCGGCTCAGCAGACATGGAACCCCGAAGCGGTGGCCGCTGCGGCGTGGAATGAGGCGGGGACGTACCAGTCAGCCGGCGAATACTCCGACGGGCTGGCCATCATCGAACGCGCCATTGTCCAATATGAGAGGACTCCGGGAGACGACCTAAAACGCGTCGTACACCTGGGTTCGCTGCATCTCCGTGGCATCGTCCTGGCGTCGCGCCATGAGGACGCCAACGCCACCGCGGACCACGTCAGGCGGGCAAAGGCGCTGGCAGAGCGGATCACGGGGCCCGATCAGCTCCAGCACAACCTGACGTTTGGGCCGGGCAACACCGCGCTGTACGAACTGGCGGCCCAGATCGAGCTGAACCACCCTGACAAGGCGGCCGAAGTGGCTGCTCCGCTGCTGAAGACCCCTCCCCCGGGCCTCAAGCCCAGTCGGGTTGGGCGGCTTGCCATCGATGCCGCTCGTGCTCGTCTGGCGACGAAGGATCTCGTCGGCGCTGAGGACGCACTCAAGTACGCCTTCCACGTCGCCCCGCAGATGGCGGAGATCCACCCGATGGCGCGGGAGGTGCTGCGGGTGCTGTGGACCCTCCACCAGCGCAGCCGACCGGATCTGCTGGTGATGGCCAAGCGGTCCGGACTGGCTTCCTGAGAACGCAAAAAGCCCCCGCCGGATGATCCCGACGGGGGCTGTTGTGTTGCGGTCATCTGGTCTCACGGTCGCCCACCGGGCGGTGCTGGCACGTGCACCCGTCGACGCAACGGGCGTGGTCCTCAGGGCGGCGCTCGTCGGCCGCTCGGGCGCAGGGAGGGCAGATCACTGATTCCTCCCCCACTCCGCCATCCGACGGGTTGCCCTGACGCGCGCTTCGGGGGTGACGGCTGCCGCCTGGCGCTCCGCGCCGACCGCTGCTCGTTGGCGCTCAACGCGCCTCTCAACCTCGATGCGGCACCGCCAATGATCCCGCTTGGGCGTGTTCTGCCTGTCGCACACGCCGCACCACTCCCCCGGGTTCAGAGCCCGGTAATCCTCGTCGACGCCAAGGACGCCGTCAGGCAGATCGGGGCCGCGCAACTCGTCGTCAGGCGCTCGACGATTCAGGGACCGAGGCGGCTACAGAAGACGGCCAAGGGGCCGATGCAGCATGACCGATCAGGTAAAATGCCTGCTGCTGTTCCTCGATGTCGACGGCCGCCTCTTCCGTTCGGCCAGGGCCCGCAGCGCAAGCCGAAAGACGCAGGCCCCCACCCGCATGTGGCGCGGCTCGCCCCCGAGGTGGGGAGACGAGCTTCTTGCCCACCTACACGGCTGACTGCGCCAACAGGCCCAGGCACCATCGATGTATATCCGATGACATTGAGTGTCATCACTAGGATGAGTGACATGGGTCGATGGATGCCGGACGCAGCGGGCCGACTGTCGCGGGCCGCGCTTGAGCTGTACGAGGAGCGCGGCTTCGAGGACACCACGGTCGCCGAGATCGCCGAGCGGGCCGGTCTGACGAAGCGGACGTTCTTCCGTCACTTCCCCGACAAGCGCGAGGTGCTGTTCCCGCTCTCGGCCCGGATTCACCAGGTGATCGTCGACGCCATGGCCGCCGCGCCGGCCGACCTCCCGCCGCTCGCCGTCGTCCTGGAGGGGTACGGCGCCGCTGTGGACATGGTGAACAAGGGACATGCGCACGCCCGGCGTCGCCGAGCCGTCATCGTGGCCAACCCGGAGCTTCGGGAACGAGAGCAGGCCAAGTTCGCCGCGACCAGCGCGGCCGTGACCGAGGCGTTGTGCGAGCGTGGTGTCGCGCCGCGGGCCGCCTTCCTGACCGCCGCGGCGGTTGCCGCCGCATGGAGAGCCGCGCGCGAATGCTGGATCGAGGGGCCGGAGACACAGGACCTGCACGCCCTGCTGCGTGAATCCGTGGAGGAGCTCAGGGCCGCGGTCGCGGCCCCGCTCGCGCCGTAAGCCACAGGTACAGCCACAGCCACAGGCACGCCTCTCCTTGCCGCTCTCGCGCCCATGACACCTGGTGTCATCACTGTTACGATGACACCTGGTGTCATCACATGCCACATGTTCGACCGAGAGGGTGTATCGCGCATGGCGGAAACGTTCGACGAGGCAACCACGCTCAAACGACGAACCTTCGTCGCGGCGTCGACAGCGGCGGCCGGTCTACCCGGGCTGACCTCAGACCGCCTGCCCATATCCACACCCGCGCCGGCCGACCGGCTCTCCACCGTCCGTCTGGCAGTCAACGGCGAGCAACGCACCGCCCAGGTCGACAACCGCACCTCACTCCTCGACCTCCTCCGCGAGCACCTGGACCTCCCCGGCACGAAGAAGGGCTGCGACCAGGGCGCCTGCGGAGCCTGCACGGTGCTCGTGGACGACCGGAGGGTGAACGCCTGTCTCACCCTCGCCGTGATGCACCAGGGCGCGCGCGTCACCACGATCGAGGGGCTCGCCCGGGGCGAGCGACTGCACCCGCTGCAACAGGCGTTCATCGACCACGACGGCCTTCAGTGCGGCTACTGCACGCCGGGGCAGGTCATGTCGGGCGTCGCCTGTATCGCCGAGGGCCACACCGGCTCCCGGGAGGAGATCCGCGAGTGGATGAGCGGCAACCTGTGCCGGTGCGGGGCGTACACGAACATCGTCTCCGCCATCGAGCAGACGGCCAAGGAGGCATGACCGCGTGCATCCCTTCGCCTTCAGCCGAGTCTCCACCGTCACCGCCGCGCTCAACGCCGGTGCCCGCGACGGCCGTTACATCGCCGGCGGGACCACACTGGTCGACCTCATGCGGGAGACCGTCGAGCGACCGGCGCACGTGGTCGACATCAACGGGCTGCCGTACAAGGACATCACCGTCACCCGACAAGGGCTGTACGTCGGTTCCCTGGTCCGGATGAGCGAGCTCGCCGCGCATCCGGAGGTGCGCGCCACGTACCCCCTCCTCTCGCAGGCCCTCGAACTCGGCGCCTCGGCTCAGCTGCGCAACATGGCCTCCATCGGGGGCAACATCATGCAGCGGCCCCGCTGCCCGTACTTCCGGGACGTCCACTCCGCATGCAACCGCCGTGACCCGGGCTCGGGTTGCGATGCCCGGCACGGCGACAACCGTATGCAGGCGATCCTGGGGACGAGCACCCACTGCGTGGCAACTCACCCCTCCGACCTGGCAGTTGCCCTCGTGGCGCTGGATGCCGTGGTCCAGGTACGGAGCCTCGACGGCACCCGCTCCATCCCGGTCCAGGACTTCTTCCTCCGCCCCAAAGACACGCCCCAGAACGAGCACTCGCTCCGGCCGGGCGAACTCATCACCTCCCTGACCATCCCCTCGGGAGCGCACACGCGCCGATCGGGTTATCTGAAGATCCGCGACCGACAGTCGTACGAGTTCGCCCTCGCGTCCGCAGCGGTGGCGCTGGACATCAGGGGCGGCGTAGTGCGGGGCGCCAGGGTGGCCGTCGGCGGTGTGGCGACCGTGCCGTGGCGGCTGCCCAAAGTGGAGGAGGCGCTCGTCGGCAAGCGGCCGGGGCGCCGGACGTGGACGGATGCCGCGGCCCTCGCGGTCGAGGGCGCCGTACCGCTGTCCGAGAACGCCTTCAAGGTGCGGCTGGTCGAACGGACCGTACGCCGCCAGCTCATGACGATCGGAGGACAGTGATGGCGAAGACCGTCGTCGGGCAGCCGCTCTCCCGCGTCGACGCCCGCCGCAAGGTGACCGGCGCGGCCACCTACTCGGCCGAGCACCGCGTCGAAGCCCTGTTGTACGGCGTGATCGTCAACGGCACGGTGGCCCGCGCCACGGTGAGCCGGATCTCGGTGGACGCGGCGCTCGGCCACCCGGGCGTCCTGCACGTCCTGACCGACTTCAGCAAGCTGCGGCTGGCCCACCCGGTCGATCGAATCGCCTTCTACGGCCAGCCCATCGCGGTCGTCGTCGCGGAGACCCTGGAGGCGGCGACCCATGGCGCCTCGCTGGTCGAGGCGACGTACGAACGGCAGGACGCGGTCACCGACTTCGACGATCCGGACGCCCCGGCGCAGACACCCGAGGACGAGCCCGACTACAGCCGCGGCGACCCGGCGGGCGCGCTGGGTTCGGCGCAGGTGAAGGTGGATCTGGAACTCACCAGCGCCCGGGAGAACCACAACCCCATCGAACTGCCCTCGACCATCGCCCGGTGGCAGGGCGGGCGGCTGACGCTCTGGGACAAGACCCAGTGGTCACAGGGCGCCGCGCGCAACGTGGCCGGCGCGCTCGGCATCGCCGTAGGCGACGTACGCGTGCACAACGAGTTCGTGGGCGGAGGGTTCGGCAGCGGAATCCAGACCTACGACCATGTCATCCTGGCGGCGTTCGCCGCACGCGAGGTCGACAGGCCGGTCAAGGTGGTTCTGACCAGACGTCAGTTCTATTACGGCACCGGGTTCCGGCCGGCCAGCCGGCACCGGATAGCCCTCGGCAGCAGTACGGCCGGGCGCGTCAGCGCTCTCGTCTACGAGGTCCGTATCGAGAACGCGCGCTACCAGACCTACACGGACGGTCTGACCGACCTGCCGCAGTCCCTCTACGGCGTCCCCAACACCCGTACCGCCTACCGGGTCACCCCCGTCGACATCCACTCCCCGTGCTCCATGCGAGGCCCGGGCGTGGTGCTCGGCAACTTCGCCCTGGAAACCGCGATGGACCAGCTCGCGCACGAACTGGCCGTTGATCCCATCGAGTTGCGGCTGCGCAACGAGCCGACCCAGGACGAGGTCTCCCAACTTCCCTTCTCCACGCGGAAGTTGCGAGAGTGCTACGAGACCGGCGCACGCCGCTTCGGCTGGTCCCGGAGGCACGCCGAGCCGGGCTCGCGCACGGACGGCGACCTGCTCATCGGCATGGGGATGGCCACCGCGAGCTATCACAACAACCGACGCGACTCCAGCGCACGGGCCCGGATCAACGCCGACGGCACCGCCGAAGTCTTCGCGGCCGCCGGAGACATGGGCCCCGGCACCACCACCTCGGTCATGCAGGTCGCCGCGGACGCCCTGGGGCTGCCCGCCTCGGCGGTCACCTTCAGGCTGGGCGACTCCAGCTACCCCACCGCGCCCCTGCACGCGGCGGCCTGCACCATGGCGAGCGTGGGCTCGGCCGCGCACACCACCTGCAACGCGCTGAAGGCGGAGTTCATCCGCAGGGCGGTGGCGGACCCCGACTCGCCTCTCCACGGCGCGAATCCGGCGGATGTGCACGCCCGCGACGGCTATCTGTCGGCCGCCGACGGAGGAGCCCGGGACAGCTACCGGGACATCCTGGACCGCGCCAGTCTGCCCAGCCTCGAAACCACTGGCAGCTGGGGCCCGGGCGACGCCGATTCAAGGATCTCCACCTACGGCTACGGAGCCGTCTTCGCCGAAGTCTCCGTCGATCTCCTGCTGGGCCTCGTCCGCGTACGGCGGATCTTCGCGGCGTACGACGTAGGGCGGGTGATCAGCCCCAAACTCGCCCACAGCCAGGCCATCGGCGGCATGGTCGGCGGCATCGGAATGGCCCTCCTCGAAGGCACCGTCACCGACCACCGTGACGGCCGCATCGTCAACGCGAGCCTCGCCGACTATCTTGTGCCGGTGAACGCGGACGTCCCCGACCTCGACGCCGCCTTCATCAACACCGAGGACCCGCAGGCCGATCCGATCGGTGTGAAGGGTCTCGGTGAGATCGCCATCGTCGGGGTGGCGCCCGCCATCGGCAACGCGGTGTTCAACGCGACGGGCAAACGCCTGACGGACCTGCCGATCCGTCCTGAAGCACTACTTTGACCTACATCGCTGTGGCGCGAGCGGCACCCGGAAGGGCCGCCCGGACGCCGGACGGCCCCGCCGGAGCTGCCGACGGTTGTGCTCCCACCCAGCGGTGACGCAGGCGGCAGTCGGTTGCGATCGGAACGGCGGGGCTCGAACCTTCGGCCTTCCTGCCCCAAAGCGGATGCGCTTCCCGGCGATCCCCGGCTCGGCTGAGCCGCACCGCCGGGATCACCAGTGCGGGCATGTTCAGGCGCCGGGGGCGCCCAAACCCTCCAGGACCACCGCGCCCGGCAGGGCGGCCAGCAGCTTGCCCGGCACGATGAGCTTGCCGCGGCGGGTGCCGCTGCCGATGAGCGCGTAGGGGATGTCGGCCACGGCGGAGTCCACCAGGAGCGGCCAGGTGGCGGGCAGGCCGATCGGGGTGATGCCGCCGAACTCCATGCCGCTCTCACCGGTCGCCGTGTCGATCGGGGCGAACGACGCCTTGCGTGCGCCGAGATGGCGGCGCACCACGCCGTTGACGTCCGCGCGGGTGTGGGCGAGGACCAGACAGGCGGCCAGGGTGGTCTCACCGCCCCGCTTGCCCGCGACGACCACGCAGTTGGCGGACTGCTCCAGCAGCCAGGGGCCGTAGTTCTCGACGAGTACGGCGGTGTCGGCCTTGTCCGGGTCCGTGTCCACGAACAGCACCTGCTCCACCGGCTCCGAGCCATGCCAGTCGCGCAGCGCCGCGGCGACGGGGGCGGTCAGCAGATCCAGGCACTCGACGGCGGGACGGACCTCGTCGAAGGCATCCATCGGCGTACTCATGCCGCCAAACTAGCAGGCCGGGAGAGGGATGGGGGGCCGGGCCCGGCGGCCTCAGCGCGGGGGCGGTACCGACACCGCCATGGTCATCTCCACCGGTGCCGTCCCCTCGTTGCGATAGGTGTGCGGGGTGTTCGCCTCGAACGCCGCGGAGGTGCCGGCCGGGACGGTGTGCGCCTCGCCGCCGAGCACCAGGGTGAGCTCGCCCGCCGTCACATGGATCAGCTCGACCGTGCCGGACGGATGCGGATCGGAGGCGCTCTCGTCGCCGGGCATCAGCCGCCATCCCCACATCTCCAGCGGACCGCCCGCCTCGGTGCCGACGAGCAGCGCCGTGTAGCTGCCCGCTTCGGTGGACCACATCCGCACCGCCTGCTCGGGCGGGACGAAGGTCACCCGCGGCCCGTGCTCGTAGTCGAGCAGGGTGGTGATGCTCACGCCGAGCGCGTCCGCGAGCTTGACCGTGGTGCCCACGCTCGGATTCGTACGGGCCTGCTCGATCTGGATGATCATGCCCCGGCTGACCCCGGCGCGGGCCGCGAGGGTGTCGAGGGTGAAGCCGCGTTCGTTGCGCCACCGCTTGAGGTTGCGGGCGAGCGACTGCGTGAGCTGATCGAGGTCCGTCACGTTCTGGTCCGTCCATCCGTCCAAAATAGTGAATGACATAGTCGAGTGCAGTGAACTACTGTGGGCTGTACTCCCACGTCCACCACACTGTACGGCGAGGTTTCACCATGTCCGCGCTCTTCGCTCTTGCCACCAGCCTGCTCTGGGGGCTGGCCGACTTCGGCGGAGGGTTGCTCACCCGGCGCACACCCGCGCTCACCGTGGTCGTCGCCTCCCAGATCATCGCGGTGACCGTCCTCGGGGCCATCGTGGTGGCCACCGGCGGATGGTCCGAGGCTGGCCCGCAGCTATGGTTCGCGGCGGCGGCCGGTGTGGTCGGCCCGGCCGCGATGCTCTGCTTCTACCGGGCTCTCGCGCTCGGCCCGATGGGCGTCGTCTCCCCGCTCGGCGCGCTCGGCGGGGTCGTCGTGCCGCTCGGCGTCGCGCTGGTGCTCGGCGAGCGGCCCGGGCTGCTGCAGGTCTCGGGGGTCGTGGTGGCGGTCGCGGGCGTGGTCCTGGCGAGCGGTCCGCAGACCGGCGGCGCGCCCGTCCAGCGGCAGACGCTGCTGCTCACCCTGGTCGCCGCACTGGGCTTCGGCTCGGTGATGGCCCTGATCGCCGAGGCGTCGACCACCCTGACCGGGCTCTTCCTCGCACTGTTCGTCCAGCGGGTGTGCAATGTGGCGGTCGGCGGCACCGCGCTCCTCTTCTCCGTACGGCGCGGCAACCCCGGGCTGCCCGAAGGCGGGATGGGCGTGGTGTGGGCGTCGCTGCCCGCGCTCGCCTTCGTGGGCCTCGCCGACGTGGCCGCGAACGGCACGTACAACCTCGCCGCCCACCACGGCCCGGTCACCGTCGCCGCGGTGCTCGCCTCCCTCTACCCCGTGGTGACCGCCCTCGCCGCCCGCGCACTGCTCGGCGAACGGCTGCGCGTGGTCCAGGCCACGGGCGCCGGACTCGCCCTGGTCGGGACGCTGCTGCTGGCCACGGGCTGAGCGGAGCGCCGCCGCGCTTCCGTCCGCCCGTACACCATCCGCCCCCGCCCTGCCATGCATAACCCGACGCGTCCCAGGAACCCCCTGCTCCATGGCGCACATGATCGAGAAGCTGTATGGGGTGCGGGCCGGAGCCCGGGGGGGTGCCTCTATGTCTTTCGTCAAGCGAGGCGTGGGGTTCTGGGCTCGTAGAAGGTGCCATCGCGGAGCATTGCGAACAGCACGCTGATGCGGTGCCGGGCCAGGCGGAGCAGAGCCTGCGTGTGGGTCTTCCCGCGGGCCCGGCAGCGGTCGTAGTAGGCGCGGGAGGCGGGATCGTGCAGGGCGGCGAACGCGGACAGGAACATCGCGCGTTTGAGCTGTCGGTTGCCGCCTCGTGGTGCGTGTTCGCCGTGGATGGAGGTCCCCGACGACTTCGTCGTCGGGGCGAGGCCGGCGTAGGAGGCCAGGTGGGCGGCGGTGGGGAAGCTGGTGCCGTCGCCGACGGTGACCAGCAAGGTGGCGGCGGTCCTGACCGCGACCCCCGGAATCGAGGTCAGGACCGGGGAAAGAGGGTGAGCCTCCAGCAGTTGCCCGATCTGCGCTTCCAGGGCTCGTCGCTGTTCGTGGACGGCGGCGAGCGAGCGGGCCAGGGACGGGATCACGACGTCGAGCGTGCCGGTCCCGGGAACGACGACGGTCTGCTCGTCGAGCGCGTCGAAGACCTCGTCGATCAGCCGCTGAGCCATGCGCGGGGCCCTGGGCCGGATCACCTCGACCAGCCTGCGCCGCCCGGCCTTTCGCAGTGCGGCCGGAGATCCGTAGCGTTCCAGCAGCCAGGTCACCGCGGGGTGGTCCAGGCGCGGCCCCAGGACGCGCTCCAGGCTGGGGTGGAACTGGACGAGCAGGCCGCGTATCCGGTTGGAGGTGCGGGTGGCCTCAGCCGCGAGGTCCTGGTCGAAGCCGACCAGAACGGTCAGCTCGGCGGTGATCTCGTCGGTCACCTCGAGCGAGCGCAGGGTGTGCGGCATCGTCCGCGCGGCGTCCGCGATCACCGCGGCGTCCTTCGCGTCGGTCTTCGCCTCACCCGGGTAGAGGTCGGCGATCCGCCGCATGGCCAGGCCCGGCAGGTAGGCGACCTTGCAGCCCGCGTCCCGGGCGACCGTGAGCGGGAGGGCGCCGATGGAGGCGGGCTGGTCCACGATCACCAGGACGGTGCCGAACTTCGCCGCGAGCTTGTCGAAGACAGCCCGCAGCTTCGGCTCACTGTTGGGCAGTTGCTTGTCGAAGACCCTTTTGCCGGCCGAAGTCAGCCCGTGACCGTGGTGGGCGCTCTTGCCGACGTCCAGGCCGAGGAAGACGCCTACGTCGTCGATGTCGTACAACCCATCCTCCCGAACAGGGCTCGTGCGGTGCTGGCCAGGGTGATGGCGCCGTACGCGCGCATCCACGTTATGCAGACCTGCCGCCCGCAATCGGCCTCGCGTTGCACCAGGCCAGGCGGTAGTCGGACCTCTCATCAGCGTCTCCCACGGCACCCCTCGGGCCCGGTGACACCACCCCCCAGGTCATGCCTTCGACAGGGGGGAACAGTCATGCCGGGCCCGGAGGCCAGCGGCCCTCTTGCAGGACCGCCAAGAAGATAACGGGGGTCGCACAGGCAGCGGTCCGGGCGTGCCGGGGGCCGGGGCGGGAGCGGGACCTGGTCGTGCAGTCGCTGAAGGCGGGCATGACATCACCCCGGAGACCTGGCCCCGCGCCACCGCCGGGGCTTAGGCCCCGCGCCACCGCCGGGGCATAGCACCCGGCGGTCGGGGTACACCGCTGCAGTCCCGGCAGTGGTGTCGGGGCGGAGTGTGAGGAGTGGTGCCCATGAAGCCGATCGGCCACGCACGGCCGGGATTCCCCTGCTGGGTGAGTCTCGCCGCCCCCAGCCTCCAGGCGGCGCAGGAGTTCTACACCGCGGTGCTCGGGTGGACCTGGCGCCCCACCGGGCGGGGTGAGGAGTTCCGTACCGCGCTGTTCGGCGGCGCGCCGGTGGCCGGGGTCGGAGCACTCGCGAGCAGCCTCCGGAGCGCGGCCGCCTGGACGCCGTTCTTCGCCGTGGCGGACGCGGACGCCACCGCGGCACGGATCCATGAGCGGGGCGGCACCGTCGGCGTCGGCCCGCTCCCCTTCGGCCCGGGCCGCCGCGCCGCGCTGGCCGCCGACCGCGACGGCGCCGTCTTCGGCTTCTGGGCGGGGGAGGCGCTGCCCGGCTGGCCATCGGGTCCGGACGGCGCCCCGGCCTGGCTGGAGCTGCGGACCCGTGACGCGTTCGCGGCCGCCCTCTTCTACGGCGAGGTCTTCGGCTGGGCGTCCCCGGCGGGCAACTGCTCGATCGAGTACGAGAACGACGAGGTGATCGTGCGCGAGGCGGGGCGCAAGCTGGCGGTGGTCCACGGCGGCGCCGTCGAGCAGGCCCCCGACCCGGAGGTCCGGCCGCGCTGGTACGTCCACTTCCGCGTCCCCGATGTGACGGCCGCGGTGGCGGCGGCCCGCGCCGCCGGAGGGACCGTCGCCCTCGCGCCGACCGCCTCCCCCACGGGCCGTCAGGCGATCCTGCGCGACCCGGACGGCGGGCTGTTCACCGTCACCGCCGCCTGACGGACGGCCCGCGCCGGTTCGCCCGGCTCGGCTGAGCCCGCCCCGCGCCGGTTCGCTCGGCTCGGCTGAGCCCGCCCCGGCTCGGCTCGGCTGAGCCCACGCCACCCCACCCCGGCTCGGCGTATGGCGGAAAGACGGCGCGGACCGGTGACAAAGCCGGTCCGGCCGGGAAGCCGTGGTGGCGACGGGCGCGCGGGAACACCCTGCCGTCAGGACTGTCGTCAGGACGGAGAGCGGTGATGGCCACCACGGCGGACGAAACCCGGGCCGGTCTGCCCGCGCCGCGCACCATCCGGCTGCCGGGGATCGTGCTGGGCGTGGGGCTCGGCGGATTCCTCGACGGGATCCTGCTCCACCAGTTGCTGCAGTGGCACCACATGCTCAGCAGCACCAACCACGACCGCATCGGGGTCAGGTACTACAACCCGCACACCGTCTCCGGGCTGGAGATGAACACCGTGTGGGACGGGATCTTCCACGCCGTGTGCTGGATCGCGGTCCTGCTGGGGCTGGCCCTGCTCTACGCCCGGGTCACCCACGACCGCCGCCGGGTGTGGGGCTCGCGCGTCCTGTGGGGCTGGATCCTGGTCGGCTGGGGCCTGTTCAACCTGGTCGAGGGGGTACTGGACCACCAGATCCTCGGCATCCACCATGTCCACAGCGGCCCGGAGCAGCCGTGGTGGGACGCTGGTTTCCTGATCCTGGGCGCCCTTCTGGTGGCCGGCGGCCATCTGCTGCAGCGTGGCGGCGCGCCCTCCGGCCCCGAGGCGCCCCGCGCCACCGGGCACAGGTGATGGATGGCGGCGCGGCACATCCCGGCCATGGACACGGCGGGGGCGGCGTGGGCGCCGGGGGCGGCGGCCCCCTGGACGTATGGCTGCCGGCCCTCGCCCTGCTGGTGTGTGCCGCCGCCTACGCGCTTGCGGTCCGCCGCGCCCGTCGCCGCAACCCCGCCCAGAGCTGGCCGCCCACGCGGTCGATGAGCTTCGCGGCCGGGCTCGTCCTCCTCGCCGTGGCGCTGCTTCCTCCGCTCGCGCCGTTCGCCCATCAGGACTTCCGCGGCCATATGGCCCAGCATCTGCTGCTCGGGATGTACGCACCCCTCGCGCTGGTGCTCGCGGCCCCGGTCACGCTGCTGCTGCGCGCCCTGCCCCCAGGCCGCGGCCGACGGCTGACCGCCGTGCTGCGCTCCGCCCCCGCGCGGCTGCTCGCCCACCCCGTTACCGCTCTGCTGCTGACCACCGGCGGGCTGGTGCTGCTGTACTTCACCCCCCTCTACGACACCGTCATGGGCCAACCGGGGTGGCACTGGCCGACGCACGCCCATTTCCTGCTCTCGGGCTGGCTGTTCGCGTATGTCATCGCCGGTCCCGACCCGGCGCCGACCCGGCCCGGTGTGCCGGCCCGGCTGGTGGTCCTCGGCATCGCCATCGCGGCGCACGCCGCCATCGCGCAGTTGATGTACGGGGGCTTCTGGGTCGAGGTCCACGCCCCGATCGCCGAGGTCCAGGGCGGCGCGGAGCTCATGTACTACGGCGGCGACGTCGCCGAGCTCCTGCTGGCCGCGGCCCTCGTCGCCACCTGGCGCCCGGTACGGACCCCTCGGAGTGCGTACGGGACGCGGCTACGCTCGGTGCGGCGCCCGACCGGGCGGCTCGAGGAGGGGATGCGTGATGGCGGACCGTGAGGACCAAGACGGCGTGGTGGTGTACTGGCGGCCGCTGTGCCCGTTCTGCATCCACCTGCGTACGCGGCTGCGCCTCGCCCGGCTGCGGCACACCGAGGTGAACATCTGGCGGGATCCGGAGGCGGCCGCGTTCGTCCGGTCGGTCGCGGACGGGAACGAGACCGTGCCGACCGTGACGGTGGCCGGCCGGCCCATGGTGAACCCGTCGATGGGCGAGTTGATGGAGGCGGTCAGGACCCACGCCCCGCACGTCCTGTCCAAGGACGGATGAGGGTGTCGTACCGGGCGGGCCGGGGTACCCGCCCCGCAAGCCGTCGGCGTACCCCCGGGGGAATTCGGTGGCCAGGCACTTCCGGTCCAGACCACGGGCCGGAAGAGCCGTTCGGCTGATGCGTCGGCTCCGGCCGATGCGTCAGCCGTCGATGCCGCCGCTCTCGCAGATCTGCCGGGCGAGGTCGCGCAGCTTGACGTTCCGCTCCTGGGACACCCGCCGCATCAGCGCGAAGGCGTCATCCTCGGTGATCTTCAGGCGTTCGATGAGGATGCCCATCGCCTCCCCGATGGTGTGCCGGGTCTCGATCGCCCGCTGGAGCTGGTCGGCGGTGCGGGCGCTGGAGAAGGCGACCGCGGCGTGCGAGGCGAGCAGCCAGCCGGCCGTCTCGCTGGCCTTGGTGAAGGCGGCGGGGCGCGCCGAGTAGAGGTTCAGGGCGCCGAGGTCCTCCTGCTCGGTGTAGAGCAGGAATCCCATCATGCTGCCGATGCCGAGGTCGCGGGCCTGGCTGACGAAGGCCGGCCAGCACTCCTCGGGCTGGGTGAAGTCCTTGATCCGGAACACCCGCTCACCGCCCAGCCGCCGGGCGGCGTCGAAGCAGGGCCCCTCGCTGAGCCGCTCCTGCAACCGGTCGGAGCGGACCACCAGGCCGTCGGTGGGGGCGAGGGACTCCACCCGCTTGCCGTGGAGCATCAGGATGCCGGCCGCGTCGCAGCCGTCCACGATGTCCACCGCGCACTCGGAGATCCGCTCGAGAGTGGCCTCCACGGATGCCTGCGCCAGCAGGTCCCGCGCCAGGGTGGCCATGCGCTCGGCGAAGGCTTCCCAGTCCATGACCACCATCCGATCACATCGAGCTACTCGCCGCCTCTGAGCGCTTCCCGGTACTGCTTGGCCCGGTCCGCGTACACCTGGGCGTTCAGCTTGATGCCTTCCCGTTCCTCGTCGGTGAGGGGGCGCTTCACCTTCGCCGGTACCCCGGCCACCAGTGAGCCGGGCGGTATCTCCATCCCCTGCGGCACCAGGGCCTGGGCGGCGACCAGCGATCCGGCACCGACCCGGGCGCCGTTGAGGACCGTGGCCCCCATGCCGATCAGCACATCGTCCTCGACCGTGCAGCCGTGCACGACCGCGTTGTGCCCGACGGAGACCCGCTCGCCGATCGAGACCGGGAATCCGGGGTCGACGTGCACGGTGCAATTGTCCTGGATGTTGCTGTCCGCGCCGAGGACGATGGGGCCGCCGTCGCCTCGTAGCACCGCCTGGTACCAGATGCTCGATCCGGCGGCCAGCACGACCTCGCCGATCACCACCGACGTGGGGGCCACGAACGCCTCGGGGGCGATCTGTGGCTCCTTGCCGCCGATTCCGAAGATCAAGGCGTCGTGCACCGTTGCTCCCACCTGGTCGTCCCCTTCACGTTCCTCGCCCTGGCCGGTCCCGTCGCTTCGACCGGCGGGGCCGTCCTAGTCGCCGGCCGGGACCGGCTGCGGCTCGGCCGTCTCGGAGTCGGCCGCCGTGGCCGCGGCGGGCTTGGCCTTCTTGGAGCGCCACTTCATGACGAGCATCGAGCCGAGGCCGAAGAGCAGGGCCAGCACGAGGCCGAGCCAGGAGAAGCGCTTGAGCCAGTCCTCGGCGACCTTGCCCAGGGAGTAGATGACCGCGGTGGTGCCACCGGCCCAGACGATGCCGCCGAGCACATTGGCGATGAGGAACTTCCAGTACGGCATCTGCAGCACACCCGCGAGCGGACCCGCGAAGATACGCAGCAGCGCGATGAAACGGCCGACGAAGACCGCCCACATGCCCCACTTCTGGAAGGAGCGCTCGGCGGTCGCCACATGTTCGGCGCTGAAATGCTTGGGGAATTTACGGCCCAGCCAGGTGAGGAGTGGCTGTCCGCCCTTACGGCCGATGAGATAGCCGATGGAGTCGCCGATCACCGCGCCCGCGATGGCGCTGCCCCCGAGGATGTAGGGGTTGATGTGGTCCTGCGAGGCCGCCAGCAGCGTCGCGCTGACGAGGACGATCTCACCGGGAAGCGGGATTCCCAGGCTCTCCAGGCCGATGACGAGACCCACCAGCAGATACACGCTGACCGCGGGTACGGTCTCGAGCCATTCCTCGATATGCAACGCCGGTTCCTCCCCATGTGGCGATCGCTTCCCGGCGTACGCCGGACGGGAGCGCGGCGCACCCCGGGAAGACTACTCAATCGGCGCGCGGTCGCCATCATCCCCAGGTCGTGCTCCCGCTCGCGTCGGCTCCGGCGAAGGGATGACCGCTCAGGACTGGGGAGGGATGACCGCTCAGGACTGGGGACGCAGGGTCCATACGATGGACATCTCGCCCGTGACCGCGCCGTCCTCCCGGGTGATCGCGATGTTCACCGGGAATTCGGGGCGCTCCCCCGCGTCCAGCTCGGCGACCACCTCGGCGACGGTCCGGCCGAGGGTGGCGGTCGCGGTGACGGGCCCCTTGGCGAGCTTCTTGTAGCCGATCTCGGCGCGCACGGCCAGCGGTACGGCACGGCCGAGCTGATCGCCGAACGCCGCCAGCACGACCGCGCCGCTCGCGGACTCGGCCAGGGTGAACATGGCGCCCGCGTGGGGGCCGCCGACGTGGTTGTGGAAGTCGGACTGGTCGGGCAGGCGCAGCACCGCGCGCTCGGGCGACGCCTCGATGAACTCCAGGTTCAGGGTGCGCACCATGGGCACGGTGGCGGCCAGCATCTCACCGACGGAGGGCAGGGTTTCTGACATGCCCCGGAAGTTACCATCCAGTAGCAAGCTGGGGAAGGGGCGGTCTGCGGGGCAGGCGTAGCAGCCGTCATCGACCCCCTCTATCGTTACTCGCCATGTGGCCAGGACAGCAGCCGCCCGGGGGCGAGCAGAACAACCCGCAAGGTCAGAACCCCTACCAGCAGCCGGGGTACCAGCAGCCGGGATACGACCAGTCCAACCCGTATCAGCAGCCGGGGTACCAGCAGCCGAATCCCTATCAGCAGCCTCCCCAGCAGCCGCCGGGACAGCCCGGCCAGCCGGGGCAGCCGCAGCAGCCGGGGTACGGCCGGCAACCCGGCTACGGCCAGCCGCAGCAGCCCGATTACGGCCCGCCGCAGGGTCCGCCGCAGCCGACCGGCCAGCAGTGGGGCGCTCCGTCCGGCCCGCCCGGCGCGCCGCAGCCGCCGCGCGACAACAAGAAGCGGACGACGACCATCGCCATCGTCGCGGCGATCGCGGTCGTCGCGGCCGCCGCCATCACCGGTGTGCTGGTCCTGGGCAAGGACGACAGCGACGGCGGTGACGAGTCCAAGGGGAAGGACAAGACGCCCACCGCCCCCTCGTCCGCTCCGGCCTCCGACAAGCCGACCGATGACCCGGCCGGCGGCGGTGCGGACAACCCGCGCGCCGGCGGTGACGCCACCGACGTCAAGGCGGTCATACCCGGCTGGAAGCCGGTCGTCAGCCCCAAGCGGCACAACGCCTTCGACGTCCCCCCGGAGTGGACGGTCGAATCGCCGGGGCTGAGCACCGGTTTCGAGGACGACAAGGGCAAGCCGCTTGTTGTCATGTCCGCTCCGGCCAGGTACAAGAAGGACTACTGCTCGGTCAAGGACAAGGACGGCTACGTCAACAAGAGTCACGCCGCCGGAGCGGGCTCGAAGGGTGCGCAGGGCGCCAAGAACAAGGCGTCGGCCGCCGAGGTCGAGGCCGAGAACTGGGTCTTCGCCGCCTTCGACCAGGACCAGACCGGGACCCGCAAGGTCACCGAAGCCAAGAAGTTCACCAGCGCCCACGGTCTCAAGGGCTACACCGCGTCGGCCACCGTCACCGGGGTGAAGAAGACCGACAAGTGCTCCACCGACGGCAAGTCCGTGACGGTGACCTACACGGACATCAACGGTGACTTCGCGACGTGGGTCCTGTACTCCGTCAAGGGCACCAAGGAAGAGGTCCCGGACGCCACGATCAAGAAGATCATGAGTTCGCTGCGGCCGGTGAAGTCGGAGGTCTCCTGAGCACCGAATGACCACCGCCTGACCGCCCGCTGACGACGGCCGGAATTTGGTTGGACGCCGGGACCCGCCCCCAGGGATAGTCCCGATGTGACGACTCCTCCGGCCCCGCGCCTCCGACCGCGCCGCCCCGCGTGGGCCGGCCGCAACTACACACTGCTGACCACGGCCGCCGTGGTGACGGGCCTCGGGAACGCCGGAGCCCTCATCGCGGCGGCGTTCGCGGTGCTGGAGGCCGGCGGGGACGGCGGCGACGTCGGGCTCGTGGCGGCGGCCCGCACGCTTCCCCTGGTCGTCTTCCTGCTGATCGGCGGCGCGCTGGCGGACCGGCTGCCCCGCCACCGGGTGATGGTCGCCGCCAACAGCCTCAACTGCGCCTCACAGGCGGTCTTCGCCGTGCTCGTCCTGTCCGGCGAGGCGCGGCTGTGGCAGATGGCCGTGCTCTCCGCGCTCGGCGGCACCGGGCAGGCGTTCTTCTCCCCCGCCGCCGAGGGCATGCTGCTCTCCAGCGTCACCGGCGAACAGGCCGCCCGCGCCTTCGCGCTGTTCCGGATGGGCATGAACGGCGCGCAGATCGGCGGGGCGGCGGTCGGCGGCGCGCTGATCGCGGTGGTCGGCCCCGGCTGGATGCTGGCCGTCGACGCCGCCGCGTTCGCGATCGCGGGTGCCCTGCGCGCCCTGCTCGACGTCAGCGCCGTGGCCCGGCGGAAACCCGGGGGCGGCATGTTGCGGGATCTGCGCGAAGGCTGGCACGAAGTCATCTCCCGGCCCTGGCTGTGGTCGATCGTCGTGCAGTTCTCCGTCGTCAACGCGGTGGTGGGAGCGGCCGAGTCGGTGTTCGGCCCGCTGGTCGCCGAGGACCATCTGGGCGGCGCGCGCCCCTGGGGGTTCGCGCTCGCGGCGTTCGGTGCGGGCACGGTCCTCGGCGGTCTGCTGATGATGCGCTGGCGGCCACGGCGGCTGCTGCTCGCGGGCTCCTTGAGCATCCTGCCGCTCGCCCTGCCGGCTGCCGCGCTGGCGGTCCCGGTGGCGATTCCGGCGCTGGTGGCGGTGATGTTCCTGGTCGGGGTCTCGGTCGAGGTGTTCGGGGTGTCCTGGATGACCGCGCTGCACCAGGAGATCCCCGAGGACAAGCTGTCGCGGGTCTCGGCGTACGACTGGTTCGGCTCCGTCGCCATGGTGCCGGTCGCCACGGCACTCGCGGGCCCGGCCGAAGAGGCTTTCGGCCGGTCGGCCTCGCTGTGGGGCTGTTCGGCGCTGATCCTGGCGCTGACGCTGGCGGTGCTGACGGTCCCGGACGTACGGCGGCTGCGCCGGCACGAGACCACGCCCGTCATCGAGGGCGGACCGGCCGCCGCGGACGCCGCCACGGAGCCGGTCAGCCCACGCTGAACGCCCCGTCCGGCGGCTCGGGCGACGGCGTGGCATCCACGTCCCGTACCGGCGCCGCGCCGCCCATGAAGCGCTCCAGCGCCGCCCCGTACTCGACCCTGGCCGGGAAGGCGTCGGCCGCCGTGCGGCGGGCCAGCACGGCGACCGGCGGTTCGGCCTGGGAGGCCACCAGCACGGCGTTGCCGAACCGGCGGCCACGCAGCACGGACGGCTCCGCGATCAGGGCGAGATGCGCGAACGCCGTGCGGTAGGTGGCCAGTTGGGAGCGGAGGAAGGCGAACGGCGCCCCGTCGGCCAGATTCGCGACGTACCACCCGCCCGGCCGCAGCGCCCGGGCCGCGGCTCGGGCGTACTCGACGGAGGTCAGATGCGCGGGCACCCGCGAACCGCCGAAGACATCGGCCACGATGACATCGGCGGACCCCTCGGGCGCGGTCTCCAGCGCCGTCCGGGCGTCCCGCGGCCGCACCGTGATGCCCGCCCCGGGCCGCAGCGGAAGATGCTCGGCGACCAGTTCCAGCAGCCCCCGGTCGGCCTCGATCACCACCTGGTGCGAGCCGGGGCGGGTGGCGGCCAGATAGCGGGGCAGCATCAGCGCCCCGCCGCCCAGGTGCAGAACGTCCAGCGGGGCGCCGGGATCGGCGGCGGCGTCCAGGACATGGGCGATCCGCCGCGCGTACTCGAATTCGAGATGGACCGGATCGTCCAGGTCGACATACGACTGCGGGGCGCCGTCCACCGTGAGCAGCCAGGCGTGCGGGCGGTCCAGGTCCGGCATCAGCCTGGCGGTGCCGCCGTCCACGGCGCGGCTTACGGGTATCGGCTCGTTCACCGTCTCATTGTGCCGTCACGGGGCTCGCGCCTCGTGCCGCCAGGGGGCATTACGGCCTCGCTCGCCCGCCTCCTGCCGGGGAGGCGGGCGAGCGGGACCGGTCTCGTTACGGCTGGTCGAGCACGGTGGTCACGGTGCCCGCGCCCACCGTGCGGCCGCCCTCGCGGATCGCGAAGCCGAGGCCCGGCTCCAGCGGTACGGCGCGGCCGAGCTCGACCGTCATGGTGACGGTGTCCCCGGGGCGCGCCACCGCGACGGGCCCGAGGTCCACGGCGCCGACCACATCGGCCGTGCGGAGGTAGAACTGCGGGCGGTAGCCGGTGGACACCGGTGTCCGCCGGCCGCCCTCGGCCGCCGACAGGACGTACACCCGCGCGGTGAAGTGCCGCCTCGGCACGAGGCTGCCGGGCGCGGCCACCACATCGCCGCGGCGCACCGTGTCCCGCGCCACCCCGCGCAGCAGCAGCGCGACATTGTCGCCCGCCTCGGCCGCCACCATGGACTTGCCGAAGGTCTCCACGCCGGTGACCACCGTGGCCACCTCGCTGCCGGGCACCTCGACACGGTCGCCGACCCGTACCGTGCCGCGCTCGATGGCGCCGGTGACGACCGTGCCGCGGCCGGTGATGGTCAGCACGTTCTCCACCGGTAGCAGGAACGGGGCCTGGGTGTGGCGCACGGGCGTCGGCACATAGATGTCCACGGCGTCCAGCAGCGCCTCGATCGCCCCGGTCCACCGCAGGTCGCCGTCCAGCGCCCGCAGCCCGGAGACCCGTACGACGGGCGTGGTGTCGCCGGGATAGCCGTGCGCGGAGAGCAGTTCGCGCACCTCGAGCTCGACGAGGTCGGTGAGCTCGGGGTCGCCCGCGTCGGCCTTGTTGAGGGCCACCACGATGTGGTCGACGCCGACCTGACGGGCCAGCAGCACATGCTCGGCGGTCTGCGGCATCACGCCGTCGAGCGCGGAGACGACGAGGATCGCCCCGTCGATCTGGGCGGCGCCGGTCACCATGTTCTTGATGAAGTCGGCGTGGCCGGGCATGTCGACATGCGCGTAATGGCGGGTGTCGGTCTCGTACTCGACATGCGCGATGTTGATGGTGATACCGCGCGCGGCCTCCTCCGGCGCCCGGTCGATGCGGTCCGCCGGTACGTAGGTGCCGCCGGTGCCGCGCTCGCTCAGCACCTTGGTGATGGCGGCGGTCAGCGTGGTCTTGCCGTGGTCGACATGGCCCATGGTGCCGATGTTCAGATGCGGCTTGGTGCGCACATAGGTCTGCTTGGACATGCGACGGTCTCTCCTCGTCAGCGGGGGTGGGAAGCGCGGACCCCAGAACCTCGCCGACCCTCCCCCTGGGGGATCCGTCGGAGTTGTCCGAGGAGGGTCAGCTTCGGGCGCCGTGGAGGCAGACGGCGGGAACGGCGGCGGGCGGGTCCGTGGTGAGGGCGGCGACCGCGGCCGGAGCGGGAGAGGGGACGGCAGCCTTCGGCGCGTCCGCTACCGCGGACGTCGGCGTGAGGAAGGCGAGCCGGAACATGCTGTGATCTTCGCGCACTGTACGGTCCGCGTCGAATGGTTTTCGGTGCGTGCGGGGCCGGTGGGACCGGTGGTCCGGGAGCGAACGCCCGGTGGCACAGGGGTGGTTGGCCAGGCGTCCGGCCTGCTCGTTTCCGGTGTCCGGCCCGGGCCCGGAGACTGGTTTCGGGCCGCCTGCCGACTGGTTTCGGACCGTCCGCCGACTGATTTGAGACGGTCCGCCGACCCCCTGTCGACGGTCTGCCGACAATCGGACGACAACGCGACGACATCACGGCGCCCGCCCGGCTTGGTCGGTTACGCTCCACCGATGCTCGATGTCGCCACACCGCCCGCGAAACCGGCCACGCGCCGCGCCCGCGCCGTGCTCCTCTCGCCGTGGTCGCGGCTGGGGCTGCTCGCCGCGCTGCTCACGGGCTCCGCGATCGCGGTCTTGCTGTGGCAGCCGCAGCGGCTGCTGACCCACGGCTGGCCGGAGCTGTCGGGCGCGACGGCCGTGGTGCTGTTCACGGCCGCGTACGGGGTGGGGACCGCCGCGCTGGTGCCCCGGCCGCTGCTGAACCTGGCGGCCGGTGCGCTCTTCGGCATCCAGGCCGGGCTGGTCACGGCCGTCGGCGGCACGGTGATCGGCGCCGGGATCGCCTTCGGTCTTGGCCGGCTGCTGGGGCAGGACGCGCTGCGTCCGCTGCTGCGGGGCCGCTGGCTCACGGCGGCGGACCGGCAGCTGAGCCACCACGGGTTCCGGTCCATGCTGGCGATCCGGCTGTTCCCCGGCGTACCGTTCGCCGCCGCCAACTACTGCGCTGCCGTCTCACGGATGGGCTGGCCGTCGTTCCTGCTGGCCACGGGGCTGGGCAGTGTGCCGAACACCGCCGCGTACGTGGTCGCGGGCAGCCGCGCCACCACCCCCACCTCGCCCGTCTTCCTCCTCGCGATGGCCTTCATCACGGTGCCCGCCGTCGCGGGGGCGCTGGTGGCCTGGCGCAAGCGTGGCCGACTGCGGCCCGCGGGCCCCGGGGAGTGCCTCGGCCAGGACGCGACCGCGGGCGAGACCCCGCCGTCGGCGTGACGGGCGGGCCCGGGGCCTGACGAGCGGGCCCGCGGCCTGACGAACAGCATCCCGCGGCGGGCGTCGCGGTCAGCCGCTGGGGTCCGTCAGCCGCCGGCCGGTCCGTGGGCGGAGGCGGAAGCAGCCGCCGCGCGGGCGGACAGCGGCTCGGCGATGTCCTCGAGCGGGCGCTGTTCCGCCGGGACGGCGAGGAAGGCGGCGACGAGCCCGGCGGCGACCATGAGCGCCGCCCCGATGGAGAAGGCCAGCGCGGTGTCGGCGAGGACTCCGCTCTGCGTCAGATCCGAGAAGATCAGCGGACCGGTGATGCCTCCGGCCGCCGTGCCGATGGCGTAGAAGAAGGCGATGGCCAGGGCGCGCGTCTCCATCGGGAAGACCTCGCTGACCGTCAGATACGCGGAGCTCGCACCGGCCGAGGCGAAGAAGAGGACCACGCACCAGCAGGCCGTCATCGTGGCCGCGCTGAGCCAGCCGTTGCCGAACATCCAGGCGGTGATGAACAGCAGCACACCGGAGAGGATGTACGTCCCCGAGATCATCACGCGGCGGCCGACCGTGTCGAAGAGCCTGCTCAGCAGGGCCGGCCCGAGGAAGTTGCCGAAGGCGATGACCGCGAAGTAGTAGCCGGTGTCGCCGCTGGGCACGTCGAAGAACCGCACCAGGATCGAGCCGAAGCCGAAGGTGATGGCGTTGTAGAGGAACGCCTGCCCGATGAAGAGGGCCAGCCCCAGGACCGCGCGCCGGGGATACGCCCGGAAGAGCGTCCGGGCGATCTCGATGAAGCCGGTACTCCTCCGCGTCTTGATGGTGATGGCCTTGTCCGGCTCGGGCAGGCGCCGCCCGGTCTCGTCCTCGATCCGCCGTTCGGCCGCCGCGACCAGTTCCCCGGCGCCCTCCGCCCGGCCGTGGATGAACATCCAGCGCGGGCTCTCCGGGACGTTCCGGCGCACCAGCAGGATGACCAGGCCGAGGACGACACCGAGGGCGAAGGTGAGCCGCCAGCCGACGTTGAGCGGGAAGAAGTCCGTGTTGAGCATGAGCACGGAAAGCAGCGAGCCGCCCATCGCGCCGAGCCAGAAGCTCCCGTTGATGACCAGATCGACGCGGCCCCGGTACCTGCTGGGGATCAGCTCGTCGATCGCGGAGTTGATGGCCGCGTACTCGCCGCCGATACCGAAGCCGGTGAGGAAGCGGAAGAGGAAGAACCACCAGGCGGAGAAGGCGATGGCGGTGAGCGCGGTGGCGGCCAGATAGACCCCGAGCGTGATGAGGAAGAGCTTCTTGCGGCCGTAGCGGTCGGTGAGCCAGCCGAAGACCAGCGCCCCGGTGCAGGCCCCGGCCACATAGAGGGCCGCCGCGACCCCGGTGACCTGCGCGTCGGTGATGGGCAGCCCGCTGCCGGGCTCGGAGAGGCGGCTGGCGATATTGCCGACGACGGTCACTTCGAGACCGTCCAGGATCCATACGGTGCCGAGGCCGATCACGATCATCCAGTGCCAGCGCGACCAGGGCAGCCGGTCCAGCCGTGCCGGGACCTTGGTGGTGATCGTCCCGCCGGGCCCGTCCCCTCGGCCTCCCTGTTCTCCGTCACGCCCGATCGCGGTCATACGGTTCGGCTCCTCGGCTGTCCAGGCCGTCCACGGCTGTTCGCAGCTGTCCACGGCTGTCCACGGATGTCCACGGCTGTCCACGGCTGATCCGCACCAGGGCGCCCGCGGCCGGGCGGCCGAGCGCCGAGTACCCAAGGTCAAAGCGATGAACCGATGGTCCGACCAGGCCCTTGATGGGCCGCGCACCCGGGGACGCTACGCTGCCCACACCCGGCAGTTGATCCTCGACCGCCGGCTTCCCACCGACCACCCCGCCTGAATCGGTCACGCCTGGCCATCTCTGGCCAGAAATCGATCAGCGCACGATCAGCCTCTGGATAGCGAAGACTCAATGTCGTGGTTTGAATCATTCATCCTCGGGCTGGTCCAGGGGTTGACTGAGTTTCTTCCGATCTCCTCCAGCGCCCATCTGCGGCTCACGGCCGCGTTCGCCGGCTGGAGCGACCCTGGGCCCGCGTTCACCGCGATCACCCAGATCGGCACGGAGCTCGCGGTGCTCATCTATTTCCGCAAGGACATCGTCAACATCGTGTCGGCCTGGTTCCGCTCGCTCTTCAGCAAGGAGTGGCGGGGCAACCACGACGCCCAGATGGGCTGGCTGGTGATCGTCGGCTCGCTGCCCATCGGTGTGCTCGGGCTCACCCTGCAGGACGCGATCGAGGGTCCGTTCCGCGATCTGCGGCTCATAGCCACGACCCTCGTGGTCATGGGCCTCGTCCTGGGCTTCGCGGACCGGCGTGCGTCGCGCGATGAGTCGGGCGGCCGGCATCGCGTCGCCAACCAGCGCAAGACGCTGAAGGAGCTGAGCATCCGGGACGGCCTCATATTCGGCGTCTGCCAGGCGATGGCGCTGGTGCCGGGCGTCTCCCGGTCCGGCGCGACGATCAGCGGCGGACTGCTCATGGGCTACACCCGCGAGGCGGCGGCCCGCTACTCCTTCCTTCTCGCGGTCCCGGCGGTGCTGGCCTCGGGTGCCTTCGAGCTGAAGGACGCGTCCGAGGGGCATACGGAGTGGGGCCCGACGATCTTCGCGACCGTCATCGCCTTCGTTGTCGGCTATGTCGTCATCGCGTGGTTCATGAAGTTCATTTCCAGCAAGAGCTTCATGCCGTTTGTGATCTACCGGATTCTGCTGGGCATCGTGCTCTTCGCGCTGGTGGGCTTCGGTGTGCTGAGCGCCCACGCGGCCGAGTCGGCGGGCTGACGCCCTTCTCCGCACAGACAGGGGATGGGCCGCCGGCCGAGGAGGGAGGAGTCCGGCGGCCCCTTCGCTCAGGTCTGGCGCCCCCTGAGCGGCATGGAACGAGTCAATCGCCATGCGGGGCGCCCGGGAAGGGTGTGCGGTAGATATATGCAAGCACTCGCATCACACCGGGTGTGAACTCCTCACCCAGCGCACGCCCCTGCCCTGAGCCGGCAGGCCACGGGGACGATCACACCGACGATTCGGCGACGATCTCCACCAGCTCACTCAACGAGTCGATCCGCCAGTCCGCCATCGCCGCGTCGGCGGTATCGGCCCACAGATACGCCCACGGCCCCCGGCGGATATGCGCGGCCCGCAGCCCGGCGCCCTTCGCCGGCCGGATGTCGAAGGCCGGATAGTCACCCACGTACAGCGTGTCCCCCGGCGCGGCCCCGCCGAGCTCCAGTACCCGCCGGAAGAACTCCGGATCGGGCTTGGCGACCCCCCACTCACTGGACGTCGCCACGGCGTCGACCGGCAGCCCCAGCTCCCGCAGCAGCTCACCCGCCCGCAGCGACTGATTCCCGGCCAGGACCACCCGCAGCCCCGACTCCCGCAGCCCGCCGAGCGCGGACCGTACATCGGGATACACGTCGGACTCGTCCAGCCACTCCCCCCGCCCCGCCGCCTCCCGCGCCCGCCACTCCGCGTCGATGTCCACGCCCGGCCGCACCAGACGGATCGCGTCCTTGTCGTCCCGCCCCTGCGCGACGACGGCCCCCACCAGCGCGGACAGGGTGTGCCGCGGGACCCCGAGCCAGTCGGCCCAATCGCCCCAGTAGCGGTCCTCCCGGACGAGGGTCGAGCCGATGTCGAACACGACGCTCTCGATCACCGCGGCCCCTTCCTCCGGCCTCTGGCCCTCACACCTTCTCGGGCCCCTGATCCTCCCAGTCCGCGTAACGGATCCGGGCCAGATCCAGCACCTCACCGACCGTGCCCCACTCGTTCTTCCCCAGCCGGGACAGCGGCCGCAGCCGGGTGATCTCCGCATGCCCGTCGACCATCACCGCGTCGTCGATCGCGGCATGCACCACCCGCCCGAAGACCACCGTCGAATTCCCGAGCCCCATCGTGCTGTGCACCACGCACTCCAACGCGACCGGCGACCCCGCCACCCGAGGCGGCTTCACCCGCGCACTCGCCTCCTGCGCCACCCCCACCGCCTCGAACTCGCTCACCCCGTGCGGAAAGTCCGTCGCGGTCGCGTTGACCTGCTCGAACAGCCCCTCCGGCGCGAGGTTCACCACGAACTCCCCGGTGTCCTCGACGTTCCGCAGCGAGTCCTTACGCCCCACGGAGGTGAACTGCACGATCGGCGGAGCCACGGCCGCGACGGTGAAGAACGAGTGCGGGGCGAGATTCGCGGAGCCATCCCGGCCCACCGTCGACACCCAGGCGATCGGCCGAGGCACGATCACCGAGGTCAGCAGCTTGTAGAAGGGAGTGGGACCCATGGCCTCGGGCTCGAAGTCAATACGCATACGGCCCAGTATCCGCTGGCGCGGCGGCGCACCCTAACGACGTTCCGCCGAGGCCATTCTCGCCCTGCCGGTTCGGTGGTTCGGCCTTGCCTCATACACCGTCTTGAACGAGCGGGGGTGTGCTCTCGGGAAGGCGGCGGTGCTGGGTGGCCTGCTCCAGGGCATAGCCCAGGCGGAACAGCGACGCTTCGTCGTAAGGCAGTGTCACAAGCTCCAGTCCGACCGGAACACCTTCGTCGCTGAATCCAGCAGGGATGCTGATGGCGGGCATCCACGTCTGAGAAGCGATCAGGGTGTTGGTCGGGAAGGTGAGTGTCGTCCACTTGCCGGTCTGCAGCTCCTTTCGGGTAGGCGGCAGGAGTTGTACATCCGGGAAGCAGAGCCCGTCCAGGCTGTGGCCGGCCATCACATTCACCACTTCGCGCTGGAACGCCTCGCGTGCGATGTACTTCCGGAAGTACTCGGTGTCGTCCTCAGGGTTGTCCGGGCCACCCGCGATCGCGATGAACAGGTCGAGCTCCTCGTGGAACCTTTTGTCCTGGTGGATGGCCTGTACTGACAGGTGACTCAGCTCCGGGCGCTGGGCGAGAAAGGTGTTGAGGTCGTGCTTGGAATGCGTGATGTACAGCGAGGTGTACTCGATGTAGTGCGCGAGATCGGGGATGACGACCGGGTCCACCACCTCGGCGCCGGCGGACCGGAGCGCTTCGAGGGCCGTGTCGAAGACCGTGTTGACGGCCGCCGCCGAGGGATCGTCGGCGGAGCCCATGGCCTCGCGCACCACGCCGATCCGCTTGCCTTGTAGCCCATCGGCGCTGAGTCCGTCCGCGTAGCTGCCCTGGTGGCGGGCCACCGTATGAGCCGCGGTCCAGGGGTCCTCCGGATCGTGCCCCACAAGGCTGTCCAGCAGCAGCGCGGCATCGGTAACCGTGCGGGCCATGGGACCTGCGGTGTGCGCCATCAGCAAGGCCGCCAAGAACCACGTGCTGGAACTGGCCATGACCTCCGTCCACCTCGTACGGCCCAGGACGAACGCGCTGCTGCACCGGGTACTGGAACGCGAGCCCGTGCTCGAGCAGCACTGGAAGATCTACGAGGCCATCCGGGACCGCGATCCCGAGGGAGCTGTCTCCGCGTTCACCGCACACTTCGATCACCTCAGCGAAGTCCAGCGCCGCGCCCTGGCCGACCGCGACTCCAGCAAGGTGTCCGTCGCCGACATCACCGAAGAGGAACGCCCCGCACCCGATGTGCTGCGCCGCCGACGTACACAGCAGCCGGACGCGCCGAGCCGTGAGGACAGTCCCGACCGGTGAACGGACGGGCCCCCGACCGGTGAACGGACAGGCCCCGTAAGCCGAGAGTCGTCGGGCCGCACCATGTGCCGTCCGCCGTCGCCTGAACGGTCCTGCGAGGCCGCGGCGGCTCGGAGGGCTCGATGTCCAGCCGCCTTACGACACAGCTGCGGAACCCGGATTCCGAGAAGGGTTACTCACCGCCTCTGAGCTGGTCTGACGTCAAGCTCGCCGACACCGCTCTCCGCAGAATTTCGCAGGGGCGAGGTTCGCGGAGCCATCATCGCCCAAGCCGGCAGGGCACGGGGCCGCATCGCTTACGGCTGGGTCCGCAAGGGACCGGACAAGGGCTGAGTTTTCTCCAACTCGCGTGGATCCCAGCGCATTCATGAAGTCAGCTACGACGTTAACCATCGCGTACCGAGTAGGCCGACAGCGTGCGCTGTGGCGTACTGGTTACCCTCCCGCGAACCTCTCGCAATCTCCATGGATTAGGGCATCCAGCATGAATCCCACCATGACCGCGTTCTGGTCAGAACCCGCAACGAGGCCCGCATCATCGGGGAACATGCCCGTGAGGTCGCTCCGACGATCATGAATCTCACGGAGATGGACGACACCGACACGAAGCCGCATGGCAGTAGCGGCTCTGACCGAGAAGGTATTCCCGCTATCCCCTGCCAACGTCAAGTCACGGAGAAACACCGCTCTTCCCCTTGCCAGGAACGTGAGTTCGCTGGGGACCCGACTGCCGCTTGGGAACCCCAGGGGGCTCACGACACCCGGGAAGGAGATGGAGGAAATGCGAAATGCCCGGCTCAGGCCAGCACGACAACGGCCAGGTCGACCGGGAATCCCGTCGCACGCTCGGTCCGGTTGGTCAGTTTCTGGCGCTGGTCACAGCGCTGGTGATCGACCTGACGATCAGGCACCTGTTCGGCGCGTGATACGAGCACGGCCCCGGCGGTAGGACGCCAGGGCCGTGAGACTGCGGGGTTTTTCCCGAGCGGGTTGGCCCTGTCTGTCGTAGCCACGTCGGCAGGGCCTTCCTCACCACCAGCCTAATCCCAGTCTCTGTGCCAGCCGATACCGCAGGCCACCGACTGCCTCAAGGAATACGCCCAAAGCCCGTGAGCCACTTAACTACCCACGACCCAGGAAAGCCCGTGACCAGCACTTTGGCCCAGTTGGCATGGCCCCCTTGCCTGCAAGCAGGATCTCCGTAGCCGAGTCGACTGCCCGACTGTGCGTAACCCGCACGGGACCTAGTCCTGTTCGTGCCTGCGGCCGGCGCTGACGACGGTCCTGACCCGCTTCAGAACATCGAGATCCTCGAGCGCTTGTCCCTGGCCAGATCGCTTGCCGAGTTGATACGTGAGCAGGGAGGCCAAGAGAGGCGCAACTGTCTGGATCCATAGGCGAGTGTTATCGAACCTTTCCTCGGGCGGTGCGACAGCGGCTTGGAGCACTTACTTGGCCACCGGGAACGGCGATGGGAAACACTCGAAGTGGGCCGAGGAGTCGGCGGCTGGGGTTGTTGAGTAGGAGGGTTGGCCCAGGGGGCGTTTTCATTGCTGTTGCCGTCGGCGAGGCCGGTGAGTGCGGCTGCCCCGGCGGGTTCAGGTCCGCCGACAGGCCCCGGCGGGACTTCACCGCGGTCCACTCCTCAGGGAGCGGACCGCAATGGGTCCTGCCGGGTGAGGCAGACGAAAATGCCTACGAGGACGATGGCTGTCGTGATGGCTGGCGCGACCAGGGAGTTTGCGGGATACAGGATCCAGGCCCATGGCGCGGGGCGACCGCCGCTGCTCCAGCCGGCCGCCGCGCACACAAGGGGCACGATGGCGACGGAGACGGCCGCGATGCGGTGGCCGAGGAAGGGAAACAGCAGCAGCGCCAGGCCGACGTATCCGGCGATGTTGCGCCCCAGTACCAAGGCGATGCTGTCAGCCCCCAGGGCATAGCAGAGGGCTGCCATCCCCGCCCCGGTGGCGGCGACCGCCGAGCCGAGTGCGGCGTCCCACCTCCGAAGGGGCCGGCAGGCGACGCTTTCGGTGCGCAGGTCGCCGCGTCCCATGCCGTGGAGCAGCATCACCGCGGGCAGCAGTGTGATGAGATGGCCGACGAGGAAGTGTCCGGACTGGCCGGTCAGGACGGGCACGGGGAGTTCGGCGTTGCCCATGAGGAGTCCCACCGCATTGGTCACGACGACGGACACAGCCAGTGCGGGAACGGCGCGGGCCTTCAGCCACCAGTTCATCCGTGGCTCCCGTCGATGCCCAACTGGGGGCGTCCGTTGCATGATCGCATGGCGCGGGTGTTGCGCCCGTACCAGGCGAGCTGGGCCTGTCGGGACTGTTTGAGGACGTGCTGGGCCAGGGCCAGTTCCGGCGGTGCGACCCGGTTCGTGAGAGTGCGGGGCGCGGCGCCGGCGGTCAGGGAAAGCCACGCTCCGACGGGGCCGTAGGCGTCAGCGGCCGGGTAGGGCTCTCCGTTGTCCGCGCAGGCGGGAGATTGCGGAAGCAGCCCTGCCGCCACGCCTGTGGGCACACCGGCGGCACTGATGCCGGGCCCGATGGCGAGTTTGGTCTCGTCAGGGCCTGGCCGGTCGGCCATGGTCAGGGTGGCGGGCACCGCGACACCGGCCCGGCGGAGCCTCTCGACCGCCTTTCGTGACTCGGCGCGGACCATCCCGGCTCGGTCGTCCATCTCGGGCCACAGGCAGATGCGGGGCCGACCGTGATCGCACGCCAGGTCGCTCGTCGCGCGAGAGGTCACCGGGTCCGCCCCCATGCCGTGGGCGGAGGCGGCACCGCCCGCGAACCCGCCCGCGAGCAGCGCGGCCGCGGCGACGATGGCGGGGACGGCCTTCCGGTACTTGATGAGCACGGCGGCGGACAGACAGACCCCGGTACCAAATGCTCCCGCGCTCACCAGCGCCCATACGTCCAGGCTCTGGTCGAGCACGCAGCAGTCCTGGAGCCCTCCGCCCACGAGGTGCCGGATCCACACAGCGCTCCAGGAGACCGGGTAGGCGTTGGCGACGAAGCTGGCGATCAGCGTGACCGGCACCGCGATGATCGGAGCCCACAGTCGGCCCATGACGAAGCCGACCAGAGTGTTGGCCGCGAGAAGCACCGCTTCGACCGCGAAGATGCCGGGATTCGGCATGCCGAAGCCGACGTCGGCGGCGGCCGCGGAGACGAGCAGGGCCGCGGCCATGCCGACCACGCCCATCACGAACACCGGCAGCAGGAGGGGGAAGGCGATGGCCAGCGGCGATCGGACCGCGTTCTGGTCGGAGATGCGCGCGCGCCTGAGCCGGCTTCCCTCCTGCGGTCATTACGGGGGAAAGGCGCGTTTCCTGGCATTGGCGCGGGGCGGTGTGTAGGGGGTTGCACCTTCCGTAGCGGCATGTGGTCAGGTGGACTTACGTCCCGGTCCCTTGAGGAAAGGTCCCCGCTCATGCATTCGTCGTGCATGCCACCCCGCCAGGTCAAGATCGGTGACGCGGCGGCCTTCGCCGGCAGCACGCCGCGGGCGATTCGCCACTACCACGAGATCGGTCTGCTCCCCGAGCCTGAGCGGGGCGGCGATGACCGCCGCCGCTACGGGTACGAGGACATGATCCGCCTGCTGTGGATTCGCAAGATGGCCGACGCCGGGATCGCCCTGGACGACATCCGTGACGCCTTTACCACCGGCACGGCTTCCGCCGGTGCGGACAGCGGAGACGGTATCGCGGGCATCCTGGAGCGGTTGGAGGAAACCCTCGCCGAGCAGGAGGCGGAATTGCGGCGGCAGCGGACCGCCGTGCAGCGGATGCGCACCGAAGGCACCCGGATCGGCCTGCTCTCCGACTTCGTCACCGACCGCCTCAAGAACCTGCCCGAGGGCTCCCTGCGTCAGGCGGACCTGGACAGTCTGCTGGTCACTGAGCGGATCTTCGGCCCGCTCGGCGCGGCCGTCCAGGCCACCCGCTTCATCGCCCTGGCCACGCATCCCACTCTGCGGGAGGACTCCGACCGCATCGATGACGCCGAGGAGGCACTCGATGACAGCGTCGCCGTCGATGATCCGCGGGTGGCTCAGGTGGCCGCCGAGCGGCATGCCTTCGAAAGCGCCCTGCATGCCGTCATCGAGGAGTCCGGCCTGGGTAAGGACGACGATGACCTCTTCGACGCCTGGGACACTTTGCACCCTGCTACCGCCGATGACGGCGAGGACGAGGCCGACCTCAGCTCCGGCAGGCGGGAGGCTGACTCCATGAGCGCGTTCGAAGCCATCGGCAAGATGCCCTACGACTTCTCCCCAGCCCGCCTGCGCTGTATGGAACTGGCCGAAGAACTCTCCGTCCAAGACTCACCCGGTACCCAAAACACTGCCTAGTCCTTGCCTAGTCCTGTTCGTGCCTGCGGCCGGCGCTGACGACGGTCCTGACCCGCTGCAAAGCATCGAGATCCTTGAGCGGGTCACCGTCGACAAGGACGAGATCGGCCCGGAAACCCGGGGCGACACGTCCTGTCACCCCACCGAGCCCAAGCGCCTCGGCGGCCCGGCGGGTCGCCATGTCGAGGACGGTGCGGTTCGGGATACCCAGGTGTGCGTAGAAGGTCAGCGCGCCGGGCATGCCGTCGAAGCCCGTGCGCTGGACCCCGGCATCGGTGCCGACGATCACGCGTGCCCCGGCCTCGGCCATCTGCCGCACCTGGTCGAACATCACGTTCGCGCGCTCCTCGCCGAAGACCTTGGGCAGCATGCGCCAATGGGGGCTCACGGTCACACTGACCGCGATATCGCGGTCGATGATGCGCTGGAGAACATCACGGCGGAGGTCGAACCCGGTCTCGGTCATCCAGGTGCAGTGCTCGAGGGTATCGACCCCGGCGTCGACGGCTTCGGTGATCGCGTCCGCTCCGTGGGCGTGCGCGGCGACCGGCAGCCCGGCGGAGTGCGCCTCATCGACCAGGGCGTGGAGTTCCTCGCTGGAGAACTGACTCTGCCAGCTTCGCGGGCCGTCCTTGGTGAGCCCTCCCCCGCTGGTCATGACCTTGATGACGGCGGCGCCGGCGGCCACATTACGCCGGACCAGGTCGCGGGCCTCGGTCTCGCCCGAGACCTCACCGCCGAGGAAGTGGCAGTGACCACCCGGCGGGGTCGCCGGAGTACCGGCCGCGAGGATACGCGGGCCGGGCAGGCTGCCCTTCTCGATCTCTCGGGCAACGCGGAAGACGAGTCCATTGCGGTCTCCCAGGTCGCGTGCCGTCGTCACGCCGGTGTGCAGCAGCTGCTCGGCGCGCTGCCGCAGCTGGCCGAGAAGCTCCTCGTCGGTGGCGCGCAGGACAGCGACAGGATCAGGGCTGCCGTCAAAGATCAGGTGCACGTGGGCGTCAACGAGGCCGGGCATGACCGTGCCGGAGAAGGAGATGTGCTCGGCATCCGATGACGCCTGTCGAATGACCTCTTCCCTGGGACCTACGGCGGTGATCGTCTCGCCATCGGTGAGGACGGCGCCGTCCTCCAGGTAGGTGTCCGTGTCCACCAGGACTCGGTCTGCGGTGATGAGCATCATCTGATTCTCCTCGGTAGTAACGCCGTTGCGTGCCCCGAGCCCGGTGTGCATCACGCGGGTCGTCGCAGGAGGGCTTCAGGATGTTGTACGAACGGCGGGATAGGTGATGCCCACGACGAACAACAGGATCGCCACCCCGAGGCAGAGCGCGACAACGGCCATCAGCTGGTGTGGCACCGCACCAGCGGGGAGGTCCAGGCCGTGCGGTCGGTCTCATGCCCCGGCCATCAGACGGCCTGGGCCGCCACGGCCGAGGACGCCAGTCGGCGCTCGGCAATCTGCTGGGCCGCCCGCAGCGGGGTGGTGCCAGTCGAGAGCGCCAGGTCAAGGATGCGGGTCACGGTGTCGCCGATGTCCTCCACGCGCTTCTGCGCGGCCTCGTGGCTGTAGCCTTCCGACTCCCGGCTCAGGGCGTAGGCGATACCGCCGGCACTGGCGACATAGTCGGGCACCCAGACAATGCCCCGCTCCGCGAGGACATCGGCCACACGCTCCTCGGTGAGCTGGTTGTTCGCCGGGCCGACGACCAGGCGCGCGGTGATCTGCCGGACGGTCACGTCATTGAGTACACCGCCGACGGCAGCCGGGACCAGCATGTCGGCCGGCGCGGACAGAGCCTGACCGGGCTCGACCCATCCGTAACCGCTCGCCAGGGCCGCCTCCTTACGGGAGGCTTCCAGGTCCGACACGACGACATGTGCGCCCTCAGCGGCCAGGCCGGCGGCAATACCGCTGCCCACCGACCCGAAGCCGCTGATCACCACGGTCCGTCCGGTGCAGGAGGCATCGCCGAATACCTGCCTCGCACCGGCGCGCAGGGCCGCCAGGACGCCGGTGGCGGTCGGGCTTCCGGAATTGCCGGTACCGCCGTGCTCCTCGGGCGCGCAGTACGCGTACGGCGAGAAACGCCGCAGGACCACCATGTCCTCGGGGCCGGTGCCGACGTCGGGGCCGGTGCGGTAGGACCCCTGGAAGAAGGCGATCAGCTCGCCCAGATCCTCCAGTGCGGCCTCACGCAACTGTGGGGTGAGTGCGGTGTCGTTGCCGAGGGCGATCACGCTCTTGCCGCCGCCGAAGTCCAGACCGGCCACCGCGGCCTTGTAGGTCATCGCCTCCGACAGGCGCAGCGCGTCGGCCAGTCCATGCTGCCAGGTGTCGTAGCGGCGCAGTCGGCAGCCGCCGACCGCCGGGCCCAGGGCCCGGGAGTGGACTGCCACGATCAGCGGCAGCCCAGAACGGCGTCCACGTCGAATGATCACGTCTTCATGTGCAAATGCTTGGCTCATGCCCCCGAAGCTAGGCTGATGCACGGAACGGCTGACGTGAAGCCGAAGCAAATTCGGTGTCGCGATCCAGGAGGCAGTCATGGATGAACTTGATTCGGCGATCGTGCACCATCTGCAGGCCGATGGTCGGCAGTCCAACCGGGCCCTCGCCGAGAAGCTCGGTATCGCCCCCTCTACCTGCCTCGAACGCACCAGGTTGCTGCACAAACGCGGCATCATCGAGGGCTACCGGGCCCAAGTCTCCCTGCGGGCACTCAACCGCGCCGTGCAAGCGATGGTCTTCACCCAGGTCCGGCCTCTGCGCCGGGATGTCGTCGCCGCCTTCGAGCGGTCGGTGACCCAGCTACCAGAGGTGGTCTCCGTCTACACGATGGCCGGCAGCGACGACTTCCTCGTCCACGTCACGGCCCCGGACATCGACCACCTGCACGCTTTCCTCCTGGACCAGTTCACCAACCGCCGGGAGATCGTCAGCTTCCGCACCTCGATCATCTACCAGCACCTCACCAACCCAGTGCTCGACCCACTACCCACGGAGACAGAGCACCTGTGACGCCACGCGGTCACCGGACAGGCCGCTGTTCCGGCGCCCGCCCGCGCCTCAACACGTAGAACTTGACAGGGAATCCGCCGGATGGGCGCCCGCGAGACAGCGACCCTGTCTCCACGAGCCGTCAGCGTCGTGGTGGCCTTTTCAGTCCGAGCGCGGGCCTGCTGGTGAACAGGCCGGACTGCGCGACGTCGAGCGCCCGAAGGTGCGGCGGTAGGCGGTGGGGGTGGTGCCCAGTGCGCGCCGGAAGTGCAGCCGCAGATTGGCCGCCGTGCCCAGTCCGCAGTCCCGCGCCACCCGATCCATCGGGTGGTCCGTGGTTTCCAGCAGTTCCCGCGCCCTGCTGAGGCGGGCGCCCTGCAACCACTGCAACGGGGTCGTGCCCGTCTCCTCGGTGAACCGGCGCATGAAGGTGCGCTGCGAGAGACCCGCGTGCCGGGCGAGCACGCGCAGCGTGAGCGGCTCGCCGAGGCGGTGCAGGGCCCATCCCCGGGTACCGGACAGCGACGCCTCACCGGCCACCGCGACGGGAGCCGGCACGTACTGGGCCTGCCCACCGTCCCGGTGGGGGGCGGCCACCAGACCGCGGGCGATCTGGTTGGCCACCACCGCCCCCAGATCGCGGCGCACGAGGTGCAGGCACAGGTCGATGCCGCAGCACACCCCGGCCGACGTGAGTACGTCGCCCTCGTCGACGTAGAGCACGTCGCGGTCGACCTCGACGGCCGGGAATCCCCGCTCGAACTCGTCGATGTGCTTCCAGTGGGTCGTGGCGTGCAGCCCGTCCAGCACGCCCGCCGCGGCCAGTGCGAAGGCGCCCGTACAGATCGACACCACACGCGCGCCTCGGTCGCGGGCCTCGGCCAGCGTGCCGAGCACGGCGTCCGGCGGCCGGAGGATCGGTTCGAATCCCGGCACGACCACGGTGTCGGCGGTGCGCACCTGCTCCAGCTCCCCGTCGGCGACCAGGGCGAAACCCGCGCTGGTGACCACCTTCGCGTCCAGCGCGCACAGGGTCATCTCGTAAGGGGTTTCCGGCCGGGTGGTGAAGATCTGCGTCGGGATCGCCAGGTCGAGCGGGGTGACCCCGTCCAGCGCCAGGACCGCGACTCGGTGCACTGTCATGGCAAGATTCTATCGAAGCAAGGAAATTTTGCCTCTCGCCAGGTCAGGGCGGTCGCGGCCAGGCTGAGGACATGACCGGACCTACCCGCGAGGCGACCGCCGACCTGATCACGCTGCCCGGCACACCGCTTGCCGACGCCGTCGTGAACTTCATCCGACCGGTGGAAACGCCGTCCGTCTTCAACCACAGCCTCCGCAGCTATCTGTTCGCCCGGCTGGTGGCCGGCCGCCTCGGCCTGGCCGTCGGCCACGACTACCACGACGACCTGTTGTTCGCCGCGTGCGCGATGCACGACCTCGGCGTGGCGTCGGACGGCCCGCACAGCCAGCGGTTCGAGGTCGAAGGCGCCGACCGGGCCGCCGCGTTCCTCATCGAACGCGGAGTGCCCGCGGCCGACGCCGACCGGGTCTGGCAGGCCATCGCCCTGCACACCTCGCCGGGTATCGCGGAACGCCACGGCACGCTGTGCGTGCTCGTCCGCGAAGGCGTCGCCCTCGACTTCGGCGGCCCACTGGGTGCCAACCACGTCGACACCGTCACCGATGAGCAGGCCGATGCCGTGCACGCCGCCTATCCACGGCTGGACATGATCCGCTCACTCACCGACGCGATCGTCGCGCAGGCCGCGAAGAACCCGACGAACGCACCCCGGTACGCGATTCCCGGCGAGTTCCTCCGCGAACGCGAAACTTTCGGCCGGACCCGGCTGGAGCACGCCTGCCGTTCGTCCCGCTGGGGCAACTGACTCCGCGGACTCCACGCCTGACGTCAACAAAGAAAAGGAAGCACCGCCATGACCGTCCACACCGTCGAGGTCCCTGAGGACAACGCAGTCTTCGGGCAAACCACTAGCGCCTTCGCGAGCTTCGGCTATTCCGCCGCGGTCCGCGCGCACGGCCTCCTGTTCATCGCGGGAACGATCGGTCGCCGAGCCGACGGAACCATCCCGGACACCGTCGAGGAGCAGACCGAGATCGCCATCCGGAAGATCGAAGAGATCCTTCGACTGGAGAACCTCGACCTGTCCGCCCTCGTCGACGTCACCAGCTACCACGTCGACATCCGCCAGCACCTGCCCGGCTTCATCGAGGCCAAACAGCGCCTCGTCAACGCGCCCTACCCGACCTGGACGATCATCGGGGTCAGCGGCCTCGCCAGCCCGGGGCTCCTCGTCGAAATCCGCGCGACCGCCGCGTACCCCGACTCATCCCGGTAGCCGCCGCTCGTGGGCCCGCTCCCGGGCCCACGAGCCCGTCGGCGACTGACGTGAGGTCGTCATGAAGACCACTCGGCGTCCCGGCTTGCCCGGCCTCGTGTTGCTGACCTCGATGGTCGTCAGGCGACTCTTCCCGTGTGGCGCCCGGTCAGCGATCACCTAGGCTGGCGCGGTGACTGATGAGCAGGAGCGGGTGCAGCCGTCGGGAGTGTGGGCCACGGCGGTGGGGGTGGCCAGGGTGCGGGCGTTGGAGACCGAGCGGGAGAACGCGCTGTTCCGCGACCCACTGGCACAGGCCTTCGCCACCGCCGGCGGCATGTGGCCCTCCTCGCCGCCGCTGCCCGGTGACGAGGCCGCGCGACGCCGCCGGCTGGCCGTGTCGTTCTCCATCGTCATCAGGACGAAGTTCCTCGACGACCTGTTGCAGCGGGCCTCCGCGTCCGGGGTCCGGCAGGTCGTGCTGCTCGGCGCCGGCATGGACAGCCGGGCCTTCCGGATGGACTGGCCCGAGGGCACCCGGCTGTTCGAGGTCGACACCGCCGCGCCACTCGGCTTCAAGGCTTCGGTGCTGCGCCAGGAGCGGGCCGTCGCACGCTGCGAGCGGATCACCGTCGCGGTGGATCTGCGTGAGGACTGGCCAGGCGCACTGGCCGCCGCAGGGCACGACCCGACGGTGCCGACCGCGTGGATCGCCGAAGGACTACTGATCTATCTGCCCGAGGACGCGGTGGAGCTACTGCTGGCCCGGATCGGCACGCAGTCGGCGGCAGGCAGTCGGATGGGGCTGACATTGGGCTCGCGCGGCGTGATCGAGCGCTTCGGCGCGGACGCCGCGCCGGGATCGGCGGCGTCCATGTGGGTCTCGGAGATGCCCGACGACCCGGTGGGCTGGCTGGTCGGGCACGGCTGGGATGCCGACTGCCACACCCTGCGCGAGCGCGCTGCCGCCTACGGCCGCCCGATCAGCACCCCGCCGCAGCGCGAGGAGCGGCCCGGCGGACTGATCTCGGCGGTCCGCCGGTAGCGCGCCCCGCGGTTCCCTAGCTGATCGATTCCAAGGGGGCCTGATGAGTGGAGCCAGGTTCATGCGCGGCCGGCCAGTCGTGGCTCAAGCGCCAGATGTTCGGCCGCGCAGGATTCGAGCTCCTGCGCAAACGAGTCCTGTTGGCGTAACCGAGCGTCACGCGGCCACACGGAGTGGACCAGAGCCCGCAGTCACGCACAGAACCAACCTGCCGAAGTCCTTGGCGGGAAGGCATCCGACGAGGGCGGGCGGCCGGCCGCTCGTCATGCACAGCCCTGGGTAAGAGGGGGGTCCTGTGGTTCGGAGGGGGCGAGGAGGTAGGAGTGGAGCTGCCCGAGCAGTTCGGCGATGCCTTCCCGGTCGGCGCGGTAGCGGACCAGTTTGCCGCTGCGCGTCGACTGGAGCAGGCCACCGCGCCGGAGGACCGCGAGGTGCTCGGAGGTGGTCGACGGGCCGAGTCCGGCGCGCTCGGCGACCTCGCCGACGGTCAGCTCCTCGCCATCGAGGAAGTGCGCGAAGAGTCTCTGCCGGGTTCCACTGGTCAGCGCCTTGAGGAAGACCTGGAGGTCGTCGCCGGGCACGGCGGCCCCGGGGCGTATCCCCTGTGCCGCACCGGAGCCCGCCCGCTCGGACACCTGGTCGCCGGCCGCCGGTGGGAGCTCGTCCGGGCCCCGGTACGGGCGGGGGACGCGGAGGGGGCGGTGGAGGTCGAACTCGGTCGGAGGGATGTCCAGGGCTGAGCAAGCCTCGCGGACGACGTCCCGCTCGCTGTCGTCGAAGTAACCGTCGGCGCAGCCGATGACGATGCCGATCTGGATGACGGCCCGGGCCTCGGCGGGCCTCCTCTTCGCCTTGCCGATCTCCCGCATGGCGCTCGCCATCCCGAGGGCGAAGTCCGTGGTGAGCTCGTCGAGGTGGTCCTCGAAGCGGTGGTGCAGCTCGTCCGGGGGGAAGTTCTGGAGCACGTCGTTGGTGGCGATGAGCTGGGCGACGCGCTGCCGCTCGGACAGATCGATCGTGCCGTCCGCCGCGGCCACCAGGGCGCACATCGCCATGCTCGCGTCCCGGAAGGCCCCGCTCCGCAAGTCGTTCTTCTTCGCCGTGAGCTGAGCCTGCATCGTCTGGACCGAGTCCTTGAGGCGGTCCCACAGCGTCATCTGCATCTCCTTCTCAGTAATACCTCCATTGTGAGGAGAAAACAGAATCTACAGGTTTGTAGAGTCCCTTCGCGCGCTGTCGCGGCACCCTCGCCTCCCCTGGCTTCAAATGATCGGTTGCGGCGCACCCACGCTTCTCCCTCACCCCGGGTCTGGTGGGCATCGCCAAGGACTACGGCGTCAATGTTTGAGGCCCTCCAGCCGCTGACGTGATACCGCGGTGCGGTCACCGACCGCGGAACAGTCTGACGGGGCGAGCACGGTTCACGGGGCCAATAGGGACGATGGCCCGGCTGTCGCTGCCGGATGCGGACAGCCGGACAAGCACGGTGGCGTGGGAGCCCTGCTCCATGGGACTGCCGGAACGAAGGTCGAGTAACTGGGCCGCGCCCGCGCCCACTTGCTCGCCATCGGGTCGCTTGTGTACCGGACGCGGCTCAGAAGCCGATGTCGGCCTGTCGGTAGGTGGGCGGTCGGCGGACGCGGCCGGCCTGCTCGTAGGCGTAGGCGAGGCGGAGCAGCTTCGGCTCGCTCCACGCCGTACCCATGAATGTCAGGCCGACCGGCAGCCCGAACGCGAAGCCGGCCGGGACGCTGATCGCGGGGTATCCGGCGAGTGCGGCGGGCGTCGACGCACCGCCGCCGTAGCTGTCCCCGCGGATCAGGTCGATTTTGGCCGGCGGTCCGGTGGTCGGCATCACGAGTGCGTCCAGGCGGAATCGGCGCAGCACCGCATCGATGCCTTCGGCGCGCGAGAGCCGGTGGTTGGTGGCCAGCGCCTGACGGTACTCGCGTTCGGTGAAGTCCATTTGGTGCACCGCCTCCAGCCCGTCCTGCCGCACATAGCGAAGCTCGCGGTCGGCGTGCGCACGGTTGAACGCGATCAGCTCCGCCAGGCTGCGCGGATGGTCGCCGGGGGCACCGGCCAGGTAGGCGTTCAGCGCACGCTTGATCTCATACGCCTGGACGACCATCGAACTTGGCAGGTCTTCAAGCTGCTCGGCCGTCGGGATGTCGGCCGGGTCGACCACCGTCGCCCCGGCCTCGCGCAACGTGGCGATCGCCCGCTCCGCGATCTCGTCGGCGTGGTGGCTGTAGCCGAAGTACACCGCTCGCGGTACGCCGATGCGCGCCCCACGCAGCCCGTCGGCGTCCAGGAAACGGGTGTAGTCGCGATGGAAGCGGCCGCGACTCGCCTCGGTCGCCGGATCGCGGTCGTCGATCCCGACCAGGGCGCCGAGCAGGATCGCCGCGTCGCGGACCGTGCGCGCGATCGGGCCGACGCTGTCCTGGCTCGGCACACCGGGGATCACGCCGCCGCGCCCGACCAGTCCGACGGTCGGTTTCACCCCGACGACGCAGTTCGCCGAGGCCGGGTCGATGATCGAACCGTTGGTCTCCGTTCCGATTCCGGCGACGCACAGGCTTGCCGCGGTGGCAACCGCGGTACCGGAGCTGGACTCATTCGGTGACCGGTCCAGCTTGTACGGGTTCCGGGTCTGCCCACCGCGGGCGCTCCAGCCGGCGTGGTGGGTGAGCGACATCCCGCCGGCCCACTCGCTCAGGTTGGTCTTGCCGAGGATGACGGCACCGGCCGCGCGCAGCCTGGCGGCGACCGTGGCGTCCTTTGCCGGCCGCAGGCCCCGCAGGGCGAGTGATCCGGCCGTCGTGTGCATCCGGTCCGCGGTCTCCACCAAGTCCTTGAGCAGGATGGGCATGCCGTGCAACGGCCTGCCCAGATCACCCTCCGCGTCCACCCGCCGGGCCTCGCGCAGCGCGTCGGGATTGACCTCGATCACCGCGTGCAGGAGCGGGTCGATGCGTTCGATGCGGTCCAGGTAGTAGCGGGTGAGCCGTTCGGCGTCGAGCTGTCCGTCGTTCATCCGCCGGCGAAGCTCGGTGATGCCCAGCTCTTCCAGCCCTGTGGTCGCGGCGCCCCCTGTTGATGTGGCGCTTCCTGGGGTGGCGGCACGGGCTTGGACGGAGGCTCCGCCAAGCCATGGTGTGGCTGCTGCGGCGGTGCCGAGCGCGAGCGCTGTGCGGCGTGAGGTGTTCATCCGGTCCATTCGGTGCGACTCCTGCGGCGAGGCGATGGATTCACAGGCACGCTAGAGGCGTAGCCGCAGATTCTCCCTACGGCTGTCCCCCGGCTCTGCTGTGGAAGCGGCCCCCCGCCGCACCGGGGGTCAGCCGGAACGTCCAGTGCCGCGACGCTCAGCAGTACTCGCGTCAGCCAGGACGGTTTCGCATCTCACGGACGCCTGGGCGGTAGCAATGCGCAAGTACTCCAGCTTTTCATCGTCCGAAGTGCCGGGCTCTGCCGTATAGGTAACGATCCTCACATCGTGGTCAGGCACCTTCATTACATCGTTGTCGAGGCTTATCTCCCCCACCAGAGGATGCCGCAGGCGTTTGTGGCCGCCCAGGCGGGAGCCGAGTGCTGGAGTGCTCCACAGGGCCCGGAACTCTTCGCTGTTACTCATGACCTCGTCAATCAGAGCTCTGAAGTCCTCATCATGAGGATATGCTCCGTGCGTTATCCGAAGGTCTACGACGAGAGCAGCTTTGAATTCCGCGGTGCTCTGCTCGACGGGAAAGAGCGGATGGTCCGTGTCCGACGGCTCGTTGAACACCGCGCGCACCAGGTTTCGTTCTTCCGACGAGCGACGGGACGGGTCACCCAGCAAGGCCGCCCACATGGATGTCCATGACAGCAGGGTCCATGAGGCGGAGAACACTCCCACCGGAATGTTCCCCCAGCGGCTGACGAGCCGTTGTACACCAGGCGGCATCAGATGCGGGATTTTGGGGGGCGTCGGCGGAAGAAGCCCGGCCACCAGGTGCAGATGGCAGGTTTCATCCGTACTCAGTCGCAGCGCGCGGGCGAGGGAGGCCACGACATCGCGCGATGGGCGCTGAGACCGGCCCTGTTCAAGACGGAGAAGGTAATCCGTGGATATTCCCGCCAGATGGGCAAGCTCTTCGCGGCGCAAGCCGGCGGTGCGCCGCCGGCGAGTGGCCGGCAGTCCAACGTCTTCAGTCGTGATTCGGGCACGCCATGCACGCAGCGTGTTACCCAGCGAGTTCTCTGGACGACTCATGATCCCATTGTTACCGACCCTGCGGTCGGTAACATGGTACTGCCGTTCCTGGGATAAGTTGGGCGGGCGCCTTAGTCGTGGTGACCGAGATGGGCCGTCAGAAGATTCGCATCCCCGCCTGTGGTGAGCGCACCGCTGGCGACGTAGACCGTGTCGCCGTCGACCGCCACTGATGTGGTGTTCTGCAGACCATCGCTCTCATCGAGGACGGTACGGTCGGCCTTGCCCGGAGTGATGAGAACCAGCTTGCTCGGGACGTTGAGTGCGGCCAGCAGCTGATCACCACGGCCGGTAAAGGCGAAATCATCGACGCTGTCGAGTCCGGATGCCGTGATCTGATGCGGACCAGCGGTTCCCTTGTCTGTCAGGGGTATCCGAAGGATTGTTCCTCGATCGATATTGGAGACCCACACAGCTCCGTTGTGCACCTTCACGCCGTTGGCGCCGAAGAAGTGAGTCGGGGCGAGATCCTCTCCCGCGGCCCAGAGCTTGGCAGTTCCGCCGTGCGATCCGACCTGCCACACTCTGCCCTGTGTGGAGTCGGTGATGTAGAAGTTCCCCGTACGGTCGTCCCTGGCAAGTCCGTTGAGGAAGCTCGCCGCCGGCAGAGCGGCGACGCGCTCCGGTTTGCCTCCCGGGCGCAGTTTCCATAGACCGGTGAGGTTTTCGTCCCCTGCCGAATACAGGAAGTAGAGGGTTCCATCTCCCGTTCGTTCGATCCCCGTCACCGCGGCGAACCCGGTGCCAGGGGTGTTCACGCCCCCATCCGCGGGGAGAGGCATGGTCGCCAATACCTCGACACGTCCGCCAAGCGTGACGTGAGCCACCTGCCGCGACAGGATGAGGCCGACATCGGCCGACCCGTTCGGCCGTACGATGACGCTCTCCGCCACCTGCCCGGCTGGACGGTCGAAGTGAGCGACGATCCGCGGGTGCGAGAGGGGCGGCGCGGCCGCTTCGGCTGTTGACGGGACCGCGGTCAGTCCGATCACGGCGCCGGCAGTGGTCACCGCCAGGCGGAAGACAAGGTGTTTCGGCATGATCGCCTCCGAAGGTGATGCGCTTCATAACAGGCGGGCCACCGCGGCAAGCAGGAGGGAAGGGGAACAACGGATGTTCCGTCAGATCTCCCGGCAACCGCGAACTGGCCTGCGGGAAGAAGCATCAGCGCACCCGCGTGGCTCAACCAGTACCCGGCTTATCCCTGGAACCGCGGGACCATGCTGGCTGACCGGCCGGAGAACCATCGGCGCCATCCTGGACCGCGTCGGCAGCGAGGCATCGATCTCCATGGGGTTCGACCTGCTGGGCCCCGAAGGCGCACCGGCAGCCGTCGCGAGGCCGGCCTCGGCAAACACAACGTCACCGAAGTCAGGCTCGACGACATCAACGAGAATCTGGAAGCCTTGGGGCGCGGTGACATCGTCGGACGCCAGGTCATCGTCTTCGAAGGAACGGCGTGACGTTGTCCGCAACGGCTCCGACGATCATGGCGCGTACGCTCGTACGCATGGTTGAGCATCGCATGGTCGAGACGAACGGGATTCGGCTGCACATCGCCGAGGAAGGCGAAGGCCCCCTGGTCCTGCTCCTGCACGGCTTCCCCGAATCATGGCACTCCTGGCACCACCAGTTCGGTCCCCTGGTCGAGGCGGGCTTCCGAGTGGTCGCCCCGGACCAGCGTGGATACGGGCGCAGCGACCATCCCGACGACGTCGACGCGTACAGCATCCTCCACCTGGTCGGCGACGTCGTCGGCCTGATCCGGGCACTGGGCGAGGACGAGGCGTATGTCGTCGGGCACGACTGGGGCGCGCCGGTCGCCTGGAACACCGCGCTGCTACGGCCGGACATGGTGCTCGGGGTGGCCGGTCTGAGCGTGCCACCACCGTTCCGCGGCGCGCAGCCTCCGCTGGCCGCCATGGAGAAAAGGTTCGGTGGCCGCTTCTACTGGAACTACTTCAACCGCCCCGGTGTCGCCGACGCCGAGTTCGCGAGGGACACCCGCACCACGTTGCGGAAAATCTTCTACTCGATTTCCGGCGACGCTCCCGACACGGTCAACCAGCCGCTCGTCGACCCCGAGCGGGGCTGGCTCGCGACCATGACGGACCCCGACGTACTGCCGGAGTGGTTCACCGAGGACGACCTCGACACGCTCACCGAGAGCTTCTCCAAGGGCTTCACCGGAGCTCTCAACTGGTACCGCAACCTCGACCGCAACTGGGAACTGACCGCGCCCTGGCACGGCGCCGTCGTCACCCCGCCCGCCCTGTACATCTACGGCGACCGCGACCCCGTTCCCGCTTTCCCCGGCGCGCCCGAACTCATCGCGAGCCTGCCCGATCTGATGCCCAACCTGCGACGCGAGCCCCTCGAACTGGCGGGCTGCGGACACTGGACCCAGCAGGAACGCCCGGCAGAGGTGAACGCCGCGCTCATCGAATTCCTCACGGCCCGCTCCTGAGCCCGGCCCGCCGAGTCATCGAACCTGATATCCGGGCGCACCCGGTCCTCAGCCGGGGCGCTTGGCCATGACGACCACGCTCGGCCCGGTGTGCTCAGCCGCGGGGAGCCGAAGTTCGGCGACCGGGTGCAGGCCGGCCCGCTCGATCAGGTCCACGAGTTGTTCCGGCCGCCATTTGTGTGTCGTCCAGCGAACGGGCACACCTCCGTATGCCTCGGTGCGCACCACGTCCTCGTCGCCGACGTGTGTCCCGGTGATGAAGTGTCCGCCTGGCTTCAGGGCGCGCGCGAACAGGGCGAGGACCTGGGGAAGGACGTCGCGAGGAAGGGTGAACAGCGACCACCACCCGAGTACGCCGCCGAGGGACGCTTCCTCAAGGTCGAGGTCGGTGGCGGAGGCGACGCTGAAGCGGCATTGCGGATGAAGACGGCGCGCGTTTTCGATCATGCGGGGTGAGAGATCGACTCCGGACACGTCGAGTCCGCGTTCGGCGAGGTAGGCGGTCACCATTCCGGGTCCGCAGCCGACGTCGAGGACAGGCCCGAGCTCGCCCACGGTGTCGGCGAAGACATCGATTGACGCCTTGAGCCAGGGATGGCGCCGGATGTCGCCGACTCCCGTCGTCACCACCATATGGGCGTAGTTGTCGGCCACCCGGTCATAGGACTCACGGACCACGTCGAGATCGGCCGGGCGGTCTATACGGTGTGCGCGCATCGGCCAACGATAGGACGACGGTCACCTCAAGGGCGCGGGAACGCGTCGATGATCATGGCGGCGTCCTCCGTCGTGACCGCCTCCGCGATCACCTGGGCTTCTTCTCGGCCTCGCTGCTCGCGCGAGGTGTCCCAGCAGGTGCGTATCAGGTGTCCGGGCCGCCCGAGGGCGAACGTCGGCCCCGCGCTCGCGGAAGGCGCACGGGGCCGCCGGTCCGACGTCAGCCCTTGCGGGTCTTGACCTCTTCGGTCAGCTGCGGGACGACCTCGAAGAGGTCACCGACCACGCCGTAATCGACCAGATCGAAGATCGGAGCCTCCGCGTCCTTGTTGACCGCCACGATCGTCTTCGACGTCTGCATACCGGCCCGGTGCTGAATCGCACCCGAGATACCCGCCGCCACATACAACTGCGGCGAAACCGTCTTACCCGTCTGCCCGACCTGATTGGTATGCGGATACCAGCCCGCGTCCACCGCCGCACGCGAAGCACCCACCGCCGCACCCAGCGAGTCGGCCAGCGCCTCCACGACGGGGAAGTTCTCCGCACCCCCCACACCACGGCCACCGGAAACCACGATCGCCGCCTCGGTCAACTCCGGACGCCCCGTCGACTCACGCGGCGTACGCGACACCACCCTCGTCCCCGTCGCCTGCTCCGAGAACGACACCGACAACGCCTCGACCACACCCGCGGCCGGAGCAGCCTCCACAGCCGCCGAATTCGGCTTCACCGTGATCACCGGCGCGCCCTTGGACACCCGGGACCTGGTCGTGAAGGCGGCGGCGAACACCGACTGCGTAGCCACCGGACCCTCCCCACCCGCCTCCAGATCCACCGCATCGGTGATGATGCCCGACCCGATACGGACCGCGAGCCGCGCCGCGATCTCCTTGCCCTCCGCGGAGGACGGGAACAGCACCGCGGCCGGGGACACCGCCTCAAACGCCGCCTGGAGCGCGTCCACCTTCGGCACCACAAGGTAGTCGGCGAACTCGGGCGCGTCAGCGGTCAGCACCCGCGCCGCACCGTGCTCGGCAAGGGCGGACGCCGTGTTCTGCGCACCCGCACCCAGGGCGACGGCGACGGGCTCACCGACGCGGCGGGCCAAGGTCAGCAGCTCCAGAGTGGGCTTGCGGACGGCACCGTCCACGTGATCGACATAGACAAGGACTTCAGCCATGGGAATCGCTCTCCTGCGACATGCGAAATGCGAAAGAAATGGACGGTAAGGACAGCGCGGCTCAGATGAACTTCTGACCCGCCAGACAGCCTCAGATGAACTTGCGCTCCGCGAGAAAGGCAGCGAGCTGCTTGCCGCCCTCGCCCTCGTCCTTGACGATCGTGCCCGCGGTACGGGCCGGACGCTCCGTGGCACCGTCCACCGCGGTCCAGGCACCCTCGAGACCGACCTCGTCCGACTCGATCTCCAGGTCCTCCAGGTCCCAGGAGGTCACCGGCTTCTTCTTCGCCGCCATGATGCCCTTGAACGACGGGTAACGCGCCTCACCCGACTGGTCCGTCACCGACACCACCGCCGGAAGCCGCGCCTCCAGCAACTCCGTCGCGGTGTCACCATCACGGCGCCCCTTCACCGTGCCGTCCCCGACCGACACCTCCGACAGCAACGACACCTGCGGCACACCCAGCCGCTCCGCCAGCATCGCCGGAAGCACACCCATCGTGCCGTCCGTGGACGCCATACCACAGACCACCAGGTCATAACCGGTCTTCTCAACAGCCTTGGCCAGCACCAGCGAGGTACCCAGCGCATCGGTACCGTGCAGACCGTCGTCCTCGACATGCACGGCCTTGTCCGCACCCATCGACAACGCCTTGCGCAACGCGTCCCTGGCATCCTCCGGGCCGACGGTCAGCACAGTGATCTCGGCGTCGTCAGCCTCATCGGCGATCTGGAGCGCCTGCTCGACCGCGTACTCGTCCAGCTCCGAGAGCAGGCCGTCCACATCGTCACGATCGACGGTCAGATCCTCGGCGAAGTGCCGGTCGCCGGTGGCGTCGGGCACATACTTCACACAGACAACGATCCTCAAGCTCACGCCGGCTCTCCTTACTGTTCGTGGATGTCCGCGCTGCCCCACCGGAGCACCTCAATGAGGGTATGGCACTCAGTACCCTCAGTAAAGGTACTCAGTGTCGCTTTCGCCGTGCGCTGATGCTACGTTCCCTTCATGGCGGACGTACGCGACGAAGGCGGGGCGACCGCGGCGGTGAGCGGGCCCGGGCCGTCCGGCAAAGCACCCATGCGCGAGGTGCTCATCGAGGCCGCGTTCCAGCTCTTCGTGGAGCATGGCTTCGAGCGGACCACGGTGGACGACATCGTGGCGCGGGCCGGAGTGGGGCGCCGGTCGTTCTTCCGCTACTTCCCGTCCAAGGAAGACGTCGTCTTCCCCGACCATGAGCGCTGCCTCACCGAGATGAGCGCCTTCCTCGCGACGAGCACCGACGGCGAACCGCTCGACGTGATCTGTGACGCGGCCCGCCTCGTCATGCGGATGTACACCGCGAACCCGGAGTTCTCCGTGCAGCGCTATCGGCTCACCCGCGAGGTGCCCAGCCTGCGCGGCTACGAGGTGTCCGTGGTGCACCGCTACGAGCGCACCCTGGCCCACTACCTGCGGCAACGATATGCGGGAGACCCGAACGGAGCGCTGCGGGCCGAAGTGCAGGCCGCGGCCATCGTCGCCGCGCACAACAACGGGCTGCGGACCTGGCTGCGCGGCGGGGGGCACGGCGATGGCGCGAAGGCGGTGGATCAGTCGCTGGCGTTCGTCCGGCAGACGTGGGGCAGTGCCCGCGAATCCGCGGAGAGCGGCGCCACCCCCGCGCCGGAGAGCGAGGAGGACGATGTGGTCGTCATCGTCGCGCCGCGGAAGGCTCCCCTGTGGCGCGTGGTGCAGAAGATCGAGAAGACGTTGGGGGACGGCTAGCCACCGGCGTGGCACTCAGCGCCTTGAGAGGGTACTCAGTGCCATACCGTGACCATGTCCCGGGTTCATGAGGGCGGCGCCGCCGACCCGCCCGGTGCCGCCCGCGTGTACCGATGCACCCCGTCGGCGAATGCCACCGTCGCCCGCCCCCGCAGCACCAGGACATCCAGGTGCGCGGCCGTCTCATTGATCGCGAGCATCTGGTTGAAGGCGCTCAACTCCGCGAACGGCACGGCCCGGCGCGTCCAGGCGAGCTCACGCGCCACCGCGTGGGCGTCGAGTGTGTTCTCGCCCAGCGCCGCCAGGCTTCCGGCCAGCCGTTCGTCGTGGTGGGCGAGCAGTTCGGCGACCCGGGTGTGGGTGCTGTCGGCGACCGGCCCGTGTGCGGGCAGCAGGCGGGCGTCGGCGTAGCGGGTCATCAGCCGCAGCGAGTCCAGGTAGTCGGCGAGCGGACGCCCGCCGGACTCGGCGAGCTCGAAGCCGATGGACGGGGTGATATGCGGCAGGACGTGGTCCCCGGAGAACACCAGCCCCCGCTCTTCGTCCAGGAAGACCACATGGCCCTTGGTGTGTCCGGGGGTGGGGACGACCCGCAGCTCGCGCTCGCCGAAGCGCAGGGTTTCCGCGCCGAGCCAGCGATCGGGGGCCTCCCACACACTCGGGTCGTAGCCGCCGTGCTCCATCGCCTCGATGTGGTCGGCGAGGTCCCCGGCTCCCGCCGCGCGCAGGGTCCGCAGCGCGCCCACGGGCTGGTCGCTGCGCAGCCGGTCGAGCATCTCCAGGCCCGGCCGTTCCCCCGCGCCGAGGTAGACGCGCGAGCCCAGCAGCCGACGCAGTTCCACCGCCTGTGTGTAGTGGTCGCGGTGGATGTGGGTGACCAGGATGTGGCTGATGTCGCCGGGGTCGCGGTCGATGGCGGCCAGGGCGTCCTCGAGCACCTTGCGCGCCTCGGGGATCGCCCAGCCACCGTCGATCATGACGATGCCGTCGTCGGCCAGATCCTCCAGGAGATAGACGTTGACGGCACGCAGCCCGTCGCCCGGAAGTGGCAGCGGCACGCGGTGCACCCCGGGCTGTACGGTCTGGATTCCGGCCTCCGCCCAGGGAGCCTGGTCGAACCGTGGCGTCATGATCCTCCTTCGCGGGTGTGCAGCCTGATGGCCAGGTCCCGGGCTCCGCCCCGGTCGAGCTTGCCGACCTTCGTCTGGGGCAGCTCCTCGACGCCGTAGACGTACTCGGGCCACTTGGTCTTGGACAGACCGACGCTCTCGAGATGGCCGGTCACCTCGGCCAGCTCGACGCCGCCGCCGTCCTCGGCGACGACGAGCAGCGCCACGCGTTCGCCGAGGACATCGTCGGGGACCGGCGCGACACAGGCTCTGGCCACGCGCGGATGGCTGGCGACCGCGCGCTCTATCTCGGTGATGTCGATGTTGCGGCCACCGCGGATGATGATGTCCTTCTCACGGCCCATGATGGTGAGGGTGCCGTCCTCGTGGATCATCAGCAGGTCTCCGGTGGGCAGGTAGCCGTCCTCCGTCAGCGCCGGTGGATCGGTCCTGCCCTCGCGGGCGTACCCGAGGAAGAGGGAAGGGCCGCGGACCTGCGCCCGGCCGGTCACTCCCGGGCCGGCCGCCTGACCGTCCGCGGTGAGCGCGCGCACGTCCGTCCCCGGGAAGGGGCGGCCGTCCCTGCCGAGCCGGAGCTCCTCGGGGTCGTCGGGGCTCGGCGAGGTGTGGCCCAGGCACTCGGACATGCCGAAGACGCGGAGGATCTTGGTGCCCAGGGACCGTTCGGCCCGGGCCAGGGCTCCGCGGTCCATGGGCCCGCCGCCGACGGTGATCGACCGGACGCCCCGGAGGACGCCGGAGCCGGCCGCTTCGGTGCCCATCTGCAGCGCCATGGTCGGTACGCACATGGTCCAGCGGACACCGGCCTCGGCCATCCGCCGCAGTGCGACCGCCCGGTCCCACTTCCCGGTCAGGACGAGCGGTCCGCGCAGCACGAGGGAGAGATAGACCCCGAAGCAGTACGCGGCCGTGGACGACAGCGGCACGATCGCGGCGATGGCGTCGCCCGGCGACAGGCCGTTGACGTCGATGGTGCTCGTGGCGGCGTAGCGCAGGGCCTGCTCGGACTGGACGACGCCTTTGGGGCGCCCGGTCGATCCGGAGGTCAGGCCGATGAGGGCGCCGCCGGACCACCGCGACACCTCGCGCTTGTCGGATGCGGACCGGCAGGTCCAGCCGTCGAGCACCGTCCGCGCCGGGTCCGGCAGCCGGGTGGGCACCGCCCACTCGGCCATCGCCGAGGGCTCGGCGACGACGGCGTCCGGGCGGATGTCCTCCCATGCGGCGGTGAACTCGGCGGGTGTGGTGTGCCGATTGACCACCGCGAGGACCCCGCCCCGCAGTCCTACGGCGAGGGTGGCGGCGACGGTGCGCCATGAGTTGTCCGCCTGGACCAGGACGGTGCCGACCGAGCCGTCGGGCTCGCCCGCGGACAGCGCTCCGGCCAGCCGTAGGGCCTCGTCGAGCAGTTGCCGGGCCGGATGGCTGCCGGTGTCGTCGATCACGGCGATGAAGTCGGCTTCTTCCGCCTTCTGCTGGAACTCCCGCACTACCTGTCGCATCCTGCCCCTCGTTGCGCTGTGCCGAACTCCGTTTGCCGAACTCTGTGGTGCTTGTCCTGCCGCTGGACCGGGCCGGGCGGCCCGGCATCCTCACGCGGCGAACATCTCCGCCTCGTGCCCCATGACCGCGATCCGGCGGCCCTTCATGTCGCCGACCTGGGCGACGGCCTCGGCCCACTCGGGGCTCGCGAGGGCCTTCTTCAGGTCCTCCGGGGAGTCGAAGCCGAGCACGGAGATTCCGTCCCAGCCCTCGGAACGCGGCTCCAGAGCGGTGTCGATGTCGGTGTGGCGCCAGGCGCGCAGCCCGGGCAGGCGGTAGGTCAGCTCCGCGTGGTCGCCGCGCCACCAGGTGATGAACTGTTCATGCGTCCACTCCGGGGGCCGGGCTGCCAGCAGGACGAGGTTGTACATGACGGGTGCTCCGCACGGGGTCGAGGGGATGGGGGTGGTGAGCGGGTCCGATACCGGTCAGGTGAAGCGGATCTCGGATGAGCGCCCGATCAGCAGGCGCCGCAGTCGGCCTTCGCCGTTCACCTGACCGGCGGCGACGAAGCTGGCCTCGGGGACGCCCGCACGTCGTACCTCGCCCAGGAAGAGCTCCTCCTGGCCGAGCGTGGTCGCCGAGAGCAGATGGTGGGTGCGGGTGCCCTTCTCACGCTGTTCGAGGTAGCCCACCAGGGCGGCGCGGTCCCCGGCGAAGTCGGTGGCGTTGCCGTCGCCGGTGGAGAACAGGATGGACAGCGAGAAGTCGTCGCTGATCAGGTCGAGGATCCGGGACGGCTCGTCACCGTCCAGTATCTCGAACCACGCGGTGAGGAAGGGGGCCGCGGCCGGGGTGTCCGTCATGCCCGGCTCCCGTCGTCCGCCCAGTCGACCAGTTCGAACGAGGTGGTGAAGAAGGACTGGTAGCGCGACAGGAGCCCGCCGGGCGAGATCACCGCGGCGGAGAGGAAGGAGCCGGTGTACCGCCCGCCCTCCGTCACCACCCCGTACACGGTCTCGACGTCGCCGTCCCGGCTGTGGCGCAGGATCTCATGCGACCGGTCCTTGGGGTTCCGGCCGGCGATGTAGGCGGCGAAGTCCTCCTTGGATGTGCCGGTGACCTCACTGCCCGGCAGGGCGATGAGGAAGCGGAAGTCGGATTCGAGCAGGTCCAGCGTCCGTTCCGGATGGTCGCTGTCCATACTGGCCATATACGTGCGCAACGTCATGACTGCGCCCTTTCGATTGGTGGCCGAGCGCTCCCGGGGATCCGGGACCGCTGCAGCGACCCCCGGATCAACCTGAGTTCAGTTCAATTCAGGTTGGATGCTAATCCCGGGGAAACACGGCTGACAAGAGCCCGTAGCACGCGAAACGGCCCCCGGCGGATATCCGCCGGGGGCCGGAAGCGACAGGGGGCCGCTCAGGGGGTCACGTGGCCACCATGCGTACGCAGGCGCCCTCGATCAGTTCGCTGACCTCCGACAGCGGCGTGGGCCCCGAGGGGCGGTACCACCGCCAGACGCTGACGATCAGGCCGAGCACGCCCGAGCCCAGCAGTTGCGCGTCCCGGAGCGGGAAGGCGCCCATGGACATACCTCGGACCAGCAGGTTCGTCCAGTTCCGCTCGACGAGCTGAACCAGCTTGCGGGCCTCGACGCGCTCGGCCTCCTCCCGCTTGGACTTGCGCGTGCCGGAGAGCAGATCCATGTGGTTGTGCAGGATCCGCATCTGCAGGACCTCTTGGTCCGAGACGTCGTAGGCCGCGCGGACGGCCGCCCGGAGCGCCTCGGTCGGGTCCTCGACGCCCTCGGTCGCCTCCGTGAACTTGTCGTGGGACCGCTGGAGCTCCAGCCGCATGATGGTCAGCAGGCAGTGCGTCTTGGACTCGAAGTAGTGGTACAGCGCCGTCTGCCCGATGCCGACCCGCTCCGCCACGGTGGACCACTTGGTGGCCTCGAAACCGGCCTCGCCGAAGCAGTCGACGGCGGCCGCCAGGATGGCGGCGCGCTTGGACCTCGGTCCCGCTTCCGGTTCAACGATTCTCGTCGCCATGCCTCGTCTCCTGGCTGAAGCCCACCGTGTCCGTACCCGAGAGTAGCCCCAAGCTGAACTCAGTTGCCAATCGACGTGAACAAACGCGGGTCAAAGGCGCTCCAGCACGGTCGCGTTCGCCATGCCGCCGCCCTCACACATCGTCTGCAGACCGTAGCGCCCCCCGGTCCTGTGCAGTTGGTGGACGAGCGTGGTCATCAGCCGGGCGCCGGTGGCGCCGAGCGGATGTCCGAGCGCGATGGCGCCGCCGAAGGCGTTGACCCGCTCCGGGTCGGCGCCGATCTCCTTCTGCCAGGCGAGGACGACGGAGGCGAACGCCTCGTTGATCTCCACCAGATCGATGTCGCCGATCGACAGCCCGGCCCGGGCCAGGACCTTCTCGGTGGCGGGGATCGGGCCGGTCAGCATATGGATCGGATCGGAGCCGACGACGGCCATGGTGTGCACCCGCGCGAGCGGGGTCAGGCCGTGGCGGCTCACCGCCTCCTCGGAGGCGATCAGCAGGGCGGCGGCGCCGTCGGAGATCTGGCTGGAGACGGCGGCGGTCAGCCGGCCGTCCTCGGTGAGGGGCTTCAGACCGGCCATCTTCTCCAGCGTGGTGTCGGCCCGCGGGCCCTCGTCGGCGGTGAGCCCGAAGGCCGGGGTGATCTCGTCGTCGAAGGCGCCGTCGGCCTGGGCGGCGAGGGCGCGCTGGTGGCTGGTGAGCGCGAATTCCTCCATGTCCGTCCGGGAGACGCCCCACTTCTCGGCGATCAGTTCGGCCCCGCGGAACTGGGAGACCTCCTGGTCCCCGAAGTGCTCGCGCCAGCCGTCCCCCGCGTACGGACTGCCCATACCGGCCTGTTCCCCGACGGTCATGGGGCTGGCGATGGGCACCAGGCTCATCACCTCCACCCCGCCGGCCACCACCAGATCGGCGGCCCCGGAGCCGACCGCCTGGGCGGCGAAGTGCACGGCCTGCTGGGAGGAGCCGCACTGGCGGTCGATGGTGGTGCCGGGGACGTGCTGCGGCAGCCCGGCCGACAGCCATGCGGTACGCGCGATGTTGCCGGTCTGGGCGCCGATCTGGCTGACGCACCCGAAGTACACGTCGTCGACGGCGCCCGGGTCGGCTCCGGTGCGCTCCAGCAGGGCGCGCAGCGCGTGGGCGCCGAGATCGGCGGGGTGCACGCCGCTGAGCGTGCCTTTGCGGCGGCCGACGGGGGTACGGACGGCTCCGACGATGAATGCTTCCGACACGGTGGGGCTCCAGGGGTTTCGGGGAGGTGTCAGGTGCTGGGGGCGGCGCGGGTGAAGTCGGGCGCCCGCTTGCCCAGGAAGGCGGCGACGCCCTCGCGGCCCGCGTCCGAGGTAGCGGCGGCGGCGATCGCACGGGCCTCGCGGTCCAGGTGCGCATCGAGGTCCGAGGTCAGCCCGGTGGCGACGAGACGGCGAGTGGCACCGAAGGCGGCGGTGGGTCCGCCGCACAGCGCCTCGGCCGTACGGACGGCCTCGGCGGCCAGCCGGTCGGGGGCGACGATCCGGCTCACCAAGCCGATGGCCTCGGCTTCCGCCGCCTTTACGCGGCGGTTGGTCAGCAGCAGGTCCAGGGCCCGCTTGGGGCCGACGAGTCGGGGCAGGAACCAGCTCACTCCGGCATCCGGTGAGTAGCCGATCCCGGTGTAGGCGGTGGTGAACGAGGCGTTGTCGGCGGCGAGGGTCACATCGGCGGACGCGGCCAGGCCGATGCCCGCACCGGCGACGGCGCCCTGCACGGCGGCCACCAAGGGCGCGTCGCCCGCCGCGAACGTGCGCAGGGCCTCATGGAGCGCGCCGGTCACCGCGATGAGGTGCTTCTCCAGCGCCTCACCGGAGAGCCGGGAGAACTCTCCGAGGTCGCCGCCGACGCAGAAGGACTTCCCCTCGCCGGTCAGCAGCACGGCCCGTACGGACTCGGTGGCGCAGGCCCGCGCCGCGTCCAGCAGTCCGCGTGCCATCTCCAGGTCGATGGCGTTGCCCGCCTCGCCGCGGCGCAGGGTGACGCGGGCCAGACCGTCCTCGATCTCGATGCCGACCCTCATCGCGCGGTCCATCCGCCGTCGACGGTCAGGATCTGCCCGGTGCAGTAGGAGGAGGCGTCCGAGGCGAGGAACAGCAGCGCGCCGTCGAGTTCATGGGCGTCGCCGCCGCGCCGCAGCAGGGTGTTGCGCTCGACCCAGCGGCTGGAGCGCTCGTCGCCGAAGAGGTCCGCCGTCATCTCGGTGCGGAACCAGCCCGGGGCGAGCGCGTTGACGCGGGTCCCGCTTCGGCCCCACTGTCCGGCCAGCTCGCGGGTCAGCCCGATCAGCCCGGCCTTGGACGCCGCGTAGCTCGCGCCGCCCAGGGGGGCGGCGGTGACCAGGCCGAGGATGGAGGAGACGTTGATGACGCTCCGGGGTGGATCGCCGTCCACGGCGGGTGCCTCCGCCACCAGGCGTGCCAGGTGGAAGGGGGCGGTGAGGTTGACGCCGAGAACATCGGCGAAGGCGTCCGGGGATTCGTCCTCGGCGCGGGTTTCCCCGGACGTGGCCGCGTTGTTGACCAGGATGTCGATGCGGCCGGTGGTGGCCAGTGCCGTCCCGGCCAGCTGCGCGCGGTCGGCGGCGAGCGATACGTCGCAGGCGACGGGGTGGATGCGGGTGTCGGAGTCGGCGAGTTCCTTCAGCCTCTCGATCCGCCGGGCGGCGGCGAAGACGGTGGCCCCGGCCTGCGCGAGGACGGTGGCGAAGCGTGCGCCGAGCCCCGCGGACGCGCCGGTGACCAGGGCCGTCCTGCCCCGGAGCGAGAACAGCTCCGCGGCGGGTCGGGGCGCGCTCATCCCTCCACCCCGATCGGCAGGGCGGTCGCGCCGCCGTCGAGCACCAGGGTCTGGCCGGTCATCCAGGAGGAGGCGTCGGAGGCCAGGAACAGCGCCGCCTGGGCCACGTCCTCCACAGTGCCGAGGCGCCGCAGCGGCAGCTTGGCGGTGAGGATCGGCTCGCGGACCTCCCATACCGCCCGCGCCAGCTCGGTCTTGATCAGTCCGGGGGCGATGGCGTTGACGCGGGCGTGCGGCCCCAGTTCGTAGGCGAGCTGCCGGGTCATGTGCAGCATGGCGGCCTTGGTGGCGTTGTAGTAGCCGATGTGCGGATCGACGATGAGCCCGCCGACGGAGGCGATGTTGACCACCGCTCCCCCGTGTTCGGCCATCCAGGCCCGCCAGGCGCACCGGGTCCAGGCGATCATGCCGTACTGGTTGACGCGGACGGTCTTCTCCGCGCGCGGCAGGTCCAGGTCGAGCAGATCGCCGTGGTACGGGTTGGTGGCCGCGTTGTTGACGAGGAGGTCGAGGCGGCCGAAGCGGGCCATGGTCTCCTCGACGCACCGCTCGGCCTGCTCGGGTTCGCCGGCGTTCGCCACCACCGTATGCACGTCGCCGTCGCCCTTGACGCGCAGCAACTCCTCGCGGGCCTCGGCGAGTCCGGCCGGTTTACGGGCCGCGATCACCACGTGTGCGCCGGCCGCCCGGTAGGCGGTGGCGATGCCGAGGCCGATGCCACGGGATCCGCCGGTGATGACGGCCACCTTGCCGTCGAGGCTGTTGGCGCTCACGCCGCTCCCGTCTCCGTGCCGGTCTTCTTCTTGTATTGCGCGAGTTCCTGGCGGGCCACCGTCCGCAGATGTACTTCGTCGGGGCCGTCGGCGATCTGCAGCGCCCGGGTGATGGCGTACAGCCGGGCCAGTACGGTGTCGTCGCTGACCCCCGCCGCGCCGTGTGCCTGCACCGCCCGGTCGACCACCTTGTGGGCGACCTCCAGCGCCGCGACCTTGATGGCGGCGACCTCCATCCGGGCGGCGGCGTTGCCCACGGTGTCCATCAGCCAGGCCGATTTGAGGACGAGGAGACGCAACTGCTCGATCTCGATGCGGCTGCGGGCGATCCACTCCCGGACCACTCCCTGGTCGGCCAGCGGCCCGCCGAAGGCGGTGCGTTCGGTGACGCGCTCGCACATCAGCCGCAGGGCGCGCTCGGCGAATCCCACGGCGCGCATCGCGTAGTGCATACGCCCCGGACCGAGCCGTCCCTGGGCGAGCGCGAAGCCCTCGCCCTCGCCGCCGAGGATGTTCTCCGCCGGGACCCGGACGTTCTCGAAGAGCACATCGCCGTGTCCGAGCCGGTCGGTGTAGCCGAACATCGGCAGGTCACGCAGGACCGTGACGCCCGGGGTGTCCCGGGGGACGAGCAGCATGGACTGCTGCCGGTAGGTGGGCGCCTCCGGGTCGGTCTTGCCCATCAGGATGATCAGCTTGCAGTCGGGGTCGAGGATCCCGGAGGTGTACCACTTGCGGCCGTTGACGACGTAGCTGTCGCCGTCGCGGGTGATGCGGGTGCGGATGTTGCGGGCGTCGGAGCTCGCGACCTCCGGCTCGGTCATGGCGAAGCATGAGCGGATCCGAGCGTCGAGGAGGGGGCGCAGCCAGCGGTCCTGCTGCTCGGGGGTGGCGTACAGCGCGAGCAGCTCCATGTTGCCGGTGTCGGGCGCCGAGCAGTTGAACACCTCGGGGCCGATGATGGAGCGGCCCGCCAGCTCCATGAGCGGCGCGTATTCGAGGTTGCTGAGCCCCGCGCCCCAGTCGCCGTGCGCCATGAAGAGGTTCCACAGGCCCTCGGCGCGGGCCTTCTCCTTCAGCTCGGCCATCACCGGCGGCAGGGCGTGCGGGTCGTCCCCTTCGGCCAGCTGCCGGTCATACGTCGCCTCTGCGGGGAAGACGTGTTCGTCCATGAACGACCGCATGCGGTCCTGGAGTTCACTCGCCCGTGGCGAGTATCCGAAATCCACGATTGCTCCTGTTCGGTGGGGGCGTACCGCTGCCGGATCAGCCGAGGATGTCGCGGGCGGTGCGGATCATCGCGGCGATGGTGGGCGGCAGGCGTTCCTGGTCCGGATCGTGGTGCTTGCCCTCGCGGTGCCGGCGGAGGTTGTGGCCCATGATCGCGGCCATCTTCATGCGGCCGAGGGCCCGGAACCAGTCCATCGCGGGCAGCGCTGGCCGCCCGTCGCGGTAGGCGTCCAGCAGTTCGGCCTCGCCGGGCAGTCCGGGCACGGCGTGTCCCAGTTGGGGGAAGTTGCGGTGGTCGGCGAAGAGCAGAAACCAGCCCAGGTCGATGCGCGGGTCGCCGACGCTCCAGATCTCCCAGTCGACGACGGCCACCGCCCGCTCGCCCGCGCACAGCACATTGCCGAGCCGGAAGTCCCCGTGCAGCAGCACCGGCGGAAGGCCGTGGGGTACGCCGTCGGCGAGACGTGCCAGCAACTCCTCCCCGCCGGGCCGCAGTTCGGCGGGAACGGCACGCAGGGTGCGGCTCCACCGCTCCAGCTCACCGGCGGCGTCCAGTGGTGCGGGCGCGTCGAGTCCGGGCGTGTTCACATCGGTGCCGTGCAGTCGGCGCAGGACGGAGGCGATCTCCAGCATCCGGGCGCGGGCCGTCGCGGGGTCCACCTGGTGGTCGTCCAGTACCGGCTCGACGGCCTCCCCGGCCGCGAAGTCCATGGCGAACCAGGCGGGTCGGGTCTCGTCGACGGCCACGACGCCCGGTACCGGCACCGTGGATCCGGCCAGCGCGCTCAGCACCCGGGACTGGCGCAGGACGTCGTTGCGTCCGACGGGCCGCTGCCCCGGAGGCACCGCCTTGACGACGTACCGGGCGTCCCCCGCCGCGACCTCGTACGTCAGCCCGGAGTGGCCGCCCGGCAGCACCGTCAACTCCCCTACCGGCGCGCCCGGGTGGCGGGGGGCGAGCCGGTCGCGGACCCGGGCGGCCAGCTCCGGCACCTCGGTGGCCATGCTCATCGGACGGGCTCCTTGGGCAGGCCGAGTACGCGCTCGGCGAGGATGGTGCGCTGGATCTCGTCGGTGCCGCCCGCGATGCTGTAGCCGGGGGCGCCCAGCAGGTGTTCCGTCCAGGCGTAGGTGCCCCACTCCCCCGTGTCCGCCACGAGGCTCGGCCCCAGCAGTTCGGACACCAGGTCGCTGGTGCGCCGCATGGTCTCGGTGGCGTACAGCTTGCCGACCGATGCCTCCGCGCCGGGTTCGCGCCCGGCGACGAGGGCGGCGGTCACCCGCAGTCCCATGAGCCGCTGGACGAGGGTGCGGAGGTGGAGGTCGGCGGCCCGCTGCCGTTCGCTACCGGTGAGCGGGCGCGACAGGTTCCCGGCCAGGTCCAGCGCCCGGTCGGCGTTGTCCAGGCCGAGGCTTCCGGAGTCGAGCCGTTCGGCGGCCAGCACGCTGAGCGTGACCCGCCACCCCTCGCCGACGGGACCGAGCCGATCGGTGTCGGGCACCCGCACACCGTCGAGGTAGACCTCGTTGAAGCTGGTGCCACCGGTCATCTGCCGGATGGGCCGTACGGTGACACCCGGCGCGTCCATGCGCACCAGGAAGACGGTGATCCCGGCGTGCTTGCGGACGTCCGGATCGGTGCGGCACACCGCCACGCCCCAGGTCGCCACGCGGGCCCCGGAGGTCCACACCTTGTGCCCGGTCAGCACCCAAGTGTCGCCCTCGCGCACCGCCCGGGTGCGCACCGCGGCGAGGTCGGAGCCCGCCTCGGTCTCCGAGAACAACTGGCAGGCCAGCTCATCGGTGCGCAGCATGGGCATGAGCCAGCGGCGCTTCTGTTCCTCGGTGCCCCACAGGCCGATCGCGGGGGCGACGAGCGCTTGGGTCACCGGGAAGATCTCGGGGCGGTGCGGTACGTCGAAGGCCGCCTCCTCGCCGCGGTAGAGCTGCTCGTAGTACGCGGGCAGACTTCGGCCGCCGTACTCCTGCGGCCAGTTGAGCGCGGACCAGCCCTGGTCGTAGCGGGTGCGTTCCCACTCCTGGACGCGGGCGGTGTGCTCGCGCTCCTGCTCCTCGGTCCAGTTCTCGAACACGGCGACGGAGTCGGAGCCGCTGCCCCACTCCCCGTCTGCGGCGCGGGGCCGGGCCACTCCGGCGAGCCACGTCCGGGCCTCGGCGCGGAACTCATCGGGTTCCGGGATACCGCTCATCTCTTCCTCCACCTCCGATCGGGGGGCCGTTCAGCGGGACATTCCGCCGGACATTCGGCGCGACATTCGGCGCGACACTCGGCGGGACATTCGGCGGGACTTTCAACGGGACAGGACCGTGCAGGCGCTCACGCCGGGGGCCCCGTACACATGGGTGAAGCCGATCCTGGGGCGGTCCGGGACCTGGCGCTCACCGGCCCGGCCGCGCAGTTGCTGGACGACCTCGTAGACCTGGCGCAGTCCCGAGGCGCCGATGGGTTCGCCGTTGGCGATGCAGCCACCGTCGGTGTTGACCGGCAGCGTCCCGTCGATCGCGGTGGCGCCGGAGGCGATCAGCCGCTCCTGCTCGCCGTCCTCGCAGAATCCGCACTCGGCCATGTGCATGACCTCGGCGCCGCTCTCGGTGTCCTGCAGTTGAGCGACGTCGACATCGCCGGGGCCGAGCCCCGCCTCCTCGAAGGCGGCGGCCGAGGCGTCACGGCTGACGCTGGTCAGGGTGCCCCCGGGAATCCACGGGCTGAACACCTCGAACGAGCCGAAGCGCCGGGTGCGTACGGCCGCCGAGCGCAGGGTGACCGGTGTGCCGTCCATCGCGCGGGCGGCCTCGGGTGAGCAGAGGACCAGCGCCGCCGCGCCCGCTCCCGGGGAGCAGAACATGAAGCGGGTCAGCGGATCGCTGACCATGCCGGATTCCAGGATCTTCGCGGCGGACACCGGTTCGCGCCGCCATGCCTCGGGGGTCAGGCCGCCGTTGCGGTACGCCTTCTCGGCGACCAGGGCGAGGGTCCGCGGGGTGATCCCGTGGTCGTGCATATAGCGCTGGATCTTCATGCCGAAGAACTGGGTGGTCACCATCAGCCCGTCGCTGCCGTACTCCGCTCCCAGCCCCCAGTCCTCGGGCCTGGGGTCGAAGGCGCCGCGCGGGTGTTTGTCGAAGCCGACGGCGAGGACGACGTCCGCCATGCCGGAGCGGATCGCGTTCACGGCGGAGACCAGCGCACTGCCACCGGTGGCGCAGCCGTTCTTGACATTGACGAACGGCAGTCCGGTCAGGCCGAGTTGGGCCACCAGGGTGTCCGCGAGACCCGCGCTGTCGCTGCCGCCGAACGCGGCCCGCACCCGCGACCACGGGATCCCGGCGTCCGCCAGCGCGGCGTTCACGGCGGCCACGGCGAGCTGCCGGCCGGTCGTCTCCGACCGGCCGAACGGGGTGCGCCCCGCGCCGCAGATCAGCACATCGGTGCTCAAGAGCCCTCCTCGCTCAGGGACGTGGGCCTGGCCCGGGGCACCCCGGCATCGGCGGTCACGGAGAGCGGCATGCCGATACGGACGGCGTCGAGGTCGTCGACGTCGAGGACGGCGGCCACCCGCACCCCCTCCGCCAGCTCGACATAGCCGAGCGCGAACGGCTCGAAGCCTCCGGGCGGGACCTGGTAGGGCGGCGACTTGGGGGCGTACCGCTGCACCGTCCAGGTCCACAGCGTGCCCGTGCCCTGGAGGGCCGCCGGATCGGCCGGCCCTCCGCAGCGCGGGCACGTGTCGTCCGCGGGGTACACCGTCACCGAGCAGCCGGAGCAGCGTGCGCCCTGGAGCCCGCCGGCGGCGGAGCTCCGCGGATCCGTGGTCATCCGGATCAGCGCCCCTGCCACTTGGGTTCGCGCTTCTCCAGGAACGCCGACACGCCCTCGTTCGCGTCCTCGGAGTTGAGCGCCACACCCACGGCGAGGTGCTCCATCACCATCAGCGACTGGGTGTCGGCGTCCAGGCTGCGGTCGATCGTCATCTTCGTGAGCCACATGGTGAAGGGGCTCTTGTCGGCGAGGTGGCTGATGAACTCCTCGACCGTCGCGTCCAGCTCCTCGGCCGGGGCCGACTTGTTGATCAGGCCGAACTCGGCGGCCTCGATGCCGGAGAGGAGCTTGCCGGTGAGCATCAGCTCCTTGGTCTTGCGGATGCCGATCATGCGCGGCACCCGGTAGATCGGACCGGCCCCGCCGAACAGCGCGCGGCGGATGTGGAAGTCGCCGATCTTCGCGTCGTCGGCGGAGATGGCGAAGTCGCAGGAGATCATGATCTCGAAGCCGCCCGCGGTGACATGGCCCTCCAGGACCGCGACCGAGGGGGTCTTCATCGAGTACAGGCGGTCGCACACCTTCGCGGACTTCACCGCGACGTCGATCGCGTTCGACTTGCCGACGTACTCGGCCTTCAGGCTGTCGAGGTCGAACCCCGAGCAGAACGTGCCGCCACGGCCGCGCACCACCAGGACCCGAAGCTCGGGGTCCTCGTCCACCTCGGTGATGATCTCGTCTAGCCGCTCAAGGATCGGCACGGTGACGCAGTTCTTCTTCCACGGACGGTTGAGCCACACACGGGCGACGTGGCCGTCGCGCTCGAACTGGATCTCTTCTTCCGTTGTCATCCCTCACCCCTCTGAAACTGAACTGAATTCACTACAACTCTGATTCCAGAGCCGCACGGTGTCAAGCCCTTGATCGAGACATACCTATTCGGGTTCAGGCAGCGGGGCGGCCAGCGAGGCCGACGAGCCCGGCGAGCCGGGTCCGGTGCTGGTCCGCCGTGCCGAACAGCACCTCTGCGCCGCGCGCCCGGCGCACGTACAGATGCGCCGGGTGCTCCCAGGTGAAGCCGATCCCGCCGTGCAACTGGACGTACTCGGCCGTCGCCAGGCGGAAGGTCTCGGAGCAGACCACGGCGGCGGCACAGGCGGCCACCGGCAACTGCGGCGAGGCGATGGCGGCACAGGCGGTCGCATACGCGGACCCCGAGCGCGCCGCCTCCAGCGCCACCAGCACATCGGCCAGCCGGTGCTTGACGGCCTGGAAGGACCCGATGGGGCGGCCGAACTGGTGGCGCTGGGCCACGAAGGCGACCGTGGCGTCCAGCGCGTGCCCGCTGCCGCCGACCTGCTCGGCCGCCAGCGCGGCCCGCCCGGTGTCCAGCGTGGCCGAAACCGTGCCCTCGACCCCCTCCGCCGTGCCCACGGCAGTGGCCGGGGCGCCCCCGAACTCCACCAGCGCCTGGCGCCGCGTCTCGTCCAGGACGCGGCGCGGAGTCCGCCGGCAGGTGTCGGGGACGGGCTCACAAGCGAAGATCCGAGGCCCGGCGGGCGTTCCGGCCCGCACCAGGAGCAGATCCGCACCGGCCCCGTCGAGCACGAAGTCCGCCTGCCCGCGCAGCACCCAGCCATTGGCCCCCTGTTCCGCGGTGACGCCGGGCTCGCCGGACTCGTCGAGGCCACCGGGACCACCGGGGCCGAACCCGGCCACGGTGGCGGTGAGCGTGCCGTCGGCGATCCGGGGCAGATAGCGCTCGCATGCCGTACGGTCGCCGCTGAACAGCAGGGCGTTTGCGGCCAGGACCACCGTGGGGAGCAGGGGCGCGCAGTACAGGGCGCGTCCGGATTCCTCCAGGGCCACGGCCAGCTCGGCGAAGGTGAAGCCCGACCCGCCGTACTCCTCCGGAATGGCCAGGCCGTGGACGCCGATCTCGCCCGCGAGCCGCCCCCAGAGCGCTTCGTCGTATCCGCGCGGGGTGGCCAGATGCTTGCGCACCTCCTCGACACCACTCGCCTCGGCGTAGAGGTCCCGCAGGACGGTACGCAGTTGTCGCTGTTCGTCCGTTTCGGACAGTAGCTGGGGGTCGATCTCGGGGTGGCGACGGTGCATGGGATCTCCATCATGCTCGTACGGCGGGCGAGAAGCGCAAGAATTGAACTCAATTCATGACCGTAGGCATGGGAACTCCAGGCAGGCAAGACCATCCGGCGCCAGGATCGGGGCGGTCCGGATCAGGGGGCCGCCCCGGATCAGGGGCCGCCCCGGATCAGGGGACCGGCCCAGATCAGGGGACCGGCCCGGATCCGCTCAGGCGGTGAACCGGCCGCCGTTGGCGAGCAGCACCGCGCCGACGAGGTTCGCCGCGGCATCGCTCGCGAGGAAGAGGGCGATCTCGGATATCTCCTCGGGCGTCGCGTACGGGCGCACCCGCGGGTCGGCGAAGGCCGACCGCAGCGCCTCGGGGGTGCGGGCCGCCATCCCCGTGTCCGTCGGCCCCGGCGCCACCAGGTTCACGCGGATCCCGGACGCGATGACCTCCTTGGCCACGGCCTGGGCCAGGGCGTGCACCCCCGCCTTGGAGGCGGCGTAGTGCGGGTAGCCGACGGGCGCGTCGAAGGCCGACGACGATCCGATCACCACGATCGCCCCGGCCCCGCGGGGCCGCATGACCCGCACCGCGGCGCGCAGCACATGGAAGGTTCCGTCCAGGTTCACGCGCATGACCCGCCGCCAGGAGGCGTCGTCGAGGGAATCGGTCAGCTCGACCGGCCGCCCTTCGACGGCCGCGTCCGCGATGCGCCGCTTCGCCTCGGGATCGTCGACCCCCGCCGCGTGCACCAGGACATCGAGGCGGCCGTGCCGGCGCAGTACGTCCTGGAAGGCACTGTCGACGCCCGCCGCGTCCGTGACGTCGAGTGCGACCGCCCGGGCGGCGGGCAGTTCCTCGGCGACGGCCGCCGCGCCGTCGCCGTTCACGTCCGCCAGGACGACGGCCCGCGCACCTTCCGCGGCCAGTTGCCGGGCGACCGCCGCGCCCATGCCGGAGGCGGCTCCCGTCACCATCGCGACCCTGTCGGCGAACCTCCCCGTGCGGACCTCTTCGCTCGTCACACCGATCCCCTTCCGTTGCCTCAGCCATCTATTGAACCGACTTCACCTCTGTTACCGTGGCAGCCGCAGCGCTGACAAGACCCGGGACGGTGAAGATGAGGGCACTGCGGCTGACGGCCTGGGGCGAGGCTCCGGCACTTACAGAGGTCGAGCGGCCCGTCCCCCACGGCGCCGAGGTGCTGGTGCGGGTCGAAGCCGCCGGTCTCTGCCGCTCCGATCTGCATGTCATCGACGGTGCTCCGGGCGCGCTCCCCTACGGGCTGCCATTCACCCTCGGCCACGAGGTCGCCGGGCAGGTCACGGCCCTGGGGCCCGCCGCCGACGGGGTGAGCGCAGGTGACCGCGTGGTGCTCTACGGGCCGTGGGGCTGCGGCTCCTGCGCCCGGTGCGCCGCGGGCTCCGACAACTACTGCGACCGGCGGGACACCCTCGCCTGGCACGGGGCGGGACTGGGCCGGGACGGCGGAATGGCCGAGTATCTGCTCGTCCCGTCCGCCCGCCATCTGGTGCCGATCGGCGACCTGTCGGCCGACCAGGCCGCCCCGCTCTCCGACGCGGGCCTGACGTCCTACCACGCCGTGGCCGGGCTCCGGCACGCCCTCGTCGAGGGCACCACCGCCGTCGTCATCGGTGTCGGCGGGCTCGGCCACCTGGCCGTCCAGGCCCTCCACGCGACCACCGCGAGCCGTGTGCTGGCGGTCGATGTCCGGGAGGACGCCCTGGCTCTCGCGGATCGCTCCGGCGCGGACTTCGGCACCCTGATGCGGCCGGACACCGCCCGCGTGCTGAGGGCGCGCAGCGGTGGCGTGGGGGCGGACGCCGTGTTCGACTTCGTCGGCGCCGCACAGACGCTGGAACTCGCGACCAGCGTCCTGCGCCCCGGCGGCGAACTCGCCGTCGTCGGAAGCGGAGGCGGCAGCCTGACGGTGGCCAAGCCGGGTGTCCTCCCACCCGGCTTCCGGCTCTCACTGCCCTTCTGGGGTACGCGCCAGGAACTGGCCGCGGTCGTCGCGCTGGCACGTTCGGGGGCGCTCCACGTCGAGACGGAGCGCTTCCCGCTGTCCGCCGCCGCCGAGGCGATCGACCGGCTTCGCCGGGGCCGGGTGCGGGGCCGGACCGTGCTCGTACCGGACTGATCACATTCGCGGTGGACTGACGGCTCCGGCTCATGGACGCGGGGGGCTCATGGACGCGGGCCTCATGGACGCGGGGGCTCACCGACGCGGGGGCTCACGGACGCGGGGGCTCACCGACGCGGGGGCTCACCGACGCGGCAACTCACGGATGCGGAAGGGAAGTTCAGCATGCGCTTCGACGGAAAAGTAGCGATCGTCACCGGCGGCGCCCGGGGCATGGGTGCCACGCATGTACGGGGGCTGGTCGCAGAGGGCGCCCGGGTCGCCGTCTGTGACGTCCTGGACGACGAGGGCGAGGCCCTGGCCGGGGAACTCCCCCACGCGCGGTACTGCCACCTCGACGTCACCGACGAAGCGCAGTGGCGGTCCGTCGTCCGCACGGTCGAGGACACCCTCGGCCCCGTGGATGTCCTGGTCAACAATGCGGGGATCATGCACTACGGCGGTGTGGAGCAGCAGTCGCCCGAGCACTTCCGCCGGATCATCGACGTCAATCTGGTGGGCGCCTTCCTCGGCATGCACACCGTTCTCCCCGGCATGCGCGAGCGCGGCCACGGGGCCGTCGTCAACGTCTCCTCGGCCGCCGGGATGACGGGTTTCGCCAATGGCATCGGCTATGTGGCGAGCAAGTGGGGGGTGCGCGGGATGACCAAGGCCGCCGCACTGGACCTGGCAGGCACGGGGGTACGCGTCAACTCCGTACACCCCGGAGTCATCCGCACGCCCATGGGCGAGACCGCCTCACCCGAACTCTTCGCCCATCAGCCGGTGGCACGCATCGGGGAGCCCGAGGAGGTCACCCGCATGGTGCTCTTCCTCGCGAGCGACGACGCCTCCTACACCACGGGTGGGGAGTTCCTCATCGACGGTGGCCAGACCATCGGCCTCCGCGGCCACTCCTCCACGACGGCGGACTGACGCGGTGCGGTGCGGTGGCCGCGGCCACCGCACCCGCCCTCTACACGTCCTCGCGGACAGTGAGCAGGGAACCGATCCCGATCAGGCAGACCACCATGACGAAGAACGCCGGGGAGAGCAGGTTCCCGGTCTTGTCCACAAGGAAGGTCGCGATGTACGGAGCCGTACCGCCCGCGAGGACGGTGCCGATGTTGTACCCGATCGCCATGCCGGTGTAGCGGACCCGGCGTTCGAACAGACGCGGCCACAGACTGGCCGCCGGGACCTGCACAAACCCACTGCTCACCATGAAGAGCAGATAAGCCAGGCCGGCCAGGGCCAGGTTGTGCCGGCCCATGAGCATCATCGCGGGGTAGGCGGTCACCAGGAAGCCCAGCAGCCCGCACATCAGGACGCGACGGCAGCCGAACCGGGCGGCGAGCCAGCCGGCCGGCACCATGAGCAGCACGGTGACGAGCACGACCCCTGCGGTCAGCCAGAACACCTGCGTGGAGTCGTACCCCAGGTTGGTGGTCAGATGGATGCCGATGTACGTCAGCCCCAGGAAGATGGCTCCGCCCTGCGCCATGGCCAGGCCGATGGACTGCAGCAGCGCGCCGCGGTGGGTGGACAGTACCTCCCGGATGGGCGCCGTCGGGATGTCGGCGCGCTGTGCGGCCGCCTCGAATTCCGGCGTGTCCTCGATCCGCAGCCGGGCCCACAGACAGATCAAGGTGAGCGGCACGGCCATCAGGAAGGGCAGCCGCCAGCCCCAGTCGCCCATCTGATCCTTGGTGGTGAGGGCCGAGATCGCCCCGGCCGTGGCGGCCGCGAACATGAACCCGAGGTTGGACCCGATGGGCGTGACGGAACCGAGGAAGGCTCTGCGCCCGGGCGGCGCCGACTCGTAGATGTAGGTGTAGGCACCGACCGACTCACCGCCCGAGGAGACGCCCTGCGCCAGCCTGGTGATGAACAGGAGCACCGCGGCGAACACGCCGATCTGGCTGTAGGTCGGCAGCAGGCCCGTGACGCTGCTGGCCACGCCCATGCACACCACGGAGGAGACCAGCGCCTTGCGGCGACCCCATCGGTCGCCGATCCACCCGAAGAAGACACCGCCGACCGGCCGCACCACGAGGCCGGTGGCGAGCACCGCGAGCGTTGCCAGCAATGAGGCCGCCGGATCGTCGCCCGGGAAGAACTGAGGTGCGATCGCCACGGCGAGATAGCCGTAGACGCTGAAGTCGTAGTACTCGATCAGGGTGCCGATGCTCCCGGCGAGCATCGCGCGGCGCACCGTACGTGGATCGTATGACGCCGCCTCCTCCCCCGGAGGTGCGGGCTGTTGTGTGGTGCTCATGATCCGGCTCCCTTCGCGACGGCACGGTCCGGTGCCATGCCGACGCTCGGGACGCTACAGAACTGAACTCAGTCCAGCTAGCCATCGAACAGGAGTTTCCTCCGGGAGTGCGGCGGATGCCGTGGGCACCATCAGGCGCGCGGGCCGAAAGGGCTTCGCGCTTACGACGTCCGACCTGCGGCTCAGTCGGCGGCGGAGTGCCGTGCGAGACGGTGACCGCATCGACACACGCCGACCGGTTGATGATCTGAATTGGATTCGGTTTACTCGTAAGGAGCGGGGCGCGCCGGGTGCGGTGCCCGCGCTTCAGATCTGCTTCGCGTCGTGGGTGCGCGGTCGCGCGCCCACGATGCGAAGTGTCGCCGTACAGGTAGGCAGTAGCCAAGCTCGGGAGTGCAACGTGCCCATCGGGTTCGAGATCGACGAACGGGTCGCCGGGATCGCGCGGCGTACCACCGAATTCGTACGGGAGGTGGTGATACCCGAGGAGCAGGCGTGTGACGGCAACGTCCATGCCGGGCCGGAGCCGCTGCGCCGTCGGCTTCAGGACGCGGCCCGCGAGGCGGGCGTGTTCGCCCCGCACGTCGGCGCCGAATGGGGCGGACTCGGACTGGACCTGTGCGGGCAGGCGGTGGTGTTCGAAGCGGCCGGGTACTCGCTGCTGGGGCCCCTCGCGCTCAACTGCGCGGCTCCCGACGAGGGCAATACGCATCTGCTCGAGGTGGTGGCCACGGAGGAGCAGAAGGAGCGGTATCTGCGCCCGCTGGCGGCCGGTGAGGCGCGCTCGTGCTTCGCGATGACCGAGCCGGCGCCGGGAGCCGGCTCCGACCCGCGTGCGCTCATGACGACCGCGACGAAGATCGACGGCGGCTGGCGGCTCGACGGCCGCAAGTGGTTCATCAGCGGCGCCGACGGGGCGGCCTTCGCCATCTGCATGGCCCGCACCAGTGGCGGCCCCGGCGACCCGGGCGGCGCGACGATGTTCCTCGTCGCCGCCGACAACCCCGGTATGAAGATCGTCCGGAATATCGACACCCTGGACCAGGGCCTCTTCGGCGGGCACAGCGAAATCGCCTTCGAGGGCTGCGAGGTCGCGGACGAGGCCGTCCTGGGCGAGGTGGACCAGGGCTTCGCGTATGCCCAGGTACGCCTGGGGCCCGCGCGCATGACCCACTGCATGCGCTGGCTCGGCGTGGCCCGTCGGGCGCAGGACATCGCCCTGGAGCGCGCGGCGGACCGTTCGGCCTTCGGCAAGCCGCTGGCCGAACTGGGCATGGTGCAGCAGATGCTGGCCGACTCCGAAATCGACATCGAGACCAGCCGGGCGGTGCTGTGGCGGGCCTGCTGGGAGCTGGACCAGGGCCGCCCCGCCGCCCAGCACACCTCGATCGCCAAGACCTACGTCTCCGAGGCGGTGAACCGGGTGGTCGACCGGGCCGTCCAGATATGCGGTGCGCTCGGCATCTCGGGGGACGCCCCGCTGTCGCGGCTGTACCGCGAGGTGCGCCCGTTCCGTATCTACGACGGCCCTTCCGAGACCCATCGCTGGGCCATCGCCAAGCGCGCGGTGCGGACGGCGCGGGAGCGGCGGGGCACCCGGTGACCAGTTCTGGGGCGACGGTGGCCGGAGTGGACGTGGCCGCGTTGCAGCGCTACTTCGAACGCCACGTACCCGAGTGCGCGGGCCCGCTCACGGTCACACTCCTGCAGGGCGGGCGCTCCAATCTCACCTACGCGGTGACCGACGGGGCACACCGGTGGGTGGTGCGACGGCCACCGCTGGGGGTGCTGACACCGACCGCGCACGACATGGACCGCGAATACCGCGTCGTCGCGGCGCTCGGCGACACCGCGGTGCCGGTTGCCCGGGCCGTGCTGTCGTGCACGGATCCGGAGGTGATCGGAGCGCCGTTCTGCGTCGTCGACTTCGTGACGGGCACGGTGCTGCGCGACGGCGACGAGGCCGCCGCGCTCCCGCCCGACGACGCGCGGCGCGCCGCTGACGCGCTGGTGGACGCCCTGGTCACACTGCACTCGGTGGACGCGACCACCGTCGGGCTCGGCGACTTCGGCCGGCCCGACGGCTATCTGGAGCGCCAGGTGCGGCGATGGCGCGGGCAGTGGGACAAGGTCGCCACGCGGAGCCTGCCCGACCTCGACGAACTGCACGGCAGGCTGGCCCGTTCCCTGCCCGCGAGCGGCGCCCCGGCCATCGTGCACGGCGACTACCGCCTGGACAACGTCATCCTGGCACCCGGCGAGTTCGGGCGGATCGCCGCCGTGCTCGACTGGGAGATGGCCACGCTCGGCGATCCGCTCGCCGACCTCGGGATGCTGCTCATGTACTGGGACCGGACCTGCGAACCGGTCCTCGGGGCGCGCCACGTCCCGACGGCCAATTCCGGCTTTCCCTCGGGCCGCGAGGTGGCCGAGCGATACGCCGAGAAGTCCGAACGGGACATCGGTGGCCTGCCCTTTTACCAGGCACTGGGCTGTTTCAAGCTCGCCGTCATCGCGGAGGGCATCCACGCCCGCTATTCGGCGGGACAGACGGTCGGAACGGGATTCGAGCGGGTCGGCTCCGCGGTGCCCGCGCTGCTGCGCTCGGGGCTGGAGCTGCTGCCGTGACCGCTGACACCGGAGATGCCACGGCTGACACCGGAGATGCCACGCGAGACGCCATGCCAGATGCCACGCGAGTTACCACCCAAGGTGCCACGCGAGACGCCACGTCCGACGCCACGCGAAACGCCACGCAAGACGGAGGAGAGCCCGTGCGAGACCGACTGTCCGGACAGATCGCCCTGGTCACCGGCGCGACCGGCGGTATAGGAGCCGCCGTCTCGCGGCGGTTGGCCATCGAGGGCGCCACGGTGGTGGTGACCGACGTGGACGCCGGCCGCTGCGAGCAGCTGGCGGAGGAGCTGACGAAGGAGCTGGCGGCCGATGGGGCGCGGGCGCTGGGCCTCGCGCTGGACGTGAGCGACGAGGAGGCGTGGCGCGGCACGGTCGAGCGCGTGGTCTCCGAACTGGGCGGCCTGTCCGTGCTCGTCAACAACGCGGGTATCGCCCAGATGCGCACCGTGGAGACGGAGACCCAGGAGTCCTGGGACAAGGTCATCGCGGTGACCCAGGGCGGTGTCTGGCTCGGCATGAAGCACGGTGGACCCGCGATCGAACGCGCCGGTGGCGGCTCGATCGTCAACATCGCGTCGATCTTCGGCACGGTGGGCGGCTTCGGCAGCCAGTTCTCGTACCACGCGGCGAAGGGTGCGGTCCGGCTGATGACGAAGAACGCCGCCCTGCACTGGGCCACGCGCGGCGTCCGCGTCAATTCGATCCATCCCGGTTTCATCGAGACCCCTCTCTCGCGCGAACTGTGGCGGGGCACTCCCCGTCACACCGCGATGGTCGAGGGCACCCCCATGGGGCGGCTCGGCACGCCGGATGAGGTCGCGGGGGCCGTCGCGTTCCTCGCCTCCCAGGACGCGAGCTTCGTGACCGGCTCCGAGCTGTACGTGGACGGCGGCTGGACGGCACGCTGACGCACCACCACCCGGTCGCGGGGACGGCGCCCCACCACCCCGTCCCGGCGGACGAGCGAGGTGGTGGGGCGGCGAGCGCTCAGTCCGTCGCTTGTGACTCCCTCGCCTGTGACGCCGTCGCGGTGGTGGTGGCGGTGTCCGCGGCGGTCAGTCCGAACACCAGGGCCGAGGCGATGCCGCCTGCGTAGGCGCGGTGCCACAGGCCACCGGTGTCCGACCCGGCCGCGAGGAGTCCGTGGAGCGGTTCGCCGTCCCCGCGCAGGACGCGGGCCCGGTCGTCGATGCGCACACCGTGAAAGGGGAAGGTGATGGCCGGTACCGTCTCGATCACGTAGTACGGCGGTTCGTCGAGCGGGAGGCGGTCGAGCTGCCGACCGGGCACCGGCTCCAGCCCCGCCGCGGCGTCTTCGTTGAACAGCTTGACCGCGTCGCGCACGGCGTCGCCCCGGTACCCCCATTCCTCCGGGAGGTAGGCCAGTTCGTCGAGGTCTTCGGCGAGTCCCACACGGCCGCCCCGCTTGCCGGCCAGCGCGAACTTGTCCACGGCGACGGCACCCTCGACGTACGACCCGACGACCCAGTCACGGAACACCCGGGCGTCAGCGATGAGCAGACCCCGGCTCTCGGGCTGCTCCAGCAACGCCATGGCCGTGAGGTGGTCGCCCAGCGTCTCGTCCACGAACCGATCGTTGAGCACGTTGAACAGAAGGGCGTGCTCGCTGTAGTAGAGGGACAAGTCGACGAAGTCCGCCGGGTCGGCGAAGGAGATCCCGCTGGGGATGAGATGGCCGTAGAAGCCCGCGTCGTCGTGGCCGGTGGCGGCACCGACCTGGGTGGCCAGACGGTATCCGCCACCGCGGCTGAAGGAGTTGGAGCGGAGCTGCATGCCCCCGGCACGGGGGTGCACATGCGCGGTACGGAGTTCCGGATCTCCCTGAAACCCGCCGGTCGCGATCAGCGTGGACGCGGCACGCACACGCATGTGCGTGCCATCGGCCAGCCTCAGCTCCGCCCCCGCCACAGCCCCGTCCTCGACCACCAGCCGTTCGGCACACGTCTCCAACAGCAACGCGCCACCGCCTTGGCGGACGATCCGACAACAGGTGTCGACATACTGATGGGTGTCGAACTGGTGCCCGCGACCGAAACTGAGGACGCGCTGCGCGTCCTTGGTCTCCACGCCGAGCGAACGAATCCATTCGACGCCTTCGGGAAACCGATCCACGAGGGCGCGCTTGAGCGCGGTGTCTCCCCATGGATTGTGCTGGTCCATGACGTCATGGCTCGGCGCGGTCCACGCGTAGCCCGCGAAGCGCGCGGAACCGCCCACGTCCCCGGCGATCTCCACGACCATGACGGACAGACCGTTGCGAACAGCGCGAGCACCGGCGGTCAACCCCGCCATTCCCGCACCGATGACCAGCAGATCGACATCCTTCACGCGCACGTGACTCCCCTCCGGCGATGAGCTCGACGGCTCACCAAGGGCCACGACACACCCTTGATGACCCTCCCCAGCAAAACCGAATCCAATTCAAAACACAAGCATCGGAGCGGGATAGGGCAGCATCACCAAAGTGAATTCGTTTGATGAGTGCAGGGGTGCGAGGCGGCCAGTACGGCGATCGAGGTGAAACGGGCACTCGACGACGGGAAGGGGGCGCTCAGCGCTCCTGGAGTGCCGCCAGGGCGTGGACGGTCGCGGCGGTGTCCGGGTACAGCCGCCGGTAGAGGGTGTACAGCTCGTCGTAGCGCCCGGTGTGCTCGGCGCGGGGCGTCACCGTCTCGCGCACCGGGTTCCAGTCCTCGATGGAGGCGTCCCCGACGAGCTGCGCGGCCAGCAGAGCGTCACCGTAACCGGCGCCGATGGTGATGGTGCGCAGCTCCTGCGGGCGGCCGGTGATGTCGGAGACGATCTGCGTCCACAGGGAGCCCTGGGTGCCGCCACCGACGGCGACAACGCGGCGGATGTCACCGCCGGCCGCCTCGATGACCTCGATGTTCTGGCGGACGCCGAACCCGGTGGCTTCGAGCGCGGCCCGGTAGAGGTCGCCACGGGTGTGGGACAGGGTCAGCCCGGCGATCACTCCGCGGGCGTCCGGGTCCATGATCGGGGTCCGCTCTCCGGAGAAGTACGGGAGCATCAGCAGGCCATTGGCGCCGGCGCCCGACTCGGTGGCCAGCGCGGTGAGTTCGGCGTGGTCCCCGTCGGTGAACAGATCCCGCAGCCAGTTGGCGACCGCACCGGAGGTGGCCATGCCGCCGGCCAGATTACGGGTTCCGGGCAGGGCGCCGACCGTGCCCCACAGGGACGGGCTGGTCAGCGGCTTGGGCACGGTATGGATGAGAAACATGGTGGTGCCGTACATCAGCATCAGATCGCCGATGTGCTGCGCCCCCACGCTCAGGGCCTCGGCCCAGGCGTCGATGGTGCCGGTGGTGACGGGGATCCCGGCGGGCAGGCCGGTTGCCTCGGCGGCCTCGGTGGTGAGGGCCCCGGCCGCATCGCCGGGCCAGCGCAGTGGCGGCAGTTCGATGCCGGGGGCGACCTTGGCGGCCCAGGGGGCGTACCACTCACCGGCGAGCGTGTCGTACAGCGGGGTGCACTGGCTGGCCGAGTGGTGGTCGAGGACGTAGTTTCCGGTGAGCTTCCTGACCAACCAGGAGCTCGGCATGTACAGCCGCCGGGCCCGCGCGTAGACCTCGGGCTCCTCCTCGGCGATCCAGGCGATCTTCGGCCCGGCGGCCTGTGTGGTCAGAGCGGAGCCACAGCGGCGGATGATCTCCTCGGCGCCGAGCCACGCCTCGATGCGCCGGATCTGCTGGACCGAGCGGGTGTCCACACCGTACAGAACGGCGGGGCGCAGCGGGGTGTCGTGCTCATCGGCCAGCAGAACGCAGGGCCCCATGCCGCTGACCCCGACGGCGACTACGGTGGTGTCACCGGAGGCGGCGCCATCCGCGACGGTGTCACCAGAGGCGGTGTCACCGGAGGCGGTGTCACCGGAGCCGGTCAACTCCCGGGCGAGTTCGACGAACTCGCGCCACCAGACGGCAGCGTCCATCTCGAAGTGACCGGGGCCGGGCCTTGCGGGGGTGTGCTCCCGAGTGGCCGAGCGGATCAGTGTGCCATCGAGGCCGACGAGAACGCCCTTGCTGCTCGAGGTACCGATGTCCACACCGATGACTGCGTTGCGAGGCATGGCGAGCACGCTGACAGAAGGCGATTTCAGCGTCAAGGGATTCCTGACATATGACCCTTATCTGGGAGAAAAGCCATATCAACAGCGCGAACGGCAGCTCGTGGAGTCGGTCAGGACGTCCCGTGAGAAGTCGTCCCATGCCACGGTGGCCCGGTGGCGAGGGTGTGGCCGAGCAGGTGCAGTGGGGCGGCGCTCACTCCGGCTGCTTCGACCGCGTCCCAGTAGGCGTGCGCATGGGAGGCGTTGACCAGTCCGTGGACCAGTGGCAGGCCGGACACGGCGGAGTGCAGCAGGGATTCGAGTCGGCAGGAGGCGACCGTGCCCGGCAGCCAGGACCGTTCCGCGTATCCGGAGGCGGCGGCCGGTGGGAGGTTGTCGGCGATGTGCCGCTCGGTGTCGCCGACCGCGAGCAGGCCGCCTCCGACGGTCAGCACATCGCGCTGCCCGCGCATCCGGGCGAGGGCGCGGGCGGTGTCGAAGCAGTGCGGGAAGGAGTCGTCGACCACGACGGTGCCGGGGCGCAGTCGGTCTACGTCGAGGACGGCGGTGCCACCGCTGACGGCGGTGACGATCAGGTCGGCCTCGTACACGGCGGCGGGAAGGGCCGGGGCGGACTCGGCCGTCGCCACCGACCCGGCCAGCCCGCTCCCGCGCAGCTCCGTGGCGAGTGCGTGCAGGCGGGGCGCGCTGCCCGCGACATCGCACAGCACCAGGTGGGCGGGCGGGCGCGGGGCGCGGGTGAGGAGCAGGTTGAGGGATGACGTACCGATGGAGCCGAGTCCGACCATGGCGACGGTCAGGTCGCCGAGGTCACGTCCGCTCGCGGCGAGTGCGGCGTGGACGGTCTTGACCACGGACACGGCGGTGGCGGCGTGGCCGGTGGTGACCGCCGTCGTCGCCCGGTCGGTGGCGCGCACCACCTCGAATCCGTAGCCGGTCAACGCGGGGATCATGCCCGCCAGGGACACGCAGCGTGCGCCGAGGGAGGCGGCGTGGCCGACGGCACGGGCGGTGTGGCCGGTGAGCGCGCTCCCTGCGGCCAGTTCATCCGCGAACAGCGGCAGCGCGACGAACGCGGAGCGGCCCAACGGTGTGCTGATCTCCTCCAGCAGACGGGGACCTCCGTCCGGGAAGAGCAGGTCTCGCATGTGTTCGCGGGGCAGGGCGGATTCCGGTATCCCCACGAGGGCCGCCAGGTGTCCGGGGGCCGGTAGGTAGCCGATGAGCGCGGCGTCCGTACCACCGAAGGCGCGCGGCGCGGGGGCAGGGGCCGGGGCCGAGGTAGGGGTAGGGGTGGGGCGCGGGCGGGGCGTTGCCGCCCGGGTGAGCTCGTCCCGCAGTGCGCGGGTGAACGTGGTGAAGGTGGGCGCGTCGAGGGCGGCGGCCGAGGCCCGCAGGGTGACGCGCAGGCCGTCCCCGACCGGGCGGACGGTCAGGAATACGTCGGTTCCCATCGGGGGCGGGGCGAGTTCCGTGTCGTGGTGGTCCCAATCGAGGGTCAGGGTTGCGCCGGTGGGTGGGCCGAGGGCGGAGAAGTCCAGGTAGCTGAAGAGGAACTGAGTGGCCCGGGGCAGGCCGGGTGGTGCGGGCAAGTCGGGTGGACCGGGCAAGTCGGGTGGACCGGGCTGGTCGTCGGGCGGCTCGCCGTTGGTGGCGCTGCTGCTCATGCTGCCGCCAGTGCCACGATTGGTGCCCCCGCTCGTACCGCCATCAGTTCGGCTGCGCGTACCGCCGCCGGTGCCGCCGCTCGTACCGCCTCCGGTGTCGCCCGCGGTGCCGTACGTCCGGGTGGCCACGGCCTCCTCGGTGATCTGGAGCAGGTCCTCGCGGAAGGAGCGGAACGATCCGTCGGGCGTGGCCCCGGCGCCCGCCTCCGCCACGGCAGGCCGCAGCGGCACGGCGGCCGCCAAGGGACCGAACAGTCGGCTGATGTCGGGCAGCGGGTGGTCGCGTCCGGTGACCGCCAGCCCGAGGACGAGGTCCCGTTGCCCGGTGAGGTTTGCCAGGGCCCGGTAGTAGGCGGTCAGGACGGGCGCGTACGACGTGGCGCGGACGGTGGTGGCGAGGGTGCGCAGCCCGGCCGTCAGCTCGGCGTCGAGGGTGAACCCCGCCGACCTGAACTCCGACGAGCCGACCCCCGTGGCCTCGGCGCCCGCCGTCGCGCCGCTCCCCGCGCCCGGGCGTCGCAGGTCGGGCCGCTGGTACGGGGTGGCTTGGCGGGCCCGCCAAGCGGTGGCCCCCGGGTCCCGGCCGGGGTCCAAGTCCGGCCGCTGGAGCAGGGTGACGTAATCGCGGAAGGTGCTGCGCAGCGGTGGCAACCCGGTCGGCTCGCCGCGACCGAGCCGGTCGTAGACGGTGAGCAGTTCCCGGCCGAACAGGGCCGCGCTGTAGCCGTCACCGATGAGGTGGTGGGCGTGGACGACGAGCGTGTGCTCGTCGAGGCCGGTGGTGAGCACGCGCAGGCGCAGCAGTGGCCAGGCCCACGGTTCGAACCGGCGACGGCGTTCGTCGGCGACCCGCTCCTCGACCAGGCCCGGGGATGCCAGCGTCTCGAAGTCGACCGGGAGCCGCAGCGCGGGCGGCAGTTCCTGCTGGACCGGCGGACGGGCGCCCGCGGGGAAGACGGTGCGCAGCATGGGGTGGCGGACGACGAGGGCGTCGACCGCGCGCTGGAAGAGATCGGTCCGCAGCGGACCGCGAAGGCGAAGCCGGGCCAGCCACGCGGAGCCGGATCCGGGCGCGATGGCCTCGGCGACCAGGAAGCCGCGCTGGGTGGGCGTGAGGGGGTACGGCGTGAGGTCCGCGCCGGCGGGGGCGGAAGCGTCGCCGATTCCGGGGGTGGGAGGGGTACTCGGAGCGGGCAACGTTCCCTGGCCAGACGGGTTCCCCGGGCCAGGCGGCACGGGCTGGTCCGGCGGGGCGGACGGGACCGCCGCACCGGGTGGGTTACCTGGAGCGGGCGAGTTTCGCCGAACGGGCGGAACCCCGGGAACGGGCGGAACCCCGGGAACGGGCGGATTCCCCGGGCCAGGCGAAACGGGCTGGGCCGGCGAAACGGGCTGGGCCGGCGAAACGGGCTGGGCCGGCGGGACGGGCCGGGCTACCGCGCCAGACGGGTAGCCCGGATCGGTCGACTCTTCCGGGCCAGGCGGGCCACCGAGGCCAGCCGACGCGGGCTGGTCCGGCAGGCCACGCGGCGCTTGCGCATCGGGCGAGTTTTCCGGCGCGGGCGGACTTGCCGGAGCGGGTGGGTTTCCCCGCACGGGCCGATCGGGCAGAGCGGGCGGGGTTGCCGCGTCGACTGCCGCGTCCTCGATGGCAGCCACGTCCACGCGGGCAGTCTCGTCCACGCGGGCAGCCACGTCCACGCGGGCAGTCTCGTCCACGGCGGTGGCGAGGGCGGTGAGCGTGTTGTGCTCGTAGATGACCGTGGGCCTCGGCAGGGTGGCGTCTCGCCGTTCCCCCTCGTACACCTTCTCCAGCCGCGCGAACACCTCCAGGACGAGGATGGAGTCGCCACCGAGCGCGAAGAAGTCGTCCTCGCGGCTGACCTCCCCGACACTCAGCGCCTCGGACCAGATACGGGCCAGCGTGCGCTCGGTTGGCGTGACCGGCGGGGTTCCCGGGGCTTCCGCACGGGTGGGCGGGTGTTCGTCCGTCGCCGGTCCCGTGTCCGCGTCGGCGGCCGACTCGTCCAGTCGGCGACGGTCGACCTTGCCCGTGCTGGTGAGTGGCAGCGCGGCCAGGAACCGGAACCGGGCCGGGAGCATGTAGTCCGGCAGAGTGCCGCGCAGATAGGTGCGTAGCTGTGCCGGATCGGGTTCGGGACCGCCCGGCAAAGGTTTCACGTAGGCGGTCAGCTTGGCGTCACGGTGCAGTACGGCGGCCTGTGCGACCCGGGGGTGGGTTTGCAGCACCGCCTCGATCTCCCCCGGTTCCACCCGATGGCCTCGGATCTTCACCTGGTCGTCCAGGCGGCCGAGGAACTCCAGTACGCCGTCGGGCCGTTGGCGGACTCGGTCGCCGCTGCGGTACCAGCGCTTGCCGTCGCGCTCGGCGAACGCCGCTGCCGTGAGCCCGGGGTCGCCGAGGTATCCCGGCGTCAGCCCCGTTCCGCCGATGAACAGTTCACCGGGCTCATCGGCGGTGCAGCGGCGCCCGTCCTCGGCCACCACCACGACCTCCGTGCCGGAGACGGGACGGCCGATCGGCAGTCGGCGCACCCCATCGCCGGGGCGGGTCTCGATGAGGTGGCAGGTGGCGTTGATGGTGGTTTCCGTCGGCCCGTACAGGTTGGCGATGCGGTGGCCGGGTCCGAACAGGTCGTACCAGCGGCGGACGTGCGCGGCGGGCAGCGCCTCCCCGCCGACGTGGATCCAGCGCAGCGCCGACAGGTCGGGGCGGGGCGCGCCGCGCCGTACCCGGGTCTCGGCGGCGGTCAGCAGCCGTTCCCACAGCGTCGGCACCGAACTCCACACGGTGATCCGGTCCTTCACGACCCGGTCCAGCAGCGCCTCGGGGTCGCGGACCAGGTTTCGCGGCAGGGTGTGAATGGTGGCCCCGACCAGCAGCGGTGCCAGCAGTTGGCGTACGGAGGCGTCGAAGCACACGGAGGCCGTCTGGACGAGCCGGTCGCCCGCGCGGTAGCCGAAGGTGTCCACGGCCCAGTCCAGGTAGTTGCCCATCGCCCGGTGGGTGATGGGCACAGCCTTGGGGCGGCCGGTGGAGCCCGAGGTGAAGATGACATACGCGATGGCGTTGGGGCTGGGGTTGGCGGGTGGGGCGGGGGCCGCTGCGGGCAGTGGCTTCGGTGTCGGTGTCGGTGAGGGATCGTCTACGGCCACCGTCGTCACGGCATCGAGTGTCTCGGCGGTGGCTCGGGTGGCGTCGTGGCACACCACGGTCCGGGCCGTCGAGCGGTTGAGCTGGTCGGCCAGGCGCGCGGTGGGATGGGCGGCGTCCAGTGGCACCCATCCGGCGCCAGCCCGCAGGATGCCGACGACGCCCACGACGGTGTCGGCACCCGGCTCGGTCAGCAGGCCGACCAGGTCCCCGGGGACGACACCCCGGGCGCGCAACCGGTCGGCGAGAGCGGCGGAGGCCCGGTCGAGTGCGCCGTAGGTCATGGTGGCGTCGCCGGTTTCGACCGCGATCTGGTCGGCGGCCGCCCGGAAACGTGACAACAGGCGCTCGACGATCCCGCGCCCGGCCCCGGGGACGGTGGTCGGTGCCGGAACATCGCCCCCGGCAGGCGCGGCGAGTTCCCTGTGTTCCGCGTGCTCGGCGAGTCGCGCGAGATGGCCGAGTTCGGCAAGGTGTTCGCGTGCCAGGCGCTCCACCGTGGGCCCGGTGAACAGCCGCGCCGGGAAGTTCCAGGAGAAGTGCAGGGCTCGGTCGCTCTCCCAGCACAGCAGCCCCAGGCGCGTGGCTGCGGAGGCGGTGCGCGCCGCGGCCGGGCGCACCGTGACCGGGCAGTCGGGGTCGGTGGTGACGGGGAAGCGGGCGAAGCTGAACCCCGCTGGGGAGGCCGTACGCGGCCGGAGCCCGGCCGTGGGCAGCAGCCGGGCGATGTCCAGGCTGGTCAGCCGGGCGTGCCGCTCCGCGTCCAGCCAGATCGCGCGCAACCGCTGTGCCAGGGCGGGGACCGGCTCGTCGGGGTCGACGGCGGCCGACAGCGGCAAGGTGTCGGCGAGCGGGCCGACCAGCCGGTCGAGACCGGACAGCCGGAGTTCGCGACGGGCGCGGGCCACGTTGACCACGATGCCGCGCTGCCCGCTCCACCGCGCCAGACAGCGCGCGTACGCGGCCAGCAGCAGGTGGAAGAGTGAAACGCCGTGGGCGGCGGCGCACTTGCGCAGTGCGGCGGTGAGGTGGGGGTCGGTGGCCACCTGGTGTGCGGTGAGCGGCGCGGCGGGCGGTGCCTCCGGTTCGCCGTCCCAGGGCAGGTCCAGCGTCGTGGGGTGGGCGGCGAGCGTGTCATGCCAGTACCGCTGGTCCTCGGCGAACTCCGGTGCGGACCGTTCCGCCTCGACGGCGGCGGCGTAGTCGGCGAAATCGGCTTGCAGCGGTGGCAGCTCGGGCGAACGGCCGTGCGCGAGGGCGGTGTAGACGGACCACAGCTCCTCGCCGAGGACGTTGAGGCTGAACCCGTCCGCGGCGGCGTGGTGCAGTACCAGCAGCAGGTGGGCCAGGTCGGCGCGTTCGCGTACCAGCACCGCGCGCACCGGCGCCTCATGGGCCAGGTCGAACGGGCGGTTGCACAGCGCCTCCTCCAGCTCGGCCAGGGGGCCGTCTGCGTGGCGGAACTCGTACCAGGACGGCATGGTGAGCGGTTCGGGCGGCGCCACGCTTTGCACGGGAGCCGTGTCGTCGGCCTCGATCCTGACGCGCAGCATCGGGTGGCGTTCGGCGAGGAGGGCGAACGCGCGGCCGAGCAGACCGGTGTCCAGGGGGCCGTTGACGGTCTGGCGCACATACGCGTACGCGGTGACCTCGGGGTGCAGTCTGCTGCCCGTGTGGAAGGCCAGTTGCACGGGTGTGAGGGGAAGCGGGGCCCCGTTGTCGAACCCGCCCGCACGGTCGGCGGTGGGGTGCGACGGGGGCGCGGGCTGTTGCGCCGCCCCGGCCTGAGCGGTTGCTGCCAGGTGGGCGGCCAGCTCGCGGATGGTCCGGTACTCGAAGAACAGGGTGGGCGGGAGGGGTCGGCCCAGCTCCGACTCCAGCCTTCTGACAAGGTCCACGGCGGAGAGCGAGTCCAGCCCCATGGTCAGGAACTGCTCGTCGTCGGCCACTTCGGCGGGCGTGCGGTGCAGAGCCTCGGCCAGGAGGCGGCGCAGAACGCCGGTGATGCGGGGCGGGGCGGCGTCGGCGCTGCCCGGTGTGGGTGTGAGGGGTCCCGTTGCGGGTGTAAGTAGTCCCCTTGCGGGTGCGATGGGTCTCGGTGCGGGTGCCGGGAGCCCGACGCCGGTCCCAGACCCGGCAGCGGCCGACACGACGGCCCTCGGATCATCGGCAACCGACACGCTGAACTCAGGCCCGGCAGCGGACGACACCGCGGCCCCTGGCCCCGGCGCCGCCCCCGGCCCCGGCCCACCGGCAGCCGACACCGCCGTCAGCTCGGCCACCACCAACTGCCCGGCGTCGATACCGCATGCCGCATGCAGCGCGGCCAGACCCGCGCCCGTGGTCAGAGGCGCCACGCCCCGCGCCGTGGCGGCGGTTCGCGACGGCTCCGCGGCGGCCAGCCCGGTCTCCGCGAACGCGGCGAAGTTGAGCGACTGCCACGGCCACCCGGCCGCCCGTTCGGAGGCGGCGAAGGCGTCGAGGAAGGCGTTGGCCGCCGCGTAGTCACCAAGCGCACCGGCGAGCCCGGGCAGCACCGAGGCGACGGAGGAGAAGGCCACGCACACCGCCGGACGGTGGCCATGCCGCCACAGGGCCCGGGACAGCAGGTGGCTGCCGCGCACCTTGGCGGCCATGACCTCGGCCATCTCCTCCGGTGTCTTGGACCGCAGCGTGCCGGGGCGCGCCACTCCGGCGGCGTGGAACACCCCGTCCAGCGGCGGCAGATCCGCGACCAGGGCCTCGACATCGGCTTCGACGGACACATCCGCCACGCGGTACTCGGCCGTGGCGCCGAGCGCGTCGAGTTCGGCCATCAGATGGCCCGCCGGAGGACGGGCCGACCGGCCGACGAGGACCAGGGTCGGCCGACCGCGCCCGGCCAGGTCGCGCGCGAGCTCGGTGCCGATCCCGCCCGTACCGCCGGTGATCAGATAGGTGCCGTCGGGTGGCAGCCGCGAGAACGAGGGCAGCGGGTCGGCCGCCGCCCCCACCGCCACGGGGGTACGGACCAGGCGGCGGTCCGCCCGCCACGCCACCGCGCCGCCGCCCGGTGCGTTCCGCCCGAGCACCTCCCGCTCCAGGGCGTCGAGCCGCACGTCCAGGGTGTCGTACGAGGACAAGTCGACCCCGTACGCGGTGACGCCCGGAAACTCCTCGGGGAGCGCGAGCACAAGGCCGGTGAGCAGCGCTTGGGCGGGGCGCAGCCGTTCGGCGGTGGCGCCGGTGGCGTGCACATCCTCGGTGACCGCCACCAGGCGGCTACCGCCCTGGCTCATCGATGGGATCAGGTCTTGCAGCGTGGACAGGACGGTGTGCGTCGCGGTGTCGAGGTCCGCCACGGTGGCGCACTCGGCCGCCGGTCCGGCGAGCCAGACGGTGAGCTGCGCGGGCGGCTCGGCGAGGGAGCCATCACCGCCCCCGCGGACCGTGATGCCGCGCCGCTCCAGCCGGTGGGCCAGCGCACGGACCAGTTCCGAATCCGGCCCGGCCAGCCGGACGGTGTGCGGTGAGTCCCCGTCGGCCAACGGAGGCGTCTCACGCCAGGTGAGACGGTGCAACGGCGCCGTCGCCGCGGGCTCGGGTTGGTGCCCGGCCCCGGGCTCGGGCCGATGCCCGGCCCCATGCTCAGGTCGGTGCCCGGTCCGGCCCTCCGGCCGATGCTCGGAGCGGTACTCGGGCTGATACTCGGAGCGGTCCTCCGACCCATGCCCGGGCTGATACTCGCAGCGGTCCTCCGACCCATGCCCGGGGCAGTGCTCGGGCCGACACTTGGAGCGGTCATCCGGCCGATGCTCGGACTGGTCCTCGGGTCCATACTCTGGCCCATGCTCGGGTCCGTACTCTGGCCGATACTCGGCTCGGTCCTCGGGGCGGTCCTCCGAGCGGTCCTCGAGCCCGTGCTCGGGCCGCTGTTCGGCCCAGTGCAGTGGCCAGTGGCGTCGGCGCTGGAACGGGTACGTCGGTACGGCCACGCGCGCCCGCCCGGCGCCCAGTGCCGCGTGGTCCAGGTCGACCCCGCGCGTCCACAGCCGCCCCAGGGCCGTCAGCAGAGCCTGCCCGGCGTCGGGGTCGGCACCGGCGCCGGTGCCGGTGCCCGGGGCCGCCAGCGCGAACACCTCCGGCGACGGGTCGCGTTCGGCCGCCACGGCGCGGACCGGCCCCGGCAGGGTGGTGGCGGGCCCGAGCTCGACGAAGGTGTCGTATCCATCGTCCAGCAAACGCTCGACGGCGGCGCCGAAGCGCACGGGGCTCAGGGCGTGTTCGCGCCAGTGGGCCGGGTCCAGGGACGGCTGCCACCCGGCGGTCAGCGTGCTGAGCAGGGGTACCGACGGCTGGCTGGGGGTCAATTCGGCCGCCACGGCCGCGAGCGGGTCGGCCACCGGGCGCATCGCCGGGGAGTGGAAGCCGTGGGAGACGGGGAGTTCGCGGGCCGTCATCCCATCGGCGACCAGCCGCCCGACGGCTCGGTGGACGGCGTCCGGGGCTCCGGCGATCACCACGTGCCCGGGGGCGTTGACCGCGGCCACGCACAGCGCACCGGCCGACTCGGCCACCACCGCGGCAACGGCGTCCTCGCCGCCGCGTACGGCGGCCATGGCGCCCGGTGCGGCCAGATCGCGCATCAGGCGCCCCCGCTCGGCGGCGAACCGCACCGCCTCGGCCAGGGTGAGCGACCCGGCGACGCAGGCGGCGGCGATCTCGCCGACGCTGTGCCCGGCGACCGCGTCCGGGCTCACGCCCCAGGCGCGCAACTGCCGGGCCAGCGCAACGCCGAACGCGACGAGCAGCGGCTGGGAGACCTCCGTACGGGCCAGATCGGCGGGCGCGGCATCAGGATCCAGGCACCACTGAGCCAGGGTGCGCCCCCGCACCGGGCCGACGCGTGCGGACGCCTCCTCCATCACACGGCGGAACTCCGGTGCGGTGCGGTACAGGGCGCGGCCAAGCCCCGGCCGCGCGGTGCCCTGGCCGGGCAGCAGGAACACCAGCCGGGGCCGGGGGCGGGCCACCGTGGTGGTGGAGTGGGCTTCGAGGCGTTCGGCGAGGTCGCCACGGGACACCACCGCCAGGCGGTGACGGCCATGGTCGCGGGCGGTGTTGACGGTGGCGCACACGTCGCCCTCGTCGAGCTCCGGGTGAGCCCGCAGATGGGCCGCGAGGCCACGGGCCGCGGCTGCCAAGGCGTCGGCGCCGCGGGCCGAGAGGGTCAGCAAATGCGGGGCGACCTCGACCCCTGAGCCGTCCTCAACGTCTGAGCCATCGCTCGGACCAGGCTGAACACCTGGGCCGTTGGTCGGGCAGTCCTGAACACCCGGGCCGTGGCTCGGGCCACGCTGAACACCCGAGTCGTCACTCACACCACGCTCGACACCTCGGCCGTAACTCGCGCCGTTCTCGAAACCCGAGCCGTCGCGTGCGGCGTCCGTCTCGTGCCGGGCGGTGGCCGGTCGGCCACGGCGCGGCAGACGCGGGCACGGGCGCGGAGGCGGGGGCGCCTGCTCGAGGATGGCGTGCGCGTTGGTGCCGCCGAACCCGAAGGCGTTGATTCCGGCCACCAGCGGGCCGGGGGCTGTCCATGCCCGATGCTCGGTGACCACCGCGAAACCGGCCGCGCCATCGTCGGGGAGGGAGGCGGGCGGATCGTGGTGCAATGAGGCGGGCAACTGCCGGTGGCCGAGGGCCAGGACGACCTTCACCAGGCTCGGCATGGCGGCGGCGTTGAGCAGATGGCCGAGGTTGGTCTTCACCGAGCCCAGGAGTCGGGGCCGCCCGTCGGCCCGTGGCGCGAACGCCTGGGCCAGGGAGCGCAGTTCGACCGGGTCGCCTAGGGCGGTGCCGGTGCCGTGAGCCTCGATGTAGGACACTCTGTCGGGGTCGACGCCCGCGTCACGGTACGCCTGGACGATGATCTCCCGTTGGGTGAGCGCGTTGGGGGCCAGCAGGCTCAGCGAACGCCCGTCGTTGTTCACCGCGGTGCCACGCAGCAGAGCGAGAACCGGGTCGTCCGCGCGGTACGCGTCGTCCAGCCGGGCGAGAACGATCGCCGCGCCGCCCTCCCCGGGGACGAATCCGTCGGCCGCGGCGCTGAAGGCGTGACAGCGCCCGGTCGGCGAGAGCACGCCCGCCTGCTCCAACAGCCGGTGGCCGGTCGGGGCCAGCGCGAGGTTGACCCCACCGACCACGGCGAGATCACACTCCCCCGACTGCAGGCTGCGGCGCGCCAGGTGCAGCGCGACCAGCGCCGAGGAGCATGCGGTGTCGACCGCGAGGGCCGGACCGGTCAGGTCCAGGCTCTGCGCCACGCGGGCGGCGACGAGGTTGGGGAGGTTGCCGACCAACGCGGCGGGAGGCAGCCCGCCGTCCGGGCCGGAAGCCCGGGAGAGCAGTTCGCGGTAGCCACTCTCCCCGGTCGCGGCGAACACGCCGATGCGGCGGCCCGTCCGCCTGGGCCCCGCGTAACCGGCGCGTTCCAGGGCTTCATGGGCCAGTTCCAGGAAGATCCGGGCCTGGGGGTCGGTCGCGGCCGCCTCTTCGTCGTCCATGCCGAAGTACGTGGCGTCGAAGCGGGACGGGTCGTCCAGGAAGGCGCCCCACCGGGCGGTGTCCTCCGGCCGGGTCGTCCATCGCGCGGGCGGTACGGGCCCGACGGCGTCGTGACCGGCCACGAGCCGGTCCCAGAAGGCGTCCGGGGTGTCCGCGCCGGGAAAGCGGCAGGCCACGGCAACGACCGCGATGGCTCCCGGGTCGCTGTCGTTCACGGTCCCGCTCGGGCTCGGGCTCGGGGCGGGGGCGGGGGTGGCGCGGGGCCGAGCGGCCTCCGGCGGACCTCCGTGCCGCGTCGCCACCACGTGTTCGGTGAGCGCGGCGACCGTGTCACGGTCGCGCAGCACGGCCGGTGGCACGGTGACACCGAAGGTGTCCTCCACCTCGGCGAGCACTTCCATCGCCTTCAGCGACGAACCACCAATGGCCAGGAACCCGTCGTGCGGGCCGATGGTGTGCTCGGGCCGGTCCAACACCCGCGCCCAAATGCCGGTGACAACCCGCGCCACCTCCCCCCGCGAGCACGGCCCCCCGGACACGTCCCGCGCATGAGGAATGGCAGGGCCCGGAACACCCGCACCCGGGGCACGTTCTGCCGGGGCACCTTCTGCCGGGACGGGGGCCGGAATGGCAGAGCCCGAGGCACCCACCGGCAGGACGTCCACGTCCGGGGTGCCCGACCCTGGGGCGCCCACTGGCAGGGAGTCCGCATCCGGGGCACCTGGCCCCGAAGCCCCCGCTGCCGGAACGCCCTCCGCCGGAACCGCAGGTACCGCCTCGCCAGAGACCGAGACATCCGTCGTCGGACTGGCAGAAGCCGAGCCGCCCTGTGCCGGGATGGAGGCGCCCGGGGCCCCAGAGGCCGGAACCGCAGACGGCGGAGCCGCCGAGGTCGGGGCTGCAGTGCCCAGGGGCGGCGCCCAGGCCGGAACTGCAGAAGCCGGAACCGCAGAAGCCGGAACCGCAGGCGCCGGGGCCGGGGCCGCAGAAGCCGAGGCCGCCGAGGCCGGGGGCACCGAGACCGGAACCCCAGAAGCCGAGGCCGCCGAAGGCGGACCCGCAAACGCCGAAGCCGCCGAGGCCGGGGGCACCGAGACCGGAACCCCAGAAGCCGAGGCCGCCGAAAGCGGACCCGCAAACGCCGAAGCCGCCGAGGCAGGGGGCACCGAGACCGAGGCCACAGAAGCCGGCGTCGCAGACGCCCCACCCCCACGCCCCCACCGCTCCTCGACCGCCGCATAGGCCCCCGCCTCGAACCGCTCCCGCATCGCACGGCGCCTCAGCTTGCCGCTCGTTGTCCGGGGGAACGCGCCCGGTGGCAGGGGCAGGGCCCGTACGTCGTCGTGGGCCAGGGCCTGGCGTACTCGCGCCGCCACCTCGGCCAGCGCGGGCGCCGCCTCGCGCGGTGGCCTGGGCCAGCGTACGAAGACCACCACCCGTTCCGCGCCGTCGGCCGGGTCGGTGGAGCCCACCACCGCGGCCAGGGGCGGCGTCGGCAGGCCGGGGGTGGCCGTTGCCACCTGCTCCAGGTCCGGGGCGTGGAAGGTGCGGCCGCCCACGAACACCACGTCCTTGTGGCGGCCGGTCACACACAACCGGCCGTCGGCCAGGAATCCCAGGTCACCGGTGCGCAGCCAGCCGGCGGCGAACGTGGCGACGGTCGCCTCGGGGGCCTTTCGGTAGCCGCGCGCCACCTGCGGGCCGCGTACCTGGATGTGGCCCACCCGCCGGTCGTCCAGCGGGCGGCCCGCGTCGTCCACGATGCGTACCTCGCACCCGGGCACCGGCAGACCCACGTCCATCAACTCCACGGCGTCCGGGCCCAGGACGGTGTCCACCGCGCGGCCGCGGCTGAGGGCCGCCCGGTCCAGAACACGTGGCACCGCCATCTCGCCCAGGGGCGGGAAGGTGACCGCCAAGGTGGCCTCGGCCAGGCCGTAGACCGGCAGCGGGGCCCGCTCGTCGAGCCCGGACGCGCACGCCTTTGCCGCGAATCGCCGCCACACCGCCGGGGCGATCGGCTCGGCGCCGACCAGGACCAACCGCACGGCGGTCAGATCGAGCCGGGCGAACACCTCGTCGGGAATCCGCCGTACGGCCAGGGCCAGGGCAAAGTTGGCGGCGGACAGGAGTGTCGCCCGGTGCCGGGCCGCCATCTCCAGCCACAGCGCCGGCCGTTTGGCGAACGACAACGGCTCCAGCCGCACCTGTTTGGCGCGCGCGGCGAGCGGGGCCAGGTGGGTGCCGATGAGGCCCATGTCGTGGAAGTACGGCATCCAGCTCGCCACCACATCGTCGGGTGTGAGGGCGGCGGCGAGGCGGATCTGCTCCAGGTTGGCGAGGACGCAGGCGTGCGTCAGCTCGACGCCCTTCGGGTCTCCGGTGCTGCCCGAGGAGAACTGCAGAAAGGCCACGTCGCCGGGCGCGGCATCCGGCAGCCGGGCGGGCGGGCGGCCCTGCCGCAGCTCGCCCAGCCGCAACGGCTCGACCTCGTCCGGCAGTTCGGCCAGCAGTGTCTCGGTGGCCTCGTCCACGGCCACCGGCGGGCGGCCGAGCGATTCCCATACCGGCACCACCCGCTGCACATCGGACGCGAGCGGCACCGGGATGAGGCCGGCCAGCAGGGCGCCCCAGAACATCGCTTGGAAGTCCTCACCGCGGTCGGCGAGCAGCGGGACACATGTGCCGGGCGCCACCCCGGCCGCGAGGTAGCCACCGGCGACGCACAGCGCCTCGTCCCGCAGCCGCGCGAAGGTGACGGTCCGCTCACCACCGTCTCCCCGGACATGCACCAGCACCTGGTCCGGGGCCGCGTCGGCGGCGTCCAACAAGACCTGCGGAAGCGTGGTCTCGCCATTCGGTCCCGTCATCAAGATCCCCAACTCACTTGCCGTCCCCTAGTGGGAGGCACGGAGGGAGCGTCGGGTTCCAGGGGGTCGGCAATCCCTCACCTCGGCATTCACCTCCGCGTTCACCTCAACGTTCGTCCGGGACCACCGTGGCGAGCCGGTCCACCACGGCCTGGTAGTGGGTCAGGCCGTGATCGACCCACTGCATGGCGCTCTCGCGAGCCGTTCGACCATAGGTGCCCGGCCGGTCACCCACGCCGCGGCTCACCATGATGTCGACGAGTTCAACAAGATAGTCGGCGGAAAGTTCACGCTCGTAGTAGCCCGTGAGGGCGAGCAGAGAGTCCAGCGGATGGTCGTACGGCGCGCCGGTGTCCAGCAGAAAGCGGACCTGATTGCGCAGTACGCACAGCTCCTCCTCGTACCCGTACGGCAGCCCGCGGACGAGCGCGTCCACGCGCGTGGCCGCGAGTTCGCGGCTGACGGCTCCCCGCTCCAGCAGCAGGCGCACCTGCCGCTCCGGGTACGGATCCGACCGGACGGCCAGGTCGAGCAGGGTCTGACCGGCGGTGTTGGCGGCGTTGATGTCGGCGCCCGCGTCCAGCAGGGACCACAGGAGGCTCCAGTGCTCCTCGTCTTCGACCCGGCGGGCGGTGGGGTACGGACGGCCCGGACCGGCGGCCGTGAACTGGGGTGCGTTGCCGAAGGCCGCCTGGGCGCGCGGATTGGCACCCGCCGCGAGCAGCGCCTCGACGACCTCGGCCGAACGCGCCGCCACGGCGTGGTGCAGCGGTGTCGCGGCGTACTCGTCGAGCGTGCCGACGTCAGCGCCCTCGCCGAGCGCGGTACGCAGCGCGGCGGGGTCCCCGGCGGCAGCGGCCAGCAGCAGGGCGCGGCTGACGGGGTCCGGCGTATCGCGGGGCGGGAGTTCCAGGATGGCGAAGGCCACTTCCTGGTTCGGCGGGGCGGCGCTGGCCAGCATGACGAACCGTGCTCCGGGGAGCCGTGTCGCCACATGGCCCAGGTAGCAGTCCTCCTCGAAGTCCTCTGTCAGGAAATCCATCGGGCCGAGGACACCGCAGAGCAACTGGACGACGGAGCGCCGCCGCGGGTCCCGTATGCCTCGCAGAAGAGCGAGCCATTCGTTCCCCTCTTCGCCGTCTCCTTCGCCGTCTCCTTCTCCGCCTTCGTCCTCCGCCGCCGCGCCGAACACCTCCGCGCCGAACTCGGCCGCCTCCGCCGCCCACTCCTCCTCGTCGAGTTCCGTCAGATCCTCCTCGTCGGGGAGTTCGTCGCCGAGGAGATCCAGCGCCTCGTAGAGCGAGGTCGCGACACCGATGAGGGAGAACCAGGCACCGTCCTCGTCCTCGAACTCCTCGTCCTCGGACTCCTCGTCGGTGTCCTCGATGGCATCCGCGTCCTCTACGGCCGGATCCTCGACGGCGTCCGGGGCCGCCGCGCCGGTGCCGGGGGCTGGGACACCGAAGAGTTCCGCGAGGTCCGCGTCGTCGAACACCGTCTCCTCGGGGTCGTACTGCACGACCACATAGCGCCCACCGGTCAGCTCTTCCCGCAGCTCACCCGACTCGGCCTCCGCGAGACACCGCAACAGCTCGTCAAGATCCATGGCCGGAGTCTGGCAGGCGGGTCCGACAGCCTCCGGGCGGCCGGGCCCGCCGCGGTCGACGCCGTCGCGGCCAGCCCGGTCGCGACCAGCCCGGTCGCGACCGGCCCCGTCGCGACCGCCCGGCCGCCGCCTCGGCTCAGGCGAACACCGACAGCAGCAGGGCCATCGCCAGGCCGAGCACGCTGACCAGCGTCTGCACAACCGTCTGGGTCTTGGTGGCCTGGCCGAGGTCCATTCCGAACGACTCCTTCACCAGCCAGAACCCGGCGTGGTTGACATAGTTGAGGCCGAGGGAACCGGCCCCGATCGCGACCACCAGCAGGGATGCCTCCAGGCCCCCGCCGTCACCGATCAGCGGGGCCACGATGCCGGTGGCCGAGACGATGCCGACGGTGGCGGAGCCCGTGGTCAGCGACAGCAGCAGGGCGATCAGCCAGCCCAGCAGGATCACATTGATATGGGCGCCCTCGGCGGCCGAGGCGATGGCATCGCCGATGCCCGAGTCCTGAAGGACCTGCTTGAAGGCCCCTCCCCCACCGATGATGAGCAGGATCGCGGCGATGGACTTCAGGCTGTCGGTCAGGGAGGCACGGGTCTCCTCACCGGAGCGGCCGGAACCGGCGAACGTCACCCCGAGGGCGAAGACGAAACCGGCGAGCATCGCCACCAGCGGCTCTCCGGCGAATACGAGCGCCGCGCCCAGCCCGCTCGACTCGTCCAGCACCGTCTCGGCCAGCGTGCGCAGCAGCATCAGGACGACGGGGACCAGCACCGCCGCCACGGCCAGGCCGGTGGGCACACCGGTCCGGCGGGGCGCGTCCGTGTCCGCCTGCGCACCGGGTCCGGAGGCGGCCGCAGCGGGCTGCCGCTCGGCCCCGGCGAACTGGGCCACCAGCTCGGCGTCCGGGGCGACGTCGGGAAGCCGGGGCGCGATCCAGCGGGCGTAGACGGGGCCCGCGAGGATGACGGTGGGTATGGCACAGACGATGCCGACGCCGAGGGTGAGACCGAGGTCGGCGTGGAGGCCGGTCATCGCGGTCAGCGGTCCGGGGTGCGGCGGCAGCATGCCGTGCAGGGTGGACAGCGAGGCGATGGCGGGCACGCCGAGGAGTACGTACGGGCTGCCCTTCGTGCCGCCCTGGCCCTCCATCCTGCGGGCGACGCTGAAGATCAAGGGCAGTAGCACGATCAGGCCCACCTCGAAGAACATGGGCACGCCGATGACGAACGCCGCGGCACCGACCAGCCAGGGCAGCCTGCGCGGCTCGGCGCGGGCGACGAGGGCGCGGGCGATGGTGTCAGTCGCGCCCGAGTCGGACAGCAGACGGCCGAGCATGGCGCCCAGGGCGAGGGTGACGCCCACGTCGCCGAGGGTGCCGCCGGCGCCCTCCTCGATGGATCCGACGAGTTTCGAGGCGGGTTCCCCGGCCGCGATCCCCGTGCCCACGCTGACCAGGATCAGCGCGACGAACGGGTGGACACGCAGCCGGGAGTTGATGAGGTAGATCAGTGCTGCTATCGCCACCGTGAGGATGAGCAGCAGCCACCAGGTGTGTGCGGTCATGCGATGCCTTCCAGGACATGCGTGTCATTACGGGACATGCGGGCGGGTTCGTACGGCCACCAGGGCATGGGTGGGTCAGGGGGTGGGGCGGATCGAGGGCATACGGGCGTGCGGCGGGGCCAGCGGCAGTGGCCGGTGAGGCTCACTAGTGGCGACCGCCCCGGGGGGTGTCGGTCAGTCCAGTCCCAGGTGTCCGACCAGTTCGGCCACGGCCTTGTCCTGCCGGGCCAGGTAGGTGGCGAAGGCGCCACCGGTGGTGAAGGCGTCGGTCCAGCCGTGGCGGGTGAGCTCGGCCTTCCACTGCCGGGAGGTGTGCAGCGCGGTCAGCACCTCGATCCAGCGTTCGCGGTCCGCGGAGCTGATGCCGGGCGGGGCGACGATCCCCCGCCAGTTGTCGAAGACGAGATCGATCCCGGCGGCCTTCAGCGTCGGCACCCTGGGCAGCGCGGCCACCGGCCGGTCGCTGGTGACCGCGAGCACCCTGAGCTGTCCGGCGGCGATCTGGTCGAGGAACTCGCCGATGCCGCTGGTGGCGAAGTCGACCCGGCCGTCCAGCAGGGCGGGGAGCAGATCGCCGCCACCGCCGTCGTAGGCGGCGTACCGCACCCTCTTCGGCTGGACGCCGACCGCGCCGGCCAGCGCCATGGGCAGCAGGTGGTCCGGGCCGCCCAGTGACGAGCCGCCACCGACCGTGACGCCTCCGGGGCTCTTGCGCCACCCGGTGACCAGGTCGGCGAGGGTGCGGTACGGCGAGTCCTTGCGGACCACCACCGCTTCGGGCTCCTCGATCAGGCGGGCGATCGGGGTGGTCCGTGCCACGGTCACCTTCGCGCCCTGCACATGCGCCGCACCGAGGACACCGAGGCCCATCTGCAGGGCGAGCCTCCCGTTGCCCCGTTCGTCCACGGTGCGCTGCAGACCGACGGTGCCACCGGCTCCGGGCAGGTTGAACACCTCCATGTCCGAGGCGGTCCCGGTCTCCTCCAGCACCCGGGCCACGGTCCGTGCCGTGGTGTCGTACCCGCCTCCGGGTGTGTTGGGCACCAGGATCCGCAGACCGTCGTCCGCGGTGTCCCCGGGGCCCGGCCAGGTGCCACACGCGCCGACGAGCAGGGACAGCACAGCGGCCAGGAGGCCGGACAGGGCGCGGGTGCGGCCTCTCATGACACCTCCCTTTCGCTTCCCATACGGCGGACGCCATGATTGTGCAGCCTGGTGAGAACTGCGCCCAGGTTGTGTCAGCAGGAGAGATTGAGTTCATTGTGGTCGCCGCGTTCCGTCGTCAAACGCTCGCGGGCGAGATGCTGGTGTTGCAGCTCGCCATCGTCGTGGTGGTGCTGATGGCGGTCGCCGCGGTCTCGCTCGCCCAGTCGGAAGCCACCTTCAACCGGGTGGAGGGCCGCCGGGTCGGTGCGCTCGCCGAGCAACTGGCCGCCCAGCCGCTGGTACGCAGCCGGCTGGTGGGCCCCTCACCGGCGGAGGCGCTGGCCCCGCTGGTGTATTCGTCCCGGGTGCAGTCGCGGGTGACGTCCGTCACGGTGGCCGATGGTGACGGGCGCGTCGTCAGCTCGACGAATCCCACGGTGCTCGGCGACCGGCTGCCGCTGGGCAAGGGAGTCGGCGCGGGGCGCGGCTGGTCGGGCACGCTGGACTGGGACGGCAGCCGGGAACTGGTGGCCCAGGTGCCGGTCCTCGGTGCGACGGGCGACGACCTGGGGCGGCATCTGGGCACCGTCATGATCGGCGAGGCGTCTCCCACGGTGTGGCAGCGGCTGAGCGGCGCGTCCTCGTACCTGCCCGTCTACCTCGGTGTCGCCAGCGCGCTCGGCGTCGTCGGCTCCTGGCTGCTGGCCCGGCGCGTCAAACGGCAGACGCTCGGGCTGGAGCCGCGTGAGATCACCGGGCTGGCCGAGCACCGCGAGGCGATGCTGTACGGCATCGCCGAGGGCGTTGTCGCGCTCGATCCGCAGCATCGGGTGACACTCGTCAACGACATGGGCAGACGGCTGCTGGACCTGCCCGAGGACTGCGTGGGCCGGAACCTGGCCGAGCTCGGCATCGAGGGACGACTGCTGGACGTGCTGGCCGGGGCGCGGAAGGAGACGACGGACCCGAAGGACGAGGTCGTCGTCCGGCACGGCCGCGTCCTGGTCATGAACCGGATGACCGTCGTCAAGGACGGACGGCCGCTCGGCTCCGTCACCACACTGCGGGACCGCACCGAGCTGGCGAGGCTGGAGCGCGAGATCGGCTCCTTCCGGAGCACCTCCGAGCTGCTGCGCGCGCAGACCCACGAGTTCGCCAACCAGCTCCACACCATCTCCGGGCTGATCCAGATCGGCGAGCAGGAGGAGGTGGTGCGCTACATCCGGGCGCTGAACCAGCGCCGCCAGTCGCTGGACATGTCCATCGGCCGCCGGGTCCGGGACACCGCCGTGGCCGCGCTGCTGATGGCGAAGGCGTCCCAGGCCGCCGAGCGGAAGGTGGTCCTGCGCCTCTCGGACCGCACCGCGCTGGACCGGCTGACCCCCGAGGACGCCGCCGATGTGGCGACCGTGGTCGGCAACCTGGTCGACAACGCCATCGACGCCGCCACGTCCGAGCGCGGCGACGGGGGCAGGGACATGGCCGAACGCGGGGACGGCGACGAGCCATGGGTGGAGGTCGAGCTGCGCCAGGACAACGCCAGTGTGGAGATCGTGGTACGCGACTCCGGCCCCGGTGTCGCCCCCGGACTCGCCCAGGAGGTCTTCGCCCATGGCTTCACCACCAAGGCCGCCCGGGAGGGCGAGCGCGGCATCGGGCTCGCCCTCACCCGGCTCGTCTGCGAGCGCCGCGGTGGCGAGATCGCGGTGACCAATACTCCCCAGGGCGCGATGTTCAGCGCCCGCATGTCCGTCAGCCACCCCGCCGACGCGGTGGCGGAAGGAGCGACCCGATGACCGAGTCGGCCGGCACGATCGATGTGCTCGTCGTGGACGACGACTTCATGGTGGCCCGTGTCCACCGCACCTTCGTGGAGCGGGTGGCGCCGTTCCGCGTCGTCGGCACCGCGCACACCGGCGAGCAGGCGATCGAGGCGGTCGACGCGCTCCGTCCCGACCTGGTCCTGCTCGACCTCTATCTGCCGGACCTCTTCGGCCTGGACGTCATCCCCCGGCTGCGCGCCGCCGGGCACGACTGCGACGTCATGGTGATCACCGCGGCGCGGGAGGCCGACGCGGTGCGCGGCGCGGTCCGCCAGGGCGTGGTCGACTACGTCCTCAAGCCCTTCGACTACGAGGATCTGCGGCCTCGCCTCGAACGCTATGCGACCCAGCGCGGACGGCTGCTCACCACCGTCGTCCGCGGCCAGGCGGACGTGGACCGGGTCCTGGCCGGGGCGTTCGCACCCCCGGCGGGCGGGGCCCTCCCGAAGGGCCTGAGCGTGGAGACCGCCCAGCTCGTCGAGCGCGCCCTCCGCGAGGCGGACGGCACCGTCTCCGCCGCCGAGGCGGCCACCGCGATCGGCATCTCCCGGGTCAGCGCCCGCCGTTACCTGGAGTACTTCCACGCCACCGGCAACGCCGACGTGTCCCTGCGCTACGGCACCGCCGGCCGCCCGGAGCGCCGCTACAACTGGCGGGCGTAGCAACCCCGGTCCGCACCGGTTCGCACCAAGCCCGGTGGGTGGCCCGGGGTGAGACAGCCGAACGAGCCTTGTCATGACCCTTGACGCGGGTCGGCACGTCCACCAAGATCCCACTGGAATCGATTCCATGGAATCGATTCCAGTGGGATTCATTCCGAGCCACGCCGCCCCTGTCCCTTCCCCAACCTCACCACCAGGGCGGCGGCTTCGCCGCACCCGCACGAGCCCGACACAGTGAAAGGCCGCATGTGGACGCCACCGTTACCCTCAAGGACGTCGCAGCGCGCGCCGGTGTCTCCGTGGGGACCGCGTCGCGGGTGCTCTCCGGCCACTCGGCCACCTCACCCGCGGCCCGCGAACGTGTGCGGGCGGCGGCCACCGAGCTCGGCTATCGGGTGAACGCCCGGGCGCAGGCGCTGCGTTCGGCGCGCAGCCATGCGGTGGGGCTCCTCGTCTCCGACGTACGCAACCCGTTCTTCGCGGACATCGCCCACGGCGCCGAACAGACCGCGCTCGCCGCGTCGTACGTCACGCTGCTGGCCAACGCCAATGAGGACACCGCACAGCAGGACACCTACCTGGATGTGTTCCTCACCCAGCGGGTGGACGGCATCATCATCGCTCCCCAAGGAGCGGGCCGCGGCGACCTGCGCGCGCTGGAACAGGCGCGGGTGCCGCTGGTCTTCGTGGACCGCACCGTCGACGGGTTCGATGTGCCCAGCGTGACCGCCGACAACGCTCAGGGGGTCGAGCTCGCCGTCGCACATCTCGCCGAACAGGGCCACACCCGTATCGGATACATCGGCGGACCGCCGTCCGTATCCACCGGGCGGGCGCGTCTGAGCGCGTTCCTGGAGTCGATCGCCCGCCACCATCTGGACGACGACCCCGCGCTGATCACGGCGGGCGACTTCCGCCGGGCGAGCGGTGGCACCGCGGCCGCGAAACTCCTCGCGAACCACCGGCCGCCGACCGCGTTGCTCGCCGCCGACAGCCTGATGGCGGTCGGCGCCGTGAGCGAGGTGCGCCGACGCGGTCTGCGGATCGGCGAGGATCTGGCCCTGGTCGCCTTCGACGACATCGAGTGGTTCGCCGAACTCGACCCCCCGCTCACCGTGGTGGCCCACGACGCCCGCGCCTTAGGGGCGACCGCGATGCGGCTCCTGCTCGACGTCATCAACGGCGGTACGGCCGAATCCGTCGTCCTCCCGATGCGGCTGATCCCCCGCCGGTCATCCTCGGCGCGGCCGACGCACACCGCCGCCGTCCACCCCTCCGTCTGACGGCCCCTACCCACCCACACCCACAGCGCGAATCGGCGGGGCCATCGGCGGTTACCTCGGCGACCGCCACGGGCGTAAACCGGTCCTGGTCGCGGCCCTGCTGACGATGGGCATCGCCACCGTCCTGATCGGCATGCTGCCCACCTATGAGCAGGTCGGGGTGTTCGCGCCCGCGCTGCTGGTGGTCATCCGCTGTATTCAGGGGCTGGCGTTCGGCGCCGAGTGGGGCAGCGCCGTGATGATGACGTACGAGCACGCGCCCCGCACCCGCCGCGGCCTGTACTCGGCGATACCGCAGGCCGGCAACCCGCTGGGCATCGCGCTCGCCAACATCGCCTTCCTGCTCTCCGCCACCCTCGACTCCGACTGGGCCTGGCGGCTGCCCTTCCTGGCCAGCGCCCTGCTGATCGTGGCCGGAGTGGTCATCCGGATGAAGCTCACCGAGTCCCCGGAGTTCGAGGCCGCCAGGGCGAAGGGCACCACCGTCCGCAACCCGCTGCTCAGCGTGGTGCGCGAGGACTGGCGCAACATCCTGCGCATCATCGCCCTGCGCGTCGTGGAGTCCTGTGCCTACTACCTGACCGCCACCTACCTCCTCTCCTACATCACCGACCGCGACTCCGGCGACCGTGGCGTGGCACTCGCCGGTGTGGTCACCGCCAGCCTGCTCGCCACCGCCACCACCGTGCTCTCCGGCGCGCTCACGGACCGCGTGGGCCGCCGCACGGTCTACCTCGTGGCCTGTGTGCTGGCCGCCCTCTTCGGCTTCCCGATGTTCCTGATGGCCAACTCCGGGGCCCCGGTGCTCATCGTGCTGATCTTCCTGATCGGCATCGGTGTGATCCACGCGGCGCTGACGGGCACTCAAGCGGCCTGGTTCGCCGAGCTGTTCAACACCGCCACCCGCACGTCCGGGGCCTCACTGGGCTACCAGACGGCGGCGTCGGTGGCCGGTTTCGCGCCGTTCCTCGCCGTGCTGCTCGCGGAGTCCTTCGGCTGGGCAGGCCCGGCCGGTCTCTACGTGTGCATCGCGCTGGTGGGACTTCTCGGCGTGCTGTCCACCCGTGAGACCTGGGGCCCCGGGCAGCGCACGGCCCGCCCGGCCGGTCAGCCGCGGCGGCCGGCCGATCGGGCGGGGCATCCTTCCCGCTGAGGGCGGCCCTCACGGACCGGGCCTAGCGGTCCTGACCCGGCATGCCCGCACACGTCCGGCAGGGACAGTGCGGGCAGCCCGTGGTGTGCAGGTAGCGTGGCGGACCGGCCGTACGGCGGCAGATCAGGCAGGTCAGTTCGCCGTCGTCGGCGACCACTTCCTCGTACGCCACCGGGGTCATCCGGTCGTCCGCGCCGATCCGCTTGTGCGGCGAGCCGACGGCGAGGATCAGATGGTCGGTGATCGCGCCGACGGCGTGCGGGATGTCGCCTTCGATCAGGAAGGTCTGTCCGGCGTGGGTTTCGTGGATGCGGCCGTCGTAGGTGATGGTCCCGATGCCGGCCACCACGGTCAGGACGTGGTGGCCGGGGTGGGTGTGCGGGACGAACCCGGCGCCCGCGGGCAGCCGGATCAGGTCGGCGCCGATGTCCCCGTTGGTCACCAGTTCGCGTCCGCTGGCCGACGCCGTGCCGTGGACCGGCACGGGCAGCGGAGCATGCTGCACATGCAGTCCGGTGTGCTGGTGGCGCACCGTCCTGGTGGCCCAGGTCGCGATCTTCAGCGCGGGCTCGGTGTCCTGTTCCGGCATGTCACTCCCTCGGTTGTGAATCCCAAACGACGCCGCCCAGGTCATGGCGGCCGGCGCGCAGAACGGAAAAGCCCACCGTGGCCGGGCGGCCGGGGCGCGGCCGCCGCATCCACGTCCAGCGGTCGGCACGGGCCGTCCCGTGGTCGTCCGCGAGACGGCGCCACAGGTAGTCGAGCGCCCATGGCGTGCCGTCGGCAGTGGTGGGGACATGGGTGGGGGCATTGCTGGAGGCATGGGTGGGGGTGGCGGGGGCGTGGGGCAGCAGTCGCAGTGTGCCGTCCTCGGACTCCCACCGTGCGCCGAACTCCACCGGCCCGGGCGCCGCGGGTACGCCGTCCTCGGTGACGGGTTCGGCCGCGGACTTGACGATCTCGGCGGCGAGTTCGGCGTATTCCGAGAGGGGCCACTGGGACCGCAGATACGCACGCCACCGCGCCTTCTCCGACTCCGGCAGGGGCGTCCTGATCCCGTTCTCGCGCACGTGTGCGCGCAGGAAGTCGAACGCGGCGAAGGCCGGCTCGTCTCCGGTGGGGGCCGGTTCGTCGGCGGCGTACGGCGCGATCGCCCGCAGTGCGCGGTGCGGGTCACGGTGCGGGTCGCGGTGCGGGGCACGGTCCAGGTCCCACGAGGCCGCGTCCTCCGTCGGGCCGGTGGCGAGCAGGGTCCGGGCGGTGGCGGCGGCGTAGCGCAGCAGTCGTTCGTAGCGGACGGCGGAGATCCGCCGTACGGCCAGGGTGCCGCCCATCGCGGTGCGCTGTGGCTTGCCGGTGGCGGTGGCCAGGAAGCCGCCCCATCGGACGGCGGCGGGGCGTAGGGCGGCCTGCTCGCACACGGTCCGCACCGCGTCGAGGGTGGTGGCGGCAGGCTCGTCGATGACGAGGCCGACCTCGTGGCCGAGAGTGCTCTCGGCCACCGGGACGGCGGCGAACCGGCCGCGCAGGCCCGCGTCGTGCCACATCCGCTCCACGTCCAGCGGATAGTGCTTCTCGCCACCACGGTCGATGCGTTCCTTGGCGCGCCCCCTGAGCACGAGCAGTCCGTCGCGGAACTCTCCGAGGTCACCGGTGCGCAGCCAGCCGTCGGGGGTGAGCGTCTCGGCGGTGCCGCCCTGGTCGCGCCAGTAGCCGTCCATCATGTCCGGTGTTCTGATCCACACCTCGCCGGAGGCGAGCCGTACCTCCGTGCCGGGCAGCGGGAGTCCGACCGGCGGGAAGCGGTCGAGGTACTGCGCCAGGAAGTCCTCCTCGGTCAACACGGGCATGGTGAAGCTGAAGTTGACCGCTTCGGTGAGCCCGTATCCCTGGCGGAGTCGTGGCCCGTAGCGCCGGTGGAAGCGCCGGGCGAGGTCGCCGGTGAGCGGGGCGGCCGCGGTGATCAGGTAGTCCAGGCCGTCCGGCCAGCCGGGGCCCGCCTCCACCAGCTCGGTGAGCAGGGCGGGAACGATCGAGGCGGTGCGGGCGCCACCCGCCGCCAGATCGCGCAGATAGCCTTCCGGGTCGAAGGCGGTGTGCAGGACCAGCGGGGTGTGCGTGATGTGGGTGCCGATGAGCGACATGACGAGCGCGTTGCAGTGGTACAGCGGCAGGCAGGTGCCGTGCGGACGGCCGGGGGCGAAACGGTGCAGCCGCGCCGTCTTGGTGGCGTTGCCGAGGACGGCGCGGCGGCTGAGCATCACGCCCTTGGGGGTGCCGGTGGATCCGGAGGTGAACATGATGAACGCCAGGCCCGCTCCCCCGGGATCGGCCGGGGCCCCGGGAAGGATCCGCGCGCGGAGCGCCTGCGCGCGGTCGCGGGATGCGTCGATGACCGCCGAGGCGTCCACGCGCCGTACGGTGTCGGCCAGCTCCGCATCGGAGCTGCGCGGATGGCGCGGTACGGCCACCAGCCCCAGGTCGAAGCAGGTGAGGAGGGCCCCGGCCAGCGACTCGCCATGCGGGAGCCGGATGACCACGCGGGCACCGGCCGGCAGCTCCTCCAGGCCGTGCAGCGGTGCTCGGAAGCGCCGTGCCAGTTCCGTGGTGTCCAGCGGGGCTCGGTGCGCCACAGATGTCATGGGTTCTCCGTCCCTCGGGCGGTGCGCTCGTATCGTCGCGCCCTCTCGGCTCGGCGCGGCTCCCCGACGGGTCGTGGCCCCTCTACTCGGCGTGACCCTTCCACTCGGTGCAGTTCGTCGGCGAGGATCCGGCCGAAGTCGCCGATGTGCTGGGGCTGCATGATCCGTTCGTGGTCGCGGTCGACTTCGTGGACGGTGAGCGCGCCGGTGACCAGCGGACGCCACGCCTTTCGCAGCGACGGGCGGTTTCCGGCGCCCGCCACGTGGACGGCATCGCCGTCCAGGACGGGTGGCCGGTAGTCCCGCAGGAGCCGGGCGTTGTTCTTGGAGACCGCGACGACGCGGCCGATGTCCTCCTCGGTGAGAGTGGCGAGCACACTGCCCTCGGCGCGGAGCGCGGCGGTGACCGTGGCGAAGTCCGTTTCGCCGGGCGGGAATCGCCGCTCGTCGTATCCGGCCGCGGTCAGCAGGATGCGGTGGATCCGCTCCTCGTCGATGCGCTCCCCGGGCCCGTCGTCGGGTCCGTCGCCGGGTGCGTCGCCGGGTCCGTCGTCGGGGCGCGGCGGCAGGGTGTCGACGACGCAGACCAGCCCTGGCTCGACGCCCAGCTCCCGCAGCCGTACTGCCATGGCGTGGGCGACGAGACCGCCGAAGGACCAGCCGATCAGGTGGTACGGGCCGTGCGGGCGCACCGACCGCAGTTCGTCGACGTAGATCTCGGCCATCTCCTCGACGCTGGAGGGCAGTTGGCGGATGCCACCGGGGCCCTCGCCCCGGAGGGCGTAGAGCGGATGCGCGCGGTCGACGTGGTGCAGCAGCCCGGCGTACAGCCAGCCGAGGCCGCTCAGGGGGTGCACACAGAACACCGGCGCCGCTTCGCCACCGGCGCGGTACGCGATGAGGTGGCCCCGGGTCGTGGGCGTGCCGTCGTCGAGACGTGCGGCGAGAGCGGCCGGGGTGGTCGCTTCGAACAGGTCGCGGATGGTGGGCCGCAGGCCGAGCACCTCGTGGATCCGGGAGGCGAGCCGGGTGGCGCTCAGCGAGTGCCCACCCAGTTCGAAGAAGCTGTCCGTGGCCCCGATCCGGGGCAGGCCGAGCACCTCGGCGAACAGTCGGCACAGCGCCTCCTCCCGCAGCGTGCCCGGCGCCCGGCCGCGGGTGCCGCGGCCCCATTCGGGCTCGGGCAGCGCGCGCCGGTCCACCTTGCCGTTCCGGGTGAGCGGAAGGCGGTCGAGGGGGTGGAGCCGGGCGGGCAGCATGTAGCCGGGCAGCCGCGCGGCCAGGTGGTCGCGTACGGAGTCGAGGTCGAGGTCGGCCCCGGCGGGATCGGCCCCGGCGAGGCCGGCGTCGGCGAGGCCGGTTCCGGCGGATTGGGGCACGAGGTAGCCGACCAGCCGCCGGTCGTCGGGACCCAGGTCCCGCACCGCCGCGGCGGCGGCCCGCACTTGGGGGTGAGCCGTCAACGCGGCCTCGATCTCGCCGAGTTCGATGCGGTGGCCGCGCAGTTTGATCTGGTCGTCGTCGCGGCCGTGGAAGCGCAGGGTGCCGTCGGCCCGCCAGGAGGCCAGATCGCCGGTGCGGTACATGCGGGTGCCGGGCGGGCCGAAGGGGTCGGCGACGAAGCGCCACGCGGTGAGCGACGGACGGTGCAGATAGCCGTGGGCGACGCCCGCCCCGGCCAGGTACAGCTCACCGATGGCGCCGGGCGGCACGGGTCGCAGCCGGTGGTTGAGAACGTACGCGCGAGTGTTGGCGACGGGGCGGCCCAGGGGGACACCGGGCTCCTGAGGACCGGTGACGGGGTGGCAGGCGGACCAGACGGTGGTCTCGGTGGGGCCGTAGCAGGCGAGCAGACGGCAGCCGAGGCCGGTGAGGGTCTCGGCGAGCGGGCCGGGGACGGACTCACCGCCGATCACCGCGCGCATGCCGTGCAGCACGGCGGGCCGCCGGGCCGCCAGGGTCTCCCAGCGCGAGGGGGTGGCCTGCATGACCGTGACGCGGTGCCGGGCCAGGAAGGCGAGCAGGGCGTCCGGGTCACGGAGCGTCGCGGCGTCGGCGACCACCGTGGCGGCGCCGGTGACGGGGCCGAGGAACAGCTCGGGCACCGACATGTCGAAGCCGGCCGGGGCGGCTGCCAGGACGCGGTCGCCGGCGCGGACACCGAGTCGTTCGCGCATCGTGGCCAGCAGGTTGGTCAGCGCCGGGCGCGGGACGACGACGGCTTTGGGGTGGCCGGTGGAGCCGGAGGTGTGGATCGCGTAGGCGGCGTCGGCGGGCAGCCGGGCGGGGCCGAACGGCGTGACCGGCCCGGCGGTGAGGACCCAGGGCTCGCCGGTGGGTTTCGGGGCGCGGGTGGTGGCCGGGCCGCGGGTGGTACCCGCAACGCCGCTGGCCGCGGGGTCGGTACCCGGGGCCTCGATGCCCGGAGTGCCCATGCCCGGCGTGCCGGTGGCCGCAGCGCCAGTGGCCACGGCCCGCATGTCCGCCGCGCACAGAACGAGGGCGGGGCGGGCGTCGGCGAGCAGGGCGTCGATCCGTTCGGGCGGCAGGTCGGGGTCGAAGGGCAGATAGGCGGCGCCGGAGGCCAGCACGGCCAGGCACGCGGTGATCAGGCCGGTGTCGCGCGGCAGCCCGACGGCGACCAACCGGCCGGGGCCCGCGCCACGGTCCGCAAGCGTCCGGGCGAGGTCCGCGACCCGTTCGGAGAGCTGCCGGAAGTCCAGGGTCTCCGTGGTTCCGATCACGGCGGGCGCGTTCGGGGTGCGGCGGGCCTGGGCCGCGAACAGCTCGACCACGCCTGCCGCCCCGGCCGCCTCGTGCGCGGCGTCGCTCCAGGTGATGTCGTTCCAGGCGGTGTCGTTCCAGGCGGTGTCATTCCAGGCGGTGACGGTCCGTCGCTCCTCGTCCTCCGTGAGCAGGGGCAGGTCCGCGATGGCCCGGTCGGGGTCGGTCACGGCGGCGCGGAGCAGCCTGGCCAGCCGCTCGTTCAGGGCGTCCGCCGTTCCCCGGGTGAACAGGTCGGCGTTGTACTCCAGCACCCCGGTCACGCCCGCGGGCGCGCCGGTCCCGTCGTACTCCTGCCGCAGGCTCCACAGCAGGTCCAGGCGGGCCCGGTCGCCGTGCACCGGTACCTGCCGCGCGGTGATCCCCGGCAGGTCGATGTCGGCGCTCCCGGTGTCCTGGAAGGCCAGCATCACCTGGAAGACGGGGTGGTGCGCGGTGGACCGCGGCGGATTGAGGAGCTTCACCAACTGCTCGAACGGCAGCTCCTGGTGGTCGAAGGCGTCCAGATCGGCCGCGCGCACCCGGCGCAGCAACGTGGCGAAGGAGGGGGTCCCCGACAGGTCGGTGCGCAGGACCAGCGTGTTGACGAAGCAGCCGATGGTGTCGTGCAGTGCCGCGTCGTGGCGGCCCCCGACCGCCGTGCCGATCGGGATGTCCTCGCCCGCGCCGAGCCCGGACAGCAGGGCGGCGAGCCCGGCGTGCAGCACCATGAACATGCTCGCCTCGTGTTCGCGGGCGAGGGCGGTGAGCCCACGGTGCAGTTCGGCGTCCAGGGTCAGCTCGACGGTGCCGCCGCGGTGCGAGATGGTCGGCGGGCGCGGGTGGTCGGCGGGCAGCGGCAGCACCTGCGGGATGCCGCTCAGGGCACGCGTCCAGTACGCGGCGGCGGCGTCGGTGGGCAACTCCCGCTGCCAGAGGGCGAAGTCCGAGTACTGCGCGGGCAGCGGCTCCCACCGGGGGGCAGTGCCGGTGGCCCTGGCCCGGTAGGCGGCCGACAGATCGCGGGTGAGCGGGGTCAGCGACCAGCCGTCGGCGGCGATGTGGTGGGGCAGCAGAAGCAGCGCGTGCCGGTCGGGGCCCAGCGCGTACAGCGTTGCCCGCAGGGGCAGTTCCGCGGTCAGATCGAAGGGGCGGGCGGCGTCGGCGGCGAGCCGCTCGACGAGGCGCGCTTCATCGGCGCCGTACCCGTCCGCCTCGTCCAGCGACACCGTCACGAAGGGCGGCTCGACGGGAGTGGTGGGGCGCTGCCAGGGCTCGCCGTCGTGGACCTCCACCACGGTGCGCAGGATCTCGTGGCGCGTCAGGACGTCCATGAGCGCGGCGCGCAGCGCCTCGGTGTCCAGCGGGCCGTCGAGCGTGAAGGCGAAGGGCATGTGGTACGTCGGACCGCCCTCCTCGAAGTGGTAGAGGAACCACAGGCGGCGCTGGGCGAACGACAGCGGGACACGGTCCGGCCGCAGCCCGGGGCGCAACGGCGGGCGCACCGCCGGACGTCCGGCCGACGCCCGGCGGGGCTCGCGCCGCGCGATGACGCGCGGGGCGAGCGCGGCCACCGTGGGCGCGTCGAACAGCGTGCGGATGGCGAGGTCGATGCCGAGGCCCGCGCGGATCTTGTTGATGAGCTGGGTGGCGAGCAGCGAGTGGCCGCCGAGGTCGAAGAAGCCGTCGTGCACGCCGACTTCGGGCACGCCGAGCGTTTCGGCGAAGGCGCGGCACAGGAACCGCTCCAGCTCGGTGGCGGGCGCCCGTCCGGCCCCGGTCCGCAGTCCCTCGGTGGGTGCGGGCAGGGCGCGCCGGTCGAGCTTGCCGTTGCGGGTCAGCGGCAGCCGGGCGATCGGCACCACGAAGCCGGGCACCATGTATCCGGGCAGGTGGCGGGCGGCGTGGTGGCGCAGGGCGGCGGGGTCGAGGCGGGTGTCCGCCGTCGCGGGGACGGCGTACGCCACGAGCCGTACGCCACCCGCGCCGTTGCCCCTGCCGTTGCCCCTGCCGTCGTCCTGGGCGTCCTGGGCGATGACCGCGGCCTGAACGACGTCGGGGTGGCGCTCCAGGACGGCCTCGATCTCGCCCGGTTCGATCCGGAAACCGCGCACCTTCACCTGCTGGTCGGTGCGGCCCAGGTACTCCAGGGTGCCGTCCTGCCACCGGCGCGCCAGGTCTCCCGATCGGTACATCCGGGCGCCGGGCGGGCCGAAGGGGTCGGCCACGAAACGGGTCGCGGTCAGAGCCGACCGTCCCAGGTAGCCGCGGGTCACACCGGGGCCGGAGAGGTAGATCTCGCCGGGGCAGCCGGGCGGCACCGGCCGTAGCGCATGGTCGAGCAGGTGCAGACGCAGGTCGGCGAGCGGTTCGCCGATGGCGCCGCGGGTGTCGGCCGGGTCGGTCAGCTCGGCGTACGTGGAGTGCACGGTGGTCTCGGTGATGCCGTACATGTTCACCAGCCGGGGGCGGCCGTGCGGGCCGGGGCCATCGGGATACCAGTCGCGGATCCGGCGTGGGTCCAGCGCCTCTCCGGCGAAGACCACGACGCGCAGCGCGTGCCGGGGCGGGCCGTCGGCCTCCCGCGCCATGTCGACTTCCGCCTGGGCGAGTTGATAGAAGGCCGACGGCGTCTGGCACAGGGCGGTGACCCGTTCGCGGACGAGCAGCCGCCACATCTCGCGCGGCGACCGGCTGACCGTGTGCGGCACGATGACGAGCCGCCCGCCACGGCCGAGGGCCGCCCACAGCTCCCACACGGACACGTCGAAGGCGTACGAGTGGAACAGGGCGTGCACATCGTCCGGCCCGAAGCCGAACCGCTCATCGGTGGTGTCCAGCAGCCGTACGACGTTGTCGTGCGTGACCACGACGCCCTTGGGGGTGCCGGTCGAGCCGGAGGTGTGGATGACGTAGGCGGTGGTGTGCGGGTCGGTGCACCGGCCGGGGTCACCGGCCGGGCCCGTGGCCAGGGCGGCGGCCGTCTCCGGGTCGTCCAGCAGCAACCGGTCCTGGCCGGACGGCAGTACGGCGGCGGATTCGGCCGTCGTCAGAGCCAGGGGCGGGCGGGCTTCGCCCAGCACGTGTCGCACGCGCTCGGGCGGGGTGGCCGGGTCCAGCGGCAGATAGCCCGCGCCGGACTTGAGCACGGCGAGGACGGCGGTCACCAGATCGGCGCCGCGTGGCAGGGCGAGGGCGACGAGCCGGTCCGGGCCCGCGCCGCGGGCCACGAGCACCCGCGCGAGGCGGTTGGCCCGTTCGTTCACCTGCCGGTAGGTGAGGGTGCGGTCGCCGTCGGTCAGTGCGGGAGCGTCGGGACACATCGCGGCCCGCGCCTCGAACAGCCCGGGCAGGGTCCGGCCCGGTGCCCGCTCGGCGGCCGGTCCCCGCTCGGCGGCCGGGGCCCGGGGCGGCCGCTCGTGCGGCAGCAGGAGGTCGATGTCGGCGAGCCGGGCGCCGGGCGCGGCGGCGATGCGGTGAAGCAGCGCGCCGAGCCGGTCCAGCAGACGCCGGGCGGCGTCCGCGTCGAGGACCCCGGTGTGGTGGTCGAGCCGCAGGCCAAGTCGCGTTCCGTCGCCGGGCAGGACGATGAGCGACAGCGGGTAGTGCGTACCGTCCATCACCCGCAGCCCGGTGATCTCGATGCCGGGCGCCACGTCCCGCAGGACATCGGCGTCGAGGGGGTAGTTCTCGAACACGACCAGGCTGTCGAAGAGTTCGCCGTGTCCGGCCAGGCGCTGGAGCCGGGTGAGATCGGCGTGCTGGTGCTCGACGACGGCGAGCTGCTGATCCCGCAGCGCGCGCAGCGTCTCCTCGACGGTTCGGGAGGGATCGAGGCGGACCCGGACCGGGATGGTGTTGATCAGCAGGCCGACGATGTTCTCCACACCGGGCAGCTCGGGCGGGCGGCCGGAGACCGTGGCGCCGAAGACGACGTCGTCACGGCCGGTGTGGGCGCCCAGCAGCATCGCCCAGCCGAGCCGTACGAGCGTGTTGACGGTCAGCCCGTGCGCACGGGCCGCCCGCCGCAGCTCGTCCGTCACTCCGGCATCCAGCTCGGCGTCGGCCTGGCCGTGGTCGGCGCTGCCCCGGCCCCGCTCCCCACCGACCAGGGTGGGGCCGTCCAGCCCGGACAGGACACCGCGCCACGCGGCCTCGTCGGCCTCGGCATCGCGCGTGGCGAGCCAGTCCAGATAGGCGCGGTACGGCGTGGCGGCCGGGGGTGTTCCGCCCGCGTAGAGGGTGAAGAGCTCCCGGACCGCTATCGGCCAGGACCAGCCGTCCAGCAGGATGTGATGGGCCGTCAGTACGAAGACGTGCCGCTGCCCGGCGGCCCGCAGGTAGGTGGCGCGCAGCGCGGGCGGGTCGGTGAGGTCGAACCGCAGACGCCGGTCCCGGTCGAGGAAGGCGGCCTCCTCCGCGGGAGACGCCACCCGCTCCTCCCGCCACGGAACGTCGATCCGGTCCGGCACCGTCTGCACGGGCCTGCCGACGGCGTCCGGCCGGAACCCGGCGGCCAGGTTCGGATGCCGGTGCAGCAGCGCACGCAGGGCCTCGCGCAGCGCGGTGGCGTCGAGTTCGCCGGTCAGCTCGAAGACGAACTGGACGAGATAGGGGTCGGCTCCGCCGCCGTCGGCGCCGCTTTCGTCCTCCTCGTCGCGATCGTAGAGGGAGTGGAACAGCAGCCCTTGGGCGAGGGGCGACAGCGGCAACGCCTCGCCCGCACGGTCCACCGCGGACGCCACGGGCCGCTCGCCCACCGCGGTTCGCTCGGCCACCGCGGGCGCGGTGGGTCGCTCGTCCGCATCGGCGGCCAGAGCCGCGAGGTGGTCGAACCAGCGCCCCGCCAGGTCCGCCATGTGCGCGTCGTCCAGCAGGCGACCGGCCCAGGACCACATGGCGGTGAGCCGGGGGCCTTCGGGGTGGTCGACGATGACGGAGTCGAGTTCGACGGCGTGCGCCAGCGGCAGATCCGGCGACGCGCTGGACGCGAGGACGCTCCCGTCCGGGCTCCAGTCCCGCTCGCCGTCCGCCTCGAAGCGGCCGAGGTAGTTGAAGGCGATCGGGGGCGGTGCCGGTGCGGCCAGCCGGGTGGCGGTTTCCGGGTTGAGGTGGCGCAGCAGGCCGTAGCCGAGGCCATGGGCGGGTACGTCGCGCAGTGCAGCGCGCACCCGGGCCACGGCAACGTCCCAGGGCGTGTCCCCGTCCCCCGCGTCGAGCAGCAACGGGTGAATGATGGTGAACCAACCGACCGTACGCGACAGTTCGAGACCGGCGGCGAACTCCTCCCGGCCGTGGCCTTCCAGGTCCAGGCCGACGGCCGTCTCATCCGCGCCCCGCCAGTCGGCGACGGCCCGGACGAACGCGGTCAGCAGCAGGTCGTTCAGCGAGGCGCCGAACGCGGCGGTGGCGCGGTCCGCCAGGGCCGCGGTCAGCGCGGCCGGAAGGGTGCGGGTGTGGTGGCGTCGCGTGGCTTCGGTGTCCCGCGCCGGGTCCGGCAGCGGCTCGGCCCGGAGGTGGCTCACCGCGTTGGCGACCTGGGTCCAGTACGGGAGTTCGGCCAGGACCGACGCGTCCCGGGCATGCGCCGCCAGCGCCCTGCTCCACCTCCCGAACGCCGTGCCGACCGCCTGCGGTGCCGGGGTCCGGCCGGTGGCCAGCGCGCGCCAGCCGTCGCGCAGGTCGTCGAGCATGATCCGCCACGACACCCCGTCGACGGCGAGGTGGTGCACGGTGAGAACGAGAGTGCCGGGCAGATCGGCTCCGGCGTCGAACCACTCCGCGTGCACGACGCGCCCCTCCACGGGGTCCAGCCGCTCTCCGGCCCGCGCGGCGTGCTCCCGTACGGCGGCCTCCAGCGCCTGCCGGTCCACACCGGCCGCGTCGTGCCGGACCAGTGCGATCCGGCCACGGGGTTCGGTCCGCAGCTCCCAGGAGGAGTCCCGCGCCACCAGCCGGAGGCGCAGCATGTCGTGCCGGTCGAGCAGCGCTTCGAGGAGGGTGAGCAGCCTGGGCACATCGAGCCCGGCGGGGGTGCGCAGCGCCATCGACTGCGCGAACCCGGTGACGGAGCCGCCACGTTCACGCAGCCAGTGCATCACCGGCGTCGGCTCCACCGTCGGGTCCGCGCCGCCCTCGCTCGGAACGATGGGCGGCAGGGGCCGGTCGGTCAGCGCCGCGGCCAGTTCGGCGACGGTGGGGTGGCGGAAGACGTCCTGGGAGGTGAGCGGGAGACCGGCCCGCCTGGCCCGGCTGACCAGGTGGATCGCCAGAATGCTGTCGCCGCCCAGTGCGAAGAAGCCCTTGTCCGGCGGAATGTCCGGCTCGCCCAGCACCTCGCGGAACAGCGCGGCGAGCGTCTCCTCCGCGGGCGTCCGGAGCCCGCCCGTGGCCGCGCGGTCCGGCGGCGGGGCGGGCGGGGCAGGCAGGGCGGCGCGGTCGAGCTTGCCGTTGCGGGTGAGCGGCAGCCGTTCAACCGGGACGATCACCGAGGGCACCATGAACGCGGGCAGGTGGTCGGCGGCGTGGCGCTTCAGCGCGTCGACGTCGGCATCGGCATCGGCATCGACGTCGATGCCGATGCCGATGTCCACATCCGCATCCACATCCACATCCACGCCCGCATCAACGTCCGCGTCAACGTCCACACCCACGCCCAGGGGCACGGTCCGGGGGTGTGCCGTTCCCGACCGCGCGGTTCCCGACCGCACGGTTTCCCGTTGTCCGGTGACGACGTACGACACCAGCCTGCGCTCGCCCGGCCGGTCCTCGCGGAGCACGGTGGCGGCGCGCGTCACGGCGGGGTGGCGGCACAACGCGTCGTCGATCTCGCCGGGTTCGACGCGATAGCCGCGCAGTTTGACCTGGCTGTCGGCACGGCCGACGAAGTCCAGGGTTCCGTCCGGGTTCCAGCGGGCGAGGTCTCCGGTGCGGTACATACGGGCGCCGGGAGGGCCGAACGGGCAGGCCACGAAGCGCTCCGCGGTGCGGGCCGGTGCCCCGAGGTAACCGCGCGCCAGCCCGGCCCCGGAGAGGTGGACCTCCCCGGTGACGCCGGGCGGGACGGGGCGCAGCGCGTCGTCCAGGAGGTGCACCCGAGTGCCGTCGAGCGCGGTGCCGACCGGCACCGACGTGGCCTCGGCCGGGAGGTGGTCCACCGGGTGCCGGGTGGCGAAGACGGTGGTCTCGGTGGGTCCGTAGCCGTTGATGACGGCGGGGGCGGGGCGCGCGGTGCGGACGCGCCGTACGGCCTCGGGGGCGACCACGTCGCCGCCGGTCCACACCTGGCGGACGCCGGCGAGGCAACCGGGGTCCTCCTCGGCGACCGCCGCGAACAGGCCCGCCGTCAGCCACAGGCCGGTGACCCGGTGCGCGGCGATGACGTCACGCAGGACACCGATGTCCGTCCGGCCCGGTGGCGCGATGACGATCTCGCCACCGGTGAGCAGCGGCACCCACAGTTCCAGGGTGAGCGCGTCGAAGGCGTGCGGGGAGTGCAGCAGCACCCGCTCCGCGCCGCCCTCGGTCCACCAGCGGTCGGCGGCGAGCCGTACGAGATTGTCATGGGTGATGGCGACGCCCTTCGGGGCGCCGGTCGAGCCCGAGGTGAACATCACGCATGCGAGGTGCTCCGGGTGCACGGCCGCCGGGCGGTGATCCGGGACCACGGCCCCCACACCGTGATCCTGGGACACAGCCCCCACACCGTCATCCTGGGGCACAGCCCTCGCACCGTGATCCGGGACCACAGCCCCCGGGCGGTGATACGAGGCCACGTTTCCCGCGCCATGCTCCGGAGCGGGTCGCTCATCGCCGAGGACGAAATCACCGAGGACGAAGGTGCGATGCCCCCTGGCGCGGAACCACACGGCGATGTCGTCGTCCCGGGTCGTGGCGTCGGTGATCAGGAACCGCGCCCCCGCACCGGCGGCGATCGCGGTCAGGCGGCCCCGTCCGTCCTCGCGGTGCAGCGGCAGATACGCGGCCCCCGCCTTGACGACCCCCAGCACCGCGACCACGAGATCCGGCGAACGCTCGACGAGCAGGCCCACGGGTGTCTCGGCGGTGACGCCCGCCGCGGTCAGCAGGGCCGCGACGGCGTTCGCCCGGGCGTCGAGCTCCCGGTAGGTGAGCCGCTCGCCGGTCGCGGCGGAACGCACGGCGAACGCCCCAGGGGCGCGGGCCACATGGGCCTGAAACCACCCGAGGGCCGTCCGCGCCGGGCCGGTGGTCCGCTGCTGCGGCCCGGTGCCCGCCGTCCGGAGCCGGTCGCGTTCGGCGGCCGAGGTGACGGCATAGCGCGCCACGCGGGTCCGGCCCGGGCGGGCGGCGGCCTGGCGCAGCACCCGCAGGAACCTTTCACCCGCCTCGCGCAGCAGCTCCGGGGAGTGGTTGGCCGGGTTGGCGTCGGCGTCGATGGTGAGCGGTCCGTCGCCGCGGTCGTACGCCACCAGGGACAGGTCCTCCGAGGGCGGCGCCTGGACGTTGTGCACGGTGGCGGTGGCGGATCCGAAGCGCAGGCCGTAGGCGAAGCGCTGGATGTTCAGCACGGGCCCGAAGAAGCGGCGGCCGTCCTCGGGGTAGCCCAGATCGCGGCGCAGTCGCTCACCCCGGTAGCGCTGGTGCCGCTGGACGAGCGCGATCTCCTCGTCGGCCCGGGCGGCCAGGTCCGCGAAGGGGGCGGCGGGGTCGACCCGCAGGCGCAGGGGCAGCACGTTCGCCGCCATGCCGGGCACGCGACGGCTCTGCTCGCTGACCCGTCCGGTGACCGGCAGGCTGAGCACGACATCACGGCTGCCGGTCATCGCGTGGGCGAAGACGGCGGTCGCGGCGACGACGAGCCGCGACCAGCGCTGCCCCATCTCTCTTGCTGCCGACCGCAGTTGGGCGAACTCCGCTTCGGGCAGGATGCTGGTCCGCCGCAGCGAGCCCGCGGGCACCGGGGCCGGGCGCGCGGCCAGGCTCAGGAACTCCGGACGCCCTTCCATCCGGTCGAGCCACCACCGCCGGTCGGCTTCCCGCCGCGGCGAGGCGTGGTAGGCGCGGTCCTCCTGCAGAGCGGCGCGCAGCGGGCTCCAGCCGTTCGCGGGTATCGGGCCGCCGCGCAGGAGGCTGTCGTAGAGCTCGGCGACGCGCCGTGAGAGGAGGGTCATGCCGAAGCCGTCGAGGGCGATGTGGTGCACCCGGTGGAACAGCAGATGCCGCTGGTCGCCGATCCGCAGGACGGCGCCGTCGAACAGCTCGCCCTCGGCCAGGTCGACGGGCCGGGACAGCTCCTCGCGCATCCAGCCGAGGGCCGTCGCGTGCGGCTCGGCCTCCTGCCGCAGGTCGCGCACGGGTAAGGACATGGAGCGCGGGCTCGTCACGCGCTGGACCGGCCGGCCGTCCGGCGCCTCGATGAAGCGGACGTGCAGCGCTTCGGTCTCGCGCACGGCCTGCCGTACGGCGGCCACGAGGACGTCGGTGTCGAGCGCTCCGGTGATGTCGGTGTACTCACCCCAGAGATAGGGCGAGGACAGGTCGGGCCGGGACCGCTCGGCCAGCCATACGCCCGACTGGGCCTCGGAAACGGGGAGTTCGGTGCCGGTTTCGTCCAGGGCCATCGGGTTTCCCGCCCGGTCGCCGTGCGACGACCTCAACGTAGCAGTGGCTTCACAGGGCGATCGCGTCGGTCGTCGGATGGTTCGGGAACGGTGGTCGGTCGGCGGCTCTCCGATCTTGTCCGGTCGCCGAGACTAACAGGCGAGTAAAGGCATCGCAAAGCAATGGCAATGTGACTGGGTACGGTTCAGGCCAAGCCGGAGCCGGGATGCGTCCGCCGGGCCCGGACACGGCGCCGGGCCCGCCGGTGCGGGCCGCGATGACGCGGCCGCCCGCACCGACGGGCCCGTGGAAGAAGTGGAAGAAACCGAAGGAACGACCTCAGGGCTTGCGGGCCACCGCCCCGTACATGGCGATGTCCTCGTCCTTGATGGTTTCGGTGGAGGTGCCGTCCGGGCGCCACTTGTGGACCTGGGTGAGGCCGGGCTCGACCAGGTCGAGGCCGTCGAAGAACCGCTCGGCCTCGGCCTCGGTGCGCAGCCGCATGGGCATGTCGCGGGCCGCGTACTCGCGGGCGACCCGGGCCACCTCGTCCGGCGCGAAGTCGGCGGTGCCGATGGACATCGCCAGATAGCTTCCGGAGGGCAGCGGCTCCAGGAGGCGGTTGACGATTCCGTACGCGTCGTCCTTGTCCAGGACGAAGTGCACGATGGCGATGACCGTCAGGGCGACCGGACGGCCGAGGTCGAGGGTCTCGCGGAGTTCGGGAGCCTTGAGGATGGAGGCGGGCTCGCACATGTCCGCCTCGACATAGGCGGTCCTGCCCTCGGGTGTGCTGGCGAGCAGCCCCTGGGAGAGGGTGAGGACGATGGGGTCGTTGTCCACGTAGACGACCCGGGAGTCCGGGGCGACCGCCTGGGCGATCTCATGGAGGTTGGGCGAGGTCGGGATGCCGGTCCCGATGTCGAGGAACTGCCGGATCCCCGCCTCTTCGGCCAGATAGCGCACGGCCCGGTTCATGAAGTCGCGGTTGGCCCGCATATGGATCGGGAGTGCGGGCCACTCCCGGGCCATGGCGATGCCCGCTTCCTTGTCGGCCGGGTAGTAGTCCTTACCGCCGAGGATGTAGTCGTAGATACGTGCCGAATGCGCGCTCTCGGTGTCGATGCGGTCGGCCGACCATCCGTTGTCGCTCAAGGCGTCCCCTCCCAGTGGATCGTCAGTTCGCTGTCGGTGTGGCCCCTGTCCGTGCGAGGCCGGGCCGGCCTCGCGCGGACAGGGAAGGTTGCGGTGCCGTGGCGCTAGCAGAGGAAGTCGGCGTCGCCCGCCTTCACACCTGCCAGAAACCGGGTCATCTCGTGTGTGGTGAAAACCAGCGCGGGGCCGCCGGGGTCGGTCGACTGACGCAGCGCCACCCGCCCGTCGTGCAGCTTCTTGGCCTCGACGCAGGCGCCCCCGGCGTCGTCGCTCCACGGCTTGGACCAGCCCCTGGTGCCGAGATCATGGGAGGGCATGCCGCTGCGTATGTGGTGGTGCACTTCAGAGCTCCTTGCGAATGGCGCCGAGGACGGCCTCGGTTTTCCTGGCGGGCACCGACTGGGCGCCCATCCGGTCCAGGACCTCGCGATACACCACCACGTCTTCCTCTTTGTCCAGATACACCGCGCCGACCAGGCCGCTGAGGTAGACGATGTCGGGCAACTCCGCGGCCCTGAACCGGAAGACATGGAACGCACCGGCCCGCATGGCCGGATGCGGACCGCTTCCGAACGGCATGATCTGCACGGTCACTTGAGGAAGAGCGCTGATCTCGATCAGGTGGTCGATCTGGGCGCGCATCACGGCCGGGCCGCCGACCGGCCACCTCAGCACGGTCTCGTCCATCACGACCCACAGCCGGGGAGGGGATTCCCGGGACAGCAGTTCCTGGCGCTGCATGCGCAGGGCGACCCGGCGCTCGGTGGCCTCCGCCGGAGCATGCGGGTTACCGGCGCTGAGCAGCGCACGGGCGTAGTCCTCGGTCTGCAGCAGCCCGTGGACGAACTGCGCCTCGTAGGCGCGGATCTGAAGCGCCGCCTGCTCCAGGTTCAGATACGCGGCGAACCAGTCCGGCATCACATCGCGGTAGGTGTGCCACCAGCCGCGCTTGTTGGCCTCGCGGACCGACTTCAAGAAGGTGTCGATCTCATGCCGGTCGGTGACGCCGTACGTCTGGAGCAGCTTCTCCACGTCCGCGAGCCTGAGCCGCGCCACCTTGGCGGCTTCCATCCGGCGGATCGTCGAGTGGCTGACCCCGATCGCCGCGCCCGCCTGGTCGTATGTCAGGCCGGCGCGTGTCCGCAGCTCCTCGAGCTGTCTGCCGAGGATCATGCGGAGGACAGAGGGTGCACCGCCCCATGCGGTTTCCGCGGCCAACGCTCTACCTCCCCACACCGGGCATTACGGCTGCAGTCTGTCACGGTCGCCGGACCGGGCAAGCGGAACCTCCGATGGCAACTTGCAATTTTCAAGTTACCGCTTGCAACTCGCTCGTTGCACCTGTCACAGTGGTCACACCGTCCGATCACGGTGGGAACGCTTGCGTGGGTACGTCCGTAGGCACTGCGCAGTGCGGGAACGGCACGGTCCATGACGCGCAGGCAGACGAAAGGCGGCCGCTCGTGGCTCCCCTCGCCCTTCCCCTGACTCCCCTTCGGACGTCCCGGGAGCGGGACACGCATCCGGCAGTCGCCTTACGGCTGCCGGCCATCGCTTCCTCGGTGGGCACGGTGCGCGCGGTCGTGCGCGAGCGGCTGCGCGCCTGGGGCATCAGCGCCCAAGTGTGCGACGACGCACTCCTCGTGGTCTCCGAGCTGATCACCAACGTGATCACACATACGCTCAGCGATCATCTGAAGTGCAGGCTGAGCATCGGCGCGGGACATCTGCGCCTCGAGGTCGAGGAACAGATCCGGGCCCACACCCTCCCCGCGCCGCGCACCCCCGACCCCGATGAGCACGGGGGACGAGGGCTGCTGCTGGTCGGCGCGGTGAGCAGCGCCTGGGGCGTCAAGGACGCCCCGCACGGGCCGGGGCGGATCATCTGGGCCGAACTGCCGGCGCGCACGGAAGAGTGTCACTGACTGATGGACCGACAGTTTGTCGCCCCTGAGGCGCCATCACTCAGCGCGCCGAACCGCCGGCGAGGCCACAGCGGACGCCTGCGCCTGCCGGACGGACTGCCCGCCAGGCTGGGATACGACGCGGTGGGGATGCCCGCGGACATCGGCAGGCGGGTCATGAAGTGCCTGCCCCGCATCGGCTGTGTCTTCGCCGACGATCAGCGGTGGTGGTGGATCGTGCCGTCCGGATCGCATATCGACGTCGCCTGGCCGTCGTTCACCAGCTATGCGGTCGGCGCCCATATGACCGACCTGAGCATCCGCTCCCGCCTCCCCCGCCTGGTCCATCACCCCCAGGGCGACTCGCCGTACACGCCGCCGATTCCGCTGTACTTCATGACCTGCCATATCGCCGGCATCCGGCCCCACTGGTCACCGGGGGACGCCACCGGGCCGTCCCAAGCGGTGTGAGCCGGACCGTACCGCCTCCCGCACGCTGACGCTCCGCACGAGGCCCAGCAAGGCCGACAACGTTGTCCCAGCTATGGACAAACACCGGTTGTGAATGCTCTGGTATTCGTGCAGCAAGTGTTCCCTGTGGAAGAGTTCCGCCGCCCACCGGGCGGCGGCGCCAACCGGACCATGGAGCAGCAGCGTGCTGAAACACTTGTTCCTCCGCTTCCCCTCCCTCCTCCGTCCAAGACGGACCTGGCGGCGGTGTGTGGCCGCCGCCGTGGTCCCCGCGCTGACCGCCACCGCCCTGCTCGTCTCCGGTGCCGGCCCCTCCCACGCCGCCCCGGCCTGGGACCCCAAACCCTCCCCGATGACGACCCCGTGGACCAACCAGGTCCCGGTCGACCACCCCCTGCCGGAATATCCGCGCCCGCAGCTCACCCGGCCCGACTGGGCCGATCTCAACGGCATCTGGGACTTCGCGGTCACCTCCCGCGACGCCGGGCAGCCGACGACATTCGGCGAGCAGATCCGGGTGCCGTTCGTGCCCGAATCCGCGCTCTCCGGCGTCCAGCGCAAGATCACCCAGAATGACAAGCTCTGGTACAAGCGCACCTTCACGGTGCCGTCCGGCTGGAGCGGCCGCCGCATCCAGCTCAACTTCGGCGCGTCCGACTGGGAAACCACGGTCTGGGTCAACGGCCGGCAGGCCGGTGCCGCCCACCGCGGCGGATACGACGCCTTCTCGTACGACATCACACCCCTGCTGAACGGCGGCACCAACACCATCGTCATCTCCGTGTACGACCCGACGGAGACCGGCGGCCAGGCCATCGGCAAGCAGCGCGTCCAGGACGTCACCCCGCACCCCGGCAAGAGCATCGTCTACACCGCCTCGTCCGGGATCTGGCAGACCGTCTGGCTGGAGCCCACCGCCACCGCCCACATCACCCGCCTGGACATGGTCCCGCGCCTGGAGGACAACACCCTGCGGGTCACGGTGCGCGGCGCCGGAGGAGCCGACGGCACGAGCGTCAAGGTCACCGTCTCCAGCGGCGGCACGACCGTCGGCAGCGCCACGGGCACGGTGGGCACCGAGCTCTCCGTGCCGGTGCCGGACACCCACCTGTGGACGCCGGAGGATCCGTTCCTCTACGACGTCACGGCCGAGCTGACCGGCACCGGAGCGGACAAGGTCGGCTCCTACACGGGTATGCGGTCGATCGCGGTGAAGGACGTGGGCGGGGTCCGGCGGCCGGTGCTCAACGGCCGGTTCGTCTTCCAGACCGGCACCCTGGACCAGGGCTACTGGCCGGACGGCATCTACACCGCGCCCACCGACGAGGCCCTCAAGTACGACCTGCAAAAACACAAGGACCTGGGCTTCAACATGGTCCGCAAGCACATCAAGGTCGAGCCGCAGCGCTGGTTCTACTGGGCGGACCGGCTCGGGCTGCTGGTGTGGCAGGACATGCCCTCGATGGACAGCGGCAAGACCCCGGACACCGCGGCCCGCGCCCAGTGGGAGAGCGAATACCGCGCCATCATCGACCAGCACCGCAGCTCACCCTCGCTCATCCAGTGGGTGGACCAGAACGAGGGCTGGGGCCAGTACGACCAGGCCCGCATCGCGGACATGGTCAAGGCGTACGACCCCTCCCGCCTGGTCGACAACATGAGCGGCGTCAACTGCTGCGCCGCCAAGGACGGCGGCAACGGCGACGTCATCGACAACCACAACTACGTGGGGCCCGGCAACACCCCGACGGAGCCGGTGCGCGCCTCGGTGCTCGGGGAGTACGGCGGCCTCGGCTACCGGGTGCCCGGCCATGAGTGGTACCCGGGCGGCGGGTTCAGCTACGAGGACCAGCCGACCACGGCCGCGCTCAACAGCCGGCTCGTCGGGCTGCTCGACGGGATGCGGGAGAACACCATGCCCGCGGGCGGCCTGTCGGCCTCCGTCTACACCCAGATCACCGACGTCGAGAACGAAGCCAACGGGCTCATGTCCTACGACCGCCAAGTGGTCAAGGTCGACCAGGCCCGGGTCCGGGCGGCCAACCAGGCCCTCATCGCGGCCTCCCGGTCACTCGGCGCGACGGTGAAACTGCCGGTCGGGCAGAACGTGTCGATCCGGGTCACCACCCCCGGCTACACCGACCGTTACATCCGCCACTACGACGGGCTGGGCTTCACCGAGGTGGTCAACTCGGCCAGTGGCGACGTGCTGAAGCAGGACGCCACCTGGACGGTCAGGCCGGGTCTCGCGAACAAGCTCTGCTACTCCTTCGAGTCCCGCAACTACCCGGGCGAATACCTGCGCCACCGCGAATTCCGCGTCCGGCGCGAGGCGAGCGACGGCTCCACCGTGGCCAAGGAGGACGCGACCTGGTGCCCGGTCCAGGGCAGCGGAGGCGTCCGGATGTCGGCCGCGGGCTTCCCCGGGCAGTATCTGCGGCATATCAACGCCGAGCTGTGGCTGGCCCAGTCGGGCGGTGCCCACACCTGGGACAACCCGGCCAGTTTCACCGAGGACACCACCTGGGCCATCGAGCCACCCTGGGCTCCCTGACCGACCGCCGCGGGCCCGCATCGACGGGCCGCGCACCTCCGGCGGCCGCCCCATCGCACGGGCGGCCGCCACTTCTCTCCTCCCCCACGCTCATGCGCACGGCCCCCCACGGAAAGGCGGGTACGTCATGTCAGCGCGGCTCCACCGTGTCCTTCGCGGACTCCTGACCCTGGCCATCGCCCTGGCCGGCCTGGTCCTCCTCCCCACGCCGTCCCGTGCCGCGACCCCGGTCTGCGCACTGGCATGCGACACCCTCGACCCCTCGAAGGCGCAGCGCGACACCTTCCCCGTACCGCAGGTGAACCTCGGCGGCCGGATCCTGAAGCTGCATATGTCCGACCCCGACAGCATGGCCTGGGCCAGCATCGACAACGGCGTGAGCGGCGACTCGGTCTGGCTCGACCGCTCCTGGGACCGGGGCGCCTCCTGGGAGGGCCTGCTCGGCAAGGCGAGCATCCCCGGCACCTGGACCGGCACCCGCACCCTGATGTACAACCTCACCGACCCGGTGGGACACCGGCGCGGCTGGATCCGCGCCTGCGCCGACGCCGCCGGTGTCGCCTGCACCAACTGGGCCTACCCCACGGTGTGCGACGGCACGTCCTGCGACGGCGCCGACCCCGCCACCGCGGCGGGCGACGACCGCCCGGTGCCGTCCACCACCCTCTTCGGGCGCACCATCAGCCTCCATGTCGACCAGCGGAACGGGATGGCGTGGGGCGTCATCGAAAGCGGCGGCGCGGGCGACGAGATCTGGCTCGACCGCTCCTGGGACAGCGGCGCCACCTGGCCCGAGGGCTCCTCCCTCGGCCGTACGAGCGTGCCCTCGGGCAAGACCTCGACGCATACGGCCATGTTCGCCACCCGGGATCCGCGCGGGCTGATGTTCGGCGGCGCGGTCCGGGCGTGCGGCCGGGAGTCCGCCCACCAGGAGGGCGGTTGCACGGCCTGGGTGCGGCCCGCGCCGAGCCGGGCGCGCGCCGCGGCGGACGCGCTGATGGCGTCGTACCAGACGTACGAGGGCTGGTGGCGCAGCAGTTGGTGGAACTCGGCCGTCGCGGTCACCTCGCTCATCGACTTCGCCCAGCGCACCGGGCGGCACGACTACGACTGGGTCATCGCCCGCACCTTCGAGCAGAACCGCGGCGCCTTCCCGGCCGGGGTGCGCAGCTCCGACGCGGTGGAGGGCCATTTCATCAGCCGCGCCGTCGACGACGCGGCGTGGTGGGGGGTTGCCTGGCTGACCGCGTACGACCACACCCATGAGCGGCGCTATCTGGACGAGGCGGTCACCATCGCCGCTTACGTCCACCAGTACTGGGACACCGGGAGCTGCGGCGGCGGTGTGTGGTGGGACCGGGAGCGCACCTACAAGAACGCGGTGACCAACGGGCTGTACCTGTGGCTCACCACATCACTGCACCAGCGGATCTCCGGCGACACCGTATGGGGCGACCGGGCGGCCACGGCCGCGACCTGGTACCAGGGCAGCGGGTTGATCAACGGCGCGGGCCTGGTCAACGACGGGCTGACCGGCGACTGCCGCAACAACTCCCAGACCGTGTGGAGTTACAACCAGGGCCTGGCCATCGGCGCCTTCACCGAGCTGTGGCGGTCCACCGGCAACGGCCAGTACCTGGACACCGCCCGCCGCCTGGCCGATGCCGCGATCACCTCGACGGCGCTGACCCGCGACGGCGTGCTCACCGAGTCCTGCGACACCGGCACGGGCACGTGCGACGACAACCAGAAGCAGTTCAAGGGCATCTTCATGCGCCACCTCGCCGACCTCGCGGACGCCACCGGATCGGCCACCTACCGGGCGTACATCACCAAGCAGGCCGACTCGATCTGGACCACCGATCGCGACCCCCTCAACCGGCTCGGCCAGCGCTGGGCGGGCACCGCCCCGAACCAGGTGGACTGGCGCACCCAGGCCAGCGCACTCGGCGCGCTGACGGCCGCGGACGGCCTGTGACCCGCCACGCCGACCGGGGGACGGCCACTCGGTCCGGACCCCACCCGTCGTACGCACATCGACGCAAGGAGGCGCCCATGAACCCCCGCACGACCCGCCGCCACGCGGCCCTGCTCACCGCGCTACTGGCCATCCTGTGGGGCCTGCTCGCCGCCCCACCCGCCGCCACCGCGGCCCCGTCTGCCGTCAAGGGGACACCGCCCACCGCCACCGCGACACCACACACCGCCGCCGCGGGCACCTTCCGCAACCCCCTCAACACGGGCCCAGACCCGTATATGACCGTCTGGAACGGGAACTACTACCTGACCACCACGCAGGGCGACAGCATCCGGATGTGGCGCTCCTCCTCCCTGGGCACCCTGCTCGAAGCCGACCCCATCACCGTGTGGACGGACCCCGATCCCTCCCGCAACCAGCACATCTGGGCACCGGAGTTCTACCGCTTCGGCGACCGCTGGTACCTCTACTACACCGCCGACGACGGGGTCGACGACCACCACAGGCTCTATGTGCTGGAGTCGGACCGCGACGACCCGGCCGGCCCTTACCACTTCAAGTCCCGGCTGACGCCGCCCAACCACGCGTCCGACTTCGCCATCGACCCCGGCATCCTCCAGCACAACGGACGCCTCTACCTCGCCTACTCCGGCATCAACCAGTACCAGCACAACGGCATCAACATCGCCCCGATGTCCAACCCCTACACCGTCTCCGGCAACGCCGTCGCCCTGAACGCGGCCGGGGGCTGCCCCGAGGTGCGCGAGGGCGCCGAGTTCCTCTACCGCAACGGCCGCACCTGGATGACGTACTCCACCTGTGACACGGGCAAGCCGGACTACCAGGTGTGGATGATGTCCCTGCCGTCCGGTGCCGACCCGCTCGTGCCCGGCAACTGGACCCAGCACACCGGTGCGCGGTTCTCCCGCGCCGACGACCACGGTGTCTACGGCCCCGGCCACCACGCCTTCTTCCGCTCCCCCGACGGCACGGAGGACTGGATCGTCTACCACGCCAAGACCACGTCGGTGAACACCTACACCGACCGCACCACACGCGCCCAGAAGATCACCTGGAACGCCGACGGCAGCCCCGACCTGGGCCGTCCGCTCGCCACGGGCGCCACCCAGGACCTGCCGTCCGGCGACCCGGGCGCGGGCACGTACTGGATCAACGACGACGGCCGGTCCAGCGGCGACGGAAGCGCCACGTTCACCGGCAACTGGAACTCGGGGACCGGCTGCGCCACCCAGTGCTTCTGGGGCGATGACCACTGGAGTGACCAGGCGGGCAACACCGCCACCCTCTCCTTCACCGGCACCCGGATCGCCCTGCTCTCGGTCCGCGACACCGGCAACGGCATCGCCGCCCTCAGCGTCGACGGCGGCCCCGAGCAACGCCGGGACTTCTACGGCGCGATCCGCACCGGCGAGACCCTCCAATACCTCAGCCCCCGGCTCCCCTACGGCCGGCACACCCTGCGCATCCGCGTGACCGGTGAGCACAACGCCCAGTCGGGGGCCTCGTTCGTGAGCGTGGACCGTGCGGAGGTGTACACCCGCTAGCAACCGGCATGCGGCGTGTCCGCCGGGACGAGCAGACCGTGCAGGGCGTACTCCACCAGCTTGCGCACCTCCTCCGGGGCGAGCGATTCATGCCCGGCCATCAGGCGGAACGCCAGCGCGCCCAGCAGCACGTCCGTGGCCGTCGCGGCGTCCACGCCCCGCCTGGTCAGCCCCGCCTCGGCGGCCCGGTCCCAGTACGGCTCCAGGGCCGCCCTGCGGGGCGCCAGGAAGAACTCATGGAAGTACGGCGCCGCCTGCGGCTCGGTCGCGCAGGCGGCCAGCAACTGCCCGAAGACGCCACCTTCCGGACTGGTGTAGTAGGTCAGCAGGTCGGTCGCGAAGGTGACCAGATCCTCGACGGGGCGGCCGGTGTCCGGGAACACCACCGCCTCGGCCGCATCCCGGCCGAACGCCTCCGCCATGATCGCCGCCTTGCAGGGCCAGTGCTTGTAGATGGTCGCCGTGCTCACACCCGACCGGCCGGCGATGCGGTCGATGGTGACCCCGGCCGTGCCCACCTCGCGCATGAGCGCGCTGGTGGCGGTCAGCACCGCGTCATGCGCCCGGATGCTGCGCGGGCGCCGGGGACGGTCCTGTGTGCGGCGCGCACCGGGTACGTCGGCGGTGGTGTCCACGGGTGGCCCTCCTCTGCGCTTGCTTGCCCTTGAACTAAAGTGATGCTTCACTTTAGTTTGTGGGGACCGGCGACGCAATCCCGACCGCCGGAAAACCCCGCGAACCGGGACAAAGAAACGGTCAGGACATCGACCATGCTCTATGAACTCGCCACCCTTTCCCTCAAGCTGCGCACGGTCCCGAAGGCACTGTCCGCACTGGAGACCTACACCACGAGCGACGCCACCGGCGGCCGGCTGCTCGGCTGCTGGGAGCCCGAACACGGCGTCATCGTCGGGCAGTTGCTCCTGCTGCGCGGCTTCGAGAACGCCGAGGAACTCACCGAGGAGCGCACCCGCGTGCTCACCAGCGCCGACCCGTTCGGCATCGGGGAACACCTCACCGGCTTCCAGGTGGAGAGCTACGCCCCGCTTCCCTTCCTGCCACCGGTCGAGCCGGGCCACTACGGCTCCGTGTACGAGTTCCGCACCTACCGCCTCAAGGTCGGCGGCCTGGTGCCCACGATGGCCGGCTGGGAGGCCGCGGTGCCGGAACGCACCCGGCTCCACCCGCTGACGACCGCCATGTACGGCCTGGACGGCGTCCCCCGTATCACCCACATCTGGCCCTTCCCCGACCTCAACGCCCGGCTGGAGATCCGCCGCGAGTCCTACGAACGCGGCATCTGGCCCCCCGAGAACGGCCCGGAGAACATCGCCCACGCCACCTCCACGATCGCCCTGCCGACCCCCATCTCCCTGCTGGCCTGACCCCGTGACCCGACCCCGTGGGCGGTCGCCAGGGGTAGCCGCCGGGGCCGGACAGATATGACGCCCGGCGCAATCCATCCAGGGCATCCCTTACCGTGGCGCATGTGGATCTCAACTTGCTCGTGGCACTCGACGCGCTGCTGGAGGAGAACAGCGTGACCGCCGCGGCGGACCGGCTGCACCTCTCGCCACCGGCCATGAGCCGGACGCTGGCCCGGATCCGCCGCGCGACCGGCGACGACATCCTGGTGCGCGCCGGCCGCACCATGGTCCCGACCCCGCGCGCCCTCGAACTGCGCGAGGAGACCCGCGAGCTGGTCCGGCGGGCCACCGCCGTGCTCACTCCCGTACGCCGACTCGACCTGGCCCGCCTGAACCGGCACTTCACCGTGCGAGGTCATGACGCGCTGCTGGCGGCCCTCGCCGCCCCGCTGATCGCCAGGATCGGCGCCACGGCCCCGAACATCCACCTGAGCCTGCTCGCCGAGTCGTCAGCCGACCAGCCCGACCTCAACCGGGGCCAGGTCGACCTGGAGATCGGCGCGAACGAGCCGGGGCGCCCGGAGATCTCCTCCGAGGTGGTGGGCAGCGACCGGATGGCGCTGGCCCTGCGGCGGGAGCATCCGCTCGCCAAGGGCAGGGTCGATGTCGACAAGCTCCTCCGCATGGCCTTCGTGACCGTCTCGCGCCGGGGCCGTCTGCACGACGCCGTCGACGACGCCCTCGCCGAACGCGGCCTGCGGAGACGGGTGATCGCGTCCCTGCCGACGAGCGCGGCGGCACTGGACGTGGTCTCCCGCTCGGACGCCGTCGCCGTCGTCGCCGAGCGGGTCTGCCGCCCCGCCTCGGCGCGGCTCGGCCTGGTCACCCGGCGGCTCCCGCTGGAGCTGCCGCCGGCCCAGGTGGTCGTCACCTGGCATCACCGGCACGACAGCGATCCCGCCCACGCGTGGCTCCGCGACCAGGTGCGGGACGTGCTCCGCGAGGCGACCGGCGACACCGCGGAGGGCCGCCCCGCGACCGGGCCCGGTGGCCCACGCGAATCCGCGTAGCCGCGCCTGGGCGCTCCGCGCCCGCTCACACCGCGGTGCCCGCCTCGCGATAGGTGAGCAGACCGCGCACCGCCTCGATGGTGGCTCCGGCCAGGGAGGGGTCGCAGCCACTGCGGGCCAGGGCGCTGATGCGCACCGGGGGGACGGCCGGGAGGTCGTGGCGGGGAGTGAGACCGTCGGGGTACGGGCTGCCGGGGATGGCCAGCAGGGCGGCGCCGAGTCCGGCGCGGGCCGCGTCCAGTACTCCGGCGAGGTATCCGGCCTCGGCAACCACGGTGGCGGATGTGTGGTGAGAGGCCAGTGCGGTCAGGGCGCGGCGGCGGATCACACACGGGTCGCTGATGGCGACCAGGGGCAGCGGGGCGGGGGCGGCGGGTGGGTTCCAGCCCGGGGCGGCGTACCAGCGCAGGGGGAGTTCGCCCACTGGGGTGCCCGGGGCGGAGGCGGCCTCGGTGACGTAGACGGCCAGGTCGAGTTCGCCGCGCTCGACGGCGTCCGTCAGCCGTGCCGAGCGGTCGATGCGCACGCGGACCTCGGCACCGGGCCGGGTGTCGCGTACGGCTCCGGTGAGGACGGGCAGGATCTGGTCGGCGCCATGCTCGGTGGCGCCGATGACGACGGGCGCCACGTCGGCCGTGTCCTCCCCAAGGAGTCGGCGGACGGCGGCGTCGTGTGCGCCGGTGATCAGCCGGGCTTCTTCCAGCAGTCGGCTGCCGTGGGTGGTGAACCGGGTCTTCCTGCCGTCGCGTTCGACGATGGGGCGTCCGAGGGCCTTCTCCAGCCGCCGAATGTGCTGGCTGACGGCGGACTGGCTGAGTGCGAGCGCGCCGGCGGCGCGGTGGAAGCCTCCGTAGTCGGCGACGGCGATGAGGCTGCGCAACGCCACGATGTCCAGTACCGGTCGCATGTGCGCAGGCTAGCAGCGATCGATCAGAAAACGTGATCGATTTTGATGGCAAATCATCGTTGGACGGCCAACTCCGGTCTCCTGCATCCTGGGGACATGTCGCGTACAGCGCTCGTGGCGGCCCCCGCGCCGCGCACCCACCGCACCGGATCCGGGCCGTCGGCCGCCGGACCGGCGGGGTGCCGCGCCGCCGGAGCCCGGCTGACGCGGCGGCGCGTGGTCGACTTCGGCCGCACCGGCGCCATGCGCTGTCGCTGACTCCCGGCTTCCCGGCCGTCCGCCGGGTCTTCGCCTCTTCTCCGTTCCCCGCGCATCGCCTTGCCAGGGCCCTTCGCGCCCTCGCCTTCTCCTGTTCCGTCCCGCCCCCGGCTCGGCCGCTCCGCCTCGCCTGTGCGGGCGGCGTCACTGTCGACGAATCGAGTTCTCATGCCCTCTGCTCAGCCTGTCCACTCCTGGGACGAACCAGAAGGAATCGCCCCGCGCGGCACGCTCGTACTCCTCCCCGGACGGGGTGAACACGGTGGGGTGTACGAGCGGTTCGGCCGCCGGATCGCCGCCGACGGCTATCGCGTCCGTGCCCTGGGGGACGCCTCGGCCGGCCCCGAGGCCGTCATCGAGGCGGCCACCAAGCTGCTGCGCGACGAGACGCTTCCGGGCCCCCGCGTCCTGGTCGGCTCCGACACCGGGGCGTCCCACGCGGCTCGCCTCGCCGGGCTCGGCACCCCCGGTCTCGACGCGCTGATCCTCGCCGGGCTGCCGACCGGGGCGCGCCCCACGGCGACCGGGGCCGCGGACTGGGAGGACGAACTGGACCGGCGCACCGCCTGCCCCACCCACCGGGGCAGGCTGACCGCCGACTCCGCGTTCCGGCGCGGCGCCCTGGAGGACCCGTCGGCTCTGGAGTCGCCGGCGCTGGACGGGATCTCCGTTCCCGTGCTCGGGCTGCACGGTGCCGAGGACACCGTCAGCCCCCTCGATGAGGTCCGCCGCGTCTACCGCGGGCTGCCGGGCGCCGAGTTGGTGAGCCTGGCCGGCACCCGGCACGACGTCCTCAACGACGTGACCCATCGCACCGCCGCCGCCACGGTAATCCTCTTCCTGGAGCGGCTGCGGACGGATCCCGGGCTGCCGCTCATCGCCGTCACGGAGGACCGCGCATGACCGCGCCCGTCCTCATCACGCCGGCCGAGCTGTACTCCCGGCTGTTCCACGCTGATCCGGCACCCGTCGTCCTGGACGTACGGTGGCGGCTCGGCGATCCGCACGGCCATGAGCACTACCTCGCCGGGCACATCCCCGGGGCGGTCCATGTCGACCTGGACGCCGAACTCTCCGCTCCGCCCACCCCGGAGAGCGGCCGCCATCCGCTGCCGGATCCCGGTGCGCTGCAGCGGGCCGCACGCCGCTGGGGACTTGGCCAAGGCCGACCGGTGGTGGTGTACGACGACAACGGCAACACCGCGGCCGCTCGCGCCTGGTGGCTGCTGCGATGGGCCGGGGTCGAGCGGGTCTCGCTGCTGGACGGGGCGCTGGCCGCGTGGCGCGCGGCCGGACTGCCGGTCGAGTCGGGCGAGCCCGCCCGGCCGGCGGCGGGGGACGTCGTGCTCACCGCCGGGCGGCTGCCCGTGCTGGACGCCGACGCGGCGGCCGAGGTGGCGCGTACCGGCGTACTGCTGGACGCGCGAGCGGCCGAGCGGTATCGGGGCGAGACCGAGCCGGTCGATCCGCGCGCCGGGCACATTCCCGGCGCCCGGTCCGCCCCGACCGGCGAGAACTTGGCGCCGGACGGCACATTCCGCTCCGTCGAGGAGCTCGCGCGCCGCTTCGCCGCGCTGGGTGCCGACGGCACGACGGAGGTCGGTGTCTACTGCGGCTCGGGGGTCACGGCCGCCCACACCGTGGCGGCCCTGGCCCGCGTCGGCATCACTGCCGCGCTCTACCCCGGCTCCTGGTCCGCCTGGTCCGCCGACGCCGCACGCCCCGCGGCCGCGGGTGCGCTGCCGGGCTGATCCGCCGCCCCGCACCCGTCCTTCGCACACTCCCCGACCGAGAGGCCGCATCATGCCCTCCCCGCACTCCCCGGTGTCCGGCACCTCACCGCCGCCGCACACCTCCGCACCACCACCGTCCCCCGGTGCGGTGAAGACGCCGCCCGCCGAACCCGCGGCGACACCGGCATCCCGCCCCACCACCCCGCGCACCCGGCGGCGGTCCCCCCTCCGGGTGCCGCGCGGGGTGCGGCGGGCCTCCGGGCCCGTCGGGCTGCTGCTGCTCTGGTTCCTGGCCGCCGCCACAGGCGTGCTCCCCGAGTCCGTACTGGCTTCTCCCGTCGACGTCGTGCGGCGCGGGGCGGACCTCATCGGCACCGGTGAGCTGCCGCGGGCCATCGCCGCCTCCGGTCGGCGCGCGGCCCTCGGTTTTCTCATCGGCGCGGCCGTGGCGCTCGCCCTGTCGCTCACCGCGGGGCTGTTCCGGCTGGGCGAGGACGTCATCGACGCGTCCATGGGGATGTTCCGGGCGATTCCCTGGGTGGGCCTGATCCCGCTGTTCATCGTCTGGTTCGGCATCGACGAGACACCGAAGATCGCACTGGTGGCGCTCGGCGTCACCTACCCGCTGTACTTCAACATCTACGGCGGCATCCGCTCCGCCGACGCGCAGCTCATCGAGGCCGGGCGGATGGTGGGCCTGGGCCGTATCGGGCTGATCCGGTACGTGATCCTGCCGTCCGCCCTGCCCGGTGCGCTGGTGGGCCTGCGGTACGCGCTGTCCACCGCGTGGCTGGCCCTGGTCTTCGCCGAGCAGGTCAACGCGGACGCCGGAATCGGCTATCTGATGAGCAACGCCCAGCAGTACTTCCAGACCGACGTCATCGTTCTGTGCCTCGCCGTGTACGCGGTGCTGGGGCTGCTGTGCGACTTCGCGGTACGGCTGCTGTCCCGGCGGCTGCTGGACTGGCGGGCCTCGTTCGACGGGGAGGGAGCATGAGCGCGGTGCACGACAACACCGGCGGTGTCGCGGTGAACGGCCCGAACAGTGTGGAGGTCCGCGGACTCACCCGCGCCTTCGGCGACAGGACGGTGATCGGAGGGCTCGACCTCACCATCCGCGGGGGCGAGTTCGTGGCCCTGCTCGGCCAGAGCGGCTGCGGAAAGTCGACGCTGCTGAGGATCCTCGCCGGGCTGGACAGCGAGAGCGAAGGCGAGGTGAACGTACCGGAGCGGCGCTCGGTGGCCTTCCAGTCGCCGCGGCTGATGCCATGGCTACGGGTGTGGCACAACGTCGTGCTCGGTGTACCGGGCGGGGACCGCGCGCTCGCCGAGCGCTATCTGGCCGAGGTCGGCATCGAGGAGTACGCGGGCGTCTGGCCCCGCACGCTCTCCGGCGGTCAGGCCCAGCGTGTGTCCCTGGCCCGCGCGCTGGTGCACGAGCCCGAACTGCTCCTGCTGGACGAGCCGTTCGGCGCGCTCGACGCGCTCACCCGGGTCCGGGCACAGCGGCTGGTGGCCGATCTGTGGCAGCGGCACGGCTGCTCGGTGCTGCTGGTCACGCATGACGTGGAGGAGGCGCTGCTGCTGGCCGACCGGGTGCTGGTGATGGACGGCGGGCGGATCGCCTACGAGGCGGAGGTGGGCCTCGCCCGCCCGCGTGACCTCGGCTCCCCCGACTTCGTGGCGCTGCGCGGCGAACTCCTGCGGCGGCTGGGCGTCGAGGACGCCTCGGCGCCTTCGCACCACCACCGGGAAGAGGTGACGGCATGAACCACTGGAACCGCATGAACCGCATGAACCGCCCGAACACCGGACGCCACAGGGCCACGGCCGCGGTGCGCACGCTCGGCGCCGCGCTGTCGCTCACCGCCCTCCTCGCCACCAGCGCCTGCGCGGGCGACAGCGAGGCGGCCTCCGAGACCGATCCGTCGAAAGTGACACTGACCCTCGGCGACCAGGCCAAGAACCTGAAGACGCTCTTCGACGCCTCCGGCGCCCTGAAGGGAACGCCGTACAAGGTGAAATGGGCCGAGTTCGAGGGCGCCGCGCCGCTGTTCCAGGCCGTACAGGCCGGGGCCGCCGACACCTCGTACGCCGCCGATCTGCCCACGCTCCAGGCACTCTCCGGCGGGGTCCGGGTCAAGGCCGTCGGGGCGCTGCACAACGACGGCACCCACACCGGGATCGTGGTCCGGAACAACTCACCGGTGAAGAGCGTCAAGGACCTCAAGGGGAAGAAGGTCGTGGTCTCCTCGGCCAAGGGGTCCATCGCCGAATATCTGCTGGCGCACGCGCTGGAGCAGGCGGGGCTGAGCTACTCGGACGTCCACGTGCAGTATCTGCTGCCCACCGATGCCCAGGCCGCCTTCACCTCCGGCAAGGTCGAGGTCTGGGCCACGTTCGGCGTCTACAAGACGGTGGCCGAGCAGCACGGGGGCCGCCTCCTGGTCAACGGGGCGAACGGGCGGGTGAGCGGCTACGGCTTCATCGGGGCCGCCGAGAAGGCCCTCCAGGTCCCGGCGAAGAAGAAGGCCATCACCGACTATCTGCGCCGTCTCGACAAGGCGCTGGCCTGGTCCCGTGCGCACCCCGCCGCATACGCCAAGGCCATCCAGCACAACAACGGAGCCTCGGCCACGGTTGCCAAGGCCCTGGTCAACCAGGCAAACAGCGAGCTGCTCCCGGTGCATGAGCCGGTGATCCGGTCCGTGCAGAAGGTCGGCGACACCATGCACGACATCGGTGTGCTCACCCCCAAGCCGGTCCTCGCCGACCACGTCGACACCAGCCTCGTCAAGGAGTGACCGCAGCCATGCCCGTCGAGTTCATCAGCGCCGTCCACCCCAACCCCGCCACCGAGGGCGACCCCACCGCGGGGTCCGGAATCGATGTCGACCACGCCCGCCGCTACGCCCGCGCCCTGGACGACGGCGGCTTCGACTACACCCTGGTCACCTACCACTCGGCCGCCCCGGACGCGCTGCAGCTGGCCCAGTTCGTCGCCCATCACACCGAGCGCATCAAACCGGTCCTCGCCCACCGCCCCGGAGTGGTCTTCCCCACCCACGCGGCCCGCGCACTGGCCACGTTGGACCAGATCAGCGCCGGACGGCTGGTGGTGCACATCATCTCCGGCGGCAACGACGAGGAGCAGCGCCGCGAGGGCGACTATCTGAGCAAGAGCGAGCGGTACGCCCGCTCGGACGAGTACATCCGGATCCTGCGCAGCGTGTGGGAGGCCGACGGTCCGATCTCCCATGAGGGCCCGTACTACCGCTTCGAGGGCTTCCGCTCCGATGTCACCCCGTACCACGACACCATCCCCATCTCGGTGGGCGGCTCGTCACAGGAGGCGTACCGGGTGGGCGGGCAGCAGGGCGACATCTTCGGGCTGTGGGGCGAACCGCTGAAGGAGACCGCCGAGCAGATCGCCTCGGTGAACGCGTACGCGGACGCCGCGGGCCGGCCCCGGCCGCGCATCTGGGTGTCCTTCCGGCCGATCATCGCCCCCACCGACGAGCTGGCCTGGGAGAAGGCCCACCGCACCCTGGGCGCGGTCAAGGCCAACCACGCCGAGCGGGCCAAGCGCAGGCACTACCCGGCGGTCGGCCAGGGCACCCCGTCCAATGTCGGATCGCAGCGGCTGCTGGCCGTCGCCGAGCGCGGCGAGGTGCACGACCGCTGCCTGTGGACCGCGCCCGCCGCGGCGACCAACGCCGCCGGTGCCTCCACGGCGCTGGTCGGCTCCCCGGAGACGGTCGCCAAGGCACTGCTCGACTACGTCGACATCGGCTGCGAGCTGCTGTCCATCCGCGGCTACGACCCGCTCAACGACGCCATCGACTACGGGCGTCATGTACTGCCGCTGGTCCGTCAGGAGCTGGCGCACCGCGCCGCCACCTCGGCCGCCTGACGCCCGGCCGCCGTCTCCTCCCCGTTCCCCTCATGAAAGGCATCACCCGCATGTCCAGGCCACCGGCCCGCTCCCGTTTCCGGCGCGCCCGCGCCCGTACCGCTCTCGCCGTCGTCGTGGCGCTGGCCGCCGGTGCGCTGAGCGCCTGTGGCGGCGCCGCGGGAACGGACGGGGGCGGGAAGGGATCCGTCACCCTCCGGGTCGGTGCGACCGGCTGGAAGGAGGAGGAGGCGCTGCTGAAGTTCGCGCATCTGGACGACACTCCGTACCAGGTGAAGTGGAGCCTGTTCCAGGGCGGGGACAGGCAGCTGGAGGCGGTGCGCGCCGGTGCGCTGGACGTGGCGAGCTCCAGCGAGATCCCGCCGGTGTTCGCCGCGGCCGACGGGAAGCCGAACTTCAAGGTCGTCGCCGTGCGACGGGGCAACACCCTCAATCAGGAGGTCGTCGCGCCCAAGGGATCGAAGATCACCTCGATCGCGCAGCTCAAGGGCAAGAAGGTCGGCTACGTCAAGAACACCACCGCCCACTACTTCCTCTACGAACTGCTGAAGCGGGCCGGGCTCGGCTGGGACGACGTCAAGGCCGCCCCGCTGGATCCCGACAAGGGGATCGCCGCGCTGAACGGCGGTTCCATCGACGCGTTCGCCGGGTACGGCAACGCGGTCATCACCGCCCATCAGCGGGGCGCCCGCACCATCGGTTCCGGCAAGGACATCCTCTCCGGCAACTTCCTGTGGACCGCCTCCGACGACACCCTCGGCAGCGCGGCCGAGCGCGGGGCGCTGGCGGATCTGCTGGCCCGTATCGACAAGGCATACGCCTATGTGCGCGACGGACGCCAGAAGGAGTACGCGAAGGTCATCGCCGCCGCCACCCACCAGCCGGTGGATCAGGCGCTGGCGGAGTTCACGGCGGGCGAGGCCCAGCGCAGGACCGGGATACGGCCGGTGAGCGCCCAGGCCACCGCCTCCGAGCAGAAGGTCGCCGACGCCTTCGGTGCGCTCGGTGCGGTGCAGCGGGAGCTGACGGTGAGCGGTTTCTGGACCGACCGGCTGAGCGCGCGGCTTCGGAAGGCACTCGCCTCATGACCACTGACCTATCGCTGCCAGTCCCGGATCTCTCCTCGCTGGCCTCCGTGACGCGGCAGCTCGCCACGACCGCCGCCGCCTACGACCGCGACGGCACGTTTCCGGCCGAGGGGATCCGCACCGCGCACGAAGCCGGGCTGCTCACCGCCACCGTCGGCGAGCGGTACGGGGGCCCCGCACTCGCGGTGGCAGCCACCGCGCGCATCCTGCACGCGCTCGGGGAAGGCGATCCGTCCGTGGCACTGATCACCGCGATGAGCCTTTCGATCCACCGTCGTCAGGCTGTGCGGGCGCACTGGCCGCAGGAGCTGTACGGGCAGGTGCTGGCCGAGGCCGCTGCGCGGCCGGTGCTGCTCAACCACATCCGGGTCGAGCCCGCACTCGGCTCGCCCGCGCGGGGCGGGCTGCCCGCGACGGTCGCCCGGCGCACGGCGGACGGCTGGTCGCTCAGCGGCCACAAGCGCTTCGCGACCGGTGTGGAGGGGCTGGACTGGCTGCTGGTGTGGGCCACCACGGACGAGCCCACGCCACGGGTCGGCACTTTCGTGGTACCCGGCACCGCGCCCGGGATCGAGATCACTCACCGCTGGGACCATCTGGGGCTGCGCGCCAGCGGAAGCCATGACATCGCGCTGCGCGACGTCGAGATCCCCGCGGGGAACGTCATCGACCTGGCCGAGCACGGCGCCGCGGCGGAGCAGGACAACCGCGCGGGCGCCGCCCTTCATCTGCCGCTCGCCGCGCTCTACTTGGGCGTGGCCCGCGCCGCCCAGGGGTACTTCCACCGCTTCGCCCATGAGCGGGTCCCCGCCAATCTCGGCCATCCGGTGGCCCGTACCGAGCGCTTCCGGCGCGCGGCCGGTGAGATCGCGCTGCGGCTGGACGCGGCCGAGCAGTTGGTGTTCGGGGGCGCGGAGCGCGTGGACGCGGCCGACGCCTCGTACACCCCCGAACACGCCCTGGGCGCCCGCGTCCTGGCGGACCGGCACGCCACCGAGGCGGTCACCCTGGCGGTACGGCTGCTGGGCAATCCTGGGCTGTCCCACGACAACCCCCTGGAGCGCCACTTCAGGGACGTCCAGTGCGCCCCGGTCCACGCCCCGCAGGAGGACACGGCGCTGCTCGCCGTCGGCGCGGCGGCGCTCGGCACGCCAAGCGAGAGGAAGACATGACCATCCCGCTGTCCCGCCCCGGTACGGCCGAACACACGGGCACCGATGGCACGGGCGCCGGTGATACGGATGCCGGCAATACGGATGCCGCCGCGCTGTTGGCGGCGCTGCGCCGCGCGCTGCCCGACGGTGCGCTCAGCACCGGCTCCGGCGCCACCGGCCCGTATGCCACCGACCGTTCCGGCAGCCATCCTGGCGGCGTCCCGCTCGCGGTCGTACACGCCACGCGCACCGAACACGTCCAGACGGCTCTGCGGCACGCAAACGCCCTGCGGGTGCCGGTCGTGCCACGCGGGGCGGGGACCGGACTGTCCGGCGGGGCGAGCGCGGGCACCGGCAGTGTCGTCCTCGATCTGTCGCGAATGAACCGGATCCTGGAGCTGCGCCCCGAGGAGCAGATCGCCGTTGTCGAGCCGGGTGTCATCACCGCCGAACTGGACCGGGCGGCGGGCGAGTTCGGACTGCGTTACGCGCCCGACCCGGCGAGCGCCGCGATCTCGACCGTCGGCGGGAACATCGCGACCAACGCGGGCGGGCTGCGCTGCGCCAAGTACGGGGTGACCAGGGACGCGGTGCTGGGCCTCGATGCGGTGCTGGCGGACGGGACACTCATCCGGACCGGTCGGCGCACGGTCAAGGGCGTCACCGGCTACGACCTCACGGGCCTGCTCACCGGTTCCGAGGGCACCCTGGGTGTCATCACCGCCGCGACCGTGCGGCTGCGCCCGGTGCCGGAGGAGACGGTCACGGTCGCCGCGTACTTCGCCACGTTCGCCGAGGGCGCCGAGGCCGTCTCCGCACTCACCGCCGCCCGGGTGGAGCCGGCCATGGCCGAACTGCTCGACGGCCCCGTGCTGGGCGCGGTGGACGACGCCCAGGGTACGGATCTGCGCTCACGCGGCGGCGCGCTGCTGCTCCTGCAGTGCGACGGGCGGGGCGCGGCCGCCGAGGCCGACGCGGCCGTACGGCAGCTGGGCGGACGGGCCGCCTCGGTCGAGGTCACCGGAGATCCGGCCGAGGCGGACCGGCTGCTCGCGGCGCGCCGGCTGGCCCTGCCCTCGCTGGAGCGGCTGGGCCGCCCGCTGATCGAGGACATCGCCGTGCCCAGAAGTCAGTTGGCCGCCGCCGTAAGGGCGATCGACGCCGCTGCCGACCGCCACGGGGTGCGGATCTTCACCTTCGCCCATGCCGCGGACGGCAACCTCCACCCCATTCTGGTCCTCGACCCCTCCCTCCCCGCCGTCCCGGACGCCGCCTGGCAGGCCGCGGGCGACATCTTCACCGCCGCGCTCCGCCTCGGCGGCACGCTCACCGGCGAGCACGGCGTGGGCACCCTCAAGCGGCGCTGGCTCGGCGACGAGCTCGGCCCGGACCAGCACGCACTCCAGCGCCGGCTCAAGACGGCCTTCGATCCACACGGCATCCTCAACCCGGGGAAGGCGCTGTGAAGTCAGCCGGGACCGGAACCGGGGCCGCCGCGGCGGCCGGCCGTACGAACCCGTGTGTCCACTCCTTCCGCACGACGATCACGAGGTGAACCCCCGCCATGTCCACCATCCTCTCCATCTCGGGCAGCCCCTCCCCCACCTCCCGCACCGCTCGGCTCCTGCGCGGCCTGGACTCCCGGCTCACCGCGCAGGGGCACCAGGTGGTCCCGCTGGACGTCCGCACGCTTCCGGCCGAGGCCCTGCTGCACGCGGACTTCGGGCATCCGGAGATCGTCCGCGCCACGGAGCTCGTCGCCCGCGCCGACGGCATCGTCATCGGCACCCCGGTCTACAAGGCCGCGTACTCGGGGCTGCTGAAATCGCTGCTCGATCTGCTGCCGCAGTACGCCCTGGAGGGCAAGACCGTACTGCCGCTGGCGACCGGCGGCAGCACCGCGCATGTGCTGGCCATCGACTACGGGCTGCGGCCCGTGCTCGCCTCCATGGGCCCCTCGCACATCACCCCGGGGTGGTTCGTGCTGGACAAGCACATCGAGGTACGGGAGGACGGGCGGGTCGTGGTGGACCCCGCCACGCGGGAAGCGCTCGAACGGCTCGTCGACCAGTTCTCAGCGGCCCTGAGCGGCCCGGAATCCGCCGGCGCGGTCGCCGCCTGATCGCGGGCCGTCAGCCGCCGGTCGGTCCGGGCACCCGGTGCGTACGCACCGTCCTTTCCGCCGGTGGCGGCCAGGGGCCTTCAGTTGCCGAGAGTGGCGCGCAGCCCGGGCTGCAGCCGTTCGGCGTGTGCGCGCACCATGTCGTCGCACAGCTCCCAGATCTGCTCGACGCGCAGGGCGGCGGCGGTCGCCGGGTCGGTCATGGCCGCGTGCCGGATGTGGCGCGGCTCGTCCTCCAGGGCGGCCCGCACCACGAGGTCGTTCATGCTGAGGTAGGTGCGGTTGAGCGCGGCGAGCTGCGGGGGCAGCGCACCGGCACGGGTCGGCTGGACACCGGACCGGTCGACCAGACACGGCACTTCGACCACGCCGTGGGCCGGAAGGTTCTCGATGAGGCCGTGGTTGGGCACATTGCCGTACACGGTCCTGGGAGTGCCGGTCACCATCGAGTGAATGATCTGCGGGGCGTACTCCATGGTCCCCTCGACGTCGATGCAGGCACCGGTCGCGAGGGCGTCGCGGGTCCGCTCGTAGTCTGCGACGTTCTCGTCCACGATGCCGAGATAGGCGCCGATGGGCAGCCGCAGCCGCTCGATCTCGCTGTCGTGGTGCAGATACCAGGGCACATACTCGGAGGAGTGCTCGCTGGTCTCGGTCGGGTAGTGGCCGAGCCGCCGGTACATGTCGACGCGGACCCGGCGCCGCAGTTGCTCGTCCTCGGCGATCAGCGCGTCCAGCCGGGGGTACAGGTCGGTGCCGTCGTGCTCGAAACGGAGCACCCACGCCTGGTGGTTGACCCCGGCGGCGCGGTAGGTGATCTCGTCGAAGGGGACCTTGAGCAGGGCGCACAGGTCGTGCATGGTCCAGTACACCGAGTGGCACAGGCCGACCACCCGGGTCAGGCCGGTGGCCGCGGTGAGGTACTGCACGTTCATGGCCATCGGGTTGGTGTAGTTGAGCAGCCACGCCCCGGGGCATACGGCGGCGATGTCCTCGCCGAGCGCCTTGAGGAACGGGAAGGTGCGCAGGGCGCGGAAGATGCCGCCGACGCCGAGGGTGTCGCCGATGGTCTGCCGCACTCCGTGGCGGGCGGGGATCTCGAAGTCGGTGCGGGTGGCCTCCCCCATGCCGATCTGGACGAGGTTGATGACGAAGTCGGCGCCGTCGAGTGCTTCGCGCCGGTCGGCGTGTGCGGTGATGTGCGCGTCGGCGCCCCGCCGCTCGGCGATGTACCGGGCGGCGGCCTCGGCGGTGGCCAGGCGTTCCGCGTCGATGTCGTGCAGGGCGATCCGCGCGGTCTTCAGCTCCGGGAAGGCGAAGAGGTCCGCCAGCAGGCCCTGGGTGAAGACGACGCTTCCGGCGCCGATCAGCACGATTTTGGGGTTGGTCATGACGGGCTGTCTCCGTTGACGGTGAGGTGGGTGAGGGCTTCTTCCCAGGTGGGCTGGGCGGTGGTGCCGCCTGCGGCGCGGGTCGACAGCGCACCGCAGGCGGCGGCGAGGTCGAGCGCCTCGGCGATGGGCCGGCCCGCGAGCCGTCCGGCGAGGAAGCCCGCGTTGAAACTGTCCCCCGCGCCGACGGCGTCCTGGGGTGTCACGCGGATTCCGGCGGTGGTGAGCAGGGTCCGGCCGTCGTGGCACAGGGCGCCGTCCGCCCCGTTCTTGACCGCCACCAGCGGCACCTGGTGTGCCAGGAGTTCGGCGGCGGCCGGGACGGATGTGCCGTCGGTGCCGGCCAGCCGGTGCGCCTCGGCGGCGTTGGGCAGCAGGATGTCGGTCCGGGCGAGGACGGGCGCCAGCGCCGCGCGGTCCCATCGGCCCGAGGGGTCGTCGTTGGTGTCGAGCGAGGTGGTGGCGCCCGCCGCGCGGGCGGTGTCGAAGAGGCCCGGCAGATCGGCGGCGAGCCCCGGCAGGAGGAAGTAGGACGCGGCGTGGACGTGCCGGGCCGAGGTCAGCAGGTGCTCGGGCACATCGCGCCCCGAGGTCGCGGCGAGGGTGCCCGGCGCGGTGAGGATGGCCCGGTCGTCGCCGCGGGTCACGATGACCGTGAGCGGTGTCGGCAGGCTCGGGTCCAGGTGCAGCCCGCTGACGTCGACGCCCCGCTCCGCGAGTTGGTCGCGCATGTAGTGTCCGGCGCCGTCGTCCCCGACGCGTCCGGCGAAGGCCACGCGCAGCCCCAGCCGGGCGGCGCCGCACGCGGTGATCACGGCGGATCCGCCGAGGGTGAGCGCGCCGCTGTCGATGAGCTGTTCGCGCTGGCCGAAGGCGAGTGGGGTGGCGAGCGGTCCGACGATGACGTCCGGGTTGGCGTCCCCGATGACGAGCAGGTCGAAGGTGGGCGGCATACGGCTTCCTGACGAGTGGTGAGGGAGGGGCGGTACGGGGCCGTGGTCAGCCCTTGAGACCGGTGGAGGTGATGGACCGGACGAAGGTCTTCTGGGCCGCGAGGAAGGCGAGCAGCACCGGCAGGACGGTGATGACGTTTCCCGCCATCACGGCCGACCACTGGGTGTGGTGCTGTCCCCGGAAGGTGGTCAGGCCCAGTTGGAGGGTGTAGTTGGCGTCGTGGTTCAGGGCGATGAGCGGCCACGACAGGTCGTTCCAGGTGGTGAGGAAGGTGAGGACGGCGACGGTGCTCAGCGCGGGGCGGGACAGCGGGACCACGATCTGGAACAGCACCCGCAGCCGCGAACACCCGTCGATCCAGGCGGCCTCCTCCAGCTCTCTTGGCAGGGAGAGGAAGAACTGCCGCAGCAGGAACACCGCGAACGGCGTCACCAGCGACGGCACGATCAGCGCCCCGAGGGTGTCGACGAGCCCCAGTTTCCGCATGACCAGAAAGGTCGGGATCATCGTGAGCTGGAACGGGATGGCCATGGTCGCCAGCATCAGGACCAGCAGCACCCGGGACCCGCCGAACCGCATCCGGGCGAAGGCGTATCCGCCCAGCGTCCCCAGCAGCAGGTTCGAGAAGACCGCGACGGCCGAGACGATCAGGGAGTTCGCGAACCAGCGCGGGAACATCGCGTTGCCCAGGACGAATCGGTAGCCGCCCAGGTGGATCCCGGAGGGCCAGAGCGCCGGTGGGAACCGGTTGATCTCCGCGTCGCTCATCACGGAGCTGAGCCCCAGCCAGATCAGCGGTACGGCGAAGAGCAGCGCCAGTGGCGCGAGCAGCAGATGCCACGGGCTGAACGGCAGCCGGAACCGGCGCCGTGGGCGGGCCACGGGCTCCCCGGTGCTCCGGCCGACCGGCCGGAGCCGGTCGGTGGCTCTCCCGGGGAGGTGGGACAGGTCCGTCATGACGTGGCTCCCTTGAGGCGGCGGTCGTCGCGGCGCCGGACCAGCCGCAGCCCGGCGGCGACCACGAGCAGGGCGACGCCGAGGACGTAGGCCGCCGCGGCCCCGTATCCGGCGGTGAAGTTCCGGAACGCCTGTTCCCAGACGAAGTAGACGATCACGGTGGTGGATCCGAGCGGACCGCCCTTCGTCGTCACATACACCAGGTCGAAGACCTGCAAGGCGCTGATCGTCTGCCAGAGCAGCAGGAACACGCTGACCGGTGCGATGGTGGGCAGGGTGACATGGCGCAGCACATGGCGGCGTTCCGCGCCGTCGAGGGTGGCGGCCTCGATGAGTTCCCGGGGGACGTCCTGGAGGGCGGCGAGGTAGATCACTACGCAGAAGCCGGTGCCGCTCCACAGGGAGATGGCCACCAGGACCAGCAGGGCCTGGGCCGGATCGGACAGAAACCCCTGTGGGGAGAGCCCGAGACGGTGCAGCAGCGCGTTGGCCGCGCCGAACTCCGGGTCGAGGATGAAGGAGAACAGGACGCCCTGGGCGGCGGCCGAGACCACGAACGGCACGAAGAGCAGGGTGCGGTACAGGCCGGAGAACCGGATGCGGCGGTTGAGGACCAGCGCGAGCGCCAGCCCCAGGCCGATGCTCAGCGGCACATACAGCGCGGTGTACACGAGTGTGTTGCGCACGGCCTGGGCGAACTGCGGATCGTCGGCGAGCTGGCGGTAGTTGTCCCAGCCCACCCAGACGCTCGGGGTGAGGAGGTCGCTGTACTGGAACGACAGCAGCAGTGACCACAGGACGGGGACCACGCTCAGGCCCAGGATGACCAGGACGGAGGGGAGGACGAACACCCAGGCCGTCACGGCCTCCCGGCGGCCTCTGCGGCGTGCGGACCCGGCCGGTGTGCGCGGCGCCGGACGGGTGATGGGGGTGGGCAGACGGGACATGTGGGGCTCCTCAACGCACCTTGGCCATGGCGGCGTTGGCTTCGTCCGCGCACCGCCGCAGCGCCTTCGCCGGTGTGCTCTTCCCGAGCAGGACGGCGGTGATGGCCTCGCCGAACGGCATGGAGATCTTGGGGTAGGCGCGGTCGACGGGCCGTACTCGCGCGGTCTCCAGCACCTCGGTGAACACCGGGAGACCGGGCACCTCGGCCGCGTGCTTCCGCCACTTCGGACGGCGCTCGGCGGGCCGGCTCTGCGGCAGGCTGCCCGCCTCGGAGTCCCACAGATACGCCTGTTCGGGCTCCATGAGCCAGCCGATGAACGTACGGGCGGCCGTCAGCCGCGCGGAGCCGTTGTCGAACACGCTCCAGGTGTCGGGGCCGGAGATCGTCACCGACCGGCCGTGGAAGCCGGGCAGGGGGACAACGTGATAGTCGATCTTCGCCTGGCGGATGTCGGGCAGTTGCCAGGGACCGGTCGCGACCATGCCCAGCCGACCGGTGGAGAACGCCTGGTACATCTGCTCGCCGCCGGGCTTGGGGTCGACGTAGACGCTTCGGTCCCTGGCGAGTTCGGCGAGCACATCCAGGGAGCGGACGCCGGGTTCGCCCGTGAATCCGATCTCCCGCTTGCCCTTGGCGATGACCTCGCCGCCCAGGTCCCAGATCATGGGCCACATCCGCCACACCGTGTCCTCGTCGCCCGCGCCGGGCCAGCCGGTGCCGAACGTGCCCTTGCCGCGGTCGGTCAGCTTCCGGGCCTTCTCGGTGAAGTCCTGCCAGGTCCAGCCCGGTGCGGGCAGCTCCAGCCGGGCCTCGCGGAAGAGCTTCTTGTTGCACACCACGGCGAGCGAGTCCAGCACCGCGGGCACCGCACGGACCACACCGTCGACCATGACGCCCTCCCGGGCGGCCGGCCAGTACTGGTTCCAGGGCACCGGCTGGGACTCCACGACCGACGTCATGTCCGCGAGCTGGGGACTTCTGGCGACACTCGCCAGGTCGGAGCCGAAGATGTAGGCGACGTCGGGTGGCGACTGGGCGACGAGACCGGCCATCACCTTCTGCAGCATGTCGTCCGCCAGCACCCCGCCGCCGATGTCGACCCGGATGGCCGGGTGGCTTCGGTGGAAGTTGGCCACGAGCCGTTTGAACGCCTTCAGCGAGGGGCCGTTCTGCCCGTGCCACACCTCGATGTGGACGGTTCCGTCGGAGTCCACGCCGAGGCCGGTCCCGCATCCCGCCACCGCCGTACCCGCTGCCGCGGTGAGGGCCAGCGCGCCACCGCCGCGCAGGATGCCGCGGCGCGAGGGCCCGCCGCGGCCACTGCGGACCGTGTCCATGTCTGCCTCCAGATGTTCGGTGGATGCGTGGCCGCCGCGGTCCGCGGCGGCCACACCGTCCCGGCCAGGACTACGGACAGGTCTTGCGGACGTAACCGCCCTCGCCCTTGGGCAGGACATCGCGGTCGCGCTGGACGACGCTCACCCGGTCGCCGTACTCGCAGGCGTTCTTCATCCCGGCGTTCGTGTACTCGATGAAGATGGCGTTGTTCCCGAACTCCGCGAGGTAGTCGGCGCACTCGTTGTACTCGGGGTTGCCGCATTCCTCGGCGATGGCGAAGTCGAGGCCGTTGGCCGCGTGGTTCTTGGCCAGCTCCACGGTGTTCTTCTGACCGACCGCCAGGCCCTTGCCGTGGCCGTAGGCGGACAGCATCCGGATGTAGGTCTGGGCGTGCTCCTCGGTGATCCTGCCCTCGACGACATCACGGGTGAAGGTGTCGAAGTTGTCCAGCTCCAGCGCGTTGAAGCCCTTGGCGGCGCATTCGTCGATCTGGGCGTCGATCTTCTCCGCGATGTCCTCCCGCTTCTGCTCGGTGGTGATGTCGAGGATCGCCTCGTCCCAGTCCGTGTCGATGATGACGTCACCGTCGTCGTTCTTGAGCAGCAGATCGGCGGGCCAGTCCGCGGGGCCGCCGGGCTGGCCGATCTTCTGCGTCTGGAAGGCGTTGACGTAACAGATGTTGTACAGACCGGGTGCCGGGGAGGCGCTGTGGTCGCGGCTGACGACCCGCACCCCGGACGGCGGGGTGTACGCCCCGCCGATCTGGTAGTCGAAGTCCGCGTGGACCGGCGGAAGGGCGGCCGAGGCGGCCGAGGCGGGGGCCGGGGCGAGAACGCCGGCCGCGGCGCATGCCACGGCGGCGCCCACAGTGGTACGGATGCGCGAACGGTTCAGGCTCATCGCTGAGAGCTCCATGATCCGTGGGCACGGCCCCGCCTCGGTCGCAGACAGCGACCTGGCGACTCGGGCCGGACTCGCGGCGGGGCCGCATACCGGCTGGGCGTACCTCTGTCGCCGAGCATTCGACATCGGCGTGCCAGGGAGTAAACCGATCAGACCGAGCCACGTCAAGAGCGTGAAACTGCTCGGTGTCGGCCCGGAACACGCACAAGCGATCAGCGCGGAGGGACTCCACGGCGGACATTACGCACAGATGCGGGCATGTCGATGCGCGGGAACCCGTCGGTCCCCGCGCGCCGAACACACTAGATCCGCCGAAGCCCCACCAGCACTCTCTCCATCAGGGCACGGTCCGGCGCGGCGCCCTCCTCGGAGGCCGTCCGGTGGACGACGATCAGCCCGCGCTCCGCCATGTCGCCGAGCAGCACCTTGGCCACCCCCAGCGGCACCAGGAGCATGGCCGCCACCTCGGCCACCGACCTCGGCTCCTGACACAGCGCGATCACCGGGCGGTGGTCCGCCTGCAGGACGTCGGCGGAGCGGTGACCCAGCTCGGTGGTGGTCACCAGGGTCTCGACCTCGAAGTGATGGTGGGACCTGGTCCGGCCGCCCGTCCATGAGTAGGCGCGCACGAGCGCGGCCGGGCCCTGGCTCTCGTCGTGCTCGGACTCCCAGGCGGCCGGCCCCTCAGACTCCGGCGACGCCCTCGGGAAGGATTCCCCGGGCTCCTCGGGCCGGCCGTCCCCGCCCTCACGGCGGGAGGGGGTCTCCGGCGTCCCGTCGGACCGAGGTGCCTTCCGCCCACGTCGCCCCTTGCCGAAGCTGAAGGCGTTGAGCACGTCGGCGAAGGTCTGCTCGTCCTCCGCCCCCTGTTTTCTCCCAGGTCCCTGCCCGGAAGGGCCTTCACCGGTGCTCATCATCTCCCCGTCCGGCCTATTGGGCTGATGTCCGCTTCACGCCCTGCAGGTTCAGCTCCTGCAGCTCAGCGCGGAGCTCCGGGGTCAGCATCTCGCCGACCTGGTCGACCAGTACGGTCATCTCGTAGGCCACCTGACCGATCTCGCAGTCCGGCGCCGCCAGCACCACGAGACACGAGCCGTCCTCGATCGACATCAGGAGCATGTTCCCGAGCTCCATCTGGATGACCGAGGACCGCACATCACCGGTCATCAGGCACTGGGCGGCGCCCTGGATCAGGCTGATGGCCCCCGCGGCAATGGTGGCGACCTGCTCGGCCCGATCGGCCGCCAGCCCGTCCGACGCGGTGAGCAACAGTCCGTCGGCCGAGACCACCACGGCGTGCGCCACATTGGGCACACGCTCGGTGAAATTGGTGACCAGCCATCCGAACTGGCTCACCTCCCGCAGCTGGGGTGAGGTCATTGGTTCTTCCTGTCCATCTTCGCTGAGACCTTATGTCTCGTCGCGTCCGTCGGGCTGACCCCGGCGGATGCCCGACTGGTAATTGCTGAGGAATGAATGGGTGCGGCCGGCGTTCCGCCGCACGGTTTCCTCGTCCGCGGCTCCACGCGGCTTGGGTCGCTCCTCGGTGGCGCGCGGCTTGGCCCGGTCCGTACCCGGGTCCTGGCGCGGCACCCGCCGGGGCAGTCCGGCCTGCGTGACTCCGCCCGCGTCCGCGGCGCCCGGCCGCTCGTGGACGATCTGGCCGGGGTCATCGGCGGCATCCGGCCGGCTCTCGCCGGGGGACGCGGGCGCGGCGGGGACGGGCCGCCGGGGGAGTTCGGACGCCGGGAGGTCCGCCGGCTTACGGCTCTCGGCCGGCTCCTCGGCCGGGGAGCCCGCCGGGGCCGTCTCGGCCTCGGTGGAGGCGAACCACGGCGAGGGGGCGTCGTCCCGGGCGGCCGGACGTGAACGCCGCGGTGGCAGCGGGGGCTGTCCCGGCCGCTGTACGGCACGGCGGTCCGCGGGGGCGTTGCCGTTCCCCTCGCCGTCGCCGTTCCCGAGGGCGGCGGCCTTCCCCGGTGCGTCCTCGCCGACCGGGGCGGGCCGGCCGGCCTTGGCGGGAGGTATCCGGCGCGGCAGTCCGCCGGGCTGCGGGGCATCCACGAACGCCCGCGAGCCGCTGGAGCGGGTCGGCAGGGAGCGGCCCGTGTCCCCGGAGTCGGCCGGGGAATCCCCGGCGCGCAGCGAGCGGGCGCCATCGGTCGCGCGGCGCGGCAGCGGCGCCGCCGGGGCCGCGCCGGTCTCCCGGCGTGTGCCCACCGGCTCGGCCGTCCTGGCGGAGGTCTGCCGGACGGGCAGGGAGCTCTCCCGGCCCGCGAGGGCGGGCTTGTCCGCGAGCATCAGCCTGGCCGGGACCAGCACGCCCGCGCGCAGTCCACCGCCGGTGTCGCGCTCCGAGATCAGCTCCACGGTGACGCCGTGGCGACGGGCCAGACGGCCGACGACGGTCAAGCCCATCTGCCGGGACGTAGGTACCTCCACGGATACGTCCCCCGCTACGCGCCGATGAGCCTTGGCCAATTCGGCGCCGCTCATCCCGAATCCCTCGTCGCGGACCTCGATCAGTGCGGAACCGTCCAGGCGCAGTGTATTGCTGACGACCACTTGGGTCTCCGGCGGGGAGAACGCGGTGGCGTTGTCCAGCAGCTCAGCGATCATTCGCGCCAGGTCACCGGCAGCGTACCCGATCACTTCGGCGGCGGGAACGGGCTCCACCACCACCCGCCGGTAGTGCTCGATCTCGGAGACCGAGGCCCGTAGCACATTGTCGAGCGGCACGCGCTGCTCGGAGGGGCGGACCGGGGTGCTGCCGCACAGGACCATCAGGTTCTCGTTGTTGCGCCGCATCCGGGTCGCCAGGTGGTCCAGCTTGAAGAAGCTGGCCAGCTGGTCCGGGTCCTCTTCGTGCAGTTCGAGCTGTTCCATCAGGCGCAGCAGCCGGTCCACCAGGCTCTGGCTGCGCCGGGAGAGGTTGACCAGGGTGTCCCGCAGGTCGCCGCGGAGCGCGGCCTGCTCGGCGGCCAGGCGGACGGCCTGGCCGTGCACCGCGTCGAACGCCCTGGCGAGCTGCCCGAACTCCTCGGTGGTGTGGACCGGTACGGCGCTGATCGACGTGGTCGCCATCTCCCCCTCGCGGATGCTCGACACCGCCTCGGGGAGCCGGCGCTCGGCCACGTCGAGCGCGGTGGAGCGCAGTACGGTCAGCGACCGCAGCAGATGCCGGGCGATGGCGATACCGATGGCGAAGGCGAGCAGGAGCACGGCGAAGAGCAGCACGGACTCCGCACCGGCCCGGTCGCTCGTCTCGTCCTGCAGCTTGGCGGAGGTCACGCGGAGCCGGTCGGCAAGCCGCTTCTCCACCGTGTTGATGAGGGTTCCGGTCGCCTCCGAACTGCGGTTCCAGTCGCGGACGGAGAACGGCACGGTATCGGCGGCGTTCTGTCCGGAGCTCTGCGAACCCGCCTGGGACAGCACGGTGTCCAGCAGCCGGGTGCGCCGCTCGACCTCCGGGCCGGTGACGGTCCGCCGGTAGGCGCGCTGGTCCCCCGCGGTGGCCACGGCCTGGAAGTCGCCCAGCTTGTCCCGCAGACGGATGTCGGACTCCTGGAGCGCCCTGATGAGCTTGGGGTCCTTCAGCGTGCCGGGGTCGGGCGCGTCCATGACGATCACGTGCTGGAGGTGGACCTGTTCCTGGACCAGCTCCAGGTCGTACAGCGCGGTGGCCGGTCCGGAGAGCTGAGGTTCACCGAACCGGCTGCCCAGCGCCTGGTCCAGGTCGAGCAGACCGTTGATGATCTTGCTGTACTCGGTCACCGCGGTCCACGAGCCGATGTCCGTGGACGTCACCTTCTGGCGCAGCGCGGGCAGCCCGTCCAGCATCTTGAACGCGTCGCGATAGCGGTTCGCCAAAACCCCTTCGAGACCCTGTGCCCGCTTGGTGGTGCGCGTGACGGCGGCCTGCGCGCGGTCGACGCGCTGGTTCTGCTGCCGGAGCATGGCCGGATCGGCGGACGCGCGGTCTCTCAGCCGCTCGGCCGACATCGTCCGTTCCATCTGCAGATCGCTGATCAACGGCATCAGCCCACCGCGCAGTCTGACCAGCCGCTGCACGTCCGCGTAGGTGTTCGCGCGCTCGACGTCGCGTTGGATCTGCACGACGCCCAAGGCGACGGCGAGCAGGGCGGGCACCACCAGAACGGCACCCAGCTTCACGGGCAGCCGCCAGTTGCGCCATTCCACGACGCCGGCCCACCACGACGGTGAGCGATCGCGCGCGGCCGCATGCCTGCCCGGGGTCATGAGGCGCGCTCCGCGCTCGGACCGGCTTGCCCACAGGGATGTATCACGATGCCGTTTCTCCTGGAATTTCCCCGGATGGGGAAAGTCGAACGCCCGGCAGCGCGCCGGCACATCGCTTTCGGCGATGCGTCGGCGCGCCTGCCTTTACTCGAACAACTTGCTGCTCTTCTCGGCCAGTTGGTATAGACCGTACAGAAACGGCACAGCCACCCACAGCCATGCCACGACCATGGCCACGGGAGAACCCGTCTTGGCCACGTCCGGCGAAGGGCTGTCTGCGTCAGTCACCGGCTTACCGCCTCTCTGCCGGAAGGGGGTCGGGGGTTTCCTCCGGGGACGCCGACTCCGCCTGGGCCGGCTCCGGTTCATGGAACTTCGGATTCACCGGACGCACCAGCTCGTTCGCGATGAAGCCGATGACAAGGAGCCCCATCATGAGAGTGAACGAAAAGGTGTAGAGGGCCGGGCCGGTGTCCCCGGACTCATGCGCGGAATCCGCGATGGAGTCCACGATGAGCGGTCCGGCGACTCCGGCGACCGACCACGCGGTCAGCAGCCGGCCGTGGATCGCGCCGACCTGGTAGGTGCCGAACAGATCCTTGAGGTAGGCCGGAACGGTGGCGAATCCACCGCCGTAGAACGACAGGATCACCATGGTCGAGGCGACGAACAACGCGGTGCTGCTGTCCTTTTCGAGCATGATCGTGAGGTAGAGCAGGGCACCGGCGCCCAGGTACAGGCGGTAGATGTTCTTCCGGCCGACCACGTCGGAGACCGAGGACCATACGAAGCGGCCGGCCATGTTGGCCAGGGACAGCAGCGCGACGAAGCCGGTGGCGGCGCTCGCGCTCACCGGACTGGCCGTGTCCTGGAAGAAGTCCTGGATCATCGGGGCGGCCTTCTCCAGGATCCCGATACCAGCAGTAACGTTCATGCACAGCACGATCCAGAGCAGCCAGAACTGGGGCGTCCGCACCGCGTTCTTCGCCGATACGTTCGCGGTGGTGACGAGCCGCTTGCCCGAGTCGTCGCGGGGCGTCCAGCCGGCCGGCCGCCAGCCCTCGGGCGGCACCCGCACCAGCACCACGCCCAGCGACATGAAGGCGGCGTAGGCCAGGCCGTGCACCAGGAAGGTCTTCGCGATGCCGCTGGTGTCGCTGCCGAACGCCTTGAGCATCTCCGTCGACCAGGGCGAGGCGATCAGCGCGCCGCCACCGAACCCCATGATCGCCGTACCGGTGGCCATACCCGGCCGGTCCGGGAACCACTTCATCAAGGTGGACACCGGTGCGATGTACCCGATGCCGAGGCCGACCCCGCCGATGCCGCCGTATCCGAGAACGACCAGCCAGTAATTGCGCGTGGCGACGCCGAGGGCGGCGACCAGGAAGCCGGTGGAGAAGGCCACGAGCGAGACGAACATGGCCCAGCGCGGGCCTTTTCTCTCGACCAGCGTTCCCCCGAACGCGGCAGAGAGCCCAAGCACCAGAATGCCGATCTGGAAGGGGAGGGCGCTAGCCGTCCCCGAAATGTCTAGGGAATCTTCCAGAGGTATCTTAAAGACGCTCCAGGCGTACGCCTGGCCGATGGAGAAGTGGATCGCAAGCGCCGCCGGTGGAATCAGCCAACGATTCCATCCCGCCCCTGCGATGATGCGAGAGCGATCGAGGAAACCCACAGATCAACCTACCTCCGGCTTCTTGAGAGCACCCCCGCAGACTGCATTCCTGTACCTATCCAAACACCTCGGGGGAGGCAGTGGCGAGCACAGGGCTGCCGTCATATGCCAGTGGCAGACTCACTGCACAGCGGCACGCTCACAGCACTCATGCTCACGCACGATGGGACGTTCTACCCGAGGTGAGGTTCTACCAGTGGCGACACTTGGGACACAACGCCGGGTCCCGAAATGTCCTCAAGGCGCAACCCTCGGCGGCCATCGCCAACCTGACACCAAGTCAAAATGGACAACACGGGAAGGAGAGACAAAGTATTGGTTCAGCGACGACTCCCACCATATTCGAGAGGGCGCCGACGTCCGATGCTTACCATGACACCCGCCCACCTGCACCGGTGAGAGCCGGGGGCGGCGTTGACTGTGTCCGGCGCCTCACTACACTTGCGGCGTCAAGGGCCCGCCGGTCGCCCCTTCCTCCACCGCTCGAGCGCGGGCGCTCCGAACCGACGCCTCGTCAGAAATACCCCGGAGAAGACCATGAATAAATCGGTGCGACCGCCCGCTTCCTTGCCATCCGAGCGGGCCACCGGAACGGGGTTCACCGACCGCGGTGACGACACCGGGGAGCCCGATTTCGAGGCGATTCAGCAGAGCCCGGAGTTCAAACTACTCCGCAAGAGACTGCTCTGGTTCATCTTCCCGATGAGCGCCTTCTTCTTGTGCTGGTACATGACCTTCGTGCTCTTCTCGGCCTATGACCACGACTTCATGAGCCGCAAGCTGTTCGGCGCGGTCAACACCGGCACCGTCTTCGGCCTGCTGCAGTTCGTATCGACGATGGCGATCGTCCTGACGTACCGGCGCTTCGCGCGCAAGAAACTTGACCCGCAGGTGGACACGATCCACGAGCTGGCGGGAGTCGGCAAGGAATGACATTGCAGATCGCAGCCCGCACGACCGGCAGCCCGATAATCAACCTGAGCGTCTTCTTCGCTTTCGTCCTCATCACGCTGTTCGTCGTCTACAAGGCCACCAACAGAAATTCGACGACCTCCGACTACTACGCCGCGGGCAGCGCCTTCACCGGCGTCCAGAACGGCATCGCCCTGTCCGGCGACTTCCTCTCCGCGGCCTCGTTCCTCGGCATCTCGGGGGCGATCGCCGTCCACGGCTACGACGGGTTCCTCTACTCCGTGGGGTGGCTCGTGGCGTGGCTGGTCGCCCTCCTGCTCGTCGGGGAGCGGCTGCGCAACACCGGGCGGTTCACGGTCGGCGATGTGATGGCCTACCGCATGAAGCAGCGCCCGGTGCGCGCGGCGGCGGCCAACTCCACCCTGGTCATCACGTTCTTCTACATGCTCGCCCAGATGGCCGGCGCGGGTGGTCTGATCGCCCTGCTGCTCAATGTGCACAGCAAGGGCGGGCAGGCCCTCATCATCACCGGTGTCGGCCTCGTCATGGTCTTCTACGTCCTGGTGGGCGGCATGAAGGGCACGACCTGGGTGCAGATCATCAAGGCGGGCCTGCTGCTGATCTGCGTGACCTTCATGAGCGTGTTCCTGCTCGGCAAGTTCGGGTTCAGCTTCTCGGCGATCCTCGACCAGGCGGCGCAGAACAGCTCGCTGGGCGCCGATCTGCTCAACCCCGGTGGCTGGTACGGCGAGAACGCGATGACCAAGCTCGACTTCGTCTCGCTGTCCCTGTCACTGGTCCTCGGCATCTCCAGCCTGCCGCATGTGCTGATGCGCTTCTACACCGTGCCCGACGCCAAGGAGGCCCGGCGTTCGGTGGTCTGGTGCTCCTGGTCGATGTTCATCTTCTACCTGTCGATCCTGATCGTCGGATACGGCGCCACCGCGCTCGTCGGCTCGGACCGGATCGTCAACGCCCCGGGCGGCGAGAACTCCGCCGCTCCCCTGCTCGCCTTCGAGATCGGCGGCGCGATGCTGCTGGGCGTCGTCTCCGCGGTGGCCTTCGCGACGATCCTCGCGGTGGTGGCCGGGCTGACCCTGGCCGCCTCGGCCTCGTTCGCCCATGACGTGTACGCCAACGTGATCCGCAACGGCAAGGCCGACCCGCGCTCGGAGATCCGCGTCGCGCGGCTGACGGCGCTGGTGATCGGTTTCATGGCCATCCTCGGCGGCATCGTCACCAACGGCCAGAACGTGGCCTTCCTGGTGTCGTTGGCCCTGGCGCTCGCCGCGTCCGCCAATCTGCCGACGATCCTCTACACGCTGTTCTGGAAGCGGTTCAACACGACCGGGACGCTGTGGAGCATCTACGGCGGTCTGGGGTCCGGCCTGGTGCTCATCATCTTCTCGCCGGCGATCTCGGGCGGCTCCACGTCGATCATCAAGGGCATGGACTTCCACTGGTTCCCCCTCACCAACCCCGGCCTGGTGTCGATTCCGCTCTCCTTCCTCTGCGGATTCCTCGGCACGATCTTCAGCAAGGATTCCTCGGACTCCAAGAAGCAGGCGGAGATGGAGGTCCGGTCGCTGACCGGCATCGGTTCGAAGGTGTAAGCCGCCCCGGGCGGCCCCGCCCGGGGCCGCCTACGGCCGGCGGATGGCGCCGGGGGTGGGGAGGGCGCCCGTCCGGCGCTCCGACGGTTCGGCCCGCTCCGAGGAGCTCGGTGCCACAGGCCGCCCGCGGAGGGGGACGTCCCCGCTGTCCCGGGGGCCGGCGCTCTCGCCTCGGGGCCCGCGGGTGGCGCGCTGGCTGGGGGTCTTGGACGGCGCCGACGGGGTGGGCGACACCGAGGGACGACCGGCGGGCGCCGACGGGAGCGGGGGCGCCGTACGGCCCGTCGCGGGCGGCGGGGCGAGCGGCACCGTCGGGCGCGCGGGTGTCTCGGGCGCCGTCAGACGGAGCGGCAGCGCGATGAGGGCGGCGACGGCGCAGGACACGCCGACCCCGGCCGCGGTGCGCAGCAGCCGGCGCCGGGCCGCGGCGCGGCGGATCGCCTCGTAATGGCCGGGGGGCGGGCCGAGGTAGTCGGAGGTCGGCCGCAGGATCACCGCGAGGGGGTCGTCGGGTTCCAGCTCCGGGCCGTCGTCAAAGTGTGGGGTCAAGGCTTCTCCTCAGGTGGACGCGGAGCAGTTCTCTGGCCGCGTGGAGGTCGGCCTTGACGGTTCCTTCCTTGCGCCCGGTCAGTACGGACACCTCCCGGATCGGCATATCAGCGTAGTAGTGCAGCAGGATCGGAACGCGGAGTCGTTCCGGCAGCGACTGTACGAGCAGGCGTACCGACGGGTCGGCCTGTTCGGCGTGGGGGCGGAGGGCGGCTTCGGAGGTGGCCCGGCGCATGGCCTTGCGCTCGCGCTCCATCTTGCGCCAGTGGTCCCGGACGAGATTGGCCGCGGTGACGTAGAGGAAGCCACGGGGCTCCTCCACGGACGTCCAGCGGGCCCAGAGCCGGGTGAATGCCTCGGAGGCGATCTCATGGGCCGTCTCGTCGTCGTCGACGAGCCGGCGGCACCAGCCGGCGAGGCGTGGGTAGAGGGCGGCGAACAGCTCGGACGCCGCCCTGTCACGGGACCGTTTCAACGCACTCCATGGTCGTGATGGCGCTCGGAGGGGAAGACCCCGGGCCGCCGGCGGAGGTTCCGTCGGCCCGGGATCCAGGGGTGGGTCAGGAGCCGGCGGAGGTCAGCGCGGCGAAGACGATCACGTTGTCGAGGTAGCCGTCGCCGGAGCGCGGGCCGCCACAGGTGATCAGCCGCAACTCCGGACGGTCCACGTCCCCGTAGACGTCGTCCGCCGGGAAGTCCGCCTTGGCCACCGTCCGTACGGCGGTGATGGCGAACACCGCCGCCGTGCCGTTCTCCAGGCGCGCCACGGCCCGGTCGCCCCGGCGCAGCCGCGCGAGGTGACGGAAGACCCCGTCACCGTAGTCGCCGACCGTCACATGGCCGAGGATGACCGACGGGCCGACCTGTCCCGGTGTCGGTGAGTGCCGGTACCAGCCCGCCTGGTCGTGCGCCGTGACCGGCGGCACCCGCATACTTCCGTCCGGCGCCAGCCCCAGCCGCATGACCGGGGTGTCGACGTCGATGGCCGGGATCAGCAGCCGGACCGGGACCGACCGCCCCAGGGGACGCGCCGCCTTCACGGGGGTCGGGGAAGGCGGTGAGGTCCGCCCGGATCCTGGTGCGGCCGTGGTCTGCCGGGCCGGGTGGCCGCCGCAGCCCACGAGCAGCGAGGCCATCGCCGCCGTGGTGAACGCGCGCCTGGAGAACGGGGTCATGCCCCGGTCGCCCGCCGGCGACGGACGACGAAGACCGCCGCGCCGCCCGCGACGAGCGCCGCGGCGGCGCCCCCGCCGATCAGTTGGCCCTCGGCGTCGGAGCCGGCGGACTTGGCCGTCACGCCGGTGTTCGGCGCGCCCCTCGGGATGACGCCGACCTGGCCGCGGTCCCGCGTCTTGGTCGGCTCCTCCTTCGGGGCCGGGGTGGCGGCGCCCGGCCGGGTCCGCTGCTGGCTCGGGACCGGGCTGGCGGCCGGGCCGCGGGTGGGTTCCGCGCTCTGGGCCGGGGCCGCGGCGGCCGAGGGGTCGCGGGGGGCCGGAGTCTTCTCGTCGGCGAACGCGGGCGCGGTGCTCACCAGGACGGCGGTACACGCGAGTGTCATCGCGCTGAGGACAGTGCGGCGCATGGAATCGCTCTCTTTCGTCGGTCCGCCCGCTCTGCGGCGGGCGGGTTACGGATCGAGCGGAGAGACGAGGCAGCGGCGCGGCGGGTTGTAAAGAGCTGGCAAAGTGTGTCGGTCGGCCCTGTTCGGGCCGGAGTCCGGACCGGAGTCCGGGCTGACCGCCGGAGTGCACGCCGGACGAAAAACGTCCAGGCCGGCCCGTGCGGGCCGGCCTGGACGTCGTGCTCAGGTGCGTCAGACGAGGTCGAACCGGTCGAGGTTGGAGACCTTGACCCAGGCGGCGACGAAGTCCTTCACGAACTTCTCCTTCGCGTCATCGCTCGCGTAGACCTCGGCGAGCGCCCGCAGCTCGGAGTTGGAGCCGAAGACCAGGTCGGCCCGGGTGCCGGTCCACTTGACCGCACCGGTGGCGCCGTCACGGCCCTCGAAGGTGCTCTGGTCCTCCGAGGTCGCCTTCCACGTCGTGCCCATGTCGAGCAGGTTGACGAAGAAGTCGTTGGTCAGCACGCCGGGCGTCTCGGTGAGGACACCGGCCGCCGACTGCTGGTAGTTGGCGCCCAGCACCCGCAGGCCACCGACGAGGGCCGTCATCTCCGGACCGCTCAGGGTCAGCAGGTTGGCCCGGTCGAGCAGCAGGTACTCGGCCGGCAGCCGGTTGCCCTTGCCGACGTAGTTGCGGAACCCGTCGGAGGTCGGCTCCAGCGCGGCGAAGGACTCCGCGTCGGTCTGCTCCTCGGTCGCGTCGACACGGCCCGGGGTGAAGGGCACCTCGATGTCGTATCCGGCGTCCTTGGCGGCCTTCTCCACGGCGGCCGCGCCGCCGAGCACGATCAGGTCGGCCAGCGACACCTTCTTCGCACCGGCACCGGCGTTGAACTCCTGCTGAACGCCCTCGAGGGCGCGCAGCACGGTGGCGAGCTCACCGGGCTCGTTGACCTCCCAGTCGCGCTGCGGCTCGAGGCGGATGCGCGCGCCGTTGGCGCCGCCGCGCTTGTCGCTGCCGCGGTAGGTCGAGGCCGACGCCCACGCCGTGGAGACAAGCTGGGCGACGCTCAGGCCCGCGTCGAGGAGCTTGGCCTTGAGGGCCGTGATGTCCGCGGCGTCGATGACCTCGCCCTCGGCCTCCGGCAGCGGGTCCTGCCACAGCAGGGTCTCCGCCGGGACCTCCGGGCCCAGGTACAGCGACTTGGGGCCCATGTCGCGGTGGGTCAGCTTGAACCAGGCGCGGGCGAAGGCGTCCGCGAACTGGTCGGGGTGCTCGTAGAACCGGCGGGAGATCGGCTCGTAGACCGGGTCGAAGCGCAGCGCCAGGTCGGTGGTGAGCATGTTCGGGGCGATCTTCTTCGCGGAGTCGTGGGCGTGCGGCACCGTGCCCTCGCCCGCGCCCTCCTTCGGCCGCCACTGGTGGGCACCGGCCGGGCTCTTGGTCAGCTCCCACTCGTAGCCGAAGAGGTTCTCGAAGAAGTTGTTGCTCCACTGGGTGGGCGTGGTGGTCCAGGTGACCTCCAGGCCGGAGGTGATGGCGTCCGCGCCCTTGCCGGTGCCGTAGCTGTTCCGCCAGCCCAGGCCCTGCTCCTCGATGGAGGCGGCCTCGGGGTCCGCGCCGACGTGGTCGGCGGGGCCCGCGCCGTGGGTCTTGCCGAAGGTGTGGCCGCCCGCGATCAGCGCGACCGTCTCCTCGTCGTTCATCGCCATCCGGCGGAAGGTCTCACGGATGTCGCGGGCCGCCGCGATCGGGTCCGGGTTTCCGTTCGGGCCCTCCGGGTTGACGTAGATCAGACCCATCTGCACGGCGCCGAGCGGGTTCTCCAGCTCCCGGTCACCGGTGTAGCGCTCGTCCCCGAGCCAGGTGTTCTCCGGGCCCCAGTACACATCCTCCTCGGACTCCCAGACGTCCTCGCGCCCGCCGCCGAAGCCGAAGGTGGTGAAGCCCATCGACTCCAGGGCGACATTGCCGGTGAGGATCATCAGGTCGGCCCAGGACAGGGCCTGCCCGTACTTCTTCTTCACCGGCCACAGCAGACGGCGCGCCTTGTCCAGGTTGCCGTTGTCCGGCCAGCTGTTGAGCGGGGCGAAGCGCTGCTGACCGGCGCCCGCGCCACCACGGCCGTCACTGATCCGGTAGGTGCCCGCGCTGTGCCACGCCATACGGATCATGAACGGGCCGTAGTGGCCGAAGTCGGCCGGCCACCAGTCCTGCGAGGTCGTCAGCACCTCGGCGATGTCCTGCTTCACCGCCGCGAGGTCGAGCCCCTGGAATGCCTCCGCGTAGTCGAACCCCTCGTCCAGGGGGTTCGCCACGGCGGGGTTCTTGGCCAGGATCTTAAGATTGAGCCGCTCCGGCCACCACTGACGGTTGCCGCCCCCCTGAGTCGGATGCGGAGCGCGCTCGTGCGCGACCGGGCAGCCCCCCGCCTCCTCCGTCTTCGCGTCTGTGACGATTGCCTCATGGTTCTCGGACATGGGAATCCTTCCAAGCTGGGCGGATCATGGTGCTCAGGAACTCGTGGCGGTGGAACAGTCGGAGCACAGGCCCCAGTAGATGACCTCGGCCTCGTCGATCGAGAAGCCGTGGTCGTCGGACGCGGTCAGGCAGGGCGCCTCACCGGCGGCACAGTCGACATCGGCGACGGCACCGCACGACCGGCACACGACGTGGTGGTGGTTGTCGCCGACGCGTCCTTCGAACCGGACGGGGTTGCCGGCCGGTTCGATGCGGCGTACGAGGCCCGCCGCGGTCATCGCGTGGAGGGCCTCGTACACGGCCTGAAGGGAGATGTGGCCGACGCGATCGCGTACCCCGGAGGCGATCGCCTCGACACCGAGGTGGTCACCGTCCCGGATGGTTTCGAGCAGCGCGACACGGGCGGCCGTCACCCGCAGGCCGGCACCGCGCAGCTCCTCGGCAGGGGTCGGAGTCTGGGATGCGGTCATGCCGCTAGAACCTACCCGCATAAACGCGAACGCTACAAGGAAACGAGGCGTTAAAGTCTGCCGCAACACGGAAAAGCTTTGCCCGATTTTCGGGTGTTTTCCCCTCGCAAGCCCTCAGAGACGCTTGGCGCTGCGGAAGAGCCCGGCGTAGAAGCCGTTGCCGTCGATGCGGGAGACACCGCCGTTGTCGCCGATGGTGGGGCCGTTCTGCTCCTTGCGGCTGGAGACGAAGACCCGGTGGCCGTCGGTGTCCAGCCCCAGGTAGAGCGCGACATGGTCCATATGGTTGCCGGTGCGGTGATCCATCTTGAAGAACAGCAGGTCACCGGGTTGCAGAACATCGATGTTGGTGGGCCGGGTGTACCAGGGGGCGGGGCCCCGCATCTTGATGATGTCGACGCCGGTCTTGGAGCGGGCCATGCCGTCGGCGGTGCGCGGCAGGCCGTCGCCGAGGGCGTTGGTCGCCATCAGGGGGTAGCGGGCGCGGTAACCCATCACCATGCGGATGAAGCCGGAGCAGTCCAGCGCCCGGTAGCGGTCCTGGCGCGGGGCCAGCGTGGTGCCGCTGCGGAAGGTGTAGGAGATGCCGAGGTAGTCGTAGAAGTCGTTCTGCTCCAGACGGTCCACGCCGTCCGGCTTGAACGGTCCGAAGACCGCGTCGCCCGCGTACGGGATGCCCTGGGCGTCCTTCTTGACCGGCGCGCCCTGCACATACTGGAAGGCGATCGCGAAGAGGTCCTCCTTCTCGCTGCCGTAGTTCTCCTTGAACCAGCTCTTGAACCACTGCTCCTTCTCGGCGCCCGCGGTCCATGCCTCCGGCATCAGCCGCACCCAGTCCTCGGTGATCACCTTGGATTTGGTGTTCGCGGGCTCGCTGAAGGTGCGGGAGGGGCCACGCAGGGTGGCGGTGCGGGCGCGGTCGGTGAAGGTGGCGATGATCTGGCCGTTCTCGCCGCGCAGGATGGTGCGCTCGGGGTTCTTCAGCCGCTCCCAGGTCTGCTTGCCGCCCGGCCGGCCGGTGCCGCCTTCCAGGTTCGGCTCGTCGATGACCGCCTGGGTGGCGGGCGTCTTGGCCTGCTCGTCCTTTCTGAGCTCCACGGTCAGATAGCCGCTGGCGCCGAGCAGCGCGAGCACGGTGGCGGCGTGCAGGACGTGGCGTTTCTTCTTGGGTGGCATGGGATCGGCTCCGGTCGTGGGTCAGGCGGACGGCATGACGCCGAGGAGGATTCCGGCGGTGAGGACGACATAGGCCATCAGCGTCACCGACCCGGTGGACAGCAGGGTGGCCCCCCGGGGCTGGCGGACCAACTGGTAGGCGATCAGTCCGGGGACGATGAAGCCGAGAGTCTGGTTCGCGTACATCAGCGGGAACTCCAGCGACAGGATGATCATCACGGTCGCCTGGAGCGTCACGCCGAGCAGCACGACCGCGGCGAACAGCCGCTTGCCGTAGAGGATCACGAACTTCTGCATCAGCAGCGTGCCCACGTAGGTGAGCACGGTCACGCCGACCACCATCGCGGCCCGCTGCAGATCCTCGACGAGGGTCAGCGCCAGCCAGCCCGGGGTGATCATGCCGCCGGGCGAGAGGTTGGTGGTCAGATAGCAGACCAGCGAGAAGAGCAGCCCGATCGCGATGCCGATGGCGGCGATCTCAGGGGTGAGGACGGCGGGGATCAACGGTGCTGCTCTCCTGGGTTCTGCCCCTGCTGGGAGTCGTCGGCGGGCGGGGCGGGCGGGACGCGCGGCTCGAACAGGCCGCGAGGCTGCGGGGACTCGGGGGTGGATACCACCGCGGGCCAGGGCTCCCGGGAGTCCTGGCCGTCGGACTGCCGCGGGGACGGCTGCTCGGAGGTGCGCTGATGCGGTACGTGCGCCTGGGGCGCGTACCGGCTCTCGTACGCCTCCGGGTACCGCTGGTAAGGGTCCAGGCGGGGCGCGTAGAGCTGGATCGTGTCCACGTGCTCGACATGGCGCTCGTCGGCCGCCGGTGCCGCCGGGGCTGCCGGTACCTCGTCGGCGCTGTCGTCGGCCGGCAGCTCGGCGAGGTGTTCCAGGAGGAGCTCGCCCTGGCCGTGGATGTTGCCGATGGCGACCAGGGAGCAGTCGGGGCCGAGATGGCCGAGCAGCTCGGCCATGAACTCCTCGGGGTCCCGGCGGTCGCCGCCGAGGTCCACCGCGCGGTCCCGGTACTCGGCCGGGATGGCGTCGATGGCGGACTTGGCCGGATGCCCGATGACGAAGACCTGCTCGGGGTCGAGGTCGGGGATGATCTCGCCCATCTGGCCATTGCGCTCGACGCGGTCGGGGCGGCAGTTGATGACGACGTTGAGCGGGCGGTGGATGGCGCCGAGGTCGAGGAGCTGGTTGATGTTCATCAGCGTCGACTCGGGGTCGTTGGCCGCGAAGACGTTGGCGAACCGCAGCTTCTTGCCGTCCTCGGTGGCGTACCGCTCGACGGACAGGACACCGGGGTCCGGCGGGGCGTCGTACATGCCCTTGAGGGCGGTTTCGCGGTCGACGCCCACCAGCTCGGCGACGGTGAGCGCGATGGCCACGTTCTCCTTGAAGGTGAACCAGCTGAAGCCGCGCAGCTCCTCGTCGCTGACCGTCTTGGGGTCGGCGTAGATCAACTGGCAGTTCCGGGCGTCCGCCTCCTCCTGGAGGATGTCGAAACGGTCCTGCTCGGCGGTGACGCAGATGCCGTTCTCGGGCATGGACCGGCACAGGGAGCGCGCCACGTCATCCAGCGTCGGGCCCATTTCGGCCAGGTGGTCCTCGCGGACGTTGCACAGCACGCCGATCGTGGAGCGGATCAGCTTGGACTGGTTGATCTCCTGGAGCGCCGGCATGACCGCCATGCACTCGATGACGAGCGCCTCCGGGTTGTAGGCGGCCGCGCGGCGCACGATGCCGATCTGCTCGACGACGTTGGCGATGCCGAACTTCCGGTAGACGGGTTCCTCGGTGGCGTCCGGGTGGATGAAGCGGGCCGCCGTACCGGTGGTCTTGGCGACGGTGGTCAGCCCGCCGCCGCGCAGGGCGCCCGCGCACAGCCGGGTGATGGAGGACTTGCCGCGGATGCCGTTGACCAGGACCCGGGTGGGGATCATGTCGAGGTTGGTCTGGTGCCGCCGCTGTTCGACGATGCCGGCGATCAGCAGGACGGCCTCGCACACCACGAGCACGGTGTAGAGGAAGAGCACGGTGAGAGCCTCAGTTCCTTCCGACTCCGGCGGGGGTCCGGCTGCCGCCGTCCCGTTTGCGGGGCTGCTCCTGGAGCTGCTGCCGGATCAGCTCCAGGCTGCGGACGACGGCGCCGACCTCGTCGTGGTGGCGCGGGAACAGCACGGTCTTGCGGTCGCCGGCGGCGAGCGCCTCGGCCAGCCCGGCCAGGGCGCGCAGCGGCCGTACGACGACGATGTGCAGCCAGCCCAGGCAGGCGGCCGCGGCGGTCAGCCCCAGCAGTCCGGCCAGTACGGTCCGGTTCTGCAGGCTGTACTCCGGGATCGCCAGGCTGGAGGCGGGCTGCCAGCTCGCCAGGGACCACTGGAGCGACTTGGCCGCGCCGCCGCCGCTGAACGGCGCGACGGCCGCGACCCGCACCGTGCCGCCGCGCTGGACGGTGGCGTGGGCCCGCTTGGTGGCGAGCAGCGAGGTCAGATACGAGGGCGCCTTCTCGAAGGCGATGTAACCGGAGTCGCCGCCGATGACCCGGCCCTTGGTGTCCACGACGCGGACCTCGCCCATGCCCTGGCGGCCCAGCAGCGCGTTGACGAACTCGATGCGGAACTCGCCGACGACGGCGGCGCCGCCCCGGCCGGGTGCCTGGGCGGTGGCGGTGACGACGGGCTTCTTGCCGCCCTCGCCCGTCACCTCGAGGGCCTGCTTCGAGGGGCCCTTGCCGTCCGCGTGGTGCGGGGAGCGGCCGGCCCGCGCGAGGATCTCGCCGTCGGCGCCGAGGACGTACACCGACTCGTAGCGGTCGTGGTCCTGCATGGTGCGCTCCAGCACCTGCTTCATGTCCTCGGGCGTGGTGCGGTCCCCGATCAGGGCGGCGACCGCGGACAGATCCGCGTGGCCCTCGTTGAGCGCGCGGCGGACCCGGTCGCTGAGGGTGATGGTGCGGGAGTTCTGGTCGTGGACGATCTGGGCCGGGACCTTGACGGCGGAGTCGGCGCGGTTGAGCAGCAGCATCAGCGGAACCGACCAGACGAGCAGCAGGACGGCGCAGACGGCGAGCAGGGCGCGGGCGCCCAGACCCTTGCGCACGGCCGGGCCCTCGACGTCCGCGGGCTCGCCCTGGAGTTGCCCGCGCAGCCGCTCCAGGGCGGCGCCCACCCGGGCGGCCTCCCCGGCCCTCGGCACGCTCACCGGGCGGGCCAGGTCACCGCGGGTGAGGCGGCGGCTCTCCAGGAACAGCCGGATCAGCGGGCGCTGCACGGTGCCCAGCAGCACGATCACCGCGAGCCCGCCGATGACCAGCAGGGCAGCGGCGGCGGCCACACCGAAGGCGGGGCGGGTGATCTGGGAGACCTTGGCGGAGACGTCGACCTCGGTGACGACGGTCAGGCCGAGGCTGCTGGCGGTGGTGGCGCCACCGGCCTGGGGGGCCGCGAGCGTGGCGTAGCCGCCGACGGTGCGGACCTCCTTGGCGGCGCCCCCGGTGAGGTGGCCGCTGACGCCGGTGTAGCCGCCCGCGCCGGGCTCCTTGGCCTTGACGGGGTGCTGCCGGCCCTTGCGCGCGGCGGTCTTGGCGAACGAGGTGAGCTGCTTCCGCGCCCGCTCGCTGTCCAGGGCGCCGTGGCTGGAGAGCAGATGGCCGGTGGAGTCGACGACGCCGATGGCGCGGCCGGGGCCGAGGTCGACGCCGGGGAAGCTGAGGGTGCTGGAGGCGACGAGCAGTTGCTGCGGCTGGCCCTTCCAGGACAGCAGGGCGACGATGATCAGCCGGGTCTGGCCGTTCTCCAGCCGCACCATGCGCGGGTCCAGCCCGTCGCTGCGGGAGAGCTTGGTGAGATCGATAGCGGTCAGCGGGACGTTCTCGCCGCGGGCGGCGAGCATCTTGCCCGATTTGATCTCGATGACGGCGGTCCCGCGCCACTTCTGGTAGACGTTGCCGACCTTGTCCAGGACGGTGTCGGCGGAGACCGGCCGGCCCTCGTTGAAGAGGGTCGCGGTGCTGGTGAGATCGGTGACCGACTCGTCCAGTGACGCCCGCAGCGCGATGGCGCCGTCTTCGGCGACGTACTGCTGTGAGGTCAGGACCGCCTTGGGGACCAGGGCGTTGTCCGGTTTGCCCAGGGTGAGGGCGGTGATTCCCGCGAGGGAGAGGAGCAGAACCGACAGCACCGCTATGGGGGGCCGAATACCCCCCAGAAGCGACATGTCGGCCCTTCGGCGGACCTTGTGCCGCCGCTTCGAGCGCGAAGCGGCCACGGATGGGCTCCTCTCATGCAACTCACACCACACAGAGCGCACTCGAGTGCGATCCGGACCGTCAGACAGCCAGACGGATCAAAGGGTTGCACATCATAAAGAAAAAACGAGAAAACACGTTTGTCATTGACCAAGGCCGGGCAAACGGCGGTCTTCCATCCTTTGCCGGGTGTTCATCTGGACGTCATTCTTCGCCAGTATCCTCCCGATATGCCCCCGCAAAAGGGGTCGTTACGATGAGACGGTCATGGCGGAGATACGAGCGAAGTCGATCATCGCGGCGGCTGTTACGGTCGCGTTCGGTCTGCTCCTGGCGGGACTGAGCGCGTATACGATCGGCCGGTCGGGCGGGGGCACCGCCTCGGACGGTGCGGATGCCCCCGAGGTCGCGCTGGAGCGCAGGATCACCGACTTCACGGCCGGGCTCGGCCCCGACTCCGGCTACCGGGAGCCACGCCGCGCCGAACGCCGGGCCGTCGCCGACGCGGTGGGCCTGGTCCTCGACGGACACCCGGACCGCGCCCGCCCACCGCTCGCCGACGCCGGCTTCCGGCTCCGTACCCTCACCGACACCGGCACCGGCCGCCGCTACGCCGAACTGTCCGACCGCACCGAGGACGGACCCGCCCCGCGCGGCTGGGGTCGGGTCTACGTGGACCTGTCCGCACCCGCCCGCTGGTCGGTCCAGGTGCCGCACCCGGTCTCCGACGCGGACACCGAACGGCTCGGCGCGCGCGTACTCCTGGACTCCCCCGGCGGCGTCCTGGTGCTCGCGGGCGCCCACCGCAGAGCCGGGGACGGCGACGCGGCCGACGCCGCCCACCGTACGGACTCCGTCTTCGACGCGGTCTGCGACGAGCTCGCCCGGCGCGGTCTGCCCGGCGTCCAGGTACACGGTTTCGCCGACGACTCGGCGCCGGGCCGGGACGCCGTCGCCTCCACCGGCAAGGGCTCGGCGGGCCGCGCGGACGCCCGCCGCCTCGCGGACGCCCTGACCGCACGGCACTTCACCGTCTGCCGCGCCTGGGTCCGTAGCTGCCCCCTGGAGGGCCGCGACAATGTCCAGGGCCGCAGGGCCGCCGCCGACCATGTGCCATTCCTGCATGTCGAGTTCGCACGGTCGGTGCGCGCGAGCGACACGGGGATCCGGCATGCGGCGGCGGCCATCGGCACGGTGACCGCGCGGTGGGCGAAGGACGGCTGAGCGCGGCCTGGTTCTCGCTCGCGGCCCGGCTCCGGCTCGCGGCCCCGGCTCCGACCCGCGGCCCAGTTCTGGCCCGCGGCCCGGCTCCGGCTCGCGGCCCCGGCTCCGACCCGCGGCCTAGTTCTGGCCCGCGGCCCGGCCCTCGCCCGCGGCCACGGTGAACGCGCTCTTCACCGTCTGCGTCACCGTGTTGCCGTCCGAGTCGGTCCCGGTGACGCGCAGGGACGCGTCCCGGCCCGCCGCCGAGTCCGGAGTGGTCCAGTCCGCGCGGAACCGGCCCTTGCCGAGCGCGGTGGTGGACGCCGCGGTCCAGCGCTCACCGTCGTCGAAGGACACCTCGACCCTCGCCTTGGTGACCGCGGGCGGGGCAACCACCCCCGGCACATGTCCGAAGCCGACGACGAGATGGCCGTCACCGGCCGGGCTCGTGCCGTCCAGCCCGGTGTCGAGCCGGTAGTGCGGGACGACGACCGGCAGCGCCGAGCACTCGCCGGGCCCGTCGTACTCGCCCGCCTCCGACACACACGTCCAGTTGTCCGGCACGGTCTGGCCGCCCGAGTGCCCCGAGGCGAAAGTCCACTCGGTGTGCGTGGTCAGCGACTGGCGGAAGTCGCCGTTCGTCCTGGTCTGGTCGTACACCACCGTGTACGGGGCCTTCTTGGGCGGCACGGTCAGGACGCCGCCGGGGACGCCGTCCCCCTCGTACAGGGTCGTGTCACCGGAGACCACCGCGAAGTGCGAGGAGGTGATGTCGGACGGGACCGCGAGGACGTGGTGTCCGGCGGAGTCCATGACCGTGGCCGTGGCCAGGGAGAAGGTGAGGGCGTCGCCCTTGCGGCAGGCCGCGCAGTACCACGTCTCGTCCGCGGCGGCGCCCGGCGCGGGCTCGGTGAAGCCCGGGACCAGCGGGCCGCGCAGCCAGTCGACGGTGGTGGTCCGGCCGGGCACGAGGGGCTGCTCCTGGGACACGAAGCGCCGCTCCCCGGCCTTGAGCCAGTCCGCGTAGGAGGTACCGGCGGAGCCGCCGACGTACTCGGTCCGCCGCGCCGGTGTCTTGAACGGCTCGGACAGCGCCTCGCCGCTCGTCTCGTACGGCAGGTACATCAGGCGCGCGACCTCTTCGGCGCGGCCCGGTGTATCGCTGTGGTAATTGGTGCGCACCGTGGCCAGTTGGCGTCCGGCGACCTTGTAGTGCTGGTTCTTCGCGATCGTTCCGGCGGGGTTGGCCAGCTTGAGGTCGTAGGAGTAGGGCGTGGCCGCGTCCGCGGGCGCCTTGCGGTGGGTGTACACGTTGAAGCGCAGGTCGCCGGTGGTGACGGGACGGCTGGAGGGCTGCACCTGGACGGGCGGGCCGCCGGAGACGCCGACGCCGCCGTTGACCGCCACCGCGCCCTTCGTGTCCTGGCGCAGGTAGTGGAGGATGAGCTGGTGTTCCTCCGCGGGCCTCGGGGTCGAGAAGGTGACCCGCTCGGTCGCCTTGCGCAGGTCGAGTACGGCCTCGGTGCCGGTGCCGCCGTCGGGGACGGTGAACTCGGCGGTGGCCATGCGCACACCGGCCGGCTCACCGGCGCTGTCGAAGGCCGGGGCGGAGACCATGGCGGTGTAGTGGCCCGCCGGGACCTCGACCCGCGTTTCGCCCTCTACGGCATCGAGGAACGGCTCCTGGTAGAGGGCGGCGTCGTCGGCGTTGGCCAGGGCGAATGACGTGGTGCCCGGGAGGGGCTTGCCGTCCGTACCGAGCACGGTGATCTTCACCGGGTGGTCCGCCCGCGCCGACGGGCGCGGGGCGGCCCGCACACCGTCCGTGGCGACCGCCGGTGCGACGGAGGTGACGCCGCCGAACAGCGGGCCCTCGCCCACGGATCCCTTCGCCGCCTCGGCGCCGATCTGCCGCGCCAGCGCCGCGCCGAAGGCGGGGCCCGAGGGCGGGGCCGTGGCGCCCGCGGTGGCCTCGACCCGCACCGGGGTGGTGGTGACACCGGCCTCGGCGAGGGCGGAGACATTGAACAGCGCGGGGTCCAGGGTGCGGCCGAGGTACGGCAGCGCGGTCAGCGGAATGACGAAGACATCGTTGTCCAACCGCCGGGTGACATAGTCCGCTTCGGCACCCGGCCGCGGCGCCACCACGACGCTCCCGTCCGCGCGGAGCGTGACGCGCTCGCCGGTGACCAGGGTGACGGTGTGGGCCGTCGTCTCGGATGCGACCGGCACGGCGGACGCGGCCGTGGCGGCGCCTGACATCGGGGCGGGGGCGGCCAGGGCGCCGGGCGCGGGGCCCGCCGCCAGCCCGAGGGCGGCCAGGACACAGCCGGACGCGAGGGCGCGGGCGCCGCTCGCTCCGGCTCTGATCCGTCGGTACCACATGAGGGGGATCCTTCCTTGACGGTGGATCAACGTGACGGGGGCAATATGAAGGGGACGGCGGGGCCAACGTGACGGGGGATCAGTGGGCACTTTTACGCCCCACAGGTTCGCCACCGAAAGAGATCACTGCCAGGTACGGGCCAAAGGTGGCCGAAAAGCGCCGCTTTGAGGCGTTAACCGAGCATGCGGCCACCCCGGACAGCCCATTTCCATCGTCCTCATGACCGATGGCGAGCACACCTCCGGCATCGGTCTCAAGGAGTTCCAGCGCCGGTACGCGGCACAGCCGGAGGCGGTCCGCGACGTCCCACCTTCCCGCTCCGGTTCGGCGAGGCGGACACCGCGGAGCTGACCCGGGCGGCGCGTACGACCGGCGGGCGCATGGTGGACGCCATCGCGATCTTCAGCTGAAGTGCCCCGCGCTAGGGGGCGTTCAGCCGAGCAGCAGGCTCCGGCGCCATAGCGGGCGCTGGAGCGCGGTGATCATTCCGGCGTCGGTGAGGAAGGCGACGAGGCGCTCGCCCGCCCAGCGCATGGTCCGCCGGAAGTGCGGATTGGCGCGGGCCTCGCGGGCGGCGCGGCGCGGGTCGAGGCCCACGGCGCGGTAGATCGGGGCGTTGGTGTACGTGGTCATGGCCAGCATCGCGCACCAGGCGGTCAGCTGCCGGTGGAACTCCAGGACGGCTCCCGACCTGCCGCGCCGGGCGTCCAGGAGTTCGGAGTGGGCGAAGCGGATATGCCGTGACTCCTCCATCACATGCAGGCGCGACACCTGCCGTACGAGGGGCTGCACCCGCTCGTCGCCCATGGCCTCGCGCTGGAACCGGTCGTAGACCTCCTCGATCAGCAGGGCGGCCGCGAACAGGCTCGCGCCGCGCAACCGCGGGAGCACCGCCCGGCCCAGGTGCCGGACGAGGGCCGGCGGCCGGTAGACCGGGCAGCCGAGGGTGCCCAGGGCCCGGCCGAACATGGCGACGTGGCGCGTCTCGTCGGCCACCTCGCTCAGTGCGTAGTGGGTGCGTGGCGACGCCGGGTCGCGGGCGGTCAGATAGCCGGTGAGCATCTGCATCAAGGTCAGCTCGAACCAGGTGGCCATGCTGATCATGTTGGCCCACTCGCTGCGGGAGAGCGCGAGGCGCCGCTCCTCGCTCAGCCGGTGCCACGTGGGGGTGGCGTACAGCGACATCCGCTCCGGCTGGAGATACCAGCGACCGGGCTCGGGCGGGGCGTCCCAGTCGATGGCGAGGGCCGGGTCGTAGGTGTGCTTGGCCGCGGTGCGCAGCAGGCGTCCGGCCGCCTCGGCCGGTGTCTGGCGTGGCGTACCCGTCGGGGCGGGCGCGGACCGCCCGCGCGGATGTGGTTCGCTCACCGCGCACCGCCTGCCGTAACCGAGCGGTCGGGTCCGGCCTGGGCCGGGACGGGACGGGGTCCTGCCGGTGTTTGGACTTCCGTGGCGGCGGGGGCTTCCGTCGCGGGGCCGGGGCCCGGTGGGACGCCGGGCGGAGCCGTGACCTGCAGTCCCAGCCGGAGCTGCACGATTCTGGCGAACTCGGCGATGGTGCCGTTGCTGCGCAGCAGTTCCATGGGCGGGATGTCGAGTTCGTAGCGCTGGTTGAGCGAGAGGAGCACCTGAGCGGCCATCAGGGAGTCCATGCCGTAGGAGTCCAGGCGCCGGTGCGGGTCGAGTGCCTCGTCGTCCATCTGCAGGACCTCCGCGAGCAGCCGGGTGAGCTGATCGACGAGGTGGGCGAGGGCGGTCTCCTCGTCCATGAGGGAGAGCCGGCGCAGGAGTTGCTCGCGGGTGGCCTCCCCGTCCCCCGCCTGGGGCGGTACGAGGTCACCGAGGCGCGGGGCGCGCAGCAGGGGCAGCAGAACGGCGGCGCGCGACCAGTCCGCCCGGGAGACGCCCACCACCGCGGGGGCGTCCGGCCGGTCGTCGCCGAGCAGCCGCCGGCCGTGGTCGAGGGCGGTGTGCGGGGCGAGGGGCTCGATGCCCAGGCCGTGGAGGGAGTCGAGCAGGTCGTTGCGGGCCGCGTAACCGATCTCGTCGATGGCGCCCCAGGCGAGGGTGAGCGCCGGTTCGCCGTCCCGGCGGCGCAGCCGGGCCAGGCCCTCCAGGTAGAGGTTGCCCGCCGTATAGGCCGACTGCTTGAAGTTGCCCACCATGGCGGTCGTGGAGGAGTAGCACAGGAAGAAGTCCAGCGGACGCCCGCGGGTGAGGGTGTCCAGGACATGGGCTCCGGCGATCTTGGGCCGCAGGACTGCGCTCATCCGCTCGGCGGTCAGCTCGGCGAGGGGCGCGTCGTCCAGGGCCATGGCCGCGTGGACCACACCGCGCAGCGGATGGCCGTTCTCCTCGACGTCCTTCAGCACCCGGCGCATCGCCTCCGCGTCGGCGGTGTCCGCGGCGTACGCGGTGACCCGCACCCCGTCCGGGGCGAGCGCGTCGCGCACGGCGGCGGCCTCCGGACCGCGGTCCCCGCTGCGGCTCACCAGGGCGAGATGCCGGGCGCCGAGCCCGGCGAGCCACTGTGCGGTGGCCGCGCCGAAGCCGCTGGTGCCGCCCGTGACCAGATAGGAGGCGTCGGGGTCGAGGCGGGGTGCGCGGGGCGCGGTGGGCGTCGCACGCGCGGGCGGAGAGGCGTACAAGGGGGCTGGTTCGACGGCGCAGGGCTCGTCCAGCGGGTCGAACGTGACGACGACCTTGCCGATGTGGCGTGAGTGGCGCATCAGCACGAAGGCGTCCGCCACGCGGGCGGCGGGGAAGACGGTGTGCGGCAGCGGCTGGAACTCCGCCCTTTTCTCCGGCGCCTGGCCGTCCCCCAGTTCCTCTGGTGCCTGGCCGCCCCCCAGTTCCTCTGGCGCCTGGCCGCCCCCCAGTTCCTCTGGCGCCTGGCCGCCCCCCAGGGTCCGCCCCACGTCCTCCAGGAGGTCTCCCAGCAACCGGGGGTCGCGCAGCACGGTGGTCAGATCCACGCCGTGGAAGGAGATGTGGGAGCCGAAGGGGCGCAGCGGCAGGGTCCGGTCCTCGTAGAAGTCGCGCTTGCCGAGTTCGATGAAGCGGCCGCCGGGGCGGAGCACCTCCAGGCCCCGCGCCAGGGCCTGTCCGGAGAGGGAGTTGAGGACGATGTCCACTCCCCTGCCGTCGGTGAGGTCCATGACCTGGACGGTGAAGTCCAGCGAGCGTGAGTCGAGGACGTGTGCCACGCCGAGTGCGCGCAGCAGGTCGCGTTTGGGCTCGCTGCCCGCCGTGGCGATGACCGTGGCGCCGTGTGCCCGTGCGTAGTGGAGGGCCGCGAGGCCGACGCCACCGGCCGCGCCGTGCACGAGCACGGTCTCCCCCGCCCGCATCCGGGCGGTGTACAGCAGGCTGTAGTGGACCGTGCAGAGGGCGACCGGCACGCTGGCGGCCTCCGCGAAGGTGACTCCCACGGGGATCGGCCACAGATTGCGGGCCGGGCTGACCACTTGGGAGGAGAGCGCCCCGGTGAGCAGCCCGACGACCCGGTCCCCGGGCGCGAAGCGGTCCACACCGGGCCCGCAGGCGGTGACCACGCCCGCACATTCGAGCCCGAGGTTTTCCTCGCGCGGGCTGCCGGCCAGTGCCTCCGTGGGCAGCAGCCCGACCGTCTGCATGATGTCCCGGTAGTTCAGGGAAGCGGCGCGCACCTCGACGACCACCTCTCCGGGACCCGCGACCGGCGGGGGGATCTCCTGCCAGGCGAGGCGGTAGGAGAGGCCGGGCCGGCGCACCCGCAGGGCGAACGGCGGCGGGGCCGCGCCGTCGGCGAGGGGGACGGCGGGCGGCAGGGCGCGCTCGCGCGGGACGAAGCGGTCGTGCGCGGTGAGCACGATCTCGTCCTCGTCGGCGGCATCGGCGGTGTCGGGGGCGTCCGGGGCCTCGGTGTCGAGGAGTTCGCGGACCAGCCGGGCGGCGTCCGCGGCCGGGTCGCCGCCCCGGCACAGGCTCAGGCGGCGCCCGCGCAGGTCGGGTTCCTCGTTGGCCAGGCAGCGTGCCACGCCCCAGGCGGCGGCGTCGGTGGGGTGGGTGATCGGTCCGGGGGTGGCCTCGGCGCCGTGCGGCCTGGTGACGAGCCACAGCCGGACCCCGGCGGGCGAGCCGAGGGACCGGTGCGCCTCCGCCACGGCCCGCAGCGTCTGACCGGCGTGGGTGGCGCGGGCGACGGCTTCCTCGGCGTCGTCGGGTTCGGCGCCGCCCAGGATCAGGACGACGGTCGTCTCGCCGGTGCCGGCCTCGGTCAGCGCCCGGCTCCACGCGGCGGCGTCGGTGTGGGCGTCGGTGACGACGCTGTGCCCGGCGCCGTGTGCGGTCAGCGCCTCGGTGACGGCGTGGGGCAGCGGGTCGTCGGCCGTGTCGCCGCGGACGATGTACGCGGCGGACGGGGCAGGGGGTGGCGGTGCGGCGGCGGGGGCGGGGGCACCACCGGCCGCGGCGAGGAAGACGGAGGCGTGGTCGCGTCCGGGCGGCTCGGTGTCGCCGGTGCGGACACAGGAGGTGAAGCCGCACCGGCGCAGGAGCGCGGGCCACTGCTCGCGGGTCAGCAGCGGGGAGCCGGGCCGCAGACCGGTGTCGGTGCGGTGGTGGAAGCTGTCGAGGGCGCCGAAGACGGGGAGCAGGACCTCCGGCTCATGGCATTCGAAGGCCAGCAGGTGTCCGCCGGGCGCGAGGAGCGAGGCCACGCGGCCGAGGGCGGGCTCCAGGTCCTTGGCCGTGTGCAGCGCGTTGGCGGCGATGACGAGGTCGAAGCCCTGTGGGTGGTAGCCCTGTTCGGCGAGGTCCCGGTCCAGGTCGAAGGTGCCGTATTCGATGAAGTCGTAGTCGCCGAAGCGGTTGCGGGCGCGGGTCGGGTAGGCCGGTGAGACATCGGTGTAGCGGTAGCGGGTGCGGTCGGCGGGCAGCAGGGGCAGCAGCGCCGCGGTCATGCCGCCGGTGCCGGCGCCGATCTCCAGGACGCGCAGCGCGCGGTCGGCGGGCCAGTGGGCCAGCAGGGCGCGGAGCAGGGCCTGGGCGAGGCGGTTGTGGAAGCGGGAGATCGGCGCGGTGTCGTAGTACTGCTCCAGGAGGTGCCAGGCCGATTCGGCGCTGAGCAGTGCCAGGGCGCTCGCGCGGCCGGTGAGGACGTCCGCCAGATGCCGGGTCAGGTGTGTCGTCAGGGCGATCCGGTGCACATCCCCGGGGGCCCGGACGAGGGCCTCGCGCACCGGCGGCGGGGTGTGGCGGGCGTCGGGCGTCAGACACCGGCCGCCGGAGGTCTCGGTGAGCAGGCCGCGGCGCAGCAGCAGGGGTTCGAGCAGGGCGATCAGGGGGCGGTGCCGCTCCTCCATACCGGCCGCCACGAGGTCGTCGGCGGTGAACGGCGCGGCGGGGTCGGGCAGCAGGCGGGCCAGCGCGGCGGCGGCCGAGCGCGCGGTCAGCTCCTCGTCGTGACGCGAGGTCAGGTCGTAGCGGGTCGTGCGCCACCGCTCCCGTACGGCGTCCAGACGCGGTGCGGCGTCCCGGAGGATGGCCTCGGGGGGCGGCAGGGGTGAGGGCGCGGCCGGGAGGTGGGCGCGGGGAGCGGCTCGCGGAACGGTGTGGTGGAGGGTGACGGGGGTGGTGCGGGCGATCGGGAAGAGGCGCAGCCGGCACTCCTCCAGGCGGGCGGTGACGGTGCCGTCGGCGTCCGCGACCGTGATGTCCCAGCAGACCTCGCTGTCGGTGGCGTCGCGTTCGGTGACCCACATGATCCCGGTGGGCGACGGCGCCGACCACACCCGCACCGCGCCGATGGACGCGGGCAGATAGGCGCCCCGCTCCCGCAGCCGGTCGTAGAGGAGGGCGACACCGGTCTGGAGGGCTCCGTCGAGCAGCGCCGGATGTGCGGTGTATGGGGCGCCCGGGGCCTCGTGGCGGTAGGTGGCGACCGAGGTCCGCGCCCCCAGGCGCACCTCGTCCAGCATGCGGAAGGCGGGCCCGTAGACGAGCCCCACCTCGGCGCAGGCGGCGTAGTGTTCCTCGCCGCTGACGCGCGTCGCGCACCGGGCGCGCAGCCGCTCCGGGTCGACCGGCTCGGGCCGGGGGCTCAGCAGCGGGCGCACCCGGGCCCGCGCGTGCGCCCGTGGCTCCGGGCCGCGCTCGTCGGTGCTGGTGACCGTGGCGAGCGTGGTGTCGGGGTCGAGGCCGACCCGCAGCCGTACGGCGGAGGCGTCGGCCCAGGGCACCACGAGGCTGGCGCTGACGTCGAGGTGTGCCACCTCCACCGGCCGTCCGTGCACGGCGCGCCCCGCGGCGAGGAGCGCTTCGGCGTATCCGGTGGCCGGCATGACGACGGATCCGCCGAGCCGGTGGTCGGCGAGCCAGGGCACGAGGACGGGCTCGATCGCGCCCTCCCAACTGGGGACGGCGGTGGGCATGCGCTCGCCGAGCAGGGGGTGGACGATGACGCCGTCCCCGCTGGAGTTGGCCCAGGAGCGGGGGGTGCCGGACCAGTGGGGCTCGTACTGCCACGGGTAGGCGGGGAGCCGGGTGACCCGGCCCGGCACCGGGAAGTGCCGGGTGAGATCGGCCGAGGCCCCGGCCGCGAGCGCTCCGGCCGCCGCCGCGCCGAGGGCGGCGGGACCGTCCGCCCCGCGGCGCAGGGTGGGCAGGACGACAGTGCCGCCGGTGCGAGTGCCGACGCCGGTTTCCATGCCGGTCCCGATGCCGGTCCCGATGCCGGTCCTTCCGCGCCGGGACGCCACGCGCCGGAGGTAGGCGCGCAGGACGGGATGGGGGCCGATCTCCAGGAGGATGCCGGCCCCGTCCGCGAGGACGCGCCGCACCGCGTCCGCGAAGAGCACCGGGCGGCGCACGTTCTGCCACCAGTACGCCGCGTCCAGATCGGTGCCACGGGCGCGGAAACCGGTGACGGTCGAGTAGAACGGCACCCGGACCGGCGACGGCGTCACGTCGGCCAGGCGGGTGCGGAGCTCGTCCTCGGTGGGGTCCATGTGGCGGCTGTGGAAGGCGTAGTCGAGGCCCAGATCGCGGAAGAAGACGCCCTCGGAAGCGAGTTCGGCGCCGAGCAGGTTCAGGGCCTCGGCGTCACCGGCCACCGTGACGTCCTCGGCGCTGTTGACACCGGCGATCTCCAGCTTCTCCCCGTATCCCGCGAGGGCCTTCGCGGCCCGGTCGGCGGACAGCCCGACGGCGGCCATCCGGCCACTGCCGACGGTGGTCCCTTGCACCCGGCCACGTTCGGCGATCACCCGCGCCGCGTCCGGCAGGGACAGCGCTCCGCAGATGTGGGCGGCGGCCACCTCCCCGACGCTGTGGCCGACGACCATGGCGGGCTCGATCCCCCGGGCGCGCAGCACCGCGGTGATGCCCAACTGCACGGCGAACAGGAGGGGCTGGGCCACCTCCGTCGCGGCCAGGTCCGCCTCCCCGGCGTGCGCGGTGAGGCGATCGGCCACCGACCAGCCCAGACGGGGCGCGAGCTCGGCGTCGGCCTCGCACACCGCGCGACGAAAGACGGCGTCGGCGGAGAAGAGGTCCGCGCCCATGCCCGCCCACTGTGAGCCATTGCCGCAGAACACGAAGGCGACGCGCCCGCTATCGGCGGCGGCACTCAACGCACCGGGGGCGGCTGGCGCGTGGGTGGGGGCGGTCGGCTCTCCGCCGGACGCGGCCGATTCTCCGGTGGGGGCGGTCGGCTCGCCGGTGGGAGCGGTCGGCCCCGCGGTCAGCGCGACCAACTCCCTGCCGGACGCGATCGGTTCACCGGTCGGCGCGGCCGAGACCCTCCCGGGCGCGACCGGCTCCGCGATGGAGACGACCGTCCCAACGATCGGCGCGCCCGACTCACCGCTAGGCGCAGCCGATTCTCCGGTGGGCGCGGTCGGCTCCGCGGCGAGCGCGGTCGACTCCCCGGGCGCGGCCGACGCCCCACCGGGCGCGGTCGGCTCCCCGCCAGACCCGTCGACACCCGGCCGCCCCGGCTCGGGCTCCGGCGCCGTCAAGGCGCGCAGTGCGCGTGCCGCCTCACCAGGCGTGGTGGCCCAGACGACGGCGCGGTGTTCGTGGCGGCCGCGGCGGAGGCAGGAGGTGTGGGCCAGGTCGTAGAAGTCGGCGGGGGTCGTTTCGTCCAGGTGCGCGGCCGTGGTCTCGGCCGCCTCCGACAGTGCCTTGGCGGTGCGGGCGGAGACGAGCAGGGGCACCGGTGAGCGCGGGGGTCGCGGGCGGTCCGGCGCGGGCGGCGGTTCGGCCACGATGGCATGGGCGTTGGCGCCGCCGAAGCCGAAGGAGTTGACCCCGGCGACGGCGCGCCCGCCGCTCGTGGCGGGGGCGAGGGCCGTGGACCGGGTGGTGAGCCGCAGCCCGAGGCCCTCGAAGTCGATGTCGGGGTGCGGCGGTTCGGCGTGGAGCGAGGCCGGTGCGGTGCGGTGCCGCAGCACCAGGAGTGCCTTGAGCAGACCGGCCATGCCGGACGCCGGCTCCAGATGGCCGAGGTTGGTCTTCACCGAGCCGAGCGGGAGGGCGCCGGAGATCCGGCGTACGCCGAGGGCCCGGCCGATGGCGAGGGCCTCCAGGGGGTCGCCGACCGGGGTGCCGGTGCCGTGCGCCTCGAAGTACACCAGCTCGTCGGGGTGCACCCGGGCGCGGTCGTAGACCTCGCGCAGCAGCCGCTCCTGCGCGTCGGAGCTGGGCAGTGCCAACCCCATGGTCCTGCCGTCGCTGTTGCTGCCGGTGCCCAGGACGAGCCCGTGGATCCGGTCGCCGTCGGCCAGGGCGTCCGACAGCCGTTTCAGCAGCACCACGCCGCCGCCCTCGGCCCGTACGAACCCGTCCGCCTGTGCCGAGAAGGAGGCGCACCGGCCCCGCTGGGAGAGCATCGACGCCTGGGAGAACCCCACGTAATGGAACGGGCTGAGCAGCACATTGACCCCGCCGCAGACGGCGGCCCGGCCGCCGCCCTCCCACAGGGTGCGGCAGGCGCGGTCGAGGGCCACCAGGGAGGAGGAGCACGCGGTGTCGATCGCCATGCTGGGGCCGCGCAGATCGAAGGCGTGCGAGACCCGGTTGGCGGCGATCGACGAGGCGGCGCCCGACATGGTGTAGGCGCCCACCGTGCGCAGCGCGGACATCTGGAGCGCGCCGTAGGAGGCGTCGGAGATGCCGACGAAGACCGCGGTGTCCGAACCGGCCAGCGTGGCGGGGTCCACGGCGGCGTCGTCCAGCGCCTCGGCGGTCATCTCCAGCAGCAGCCGGTGCTGGGGGTCCATGTGGGCCGCTTCCTTGGGGGAGATCCCGAAGTAGGCGGCGTCGAACCCGGCCACGTCGTCGAGGAAACCACCGGCCGCGGTGTACGACTTGCCCCGGCGCGGCACGGCGGGGTCGGTGAACAGGCGGGCGTCGAACCGGTCCGCTGGCACCTCCCCCACCAGGTCCCTGCCCTGCTCCAGGGCGTCCCAGAGCCCGTCCAGGTCCCGGATGCCACCGGGAAGCCGGCAGGCCGCCCCCACCACCGCGATCGGTTCGGCCTCGTCCTGACGCATACCGGGGCCTTTCTCAAGTCACTTCGCGACACCGGCGGGAAGCCCGCGTCACGCTCTCGGCAGCGACGCACACTAGGCCAGACGGGCCACCGCCGAGGCCGTCTGTACACCCGTTGGAGGGAACGGCGGCGAAGTGCACTCGGTGAGGTGAACGGCCCCGGCCCGGGCCGCTTAGCCCATTCGGGTGATGTGTGTCGACGGGGCCCGTACGGAACGCGCGTACAGAGCGTGCGTACGGCGGGCCGGGCGGCGCGGCGGGGTGCGGTCGGTGTGGTGTCCTCGGCACGCGCCCCGGCGGCGGTCCCGGCACGCGCCCCGGCGCGGTCCCGGTGCGGTTCCGGCGCGTTGGGATCCGCCGCCGGATCGCAAGGACCCTCGGATCCGCCGCCGGATCCCGCCGCCGGATCCCCATGCCCCTCACCCGCCCTTCGACGTCTGGAGCCCGCCATGGCCGTACTCTTCACCGGCGCGACCGGTTTCCTCGGCAGCCGCATCCTGCGCCACCTGCTCGCCGAGGACGGCGACGACCGGCCGGTCACCGTCCTCGGCCGGGGCGGGGGAGAGAGTCTGCGGGCGCGGGTCGAGACGGCCCTCGACGGCCTCGACGGCCTGGCGGGCGCCGCGACGCCGCGCGGGCGCCTGCGGTACGTGTCCGCCGACCTCACCCTGCCCGGCCTCGGCCTGACCGACGGCGAACGCCGCGCCCTCACCGACAGGTGCTCGGTGGTCTGGCACTGTGCCGCGCACCTCGCGCTGCACGACGACCCGGTGCCGCTGTTCAAGGCGAACGTCCTCGGCACCCGGCGCGTCCTCGACCTGGCCACGGAAGCGGCGGGGGCGCGGGTCGTCCACCTGAGCACCGCGTACGTCGCCGGGGGACGCGCCGAGGGGCACATCCGCGAGGACGACCTGGACGGCGGCCACGGCTTCCTGACGCCGTACGAGGAGAGCAAGTACACCGCCGAACGCGCGGTGCACGCCTGGAGCGCCCGCACCGGCCGGGGCGCCACGGTCCTGCGGCCGTCGCTGCTCGTCTCGGACCGGCCCGTCCATGGCAGCGGGCAGCGCCAGCCGCTGGCGGTGCTGGCGTTCCTCATCCACGAGGCGCTGCGCCGCAGGGCCGAGGACGACCCGGCGCTCGCCTCCCTCCTCGACGGTGGCGACGCCCACGGCAGCGGTCTTCGGGTGCGGGTCCGCGCGGGGGTCGGCGGGGCGCTCAACCTGGTCCCGGTGGAGTACGCGGCCCGCGCGGCGGTGTGCGCCGCGCGGGCGGCGGCGGCCCGTCCGGGCGCCACGGCGGGGGTGCGCACGGTGCACCTGACCCATCCGCACAACACGCCCTTCGCGACGGCGGTGAAGGTCCTGGAGCGGCTGTACCCGGGGCTGTCCCTGGGCCTCGTGGACGACCTGGACGACCCGGATCCGTACGAGTCGCTGTTCGCTCACCACCTGGCCTCGCTCCTGGTCTTCACCGCGCAACGCAGGACGTACGACCGGAGCAACTTGCTCCAGGACACGGCGGGCCTGCCCGACCCCAAGCCCTTGGACGCCGCCTACCTCGCCGACGCCGCCGGAGAGACGGTCGCACCCGCCCCGGCCGCCTGACCAGTCCCCCACGACTCGGCGGCCCGGCGGGGCGCGGAGGTGGTGAAGCCGACGCTGCTCAACTCCACCGCCCCAGCCCGGGACGACCGGAGCAACCTGCTCCAGGACACCGACTGGCCACCCGACCCCAAGCCCCCGGACGCCACCTACCTCGCCGACGCCGCCGGAGACGCGGTCGCCCCCGCCTCGGCCGCCTCACCCCTCCCCCGCGGCCCCGCCGTGGCCAGCACCCGCAGCTCCCCCAGCCAGGCAGCGGCGAACGACTCGGCGGCCCGGCGGGGTTCGGTGGTGGTGAAGCCGGCCACGGCCTGGTCCTGGGCGGTGGCCAGGACGGCGGACAGGTGGTGTCCGGCCGGGAGGAAGTTCAGCGGCAGCACGCGCCGGACCCGCCGCCCGGCCACCACCAGCGGGGACGAGGGGCCCCGCACATTGCTGGCGAGCAGGGTGGCGCGGGCCGGGTCGAAGTACCGCTCGAAACACCATCCCCCGGCCGCGGCGGGGACGGACCGGAACACCGCGCGCACCAGCGGATGGCGCAGCGCGCGGGCCCGGCCCGCCGTGCGGGCGGCGACCAGGGCGAGGCGGCGTCCGGCGTCGGGCTCCGCCACGGGGAGCGGGATACGGAGCGGGATGTGGCGGTTGCGCAGCACGGCCGCGTCTCCCGGGCCCCGGACGTTCACCGGGACCAGGGCGCGTATCTGCCCGTCGGGGCCGTGGAGTTCGGGCCGGGTGCGCAGCGCCCCGCTCAGCGCTGCCAGGTATACGTCGTTGACGGTCGTGCCGTGGCGACGGGCGATGCCACGCAGCAGGCCGAGGTCCGTCTCCGCGCAGGCGTAGGAGAGGGTGGCGGGCGGGCCACCGTCGGCTTCCGCCGCGCTGCCCCGGCGCCGCTCCAGCAGGGGCGTCCCGCACAGCCAGGCCGCGCGCAGCGGATCGGTGACGGCACGGTGCGGGGCGCCGCGCGCCCGCCATGGTTCGGCCCGCGCGGGGGACGCCGTGGCGGCGTCCGGTCCATGGGCGCCCGGTCCATGGGCGCCCGTCCAGGCGGCCAGTACGCCGACCACTCCCGCCCCGTCGAGCAGCCGGTGGTCGGCCCGCCAGACCAGGGCGGACGTATCGCCGGGCAGTCCCGCCACCGTGGAGCAGGACCAGCGGTGCGGCTCCAGCGGCCTGGCCAGCGCCTCGTGCGCCACGTCGGACAGGCCCCGCTCCGGACCCGCCTCGGCGTACCCGTCCGCGCCACTCCACGGGCCGTCGTCCGAGGGCCCGGTGCCCAGCGACTCCGCCACCGGCCGCAGCGAGGCGGCGAGTTGGCGCCGCTCGGGAGGAGGACCCTCCAGCTCCAGCACCACGCCGATGGTCAGTCCGGTGCCGGGATGCGCTTTCCCGTACGCCACGAGCGCCGCGTCCGGAAACGGCAGTTTCCCCGTCGGCTTCCCGGTCGGCTTCTCCGTCGGCTTCTCAGGCTTCCCCGTCATCTTCCACCACCCCTCCGCCGGTGACACCGACCGGCAGCCGGAACAACGCCCGGACGGCGCCCAAGTCACCGCCAGGGGCTGCCGCGTCAGCGGCCGACGAGCGCCTTCACGACAACGGGTACACCTTGGTGACCGTGCGGGTGAATCACCCGCACGGACCAACGGCCACCGCTCCCCGGGCCGCCATCATCGGACGGATCAATCATCGGAAGTGGCCACTCTTCGGGTGGCCCGACCTGGGAGAAGTGCGTGACTTCAGCGAACGGGCGCAGGCGCGCCCTCGTCCATACGGCAGCCCTGGGGCTGCTGGCGGCCTCGGCGACCGCCGTGGCCTTACTGGGGCAGCAGCCCCCGGCCCGCGCGGCCGCCGAAGCACCGGCCGTTCCCCTGCCGTTGACCTGCAAGGGCACGGCCACGGTGGAGCCCACCAACCCCGACCTGGTGCTCGTACGCGACGAAAGCGGCGTCGCGGGCTACCGGGCCACCATCACCGGAAACTGCCTCGGCTCCGCCGTGGTCTCCAAGGTGCGGGTCACTCTGGAGGGCATGGCCGAGGGAACCTGCGGCGCGGCCATCGGCACCGGCACGGGAACGGCGGAGTGGATCGGGCCGGGCGGTGCGCGGGTCGGCACCAGCACCGGCGGCGGCAAGCTCCGCTTCACCAACGACGCCGACGGCAACGTCACGTTCAGGGCCGAGAACGTGCAGATCGCCAGGGGCCTCTTCGCGGGCTCCGTGGGCGTCGACATCACGGTGGACGACCGCGGTGTGGGCCGGGACTGCTGGACGCAGGGCAGGCTGGCCGGCGGCTCGGGCAGCGGCTCAGCGCGGCTGACGTTCGGCTGACGCCTCGGCGGGGGCCGGAAGCCGTGCCGCGTGTTCCGGGGCGGCCTCCGGTCGCCCGCCCTTGCCGGTACGCGATTTCCGCCCGCCCCTGCCCGAGCGGGACTTCCCGGACTCGCCGGAGTTCCGGGAGAAGCCGGGCCACCACCAGTTCGCCGCGCCGAGCAGCCGCATGACGGCGGGTACCAGGACCGCCCGTACGAGCACCGCGTCGATCAGCACCGCCAGGAAGACACCGACGCAGATCTCCTTCACCATGACCACGCTGCTGGTCGCGAAGCAGGCCGTCACCACCAGAACGGCCGCCGCCGCGGCGCTGATCACCCGTCCCGAGCGCTCGATCCCCACCGCCACCGACTCCCGGTCGTCCCCGAGCAGGCGGTACTGCTCACGGATGCGCAGCAGCAGGAACAGCTCGTAGTCCATGGACACCGCGATGAGGAGGAACAGCATGACGATGGGTGCCAGCGCGTCCACGTAACCCGTCGGTTCGGCTCCGAGCAGCCTGCTGGCGTGTCCGTCCTGGAAGATCCAGGTGAGGGCGCCGAAAGAGGCGCCGATGGACAGGCCGTTCATCACCAGCGCCTTGAGGGGAAGCACGAGCGAGCGCAGCGCGACGGTGAGCAGCACGAAGCTCGTGACCACCATGAACGCGAGCACCCGGGGCAGCAGTCGGTAGAAGGTGTCCATGGTGTCCACGGCGAGGGCCGACGCGCCGCCCACCAGCACACCGCTGCCGCCGGGTACGGGCAGCGCGCGCACCGCCCGTACCAGTGACTTGGCCGAGTCGCTCTCCACCCGGTGGTCCTGGCCGACGTAGATGACGGCCTTGTTCCCGGTGGTCCCGGCCACCAGCACCCCCCGGGCGCCGGGCAGTTCGGAGACGTTCCGCGTCCAGGCCAGCAGGTCGGCATGGCCCCGGCCGCGGTCCACGGGGTGGCCGAAGGTGGCGATGGCCTGCAGGGTGCCGAGGCCCGAGACGGCGAAGTCGTGTTCCATGCGTTCGGCCGCCACCCGGGCCGGCGCCCCGGCGGGCAGCATCCGCTGGTCGGGGAAGCCGATGACGGTGTGCAGGAACGGCACCGCGAGGGCGAGCAGCAGCGCGGAGACGGCACAGGTGTAGGCGATGGGCTTCTGCATCACCGCACGGGCCACGCGGCCCCACAACGCGCCGTCCCGGCCACCGCCCTGGCGCCGCAGCCAGGCCGGTGAGAGCGCGTCCACGCGCTCGCCCAGGCAGAACAGCAGCGCGGGCAGCACCGTCACCGTCACCAGGGCTCCCACCAGCAGCCCGGCCGCCGCGCCGATGCCCAGCGCGCGGACGAAACCGAGCGGGAAGAAGGCGAGGCCCACGGCGATGAAGGTCATGACGACGCCGGACAGTGCCACCGTCCGCCCGGCGGTGTCGACGGTGATGGCGACGGCCTCCGCCGGGGTGCGTCCCGCCCGCAGCTCCTCCCGGAATCTGCTGACGATGAGCAGACCGGCGTCGACGCCTGCCGCCAATCCGATGGCCACCACGAGGTTGACCGTCACATACGGGACCTCGATGACATCGGCCACGGCGCGCAGCGCGGCGAGGGCCGCGGCCGTCGCCAGGACTCCGGTGACCACCGGCAGCAGTGCGGCGACCACCCCCCGGAAGACGAACACCATCAGCAGCATCATCAACGGCAGCACCATCAACTCGGTGCGGACCAAGTCGCGTTGGGACCGTTGGACGATCTCCGAGATGATCGCGCTCGGCCCGGTCCAGGTGACCTCGAACCCCGGTGCGCGCAGGGTGTCCCGCAGCGCCAGATAGCTCTGGGTGCGGCCGGTCTCCCCGTCGCCCTTCAGCAGGATGGGCACCACGGTCGCGTGCTGGTCGAGGGAGACCAGCAGCGGATTGGCCGAGGACCAGGCCGTCGTGGCCCGGTCCACCGTGCCCTTGGGCGCCCGGCGCAGCGCGTCCTCCACCGCTGCCCGGAAGGCGGGCCGGGCGGCGGTCAACTCCTTGCTGCGGAAGGTGACCAGGACATCCGCGCCACCCTCCCCCACCTCGGTCCGGATCGCGTCCGCCGCCCGGGTCGCCTCGGCGGCCGGTGCCATGAAGCCGCCGTAGCTGAGCCGCCCGGACAGCCCGGAACACGCCCAGCAGGAGACCACCAGCACCAGCACCGCCCCCGCGAGCACCCAGACCCTGCGCGCGACGTCGAAACGCCCCAGCCGGACGAACATGCCACCCTCCCTGGCTCACCGCGCCGGCGCCCACGGTGGGACGGCCCGCGCAGGACGCCCAACGAACGACACTCCTCCAGGTCACCCAGGTGTACGGAGAAGCCCCGCAATGACCCGATATCAGGGGTAGCGGCCGGATTTTCCGGTGCACCCGTACACAACGGAAACTGTCGTTTACCGGATCGTGTTCGCAAAGGTCTTTTCTCAGGGCCTCTCACCACAATGGCCTTTGACGCCCCAAAACACCGGAGAGAGCTACGGAATACCGCTCCGAGCAGCCACTTGACCGATACCGGCCCCTTGAAACAACCTTCTGCCGAGATTTTGGCGACATTTGATGTCCCGGCACTGTCCTCTTACGACATGGCTGCTTTACGTTTCTCTTTTCTCGCACCACCAGAAACGCTTACAGGGGAACCGTGCTCACTCAGGACACCACCACGCAAGGCGCTTCGAGCGCATCGGATCCACAAGCACCACCGATCAGCGACCGGCCGGCCGCGCCCGCCCGGTCCAGGGGCGCCGCCATTCTCGGCTGGGTCGTCACTCTCACCCTCAACGTCGCCGCACCGATCCTCACCTACAACGTGCTGCGCGACCACGGCTGGAGCGAATTCGCCGCGCTGCTGCTCAGCAGCGCCTGGCCGGTGGTCGACGGCGCCGTCCACATCGTCTGGCGCCGCCGCCTCGACGAACTCGCCATCGTCACCCTGGTGTTCATCGTGATCACCGCCGTGGTGTCGACCGTCGGCGCGCACTCGGCCCGCGCCCTGCTGATCAAGGACTCGGCCGTCACCGGGCTGTTCGGGCTGCTGTGCCTGGCGACGCTGCTGACGCCGCGCCCGCTGATGTTCTACTTGGGGCGCAAGTTCGCCACCGACGGCACCGAGGCGAGCACCGCCTGGTGGAACGGCCTGTGGAAGGTCGATGGCTTCCGCAAGGCCATGCTGACGATGACGGCCGTCTGGGGCGTGGCCTACTGCATGGAGTCCGCGGTCCGGATCGTGCTGTCCTACACGCTGAGAACCGACACCATGGTGGTCCTGAGCCCGGTCCTGATCTACGCCGTGCTCGCCTCCCTCGGCGTATGGACGGGCGTGTACGGCAAGCGGTCGCGCCGCAAGGGCCAGGCGCGCGCCGCCGCGGCAGCGGCAGCAGCGGCCGAGGCTGAGGCTGAGACAGTGGCCGAGGCGGAGGCTGAGGCTGAGACTGCGGCGGTGGCCGAGGCTGAGGCGGAGACCGAGGCAGCGGCGGCTGAGGGAACGCCCGCCGACGCAAAAGCCGCTGAGGCAAAGGCCGCTGAGCCCGCCTGACACCGCGTAGCCGGCCGCGGGGTGAACTCCGGCGGCCGGGCGCGGCGATATGGGAAGCTGTTCGACAGCCGGACACGCATGCGGGGGCCGTGACGGCCGTCGAGAGGAGCAACAGCGTGACGGAGAACGGCTTCCGCGCCGAGGAGATCGATACCAGCAGGCCGCACCCTGCCCGGATCTACGACTACCTGCTGGGCGGCAAGAACAACTACGAGGTGGACCGCGAGGCGGGTGACCGGCTCGCCGCCGCGGCGCCCGAGGTGTGGAGTGGCGTACGGGCCAACCGCGCCTTCCTGCGGCGCGCCGTGCGCTACGTGGTCGGCAGCGGCATCCGGCAGATCCTCGACATCGGCACGGGGCTGCCCAGCTCCCCCAACGTGCATGAGATCGCCCGGGAGTTGGCGCCGGACGTGCGCGTCGCGTACGTCGACAACGACCCGATCGTCAACACCTACGCCAATGTGCTCCTCCGCGGCTCCGCCGCGACCAGCATCGCACTGGCCGATCTGCGCGACCCGCGGGCCATCCTGGACCACCCCGAGGTCCGCCAGGTCATCGACTTCGACGAGCCGGTGGCGTTACTCCTGGTCGCCATCGTCCACTTCCTCACGGAGGCGGAGGAGCCCGAGCGGGTCCTCGCCACCCTGCGCGACGGGCTGCCGTCCGGGAGCTTCCTGGTGCTCTCCCACGCCACGGGCGACTTCGCCGACCGCAGCGCGGCCCAGGCCGTGTACGACAACGCCACCGCCACCCTGAACCTGCGGTCCCACGCCGAGGTCGAGCGGCTCTTCGACGGCTTCACCCTGGTAGAGCCCGGTCTGGCCGAGGTGCCGTTCTGGCGCCCGGACGCCCCGCCGCAGACCGGGCCCGGCGAGATCGGCTACTACGGGGGCGTGGCGCGCAAGACGGGCTGAGCCGCCCGCGGGTGGCGCGCGGCTCGGCATCGGCCGGTGTCAGCCGCGCTCCGCACAGCGGTGCGCGTCGTCCGTTCCCACCCCGCGGAGCACGGCGCGCGCGACGTCCTCGGGGAACTCCGGTCCGAGTCCGGAGTGGCCGAAGAGCGACCGGAAGACGATGGGGGCGGCGAACAGGTCCAGCACGAGGTCGACGTCGAGGCCGGGGCGGAGATCGCCGCGTGCGACTCCCTTCCGCAGGGACACCTCGCACGCTTCCCGGCGAGGCGCCCAGACCGCGGTGAGGAAGGTGTCCCGCAGCTCCGGATCGTCCGCGAGGTCGGCCACGAGCGCCGGGAGCACATGGCCGAGGACCGGGTCGTCCATGGCGACCCGGAGCGCTTCCAGATGGCCGACGATGTCGCAGTGCGTGCATCCGGTGTCCATGTCCACGACTCCGGCCCGGTCCCGCGCCATGGCGTCGACGACCAGGTGTTTCTGGCTCTTCCAGCGGCGGCGGATGGCGGGTTTGGTGGTGCCCGCCCGCTGCGCGATGGCTTCCATGGTCAGGGCCGGGTAACCGACCTCCGCCACGAGTTCGGTCACCGCGGCCAGCACTGCGTGGTCGATCCGCTCGTCCCGCCGGCGTGCCATCGAACTCTCCTGGAACCACACGAAACCCTGTTGTCCAGCCACCCTACCGGGGAGCCAGGACGACCTTGCCGAACGGCTTTCCGCTCTCCACCAGCCGGAGTGCGGCATCGGCCTCGGTGAGCGGCAGACGACGGTCGAGCACAGCCGAGAGCCGGCCGTCCGCCAGCAGCGTCACGATCCTCGCCCAGGAGGCGCGAAGGTCCTCGGGGGACAGCGAGTTCAGGCTGAAGGCGTACAGCGTCGGCGATGCGTGGAAGTGGCTCAGCAGCGGTGCGAACGCTTCCGGTCCGGGAGATCCACCGGCGCCGCCGCACAGGACGTAACGCCCGTTGGGCCGCAGGAGTTCGAGGTGCTTACCCAGATCCGGTCCGGCGACCGTGTCCACGACGACGTCGTACTTCCCGCCGGGGAGGGCGGACCCGGTCCGGTCGACGACCTGTGCGGCGCCCAGCGCCCGCAGGCGTTCGCCGCGGGCCGGGGACGAGGTGACGACGGTGACCTCGGCTCCGCGCGCGTGAGCGATCTGCGTGGCGAGCACGCCGATCCCGCCCCCGGCGCCGCGCACGAGCACACGTTCTCCCGCGGCGGTTCCCACCCGGTGCAGCGCGCCCTCGGCGACCAGCGCGTTCACTCCCAGCGTGACCACGTCGGCCGCGTCGGTGCCCGGCGGTGCCGGAAAGACCCGGTCGGCGTCGGCGACGACCTTCTCGGCGTAGCCGCCGAAGGCGGGCAGGGCGAGAACTCGCTGCCCGGCCAGTGCCTCGGGCGCGTTCGGCCCGACCGTCGTCACGCGGCCGACGACTTCCAGGCCCGGCACCGAACCCGCGCCGGGAAAGTAGGCGTACTCGCCCCGCCGGGCCATCACGTCCACGTAGCCGACGCCGATCGCGTCGATGTCGATGAGCACCTGGCCCGGTCCGGGACCGGGTTCCGGGGCGTCAACCACGGCGAGATCCCCGGACGACCTGACGATGACGGCCTTCATGGGCAGCTCCGTTCACCCTAACGTTCCGATCCGGATCGGAACGTTAGGGTGGAATCCGTCGAGCGTCAAGAGGTGTCGGTAAGAACCGCGTGACCAGCCGCAAACGGTGGTGATCTGGCGATGGCGTCACCCGTGTGGGTGAGTCCGTGACCGTACGGCTGCGGTGGGTGGAGCCCCGCGAGGACCATCGACAATCGTGGCCCATACCCCATTGGACCTGGATGAACCGCTGGAGCACTGGATGCCGCTGAAGGACGAGCAGGCGCTCGTGTCCGGCAAGCGGGGGCGACTAGGGGCCACGCAGAGAGTGCGGTTCGGTGTCACGCGATTTGACACTCGGGTTGAACCGCGCGGCCGTCCTCCTCCAGGACGTAGGAGGTGTGGTGCGGGGTGTGGCCCGGGGTGGCGATCGTTCGCAGCACCAGGTGCTCGTCCACCTCGGAGGTGTCGCCGTCTGTGACGGGAGTGCGAGGGAAGGAGACGTCGGCGTCGGCCGGGACCAGGTAGCGAGCGCCGGTGAGGCGGGCCAGTTCCAGCCCGCAGGTGACGTAGTCGTTGTGCACGTGCGTCTCCGCCACGTAGGCGATGCGCACCCCCCGCCGGGCGGCGGTGGCGATCACCTGGTCGACGTCTCGCGGCGGATCTACCACGACCGCTGTCTGCGGGCCGCCGGCCAGGTAACTGCGGTTGCCCAGGCCCTCGAACTCCAGGGTGTCGACGAAAAACACGGTATGGCTCCTTTCTGGAATGGTGTAGCCGGGTGGGATTCCCGTCTCGGGAAATCGCCGACCACCGCCACCCCGACGCCACAGCTCCGAGACACTCGCGCCACTCCGAGCCGGTCGTGACATCCACGGCTCTCACGCCATAGTCCATTTCACAAACGATCACCGTCTGAAATGGCGTAGGGAATTTCCCGAAGGATGCGAGGCGGGTGGCGTGTCCGGACAGCCTCATGCTGGGGCGGGTGCGACGGTTATCCGCCGGTTCTGCTCTCGTCAGCCCTCGCGTACCGCGGCTTTGGCACAATCGCCGTTGTTCACCGCGCCCTCGCGGTCGGGGAGGGTGACCGGCAGCCCTGCTGCCTCCCATGCCTCAAGGCCGCCTGCCACGCTGTAGACGGAGGACCGGCCTGCGCGAATCGCCTGCGCGCCGCCTTGCACGCTGCGTGTTCCCGTGCGACATACGAAGGCCAGTGGGCCGTCAGGCAGATCTGACAGCGAGGCCGGCAACGTGCTGAGCGCGGCGTGGACGGCGCCGGCCGGGTGACGCGCTGTCCATTCATCGTCTTCGCGGACATCGACCAGCGTGAGTTTCCCGTCTACGGCGCGACGACGCGCCTCGGCAGGAGACAGGTCAGCGGGCGTGTGACCGTCGCCGGAGCCCAGGCTCTGCTTCGTGGCGGGCAGGACCGTCCGGATCGCCTCGTAGTTCGAGGCATGGGCGACGGCTATCTGCTGTCCCAGCATCGGGCAGACGTTCATCGCCTCTTCCCAGTGCGAGGTGGACTCCCATTCCGCCACGTTGACGAGAAAGAATTTGCTCCCCGGAACGATCGTGCGGAACATGTACGTCCGAATGAAACCGGGCTGAGCGGCCATCACTTCCGCGGCGTCCTGCCAGGCGTCGAGATACGAGCTTTCCTTCTCCTCGTCGATCTCGATCGGAATGATCACGACATGGCGATTTTCCATCTGCTGCTTCCTCGGGTATTTCGACTACCGACGTGCTGCTCGAGCCGGAGGTGCTCCCAGTGAATGCGGGAACACGACCGAGTCCGAGAGGTACCGGCTTTCGGCTGTGAGTCAAAACCTTCTGGAAGCAGCCTGCGCACACGTGTCCATGGGCGGCTAATTTCCTTGCTGAACTGGCAAGGCGGCGGCGTGTTGTTGTTGTGACAGGAGGTGTTGTGGCAGGAGGTGTTGTGGCAGGAGCTGTCGCGTCAGGAGGGGCAGGCGCTCTTGGAGCCGCCGCGGTAGGTGCGGTAGAGGGCGGCCGCGCCCGGGGCGCCGGAGCGGGCGCTCGACGGGTACTCGACCACGGGTACGGGTTTGCAGACGGCCCATTGGTCGTTCTTGCCCGGGCCCTCGAAGCCGTAGGTGCCTCCGGCGCCGACCAGGCAGGAACTGCACGAGTTGCCGCCGATGCTCGGGATGATGAGGGTGTTGTACACATCGTCCTTGGTCGGAATTCTCATCGCCTCCGGGGCCTTCTTGCCGCCCTCGTTGATCTCGGCGAAGGTGCGGTCCACGGCGCCCGCGAGCAGCGCGAAGGCGTCGTGGTACATCACGGCGTAGCCGTCATTCAGCGGGTCCCTGCCCAGCTTGTGCTGCTTCTGTATCTCCTCGAAGCGGTCGAGGAAGCGGCCGAGCGCCTTCTTGGGGTTGCTCTTCCCCGCCCACCAGGCGGGGTCGACGGAGGAGGCGTCCACGATCGTGGCCCGTGCCTCGTCCAGCCACCGGGTGGGCGCGTCCGCGGTGAGGGTGGGCTCCAGACCGATGCCGACCTTCAGGATGCGCAGCGTCGTGGTGCGCCCGCAGCTTCCCTCCTGCGCCAAGCGCTCCATGAACGCGGGCAGGTCCTGGTCGCGGCCGGCGAAGAAGACGGTGTCGGGCTTCTCGTTGCAGATCTTCTGCACGGCATCGGTGAACCGCTGGGGGATGCCCTTGTCGGTTCCGGAGGTGCCGGTGAAGTTCGAGTTGTGGTTGGTCAGGTCGTACGCCGTGCCGAAGTGCCGCTCGAAGACGCTGCGCAGATTCTGGGAGTAGACGTCCTCGCTGCGGTTGTCCCAGACCAGGAAGCCCCGGTGCCCCGCCGGCTTCTTCTCCAGGTAGAGCTTGAGGGCGCGGGCGAACTGCTCGTTGTTCGGCGAGGTCTTGAAGAAGTACGGGGAGTTCATGTTGGCCGCGGTGATGACCGGGCCGACGGTGGGGATGCTGTGCTTGCTGAGCGCGGCGATCGCCTTCCGGGTATCCGGGGTGCTGCTCGGGATGCCGGTCACGCCGACCAGCGGCGCCCGGGTGTCCTTGGACAGCTCGGCGAGGCGATCGACGACGGGCTCCCAGCGGTCGAGGTTCCGGCCGTCGGGGGCGAGCAGGAGCTGGTAGTGCGGCCCGCCGAAGCGGTTGGCCTGCCGTTGGGCGGCCAGGGCACCGGCGAGTCCGCGGCGGATCATGTCCACCGTCATGGCGCTGTGGTCGTCCGCGGTGAAGGGCATCATCAGCGCGATCCGCACGTACGGGATCTTGGGTCCGCTCGGCGGATCCTCCCAGTCCTGCCGCACCCGCGCGTTCTCGTCCGCCACCGCCTCGATGAGGCTTTCGATGCCCGGGTCCGCCTCGAAGGCTTCCGCGGTGACGCCCACGCAGTCGCCCTCGATGTCCCGCAGATCGTCACCGCACCTGCCGGGGCCCTGCACCACGTTGACCACGATGGTGATCGCAAAGGCGACCAGGGCGCCGAGTCCGACGACGGCCAGCCATTCGAGCGGCCCCCACTCGCGAGGGTGACGGCGGAACAGACGGAACAGCATGCTTCCTCACTGACCGGAGATAGGGAAGGGGCGCTTCTTCCGTGCCGCCGCGGGCCAACTGCGCGCGGCCTGACCCAGGACGGCGTGCCAGGACGGGTGGCGCGGGGAGAGGTAGGCCAGCTCTTCGCCGACCGCCTTGCACATATCGGGGTCCGGCTCGGCGTGCGGCTCGGACACATGCCACAGGGCGTGCAGCAGCCGGTTCACACAGCGCTCGATCTCATGCAGTTCGGCGTACCGGCCGTCGTGCGCGCCGAGGGCGATCTGCATCCGTTCGTCGGTCCACTCCGCGGCCGGTGGGGTGGGCGCGGTGGCGGCGTACCGCAGGCACAGCAGCCAGTGGGCGGCGGCCTGGGCGTCCTTCTCCGACTGGAACTCCTCCGTCAGCATGGCCACCACCGTCTCCGCATTTCCGGCCGCGAGGGTGTGCCGCAGGGCGTCCGCCTCGCCGCTCTCCCCGCGCTGGGCGTGGTGCATCCGCAGAAAGCGGTGGATGTCCTGCCAGCTACGGCCGTCCTCGGCCCGTGACGAGGTGCGGCGCGCCTCGTGCACGAGCAGCGTCCGCAGCAGCGTGTCGGCGACCAACGGCTGGTCGGGCGGGGTGAGTTGCTGCCACTGCTGCTCTTCGAGGTAGTCGGTGGCGGAGTTGGCGGGGAGCTGGTCCGGGCCCTGGAGACGCAGATTCTCGGCCAGCGCCTCCGCCGCGGTGCTGTCGCGGGCGAGTGAGAGCAGGGTCAGCCGGTCGCGCTGGCGCCGGTTGGGAAGCAGCCGCTCCAGGAGCGCTTCGGTGACGGCGCGGCCGTCCTTGGCGTGCAGTTCGAGGAGGTCGCGCGGGCCCACGCCGCGGCCCCGCTTGGTGGCGTCCAGGACCGCCGCGCACAGGACGGTGGTCACCGCGGGATGCCCACCGGTCAGGGAGTGCACGGCGGAGGCCAGATAGGGGTGGAGCGGCCGGGCGGGCCAGTCCGGCACCAGGAGCGGAAGGATGTCGTCCCGGCTCAGCGGGGTGAGCGGCACGGCGAGCAGTCCGGCGGACGGGGCCAGGCCCTTGCGCTGCCAGCCGGAGGACTTCACCAGGTCGGGCAGGTCGCGGCGGATGGCGGCGGGCGCGTTCTCCGGTAAGCCGCCGAGGCGGGTGGCCACGACGACGAGTTCCTCGTGGTCGTGGCGTTCGGGCAGCGCGCGGTGCTCGAGCAGCAGGTCGAGGAAGTCCTGCCCCGGCGGGCAGTGGGCGTCGTCGAGCAGGATGAGCGGCCAGGGCTCCCGGTTCCACCGCTGCAGCCTGCCGTAGGAGGAGGCGACATCGTGGAGGAAGGCGGCCATCAGGCTCTGCTCGGCCGCGTGCCGGTAGTCGCCGCCCCGCTGGAACCACTCCCCGAGCAGCACCAGCGGATCCTGGCCGTCCGCGCCCCGTGGGAAGCGCCGCCGGTACCACTCCTGTGCCGCGGCCGGCTGATACCGGTCGGTGTACTCCGCCACCACCGCGGCGGTGACCGAATCCCGGCCCCACTCCGCGTCGGTCTGCGCGCCGATCGTCTCCAGACGGCCCTCGACGGCGGTGGCCCAGGCGTGTCTCAGCGCGTTCTCATCACCGTCGGCGAGGCGGCAGGCGAGCAGCAGCCGGGCGAACGTCAGGCACGCCACGTCGCGCTGCTCGCCATTGCCGCGGTACCAGCCGGAGACGGCGAACAGGCCGGGCACCAGGACCGGGAAGCGGCGGCGCACATCGGGGGCGAGCCCGCACACCAGCTCCACGAGGATCTCGACGAGGGTCGAGGCGGTGGGGGCTCGGCCGTCGGCCGGGGCGGGCGGGAAGGTCTCGGGTTCGGTCGCCACGGCGCGGACGTGGGCCAGCGGCAGCCGGTCCCGGTAGCGCGCGGCGAGCTCTTCGAGCACCGCGCTGCGCCCCATGCCGTGGTATCCCGTCACCAGCACCACGGGCAGGTCGCCCTGGTGCTCCCGGCCCACCCGGGACCGCTCGTCGTAGGCCAGGCCGGTCAGCCGGGGAACGAGCGAGCGCAGCAGAGAGTCCCGGCCATAGAGCGGTGACCCTTCCGATACGCGCATCCTGCTGCGTCCCGCCTCAGTCGTCCTCTGCTGCCCGGCAGCCGTGACCTCGGAGACGGGCGGCACCGCTCCCCCGAGACATCAGCCGCTGACATCCGTACCAACTACGCCTACATTCATGAACTTACCCGTTGGGTAAACATCCCACCAGGTAATCGCGGCACCGGGTGTGAGCCGGGGGTGAGGTTGTGCCGGTCAGGGGTGCGGGTATATGTCGAGTTCCACGCTGTCGGGGAGCGAGTCCGCGCCGCGGATCTCGCCCGGGTAGACGAGCCGCACCCGGCGCAGCCGGGGCAGCCCGGCGAGGGAGGCGAGATCGAGCTCCGCGACCTGCGACAGATGGATCTCCTCGAGCCCGGGAAGGCGCCGGGCGATCCGCCGCAGCGGTACCGCGGAACCGGCCCTGGCCCATACATCCAGGTGCGTGACCTGGGGGATCTCGGTGCGGGGGGCGAACAGCAGCATGCTGAGCTGCTGCGGCGAGAGCGTCAGCTTGCGCAACTGAGGCAACTCGGCGATGAGGGAGCCCCATTCGTCCGGCGCCAGGCGCTCGCTGGCGTCCTGCAGACGCAGCTCCTCCAGCCCCCGGCACTCCACGATCCCCGCGAGCTGCGCCGCCGACGACGGCAGGGAGAGCAGCCGCAGCTCGGCGGGGCGCGGGAGGTCGGGCAGACCGCGCCAGGGCACCTCCGGTCCGACGAGCAGCCCCTCCAGCCGGGGGCAGTCGGCCAGCTTCAGCAGGGGCTCGAACTGGGGGAGGTCCCGCAGCTCCAGCCTCCGCAGACGGGGCAGCCGGGTCAGCGGCGTGGGGTCCTTGACGTTCCGGCATCCCTGCAGGGCGACCGTCTCCAGCTCGGGGTAGGCGGAGAGCAGCGCGAGGTCCTCCAGTTGCAGAGTGCCCCGCAGGCGCAGCTCGCGCAGGTGGCGCGGGTCGAGCGCGGCGCGGATGTCCTCCGGGGCGAAGTCGCCGTGCAGGCCCACGCGTTGATAGCCGGAGATGGTGCGCAGCGCCTCCAGCTCGGCGGGTGAGCGCACCGTGACGATCTCCTCGGGGGCGGTGTCGAGGAGCGGCCGTACGATCTCCTCCGCGTACACCTTCGTGTCGAACCGGTCCCAGTGGGCGAGGAGTTGGGCGCGCACCGCGGGCTGGCCGGTGCCGAGGAACTCCCGGAGCCTGGGGATGGCGGCGTCCCCGCCGATCTGGCAGATCGCGTGGACGGTGGCCAGCTCCTCGTCGCCCTCCAGGTCCTTGGCGTCGGGCAGCAGGCCGAGGAGCAGCGGGCCCGTCTGCGCCAGTGACCTGGCCTCCCGCAGGCTGCGCGGCGGCAGCAGCCGGGCGGCCCGGTCCTCGATGGCCTCGCGCACCGTCGGCTCCAGGCGGGTGGCCTGTTCGAGGGAGGCGAGGGCGAGGAGCCGCAGCCGCGCCTGGACCGTGGCGTCCTGCTCCCGGTCGCCCCGCTCGCGCAGGCGGGTCAGCAGGTCGGCACGCTCTTGGTGTCGAGCCTGTGCGACGGCCATCTGCACCACGTCCTCCCACTGGTCCAGGTGTGCGTTGTTCACCAGCATGCCCATATCGCGCTCTTCCAGCACGGCCCTGGCACCCAGGAAGTCCTGGAAGGTGCGGTGGATGAAGTCGACCGCGCCCGGGGCCGGTTCGCGCAGCAGACCGGAGCGCTCCAGCAGATGCTGCAGGGCCTCTTCCGCCGTTCCGACGTCCGCGAGGCGGGGGACGGAGGGCTGCAGCCGCCGCACCACGTTCACCGCGTCGGGGCGGTCCAGTTGCGTCCGCTCGTTGCGGATCAGCCAGTACGCGAGCCTCTGGAGCGGCTCGGTGGCCGACTTCTGGTCCAGCGCCGGACGGCCGCGGCCGTAGACCTCGCGCTCCAGGTCGCGGCGCTCCAGGAGCATGGAGAGCGCCGCCTCGTAGAGGGAGGCGCGGCCCTGGGGCAGGAAGCCGCGCCGCTCCCGGTGCAGGGCGCAGATCAGGCCGCACATCAGCGGATTGGTCGCCAGACGGCTCAGTTCGGGGCTGCTGCGCAGGGACAGCGAGAGGGACTCGCCGAGCTCCTGCGAGGCTCCGGCCGCGGTGTGCCAGCGCCGGATGAACTGCTTCATGTCGGCGGGCCGCATCGCGGCGAGCGCGAACTCCTGGAAGCCCTCGCGGGCCAGCCAGCCCCGTTCGAGGGCCGAGGGGCGGGAGGTGAGCAGCCACAGATTGCCGGGGAAGACGGCGAGCAGCTTCTTCAGCCAGGCCCGCACACGGCTCCGGTCGTCCTTCGGGATCTCGTCGGCCCCGTCGATCAGGAGCACGCCGCGCCCGTGCCGCAGCACCCGCGCGGCCCAGCCGTCGGGCTCGGTGCCCACCAGCGGGCAGCCGATCCAGCGCAGGAAGTCCTCGGGCATGGGCAGTTCGGTGTCCTTGCGCGCCAGGGTGCGCAGCGGCAGGACGAAGGGGACGCGCCCGAACAGCTGCGACAGGCCGCCCGGCACCCGCTCCTGCTGCGCCGTGGAGAGGGCCAGCCACTGGACGAGGGTGGTCTTGCCGGTGCCGGCGACGCCGCGCAGCAGGATGCGCTCATGGCTGGCGAAGACCGCCTCGGCGGGGCCCGCGGCCCGCTCGGCCTCGGTGTCCCGGTCGGCGCCGGGCTCGCCGTTGACCACCGGGACCCGGTCGGTGCCGTCGCGGTACGGCCTGGCCTCCAGGCTCAGATAGGCGGTCTCCAGCGGCCAGTCCTGGCCGTCCGGTTCCCGGAGGTCGACGCCGTAGATCGTGAGCCTGCCGTGGCACTCGACGACGTAGCGCGCGTACTCCTCCTCGAACTGGATGTCCTGGTGGCTGATGTCCGGCAGCCGCCGCAGGATTGAGTCCAATTTCTCGCTCTGCTCCCGGATCTCGCGGCTCTGCTCGATCTGGGCTCGGGCCGCGAATCCGGGCCGCTGGCTGAAGAAGCGCATGAGATGGAGGCAGGCCGTCTCCAGGAGCCGGTCGTGGAAGCGGGCGGCGTCGTCGCTCAGCAGCCTGCGCGTGTCGGGGCCCGCGCGCCGGGACAGCTCCGCGGCCAGCCGCTCGGGGCCGAGCGCGAAGGCGTGGACGTCGTCCATGTCGAGATCGCCGAGGGCGTGCAGGGTGCGGGTCAGCGCCTGCCCGACGGAGTCGTGCTCGTCGGGCCCGATCGGCGGATCGTGCGGCCCGGCGGCCCGCACGGCGCGGCGGACCAACTCGCGGGCGAGCTTGTGCAGATCGTCCTCGGTGAGAGTGCGGTGCTCCCGGGCGAAGGACACCAGCCGGCGGATCGGCACGGGCCGCTCGCCGTACTCCGCCCCCGGCGCGCTCGCGGGCGGCAGCAGCAGCCGTTTGACCACCGGCACGACCACTGCCGATGCGATCCGCAGCCCCACCGTGCCGCCGTCCACAGCAGCCCCTCCCTCGCGGCGTCGGCGCGCGTTCCCGGCCGAGCCCCGTGCAACCCCTCACCTCCCGCTCACCATAGCCGCGAAGACCCCTCCAGGGTGAGGGTCCACAGGGCGCGAAGCGCGGTCGCACCGGTACGGTTTGGCCCATGGATGTTTCCGGAACAGCTTCCGCCGATGAAAACACCAGGCCGCGGGCGGTCATCAAGACCACCGCGCGCCAACTGCTGGTGAAACTGGGGGCCGGAGGGCTGACCCTGGACGCCGTCGCCCGTGAGGGCGGACTCGCCGTCAGCGATGTGGAGGCCGTCTTTCCGCATCGGGACGACCTGCTGACCGCGCTGCTCATCGACGCCTACAACGACTCCGGCGCCGCGATGGAGCAGGCCGATCAGGCCGCCAGGGACGCCGGCGCGCCGGCGGGCGCGCGGCTTCTCGCGGCCACCCGCGCGCTACGGCGGTGGTCGTTCGCCAACCCCGCCGAGTTCACGCTGGTCTACGGCTCGCCCGTGCCGGACTACCACGCCCCGCAGGACACGGTCCCGCCCGCCTCACGCACCCCCGCGGTGCTGGCCGGCATCGTGCGTTCGGCGCTGGAGGCCGGTGAACTCACCGCGCCCCGGCGTCAGGTGCCGGGGCCGCCGCTGCTTCTGCCGGAGGCCGAGGCGCTCTTCGGCGGGGTGCCCGAGGCTCCGTTCTCGGACCTCATCGAGCGCGGCATCGTGCTGTGGAGCAGCCTGGTCGGGCTCCTGGTCTTCCAGGTCTTCAGCCGTACCCATGACAGCGTCCGGGACGAGACCGCGTTCTTCGACTACGCCATCGCGGTGGCGGCCGAAGGAATCGGACTCGTGGTTCCCTTGGGCGAGCACACCGACTGAACCGTTCGGCACCTGTGGGGGAAAGGGCCGTGACCACCATCAAGACTCTCTGCTTCGTCATCGCGGCGCTCTCGTCGTATGCCGCGCTGATCTACCGACTGTTCCAGATCAGGCGCAGCTGGCGGGACACCGCCTACCGCACACTCGTGATCACCCTGCTGCTGCAGTGCCTCACCTTCACGATGGGTGCCTTCGCCATGGGGAGCGAGCGCTTCCTGGGCGTCGGCAACCTCGCGATCCTGGTGATGCATCTGTCGGCGGTCGCCTTCTGCGTCAGCGCGCAGATCATCCTGCTGCACTGGGCGTCCGCCACCGAGGAGTCGGGGCGCAAGGCCCGCTACTGGCTGATCATCGGCGTCGCCCTCGACGCGCTGCTGACGGCGCTGTTCTTCATCGCCGACGGCCCCGGGCGGCCGGCCGAGGACTTCAACACCGGGAGCGGCCAGCCGCTGATCCTCACCTACCTCCTGGTCTTCATGGTCTCCCAGGCGGTTCCGTGCCTGACCATCCTGCGCCAGTGCGTGCCCTACGCCCGGATGGCGGGCAAGACCTCGCTGGGGCAGGCGCTGCGGATGCTCTCCGTCGCCGCGGTGATCCTCTTCCTCTACTGCCTGGCCAGGGTGGTCAACGTCCTCACGGCCGCGGGCGGGCTCGACATCGGCGGCTGGACGCTGGCCGCCTCCGTCTTCAGCGCGCTGGGCATCGTCACCCTCTCGCTCGCCCTGACGATCTCCTCCTGGGGGCCCTCGGCCACCAGGCTGCTGGAGTGGGCGCGCGGTTACCGGTCCTACCGGGCCCTGTATCCGCTGTGGCGGGATCTGTACGAGTCCTCTCCGGACATCGTGCTGGAGCCGCCCGGGGCCGCGGTCTCCGACCTCAACTACCGGCTCCACCGGCGGGTCATCGAAATACGGGACGGCTGGCGGGAGTTGCGGCCCTATATCGACCGCACCTCGGGCGGGGACGACCAGGCGGGCTCCAGGGGGAGCGAGGAGTCCCGGCAGGCGTTCGCCGAAGCGGCGCAGATCAGGCAGGCGCTGCACGCCAAGCGCACCGGCACCATTCCCGATGACAACGCGGACACCGGCGACTTCGAGGACCGCGACACGGACAACTTCACCGCCGAGGTCGTCTGGCTCACCAAGGTGGCATCCGCCTACCGGCGGCTCGCCAAAGCGCGCTGAGAGAGGGATCCCGCCCGGTCTGCCCCCGTCAGGCCGAGCGGGATTTCCCCCGTGATTCCCCCGTTTTCCTCTTCCGGGCCGAGCGGGTGGCCCCCGCCCGGCCCAGCTCGGCACAGCCCTGAGAGCCGGGCCGAGCCGGGCCGATAGGACTGACAACCCACTCGGCCACCCCCGTGAGCGGAGTTAGCTGGCAGCTATCGGCGAGGTCCACGTTGGCGGAGTTGGGCCAGATTGTCAACTGACCGCTAATCTGCGAAACTGACGATTAGCCGGGGGCAAAGCCGAGGAGGTGAGGGAGGGAGATTCGCATGTCCGAGACTGACGACCGGCCCACGCTGGCAGTGCGTCTGGACAACCTCTTCAAGACGGTTCGTCCCAAAGGCAGGCACTGGACCAACGCCGAGGTGGCGGAGGAGCTGAAGCGGGCCAACCCCGAGCTCAAGGTCGGGGGTGTGTATCTGTCGCAGTTGCGGACGGGCAAGCGCTCCAATCCCTCACCGGACCTGCTGGCCGCCCTGGCGCGCTTCTTCGGCGTGTCGGTGGCCTACTTCTTCGACGACCAGGTCGCCGAGTCGGTGCTCAGCGAGGTCGCCGCCATCGAGGCGCTCCGGCAGGCCGGGGTGCGCGCCGTGGCGATGCGGGCGGCCGGGATGAAGAAGGAGAACCTCGAGGCCATCACGACCATCATGGACCAGTACCGGCAGCTTCAGGGCCTTCCGCCCGTCACCGACACCTCGGACCAGGAATGAGGGGTGCGGCTGGGTGAGGGGCGCCAACAAGGGACGGTCGGCCGACCACGACCGGCGCAGTCAGCTCAAGAAGCTCCGGAAGGCCGGTGCGCGGCGGATCGCCGACCTCGACCTGCCGGAGGTGGCCGATGTGGCCGAACTCTGCCGCCATCTCGGCGAGGTCCGCGGCCGCCCCATCACGCTGGTCCCGATGCAGATGCCCGCGACGCACCCGTGCGGCATGTGGGTCGCCGCCCGCGACGAGGACCTCATCTTCTACGACGCCAACACGACCAGCGCGCATCAGGAGCACATCATCTTGCATGAGCTGGGCCACATCATCTGCTGCCATCGCGGGGCGGGTTGGCTGGACGAGGCGAGCGCCCGCCTCCTTTTCCCCAACCTCGACCCCGACCTCGTGCGTGACATGCTCCTGCGCGCGACCTACGACGACGTCCAGGAGCAGGAGGCGGAGATCATCGCCTATCTGCTCTCCCAGCGGGTGGGCGGCGCCGAGGAGCGGCATGGCACCGCCCCGGCCGAGAACTCCGGGGCAGCCGGACAGGACGCCATGCTCAGCCGGATCGAACGCACCCTGATCTGACATGGATCCGACGGTGTCCCCCTCATCCCCCGGCGGCTGCCACCTCCTCGGCGAGGATCGCCACGGTGCGGCGGATGTCGTCCTCACGGTGCTCGCTGGTGACGAAGAACCGCAGCCTGGCGAGCCCCTCCTCGACGGCCGGGTGGAAGATCGGATCGGCGATGACACCGCGCTCGAACAGCCGGTCCGCGACGCGCAGGGTCCGCGCCGAGTCGCCGAGGACACACGGCACGATCGGCGTGTGGGCGCTGGAGCCGGTCGCCAGACCGGCCGCGGCGGCCAGGCCCAGGAACAGCTCCGCGTTGCGCCGCAGGGCGGTCACCCGGTGCGGTTCCGCGAGGATCAGCTCGGTGGCGGCCAGCGCCGCGGCCGCGTTGGCCGGGGTCAGGCCGACGCTGTAGACGAAGCCGGGCAGCGTATGCCGCAGCCACCGCACCATCCGGGCCGAGCCGCCGAGATATCCACCGCAGCTGGCGAAGGTCTTGGAGAGGGTGCCCATCCACAGATCCACGCCGGACCGGTCGACGCCGAAGAACTCGCCCACGCCACGGCCGCGTTCGCCCACGGTGCCGATGCTGTGCGCCTCGTCCACCATCAGCAGGGCGCCGTAGCGCCGCTTCAGCTCGATCACGGCGGGCAGGTCGACCAGGTCGCCGTCCATGCTGTAGGCGCCCTCGACGGCGATCAGCACCCGTCTGAACCGGGACCGGTTGCGCCGCAGCGCGTCCTCCAGCGCGTCGATGTCGTTGTGGGGGAACGGGCGCCGCGCCGCCCCGGACAGGGCGCAGCCCTGGAGGATGCTGTCGTGGGCGAGCGCGTCGTGCACCACGAGGTCGCGCGCGCCGACGAGATGCCCTATCGCGGTGACATTGGTGGCGTGGCCGCTCACCAGTGCCAGGCAGTCGGGGACGCCGAGGAAGTCGGCGAGCGCCCGCTCCAGCCGTACGGTCAGCTCCCGTTCGCCGGAGAGCACCCGGCTCGCGGAGACCGAGGTGCCGTACCGGTCCACCGCCTGGTGCACGGCCTCGTTGACCGCCGGATGGCCGGAGAGCCCGAGGTAGTTGTAGCTGCCGAAGGACAGGTACGGCCGTCCGTCGATCATGGTCGTGTCGCGGATGTTGCCCTGATGGACCCGGAAGTACGGGAAGTCCGCGCCACTGCCGGCGATCGCGCTCAAGCGCTCCTCGAACTGCCGCACCTCGGGGAAGTCATCGGCGCGGGCACTCGCCGCGTCCCAGTCCGCCCGCGTCTGCTGGGGCAGCGGCGCACCGGCGGCCGGCTCCTGCGCGAGGTGCGGATCGACCAGCGCGACCAGCCGTTCCACTGTGAGGTCGGGCGAGAAGATCTCCTCGGTGCGGAATCCCGGTATGCGCTTGCCGATGTTGACCTCCAGCTCCTGCAGCATCAGGGAGTCGAAGCCGAGGTCGGTCACCAGCCCCATCCGCTCGGTCAGGTCGGCGAGCGGGAAGACGCCGGTCCGCGACAGCTCTTCGAGCACGATGGACCCGGCGGACGCCCCGTCGGCCCGCGCCGCCGCGGGCGAGCCCGCCGGCCCCTCCCTCATCGCCCCGAGGTCGTGGGCGGTGCCCTCGTCCTCGGGAGCGCGCGCCGACTCGTCCACCACCCAGTGGTGGCGTGGGGCGAGCGGGCTCGGCGGCAGGGTGATGGGGGGTATGCGCTCCCTTACCGGGCGAAGCCCCTCGCCGGTGACCGCGCGCCGCGCGAGCTGGGCCAGCGCGGCCGAGTGCGCGTCGGCGGGCAGCGAGCCCGGCTCCGGTACGGCGGCCTCCGGCGGCTCACCGGGTGGCACGGTGCCGACCGCCAGCCCCGCCCCGAGATCTCCGGTACGGCCGGCCGCCACGGCCTCGGCCGCCGCGGTCAGCCGGGTGGCGGCGTCGGCGGCGTCCTCCGCCACCAGGGCGAGGCGTTCGGCGAGGGGAGCCCGGCGGGCCAGGGTGTCCGCCACCCCGGCCAGCGGCGGCCGGTCATCGGCGAGGGTGTGTGCCAGCTCCCGGGCGTAACGGGCCAGCCCGGCCCGGTCGCGGGCGCTGAGCACCAGCAGCTGCGGACCGCCGTCCGGTGTGGGACGGGCCGGTGCCGTGGCGCACTCCTCCACCACCAGATGGACACCGGTGCCGCCGAAGCCGAAGGCGCTCACCCCCGCCCGGCGCGGCTGCCCGGCGTCGGGCCAGCCGGTCGGCTTCGTCGGGATGGTCAGCCGCGCGGCGTCGAGTCCGGAGCGGTCGGCCAGGTCGAAGTCCGGCTGCGGCGGTATCACCCCCCGGTGCACGGCCAGCACGGTCTTGACGAGTCCGGCGATCCCCGCGGCGTTGAGCGCGTGGCCGACGACCGCCTTCACCGCGCCGAGGAACGCCGGTGCGCCCCGCTCGCCCCGCAGCTCCCGCAGGACACCGACCTCGACCGGGTCGCCGACCGTGGTCCCGGTGCCGTGCGCCTCGAGGTATCCCATCGCCTCCGGGGCCAGGTCCGCGTCGCGGTAGGCCCGGCGCAGGGCTCTGAGCTGACCGGCCGCCTGGGGGTGCATACCGCCCTGCACGGTCCCGTCGTTGGCCGTACCCACGCCCCGGATCACCGCGTAGACCCGGTCACCGGCGGCCAGCGCGTCGGCCAGCGGGCGCAGCGCCAGGACCCCGGCGCCCTCCCCCAGGACGAAGCCATCGGCCTCCGCGCCGAACGGCAGGCATCTGCCGCTGCGCGAGATGGCGCCGATCCGGCACAGCCCCACCAGCAGGTCCGGGGCGAGGATCAACTGGGCGCCGCCCGCGAGCGCGATCCGGCACCGGCCCGCGCGCAGCGCGAACACGGCGTTGGCCACGGCCATGAGTCCACCGGAGCACGCCGAGTCCAGCGCATAGCTCTCGCCGTGCAGATCGAAGACCGAACTGACCGTGTTCGGCCCCATGTTGAGCAGCAGCCCGGCCACCGAGGAGCCGTGCAGCCCGTCCACCGCGCGGACCGTCTCCGGCCACCGGGGGTCGCTCGCCCGTGCCCCGAACTCGCCGCCGGTGAGCTGGCGCATCCGGATCCGCATGGTGCTGAGTTCGCGGTAGCCGCTCTCGGTGAGCGCCGTGATCACCGAGGTCTCCTCGCGATCGAAGCCCTCGGCCTCCCATCCGGCGTCCTGGATCGCCTCCCGGGCCAGGTCGATCAGCAGCCGGCCCTGCGGATCCATCGATCTGGCCCGCCGTGGCGGGATGCCGTAGTGCGCCGCGTCGAAGTGGCCCACGTCCGGCAGCAGGGCCATGGTGTCCGTATAGGCCGCGGACGAGTCACGTAAGTTGTCGCTGAGGAAGGTGGCGGTGCGCCACCGCGAATCGGGGACGGTGGCGAACTGCGCCCGCGGCTCGTTGAGGAGCCGCCAGTACTGGTTGACGTTGCGCGCCCCCGGGAACCGGCAGGCCATTCCCACGATCGCGACGTCATCACGCCGCGTACCAGCTGAACCCACTTCGGATCCCTTCGCTGTCACAGATGTCACCCGGCGGTGGACAGTCGTTCACGCCACCACTCGACCGTCGCCTTGACCTGATCGTCGACGGGGGTGGCGCGCACCGCGAACGCGGCTTCGTAGGCGCTCGCGTCCACGACGAAGGGACGGTCGAACTGGTAGCGGACCTCCTTCAGTTCGCGCAGCAGCGGGGAGACCAGCGACGCGAGACCCGTCACGGCGGACGGCAGCCTGCGCACCGCGACCGGCCCGGTCTCCGCCTGCGTGGCGAGGCGGTCGACCATCTCCCGGGTGGACCGCGCGGGCGCCGTCGGTACGTGCCAGGCCCGGCCCCAGGCCCGCTCCTCGCCCGCGACCTCGGCCAGGGCGGCGGCCACGTCGGGGAGGTAGCTCCAGCTGTGCGGGGTGTCCGGGTCCCCGAGCGAGGAGACCGGCTTGCCGCGCAGCACCTTTGGCATCACCCGCGCGGCCAGGTGCCCGCCGTCGGTCACACCGGGCCCGAAGAAGTCCGACGCCCGTACCTCGACCGCCTTGACCCGGCCCTGCTCATCGAGGTCCCGCGCCTGCTCCCACACGGCGGCGCGCACCCGCCCCTTGGTGCCGGTCGCCGCGAGCGGCAGCTCCTCGGTCATGGGGCCGTCGACCGGGCCGTAGCCGTAGAGGTTGCCCAGGATGACCAGGACGGCCCCGGTCGCCTCGGCGGCCGCGCAGACCGACGAGGCCAGCGGCGGCCAGTCGCTCGCCCAGCGGTGGTAGGGCGGTGCGGCACAGTTGTAGATGGCGGCCGCGCCCTGCGCGGCCTCGGTCAATCGTGCGCTGTCCGTCGCGTCCAGCGCGACATGCTCGAGGCCCGGCTCCGGGCTTCGGCCCGATGTGGTGACAACCCGTACCGAATGGCCCTTTTCGGCCAGCAGCCGAGCGGTGGCCGCTCCGGCGGGCCCGAATCCTATGACGACATGAAGGCTCACGCGCGCACACTAGCGCGAGAATCTGTGGCCATCGGTGCAGACTTTCCGACACCCGTTCGGGTGCGGTGGAAGATGTCGCGATCTCGTCGGTGAACGATGGCGTCCGGCCACTGGTGCGGGGGCCGGACGCCACGGCCGGACCGTTCAGCGGGAGGCGCCGGTCCCCACCGACGGGAGGTAGCGCGGCGCCCGCCAGGCGTGAAGTCGCCGCTCCACCGCGGCCCCCAGCGACAGAAGCTCGGTGTCCGCGTGGTCACCGGCCATCAGGAGCAGGCCCACGGGCAGCTCGTCCACGAACCCGGCGGGCACCGACAGGGAGGGATATCCGGCCACGGCCGCGGGGGTCGAGGACGGGATCACGTCGTTGTCGCCCCGCGCGCAGTCGGTCGTCCAGGCGGGCGGGTTGGTCGGCGAGGCGATGGCGTCCAGGTGGTGGGTGGCCATGGTCTCGTCGATGGACCGCCGGGAGAGGTCCTTCAACTCGGCGCGCATGGCCCGGTATTCCGGGTCGGTGGTGGCAGGCGCGGCGAGAGCCTGCTCGAACAGCTCCTGGCCGGCGAAGCAGGTCTGCTCCGCCGGGTGGGTGCGGTTGAATTCGATCAGTTCGGCGAGGTTGCGCGGCCCCTCGCGGGTGGCGAGGTAGGCGTCGATGTCCCGGTGGAACTCGCTCAGCAGCGCGGGGAATTCGAGCTCGGACAGCCGCTGCTGATACGGGGGCGTCACCTCGACGACCTCGGCTCCCGCTGTGCTCAGTTGCTTCGCGGTACGGGTCATCACGGCGTCCACGTCCGGCCCGAGGGAGGGCAGCCGCCACAGGCCGATGCGCTTGCCGCGCAGCGCGCCGGGGTTGGTCGGCCCGTCCGCGGCGCGGCCGCCGCTGAGCACCGAGAAGGTGAGCGCGGTGTCGATCACGTTGCGCGCCATGGGCCCGGCGGTGTCCTGCTCGGCGGAGATCGGGACCACTCCGGCCTGGCTGACGAGGCCGAGGCTGGGCTTGTGGCCGACCACCCCGTTCATCCCGGCCGGGCACACGATGGAGCCGTCCGTCTCGGTACCGATCGCCACCTGCGCCAGCGACGCGGCGAGCGCGGCACCCGAACCGGCGGACGATCCGCACGGGTTCCGGTCCAGTACGTAGGGGTTGTTGGTCTGCCCGCCCACGGCCGACCACCCCGATGTCGGCTTCGTGGCGCGGAAGTTGGCCCACTCGGACAGGTTGGTCTTGCCGAGGATCACCGCCCCCGCGTCGCGCAGTCGCGTCACCAGGGCGGCGTCCGTGTCCGGCGGACTGCCGGCCAGGGCCAGCGACCCGGCGGTCGTGGGCAGGCCGCGGGTGTTCACGTTGTCCTTGAGCAGGACCGGGATGCCGTCGAGCGGGCCACGGGTGGCGCCGTGCCGGTGCCTGGTGTCGCTGGCGGCCGCCTGCCGCAGGGCGGTCGGGTCGGTGCGCAGCACCGCGTGGATCGTGGGGTCGATGGCCTTGATCCGCCGCAGATAGGCGCTGGTCAGCGCCGACGAGGTCAGCGAGCCGTCCGCCATCCGCGCCTGGAGTTCGGGGATCGTCACGGTGTCCAGATCGACCCCGAGTCCCGTCGACGAACCAGCGCCGCCGCCGGAGTCGGCGGCCTCCGCACGCGGTTGCGGCGCGCCCGCGCAGAGCGAGCCCACGACCAGGATGGCGCTCAGCGTGGCCAGGCCCCGCTTCCTCATGACGCTCATGATCCTCACGCTCCTCATGCGGGTCAGCGCACTATAGGCCGGCGGCCCGGCGCAAGGGCCTTTCGCGCCGCCGTTTCGCGCTTCCTCTCCCGCCGCGCGGGCGCGTGCCCGCGATACCGCCGGCCTAGGGCTTGTGGCCGACCGCCTCCGCGTAGAACGAACGGTCCACGACCTCGTCCTCGGGCAGCGGGTCGCCCTCGACCACCCCGGCGGTGGCGTACGCCTTCTGCAGCCGGTCCACCGTGCCCTCGCGGATCTCCCAGTCCATGCGCAGCGACGGCACGGCGGCCAGTGTGTCCGGCTCGGTCTTGAGCGCTTCGCCGAGGTCGTCGAGGAACGTCTTGTCCTTCTTGTAGTCCCCGGCGAAATAGGTGTTGACGGTGCGGATGTAGGCGCGCAGGAACGCCACCCCCGCGTCCGGGTCCCCGGTCAGCAGATCGGGGCCGAACAGGAGCCCGCCGAGCGGTTCGCCGCGCGGCTGGCCGCCGAGGAAGGCGTAGCCCGCGTCGCCGTCCACCTGGCGCCACACCGGGTCGAGCAGCCATGCGGCGTCCACTCCGCCGTTCTTCAGCGAGGTGAGGACCTCGGCCGGGCCGAGCTGCTGGAAGCGGACGCTGTCCACGTCGGCCTGGTGCGCGGCGAGCACCTTCTCCATCGGGTACGTGATGACCGAGCCCTTGCCGATGAGCGTGCCGACCGTACGGTCCTTGAGGCTGACCTCGCCCGCCGTCTCCCCCGGTTTGAGCCTGGCCCAGAATCCGCTCTTGGAGCCGGGCGCGGGGGTGAAGTTGCCGGCGACCCAGCGAATGTCGAACCCCTGGCGGATGCCGTTGAGCACGGCGGCCTCCGGCGCCGCGTACTGGACGTCGATATCGCCCTTGGCGAGCAGCGGAAGCGCGTCCGGGGTGGGCAGCAGCTTCAGTTCGACGTCGAGCTTCTCCTTGCCGAACTCGCCCTTCTCCATGCCGATCCGCAGGGGTGCGAGGTACTCGGCGGTCAGCGTGCTGGCGGAGACGACGATCTTCGTCTTCTTCTTCAGCGGCTTCGGCGCGGGCGCGCGGGGCGCGCAGCGGGCGGGCGCGCGGGCGGCGGACGCGTCGGCGGGGTCGGTCCAGCCCTTGGCGCAGCCCGCGACGGGGGTGATCGGGCGGGGCTTGCCCGGTGTGCCGGAGCGCGCCGACTCCGAGGTCTGCGCGTCGCAGGCGGCGAGGGAGCCGAGGACGCCGAGCAGGGTCACGCCCGTGACCAGGGCGCGGGCGAGGGAGAGTCTCCGTGCCATGGGTGCCGCCTTCCGGGGCTGGGGGTCGGAGCCGGGGTGAGAGTCAGGGCCGGGGCCGGCCGCGGTCCCGCGGCGCCCAGGGAGTGAGCCGACGGCCGATGAGGCGGACGAGTTCGGAGAAGACCACGCCGAGCACGGCCACGCAGACGATGCCGACGAACATCACGTCGTTCTGGAAGAGCGTCCGCGAGTCGAAGATCAGGTGGCCGAGGCCGTCGTTCGCGGCGATCTGCTCGGAGGCGACGATGACCAGGACCGCCACTCCGGAGGCGACCCGCATGCCGACCAGGACTTGCGGCAGCGAGGCGGGCAGCAGGACATGGCGGAACATCTGCCAGGGACCGGCGCCGAATACCTGCCCGGCCTCCCGGTAGCCCTCGGCGACGCCCATCACGGCGGCCATGGTGGAGATCCATACGAAGAAGAAGACGGTGGTCGCGACGAGCGCGATCTGAGGGCCCTCACCGAGGCCGAACATATTGAGGAACACGGGGAGCAGCGCGAGCTTGGGCACCACGTACAGGGCGTCGAGCAGCGGTTCCAGCGCGGCGCGGACCATCCGCAGCGCGCCCATCAGCAGCCCGAAGAGATACCCCGCGGCCGTGCCGAGGGCGTACCCGGCGACCACCCGCTGGAGCGTGGCCCATACGTCCGGCCACAGTTTGCCGTCGGCGGCGCGCTGCCAGCCGTCCGCCGCGATGGTGGACGGCGCGGGGTAGATGCGCGAGTCGATCCAGTGCTGATCCGCGGCGAGCTGCCACAGCAGGATCAGCGCGGAGGGGACGGCCAGGGCGAGGGCCAGCTCGATGCCGCGGCGCCGCCGGTGGGCGCGGACGGGATCGCGCTCCCCCGGTCCGGGGCGCCGCACCAGCACGGTCTCGACGGGCCCGCCGACGGTTTCACCGGGCCGGGCGGTCCGGGCCGAGGCGGGCGCGCTCTCGCCCTTCACGAGGACTTCCCCACCGTGTCCACCGCAGTGGCGGCACCGGCTCCGGCCCGCTGGACCTCGTCGCGCAGCAGCTCCCACAACTCGGACTGCAGCGCGGCGAACCGCGGAGCGCGGCGCATCGCCCCGGTGCGCGGGCGTTCGAACGGCGGGTGGCGTTCGGCGATCACCCTGCCGGGCCTGGCCGACATCACCACCACCCGGTCCCCGAGCACGATCGCCTCCTCCAGACTGTGGGTGACGAACAGCGCGGTGGTACGGGTCGCCTGGCACACCGCGAGCAACTCGTCCTGGAGGATGGTGCGCAACTGGGCGTCGAGCGCGGCGAACGGTTCGTCCAGCAGCAGCACCTCCGGCTCCACCGCGAGCGCCCGGGCGATCGCCACGCGCTGCCGCATCCCGCCCGACAGGGTGGCCGGGTAGGCATCGGCGAAGTCGGCGAGACCGAGCCGGGCCAGCCAGTCCCTGGCCCGCGCGTCGGCGGCCTTGCGTGGCACGCGCTGCACATCGAGGCCGAAGCGGACGTTGGCCAGCACGGTCTTCCAGTCGTAGATGCCGTAGTCCTGCGGGATCATCGCGGCCGGATGGCGCCGGCCCGCGCGCAGCTCGACCTCACCGCCGCTGGGGCGGACGAGTCCGGCGACGATGCGCAGGAACGTGGACTTGCCGCATCCGGACGGGCCGACGATGCAGCAGAACTCCCCGTGCCGGATGTCCAGGTCGAGTGGTCCGAGGGCGTGCACCTGCCGGGTTCCGTGCCCGAAGGTGCGGGTCACCGCGCTGGCACGTACTTTCGGCGCGGTCCCGGGTGTGGTGTGCGGCTCCACCCGTAACTCCTGATCCGGTTCGGCGGGTGTCGTGCGACAACGGCTGCGCGCACCACCTCACGATATGACGGACCGTCAGATTCGGGCAAGGGTCGCGGAACGACTGGCGGACTCAGGACAGCCGGCGGCACAGCAGCGCGTCCGGGCTCCCGGAGCTGCCCACCCGCGTGGTGAAGGCGATCCCGGCGGCGTACTCGTCGGCCGCGCACTGGCCCTTGTAGGCGCCGTGCGCGAAGTCGCCCCCGGCGGCGTCGGCGGGCCGGTTGTCGGACCGGTCGAACCACACGGTGCGTCCCGTGGTGCCGAGCGGGGTGCGGGCCGGGGCGCACAGCGCGGCGGACACCCGGCCGCCGCGGCGGCTGTAGCCGATGAGGAAGTGGTCCGAGGGGCACTGGAACTTGGTGTAGCCGGAGGCCCAGTCGCCACCGGCGGGCACATACCGCTCGTCCGTGACGACCGTATGGGCGGTGCCGGGGGCGCGCGGGTCGTCGGCGCCGGTGTCGGTGCACAGTCCGCGCCCGGCGGTGTGGCCGAGGCCGATCAGCCGCAACCCGTCGGGGCAGGCGGCCTTGTAGGCGCCCGGATCCCAGTCGCCGTGGGTCCGCTCGATCAGCGACTGCACCTGGTCGCCGTGGTCGGTGGCGAGCATGCGCCAGGCGGGGACGGGGTCGACGGGCCCGGTGTGCTCGGGCGCGGTCATCAGCCGCTGCCAGGGCGTGGCGCGCCAGTCGCCCTGGTCGAGGATTCCGGTGCGGTGGCCCGCGGAGTCGTAGCGCAGCAGCGCCCAGTCGTCGCTGCCCTCCCAGCCCACCAGTGGCCAGTAGGCGAAGTCGGCGTCGTGGTCGGCGAAGTAGTCGGTGAGGTTGGTGAACCACGCGCGCGGGGCGGTGCCGGTCTCGGCCGAGCCGATGCCGAACTCGCTGATCCACACGGGTGCGGTGTAGTGCCGCCCGGTGTCCTCGGCGACGAAGAACGCCTGGTCGGTGAGGACTTTGCGGAGCTCGTCGCGGCTGAGGTCCTGGTACCGGGGGTCGTGGGTCTCGCCGACGCCGGTGGCGCCGCTGTGGCGGGGGCCGGTGTAGCCGTAGAAGTGCGCGGAGTAGACCAGCTTGTGGGCGTTCACGAGGGTGTGCGAGAGGGTGCGCGCGGGCGCCAGGGTGGGCCGTTCGTGGGGCAGCCCGTCGACCGGTATCCCCGTCCAGTTGATGCCCTCGATGACGATGAGGAGGTCGGGGTTGCCGTCGGTGAGGATGCGGTCGGCGGCTTGTTGCGCGGCGGCGTACCAGTCGTGCGTGTCGCCGAGCCCCCAGTTGGGGTCGTCCAGGATGTCGCGGCGCACCTCGTTGTAGAGGTCGGCGCCCACGACGCGTGGCTCATCGGCGTAGCGGCGGGCCATGAAGACCCAGTCGGCTATCCAGCGCTCGGTGGTCTGGCCGCTGTTCCACCGCTCGTTGCCGTCGACTCCGCAGCACCACCGGGTGGTGTTGGTGTGGTTGTTGAGGATGACGGCGAACCCGTCGCGGCCGAGGGCGGACACCACGGCGTCGAAGATCTGCAGCGGTGTCTTCCCGCGCAGTTGCGGGTTGGCGGCCACGGCACCGTCCGGCACGGTCGCGGCGGCGTGGATCATCTCGTTGGAGAACGGCAGCCGGATGCTGTTGATGCCGAGCCGGTGGAAGTCGGCGAGCAGCGTCGGCAGGGGGACCCGGTCCAGGCCGAGGGGTATGCCGTGGGAGTTCTGGCCGGCGTGGTGGTTGGCGGGGTCGTCAACGCTGCCGCTGCCCGTCCACGACCCCTGCGCACCGTCCCAGTTGGCCGACTTGAGCCGGAAACGGTCGCCCTTGGCGTCGACGATGTACCGGCCGCGGGTGGACAGCGGCGGCTGCCAGGTGTCGGCTGCGGGAGTGGCGGCCGGGGCGGTGGCGGGGGTGGCAGGCTCGGCGGGCTGTTGCGCGGCGGCGACCGGCCCCGGCGCCGCCGCCAGCAGCGCGAGGATCGCCGCGAGTCCCGTCAGATACCCGAGTGATCTCCTGATCGGCATGCGGCCTTCCCCTGGGTCAGCGGCCGGGCGGTCCCTGCCGGGCAGGTGACTGTAGGACGGCCCGCTCGAAGTGTCGAGTACGCCCACACCCGCCGGGCCCTGCCGGGCCGCCGCCGACCGGCCCGGATCAGCCGATCACCAGCCGCGCCCCCTGCGTCTCGGCGGAGGACGGACCGGTCTCCAGCATCAGTTCTCCGGGTTCGACGGCGAGACCGAGGTCCCGGGTGACGGAGGCGAGGGTGTCGGCGTCGATCGCGAACACGGCGTCGGCCTCCTCCCCCGGCCGCAGGTCGAGACGGGCGAAGCCGCGCAGCTCGCGGACGCGGGGCCAGGAGGAGCCGCCCGACAGCCGCCGCAGATAGAGCTGGACCGTCTCGCGCACCGGCCGCTCGCCGGTGTTGCGCACGGTGACCCGGCAGATGAGGGTCGGATCGTCCGGCGTGACGCGGGCGCGGGAGAGCCGTGGCGGCTCGTAGGCGACCGTGGTGTACGACAGGCCGTGGCCGAAGGCGTATCGGGCGGTGGCGGGCTGGTCCACATAGCCGCGGTAGCCATGGTCCTTGGCGTTGTAGAACACCGGAAGCTGCGCGGCCGACCGGGGAATCGACACCGGCAGCCGCCCCTCGGGCCCGACCGCGCCGAACAGCACATCGGCCACGGCCCGTCCGCCCCACGGGCCCGGGTACCAGGCGCTGAGCACCGCCCCGGCCGTGCCGGAGAAGTCGGGCAGGGCGTGCGGACGGCCCTGGACGAGGACCACGACGACCGGCACGCCCGTGGCCGCCACCGCGTCCAGGAGCGCCAACTGCCCGTCGGGCAGGCGCAGCTCGGCCAGGTCGACGCCTTCGCCACTCGTCATACCGCCAGGGTCGGCGGAGGTCACGACGGCAGCGCCATTGGTGTCGAAGGAGGTGTCCCCCGAGCGCGCGCTGGACCCGCCCAGGACGAGGACCGCGATGTCCGCCGCTGCCGCCAGCGCGACCGCCTCGGGGACACCGGAGAGGTCGCCGCCGACCAGATCGCACCCCGGCGCATAGCTGACCTCGGTGTCCGGCGGGGCGGCCGACCGGATGCCGTCCAGGACCGTGACATGGTGGGAGCCGGGGCGCTGTGGCGCGGTGTAGTCGCCGATCTGCTGGGCGATGGAGTCGGCGTTCGGGCCGAGGACGGCGATCCGGCGGGTGGATGGCGCCAGCGGCAGGATTCCCCCGTCGTGGGCGAGCAGTGTGATGGACGCGCGGGCGATGCGTTCGCTCAACTCGCCTGGATCGGGGCGCTGTTCGGCAGCGGGTGTATGCGGCTCGGTTCGCTGTTCACCGGTATGCGCAGAGGGCTGTTCGAAGAGGCCCAGGCGGAACTTCAGCGTGAGGACCCGGGCCACGGCGGTGTCCAGGGTCCGCTCCGCGACGAGCCCCTGGGCGACCGCCTCGGCCAGCCGCGGAAAGCAGGCGTCCCAGAGACTCAGATCGCATCCGGCGTTCAGGGCGAGGGCGCCCGCGGCCACCGGGTCGCCCGTGAGCCGGACCAGCCGGTCGACGGCGGCGCCGTCCGCCATCACGATGCCGTCGAACTCCAGCCGCTCCCGCAGGAGTTCGGTCAGCAGCGGGCGGCTGGCGACACAGGGCAGGCCGTCGAATTCGTTGTAGGCCGCCATCACCCCGGCGGCCCCGGCGCGGATCCCGGCCCGGGCCGCCGCCAGATGGATCTCGTGCACTTCGCGGGCGCCCAGTTCGGTGGCCGCGCTGTTGCGTCCGCCGACCGTGGCCCCCTGTCCGGCGAAGTGTTTGAGCACGACGGCCACGTCGGCGGTGCGCATGCCGCGCACCAGCGCCTCGGTGAGCCGCGCCGCCAGGTACGGGTCCTCGCCGAAGCACTCCTCCGCGCGGCCCCAGCGCGGGTCGCGGACCAGGTCGAGGGCGGAGACGAGCGCCACATGGCCGCCCCGCGCCCGCACCTCCGCGCCGACGGCTGCTGCCGCCGCCTCGTAGAGCCCGGGGTCCCAGGTGGCGCCGACGGCGAGGTTGACCGGCAACACGGTGCCGTCCAGGGCCTGGTGGCCGTGGGGAACCTCCTCGACGAACAGCACCGGTATGCCCAGCCGGGTGTTCTCCACGACGTGCCGCTGCACGGAGCCCGCGACCCGCGCCCCGTCCGCCGCCGTGATGCCATCGGCGAAGCCGACGCCGGACCACGCGTCGGCCCGCTGCAGCCCGTACAGGGCGCCCATCCCGCCGTACGCGGCGACCTCGGCGCGGAAGGCGTCGGTGAGCCGGTGGCCGTGGCCGTCCCGCTCGTAGGCGTGCCAGCCGTACATGCGCTGGTTGACCTGGCCGACCTTCTCGGTGAGCGTCATGCGCCCCAGCAGGTCGCGGACCCGCTCGGCCACGGGCGCGGCCGGGTCGCGGTAGAGGTGGCCGGTCACCGCAGCTCCAGGACGCGCACCCCGTACGGGCCGAGCGACACCTCCGCGACCGGTGCGCCGGAGGCGAGGTCGCGCAGGGTGCCGTCGGCGACGGGGCGGACGGTGAGCTCGTCGGGGCTCTGGCTGACCAGCCATACGAAGCGGCGCCCGTCGTCATGGACGAGCAGGTCGGCGCCGGCATGGGGGCTGTCGACCGTCACCGGGCGGCGGGCCCCGGCGATGTCGGCGAGCGCCGCGTACAGCCGGTGGGTTTCCTCGGGGTTGGCACGCGCGGTGCGGGCGGCCATGTGCTCCAGGGGGTAGGTGGCCAGGACGGTGCGTCCGCGCCCGGTGTCGCGCACCAGGAGGGCGGGCCGCCCGTGGGCGTCGACGGCCACCACCCGGGCGTCCCGCGGCACGACCGGCAGATACGCCCGGCTGTCCTCGTTGCCCGCGACGGGGAAGCGCAGCGAGGTCCCGGCCGTCAGCCCGCCGAAGTCCTCGGTGAACGTCATCTCCAGGACATCGTCCTCGATGGGCTCGGCGACACCGTAGGAGAGCTGCAGCTCGACGCCGAACAGCCCGTCCAGGTCGTCGAACCACGGGCCGCGGGTCCCGGGGTATTCGCCGGAGCAGAACGAGAGGTAGACCGTGGCGCCCGCGCGGGCGCGGCGTTCGAGCTCACGCCGGGTGCGCGTGGTGAGCTGGCGGGTGGCCGGCAGCAGGTACAGGGCCGCGTCGCCGGGCAGTCCGTCGGCCTCCCGGGTGAAGCCCACCGGCAGGTCGGCGGCGCGGGTGGCGACATAGCTCTGGTGCAGGGAGGTGAAGATCAGCGGGCGGTCGGCGGGCCTGCTGTAGGGGTAGCCGCGCTCCAGGAAGGCGGGCACGACCAGCGCCGCGTCCGCGTCGGCGCGTCGGCAGTGTGCGAAGTCCACGTCCCTCAACACCTCGGCGAATGCGGCGAGTTCGAGCAGCGGGGCCTTGGGGGCACCGGTGCTGTCGGTGATGCCGAAGTGCATCTCGAAGGGGTGGTGGTCGTACGGCGAGCGGTCCCACAGGTCGTCGTAGTCGGTGTTGTTCCAGGCGATCCAGCCCGTGGCCCCGCCGAGCAGGGAGTTGTGCAGGGTCTGCCGGTAGTAGACCGCCGCGTTCCGGTCGGACACGGTGTCCGTGGAGAGGCCGAACTCCTCCAGGACGACGGGCTGTCCGGTGACCGACGCCAGTTCGCACTCGAAGGCGGCGCGCAGGTGCTGACGGGGCCGGTCGGTGTCCGAGCGGTACACATGCGGGCCCACGAAGTCCACGTACTCGGCGGTATCGCGCAGCGAGAAGCCGTTGTCGCGGCCGGTGACCTCGATGCCCCACGCGCCGTCGCCGAGCGAGACCGGCTGGGTTCCCCCGGCCGCCCGTACGGCGTTGCACATGGCCTGCGCCCAGGCCGTCACCACATCGGAGGAGGGCGGATCCACCTGGTAGATCCGGCCGTAGCCGGGCATCTCGTTGGTGATGAGCCAGCCCGTGACCGCCGGGTGGTCCTTGAAGCGGCGGGTCATCTGGGACACGAACCACGCCTGGCGGCCGACCATCCACACGTCCTCGTAGAGGTCGCGGCCCCCGCGCCAGGCGGGGTCCCAGTTCTCGCCCGACATGTGTCCGACGATGAAGGTGGGCACCGTCCCCATGCCGGTCTCGGTGTGGGCGTCGAGGAAGTCGCGGAAGCGTTCGCACAGCGTCTCGTCGACGCGGTCGGGCTGCGGATGGAAGTCGGGCCAGTAGAAGAACGACCGGGTCATCGTCAGGCCGTGCTCGCGCAGCACCCGCAGTTCCGCGCGGACCGTCTCCGGGTCGTAGTCGCGCCACATCAGGGGCCCGCCGGTGCGGGACCAGAAGTTGGCGCCGAGCCAGGGCAGGACGGCGGGGTTGTGGATGAGCTGGGCGCTGTGGCGTCGCATGGTCCTTCTCGGGTGTCGGTGGTACGGGTGGGGGGTGCCCGGAGCGGGGCCGGGGTCGGGCGTCAGCCGGGGGCGGGTCCGGTGGACTCGCGGACGACCAGCCGCGGCCGGTCGTCGAGCACCGTCTCCTCGACGTCCTCGCCGCAGCGCGCGAGGAGCAGCCGGGCGGCGGCCGCGCCGACCCGCCGCACCTGCTGGTCGACCGTGGTGAGCCGGGGGTGCAGCCAGCGGCCGAGCGTCAGGTTGTCGTAGCCGACGACGGACAGATCGTCGGGGACGCGCAGCCCGCCGCGCTGGGCGGCGCCGATGCCGCACATGGCCATGGAGTCGTTGGCGTAGACGATCGCCGTGGCCCGGTCGGCGGGCTCCAGCAGGGCCTGGGTGGCGGCGACGGCGGACACTTCGGTGAAATCGGTGTGCAGGACCGCGTAGGGCCGCAAGCCCGCTTGCCGGAGGGCCGTCTCGAAGACACCGCCGCGCAGCCGGGTGTGCCGCAGGTCGGCGGGGCCCGCCACATAGGCGATGCGCCGGTGTCCGAGCCCGAGCAGATGGCGGACGACCTCCTCGACGGCGGCGTCCTGGTGGCCGAGGCCGACGCGCGGCACGGCGGCGGCGCGGTCGGGAGGACCGAGCAGCACGGCGGGCAGGCCGAGGCGGGACAGCAGGGCGGGGCGCGGATCGTCGGCGCGGGCGTCGGTCAGGACGGCCCCGTCGACGCGGCCCTCGGCCGCCAGCCGCTTGTAGAGGGCGTTCTCCTCCTGCGCGCCCGCGACCAGGTGCAGCAGCAGACCGTAGCCGCGGGGCGCCAGTTCGCCCTCGATGCCGGTGATCAGCTCGCTGAAGTGCGGGTCCGCGCCGAGCACATCGGTGGGGCGCCTGACGACGAGGGCGAGGGTGCGGGTGCGGGCGCTGCGCAGGGCGGCGGCGGACGCGCTCGGCGACCAGCCGAGCTCCATCGCGGTGTCCAGGATGCGCGCCCGGGTCGCCTCCGACAGCCGGCCCTTGTCGTTGAACGCCTGGGACACGGCCGCGGTCGACACCCCGGCGGCGGCGGCCACCTGCTTGATGGTGGGGCGCCGGCCCTGCTTCACGGTGGGTGTGCTCACGCCTTGACCGCCCCGTTGATGAGCGCCTGCTGCATGCGCTTCTGGAGCACCGTGTAGACGACCCATACGGGGACCAGGGTCAGTACGGTACCGGCGGTGAGGACGCCGTAGTCGGTGCCGGTGATGGCCTTCAGGGTGGGCAGGGCCACCTGCACGGTGCGCTGTTCTGGGTCGGGGCCGATGATGATCAGCGAGTACAGGTACTCGTTCCAGAAGGTGAGGAAGTTCAGCAGGAGCACGGTCGCGATGCCGGGCAGGCACATCGGTATGTAGATGTGCCGCAGCACCGTGTAGGTGGACGCCCCGTCCATCCGGGCGGCCTCCTCCATCTCCCTGGGAATGGTCCGCATGAACTGCACCAGGATCACCACCGACAGCGGCATCGCCGTCGCGGGCAGGAAGAAGACCATGAACAGCCGGGTGTGGAACAGCCCGGTGGCGGCCGCGAGCAGGAAGGTGGGGAAGAGCGCCGCGAACGTCGGGATGAGGAAACCCAGCGAGAAGATCTTCTCCATCGCCGAGGCGAGCCGGCTCGTCGAGCGGGCGAGCGCGAACGCCGCGGGCAGCGCCAGCAGCAGGGTCAGCGCCAGCGCGAGGACCGTCACCAGCGCCGAGTTGACGACGGCCGTCCCCAGGTCGGCACTGTTGTAGGCGGTGCGGAAGTTGCCGAGGCCGAAGGACGAGGGGAGCGCGAAGGGGTGGGCGAAGATCTCCTCGTTGCTCTTGAACGCGGAGGCGAGGAAGTAGTAGAGCGGCACGATCAGCAGCACCGCGTAGGTCCACACCAGAAGGTGTGCGGGCAGCCAGCGTTTGCCGAGTTTCATGGTGAGCCGCCTTCGGGTCAGTAGTTCTGGCGGAACGCGCGGCGGATGGTGAGCAGCCCGACGAGCCCGGCCAGGAAGAGGATGACGCCGACGGTCTGGCTGTAGCCCAGGTCGGCCGCGATGAACGCCTTCTGGTAGACGAGGAAGGACAGCGTCGTGGACGAGCTGCCGGGACCGCCCTGGGTGAGCAGCAGGACGTGCTGGGCCGAACCGAAGAGGGTCCACAGGAACTGCAGCATGGTGACGACGCCGACGTAGTCGCGGATCACGGGGAAGTGGATGCGCCACATGGTCCGCCAGTGCCCGGCCCCGTCGAGCTGCGCCGCCTCGCCGAGGTCGTCCGGGACGCTGTCGAGCCGGGCGGCGAACAGGACGGCGGTGAAGCCGATCCCGCTCCACACGTCCAGGGCGATGAGACAGGCCAGGGCCGTCGACGGCGAGGCGAGCCAGGCGTCGGTGAGCGAACCGAGCCCCACCGACTGCAGCGCGCCGTTGGCCAGCCCGTCCGGGGACAGCGCCGCGTAGAACACCATCGCCTTGGCGGGGGTGGAGATCAGGCCGGGGATGAACAGCAGATAGCGGATGACGCGGTGCCCGGGCGGCTTCTGCGCCACGTAGTAGCCCAGCATGTAGGCGCACACGATCATGATCGGGAGCGCCACCGCCAACTGGACGGCGGTGTTGCGCACCGCGTCCCAGAACACGGGGTCGTCGAGGACCGTGCGGACGTTGCCGAGACCGGCGAAGGACACCGGCTGGAGCATGCCCGGCCAGTGCAGGGCGGCGATCACGAAGATGGCGATCACCGGGCCGATCATGAAGACCGCGTACCAGACCAGCGCCGGGACGGCGAGGATCGTGCCCCCCTGCCGGGGCATGCCGGTACGCCCCGTGGTGGCGGGCGGTGCGGGCTCACGGATCGCGGCCCCGCCCGGGGTCGACGTCAACGTCGTCATGAGGTGGCTCCCGTGGAGTCGGGCTCGGGATAAGAGCGAACGGGCGGGCGGTTCACGCGGAGCGGTACGCGGTCTCGAGCGCGGCGCGGACCTTCGCGGCGCTGGTGCCGCGGGTGAAGGACGTGCTGGTCGCGGTGATCAGCGGCTGGGCGGCGGCGGGCGGGACGTACACATCGGGCAGCAGCGCCTGGCTGACCGTGGAGCCGAGCCGCTGGGCCGCGGCGACCAGCGGGAAGTCCGTGCTGAGGGTGTCGGAGCGCAGCGCCATGTCACGGCCGCTCTCCTTGATGAACCGGGAGACGGTGTCCGGCCGGTACATGAAGCGCAGGAACTTCTCGACGGCGTCGATCTTCTTGGTGCCGTTCGGGCTGATCCAGAACCCGATCAGGGTGTAGGTCCGCAGGATGGTGGGCTTGTCGTGGACGGCGCCGCCGGTCAGGGGCCAGCCGCCGACCTCGGTGTGCCGGGCCACCTTCTCGGGCACCTTGGCCAGCGCCGAGGACATCGCCGACTCGATGGCCGCGGCCTGGGTGTTGAACTGCGTGGTCATCGTGTCCGAGGTGAGGCCCTGGGCCTTGTCGGCGAAGACGCCCGCGTCGCGCAGCGTCACGAAGTAGTCGATGCCCTCCCGGGCGCCCCTGCTGCCGAAGTCCCCGGTGGTGTAGGCGTGCCGGGCCTCGTCCTCGGTGAGGAAGGTCTGGATGATCTGGGCGAGCAGCTTCTGCCCGGTCCAGTCGTTGCCGCCGACGGTCACGGGCGCGATCCCCTTGGCGCGCAGCTTGCGGGCCGCGGCGATCAGCTCATCGCCCGTGGTGGGTATCGCGTCGACGCCCGCCCGGTCCAGCAGGGCCCTGTTGTAGGCGATCGGCCAGTTGGTGGCGAAGTAGGGGAAGGCCCGCACCCGGCCCTTGGCGTCGGTCCACTCGGCCAGCGCCTGCGGGAGCACGCGCGTCCGGAGCCCCCAGTCGTCCAGATAGCGCTTGACGTCGACCGTGGCGCCGACGTCGGTCCATGCCAGCGTCTTGTCGTAGAGGTTGACCATGACGACGTCCGGCTCCTTGCGGGCCAGCCGCGAGGTCTCGTAGACCTGCGCGAGGTCGTCGCCGTTGATGAGGTTCTTGACCTTGAGTCCCGGATTTTCCTTGCGGAACCGGTCCAGGGCCGCGAGGTAGGTCGGCGATCCCGGGGCGGTGGTGCCCAGCTGGCTGTGCACGACGAGCGTATCGGGATCGGAGTCCGCTCCGGTCAGCGCGGAGCAGCCGGACAGGCCGGGCAGGACGGTCGCGGCGGCCAGGCCGGAACCGGTGGCGAGGAAGCCGCGCCGAGTCAGCGGTGAGTGCACTGCGGGGGTCTCCAACCAGGCGGTTAACAGGTGGTTAATCGTTCTACCTCGAGGGTGAGAGGAATGTAGGAGCCACTTCGCCTCTGGTCAAGCCCTTGCCGGGGCCGAAAAACACCTCACCGGGGACGGCGGGTACGGAGAAACGGAACGGCGCCCACCGGGAGGTCCCGATGGGCGCCGAAGCCGAGCTCGCAGTGATGGCGGCGGTACGACCGTCCGCGCGGGCGCTATTCCCAGGCCCGCCGTATCCGGGCGCCGGGGTCCGCCACCTGCGTCCATGCCTCGGCGATGCGCATGGTCGTCCGGCGCACGCTCTCGTACGGCGGCCAGCCGGGGTCGCCCGTCCTCGCGAACCGGATCCAGGTGGCGTGGAGGCGGGACGCGAGACCGGCGGGCGGCTCGGCCGGGCCGAGGATCGCCTCGGGGCCGTGGAGCCGTGGCAGATCGGTGCGGTCGAACACGAACGGCAGCTCCATGACGTGCGTGGCGCCGAGCCGCCCGTCCAGGGCCCGCGACCGCCAGGCGAACTCATAGACGTGCGTCCGCGCCGAGGGATGCTGGGCGTGGGCGGCCGCGAGCCGCCGCGTGCCCGCGCCGAACAGGGCGTCCGTCATGATGGCGGACCGCAGTTCCCCGGCGGAGGCCCCGGGCCGCTCGCGGCGGTAGACCTCCACCAGCTTCTGCGGGGCGGGGTGGGAGCGTGCCGCCACGGCGTGGACGTCCTCCTCGGTCGAGGACGCCAGGTGGCCGAGCGGGGCCAGATAGAGGTTGCCCTCCTCGGTGTTCGTGCCGAGCAGCAGGTCGATGCCCGCGCCGCGACCGGCGGTCACGGCCTCGGCCGGCTGCTGGTCCAGGACGAGGCTGAACGGGCTCAGGCCGATCAACGGATCGAAGTGCCCGTCGACCGTGAGATCGATGCCCGCGAGCTGGGGCATGGCCTCGACGAAGCGCTCATCGGGGACCGACGCCAGCGCCGCCGCGGTCGGGGCGGTCCCCAGGATGCGGGCGAGGGCCTGGGTGACCCGGTCGGCCTGGGCGGGGGCGAACGCTCCCAGGCCGTTGCCGCTCTGGATGATCGCCCGCTGGAAGAGACCTTCGGCCCGCGGGTCGGCCACCACCGCGCCCACGATCGTGGCGCCCGCCGACTGCCCGAAGAGTGTCACCCGGGACCGGTCGCCGCCGAAGGCCGCGATGTTCTCCTCGACCCAGCGCAAGGCCGCGATCACATCCAGCAGACCCCGGTTGTCGGGGGCGTCGGGGAGGTGCAGGAAACCGGGCACGCCGAGCCGGTAGTTGAGGGTGACCAGGACGACGCCGTCACGGGCGAAGCCGGTGCCGTCGTAGAGCTCCGACCGGGTCGACCCGGCCACGAATCCGCCGCCGTGCACGAACACCATCACCGGCAGGTCGTCGCGTGTGGTGTCGGGCGTCCAGACATTCACCGCGAGGTAGTCCTCGCCCGGGACCCAGCCCTGCCCGAAGTACGGGGACATGTCGAGGTCGCCGAACGCGTCGCGCTTGGGCTGCGGTGCCGTGGGACCCGCGGCGGTGGCATCCCGGACACCGTCCCATCGCGGGTGGGGCGTCGGCGGGGCGAACCGGGTGGCGCCCAGTGGCGGGGCGGCATAGGGGATGTGCCGGAAGACGGTGGCGTGCTCCTCCTGGCGGCCGCGGACGGCGCCTTGGGAGGTGGCCACGATGGGGGCGAAGGTGTTCGTCATGTGCGGGGTGTGTCTCTTCCTCGGTTCCTCGGTATCGCTCCGGTCCGGATCACAGGCGGGTCCGGGGTCACAGGCGCGCGAAGGCCGCCCATTCCTTGATGGCGAACCCGCCGCCGTCGCGCCGCACCTCCGCGGCGCCATGACCGCCCAGGTGGGCGGGGAAGACCAGGGTGTTCTCCTCGGCCGCCCGGCCCAGGATCCGGCGGCGGGTGGCGCGGGATTCGGCCGGGTTCTCGCAGAAGCAGCTATTGGTGTCGGGATCCGCGATCTGCACCGGGTTGTGCAGCATGTCCCCCACGAAGAGCGCGCGATCGCCTCGGGAATCGAGAGCGAGCACGGACGATCCCGGTGTGTGTCCGGGGGCGAGTTCCAGTCGCAGATTGGCGTCGATGTCGAGGCTGCCGTCCCACAGCACCGCCTTGCCCGCTTCCTGGATGGGGACGACGGAATCCTCGAAGACATTCTGATTGCCCCTGCCGAACACTGTCTTGTGCTCATTCTCCGGATTCCAGAACTCGAAGTCGCGCTCCGGCATGAGATAGGTGGCATTCGGGAAGGTCGGCACCCACTGCCGACCGTCGAGCCGGGTGTTCCAGCCCACGTGGTCGACGTGCAGATGCGTGTTGATCACGACGTCGACGTCTTCCGGCCGCACTCCGGCCCTGGCGAGATTCCCCAGGAAGTCGGTGTTCAGATAGCCCCACACCTGGGCGTAGGGCCGGTGCTTGTGGTTGCCCACACCGGTATCGACGAGAATGGTCTTGCCCTCGCTGCGCAGGACCCAGGTCTGAATCGCGGATCGCACATTGTCGGCGGCGGGATCGTAGAAGTCAGGGACCAGCCAGGACGCGTTGTCCTCCCAGACCTTCTCCGGGCTTTCCGGGAAGAATGCCCGGGGCGACAGGTCGACCGGGCCGTAGTATTCCTCGACGCGTGTGATGGTGACATCGCCCAGCGTTATCTGCTGCATGAATATTCGCCTCGTGTGTCAGAAAGTCGATTACCAGCAGAATCCTCGCCGGAGGGGGCCGGGGGCGGTATCCGTCACCTGACTGCACCTGCCCTCCGACGACGGCCGCGTGGCCGATAACACATCACCGGCGCTCCGAAAAGTTTTCGGAGACCAGCCCGGAGAGATCCTCTTTACCGCCGATAGCCGCACGTACACGCCGAAGACCAGCAGCTCAAAGGCGGGGAGACGAAGGTGCCGGCGAAGACTTCTACCGGAAGAGTTCCGGAAGGAAGCGTTGACGTTGCGTCAGTCCCGCAGCATACTCCGCAGCGATCGTTGCCCATCGGCACACCACTGCCACCCGCTCGGCCTTCGAAGAAGGGACAGCAATGGTCATCAATTCCCGTCAGGAACACAGAGATCGGCGTCCTCGGTTACGCGTCCGAAGGGCGTTCAGCCTCGGTGTCGTCGGCTTCCTCACCGCGGCCGGTGTTCTGGCCCTGTCCGGCCCCGCCAGCGCCGCGAGCACCCTCGGCGGTGCGGCGGCGGCCAAGGGCCGGTACTTCGGTGCCGCCGTTGCCGCGGGCCACCTCGGCGAATCCCCGTACGCCGCCACGCTGGACACCGAGTTCAACGCCGTCACACCCGAGAACGAGATGAAGTGGGACGCCGTCGAAAAGTCCCGGAACTCGTTCACCTTCGGCTCCGCGGACCAGATCGTCGGCCATGCTCAGGGCAAGGGCATGAAGATCCGCGGCCACACACTGGTCTGGCACTCCCAACTGCCCGGCTGGGTAGGCGCTTTGAGCGCCACCGAGCTGCGCTCGGCGATGAACAACCACATCACCAAGGTGATGCAGCACTACCAGGGCAAGATCTACGCCTGGGACGTGGTCAACGAGGCGTTCCAGGACGGCAACAGCGGTGCGCGGCGCAGTTCGCCGTTCCAGGACAAGCTCGGCGACGGCTTCATCGAGGAGGCGTTCCGCACCGCCCGTGCGGCCGACCCCAACGCCAAACTCTGCTACAACGATTACAACACCGACGGTCAGAACGCGAAGAGCAACGCCGTCTACAACATGGTGAAGGACTTCAAGGCCCGTGGTGTGCCGATCGACTGCGTCGGCTTCCAGTCACACTTCAACAGCCAGTCCCCGGTGCCCGGTGACTACCAGCAGAACCTCCAGCGCTTCGCCGCCCTCGGCGTCGATGTGCAGATCACGGAGCTGGACATCGAGGGTTCCGGCACGGCCCAGGCCGACAGCTACCGCCGCGTCACGCAGGCGTGCCTGGCCGTGTCCCGCTGTACCGGCATCACCGTATGGGGCATCCCCGACAAGTACTCATGGCGCGCCGGCGGCACCCCGCTGCTGTTCGACGACAACTACGGCAAGAAGCCCGCGTACAACGCGGTGCTCGCCGCGCTGGGCGGCACCAGCGATGGTGGCGGCGGCGGCCGGACGTGCACCGTGTCGTACGCCGAGACGCAACGGTGGGGCGACCGTTTCAACGGTGAGGTGACGGTGCGGGCGGGCACCTCCGCCATCAGCGGCTGGACGGTGACGGTGACCGTGCGTTCCGCGCAGAGCGTGGCCACGACCTGGAACGGCAGTCCCACCTGGGACGGCAGCGGCAAGGTCATGACGATGCGGCCCAATGGCAACGGCAGCCTGGGCGCCGGAGCGGCGACCAGCTTCGGCTTCACGGTCATGGCGAACGGGGACTGGTCGGCCCCCACCATCGGTTCGTGCACCGCCTCCTAGCCGACGGCAGCAGCATCCTGATGCACGACGGCGCCCCCATGTTCGCCACCGTGGCCAACGGTGTGCGACGGGGGCGCCGGCCACAGGCGCTGCGGGCCGCTCATCTTCGCGGGGGTCACGGCCAGGGCGGCCGTGCGCGGGCCACGCCGGACCAGCTCCTCCAGTACGCTCACCGGCCGACTTCCGGCCGCAGGGCGGGCAGCACCTCGGAGCCGACGCTTTCGATCAGCTCGGTGGGCGGGTCGTAGGAACCGACGTGCTGGAGGAACACATCGGTCACCCCGTCGGCGTGCAGCGCGGTGAGCCGTTCGGCGATCTCCTGGGCGGTTCCGAACAGGCAGAACTCCTGGGCGAACCGGAGCACCGCCGCATCGCTCACCCAGGCCGAGCAGATCTCGACGGCCGCGTCCCAGTCCTCGGCGTGGACGAGGTCCGGATAGACCCCCTCCACCCGTGCGGGTACGTCCAGTTCGATCCCGGCCAGGGCGAGGAAGGGCGCTCCGCCGTTCTGGGCGATCGAGGCGCAGATCGGCTTGAGCAGCCGGGCTTCGGCCTCGATGTCGTCGGTCACCGCACAGAACGCCGAGACCGTCAGCGGGATGGCCGCCGCGGTGCGGCCCGCGGCCTCGGCGCCCTCCCGCACCCGGGCGGTGGCACTGGCGAGGGTGTTCCGCGAGACACCGCTGAGCAGGATGACACCGTCGGCGATCTCCCCGGCGAGCCGCAGATTGCGGGGGCCGCTGGCGGCCATGTGGATCGGCACGTTCGGATCCGGGTCCCGCAGCCGGGACCGTACGCCGTTGAAGTCCCACTCCTCCCCCGCGAACAGCGCCCGCAGCGTGGCGAGCCCGTCGCGCAGCTCCGCCCCGGTGCTCTGGCGCATGCCGATGGGGCCGACCGAGCTGTTGCCCACGCCGAGGCCGAGTGTGAACCGGCCGGGGGCCAGCTCGGCGACGCTGCGGGCGGCCGAGGCGACGACGGCCGGGTGCCGGGTGGCCAGGTTGGTGACCGCGCTGCCCAGGCCGATCCGCTCGGTGCCCAGCGCGGCGGCGGTCAGGACCGTGAACACGTCCCGCCACAGTAGCTGGGAGTCGGGGAACCACACCTGGTCGAAGCCCAGTTCCTCGGCCCGCCGGGCGGTCCTGGCCAGCCGGTCCACTCGGTCGCACGGCGGTATACGGACTCCGATGCGCATCTTGCTCTCCTCCGGTGCGTGCACGCTTTAGTACTATGTACGGTATGACGTACGAGAGTCAAAGGCCACGCCCGCGCTCAGGATGCCGCCGGCCATCAGCACGACGCGTCCGCCGCACTCGCGGAACACCTCGACCACGGGCAGCCCGTTCACCGTGTTCCGCGCCTTGACCGCCTCGAATTCGGGGCTCTCCGCCAGGCTGAGCCGCACGAAGAGGCCCACCCCGACGGGCACCGCGCTCAGCAGGAACGGAATCCGCCAGCCCCATGAGCGCAGTTGGCAGCGCTCGTGTGCCCTGGTCCCGGCCGGGGCCACGAACATGGGTTGCCGTCATGAGGGTCCTTTGTCCGTAGGGACGGGCGAGGCGTGGGAAGAGGTGGTGGCGGCGCGCCCCTGACAGCTGCAGCGGGCCTTGGGAAACCGCAGGACGCCTGGGGCCGAATCGAAGTCGGCTCAGCGATCGCAAGTGGTCGTACTATGTACCGTTCGGTGTATGCCGTCAAGGGATCCCGACAGCACCCATAGTGGATACGGAGAGAAGACAGCTCAGCCCCGGGCCGAAGGACCCGGGGCCGGTGAAACCAGGCAGCGCGTCTCAGCCGCCGGTCTGCCGCAGGACGCCCGCGATGAGGCAGTCGAGCCCGAAGAGGAACTGTTCGTCGCTGGGCAGAGTGGTCATGTCCTCGGCGAGCTCCACCATGTTGGGGAAGTCCTCACGTGGCAGGGCTGCGTAGAAGTGCCTGCGGCGGCGCCGCAGCTCCTCGGCCTCGGGATGGTCCGCCTTCCCCCACGGGCGGGGGGCCTGGTAGCTGGCGAATCCCAGGCTGTACTGCACGATCAGGCCGTAGACCCGCACCGCCTCCCGGTCCGCGAACCCTGCCTCGCGCAGCCTCCCGATGACCGCTTCGAACGCGCCCCGCATGGACTGCGGACCGGTGCTCACCCGCGTGGAGAAGAGCCGCACGATGCTGGGGTGCTCCCGCATCATGTCGAGGAAGGCCAGCGCCAGGGCCCGTACGACCGCCTCGGGCGAGGTCTCCTCGGCGGTGGGCAGCCGGAAGTTCCCCATGACGTGGTCGGCGATGCCGTCGAGGATCTCCTCCTTGCTGCGGAAGTAGCTGTAGAGCGTCATCGCGCCCACGCCGAGGTCCGAGGCGAGCCGCCGGATGGTCAGCACCTCGATGTCTTCCTCGTCGCAGATCCGGGTGGCGACCTCGATGATCCGCTCAGCAGTGAGCGCCCTCGCACGCGACCGCGGACCCGCCACCTGGGCTCTCCTCTTCTCACACCACCGGAATCCGGCGACGCGCCCGGCGCCGTCGTACCGCATACCGTACAGCCGCCCTCGGGCATTTTCCCCCTCGGGCGAACCGCCGGTCCGGCGGGCTGTGAGACGTCGACAAGACGCGGACGAGAAGAGGTGGCCGGAGCCGATCGGGCGGTCAGGAGGCGGTGTTCGCGCGGGCGGCGAGGTCCAGGGCGATGTCCGTGATCATGTCCTCCTGGCCGCCGACCATCTTGCGGCGGCCGACCTCGACCAGGATCGCGCGGGTGTCCAGACCGTGGCGGACCGCGGCGGCCTCCGCATGGCGCAGGAAGCTGGAGTACACGCCCGCGTAGCCGAGGGTGAGGGTCTCGCGGTCGACCCGGACCTCGCGGTCCTGCAAGGGCCGGACGACATCGTCGGCGGCGTCCATGAGGGGGAACAGACCGCAGCCGTGCTTCCAGCCCATCAGGTCGGCGACGGCGATGAACGCCTCCAGCGGGCAGTTGCCCGCCCCCGCGCCCTGGCCCGCGAGGGAGGCGTCCACGCGCGTGACGCCGTTCTCGACGGCGACCACGGTGTTGGCCACCCCGAGGGCGAGGTTGTGGTGGGCGTGGATGCCGAGTTCGGTGTCCGGGTCGAGCACCTCGCGGTAGGCGCGGAAGCGGTCGCGGACACCGTCCATGGTCAGTCGGCCACCGGAGTCGGTGACGTACACGCAATGGGCGCCGTAGGACTCCATCAGCTTGGCCTGGCGGGCGAGTTCGGCCGGTTCGGCCATATGGGACATCATCAGGAACCCGGCGACGTCCATGCCCATCTCGCGGGCGGCGGAGATGTGCTGGGCGGAGATGTCGGCCTCGGTGCAGTGGGTGGCGACGCGCACGGAGCGGATGCCGAGGGCGTGGGCCCGCCTCAGGTCGTGCAGGGTGCCGATGCCCGGCAGCAGCAGTGTGGTGGGAATCGCCTTGCCGGAGGCCCCGACGACGGCCTCGATCCAGTCCCAGTCGGTGTGGGCGCCGATGCCGTAGGTGACGCTGGAGCCGGACAGGCCATCCCCGTGGGCGATCTCGATGGCGGCCACCCCGGCGGCGTCCAGGGCGGCGGCGATGGTGCTCGCCTGCTCGACGGTGTAGCGGTGGCGGACGGCGTGCATGCCGTCCCGCAGGGTCACGTCCTGGATGTACAGGGCGGGCGGGGCCGACGGGGTGGGGGCGGTTGCGCCGGCGTCGGTCGTGGTCATCGTGCGGCCTCCTCGCCGGAGCGGTGTGCGGCCAGGCGCTCCGCGGTGCGCAGCGCGGCCGAGGTCATGATGTCGAGGTTTCCGGCGTAGGCCGGGAGGTAGTGGGCGGCGCCCTCGACCTCGAGGAAGACCGAGACCTTCACCGCGTCGGTGTGCGCGGCCCCGGCGGGCAGCAGGGAGCGCAGCGGGTCGTCGGCGCCCACCTGGTCGAACTGCACCTTCTGCTTGAGGCGGTATCCGGGCACATACGCCTGGACCCGGCCGACCATCTCCTCTACGGAGGCGGTGACCTCCTCGGTGTCGCAGCCGGAGACCAGGCAGTGCACGGTGTCGCGCATGATCAGCGGCGGCTCGGCCGGGTTGAGGATGATGATGGCCTTGCCGCGGGCGGCGCCGCCGACGCGCTCGATGGCCGAGGCGGTGGTCTCGGTGAACTCGTCGATGTTCGCCCGGGTGCCGGGGCCCGCGGAGCGGGAGGAGATGGACGCGACGATCTCCCCGTAGTGGACGGGGGTGACCGCGCCCACCGCGGCGACGATCGGGATCGTGGCCTGGCCGCCGCAGGTGACCATGTTGACGTTCGGCGCGCCGAGGTGGGCGTCGCCGTTGACCGGGGGCACCACATAGGGGCCGATGGCCGCCGGGGTGAGGTCGACGAGGGTACGGCCGAGGGGGCGCAGCACCTCTTCGTGGCGCTTGTGGGCACCGGCGGAGGTCGCGTCGAAGACGATCTCCACGTCCGCGAACTCGTCCAGCTTCACCAGCCCGTCCACGCCCTCGTGGGTGGTGGCCACCTTCAGCCGGCGGGCGCGGGCCAGCCCGTCGGAGTCGGGGTCGATGCCGGCCATCGCGGCGATCTCCAGGGTGTCGGAGAGCCGCAGCACCTTGATCAGGAGGTCGGTGCCGATGTTGCCGGATCCGATGATCGCCACCTTGGTGCGGGTGTTCGTCTCGCTGCTCACCGGTTGTCTCCTTCCGCGGCGAACCCGACTCCTACCGCGCCCAGGTTCGAGATACGGGCTTGGAACACATCGCCCGGGGCGGCCGGGACCATCGGTCCCAGGGCCCCGGTCAGGACGAGGTCGCCCGCGCGCAGCGGGTCGCCCCGCTCGGCGAGGGCCGAGGCCAGCCAGACGGCCGCGTTGAGGGGGCCGCCGAGGCAGTCGGCGCCGGTTCCTTCGGAGACCAGCTCGCCGTTGCGCGTCATGGTCATCTGCACGGAGCGCAGGTTGACCCCGGTCAGCGGGACGGGGAAGGCGCCGAGGACGTACATCCCGCAGGAGGCGTTGTCGGCGACGGTGTCGACGATGGAGATGTCCCAGTCCCGCACCCGGCTGTCGACGATCTCCAGCGCGGGCAGCGCGAAGTCGGTGGCGCGCAGCAGGTCGACGACGGTGCACTGGGCGTGCGGCAGGTCGCTGCCGAGCACAAGCGCCACCTCGGCCTCCACCTTGGGCTGGAGCAGCCGCCCGGCGGGCACCTCGCCGCCCTCCGGCACGGCCATGTCCGCGAACAGCGCGCCGAAGTCCGGCTGGTCCACGCCGAGTTGGCGCTGCACGGCGAGCGACGTCAAACCGATCTTCCGGCCGACGACGCGGCGGCCGGCGGCCTGCTCGCGCTGCAGGTTCAGCCGCTGCACCGCGTAGGCGGCCTCGATGTCACCGTCGCCCAAGAGCGTGCGCACCGGTGGGCAAGCGGTCCCGCCGCGGGCGGCCTCCGCCAGTGCGTCGGCGGCCTTGACCACGGCCCCGGGGAAGGCGTCCGTCGGGACGCGGTCGGGCACATTCGGCACGGGCTACCTCCTGAGGTGGAACGTGGGTGCCGGGCCCCCGGCGCTCCCCATGTGGCCTCCGGTATAGACGCGCGGGCCGCCATGAGCCAACTTTTGTTCCGTTACGCGGAACGCGGTGGGCACTGGGATGTCGAACGAGGCGGCGCTGACCTGCCATGCCCGCATCCGGCCGGATGGGCGTACCGCCGCACGGAACTCCCTCGGCGAGGGGCCTGCCTCCGTCGCTCGGCTCTTGACGCCACCCAAGGAGTTCCGTACAAAGTACGACCAGGACCGCGGGCTCGCCAACCCGCCACATCGGGAGAGTGCATATGCTGACCGCCCACTACACCTCCAGCCGCTTCGGCCAGCTTCACCACGTCGAGTGCGGTGAGGGCGAGCCGGTGCTGCTGCTCCACCAGACCCCGCGGTCATGGACCGAGTACCGCGATGTGCTTCCGCTGGTCGGCGCCACCCACCGAGCGATCGCGATGGACACCGTCGGCTACGGGGCCTCGGCGAAACCCGCGGACGATCAGAGCATCGAGATGTTCGCCGACGGGGTCGAGGACCTGGTGGCCGGGCTGGGGCTGGAGTCGTTCCACCTGGTCGGCCACCACACCGGCGGAGTGATCGCGGTGGAGGTGGCGGCGCGCCTGGGCTCCCGGGTGCGGAGCCTGGTGCTCTCGGCGACCCCGTTCATCACCCCGGAGAAGCGCGCCCGAGCGGCGTGGAAGCGCCCGGTCGACTGGGTGCAGCCGAAACCGGACGGCTCCCACCTCATGGAATTGTGGAACCGGCGCAGGCACTTCTACGAGCCGGGGCAGGAGGCCGCGCTCAACCGGTTCATGGCCGACGCCGTGCGGGTGCTGGACCGGGCGGAGGACGGCCACATCGCGGTTCGGCTGTTCGCGATGGACGAGCGGCTGCCGCGGATCACCGCCCCGGCCACGGTCATCTGCGGGCAGGACGACGATCCGTCGATGCCCAGCTTCGAGCCCATGGTGAACGCCCTGTCCGCCACGGGGCACATCGTGCCCCGAGCGGGTGTGCCGTTCCCCGAACAGCGGCCGGAGGAGTTCGCCAGGCTGGTGCTGGACGCCGTCGCATCAGCCGGGGCGACGGACCGCTGACGATGGCGTGGCCTCAGGGCGCGGGGAACAGCGAGCGGTAGAAGGGCGTCTCACGGAAACCGTCCCCGTGATGCGTCGAGCTCCAGCTCAGTGGCACCGCCGGGCCACCGGCCCGGTACAGCTCGCCGACGAGCGCGTAGTCGGGGTGTACACCGTCATCGCTCATCGCCGTGGTGAAGTCGAACTCGAACCGGTCGCCCGGCCGTACCCGCAGACCCTCCTCCGACAGCGGGGCGTACACCGGGGTCCAATTGCTCGACTGGACCAGCGAGTCGAGCGGCTCGTCACCCTCGGCCACCCACAGGCGCACGCCGAGCGCGAGCCCGGAGAAGCGGCCCTCCCGGGTGAAGGTCAGCTCGACGGCGTCGACGCCCTCCGGCTGCAGGTCGCCGTTGTACTCCAGCGGCTCCACCTCGACGGCATCGGACAGATACGACCGCTGCCGCACCCTCGGGTTGTCCTGCAGCCCTTCGAGGACCACCCGCAGATCGAAGGGGCGGCCCACCGACGCGAACACCTCTTCCACGTAACGGAAGACGAGGGGCGGAAAGCCGGGGAGCGTGCCGAGATTCGCGCTGTTCAGGTCCAGGGCGACGGCGGTGGTGGCACTGCGGTGCGGGATGAACACCCCGCCGGGCTTCACCAGGCGCTCCCGCGCGTCCCGCAGGACGGCCCCCGCCCCTTCCGAGCCGCCGAGCGTGCCGATGATCTCGGAGACGCACATATCGACGGGCTCGGGCAACTCGATCTCGGTGGACAGCCCCTCCACCACCGTGATCCGGTCGGCGAAGCCTGCCTTTTCGATGTTCTTCCGGGCGATCCGCGCGGACTCGGGGATGACCTCCACGGCCCACACGTGCCGCGCTCCGGCGCGGGCGGCGGCCAGCGCCCACACCGCGTCCTGCCCCGTGCCGATGTCGAGCACCGTCCGGCCGGGGGCGTAGCGCCGGACGGCTTTGGTGTATGCGCTCATCCGACGCTCGTCGTTGATCATCGCCTCATACGCGACGTCGTCGTACACCGGATACTCGCCGATCGAAGCGAACAGCCACACCGGGCTCGACTCCAATTCGCACGCCCGTACCGGCACCTTGCGACCCGGTGCGGACAACTCTGCGAGGAAGGAACGCGGCATCTTCAGACCTTTCCCTGGAGTGACTTTTCACGACCAGCATGCCAGGCAGGAAAACCTGGAATCCCTAGCAATTGAACTCGCCATGGGTGAATAAAGTCCGAATATGGCCCGGTTAAAGCAATGTAAAAGCCAGAGAAGCGAGGCGATCGATGCTCGATATCGCCGCCGCCCGGCCACGGCGGCGGCCACGCCCGTGATCGCGCGCCAACAACGGCCATCGAGGGACCTTGTGCCGCCACGAGGCGGTCTCATCGAACAGACGTGCCCCAATAATTGGCATGTTCGCGATCAGACGAGGGTTGCTTGTGAAGGGAAAATCGGCTTGATTTCGCGGATGGAGCCCCGGATTCCGGCGCTGGACCGTCCGAAAGTAATCGGAACTCATATCCAAGCTGGTTATCCATAGTAATTGGCGAGACAGGCACTCATGCCCGCCGCGCCGCCAACGGACCATCGCCCGTTGACGGCGTGCGGAAATATGAAAGTTGAACGGATCCCGCCGAATGCGATGTCCGCGGCCCGCGATGTCAGCTCCGCCGGAGCGGGACCGTCAATCGTTGAAACAGTGACCTTCCGCGATGTCCGCGATCAGCGCGGGACGCGTCGGCCGCCACCCCAGGCGTTCCCGCGTCCCCGCGCTCGACGTCGGGCTGTCGAGCGACACCAGGGGGCCGAGGAAGCCGAGGTGGTCGCCCGCGTCCTCGGGCGCGACCCCGGCCACCGGCACTCTCAGCCGACGGCCGATGGCCTCGGCGATCTCCCGGAACGTCACCCCCTCATCGCCGACCGCGTGCAGGCGCGAGCCGGCCGGGGCCGCCTCCACCGCCAGCCGGTACGGATACGCCGCGTCCAGCCGGTGCACCGCGGGCCACCGGTTGGATCCGTCGCCGACATAGGCGGACACGCCCTTCGCGCGGGCGATGCCGATGAGAGTCGGTGTGAAGCCCTTCAGGTCTCCCTCGCCGTGCACCAGCGGCGCGAGCCGCAGCGCGGCCGAGCGCACACCGCGCTCCCCCATCGCGATCACGGCGTGCTCGGTCGGCACCCGCAGGGCCCACCGCGGCACGCGAACTGCGCGACCGGCGTCCCGCCGCCGAGGTGCGCACCCTGCAGCTGGACTTCCGCCAGGTGCGAGCGGCCCTCCTGGACCGCTCGTGGCGGACTTCCTCGCCATCGCCGTGCACCAGCTCACCGGGCCGCGTCGGCTCCGCCGTACGGCTGTTCCGCCCGCAACGGATCAGGCGCCGTTCACCTGACCGCCCCTGTGTGGTCACGGACCTTGACCACAGTGCGGTCCGGGGTCACCGGTTCTTCACACGATGCGCGGGAGTGTCAATGGACGCAGCGGGGCGCGACCAGCTCGGCAGACGGACGCTGTTGCGGGCCACCGCCGTGATCCCGGCCGCGGGCACCGCCGCCGTCGTATCGGGTACGACACCCGCTCACGCGGCCACCGCGAAGGCCGGCGGCCACCGGTACGCCCCCGAGTCGCCGCGGTTCAGCCTCGCGGTGCTGCCGGATACGCAGTACCTCTTCGACGCCGACAGCTCCGACCCGGAGCCGCTCCGGGCCACCTTCCGGTACCTGGTGTCCCAGCGCGAGGACGCCAACATCGCCTTCATGGCGCACCTGGGCGATGTCACCGAACACGGCTCGCGGGAGGAGATCACGCTGGCCGCGACGACATTCGGGACCATCCACGGCAAGGTCCCCTACAGCGTCCTGGCCGGCAACCACGACATCGACTCCGGCACCGACGACCAGCGCGGCGACAGCGCCTATCTCGACGCCTTCGGTCCGCGGCGGTACTCCGCCATGCCCACCTTCGGCGGCGCCTCGCCCGACGGCTACAACAGCTACCACGTCCTGCCCGCGGGCGGGCGTGAGTGGCTGGTCCTCGCGCTCGACTGGCGGATCTCCGACTCCGGACTGCGATGGGCGCAGAAGGTGCTCGACGCCCACCCCACCCTGCCCGCCGTCCTCACCACCCACGACCTGGCCTGGGCCGACGACGAGGGCAGCGCACAGCTCTCGGACAACGGCGGGCGGCTGTGGGACGGCCTCGTCCGCGGCAACGACCAGATCTTCCTCGCCCTGGGCGGGCACTACTGGCCCCCCGGGCGCACCGTCCTGACCAATGACGCCGGGAACGACGTCCACATCCACATCACCAACTACCAGGACCGGTACTACGGCGGCGCCGGAATGATCCGCCTCTACGCCTTCGACCTCGTCCGCGGTGTGATCGACGTGGAGACGTTCTCGCCCTGGTTCCTCAGCCGCGACCCGGAGAAGAGAACACCTCTGGAGGCGGAGACCATCGAACTGACCGGCCCCGTCGACCGGTTCAGCCTGAGCATCGACTTCGAACGCCGCTTCTCCTCCTTCGCGCCGGTCGTACCGCGCAAGCCGCGCCCGGCCTCCGCCGTCATGCCGCGCGGCACCCTCGCGTACTGGCGCTTCGACGCCTCGGGAACCGCCTCCCGCGCGGGCGCGGACGGACCGGTCGGCGCGGATACGGTGCTCCGCGACCTGTCCGGCCACGGCAACGACCTCCGGGTGACGCGCCTGCACGACAGCGAGCCCGACATCCTGACGTGGTCCGGCGAGCACCACGGCGACCAGCCGGCCCATGCCAGCCTGCGCTTCGACGGCGGCAAGGCCCCCGACCGCGGTGCGGTCCTGACCACCTCCGCCACCGCGCCGCTGAACTCCGAGAAGTTCACCGCTGGTTACACCATCGAGACGTATCTCAAGCTCCCGGACCCCTTCGAGGGCGACCACGCCTGGATGGGCATCCTGAGCTGGCAGGGGCGCAACGGCGACGCGGGGAAGACCACCGGCTGGTCGCCCGACGAGCCGACGTGCAGCCTCAACGTGACCCCCGAGCGCTTCCTGCAGTTCGTGGTCTACCCCCATGTGCAGGACGCCGATCCCACCTCCTGGAGCCACGCACTGCCGGTGGGCCGGTGGACCCACATCGCCGTCGTCAACGACGGCCATCACACCGTGGTGTACGTCGACGGCTCGAAGATCGCCCGCAATCCCTCCCAGCCGTCGACGGGGATCGCCACCCTCGGCAAGCCCTTCGTGATCGGTGGCACCCAGTTCGAGGAGAAGTTCGGCCAGGGCTTCTACGGCTGGATCGGCGACACCCGCATCGTCAAACGAGCCCTGGGACCAAGGGACTTCATGACCGCCCCCGCCTAGTCCCACCATCTTTCACAGGTGGGGAAACGACCGGCTTCCACGCCATGGGCCGTTCGGCCCCACTCCGTGTCCGTAAGGTCACCGCGCCTCACAAACCCGTGAACGAGCCGCGGTACCGGCGCGTCACTCGACCCACCGGACAGGCTCCAGTCCGCTTCTTGGGGGTGGAGTCCGCGGCCTGTCAATACCGCACTCACCAGGAAGTGCGAACCGGCCAGCCGCATGGTCCGGCGCCATGTGCGCTCGTAGCGTCGTGGGTGACAGCTTCGTCCGATCCGAGGAGCACCATGCGCGTCCCGTCCGCGGTCACCATCAGCCTGGGTCTGGCCGGTTTACTCACCGCGGCCGTGCCCGCCACGGCCACACCGCGTCAACCCACTGACGGTGCCCCTGCCCACCACCAGCGCCTCGTCTGGGGGCCCTGCTCAAAGGCGCAGACGGAGCTGAACGCGGCGGGGGCGGAGTGCGCCAAGGTGACCGTCCCCCTCGACTACTCCGACCCCGGCGGCCGTACCATCCAGGTCGCGATATCGCGGATCAAGGCTACGTCCACGGCCGGTAGGCGCGGCATTCTGCTGTCCAACCCCGGTGGTCCCGGCGGGACCGGTCTCGCCAACACCCTCGCGCTGCGCCCGGCGCTGAAGGAGGTGGCGGACCACTACGACCTGATCGGCTTCGACCCGAGGTTCCTCGGCGAGAGCACCCCCATCCGTTGCGCGCCCGGACGTCCCTCGCCGCCACCCGGCCCGGTCACCTCCCCGCGCGAGGACTTCGAGGAGACGGTCCGGTCCGCGCGGGACACGGCTCGGCGCTGCCAGGAGTACGGGGACAACGCGGAGTTGCTGCCGCATGCCTCGACCCGGAACGTGGCCCGCGACATGGACGCGATCCGGGCCGCGCTGAGCGAATCCAGACTGTCCTACTACGGCGTCTCCTACGGTGCCGACCTGGGCGCCGTATACACCCAGTTGTTCCCCCGCCGGGCCGACCGCGTGGTCATCGACTCCTCCACCGACCCGGCCGCCACCCAGTACGAGCTGTTCCAGCGGGCCGGCGACCCGCTGGAGGCGGGGCTGGACGAGTGGGCCGGATGGGCCGCCCGGCACAACGACCGCTACCGGCTGGGCCCGACCGGTAGCCAGGTGCGGGCGACCGTTCAGGAGCTGCTCGACCACGCCGAGCGCCGACCGGTGGCGGTCAGCGGACAGCAGCTGAACGCCCCCGTGCTGCGGCTGTTGCTCCGGCAGCTCGTCCAGCACCAGGAGAGCGACGCCGCCCTGGCCTCGGTGGTGCGCGATCTGGCCGACGCCGACGCCGGGAAGCCGATCGAGCCCGGCCCGGAGCTCGCCGCCATGCTCCAGTTGCTCAACTCGCCGGACCTCGAGGACAGCATGGTGGGCGGGGCACTGTTCATGTGCGGTGACGGCGGCTGGCCCGCTGGAGGCTGGCCGGAGAACCCGGAGACGTACTGGCACAACAGCGTTCGCAGTCGTGCCACGCAGCCGGTCTTCGGCCCGGTGGTCAACGGGATGATCGCACCGTGCGCGTTCTGGAAGACCGAACCGCGCGAGCCGGGCACCTCCATCCACAACAACGTGCCCGTCCTGATGCTGCAGGCCCGTCGCGACAACAACGTCCCCTACGACGGCGCCCTGGCACTGCACCGCAGGCTCACCGGCTCGCGACTGGTGACCGCGGACATCCGCTCGCACGGTGTCTACGGGCGGGGCATCGACGGCCATCAGCCCGTCCCCTGTGCCGACCAGGCCGTCAACGACTACCTGCGCGGCGGAACGCTGCCGACCGACGACATCACCTGCGCCCCCACGGGAGCCGCCCGATGAGCCCGAGGGGACCGGTCATCAGCCGGCGCAGGGGTATGGCGGCTGCCGCGGCGGCCGTTCTGGTGGGCGCCGGCTCCGGCACCGCCTCCGCGGTGCCACCCGCCGCGCGGCCACGCCGAAACAACGCCCTCCAGGCCGACGTGGACGCGATCCGGGCGACCGGGGCCACCGGAGTGCTGGCGGAAGTGCGCAGCGCGCAGGGGCGCACCCTCGCGCGGGCCGGCACAGCGGATCTGACGGCCGGTCGCCCGGTGCCCTGGGACGCCTATTACCGCCTCGGCAGCGACACCAAACCCTTCACCGCCACCATCGCCCTGCAGTTGGCCGGCGAAGGCAGACTCGCACTGACCGACACCGTGGAACGGTGGTTGCCAGGGGTGGTCAAAGGGAACGGCAACGACGGCGGCAAGATCACCATCGCCAATCTGCTCCGCCAGACCAGCGGCCTGAACGACTACCTCGCCGCAGCGGGCGGAGAGGACGTGTTCACCCCCGAGGGCTACCTCAAGACACGGTTCCGGGCCTCCACGCCGCGGGAACAGCTGGAGGCCGCCCTGAGCCGGCCTCCGCTGTGGGTGCCGGACGCCGCCGACCCGGCGGAGGAACAGCGCTGGGGCTACTCCAACACCAACTACGTCATCGTGGGCCTCGTCATCGAACAGGTCACCGGACGCCCCTGGGCCCAGGAGATCCACGAACGCATCATCGAACCGCTCGGGCTCAGGAACACCCTCATCCCGGGTACCTCCGCGTATGTCCCGCGGCCGACCGCGACGGCATACACACAGTTCCCCGGCAGCCCGCACCTGACCGACACCTCCCTCGCCACCGGCGGCGGCGCGGACGGCGGCATCATCAGTACCACCCACGACCACGCCGTCTTCCTGCGCGCGCTGCTGGGCGGCCGACTGCTGCGCGCCGCCCAACTGTCCACGATGAAACGGACCGTGGCGGCCGACGGCTGGATTCCGGCCGACGGCGTGCGCTACGGCATGGGCATCGCCTGGCGGCCCGGGGGGAACCGCGAGGGCATCTGGTTCCACGGCGGAACCCACCTCGGAATCGTCTCGGAGAGCGGCGTCACAGCCGACGGCAGCCGCGCCGCGACCACCGCCACTTTCACGCTGCGCACCGACGAGGCACCAGCCGAGGCCCAGGCCGGGGCCACCCTCCGCCTCGTCGACCACGCCCTGGCCCACCAGTGATAGCCGTGAAGGCGTGGCGAGGGGAGCACGTGACCGAGGGCCGAGGAATCGGCCTTGGTGCCGGGGCGCAGGCCGACCCATCGGACACGGCCCAGTGTCTTCTGGATCAGAGGGGGTAGGTGGCGTTCGTCCCGCCCGATCGCCCCGCCCTCCCCCTATGACCAGGAGAGACACGTGCCCAGAACGCTTGTCACGGGTATCGCCGCCACCGCCGTCGCCACCGTCCTGCTCACGGGCTCCGGAGCCGTGAGCGCCACCGCCACGGCCACCGCGCCACGTGAGCCGCACGCCACCGATGTCCACCGGGTCCGTATCCAGGACGACTTCGACTCGCTCGGCCCCGAGGTGCGGGGGATGAAACTGGACTCGGGGCGCACCGCCCACTACATCGACGAGGGACCCCGGGACGGAAAGCCGGTTCTCTACCTCGGCGGCACGGGCACCAGCGCGCGGGTGGCCCATATGACGGACTTCCTGCGCAGCACCCGGGAGTCCCTCGGGCTGCGGCTGATATCGGTCGAGCGCAACGGCTTCGGGGACACCGAGTTCGACAAGAGCCTGGGGAAGGCCGACTTCGCCAAGGACGCGCTTCAGGTGCTGGACCGTATCGGGGTGCGCAAGGTCAGTGTGGTCGCCATCTCGGGCGGCGGTCCGTACGCCGCCGAGTTGGCGTCCCTGGCCCCGGACCGTGTCCAGTCACTGCACCTGGCCGCCGCCCTGCCGCCGTACGGCGCGAAGCGTCCGTACTGCTCGATGTCCGACGAGGAGCTGGGCAAGTCGTTGGAGAAACAGATCGCCGACCCCCGCGTCTGGTGGGCGTTCCCGGACGACAGCCCGACCAAGCGCATCCCCGGCTTCGCCGACACCGCCTTCGAGGACGGCGCCCGCACCTACAACCAGCGCGGCCAGAAGTCCGACCCCGCGCCTCAGGTGCATGAGCAGAAGCTCTACTGCCAGCGGCCCGGCCCCGACCTGTCAAAGCTGACGGCCCCCGTCACCATCTACAGCGGGAAGAAGGACACGACCGTGCCGCCGAGCACGATCGACACCTGGAAGGAGCACCTGCCCGGCGACCCGGCCGTGCGCAGCTACGCCGACTCGGGGCATGACGTGCAGTACCGGCACTGGGACCAGATCCTCGTCGACCTCGCCGGGCACACGGACCGCACGGTGATCTGCTACCGGGGCCACAGCTCCATGCCATCTGCCCGGATCGCCGACCCGCTGGTCGAGAAGGGCCGGGCCACGCTCGGTAGCTGCGCCTGGCAGAAGTCCGATGGGGACGGCCCCGTCGACTGAGACGAGATCCCGAGACACGTCACGGCCGCCGCGCCCAGAACAGGGCGTGGCCGCCGTCGCCCTCGGGGGCGAATTCCTCTCCCTCGACGGTCAGTCCGGCCCGGGTGAGCCAGTCCCGGTAGGTCGCGACGTCGGCGTGGCTCCACCACATCGTGGCGCCACCGCCGAGCCAGTTGTCATCGGTGCCGGTCCAGGCGGTGTGCCCGGTGGTGGCCAGGAGCCAGCCACCCGGGCGTAGCCAGGTGGCGATCCTGGCGAGGAGGGGAGGCTGTTCCGCCAGGGGAATGTGGATCAGGGCGTAGAGGGAGACCACGGCGTCGAAGGAGGCGGCCGGGAACTCCACGGCCGTGGCATCGGCCTGGCGGAACTCGGCCTCCGGCACCAGTTCCCGCGCCCGGCGGATCTGCTCCCCGCTGATGTCGACACCGGTCACCCGGTGTCCTGCGGACGCCAGCACCCGGGCGACCGGGATGCCGCAGCCGCACCCGAGGTCCAGCACCGTGGCGGCGGGCGGGATGCGCTGTTGGAGTGCCCCGAGCCAGGGCTGGTACTTGGTTTCGGTGGCATAGGACTGTTCGTAGTGGCGGGAGAGCGCGTCATACCCGCGCCTGACCACGTCCTTGGGATCGTCGATGTCCACGGCGAGGCACGCTAGTTGGGGGCGAGTGCGTTCCGCGAACGGATTTCGTGCGTCGGTGCGGCGCCGTTCGCGCCTTCGGCGCCTTTGAGCATGGGTCCGGGGGTGTCCTGGCCAGGCGCCGTCGCCGACCACCGGGCCGGTGGGGGCGAGGCCCGGTGGCGCCCCCGTCGGCCCATGGTGAGGACCGGTCCGGACTGCGGCGGAGGGGTGGGGGTACCTCTGGGAAACGTTTGATAAATTAGTTGCGCCAGATCAAGTATTTCTGAGGGGATACCCGGGAGAGGCTGCCCCGCCGGCCCGGCGGACGGCGACGGCGCCGTGCCCCCGCCCCCGCCGCCGCTGCTCACATGCGCCGAAGGCGCGAGACGATGCCCGCGCCTGGGAGCCCGTCAGATGTTCCGCACCACGGCGACGAACTCCGCCCAGGCCCCGGCGGGGACGACCAGGGCAGGGCCGTCCTTGACCTTGGAGTCGCGGATACCGACCTGGGCGGTGTGGGGGAGGTGGGTGATCTCCACGCACGCGGTGCCGTTCGCCTCGCTGTAGGAGGACTTGAACCAAACACTCTCCGGCGCAACATCAGATGACATGCCCCGCCTCCCGTATCTGCTCGATGAACTCCGCCCAGGCCGTGACCGGAACGACCAACGCGGGGCCAACCTTGTTCTTCGAGTCGCGGATGCCTACCTGGGCGGTGCGGGGCAGGGGGGCGATCTCCACGCAGCCGGTGCCGTTGTTCTCGCTGTACGAGGACTTGAACCAGGCGCTCTCTGGGGCGACGTCAGGCGCTACGCGGTAAGTCATGTCAGATCTCCCGTGCTAGTTGTTGTAGAAACGCCGGTGTCTCGCCGGGGGCGAGGGCACCTGCCCGCAGAGCCTCGAACCTGCGGGAGAAGGACCAGATGGTCGTCTCCTTGTCGCTGATGTCCGACCCGTCGATCGCATCGCTCTGCACGACTGTCGGCAACGGACTGCCGAACTCCCACAGATTGAAGTTGGCGCCGGTCCTGTACGTGGCCGTGGCCATGGGAAGGATCTGGACCGTCACATTGTCGAGCCCGGCCAGGGTCTGAATCTCCTCGTACTGCTCGCGCATGATCTCCGGGCTGCCCACCACTCGTCTCAGCGACGCCTCGTCCTGGATGACCCAGAGTTCCAAGGGGCTGTCTCTGCGCCTCAGGGCCCGTTTCCGCTCACCACGGATCTGGATGTGGCGCTCGACGAACTCGGTGTTGGTTTCTTCGACCGGCTTGGCGGCCAGGAACATCTCCCGGGTGTAGCGCTCCGTTTGCAGCAGGCCGAAGATGACGTGGGGCTGCCACGTACGGCTGGTGCGGGCTCCGCTTTCCAGGCCGATGTACATCCCCATGCCCGACGGCAGCACACTGCGATAGATGGACCACCATCCCCGGTTGAGGGAGTCGCGATGGATCTGTAGGAGGAAGTCCGCGTCTTCCTCGTCCTCGACGCCGTATCGGTCCAAGAGGGCCTTCAGGTCCGCGGCCTTGGGCAGGGCCGACAGGCCGTTCTCGACGCGGAACAGTTTCGTGGTGGAAAACGTCAACCCGTCCACCGCCTCCGCCAGAGTGAATCCGGCCTTGTCCCTCAACCGCTTGAGCTCCCAGCCGAGTTGCATGCGACGGACCGTCGGTCCCGTTGGTGCTGCCACGAGTATGCCTCCCGCTGGGGCGAGCCTGCCATGTCGCCGTGCGAGTTCTGAGTCTGGCAAGGACAGACCGCCACATCAGGTCATTTGCCTACTCGGTCACATATGCCATCTGAAGCGGAAATTAGCTGTCATCTTGCGCGCCAGCTTCCGCGCATCCGAAGCTGTTTCCGCCACCGCGCCATCACTCGCGGTAGCCGAACCTCGGAACGCCATGGAGCCCTCATGCCTTCATCACGCCCCCGTCTGCCGCCCTGGCCCGGACTGAACAGGCAGCCCTGCTTCCTCGTCACCGACGACACCGGCACCAGCCACCTTTCACGGCTGGCCGACGAGATGGAGGCCGTACAGCTACGGACCGGGGCCGAGCTTCTCGGGCATGCCCGGCCGCTGCTCCGGGACCGCAAGGCCGACGCCTGTGAGCTGCGCTTCGTGGGGCAGCGGCTCGCCGAGGCGCTGCATGACGCGCTGCGGGTGGCGGAGAGCCGGGGGCAGCGGCTGGAGGACCGGGAAGAGACCGCCCCCGAGCAGAGTTAGTAGAAGCATGAACAACAGCGTGGACGTCGTGGTCATCGGTGCCGGACAGGCGGGGTTGTCCGGGGCCTATCACCTGAGGCGGGCCGGGTACGAGCCCGGTACGGGCTTCGTGGCGCTCGACCACGCGCCCGCGCCCGGCGGGGCGTGGCAGTTCCGGTGGCCGTCGCTGACGTACGGCAAGGTGCACGGGATGTACGACCTGCCCGGCATGCGGCTGACCAGCGACGACGCGGATCCCGAGCGGCCTTCGTCCGAGGTGATACCGGCGTACTTCGCACGGTACGAGCGCGCCTTCGAGCTGGGGGTCGTCCGGCCTGTGCATGTCACCGCCGTACGGGACGGGGACGACGGGCGGCTGCTGGTGGAGACCTCGGCCGGGGCATGGTCCGCCCGCGCGCTGATCAACGCGACCGGGACCTGGGACCGGCCCTTCTGGCCGCGCTACCCCGGGCAGGAGACCTTCCGGGGGCGGCAACTGCACACCGCGCGGTATCCGGGGCCCGAGGCGTTCGCCGGGCAGCGGGTGATCGTCGTCGGGGGCGGTACGTCCGGGGTGCAGCATCTGCTGGAGGTCGCGGAGGTGGCGGCGGAGACGACCTGGGTGACACGGCGCCCGCCGGTGTTCCACACCGGGCCGTTCGGCCAGGACCAGGGGCGCGCCGCCGTCGCGCTGGTGGAGGAGCGGGTCCGGCGAGGGCTGCCGCCGCAGAGCGTGGTGTCCGTGACCGGGCTGCCCATGACGGAGGCGATGGAGCGGGCCCGGGCCAAGGGCGTGCTGGAGCGGCTGCCGATGTTCGAGCGGATCACCCCGTCCGGGGTGGCCTGGGCGGATGGGCGTCATGTCGACGCGGACGTGATCCTCTGGGCCACCGGCTTCCGCGCCGCGATCGACCATCTCGCCCCGCTGCGACTGCGCGAGCCCGGTGGCGGGATCGCCGTCGAGGGCACCAGGGCGGTCCGGGATCCGCGGGTGCATCTGGTCGGCTACGGGCCGTCGGCCAGCACGGTGGGCGCCAACCGGGCGGGCCGGGCCGCCGTACGGGAGATCCAGGAGCTGCTGGACACGCGCGACGGCCGGCGGTCACCGGAGAGGATCGCCGTCGGGCCTTGACCGAGTGCGGGGTGGGCCGGTGCTTCCCCGGACGACGAGGGTGGGGTTGAGGACGATGTCCCGGTCGGCGGTGCGCCCCTCGTCGAGTCGTTCGACGGCTGCCCGGACGGCGGTCTCCGCCGCCTCGGCGGCGTCCTGGCGCACCGAGGTGAGGTCGATGAAGGACAGCCGGGCGAGTTGGCTGTCGTCGTAGCCGACGATGGACACGTCCTCGGGCACTCTGACGCCCGCGCGCAGGAACGTGCCGAGCAGACCGTGCGCACAGCGGTCGTTCCCGGCGATGACCGCCGTGGGCAGCTCGGGCAGCGCGAGCAGGTCCCGGGCCGCCTGGGCGCCGGATTCCTCGGTGTAGTCGCCGGGGTGGACCCGGATGTGATCGGCGAGTCCGTGGCGGCGCATTGCGGCGCGGTATCCGCGTCGCCTCTCGTCGGCGCCGGGCATGGCGCCGCCTTCGATGTGCGTGATGGCGCGGTGCCCCAGCGTGACGAGGTGGTCGACCGCTTGGCCCATCCCCTTGCGCTCGGCGGTCCGGACGACATCCACACCGGCGGCTCTGGTGCGCGGGCTGATCTCCACGATGGGGGTCCGTCCGACGCCCGTGGTCAGGTGTTGCCGACTGGACGTCGCGCCGATGGTGATGATGGCTTCACTGCGCAGTCCGAGCAGCTCTTCCACCCCCTGACGCTCGTCGCGGGTGGCGAACATGGCGTTGAGCACGAGGGTGTAGCCGTGCTTCTGGGCGGCGGGGTAGAGGGCCTCGACGATGCCCACGTCGTGTGGCTGGCGCACGGTGAACAACACGCCCAACTGCCGGCTTCGCGTGCGTCGCAGAAGCTGGGCGGCGGTGTCGGGACGATAGCCGAGTTCCTCGGCCGCTTGGAACACGCGTCGGCGCGTCTCGGAACTCGCGCCGGGCTGGTTGCGGAACACCAGTGACACCAGGGCCTGCGAGACACCGACACGCGCGGCGACGTCGGACATGGTCGGACGCTTGGGGCGCCCCACTGAGGTTCCCGGCTCACCCGTCCGGCCGGCGCCCCCCGGATCCCTCATGTGGACCTCCTCGTGTTCATGTCTTGACATGCGTCACACCGCGCTCCCATAGTACGTAGCACTTGTACGTACTAGTTGTACTGACAAACAGACAAAGGCCCTCCGTAGCCGCGCGATCGCGGCTGGGCAGCCACGAGACCGCGCGGCAGGCGACCCCTGCCGAGATGGCTGCGCCGCCGCACCGGGCCCAAGCACGCCCCCACTCAGTCGACACCGGGATACCACCGCACGTGTCGGGGCGCCACCACGACCTCCGCTGCCTCCACGAGGAGACACGATGAACACCCGACTCGACGCCGAGAACTCGGGCATCGCACCGCAAGAACCCGAACTGCCGCCGGACACCAAAGGTCCCCATTCACGACGGCTCGGCCTGGTCGCCGTCATCGTGACCTTCGGCGGGCTGCTGTTCGGCTACGACACCGGCGTCGTCAACGGCGCCCTCGATCCTCTCACCGACGACCTCGGACTGACCGCGCTCACCGAGGGAATCGTCGTCAGCAACCTCGTCTTCGGTGCCGCCTTCGGCGCCATGATCGGCGGAGTGCTGTCGGACCGGCACGGCCGCCGCCACAACATCCTGCTGCTGTCCCTGGTGTTCATGGTCGGCACCGTGGGCTGCGTCCTGTCGCCGAACTGGCAGGTACTCGCCCTCTTCCGCTTCATCCTCGGCCTCGCCGTGGGCGGTGCCTCGGCGACGGTTCCGGTCTATCTGGCCGAACTCGCCCCGGTCGAACGCCGCGGCTCCATCGTCACCCGCAACGAGGTGATGATCGTGTCCGGCCAATTCGCCGCGTTCGTCATCAACGCGGTCATCTTCAATCTCTGGGGCGAAACCGACGGCATCTGGCGGCTCATGCTCCTGGTCGCCGTGCTTCCGGCGATCGGGCTGTTCATCGGCATGCTGCGGCTGCCGGAAAGCCCGCGCTGGCTGGTCGCCCAGGGCCGTGACGACGAGGCACTCGCGGTCCTGTCCCAGGTCCGCACCCCCGAGCGGGCCCAGGCGGAGATGGCCGAGGTCCACCGCCTCGCCGAGGAGGAGCGGGTCGCCAAGACCGCGGGCCGGGTGGATCTCGGAGTGCGATGGGTGCGTGTGCTCATCCTGATCGGGGCGGGCCTCGGCATCTGTCAGCAGTTCACCGGCATCAACTCCGTCATGTACTACGGTACGCAACTGCTCGGCGACGCCGGGTTCTCGGGCGACTCCGCCATCATCGCGAACACCCTCAACGGCGCTTTCAGCGTCATCGGCATCGCGGTGGGCGTGTCGGTCATCAACAAGATCAAGCGACGCACCATGCTGCTCGGCGGGTTCACCCTCACCACGACGTTCCACCTGCTCGTCGGTCTTTCCGCGATGCTGCTGCCCGAGGGCGGTGCGAAGGCGTGGTTCATTCTCGTGTTCGTCGTGCTCTTCGTCTTCTCCATGCAGGCCACCATCGGTCCGCTGGTCTGGCTCATCCTCTCCGAGATGTTCCCGCTGAAGATCCGCAGCCTGGCCATCGGTGTCAGCATCTTCGTGCTGTGGATGGCGAACGCCCTGGTCGCCCTCGGCTTCCCGCCCGTCGTGAAGGCTCTGGGGATCTCGAGCACCTTCCTCGGCTTCGCCGCTTTCGGTGTGCTGGCCATCATCTTCATCGCAACCTGTGTTCCCGAGACCAAGGGCCGCTCGCTGGAAGAGCTGGAAGACGACTTCCGCGCCCGCTACTCCTGATCCGCCCTTCCCCGTCCCGTCCGTCCCGAGAGGAGGGCCCGCACCATGACCGTCATGACCGCTATCGCCGAGGGCCGCGAGGGAGACCACGCGCTGACCGCGGGAGTCGCCGAGGCCCGTCTGCTGGGCACCGATCTGGTACTGGTCAATCTGCGTCTGTCAGCACTGGACCGCTCCGGCCTGCCCGAGGACCTGAAGATCACGATCGTCGAGCGCAGCGGTCCCGGTGACCGCGACCCCGTCGACGCCGTTCTGGACGAAATCGAGGCCCGGCCCGATGTCGACCGGCTGGTCATCGGCATCCGCCGACGATCGCCCGTGGGCAAGGCGCTGCTGGGCAGCGTGAGCCAGCGGCTGCTGCTGGAGAGCAGCGTCCCCGTCGTCGCCGTCAAACCCCCGGTCTGACCGGGCCCCGGCGTCGGGAAGGGCCCCTGGAATTCGCCCGTGCCGGGCCCCTTCCCGATGCCGCGGAGACCGGTGAACCCGAGGTCACGCGCCCGGCCTCGGCGCGAACGTCGAGTCCCTGACCACCAGTTCGGGCTGCAGGACGATCCGCCGGTGCTGATGGTCCTCCGCTTCCTCACCGGTCTCCTCGATGAGCAGCTCGGCCGCCGTCCGCCCCATCCGGAACGCGGGCTGGCGCACCGACGTCAGCGGCACCGCGGCCGCCGCCGCGAACTCGATGTCGTCGTACCCCACCAGCGCCACCTCCCCCGGCACCGACACCCCGGCCGCGAAAAGGGCCTGCAGCACTCCGAGCGCCAGGAGGTCGTTGGCGCAGAACACGGCTGTTGGACGCGGTGAGATGCCCAGCAGCCGCGCGCCCGCGTCCCGGCCCGAGGCCACGTCCAGCCGCTCGGCCTCGATGTGCACCATCGCCTCCGTCGCCAGCCTCTCCTCCGCGAACGCGCTGAGCAGCCCGGCGCGCCGGTCCTGGCACTGCGGGAGCAGCATCGGACCGCTGACGTAGACCACGGAGCGGTGTCCCTGGGCGATGAGGTGACGGCCGGCGAGCGCCCCGCCCTCGATGTCGTCGACCGACACCGAGCAGCCGTCGGCGCTGGGCACCTCGCGGTCCACGAAGACGAACGGGATGTCGTGGCGCCGGAAGCCCTCCAGGTTGGCCCCGGTGACATCGGCCGGGGTGACCAGCACCCCGCGCACCCGGTGCTCGGCGAAGAGGCTGAGGTAGTCGGCCTCCTCCTCGGGGCTCTGGGCGCTGTTGCACACCATCACCCCCAGCCCCGCCTCCCGCGCCGCACGCTCCGCACCGCTCGCCACGTCCACGAAGAACGGGTTCGCCATGTCCAGCACCAGCAACGCGATGATGCGGCTGCGCCCCGCGCGCAGTTGACGCGCGGACTCCTGGCGTACGTAGCCCGTGCGCTCGATGACGGCCTGCACCCGGTCGCGCGTGGCCTCGGCGACCATCTCGGGCCGGTTGATCACGTTCGAGACGGTTCCGACGGACACTCCCGCCTGCCGCGCGACGTCCTTGATCCCCACCATGCGTCCCACGACCCGGAGCCTCCGTCTTCCCGCGACCCACCGCGGTCGCGGGAACATGGTAGTGCTCTGTTCGACCGGTCGGGCAGGACCGGGCCGCCGCTGCGGGCCGCTCGGCACCGCTCCGGGGCCACTCCGGAGCCGCTCCGGGCCACCGCGGGGCCCCGTCTCAGCCGCGGGGGCGGACCAGGCTCGACCCGCGGACGACGAGTTCGGGCTGGAGGACGATCCGCTGGTGGCGGTGGTCCGCTGCCCGCTCCCCCGTCTCCTCGATCAGCAGCTCGGCCGCCATCCGCCCCATCCGGAACGCCGGCTGGCGCACCGACGTCAGCGGCACCGCGGCCGCCGCCGCGAACTCGATGTCGTCATACCCCACCAGCGCCACCTCCCCCGGCACCGACACCCCCGCCCCGTACAGCGCCTGCAGCACTCCCAGCGCCAGCAGGTCGTTGGCGCAGAACACCGCCGTCGGCCGCGGCGACATGCCCAGCAGCCGCGCCCCCGCGTCCCGGCCGGACGTCACATCCAGCCGCTCCACCTCGACATGGCGCAGCGCGGACTCACCGAGCCCCTGCTCGCGCAGGGCGCGCAGCGCGCCCTCGCGGCGGTCGCGGCACTGGGCCAGCCGCATCGGCCCGCTCACATAGGCGAGGGTGCGATGGCCGAGGCCCAGCAGGTGGCGGACGGCGAGCTCGCCACCGGTGACATCGTCGACCGACACCGAACATCCCTCGGCGCTGGGCAGCACCCGGTCGACGAGGACGAACGGGATGGGCTGCCGCCGGAAGGAGGCGAGGTTGCGCCCGGTCATATCGGCCGGGGTCATCAGCACCCCGCGCACCCGCTGTTCGGCGAAGAGCCCGAGGTAGTCGGCCTCCTCCTCGGGGCTCTGCGCGCTGTTGCACACCATCACCCCCAGCCCCGCCTCCCGCGCCGCACGCTCGGCGCCCCGCGCGACGTCCACGAAGAACGGGTTCGCCATGTCCAGCACCAGCAACGCGATGATGCGGCTGTGTCCGGCCCGCAGTTGACGCGCGGACTCCTGGCGTACGTAGCCCAGGCGCTCGATGGTGGACAGCACCCGGGCCCGGGTCTCCTCGGACACCGACTCCGGGCGGTTGATGACGTTGGAGACCGTGCCGACCGAGACCCCGGCCTCGCGCGCCACCTCTTTGATGCCCACCCCGGGTGCCATCCGTCAGGAGGGGAGCGTGAAGTCGATGACACGGAGGGCGGAGGGTGTGGTGCCGCTGGACCTCCGCTGGTACATGAATGACAGGACGCCGTCCTGCGCGAGCCGGGTGTCGTCCACGACGACCTCGCCGAAGGCGTTCAGGCCACTGCCGTCGTAGAGGGTCTTCCAGTCCGTCCAGCCCGAGGACTTGGACGCGGCCACGATCCGGCCGTACGGCATCACGGCGTAGGCGTTGTCGTAGCGGTCGAAGACCAGGTGGCTGCGCTGGGTGGAGCCCGGCGGCACCGGGATCTCGGTCTTCTTCCAGGTGCCGGCGGCGTCCTTGAAGAGGTGGAAGGTGCGGCCGTTGGCCTTCCGGTCGGCCGCGTAGTCGGTGGTGCACTGTCCGAAGCGGCCGGGCACATAGCTGATCAGGGCGTGTGGCAGTCCGGCGGAGTCGGTGGCCTGGCTCTCCTGGTTCATCAGCGAGTGGTCGGGGTTCAGCGGGTCGACGACGGTTCCGGCGTCGCCGACCGCCACCGTGTCCGAGCCACCGGTGGTGCCGACGGCGGTGCCCGCCGCGGTGCGCCAGGTGCGGCCTCGGTCGGAGCTGTAGACATAGCCGGTGTCGTGGTTGGTGAGACCGCCGCTCGCGCACATCACCGCGTTGTTCTGCTCGCGCCAGGTGTAGAAGGCTTGCAGCCGGCCGTCGGGCCCGTAGTCGATGCCGTGCAGATACATGTTGCGGGCGGTGCTGGAGCCGTGCTCGCTGGTGTAGGTGCCGGTGGCGGAGGACCATGCGCCGAGCGCCGTCCACTTGCTTCCGTCGTACTCGGCGAGCGCGTTGCGGCCGTTGCCGGAGACGCCGGAGCGGTAGCTGAGCTGGAGCCGGCCCTCGGGGGTGGCGATGAACTGGGGGTAGGTGAACTGTGAGGTGAGCGTCAGGCCGTCGAGGGTGGTCTGGACGGCGCCGAACTGGCCGGTGGTCCAGGGGTGCCCGGCGGGGTCGTCCACCAGCCCGGTCACCGACTTCACATAGAAGAAGCCGCTGCTGTGGGAGTCCATGTTCAGATGCAGTCGGCCGTCGATCCGCGAGATCCCCATGGAGATGACGTTGTGGGAGTCGTCGGCGGTGAGCCGGTGCGGCAGGGTGACGGTCTGCCAGCTCTGCTGGGCCAGCGCGCGGCGGCCGATGACCGCGCTGCGGTCGGCGGTGTACCAGACGGCGTACTGATAGCCCTTGTAGGTGAGCAGCCCGTTTTTCTGGAAGGCGTTGTTGTTGACGAGGCCGTCGAACGACTCGAAGTAGACGGCCTTGGCGTCCAGTTGGGTGTCGGCGACCTGGTGCACGGCCGGGCCGGGCGCGGCGGCGCCGCCCGCACCGGGGGGCGCGGCGCCGAGCAGAGCGGTGGCGAGCAGAGCGGTGGCGAGCGCGACGGCGGCCGGGGGTCTCATCTGGGGTCTCCGTTCTACGTCGGTGGACGGGCCGTGGAGCGGTCCGCCCGGCGGGTGCGGAGCGGGTCCGGGGCATGGGCCCCGGACCGGGACCTATACGAGGTGGAAGACCTCCGTGAGCGGCTTCATCGCCTCGTCCGGCTGCGCGCCGTCGAGCGCTTCGAAGAAGGGCGCCATCTCGGCCTGCCACCGGGCGTTGACCTCGGTGGCGGCCATCGCGGCCTGGGCCGCCTCGAAGTCCTCGGTCTCCAGATAGCCCACCAGCAGCCCGTCCTCGCGCAGGAAGAGCGAGTAGTTGTGCCAGCCGGTCTCCGCGAGCGCCGCCCGCATCTCGGGCCAGACGGCTTCGTGCCGCTCGCGGTACTCCTCGATCCGGTCCTGGCGGACCTTCAGCAGAAAACACACCCGCCGCATCGCCGGACCGCCCTCAGAAGTCGAACTTGTCGATGTTGGACTTGTCGAAGACGGTGGGCGGGCCGAGGATGATCTCGCCGTTCTCGCCGACCGTGTACTCGCCCAGCTTCCCGGCCTTGAACTTCTCCCCCTCGGCCCCGGTGATCTGCCCGGAGGCGAGCGCGGCCGCGGCGTACGAGCCGAGGTAGCCGAGCTTCTTGGGGTCCCAGAGCGAGAACTGCGCGACGGTGCCGTCCTTGACGTACTTGCGCATCTGGTTGGGCGTGCCGAGTCCGTTCAGCACGACCTTGCCCTCGTACGAGGAGCCGCTGATGTAGCGGGCGGCCGCGGCGATGCCGACCGTGGTGGGCGCGATGATGCCCTTGAGCTTCGGATACGCCTTGAGCAGGCCCTGGGTCTCCTGGAAGGACTTCTGGTCGTCGTCGTCCCCGTACACCGTCTTGACCAGCTTCATGTTCTTGTAGGCGGGCTTGCGCAGCTCGTCCTGCATGAAGCGGATCCAGGTGTTCTGGTTGGTGGCGTTCTGGGTGGCGGACAGGATCGCGATCTCGCCCTTGTAGTCGAGCTGCTTGGCGAGGTGCTGGACCTGGCTGCGGCCGATCTCCTCGGAGCCGGCCTGGTTGATGAAGAGCTGACGGCAGGCCGGGGCGGTGTCGGAGTCGTACGCCACCACCTTGATGTCCTTCTTCATGGCCTGCTTGAGCGGGCCGCAGACCGCGTTGGGGTCGTTGGCCGCGATCAGGATGGCGTCCTGGCGCTGCTGGACCAGGGTGTTGATGTACGTCACCTGGGAGGAGGCGCTGGCGTCGGACGGGCCGACCTCCTTGCCCTTGCCGCCGAACTCCCCGGCGGCCGTGATCCCCGCCTGGTCGATGAGCTTCTCGTACGGGTTGTTGATCTGCTTGGGCAGAAAGGCCAGCTTGAGGCCCTTCTTCAGGGGTGCGCCGGGGTCGGCCTTGGCGTCGGTCCTGGCGGGGCCGCTGTTGTCGCTGTCCTTCTTGGTGGTGCCGCCGCAGCCGGCCAGGGCCACGGCCAGGGCACAGACCGCGGCGGCGGTGGCGGCGGCGCGGCGGCGCGCGGGAGAGCTCTTCATGGGGAGACCTTTCGCGGTGCGTGGGTGGATCAGCTGGTCGAGGCGGCGGCGCGCCGGTGACGCCAGGCGCTCACGGTGGTGATCAGGCGGGGGGTGAGGACGGAGGCCACCAGCAGCAGCCCGGTGACGATCACCTGGACCTCGTTGGCCACGTCGTTGAGGGTCAGCAGGTTCTTCAGGACGCCGATGAGCAGCACCCCGGCGACGGCGCCGAACAGCGTGCCTTTCCCGCCGTCGAAATCGACGCCGCCCAGCAGGACGGAGGCGATGACGAGCATTTCGAAGCCCTGGCCGTTGTCGGCCCGCGCGCTGCCGTACCGCAGGGTGAACACGACCCCCGCGAAGGCCGAGATCAGCCCGCTGACGACGAACAGCAGCAGCTTGACGCGCTTGACGCGGATGCCCGCGAAGTACGCGGCGTCCTCCTGGGCGCCGATGGCGAACAGCGACCGGCCCAGGCCCGTGGCGTGCAGCACCACGGCGGCGATGGCGGCCAGCACGATGAACAGCACCACCGGATAGGTGAGGAAGGTGCCGGGCACGGTGGTGGTGTCCACGGCCCACTTGGCGTACGTCTCGGGGAAGTCGGTGATGGCGCCCGTGCCGAGCACCACCGAGGCCAGCCCACGGTAGAGGGCGAGCGTCCCGATCGTGACGGCGAGCGAGGGCAGCCCGACCCGGGTCACCAGCCAGCCGTTGATCAGCCCCCCGGCCACCCCGACCAGCAGCACGACCGGCACGATGGTCTCGAACGCCCAGCCCGCGTCCCACAGTTGGCCGGTCAGCGCGCTCCCCAGGCCGAGCATCGAGGCCACCGACAGATCCACCTGCCCGGCCACCACCAGCAGCGTCATCGGCAGCGCCATCAGCGCGACCTCGGCGATGTCGTTGAAGGCGAAGGCGAGGTTGTCGCGGCTCGCGAAGCCGTCCGTGGTGCCGAGGCCGGTGAGGAAGACGGCCACCAGCAGCACCCCGACGGCGGTGTCCCACCTGAGCTTCATCGAGCGCTCCTCTTCCTCAGCGCACGGGTCATGCGCACCCTCACGATCCGGTCCACGCTGATGGCCGCCAGCAGCAGCGCACCCGCGATGGCGTCCTGCCAGAAGGAGTCGACCTTCAGCACGGCCAGGGCACTGCCGATGGTGGTGAGCAGCAGCGCGCCCAGCGCCGCGCCCCACACCGTGCCGGTGCCGCCGACGATGGCGACGCCACCGACCACCACCGCGCTGACCACCGTCAGCTCCCAGCCGTGGGCGTTGTCGGCGACGACGGTGCCGAAGCGGGCCAGCCACAGCGCGCCCGCGAAGCCCGAGACGGCGCCGGAGAACAGATACGCACCGAGCACCCGCCGCCGGATCGGCACCCCGGCCAGCCGGGCGGCCTCCGGGCTGGAGCCGATGGCGTACAGCTCACGGCCGCTGCGGTAGGTGCGCAGGACGTACGCGGTCGCGGCGAGCACCGCGAAGGCGATCAGCGGGAGATACGGAATGCCCAGCACGCTGCCGCTGCCCAGGTCCAGCACGGACTGCGGCACATCGGCCGCGTTGATCTGCTCCCCTTGCGCCCACCAGTAGTCGACGCCCTGGATGATGTAGAGCATCCCGAGGGTCACCACCAGCGCGGGCACCCGGCCGAAGCTCACCAGCGCACCGCTGACGATGCCGCAGCCCGCGCCGACGAGGAGGCCGAGCAGCAGAACCGTCAGCACCCCGTGGTCGGTGCCGGAGACGAACTTCCCGCAGGCGAAGGCGGACAGGCCCACCACGGAGCCGACCGACAGATCGATATTGCGGGTGATGACCACCACCGACTGCCCGACCGCGAGCAGCACCAGGATCGCGGCGTTGAGCAACAGGTCCTTGATGCCCTGGTCGTTGAGGAAGCGCGGCTCGGCGATCCAGGTGAACAGCACCAGCAGCAGGAGGGCGCCGGCGATGCTGATCTCCCGCGCGCGGAAGACGGCGTCGACGAGCGAGCGCGCCGAGCGCGCCGTCTCGGGCGCGGCGGCGGGTTTCCCGGGTTTCTCGACGGTCACGCTCACGTCCGTGTCCTTTCGCCGGTGAGGCCCGTGACGTCGGTGTCGTGGGTGTCGCCGGTGAGCCCTGTCGCGGCGGCCATGACGGACTCCTCGGTGGCCTCGGCGCGCGGGATCTCGGCGACCAGCCGGCCCTCGTGCATCACCAGGACCCGGTCGGCCATGCCCAGCACCTCGGGCAGATCGGAGGAGATCATCAGCACCGCGAGGCCGTCGGCGGCCAGCGACGACAGCAGCCGGTGCACCTCGGCCTTGGTGCCGACGTCGATCCCGCGCGTGGGCTCGTCGGCGATGAGCACCGTGGGCTCGGTCGCCAGCCACTTGGCGAGCACGACCTTCTGCTGATTGCCGCCGGAGAGCACCCCGACGTGGTCGGCGAGGCTGCCGTACTTCAGCTGGAGCCGGACCGCCCAGTCGGCCGCCCGGCCGCGCTCCAGCGCCCGTCGCACCAGCCCCGCGCGGCCCAGTTGGTCGAGGCCGGTCAGCCCGATGTTCCGTTCGATGGACATCTCCATCACCAGGCCCCGCTGGCGCCGGTCCTCGGGGACGAGCGCGAGCCCGGCGTCCATGGCGGCGGTCGGCGAACCGGGCCGCAGCACCGTCCCGTCGACCCGCACCTCGCCCGCGTCCGCCCGGTCCACGCCGAAGACGGCCTGGGCGACCTCGGTGCGCCCGGCACCGACCAGCCCGGCGAGCGCGACGATCTCACCGCGCCGCACCTCGAAGGAGACGTCCCGGAAGACGCCCTCACGGGTCAGCCGCCGCACCGACAGCGCGGTTTCGCCGACCCGGCTGTCCTGCTTGGGGTAGAGCTCGGCCAGATCCCGGCCCACCATGCGGCGGACCAGATCGTCCTGGGTCAGCCCCGTCAGCGGCTCGGAGGCCACCCACCGGCCGTCCCGCAGGATGGTGACCCGCTGGCACAGCTCGAAGATCTCCTCCAGGCGGTGGGAGATGAAGAGCACGGCGGCGCCCTCGGCGCGCAGCGTCTCGACGACCGAGAAGAGCCGGGCGGTCTCGCTTCCGGTCAGCGCCGCCGTCGGCTCGTCCATGATCAGCACCCGGGCGTCGAAGGAGAGCGCCTTGGCGATCTCGACGATCTGCTGATCGGCGATGGACAGGCCCCGGGCGGGCCGGTCCGGGTCGAGGTCGACGCCGAGCCGCGCCATCAGGGCGGCGGTGGAGGTCCGTACGGCCTTGTGGTCGATCCGGCCGAGGGCCCGGCGGGGCTGACGGCCCATGAAGATGTTCTCGGCGATGGACAGATCGGGGAAGAGCGTGGGCTCCTGGTAGATGACGGCGATGCCGACGTCGCGCGCGTCGGCGGGGCCGTGGAAGACCACCGGCTCGCCGTCCAGCAGCACCCGGCCGGAGTCGGGCCGGTGCACCCCGGCGAGGGCTTTGATCAGCGTCGACTTACCCGCCCCGTTCTCACCCGCCAGGGCATGGGCCTCACCGGCGAAGAGCTCGAGCGAGACATCGCGAAGGGCCCGTACGGCGCCGAAGGATTTGTTCACCCCCTCGAGGGCGAGGACCGGCACACCGGTCGAAGCAGGCTGGCTCACGGAGTCTCCTGACGCATACCCAGGGCGGGAAATGAAATGTTTCAATGCTGGATTCCGGGAAGCTAGCCGCGCACTTTGCGGCCGTCAAGGGGGTGTGCACGGGATATACCCACATCGATTCAGCCCCCTTGACGCACCGTGAACTCCGGCCCTACGGTCCAGGCGCCTTGGGTTGAATCGTTTTCATCCCATCGTTGCCCCCCCCGTCGTTCCTGCCCGTCGCTCCTGCCCGTCGCTCCTGCCCGTCGTTCCTGCCAGCCGTTCCTGCCAGCCGTACCCAGCCGTTATGGGAGGACGCTCGTGATCAGCAGACGTCACCTGCTCGCCACCACCGCCGCCACCGGCACGGCCCTCACGGGTCTGCCCGCTCTCACCCCGTCCGCCGCCGCCGAGGACCGCCCCACCGCCGGACTGCGGGTCCGGAGCACGACGGTGGAGTACGCGCCCCACCCGCTCGGCCTCGACACCCCCCACCCCCGCCTGAGCTGGATCCTCGACTCGGACGCCCGCGACCAGTCGCAGAGCGCGTACCACATCCGGGTCGCCACCTCCCCCGACCGGCTCGGCGACCCCGACGTCTGGGACAGCGGCAAGCAGACCTCGCGCCAATCGGTCCTGGTCCCCTACGACGGTCCGGCCCTGCGTCCGCGCACCCGGTACCACTGGTCGGTGCGGGTCTGGGACGACCACGGCCGCCCCTCCCCCTGGTCCGCTCCCGCCTGGTGGGAGACCGGGCTGCTGGGCGACGGGCAGTGGCAGGCGCGCTGGATCACCGCGCCCGCCGCGCTGACCGCGCCCCCGGCCCTGGACGGCGCGTCCTGGGTCTGGTTCCCCGAAGGGGATCCGGCCACCGAGGCCCCGGCGGCCACCCGGTGGTTCCGCGCCGCGGTTCGGGCCACGGGCACCGTCCGGCGCGCCCGGCTGGTGGTGGCGGCCGACGACGGCTTCACCGCCTATGTGAACGGCACCGAGGTCGCCGCCCGCGAGGCGCTGGACGTGCTCAAGGCATGGAGCCACCCGGCCACCGTCGACGTCACCGAATTCCTGGACCGGGGCGCCGCCACCCTCGCCATCTCGGCCACCAACGCCGAGAAGGGCCCGGCGGGGCTGCTGGCCACCCTGGAGCTCACCACCGAGGACGGCACCACCACCCACCACCACACGGACGCCACTTGGCGCACGACCGACGCGAAACCCCCCGCCGCCTGGCCGGCCCCGGACTTCGACGACAGCGGCTGGGCCACCGCCAAGAAGCTGGCCGCCTGGGGCAGTGGGCCCTGGGGCAAGGTGCTCCCCCTCCAGGCCCCCGCCCAACTGCGCCGCACCTTCCGGCTCACCAAGCCCGTCGCACGCGCCCGGCTCCACTCCACGGCACTGGGCCTCTACGAAGCGCACCTCAACGGCGTCCGCGTCGGCCGCGACCAACTGGCGCCCGGCTGGACGGATTACCGCAAGCGGGTGGCGTACCAGACCTACGACGTCACCGACGCCCTCCAGCGCGGGGCCAACGCCCTCGGTGTGACCCTGGCCCCCGGCTGGTACGCCGGGAACATCGCCTGGCTCGGCCAGGCCCAGTACGGCGACCACCCCGCCCTGCTCGCCCAGTTGGAGGTCGTGTACGCCGACGGCAGCACCGAGCGCATCACCACCGATCAGCAGTGGCGCGCGGCCGCCGGTCCGCTGCTGACGGCCGACGTGCTGATGGGCGAGGAGTACGACGCCCGCAAGGAGACCCCGGGCTGGTCCTCACCGGGCTTCGACGACACCGGCTGGCAGCCCGCCGTCACGGCCGCGGACATCACCGCCGAGGTCGTGGCCCAGACCGACGCCCCGACCCGCGTGGAACGCGAGATCAAGCCCGTCAAGGTCACCGAACCCGCCCCCGGCGTCCACCTCTTCGACCTGGGCCAGAACATGGTCGGCAGCGTCCGCCTCACCGTCTCGGGCCCGGCCGGCCGGAAGATCCGGATCCGCCACGCCGAAGTGCTCAACCCGGACGGCACCGCCTACACGGCCAACCTGCGCACCGCCCGCCCCGTCGACACGTACACCCTCAAGGGCGGCGGCCCCGAGACCTACGAGCCGCGCTTCACCTTCCACGGCTTCCGCTACGTCGAGGTCACCGGCTACCCCGGAAAGCCCTCCCTCGACGCGGTCACGGGCCGGGTCATGCACACCGCCGCGCCGTTCACCATGTCCTTCCACACCGACTCGGCGATGCTCAACCAGCTCCACTCCAACATCACCTGGGGCCTGCGCGGCAACTTCCTGTCCATCCCCACCGACACCCCCGCGCGGGACGAACGGCTCGGCTGGACCGGCGACATCAACGTGTTCTCCAGCACCGCCGCCTACGCCATGGAGTCCGCCCGCTTCCTCACCAAGTGGCTCCAGGACATGCGCGACGGCCAGACCGACGACGGCTCCTTCCCCAATGTGGCACCCAACCTCGGCGACGTCGGCGACGGCGTAGCGGGCTGGGGCGACGCCGGGGTGACCGTGCCCTGGAACCTCTACCAGGCATACGGCGACACCCAGGTGCTGCGCGAGAACTGGCCGGCCATGCGCCGCTGGATCACCTACCTGGAGCAGCACAGCACCGATCTGCTGCGGCCCGCCGAGGGCTACGGCGACTGGCTCAGCGTCGAGGCGGAGACCCCCAAGGACGTCATCGCCACCGCCTACTTCGCTCACGCCACCGACCTCGTCGCCCGCACCGCACAGGTCCTGGACGAGGACCCGGCCCCGTACGAAGACCTCCTGGCCCGTATCAAGACGGCCTTCAACCGCGCCTACGTCGCCGCCGACGGCAGGATCAAGGGCGACACCCAGACCGCGTACGTCCTGGCGCTCTCCATGGACCTGCTCCCCGCCGCCCTCCGCAAGCCCGCCGCCGACCGGCTCGTGGCCCTCATTCAGGACCGCGACTGGCATCTGTCCACCGGCTTCCTCGGCACCCCGCGGCTGCTCCCGACCCTCACCGAGACCGGTCACACCGACGTCGCCTACCGCCTGCTCCACCAGCGCACCTTCCCCTCCTGGGGGTACCAGATCGACCGGGGCGCCACCACGATGTGGGAGCGCTGGGACTCCATCAAGCCGGACGGGAGCTTCCAGGACGTCGGGATGAACTCGTTCAACCACTACGCCTACGGCTCGGTCGGCGAGTGGATGTACCAGAACATCACCGGGATCGCCCCCGCCGCCCCCGGCTTCCGCGAGATCCTCATCCGGCCCCGCCCCGGCGGCGAAGTGCGCTCCGCAGAGGGCCGCTACGACTCCCTCTTCGGCCCGGTCACCACCCGCTGGTCCCAGGGCGAGGACTTCACCCTCACGGTGTCCATCCCCGTCAACACCACCGCCCAGATCTGGGTCCCCGCACGCCGCGCATCGGACGTGACCCGTCGCGGGGGCCGCCTGCTGCGCATGGCGGACGGCTGCGCGGTGTTCGCCGTGGGCTCGGGGACCCACCACTTCTTGACGCGTGGCCGACCGCGCGGCTAGGTTTCTTGAATCGTTTCATGAAGGAGATTCATGTCTGACGTTCCAGCCGTGAAGGCGGCCCTCAAGAGCCAGGCGGTCGAGACGCCGTCATGGGCGTACGGCAACTCCGGAACCCGGTTCAAGGTCTTCGCCCAGCCCGGTGTGCCGCGCTCCCCCCAGGAGAAGCTGGACGACGCCGCCCAGGTGCACGCCCTCACCAAAGTGGCGCCCACCGTCGCCCTCCACATCCCCTGGGACCGGGTCGAGGACTACGGGGCGCTCGCCAAGTACGCGGAGGAACGCGGCCTGAAACTCGGCGCCATCAACTCCAACGTGTTCCAGGACGACGACTACAAGCTGGGCTCGGTCACCCACCCCGACCCGGCGGTCCGCCGCAAGGCGCTGGACCACCTCCTGGAGTGCGTCGACATCATGGACGCCACGGGCTCCCGCGACCTCAAGCTCTGGTTCTCCGACGGCACGAACTACCCCGGCCAGGACGACATCGCGGCCCGCCAGGACCGCCTCGCCGAGGCCCTGAGCGCCGTCTACGACCGCCTCGGCGACGACCAGCGCATGCTGCTGGAGTACAAGTTCTTCGAGCCCGCCTTCTACACCACGGACGTCCCGGACTGGGGCACCGCCTACGCCCACTGCCTGAAGCTCGGCCCCAAGGCGCAGGTCTGCGTCGACACCGGCCACCACGCCCCCGGCACCAACATCGAGTTCATCGTCGCCCTCCTCCTGCGCGAGAAGAAGCTCGGCGCCTTCGACTTCAACTCCCGCTTCTACGCGGACGACGACCTCATGGTGGGCGCCGCCGACCCCTTCCAGCTCTTCCGCATCATGTACGAGGTGGTCCGCGGCAGCGGGCTGACCTCGGGGGTCGCCTTCATGCTCGACCAGTGCCACAACATCGAGCCCAAGATCCCGGCGATCATCCGTTCCGTCATGAACGTCCAGGAAGCCACGGCCAAGGCCCTCCTGGTCGACGGTGACGCCCTGGCCGCCGCCCAGCGCACGGGCGATGTGCTCGGCGCCAACGCGGTCCTGATGGACGCGTACAACACCGACGTACGGCCGCTGCTCGCCGAAGTCCGCGAGGAACTGGGCATCGGGCCCGACCCGATGGCGGCGTACCGGGGCTCGGGGTGGGCGGAGCGGATCGTTTCGGAGCGGGTGGGTGGGCAGCAGGCGGGGTGGGGGGCGTAGCGCCTGCGGCGGGCCCTTCCCCACCCCGCCCCTTCCCGAAACCGGGGGCAAGCCCCCGGGCCCCCGGGAACCCGGGGCTGCGCCCCGCACCCCCTGGGACGCTGCCCCAGACCCCAGGGGCTCCGCCCCGAACCCGGCGAGGCTCCGCCCGAACACCCCAGACAGCCGCCCCAAACACGCGAACCCCTTGGCGCCGCCCCCGACCGCTACTGGCCCCCGTCACACCCCTGCGGGACACGCCTCCCGCCGCCACCGAAACCCGCTGAGACCGGTCCACACAAAGAGGACGACATGACCGCAGAACCCCACCCCGAGGCGGCCACGCTCCTGGAGCGATCGCACCGCCTCGGCGCCGACCCCCGCAATACCAACTACGCGGGCGGAAACACCTCCGCCAAGGGCACCGCGACCGACCCCGTCACGGGCCAGGACGTCGAGCTGATGTGGGTCAAGGGCTCCGGTGGCGATCTGGGCACGCTCACCCACTCCGGGCTCGCCGCGCTCCGGCTGGACCGGCTCCGCGCGCTCACCGAGGTCTACCCGGGGGTGGAGCGCGAGGACGAGATGGTCGCGGCCTTCGACTACTGCCTGCACGGCAAGGGCGGGGCCGCACCGTCCATCGACACCGCCATGCACGGCCTGGTCGACGCCGCCCACGTCGACCACCTCCACCCCGACTCCGGCATCGCCCTCGCCTGCGCGGCCGACGGCGAGGCGCTCACCAAGGAGTGTTTCGGCAACCACGTCGTGTGGGTGCCCTGGCGCCGCCCCGGCTTCCAACTGGGCCTGGACATCGCCGCCATCAAAAAGGCCAATCCCCAGGCCATCGGCTGCATCCTCGGCGGCCACGGCATCACCGCCTGGGGCGACACCTCCGCCGAGTGCGAGGCGAACTCCCTCCGCATCATCCGCACCGCCGAGGAGTTCCTCACCACACGCGGCAAGGCGGACCCGTTCGGCCCCGTCGTCCACCCCACCCTCCCCGAGGCCGAGCGCCGCGCCCGCGCGGCCGCCCTGGCCCCCGTGATCCGCGGCCTGGCCTCCACGGACCGCCCCCAGGTGGGCCACTTCACGGACAACGACACCGTCCTGGGCTTCGTCTCCCGCGCCGAACACCCACGCCTCTCGGCCCTCGGCACCTCCTGCCCCGACCACTTCCTCCGCACGAAGGTCCGCCCCCTGGTCCTGGACCTCCCGCCCGACACCCCCCTCGACGAGACGATCACCCGCCTCAGCGAACTCCACGCCGCGTACCGCACCGACTACGCGGCCTACTACAACAACCACGCCACCCCCGACTCCCCTCCCATGCGCGGCGCGGATCCTGCCATCGTGCTGATCCCCGGCATCGGGATGTTCAGCTACGGCAAGGACAAGCAAACCGCCCGCGTGGCAGGCGAGTTCTACGTCAACGCCATCAACGTCATGCGCGGCGCGGAAGCGGTCTCCACCTACTCCCCCATCGAGGAGTCGGAGAAGTTCCGCATCGAGTACTGGGCGCTGGAAGAGGCCAAGCTCCAGCGCATGCCGAAGCCGAAGCCCCTCGCCACCCGCATCGCCCTGGTGACCGGCGCCGGCTCAGGCATCGGCAAGGCGATCGCCCACCGCCTGGTGGCCGAGGGCGCATGCGTCGTCGTGGCAGACCTGAACACGGAATCGGCGCACACCGTGGCCCAAGAACTGGGCGGCCCGGACAAGGCCACCGCCGTAACCGCCGACGTCACCTCCGAAGAGCAGATCAAGGCGGCGTTCGCCCAGGCAGCCCTGGACTTCGGCGGGGTGGACATCCTGGTCAACAACGCCGGGATCAGCATCTCCAAACCGCTCCTCGAAACGACGACCCGCGACTGGGACCTCCAGCACACCATCATGGCCCGAGGCAGCTTCCTGGCCTCTCGCGAAGCGGCAAGGACCTTCATCGCCCAGAACATGGGCGGTGACATCGTGTACATCACCTCCAAGAACGCCGTGTTCGCGGGCCCGAACAACATCGCGTACTCCGCGACCAAGGCCGACCAGGCACACCAAGTCCGCCTCCTCGCAGCCGAGTTGGGCGAGCACGGCATCCGTGTCAACGGCGTGAACCCCGACGGCGTAGTCCAGGGCTCCGGCATCTTCGCGAGCGGCTGGGGCGCGCAGCGCGCCGCCGTGTACGGCGTTCCCGAGGAGAAGCTGGGCGAGTTCTACGCCCAACGCACCCTGCTCAAGCGCGAAGTACTCCCGAGCCACGTGGCGAACGCGGTCTTCACGCTCGTGGGCGGCGACCTGACCCACACCACGGGTCTGCACATCCCCGTCGACGCGGGGGTCGCGGCGGCGTTCCTGCGCTGACACGCACGTGAGGGGGGCGGGGTCGCAGGGGTGGGGTCCTGGACGCTCGGGGTTCCCCATGCCGAAGGCCAGGGGCGTATTTGTGGCGCCGATCTCCGACCAACTCAACGGCCCCGGTCAATGGCGCCGTAAATATACGGTCCAGGGCCCCGCCCCGGAGGCCCCGGCCCCCGCCCCGACGAACCACAGCAACCGCCCACGCACCCCACCCACCACGAGGTCCACGTGTCCACCAAAGAGCACCGCTTCGCCGCCGTAGACCTCGGTGCGTCCAGCGGGCGCGTCATCGTCGGTGAGGTCGCCCCCGAACGGCTGACCCTCCACGAGGCGCACCGCTTCCCCAACCAGCCCACCCGCGTCCTGGGCACCCTGCACTGGAACATCCTGTCGCTCTACCAGGGCGTACTCGAAGGGCTCAAAGCAGCCGCAGCGCACACCGCAGGCAATGGCCTGACCAGCATCGGCATCGACACCTGGGCCGTGGACTACGGCCTACTCGCCGCCGACGGCACCCTCCTCGCCAACCCCGTGCACTACCGCGACGCCCGCACCACCGGCGCGGCCGAACAGGTCGCGAAAGCGGTCTCGCCCCAGGCCCTCTACGCCGCCACCGGCATCCAGCACCTCCCCTTCAACACCGTCTACCAGCTCATCTCGGCCCAGGGCACCCCCGCCCTCACCGCCGCCCACCGCCTCCTCCTCATCCCCGACCTCATCTCGTACTGGCTGACCGGCGAGCCCGGCACCGAGCTGACGAACGCCTCCACCACCCAGCTCATCGACCCCCGCACCCGCGACTGGGCCACCCCCGTGGCGCAGGCCCTGGGCATCGATCTGACGCTCTTCCCGCCCCTGCGCCACCCGGGCGACCCCGCCGGAACCCTGCGCCAGGAAGTTCTCGCCGAGACGGGCCTCACCACCCCCCTCCCCGTGACCGCCGTCGGCTCGCACGACACCGCGTCCGCCGTCGTCGGCGTCCCGGCCACCACGCCCGACTTCGCGTACATCGCCACCGGCACCTGGTCGCTCGCCGGGCTGGAGCTGGACGCGCCGGTGCTCACGGAGGCGAGCCGCGCGGCCAACTTCACCAATGAGCTGGGCGTGGACGGCACGGTCCGCTATCTGCGCAACATCATGGGGCTGTGGATGCTCCAGGAATGCGTCCGCGCCTGGGAAGCCCAAGGCAGCACAGCCCCCCGAGGCACCCGAGGCACCACAGCCGCCCACACCGACCTGACCGCACTCCTCCAAGAGGCAGCCCAAGCCACCCCCCTCCGCTCCGTCGTCGACGCCGGCGACCCCGCCTTCATCGCCCCGCACCACATGCCCGACCGCATCGCCGACGCCTGCCGCCGCACCGGCCAGCCCGTCCCCCGTACCCCTGCCGAGACCACCCGCTGCGTCCTGGACTCCCTCGCCCTGGCCCACCGCCGCGCGATCGACGACGCCGCGCGGCTGTCCGGCCGTACGGTCCGCACCGTCCACATCGTCGGCGGCGGTGTGCACAACGCGCTGTTGTGCCAGCTCACCGCCGACGCCTGCGGGCTCCCCGTCATCGCGGGTCCGGCCGAGGCGGCGGCCCTCGGAAACGTACTGGTCCAGGCCCGGGCGGCCGGAGCGATCACCGGTGGTTTGCCAGAATTGCGCGCGCTGCTTCACAGCACCCAGCCACTGAGGCAGTATGAGCCCACAGGTGATCATTCGGCGTGGGACCGGGCAGCCGCCCGGCTGGCGGACGCACAGGTCACAAGGGCCACCACCGGCCTGGGCGACGAGGAGGAACCGTGCGCGTAGCGCTCTTCATCACCTGCGTCAACGACACCCTCTATCCACATACCGGCCAGGCCGTGGTCACGCTCCTCGAACGGCTCGGCGTGGAGGTCGGCTTCCCGGAGGGGCAGAGCTGCTGCGGCCAGCCGCAGTTCAATACCGGCTACCGCCACGAGACCGAACCACTGGTGCGCCGCTACGCGGCCGCGTTCCGCGACTACGACTACGTGGTGGCCCCCTCGGGTTCGTGCGCGGCGATGGTGCGGGACAACTACCCCCGGATCGGCGCCAAGGCCGCCGCCGAGGGTCGTGGCCAGGAGCTCGCGGACGCGGCGGCCGAGGCCGTCCCCAAGACGTACGAGCTGACCGAATTCCTCACCGACGTCCTGAAGGTCACCGACGTCGGCGCGTACTACCCGCACACCGTGACCTACCACCCCACCTGCCACGGGCTGCGGATGCTGGGGCTCGGCGACCGCCCGCGGTCGCTGCTCGCCGCCGTGCAGGGGCTGAACCTGGTGGAGCTGCCGGGCGCCGACGAGTGCTGCGGCTTCGGCGGTACGTTCGCCGTCAAGAACGCGGCCGTCTCGGCGGCCATGGGGGCGGACAAGGCGCGCAACATCACGGCGACCGGCGCCGAGGCCGTGTGCACGGTCGACAACTCCTGCCAGATGCACATCGGCGGCACACTCGCCCGCCAGGGCTCCACGGTCCGCCCCGTCCACATCGCCGAGATCCTGGCCAGCACGGAAGGAAACGTCTGGTGAGCGGACACCATCAGGTGAAGGCAGGCCATCAGGCGAGCGGACACCATCGGGTGAGCGAACCCCATAGGGAAGGAAACGACTGGTGAGCGGAACCCACCAAGCCACCTACCTGGGGATGCCCGCTTTCCCGGCGGCGGCCGACGCCTCGACCCGGAACACCCAGCTACGCGCCAACCTCCGCCACGCCACCCACACGATCCGCGCCAAGCGCGCCACGGCGGTGGCCGAACTGGACGACTGGTCGCCGCTGCGCGCCGCGGGCGCGGCCATCAAGGACCGTACGCTGCGCCATCTCGACCACTATCTGGAGCAGTTGGAGAGCGCGGTCACGGCGGCCGGCGGGCACGTCCACTGGGCGGCGGACGCGGACGAGGCGAACCGGATCGTCACCGAGCTGGTGCAGGCGACGGGCGAGCGCGAGGTCGTCAAGGTCAAGTCGATGGCCACGCAGGAGATCGGCCTGAACGGCGCCCTCGCCACCGCCGGGATCACGGCGTACGAGACCGATCTCGCCGAGCTGATCGTGCAGCTCGGCGACGACCTCCCGTCGCACATCCTGGTCCCGGCGATCCACCGCAACCGCGGCGAGATCCGCGACATCTTCGCGGAGAAGATGGCCGAGTGGGGCCGCCCGGCCCCGGAGGGGCTGACCGACGCGCCCGCCGATCTGGCGGAGGCCGCGCGGCTGCACCTCCGCGAGAAGTTCCTGAACGCCAAGGTGGGGATCTCCGGCGCCAACTTCATGGTCGCGGAGACCGGCACACTCGTGGTCGTGGAGTCCGAGGGCAACGGCCGGATGTGCCTGACCCTCCCCGAGACGCTGATCTCCGTCGTCGGCATCGAGAAGGTGGTCCCCACCTTCCAGGATCTGGAGGTCTTCCTTCAGCTCCTGCCCCGCTCCTCGACCGCCGAGCGGATGAACCCGTACACCTCCACCTGGACCGGCACCACGGACGCTGACGGGCCCCGCACCTTCCACCTCGTCCTCCTGGACAACGGCCGTACCGACACCCTCGCGGACACCGTGGGCCGCCAGGCGCTGCGCTGCATCCGCTGCTCGGCGTGTCTCAATGTCTGCCCGGTGTACGAGCGGGCGGGCGGCCATGCCTACGGATCGGCGTATCCGGGGCCGATCGGCGCGATCCTCACCCCTCAACTGCGCGGCATCCAGAGCGAGCTGGACGCTTCCCTCCCGTACGCGTCGTCCCTGTGCGGGGCGTGTTACGAGGTGTGCCCGGTCGCCATCGACATCCCGGAGGTCCTGGTCCACCTCCGTGAGCGCGTGGTCGAGGGCGGGCCCGTCTCCATCCGTGGCACCCGCACCGTCATCAAGCCCGCCAAGGGCCACGCGGCCGAGCGCGCCGCGATGCGCGCCGCCCGCTGGGCCCTGGACCACCCCCGGGTGCTGCGCACCGGCCAGCGCCTGGCCTCCCGCACCCGCCGGTTCCATCCGCGCCGACTGCCCGGTCCGGGGCGGGCGTGGAGCGATACGCGGGAGCTGCCGAAGGTGCCGGAGGAGTCGTTCCGCGACTGGTGGCAACGCACCCGGGGCGAGAGCGGCACGGAGGGAAGGAAGACCACATGACCCCGCAAGACCCCGGCAGCCAAAGCACCCAGCGCCCCGGCACCCAAAGCACCCAGAACCCCGGCGCCCACAGCCCCCAGAACCCCGACACCCAGGGCCCCGGCTCCCGCGCCCTGGTCATGGCCCGTATCCGCCGCGCTCTGGCCGATGTGCCGCGCGCCGAGACGCCCGACGCGGTGCCGGTCGAGCGCACCTACCACCGCGTCCACGGCGACCGCACCCCCACCGAAACCGTGGACCTCCTCGCCGAGCACCTGGCCGACTACCGCGCGATCGTCCACCGGGCCGACGCCCCCTCCCTCCCCGCCCTGATCGCCCGCCTCCTCGCCGATCGGGGCGCGACCAGCGTCGCCGTACCTCCCGGCCTCCCCGACTCCTGGCTGTCCGCCGTCCCCGACGCGGTGCGCCGGGTCCCGGACACGGCGGAGCTGACGCCGCACGACCTGGACGCGGTCTCCAGCGTGGTGACGGCCTGCGCGGTGGCCATCGCCGAAACCGGCACCGTGGTCCTGGACGCGGCCCCCGACCAGGGCCGCCGCCGCATCACCCTGGTTCCCGACCACCACATCTGCGTCATCCGGGTGCCCGACCAGGTCGTGGACTCCGTCCCCGAGGGCCTTGAACGCCTGGACCCGGGCCGTCCGTTGACCTGGATCTCGGGCCCGTCCGCGACAAGTGACATCGAACTCGATCGCGTCGAAGGCGTGCACGGCCCCCGCACCCTCGAAGTGATCCTCACGGGGTCGCCGGCCGGGCCGGAAACCGCTGGTCAGAGCTGACAAGGCACGGGACGCATACCCGGGCCACGGCGGGGCATATGCCATAGGGGCAGGCGAAGGAACACCCGTGCGGGCGATGCGGTCTTCCTCACATACCGCCGGTAACACCACAGTTGGGCGGTTTACGCCGATGCCGTTGTCGGTAGGGGCCTCTACTCTTATGGCATGCGTCCGATTCCTACTCAACAACCTGCCTTACTGACCACCTCCTCCACCGACCAGGCCAACGAGGCGATTCGCGTCTTCCTGCGGGCCCGGGCAGGCCGGGCACTGCGGCCTTCGGAGCGGGCCGAGTACAGCCGGTTGCTGAACGTCTACACACGGGCGCTGCGCGGCGAGGTGGAGAAGGCCGCCTGAGCGGCACGAGCCGACCACATCTGAAAAGCGGGGGACGCCATGGGGGCTGTGGGCAAGGTCGTCTTCGGAACGGTGGCGGCGGGGCTTCTGGGCGTCGCCGGGTACGGCGGATACAACCTCTACACGGGCGTGACCAGCGGCGATACCACCGCGGCCCATGACGGTCCGGTGACCGCGGACGAGACCCGGCGGACCGCCCGGGAATTCCTGGACGCATGGGCGGACGGCAATGACATGCTGGCCGCCGGGCTGACCAACGACGCCGAGGCGGCCATCGGCGCGCTGAGCGGCTATCGCGACGACGGCCATGTGCAGAAGGTGACGGTCACCCCGGGCACGGCGCGGGGCACCATGGTGCCGTTCACCGTCAAGGCCGAAGTGGTCTTCGACAAGACCCGTTCGAGCTGGACGTATGCGTCACGGCTGACCGTGGTGCGCGGCCGGACGACCAAGAAGCCGCTGGTCGACTGGCGGCCCTCGGTCCTCCATCCCAAGCTCGCGGCCAATGAGTCCGTACGGACGGACCTGGCGGACAATCCGCCGGTGCGGGTGCTGGACCGCGACGGCAAGGAGCTGCGGCAGGGCCGTTATCCCTCGCTCGACCCGGTACTGATCGCGCTGCGGGCGAGATACGGAGCGGACGCCGGGGGCACGCCGCGGGTGGAGGTGTCGGCGGTCAAGGCCGACGGGACCGCCGGAGCGACGCTTCATATGGTGAAGAAGGGCACACCGGGCACGCTGCGCAGCACCCTCGACGCCGGGGTGCAGAAGCGCGCGGAGAAGGCGGTGGCCGCGCGCAACGGCGCCTCCGTGGTGGTGCTCAAGCCCAGCACCGGGGAGATCCTGGCGGTGGCCAACTCCGACCAGGCCGAGTTCAACGCCGCGCTGCAGGGGCAGACGGCGCCGGGGTCGACGTTCAAGATAGTCACCGCGGCCACCCTGCTGGAGGCGGGCAAGGTCAGTCCGGGCCACCTGGTGCCGTGCCCGAAGACGGCGGCGTACGCACAGGGCATGACATTCCACAACGTCGAGGACAGCGAGAACCCCGGCGCCACCTTCGCGCAGGACTTCGCGGCGTCCTGCAACACCGCGTTCGTCTCGCTCGCCGGGGCCGTGCCCGATGGCGCGGTGGCCCAGGAGGCGCGGACCGTGTTCGGCCTCGGGCTGAACTGGCGGGTGGGCGTCACCACGTTCGACGGCGAGGTGCCGGGCGGAAGCGGCGACGACAAGGCCGCCGCCATGATCGGCCAGGGCACGGTCCAGATGAACCCGCTCACCATCGCCTCCGTCGCGGCCACCGCCCAGACCGGCACCTTCAAGCAGCCCGTCATCGTGCCGCGCTCGGTCGACCACCGGGAGATCGCCACCAGCGACCGCAGCCTCAGCCCGGCCACCAGGTCGCAGCTCAGGGCGATGATGCGGCTGACCGCGACGAGCGGCACCGCCGCCCGGGCGATGTCCGGGCTCACCGGCGACATCGGGGCCAAGACGGGTTCGGCCGAGATCGACGGCCAGCCCAAGACCAACGCCTGGTTCACCGCCTACCGGAACGATGTGGCAGCCGCCGCCGTGGTCACCGGCGGCGGCCACGGCGGGGATGCCGCCGGACCCGTCGTCCGCGCGGTACTCACAACCGGCTGACGCACGGTGCTCAAAGCCACTACCCCATGGCCTCCCCCGCTGCCCCAACCCTTCGTACAGGGGTTGGTCTAAGGGGTTGTCCATGGTCTGGCCCACGCTCTAGCCTGGCGCGGCAGCCGGCAGAGCACGGCACAGCACGGCACCGCATCTGCCGCGCAGAGGGGATTCCGGCGTGAAGCGCACATCCCGCGATATACGCACCGCCAACCGCTACGGAGTGCTGCGCCATATCGTCGCCCAATCCCCCGTCTCCCGGCAGGAGGTGGCCGCCGCGACCGAGCTGAGCCTGGCCACCGTGGCGAATCTCGTCGGTGAGCTGCTCGACCTCGGGATGCTGGTCGAGGTCGGCTACGAGGACTCCGACGGCGGCCGGCCGCGCGGTCTCATCGCGGTCAACTCCTCGGGCGCCGCGCTGATCGGGGTGGATGTGGCGGAGACGTATATCCATGTCGAGCTGTTCGATCTGGCGCTGACCGTCCTGGCCCGCGCGGACGAGGAGTTGCGCCCGGAGGAGAACGACCCGGGCAAGGTGGTGGCGCGTATCGCGGACGCCGTGTCCTCGGTGGTCGGGCAGGCGGGCGTGGCCGCGGACCGGGTGCTGGGCGTCGGCGTCAGCATGCCGGGGCAGGTGGACCGCGAGGGCGGGGTCTCGGTCTTCGCGCCCAACTGGGACTGGCATGACGTCCCGCTGCTGCGGCTGCTGGCCGAGCACATCCCCTACCCCCTCCACCTCGACAATCCGCTGCGCGCCTGCACCGTGGCCGAGCAGTGGTTCGGGGCGGCGCGCGGGCGGAACGACGCCGTGGTGGTCAACCTCGGTACGGGCGTGGGGGCCGGGCTGGCGCTCGGCGGCACCCTGCACCGCGGGGTCAGCAACAGCGCCGGGGAATGGGGGCACACCACCCTCATCCTGGACGGACGGCAGTGCCACTGCGGCAACCAGGGATGTGTGGAGACCTATGTCGGCGCCCCCGGCATCATGCGGAATCTGCGCGAGCTGAGCCCGGACAGCCCGCTGCTGCGTCCGGACGACCAGACGGCCACCATCGAGGCGCTCGGCCGGGGCCTTACGGCAGGCGATCCGGTGGCCGTGCAGGTCGTGCACACCACCGCGCGCTATCTCGGCGCCGCCCTCGCCGATCTGATCAATCTGCTCAACCCGGAAGTGATCGTGCTCAGCAGCTGGGTCGCGGCCGCCCTCGGGGAGCCGCTGCTCGCCGAGGTGCGCGCGGCGGTGGCGGTGCGCGCGCTGCGCCGCCCGCTGGCGAACACCGAGATCGTGCTGTGCCCGATCCCGTCCAACCCCGTGAGCCTCGGCGCGGCGACCTTCGCCCTGGAGGGCTCGCTCGCGTCGGTGGGACTGAGGAACCGCCGCACCACACCAAGGAACCGCGGAGGAGAACGATGAGCTCCACGCAGCACACACCACTGCCCTACTACGAGGACGTCTCCCCCGGTGCGGGAGCGCTGCCGCCCCGCCCCTGGACCCCATCCTCCGACGCCGCGCGGCTGAGCCTGAACGGGACGTGGTCCTTCCGGCTGTCGCCGACCGCCGCCGCCGAGGACGACTCCTTCGCCCGCCCCGGCTACGACGCCCGCGGCTGGGACGAGCTCCCGGTGCCCGGCCACTGGGTGCTGCACGGCCACGGAGCGCCGATCTACACCAATGTGCTCTATCCCTTCCCGGTGGATCCCCCGCACGTCCCCGCCGAGAACCCGACCGGCGACCATCTGCGCGTCTTCGACCTGCCCGGCGACTGGCCGGAGGGCGGGGAGGCGGTGCTGCGCTTCGAGGGCGTCGAGTCATGCGCCCGGGTCTGGCTCAACGGCGAGGAGCTCGGCACCTTCAAGGGCAGCCGGCTGCCGCATGAGTTCGAGGTCGGGGGTCTGCTCGAGCCGTCGGGGAACGTGCTGGCCGTCCGCGTCCACCAGTGGTCCTCCGGGAGCTATCTGGAGGACCAGGACCAGTGGTGGCTGCCCGGCATCTTCCGTGAGGTGACGCTGGAGCACCGCCCCGAGGGCGCGCTCGCCGACTACTTCGTCCACGCCTCGTACGACCACACCACCGGCGAGGGCACGCTGCGGATCGACTCCGACCCCGGCGGCCGGATCATTGTCCCCGAGCTGGGTCTTGACCTGGCCACCGGGGAGAGCGCCACCGTCCCCGTCGAGCCGTGGACGGCGGAGACGCCCCGGCTGTACGAGGCGCGGCTGACCACCGTGGGCGAGAGCGTCTCGCTGCACGTGGGCTTCCGTACCGTGGTGGTCGAGGACGGGCTGCTCAAGGTCAACGGGCGTCGGGTGCTCTTCCGCGGCGTCAACCGGCATGAGTTCCACCCGGAGAACGGGCGGGCCGTGGACCTCGCGACCATGCGCCGCGATCTGGTGCTGATGAAGCAGCACAACATCAACGCCGTGCGCACCAGCCACTATCCGCCGCATCCGGCCTTCCTCGGGCTCTGCGACGAGCTGGGGCTGTGGGTGATCGACGAATGCGATCTGGAGACCCACGGCTTCGGCGTCCTGGACTGGCGGAACAACCCGGTGGACGACGACCGCTGGACCCCGGCGCTGCTCGACCGCGCCGAGCGCATGGTCGAGCGCGACAAGAACCACCCGTCCATAGTGATGTGGTCGCTGGGCAATGAGTGCGGCACCGGACGCGGGCTGTCCGCCATGGCCGACTGGATCCGGGAGCGCGACCCGTCCCGGGTGATCCACTACGAGGGCGATCTGTCCTGCGCCGATACGGACGTCTACTCGCGGATGTACGCGCCGCACGAGGAGGTCGACCAGATCGGCCGGCGCACCGAGGCGCCGTGGGGCGATCCGGAGCTGGACGCGAAGCGCCGGGCGCTGCCGTTCATCCAGTGCGAGTACGCGCACGCCATGGGCAACGGGCCGGGCGGACTGGGCGAGTACCAGCGGCTGTTCGAGGCGCATGAGCGCTGCCAGGGCGGTTTCGTCTGGGAGTGGATCGACCACGGCTTCACCCGGCGCGCCCCCGACGGCCGCTTCTACCACGTGTACGGCGGGGACTTCGGCGAGGAACTGCACGACGGGAACTTCGTCTGCGACGGGCTGGTCTTCCCCGACCGCACCCCCTCCCCGGGGCTGATCGAGTACAAGAAGGTCATCGAGCCGGTACGGATCGAGGGCGACGGGGCACAGGGCACGGTCCGGATCACCAACGGCCATGACTTCGCCGATCTGTCCCATCTCGTCTTCTCCTGGAGCTATGAGGCGGAGGGCGAGGCGATCGGCTCGGGTGAGCTGGTGGTGAAGCCGCTGTCCCCGGGCGAGTCCGCCGATCTGAAGCTCCCGGCACCGCCCGCCGCCGAGGCGGGGGCGGAGACCCGGTGGACCGTCGAGGCGCGGCTCGCGGCGGCGACGGCGTGGGCCGAGGCGGGCCATACGGTGGCCTGGGCCCAGTTCCCCGCCGCCGCTCCCGGCACCGGCCGGGCGCGTACCCTCGCCTCGGGGGAGGCGCCGCGCCGCGACGGCGACCGGATCGTGCTCGGCCCGGGCGTCTTCGACGCGGCCACCGGCGCCCTGACGGCGCTCGGCGGGCTGCCCGTCACCGAACCGCCCCGACTGGACATCTGGCGCGCGCCCACGGACAACGACAACGGCGCGTCCTGGCAGCCGGACGAGCGCTGGGGCCTGATCTGGCGCCGGTTCGGGCTGCACCGGGTGCGGCACCGGACCGACGCGGTGGAGACGGCGCCGGACGGCGCGCTGACCGTCCGTACCCGCGTCGCGCCCGCCGCCGTCGACTTCGGTCTGGAGACGGTCTACCGCTGGACCGCCGATGAGGACGGACGGCTGAGCCTGGCGGTCTCCGTCACCCCGCTGGGCGAGTGGACCTGCCCGCTGCCGCGCCTGGGCCTGCGGTTCGGGGTCCCGGCCGCGCTGGGCGAGGCCGAGTGGTTCGGCGGCGGCCCCGGCGAAGCGTACCCGGACACGCGTGCCGCCGCGCGGGTGGGGCGATGGGCGCTGTCGGTCGACGAGCTCCAGACGCCGTACGTCCGCCCGCAGGAGAACGGCGCCCGGATCGATGTCCGCTGGGTGCGGCTGACCGCGCCCGACGGTTCGGGGGTGCGGATCGAGGGCGAGCCGGCCTTCTGGTTCACCGCGCGCCGCTGGACCACCGAGCAGCTCGACGCGGCCGAGCACACCCCGGATCTCGACGCGTCGAACGAGACGGTGTGGGTGAACCTGGACCACGGCCAGCAGGGCATCGGCACCCAGTCCTGCGGCCCGGGGGTGCTGGACGAGCACCGCCTGGACGTGGCGCCGGCCGAGTTCTCGTTCACGTTCTCGCGGCTGAGCTGACACTCGCGTCGGCCGCACCGCGCCCGCTGCTCACAAGAGTGCGGGGGCAGTCCAAGAGGCTGCCCCCGCCGGGGGTTCGGGGGCGGAGCCCTCAGAACGGGGTCTGGTGCGTAGCCCCAGCGAGGGCCGGGGCAGCGCCCCGGTTCGGGAAGGGGCGGGGCGGGGGAAGCCCCCCCCGCCTCGCCTCCGCCAACACCCCCGCCGGCACGTGTCTTCGGCCTGCCGTACGCGGCCGCGTCAGGCGGCCTTACGCGCTCCTGGCGCGCAGCGCCTCGAGCGCCCGGTCAGCGTGCACGCTCATCCGGAACTCACTCTTGACGATCTCCAGCACCTTGCGGTCGGTGTCAATCACAAAGGTGACCCGCTTGGTCGGCACCGCCGCGATCCCGCGCTTCACCCCGAACCGCTCCCGTACGGTCCCCTCCGGATCCGACAGCAGCGGATAGCCGAAGGAGTACGCATGGGCGAACTCCGCCTGCTTCTCGACCGAATCGGCGCTGACCCCGACCGGCTGGGCGCCGAGTTCCTTGAACTCCGCCGCGATGTCCCGGAAGTGGCACGCCTGTTTGGTACAGCCGGGGGTGAAGGCCGCCGGATAGAAGAACAGCACCACCGGACCGTCCGCCAGCAGCCCACTGAGTGAACGGGCGGCGCCGTTCTCGTCCGGCAGCTCGAAGTCCTCGACCACATCACCGATGTCCATGGGTGCACGCTACCCGCCACCCGCCCGGAGCGGCGGGGGAACCGGACGTGCGCGGCGGCACGTCAGCAGCGCAGCCGGGCGGTATGGCCGTCGATGCGCAGGATGCATTCGGTGAACAGCGTCATCGAGGGGCTGTCGTCCGTGGGGACCAGCCGCAGCCCGAGGTCCATGATGGACCGGATGACGTGGGCGGTACGGCTTCCGTCGGGGTCCGGTCCGCGCAGTGCGGACCAAGCCTCGAAATGCGCCCGGACGGCTTCCCAGGCCGGTCCCGGCGTGAAATGGCACAGAAAAACCGGCTGGTCGACCCCGTACTGGCGTAACTCGCCGACTGCGGCCTCACCTTGCATAAGCCACCATGTGGCACTCATCTCGTCCCCAACTCCGTACAATGGGAGTGGATACCCATCATACGGGTGTGGACGACCCGACGAGGGTCGACTCCAGATCGAGGGCCCATCCCAGCAATCGCTCGTCCGCCCCCGGCCGGGCCACGCACTGCACGCCCAGCGGAAGGGAGCCCGCCGCCAGCCCCGCGGGCAGGGCGAGGGCCGGGACTCCCGCGTAGCTCCAGGGGAGGCTCATCACGGAGTCGCCGGTGCTCTGCAGGCCGTACGGCGCGGGGCCCGTGGCGGCCGGGGTGATCCACAGGTCGATGCCGTCCCGGTCCATGGCGGCCACCAGCCGGTCGCGGAAGGCGGCACGGGCGCGCAGCGCCGCGGCGTACGCGTCGTCGCCGATCCGCTGCCCCTGCCGGATCGCCTCGGCGGTCTGCTCGCGGTACCGCTCCGCGTAGCGCGGAAACCATACGGCGTGGGTCCGCGCCAATTCGTAACGGCCGATCACCACTTGATCCGCCCTGACCTGGTCGAAGTCATCCGGGAAGGGCATGCGGCGGACCGTGGATCCGGCCGCCTCCAGGCGCCCCGCCCGCTCCTCGAAGGAGCTCCTGGCCTCGGCGTCGGCGCGGTCGAGGTACGGGCCGAGCGGGATGCCGAGCACCGGCCGCCGCCCCGTCGCCTCCCCGCTGTCGCCGGACGGCCGCCATCCGTCGCACAGCACGGCCGCCGCCGGGGCGAGGGTCGCCACGTCGGGGGCGAAGAGGCCCACGGTGTCGAAGGTCGGGGCGTTGGCGATCACGCCGTCGGAGGGGATGCGGCCGTGGGTCGGCTTGAAGCCGACGACCCCGCAGTAGGCGGCCGGGCGGATCATCGAACCGATCGTCTGGGTCCCGACCGCCAGCGGCACCATCCCCGCCGCGACGGCCGCGGCCGAACCGCTGCTGGAGCCGCCCGGGGTGTGGCCGAGATGGTGCGGATTACGGGTGGGACCGGGAGCGGTCACGGCGAACTCGGCGGTGACGGTCTTGCCCGCCACCAGCGCCCCCGCCGCCCGCAGCCGGCCAATGAGCGACGCCTGCGGCCCGGCCAGCGCCTCGGCCGGAACATCCGAACCGGCCCGGGTGGGCAACTCGTCGACGTGCACGATGTCCTTGACGCCCACCGGCACGCCGAACAAGGCCGGCCGCCCGCCCGAACCGTCCCACCGCTGGTCGGCCATCCGCGCCTCACGCAACAACCGCTCACGGCGGCCGGGTTCGGGGACGAAGGCCCGAATCTCCCCGTCAGCGTCCTCGATCCGGTCACAGGCACGCGCGGCCGCGGTGGCACAGGAGGTGTCCATGAACCCCGAGGCTACGCCGCCCCCTGCGTCAGTCCACCTCCTCGGCAGCCCTTGACCGTGGGGTGTCCCTGCTGGCGCCGGGCGGCCGGCCGGTGACGCGTTTGAAGGCACGGCTGAAAGCGGCCTGCGAGGTGTAGCCGAGGCGTTGCGCCACGGACTGGATCGGCACGGTGTCCTGGGCCAGCCACTGCCCGGCGAGGAGCATCCGCAGCTCCGTGGCGTAGCGGAGGGGCGGCATGCCGATCGTGGTTTGGAATCGGTCCGCGAAGACGGACCGGGAGACATTGCATTCCGCCGCCAGCTCGGCCACGGTCCAGTGATGCCCGGGCTGCCGGTGCAGGGCCAGGATCGCGCTGGCCAGGCGGGGGTCGCGCAACGCGGCCACGAGGCCGGAGGTGTTGTCGCATCCGCATTCGACCCAGCCCCGCACGATCATGGCCGCCGCCACTTCGGCCAGACGGGCGAGGATCCCGGCGAAGCCCACGCGTCCGGCGCAGACTTCGCGCCTCATGGACGTGAGAATCGGCATGAGCCCGGGGTAACGCTTCCCCTCGGCATCGACCAGCATGACATCGGGCATCAGCCGGCTCAGGCCCTGCATTCCGCCGAGGTCGAAATCCATGAAGCCGTTGAAGAAGATGGCGTTGGGGGTCGGGTTGGTGCTCGGGCAGGCATCCACATCACACACCGCATTGCTGAGCGGGACCGCGTCGAAACTGTCTATGCCCCGGACCGGTATATCCGGACCGGAGAGCAGCTGATGGGACTCGCCATGGGGCATGAATACGGCATTTCCGGCCGAGAGCTCGTGGACAGTTCCGTCCTCGGTGCGCAGGACGGCGGAGCCGACGGCGAGGAAATGAAAATAGGCGCGTCCGGGCTTGGCATCGAAATTGAGGCCGAACCGCGGGCCAGCATGGACACGACGATACCGGACACCGCGCAGCCGCATGCTGGTCAGCAGTTCGCTGATGAGGTCGGACGACAGGGCGAACTGCCCCGCAGGCCCTCCACCCGCAGATGCCCCGCCCGGAGTCCCCCCGCCCGGACTCCCGGTCAAATATCGCAGACGTTCTGTCATAGCTCATCCTGAAATTCGCGCTTAGCCTTGACTCGAAGCTCTCATGCGATTCAGGGAGAAGCAAACAGTTGAGTAGCGATGTGCGCACCACCGTGCCCGATGCCAACCCTGGCGAAGCGGCCGATGGGGAATTGGTACCACCCGAACCGGCCGCACCGTCCTGGGCGGCGGTGTTCTCGCTGGCGATGGGTGTATTCGGATTGCTCACGGCGGAATATCTGCCGACCAGCTTGTTGACTCCGATGGCCGCCGACCTAGGAGTATCGGAAGCTCTGGCGGGGCAGGCGGTGACGGTAACGGCGGCGGCCGCGATGATTTCCGGATTGCTGACGGCGAGCCTGACCCGGAGAATCGACCGACGGATTGTGTTGCTCGGCTTCACCGTCCTATTGATCATATCCAATCTGCTGGTGGCCGTAGCCACCAATATGGCAGTGCTGATGCTGATGCGGATCCTGCTGGGTATCGCACTCGGTGGCTTCTGGAGCATGGCCGCGGCGGTGGCGATGCGTCTGGTGCCCGCGGCTCTGGTTCCGCGGGCGGTATCGGTCATCTTCAGTGGCATCGCGGTGGCGACCATCGTGGCGGTGCCGCTCGGCAGCTACCTCGGCGAGCTGGCCGGCTGGCGCAGCACCTTCCTGGCGGCGGCCGGACTCGGGGTCGTGACGTTGGTGTTCCAGCTTTTCACGCTGCCCCGGATGGCGCCCCATGGCACGGCACGGCTGGGCACCTTGTGGGAGGTGCTGCGCCGTCCGGGCTTCGGGGTGGGCATCGTAGGAATGCTGCTGGTTCACATTGGGCACTACGCGCTGTTCACCTATATCCGGCCCGCTCTGGAAAACGTGGTGAAGGTCGACGTCGATGCGTTGGCGCTGCTGTTGTTCGTCTTCGGGGTGGCGAACCTCGTGGGCACACTGGTGTCCGGATGGCTTCTGGAGATCAGCCTGCGCCTGACGTTGACACTGACGCCGGCGCTGATGGGCGTCGCGGCACTGGGCGTGGCGCTCCTTCCCGCCGGGCAAGCCGGGTACGTATTTCTGGTGGTCCTCTGGGGTCTGGCCTTTGGCGGCGTGTCGGTGGCGTGGTCGAACTGGGCGACTCGCATGGTGCCCGACCAGGCGGAAAGCGCGGGCGGGCTCGTGGTGGTGGGCGTGCAGTCCGCTATCGCCGGCGGGGCCGCCGCGGGCGGTCTGGTATTCGGTATCGGCGGCGTCGTCACCGTATTCACCGTCTCCGGCGTCGTGTTGCTCGCCTCCGCGTTGCTGATCCTCCTGCGGGTCAAGGCGCCCCGGCGCCTGGTAGGAAACTGACATCGAGCGCAGGGGAGCGAGCGGTTGACGGGGGACGGCATTGCCACGAAAGGGAAGCCCCTGGAGGATGGCCCGGTGAGTGACGCCTGGGCGGGGGTCGACCCCGTCGCGCTGGAAGGTGCCGTGCGGGAGCGGGCCGGGCGGCCCGTGGCCGGGGTCGAGGACATGGAGAGCTATCTCGCGGCCCAGGTGGCGGACGCCTCGCACCGCGAGGTGCTCGGGCCGCTGCTGAGCGGAGACGGTCCCAGTGGTGTGGTCCTACGGCGCGGAGAGGTGCTCGCCCGCTGGGGCGACCCGAACCGGGTGGAGATGGCCTTCAGCGTGACCAAGAGCGTGCTGTCCCTCGTCGCGGGCGTCGCCTTCGACGAGGGACTGCTGCGGCTGGACGAACCCGTGCACACCTCCGTGGAGCTGCCCCAGTTCGCGGACGCGCACGGGCGCCGGATCACCTGGCGCCATCTGCTGGACCAGACGAGCCAGTGGGAGGGCGAGCTGTGGGGAAAGCCGACGCGCGTGGACGCCCAGAGCGTCCGCGAGGGCACGGAGTCGGCGGGCGGCCCGCCCGGTGAAGGGTGGGCCTACAACGACGTCCGGGTGAATCTGACGGCGCTCGCGCTCACCGTCCTGGTGCGGCGTCCGCTGCCGGAGGTGCTGCGCACCCGTGTCCTGGAGCCCATCGGGGCCTCCGCCTCATGGTCATGGCACGGCTACGCCAACTCCCACGTGGACGTCGGCGGCATCCGCCTCCCCGTGGTGTCCGGCGGCGCCCACTGGGGCGGCGGGCTGTGGATCAGCGCGCTCGACCTGGCGCGCGTCGGCCGGCTCTGCCTGCAGGGCGGGGAGTGGGCCGGGCGCCGGGTCGTGTCCCGACGCTGGATCGCGGAGCTGTGGACGCCGTGTTCCGTCAAGCCGGAGTACGGGCTGTCCTGGTGGCTCAACGACGGCCGCGTGGTGTGGCCGCAGGCCCCGGCGACCGGGCGCTGTGCCCGGGGCAACGGCGGCAATCACCTCTTGTGGGTGGACCCGGCCCGTGACCTCACGCTCGTCTCACGCTGGGGAGCCGATGTGGAAGCCCTGATCGTGGCGGTCTCGGAGGCGGTCCGCCCCGGATGACGGCCTGAGGCCACCGCTCAGCGGGCTTCCACATCGGCTGTCTCCGTCAGCTGCCGCCCGTCACCTTGACGTAGTCGACGACCAGCTGCTGCGGGAAGGAAGTGTTGCCGTCCGGGTCGCCGGGCCAGTAGCCGCCGACGGCCAGGTTGAGAATGATGTAGAAGGGGTGGTCGAAGACCCAGCGGTTGCCGTTCAGGTCGGCGGGGGTGCGGGTCTGGTAGACGTTGCCGTCGACGGACCAGGTGATCTTGTTGGGCGACCAGTCGATGGCGAAGGTGTGGAAGGCGTCGGAGAACTTGCCGCCGTTGGGGAGGGTGTAGCCGGCGCCGATGCCGCCCGAGCCGGAGTAACCGGGGCCGTGCAGGGTGCCGTGGACGGTGCTGGGCTCGAAGCCCACGTTCTCCATGATGTCTATCTCGCCGCAGTTGGGCCAGCCGGCGCTGCCGATGTCATTGCCGAGCATCCAGAAGGCGGGCCACATGCCCTGACCCTGGGGCAGCTTCATCCGGGCCTCGACATGGCCGGAGGCGGTGGTGAACTTCTGCGAGGTGTTGAGGCGGGCGGAGGTGTACTCGCACCGGCCGTACCAGCAGTTGTAGTTGGCCGGGTTCTCCTTGCGGGCGGTGATGACGAGGTTGCCGTTGCCGTCCAGCGCCGCGTTCTTGTTGCCGTCGGTGTAGTACTGACGCTCGTGGTTGTTGACGTTGTCGCCGGTCTCCACGCCCCACTTGGAGCCGTCGACCCCGCTGCCCGCCGCGCCGTCGAAGTTGTCGGTGAACTCGGCGGCGGCTGCGGTGTTGGCTTTGGTGTCGGTGGCCTGGGGGGTGGCCGTGGCCGGGGCGGTGAGCCAGGGAGTGGCGGCGAGCGCGGTCGCGGAGAGCAGACCGATCACGGTGTTGCGCACAGTTTTTCTCATGGAGCGGTGGTGCCTTCCTGTGTGGGGGATGGGACCGGTGGGTGCCGGTCCGGTGGGGGGAAGGTGTGCGTCCGGCGGCTGGGGGCCGGGGTCCGCGGCGCTATGGCACGGGCGTACGGGTGGGAGGGGTGCCCATCAGCGCTCGTCGGGGAGTGGCGGTCGGGGGACGGTCGGGAGGGGTGCCCGTCAGCGCTCGTTGGGGGGCGGCGGCCGGGCGACGGGCGGGACGGTGCGCGTCCTCGGTGAGGAAGCGGCCGACGGGGACGGTGGCGGCGCCGAGCGCCACGGCGTGGGGGCCGACCCGGCACAGCCCGATGGTGGTGTGGGCGTACGGCCGGCGCAGCGCCTGCGCGGCGACCGTCTCTCGGATCCGGGGCAGCATACGGGCGCCGAACAGCAGCCCGGCCCAGCCGCCGAGGATGATCCGCTGCGGGTTGAAGAGGTTGACCAGGTTGGCGATCCCGGCGCCCAGATACACCGCCGCCTCCTCCAGCACGCGCTGTGCGGCGGATGAGGTGTCGGCGGCCGCGAGCAGCCCGGCGAACGTGGACTCCTTGTCGACGCCGGGGATGGTGCGGCCGCGCCGGGCCTGCCGGAAGCGCTCCAGGACCGCCTCGGCGCCGACGTACGCCTCCAGGCAGCCGCGCGCGCCGCACCGGCAGCGGCGGCCCCCGGCCTGGACGGTGGTGTGGCCCCACTCGCCCGCGCTGTTGGTGGCGCCCCGATAGGGGGCGCCGTGGGTGATGACGCTCGCGCTGACGCCGGAGCCGATGACCGCGACGACGGCGTGCTGGACGCCGCGTCCGGCGCCGAACCACATCTCGGCCCGGCCCATGGCCTCGGCGCCGTGGTCGATGTGCAGGGGCAGTGCGGTGCCGGTGCTCAGCAGCCGCTCCAGGGGGAGGGCGTACCAGCCGGTGGCCGATACGCCGATACCGACGCCGAGGATGTGCCCCTGGGGGATCCCGGCTTCCTCGATGACGGCGTCGAGACCGGTCAGGATGTGGCCGACGACGGTTTCGGCGTCGCGCTCTTCGGAGGGTAACGGGTAGACGACACCGGCCCGTTGGGTGAGGGCGAGGTCGAACAGCCCGACGCGGACCCGGGTGTCGGCGACCTCGACGCCGATGACGTACCGGTGCTCGGGGACCAGCCGCAGCCGTGCGCCGGCCCGGCGGCCCACCGCGACGAGGGCCGATTCCGTCTCGGTGACGACGCCTTCGGTGACGATGCCTTTGGCGACGGCGTCTTTGGTCGCGGCGTCTTTGATGACGGTGCCGTTGGTGACGGTGCCGCTGGTGACGGTGCCGCTGGTGACGGCGTCTTGGGTGATGAGGCTTTTGGTGACGGCGCCTTCGGTGACGACGCCTTCGGCGATCAGTTTGCCGATGGCCGTGCGCACGGTGGTGGCGCTGAGCCCCGTACGGCGGACGAGCTCCTGCCGGGTGAGCGGGGCATGGAAGTACAGCGTCCACAGCAGTGAGGCGCGGCTGCCGTGCCGCGGATCGCGCACGGTGGTGCGCAGCGAGGGCTGGGCTGCCTGCGCCTGGGCCGTCATCGGTCACCTCCGGGGAGACACAATGTCCAGCCCTGTTCGAGTCATGTCAATAGGTCTGGACCTTCTTGTCTCAAAGAATTTGAGACGGGCCCTGACCCAACTCCCCCTGAACCGACAGAAGTCGAACCCTCAGCGCGCTCCGCCGGTGGCGAGGAAGTGTGCCAGCGGGAGGGTGGCCGCACCCAGCGCCACGGCGTCGGGCCCCAGTTCGGCCAGCCCGATCTCGGTCTGCGCGTACGGCCGGTGCAGCGCGTAGGAGGCGGTGGCGGCCCGGATTCTGGGGAGGACCCGGCCGCCGAGGAGCAGTCCGGCCCAGCCGCCGAGGATGATCCGCTCGGGGTTGAAGAGGTTGATCAGATCGGCGATACCGGCGCCGAGGTAGGCGGCGGTCTCCTCCAGCACCTCGCGCGCCCGCGCCTCGGTTCCGGCGGCCCCTACGACCGCGGCGAACGCGGCCTGCTGATCCTCACCGGCACCGTCCGCGCCGCCTTCACCGGCACCATCCGCACCACCCGCCCCCGTCCGGTCGCCGCGCGCCGCGCGCCCGTAGCGGTCGAGCACCGCCTGCGCCCCCACGTACGCCTCCAGGCAGCCGACCGCACCGCATCGGCAGGCGCGCCCGCCGACCTGGACGACCGTGTGCCCCCACTCCCCCGCGCTGCTGGTCGCGCCCCGGTACGGCGCCCCGGCGGTCACGATGGCCGCGCCGACGCCGGAGCCGATCAGCGCGATCACCGCGTTGTCCGCGCCACGGCCCGCCCCGAACCACATCTCGGCCTGCCCCTGCGCGGTGGCGCCGTTGTCGATGAACAGCGGCAGATCGGTGCCGGTGCGCAGCAGCCGCTCCAGCGGCACCGCGTCCCGGCCGGCGGTCGGGCCGTGGACGAGGACCTCGTCGCCCTGTTCGACCACACCGGGGACACCGACCCCGACGCCGATGACCGCCTCCGGCTCCGTGCCGCTCTTGGCGACGACCGCCTCGAGGCCGGTCAGGATGTGGCCGACGACCGGCTCCGGGTCCCTCTCCAGCCCGCCGGGCGTCAGCGGATGCTCCCACCGCGCCAGTTCGGTCAGCATGAGGTCGAACAGCTCCACGCGCACATGGGTCTCGCCGACGTCGACCCCGATGAGATGGCCGCTGCCCGGCGCGACCCGCAGCAGCGTACGAGGGCGGCCGCCGTCGGACTCGACGGACCCGGCCTCCTCCACCAGTGCGTCGGCGAGCAGTTCGCCGACGACGTTGCTGACCGAACCGGAGCTGAGCCCGGTGAGCGTCCCCAGTTCCTGACGGCTCACCGGGCCCTGGAAGTACAACTGGCGCAGCAGCGTCGAGCGGTTGCCGCGCCGCAGGTCGCGGACGGTCCGTCGGTTCATCTGACCCATCGGGCTCCTTCCCCCTGCCCGAACCTACCTGACGCGGCCGCTCTTGACGCCGACTGGTTTCATCGCTTAACTCACGGTCTGAATGAAGTCTCGCGCTTCACCTTTTGAACGGTCAATGGCGTCCGGCCGTCAAGGACAACCGACGGGCCGACGGAAGCCGCCCCTGGCCGCCGCCGCGCGGCCCCGCTACTCCGCGCCCGGCGCCTGGAAGAGCGCGAGCAGATCCTCCCGCCCGAACATCCGCGCCGTCTCGACGGCCGAGGGCGATCCGGAGCGCGGGTCGGCGCCCTTGGCCAGCAGCACCCTCAGCACCTCCTCCTCGCCCTTGAACGCGGCCCCGGCGATGGGCGTCTGGCCCCGTTCGTTCACCCGATTGGGGTCGGCGCCGCGCTCCAGCAGGGCCGACACCGTCGCGGGGTGGCCGTAGTACGCCGCGAGCATGAGCAGGGAATCGCCCTTGTCGTTGGTGAGGTTGGCCGGGACGCCCGCGTCCACGTAGGCGGCGAGCGTATCGGTGTCACCCTGCCGGGCCAGGTCGAAGACCTTGGCCGCCAGTTGCAGCACCTCCGGGTCGTGGGCGGGCTCGCTCTCGGGGTTCGATTGGGTCATGGCCTGTCGCCTCCGGCTTCGCTGCCTCGGTATGTGATCACCCACCCTAAGGACGGCGACCGAGTCGTCCGAGGAGGTGGCCACCCCCGCGGGAGGAGGCGGTCGGCTCGGAGCGCCACGCCTCCATGGTGATGATTACACCGATAATCCACCCAATTGCACCTTTCGCCCGATGGATACATGCTGTGATCCTGGAACCACTCATGGTGACTGACCGTCCCCCATCAGCCAGGAGACCGTGATGATCCTGTCCATTTCCGGCGTCGTACTGCTCGGCATCGTTGTCTTCATCTTCTTCCGCAAGGACGGACTGAAGGGGTCGCACGCCATCATCTGCGCGCTCTTCGGCTTCTATCTCGCGTCCACCGCGATCGCGCCGAGCATCAAGGCAGGCGGTGCGAGCCTCGCCAGCCTCCTGGGCGGGATCAAGATCTGACGTGGCACGGAGACCGCTCCCCCGGCTCCGCCTCGGCGGCGCCGAAGGCACCCCGCTCATCCCGTTCCTCCGTGGCCGCGCGTTCGCCCGCACGGCGGCCGACGGCGTCGCCGATGTCCTCCACCCTCTGGTCGCGCTCTCCCGGGGGATGCGCCTGCTCGCCGCCACTGGGCGGCGCAAGTGGATGGAGCTGCCGGGCGACCGCCGTGGACCGGTGTTCGTCCTCGTGATCGCCTGCGGCTTCGTCCTCTTCCTGCTGCCGTACGGGCCACTGACGGCGGCGATCAGCCTGATCGGCGCGGCGGGCTGGGCCGGGCGGGGGCGCGCCCCCGCCGCGTCGGGGACGCCCGGCACGGACGGGGCCGAGCGGCTGCGCACGCTCTACGAGGCCCTGGTGCCGTACTTCTCCGCCTCCGAGGACCCCAGCCCGCTCTACAGCCACGGCGGCGACTGGTCCACGGTGTTCGACTCCTTCGCCTTCGACGAGGACGGACGGCTCACCCGACTGCGGCTCCGCTACCCCGCCTACTTCACCGACGGCGAGCCCGCGGCCCGCACCCGGATCGAGCAGCTGCTGTACGCGAAGTCGGGACGCGGCCGTGAATATCTGTTCGAGTGGGACGAGGAGGCCAACGGCCTCAACCTGACCGTGCTGCCCGCCCTGTCCACCGCGATCCACGCCCAGCGCTTCGTCACCGCGCCCGGCGAGACGGTGCTGGGCTTCACCGACCCGTCGTCGGTGCAGCGGACGCTGCCGGTACTGGCGGAGCCGGAGCGCTGCGAGGAGAGCGCGGGGGACGCGGCGGGCACGGGGGTCGAGCGGGCGACGGGGGACGGACCGGAGACCCATGACGTACCGCCGGTGGTCTGGCGCACCGGCCCGCGGTCGACCGAACCGCATCTGCTCGCGCTCGGCCAGCCCGGAAGCGGCACCACGACCCTGCTGCGCTCCATCGCGCTGCAGGCGCTGCCCCATGGCGAGGTGCTGGTGGTGGACGGCGGCGGCACCGGCGAGTACGCGTGTCTGGGCGGGCGGACGGGAGTGCTCGCGGTGGAGTCCGGGCTGGCCGGGATGCTGGCCACGCTGGAGTGGGCGGGCCATGAGACCGAGCGCCGGCTGATCGGCGCCAACCGCGCCCGTCAGTTGGGGCATTCGCCGCCGGACGACATCCAGCGCCCGCTGTGGATCCTGCTGGACCGGCCGTCGGTGATGAGCCAGCTCGCGGCGGCCGACGGCCGCACCGACCCGCAGGAGCTGCTGGCCGTGCCGCTGCGGCACGGACGGGCGGCGAACGTACGGGTCGTGGTGGCCGATCAGCTGGATGCCGCGGAGGGCCTGAGCGACGCCGTGCGGCGCCACACCCGGGCCCGGGTGGTGCTGGGCCCGGTCTCGTCCGAGCAGGTCACGGCCGTCCTCGGGACGCCGCCGCACACCACGCCGACGCCCGAGGTGCCTCCCGGCCGCGGCTATGCCCGCCTCGGCGCGGGCCCGGTGCACCGCCTCCAGGTGCCGGCCACGCCCGATCCGTACGACGAGGCGGTGAGCGAGGCCGAGCGGCAGGCGGTGCTCCGGCTGCTCCCCGCTCCGGACCCGGCGGCGCCCACGGCCCCGGCGCCCGTCGGCAGATGACCCGCCGAGGTGACCGGCCGGAGTGACCCGCCGAAGCACATCCCGGCGGGACACGTCCCGGCGGGGCACGTCCCGGCGGGGCACATCCCGGCGGGGCACGTCCCGGCGGGTCAGGCCACGTACGTACGGGGCGACTCGGCCTCGATCGTGGCGCCCGAGGCCACCAGGTCGGCGGCGGCGGCGAGCCGGGTGGCGGCCTTCTCGGCGACCGCTCCCCCGACGGTGAACGGAAGCCGTACGTACCCCTCGAACGCGCCGTCCACCCCGAAGCGGGGCCCCGACGGCACCCGGACCCCCAGCCGGGCGCCCGCCTCCGCGATGCGCGAGCCGGAGAGGCCGCCGGTGCGGGCCCAGAGGGTGAGCCCGCCGTGCGGGACGGTGAACTCCCAGTCGGGCAGATGGCGTCGGACGGCGTCGACGAGCGCGTCACGGTTGCCGCGGGCGAGCGCCCGGCGCACCTCGATGGCCTCCTCCCAGCCACCGGTGTTCAGCAGCCAGGCGACGGCGAGCTGTTCGATGACGGGGGTGCCCAGATCCGCGTAGGCGCGGGCGGCGACCAGGCTGCGGATGACATCGGGCGCGGCGCGCACCCAGCCGATGCGCAACCCCGCCCAGAACGACTTGCTCGCCGAGCCGACGGTGATCACGGTGCTGCCCCCGGGGTCGAAGGCGCAGACCGGGCGGGGCAGCGCCACCTCGTCGTCCAGGCGCAGCTCGGTCATGGTCTCGTCGGCGATCAGGATCGTTCCGGCGGCGCGGGCCGCGTCGACGAGCTGCCGGCGCTGCTCCTCGGTGGCCAGGGCGCCGGTGGGGTTGTGGAAGTCGGCGATGACATAGGCCAGCCGGGGCGCGGCGGCGCTGAGGACCTGGCGCCAGGCCGGGATGTCCCAGCCCCCGAGTTGGTCGGCCACCGCGACGGGCACCAGCCGGGCGCCCGCCTCCCGCATCAGCTGGAGGATGTTGGCGTAGCTGGGTGATTCGACGGCGACCCGCTCCCCGGGCCGGACCATCAGCCGGCAGGCGGCGGCGACCGCCCCCATGGCGCCGGTGGTGACCATGATCTGCTCGGGCATGGTCGGTATGCCGCTCGCGGTGTAGCGGTCGGCGAGCGCCTGGCGCAGGGCGGGCAGCCCGGCGGGGTAGTCGCCGTGGGTGCGGGCGTAGGGCGGCAGTTCGTCCAGGGCGCCGTGCATGGCGCGGGTGAGCCACGGTTCAGGGGCGGGCAGCGCGGCACAGCCGAGGTCGATGACGGACGCCGCGGCCTCGGGCGGGAGCGGATCGAGCCCCCGGGTGGGCAGCGGGCTTCCGGCGGGCATGGCGGTCCAGCTCCCGGCGCCGCGCCGGGACTCCAGGAACCCCTCGCCGCGCAGCGCCTCATAGGCGGCGGCGACGGTGGTGCGGCTGACCGCGAGCGCCGCGGCGAGCTCGCGCTCGGCGGGGAGGCGTGCCGCGACCGGAACCCGGCCCTCCAGGATGAGCAGCCGTACGCCGTCGGCCAGGGAGCGGTAGGCGGGGACGCGGCGGCCCCCGGTCAGTGAGGCCGCGGCCCCGGCGGCCACGCCGTCACGGGTGTGCTGCGACCCGAGCAGCCGGGCCAGTTGGGGTGCGCCGACCGCGGACGTCCATGGACTCATCGAAAGCGGTCCACCTTTCGGAAATTGGCCGTAGAACTGGACTGGTTCCAGGCCACAGAGTGACATGCCGCAGGCCACTCACACCAGGAGCTCGCATTGTCCGATCGCCTTCCACGCCGCCTTGTCCAGCTCTACGTGGGGCTCGTCCTGTACGGCGCGTCCATGGGGCTCCAGTTGCGCGCCGCCGTCGGTCTCGACCCCTGGGACGCCTTCCACCAGGGCATCGCCGAGCACACCCCGCTGTCGATCGGCACGGTGACGGTCGTCGTCGGCCTCGTCGCGCTGCTGCTGTGGATCCCGCTGCGCGAGCGACCGGGCCTCGGCACAGTGTCGAACGTGATGGTGCTCGGGCCGGTGATGGACGCCACCATGTGGCTGATACCGGAGCAGGAGTCGCTGGCGGTGCGGATCCCGATGCTGCTCTTCGCGATCGTGCTGTGCGGCGCGGCCACCGGGCTCTACATCTCGGCGCGGTTCGGGGCGGGCCCGCGGGACGGGCTGATGACGGGGCTGCACCGGCGCACCGGGTGGTCGCTCCGGCTGGTGCGGACCGGGATCGAGCTGGCGGTGCTGGCCACCGGCTTCGCCCTGGGCGGGTCCGTGGGGCTGGGTACGGTGCTGTTCGCGCTGACCATCGGGCCGCTGTCGCAGTTCTTCCTGCGTGTCTTCGCGATTCCCGCGCCCACCGGGACGTCGGGCCCCGGGATCGTGGCGCGCGGCGGTGCCGAGCCCCAGGTCCGGGACCTGATTTAGGGCTGGCGCGATCGGGGCGGTAGTGTACGCCCTTGGCCTACCAGGCGGACCGTTACTGCGCGCTAAAGTACCAGAAACGCTGGGTGACATCTGCTGCCAGATGTGACAAACCGGGCGCCTGTGGGTAGAACAACGGGGCGGCACGACGGGCGACGCATGTCCCAATACGGGAATCTTCACCGCCGACCGGACGTTGACCGGATGACGACGACAGCGACACCTGTCCTGTGGGCGACAAGCCCGGGAGGCACGATTCATGAGTGAGCGAGCTCTCCGCGGCACGCGACTCGTGGTGACCAGCTACGAGACCGACCGCGGCATCGATCTGGCCCCGCGCCAGGCGGTGGAGTACGCATGCCAGAACGGCCATCGATTTGAGATGCCGTTTTCGGTAGAGGCGGAGATCCCGCCGGAGTGGGAGTGCAAGGCGTGCGGCGCCATGGCACTCCTGGTGGACGGCGACGGACCTGAGGAGAAGAAGGGCAAGCCTGCGCGCACGCACTGGGACATGCTCATGGAGCGGCGCACCCGCGAGGAGCTGGAGGAGGTGCTGGCCGAGCGGCTGGCGGTCCTGCGCTCCGGCGCCATGAACATCGCCGTGCATCCGCGGGACACGACACGTAAGTCTGCCTGAATCCGAGCGGCAGCACTGAGAGAACAAGGGCCGGGGCCACTGCTGAGCAGTGGCCCCGGCCCTTGTTCACGTTGGCGTCGGCCTCCGCGGTGGCATCGGCGTCGGTGGGGCTGTGGCCGCCGGCGGCCCGGCCCCGGCCCCGAGTGTACGACCGACGGCACGGCGCGGCACATCCAGCGGAGCGCTCAGTCAGCCCCGGTCGCGTGGCCGCAGCCCGGGGCCCGGCTCTCCATCGCCGTCCCGGTCCCGGTCGTCCCCGTCCTTGATCACCTCGCCCTGGATGACCGTGCCCCGCTCCGCGCGCGCCTGCCCGCCCCGGCGCTCCCACTCCTCACGGGCCTGAAGGAAGGGGTCGGACGGGGATCCGGGGACGAAGCCCATCCGGCGCGACAGCGCACTCTCCGCGCGGCGTCGCAGCAGCGCCCGGGTCGGCGGGAACAGACACACCAGCGCGGCCACGTCCGATATCAGCCCCGGCACCATGAGCAGCAGCCCGCCGAGCATGGTGAAGGAGCTTCCGGGCCGTACCGAGGGCTCCTCGGCGCCGCCCGGCCGCATCGACCCGGCCAGGCTCTGCCACGCCCGGCGGCCACCGCGCTTGACCACGGCCCCGCCCACCACCACGCCCGCGACCAGCAGCAGGAAGACGGTCAGCCCACCGGCCAGGTCCGCCACCAATGTCAGCAGCCAGATCTCCAGAACCAGCCAGGCGGCGATCCCCAGCGGCACGAAGGTGCGGGCGCGTGAGCGCTTCGGGCGGGTCGGGTCGCTCTGCTGGGATGCGCCGGTCATCATGCCTCCAAGTGTGCCCGGACCCGTGCGCGAAACGGAGCCCGGGGCCGCGTGGCCAAGGGGATCGAGGGGATCTCATGGGTTCCAACGTGCGAGGTGTCCCAGAGGCTCCAGCAGCCGGAAAAGGAGTCCGAAGAGGAGTCCAGGGAGGACTCCGAAGAGGACCCCGAAGGAGACCGGACGGAATCCGCGGGGAATCGGCGGTGGCGGTCCGGGTACCCGCTGTCGGCGGAGGTGTCGAATGACGGGTGTGCTGGAGGTCCTGGTGTGGTGGGCGGCGCTGGCCGGGATCTGGCTGGTGCTGATCGGCACCGTCGACCCCCTGGAGATCCTGGTCGGGTCGGCCGCCGCGCTGGCCGCCGCCCTGCTCGCCCGCGCCGGGCGACGGGCGGTGACGGGCCGGTGAGCACCTCCGAGGGCTGGCTGGTGGCGGCGCTGGTGCCGCTGCTCGCGCTGGTGCCGGTGCTGTGGCGGATCGCCTACGGCTCGCCCAAGGACCGGCTGATCGGCCAGAACCTCACCTCGCTGCTGGCCGGGCTGGTGCTGCTGCTGGCCGCGCAGGGCTTCCACCGGACCTCGTACACCGATGTGGCGCTGGTGGTCAGCGTGCTCGGCCCGACCGGAACGCTGATCTACGCCCGCTTTCTGGGCGTCCTGCCCGACTCGCGGCTGGTGCGGTGGACGGCACTGGTGGGGGTGCCCGCCACGGTGCTGCCGCTGTGCGTGGCGACCGGGCCCGGCCGGGCCATGGCGAAGCTGCTGCTGATCGGCGCGCTGCTGATCGCGGGCAGCGTGGTGACCAGCGCCCGCGGCGGAAACGGGGGCATCACGGCATGACCGATGTGCTGATCGTCGTCGCGCTGCTGCTGGTCGCGGGCGCCGCCACCGCCGCCGTGCTCAACCGGGACCCGGTGCGGCAGGCGCTGGTGCTGTCCTTCCTCGGCCTCGCGCTGGCCCTGCTGTTCACCTTCCTCCAGGCGCCGGACGTCGCGCTCTCGCAGCTCGCCGTCGGCTCCGCGGTGACGCCGCTGATGATCCTGCTGACCGTGCGCAAGGTGCGGCGGCGCCCGGGGGACGGCGACGGCGCGGACCAGCGGGCGGGCCGTGAGCGATGAGCGCCCGGGTCCGGCTGTGGGTCTTCCTGGTGGGCGCCGCCGGGTTCGCCGTGCTGTTCGCCGTCGCCTGCTTCGGCCTGCCGGCGTTCGGCACCGGCCACCACCCGTACGGCGTCCGGGCCGTGCACGCCTCCTTGAGCCATCACACGGCCAATGTCATCGCGTCCGTCAACTTCGATCTGCGCGCCTTCGACACGCTCGGCGAGGAAACCATCTTCTTCTCCGCCGTCCTCGGCACCGTGGTGCTGCTGCGCCGGGCCCGGGACGAGCGCCGCAAGGATCCCGAGCCCGCCGTGGTCCACCCACGGGTGCGCCGGTTCGCGCTGCTGATGCTGCCGCCCGCCCTGCTGGTGGGGCTGTATGTGATCGCGCACGGTCAGATCAGCCCGGGCGGCGGCTTCCAGGGCGGGGTGGTCGCCGCCACCGCGCTGCATCTGCTCTACATCGCCGCCGACTACCGGGCCCTGGAGCGGGCCCGGCCGCTGACGCTCTACGAGATCGGGGAGGCCGCGGGCGAGGTGACCTATGTCATCACCGGGCTCGCGGCCGTCCTCGCGGGGTCGGCGTTCCTCGCGAACGTCCTGCCGTTCGGGACCTTCGCGACCCTGTCCTCGGGCGGCACGGTGCCGGTGCTCAACGCGGCCGTCGGCTTGGAGGTCGCCAGCGGGGTCGTGGTCCTGCTGGCCCGCTTCCTGGACCAGGCCGTGGAGATCGAGGAGCCCGGGGAGGACGACGGGAGCCCGCGCGGCGCGGGAGACGGCGGAGACAACGGAGACGACGAGAGGGAGCGAGCGTGACGGTCCTGCCGTACCTGGTCGCCGGATGGATCTTTCTGATCGGTGTGTACGGGCTGGTGACCAGCCGGAACCTGATCCATGCCGTGGGGTGCCTGGCGGTCACCCAGTCCTCCACCTATGTGCTGCTGCTCGCCGTCGGCTACCGCAACGGCGGCACCGCCCCGGTCTTCGCCGACGCGCCCACCGACAGCCGGGTGGTCGACCCGGTGGTCCAGGCGCTGGCCCTCACCGACATCGTGGTCGGCGCGACCGTGACCGCGCTGCTGCTCGCGCTCGTCGTCCAGCTCCGCAAACGCCATGGCACGGTCGACCCGGACGCCCTGTCCGAGCTGAAGGGCTGACCGGGTGGACACCGCGCGACTGCTGCCGCTGGTGGTGGCGGCACCGCTGATGGGCGCGGCGGTGCTGGTGGCCACCGGACGGCGGCTGCCCCGGTTCGCCTCCGACGTTCTGGGCTGCGCCTTCGCGACCGTCACCGCCGTACTGGCGCTCCTGGTGCTGTTCCGGGCCGGTCATCCCGGGCCGGAGGCGTATCCGGTGGAGTGGGTGGGCGGCCGGCGGCCGGTGGGCGGCGGCGCGGCGGGCATCGTGCTGGTCGGCGATCCGCTGGGCGCCGGGCTCGCGGCGCTGGCCTCGCTGCTCGTCGTCGCCGTCCTCCTCTACTCCTGGCGCTACTTCGAGCAGCCACCGCGCCGCCACACCGGCTCCTTCCCCGCGCTGATCCTGGTGTTCCAGGCGGGCATGTGCGGTTTCGCGCTGACCGGCGATCTGTTCAACGCCTTCGTCTTCTTCGAGCTGATGGGCGTGGTCGCCTACGCGCTGACCGGCTTCCGGGTCGAGGAGCCCAAACCGCTGCAGGGCGCGCTGGCCTTCGGGGTGGTGAACTCCCTGGGCGCCTACGTCACCTTGCTGGGCATCACGCTGCTGTACGCGCGCACCGGGGAGCTGGGGTTCGCGCAGATCGGGCGGAAGCTGGACGCGGGCGGGCCGGACGGGCTGGTGCTCGCCGCGTTCGTCCTGGTGACGACGGGTCTGCTGGTGAAGGCGGCCGCCGTCCCGTTCCACTTCTGGCTGCCGGACGCGCACGCGGTCGCCCCGACGCCGGTGTGCATGCTGCTGTCCGGGGTGATGGTGGAGCTGGGTGTCTACGGGGTCGCCCGGGTCTACTGGACGGTCTTCGCCGGGCCCGGCGGTCTCTCCCACCCCGACTTCACCCGCGCCCTGCTGGTGCTGGGCGTCCTCACGGCCCTGCTGGGGGCGGCGATGTGCTGGCAGCAGCGCCATCTCAAACGGCTGCTGGCGTTCTCGACCGTCTCCCACACCGGGCTGTTCCTGATCGGCGTCGCCGTGCTGACCCCCGAGGGGATCTCGGGCACGGCGCTGTACGTCCTCGGCCATGCGGGGGTGAAGGCGGCCCTCTTCGCCTGCGCCGGGGTGCTGCTGGACCGGTACGCGTCGGTGGACGAGCACGAGTTGTTCGGCCGGGCCCGGGAGTTGCCGGAGGTCGGGGCACTGTTCGCGGTGGGCGGTCTGGCCTTGAGCGGGCTGCCGCCGTTCGGCTCCGGGCTCGGCAAGGCCGTCGCCGAGGAGGCCGCGGGGCACACCGCCGCATGGCTGCCCGCGCTCTACGTCCTGGTGTCGGCGGTGACCGGGGGCGCGGTGCTGCGCGCCGGGCTGCGGATCTTCGCCGGAGTGGGGCGGCGGCCCCGGGACGGGCAGGAGAGCGGCCCGGAGACCACCGGCGAGGAGGAGCCCGAGACCGGCCGCCGCCTCGGGCGGATCCCGGTGCCGCTGCTGGCGGTGCCCGCCGTGCTGCTGGCCGCGTCACTGGCCATCGGGGTGATCCCGGCCGTCGCGTCCGCGGTGGGCCGGGCCGGGGCGCTGTTCACCGACACCGGCGGCTACCGGCGGTCGGTGCTCGACGGACGCGCCACGGCCGTCCCGGCGTCCGTGCCGCCGCACTGGCAGGCGACCGGGATCCTGCTCGGGCTGCTCTCCACTGCCCTCGCCATCACCCTGGCCACACTGGCGGTACGGCGGCCGGTCCACACCGGGACGGCCGCGCTACTCGCGCCCGTACGGCGGCTGCAGTCCGGGCATATCGGCGACTACGTCGCCTGGCTGGCCGCCGGGACGGCACTGCTCACGGTGCTGACCGTCCCGGGGGTCCGCTGAGACCGAGACGCGCTCGGTCCCGTGGTCAGCGGTGGCGCAGTGCCGAGATCAGCTGACTCTTGGACATCTGGGACCTGCCCTCGATGCCCGCCTTCTGGGCCTCGCGGTACAGATCCTCCTTGGTCCGCATCTCCATGCTGCCCGACTTGGCGCTCCCTCGGGCCGCCATGCCGCGCGCCGTCGACTTCCCGCTCTTCGTGGTCGCTTTAGCCATGTTCCGCCTCCTTCCGCCTCAAGTGTCCGGTACGGGACGGAAGGACGCCTGCGGGACTACTCCGAGCGCGAAGGCGGAGGACCGGAGATTGGGACCCGGCGGGACCGGAAGCCCGGCCCGGGGGCCCGGAGCCGGGTTTACGGCTCCTTGCGGCCCAGCATCTTGTTGACCCGCGAGCCCACGCCCCAGGACATGACCCGCCAGGCCGCCTCCGTGACGATGTCGCGGCTCATCTTGCTCTCGCCGCGCTCGCGTTCGATGAAGGTGACCGGAACCTCGATGACATGGAAGCCCGCCTTGATGGCCCGCCAGGCCAGGTCGATCTGGAAGCAGTAGCCCTGGGAGGCGACCTCGTCCATGCCGATGCCCTCGAGCGTCTCCTTACGGAACGCGCGATAGCCGGCCGTCATATCGCGGATCGGCACATCGAGGAGAAGGCGGGAGTACGTGCTGCCGCCCCGGGAGATGAACTCGCGGGACTTGGGCCAGTTGACGATGCGGCCGCCGGGCACCCAGCGGGAACCGATCACCAGATCCGCGCCCTTGAGCGCGGTGAGCAGCCGGGGCAGTTCCTCGGGCTGGTGGGAGCCGTCGGCGTCCATCTCCACCAGCACGCCGTAGCCGTGCTCGATGCCCCAGCGGAACCCGGCCAGATAGGCGGCGCCGAGGCCCTCCTTGCCCTTGCGGTGCAACACCTTGACGCGGTCGTCCTCGGCGGCCAGCTCATCGGCGACCTTGCCGGTACCGTCCGGGCTGTTGTCGTCCGCGACGAGGATGTGCGCGTCCGGAACCGACTCCCGGACCCGCTCGACGATCGACTTGATGTTCTCCGCCTCGTTATAGGTCGGGATGATCACCAAGGTCGTACCGAGCGGACCGTACTTCCGCCGGCCACCGTCGTCCTGACGCTCGCGGCCCGGCTCCGCATCCGCGCCGTCGGTGCGCGGCTCGTCGGCTTCGGCCAGCGGCGCGTCGGCCTTCATGCTGGGCTCCGCGGCTCCGGCACCCGGCGCGTCGGCCTTCGCGCTCGACTCCGCGGCTCCGGCACCCGGCGCGTCGACCTTCGCGCTCGACTCACCAGCCTTCGCACTCGGCTCTCCGGCCTCGCGTGCGTCGCTCACGGCGTCGGATTGTTCGCTTCTCCGCCCGTGAGACGAATCATCACGGTCGTTGCTCCGGCGCGGCTCCTCGGCCTCGCGTGCGTCGCTCACGGCTACTGCCCCTTCTCGTCCGTACGTCCCCGACGGCCGATCGTGATCGCGGCCGCGCAGGACAGAACGCCCACCATAGCGAGCACCCACTCGGGGATCGCACCGACGCGGTCGGCCAGGGTCTTGCCGTCACGCAGCGGGATGCGCGCGGTGAGCACATCTTGCGTGAATTCTTTCGTCCGCTGCTCGATCGTGCCATCCGGGGAGACCACGGCGCTGATCCCGCTCGTGGCAGCGGTGATCACCGGCCGACCGTGTTCGATCGCCCTCAGCTTGGACATGACCAGCTGCTGCTCGGGCTGGCCGCTGCGCCCGTAGGTGGCGTTGTTGGTCTGGACGACGATCGCCCGGGCGCCCGCGTTGACCGTGTCGCGGACGATCTCGTCGTAGGCGACCTCGAAGCAGATCACATCGCCGAGCCGGGCGGGGCCGACCTTGAGCACGCCGGTGTGGTCGCCGGGGTAGAAGTCGCGGGGCACCCGCTGGAGCCGGGTGATGATCTTGCTGAGCTGCTGGCGGAAGGGGACGTACTCACCGAAGGGCACGGGGTGCTGCTTGGTGTACGAGGCGCCGGGGCCGCTCTTCGGGTCCCAGACGATGCCCTGGTTCTCCACATAGCCCTGTTTGGTCGGATGGTCGACCAGGGCACCGACCAGCACCGGAACGCCGATCGCCTTCACGGCCTCGTCCATCCGGGCGTATGCCTCCCGATACTGGAAGGGATCGAGGTCGGAGGCGTTTTCCGGCCAGATGACGAGATCGGGCTTGGCGATCCGGCCCGCCTTGACGTCCTTGGCCAGGTCCAGGGTCGCGTTCACATGGTTATTGAGGATCTTCATCGGGCGGCCCAGGAAGTCCATCCCGGCCTGCTGCACATTGCCCTGGACGACGGCGATATCGACCGAGTCGTCGGCGGCGGTGGGGATGGGCACCGCGAATCCGGCCACCGTCACGGCGGCGGCGACGGCCACGGCCCCGGCGGCGGGCAGGGCGCCGCGCGGCGAGAGGCCCCCGGCGCGGCGCAGCCGCCACAGGACGAGCGCGGCGGAGGCGAGCGCCCCGCCCGTCAGCGCGACGCCGAAGGTGACCAGCGGGGCGCCGCCCAGCGCGGCGAGCGGCGTGTAGGGCGAGCCGGTATTGGCGAAGGCCAGCCGGCCCCAGGGGAAGCCGCCGAAGGGCACCCGGTCGCGGGCCCACTCCTCGGCGACCCACAGACAGGCCGTCCACAGCGGCCACAGGGCCGGTACCGGCAGCCGGGAGACCAGGGCCAGGCCCGCCCCCATCAGCGCGAGGAAGGCCGCCTGGATGACGGACAGGCCGATCACCGCGTCCCAGCCCACGACGCTGAGCCACTTCAGCAGCAGCAGGAAGAACGGCACCCCGAAGGCGAAGCCCGTCCAGGCGCCCTGGCGCGCGGTCCGGCCGTGGGTGAGCAGGGCCAGGGCGGCGACGGCCACCAGGGACAGCGGCCACACCCCGAACGGCGGGAAGGCGAGGCCGAGCGCGAGCCCGCCGACCGCCGCCAACGCGCTGCGCCGCGCCTCGTGGCGGGCGAGCAGGCCCAGACGGCGCAGCCGGCCGGGCCGCCGCTCTCCGCCGGACGGCTCGGACGCGGTCGCGGGCGCCGCGGTCCCGGTCTCGCCGCCCTCGGCGGTGTCACCGCCTTCGACGGCGCCGCCGGTGGGCGGCGTGACGGCGGGGCCGGACCGCGGACCCGGACGGTCTGCGTCCGGCCCGGTGGGGGCGGTTTCGGCGGTGGTGTCGGAACCCGATGGCACGGTGCGGCCTTCCTACAGGTCGTGCTGTGGTGAAGTGACCGTATAACGCGGGCGCCCAGAAGTTGTCCCGAGGTGCGGATTGTGACCTCGGGCCATGGAAACGCTTCGGCCATGGCGGGGGTTCCTCGCCCGGCGGCGGCCCCGCCCCCGCGTCGGGGGGCGGTCCGCCGGTGTGCGCGTGCGGAGTGGGGGCCCGACGCCCTTCGGGCCGACCTGGGACCCGCTGGCTGCGGATCGACCGAGAGCCGTTGTCTACTGAGCGTCCGGGCCCCTCCCGGGTCGCACCTGCCGACCCGGCGATCCCTCCCTCGCCCCCGTGCGCTGGACCTGGCTCCCAGTGGCGGCGCACCACGGCGGCGCGTCTCCCTCTGGCCCAGCGGCGTTCGACGACTGCGTGAAGATTCCCCGGTCGGGCGTCCAATGGTGGACGAGGCCGAACCTACCGGCCACCGACCGCACCCTGTCAACAGCCACATGACCTGCGCCGTTTCCTCAAATGACCAGGTCAGTACGGACGATGTTCAGATGCCACGACAGGCCGGGGGCTCATCGTTCGGCGGTACGGGGCGCCCGCGCGTCACTCGTCCGGCCGGAGGTGGACGGTGCGTCCGCCCACCACCGTGCGCACACAGACGGGCAGTTGACCGCCGGGGGTGAGGTCGGGCAGGCCGGGGGTGCCGGAGCGGGGGTCGGTCGACCACCCGGCGACCCGCGTGTCGGGCACCTGCACGATGAGTTCACCGGTCCGCCAGATCGCGTAGTCGGCGGGCGCGCCGGGCACCAGGACGCCCGCGTCGTCCCGCCCGATGGCCCGCCAGCCGCCGCGGGTGTGGGCGGTGAAGGCGGCGCGGACGGAGATCCGGTGTTCCGGGGTGCGGTGGAAGGCGGCGGCGCGCACGGTGCCCCAGGGGTCGAGCGGGGTGACCGGGCTGTCGGAGCCGAGCGCCAGGGGCACACCGGCGCGCAGCAGCGCCGCGTACGGGTTGAGGGTGCGGGCCCGCCCGGGGCCGAGCCGCTGGGCGTACATGCCGTCCTCGCCGCCCCACAGTGCGTCGAAGGCGGGCTGGACGGAGGCGGTGAGGCCGAGGTCGGCGAAGGCCGCGATGGTCCCGGGGGTGAGCATCTCGGCGTGTTCGACGCGGTGGCGGGCGGCGCGGACGCGGGCGAGCCCGGCCTTGTCGGCGGCGGCCCGTACGCCCTCGACGACGGCCGTGACGGCGGCGTCGCCGATGGCGTGGAATCCGGCCTGGATCCCGGCCTCGGTGCAGGCGATGACATGGGCGGCGATGGCCGCCGCGTCCAGATAGGCGGTGCCGGTGTGCGGCGTGTCGGCGTACGGCTGGTGGAGACACGCCGTGTGCGAGCCGAGCGCCCCGTCGGCGAAGAGGTCGCCCGCCGCGCCGATGGCGCCGAGTTCGCGCACCTTGTCCAGGTCGGCGGCGCTGCTCGCGGCCTCGGCCCAGTAGCCGTGGACCCGCGGTCCCGGCTCCCCGGCGGCAAGCTTCAGCAGCCCGGTGAGGTCGTCCTCGGAGGAGATGTCGGGCCCGGCGCATTCGTGGAGGGAGCCGATGCCGAGCGAGGCGGCGCGGGCCAGGGCGGCCCGCTGGGCGTCGGTGCGCTGCCGCTCGGTGACGGCCGCGTGGGCGGCGGCCCGGACGGCGTGGTGGGCGGCGCCGGTCAGGGGGGCGTCGGCGCGGTGGCCGGCCAGGTCCGACACGCCGGGGACGCGGTCGAGGAGGGCGGTGGTGACGACGGCGGAGTGCACATCGATGCGGGTGAGATAGAGGGGGCGGCCGCCGGTCGCCTCGTCGAGTTCGGCCCGCGACGGCGGCCGTCCCTCGGGCCAGCGGGCGGCGTCCCAGCCGTGGCCGAGCAGCACCCGGTCGGCGGGGTGGGCGGCGGCGAAGGCGCGCACCCGCTCCAGCGCGTCGGCGAGCGTACGGGCGCCGGTGAGATCGAGTCCGGTGAGGGCGAGCCCGGTCGCGGTGGTGTGCACATGCGCATCGGTGAACGCCGGGGTGACCAGTGCCCCGTCCAGCGGGATGATCTCGTCCACGCCGTCCGCGAAGCTGTCCGCGGCCCCTTCGGAGCCGACCCAGGCGATGGTGCCGCGCTCGACGACCATCGCGGTCGCGAACGGATCGGCGGGGCTGTGGACCTCACCTCCGCGCAGCAGGACGGTACGGCCTTCGGGGGCCTGGGCGGGGGTCGGGTCGTTCACGGCGGGCTGCCTCGGGGGGTATCAGATGAGGGGGCTGGGAAGGGGGCCCGGCAAAGAGAGGCCGGGCGTTCAGACGCGCGGCGGGCGCGCCTCGTAGGGCGTGGAGAGGACCACGGTGGTGCGGGTGGAGACTCCGGCCAGCGAGCGGATCCGGCTGAGCAGGTGCTCCAGCTCCAGCGGGGTGGCGACGCGCACCTTGAGGATGTAGTTCTCATCGCCCGCGACGCTGTGGCACGCCTCGATCTCGGGCACCTCGGCGAGCCGCTCGGAGATGTCGTCGGGCGCGCTGGGGTCGAAGGGTTTGACCGAGATGAACGCGGTGAGGGGCAGCCCGACGGCCTCGGGGTCCACGACGGCGGCATAGCCGCGGATCACGCCCCGTTGTTCGAGGCGGCGAACCCGCTGGTGCACGGCCGATGTGGACAGGCCGGTGGCCTTGCCCAGGTCCGTGTAGCTCATCCGGCCGTCCTTGACGAGCAGCTCCACGATCTGTCTGTCCAACTCCTCCACAGCCGATCACCTTATGTGGTCGGGAGGGCTCCGGCACAACGGGTGGGCACACCGGGCAGAGACGCCCGTACACCGCACCTGCACCGGGCATGTGACGAACGCCACATCTCCTCATGGGTGTCCTATGAGTTGCCGCGATTACCTATGCGGCCGCGAGGGAAATGCTTGCTGTGGTCGAGGCCGACGCGCCCGACCAGCCCACCCGAGGGGGAAACACATGCCTCAGCTCGAGCGCCTCGACACAGGCGACATCGATACCGACGAGCACAACGACACCTATGAGATGTTCCGGGTGATCTGCCCGGACTGCGCGCGCCCCATCGCGCTCCTCGCCGACGAGGACGTTCTTCCCGAGCACGCGCTCTGCTCCTCCCCGTGGGACCCGTTCGGGCTCACGGTCTGCGCCGGCACCGGCCGCCGGGCGGCCGACGCCGCCCCCGCCGACGCGTCGCTGGAGGCGCGGGAGCGGGACGCCGCGCTGCTGCTGACGCTTCCGGCGGGCCTGGACTGGCGGACGCAGCCGTTCTCGCACCTCGGCGGCCCCGGCTCGCAGCCGGTCCGCTCCCCGGTGACGCGGCGGTAGGCGAACGGCGGGGGCGCATGCCGCGCCCCCCACCGAAACACCCGGCTCAGCCGGTCTCAGGTCCCGCGAGAGCGCGGGCGATGACCACCCGCTGGATCTGGTTGGTGCCCTCCACGATCTGCAGGACCTTCGCCTCACGCATATAACGCTCGACCGGGAAGTCCACCGTGTAGCCGTATCCGCCGAGCAGTTGGACGGCGTCGGTGGTGATCCGCATCGCGGCGTCCGTGCAGAACAGCTTGGCCATCGCCGCCTGCTTGGAGAACGGCCGCCCCGCGTCCCGCAGCCGTGCCGCCGCCAGGTACAGGGCGCGCCCGGCCTCGATCTGGGTGGCCATGTCGGCGAGCATGAAGCGCAGCCCCTGGAAGTCGGCTATCGGCCGGCCGAACTGCCGCCGCTGCGCGGTGTAGGCGAGCGCCTCGTCCAGCGCCGCCTGGGCGACGCCGACGGCGCAGGCCGCGATGCCCAGACGGCCCGCGTCGAGGGCGGACAGGGCGATCGCGAACCCCTGGCCCTCCTCGCCGATGCGGCGCGCGTCGGGGACCCGCACTCCGTCGAGATGGATCTGGGCGGTCGGCGAACCGGCCATGCCCATCTTGTGCTCGGGTGCGGCCGCCGAGAGCCCGGGGGTGCCCGCGGGGACGAGGAAGGCGCTGATGCCCCGGGTGCGCTCGGGGCCGGTGCGGGCGAGCACGGTGTAGAAGTCGGCGATTCCGCCGTGGGTGATCCACGCCTTGGTGCCCTCGATCGTCCAGGTGTCCCCGTCACGGGTGGCCCGGGTGGTGAGCCCGGCCGCGTCGGAGCCGGAGGAGGGCTCGGAGAGGCAGTACGCGCCGAGCAGACCGCCGCCCAGCATCGCGGGAAGGTGCTCGGCCCGTTGCTCCTTGCTGCCGTAGCGGGCGAGGGCGTGGCAGGCCAGGGTGTGGACGCTGACGCCGAGGCCGACGGTCAGCCGGGCCGCCGCGAGTTCCTCCAGGACCTGCAGATAGACCTCGTACGGCTGGTCGCCACCGCCGAACTCCTCGGGCTGGACCAGCCCCAGCAGCCCGGACTCGGACAACAGGGTGAACAGCTCGCGGGGGAAGCGCCCGGCGGCCTCCTCCTCGGCGGCCCGGGGCTTGATCTCCCGTTCGATCAGCTCGCGGACGAGCGAAATCAGGTCGCGGGCCTCCTCGGTGGGCAGCTCGCGTTCCACCGGCTGCGGGCCGTGGTCGGTCATGGCGGCGCTCTCCTCTCCCCTGTTCAGGCGCTGCGGCGACGTGCGCCGGGGTGTGGCGGCGCCGCCGGTGTTGCTGCCGCCGACCGGCCCGCCCGCCCGGATCGCGAGGGGTGGTGACCTGTACCGCGGCGGTTGGAGTATGCCCGATCCCGGGCCTTCCGCCACCGGTTGCCCGATCTTCGATCAACTTCGCACACGAACGCCCACCACCTTCTTACGCGCATTCCCACCAACGTCGCATGTGCGGAGCAAATTGGCCCAGACCATTGACCCCACTGGTCTAGTCCTTCTACCTTTTCCCCACCTTGCCCTGCGCGTTCATGTCAAGCTATGGGCAGGTCGTCGGGCAGTTCACTCTCCCCTCACCCCCCACCGAGGAGACTCCATGCTCAGACCAGGCAGACTGTCGGCCGCGCTCGCGGCGCTCTGTACGGCGGTCCTGACCGCCACTCTGCTCGCGGGCTCGGCCGCGGCCGGTGAACCCCAAAGCGCCGGCATAACCAAGGCCACGCCCAAGGCCGCACCCAAGGCCGCCGAGGCCCCCGCCACGAAGGCCGCCGGTGACAAGGTCGTCGGCTACTTCACCGAATGGGGCATCTACCAGCGCAACTACCACGTCAAGAACGTCGAGACCTCGGGCTCGGCCGCCAAGCTCACCCACATCAACTACGCCTTCGGCAATGTCACCGGCGGCAAGTGCGCCATCGGCGACGCCTACGCCGACTACGACAAGGCGTACGACGCGGCGAGCAGCGTCGACGGCCAGGCCGACACCTGGGACGCGGGCGCCCTGCGCGGCAACTTCAACCAGCTGCGCAAGCTGAAGAAGCTCCACCCGGGCCTCAAGGTGCTGTGGTCCTTCGGCGGCTGGACCTGGTCCTCCGGGTTCACCGAGGCCGCCAAGAACCCCGCGGCCTTCGCGCAGTCCTGCTACGACCTGGTCGAGGACCCGCGCTGGGCGGATGTCTTCGACGGCATCGACATCGACTGGGAGTACCCCAACGCCTGCGGGCTGACCTGTGACACCAGCGGCAAGGACGCCTTCAAGAACCTGATGGCCGCGATGCGCGCCAAGTTCGGTTCGTCCAATCTGGTGACCGCGGCGATCACGGCCGACGCCTCCTCCGGCGGCAAGATCGAGGCCGCCGACTACGCGGGCGCCGCGCAGTACGTCGACTGGTACAACCCGATGACGTACGACTTCTTCGGCGCATGGGCCGCACAGGGCCCCACCGCCCCGCATTCGCCGCTCAACTCCTACAACGGCATTCCGCAGCAGGGCTTCGACACCAACGCCGCCATCACCAAGCTCAAGGGCGCCGGCATCCCCGCCTCGAAGCTGCTGCTGGGCATCGGCTTCTACGGACGCGGCTGGAGCGGCGTCACCCAGGACGCCCCCGGCGGCACGGCGACCGGCGCCGCGCCCGGCACGTACGAGGCGGGCATCGAGGACTACAAGGTGCTCAAGAACTCCTGCCCGGCGACCGGCACGGTCGCGGGGACGGCCTACGCGCACTGCGGCAACCAGTGGTGGAGCTATGACACTCCCGCCACCATCGCCGGCAAGATGAACTACAAGCAGCAGCAGGGCCTGGGCGGCACCTTCTTCTGGGAGCTCAGCGGCGACACCACCAACGGTGAGCTGATCAAGTCCATCAGCTGACCCTCGTACGAACCCCGTACGCCCCCTGATGACGCGGGCGGGGAGCCCTCACCGGCTCCCCGCCCGCGTTGTCGTGCGTGGCGGGCCCGACGTGCGTGGCGGGCTCGACCGGCGGCCGACCGATCCTCAAGCGTTCAAGCGGCGTGCGAGGGGGCGCGGGAAGCGTAAGGGGAGATTCCCGGCAACGCCGCACACCCGGTGTGAACACGCTCCATCCGGTGCCCGTACCTGAACGCGGCTTGTTCTGACTGTTGCGGGGCATCCGCCCCACAAGGAAATCTGAGCGCACGGGTGGCCCGCACCGTCTCGTGCGCATGAACCAAAGGAACGATCATGAGCTCCGAGCAGTGCCCGAGCTGTGGTGGCCAACTCGCCGTGAACCAGGACGGGTGGAAGATCTGCCACTCCTGCGGCTATGCCTCCCCGCCCGGGGTCGCGCCCGCTCCCTCTCTGCCCGCCCGAAGCTGACGGCCGACTCCCCCACCCCGTCCGCCCCTTAGTACCGTCTCCTCGTATCCCCGAAGCCCCGAATTCCCGAAACCCTGGGACCCTGGACCTCTGAACATTCCGCCCCCCGTACCGCTGAGCGAGGCACCATGGTCAATCCTTGGCTGGCGATGGCGTCCGGCACCGACCCCGCCGAGCGCACCCTTGCCGTGCGCCGCGCCCATGAGGCGTTTCTGACCGAGGGGTCGGTGAGCCCGGCCGTGCGGCCGGTGGTGGCGGAGTCCTGGCGGCGCTCGGCCGACGCGCGGGTCGCCCAGGAGCGCAACGCGCCGATCGACCTGGCGGACGACGCGCTGGACACCTACCGCGCGGACCATCCGCTGGCCCGGGTGATGCCGCTGTTCCGGGAGCTGCTGGGCACCATCGCCCACGACGGCGCCCATCTGCTCGCGGTCTGCGACGAACAGGGCCGGATGCTGTGGGTGGAGGGGCACGCGGGCGTACGGAACCAGGCCGAGCGGATGAACTTCGTGGCCGGGGCGCGCTGGGACGAGAGCCATGCGGGCACCAACGCGCCCGGGACGGCACTCACCGTCGACCATGCGGTGCAGATCTTCGCCACCGAGCACTTCAACCGCACTGTGCAACCGTGGACCTGCGCCGCCGCCCCCATCCACGATCCGCACACCGGACGGCTGCTGGGCGCGGTGGACATCACCGGCGGGGACCATCTGGCCGCCCCGCACAGCCTGGCCCTGGTCCAGGCGACCGCCCGCGCCGCCGAGGCCCAACTGGGCGCCGGGGAGCCACGGGCTCGCGGGCCGCGGATCTGTCTGACGGCGCTGGGCCGGGACGAGGCGCTGCTGGTCGTCGACGGGCGGCGGCTGCGGCTCGGGCGGCGGCACAGCGAGATCATGGTGCTGCTGGCGGGCCATCCGGAGGGGCTGTCCGGCGACCGGCTGACGCTGGAGCTGTACGGGCCCCGGGCCGACGACCGCTCCCCGGTGACGCTGCGGGCCGAGCTGTCGCGGCTGCGCCGCCTGGTGGGCCCGCTGCTGGGCTCGCGCCCGTACCGGCTCTGCGCGCCCGTGAGCACCGATCTGGCCGACGCCGCCGAGGCGTTGGCCTCCGGCGACGCGTATACGGCGCTGCGGGCGTATCCGGGGCCGCTGCTGCCGCTGTCGGAGGCGCCGGGGGTGTGCCGGATGCGGCGGGTGCTGGAGGACGGGCTGCGGCGCACCGTGCTGTCCCACGGCGATCCGGAACTGCTGCGGCGCTGGGCGCAGACGCCGTGGGGCGAGGACGATCTGGAGGTCGCGGAGGCGCTGCTGACCGCGCTTCCGGAGCATGCGCCGGGGCGGGCGGTTCCGGCCGCGCGGGTCCGGCGGCTGCGGGAGCTGTACGGGCTGGCGGGCGTTGCCCAGCACGGAGACGGCACCCGCCAAGGGGGCGTTGCCCCGCACGGAGACGGCACCCGCCAAGGGGGCATTGCCCAGCACCGAGACGGCACCCGCCAAGGGGGCGTTGCCCAGCACCGAGACGGCACCCACCACGGAGCCGGCCCGCACCGCGAAGACCACGCTGAACGGCAAGGAGGCGGCCACCAGGACGCAACGTCCCCGCAACGTGGCCGCGGCTAGCCTCCCCGTCGGCTCCGCCCGTGTCGGCGCGGGCGGGGCCGGGACGCGCACGAACGACGCGTCCGACAACGGGACCCCATCACGCGTACACCACGGGAGGCCGCCCCATGACGCGTTTCGCAAACCCCGGCTCCGAGGGCTCGGTCGTCAACTATCAGCCGCGCTATGACCACTGGATCGGCGGCGAGTACGTACCGCCGGCCCGGGGCCGCTATTTCGAGAACCCGACCCCCGTGAACGGGCAGCCGTTCACCGAGATCGCCCGGGGCACCGCCGAGGACGTCGAGCGGGCCCTGGACGCCGCCCACGCGGCCGCGCCCGCCTGGGGCCGTACGGCACCTGCCGAGCGCGCCTCGGTGCTGCTGAAGATCGCCGACCGGATGGAGCAGAATCTGGAGGCGCTCGCGGTCGCGGAGAGCTGGGAGAACGGCAAGCCGGTACGGGAGACGCTGGCCGCCGATATCCCGCTGGCCATCGACCACTTCCGCTATTTCGCGGGGGCGATCCGGGCCCAGGAGGGCAGCCTCTCCGAGCTCGACCACGACACGGTCGCGTACCACTTCCACGAGCCGCTGGGCGTGGTCGCCCAGATCATCCCGTGGAACTTCCCGATCCTGATGGCCACTTGGAAGCTGGCCCCGGCGCTGGCCGCGGGCAACGCGGTGGTGCTGAAGCCCGCCGAGCAGACGCCGGCCTCGATCCACCTGTGGATGAACCTGGTGGCCGATCTGCTGCCCCCGGGTGTGGTCAACATCGTCAACGGTTTCGGCGTGGAGGCCGGAAAGCCGCTGGCGTCCAACTCCCGGGTGGCCAAGGTCGCCTTCACCGGGGAGACCACCACCGGCCGGCTGATCATGCAGTACGCGAGCGAGAACCTGATCCCGGTCACCCTGGAACTCGGCGGCAAGAGCCCGAACGTCTTCTTCGACGATGTCTCGGCCGCCGACGACGACTTCCTGGACAAGGCGCTGGAAGGGTTCACCATGTTCGCCCTGAACCAGGGCGAGGTGTGCACCTGTCCCTCACGGGCCCTGGTCCAAGGCGGCCACTACCAGGCGTTCATGGACGCGGCCGTGGCCCGTACGGAGAAGGTGGCGCAGGGGCATCCGCTGGACACCGACACCATGATCGGCGCCCAGGCGTCCAACGACCAGCTCGAGAAGATCCTGTCGTATCTGGACATCGGCCGGCAGGAAGGCGCCCGCGTCCTCACCGGCGGCAGCCGCGCCGAGCTCGGCGGTGAACTCGAGGGCGGCTACTACGTCCAGCCCACGATCTTCGAGGGCGGCAACCATATGCGGGTCTTCCAGGAGGAGATCTTCGGACCGGTGGTCGCGGTGGCGCGGTTCACCGACTTCGAGGACGCGATCGGCATCGCCAACGACACGCTCTACGGGCTGGGCGCGGGGGTGTGGACCCGGGACGGCACGACCGCGTACCGCGCCGGGCGCGCCATCCAGGCGGGCCGGGTATGGACCAACTGCTACCACGCCTACCCGGCGCACGCCGCCTTCGGCGGCTACAAGCAGTCCGGGATCGGCCGCGAGACCCACAAGATGATGCTGGATCACTATCAGCAGACGAAGAACCTGCTGGTGTCGTACTCCCCGAAGAAGCTGGGTTTCTTCTAGACGCCCGAAAAAAGGCGCCTGACCTGGGTTTTCACCCGTCAGGCGCCTTTCGCTCAACCCGCTCTCGACCGAGCCCGGCTTGCGCGTTAGCTCCCAGTTCCTCCCACTGCTGTACCCCTCCTGACCAGTGCTTCCGGACCAGTCACGGACCAAGCCCCCGGTTCAGCCCTCGGGTGCGTCACCTTGGCTGACGCGCTGCCACTCGTTCATGGACTGCTCGATGAGGCGGTTCGCCTGCTCTCGAAGGCCGTCAAGGAACTTGGCGTAGTGGCGGAAGAGAACCTCGATGCTCTGGCCAGCGCGGCGGGCGCATTCGGCCGGGTCCACTCCGGAGTAGAGCCAGAACGAGATCCCGGCATGTCGGAGATCGTAAGGTCGCTTGGCCAGGCCAGAAGTGCGCTCGGTACGAGTCAGGGCGTACTCCCGGGCCCGCGCCCACGTGATGCCGTAGGCGGCAGCGTCCACGTAGTTGCCGGCCTGGTTCCGGAAGAGTCGGCCGTCAGGTGCCACGTCGAACCGTTTCACATGGGCACGCAGCATGCGTACGAATGGCGGCGGGATGGGAACAGGTCGCGTCGCGCTTGCCGCGCGACGCTTGAGCGAGTGCACCTCGTGCACCTCGCCGTCGTCGGTCCACTCCTTGCCAGACGTGACAACCCCGCCCGAGAGGTTGAGCATCCCCCATCCAGTCTTCGGCAAGTGGCATTGATCAATCCGAAGATGGATGACCTCGACTGGCCGCATAGCCGCGAAGTACATGCAGCCGAAGAACGCTTCAAGATGAGGACCCCGCCCCTGCTGGTGAGCAACAGCCTCGAGCAGCCGAAGCACCTGGGCCGGGTTGGGAACGGCGACCGGATCCACTTCCTCATTGACTGCTGGCGCCTTCCACCGTAGCCCGTTGAGGGGGTTATCCTCGAAGTACCCCTTCTCCACCGCAGTGTTGAGAGCCTCGTTGAACGCAGCCCTCTTGCGTCGGGCTGTCTTGGCCGCAGCCGCCTTGCCGTCCAGTTTGCGGCACATCGCATCGAGGGCCCGCCTCAAAACGTCGGCTTCCGCGAGGGCGCTGACCGGCAGAGAGTTCCGCTTCATCCAGCCCAGCGCGTGGAGCCACTCCTCGGTGGGCTCGCGCTGCCAGGCGTTCTTGTTGAATGCCCACGAGTACAGTGCACGCCGCAGTACCCGCGGATCGGAAAACGTTACGCCAGGCCGTACCAGGGCGGGCGTGACCGTGGCGAAGGCATCAGCCAGGGTGCGGCGGGTGTTCCCTGGCGTGCGGTCCCACCTTTGCTCGATGTATTCGTGCGCCAGGTCATACCACGTAGTCTGCTGCTTGATGGCCCGCAACTCCGATGCCGGCAGGCCGGTACGCTGATCAAACGGCTCACCCTCGCGAGCAGCTGTCATCAGCTTCGCCCGTCGGCTATCAGCAAGCGCAAACGTGATAAAGGACTCGGACTTCTCTCGCCCGTTAACCGTCCACCGAACCTGGAAAGGCTTGCCCCGATCGGGACGCTCGCGTATCTCCCAGAAACGGACGTTATAACTCATCGCCATCCAGGCGTATCCCTTTCACACGCCTCCCACCACGCATCCAGATCGGCGCGGCGGCAGCGTAGTTCACCGTTGGGCAGCTTGATCATTCGGGGTGCCTGACCGCGCGCGCGTAGGCGATAGAAAGCCGATGGGCTCATTCGAATTGCCGCTAGGACCTCGACGAGCTTGAGCGCAGGTGGACGAGCCATTGATACTTCCTCGGGGATTCCGAATTTGTCGGCCGCCCAGGCGGCAAAGCGCGACTTGTACCCACTCCGCAACAGCTGATGGGCACGCGCTGTCAGTTACGGGGGCTGCTGGGCGCCGACATGAAGGGTCGTAGTGTCCGAACGGCTCCACCGCCAAGCACAGCCGCTGCGAACACCCTCAATGGTCGTTACGATCGCCGGTTTGGCTAACCGGCGATCGTGATCTATGTTGTGCGCCCCCACAGGGAAAGTCACGGACGATTGCTAGCCGACGAAGCTCAGGGCCAGCCGGTGCGATCGGAGAACGGGGCCGCGTCGTCCGTCACGAGCCCTCGAGCCCGTTGCCAATTGGGCGGTCCAGATCGCGTGCAACGACGCACTCGGAAACACCGACGGCTTTTTCGATGAGGCCGAGCAGCACGACGTATCCGCCGCCGTCATGGCCGGCCTGAAGGTCGGCCCGAAATTCTGAATCCAATCACTGACCTGGTGTTTCCGGGACGTTGTACGTTGACATAGCCCCAGGGGAGGTTCCAGCCCTTCGGGGCTATTCCTCGTCTGCCGTGGGCGAATACCGCGCCGGGGGAAGGCCAACCGGAAAACGCAGTGGGCTTTCCCTCAGGACTACATGATCCCTTTCCAGTTCCAGGGTCACGGCTGTGCACGGCCACGCAGGAGTCGACATGCTACTGAACCTCTGCCTGCCTCGGGTCGCATGGACGCGTGCTGGGCTGTGCAGTTCAGGGTCTTTGAAAAGTGATCTCGTGTCCTGGTTCGCCAGTTGAGGCCGAATGAGTTCGAGGGGCGGTGGTAGTCGCGGGCGCCCGGCGGAGGACCGCGCGATGTTGCTGTGGCCGTCCTGACGGTGGCCGCCGATGGCGAGGTTGCGCAGGCTGGCCATGGCGCGGGGGGTTTGGACTCTGAATTCACGGCTCCCACACATGATTCGCACTGAAAACCTTGCGTAGCCGTGTTCATGTTCACATTTGGTACGTACCAATAGAAACGCTCATCCCATTTGACTCTCTTGCCCAGTGATTCCGCGTCCACGTAGACAGGGCGGCGGTACGACAAAACAGGACCTACGAAGCCGCACCCCCGGGGGCCACAACCGCATCGGGGCATCGGCATGAGAGGAACCACATGCGCGTATCCCGTTACCGAGAAAGACCCTCCGCGGTCTTCCGTCGCATCGCCGCAGGCATCGCCACAGCCGCTCTGCTGCTGGGCTCGGGGGTAGCAACTGCGGCAGACAGCGATTTCACCCCCAACCCGGACCCGAGCGCGCCTCCGTCGTCGAGGCCGGCCGCCGGGCCCGAGTCGTTAGCCCAGGCCGGTAACCGACCGGTCTCGGGCAAGAATCCGTCTGCGGGTCCGACCTTCAAGCAGGACGCGAATAAGGTGTGGCAGGTCGACCGGACCATGGCCGTGCTGCGTAACACCGTCACCGACGCGGACGGCGACAAGGCGAACCTGACCTTCGAGGTCTACTCGGTCGGCACCGACGGCAAGCCGGACAAGCAGGTCAAGATCGAAGACAACCAGTACGGCGTCAAGGTCTCACCCATGGTTGCCTCCGGGAAGCCTGCTGAGGTCACCGTGGATGCCAAGTGGCTCGCGCCTGGCAAGACCTACGCCTTCCACACCTCCGCTTACGACGGCACCCTGTATGAGACCGACTGGTCGCCGTGGGCGACGTTCCGCATCCGCGACCGCGTGGTGGACATCAAGCTGCCGGAGCCAGACAAGGACGCTGCCGCGGTCGGCTTGGATGCCTATCAGGAGCCGCAGGAAGCGCAGCGGAAGTACGACGATCCGAACGCCAAGAGCGGTCGGCCCGCCTCGGGTGAGAACTGCTCGGACGCCGGCGACAACAAGGTCCTCTGTGCAGAGGTCGGCGAGGTCGGCGATCTGACCAAGGAGCAGCAGGCGTCCGTGGAGAATCGTCTCCGCAGCACGCGGGATGCAGCTGATCTCGTCAAGTGGTGCAGCGATGTCTCCTCGGGCACGGACTGGTTCAAGCGCACAGAAGCCTGCATGAAGAAGGCGACGCCCATTTACGGTCGCATGTACAGCAAGTTGCCGGATGGGCAGACCATCCTGGTCGGCACTGCCACGTTCGCGTCCGTCATCCAGATCAAGCTGGACCCGCAGTCGACCACGTTCCAGCAGGAGTGGACGCTCCTCCCGGTCGATTTCGTTGACTTCGAGGGCAAGTCATCCGAGTGGGGCCCGCTGACTGTCACTCCGAAATTCTCGTGTGAGCCGCAGTGCTCCACGAGCGGACCAATCTGGAGAGGGTTCCCGACGTGGACCACGACAGGGACAGACCTCCACCCCGCTGTCGCCACCTTCACCCACACCGCTTCGGGCACGGATACCAGTGACACGTCCACCGTGAAGATGACGTGGAACTGGTCGATCAGGACCCCCGACACGACAGCGGAACTGAACCAAGGTGAGATGGGGACATCCACGCCGGACCTGGACGTCCGCTGCGACAAGGTGGCCGATCCGGCCAAGCCTGGCTGCGTGTTCCACAAGTACAAGCCGACCTGGGTGATGAACTTCAAGAAGACCCCGGCCGCGGTAGCGCACGCGTGGCTGATCCAGTCGAAGCTGCCCAACCACCCCGGCAGCATGACCGCAGGCAAGCCGATGAAGTACCTCCCCAAGGCGGACAAGAACCAGCACAACCGGGACCCGCAGAAGAACCGGGACGTGATCTGCCCCTCGGGCTGGGCAGCCAAGAACGGGCATCCAAACACCACCGTTGTGACGGACATCGCCCCCAACGACACAGCTTCGTGTGACGAGTTCGCATACGCCGCCTCGTACAACAGCGGCGGCATGCCAACGTCCATGGACGGACTGAACGAGGTCGCCAGCGGAGACGCGTGCCTGCAGAGCTATGCCACTCGCGTACAGCAAGGCGAGTGGCACCTGTACGACGACGAGCGCATAGCCGGTCCCACGTGGCAGGAAGTCTGCGGCCGCTCCAGCATGTCGAGCTGGATCAATACCACTTCGATGGCCAGCTTCTCTGGCGCCTTCGCCGCTGGGGGCAAGTACCACCTGTTGGACGCGGACGAGTACTGGGTCAAGTTCCCCGAGTTCGGGCACTGCGACGCCAGCAAGGCAACCGTGAAGTGCACCGTCCCTAAGCCGTAAACGACTAGCTGGTGGTCCAGGGTCCGCGCGCTCCCGGGCCACCAGCCCTAACGGGGACCGTCGAGTTTGATCATCTCGTCGGGGAACAGCCGTGGATCCCTGGGATCAATCCAGGTCAGCCCCTGGCTGCCGGTCAGTACCGGCCAGTCCTGCCTGTCGTCCCTTCCATCCGGACGGTGCAGACACCGGCCCTCCTCCAGAGCCGCAGCAATCTCCTCCAGCCAGTCCACCAGCGGCCAACCGCCCCGCCCCAACGGGTACAGATCGTCTCCACCGTCGACCGACCAGTGCCCCAGGTCACCGTAGGAGGGCTCGCCCCTCCGCGCGTCCACATACCAGCCGGACCAGGTGTCCCCGGCCGTCCGCGCGAACGGCAGAATGCCGGCCTCGCGCTCCCAGTCCCGCGTACGTATCCGGTACTCATCCACCAGTTCAGCGAGCGGCAACATCGTCATGCCGGACGGCAAAATCCCAGAACCATGGCCCTCGTCGAAACCGTCATGGATCCGATACCAGGCCGCGAGAGCCGCCGGGAAATCCACTCCTATGGCCACCTCCGCCGCTACGATGTCGGCTTCACCAGCCGGAGAGCGCAGCAAATCGGCCGAAGCAGCAGCGTGCTCACGCAGCCACGTCTCGATCCGCTCCCAGGCAGCGGCCACCCGTTGCGTATCGTCGCTCATGCTGAACACCCTATCGGCCGCAGTCGGCACAACCATGACCATGGCCACGGCAGCCATCAAGACACGGCCTCGCCACGCCCACCGTCTCCGCAAAAGCAAAGTGAGCCGTACTGAGATTTGTAGAGTCCCTGATGCCCCCAGGGGGTGTTGTGAGTTGAGATCACGGGATTCATCCCTCGCTCCAGGAGGGCGCCGGCTGAGGTAGACCGGCCGCGTGACTTGTGGGGATCTGACCCATGCCGAGTGGGAGTTGTTCGAGTCACACCTGCCACTGGGGACGTTCGGACCGATCCCTGACCTGCGCACCTACTTCAACGCGGCGATTTGACAGTTCCGTACCGGCAGCCCCTGGCGGGATGTACCCGGAGAGCTGCAGTGCCTGGTCGACAATCCACGGCCGGTTCGGGATGTGGGCGCGTGAGGAAGTCTTCCAGACCCTCATGGACGCGATGACCGCAGAGGCGGCGGCCCGCGACGATATCGATCTCAGCCTGGCTAGCGTGGACTCGACCGTCGCCCGGGCGCATCAGTACGCGGGCATGAACGTCGACCCGGAGCTCATCCAAGACCTGGAGAAAGCCGCGACGGAGGACAAGGGGCGAAACGACCCCGTAGGCGAGGAGTCCGCGAACAGGGAAGACCTCGGACGGGAACAGCGCCGCACCGTGCGCCGACGCCGCAGGACCCCACTTCGGGCCACCGAACTGGCCCGCTCCCGGGGCGGGTCCAGCAGCAAGGGGGTATGCGGCGGTGGGCCTCACTGTCCAGCTCACAGATCCAGGACAACCGGCGACGCAGAGCGTCGCTCTTGGGAAGCTGGCGTGCAGGGGCACTGCGTTGCGCATGGTCTCCGTCAAATGCCAGGAACGGCCGAGTCGTCGACGAAGGTGTAGAGGTACAGCCCCTTGTCCCCGCCGACCGCGAGGGCAGTGCCGTCTGGTAGCCATGCGCATGAGTTCAACGGCGCGTCGGTACGCATCATCGTCACCCGGTTCCCATCCGCCAGTCGCCAGATCCTGATCGTGCCGTAGTTGCTGCCGGTGGCGATCAACTTGCTGTCGGGAGAGATCGCCACGGTGGCGATCCGACTGGTGTGGCCGGTGAGGGTTGCGATGTCGGCGGTCGTGGTCGCGTGCCTGATTCGCACCGTGCCATCCGCGCTGCCGGTGGCGATCAACTTGCTGTCGGGGGAGATCGCCACGGTGGTGATCGGACTGGTGTGGCCGGTGAGGGTTGCGGTGACGGCGGTCGCATCCCTGTCCCAGATGCGGACCGTGCCGTCATCGCTGCCGGCTGCGAGCCAGGTGCCGTCTGGGGAGATCGTCACTGCGGTTATCCGGCCGAAGTGCGTGAGGGACCTGTCGGTAGCGCTGCCCGCGTCCCAGATCCGCAGAGTGCTGTCGTTGCTGCCGATCGCGAGCCAGGTGCCGTCGGGAGAGGCCGCCAGGGCGGTAATCCGGCTGGTGCAGCCGGTGAGGGTGTCGGTGATCGCGGCCGTGGGGTTCCAGATCCGTACAGTGCCGTCGTCGTTGCCGATAGCCAGGCAACTGCCCCCGGCTGAGATCGCCACCGCATGCATCGGGCTTGCGTGTCTGGGAACCGCCGTGATGGCGGCGGTCACCGGGTCCCAGATCCGGACCGAGCCATCATGCCCGATGGTGGCGATCCAAGTGCCATCGGAAGAGACCGCCACCCCCGTCACCGCGCCGCTGCGGCCGGACGGATTGTCGACGAAAGGAGCGTCCGTGGTGGCCGCGATGTCCCACATCCTGGCTGTGTGGTCGTTGCTGGTGGTCGCGAGCCAGGTGCCGTCGGGAGCAATCGACAGGGCGGTGATCCGGCTGGTGTGGCCGGTGAGGGTGTGTGTGGTTGTGGAGGTCGCAACGTCCCAGATGCGAACTGTGGCGTCGTCGCTGCCGGTGGCGAGCCAGGTACCGTCTGGGGAAATCGCCACAGCAGTCACCCTGCCGGAGTGCCTGAGGACGGCGATGGTGGCTGCAGTCGCAACGTCCCAGACGCGGACCGTCTGATCCTCGCTGCCGGTGGCGAGCCAGACGCCGTCCCGGGATATAGCCACGGTGGTCACCCGACCGGAGTGCCTGAGGACGGCGATGGTGGCTGCGGTCGCAACGTCCCAGATGCGGACCGTCTGATCCTGGCTGCCGGTGGCGAGCCAGACGCCGTCCGGGGAAATCGCCACGGTGGTCACCCGACCGGAGTGCCCGAGGACGGCCATGGTAGTGGAGGTCATGGGGTTCCAGACCCGGACTGTGGCGTCGTCGCTGCCGGTGGCAAGCCAGGTACCGTCTGGGGAAATCGCCACAGCAGTCACCCTGCCGGAGTGCCTGAGGACGGCGATGGTGGCTGCAGTCGCAACGTCCCAGACGCGGACCGTCTGATCCTCGCTGCCGGTGGCGAGCCAGACGCCTGAAGGGTGTCAATATTCCGATCAGGCTGCTGGGCTGGGCCTTCCCTGTAGATGGTAAGGCAGTCGGAGTGGCGTGGTGTGGTACTCGTTGAGCAGTCCACCAAGTACCTGTCGGCGCCTGACCGCGGCAGCGGGCAGGGGAATGACGTTCAGGTCGTCGTCAGGTGCTCGTAGGCCCAGGCTGCGGTGGGCTCGTCCGGCGTTGTAGTGCTCGGCGTATGCGGTAAGGACCGTCCGCAGGTGTCGTTCACCGGTGATGAGGAGCCGGTCGGTGCACTCGGCGCGGGCCGTGCGTATCCATCGTTCAGCGAAAGCGTTGGACCGGGGACTTTGCGGCGGAGTCGGGATGACCGCTGAGCCGTTGCCGGCGAAGACGGCGTCGAACGCGCCGGTGAACTTGCTGTCCCGGTCCCGGATGAGGAACCGGAAGCACCCAGCCCTCTCCTCGAGGTCCATGAGCAGATTGCGGACGAGTTGGGCGACCCATGCACCGGTCGGGTGGGCGGTGACACCCAGGACATGGACGCGCCGGGTGGCAATCTCCATGACGAAGAACACGTAGAGACGCTTCAGGAGGACGGTCTCCACGTGCATGAAGTCGCAGGCGAGCAGCGTGTGAGCCTGAGAACGCAAGAAGGAACGCCAGGTCTGCTGGGAGGCGCGCTGCGGCGCGGGCGGTAGACCAGAGCGGCGCAGGACGCGCCGGACAGTAGCGGCGGCAACCCGATGACCCAGCCGTCGGAGCTCGCCCTGGATCCTGACGTACCCCCAGGTGGGGTGCTCTCGCGCCAAGCGTTGGATGAGCGCCGCAATCTCCTCTGACAGCGGTGGCCGACCGGGGCCCGTTGGGGTCTGGCGCCATTTCCAGCGCACCAGACGACGGTGCCAGGTCAGCAGCGTGCCCGGAGTGACTAGCCGATGACGACGCAAGGCGGGTGGCAGCTGGCGGGCGAGGGCGGAGAGCACGGCACGATCGGCCCATGAGAGCTTTGGCCGCTCGATCTGCCGGCGCAGCACGGCGACCTCATGACGAAGCACGAGGATCTCGGCGCTGTTCGCGGCGGTCGATCGGCCCAGCAGGAGGAGGCAGCCCAGCAGTCGGCAGAAAATCAGGTAGAGCAGTCGCAGACCCACAATCACTGATCATGCCCATACTCGGAGGATCACAAAGCCCCAAGTCAACCACCGTACGCCAATAAAGACACCCTTCAGGGCACGCTGTTGGGCGACGCACGGCACGACACGGGTCACGTCCGGGGGTCTGGGCCTCCGGCTCCGGAATCCTGTTTCGGGTGCCGGTTGGGGTCAGATACCTGGTCCGGTGAGGTAGGTGTAGCCGCCGGGCAGGCTGTAGCTGCCACCGGGGGCCTTAACGATGACGTCAGCTGCGCCTGCTGCGTTCGGCGGTGCGACAGCGGCGATCTCGGTGTCGGAGACGACCGTGAACGGAGCGCTTGGCCCACCGGCTTCGATGGCGTTGGGGCCGATGACTACCTGCTCGGTCGCACTCAGTTCGGTGCCGGTGATGGTGACGACCGTGCCGCCCGGCGACGGCCCTGAGGCGGGATCGAGGGCGGTGATTGTCGGGTTGGCGAAGTAGCTGTAGCTGATGCCGTCGGCGCTGCCGCCTGCGGTGACCACGGTGATCGGAACGGTGCCGACACCGCTTGCCGTGGGTACCGTGACGGTGATCTCGCTGTCGCTGACGCTGGTGATCGTGCCCGCGTTGGACCCGAAGTCCACGGCACTGGCAGTTGCCAGGTTCAGGCCGGTGATGGTGACGGTGTTTCCGCCGTTGAACTGTCCCGCGTCGGGGCTGACGGAGACGACCAACGGCGGGGCCGTGTAGAAGAACGGTTCTGGGTTGCTGGTGCCGCCGGAGGTCGTGACCGTCACAGCCACCGTCCCCGTTCCCGAAGGTGAAACGGCGGTGAGCTGGGTGGGAGAGACGTTGGTGACGTTGGTGGCGGACTTGGAGCCGAAGTTCACTGCGGTTGCCCCGCCGAGGTTCGTGCCCGTGATGGTCACTGTGGTGCCACCAGCGGTGGTGCCCTGATCAGGAGAGACTGGCATGGCATTCCTCACGCAACGTAGACGTTGTGCGAGCCGTTGCATCTCCTCCACGCAGGATGCGTGTTGCGACATCGCTGACGCGGAAGTCACCAGGCAACGTGAGCGGAGCCCCGCACACGCCGATGGCAGCGCACCCTTCGAGGAGGGATGGGCGGCCCACCGGTTCAGTGGTATCAGTAACCCATCCCAGCTGATTGCATGACAAGGTAGCTGACGCCTCGTCACCCATTCGGCCGAGCGCGCGAATCCCTCGCCCTTACCGAGCGGATATCAAGGACCTGGGGCGCCGCCGTTTCCAGCAATTTGGTCAGATTTCCCGTATGACGGGTTTCGCGGACATGTCTTCGCGGTGCTTGCGCATTTCCCGGTACAGCGTGGAGCGGCTGACGCCGAGTTCGGCGGCAACCTGCTCGGGGATCGCGCCGTCCTTGATCCGCTGCGCGGCCCCGGTGCGCTTGTCGACGTAGATGTATTCCTCGGCGACTCCGACGGCGCGCATCGCGTCGATCTGCCGGGCGAGGTCCTGCGCGGTGGTGCTGACTCTGCACTACGCGAGATCCATACAGGCCACCGTCCCACAACTTGACAATATGACCCGGCTTCTGACACTCCGTTGTGACACTAGCTTTTGGCACAGGCTGACCTGCGGGGACGTGATCACCGTGCGGCCACCGCAGCCCTGTGTCATATCCATGCATGTGAGACCGGCGAAGGCGGCACACTCCGGCCTCGTCTCCAGGTGATCTCGACCACTGCCCGAACGAGTGTCAAGTCATGTGACACCAAACTGCACTCTCTGCATGGTTCCTACTCGACCCCCGACACCCCGGGACGCCGAGCCCTGGTGTACCAGCGAGCGACAACATGTCCCGGGACGAGCGGTGAACGGAACAACTTCACCCGGGACAGCGACAAGATGACGAAGGACGGGACATCGTCGGCCACCGGCCCCGGGAGGCGAGGAAACGCCTGATGACCTGCCCGAAGGTGACTGCGGACTTCGTGAATTGAAACCGCCAAGGGCGTGGGGCACGATCACGAAGCGAGCAGGCCGAGGCAAAGGAGAACGCCAGGGTGTTTCACCGAATACGCCGCCGGGCCAAGGAGCCCAGCGAGGCGCAGCGCCGATTCTTCGAGCTGTCCGCGTGGCTGCAGAATCAGGTCCCGCCCGGGTTCGGGGTGCCGCCGGTCGAGCCGGAGCGCGCCGAGCCGACCACCGTGGTGGACGATTTCCTTCCGCCGGAGCTGCGGGTGCCCAGCCACGACCAGCTCGACGGCAAGATGATGCCGTGGAAGCAGCCGCTGGTCCTCGGCGGTGAGATGGTCGCCTGCTCCGCATGTGGTGCGTACCGGGACTGGCTCATCCTCTCCACTCGCGACCAGATCTGGCTGCGGTGCCGGGTCGGCCACCAGCAGAAGGAGACCCGACTCGACACCGCCTGGTTCAACCGGAACTCCGGGCCGGCAGACGCGACGCACGCCACGTTCGAGGACTGCCTACGCCACCTCGGGCACTGATCCCCACTCCTACGACCCCACCGGGCTCGCGGGCCCGCACTGACCACCTATCGCCTAGGGCGTGTATCAAAAGTACTGGTCGGCAGCGTTGCACCGCCTAAAATGACATGCGGTCTTCGCTCGGTCGTGCTGGGATCAATCGCTATGAATGATTATTTTCCCGATGAAGCCGACTTGACGGACAGGATGGAACGGAACCTGGCGGAACACGCCTGTCATCTGCACCGAAATATGCCCGGTGCGACCGTCGCAGAGCCTGGCGATCTCCTGGTCGCGGACAGCGGCCTGGACGACGACACGTTCAACATCGTCGCCGCGGCCCGCTTCACCGTCGCCGACGCTGACGTCCGCATCGCCGAGACCGTCGGGACACTGGCTGGCACCGGCCGCAGTTTCTCCTGGTGGGTGGGACCTGCCTCGGCACCGACAGACCTCACTGCCCGCCTGACGGCAGCCGGCCTGCCGGTGTCCGAACGCGAGACGGCGATGTGGGCCGAGCTGGACGACACCCTGCCGCTTCCCTCTGTCCCGGGTCTGGACATCCGGACGGTGACCACGCCCGAACAGCTCGCCGACTACGCCATGGTCCTCGCCGCGAATTGGAATCCACCCGCTGAAACCGTCCGTGGCTTCTTCGCCCGGGCCGCCTCGCAGGCACTGGCCGCGACCTGCCCGGCCCGGTATCTGGTGGGCTACGTGGAGAACCGTCCGGTCTGCTCCGCCGAGGTGTTCCACCACGCGGGAGTTGCCGGCATCTACAACATCTCCACCCTGGCCGCCCACCGCAGGCGCGGCTACGGCGGAGCCATCACGCTCGCGGCCCTCCGCACGGCCCGCGAGCGAGAGCACCGCATCGCGGTCCTGCAGGCGTCGGCCGACGGTGAGCCTGTGTACCGCCGCCTGGGGTTCCGCGCCTGCGGTCAGTTCGTCGAACATGCCATCAACACCTGAACCGCCAAGACTCCACGGACGTCCGTCCGTCACCCCTGATTGAGCTTGGTCAAAGCCATTCATTGATGGCCGCTACGAGGACGGTGGCCTCGTAACGGCCCGCAAGCTTGTCGTATCTCGTGGCCACGGCCCGGTTCCTTTTGAAGCGGTTGATGCCGCACTCGACAGCATGCCGACCCTTGTAGTCCTCGGCGTTGAACCCGGGCGGCCGGCCACCGCAGGAGCCGCGCTTCTTACGGTTGCGCGCCTGGTCGGCCTTGTCCGGGATGGTGCAGCGGATGCCACGGCGGCGCAGGTAGACGCGGTTCCTGCGGGAGGCGTACGCCTTGTCCGCGCGGACCCGGTTGGGGCGGACGCGCGGCCGGCCCGGCCCGAGGCGGGGCACACGTACCCTCCTCCAGAACGGGCTCGAACTGCGGCGAATCGCCACGCTGCCCTGCCGTGATCACGATCGACACGGGCTTCTGGCCCTGCTCGACTGCCAGGTGCAACTTGGTGGTGAACCCGCCGCGCGACCTTCCCAGCCCGTGATCTCTGGGCTCGGTGAACACACCGCCAGGCGGTTCCTTCTGCAGGTCACCCCGCTTGCGGGCCCCGGCCGCATGCTGGTGAGCGCGACAGACCGTGGAGTCGACGCTCAAGTCCCAGACGATCGCGCCTCTCGCGTCGGCCAGGGACTGAAGCCGAGTGAGGACCCGCTGCCAGGTGCCGTTGCGCTGCCACCGGCGGAACAAGTCATAGACCCGGCTCCACGGTCCGTACTCGGCGGGCACGTCCCGCCACGGCACACCAGTGCGAACACGGAACCGTATGCCGTCGATCAACTGCCGCCGAGGCCAGACGGGCGGCCGTCCCACCCTCGCGCCTTTCGGCAACAACGGCTCCAGCACTGCCCACTGCTCGTCCGTGAGATCTCCCCGTCCCATGAGCCATGATCATTCATATCTCAAGATCCACTTTCGATACACGGCGGTGTGCCCGATCCCGATACTGCGCCACGGCGCCCGCCAGGCGCGGTCGAGAAATTATCAGGCCGAGGGCGGCGACCGAGGAGGTTTACACAGGTCGGTCCCCGTAGCTCAGTGGATAGAGCAGGCGGCCTCTAAACGCTTGGCCGCAGGTTTGTGTCCTGCCGAACCCTCCCTGCGTGCCCTCGTTACGCACGTAGCGGCCTGGGCCGTCGGGAATACGGGGAATTGGGTGCGACCCAACAGCTCATCGGCCAGGTGTACGCGACAAGCTGGGCTCGTTCCGGCCAGCGAAGATCGTAGCGAGAGGTCGCGTCCGGTTTGCATACATTCACCCAGCTCCTATGAACCTCACTCATTACCGGAACCTGGTGAACCACCAACTGCCAGCATGGGAACGACCTGCACACCCGCTGCTCCCGTCTCCCTCAGCATTCACCTTCGCGTTAGACCTCGCCTCTGAGAACATCTCCAACATGACCATGAGACCTCGTATTCATGACCGCGCTAGATGGCTCGCTGGCGCTGCTCATGCCGGCGTCCAACTGAATGAAAACGGCATTGATCGGGAGTAAAGTTCCAGGTCAGCAAGGGTCGGCCCCGCGCCAGCGGGGGTGGTTCCCACCACGCCGGAATGCTCCCCACCTTCAAGGAAGTCGGCCCCGCGCCAGCGGGGGTGGTTCGATGCCGCGCGGGATAGCCGCTCGCGCGGGCAGGTCGGCCCCGCGCCAGCGGGGGTGGTTCCAGTGGTGTCGTACTCGCCGAAGAAGCTCGGCTTCTTCTGAGCACCTTCACGCCCCGCTCTCCCCGTGCGAGGGGAGAGCGGCCGCGTGCGCCTCATGGCTCCAGTCGGTGATCCATTGGGGGGATGTTCGGCGGCGGCATCTCCGCTGTCCGGAGCCGGGCCGGAGCCGCGGGCTAGCGTGGCGACACTGCCAGTGTGCGGAAGCTTCCTGTGGTGCGGAACGGCCGTTCGCGCGCCCTGGCGGTTCCAGGGAGTGCGATGAGGAAGGGCCTGACATGTCCAACCACTTCACCGGCCTCAGCCTTGGGCCACCGCTCGGCGACCAGCGACTCGACCTGTGTGACCTGTACGCCTTCCAGGCACCCGGCGATTCGAGCAGGACCGTTCTCATCCTCAACGCCAACCCCAACGCTGACGCCCTCCACCCCGATGCCGTATACCGGCTCAACATCGACAACGACGGCGACTACCTCACCGACATCGCCTTCAGCTGGGTCTTCAGCCCGGCGGCGGCGGACGGTTCGCAGACCTACAGCGTCTTCATGGCAACCGGCGCGGAGTCCCGCAAGCCCGAGGCGACCGGCACCAAGATCGTGTCGGCTGCCGCCGTCTCCTTCGGTCCCCAGGCCAACGTGGTCAGCAGCGGCGATTACCAGGTGAACGCGGGCAGCCGGAGTGACGCCTTCTTCTTCGACTTCGACGGAATCAACAACCTGTTCGACACCGGCGGCAAGCGAAATTTCACCGCACCGCATCTCGGCGACCGGTCACCGTGGACCGGGGTCGACTCCAACACCACGGCCAACGTCTTCTCCATGGCCGTCGAACTGCCGACCGCCGACCTGACCCCCCATCCCGAGCTGCACATCTGGGGCCGTTGCAGCGTCCTGCGCGACGGCGAACTCGTCCACGCGGACCGGGCCGGGCACCCCTCGGTCAGCAGCTTCTTCAACACCGACGACACCAAGGAGGAGTACAACGCCGGCGAGCCGGTCAACGACCGGGCCAGATGGACGGACCAGTTCGTCCACCTGCTCGGCCACACCGGCGGCTACACGCACCAGGAAGCGATCACCGCACTCGACGAGCACGGCATCCTGCCGGACGTGCTCCACTTCGACCCCTCCAAGCCGGCGGCCTACCCCAATGGCCGGATGTTCACGGAGGACGTCATCGACATCCGCGTCGCGTTCCTCACCAAGAACGAGGCGCCTCCCACCGGTCTCAGCCCGCACACCGACATCCTGGACCGGTTCCCGTACCTGGGCGACCCGCACCCGGCGGCCACCTCCTGACCGATCCCGGCGGGGGTGGTGGTGTCCGGGCCGCCGTAGGTCCGGCGCCCCGTCATCCGCGGCCGGTCACCAGTCGTGGACCGTTCCGTCCTGGAGCCGGTTCACCGGCAGGTACGCCTGCCGGTAGGGGTGGGCCGCGGCCAGGTCCTCATCGAGTTCCACCCCGATACCGGCCGCCTCGCCCGGGTGCAGATGGCCGTCGGTGAAGGTGTAGGCGTGCCGGAAGACCTCCTGCGTCAGGGCGTTGTGCCCCGAGTACTCCTGGATGCCGAAGTTGTGGACCGCCAGATCGAGATGGACGGCCGCGGCCATACCGACGGGCGAGATGTCCTCCGGCCCGTGGATGCCGCTCTTGATCTGGTACTGGGCCGCGAAGTCGAAGAGCTTGCGCAGCGGAGTGACACCGCCGAAGTGGGTGACGGCGGAGCGCACGTAGTCGATCAGCTGCTCGGTGATGAGGGTCTGGTAGTCGTGGACGGTGTTGAAGACCTCGCCGATGGCGAGCGGGACGGTGGTGTGCCGCCGCACCAGTCGCAGCGCCTCCTGGTTCTCCGCGGGCGTGCAGTCCTCCAGCCAGAACGGGCGGTACGGCTCCAGCTCCTGGCCGAGGCGCGCGGCCTGGACCGGTGTCAGCCGGTGGTGAGCGTCATGGAGCAGCGCCAGTTCCGGCCCGAACTCGGCCCGTACCGCCTCGAAGACCCGCGGAATGTGGCGCAGATACGCCTCCGTGTCCCAGTCCTCGACGAGGGGCTTCGCCCCCTGGTGCGGTACGGGCTTGTCGTCGGTGTCCGTGGTGTGCACGCCGTACACCGATTTGAGGCCGGGAATACCGGTCTGGATCCGGATCGCCGGGAAGCCCTGGCTCAGCCGGGCGCGCACCGAGTCGAGGAGTTCGGGGAGATCCCGGCCCTCCGCGTGGCCGTAGGTGCGGATACGGTCACGGCTCGCCCCGCCGAGGAGCTGGTACAGCGGCAGCCCGGCCGCCTTCGCCTTGATGTCCCACAGTGCCACGTCGACGGCGGCGATCGCGGCCATCGTGACCGGGCCGCGGCGCCAGTAGGCCCCCCGGTACAGCGACTGCCAGGTGTCCTCGATCCGGTGCGCGTCCAGCCCTATGAGCAGCGGTACGACATGATCCTCCAGGTAGCTCACCACGGCGAGTTCGCGGCCGTTGAGCGTGGCGTCCCCCAGGCCGGTGAGGCCCTCGTCGGTCGTCACCTTCAGCGTGACGAAGTTGCGGCCGGGACTGGTGACGACGACTTTCGCGTCGACGATCTTCATGTGTCTGCTCTTTCCGAGCCGGTGCGGTCCCGGCTGCATGGGGGGGCGGGGGGAGGAACGGCCGGTCAGCCCTTGGAGGCTCCCGAGGTCAGACCGGCCACGAGGTGCTTCTGGCCGACGACCGCGGCCACCACGACCGGCACCGTGATGAGGGTGGCGGCAGCCATCAGGCCGCCCCAGTCGGTACTCGCGTAGGAGATGAAGTTGAACAGCGCCACCGGCACGGTCTGGGTACGGTCGTCGGCGAAGACGAGCGCGAACATGAAGTTGTTCCAGCTGAACACGAACGCCAGGAGCGAGGCCGTCGCCGTTCCGGGGGCCGCCAGGGGCAGGGTGATCCGCCAGAAGGCGCCGAATGCGGAGAGCCCGTCGGTCCGGCCGGCCTCCTCCAGTTCGACGGGGAGTCCCGCGAAGAAGCTGATCATGATCCACGTGATCAGCGGTACCGACACGAACATCTGGCTGAGGATCAGGACGGTGTACGAGCCGACCAGCCCGATCTGCGCGAAGAGGTAGTACCAGGGGACGAGCAGGGAGATCGCGGGCACGATCCGGGCGACCAGGACGAGGGAGCCGGTGCGGTGCATCCGGAAGCGGCCCACCGCCCAGGCAGCCGGTACGGCGATGACGGCGGAGAGCACCGTGGAGACCACCCCGACCAGCAGCGAGTTCCCCATCGAGCGCAGGATCTGGCCGTCCTCCACGATGTTGCGGAAGTTTTCCAGCGTGGGCGAGAACCACAGTCCGACCCGGGGATCGGTCACCTGTACGTTCGTCTTGAAGGCCGCCGCGAACATCCACACGACCGGCAGCGCGAAGATCAGTGTCACCACGGTGATGGCGGCGGCGCGCAGCCAGGCCAGCCCACGGCGGCGGCCGGTGCGGCCACGGGGTGCGGCGGTGGCGTGGGAGGCGGTCATGCGGCGTCCTTCCTTCCGGAACGGCGGCGCAGCAGTACGACGACGCCGACGATGAAGAGCGTGAACAGCACCAGCACGGCCGCGGCCAGGCCGTACTCCTGGTAGTCGAAGGTGAGCCCGTAGGCGTACACGTTGAGGGTCTCCGCCTCGAAGTCCGAGCCCCCGCCCGGGCCCTTGGTGGCGTAGAGGATGTCGAAGGTCTTGAGCGCGTCCACGGCGCGCAGGACGAGGGCGGTCCCGATCGTCGGTCCGAGCATGGGCAGGACGACATGGCGGAACCGCTGCCAGGCGTTGGCCCCGTCGACGAGCGCGGCCTCTTCGGGTTCCTCGGGCAGGGTGGTGAGCCCGGCCAGCAGGAGCAGTGTCACCATCGGTGTCCACTGCCATACATCGATGAGCATCAGGGTCGGAAGCGACTGGCTCACCGAGCCGAGGAATTCCATCCGGGGAAGTCCCACCGAGGCCAGGAGATGGTTGGCGACGCCGTTGGTGGGGTCGAGGATGAGCAGCCACAGGATGCCGATGGCGACGGGGGTCGTCAGGAGCGGAATGATCAGGATCGTCCGTACCCAGCGCATTCCACGGAACGGTTTGCGCATGAGCATGGCGAGCGCCAGACCCAGCACCATTTCCAGCGCCACGGCACCGATGGTGAAGACCACAGTGCGCTTCACCGCGGGCCAGAACCGGCGGACATCGCTGAGCGCGTCCACGAAGTTCCGCAGTCCCACGTGGTGTTTGTCGGCGTTCACCGCACCGAAGGCGTCGGTGAGGCTCAGGTTGATGGTGAAGGCCAGCGGGAAGACGATCATCAGTCCGACAAAGGCGAGCGCCGGGGTGAGCATCGCCCACTTCAGCCGGCGATTGGCCTGTTCGACGGTGCGCGGGGCCCGGCCACGGGGCGGACGGGCGGAGTCCCGGGCCGTCGCCGTCACACGGACCTCGGTGGTGGACATCAGGACTCCTTGTGGCGGTTGTCGCGGACGAGGAAATCGGCGAACTCGGCGTCCGCGTCGCGGATCACAGGCTTCACCGGCCGCCCGAGGATCCCGGCCACGAGCGGGCGCCCGACGATGTCGCGGGCCCGTCCGACCTGGAGCACCTGGGGGCGGTCGTGCCCGATGCCACGCTCGGCGTTGATCCGCATCGCCTCGGCGAGGTCGGGCGGGAAGGACGCGAGCGTCTTGGGATCGGACCACACGGACTCCCGGGCGCACGGTATTCCCGCGGCCTGGAGTGCGGCGGCCATGTCCGGCCCCGCGGCCCAGCGGATGAACTCCCATGCCTCGTCGCGCAGTCGGGAGAAGGTGTTGATACCGAGGCTCCAGGACGGGATGTTGTGCGGGCGGGCGCCCGCGGGCCCCGCGGGGAACGGCGCGAAGCCCACGGTCTTGCGCACCGAGGAGACACCGGGGTCCAGGAAGCTGCTGTAGATCGCGTCGGCGTCGATGTAGAAGGCGGCCTTGCCCTGGGCGAAGATCGGCATGGCCTGTTCCAGGCTCATATTGGTGGCACCGGGCGGGCCCGCCTCGTGGAGCAGCCTGCCGTAGTACTCGTACGCCGCGATCGCGGCGCGGCTGCCGATGCCGGACCTGCCGTTCACGACGAAGTCGCCGCCGTACGAGTAGAGATAGCTCGACCACTGGGAGACGGCGCCGCTGCGCTGCCCGCGGCCCACGTACCCGAAGAAGCCCTTGCCCGGGTCCGTGAGCCGGACCGAGGCGTCCATCAGTTGGTCGAGCGTGCGGGGAGGGTCGGCCAGGTCCTTGCGGTAGTACAACGCGGGGCGTTCGGTGACCACCGGGACGCTCAGCACCCTTCCCTTGGTCTCCGAGGCGCCTCGGGGGGCCTCCTGGAAGTCCTGCCAGTCGAACTCCGCGTCGCCGTGGACCCGGTCGGTGAGGTCGGCGAGCCAGCCGTTGTGCGCGAAGACCGGCTGCTCCTGGAGGGCCCGGACCATCATCACGTCCACATCGGTGCCGGAGGCGTTGAGCTTCACGTTGTAGCTGCTGGCGAGCTGGTCGGCGGTGAGCAGGGTCATGGACACCCGGCGTCCGACCCGCTCCTCGAACTCCGTCATCCGGCGGCGGACGGCCTGCGACCAGACGTGATTGATCGCCATGATCCGCAGCGGCGTGTCCGCCGACGGTGTGCCGCCCCCGCGCGAACAGGCGCCGAGCGCTCCGGCACCGACGGCCGCCGAGGCTCCGGCGGCCAGTCTGCCGAAGCCGCGGCGGCTGAGGAACTGGCTGCTCGTGGACATCCTCGTCCTCGTCTCTCTACTGGTGGTGCGTCCCGTACGTCCGAACCACCGGTCCAACTGGTAGGACCAGTTCGGTCGTGCAGGGACGTTAACAGGCCATGCGGCCACCGACCAGCCCCCGGACCGATCGGTTACAGAGCGATCCGCCGCACCCGGGGCGAGGGCATGCCAAAGCGGTGAGGGGCCTGCGCGCAGGGGGCGGCCGCGCCGCCGGTCTTCGGGTCCTTATCCGGTCGGGTGCTCTGATTCGGCCAGCAGCAGCTCGATATGCCGCCGTGCCATGACATCCACCTGGAGGTCGAGATCGACGCCGTAGGTGCGCGTGCCGAGCAGAAGGTGCTCCCGCATGTGCGCGCAGGCCAGCTCCTCATCGCGCGCGACGATCGCCTCGAAGATCTCCGGATGGTGCGGCACCCCCGGTTCCTCGATGGAGGGGTCGGAGTTGGAGCGGAGCATCATCTCGAACATCATGCCGCTGATCGACGACAGCATGATCCGCAGGACCGGGTTGCCGCTGGCGACGGCGATCGCATCATGAAAGGCGACGTCCGCGCGCGCCTTGGTGACCACATCGGTCGCCGACTCCAGTGTGTCCTGTGCCGCACGCATCGCCGCGATGTCGCCTTCGCCCGCCCGCAGGGTCGCCAGCCGGACCGTCTCCACCTCCAGCGGCAGCCGCGCCTCGATGAGCTGGCGCACCGTGGGCCGGCCCGTCCGGTAGAGGGCGTCGTATCCGCGGGCCTGTCCGGACGACTGGTCCCGTACGAAGGAGCCGCGGCCCGGCGCCACCTCGATCAGCCGCTGCGCCTCCAGCCGCTGGAGAGCCTCCCGCACCACGTTCCGGCTGGAGCCGAAAGTCGCGGCGAGTTCGCGCTCCGACGGCAGCTTGGCGCCGACAGCGATCGCTCCGGACCTGATGTCGTGCTCCAGCTGACGCGCGATGCGCTCGGTGAGAAGCCCGCTCCGGGTACTGGTAACGGCACGGCTCGACTGCGAGGACGGGGCAGGCGGCATAACCAGGAGGGTACAGCCTCCCCAGGAGGCGAGTCGCGCCCGTGCCCGCTGGACGTCACGTCCTGTGCCGAGCCCCGGCACGGTTGCGAAGTGGAAGGTCCGGGGATTGGCACCCCGCCAGGCGTCCAGATACGTTGACCGCCACCGCGCCCGAGCCGGTGAGGGCCACCGATCCTGGGAGGAAGGCGTATGAGCGCGACGACGATCATCTCCGTCATCGCGATCGTGATCGTTGCAGTGATCGCGTGGAAGACCTGGGGCGGCAAGAGGTGAAGTCCCCGGTGGCCGGTGTCGGGGCTCTTCCGGGTCCCGCGCCGCAGTGGCTCCGTCACGCGGATCGCTTCCCCAGCTCTTATTCGGTCGGGGACCCATGACAAGCGTCAGTCGGCCGCCGGAGACGATCTCCTAGTCGGAGCCGCCCTCGTCCCATGACCGGCGTGCCTGCTGCCCTGGGGAACAGGCTCACCACCGTCCGGCGCGGCGTCCGCGTGCAACGCCCTGGTGCGGGAGTGCTTTGACCGGCTTCAGTCAGGCCGGTGCTCGCATCATCGGCTCAGGCCATCGTCTAAGGGGCCACGTCCATGAACGCCCGTACGGCCGGCCCAAGGCGACCGGATACAGTGCGCGAGACGGCAGCCTGGTCAGGGAGGGCAAGCGTGACCGAAACCAGCGACACCCGGCCCGCCCAGGGTGGAGCGCCAGCGCCGCGGCAGAGCCGACCGCACCGCCTGCTGCGCTACCTCCCCCTGATCGCCCCCGTCCTGCTGTGGGCCGTGCCCTGCTGGGTGCTCCTGCACACCGGCCAGCACTGGCCGCTGCCCGTCACGCTGGTCGGCACCGCCCTGTTCGCCCTCGGTCTCATCGGTATGCCGCTCATGATGGTGCGCGGCCACGGCCGGCGCCAGCGGGATCGGGCGGCGATCGTCGGTGACACCCTGCTGGGCACCAGCTGGACTCTGTTCACCTGGTCCGTTCTGCTCGGCGTCCTCTTGCGGCTCGCCCTGACCGTGGCCGGTGTCGGCGAGAGCCAGGACCGGGCCCGAATCGTCACCTGGTCCGTCCTCGGCATAACCGCCGTACTGCTCGGCTGGGGGTACGCCGAGGCCCGCCGCGTACCACGCGTGCGCCGACTCGACGTGCAACTCCCGCGACTGGGTGCCGGGTTGGACGGCATCCGCGTCGCCCTCATCACCGACACCCACTACGGCCCGCTCGATCGCACTCGCTGGTCGGCACGGGTATGCGAGACGGTGAACACCCTGGAAGCCGACCTGGTCTGCCACACCGGCGACATCGCGGACGGCACGGCCGAACGCCGCCGCGCCCAGGCCGCCCCACTCGGTACCGTGCGGGCCACCCGGGCCCGTGTATACGTCACCGGCAACCACGAGTACCACAGCGAGGCCCAGGGCTGGGTCGACCTGATGGACGAGCTGGGCTGGGAGCCGCTGCGCAACCGCCATCTGCTCCTCGAACGCGGAGGCGACACCCTCGTGGTCGCCGGCGTGGATGACGTCACCGCCGAGTCCTCCGGTCTGGCAGGCCACCGCGCCCACCTCGCCGGAGCCCTGAACGGCGCCGACCCCGACCTACCCGTCCTGCTCTTGGCACACCAGCCCAAGTTCATCGACCGGGCAGCAGCCGCCGGCATCGACCTCCAACTCTCCGGCCACACCCACGGCGGCCAGATCTGGCCCTTCCACCACCTCGTCCGCATCGACCAGCCCGCCCTCGCCGGCCTCAGCCACCACGGCCCCCGCACCCTCCTCTACACCAGCCGCGGCACCGGCTTCTGGGGCCCGCCCTTCCGCGTCTTCGCCCCCAGCGAGATCACCCTGCTCGTGCTCCGCTCCCCGTACCTGCCCACCTCGGTATAGCAGTCCACGGGCCGAGGGATGCGGCGTCGACAGATGACCAGGCCCGTCTCGCCGCGACCAAGATCCGGACCATCCCCGGGCCGACGGCTCCAACGAGCCATACGTGGCCACGTTTTACGCAGGTCAGCGACGCGTGACGGTCACGGATATCTCGGCGGTGGTGCTGGTACGCGTCGCGGTCACGCCTTGCCCCGGCCGTGCGCGTCGAGCATCGCTATGCCCTTTTTGCGCCGCAGCCGATGACTGCCACGGACTCATCCGCGCTCACGGTCCGGTGACGGCTGACACGGGGGTCCGTTCGCGCAGGCACCAGGCGAGTGCGGCCGGCCAAGGGCCGTATCCATCTCCGGGGGTGATGTGGCCGGCGGCGGGGAGGACGTCACAGTCCAGGCCGAGCGCGGCGCTCCACGCGCGCGGGTTGACGGGCGCGTATGGATCGGTCGCCGAAACGACCACATGCGGCGGCTTGGTCGACGCGGCGGCGAGGAGTTCACGGTCGACGCGCTCGAGCTTGAACTCTTCATTGCCGTTGGCCACGGTGAACGCCTGGTCACCGAGCGGGGACACCAGCAGCACCCGAGTGACGCGCAGGTCGACGGGCAGGGTCTGGGCGGCGCGAAGCCACAGGGCGCAGCCGAGGGAGTGACACACCACGACGCGCTCTTGATCGCCGAGTTGAGCCAGCTCGGCGTGCAGGAGATCGATCCATTCGCTCATCGACGGCTGCTCGGGCGTGGGGAACTGCGGATAGAGCACCTGCTCACCCCGCTGGCGCAGGGCCTCGGTCAACCACCACAGCCAGTGTTGCCGCGGGCGACGGTGCTGCACGCCGTGCACCATGAGGAAGCGCCGCGCAGGCGGAGACGGAGACGGAGGCGGAGACAAGCTGGGCATCTCAGTCATCTGTCTCCTTCGTCCCGGCCCTGATCTTCAGGTTATCGGTGAACTGGTACGGCCACCGTATGGACCCATGGGTGATCCTCAACCCCTGGCACGGTTGCCGGCCTACTTGAACTCGCAGTCCGCTTCCACCACGCCTACCTCGCCGACATCGTGTGCTTCATGGGCGACCGGCCAATCGCCCCAGACGCCCGGCCCGTCCGGTGGTTGGAGAGCGAAGAGACCATCCGCCGACGCCGGCGCACGCTCGTCACCTGGTCAGCGGTCGGTGTCGCGCACGAGGCCGCCGGGTAGCGGGACGCGGTCAGCCGCGCAATCGCACGCGATAAACCCGGCGACGTCGACGATCATCCCCGGGATACTGGTCGCCCATGGATGAGGTCAAAGTCGTCGTCGCCCATTCCGAGCGCGCGACCCTGCGCGTCGGCGACGTGTTCCTGAAGGTGGACGCCGATCAGGCGCGCATCGACGTCGAGGTCGAGGCGATGGCCCTGGCGCCGGTCCCGACCCCGGAGGTCCTGTGGCGTAAGCCGCCCGTGCTCGCGATCGCCGCGGTCCCGGGGACGGCGCTCGGCCGCCTCGGCAAGCCGTCGACCGCGTCCCCGGCGGCGTGGGCCGCGGCGGGTGCCGCCATCCGGAAGTTGCACGACGCGCCGTTGCCGTCCTGGCCCGGCCGGGGCGGCCGGAGCGGCCGGGGCCTCGACGAGTTGGCTGCGGATCTCGACGGCGAGTGCGAGTGGCTCGTGACGAACGGCGTCCTGCCCGCCGACCTGGTCACCCGCAACCGCCAGGTCGCCGAGGCCGCGCTCCGGCCGTGGACTCCGGTGTTCACGCACGGCGACCTGCAGATCGCTCACGTGTTCATCGACGGCGACGAGATCACGGGCATTATCGACTGGTCCGAGGCGGGCCCGGGTGATGCCCTGTTCGACCTCGCCACCTTGACGCTCGGATACGAGGAGCACCTCGGCGACGTCGTCGCCGGCTATGGCACCGCCGTCGACCTCGACGTGATCCGCGCGTGGTGGTCGTTGCGAAGCCTGCTGGGGGTTCGCTGGCTGGTCGAGCACGGCTTCGACCCGTTCGCGCCGGGCTGTGAGGTCGACGTGCTGAGATCCCGGCTGTGAGACTGCGCGGGCCCGACTGCAGCGAGTGCGTTCTGAAGCCGCGGTCGGCGTACAGGTGCTTGGGGCGGCGCAGTGGCCGGCCGCGCTTGCCGCGGATCGGCGGGACGGCCTGGATCAGCGGGATCAGCCGGGTGACGTCGTCGCGGTGGCCGCCGACACCGATAGCTGACGGGTCGGGGCATCGACCGGCGGCGAGAAACGACCGTCTGTCCTTCTTTCGGGGGGTTTAGGGCAAACGCTACCCCCTGGGGAGTGGAGGCCCGGGACGATGGCGCCCTGAGGGCTGCGCCGTGCCGCCCTGGGGAGGATGACAAGCCGATGAGTGCGACGCGACGCACCGTGCTGGGTACTGCCTTGGCTGGGCCCCTGCTGGGCCATTTAGCCGGCACAGCGGCCGGTGCGGATAAGAACGACCGGTTCGGCACGATCTCGGAAGGGTGGGTGGAGGTCCGCTGGACGCCGCAGGCGCAGGCGCAACTCGACCGGTTCCAGGCCACGGTGCAGGCCATCGCGCCCGCTCGGCTGATCGAGGACAAGGCGGGGACCGCCATCCGGTTTCCCGTGCGGACAGCGACCGGCGACCCGGCGTTGACCAACCTGCCCAAGGCCCAGGGCAGTGGCCGCCTCGACGGCGGCGTCGTGGTGCGTACGCCGATGGGTGAGTTCCGGGTCACCGAACTGGAGAGTGTGCTGGAGTCCGGGCAGACGTCCGGACGGTGCGCCGTCAACGGGGCCCAGACCAGCATGCAGTCGCTGTTCATATGCGGTGCGGGCGAGGGCCGTCTGGTCGCGCAGCCTGTGCCGGCCGGTCAGCCGCTCAAGGTCCGGATCAGTGATGTGCCGCTGCGGCCGACCCCTGAGTCGCTGAGCGCTTTCACGACGGCGTTCGGCGCACCCGCCGTCACCACGGACACGGTCATGGCATACGTGACCGGTGAAGGCGTGTACACCCCGCCGGGGCGCTGACCACACCCCGTTCCGGCCCGGGCTCTTCAATCCGCCCGGGCCGGCCGCACAGGTCGGGCCTGTCCGGGCAGGTCCCCGCCGAATCGGCGCCGGCGGCCTGAGAACTCTCTGACAGCGGCCTCCAGGTGCCGGTAGCCGAAGTCGGGCCATAGCGCCGGGTCAAACACCATTTCGGCGTAGGTGAGGTGCCACGGGAGGAAGTTGCTGATCCGCTGCTCACCGGAGGTGCGGATCAGCAGATCGACATCGGGCAGATCTGGCACATACAGATTCCGGGCGATGTCGTCCGCGTCGATGGCTTCCGGCCGGATCCTCCCGGCGGCCGCCTCGGCGGCCAGCGCGCGGGCTGCCGCGACCAGTTCATCGCGGCCGCCGTAGTCGACGCAGAAGGTCAGCGTCAGGACGCTGTTGGCCGAGGTCATGCTCTCGACCAACGCCAGTGCGGACGCGGTCGACTCATCCAGCCGGTCACGGCGCCCGCACCAGCGCACTCGCACACCGCACTCCTGCAGCCACTGGATGTACCGGGTCAGCCCGTCGGCCGCGGTGTCGAACAGACCGGCCACTTCTTCCTGGGACCGGGCCCAGTTCTCTGTGGAGAAGGCGAATACCGTCAGGTGCCGGATCCCCACTCTCAGGGCGGAGTCGATCAGCCGCATCACCGCCCGGAACCCGGCGATGTGACCGTCAAGCGCCGACAGACCGCGTGCTCCGGCCCAGCGTCGGTTCCCATCCATGATCACCGCAACATGTTCGGGAACGGCTGCCAGGTCCTCGACCGCACGACGCCGGGCCGAACTGGCCAGGGTCAGCGGTTCCAGACCGGTGACCATTACCCTGGCACCCAGCATCTCCGCCTCGTCGAGCTGCAGTTGCGCACCGAGGATCACCGCGTGCAGGAACGCCTGGTTGGGTAGATGCACCATCCCCGCCACCGGCATCGCCTGCTCCAGCAGCTCCCGGGCCCGGCCAACCTGGATCTTGACCAGCTCGTCCAAAGCTTGCCGGTATCGCTCCACGCGCTGAAGGTCGCCGACCTCCAGGCCCAGCCGCTTCAAGTCCTCGCGCGGCAGATAACACCGGCCGGCGGCAAGGTCGGCCGGGAAGTCTTCCAAGAGGTCCAGCACGTGCATCGCCTCGCCCAGCAGCGATGCGGACCGCGCCAGCTCCTGATCACGCGGTCCCAGCATCAATGCGAGCAGCCTATAGAAGGTCCCGTTGACTTCGCGCAGATAGCACCGAAGGTCTGCGAAGGTGGCGAACGTCGGCTGCGCCTCGCTGTCCACCCGCTCGGCGGCCAGCAACCTCTCGATGAGCGTGACATCCAGATCCCACCGTCGCACCGTGTCCGCGAACGCCCGTAGCACCGGGTGCTCGGCTCCTCCCGAACGCACTGCTGCCAGCGTCTGCTCACACCAGCGGGTCAGCAGCCGCTCGCGGGCGGCCTGCTCGCTCTCGTCGGAGATACGGTCGGTCCACCCGTAGAACGCGACCACCGCGTGAAAGTGGGGCCGGACCTCATCGGGCAGGACCTCGCCCGCGGCCCACGCCTCGGGGTAGTACCGCTCCGTCTCACGCGCGCAGAACGCGTAGGACTCACCCAGCTCCGCCGTATCCAAGCCTGGACGCTCACTCGCCACCACCGAACCCGCCTTCGTTCAGGTCGCCTGCCGTCGTCACCGTGGCTTGCCTGGCCCCATCACTCTCATGCCGCCCGTATGCCGGCCACGGAACCTTTAATCAGCTTTAACGACCCGCCGGTGGATAGGTATCGACGGCCAAGGCGCTCGACTGCTGCTCCGTTACGGGTCGTTCCCGCCCTCCGCGGTGTCCGGATCAAGAGGTGGGCTGTGCTGCCTTCCAGGCGCGGTAGTGCCGGTCGGGGTTGTCAGTGAAGGAGGCGTGTCGGGGGCGCCATCCGAGGAGGCGGTGGGCCTTGCCGCTGGTGACGAGTTCGTCCTGGTCGGCGGCCATCTGCAGCATGCCGCCCGCCTCGGCGCTTTCCAGGGCGATCTCGCCGGTGTAGCCGGCGGCGCGGACCGCGGCGTGCTGCATGTCCAGTGCGGTCAGGCGCTGGTCGTCCGCGATGACGTACACCTCGCCGTCGGCGGCGGCCGGATTGTCGAGGATCCGGACGTAGGCGTCGGCGAGATCGTCGACATGGACCCAGCTCCAGCGCTTGGCGGTGTCACCGTAGAAGACGGGGGCGCCGGCCTCGGCGGCGGCGAACCACTGACCCGTCATGGAGGTGGTGGCCGGACCGCCGTATATGAAGCCGGGGCGGACAACGGTGTGCGCGAGGCCGCTGTGGGCGAGTTCCTGCTCCAGGGTGAAGCGGAAGCCGATGGGGCTTTGGGGGTTGCCGGGCGTATTCTCGTCCATCAGCGGCAGGCCGGTGCGGCCGTAGGAAGAGATGCCGGTGGTAAATACCAGGTGGCGGCGGCGTCCGTCGCGCTCCTGGGCGGCGGCGAGTTCCGCGAACAGGCACTGGTCGGCACCGATCGGGTCGCTCATATCCATGAGCAGGTGCACGACAGCGTCCGCGCCGTCCAGGTGGCCGCGCCAGGTCCCGGGCTTGGAGAAGTCGCCCTGTACGGGGGTGACTTCGTTGACCGCGAGGTCCAGGGCGGCCCGAGCCGCGGTGTCGCGGGCCAGGCCGAGGACGGTGTGCCCGGCACGTGCCAGGGCGGCGGAGACGCGGCGGCCCGCGTAGCCGGTGGCGCCGATGACGAGGATCTGCATGGTGGTGCTCCGTAGTCGGTGTGGGTCCGGTGGCCGCGCGTCAGGCGGCCGGGGTGGTGGTGAAGAAGCGGGCGAGTCGCTCCGCTGTCCAGGCCGGGTTGTCGGCGGCGAAGGTGTGGGCGGCGGCGGGGACGATGTCCGCGCGCACGTCGCGCGCCGCCTGCCGAGCGCCGTCAAGGAGGATGTGCTGCGGCAGCCCGAACTCGCCGCTCAGGACCAGGACGGGCATGCCGGAGGGGGCGGCGTCCCGGGCGGCACGACCGTCGTCGACGAGAGTGGCGTAGTGCTCGAAACCGCCGCGCATGGCATCGGGCGCGGTGTAAACGCGCAGGAGGTCGCGGCGGTCGGCATCGGTGATGCCGCCGCGGCTCATCATCGACCAGAAGCCCGACAGGTACTGCTCCTCCTTGCCCGCGGTGAGCATCGCGGCCAGCTCGCTCTGGGCGTGGAAGCCGAAGTGCCACGAGCCGCCGGCGGCCGGGTTCATGTGCTCCTCCAGGCCGAAGCCGGGCAGGAACGCCTCGCTGAGTACCAGCCGGGACACCTCGTCCGGGTATGCCTGCGCCCAGGCGTGGGCGGTCATCGTGCCCACGTCCGTACCGGCCACACACACCCGGTCGTGACCGAGGTGGCCCAACAGCTGGTGCAGATCCTCGGCTTCGTCCCGCTTGGTCCAGTGTCCGGCCGGTATGGAGGAGTCTCCGGAGCCGCGCAGGTCCGGTGCGATCACCGTGAAGCCCTGCTCGGCCAGCAGCGGCATCACCGCACGCCACTCGATCCAGCTGAACGGCCATCCGTGGAGGAGGACGATCGCAGGGCCGCTCCCGCCGATCACATAGTGCAGCCGGACACCGTTGACATCGGCATGGGCGTGCGCGAAGCCCTCCGGCGGAGGAGCGGGAGGAGACATGGGACCACCTTCCAAGATTTGCTTGCTTCAGCAACAATCAGACTGGTTGCTTGCCTTGTCAAATACACTGGACGGATGGCCGCCGACGATGTCCCGCTGTCCCCCGACGAACTCCGCCTCTGGCAGAGCCTGGGCCGCCTGGTCCACGCCCTGCCGCGCGTACTGGAGGACGACATGTCCCGCACGGGGGTCACCATGACCGAATTCGCCGCCCTGCTACTCCTCAGCGAGGCACCCGACCACCGCATGCGCATGTCCGCGCTCGCCGACGCCGCGGGGCTCACCCCCTCCAGAATCACCCGCGTCGTCGACGGATTGAGCAAGCACGGGCTCGTCCACAAGGAGCGCCACGGCCAGGACGGCCGCGGAAACGACGCGATACTCACCGAAGCCGGACTACGCGCCATGCAGTCGGCCCAGCCCGCGCACCTGGCCAGCGCCCGCACCCGCGTTCTCGACCAGATTCCCCCGGACCTGCTTCCGGCCCTTGCCCAGACGCTCGCGACCCTCGCCGAAAGCCTGTCCCCCCATCACCGCGACGCCTGAGCCAGCACATCTACCTGTGACGCCATGCGTCCCGAAGGGGCGCTTCCCGAAGTCGGCCCAGCCCGGCGCGAAGAAGGACCTCGAGGAGGTCTACCACGCCGAGGACCGCGAACACGCGCTGAAGGCCGTCGCGGCATTTGAAAAGACGTAGGCGGCCTGAACCACGTCACCGCGGCTTGCGATGCTCAGTCCGACAGTTCCCACAGCAACCGGTAGTACATGATCCGTTCCAGGTCCGGCTCGACTCCGTAGGCTTCGAGCAGTGGCTCTTCCCATCCCGGACCGTAGTTCCACTGCGTACTCCATGTGGCAACAGCGAGGTCGGCCCAGCGGTCCGCGACACCGAGCGTGCCGAGGTCGACGTGTCCCGTGCACGTGCCGTCGTCACCGACCAGGGTGTTGGGAGCGCAGGCGTCGCCATGGCAGACGACGAGCCGGTCGACGGGCGGGATGTCGGTGAGCACGCCGAGCGCGTGCTCGACAGTGCCGAAGTGTTGAAGGTCTGGAGACCAGTCCGCCGACCTGGTCAGGCCCGCCGCCGCTCGTGACCGCGCACTCTCCAGGCGATTTTCGGCCGACCAGTCGAACGGGCAGTTCGCGACGGGCAGTGCGTCATGGAGCGCCCGCAGCCCGGAGCCGATCGCGCGTACCGCGGTAGCGGGGTCGCGCTTCCAGTGATCGTCCACCGCCATACGTCCGGGCAAGCCATGGGTGATGATCCAGGACCCCATTTCGTCAGCGCCCTCACCGAGTACCCGCGGCACCACGGTGAACCTCGCCGCCCACCGCAGGCGTGCCACCTCAGCCGCAAGGTCGATACCGCTGCCGACCGGCGTCCACTTCACAAACTGCCGTGTATCACCCAAGCCGACTTGGAACGTCAACCCGCCGAGTTCGTTCTTCCAGACGGCCCGTACCGGCTGCCCCGCCGCGAGCTCGGCAACGATACGTGGAGGCTCGACAGGTCCTTGGGGCGAGGTGGCGATCACCCGCTCAATCCCACCAGAGCGGCCGCGGGCCGGCCAACCATTTTCCGACACTTCGGTCAGCAGACCCTCCGACCAATCGCAATCGGCGCACGCCAGGAGACGAGACAGTGCCGAAGCCTGGTCCGCGCCCCGAAGCTGGTAGGTGTTCATGAGTGCCTCCACGCCGTTGAACATCATGCTTGGTACGGGGAGCCAGTACTCGTAGTTCACCACCCCATTCAGAAGGGGCCCGAGCGCGCTTTTCACCGCTGTCGGCTGAGGGCCGGTCATGGCCCCCGCCGACCATCTTCGGTGCCCAGTCACTGCTACGCAGCGCCCGTACCAGGCCGATCGGGTCATCGAGGTAGGAGCACAGCAGGAGCAGGTCCGGGTCCTTGCTGGGCACGGAGCCGGTGATCGGCGCGAACTCGCTGGTCGACGGTCGCCGACCGCTCGTTGAAACACTGGGAGGGGGTGGGGCGCTCACGGCCGTGAGCGCCCCACCCCCTCCGGCTCAGCAGCGGCCGGCGCTACACGCCGGCACCATCGGCGGTGGGTGTGGCCAGCAGCTGCAACTCCCAGGCGAGCGCGATCCCGCTACCGCCACCGTGGTCGAAGAGAACCGGCGCGAGCGCGTCGGCCGTTGACTCGCGAGCCCAGTCGCGCTGCCATTCGCTGATCACGGCCATCCAGGTGATGGGCACCACGCCGGCCTGCTCCATGCGACGCACCGCCATGTCGTGCGTCTCGGCACTGACCCCGCCGCTGGCGTCCGTGACGACGAAGACGTCGTACCCCTCACCCAGCGCCTGGATGGCGGGCATGGCGACGCAGACCTCCGTCCACAGCCCGGCAATGATCAGCTTCTTGCGCCCCGTTCGCTCCACGACGTCGACGACGCGACGGTCTTCCCAGGTGTTGATGAACGTGCGGTTGATCGGCTTCTGGTCCGGGAAGACGTCCTGGAGGCCCTTGATGAGGTAGCCGCCACGTTCTTCTATCACCGTGGTCAGCACCGTGGGGACGTCGAACACCTTCGCGGCCTTGGCCAGGCCGACGACGTTGTTGACAATCATGGTTGGTTCGTGGCTGTTGAGATTGGAGAACTGGAAGGGCTGGTGGTCGATGAGCACCAGGACGCTTTCCTCGGGGGTAAGCAGTGCTTCGAGTCCGGCCTTTGCAGTGCGTGTCACGATGGTTCCTTCTGCGTGATGGGTTGAGCGTTCGATGGTGAGAGTCAGAGCTGTTCGGGTGCTGCTCTCCTTGCCGGGCTGATGTGCCACGGAGGCCGGTCACGTCAACCGAGACCGGATCCGACCAGGCTCGGCCAGAGTCGACGGCGCAGGTGGGAACGTCTCCAGTGGCGTGAAACGACGCTACGGCGGCCATCCGGCGGGCGTCCAAGACTTGTCCGGACGCCGGGCAATAGGATTCGTCTATGGATGTCAGCCCCCGCGTCCTCCGCTACTTCATGGCCGTAGCCGAGGAACTCCACTTCGGCCGCGCAGCCATGCGTCTCTACATCTCCCAGCCGTCCCTGAGTCATCAGATCCGCAAGCTTGAGGAGACCCTCGAAACCCCGCTCTTTGTGCGTTCGAGCCGTCGGGTGCAGCTCACCGCGGCGGGCCGGACGCTGCTTCACGAGGCACCGATAGCGTTAGCCGCGCTGGAGCAAGCCGTGCAGCTCACCCGGCGGGCCGGGTCAGGGATCGCGACGACGATTCGGTTGGGCTATACGCCGGTCACGAGCTTCGACACGCTCACGGTGCTTCTGGATGCTCTCCAGGAAGACCACCCCGACTTCACGGTCGACCCTCGAGAGCTCTTCAGCGCCGAGATTCCCGAACGGCTCTGTGCCGGCGACCTGGACATCGGTCTCGCCCTCTCACCGCAGCCGCTCGACGGGGTAGGTGGCGAGATTCTCCGTGAAGAGTCCGTTTCCGCGCTCCTCAGCACTCGCCACCGCCTCGCTGCCGCACCGACGATCCCGGTGGCGGTCCTCCGCGACGAGACGCTGCAGCTGTTCCCTCGCCGTCTCGCACCGGCGTACTACGACGGCATCGTCGCCGCGTGCCACGAAGCGGGCTTCTCACCTAAGATTCGCGCGTTCGAGGAACCGCCGGTAAACGCCATGCTCGCCCGGCTCTCCAGCGGAGGCGATGTCGGCTTGGCCCCTACATCGTTCGCTGAGCACGCCGCGAAGACCAGCACCAGCATCATTCGTCGCGATGTCGTCGATCCGTCGATCGTGGCAGAACTCTCGGTGCTGTGGCCCGCGAAGGATCCGTCGCCCGCCATTGCGAGCGTCCTCGCCACCGCCCGACGATGCGCTGAACACAATGGATGGCTACGCAGCCCCATCACATAGCGCCTGAAGCTACGGCCCGCAGCCTCGATCACCGAAGCGCCTCTCCTCACACCCGCCTCACGCCAACGCAGCGCGGCCCCGGCCAGGTTGGTAAAGCCTCACTGGCAACTTCGGGGGAAATCCATGCACCGCTGGATGGAGGGTATGCCCATCGGGGCGTAGCGGTCGCCTGCCGCGGCTCCCACCGGGATCGCGGCGCTCAGCCCGGCGAGGGTCGCGGGGTCGAGTTCGATGGCCGCGGCGGCGACGTTCTGCTCGAGCCAGGTACGCCGCTTCGTTCCGGGGACAGCCGTGACGCCGTCCTGGGCGAGCACCCAGGCGAGCGCGAGTTGACCGGTCGTCACGCCGAGGTTGTCCGCCGTCGCGACGATCCGGTCGAGAAGCGACAGGTTCTGTTCCAGGTTCGCGTCCGCGAAGCGCGGCGCGGTGCGACGGAAGTCGTGGGCCGGCAGGTCCCGCACCGATCGCACGGCCCCGGTGAGGAAGCCGCGGCCGAGCGGCGCGTACGCGACGAAGCCGATTCCCAGTTCACGGACCGTGTCGAGCACGCCGTTGACTTCGACGTTGCGGCTGAACAAGGAGTATTCGGTCTGTACCGCCGACAGCGGGGCCACTGTGTGCGCCGCCCGGATATTCGCCGGGGACGCCTCGCTGATACCGAGGCACCGCAGCTTTCCCTCCGACACCAGATCGGCGAGGACGCCGAATGACTCCTCGACAGGCACACCCGGGTCGACCCGGTGCAGGTAGAACAGGTCGATGTGATCCGTGCCCAGCCGGCGCAACGAGCCTTCCACGCACGCCCTCAGGTAGTCGGGGCGCCCGTTGGGGCCGCCGACGATCTTCCCGGTCTCGTCGAGAGTGACGCCACCGCCCTTCGTCGCCACGATCAGTTCGTCAGGGCAGCCCTTCAGCGCCCGTCCGAGCAGTTCCTCGCCGCTGAACGGCCCGTACATGTCCGCGGTGTCGAACATCGTGACGCCCAGCTCGACCGCCCGGTGAACGGTCCTGATCGCCTCCGCCTCGTCCGGGCTGTCGTACATCGCGGTCATGCCCATGGTGCCGAGGCGCCCCGGGCTGATGCGGGTCATGGACGTCCTGGCCGACAACACCGCGCAGGTCATGGGTCCGCTGGGCGAGACGTTGCTCCAGACGCCGTCCGCGGTGGCGCTGCTCGGCGACCAGACCCAGTACACCGGCAACGCCCGTAGCGCGACGTACCGCTGGTTCACCGATCCGGCCGCCCGTGAGCGATACGACCCGGCGGAGCACAGCGCGAACAGCCGGGTCAACGTCGCGCTGCTGCGCGCGGCTGTCACCCGCGACGGATCCGGCTCCCACGCGGCCGACCTGGCCGACGTCCTGCTGGGCACCAGCGAGGAGTTCGCCCGGCTGTGGGATCGCCACGAGGTGGGCCTGGGGTGGAGCGACACCAACGATTCGTCCATCCCCGGGTCGGACGGCTGGACCTCTACTGCCAGCTCCTGCTCGAGCCGGACCAGGGCCAGTCGCTTCTCATCTTCACCGCCACCCCGGGCACCGAAAGCCACGAGAAGCTCGCCCCGCTCACCGTGCTGGGCACCGATCAATTCGCCGCCGACCCCGAGTGACGCCTTCCGCGGCGTCGGCGGCACCCGCCCCTGGCCGTGCCGGGGAGTTCGTCGTTGACAGACTTGGCTAACTCGATTAGCTTTTAGCTAACGAAATTAGCCAGAGCTGAGGGATGTCATGACCGAGTACCTTGCCGTCGACGGCGGCACGATTGCCTATGAGGTGGCGGGGTCCGGACCGCTGATCGTTCTCGCCCACGGCATGGGCGACAGCCGCGCCGCGTACCGAGCCGTGATCCCGCCCCTGGTGGCGGCGGGCTATCGGGTCGCCGCGGTCGATCTGCGCGGCTGCGGCGAGTCCGGTGTCGGCCGGCCGGCCTGGAGCCGCACCGCCATCGCCGGCGACCTGCTGGCCGTGATCCGCCACCTGGGCGGCCCGGCCCTGCTCGTCGGCCACTCGATCTCCGGCGGCGCCGCCACCATCGCCGCGGCACGGGAGCCCTCGCTGATCACCGCGGTGGTCGAGTTGGCGCCGTTCACCCGCAAGCAGTCGATCCGCCTCGGCGACCTGCGGGTCAAGCGCTTCCGGCAGGGCATGCTGCGGCTGCTCGGCACGGGCGTGTTCGGCAGTGTGCCGCTCTGGCGCTCGTACCTCGACGTGGCCTACCCCGGCGTGAAGCCGGCCGACTGGGCCGAGCGGCTCGGCCGCATCGACTCCCTGCTGCGCGAGCCGGGCCGGATGAAGGCCCTGCGGGGCATGGGCCGCAGCGCCCCGACCGACGCCGGCGCACAGCTCGGCAACGTCCGCTGCCCGGTCCTGGTCGTGATGGGCACACTCGACCCCGACTGGGCCGACCCGCACGCCGAGGGTTCGGCGATCGTCGAGGCCCTGCCGTCCGGCCTCGGTCACCTTGAGATGATCGAGGGCGCGGGGCACTACCCGCACGACCAGTTCCCCAACCAGGTGGTTTCGCTGATGCTCGGCTTCCTCCGCTCGGACGCCGCTCATGCCTAGGGCCGGCCTGGACCCGACGGCCGTGGTCACGGCCGGGGCCGCCCTCGCCGACGAGGTGGGCCTCGCGGGCCTGACGATGGGTCTGCTGGCCGAGCGGGTCGGCGTGCGCACCCCGTCCCTGTACAAGCACGTGGGCGGCCAGGAAGACCTCAACCGGCGCATCGCGGCCCTGGCGCTGAGCGAGGCCGCCGACGCCGTGGGCGGCGCGGTCCAGGGGTACGCGGGCCGCGACGCCCTGGCGGCCGCGGCGCGCGCCTTCCGCGCCTTCGTCCTGGAGCACCCCGGCCGGTACGCCGCGACCATCGGCCTGGAACCCTCCGGCCCGGACGACCCACTGGCCACCGCGAGTCAGCGGCTGCTCGACGCGTTCACGGCGGTCCTGCGCGGCTACGACATCGCGGAGTCCGACGTGAACCACGCCCTGCGCATGCTCCGCAGCCTCTGCCACGGCTTCGCCACCTTGCAGTCGGCGGGCGGCTTCCAGTGGAGCACCGACATCGACGAGAGCTTCGAGTGGCTGATCGCCTTCGCCGACCGGGGGCTACGCGCCAGGTGAGCACGCTGCCGCACGGGTCTGCGAGCCTTCCCGGCAGGCACCGGCCGTACCGGCCTCGGAGTCACGCCTCCAAGCGCTTGCTCCAAGGGTGAGGTCCGTACGACTTGGTGATCGCGTCGGCGAGCCATCGCCGTCGCTGTTCCGTCAGCAACGGCAGTGCCGCGTCGAAGTCCTCTTCGTCCTTGGGCCGTGGTGCGTTGGCCTTGTAGTAGAGCTGCACGTCCGGGGCCAGAAAGGGAATACCGGCGGCCGAAGTCATCCCCAGTGCGCTGATCGGCCTGCGCACTCGGGAGTCACGCCGTGACACCCATTCGTGACCGCAGGACTCATCGAGCATGACCTGGATGCGCCAAGGATCATCCGGTCCAGGTCGGCACCAGATGTCGTGAACGCCGAGAGGCAGAACCTCGTCCGGCATCCATGGACGCAGGCTCCCCGGCGGATCGGCGCACCACCATTGCCAGCCCGCCAGAACCTGCTGGGCCATGAGCTGGTCCTGGCGAAGCAGGAGAACATCGATGTCGCCATGGCTTCGGATCGGACGGCCCACCGCGAGTTCGATCGCCAGTCCCCCGGCTACCCACCAACCAGCTTCCTGATCGGAGAAACGCGCGACAACTTCCGTCAAGGGAGAGGGATCCCACCGGCCGAAGGGAGCCTGAGCATGTGTCATGCCGCCCATCGTCTACTGACTCTGACTGAGCATCGTCCGGCCGGCCGCTGTCGCCGCTTGCGCGGAGAGCACCCTTCGCGACCCGTGGTGCCGTACCTGAGGGGTAAATGACCTTGATATGAGTACGGCAGCGGATACCGGCGGGTTGGCCGGTTCCGTAGCGTCCCACGCATGGAGAACACCGGCACTGCTTCTGATGGTGCGGCCGGGCCGGACCGCCGCGGCGCCCCTCGTCGGCGCACCGCTGCCGGCTGGGCAGGGCTGATCGTCCTCGCGGTGGGAGTGCTGGTCCTCGGACTCTTCGTGGGGCTGGTGGGGCCTCTCTTCGCCATCGCTTGCGGTTCCTGCCCGGACGGTGTCCGGGGCCCGCAGCGTTTCGGCGATGCCCTGATAGCCATCGCACGGTACGCGGTGCCGTTCGCGACGCTGGGGACCGTCATGGGGATGTTCCATCCGCGAGGTGGCGCCCGCGTGGGCGGCATCGGGCTGGGGGCACTGGTGATGCTGCTGATCTTGATGCTGGCTCTCGGCCAGTCCACCGCCTGACACAAACCGGTGCGACCCCGACCGCTTCGGCATCGCCCGTACCCCCCCAACCGCCGCCTCGGGCCCATGGACCTCAACTGACCGCGGACTTCTCGCCTCATCGACGTGGGAATCGCCTCGATATCAGCGGGTGTGCTTTGACTTCGTGCTCTTCACGATGGTCACCTGGGGGTTCTCCGGGACCGGGCTCCCAGAGTCCCGTGCGATGAGTTCGGCGGGCCACGAAGTCCCGGGATACAAGCCGACCGCTTCGCTCTTCATGCGAACCGTCGCATCAAATCCATGATCGCCGCTAACGCGGACGGCGACTTCGTAGAAGGCACGTTGATCGCCACGGTTGGTGATCTTTATCGGCACCGTTAAAGCGGATCCGCTGCGAACGGGCTCGAAGACCGTCACATCCCCCTGGGTCACGACAGGATGCCTGAAGTGCTCCCCCTCCCTGGCCTCCCCCGGCGTGACCGGAACCCCGCTTGGAGCCGCCGCGGCCCGTTCTCTGCCTGCCTCCTCTTGAGCTCTCTGCATAGCCGTCTGAGGAGTGGGGGAGCTTCCTGCCGCTGACGCGGAAGGGTCGGGAGTGCCCGAGGAGGAAGGTGATTCCGTGGCGTTCAAGGCCCTTGAGGGCGGTGCCGTGGCAGCGCTGGAGTCACCTCCATCGGCGCCGCACGCGGTGGTGAGGACCCCGGCTGACAACATCAGCGCGGTGAGAGTGAGCGCCGAACCGCGCCCTCCCGGCCGACGGCGGGTGAGGGCGGAACGCTGTGCCGATGTGTGCATGTTTCCGTTCCACTGCTAGGCGACGTGACGTGGACCTGATTGTCGTGCGGTCGACGCGTAATTCTCGTGCGCGGGGTCAATTCTCAGCCGCAGAGGGGGTCGCGTACCGCGTCAATGATCGCCAGGCGGCGCAGCGTTCCTCGACGGCCTTGAGCAGGCCCTCCGGGCCGCAGCAGTCCTGCGGGTGGAGGCGTGTTCGGGCGTGCCTTCCCACAGGGTGTCGTGGACGTGGCGGCACAAGCCGTCGGGCGGCGGTGGTCAGGAGGTGGCGGAGTGCGGGTTGTGGGCACGCACCGCCGCGGCGACCGCGCCGTCGTCGGCCTGGCCGCGGGCTTCGAGGCCCGAGATGACGCCCTCGACGTTCCCCCGCGGCTGGTTCTGGCTGAGCTTGAACTTGGCCTCGATACGGCTGATGACCACCTCGACACCGACGACGGCGCGCAGCTGCCGCTCGACGAACTTCGCCGGGGCCTGGTCGACGGACCAGGGCTCGGCGAAGTCGGCTTCATGCCGGTCGGTCAGACGGCGGATCTGCGCCTCGATCCAGACCGGGTCGTCGTGCACGACGAACTGCCCGTACACGTGCGCGATCATGTAGTTCCAGGTCGGCACCACGCGGTGGTGCTCGGCCTTGGTCGGGTACCACGACGGCGTCACGTACGCCTCGGGCCCGCGGACGATCACCATGGCCTCGCCCTGGGCCGGCTCCCGCCACTGGTCGTTGGCGCGCGCCATGTGCCCGATGAGAGCCCCGTTCTCCCCGGCGTCCGGGTCGTACTCGAAGGGCAGCAGGGTGGCCATCAGGCCCTGCGGGGTCAGGGTGATCAGGTCGGACGCGCCGTGGTTGGTCAGCAGGTCACGGACCGCGACCTCATCGGGAACGAAGTGTTTGGGGACGTACATGGTCAGCCTTTCGGGCGAATGGTGATAGCTGGGGCAGTCGTGGGTGCTGCGCTGTGATGCGGGGATCCGGCGCCGGTATCGGATAAGGCTCGGGTGCTCGCGCCCGGTCCTACAGGGGGTTCTCGCGCAGCCAGGTCAGGACCTGTTGGGCGTGTTCGTTCGGCGGGAAGACCGGATAGAAGGCGTGCTCGGTCACTCCGTCGCGGACGATGAGGGTGAGCCGCTTGAACAGCCGTCTCCCGTCGGCCTCGAACGTGGGCAGACCGAGGCCGTCGGCCAGGCTGAGGGCCGGGTCGGAGAGCATGTCGAACGGCAGCCCCAGCCGTTCCACGACCTCGTTCTGGTAGTCGGTGTTCTGGCTGGACAACCCGAATACCCCGCCGGCGCCGGCTGCGAGGAGGTCCTGGAAGTGGTCGCGGAAGCCGCACGTCTCGGGGGTGCAGCCGCGGGCCCCGGGGATGGAGTTCCAGCCCTCGGGCAGGTCGGTGCCGGGGCGGCCGGTGAGGGGGTAGATGTAGATCACCGCACGGCGGGGGCCGAGCGCGTCCAGCCGGATCGCCTTGTCCGCCGTGTTCCGCAGGACGATTCGCGGCACCTTGGTGCCGGGCAGATGATCCGCGGCGCCGTCGTCCTCGGGGACGGGCAGGTCCGCGGGCAGGGTCAGGTACTCATCGCTTCCCCTTCCGGTCTCCTCGGGTGATCCGACGCTGCTGCCTCGGTGGGCGGCGGCGTTGAGGTTGTCGATCAGCGCCGCGCGGCGGACGGTCAGCGCCTCGATGCGCTCGGTGAGCTCGTCGATGGCCTCCCGATAGCTCGCCAGCGAGGCCGGGCAGTCGTCGGCGTACGGGCGTCCGGCGGCCAGGCACTCCAGGAACGGCCGGGTGCGCTCGACGGGGATTCCCAGCCGGTGGAGAGTCCTGATCTCACGCACAAGGCGCACATCGTCCTCGGTGTAGTTCCGGTAGCCGTTGGAAAGGCGCTCGGACGTGATCAACCCCAGCGATTCGTAGTAGCGCACTGCCTTGGTCGTCACACCGGCCCGACGTGCGAGTTCACTGATCTTCATGCCGTTCACCTCAATCAACGCTAGACCTTGCCCTCAGGGGTAAGGTCAAGCGCCGGTCCGGCGGCCGCGTTCAGCAGCGGGAACACCACGGTGCCCGTCGTTGGGCAGGCCGTAGTCGGTCGTGCCGCTGGGGACGCGGGTGGTGGTGGATCAGCGCGATGGCTGATTAGCCGGGTGCGGCCGCAGCGTACTGGGACAATGCAGCTCATGCGCTCGTCGGCAGGGGGATGCGTGGTGAAGCTGGGGGCGGGACGTTCCATCGCGGCGGAATGGGTTGCCCGGCATGCCCGCTCCGATGTGGTCTTTCGCGGGGCGTATTTCAGCGGCTCAACGGTCGGGCTCCCGGACGACGCCGAGTTGCCGCCCTCCTCTGATATCGACATCGTCGTCATCACCGCCGCGGACGCGCCGCCCGCCAAGCCGGGCAAGCTCCGTTACCGCGACACGCTGCTGGAAGTCAGCTACCTGCCCTGGTCGCAGCTCGTCTCCGCCGACGACGTCCTCGCCTCCTATCACTTGGCCGGCAGCTTCCGCACCGACGCGATCATCGATGATCCCACCGGGCACCTGCGCACACTGCAGGCACATGTCGCGGGCCGCTTCGCGGCGCGGCCCTGGGTTCGCCGCCGATGTCAGGACGCCCGCCGCCGGATCGAAACCCGGCTCGCGGCGATCGACGCCTCGGCGCCGTTTCACGAACAGGTGCTGTCCTGGCTGTTCCCCACCGGTGTGACCACCCATGTGCTTCTGGTCGCCGCCCTGCGCAACCCCACCGTGCGCCTGCGCTACCTGGCCGCTCGTGAGGTCCTCACCGACTACGGGCACCTCGGCCGCTATCCGGAGCTGCTGGACCTCCTCGGCTGCCGGAACCTGTCCGCCCGGCGCATCCAGCACCATCTGCGTGAACTCACCACAGTGTTCGACGCCACCGCCGAGGTCGCGACGACCCCGTTCCTCTTCAGCAGTGACATCACCCCGCCCGCACGGCCGATCGCGATCAACGGCAGCCAGGAGCTCATCGACCGCGGCGACCACCACGAAGCCGTCTTCTGGATCATCGCGACCTTCGCCCGCTGTCATACGATCCTGGCCGCGGACGCCCCCGAGCTGCACCGCGCTCTCGCCCCCGCGTTCCGCGCGGCCGTCGACGACCTCGGCATCAGCTCGACCGAAGACATCCTCCACCGCGCCGGGGAGGTCACCCGGTTCCTGCCCCGCCTGTGGCAGACCGCCGAGGAGATCATGGCGAGCAATCCCGAGATCGGCGGATAGGCGCCCACGTCATGAGCGAGTCGCCGGCCCTTCGGCCGGACTTGCGGCGTCGGCGACGATTTCGCGCAGTGCGGCGACGTGGCCGTTGAAGGCGTCCCGGCCGGTGGGTGTCAGCCGAGCGCGCACCTTGCGGCGGCTGCCGCTGAGGCGTCGTTCCGTGGCGACATACCCGGCCTCTTCGAGGGTGGCGAGCTGCTTGGACAGCGCCGAGTCGGACATCCCCAGCCGGTCCTTGAGGAAGGCGAACTCGGCCCAGTCGGCGGCGGCCAGTGTCGCCACCAGCGACAGACGGGTGCTGGGGTGGATCAGCTCATCGAACCGCGCCTTCGTCATGCCCGCGCCCAACGACGCAGAACACGCAGGATTTCCGGTCCACCGAACCCGACGACGGCCGCGATCAGCGCCGCCGCCCAGATGCCGGCGTGGGCGGCGCCGTCGGCGTCCAGCGCGAGCGCCACGAGGACAGTGGCGGCGATGAGGCCGAGCAGCATGCCGACCACGACCAGTGGGATGCGGTGGCCGGCGACCGCGGCGCTCACCTGCAGCCGATCCGTGCGCCGACGGCCGTCGAGCAGGCGGGAGGCGAGCCATCCGTGCCCGATGCCAAAGGCCACGGTCGCGACCCCGGCCGGCCACTGCGGCAGAACGTTGCCGAGTACGCCCAGCAGAAGCCAGCCGGCCGCCATTGCCCACCAGTAGCCGCGGGGCAAGCCGACTTCCTCGGCCACCTGGCGTTGGGCCCGGTCGACCACGCCCAGTGCGGCGCCGGCCTGCTCAGGAGTGGTGTTCTCCATGACGGGACCTCACTTTCCTATCAGGAAAGTCATCGTCCTACTTTCCTTGCAGGAAAGTCAAGCGTCGCGGTGAGGGACGCCTGACCGCTAGCGGCGCTCCAGGCCGTCGACCATCAGGGCGAGCGTGAAGTCGAACCGGTCGTGACCCTCACCCGCGGTGAGCTCGGCGGCGTGGCGGGTGGTGTGGGGGAAGGTCTCGACAGGCAGGGCGGTGAACCGGCGCAGCAGTTCGGCGCGGTCGAGGACCCAGGCGGCGTCATCCTGCGTTGATCGCCGGCGCGCGATCGACACCTCGAGGCAGTAGGCGGCCACGTACAGCAGGAGTGCGTCGATGGCCCAGGCCGCGGCCTGCGGGGCGACGCCACCGGCGAGCAGGATCGCCAGCAGTCCTTCGCCGACGCGCACGATCTCGAGGTCGGTGGGGGCCATGGCGAGCGCGGCGCGGGAGATTCCGGGGTACTTCAGGTACTGGTCGCGCATCTGGGCGCATACGCCGCGGATCTGGTCCCGCCAGGCCGCGGGGTCGGCCTCGGGCAGTACGAGCTCGGCGCACAGCCGCCCGATGAGCAGCTCGTCGAGGTCGGCCTTGTTGACCACATGGGCGTAGAGCGAGGCGGGTCCGGTATCGAGCGCGCCGGCCAGCCGGCGCATGGTCAGCGCCTCGTAGCCCTCCGTGGCGACGACATCCAGCGCGGTGTCGATGACCTGCTCCACGGTGATCGGGGCCTTGCGGCGCCGCGGCCTGGGGGCGGCTTCGGCGTCGGGGTTCGGCGGCTGGTGACGCGCCGCGCGTCGCTCTCTCGGGTTCACCCGGCCCATCATAGCTTGACACGAACAGCGTTCGTGAATAGAACACTGTTCGTGACAGTGAATGTGAACCAGGACGTGGACGTGACCGTGGTCGGAGCCGGGCCGGTGGGCCTCTTGCTCGCCGCGGAGCTGGCGCTCTCCGGGGCGACGGTGCAGATACTCGAGCGGCTGGCCGAGCCGAGCGAGGCGATGAAGGCGGGGGCGATCAACGTGCCGACGGCCGAGGCGCTCGACCGCCGCGGCCTGCTGCGCGCCGCCGAACAGGTGCAGCGGGAGATGCTGGAGCGGGTGGGATCGTTCGCCCGCACGGCCGACGACCAGCCGCCCGGTGGCGGCCGACGCGCGCCCGGGTCGCGGTTCACCGGGCATTTCGCCGGAATGGTCCTCGACGCCGACCTCGTGGACTGGTCCGATCCCGACCTCGCCGCGCACACCGCGGTCGACGGAGGCAGGCTGGTGCCGCAGCGTGAGCTGGAGGATTTGCTGGCCGGCCATGTCGCACGACTCGGCATACCGGTGTGTCGCGGGGTGGAGGTCACCTCGCTCGAAGACACCGGCGACGGCGTGCTCATCGGCACCACCGCCGGCCCGGTGCGCACCGGGTGGCTGGTCGGGTGCGACGGCGGGCGCAGCGCCGTACGCCGTCTCGCGGGCATCGACTTCCCCGGCACCGACCCCGAACTCACCGGACACCTGGCGGTCGCCGACATCGCCGACCCTTCGATGCTCGCCGACGGATGGGTTTGGTCGACCCGGGGGGCGTACCGCTACGGGCCACAGCCCGGGCGGGTGGTCACCGTGGAGTTCGACGGCCCTCCCGCCGACCGCTCGGCGCCGGTCACCCTCGAGGAGGTGCAGACCAGTCTGCGCCGGGTCTCGGGCACCGACGTCACGCTGACCGCGCTGCGCGGCGCCGCGACCCGCTGGACCGACAACGCCCGCCAGGCCGCCACCTATTGGTCGGGGCGGGTGCTGCTGGCCGGCGACGCCGCGCATGTGCACTCGCCGTTCGGCGGTCAGGGACTCAACCTCGGGGTCGGCGACGCGATGAACCTCGGGTGGAAGCTCGGTGCCGTGGTCGCCGGGTGGGCACCCGAGGGGCTGCTCGACACCTACGACGCCGAGCGGCGTCCCCTCGGCGCCTGGGTGCTGGACTGGACGCGGGCGCAGATCGGGGTGATGCGCGGGGACGCCAAGTCGGCCGCGCTCCGGGAGGTCGTCGCCGATCTGCTGAGCACGCGGGAGGGCGCGACCTACGCGGTCAAGAAGATCTCCGGGGTCACACAGCGCGTCGACCTGCCCGGCGACCATCCGCTGATCGGCCGGTACGTCCCCGACCTGCGGCTGAGGGACGGCTCCCGGCTGGTCGACCACGGTCACGGCGGCGGTTTCCTGCTGCTCGACCGCACTCCCGACGGCACGTTCGCCCGCCGCGCCGCGGCCTGGGCCGGGCGGGTGAGCAGCGTGACCGACGGCCACGCGACGCCGACCGGGGTGTTGGTACGCCCGGACGGGGTCGTTGCCTGGGCCTCCGACACCACCGGCCTCGCCGCCATCACCGGCCTCGAAGCCGCCCTGCACCGATGGACCGGCGCGCCGACGTCCTCACCAGAGCACGAGGCGGTGGAGCCGGTGGAGCCGGTGGGGTGAGCCCCTGTCGTTCGGCTGGCGAACCCGTCGCGGACGGGCCCGGTTGCGGGACGCCGCACGGGCAACGTTCCCGCAACGTGGCGGGGGGTTCCCTGGGCTTGGCCCCTGACCGCTCGGTGAGCATGATCGGAGAGGGATCGCCCATGGAACGTATCGCGCTGACCCCGGCCGCGGCCGAGCTGATCCGCCAACTGCGAGCGGAGCACGGCCCGTTGATGTTCCACCAGTCGGGCGGCTGCTGTGACGGCAGCGCGCCGATGTGTTTTCCGCTCGGCGAGTTCCGTACGGGTGGGTCGGATGTGCTGCTCGCGGAGCTGGAGGTGGACGGGGTCGAGGAGCCGGTGGGCTTCTGGATGTCGGCCTCGCAGTTCGAGCGGTGGGCGCATACGCATCTCACGGTGGACGTGGTGCCGGGGCGCGGCAGCGGTTTCTCCTTGGAGGCGCCGGAGGGTGTGCGCTTCCTGATCCGCTCACGGCTGCTGGACGACGCGGCGAGCTGAGCGCGGCACGTCGCCTGCGGGGCGCGGCGTCGCGGGGCGCGGCGTCGCGGGGCGCGGCGTCGCGGGGCGCGGCGTCGCGGGGCGCGGCGTCGCGGGGCGCGGCGTCTGCGGGGCGCGTGGCCCGCACGACGCATCGCCTACGCGGAACGCCCCCTGCGTGGCGCGTCACCCGCACGACGCATCGCCTACGCGGCACAATCACCGGCAGGCGCATCACCTGCAGGCACATCCTCTGGGTGGCGCGTCACCCGCGCGTCAGATCACCCACGCGGCAATCACCCGCGCGTCAGATCACCCACGCGGCGCGGGCGGGGCGGTGCGCGTCGCCCTCTCGCGGCCTCAGCTCGCGTCGGCCAGTGCCAGGGTGTGCAGTCGCTCGGGCGGGCCCGGGCGGGCGTAGTACCAGCCCTGGCCGGTGTCACAGCCCAGCCCCCGCAGATGCTCGGCCTGTACGGCCGTCTCCACGCCCTCGACCGTCACCGCGAGGTCCAGCGTGTGGGCGAGCGAGACGATCCCCTCGACGATCTTGACGTCGACCGGATCGGCCGGGGCGCGCTGCATGCCCCGGGTGAAGGAACGGTCCAGCTTGAGCGTGGAGACCGGGAGACGGCGCAGGTAGGACAGGTTGGAGTAGCCGGTGCCGAAGTCGTCCAGGGCGATGTCCACGCCGAGGTCGGCGAGTTGCCGCAGGGGCCGCAGGGCGCTCTCGTCGGCGCCGATGAGGTCGTTCTCGGTGACCTCCAGGCACAGCGCGCTGGGGCACAGCCCCGCGTTCTCCAGGACCGCCACCGTGTCGGAGACCAGCGTGGGGTGGCTGAGCTGGCACGGCGAGAGATTGACGTTGACGCGCAGCGGCTCGCCGTCGTCCTCGTCGGCGTCGCGCCACTCCCGCGCCTGCCGGGCGGCCTGCTCCAGCACCCAGCGGCCGAGCGGGACGATCAGCCCGGTGTCCTCGGCGAGCGGGATGAACTGGTCGGGGCCGAGCACGCCGTGCACCGGATGCAGCCAGCGTACGAGCGCCTCCGCACCGCGCACGGTGCCGTCGGTGAGCCGTACCAGCGGCTGGTACTCGATGAAGAACTCGCCCTTCTCCAGGGCGGAGGGCAGCCCGTTGGTGAGGCTGTGGCGGGCGATCACCCGGGCGTTGGAGTCGGCGTCGGCGATCTCATAGCGATTGCCGCCCGCGGCCTTGGCCCGGTACATCGTGATGTCGGCGCTGCGCAGCACCTCGGCCCGGCCGATCTCCCCGGCCCGGCCGTCGACCACGCCGATACTGGCCCGTACCCGCAGCTCACGGCCCTCGACCCGGACGGGTTCGGCGAGCGCGGCGAGCATCCGGCGGGCCAGCCCGGCGCCGTCGGCCTGCGCCGCGGGGCCGGTGACCAGGGCGAGGAACTCATCGCCGCCGACCCGGGCGATCAGCTCGGCGGGAGTTTTCACACAGTCCTGGAGGCGCTTGGCGACGGCCTTGAGCATCCGGTCGCCGGCGGCGTGCCCGAGGCTGTCGTTGACCGCCTTGAAGCCGTCCAGGTCCAGGTAGCACACGCCGAACCGCACGGCGTCCGCCCCGGCGGCCAGCACCTGGTCCAGCCGCTCCAGGAACAGGGTGCGGTTGGGAAGTCCGGTCAGCTCGTCGTGGGTGGCCTCGTAGCGCAGCCGCTCGCGTAGCTGCCGGTGCTCGGTGATGTCCTCGGCGAGGGCGAGCTGGTACTGCGGGGCGCCACTGGAGTCGCGCAGCAGGGTGACCGTGAGATTGGTCCACAGCTCGCTGCCGTCGTCGCGGTAGTGCGGCTTCTCGATGCGGAAGTGGTCGCGCTCCCCGTTGACCAGCGCGCGGTAGAGCTCATGGGCACCCGGTACGTCGTCGGGGTGGACGAACTCGGTGACGTTGCGGCCGGGGCGGAAGAAGTCCATCCCGCCGAACATCCGGGCCATGGCGTCGTTGACGACGAGCACCTCGCCGTCGAGTCCGGCGATGCCCACGCCGATGACCGCGCCCTCGAAGACGGCCTGGAACTTGGCCTCGCTCGCGTGCAGCGCCTTCTCGGCCTCGGTCCGGGCGGCCAGCGCGGCCCGCGAGATGGCCTCCTGCTCATCGCGCTCGCACTTGCGCAGCTCGCGGACGAAACCGGCGGCGAGGGCGTGCTGCAGCCGCACACAGCGGGCGCGCGCCTCCTCCTCGGACAGGGGCTCGTGGCCGGGCGCGGCGGGCAGTTCGGCGGACGGCGCGGCAGAGGGCGGCCCGGCGGGCGCCGAGCAGGACACCAGGTGCGCGTCGATGACGCCCAGGATGGCGGGCAGCGCTTCGGGCTCGGTGCACTGGGCGTTCACCAGCGCGGCCCCGACCGCGTACGCCGCCTCGGTGTCGAACGGAGAGCCGCGCAGGGCGGCGCTCAACCGGTGGGCCAGCGGCAGCAGATAGACCTCGAACTCGTCGGGGGTCATCGTCGTGGCCGCCAGCGGGTGGACGGCCCGGCACCAGATGCCCGCGAACCGCCTCAGCTCATCGTTCTCCGTGGGGGCGGGGTGCCCGGCGGCGTCCCCGGCGCCGCGGTCACATCTCGGCCCGCCCGATTCGGAGGTCATATCGCGCGCTCCCCGGGGCAGCCGCCATGGGCTGTGTCCCTGTCGCGTGCCGCGTCCTCGCCTGTGGCGTCGATGCCCTCCGGCCGCCAGGCGGCTTCCACGTCCTGCACTTCCTTCGCCCTCTTCCGGCTTCCGGGGCCGCCCTCGGGTCGTCCGCGTCCTCGGGGAAGTTGAGCACGACGAAGAGCGGCACGGCAACCCGCTGCTGAGGCGAGATTACTGATCAACCGTTCGATGGGGAAAGGAAAAACGGAAAACTTCAATCCGGATCTGTTCATGGAGACGTGCGCCGCCGGAGGATGCCGGGCACCTGTCACCGGCATCTGCCAGCGGCCCGATCCCCGCGCTGACCTCGACCCTCCAGAGGGCGGGCCATTGAAAACGGCTCCGCCAAACCCTTCAGGATCCGCCCTCTGACGCGCCGCCAATCCTGCCCGCGGACAGTCGGATTGGGAAATCCGTCACGTCCGCACGCTCCGCCGTCACACCGGGCGAGGAGACGGGACACACGCCCTCCCGGCCAGTCGGCTCCCCCTCCGCGCCCGTCCACTGCGCCCAGGAGATCGAAATCCTCGCACCGTTTTCACCCTCATGCGGTGAATTGCCATGAAGTGGGTACTCACCCGGGCGGATCTCCTCGAGAAGGCATCTCCAGAGGGCATCTCGAGAAGGCATGAGGACGCACAGGACACATGAGGACGCACGGAGTGACCCAATGGCCCCACCAGGTGTCGCCCACGATCTGCTGCTGCACCGCTGTCTGACCCTGTTCACCAGCTTCGACGGGAGCGACGGGAGCGACGGCCAGGACGAGGCAGAGATACTGCGCCGGGCGATGGCCCAGGTCAGCGCGGTCGGGACCGGCCGCGCCGAGGCGGGATACCTGCGGCTCGGCGAGGGCCTGGTCCGCTGTCCGCACGACGGCCGACCAGCCACCGAGGCCCTGGACGCGCAGGTGAGGGAGCTGGCCGGACGGGACGGGCCGGTGCGACTCCCCCGGCGGGCCTGGGGCTGGGCATTCGGGCTGCGCGAACCGGGTGGGCAGCGCGAGCCAGGCGGTCCCCATACGCCGGACGGCCTGCACGGCGCCCTGGTCGTGAGCTACCGCGACCGGCCCGGCGAGGACGAACGGCTACCGCTCAGCCTGCTCGTACTGCAGACCGCCGCGGCCCTGTCCGCCGCCGCCGCGCACCGCCGTGAGCGCGCCCAGGCCCTGGAGCTGCGCCGGGCATGGGACGAGCGGGAGGCGATACGGCGGCGGCTGGACGCCTCGCTGACCGATCTCTCCCAGCTCCGGGAGGTGCATGACGCCCTCGCCCGCTCGGCCGCCCACGGCGACGGCGAGGACGGGATCGTCCGGACGCTGTACCGGATCACCGGGCTGGCGTCCGCCGCCGAGGACCGGTTCGGCAACCTCCGGGCCTGGGCGGGCCCCGGCCGCCCGGACCCCTATCCCAAGCCCGATCCGGCGCAGCGCGAGGAGCTGCTCCGGGAGGCCGCCCGCCGGGCGCGTCCGGTGCGGGCGCGGGACCGGCTGGTCGCGGTGGCGGATCCGCGCGGCGAGGTGCTGGGCGTGCTGTTCCTGGTGGACCCGGAGGGCCGGGCCGATGAGCGGGCCGTTCACGCGCTGGACCACGCCGCGACCTCGCTGGGCCTTGAGCTGGCCCATCTGCGCGAGCTGGCGGAGGTGGAGCTGCGGCTGCGGCGGGAGCTGGTCGACGATCTGCTCTCGGGCGCGGACGACACCAGTGCGTACGCCCGCGCGGAGGCGGTCGGCCACGATCTGCACGGTCCGCACCATGTGATCGTGGTGCGCTGGAGCGACCGCCCGGCCGACGATGTGTTCCTCAAGTCCGTGAGCCGGGCGGCCACGGGCATGGGCCTGCGGAGCCTGCCCGCCCTGCGCTCGGACGCGGCGGTCCTGGTGGCGCAGAGCGCGCCGGGCGAGCGGTCGCTGCACTCGGCGCTGAGCCGTGAGCTCGGCACGGACAGCGGGGCGATCGGGGTGGGCGCCTCCTGCGACACCCCGCACGAGGTGCCCCGCTCGTACCAGGAGGCGCTGCGGGCGCTGGAGGTGCGCCGCCGTTCCAACAGCGCGAGCGGCATGACGTTCTACGACGATCTGGGGCTGTACCGGATCCTGCGCACCGGGAGCGACCACCGGGAGGTCGAGCGGTTCGTCAGGGAGTGGCTGGGCCCGCTGATGGACTACGACGCCCAGCACCACACGGACCTGGTGGAGACCCTCTCCCAGTACTTCGACCGCGGCGGCAACTACAGCGAGACGGCCTTGGCACTCGTGATCCACCGCTCGACCCTGCGCTACCGGCTGCAGCGCATCCGCGAGATCAGCGGAAGCGACCTGGCGGATGTGGACAGCAGGCTCAACCTCCAGGTCGCCACCCGCATTTGGAAGGTCATGCGCAGCGGCCCCGAGTGAGCGGAGCGCCACCGGGCACCCGTGACCGACGCGACGGCACCACACGACGAGGCGGGATGGGCAATGGGCGACAAGCACGAGAGCGTGGCGCGCACCCTGCTCGACCAGCAGGGCACGACCTTCGCCACCCAGGCCGGGATCAAGCTCCGCGACACCCCCGGCCCGCTCTACCAGCTCCTCGTACTCGCGCATCTGCTGTCCGCGCGGATCAGCTCCGATATCGCCGTCGCCGCCGCCCGCGCCCTCTTCGACGCCGGGATGCGCGACCCGCGGCGGATGGCGGAGGCCACCTGGCAGCAGCGGGTCGACGCGCTGGGCGAGGGCGGCTACCGGCGTTACGACGAGCGGACCGCCACCCAGCTGGGTGAGGCGGCCGAGCTGGTGAACCGCGAGTACGGGGGCGATCTGCGGCGGATGCGCGAGGCCGGGGACCCGAAGAGGCTGCTGCCGGAGATCAAGGGCATCGGGCCCGCCGGGGTGAACATCTTCCTGCGCGAGGTGCAGGGCGTCTGGCCCGAGTTCGCCCCGTACTTCGACCGCAAGGCGCTGGAGGGCGCCGAGCGCGTCGGGCTGCCGGAGAGCGCGGGGGCGCTGGGGCGGCTGGTGGCCGAGAAGGACCTTCCCCGGCTGGCCGCGGCCCTGGTCCGCGTCGCGCTCCACGCGGACGCCGCCCGGGAGGTGCGCGCCGCCGCGTGACGCGTTCAGTCGCCAACGTGACGGGTCAGCCGCCACGTGACGGGTCAGCCGCCACGTGACGCGTTCAGGTGAGGAACTGCGAGCACTGGTAGGGGCCGTAGGTCCGCTCGCCGTCGTCCAGGGAGACCCGGACGTCGTCGGGCCGGATGGCCTCGTCCCGGTGCAGGAAGGACTGGGCGCGGGCGAGGGTGCACACGAGCTGGCCGTTGGGCAGCCGGTCGCGTGGGCTGTCGAAGGAGGCGCCGGGCGAGTGGAGGGTGATCCGGTGGCCCGTCCCGCTGATCCGGTACGAACCGAGCTGGACGAGGTTGACGAGCCCCCGCTCCTCGCCCCAGGCCGGCATGTCGGAGAGCAGCTTGAGGACGCCGTCGAGTCCCTGGAGGGAGATATCGGGGCGGGTGACGCCCTGGAGCGCGGAGCCGCGGACGTAGTAGATCCGCAGATCCTTGGTGAGCCCGTGGGCGGGCTCACCCCCGTCCACCACCCCGGTGGGCCGCACCCCGCAGCCGGCCGTCACCAGGGCGAGGACCAGGGCCCCTGCCACCGTACGGAGGCGGCTCATCGCACCCCTCCGCCCGCCGCCGTTTCCCGTCCGGCACCGTCCTGCCCGCCGGGTTGCCGCGGGTGGCGGGGCAGGCGCAGGGTGAACACGGCTCCGCCGCCCTTCTCGGCGGGCCGGTTGGCCGCCTCGATCGTGCCGCCGTGCAGCCGGGCGTTCTCCAGCGCGATGGCGGTGCCGAGGCCGCTGCCCTCCGAGCGGGTCCGGGCGCTGTCCGCCTTGTAGAAGCGGTCGAAGACCTGGTCGAGGGCGTCGGGCGGCAGCCCCGGCCCCCGGTCGGTGACCTCCACCGTCACCCCGTCCGCGGTGGCGGACAGGGTCACCGTCACCGGCGGTTCACCGTGCCGGAGCGCGTTGCCCACGAGATTGGCCACGGCCACGTCCACCCGCCGCCGGTCCACCACCGCCCGTATCCCCTCCGGGAGCCGCGCCGCCACCTGACCGGTCCAGCCGCGCAGTTCCAGCGTGCCGCGGAGGGTCCGCGCGAGGTCGGTCTCGGCCGCGTCGAGCCGGGCCGCGCCGGAGTCGAAGCGGGACATCTCCATCAGGTCCTCCACCAGCCGGGCCAGCCGCGCCGTCTCGTCGCTGACGGTACGGGCGGCGCGGGCGGCGTCCGAGGGCAGCTGGGCCGCGTCCTCGTCGAGCACGGTCGCCACCATCGTCATGGCGGTCAGCGGGGTGCGCAGCTCGTGCGAGACATCGGCGACGAACCGGCGCGCCCTGGCCTCCTGGTCGCGCAGGCCGGTCACGGAAGCCCGCAACGCGTCGGCCGTGGTGTTGAAGTCGGCCGCGAGACGGGCGAGTTCATCACGTCCCTTGACCTCCGCCCGTGAGTCGAGGTCGCCGTCGGCCAGCCGCCGGGTGGCCCGCCCCAGCTCGCGCACCGGGCGCAGCACGGTCCCGGCGGCGAGCAGGGCGAGCACCGCGGCGAGGCCGAGCACCGGGGGCAGTCCGCCGCGCACCGAGTCCAGCAGGGCGTCGGTGTGCTCCTGCTCCGCCAGCAGGGAGGTGACGGCGAACACCTCGAGCCCGGAGACCCGGCCGCCCTCGTAGGTGACGGGGGTGCCGACCACCAGATACGGCCGGCCCCGGTACTCCACGCGCTGGAAGCGGGTGCGGCCCGAGGAGCGGACCGAGGAGCGCAGTTCGGGGGTGATCCGGGTGCGGTCCGCCAGGCCGTCGGAGGACGCGGTGAGGTCGTGGTAGCGGGTGACGACGAGCGGGGCACCGGAGAGCCCGGAGGAGACCGAGTCGGCCATGGCGGTCAGCGTGCGGACGTCGGGGGGCATGTCGAAGTCGGGGGCGACGCTGTCGACGCGGTCGCGTACGTCGGTCTGGAAGGCGTCCTGGGTGCGGGCGAGCACGGCGGTGCGGGATTCGCGGTAGGCGAGCGCGGTGGCGGTGACCGTGCTGATCAGCGCGACGAGGACGAAGGCGATGACGAGCCGGGCGCGCAGCCCGCCCAGGCGCGGCCGGAAGCGCTTCATATCGGACCGAACCGGTAGCCGAAGCCGCGCACCGTCTGGATGTAGCGGGGCCGGGCGGGCACCTCCTCGATCTTCGCGCGCAGCCGTCCGACCGCGGCGTCGACCAGCCGTGAGTCCCCCAGGAAGGAGTGGTCCCACACCGAGGCGAGCAGCTGCTCCCGGCTGAAGACCCGGCCCGGGGAGGCGGACAGCTCCAGCAGCAGCCGCAGTTCGGTCGGCGGCAGCGGGACGGGGGTGCCGTCGCGGCTGACGGTCAGCCCCGCCCGGTCGATGACCAGACCGGCGTGGACCTCGCCGGGCCGCCGCGGTACGGGGTCGGCGCGCCGCAGCGCCGCCTTGATCCGGGCCTCCAGCACGGGCGCGGTGACCGGCTTGACCACGTAGTCGTCGGCCCCGGCCGCCAGACCGCCGACGATGTCCGGATCGTCGCCGCGGGCGGTCAGCATGATCACGGGCATGGTGGAGCGGGCTCGGATCCGGCGGCAGACCTCGAAGCCGTCCATACCGGGCAGCATCAGATCGAGCACCGCGAGTTCGACGGCCGTCTCCGCGGGGGCGTCGAGCAGCGCGAGGGCCTCTTCGCCGGTGGCGGCGACCGACACCTGATAGCCGTGGCGGCGCAGCACGAGCTCCATTCCATCGCGTACGGAGGCGTCGTCCTCGATGAGCAGTACATGCGGCATGCGGCCGATTATGACCCAGGAAATCTCCGGAATCCGCTGGTCAGGCCGGTGAATCGAAGGCGGGTGGGCTTTGTTACACATCCATCATGTGCTCATGGACGGGCCATCATGTGATCGCCGGAAGGTGATCGGCATGACACACCACACCACGTCCCGCGCCGCCTTCCGGCGCACGCTGGCCGCCCTCGCCGCGCTGCCCGTTCTGGCCCTCGCGGTGGGCTGCGGCGGTGACGGCGACTCCGCCACCAGGGTCGAGGGGGTGGCCTCCGCCCCGGGCGAGGGGACCGGCGACGCGAAGGACAGCGGCGGCGGCGCGAAGGATTCCGGCGGCGGCTCCGCCAAGGGCAAGAGCGCCTTCTACGACGCGCAGATGGACTATGTGCGCTGTATGCGCGCCAAGGGCGGGGCCAAGGACTTCCCCGACCCCAAGCTCAGCGGCCATCTCGACTGGGACAAGATCAACGAACTCGAGGACCCCACCGGCACGGGCGAGGTGACCAAGGGAGGCAAGGACGGAGCCTGTGCCGACGAGTTGCGGAACGCGATGGCGCTCGAACCCGAGCGGGACGCGCAGAAGGACTACGAGTCCATGCTCGCGCACGCCACCTGCATGCGGGATCACGGCGTATCGGAGTTCCAGAACCCCACCATGTCCGCGGGCAACGCGATACCCGGCGGTGAACCGGACCCGACGAACCCTCGTGTCGACCCCGAGTCCTCGGTGTACAAGCAGGCCCGTGAGGCGTGCAAGGACAAGCTGCTCGACGGTCTGGACGGTATGCAGTGAGGCGTCGTACCGCGTGGATCGCGGGTGGCGCCGTCGCCGCCGCCGCGACCGGGGCCGCCGCCCTGGTGTTCGGCGGCGGGGACGGGGCGGGCGCGTCGTCCCGGGACGGTGACCGGCCCCCCGCCACGGCCAGGATCGTCCGTACCGATCTGGTCCGGAGCAAGACCGTGGACGGACAGCTCGACTACGCCCAGCGGCGCAAGGTGTCCTCCGCCGTCGACGGCACGGTGACCGTGGCGGCCGACGCGGGCAGCACGGTCGCCCAGGGGCAGGCGCTGTACGAGCTGAACGACAAGCCGGTCACCCTGCTGTACGGGCAGATCCCGATGTTCCGCGAGATGAAGCCCGGGGACCGCGGCTCCGATGTCCTCCAACTGGAGCGGAATCTACGGGACTTGGGGTTCGGCTCCGGGCTGTACATCGATCCGCGCTACGACGCGGCGACCAAGGCCGCGGTCAAGAGCTGGCAGAAGTCGCTCAACCGCACCCCCACCGGCACCGTGGGTCAGGGGGACGTGGTCTTCCAGCCCGACCGGGTGAAGGTCGTCTCCGCGGACGCCGCGGCCGCGGATCAGGTGGGCCCGGACACGCCGGTGCTCACCATCGCCTCCACCAAGCCGGTGGTCCGGGCGGAGCTGGACCAGGAGGATGTGTCCCTCACCGCCAAGGGCACGACGGTGAAGGTGACGCTGCCCAGCGGACGGACCGAGCGCGGATCGGTGTCCGGCACCGTCCGCCCCGAGCCCTCCGAGGACGATCCCTCCGGCGCGGCACGGGACGGCATCACCGTGGAGGTGAGCCTGGACGGCGGCCGTTCGGCCACCTCCGAGGAGGACGGCAAGGCGACGGTGAACGTGACGTTCGTCAGCGAGAGCCGCGAGAACGTGCTGGCCGTACCGGTCGAGGCGGTGGTGGCGCTGCGCGGTGAGCACGGCGGCTACGGACTGGAGCTGGTCAAGGGCGACACCACCCGGATGGTGCGGGTCGACACCGGGATGACGGCCGACGGGCGGATCGAGGTCAGCGGGGCCGGGCTGCGCGAGGGCATGACGGTGGGAGTGGCCGAGCAGTGACCGCCACCGCACCGCACCAACCGGCGGCCGTGATCGAGCTGGTGGACGCCACCAAGACCTATCCGGGCGAGGTCCACGCCCTGCGCGGGGTGGACCTGACCGTGGACTCCGGTGAACTCCTGGCGATCGTCGGCCCGTCCGGCTCCGGGAAGTCGACCATGCTGAACATCATCGGCACCCTGGACCGTCCCACCACGGGCACGGTCCGGGTGGCCGGCCACGATGTGAACACGCTCTCCGACGCCCAGCTGTCCGCCCTCCGCGCCCGTCACATCGGCTTTGTCTTCCAGCACTTCCACCTCTCCCCCGGACGGGACGCGGTGGACAACGTGGCGGACGGGCTGCTGTACGCGGGGGTGGGCGCGCGCGAGCGCAGGGCGCTGGCCCGTACGGCGCTGGAGCGGGTGCGCCTCGGCCACCGGCTGGACCACCGGCCGCATGAGCTGTCCGGCGGTGAGAAGCAGCGCGTGGCCATCGCACGGGCGCTGATCGGCGGGCCCGAACTGCTGCTCGCGGACGAGCCGACCGGCGCGCTCGACTCGGCGTCGGGGCAGATCGTGCTGGAGCTGCTGCGGGAGCTGAACGCGGCGGGCACGACGGTGTGTGTCATCACCCATGACCACGAGATCGCCGACGCGCTGCCACGGCGGGTGCGCTTCCGTGACGGCGAGGTCGTCGCGGACTCCGGGACGCCTGGGGCCCGTACGGCTGGCGCCCGGCCCGGCTCCCCGATCGCCGACACCGCCACCCACAACTCCCCCATCCGCGAGGTGAGGTCATGACCGACCGGAAGACCGCGGCAGCACGGACGTCCGGGGGCGGCCGCGGGCTGAAGCCCTCCCGGCTGGCCGCCGGTGACATCCTCCGCGTGGGCGCCGTCGGGCTGCGGGCGCGCCGGGCCCGGGTGGTGCTGTCCGCCCTCGGTATCGCGATCGGCATCGCCACGATGGTGGCGGTGGTGGGTCTTTCCACCTCCAGCCGGGCCGATCTGATGGCCCGGCTGGACCGGCTGGGCACCAATCTGCTCACCGCCGAGGCCGGGGAGGACGCGCTGGGGAACGAGGTCGTCCTGCCCAAGAACGCCGTCTCGATGGTCGAACGCATCGGCCCGGTGCGGCACGCCACGGCGACCGGCGAGGTGGACGCCCGTATCCGGCGCAGCGATGTGGTGCCGGAGGAGCGGACGGCCGGGGTCACCACCCAGGCCGCCCGACCCGATCTGCTGGAAGCGCTCGGCGCCGAGGTGGACCGGGGCGTCTGGCTGAACTCCGCCAATGAGCGGCTGCCGGTGACCGTGCTCGGCTCGATCGCCGCGAAACGGCTCGGGGTCACCGGTCCCGGCGAGAAGATCATGCTCAACGACCGCTATGTGGTGGTCGTGGGCATTCTCCGACCGGTCGAGCTGGTGCCCACGCTGGACCGGGTGGCGATGGTCGGATTCCCGGCCGCCGAGCGGTACTTCGGCTTCAACGGCCACCCCACCACCGTCTTCGAGCGCTCCACGGACGCGTCGGTGGAGGATGTGGCGGCGGTGCTGGGCCGGAGCGTCAACCCCGGCCATGAGGGCACCGTCAAGGTCTCACGGCCCTCGGACGCCCTGGCGGCGAAGGCGACCACCGACGAGGGGCTGACGGCGCTGATGCTCGGGCTCGGGGCCGTGGCGCTCCTGGTGGGCGGGGTCGGGGTGGCCAACACCATGGTCATCTCGGTGCTGGAACGCCGCCAGGAGATCGGTCTGCGGCGGGCGATCGGGGCCACCCGCGGTGCCATCCGGCTTCAGTTCCTCACCGAGTCCTTGCTGTTGTCGGCACTCGGCGGGCTGGTGGGGGTGGCGCTGGGCGCGGTGGCGACCTGGGCGTTCGCCCTGGCCCAGGGCTGGACGACGGTCATCCCGCCCTGGGCGCCGGCCGGTGGCTTCGGCGCCACGCTGGGCATCGGCACGCTCGCGGGGCTCTACCCCGCCATCCGCGCCGCACGTCTCCACCCCACCGTGGCGCTCAACGCCTCCTGAACGCCTCACCGTTTCACCACTTGACGCTCCCGCTCAGGGCGGCGTACTCATCCTCCGCGTCCAGCAGATCCAGGAGGTACGTGCCGTAACCGCTCTTGACCAGTGGCTCCGCCAGCTTCTGGACTTGAGTGGCGTCGATGAACCCGGTCCGCCAGGCCGCTTCCTCCACACACCCCACCTTCAAGCCCTGGCGCTGTTCCAGTACCCGGACGACCTCGGCGGCCTCGACCAGCGACCCGAAGGTGCCCGTGTCCAGCCATGCGGTGCCCCGGTCCAGCACCGTGACCTGCAGATCGCCCTGGTCCAGATAGGCTGAATTCACTCCGGTGATTTCCAGCTCACCACGGGCACTGGACTTCAATTCCTTAGCGATCTTCACGACTCGATTGTCGTAGAAATACAGCCCCGGAACGGCGTAACGGGACTTGGGCTTGGCCGGTTTCTCCTCGATGGAACGGACCTTGCCCTCCTCGTCGAAGTCGACCACGCCGTACGCCCTGGGGTCGGAAACCGGATAAGCGAACACCCGGGCACCCTGGACGCAGGTATTGTTCCGTAGCTGCGTTCCCAGTCCGGTGCCATGGAAAATATTGTCGCCCAGGATCAGGGCGACGGACCGCCCTCCGATGAATTCCTCGCCGAGAATGAACGCCTGAGCCAGCCCTTCGGGCTTGGGCTGGGACGCATAAACGAGCTCGAGTCCCCATTGGGAGCCATCGCCGAGCAGGCGCTGGAAGGCCGGCTGGTCCTCCGGTGTGCTGATCATCAGGATCTCTCGAATCCCGGCCAGGATCAGCGTCGACAGCGGATAATAGACCATCGGCTTGTCATAGACAGGCATGAGTTGCTTGGACACCGCTTTGGTGATCGGCCAGAGCCGTGAGCCGGTACCACCGGCGAGAATGATGCCGCGCATGGAGTGCCACTACCTATGATCGCCGAACTCTTGATCGCAGCCGAGCCGGGCCGGACTCGCGGTGCTGCGACGGGGGCGTGAGAACTCTCCTCACGCCCCCGTCTCCACTACCAGGGGCTACCAGGGCCAGTCGCCGCAGAGGGCGAAGCCGTCGCACTGGCTCGGCTCGGATCGGCGGTCGTCCAGGCTGCGGAGCAGCCTCTCCAGGTAGTCGTCCGGGGACTCGGCGGCGGCCGGGCTGTCCCATGAGGCGTCCGGGCGGGCCCAGGAGGCGTCCGATTCCTCGGCGGCCTCCAGTTCTCTGGAGGCGTCCAGTTCCTTCGTCACGTCGCTCAACGCCGGGCCTTCCGTTCCGCGGAGCCGTTGGGGCTCGAATGGCGGCCCGGAAGGCCGAGCGTGCAGGCCGCGGACACAACGGCCGTGCGGGTGGCGGCGATCGGCGTGACGCTGCGCACGGAGATTCCGGCGGTCGCCATCTCCGCGCCGAGCTCGTCCGGGCCCGGCAGGAAGCCCGAGCCGTTCGCAAGCCAGTCGATCGCGGAGGCGGCCTCCTCCGGCGACGGCGCGCCCGGTGCCGTACCGGGCAGGAAGTCGTGCACCACGACCGGGTCGCCTTCCGCCAGCGCCGCCCGGACCCGGCCCAGCAGCTCTGCTCGCGCGCAGGCGTCGAGCAGGTGCAGGACGTGGGACAGCAGCGCGCAGTCGTGCCCCGCCGGGACGGGGTCGCCGCGCAACTCCCATGGCTCCAGCGCGATCCGGCCGTCCAGCCCGGCGTCCGCCACCGCGCGGGCGGTGTGCTCCAGCATCTCCCGGCGGTCGTACACCGTGGCTCTGAGATGCGGATACATCCGGCACAGCAGGATGGCGTAGCCACCGCTGCCGCCCGCCAAGTCGGCCAGGTGGGCGCGGTCGCGCCACAGCGGCAGCCGGGCCAGGTGTGGTGCGCTGGCCCGGGCGCCGCGCAGCATGGCCTCGGCCAGCGCGCCCACGTAGCGGTCGTCGATCTCCGGCGGGCGGCGGTGCCCGCGCAGCGCGGCGACGATACCGGTGCCGTTCAGATGGTCTCGGGTGGCCCATCCCTCGATGCGCAGCAGGGGCAGCGCCCCGCTCGTCACCTCGGCGTGGAGGGCCTCGTCGAGCGCGAAGTGATCACCATTCCGCGTGAGAATTCCATTCCATACCAGAACGGTGAGGAAATTATATGCCATGGTCCGGTCAATCTTGGCCCGGTCGGCGATCTCGGTCGGAGTCAGCGGCTCTCGCGCGAGTTCCGTGAGCAACCCCAGCTCGTCCGCGGCTTCGATCATGGCCAGAATCTTTCTGGCACGGACCAACTCATCCAGCGTGTGAATGCCAGCCTCCCCCGTAGTCCCCCGTAACTACAGGGCAGAGTCTGTATCACATAAAAATCCATGTCAAGGTCTTGGATGTCGACTGGAGATCGACAGGAGATCGGCACCCGGCCGGGCCGTTCCAGCGTTATGTCTGTGCTCCGACAAGAAAGGGCTTCCCCGGGATGCCGCCCAGCTCAGCGCCCCACTGGAATCGAAAGTTCCGCTTCCGAAAGAAGGTTCAAATCTTTGGAAAGCCGGGGCCGCGGCGCTCGACATTACCTCGATTTACGGCAGATCGAGATCGCGGGTAACGCCCACCACCGGGCGATGACCGCGCTTTCTCCGGTACCGATCCCCAACGGTTTTACGCTATCGTCGCTCCGCCAGAACATTGACTGGCCGAATCGATCGAAGGAGTATTCCGGTGAGTGTGAAGTTTCTGGGTCTTCGAACGGTTGTCTACCCGGCGCGCGACCTGGAGGCCGCCAAGCTCTGGTGGAACTCGACCCTCGGTCATGAGCCCTACTTCGACGAGCCGTTCTATGTCGGATACGACGTCGGCGGCTACGAACTCGCGCTCGACCCCGACGGCGACCCCGACGAAGGCCCGATCGTCTACTGGGGCGTGGACGACGTGTCCGACGCCGAGGCGCAGTTGCTCGCCGCGGGCTGTGAGTCCCGCTCGTCCTGCCGCGAGGTCGGCGGCGGCATCGAGGTCGCGGTCGTGCGCAACCCCACCGGCGATCTGATCGGCCTCATCCACAACCCGCACTTCCAGGTCGCGTGACCGCACCCCGGGCCGGGCGTCAGCCGCAGGTGACCGGGCGGCGGGTGCCGCGCCGCCCGGCCCCGGCGTCGCACGGCCCGGGGCGGTGGGTCAGACCCGCGAACTGACGGTCATACGACGGATCTCGCGGGCGAACGCTCCCAGCCGCTCCAGCCCCTCCGCGACCACCGCCGGGTCGGTCGCGTACGTGATGCGGACATGTCCGGGCGCGCCGAATGCGGTCCCGGGGACAAGGCCGACACCGGTGGCTTCCAGGAGCCGGTCGCAGAAGTCGTCGGCCGTGGCCAGTGGCCGTCCGCCGTGGTCACCGCCGAGGAGGCGGGAGATATCCGGGAAGAGGTAGAACGCCCCGGTCGGCAGCAGGCATTCGATGCCGTCGATCGCGGTCAGCCGAGCATGGGCGGTGTCGCGCCGCTCGCGATACCCGGCCAGCCGCCGCCACGGCACGTCGTCGAGCGCGCCGAGCGCCGCGTGCTGCGCGACGGCGGCCACGTTCGAGGTGCACTGGCTCTGGATGCGCCGGACGAGGGCGCTGATCGCGGGGGACGCCACCGTGTAGCCGACCCGCCAGCCCGTCATCGCGCACGACTTGGACACCCCGTTGACCAGCACGGTGCGCTCCCGGAGGGCGGGGAACGCCGTCATGCTGGGCGCGGTGCCCTCCTCGTAGAAGAAGTGCTCGTAGATGAGGTCCTCGACCACGTACAGGTCGTACCGCTCGACGACCGCGGCGAGTTCGGCCAGCTCCCGCTCGGTGTAGGTCGCGCCGGTCGGGTTGCCGGGGCTGTTGAGGACGACGGCCTTGGTGCGCGCGGTGACGGCCTCCTCGAGCCGTGCGGCGGTGAGCTTGTACGCGGTGTCGGCGTGGGTGGGCACGATCACGGGAGTAGCGCCGACCGCCCGCACCTGCTCGGGGTAGGTCACCCAGTAGGGAGCCGGGACGACCACCTCGTCGCCCTCCTCGCACAGCACGAAGAACGCGTTGTACAGCGCGTGCTTGGCCCCGGCCGACACCACGATCTGGTCCGGCCCGACGTCCAGGCCGTTCTGCTCGTGGAGCTTGCGCTGGATGCGGGCGCGCAACTCGGGCAGGCCGGCGACATCGGTGTAGCGGTCGACACCGGCCGCGAGGGCGTGCAGCGCGGCGGTGCGGCCGCCCTCCGGCATGGCGAAGTCGGGCTCTCCGACGCAGAGGTTCAGCACCCGCTCGCCCGCGCGTGCGCGTTCGTTGAGCCGTGCGTTCAGCGACAGGGTGGGAGACGGGCGGATGGCTGTGGCGTGACGGGACAGGGCCTTCATGCTGACCTCTCGGCGGTGGGCGATGACCGGATGCGGGTGCGGAGCGCCGCGGGTCGCATGCGGCTCCCGACACCGCCGGCCGGGCGGCTGCCGCCCGGCCCAACTCAGACCATAAGATTCGATGACTATAGTGATTGTCAACGTTTGTTCGGTTTACCTCGGAAGATTACCCGGGGCCGCCGGGAGGGGTCCCGGCGGAGGACCCAGGCACCCCTCCCGCGCCTTGACTTTAGTTAATCAAGGGGCCTAGAGTCGCCACATCCGCCTGCCAGCGTCGTCGGTGTTTCGGAAGGCGGCCTCTCGATGTCCGCCAAGGTGCAGGGGGGATGCGGGCGTGTCGGAACAGGAATCGGGGGCGGCGGCCGCTTCGGCCGGCCCGTTCCCCTCAATCGGCTCGGAGCGGGACCCCGAGGCGACCGCCGAGGCGCTCGCGGACGCGGTCGCCGCCGGCTGGTCCTGCGTCGTTACCGTAGGTGTCCCGCTCTGCTCGGATGGGACCAACGCCTGGTTCGGGTCGGGGATCTACGACCCCTTCAGCGAGCGCACACTGCTCACGCCGCCCGAAGGACTCAGCGCGGAGGGAGAATCCGATCTGCGCTTCGCGCAGGCCGTTGCCGAACGGCTGCATGCGCTGCCGACGGCCGGTCCGGGGTCGGTGACCTTCTCTCTGTCGATCTTCGACGGCAAGATGGTCCACGGCATCGGGCGCGCGGCGGCACGGCGCATGCACTCCACAATCACCGGAAACCCCGAGGAGTTCCTGCCTCCCGCCGCGCTGGCCCTGTATCACGCGGTGGGCGGGCGGCTCGCGTTCGACTTCTCCCTGGACTACCGCAAGCTCGGCGACCGATTCGTGGATCGGCTGCGCGGCGAGGTGCGTCCGGTGATTCCGTCCGTGCCCACGGGGCGGCTGATCGATCTGTTCCTCGGGACGGGCTGTGTCCCGCTCCGCCGCGTGGACGCCTCGCAGCCCACCCCCGGGATGGGCCAGGTGCTCTGCGCGACGCCGAACACCCTCTCGGTCGGCCAGCACATCGCCGACCTCTCGCCGCTCGACGGGCGCGGGCGCATCCAGACCGGCCCGGAGGCCGTCCCGCTGACCAATGAGAACGGCGCCTATATATGTGAGGTGACCGCGATCGGGCGGCTGCTGGCGATGCTCGCCCACGCTCCCGCCCCCGCGGACGGCGGCGGCGTTCTCACGCTCAGCGTCCTCAACACCCGCGACCCGGGAAACCACAAGATCCACCGGATGAGCTGGTCGGCGGGCGAACTGGTCACGGCGCTACTGCCCTATCTCCAGCCGGATTCCTGGTCGCGCCGGCCTCTGGTGCACTGGGCCTCGGTGACGGACGGCGAGTCCTCCGCGGCCATCGGCTCCTCCCCCGACACCCTGGCGCGTCAGGGTTTCCTGGCCGACGTCAGGGCGCGGATCCAGCGGTCGTCCTCGCCGCGCCGCCGCGAGGAAATCATCGCGGGTGAGCTGGAGCGCATCCGGATGCGGGTGCAGAACGCCGACCCCGCCAAGGCTCCCCTGCTGTTCCTCTACGGTCCGGGTGACTACGACAGCCACCGGGCCTCCGGCCTGCCCGCACCGGACGGCACGAGCGCGGCGCCGGACGGGGTGAACCACCAGGCGCCTGACACCGCGCTCTCACAGAGCTGCTTCCTGAACTGATCAGGCGGCCAGTTCCGCTCAGGCGACGAGCTCCGCTCAGGGGACGAGTTCGGCGATGATCCGGGCGGCGGCTTCCGGCCGGTATTCGCGGCGAAGCCGGCCGGCGACGTCCTTCGCGGCCAGCCGGTAGCTGTCGTCCGTGAGCAGGCGCTGGAGTTCCTCCCTGAGAGCAGGTACGGACGCTTCGAGTCGAAGGTGACGGCCCGCGCCCAAATCCGCTGCCCGGCGCGCGTTGTTGAACGCGTCCTGCTCAAAGGGGATCACCAGCATGGGGACCCCAAAGGCCAGGCCCCGTACGAAGGTGCCATGACCGCCGAGCGTCACCAGAACAGAGCTTTCAGGGAGCAGCTCCTCGATGGGCCGATAACCCGACGCGCTGACATTTCCCGGCAGTTCTTCATCCTGGACGACTCCCCCGATGAAGTGGAATTCCGCGTCGATTCCCTCGGCGGCCTCCAGGAGCGAACGCACCAACTCGGGCTGAGCGGAATGCGGTGTGGTCGACAGGCTGATCAGAACACGGCGAGTATCGCCCGTCTCATCCGCCCGCTCTTGTGGTGGCGCGAAACCCGGACCCACGTAATGGACGCGCTCGGGAACCGCGTCCGCCGCCGGGTCCACCGTGGGAAAGGTCGCCACCATGCACCGGTCCGCCCGTGTGTACTGATCCCTTGCGGCACTCAGTGGCGCCAGCCCCCAGGGGACACGCACATCGTTCAAGGCCGGAAGCGCCTTCTTGGTCATGCGCTCGAACAGCGGAACGAAGGGCCCGTTGCGCATCGTCTCGTGCGAGGGTTCGCCGACGGACATCGGATAGATCGCGTTCTTGGCTTCCTCCCTCTCCTGAAGGAGGGGGATTCCTACGGCTCGCGCCGTGGGATTTCCTGTTTCATCGCCGACTGCCCGCCGGGAGAGCTCCGTTGAGGTCTTACACCGGCTCCACAGGCCGACACCGCCAGCCCGGCGGCCAGAATGTTCCGCGCCGCGTTCACGTCGCGGTCGTGGGTGACGCCACAACTGCCGCAGGTCCAGGTGCGGACGCTGAGCGGCATCTTGTCCTGAAGGGTTCCGCAGTGCGAGCACAGCTTGGAGGAGGGGAACCAGCGGTCGACCGCGATCACCTCGCGGCCGTACCACCGGGCCTTGTACTCCAGCATGCTCCGGAACGCAGACCAGGCCGCGTCCGAGATGGCGCGGGCCAGCCTGCCGTTCTTCCCGTCCTGGAACCGGAACGCGCTGGTGGTGTACTCCGCCGACTTGCGGGACTTCTTCCGCGACTTGAACCGCGGGTGCCGGGCCCGCTGGGCGAAGAAGTGGGTGAACGCTGTCTGAAGGTGGCGCAGAGCTTGCTGCAGCGGGACGGAGGAAACCTCGTTCAGGTAGGCGAGTTCCTGGGTCTTCTTCCACTGGGTGAGCATGGCCGAGGTGGCGTGTAGTTCACCCGCTCCTGCCGCAGCGCCCACGCCTGGGTGCGTGCCGCCAGGGCCAGGTTGTAGACCTTGCGCACGCATCCGAACGTGCGCGACAGCTCAGCCGCCTGCGCATCGGTCGGATAGAAACGGTACTTGAACGCCCGTTTCACGTGCATGGTCCCCACGTCTCACGTGCTAGCGCATCAACTTGTGACCCACTGCGAGTAGTTGGGAGTGAACGCCGGTCGGCCCTGACGGCGAACCGGCTTGTATCTGATCGACAATCTCCCGGTGTATCTCCGCCGCCATCAGCTCGCGGATCTGCTGACGATGGACGCGCTGTACCGGATGCTCCCCGAGATCCCCGGCGTGATCATGGAGTTCGGTGTCCTGCACGGACGCCATCTCGCCACCCTCACCGCGCTGCGCGGCCTGTACGAGCCGTACAACTCCTACCGCCGGATCATCGGATTCGACACCTTCACCGGATTTCCCGACCTCTCCGAGATCGACCAGGTGAGCCCGAGCGCGGCCGTCGGCAGGTTCGCCGTCCCCGAGAACGAGGTGGACCACCTGCGTGAGGTGCTCGCCGCACACGAGGCGGGCGACCCCATTCCGCATGTCCAGCGGACCTTCGTGGTCCAGGGAGACGTCAGGGAAACGGTCCCGCGTTATCTGGCGGAGAATCCGGAGACGGTCATCGGGATGGCCTTCTTCGATCTCGACCTGTACGAGCCGACGCGTGAGGTGCTCCAGGCGATCCGTCCCCATCTCGCCAAGGGCAGCATCGTGGCCTTCGACGAACTCGGGCATCCCCGGTGGCCCGGGGTGACCGCCGCGATCCGCGAGACCCTCGGCCTCGACCATATGACGCTGCGGCAGCTCCCCTTCCGCGAGCAACCCGTGATCTACCTGAAGTGGGGCGAGTGAGCCCGAAGCGCCGGGCGGGGCGAACGGACGGTCAGACCGGGCGCAGCCGGCGGGGCAGCGACGCCACCACGATCTCGTAGGACTGCCCGAGCAGTTCGCGCACCTCTTCGGCCTCCAGGCCCCCGCTCAGCAGCACGGTGACCCAGTGTCGCTTGTTGAGGTGGTAGCCGGGCAGCACGGTGTCCGGGTGCTGGGCGCGCATCGCGAGGACCTCGTCGGGCGGCAGCTTCACGCTGACGCGAGGCGGTACCGCGCCCTCGCTGAGGAGGGCGAAGATCTTGCCGCCGACGCGGTAGACGGCCGGCGAATCGCCGAAGGGGAAGTCCTCGGCCGCGCCGGGCAGGGCGAGGCAGTGCGCGGTGACGTCGTCGGGTTTCACGGTGCGAGCCTATCCACGGGCGGTGGCACCCGGACGGCTATCGCGGCCGGACGCCGACGGCGATGAGGCTGCTGGCGTCGAGGTGGGAGTGGCCGGCGGCCGCCATGTCGGCGTGCAGCCGGTCCCGGACACGGCCGAGCTGTTGTTCGTCCATGCCGAGCACAAAGCGGCGGGGCGCGGCGCCGAGCAGGAACATCCAGGCGTCGTCGCCGAGCAGCGGGACGCGGTAGTCGACCCGGTGCACCGCGACGTCCACGAGGCCGAACGAGCGCAGCCAGGCGGCGAGCCCATCGGCCGAGTCCACTCGGGTGCGCGGGTCGGGGGCGGTCGGCGGTGCGGGCAGCGGGCGGACCGCGGAGGCGGCCTCGCGTGCGCGGCGGACCATGCTGTCCATCCCGCCGCCGACCCAGGTGCTGAGGGCTATCCGGCCGCCGGGGCGCAGCAGATCCACCAGGTGCCGGGTCCCGGCGTCCATGTCGGGGAAGAAGAACACGCCGTAGCAGCACTGGACGAGGTCGTAGGGGGCGTCCGCGCGCCATGCGGTGACATCGCCGCGGTGGAACCGCAGATGGCCGAGCCCTTGCCGGTCCGCCTCGGCCCGGCCCTGGTCCAGCAGGGCGCCGGCCATGTCGACGGCGTCGACATGGCCGGCGGCACCAACGGCGCGGGCGGCGGGCAGGGCCGACGCGCCGGAGCCGCAGCAGGCGTCCAGGACCCGCTCCCCCGCGCGGGGCCGGGAGACGCCGGTGGCGAGCGCCCCCAGCGGCCCCCACAGCCGCGAATACCAGGAGGCGAACTCGCGGCGGGTCTGGCTGAACAGCGCGCCCACCGGGAGGGTGGGCACGGCGGATATCACGGTCATGGTGTCTTCGAGTCCTTCCAGTTCCACCAACGGAGCTTCTCCGGCTCCCTGCCGCCCTCGGCGTAGTAGACGGCGCACCGGAAGACGTAGAGCATGCAGCGGTCCACATAGGCCCCCTGTTCGAGCATCAGCCGGTCGTACAGTTCCTCGGGGTCCTGCCCGACGAGTTCCTCGACGCGGTGGATGCCCATGCCGTGCAGGTCGCCCTCGACGGCCTTGCCGACGCCGGGGATCTGCCTCAGGTCGCTCTCCATAGGGCTGCTCCTCACTCTCCCAACGCGCGGTCGCGCATCGCGAGCGACAGTACGAGAGCCAGCAGCAGAACGGGCACCGCGATGAAGAAGACGGTGCCCAGCGAGTCGGCGTACGCCTCGGTGAAGCCGTGCCGCAGGTCGCCGGGGAGCTTGTCGAGCGCGTCGGCGGTCAGGTTCGTCATGGACTGGGCGCTGTCCCCGGGCACGTGCCGGGGCAGTTCGGTGGCCAGCCGCGCCGAGAACACCGCGCCGAACGCCGAGATCCCGAAGGAGGGCCCGACCAGCCGCGCGTAGGTGACCGTCGCGGTCACCGCACCGATCTGGGCGGGCGGTGCGCAGCTCTGCACGGCCACCATGAACACCTGCATCGACAGGCCGGAGCCGACGCCGAGCAGCACCGAGTAGGCCACCACGAGCGGCCAGGGCGTGTCCGCGTCCATGGTGGACAGCAGATACGACGCGAGCGCCGCGACGGCCATGCTGGCCACCGGGAACCAGCGGTATTTCTTGGTCTCGGCGATCCGGCGGCCGACCAGGGTGGAGGCGACGAGCAGGCCGAACATCATCGGGATCAGCAGCAGACCGGAGGTGACGGCCGACGCGCCCGAGGCGGCCTGCAGGAAGAGCGGCAGGAAGTTGACGGTGGCGAGGATCGCGAACCCGGCCAGCATGGTGATCGTGTTCGACAGGACGAAGGTGGAGTTGCGGAACAGGGTGAGCGGGATCATCGGTTCGGCCGCGCGCCGCTCCACCACGATCCACGCGGGGATGAGCAGGACGATCGCGACGATCAGCGCGATACCGCGCGTGGACAGCACCGCGTCCAGGCTGCCGACGCGCCCCGCCAGCAGCGCCACGCAGACCGACAGGGCCGCCAGCAGCGCCGCACCCGGGTAGTCGATCTTCGGCCGGCCGCGGGTGGCGGCGGTCGGCAGCAGGAACGCCACCACGGCGAGGGTGACCAGGCCGAGCGGCAGATTGACGTAGAACACCCAGCGCCAGCCGATGGCGTCGGTGACGACGCCGCCGACGAGCGGGCCCGCGACGCTGGCGACGGCGAACACGCTGGTGGAGTACCCGGCGTACTTGGCGCGCTCGGCGGGCTCGAACAGCTGGCCGATGAGTGAGAAGGAGGCGACCACCAGCGCGCCGCCGCCAATCCCCTGGATCACCCGGAAGGCGATCAACTGGCCCATGCTCCCGGCCAGTCCGCACAGCATCGACCCGGCGATGAACACCACGACGCCGCCGAGGTACACCAGGCGGTGGCCGAACAGGTCGCCGAGCTTGCCGCCGACGATGGTGGTGATGCTGAGCGTGAGCCCGTACCCGGTGAAGACCCAGGCGAAGTGCTCGAGCCCGCCCACGTCGTGCACGACGCTCGGCAGCGCCGCGGCGACGACGGACTGGTCCAGGGTGGACAGCAGCATCCCGAGAAGGATGCCGCCGAAGACCCACAGCCGACGGCTGAGGCTTGGGGGGGCCGCCGCCGGGGCGGGCGCCGTCGTTTCAGCGGTCACAGGGCTACTCCCTTGGGGGGTTCGGCGGTCACCGGGCCGGCCCAGTGGAGGGAAGGGACCGGATCGGCGGACCGGGAGTCGAGCGGGCGGTCCTGGACGTAGGCGAGGCCCAGCCGCAGCGCGGTCTCGGCTTTGGCCAGTTCACCGCCCAGGTAGCCCGCGTGGGCGGGGTCGTCGGTGAGCCCGTGGGCGACCGCCGCGAGGGTGAGGGCGGTCGCGCTGCGGCTGCGCAGTTCGTGCCCGCTCGCCAGGTCCTCGCCGTAGTGCCGGAGCACGATCCGGCCGGCCGGGCGGTCGAGGGAGATGACGAAGCAGCCGGCTCCGGCCGAGGCGATCGGACGGACCCGGCCGACCGCGGCCAGCGGCACCAACCGGGGCGTGCTGGCCGCCAGTTCCTCCCCCAGGACACCGGCCACACAGTCCGGGCCCTTCACATCGCCCGCCCCGTCCGCGTCGTCGGCGTGGCGGGGCAGGGCGTCGACGGCGGCCAGCACGGCGGCCGGGTCGTCCTGGCCGCGCAGGTCGTGGACGGCGATCCGGCGGCGGAAGGCGGCCACGACGGGCGGCCGCAGGTTGGGGAGATGGGCCCGGTGGCCGTGCGCGCCGATGATGGTGCCGTCCGGGGCGGTGCCGTGCGCGGCCAGCGCCAGCAGGCTCTGGCCGGGGTGAAACAGCCGGGAGTCGTGCCCGCACACCACCAGATGCCGGACCGCCGGGCGGGCGAGGGCGCCCCGGACGAGCTCCTCGATCCCCAGGTTGGCGGTGGCCAGCGGGGCCGCGACCGCCACCCGGGGATGTCCGGCCAGCCGCGCGGGCAGCGTGTGCGTGCGCAGCGTGCAGACCGCGACGTCGGCGGTCCGGTGGGTCACCACGTGGGGGCACCCCCGTTGTACGAGCGGGGCGCGCCGCCGGGGGTCACCGGCGGGAGGCTGGAGCTGATGGCGGTGACGTCCGCGCCGAACCGGTGCAGCCGCATCCCGACGCGGAGCTGCTCGGCGCGGATGCGGTCGATGCAGGAGCGGAAACGGGCCTCGATCTGCTCCAGCTGGCGGCGGCGCTTGACCGGGTCCAGGCGGTCGGTCAGGACGTCGTCGAGGTTCTCCATGAAGAACTCGTGGTTCTGCCGCCCCATGTCCTGGCGGGTCTCGTGCAGGAAGTCCTTGAACCGCTCCAGGACCTCCATCGCCCCCGGAAGGGCGTGAAAGCGGCGGTAGAGCCGGGAGACGAAGGTCTGCACGACGACGTTGAACGTCTCGAACTCGAACACCGCCGACTGGTCGGTGATGACGCCGCGCTTGTGGTAGTCCTCGTCGTTGTAGAGCGAGGCGAAGTGGACGGCGAGCCGCTCGACGCGCTCATCGCTGTGGCGGTAGTCGTAGGGATCGAGATTGTCCTCGTAGCGGTCGCCGAGCAGGCCGTCGTCCGCCAGCTTGCGGGCGATGGACGTGCCCGGGTAGACCTCCAGCCGCTCGGTGAGACGGCGCAGGTTGTGCCCGGCGTGCTCGCGCAGGAAGTCGGCGTTCTGGGTCAGGGTCTCCACCGTGGCGTAGGGGTGGAACGGAATGAACCCCATGGCCAGATAGATGCCGTGCTCGCGCAGCAGCCGGATGATGCTGATGTTGTCCTCGACGGTGGCGCGCTTCTCCCATAGCAGCAGCTCTTCGGGGACGCCGGATTCGATGCCGACGTTGACCTTCTCCAGGCCGCTGCGGACGAGCAGGTCGAGCAGGTCGTGGTCCTCGGCGGAGTCGGACCAGTTCTCGGCGCGCATGCAGACGTTGTAGTAGATGTCGAGACCGCGGTCGAGGATGCCCTCGGCGATGGCGCGGACACGTTTTTTGCCGACCCGGCCGCCGTCGGGGTCCTCGAAGGTGGAGTCGATGAAGTCGAAGGTGCGGAACCGGTGGTCGCGGACGAGCTGCTCCACCTCGTCCAGTACGTAGTCGGGGCCGACCCCGCGCCACGCCTTGCCCGCCTGGACGCGGTTGCCGAGGTTGGGGGCCGAGCAGAAGGTGCAGCGGGCGACGCAGCCGCGGCTGGTGCTGACCCGGACGTATTCGAGCTTGTTGCCGTGGGCGATGAGCTGATCGCGGACCGGGTACGGCAGCACCTCCAGGTTGTGGACGAGCGGGCGGGCCGGGTTCTGCCGGTATCCGCCGTCGGCGTCGCGGTATCCGATGCCGGGGCAGCCGGCGATGTCCTCGCCGAGGGCGAGCCGCTGGGCGAGGTCCAGGATGATGGGCTCGCCCTCGCCGACCGCGACGATGTCGGCGTGCGGGTTGACCCGCAGCACATCGGTGCCGGTGAACGTCCCGGCGGGGCCGCCGCAGGCGATGACCACCTCGGGCATCTCCTTGCGCAGGGCCGCGCAGAACTCCACGCAGCTCGGCACGTTCAGGCTCATCAGCGTGAAGCACACCAGGCCGGGGGCGTAGGCCGCGATGGCGTCCACGACCTCCTGGTGGCGGCCGTGCTCGGCCTCGCGGATCTCGCAGGAGAAGCCCGCCGCGCGCAGCGTCGCGGCCATATAGGCGACGCCGAGGTGCTCGGGGGACATCACCAGGTCGCCGTCGAGCAGGATCACGAAGCTGACCCGGAACGCGGCCGGGTCGGTGATCCTCGCGTCGAGCGCTATCTCGAAGTGTCCCGGCTTCTCCCGGGGTGCGAGCCCGAGCTCTTTCCCAGACGTCACCATCGGATGTCCTCCTCGTTCCCAGGCCGCATGACCCGCACGTCGGTGCCCTCGGTTCCGGGTGGCGGGTCGATGCCCAGGGAGGCCAGGACGGTCGGCGCCACGTCTCGCATGTGCAGGGGGTCGGTGCCCTGGTCGCCCCGGCACCAGAAGGTGGCGTCCGGGCGGGTGTGGGTGCCGGTCAGCGGGGCGTCCCCGGTGATCTGGTCGGTGGCCCACGCGCCCCGGATCTGTACGCCGGGGGCGGGCATCACGACCAGGTCGGGGGCGTCGTCCGCGTACGGCCCGGCGTAGGTCTTCGGCCCGGAGAGCACCTCGGAGACGACGGGGGTGCCGGGGCCGCCCTCGGCGATCCGGCCGTCCTCGGTGAGCCGCAGGGCGAGCAGCCGCGCGGTGAGTTCGCCGGGGTCGGTGTGGGGTCCGCCGCGGGGGAAGCGGTCGGCGGTGTTGAGGTAGATACGGCCGGGGTCGAGCGCGAACGCCCGGGTGCGCTCGTCGATCTCCTCCAGGGTCCCGGCGCCGGGCGGCAGCGCGAGATACCCGGCCCGCCGCAGCCAGGCGTTCAGATAGAACTGCGTATGCGCCGGGCCGAAGCCGTGGTCGCTGGCGAGGAACAGCGCGCCGTCCCCGGCGCGGTCGGCCAGCTCCGCCACGGCCTCGTCGACCCTTCGGTAGAAGTCGAGGACGCGCCCGTGGAGCCGGGCGGCGGGGTCGGTGAGCGAACTCCACAGGAAGTGGTGGACGCGGTCGGTTTCGGTGATGACGCACACCGCCAGGTCCCAGCCGCCGGACAGGACGTGGGCGAAGGCGGCGCGGCGGGCGGCGAGGGCGGCCTCCGCCCGGTCCAGGAACCCGTCCGGGTCGGCGGCCACCTCGCCGACCTCGACATCGAGCTGGTAGCCCAGGGCGCGCAGCGGCCCGCGCAGCTCGGGCGGGTACACGGCCCGGTCGAAGTCGGGGGCCACGAAGCCGGACACCAGCGTGCCGCGCAGCGGCGGCGCGGGGTAGGTGCTCGGCACGTTCATGATCACGCTGCGGCCGCCGTCGCGGTCGACCGCCTCCCACAGCGGCGGGGCCTTCAGGTCGCCGTAGCCCGGGAAGTACGTGCGGTAGGTGCCGGGCCGCAGGTCCACGAAGCCGTAGATGCCGTGGGTGCCCGGGTCGGTCCCGGTCAGGAAGCTGGCCCAGGACGTGGAGCTGATCTCCGGGACGGGCGCGCTCATCGCGCGCAGGCTCCCCTGCGGAAGCAGGCCCGCGGTCTTCGGCATGACGCCCTGGTCGGCCAGGTCGCGCAGCAGCCAGTACGGGACGCCGTCCAGCCCGATCACCATCGCGCTCATCGCCGGTCCTCCCCCGCGATCTCGTCCACGATGCCCAGGCCGAGGATGCGGACGGAGCCGTCGGTGAGCATGAAGCGGCCCAGCGGCGCGCACACCCGTACGTCGTCGCCGTCGGCGGGCCGGTCGAGCAGCACGGTCAGCTCGGCGACCTCGCTGAACCGCACCGGGCCCCGGTCGGTCGCGGCCGGGGCGCGCCGGGCGCTGTCCCAGTGGCGCTCCACCCGGGCGATGCGGCCGGTCAGGTCGGCGCCGGCCCGGCGCAGTGTGCACCGGGCGCCCTCGGCGAACCCGTCCTCGGCGGTGCACAGCACGCGGACCCGCCACCGGTCGCCGCGCAGCGGCCGCCGGTCGGGGGGCGCGAGCAGGGTGCCCGGCGCGCAGGGCGGCCCGGAAAGCACCAGCCCGATGTTGTCGCCCGTGGCGGCCGACTCCTGGGGCGGCTCCCCGAAGCGCTCGATGCGCAGGGCGGTGCGGGCGTCCTCGCCGGGTGCGACGAGGCGGTCCCCGGTGCGCAGTTCACCGCTGAGCACGCGGGCCAGCACCCGGCCTTCGACGACGTCCTGGGCCTCGACCCGCAGCGGCGCGCCGCCATCGCCCCAGGGGGTCAGGTCGGCGAGCGTGTCGAGCAGGGGACGGCCCGCGTACCAGGGCAGCCGGGTGCCGGGGGCGGTGACGTTGTCGCCGGTCATCGCGCTGACCGGGACGGCGGCCACCAGCGTCAGGCCGATCTCGTCGGCGAGCGCGGCCACCTGCCGGGCGGCGGTGTGGAACTCCGCTTCCGCCCAGTCGGCGAGATCCATCTTGGTGATGGCGCAGACGACGGCGGTGACGCCCATCATCGCCAGGACCCGCATATGCCGCCGGGTCTGCTCGGCGGCGCGCTCGCGGCAGTCCACCACGATCACGGCGGCCTCCGCACGGGACGCCCCGGTCGCCATGTTGACGAGCAGTTCGGCGTGGCCGGGCACGTCGATCAGCACGTACCGGCGGCTTCCGGTCTCCAGGACGGCGCTGGCGGTGTCGAGGGTGAACAGGTCGGCGCGCTCCTCGGTCAGCCCGTCGAGCAGGAACGCCAGCCCGCCGTCCGCGACGGGCACCTCCAGCCGGTCGGTCGTGACGCTGCCGGTGTCCAGCAGGAGCCGGCCGAGCAGGGTGGACTTGCCGTGGTCCACCTCCCCCACGAACGCCACGCGCAAGGTGTCGGCGTCACGGGCGGTGGCTGCGGGGGTCGGTCCCCCCTCGGGCAGTACGGGTGTCGTCACTGATGCCGCCTCACATGTATCCGAGGGCGCGGAGCTTCTCCATCGCCGCCGCGTCTTCCTTGTCCTGCGCCCGGCCCGCGCGCTCGCCTTCGCGGGAGCGGCGGACCTCGATGACCACGTCGGTGACCGTCCCGGCGTCGCTGCGCACCGGCGAGCAGCAGCACTCGCAGCCGATCGACCGGTAGCGGTTCCCGTCGTTCGCGAAGTACAGATCGGGGACGGGGATGCCCTCCTGTCGCACGTACTCCCAGATGTCGATCTCCCGCCAGGAGAGCATCGGGTGGACGCGCATATGTCCGCCCTCGTCCACCGCGGCCTGCCGCAGGTCCCAGAATTCGGCCGGCTGGTTGCGGTAGTCCCAGCCGAAGGACCGGTCCCGCGGGCTGAAGACCCGCTCCTTGGCGCGCACCCCGTGCTCGTCACCGCGGATGCCGAGCAGCACCGCGTCGTGTCCGCCGGCCTCCAGGGCCTCTTGGAGGGCGTTGGTCTTCAGGGCCGTGCAGCATTCGAGCTTGGTCGCGGCGGTCGGGCCCATCCCCGCGGCCAGCGCCTTCTCGTTCCGGTGCACCCGCAGGTCCAGGCCCCACTCCCGGGACCAGCGGTCGCGGAACTCGTACATCTGCCGGAACTTGTAGGAGGTGTCGATGTGGATGACGGGGAAGGGCACGTCCCCGAAGAACGCCTTGCGGACCAGCCACAGGAGCGTGGTCGAGTCCTTGCCCATCGACCACAGCAGGGCCGGGTTGGTGAACCTGCCGCGCACCTCGCGCAGCACCTGCACCGTGTCGTTCTCAAGGTCGCGCAGCGCCGAGGGCACTCACGTCACCCCTTTCGGAAAGAACCCCCACCACGAGGGGATGACAGCCCCGGAACCGTCCGGGGAACCGGCCGTTCGGCTTGGTCAGGCCGATGGACAGAAAGCAGGGCCCCGCCAGGTCGGGCAGCGGCCCCTCCAGCGGCGCCGGGAACGCGCGGACCAGCCGCGCGTCGCGCACGATCCAGTCGTGCTCGGCACCGGAGGCGTCGGTGAACTCCAGCCGCAGGAAGGACCGGCCGCCGGTGGAGCGCCGCCCGTAGATCCGGCGCACATCGGCGGGCACCAGACCGGCACTGCGCTCGCCCGCGAACGCCTTCTCCACGGTCACGTCGGCGGTGTCCTTCAGCAGGCGCTCGCGCATCGCGGGGTCGAGGGCCGGGCCGGCGGGCCGGGGAGGCGCGACGACGGCACGGTCCTCGGGCCGGGCGTCCGGCTCGGTGCTCGGGCCGAGGCCGATCCGGACGGGTTGGAAGAACGCGTACGGCCCCTCAGGGCCCACCTGCTCGGCGGTGACGGGCTCGGGGCGGATCCAGCGGCCGTCCAGGTCGAGGCCCGCGACGCACGCGCCGCCATCGGCGTCGAGCGTCACCGCCAGGGGCAGGAGGGTGCCGGTCATGAGGCACCCGCCGGGGCCGGTCGGAGCGCGGGGGCGGTCAAGGCCGTGCCGGGCAGGTCGGGGGCGGGGTCCAGGCCGAGCATCGTCAGCAGCGTCGGCGCGACGTCCAGCGGCCGGGCCGGGCCGCCGCGCCCGGCGGTGAACGCCGCGCCCGCCCCGGCCCAGTAGGAGTCGCGCCGGTGCCAGCCGCTCTGCAGCATCCGGTTGGTGCGGCCGGACCAGAACGGGTCGCCCAGCGGCAGATACCGCCAGTCGGCCGGGTCGAGTACGAGGTCGGGGGCGGCGTCGGCGGCCGGTCCGGCGTGCAACTCCTCGCGCGGGATGGCGCGGGTGAGGAACCGGGTGCCGGTCGCCGGGTTGATGTGCTCCTCCAGGACGGCGGCGACATCGGCCAGCACCCGGGCGCGGTCCGCGGGGCGGACGGCGCCGTCCCGGTAGCGGCCCGCGAGGTTGAGGTTGACGCCCTGCGCGCCCTGCACCGCCTCGAACGCGGTCGTCCGCGACCAGTCGGGCGTGCCGTCCGGGCCGAGGGTGAGCAGCCCGGCCGCCGCCAGCACGTCGTTGACCGACCGGTAGGAGCGCAGGGGCCCGAATCCGATCTCGGAGAACGCCAGCAGGCTGGTGTGGTCGTCGAGCCGCTCCAGCAGCTCGCCCAGCACCCGGTCGGCGAGTTGGTAGGCGCGCAGCACCGCCTGGTCGGCCTCGGGGACCGGGCTGCCCGGCTCGGTCTCCTGCCAGTACACGTGCGAGAGCCGGTCGATGGCGGTGAGGTTGAGGACGGTCAGGTCGGGGCGGTCGCCGACCCGGCCGTCCAGCATCGCCAGGGCCGCGTCGGCGCGCTGCCGGTCGGCGTTCAGGACACCGGCGACGAACGGGTCCTTCGGGCCGCCGGTGAACCAGACGGTGACGTCGTGCACCGGCCGCACACCCTCGCGGGCCAGCAGCACCGGCAGATTCCGCGGATGGCAGGCCCGCACGGTGGCCCGCATCGGATAGCTGAGGCAGTACCCGTCGACCGGCTCCACCGGATGGGTGCCGAACACGTTCACCAGCGCGACCCGGCGGCCCGTCAGCTCCGGCCGCCGCCACAGGAACGGGCGGCGGGCGGCGGATCCGTCGAGCACGACCGGCCGGTAGTCGGGCGCGTGTACGTCCCAGTAGGAGAAGCACCCGTGCTCGTCGGGCGCGAATCCGGTGAACGCGCTGAACAGCCCGGGCGCCTCGTAGGGGACGAAGTCCGAGCGCAGCGGCCCGCTCGCGCCGAGCGCGCGCAACCGGTGCAGATGCGGCAGCCGCTCCGGGCCCCACCGGTCGATCAGCTCCGGGCACGCCCCCTCGGTGATCAGGACGACGGCCCGTGCCCGGGCGCTCATCCGCGCCCCCCGTCCGGGCCGGCCAGCCGCAGCGCGGCGGCCGAGCCGCCCGGTGCGACGGTGGACACGATCGCGGCCGCGCCGGGCTCGACGGCGACCCGCGCGACCGCCGCGACGACGGCCAGCAGCGGCCCGGCGGCCAGCGCGCCGCCGAGCGCCTCGGGCTGGAAGCCGGAGGCGAGCAGCTTGACCTCGCCGGTGTCGGACAGATTGCCCTTGCCCACGTGGTACGAGAGGTGCGGCCGGTCGGCGCCGTCCGCGCCGACCGCCGTCAGACAGCGGGTCAGCGCGCCCGCCGCCGCGTCGGTCCGGTCCGGCGCCTGGGGCTCCGACCAGCTCGCGCAACCCGTGACGACCGCACGTACCGGCGCGCCGCGCTCGCGCGCTCCGTCGGCGCGCTCCAGCACCACACATGCCGCGCTGTCCGTCGGCTCCTCCCCGGCCCGTCCCTGACGGCCCGCCAGCAGCCGCGCCGCGTCGCGGGTGGGGGCGTCGCCCGCGTCGCCGCCGCCCGCGATCACGATGTCGCAGGCACCGGCCGCCAGCAGCGCCCGGCCGACCTCCACCGCCTGCAGACCGGCGGCCGGTCCGCTGATCAGGGTGACCATCGGGCCGGTGACACCGGCGGCCCGGCACACCAGGGTCGCGGCGAGCTGCGGCCCGTGGTCCAGCGACATCGACGGGGTGATGCGGGTGGGGTCGGCGGACAGGTGCGGGCACAGCGTCTCGGCCATCGCGCTCAAGCCCCCGACGGCCGTGCCCATGACCACCGCCACCCGGCGGCCGGCGAGCGGCCCTTCGGCGGGCAGGGGTACGGGCAGGCCCGCGTCGGCCATCGCCTGCGCCGCCGCGCCGAACCCGAGCTGTGCCGAGCGGCTGAGGTACTGGTAGCCCGCCGCCGCGTCGATGTGGTCCAGCACGGAGAAGGGCCGGGTCCGCCCGGGTGCGGCGTTGGGACCGTAGGCGGCCTCCAGTGCGTCCGGGCCGTCGCCGAGCCTGCTCACCGCGCCGGTCCCGGTCACCACCACGTCGGGGACGGGCTCGAAGGCGTCGGGGACGGGCTCGAGCGTCTCCTGCGCGGCGGGGGCGGAGTCCTGCGGGCGGAACGCCAGGACGGCGTTGGTGCCGCCGCCGCCCAGCGAGTTGGACACCGCCGCGCGGATCCGCTGCGGACGGCCGCGCAGCGGAACGTAGTCCAAGGTGAGCGCGGGGTCGATCCGGTCCAGCTTGGCCGTGGGGTGCACCCACTGCTCGGTGAGGCAGTACACGGTCGCGATCGCCTCGATGATCGGGGACGCCGCGGCCAGGTGCCCGACGATCGACTTGGTGCTGCTGATCGCGACCTGGCCCGCCCGGTCGCCGAAGACCAGCTTCGCCGAGGCGGTCTCCAGCCGGTCGATCAACGGGGTCCCGGTGCCGTGCGCGTTGAAGTAGTCGACGTCCTGCGGCGACAGCCCGGCGTCGGCCAGGGCCAGCCGGACCGCCTCGGCGTTGGACGCGCCGTCCTCCGGCGGGATGATCGCATGCGGGTTGTCGTCGCAGGTGATGGCCCAGCCGGCGAGCCCGGCCAGTGGTGTGCCGCCGCGCGCGGCCACGTCGGCGGCGCGCTCCAGGACCAGCGCCCCGGCCCCGTCCCCGAGGACGCTGCCGTCCCGGTCGGCGTGGAAGGGGCGCAGGTCGTGGCCCACGAACCCGGCGCGCTCCGCCCCCCAGTATGAGGTGGCCTTGAGGTGGTCGGCGCCGACCACCACGGCCCGGTCCACGGTGCCCTGACGCAGCGCCAGCAACGCCATCGCGGTCGCGGTGGTGCCGGACGCGCAGGCGTTCGTCACCGCGTAGCGGGGGCCCTCGATGCCGAGCCGGTGCGCCAGCACATCGGCGAGCACCCCGATCGGGAACCGCACCATCGCCTCGGCGAGTTCGTCGTCCACCTGCGGGTCGGCCCCGGCCGCCAGCGCCCGGCGGGCGGCCAGGAAGTCCTCCCAGCGGTCCTCCAGCGCCCGGTTGTCACCGCCGGTCGTGCCCACGTACAGGCCGGTGACGCCCGGCGCGGGCCCGCCCGACTGCGCGAGCGCCTCGCGGGCGGCGTCCACGGCCATGTCCGACAGCCGCCAGGGGCCCGTCCGGCGTGGGTCCTCGATCTGGGCCGAGCGGTTCTTGCCGCGCGCGACCGCGATGCCGCGCAGCTCGTGCAGGCCCGACTCGCCCTTGCGCAGCGCCTCGAACAGCGCGGTGCAGCCGTCGCCGAATACGGTGACCGCGCCCATGCCCGTGATGACCACCGGGAAGCTCACGCTCGCCGCCCCCCGTCAATCCCGGGCGGCGGCGGTCTGCGCCGCGCGCTCGTCCACGTAGGCGGCGAGCGTGTCGAGCGAGTCGACCAGCTCGACGCTGAGGTCCTCGTCCTGGATCTGTATGCCGAACTCGTTCTCCACCCAGATGAGGAACTCCAGCCCCATCACCGAGTCGATGCCGACCGCCTCGCGCAGGCCGGTGTCGGGCACCGCCTCGGGGGCGAGATCCAGCCGCAGTGATTCCACCAGCACGCGGCGCAGACGGTCCTTGGTCTCGTTCATCAGACCTCCGTACGTTGTCGGGCGGCCCGGGAGGGCCGGATGTTGTGCCAGTCGTGGCTCGAAGGAGTGGCCGTCCGGCCCTCCGGGGCGCCCTGGTCGCTGATGGACATGCGCGGAGTGGCCGCGGTCGCCGGATTGGTCGCTGTCACCGGATTCGTCGCTGTCTCACAGGTAGCCCATGGCGCCGAGCGCCTTGGCGGTCAGGTCCTCTTCGCTCAGCCGCGCCGTCTCCCCGGCTCCCCCGGAGGCCACCGCGGAAGCGGTCCGCCCGGGGGCGAGGAAGGCGCGTCCACCGTCCGCGCCGTCCCACTGGAGCGGGCGGCCGTGGACGGCGGCCGGGAAGGTGAGGCCGGCCTCCTCCAGCAGCGTGGGCATCAGATCGGCGAGCGCGACGGGCGCGGTGCGGCGGCCGGGCGTGAGGCTCGTCCCGCGCAGCGCCCACATCCCCAGGTAGCGGTGCATGCCGGTTTGTTCGCTGGGCCGCCACAGCGGGCCGCTGATCGCCGGGCTCGCCAGCACGCCCTCGTCGGCGGGGATGAGCAGCAGATCGGGGGCCGCGTGCGTCATCGGGCCCGGGTAGGCGTCCGCGCGCGGCAGCGCGGCGGCGAAAACCGGTGCGCCGGTGTCGGGGGCGCGCAGCCCCAGCAGCAGCTCGGCGGCCTCGGCCAGGACGGGGCCCGGGTCGGTCACCATGCCGTCGCGCTGGCGGCCCGCGAGGTTGACGTTGACCGCGTAGCAGCCGGGCGTGGGCATATAGGCGCGGGTGCGGGTGAAGTCCACCTCGCGGCCGTCGGCCCGGAACCAGTCGGCGAGGCCGTCGCCCTCGGCGGGCGGCGTGGCGGCGGGCCGGGTGGCCAGCAGCCCGGCCTCGGCGAGGACGGCGTTGACGGCGACGTTGTAGCGGCCCGGCCCGAACCCGTGGTCCGACAGCAGCAGTACGGGCGTCTCCTCGCCCACCGCGTCGAGGATCTCGCCGAACACCTCGTCGATCGCGACATAGGTGGCGCGGATCGCGTTGGCCCACTCCTGGCGGTCGGGGGTGGTGTGGCGGTCGTGGCAGGCGTCGGCGAAGTGCCAGTAGTGGTGGCAGATGCGGTCGATCTCGGTGATGACCGCCATGAAGACGTCGACCGGGCGCTCACGCAGCACGTACTGGATCGTCCGGCCGCGCGCCCTCACGTGCTCGACGGCGGCCTCCGCGTAGGACAGGTCGCCCCGGAACATCGCGGCGATGTCGGCCTTGAAGCCCGCGCCCGCCCGGGCCAGCTCCCCCAGCAGGCCCGGCGGTTCGCTGTAGCGCAGGGTCCGCGCCAGCGGCCAGGTGAGCTGGTAGCCGGGGACCTCGCGGGGCGGGTGGGACATCGGCACATTGACGAGCCCGACGCTCCACCCCTGCCGGGCGAACCACTCCCAGGCGGTGTCGCAGCCGTAGTCGCCGGTGCCGACCAGGCGGTCCCCGTAGACCGCGTCCTGGGTGTCGAAGAATTGGTAGATGCCGTGGCCGCCGGGGCGGCGCGCGGTGACGAACGTGCTCCAGCCGGGCGCGGTGTGCGCCGGCCAGGTGGTGGTGGTCGGGCCGTGTGCGCTGTCGGCGAGCAGCCTCCCGAGCACCGGCAGCGCGCCCTCGGCGACCAGCGGCTCGATCAGGTCGAGACTGCCCCCGTCGATGCCGAGCACGACGGCTTTGGGTGGTGCGGTATGCGGCATGGTCGGTCCCCCCTGCTCACCGCTTGTGGAGCCACGGTATGCAGCTTGACAACTAAAGTCAAACATCCTCATTGACTTTGGTCATCACGCTCGCAATCATCGAGGTCATGAGCGCTACCTCCGCTGTCGTCTTCGACCTGGACGGCGTCCTGCTCGACACCACCGAGAACATGCGCCGCGCCTTCGCCGCCACCTGGCGGGCCGCCGGACGGCCGGGCGATCCGCCGTTCAGCACATTCCTGGCCCATATGGGCGCGCCGCTGCCCCGGATCCTCGATGCCCTGGGCCTGCCCACCGAGTTGGCGGCGGTCTACGCGGCCGAGAGCACCCGCCATATCGAGCTGGTCACCGCGCACCCGGGCATCCCCGTGGTGCTGGCCTCGCTCGCCTCGGCCGGGGTGCCGACCGCCGTCGCGACCGGCAAGACATACCAACGCGCCATGCAGGCGCTCACCGCGGCCGGGATCGCCCACGGCCTGGACGTCGTGATCGGCAGCGACCAGGTGACGCGCCCCAAGCCCGATCCGGAGATCGTGCTGACCGCGCTCGCCGCACTGCCCGACGCCCCTGCCGCGGCGCGGGCGTTCTTCGTCGGCGACAGCGTGCTGGACATGCGCTCCGGCCGCGCCGCGGGCGCCACCGTGGTCGCGGCGGGCTGGGGGCAGACCGCCCCGGAGACGCTGCGCGCCGAAGGCCCCGACCACTACGCGGGGACCGCCCTCGACCTGCTCGCCGTGTTCGGCCTGCCCTCCCCCGTACGGGAGACGTCCCCAGGAGCCCACGATGTCTGAGCTGCTGCTGCTCAACGGCCCGAATCTGGCTCAACTCGGCCGGCGCCGCCCGGAGATCTACGGCACCACGACGCTCGCCGGGATCGAGGAGATGGTCCGTAAGGCCGTCCCCGGCCACACCGTGCGGGCCGTGCAGGACGAATGTGAGGGGGCGCTGGTGCGCGCCGTGCACGCCGCCGGCGACTGCGCGGGCGCCATCGTCAACCCGGGTGCGCTGATGATGGCCGGGTGGAGCCTGCGCGACGCGCTGGAGAGCTTCCCCGCCCCATGGATCGAGGTCCACCTGTCGAATGTGTGGGCCCGCGAGGAGTTCCGGCACCACTCGGTGCTCTCGCCGCTGGCCTCGGGCGTCATCGCGGGCCTGGGCGCCGACGGGTACCGGGTCGCGGCGCTGGCGCTGCTGGCCAAGATCGAGGGCTGATGCGCCGCGTCGTGGTGAGCCCGCATCCCGATGACGCCGTGTGGTCCTGCGGCGGGATGTTCGGCGCGTGGGCGGCGGGCCCCGACGCTCTCACCGTGGTCACCGTCTTCGACGGCGGTCCCACGGCCGCCGTCCGCCGCGCCGAGGACGCCGCCGCGCTGGCCGCCTGGCCGGTCAGGGCGGTCGGCCTCGGCTTCCCCGACGCCGTGCATCGCGAGGACCGTTATCCGGGGCCGCTGTCGCGCCGCCGCGCCATGCACCCCGACGACGCGGAGACGGCCGAGGCGGTCGCGGCCGCGCTGGCCCCGTATCTGCGCGAGGGAGACCTGTTGCTGCTTCCCCTCGCGAGACGCACCCACGTGGACCATGTCATCGCGCGTGCCGCCGCCGAGCGCGCGACGGCCGGGACCGCCGTCCAGGTCGCGTACTACGCCGAGTTCCCCTATCGGCCGCCCCCGGCGGGCGGGCCCGGCATGGAGGTCACCGAGCACCGGGCCGACTTCTCCGGCTGGCTGCGCGGTGCTCTCGCCTACCGGTCCCAGGTAACGCAGATGTTCGGCGGACCGCTGCCGTTCGGCCGGGCACTGGCCGGGCACGCCCGCACCCCGGCGGTGTGGCGGGAGCACCGCCTGGCCGCTCAGGACTCCGCGGCGGTGAAGTAGGCGGCCGGACTCCCCGTCAGCAGCAGCGGCAGGGCGCGGACCTCGGCGGTGTCGTGGAGCGAGGCGAACCGCTGGTGGGTGACTTCGTGCTGCTCCCAGCGGTCGGGGCGGGCGTGGGTGAGGTGGACGCCGGGCGCGGCCTGGTCCACCGTGGGCCGGTGCCCCGCCGCCAGCAGCCGCACTCCCAGTTCCAGGTCCTCACAGCCCCAGCGGGTGCCGAAGCCCTCGTCGAACCCGCCCGCCTGGTCGAACGCCGCCCGCGACAGCGACAGGTTGGCGCCCACACAGGCCAGCCAGCCCAGCCGGGCCGGGACCGCCCCGGTGGCCACGGCCAGCACGGCGGCCTCCAGGTTGTTGCGGACCAGCCGCTCGCCTCCGTTCAGCACGGCCGCCGCCGCGACCGGGTCGGGGCCATGGGCCGCCAGCCAGCGGCGGGCGGCGGGGAATTCCATCAGCGGACCGTGGACGAAGCCGGGCCCGGTGCCGTGCGCGGCGTGCGCGGACAGGAAGCCGGGGCCGGTGAGGATGTCGTCGTCCACGAACAGCAGGCGGGAGCCACCGGCCGCTCGCGCACCGGTGTTACGGGCGGCGGCGCGGCCTTGGCGCGGCCCCTCGACGACGCGGACCGGCGCGTCCGCCGGGACGGCCACAGGCCCCTCCCCGTCGTTGACGAGGACGATCTCCGCCGAGGGCGGTCCATCGGCCAGCAGACACGCCAGGGTGGCGCGCAGCGACTCCGGCTTGTCCTTCGTCGGGATGACGACGCTCAGCCCATTGCTGACGCCTGGCCCGTCGCTGATGCCCGGTCGGTTCTCGACGCCCGGTCCGTTCTCGACGCCCAGCCCGTTCGCGCCCAGCCCGTTCGCGACGCCTGGTCGGATCCTGATGCCCGGTCCACTCCCGGCATCCGGCCCACTCCTGACTTCCGGTCCGTTCCTGCCGCTCGGTCCGTTCATACGGCTGTGCCCTCCGGCAAGGCCAGCGGACGGCCCGACGCCCGGTAGGCGGCCTCCAGCAGGTCCACCACGGCGGCGGACTCGGCCAGCTCCGCCTCCCAGTCCAGGGTCCCGGAGGCGAAGTCGGCGATGGCCTGCACCTGCGCGTCGTACTCCCGCCCGACCGGGTCCGGCAAGGTGACGCGGCGGTAGGAGTCGGGGCCCCACGCGGTCAGCGCCGGCTCGGCCACCCGGTTCGGGCTGAACCCGAACGTCCCGGTCAGCACCCGGCGCTCGCCGCCGCCCTCGACGACGAACCGGGTGCGGTCGGTGGCGACTTCGCTCTCCCAGGCCGCTCGCAGCACCAGCCGGGCGCCGCCCTCGAACTCGGCGCGGACCGTGCCGTCCACCTCGACGTCCACCGGACCCGTACCGGCTCCGTCGCCGCGCCAAGTGGCCCGCCCGGGGGTGTGCCCACCGGCGTGCTCGCCACCCGGCGTGCGCAGTTCGGCCGCCACCGCGACGAGCCGGGGCCGGGCCAGCAGCCCGAGCGCCACGTCGGCCAGATGCCAGCCGAGGTCGAGCAGGGCTCCACCGCCCGCCGTGGCGCGGCCGGTGAACCACGAGCCGGGGCGCGGCACCCCGCCCGCGCGCAGCCAGCTCGCCCGTACGGTCAGCGGCCCGGGCGGCAGAGCACCGGCCAGGCGCCGCACGTCCGCACGGCGCACGGCGGCCCGGCTGACCAGCAGCCCGACTCCGCGCGCCCGCTCGGCAAGCGGGTCGAACTCCGCGCGGCTCAGGCACAGCGGCTTCTCCACCACCACGGGTATTCCGCGTTCCAGCACGGCGGAGGCCAGCGCGGCGTGGGTGTGGTTGGGGGTGCCGATCACGACCACGTCGGGACGGGCGTCCAGGAAACCGGCCCAGGACGTGGCCGCCGGAGCACCGGCGGCCTCCGGGTCGTGGACGGCCGCCAGTTCCAGGCGCGGATGGCGGCGGATCCGCGGCAGCCAGACCGTCCGGTTGACCCAGCCGTATCCGAGCAGGCCCACCCGCAGCGCAGCGGTCACCGCGTCACCACGGCGTCGGTGGCCCGCGCGGCCAGGGCGGCGACCACGGTGGCCACGCGCTCCACCACCGGTGGTTCGGCCAGCAGCACCCGGTGGTGGATCCACAGGCCGTGGGCGCCCAGGTCCTCCGCCACCGCGCACCGCTCGGCCAGCTCCGGTACGGGCGTCGTGGGCACCGGGCCCGCCTGGAAGGACGCGGTGCGGTAGACGGGCGGGAAGTTGACGCACGCCGGGACGCCCGCCGCCTTCAGCCCCTCCACCAGCGCGTCGCGCCCCGCCCGGCCCGCCGACGGGTCGACGGCCACCAGGTACATGTAGTGCGGGTTGACGTCCATCCGCGGGTCGCGGGCCTGCAGGCGCAGCCCGGGCACGTCCGCCAGCAGCGCGTCGAGCAGGGCGGCACGCTGCTCCCGGATCCGCGTCTGCCCGGCCAGGCGGGCGAGTTGGGCGCGCAGGATCGCCGCCGTGAACTCGCTGACGCGGTAGTTGGAGCCGCCCGTCATGTGCTGGTAGGTGGTGTCGCCGCGGGGCCGCCCGCAGGTGTGCATCAGGTACGCCTGCTCGTACGTCTTCTCGTCGGGCAGGGTCAGCGCCCCGCCCTCCCCGGCGGTCATCAGCTTGCCGTTCTGGAAGCTGTAGCAGGCGACCGTGGGGAACGCGCCGACCGGCGTCCCGTCCCACACCCCGCCCTGGGCGTGCGCGGCGTCCTGGATGAGCGCCAGGCCGTGTTCGGCGGCCAGGTCCCCCAGCCCGTGCATATCGGCGAGATGACCGGCCATATGGACGGGGATGACCGCGCGGGCCTCCGGGGTCAGCGCGGCACGGACGGCTTCGGGTGTCAGGCAGTAGGTTTCGGGGTCCACGTCCGCCGGGACGGGGATCGCGCCGACGTTCTGTACGGCCAGCGAGGTGCTGATGAAGGTGAACGCGGGCACCACGACCTCGTCGCCGGGCCCGATGCCATGCAGCCGGAGCGCCAGTTCGAGCGCGGCGGTGCCGTTGGTCACCGCGAGCGCGCGCGGCGCGCCGTTGTACGCGGCGAACTCGCGCTCGAAGTCCTCGTTCTCGGTGCCCGCCGCCCGCCACCACTGTCCCTGCGCCAGGACACGGTCCAGGGCCGCGCGCTCCGTATGGTCGTGCTGGGGCCACGGCGGCAGGTCGTCGGCGTCGATCCGGCGGACGGGGGCCGGGGGCGCGGCTGTCGGGTCGAGGGTCACGTCAGAGTCCTTTCGTCGCAGGAGTGCGTCCGGGCGTCACCATCGCGCGGCTCCGTCCACCAGCAGCGTCTGCCCGGTGATGTAGCCGGAGCGCGGCCCGGCCAGGAAGGCCACCGCGTCGGCGACCTCCTCCGGCGTGGCGAGGCGGCGCAGCGCGATGCGCTCGGTGACGGCGTGGTTCTCCTCCTCCGTGTAGAGCGAGGAGCCGGGGCCGGGCTGGACGGCGCCGGGCGCCACGACGTTGACGGTGACGCCGAAGCGGCCGAAGTCCCAGGCGGCCGACGCCGCCCACGCCGACAGCGCGGCCTTGGTGGCCGCGTACTCGGCCTGGCCGGGCATCCCGACGCTTCCGGCGCGGGATCCGACCAGCACGATCCGGCCGCCCCGCTGCCGGAGCATCCCCTTGCCGACGAGCCCGGCCAGCCGGGTCACCGAGTGGACGTTGAGGTCCCACAGGCCGTCGTCGCCGCCGGGGGTCAGGACGGAGCGCCGCAGCGTCCTGCCGTGGGCGCACACCAGGACGCCGGGCACGACCCCGCGCTCCCTGATCCGGCCCATCGCGGCGGCCGGGTCGGTCAGGTCGGCCCGGACGGGTTCGAGCGCGCCGATCTTCGCGGCGAGCTCGGCCGCCCGGTCCATGCCCTGGTGGCATACGGGCAGGACGGTCATGCCCGCGTCGGCGAGGGCGTGGCAGATCGCGGCACCGAGCAGGCCGCTCGCGCCGGTCACCAGCGCCACGGGCGAATCGGTCACGGCCGCTCCCGGGCGGCGAGCAGCAGTGTGCAGGCGGGGCGGCCGAGGTGCAGGGTCCGCTGGACGGTCAGCCCGGCGGCGGCCAGCCCGGCGGTCGCCGCCGTCTCGGTGGGCCAGGCGGTACCGCCGTGGGTGAGCCAGTCCAGCCGGGTCTCCGGCGGAACGCCCTCGGGCGCGTCCAGGAACACGTCGTCCACCAGCAGCCGCCCGCCGGGGGCCAGCCGCTCGGCCACGGCACGCAGGTCGGCCGCCGGACCGTGGATCGCGTTGGCGAGCACCACCAGGTCGAAGACCCCGTCGGGGAGCGGTCCGCGCCCGGCGTAGGTGCCCTCGCCGGCGACATGGCGGTAGACACCGGGCCCGGCGGAGACCTCCAGGAGTCTTTGGCCTACGGCGAAGCGGGCCAGCGCCAGGCCGCTGCGGGCACGGCGGTGCGCGGCCTCGCCGTGCAGGGCCGTCTCGTAGACCTCGCGCAGCCGCTCGGAGGGCCCCTCGCGGTCGAACGGGCGCCGCGCGGCCCCGGACCGGACGACCTCCGCCAGGGCCTCGCGGGTCACCCACGATCGCGACAGCTCCGCCTCCAGCGCGACCAGCGCCGTATCCGCGCCCCCGGTCCCCTCACCGGCGGTGGCGACGAGGTCCTCGGGGCGCAGCAGCCCGGCATCCTCGGCGGCGCGCAGCAACTCGGCGCAGGCCGCCTCGTCCAGGCCCAGCCGCGCCGCCAGTTCCGGCGCGGTGCTCGCTCCTTCGCCGAGCGCCTCGACGATGCCGAGGTCCACCAGAGTGAAGAGCAGCTCACTGCGCTTGTAGGCGGTGGCGGCGGCGACCAGGGCGTCCCGGCCCGCCAGGGCGAGCGCACGCGGCGGAAGGGGTTTGCCGACCCGGCCGCGCGGCACCTCGCCGACGCACCGGACACGGTCGGGGACCTTCTGGGGGCCGAGCAGCGCCTTCGCGTGCTCGCCGAGGCCGGAGACGTCCGCGCCCGGTCCGCGCACATGCACCACCTCGGCCTGAAGCGCGACCGAGGTGCCGTGCCGGACGGGGTAGACGCGGGCGTCGGCGATGTCGGGGTGGCGGCACAGCGCGGCCTCGATCTCCTCCGGCGCGATCCACCGGTCCCCGCGCCGGATGGCACGCGTGCGGCGGCCCAGCAGCCGGAGCCCGGCGGCGGGGTCGTAGGAGGCCAGATCGCCCATGGGGTGCCACGCCCCGCCGTCCACCCGCACCAGCAACTCGCCCTGCGCACCGGGCCGCATATCGGCGCCGTCCGGGGCGACGACGCGGAATTCCACGCCGTCCAGCGGGAACCCGACGCTGCCGGGCGGGCTGCCGGGCACGCCGCTGAACAGCCCCCCGGTCTCGGTGGAGCCGTAGTTGCGCGCCAGGCCGATCCCGAACGCGGCGGTGAACCGCTCCTCGAGCGCCGCGTCGACCGGCCCCGCGCCGACCATGGCCAGGCGCAGCGCGTTGTCCGGCACCGCTCGGCCGGTGCGCTGCGCGAGCAGGCGCGCGACGGTCGGGACGAGGGCGAGCACGGTCGCCCCGGCGGCGATGTGCTCCGCGCAGCGGCCGAGCGCATTCGGCGGGACCGCGGCGATCGTGCACTCGGCCTCGAACGCGGCGTGCGCCCAGCCGAGCGCGTAGGCGTGCCACAGGTGCAGCGGCACCAGCAGCGTGTCATCCGCGCCCAGGCCCGCGTACCGCGCGTGCCGGCGCCCCTCCGCGCGCAGGGATTCCGGCGAGCGCGGGACCAGCTTGGGCGCGCCGGTGGTTCCCGAGCTGGGCAGCAGTACGGTGCCCGGCGGGTGGCCCGAGGGCGCGGGGGCGCCGGTGACCGTGACGCGGTCGCCGTCCACGGCCACGAGGCGTCCGCCCCCGGCCGCGTCCAGGAGTCTGCGGTGCTCGGCGGGCGGCGCGTCGCGGTCGAGAAGCAGCACCACGGCCCCGGCGTCGGTCAGCGTCCGGTAGGCCGCGAGCCATGGGCCACCGTTCGCTCCGGCGAGCGCGACGGTCGTCGCGGGCTCGATGCCGTCGAGCCCGTCGAGACCGTCGAGACCGCCCGCGGTGATCGCCAGGTCAGCCACCGCAGCTCACCCCGTCGCGCCCCTCCTTGTAGAGGCGCTTGCGCTCGGCGATCAACTCCCGGATCACCGGCGGGGCGTAGGTGGGGGCCTGGCACAGCTCGTCGAGGGTGATCTCGTCCTCGAAGTACATCGACAGCGTGTCCCAGGGCGTGAAGCAGCCCTTGCACGCGTTGAGACGGGGCCGTTCGGCCAGCAGCGCGGTGTACAGGCCGGTCTCGCCGACCCGCCGCAGCGACTCGGCGTGGTCGTCCTCCAGCAGGTTGCCCATATTGGAGAACCAGATGTTCGGGCACGGGGTCACCATGCCGTCGCTGAAGGTCGAGATGACCAGGCGCGGCAGATGGCAGCGGAAGGTCCGCTCGCCCTCCCGCAGGAACGACAGCAGCCGGTCGAAGTAGGGGCGGGGCGGCAGCACCGCCGCCAGCTCGTCGTAGCGGTCGACCAGCTCCTCGATGTGGACGATCTGGTCCGGCCGCATCGCGAACCGCTCGGAGTCGGGGCCCCGCACCGGGAACGGGAAGAAGGTCGGCGGGCGCTCCCGGTCCGCGAGCCAGCGGGCGAACGCCGGCGCCTCGGGGGCGCTGCGGTCGTTCAGCACGCCGTAGATCTCCACCGGCAGGCCGCTGTCGAGGATCGTCTCGATCCGGCGCAGCACCTTGCCGTGCAGCGATTCGGTCTGCACCCGGTGTGAGTTGCCGGAGAACAGGTGGCTGTCCAGCGACACTTGAAGCACGACGTTCTTCCAGCCGCGCAGTTCCTCGAGGTGCTCCTCACGGACCAGCACCCCATTGGTCTGGACGATCAGCACCTCGTGCTGAGCGGCCTGCTCGCGCAGATAGTCCATGATCCCGGCGACCAGGAAGATCTCCCCGCCGGTGACCTTGAGCATCGGCGCGCGGAACGTGTCGTCGATGCGCCCGGCGATGAGCGGGAGGCGGCGCCCGAGGAGGCTGCCCTCGGCGTAGCGGTCCCGGGTCGGCGGCCCGAATATGAGCTGTGCGTGGTGCGACTGCTTGAGGTTGCTCTGGCCGGTGAGGCAGTACGTGCAGCTGAGATTGCACGAGTCCTCATTGATGACCAGGTCGTTTCCGAGGAGTGTGTCGATCACGGCGCGTCCTTCCGGCAGTGGACGCCCAAACGTTAACTTTAGTTGGTGACTATCGTCAATACGCCGAACTGCCTCCATCACCTGCAGGTCAAAGGATGGTCAGGGGGCGAGTTCCCGGCTACAATAGTCACAGCCATGAGAGCCGAACACAGTCAGCAGCCAGAGTTCGGTCAGCGTGTCCGGCGGCGACGCGAGGAGTTGGGCTTCTCCCAACGCCGACTCGCTGGCGACATCGTGACCGCCAGCTATATCTCCCTCCTGGAGTCCGGTCAGCGCTCCCCCACACTCGACCTCGTACTCCACCTCTCCGAGGTGCTCCAGATGCCGCTGGAGGAGCTGACCGGCCGCGGCGGGTCTTCCGCCGCGGCCGCCGAGCCCGGCGGCCTCGACCTGGTCATCGCGCGCTCCGCCGCACGCGGCGCCGCCGAGCTGGGGGACCACGCCCGCGCGGCCGAGCTGCTCGCGACCGCCTACACCACCGCGGTCGAGCACGGCACGACCGCCCTCCAGTTCGACCTCGGTCTGGCGCTGCAGGAGGAGCTGCGGTCGGCCGGGCGGCAGCCCGACCGGCTGGCGCTGCTGGAGCGCCTCGCCGATCAGGAGTGGGCCAAGACCGATCCGCATCTGCGCGTCGTCCTGTTCACCGAGCTGGCCACCGCGCAGCGCGACACCGGGCGGCTGACGGACGCGCGCAAGTCGGCCTATACGGCGCTGGGCGAGATCGGCCCGGCCAAGCTCACCGGCGCGTTCGAGCATGTCCGGCTGCTCGGCATCCTGATCTCGGTGCTCTGCGAGCTCAACGACCTCGGCCAGGTCGAGCTGCTGCTCAAGGAGATGCTCTCGCTCGCCGAGGGCCACCGGCCGCCCGTGCGCGGCCGGGCCCACTGGGTCTCCAGCATCGCGTACTCCCAGCTCGGCATGGCCACCGCCGCGCGCCACCATCTGGACCTGGCCCGCGCCCAGCTCACCACGCCCGACACTCCGGTGCGCGACTGGCTGCGGTTCATGCGGTCGGCCGGCAATGTCCTGCTGGACGACGGCGACCCCGGCGCGGCGCTGCCGTGGCTGCAGGCCGCCGAGCAGGTCGGCCCCATGGTCAACGCCCCCGACGAGACCACCCGGATCGTCGCGCTGCGCGCCCGCTATGAACTGGCCGTGGGCGCCGCCGCCCAGGTCGTCGAGGTCTACCCCCGGCTCAGTGCGGGCTCCGCGCCGCTGACCGGGCCCGATCTGGTCCGCGCCAACCTCATCCAGGCCGAGGCGCTGGCCGACTTGGGCCGCACCGAGGAGGCCCAGGCGTTGCTGCGCCGGACCGCGGCCCTCTGCGACGAACTGACCGCCTATGAACTGGCCGTCCGCGTCTGGAAGCGCATCGACACGCTTCGCTCATGAGGATCTTCGTCACCGGTGGCGCCGGCTTCATCGGTTCCCAGTTCGTGCGGGCCCTGCTCGCGGGCGAGCCGGCAGTCTCCGAGGGTGCCTCGGTGACCGTGTTCGACAAGCTCACCTACTCGGGCAACCTCGCCAATCTCGCCCCCGTGGCCGGCCACCCCGGCTACTCCTTCGTCCAGGGCGACATCTGCGACGCCGAGGCCGTCGACCGGGCCATGGCCGGTCACGACGCGGTGGTGCACTTCGCCGCCGAGACCCATGTGGATCGCTCCATCCTGCGCTCGGCTCCGTTCGTCACCACCAATGTGCTGGGCACCCATGTCCTCCTGGACGCGGCGCGCACGCACCGGGTGAGCCGGTTCCTGCACGTGTCCACGGACGAGGTGTACGGCTCCATCACCGAGGGATCCTGGACCGAGGACTGTCCGCCGGCCCCCAACTCGCCCTACTCCGCCTCCAAGGCCGGTTCGGATCTGCTGGCCCTGTCCTACCACCGCACCCACGGCCTGGACGTGGTGGTCACCCGCTGCTCCAACAACTACGGCTGGTATCACTTCCCGGAGAAGATGATCCCGCTGTTCGTCACCCACCTGATGGACGGCAGGAAGGTCCCGCTGTAGGGGGACGGCTCCCACGTCCGCGACTGGCTGCATGTGTCCGACCACTGCCGCGGCATCGCCCTGGCGCCGGGCCAGGGCCAGGCGGGCGAGGTCTACCACATAGGCGGCGGCACCGAGGTGTCCAACAAGGAGCTCACCAGCATGCTCCTCGAGGCCACCGGGCAGGGCTGGGACATGGTCGAGCACGTCGAGGACCGCAAGGGCCACGACCTGCGCCACTCCCTGGACATCAGCAAGATCCGCAAGGAACTGGGCTACGAGCCGCGGATCTCTTTCGCGGACGGTCTGGCCGCGACGGTGCGGTGGTACGAGGACAACCGCACCTGGTGGGAACCGCTGAAGAAGAAGGCCACCTTGATGCGCTGAGCGGATCGCGTGCCTTCCGCCTCTCCTACCCGGCCCAGCGCCTCGCCCGGGAGGGCCTGTTCCTCGTCGTCCAGGGGCAGACTCACGCATTTGTACGATCACACAAGTGCATGAGTGCATGGGTATGCACATAATGGAGTCAGGGGCCACCTCGACACCCCTCCTCCTGCGGCGACACTCCTGGAAGGTGAGCCACACGTGAAGGCCCATGAGCACTCCCATCCCCCTGCCCCAGCACACGTTCATGCGGAAGCCCAGGCATCGGCTCACGCCCATGGGCGCAAACATGACCACGGGCACAAGCACGACAATGGACACCCGCATGACCATGGACACGGTCACGGTCATGAGCACGGACCCGACCATGGGCATGGACACGGCCGAAGCCGCTGGTCGCGCTGGAAGCACCAGATCACCCATGTGGTGAAACCCCACTCGCACGAGGCGGCGGACAAGGTCGACTCCGCCATGGAGTCCTCGGCCGAGGGCATGCGCGCCCTGTGGCTCTCCCTCGCCATCCTGGGCGTCACCGCGGTCTTCCAGACCGTGGTCGTCCTGGTGTCCGGATCGGTGGCGCTGCTGGGTGACACCATCCACAACTTCGCCGACGCGATGACCGCGCTTCCGCTCGGGGTCGCGTTCGTCCTCGGGCGGCGCGCGGCGAACCGCAAGTTCACCTACGGATACGGCCGCGCCGAGGACCTGGCCGGGATCGTCATCGTCCTCACGATCGCCGCCTCGGCGGCCGTGGCCGCCTACGAGGCCATCGACCGGCTGCTGAATCCGCGCGACATCTCCCATCTGGGGATCGTGGCCATCGCGGCGGTCGTCGGGTTCATCGGCAACGAATGGGTGGCCCGCTACCGCATCAACGTCGGGCGCAAGATCGGCTCCGCAGCGCTGGTCGCCGACGGGCTGCACGCCCGCACCGACGGATTCACGTCCCTTGCCGTGCTGTTGGGCGCCGGTGGTGCCGCGCTCGGGTGGCGGCTGGCCGACCCGATCGTCGGCCTGCTCATCACGGCCGCGATCCTTCTCGTCCTCAAGGACGCGGCACGCGAGGTCTTCCGTCGCCTGATGGACTCCGTCGACCCGGCGCTCATCGACACGGGCGAGGCCGCGATCCGCGAGGCCCCGGGCGTGCTGAGCGTGACGGAGCTGCGGATGCGCTGGATCGGGCACAGGCTGCGCGCCGAGGCCACGGTCGAGGTGGACGGCGGCCTGAGCGTGCAGGAGGCCCACGCCGTCGCAGTCGAAGTGGAACACGCGCTGATCCACGCGGTGCCACGGCTGACGGCCGCCATGGTGCACACCGACCCGGTCATCGGACCGGACATGGACGATCCGCATCTCAAGCTGGCGCCTCATCTGACATGAGACCGGGCGGCCCCGGCCCGCCCCGCCGGGGCCGCCCGTCCAGGCAATATCCAGACCAATCGGCGTGACGGTCCTGGATATATTCGGCATGCCTTTTTACTGGCCACTCCGGCTGCTCACGCCATTACGGCCCTGACGAACGGGTGACCTGACGGCAATAGGTTGTTTACAAAATATCGTCGACAACGTATCGACAGCGCCATCATCGCCTCTTACCTTCGTCAACCAAGCGCCACCTCCCCGATTCCGGCCCTCCCCCGCCGCGCCGACTCCCCCGGCGACTGGGAACTCCCAGTAGCTCCGATCGGACCAGTGAGATTCATGAAAAAACCGCGCTTGGCTCTTGTACTGACGGCAACGACCCTGACTCTCTCGGCTTGCGGAATGGGCGGCCAGACCTCCGGTGGTGCGGGCACCGCCGGAACTCGGAGCATCGTCATAGACGAGCCCTTCGCCCCCGCCGCCAACTGGTCCCTGGAGACGGATGACGCCTTCGTCCTCACCAAGGCCGGCTGCCTGGAAACCCTGGTGAGGTACGAAACGAGTGGCGCGATCAAGCCGATGCTCGCCACGTCCTGGACGCAGACCACCCCGACCACCTGGGACATCAAGCTCCGCCGGGGCGTGACGTTCCAGGACGGCACCCCGCTGGACGCGAAGGCCGTCGTGGGAGCCCTGAAGCAGGCGCTCGCCGCGAAGACGCCCGCGCCCGGCTTCTCGCCCAAGACGATCGACGGGGTCACGGCGGTGGGTGGTTCGACGGTCCGGATGACCACCCCCGGCCCGGACGCCCTCCTGCCGTACCGTCTCGCCTCTCCCAACACCGGAATTCTTGCCCCGAAGGCGTACTCCGGAACGTCCACCAACCCCAAGGGAACGTGCACCGGCCCCTTCCGGATCACCAAGGAAATTCCCCAGCAGGCGATTCAGCTGAAGCGCAACTCCTCGTACTGGGGAGGATCGGTGAAACTGGCCTCCGCCGAGGTGCGGTTCATTGCCGACGCCGCCAAACGCGCCACCCAGGTGCAGACCGGCGAGGCTCAGATATCCAGAAAGCTCTCCGTGCCGAGCGTCCAGGATCTCAAGGGAAACGGCACGGTCACCGTACGGACCGAACAGCTTCCCCGGACCACGGAGCTCGTCCTCAACAATAAGAAGGCACCGTTCAGCAACGAAAAGGTGCGGCAGGCTTTCCGGGCAGCGATCGACACCAAGGCGATCACCAGCGCCGTGTACCAGGGAGCCGGGCGGCCGGCCGTCGGCCCGTTCGCCCCCGGTGAGCCCTGGACACCTGAGGGGGCGGCGCCGGTCAAGGCCGATCCGGCCAAGGCCAAGGCCCTGCTCACCGAGGCGGGCGTCGCACCCTCCGCCATCAAAGTGCAGCTCATCGCCTACAACGAGGGGTCAGGATTCTCCGATCTCGCCGCCGTCATCCAACAGGAGCTCAAAGCCATCGGTGTGAAGGCGACCATCCGGACCGGCGACTACGCCTCGGTGGAACCGGACCTCCTCTCGGGCGGCTTCCAGGCCGCACTGCTCTCCCGCAACCACCTCGGTGACATGCCCGACCCGGCCGGCTACCTGACCGCCGACTACACCTGCAAGGGGAACTACAACCTCTCGCACTACTGCGACCCGAAGACCGACGCCCTCATCCAGAAGGCCGCGGCCACCAAGGACGCCAAGGCCCGCTATGCCGACTACGCCAAGGTCGCCGCCCGCCTCCAGGCCGACGCGGTAGACGTCTTCCTCGCCCACGAGACCGAGTCCGTCGCCGTGGCCTCCGGGGTCAAGGGCTTCGCCGTCCACCCGTACTACACCCTCACCGCGGACCTGACTCTCAACACGAAATGACCCCGGCACGCACCCACCGCACCCACCGCGCACAGAAGGAGTACGTCGTGATCGACTTCCGGCCCAAGTACATCACCTTCGACTGCTACGGCACCCTCACCGCCTTCGGGATGTCCGCGCTCACCCGTCAACTGTTCGCCGACCGCATCGCCGCCGACCGGATGGAGGACTTCCTCGACGACTTCGAGGCGTACCGCATCGACGAGGTGCTGGGCGCCTACCAGCTCTACCCCGACGTCATCAAGAACGCCCTGAAGCGGGCCTGCGCCCTGTGGGGCGTGGAGTACCGCGACACGGACGGCGAGGCGATCGTCGCCGCCGTGCCCTCCTGGGGCCCGCACCCGGACGTGCCGGACGCGCTGCGCACCCTCGCCGAGAGCTATCCGCTGGTCATCCTCTCCAACGCCGCCAACGACCAGATCGGCGGCAACGTCGAGAAGCTGGGCGCCCCGTTCCACGCCGTCTACACGGCCGAGCACGCCCGTGCGTACAAGCCGCGCCTGCAGGCGTTCGAGTACATGCTGGAGCAGCTCGGGTGCGGACCCGGCGAGATCCTGCACGTGTCCTCGAGCCTGCGCTACGACCTGATCCCGGCCCACGATCTGCGGATCCCCAACAAGGTCTACGTCAACCGGGGATACGAGCCGAGCGTGCCGTACTACGGCTACCACGAGGTCTCGGTCCTGTCCGAGCTGCCCGCGCTACTCGGGCTGTGAGCGCCATGAAGACCGTTCCGTACTGGCTGGACACGGCCCCGGCCGGTCCCGACCGCAGCGCGGTGGAGATCGACGGCCGCACCGATGTGGCGATCGTGGGCGCCGGGCTGACCGGGCTGTCCGCCGCCCTCCACCTCGCCCGCAAAGGCACCCAGGTCACCGTCCTGGAGCAGGAGACGGTGGGCTGGGGAGCCTCGGGGCGCAACGGCGGCATGTGCACCACGGGGCTGGCCATCGGCTTCCTCACCGCCGTGGAGCGCTACGGCCTCCCGACCGCCAAGGCGGCCTACCTGGCGTACAACGAAGCGATCGACACCGTTGAGAGGCTGGTGGACGAGGAGGCCATCGACTGCGACTTCTCCCGTACCGGAAAGCTCAACCTCGCCGCCAAGCCCGCACACTACGAGCGTCTCGCCCGCACCCATGAGGCGCTCGCCGAACTGATCGGCTACAAGACACAGTTGATCCCCAAGCGGGACATCAGGTCCGAGATCGGATCCGACCACTACCACGGCGCGATGGCCGACCCTCAGGGCGCCGGACTGCATGTGGGCAAGTTCGTCCGCGGGCTCGCCGAGGCCGCCGCGAATCTGGGGGTGCGAATCCATGAGAAGGCCCCGGTGACCAAGACGCGCCGGATCGGCGGCACGGTGCACGATCTGACCACCCCGGTCGGCACCTTGCGCGCGGACAACGTGCTGGTCGCCACGAGCGGCTACACCGGCTCCCCGTTCCCCTGGCTGCGCAACCGCATCGTCCCGGTCGGCAGCTTCATCATCGTCACCGAACCGCTGCGGCAGGAGGTGGTCGACGAGCTGATGCCCACCCGCCGGATGGCCTCCGACTCCAAGAACATCCTCTACTACTTCCGCATCACCCCGGACAACCGGCTGCTGTTCGGCGGGCGGGCCCGCTTCGCGATGTCCAATCCGCAGTCCGACGCCAAGAGCGGACGCATTCTGCGCAAGGGCATGCTCTCGGTGTTCCCGCAGCTCGACGGCGTGCGCATCGACTACCTCTGGGGCGGCCTGGTCGACATCAGCCTCGATCAGATGGTCCACTCCGGCGACCGGGACGGGCTGTACTACTCCGTCGGCTACTCCGGCCACGGAGTCCAGATGGCCACGCACATGGGCAAGCAGATGGCCGAGGTCATCGACGGCAGGCCCGAGGCGAACCTCTGGCGGGGGATGAAGTTCCCCCGGGTGCCCGGACACTTCGGACCGCCGTGGTTCCTGCCGTTCGCCGGGGCCTACTACCGGGCCCTGGACGTCATCAAGTAGCCCGCCGCCCACTCGCCGGAAGAGCCCGGAAGGAGGAATGAACGATGGTCAGATTCGCCGTGCGGCGGCTTCTGGTGCTGCTGATCACCCTGCTCGCCGTATCAGCCGCCACCTTCGCCATCCCGTACGCCTCGGGCGGCGACCCCGTCCGGACGATCCTGCGGTCCAGGGTCTCCGATCAGGCCCTCGACCCCTCGGCGCTCGCGGCCCTGCGCTCCGATCTGGGGCTCGACCGGCCGATCCTGGTGCAGTATCTGAGCTGGCTCGGCCGGGCGGCACACGGGGACTTCGGATTGTCCTTCACCAGCCGCACGCCGGTCGACCAGCTGCTGGGCAGCGCGATGGGGGTGTCCGGCACGCTCGCCGTCATCGCCATCGGGCTGGCCTTCCTCGCGGCCCTGCCCCTGGGCACCCTCGCCGCGATGCGGCCGGGGAAGCGGCTGGACAACGGGGTGACGGTGCTGACGCAGAGCTTCGTCGCCGTCCCCGAATACTGGCTGGCCCCCGTCCTGGTCCTGGTCTTCTCCCGCTACCTCGGCTGGCTGCCGTCCGCCGGATGGCGGGACCCCACCTCGATCGTCCTGCCGGCGGTCGTCCTGGCGCTGCGGCCGATGGCCTACTTCGCCCAGGTCACCCGGGCCGCGATGAGCGATGTCCTGGCGTCGCCGTACATGACCGCCGCCCGCAGCCGGGGACTGAGCGGACGTCAGGCCATGCTGCGGCACGGGCTGCGCAACGCCCTGCTGCCGGTGATGACGCTGTTCTCCCTGTGGTTCGCGGGGCTGCTCGGCGGATCGGTGGTCGTGGAGGTCATCTTCGCCATCCCCGGAATGGGACGGCTCGTCTACAACGCCGTGGTCAACCACGACATCCCGCTGATCCAGGGCGGGATCCTGAGCATCGTGGCGCTGGCGGTCCTCATCACCACCGCCACCGACTTTCTCTACGCACTGATCAACCCGGCCGTGAGGGTACGCGATGGCGCTGTCTAGCTCTCTTCCGCGCAGTCCGGTCGCCCGCACCGTGACCCGGCGCCTCGCGCGCTGGACCGCCACCTCCCTGCGCGCCTTCTCCGGCCGGCACTGGACGTTGCGCGCCGGCGCCCTCGTCCTGGCCCTGGTGCTGGTGACCCTGCTGCTCACGCCATGGATCGCCCCCTTCGACCCGGCGCATCAGGACCTCACCCGGCGGCTGGCCGGGCCCAGCGCCCAGCACTGGCTCGGCACCGACCAGCTGGGGCGGGACGTGCTCAGCCGGCTGATGTACGGCGGACGCTTCTCGGTCTCCATCGCGGCGGTCACCCTGCTGCTCTCCGCCGTCGCGGGCACGGTGATCGGGGCCTTCAGCGCACGGCGCGGCGGGCTCCTGGACGAGGTGGTCATGCGCACCACCGATCTGCTGATCGCCATCCCCGACGTGGTCGTGGCGCTGTTCCTCATCGCGTCCTTCGGCACCGGCTACGGCATGCTGATCGCGGCCCTGACGATCGTGGGCTGGACCCCCTTCGCCCGGCTGATGCGCGGCCTCGCCCTGGAGATCAACAGCCGGGAGTACATCGAGGCCGCGGAGGCACTCGGCTGCTCCAAGACCTTCATCGTCTTCCGCCACGTCATCCCCAACGCACTGCGGCCCATGCTCTCCCTGGGCTTCCTGCGGTTCGGGCACAAGCTCATCACCGTAGGAGGACTGTCCTACCTGGGGCTGGGCGTCCAGCCGCCCGACTCCGACTGGGGCGCCATGCTGCTGGACGCCCAGCCCTATATGCAGCGCGTCCCGCTGCTCGTGCTCGCGCCCGGCGCCGCGATCTTCCTTACCGCGCTGAGCGTCACCCTGATCGGCCATGGCATGGAACTCAAACGCGAGAGGAGGACGGATGCCTCATGACGCCGCGTCGGCGGCACTGTCATCGGCCCAGGTCAGCCGCCGTACCCTCGCCGCACAGGTGGTGGAGCGGATCCGGTCCGAACTCCTCACCGGCGCCTTCCCGCCCGGCTCCCAGCTCGGCGAGGCCGAACTCGCCGAATCCCTGGGGGTCAGTCGCGGCCCGGTGCGCGAAGCCCTCGCCCGGCTGGTCCACGAAGGACTGCTGCTGAGCGTTCCCCACCGCGGGGTCTTCGTACCGCTGCTCGGCGAGGCCGACGTCCTCGACATCTACTACGCCAGGGAAGCGCTCGAGGCCGCCGCCGTCCGCCGCGTCATCACCTCGCCCACACCGCCCGGCCTGCTGCCCGCCCTCGACGAGACGGTGGACGAGCTGGCCCGTGCCTCCCGGGTGGGCGACTGGTCGAAGGTGGCCGACCTCGATGTGCGGTTCCACTCCCTGGTGATCGAGGCGGCCGGCAGTCCACGCCTCCGCCGCATGTTCGACACCGTAATCGCCGAAACCCGGCTGTGCCTCAACCTCCAAGCCGATGCCGACCCCGCACGGCTCGACCTCCTGGACGAACACCGGGAACTGGCCCGATTGATCGCGGGCGACGATGTCGACGCGGCGCTGGCCACCCTCACCCAGCACTTCGAAGAAGCCACCGTGACCGTGCGGAAGCGCCTGCGCGCGGTCCGCCGCTGAAGGGAACCGGAACATGCGTCTGCGCCACCGTCCGCCTCCGGGCCCCGGCACCATCCTCGACACCGCGCTCGACGTCCGGGGTCTGCGGGTGGAGTTCGCCGGGACCGACACCGCCTCGGCCACGCCTGCCGTCGACGGACTCGATCTGACCGTCCGGCGTGGCGAGATCGTCGCCCTGGTCGGAGAGTCCGGCTCCGGCAAGACCCTCACGGCGCTCAGTGTCATGGGGTTGCTTCCGCCCGGTGCCCGGATCACCGGCGGCCACATCACCCTCGGCGAGGACGACCTGGCCTCCCTGCCGCGAAAACGCATGGACCGCATCCGCGGGCACCGGATGGCGATGCTCTTCCAGCAGCCCAAGGCCATGCTGGATCCCACGGCCACTGTGCGCAGCCAAGTGGCCGAACCCCTGTGGCTGCATCAGGGCCTCAGCCGCCACCAGGCGCGGACGCGGGTCGTGGAACTCCTGCGCGACGTCGGCATCCCCGAACCCGAGCGCCGGGCCTCGGCCTACGCCCATCAGCTCTCCGGGGGCATGGCGCAGCGCGTGATGATCGCGGCCGCCCTGGCCGGGGAGCCAGGACTGCTGATCGCCGATGAGCCGACGACCGCGCTCGACGCCACCGTCCAGGCCCAGATCCTGCGGCTGCTCCGCCACAAGCAGCGGGAATCCGGCATGTCCGTGCTGCTCATCACGCACGACCTCACCATCGTCACCTCGATCGCCGATCGTGTCGCCGTCATGTATGCCGGACGTGTGGTGGAGGAGGGTTCCGTGCGCGAGGTCTTCGACGCGCCCGAGCACCCGTACACCCGCGCCCTGCTGAAGGCGTCGCTGCTGCAGTCGGAGGAGGGCAAGCTCTTCTCGATCCCCGGCAGCGCGGCTCAGTCCCGCGGCCTGGACCACGGGTGCCGGTTCCAGCCTCGATGTCCGCTCGCCCTGACCCTCGGCATCACCGGGGAGTGTTCGGGCGCCGAGCCTCCTCTGCACACCTGCGGCGGTGAACACCGCTGCCGGTGCTGGGCGTCCAAGCCCGGTACCGAGCGCGTCGGCGAGGCGGTGGGCGTATGAGGGCGCCAGCGGCGGATCGCACGCCCCCTCCCACGGCGCGGCGGCCACTGGTCGTCGTCGAGGACCTGGTCAAGCACTTCCCGCTGAAGGGCCGGGCGTTCGGAGGCAAGCAGCACGTCCACTCCGTCGACCACGTCTCGTTCACCATCGCTCCCGGCGAAGTACTCGGTCTGGTGGGGGAATCGGGCTGCGGAAAGAGCACACTCGCCAGGGCCATGCTCGGGCTGACCCCGGTCGACTCCGGACGCGTGCTGTTCGACGGGGCCGACGTGTCCCGGACCAAGGGCCGTGAGCGAAGAGCCCTGCGCCGTTCGATGCAGTTGGTCTTCCAGGACCCGTTCGCCGCGCTGGACCCTCGGATGCGCCTGGAGACGAGCCTCGACGCACCACTGGCCCAACATGGTCTCGGCAGCCGGGAGGAGCGTCACCAGCGCATCCTCGAAGTGCTCGGTCATGTGGGGCTCGACGCGTCGTTCCTCGGCAGGCGCCCCGGCGAATGCTCCGGCGGCCAGCTCCAGCGGATCGTCGTGGCCCGCGCACTGCTGCTCCGCCCGCGCCTGCTGATCTGCGACGAACCCACCTCCGCCCTCGATGCCTCGGTCCGCGCCCAGATCCTCAACCTGCTGATCGAGCTCAAGGACGAGCTGGACCTCACGCTGCTGATGATCTCTCACGACCTGCGCGTCGTACGCCACATCTGCGACCGGGTGGCGGTCATGTATCTCGGCGAGATCCTGGAAGTGGCCTTCCGCGAGGACCTGTTCGAGCGCCCCGCCCACCCCTACACCCAGGCGCTGCTGACCGCCTCGCTCCCCGAGGAGTCCGGCGCGGAAGCGGACTTCGGCGCCCTGCGCGGTGAGCCGCCCAGCCCGGTGAACCCGCCCTCGGGATGCCGCTTCCACCCACGCTGCCCCAAGGCCCGCGACCGGTGCCGCACCGAGGCTCCGGCGCTGAGCACCGGGCCTCAGGGGCGCGTCGTCTCATGCCACTACCCGAGCGCCTGACGCACCGGACAGACGAAGAGAGCGAGCCGATGACGACAGTCGAGTCCCCGCCCACCGCCCAGCCGATCTGGCGGCCGCCCGCCGGGGCACTGTGGTCCGGGCGGTGGGTGGACGGTGCGTCCGCCATGCCCGTGCGCGATCCGGAGGACGGCAGCCTCCTCGGCCACGTCACCGATACCAGTCCCGCCGAGGTCGACCAGGCCGTCGCCGGTGTGGCCGCCGCCGGCACCTCCGGGGAGGAGTGGCCCGCGTGGCGGCGGCGCGAGGCCCTGGACGCGGCCGCCCGGCTGGTGCTGCGGCGGCGCGAAGTGCTGACGGAGGTGATGTCCCGGGAGGGCTGCAAGACCGTGCGGGAGGCCACCGCCGAGGTGTCCCGCGCCGCCGAGACCCTCAGGCTCTCGGCCCAGCAGACCGGCCGCCTCACCGGTGAGACCCTGCCCTTCTCCGACACATCGCGGGGCGCGGGCCGACTGGGCTGGTACACCCGCGAACCGGTCGGGGTGGTCGCCGCCATCACCCCCTTCAACGACCCGCTCAATCTGGTGGCGCACAAGGTGGGCCCGGCCCTGGCCGCGGGGAACGGCGTCGTCCTCAAACCGGCCGAGGCCACACCGCTCACCGCGCTGGCGTTCGCCGAGGTCCTGCTGGACGCCGGGGTGCCCGCCGAACGCCTCGCGGTCGTCCCCGGAACCGGCGCCGGCACCGGTCGCGCTCTCGTCGGCCACCCCCTCGTCGACCTCGTGTCCTTCACCGGGGGCTTCCGCACCGGCAACGAGGTGGCGCGCGCCGCCGGAGCCAAGAAGACCCTCATGGAACTGGGCGGCAACAACGCCGTGCTGGTGCTGGACGACGCCGCCCGCGAGGCGGCGGCGCACGCCGTGGTGGCGGGCGCGTTCGGGGTGGCCGGGCAGAACTGCCTGTCGGTGCAGCGCGTCTTCGTGTCCTCCCGGATCGCCGACCGCTTCATCCGGGACGTGGTGACGGCCACCGAGGCGCTACGGGTGGGCCGCAAGGCCGACTCCCGCACGGACATCGGTCCGCTCATCAGCGAGCGCGAGGCCGACCGGGTCCAGGAGTGGGTGCGGGAGGCCCGCGAGGGCGGTGCCGAGGTGCGCACGGGCGGGCAGCGGGAGGGCGCGTTCCACTGGCCGACCGTGCTCACCGGCGTACCGGCGGACGCGAAGGTGATGACGGAGGAGATCTTCGGCCCGGTGCTGGTGATCGAGCCGTTCGAGACGGTGGACGAGGCCATCACCCGCGCCAACGGCACCCGCTACGGCCTCCAGGCGGGCATCTTCACCGCCGCGCTGGAGACCGCGCTGGACGTGGCGGAGCGGCTGCGGGTCGGTGCGGTGATGATCAACGACAGCAGCGACTTCAGGATCGACGCCATGCCCTTCGGCGGACCCAAACGGTCGGGCGTCGGCCGCGAGGGGGTGCGCTACGCCGTGGAAGCCATGACGGAGCCCAAGATCGTCGCTGTGCGCCGCAGCGCGTAACAGCCGCCACCCGGATCTCTGCCGTACGGCCTCGGCCAGGTGGCCTCGGCCGCGTCTCCTCCGCCGGGTGCCCTCAGTCGTGCGGCGGGGCCCCGGTGACCATGTGGTCCGCGTGGTTGACGGCCTCGGTGACCAGCCGTCGCAGATGGCCGTCGTGGAGCGAGTACACCGAGCGGCGGCCCTCCTTGCGCACCTCGACCAGCCCGGCCAGCCGCAGCTTGGCCAGATGCTGGCTCACCGCCGGGCGGGCCGCCCCGCTGGCCTCGGTGAGGGTGTTCACATCCGCCTCGCCCCGGGCGAGGGACCACACCAGATGCAGCCGGGTGGGATCGGAGAGCAGCGAGAAGACATTGGCGGCCTCGGCGAACTGCGCCGCGCCACTGGGATGCGTATGCGACCGGGCCGCAGTTGAGGAATCCTCGCTCACCGACATGCACCCATCGTAGAGCGCTCCCACGACACGGGGGCGGCCGTCAGCGGGTCCCGATGGCTCGGACACCGGTCGATCAAGGTCACGGTCGACCGTCAACGGTCACCTCACCGCGGACGGGCGGGAGCGCTGCCGTCAGGTGGTGGAGTCGACCCGTGTCCGGCTACCTGCCGCGGTGACCGGACACGGGTCCGGTCACACGATCCCCAGCTCCCGCAGCACACGGTGCTGACTCGGTGTCGGCCTGGAAGGGAAGTACAGGTAACACACCCCTCCCGTACCGCTCTTGACCTGGCCTTTCTCATCGTAGCGCTTGGTCCGCAGCCAGATGTTCTCCCACTGGCGCCGCTTGTAGACGTGGCGGACCGCGTCGTTGCTGGGCGAGGCCGGGTCGTTGGCGATGACGTCGCCGTCCGCCGTGAAGCCGATGACGGTCATCAGATGGCCCGAGGTGCCGTATCCCGCGCCGTCCAGCTCCGTCTTGAGGAAGGACTGCGAGGTGATCACCGGAATGCCGGCGCCGATCAGCTTCTCGGCGTCGGCGAGCGAGCCGAGCCGGGTGACCACGCCCTGCAGATCGCGGTAGGTGGCGGCGTAGGCGGCGTTGAACGGCCAGTTGCCGCAGCCGTCGTACTGGTAGTCGAAGGTGGCCCGGGCGGCGTGGCAGACCTGCGGATCGGCGTAGTCGGGGTTGACCCAGGACAGGTCCGCGGCGGAGGGCTTACGGCCCCAGTACTCGATGATCATCTGCGAGGAGGTGGGGCTGCACCATGCCTCGCCGCCGTTGTCGTACTCCGGGTACTGGCCCTTGTGGATCTCCTGCGAGTAGCGCGGTACGCGCAGTTCGCGCCCCTTGGGCAGGCTCGGGGTGGAGGCGGGCACCTCGAACCGGTCGGGGACGTCCGAGCCCATCGCGCCGACCCGCCACACCGTGGGGGTGAGCTTGCTGCCGGGCTTGCGGTAGAGGGTCAGCCGCACCTGGTACTTCGCCAGCCGCAGCCCGCTCGCCGGGTCGTCGATGGAGAAGGTGTCGGTCCACACCGAGCTCTTGTCGTCGCTCTGGTCGTCCACCGAGGTGCGCCGGATGGAGGAGGCGCCGTCGTCGGAGGCCCAGCGGCCCATCACGTACCAGGGGGTCGCGGAGCCGTCGGAGTAGGTGCCCTTGAGCTCGATCTGGACCCAGGTGCCGGCGGGGGTGCGGGCGTTCCAGGAGACGATGGCCTCGGTCGCGGGCACCGAGAGCGTGCGCACCGGGGAGGTCCAGGTGGCGTACTCCCAGGCGGCCTTGGTTCCGGTGTGCGGGTCGGTGTAGTCCACACTGCCCAGCGGGCGGGAGATCACGATGCCGGGGCGGGCCCCGGCCTCGGCGCGGACGCCCTTGGCGGCACCGGCCAGCCAGTCGGCGTGGCCGCTCCAGCCGTGGTACTCCGCGACCCGGGCGGCCTTCGATCCCGCCGGGGCCGCGGCGGTCCCGGGGACCTGCGAGCTCGGTGTCGCGGCGGCGGCCGGACGGGCCGTCCCGGCGGTCGCGGCTGTCGTGGTGACGGCGGCGGCGCCCGCGACGCCGAGGGCGGCGGCGAGCACGGAGCGGCGAGGCGTGGATCCAGATCTGGTCATGCGGGGTTCCCCCAGTCGTCGTCCAGTCCAGTGGGCGGCGGGTGCGCGACAGTCGCACAACTATGGCCGCTGCGAGTGGTCTCAGGCCAGTGATTCCCCCGGTACCCGCTCCATCAATATTGGTGTGAACCAATGGAGTGAACGAGCCGGAAGGGCCGTATGGTGGTCCCCGATGCGAACATACCCACCGGTTGGCAGCCTGGACGCGCTGGCGCGGCGCCTGCGTGCGCTGCCGCCGTCCTGCGGGCCGGTCCGGCTGGTCGCGGTCGACGGTCACGCCGGGTCCGGGAAGACCACCTTCGCCGGGCGGCTCGCCGAGGCGCTCGGCGGTGCCCCCGTGCTGCACACGGACGACTTCGCCACCCATGAGGAGCTCTTCGGCTGGGCCGGGCGGCTACGGAGCGAGGTCCTCGCCCCGCTGGCCCGGGGCACGGCCGCGCGCTACGCCCCGTACGACTGGATGGAGCGCCGCTTCGCCACCACCCGGCGGCGGCTGGATCCCGCGCCGGTCGTGCTGCTGGAGGGCGTGGGCAGCGGCCGCCGGGCGGTGCGCCCGCGGCTGGCGCGGCTGTTGTGGATGGATCTGCCGGAGCGGGACTCCTGGCGGCGCGGACAGTTGCGGGACGGTCCGGAGCTGTCCGCATTCTGGGACGGATGGCTGCCCGCCGAGCGTGCGCACTTCGCCGCCGACCCCTCCCGCCCGTACGCCGGAACGTTGGTTCTGCAGCGAAAGGAGGGGTATGAGGTACTACCGGGACCCGCGGCGAACGGCGGAGACGCGCCCTGGCCTCACACAGCGTGAACCGGCGCTCCCGACCGGGCCCGACGCCCGCACCCGGCGCATGACGCATCCCCCAACTCGGCTTGACCTGGGGCCCATACAGGTCTTACGTTCTCAATGTGCGACTCGTACGAGTCGTCCCACAACGCGAAGCCCCCGGTTGTTCCCCCGTGATCGGGGGCTTCGTCCTGTCTGGTGCCGTTTTTCCGCTGCTTTGCGCCGCCACTCCATCACCCTGGGTGACGATCCGCTCCGGGCCCTGTGCGCCCCTTACACGCCCCCGCGCACACCTACCCGACCTTGTGTGATTGCAACGAACAACAGTGCGGCACCCTCGGCCCATGCGGGCTGCGCAGGTACGATGCGAAAGGGGCATTCGCCCCTGCGGCATCCACGGGGGCTGGGGTTGTGGGGGACGTGATGGATTTCGGCAGGCAAGGTTCGCACGCCCCGGCCGACCTCGCCTGGCTGCGAGCCGTCGACGCCTACACGATGGGCGCGTACGCACAGGCCGAGGAGGAGTTCCGGGCCGCCACGCGACTCGACCCCGGAATGGCCGACGCCTGGCTCGGACTGCACGCGCTGCGGGCCGACACCGCGGCCGCGCTGCTGCGGATGTACCGGCACCGCGACCGCTTCGGCGAGCAGCGCGCCCGCCACCGCCGCACCCTCAACTCCTGGTATTGGCTTGGCTGGTGGGTCCAGCCGGTGCTGGAGACCAGCCGGGACCTGCTGCTCGCCCACGCCTCGCACTGGCTCGACGGCCGCCATGTGCCCGAGCTGGACCGGGCGCTGGCCGGCTGCCCGCCGGTGGAGGCCGATCCGCAGGCCCGCTTTCTGCACGCCTGCCGCGCCTATCTGGTCAAGGACTGGGAGCAGCTCGTGCGCCACACCGAGCCGCTGCTGGACGATCCGTTCCTCGGCATCGAGGCGGGTCTGTTCGCCGGGATGGCGCGGGTCCGGCTGGAGATGTACAGCCAGGCCGAGCCGCTGCTCGCCGCCGCCTTAATGCGCTGTCGCAGCGAACAGCCCCAGCGCAAGGAGCTGCGCTACTGGCTCGCCCGCGCACATGAGGGCACCGGGCGCAGCGCCGCCGCGCTCCCCCTCTACCGCGCGGTGCACCGCATCGACTCCACCTTCATGGACACCTCGGCGCGGCTCGCGGCGATAGCCGAGTCCGACGGGCTGGACGAGCCCGCGGATCTGGCCGCCGTCTCGCTGGCCGGGGCCGGTGGCCAGGACGCCACGGACGGCCGGGACACCACCGCCGACCCCGCCGATACGCTGCCCGCCGACGGCCGCGATCCGCGGGCCGCGGCCGAGGGGCCCGAGGGCCCGCCGCTGATCGGCCCCGCCGTGGTCGGCGCGGGCGGCACCCGCGCCCGGGCCGGTCTGCCCTCCCAGCCCGGCCCCTCGGATCCGGTGCTGCTGGAGAGCGCGCTGCAGGAGCTGGAGCGCATGGTCGGCCTGGAGCCGGTCAAGCGGCAGGTGCGGGCGCTGTCGGCGCAGCTCCACATGGCGCGGCTGCGCGCCGGCCAGGGACTGCCGGTCCAGCCGCCCAAGCGGCACTTCGTCTTCTCCGGCCCCTCCGGCACCGGCAAGACCACCGTGGCCCGCATCCTCGGCCGGGTCTTCTACGCCCTCGGGCTGCTCGGCGGCGACCATCTGGTGGAGGCCGGGCGCGCCGATCTGGTCGGCGAATACCTGGGGCAGACGGCGGTGAAGGCCAATGAGCTGATCGACTCGGCGCTCGGCGGAGTGCTCTTCGTCGACGAGGCGTACTCCCTGTCCAACTCGGGCTACAGCAAGGGCGACGCGTACGGCGACGAGGCGCTTCAGGTGCTGCTCAAGCGCGCCGAGGACAACCGCGACCGGCTCGTGGTGATCCTCGCCGGCTACCCCGAGGGCATGGACCGGCTGCTGGCCGCCAACCCCGGCCTCGGCTCCCGCTTCACCACCCGCGTCGACTTCCCCAGCTACCGCCCGCTGGAGCTCACCCGCATCGGTGAGGTGCTGGCGGCGGAGAACGGGGATGTGTGGGACGAGGAGGCCGTGGAGGAACTGCGCAGCATCAGCGGCCATGTGGTGGACCAGAGCTGGATCGACGAGCTGGGCAACGGCCGGTTCCTTCGCACGCTGTACGAGAAGAGCTGCGCCTACCGGGATCTGCGGCTCTCCGGCTGGAGCGGCACGCCGACCCGCGACGACCTGGCCACGCTGCGGCTGCCGGATCTGATGCAGGCGTACGGGGAGGTCCTGTCGGGTCGCGGTCCCATGTACCGCGACCCCCAGGACCCGCCGCTGGGGTAGCAAGCGCCTGCGGCGGGTCTGGGGTAGCGGCGCCTGCGGCGGGCTTTCCCCGACCCGCCCCTTCCCGCAACCGGGGCTCCGCCCCGGACCCCGCTCCTCAATCGCCGGAGGGGCTGAATTTCAGCCCGTCCGGCGATTGAGGACACGCCCGAAGGACGTCCGGGGTCCAAGGGGCGGAGCCCATCAGCCAACCATCGCCCGCTCCTCCTTGGACAGTGCGGCGGACGCCGCCTCGCCCCTGGGCCCGGCCACCCGGTCCCGGGCCCCGCCGCGGTGGGACGGGTCATGGACCTCGCCGACCAGCTTCTCCAGGACGTCCTCCAGGGCGACCAGCCCCAGCACCGTGCCGGACGCGTCGGCGACGGCCGCCAGATGGGAGGCGGCCCGGCGCATCGCGGTCAGGGCGTCGTCCAGCGGCAGCTCCGCCCGGAGCGTCTCGATCGGATGCCAGACCCGCTGCGGCACCGCCCGCTCCGGGAACTCCAGCTCCAGGACGTCCTTCACATGCAGATAGCCCATGAAGGCGCCGCCGGGGCCGCGCACCGGAAAGCGCGAGTAGCCGGTGCGCACGGTCAGCTCCTCGATCTCCCGGGGGGTGACCGAGGGGTCGACGGTGACCAGGCCCGCCGGGTCCAGGAGGACGTCGGTGATCGGGCGGCTGCCCAGCTCCAGGGCGTCCGCGAGCCGCTCGTGCTCACCGGGGTCGAGCAGCCCGGCCTGCCGGGAGTCCTCGACCAGATGGGTCAGCTGCTCACTGGTGAAGACGGCCTCGACCTCGTCCTTGGGCTCCACCCGGAACAGCCGCAGCACCAGCCGGGCGCACGCCCCCAGCAGCGCGGTGACCGGCCGGCACAGCCGCGCGAAGCCGACCAGCCCGGGGCCGAGCCACAGCGCGGTCTTGGCCGGCGCCGCCATGGCCAGGTTCTTCGGCACCATCTCGCCGATGAGCAGATGGAGGCAGACGACCACGGCGAGCGCGATGGCGTAGCCGAGGGGGTGCACCAGCTGCTCGGGCAGATGGACGGTGTGGAAGACCGGCTCCAGGAGCTGGGCGACGGTCGGCTCGGCGACCGCGCCGAGCGTCAGCGAGCAGATGGTGATGCCGAACTGCGCGGCCGCCATCATCTGCGGCAGGTTCTCCAGGCCCGTCAGCACCGTACGGGCGCGCCCGGAGCCCTCGGCCGCGCGCGGTTCGATCTGGCTGCGGCGCACCGAGACCAGGGCGAACTCGGCGCCCACGAAGAAGCCGTTGACGAGGACCAGCAGGGCGGCGAAGAGAAGCTGTACCACACTCATCGTCCGGTCCCCTCCCCGGCCGCGGCGCCGGCAGTCACCTTCAGCGGCGTACCCGGCTTCGTACGGACGATGCGCACCAGCTCCGCCCGGTGATGGCCGACCTGCCGGACGGCCAGTTTCCAGCCGGGCAGCTCGGCGGTGTCGCCGGGGACGGGGATCCGCGCCAGCAGATCGGCCACCAGCCCGGCCACGGTCTCGTACGGCCCGTCGGGCGCGTCGAGGCCGATCCGGCGCAGGGCGTCGACGCGGCAACCGCCGTCGGCGTCCCACGCGGTGCGGCCGTCCTCGGTGAGGGCCTGCACCAGGTCCGGGGTCTCCGCGGCCTCGTCGTCGTGCTCGTCGCGCACCTCGCCGACCAGCTCCTCGACGATGTCCTCCAGGGTGACCACACCGGCCGTGCCGCCGTATTCGTCGACGACCACGGCTATCGGCTGTTCGCTGCGCAGCCGCTCCAGCAGCGGCTGGACCGGCAGCGTCTCGGGAACCAGCAGCGGCGGCTGGGCGATCCGGCTGACGGATGTGCGCAGCCGGTCCCCCGCGGGCACCGCGAGGGCGTCCTTGAGGTGCACCATCCCGATGACCTCGTCCAGCCGGTGGCGGTAGACGGGGAAGCGGGACAGCCCGGTGGCCCGGGTGAGGTTGAGCACATCCACGGCGGTCGCCGAGGAGTGCAGCGCGCTGACCCGCACCCGCGGGGTCATCACATGCTGGGTGGTCAGCTCGCCCAGGGACAGGGTGCGGACGAACAGATCCGCCGTGTCCTGCTCGATCGCGCCGGCCCGCGCCGAATGGCGGGCGAGTGAGACCAGCTCACCGGGGGTGCGGGCGGAGGCCAGCTCCTCGGTGGGCTCGACGCCAAGCGCCCGCACCAGCCGGTTGGCCACGGTGTTGAGCAGGGCGATCACGGGCCGGAAGAAGCGGGCGAAGGCGTACTGCGGGCCCGCGACGAAGCGCGCGACCTGCAGCGGCCGGGAGACCGCCCAGTTCTTGGGCACCAGCTCACCGATGACCATCTGGACCGCGGAGGCCAGCAGCATGCCGAGGACGACGGCGACACCGGAGACGGCGCCGTGCGGCAGTCCGACCGCCTCCAGCGGCGCGGTCAGCAGATGGCCGAGCGCGGGCTCGGCGAGCATGCCGACGATCAGCGAGGTGATGGTGATGCCGAGCTGGGTGCCGGAGAGCTGGAAGGACAGCTCGCGCAGCGCCTCGACGACGGTACGGGCGCGCTTGTCGCCCTCGTCGGCCGCTCGCTCGGCGTCCGGCCGCTCGACGGTGACCAGGCCGAACTCGGCGGCCACGAAGAAGCCGTTGGCGAGGATCAGGACAAGTGCCGCACAGAGCAGCAGGAGGGACAGGGTGGTGCTCATGCCGCCGCCTTGTGGTCGGCGGCGGCGCAGGTACTACAGGACGATCCGTCCATCTGCGGAGGGAGTCACTCCTCGGGTCGCAGGGGAGCCCGCCGGGGCGCACGCGGTGCGTGCGCACAGGGAGAGGCGGGGTGGGGCACCGTTCGGCCCCGGCAACAGGGTAATCAAGGATGGGGCGTGACGGGCAGGCCCCTCACGCCGTTGGAGTGCCGATCAGTTTCCCGGCCGGTTCGGTGGGACCCGCCCGACAGGGGCGAAAACGGGCGCAAAGGGGCAGCTCAGCACTGCTGGGGCCGGGCGGCCCGGCCGGGCGGCTCAGTCCATGGCACGGCCCGTGCCGTGTTGCTCGGCGAGGGCGCGCAGGGCCCGCGCGTCGCTGATGGCCCGCGCCTTGGCGATGCCCGGCTGGATGCCCATCGCGGGCAGGCTGGTGCCGTCGGCGAGGTCCAGATAGACCCACGGGTCGCCGGGGCGCAGATTGACCCGGAGCACCTCCGCCCACTCCAGCCGCCGCTTGGTGGTGAGGTTGACGACGGTCACGCCGTCCTCCTCGGCCACCACCTTGGGGCGGCTGAGCAGCGTCAGCACCCCGAAGAACAGCAGCCCGGTGATGATGAAGCTGGCCCTCTCCCCCGGCCCCAGCCGCTCCAGCAGCAGGGCGACCACCGTGAGGACGACCAGGACGGCGACGCCGACGGTCATCAGGACGGCCCGGGTCCTGGTCGGCCGGAAGGTGACGGGCAGGGCGGGCGGGGGCGCGGCGGCGGACACGTGGGTCGGCCTCTCGGATGAGGAGGAACGGGAGGGAAGGCGGGGCGGGGGCGGCCGTCAGAGGCGGCAGGCGTGGATGCCCGTGGTGAGGATGGCCCGGGCCCCCAGGTCGTAGAGCTCGTCCATGATCCGCTGGGCGTCCTTGGCGGGGACCATCGAGCGGACCGCGACCCAGCCCTCGTGGTGCAGCGGGGAGACGGTGGGCGACTCCAGGCCCGGGGTGAGCGCGACGGCGCGCTCCACCTGCTCCACCCGGATGTCGTAGTCCATCATCACGTAGCGCCGGGCGACCAGGACGCCCTGCATGCGGCGGAGGAACTGCTGGACCTTGGGGTCGTCGCTGGGGTCGCCGGTGCGGCGGATGACGACCGCCTCGGACTCCAGGATGGGCTCGCCGATGATCTCCAGCCCGGCGTTGCGCAGGGTGGTGCCGGTCTCGACCACATCCGCGATGATCTCGGCGACACCGAGCTGGATGGCGGTCTCGACGGCCCCGTCGAGGTGGACCACGGCGGCGTCCACCCCGTTGTCGGCGAGGTGCTTGGTGACCAGTCCGGCGAAGGAGGTGGCCACGGTCATCCCGCCGAACTCGCTGACGTCCTTCGCCGTGCCGGGGCGGGTGGCGTAGCGGAAGGTGGACCCGGCGAAGCCGAGCTGCATGATCTCCTCGGCCTGGGAGCCGGAATCCAGCAGCAGATCGCGGCCGGTGATGCCGATGTCGAGCCGGCCGGAGCCCACGTACACGGCGATGTCGCGGGGGCGGAGGAAGAAGAACTCCACCTCGTTCTCCGCGTCGACGAGGACCAGCTCCCGGCGGTCCTTGCGCTGCCGGTAGCCCGCCTCATGGAGCATCGCCGACGCAGGCTCGGACAGTGAACCCTTGTTGGGGACGGCGATGCGCAGCATGAGTGCTCTTTCCTTCGGTTGCGAGGGTGAGGGTGTGGGCGGGGGGTGTCAGAGGTGGGCGTAGACGTCGTCGAGGGTCAGCCCCTTGGCGACCATCATCACCTGAAGGTGGTACAGGAGCTGGGAGATCTCCTCGGCGGTCGCCTCGTCGCTTTCGTACTCGGCGGCCATCCACACCTCGGCGGCCTCCTCCACGACCTTCTTACCGATGGCGTGCACACCGGAGTGGACCAGTTCGGCGGTGCGGGAGGTGGCGGGATCGGCCGTGGCGGCCTTCTGCTGGAGCTCGGTGAAGAGCTCCTCGAACGTCTTCTTGGGCATGGTGTCCGTCATCCTACTTGGGCCGTGCGACACCCCTCAGCGCCAGGGTTCGGCGACCGAGCGCAGGGTGGTGGCGGTGGCGACGGCCGCGGTGACCGCCTCATGGCCCTTGTCCTCGCTGGAGCCCGCGATCCCGGCCCGGTCCAGGGCCTGCTCCTCGGTGTCGCAGGTCAGCACGCCGAAGCCGATGGGAACGCCGGTGTCCACGCTGACCTGGGTCAGCCCCTGGGTGACGCCCTGGCACACATAGTCGAAGTGCGGGGTGCCGCCGCGGATGACGACGCCCAGGGCCACGATCGCGTCATAGCCGCGGTCCGCGAGCACCTTCGCGACCACCGGCAGCTCGAAGCTGCCCGGCACCCGCAGCACGGTGGGCTCGTCGATGCCCAGCTCTCCGAGGGCGCGCAGGGCGCCGTCGAGCAGCCCGTCCATCACCTTCTCGTGCCACTGTGCGGCGATGACGGCGACGCGCAGGTCCCCGCAGTTCTTCACGGACAGTTCGGGGGCGCCCTTACCGCTCACGTCTCTCCTCGGTGCTTTCGCTGATGTGCTGGTGTATGGGGGTACTTGAGGTGGTCACTGGTTGCCGCAGGCGGAAACGGGCTCGGCGCGGTCGCCGTCCAGCCAGGGCAGGTCGTGCCCCATCCGGTCCCGCTTCGTCCGCAGGTAGCGGAGATTGTGCTCGCCGGCCTGGACGGGCATCGGCTCCCGGCCGGTGACCCGCAGCCCGTGCCGGACCAGCCCCGTGGTCTTGTCCGGGTTGTTGGTCATCAGCCGCAGCGAGCGCACGCCGAGATCGGCGAGGATCTCCGCGCCCGCGGCGTAGTCCCGCGCGTCGGCGGGCAGGCCGAGCTCCAGATTGGCGTCCAGGGTGTCCCGGCCCAGCTCCTGCAGTTCGTACGCGCGCAGCTTGGACAGCAGTCCGATGCCGCGCCCCTCGTGGCCGCGCAGATACAGGACGATGCCACGGCCCTCGGCGGTGACCCGCTCCAGCGCGGCGTGCAGCTGGGGGCCGCAGTCGCAGCGCAGCGAGTGGAAGACATCGCCGGTGAGGCATTCGGAGTGGACGCGGACCAGCACGTCCTCACCGTCCCCGATCTCGCCCTGGACCAGCGCGATGTGCTCCACGCCGTCGGACGCGCGGTAGCCGAACGCCCGGAAGTCGCCGAAGGCGGTGGGCAGCCGGGTCTCGGCCTCGCGCCGCACCAGCGGCTCGGCGGGCTTGCGGTACGCGATCAGATCGGCGATGGAGACGATCGCCAGGTCGTGCTTGCGGGCGAACGCGACCAGGTCGGGCAGGCGCAGCATCACGCCGTCCTCCCCCGCGATCTCGCAGATCACGGCCGCCGGGCGCAGTCCGGCGAGCCGGGCCAGGTCGACCCCGGCCTCGGTGTGGCCGTCGCGGGCGAGCACACCGCCGGGGCGGGCGCGCAGCGGGAAGATATGGCCGGGGCGCACGAGGTCGCCGGGGACGGTGCCCGGGTCGGCCAGCAGCCGCAGGGTGGTGGCCCGGTCGGCGGCGGAGATCCCGGTGCTGACGCCGTGTTCGGCGGTGGCGTCGACCGAGACGGTGAAGGCGGTCCGCATGGACTCGGTGTTCTCTTCGACCATCTGGGGAAGCCGGAGCCGGTCGAGGTCGGCGCTCTCCATGGGCGCGCAGATGAGTCCCCGGCACTCGTTCATCATGAACGCGACGATCTCCGGGGTGATCATCTCGGCGGCGGCGACGAGGTCGCCCTCGTTCTCCCGGTCCTCGTCGTCCACGACGACGACGGGGCGGCCCGCGGCGATGTCGGCGATGGCCCGCTCGATGGGGTCCAGGGCCAGTTCGTCGGGCCAGTGCGCGGCTCGCAGGGGAGCGGCCGGGCCACTCGGATGCGGGTCGCTGACCGCGTATGCCTCGCTCATGCTGTGGCCTCCTCGTCCTGCGTGCCGTTGTTCCGCATGCCGTTGTCCAGCAAGCCGGTGCCCTGCGGGCCGTTGTTCTGCTGGCCGTTGTCCCGTCCCAGCAGCCGTTCGACGTACTTGGCGAGCACATCCACCTCGAGGTTGACCGGGTCCCCGGCCTGTTTGACGCCGAGCGTGGTGAGCGCGAGGGTCGTCGGGATGAGGCTGACGGTGAAGTAGTCGGGGCCCGCGTCGACGACGGTCAGGCTGATGCCGTCGACCGTGATGGAGCCCTTCTCGACGACATAGCGGCTCAGCTCGGCGGGCAGCGAGATCTTCACGATCTCCCAGTGCTCGGAGAGCTTGCGGTCCACGATGGCGCCGGTGCCGTCCACATGGCCCTGCACGATGTGGCCGCCGAGCCGTCCGCCCAGCGCCATGGGGCGCTCCAGGTTGACCCGGGAGCCGATGTCGAGCGCGCCGAGGCTGGAGCGGTCCAGGGTCTCGGCCATGACGTCGGCGCTGAACCGGGTGCCCTCCGGGTCCTCGATGAGGTCGACGACGGTGAGACAGACGCCGTTGACGGCGATGGAGTCGCCGTGCTTCGCCCCCTCGGTGACGACGGGGCCGCGCACCTGGAAGCGGGACGCGTCGCCCAGGTGCTCGATGGCGACGATCTCACCCAGTTCTTCGACAATTCCGGTGAACACTTCAGTTCTCCTCGGCGAGGGGGGCGGGGGCGACGGGAACGGCGGTGACGCGCAGATCGGGGCCGAGCCGGGTGACGTCGGCCGTCTCGAGGCGCAACGCCTGCGCGATGGTGGTGATTCCGGCGTCGGCGAGGGCGGCGGGGCCCGCGCCGAGCAGGACGGGAGCGAGATAGCCGACGACCTTGTCGACGGCGCCCGCGGCGAGGAACGCGCCGGCGAGGGTGGGCCCGCCCTCCAGCAGGACGGAGCGCACCCCGCGGCCGTGCAGCTCGGCGAGGAGGGCGGGGATCGCGAGGCCGCCGTCCGCGCGTGGCAGCCTTACGGTCTCCACGCCCGGCCGCCGGGGCAGATGGGCGGTACTGGCGTCCTCGGCGACGGCGAGCAGCGTGGGCGCGGCGTCGTCCAGGACCCGGGCGCCGGGCTTGATGGTCGCGGCCGTGTCCACGACGACCCGCAGCGGCTGGGTGACACCCTCCCGGTCCCGTACGGCCAGGTGGGGGTCGTCGGCGCGCAGGGTGCCGGAGCCGACGACGACGGCGTCGGCCGCCGCGCGCAACCGGTGCACATCGGCGCGGGACTCGGGGGAGGTGATCCACCGGCTGGTGCCGTCGGCGGCGGCGCTGCGGCCGTCCAGGGTCGCGGCGAACTTCCACAGTACGAAGGGGCGGCCGCGGCGCATCGCGGTCAGCCAGGGCTCGTTGACCGCCTCGGCCTCCTCGGCCAGCAGCCCGGCATCGACCTCCACCCCGGCGGCGGCGAGGGTCGCGGCGCCGCCCCGGGCCTGTGCGGTGGGATCGCCGACGGCGTAATGGACGCGGGCGATCCCGGCGGCGATCAGGGCCTGGGAGCAGGGGCCGGTGCGGCCGGTGTGGTCACACGGTTCGAGGGTGACGAGGGCGGTGCCGCCACGGGCCCGCTCCCCCGCCGCGCGCAGCGCGTGGACCTCGGCATGCGGACCACCGGCCCGCTGGTGCCAGCCCTCGCCGACGACGCGGCCGCCGGCGTCGAGGATGACGCAGCCGACGACGGGGTTGGGGCTGGTGTGGCCGAGGCCGCGGGCGGCGAGCGCGACGGCATGGCGCATCGCTTGGGCTTCGGCTGCGGTGGCCACCGGGTCCTCCTGCCTCTTCGGGCACGGACTCCGGGGCTGTCGAGATGACAAAGAAACGGGAACGCCGTCGCCGGCACGCCAGGTTCGGCAAAAGGCCCGCCCTGCCTACGCAAGGACGGACCGCCGAGGCGGCGCACCGGTGATGTCGCTACCGCCGCGCACTGCCTCCCATCCGGACTTTCACCGTCGGTCCAGGAATTTCACCTGGTCAACCGGCCGCTGGCGGCGGACGGGTCGCGGACTGTAACCGCCGGTTCGGATTTTCACCGACCCCGGAGTGCGCTGACGTCACTGGTACGCCCCTAGTGTGCCATGGCCATCAGCGCAGGTGGGAGGCAAGACCAATGTGGCCTCCCTCACCCGCCCCGCCCGGGGGTAGTTCCCCCACCCCGCCCCTTCCCGAACCGGGGGCAAGCCCCCGCCCCCCGGCAGCCCCGGGGCGACGCGCCCACCACCGGCGGCCGCGGCGCCCACCGGACGCGGGCCCACGCCTGCCCCGGCCGCCCGCGGGCCGCCCGGGCCTCGGCGGCATCCACGGCATCCACGCCGGTCCCGAGCCGGGGCCGGGGGGCCGGGGGCTTGACCCCGGTTTCGGGAAGGGGCGGGGTGGGGGAGAAAACCCGTTGCCCCACTACCCCTGCGCGATGCTGTCCAGTTGCTCCACCGCCGGCCGCAGGGCCCACAGGTCGCCGCCGGGCGGGGCCTGGAGCTTGTCCACCGCCGCGCGGGCCTTGCGGTCCCCGGCGTCGGCCGCCGCGTGGACGATGTCGCTCGCCGCGTAGGCGCGGAGGTCGAGCTCCGGATACGGCCAGGGCGCGGCGCCGGTGGCCGCCGGGAGCAGGACGTCGACCGCCTTGAAGAGGTTCGCGCCGCCGGGCCCGGTGTAGTGCCACAGGTCCACACCGACGTGCTTGCCGATGGCGGCCATCCGGGTGTACGCGACGAGGTTGAACGTCGAGTAGTGGAAGCTGCGGGTGCGCTCGAGCTCCTGGGGCTGCGTGCCGTCGGCCGCGATCTGGGTGTCGATGCGCTTGGTGCGGGCGTCGCGGAGCACCTGGCGGGCGAGGCCCCGGTCACCCACGGCGGTGGCGATGGCGGCGACCTGCATGTCGTAGAAGGTGCCGTGGTTGTTCTCGGCGGCGCCTTCCTCCTTGCCGAAGTCGCTGTTCACCAGCCAGTCCAGGAACTGCTTGTTCCAGGTCCGGAAGCCTTCGTGATCGCTCTTGGACCAGCCGGGGGCGCCGGTGTCCAGGAGGGCGGCGGCGTCGAGGAGGCTGGTGAAGCCCTGGGAGAAGTCGATGATCCCGATCGAGCGGCCGTCGTACATGCAGGGGATGAACTGGGCGTGGTTCAGGCTCGGGTTCATCCGGGTCGCCGGGGTGACGAACCAGGTGCGCAGGATGTCGGCGGCGTGCTCGGCGTAGGCCCGCTTACCGGTGTAGTACCAGGCCAGGGAGAGCTCGTAGGCGGATTCGAAGACCTTGCCGACCTCGGGACGGTCCGTCATCTTGTCCACGTCGGGGTTCCGTTGGCCATCCTTCTGAACGTAAGGACAGCCGTACGGATTGTCGTCGGTCTTGGGCCGGCTGGGCCACCAGTAGGGGGCCTGGCTGAAGTAGTCGTGTTTGTCGCCGCTGGGCGGCACCTGGTCCTTGTCGGTGACCGTCCAGGGGCCCTGCTCCATCCACTGGTCGGCCTGGGCAGTCAGATCGCGTACGGTCCGCCGCAGATTCCGGTCTCCTAGCTGCAATTTCAGCTTGGTGAGGGACAGTCGGGGCCCGTCGAGCACCACCGTCCGGGGCACCGAGCCGGAATGCCGCGCGGGCTCGGCGCCCTGCGCGGAGGGGGCGGCGGAGACCGCCAGGACGGCCAGGAGGGCGGAGGCGGTGACGATCGCCCGGGCGAACCGCCCGCGTCCCGCTGGAGGTGCACCCATTGAGCACTCCAATCAGATATCTGAACGCTATTCAGACTTGAGATCGGGCTCAGAGTAGGGCGGCTCCATGGGCACGACAAGAGATCGCACAGGAATGCCCTCACCCCCAGGAGCAGGAGTGCCCTCACCCCAGGAGCAGGAGTGTCCTCACCCCAGGAGGGACGGTGACCGACGGCTACGGGGCGCCGAACAGCTCGTTCTGCGCCGCGTCCAGCGCCGTCAGCACGGCGCCCCGCAACACCCCGCCGCCGCCGACGACCCCCGCGCGCACCCGCGTCCGCAGCGGCGACAGCCGGGCGACATGGTCCTCCACGCGCCGGGCGAGCCCATCGCCCCCGGCCCGGCCGACCTCACCGCCGAGCACCGCGCACCCCGGGTCGAGCACCGCGCAGATCGCCGCGACGCCCAGCGCGATACGGGCCGCCAACGCGTCCAGGAACGCCTCGCCGCGCTCCCCCGCGTCGAGGGCCGCGCGGATCGCCGCCTCCGCCGCGCCGGAGCCCTCCGCCCCCTCCCCGCGTTCGCCGCCCGCCGCGGCCTCCAGGCCGTACTCCTGGGCGAGTTCGCAGACCGCGCCGCTGCTCACCAGGGAGTGGAACCCGCCGTCGCAGCCGGTAGCGGAGGGCAGCCCCGAGGTGCCCGGCACCGGCAGAAAGCCGATCTCCCCGGTACCGCCGGAGGCACCGCGCCGCAGCACCCGGTCGAGCACCACGGCCGCGCCGATGCCGTGGCCGAGCCACAGCAGGACGAAGGTGTCGCGATCGCGCACCGCGCCCATCCGCTGTTCGGCGACGGCCGCGAGATTGACCTCGTTCTCCAGCAGCACCGGTGCCGCGAGGTCGGCATGGAGCGCGGTGGCCAGCTCACGGTGCCAGGAGGGCAGCCCGCCGGTGGAGTCGAGCTCCCCGGTGGCGGGGTCGATGAGACCGGGCACCCCGATGCCGATGTGGTGCAACCGCGCCGCCCCGGCCCGCTCGGCGGCCCGCTCCACCAGGGCCACCGCGGCCGCCACGGTACGCGCCGGATCCCCGTCCGGGGCCACCGGAAGCGACTCCTCGGCCTTGGTCCGGCCCAGCAGATCGGCCACGCATACGGCCACGCTGTCCGTACGGACGTCGACCCCGGCCACATGCGCGCTCTCGGCGACGATTCCGTACACCCGCGCGTTGGGCCCGCGGCGTTCCGCACCCGCCTCCCCCACGACCGCCACCAGCCCGGTCTGCCGCAGCCGCTCGACCAGGTCCGCGATGGTGGGACGGGACAGCCCGGTCAGCGACTTGAGCTGACCCGCGGTCAACGGCCCCTCGTCCTTGAGCAGATGCAGGGCGAGGCGGTCGTTGATGGCCCGCGCCGTACTCGGGGAGGCGCTGCGGCCCGCCACGGACACGCTCGTCGACGTCATGCCGGGATCCTTCCAGAAGGCCACGGGAAAAGCCCTATCTATCAGGGACCCTTCCTGATAGTTTCCCGTGGACCACGGTACGGGCCGGCGCTACGGGGAGGGTGCGACAGGTATGGGCAGGCTCAAGGAAGCGGGGGCGTCCGAGATGCGCCCGGTACGGCGGGCGCGGATCGCCGTGGCCGCGGTGTTCGCCGTGCACGGCGCGGTGACCGGCAACTTCGCCACCCGTATCCCCTGGATCCAGGAGCGGCTGGACCTCAGCGCCGGTCAACTCGGCCTCGCGCTCGCCTTTCCCGCCATCGGGGCCTCGCTCGCGATGCCCCTGGCCGGGCGGATCAGCCATCGCTTCGGCGCCCGCGCGGCGCTGCGCGGACTGCTCGCCCTGTGGACCGCCTGGCTGGTGATGCCCCCGCTGGCGCCGGGTCTGGTCTGGCTGTGCGGTGCGCTCTTCGTCTTCGGCGCGACGGCCGGGACGTCCGACGTCGCCATGAACGCCCTCGGTGTGGAGGTCGAGAACCGCCTCGGCCGCTCCATCATGTCCGGGCTGCACGGCATGTGGAGCGCGGGAGCGCTCATCGGCTCGGCGGCGGGCACGATCGCCGCGCACGCCGAGGCCGACGCCCGGCTCCACCTCGGCATCGCCGCCGGGGTCCTCACGGTGCTCGGCGCGGTGGCCTGCCGCTGGGTCCTCGACCTGCGCAGCGCCCCCGAGGAGCACCCGCCGCCGCGGTTCGCCCTCCCGCCCCGCTCCGCACTGATCATCGGCGCGGTGGGTTTCTGCGCGGTCTTCGCCGAGGGGGCGAGCCTGGACTGGTCGGCGGTCTATCTGCGCGACGTCATGGACTCCTCCCCCGGTATCGCCGCCGCCTGCACCACCGCCTTCTCCTGCACGATGGCCGGTGCCCGGCTCATCGGGGACGCGGTGGTGGGCCGCTTCGGGCCGGTGCGGACCGTACGAACCGGCGGCCTCCTCGCCACCGCCGGCGGCATACTCGTGGTCACCGCCCCCGGTGCCGCCCTCGCCATCGCCGGATTCGGCCTCATCGGCCTGGGCATCGCGGTCGTGGTGCCCCTGGCCTTCGCCGCCGCCGGGCGCAGCGGCCCGGCCCCGAGCCAGGCCATCGCGGGCGTCGCCACGATCACGTACACCTCGGGTCTGATCGCTCCGGCGGCGATGGGCTCGATCGCGGACCTGACCTCGCTGACGATCTCGTTCTGCCTGGTCACGACGTTGACGCTGGGGCTGGTGGCGGGAGCGGGGGTGCTGCGGACCCCGACGGAGACGGACACCACGGACCCCGCCTCGCACCCCGATCCGTCTGCCTCCCGGGCCTCGCTGCCCTGACGGGGGCGGGGCGCGGGGCGGGGCAGCGCGCCGATCCCCGACGGCGCCACAGTTCGGTGAGCGCCGAAGTGATCCGGCCCTACGGTCGGTGATATGAGCGACAAGAGCGGCGCCCCGGCGCCCGACCGCCACACCGCCTTCCGCCGGCTCCACCACGGCGAGCGGCCCCTGCTGCTGCCCAACGCGTGGGACCACGCCTCCGCCGCCGCCCTCGTCCGGCGCGGCTTCCCCGCCATCGGCACCACCAGCCTCGGCGTGGCCGCGGCGGCCGGGCTGCCGGACGCGACGGGCGCCGCCCGCGACGAGACCCTCGCCCTCGCCCGCGGCATCGCCCGGCTCCCGGCGCTGGTCAGCGTCGACATCGAGGGCGGGTTCGGCGAGCGGCCCGAGGAGGTCGCGGCGCTCGCGGCCGAGCTGGACCGGGCCGGGGTGGTCGGCGTGAACATCGAGGACGGCCGCCCCGACGGCACCCTCGCGCCCCTGGCCCGGCAGTGCGCGGTGCTCGCGGCAGTCAAGGAGCGGGTGCCCCGGCTGTTCGTGAACGCGCGGACCGACACCCACTGGCTCGCCGCGATCGGTGGCGCCACCCCGCCCTCGCTGTCCATCACCGCCGAGCGCATCGAGGCGTATGTGCAAGCGGGCGCGGACGGGATCTTCGTGCCCGCGCTCACCGATGAGCAGGACATCGGCGCACTGGCCGACGACCTCGGCGAAACCCCGCTGAACATCCTCTTCACCCCCGGCCGCCACACCTATGGGCGGCTCGCGGAGCTCGGGGTGCGGCGGATCAGCTGCGGTTCGCTGCTCTTCCGGGCCGCCCTGGACCGCGCCGTCGAGCTGGCCTGGACGATCGCCCACCCCGACGCCCCCGCCCCTGCCCATCAGGCCGCCGGCCTGCCCTCCTACACCGAGGCACAGTCACTGGCCGAGGACTTCGCAAAGGACGTCACCGAGGGCACCCCCGCATAGCCGCACGGCGCATATTTCGGCCGAGTGGAGCGGTTACGGGCCCCGCGTGCGATCCGGCACCGCCACCGCTGCCGGACGTTGGGGCCCGCCACCTCCGCGGGTCTCAGTCCACGGCTCGGCCCGAGAGCCGTTCGACGCCGCGCAGCAGGGCGGAGTGGTCCAGCGCACCGTCGTCGTTGGCGCGGGCGGAGGCCATCAGCTGGGCGGTCAGGGAGCACAGGGGGAGGACGGCGCCGACGGCTCGGGCGGCGTCGGTGACGATGCCCATGTCCTTGTGGTGCAGGTCGATGCGGAAGCCGGGCCTGAAGTCCCGGTTCAGCATGGCGTCCCGCTTCCGGGCGAGGACGGTGGAGCCCGCCAGGCCGCCGCCGAGGACCTCCAGTGCGGAGGGAAGGTCGGCGCCCGCTTTCTCCAGGAACACGACCGCCTCCGCCAGGGCCTGGATGTTGGCCGCGACGATGAGCTGGTTGGCGGCCTTGACGGTCTGGCCCGCTCCGTGCGGGCCCACGTGGACGACGGTCGTCCCAAGAGCACGCAGGAGCGGTTCGGCGTCGGCGAAGTCCTCGGCGTCGCCGCCGACCATGATGGACAGCACGGCATCGATGGCGCCGGCCTCGCCACCGGACACGGGGGCGTCCAGGACCCGGACGTCCTTGTCACGGCCCGCCTCGGCGATCGTGACGGCTGTCTGTGGGCTGACGCTGCTCATGTCGATGAGGAGGGTGCCGGTGCGGACGTGCGCCAGGAGGCCGTCCGGACCGAGCACGACCTCGGCGACCTGCGGATCCGCGGGGAGCATCGTGATGACCACGTCCGCGTCGGCGACTGCCGCGGCGGCGCTGTCCGCCCCCTGGCCGCCCGCCCCGACGAGGCGGTCCACCGCCGGGCGGCTCCGGTTGTATCCGGTGACAGTGTGCCCGGCCCGGACGAGGTTGGCTGCCATGGGAGAGCCCATGATGCCGAGGCCGATGAAGGCGATGGTGCGGGACTGGGCGGCTGACGTAGCCATGTGGTCTGCGCTTCCTTCTGCTCGTCGAGTGTGACGGGAGGGGGTGCTACGACCGGGGCGACCTGCTGTCCGTTCTTGGAATTGTCATTCGTTGCGTGCCGGCTCCTTTTTCCGAACATGAGGAATCCAGGAAATATAGATGACCGCTGACGAATTTCTGGCCACGTGTTGGACCACTGCGGGCGACGCCGCTCCCGATCAGGATGACCAACGCAGTCCGCTGAGCCTGCGGGAACGTGCGGAAGCGGCGGGCGGCGCCGGGTTCACGGGCTTCGGGCTGTTGTACGCGGACCTGGTGGAGGCCGAGCGCGCATACGGGCTCGCCGGCATCCGGTCCCTCTTCGAGGACAACGGGATCAGCCACATCGAGTTGGAGCTGCTGACCGACTGGTGGGCCGACGGACCGCGGCGGGCCGCGTCGGACGCCGTCCGTAGCGGCCTCCTGAGCGCCATCGAGGCGCTCGGCGCACGCACCCTCAAGATCGGGCCCGACGTGGCGGACGAGCCCTGGGACCTCGACGTCTGGGCCGAGGAGTTCGCCACGCTGGCGGCGCAGGCCGACGGGGTGGGCGCCCGGCTCGGGATCGAGTTCCTGCCCTGGTCCAACCTCAAGACCGTGCACGACGGACTCCGGCTCGTCGAGACGGCCGGTCACCCGGCGGGCGGCCTCATCATCGACGTCTGGCACACCGAGCGCGCCCACACCCCACCCGCCGAACTGGCGGTCGTACCCGGGTCACGGATCGTGGGGGTGGAGCTCAACGACGCCGACAGCGAGGTCGTCGGCACTCTTTTCGAGGACACGGTCCGGCGCCGTCGCCTGTGCGGAGAGGGCTCTTTCGACCTCCCGGGGATCATCACCGCGCTCCGTACCGCCGGCTGGAACGGCCCCTGGGGTGTGGAGATCCTCTCCGACACGCACCGTGCGCTGCCGGTGCGGGAGGCCGCCGCAGCGGCGTACCGGACTGCCGCGACGCTGGTGAAGTAGCTGCCGCAGGGGCTCGTCCGTCATCACGTGCGCACCTCGTCGAGTCGTACGGGACGGTGCTCACGGAGCGACAGGGCGGACGCCGTGCCGACGTCACCCGCCTCGCGGCGCGGTCACCCAGCGCACGATGTCGAAGTCGTACCCGCCGCGGTCGCGGAAGATGCCGCAGGAGACGGCCGCGTAGGCGGGTGGGTGCGCTGCGGTCGCGGCGGCGATCACGACGCCGTCGACTCCGGCGGCGACAGAGCCTCGGGAGAGTCGGTGGCGGTGGCCCCGAGGCGTTCGTACGGCGCTGTTGCGCGCCTGCGCCGGATCGGAAAGGTCCGCCCGCACGATGCCCGCGCCGACGCCCTGGCTGCCGCCGTTGACGAGGACGACTTTGCCCTCGAGCAGTCCCATGAGCGCTGTGTCCTTTCAAACCGCTCGGCCGAGCCTTTCGCGGTCCGTGGGTTTCTGCCAGTCTTGAGAACCCGACCCATCATTCGATGCTTGTCAGTGCATCAAAGATCCATCATCAGCTCTTGGGACCAGTCATGCGACACCGCTACCCGATCAGGGAAATCGCCCGCCAGGCCGGACTGAGCACGGCCACGGTCGACCGCGTCCTCAATGAGCGGGGCAACGTGACGGAGAGCACGATCAGGGAGGTACATGAAGCCATCAAGGACCTGGACCGCCAGCAGAGCCAGGTCCGGCTCGGGGGCCGCACCTTCATGATCGACATCGTGATGCAGACACCGGAGCGGTTCTCCACCGCGGTACGGGACGCGCTCGAAGCCGAACTGCCCTCCCTGCATCCCGCTCTCGTGCGCTCGCGCTTCCACTTCCGGGAGGCATGCCCTCCCGAGGAGCTGATCGCAACCCTGGACAAGATCGCGAAGCGTGGTTCGCAGGGCGTGATACTGAAGGCCCCCGACGAGCCGGAGATCGCGGCCGCGGTCGGCCGCCTGGTCACGGCCGGCATCCCGGTCGTCACTCTGGTGACCGACCTGCCCCACAGCGCCCGCCTGGCGTACGTCGGCATCGACAACCGCGCGGCGGGCACCACCGCCGCCTACCTCCTCGGACAGTGGCTGGGCAAGCGGCCCGGCAACGTGCTCACCACGGTCAGCCGCGGTTCCTTCAGGGGCGAGGAGGAACGCGAGATGGGCTTCCGCAGCGCCATGCGTCTCGCCGAGCCCAGACGCTCCCTGGTGGAGGTCACCGACAGCGACGGCCTCGACGCCACCCAGCACGACCTCGTTCTCGAGGCACTCAAGCGCGACCAGGACATCATCGCCGTCTACTCCGTGGGCGGCGGCAACCTCGCGACCCTCCACGCCTTCGAGGCGCTCGGGCGGGAGTGCGCGGTGTTCATCGCCCACGACCTCGACCACGACAACACCCGCCTGCTGCGCGAGCACCGCCTCTCCGCGGTCCTCCACCACGACCTGCGCCAGGACATGCGCCGCACCTGCCAGATCATCATGCGCGCCCACAAGGCACTCCCCGACGACGGCCCCGCGCTGCCCTCGGCGATCCAGGTGGTCACGCCGTTCAACCTGCCACCAGGCGCTCCGTCCGTACCGGTCGTTCCCTGAAACCCGCTGTGAGCCTTCGCGCAAGGACGCCACCGAGGGGGCACCCCCACATAGCTGCACGGCGCATATTTTCGGCCAACTAACATTGCTGCGAATTCCCCGTAGCGATGAAGTGGAGCAGTCATGGGCCTCGGCGTGCGCTGGACCCTGCACGGTGATGGGCGTACCCCCGCCCCCGGCGCCGTCGTCAAGCCGGATGAGCGGCTGTCATGGCCGAGGACGGCGGGACTCGGCGCACAGCACGTCGTGGCCATGTTCGGGGCCAGCTTCGTCGCCCCGGTGCTGATGGGGCTCGACCCCAACCTCGCGATCATGATGTCCGGCGTCGCGACCATCCTCTTTCTGCTGGCGACCCGCGGCCGGATCCCCAGCTATCTGGGGTGCAGCCTGTCCTTCGTCGGCGTGGCCGCCGCGATCAGGGCGCAGGGCGGCGGCAGCGCGGCCGTCACCGGGGCGATCCTGGTGGTCGGCGGGGTGCTGCTGCTGAGCGGTCTGGCGGTGCGGAAATTCGGCGCCCGGATCATCCACGCGGCGATGCCGCCGGTGGTGACCGGCGCGGTGGTCATGCTGATCGGGTTCAATCTCGCGCCGGTGACCGCCGGTACGTACTGGCCCGCCGATCAGTGGACCGCGCTGCTGACGATGCTGCTCACCGGGGCGGCGGTGGTCTGTCTGCGGGGCTTCTGGTCACGTATCGCGATCTTCCTGGGGCTGGTCTTCGGCTATGCGGTGTCCTGGGTCTTCGACCGCGTCTTCGGCAGGATCCACTCGATCGACGGCAGTGGACGGGTCACCGACCACTGGCGGCTGGATCTGTCCGGCGTGGGCAAGGCGGACTGGATCGGTCTGCCGTCCCTGCACGCGCCCAGCTTCCACTGGTCGGCGGTGCTGGTGGCGCTGCCGGTCGTGATCGCGCTGATCGCCGAGAACGCCGGGCATGTGAAGGCGGTCGGCGAGATGATCGGCGATCCGCTCGACGACCAACTGGGCACGGCGATCGCCGCGGACGGCGCGGCGACCATGATCTCCACATCGGTCGGCGGCCCGGCCAATACGACGTACTCCGAGAACATCGGGGTCATGGCGGCCACCCGGGTGTACTCCACCGCCGCCTACTGGGCCGCCGCGGGCTTCGCGCTGCTCTTCGGGCTGTGCCCGAAGTTCGGCGCGGTGGTGGCGGCCGTGCCGGGCGGGGTGCTGGGCGGGATCACCGTCATCCTCTACGGCATGATCGGGCTGCTCGGTGCGCAGATCTGGGTGCACAACAAGGTGGACCTGCGCAATCCGCTCAATCTGGTGCCGGTCGCGGCGGGCGTCATCATCGGCGTCGGCGGCGTCAGCCTGAAGGTCGGCCAGAACTTCGAGCTGGGCGGGATCGCCCTCGGCACCATCGTGGTGCTGCTCGGCTACCACGTCCTGCGCGCCCTGGCCCCGGCCCATCTGAAGCCGCAGGAGCCCCTGCTGGACGCGGGCACCAGCGGATACGACGACGACCGCCCGGCCTGACCGCCGGCGGACTCACCCCTGCGGGGCGAGGTCCTGCAGGCCCAGCACCCGGAGCAGTTCGAGCCGCTCGGCGGACTCGGTGCCGGGGCGGGCGGTGTGGACGATCAGCCGCTGGGCGTGTTCCGAGCTCAGCAGGACCTCGCAGTCCAGCTCCATCGCGCCCACCACCGGGTGGATGAACCGCTTGACCGTGGAGTGCCGTACGGCCACCTCATGGTCCTCCCACAGCGCCGCGAACTCCGCGCTCACCGACAGCAGTTCGGCCACCAGGGCCGCCGGGCCCGGGTCGTCGGGACGCGCCGCGAGCACGGACCGGAGGGTGGCCACATGCAGCCGGGCGTGCTCCTCGATCTCCTCGCTCGGGAAGATCCCGGGGGCGCCGGAGGCGTCCTCGGGCCGGGTGAAGAAGCTCCGGACGATATTGCGGTCGCCGGGCGGCCGCGCCGTGATGTCGCCGACCAGCGCCGCCGCCATCGCGTTCTGCGCCAGCACCTCGCCCCAGTCGGTGATCACCTGGGCGGGGGTGTCGTACAGCCGGTCCAGCACCCTGAGCAGACCGGGCCGCACATGCCCCGAGGTTCTGCGGTCGCGCGGCGGCTCCTCCCCCACCAGGTGGAAGAGATAGTCGCGCTCGTCGTCGGTGAGCCGCAGCGCCCGGGCCAGCGCGGTCAGCATCTGGCGGGACGGGCGCGGGCCGCGGGCCTGCTCCAGCCGGGTGTAGTAGTCCGGCGACATGCCCGCGAGCTGGGCCACCTCCTCCCGGCGCAGTCCGGGCGTACGGCGCCGGGCGCCGGGCGTCAGGCCCACCTCGGCGGGGCCGAGGCGGGCGCGGCAGCGGCGCAGGAAGTCGGCGAGTTCCGATCGATGCACGCTCCCATGGTCGCCCCGCCCGCGTCGCGTATCCAGGGTCTGCCGATCCCTGGATGGGGAGGTCTCTCCCGGCCCCGCCGAGACCGTCGCAGGCTGAGGCCGAGCGAACGAGACGAAAGGCGGATGCTGATGCCCTTGATTCTGGTGACGGGTGCGACCGGCCAGGTGGGACGGCGGTTCACCAAGCGGCTGCTGGAGCGGCCCGCGGCCGGTACCGAGGTACGGGTGCTGGTGCGCGACGAGGAGCGCGGTGCGCCCTTCGCGGCCCAGGGCGCGCAGCTCACGGTGGGTGATCTGCGCGAGGAGAAGGATCTGCGGAGGGCCATGGAGGGGGTGCATGCGGTGGTCAACATCGCGGCGGCCTTCCGCGGGGTGCCGGACGAGGAGGCGTGGGCGGTCAACCGGGACGCGGCGGTCGCTCTTGGACGGGCCGCGGTCGAGGCCGGGACGAGCCGGTTCCTCCAGGTCAGCACCAATCTGGTGTACGGCGCCTCGCGTGGTCGGCCGTTCACGGAGGACGACGAGAGCGTGCCCGGCGGTGTGCTGTGGGGCGCGTACCCCGCCTCGAAGGCGGAGGCGGAGCGGGAGTTGCTGGCGCTGCACCGCGAGCACGGCCTCGATCTGCGGATCGGCAGCCTGGCCTTCGTGTACGGGGACGGCGATCCGCATGTGGCGAACTTCCTGGCGCTCGCGAAGGACTGGGCCGGGAGCCAGCGGCTCGCCATGGTCCACCACGCGGATGCGACGCAGGCGCTGCTGCGGCTGCTGCGCGCACCGGGCGGCACGGCCGGCGGCTCGGTGTCGGGCCGCAAGTACAACATCGTCGACGACGCCCCGGCGACCGTCGTCGAGCTGCACGGGATCGGCGGTGTGCCGCTGCCCGAGGGCATGACCGGGCGGACGGACGACGACCCCTGGTCCGGGATCACCTCCAACCTACGGCTCCGCGATGAATTGGGCTGGCGGCCGCTGTATCCGTCGATCTGGACGGCACGCGACGCGGGGGTGCTGTGAAAGCCGGTTGACGGGGCGTTAGACCGTCCAGGGGAAGCGGCGGCGTACGGCGGGACCGCGCCCGGTCCGGCCTGCCACCCTGGCGTCCATGACGATGCCCACGCACACGCGGCTCGCGCCGCGCACCGTGCAGAGCGTCGTGGCGCGCATGAGCGCGCTCGGCGCGGCGCTGCCGCCGGGAGATGGGGTGGCGGTCTTCAACGGGGTGTATCTGTCGGTCACCGAGGAGGTCGGCCGCCGGCTCACGGACGGGTATTTCCACGACCCGTCCGCCACCGAGGAGCTGGACGTGCGGTTCGCCGGGCGCTATCTGGCGGCGGTCGACGCGGTGGTCACGGGCGGGCGGCCGCCCGCCTGCTGGCGGCCCCTGTTCCAGCTCCGGCGCCATCCGGCGGTCCGCCCGGTGCAGTTCGCGCTCGCCGGGATCAACGCCCATATCGGCCATGACCTGGCGCTCGCGCTGCTGGACACCTGCCGGGCCCGGGACCTCGAACCGGACGCCCTGGAGGGCGATTTCGACCGGATCGGGGCGCTGCTCACGGGGCTGGAGGAGCGGATCCGGGAGGAGCTGATGCCCGGCCCCGACCTGCTGGACGTGGCCGATCCGCTCACCCATCTCGTGGGCTCCTGGAGCCTGGAGAAGGCGCGGGACGCCGCGTGGGCGGCGTTCCGCGCGCTGTGGGGGCTGCGCGGGGTGCCGGAGCTGGCGGAGGAGTTCGCGGAGCGCGTCGATACGACCGTGGGCCTGGTGGGGCGCTTTCTGCTCACCCCTCTGCCGGCGGCGTAAGCGGCCCGCCGACGGCCTGACGACCTGCCGTCGGCGTAACAGCCTCTGGGACCGGCTCAGTCCTCGGGGAGCTCCACGGGAGCGATCTCGTCGTACAGATCGCCCGGCCCGGGGTTCTTGGGGTCGGTGGAGCCGCCGAAGCGGTGCATCACGCCCCATACGGCGTTGAGCGCGGTCTGGATGGCGCCCTCGGCCCAGCCCGCCGTCCAGGAGATGTCGTCGCCCGCGAGGAAGATGCCCCGCTTGTCGGCGGGCAGCCGGTCCTGCATGAAGTGGGTGAACAACCGGCGCTGGTAGCGGTAGTGACCGGGCAGATTGGCCTTGAACGCGCCCATGAAGTACGGCTCGTTCTCCCAGGACACGGTGACCGGGCTGCCGATGATGTGCTTGCGGATGTCGACCTTCGGATAGATCTCCGAGAGCGACTTGAGCATGACCTCCATCCGCTCGTTCGCCGACAGCGGCAGCCACTTGAGGCTGTCGTCGCACCAGGTGTAGGAGAGGCAGATGACGGCGGGCCGGTCCGGGCCGTCGTCCAGCAGATAGGTGCCGCGGGTCATCCGGTCGGTGAGCGTCATGCTCATCGTGTCCCGGCCGGTGATCTCGTCCTTGTCCAGCCAGAACGGCCGGTCCACCGGCACGAAGAGCTTGCTGGACTCCATGTAGTGGGTGCGCTCGATCGCCGTCCAGTGGTCGATCGGGAAGAGCGAGTCAGCGCAGTCGATCTTGGAGAGCAGCATCCAGGACTGCGCGGTGAAGACCACCGCCTGGTACGAGCGGATGTCACCGCTCGCGTCCGTCACCACGACGCGGTCGCCCGCGGCCCGGTGCAGCCGGGTCACGGCCGGGCGCGGCTCACCGCCGTGCAGCGAGGACAGCGAGGTGCCCTGCGGCCAGTGGACGATCTTCTCGGGCTCGCGCTCCCACAGCCGCAGCGGAAGCTGCTGGCTGCCGCCGACGATGCCGCGGTGGTGGTCGTCGGCCTCGGTGTAGACGACCCGCAGGATCTCCAGGATGGAGTTGGGGAAGTCGGTGTCCCAGCCGCCGGTGCCGAAGCCGACCTGGCCGAAGATCTCCCGGTGGCGGAAGGAGGTGAAGGCCGCGGAGTCGCAGAGGAAGCCGTAGAAGGTCTGGTTGTCCAGCTTCTCGACCAGCCGCGACCAGATCTCCCGGATCCGGGGGACGTTCCGCTCGCGGATGGCGCGGTTCATGTCGGAGAAGTCCGCGCCCTCCTCCAGGCAGGCGTTCCAGGCGTCGGCCACCTCGCGGTAGACCGGCGGCAGATCGTCGATGGTGCGGGCGTAGTGGGACTCGCCCTTGAGGTCGACGACGGTGGAGGGGGTGTCGGGGGCCAGCGGGTTGGGGAACGGCTGGGTCTTCAGGCCCACCAGGTCGATGTAGTGCTGGAGGGCGGTGGAGGACGGCGGGAAGCGCATCGCGCCCATCTCGGCGGTCAGCGCGTCGTCACAGCCGTCGAAGCCGACGGTGCGCAGCCGTCCGCCGATCCGGTCGGCCTCGTAGACCACGGGCTTCAGGCCCATCTTCATCAGCTCGTACGCGGTGACGAGGCCGGAGAGACCGCCGCCGACGACCGCGACCTCGCCACCGTGCTCGGTCGCGGGTATCTGGCCCAGGCCCGCCGGGTGGGCGAGGAAGTCGTCGTAGGCGTAGGGGAAGTCCGGGCCGAACATGGTCGTGGGCGGAAGGGCCCGATGGGCCTGCGTTTCCTGCTCGTCATGGACGGCGGTGGGCACCGTGGACGTCATGGGGTACGGATTCCTTGCTGGTTGGTGCTCAGAGCGTGTTTCGGGTACGGCAGAGGGCCGGACTGTTCAAGTGAGGACGGATCAGGTGAGGACGGATCAGCCGAGGGAGGAGTACAGACCGGGGCGGCGGTCCCGCAGATACGGGTTGATCCGGCGCGAGGTGGTCAGCAGCTTGGGGGCGACATCGCCGAGGAGGAGTTCCTCGCCGCGGCCGGCGCGCAGACAGGTGGCGCCGTCGGGCCCGGCCAGACAGCTCAGGCCGACAAAGTCGAACTCGCCCTCGACGCCGCTGCGGTTGACGTACGCGATGTACATCTGGCTCTCGAAGGCCCGCACCGGAATCACCGATTCGGCGACGAACTCGAAGGGGTGCATCTGCGCGGTGGGCACCAGCAGCAGATCGGTCCCGGCCAGGGCATGGGCCCGTACGTTCTCGGGGAACTCCACGTCGTAGCAGATCAGGATGCCGACGGTCAGCTCGCCGATGGTGGCCTGGACGACGGGCGTCTCACCGGGGGTGAACGACGCCCGCTCGAAGCAGCCGTAGAGATGGGACTTGCGGTAGTTGGCCAGCTCGGCGCCGTCCGCCCCGACGAGCCGTGCGGAGTTGTACACGGCGCCCGCGTGGCTCTCGGGGTAGCCGTAGAGGATGGCGAGACCGTGCGTCGCGGCGATCTCGGCCACGGCCCGGCCGCTCGGCCCGTCGGCGGGCTCGGCCAGCTCCCGTACGCCGCCGCCGCCAATCGCGTATCCCGTGAGGAACATCTCCGCGGTGACCAGCAGCCCGGCCCCGTCGGCGGCCGCGTCGGCGGCGGCCTCGTCGAGGACCTTGAGGTTTCCGGCGGGATCGCCGGGGTGACCGGAGTTCTGGAGCAGAGCGGTGCGCAGCGGCGACATGGCAGACCTTGAGGGGAGGGGTACGGGTATAAAAACAGTACGTTGCCTCCGGATCGCCCAACAAGACGGCTTCGTTGCGTCCGGCGTCGATTCATGGCGCATGGGGATCGGTGTGCGTCGATTCATTGCGCACGCCCTAAAAGAAGCGGGGGCTGTGCCGATGTGCGGCTCCGCCGCGTGGGGGTGCCCCGAAGGGGCGCGGGGCTGTGCCGATGTACGGCTCCGCCGCGTGGGTGCGACCAGCCACGACGGCGCCGCACGCGACCAACGGCAGGTCAGGGCACGACAGTCAACCAGGCCCACCCAACGGAGCGCCTACGTAGGGGCACCCGAGCTGAACCTTCGCAGCAGGGGCGAGAGCACCAGCACGGACTTGGTGCGCTCCACGAACGGCTCCCCCGCGATCCGCTCCAGCACCCGCTCGAAGTGACGCATATCGGAGGCGAAGACCTGGACGACGGCGTCCGCGTCACCGGTGACGGTCGACGCGGACACCACCTCGGGATAGCGCGACAGGCCCCGGCGGATGGCGTCCGGCGAGGTGTTGTGGCGGCAGTAGAGCTCGATGAAACCCTCGGTCTCCCATCCCAGCGCCACCGGGTCGACCCGCACCGTGAAGCCGGTGATGGCTCCCTCCGCGCGCAGCCGGTCCACCCGCCGTTTGACGGCGGGCGCGGACAGTCCGACCAGTTCGCCGATGTCGGCGTAGGAGCGGCGGGCGTCCTCGGCGAGGGCGTGGACGATGCGTTCGTCGAGATCATTCAGTCGCACTGGGGGGCAATCACTTCTCTGCTGTGGCCAGTCGGGATCGGCGCAAGCCGTATGCGAAGTACAGCACAAGGCCGACGGCCATCCAGCAGCCGAAGACCACCCAGGTCACGAACTGCAGGCTGCCCATCATCCACAGACACAGCGCGAAGCCGATCACCGGGAAGAGCGGGGACAGCGGCACCCGGAAGGTGCGGGGCATATCGGGCCGGGTCCGGCGCAGCATGATCACGGCGATGTTGACCAGCGCGAAGGCGAAGAGCGTGCCGATGCTGGTGGCGTCGGCGAGCTGGCCGAGCGGGATCGCGGCGGCCAGGACCCCGCAGAAGAGCGAGACGATCACGGTGTTGGCGCGGGGCACCCCGGTCCTGGCGTGGACGGTGGAGAAGACCTTGGGCACCAGCCCGTCCCGGGACATCGCGAAGAGGATGCGGGTCTGGCCGTAGAGCACGGTCAGCACCACGGAGGCGATCGCGACGACCGCTCCGGCGGCCAGCAGCACGGCCCAGGCGTCCTGTCCGGTGACATCCTTCATGATCGAGGCGAGCGCGGCCTCGGAGCCCGAGAACTTCTTCCACGGCAGGGCGCCCACCGCGACGGCGGCGACCAGGCAGTACAGCGCGGTGACGATGATCAGCGACAGCATGATCGCGCGGGGCAGGTCGCGCTGGGGGTTCTTGGCCTCCTCACCGGCCGTGGAGGCGGCGTCGAAGCCGATGTAGGAGAAGAAGAGGGTGGCGCCGGCGGCGCTGACGCCCGCCATGCCCAGCGGCATGAACGGGGTGTAGTTGCCCGCCCGGATGCCGGTGAAGGCGACGGCGCAGAAGAGGATCAGCGCCGCGATCTTCACCCCCACCATGACCGTGTTGGCGCGGGCGCTCTCCTTGGCGCCGCCCAGCAGGAACGCCATGGCCAGCAGCACCACGAGCAGGGCGGGCAGATTGAAGATCCCGCCGTCCCCGGGCGGGGCGGCCAGGGCGTCGGGGATGGTCACGCCGAGGGTGCCGTCGAGCAGTTCGTTGAGGTACTCGCCCCAGCCGACGGCGACGGCCGCCACCGAGACGCCGTACTCCAGGATCAGACACCAGCCGCAGACCCAGGCGATCAGCTCGCCCATCGTGGCGTAGGCGTAGGAGTAGGAGGAGCCGGAGACGGGGATGGTGCCCGCCAGCTCGGCGTAGGACAGCGCGGAGAACAGCGCGGTGAGCCCGGCGATGACGAACGACACGATGACCGCGGGACCGGCGTCCGGCACGGCCTCGCCGAGCACCACGAAGATGCCGGTGCCCAGGGTGGCCCCAATGCTGATCATGGTGAGCTGCCACATGCCCATGGAGCGCCGCAGGCTGCCGCCCTCACCCTGGCCGCCCTCGGCGACCAGCCGCTCCACCGGCTTGCGCCGCATCAGCCGGGCGCCCAGCCCGCCGACCGGAGGGTCTGATTCCGGTTGCTGGGTGGCGGGCGGTGCTGCGCCGTGCTCCAACACAGGGGTGGCTCCTTAATCGCTGCCATCGGGTGGTGGCGACCGACTGCGGACATACGGGTGCCCGAAAGCAAACCCGCAGGTGGGAATCGCCGAGCAGTCGGTCCCCGCCACTCCACGTCAGCGCAAGACCCTATGAGCCGTCCGCCGACGGCCGTAATGGACCATGGTTGCGCATACCCGTGGCAACGTTGCGCGCGGGGGCGCTCGGCGGGGAATCGTTGCGAGACACTGCGCGAGTCAGCGCTCGTTTCACCCGAATGCCGCGATACTGCACCATTTTAGCGGTCGTTGGTGGGGACGTGACCACTGACAGCCTGCAACCACCCGATCACTCCCAGCTCAGTGCCGAACCCGTGTTCCGGCCCCGAGACCAGGGGGGTGACAGCGAGCGCTACCCGCTCGAATACTGCGCGAGAGTCTGGGAGGACTTCATCCGGGCGCTGGGCCGGATCGAGGCGGACTTCCTCCAGCGGTCCGATACGCCGGAACCGGGCGTCAAGGCATGACGTACACCGAGCCGAGGCCGGGCGGCTACGGGCCCCCACCCACCGGCCACCGGCACGCCCCCGCGCCCCCTCCCGGGGAGCGGTACGAGGCGGCAGCCGATTATGAGATGAATCCTTTCCCCCTGCCCGACCCGGAGACCATCGAGGGCCGCTGGGACCTGGAGGGAGACCTCGCCCGGCTGCTCCAGACGACCTCCCCCGAGGAGTCGGTGCACACCACCGGCCCCATCGGACCGGTCGCTCCCCTCCACACCCCCTCCCCCACGCATGTGCGGGGGCGTGGCAAGCGCCGCCGGGTCCGCTTCCGGCTGCCGACGCTGCCGTGGCTGCATGTGATCAGCCTGATCTTCGCGGCGGTCACCACGGTCATCGTCGCCATGCTGAGCGTGCTCGGCGGAATGATCTCCTACCGCCCGCTGCGCTATCTGGCCTCCCCGAGCACCTCGGAGTCCATGGCGGCGTGGTGGCCCCTGCTGGTCTACGGACCCTGGCTGGTCGCCTCGCTGTCGGTGCTGCGGGCCGCCCTGCACCGCCGGGGCGCGGGGCACTCATGGGCCGTGGTGGTGCTCTTCTCCACCATCGCGGTGTTCCTGTGCGTCGCACACGCCCCGAGGAACGCGCCCAGCATGGCCGTGGCCGGTCTTCCCCCGGTCGCCGCGCTGGTCTCGTTCCACCAGCTGGTCCGGCAGATCACCCTCACCAGCCCGCCGCGCCACGCGCTGCCCCGCACCCGGGGTGAGCGCGGAGTGGCGAGGTGAGACTCCGCCGCGACGCACCACCACAACCCCACTCACCCGAGCCGAGTGGGGTTGTGGTGTTCGGGGGCCCGGTTCGCCTCCGGGGCGAGCCGAACTCCTGAGCCTCAGTCCCAGCTTGCGTGGAGCGGCTTGCCCTCCGCGTAGCCCGCGGCGCTCTGCACGCCCACCACGGACCGCTCGTGGAACTCCTCCAGCGACCCGGCGCCCGCGTAGGTGCAGGAGCTGCGCACGCCCGCGATGATCGAGTCGATCAGGTCCTCGACCCCCGGCCGGGCCGGGTCCAGGAACATCCGCGAGGTGGAGATGCCCTCCTCGAACAGCCCCTTGCGGGCCCGCTCGTACGCCGACTCGTCGCTGGTGCGGTTGCGCACCGCGCGTGCCGACGCCATGCCGAAGCTCTCCTTGTACGGCCGGCCGTCGGCGGTGTGCTGGAGGTCGCCGGGCGACTCGTACGTGCCCGCGAACCAGGAGCCGACCATGACGTTGGACGCCCCGGCCGCGAGCGCCATGGCGACGTCGCGGGGGTGCCGGATGCCACCGTCCGCCCAGATGTGCTTGCCGAACTTCCGCGCCTCGGCGGCGCATTCCAGCACCGCGGAGAACTGCGGCCGGCCCACGCCGGTCATCATGCGGGTGGTGCACATCGCGCCCGGCCCGACGCCGACCTTGACGATGTCGGCACCGGCCTCGATGAGGTCGCGCACCCCCTCGGCGGCGACCACGTTGCCCGCCACCACCGGCACCCGCGGGCCCAGGCCGCGGACCGCCTTGAGCGCGCTGATCATCGACTCCTGGTGGCCGTGGGCGGTGTCCACGACGAGGGCGTCCACCCCGGCGTCCAGGAGCGCCTTCGTACGGCCCTCCAGATCGCCGTTGACCCCGACGGCGCCCGCGATCCGCAGTCGGCCGCCCGCGTCCACCGCGGGCTTGTAGAGCGTCGCGCGCAGCGCGCCCTTGCGGGTCAGGATGCCCGCCAGCTTCCCGTCCGCGTCGACGGCGGGGGCGAGCTTGCGGTGGGCGGCGTCGAGGCGGTTGAACGCCTCCTGAGGGTCGATGGCGGCGTCGAGCACCATCAGCTCGCGCGACATCACCTCGGAGAGTTGGGTGAAGCGGTCCACGCCGGTCAGGTCGGACTCGGTCACCACGCCCACCGGACGCCCGTCCTCGACCACCACGCCCGCGCCGTGTGCCCGCTTGGGCAGCAGCGACAGCGCGTCGGCGACGGTGCCGGTCGGGGCGAGGACGATCGGGGTGTCCAGCACCAGATCGCGGCTCTTGACCCAGCGGATCACGTCCGTGACGACGTCGATCGGGATGTCCTGCGGAATGACGACGAGGCCACCGCGACGGGCGACCGTCTCGGCCATGCGGCGGCCGGCGATCGCGGTCATGTTGGCGACGACGAGTGGAATGGTGGTGCCGGTGCCGTCGGGTGAGGCCAGGTCCACCCCCTGGCGGGAGCCGACCGCGGAGCGGCTCGGCACCATGAACACATCGTCGTACGTCAGGTCGTAGGGAACCGGGGAAGATTCCACGTGGCGCCCCGTACCGGGCTCGAGGAAACGCATGAGTCTCACATTTTCACGCGAAACGACGCAGGTCACTCCCATAGCGGCACAACAAAACACCCCCGCATTCGTAGAGTCCTCCAAAGAGGCGCTGCGGGGGCTGCTGCGGTGCCGACAGGCAACCTGCCTTACGTCGAAACGTTACCCGAGGGCGAGTGACCCCATGCGGCGGAGCACCGCTGGACACGTCCGCGAGCGGTCGGGGCCCGGCCAGGAGCCGTAAGAGAGCTCGATGACGGCCGTTCGTTCCACCACCCGCGACTTTCTGAGGCAACCCTTAGACCTAGCTCTCCGAAGCCCCGGAATCACCGGCTGTGCACGTACACAGGAGGGGTGGGGCGCTCGACCGAGTGCCCCGCGTGCCAACCGCGAACGGGAGCCGCGCATGCCCATCCGCTGAGGTGTGTATGAGCGGCACTGGGTGCGAACGGCTGCCGTCGCCCCTCTACCGAAGGAGTTGACCATGTCTATTGCCGTACCGGCCGAGTCGGCCAAGGAGATGTCGGAGTTCGACCTGGACGTGCGTGTCGAGCTCGACGAGCCGACGGCCGCGCACAGCGCCTCCACCGGCACCCCCGCGGCGTCCATCATCTGGTGCACCGTCGTCGCGCCGGCCTGTTAGTAGCCAGGACCGCGCGGGGCCCGGGCCGAGCCCGGGCCCCGCGCGGCTCGCCGACGGCGGAATTCTCGGCGGTGCCGAGCGTGAACGGGAGAGACGACCCCATGGCCGAAGACCACGCGATGTTCCACGCGGAGCCCACCGGGATGCTCCGCGTCCCCCTCCTTCCCCACTCGGCCCCCGAGACCCGCGCACACCTCGACCCGCGCGACCGCGAGCAGGTCCGCCGGTACATCGACGCGCTCCTCTCCGACGAACGGGTCGAGGAGGCCCTCACCGTCTCCAGCCCCTCACTGCACCGCACCGTCGAGGCGCTGCGCGCGGGCGCGCCGATGAAACCCGGCGCCCTGCGCAAGCTCACCCTCGCGGCGACGCGCTACGTCCTGCGGGGCGCCAGCCGCGCCACCCCCTTCGGACTCCTGGCGGGCGTCGCCCCGGTGTCCTTCGGTGAGGCGACCTGCCGGATCCGGCTGGGCACCCGGCACCGCAAGGCGGTGCGCCCGGACGGCGGCTGGCTGACCGACGTGCTCACCGCCTGGGAGGGCGACCTCGAGGTACTGCGGGCGCTGCGCGTCGTGGCGAACGACCTGGGCTTCGCACGCGGGCAGCGCTGGGTGCTCCCCTGCGGCTACGACGCGAAGGACCCCGCCGGCTCCGATGAGCAGGCCACCGACGAACAGCGGCGCGAGGGGCGGACCGCCCAGGAGATCTCCGTACGCCACACGGCGGCCGTGCGGACCATCCTCGCCGCCGCCCGGCACCCCTGCCCGGCCGGGGACCTGCTGAAGACCCTCGACGAGGCGTACCCGAACGTCCCCGCGTCCGCCAAGGAGGGGCTACTCCTCGAACTCGTCCGCCAGGGCTTCCTCCTCACCGAGTTACGCCCCCCGCTCGGCGAGACCGACCCGCTGCGGTACGCGGTGGAGGTCCTCAAGTCCGTGGGCCAGGCCGCCAAGGCAGGCGAACTGGCCGTCATCGGCGACCTGCTGGACGAATACGGCGCGGAACGCCTCGGCGCGGGGCTCGGCCGCTGGAAGAAGGCCCTGGACGCGATGGGCGGCCTGCGCGCCGATGACCGGCCGATCCAGGTCGACATGCGGCTGGACGCGGAAGTCACCCTGGACCGGGAGGTGTTGCGGGAGGCGGAGCGCGCGGCCACGGCGCTGTGTCTCGCCGCACCCGACACGATGCCGACGCCGGAGCTGCGGGAGTACCGTGACGCGTTCGTCGAACGCTACGGCACCGGCCGGGCCGTGCCGCTCGCCGACGTCCTCGACCCGCACACCGGCCTGGGCCCGCCCGCCGACTACGACCATCCCAAAAGCGAACGGCGCACGGCGGAAGCCGGTGAGCCGAGCGAGCGGGACCGGGCCCGGAACGAGTTCCTGGCCGAGCTGGCCCTCACCGCGATCGCGTCGGGCGACCGCGAGGTGGTGCTCGACGACGCGGCGCTCGACCGGCTGCGCGGCTCCGGAGCACCGCCCCCCGGCCGCACTGGAACTCTGCGCCCATCTGACCGCCCCCTCGCGGCGATCCCTCGACGAGGGCGACTTCACGCTCGTGCTCTCCCCGTCGACGGGATCGCCGGCCCCGGGCGCGCTCTTCGGCCGGTTCGCCTACCTCCTCGACGACGTGGAGGAGGTAGGCGAGTTGGCGCGCCGTTCCGCCGCCGACTCGGCCCGGGACGGCGCGCTCCAGGCGCACCTGGACTTCCTGCCCCTGAGGGGGCGCGACGCCAATGTGGCCCGCGTTCGGCCGTTCTGGACCGAGCGGGTCGCGGTGGGCTGCTTCGCGGACCGCGCCTCGCCCGCCGTACGGGGAGTGGGCGATCTCGCGCTGGCCGCCGACCCGGACCGGCTGTATCTCGTGGACGCCTCGACCGGGCAGGAGATCAATCCGCGGGTTCCGACCATGCTCGACCCGCGGCGCGCCCCCGCGGCGGTCCGGCTGCTGCGCGAGGTGCCGACGATGGGGAGCTGGCCCTCGTGCGTATGGACATGGGGGCGTCTGTCCACCCTTCCCCACCTGCCCCGCGTCCGGTTCGGCAGGACGGTCCTCGCCCCCGCCCGATGGCGGCTGACCGACCCCGGCCTCATGGACTCCTCCCTCTCCGACGCGGAGTGGGAGCGCCGCCTGGACGGCTGGCGGGCGCGCTGGAACGTGCCCGACCGGGTCGCCGTCGGCGGAGGCGACCACCGGGTGGAACTCGACCTGACCGCCCCGCTCCACCGCATGGTGCTGCGCCGCGAGCTCGGCCGGGGCAAGGACGTGACGGCGTACGAGACTCCCGAGGACGCGGGGGCGGGCGACGGCTGGCTCGCCACCGACCAGGGGGCGTTCAGCAGCGAACTGGTGATTCCGCTGCCGCCCGCCCGCCCGGCGCCCGGCGAGTCCCCGGCCGTCCGGGCCCCGGCGCGGCGGATCAGCCCGGTCGGTCCGCCCGTCCCGCGGCACAGCCGCGAGTGGCTCTACGGCAGGCTCTACACCTACGCCAACCGCCAGGACGAGGTGCTGGCCGAGCACCTGCCCCGGCTGCTGGCGGCCCTGCCGCCCGCGGTGGACCGCTGGTTCTTCATCCGCTACGCCGATCCGGCCGGCGCGCATCTGCGGCTGCGCTTCCACGGCGACCCCGCCACGCTCCACGGCGAGCTGACACCGGGCGTCCTCGACTGGGTGGAGCAGCTCCGCGACCTGCGCCTGGCCGGGGCGTTCGTCATCGACGGCTATGAACCCGAAACCCACCGCTATGGCGGCCACGAGGCCATCGAGGCCGCCGAGACGGTCTTCCACCACGACAGCGTGGCCGCCGTCGAACAGCTACGCCTGCGGGCGGCGGACGCGGTCGGCGTCGAGCCGCAGGTGCTCGCCGCCGCCAACTACCTCGACCTCACCCGCCAGGTCCACGGCGACCGGTGGACCGACTGGTGGCTGCGCGACCCGCGGGACGAGGAGCACCACGCCTACTTCCGGGAACGCCGCGCGGCGGCACTCCGCCTGCTGGACGGCGGGCTCCGGGCCGCGTTCCCCGCCGAGGGCGCTGCCGCCGCGCTCACCGCCCTCGACGCCAGGGCGGCCGCCATGCGCGCCTATGCCTCCGTGGCCGCCGACCCATCGGTGCTGGCGAGTGTGTTGCATATGCACCACAACCGGCTGATCGGCACCTCACGCACCTCCGAAGGCCGTTCGCTGGCGGTGGCGCGTGGCCTCGCCCAGGCCGAACACGGACGGCGGAGGCATCTCGGATGACGACGGAGGCATCTCGGGTGACGGCGGAGGCATCTCGGGTGACGGCGGCATCAGCCGGGCGGTGGGACCCCGGCACGGTGGTGGCCGAGATCGGCGCCCGTATCCGCGACCACGTCACCAACACCCGCACCGGGGACTTTTCCGCTGCCGGGCTCGGCATGGGTGCCTCGGGGGCGGCGCTGTTCCTCAGCGAGCTGAGCAGGAACGATCCGGGCCTGCGCCCGACCGTCCACGCCCTGCTGGCGGCGGAGGCCGGGTACGCCGGTGCCAGAGGTCCCGGGCTGATCACGGGCCTGGGCAGTCTCGGCTTCGCCGCCAAGCACGCCGCCCGCTCGCCCCGGGACTACGCCACCGTACGGGGCCGAGTGGACGCGACCCTGCGGCATCGCCTCGGAACGGTCCTCGACGCCGAGTACGAGCGAATGGAATCCGGTGTCCCCGGGGCGGACCGGGAACACTTCGACGTCGTCTCCGGTGTGACCGGCCTCGGCCGGTACTTCCTCGCCGAGCCGTCCGACCCCGAAGCGGTCCACGACGTGCTGCGGTATCTCGTCGCCCTCACCGAGCCCGTCAAGGCCGGGTCCGGGCCGCTGCCCGGCTGGTTCAGCCCCCCGTGGCCCGCCGCGGTGGACCCGCGGCGGCGGGAGTGGGTGCTCGACCTGGGGCTCGCCCACGGCATCGCCGGGCCGCTCGCGCTGCTGTCCCTGTGCTGGACGCGCGGACTGCGCGTCCCCGGCCACGACACGGCCATCCGCCGTATCGCCCGGTGGCTGATGAGCTGGCGCCAGGAGGACCCGGACGCGGGCCCCGGCTGGCCCGGTACGGTCTCCGCCGACCAGGAGCTGGCCCCCACCCGGCCCGCTCTGGGGCCGGGGCGCGCGAGCTGGTGCTACGGCGCTCCGGGAATCGCCCGCGCGCTGCAGCTCGCCGGAGTCGCGCTGGGCGAGGACGCGTGGGTGCACACCGCGGCGGAGGCGATGAGGGCGGTCTTCGCCCGCCCCGACGGACCGCGGGGGCTGGACGATCCCGGACTGTGCCACGGCCTCGCCGGGCTGGCCCGGATCACCGGGCGTATCGCCGACGAGCTGGACGACGCGTCGCTGTCCGCGCGGGCGGACGAGATCGCCGAGCGGCTGTGCGCCCGCTTCGACCCCGGCACGGCCTTCGGTTTTCCCACCGCGCCGGTGCTACCGCTCCGGCCGGAGCCGCTGGACGCGCCGACGTTCCTGGAGGGCGCGGCGGGCGTCGCCCTCGTCCTGCTCGGCCGGAGCACGCCGCCCGCCGGAACCGCCGACGGTGAGGTGCCGTGGGACGCCGCCCTGCTTCTGGCGTGATCCGATACGGCGAGCGGCGGGCCGCTCGCCGTTTCCCCCTTGCCCGCCGCGACCGGCCCGCTACACGCCGTCCGGGTCGGCGCGGTCCAGGGCGGGGTGGGCGGCGGGGGTGGTTTCGGCGAGCAGGTAGTCCGCGGCGGCGGTGTCCGTGACCAGGCTGGTGACCAGGCCGGACCTCAGCACCGCCCCGATCGCCTCGGCCTTACGGCGGCCACCGGCGATGGCGACCACCTCGGGGATCCGGCGCAGCCGGTCGGCCTCCACGGTGATGCAGCGCTCGCCCAGGTCGCGGCCGATGCGGCGGCCCTCGGCGTCGAAGAGGTGGGCCGACATCTCGGCGGCGGCGCCCAGGCTCTCGTAGTGGGCCCGCTCCTTCTCGGTCAGCATGTCGTAGACCGTGGAGATCCCGGCCTCCCAGGAGCCGATGGAGACGCAGGCCACGGTGACCTTGTCGAAGTACTCGAAGGCGCGGGCGATACCGGTCTGGCCGCGCAGGGCGTCCGCGGTGGCCGTGTCCGGCAGCAGCATCGGCGCGTAGATGGGGTGCGCCTCCCCGCCCGAGACGGCGGCGGCGCGGCGCACCGCCTCGACCGAGCCGCGCTCGGCCGTGCCCGCGTCGTACACGCCGGTGAGCTGGACGACGGTGCACGGGGGCAGCCGGTGCAGCGCGGCCGCCATGTGGATCGTGGACCGCCCCCAGGCCAGCCCCAGCACATCCCCCTCGGTCACCAGCTCGCCCAGCAGGTCCGCGGCGACCTCGCCGAGGTTCTCCGGGTCCGGGGTGTCCGCCTCGGCGTCGGCCGGGGACTCCACGACGACCGCGTGGCGCAGCCCGTAGCGGGCGCGCAGGGCGTCGGAGCGCTCCGCGTCGAGCTCGGCGGGAACCCGGATCTCGATGCGCACCAGATCGCGCTCGAGCGCCGTCTCGAGCACCCGCGCGACCTTGAAGCGGCTGACGCCGAACTCCTCGGCGATCTGGATCTTGGACTTGCCCTCGAGGTAGAAGCGGCGCGCCATGGCCGCCGCCTGCACCAGTTCGGCGGGTCCCATCCGCGTGGCTGAACGGCCCGTCGACACCGCGGTCTCCTCACTATTCACTGTCCGGACTCACCGTTCATCCTGTCAGAAACGGCGGAGTTGGTTCGCCCTTCACCCTTGAGTTCACCGACCGGTAGCTACGTCGCCTCATGTTCCGGGGGTGCCAGTCGCCTTCTCGGCGAGCTGGCGCAGTGCCTGTACGGCCTTGGCCGGGTCGTCGGCGCCGTAGACGGCCGAGCCCGCCACGAAGACATCGGCGCCCGCCTCGGCGCACCGCTCGATGGTGGCGGCCGAGACCCCGCCGTCCACCTGGAGCCACATCTGGAGTCCATGCTTGTCGATGAGCTGCCGGGTACGGCGGATCTTCGGCAGCATGATGTCCAGGAACGCCTGGCCGCCGAAGCCGGGTTCCACGGTCATCACCAGCAGCATGTCCAGCTCGGGCAGCAGATCCTCGTACGGCTCGATGGGCGTGGCCGGCTTGAGCGCCATCGAGGCCCGCGCGCCCTTGGCCCGGATCTCGCGCGCCAGCCGCACCGGCGCGGCCGCGGCCTCCACATGGAAGGTGACGGAACCGGCGCCCGCCTCGATGTACTGCGGCGCCCAGCGGTCCGGGTCGTCGATCATGAGATGGCAGTCCAGCGGGGTTTCCGTGGCCCTGCCCAGCGACTCGACCACCGGAACCCCGAGGGTGAGGTTGGGGACGAAGTGGTTGTCCATGACGTCGACGTGGAGCCAGTCGGCACCCTCGACCGCCTTCGCCTCATCCGCGAGGCGGGAGAAGTCCGCGGACAGGATGCTGGGGTTGATCTGCAAGGCCATGCCACCAGCCTCCCACGGTCCGCGCCGGTCCATGGAGCCGGGATCATCGCAACGGCCCGCACCGCCGTGATCACTTGGTTCCGCCCCGATCGACCGCTCCGATCGACGCACGGCGACGGAGCCAGGACCATGAAGAAGTCGGATGAAACCCCTAGACATCACGTGCAAACAGGCAACCCACCATGACGAGCGATCGAATACCCCGGCATCTGCCCCGGCATCCCCGCACCGCGGTGTGCGCGGCGCTGACCGCGGCCGTCGTCGTATCGCCGGTCGCCGGGGCCGGGCCCGCCTCCGCCGCGGCCACGGCACCGCGGCCGGTCTGCGTCTCGCACCAGTCCGGGCTGGCCGGCAAGCTGTCCAAGGACATCGCCGCGGCGCTGCGCGGCCGGTCCGGCACCATCGCGATCAGCCTCCGCGACCACGCCACCGACACCCGCTGCACCCTGCGCGCGAACCAGCGGTTCGACTCCGCGAGCGTGGTGAAGGCGACGGTCCTGGGAACGCTGCTGTGGGATGCGCAACGGCACCACCGGCCGCTGACCAAGAGCGAGCAGACCCTCGCCAAGGCCATGATCACCAAGTCGGACAACGCCTCGACCAGCAAGCTGTGGAAGAAGCTCAAAGCCTCCCGGGTCAAGGCGTTCCTGCGGGCGGCGGGCATGGACGCCACCGTGCCCGGCAAGAACGGCTACTGGGGCCTCACCCGGATCACCGCGAACGACCAGGAGCGGCTCCTGGACCTGATCACCCACCCGAACACGGTGCTGACCGACGCCTCCCGCCGCTACATCCTCTCGCTGATGGGCAAGGTCATCCGCGAACAGCGCTGGGGCACCCCGGCCGGCGCCCCGGGCGGGGTGCGGATCGAGGTGAAGAACGGCTGGCTGGAGCGGTCCACCCACGGCTGGCGGGTGCACAGCATCGGCGCCTTCACCGGCGGCGGCCACGACTACACCCTCACCGTGCTCACCCAGGACAACCGCACCATGAAGGCGGGCGTGGCCACCATCGAGGCGGTGGCGCGCGCGGTGCACAAGGACCTCAACCCCACCGCCCACGCGGCCACCGTCTACGCCCCGACCGACCGGCCGCGGGAAGCGCTTCCGGCGGTCCCGAAGGACTGACGCGCCGCTCACCGCGGCCGTGCGACGCCCCGGGGCCGCTCACTCCGGGAACCCGCGTGATGAGCGGGCGCGGTCAGCCGGTCCGGCGCGAACGGGCGCGGTCAGCCGGTCCGGCGCAGCAGGGCCAGATACATGGCGTCCGTACCGTGCCGGTGCGGCCACAACTGGACGTCCGGGCCGTCGCCCAGCTCGGGCACCCCCGGCAGCAACGGACGGGCGTCGATCCACTCCGCGGAGACGGCCGGGCCGCCACGCCCCCTGAGGACGTCCTCGACCACGGCCTTGGTCTCGGCCGGATGCGGGGAACAGGTCGCATAGCCGACCACGCCGCCGATCCGCGCCGAGGCCAGGGCCTCCCGCAGCAGCCCGCGCTGCAGCGGGGCGAAGCCGTCGAGGTCCTCGGGGCGGCGCCGCCAGCGCGCCTCGGGGCGGCGGCGCAGCGCACCGAGCCCGGTGCACGGCACATCCACCAGCACCCGGTCGAAGGCGCCGGGCCGCCACGGCGGCCGGGTGCCGTCCGCGGCGATCACCTGGTACGGGCCGGGGTTGCCCGCCAGGGCCCTGGCCACCAGCCGGGCCCGGTGCGGCTGCTTCTCGGCGGCCAGCAGCGCGGCGCCGCGCTCCGCGGCCAGCGCGGCGAGCAGCGCGGCCTTGCCGCCGGGGCCCGCGCAGCCGTCCAGCCAGCGCCGGTCCTCCCCCTCCAGCGGCGCGTTCGCCAGCGCGAGGGCCACCAACTGGCTGCCCTCGTCCTGGACCCCGGCGCGCCCCTCGCGCACCGCCTCCAGCGCCCCGGGCTCCCCGCCCTCGGTGAGCCGCACCGCGTACGGGGACCAGCGGCCCGGTACCGCGGCCCCCTCGCCGACCGCGTCCAGCAGCTCCCCGGCCGTGGACCGGCCGGGCCGGGCGACGAGGGTGACCTCGGGCCGTTCGTTGTCGGCGGCCAGCAGCTCCTCGATCCCGGAGCTGCCGCCGCCGAGCGCGTCCCACAGGGCGGAGACGACCCAGCGCGGATGCGAGTGGCGGACGCCCAGATGCTCCTCGGGGTCCTCGTCGTAGGGCGGGGCGACCCGCTCCAGCCAGCCGTCCAGGTCATGGGCGGCGATCCTGCGCAGCACGGCGTTGACGAACTTGGCCCGTCCGTCGCCGAGCACCACCCGGGCCAGCTCGACGCTCGCCGAGACGGCGGCGTGCGTGGGGATACGGGTCCCCAGTAGCTGATGGGCGCCGAGGTTCAGCACGTCGAGCACGGGCGGATCCACCTCGCGCAGCGGGCGGTCCACGCATTCGGCGATGATCGCGTCGTAGGTGCCCTGATGGCGCAGGGTGCCGTAGACCAGCTCGGTGGCGAGCGCCGCGTCCCGGGCGTCGAACCGCGGCCCGCCGGCCTCCGCGCTCTCCCGCGCCTTGCGCAGCAGGGGCGGGAGAACGAGGTTGGCGTACGCGTCCCGTTCGTCGACCGCCCGCAGCGCCTCGAAGGCGAGGATCCGCACGGGGTCCTTCTGCGGGCGGCGGTAGGGCTTGCCAGGCCGGTTCGGGGCGTGGGGACGGCGACGACGGGGCTGGTCGGTCACGGGAAATGTGCTCCGGGGGACGGATCGGGCTCGAAGGGACCAGCCTACGTCGCCGGGGCCTCGGCGGCCGTGGGGCCGCCATCCAGGGCCGTGACCTTGGCGCTGGTGCCGGGGGCGCTCGCTCCGTCCACGGCCGTCACCGTCGCGCCCATACCGGGGGCGCCCACCGCGTCCACGGCGAATCCGCCGCCCATCGCGGCCGGCTGCTCGAACTGGGTGCGGTACAGCTCCTCGTAGCGCCCTCCGGCGGCCAGCAGCGCGGTGTGCGTACCGCGCTCCACGATCCGCCCGCCCTCGACGACGAGAATGAGATCCGCCGCCCGAACTGTGGACAGCCGGTGGGCGATCACCACCGCGGTGCGCCCCTCCAGCGCCTCGCCGAGCGCCTCCTGCACATCCGCCTCCGAAGTGGAGTCCAGATGCGCGGTGGCCTCGTCGAGGATCACCACCCGGGGCCGGGCCAGCAGCAGCCGGGCGATGGTCAGCCGCTGGCGCTCACCGCCGGAGAGCCGGTAGCCGCGCTCGCCCACGACGGTCTCGAGACCGTCCGTCAGGGACGCGATCAGCCCCTCCAGCCGGGCCCGGCGCAGCACTTCCCACAGCTCCTCGTCGGTGGCCTCCGGCCGGGCCAGCAGCAGATTGGCGCGGATCGAGTCATGGAAGAGATGGCCGTCCTGCGTGACCATGCCGAGAGTGGCGCGGATCGAATCGGCGGTCAGATCGCGGACGTCCACCCCGGAGAGCCGTACGGCGCCGCCATCGGCGTCGTAAAGCCTGGGCAGCAGCTGCGCGATGGTCGACTTCCCGGCGCCGGAGGAGCCCACCAGCGCGACCATCTGGCCCGGTTCGGCCCGGAAGGAAAGCTGGTGCAGGACCTGGACACCACCGCGGGTGTCCAGGGTGGCGACCTCCTCCAGGGAGGCGAGGGAGACCTTGTCCGCGGCCGGGTAGCCGAAGTCCACACGGTCGAACTCGACGGACACGGGCCCGTCGGGGACCTCCCGGGCGTCCGGCTTCTCCTTGATCAGCGGCTCGAGGTCGAGCACCTCGAAGACCCGCTCGAAGCTGACGAGCGCGCTCATGACCTCGACCCGCGCCCCGGCCAGCGCGGTCAGCGGCGCGTACAGCCGGGTGAGGAGCAGCGCGAGCGCGACGACGGCGCCGGGGTCGAGCCGCCCGTGCAGCGCGAACCAGCCGCCGAGGCCGTAGACCAGGGCGAGGGCCAGGGCGGAGACGAGGGTCAGGGCGGTCACGAAGGAGACCTGGACCATCGCGGTCCGCACCCCGATGTCCCGCACCCGCCGGGTCCGCGCGGCGAATTCGGCGGACTCGTCGGCGGGCCGGCCGAAGAGCTTGACCAGGGTGGCCCCGGGCGCGGAGAAGCGCTCGGTCATCTGGGTGCTCATCGCGGCGTTGTGCGCGGCCGCCTCGCGGCGCAGCTTCGCCAGCCGTCCGCCCACCCGGCGCGCGGGCAGCAGGAAGAGGGGCAGGAGCACCAGCGTCAACAGGGTGATCTGCCACGAGATCCCCATCATGACGACCAGAGTGAGCAGCAGCGTCACCATATTGCCGACCACCCCGGAGAGGGTGTCGCTGAACGCCCGCTGCGCGCCGATGACGTCGTTGTTGAGCCGGCTGACCAGCGCACCGGTGCGGGTCCGGGTGAAGAACGCCACCGGCATCCGCTGGACGTGGTCGAAGACGGAGGTGCGCAGATCGAGGATCAGCCCCTCGCCGATGTTCGCCGACAGCCAGCGGGTCAGCAGCCCGAGGGCCGCCTCCGCCACGGCGATCGCGGCGATGAGCCCGGCCAGCCCGAGCACCGTGTCCTGTCCCGAATGGTGGACGATCGCGTCCACCACCCGGCCGGCCAGCAGCGGCGTCGCCACCGCGAGCACCGCCGTGACCGTGCTCAGCACCAGGAACAGCTGCAGCTGACGGCGGTGCGGACGGGCAAAGGCGCCGATACGGCGCAGTGTCTCGCGGGAGAAGGGCCGCCGGTCGTCGCTGGCATTGGACGCCTGATACAGGGAATGCCAGGCGGTCACTTCGATGTCCATCACGTACCTCCGAGGTCTCGTGAGGAACGTAGGACTTCAACTCAGGTTGAAGTCAACATCCGCCGCCCCGGCGCGCCCGATGGCCGCCCTTCAGCCGTGTGGACCTGCTCAGGGTTCTGCCCTGTGGACCTGCTCGGTGTCAGCCCTGTGAACCTGCTCAGGCCCGCCGTGCCGCTGGGTCCGCCTCGGTCCTGTGGCGTGTGCCGCTGGGTCGGCCTCGGCCCCGTGGCCCGCTCAGGCCCCGAGCCGCTCGCCCTCCGCGATCCGCACCCCGCGCGCCCAATCCGCCGCGAGCATCGGCTTCTTGCCCTGCGGCCGCACCCACGTCAGCTCGACGGCATGGCTGCCGGTGCCCACGTACACGGCCTTCTTGGTCGCGGCCAGCCGACCGGGCTCCAGATCCGTACGGTCCGCCACCGGCCGCGCCGAGACGACCTTCAGCCGCTCCTCACGGAAGGTGGTCCACGCACCCGGGGCGGGGGTGCACGCCCGCACCAGCCGGTCGACGCGCAGCGCGGGCGCCGTCCAGTCGATCTCCGCGTCCTCGACAGTGATCTTCGGGGCGAGCGAGATGCCCTCGGCCGGCTGCGGCACCGGGAGCAGGGTGCCGTTCTCGATGCCGTCCATCGTCGCTTCGAGCAACCCCGCACCGGCGAAGGCGAGCCGGGTCAGCAGATCACCGCTGGTGTCGGTGGCCCGCACCTCCTCCGTCACCACCCCGAACACCGGCCCGGAGTCCAGCCCTTCCTCGATCTGGAAGGTCGAGGCGCCGGTCATCTCGTCGCCCGCGAGCACGGAGTGCTGCACGGGTGCCGCGCCCCGCCACGCGGGGAGCAGCGAGAAGTGCAGATTGACCCAGCCGTGTGCCGGGATCTCCAGCGCCGCCTTGGGCAGCAACGCGCCGTAGGCCACCACCGGGCAGCAGTCCGGTGCGATCTCGCCGAGCCGGGCGAGGAACTCCGGATCGCGCGGCCTGGCGGGCTTGAGCACCTCGATACCCGCCTCCTCGGCCCGTTCGGCGACCGGGCTGGCCACCATCCGGCGACCGCGCCCGGCGGGCGCGTCGGGACGGGTCACCACGGCCACCACCTCGTGCTTCTCCGACGCGATCAGCGCGTCCAGAGCGGGCAGGGCGACCTCGGGGGTACCGGCGAACACGAGCCTCATGGGTGGCGAACTACCTCTCACACAGCGGATACGGCGGAACGTCGAACAGCCTCCGAAGTCTATGGTCCGCCGGCCGAGGGGGCGTACGGGCGGACTCCCGCACGCCCCGGACCGTGACCGACGGGCGGGTGCCGCGTTGGTCAAGGCAGATTGACCGCATCGGGCCGCTGCCGCGGCCCGATGCGTTTCCCGCCGCCCGCTCGACTTCCCCATCCAGCATCAGCCCCCTCCCGTCCCCCTCCATCCCCTCACCCCCATCCCCCGTCAACGCCGGTTCGAGAGGCTTGTACATGGCCGACCACGCAACTCATGACGCCCAGGCACGGGCCAGCCTGCACCTCCTGGTCCGGGACATCGAGCGGGTCCGCCGGCAGGTGGACGCGCTGCGCACGCTCACCGCCCAGCTCGGCAATGTCTACCGCCCCCGGCGCACCGGCCCGTCCGCCGGTTTCGTGGTCTACGGACGCGCTCCGGCTCCCACCGTGCGGCTCGCCCAGGAACTGCGCGACAGCGTCGAGACGCTGGTCACCGCCGCCGTCGACTTCGACCGCTCGCTGGGCTTCTCCTGGGACGCGGTGGGCTCGGCGCTCGGCGTCACCAAGCAGGCGGTGCACCGCCGTTACGGCTCGCGCCGGGCCGCCGCGCAGAACGCGCCCGAAGGCGGCGAACCGTCCCCGGGCCGCCCGGCCGAGCCCGCCGCCGTACCCTCGGTGCCCGCCGCGCGCACGGTCCCGCCGCAGTCGACGCCGTCCCTCCGCGAGGACCCCCGCCCCAGCCCCTTCCCCAGCCCCCGCCACGGCTGACTGGACCCCCTTCTTTCGAGGCTCGGTTCGCCTACGGGGCACATAGGTCTCCCCCAGCTACCGCTGGGAGGTGCCCCCGGCCGGAAGAACCAAGCCTCCGGGAAGCGCTACGGCACCCTGCGGCTTACCCGGTCACCCTGGGCGCCCCCGGTCGGTAGACCCAAGCCTCCGGGACTCTGCGGCTGTCCCCAGCACCGCCGGGAGGCGCCCCGGCCGGAAGAACCAAGCCCCCGGATGTTCTACGGCGTCCTTCGGCTTACCCCGCGCCCCTGGGGCGCCCCGGCCAGTAAGCCCATGGCCCCGGAGACTCTGCGGCACCCTGCCACTCGCCCCGGCTGCCGCCGGGGGCGCCCCAGGCCAGAGGAACCGAGCCCGGAAGACGTCGACACCCGGCCTGCGACACCCGGAGGCACTACGGCACCCTGCGGCTTACCCGGTCACTCCGGAGGGCGCCCCCGGCCAGTAAGCCCAAGCGCCCGGAGACCCCGCGGCACCCGGACACCCCGCGGCGCCCGGAGCGCACCCCCAGCCGGGGAGCGGCCGAGGTCGGCCAACGCCCAGACCGGGGCCGAGGCCAGCCAAGGCCCAGACCCGACTCAGCCGAGGTCAGCCAATATCCAGGGGATCCACCCGCACCGCGGGGTCCTTCTCCCCCCTCGCCAGGCGGCCCGCCTTCGCCTCCTTGAGGGCCGCCGCGAGGGCGCTGCCCTGGCCGGGGCGCACCCGCAGCAGCGCGCGCTCCCAGACCTCGCCCGGCGGCGGGTCTCCGGGACGGCGCGGACGTCCGGGAGGCGCCGGGGGCAGCGGGACCGGGCCCAGCGTCTCGGCCCCCTCGGGCAGCCCGGCCGAGGCGATCAGCTCGGCCACCGCCTCCGCGGGGCCGGTCACCGCCGCCATCCGTGAGATCGGCGGAAAGCCCAGTTGGGACCGCTCGGCCAGCTCACGCGCCGCATACCCGCCCGGGTCCCAGCGCACCAGAGCCTGGACGGGCCGCTGCGTCGGCTCGGCCATGATCACCACGGTGCCGCCCCGGCCGTCACTCCCCTCGTCCCCGTGGCCGCGGACCAGCGAGGCCGCCTCCAGCCAGTGGCGCAGCGCGTCCTCACCGGCGCGCAGGTCGGGACGGCCGAGCAGGGCCCAGCCGTCGAGCAGCAGCGCCGCGGCGTAACCGCCCTCGGCGACCGGCTCGGCGCCCGGCGTGCTCACGACGAGCGCCGGACGGTCGGGGACGGACGTCAGAACATGGTCACGGCCGGAGGTGCGCACGGGCACGGCCGGAAAGGCTCGGCCCAGCTCCTCGGCGGTGCGCCGGGCTCCGACTATGGACGCCCGCAGCCGGACGCCCCCGCATTCACGGCAGTGCCAGGCGGGTTCGTCCCGCCCGCACCATCCGCACACCAGATGGTCCGCGTCCCGCGCCTCCAGCGGGCCCGAGCAGTGCGCACAGCGCGCGGGCTCCCGGCAGCGCTCACAGGCCAGCTTCGGCACATAGCCCCGGCGCGGCACCTGCACCAGGACCGGGCCCCGGGTCAGCGCCTCCCGTACGGTCTGCCAGGCGAGCGTGGGCAGCCGGGCGGCACGGGCCTCCATGTCCCGGGCCACCTCGCCCTCGTCGACCGTACGGATCAGCGGGGCGGCTGCCCGAACCTGCTCGCGGTCGGCTTCGAGCGGCCGGGCCCAGCCGTTCTCCACCAGCTGGGCGGCCTCGACGGTGCGGCCCAGGTCGCCCAGCAGAAAGCCCGTCTTCTCATGGACGGCGCGCAGCAACAGCACATCGCGGGCGTGCGGCTGCGGCAGCCGGTCGTCGCTGTGGCTGCGGTCCCCGTCGTCCCAGATCCCCACCAGCCCGAGGTCCCGGACCGGTGCGAACATCGCCGCCCGGGTGCCCACCACGGCCCGGACCGAGCCCCGGCTGACCGCCAGCCAGCGGCGGTAGCGCTCCTCGGGCCCGAGGTCGGCGGTGAGCAGCACATGCCGCCCCGGGCCGCCGAGCACCTCCGTGAGCGCCGCGTCCACCCGCTCGGCGGTCCGCCCGTCAGGCACGACGACGAGCGCCCCGCGCCCGGACGCGAGCGTGGCGGCCACGGCGGTGGCCCACTCCCGGGGCCAGTGCGGCCCGGGCAGCGCGGTCCATACGGCCCGCGGCCGGTCACCGCGGGCAAGCGCCTCCAGGAACCCGGGCCCGGCCGGATAGCGCCCCCAGCTCCCGGGCGCGGGCGGCTCCGGCGGGGACAGCGGCGGCGATGACGGCTCGCCCTCGGCGCGGGCGTTGCGCTTGGGCAGGGCAAGCTGCAGCACGTCGGCGAGCGATCCGGCGTACCGGTCGGCGACCGCCCGGCACAGCGCCAGCAGCCCCGGCCCCAGCACCGGCTCCGGGGAGACCACCTGCGCGAGGGCGGCCAGCGGACCCCGATAGTCGGACTCGGCGACGCGCTCGATGATGTACCCGTCGAGCAGCCCGCCGCCCTCGCGCCGCCCCTCGCGCACCTTCCCCGTCCCGGCCCCGAACCGCACCCGCACCCGCACCCCGGGCCGGGCCTCGGCGTCCATCTCGGCCGGCACCGCGTAGTCCCACAGCTTGTCGAGGTGGACCGGCCCCTTGTCGACCAGCACCCGCGCCACGGGCAGCTCCCCGGCCAGCTTGGCCCCCCGCCAGGTCCGCGGCCTGGCCCGCTCCCCCTTGGCCTTGCGCACGGTCTCCCGAATGAGCGCGAGCTGCTCCCCCTCCGACGCCTCCGCCGGATCCTTCGGCCGCTCGTTGTCCCTGCTCACAGATCAAGTCTTAGCAGACCGCACGGACAGCGACGCAGGCGAAGGCCCGGACGCCGAGGGGCGTCCGGGCCTTCGCCGAAAGCGTGGCCGAGCGGGGGTCCTACAGGCCCGCCGCCGCGCGGAGGGCGTCGACGCGGTCGGTGCGCTCCCAGGTGAAGTCGGGGATCTCGCGGCCGAAGTGCCCGTACGCCGCGGTCTGGGCGTAGATCGGGCGCAGCAGGTCGAGGTCGCGGATGATCGCGGCCGGGCGGAGGTCGAAGACCTCGGAGATGGCCTTCTCGATCTTCTCGGCGTCGACCGCGGCGGTGCCGAAGGTCTCGACGAAGAGGCCGACCGGCTCGGCCTTGCCGATGGCGTACGCGACCTGCACCTCGCAGCGCTGGGCGAGGCCGGCGGCCACCACGTTCTTGGCGACCCAGCGCATGGCGTAGGCGGCGGAGCGGTCGACCTTGGAGGGGTCCTTGCCGGAGAAGGCGCCGCCGCCGTGGCGGGACATGCCGCCGTAGGTGTCGATGATGATCTTGCGGCCGGTGAGGCCGGCGTCGCCCATCGGGCCGCCGATCTCGAAGCGCCCGGTCGGGTTGACCAGCAGGCGGTAGCCCTCGGTGTCGAGCTTGATGCCGTCCTCGACCAGCTCGTTCAGCACGTGCTCGACCACGAATTCCCGGATGTCGGGCGCCAGCAGCGAGTCCAGGTCGATGTCGGAGGCGTGCTGCGAGGAGACGACGACGGTGTCCAGGCGGACCGCCTTGTGGCCGTCGTACTCGACGGTGACCTGGGTCTTGCCGTCGGGCCGCAGGTAGGGGATGGTCCCGTTCTTGCGGACGTCGGACAGCCGGCGGGAGAGCCGGTGCGCCAGGTTGATCGGCAGCGGCATCAGCTCGGGCGTCTCGTCGCAGGCGTACCCGAACATCAGGCCCTGGTCGCCCGCGCCCTGCTTGTCCAGCTCGTCTTCGTCGCCCTCGACCCGGAGCTCGTAGGCGGAGTCCACACCCTGGGCGATGTCGGGGGACTGTGAGCCGATCGACACCGAGACGCCGCAGGAGGCGCCGTCGAAGCCCTTCTTCGACGAGTCGTAGCCGATGTCGAGGATCTTGTTCCGCACGAGCGTCGCGATCGGGGCGTACGCCTTGGTGGTCACCTCGCCGGCCACATGCACCAGGCCGGTGGTGATCAACGTCTCGACGGCGACCCGGGAGGTCGGGTCCTCCTTGAGAAGGGCGTCGAGGATGGTGTCGCTGATCTGGTCAGCGATCTTGTCGGGGTGACCCTCGGTCACGGATTCCGAGGTGAACAGGCGGCGGGACACATCGCTCCCTGGGGTTGCAGCGGCTGCTGGCTGATCATGGTCGGACCGCTCGGGAGCTGCGCCCGGTGCGGTTCCTGGGCCAGTTTATCCGGCACGTCCACCGGTCAAGCATCCCCGTCCCACAGAACGGGCAGGCCCGTGACCGGGAACATACCTTGCCTCAAGCCGAAATACAGCCCCACCCCGCCGTGGCAGGCACGTGTCATGAGCCCGATCGGCCGCAGTACGGACCCCGCCGAGGGCGTCCGCCGGGCTCTGCGTGAGGCGCGCCGGACGCCCGGGCCGGGCTCATCCCAGGCGGCCGGTCACCAGGTCCCAGACGGTGTCGGCGAGCGCGCCCTTGGGGCCGTACGGCACGGGCGTCTCGGTGCCGTCGGCGCCGAGCACCACGGCCTCGTTGGTCTCGGCGCCGAAGGTCTTGTGCTCCCCGACCTCGTTCACCACCAGCAGATCGCAGCCCTTGCGGGCGAGCTTGGCGCGGCCGTTGGCGAGCACATCGTCGGTTTCGGCGGCGAAGCCGACCACGATCTGGCCGGGGCGGGCGCGCGCCGCGGAAATCTCCGCGAGGATGTCCGGATTCCGTACGAGGGCGATCGGCTCGGGCTCCTGGCCGTCCCGCTTCTTGATCTTCCCTACGGCGTAGCGCGCGGGGCGGAAGTCGGCGACGGCGGCGGCCATCACCACGGCGTCGGCGTCCGCGGCGGCCTTGAGCACGGCCTCCCGTAGCTGGGCGGCGGTGCCCGCGCGCACCACATCGGCGCCGGCCGGGTCGGGCAGCTCACTGTTGGCCGAGACAAGTGTCACGCGCGCGCCCCGGGCGACGGCGGCTCGGGCCAGGGCGTACCCCTGCCGGCCGGTGGAGCGGTTGCCGAGGTAGCGCACCGGGTCCAGCGGCTCGCGGGTGCCCCCGGCGCTCACCACGACATGGCGGCCGGCCAGATCGGTGGTGTGCGCCTCGGCGCCACGGGCCAGCACCCGGCGGCAGACCTCGAAGATCTCCCCGGGGTCCGGCAGCCGCCCCTTGCCGGTGTCCACACCGGTGAGCCGCCCCACGGCGGGTTCGATGACGACCGCGCCGCGGCGGCGCAGGGTCGCCACGTTTTCCCGGGTGGCGGGGTGCTCCCACATCTCGGTGTGCATCGCGGGCGCGAAGACGACCGGGCAGCGCGCGGTGAGCAGCGTATTGGTGAGCAGATCGTCCGCCAGGCCATGGGCGGCCTTGGCGAGCAGATCGGTGGTGGCGGGGGCGATCACGACCAGATCGGCGGACTGGCCGATGCGGACATGCGGCACCTCGTGGACGGAGTCCCACACCTCGGTCGCCGCCGGATGCCCGGACAGCGCCGACCAGGTGGCCTCGCCGACGAAGTGCAGCGCCGAGGCGGTCGGCACGACGCGTACGTCATGGCCGGACTCGGTGAGGCGGCGCAGCAGCTCACACGCCTTGTAGGCGGCGATCCCGCCACTGACGCCCAGGACCACTTTGGGCTTGTCCATCGCTCGGCTCCCCACCGGGTACGTCGTCCGTCGTACGTCCAGTCACGGTACGCCGGGTCGCGTCACGTACCCATGACACACCACGGCCCGGCAGTCACTGCCGGGCCGTGGGTGAAGCGATCGAGACCTACTGGGCCGGGCCCTCGATGGCCTCGGAGGTCAGCAGGCCCGCGTTGATCTCGCGGAGCGCGATCGAGAGCGGCTTCTCGTGGACGTGGGTGTCCACGAGGGGACCGACGTACTCGAGCAGGCCCTCGCCAAGCTGGGAGTAGTACGCGTTGATCTGCCGCGCGCGCTTGGCCGCGTAGATCACCAGGCTGTACTTGGAGTCGGTGGCCTCGAGCAGCTCATCAATCGGAGGGTTGATGATCCCCTCGGGCGCGGTCATGGGAGAGGACACTCTCTAGCCTTCCTTATTACGCCTCACGGCAAGAGTGAATCGAAGATCAAGCCACTCGCATCAAGGCTAGCAGCTCATTTGCCACGTCCTCGACGGAGGTATTGACCAAGGTCGTATCGAACTCGGACTCGGCAGCCAGCTCGGTCCGGGCGGCCTCCAGGCGCCGCTCGATGACCTCGGGCGCCTCGGTGCCCCGGCCGGTGAGCCGGCGCACCAGCTCCTCCCAGCTCGGCGGCGCGAGGAAGACCAGCTGCGCCTCCGGCATGGACTCGCGGATCTGCCGTGCGCCCTGCAGATCGATCTCCAGCAGCACCGGCTCGCCCGCGCCGAGCCGGTCCATGACCGCCTCGCGCGGGGTGCCGTAGCGGTTGCCCGCGAATTCGGCCCACTCCAGCAGCTCACCATTGGCTATGAGCTTGTCGAACTCCCCGTCGTCCACGAAGAAATAGTGGACGCCGTCCCGCTCCCCGGGGCGCGGTCGGCGGGTCGTGGCGGAGACCGAGAGCCAGACCTCGGGATGTTCTTTACGCATATGAGCGACGACCGTGCTCTTGCCGACCCCTGAGGGGCCGGAGAGCACGGTCAGTCGCGGTCGTGCGGAGTGTGCTGCCATGGAGCGATTATCCAGGTTCCCGGGAGTGCCTGGAAACGCCGGGCCGCGTCAGCCGGCGGCGCCGCCGAACTCACGCTCGAGTGACGCGATCTGGTTGGAGCCCAGACCCCGCACACGACGGCTCTCGGAGATGCCGAGCCGCTCCATGATCTGCTTGGCGCGGACCTTGCCGACGCCGGGCAGGGACTCGAGGAGAGCGGACACCTTCATCTTGCCGATGACGTCGTTCTCCTGGCCCTGCTTGATGACCTCGTGCAGGGATGCGCCGGAGTGCTTGAGTCGATTCTTGACCTCGGCGCGCTCCCGGCGAGCCGCGGCGGCCTTTTCGAGCGCGGCTGCGCGCTGTTCAGGGGTAAGGGGCGGAAGAGCCACGCCTACGTCACCTCGGATGTCGAACTGTCGGATATGGACCGGTGAGGAACCTAGTCGCCCCTCACCTGGGGAGCAACGCGCAACGCAGCAGCGCGTTCGCTCTCGTCGGAGACTAGCGGCCGATCCCGCTCCAGTCAGCGAGAACAGACGAAAAGTCCTGGTCAGACTCGCTCGACTCGGACATTTACGGACAAAATAGCCGGGTTATTCGGCCACAGCACGCACTTCCTCAGCCATTCGGGAGGCCGCCGCGACCAGCGACGCGGCGTCCGGACCATGCCGGAGCACCCCTCTGCTGACGCTCGGAACGACATTTTTGATCGCCGGGCCGAAGACCGCCGGAAGATCGGCGGGGGTCGCGCCCTGGGCACCGATGCCGGGGGCCAGCAGCGGCCCGTCGATCGCCAGATCGACGCACGCCTCCTCCGGCGCCCTGCCCAGCGTCGCGCCGACGACCGCCCCGTACGAGCCGAGGCGGCCCTCGGCGGCCTCGGCCGCGTTCTCGGCCTTGAGCGCCCTCAGCACGGTGGCCGCGACGGTCGAACCGTCCGGCCGTACCGCGTGCTGCACCTCGGTGCCCTCCGGGTTGGAGGTAAGCGCCAGCACGAAGACGCCCGCCCCCGCCGCCCGCGCCGCGTCCAGCGCCGGGCGCAGCGAGCCGAAGCCGAGGTAGGGGCTGACGGTGACCGCGTCCGAGAACAGCGGGCCGGCCGGATCCAGATAGGCGGAGGCGTACGCGGCCATGGTCGATCCGATATCGCCGCGCTTGGCGTCCATCAGCACCAGCGCCCCGGCGGCCCGGGCGTCGGCGACGGCCCGCTCCAGCACCGCGATGCCGCGCGAGCCGAACCGCTCGAAGAAGGCCGACTGCGGCTTGAGGACGGCGACCCGCTCGGCGAGGGCCTCCACGACGGTCCTCGTGAACCGCTCGAGCCCCGCGACATCGTCCCCCAGGCCCCAGTCGGCGAGCAGGGAGGCATGCGGGTCGATGCCGACGCACAGCGGGCCGCGGGCGTCCATGGCCTGGCGCAGACGCGTACCGAAGGGGGTGGGGGCGGGGGTCGTCATGGGTCTCTCCTCAGGAAATTCAGCCCCTCCGGCGATCGAGGGAGCGACCCCCAGCCCCTCCGGCGATCGAAGGGGCAACCTCCCAGCCCCTCCGGCGCTTGAGGAGCGGGGTCCGGGGCGGAGCCCCGGCGGGGGCCCGGGGGCTCGCCCCCGGTTCGGGAAGGGGCGGGGGTGGGGAACAACGCCGCCGGAGGCATTACGCGGCGGCGGCATCGGCGCCGACCGCGTCGGCGAGGGTGGCGTACGGGCTCGCGGCCAGGCGGTCCGCGAGGCCACGGTGGATCTCACGGCACCAGAACGGGCCCCGGTAGATGAAGGCGCTGTAGCCCTGCACCAGCGTGGCACCGGCCAGAATCCGCTCCCAGGCGTCCTCCGCGGTCTCGATCCCGCCGACCCCGACCAGGGTCAGCCGGTCGCCCACACGGGCGTACAGACGGCTCAGCACCTCCAGGGAGCGCGCCTTGAGGGGGGCGCCGGACAGGCCGCCGGTCTCGGCGGTGAGCCGCGAGTCGGACGTGAGGCCGAGGCCGTCGCGCGCGATGGTCGTGTTCGTGGCGATGATGCCGTCCAGGCCGAGCTCGACCGCCAGATCGGCGACCGCGTCCACGTCCTCGTCGGCGAGATCTGGCGCGATTTTGACCAGAAGTGGCACTCGGCGATTGGTGACCGTACGGTCCGCGGCCTCGCGGACCGCGGTCAGCAGCGGCCGCAGATGGTCCACGGCCTGGAGATTCCGCAGTCCGGGGGTATTGGGCGAGGAGACGTTGACGACGAGGTAGTCGGCGTGGGCGGCGAGCCGCTCGGTGGAGGTCACATAGTCGGCGACGGCCTCCGCCTCCGGGACGACCTTGGTCTTGCCGATGTTGACGCCGACCGTCGTGGCGAAGGCCGGGCGCCGGGCCGCGAGGCGGGCCGCGACCGCCGCCGAACCCTCGTTGTTGAAGCCCATCCGGTTGATCAGGGCCCGGTCGGCGACCAGCCGGAAGAGCCGCCGCTTGGGGTTCCCGGGCTGCGGCTGGGCGGTGACCGTGCCGACCTCGACATGGTCGAAGCCCAGCATGGCCATGCCGTCGATTCCGGCGGCGTTCTTGTCGAATCCGGCGGCGAGCCCGAAGGGCCCGTGCATCCGCAGGCCCAGTGCCTCGGTGCGCAGCGCCGGGTGGCGGGGGGCGAGGACGGCGGCGGCGAACGTCCGCAGGACAGGGACGCGGGCGGCCAGCCGGATCCAGGAGAAGGCCAGGTGATGGGCCTTCTCCGGGTCCATGCGCCGGAAGATCAGGTTGAAGAGGAGCGCGTACATGGAGGGCTTTCTGCGCGGAAGCGAAGGGACGGGCTCATGAAGGGCTCAAGGACTCAGGGCTCAAGGACTCAGGGCTCAGGGCTCAGGGCTCAGGGCTCAGAGCTCAGAGCTCAGGGCTCAGGAGAAGGGTGGGCTCGTGAAGAGGGGGACACCGGCCGGTGTCCCCCTCCCTCGCCTCACTCCTCGCGGGCGGCGGTCAGATGTTCCGCGTGTTCCTGGAGCGATCGGACGCCGACCGCGCCCCGGCCCAGCGCCTCGATGCCCTGGACGGCGGCCGCGAGCGCCTGGACGGTGGTCAGGCAGGGCACCCCGCGGGCGACGGACGCCGTACGGATGTCATAGCCGTCGAGCCGCCCCCCGGTGCCGTACGGGGTGTTGACGATCAGGTCGACCTCGCCCTCGTGGATGAGCTGGACGATGGTCTTCTCGCCGTTCGGGCCCTCGCCCTCGCTGTGTTTGCGCACCACGGTCGCGTTGATCCCGTTGCGCTTGAGCACCTCCGCCGTGCCCGAGGTGGCCAGCAGCTCGAAGCCGAGGCCGACCAGCTCCCGGGCCGGGAAGATCATCGAACGCTTGTCGCGGTTGGCGACGGAGACGAACGCGCGCCCCTTGGTCGGCAGCGCGCCGTACGCCCCGGCCTGCGACTTGGCGTAGGCCGCGCCGAAGACCGAGTCGATGCCCATGACCTCACCGGTCGAGCGCATCTCCGGGCCGAGGATGGTGTCCACCCCGCGCCCGGAGGCGTCCCGGAACCGCGACCACGGCATCACGGCCTCCTTGACGGAGATCGGCGCGTCCAGCGGCAGCGTGCCGCCGTCGCCGCTGGAGGGCAGCAGCCCCTCGGCGCGCAGCTCGGCGATGGTGGTGCCCAGCGAGATCCGGGCGGCGGCCTTGGCCAGCGGTACGGCGGTGGCCTTGGAGGTGAAGGGGACGGTACGGGAAGCGCGCGGGTTCGCCTCCAATACGTACAGAATGTCCCCGGCCAGCGCGAACTGGATATTGATCAGCCCACGGACGCCCACACCGCGCGCGATGGCCTCGGTCGAGGCGCGCAGCCGCTTGATGTCGAAGCCGCCGAGGGTGATCGGGGGCAGGGCGCAGGCCGAGTCGCCGGAGTGGATCCCGGCCTCCTCGATGTGCTCCATGACGCCGCCGAGGTAGAGCTCCTCGCCGTCGTAGAGCGCGTCCACGTCGATCTCTATGGCGTCGTCGAGGAAGCGGTCGATGAGCACGGGGTGCTCGGAGATCAGCCCGGCGTGCCGCTCCAGGTACGCGGCGAGCGAGGGCTCGTCGTAGACGATCTCCATGCCGCGGCCGCCGAGGACGTAGGAGGGGCGGACCATGACCGGGTAGCCGATCTCGGCGGCGATGCCCTTGGCCTGCCCGAAGGAGAAGGCGGTGCCGTACTTGGGCGCGGGCAGCCCGGCCTCGGTGAGCACCCGGCCGAAGGCGCCGCGCTCCTCGGCGAGGTTGATCGCCTCGGGCGAGGTGCCGACGATCGGCACGCCGTTGTCCTTGAGCGCCTGGGCGAGGCCCAGCGGGGTCTGGCCGCCGAGCTGGACGATCACACCGGCGACCGGGCCCGCCTGCTGCTCGGCGTGGACGATCTCCAGCACGTCCTCCAGGGTGAGCGGCTCGAAGTAGAGCCGGTCGGAGGTGTCGTAGTCGGTGGAGACGGTCTCCGGGTTGCAGTTGACCATGACGGTCTCATAGCCCGCGTCGTGCAGCGCGAAGGAGGCGTGGACGCAGGAGTAGTCGAACTCGATGCCCTGGCCGATGCGGTTGGGGCCCGAGCCGAGGATGATCACCGCGGGGGTCTCGCGCGGGGCGACCTCGGACTCCTCGTCGTAGGAGGAGTAGAAGTACGGGGTCCTGGCGGCGAACTCGGCGGCGCAGGTGTCGACCGTCTTGTAGACGGGCCGGATGCCCAGCGCGTGCCGCACCTCGCGGACCACGTCCTCGCGCAGCGAGCGGATCCCCGCGATCTGGGCGTCGGAGAAGCCGTGCCGCTTGGCCTCGGCGAGCAGCTCGGGGCCGAGCTTGTCGGCGGCGGCGACCTCGTCCGCGATCTCGTTGATCAGGAAGAGCTGGTCCACGAACCACGGGTCGATCCGGGTGGCGTCGAAGACCTCCTGCTGGGTGGCCCCGGAGCGGATCGCCCCCATCACGGTGTTGATCCGCCCGTCGGTCGGGACGGCGGCCTTGGTCAGCAGCTCGGCCTTGTTCCCGGGCTCCCCGGTGAAGTCGAACTGGCTGCCCTTCTTCTCCAGCGAGCGCAGTGCCTTCTGCAGCGCCTCGGTGAAGTTGCGGCCGATGGCCATGGCCTCGCCGACCGACTTCATGGTGGTGGTGAGCCGGGCGTCGGCGACCGGGAACTTCTCGAAGGCGAAGCGCGGCACCTTGACCACGACGTAGTCGAGCGTGGGCTCGAAGGACGCCGGGGTCTGCTCGGTGATGTCGTTGGGGATCTCGTCGAGGGTGTAGCCGACGGCCAGCCGGGCGGCGATCTTGGCGATGGGGAAGCCGGTGGCCTTGGAGGCGAGCGCCGAGGAGCGGGAGACCCGCGGGTTCATCTCGATGACGATGACCCGGCCGTCCTCGGGGTTGACCGCGAACTGGATGTTGCAGCCGCCGGTGTCGACACCGACCTCGCGGATGACGGCGATGCCGATGTCCCGCAGGATCTGGTACTCGCGGTCGGTGAGCGTCATCGCCGGGGCCACGGTGATCGAGTCACCGGTGTGCACGCCCATGGGGTCGAAGTTCTCGATGGAGCAGACGACCACGACGTTGTCGTTGCGGTCGCGCATCAGCTCCAGCTCGTACTCCTTCCAGCCGAGGATGGACTCCTCCAGGAGCACCTCGGTGGTCGGCGAGAGGGCCAGGCCCTGGCCGGCGATACGGCGCAGCTCGTCCTCGTCGTGGGCGAAGCCGGAGCCCGCGCCGCCCATGGTGAAGGAGGGGCGGACCACGACGGGGTAGCCGCCGAGCTGCTCGACGCCCGCGAGGATGTCGTCCATGGAGTGGCAGATGACCGAACGGGCGGACTCACCGTGGCCGATCTTGGCGCGGACGGCCTCGACGACCGTCTTGAACTGGTCGCGGTCCTCGCCCTTGTGGATCGCCTCGACATTGGCGCCGATCAGCTCGACGCCGTACTCGTCGAGGGTGCCCGCCTGGTGCAGGGAGATGGCGGTGTTGAGCGCGGTCTGGCCGCCGAGGGTGGGCAGCAGCGCGTCGGGGCGCTCCTTGGCGATGATCTTCTCGACGTACTCCGGGGTGATCGGCTCGACATAGGTGGCGTCGGCGATCTCCGGGTCGGTCATGATCGTGGCCGGGTTGGAGTTGACCAGGATGACCCGCAGGCCCTCGGACTTCAGCACCCGGCACGCCTGGGTGCCGGAGTAGTCGAACTCGGCGGCCTGGCCGATGACGATCGGGCCGGAGCCGATGACCAGGACGGACTGGATGTCGGTGCGCTTAGGCACGCTGGCCCTCCATCAGGGACACGAAGCGGTCGAAAAGGTACGCGGCGTCATGCGGACCTGCGGCGGCTTCGGGGTGGTACTGGACGCTGAACGCGGGGCGGTCGAGCAGCCGCAGCCCCTCGACCACGTTGTCGTTGAGGCAGACATGGGAGACCTCGGCGCGGCCGAAGGGGGTGTCGGACGGCGCGTCGAGCGGGGCGTCCACGGCGAAGCCGTGGTTGTGCGCGGTGACCTCCACCTTTCCGGTGGTGCGGTCCTGCACCGGCTGGTTGATCCCGCGGTGGCCGTACTTCAGCTTGAAGGTGCCGAAGCCGAGCGCGCGGCCGAGGATCTGGTTACCGAAGCAGATGCCGAACAGCGGCGTGGAGCGCTCCAGCACGGCCCGCATCAGGGAGACGGGGTGGTCGGCGGTGGCCGGGTCGCCCGGGCCGTTGGAGAAGAAGACCCCGTCCGGGCCCACCGCGTAGATGTCCTCGGCGGTGGCGGTCGCGGGCAGGACGTGCACCTCGATGCCGCGTTCGGCCATCCGGTGCGGGGTCATGCCCTTGATGCCCAGGTCGATCGCGGCGACGGTGAATCTCTTGGTGCCGATCGCCGGGACGACGTAGGTCTCGGTGGTGGCGACCTCGCCGCTGAGGTCGGCGCCCTTCATCTGCGGGGCGGCCTGCACCTTCGCGAGCAGTGTGGCCTCGTCGGCGACAGCCGCGCCGGAGAAGATCCCCACCCGCATGGCGCCGCGCTCGCGCAGATGGCGGGTGAGGGCGCGGGTGTCGATCCCGCTGATGCCGACGACGCCCTGGGCGGTGAGCTCCTCGTCGAGCGAGCGGCGGGAGCGCCAGTTGGAGGGCGTACGGGCCGGGTCGCGCACCACATAGCCGGAGACCCAGATGCGCTCGGACTCCGGGTCCTCGTCGTTGACGCCGGTGTTCCCGATGTGCGGGGCGGTCATCACGACGACCTGGCGGTGGTAGGAGGGGTCGGTCAGGGTCTCCTGGTAGCCGGTCATTCCGGTGGAGAACACGGCCTCGCCGAAGGTCTCCCCCACGGCCCCGTAGGCCCGGCCGCGGAAGGTGCGGCCGTCCTCCAGGACGAGTACGGCAGGGGCGCTGGCGCCCCGGGTGGAGGTCGTCATCGTTCGGCGCCTTCCGTCTGGTTGCTGGGGTTGTTCTGGTCGCTCTGGTCTGTGTGGTTCAGGGAGGTGAGGGCGTCGACCCAGGCCGGGTGCTCGGCGGCGTGGTCGGAGCGGAAGCCCGAGTCGATCAGCTTCTCGCCGAGCTGCCAGGTGATCACCAGCAGCCCGCCCTCGGCGAGGACCTTGCCCGCGATGCCCTTGTCGAGCCGGGCGCCGCGCAGCTCGGCGGCGGGGATGAAGAAGTCCTGGGCGCCCGGCCGAACCACGCTCACGCCCTGGTCGGTGAGGGTGAGCTCGACCCGGCTGCGGGTGCCAAGCCCATGGGCGACGATCCGGTCCAGCCACTGCCCGGCGGTGGTGGAGCCGTGGTAGCGGCCGCTCATCGTGAGCTCGGGGTCACCGGGGCCGGACGGGGCCTGGGGCAGCTCGGGGAGGCCGCCCTGGAGGGTACCGCGCCACTTCCAGCCCTCGCGCATCAGCCAGTAGACCAGCGCGATGACCAGCAGCAGCCCGACGACCCAGCCGATCCGGGCGGCCCAGTCCGTCACGTCCTGCGATTTCTGCTCGGCGGCCAGGAGAAGAGAGAGATTCACAGCGACCTTCCCATGCCAATCCGACGATTTCGCCCCGCAGACCCGAACCCGTCTCGTAGGATACGAAAACCGGCTACTTGAGCCTTAAGGCACGAAACGGCATGCCCGTGGAGACGGTTGGGGTGGTGACGGCGGCCGGAGTCGTCGCACCGATCCGTGCGGCGTGGGTACGTGCCGACGTGCCCGTACTGCAAGGGTCCTCCCTTCGGTAGATGCGGGCGGCAGCGCCACAGCCAGTGGCGTCCGCACTGCGACGCAGTGTGGACAGACGACCTGTTCACGGCTGCGGAGTCGGCGCCAGCTTCCCGTCCACGACCGTCGGACGGCCGCGGAGGAAGGTGTGGGTGACGCTTCCCGGCAGCTCAAGACCCTCGTAGGGGGTATTGCGGCTACGGGAAGCGAAGCCTGCCGGATTCACCACACCACGGTAAGCGGAGTCGAGCAGGGTGAGGTTCGCGGGCTCCCCGGCGGCGATCGGGCGGCCGTGGCCGGTCAGGCGGCCGATGGCCGAGGGCCGCACCGACATCCGGTCGGCGACGCCCGTCCAGTCCAGCAGCCCGGTGTCGACCATGGTGTGCTGGACCACGGACAGCGCCGTCTCCAGACCCACCATGCCCATGGCCGCGGCGCCCCACTCGCAGTCCTTGTCCTCGTGCGGATGCGGGGCGTGGTCGGTGGCCACGCAGTCGATGGTGCCGTCGGCGAGCGCCTCGCGCAGCGCCATCACATCGGCCTCGGTGCGCAGCGGCGGGTTCACCTTGTAGACGGGGTCGTAGGAGCGTACGAGCTCGTCGGTCAGCAGCAGATGGTGCGGGGTGACCTCGGCGGTGACGTTCCAGCCCTTGGACTTGGCCCAGCGGACGATCTCGACCGAGCCCGCGGTGGACAGATGGCAGATGTGCACCCGGGAGCCGACGTGCGCGGCGAGCAGCACATCGCGGGCGATGATCGACTCCTCGGCGACGGCCGGCCAGCCGCCCAGGCCCAGCTCGGCGGAGACGATGCCCTCGTTCATCTGGGCGCCCTCGGTGAGCCGGGGCTCCTGGGCGTGCTGGGCGATGACGCCGTCGAACGCCTTCACATACTCCAGCGCGCGGCGCATGATCACCGCGTCGTCCACGCATTTGCCGTCGTCGGAGAAGACCCGCACCCCGGCGGCGGAGTCGCGCATCGCGCCCAGCTCGGCGAGCTTCTTGCCCTCCAGGCCCACGGTCACCGCGCCCACCGGCTGGACGTCGCAGTAGCCGGACTCCCTGCCCAGCCGCCACACCTGCTCCACGACGCCCGCGGTGTCCGCGACCGGGAAGGTGTTGGCCATGGCGTGGACCGCGGTGAAACCGCCGACCGCGGCGGCCCGGGTGCCGGTGAGGACCGTCTCGGAGTCCTCCCGGCCGGGCTCGCGCAGATGGGTGTGGAGGTCGACCAGGCCCGGCAGCAGGATCTGCCCGGCGACGTCGATCACGGTGGCGCCGTCCGCGTCCAGCCCGGTGCCGACCGCGGCGACGCGCTCCCCCTCGATCAGCACGTCCCGCGGCTCGCCGCCGAGCACCTTCGCCCCGCGAAGCAGCGTCTTGTGGGTGTCGCTCATGGTCACTTGCTCTCCTCGGTGCGGGCGGTGGCGGCGGACTCGTTCCCGCCGAGCAGCAGATACAGGACGGCCATGCGGATCGAGACTCCGTTGGCGACCTGCTCGACGGCGGTGCAGCGGTCGGAGTCCGCGACCTGCGCGGTGATCTCCATACCGCGGTTCATGGGGCCGGGGTGCATCACGATGGCGTGCTCCGGCATCCGCGCCATGCGGTCGCCGTTCAGGCCGTAGCGGCGGGCGTACTCCCGCTCGGTGGGAAAGAACGCGGCGTTCATCCGCTCGCGCTGGACGCGCAGCATCATCACGGCGTCGGTCTTGCCGACCACCGCGTCCAGGTCGTAGGAGACCTCGCAGGGCCAGCTCTCCACGCCGAAGGGGACCAGCGTCGGCGGGGCGACCAGCGTGACCTCGGCGCCCAGGGTGGCCAGCAGATGGACGTTGGAGCGGGCCACCCGGCTGTGCAGGATGTCGCCGACGATCGTGACCCGGCGCCCGGCCAGGTCCTGTCCGATACCGGAGGCGTCCGGGATCAGATGGCGGCGCATGGTGAAGGCGTCGAGCAGCGCCTGGGTGGGGTGCTCATGGGTGCCGTCGCCCGCGTTCACCACGGCGCCGTTGATCCAGCCGGAGGTGGCGAGCCGGTGCGGGGCGCCGGAGGCGTGGTGGCGGATCACCACGGCGTCGGCGCCCATCGCCTCCAGGGTGAGCGCGGTGTCCTTCAGGGACTCGCCCTTGGAGACCGAGGAGCCCTTGGCGGAGAAGTTGATGACGTCGGCGGACAGCCGCTTGGCGGCCGCCTCGAAGGAGATGCGGGTGCGGGTGGAGTCCTCGAAGAAGAGGTTGACGACGGTACGGCCGCGCAGGGTCGGCAGTTTCTTGATCGGCCGGTCGGCGAGCCGGGCCAGTTCCTCGGCGGTGTCGAGGATCAGGACGGCGTCGTCGCGCGAGAGGTCGGCGGCCGAGATGAGGTGGCGCTTCATCCGGTTGCTCCGTGGGTGAAGGAGGTGTGCGGGCGTGCGGGCGGGCAGGCGCGGGGACCGGTGTCATGGCGGCACCGGTGGTCCGTCGGGCGGGTCCCCCGGGGTCGCCGGGGCGGCACTCGCCGTCGGTGAGGGGCGCTACTTCCCGTCCGCGGGGGTGGTCTCGCGCAGCCCGAGGAGCACGCTGTCGCGGCCGTCCTCCTCGGTGAGCTGGACCTTGACCGTCTCCCGCAGCGACGTGGGGAGGTTTTTACCGACATAGTCGGCGCGGATCGGCAGTTCACGGTGACCACGGTCGACGAGGACCGCGAGCTGGACCGCGCGCGGGCGCCCGATGTCACCGAGGGCGTCGAGCGCGGCGCGGATGGTGCGGCCGGAGAAGAGCACATCGTCGACGAGGACCACCAGACGGCCGTCGATGCCGTCGTCGGGGATCTCGGTACGGGCGAGTGCGCGGGCCGGGCGCAGCCTCAGGTCGTCGCGGTACATCGTGATGTCGAGCGAGCCGACCGGGATCCGGCCGGGCTTGCCGGTGATCTCTTCGAGCCGGGCGGCCAGCCGCCGGGCGAGAAAGACACCACGGGTGGGAATGCCGAGCAGCACCACGTCATCGGCGCCTTTGGCGCGCTCGACGATCTCGTGGGCGATGCGGGTGAGAACGCGCGCGATATCCGGTGCTTCCAGCACCGAGCGCGCGGCGTCCGAGGTACGGGCGTCCATACGAAACGGACCTCCTTCTCCGCCTCACGGGACGGACCTTAAAGGACGGTCGGATTTGCGCCATTAACACTAGCAGGGGTCCGGTGCACTCCCACCATCACCCCTGGCAGGAGCCCCTCCGCTCCGTTCGGCTTGACGAATGGAAATTACGCTGCGTAACCTCACAGTGAGTGACCAGCCGCGCGGCACAGCCGCACGCCGATACAGCGTCCGGGGAGCTTTATGTCCAGCGAATACGCCAAACAGCTCGGGGCCAAGCTCCGCGCCATCCGCACCCAGCAGGGCCTCTCCCTCCACGGTGTCGAGGAGAAGTCCCAGGGCCGCTGGAAGGCCGTGGTGGTGGGATCGTACGAGCGCGGCGACCGCGCCGTGACCGTGCAGCGTCTCGCCGAGCTGGCCGACTTCTACGGCGTCCCGGTGCAGGAGCTGCTTCCGGGCACGAGCCCGGCCGGGGCCGCCGAGCCGCCGCCGAAGCTGGTACTGGACCTTGAGCGACTGGCCCATGTGCCGGTCGAGAAGGCAGGCCCGCTGCAGCGGTATGCCGCGACGATCCAGAGCCAGCGTGGCGATTACAACGGCAAGGTGCTCTCGATCCGCCAGGACGACCTGCGCACCCTCGCCGTTATCTACGACCAGTCGCCGTCCGTGCTGACCGAACAGCTGATCAGCTGGGGCGTGCTGGGCGCCGACGCCCGCCGCGCGGTCCAGCACGAAGACGTCTGAGTCCGAGTCCCCTTTCCCCCTTCACCAGCAGAAACGTGCCGCCGGGGGCGGTGGGGCCCTTCTGGGTCCTCCACCGCCCCCGGCGGCTTTGTCGTATGACGAGCCTGTGCGGCGTCCGTCGTATGGCCCGGCGGTCCGGCTCGTAGTCCGGCGTGACGGCCCCGTCGCGGTTATGCCCGGTGCTCCGGGTGCTCCTGATCGCGACGCAGACTCGGCTTCAGCTCCTTGATACGGCCCAGCAGACCGTTGACAAAGGCCGGCGAGTCGTCGGTGGAGAACTCCTTGGCGAGTTGCACCGCCTCGTCGATCACCACCGCGTCCGGGGTCTCGTCCTCCCACACCAGCTCATACGCGCCCAGCCGCAGGATATTCCGGTCGACGACCGGCATCCGGTCCAGCGTCCAGCCCACCGCATAGGTGGCGATCAGCTCGTCGATCCGGCCGATGTGCTGCGCATATCCCTCGACGAGCTGCATCGTGTATTCGCTGACCGGCGGCTGCCGGTCGTCGGTCCGAGCGAGCCGGATCCAGTCCGCGAGCACGATCTGCACGGTGGTGCCGCGCTGATCGGCCTCGAAGAGGATCTGAAAGGCACGCTTACGAGCCTTGTTGCGGGCAGCCACGGTTAGTTGTTCACCCGACCGAGGTACTCGCCGGAGCGGGTGTCGACCTTGATCTTCTCACCGGTGGTGATGAACAGCGGCACGCCGATCTCGTAGCCGGTCTCCAGCTTGGCGGGCTTGGTGCCACCGGTGGAGCGGTCGCCCTGGACGCCCGGCTCGGTGTACTCGATCACCAGCTCGACGGCGGCGGGAAGCTCGACGTACAGCGGGTTGCCCTCGTACATCGCCACGACGGCCTCGAAGCCCTCCAGCAGATAGCGGGCGTTGTCGCCCACGACCTCGGGGGTGATGTAGATCTGGTCGAAAGTGTCCATGTCCATGAACACAAAGCTCTCGCCGTCCTTGTACGAGAACTGCATGCCGCGCTTGTCGACATTGGCCGTCTCGACCTTCACGCCGGCGTTGAAGGTCTTGTCGACCACCTTGCCGGACAGCACGTTCTTGAGCTTGGTGCGCACGAAGGCGGGGCCCTTGCCGGGCTTGACGTGCTGGAACTCGACGACGGACCACAGCTGGCCGCCTTCGAGCTTGAGCACCAAGCCGTTCTTGAGGTCGTTCGTGGATGCCACGGTTGCGGGTTCTCCTGGACTACAGCTGGCGGAGACCAGAAAGCCGCCGGCGCGCCCTGTTCCTCAGAGTGCGAGCAGCTCTTTGGTCGTGATGGTGAGTAGCTCGGGTCCGCCGTCCGCCTCGGGGCGGACGACGAGCGTGTCATCGATCCGGACACCGCCCCGGCCCGGGAGGTGGACCCCCGGCTCGACGGTGACCGGCACACAAGCGTCCAGTTTACCCATGGCGGACGGTGTGAGCCGAGGGTCCTCGTCGATTTCCAGGCCCACACCGTGTCCGGTGCACGGTTCGAGGGCGTCTCCGTACCCCGCCGCGGTCAGCACCTGGCGGGTCACCCGGTCCACATCGCAGTAGGCCCGGCCCGGCAACAGCGCCTCCCGCCCGGCCCGCTGGGCGGCGAAGACGGCATCGTACAGCTCGACCTGCCAGTCCGCGGGCGAGGGTCCGATGACGAAGGTACGCCCCACCTGGCAGCGGTAGCCGCGGTAGTCGGCGCCCAGGCAGATGGTGAGGAAGTCGCCCTCCTCGACCCGGCGGTCGGTGGGCAGATGGCCGGGGCGCCCCGCGTTGGGCCCCGCCGCGACGACGGTGGGGAAGGCCGGGCCGTCCGCGCCGTGGTCCACCAGCCGGCGCTCCAGCTCCAGCGCTAGATGACGCTCGGTGCGGCCCACCAGGATCGACTCCAGCAGCTCACCGAGCGCCTGATCGGCCAGCTCCCCGGCGATCCGCATACAGGAGATCTCCTCGTCGTCCTTGACGAGCCGCAACTGCTCGACGGCGCGGTCCAGATCGGCCAGCCGGAGCCGGGGGGCGGCGGCGCCGAGCGCCCGATGGCGGGCGACGGTCAGATCGTGCTCCTCGACGGCCAGCGAGTCGGCGCCGTCCGCCGCGGCCAGATCGGCGGCGGCCACCACCGGATCGCCGTCCGCGCCCGGCATGACGAGCAGCCGGGGCTCGTCCGAACGCGTCGGGCCCGAGGAGAGGGACGGGGAAAGCGGTGGAGCGGACGGGATCTCGGTGGCCACCAGCACATCCTGGACGGGGCCGAGCAGCAGCACGGCCCCGGGCGGCACGGCGCCGCACAGATAGCGCACATTGGCGGGCCGGGACACCAGCGCCGCCGCGCTCCCGGCCGCGGTGCACTGATCGTGCAGACGGGCACGTCGGACCGCGTACACCTCGGACATGTCCCCGAGCGTACGCACGCTCGGGGAGGACGGCCGGTCGAACGGGTCCGGATGGGGGCGTACTACCAGCTGGGCGGGCTCGCGATGGAGCGGGTGACCACCTCGTCGAGCATGCGGGCCGTGGTCTCCACGTCATACGTGGAGTTGTCGATGATCGGCAGGCCGGAGCCGTACCACCCGGCCATCCGGCCGTGGATCCGCGCCACCTCCTCGTCGCTGAGGCGGCGGTTGCCGGTGCGGGCCGCGTTCCGCTCCAGGACGATCTCCAGGCCCGGAAGGACCACCACCGGGAGCAGACCGGGGCCCACATGACGCTTCCAGCCGCCGAGGCCGACGACCGGGCGGTCGGGGAAGACCGCGTCGTCGAGGATGCAGGAGATCCCGTTGGCCAGGAAGTTACGGGCGGCGAAGCCGCAGGTGCGGCGGGCGAGACGGTACTGCGCCTCGGAGTTCTCGTTCCACCCCGACTGGGGGTTGGCGAAACCGGACCGGACCCACTCCCGCACATCGTCCAGGCTGATGTGCGCGGTCGGCACCCGGCGGCGGTCGGCCCAGTGACGCGCGACCGTCGTCTTGCCCGCCCCGGCCGGTCCGATCAGCAGTACCGCCACCGCCGCCTGCGAGACATCGGCGACCGACGGGTCCGCCGGGGGGTGCGGCAGCGGCACCGGACCGCCGGGCGGTAGCTGGATATGGCCGGTGGTGTTCACCGTCTCCAGCGGCGCCCCGGGGTGCGCGGGCGGAGGCGGGGGCGGGGGCGGCGGAGGCGATACCGGATGTTGCGCGGGCGGTGCGGGGTGCCCGGGCACCGGGGGCGCGGGCGGGGCGGGGGGATTGGGGTGAGGTCCCGGGTGATGGTTCGCACTCGCGCCCTGGGCCCAGCCCGCACCCTGCGGACCGGGCACCGGCCCCGGCTGGTGGGGCGGTGGCAGCGGAGCTCCCACTGCATGCTGCATCCGGTGGCACTCCGTCTCGTACAGGCAGTTCTCATCCGACAACTGTCAACGGTGATACGGCGGTGAGGCCGCTCCTACCGAACGGTACCTGCCCAGAGCGCCGCTGTGTGAACGCCCCGCAAACCCGTTGTGTGCCTCCTACCCCTTGCCGGCCAGGCAATTCGTCCGGCAAGGGCCGCAACTGCGAGGGGCTGGGGAACTGTTCGAAAGCCCGCGGCGGTGCCGCGGGCTTCGAGGGCGATGACAGAGTTTTGAACCCTCCCCCAACTGGGGGGATTCCTGGCTCAGGACGCCCCGCAGGTCAGCGACCGACAAGGTCTTACTCCCTCAGCACCAGCCGGGACGGAACCTGCCCGGTTGCCCGAAAGCATGAGGTTGCGCTGGCTTGGTTCTCGCTCAGCACATTGTGCATGCTTGGTTCTCGCAACGCACGACACGTACCTTACCCTCCGGGTCAGCCGGAGACCTCGGCGTACGCCGCGAGCAGCACCGCCGGGTCCGGGCCCTCCAGAACGGTGGGCTTGGCGAGACCGTCCAGGACGATGAAACGCAGCAGGTCACCCCGGGACTTCTTGTCGACTCGCATGGTCTCCAGCAGCTTGGGCCACTGGTCGCCACGGTAGGTGAGCGGCAGACCCACGGACTCCAGGACGGCGCGGTGGCGATCGGCCGTGGCGTCGTCCAGCCGGCCCGCCAGCCGCCCCAGCTCGGCGGCGAAGACCATGCCCACGGAAACGGCCGCGCCATGGCGCCAGTTGTAGCGCTCGTTCTTCTCGATGGCGTGGGCGAGCGTATGCCCGTAGTTGAGGATCTCCCGCAGCCCGGACTCCTTGAGGTCGCTGGAGACGACCTCGGCCTTGACCCGGATGGAGCGCTCGATGAGCTCGGCGGTGTGCGGACCGGCGGGGGTGCGGGCGGCGGCCGGGTCCCGCTCGATCAGCTCCAGGATCTCCGGGTCGGCGATGAAGCCCGCCTTGATGATCTCGGCGAGCCCGCTGATGTAGTCGTTGACCGGCAGCGAGTCCAGCGCGGCCAGATCGCACAGCACCCCGGCCGGGGGGTGGAAGGCGCCGACGAGGTTCTTGCCCTCGGCGGTGTTGATCCCGGTCTTGCCGCCGACGGCGGCGTCGACCATGGCGAGCACGGTCGTGGGGACGGCGATCCAGCGCACGCCGCGCAGCCAGGTCGCGGCGACGAATCCGGCGAGGTCGGTGGTCGCGCCGCCGCCGACGCCGACGATCACATCGGTGCGAGTGAAGCCGGTCTGCCCGAGCGCCTTCCAGCAGTACGCGGCGACCTCGGCGGTCTTCGCCTCCTCGCCGTTGGGCAGCTGGATCGCGACGGCGTCGTACCCCTGCTCGGCGAGGTCCTGGCGGATGGCCTCACCGGTCTCGGCCAGCGCCTCGGGGTGCAGGACGGCGACGCGCTTGGCCGCGCCGATCAGCCCGGGGAGCTCGCCGAGGAGCTGCCGGCCGATCAGCACCTCGTACGGCGCGGCGCCCGCGGTGCCTCCGACCTGGATGCGCGTAGGGGTCTCGGCCACAGGGGGTGTCATGCGTTCTTCAGCTCCAGTACGTCCAGGACGGCCTCGGCGACGTCCTCGGGGGTGCGGTCCTCGGTCGACACGACGGCGCGGGCGACCTCGGTGTACAGCGGGCGACGCTGCTCCATCAGCTCACGCCAGCGCTGGCGCGGGTTGACCGTGAGCAGCGGACGCGGGGCGTCAAGACCGGTGCGCTTGACGGCCTCGGCGACGCCCATCTCCAGGAAGACGACCGGGAGGCCGACGAGCAGCTCACGGGTGCCCTCGTCGAGGACGGCGCCGCCGCCCAGCGCGAGCACGCCCCGGTGCTCGGCCACGGCGGTCCGCACGGCCTGCCGCTCCAGCTCACGGAAGTGCGGCTCGCCCTCGTCGATGAAGATCTCCGAGATCTCCTTGCCCGCCGTCGCGACGATGTCGGTGTCGCTGTCGCGGAAGGTGGTGCCGAGGCGCTGCGCGAGCACCTGCCCGACGGTGGTCTTCCCGACACCCATGGGCCCGACCAGCACAACGACGGGCCCCGAGCCGACCTGCCCGCTCACCGAATGGCCAGGTTCTCGAGGAAGCTCTGCACATTGCGCCGCGTCTCGGTGACCGAGTCGCCGCCGAACTTCTCCGCGACCGCGTCCGCCAGGACCAGCGCGACCATCGCCTCGGCGACGATCCCGGCCGCCGGGACGGCGCAGACGTCGGAGCGCTGGTGGTGGGCCTTGGTCGGCTCACCGGTGGTCACATCGATCGTGGCCAGCGCCTTGGGCACGGTCGCGATCGGCTTCATCGCGGCCCGGACGCGCAACAGCTCGCCGGTGGTCAGCCCGCCCTCGGTGCCACCCGAGCGGCCCGAGGAGCGCCGGATGCCCTCGTCCGTGGAGACGATCTCGTCATGGGCCTTGGAGCCGGGCACCCGCGCGAGGTCGAAGCCGTCGCCGACCTCGACGCCCTTGATGGCCTGGATGCCCATCAGCGCACCGGCCAGCCGTGCGTCGAGCCGGCGGTCCCAGTGCACATGGGAGCCGAGGCCCACCGGCACGCCGTACGCCAGCACCTCGACGACACCGCCGAGGGTGTCGCCGTCCTTGTGGGCCTGGTCGATCTCGGCCACCATCGCCTTGCTCGCGTCGGCGTCCAGGCAGCGCACCGGGTCGGCGTCCAGCTTCTCGACGTCGGCGGGCTTGGGGTAGACGCCGTACGGCGCCTTCGCGGCGGCCAGCTCCACGACATGCGAGACGATCTCGATCCCGGCCGTCTCCTTGAGGTAGGAGCGGGCGACGGTGCCCAGTGCCACCCGGGCGGCGGTCTCGCGGGCGCTGGCGCGCTCCAGGATGGGCCGGGCCTCGTCGAAACCGTACTTCTGCATCCCGGCCAGGTCCGCGTGGCCGGGGCGGGGGCGGGTCAGCGGGGCGTTACGGGCGAGTCCCTCGAGGATCTCGGGGTCCACCGGGTCGGCGGCCATGACCTGCTCCCACTTCGGCCACTCCGTGTTGCCGACCATGATCGCGACCGGGGAGCCGAGGGTCAGCCCGTGCCGTACGCCGCCGAGGAAGGTGACCTCGTCGCGCTCGAACTTCATCCGGGCACCGCGGCCATAGCCGAGCCGCCGTCGGGCCAGGGCGTCCGCCACCATGTCGGTGGTGATCGGCACCCCGGCGGGCAGCCCCTCCAGCGTCGCCACGAGTGCGGGGCCGTGCGACTCCCCCGCGGTCAGCCAGCGCAACCTGCTCAACGGTGCTCCCTCATGCGCGTGCCTCGACGTCTTGCGGCGCGACCCGGTCCGCGCGACTCCGGCCCGCACCTCCGATCCTCCCACGACCCGGGAGTCTCATCGGTGCATGGTCCATGGGGTGGACGGTCGCGGACGGCCGGGGGACGGACGAGGACGGCCGGGCAGGGGCCGACGAGGGGCTCGTGAGGCGGGTCAGCGGGCCGCCAGCGCCTCGCGCATCGCGGCCAGGGGCGCGGGGGCGCGGCCCGTCATCTGCTCGACCTGCAGCACCGCCTGGTGGACCAGGAGGTCCAGGCCGCCGACGACCGAGCCGCCGCGCGCCGACCAGGCGGCGGCGAGCGGGGTCGGCCAGGGCTCGTAGAGGACGTCGAAGAGCGCGCCGGGGCGGTCCGGTACGGACGCGGCGAGCGCGTCGGTGGTGCCCGCGGGGGTGGTGGCGATCACCAGGGGCGCGCCGAGCGCCTCGGCCGCGTCGCCCCAGTCCGCCGTGCGCACCGCGACACCCAGCCGCTCGCCCCATTGCCGCATCTCGGCGGCGCGGGCCTCGCTGCGGACGTACGTGGTGACCTCGCCGTCGCAGATCCGGGAGAGCGCGGCCAGCGCCGAGGAGGCCGTCGCGCCGGCGCCCAGCACGGCGGCGCGCGCCACGCGCCCGACACCGCGCTCCCGCAGCGCCGCCAGCATGCCCGGGATATCGGTGTTGTCCCCGTGCCTGCGGCCGTCGTCGGTGAAGACGACCGTGTTGACGGCCTCCACCGATGCCGCGGTGTCGGTGATCTCGTCCAGCAGCGGGATGACGGCGCGCTTGAGCGGCATGGTCAGGGACAGCCCGGCCCAGGCCGGTCCCCCGTCCTCGCCGAGGTGTTTGAAGAAGTCCGGCAGTGCGGTCTCGTCCACCTCGAAGCGGTCGTACGTCCAGCCGCTCAGGCCCAGCTCCCGGTACGCCGTGCGGTGCAGCACCGGTGACAGGGAGTGGGCGATCGGCGAACCGAGCACCGCTGCCCTGCGGTTTTCCGACATCTTTCCTCAGCCGTTGTTCGTGCGCTGCTTATTGAACTTCTCGACCCACTTCTGGTGATCCGCGTAGGTCTTGGAGAACTGGCTCGTCTTGCCGTCGAGCGAGATGAAGTAATACCAGCCGTCGCTGGTCGGGTTCATCGCCGCCCTCAGCGCGTCATGGCCCGGGTTTCCGATCGGACCGGGCGGCAGTCCCTTGTAGAAGTACGTGTTGTACGGGTTGTTGTATTGCTTGATCTCATTGATCGAAATATCGATCTTGCTCTGGTTTTTGATGTAGTTGTACGTGGAGTCGAATTCCAGCTTGCCGTAGGTCTCGGGATTAGCGGGCTTGAGCCGGTTGTAGATGACCTCGGCCATCTTCCGGAAGTCGTCGTGGGTGACGCCCTCCGCCTGGACCAGGCTGGCCACGCTGATCAGCTGGAGCGGGGACTTGAGGCCCAGCTCCTTCGCCTTGCCCTCCAGATCCTGGCTGCCGTAGTTACGGTTGGCCTCGGCGACCATCTTCCGCAGCACGTCCGCGGGCTTGGCGCCCTTGCCCACGCTGTAGCGGGACGGGTACAGGAACCCTTCCAGCGGATCCTTGATCTTGCTGTTGTCGTCGGCCCAGGAGGGCAGCCCGAGGTTCTTCGCCTCCTTCTTGGCGATGTCCGCGGTGGTTCCCGCCTTGACGCCGACCTTCTTGTCGATCGCCGCGTAGATCGCGGCGTCGCGCATGCCCTCGGTGACGATCAGGGCATTGCTGCTGGTGGGGTCGAGCATCAGCTTGACCGCCGCCGCGCCGGACATCTCCTTGCGCAGGCTGTAGGTGCCCGGCTGGACGAACTTGCCGCTGTCCTCCACGGCCTCGACGAAGGCGCCACTGCTCTTGACCACGCCCTTGTCGGCGAGGATCGAGCCGATCTCGGCATTGCCGGAGCCGGAGGGAACCTCCACCTCGATCTGCCCGGTGCCGTCGCCCGAGTAGTCGGGTGCGGGGCCGAAGCGGGTCTGCCAGAAGTCGTAGGCGTAGTAGCCGCCTCCGCCGACGGCGCCCACCAGGACGACGGTGACGAAGAGGCACGCCACGCCGCTGCGGCGCTTCTTGGGCTTCTTGCCCTTGCCCTTCTTGCCGCCGCGCGCGCCGGGCTCGTCGTCGTCATCGTCATCGTCCGCCGCGTCGTCCAGGCCCCGGCCGCCGCCGTCCGTGAAGAACGGGTGGTCTTCCTCGCCGTCCGCCCGGGGCGGCTCCTCGGGGGCCTCACGCTGGCGCGGCACCTGGTGCTCCGCGGACACCGTGGGCATCTGCTGTGTCTGCGGGGGCACATGGGCGCCCTGAGGTCCCGAGGGGGCCTGCGGTGACTGCTGTTGTCCCTGGTAGGGGTCCTGCGTCGGGTAGGAACCGCTCTGGCTCCCGTAGGGATCGTGCGGGTCCATACCCCCGTACGAGCCGCTCTGGGGCGGGTAGGGAACACCCTGGGCGGGGTACTCCTGCGGGTGCCCCTGATGCGGGTAGCCGGCGTCCTGGCCGTCCCACTGGGGCTGCTGGTGCTGCTGGGGATCCTGCTGATATCCGTGCGGATACTGCTGGTGCCCGTAGGGGTCCTGGGCGTACGCGTCCTGCCCGTAGGAGCCCTGACCGTACGGATCCTGGGCGTAGGCCTCCTGCGCATAGGGGTCCTGCGCGTACGGCTCCTGAGCGTAGGGGGCCTGCGCATAGGGATCCTGACCGGCCGCCGTGGGCTGGCCGCTCCACTCTCGGTCCCCGTACAGCGGATCCTCTGGATGCCACGGTTGGGAGCCGGGTCCCCGGCCGTACTCAGTCATCGATCCCCTAGCGACGGAGGTGGTCACCGCTCGGCGTGTTCGTGGCACAGGTGGCGGCGGCCATGTCGCGCGGAACGTTACCGTACCGCGATCAGATGACCACTTCGACGGCTTCTCCGGGGGCCCTGCCCGAGACCCGCTCGGTCTCCAGCGCGCTCTGCAGGATCACCACGGCGGCTGCCTGGTCAACCACCGAGCGGCCCTTCTTCGACGTCACCCCGGAGGCGCGCAGCCCCTGGGACGCTGTGACAGTGGTCATACGTTCGTCGACGAGCCGTACCGGCACCGGGGCGACCCGCCGCGCCAACTCGCGCGCGAAGGTGCGCACTTTGGCCGCGGCCGGCCCCTCGCGCCCGCTGAGCGAGCGCGGCAGGCCGACCACCACTTCGAGCGGTTCGTACTCCGCGACGAGCGCCGCGAGCCGCTTGTGGGCGGCCGGGATGTCGCGTCCCGGCACGGTCTCCACGGGGGTGGCGAGGATCCCGTCGGGGTCGCACGAGGCGACCCCGATCCGGGCGTCCCCGACGTCGATGGCGATCCGCCTGCCGCGTCGCACGACTACCGGTCCGAGTCCGCGACAAGCCGCTCGACGGCCTCGATGGCCTCGCCGACGGCGTCCGGGTTCTGGCCGCCGCCCTGGGCCACGTCCGGCTTGCCGCCGCCTCCGCCGCCGAGCGTCTTGGCGGCGGTGCGGACCAGGTCACCGGCCTTGAGACCGCGCTCACGGGCGGCCTCATTGGTGGCGATCACGGTCAGCGGACGGCCGCCCGCCACCGTGAAGAGGGCGACGACGGCGGGGCGGTCGCCCGGGATGCGGCCGCGCACGTCCAGGACCAGCTTGCGCAGATCGTCGGCGGAGGTGCCGTCCGGTACCTTGGCGGCGACCAGGGCCGTGCCCCGGACGTCCTTGGCGCCCTGGGCGAGACCGGCGGCGGCCTGCAGCACCTTCTCGGCGCGGAACCGCTCGATCTCCTTCTCGGCCTCCTTGAGCTTGCTCAGCATGCCGGAGATCTTCTCCGGGAGCTCCTCGGGGCGGCCCTTGACCAGGTCGGTGAGCTGGGAGACGACCGTGTGCTCACGGGCGAGGAAGTTGTAGGCGTCCACGCCCACCAGAGCCTCGACCCGGCGCACACCGGAGCCGATGGAGGATTCGCCGAGCAGCTTCACCAGACCCAGCTGGGCGGTGTTGTGCACATGCGTGCCACCGCACAGCTCCTTGGAGAAGTCGCCGATGGTCACCACGCGCACCCGGTCGCCGTACTTCTCGCCGAACTCGGCGATGGCGCCCTGCTTCTTGGCCTCGTCCATGCTCATCACCTCGGCGGAGACGTCGAGTTCACGCGAGAGCACTTCGTTGATCTTCTGCTCGACGTCCATGAGCACCCCGCCGGGCACGGCGGCCGGCGAGCCGAAGTCGAAGCGGAAGCGGCCGGGCGAGTTCTCCGAACCGGCCTGGGCGGCGGTCGGGCCCAGGGCGTCGCGCAGCGCCTGGTGGGTGAGGTGGGTGGCGCTGTGGGCGCGGGCGATGGCGCGGCGGCGCGTGATGTCGATCCGGGCGTGGGCACCGGCGCCGACCGTCACCTCGCCGACCTGGACGACGCCCTTGTGCACGCTGACGCCGGGCACCGGCTGCTGGACGTCCCGGACCTCCACCACGGCGCCGGTGTCCAGCTTGATCCGGCCGGTGTCGGCGAGCTGGCCGCCGCCCTCGGCGTAGAACGGGGTGCGGTCCAGGACGACCTCGACCTCGTCGCCCTCGGTGGCGGCGGGCGAGGACACCCCGTCGACCAGCAGGCCCACGATCGTGGACTCGCCCTCGGTGTGGCTGTAGCCGGTGAACTCGGTCAGACCGGAGCTGTCGGCCACCTCGCGGTAGGCGGACAGGTCGGCATGGCCGGTCTTCTTGGCCTTGGCGTCGGCCTTGGCGCGCTCCCGCTGCTCCTTCATCAGCCGGCGGAAGCCCGCCTCGTCCACCGAGAGGCCCTGTTCGGCGGCCATCTCGAGGGTGAGGTCGATCGGGAAGCCCCAGGTGTCGTGGAGCAGGAACGCCTTGTCACCGGCGAGCACGCTGCCACCGGCGGACTTGGTGTCGGTGACGGCGGTGTCGAGGATGTTGGTGCCGGCCTTGAGCGTCTTGAGGAAGGCCGACTCCTCGGCGAGGGCGACGGTCTCGATGCGCTTGCGGTCGGTCAGCAGCTCCGGGTACTGCTGGCCCATCGTCTTGAGGACGACGTCGACCAGCTCGCCGACGACCGGCTCGGTGGCGCCGAGGATGCGCATGTTGCGGATGGCGCGGCGCATGATGCGGCGCAGCACATAGCCGCGGCCCTCGTTGCCGGGGGTGACGCCGTCGCCGATGAGCATGACGGAGGTGCGCATATGGTCGGCGACCACGCGCAGCGAGACATCGGAGTCATGGGCGGCGCCGTAGGCGACCCCGGTCAGCTCGGTGGCCTTGTCCATGACGACGCGCAGGGTGTCGGTCTCGTACATGTTCCGCACGCCCTGCAGGATCATCGCGAGGCGCTCGAGGCCGAGGCCGGTGTCGATGTTCTTGCTGGGCAGCTCGCCGAGGATGGGGAAGTTCTCCTTGCCCTCGCCCGCACCGCGCTCGTACTGCATGAAGACCAGGTTCCAGATCTCCACGTAGCGCTCGTCGTTGACGGCCGGGCCGCCCTCCTCGCCGAACTCCGGACCACGGTCGTAGTTGATCTCGGAGCAGGGGCCGCAGGGGCCGGGAACGCCCATGGACCAGTAGTTCGGGCCCATGCCCAGGCGCTGGATGCGCTCGGCGGGGACGCCGATCACCTCGCGCCAGATGCGCTCGGCCTCGTCGTCCTGCTCGTAGACGGTGATCCACAGCCGCTCGGGGTCGAGGCCGTAGCCGCCCTCCTCCTGGGAGCTGGTCAGCAACTCCCAGGCGTACGTGATGGCGCCTTCCTTGAAGTAGTCGCCGAACGAGAAGTTCCCGCACATCTGGAAGAAGGTGCCGTGGCGGGTGGTCTTGCCGACCTCTTCGATGTCCGGGGTGCGCACGCACTTCTGCACGCTGACGGCGCGGTCGAAGGGCGGCTTGACCTCGCCGAGGAAGTACGGCTTGAAGGGGACCATGCCCGCGGGGACCAGCAGCAGCGTCGGGTCGTCCGCGATGAGCGACGCCGACGGCACGACGGTGTGCCCGCGCTCCTCGAAGAAGCGCAGCCAGCGGCGGCGGATTTCAGCCGACTCCATCAGTGGTCCTCATTTCCGGCTTTGTGGAGCTTGTGGGGAGTGGTGTGGGTGAGCTGGGTCCGGCCCCGCTGGGCCGGGAGCTGCTTGCGGTCGTCCGGCGGTGGCGCCGAGAGCCCGAGCGCGTCCTTGAGCGCGGCCTCGCGGTCGGCCATGCCGTCCCGTACGTCGAGGGCGAAGACCTTGATCCGCCGGCCTGCCAGCACCGCGCGGTCGGCGGCCTGCGCCGCCAGACTCTCCGGGGTGAGCTGGTTGAGCTTGCGGTTGACCTTGGTGGTGGCCCACACTCCGGCGGCGACGCCGGTGGTGAACCAGAATGTGCGGCGGAACATCCGGTCTGTCAGCCCTTCGATCCACGGTTGCGACGGCCGCCCCAGCGGGCGGACGGCAGGGTCTTGCCGATGACGACGGTGCGCGCGGGCGCGGGCTCGTCCTCCGCTCGCCCCTTGCGGCCGATCGCCCGCCGGACGCCATAGCCGAACGCGGCCACCTTGACCAGCGGACCGCCGAAGGCGGTGGAGACGGTCGAGGAGAGCGCGGAGGCGTTGGAGGTGACCTCCTGGACGTCGGAGGCGATGGAATCCACCCGGGCGAGCTGGGTGTTGGCCTCGCGTACGGTCGCGGACGCCTCGCTGAGCAGCGGAACCGCCTGATCGGTGACCTCCGCCAGCAGCCTGGTGGCCGCCTTGAGCGTCTGAGCCAGCCTCACCAGCGCCAGGGCGAGGAAGGACACCAGGATCGCCCAGAAGACGGCCACGAGGATCCCGGCCACCTCTCCACCGGACACGTCGCACCGCTCCCTGTCGCCGCTCGTCGTCGTTGGTCGTGTTGGTCGTGCTCGTCGTGATCGCTCGTCGTTCGGGTCGTTCGTCGCCCGCCGCTCTCGGGCGGTATCCGGGCGCGGGCGGCAGGTATCGACCTTATCGCGCCACGGACGCGCACCCGAAACGGATAACGGCCACCGGGCGCGCTCCCGGGTCCGCCATCGGACAAGCCCGCGGGTTCCCCGTCGACCGGCGTCGAGGGGAACCCGCGGGCTTGGCTGGGTACTGTGCGCTCCGCTGGATCAGCGGGCGTAGTACTCGACGACGAGCTGCTCGTCGCAGATGACCGGAATCTCCTTGCGGTTGGGGTCCCGGTCGAGGCGGAAGGCGAGCGCCATCAGGTTGACCTGGAGGTAGCGCGGGGTCTCGCCGTCGGGGGCGTAACCACCCTCGCGCGCCACCTGGAAGGGGTGCTTGTCGCGGCTGCGCTCGCGGACCATCACCACGTCGTCCGGGCGGACCCGGAAGGACGGCTTGTCGACCTTACGGCCGTTGACCTCGATGTGGCCGTGGGTGACCATCTGGCGGGCCTGGTAGATGGTGCGGGCGATGCCCGACCGCAGGACGAGCGCGTCCAGACGGCGCTCGAGCTCGATGACCAGAGCCTCGCCCGTCTTGCCTCCGGCCTTCCGAGCGCGGTCGTAGGCACGGGCCATCTGGCGCTCGCTGATGTCGTACTGGGCGCGCAGGCGCTGCTTCTCCAGCAGCCGGACCTTGTAGTCACTGGTCTGCTTGCGGCCACGGCCGTGCTCACCCGGCGGGTACGGGCGAGCCTCGAAGTACTTGACGGCCTTCGGGGTCAGAGCAATGCCCAGCGCCCGCGACTTCTTGACCTTGGGACGCGACTGGTTCACGGGGAACGAACCTCCATGTAAGTTAGGTGAGCCTTACCTTAGCCGAGGAGAACGCATGTTTCGACCTGGGATCCCCCTGCCCAGCACTGGTCAGAGCCCCGAGGAGGGTCAGCCGCGCCCCAAGGAAGACGCCCTGCGGCCGTCGGCTGCAGAGCGCGTACGTACTCTCGTTGAATCCAAGGCTACGGCTTCGTTGACGATTCCCGGAATCGAGGCCCTGGATGACCTGGGGGCCGACTGTCCGGCCGCCCGGACGGTCGCCCCGGACGGAGATGTGCTGCTGCTCGTCCCCAGCGGCTCCCCCGCCGCCCGGGCCGCCGCACACGCCCAGGACGACGAGCTGACCTGCGTGATGGAGATCACCGACGTCGCCCCCGTCGCGATGCCCCAGCGGATCCGCGGCCGCGCCTGGGTGGCCGGCTGGCTCACCCCCATCCCCTGCGGTGAGCGCACGCGCGCCGCGGCGGCGCTGCTGGCCGAGCGGCATCCGGTGGGCGAACTGCTCGGCCTCGACCAGGCGCCGCGGCCCCGGCGGTCCGGTGAGCCGGCCGCCGGCGTGGGGCCCGCCGGGAGAGCCGCCTGGACGCTGCTGCGGCTGGAGGTCGGCGAGGCGTGCGTGGACGACCTGTGGGGCGCGGACGGCATCGAGCCGGACGACTTCACGACCGCCGACCCCGATCCGCTCGTGCGGCATGAGGCCGATCTGCTCCAGCATCTGCACGCCGCCCACAGCGAGCAGGTGCGCGGGCTGTGCGCACTGCTCGGCGACCGCTCCGGCGTGGTCTGCGCCCGGGGCGCGGCCACCCCGGTGGCCCTGGACCGCTTCGGTCTGCGGGTGCGCTTCACGGACGAGGCGGACCGGCCGTTCGACGCGCGCTTCGACTTCCCCGAGCCGGTGCGGAACGTGACCGAGCTGCGGCACGCGATGCACGCCCTGTTCGACGCGGCGACGAGCTGAGCCTGCGAGTGGGGTGACCGGCGCGGGTGCGGCGGCCGCGGGCCGGGCCGCTACGACGAGGCCGGGGCCGGACCGTCGGCGGACGGCGGCGGGTCGCCCCGCAGCCGCGCCCGCACCCGCTCCACCACATCCGCGTACCGCGCCTCGGCGCCGTACCGCGTGGGCTCGTAGTACCGCTTGCCGTGGATCTTGTCCGGTGCGTACTGCTGCGCCGCGATCCCGCCCGGCAGATCGTGCGGGTAGAGATAGCCCTGTGCGTGGCCGAGCTTCTTGGCGCCCTGGTAGTGGCCGTCACGCAGATGCGGCGGCACCGGCCCGGCCAGGCCCGCCCGCACATCCGCCAGCGCCGCGCCGATCGCCGTGGTCGCGGCGTTGGACTTGGGCGCGAGCGCCAGGGCGATCGTGGCATGGCTCAGGGTGAGCGCGGCCTCCGGGAAGCCGATCAGGGCGACCGCCTGCGCCGCGGCCACGGCGGTGGGCAGGGCGGTCGGATCGGCGAGGCCGATGTCCTCGCTCGCCGAGATCATCAGCCGGCGGGCGATGAACCGCGGGTCCTCCCCCGCCTCGATCATCCGGGCCAGATAGTGCAGCGCCGCGTCCACATCCGAGCCGCGGATGGACTTGATGAGGGCGCTGGCCACGTCGTAGTGCTGGTCGCCCGCGCGGTCGTACTTCACCGCGGCCCGGTCGACCGCCTCCTCCAGCGAGGTGAGGGTGACCTCCGCCTCGCCCTTGTCCAGGGCCGCCCCGGCGCCCGCCTCCAGCGCGGTGAGCGCCCGCCGGGCGTCGCCGCCCGCTATGCGCAGCAGATGCGCCTCGGCGTCCTCGGGGAGGGTGACCGCTCCGCCGAGCCCGCGCTCGTCGGTGAGCGCGCGATGCAGCAGCCCGCGCAGATCGTCGTCGGTCAGCGGCTCCAGGGTGAGCAGCAGCGAGCGGGAGAGCAGCGGGGAGATCACGGAGAAGTACGGATTCTCGGTGGTGGCCGCGATCAGCGTCACCCAGCGGTTCTCCACGGCGGGCAGCAGCGAGTCCTGCTGGGCCTTGCTGAAGCGGTGGATCTCGTCCAGGAAGAGGACGGTGTCCCGCCCGTACGCCCCGGAGGAGCGGCGCGCGCCGTCGATGACGGCCCGGACCTCCTTGACCCCCGCGGTGATGGCCGACAGCTCGACGAAGCGCTTCTGGGTGGCCTGGCTGACCACATACGCCAGCGTCGTCTTGCCGATCCCCGGCGGGCCCCACAGGAACACCGACGACGGCCCGGCCGGACCGCCGCCCCCCTCGCCCACGAGCCGGCGCAGCGGCGATCCGGGGCGCAGCAGATGCTGCTGGCCCACGACCTCGTCGAGAGTGCGCGGACGCATCCGCACGGCCAGCGGGCTGCTGGCCGGATCCTTCTCCTGGCGGTCCTCTGCGGCGGCGGTGAACAGGTCTGGCTCCACGACGGGAAGCCTATGCCAACCCTGTGACAACGCTGCCGGACCGCCGCCGGGCCCGGGGTTCAGCCGCCGGGCCCAGGGTTCGGAAAGGGCGGGCTTCAGCCCTGAGCGCCCGTCCAGAAGTCCCACCAGCGGGTGAGGATCAGCATTCCGATGACGCCGATCCACATCACCGGGACCACCCAGTGGAACTCCATGAGCCCGCGCCGCAGGCCGTCCGGCGCGGGAAGGTATCCGTGCTTGAGGTTGTGGCCGGTGACGTAGCAGAACATCACGATGGTGGCGACCCAGGCGAGGCAGCACCACAGGCACAGCGAGCCGATGACGTACAGCGACTCGTACTGCAGCCAGGTCACGAAGCCGACGCCGAAGATCGTGCCCGCGTTGAAGGTCAGCCAGTACCAGCGCGGGAAGCGCGCCCCGGTCAGCAGGGTGATGCCCACGCAGATCACGATGGCGTAGGCGACCAGGCCGAGCATCGGGTTCGGGAAGCCGAACGCCTGCGCCTGGTCGCTCTCCATGATGTTGCCGCAGGAGACGACGGGGTTGAGGCTGCAGCCGGGCGTGAAGACCTTACCGTCGGCCTTGTACTCGAGGATCTTGTTCTTGTCGATCGTGATGACCCAGGCCGCGAGGAGCCCCAGCGCACCGGTGATCACGAGCAGAAGGGCGAAGGCGCGGCTGCCCCCCGTCCCGGTCCGCGCGCCCTCCCGCGCCTCGCCGGACTCCACGTCGTCCATCACTGTCGTCGCCATACTCGCCGTCCGTCGCTCTCCACCGTGTTCAGCCCCGTCGGGCACGGCCATTGTGCCGCACCCACCCCCGCCGTACGGCCCGCTCATCCAGGCCATGCCATGGTGCCCTGTCCCCCGTTCGGAGGACATAAGACGGGCTTCCCGGTCGTCCCCGGGACGAGCGCGGCACCCTCACGCTCATGGATATGGCAGACGAAGCGATACGGGTGCGCGGGCTGCGCAAGCGCTATGGCGCGGTGACCGCGTTGGACGGCGTTGACCTGGGCATCCGGCAGGGTGAGGTGTTCGGCGTCCTGGGGCCCAACGGGGCGGGCAAGAGCACCACGGTGGAGATCCTCCAGGGCCATCGGAGCCGGGACGCGGGAGAGGTCACGGTGCTGGGCCGGGATCCCGCCTCCGGGGGACGGGAATGGCGTTCCCGGATCGGCATCGTTTGGCAGGATGAATCCGCCCCGGCCGAGTTGACGGTGCGGGAGACCGTGCGGCATTTCGCCCGCTACTACCCGCGCCCGCGCGACCCCGACGAGGTCATCGGCCTGGTCGGCCTGGAGGCCAAGACGGGCAGCCGGATCAAGGCGCTGTCGGGCGGCCAGCGGCGCCGTCTGGACGTGGCCCTCGGGGTGATCGGCGATCCGGAGCTGTTGCTGCTGGACGAGCCGACGACGGGCTTCGACCCGGCGGCGCGGCGGCGGTTCTGGGAGCTGATCAGGCGGTTGGCGGACGAGGGCACCACGATCGTGCTCACCACGCACTATCTCGACGAGGCGGAGGCGCTGTCCGACCGGCTGGCGGTCATCGCCGCGGGCAAGGTCGTCGCCGAGGGCGCACCCGCCGAACTGCGCGAGCGGCACGGTGGCCGGGCGACGGTCCACTGGATCGAGCCCGGCGACGGGGCGCGCCAGGAGGAGACGGAGACCCCGACCCGTACCGTCGCGGAGCTGATGCGCCGCTTCGACGGGGAGATTCCGGGGCTGCGGATCTCCCGGCCGACCCTGGAGGACGTCTATCTGCGGCTCACCGGACAACTCGACGAGCAGCCCGGGGAGGGCACGCGATGACCACCACGAGCGCCACCTCCTCCGGTGCCCGGCGCACCGCCGCGGCCGCCCCCGCGCGGCTGCCCGGCGCCTGGACCCTCGGGCTGCACCGGGGCGCCCTCGAGCTCAGGCAGTTCTTCCGCCAGCGCGAACAGGTGGTCTTCACCTTCGCCTTCCCCGTCGTCTTCCTGTCCCTGTTCGCCTCGATCTTCCGGAACGATGTGCGGGGCGCGGGCGTGACCGCCTCTCAGCTGTACGCCGCGGCGATGATCGCGTCGGGGGTGATGTCGACCAGCTTCCAGTCGCTGGGCGTCTCCATCGCGCTCGAACGGGACGAGAAGGTGCTGCGGCGGCTGCGCGGTACGCCGATGCCCCCGGCCGCCTACTTCCTCGGCAAGCTGTGGCTGGTCCTGGTCTCCGGGATCGCCGAGACGGTGCTGCTGCTGGCCGTCGGCGCCGCGCTCTTCGACCTCGATCTGCCCACGGGGGCGGCCACGTGGTTCACCTTCGCCTGGGTCTTCGCCCTCGGACTGACCGGCTGTGCGCTGCTGGGCATCGCGATCAGCGGTGTGCCGCGCTCCGGTAAGAGCGCCACTTCGGTGGTGGTCCTGCCGTTCCTGGTGCTGCAGTTCATCTCCGGCGTCTTCATCTCGATCGACACGCTGCCGGACTGGATGCTGACCGTGGCTGCCCTCTTCCCGCTGAAGTGGATGTGCCAGGGGTTCCGAGGTGTGTTCCTGCCGGAGTCGGCGGCCGTGCTGGAGCAGGCGGGCTCCTGGGAGTACGGGCGGATCGCCCTGGTGCTGGGCGCGTGGTGCGTCGGAGGATTGGTGCTGTGTCTGCTGACTTTCCGTTGGAAGAGCCACCGGGACGGCTGAGCGAACCGGCCGGCCCTCGCGATCCGGACGTGTACAACCACACCTACCGCCGCTGGGACGTTTATTTCGCGATCGTGTTCGCGGCCACCTTCCTGTTCGTCCTGAGCGGATCGGACCCCGGGACCGGACCGCGCGCGGTCGCGGCGGCCTTCTTCGCCGCGACCGCGCCGTGGTATGTGCTGGTGGGCCGGCCGGTACTGCTGACGGAAGGCGAGGACCAGTCCCGCGCGCTGGTCTATCTGGTGGGGCTGTTCCTGCTGTTCGTGGTGCCCGCGGCGCTGGTCGGGGAGACCCGGATCGCCATCTTCGCGCTGACGCCCCAGTGCTTCATGCTGCTGCGGATGCGCAGGGCGCTGATCGCCGTCACCGTGATCAACGTCGTCCCGGTGGTGGTCTGGGCGCTCATGGAGCGGCCGGATTCCGGGGATCTGTTCTTCAACTCCCTCTTCGCGGCCGTCTCATGGGCCTTCTCGCTGATCATCGGCAGCTGGATCATCATGGTCCTCCAGCAGAGCACCGAGCGCGCCCGGCTGATCGCCGAACTGGACGCCAGCCGCGAGGAGGTGGCCCGGCTGTCGATCGCGCACGGCGCCCTCGCGGAGCGGGAGCGGCTGACCCGGGAGATCCACGACACCCTCGCCCAGGGCTTCACCAGCCTGGTGATGCTCGTTCAGGCCGTGGAGTCGGAGCTGGACCACGATATGCCGCTGGCCCGCCGCCACTTGGGCCTCATGGCCCATACGGCCCGGGAGAACCTCGCGGAGGCCCGCGCCCTGGTCGCCGGGGCTGGCCCGGCCGACCTGGACGGCAGTTCACTTCCCGACGCGCTGCGGCGGCTGGCCGTGCGGCACGGGGAGCAGACCGGCTCCCCCGCCCGCGTCGAGGTCTCGGGGGCGGTCCGGCCGCTGCCCGCCGCCGTGGAGGTGGTGGCGCTGCGCAGCTGCCAGGAGGCGCTGTCAAACGCCCGTCGGCACGCGGGGCCGGGCACCGCCGTCACCGTCGCGCTCGGCTATGGCGAGGACGCGCTGCGGCTGCGGGTCCGGGACACCGGCCGTGGCTTCGACCCGCGCTCCCCGCGCGAGGGCTACGGCCTGGCCGGGCCGCGCGCACGGGCAGGCGAGGTGGGCGGCACGGCGGAGGTGGCTGCCGCCCCGGGCGAGGGCACGACGGTCGCGCTCGCACTGCCCGTCCAGCCGACCGCCCCGTCCCCCCATCCCACCCGGCCGACGCCATGAACGCCGACGGCATGAACGAGGAGCGCACGGTGATCCGGATCCTGATCGCGGACGACCACCCGGTGGTACGGGAGGGGCTGCGCGGCATGCTCGGCGCGGAACCCGATCTGACGGTCGTCGGCGAGGCGGACAGCGGGCCGCGGGCGGAGGCGCTGTGCGCCTCGCTGCGGCCCGATGTGGTGCTGATGGACCTGCGGATGCCGGATGGTGGCGGGGTGGAGTCGATCGCGCGGATGACCGCCGCCGGGCTGCCGTCCCGCGTGATCGTGCTGACCACGTACGAGACGGACGGGGACATCCTGCGCGCGGTGGAGGCGGGCGCGGCGGGCTATCTGCTCAAGGACATGGCCCGCGCCGAACTGGCCGAGGCCGTACGCTCCGCCGCTCGCGGCGAGACGGTCCTGGCCCCGTCCGTCGCCGCCCGGCTCATGGACCAGCTGCGCGACCGGCCCGAGCGCCCCCGGCTCTCCGAGCGGGAGACGGCCGTGCTGCGGCTGGTCGCGCAGGGGTGCACCAATGCGGAGATCGGACGACGTCTGTTCATCGGCGAATCGACGGTGAAGACCCATCTGCTGCGGGCCTTCGGCAAGTTGGGCGTGGACGACCGCACCGCGGCGGTCACCAGCGCGATGCGGCTGGGCCTGCTGTAGGGGCAGCGAAAGCGAAAGGGGGCCCGGGGAATCCCCGGACCCCCTTCGAGCGTCGTTCAGGCGAGGCGCGAGTGGATCGCCTCGACCACCTCGGCCAGGGGCACCGGCGCCTGCTCGCCGGACTCCATGTCCTTCAGCTGGACCACGTCCTCGGCGAGGTCGCGCTCGCCGGCCACGATCGCGTAGCGCGCACCGCTGCGGTTGGCCGCCTTCATCGCGGCCTTCAGGCCCTTGCCGCCGTAGGCGAAGTCCGTGGCGACACCCGCCGTGCGGAGTTCGCCGACCACGCCGAAGAGGACCTTCCTGGCCTCCTCCCCCAGCGGCACCGCGAAGACGCTGACGGCATCGGGGAGGTTCAGCTCGATGCCCTCGGCCTCCAGCGCCAGCACCGTACGGTCGACGCCGAGCGCCCAGCCCACCGAGGGCAGCGCCGGGCCGCCGATCATCTCGGACAGCCCGTCGTAGCGGCCGCCGCCGCCGACCGCGGACTGCGAGCCCAGCCCGTCGTGGACGAACTCGAAGGTCGTGCGGGTGTAGTAGTCCAGGCCGCGCACCAGCTTCGCGTCGTCCTCGAAGGCCACGCCCCGCGCGGTGATCAGCTCGCGGACCTCCGCGTGGTACGCCTTGCACTCCTCGCACAGGTAGTCGCGCAGCAGCGGGGCGCCGGTCAGCTGCTCGCGCACCGCCTCGCGCTTGTCGTCCAGCACCCGCAGCGGGTTGATCTCGACGCGCGCCCGGGTGTCCTCGTCCAGGTCGAGGCCGCGCAGGAAGTCCTGGAGGGCGGCCCGGTAGACGGGGCGGCAGGTGGCGTCGCCCAGCGAGTTCAGCAGGATGCGGAAGTCGCGCAGCCCCAGCGAGCGGTACGCGTCGTGGGCGAGGATGATCAGCTCGGCGTCCAGGGCCGGATCCTCGGCGCCGATCGCCTCCGCGCCGACCTGCGAGAAGTGGCGGTAGCGGCCCTTCTGCGGCCGCTCGTAGCGGTAGTACGAGCCCGAGTACCAGAGCTTGACCGGCAGTGACCCGGCCTTGTGCAGATTGGCCTCCAGGGCGGCGCGCAGCACCGAGGCGGTGCCCTCGGGGCGCAGCGCGAGCTCGTCGCCGCCCTTGGTGGTGAGGGTGTACATCTCCTTGGTCACGATGTCGGTGGACTCGCCGACGCCGCGCGCGAAGAGCTCCACGTTCTCGAAACCGGGGGTCTCGATATAGCCGTAGCCGGAGCGCTTGAGCGGTGCGGCGATCGCCTCGCGCACCGCCAGGTACGCCGCGGAGGCCGGCGGGATCAGGTCATACGTGCCCCGGGGGGCTTTGAAGGTGCTCAACGGAAGTCTCTCGTCACATTCCTCGTCGCGGAGCCGGGCGCTGCGCGCCGTCTCCCAGGCCGGCGGCCACCTCGCGCAGATACGGGTTGGTGGCGCGCTCACGGCCGATGCTGGTCTGGGGGCCATGGCCGGACAGCACCACGGTCGAGTCGTCGAGCGGCAGGACCACACGGGCCAGCGACTCGAGTATCTCGGCGTGATCGCCGCCGGGCAGATCGGTGCGTCCGATGGAGCCGGCGAAAAGCAGATCGCCCGCGAAGAAGACGGACGGGACGTCCGCCTGCTCGGGCATCCGGAAGGTCACCGACCCCTTGGTATGGCCCGGGGTGTGCGCGACGGTGAGCTCGAGACCGGCCAGCTTCAGCTCGGCGCCGTCGGCCAGCTCCTTGACGTCGTCCGGCTCGCCCACGGTGAGTTCGCCCATCAGCGGCATGCCGATGGAGCGCCCGAATGCCTTCTCGGGGTCGCTCATCATGTAGCGGTCGGCCGGGTGGATCCAGGCCGGTACGTCATGCGCGCCGCAGACCGGGACGACCGAGGCGACATGGTCGATATGGCCGTGGGTGAGGACGACGGCGACGGGCTTGAGCCGGTGCTTGGCGACCGCCTCCGCGACGCCTTGGGCCGCCTGATGGCCCGGGTCGATGATCACGCACTCCTCACCGGCGGCGGGGGCGACCAGATAGCAATTGGTCCCCCAGGCCCCGGCGGGGAACCCGGCAATGAGCACGATCGTCCTTAAAAGTCGTCCGGTGGAAGATTGTCGGCGGCTTCAGAGCCTACCGGCGGCGCCCCCACCACAGCGAACCCGTATACGGTACGGCCGAGCCCTCACGCACAACAGCAGGACACTGACGGCACACGCCTTGAGGAGACGACCCGGTGGTCAGTAACGAGCAGCGGCGGCGGCAACTCGCCCGGGAGAAGTACCTTCGCCAGCAGCAGCGGCGCGAATCCGCCCGGCACAAGACGCGCCAGCGCAATGTCGTGATCGCCGCCGTACTGGCCGTGGTCCTGGCCGGTGGCGGTGCCATCGCGGCCACCGGCGCGCTGTCCGGAAGCGACAAGGACAAGACGAAGGACGACGCCGCCGCGTCCGGCACCCCCTCGGCCGCCCCCACCAGCAAGGCGCCGGACCCCTGTGCCAAGGAGGCGAAGGCGGTCGCCGGCAAGAAGCCGAAGAAGCTGTCGTGGAAGAAGGAGCCGGCGCTCACGGTCGACAAGTCGGCCTCCTACACGATGAAGCTGGAGACGACCTGCGGGGACATCTCCGTGGCCATGGACGCCGGCAAGGCGCCGCACACGGTCAACTCCTTCAGCTTCCTGGCGGGCGAGGGCTACTTCGACCACACCAAGTGCCACCGGCTGGTGAACTCGGGGATCTACGTGCTGCAGTGCGGTGATCCGCAGGGCACCGGCGCGGGCGGCCCCGGCTACACCCTCCCGGACGAGAACCTGAAGGACCCCTCGGTCAAGAGCGGCAAGTACCCGGCCGGGACCGTCGCCATGGCCAACCAGTACAACCCGCAGACCAAGCAGGGCAAGAACACCGGCGGCAGCCAGTTCTTCCTGGTCTACAAGGAGAGCGAGCTCCCGCCCTACTACACGCCCTTCGGCACCGTGGACAAGGCCGGGATGAAGGTCCTGAAGAAGATCGCCGACGCCGGGGCGGGAGCCCCGGACCAGACGATGAACACCGCCCCCAACGCCAGCGTCGTGATCAACAAGGCGACGGTCGGCAAGTCCTGAGGTCGCCGACGCGCGTACTGCGAAATTTCGGTCGCGCAGGATACGGACAGCCGGGGCACCGGTCGCCTATGTTGGCGTTGTGTAGGGTGCCTGCCCCGGAGGCCGCCACCCTGCCGTGAGACCGGCCAGGGCGCATCCCGGCCGGAAGAAACTGTGGACGATGCCGGCGGGCCGCGCGCCCGCCCCGGCATCATGTGGAGGAGGCGCTGTGAGCAGCGAGCCTTGGGGCCGCGTCGACGAGGCGGGGACCGTATACGTGCGTACGGCCGACGGTGAGCAGGTCGTCGGATCGTGGCAGGCGGGATCGCCGGAAGAGGCCCTCGCCTACTTCGAGCGCAAGTACGACGGTCTGGTCGTCGAGATCGGTCTCCTCGAGCGCCGGGTCAAGACCACCGATCTGTCGGCCAAGGACGCGACGGCGGCCATCGACCACATCCGGCACCAGCTCGACGAGCATCACGTGGTCGGCGATCTGGACGCGCTGAGGAAACGGCTCGACAAGCTCGCCGGGGACGTCGAGGCCCGCCGCGAGCAGCGCAAGGCGGCCAAGGCGGTCCAGGCCGACGAGGCCCGCAGGGCCAAGGAGGACCTGGTCGCCGAGGCCGAGCAGCTGGCCGCCAGCGAGCAGTGGCGGGCGGCCGGGGAGCGGCTGCGCGCCCTGGTGGACACCTGGAAGGGCCTGCCGCGTCTGGACCGCAAGACGGACGACGAGCTGTGGCACCGCTTCTCGCACGCCCGCTCGGCGTTCTCCAAGCGCCGCAAGGCGCATTTCGCGGCCCTGGACGCACAGCGCGAGGAGGCCCGTCAGACCAAGGAGAAGCTGGTCGCCGAGGCCGAGGCGCTCTCCGGCTCCACCGACTGGGGTCCGACCGCGGCCCGGTACCGGGAGCTGATGGCGGACTGGAAGGCCGCGGGCCGTGCGCAGCGCGAGGCCGAGGAGGACCTGTGGAACCGCTTCCGCGGTGCGCAGGACATCTTCTTCCAGGGGCGCAGTGAGGTCTTCGCGGAGCGCGACGCCGAGCAGCGGGAGAATCTCACCCGCAAGGAGGAGCTCGTCGTCGAGGCCGAGAAGCTGCTGCCGATCTCGGACCTGAAGGCGGCCCGCGCGGCCTTCCGGTCGGTCAACGAGCGGTGGGAGGCCGTCGGCCATGTGCCGAGGGACGCCCGGGCCCGGATCGAGGGCCGGATCCACGCGGTGGAGCGCGCCATCCAGGAAGCCGAGGAGGCGGAGTGGCGGCGGACCAACCCCGAGGCGCGGGCGCGCGCCCAGGGGCTCACCGGCCAGCTGCAGGACGCCGTCGACAAGCTGCGCAGGCAGATCGACGCGGCCCGCGCGGCGGGGAACAACGCGAAGGCCGACAAGCTCTCCAAGGAGCTCGAGGGCCGACAGGCGCTGCTGGACCAGGCGCTGAAGGGTCTGCAGGAGTTCGGCGGCTGATGCCGATCCGCTGATCCGGCCGATATGACGGCGGCGGCCCCCGGTGCGAAAGCGCCGGGGGCCGCCGCCGTCATGTGCTCAGCGGGCGCGGGTTCTCAGCGGGCGCGGGCCGAGGTGACCCGGTAGACGTCGTAGACGCCCTCGACGCCCCGTACGGCCTTCAGGACGTGGCCCAGGTGCTTGGGGTCGCCCATCTCGAAGGTGAAGCGCGAGGTGGCCACCCGGTCGCGGGAGGTCTGCACAGCCGCCGAGAGGATGTTGACGTGCTGGTCGGACAGCACGCGGGTGACGTCCGACAGCAGCCGGGACCGGTCCAGCGCCTCGACCTGGATGGCGACCAGGAAGACCGACGACTGGGTGGGGGCCCATTCGACGTCGAGGATGCGCTCGGGCTGCTGGGAGAGCGAGTCCACGTTGACACAGTCGGCGCGGTGCACGGAGACGCCGCTGCCGCGGGTGACGAAGCCGATGATGGGGTCGCCGGGGACCGGCGTACAGCAGCGGGCCAGCTTGACCCACACATCCTCGACGCCCTTGACCACGACGCCCGGATCGGCGCTGGAGCGGCGCTTGGTGCGGCGGATGGGCGGGGCGGTCTCGGCGATGTCCTCGTTGGCCGCCTCCTCGCCGCCGAGCGCCTGGACGAGCTTTTGCACCACGCTCTGCGCGGAGACATGACCCTCGCCGATGGCGGCGTAGAGCGCGGAGATGTCGGGGTAGCGCATCTCATGGGCGAGGGTGACCAGCGAGTCCCCGGTCAGGATCCGCTGGATGGGCAGGTTCTGCTTGCGCATCGCCCGGACGATCGCGTCCTTGCCCTGTTCGATGGCCTCGTCGCGGCGCTCCTTGGAGAACCAGGCGCGGATCTTGTTACGGGCGCGGGGCGACTTGACGAAACCCAGCCAGTCGCGGGACGGCCCGGCGCCCGCCGCCTTGGAGGTGAAGACCTCCACCAGGTCGCCGTTGTCGAGGGTCGACTCCAGCGGCACCAGCCGCCCGTTGACCCGCGCCCCGATGGTGCGGTGGCCGACCTCGGTGTGCACGGCGTACGCGAAGTCGACCGGGGTGGCCCCGGCCGGAAGCGCTATGACGTCACCCTTGGGCGTGAAGACGAAGACCTCGTTGCGGGACAGGTCGAAGCGCAGGGACTCCAGGAACTCGCCCGGGTCCTCGGTCTCCTTCTGCCAGTCCAGGAGCTGCCGCAGCCACGCCATGTCGTTGACGGCGTCGTCCTTGCCCGCCTTACGGGGCACATCGGTGCGCACCTTGGACGCGCCGGCCACCGCCTCCTGCTTGTACTTCCAGTGCGCGGCGATGCCGTACTCGGCGCGGCGGTGCATGTCGAAGGTGCGGATCTGCAGCTCGACCGGTTTGCCGCTGGGCCCGATGACCGTCGTGTGCAGCGACTGGTACATGTTGAACTTGGGCATCGCGATGTAGTCCTTGAACCGCCCGGGCACCGGGTTCCACCGCGCGTGGATGGTCCCGAGAGCCGCGTAGCAGTCGCGGACGGTGTCGACGAGCACCCGGATGCCCACCAGGTCGTAGATCTCGGCGAAGTCGCGGCCGCGCACGATCATCTTCTGGTAGACGGAGTAGTAGTGCTTCGGTCGGCCGGTGACGGTCGCCTTGATCCGCGCCGCCCGCAGATCGCCCTGGACCTGGTCGGTGACGACGGCCAGGTACTCGTCGCGCTTGGGGGCCCGCTCGGCGACCAGCCGCACGATCTCGTCGTACATCTTGGGGTAGAGGATCGCGAAGGCGAGGTCCTCCAGCTCCCATTTGATGGTGTTCATGCCCAGGCGGTGGGCGAGCGGGGCGTAGATCTCGAGGGTCTCGCGGGCCTTCTTCTCCTGCTTCTCCCGCTTGAGGTAGCGCATGGTGCGCATGTTGTGCAGCCGGTCGGCGAGCTTGATGACCAGCACCCGGGGGTCCCGGGCCATGGCGACGACCATCTTGCGCACGGTCTCGGCCTGGGCCGCCTCGCCGAACTTGACCTTGTCCAGCTTGGTGACGCCGTCGACGAGCAGGGCGACCTGGTCGCCGAAGTCCCGGCGCAGGGTGTCCAGGCCGTACTCGGTGTCCTCGACGGTGTCATGCAGCAGCCCGGCCATCAAAGTGGCCGGATCCATACCCAGCTCGGCCAGGATCGTGGTCACCGCGAGGGGGTGGGTGATGTACGGATCGCCGCTCTTGCGCTTCTGGCCGCGGTGCCAGCGCTCGGCCACCTGGTACGCGCGCTCGATCTGGCGCAGCGTCGAGGCTTCCGCCTTGGGGTCGTTGGCGCGCACTATCCGCAGCAGCGGCTCCAGCACCGGGTTGTACGGGCTGGAACGCTGGACGCCGAGGCGCGCCAGGCGGGCCCGGACGCGGTTGGAGGAGCCGGAGCGGGGCGCGGGGCTCTGTACGGGGCGCGCGGGGGGCGTGGTGGCGGGCAGGTTGCTGGAGCGGCCCGTGGCGGGCTTCGGGCTCGTCTGCTCGGGGCCGCGCCGGACCGGGCTGTCGCCGCTGTTCTTGGGCACGCCGGAGGCCGCCGTCGGCTCGGCGGCGGTGGGCGCGTCCGGCTGTGCGGAGGGGGTTCCGCCCGGACGGACGTTGGGCGAGAGCGGCTGGGCCTCGTCTGGCAAGAGCACTCCTCAAGCGGTCCGGACCTCGAAAGGTCAGGCTGCCATGGTATCGATCCCGCCACTCCACTTGCCTGCCGACCGCCAAGCCGGGCATGACGGGGGCATGTGACGGCACGGCGGAGGGCGGGGACCGGCGGTGCGCGGTCCCCGCCCTCCGGCGGTCTTCTCGGCCCGGTGTGCGGGCCCGTGATCCGGCTCAGACCGTGATCAGGGCCTCCAGCGGGGCGCTGTCCAGCGCGGCCAGCAGACGGCCGCGGCCGTCGAGGAAGCCGAGCTCCAGCAGCACGGCGACCCCGGCGATCTGGGCGCCGGCCCGCCGGATGAGCTGCAGGGACGCCTCGGCGGTGCCGCCGGTGGCCAGTACGTCGTCGATCACCAGGACCCGGTCGCCGGGCTCCAGCGCGTCGGCGTGTATCTCGATCTCGGCGGTGCCGTACTCCAGCTCGTACGCCTGGCCGAGCGTCGCCCCGGGGAGCTTGCCGGCCTTGCGGACCGGTACGAAACCGATTCCGGCGCGGACGGCGGCCGGGGCGGCGAGGATGAAGCCGCGCGCCTCCAGGCCCACCACCTTGTCCGCCCGGTGCCGGACGCACAGCTCGGCGAGCGCTTCGGTGAGGGCGCCGAAGGCGGTGGCGTCGGCGAGCAGCGGGGTGATGTCTTTGAACATCACGCCCGGCTCGGGGTAGTCCGGCACGTCCTGGATCCGGCTGAGGAGCAGTGTGCGCAGCTCCTCGGCGGCGGCCGCGCCGGATCCGTCGGGCCTGCCGTCGGGACTATCAGCCGTGGTCTTCGTCGTCTCGGTCATCGTCGGGCTCCCCCGCTCATCGCCGCTTGCCCGACGGCCGGCCGCGCCCCCGGTTACGGGCGGCGGGCTGGCGGCGCTGGCCGACGACCCCGGCGGGGGCCGCGGCGGCGTCCTCCAGGTCGGGGGTGTCCTCCTCGTCGGACGACGAGTCGGCGGCCTCGGCCTTGGCGGACGCGGCGCGCTTGGCCTTGACCCGCTTGGCGAGCGCCTTCATCTTCGGGTCGCGCTCCTTCAGATCGGCGACCAGCGGGGTCGCGATGAAGATCGAGGAGTACGCACCGGCGGCGAGACCGACGAAGAGCGCCAGGGAGATGTCGTTGAGCATGCCCGCGCCGAGCAGACCGCCACCGATGAACAGCAGCGCGCCGACCGGCAGCAGCGCGACGATCGTGGTGTTGATGGACCGCACCAGGGTCGAGTTGAGGCTGCGGTTGGCGATTTCGCTGTAGGTGAAGCGGGTCTGCTTGGTGATGTCCTTCGACGCTTCCTTGAGACCGTCGAAGACCACGACGGTGTCGTAGAGCGAATAACCGAGGATCGTCAGCAGACCGATCACGGTGCCCGGGGTGACCTCGAAGCCGACCAGTGCGTAGACACCGACGGTGATGGTGAGGTCGTGAATCAGGGCGATCAGGGCGGCCAGCGCCATCCGCCATTCGAAGGCGATGGCGAGATAGATCACCACCAGCACCATGAAGATCGCCAGACCCTGCCAGGCCTTGCTGGCGATCTGCTCGCCCCAGCTCGGGCCGACCAGCTGAGTGTCGATCTTGCTGGTCTTGACGCCCAGCTCCTTGGCGAGGTTCTCCTGGACCGGCAGGGCCTCCTTGGTACCCAGCTCGCTGATCTGGATCCGCAGACCGCCCCGGCCGAGCTCCTGGACGACGACGGTGTGGCCGCCGGACGCGTCCTCCGCCGTCTGGCGCAGGTCGGAGGCCGAGACCTTGGTGTTCGGGGTGGTGAAGACCGCGCCGCCGGAGAACTCGATGCCCATGTTCAGGCCGCGCACCGCCAGGCCCACGATGGCCGTGATGGTGATCAGTATCGAGATGCCGTACCAGATCTTCCGCTTGCCGACGAAGTCGTAGCCGACCTCGCCTCGGTAGAGCCTGGCGCCGAGAGTGCCGAGTCGCGACATCTCACGCCTCCTTTGTGTCGGCGGGGCCGGGGGCGGCGGGACGGCGACGGCGCAGCGGCGGCGTGACCCCGAGGCGCTTGGGGTCCAGTCCGGACCACGAATGGCCGTTCCCGAAGAACGGGCGGCGGGCGAGGATCGTCATCAGCGGCTTGGTGAAGAGGAACACCACGGCGACGTCGAGCAGCGTGGTGAGCCCCAGGGTGAAGGCGAAGCCCTGCACCTTGCCGACGGTGACGATGTAGAGCACCGCGGCGGCCAGGAACGACACGAAGTCCGACACCAGGATGGTGCGCCGGGCGCGCGGCCAGCCGCGCTCGACGGCGGGGCGCAGCGAGCGGCCCTCCCGGATCTCGTCGCGGATCCGTTCGAAGTAGACGATGAACGAGTCGGCGGTGATACCGATGGCCACGATCGCACCGCAGACCGCCGGCAGGTTCAGCGCGAAGCCGATGCCCGGGCCGAGCAGCACCATGATCGTGTACGTCAGGATCGCGGAGACGCCGAGGCTGGCCATGGCCACGAGGGCGAGACCGCGGTAGTAGACGACCAGGTAGATCACGACGAGCGCGAGGCCGATGGCACCGGCGACCAGACCGGCGTCCAGCTGCTCACCGCCGAGCGCGGCGGAGACGGTGGTCTCGTCCGCGATGTCGAAGGACAGCGGGAGCGCACCGTAGGACAGCACGTTGGCCAGGTCTTCGGAGCTCTGCTGGGTGAAGCCGCCGGAGATGGTGGCCCGGCCGCCGGTGATGGCGCCCTGGGTGACCTCGGGGTCGGAGACGACCTCGCCGTCCAGGACGATCGCGAAGCGGTTCTGCGGGGACTGCTTGGTGGTGAGTTCGCCGGTGGTCTTGGCGAACTTCTTGGAGCCCTTGCCGTTGAAGTCGAGCTGGACGATCCAGCCCGCTCCGTTCTGGCTCTCGAAGACCGCGGAGGCGTCGTCCACGTCGGTGCCCTCGACCTCGGAGGGGCCGAGGACGAACTTGGAGTCGCCCTTCTCGCTGCAGGCCAGCACGGGGTCGCTCGGCTTGGCGTTGGCCGCCTTGTCGGCCGCCGCGGCGCGTGCGGCCGGCTTGGTGCAGTCCAGGTTCGCGAACTGCTTGGCCAGCTCCTGCTGGCCGGCGGAACCGGACGGGCTCTTGGACGGGTCGGGCTTCGGGGTGTTCGACGGCGAGGCGGTCTCGCTGGGCTTCTTGTCGGCCTTCAGTCCCTCGGAGAGGGCCCGCCCCTGGGTGCTGGGGCTGGCCGAGGAGGACGAGGAAGCCGACGGCGTGCCGGACGGCTTGCCGCCCTTGTCATCGCCCTTGCCGCTGGCGCTGGGGGTGGAGCTGGGGTCGGGCGTCTTCTGGCCGCTGGTGGTCGTGGTCACCGGCCGGAAGTAGAGCTGGGCGGTGGTGCCGACCTGCTGCCGGGCCTGCTTCGCGTTCGTCCCCTTGGGGATGTTCACGATGATGTGCTTCTCGCCCTGCGTCTGGACCTCAGCCTCGGACACACCCAGACCGTTGACCCGCCGCTCGATGATGCTCACGGCGGTGTTCATATTGTCCGTGTTGATCGCGTTGGGCTTGCCCGGTTGGTTCTTGGCCTCCAGCGTGAAGCTGGTGCCGCCCGCGAGATCGATACCCAGTCGCGGCGTGGTGTGACCGGAGACGAACATGCCTCCGGTCAGCGCCACGATGGCGATCAGGATGACGGCCAAGGCGCGCCCGGGCCTGCCCTGTGACCCGGAGGACCTGCGGCCCTTCTTCGGTGCTGCCACCTTCTCGTATCTCCCTGTCCAACCGCCCCGCATCGGGTGTGCGCGGAGCGGCCACGAAGTCTTGTGGGGACGAGCCCCCGCCGGAGCCTAGACCGTTCAGGGAACCGCGGCGCACCAAGCGGGGGCGCGCCGCGGTTTCCCGGGTGACGGACTTACTTCGCGTCGGTGCCGCCGTCCCGCTTCTCGTCCTCGGACGTGCTCGCCGTCGCGGCGTCGTCCTTGCCGAGGTCGATCTTCTTGACGTCCGTCTCCCCGGCCTTCTCGTCCGTCTCGTCGGCCGCGTCGGCCTTGTCGGCGGAGGAGTCGCCATCACCGGCATCGGCGGCCTCGGTCAGCGAGGAGGCGTCGTCGGGAACGACAGGGGTGTCGGCGGCGTCGACGTCCTCGTCGGGGTCGATGCCGTGCACGATGCGGTTGTACTCGGCGTCCGCCAGGACGGCTCCCACGGAGTTCTTCGCGTAGATCGCGTGCACGCCGGGGGCCACCTCGAGGAGGACCGTGTCGTCGTGGACCTCCTTGACCGTCGCGTACATGCCGCCAATGGTCCGCACGCCCGTGCCCGGGTGCATGTCATTGCGCATCTGCTGGGCCTGGCGCTGCTTGTTCTTGGCCGAACGCGTCATCAGGAACATGGCCCCGATGAGCACGATGAACGGCAGGAGAGTCACGATATTCACGGGACGGAAATTCCTTCACACGACCGCGGGGAGCGGCCTGGTCTACGGGGGTGGGTATACCGCACGGTGAGCGGACGGCATACGGACGGCATCGGCGGAGTCTAAGCGAGCCCACGCCAATGGAACAACGCCCGGCGCGGTACCGGGGTTCCTGACCCCGCCATTATTGGTCCTCTATGCCATGATGCCGGGTAAGCGATCGCTTATGCCTCGGCGTGGCCCCTCATCCGTCGAAGAGCCCCGCCTGGCCGCCGCCGGCGGTCTGCGGCGGCGGGGTCAGCCCCAGATGGGCCCAGGCAGCCGGGGTGCCGATCCGCCCCCGGGGCGTACGGGCCAGCAGCCCCTCCCGGACCAGGAAGGGCTCGGCGACCTCCTCGACCGTCTCACGCTCCTCCCCCACGGCGACCGCCAGGGTCGACAGACCCACCGGGCCGCCGCCGAACAGCTTGAGCAGGGCACTGAGCACCGCCCGGTCCAGCCGGTCCAGACCGCGCTCGTCCACGTCGTACACGGCGAGGGCGCTGGCGGCGATCTCGCGCGTGATCACGCCGTCGGCCTTGACCTGGGCGTAGTCCCGCACCCGGCGCAGCAGACGGTTGGCGATCCGGGGGGTGCCGCGGGAGCGGCCCGCGATCTCGGAGGCGCCCTCGGCCTCGATGGTCACGTCGAGCAGCCCGGCGGAGCGGTGGATGACCCGCTCCAGCTCGGCCGGGGCGTAGAACTCCATATGGCCGGTGAAGCCGAAGCGGTCGCGCAGCGGGGGCGGCAGCAGCCCGGCCCGGGTGGTGGCGCCGACCAGCGTGAACGGCGGCAGCTCCAGCGGGATGGCGGTGGCCCCGGGCCCCTTGCCGACAATGACGTCGACGCGGAAGTCCTCCATCGCCATATAGAGCATTTCCTCGGCGGGCCGGGACATCCGGTGGATCTCGTCCAGGAAGAGCACCTCGCCCTCGGCGAGGGAGGAGAGGATCGCGGCCAGATCGCCGGCGTGCTGGATGGCGGGGCCGGAGGTGATCCGGATCGGGGCGGCCATCTCGGCGGCGATGATCATGGAGAGGGTGGTCTTGCCCAGCCCGGGCGCGCCGGAGAGCAGCACGTGATCGGCGGTGCCGCCGCGCTGCCGGGCCGCCTTGAGCACCAGGTCCAGCTGCTCGCGCACCCGCTCCTGCCCGACGAACTCGCCGAGGTCCTTCGGGCGCAGCGCGGCCTCCACCGCCTGGTCGTCGCCGTCCGCGTCGGCGCCCACCAACCTGCCGCCGGGGCCGGGCGGGGCGTCGTCGGCGGTGGCCGATGGGGTCTCGTCCCAGTTCACTGCGTTTCGCCTCGCGATGTCGTCTGGAGTGGTGCCGCCGGTCGCGGCCCGCGGCCGCGGTGGCTCACCGTGTGCGGTTCAGGGTCTGCAGGGCGGCCCGCAGCAGCTGAGCCACCTGGGGCCTGCCGCCCGCGGCCACCGCCTCCTCGGCCTGCGGGGTGACGGCGGCCACCGCCTCGTCGGCCTCCCGGGTGGCGTAGCCGAGGCCGACCAGTGCGGTGTGCAGCTGGTCGCTCCAGCCAGGGGCCGCCGCGGAGCGGGCACTGGGGACGGCGGAGCCGAGCGGCTCGCCGAGCCGGTCCTTGAGCTCCAGCAGCAGCCGCTGCGCCCCCTTCTTGCCGATGCCGGGGACGGCGGTGAGCGCCTTCTCGTCCCCGGTGGACACCGCGAGCCGCAGCGCGTCCGGGGAGTGCACCGCCAGCATGGCCTGGGCCAGCCGGGGGCCGACCCCGCTGGCGGTCTGGAGCAGCTCGAAGACCTGGCGCTCGTCGTCGTCGGCGAAGCCGTAGAGGGTCAGCGAGTCCTCACGGACGACGAGGGAGGTGGCCAGCCGGGCCTGCTGGCCGACGCGCAGCCCGGCCAGGGTGGCGGGGGCGCACTGGAGCGCCATCCCGATCCCGCCGACCTCGATCACGGCGGTGTCCGGGGCGACGGCCGCCACCGGACCGGAGACGAACGCGATCATGAGATACGGCCTTTCGTGGTGCGCGCGGTACTCGGGGGGCGGGCGGTACTCGTGGTGCCGGCGGTGCTCGTGGTGCGGGCGGTGCTCGTGGTGCGGGCACTATTCGTGGTGCGGTGGGCGGCGACGGCCTGCTGGAGGCGGTTGGTCGCGGGGGCCCGCCAGATATGGCAGATGGCGAGCGCCAGGGCGTCCGCCGCGTCGGCCGGTTTGGGCGGTGCGTCCAGCCGCAGCAGCCGGGTCACCATCGAGCCGACCTGTGCCTTGTCGGCGCGCCCGGATCCGGTCACGGCCGCCTTGACCTCGCTGGGGGTGTGCAGCGCGACCGGGAGCCCGCGGCGCGCCGCGCACAGCATCGCGACGGCGCTGGCCTGGGCGGTGCCCATGACGGTGCGCACATTGTGCTGGCTGAACACCCGCTCCACGGCGACGAATTCGGGCCGGTGGGCGTCCAGCCACTCCTCTATGCCTCGCTCGATGAGAACGAGCCGGTCGCCGATCGCGAGATCCGCCCCGGTCCGGATGACGCCCACGCCGAGCATCCGCAGCGGGCGGCCCGCGACCCCCTCGACCACGCCGACGCCGCACCGGGTCAGCCCCGGGTCCACGCCCAGCACGCGCACCGCGCCCCTCCCCTCACCGCTGCTTCGGTCACCTGTTCCTGCAGGCTAGCGGCTGCCGCCGACAACACCGGCGCGGACAACGCCGACGGGCCGGTGGGGTGGTGCCCCGCCGGCCCGTCGGCGTTGACCGAAGGCGTTGACCGCCGTGCCGATCCGCCGTCAGGCGTCCACCTTGGCCATGACCTCGTCGGAGACATCGAAGTTGGCGAAGACGTTCTGCACGTCGTCGCTGTCCTCGAGAGCGTCGATCAGCTTGAAGATCTTGCGCGCGGCGTCTTCCTCGAGCTCAACCTGCATCGTGGGCACGAAGTTGGCGTCGGCCGAGTCGTAGTCGATACCCGCCTCCTGCAGGGCGGTACGGACCGCGACCAGGTCGGTGGCCTCACTGATCACCTCGAAGGACTCACCGAGGTCGTTGACCTCCTCGGCACCCGCGTCCAGGACCGCGCCCAGCACGTCGTCCTCGGCGAGCTCGCCCTTGGGGACGATGACGACGCCCTTACGGTTGAACAGGTACGACACGGAGCCCGGGTCGGCCATCGAGCCGCCGTTGCGCGTCATGGCGACGCGGACATCGGAGGCCGCGCGGTTGCGGTTGTCGGTCAGGCACTCGATGAGCACGGCCACGCCGTTGGGGCCGTAGCCCTCGTACATGATCGTCTCGTACTCGGCGCCACCGGCCTCGAGACCGGCACCACGCTTGACCGCGCTGTCGATGTTCTTGTTCGGAACCGACGACTTCTTCGCCTTCTGGATGGCGTCGAAGAGCGTCGGGTTGCCCTCCGGGTCGGAACCGCCCATCCGGGCCGCGACCTCGATGTTCTTGATCAGCTTCGCGAAGAGCTTGCCGCGCTTGGCATCGATCACGGCCTTCTTGTGCTTCGTCGTAGCCCATTTAGAGTGGCCGGACATCCGCCTGTCTCCTTCGCGTAACCCATTGCTGTACGAACGCCTGAGATCCTACCGGGATCGGCTCGGCCCGCGGCGTGGACCAGCCCTCCCGTCTCCCACCACCCTCAACCGAGCGCTACGCGCGCCGCACCATATCCACGAAGAGCTTGTGCACCCGGTGGTCACCCGTCAGCTCGGGGTGGAACGAGGTCGCCAGGACATTGCCCTGCCGGACGGCGACGGTGTGCCCGTCGAACGTCGCGAGCACCTCGGCACCGCCGCCCACGGACTCGACCCACGGCGCGCGGATGAAGACCCCCTCGACCGGGCCGCCCTCGATGCCGTCGATGTCGACCCGGGCCTCGAAGGACTCGTTCTGACGGCCGAAGGCGTTGCGGCGCACGATCATGTCGATGCCGCCGATGGTCTCCTGGTCGTCCCGGCCGTCGAGGATCTTGTCCGCGAGCATGATCATGCCCGCGCACGTACCGTACACCGGCATTCCGGCCCGGACCCGCTCGCGCAGCGGCTCCAGCAGCCCGAAGATGACCGCCAGCTTGGACATGGTGGTCGACTCGCCCCCCGGGATCACCAGGGCCGCGACCTCGGCGAGCTCCTCGGGACGGCGGATCTGCCGGGCCGTGGCCCCGGCCGCGGTGAGCGCGGCGAAATGCTCGCGGACATCGCCCTGGAGGGCGAGCACACCGATCACAGGCGCGTCGGGCGTGGACGCGGTCGGCAGGGAAGCAGTGGACGACGTAGTCACGGAAGCGAAGACCTCTCGAACGTCAGGAGCACCACGCGCCGGGCCGGGACGCCGGGCGCGTGGTGCCATGTGGTGCCGTGCGGGCGCCGCTTACCAGCCGCGGCTGGCGTAGCGCTCGGACTCGGGGAGGGTGTCGCAGTTGATGCCGACCATGGCCTCGCCGAGGTCCCGGGACGCGTCCGCGATGACCTTGGGGTCGTCGTAGAAGGTGGTGGCCTTCACGATCGCGGCGGCGCGCTTGGCCGGGTCGCCCGACTTGAAGATGCCGGAGCCCACGAAGACACCCTCGGCGCCGAGCTGGCGCATCAGCGCGGCGTCGGCCGGAGTGGCGACACCGCCGGCGGAGAACAGCACGACCGGCAGCTTGCCGGTCTGCGCGATCTCGGCGACCAGCTCGTACGGGGCGCGGATCTCCTTGGCGGCCGCGTAGAGCTCGTGGTTGTCCAGGCCACGCAGGCGGGCGATCTCGCCCCTGATCTGGCGCAGGTGGCGGACCGCCTCGACGACGTTGCCGGTGCCGGCCTCGCCCTTGGAACGGATCATGGCCGCACCCTCGGCGATCCGGCGCAGCGCCTCGCCCAGGTTGGTGGCTCCGCAGACGAAGGGGGTGGTGAAGGACCACTTGTCGCTGTGGTTGACCTCGTCGGCCGGGGTGAGGACCTCGGACTCGTCGATGTAGTCGACGCCGAGCGACTGCAGCACCTGCGCCTCGACGAAGTGGCCGATCCGCGACTTGGCCATGACCGGGATGGAGACGGCGCTGATGATGCCCTCGATCATGTCCGGGTCGGACATCCGGGCCACGCCGCCGTCCTTACGGATGTCGGCCGGCACCCGCTCGAGTGCCATGACCGCGACGGCACCGGCGTCCTCGGCGACCTTGGCCTGCTCGGGGGTGACGACGTCCATGATCACGCCACCCTTGAGCTGCTCGGCCATACCGCGCTTGACGCGGGCGGTTCCGGTCGCGGGGGCGTCGGAGTTGGGCGTGCTGGCGGGCGTGATGGACACGGTTTGACCTCACTCGATAATGAAAAGTGCGATGAGCCCATCGTAGGGCCGTTCGATACCGGAACATGACCCGGCCATCTGGTCCTGGTCACGAGCGTGTGTGCTACACGAATGACAAAAGCGGCTCGGGGCGGGGCACGGCAAGGGCCAATCGAAGGCCGGTGGCTCGAAACAGCCGGTGAATCCTCAGTGCGCGGAAGGCGGCAGGGGGCGGGCTCTTCTGCCGTCGCACCGCAGGGCTTCCTTCAGCGCAGGGGCTTCCTTCAGCGCTCGGCCTCCTCGGCGCCCGGCACCCGCCCGAGGGCCGCCGGGGGCTCGTCGTCCATCTCGAAGGCGAGCGGAAACGGGGCGTGACCCGCCAGCCGGAACCAGCGCACCGTGCGATGGCGGCGCAGCGCCCGCGCCGCGCGCACCGCGTCGTTGTGGAACCGCCGGGCCATCGGCACCCGCCTTACCGTCTCCGTGAGCTCCCCCAGGGCGTCCTCGCCACCCGGCGCCTGCCGTACCGCCTCGGCCTGTGCGCTGTCCTGGAAGACGGCCCGCAGCGCCTGGCTCAGCTCGCTCTCGGCGACCTCGCGGTGCTCCTCCTCGGACTGCCGGGCGGCGTGCGCGGCCTGGTACAGCACGATCGACGCGGCCGGGTCGAGCACTTCGGCGGTGGCCAGCTCCTGCGCGACGGAGGCACGCCGCAGCAGCTGCGCGTCCAGTGCGGCCCGCGCCGCGTCCAGACGGCTGTGCAGCCGGTCGAGGCGTCCCGCGGTCCAGCTCAGATAGACGGCGATGACGACCAGCACGACGGCGATCCAGATCAAGGTGCTCACGGCCCGCCACGCTACCGCCTGCCGCCCCGGGAATCCGGGGTGGAGCCCTCAGCCGGAGCCGTTCCGCGCGGCCGTGTACGGCGCCGTACGCCCCTCCCGGGCCGACCCGGAGCGCTAGGGCCTGGCGAGCCCCAGACGCGCCCACAGCCGCGCACGGTCGTCCGCGGCCACGGACGCCGCCCCGTCCGTCACCGTCTCGTAGACCGCGAGGATGTCCGCGCCCACCGTCGACCAGTCGAAGCGCCGTACGTGCCGGCTGCCCCGCTCCCGCAGCTCGGCCAGCCGCTCGTCGTCGCCCAGCAGCCGTACCGCGGCCGCCGCCAGGGCGTCGGCGTTCTCGTTGGCGAACAGCTCACCCGCCGCTCCCCCGTCCAGCACCTGGGCGAACGCGTCCAGATCGCTGGCGAGGACCGCGGCGCCCGCCGACATGGCCTCGACGAGGATGATGCCGAAGCTCTCGCCGCCCGTATTGGGCGCGACATAGACATCGACGCTGCGCAGCAGCCGCGCCTTGTCCTCGTCGCTGACCATCCCCAGGAACTCCACGCGCTCCCGCAGCGGCGCCGGCAGGGCGGCCACGGCCTCCTTCTCGTCACCGCGCCCGGCGATCAGCAGCCGCGCCCCCGGCCGGGCCTCGAAGATCTTCGGCAGGGCGCGCATCAGCACCGGCAGCCCCTTACGGGGCTCATCGATCCGCCCCATGAAGCCGATCGTCTCCCCCTGCCACTCCTCCTTCGGCTCGGCGTCGGCGAAGAAGTCCACGTCGACGCCGTTGGGGATGACTACCGCGTCGCCGCCGAGGTGCTCCACCAGCGTCCGGCGCGCGTACTCGCTCACCGCGATGCGTGCGCTGATCTTCTCCAGCGCCGGCTGCAGGATCGGATACGCCGCGATCATGGCCCGGGAGCGCGGGTTGGAGGTGTGGAACGTCGCGACGATCGGCCCCTGGGCCGCCCAGCAGGCCAGCAGCCCCAGCGAGGGCGAGGTGGGCTCGTGGATGTGGATGACGTCGAAGCCGCCGTCGTGCAGCCAGCGGCGCACCCGCGCGGCCGACAGCAAGCCGAAGTTCAGCCGGGCCACCGAGCCGTTGTACGGCACCGGCACGGCGCGCCCCGCGGAGACCACGTACGGCGGCAGCGGCGTCTCGTCGTCCGCCGGGGCCAGCACGGAGACCTGGTGGCCGCGCCGGATCAGATGGTCGGCCAGATCGCGGATATGGAACTGGACGCCGCCTGGGACATCCCAGGAGTACGGGCAGACGATCCCGATCCTCAAGGCTTCTCCATTCCGGGGCTTCCGGGACTTCCGGGACTTCCGGGACCGCGATCCAGATCCGCGAGCCACAGGCGCTGCAGCATGTGCCAGTCCTCCGGGTGCTCGGCGATCCCCGAGGCGAAGGCGTCGGCCATCTCCTGGGTCATGACGGCGGTCCGCTCCACGCGGTTCCCGTCCCCGGGCACCTCGACCGGCGGATGCACCCGCCCGCGCATCACCGGCGAATCGTCGTACCAGAGGGTCACCGGCAGCAGCAGGGCACCGGTCTGCAGGGCGAGCGCCGCGGGCCCGGCCGGCATCTTCGCCCGCTCGCCGAAGAACGACACCTCCACGCCCGAGGCCGACAGATCGCGGTCGGCGACCAGGCACACCAGACCGCCCGAGCGCAGCCGCCGGGACAGCGTCCCGAACGCGCTCCCGCCCTGGTGCGGCAGCACCTCCATGCCCAGCCCCTCGCGGTAGGCCACGAACCGGTCGTACAGCGATTCCGGCTTCAGCCGCTCCGCGACCGTGGTGAAGGGCACCCCCAGATGTGTGGTCACCCAGGCCCCGGCGAGGTCGTAGTTGCCCATATGCGGCAGCGCCAGGACCACGCCCCGGCCCTCGGCGAGACCGTCCACCAGATAGTGCACGTCCTTGATGTCGAAGCCGCTCTGTATGCGCTCGGGGCTCCAGGCCGGAAGCCGGAAGGACTCCATCCAGTAGCGCAGATACGAGCGCATGCCCGCCCGCGACAGCTCGGCCAGCCGCCGGGGCGAGGCGTCCGGGACCACCCGCGCCAGATTGGCCTCCAGCCGCAGCACGCCCTTACCGCGCCGCTTCCACGTCTGGTCGGCGATGCGCTGCCCGAGGCGCACGGCGACCGGCTCCGGGAGCTTCTTGACCGCGCCCCAGCCGAGCCCGTACAGCGCGTCGGTCAGCCTGTCCTTCACCGCGTCTCGCCCCCCTGGGGCACCGCCCGCTCCTCGGCGTCCGCCTCGACGGCCTCCCGGCGCACGGTCACCACCCGCTGGACGAGGGTCACCGCGCTGCCGACGGCCACGATCCACAGCGCGATCGGGAGCAGGATGTCGATATGCGGCACGCCGAACTTGTGCAGACCCGAGAAGCCGCAGGCCACCAGGGAGATCACCAGCCGCTCGGCGCGCTCCACCAGCCCGTTGACGTTCACCGGCAGCCCGATGCTCTCGCCGCGCGCCTTGGTGTACGAGACCACCTGGCCGCTGGCGAGGCAGAAGATCGTCACCGCACACAGCACATTGTCGTCCCCGCTGCCCGCGTACCACAACGCCAGACCGCCGAAGATCGCGCCGTCGGCCACCCGGTCGAGCGTGGAGTCGAGGAACGCGCCCCAGCGGCTGGAGCGTCCGAGCTGCCGCGCCATATTGCCGTCGACCAGGTCGGAGAAGACGAACAGCGTGATGACGACCGTTCCCCAGAAGAACTCCCCCTGGGGGTAGAAGACCAGTGCGCCCGCGCACACGCCGGCGGTGCCGGTAAGGGTCACCGCGTCGGGGCTGATCCCGAGACGGATGAGCAGGGCGGCGAACGGTGTGAGAACACGCGTGAAGAATGCACGCGCGTACTTGTTCAGCATGGCCTTCCCGGGGGGTCGATACGGGCCGGGTGGCCAAGAGGCCACCGGCGCGCCCATCGTAGCCACGCCCCGGAGGGGCGCCGTGCACCTGTCGGACAGCTCCGTGACCCCACGCGCGCTACGGCCGCATGTGTGACGTATGGACGCACCGTTACAGCGGTGGAAAGCTCGAAGTATCGCAAGGTGTCGACCGGGAGGCGAGACACATGGGCGACAAGACGAGTACACACCCAGGGGCCGCCGGAAGGGCAGCGGCGGCCGACCGGCCCAGCTCCCTGCGGAATGTGGTTCTGGTCGGCCACAGTGGGACGGGAAAGACAACGCTGGTGGAGGCCCTCGCACTGGCGACGGGCGCGGTCAACCGGGCGGGCAGAGTCGAGAACGGCGGCTGCCTCTCCGACTACGACGAAATCGAGCACCGGCAGCAACGTTCGATTCAGCTCTCCCTGATCCCCGTCGAATGGGGCGGGATGAAGATCAATCTCCTGGACACCCCCGGCTATGCCGATTTCGTCGGGGAACTCAGGGCCGGTCTGCGAGCGGCGGACGCGGCCCTTTTCGTTGTCTCGGCCGCCCAGGACGCCCTGGGCATCACCGGGGCCACCCGCATGATCTGGGACGAGTGCGCCGCGGTCGGAATGCCGCGCGCCATCGTGATCACACACCTGGAAGCGGCCCGCGCCAGCTTCGAGGAGATGACCGAGCTGTGCCGGGAGAGCTTCGGCGGCGACGACCCCGACGCCGTACTGCCGCTGTACCTGCCGCTGCGGGGCGAGCCGGGGCCCGACGGGCACGCCCCGGTGACCGGGCTCATCGGGCTGCTCACCCAGCGGGTCTTCGACTACTCCTCGGGCGTGCGCACCGAGTCGCAGCCCCGGGACGACCAGCTCCCGCTGGTCGAGGAGGCCCGCGGCCGGCTCATCGAGGGGATCATCGCCGAGAGCGAGGACGAGACCCTCATGGACCGCTATCTCGGCGGTGAGGAGATCGACGTCAAGACGCTGATCGAGGACCTGGAGAAGGCCGTCGCACGCGGCAGCTTCCACCCCGTGCTGGCGGCGGCGCCCGCCGCCGAGGGGTCCAAACAGGGCCTGGGCACCGTCGAGCTGCTGGACCTGGTGACCGGCGGCTTCCCGTGCCCGCTGGAGCGCGAGACGCCCGCCGTCACCACGCCACAGGGCGCCGCCCGCCCGCCGCTGAGCTGCGATCCGGACGGACCGCTGGCCGCCGAGGTGGTCAAGACCTCCTCCGATCCGTATGTCGGCCGGATCTCCCTGGTGCGGGTCTTCTCCGGCACGCTCCGCCCCGACGAGACCGTCCATGTCTCCGGCCACGGTATGGAGGACCGCGGCCATGAGGACCACGACGTGGACGAGCGGGTCGGCGCCCTGTCCGCGCCCTTCGGCAAACAGCAGCGCACCCTCGCCCAGGCCATCGCGGGCGATCTGGCGTGCGTGGCCAAGCTGACCCGCGCCGAGACCGGGGACACGCTCTCGGCCAAGGACCAGCCGCTCCTCATGGAGCCCTGGCAGATGCCCGATCCACTGCTGCCCGTGGCCATCCGGGCACACAGCAAACCGGACGAGGACAAGCTGTCGCTGGGCCTGTCCCGGCTGGTCGCCGAGGACCCGACCATGCGCCTGGAGCAGAACCCGGACACCCATCAGGTGGTGCTGTGGTGCCTGGGCGAGGCGCATATGGACGTCGCGCTGGAACGGCTGCGCAGCCGGTACGGGGTCCAGGTGGACGCGGTGCCGTACAAGGTCTCGCTGCGCGAGACCTTCGCGGCGAAGTCGGCCGGGCGCGGCCGCCATGTCAAACAGTCCGGAGGCCACGGCCAGTACGCGATCTGCGAGATCGAGGTGGAGCCGCTGCCGGAGGGCTCGGGCATCGAGTTCGTGGACAAGGTCGTCGGCGGCGCGGTACCCCGGCAGTTCATCCCGTCCGTCGAGAAGGGCGTGCGCGGCCAGGCGGAGCGCGGTGTCGCGGCCGGCTACCCCCTGGTCGACGTGCGGGTCACGCTGCTGGACGGCAAGGCGCATTCGGTGGACTCCTCCGACGCCGCCTTCCAGACGGCGGGCGCGCTCGCGCTGCGCGAGGCGGCCGCCGACGCCCGGATCGACCTGCTGGAACCGGTGGTCGAGCTGGGCGTGCTGGTCTCCGACGACTATGTCGGCGCCGTCATGAGCGATCTGTCCGGCCGGCGCGGCCGGGTCGTCGGCACCGAACAGTCGGGCGGTGGACAGACCCTGATCAAGGCGGATGTGCCGGAGATCGAGATTGGCCGGTACGCGGTCGATCTGCGATCGCTGTCGCACGGCACGGGTCGGTTCAGCCGTTGCTACGCCCGGCATGAGGCGATGCCCCATCAGCTGGCCGAGCGGATGCGCGAACAGGTGTCCGCCGAGGCGTAGTTCACGGCCCGCCCGTGGCGTATCTCACGGTCGGTCCAGGGCGTATTTCACGGCCCGCCCGCCCCACCGCGCCGGGGCGGGCGGGCCTCCGCCGTCCGCCGTCCAGCGGCGGGCCCGCGGGCTCCTTCTCCACCAGGGTTTTCCACAGGCCGCACACGCACTGGCGACAGGCGGTGCACACCCCGGATACGCTGAGGTCGCAGCGCAAGAGCGTGCGGTATTGGGGGCGTTGGTGACGGACGGATTCGACTTCAGTCCCGGGGCGCAGGTTCCCCTCTCGGGAGCGGCGGGACAAACGGCGGCGACCCAGGCACTCGCCTCGGCCGCCTACCGCGACGACCCCGTGGCAAAGTTGCTCGACGCCAACTCGGAGTGGACGGTCTCCGAGGTCAAGGCGCCGAGAATGTCGCTCTTCGAGCCGAATCTGGGCGAGGCGTTCGCGCGCGCCGTCCAGATGAGAATGCTCGGCGGCGGCCGGGGCCAGGTGATCCAGTCCTTCGGCATAGAGCCCCAGACGGTCGTCGAGCACTGTCTGGCCGCCAACCGCATCCGCAAGACCCGTGACGCCCGACTCACCGCCGTCATGGTGATCTTCGGGCTGCTGTTCCTGCCCGGCACACTGCTCTGGCTCGGCGTCTTCCAGCTACGCCGCTCGATCGCCGGGGCCCAGGACAAGCGGATGGGGGCACTCGGCACGGCGCTGCTGGTGGCGCTCGGCGTGATGGTCCTCATCTTCCTGATCAAGCTGCCCTTCGGCGGCTTCTGGGGGATATATCTGCGTGGCGTCGTGGTCGCCCCCGTGATCGGCTGGTACATCGCCAAGCAGATCTGCGAGCGCACCGCCAAGGAGCTCCGGGACTCCTGGGGCGGGCTGCTCTCGGGCGGCGGCATCGGCGCCAAGGTGCCCGAGACGGTGCCCAACCACCCGGGCCAGACCGCCGCCGAGGAGCTGCGCAAGGCGCTCCACAAGCTCACCGCCGAGCAGCACAGCAATGTGGTCTTCTACGCCGGCCCCAAGGGCATATTGGGCATGGGCACCCGCTGGGGAAGCTGGCAGCTGGCCGAGGACCTGGTCTCGGCCGACCCCGACAAGGAGATCGATCCCTTCCGCAGCTGGGACGTCATACGGGCGATCCATGACCAGCTGCGGATGCTGGAGCGCACCCCGCTGCACACCGGCGGCTTCCCCAAGCCCTCCGTGCGCCACTGGGTGGTCTCACCGATCGGCGAGGGAGCCAAGGCGGTCGAGCGCGGCGGCACCTCCGAGGAGGAGGGCTTCCAGATAAAGGGCGTCGAGCTGCAGCGGATCTGCGACAAGCAGCAGTTCGGCGCAGGTGACCGGCACTACCTGGGCGTGCAGTTCGTGCTCTGGGACGGCCAGTTGGTGATCAGCCTGATGATCACGGTGACCCTGCTGCACAAGACATTGCGGATCGAGGTCACCGGGCATGCGCTCGGGCCGATCCATCCGCTGTTCCACAACAAGCCGTCGGCGCCCAGCAAGACGGTCGCCAAAACCTTCCGGTTCTGGGAGACCAAGTCCATCCCGCTGCCGCTGGTGAACGCGAAGGAGGTCGTACGGCTGACCGCGCGCGCTCCCTTCACCTGGTATCCGCCGATACTGGACTACCTCGGGGGCAAGCTGGTCCTGCCCGAGCCGTTCGGTCTGCGGCACGCCTGGGCGGACAAGCCCTGGCGGCACCGCTTCATGGCGGACGACGCGCTGCGCACCGCCACACCGGTGCTGCGGGTGGTCCATGAGGCGGCCCTCGGAGTGCTCAAGCACCACGGCGTGGACACCGAGCGCTTCGGCAACCGCTCGCTGGCGCTCAGCGGCCAGATCCAGGAGGCGGCCCCGAAGAAGGCCGACCTGTACGACGCGTAAGCCGTCGTACGCACCGTATGAGGAAGAAGGCCCCGGCCGCGCGGCCGGGGCCTTCTTCCTCATACGGTGCGTACGGCTTGGCTATGCCTGGGCCTGCGGCCAGGCGTCGGCCAGCAACTGGCGGGTGTCGGCGAGGAGTTGCGGCAGCACCTTGGTCGTGCCGATGACGGGCATGAAGTTGGTGTCCCCGCCCCAGCGCGGCACCACATGCTGATGCAGATGCGCCGCGATCCCGGCTCCGGCGACGGTGCCCTGGTTCATGCCGATGTTGAAACCGTGCGCACCCGAGGCGGTACGGAGCGCGGTCATGGCGGCCTTGGTGTAGTCCGCCAGCTCGATCGTCTCCTCGGCGGTGAGCTCGGTGTAGTCGGCGATGTGCCGGAACGGGACGACCATGAGATGGCCGCCGGTGTACGGGTACAAATTGAGCACGGCGTACACGGAGGCGCCTCGAGCGATGATCAAGCCATCCTCGTCCGACTTCTCCGGAATGGAGCAGAACGGACAGCCATCGCCCGCGCCCGGGCCGGTCGGCTTGTTCTCCCCCTGGATGTAGGCCATCCGATGGGGCGTCCACAGGCGCTGGAACGCGTCAGGCGTCCCCACTCCGATCTGCTGTTCCGGCTCACTCGTCATGCGGGCCAGCATATTCGCCCGGCCGCGGTGAGGAAGAGCCGAGGGGCGGCCCTGGTCAGGGCCGCCCCTCGGAATCCCCGGCCTCCGTGGGAGACCGCGGTGGATCAGACCTGGATCCGGCGCTCCACGGCGTCGGCGATCTCGGCCAGCGCCTCGTCGATCGGAATGCCGTTCTTCTGCGAACCGTCGCGGTAGCGGAAGCTCACGGCGTCGTTGGCCACGTCCTCGTCACCGACGATCACCATGAACGGGATCTTGCTGCGCTGGGCGTTGCGGATCTTCTTCTGCATCCGGTCCGAGGACGAGTCCACCTCCATCCGCAGGCCCTTCGCCTTGGCCTGCGCGGCGAACTGCTCCAGGTACGGCACATGGCCGTCGCCGATCGGGATACCGACCGCCTGCACCGGGGCCAGCCACGCCGGGAAGGCGCCCGCGTAGTGCTCCAGCAGCACCGCGAAGAAGCGCTCGATCGAGCCGAAGAGCGCCCGGTGGATCATGACGGGCTGCTGACGCGAGCCATCGGCCGCGGTGTACTCCAACTCGAACCGCTCCGGCTGGTTGAAGTCGACCTGGATGGTCGACATCTGCCAGGTACGGCCGATCGCGTCCCGCGCCTGCACCGAGATCTTCGGGCCGTAGAAGGCCGCGCCGCCCGGGTCCATGACCAGTTCCAGGCCCTGCTTCTCAGCCGCCTTGCGCAGCTCCTCGGTGGCCTCTTCCCACTGCTCCGGCCCACCGATGAACTTGTCGGAGTCGTCCCGGGTGGACAGCTCCAGATAGAAGTCGTTCAGGCCGTAGTCGCGGAGCAGGTCCAGCACGAAGGTGAGCAGATTGTCGAGCTCATCGGCCATCTGCTCCTTGGTGCAGTAGATGTGCGAGTCGTCCTGGGTGAAGCCCCGGGCCCGGGTCAGGCCGTGGACGACGCCGGACTTCTCGTACCGGTAGACCGTGCCGAACTCGAACAGCCGCAGCGGCAACTCGCGATACGACCGCCCGCGCGCCCTGAAGATCAGGTTGTGCATCGGGCAGTTCATGGCCTTGAGGTAGTAGTCCTGGCCCTCGAACTCCATGGGCGGGAACATGCCGTCCATGTAGTGCGGCAGATGGCCGGAGGTCTCGAAGAGCTTGGCCTTGGTGATGTGCGGGGTGTTGACGAACTCGTACCCCGACTCCTCGTGCCGCTTCCGCGAGTACTCCTCCATCTCCTTGCGGATCACGCCGCCCTTGGGGTGGAACACCGCAAGCCCCGAGCCCAGCTCGTCGGGGAAGGAGAACAGGTCCAGCTCGGCGCCCAGCTTGCGGTGGTCGCGCTTCTCCGCCTCGGCGAGGAAGTCCAGGTACGCCTTCAACTCGTCCTTGGTCGGCCAGGCGGTGCCGTAGATCCGCTGGAGCTGGGGGTTCTTCTCGCTGCCCCGCCAGTACGCGGCGGCGCTGCGCATCAACTTGAAGGCCGGGATGTTCCGGGTGGTCGGCAGGTGCGGACCGCGGCACAGGTCCTTCCAGCACAGCTCGCCGGACTTGGCGTCGAGGTTGTCGTAGATGGTCAGCTCGCCCGCGCCGACCTCGGCCGACGCGCCCTCGGCGGCGTCCGCGGCCGACCCCTTGAGCCCGATCAGCTCCAGCTTGTACGGCTCGGCGGACAGCTCCTCGCGCGCCTCGTCATCGGTGACCGCGCGGCGGGAGAACCGCTGCCCCCTCTTCTGGATCTCCTGCATCTTCTTCTCGATGCGCTTGAGATCGTCCGGGTGGAACGGGGTCTCGACGTCGAAGTCGTAGTAGAAGCCGTCCTTGATCGGCGGGCCGATGCCCAGCTTCGCCTCGGGGAACAGCTCCTGCACCGCCTGCGCCATGACATGCGCGGTGGAGTGGCGCAGGATGTCCAGGCCGTCCTTGCTGGTGATCTCCACGGGCTCGATCTCATCGCCCTCGGCCGGCTGATACGCCAGGTCCTTGAGCTGCCCGCCCACGCGCACGGCGACGATCGAGCGGTCGCCGGTGAAGAGGTCCGCCGTCGTAGTGCCCGTGGCCACCACGCGTTCTTCCCGCTCGGAATCGCGTTGGATGATCACACGGACGTCTGACACCGGTCTCTCCTGACTGATGGATGGCTCACCGCGGCGAATGCGGCGCAGCGTGAATCGTACCGAGCCGACGGGTGGGACCGCGAAACGGTTGTGCACGCCGTCACCGCGCGGGACGACCACCGTCACGGGCCGGGACGACCACCGTCACGGGCCGGGACGACCACCGTCACCGCCCAAGACGGCCGCCGTCACCGCCCAAGACGGCCGCCGTCACCGCCCAAGACGACCACCGTCACCGCCCAAGACGGCCGCCGTCACCCCGCACGACCACCGTCGCCGGACGTGGTCACGGGCCGGGGCGGCCGGTCAGGGGCCGCCGCCGCACGCCTCCTCGAAGAAGTCCAGGTTCTCCTGGAGCGATTTGACCAGCCGGTCCCGCTCGGCCTCGTCCACCTGGACCGGGGTGACGCCGGTGGCCCCGCTGAGCCGCCGGAAGCCGCCGCGGCTCTCCAGCCGCCCCCGCACCCGGATCGGCAGCCCCACCAGATGGGCGTGGCCGGCGATCCGGTAGTCCTCCTCGTCCAGGGTGATCCGCACCTGTGCGACCTCCGCCCCGGAGAGCACCCGCAGCCGCACCGTCCCGGGACCGCCGGGGCCGGTTCGGCGCAGCCGCACCACCGCACCGGTGAGGCATACGGGCACCGACGGCTCGTCCCGGACATAGCGGGCGCCCGCCTCCCGCAGCCCCGGCAGATCGCCGGGCGAGAACTCCACCGGATCGGGCCGGGCGGCGAACCCCGGCGGCGGACCGGCGGCCGGTGACCACTCCAGCGCCACCCGCGCCCCCTCCGTGCCCTGGACCAGCGCGACCACCGCCTCGGTCAGCTCCCGGCAGGCCCCCGCGGCGACCGCCGCGTCGTACACCTCCATGCCGCCGGTCGTCCGGTGGTAGTCGGCGGCGTCGCGGAGGGCGTACAGCGCGCGCAGCAGGGTGACGGCGGTGGCGCGGCCGTCCTCCGCCACGGGCACGAAGACGGTCAGCTCACGGCCACCGGACTCCGCGCCCGGGGGCCCGGTCAGCACCCGCTCCAGGGACGCCTCGGCGGCGCGGCGGTGCCGGGCACCGTAGTAGCCCGCCCGGCCCCGGGCGGCGAGCGCCGCGGCCAGCAGGGTGTCGCGGGCGGCGGCGCGCAGCCGCTCCTGCGCGGTCCAGGCGGAGGTGCCGCCGGGCGATTCGGGCACCTCGCGCCGCCAGCGGATCTCATCGCTGGGCACGGCGAGGCCGGTGAGCACCTCGCGGGCGGAGGGGGCGGCGCTGCGGCTGAGCGCCATCAACGCCTCGCCGAGCAGATCGCCGCTGTCGGGGAAGTCCCGGCTCTCGGGCACCAGCAGGCTGGTGGCGCCCGCGAGCCGGCCCGGCGGCGTCCAGCGGGCGTAGCGCCCCGGGGCGCCGCCGCGGCGGCGCCAGCCGTGCCGGGCGAGCAGGGCGCCGAGGACGGCCGGATCGGTCTCGTCGGGGTGCGGGACCGACGGGGGTGCCGGGTCGTCCTGGGGCCACGGTCGGTCCATCACGGTCTCCCTCCCGCCCCGACCCGGGTCATGATCTCGCAGAGCGCGCGGTCGTCGAAGACCCGCGAGGCCGGGATCCGCACGGTGGTCCGGCGGCGGCCCGTGATCGGGTGGCCGGCCAGATTGATCCAGTAGCAGCAGTGGCGCAGGGACAGTCGGTCATGCCCGGCTCGCAGCCAGTCCTCCTGGCCGCGCGGCACGATCATCACCACGAGGATCTTGTGCACGGAGACCGGGCTCCGGGCCAGCTTGATCAGGTGGTCGTTGTCGAGAGTGAAGGCGAAGGTCGGGCCCGGAGGGTCCGGTGCGATCTGGTACGTGGCCTTGAGCTGCACCTTGATGGTGACCTCGTCGTCCACGGCGTGGCCGGGGGCGCTGTGGCTGACATGCCAGTCGATGCCGTGGTCGGGAAAGGGCTGGGCAAGTGAGCAGCCCGCGGCGGCGGCGACCGCGTGCAGATACCCCACCTGAAGGGTCTCCATGCACGCGGTGGTCGCGATCTGGCCACGCACGGGGGGTGATCCGCTCAGAGCAAGGCCGCTCACCGTCGGAGCCGGGTCGGGTTTCGCGAGCGTCATGTCCGTGACGCCTTCCGGTCGTCGCCGGCATACGTACACCTGTGTTGTCTCCGCGTCAGGACCTCGGCAAACAGCGGCGGTTCGAGGTGCTCGCTCCGGGTATCACCTGGTCGGGGCGGGATGCAGGAGTCATCGACGGGAAAAGCACGAGGAGTTGGGGCCATGCCGTCCTGGTTCGAGGGGCCGCTTGCCGCCTTTGACACGGAGACCACGGGTGTCGATGTCGAGCATGACCGGATCGTGTCGGCGGCGCTGGTGGTACAGCGCGGGACCGGAAGTCTGCCGGAGATCCGGCGTTGGCTGGTGAGTCCGGGGGTGCCGGTGCCGCCGGCCGCCACCGAGATACACGGCCTGACCGATGCCCATCTGCAGCGTCACGGCAGATGGCCGGCGCCGGTGATGGACGAGATGGCGCGGGCGATAGCCGAGCAGACCGCGCGGGGCACCCCGCTGGTGGTGATGAACGCGCCGTTCGATCTGACGCTGCTGGACCGGGAGTTGAAGCGGCATCGCAACTCCAGCCTGGCGGGCTATCTTTCGCTGCGCTCGATGAGCGTGCTGGATCCGCGCGTGCTGGACAAGCATCTGGACCGCTATCGCAAGGGCCGCCGCACCCTGCTCGATCTGTGCGCGCACTACGGAGTGGAGCTGACCGGCGCGCATGACGCGGCGGCGGACGCGGCGGCCTCCCTGGACGTGGTGCGGGCGGTGGGCCGCCGGTTCGCCTCCCGTCTGGAGACGCTCACACCCGCCGAGCTGCACGCCCGCCAGACGATCTGGTACGCGGCGCAGGCCCGGGGGCTGCAGGCATGGTTCGCGCTCAACGGCTCGGACGAGATCTGCGATCCGGCCTGGCCGCTGCGTCCCGACCTCGCGGCCGCGGCCTGACGCTCGGGGCGGCGGAGCGAGCGGGGGCTCAGTCGCGGCGGAGCGAGAAGGGGTGGCCCGCCGGGTCGGAGTAGATCCGGGTGTCGCGCGGGCCACCGTTGTTCTTGGTGTCCAGCGGGCGGGCGCCCAGGTCGATGACCTGGCGCTCCGCGGCGTCGATGTCCTCCACCAGCAGGTCCAGGTGTGCCTGCTGGGAGTCGTCCGGCCGCGGCCAGCTCGGCGGGGCGAAGCCGTGGTCCCGCAGGAACGCCATCCGCGACCCGCCGGGTGCCACGATCTCGATCCGGTCGGGGGTGGTCATCGGCTGGATCTCGGCGCCGAGCACCCGGGCGTAGAACTCGGCGAGCTCTTCGGGTTCGGCACAGTCCAGGGACAGGACGGCTGCGCTGGCTACGGCCATGAGTTCCCCTCCATATCGTCACCCACGGAAGTTTTATCCGGATACCCAGCTCTTGGCCGTACAAGCACGCGGATCGGCCTTACCAGCGGACAGACATGAGGCCGGGCCGCCTGCTGGCGGCCCGGCCTCATGGGGTGGTGGGCGATACTGGGTTCGAACCAGTGACCTCTTCGGTGTGAACGAAGCGCTCTCCCACTGAGCTAATCGCCCGGGTTGTCCCCATCGGGGTCTCCCCCGGCGGAACGACCTGAACAATACAGGTCGCGGCGGGTTTGGTTCAAACCGTATGTCCGCCGGAGGGCGGGGAGGCCGGACCGGCGGGCCGCGCGGCGAGATGCGCCCGCAGCCCCCGCCGTCCGGAGCGCATCATCAGGGCGTGGTTGGCCCGGAAGACCGGACGGCCGGGGACCGCGAGGCGGCGCAGCAGGGGCTTGCGGGCCACCACCTCCTGTTCGAAGTGGGCGCGGGTGCCGGTCCCATGGGGCAGCACCGTCCAGCGCGCCCATCCCTCCAGATCGCCCGAGAAGCCGATCTCCAGCACGCCGTCCGCCGGGTCCTGGCGTGCCTCGCTGACGGTCACCCGCAGGTCGTACGGGACCAGGGAGCGGAAGCGGGCGGCGCCGCTGTGCTCGTCGATCCGCCGGACCTCACGGACCTGGGGCCACCACCGCGGATAGTCGTCGCCGTTCGCCAGCGCCGCGAAGACGGCGGCGGGGGCGGCGTCGAGATCCCATCGGCTGTGGAAGCGGTAATGGCACCAGTCCATGCCTCAAGTGTCGTCGGAGCCGTGGCCGCGTGGCTAGCCCGGCAGCTTGTCGCCGACGAGCGCGAGGTTCTGGATCGCGGCGAGGCCGTACTGGGCGGTGGCGTTGGTGCTCACCCAGGCCGCCTCGACGCCGGGCTCCAGCACCTGCGGACCTTCGAGTTCGACCGTCTTCCAGCTGGTGGTGGCGTCGGGGTAGCCGTCGCCCTCGTGGTATTCGGTGAACTTCTGCCAGGCGCGGGCGGCCAGCTTGTCGTCCTCGAGCTGGACGGCGGCGTAGGCGTCGAGCCGTGAGTGGCCCTGGACCAGGATCAGGGAGCCGAAGTCGGTGCCGTAGCGGGCCTTCTGCTCGGCCTTGGTGGCGTTGAAATAGCGGCAGTAGTCCAGCCATGCCTCCTTGAACTTCGGCAGGTCGATGAGTTCGGTCACCTCGGCGCAGACCTCGACCAGGCCGAAGACCGCGGACAGATGGGAGACGCTGACCTTGGGCTCGTCCTCGATGGCGTATGTGCCGGTGTCGAGGTCGTACAGCCCGCTGCCCTGGACGAAGCCGTTGGGCTGAGCCGCGATGGTCTCCATGGTGGAGCGCAGCCGCGCCTCGGCCTTCTTCGCCTTCGGGCCGCGCCGCTCCCATTCGGTGAGCCAGGCGCCGGCGAGGCCGCTCCAGTCGGTGCCGAAGCCGATGGACAGGGCGTGCGGATCGGGCTCGTAGTCGGGGTCCTCGCGGACCTTGCGCAGTGGATCGAGGACGAGGAACGTCTCGTCGGAGTCGACGAGGGCGTGCATGATGTCGCCGATCCGCTCGTCCGCGGTGAGGAAGTAGTAGTAGCGGCGGTACAGGGCGGTGGAGATGCGCTGCTGTTTGGCGCTGTCGGCGAAGTGCTGGACGCCGTGCCGGGTGCCGAGCCCGGCCCAGGTGCCGAGGTGGTAGGCGTCGACCTCGCCGGTGTGCCGGGTCATGGATTCGGCGAAGCGGAAGATGTCGGAGCGGCCGGAGCGCAGATACGCCAGCCACAGCCACAGGTCGGGCGAGAGCTCGGAGTTGTCCCAGGCGTAGCCTCCGACGTCGTACCGCCACTGGTGCCGGTCCCCGTCGTAGGTGTGCATGATGTCGCCGAAGTCCCAGAAGCCGTACCAACGGCGCTGTTCGACCTGGCCCTTGTGGTAGTCGAAGAGGAAGTCCAGCCGGTCCTCGATCCTGGCCCTGGCGGGGGTGGAGCGGTCGACGGGGGCGAAGAGGCCGCCGAAGACCTTGGCGCGGGCGATGTCGGCGGGGCCCGCGGCCAGTTGGGGCGGGGTGCGTACGGCGGCGGCCTGCCGGACGAGGGTGTCGGCGTCGGGGGTGGCCGCGTTGGCCCAGAAGGTGAGTTCGCTGGTGCGGGCGATGCCGTACGGGGTGCCGAAGCCCGGCTCGTAGTCCTCGTAGGTGATCTCGAGGCCCTCGAGCTGTTCGGGGAAGGTGTCCTGGCCCATGCCGTCGTGGTAGAAGCGCAGGTCCATGGGCTGGGCCTCGGGCGACCAGAGCCACAGGGTGACCTCGGCCGCGTCCCCGGCGGCGCCGCGGATGTCGAGCTGGGCGGGGAACTTCTCCCAGAAGTCGCGCAGTCCGAAGGAGAGCCCGCCGCTGACCCCGCCGACATAGCCGAAGCCGCTCGCCCGGCCGCCGCCGCCCGCCGCGATCCAGCCGTGGCCGGGCTTGGTGCGCTTGCGCAGGGTGAAGCCGTCGGCGGAGAGCTGGGAGAGGGTGTAGTCGCCCCAGGTGGGGATGGAGTGCAGCCGGGAGGTGACGCGCTGGTCCCAGGTGGCCGGGTCGGGCAGCTTCTCGCCCTTGACCTGGGCGGCGCGGACGCCTCCGCCGGGGTCGCGGCGCAGCCCGGTGACGCCCTTGACGGCCTCGGTGAGGAATCCCTTGCCCTCGCCCGCGATGCGGATGTGGCGGTCGTACGCCTGGTCGCGCATCGGCACGGAGAAGCGGACGCCGAGACCGCGGATGAAGTCCTTCTTCTGGTCGCCGTCGTAGATGATCGTGTGCACCATGCGGAACGAGTCGGCGCCCGCGTAGAAGTAGAGCCGGACGCTGAAGGGGAGCCAGGCCCGGCGGCCCTTGCGGTGCTTGCCGTCGATGCGGACGACGGCGCGTACGGGGCCTCGCTGCTCGACCTTCGCCCCGCTGATCTCGCCGTCGAACCGCTCCCACGCGGCGCTGCCGTGATCGCCGTCGTCGAGGTCGCCCTGGCGGAGCAGGACCAGCCGGCCGTCGCGGGCGATCTCGGTGGAGCCGCGGGTGACGGAGCGTACGAACTTCTCGCCGTCCTTGCCGATCACGGCCCTGATCACCCCGGTGTCGACGGTGATCCGGCCGCCGCTCTCGATGACGGTGACCTTCTTGGCGGGCGCGGCGGGCTTGCCGGTGGTGAGCTTGTAGCCGCTGCCGGTGAGCCCCTCCCCCGCCGCGTGCGCGGTCCACTTGAGCGAGCCGTCGGGCCAGTGGGCGGTGGCCCAGGTCTGCAGGGGCACCTCCTTGCCGTCGGCGGTGGTCAGCGCGAAGGTCCGGTCGCCGGGGTGGGCGCCCTTGGGCCAGGGGACGCCGAAGGTGGAGCCCGCGGCCGCGCCCAGGCCGCCGTCCTCCAGCCAGGTGATGTCCACGGGCTCGTCGGCGGACCTCTCGGCGGGGCTGTCGGCGGCGGCCTGCGGGGCGTTCTTGGCGAGCAGCCAGGAGAACGGTATGGCGGCGGCGCCGGTGACGGCGGCGGCCTTGAGGAGGTTGCGTCGGGCGATCGGGGGCATGTCCGCTTCACCTTTCGTACGGGGGCAGGTGCATGACATGAGTGACGAGGGGGCGGCGCCCGGGGGCAGGTGGCAGGTGGCGCCGGGAGCGGGCAGCGCCTGGTCAGGCGCGGGCGCGGCGCTCCACCGCGACCGCACAGCCCGCGAGGGCGCCCGCCGCCGGGGCGATCAGCGGCAGCATCTGCCAGGCGGCGACGGCGAGCACCGCGAGCCCGCCGATGAGCAGCAGCGATCCGCCGGGGTCGGCGGCCAGGCCCTGGCGTAAGGCGGTACGGGCCGCGGCCGGCCATGCGGTGCCGGGCCGCCGTACGGTCGCCGTCCGCAGCCCGAGGACGAGCACCACGAGCAGGCCCGCCACGCTGACGGCGATCAGCGCGGGCCCGCCGGGCAGGGCTCCGGTGCGGGCCACCCGCAGATCGAAGCCGAGCAGCGCGAGCGCCGCCCACCACAGCAGGGAGAACCGCCAGCCGCTGCGGGTGGCCTCCCGCAGCCCGGCCAGGAAGTCCCGCCAGGTGGACCGCTCACCGTCCAGATGGCGGCGAAGGTGCGCACAGCCGGCGGCGAAGGCGGGCAGCAGGGTGATCACGGGCAGGGCGGCGAGCACCATCCAGACGCCGGTCAGCAGGCATTCGGCGAACAGCGCGAAGCGCAGTGTGCCGCGGGCGGGCCGCCGCGCGGTGCGTCGTACGGCGGCTGCTTCCCCGGCTTTCCCCATGGCATTCCCCGTGGCTTGCCCCATGGCGGCCTCAGCCCTTCAGTCCGGAGGTCGCCGCGCCCTCGACCAGATAGCGCTGGAAGGCCAGGAAGAACAGCAGCACCGGCAGCAGGGCGACGAGTGACATGGCGACCATGCCTCCGTAGTCGGCGACGGAGTCCTGGTCGATGAAGAGCTTCAGGCCCAGCGAGACCGTGTACTTGTCCGGTTCGTTGAGATAGAGCAGGGGCCCGATGAAGTCGTTCCAGGACCAGATGAAGGTGAAGATCGCGCTGGTGATCAGGGCCGGGCGGCACAGCGGCAGCACGATGTTCCAGTAGATGCGCAGATGTCCACAGCCATCCAGCCGGGCCGCCTCGTCCAGCTCCCGGGGCAGCCCGCGCATGAACTGCACCATCAGGAAGACGAAGAAGGCGTCCGCCGCCAGGTACTTGCCGAGCAGCAGCGGCACATACGTGTTGATCAGGTCCAGCTTCTGGAACAGGATGTACTGCGGAATGATCAGCACCTGGAACGGCAGCAGCAGGGTGGAGATCATGAGCGTGAAGAGCGCGTCGCGCCCCGCGAAGCGGATCCTGGCGAAGGCGTAGGCCGCCAGCGAGCAGGAGAACAGCACGCCGATCACCGAACCGCCCGCCAGCAGGAGCGAGTTAGTGAAGAAGGTCGAGATCGGCACGTCCGCGATGCCATCACTGAGCCGACGGTAGTTGTCGGTGATCGGATCCGTGGGCAGCACCTGAAGGCTGCCGATGATCTGGTCACCGGGCTTGAACGAGCCGCCGATCACCCACACCACGGGGTAGAGGATCACCGCCAGCACGGCGAGCGCCCCCACATGCCAGATCACGGAGCGCGCCCGGCGCCCAACCGTAAGAGAAGCACTCACGGCGCCTCCCGCTCAGTCCCGGCGCGCTCCCATGCGCGGGCTTCCTTCGTCACTGCTCGCTCCTTCGTCGCTGCGCGGCTCCTCAGTCCAGCCCGCGCAGCGCGCCGGGACACGCTCATCCGGCATCCTCCTCGTAATGCACCCAGCCGCGCTGGGTCTTGAACAGCACGGCGGTCACCAGGCCGATGCCGAGCATCAGCATCCAGGCCATCGCGGCGGCGTAACCCATGCGCAGATTGCGGAAGCCCTGCTCGTAGAGGTACCAGCCGTAGACCAGCAGGGAGTCGCCCGGTCCGCCGGTGTTGGTGCCCGACCCCGCGATCACCACCGCCGAGGTGAAGACCTGGAACGAGTGGATGAGCTCCAGCAGGAGGTTGAAGAAGAGCACCGGGGAGATCATCGGCAGGGTGATGGACCGGAACCGCCGCCAGCGGCCGGCGCCGTCCATCTCGGCGGCCTCGTACAGTTCGCCCGGCACCTGCTTCAGCCCGGCCAGGAAGATCACCATCGGCGCGCCGAACTGCCAGACGGTCAGGGTGACGAGGGTGGGCAGCGCCCAGTCCGGATCGCCGATCCAGCCGCCGACGTCCCATCCGAAGAGGCTCATCGACTTGTCGACGATCGCGTCGTCGTTGAAGATCGCCCGCCAGACGATGCCGACGCTCACGCTGGCGCCGATGAGCGAGGGGGCGTAGAACGCCGAACGGTAGAAGCCCTGGCCCTTACGGGGCTTGACCAGCAGCAGTGCCACGGCGAGCGCCGCCGCCAGCTTCAGCGGGGTGCCGATCAGTACGTACTTCAGCGTCACCTGGACCGAGGTCCACCAGCGGTCGTCCTGGAAGAGGTCCTGGAAGTTCTCGAACCCGATCCACCGCGGCGAGTCGAAGAGGTTGTAGTCGGTGAACGCCAGATAGAGCGAGACGAGCATCGGGCCGAGGGTGAGCAGCAGGATCCCGATGCACCAGGGCGTCAGGAAGAGATAGCCGGCGAGGTTCTCCCGGCGGCCGGGGGCGGCCGTGGCCCGGGACTTCCCGGTGGGAGGCCGCGCTCCGTCCGTCGCACGCGTCGTGGTCGGTGTCACGGAAGCTCTCCTCACGAGCCGAGCGCGGACTCGGCCTCGTTGAAGAACTGGTCGACGGCCTTGCCCATCGAGGTCTGCCCCAGCGCGACCTGGGTGTAGATCCTCAGGAAGGCGGCCTCGGCGACATCGGCACCGGCCGGATGCGGGGTGATCGGCTCCAGCTTGGCGCTCACGCTCTTCTCATACGCGGCGATCTTGGCGTCGACGCCCTGGGGCTGGTAGGCGTCGTACTGGGAGGTGGTCGCCGGGATGCCGCGGTTGTAGCCCATGACCTTGCCCACCTCGGGGTCATGGGTCATGAAGTCGATGAACTGGGCGACTTCCTTGGGGTGCTGGGTGCGAGCGGAGCCGCTGAGCATCAGCGAGGAGAGGTACTGGCCGGTCCGCTTGCCGTCCGTGGTCGGGATGGGCCCGAGGTCGAGGGTGGTCTTGGTCTCGGCGGCGAAGCGGACCAGGAAGTTGTCCCAGGTGAACTCGGAGGCCGACAGACCGGCGCTGATCGACGCCTTGGGCTTGGCCTGCTCGGACTTCTTGCCCGGCACCAGCTCGTCGGCCTTGGCGTGCCGCTGCCACCGGCCCCACCACTCGGTGAGGTCGTCCTTGGTGAAGCCGAGCTTGCTGTCCTTGGTGAAGAACGCCTTGCCGTTCTGCCGCAGATACAGGTCGTAGAGATACATCACATTGGCGTTGTCGCCGGCGCCGTAGAGGGTGTCGTCGCTCTTGCGTACCTTCTTGGCGGCCGCGAAGAAGTCGTCCCAGGTCCATCCGTCCCCGACGGTCACTCCGGCCTTCTTGAACGCGTCCGGGTTGTAGAAGAGGGCGAAGGTATTGGCGCCGACCGGCACTCCCAGGAGCTTGCCGTCGATATCCCCGGCCTTCTCCAGCCCGTTACGAAAACCCTTCAGGCTGAGATTTCCGGCCTTGGCCTGACCATTCAGATCCAGGAGAAGGTTCTTGTCGCCGTATTTGCGCAGGAAGGCGTAGGAGTTCTGGAAGACGTCCGGTGCGTTTCCGCCCGCGGCCTGGGTGTTGAACTTGCTCCAGAAGTCGGTGTATTCCGAGAAGTCCGTCTTGACCTTGATGTTCGGATGTTCCTTCTCGAACAGCTTCACCGTCTTCTGGATCAGCTCGGCGCGGTCCTTGGCGCCCCACCAGGAGTAGCGGATGGCCACCTTGCCGTCCCCCGAGCCACTCCCCCCGCCGCAGCCGGTGGCCAGCAGCCCCAGCGCGGCCACCACGGCCGCGCCCGCACGGACCCCTCTCGCCCCCGCCGTCCATCGCCGAGCACCCATGACACGCCCCTCCCGGGCAGACCGTCCGGCTGCCCCCATTGGTTGAAACGTTTTAGGCAAGCGCTTGCCGGGACAAGTTAAGGACCAGCGACGCGTACGTCAACGGTTCGGACAGGATCGATCAGGATTGAGGTGAAGCGCTTCGACAACAGCATTGGGGACGGCACCGACGGCTTCCCGTCGCCGGACACCTTCGGACAGCCGCCGGGCACCTTCGGATACGCGAGAACGCCGAGGGCCCGGAAGGCTGATGCCTTCCGGGCCCTCGGTCCAGGGTGGGCGATACTGGGTTCGAACCAGTGACCTCTTCGGTGTGAACGAAGCGCTCTCCCACTGAGCTAATCGCCCTGGCGCACGGCCAACATTAGCGTATGCCGGACCGTGCTCATGACCAGTCCTACGACCCCGGACCGGTCACTGCTCGATCTTCCACGGCATCACGATGCCGAACTTCCACACGTAGACCGTCACCGCCGCGGCGCAGATCACCACCGCGATCGTGGTCAGTATGAGATTGCGCCGGCGCACCCTCGGATCCAGGGCACGGTGCGCCGCCTCGGTGACCTTGCGCTTAGTCCAGGCCAGCACGAGTTGGGCCCAGACGAACTCGGTCGCCCAGATCGCCATTCCGGCGAAGATCACCAGCCACCCCGGACCGGGCAGGGGCAGCAGAATGATGCCCAGGCCCACGACCCCGAGGCCGACGATGAAGACGCCGACCTGCCAGCTCAGGTGGAGCGGTCGCGACCGCTTGATGAACCGCGGCGCCCGGGAACCCCATACCGGCTCCCGCTTCGGCCCGTCGCCCCCCGTCGCGGCCTGAGGTGCCGTTTCGGCACCCCCCCGCCGCCCGTCACTCTCCGCATTCATGTGACCCAACCTACCTGATCAATTGAAGTCACCGGAACGGCGGCAGTACCCATGTCGGAGCTGGGCCGCAAGAGCTACCGGAAGCGCCGCAAAACGGTCAGAGGGGTTTACAACGGCACCGTAGGTGGCATGTCGATTTCGCCGACGTGCGAATCCCCGAGCGCACACTGAGCGAAAGGCCCTGGCGCTTATGAACACCACGGTCAGCTGCGAGCTGCACCTGCGCCTCGTTGTGTCGAGCGAATCCTCACTGCCTGTACCCGCGGGCCTGCGGTATGACACGGCCGACCCTTACGCCGTGCACGCCACCTTCCACACCGGAGCCGAAGAGACGGTCGAATGGGTGTTCGCCCGCGATCTTCTCGCCGAGGGCCTGCACCGGCCCACCGGCACCGGCGACGTCCGTGTGTGGCCGTCCCGCAGCCACGGCCAGGGAGTCGTCTGCATCGCCCTGAGCTCCCCGGAGGGGGAGGCACTGCTCGAAGCCCCGGCGCGGGCCCTGGAGTCGTTCCTGAAGCGAACCGACGCCGCGGTGCCACCCGGTACCGAACACCGCCATTTCGACCTCGACACAGAGCTCTCCCACATCCTGGCGGAGAGCTGAGACCCGACGAGAGCTGAGCGCTCGGCCGTCCGACTCGGGGAGACGGCGCAAGCCTGGGCGCGATCTACGCGACATGCGCAACCTTTCAGTACCGACCATCCCGACCACGGCAATCCGACAACGGCAGAGGCAGGCGACGGTGCCGTCGCCGCGGCACCCCCCGCGGCGACGGCACCGTCGCGTGCCCGCACGGCACCGTCGCGTGCCCGCCCGGGCCGTCCGGTGACCGCCCGGCGCCCGGCAGGGCTAGAGTCGGGCAGATCGAGGGCAGCCCAGAGGCAGCCGCCGACCCAGCCGGCCAGGGAGCCAATCGTGCTGATCAACCACGACACCCGGTGCGCGCTCGACGCGGTCGTCGATCTGGTGAACACCGCGCCCGAGGGTGCGGACCGGGACGACCTCGCCGATGTCGCCGCCCTGCGCCGGTTCGTCGAGCGCAATGGCATCAGCGACATCGGCACGCTCGGGGAACGCGACCTCACCGCCGTCCGGGCCGTACGGGACCGCTTCGCCGAGGTCTTCTCGGCGGCCGGGAACGAGGCCGCCACCCGCCGCTCCGCCGAGCTGCTCAACGCGATGATCGCCGCGGCCGGCACCACGCCCCGGCTCACCGACCACGACGGCTTCGACTGGCATGTGCACTACTTCGCGCCCGGGGCCTCGCTGGCCGACCACCTCGCCGCCGACTGCGGCATGGCGCTGGCGTTCCTCGTGGTGGCGGGCGAGCGGGAGCGGCTGCGCCGCTGTGAAGCCCCGGACTGCCGCCACGCCTTCGTGGACCTGTCCCGCAACCGCTCCCGGCGCTACTGCGACAGCCGCACCTGCGGCAACCGGCTGCATGTCGCCGCGTACCGCGCCCGGCGCCGCGAGGCCGCTAGCTGACCGCCCGTGCGCGGCGGTCGGCGGCCGGGTGGAGGGGGAACGGGCGGGGCGCCGCCTCACCACCGGTGGAGGTCGTGAACGGCGGTCACGACGAGCAGTGTGCCGATGAACGCCAGGAACAGCATCAGCGGCGGCTGCGAGAGGGCGAAGAGACAGCCACGGGTCTCGTCGCTCGGCGGAACAGGGGGTCCTTCGATGGGGGATTGCTCCCCCGGCGGTGATTGCAACATCTCGCGGAGATCATGACCCAGCCCTCACCCCGCCTGCGACCGGTGATCGTTTTTTGATCGGTCGCTTGTCAGATCCCGTGCTTTTTGAGTATGGCCTCGATGTCGGAGAAGTCATCTGTGCCAGAGCTCGTTCCGCCCTTGGCCTTCGGCCGCTCCGCCGCCTTCGTCCCGGCGGCTCCTCGGCCGGGCCCCAGCGCGGGCTCCGAGGCCCCCGCGGACACCCCGGCACGTTCGGCCGCGGCCGCCGCCCTGCGCTCCTTACGGGTGCCGCCGGAGCGGCGCTCGACCGCCCGGCTGATCATGAACAGCGCCCAGGAGAGGCCGAGCACGCCGAAGCCCACCCAGACGGTCGGCTTGAAGACCAGGTCGGCCACCCAGTCCAGGATGCCGGTCATCGCCAGGCCCAGCGGGACCAGGGCGTAGGCGGCGATCCGGGTCGCGGCCAGGAACCGCTTGCGGTAGGCGGTCAGCCCGGCGATGCCCAGACCGGCCGCGGACAGCGCGGCACAAATGGTGTCGGTCAGCATCGTTCCTCCCGCGACTGGCGTTCCAGTATGTCCATCGTGCACCCCGTAAGGCGGCGGGGGCCATGGCCCAGGCCCGGGATCAGGGACATCTCCGGGTACGGAGCAGGGACCAGGGGCTGGAAGACTGGCCCCATGAGCCACACCGACCCCTCCCCTCGCCCCGTGCTCGACGTCTGGTGCGAGCTGCAGTGCCCCGACTGCCGTACCGCCCTGGGCGATCTGCGCGCGCTGCGCGACCGCTTCCAGGACACCCTGGACATCCGGCTGCGCCACTTCCCGCTGGAGCGCCACCGGCACGCCCACGCGGCGGCCCAGGCGGCCGAGGAGGCCATCGCACAGGGGCGCGGCTGGCCGTATGTCGAGGCCGTCCTGGAGCGCACCGAGGAGCTCGGGACCCGCGGTGAGCCGCTGCTGGTGGAAGTGGCCCGGGAACTGGGGCTGGACGCCGAGGAGATGGACACCGCGCTGGTCGACGGCCGGCACATCCTGATCGTGGACGCGGACCAGGCCGAGGGCAAGGCGATCGGGGTCACCGGCACCCCCACGTATGTGATCGGCGGCGAGCGGCTCGACGGCGGCAAGAGCCAGGAGGGGCTGCGGGAGCGCGTCGAGGAGATCGCCGCCCGCCTCATCGCCGAGCGGCCGTAAGGCCCCCGGCGGGGCCTCGGAAGGCCCTTGGAGCAGACCCTCGGATCAGGCCGTAAGAGCAGGACGCTCAGAGCAGCGGCTTGTAGAGCTGGTACTCGGTCGGCTCGTAGCCCAGCGACTCGTACAGCCGCAGCGCCGGGGTGTTGCCGCCGAAGACATACAGGCCGAGGCCGCGCGCCCCGTGCGCCAGGCTCGCGCGCTCGGCGGCCAGCATCAGGGTGCGGCCGTGTCCGTGGCCCCGGTGCTCCTCGGTGACCTCGACGGCGTAGACGTACGCCTCCCCGCTCTCGGCCGCGTCGGGCTCCCCTTCGCGCAGCGTGACCCAGAGGGTGCCCACGTCCGTACCGCCGTGGGCGAGGATGCGCAGCAGGGCCCCGGGGGTGTCCGGGCCCTGCGGCAGCAGCGTGGCGTAGTCGGTGTCCGCCTTGGTCTCGGCCTGCTGCCGGGTGACTCCGCGCTCCAGCAGGTCGGCGATGTATCCGGCCCGCTTGTGGGCGCGCCACGCCGGGTATTCGGCCTCCGTTATGGGGCGTATCGCGCTGTCCCCGGGCAGTTCGGGCGGCTCCGTGAGCCGCTTGAACATATTGCGGCCGCGCTCGCGGTAGCCGAGCGCGGCCGCTAGCCCGAGGGCGGTCGTGGCCGGTGCGGGGACTCCCACCACGAGCTGGGTGCAGCCCCAGCCGCGCAGCACCTCCTCGGCGGCGAGCGCGGCGACCGTGCCGCGGCCCCGGTGCCGCTCGCCCTCGTCGATGTGGAGCCGCTCGATGCACCCGGCCACCGGGCCCAGGCGGGCGTCGGTGGTGAGCTGGACGGAGCCGACGGGGCGGCTGTTGACGCACACCTCGTACGAGCGGGCACGCCCGCCGCCGTCGGTGTGCTGTTCGGGCGCGATGGGCCGCAGAGTGGTGGTCACGAGGGTGTTCTACCGGTCCGCCGGGCCGACGTCACCCGTTTTCCGCGCGGATCCGCCGCTACCGGCCGGTCAGGGGTCGATGTCCGCGGCGGCCCGCTCGGTGAAGATCCGCAGGGCCTCGGCGGTGACCGGGCCGGGGGCGCCGGGCAGGGTGCGGGTGTCCACCCGGTGCACGCCCTGTACGTCGCGGGTCGTGGAGGTCAGGAAGACCTCCTCGGCCCGGCGCAGCGCCTCCAGCGGCAGATCGGTCTCCTTGGCGCCCACCCACTCCAGCACCAGGGCGCGGGTGATCCCGGCGAGGCAGCCGGAGGAGAGCGGCGGGGTGTGCAGCTCGCCGTCGAGGACCACGAAGACGTTGGTGCCGGTGCCCTCGCAGAGCGCGCCGACCGTGTTGCCGAAGAGGGCCTCGGTGGCGTCCTGCTCGCGGGCGCGGGCCAGCGCGACCACGTTCTCGCCGTACGAGGTGGTCTTCAGGCCGGTGAGCGCCCCGCGCTCGTTGCGCGCCCAGGGGACGGTGATCACGGCCGTGGCGTCGGGCCGGCGGGACGCCTCGGCCAGCGCGACCACCAGGGTGGGGCCGGCCGTGCCGCGGTCGGAGCCGAGCGGCGAGAGCCCGCCGGTGTAGGTGATCCTGAGCCGCCCGAACGGCACGGGGTGGGCCCCCAGCACCTCCTCGCAGCCTCGCCGCACCTCGTCCAGGTCCGGCTCGGGAAGCCCCAGGCCCTCGGCGGAGCGGGCCAGCCGCCGCAGATGGCGGGTGAGGGCGAAGGGCCTCCCCTCGGTGGCCTTGACGGTCTCGAAGACACCGTCGCCGACCGTGAGTCCATGGTCGAAGACGGACACCCTGGCGCTGTCCGCGTCGCAGAGGGATCCATCGAGCCAGATGGCCGGTTTCATCGCGTCGCCCTTCCCGTCGGCTGCTGTACGCCCGACGCTACCGCGAGCAGCCGGGCGGCCTTGAGTTCCGTTTCGTCCCATTCGCGCTCCGGGTCGGAGCCCCACGTGATGCCCGCCCCGGTGCCGAACCGCAGCACGGCCCCGGCCGGGCCGCGGTCGATCCAGAAGGTGCGTATCCCGACCGCCAGCTCACCGGTGCCGCGGTCGGCGTCGACCCAGCCGATGCCGCCGCAGTACGGGCCGCGGGGCGCGGTCTCCAGTTCCTCGATGACGCGCAGCGCGCTGGACTTGGGCGCGCCGGTGACCGATCCGGGCGGAAAGGTGGCGGCGAGCAGTTCCGGCCAGCCGGTGCCGGGGGCGAGTTCGCCGCGCACCGTGGAGACGAGGTGGACCAGTCCCGGATGCGGTTCGACCGCGCAGAGGGCCGGGACGGTCACCGAGCCGGTGGCGCAGACCCGGCCCAGGTCGTTGCGGACCAGGTCCACGATCATCACGTTCTCGGCGTGGTCCTTCTCCAGCAGGTCCTCGGGGCCGCGGCCGGTGCCCTTGATGGGGCCGGACTCCACGGTGCGCCCGGCACGCCGCAGGAACAGTTCGGGCGAGGCCGTGGCGACCTCCACCCCGTGGGCGGGCAGCCTTACGGTGCCCGCGTACGGGGCGGGGTTGCCCAGGGCCAGCAGCGCGGTCAGCGCGTCCACATCGGCCCCGGCCGGATCGGGCAGCGGCGCGGTCAGCACCCGGCAGAGATTGGCCTGGTAGACCTCACCGGCCGCGATGCGCCGCCGGATGCCGCGCACCCCGGCGGTGTAGGCGGCCCGGTCCAGCGACGAGGTCCACTCCCCGGCCGAGGGGCCGCGCCAGCCACCGGGCGTGGGGGGCGGCACGGGCTCGGTCCGTACGTCCCCGAAGCGTGCACAGACCAGACGGCCCTCGAAGTCCGCGACAACGGCCCAGAAACCCTGGGTGTCCAGGGCCGACGGATCGCTGGTCACATCGCGTAGATCGGAGGCGAGCAGGCCGCCGAAGCGGGCGAGCGGGGGCAGATCGTGCACGGTTGCGAGTCTATGGTGCCCAGGTCAGGGCGGCCTCGGGAGGGCGTGCGGCACCCGAGCAGGGCAGCACGCTGCGGAAACGGAATTTGAGCTGGCCGGGGAATCCGCTAGAGTTCAACACGTCGCCGGGACGCGGAAGCGCCCCGGACATACGACACCTGCGGACGTGGCTCAGTTGGTAGAGCATCACCTTGCCAAGGTGAGGGTCGCGAGTTCGAATCTCGTCGTCCGCTCGGTGTGGGGGTTTCGACCTCCACGGCTGGTGGAGTGGCCGAGAGGCGAGGCAACGGCCTGCAAAGCCGTCTACACGGGTTCAAATCCCGTCTCCACCTCGGACGATTAGCTCAGCGGGAGAGCGCTTCCCTGACACGGAAGAGGTCACTGGTTCAATCCCAGTATCGTCCACTCGGATCCTCGCGGATCCACCTGCGCGATTAGCTCAGCGGGAGAGCGCTTCCCTGACACGGAAGAGGTCACTGGTTCAATCCCAGTATCGCGCACGCAGTCCCGCGGACGATTAGCTCAGCGGGAGAGCGCTTCCCTGACACGGAAGAGGTCACTGGTTCAATCCCAGTATCGTCCACACTGATCGGCGGAGGGCCGGAGCGAAGAGCTCCGGCCCTCTGGCGTTTCTCGGCTATCAGCTCTCAGTCCTCAGGACGAGAAGAGCATGTGCCCGAAGCCCCGCTTGTGGTGGCCGTGGTGACCACCGTGACCACCGTGGTGGCCGCCGTGCTGCGGCGCGCCCCACGCGGGCGCGGGCGCGGCCGGGTACCCCTGCGGGCCGGGCGCGGCGGGCGGCATCTGCTGGGTCCACTGCGTCTCAAGGCGGGTCAGCGCCTCCAGCTCCCCGTAGTCCAGGAAGATCCCCCGGCAGCCGCTGCACTGCTCTATCTGCACGCCATTGCGGTTATACGTGTGCATCGGCGCATGGCACTTGGGACACTGCATGGTCCGCTCAACTCCTCATGCTTCGGACAACAACGCGCCGGAACATCCGTCCGACCGCGTGGACTTCAGCCTACGGCCTCCATGTACCGGGCGATGCGGACAGCCGCCTCCACCATCGCCTCCTCGGCCTCGTCCAACGCCCGCCCGGCGGCCGCCGCTTTGGCGAGCGCGAGCGCGGCGGTCTGGACGGTGAGGGCACGGGCGGGCACGTCCAGCCGCGGCCAGGGATCGCCCTGCCCCGCGGCGGAACCGCCCGCCGCCCGGTACGCCCCCAGAAACCGGTCCCAGTCCTCGGGGGCGAGCAGCCCGGCGGCGTACCAGGCGGCAGGCCGCGCGAGGTCCCAGGCCGGGTCGCCGAGGCCGAGGTCGTCGATGTCGATGAGCCGCCAGTCGGTGGCGCGGGGGCGGATGAGCTGACCGAGGTGGAGATCGCCGTGGCAGAGCCTGTTGACCTCTTGCCGGTCCGCGTAATCCCGACGGTCCCGGCGATGCCCGTGAGCCCCGTGAGCCCCGTGAGCCCGGCAGTCCGTACGGCCCAGGTCCGTGTGGTCCGTGTGGTCCACGCCGCGCGCCCAGCCCGGCAGACCGGACCAGCCCTGCAGCACGGCCCGGATGGCCGCGCTGTCGGGGAGCGCCGCCGCCCGCAGCCGGGCGATGGCGCGGGCCGCCTTGACCGGGCCGCGCATCGCCGGGAGGGGGCCGGGCAGTTCGGCGACCGGCACGGCGTGCAGCCGGGCCAGCAGCTTCCCCGCCTCGACCCACGGGGCGGCGTCCGGCGCGTCGGGCGCCACGGGTTCGCCGTACGGCCAGAGGGTGACCCGTCGGCCGTCGGGCAGCGCGCCCATGTCGTCGTCGACCGGCGGCAGCAGTATCCCCGCGCACCGGGGGTGGGCCGCGACCCCGAGCCGGACGGCCAGCTCGGCCGGGTCCGTGCCGGGTGGGTGCGCCTTGGCGACGACATGGCCGCACCGCACGACGGTGGCGTCGGGCCGGTCGGCCAGGACGGTCACCTCGGCGGTGGCATCACGCCGGCCCCGGCGAAGGGTGGCGACGAGCTGCGCCGCGGTTTGGCTCACGGCTCCCCCATGTCATCGGCTGCCCCGGGATCGTAGCCCCTGCCGGGCGGGGTGCAGGTGCTCCGCCCCTCCTGGTGTCGGGCGCTCACCCGGGTGCGGGGCGCGGGCGTATGCGGCGCCACACTCCATGGTTACAAAGTTTGAACTCTGTAACCCCAACCCGGTACGGTTCGGCGCCATGGACGCATCGCATACCGGAACGAGCAACTCACAGGACCTGCCGAGCAATTGGGGCCGGTGGGGTGAGGACGACCAGCTCGGCACGCTCAACCTCATCACCGCGGAGGCCCGGGCCAGGGGCGCCGCGGAGGCCCGCACCGGGCGGACGGTGTCCCTCGCGGTTCCGGTCCAGCCCGCGCCGCTCATCAGCGGCCCCTTCGCACCGTCCACCCAAGACGCCTCGCCCGTTCAGCAGCTGATGGTCTACGTCGGTTCCCCGGCGCCGGCGATGGCGGACGTGATGCTGGTGACCAATCACCACCCGCGCTCGACGCACCTCGACGCGCTGGGGCACGCGATCCGCGACGGGCGGGTCTATCCGGGGCGGCCCGTGGACGAGGCCGTGACACCGGCCGGCGCCCGGCACGGCTCCACGACGGCCTTCGCCGCCGGGCTCGCCACCCGGGGGATCCTGCTCGACCTGGCGGCCGAGGGCCCGTTGCCCAGTGGCCATGCGGTCACCGGGCGGGATCTCGAGGCGGCCGAGGAACGTCAGCGCGTGCGGCTGGAGTCCGGCGACGCCCTGGTGGTGCGCTGCGGATGGCCCATGACGCCCGACCCCGAGCGGCCGATGCCGGGGATGAGCCTGGACGCGGTGCGCTGGATGCACCGGCGCGGCGTGTCGCTCTACGCGGGCGACATCGGCGACGCGCACCCGGACCTGGATCCCGCCTGCCCCCTGCCGCTGCACCGGGTCGCTCTGCCGATGATGGGCCTGCCCCTGATCGACGCCGCCGAGGTGGACGAGCTCGCCGCCGTCTGCGCGGAGCTGGGCCGCTATGCTTTTCTGCTCACGGTGGCGCCGCCACGTATCCACGGGCTGACCGGGGTGCCCGTCAACCCGCTCGCGGTCTTCTGACGGGCCACTTGGAGGAACTGGCAGTGAGGGAGCAGCCGATGCCCGCCGCCGTGGCCGGGAGCCGCGCGGTGCGGTTCGTACGGAACGGCGAGCCCTGATGCGGTCGGGCCCCCTTGACGCCGAGACCATCCTGACGGCCACCGAGGACGTGCTGCGCCGCCACGGACCGGCGAAGGCCACGGTGCTCGACGTGGCGCGGGCGCTAGGGGTCAGCCACGCCAGCGTCTACCGTCACTTCCCGTCCAAGGCGGCGCTGCGCGAAGCCGTCACCCGGCGCTGGCTCGGCCGGGCGCGCGAGGACATCGCGACGGTCGCGGCCGACACCCGGCAGGCCCCGCCCGAGCGACTGCGCACCTGGCTCACCACGCTGTTCGCCGCCAAGCGGAAGCTGCTGTCCGAGGACCCTGAGCTCTTCGCCACCTACCGGGTCCTGGCGGCCGAGCACAGCAGCGCGGCCGCCGACCATGTGGCCGATCTGATCGAGCAGCTACGCGTCATCATCGCCGACGGCGTCGCCGGCGGTGACTTCACCTGTGCCGACCCCGCCGCGACGGCCCGGACCGTCTTCGACGCCACGATGGCCTACCACCACCCCGCACACGCCGCCGAGTGGCAGTCCCCGGGCGCCGAGGCCGCCTTGGAGTCCATCTGCGCCCTGCTCGTCAACGGCCTTCGCTCCCGCTGATCCGTCCGCGAAGGGACGGGCTGTGCCGTGGCCGTAGGACGGGTCAACCCATGTCGTCCGCACTGCTGAGCTTTTCGACGATGGTCTCGTCCGGGCCGACGGAGCGCCCGTCGCTGGAGCGGATCTCCAGCGGGCTCAGCGGATGCCCGTTCCGGCGGTCGAGGAGTCGCGAATGCCCCTCCCCCGGGCCGAAGCAGTGCGTCTCGCCCCACTGGCGCAGCGCCACGACGACGGGGAAGAGCGCACGGCCCTTTTCCGTGAGCACGTATTCCTGGTAACGGCTTCCGTCGGAGGCGGGCACGGTTTCCATCACTCCGGTCCGCTCCAGCGTGCGCAGCCTGCTGGTGAGGATGTTCTTGGCGATGCCCAGGCTCCGCTGGAACTCGCCGAAGCGGCGACTGCCGTCGAACGCGTCGCGCACGATCAGCAGGGACCACCAGTCGCCGATGGCGTCGATCGACCGGGCAACGGGACACGGTTCGGCGTCGAATCGCGTACGGGCGACCATCGCACTTCCTCCTCGCAACACATCTGGTTGCAACATGCTACCTCCTGACCTAAGGTCCAGCAGGTAGCAACTTGCAACCATCAATGAGGGGGCGCCGCATGCCGAGCGACTGCTCGACGGCCGACGGTCGAACGGCCATGAACACCGCACTCACTCCGCCCGGGCCGCCATCCGCGCGCCTGATCCTGCTCTTCGCCGTTGCCTGCGGCAGCGCGGTGGCCAACGTCTACTTCGCCCAGCCCCTGCTGGTCACGCTCGGCGAGCAGTTCGCGCTCGGCCCCGGCCTGCTCGGCGCCATCGTCGCGATCACCCAACTCGGTTACGCCGCAGGTCTGTTCCTGCTCGTCCCGCTCGGCGACCTCGTCGACAGGCGCAGGCTGATCACACTCCAGCTCGGCCTGCTCGCCGCCGCGCTGCTCAGCGCGGGTCTGGCACCCGGGACCGCCGCACTGCTCACCGCCCTCGCGGCGGTCGGTGCGCTCGCCGTCGTCGCCCAGACCATGGTCGCCGCGGCGGCCCACCTCACCGCTCCCGCCTTTCGGGGGCGGGTCGTCGGAGCGGTCACCAGCGGGGTGATCACCGGCATTCTGCTGGCCCGCACGGTGGCAGGCGTCCTGGCCGACCTGGCCGGATGGCGCGCCGTTTACCTCTTCTCGGCCGTGGTGACCGCGGCGCTCGCCGTGCTCCTGCGCCTCGCCCTGCCGGCCGACCGGCCGCCGACCGTCACCATGCCGTACCGGCGTCTGCTGGCATCGACCGTCGTCCTGTTCGTCCGCCACCCTCTGCTCCGGGTCCGCGGCATGCTGGCGCTGCTGGTCTTCGCGGCCTTCAGCACGCTGTGGAGCAGCGTCGTCCAGCCGCTCAGCAGTCCGCCCTGGTCGCTGACGCACACCGCGATCGGCGCGTTCGGCCTCGCCGGAGCGGCCGGAGCCGCGGCCGCGGGAGCCGCCGGCCGATGGAACGACCGCGGTCTCGCCCAGCGCACCACGGGTACCGCACTGGTCCTGCTCGCCGTGTCGTGGCTCCCCCTGGCCTTCACCCGGCAGTCGCTCTGGGCCCTGGCCATCGGAGCGGTCCTCCTGGACTTCGCCGTCCAGGCCGTGCACGTCACCAACCAGTCCCTCATCTACGCCGTCCACCCGGACGCGGGAAGCAGAATCATCGGCGGCTACATGGTCTTCTACTCGGCCGGCAGCGCCCTCGGCGCGATCGGCTCCTCCGCGGCGTACGCGGCGGCCGGGTGGACAGCGGTATCCGCCCTGGGAGCGGCATTCAGCTGCTCAGCCCTGCTGCTGTGGGCGACGACCCGGCGCCTGGGCCCAGTGGCGTGAGGTCCTGAATCCCACTGCGGCCAAGTGCGATGCCGTGCCGTTGGTGTGGGCAGGGGGCGGGGTGATCTGCCGGATACAGCGGCGACCGGAAGCGCCTCGCCCGCGTCTACACCAACCACCTGCGGCCCAGTGAGCGACGCCGCCTGTGGGGCCGCCGGTCGTTCGAGCACCGCCGCTGCGCACGATCGGTGGCTCACCTCCGACCGCCGGTCGCTGGGTGCGTCAGTTAGGTTCTTGGTCCGTAGAGGCGCGCGAATGGGGGAGAAGTCATGGCCCAGCTCTTGGGACCTCTGGAGCTGACGGGGGACACGTGGGTGCTCGGGGACCCGATGCGGAAGGACGGCCTGTGTGTCGTACTCACCTCCGAGGGTCTGGAGCACCGGCGGCACGGGGACGCGGCACCCCAGCTCACTGTCCAGTGGTCCCGGTTCGTCGAGCTGAACGTGCGGGCCGCTTACCGGAAGTGGCAGGCCACCCCCGGCCTCCCTTCCCGGCCCGGCGTCGACATGGGCCGCGACGGCTGCTCCCTGTACGGCACCGTGCGCCATCCGTACGATCTGTGGAGTGTGCGGTACACGCATCACCAGCGCCCCTATGCGGGCGGCCACGTCATCGTGTTGAAGGCCCTGTTCGGCCAGCTCACCAAGGCGAAAGCGCTGGACCGGCTCGGTGATCCCGAGTGGCTGGGTGCGGTGGTCGCTCAGCTTTCGGCCTACACCTCGTGGAACGCCATCAAGGGTAACCGGCTGGTGGAAGCGACCATCCAAAGCCTTGGCACTTGACCAGCCCACTCGCGCCCGACCAGCCAGCCGGGGCGCGGCCTGGCAACTCGCGCGCCCCTCAGTCATTACGGGACAGCCCTTGGGCCAGGAAAGCGCCGGCCTCACGAGAGTGAGGGCCGATCGCCTAGACGGCGCGATGCCCGGACAGCTCCCCAGCTGTCCGGGCATTCGTGCCGTCCGCCGCACCCCCGTCCCCACGGGGTTAATGGCCGGAAGTCCCCGGCCCGGGCCGCTCTCCCAGGCCTGGGGCGCTCAGCGCCCCAGCATTCCCGCCACGGACGACGCTTGTGTGACGACGGCTTCCCAGCCGCCGAAGGTGATGGTCAGGAGGATGGCCATCGGCAGCACCATCGCCGCCGCGACCAGAGGGTGGCGGGTGCCGGTCCGCGGGCCGCCGAAGGCGTCGGCCGCCGCGCGAATGGACCTGCGACGACGTGTGTGAATGACCGTGTGTCCAGCCGTGTCCGCCATCGTCCCTCCTCCGTCACATCTGGGGGCGGCGAGCGTCTGACCTCGGGGGACGAGTGCTGCGCCCGCCGCTTGACCACAACATTAGGCGCGCACCCCGGTCCTCGGCGTCATGCCCTCGTACCGATTGCCGGGCCTCCCGGAGGATGACCCCGGGAGGCGTCGACTACTCCCCTGGGTGGAGATGCGCCCTCACGCCTTGGGGTCTTCCCGGAGGGGTCCGGGGAATCGATCCTTCCGGAGCCCTTCCGGGGCCCCCGGAGTGTGCCCCTCCGACCGCGTGCGAGCTCTACTCACCGTCTCCCTCCTCGCCCCGCGGCACCGGCTGCTCCACCAGTGCCAGGACGCGATTGGCCATGAAGCGGGCCGTCCGCACCACGGACCCATTACGGGTGACTTCGCTCACTTCCACCACCCCCCGCCGGACCGCTGTCTCGACCCTCCGGCCCGCCCTGCTGGCCACCACTTCATACGTCCGCGTCGTGTCCCCCGCATCCACGACTATCTCCACACGATCACCCTTCACGGTCTCAATCCCCCTTCTGAGACGGCCTCTTGAGATCACGCAGCACGGAGCCGAGCGTGGATTGCCACGATTCCGGCCCACTTCTCCAGGATCCCAGGCACCACTGACAATCCATCGGCCGACGCATGCGCGGCCTCTCAGCGCGCGGGGCTGTCAATCCGTAAGCTGTGCACGTCAGACGGACAGCGACGGACAACAGCGGCGGACTGACGACAGATCAGCGGCAAACGGCAAGCAGACGGCAGCGGATGGGGCTCCCCACCAGGGGTTAAGGGAGGGGCTCCCCACCGGAGGTAGGGGACGGACATGGCGATGATGCGGCTCCGGCGCGAGGACCCGCGTGTCGTCGGTTCCTTCCGGCTGCACCGGCGGCTCGGCGCGGGCGGCATGGGGGTGGTCTACCTCGGCTCCGACCGGCGCGGCCAGCGGGTGGCCCTGAAGGTGATCCGGCCGGATCTCGCCGAGGACCGGGAGTTCCGGTCGCGGTTCGCCCGGGAGGTCTCCGCCGCGCGGCGGATCCGCGGCGGCTGTACGGCCCGGCTGGTGGCCGCCGATCTGGAGGCCGACCGCCCCTGGTTCGCCACCCAGTACGTACCGGGCCCCTCCCTCCACGACAAGGTGAACGAGGAGGGCCCGCTGCCCGCCGCCCAGGTCGCGTCGATCGGGTCGGCGCTGGCGGAGGGGCTGTTGGCGGTCCACGAGGCGGGGGTCGTCCACCGTGACCTCAAGCCCTCGAACATCCTGCTCTCCCCCAAGGGCCCGCGCATCATCGACTTCGGCATCGCCTGGGCGACCGGGGCCAGCACCCTCACCCACGTCGGCACGGCGGTCGGCTCGCCCGGCTTCCTCGCGCCCGAGCAGGTGCGCGGCGCGGCGGTGACCCCGGCGACCGACGTCTTCGCGCTGGGCGCGACGCTCGCGTACGCCTCGACGGCGGACTCGCCGTTCGGGCACGGCAGTTCCGAGGTGATGCTGTACCGGGTGGTGCACGAGGAGCCGCAGTTGCTGGGCGTCCCCGACGCCCTGGCGCCGCTGCTCCACGCCTGTCTGGCGAAGGATCCGGAGGACCGGCCGAGCACTCTGCAACTGTCGCTGCGGCTGAAGGAGATCGCGGCGCGCGAGGCGCATGGGCACGGGCACGGTGCCGGGGGCTACGGCGGCGGGCCGGGCCGCCCTCCGGCGCGGCGCCCCGAGGCGTATGCCGACCAGCACACGGAGCGGCGCCCGGGCAGTACGCCGGCGCCGCGGAACGGGTCGCCGTCCCCGCGGCCGGGAGCCAGTACGGGCGGGTCCTCGGGGCGAAACACGGGGCGGAACACCCCCGCGCGTCCGGCGCAGGCGCAGCGCCGGGGCCCGCGGCCGCCCGCGCGTACGGACCGCTCGGGGCGCCCGGTCAACACCGTTCGCACCTCGCCGGGCGGACGCCGCCCCAGCGGGCCGAACCGTCGGCTGCTGCGGCAGCGGCTGACCGTGTTCGTCGTGGTGACGCTGCTGGTGGCGCTGGGGATCGCGGCGGCGCAGGGCTGCCAGGGCCCGGCGAACGGCCTGGGCGCGCCGCACGGGCCGACGGGGTCGGTCTCGTGGGCGGCGCCGCACTCGGCGGAGGCGGCGGCCGGGCCGGACGGCCGGTAGGCGTCAGCGCCCCCGTTTGCCCGAGGTGACCGCGTAGAAGCGGAGGCGCCGCCCTCGGCGCAGGCCCCGCACTCGGCGGAGGCGGCGGCCGGGCCGGACGGCCGGTAGGCGTCAGCGCCCCGGTCTGCCCGAGGTGACGGCGTAGAAGGCGACCGCCGCCGCCGCGCCCACGTTGAGCGAGTCCACACCGTGGGCCATCGGGATCCGGACCCACTCGTCCGCCGCCATCAGCGCCTGGGTGGAGAGCCCGTCGCCCTCCGCGCCCAGCATCAGCGCGACCCGCTCCAGGCGGTGCGGGGCCGCGTCGTCGATGGTGGTGGCCTTCTCGTCGGGGGTCAGGGCGAGGATCTTGAACCCGGCGTCCCGGACCGCCTCCAGCCCGCGCGGCCAGCTCTCCAGGCGGGCGTACGGCACGGAGAAGACGGCGCCCATGGAGACCTTGACCGAGCGCCGGTAGAGGGGGTCGGCGCAGTCCGGGGAGAGGAGCACGGCGTCCATGCCGAGGGCCGCCGCGCTGCGGAAGATGGCGCCGGTGTTGGTGTGGTCGTTGACGGACTCCATGATGGCGACGCGCCGGGCGCCCTGGAGGACCGACTCCGCGTCCGGCAGCGGCTTGCGCTGCATGGAGGCGAGGGCGCCGCGGTGGACGTGGTAGCCCGTCACGCGTTCGGCCAGTTCGGGGCTTACGGCGTAGACGGGGGCGGGGACGTCCTCGATGACGTCCCGCATCACATCGACCCACTTGGACGACAGCAGCATCGAGCGCATCTCGTAGCCGGCGAGGCGGGCGCGCCGGATCACCTTCTCGCCTTCGGCGATGAACAGGCCCTCGGCCGGTTCCCGCTTGCGTCGCAGCTCCACATCGGTCAGACCCGTGTAGTCGCGCAGCCGCGGGTCGTCCGGATCATCGACGGTGATGAGATCAGCCACTTAAGTGATACTGCCTTGTCCTGGATGCGGTGCCAATGAGCCCGACGCGAATAAGTTACCGGCGGTTACGTCCGCTTACGTCAGCGGTGGTCACGGGACGCGAGGGCGACGACATCTCCGATCACCACGACCGCCGGGGGCCGTACGCCCTCGGCCGCGACCTTCTCCCCGACGGTGGCGAGGGTCGCGTCCACCCGGCGCTGGGCCGGGGTGGTGCCCTCCTGGACCACGGCGACGGGGGTGTCGGCGGCGCGGCCGTGGGCGACGAGGGTCGCGGCGATGGCGCCGATCTTCTCCACGGCCATGAGCAGCACCAGCGTGCCGCGCAGCCGGGCCAGCGCCGCCCAGTCCACCAGGGAGCTGGGGTCGTCGGGCGCGACATGGCCGCTGACCACCGTGAACTCATGCGCGACGCCCCGGTGGGTCACCGGGATCCCGGCCGCGCCCGGGACGCTGATGGAGCTGGAGATGCCGGGGACGACCGTGCACGGGATACCGGCCTCGGCGAGTGCCTCCGCCTCCTCCATGCCGCGCCCGAAGACGAAGGGGTCGCCGCCCTTGAGGCGGACGACCGACTTGCCCGCCTTGGCGTGCTCGATCAGCGCGTTGTTGATCGCCTCCTGGGCCATGAAACGGCCGTACGGGATCTTCGCCGCGTCGATCACCTCGACGTGCGGCGGGAGTTCATCGAGCAGATCGCGCGGGCCGAGCCGGTCGGCCACCACCACGTCCGCCTCGGCGAGGAGGCGGCGGCCGCGCACGGTGATCAGGTCCGGATCGCCCGGCCCGCCGCCCACCAGCGCCACCCGCGGGCCGCGGGTGCGGTGGCGGGGCGCGGCGAGGGTGCCGTCGCGCAGCCCCTCCACCACGGCGTCCCGGACGGCGGCGGAGCGGCGCGGGTCCTGTCCGGTGAGCACGGCGACGGTGACGCCCTCGCTCCGCCCGGTGGCCGGGGTCCAGGCGGAGGCGGCCTCGGCGTCGTCGCTGCGGACGCACCAGATGCGGCGCGCCTCGGCCTCGGCGGACGCGGTGGCGTTGGCCTCCGGGTCGTCCGTGGTGATCAGGACGTACCAGGCGTCCTCGAAGTCGCCCTCCTGGTAGCGGCGGCGCTCCCAGCGCACCTCCCCCGCCTCGGCCATGGCCTCGACGGAGGCGGTGGCGGACGGGGAGATCAGCAGGATGTCCGCACCGGCCGCGATCAGCGCGGGCAGCCGGCGCTGGGCGACCTGCCCCGCCCCGAGGACGACCACACGCCGCCCGGAAAGGCGCAGTCCGACGGGGTATGCGAAGTGTTCGGACATGGCGGTGCGGCTCTCCTCGGGCGAATGCGCGGCCGCTGCGGCGCTGGAGCGGCTGATCGACGGGGGCTTGATCGACTAGAGCTTGATCGACTAGGGACGGAGCCCCCGCCGACACCCTACGCGGCGGGGGCGCGCATCAGTTTTTCTCCGTGACCCCTGCGGAGTCGAACGTGGCCACCTCGTGCATCGCCCGTGCGGCGCTCTGCACCACCGGGAGGGCGAGCAGCGCCCCGGTGCCCTCGCCGAGCCGCAGATCCAGGTCGACCAGGGGGCGCAGACCCAGCTTGTTCAGGGCCGCCACATGGCCCGGCTCGGCGCTGCGGTGGCCCGCGATGCAGGCCGCCAGCACCTCGGGCGCGATGGCCCGGGCGACCAGCGCGGCGGCGCCCGCGCTCACCCCGTCCAGGATCACGGGCGTACGCAGCGAGGCGCCGCCCAGCAGCAGCCCGGTGATCGCGGCGTGCTCCAGGCCGCCGATCGCCGACAGGACGCCGATGGGGTCGGCCGGATCGGGCTGGTGCAGCTCGAGACCGCGCCGTACGACATCGATCTTGCGCGCGTGCATCTCGTCGTTGATGCCCGTGCCGCGCCCGGTCACCTCGGCCGGGTCGGCGCCGGTGTAGATGGAGACCAGGGCGGCCGACACGGTGGTGTTGGCGATCCCCATCTCTCCGGTGAGCAGCGCCTTGTTCCCGGCGGCCACCAGATCGCGGGCCGTCTCGATGCCCACCTCGATGGCGCGCAGCACCTCCTCGCGGGTGAGCGCGGGGCCGACCGTGAAGTCTCCGGTGCCCGCCCGCACCTTGCGCGGCAGCAGCCCGGGGGTGCTGGGCAGCTCGCTCGCCACCCCGACGTCCACGACGCACACCTCGGCGCCCACCTGGGCGGCGAAGGCGTTGCAGACCGCGCCGCCGCCCAGGAAGTTGGCCACCATCTGGCTGGTGACCTCCTGCGGCCAGGCGGTGACGCCCTGGGCGTGCACCCCGTGGTCGCCCGCGAAGATCGCGACGGCCGCGGGCTCCGGGATCGGCGGCGGGCACTGCCGGGACAGCCCGCTCAACTGGGCGGAGATGATCTCCAGCATGCCGAGCGCACCGGACGGCTTGGTCATCCGCTTCTGCCGCTCCCACGCCTCGCCGAGTGCCTTGGCGTCCAGCGGGCGGATGCCCCGCAGGGTCTCCTGGAGCAGGTTGTGCGGATCGCCGCCGGGCAGCGTGCGGCGGCCGTACGTCTCCTCGTGGACGACCCAGGACAGCGGGCGGCGCTTGGACCACCCGGCCTTCATCAGCTCCGGCTCCTGCGGGAACTCGTCGACGTACCCGACGCACAGATACGCCACGATCTCCAGATGGTCGGGCAGCCCGAGCTCCCGCACCATCTCGCGCTCGTCGAAGAAGCTGACCCAGCCGACGCCGAGGCCCTCGGCACGGGCGGCGAGCCACAGGTTCTCCACCGCGAGCGCGGAGGAGTACGGCGCCATCTGCGGCTGGGTGTGCCGGCCGAGGGTGTGGCGGCCACCGCGGGTGGGGTCGGCGGTGACGACGATGTTGACCGGGGTCTCGAGGATGGCCTCGATCTTCAGTTCCTTGAACTGCTTGGCCCGGCCCTTGGGGAGGGACTTGGCGTACGCGTCCCGCTGGCGCATGGCCAGCTCATGCATGGCGCGCCGGGTCTCCGCAGAGCGGATGACGACGAAGTCCCACGGCTGGGAGTGTCCGACGCTGGGCGCGGTGTGCGCCGCTTCGAGAACGCGCAGCAGCACCTCGTGCGGGATGGGGTCGGGCCGGAAGCCGTTACGGATGTCCCGGCGCTCGCGCATCACGCGGTGGACGGCGGCTCGCTCGGCCTCGTCGTACCCCTCGGCGCGGGGGCCGATGGGGATGGGGATCGGCTCGGGCTCGAGTTCGGTTTCGGCGTCGGTGTCGGTGTCGGCCTCGGGCTCCGGTGTGGATTCCTGGGCCTCGTCCGCTACGGGCTCGGTGGCCATTTCGGGATCCGTTTGGGGCTCGGGCTCCGGCACGGAGGCGGTCGCCTCGGGCTCGGCGGCTTCCGGGGCTGTGGGCTCTGGTTCGGCGGTCCCGGCCTCGGGCTCGGGAGCTTCGGTCGCGCCGGCCTCGGGCCCGGCGGCTGCGGGCTCGGGCTCGGTGGCTACGGGCTCGACGGCTGCGGGCTCGGTGGCTACGGGCTCGACGGCTGCGGGCTCGGCGGCTGCGGGCTCGGTGGCTTCCGGGCTGTCGGCCTCAGCGGTACCGGGCTGCGGCTCCGTGGCTTCCTGCTCGGTGGCCTGCGGCTCGATGGCTTCGGGTTCGGGTTCGGCTTCGGGTGCCATTTCGGGCGTCGTGGCCTCGGGCTCGGTGGGCTGGGCTTCCGCCTCTGCCTCCGCCTCTGCCTCTGCCTCTGCGTCGGGCTCAGCGTCAGGCTCGGTGGCTTCGGCTCCGGCCTCCGGCGCTGCCTCGGGCGCCGCTTCCGCGTCCGGCCCGGCGGGCGCCGCCTCGGCCTCGGCGGTCTCGGGTGCCTCCGCCTCAGTGGCTTCGCTCTCGGTGGCCTCGGCCGCCGGGGTGTCCACCGCTTCGGCCTCGGGAGCCTGCTCCTCCGGGGACTGTTCCTCAGCCACGGCCTCGGCCACGGTCTCCGCCTCGGCGATCGGCTCGGCCGCCGCCTGCTCAGGCGTCTCGGCGGGCTCCTCCGACGCCGCTGCCGCCGCCTCCGGTACGACCTCCGCTTCGGGCGCGGCCTCGGCCTCCGGCTCGACGGGCGCCTCCTGCTGAGGCGTCTCGGCAGCGGCTGGCTCCTCAGCGGCTGCCTCCTCGCTCTGAGGCGGCTCGTCTGCCACTTCGGCCACTATCGAGAGCGCCGGGTCCACGGCGGTCTGCTCCACCGTTTCGGCGGGCTGATCCGGGAGTTCGGCCGTGACCGGCTCATGGGCAAGCTGCGCCGGGATCTCCGGTACGGCCTCCGCGACCGGGGCGGGGGCGGGCTGGGCCTCGGGCTGTTCGGTGACGGGCTCGGTCTGGGCCTGGGCCGGGATGTCGAGGACCTGCTCCTCGGCCACGGCGGCCTCTGGGGCGGGCTCCATGACGGGCTCCCCGGCCTGGGCCGGGATGGTCACGCCCATCTGGTGCGGGTCCGCGACCGCCGGGTCCCCGTACGCCTGGTCCATCGTGACCGGCTGCGCCTCCGGCGCCATCGCCTCGGGCCGGGCGAACTGCTGGGGAGCGGGCTCCGCTTCGGGCCCCTCCGCGACCGGAGGCTCCTCGGCCGTACCGACCGTCTCCGCGGGAGCGGGAGCGGGCGCGGGCGCAGCGGTCTGCGCGGCCTGCTGCGCAGGCGGCGTGGAGTCCCAGGCGTCCCCCGGCTGCGGGGCGTCGACCATCTGCGGGAGGTCCGCGAGCTGGGGCCCGGGGAGCCGACTCAGGTCGTCGGGCTGCGGGGTGAAGTACTGCGGCCCGGCGGCGTACTGGGGCGCGGTGGAGTAGTCGGCCGCCAGAGGCTGCTCGAGCATGACCGGCTGCTCGGGAACGACGAACTGCTCAGGCGTGGCAAGCTGCTCAGGCGCGGCGAACTGCTGCTCGGCCTCGGCAAACTGCTCAGGAGCGGCGAACTGCTGCTCCGCCTCGGCGAACTGCTCGGGCTCCGCGAACTGCTGCTCGGGCCCGGCAAAGTGCTCGGGCCCGGCGAACTGCTGCTCCGCCATCCCGCCCTGCTCAGGCGCCGGAACGCCCTGCTGCGGCCCCGCCCCGTACTCGGGCTGGGCCCCGACCTGGTGCGGCACCTGCGGATGTGGCTCCGGCAGGGCCTGCGGCTCGGGCTCCGGCTGGCGTACGGGCGCGGCGTGCCGGCCCGCGGCCGGGCCCCGGTCGGCGAGCGAACGCACCACGCCGTTGGAGCTGTCGGGCACCGGCGGGCCCATGTGGAGCGGTCGCCGGGCGGGGGCCGCGGGCGCCGCGTACGCGGCCTGGGCGGGGGCCGACTGCGGTACGGGCTGCTCCGCCACGGGCTGCGGCTCGGGCATCTGGGTCTCGGCGTACGCGGCGGCGCCTGGGTCGAGCACCCCCGCCTCGTATGCCCCGGTCTGGTACTGGGCCTGCTGCTCGCTCCAGGCGCCCTGGGCGCCCGGCATCAGCAGCAGATCGTCCTCCTCGCCGACGTGTTCGGGCCCGTCGAGGAAGGTGTAGGCGGCGCCGGGAGGGGCACCGGGATGCGGCTGCTCGATGTAACCGGCGTCGGCAGGCGGGGCATGGACATCCGCCGGGTGCGGATGTCCGAGTCGTCCGCCTGCGTTCTCCGGCAGTCCCTCTCCCGGGACCTGGCCGGTGTCGGTCATGCGTACCCCTCGCCCATCGTTAGTGCTCCTTCCAACCGCCTACCGCCGAGAGCAAGCCCCCTGAGCAAGAACGAGCATGCGCCGTGCGCGGCACGTAGACACGCCCGAGGCTTGCCTACCGCCACCCCTTCAAGGAAGGGGCATTTTCCGGCCTTTGGCCAATAAAGCACCGAACGCCGGGCAGCGGTACAGGCAGTACAACGATCCGCCAGCCTACCCCGCGCGGTGCCCGGGGCAGGTCACCGGGGCGAAGCTCGGGGCGAACGTCACAAGGACAAAATCACTGGTGCGGGCGGTGGCCGCAGAGCATGAAGGCGACCGCGCGCTCCCGTTCGGTCCAGCCCCGCGTGTCCAATTCGACGGACTGCAGCAGCACGCATTCGACGGCGTAGCCGCCGTCCTCCAGCGCCTGGCCGATGGCCTCCGCCTCGTCGCGAGTCGCGGCGTGGGTGACGATGCGCTCGGGGCGGCGCGCGGCGCACGCGGCGACCACGGACGCGCCCCCTCCGCCGATCCGCACCACATCCGGCTCCGGCAGGTCCTCCAGCACCTCGGGGGCGACGCCCTGGACGACCTGGAGCTGTACGCCGAAGCGGCGGGCCAGGGTGTCGGTGCGCTCGCAGGCGTCCGGGTCGCGGTCGACGGTGATGACGGCGGCGCCGAACCCGGCGGTCTCGACGGCCGCCGCGCCGCTGCCCGCTCCGATGTCCCAGACCAGGTCGCCCAGGCGGGGGCCGATGCGGGCGAGTTGGAGGGCGCGCAGCTGCGGGGACTCGCTCTCGCCCAGCACGGTCCCGTACGCGGGGCCGGGCAGCGCCCAGCCGCGGACGGCGCCCGGGTAGCCGGGGTCGCGTCCGGCGATCCAGCCGCCGCTCTGCAGCGCGCCGCGGGCGGCACCGCCCGCCGGGCCGCCGCGGACGGGAGTTATGCCGGAGCCGCCGATGACGATGACGACATTGGGGTCGCGCCAGGCGTGGTCGGCGGCCTTGTCGGAGGTCAGGACGGTGACCTGCTCGCGTTCGGTGCCCAGCGCCTCGCAGATGACGAAGGTGCGGTGCACGGGGCCGAGCAGCAGTGCGAGTTCGGCGGGGCCGGCGCCGGGCGAGGTGAGGACGGCGACCTTGGTGTGGGCGCGGCAGACGTTGACCGCCCGGCGCAGATCGCGGCTGTGGGCGACGACGACCTGGGCGTCGTCCCAGGGCATCCCGGCCCGGGCGAAGGCGGTGGCGACCGAGGAGACGGCGGGGACGACCTCGACCTCGAGTCCGTGCTCGGGGGCGCGCAGGGCGCGGACGACGCCGAAGAAGCCGGGGTCGCCGTCGGCCAGGACCACGGCGGAGCCGCGGTGCTGGGCGATCCTGCGGGCCGCGAGGTCCACGCTGCCGAGCCGGATCCGTTCGGCGCCTGGCGGGACTTCGGGCAGCGCCAGGTGGTGGGCGGCGCCGGCCACGAGAGTGGCCGCCGCGAGGGCGGAGCGGGCCGCGTCCGTGAGCGGGGTGCCGTCCCAACCGATCACCGTGACGCGGTCGGCCATCGTCCTTGTTCTCCCCTATGTGTGGCGGGTCGGGTCTGTCGGTGCGTCGCGGTGGGCCGTGTGCGTCGCGTGGTGTGCCTGTGAGGGTTCACGGGCGGGTCGCGGCCGATGTGCCGCGGCTGCGCGGGGCGCGGTCCTGGACGCGGCCAAGGCGCGGGTGTTCGGCGCGGACGAAGAGTACCCCGGCTGGTCCGGACCGCCGGAGCGGGGGCGGGCGTGAGGGTGGTGCGCCGGGGGCGCGGACGGCGCGGATGCGCCGGATCTCCGCCCCGGGCGGGGCGCGGTGGGGCGTCAGCCCCAGTCGGAGTAGGTGGGATAGACGCCGAAGCCCTCGGGCCCGGAGATCCGGTCGGGGGTGCCGTCGAGATCCTCGGCGAGCAGACTCCAGACGATGAGGTCGGTGCGCATATCGGTCCAGCCGCCGTCCTCCGTCTGGGTCCGGGCTATCCAGGCGTTGCGCAACACACCCTCGCTGATACAGCCGACCTTCTGGGCGACCTGCTGGGCGGCGGTGTTCCCGGCGGCGGTGCGCAGCTCCAGGCGCTCGAACTTCTGGTCCTGGAACAGCCAGCGGGCCACGGCCAGCACGGCCTCCGAGGCATAGCCCTCACCGCGCGCCCAGGGGGCGACGATATAGCTGGCCTCGGTGGCCAGCAATCTCCAGTCGGTATGGCTCAGATGCACGATGCCGACCAGCCGCTGGGTGAGGAATTCGGCGACCGCGAAGACGATTCCCCGGCCCGTGGTCCGTTCCGCCGGGGCGAGCCGCAGTGCCTGGTCGCGGGCGTCGGCGGGGCTGTACGGATTGGGCGCCCGGGTCCAGGCGATGATGTGTTCGTCGTTCATCATGTCCGCGAGCGCGGGTATGTCCGCTTCCTCGAACGGGCGCAGCACCAGCCGTTCCGTGCTGATGGAGATGTCCGGGAAGGTGGATGTCATGCGCCGCTCCGTAACGGGGGTCGTTTCAGGGCCGTAGAGAGGCCCAGCATGCAGCATCACGCAGGGAGAATGCAGCACGGGGGGTGAATCGGAAGGCCCCGCATCCGGTTGTGGTCCGGATGCGGGGCCCTGGGGATCCGCTGGTGGGCGGGAAGGTTGGCGCGATCGTTGCGGTGGTGTCGCGGGGGTGTCGCGGTGCGCCGCGAAATCAGAAGGACGCCAGCACGGAGCCCTGGTACTGGTCCTTGATGTACTTCTTCACCTCGGGGGAGGTGAGGAGCTTGGCCAGCTTCTTGACGCGCGGGTCGTCCTCGTTGCCCTTCTTCACGGCCAGGAAGTTGGCGTACGGGTTGTTCTTGGGCGATTCGAGGAGGATGGCGTCCTTGGCGGGCTTGAGGTGCGCCTCGATGGCGTAGTTGCCGTTGACGACCGCGGCGTCCACGTCGTCGAGCGACCGCGGCAGCTGGGCGGCCTCCAGTTCCTTGAACTTCAGGCCCTTGGGGTTGGTGACGATGTCCTTGGGGGTGGCCTCGTTGCCGACGCCGCTCTTGAGCTTGATGACCCCATTGGCGTCCAGCAGCTTCAGCGCGCGGGCCTCGTTGACCGTGTCGCTCGGGACGGCCACGGTGGCGCCCTTCTTGAGCTCGCCGGCCTTCTTCACCTTGTGCGAGTAGAGGCCGAGCGGCTCGAGGTGCACGGTGACGACGGGCACGATGTCGGTGCCCTTCTTCTTGTTGAAGTCGTCCAGGAACGGCTGGTTCTGGAAGTAGTTGGCGCCGACCGAGCCGTCCTGGGTGGAGAGGTTCGGCGTGTTGTAGTCGGTGAACTCCTTGACCTCGAGCTTGAGGCCCGCCTTTTCGGCCAGGTGGTCCTTGACGTAGTTGAGTATCTCCGCGTGCGGGACCGGGCTCGCGGCGACGACCAGCGCGCCGTTCTTGTCGTCGGAGGACGAGGGGCTGCAGGCGGCGGCGCCGAGGGCGAGCGCGCCGGCGGCGAGGACGGTGGTGACGGTCTTGGAGGTGTTACGCACGAAAAGTGCCTTTCTTCGAGGGCGCACGAATCCGCCGCGGGTGCGGAAGCGGAATGACGGGCGGGTGGTAAGGGGGGTACGGAGGTGGGTGGGGGCTCAGGGGACCTTGGTCGGCTCCACGGACTCGATCTCGGCGGGCGCGGCCTGCGGCTCCGGGGCCGGAGCGGGCTTCCCGGCCCGGGACGCGCCGCCGCGCAGCAGCACCAGCCGCGGGGCGACCGAGGAGCGGCCGCGGTGCGACAGGCCGCGGGCGGCGAGATCGCCCGCGAACTGGATGACGGAGATGACCACCGCGAGGATGGCGACGGTGATCCACATCAGCTTGGTCTCGAACCGCAGATAGCCGTAGCGGACCGCCAGGTCACCGAGGCCACCGGCGCCGACCGTGCCGGCCATCGCGGAGTAGCCGATGAGCGCGACGATCGTGGTGGTCGCGCTGGAGATCAGCGCGGGCAGCGACTCGGGCAGCAGCACCTTGCGGACGACGGTCCAGGTGGAGCCGCCCATCGACTGCACGGCCTCGACCAGCCCGCCGTCCACCTCGCGCACCGCGGTCTCCACGAGCCGGGCGTAGAAGGGGATGGCGCCGATGGCCAGGGGCACGATCGCGGCCTCGGGGCCGATGGTGGTGCCCACGATCGCGCGGGTGAAGGAGATCAGGGCGACCATCAGGATGATGAACGGCATCGAGCGGGCGACGTTGACGATCTGCCCGACGACCTTGTTCACCACGACGTTCCGCAGCACTCCGCCGCGGTCGGTGAGGACCAGCAGCACACCGAGCGGCAGTCCGCCGACGACGGCGATCACCGCCGACCAGCCGACCATGTAGAGGGTGTCCCAACATGCCTGCTCCAGCAGGGGCTCCATCTCGGACCAGGTCACTTGGCGCCCTCCTTGAGCAGCGGGGCCGGGTTCGCGCGCGGGCCGTCGGCGATGGCCGCCACGTCGACCTGCAGGCCCTGCTCCCGCAGGAAGCCGATCGGGACGACGTTCTCCTCGAACCGGCCGGGCAGCTCGATCCGCATCCGGCCGACCTGGTGGCCGCCGACGGTGTCCATCGCCGCGCCCAGGATCGAGATGTCGATGTTGTACGTACGGGAGAGCTGGGAGATGACCGGCTTGGTGGCCGCCTCGCCCTGGAAGGTGACGTCCACGACCGTACGGTCCTCGCCCGAGGGCACCCCGCCGACCGGGAAGAGCTCCTGGGCCAGCTCGGAGCCGGGCGTCGCCAGCAACTCGCTGACCTGGCCGGACTCGACGACCCGGCCGTCGCGCATCAGCGCGGCCGAATCGCAGATCGTCTTGACGACGTCCATCTCGTGCGTGATGAGCAGCACGGTCAGGCCGAGCTGCTCATTGAGGTCGCGCAGCAGCCGGAGGATCGAGCGGGTGGTCTCGGGGTCGAGCGCGGAGGTCGCCTCGTCCGAGAGCAGCACCTTGGGGTCGCCGGCGAGCGCGCGGGCGATGCCGACGCGCTGCTTCTGGCCGCCGGAGAGCTGCGCGGGGTACGCCTTCGCCTTGTCGCTGAGGCCCACCAGCTCCAGCAGCTCCAGGGCCTTGCGGGTGCGCTCCTTGCCGGAGACGCCGAGGATCTCCAGGGGCAGCTCGACGTTGTCCCGCACGGTGCGCGAGGAGAGCAGGTTGAAGTGCTGGAACACCATGCCGATACGGCTGCGGGCCTGGCGCAGCGCGGAGCCGGCGCTCTGGCGGCGCCCGGCGAGGGCGGTCAGGTCCTGGCCGGCCACGGTGACCGTGCCGGAGGTGGGGCGCTCCAGGAGGTTGACGCAGCGGATGAGGGTGGACTTCCCGGCGCCGCTCTGGCCGACGACGCCGTACACCTCACCCTCGCGGACATGCAGATCGACGCCGTCGAGGGCGGTGACCTCGCGGCCTCGTGAGCGGTAGACCTTGGTCAGGTCCGTGGTGGTGATCACAGGGTTTCCGTCACTGTTGAGTGCACGGCGGTTGGTACCGCCGGGCACGGCTCGTTCATTTCGGAACGCGGCAGGGCGGACCCGAGGGGATGCGCGATGTGTGGGCGCGTTTCGGGTTCCGGTGACGCGGGGCGGCGCGGCCCGGCGCGCTGGGCGCACGGGTCCGGCTCAGCCGGTCTCGCTTCGGGGCGCGAGGCTCAGGCAGGGGCCCTCAGCAGTCACACATTCGACACCGACAACGAGCACCGGGCGTGGGGTTCGCCTCGGTCGCAGGGATGCGGCAGCTCGTCGTGGTCATGGCCGCAAGTAAAGCAGACACGCGTACGGACCCATCAAGCATGTCCGTATAGCGGACGTTCTTGACCAGTCCGTGGACAGTGGGAGGGGGTCGCCGGGGTCCGGCTCAGACCCGGCAGGTGATCTCCACGCCCCCGTCGAGGAGCCGTGCGGACACGGCCGACAGGTCCTCGACCACGATGTCGGCGACCAGCTCCTCGCGGGCGGTCGTTGTGGTCAATGCCACGGTCCGCATCCCGGCCGCGCGGCCGGCCGCGAGCCCGGCCGGGGCGTCCTCGAAGACCACACAGCGTGCCGGGTCGACTCCCAGCCGCTCGGCCGCCAGCAGGAACGGCTCGGGGTCGGGCTTGCCACGGGTGATGTCGTCGGAGGTGATCAGCGTTCCGGGGCGTATCGCCACCTCGGCCAGGCGGGCCTCGGCCAGCGGGCGGTTGGCGGAGGTCACCACGGCCCAGCGCGCGGCGGGCAGCCCCGCCAGCAGCTCGGCGGTGCCGGGGAGCAGCTTCACCCCGCCCGGTACGTCCTCCAGCTCCAGCTCGTCGATGCGCGCCCGGGCCCGCGGGGCGCGGTCGGCGGGGAGCAGATCGGCGATGATGTCGTCGGCCGGGCGGCCGTGCAGCTCGACCCGGGCGAAGTCCTCCGCCGGAATCCCCTGCTCCTCGGCCCAGCGGGTCCAGCAGCGATGCACCGAGTCCAGGGAGGAGACGAGCGTTCCGTCGTTGTCGAACAACAGCGCGTCAGCGGAGATCTTCATGAGCCGCAGCGTACGTGGGGGTCGCGGGCGCCCTTGGGCGCGGGGCCGAGCGCAGCGCGGCCGGGCGGGCCGATTACCCTCGTCCCATGCTTGTCACTCCCTGTGTGCGCCGCCCTCGGGTGCGCCGCCGCACCGCGCGGAGGTCCCGTTGATCGACGCGCTGACGGTCGCGCTCGGTGTGACCGCGCTCCTCCTCGCCGCGTGGTGCGGCTTCGCCGCCTACCGGGACCAGCCGACCAAGGACTGGCACTTCATCGGCATGGCCGTGGTGGCACTGCTGGCGATCGTGCAGCTGGCCATAGGAGTGGTGCGGCTGGCGGGCGGCGCCGACCCGCAGCAGGGGGTGGCCATCTTCGTGGCCTATCTCATCGGCTCGGCGCTGGCGGTGCCGGTCGCGGCGTTCATGTCGCTCACGGAGCGGACCCGCTGGGGTTCGGCGACGGTCTCCGCGGCGGCCGTGGTGCTGGCCGTGCTCGAGGTGCGGCTGTACGACATCTGGGGAGGCGTCGGTGGCTGATTCACGGGAGGCACGGGAGGCACGGGAGACACGGGGAGCACGGGAGGCGTCGGTGGCTGAGGACCCGGCGGCCGGGAAGACGGCCGGAAAGACGGAAACGGCCGCGCGCACCGGACTGGGCCAGGGCCCCGGGCGGCTGCTGGTGCTGCTCTACGGGGTCTTCACCGTGGCCGCCGCGTCCCGCTCGATCTACCAGCTGATCGCCCAGTACCAGGAGGCCCCGCTCGCCTACATCCTCTCGGCGGTCTCCGCCGTGGTGTACGCGTTCATCACGGTCTCGCTGGTGCGCGGCGGCGAGGGCGCGCGCAAGGCGGCGATGGTCTGCTGTGCGGCGGAGCTGGTGGGGGTGCTGACGGTAGGGACCTGGACCCTTGCCGACCCCTCGGCCTTCCCCGACCAGACGGTGTGGTCCGACTACGGGATGGGCTATCTGTTCATCCCGATCTTCCTGCCGGTCACGGGCCTGCTGTGGCTGCGCAAGGCCCGCCGGGGCGCACCGGATACGGCGTCGCCGGCCTGACCGAGGCCGCGGGTCTGCCGGGGCTCCGCCCCTGAGCCCGGTCGCCGGGCGGACCGGCAGTCCAGCCCGCCCGGCGACCGGCCGCGTCAGGCCGCGGCCTAAGCGCTGGCCGCGTACGCGGCGGCCGTGGCGTCCTTCTCCAGGGTCACCAGGCTCAGCCGGCGGTTGACCTCCTCGGTGCCCACCTGGGCGTAGCCGTAGCGGCGGTATAGCCGCAGATTGCCCTCGCTGCGGTGGCCGGTGAACAGCCGGTACCGCTTGGCGGCCCGGTCCTCGGTCAGCCGCCCCTCGATGGCCGCGAGCAGCCGTCCGCCCAGGCCGTGCCGCTGCATCCGCGGGTGGACGATCAGCTTGCCGATGGCGGCGGTCCCCTTGTCGTCGACGACTCCGCGGACCGAGCCGACGACCTCCGCGCCGAGCCGGGCGACGAGCACACAGCCCCCGCTCAGTTCGGCGCGCAGGTCGTCGAGCGACTGCGTCAGCGGTTCGATCGAGTAGTCGCCGTAGAGCTCCGCCTCGCCCTGGTAGCACAGATATTGCAGCTTCAGGATCTGCTCGGCGTCGTCCGCGGTCGCCGCGGAGATGGTCACGCTCATGCCCATGTGCGCATGCCTCCCCTATTCTCAGTCCCCCGGCCGCGGTGAGGGTAGGAGTGCGACCGAGGGTTCATGGCCTGGGTGGAGGCGCCGCATGGTGGGCGTCCGCCTCCGAGGCGCCGGTTGTCTATCGCTCCTTTCCCCATGGTTCAGGAGCCGCAACCTCCGCCATGAGCATTCTGCGCAGGCAAGCCAGACATCGGGAACGTACCGGGCCCAGACTGCCCTGTGACATTCCCAACTGGTGCGCGATCTCGCGGTACGTGAGGTCGGAGCGGGAGAGCATCGCCGCGAGCAGCGCGGGGCAGCGGCCGGGCAGCCGCCGCACCGCCGCGCGCAGCGTCCGGCGGGTCTCCGCGGTCAGTACGGCGTGTTCGGCGGGGTGGGGCTCGGGGCCGCTGAGCGGGCCGCCGGCCATCGGGTCGTACGGCACCTCACGGCGCGCCCGGCGCCTGGCCCCGCGCACCTCGGCCCGTACGGCGCAGCGCAGCCAGCGGGCGGGGTGGGGCGGCGGTCCGGTGTCCCGGGTGCGTTCCAGCAGCCGTAGCCAGACGGCCTGTTCGAGTTCGGCGGGCTCGACGCCGACGCCGTATGCCTCGGCCGCCGCTTCGGCGGCCAGCAGCGGGCCCAGTCGCTTCACAAGGTCCATGCCGGGCGGGACGAGGCCAGGTCGTGGGGTGGTTGCCGGGTGACCGTGGTCTCACCCGACCGGGGAAGCGGCGGGGCCGCGCGTTGACGCTCGCGCGGCCCCGCCGTCACCCCCTGCGTGCGGACTCCGTGCGGACTACTTGCGGAAGTCCGCCGCCGCGAGAAGGGCGGTGTCCGCGTTGTCGGAGAAGATGCCGTCAATTCCGGTCGCGAAGTATGCCTTGAACGCCCCGAAAGCGTCACCGTAGGCGTTGGGGTCGGTGCCGCGGCGGAACTCGGCCGGGAGGAAGGTGTTCTCGTTGCGCATGGTGTACGGGTGCAGGACCAGCCCCGCCGCGTGCGCGTCCTTCACCACGCTGGTCGGCGTGCCCAGCTTGCCGTCCGGCGTCCGCGGGATGATGACCGACAGATCGGGGCCGATGCCCTGGGCGTAGCTCGCGATCCACTTGAGCCCCTCGGGCTTGACCAGGTCCGCGACCGTACGCGGGTCGTTCGCCTCGACGAAGTCCCAGGGCCGGCTGTCGATGGTGGACAGCAGCACGACGGACGGGGTGCCGACCAGCTTGCGCAGCCGCTGGATGCTGCTCGGCTCGAAGGACTGGAGGAACAGCGCCGCGTCCTTCTTGTGGCGGCCGTACCGGCGCAGCAGCTTGGCCAGCGGCTCCTCGAGGCCGAGGCCCAGCTTGCGGAAGTAGGTGGGGTGCTTGGTCTCCACGTACAGCCACACGCGGCGACCGCGCTTGCGGCCCTCGCGCTCGGCCCACTGGAGCACCTCTTCGAAGGTGGGCACCTCCCAGCGTCCGTCGTAGAGGGTGTTGCGCTGACGGTTGCCCGGGATGCGCTCCTTGGCGCGCAGCGTCTTCAGCTCGGCGAGAGTGAAGTCCTCGGTGAACCAGCCGGTGAGCTTGGTGCCGTCGACCGTCTTGGTGGTCTTGCGGTCGGCGAACTCCGGGTGCGCGGAGACGTCCGTGGTGGCCGTGATGTCGTTCTCGTGGCGGCAGACCAGATGGCCGTCCTTGGTGGGGACCAGGTCCTGCTCGACGATGTCCGCGCCCATGTCCAGGGCGAGCTGGTAGGAGCCGAGGGTGTGCTCGGGCCGGTAGCCGCTGGCGCCGCGGTGGCCGATCACGGTGGGAACCGGCAGCTCATGGCCCCGGCCGGACGTCCCCGCGGCAGCCGCCGCGCCCGGCGCCGACTGTGTGCCCGCGGCCGTCGCCGTGCCACCGCTCAGCGCCACCGCTCCCGCACCGAGGGCCGCGGCCCCCAGAAGGGCGCGCCGTCCGGGCTGTTGCTCCCGCTCCATCTGTGCTCCTTGATGTGGTGTTCAACACCTGTCAAATCCAGTCAGAAGATGGGCTGATGGTAGGCGTGGGCAGCTTTCGTACGGGAGACATCGGACGAAACACGGAGGGAACGCGGGTCAACACTGCGTACCAGGTGGGTGAACCTGGTGTGCGCCGGGGCGCAACCGGCGAGTATCGTCCTCATCGGCGCTCCGGTGCGGTACGAGGTTGACGGACCGTACGACGGTGCGCCCCAGACCTTGACCCCGACCGGAGGGCCCGTGTCCCGATTCGCGTTTCTGAAGGCAGTACTCGGTCCGCTGATGCGCCTGATGTTCCGCCCACGGGTCGAGGGGGCCGAGGGCATTCCGGGCTCGGGCCCGGTGATCCTCGCCGGAAACCATCTCACCTTCATCGACTCGATGATCCTGCCGCTGGTCTGTGACCGTCAGGTCTTCTTCATCGGCAAGGACGAGTACGTCACGGGCAAGGGCCTCAAGGGCCGGCTGATGGCCTGGTTCTTCACCGGCGTCGGCATGATCCCGGTGGACCGGGACGGCGGACGCGGCGGCGTCGCGGCGCTGATGACGGGGCGCCGGGTGCTGGAGGAGGGCCGGGTCTTCGGCATCTACCCCGAGGGCACCCGCTCCCCCGACGGCCGCCTCTACCGCGGCCGTACCGGCATCGCCCGCCTCGCGCTGATGACCGGCGCGCCCGTGGTGCCGTTCGCGATGATCGGGACCGACCGGATCCAGCCGGGCGGCAAGGGGCTGCCGCGGCCGGGCCGGGTGCGGGTCCGTTTCGGCGAGCCGCTGGAGTTCACCCGCTACGAGGGCATGGACCGCGACCGCTATGTGCTGCGGGCCGTGACCGACGAGGTGATGAGCCACGTGATGCGGCTGTCGGGTCAGGAGTACGTGGACATCTACGCCACGAAGGCGAAGGCGGCGGCCTGACGTTTCGGGCGCATCGCGGCGGTCCGGTGCTCGGGCCGCCGCGGTGGTGTGTCGGGGGGCCGAGGTTCCGCGGGCGGGCGGCGGCGGTCCCGTCTCCGGTGAACCGCCGGACATGTGTCCCGCGGCGAGCCGCCACCCCCGCACGTTCGGTCGAATCCGCCGTCCCCGCTCCGGCGGAACCGCCGTCGCATGGCGTTCCGGCCAACCCGTCGGGCGCGGCGAGCTGTCGGCTCCGGTCGGCGTCGCCCGTCGCCATCGTGGCGGAAGATCAGATTCCGCTACCCGCTGGTCACCACCGGGCCCGGGCACTATGGTGCCGCGGGTGACCACAGTGACCGTGCCCTCCCCCGACTTCCTGACGCTGCGCGGTCGGCGATTCGCCCTGACCGATTTCGGCGGACCGGGCGACCCGGTGCTGGCCCTGCACGGCCACTTCGGCCGGGGCAGGATGTACGCGCCCCTGGCCGCCGCCCTCGCCCCGGAACGGCGGGTGATCGCTCTCGATCAGCGGGGGCACGGGCTGACCGGCGGCGGTGGCCCGTTCACGCTGGACGAGTACGTGGCCGACGCCGCCGCACTCCTGCGGGAGCTGCGTCTGGGCCCGGTCCCGGTCGTCGCCCACTCCACCGGCGCGGTCGGCGCGTACGCCCTGGCCGCCCGCCATCCGGACCTGGTGAGCGCGCTCGTCGTCGAGGACATCGGCGCGGTGACGGACCGTCCGGTGGTCAGCCATCCGGTGCTCGACGTCTCGGGGTGGCCGACCTGGGCCGTGGACCGGGAGAAGCTGCGCTCCGACATCGAGTCCCGGGGCATCCCGGACGCCTCGTACTTCCTCGACAGCGCCGAACGGGACCCCCAAACGGGCGGCTGGCGGCTGCTGTTCGAGCCCAGCCATATGATGGCGTCCCAGCAGGCCATGTGCGGTGACTTCTGGGACGACTGGCTGGGCTCCTCCTGCCCCGCGCTGCTGATGCGCGGCGAGCACAGCTCGCTGCTGCCACCGGGCCACGCCCACGAGATGGCCGCCCGCCGCCCCAACACGAGGCTCCGCGAATTCGCCGGGTGCGGTCACTGGATCCACGACGACGCGCCCCGGCCGTACGCCCGCGCGGTCCGTTCGTTCCTGAGCGCGTTGTAGCCGCGTCTTCCCCGTCCCCCCGCACGCCCTTCGGGCGTGGCCTCAATCGCCGGCCGGGCTGGAAGTAGCCGACTCACCCCATGCCCAACCGGCGGCGCCGAGAGCACCGCACCTGCCAGGGGACCCGACGGCCCCGCGAGCGGTCAGGACCAGGGCAGCTCGGAGCGGTGGTGCCAGTAGGTCTCCGGGGTTTCGGCCGGCCGCTCCAGCTCGGTGAGCTGACGCTCGTCCAGGCGGAGGTCTGCGGCGGCCAGGTTGGAGCGCAGTTGGGCCGTGGTGGCGGCGCCGGAGAGGACGACGCCAACCCAGGGACGGTGCAGGACCGCGGCCAGCGCGACGGCGTCCGGAGTCGCGCCCGTCTCCTCGGCCACCTGGCGCAGGGCCGCCGGGAGCCGCTCGGCCGCCTCGGTGAGCCGGCCGTTGGCCACGGCTTCCTTGACGATGACCGCCCGGCCCGCCGCATGGGCCTCGGCCAGCGCCGCCCCGGCCGAGGGCTCCAGCAGGTTGTAGGTGGACTGGACGGTACGGAAGAGCGGGCGCCCTTCGACCTCCACGGCCAGCGCCGCGCGGATCGCCTCGGCCTGGCGCGGACCGCTGGTGGACACGCCGACCGTCACCCCCTCGGCGGCCAGCTCCGCCAGCCGCGCCTGCAGTTCGCGGTCGGTGAGGGCGGGGCTTTCGGGGGTCACCGAGTGGATCTGGTACAGGTCCAGCCGGTCGCCGAGCAGCGCGTCGGTCAGCCCGCGCTGCCGCTCGAAGGTCTGGACGCCATGGTCCTTGACCTCGTGCGTCTCGGCGTCGGTACGCCAGTCCGCGACATACGTATAGCCCCACTTGGAGCCGACCACCACATTCCGCGCGGCGTCCGGGCGGTCGCGCAGCCAGTCGGCGAGGAACTCCTCGGCCCGGCCGTAGGAGCGCGCCGCGTCCAGATAGCGCACCCCGGCGGCGTACGCGGCGTCCAGCAACTCCTGGCTGCGCTGCCGCATCACCTCGACCGGGCGCTCGGCCGGGAGGTCCCGGTCCCGGCCGAGGTTGATATAGGCGGGGCGGCCGACCGCGGCCAGGCCGAGCCCGATCCGGGCCGCCCCCGCCCCGGGGGTCGCGATCTTCGCGAGTCGTTCGAAACCCATGGCTTACGTCCCCACCTCTCCGTTTCAGCGCTTGGCACTCGCCCACGCGTACTGAGCGGCCAGGTCCTCCTTGACCTCCGCGAGCTGGGCCCGCACCGCCACGGGGGCGGTGCCGCCGCGGCCGTCGCGCGCGGCCAGCGCGCCCGGCACATTGAGGACACCGCGTACCTCCGGCGTCAGATGCGGGGAGATCTTGGCGAACTGCTCATCGGTGAGCTGGTCGAGCTCGATGCCCGTCAGCTCGCACTCCTTGACGCATTCCCCCGCGACCTCGTGCGCCACCCGGAACGGCACGCCCTGCCGCACCAGCCATTCGGCGATGTCGGTGGCGAGCGAGAACCCGGCCGGGGCCAGCTCCTCCATGCGCTCGCGGTTGACGGTCAGCGTCGCCATCATCCCGGTGAAGGCCGGGAGCAGCACCTCCAGCTGATCGCAGGAGTCGAAGACCGGCTCCTTGTCCTCCTGGAGGTCGCGGTTGTACGCGAGCGGCAGGGCCTTGAGCGTGGCCAGCAGTCCGGTGAGGTTGCCGATCAGCCGGCCGGACTTGCCGCGCGCGAGCTCCGCGATGTCCGGGTTCTTCTTCTGCGGCATGATCGAGGAGCCGGTGGAGAAGGCGTCGTGCAGGGTCACGAAGGAGAACTCCTTCGTGTTCCAGAGGATGATCTCCTCCGCGATCCGCGACAGATCGACGCCGATCATCGCGGTGATGAACGCGAACTCGGCGACGAAGTCGCGGGAGGCCGTGCCGTCGAGCGAGTTGGCGGACGAGCCCCGCTCGAAGCCGAGGTCGGCCGCGACCGCCTGCGGGTCGAGCCCGAGCGAGGATCCGGCCAGCGCGCCCGAGCCGTACGGCGAGACGGCGGTGCGCTCGTCCCACTGCCGCAGCCGCTCCGCGTTCCGCGACAGCGCCTGGACATGGGCGAGGACATGGTGGGCGAAGAGCACCGGCTGGGCGTGCTGGAGGTGCGTACGGCCGGGCATCGCGACGTCGGGGTGCGCCTCCGCGAGCCCCACCAGGGCCTGCTGGAGGTCGGCGATCAGCCCGCCGAGGATCCGGGCGTGATCGCGCAGATACATCCGGAAGAGGGTGGCGATCTGGTCGTTGCGGGACCGTCCGGCCCGCAGTTTGCCGCCGAGGTCCGGGCCGAGCCGCTCCAGCAGCCCGCGCTCCAGCGCGGTGTGCACGTCCTCGTCGGCGATGGTGCCGGTGAAGTCGCCGGAGGCGACATCGGCCTCCAGCCGGTCCAGGCCCGCCAGCATCCGCTCCAGCTCATCGGCGGTGAGCAGCCCCGCCGTGTGCAGCACCCGGGCGTGGGCGCGGGATCCGGCGATGTCGTACGGCGCCAGGCGCCAGTCGAAGTGCACGGAGGCGCTGAGCTTCTCCAGTGCCTCGGACGGGCCGTCGGCGAAGCGGCCGCCCCAGAGCCGGACGTCGCCGCTGTTGCCGTTGCTCACGCTGTTGCTCCTCAGGCCGGGGGGTGTGCGACCGCCTCCCCGCCGCGGGGCGGGGAGGCGGCTTCGATGTGGTCGCGCACGTCTCGTACGTCTCGCACGTCTCGTACGCGGGCTTACGTCTGGTACGCAGGCTACTGCTGCAGATCCCGCTTCGCGGCGATCTTGCTGGACATCCCGAAGATCTCGATGAAGCCCTTGGACAGCGACTGGTCGAAGGTGTCGCCGCTGTCGTAGGTCGCCAGGTTGAAGTCGTAGAGCGACGCCTGCGACTTCCGTCCGGTGACGACGGCCCGGCCGCCGTGCAGGGTCATCCGGATCTCGCCGGAGACCTGCTCGTTCGCCTCGGCGATGAAGCCGTCCAGCGCCCGCTTGAGCGGCGAGAACCACAGACCGTCGTAGACCAGCTCGCCCCAGCGCTGTTCGACCTGCCGCTTGTAGCGGGCCAGCTCGCGCTCGACGGTGACGGCCTCCAGCTCCTGGTGGGCGGTGATCAGCGCGATGGCGCCGGGCGCCTCGTAGACCTCCCGCGACTTGATCCCCACCAGCCGGTCCTCGACCATGTCGATCCGGCCGACGCCCTGGGCGCCCGCCCGCTCGTTGAGCCGCTGGATGGCCTGCAGCACGGTGACCGGCTCGCCGTCGATCGCGACGGGGACGCCCTTGTCGAAGGTGATGATCACCTCGTCGGCCTCGCGCGGGGTGGCCGGGTTGGAGGTGTACTCGTACACGTCCTCGATCGGCGCGTTCCAGATGTCCTCCAGGAAGCCGGTCTCCACGGCCCGCCCGAAGACGTTCTGGTCGATCGAGTACGGGGACTTCTTGGTGGTCGCGATCGGCAGGCCCTTGGCCTCGCAGAAGGCGATCGCCCTGTCCCGGGTCATCGCATAGTCCCGGACCGGCGCGATGCAGGTCAGATCGGGTGCGAGGGAGGAAATGCCCGCCTCGAACCGCACCTGGTCGTTGCCCTTGCCGGTGCAGCCGTGGGCGACGGTCCCGGCGCCGTGCTTGCGGGCGGCGGCGACCAGGTGCTTCACGATCGTCGGCCGGGACAGCGCGGACACCAGCGGGTAGCGGTCCATGTACAGCGCGTTGGCCTTGATCGCCGGAAGGCAGTACTCCTCGGCGAACTCGTCCTTCGCGTCCGCGACCTCCGCCTCGACCGCCCCGCAGGCGAGCGCGCGCTTGCGGATGACATCCAGGTCCTCCCCGCCCTGGCCGACGTCCACGGCGACGGCGACGACCTCGGCACCCGTCTCCTCGGCGATCCAGCCGATGGCGACGGACGTGTCCAGGCCGCCCGAGTAGGCGAGTACGACGCGCTCGGTCACGGGTGCCTCCTTACGCTCCATTGACGATCCATGCGTGCTTAGGCATAAGTATGCACTGGGCCGCATGGTTCGTCAAAGCGGAAGGCGGGAGGGCGTCAGGCAGCGGCACTACGATGCCGGTATCAGGTGCCCGAAAGGGGAGGTAACCAGCATGAGCGGCCAGGACGACATCCTCCGGCAAACGGCTGAGCGCGCCGCAGCACAGTTCGAGGGCTTCAAGATCGAGGTCGTGGGGGGCCACATCGTCATGACGCCGCAGAGCAGCATTCAGAGCTGGACCATCCTCGACGTCCAGATGGCCGCCATGGCGGCCGGAATCGACAAGTCCCGCCTGCTGTCCGACGTACTGATCCAGTTCCCCGGAGAGCCCCCTCGCGTACCGGATGTCACGATCCTCGAGGAGGGCGCGGCCGAGCCTTATTCGTACGAGGACATCCTGGCCGCCGTCGAGATCGTCTCCACCAAGAACGACGGCAACGATGACGCGGTCAAGGTGCGCCAGTACGCACACTTCGGCGTTCCGATCTACCTGATCATCGACCCCTTCACCGGTCAGTGCACGCTGCTGACGCGCCCGAAGGACGACAGCTACGCATCGCGGGACGAATACACCTACGGCGAGACCGTCACGCTCCGTCTGAGGGATGGCAGCACGGTCGACATCCCCACGGGCGATTTCAAGCGCAGGACCTGAGGTCCGGCACCCCTGGCACAACCGGCCCGCGTGACGACGAGGTCGCCATGCTGCCGGACGGCTCGTATGGCTGATGCGGTGATGTCACCATGGTCGGTACGGGGGAGACACAGCTGCGGACCGAAGGGGAGTCGGGGCCGGTGCAGAAGAAGCAGACGATGATACTCGGCGCGATCGTGGTGGGGGTGTTGGTGATCAACAACCATGGTGACGGCAACACCCGCGACGGCAAGTCGCCGAATCCGCATCAGACGGCCCGGTACCCGGTCCACTTCGAGAAGAAGAAGGACGACGGGAAGGGCACCAAGAACGGGAAGGGCGGCAAGAAGCAGCCCATACCTCGCTCTACGGTGTCCTACCCGATCAAGTTCGACCATCGGTGACATCGTTCGCGGTTCCCTGGTGGGTGGAACGCGACGACGACTCCCGCCCGCCCAGGGCCGTTCATGGCGCCGTGGGACGACGTTCGGAACCGGAACGCACGCTGACCGCCATGAATCACCTGAATACTGCCCCCAGTCGACGCAGATTCCTCGCCGTGGCGGCCGGCCTCGGCGCCACGGCCGCCGCCGGGACGTCCGGGGTGGCGGCCGCCGCCACGGGTCCACGGCGGCTGCGCGTGGCCACGTTCAACATCCACCACGGCGCGAGCCCCGCCGACGTACTGGACCTGGAACGCGTCGCCCGGGTGATCGAGGACCTGCGGGTGGACGTCATCGGCCTGCAGGAGGTCGACCGGTACTGGAAGCGCAGCGGCTTCGTCGACCAGCCCGCCTGGCTGGCCGAACGGCTGGGGATGCATCACGTCTTCGGCGCCAACCTCGACTTGGACCCGGAGGAGCCCGGGCGGCCGCGCCGTCAGTACGGCACCGCGGTGCTCTCCCGCGGGCCGATCCGGTCGTGGACCAACACCCACCTTCCGCTCGTCCCCGGCCATGAGCAGCGCGGCCTGCTTAAGGCCACCGTGGACGTGCGCGGCACCTGCGTCGACTTCGCCGTGACGCATCTGCAGCACGACGACAACAAGGAGCGCGAGCGGCAGGCCGCCCGGATCGTCGAGCTCCTCGGGCCCTCCCCCGAACACACCGTCCTGGTCGGTGACCTGAACGCCACGCCCGAGACCCCGGAGATCGGGATCCTGACCGGCGCGCTCGACGACGTGTGGCCGCGGGCCGGCAGCGGCGACGGCTTCACCTACGACGCCCTCAACCCGCACGCCCGCATCGACTTCCACCTCGCCTCCCGCGACCTGCGCCCGCTCACCGCCCAGGTGGTCACGGCGGACCCGGCGGCGTCCGACCATCTGCCGGTGGTGAGCGACCTGCGGATGCCCGTACGCCGCCACCACCGGTGAATCCCGGAACCTGTGATTCCGGGCCCGAACCTGTGAACCCCGACCGAAACCTGTGAATCCCGGCGGCCTTTGAGTCATCCCGCGCTCGCGGCCGTATTCCCTTGCGCCGGAGCCCAAGGGAAGGGGACAGGCCGTGACGACGCTACTGAACAGCCGGGCCGGGCGGCGGCAGGCCATGCGCCGCATCCAGCCTCGCCGTTCGCCAGCCGTGCCGTTGATCCTGCTCAGCTGGGCGGGCGCGGCGGCGGTGCTGTCGCTGTGGTGGCAGAACACTCCGAACGTCGAGGGCACCGCGCAGTGGCTGACCCACGCCGGGCGGCTCAGTGGGCTGCTCGGCGGCTATGTCCTGGCCCTCGTCGTCCTGCAGATGGCGCGCGTTCCGGCGCTGGAGCGGCGGGTGGGATCGGACCGGGTGGCGCGGTGGCACGCGATGAGCGGGCGGTACGCGCTGTGCCTGATCGTGGCGCATGTCGGGCTGATCATCGCCGGATACGCCGAGCAGGCCGGCACCGGCTTCGTCGACCAGTCCGTGACCGTGGTCACGGACTACCCGGACATGATCAAGGCGACGGTCGGCACCGCGATCCTGGTGGTGATCGGCCTGATCTCGGCCGGGATGGTGCGCCGCCGGATGCCGTACGAGGTCTGGTACTACCTGCATCTGCTCACCTACGCCGCGGTCTTCCTGACGTTCTGGCACCAGCTCGCCACCGGCGCGGAGTTCGTCGGGAACAAGACCGCGGAGACCGCCTGGTACGCGCTGTACGGCACGGTCACCGCGCTGGCGGTCTGGTACCGGCTGCTGGTGCCGCTGCGGCTGAATCTGCGGCACCGGATGCGGGTGGAGGCCGTCGTGCCCGAGGCACCCGGGGTGGTGTCGGTGCTGATCAAGGGGCGCAAGCTGCACCGGATCGGGGCGCAGGCCGGGCAGTTCTTCCGGTGGCGGTTCCTGGCTCCGGGCATGCGCTGGGGCTCCCATCCGTACTCGCTCTCCGCGCCGCCCCGGCCGGAGCTGCTGCGGATCACGGTGAAGGCGGTGGGCGGCCACAGCACCGGGCTGGCCTCGCTGCGGCCGGGGACGCGGGTGTGGGCGGAGGGGCCGTACGGCGCGATGACCGCGGCGCGGCGCAGCCGCGGCAAGGTGCTGATGATCGCGGGCGGGGCCGGGATCACCCCGATCCGGGCGCTGTTCGAGACGCTGCCGGGCAAGGGCAGCGACCTCACTCTGCTGTACCGGGCCCGCAGCGTCGGGGATCTGGCGCTGTGGAGCGAGCTGAAGCAGATCGCGACCGAGCGCGGGGCCCGGCTGCTGTACGCCGTGAACGGCCCGGACGGCGCCCGGCCGGAGATCACCGCGGAGCGGCTGGGCCATCTGCTCCCCGATATCGAGGACCACGACGTGTATCTGTGCGGCCCACCGGGCCTGGCCGAGCACGCGTACGGCGCGCTGCGTGAGGCGGGCGTTCCGGATCGCCGGATCCACCACGAATCCTTCGAGCTGTGACCGAGACGTCCGAGCCGTGACCGGACGTCCGAGCCGTGACCGAGACGTTCACGCCGTGACCGAGACATTCGAGCCGTGACCCAGTCGTTCGAGCTGTGACCGAGGGGAAGCCATGAAGAGGAAGCATCCGCTGCGCCGCATCGTCCTGGGCACGGCCGCCACCGTCTCCGGTGTGGTGCTGCTGCTCGCACTGAAGCAGCCGGGTTCGGGGGGCGGTGAGGCCGTCGCCCAGAACCAGCCGGGGCAGGCGCCCCCGGTCGCGGCCACGGCACAGCCGGGCGGGGGCGGCGCGGGGGCCGGGGCGGGGGCCGGGGCGGGTGCGGGCGGCGCCCGTACCGTCACCGGCGACGTCGCGCAGACCCAGTACGGCCCGGTCCAGGTGAGCCTCACCGTCAGCGGCGGGAAGATCACCGCCGCGCAGGCGGTCAAGACGCCGAACTCCGGTCCGCAGAGCGACCAGATCGCCAAGGACTCCATCCCGAAGCTCAATCAGCAGGCGGTGGCCGCGGCGAAGGTGGACACGGTCTCCGGTGCCACCTACACGAGCGAGGGCTATGCCAAGTCCTTGCAGAGCGCTCTCGACAAGGCAGGTGCCCAGTGACGTACCAGAGCTACGAACCCGGGCCGCTGCGCCATGTCGAGCACGTCATGGGCACGGTCTTCTCCTTCGACGTACGCGAGGTCGCGGCCACCGACCGGCCCCGGGTGCAGGCCGCGCTGGACGGGGCCGTGGTGGGGCTGCACCGGGTGGACGAGCTGTTCTCCACCTATCGCCAGGACAGCCAGATCAGCCGGCTGGGGCGCGGTGAGCTGACGCTGTCGCGGTGCGACCCGGAGGTCCGGGACGTGCTGCGGATGTGCGAGGACGCCGAGCACCGCAGCGGCGGCTGGTTCAGCGCCCGCTACGCCGGTGGCCAGCCCGACCCGACGGGCCTGGTCAAGGGCTGGGCCGTGGAACGCGCCGCCCGGATGCTGGTCTCCTCGGGCGCCGGGTCGGTGTGTGTGAACGGCGGCGGCGACGTCCAGGTCCACGGCGGCCCGTGGCGCGTGGGCATCGCCGATCCGCTGCGCCGGGGCGAGCTGGCGGCGGTCGTGGAGGCACACGGCGAACTGGCCGTGGCCACCTCCGGCCCGGCCGAGCGGGGCTGCCACATCCTGGACCCGCGCACCGGACTCCCCCCGGCACAGGGCCTGGCCTCGGTCACCGTGATCGCCACCAGCCTGGCCGACGCGGATGCCTGGGCCACGGCCGCCTGCGCCATGGGCGCCGACCGCGCCCGCCCCTGGCTGGGACGGCTCCCCGACGCCGAGGCATTCGTCATCACCGCCGACGGCGCCACCTGGCACACCAGCGGCTTCGCCCGCTATACGGCGGGGCTGTGCGTATAGGGCCGCGGCTGGTCTGACCAGCCCACCGACACGCTGAGTAGGAATACTCAGGCGCCCGCCCCCTGACCTCTCTAGACTCCACGTGGTTTTTCCATCACAAGCCCGGGGGGGGGCAGAGGTCGTGACGGCCTTCGAGCAGGAGTGGGCGCGCATCAAAGAAGGTGCCTCAACGGACGTGAGCACCAGACTTGCGAGCGCTGACGGATGGAGCAAGGGCGGTGACTCGGGTGGCCTCCGGTCCGACAAGAAAGCATGGACCGCGGCGGCGAGCGGAGTCGGAACGCTCAAGGAGATCGTCAAGACCGCGCTGACGGAGCTGGAACGGGGGCAGAAGAGCCCCGAGGGCTTCGACCCGCTGGCGGTGATCCCCGTGATCGGTCCCACTGCCGCTCCGGGCTCGCAATGCGTCGCCGCTCAGCGGGAGGTCTACCGGTCGTGGAAGCGCTACCTGGACGACGTGAGTGGTAGATGCGCCGCACTCAAGGGGCGGCTGGAGAAGGCGGGCCAGAACCACTACAAGAACGACAAGGCCGTCCAGGACGCGTTCGAGGCGCTGGAGAAACGCTACGAAGACACCCCTCAGGTGGGCGGCCAGAGCCGGGGCCGGTGATCCGAGCCGATGGACTACGCGGCGTTGAAGGCTCTCGAGCCCGCCGAGTTCGAGGATGCGGCGGCCGGGTACCGCGCTACCAGGGATCTGGTCAGCGGGGCCAAGGACATCCTGGAACAACGGATCGCGGGCAGGATGCAGGCCGATCTCGAGGGCGAGGCCGCGAGTGCGGCCCTCAAGCAGTTACGGGAGCTGTGGCAGAACTTCCACTACGTCCAGGTGGAGTGCGGCCTGGTCACCACGGCCCTCACAGCGCTGTTCTCCGAGATGCAGGCCGCCAAGAAGAAGCTCGAGGCCGCCGTCGAGGACGCCCGTGCCGACAAGATGACGGTGAACGCGGACGGCTCGGTCAGCTACCCGGCGGGGGGCGAGAAGGTCGGCGGCAAGGTACCGGAAGGCGGCAGGGTGACCGGCAGCGCCGGGGGTGACAGGGGCGACAGTCCACTCGACCCCGTCGACCACTCGTCCCTCGCCGACGCACTGGACCGACAGGCGGGGGCACAGCATCCCAACCCCTACTTCGGCCGGGCCGTCGAGTACGCCAACCGGATAGCCGAGGCGGTCGATGAGGCGACGGAGGCTGACGAACTGTGGGCCCCGAAACTGCGGCGGCTCAAAGCGGATGACGACCTGACCGTCTCGGCCAAGGACTGGATCGACGTCCAAAAGGACACCGGCGGTGTCCGCAAGGCCGCCAAGAGCTATCTGGACGACATACAGCCCCCTCCCAAACACGGTGATCCGATAGCGAACGCCGTCTGGTGGCGGGGCCTCACACCGGAAGAACAGGACGCGTACCTCGCTTTGCACCCCGCCCGTGTGGGTGACCTGGACGGGGTCCCCGCCGAGGTCCGCGACGAGGCGAACCGTACCGTCCTCGCGGAGTCCCGCGCCCGGGTCACGGAGGAACGCACTCATCTGCTGGCGCAGGAGCCCCAGAAGACCAAGGTGCTCTACGACCCCGAGACCGGGCAACCGGTGGGGAAAGTGGATACGGTGGAGTGGACCAAGTGGAACGACCGGAAGAAAAAGCTCGACAACGCGATATCCGGTATGGACATCATTCAGCGGCGCTTCGAGCAGACGGGAACCGAAGACCTGCCGAAAGCGTATCTACTCGGCTTTGACCCCTTCGCGAACAACGATGGAAGGGTCATCATCGCCAACGGCAACCCGGACACCGCCGACCACACGGCGGTGTTCGTGCCAGGCACCAAAACGGTGCTGGGGAATATCGACGACGAAATGGACAAGAGCGATCGCCTGTGGCGGCAGAGCAATAAGCTGGCCCCTGGGGAATCCACATCGACCATCACCTGGTTCGACTACGACGCACCGCTCTCGGCGAAGCCCGGTGACGCCGGACACATCGACCCCGAGGCGCGGCACGACTCATATGCGAGCAAGGCCGCGCCCACACTCCGGCACTTCCTGGACGGCGCGGAGGCGGCCCATCGGTCGGCCACCGGGGACACCTCGCACACAACCCTCATCGGCCACAGCTATGGCAGTACAGTCATCGGCGACACCACCAAATACCCCAGCGATTATCGCGTCGCCGATGACATCATCGCCGTGGGCAGTCCCGGAATGCAGGTGGACCGTGCCGCGGATCTCGGTCTCAACCCGAAGCACGTATGGGCCATGGCCGGCGGTGGCGACGACAAATGGGTCAGGGAAGGGGGGCGGCTCGCCGGTCTTGGCGATAACCGAGTCATTCCCACGGACGAGGCGTTCGGCGCGAATCTCATGAAAAGCGACTCCCCCAGTCACGGCGGCTTCTGGGCCGAGGAGAACGATAGGCCGTCCGTCAGTCTGGAAAACCAAGCCAAGGTCATTGTCGGGAGATACGACGATGTCAAACTGGACAGGGAAGCCCATTGGTGACGCGCATCGGTCGACGTCGTATCCGGATGGCTCTGGTGCTGCCATGTGCCCTGCTACCGATGGTGGGATGTTCCTCCGTGGACAGTGACGAGAACAAACTCGGTTACGAGCCCGCGGTGCGGGACAAGCAGGAAGTCGAGGACGAAGTCGGCTCGCTGTCCAGTAGGGTCCTGGAGATGCTCCGGGTCAAAGGCCAGGTGACCGAACCCGGGCCCATGACCAACTTCTGTGACACCGGTGGTGATGACACACCGCGCTACCGGGTCGTGGCCCATCCATGGTCACTGTACGGCGTGGACAACACCGCCCTCGGCAAAGGGATGGACCGCCTCGCGGACCAACTGCCGAAGAAGGGCTGGAAGGTGCTGCGGCGCGGGCCGGACAGCAGCAAGAACCGAAACCTGGAGATCGTGGCGGTCCATACGAAGACGCATACCCATCTCGAGGTCACCTGGATGAAGGGCCTGGACGGCCATGAGCCGCTGATCTCCGTCGATGTCACCTCCCGGTGCTTCCACGACGGCGACACGCCAAGCGGCTGACCGTCACGGCGCTCAGCCGTCGTGGTCGCGGATCGCCTCGGCCAGGACCTGGACATGGCCGAGGTCGAGGTCCTTCACGGCCGTGAGGAGGGTCAGGGGGCCGGAGGTGGCCAGTGCGTGGAGGTGGTCGACGGCCGTCTGGCGCTCCGGGGTGGTGAGTTCGGCGCGGTAGCGGCGGGTGAATTCGGGGAAGCGGTCCGGTTCGTGGCCGTACCAACGGCGCAGTTCGGTGGAGGGGGCGGCGTCCTTGGCCCATTCGTCCAGGTGGGCGTCGGCCTTGGCGAGGCCGCGGGGCCAGACGCGGTCCACCAGGACACGGGTGCCGTCGTCCGGGCCGGGGGTGTCGTACACCCGGCGGATGCGGATCGCGGGCCCGGTCTCGGACGCTCGCGCGGAGGCTTTCTTGGAGGCCATACACCCATGGAAGCATCGCCCCGGCGGCCACCCCCGAGGATAATGCGCCACATGGGAAAGGTGTACGAACGCATCGACGGCAGACTCCGCACCTTCATCGAAGAGCAGAAGATCTTCTTCACCGCGACCGCCCCGCTGGACGGGGACGGCACGGTGAACCTCTCTCCGAAGGGGCTGGCCGGCTCCTTCGCCGTACTCGACGAACTGACCGTGGGCTACCTGGACTTCGCGGGGAGCAACGCGGAGACCATCGCCCATCTGCGGGAGAACGGCAGGATCACCCTGATGTGGTGCGCCTTCACCGGCCCGCCGAATATCGTCCGGGTGCATGGCCGGGGCGAGCCGGTGTTCCGTGACGATCCGCGGTTCGGCGCGCTGCTGAAGCACTTCCCGGGCATCGACGTGGACGCCCACGGGCTGCGGGCGGTGATCGTGGTGACGGCCGAGCTGATCCGGGACACCTGCGGCTTCGCGGTCCCCTTCATGGACTATCGCGAGGAGCGCACGCTGCACGGCGACCGCTTCCGGAGGGAGGACGACGCGTCGCTGGACCGCTACTTCCACAAGAAGGAGCACATCGCCAGCAGCATCGACGGTCTGCCGGGGCTTCCGCTGCCGCTGCCGCCTCTCGGCTCCCCCTAGTGGGTGTAGTGACCACATAACGAGACGGTGTTGCGGAAGGTGCCTCCGGAAGCGTTCGATCACGCGGTGCGATCCGAATCGAAGAGCTCCGCTGCCGACCCCTCGACGACGGCGGCGCAGCCGCCCTCGCCGTCGCCGGAGTCCACCTCCACCGACCGGGCGGCCCGGCGGGCCGTCACCGTCTTCCCCATCCTGGTCCTCGCCGCCGGGGCGGCGGGCCTCAGCACACCCGGCACCTTCAGCGGCTGGGCGCCGAACGTGCCCTATCTGCTCGGCGTGATCATGTTCTGTATGGGGCTGACCATGACCCCGCAGGACTTCTCCGGTGTGGTCAAGCGGCCGTGGGCGGTGGCCCTCGGGCTGGTCGCGCACTATGTGATCATGCCGGGGCTGGGGTGGCTGATCGCCAACGCCCTCGGTCTCTCCCCGCAGTTGGCGGCCGGAGTCATCCTGGTCGGCTGTGCGCCGAGCGGAACGGCCTCGAATGTGGTGACCTATCTGGCGCGCGGCGATGTGGCCCTGTCGGTCTCGGTCGCCACCGTCTCCACGGTGCTCGCGCCCCTGGTCACCCCGCCGCTGACGCTGCTGCTGGCCGGGGAGTTCCTGCCGGTGGACGCGGGGTCGATGGTCACCGACATCCTCAAGACCGTGCTGCTGCCGGTGGTCGGGGGGCTGGTCGTACGGCTGGTCGCCGGGCGGTTCGTCCACCGGGTGCTGGGGCTGCTGCCCTGGCTGTCGGCCGTCACGATCGGCGTGATCGTCGCGGTCGTGGTGGCGGCCAGCGCCGACGCCATCAAGTCGGCGGCGGCGCTGGTGCTGCTCGCCGTGGTGCTCCACAACGGGCTCGGCCTGGCACTGGGATACGGGGCCGGCAAGGTGGCCCGGCTGGGCCCGCCCGCCAGCCGCGCCATGGCCTTCGAGGTCGGCATGCAGAACTCCGGGCTCGCCGCCTCCCTGGCCGCCGCCCACTTCAGCCCGCTGGCCGCCCTCCCGGCCGCCGTGTTCTCCGTCTGGCACAACGTCTCGGGCGCGCTGGTCGCGGCCTGGATGTCGTACCGGGCGCGCAGGGCGACCGCCGGCTGACGGCGGTCATCCGACCGTTGTCATATGACGGCCGGCTCCCAGGCCCGGTCGACCACCCGTACCAGGCCCATGTCGGTGAGCTTGACCTGCGGCGACACCGGCAGGGTCAGCGTCGAGACGCTCATGAAGGCGTTGCGGTGGCGCCAGCCCCACGCGTGCAGCGCCTCCCGTACGGCCCCCGCGCCATCGGCGACCTCGGGAGCGGGGGCCGCGGACATCACGCCGCCCACCGGCAGCGGGAGATGGACGGCCGGACGGCCGGTGACGGCCACACAGATGCCGCCTTGTGAGCCGATGACGCGATTGGCCGCGTGACGCAGCGCGGAGGTGTCGGTGGCGATGACGGTGAGGTTGTGGCTGTCGTGCGCGTAGGTGGTGGCGACGGCGCCCTCGGCCAGGTCGAAGCCGACCACGGGCGCCATGGCCCGGCGGCCGCTGCCGTGATGGCGCTCGTACACGGCGAGCAGGGCCGTGCGGCCCTCCCACTCCACGATGCCGTCCCGCACGGGCAGAGCGATCTCGGCCGGTTCGGTGTAGGTGTCGACGGGGTTCACCCGGAGCGCCCGGAAGGTGTGCTCACCGTCGGGGAGGTCGACCCGCCAGCGGCAGTCGTCCTCGTCGAGGGGCGCGAGGCGGACCGAGTCTGCGAAGGGGTTGGCCGCCGGAGCCGCCGGGGCGCCGGAGTCCTCGACCACCCGCCCGCCGCAGACGACGGTCACCGGCGTCGGGTCCTCCAGGGCGCGCAGCAGGACGAGGTCGGCGCGCTTGCCCGGGGCCACCACTCCCCGGTCGTCGAGGCCGAGGCGCCGTGCCGGGTGCAGGGTGAGGGCGCGCAGGACGGTCAGCGGGCCCAGCCCGGCGTCCAGCGCGACCCGCGCGATGTGGTCCAGGTGCCCGCGCTCGAGGATCGCATCGGCCGCCAGGTCGTCGGTGACCAGGCAGAAGTCGGGCAGGACGGGGAGCTCGTGGAGGCGCCCGACGAGCTCGGGGGTCAGGCACTTCTCCTGGAGCATGAGCAGCATCCCCAGCCGGGCCTTCTCGACGGCCACCTCGGGAGTGTTCTTGGTGTGGTCGGAGTCGATCCCGGCCCACAGATACTCGCCCAGGTCGTCGCCGGAGAGGCCCGGGCAGTGGCCGTCGAGGCGGACGCCCTTACGCCGGGCGGCGTCGACGATGGCCCGCATGCGCGGGGAGCCCGCGACCACGGCGCGGTAGTCCATGACCTCTCCGAGGGTGGTCACCCCTTCCCAGCCGAGCATCTCGGCGATGTCCTCGGCGGTCAGCCGGGATCCCGCGGTCTCGAAGCCTTCGAGCGCGGGCACACAGGAGGGCACGGCCCACAGCATGGTCTGTGAGGGGGAACGGCCCTGCTCGATCATCCACGCCATGGCCTCGCGCCCCGCCACATTGACGATCTCGTGCGGGTCGGCGAGCACCGTCGTCGTACCGCGCCGCACGGTGATCCGGGCGAACTCGGCGGGCGTGAGCAGCGAGCTCTCGATGTGCATATGCGCGTCGATGTATCCGGGTGCGAGGAGCAGCCCGTCGGCGTCCAGGACACGGCCGGCCTCGATCCGTACACCGGGCGCGGTGACGGCGCGGATGAGGTCGCCGCTCACCACCACGTCCGCCGGGACGATCTCGCCGGTGTGCACCGAGACGACGCCGGCACCACGGATGAGGAGGTCGCAGTGGCTGGGTATCGGCATGGGGTCTCCTGCTCGTTTCCATTTTTTTGCGGCTCGGTTCGCCTCCGGGGCGCTCAAACCTCCCCGAGTCCTCGGCGGGGGTGCCCCGTCGACGGTCGAGGGTGCTCGGCCCTCCACGCGGCGGTAGCCGCATATCGACGAGAGCCCGAGGGGCCTGCGCGCGCTCTCCCTTTCGACAGCGGCGCGCCCTTTCGCTCGCCGCCGGCTACCGCTGGGAGGTGCCCCCAGCCGGGGGTCAGTGGGACGACGCGGCGCCGGCCGCACCGTAGCGGCCGCGCAGCCGGGACATCAGGAAGGCTCGGAACGCGTCCGCGTCGACGCCCGTCGCGACCTTCGCGTTGGCCGGCCGCCCGGTGCGCCCGTGGACGTCGGCGACCAGGGCACCGCGGGTGAACTCGCCCGCGCACTCGACGGTCACCCATGCCGGTGTCCACTCCAGGAGTTCCGGTCGGACGACGGCGGCGACGGCGAGCGCGTCGTGCACGGCGCAGGCGCGCACCAGGTGGCGGCTCGCGTACCGCTCGATGAGGTGGCTCAGCATGTGCCCGGCCGCGGCGGTCACCGGGGCGCCGTCGGCGATGAGCGCCTGGGCGTCGGCGAGCGGCGTCAGGGCCCGGCGGGTCACATCCAGCCCGACGATGCGCAGCGGCACACCGGCCTCGGTGACATACCGGGCGGCCTCGGGGTCGGCGTGGAAGTTGAACTCGGCGGCGGGCGTGGTGTTCCCCGGGGCGAACGCGGCTCCGCCCATGACGACGATCTCCTTGAGCCGCGTCCGGGTGTCGGGGTGGGCGTGCAGCAGCGCGGCGACATTGGTGAGCGGCGCGGTCGCGATCAGGGTGATCTCACCGGGGCGGTCGCGTATCTGGTCGGCCGTCCAGTCCACGGCATGGCCCGGCTGGGCGGCCCGGCCGGCCGCGGGCAGTTCCACGCCTCCCAGGCCGTACGCGCCGTGCACCGGTTCATCGGGGTGGCGCGGCACCCGGGCCAGCGGCCCGGCGTATCCGCGGAGCACCGGGGTGTCCGCCGCCGGGCCGCCGATCAGGTCGCACAGCCGCAGGGCGTTGTCGACGACCTGATCGAGTCCGACGTTGCCCGCGACGGTGCACACGCCCGCGATGTCGAGCTCCGGCGACGCGTACGCCAGCATGAGCGCGATCGCGTCGTCGATGCCCGGGTCGCAGTCGATGATGACCCGTGAGGGGGCCTCGCTCATCCGGAGACCTCTCGCTGGAAGCGGTCCACCCACTCGTCGTTGTGGTCGACCGCGTAGCCGAGGTCGGGTGAGGTGAAGCCGGCGGCGGACGGGTCGCTCGCGGCCTTGCCCGACACCTTGGTGATCGCGGCAGGCACCTTGGCGTCCTTGTTGACCGGCTTGTCGCTGAAGGAGGCGGCCGCCTTCTCCTGGACGTCCGCGGAGAGCAGATAGTTGATGAACTTCTCGGCGCCGGCCTTGTTCTTACCGCCCTTGACGATCTGGGCGGTGTTGGCGGCGACATAGCGGCCCTTGTCGAACGGCGCCCAGCCGATCGGCTTTCCGGCCTTGGCCGGGTCCACCGCGAACAGGTCCAGACCGGGGGCCATGTCGACCTCGCCGCGGTCCAGGAGGCTCACCAGCTCGGTGCTGCGGTTGAAGAACTTGAGCACGTTGGGCTTGAGGTCGGAGAGCTTCTTGAAGGCGGTGTCGGTGTCCTTCGGCCCGGAGCCGTAGGTCGCGGCAGTGGCCTGGAGGAACGGGGCGCCGGCGCTGGTGGACAGGTCGGGGACGGCGACCTTCCCCTTGTGCTTGGCATCCCACAGGTCCTTCAGCGTCGGCGGCTGAGTGAACTTGTCGGTGCGGTAGAGCATGCCGAGCAACTGGTAGGTGTAGGCCGGTCCATAGCCGTCCGTGCTCTTGGCGAAGTCATAGATCTTCGAGACGTTGGGGACCTTCTTCGGGTCGATCTTGTCGAAGAGGCCCTGCTTCTGGCCCATGGCGGCGAAGAGGTCGGAGATCATCACGACGTCCACGGTGGGGTCGGCCTTGTTGACGCGCAGCTTGGTCAGCCGGTCGGCGTTGGCTCCGGCCTCCACGGTGACGTCGATCCCGGTCTTCTTCTCGAACGGCTTGACGACGGTCTTCTCGAACTGGTCGGCGCCGAAGCCGAAGGTACTGACGGTCAGCTTCTTGGGATCGGCGCCGGCGGATTGGGCACAGCCGGAGAGGGAGAGGGAGACAAGGGCGGCGGCCGCGGCGCCGCCTATGAGTCGGGTGGTGCGCATCATGCGGGGCACTCCTGCTGTTCGGGGGGTTCGAGCCGGGCGTCAGCGTCGTCGCCGGGCAGGGGGACGGCCCGCGCCAGGGGCAGATGGAGCCGTATCGACGCGCCGGGGCGCAGGGCCTCGTCGGTGCTGACGGCCTGGAGGGTGCGGTCGCCGACGGTGACGGTGACCGCGAAGTCCGTACCGCGGAACCGGACCGCGGTGACGGTCGCGTCGACCACCTCGCCGCCGGCGGGCGGCTTCTGGGCGGGAGCGAGGATCTCGATGTGCTCGGGCCGGATGGTGACCCGGCCCCGTCCGGGCAGGTCGAGGAAGTTCTCGTAGCCCAGGAACTGAGCGACGAAGCGGGTCGCGGGCGCCCGGAACACCTCGCGCGGATGGCCCTGCTGCACGATCCGGCCGCGGTCGAGGATCACCATGGAGTCGGCGAGTTCGAGCGCCTCCTCCTGGTCGTGGGTCACCAGGATGGTGGTCAGCCCGGTCTCGCGCTGGACGCGCAGCAGCTCCTGCCGCATCTGGATCCGCAGCCGCGCGTCCAGGTTGGACAGCGGCTCGTCGAGCAGCAGCACCGAGGGCCGGATGGCCACGGCGCGGGCCAGCGCGACCCGCTGCTGCTGGCCGCCGGAGAGCTCCTTGGGCTTGCGCCGTGCGAGATGAGCGAGCCCGACCAGCTCCAGCGCCTCGCCCACCCGGGTGCGGATCCCGGCGGCGGGCACCCCCCGCATCCGCAGCCCGAACGCGACGTTCTTCTCCACGGTCAGATGCGGGAAGAGGGCGTACGACTGGAAGACCATGCCGATGTTGCGGCGCTCGGGCGGCAGGTGGGTGGCGTCCTTGCCGTCGAGCAGGATCGTGCCGCCGCTGGGGGGCAGAAATCCCGCGATCATCCGCAGCGTCGTCGTCTTGCCGCAGCCGCTCGGGCCGAGGAGGGCGGTGAACTGTCCGCGCTCCACGGTCAGATCGATGGCATCCACGGCCACCGACCCCGAAAACTCCCGGGTGATGGCCTGGAGCTGGACCACAGGCGTCGTCATCTGGCGCATCCCTACTTGCTGAAGACCTTGTTGAAGCCGACGAGCCGCTCCGTGACCACGGCGACCAGCACGGTCGCCGCCAGCAGCAGCGTGCTCACGGCCGCGACGACCGGGTCGAAGGAGAATTCGACGTAGTGGAGCATCTCGACCGGGAGGCTGGAGACTCCCGGGCCGTTGAGAAGCAGCGAAAGCGGCACGTTGTTGAAGGAGGTGAGGAAGGACAGCACGGCCGCGGAGACGATGCCGGGCGTCATCACCGGCAGGGTGATGTGAAGGAACGTCCTGAGCGGGCCCGCGCCCAGACCGCGTCCCGCCTCCTCCAGGGCGGGGTCGGCCATGGCGAGCGACGCCCCGGTCACCCGTACCGCGTACGGGAGCAGCAGCACGGTGTGGCCGATCAGCAGCGCGCCCAGGGCGGTGATCCGCAGGGTGACCATCAGCTGCTGGAACAGCGCGAAGCCCAGGACCAGTTCCGGAACGATCGCCGGGGACAGGAACAGCGCCTCGACCGCCTTGCGACCGCGGAACCGCCGCCGCTGGATGGCCAGCGCGGCCGGTATGCCCACCAGCAGGGCGAGGACCGTGGCCCCGGCCGCGACCAGCAGACTCGTGCCGAGCGCGGCATGGAAGGGCTGGTAGGACAGCGCCTTGCCGAACCACCTGCCCGACAGGCCCGGGGGCGGGAACTCCACCGTGTCGCCGGAGGAGAACGCGATCGCCACGACGAGCAGGATCGGTCCCAGCAGGAACACCATCGCCAGCGCGGACAGCGCGGTGAGCACCGGACGGCCGCGCATCAGACCGCCCCCACCTTGGACAGCCGGCCCGAGACCACGCTCGCGGCGAGCACCAGGGCCGTCATGATCAGGGCGACTGCGCTGGCCGCGCCCCAGTCGAGCTTCACATTGGCGTAGTCGTACAGCAGGGTGGCCAGGGTGCGGTTACGGGTCCCCCCGAGCAGCAGCGGCGTGGTGAACGCGGTGACCGCGCCGGCGAACACGAGCGTCGCGCCGACCAGCACCCCGGGCAGCGCGAGCGGCAGCACCACACGCCGGAAGGCCCGGCCCGAACTCGCGCCCAGTCCGCGGGCCGCCTCCTCCAGCTTCGCGTCGACATGGGACAGCGAACTGTACGAGGTCAGGATCATGATCGGGGTGAAGAGCTGGGTGAGCCCGGCGACCAGGGCGAACTCGGTGTACAGCAGCTGAGTACCGCCGTCCGCGAGCCCCAGGTCGACCAGCAGGGAGCTGATCAGCCCATTGCGGCCGAGGATCACCAGCCACGAGAAGGTGCGCACGACGGTGGACAGCAGCAGCGGGAAGACCGCCAGGGCCAGCAGCAGTCCCTGGCGGCGCGCGGGCGCCCGGGATATGAGGTACGCCACCGGGAAGCCGAGCAGCAGGCAGATCGCCGTGGTGAGGGCGGCCACCCTGACGGTGCGGGCCGCCACCTCCAGGACATAGCCGTCCCCGAGCATGGAGCCGAGTTTGCCGAGGACATCCGGATCGTCGGCGGCGGGCGGCGCGAACAGCGTGATGCCGAAGGGATAGAGAAAGCCGAAGGCGAGAAGCGCCATGCCCGGCAGGAGCAAGAGGCCTGATACCGCTCTGCGTGACACGGGCCGGTCCCCCTTGAGTGCGATCGGATGTCTGCAACCGGTTGCAGCAACCGGTTGCAGGCAAGCTACGCTAAGCATGGGGAGGCCGTCAACGGTGGCCGGTTAAAACCGTGTAACCAGCAAGGAAAGCAGGGGCGGATGGTTCGGCTGGCAGATGTCGCACGCGCGGCGGGCGTGTCCACTTCGACGGCGTCGCGCGCCCTCAGCAGGCCCGATATGGTCGCGCGGGAGACCCGGGAGCGGGTCTCCCGCGCGGCCGCCGAGATGGGATTCCGGCTCAACGCCACCGCGCGTGCGCTGACCACCGGCCACACCGGCCTGGTGGGGGTCATCGTCCCCACCCTCGCCAACCCCTTCTTCCCGCCCATCGTCACAGGGGTTCAGCAGTCCCTCACCGAGGCGGGCGGCAATGTGCTCCTCGGGGTCTGCGACCACTCGGCCGAACGGGAGCGGGAGCTGGTGACGCAGCTGGGATCCCAGGTCGACGGGCTCATCCTGGTCGCGCCGGTCAACGCCGACGCGACACTGCGCGCCTTCGCCGAGCGGCTGCCGGTGGTGACCGTGGACCGCACGGCGCCGGGGCTGCCCGGAGTGGTGGTGGACACCCCCGGCGGCGTACGGAAGCTGACGGCGCATCTGCTCGACCTCGGCCACCGCCGCATCGCCTACCTCGGTGGCCCGCCCGGCTCCTGGATGGACCGGCAGCGCCGGAAGGCCGCGCTGGACTCGGTGGCGGACAGCGGGGGCGAGCTGACCGTACTGGACCCCGTACCGCCGCAGTTCGACGCCGGGCTCGCCGCGGCGGAGCATCTGGTACGACACGAGGCCCAGGTCACCGCCGTCATGGTCTACAGCAGCTATGTGCTGCTCGGGCTCTTCATGGGGCTGGGCAGAGCCGGGCTGCGCGTGCCTGCGGACATCAGCCTCGCCGCCTCGGACGACCTGACCGTCATCGGCATGACCCAGCCGGGCAGCACCGCGCTGCATGTGCCCCTCCAGGAGGCGGGCAGCGCGGCGGGCCGGCTGGTGAGGGAGACCCCGTCCCCGGGCGGGCGGCCGCCACGGATCCGTATCCCCACCCATCTCGTGGTGCGCGACTCCACGGCGGCGCCGCGGAGCGACGGCTGAACCTCAGCGCTCCGCTGGAAGCCCGGTGCGTCGCCCGCGGGTCCATCGTGGCCGGTCGCACCCCGCGGCGGAGCCGCATATTGAGCCGCATATCGATACAGCCCCGCGCCCCTTCGGTCGCTGCCGAACCGCACCGGACCTCACCAGACCCGCCTAGCGCTCCTTCTGGGCCAGGCGCAGCAGATGGTCCGCGAGCTGCTGGCCGCCCACCGGGTCGCGGCTGATCAGCATGAGGGTGTCGTCGCCCGCGATGGTGCCGAGGATGTCGTGCAGCTCCGCCGAGTCGATGGCCGAGGCGAGGAACTGGGCGGCGCCCGGCGGCGTGCGCAGCACCACGAGGTTGGCCGAAGCCTCCGCCGAGATCAGCAGCTCGGCCGCCAGCCGGGCCATCCGCGCCTCGCTCGCCGACTCGCCGAGCGGGGCGCGCGGCGTGCGGTCGCCGCCCTCGCTCGGCACCGCGTAGATCAGCTCACCGCCGGTGTTGCGGATCTTCACCGCGCCCAGCTCGTCCAGGTCCCGGGAGAGCGTCGCCTGGGTGACGGAGAGCCCGTCGTCGGCGAGCAGCTTGGCGAGCTGACTCTGGGAGCGCACGGCCTGCCGGTTCAGGATGTCCACGATCCGGCGGTGGCGTGCGGTGCGGGTCTGCGGCACGGCCGGTCCGCCGTGGTTGGCGTCCTGCACGTCGGTGTGCTGCGCGTCGGTGTGCTGCGCCTCGGTCATCGGTGTCGTCAGTCTCCGGCTCGTCGTTCCCCGTCACCCTCGCGTGCGGCGTCCAGAACGGCGGGCAGCTCCCGGAGGAAGGTGTCCACCTCCTCGTCGGCGATGACGAGCGGCGGGGCGAGCCGGACCACATCCGGCGCGACCGCGTTCACCAGGAGTCCCGCGTCCTGAGCCGCCTGCTGCACCTGCGGTGCGAGGGACTTAGTGAGCACGATACCGAGCAGCAGCCCGGCGCCGCGGACCCGGGCTACCAGAGAGTGGTCGAGCGATTCGATTCCGTTACGCAGCCGCTCCCCCGCCCGCTTGACCCGGTCCAGGATGCCGTCGGCGGCGATCGTGTCGAGGACGGCGAGAGCGGCGGCGCAGGCGACGGGGTTTCCGCCGAAGGTGGATCCGTGCTGACCCGGGGTCAGCAGGTCAGCCGCGGGCCCGAAGGCGAGGGTGGCGCCGATGGGCAGCCCGGCGCCGAGCCCCTTGGCGAGGGTGACGACATCGGGCTCGACGCCCTGCGCCTGGTGCTCGAACCAGTGTCCGGTCCGCCCGATCCCGGTCTGGATCTCGTCGAGCACCAGCAGGGTGCCGGTGGCCCGGGTGATCTCCCGCGCCGCAGCCAGATAGCCGGCCGGCGGCACGATGACGCCGTTCTCGCCCTGGATGGGCTCCACGATGACAAAGGCGGTGTCGGTGGTGACGGCCTCGCGCAGCGCCGCCACGTCCCCGTACGGCACATGCGTGACGTCGCCCGGCAGCGGGAGGAACGGCTCCTGCTTGGCGGGCTGGCCGGTCAGCGCGAGCGCGCCCATGGTGCGGCCGTGGAAGCCGCCGGTGGTCGCCACCATATGGGTGCGCCCGGTACGCCGCCCGATCTTGACGGCGGCCTCGACCGCCTCCGCGCCGGAGTTGGAGAAGTACACGCGTCCGGAGCGGCCGAAGAGCTGGAGCAGCCGCTCGGCGAGTGCCACCGGGGGCTCGGCGACGAAGAGGTTGGAGACATGGCCGAGGGTGGCGATCTGGTCGGACACGGCCCGTACGACGGCGGGGTGGGCATGGCCGAGGGAGTTGACGGCGATACCGCCGACGAAGTCGAGGTATTCGGTGCCGTCCGCGTCCCAGACCTTGGTGCCCTTGCCGTGGGTGAGCGGGAGGCGGGGGGTGCCGTAGTTGTCCATGAGCGCCCCCTGCCAGCGCTGCTTCAGCTCCACGTTGCTCACTGGTCCTCCCCCTTGTCGCCCTGGTTGTCCTGGTGTCCCTTGTCGCGCTGGTCGATCACGGTCCCGTCCGGCAGGACCATCGTGCCGATGCCCTCGTCGGTGAAGATCTCCAGCAGAATGGCGTGCGGTACGCGTCCGTCCAGCACCCGGGCGGTGGTGACCCCGTGGCGCACGGCGTACAGACAGCCCTCCATCTTCGGCACCATGCCGCTGGCCAGCTCCGGCAGCAGCTTCTCGAGCTGGCTCGCGGTGAGCTTGCTGATCACGTCGTCGCTGTTGGGCCAGTCGGCGTAGAGGCCCTCGACATCGGTGAGGACCACGAGCGTCTCGGCGCCGAGCGCGACCGCGAGCGCGGCGGCGGCCGTATCGGCGTTGACGTTGTAGACATGGCCGTCGTCGGCGCTGCGGGCGATGGAGGAGACGACCGGGATGCGGCCGTCGTCCAGCAGGGCCTGGACCGCGCCGGTGTCGATCTCGGTGATCTGGCCGACCCGGCCGATGTCCACCTGCTCGCCGTCGATCTCGGCGAAGTGCTTGGTGGCGGACATCAGATGCGCGTCCTCGCCGGTCATGCCGACGGCGAGCGGGCCGTGCCGGTTGAGCAGCCCGACCAGTTCGCGCTGGACCTGTCCGGCCAGCACCATCCGTACGACGTCCATGGCTTCGTCGGTGGTGACCCGCAGCCCGGCCTTGAACTCGCTCACCAGACCGTGCCGGTCGAGCTGCGCGCTGATCTGGGGGCCGCCGCCGTGGACGACGACGGGGCGCAGGCCCGCGTGGCGCAGGAAGACGACGTCCTGGGCGAAGGCGGCCTTCAGCTCGTCGTCGACCATGGCGTTGCCGCCGAATTTGATCACCACGGTCTTGCCGTGGTGCCGGGTCAGCCAGGGCAGCGCCTCGATGAGGATGCGGGCCTTGGGCAGGGCGGTGTGTTTACGGGCGGTCGGCTCGCTCATGAGGAGTACGCGCTGTTCTCGTGGACGTAGTCGGCGGTCAGGTCGTTGGCCCAGATGACCGCCGAGGCGCCGCCCGCGGCCAGGTCGGCGGTGATGCGGACCTCGCGGTAGCGCATGTCGACCAGTTCGCGGTCCTCGCCCACCGAGCCGTTCTTGCACACCCAGACGTCGTTGATCGCGACGTTGAGCTGGTCCGGTTCGAAGGCGGCCGAGGTGGTGCCGATCGCGGAGAGCACCCGGCCCCAGTTGGGGTCCTCGCCGTGGACGGCGCACTTGAGGAGGTTGTTACGGGCGATGGAGCGGCCCACCTCCACGGCGTCGTCCTCGGTGGCCGCGCCCACGACCTCGATCCGGATGTCCTTGGAGGCGCCCTCGGCGTCCCCGATCAGCTGGCGGGCGAGATCGGCGCAGACCTCGCGGACCGCCTCGGCGAACTCGGCGACGTCGGGCGTGACACCGGAGGCGCCGGAGGCCATCAGCAGCACCATGTCGTTGGTGGACATGCAGCCGTCGGAGTCGATCCGGTCGAAGGTGGTGCGGGTGGCGGCGCGCAGCGCGATGTCCAGCCCGGGGGTGTCCACGTCGGCGTCGGTGGTGAGGACGACGAGCATGGTGGCCAGGCCCGGGGCCAGCATCCCGGCGCCCTTGGCCATACCGCCGACCGTCCAGCCGGCGGGGCTCTGCGCCACGGCCGTCTTGTGCACGGTGTCGGTGGTCCTGATGGCGATCGCGGCCTTCTCGCCGCCGTGCGGGGAGAGCGCCTCGGCGGCCTTGCCGACCCCGGACAGCACCGCGTCCATCGGCAGCCGGACGCCGATGAGCCCGGTGGAGGCGACGGCGACCTCGCCCGCGCTGTGGCCGAGGGCGTCCGCGACCTTCTCGGCGGTGGCGTGGGTGTCCTGGAAGCCCAGCGGGCCGGTGCAGGCGTTGGCGCCACCGGAGTTGAGGATCACGGCCGAGACCTGGCCGCCCTTGAGGACCTGCTCGGACCACAGGACGGGGGCGGCCTTGACGCGGTTGGAGGTGAAGACGGCCGCGGCGGCGAGGCGGGGGCCGGTGTTCACGACGAGTGCGAGGTCGGGGTTTCCGTTCTCCTTGATCCCTGCCGCGACGCCGGAGGCCGTGAAGCCCTGGGCTGCCGTAACGCTCATGGAGCGACTCCGATCGTGGAAAGTCCCAGCTCCTCGGGGAGGCCGAGGGCGATGTTCATGCTCTGCACCGCGCCACCGGCGGTGCCCTTGGTGAGGTTGTCGATGGCGCTGATCACGATGGCGCGGCCGGCCGCCTCGTCATGGGCGACCTGGAGCAGCGCGGCGTTGGATCCGTGGACGGCGGCGGTGGAGGCCCACTGGCCCTCGGGGAGGAGGGTGACGAACGGCTCGTCCCGCAGCGCCTTCTCGTACGCGGCCCGCAGGCTCTCCCCGGTCACCCCGGGCCGGGCCGTGGCGCTGCAGGTGGCGAGGATGCCGCGGGGCATCGGGGCGAGGGTCGGGGTGAAGGAGACCGAGACCCGCTCCCCCGCCGCGGCCGACAGGTTCTGGATCATCTCGGGGGTGTGCCGGTGGCCGCCGCCGACGCCGTACGGGCTCATGGAGCCCATGACCTCGCTGCCCAGCAGATGGGGCTTGGGCGTCTTGCCCGCGCCGGAGGTCCCGGAGGCGGCGACGATCACCGCTTCGGGCTCCAGCAGCCCCGCGGCGTACGCCGGGAAGAGGGCGAGGGAGACGGCGGTGGGATAGCAGCCCGGAACCGCGATGCGCTTGGTCCCCTCCAGCCCGGAGCGGGCCCCGGGCAGCTCGGGGAGGCCGTAGGGCCAGGTGCCGGCGTGCGGCGAACCGTAGAACTTCTCCCAGTCCGCCGCGTCCTTCAGCCGGAAGTCGGCGCCGCAGTCGATGACCAGGACCTGGTCGCCGAGCTGCTCGGCCACGGCGGCGGACTGCCCGTGCGGCAGCGCCAGGAAGACCACGTCATGCCCGGCCAGCGCCTCCGCGGTGGTGGGCGCCAGCACCCGCCCGGCCAGCGGAAGCAGATGGGGCTGCAGCCCGGCGAGGGGCTGCCCGGCGTTGGAGTTGCCGGTCAGGGTGCCGATCTCCACCTCGGGGTGGGCGAGCAGCAGACGCAGCAGTTCCCCGCCCGCGTATCCGCTCGCGCCTGCCACCGCAGCACGTATGGCCATTGCCGTCTTCCTCCCTCACACGATGGCATGACTATACGATTGATCGCAGCTTTATGCAAAGCCCGCCCGCCGCTCGCGGTTCGTTCGCGGGACGTGAGTGAGGCGTGAGTGAGGCGTTTCCAGAACGTCAGCGGCCCCGGGAAAAGTGGTGTCCACACCGCGGGACGCCGAAGAAGACTCCCGCACGAGACGCAGGGGAAACCTGATCATGCGTACTTCCCGGATTCGCACCGCCGCCCTGGCCACCGTCACCGCCGCGCTGGCGCTGGGCCTGACCGCCTGCGGCGGCGCCGACGGCGACTCGAAGGCGGCGGGCGGCGACAAGGCCGCCGGTACCTCGCAGAGCCGGTCCGCGTCCAACGGAGACGCCAAGGGCGGCGCGGAGCAGGCCAAGAGCGGCGGTGACGCCAAGACGGGCGAGCGCTCGACGACCGCCTCGGGCGGGTCGGACGAGGTCGCGAACAAGGCCGCAACGGCCGCCCAGCAGTGCCGCGGCGACGAGATGATGGTCACCGCGGTGCACCAGCTCGCCGACCAGCAGGGCGACCACCTGCTGATCACCGCGTCGAACGAGGGCGACAAGCCGTGCTGGGTCACCTCGTACCCGTCCGTGAAGCTCGGCGACGACGACGCCGTACTGCCGCTCTCGAAGAAGGACGACACTGGCGGCGACAAGCGCATCACGCTCCAGCCCGGCAGCACGGCATACAGCGCGGTGAACCTCTTCGACTACGGCTCGAAGAACCAGACGGCGCAGTCGTTCGCCATCGCGCTGCGCGGCGCGGACGGCCAGGACGGCCCCTTCTACTCCGTCGACAGCAAGGGCGAGAAGCCGCAGTTCAGCTGGAACGAGGCCGACGTGCTGAACTGGAGCACCGAGAAGCCGTACGACTTCTGACAGCCCGTCGACCGGTGACACGTCATCCCGGGACGTGCCCGCTCACCCGCTCAACCGGCCGACTACGACGCTCGGTCACACCGCTCCGCTCAGCTCGGGCGCCTCGCGTCCACCGGGCCCAGGTCCGGGCGCTTGGCGGTGTGGCCGTCGCCGGAGGAACGGCCGCGGAGTCGCCGGGTGAGCCAGGGGCCGAGGAAGGTGGCGGTCCAGCGCAGTTCGCCGGGGGCGGCGCGCCATCCGGTGGGCACGGGTGTCGCCGGCGGGGGCAGGGGGTGGGTCCAGGTGTCGTCGGTGCCGGGCAGGCTGAGGGCGTGCGCGAGGGCGGCGGCGATGCGCTGATGGCCGAGGGGGCTGGCGTGCAGGCGGTCGCTGCTCCACAGACGAGGATCGGCCACGACGGGGTGCCGGCTGGTTTCGGCGACGGTGACACCGTGACGACCGGCGGCTTCGCGGATGCGCTGATTGAGGGCGACGACGCGCGGGGCGAGGGGACGCGCCAGCGGGGTGATGCGGGCGGGGTCGGGGAAGGTGAGCGTGGCCACGCGGGCGCCCTGGGCGGTGAGCGCGACGAACATCGCCTCCAGGTGGTGGGCGGCATGGTCGGCGTCGAAGCGGGGGCGCAGCAGGTCGTTGACCCCGGCGACGACGGTGGCCAGGTCGGGGCGGAGGGACAGGGCGGGTGCGAGCTGCTCGGTGTGGACCTGCGCGGCGAGGCGGCCCCGCACGGCGAGGTTGGCGTAGGAGAGGCCGGGGTTGTGGTGGGCGAGGTGTTCGGCGAGGCGGTCGGCGAAGCCGCGCAGACCGGTGGCCTCGTCGCCGTCGCCCAGCCCCTCGGTCTGGCTGTCGCCCAGCGCGACGTAGCGGCTGTAGGGCGCGTCAGTGCCGGGCATGGGTGTGCTCCCTCTGTCGCAGGACCGTGATCGTGCGCTCGCACCAGTCGCGGTTGCCCTGTTCGAGGGCCAGGCCGCGCAGGCAGGTCAGATACGGGCCGATGGGGCGGCCGTGGCGAAGGAACTCCTCCTCCGTAAGGTCACCGCGGATTTTGCGCAGCAGCTTGCCGAAGAGGTGGATCTTGGCTTGGGCGAAGGCGGCCCGCTCGGTGAGCTGGGCGATCAGGGTCTCGGTGTCGACGTGGTCGGCGGCCTGGACCTTGACGAGCAGGTCGTCGCGGATGAAGGAGGGCTTCGCGAAGGCGGCCGTGAACTCCTCCAGTTCCGCCAGCCCGGCATCGGTCACCTGGAACAGACGCTTGGTGGGGCGGGTCTCCTGGGCCACCTCCCGGCCCGCGATGAGCCCGTCCTTCTCCAGGCGGGTCAGCTCGGCGTAGAGCTGCTGCGGCTGGGCGTGCCAGAAGTTCGCCACGCCGATGTCGAACGCCTTGGTCAGCTGGTATCCGCTGAGCTCCCCCTCGAGCAGCGCTGCCAGCACGGCGTGCCTCAGGGCCATGGGATCGCCTCCTTCATGCCGCTGTCTTCATGCCTCTGCCGCCGGAATGCCTCTGCCGCCGGACACGGAACCATGGTAGTCATGAAAATGACTAATCACATCCATGACTAGCGAAGGTGGGGCCGCGATGAACGCTGCCGACCGTTTCCGTGCCGCCGTCGACAACAAGGACCTGACGGCCCTGGACGACCTGTTCACCGAGGACATCCGCCTCTACAGCCCCGTCAAGTTCACCCCCTTCGAAGGCAAGCCGATGGTGCTCGGCCTCTTCGGGGTCCTGCTGCGCACGTTCGAGGACTTCCGTTACGTCGGCGACTGCACCGGCACCGCGCAGACCAGCACCGACGGCACCTCCGCCGCGTCGGCGGTGCTGGTCTTCCGTGCCCGGGTGGCCGACAAGGAGATCCACGGCATCGATCTGCTGCACTTCGACGACGACGGCCGGATCAAGGAGTTCACCGTCATGGTCCGGCCCCGGTCCGCCGTCCACGCCCTCGGCGAAGCGGTCCTCGCCGGGCTGGTCGAGGACGGCCTCGCACCGGCGCCCGCGGGCCGGTAGACGCACGTCCTGCCCGTCGTCGCAGGGGCCACGCGGGCAGCACGCGATGTGGGGCCCCAGCCTGCTGGAGCCCCACATCACCTCATCGTCCGGCGGAACGGATCAGAAGCCGTTCGTCGTACCCGGGAGTCCCGAAGGCGCGGGAAGGGGCAACTTCTTGAAACCCCGCTCGCGCTGTGACGCGGGCGTACGGCACGTCAGGTCCTTCGCCGGGAGACGGCCGGTGGACAGATAGCCGGTGGCCGGCTTGTCCGCGCACGACTTGGTGTAGCCGTAGATACCGTGGCCCTCGCCTCCGGCGACGGTGACCATCCGCGAGCCCTTCATCGCCCGGTGCATACCGCGACCGCTGGCGAGGGGCGTCTGCGAGTCCCACTCGTTCTGCAGGATCAGCGCGCCGACCTTGTTGTCGACCTTGGTGGCGGGCTCGCTGCCGTCCTTCTTCCAGAAGGCGCACGGCTTGATGGTGGATCCGAAGTCGCCGTACAGCGGATACTTCGCCTTCGCCCGCAACGCGTCGCTGCGGTACCGCTCGGGGTCGCGCGGCCAGTCACGGGTGTCGGCGCACACGACGGACCAGAAGGCGGCGGTGCCGTTGTCCGGGGCCGCGGCGCGGCCGAAGGCCGGCTGGGCGGGACGGCTGGGCGCCGTGGACTCGCCGGTGCGGTCCGGAGCCCCGTCGGCCGCCTTCTTCAGCCTGGCGATGGCCTCCGCGCCCTCGCGCACCGTGAACAACGAGGCGCGGATGCCGCCGCGGATGTCGTCGCCGGTCAGCTTCTGGCCGTCGAGCTCGATCGGCTCACGGTCGGCCTGGGCGACCAGGTCCCAGAAGGTCTTGCGAACGGCCTCGGGGGTCTTGCCCAGTTTGTACGTGCTGTGCCGCTGGGCGGTCCACTCGCTCCACCGCGTGAAGGCGGGTTCGGCGCCCTCGGCCCAGATCTGGATCATGCCGCGCCATATGCGTGCCGGGTCCACGGAGCTGTCCAGGACGAATCGGTCGGCGCGCCGGGGGAACAGCTGCGTGTAGACGGCGCCGAGGTAGGTGCCGTACGAATACCCGAGGTAGGAGATCTTCTTCTCGCCCAGCACGGCCCGGATGACATCCATGTCGCGAGCCGTGTTCCGGGTGGTGATGTGGCGCAGCTTGTCGCCCTGTTCGGTGTCGCACTTCTCGGCGACGGTGCGCGCCCACTTCACGTCCCGGGCGAGCGTCTCGTCCCGGTAGGGGCGTTCCCAGCTCTCCTCGACGCCGGTCAGACCACAGGTGACAGGGGAGCTCCGGCCGACGCCCCGGGGGTCGAAGCCGATGAGGTCGTACTTCTCCGTCACCGACTTCGGCAGCTCAGTGGCCAGCGAGAGCGGCATGCCGATGCCCGGACCGCCCGGTCCACCGGGGTTGAGCAGCAGCACACCGCGGCGCTCCGCCGCGGTGCTGGTCTTCATGCGCGATATCGCGAGATCGGTCTTCTTGCCGTCGGGGCGGCTGTAGTCCAGCGGGACCTTGATGGTGGCGCACTGGTAGGAGGCCGGAGTGTCGCCGGCGCAGCGGTGCCAGGCCGGCTTCTGACCGAGGTACGGCTCCAGGGGGTTGCCGGCGGCGGAGGCGCTGGCCGGGGCGAGGGCCGGTACCAGGGCCGCGAGAGTGCTCGCCGCCAGGACATGGACGAATGGTCTGGTTCGCACGTGGGGGGTCCTTATGGGCAGTCTGTGTTGTGACGCAATCACCCTTTCTCATGGGGCAGTTGGGGAGAAACCCTCGATGGGATGGGATGCCCTACGCCGCTGGGAGTACAGGTCGGCGGGCAGGTGGCTCTGAAGTCTTACGCCATCGGCCCCCACGCACGTTGGCTTCCGCGGTGGTCGCCCCGGACAGGAGCCGTAGCGGACAAGACGAAGCGCCCCGGCCGGAGGGTACCGGCCGGGGCGCAGTGGTGCGCCAGGGCGTCAGCCGAGGGTGGCGAGGGCCTGGTTGAGGGTCGCGGACGGGCGCATCACGGCCGCGGCCTTGGCCGGGTCGGGCTGGTAGTAGCCGCCGATGTCGACCGGGGAGCCCTGGACGGCGAGCAGTTCGTCGACGATCGTCTGCTCCTGGGCGGTGAGCACCTCGGCGAGCTGGGCGAACGCCTTGGCCAGGGCCGCGTCGTCGGTCTGCCGGGCCAGCTCCTGGGCCCAGTACAGGGCCAGGTAGAAGTGGCTGCCGCGGTTGTCGATACCGCCGACGCGGCGGCTGGGCGACTTGTTCTCGGCGAGGAAGGAGCCGGTCGCCCGGTCGAGGGTGTCGGCGAGGACCTGGGCCCGCGCGTTGCCCGTCTTCTGCGCGAGGTGCTCGAAGCTGACCGCGAGGGCGAGGAACTCGCCCAGGCTGTCCCAGCGCAGGTAGTTCTCCTTGACGAGCTGCTGGACGTGCTTGGGCGCCGAGCCGCCCGCGCCGGTCTCGAACAGCCCGCCGCCGTTGATCAGCGGGACGACCGAGAGCATCTTGGCGCTGGTGCCCAGCTCCAGGATCGGGAACAGGTCGGTCAGGTAGTCACGCAGGACGTTGCCGGTGACCGAGATCGTGTCCTCGCCGCGGCGGATCCGCTCGAGGGAGAGCTTGATCGCCTCGACCGGCGAGAGGATCTTGATGTCCAGGCCCTCGGTGTCGTGCTCGGGCAGGTACGCCTTGACCTTCTCGATGAGGTTGGCGTCGTGCGCACGGCCCTCGTCGAGCCAGAAGACGGCCGGGTCGCCGGTGGCGCGGGCGCGGGTGACGGCCAGCTTGACCCAGTCCTTGATCGGCACGTCCTTGGTCTGGCACATCCGGAAGATGTCACCGGCGCCGACGACCTGCTCGATGACCGCGTTGCCCGCCTCGTCCAGGACGCGGACGGTGCCCGTGGTGGGGATCTCGAAGGTCTTGTCGTGGCTGCCGTACTCCTCGGCCTTCTGCGCCATCAGGCCGACGTTGGGCACCGAGCCCATCGTGGCCGGGTCGAAGGCGCCGTTGGCGCGGCAGTCGTCGAGGACGGCCTGGTAGATCCCGGCGTAGCTGCTGTCCGGGATCACCGCGAGGGTGTCGTGCTCATCGCCGTCCGGGCCCCACATGTGGCCGGAGGTGCGGATCATGGCCGGCATGGAGGCGTCGACGATGACGTCGGACGGCACATGCAGGTTGGTGATGCCGCGGTCGGAGTCGACCATGGCCAGCTCCGGGCCCTCGGCCAGCTCGCCGTCGAAGGACGCCTTGATCGCCGCGCCCTCGGGCAGGGCCTCCAGGCCCTTGAGGATGCCGCCCAGACCGTCGTTCGGGGTCAGACCGGCGGCGGCGAGGGTCTCACCGTGCTCGGCGAAGGTCTTGGGGAAGAAGGCCCGTACGGCGTGGCCGAAGATGATCGGGTCGGAGACCTTCATCATCGTGGCCTTCAGGTGCAGCGAGAACAGCACGCCCTCCGCCTTGGCGCGGCCGACCTGCGCCGAGAGGAACTCGCGCAGCGCCGCGACGCGCATCACGGAGGCGTCCACGACCTCGCCCGCCAGCACCGGCACCGACTCGCGCAGCACGGTGGTGGAGCCGTCGTCGCCCACCAGCTCGATGCGCAGCGAACCGGCCTCCTGGATCACCGCGGACTTCTCGGTGGAGCGGAAGTCGTCGGTGTCCATGTGGGACACATTGGTCTTGGAATCGGCCGTCCAGGCGCCCATGCGGTGCGGGTTCGCCTTGGCGTAGTTCTTCACCGAGGCGGGGGCGCGGCGGTCGGAGTTGCCCTCGCGCAGCACCGGGTTCACGGCGGAGCCCTTGACCTTGTCGTAACGGGCGCGGATCTCCCGCTCCTCATCGGTCTTCGGGTCGTCCGGGTAGTCCGGCAGCGCGTAGCCCTGCTCCTGCAGCTCGGCGACCGCGGCCTTGAGCTGCGGGATCGAGGCCGAGATGTTCGGCAGCTTGATGATGTTGGCCTCAGGGGTCTTGGCAAGGTCACCGAGCTCGGCGAGGGCGTCGGGGATGCGCTGGCCCTCTTCGAGGTGCTCCGGGAACTGGGCGATGATGCGCCCCGCCAGAGAGATGTCCCGGCTCTCCACGGTGACCCCGGCCGTCGAGGCGTATGCCTCGATCACCGGCAGGAACGAGTACGTCGCGAGGGCAGGGGCCTCGTCCGTGTGCGTATAGATGATGGTCGAGTCAGTCACCGGGTGCTCCGCTCCACGTCTGCAACATTGCTCGACATCAAGATATCTGGTGCCGGGCGCTTTCCCGAAAGGGCCCTGGGCAGAACGACGCGCCCTGGCCACCGCCCGCGCTTCCTGGGATCGTCCCGTCCATGCCGACGACCCTGCGAGGCGCACAGGTGGTGCTGCGCCCCACCGACCCCTCCGATGTCCCCGTCCTGGCCGCGATCCGCGCGAAGCCCGAGGTCTACGCGCGCTGGCGGGGCGGCGAGGACCTGGTGGCGGCGGTGCGCGAGGACCTCGCCGAGCCCGGCGCCGAGCATCTGAGCATCGAGTACGGGGGCGCGGTGATCGGCATGATCCAGTGGGCGGCCGAGACCGAGCCGGACTACCGGCACGCGAGCATCGACATCTATCTGGACCCGGCGGTGCACGGGCGGGGGCTGGGCACCGACGCGGTACGCACCCTGGCCCGCCATCTGATCGCCGACCACGGCCACCACCGGATCGTGATCGACCCGGCGGCGGACAACGCCGCCGCGATCCGCTGTTACGGCAAGGTCGGCTTCCGGCCCGTCGGCATCATGCGGTCCTACGAGCGCGGCCCCGACGGTACGTGGCACGACGGCCTGCTGATGGATCTGCTGGCCGAGGAGATCACTGAGGCGCCGTGAGCGCTCCTGTCACGCCCCGCCCACGCGCAGCCGCCATTCGCCCGCCCGGCCGGTGAGGGTGACCGTGGAGAGCGGGCGTATGTCGACGTTCCAGTAGCAGTGCGGCGGCGCCTTGATCGCGTACATCAGGGCGGCACGGACCACCCCGGGGTCCGCGACGGCCACCATCTTGGCGTGGTCCTCGGCCGGGCGGGTGTCCAGCCAGCCGCCGATCCGCATGATGAAGGCGTGCAGCGACTCCCCGCCGTGCGGTACCGAGCGCGGATCGCCGAGCCAGGCGTCCACCTCGCCCGGTTCGCGCGCCATCACATCGGCGAGGGAGCGGCCCGCCCAGCGGCCCATGTCGCAGTCGCGCAGGGCGAGTTGGACCAACGGGGTGAAGCCCAGCGCATCGCCGGTCTCCCGGCTGCGGGCCGACGGCGAGCAGTAGCGCAGCTCCGCCGCGGCCAGCGGTACGAGCGCGGGGGCCGCGCGCTCGGCGGCGAGCCGGCCCTCCGGATCCAGCGGCCGGTCGTCACCGAAGCGCTCCCCCAGCCGGGAGGAGCTGCGGCCGGCGGCGACCAGCGTCAGCCGAAACGTCATCCCGGCATCGTACGGTCACGGCCACGGCTCCAGGACCCGTAACCACGAGAAGAGCAGGGCCTTTCGGTGTGCGCCGGGTCACCGGGCGGCTCGAAGCGGCCGTCTCGTGAACACCGCGCGCATCGTGGGTGGCGGGCAGGATGCGGACGCCCTGAAGGGGCGCGGGGCTGCGTCGATGTGCGGCTCCGCCGCGTGGCAGGGGCTTTGCCCCGTGACGCCGGGGTCTGGGGCGAGCCCCAGTCGTGGGAAGGGGCGGGGAGGGGAACAGCCCGCCGCAGGCGGCAAGCCCCGTCGGGCACCCGCTACGCCCGCCCGAGCACCTCGTCCCACGCGGTGCTCAACCTCCGTACACCCTCGGCCAGTTCGCCGACGCCCGCCACCGACGCGAAGCTCAGCCGCACATGCGGCGCGGGCGGTTCGGCGCAGAAGTACGGGCCGCCGGGGGCGACGGAGACCCCGGCGCGCAGCGCGGCGGAGTCCAGCGCGGTCTCGTCGGTGCCCTGGGGCAGCCGCAGCCACAGGTGGTAGCCGCCGGGCGGGACATAACGCAGCTCCAGGGCGGGCAGTTCGCGCCGTACGGCGGTGACGAGCACGTCGCGGCGGGTGCGCAGCTCAGCGGCGACGTTGCGCAGATGACGGGGCCAGGATGGGGCACCGACGAGTTCCAGGGCCGCCTCCTGGAGCGGGCGGGGCACGAAGAAGCTGTCGACGACCTGGATCGCGCGCAGCCGCCCCAGCGCGGGGCCGCGGGCGGCGAGCGCGCCCACCCGCAGGCTGGGCGAAGTGGGTTTGGTGAGCGAGCACACATGGACCACCACCCCGTCGGGGTCGTCGGCGGCGAGCGTGGGGGCCAGCGGGGGCGCGTCCTCGTGGACGAGCCGGCGGGCGAAGTCGTCCTCGACCACGAACGCGCCCGCCTCACGGGCGATCCCGATCACCTCTCGGCGCCGCTCGGGGGCGAGCATCGCCCCGGTGGGGTTCTGGAACAGCGGCTGGCAGACGAAGACCCGGGCGCCGGTCGCCCGCAGCGCCTCGGCGAGCAGCTCGGGCCGGACCCCCTCGGTGTCCACCGGCACCGGGACGGGGCGCAGCCCGGAGGCGCGGGCGGCGGCGAGCACCCCGGGGTAGGTCGGGGATTCGACGAGGACGGGCGCGCCGGGCGGGGCGAGGGCGCGCAGCGCGCAGGTGAGCGCGGACTGGCCACCCGCGGTGATCAGCACGTCGGCGGCGCCGAGGGTCCCACCCGGGCCGCCGATCTCGCGGGCGAACCAGGCGCGCAGCTCCGGGAGCCCTTCCACCGGGGGGCGCTCCCACGCCCCGGGCCGCCGTCCGGCGCGGGCCAGGGCGGCGGACAGCGCCCGCTCCGGCTGGAGCGAGGAGTGCAGATAGCCGTTGTTGAATTCCAGGATGCCGTGCGGCGGGGCGGCGAGCGTGGCCAGGACGCCGGAGGCGTCCACCGAGCGCCGCACCGGCTCGCCGACCGTCTCCACGCTCAGCGCGACCTCCTGCCAGGAGGTGTCGCCCGGCCGTGGCGCCGCGGCCCCGGGGCGGTCGGCGCGGAAGGCACCGGCGCCGGGGCGGGTGACCACCAGCCCTTCGGCGGCGAGTGCGGCGAGGGCGCGGGAGACGGTGACCGGGCTCACCCGGTGGCGCTCGACCAGGGCACGACTGGACGGCAGCTTCTCTCCGGGTGAGTAGCGGTCCAGCTCCTTCCGCAGCGAATTCGCGAGTTCGGCCACACTGCTACGCTGTTCCATGACAGCACAGGATAGCGCTACCGATGACAGCGCGATAGCGGTGAGCACCGGGGGCGGGGACGACACCACCCGGGGCCGGGACAACTCCCCGCCGCCGTCCGCCGCCCGTACCGGCACCGTGCTCGCCATGCTCGGCGTGGCCGCCTTCTCCCTGACCTTCCCCGGCACCGCCTGGGCGCTCACCGGCCTCGGCCCCTGGTCCGTGACCACGTGCCGGGTGGTGCTCGCCGCGCTGATCGCGGGCGGCGCGCTGGCCGCCCTGCGGGTGCCGGTCCCGGCCCGCCGCCACTGGCCGGGGCTGCTGGTCGTGGCGGCCGGGGTCGTCGTGGGTTTCCCGCTGCTGACCACGCTCGCCCTGCAGACCTCCACCACGGCGCACGCGGCGGTGGTGGTCGGCCTGCTGCCGCTCACCACCGCCGCCCTCTCCGCCGTACGCACCGGGGTGCGGCCCTCGCGGACATTCTGGGCGGCGGCGCTGGCCGGGGCCGCGGTCGTGATCGCCTTCGCCCTGCAGCAGAGCGGCGGCGCACCCACCGCCGGTGATCTGTATCTGTTCGCCGCGCTGCCGGTGTGCGCGGCGGGCTATGCCGAAGGCGGACGGCTGGCCGGCCATATGCCGGGCTGGCAGGTGATCGGCTGGGCGCTGGTGGGCTGTCTGCCGCTGTCGGTGCCGGGCGCGGTGCTCGCGCTGTCGTCCGAGGACGTCCACCTCGGCGGCCGCGCGGTGGCCGGGCTGCTGTGGCTGGCGGTGGGCTCGCAGTTCGTGGGCATGGTGGTCTGGTACCGGGGGATGGCCGCCATCGGGGTGACGCGGGCCAGCCAGCTCCAACTGGCCCAGCCGCTGCTCACGTTGGTGTGGTCGGTGCTGCTCCTCGGCGAGGAGCTGACCCCCGCCGCCCCGATCGCCGCCGTGGCGGTGCTGGTGTGCATCGGGGTGACGCAGCGGGCGCGGGTCCCGGCGGCGAGGGCCGTACGGACCCCGGCGGCGGCGGGCCGGACACAGGGAACCACGGCGGTGGAGCGGGCCCCCGAAACGGCGGGCCGGGCTCCCGAGGTGGCGGAGCGGATCCCCGAAGCGGCGAGCCGGATCCCCGAAGCGGGGGACCCGAATCACCCCCCGGCTGGGGCAAACCAGAACAATCGGCCATAGACTGGCTGCAGGGATCGCATTGCCCTCAGCAGATCGCATTGCCCTCCAGCGGACAGGAGGTCACGCACATGGAGGCGACCGTAGGCGACAAGCTGCTGGTGCACGGCAGGGTTGTCGGGATTCACGATCGTGTAGCGGAGATCATCGAAGTGCTCGGGACCGACGGGGAACCGCCCTACCGCGTGCGTTACGAGGACGACGGACACGAGTGCCTGTTCTCCCCCGGGCCCGACTCGGTCGTCCGCCACCTGGCCGCCGGACCCGGGCAGCGTTAGCCGGCCCGGGGCCCCGGCTCAGCGGGGCGGACGGACCCGATGGGGATAGTGGTCGGCGACCACACGCGCCATGGCGCCGTTGCGGTCGGCGGCCACTTCCTTGGCCGAGAAGTACACATTGCCGCGCACCTGCGGAAAGCCCTGGTCGAAGGTGAGGTGCCGGGACAGCTCCGCCGGGTCCTGCCAGGGCGCGGGCTGCGCCGGATCGCCCGCCTTGTAGAGCGCCTCGCCGATGTAGAGGTTCACACCCGTGCCCCGGACCACCTCCGACCACCAGGGGACGAGGGCGGCGTAATCGGCGGCGGCGAAGCCGATGTTCCAGTAGACCTGCGGGACGATGTAGTCGAGCCATCCCCGCCGCACCCAGCCGCGGGTGTCCGCGAAGAGGTCGTCGTAGGTCTGCACCCCTGCCGTGGTGGCGGAGCCGAGCGGGTCGGTGGCCTGGTTGCGCCAGACGCCGAAGGGGCTGATGCCGAACCGCACCCGCCGCTTCAGCCGCTTGACGCGCACGGCCGTCTCGTACACCAGCCGGTCGATGTTGTTCCGCCGCCAGGCCGCCCGGTCCGGGAAGCCCGCGCCGTAGCGCGCGTAGGCCGCGTCGTCGTCGAAGACCTGGCCGGCCACCGGATAGGGGTAGAAGTAGTCGTCCCAGTGGACGGCGTCGATGTCATAGCGCGCGACCGCGTCCAGCATGGCGTCCTGGACGAAGCGGCGGACCTCGGGCAGCCCGGGGTTGTAGTAGAGCTTCCCGCCGTACGGCACGACCCACTCGGGGTGCACCCGGGCCGGATGGGTGGGGATCAGCCGGGAGGGGTCGGTGTGGTTGGCGATCCGGTACGGGTTGAACCAGGCGTGCAGCTCGAGACCGCGCCGGTGCGCCTCGCGCACGGCGGTGCCCAGCGGATCCCAGCCCGGGTCCCGGCCCTGCACGCCGGTGAGGCACTCCGCCCACGGCTCGTACGGTGAGGGCCACAGCGCGTCCGCCGTCGGCCGCACCTGGAAGACCACCGCGTTGAGCCGGCGGCGCACGGCGGTGTCCAGGAAGCTCAGCAGCTCGGCCCGCTGCTCGGCCGCGGTGAGACCCGGTTTGGACGGCCAGTCGCGGTTGGCGACGGTGGCCAGCCACATCCCGCGGAACTCGGGCCGGTGCCCACCGCCCCGCCCCTCCGCCAGCGCGTCGCCCGCCGTGACGGTGGCGGCCAGGGCTCCGGCGGCCGCGGCCGTCAGACTTCTGCGCGTGATCCGACCCATGCCCAGCTCCTCGCCTCGGTCGTGTCGCCAACGTAGCGCCGCCGCCCGCCACCGGCCGGGACCGCGGCCCCAGGAGGCCGTTCTCCCTTCCGGCCCCGGGCAGGCATCGCGCCGGAGGAGGCAACTCCCGCTGATGATGGGGCCCTTGTGGGGCGCCCGGCAATGCCTATCGCGAATCCGGGCCGCGCAAGCCCAACACCCCTTGAGGACCGCTTGACTTCACCCTTCTCGCGCGGCCATCCGGCCGCTAGCATCGGATGACGCACGCATGGGAGCGCTCCCAAACACCTCGCCCGCAGGGCCCGCACCCCTCACTACCCCCACGTCCGGAGAGGAAGTTCCCGTGCGCAGCAAAGGCAGCAGACCGCTCGGCGCGCTCATGGCCGCGCTGGCACTCGTCGGCGGCTTACTCACCGCCGCCGCCTCCCCCGCGGCGGCCCGCCCCGAACCGGCCCCCGCCCGGGGCACCGCCCAGGCCGACGCCTACACCTGGAAGAACGTCCGGGTGGACGGCGGCGGCTTCGTCCCCGGCATCGTCTTCAACCGCAAGGAGAAGAACCTCGCCTACGCCCGCACCGACATCGGCGGGGCGTACCGCTGGGACCAGTCCGGCAAGCGGTGGGTGCCGCTGCTGGACTCGCTGGACTGGGACCACTGGGGCTGGACCGGGGTGGTGAGCCTGGCCAGCGACTCCGTGGACCCCGACAAGGTCTATGTGGCGGCCGGTACGTACACCAACGGCTGGGACCCGGGCAACGGCGCCATCCTGCGCTCGTCCAACCGGGGCGCCAGTTGGCAGTCCACCACCCTCCCCTTCAAGCTGGGCGGCAATATGCCCGGCCGCGGCATGGGGGAACGGCTGGCGGTCGACCCCAACAAGAACAGCGTGCTCTACCTCGGCGCGCCGAGCGGCAACGGGCTGTGGCGCTCCACCGACTCCGGTGTCACCTGGTCGAAGGTGACGTCCTTCCCCAACCCCGGCACCTACGTCCAGGACGCGAGCGACACCAGCGGCTATCTGAGCGACAACCAGGGCGTGGTGTGGGTGACCTTCGACGAGCGCACCGGTTCTTCCGGCAGCGCGACGAAGACCGTCTACGTGGGCGTGGCCGACAAGAACAACACCGTCTACCGCTCGACGGACGCGGGCGCCACCTGGTCGCGGGTGGCCGGACAGCCGACCGGCTATCTCTCCCACAAGGGCGTCCTCGATACGAAGAACGGCTATCTGTACCTCACCACCAGCGACAAGGGCGGCCCGTACGACGGGGAGAAGGGCCAGGTGTGGCGGTACACCACGGCGACCGGGGAGTGGAAGAACATCAGCCCCATGACGGACGCCGACACCTACTTCGGCTACAGCGGGCTCACGGTGGACCGGCAAAATCCCGGCACGCTGATGGTGACCGGCTACAGCTCCTGGTGGCCGGACACCCAGATCTTCCGCTCCACCGACTCCGGCGCCACCTGGACCCGGGCCTGGGACTTCACCAGCTATCCCAACCGGTCCCTGCGCTACACCCAGGACGTCTCGTCCGTCCCCTGGCTGACCTTCGGCGCCAACCCCTCGCCGCCCGAAGTCACCCCGAAGCTGGGCTGGATGACCGAGGCGCTGGAGATCGACCCGTTCGACTCCCGCCGGATGATGTACGGCACGGGTGCGACGGTCTACGGCACGGAGAACCTCGCGAACTGGGACACGGGCGGCACCATCACCATCACGCCCATGGTCAAGGGCCTGGAGGAGACGGCGGTCAACGATCTGGCGAGCCCGCCCACCGGCGCCCCGCTGCTCAGCGCGCTCGGTGACATCGGGGGCTTCCGCCACACCGACCTCGACGCGGTGCCCGCGAGGATGTACACCTCGCCGACGTTCACCACGACCACCAGCCTGGACTACGCCGAGACCAATGCGAACACCGTGGTCCGGGTGGGCAACAACGACTCCGCTCCGCGGATCGCGTTCTCGACCGACAACGGCGCCAACTGGTTCCAGGGCAGCGAGCCGTCCGGGGTCACGGGCGGCGGCACAGTGGCCGCGGCGGCCGACGGCAGCGGCTTCGTCTGGGCCCCGGAGGGCACCTCGGCCGTCTACCACACCACCGGTTTCGGCAATTCCTGGTCGGCGTCGAGCGGCATCCCGGCCGGGGCGGTCGTGGAGTCCGACCGCAAGAACCCGCAGAAGTTCTACGGCTTCAAGGCGGGCACCTTCTACGTCAGCACCGACGGCGGCGCCACCTTCACCGCCAGGGCGTCCCTGGGGCTGCCGGCCGACGGCCCGGTGCGGTTCAAGGCGCTGCCGGGCGCCGAGGGCGACATCTGGCTCGCGGGCGGCAGCACGGCCGGGGCCTACGGACTGTGGCACTCCACGGACTCCGGCGCGACCTTCACCAAACTGAGCGGCGTCCAGCAGGCGGACACCATCGGCTTCGGCAAGGCGGCGCCGGGCGCCTCGTACCAGGCGCTCTACACCAGCGCGAAGATCGGCGGGGTGCGCGGCATCTTCCGCTCCACCGACGCCGGGGCGAGCTGGACCCGGATCAACGACGACGCCCACCAGTGGGGCTGGACGGGCGCCTCGATCACCGGCGACCCACGGGTCTACGGACGGGTCTACGTGGCCACCAACGGCCGCGGCGTCCTGCGCGGCGACGCCTCGTGACCGTGGTGTGAGAGCCCCGTGCGCAAGACGGGGACGGGGGCGGGCCGGGGCCGGGAATCCGGCCCCGGCCCGCCCCTCGCCGATAACCGGAGGGTAACGTCTGGGGCGACAGGGGGACGGCACAACGGACAGTTGGACCAGCGAAAGGCACGATGTGACCGACATCGAACGCGTCGGAGTGGTGGGCTGTGGCCAGATGGGTGCGGGCATCGCGGAGGTGTGCGCCCGATCCGGCCTGGACGTCATGGTCGCGGAGACCACGGGCGAGGCCCTGGAGATAGGGCGCACCCGGCTGACCAACTCCCTCGGCAAGGCCGCGGAGCGCGGCAAGATCACCGAGGAGCAGCGCGACGCGACGCTGGACCGGCTGAGCTTCACCACCGACCTGGGGGAATTCGCCGACCGTGACCTCGTGATCGAGGCGGTCGTCGAGAATGAGCAGGTCAAGACGGAGATCTTCCAGGTTCTCGACCAGGTGGTGACCCGCCCGGACGCGATCCTCGCCTCCAACACCTCCTCCATCCCGCTGGTCAAGCTGGCCGTCGCCACCTCCCGCCCGGATCAGGTGATCGGCATCCACTTCTTCAACCCGGCGCCGGTGCAGGCGCTGGTGGAGCTGATCCCGGCGCTCACCACCGGTGACGAGACCATCAAGCGCACCGAGGCACTGGTCCACGACGTCCTGGACAAACACGCCATCCGCGCCCAGGACCGCGCGGGGTTCGTGGTCAACGCGCTGCTCATCCCGTATCTGCTCTCCGCCATCCGGATGTTCGAGTCCGGGATCGCCAGCCGCGAGGACATCGACAACGGCATGGAGATGGGCTGCGCCCATCCGATGGGCCCGCTGAAGCTGTCCGACCTGATCGGCCTGGACACGATCGCGGCGATCGCCGACTCGATGTACGGCGAGTACAAGGAGCCGCTGTACGCCGCTCCCCCGCTGCTGCTGCGCATGGTGGACGCGGGCCGGATGGGACGCAAGTCGGGCTCGGGCTTCTACACGTACTGAGGCAGGCCGCCTGCGATCTCTGATTGTCAGCGTCCCCGTGGACTCGCTGAACCATCCGCTGGTCTTCGGCCAGCGGATGCAAGTCCTCCGGATACGCCGGGGCATGAGCCGGACCGTCTTCGCCGGTCTCCTCGGCATGTCGGCGAGCTGGGTCAAGCAGATCGAGAACGGCACTCTCCACACTCCCGCGCTTCCCATGATCTTGCGCATCGCCGAGGTGCTACGCGTCCGCGACCTCTCCGAGCTCACCGACGAAACCACCCTCCTCGGCGTACCGCCCGCCTCCTGGGGGCCCGAGCACCGGACGCACTGGCGGATCTCCCTCAGTCCCGACCGGTATCTGACCGACACCAACCACCTGGCCCGCGCCCTGCGCCAGGCCGTTGACGAGGTCCTCGGCCCGGCACCGGACGGCCGCCGGCCACCAAGAGCGCGCCGTGCCCTCCCGGAGGGCGCCTTGACGGGGTGCCAGACCCTGAGGGCGAACCGCGCCTCGGCGGCGCCCACATCGGCGGGCCGCGCGATTACCGTGCGCCGACGTCGCCGATCCCGTTGACCAGCAGGTCGAAGGCGTGGTCGATGACGCCGGGCTGGTCCGCGGCGACCGCGGCGGCAGCGTGGCCGGCGACCAGCCGCCTGATCGGCATGGTCACCGCTGTGGACACGGTGGTCAGCAGGAGGCCGCCGATCAGGGTGGCGCCGGCGGGGTCGCCGGTTTCCTCGGTGACGAGGGTGGCCACCGTCGCGGCGAGTTCGTCCCGCTGTTCCCGGGCGCGGGAGCACAGCGCGGGGCTGTCCGCGACCACCCGCCCGAACGGCGCCATGTGGGGCAGCGCCCCGGACAGCGGATGCTTCTCGACGAGCAGCCGGTGCATCAGCGCCCGCACCGCCTCGGCCACCGGCTGGCCTGGCGGACGCCCGCGGATCGCGCCGACGAGCAGTTCCTCCGCCTCACTCTGGAGGTCCAGGAACATGTCCTCCTTGCGCGGGAAGTAGTTGAACACGGTCACCTTGGAGAACCCGGCGGCCTCCGCGACCTCCACCACCGTGACATTGTCGAATCCGTGTTCGATGAACAGGGCCGTGGCGACGTCGGAGATTCGCTGCCTGGCTTCCTGCTTCTTGCGCTCACGCAACCCCGATGGCATGCCTAAACCATACCAGACTCAAATTTTGACTCGACTCAATATTTAGCTCAGTATGGTCATCATGAACGCTGACGTAGTGGTGGCCGGCGGTGGTCCGGTCGGCTTACTGCTGGCCGCGGAGCTGCGGCTGGCCGGCGTGTCCGTCACGGTCAGCAGCCGGCCGGCCTTCGGCCTGTGTACGCACAGGCCGGTGCCGGTCGGTCGCAGTACGGTACGCAAGCTGCTCGGCGTCGCGTTCCCGGGCACGGCGGCAACCCGGTACACCACCGTCACCGACGTCGTCCTCGGCGCGGGGACCGCCGAGCCGCCGACGCGCTGGACGTCCATGCGCCGGACCAGGCGGTCAAAGCCGGATGGGTCGTTCGCGAGCGAACAACCCGAGTCGATGGACGAGCGAGCCGGTCCGCCGACCGGCCGCTCCACGCGCGGCGGGCGGGGCCGGCACCGCAAGGGCGCTCATTCGTCCGTGTCCAGGTCCCGCCCCGCGTCGGCGCCGAGGACGCCGTCCAGCTCGGAGATCTCCCCGACCAGCCGGAGCACATCCCCGGTGCCCTCGAGGGCGAGCTGCACCTCGGCGACGCCCGTATCGGAGGGCCGGGCCTCCTCCTCGGCCCGGACGACCCGGGCGGTGCGGTTACGGCCCTTCCAGGGCGCCCGGTCCACCCGGACCTGCAGCACCCGGTACCCGGCCGCCGTACACAACTCCAGGACACGTGGCAGCAGCCCGGCGCCCACCCGGTAGGCGAGCTGCAACTCCACCCGTTCGGCCGACCAGAGGGCCGGCAGCCGGTGGGTGAGCAGCGGATAGCCGCGGATCACCAAGAAGTGCACCGCGGTGACCGCGGTGGCAAGCAGGGCCAGACCACCGCCGCAGGCCATGCCCACCGCACAGGTGAGCCAGACGGTCGCCGCGGTGGTCAGCCCGTGGACGGCATCGCGCCGGACGAAGATCAGGCCGCCGCCGATGAAGCCGATACCGGAGACGACCTGCGCCGCCACCCGTGAGGGGTCCAGGCCGACGTGGCCGCGCAGCAGCACATCGGTGAAGCCGTACTGGGAGACCTGCATGAACAGCGCGCTGCCCACGCCCACCAGGGTGTGGGTGCGCAGCCCGGCGCTCTTCTGCTGCACCGCCCTCTCGAGCCCGATCAGGGTGGACAGCACCAGCGCGACGCCGAGCTCGGCGAACTGCCGTACTCCCTGGTCGACACCGAATTCCCACATCGGAGCGGCGATCAGTCGCACATCCGTCCCTTCTGTCCGGTCCATCCGGTCTGTCCACCCCCCGCGGTCCCTCCCTTCGACCGCCGTCCCCCATGCGTACCCGTTGAGTACCCGCGTTTCGCACGGGGTGTGCGCCGGTGACTCACACACCACCCCCACACACGCTCCCGCACTACCTGTGCATGCGCTTGACTCGGAGCGTTACCACTGCACGGACGTTACATCCGGAAGGGGATCAACCCGTGACCACCGAGCCCGAGCAAGCCGCGTTAGCCGTGGAGCTCGCGGAATTACGCCGGTCCGTCGACGTGGGCTTCACCCGCGTCGACGGCCGGCTCGCCCTGCTCGACCACCGAGGAGAACAGGCTGAGGAGGACGTGAACCAACTGGGCGGGCGGATGCGGATCCTGGAGCACGGACGCTGGCCGCTGCCCTCCATCGCCGCCCTGACCGGGGTATCCGCCCTGGCCCTGGCGATATGGCAGGCAGCGGGACACTAGCGCCGGTGCGGACGGCGGCCCGGCCTACCCGAGCCTGATGTGGTGGAGCAGCAGCAGCGCCGCCGCCATGTTGGCCGCGGGCACCTCACCGCGTGCGACCAGGTCGGGCACCATCTTCAGCGGCACCCACTCGCGGCGGTCCGACTCGAAGTCGTCCTCCGGGTGCCCGACGTACGATGCCTCCTCGGCCCAGTAGATGTGGTGCCGTGCGTCGGTGAGCCCGTTGGACGGCTCGACGGAGAGGAGATGGCGCAGCGGGCCGGGGCGCCAGCCGGTCTCCTCCTCCATCTCCCGGGCCGCGGCGTCGGCGATGTCCTCACCGTCCTCGACGACGCCCGCGGCCAGCTCCCAGCCCCAGGCGTCGGTGATGAACCGGTGGCGCCACAGCAGCAGCACCTCGTTGGCCGCGTTCACCACCGTGGCCACGGCCACGGGACGGAGCCGGATCAGATAGTGGTCCAGATGGCGCCCGTCGGGGAGCCGGACATCGGCGAGGTTGACCCGGAACCATCGGTTCTCGTACACGGTCCGCTCCCTGAGGTTCTTCCATCGCACTGTCAGCCACCTTTCGTCGAAACGGGAGGCCATGGTGGGCCACCCGCTGACGAGAGTGCGGACCGCGAGCGGAACCGCTGGTCACAGAGGAACGCGCAGTGCCCCGTCGATGAGCGCGGCGGCCTCGGCTGTCGCGGCGCTTCCGCTGGCCGCGAGGTGCTCCCGTACCGCCCGCAACCGGTCGCGTAACCGCTGGGACTCCATGCCCCGCGCGCGCTCGGTCATCTCCACCGCCGTGGCGCCCGCCCGGTCCACGTCCCCCTGACGCAGCTCGATATGGGTGAGCATGGCGAGCCGGTGCACCCGGCCCCGGTCGTGCGCGGGGGTGCCGACCGCGGCGGTGGCGTGCTCGCGGGCGCCGCCGAGGTCGCCGAGGCTCAGCAGCGCCTCGGCCACCTGGACGTTCACCAGACCCGGCTGCACATAGCCGGTCTCGTCGGGCTCCTGGCCCGGTCTGATCCGGTCGGCGGCGGTCTCGGCGCGCCGGATGCAGGACAGCGCCCCGGCGCCGTCGCCGAGCCGGGCGTACGCCTTGGCCTGCATGGCGTAGAGGTCGGCGGCGAGCGCGGGGGTGATCTGGGAGCCCGCGGCGCGCAGCGCCGATTCGGCGAAGGCGACCGCCTGCCGGTACTCCTTCATGAAGAGGGACTGGTTGACCAGCAGCGCTATGACGTAGGCGCCCAGGCCCCGGTCGCCACTGGCCTTGGCGAGCCGCAGCGCCTGGTGGAAGTAGCGCTGAGCCAGGCCGTGCGTATTGGAGTCGTACGCGCAGATCCCGGCGATGGCCACCAGGCCGCCGGTCGCCCGGTGCAGTTGGCGGCCGGTGTCGTCGGCGTAGCTGCCGCGCAGCAGCGGTGCGGCCTCGGAGTTGAGGAACCCCACCACCCGGGTCCGGGTCGCGACGCCGCCGGCCTTGCGGTACATCTGCTCGTAGTGGGCGCGGGCGGCGCGCAGCGTCTCGATGTCGGTCATGCTGACCCGGGTCAGACCGCGCCGGGAGACATCGGAGTCCTCGGGAGGGTTCTCCCACTCCCACACCGGGATGACGGCGGGGGTGCCGGTGACCGCCGGGGCCTCGACGACATGGGGGCGCTGCTGCTCGTCGGAACGCCACAGCGCGGTGGCGCGCTCGACGAATCCGGAGAGCGGGGTGGCGGGCCCCCGGCGGCTGCCGGGGGTGCCGAGGCCGATGTCATCCAGGGTGAGGGCACGGTGCAGCCGCTCGCCCAGCACCTCGCAGATGAGGTCCGGCACCTGGCCGCGCGGCCGCTGGCCCTTCAGCCACCGGGCCACCGCGGTGTGTTCGTACCGCAGCTTCATCCCCCGGGCCCGGCCTGCCTCATTGACATGGGCGGCCAGTCCGGCGTGGGAGACTCCGGCCTCGTCGAGCACGGAGTCGAGCAGTGTATTGGGCTCCATCTCGCCCTCCCGAAACGCTCGGTGGCGCCAGCGTAGTGGAGGGGGATTCGCACGGGGTGTGAACGGGCGGGGCGGGGTGGGCCGTTGGCGCGGCGTGCAGGGGGGTGTCCAGCGGGTTTTTCCCCGCCCCGCCCCTTCCCGTCACCAGGGGCTCCACCCCTGTACCCCGGGGGGCGGGGTGGAGCCCCGGCTGGGGAGGGGACGGGGCAGGTCTGGGAGCAGCCTGCCCGCCGGGGCCCGTTGCCAGGGACTTCGCCCCTGGACGCCGGGGGCTGGGGCGGAGCCCCGGTTGGGGAAGGGGCGGGGTGGGGAGCAGCCCGCCCGCCGCGTCCGTTGCCAGGGCCTCGCCCCTGGACGCGGAGTTTGGGGCGGAGCCCTGCCACGTGGCGGAGCCGCATATCGATGCTGCGGGAAGGGGCGGGGCGGGGGCAGCCTGCCCACCCGTGCCTGTTGCCAGGGGCCTCGCCTCTGGGCCCCGGGGTCTGGGGCGGGGCCCCACCGCGTGGCGGAGCCGCATATCGATGCTGCGGGAAGGGGTGGGGCGGGGCGGGGCGGGGGCAGCCTGCCCACCCGTGCCTGTTGCCAGGGGCCTCGCCTCTGGGCCCCGGGGTCTGGGGCGGGGCCCCACCGCGTGGCGGAGCCGCATATCGATGCTGCGGGAAGGGGTGGGGCGGGACGGGGCGGGGGCAGCCTGCCCACCCGTGCCTGTTGCCAGGGGCCTCGCCTCTGGGCCCCGGGGTCTGGGGCGGGGCCCCACCGCGTGGCGGAGCCGCATATGAAGGGGCGGGGAGGGGAACAGCCCGCCGCAGGCGTCAAGATCCGCCGGACATCCCCTAGCCCCCCTAGCCCCGGTTGGCGTCGGCGGCCGGGCGGGTGAGGGCCGTGGTGGCGGACAGCGGGCAGCGGTCGAAGCGCAGCGCGAGCAGCGCGACATCATCGGCGAGCCGCCCGCCGGTGTGACGCAGCAGCGCCGAGCGCACCCCCGCCACGACCGCCGCGGGGACGAGCGGCCCGGGGCCCGCGGCCTCCGACAGGGCGCGGCGCAGGGGGAAGAACGTGCCGTGGGCGTCGCGCACGTCCTCGGCGCCGTCGGTGTGCAGCACCAGCGTGTCGCCGACGCTCAGGGCGCTCCAGCGGGCGGTGGGAAGCTCGGCGGGGAGCGGGAAGAGGCCGAGCGGCGGCAGCACCTCACCGGGTGCGGTCTGCCGGGCCGTGGCCGGGCCGACCGGCTGTTCGTAGAGGCGGTACGGCCAGGGGTGGCCGCAGTTGAGGGCGGTGACCTCGCCGTCCGCGCCCACCTCCAGCAGCAGGACGGTCACGAACTCCTCGTCCACGTGGCTGTCCAGCGGGCACTCCTCGCTCGCGCGTGCCCGCAGATGGCGCTCCAGGGCGCGGTCGAGCCGCCGCAGCACCCCGCTGAGCAGGGGTTCCTCATGGGCGGCCTCACGGAAACTGCCGAGGACGGCGGCGACCGTGCCGATCGCGGCGAGGCCGTGCCCGCGCACATCGCCCATGATGACGCGGACGCCGTACGGGGTGGCCAGCGCCTCGTAGAGATCGCCGCCGACGGCGGCGCCCCGGCTGGCCGAGAGATGGCCGCCCGCCAGCTCGATGCCCTCCAGCCGGGCGGGGAGCGGCCGCAGCACTACGTCCTGCGCGGCGGTGGCGACCGCCCGGAGCTGTTCCAGTTCACGGACCAGCCGCAGCTTGCGGCCCGCTGTGAGATAGCAGGCGACGGCCACGCCGAGGATGGCGCAACAGGTGACCAGGGCGGCGTGCGGCTCCTTCCCGTCGCCGTCGGGCTCCAGGGCGGTCGGAGGCGCGAGGGCGAACAGCAGGCCGGCGCCGCCGAGCAGCACGATGCATCTGCGGCGACCGCTGCTCGCGCAGGCGATGGCGGGTGCCGCGGCGAGGAGCGCGACGACCTCGGTGTGCTGCGGGGTCAGCAGCGCCCAGCAGATGGCGCCGAGCACCCACAGACAGGGAACCACGCGGGTGACCGCCCGTAGACTCCGTGCCCTCCGTACGAACGCGCCGCCGACTGCCGATGTCCCGATCATGTGTCGCCCCCAACGCCGGCCAATGAGGCGGTCGGCCGGGCCCCTGGACGATCGATCCCGCGCGGGCCGTGCGACCGGCACGATTCTGGCGACAGCTCCTGCCAATTGGACCCGTCCCTTCCGGATCTCACCTGATCGGGTGACCACGCCCCGGGCACCCACCCGAACACCCCACCGCCCCGCGGACGCGGTGTCGGCTGTTTGCCGTCCACCGGGACGACGCGGCTCGGGGCCACGGCCCCGAGTCCCGCACCCGTGGACCGCAGCCCCATCCCCGCCGGAATCGCCGACGACGCCCACCCCGCCACGGCGGTGGCGGCGCCCCACGCAAAGAGGAGCGGGCGACCGCGCACCGAGCGGCCTTCACGTACCCACCGTGCCGTGGCGGGTGGCCGTGGCAGGGGGCGCGACGCGCGCTGTCTGCGCGGAAGCCCTCGCGGGCAGAGCCGGGGAGGAGGCAGACCGGCGGCAGGGGAACGGGGAGGCGCGTAAACCACCGCCCCGGGCCGCCCCGGCGGGTGGACTGGCGTGCCGGGGGTGGGCTCGGCGGTGGGGCACGGCCCAGGGCGGGGCCGCCCCATCCGTGGCCACCGCAGCGACCGACCCGAGCCGGCACAGCGCATGCGCCCCGGGGCCCGGACGCGGGGATGGGGCGCAGCCCGAGTTGGGGGCGCCCCTCCGTGGCCATGGCGGCGCGAGGCGCGCCGCGCCCTGCCCCGGGCCCAAACGCAACCAGTGGGCGCAGCCCGAGTCGGGGCGCCCCCATGCGTGGCCACCGCGGCGACCGGCGCCGGCCGGCAGGCGCCTGGGCCGCCGTGGCGGGGTCCAGGCGCGGCGATGGGGCGCGCCCCGTTGTGGGGTGCGCCCCATCGCCGTGGTGGCAGCGAAAGCGGGTCAGGCTCCGCGGAGGGTGGCGCCCGTGCGGTTGGCGGCTGCCGATACCGCGGCGTCGCGGGATGTCGCGATCTCCTCGGCGGTCAGCGTGCGGTCCGGGGCGCGGAAGCGCAGCGCGTAGGCCAGCGACTTCCTGCCCTCGCCGAGCTGCTCACCGGTGAAGACGTCGAACAGGCGGAGGGATTCGAGCAGTTCGCCCGCGCCCTCGCGCAGCGCCGTCTCCACATCGGCCGCGGCGACCGAGGCGTCCACGGTCAGCGCGACGTCCTGGGTGGCCACCGGGAAGGTGGAGACATGGGGGGCCTCCACACCGCCGGTGCCGGCCTGCTCCAGGCGGTCGAGCTCGATCTCCATCGCGCAGGTGCGCTCGGCCAGGCCCAGGGCCTTGGTGACCCGCGGGTGGAGCTCTCCGGCGTTGCCGACGAGGATCTCCTCGCCGTCGACGACGGCCAGCAGCGCGGCGCAGCGGCCCGGGTGCCAGGGGTCCTGCTGGTCCTGGCGGACGATCAGCTCGGCCCCCGCCTCACGGGCCACGATCCGGCCCGCCTCGACGGCGTCGGCCCAGCTCACCGGGGTGCCCTTGCCCCACCAGCCGGCCTGCTCACGGTCGCCCGCGAGGACGACGGCGACGCGGCGCGGCTGGTGCGGCAGCGCGGCGTTGAGCCCGGCGATCTCCTCGTCGGTGGGACGGCGGTCGACGGGGAGGGTGGCCGCGGCCGGCTCGTGGCCGGTGGCGCGGAAGACCAGGCCCGTCTCGAAGAGCGCGAGGTCGTGCTCGCCGCGCCCGGCGTTGCGGCGCAGCGCGCCGAGCAGCCCGGGCAGCAGCGTCGTACGGAGCGCGGGCTCGGCGTCGGAGAGCGGGTTGACCAGCCGGACCAGATCGCGCCGCGGGTCGTCCGCGGCCAGCCCGAACTGGTCGAGGGCCTCCTCGCCGATGAACGGGTAGTTCAGCGCCTCGACGTAGCCGGCTCCGGCCAGCGCCCGGCCGACCCGCCGGTGCAGCCGCTGACGCTCGGTCAGCCCGCGCCCGGCGGGCGGCCGGGGCAGCGTCGAGGGGAGGTTCTCGTACCCCTCGAGCCGGATGACCTCCTCGGCCAGGTCGTTGGGGTCGGTGAGGTCGGGCCGCCAGCTCGGGACGGTGACCGTGAGGTCGTCGGCGCCGTAGACATCGCAGCCGATCTGCTGCAGCCGGCGCACCACGGTCTCGCGGCCGTAGGACACCCCCGCGACCTTGTCCGGGTGGTCGGCGGGCAGCGTGATGGTGTGCGGTGCGCTGGGCGCGATGATCTCGGTGACGCCCACCTCGGCGGTGCCGCCCGCGAGCAGCACCAGCAGGTCGACGGTGCGCTGCGCCGCCGCCGAGGTGGCCTCGGGGTCGACACCGCGCTCGAACCGCCGGGACGCCTCGGAGGACAGCTTGTGGCGGCGGGCGGTGCGGGCGACCGAGACGGGGGCGAAGTGGGCCGCCTCGATGACGACCTCGGTGGTGCCCGCCACCTGGCCGGTCTCCGCGTCGGCGGTGGCGTCCGCGATCTCGGTGTTGGCGCCGCCCATGACACCGGCGAGGCCGATGGGCCCGCTCTCGTCGGTGATGACGAGGTCCTCGGCGTCCAGAACGCGCTGGGTGCCGTCGAGGGTGGTGAGCTTCTCGCCCGGCTGAGCGCGGCGCACGCCGATCGTCCCGTTGATCCGGGAGCGGTCGTAGGCGTGCAGCGGCTGGCCCAGTTCGAGCATCACGTAGTTGGTGATGTCGACCGCGAGCGAGACCGGGCGCATCCCGGCCTTCTGCAGCCGGCGCTCGAGCCAGATCGGGGAGTGCGCCTCGGGGTCGAGCCCGGTGACGGTGCGGGCGGTGAAGCGGTCGCAGCCGATCGGGTCGGTGACCTGGACGGGGTAGCCGTGGCTGCTCGGCGCGGGCACGTCGATCAGGGCCGGGTCGCGCAGCGGCAGCTCGTAGGCGGTCGCGGTCTCACGGGCGACACCGCGCATCGACAGGCAGTAGCCCCGGTCCGGGGTGACGGCGATGTCGAGGACCTCGTCGACCAGCTCCAGCAGCTCGATGGCGTCGGTGCCGACCTCGTACTCCGGCGGCAGGACGATGATGCCGTCGTGATCGTCGGACATGCCCAGCTCGCTGGCGGAGCAGATCATGCCCTCGGAGGTCTTGCCGTAGGTCTTGCGCGCGGAGATCGCGAAGCCGCCGGGCAGTTCGGCGCCGGGCAGCACGACCACGACCTTGTCGCCGACGGCGAAGTTCCGGGCTCCGCAGACGATGTTCTGCGGCTCACCGGTGCCGTTGGCCCGGCCGACGTCCACGGTGCAGAAGCGGATCGGCTTCTTGAAGCCCTCCAGCTCCTCGATGGTCAGCACCTGCCCGACGACCAGGGGGCCCTTGAGGCCGGCGCCGAGCTGCTCGACCGTCTCGACCTCGAGCCCGGCCGAGACGAGTTTGGCCTGTACGTCACGGCCGGTCTCACCGGCGGGCAGGTCGACGTACTCCCGCAGCCAAGAAAGCGGGACCCGCATCAGATCTCCATCCCGAAGGGCCGGGTGAAGCGCACATCACCCTCGACCATGTCTCGCATGTCTTCCACGTTGTGCCGGAACATCAGCATCCGCTCGATGCCGAAGCCGAAGGCGAAGCCGCTGTACTTGTCCGGATCGACACCGCAGGCGATGAGCACCCGCGGGTTGACCATCCCGCAGCCGCCCAGCTCGATCCAGCCCTCGCTGGAGCAGGTGCGGCAGGGCCGGTCCGGGTTGCCCACGGACTCGCCCCGGCACACGTAGCAGAGCATGTCCATCTCGGCGGACGGCTCGGTGAACGGGAAGAAGTTCGGCCGCAGCCGGGTGGTCATGCCCTCCCCGAACAGCGCCCGCACCATGTGGTCGAGCGTGCCCTTGAGGTCGGCCATGGTCAGGCCCTCGTCGATGGCGAGCAGCTCGACCTGGTTGAAGACGGGGGTGTGGGTGGCGTCCAGCTCATCGGTGCGGAAGGTGCGGCCCGGGCAGATCACATAGATGGGCGGCTCGCGGTCGATCATCGACCGGATCTGCACCGGCGAGGTGTGGGTGCGCAGCACCACACCGGAGGACTCGCCGTCCTTCGCGCCGCGCACGAAGAAGGTGTCCTGCATCTCGCGGGCGGGGTGGTCGGGCGGGAAGTTGAGCGCGTCGAAGTTGAACCACTCGGCCTCCACTTCGGGGCCCTCGGCGACCTCGTAGCCCATCGCGACGAAGACGTCCTCGATGCGCTCGGAGAGCGTGGTGATCGGGTGGCGGGCGCCGGCCGGGGTGCGGTCGTACGGCAGGGTGACGTCCACCGCCTCCTCGACCAGCACCCGGGCGTCACGCTCCGCCTCGAGCTCCTCCTGCCGGGCCTTCAGCGCCTGGTTGACCTGGCCGCGCGCCTGGCCGACGCGCTTGCCCGCGTCCGCCTTGGCGTGCGGTGGCAGGGCGCCGATCTCGCGGTTGGCGAGCGCGAGGGGTGAGCGGTCGCCGGTGTGGGCGACCTTCACCTCGCGCAGCGCCTCGAGGTCCCCGGCGGCGGCGAGGGCGGCGAGCGCCTCGTCCCGCCTGCGGGCGATCTCTTCCGGTTTCAGTGCCTCGACCTCGACAGGGTCGTACGACTTATTGGGTGCCGACATCTCTTCCCGTACTTCCGAATTGTCCCCCAGCTACCGCTGGGAGGTGCCACCCGGCTGCGCGACCCCGGCTCGACTGGCTGCGACCGCTGCGCCCCGTGCAAGGGACGCCAAAGGTGCCAAAGCCCGAGTCTAAGGGGCGCGGGAGGGGTGTTGTTCCGGGGGACGCCGCTCGGCGGCCGCCGCGCGGGGTCCGCCCCGTGCCGGAGAAGCCCGCGGGCGGCTCAGGCCAGATAGGCCGGGGTGCCCACGGGCAGGATAAATCGGAACTCCGCGCCGCCGCCGCGGGCCCGGTCGACGGTGATCGTCCCGCCGTGCGCCTCGACGATGCCCTTGACGATGTAGAGCCCGAGGCCGGTGCCGCCGCGCTTGCTGCCCCGCCAGAAGCGGGTGAAGACACGGCTCATCGACTCCTCCGGGATACCGGGGCCTTCGTCGCTCACGGTGACGGCGGTCCTTTCGACAGGGGGGCCCTCCACGACCGGCTTGGCCGGTGTCGCGGGCGCTATATCAATGGTGACCGTTCCCTCGCCGTGGCGCACCGCGTTTTCCAGCAGGTTGCCCAGCACCTGATCGATCTTGTCCGGATCGGCCCACAGCCTGGGCAGCGGCCCCCTGGCCCTGATCAGGAACCGCTCGGCGGTGTGCCCGGCCGCGGTGAGCGCCTGCACATGGCGGCGGACGGCGGCGGCGAGGTCGACCGGCTGGCGGCGCACCTCCAGGCGGCCGGAGTCGATCCGGGAGATGTCCAGCAGCTCGGCGATCAGCCGGGTGACCCGGTTGGCGTCGGCGTCGACGGTCTCCAGCATCAGCCGCTTCTGGTCGTCGGTGAACCGCTCCCATTTGGCCAGCAGGGTGGCCGTGAACCCCTTCACGGACGTCAGCGGCGAGCGCAGCTCATGGGCGACGGTCGCGATCAGCTCGGCATGGCTGCGCTCGGTACGGCGGCGGGCCTCGGTGCCGCGCAGGCAGACCACCACCCGGCGCACCGGTCCGGTCGGCCGCTCGCGCACATAGCGGGCCGAGACGAGCACCTCGCGCCCGCCCGGCAGCAGCAGATTCCGCTCGGGCTGACCGGCCCGGATGGCCAGCCCTCCATACGGATCGGTCAGCGCCCACCAGCGCCGGCCGTCCAGGTCCTCTAACGGCAGGGCCACCTCGAGCCGGCGGCCGATCGCGTCCGCGGGGTCGGTGGCGGTGATCCGGGCCGCCGCCGCGTTGAAGCACGTGACCAGGCCGGTCTCATCGGCCACCACCAGGCCGTCGGGCAGATCGTCGGGATGCGGCGCGAATCCGTCCGGCGCGCCGCCGGGCAGGCCGGGGCCCGCCCCGGTGGACGAGAGGTCGCGCCCCCCGCCGAGCGGCCCTGTTCCGGGCGGCCCTGCTCCGGGCGCATGGGCGTCGGCCGCCCTGGCGCCGGAGGTCCTGACGTCCATCCCCACACCCCCTCCCAGAGGGGGCAACCCTACTAGGTCGATGTGACGGAGCGGCACCCTGCGGGAGCGCGCTGCGCACGAGCGGAGGCATAGAGGCACACGGCGGCGGCCGTGGCGAGATTGAGGCTCTCGGCCCTGCCGTGAATCGGAACGCGCACCACCTCGTCCGCGAGTGCGCGGGTAGCCTCCGGCAGGCCCCATGCCTCATTGCCGAAGATCCAGGCGGTGGGGGCGCCCAGCAGCCCGTCGTCCAGCTCGGAGTCCAGGTCCCGCTCCCCCGCCCCGTCCGCGGCCAGCACCCGCGCCCCGGCCTCCCGCAGCCCGCTCACCGCGCGCTCGACGGGCACCCCGACGGCGACGGGGAGATGGAAGAGGGAGCCGACGGATGCGCGTACGGCCTTGGGGTTGTAGGGGTCCACGGAGGCGTCCGTCAGCACCACGGCGTCCGCCCCGGCGGCATCGGCGCACCGCAGCACGGTCCCGGCGTTGCCGGGGTCGCGGACGTTCGCGAGGACGGCGACGAGCCTCGGCCGGGCGCGCAGGATCTCCTCGAACGGCGAGTCGAGGAAGCGGCACAGCCCGACGACGCCCTGGGGGGTGACGGTGTCGGACATCTCCGCGATGACCTCGTCGGACGCGGTGAGGACGGGAAGGTTCGCGGCGCGGGCGGCGGCGAGGATGTCCGCGTGGCGCTCGGCGGCCTCGGGGGTTGCGTACACCTCCACGAGGTGCGCGATGGCCTCCCGTACGGCCTGCGGCCCCTCGACGATGAACCGCCGCTCCTTCCCGCGGAAGCTGCGCTTGGCAAGCCGCCGGGCGGCGGTGACACGCGGCGATCGCAGGGACGTCAACTCGGGGGTCGCCATGGGGTGCGATGCGCTTTCTCGTGCGGTGTGTGGTGGTGGCGCGGGGCGGATTTCCCCCACCCCGCCCCTCCCCGAAACCGGGGACAGGCCCCCGGGCCCCGGGGAACGGCGGCAGCCGGGGCCGCCTTGGCCGCGCCGCCCGGCCGGGCGGCGCCGGGCGCCCCCGCGGACCGGGTCCGGCCCGTCCGGGCGGCGGCCACGCGCCGAGCCGGGCGGCCGACGCGGAGCCAGGTTGTGGGCAATCGTTCCGCAGGACGGAGACAGTCCGGTTGCGGGCAATCGCCCTGCGGGGCGGGGCACGCCCGGTTGTGGGCGATCGTTCCGCCGGGGGCACCTCCCAGCGGTAGCTGGGGGAGGAACGGGTGGGCACAACCCGGCCACCGGCCCGCGTCCGGCAACGCCCCCCCAGGGGCACCGACATACGCGGACCCGCAGGTACGCGTTCACCTGCGGGTCCGTGGCGTACAGCTCAGCGCAGCGGTTACGCGGCCTTCGGCGCGTTGACGTCGCTCGGCAGCGCCTTCTGCGCCGCCTCGACCAGCGCGGCGAACGCACCGGCGTCGTTGACCGCGAGGTCGGCCAGGATCTTGCGGTCCACCTCGATGTTGGCGGCCTTCAGACCCTGGATGAAGCGGTTGTACGTCATGCCGTTGGCGCGGGCAGCGGCGTTGATGCGCTGGATCCACAGCTGCCGGAAGTCGCCCTTGCGCTTCTTGCGGTCGTTGTAGTTGTAGACCAGAGAGTGGGTGACCTGCTCCTTGGCCTTGCGGTACAGGCGGGAGCGCTGGCCCCGGTAGCCGCTGGCCTGCTCGAGGATCGCCCGGCGCTTCTTGTGGGCGTTGACTGCCCGCTTGACGCGTGCCACTTGTTAACTCCTTGTACGGGGCCGCGGGTGACTCACGCGGCCCGGAAACGAATAGGTCCCGGTCTGGCGCTCGCCCCGCCGAAGCGGGGCGGGGCGTCACTTGCCGAGAAGCTTCTTGATCTTCTTGGCGTCGGCGGGGGCCATCTCGACCTTTCCGGCCAGGCGGCGCGTCAGCGTGGACGGCTTGTGCTCGAGAAGGTGGCGGCGACCGGCGCGCTGGCGCACCACCTTGCCGGAGCCGGTGAGCTTGAAGCGCTTGCTGGCACCGCTGTGCGTCTTGTTCTTCGGCATGTCGCCGTACTCTCCTCGTCGGGACGCCTCCGCGGTTCTGCACGCGGAAGCGTCATGTGTTTCGGTTGGTGTCCGGAGCCGTTCGGCCCCGGGCGGGCGGTCGAGGCTCGCGCCTCTCAATCACGCCTCGGCGGGCTCCTCGGCAGGCTCCTCGACGGACGCGTCCGGGGACTGGTCCAGATGAGGAATTCCCTGGCGCTCCGCCTTGCGGGCGGCCTGCGCCTCGCGGGCTTCGGCCATCGCCTCGGTCTTCTTCTTGTGCGGACCGAGAACCATGATCATGTTTCGGCCGTCCTGCTTCGGGTTGGACTCCACGAAGCCCAGGTCCTGGACGTCCTCGGCGAGCCGCTGCAACAGCCGGTAGCCGAGCTCGGGCCGGGACTGCTCACGGCCACGGAACATGATCGTGATCTTGACCTTGTCGCCCTGCTTGAGGAACCGGACGACGTGACCCTTCTTGGTGTCATAGTCGTGCGGGTCGATCTTCGGCCGGAGCTTCATCTCCTTGATGACCGTGTGCGCCTGGTTCTTGCGCGCTTCACGGGCCTTCATGGCCGACTCGTATTTGAACTTTCCGTAGTCCATGAGCTTGCAGACCGGCGGGCGAGCGGTCGCCGCCACCTCGACGAGGTCGAGGTCGTACTCCTGCGCAAGCTCCAGGGCCTTGGCAAGCGGCACGATGCCGACCTGCTCGCCACTGGGACCGACGAGTCGCACCTCGGGGACGCGAATCCGGTCGTTGATGCGGGGCTCGGCGCTGATGGATCCTCCTCGGTTGCACCACGCGACCGTCTGGCGGACTGCCGCGTAACGTCTGTTTCGGTATGACCACCGCGCCGTAACGCACAAAACGCCCCGACGGGTACACAGGCGGGGCTCCTCATTGACCGGGAGCACCGCCGCGATATCACCGCGGGGCGCAGCCTGACCGATGACCTGCCGGCCCGGGGGGTCGGAAGGTGGGAGCTGGGGAGCCTCCACTTGTGGGCCGGACACACACGTGACCGGCCGGTCATTTATCTACGATACCAGGACCGGGCCGGGATGCTCATCCGGTGCGCTCTAAGCGTCAGCCCCGTCCCCTGTTCCCCGGCGTTCCCCGGCGTTCCCCTGCGTGCCCCGGCGTTCCTGTGAACTCACCCGCCCCGTGCGTACGGCGCCGGGCGGCCGCCTAGGCTGGGGCCCACCATCCCTCAGGAAGTGAGCCCCGACCACTATGAGCGACGCCAACGCCGGGCAGCCGCCGGCCCCCGACTTCGACCGGATGACCCGGGACATCGCGGATGTGCCCGCGGTCGAGGTGATCACCACGGTCGCGGTGCACCTGATGAGCGCCGCCGCGGTCAACCTGGGCCTGGCCGAGGAGGGCCCCCAGCACAAGGATCTGGACGAGGCGCGGAAGCTGATCAACGCCCTGGCGGGGCTGGTCACGGCCAGCGCCACGGAGATCAGCTCCTTCCACGCCGCTCCGCTGCGGGACGGCCTGAAGTCCCTGCAACTCGCCTTCCGCGAGGCGTCGGTGGTGCCGGACGAGCCGGGACAGGGGCCCGGCGAGAAGTTCACCGGCCCGGTCTTCGGCTGACCCCCGGAGGGCACGAGCCGCTCGGGAGCCCGTACGCCCTCGGGAGCCCGTACGCCCTCCGGGCCCGGGCCCGGGCCCCCGCGTGCGCGGCTCAGGCCGCCTCCGGGCCCTTGGTCTCCTGGCCGCCCGCCTCGGGGCGGTGGCCGCCGCGCAGCCGCCCCCACGGTCCGGTCGCCGGGGGCGGATGGGCCTCCTCCTGGTCGGCCTGCCCCGCCGGACGGAGATGGGTGAACCGGTGCACCACGGCGGCGAGCACCCCGCCGACCAGCGGTGCCACGATGAACAGCCAGAGCTGGCCCAGCGCATCGCCGCCCGCGAAGATCGCGGGGCCGAAGCTGCGCGCCGGATTGACCGAGGCCCAGGTCAGCGGGATGCCGATCAGATTGACCGCGGCGAGGGCGAGGCCCACCGGGATTGGTTCGCCGCCGACCAGCGCCACCGAGTGGGTCACCGCCAGGTAGACGAAGACCAGCAGGAAGGTCAGCAGCACCTCGGCGAGGAAGGCCCCGCCCGCGCCCATGCCCACCGGTGAGCGGCCGCCGTAGCCGTTGCTGCCGAAGGCGTCGGCCGTCTGGAGCCTGGGCACCTGGTTGGCGAGCAGGAAGAGCACCGCCGCGCCCACGATCGCGCCGACGAACTGCGCGACCCAGTACTGGACGGCCGTACGGATGTCGATGCGCTTGGCCAGCAGCACGCCGAGGGTCACCGCCGGGTTGATGTGGCAGCCCGAGATGCGTCCGAACGCGTAGGCGATCGCGATCAGCGTGAAGCCAAAGGCGAGCGAGATCCCGAGGGCGTTGATGTAGTCGCCCGCCAGGACCAGCGAACCGACTCCGAAGAGGACCAGCATCGCGGTCCCGATGAACTCCGCTACGACCGTTCTCGTCTCCATGGCGCTCTCCTCACGCAGATTCCGACCGCCAGTCGCCTAAGCATTGTGGGGGGAATTGAGGCGATTCGCCTGTTGGTCCGAATGGGGAGGGCCGGGGCCCGCCCCCGCAGCGGGCCGGGCTCTGCCCCTGTGGCGACCCGGGCTCTGCCTCTGTGGCGGGCCGGGGCCCCGACCCCTCAGCGGCTGAAGAGCGGTTCGCCGGGGACCTTCGCGTCCGGCGGCAGCAGCGCCAGGGTCAGTCCGCGCACCAGCCGTGCCCGCAGCACCTCGTCGGCGGCCAGGGCGCCCGCCACCCGGTGCGCCGTCTCCCGCGCGGGCGCCTGAGGCACCAGGGCGAGCGCGAGCATCCCGTCGGCGTCCGCCGCCGGGGCCAGATGGGCCCGGAGCACCTCCGGCTCGGCGGCCAGTACTGCACGCACGGCCTCGGTCACGGCCGGGTCGGCGAGCGGATCGGTGCTGGTCCGCCCCTCGGCGAGGGCCAGCAGCGCGGGGCCGGTCAGCTGGTACGGCACCGGGCCCGCGAGGTCCAGGACCAGCGTGTCCGCCTTCTCATGGGCGGCGGCCTCCAGCGCTTGGCGCAGCGGTACGGCCACGGGCCGGGCGTCCGGGCGCCAGCGGGCCAGCGTCTCCAGCGAGGTGAAGGCGGGCAGGGCGCGCCGGCCGCCGGGGGCCTGCAGCGTGGGCACCGCCATGTCGCTGCTCTTTTCGCGGCGCAGCCGGTCGGGCCCCTCCTCGACCTCGCCGAGGATCGCCACCACTGGGACGAGGAGACGGGCGTCGGTGAGCGCGGCGAGCACCTCGGGCTCGGCCGAGCGGTCATCGGCCCAGGCGGCGAGCGCCGCGGTCAGCCGGGGGTCGGCGGAGCCGTCGTCGCCGGAGAAGCCAGGGTCGGGAATGTTCTTGAGCGCCACGCCATGAGGGTATCGAGGGCGGGGAGGGCCCGACGCGGCGGGCGGCGGAGAGGGAGGCGGCGGTGGAGCGGATGGCGGACGACGTGACGGGGCAGGGGCTGAGCGCGGCGCTCGCCGACGCGCTCGGCCCCGTGGCCCAGGGCTCCGGCGCGCACTTCTCCGTCGCCGTCCTGGATCCCCGGTCGGGGACGAGCGGGGTCCACGGCGACGGCTCGTACGCCACGGCGAGCATCGTCAAGGTGGGCATCCTCGCGGCGCTGCTGCTCAGGGCGGAGGACGAGGGGCGGTCGCTGACCGCCCAGGAGCGATCGCATGCGGCCGTGATGATCGAGCGGAGCGACAACGACGCGGCGACCGCGCTGTGGCAGACGATCGGCGGCGCGGCCGGGCTCGACGCGGCGCACCAGCGGCTCGGCCTGACCGCGACCCGTGCCGGGAGCGGCGGGAACTGGGGCGTGACCCTGACCACCGCCGCCGACCAGCTGGCCCTGCTGGGCGCGGTCTTCTCGGACGACTCACCGCTGGACGGCGCCGCGCGGACGTATCTACGGGCGCTGATGGGGCGCGTCGTCGACCGCCAGAGCTGGGGCGTCTCGGCCGCCGCCGACGGTGGCGGCCCCGGGACACGGCTGAAGAACGGCTGGATGCCCCGCGATGCCACCGGGCTGTGGGTCGTCAACAGCATCGGCGAGGTGACGGCGGACGGGCGCGCCTGTCTGGTCGCGGTGCTGTCCGAGGGCAGCGCGGACCTGGACAGCGGGGTGGCGCTGGTCGAGGAGGTGGCGCGTACGGCCGTGGCGACGGCCCGCACCTACCGATCCCGGTAAGGGGCACGCCGGAACGGCCCCGGGCCGACGACCACCGCAGTGCCCCGGCCCGGCGCCCTGCGGAACCCGGTGGCCACACAGGGCGCCCGAGCCGAGGACCGCCTCCGTGCCTCAGCCCGCACGGATCACCACGACCGGCGCGCGCGGCACGGCCGAGCCGACGACGCGGCGCCCGGGGCCCGCTCAGCGCACGGAACCCCGTCGGCAGCGCCCGCGATGGGCCCCAACTGGCCGCTCACCCCGACGCGGCTCGGGCCAACGCCTCGCTCAGCGCGAACGAAAGGTCGGGAGCAGCGCTCACGGCGGTTCTCGGCCGACCAGCGCGCCCCGACGCGGCTCAGCGCGGGCGGTACCTCGCAGCGGCGCCCTCGGAGCGAGTCCCGGCCGACCACGCGCATCGCCGACACGCCCCAGGCCGACGCCCGGCCTCAGCGCGCACGGATCGCCAGGAGCACCGCGCGCAAGCGCGGTGAGCGCCGCATCCGAGCCGACGACGCGGCGGGCGACGTGGCCTCAGCGCGCGCGGATGCCCATAAGCAGCGAGCGCAGCCTGGGTGGCACCCGTAGGGGGCCCGAGCCGCGCCATAGGGCGACCGCGGCGACCACCAGGGCCGCTCCGGCGATTCCGGCGAGCAGCGCCATCTCGTTGGGGCCGGAGTCGCCGTGCGCGCCCTGGGCGTGGCCCGGCCCGTTGCCGAAGTAGCGCTGGGGGGAGGAGGCCACGGCGGGGCGCTGGGCCTCCGGCTTCATCTTGCCGCCCGCGGCGATCGCCGCCGCCGGGTCCACCAGGCCCGCGCCGAGGGCGTCGCTGCGGCCGCCCTCCGGGACGTCCTGGGCGGTCCGGGTGAGGAGCTCCCGGATCTGGCGCGGGCTCAGCTCGGGGTGGGCGGCGCGGACGAGGGCGACGGAGCCGGAGACGAAGGCGGCGGCAGCGCTGGTCCCCCAGCCCTCGTAGTAGCGCTTGTCGGGGTCGGCGATGACCACGTCGACGCCGGGTGCGCAGACGGTGGCGTACCAGCGGCGGGTGGAGAAGGCGGCGCGGGAGCCGTAGCGGTCCACGGCGGTCACGGCGATCACCCCGGGGTAGGCGGCCGGATAGGAGACCCGGTCGCCCTTCTCGCCGCCGTTGCCCGCGGAGGCGACCACGGCCACGCCCTTGCGCAGCGCGTACTGCACGGCGGCGTCCTCGGCGGCCTCGGGGTGGGCGGAGGCGCTGTCGTCGCCGAGCGAGAGGTTGATGACGTCGGCGCCGTGGTCGGCGGCCCAGCGGATACCGGCGGCCAGCGCGCCGCCACGGGACGAACGGGCCTTCTTACGGGCGGCGTCGGAGTCCTCGAGGATCACCCGCACCGGCAGGATCCGCGCCTTCGGCGCGACGCCCAGGACGCCCTCGCCGCCGGCCGCGCCGTGGCCGTGCCCGGCGATGATCCCGGCCATGGCGGTGCCGTGGCGGGCCCAGGCGCGTTCGCCGCGCCGGGCGCCGAAGCCGATGAGGTCCTTACCGGGCAGCACTTGGCCTTCGAGGTCGGGGTGGCCGTCGTCGACGCCGGTGTCGAGGACGGCGACGGTGACCCCGGAGCCCTTGGTCGTCTGCCATGCCTCTTGGACGTGGAGGGTGTCCAGCGCCCACTCCTGGGCCTGTATGCCGTCGGCGTTCGCGGGCCCGGCGAGCACCAGGGTCAGCCCCGCGGTGGTGAGAGCCACTGCCAGGCGCCGCCCGATCCCGGTCATGGCGTGGTCTCCGTGAGCGTGGACAGGGCCCGGCGGAATATGGGCTCGATCGCGTCGGCGATGCCTCGGGCGTCGTTGCCGAGGCCCGACTGCGCGGGGGCCGAGGTGGCGCCCCGCTGGGTCGCCTCGCCCGCCGACTGCGGATCGGTGACCTTACGGCCGTCGGCGAAGCCGCTGACGCTGTAGATGACGACGGGGGCGTCGGTGAGGATCCGGATCCGCCAGCTGGCGCGCTGGTCGTCGCCGAAGCCGGCCGCCGCGGTGCCCTTGGCGGCGTACGCGCGGGGCATCAGATCGGTGCGCTCGTCCAGCTTCTCGGTCACGAAGCGCTGGTGCAGCGTCCGCATCCCGGTGGGGCCGGAGGTGGTGATCAGCACCCCGACGGTGGTGACGCTGGTGCTGGTGGCATCGGTGTACGTGGCGCGCACCAGGCGCTTGCAGCCCACCGGGGCCAGTGCCTTGGCGAGCAGGGGGTCGAATCCGCCGCCGCAGCTGCTGTCCGGGGCGACGGCTATTCGGCTCCAGACGCGATCGGCGCCGCCCGGGCCCTCGCCCTTGCCGCGCAGGGTGCGCGGGAAGAGGTCGTCGACGGGGACGCTGTGCCAGGCGGAGCGGGCGTGGGTGTAGGTGTCGGCGGTGGACGGCGGGGCGTCGGGGTCCTCGCCCAGCCAGCTCCCGGCCGCCGCGCCGCCGAGCAGCCCGAGGCCGAGGACGAGACTCGCGGCGGCGGCCGCCGTACGGCTGGGCGGACGGCGCCGGTCGCCCCGCCCGCCGTCGGCGAAGAGCGCGCCGGTGCGCGGCGGTGCGGAGGGGTGTGGGGGCAGCCGGGTGCCGGACGCCCCGGCGGTGCCCCTGGGGAACGGGACCTTCGCCCGTACGCCGAGGATGGGGGTGTCCGGGTCCGGGGTGAACCCGGGCGGGGCGGTGGGGCGCGGCGGGGGCGGGGAAGGCTGCGCGGGCGCCGTGCGCGGGGGATGTGCGGGACGTGGTGGGGGCGTGCCGTGGGGTGAGTGCGCCTGTTCCGCGTCGGTGCTCACCTGCACCACCTCGCAGCCGTCGACACCTGTTTCACCTGGCTCCGTCCGGTTCGCCGCACCACCCACCGCCTTTCGGGCAGGTGGGCCCGTATACGGACAACACGCCGCTGACCTGCCGGTCGTGGCGTGCGCGACACTCTACGGGGAGCCGGGGCCCTGCGCACCGGCTGCCCTCTACCCAGTGGTAATGGCGGTCTGGCAAGCTGCGTCCATGTCCGCTGCCGCCGCTGACCGGGCCCGGTACGACCGGGCCACCGCCCATCTCGAAGCGCCCGTGGCGATTGTCGACCTGGGAGCCTTCGACGACAACGCCCGGGATCTGGTCCACCGGGCGGGAGGCAAACCGATCCGCGTCGCCAGCAAATCGGTGCGCTGCCGGGCGCTGTTGGAGCGGGTGCTGGCACGGGACGGCTTCGCGGGGATCATGAGCTTCACGCTGCCGGAGTCGCTGTGGCTGGCTCGTGAGGGGTTCGACGACGTCCTGCTCGCCTATCCCTCCACCGACCGGGACGGCTTCGCCACCCTGACCAGCGACCCCAAGCTGGCCGAGGCCGTGACGGTCATGGTGGACGACCTCTCCCAACTCGATCTGATCGACAGCGTTCGCGCCGGGACCGAAGAGGTCCGGGTCTGCCTGGAATTGGACACCTCGCTGCGGATGCTCGGCGGACGGGTGCGGGTCGGGGCGCTGCGCTCACCGCTGCGCGAACCGGAGCAACTGGCCGAGCTGGCACGGGCGATCGACCGCCGCCCCGGCTTCCGGCTGGTCGGGCTGATGGCGTACGAGGGTCATGTGGCGGGCGTGGGCGACGCGGTGCCGGGCAGTCCGCTGCGCTCGCGCGCCGTACGGCTGATGCAGTCCGTGGCACGCCGGGAGCTCGCGGCCCGCCGGGCCGCGGTCGTGCGGGCGGTGCGGGCGGTGGCGGACCTGGAGTTCGTCAACGGCGGCGGTACGGGCAGTGTGCAGCACACCGCCGCGGAGGACGCGGTGACCGAGATCGCCGCCGGATCCGGGCTCTACCAGCCGCGCCTCTTCGACAACTACACCTCCTTCCACGGCCGCCCGGCCGCCCTGTTCGCCCAGCCGGTGGTGCGCCGGCCCGGGGTGGGCGTGGTGACGGTGCTCGGCGGCGGCTATCCGGCGTCGGGCGCGCCGGGCCGGGACCGGCTACCGGTGCCGTATCTGCCGGAGGGGCTGGTGTACGACTCGATGGAGGGGCCGGGCGAGGTGCAGACCCCGCTGCTGGGCACGGCCGCCGACGATCTGCTGATCGGCGACAAGGTGTGGTTCCGGCATGCCAAGGCCGGTGAGCTGTGCGAGCGGTTCGACACGCTGCGGCTGATCGAGGGGGACCGGGTGGTGGCCGACGCGCCGACGTACCGGGGCGAGGGCAGAACGTTCCTCTGACCGGCACCCTCCTTCGGCCCGGACGGACCGACGACTTCGGCCTGAATGGACCGGCGGCTTCGGCCTGAATGGACCTACGACGCGCCTGGACGGACCGGCGGCGCGCCTAGATGGACCGGCCGTCGCCCGCCAGCGCCTCGATGCCCTTGACGATCTTGTCCATGTCGCCGAGCGGCGGCGCCTTGTCGCTCTCGTCGAATCCGAAGCGCACCACGACCATCGTGTCCGGCACGGTGGGCGACGGGAAGGCCAGCGACTGGACGACGCCGTCGTCACCCTTCTTCGTCACCACCTTCCAGCGGACCAGATAGCCCTTCCCGCCCGCGACCTCGACCGCCGACTCCTTCAGCTCCTTGTGGGAGGTGATCCCGCCGTACGCCTTACGGTCGTTGTCCTCGTCGGTGCCGTAGGACTCCTCGGCGTTCTGCGCGATGTCCTCCTTGGCTATGCCCTTGGCGGAGGTGGCCTTGTAGCCCTGGGCGGTCCGCGAGAAGGCGCCGCCGCGCACACATTCGGTGGACGGGTCGCCCGGGCAGGGGTAGCGGGAGGTGGTGACGCCCGCGCCGCCGGAGCTGCTGCGCCCCGCCTGCCAGCCGGTGAGCACCGGCAGGCTGATGCCGTTGCCGGGGTCCGGGGCGGTGTCCGGGTCGTAGCTGGGCGGTGCGCTGGGGGTGTCGGTGGGCCCGTCCGAGGGGCTGTCCGGGGTGGGGAGCTCCGGGGCCGGGTCGCCGCCGTCCGGCGGGGCGGAGTCGCTGGGGGCGGCGGGTCCGGTCTGGGCGTTGCCACCACCGCCGTCGCCGCCGTCGCCCAGCAGCACGATGCCACCGACGATCGCGGCGACCACGACGCCGGCGGCGACCGAGACCGCCGCGATCCTCGGGCCGCGGCCCCGGCCGTGGCCGCCCTGCCGCCCTGGCAGGTAGGGCGGCGGCGGTGGGCCGAAGGCCGGGTCCGCGGCGCCCGAGGCGTCACGGGTGTACTCGCTCCAGGCGGAACCGTCCCACCACCGTTCCATGGCGGGGCCGTTACCTGCGTAGCCGGGATCGGGGTACCAGCCGGGGGGCGTGTTCATGGTCACACGGTCAGCCTATGGCCAGGGGTGCGGTCCGTACACCGCGGATGGCGGGACTGCGCACAGGACTACAACGGAGTGACGTACGCCCCGGCGATCCCGCCGTCCACGAGGAACTCGGCGGCGTTGACGAAGGAGGCGTCATCGCTGGCCAGGAAGGCCACGGCGGAGGCGATCTCCTCCGGTTCGGCGAACCGGCCCACCGGCACATGGACCAGCCGGCGCTGGGCCCGCTCCGGGTCCTTGGCGAACAGCTCCTTCAGCAGCGGGGTGTTGACCGGCCCCGGGCACAGCGCGTTGACCCGGATGCCCTCGCGGGCGAACTGCACGCCCAGTTCGCGGGACATGGCCAGCACCCCGCCCTTGGAGGCGGTGTAGCTGATCTGCGAGGTGGCGGCGCCCATCACGGCCACGAAGGAGGCGGTGTTGATGATGGAGCCCCTGCCCTGCTGCCGCATATAGGGCAGTGCGGCCTTGCAGCACAGGTAGACGGAGGTGAGGTTGACCTCCTGGACCCGCTTCCAGGCGTCGAGTCCGGTGGTGAGGATCGAGTCGTCGTCGGGCGGCGAGATACCGGCGTTGTTGAAGGCGATGTCCACCGAACCGTAGGTGTCGAAGGCGGTCTTGAAGAGCGCCTCGACCTCCTCGGGGTCGGTCACGTCCACCCGGACGAAGAGCCCGCCGACCTCGTCGGCCGCGGCCTTGCCCGCGCTCTCGTCGATATCGGCGCAGACGACCTGCGCGCCCTCGGAGGCCAGGCGGCGGGCGGTGGCCAGGCCGATGCCGCTGCCCGCTCCGGTGACGACGGCGGTACGGCCCACCAGACGGCGGCACACGGGGGTCTCGGTCACGTCACTGCTCCTCGGTGCTGATGAAGACGTTCTTGGTCTCGGTGAAGGCGGTAAGGGCGTCGGGGCCCAGCTCCCGGCCCAGGCCGGACTGCTTGTAGCCGCCGAAGGGGGTGGCGTACCGCACGCTGCTGTGCGAGTTGACGGACAGGTTTCCGGCGGCGACGGCGCGCGAGACCCGGACCGCGCGGCCCACGTCGCGGGTCCAGATCGAGCCGGACAGGCCGTAGTCGGTGGCGTTGGCCAGCCGTACGGCGTCGGCCTCGTCCTCGAAGGGCAGGACGACGGCGACGGGGCCGAAGATCTCCTCCACGGCGGCGCGGTCCCCGGGGCCGGTGGCCTCCAGCACGGTGGCCGGGTACCAGAACCCCTTGCCCTTCGGGGCCTCGCCACGGATCGCGGCGGGCGCGTCCTCGGGTACGTAGGACCGTACGCGCTCCCGCTGGGCGGCCGAGATCAGCGGGCCCATGGCGGTGGCGGGGTCGGCCGGATCGCCGACCGCGAAGGAGGTCACGGCGGGCGCCAGCAGTTCCATGAACCGGTCGTAGACGCTGCGCTGGACCAGGATGCGGCTGCGGGCGCAGCAGTCCTGGCCGGTGTTGTCCAGGAAGGAGCCGGGGGCGGCGGCCGCGGCGCGCTCGATGTCGGCGTCGGCGAAGACGATGTTCGGGCTCTTGCCGCCGAGTTCGAGGGTCACCCGCTTCACGCCGGCCGCGCATTTGGCCATGATCCCCTTGCCGACGGCCGTGGAGCCGGTGAAGACGACCTTGGCGACGCCGGGGTGCTCGACCAGCGCGGCGCCCGCGACCGGCCCGGCCCCGGGCAGCACCTGGAAGAGCCCCTCGGGAAGGCCCGCCTCCAGGGCGAGTTCGGCCAGCCGGAGCGCGGTGAGCGGGGTGGTTTCGGCCGGTTTGAGGACCACGGCGTTCCCGGCGGCCAGGGCGGGCGCGGTGCCCCAGGCGGCGATCGGCATGGGGAAGTTCCACGGCGCGATCACCGCGACCACGCCGAGCGGCTCATGGAAGGTGACGTTCAGCCCGCCCGCCACCGGGATCTGGGCGCCGTTCAGCCGCTCCGCTCCCCCGGCCGCGTAGTCCAGCAGATCGCGCACATTGCCCGCCTCCCAGCGGGCGTTGCCGATCGGATGGCCCGCCTCGCGGACCTCCAGCGCCGCGAGCTCCTCGATGTGCCCGTCCACCACGGCGGCGAAGCGGCGCAGCAGCCGGGCGCGGTCGGCGGGTGCCAACGCGGCCCAGCCGCGCTGCGCCTCGGTGGCGCGGGCGACGGCGGCTGCCACGTCTTCCGGGGTGGCGGCGGGGACGGTGGCGATGACCTCCTCGGTGGCCGGATTGAGGACCTGGTGCTCGTCGGGGTGCGGGTGCTCGTTGCTCACTCGGTGGTTCCTCACATGCGCTCGAAGGACCGGAAGCGCTCCCAGTCCGTGACGGCGGTGTCGTAGGCGTCCTGCTCCACGCGCGCCATGTTGAGGTAGTGCTCGACCACCTCGTCGCCGAAGGCGGCCCGCGCTATGGGGCTGTTCCGCCACAGCTCGGCGGCGTCGCGCAGCGAGGTCGGGACGTGCTCGGCGTCGCCGGTGTAGGCGTTGCCGGTACAGACCTCGGGGAGCTCCAGCTCCTGCTCGACGCCGTGCAGCCCGGCGGCCACCATCCCGGCCACGGCCAGGTACGGGTTGACATCGCCGCCCGGGAGCCGGTTCTCCAGCCGGTGGGAGGGGCCGTGGCCGATGACGCGCAGCGCGCAGGTGCGGTTGTCCGGGCCCCAGGCGACGGCGGTGGGCGCGAAGGAGCCGGGGCGGAACCGCTTGTAGGAGTTGATGTTCGGGGCGTAGAGCAGGGTGAAGTCGCGCATCGCCGCGATCTGTCCGGCGAGGAAGTGGCGCATGGTCTTCGACATGCCGTACGGGCCGTCGTCGTCGGCGAGCACGGGGTGCCCGGCCTCGTCGCGCAGCGAGAGGTGGATATGGCAGGAGTTGCCCTCGCGCTCGTCGTACTTGGCCATGAAGGTGAGCGCCATGCCCTCCTGGGCCGCGATCTCCTTGGCGCCGGTCTTGTAGACGGCGTGCTGGTCGCAGGTGGTCAGGGCGTCGTCGTAGCGGAAGGCGATCTCGTGCTGGCCGAGGTTGCACTCCCCCTTGGCCGACTCGACGGTCATCCCGGCGGCGCCCATCTCGTTGCGGATGCGGCGCAGCAGGGGCTCGACCCGGCCGGTGCCGAGGACGGAGTAGTCGACGTTGTACTGGTTGGCGGGGGTCAGCCCGCGGTAGCCGGTGTTCCACGCCTGCTCGTAGCTGTCCCGGAAGACCATGAACTCCAGCTCGGTGCCGGTGTACGCGGTCCAGCCGCGCTCGGCGAGCCGGTCGAGCTGACGGCGCAGGATCTGGCGCGGGGAGGCGACCACGGGGCTGCCGTCGTGCCAGGCGAGGTCGGCGGTGAGGAGGGCGGTGCCGGGGTTCCAGGGGGTGCGGCGCAGGGTGGCGGTGTCGCCGTGCATGGCGAAGTCGCCGTAGCCGCGCTCCCAGGAGGACATGGCGTAGCCGTCGACGGTGTTCATCTCGGTGTCGACGGCGAGGAGGTAGTTGCAGCCCTCGGTGCCGTGCGCCAGGACGTCGTCGAGGAAGAAGCGGGCGGCGAACCGCTTGCCCTGAAGCCTTCCCTGCATATCGGTGAAGGCCAGGACGACGGTGTCGATCTCCCCGGCGGCGACCAGTCTGGTCAGCTCGTCGACCGAGAGCGGGGGCGTGCGGTCTGCCACGGTGGGGCCTCCTGCGTCGAGTGCGGGGCGTCTGGGAATTCGGGGAGTTCGGCGAGCTCGGGAAGCCCGGAGAGTTCCGAGAGTTTTCGGGGAGTTCAGGGAATCGGAGAGGGTCTGGGGGGCGCGGGGTGGCCTTAAGGTAATACCGCAGACCATTGATTGGGAAGTAGGTGCGGACGGTTCGATGAGCGAGAGCGGGAGTGAGCACGGAAGCGCGGCGGCGGCGGACGACCGGCTGGCGCCGGTGCTGCGCCCGGTGCGAGCGGGGAACGGCTTCGAGGAGGCGCTGGAGCAGATACTCCAGGTGCTGCGGCTGGGGCTGGTCCCCGACGGCGGCCGGCTCCCGGCCGAGCGGGAGCTGGCCGACCGGCTGCGGATCAGCCGGGTGACCCTGCGCGAGGTGCTGAAGGTGCTGCAGGACCAGGGGCTGGTGGAGAGCCGCCGCGGTCGCTACGGCGGCACCTTCGTCCGGGCCAGGCCCGAGCCCGCCGGGGGCGGCGAGGACGAGCTGCGGCGCCGGGTGGCGGCGGTCGACGTCGAGGACACCCTTCGGTTCCGCGAGGTCCTGGAGGTGGGCGCGGCGGGGCTGTGCGCCGCGCACGGGCTCGGGGACGGGCAGGTACGGCGGCTGCGGGCGGCCCTGGACGCGACGCGCGACGCCCCGCTGGCCGACTACCGCCGCCTGGACACCATGCTCCATCTCACGCTCGCGGAGCTGGCGGGCTCACCGTCGCTGGCCGCCCAGTACGCGGCCGTCCGCGCGACCGTCAACGACCTGCTGGACTGCATCCCGCTGCTGGTGAAGAACCTCGAGCACTCCCAGGCCCAGCACGGGGCGCTGGTCGAGGCGGTGCTGGACGGGGACGCGGACGGGGCGCGCGAGGTGATGCGGGAGCACTGCGAGGGCACGGCGGCGCTGCTGCGCGGCTTCCTGGTCTGACCCACCCGCGGCTGGCCCGTCCGCCCGAGCGCGTGGCCCGGAGAGCACCGGCACTTAACCACGGTTTTACGCAGAGGTCTTGCGCATCGCCGACCGGCAGACAAAGGTATGGCCCCACACCTTTGCCATCGCCCCCTCGCGTGGAGCAGGAGTCCCCCCATGGCCGACGGAACCGAGTCCGCCCGCACCGAATCCGCCCGCGCCTCCGTCGGCGGCGCCCCGCCGGGCGGTGCTCCGGCGCCGTCCCCCGAGGACGCGTATCTGGAGCGCCGCACCCTGCGGCGCGGCAGCGCGGGCCCGCTGCTGCTGACCGGCCTCGGTGTCGCCTATGTCGTCTCCGGCGACTTCTCGGGGTGGAACTTCGGCCTGTCGGAGGGCGGCTTCGGCGGGCTCGCCATCGCCGCCCTGCTGATGGGCCTGATGTACGCCTGCATGGTGTTCGCCCTGGCCGAGCTGGCCGCGATCCTGCCCACGGCGGGCGGCGGCTACGGCTTCGCGCGGCGCGCCCTCGGCCCCTGGGGCGGCTTTCTCACCGGTACGGCGATCCTCATCGAGTACGTCCTGGCCCCCGCCGCCATCTCCATCTTCATCGGCGACTACGTCGAGTCGCTCGGGCTCTTCGGCCTGGAGTCGGGCTGGCCGGTCTATCTGGCCTGTTTCATCCTCTTCATCGGCATCCATCTGTGGGGCGTGGGCGAGGCCCTGCGGTTCAGCCTGGTCGTGACCGCCATCGCCGTCGCCGCGCTGCTGGTCTTCGCCGTCGGCGCCCTCACCGACTTCGACGCGGGCTCGCTCAACGACATCCCGGTGGACCATTCGGCCGCCGGTGCCACTTCCTGGCTGCCGTTCGGGCTGCTCGGCATCTGGTCGGCGTTCCCCTTCGGGATGTGGTTCTTCCTGGGGGTGGAGGGGGTGCCGCTCGCGGCGGAGGAGACCCGGGACCCGGCCCGTACGCTGCCGAAGGCCATGGCCTGGTCCATGGGCATCCTGCTGATCCTCGCCCTGCTCACCTTCCTCGCGGCCACGGGGGCGCGCGGCTCGGGCGCCGTGCAGGAGGCGGGCAACCCGCTGGTCGAGGCGCTGCAGCCGGACGGAAAGGCGACCGTGCTGTCCCGCGTCGTCAACTACGCGGGCCTCGCCGGGCTCGTCGCCTCCTTCTTCTCCCTGATCTTCGCGGGTTCGCGCCAGCTCTTCGCCCTCTCCCGGGCCGGCTATCTGCCCCGCTTCCTCTCCCTGACCAGCAGGCGCAAGGCCCCGTTCCTGGGTCTGCTGGTCCCGGGCGCCATCGGCTTCGCCCTCGCCGCGTGGACCGGCGACGGCGCCCGGATGCTCAACACCGCGGTCTTCGGCGCCACCATCTCGTACGCCCTGATGTCGCTCTCCCACATCGTCCTGCGCCGCCGCGAGCCGGGCCTGGACCGCCCTTACCGCACCCCGGGCGGCACGGTAACGTCGTCCATCGCCTTCGTCCTGGCCTGCTCCGCGCTGGTGGCCACCTTCCTGGTGGACAAGGACGCGGCCTTCATCGCGCTCGGCGTCTACGCGGTGGCGCTGGCCTACTTCGCCTTCTACAGCCGCCACCGCCTGGTCGCGGCCGCGCCGGAGGAGGAGTTCGCGGCGCTGGCGGAGGCCGAGGCGGAACTGTCCCGCGATTGAGCGCACAGTGAGTGCACAGATCTTCGAAGATCGGAGTCCCCGGTGGCCAAGCCCCTGATCGGCGTCAGCACCTATCTCGAATCCTCGGCGAGCTGGGGTGTCTGGAACCTCCCCGCCGCGCTGCTGCCCGCGGGCTACCACCGGCTCGTCCAGCGCGCGGGCGGCCTGGCGGCGATGCTGCCGCCGGACGAGGACCCGGCCGCCGCCGCGCGGATCGTCTCCCGCCTCGACGGGCTCGTCATCTCCGGCGGCCCGGACGTGGATCCCGTGCGGTACGGGGCCGAGGTGGACCCGCGCACCGGGCCGCCCGCACGGGAGCGGGACGCCTGGGAGCTGGCCCTGATCGACGCGGCCCTGGCGTCGGGCACTCCCCTGCTGGGCATCTGCCGTGGCCACCAGCTTCTGAACGTCTTCCTCGGCGGCACCCTCGTCCAGCACCTGGACGGCCACGCGGGCCGGCCCGGCGTCTTCGAGCACCACGAGGTGAAGCCGGTCCCGGACACGCTCCTGGCCGAGATCCTCCCGGACCCGGTGTCCGTCCCCACCTTCCACCACCAGGCCGTGGCCCACTTGGGCGAGGGCCTGGTCCCCTCGGCCCACTCCGCGGACGACGGAACGGTGGAGGCGGTGGAACTGCCGGACGTGGAGGGGTTCGTGCTGGGCGTCCAGTGGCACCCGGAGGCGGGCGACGACGTACGGATCATGCGCGCCCTGGTGGAGGCGGCGGGGGGCTGAGACGGGACCGGCGCCGAGCCCGGCGCCGGCCCCGGGCGAGCGGATCAGCCGAGCTTGAGCAGCAGTTCGGTGAGTTCACCCGGCATGGTGATCATGCAGTCATGGCCGGTCTCCAACTCCCACACCTGCGCCGGGGAGCCGTTGGGCTGGATCGCGGGGACGGGCCGCCGGGTCATGCCGGGCGGCACATTGGCGACGCAGTGGATATGCGTCCGCGGGATCGCGTTCACGGCCGGGTTGTCCAGCCGGACCGGTTGCTGCAGGCAGCGCACCGACTGATCCGACATCATCGAGCGCAGCCACGCCACATCCGCCGGATCGGTGACCCCGAACAGACCCCAGGACGGGTCCATCCCGACCAGGGGCGGAATCCGCCAGCCGCTCTCGGACGCCAGGCCCTGGTCGATCATGGCCTGGGTGAAGGGCATGACATCGGCCGCGGTCTCGCCGTGCTCCGGGACCATCGCGTCGAGATAGACGAGATGCGAGATCCGGTCCGGGAGCTGGTTGGCCGTGGACGAGATGACCAGCCCGGCGTAGCTGTGCCCGACGAGCACCACATCGGTGAGGTCTTCCTCGGTGATCAGCCCGACGATGTCGTCGACATGTGTATCGAGCCCCACCTCGGGGCCGAGCAGATGTGCCGTGTCGCCGTAGCCGGTCAGCGTCGGCGTGACCACCCGGTGTCCGGCCGCCGCCAGCAACGGAACCACCCGCTCCCAGCACTCTCCACTGTGCCAAGCGCCGTGCACTAGTACATATGTCGACATATTTCCGCTCCATCCGCATCAAAAATAAACGGGACGCCGTCCCGGTTAAAAATATGGGACAGCGTCCCGCTTAGCAAGCGGGGACCGGTGCGGCGGTCAGGAGTTGATCTCGAACGGGTCGCCGTAGACCTTCCACTTCAGCGGAGGCGCCAGGTCGAAGTTCTTCTCGTTGAGGAACTTCCGCTGCTCGGTGTCGACGCGGCTGGTGTCGCTGTGCGCCTCCTCGCTCTTCATGGCCTCCTTACGGGCGTCGAGGAAGGCGTTGAGGTACGTGGTCTCGTTGCCGCCCTGCGCCGGGGGCTTGGCCTTGGACAGGGCGGTCTTACGGATGCCGCCGAAGCCGTACTTGCTGTCGCCGGGGCCGTGCATCACGATCGCGTCGTAGTAGATGAACTGGCCGAGCGCGCCCACCCCGTCGCTCTTGCCCTGCTTGACGGCCGGGTTGAAGTAGACGCGGTCGCGCTCATGCCCCTGGGCGTCCTGGAACGCCTTGTCGGCGGCGGCCTTCTTCCAGTCCTTGGTGAAGTTCGGGTCCAGACCGTCGTGGGAGTCGGTGCCGTCGACGTCGCGCAGCGCGGGGAGATACTTGGCCAGGACGTTGCCGGGCTTCTGCTCGGTGTAGTACTCGACGAGGTCCAGCATGTCGCCGGTGCCGGAGCAGAATCCGATGATGCCCGCGGTGTAGCCGCGGCCGTCGCCTATGTCCTCGATGTACTTGAACTGGGCGCGCCAGTCGAGCGAGGAGTTCTCGGCGCTGGAGACCAGTTTCATGGCGATTTCCTTCTTCGCCGGGTCGTCCAGGCTGCTCGCCGCGGTGGCCTTGTGCGCCGAGTGGCGGTGCGTGTCCGCCGACGACGGCAGGTGGTCGGACGCCTGCCCGACTCCGACACCGGTGAAGACGAGCGCGGCCGGTACGGCGACGGCCACCGCCGCGAGACCGATCCTCCGGGGCATGGGGGACATGGGAACTCCGTTCCTTGTCGACTGTGGGGGAAGTGCACACGGCCGTCCCAGGGCACACCGGGGCAGCCCCGGACCCTGGGACGATCCGTTAGGAACCTTTCCTAACCATTCAAGCGAGCGCGTCGTGTCCACCACAAGGGTTTCGACACCATTCGACAAAGAAGCCCTGTGCCGGTCCGCCTCCGAGGGCGGCGCCAACTCCCTTGCTACGACTGGGGTATGGGCATCGCGGGGTCCGCGCCGCCAGCCGCCCCGGACGCCCCGGACCCGCCGGTGGCCCCGGACAAGCCCGTCGCGCCAGTGAGGCCCGTCGGCTCGGCCGCGCCCTCGGCCCCGACCGGCGTCCTCGTCACCGGCCGTGCCGCGATCGCCCGCCACCACGGCTCCAGCGGCAGCCCCTGCCCCGGCTCGAACGGCTGCCCCGGACGCGGAACGGCCACGTTCGCCCCGGCCTCCTCCGCCGCCGACACCGTTCCCTCGGCGGGCTCCTCCCACGGGTGCGGGGCGAGGTTGAAGGTGCCCCAGTGGATCGGCAGCATGATCCCCTTCGCCGGGTCCCCGCCCTGCAGATCGAGGTGGGCCCGCATGCCCTCCTCGGGGGTCATATGGATGTCCGGCCAGTAGTCGGAGTACGCGCCGATCTGCACCATGGTCGCGTCGAACGGCCCGTACGCCGCGCCGATCTCCGCGAAACCGGGGAAGTAGCCGGTGTCCCCGCTGTGGTAGACCCGGTGCTCGGGACCGGCCACCACCCAGGAGGCCCACAGGGTGTGCTGGGTGTTGCGCAGCCCGCGCCCGCAGAAGTGGCGGGCCGGAGTGGCGGTGAGCCTGAGCCCGGCGACCTCGGTGGACTCATGCCAGTCCAGCTCGGTCATCCGGTCGGCCGGGACGCCCCAGCGCTCCAGATGGGCGCCGACCCCCAGCGGGACGACGAACATGGCGTGGCTCCGCACCAGCGCCCGGATCGTGGGCATGTCCAGATGGTCGTAGTGGTCATGGGAGATGACCACCGCGTCCACCGGTGCCAGCTCCCGCAGCGGCACCGGCACCGGATGCAGCCGCTTGGGCCCCACCATCGAGAAAGGCGAACAGCGCTGGCCCCATACGGGGTCGAACAGCACCCGCCGCCCGTCGATCTCCGCGAGGACGCTGGAGTGCCCCATCCAGGTCAGCCGCAGCCCGGAGGCGGGCGGAGTGGCCAGATCGGCGACGGTGGTGGGGTGTACCGGCACGGTCCCGGCCGGGGCCCTGCGGACACGCTCCTCCTTGCGGAAGTAGGTGGACGCGAGCTTCAGCATCGAGCCGGACGGGCCGGTGCGGGCGCCCACCGGGTTGACGAACACACCGTCCGCGAAGTTCGGCGACCGCCGGATGCGCTCCATCCGCTCCCCAGTGGGATCCGCCCCGAAGGCGGCGGGGCGCAGGGCGGCGGCGAACCGGGAACGTGTCGGATGGGAGCCGGTCACGGATCCTCCAGGGGGAGAGGGCGGGGGCACTCCAACGCGCGGTGCCGTTGGGCTGCAATCACACAACTCTTACGAGGGGTGACCTTGTTCCGGAACGGTGCGCTCGGCCGAGGTGAACGACAACACCAGGTGGTCCTCCAGCGGGCGGTAGCCGAGACGCTGGTAGAGGGCGTTGCTGGTGGGATTGTCGAGATCGGTGAAGAGCAGGATCTCCTGCACCCCGGCGGCCCGCGCGGCGCGGCTCACGGCGGCCGTGGCGGCGCCCGCGTAGCCGCGTCCGCGCAGCTCAGGCGGGGTGTACACGAGGGAGACCCGGGCCATGCCCGCGACCGTACGGCTGATCCCGGCGCAGGCCACCGGCCGGCCGTCGAGTTCCCACAGGGTGATCCCGTCGTGGCCGAGCTTGTCGTCCACCTGGGCGGCGACATCGTCCATCAGCCCCCGGCTCTCGCGGGCGAACCCCTCGTACCAGGTGAGCAGCAGATCGCGGTCGGCCGCGGTGGCGGTCCGCGGGCGTCCCGGGGGCGCGGGATCAGGCGGGGTGAGGGTGCCGAGGCGATAGAGCCGGTGGTTCTGCTCGACGTCGCTCCGCGCGCCGGTGAGGTCCGTCCAGGCGGTGGCGAAGGTCGCGGCGGTCTCGCGCCCGGCGTTCACTCCGGTGATCTTCTGCTCGCCGTCCCCCGCGAGGGTGCGGGCGAGGGCCCGGGCCGCCTCGCCGGGCAGCGGGGAGAGCAGCGGAGGGTAGGGCGGGGTGCACAGAAACGCGCCCTCCACCGAGCCCTCCCCGGCCCACCATCCGTAGACCGGCGGCTGCTCGCCGTATCTGCCGCTGCCCCCCGCCACCAGGGAGGAGACCACTGTGAGCAAAGTGGTGTGCCGGGCCGGGCGGGCGCCCAGAAAGTCGCCCGCCGCGGCCCGGAACTCATCGAGGTCGTACGTCACCGTCCACGCCATGTGCTCCAGGCTGGCGCGGAGCGGCGGAGCGGCGCACCTCAATTTCCTCGCTTCCGACCGGCTGACCGCCCGGCGGCCCGGTCAGCGGCCGGTCAGTGGCCGCTCAGCAGCTCAGGTTGGAGCCGGGGGTGGTGCCGAGTATCTGGACGAACCGCTGGTAGGCGTCGATCCGGCTCTGCACCTGGCCGGGGTTGCCGCCGTTGCACTCCAGGCTGCCGTTGATGGCGCGGATGGTCTCGCCGAAGCCCCGCTGGTTGACCATGGCGTCGTGCGGGGTCATCGAGCCGGCCCCGCTCTGGGTGTTCCAGAACCACAGGGCGGTCTTCCAGGACACCGCGGCGTCCCGCTCCACCAGCCAGGGGTTGCCGAGCAGATCGATGCCGAGTGCGTCGCCCGCGGCCTTGTAGTTGAAGTTCCAGCTGAGCTGGATCGGTCCACGGCCGTAGTACGCCGCCTGGCCCGCGGGGCAGCCGTAGGGCTGGCTCGAGTCGCAGTAGTGCGGGTAGTTGGAGGTGTTCTGCTCCACGATGTGGACCAGGCCGCCGGTCTCGTGGTTGACGTTGGCCAGGAAGGCGGCCGCCTCCTGCTTCTTGACGGTGTCGCTGCCGGTGTTGGCGAAGCCGGGGTAGGCGCTCAGGGCGGCGGTCAGGCCCTGGTAGGTGTAGAACGAGTTCCGGTTCGGGAACATCTGGTTGAACTGCGCCTCGCTCACCACGAAGCCGCTCGGGTTCTGGCCCTCGCCGCCGCAGTTGAAGGGCTCCCAGTACCAGGTGCTGATCACCGGGTCATAGCCCGGGTTGTCGTGCTCCGCGCGGTAGTACTTGCCGTCGGTGTACCGGACGATGTCGCCGGTGACGTACGCCCTTCCCGCGGCCCAGTTCGGGTAGTCGCAGGCCGCCTGGGCAGTCGTTCCCGCCGCCGAGGCGGATGAGGCCATGGGCATGACAAGCACACTCGCACACACCGCCGCGGTCGCCGCGAGCGGCGCCAGAACACGTCGTCTCCACATGAGGCCGATCTCCTTCGCGTGGGGGGCCCTGCAATGCTGAGGGACACTCAAGCGGCTTGGTCTATACCAGTCAAGGTATAGACCAAACCTTTGTGCCGGAATGAGCAAACGGGCGGTCGTCGGAGCAAGTCCGGGAGCAGGGCGTGGATCTGACCTGCGATCAGGTCTCGCGTTCGGGGCGGTAGGTGTCGGCGTCCACCCCGAAGGTCCAGGCGACGCCCTCGCGGGCGGTCCGGACCCGGGGCGACGCGCCATCGCACTTGCCGCCGCATTCGTCATTGCCGTTGCCGTTGCCGTCGTCACCGTCCGCTCCCCCGCTCTCAGTCCGCCACGACGCGCACGGCGCCCAGCATGTACTCCCGCTGGCGCACCAAGCGGTACCAGCCCCTGGGCAGCGGTATCGCCGCGTGCTCCTCGTGCACCACCCGCCCGCCGTCGGGGAGATGGCGTTACGAGACGCCGAACGGGCCCGACTCGCGCACCAGCGCGCCCGGCCCGACCACCGCGTGGGCGTGCCCGGTCACCTCGCTGAGCGGGAGCACGACGAGGACTCCAGTGCCACCGGCACCGGGGTTCCTGTTCGATCCCCCAGCCGGACCGCCCCGGAAGCCGACCAGGCAGACGGGTAGTCCGATATTGCTTCTCCGGATGTTGCGCGTGACTTCGCCCGAACCGACCTCAGTACTTCTGTCGGCCACCCGGGTAACGGACCGGCTGACGGCACTCCGGCGCATCCGCAGGCGCAGGTTCGTCGCTGAGCGCATAACACAAGGCGGCGTGCAGTTGCTCCGCTTCCGCCACCGTCAGCACCAGCGACGCCGAAGACGCGCCACCGGGCTTGAGAACGTGAAGCGGCAGTTCAAGTAGACCGCCTTCCCCAGGACGCAGACCACGCCCCGGTGCCGGACCGACCCGCCAGCCCCCTGACGCCTTACGCATTCCCCCTCTCCTCCGTCTGAGCCGATCCGTCACTCTCGGCGTCCTCGGGCACGGAGCGACGCCCGCCGCGACTCTCCGCGATCCGGAGCGCGTCTGGCAGCGCTTCGATCAGACGGTTCGAGAGGTAGCGGAGCTCTCGGGCGTCCGTCTTCCGGTCGCCGAGCATCAGGCGGGCATGACCGATGAGTTCGGCGCCCATCTGAAGCTGAACCGCTTCCATCTCGTCAGCCAGTTTCGTCAGGTAGTCCTCACTGTCCGCATCCGAGACCAGATAGCACCGTTGCCCTGCGGGACCGGACCACGGCAGCAAACGAGGCCGCGCACTCATCGCGCCACCGCCCGCGCACTGGCGCCAACGACCCCGCGTCGCGGCTGTCGCTCATGCGCGACCGCATACGGCCGGGCAAGTCCAGTGCCCGGCACGTCCCGGCCATGCGGCATCCATGAGTGAGCCAGGGGGACACACGCCATGCGAACCGTCGGAATACCTGCGCAGCAAACACCTGGCTCAATCTCATCGGCCCGGTGCTGCCCGCCTGCGGGTAGCACCTGTTGTGACAGCCAGCCCACCAAGCGAGCGATACTCTTCCGCACGTTGACGCGTACCTGTGGGTGAACGCGGGCGAGGGCCATACCTCCACGGACGCCGAGGCGGCCGAGTGGACCGCGCTGGATCCGCTCTTCGGCTACAGCCGCCATCCGCACCGAAGCGCCGGTCTGCCATGCCGGACCGGCGCCTCGGTGATCTCGGTGGACGGCGACGGCACGGTGCGCCGCTGCCATTTCGTCCCCACGGAACTGGGCAATCTCTACGACGGGTCGTACCGCGCGGCGCTACGGCCCCGTCCCTGTCCGCTTTCCGTCTGCGACTGCCATATCGGCTATGCGCACCTGGAGTCGCTTCCCCTGTACGACGTGTTCGCGGGCGGAGTGCTGGAACGCGTCCCGGCGCCGCCCCCGCCGGTCGGTTCGTGGTCGGTCGGTCACACTGTTTCCCCCTCGATCCCCCTGGTCACGACGAGCGTCACAGAACCGGACGTCACAGAAACAGAAAGTCCGCTTCCCCGGCCTTCGCCCCCTGGATGAAGCGTTTCATCTCCACCGGGGTGTAGATCAGTGCCGGTCCGTCCGGATCGGTCGACTGGCGCAGCGCCACCCGCCCGTCCTTCAGCCTCATCGCCTCGACGCAGCTTCCCCCGTTGCCGCCACTCCAAGGCTTGTGCCAGCCCTCGCTGCCGAGGTCCCTTGCCGGCATGCCGCTGTAGACGCGGCTCCCGCATATGCGATCCATCGTTCAGATCTCCTTGCGAATGCGACTCAGAATGGCCTGAGTCGTCTGTGCAGGCGCGGCCTGCGCGCACATCCGGTCCAGGGCCTCCAGGAATGCCGATACGTCATCGCGCTGGTCGAAGTAGGAGCCGCTGACCAGCGACTCCGTATACGCGATATCCGGCAGCTCCGGGATCGGGAACCGGAAGATATGGAAGGGGCCGTACATCGCCGGGTGCGGGCCGGCGTCGAACGGCATGATCTGCAGCCGGATATGAGGGGCCTCCGCCTCCTCGATCAACCGCGCGATCTGGGCCCGCATCGTCTCGGAACCGCCGATGGGGCGACGCACCACCGTTTCGTCCATGACCACCCACAGCATCGGCGGGTTGTCCCGGGTGATCAGGGCCTGACGTTCCATACGGAGGGCGACGTTGCGCTCGATCTCCGACTCGGGCGCATGCGGCATGCCCGCGCGGAGCACCGCGCGGGCATAGTCCTCGGTCTGCAGCAGCCCGGGAATGTAATGCGGCTCGTAGGCCCGGATCAGATTGGCCTCGACCTCCAGGCTCACGAAGGTGTTGAACCACTCCGGCAGGACGTCGCGGAACCGGTGCCACCAGCCGGCCTTGTTGGCCTCGCGCGCGAGGGAGAGGAACCCCTCGACCTCCTCGGGGTCGGCGACGCCGTACGTCCGCAGCAGCTTCTCGACGTACGGCAGCTTCAGGCCGACCTCGGCCTTCTCCATCCGGCGGATCGTGGCATGCGTGACGTCCAGGGCGCGCCCGGCCTGCTCGAACGACATCCCGGCCTTCTCCCGAAGGTCCTGGAGCCGCTTGCCGAGCACGACTCGCAGGACGGTCGGGGCTCCGCCCGCCCGCGCATCCGCCACTACCGTTCCCCTCCAAGTACCTTCACGACACAGCAGTCTGGCATGGGCTCAGCATTCCGAACAGCCTGCGCTTGCGATTCTGTAATTTACAGATTGAACCTTGCCATACGCGAGCGTGACAGAGCATAGTGTCGGCGTGGCTCCTTCCTATGAGGCTCTCCGGTTAGGGCGCGGCGGCACCGTGGTCGCTCCGCCCCGCCACGACGTGTTTCGTCTGCCGGCGCTGAGCACGTCCGTCGCCGAGGCGAGAAGGCATGTCGTCCGGCGGCTGCGCTCATGGGGCATCGACCAGGACACCCGGGACAGCGCGGAGTTGATCGTCTCCGAGCTGTTCACCAACGCGGTGCGCCACACCTCCAGCGAGGAGGTTCGCTGCTCACTGCAGCTCATAGGGACCCGGCTGCGGCTCGAGGTGGCCGACCAGGGATGCGCCCGTACGGTCCCGGAGGCCAGGTCGGTGACCGCGGACCAGGAGGGCGGCCGCGGGCTGATGCTGGTGGAAGCACTCTCGGAGGCCTGGGGGGTCAGGCCGAACCAAGGGGGCGCGGGCCGCGCCGTCTGGGCCTATCTGGCGACGTAGCGGCTCCGCGACGCCACGACCGTACGGACGGGCACGGACGAGTACGACTCACCCACGACGCACGCACGATCCAGGCACGACGCACCCACGACCTACGTACGAGCAGGCACGGCGCGACGCGACGTTCGGCGGCCAAAGCGGCGCGAGCACAGGAGCTCGGAACGAGCGGTGCCGAGGGAATAGGGGCAGCGACAGCGCACGAGGCGGTCAGCCTCGGGGCGCCAACGGGGGTCTGCCCCTATTCCTCCGGGACCGCTTCCGGTCACGGAACGTTCAGGGCCGCAGCGGCAGCAGATCGGGCCGCTTGGGCTCCACATGGTCACCCGACGACTCACCGCGCAGTCGTCGGCCGATCCAGGGCACCAGATATTCGCGCGCCCAGTGGATGTTGTCCCGGCGCACCTCGGCGGCGGTGCGCTGCCCCTCCGGGGGCCAGGGCTGATCGGGGTCGGCGGGGACGTCGAGCCCGAGCACCTGACCGGCCCTCAGCGCGACCCGGGTGTGCCCGTCCGGCGACAGATGCAGCCGGTCGGCGTCCCAGGCCCGGCGGTCCTGCACCGAGCGCAGCGACCACAGGTCGAGCACCGGGCAGTCGTAGCGGTCGGCGATCGCCCGCACATGCGCCGTATACGTGGCGATCTTGCCCCGCAGATGACGCAGCACCGGCACCCCTCTGGTGTCGAAGCCCGTGCACACCAGCACCGTGCCCACCCGCGCCTTGAGGTCGGCGACGGCCGCCTCGTAGCGCTCGGCGACATCGTCGGGGTCGCTGCCGGGGCGCAGGATGTCATTGCCCCCCGCACAGAAGGTGACCAGATCGGGGCCGAGCTCGATGGCGCGCGCCACCTGCTCCGCGACAATCTGGTCAAGGAGTCGACCGCGTACGGCCAAATTGGCGTAGCGGAAATCGTCGTGAGGTCGTTGGTCGGACAGCAGGACCGCGAGCCGGTCGGCCCAGCCGACGAACACTCCATCAGGATCGGGGTCGCCGACGCCCTCGGTGAAGCTGTCGCCGACGGCTGCGTACGACCCGATGGAACCGTTGCTGAATCTCTCCTTATCGTCTGCCACGTCGGGACATCTTTCACCCGACGGCGTGACTTACGCCACCGTAACCAGGGCTTGACGTGGGGTGATCTATCCCACCTGGTCAGTTTCGGCGAAGGTGGAATACGGCGGCGTCCAGGTCGCCGCCCAGCCCGGTGCGCAGGCCCCGGTGCGCGAGCACCGCTCCCCGGTGCACCGCCCCGGTCTCCAGATCCCGGTAGGTGGCCGCCGGGTCGAGCCCGCGCAGCCGCAGCGGGGGCGGTGCGTCGCCGTAGTGCTGCGCCTGGATCCAGGCCAGCACCACGGTCTCCTCGCCCCGTACGTACTGCACCGCGCTGAGCCCGTCGCCCTCCGGCGGCCGCAGCCGGTACAGCTCACCGTGCTGGACGACCGGGCGCACCCGCTTGTAGAGCGCCACCCAGTCGCGGGCCTCGGCGAGTTCCGCCTCGCTCCAGCGGGTCAGATCGCCGCCGACGCCCAGCACCCCGGCCATCGCGCTGACGAAGCGGAAGCGCAGCGAGCTGACGCGTGCGTTGCCCATGGCGTTGGGGCTGTCGGTGACCCAGGCGGCCATCACCCGGGCCGGGTGGAGCTGGCTGAAGCCGTGCTGGATGGCCAGCCGGTCCAGCGGGTCGGTGTTGTCCGAGGTCCACACCTGGTCGGTGCGGCCCAGGACGCCCAGGTCGATCCGGCCGCCACCGCCCGAGCAGGACTCGAAGGCGACCTGGGGGTGTGCCGCGCGCAGCCGCTCCAGCAGCTCGTACAGCCCGCGTACGTGGTCGATCCACAGCCGCCGCGGGTAGGCGTCGCCGGGCCAGCCGGCGTCCGAGAAGGAGCGGTTGAAGTCCCATTTCACATAGTCGATGGGCGCGCCGCTCAGCAGGGTGTCCAGCCGCTCCCAGAGATACGCGCGCACCTCGGGGCGGGCGAGGTTGAGCACGAGCTGGTTGCGGAATTCGGCGCGGGCCCGGCCGGGGTGGTGCTGCACCCAGTCGGGGTGGGCGCGGTAGAGGTCGCTGTCGGGGTTGACCATCTCGGGCTCGACCCAGATGCCGAACCGCATCCCCAGGGCGTGCACCTCGTCGGCCAGCGGCTTCAGCCCGTGCGGAAAGCGGTCCGGGTTGACCGTCCAGTCGCCGAGCCCGGCCCGGTCGCTGGTGCGCGCCCCGAACCACCCGTCGTCGACGACGAACAGCTCGACGCCCAGGGTGGCGGCCAACCGCGCGAGCGAGCGCTGCTGCTCCTCGCTCACCTCGAACTCGGTGGCCTCCCAGGAGTTGTAGAGCACCGGCCGGGACCGGTCGGCGCCGGGGACCACCCGGGCGAGCTGCCAGGCGTGCCAGGCGCGGCTGGCGGCCCCGAAGCCGCCGTCGGTCCACAGCCCCGCGAAGACGGGGGTGGTGAACGACTCACCGGGCGCGAGGAGTAGCTGTCCCGCGTCGTCGTGGCCGACCCCGCCGACCGCCTGGACGGCGCCGTCGGCCAGCCGCTGGACGGCGATCCGCCAGGCCCCGGACCAGGCGAGCGCGCAGCTGTGCACCTCGCCGCTCTCCTCGGTGGCCTCCCCGCCGTCCAGGGCGATCCAGGGCAGATGATGGTGGCTGGTGTGGCCCCGGCGGCTGCCGATCACCTTCTCACCGGGGGTGAGCTCGGTGCGGGCCAGCCGGCTCTCGGCGGCCCAGCGGCCGTGCAGATGGGACAGCCGCCAGCGGTCGCGCGCCGGGAGCGACCAGGCGGCGGAGTCGGCGCGCAGCAGCTCCACGGGCTCCTGGCCGGCGTTGCCGGTGTGGGTGAGGGTGGCCCAGCGCTCGATGACATCGCCGTCGTCCCGCATCCGGTAGTGGAGGGTGATGTCGAGGTGGTGCAGCGGATCGTGGAAGCGCAGCCGCAGCTCCTGGCCGGTGCCGGGGTCGAGGACGGTGCCACTGCTGAAGCGCCACTCGGTGCCGCGTACGCCCCCGGCGTGTACGGACAGGGCGGGACGGGCGAAGCGCGGGCCGCCCTCCACGGGGTACTCCTCGCGCCCGTCCAGCGGCGATTCGAACGGCCGCTCCGGCGGCCCGGGCTCGGCGGCGAGGGCCTCGGCGTCCTCGACCGCGATCCTCGGCCCCCAGTGGAGATGAAGCAGTTCATCACGGTCGGTGACATGCAGGGCATAGCTGCTGTGCCGCCCCGAGAGCACCCAGAGCCGACCGCTTCCACCGGGTTCGATCATCGCGCTCCCCCAATTCTCCACAGGTGTCAACATGATCGGGGAGGGCGGGTCGGTGCGGCAATGCCCCCGTACCGGCAGCGGCAATGCCCCCGCACCGGCAGGAGACCGATTGCCCGCTGCACCCATGTCGTATGGTCGGCTTCAGCCCGCCTCGTCGACGAGCCGCGTCGGCGGCCGATGGTGAAGGAGAGCCCGTGACGCAGCAGTCGCAGTCGCCGCAGGTCCCCCAGGCCGAAACTCAGCTGGTGGGGGTACGCAACTTCCGTGATCTCGGCGGACTGCCGGCTGCCGACGGCCGCCGTGTGCGGCCCGGCGTACTGTTCCGCAGCGGCCATCTCGCCCATGCCACCGAGACGGACACGGCCTTCCTCGACGCGCTCGGCCTGCACACCGTCTTCGACTTCCGCAACGCCGCCGACATCAAGCTGGAGGGTCCGGACGTCACGCTCAGCGGGGTCCGGAACGTCAATCTGCCGCTGTCCGACCCGGCCGACGGCGCCGGGTTCTGGACGATGGTGCGCGAGGGCGATCTGGACACCCTGCGCAAGCTGCTCGCCGAGGGCCGGGCCGAGAAGCGCATGATCGGCTCCTATCGCGGGATCATCACCACCCGGATCGTCGAGCACGGGCGGATCCTCAGCGATATGGCGGAGGACAGCTCACCGGTGCTGATGCACTGTTCGGCCGGCAAGGACCGGGCGGGACTGTCCATCGCGGTGACCCTGCTGGCCCTCGGCGTCGACCAGGAGGCCATCGAGGCCGACTACCTCGCGTCGGCCGCTGCCCACCGGCGCTACAAGATCTGGCGCAAGGGCGATCCGGCGGACGGCTCCGACCCGATGTCCCCCGAGGTCATGGCGCTGCTGCTGCCGCTCTTCGACGCGCGCGCCGAATATCTGGCGGCGGCCTTCGCGACCATCAAGGAGACCTGGGGCGGCACCGACCGCTATCTCGCCGAGGGGCTCGGCCTCACCCCCGAGCGGCGCGAGCGGCTCCGCGAGCGGCTGCTCACCGGCTGACGGCACCGCCCCGGGGCCGACAGCGCCAGCCCGCACCCGCCCCGGGGCTCACGGCTCACGGCTCACGGCTCACGGCTCACGGCTCACGGCTCACGGCTCACGGCTCACCACATGGTGTCGGCCCCGGCCTCGGGCTCGGTGACCCAGCCCGCCGTCAGCACCAGACCGGTGGCGCGGTGCACGGCCAGGAAGCCGAACGGCCGGTCGTACCGCACGCTGATCAGCTTCACCTTCTGCCGCGGCGGCGCCGAACCGGGAGCCATGGAGAACGCGGTCACCGCCGCCGCCCAGAAGCCCTCGGCGCTGAACGAGGCGGTCATGGACTGCTCTCCGGAGGACAGCGCCAGCGCGGCCGGGCTGATCCCCGGAAAGTGGCCGCGCGCGGTGTCCTGGGCGGTACGCAGCCCGAACAGCTCGGCCCGGCGCAGCAGATCGTGCCGGGCCTTTACGGTGAACTGCGGGGTGGTCAGCATCACCCGGGGAGTGGGGTCCCAGCTCTCGACCTCCATGACCTGGACTCCGGGCCCGGCCGCGCCCGGCGGCAGCGCCGAGCCGGGCCATCCCGCGTACCGCCCGGCCACCGCGCCGATTCCGGCCTCCAGCACCTCGCCGCCCGGTGCGTCCTCGGCGCCGAGGACCAGATGCACATCCAGCCCGTTGCCGCCCGCGATCCCGGAGAGGGTGAGCGGACCGGCGGGGGTGTCGGGGACGACCCGCAGCACCCCGTCGAGGTCGTCCGCGGACCGGCTGAGCCCGGCCAGCGACCGGCCCTGCCACGGTCCGTTCCTGGGCATCAGCCAACCCGGCTGGAACGGCTGCAGCCAGGCCGTCCGCACCGTGAGCGCTCCGGCCAGCACCAGCTGGGTGGCGGGGCTGAGCGGCACCGGCATCTCGGTGATCGCGCCCTGGGTGCACCGGGACGCCCAGGCGTCCAGCTCCTTGCGGTCGTGCTCGGTGTCCCCGGTGAGCGCACCCCGTACGCCCGGCGGCAGCGCGGCCTCCCACTCGGACCGGATCGGCAGGTCCTGACGGGTCCACAGGCCGGTGGCGGCGTCGACACCGGCCATGCCGTCCAGCGCCCCGAGCAGCTCACCGCCGAGCGCCGTGGCCCGGTCGGCGCCGACGCCCAGCGCGTCCTCCAGCTCCTGGCGGGCCGGACCGCCGGCGCCGCCCGCGAGCAGGGCGAGCAGCGGCCAGACCCCGGTGGCGGCGAAGACCGTGCCCTCGTCCGCCACGGCGGCCCGCGCCCACCTCGCCGTCATCGTGTTGACGGCCTGTAGGGCGGTCGCGTCGATCATGCCGGGTCCCCCATCGGTCAGCGGTTGGCCACCGCCTGCTTGACGAGAGTCCGGCCGAACTCCCACATCAGGCCGCCGCCCTGGTGTGCGTCGTCCATGACCGCGGTGAACGCCTCGACGAATCGGTCCACTTCCCGCTCGCCGATGATCAGCGGCGGAATCAGCTTAATGACCTCCAGATGGTCTCCGGACACCTGGGTGAGGATGCGATGGCGCCGCAGCAGCGGGACGACGACCATCTGCGCGAACAGCCCCTTGCGCGCCGTCTGCAGCATCGCCCACCGGCCGCGCAGCCCCAGTGAGCTGGGTCTGCCGAACTCGATGCCGATCATCAGCCCCCGGCCGCGGACGTCGTGCAGCAGCTCGTAGCGGTCGACGAGCGCGGCGAGGCGCTCGCGCAGCAGGTCGCCGGTGCGGCGGGCGTTGGCCACGATCTGCTCGTCCTCCATGACGGCGAGGACGGCGAGCCCGGCCGCCATGGCCTGGGCGTTGGCACCGAAGCTGGCCGAGTGGACCAGCACCCGGTCCATCGAGGAGTAGACCTTCCTGAAGATCCAGTCCTTGCCGAGGGTCGCGCCGACCGGCACATAGCCGCCGGAGAGGGCCTTGGCCACGCACACCAGATCCGGTTCGACGCCGTCCTCGTGGCTGTAGGCGAAGAAGTCCCCGGTGCGGCCGAGGCCGGTCTGCACCTCGTCCGCGATGAGCAGCGCCTTGTGGCGGTGGAGCAGCTCCTGCGCGGCGCGCAGAAAGCCGGGCGGGGTCTCGTGCACCCCCTTGCCCTGGATGGGCTCCACGACGAACGCCGCCACGTCCCCGCGCGCCAGCTCCCGCTCCAGCGCGTCGAGATCGCCCATCTCGATGGCGGTGTCGGGCAGCAGCGGGGCGAACCCCTTGCGGAAGCCGTCCTCGCCGTTGACCGACAGCGAGCCGGTGGTGAGCCCGTGGAAGGCGTGGGCGCAGTAGAGGATGCGTGGCTTACGGGTGGCGTAGCGGGCGAACTTCAGGGCCGTCTCCACGGCCTCGGTGCCGCTGTTGCCGAAGAAGACCCGGTCCAGATGCGGGGCGTGGACCAGCAGCCGCTCGGCCAGCAGACCGGGCAGCGGCTGGCAGTCGAAACGGGTCAGATCGGCCAGGTCGGCGTCCAGGACGTCATGCAGCGCCTTGCGGACGACGGGGTGATGGCGGCCCAGGCCCATCACCCCGAAGCCGGCGAGCATATCGAGGTAGTCCTGGCCCTCGTCGTCCCAGAAGTACGCGCCCTCGCCCCGTTCGTAGACCTTGTCGAATCCGATGGTCTGCAGCATCCGGGGCAACTGGTGGTTGAGATGCCGGGTGTGCAGGTCGTACCGCTCCGAGGCGCGCTCGGCCAGCAGCTTCCCGAGGTCGAAGCCCGAACGCCGCTGCTGCTCGGCTGCTGTCATGCCTGGCTCTCCTTGGCGGCGACGGTACGGGCCCGGGCGGCGGTACGGGCCTCGGCGGAGGTGCTCGCGCGCTCCTGGCGGACCGCGATACGGGTCAGGGCCGCCCCGATCCGGCCCGCGATCTCGGCCGGGGTGAGCCCGATGTCGGCGAGCACCTCACCGCGCTTGGCATGGGCCAGGAACTCCTCGGGGATGCCGAACGTCCGCACCGGCAGGTCGACTTCGGCGTCCCGCAGCGTCTGGGCGACCGCCGCGCCCACTCCGCCGGTGCGCACATTGTCCTCGACGACGGCCACCAGCCGGTGGCACGCCGCGAGTGCGGGCAGCTCGGGGTCGACGGGCTTGACCCAGCGCGGATCCACGACCGTGCAGCCGATGCCTCGCTCGGCCAGCAGCTCGGCGGCGCGCAGCGCGACGGTGGCCATGACCCCGGCCGCGACGAGGAGGACGTCCTCGCCCCGGCGCAGGACGTCCATGCCGCCGACGCGGTCGATCGCCGCGATGGGCTGCCCCACCGGCTCCTTGGGGAAGCGGATGACGGTCGGCGCGTCGTCCACGTCGATCGCCTCGCGCAGCTGGGCGCGAAGCTGGTCGGCGTCGCGCGGGGCGGCGATCCGCAGCCCCGGCACCACCTGGAGGACGGACATGTCCCACATGCCGTTGTGGCTCGGCCCGTCGGTGCCGGTGACACCGGCCCGGTCCAGGACGAAGGTCACCCCGCAGCGGTGCAGGGCGATATCCATCAGCAGTTGGTCGAAGGCGCGGTTGAGGAAGGTGGCGTAGACGGCGAAGACCGGGTGGAGCCCGCCGGTGGCGAGCCCGGCCGCCGAGACCGCCCCGTGCTGCTCGGCGATGCCGACGTCCCACACCCGCTCGGGATACGCCTCGGCGAAGCCGGCGAGGCCCACGGGGTGCAGCATCGCGGCGGTGAGGGCGACCACATCGGGCCGCTCGGCGCCGATCCGCACCATCTCCTCCCCGAACACCGAGGTCCATGAGCGGCCGCCGGAGGGGATGAGGGGCGCGCAGGTGAGCGGGTCCATCGCGGCGACGGTGTGGAAACGATCTGCCTCGTCCTCCAGCGCGGGCCGGTAGCCCCGGCCCTTCTCGGTGAGGCAGTGGACGAGGACCGGGCCGTGGAACCGCTTGGCGCGGCGCAGGGCCGACTCGACCGCCTCGGTGTCATGGCCGTCGATGGGGCCGACGTACTTCAGCCCGAGGTCCTCGAACATGCCCTGCGGCGCGAAGGCGTCCTTGAACCCCTTCTTGGCGCCGTGCAGCGAGCCGTACAGCGGCTGGCCGACCACGGGGGTGCGCCGCAGCACCTCCTTGCCCCAGGCCAGGAAGCGCTCGTAGCCGTCGGTGGTGCGGAGGGTGGCGAGGTGGTTGGCGAGCCCGCCGATGGTCGGCGCGTAGGAGCGCTCGTTGTCGTTGACGACGATGACCAGCGGGCGGTCCCGGGCGGCGGCGATGTTGTTGAGCGCCTCCCAGGCCATCCCGCCGGTCAGCGCCCCGTCCCCGATGACGGCGACGACATGGTCGGTGGCGCCGCGCACCTCGTTGGCCTTGGCGAGGCCGTCGGCCCAGCCCAGCACGGTGGAGGCGTGGCTGTTCTCGATGATGTCGTGCTCGGATTCGGCCCGTGACGGATAGCCGGACAGTCCGCCTTTGTGGCGGAGCTTGGAGAAGTCCTGGCGGCCGGTGAGCAGTTTGTGGACGTAGGACTGGTGGCCGGTGTCCCACAGGATGCGATCGGCGGGCGAGTCGAAGACGCGGTGCAGGGCTATGGACAGCTCGACCACGCCCAGATTCGGTCCCAGATGGCCTCCGGTCCTGGCCACCGCGTCGATCAGGAACTCCCTGATCTCCTGGGCGAGCACGTCCAGTTCCTCACTGGTCAGCGCCTTGAGGTCGTGCGGGCCCCGGATGTTCTCCAGCAACGGCATGGTCGGTTCCCCTCCTCGGTGTATCAGCTCACGGTGACGTCCGGGGTGCCCGACGGGACCCCCTCGTCCTCCATGCGCCGTGCGATGTTCATGGCCTCGTCGATCAGGGTCTCCACGATCTTCGACTCCGGCACGGTCTTGATGACCTCGCCCTTGACGAAGATCTGCCCCTTGCCATTGCCCGAAGCGACACCCAGATCCGCCTCACGCGCCTCACCGGGGCCGTTCACCACACACCCCATGACCGCCACCCGCAGCGGAACCTCCATGCCCTCCAGACCGGCCGTCACCTCATCCGCCAGCTTGTACACATCCACCTGCGCCCGCCCACACGACGGACACGAAACAATCTCCAACCGCCGCTGCCGCAGATTCAACGACTCCAGAATCTGGATCCCGACCTTGACCTCCTCCGCCGGAGGCGCCGACAGCGAGACCCGGATCGTGTCCCCGATCCCCTCACTCAGCAGCGCACCGAACGCCACCGCCGACTTGATCGTCCCCTGGAACGCCGGACCCGCCTCCGTCACCCCCAGATGCAACGGATAGTCACACTGCGCCGCGAGCTGACGGTAGGCATTGACCATCACCACCGGATCGTTGTGCTTCACCGAGATCTTGATATCTCGGAAACCATGCTCCTCGAACAGCGAGCACTCCCACAACGCCGACTCCACCAACGCCTCCGGCGTGGCCTTCCCGTACTTCTCCAGCAGCCGCTTGTCCAACGACCCCGCGTTCACCCCGATACGGATCGGCACACCCGCATCCGACGCCGCCCTCGCGATCTCCTTGACCTTGTCGTCGAACTGCCGGATGTTCCCCGGATTCACCCGCACCGCCGCACACCCGGCATCGATCGCCGCGAACACATACTTCGGCTGGAAATGAATGTCCGCGATCACCGGAATCTGCGACTTCCTCGCGATCACCGGCAACGCGTCCGCGTCATCCTGCGACGGACACGCCACCCGCACGATCTGACAGCCCGACGCCGTCAGCTCCGCGATCTGCTGCAGCGTCGCCCCGATATCCGCCGTCACCGTCGTCGTCATCGACTGAACCGAGATCGGAGCGTCGCCACCCACGGCCACCTGACCGACCTGGAGGCGGCGCGAGATCCGGCGTGGCGCGAGCGGCCTGCCCGGCATGGCGGGCAGGCCGAGCGCGACCGGTTGCGCTGAACTCATCCCCTCACCCATGGCTTCCGGCGGCGGTCTCCCGGGCGGCGCGCAGCGACTCCTTGAGGGAGCCCATGGTCGCCAGGACCGCGGTGGGCTCATAGCCGCAGTGGGCCATGCAGTTGTCGCAGCGCGGGTCCTTGCCGCGGCCGTACTTGTCCCAGTCGGTCTCCTCGACGAGCTGGCGGTAGGTCGGGACATAGCCGTCGCTCATCAGGTAGCAGGGTCGCTGCCAGCCGAAGAGCGAGTAGTTCGGGATGCCCCACGCGGTGCACGGGAAGTCCGCCTTGCCCTCGAGGAAGTCGAGGAAGAGCGGGCTGTGGTTGAGCCGCCAGCGGCGCCGGTTGCCCCCGGCGAACGCCTTGCGGAACAGCTCTCGGGTCTGCTCGACGCCCAGGAAGTGCTCCTGGTCGGGCGCCTTCTCGTAGGCGTAGGCGGGCGAGATCATCATCTCGTCCACCTCGAGCTCGTCGTTGAGGAAGTCGAGCACGTCGACGACGGTCTGCGGGGTGTCGGTATTGAAGAACGTGGAATTGGTGGTGACCCGGAAGCCGCGCCGCTTGGCCTCCTTGATGGCCGCCACCGCCTCGTCGAACACCCCCTCCTTCGCCACCGATTCGTCGTGCCGCTCCCGCAGCCCGTCGATGTGCACCGCGAAGGCGAAGTACGGGGAGGGGGTGAACAGATGCATCTTCTTCCGCAGCAGCATCGCGTTGGTGCACAGGAAGACGTACTTCTTCCGCTGCACCAGCTGCCGTGCGATCTCGTCGATCTGCGGATGCATCAGGGGCTCACCGCCCGCGATGGACACCATCGGCGCACCCGACTCCAGCACCGCGCCCACCGCCTGGGCGACGGGCATGCGCTGCTTGAGAACCCCTGCCGGATGCTGGATCTTTCCGCAGCCCTCGCACTTGAGATTGCACGCGAACAGCGGCTCGAGCTCGACGATCAACGGGAACTTGTCCCGCCGCTTGATCATCTTCTGTTCAAAGAGATACGTCGCGACCCGGATGGTCTGGCGGAGAGGCATGGCCATCTAGCTCACCTCCTGGGAGCAGCGAAGAACGGTGCCAGTGAAAGAAAGCGGGAAGAACGGTCCGCAGTACTCGGAAAGCTGATATTCCACCGCGCAGCGTGCCGATACGGACCAGTTCATGTTCAGGAGCGTCCACGACCACCCGGACGGCCGCAACCGGACGGACGCCGTGGCCTACCGCGGTGCGCAGGGTCGCGGCGGACTCCATGTCCACCGCGATGGCGCCGGTGCTGTGCAGTGCGGCCCGCTCCGCACCGCGCACCACATGGCCGGAGCCCACGACCGGGCCGATGTGCACGGCCCGGCGGGGGCCGCCCGGGAGCGGACCGGGGATCAGATGTGACAGGGCGTCGGCGAGGATCCGGGTGCCGGTGCATACGGTGCGGCCCGCCGGATCGCGGGTCTCGTCGGCGACGACGAGGTCCCCGGGGTGCATCCCGGGGGCCAGTCCGGCACAGAAGCCGGTGGCGATGACGGCGGTGCGCGGCTCTCCGGGCTCGCCGGACACCCCGCGCCGCTCACCGGGCTCACCGGTCCTTCCGGTCAGCGCCCGGGTCACGGCGCGCTCGGCCGCCTGCGGCCCCATGCCCGTGCGCAGCACGGTCACGGGCCCGGCGGCGGCGCCGGGCCCTGCGCCGCGCAGGGCGAACCGCTCGATGCCGAGCGCACAGGCGATCAGCAGCGGAGCACCGCCGGCCTCCGGGGCCGGGTCGGCGGACATCAGCCGCTCCGCGGTCGCGCCCCGGTGGGCTCGCCGTGGACATACCGGCCGAGTGCCGTGACCGGGAAGACCTGCCGGTACAGGTGGTAGTTGATGGAGAAGTCCCAGGGGAAGCCGGTGCCGGTGAAGTACGGCTCGTCCCAGGAGCCGTCCTCCCGCTGGGTCTCGGTGAGCCAGGTGACCCCGCGCTCGACGGCCGCGCCGTCCCGCTCCCCCGCCGCCAGCAGCGCGAGCAGCGCCCACGCCGTCTGCGAGGCGGTGGAGGCGCCCCGGCCCATCCACTCGGCGTCGAAGTAGGAGCGCTGGTCCTCGCCCCAGCCGCCGTCCTCGTTCTGGACGCTCTCCAGCCAGCGAACGGCCCGGCGGACCGCCGGATGGGAGGCCGGGACGCCCGCGGCGATCAGCGCGGGGACGACGGAGCCGGTGCCGTAGACGTAGTTGGTGCCCCAGCGGCCGAACCAGGCGCCGCTCGGCTCCTGCTCGGACAGCAGCCAGGCGATACCGCGCCGGGTGCGGGCGTCGTACGTCCTCCCTTCGTGGGCGAGCATCTCGACGACATGCGCGGTGACATCGGCCGACGGCGGGTCGACGACCTCACCGAAGTCGCAGAACGGCAGCTTGTTGGGCAGCGGGCTGGTGTTGTCGACGTCGAACGCGCCCCACGCCCCGTTCTTGGACTGCATGCCCAGGGTCCAGCGCATGGCGCGCCGCACGGCCGCCTCGATCCGCTCGGGCTCGGGGTGGTCGACCCGGCGCAGCGCCAGGACGACCTCGGCGGTGTCGTCGATGTCGGGGTAGTTGTCGTTGTGGAATTCGAACGCCCAGCCGCCGGAGGGGAGGCCGGGCCGCCGCACCGACCAGTCGCCGGGCCGGTCGATCTGCTCGGCCAGCATCCAGTCGGCGGCCTTGACCAGCGCCGGGTGGTCGGCGGGAAGCCCGGCGTCGGCGAGCGCGATGGCGGCCAGGCAGGTGTCCCAGACCGGGGACTGACAGGCTTCGATCATCCGGCTGCCGTCCTCGCGCCACACCGCGAAGCGGTCGAGCGACTCCAGACCGGCGCGCATCACCGGGTGGTCGAGGTCGTAGCCGACCAGATGGAGGGCGATGACGGAGTAGACGGCGGGTGGCTGGATGCCGCCCCAGCAGCCGTCGTTCTCCTGCCGCTCCACGATCCAGCGGGCGCAGGAGCGCAGCGCGGCCCGGCGCAGCGGGCGGAAGGCCACCTTGTGGTAGGCGTGCAGGGCCCGGTCCAGCCGCTGGAAGGCGCCGTCCCAGGAGGCGATGGGGGCCGGCGGGCGGGGCGGGTTGGGTCTGCGGGGGTCGGTGTGGAGCTCGTCGAGGGGGAAGGGGGCCGGACGCACCGGGCGTCTGGCCGAGACGATGGTCAGCGGCACGATGGTCTGCCGGGCCCAGCAGCCGAAGTCGTAGATGTTGAGCGGCAGCCACTTCGGGAAGTAGATGATCTCCGGTGGCAGCTCGGGCAGGTCCTCCCAGCGCCACCAGCCGAAGAGGGCCAGCCAGATCCGGGTGAACACCCTGGCGGCCGCGATGCCGCCCCGGGACCGCACCCAGGCGGAGGCGGCGGCCATGTGGGGGGCGTCGGGCTCGTCCCCGGCCAGCCGCAGGGCGACATACGCCTCGATGGTGGTGGAGAGCTCGGGCGGACCGCCGTGGAAGGAGGCCCAGGTGCCGTCGGCGCCCTGCTGGGAGCGGAGGAAGCGGGCGGCGGCGTCGAGGGTGTCGGGGTCCTGGATGCCGAGGAACTGCCGGAGCATCAGATCCTCGGCGTCCATGGTGACGTTGGTCTCCAGGTCGCCCTTCCACCAGCCCCGCTCGTCCTGGCGGGACAGCAGGTGCTCCACCGCACGGGCCGTCGCCTCACGGGCGATACTTAAGGTCTTGGACTCGGATGACTCGGAGGGTTGGACGGTCGGTGTCGCTGTCATGGCTTCCCCTCTGCAGTGTGGTCATCTGCCGTCTTTGGGGCTTCCGTCGGCCGGCACCCCGGCTGGGTGCCGACCGGCGACTGCGAACTAGCGGTCCATGGCGATCATCTCTCTCGTACGACGACGAAGTCGGCGAGCGCCACGAACCGCGCCCGGATCTCGGCGGGCATGTCCACCGAGTCCAGCGCCTCCACGGCGGTCGCATGCTGTCTGCGGGCCTCCTGGGAGGTCCAGTCCCGGCCACCTGCTTGCTCGATCAACGCGGCGCGGACGGCGAACTCCTCCTCCGAGAAGTCGGCGAACTCCTCTTCCGGCTTGTGCGCGTCGGCCGCGAGGATCTGGGCGAGGCGCTCGGAGTCGGGGCCGCCGGCGGCGAGCGCGGCGACCACGGGGAGGGACTTCTTGCGCTGGCGCAGATCGCTCCAGGTCCGCTTGCCGGTCGCCTCCGGGTCGCCCCAGATGCCGAGCAGATCGTCGACGGCCTGGAAGGCGAGGCCCAGGTGGTAGCCGTAGCGCTCCAGGGTGTCGGCGGTGTGGTCGTCGGCGCCGCCGAGGACGGCGCCGATGGAGGCGGCGCAGGCGAGCAGGGCGCCGGTCTTGTTGCCCTCCATCTCCAGGCACTCCTCGACGGTGACCCGCTCGCGGTGCTCGTAGGAGATGTCCTGGGCCTGGCCGTCGATGAGTTTGCGGGTGGCGGCGGTGAGCCGGCGGGTGGCCCGCCCGGCGTCCGCGGTGCCGAGCTCCAGCAGTATCTCGTTGGCCAGGGCGAACAGGGCGTCACCGACCAGGATGGCCTGGGCCGGGCCGTGCACCTTCCAGACGGTGTCGCGGTGGCGGCGCTGCTCGTCCCCGTCCATCAGGTCGTCGTGGAGCAGCGAGAAGTTGTGCACCAGCTCGACCGCGACCGCGCCGGGCACCCCGGCCTCGGAGACGGCGCCCGCCGCCTCGGCCGACAGCAGGGCGAGCGCGGGGCGCACGGCCTTGCCGCCGTCGCCCTCCGCCGGGTTGCCCTCGGCGTCGATCCAGCCGAAGTGGTAGGCGGCGACGGTGTCCATGGGCGGGGCCAGCCGGTTCACGGCGGCGCGCAGCACCGGCGTGGCGAGCGTACGGCCGCGCTCCAGCAACGCCATGACTCCTGCGGTGTCGACAGCTGGGGTCGCCGGGGTCACGGTCTCTCCTCTGTTCTTGGTGGTGGTGCTCATGCCGCCTCCTTGGGCGTCTCCCCGCCCGGGGCGGGGAGCGGGTTCACATGCGAGCGGCCGAGGTGGCTGAGGGCCGCCCGGGCGGCGGAAAGACCGCTGCGCACGGCGCCCTCCATGGTCGCGGGCCAGCCGGTGGCGGTCCACGCGCCGGCCAGGTAGAGGCCGGGCGCGTCGGTCGGGGCGGAGGGCCGCAGAAGGCCGACGCCGGGGACGGGGGCGAAGGAGGCGGTGCGCTCCCGGGTGACGAAGAAGTCGCGCACCGCTGCCCCGCGGGCGACCGGAAGCAGCCGCTCCAGCTCGGGCAGATAGCGGTCGCGCAGCTCGGCCACCGGGCGGTCGATGTCGTCGTACGCGGCGGACTGCGACACCGCCAGGTACTGGCTGTCCCCGGCCCCGGGCGCGTCCCTGAGCCCCGAGGCGTCCGTACGGTCGAAGACCCACTGGACGGGGGAGCCGATCGCGGCGAAGAACGGGCGGCGCAGCACCGTGCGGTCGTAGATCACATGCAGATTGAGGATCGGCGCGGTGCCGATGCGCAGCAGCTTGCCGGGGTCCTTCAGGGCGCCGTCGGGCAGCAGGGCGTGCGCCTCGCGCTGCGGTACGGCCAGGACCAGCACGTCCGCCTCGGCCGGTGGCTCATCCCCCGGCCGCCCGGCCATGGCCACGCTCCAGCGGCCCTCGGGAGTGCGGGCGACGGCGGTCACCCGGGTGCGCAGCTCGGTCGTCACGCCCGCCGCGTCCAGGGCGCGGTGGGCGTGGGTGTGGTGCAGCTCGCCGAGCGGGGTGCGGGCCCAGCCGATGTCGGCGGCGTCGGGCCGGGAGAGCAGCCCGGTCTTGAAGACCATCGCGGCAAGGCCCAGTGAGGCGTTCGGCGCGGTGGCGTTGAGCGTGGCCACGCCGACCAGGTCCCACAGCGCCTCGACGGCGCGCGGCGACTGGCCGTGGCGGCGCAGCCAGCCGGCGAAGTCCACCCCGTCCAGCGCCGGGTCCTGGGGGTCGAGCCGCCCGAGGGCGAGCGCGGCGCGGCCCACCTGGGCGCGCTCGGCGAGGGAGAGATGGGGGTAGGTGGCCAGGCTCCTGGACAGATGGAGCGGCACCGGCAGGGCGGTGCGGCGCAGCCGGCCGAGCCGCCGCCCGCTCCGCCCCTGGGCGTCGAGGACGGGGATGTCCAACCGGCCCTGGAGCGGGGCGAGTCGGGCGGCGCCGACCCGGTCCAGGAACCACTGGTAGGCGGTGCAGCAGCGCAGGTGGACATGCTGGCCGTTGTCGACGGTCAGCTCGCCAGCCGGGGAGGAGCGGTGGAAGGAGAAGGCAAGGCCGCCCAGCCGGGGGCGGCCCTCGACCAGGGTGACCCGCAGCCCGGCGTCGGCCAGCTCGAGCGCCGCCGCCGTACCGGCGAGCCCGCCGCCGATCACCAGCGCGCTCCGCCCGGCGGGGCTGTGTCTGGCGGCCAGGGCGGAGCCCAGGGTCGAATGGGTCACACCGGCCTCCCGGTGCCGCGGCGCTCGACCGCGCGGGCGTCAAGACCGGCCAGCCCGCGCACCGCCACATACGCCTTCTCGTGTCCCGGCAGCGAGACGCGGCCGCGCAGGACGGCCGCGGGATCCTTGGCGATCCGGTCCAGGAGTCTGCTGTAGATGCCCGCCATCGCGGATACACACGCCCCGCTGCGCCGGTCCAGCAGCGGCAGCAGCCTAAAGCCCTCGGCGAAGAGCGCCCTGGCCCGGCGCACCTCGAAGTGGACCAGGCCGGTGAAGTCGGCGTCGGGCGGTGCGGTGGAGCCGCGGAACGCGTCGGCGCAGCCGAATTTGGCGAGGTCGTCGGCGGGCAGATAGGTGCGCCCGGTGGCGGCGTCCTCGCGCACGTCCCGGAGGATGTTGGTGAGCTGCAGGGCGAGCCCGAGGGTGTCGGCGTAGTACGGGGCGCGCTCGAGCTCGTCCTCGCTGTGGCCGGTGCCGGGGGCGGTCCCGAAGACGCCGAGCGACAGCCGTCCGATGGCGCCCGCCACGCAGCGGCAGTAGACCTTGAGGTCGTCCCAGGTCTCGTAGGTCTGCCCGGCCACGTCCATCAGCACGCCGTCGATCAGTTCGTCCAGCGCGTCGAGCGGGATCGGGAAGCGGTGTGCGGCATGGGCGAGGGCGACGGCGACGGGGTCGGTGTCGTCCTCCTCGATCCCGCCGCCCCGCATCCGGTCCAGCAGGGCACGGGTGTCCGCCAGCCGGGCCCGCTTGGCCTCCGGGCCGAGGGGGCCGTCGCCGATGTCGTCGACCCGGCGGGAGAAGGCGTACAGAGCCGACATCGCATGGCGCTTCTCCGTCGGCAGCAGCCTGATGCCGTAGGCGAAGTTGCGGGCCTGGTGCCCGGTCACGGCCTCGCAATAGCGGTACGCCGCGAGCACTGGCGCGGACGCGTGCGGAGATCCCTTCACGGTCCGGCTCACCCCTCTCTTCGCAGTGTCGCCCCCACCTCGCGCAGCAGGCTGAGCTTGGTGGGCCTGGGCGGTCCAGGGAGTACGTCATGTCCCGCGGCCGCGACCGCCCGCAGGGCGGCCCGCCCCCCGGCCACGAATCCGGCGAGCAGCACCTTGAGCCTGCCGTGGACGCTACCCACCAGGGGGGTGCCTTCATTCAGCAGGGCAGCGGCGCGTTCCGCCTCCTTCGCGACCAGGGCGCGCAACCGTACGCCGCCCCTGGGGGCGGCGAGGTCGGCCTCGGTCACGCCGAAGCGTTTCATGTCCTCGGCGGGCAGATACACGCGGTCCCTGCGGAGGTCCTCGGCCACGTCCTGCAGATGCTCGACGATCTGCAGGGCGGTGCAGATGGCGTCCGAGTGGCGGATCCGCTCGGGGCTCGCGGTGCCGGTGATGCCGAGGACGAGCCGTCCGACCGGGTTGGCGGACAGCTCGCAGTAGTCGAGCAGCTCCTGGTAGGTGGCGTACCGCCGGATCCGCTGGTCCTGGCGGTTGGCCTCGATGAGGCCGCGGAAGGGCTCGGGGGTGAGCCCATGGCGGTGGACGGTGGGGCGCAGGGCCGCCAGCAGCGGATGGCGCGGCTCCCCGAAGGGCTGGAAGACCCGGTGGAGGTCGGCCTCGAACGCGTCCAGCATCGCGAGCGCGTCGCCCGCCTGGTCGCGGTCCAGCCCGAGCAGTTCGGCGTCGGCGCCGCCGGGGGCCAGATCACCGTCGCCGATGTCGTCGACCAGCCGGGCGTAGCCGTAGACGGCCATCAGATCGGTGCGCCAGGCTCGGGGAAGGAAGAAGGGGGCCACGGGGAAGTTCTCGTGGGCGGCCTTGTCGAGCACGGCACGAGCGGCTTCCTGCCCGCCGCTTCGGCTGCTCGACGTGGTATGGGACCCGCTGCGCTCGTCCTCGACGGTCACCGTGGACAGCCAGGCGTACGGGCGAGACCCAGGACGCCACGTGGATCCCGGCGACCGGGCCCCGCGGGAGCGCTGGAGATGGGCCGTCTAGCCAATGCCGTCACATCCCCCGTTCTACACCGGTTACCAGGGTCGGCACGATCCGGACACGCCGCTCCGTCTTGTCAACGGGCTCCGGCGCCTAGCCCCCGAAAAGGGGACAACGGCCCGGCTCCGGCATGATCCGGACGGTGATTGCCATAGCTTACGCCTCTCGGTGTACACGTGTACGGGGCGATACCCCGATGTGACCTCCGATGTGGCGCCGGGCGGGTGACCGGAGAACGCCCCCGGGCCGGTCTCCGGGGGGCCTTCGGACGGCCTCAGACGACCTCTTCGTAGAACTCGGCGATGTCCAGCACACGGCACAGATCGCGGAGCTCGAACTCGAAGAAGTGCTGACCCTCGGAGAGCGCGAAGGACATATGGCCGAGCGCCTCCATGGAGATCACCCCGTACAGCCGCACCCAGCAGCGGAGCATCACGGCGATGGCGCCGGGGGGCATGTCGACGTCCTGGTCCTCGCTGAGCGCGGTGAGGGTGGTCGCGAGCCCGGGGTCGAGCTCCTCGACCTCCGGGGCGGGGAAGCCGCGCACCCGCCACAGATCGGCGACCAGATCGGAGAAGACGGAGCCGAAGACCCAGCTCATATGGCGCTCGGGCTTGGTCTCCTCACGGCCGAGCCCCGGGGCCCACGGGCCGAGGATGAGCCCGAACTCATGGGGGTGCTTGATCGCCCAGACGCGCAGCGCGCGGGCGCCGCTGATCCACCGGCGGCCCGGCTCCTCCTCGGGGTGCTGACCGAGGACCCCGCGCATGAAGCGGGCCATCTCCTCGAAAATGTCCACACGCAGCTGAAGGATCAGCGCATCCCGACTACTGAAGTAGCGGTAGACGGCCGGCGCGGTCATGCCCATCTCACGCGCGATGGCGCGGATGGTCACATTTTCCGGGCCCTCCTGAACCAGGAGCGTCCGGGCGACGTCCTTGATTTCACGGATGGTCGCGATGCGCAGGCGCTCGCGCCGTGAGTACGGTGCGACGTGCGCTTCCCCTGGCGACACGCGTCCCCCTCCCTGATGCTGCGCCGCTCGACAACCCGGCGTACACGCACACGATACAGCGCCTCCGTTTAGTGAACAGCGGCGGTGACAGTGGCTCTGGTTCAACTGCTAGTCCCCCGACCCTGCCACAGATCCGTGGGGTTGCCCCGCCGGTTGGCTCAGCGACCACCGTCCGGGTCAGCGGACGACGCGGGGGAGCGTCCGTACATACGTCGGACATTCATTCGGGAAGAAGGCGCGGGAGTGCTCTCGCAACGGCCGGGGAATCGCCGATCACCGCATTCGGTGCCACCCATGCGGTAAACGCTCCTGGCGGAGGCGAGATTGCGTTCCCGTCCGCCTCGGCAGGTGCGGGGAAACGGCCCGCCCCACCCGTTCCACCAGGAGCGGAGAGAAAACCGACCGGTCGGCACCGTGGATTTCCACTTCGGCCCGCCGGGAGAGCCTCGAACACCGAGGGAAAACGGGTCATGGCATTCCGGTCGGCGGCGCCGGGGCGTTCGGCCGTCCCGGGGTTTCCGCGGCTCAGCCGGAAGACGTCGCGGTGACACGGGATCACCGCCGCGTGGTTCACCCGGGGCCGATCCACTCACACGTCCGGCCCATACGAATAGGATGCGGCGGAAGCAAGGGTGGTTACCTCAAGAGTGATACCGCCCTTGTCTCCCATATCCGGGCAGCCGGGCCGCGGGCTTTCGCGATGAGACCAGGTCGGCTCAGAGAAGCCCGGACCGGGCGGTTCCCACGGACCTCGCCCCCCGAGTCCTCCCGCACCGCGTCCGTTTTCTCGTCAACATCATGCCGAGACGCGCTTTCCCCGAAAAGCGCCCGCGCCTCGTGGATAACGATCTCTCACCCCGGCTCCCCGACTCCGGTGCGGGCGCGTTCCTTACCACGCCAGTTCGGTTCGCATTCGATCAGCAGTTCACTCCGCGCGAGTTCCTGACGCGCTTTCCCGGGCGAGATCGTCCGCGCGACATCAGGGAAGGCGACGGGGTCCCGCCCGGCCCGGAACTCAGCTTCCGCTTACGCCTTCGGACCGCGGTGGAAGGGGACGCTCACGTCCATGATCACCGCCTTGCGCGGGCCCGCCGCCTTCTCCGCGACGGCCGCGGCGCACAGGGCGGCCGATCGCCCATAGGGGCACGCTTCCCAACTCGCCCTCCCCCAAGGCGTTTACGGATTTTTTACCACCCGTACGGCCTTCCGGCGGACGGGAAAGGGCGGGTTCGGCCACCAACGGGTGGATCGGGCCGGATCCGGGTGACGGCGGGGCCTACGGATGGTGGGGGCAGGCGGCGGGAGCGGCGGGGGCGGTCCGCCGGGACGGGCGGGGCGCGGCGGTGCTCCGCTCGCGTGGGGTCACCGTCACCATCACGTTCTGCAGCGGCCGCAGCGAGATCACCGGCGAGCCGTACCTCAGCTCGGTCCCCGGGATCCGGCTGATCCGGAAGCGCTGGTTCACCATGGCCACGATGATGCGCAGCTCCAGCAGCGCCATGAAGTTGCCGACGCACTGCCGGGGCCCCGTGCCGAACGGGAGGTACGCCATCCGCAGCCGCTCCTTGATGGCCTGCGGGGTGAACCGGTACGGGTCGAAGGCCAGCGGGTTGTCCCAGTGGCGCGGGTTGTGGTGGGAGACCAGCGGGGACAGCAGCACCGAGGAGCCCGGTTCGATGTCATAGCCGCCGAGGGTGTCCGCGTCCACCGCCGCCCTGGGGAAGATCCAGATGGGCGGGTGCATCCGCAGGCTCTCGTCGACGACCATCTTGGTGTACGTGAGCGACTCGGCGCTCGCCACGTCCGGCAGCCCGCCCCCGAGCACCGTGGCGATCTCGGCGTCCAGCTCCTCCTGGACCCCGGGGTGGCCGGCGATCGACAGCAGCGTCCAGCACAGGGAGACGGCCGTGGTCTCATGGCCGGCCAGATAGACGGTGAGCAGCTCGTCCTTGATCTGCTGATCGGTCCAGGGCTCACCGGTGGCCGGGTCGGTGGCCTGCTCCATCAGCGCGATCAGCGGCCCCTCCCCCGTCTCCGCGTAGCTCCGGCGCACATCGGCCACGATGCGGTCGAAAACCCGGTGGATCCTGAGGATCTTGCGCTGACGGTCCGTCGGCACCCACGAGGGCAGCATCTCGGTGGCGGTGCCGCGCCGGAACATCACCTCCACCACATCGTCCACGATCGTCTTGAGCATGGCCGAGTCCGGCTTGATGTCGTAGGCGAACAGCGAGCGGCTGAGGGTGACCAGGGTCAGCCGCAGCATGTCGGTCATCAGGTCGACCGGCTCACCGGCGGCGGCCTTGCGCTCCCAGGTCTCCAGCATCTCCTCGGTGGCCCGGATGATGTTGGGGATGATGTCGGTGATGGCGTTCTTGAGGAAGACCGGCTGCACCGCCCGCCGGTGGGCGCGCCAGAACTCGCCGTCGGTGGTGAGCAGTCCCTTGCCCATGACCACGCCGAACTGCTCGTAGAGCGGGCCGCGGACGTAGTTGCCGTTGTTCTCCACCAGCACCCGGCGCACCGCCTCGGGCTCGGTCACCTGGTGCACCAGGAAGGGGCCGAGCCGCATCCGGACGATCTCGCCGTGGTCGCGCTGCAGACCGAGGAGGAATTCGGCGGTGTTCCGCTTCCAGGGGCCCAGACTGCCCATCAGCGGGACACCCTTGGGGCCGGGTGCCAGGCGCGGTGCGGAGGTCGCTGTGCTCATCGGTGGTCTCCTTGCTTTCGCGGCCGCGGCCCGCGGGGCACCGGAAAGAGGCGGCGCACGAAGAGATGGTCGAAAAGGGCGTCGGGCGCGAGGCGCCGCAGGGCGATCGTGCTGTGGGCGAGGAGTCCGACGGGGTAGCGGGCGCGCGGCCGGGAGCCGCGGGCGCCCTTCGCCACCACCTTCGCCACCCGCCGGGCCACGTCGTCGGACTGGATCGCGAAGGTGCCCGCCAGGGTCCGGCGGCTGCCGGTGTAGATCGCCTCGAAGTACTCGGCGCTCTCCCGGCGGAAGGTCTCGTAGGTCCGGCTCACCGGCCGCAGATTGGCGACGTAGGTGGCACCGAAGCGGGTGGTGCGCACCGGGCCCGGCTCGACGAGGACGACCCGCACCCCGAAGTCGGCCACCTCGTTCCGCAGGGAGTCGCTGAGCGCCTCCACGGCGTGCTTGGTGGCGTTGTAGAAGCCCGAGCCGGGGACGGCGTAACGGCCGAAGATGGAGGAGATGTTGACGATGGTGCCGCCGCCGTGGGCGCGCATCGCGGGCAGCACGAGCTGGCTGAGCCGGACCAGTCCGTACACATTGGTCTCGAACTGCTCGCGCACCTCGGCCATGGAGGCTTCCTCGATACAGCCCGACATGGCGTAGCCGGCGCTGTTGACCAGCGCCCCCACCGCGCCGTGCGCCGCCTCGACCTTGGCGACCGCGGTGGCCATGGACTCCTCGTCGGTGACGTCGAGCGCCAGGGTGTGGATACCGAGCGCCGCGAGCTCATCCAGCGTCTCGGGCCGCCGTGCGGTGGCGTACACGGCATGCCCGGCCCGGTGCAGCCGCAGCGCGCACGCGCGGCCGATTCCGGAGGAGCAGCCGGTGATGAGGACCGGGAGGCCGGCCCCGGGTCCCGGGGCCGGCGAGCGGCCGGTCACGCGGGGGGCGCGTCGAACGCCCCGAGCTGGGTGGCGAGGTCGTAGCTGTCCATGGAGAACCAGCTCTCCACGATCTTGCCCTCGTCGTTGAACTCGTCGATGACGATGCCGGGGATCTCCAGCGCGCGGCCCTGCGCCGGGATGATGCCCGCGTAGGCGTCGCCGGTGTGGGTGCCGCGTGCGGTGAACCGGCTGACGACCTTGTTCCCGTCCAGGATCCAGTCGTTCACGGTGACCTGGAGGTCGGGGAAGGAGGCGCGCTGCAGCCGCACCCACTCCTTCAGGTGCTCCACGCCTTCCTTGCCGTTCTCGGCGGTGCCGTGGCTGATGTGGTCCTCGGTGGCGCCCTCGTAGATGACGTCCAGATTGCCCTTGTTGAGGCACTGCTCGTAGTAGCGCTCGAGGACGGCCTTGTTCTGTTCGGGAGTGGACATGGGGTTCCCTTTCTATTCCGTGGTGTTTCCCAGCGGGCCGGAGAGTCCCGAGACGGTCGCCACGGGGTCCCCGGAGTCTGCGTCGGTGATCCGCCAGACGCCGAGCGAGGGATCGCCCTCGACGCGGGTGGGTCCGCGCTCGGCGGAGTGCGGTGTGATGCGGCCGAGGATCAGTGGGTCGGCGGTGACCGAGAGCCCGTCGCCCTGGGTGGTGCACCGCCGCACCACGTTCTCCAGCGCGGCGACCGGAAGGGCCGTCCCGGGCACGAGGGGCGTCGCCCACAGGTCGGCCGGCGGGCAGCGCGGAACCTCGGCCACCAGCCGGCCCTCCGGCTCCACTCCCCATGCGCACAGCGGCACCACGGCGCCGCGCCAGTGCAGGAACGGCGGCCCGGAGCGGAGGGTGGTGGTCTGCCGGACGGTGGGGCCCGGCGGGGCGGGCGGCCGTGGCGCGCCGGTCTCGTGGACGATGCGCAGGCCGGCCTCGGGGCCGTCCCCGGCCCCCTCCCGGCGGTAGCGGACCTCCACGACCCAGTTGTGCCCCTCGTGGAAGCCGCGGGCCTCGCGGACCAGCCGGATCGCGGGGCCGTCCAGGCGCAGCAGCGACAGCGGCACCACGATCTCCTCCAGAACACCGGCCGTGAGCGCCGGGAAGTCCTCCGGGACGATCCATTCGGCGGCCCGCAGGGCGTTCTCCAGCAGGAGGGAGGGCGGCAGCGCGGGGGCGCCGTCGACGCGGAAGTCGCCGAGCGCGGGGGTGTGTTCGGGGTCGAGGACGACGCGTGCCGTCATCCGGGCGTGCGGCTGGTAGGCGGTCACCTCGCCGAGGTGGAAGATCTTCGGATAGGCGGTGGCGAAACCGGGCAGCGCGGGCACCACGGGATAGCCGATGGCCTGTCCCGGGTCGATGGCCTGGCCCAGCGGCCCGACGAAGGTGACCTCGCCCTCGGAGGCCCCCAGCAGTTCGGCCCGCCAGCGCTCCAGCCCGTCCGCCACGTCGATCGCGGCCATGTAGCGCAGGGTGGCGGCGAAGTTGGCGATCAGCCCGATGCGGTCCCAGGTGGGCCAGGCGAGGGTCATCACGGGGAACGCGGCCCGGCGGGCGGCCCACTGGCCGAGCCTGGCCAGCCCGTCGTTGGCGGCGGCGTATTCGAGCTGGCCGACCATGCCGCCGAGGCGTCCGGTGAGGGAGCCGACGCTGCAGAAGAACTTCAGGTCGCGGTCGCGCACCTCCTCGAAGACATTGAGGAAGCCCTCGATCTTGACCTCGACGGTGCGCAGGATCTCCTCGTCGGTCTTCTTCGGCAGCCGGGCGGAGGTGTCCACTCCGGCGTTGTGCACCACTCCGGCGAGCCTGCCGCCCTCCAGCGCGTCCTCGCGCCGGATGAGCTCGCGCACCTGGGCTCGGTCGGTGAAGTCGCAGCGCGCGTACTCGACGCGCAGCCCCTCCCGCCGGGCGCGGGTCAGATGGGTGGCGAGCTCCCACAAGCGGTGGGTGCGGGCGAGCCGGGCCCGGGTCTTCGCGGGCGACTCGCCCTTCGTACGGCCCGCCCAGACCTCCTTCTCGTACCGCTTCCACCCGGCCTCGTCCACGCCGAACCAGGGCTCGTCCCCGCTCGGGAACGGCTCCCGGCCGGTGACCACGACCCGTACGCCGTGCCGGGCGGCCAGCGACCTGGCCAGCTCCCAGCCGATGCCCCGGCCGCCGCCGGAGATCAGCACGGTGTCCTGGGGGCCGAGGGTGAGGACGGGCGCGGCCACGGGCCGGTCCTCGGGGGTGAGGGTGAACCGGCGGCCGTCCCGGTGGCCGACCTCGATCTCGCCGGTGCGGCCGAGCTCGGCGGCGACGATGCCGGGCAGGTCGGCGGAGGCGGCCAGGTCGATGTCCACGACCCGGGCGTTCACATTGGGGAACTCCCGGTGCAGGGTCTTGGCGAGCCCCGCCCAGATGCCGCCCAGGGGCTGCTCCAGACCGTCCCGCGGATGCTGGCCCATCCCGCCGCCGAGATAGCTGACGGCGAGATAGAACAGCCGGTCCGCGGTCGTCTCCGCCGCCCAGTCGTCGTAGACGCCGCGCAGCGCGGTCACGGTCCCGGTCAGCGCCTGACGCCAGGCCCCGGCGAAGGCGGCGGGGTCCGGGTCGTACGCCCGGCCCACGGTGAGGTCGACGATGGCGTCCACGGGGCCGGGGCCGTCCGGCTCCCGGCGCACCAGCGCGCCGTGTTCCTTCAGTTCGCGCTCCACACCGGCGGCGATGTCCTCCTCGCCGCCGATCAGCAGCACCCGTATCCCGGCGAGCCGGGGGTGCGGCCCGGCGGGGCGCGGCAGCTCGGTGAGCCGCCACACCATCCGGGTCACCGGCTGGACCGGCGCGCCTTCCTCGGCCACGGTCATGTCCGGTCCTCCCCCGCTGCCGCCTGTTCGACGGGGACGGCCTCGCCGGTCTCGGCGTCGATGTAGCCGATGAGGGTGGCCCGCATGTCCTTCATCTGCAGGAGCATCCGGCCGTCGGGCCGTACCGCCACGAAGCGGTTGCTGATGGCGTCGGCCGTCAGATCGAAGCCGGGCGGGGTGACGAAGAGGTCGACGGCCTCGCCGGAGGCGGCCAGATCGTGGTCGCTGATCTCCTCGTACAGATCGATCCGGCGGATCGACAGCGGCGCGGCCACCGGCACCAGATGCCCGTCGACCAGATCCAGCACCCCCACCCGGGCCAGCCCGTCGAGCAGGATGGACGGCACGGTGAACCGGGACCACACCGGGTCGCCCGCCGGGATGTCGGGCGCGTAGCGGGCGCGCTTGCCGCGGGGGTGGATCCGGGTGTCGGTGGTGGAGACGAACGGGCCGGTCAGCCGCACCGGGGAGCCGGGCTGGTGGTACGGGTCGGGGACCGGGGTCTCCTCCCCCGTCGGCCACTCCTCCCAGCGCGGCGCGGTGGGCGCCTCGGTGTCGAGCAGCACCCGGGCCAGGAAGTGGACCCGGTCCTTGACCAGGACCACTCCGCTGGGCGCGACCACGTCCTCGGTGATCCGCACCTGGACGACGGTCACCTCGCCGGGGCCGTCGACCAGGTCCGCGCGGATGCGCCTCGGACCGGCCGGGAGGTCGCGGTAGACCCGCAGGAAGTGCTCGAAGCGCAGGTCCTCGAAGGCGATCACCCGCTTGCCGGGGACCAGGGTACGGGCGGCCTCGGCGGCCAGTTCGGTGACGAAGGTGCCGGGCAGGGTGGCCTCGCCGCGCACCGTGTGGTGCTCCAGATAGCCGTCGGTCTCCAGGTCGAAGGCGCACTCGTAGACCACCGACCGCTCATCGGACTCCAGCAGCCGGCGCAGGAAGAACCCGGGCCGCTCCGCCTCGCCCGTGGTGGCCAGATAGCCGGGGTAGAAGCGCTCGACGGTGGCCCGCTCGGCGTCGCCGAGGTGGACGACGGAGGGGCGCCGCACGGGGGCGTGCAGCTCCTGGACGAAGTGGTGGATGCCCTCGGCGATGGCCATGTTGCTGTACGACCCGGCGCGTTCGTAGTACGCCTTGGTCAGCTCGTTGGCGCCCATGCCGACGCCTTCCCACAGCGTCCAGCCGATGGTGAACTCGTCCGTGCGCGGATCGGTGGCCCGGGTGTGGGTCGCGGCGGCGGCCAGGAAGTCGTTGGCCGCGGCGTAGTCGGCCTCCCCGAGCTGTCCGAAGTAGCCCAGCAGCGAGCCGAAGTTGCACCACAGCCGGGGCGGCGCGGTGCGCAGGGCGCGCTTGAGGTGGAGGTAGGAGTCCAGCTTCAGATCGCGGATGGCGGTGAACTCGGCGAAGCTCTTGTCCTTGATCAGCCCCGAGCGCTGCAGCCCGGCGGCGTTGACCAGCAGGTCGATCCGCCCCTGATCGGCCAGAACTTGGCCGATCGCCGCGTCCACCGCGCCGCCGTCGCGCATGTCGCAGGCGAGGTAGGTGACCCGGCCGGCCCCGCTGTGGGCGGCCATCTCGTCCAGGTTCCGGCGCGCCGAGCGGGCGTTGACCATGCGGTCGAACGCGCGGTTGACGTCGGCGACGGTGCGGCCGTCGCGCCGGGCGATCTCCGTCTTGATGTAGCCCGCGCGGCGGGCGGCGAACTCCTCGTCGGTGCCCTCATAGGTCTCCGGCGGCCAGTCGTCCAGGGAGTTGCTGCCGAGGACGTAGATCCGGGGCCGGAAGTGCTCGGCGACCGCCTTGACCACCTCGGCGGTGATGCCCCGGGCGCCCCCGGCGACCACCACGACGGAGTCCCGGCCGAGAACGGCCCGTGCCCCCTCGCCGGGGCCGCCCGGCTCGTCGGAGAGCAGATAGGTCTTCCGTACGCCGTCGATGTCGAACACCGCGGGGAAGACCCGCTCGGCCGCGCTCTCCTCCTCGGTCCGCGCGATGGCCTCGGTGAGGTCGGTGGCGGAGGTGCAGAGCGTGAAGGCGAGGCAGGCGTCGCGCTCCAGGGCCGCGGTCTTCCACAGCCCGGTGAAGAGCCCGGTGTACGGATGCGGGGTGCCGCCGGGCGCGGCCCCCAGCAGCAGCGCCACGGCCGAGGAGCCGGGGTCGCCCAGCTCGTCGTAGGCGTGCTGGAGCGTCAGATAGGCGGCGTCGTGCAGGGCGGTGAGGCCGGGCGCGGGGCCGTCCGCGGGCGCCTGGCCGAGGTCGGCGACCACCCTGAGGTGGATGGCCCCGGGGCCCGCACCGGCCAGGGCCCGGCGCACCGACTCCTCGGTGACCTCGGGCAGATGGTGCCAGCCGGGGCGCGGGGCCCCGAGCGGCACCGTGGACAGGACGGTGAGGTCCGCCTCCGGCGGAGCGGCACCGGCGAGCAGCTCGGGCGCGTCGGTGAGCACCACCGCGCCCACGGGGAGGAACGGGGTGCGCTCGCGCACGGTGCGCGCGGGCAGCTCGGTCAGGACGGGCACCTGGCGGCGGACCCGTACGGGGGTGCCGTCCGCGAGCCGCCCGTCGGTGGCGAACGCGGCGGGCAGCGCGGCCGGGGCCGCCTCCGCGGGGCCGGGCCCGGCGTCCTCACCGGTCCCCGGGATGGTCAGCCGGAGCCGGGCCCCGGCGGCGCCCTCGCTCTCGTCGGTGGCGATCTCCACGCTCCCCGAGGGCCGGTGCAGCGCCTTGAGGACGGCGAGACCACCGGCCGCGCCGAGATAGCGGGCGTGCTCGGGGGCGGGGGCGCCGCACAGCAGGATCTCGTCCGGGGCGGCCTCGCCGCGGCCCGCCTCGACGGCACCGAGCGGTTCGTCCACGTACGCGAGCACCTCGAGCCCCGCGGCGCGGGCCCGCTCCTCGGTGGTCAGGGCGAACAGGAAGGCGCCCTCGGCGAGTTCCTCGGCCTCCGGCGGCAGCAGCTCGCCGATCAGCGTGCGGTACTCCGGGAGGCTGTTGCCGTTGATCCCGCCCGCGAGCGCGAAGTCGAGTTCCCCGGTGCGCAGATAACGGCCCGCGGAGGTGATGGAGGAGACGGCGGAGGCGAAGCCTGAGTCCATCGTCATGTTCGGGCCGTTGAGGTCGAAGTAGTTCGCCACCCGGGCAGAGATGATGTTGGGCATCTGGCCGGGGAAGGAGTCCTCGTTGGAGGCCGGGATCAGGTCGCGTACGCGGTCGCCGAGCCGCTCCAGAACACCGGGCAGGGCATCGGAGTCCAGCTCGCCGATCGCCTCGGCGATGTCGTCGAGATAGCAGCGGTTGGCGTAGAGCATCGCGGCGCGGGTCGGGCCCATATGGCCGACGAACACGCCGGTCTTGAGCGCTTGCTCCTGCCAGAAGTCCGGCATCTGGTCGCGGAGTTGATGGGCGCACTCCACGATCATCAGCTGGCAGCGGTCCAGGGCGCGGATGGTCTTGGGAGGCAACCGCACCTTGTTGAACGGCGGCGCCGGGTACTCCTGGCCGAAGCTGTCGCGGGGGCGCGGGCCGCCGCCCAGCCAGCGGGTGACCTCCTCGCGCCCCTCCAGCCCCGGCAGATGGGCCGACCAGCCGACGATCGCCACCCGGCTGCCGGGGTCGGGGACCTTGGTGACGGTCGCGGGGGCCCGGTCGGTGGCGGTGGCGCTCGCGGCGGCGGGGCGCGGCCGGTGCTCGGAGACGATCAGATGGGCGTTGGTGCCGCCGAAGCCGAACCCGGACACCGCGGCCAGCCGCGGGCCGTCCGGCTTCCCCGGCCACTCCTTGTGCTCGGGGGTGATCTCCAGTCCGGTCTCGGCGAGCCGGAAGTCCTCGCGGGGCCGGGAGAAGCGGAACTGACCGGGGATGGTGTGCTCGGCCAGGCCCAGCAGGTTCTCGATGAGCGAGACCACGCCCGCCGCCCAGCCGGTGTGGCCGATCAGGGACTTGTTGGAGGTGACCGCGGCCGGTCCCGCGGTGCCGTAGTACTCCCGCAGCGTGGTGAACTCGGCGAGGTCACCGGCCGGGGTGCCGGTGGCGTGGGCGTTGACCCAGCTCACCGCACCGCCCTCGACCTCGCCCGCCTCCAGGGCGCGCCGCACCGCCAGGCTCTGACCGGCGGCGTTGGGCGCGTAGATGGCCTTGCCCTTGCCGTCGGAGGACGAGCCGAACGCCCGGAGCACCCCGAGCACCTCGTCCCCGTCGGCCCGCGCCCGGCTCAGCCGCTTGAGGACGACCAGCGCGGCGCCGTCGGCGAAGATCACCCCGTCGGCGTCCTCGTCCAGCGCGTGCACCTCACCGCGCTTGGAGAGCCCCTGGAGCTTGGAGAAGAGCACGGTGCCGCGCGGCGCGAGCGCGAAGGCGCCACCGCAGACCGCGATGTCCTGCTTGCCCATGAGCAAGCCCTTGGCGGCGATGTCGATCGCGTACAGGGAGGAGGAGCAGGCGGTGTCCACCATGTGCAGCTCGGTGGAGGGCGGCAGCAGCCCGCGCATCGCCAGCTCGCCGACGCGGTGCGGCAGAAAGCGCGAGCGGTCCTGTCCGGCGCGCCAGTAGCGGCGGGCCAGGGCCGCTTCGATGTCGCCGCCGAGGGTGGTGCGCTCGCCGTCCTCCAGCGGCAGGTCCCGGAGGATGTCCTGCGTCATCCGGGTGACGCTGTCCAGCACCCCGGCCTCTTCGAGGTGCTGGCTGCCGTCGGGGGTGTAGCCGACGACGAAGGAGCAGCGGTCGGTGTCCTGGTGGCGCACCCCGTCCAGGGCCTGGACCAGGCTGTGGCGCAGCCACATGGTGGTCAGCTCGTGGTCGTCCGTGCCGTCGGCCATGCTGTCGACGGAGCCGGGGGCCGCCTCGAAGTCCGTGATGAAGACGCAGCGGTCGGCGTACGCCTTGTCCTCGGCGGCGGTGTCGACGGCGTGGAAGTTCTCATGCCGCCAGCGATCCCGGGGGATCTTGACGAACAGCTCGTCACCGGTCGTACGGAGCTTCCAGAACTCCTCGGGGCTGTTCGCCCCGGCGACCGCCAGGCCCATGCCGACGACGGCGATCGCGTCGTCGGGGACATCGGGGGGCAGGTCGGGGCCGGGCGCGTCCACGGCCTCGGCGACGGCCGCCTCCGTGACGGCGGCGGCCCGGGGGCGTACGGGCTCGGGGGCCACGACGGGTTCGGCCTCGGGCGCCGGGGCCACGACGGACTCGGGCTCCGGTGCTGGGGCCACGACGGACTCGGGCTCCGGTGCGGCCTCTTCCCGTACGGGGGCGGCGGCGGGCGGGGACAGGAGGGCGGCGCCCAGCGTCAGTCCCCCGTCCGCGAGCACCACCTGTCCGGTGATCCACCGCGAGGCGTCGGAGGCCAGGAAGGCGACGACGTCGGCGAACTCCTCAGCGGTGCCCAGCCGTCCGAAGGGCGTCGCCCTGGCGATCACCTCCTGCATCTCCCGGGCCCGGGGGAACTTGTCGGCGACATCGCTTTCGAGCATGGCGGCCGAGGCGGTGTTCACCCGGATGCCGAGCGGGGCGAACTCCACGGCGAGATAGCGGGTCGCCGCCTCGGCGGCCGCCTTGGCGGGGGCGCAGGCCGAGTAGTTGGCCATCACCATCTGCGAGCCGCCGAGCGCCGAGACGGTGACGATCGACCCGCCGCCGGTGCGCGCCATCAGCGGGGCCGCGCCGCGGGCGCAGCGCAGTCCCCCCTTGTAGTTGGTGTCGATGGCCTTGGCGATGTCCTCGTCGGTCACCTCGGCCAGGGGCAGCAGGGCCCCGTTGGCGGCGCTGTTGACCAGGATGTCCAGCCGCCCGTGGCGCTCCTCGATCTCGGCGAACATCCGGTCGACCTGCTCCTGCCGGGCCACCGAGGCCCGTGCGAGCTCGACCCGGGCGCCGGTTGCCACCAGTTCGTCCCTGGTGCGCTTGGCCTGGTCGTGCGAGTGGAAATAGTTGAGGACGATGTCGGCGCCGCGGGCCGCGAGGGTGCGCGCGATCGCCTTTCCCACGCCCTTGGAACCTCCGGTGACCAGGGCCACCTTCCCCGTGAGGTCTTTCATGGAACGACTGACTCCTTCTGCGACGAGGGGGTGGGCGCTTCAGCCCGTGGCGGAGGCCGGCGCATGGGCCCCCTGGTCGTTCATCTGCTGCAGCACAAAGTCGGTGATCTTGCCCATGGTGTTGTAGGTGGCCAGCCGGAAGCCGGACTCGCGCGGCGGCAGCCCGTACCGACTGGAGACCCGCGACAGGAGTTCGACCTGCTTGACGGAGTCGACTCCCAGCTCGGCCTCGAGCTGCACCTCGTCCTCGAAGACGTCCTCGGGGTATTCGAGCGCCTCGGCGTAGAGGGTCCGCAGCTCGTCGAAGAGCCGCTCGCGGTCATACTCCTCCGGCCGCGGCTCGGACGCGGACGAGGCCGACGGGGCCGCGGGGGCGGTCTCGGGAGCGGCCTCGACGGCGGACTCGGGCTCGGCGCGCTCGGCCTCGGCGGACTTGCGGAAGGCGTCCAGTTCGGTGCGGACCAGCTCCAGCACCATGTGGCCGCGCTCGCTCCAGTACGCCGCGAAGACGTCGGAGGGCACCGAGGGGGCCAGCAGCTCGGCCAGCCCGCCGCGCTCGGGCGCGGCCAGACCGGCCTCGCGCAGCGCCTCGAGGGTTCCGTCGAGGGCGAGCCGTCCCCCGGTCAGGGCCAGCGTGGGCAGCGACCGCACCTCGGAGCCATCGGTCACCTTGGCGACCAGCTTGGAGAGCGCGGCGCGCCCGCCCGCCTCCACGAACACCTCGGCGCCGCTCTCCCGCAGATGCCGTACGGCCGCGGCGAACCGCACCGGCCGGGTGAAGTGCTCGGCCAGCAGATCGGCGAGCACATCGCCCGGCTCGTAGTAGCGCTGCAGGATCGGCGAGTAGACCGGGCGGTTCAGCGGATGCTGGTCCAGCTTCCGTACGTAGGCGGCGAACTCGGGGGCGGCGGGGGCGAGCGCCGGGGTGTGGAAGGGGAAGGGGGTGTCGATCTCGATGGCGCCCACGTCCAGCTGTCCGGCGATCGCCACGACCCGGTCCAGGATTTTGGCGGGGCCGCTGACCACGGTCTGCTCGTCGTGGTTCTCGGTGGCGACGGCCAGCAGCGGCTCGTCCACCAGCTCCAGCAGCTTGCGGGTGCGCTCGGCGCTCGCGGCCAGGGCCACCATGCGGCCGTCGACACCGCCCTGCCGCTCGATCACGGCGACGCGCTGGGCGACGATCCGGACCCCGTCCTCGACCGAGAACGCCCCGGCCGCCACCAGGGCGGTGATCTCGCCGAGGCTGTGCCCGGCCAGAACGTCGGGGGTGGCGCCCTGGGCGGCGAGGATCTCGTAGGCGGCCAGGCCCGCGCCGTAGATGGCGACCTGGGAGGCCCAGGGGTCGTTGTCGAGCAGATCGCGCAGATCGGCCTTGCGCTCGCCGAAGAGCACCTCGGAGATGCGGCGGGCGTAGAGCTCCTCGGTCACGGCGTCGAGCCGCTCGAAGACCCGGCCGATCTGGGGATGGCGCTCCTTGGCCCGGCGGAGCGCCTCGCCGTCGAAGCCGCCTTGTCCGGGGAAGAGAAAGGCCGTGGTGACGCCTGTGGACGGATTGCTGGACATGCCGATGCCTCCATGAGTGGGGTGGTGACGGTGAGTGAGGTGCGTCACTCGCGCGGGTGACGCGGCGCTGTGGGCGGCCGATGGCCGTTGTGAGGTCGCGGCCGTGCCGTGTGGGCGGGCCGCGGGAGAGCCGGGCCGGGGGGTGTCCGGCGGACCACGCGGCGGAGCCGCATATCGGTGCTTTCCCCCTCCCCGTTACCAGGGGCTTCGCCCCAGGCCCCGGGGTCCGGGGCGAAGCCCCACCACGCGGCGGAGCCGCAAATCGATGCTGCGGGAAGGGGCGGGGAGGGGAGCAGCCCGCCGCAGGTGTCACGATCCGTCGGACACCTCCTAGGCGGCGCCGGCGACCGGGGAGTCGAGCAGGAAGGTGCCCATGCTCCCGAGGTTGGCGGCGATCAGCCGGTCGGCGAGCCGGGTCGCCGGGGGCAGATGTCTGGGGGCGCCGCGGACGAGCCAGCGCACCATCCGGATCTTCCAGCCCGGATCGGGGCCCGGCGGGATGTGCTCGAAGAGGGCGTGGATATTGGCCGGGGAGTAGAACTCGGCGGGCGGGACGATCGTGGCGAACATCCCGACCATGCCGCTGCCGTGGTGCGGGCTGCGCGCCATCGCCCGGATGAACTCCAGCTCCTCGCGGTTGTAGTCGGCGAGTGCGGCATGGTCGCGGGTGTACCGGAAGTGGCCGCCCACCAGGGCGTCGCGGCGCCGGGCGTAGTCGGCGAGCGCGGCGGCGAGGTCACGGTCGCCGGACAGGGCGGGCTCCACGGCCTCCACGAGCAGTTCGGCACCGCGCAGGGAGTCGGTGATACCGGCGGCGGTGATGGGGTCGCGGGTGTAGCCCGCGTCGCCGACGAGGGCCCAGCCGGGGCCGTGGCAGTGGCGCAGGAAGTTGGGGACCGCGCCGGTCATCCACTTGTCGACGCGCCGGGTCTCCCGCAGCCGCGCCGCGAACTCGGGGTCGACGTCCTCGAAGGCGGCGATGACCGTGGCGTCGCGCTCCTGGTCGGGGGACGCCTTGAAGTCCTTGACCGGCAGGGCCACTCCGACGATGGTGAGGCCGTCGTGGGTGGGCCAGGTGAAGGCGTGCTGATGGCGGTGGCGGTAGGTGCGCACCTTGCCGTCGTGCGGCAGATCGGCCCAGTACGACCAGTGGCTCTTGTTGAGCACCGGGTGGGAGTCGTACTTCTCGGCCCCCACCAGCCGGGCGACGGTGGAGTTCGAGCCGTCGGCGCCCACCACCAGCCGGGCGTGCTCGACGAGGGGAGTGCGGTCCTCGGTTTCGGCCCGGACGCCGATGACAGTGCCCTGGCTGTCGGTCAGCAGTTCGCGCAGCGCGACCTGTTCCCGCAGCTCCGCCCCGGCCTTGACGGCGGCCTCGAGCAGGATCTCGTCCAGCTTGGCGCGCTCCGGGGAGTACGCCTCGGCCACGCCCTCGACGGCGGGCAGCTTGGCCATCAGCTGGACGGGGCCGCTCTGCAGACCGTAGGAGTGAATGGGCGGGCAGCCGGTGGCCGCCACCTCGTCCAGCAGTCCCCAGCGCTTCAGCCGGAGAATTCCCGGGGGGTGAACCAGATTTGTGGCGGCCCCCTTGCCGCCGGGGAATTTGGCCCGGTCCAGGAGAAGGACCCGGTATCCCGCTCTTGCCAGGAGCATCGCCGTCGATGCCCCACTGATGCGCGCTCCTACCACAATGACGTCGTACATAGCGACCCCCATACCCAACGGTCACCCGGGGTCCGGGGACCGGTGGATCATCTTTTTCGCTCTGTCTTCGCTCTGTCGAATTTAGTTGCGCGACCGACTCGGGAGGTTTCCCGTGTATGAATCCTCGGCGGCGCCCGAAGAAATCACCTTCGTTTCGCCGGGTACGGTACGGCCGCGCGGTGCCGTGAGAATGGCCAGACAGCCAAGGGCGGCGATTCCGGCGCCGATCCAGGCGGCGGGCCGCAGCCCGTCCACGAATTCCTGGGGCGAGCCGTATCCGCCCAGCGTGGTGAATACGGAGGTGAGCACCGCGACGCCGAGTGCGCCGCCGAGCTCCCGGAAGGTGTTGTTGGCGCCCGAGGCGATTCCCTGGTCGCGGGGTGCGACGATACTCATCGCCATTTCCGCGACGGGCGAGAAGAACAGCCCGAGGCCGATTCCGCCGAGCACCAGACCGGGCACCTGGTCGGCGTAGGCGGTGTCCGCGCTGACCACGGACGCCAGCCAGCCAAGACCCACGGCCTCGAACAGCAGACCCGCGGCGACCACCAGACGGTTGCCGAGCCGGGCGGTCAGCAGCGCCGCCAGCGGGGCGACGAGAACCGGCATCGCCGTCCACGGCAGCATCTTCACGCCCGCCTCCAGCGGCGAGAAGCCCTGGATGTTCTGCATGAACTGGGTGAGCAGGAAGACCAGTCCGAACATGGCCGCGAACATCAGCAGGCTGGCCGCGTTGACCGCGCTGAACGCGCGGTTGCGGAACAGCCGCATCGGCAGCATGGGTTCGGCGGTGCGCAGCTCCCAGGCCACGAAAAGCGCGAGGACCACGAGGCCGCCGGCCAGGAAGCCGATCACCCGGCCGCTGGACCAGCCGTGTTCGGTGGTGGACACCAGCGCGTAGACCACACCGAAGACCCCGAGGCTGACCAGGACGGTGCCCACCGGGTCGAGCGAGGTGTCCGGGCGGGTGGACTCGGCCAGCTTCCAGAGGCCGAGCACCAGCACCAGCACGCCGATCGGCACATTGACCCAGAAGATCCACTCCCAGGAGATCTTCTCCACCACGGCCCCGCCGATCAGCGGGCCGAGCGCGACCGCGAGGCCGCTGAGCGCGCCCCAGACGCCCAGCGCGAGACCGCGCCGGCGCTCGGGGACGGCGACGGTCAGCAGCGTCAGCGTCAGCGGCATCACCACGGCCGCCCCGAGGCCCTGTACGGCCCGGGCGGCGATCAGGGCGTCCGCGCTGCCGGACAGCGCCGCGGCGGCGGAGGCCCCGGTGAAGACGACGAGGCCGGCCAGGAAGACCCGGCGGCGCCCGAACCGGTCCCCGGCGGCCGCACCGGCCATCAGGAAGACCGAGAAGGTGAGCGTGTAGCCGTTCACCGTCCACTCCAGGTCCTGGAGGCTGGTGCCCAGGTCCTTCTGGATGGCGGGCAGCGCGGTGATGACGACGAGGTTGTCCAAGGCGGCCATGAAGACGGTGAGTCCGGACACCACCAGCGTCCACACGGGGTTCATTCCGCTCGGGCCGGAACGGTCAGACATGAATACCTTTCCTATGACGGCGCGTTTGCTGTGCGACGGGTGCGTTCAAGTCGATATCCGGCCGAGGGATAAACGGGCAGACACAGGCAACGCTATCCGGCCACGATCCTCCCGGGAACTGTACTTTGGTACAGGTGCCGGTAGCTGAGGGCGACGAGACCGGCCTGCAGCCGCGATTCCACCTGCAGTTTCGCGAGTATTGACGCCACATGCGCCTTCACCGTGCGCTCGGTCACCTGGAGCCGCAGCGCGATACGGCGGTTGGACCACCCCGCGCCGAGCAGCGCAAACGCCTGGGCCTCTCTGGCCGATAACAACGGCACACGCTCAAGCTCCCGCGTCCAGTTCGGTGCGGGAATATCGGGCACGACGGCAAGACCGCCCCTGTCGGACACGGTGACATTTCCCCCTAGTGTGCGGCGCGTAGAGCCGCCGCTCATGCAAGAATCAGACTGGATTGCCCTCTTGATTATTGCGGCCGTACACCCGTACGAGTCAAGGATTTCCGACCCTTTCTCGCCTCGCGAGAAAGGGCTGGTGAAGCGCGGGGAATGCGCTTCACGTTTACCCGTGTTACCGTAAATTTACTTTAGTCTCGCATCATTTTCATCCGGCTCTGCCGGATGGCCACGCCCCAGATCGGCCAGCGCCGCCGCCGTCTGCTCCACCGCCCCGATGACGGTCACCGGACACCGCGTCATGACCTGTTTGGGCTTCATCACCAGCACCGAGCCCATCACCAGCCCGTCCCAAGTGACCGGCGCCGCGCACTCGTTCCACCCCGCCGCGCACTCCTCATGGCCCAGCGCGTAGCCCCGCGCCCTGATCCGGTCCAGCGAGGCGAGAAGCCGCACATCGTCCCGGAAGGCCCCGGGGCCGGCCTCGGCGGGCACCGGCCGGTCCAGCACCTCCGACTGGATCGTCTCCGGCAGATACGCCAGGATCGCCCGCCCCGCGGCGCCCACCCGCAGCGAGTGCTCGACCGTCTGCACCGCACGGGGCGTCATCCCCAGCTCCGTCAGATCGGAGTCGCCCACGGCCATATCGGCGCACTGCCGGTGGGCGCCGCCGAACGGCGCCAGCAGATAGAGGAAGGCCAGCCCCCCGGTGGCCCGGCGCAGCGCCTCCAGCAGGGCATGGGCGGCGTCCGGCGCGGGCGAGTGGGCCAGCGCCTTCAGACCGAGCTGCGGGGCCGCCGAGCCCAGCCGGTACAGCCCCCGGCCCTCGCGGACGAAGATGCCCTGGTGCACCCCGGACTGCAGAATCCGGTAGACGGTCGAATCATCCAGCTCCGCCGCTCTGGCCAGCGCCCCGGGCCCATGGGCCCGTCCGCCGAGCTGGGTGAAGGCCCGCTGCACGCGGAACACCCTCTCGGCATGGCTGCTTCCGCCCACGGCCCCATTCTTGGCCACCCCGTCAGCCCCCCGTGCAGATTCCCCCGTTGCCCTGCCCAACGTGCCATGCTTCCCTACCCATTCCCCATCCGGGTACCTGGTCCGCTAGTGGACAACAAGGCCCCGCCGGGTTGCCCGGCGGGGCCTGATGGTTTATGGAGTCGCTGTTCCCGGAGCGGCTACTTGCCGGTCTCCTTCTCGTACGCCTTGATGACCTCGTCGGTCGGGCCGTCCATCAGCAGCTCGCCCTTCTCCAGCCACAGCACCCGGTCACAGGTGTCCCGGATCGACTTGTTGTTGTGGCTGACGAGGAAGACCGTGCCGGCCTCCTGGCGCAGCTCGCGGATACGGGCCTCGGAGCGCTTCTGGAACTTCCTGTCGCCGGTGGCCAGCGCCTCGTCGATCATCAGCACGTCGTGGTCCTTGGCCGCGGCGATGGAGAAGCGCAGCCGGGCCGCCATACCGGAGGAGTACGTGCGCATCGGGAGGGTGATGAAGTCACCCTTCTCGTTGATGCCCGAGAAGTCCACGATGCCCTGGTAGCGCTCCCGGACCTGCTCACGCGACATGCCCATGGCCAGACCACCGAGGATGACGTTCCGCTCACCGGTGAGGTCGTTCATCAGCGCCGCGTTCACCCCGAGCAGCGACGGCTGGCCGTTGGTGTAGACCTTGCCGCGCTCGGTGGGCAGCAGCCCCGCGACGGCCTTGAGCAGGGTCGACTTACCGGAACCGTTGGATCCGATCAGGCCGATCGACTCGCCCTTGTACGCCACGAAGGTGACCCCGCGCACGGCGTGCACCTCGCGCATACCCGGGGCGTGCTTACGGCCCAGCAAACGGCTGAGGGCCGCGGTGGCGCTGCCCTTCCCCTTGGGGCCGCCGTTGACCCGGTAGACGATGTGGACGTCGTCGGCGATGACGGTGGGCACCCGTGACGGTACGGGAGCCGCCTGGGCGGTCTGCTCCGCCTTGGCAGCCTCGGCAGTCTTGTCCAGGATTTGCTCAGCCACGGCCGTACTGCTCCTCTGCCTTCCAGAAGTACACGAATCCCCCGGCGCCCAGCAGCACCGCCCACCCCACTGCCAGCGCCCAGACATGCGGCGGCAGGCTCGACGAGGGGTAGTCGCTGATCAGGGCGTACCGCATCAGGTCCATGTAGACCGCCGCCGGGTTGGCCAGCAGAAGGTCGGAGACCCAGGAGTGCGCCCCCGCCTTCTGGAGCATGTGCTCCAGCGGATACATCACACCGGAGGCGTACATCCACGTACGCAGGATGAACGGCAGCAGCTGCGCCAAGTCGGGAGTCTTTGCCCCCATCCGGGCCAGGACCAGGGCCAGACCGGTGTTGAAGACGAACTGCAGCGCCAGGGCCGGGATGACCAGGATCCACGCGAAGGCCGGGAAGTGCCCGAAACCCAGCAACACGACGACCAGCACGATCATCGAGAAGAGCAGCTGCTGGAGCTGCTGAAGCGCGAACGAGATGGGGAGCGAGGCCCGCGGGAAGTGCAGGGCCCGCACCAGCCCCAGGTTCCCGGAGATGGCGCGCACCCCGGCCATCGCGGAGTTCTGCGAGAAAGTGAAGACGAACACACCCGTCACCAGGAACGGGATGTACATGTCGTTCTCCATTCCGCCCCTGCCGCCCAGCAGCAGGCCGAAGATGAAGAAGTACACCGCGGCGTTGAGCAGCGGGGTCACCACCTGCCACAGCTGGCCCAGCTTGGCCTGGCTGTACTGCGCGGTGAGCTTGGCCTGCGAAAAGGCCAAGATGAAGTGACGCCTGCCCCACATCTGGCGGATGTAATCGCCGAGGCCCACCCGGGCGCCGCTTACCGACAGCTCGTACTTCGCTGCCAGCTCGCCCGGGGACAGGCCGTCGTCGGCTGACGGCGGGGCACTCACGGCTACCGCACCGTCGTGCGTAGTCTCGCTCACAGTTGACACTTTCGTCTTCAGGGTGCGCTGAGCGGGGCCGCGCCCCGGGTCGCGCCCGATGCTCTTCGATACGAGCTTGTCAGATGACAGGAGGTCGGCCCAGTCGGGTCAGGCGCCATACCGTACGCCACTTCATGGGTCGGCGTGGACCACACGGTGTCTTCCAGCCCTCCCTGAAGCCCCCGAACCAGGCCCGAAGTGCGGTTTTCGACGGACGCCTGGCCAGCGTGAGCAGCAGCCAGACGCCCAGATAGACGGGCACGAGCAGCGCAGGAAGGTTACGCCGGGCCAGCCAGACCCGGTTGCGGGCCACCATCCGGTGATAGACCGCGTGCCTGCTCGGCGCGGTGGTCGGATGGTGCAGCACCATGTCCGACCGGTAATCGATCATCCAGCCGGCGTCCAGCGCCCGCCAGGCCAGATCGGTCTCCTCATGCGCGTAGAAGAAGTCGTCCGGCAACCCTCCGACCTGCTGGAACACCGTGGTACGGACCGCGTTGGCTCCGCCCAGGAAGGTGGTCACCCGGGAGGACCGCAGCGGATCGGAGGCGCGCAGCCGGGGCACATGGCGACGCTGGGTGACGCCGGTGTCGGGGTCGGCGATGCGGAACGAGATGATGCCCAGCTCCGGGTCGTCGGCGAACGCCTGGCGGCACAGCTCGGCCGTGTCGGTGCCCGGCAGCAGCCCGTCGTCGTCGAGGAAGAGCAGTACGTCGACGTCCGAGCCGCCGGGTCCGAACGCCTCGATGCCGACATTGCGGCCCGCCGGGATGCCCACGTTCTCGGGCAGCTCGATGGTCCGTACGCCCTCGGGGAGCGCGGGCAGCGGCGAACCGTTGCCCACGACGACCACCTCGACCGGGTCGCCGTCCTGCTTGGCGACCGAGTCGAGGAGTTCGCGCAGCTCCTCGGGGCGATTGCCCATGGTGAGGACGACCGCTCCGACCTTCATGGCGCTCATGCTCACTTGAGCCTGCTCGACGCGAGGATGGACACGAGGTGAAGAAGGGTTTGCAGCAGGGCGATACCAGCCAGTACGGCAACGCCCAGCCGGGTGAAGAACAGGTCCCCGCGCACCTGGTCCACGACCGCCACCACGAGGATGAGCAGCGACGCCTCGACCCCGAGGACCAGCCGGTGGAACTGCAGCGCCGAGGCCGCTCTGCGGGCCAGCGCCACACCGGACGAGCGCGGCTCGGCGGCCGCCTCCTTGACCGGCGGCAGACCGCCCTGGTGCCGGGCGACCCCGACGAGGTCGGTCTCGGCCTTGATCAGAATGGCACCGAGCGCGGCGAGGGTGCCGAGGAACGCCCACAGCCAGTCGATCCGCCCGGAGCCCCACAGGTCGGCGGCGCGCAGCCCGAAGCCGACGAGCACCGCGGCGTCGCACAGGTAGGCGCCGACCCGGTCCAGATACACACCGCTCAGCGAGAACTGCTTCTTCCAGCGGGCTATCTCGCCGTCGACGCAGTCCAGCAGCAGGTAGAGCTGGACCATCAGCACCCCGAGCACGGCGCCCGCGATCCCCGGCACCAGCAGGGCCGGGGCGGCGAGGACGCCGAAGACGGTCATCAGATACGTCAGCTGGTTGGGCGTGACCCGGGTGTTCACCAGGTGCCGGTCGCAGCGCAGCGAGATTTCCCGCATGTAGAGGCGCCCGGCCCAGTGCTCACCGCTCCGCCGGTCCTTGACCCCTGTGGGGTGGACGACCGGGCGGAGTTCAGCCACTGATGGCTTGACTGACTGCTTTGGCATAGTCGGCGTATGCGTCCCTGATCGCGTCGGTTGAGAGGTCGAGGTGCTCGAGGATCGTGTAACGGCCGGGGCGCGTCTTCGGAGCGAACTCCACGACCTGGACGAACTCGTCCACGGTGAAGCCGATCTCCTCGGGCAGCACGGGCAGACCGTGCCGGTGCAGCACCTCGGCCATGTGCGCCGACTCCTCGTGCGCCCCGCGCAGCCGCATCGCGAAGGCGGCGGCCAGGCCGCACTGCTCGCCATGGCTGGCGGCGCGCTTGGGGAAGAGGAGGTCGAAGGCGTGGTTGATCTCGTGGCAGGCACCGGAGGCCGGGCGGGAGTCCCCCGCGACCGACATGGAGATGCCGGTGAGCACCAGTCCCTCGGCCAGCACCTGGAGGAAGCCGTCGTCGCCGACCCCGCCGGGGTGGCGCAGCACGGCCTCGCCCGCCTGGCGCGCTATAGCGGCCGCGAGGCCGTCGATCTGCTCGCCGGTCTCGCGGTGGGACAGCTCCCAGTCGGCGACCGCGGAGATATTGGACAGGGCGTCGCCGATACCGGAGCGGACGAAGCGCACCGGCGCCTCACGGATCACATCGAGATCGATGACCACCGCGATCGGGTTGGGCACCCCGTACGAGCCGCGTCCGGCGTCGTTGTCGAGGGTCGCCACCGGGGAGCACAGACCGTCGTGCGAGAGGTTGGTGGCGACGGCGACCAGCGGAAGGCCGATGCGCGCGGCGGCGAACTTCGCACAGTCGATGATCTTTCCGCCGCCCAGCCCCACGACCGCGTCGTAGTGCCCCGACTTCATGGCGTCGGCGAGCTTGATCGCGTCATCCAGCGTGCCGCCGCCGACCTCGTACCAGCTCGCGCCCGGCAGCGCCGGTGACAGCCGCTCGCGCAGCAGGGCGCCGGAGCCGCCGCTGATGGCGATGGCCAGCTTGCCGGAGGCGGAGATCCGCTGGTCGGCGAGGACCCCCGCGAGATCGTCCAGGGCGCCCGCGCGGATGTCGACGACGAGCGGCGAGGGGATGAGCCTCGTCAGTACTGGCACGCGATGTCACGGCCCTTCGCCAGATCGTCGTGGTTGTCGATCTCGACCCACTTGACGTCGCCGATCGGGGCCACGTCGACCTTGAAGCCGCGGTTGACCAGCTCCTGGTAGCCGTCCTCGTAGTAGAGGTCGGGGTCGCGCTCGAAGGTGGCCTTCAGCGCGTCCGCGAGATCGGCGGCGGCCTCGCCCTCGATGAGGGTGACGCCGATGTACTCACCGGTCGCCTCGGCCGGGTCCATCAGCTTGGTGATCTTCTGGACGCCCTTGTCGGGGTCGGCGACGACCTTCATCTCCTCGTCGGCGAGCTGCTTGACCGTGTCCAGGGCCAGGATGATCTTCTGGCCGTTGCCGCGCGCGGCCAGCAGGGTCTGCTCGACGGAGACCGGGTGCACGGTGTCGCCGTTGGCGAGGATCACGGTGTGCTGGATCGCGTCACGGGCGCACCAGAGGGAGTAGGCGTTGTTCCACTCCTCGGCCTTGTCGTTGTCGATCAGCGTGAGCTTGAGGCCGTACTTCTGCTCCAGGGCCTCCTTGCGCTCGTACACGGCCTCCTTGCGGTAGCCGACGACGATGGCGACCTCGGTCAGACCGATCTCCGCGAAGTTGCCGAGGGTCAGGTCCAGGACGGTGGGCTCGCCTTCCTTCCCCTCGGGTCCCACTGGCACCAGGGCCTTGGGAAGCGTGTCGGTGTAGGGACGCAGACGCCGTCCGGCGCCGGCCGCGAGCACGAGGCCGATCATGCGGGTTCTCCTGTTTCGTCGTGTACAGCGGGTGCTCCTGAGGACACCCAGAAGCGGATGCTCTCGATGAGCACCGCCAGCGCGAGGACCGCCGCCAAAGCGGTCAACGCGATGGTGAAACCTTGGTTCTGGTGGTGCAGCAGGGCAGCGGCGGCCGTGACCGCCACCGTCCGCCCCTCGTGCCCGCCGATCGCCCGCACCAGCCGGCGCGGGGGCGCCCCCGTGCCGCCGCGGATGCGGTACACCGTGTCGTAGTGATGGTAGGCGACCGCCGCAACCAGCCCGAAAGCAGCGGGCAAGGCGCCGTTCACCTCCGCGTAAGCCGCCAGGACCAGGATGGTCCCGTATTCGGCGGCGCGGAAGAGCGGCGGCACCAGCCAGTCGAGGGGGCCCTTGAGGGGCGCGGCGACGGCGACGCCCGCGAGGACCGCGTAGAGCACGGCGCATCCGACGGGCACCCAGGAGCCGAAACCGGCGGCGGCGGTGCCGGCCAGAACGGCCGCGGCACCGAGGGCGGCCGAGAGCGGGGCGAGGTACGAACTCGCCTTGCGGGGGGCGGCCTTGGCGACCAGCTCGGCCAGCGGACCGGAGTCCGCGAGCTCGGCGAGGGCGTGGGCGGCCCGGTCCGTGCGCTTCGCGCGGCGGGTCAGCGAGCGCAGCACCCGGCCGGCGGTGGTGTAGCAGGCGGCCAGCGCACAGCCGACGAGCAGCACATAGAAGGTGATACGGGGCGTGGTGACCGCCGTCAGCACGGCGATCATCGCCCAGCGCTCACCGATCGGCAGCACGATCATGCGGCGCACCCAGACCGTCCAGCCGACGCTGTCGAGGCGGCCGGAGAGGGCGGCGGTGGGGCTGGTGTTGGCGGTGGCGTCGTGGTTGGCCTCGTTGAAGGCGAAGTCCACGACATGGCGGCAGGTCTGGAGCACCATCGCGCCGAGCGCGAGCGCCCATACGTCATCACCGCCGCCGGCGCGGGCGGCGCCGAGGGCGAGGCCCGCGTAGTAGGCGTACTCCTTGGCCCGGTCGAAGGTGGCGTCCAGCCAGGCGCCGAGCGTGGAGTACTGCAGCGAGTAGCGGGCGAGCTGTCCGTCGGTGCAGTCGAGCACGAACGAGGCGATCAGCAGCACACCGGCCGAGACGAACCCGGGCCGGGTGCCGGTGGCGGCGCAGGCCGCCGCGATGAGGGCGGTGAGGAGGGAGGCGGTGGTGACCTGATTGGGGGTCAGCCCGCGCCGGGCGCACCAGCGGGCGATGTAGCGCGAGTACGGGCTGATGCAGTAGGTCGTGAAGAAGCCGTCCCGCGCCTTCACGGCGGACCGCAGCCGCACCCGCTCGTCGTCCACCGCGGCCACGGCGTCGCGCGCCGCGGCCCGCGCCTCGGCGTCCGCGGGTACGTCGGCCACGAGCACACCGAGCTCGGGGCGGTGGACGGTGACGCCTTCGGCGTCGAGGGCGGCGGCGAGGTCGTCCACACGGGAGTGGGTGGCGGTGACACCGTCGGCGGTGGACGCGTCGGCGGCGCGGTCCGGCGCGGCCGTGCCGACAGCACCGGCGGTGGCGGCGCCGCGTGCGCTTGCGTCCGTCTCGGCCGCCTCCGTGGCGCCGACGCGGACCGCCTGGCTGGGGTTGCCGACGGCGGGTACGGCGCCCGTGCCCGGCCCGGCGGCGGGCGCCCCGCTGCCATGCCCCAGGGTCCGCGCCGTGGCGGCCGTAGCCGTCACCGCGCGGACCAGCGCCGTACGAGCCTCCGGCTGGACGCTGAGCGCGCCGCGCACCGCGGCCGCGGGGAAGCGGGGGTCGGTGAGGGCCAGCCGCAGGGCATGGACATGGCCGACGAAGCGGGGGTCCACGAGGGCCACCCGCTCATGCGCCGGGACGGTGGTGAGCTCCGCCGTGACCGCGGCGGCGTCGGTCGCCGTACGCACGTCGAAGCCCAGCGATCGCAGGCCGTCCTCGAGGGACGAGCCGGCGACCGGCGCACCGGTGAGAATCGCGGTCGACAGACGAACTCACTCCTTGGCAGCTGACATGGTGGCCGCGCCGCTGATGGCACTGGCCTGGGCCCTCCGGGCCATGGGCATCGCACGCCCTCACCCCGTGGGGCCGGCGGCACGTCCGGCAGAGGCTATCGGATTGCTGGAAGCCGCCGTTCACCGCGCATTCACCACACGATCGGGGGAACGACCACTTCCGCGTGCCGCGGATCATCATGGTGGATGGCTGCTGTCCTCCACAAACGGCGACCGCCCCGCCACGGATAGGGTGCGGGGCATGACATGGCTGATCACAGGTGGTGCCGGATATATCGGGTCGCATGTCGTGCGGGCCATGGCCGAGGGGGGCGAGTCCGTGGCCGTGCTCGACGACCTGTCCAGCGGGGTCCGGGCGCGGCTGCCCGAGGACGTACCGCTGGTGAGCGGCTCCATCCTTGACCGTGAGCTGCTGGACCGCACCCTCGCCGACCTGCGGGTGACCGGTGTGGTGCATCTCGCGGCGAAGAAGCAGGTCGGGGAGTCCGTGGAGCAGCCGCTGCGCTACTACCGCGAGAATGTGCACGGGCTCACGGTGCTGCTGGAGGCGGCGGTCGCGGCCGGGGTCAGCCGCTTCCTCTTCTCCTCCTCCGCGGCCGTCTACGGCATGCCCGATGTGGAACTCGTCACCGAGGACACCCCGTGCCTGCCGATCAATCCGTACGGGGAGACCAAGCTGGCCGGAGAATGGCTGGTCAGAGCGGCGGGCGTGGCTCACTCGCTCTCCACGGCCTGTCTGCGCTACTTCAATGTGGCGGGTGCCACGCGCCCCGAGCTGGCCGACACCGGAGTGTTCAACATCATCCCGATGATGTTCGAGCGGATCACCGAGGGAGAGCCGCCCCGGATCTTCGGTGAGGACTACGACACCCCCGACGGCACCTGTGTCCGCGACTACATCCATGTCGAGGATCTGGCCTCGGCCCATCTGGCCGTGGCCCGCCGGCTCGCCACGCAGCGGGCGCCGGGCGATCTCACGGTGAACATCGGCACCGGTCAGGGCGTCTCGGTGCGCGAGATGTCCGATCTGATCGGGGAGGTCACCGGCCGCCCGGAACTCACCCCCGTGGTCGGGCCGCGCCGGGCGGGCGATCCGGCCCGGGTCGTCGGATCCACCGAACTGATCGCCAAGGAGCTGGGCTGGAGCGCCCGGCACGATGTGCGCGCGATGGTGGAGTCGGCCTGGGAGGGCTGGTGCCTGCACCGCCCCGGGGCCCGACGCGGCTGACGGGGCACCGGCGGCGCTGACCGGACTCTGGAGCGGCCGCCCGGGCACCGCCTCGGCCGACCGCACCGGCGGCCCGGCCGGGCACTGGTGCCGCTGCCCGGGTGTCCGCCCGGCCGACCTGGCACCGGCGCGGCTGATCCGGCCGCGCCCGGCGCCGTTGTTCACTGGTGAGCAGGGGACCTCGGCGCCGGGAGGAGGGCCGTACGCACATGGGCGCAGGTCATGACCACGCGCGCGGCCACACCACCGCCGGCGCCGCCCACCGGTGGCGGCTGCGGATCGCCCTGGCCATCACGCTCACGGTGATGACCGTGGAGATCATCGGCGGCCTGCTCGCCGACTCCCTCGCCCTGCTCGCGGACGCCGGTCATATGGCGACGGACGCACTCGGGCTCGCGATGGCGCTGCTGGCGATCCACTTCGCGGGCCGTCCCCCGAGCCCGCACCGCACCTACGGCTATGCCCGCGCCGAGATCCTGGCGGCCCTCGGCAACTGTCTGCTGCTGTTCGGCGTCGGCGGCTACATCCTCTCCGAGGCGGTACTGCGGCTCCTCACCCCGGCCGCCACCGAGGGCGGGCTGACCATCGTCTTCGGCGCCGTCGGCCTGGCGGCGAACCTGGTGTCGCTGGGCCTGCTCAGGGGCGGCCAGCACACGAGTCTGAACGTCCGGGGCGCCTTCCTGGAGGTCGCGGCGGACGCGCTGGGCTCGGTCGCGGTGCTGGTGTCCGCCGGGATCATCCTCGCGACCGGCTGGCAGGCGGCCGACCCCGTGGCCTCCCTGGTCATCGGCCTCATGATCGTCCCGCGGACGTACAAGCTGCTGCGCGAGACGCTGAACGTCCTCCTGGAGGCGGCACCGCGGAATGTCGACATGGCGGCCGTACGCGCCCACATCCTGGGCCTGCCCGGGGTGGAGGGGCTGCACGATCTGCACGTGTGGACCATCACCTCGGGAATGCCGGTGCTCTCCGCGCATGTGGTGGTCGCCCCGGGGGCTCTGGACGCGATGGGCCACGAGCGGATGCTGCACGCCTTGCAGGGATGTCTGGGGGAGCACTTCGACGTCGGGCACTGCACGTTCCAGCTCGAACCGGGTGGGCATGCTGATCACGAAGCCAAGCTGTGCCACTGACACAGACAGGGGGCACATGTGCGGCAGACTTGGATGTTCACGAGTCGGAACTATGAGGATGGTCATGCCGATCACACCTGCCAACGGCGCCTCCGCCGAGACCGCCGCGCCCTCCGCGCCGAGCGGTTCCGCAGACCCGATCATGCTCGAGCTGGTCGACGAGGACGGTACGACGATCGGCACCGCGGAGAAGCTCTCCGCGCATCTCGCGCCCGGCAGGCTGCACCGGGCGTTCTCCGTCTTCCTCTTCGACGACCGGGGGCGGCTGCTGCTGCAGCGCCGTGCGCTGGGCAAATACCACTCCCCCGGGGTCTGGTCCAACACCTGCTGCGGCCACCCCTACCCCGGTGAGCCGCCGTTCGTGGCCGCCGCCCGGCGCACCGGTGAGGAGCTGGGCGTGGCGCCCGCGCTGCTGCGGGAGGCGGGCACCGTCCGCTACAACCACCCCGACCCCGCCTCGGGCCTGGTGGAGCAGGAGTACAACCACCTCTTCGCCGGGCTGGTGCGGGCGGCCCCGCGCCCGGATCCCGAGGAGATCGGCGAGATCGCCTTCGTCACCCCGGATGAGCTGGCGAAGCTGCGTGACGAGGGACCGTTCTCGGCGTGGTTCATGACCGTGCTGGACGCGGCCCGTCCGGCGGTCCGGGAGCTCACCGGGACGGCGGCCGGCTGGTAGCCGCGCCGGGCAGCGGAAGGGCGGCCCAGACGATCTTGCCGCCGCTCGCCGTGTGGTCGACGTCGTAGACCCCGCCCGCCGCCTCCGTGATCGCCGTCACCAGCAGCAGTCCACGCCCGCCGGTCCCGCCCTGGTCCGCCATCAGCGCGACGGGCCGGTAGGGGTGGTTGTCCTCGACGGCGATCCGGACCCAGTCCCGGCTCAGGGAGACCTCGACGGCGAGCTCGGGGGAGAGCAGCGCGGCGTGCCGTACGGCGTTGGTGACCAGCTCGGAGACGATCAGAAGCAGACTCTCCACCAGTTCGTCGTCGACCGGCACGCGCTGATGGGCCAGCAGATCGCGCACCGCGTGCCGGGCCTGGGGCACCGAGGAGTCCAGGGCCGGCGCGGTGAACCGCCACGTCCCCTCGTAGGCGACCGGTGGCGGGGGCGGGGCCGGGGGCGGGGCCTGTCCCGCTCCGGAGGGGACTCTCCCGAGGATCTCCATGTCCGATACCCACCCCTCGCCGCGCCCGACCACTCATACCGAGTGTTGAGAAGCTCTGGTACGGACCGATGGAGTACGCACAACTTGACGCTTATCGAGCGTTTTTGATCGTTGGCGTATGCCAGCGTCACACGCTCGACTGTTCCTGCTCATCAGGGTTCCGACCATGGTGACTCGGCCGTGACCGGCCCGAATGCCCCGGCCCCGCTCCTGTCCCGCCCCGGCTCCGCTCCGGCCCGGATGCCGTCGAAGGCGCCCCCGCGCGGCCCGGATACGATCCGGCACATGGAGCCCTGTCTCGAGCACGAGGTCGCCGACGGCATAGCGACCGTCGTCATCCGCCATCCCGCCAAGCGCAATGCGATGACCCCCGGGATGTGGCGCGCGCTGCCCCCGCTGCTGACCCGGCTCGCCGCCGACCCCACCGTCCGGGCGCTGGTGCTCACCGGCGAGGGCGACACCTTCTGCGCGGGCGCCGACATCGGCTCGCTGAGCGCCACGTACGAGGAGTCCACCGGGCTCGCGCTGCCCGCCGAGGAGGCGCTGGCCGCCTTCCCCAAGCCGACCCTGGCCGCGGTGCGCGGCTACTGCGTGGGCGGCGGCTGCCAGCTCGCGGCCGCCTGCGATCTGCGGTTCGCCGAGGAGGGCGCCCGCTTCGGGATCACCCCGGCCAAGCTGGGCATCGTCTATGCCCCCAGTTCGACCCGCCGGCTGGTCGAGCTGGTGGGACCGGCCACCGCCAAGTTCCTGCTGTTCTCGGGCGAGCTGATCGACGCCGAACGGGCGCTGCGCACCGGGCTGGTGGACGAGGTGCTGCCGACGGGCGCACTCGACAAGCGGGTGGCGGAGTTCACGCGGTCGCTGGTCTCCCGCTCACAGTTCACCCAGGCGGCGGCCAAGGAGTTCGCGGCCGGGCCCGTCGAGCCGGACCGGGCGGCGTACTGGCGGGAACAGGCGCGGCACAGCGAGGAGGCCGGCGAGGGCATCGCCGCCTTCCTCGAACGCCGCACCCCGCGCTTCCGCTGGACCCCACCGGCCGGATGACCGCGGCCGGAAAATGGCCGGATCGAGCGGGCTGATGGGGTTTGGAGGGGATCGCGACGGCGTAAGGGTGGCCGGATCCCGCGGGCCCGATGGATCTTGGGGATACCCGGGCTGTCGGGGCTCACTACCTGTCGGTAGCGTGCGGCCATGACCACACTTCCCGAGCTTGCCGCCCGGCGCTGTTACAGCGTCGTCAACCCGCTCCACTCCGCCATCTACTTCGCCCCCGACTTCGGCCAGGAGCTGGCCAAGCTGGGCCTGGAGGACAGCGCGGCCGCCTACTTCGTCGGGCGGGCGGCGCCGATGGGCCGGGCGGGCGCGGGCACCATCACCGCGACCTTCTTCAATTTCAGCCATGACCTGATCGCCCGCCACATTCCGGCCGCGTGGGACGTGGTCTCCCCCGAGGCCGCCCTTGAGGCCCGGCTGCGGGCCGCCGACTCGGTGCTGCGGCGGGTGCTGGGCGAGGACGTCATCGCCTCCAAGGAAATGGCCGAGGCCGCGGAGCTGGCGCTGCGCGCCACGGAGGCGTGTTCACGCCCGGCGCGCCCCCTGTACTCCGCCCACGCCGATCTGCCCGTCCCGGACGCCCCGCATCTGGCGCTGTGGCACGCCGCCTCGCTGCTGCGCGAACACCGCGGCGACGGCCATCTGATGACCCTGGTCAGCGCCGAGCTCGACGCGGTCGAGGCGCTGGCCTCCCACACCGCGACCGGGCAGGGCATGTCCACCAAGTGGATCCTGCGGACCCGCGGCTGGAGCGCCGACGAGTGGGAGGCGGCCCGGCAGCGGCTGCGCGACCGGGGGGTGCTCACCGCCGACAACGAGCTGACGGAGGCCGGTGAGCGGCTGCGCCAGCACCTCGAGCAGGAGACCGACCGCCTGGACGCGGCGCCGTACGAGCACCTGGGCGCCGAGGGCGTGGCCCGGCTGACCGAGCTGGCCACCGCCTTCTCCACCACCGCCCGCGAGAACGGCGCCTTCCCGGCGGACCTCCGCGGCAAGAGCTGACGGTCGGCCGACGGGCCCGCCACGCGCCCGTGCCGCGCCCCCCGGGGGGAGCCTTCCAGGAAGGGCTTCCGGGGGAGACGCGGCACGGGCGCGACCCGTCCGGCCATCGGCCCGGCACGGGACCGCCCGTGCCGGGCGGAGTTTGGCGGGAGCACATCGGGATACCCGCTTGTCGTGCGCGATCGGCCGTCTGACAACCGGGCGCCCACACCGCGCGCCGCGTACGCCGGCACCAGCCCGTGCGCCGCGTAGCGAACGGTGCCCGGCGGCCGCCGCCGAGCCGCCACCGACCGACAGGAGGTATCCACCGTGTTCCGTGCCATCGCCGACGTGCTCCGTGCCATCGGTGCCGCCATCGCGACCGTGGTGACGCTCCCCTTCCGCGCCCTGGCCCGCCTCTTCGGCGGAGCCTCCGACGTGGCGAGCGGGCCGCGCCGCAGGCGGGTGTGATGACCGTTTCCGGCTGATACCGGTGTCCGCCCGCTCCGTATCCCGACCCTCCCGGCCCGCCGAAAGCGTCGGCCGCGACCGCTTCGTCAGTGCCACCTGCCACAATGCAGGAGCAGTGCATACCGAAAGCGGAGCGTGATCGTGACGACGTCCATCGAAGGCAGGATCGCCGAGGAACTCGGCGTACGGGAACGGCAGGTCAAGGCCGCCGTCGAGCTGCTCGACGGCGGCTCCACCGTGCCGTTCATCGCGCGCTACCGCAAGGAAGCGACGGAAATGCTCGACGACGCGCAGCTTCGCTCCCTGGAGGAGCGGCTGCGCTATCTGCGGGAGCTGGAGGAGCGGCGCGCCGCGATCCTCGAGTCGATCCGCTCCCAGGGCAAGCTGGACGAGGCGCTGGAGGCGCAGATCCTCGCCGCGGACTCCAAGGCCCGGCTGGAGGACATCTACCTCCCCTACAAGCCCAAGCGGCGTACGAAGGCGCAGATCGCCCGCGAGGCCGGGCTGGAGCCGCTCGCGGACGGGCTGCTGAGCGACCCGACCGTGGAGCCCACGGCCGCCGCGGCGGCCTTCGTGGACGCCGAGAAGGGCGTCGCGGACGCCGCCGCCGCGCTGGACGGGGCGCGCGCCATCCTCACCGAGCGGTTCAGCGAGGACGCGGACCTCATCGGCGAGCTGCGTGAGCGGATGTGGGAGCGCGGCCGGGCGGCCACCAAGGTGCGCGAGGGCAAGGAGGAGGCGGGCGCCAAGTTCGCCGACTACTTCGACTTCGCCGAGCCGTTCACCGAGCTGCCCTCGCACCGGGTGCTGGCGATGTTCCGCGGGGAGAAGGAGGAGGTCCTCGACCTCTCCCTGGAGCCGGAGGAGCCCTCCGAGGAGACCGGCCCCACCTCCTACGAGCGCTCCATCGCCCACCGCTTCGACATCGCGGACCGTGGCCGCCCCGCCGACAAGTGGCTGGCCGACACGGTGCGCTGGGCCTGGCGCACCCGCGTCCTGGTCCACCTCGGCATCGATCTGCGGCTGCGGCTGCGGCAGGCCGCCGAGGACGAGGCCGTCCGGGTCTTCGCCGCCAACCTCCGTGATCTGCTGCTCGCCGCCCCGGCGGGGACGCGCGCCACGATGGGCCTCGACCCCGGCTTCCGTACGGGGGTGAAGGTGGCCGTGGTCGACGCGACCGGCAAGGTGGCTGCCACGGACACGATCTACCCGCATGTCCCCCGCAACCAGTGGGACCAGGCCCTCGACAAGCTGGCCGGGCTGGCGCGTGAGCACAATGTGGAGCTCATCGCGATCGGCAACGGCACGGCGTCCCGCGAGACCGACAAGCTGGCGGGCGAGCTGTGCGGCAGGCATCCCGAGCTGAAGCTCACCAAGGTGATGGTGTCGGAGGCGGGCGCCTCGGTGTACTCGGCCTCCGCCTTCGCCTCACAGGAGCTGCCGGAGCTCGATGTCTCGCTGCGCGGCGCCGTCTCCATCGCGCGCCGGCTCCAGGATCCGCTGGCCGAGCTGGTCAAGATCGATCCGAAGTCGATCGGCGTCGGCCAGTACCAGCACGACCTGTCCGAGGTGAAGCTCTCCCGTTCCCTCGACGCGGTCGTCGAGGACTGTGTGAACGGTGTCGGGGTGGACGTCAACACGGCCTCCGCCCCGCTGCTCAGCCGGGTCTCGGGCATCGGCACCGGCCTCGCGGAGAACATCGTCTCCCACCGCGACGCCAACGGCCCGTTCGTCAACCGTAAGGCGCTCAAGGACGTGGCCCGGCTCGGCCCCAAGGCGTATGAGCAGTGCGCGGGCTTCCTGCGCATCCGGGGCGGCGACGACCCACTGGACGGGTCGAGCGTGCACCCCGAGGCGTATCCGGTGGTGCGCCGGATGGTCACCAAGGCGGGCGGTGACGTGTCCACCCTCATGGGGAACACGGCGGTGCTGCGGGACCTGCGGCCGGACGAGTTCGTGGACGACGCCTTCGGCCTGCCGACGGTCACCGACATCCTCAAGGAGCTGGAGAAGCCGGGCCGCGACCCGCGTCCCGCCTTCAAGACCGCGACCTTCAAGGAAGGCGTCGAGAAGATTGGCGACCTGTCGGCCGGGATGATCCTGGAAGGCGTCGTCACCAATGTCGCGGCGTTCGGGGCGTTCGTCGACGTCGGTGTGCACCAGGACGGCCTGGTGCACGTCTCCGCGATGTCCAAGACGTTCGTCAAGGACCCGCGGGACGTGGTCAAGCCCGGCGACATCGTCCGGGTGAAGGTCCTCGACATCGACATCCCGCGCAAGCGGATCTCGCTGACGCTCCGGCTCGACGACGAGGCGGGCGCCGCGTCCGGCGGCCGGGACCGCAACCGCTCCGAGGACACCCGCGGCCAGCGCGGCGGGGGCCGTCGCGGCGCACCCCAGCAGCGCCAGGGCGGTGCGCCTCAGCAGCGTCAGGGCGGCGGCGGTGGGCGCGGCCAGCGCGGCGGAGGCGGAGGCCGCGACGCGGCCCCGGTGAACGGCGCGATGGCCGACGCCCTCCGGCGGGCGGGCCTGCTCGACCCGAAGAAGCGCTAGCCCTCCGGGCAACACCCGGTTCGCCTCGCCCGGCCTCGCCATGACGGCGAGGCCGGGCGGCGGCTGCTTTCCCCTACCCGCCCCTTCCCGGCTCCTGTCGATATGCGGCTCCGCCGCGCGTGGGGTCCGCCCCGGGCCCCGGTCCGCAATCGCCGGACGGGCTGAATATCAGCCCGTCCGGCGATTGCGGACCCGCCCGAAGGGCGTCCGGCCAGGCCAGGGGGCGGTGGGCTGCCGATCGGGCTCCCTGGGGCCCGTGGAGGTGCCCAAAGCGATCGCCCGAGTGCGGACGCGGGCTGCCGCGTCAGGGGCCCGGCGCGCCTGCGCGGTCAGCCGGGTGGCGGCGGGGCGCGGGCCGTGCCAGGGACCGGAGCACCCACGCGGTCAACTGGATGGGAGCGGGCGAGAGCGGGGCGCGGGCCCGCTCACGGGCCGGAAGGCAGGCACTGGTCGGGTCGGGCAGGGCGGGAGTGGCCCGCTCGCGGCCTATGGCAGGCGTAGGACGCGGCCGGGCGAGCCCCTGGTGAGTGATTCTTCGGCGGCGCGGCGCCCGGCCGGGCCCAGCATCGGGGCACCCGGCGAGAGCACATCGGGTCGGCGCGCGCCGCTACCGTTCCACGGGGGTGACCCGTACCGCGTCGCTTGTGCGGGCCGTCAGGAAGGACCGGCCGCGGATGGCGCGGGGGTCAAGGGGGATGTGGTGGGTGCCCGGGTCCAGGACGGCGTCGAAGAGCTCGCGCGCATGGGGCCGGGACAGCCGGTCGAGGCGGTGGGCCATCAGCCTCACCCGGCAGGCGGACCCGACCTCGACCACCGCCTCGGCGCCGCCCGCCACCGCCGTCAGGCCGAGGAGGCGGCGGCGGTCGTGCGGGGTGCGGTCCAGGGCCTGTTCGACCTGGGCCACGAGCAGGGGGACGATCGGGGCGAGCGCGGTGACGCACACCGCGTCGGAGCGCGCCGCCGCGAAGGCGTCCCGGACCGCGTCACGCTCGCCCGGGCCCACCGTCGGGCCGAAGACCACCGCACCGTATTTGCGCAGCTCATCCGTGTGGGCGCCCACCGCGTCCAGGGTGATCTCGGCGCCGATGCCGATGTTGCGCAGCGCGGCGGCCAGCTTGGCGAGGACGGCGGCGCGCTGTCCGATCAGCAGCGCCCTCGGGCCCGTCGGGACCTCCGGCGCGGGCGCGCCGTCGGCGGTCAGCAGCCGCTTCAGCGCGGTCCGGTACTGCTCGCCGTGGAAGCGGTAGGGGCCGATGTCGTGGTAGCCGTCGCGCTCGGCGTCCGGGGTCTCGCCGGTCTGCCAGACGAAGTCACGCCAGACGACGTCCGGGCCGTCCCGCTCGACGACGGCGGTGACGGCCCCGCACTCCAGCCCCTCGCACTCCGGGCAGCCGTAGATGACGCACCGGCTTCCCTCCAGCGGCGCCTCCGCCTCCAGCAGCAGCCTGCGCACCTGCTCGGCGAGGGCGGAGGGCCCGATGTCGGCGGCGAGCGGTGAGACCGCGTCGAGGTCGGCGAGGCGCGCCAGCAGGGGCCTGCCGTCCACCACGAAGTCCAGGAAGTCGCGGTGGGTTTGGTACGCGCCATCGGCCAGCACACCGCCCGCGCGCATCGCCGGCGCCAGCCCGAACGTCACGTACTCGGAGGTCATGCCCCAAGTATTCCCGTTACGGGGCGGTATCAGGGGGAAACCGGCGGTGCGCCGGGCGGCCCGGGTCGCCGCTTACGCCGTGGCGGACGCCATGACCCGTTGCCGGACCGACACAACGTGCGGATACGACGCGCCGCCCGGACCGATCGGATCCGGGCGGCAGGTGTCACAGCCGCGCCCTGCGGGGCGGCCGGAGCGGCTAGCGGCTCTTGGCGACGGAGGCCCGATCGCCCGGTCCGTCCGCGCCATCCCCGTCCCCGTCCTCGGACGAGGCGTCGGAGTCGGAGTCGGACGAGGTCGCCGGGCCGATGCGGATCTCGAACTCGCCGTCGTACTTCTCATGACCGGCGATGACCGCCATCTCGACGGCCTCCTCGCCCCGTTCGCCCCGCACGATCAGCGGGTCGCGGCGCAGATCCTTCAGCAGCGCCCAGCACAACCCCACCATCACCAGCGTGAACGGCGCGGCCACCAGGATCGTCAGGTTCTGCAATCCGGTGAGGGCATCGCCCCCGCCACCGCCGATCAGCAGCATCACGGCCGCCACCGCGCCCGTGATCACGCCCCAGAAGATGACGACGAAGCGGGTCGGCTCGAAGGCGCCCTTCTGCGAGAGCGTGCCCATCACGATGGACGCCGCGTCGGCGCCGGAGACGAAGAAGATGCCGACCAGGACCATCACCAGCACGCTCATCACGCCGGCGATCGGGTACTGGTCCAGCACTCCGAACAGCTGCCCCTCGGGGGTCGATTCCTTCCCCAGCCGGCCCGCGGCCTGGAGCTTCATCGACGAGCCGCCGAAAATGGCGAACCAGAGCAGGCTGACGGTGCTCGGCACCAGGATCACGCCACCCACGAACTGCCGGATGGTGCGGCCGCGGCTGATCCGGGCGATGAACATGCCCACGAACGGCGTCCAGGAGATCCACCAGGCCCAGTAGAAGACCGTCCAGCTGCTCAGCCAGTCCGCGACCGACTTGCCGCCGGTGGCCTCGGTACGGCCCACCAGCTGCGGCAGATCGCCGATGTACGAGCCGATCGAGGTCGGCAGCAGGTCGAGGATGATGATCGTCGGACCGGCCACGAAGACGAAGACCGCGAGGAAGAGCGCCAGCACCATATTGATGTTGGACAGCCACTGGATGCCCTTGGCGACACCCGAGACGGCGGACGCGATGAAGGCGACCGTCAGGATCGCGATGACGGCGACCAGCAGCCCGGTGCCCACGTCGCTCTTCCAGCCCAGCACCTCGATACCACTGCCGATCTGCAGCGCGCCGAGGCCGAGCGATGCGGCGGAGCCGAAGAGCGTGGCGAAGATGGCCAGGATGTCGATGACCCGGCCGGCCCAGCCGTTGGCGTTCTTCGAGCCGATGAGCGGTGTGAAGACCGCGCTGATCGTCTGCCGGCGGCCACGGCGGAAGGTGCTGTAGGCGATGGCCAGGCCGACGACCGCGTAGATGGCCCAGGGGTGCAGTGTCCAGTGGAAGAGCGTGGTGGACATCGCGGTCTGCATCTTCTCGGCCGCGCTGCTGGGGTCGGTCCCGGGCGGCGGGGATACGAAGTGCGACAGCGGCTCACTCACGCCGTAGAACATCAGACCGATGCCCATGCCCGCGCTGAACATCATCGCGACCCATGAGACGGTGCGGAATTCGGGTTCCTCGCCCTCCTGTCCGAGGGTGATCTTGCCGTAGCGGCTCATGGCCAGCCAGAGGGCGAAGATCACAAATCCCGACGCGGCCAGGACGAAGGCCCATCCGCCGTTGTGTATGAGCCCGGAGAGCATGCTGTCCGAGACACTCTCCAGAGTGTCGCTGGCAACGGACCCCCAGATGACGAAGGCCAGCGTGAGCGCGGCGGATACGCCGAACACCACGCGGTCCGTCCGGGGGGCCGCATGGGGCCCGGTGGAGCCGGCTCCGGGAGTATCCACGGTGGCCGGGGGATCGCCGCCGACGTCCCCCGCGCTTGTACCTGTCTGCGGCACGCAAAAAACCTTTCACTGGGGGTTTGGCTGACGGATTTCCGGCTACCCAGGACTCTGAGATGCATGCCAACCGGCCACGGGGTCGGCGTTTTAGTATGCCATCAAGGCGTCATGTCAGCATTTGTCCACCGGCTGCCCGGCGGTGAGGTGGTACGCGGCGCGGCCGTCCAGCAGCAGCGGCACGAGCGCGCGGGCCGACTGGCGCAGCGGTACGAAGGCACCTGCGTCGCCCTTGGCGGGCTTGACCGTCACCCCGTGCAGGGCCAGTTCGTCCCGCACCTCGCCGTATTGGGCGGCGTCCAGCCGGTAGCCGCACGGCGGATCCTGCAAGACCGTGCCCTCCTCCGGCGGTTCGTTGTCCGCGCCGCCGAGGTAGACCGGGCCCCGGTCCGCGTAGCCGGCCAGCCGCGCCGCCGTCGTGGCCGCCTCGATCCGGCCGCGCCGCTCGGTGATGAAGTCGAAGGCGCCGTTCAGGGCGGCCAGATGGGAGCCCACCCGGCGGCGGTTGTTGACCGCGGGATCGGCCTTCTCGGCATCGGTGAGCGGGTCGACCCGGGTCTCGACCAGCAGCCCTACGGAGTGCTTGACGCCCGCGGTGTTCCGCAGGATCCGCTCCTGTCCGTCGCCCGCCACCTGCTTGACCGGCTCCCCGGTCTCGGGGTCGGTCCAGATGCCGTAGACGCCGGTGGTGTGGCCCGCGGCCTCGACGCTGGGGCGCACATAGGTGTCCGACAGGGTCCGCGCCTCGTGGTGCACCGGGTCCTGGGTGTTGAGGTTGCGCGGCCACAGCGCCAGCAGGTCCTTGACGTAGTACGGGACGTTCGCGCCGTACTCATGCAGGTCGTAGACGGTGTCCGGGCGCCAGTCGCGGATGACGCCCGCCATCGCGCGGGACTCGGCGGTGGTGAGGGCGACATGGTCGCGGTTGATGTCCACACCGTCGGAGTTGCCGCGGGTGTCGGCGGCGCGGCCGTCGGGGTTGGCGGTCGGGACGACGAGGACCTGAGTGCGCTCCAGGAAGCGTCGCGTCCGGCGGTCCTCGGCGTAGGCGAGGTCGCGGACGGTGGACAGACACGCCTCCCGGCCGGAGGGCTCGTCGCCGTGCTGGGAGCAGATCAGCAGCAGGACGTTGCCGCGTGCCGCTCTGCCCGGGTCGGCGGGTGCGGCCGGGGCGCCGATCCGCACCAGCCGCAGCGGGCGCCCCTGCGCGGTGGCGCCGATCCGGTCGACGGCCACGCGCGGGGCGGACTTGTCGACGGCCGCGAGGAAGTCCGCCTCCTCGGCCTGGGTGGTCCACCGTGCGCCATGGCTGATCTCGAACCCCGTACGCGGCGGACGCTGTTCGGCTCGCGCGGGCGCGCTGAGGAACGACCCGGTCAGCAGCGCACCGATCGCGCCGCAGGCGGCGCTGCGGATGAGGGGTGACCGCGAGAACACGAAGGACCTCCTGGGGGGAGAGGGATACGAGGGTGATGTCGGTGCCGGCGTCCTGCCACGGCCCGCCGCCGGTGGGTGCCGCGCCGCCACTGGCTGTGGCGGCGCGGCACCCACCGGCGCGAGGCTCAGTCGAGGGTGGAGTGGGTGAACGTCGAAGTGGACGTCGACGTGGACGTGGACGTGGACGTGAACGGGAGCGGGGTGCGGTGCTGCGGGGCTCGTACGCCCTTCAGGGGCGGTGTGGCCGCCGTGCGCGAGGGAGCGGCCGCGGCCTTGGGGGCGCCGCCGACCAGCGGCAGACGGGCCGAGGTGCGGGGCAGGTCAAGGGTCAGCCGCGGGGTGGTGGACGGCGGTTCGAGAAGGCCCGCGTCGGTGCCGGCGATGATGAGGCCGAGGCGGTGACCGGCCGGGACGACATGGTCGGTGGCTGCGAGGTCCAGGGTGATGGTGTACGCCTTGCCCGGGGTCAGCGGGCGGCCCTTGCCGTCGTCCGCGAAGTTGCCGAGGTCGGCCCAGCCCCGGCTGAAGACCGTGTAATCCACGTCCTCCTTGTCGGCGGCGGTCTCCTTGAAGCAGGCGCTGTCGCCCGCCGTGCTGCTGCCCCAGCAGGTGCGCCGGTCGAGGGTGGTGATGCCCTCACCGCTCGCCGTGTAGTTCCGGATGGTGGCCGGGCCGAGGTCGACCAGGACCGCGGAGAGATGGGCGCTCGCGGTGGAGGGCGTGGCGGTGACGGTGACCGTGCCGGAGCCGGACAGCCGCAGGTCCTTCGTCAGCGCACCGGTGGTGAAGCCCGCCTTGCCGGGCGTCGAGGTGTCGATGGCCGCGGACCAGTCGGCCTCGCTCAGCGCGGGGTCGTCGGTGAAGGTCTCCGTCGCGCCGGGCTCGGCCCGCTCGGTGCCGAGCACGCCCACTCCGGCCGTGGCGCCGCCGCGCGGACGCAACGTGGTCTGCCGGGTGCCGGACGGGGGCCAGACCCGGTCGGTGGACCACTGGTCGGGGGCGCGCTCGACATCGGCCATCGGCTCGCGCTCGATGCCGTTGTCGATACCGAGCAGGTAGTGGTCGAACCAGCGGTGCAGAGTGCGCACCCACTCTCCGCGCCGGAAGTCGAACGGGTCGACATGCCCGGTCTGCGAGAGCCAGATCTTGCGCTCGACGCCCGCGTCGGCGAGCGCGTTCCACCACTGTCCGAGGTGCTTGGTGCGGACGTTGAGGTCCTGCGCGCCGTGGACGGCGAAGACGCTGGCCCGCACCTTGTCCGCGGCCGGCACATAGTCGCGCTCGCTCCACAGGCCGGTCCAGTCGCCGCTGCGCGGGGCGCCCTCGACGAGACGTTTCTGTACGGCGGCGCAGCGGGCGTGGGCGTCATCGCTCTCGACGGCGTCCGAGAGTCCGTCGGGGCCGGAGTCGTAGAGCGCGGCGCCCTTGGCGAAGTAGTAGTCGTACCAGGAGGAGATGGCGCCGATGGGCACGATGGTCTTGAGCCCCTTGACGCCGGTGGCGGCGACGCCGTTGGCGACGGTGCCGTCGTAGCTCTTGCCGATCATGCCGGTGGCGCCGTTGGACCAGCTCGCCTTGACCGGCTGCCCGCCGGTGCGGGTGGAGTACGCGGTCGCGCGGCCGTTCAGCCAGTCGACCACGGCCTTGGCGGACAGGATGTCGGAGCGGCCGCCGACGTCCACACAGCCGTCGGAGCGGTTGGTTCCGGCGAGGTCGACCAGGACGGTGGCGTAGCCGCGCGGTACGAAGTAGTTGTCGTAGAAGAGCGGGAAGAGGACCGGATTCCCGGCGGCGTCATAGGTCTTGGTCTGGCTCTCGTTGCCGCGTCCGCAGCAGGAGTAGTACGGGCTGGCGTCCATGATGACGGGGATGCGGCGGCCCTGCGCGGCGGGTTCGCGTGGCCGCACGATGTCGACGGCGACCCGGTCGGTGGCTCCGTCCGCGTCGCCGTCGATCGTGGTGTCCACCCATACCGATTCCCGGATGGCGTTCTCGTAGGAGTAGACGGGTCTGCTGTCGGATCTGCTGTCCGGTGCGCTCGGCGCGGCGGAAGCGGCGTGGGCGGCCGGGGCGCCGAGCGGTGGCAGCAGGGATATGGCGGCCGCGACCAGCGCGGTGACCGCCGACAGCACGAGCGTGGTCCAGGGGATGCGGGGTGTCCGCGTCTGTAGCAACACGGCCGGACGGTAGCGCGAGTCAACTCCCGTATAGAAGAGGGCGATACGTGTCGCGATCGTGTCCGAGTCGATCCGCGTTGCGGCCGGATGTCGATTGGATGTCGGACGGCGTGATGGACGTGAGGTGCGTGTGAGGAGTACATAAGGTCACGAGTGATCGTTCTCCCCTACGAGTTGGAGGACTCGTGCGTCACCACAGACTTCTCGTCCCGGGCGCGGCCGCGGCCTGCCTGCTGCTGGCGATCCCGGCGTCGGCGGCCGATGCCACGCCGGGCGCCCCGGGCATCGGGGACTCCTACTACCCCTCGTACGGAAACGGCGGGTACGACGTATCCCATTACGACCTTCGGCTGAAGTACCAGCCGACGACGGACCGGCTGGAGGGCACGGCGACGATCGTGGCCGACGCCCGGCAGGATCTGTCCCGGTTCAACCTGGACTTCGCGCTCGATGTGAGCGAGGTGCTGGTGGGCGGGAAGAAGGCCGCCTTCACCAAGACCGGCGACCACGAGCTGGAGATCACCCCGGCCGCGCCGCTGACCTCCGACCGCCCCTTCACCGTGGTCGTGCGCTACAGCGGCACCCCCTCGAAGGTGGTGGCGAGCGGGTTCACCTCATGGCTGCGCACCCCGGACGGCGGGATCGCGGCCAACGAGCCGGAGTCGGCGTGGTGGTGGTTCCCGAGCAATGACCATCCGCTCGACAAGGCCACCTACGACGTGTCGGTGGCGGTGCCGGACGGAACGCAGGCGATCAGCAACGGCACCCTGCGGTCGACCAGCTCCCAGCTCGGCTGGACCCGCTACAACTGGCGCTCCAGCAAGCCGCAGGCCACGTATCTGACCACGCTGGCGGTCGGCAAGTTCGACATCACGACGGACACGACCGCGAACGGTCTGCCGGTGATCAACGCCTACAGCAAGGACCTCGGGGACAACGCCGGGGCGGCGCGGGCGAGCGTGGAGCGGTCGGCGGAGATCGTGGACTGGGAGTCCACCGTCTTCGGCCCGTACCCCTTCGACGCGCTGGGCGGCTATGTGCCCAATGTGCCCACGGGCTACGCGCTGGAGACCCAGACCCGGCCGTTCTACAGCCCGAAGGGGTTCGCCAAGGGCGCGAACACCTCGCTGATCGTGCATGAGCTGGCCCATCAGTGGTTCGGCGACAGCGTCTCGCTGAAGGACTGGCGCGACATCTGGGTCAACGAGGGCTTCGCCAGCTACGCCCAGTGGCTGTGGTCGGAGAAGGAGGGCGAGGGCACCGCGCAGGAGCTGGCGGACTACACCTACGCCTCCTACCCGGCCGACGACCCCTTCTGGAAGGTCGAGCCGGGCAACCCGGGGCCGGAGAACCAGTTCCATGACGCGGTGTACGACCGGGGCGCGCTGGCTCTCCAGGCGCTGCGAAACCACATCGGCGACAAGGACTTCTTCGCGATCCTGAAGGGCTGGACGACGGAGAACCGGTACGGAAACGCCTCGGTCAAGGACTTCGTGACCTACGCGGAGAAGGTGTCCGGCAAGCCGCTGGCCGCGCTCTTCGACACCTGGCTGTTCACCCCGTCGAAGCCTGCCGCGGCGCAGGCGCGGGCGGCCGAGCTGAGCCCGGCCAAGGCGCCGGCGCGGCCGAAGTCGTGGCAGCGGATCCAGGACACGCACAGCACCCACGGCCGCTGAGCCCCGAAACCCCGGCCGGGTCGCCCATCCCGGCCGGGGCCTGGCGCCGCCGTGATGCGATGGCGCTCGGCATATCCCCTGGTCACGGCCGTCCGGCGCGGGCGCGGCGCCGGGCCTCGCGCGCGATGGGCAGATAGCGCAGCCGCTCGGGCAGCAGCGGGACCACGACCCGGACGACCCTCCCGAACCACCACAGCCGCCGCTCCTGCCCGCGCGTCCACCCCAGCCCGATCGCCTCCCGGGCGTCCGGCGGCATCAGCCCGACGGTGAGGAACGCGCGGAAGCGGGTGAACAGCGGGCGCAGCAGCGGCCACAGCAGCCGCGGCGGCAGCGGGCCAGGCGGAGGGACGGACGCGTCGGGCGCGGCCAGTTCACGGGCGACGACGGTCGGCTCCAGCCGTTCTCGCACCATCGCGCGGTAGTAGGGCCAGAACTCCTCGACGGATCCCGGCATCTCGCGGTCGTCGATGCCCAGCACCCGTCCGATCCGCAGCCATTCCCCGTACAACTGGCGCTCCTCGGCGGCGGTGAAGGGGCGGGTGCCCAGATAGCGCTGGGCGCGCAGATAGACCGGATAGCCGGTGGCGTGCACCCAGGCGTAGACGGGCGGGTCCAGCGCGCGGTACGGGCGGCCGTGCGCGTCGACGCCCTGGATGGACGCGTGGAGCCTGCGCAGCCTGCGGCCCTCCGCCTGGGCCTGTGCCCCGCCGTACACCCATAGCTGCACCGACCGCAGGGAGCGCTCGCCGCGCCCCCAGGGGTCGGTGCGGAAGACGGAGTACTGGTCCACGCCCGCCCCGACGGCCGGATGCGCCACCTGCATGGTCATCGCGGCCGGCAGGGCGAGCAGGCTGCGCAGCTCCCCCGCCACGGCCCACAGGATGCCGCCGGCGGGCGGCGGGTCGTGGCCTTCGGTGGGATGGCGGGGGCGCTGCGTGCTCATGGGACCATCGGTGGTGCGGTTACTTCCCTCCTGTTCCAGTGTGCGCCCCCGCGCCGCCGCTGAGCGGGCGCAGGGTGAGCGTGTAGTCGTAGGCGCTGTCGGCCTTCACCCGGTACTGGTCGCGCACCGGGTTGGGGGTGTCGCCCGCGCCGGTGACCGCGTGGTCGGCGTGCAGGGTGTTCCAGCCGTCGTTGCGCTTGAGGAAGTGCGGATAGGCGGCGCGGTCGAGTTCGTCGTACGCGCTGGCGCCCGCCTCCAGATCGCCGGAGACCAGCAGTCCGGCACCGCCGCGGTCGGTGAGGGACGCCCAGCGCACATCGTCGTGGTTGCCGTGGTCCTGGGGCTTCAGATACTCGACGTACTGGTCCTCGACCGAGGAGGACCAGACGCCCATGGGCGTGCCGTCCTTACGGTCGTTGAAGTTCTCCACCGGTCCGCGGCCGTACCACCGGAAGGTGCCGTACCGCTCGGGCACCTTGAGCTGGAGACCGATCCTGGGCAGATAGGACAGGGTGCGGAAGTCGCCGCGCGCCTCGACCTGATGCCGGATCCGGACCTGGCCCGCGCCATCGACCCGGTAGGCCACGGTCTGGCCGAAGGACGCGCCGGTCACATCGGGCGCGGCGGCCGTGGAGCGGACGGTGACGGTGACCGTGCCGTCGTCACCGGGGGTCACCTCGACCCCGTCGACGGTGGTGCGCAACCGGTCAAGGCCCAGGGTCCGCCAGCGCTTGCCCTCGGCGGTGCCCCAGTCGGAGCGCTCATTGCTGATCGGGGCGCGCCAGGCGTCCAGTTCGGGGCCGGAGCGGAGCAGTTCGCGGCCCGCCACGCGCATCGAGGTGAGCGTGCCCTCCTTCTTGCCGAAGGTGTACTGGAAGTCCTCGCCGCCGACCCGCACGGTGTCGCCGCGCTCGACGGCCTTGGCTCGCCCGCCTGCGGCCGGGGCGGGGGCGGGCTCGGGCACCTTGTCGCCGCCGACCGCGAACTGGCCGAAGGACACCACATGACCGGCCTTGGCCCAGTCGGTGGAGTGCGCCGTGACGGCCCGCACGGTCAGATGGCGCTCATAGCCCCCGGGGTTGGCGGGCGGGGCCGGGAGCTGGACCGTGGCGCTCTCACCGGGCCCGACGTCCAGGGTGCGGGTGCCGCTCGCGACGGTCCGCGCGCCCTCGGTCACCGTCCAGCGCAGGGCGAGATCATCGGTGCCGGTGAAGGCGCGCTCATTGGTGACCTTCACCTTGCCGGTGCGGGCGCCCTCGCCGCCCGGGTCGGTGATCCGGATCGGGGCCTGCACCCAGGCGAGCTGGGCGGTCTCCGGCTCCGGGTCGCGGTCGGCGGTGACCAGGCCGTCCACACCGGATTCATAGAGCCCGTAGGAGAGGTAGCTGCCCTTACGGGTGAAGTCGTCGAAGTCGAGCGCGATCAGGGCGTCGCTCCGGGGGTCCTGGTCCTGGGCGAGCCGCTCCGCGCCGAGCGCCGTGTCATAGACCCGGACCTGGTCGATGGTGCCCTTGGCGGTGCGGCCGGTCCAGCCGTCCTCCATGGTGTCGTTGTTCCGGCCGACGCCGAGGTCGAAGCCGGTGTAGTCGATACGGCCGCTCCACGCGGTCTCGGCGAGCTCCTTACCGTCGGCATAGAGGCGCAGCGCGGTGCCGTCGTAGGTGCCGGTGACCCGGTGCCAGGCACCGGTCCAGCCGTCGGGCACGGGGGCGGTGACGGTGCGGGGCTTGCCGCCGCCGGTGATCGTGAATTCGAGGGTGTCCTTGTCCTTCATCCGCAGGACGTACTGGTCGCCCTTGCTGACGATGGTGAAGTCCCCGGTCCACGGCTCGGCCGGTTTGACGCGGGCGTCGAGGGTGACGGCGGTGCCGGTGAAGTCGAGCTTCGGGTCGCGGTAGATCTCGACGAAGTCGTCAAGACCGGACAGATACAGCGCCTTGCCCTTCCCGCCGTACCCGTCGACCGCCTTGGGCTTGCCGGAGAGGGAGGCGGCGATGTCGTTGCCGGAGGAGTCGGGGGTGGTGATCAGCGGACGGCGGATGTTCTGCTCGGCCCAGTCCCAGATGAAGCCGCCCTGGGCATTCGGGTAGGCGCGCATCACCTCCCAGAACTCGCGGAAGTTGCCGAGGCTGTTGCCCATGGCGTGGGCGTACTCGCCCATCACGATGGGCTTGGTGAAGGTCTTGGCCTTGGCTTCGAGGGAGGCCGGGGTCGGATAGCGGGGTCCGGCGATGTCCGCGTAGGGCGCGTCGCCGTCGGGGCTGTTGGACTGGTGGTAGAGCGGGCGGGTGGGCTCGTTCTCCCGGGTCCACTTCGCCATCGCGTAGTGCGCCTTGCCCAGCCCGGCCTCGTTTCCGGTGTCCCACATGATGACGCTGGGGTGGTTCTTGTCGCGCTCCACCATGCCCTGGTGGCGCTCCAGGAACGCCTTCTGCCATTCGGGGCGCTCGGCCAGGCAGTCGTCCGGGCAGTTCTCGTGGCTGTGGGTCTCGACCTCCATCTCGTCGTCGATCAGGATGCCCTCGCGGTCGGCGAGTTCATAGAGATACGGGTCCGAGGGGTAGTGGGAGGTGCGGATCGCGTTGACGTTCAGCCGCTTCATCAGCCGGACGTCCTGTTCCATCCGGGCGCGGGTGGCATGGCGTCCGGTGGTGGGGTCGGTCTCCGCGCGGTTGACGCCACGGATCAGGATGCGCTTGCCGTTGAGCGTGAGCTGCTTGTCCTTGACCTCGATCTCGCGGAATCCGACGCTCTGGCGCACGGTCTGGATCGCCTTGCCGTCCGGATCGCGCAGGGTGAGCACCAGCGCATAGAGGTTCGGCGTCTCGTCGGACCACTTGGCCGGGTTGGCGATCTGCCCGGTCAGCTCGGCCTTCCCGGCCTTCTCCTCGGCCGTCAGCCGCCGTACCTCACGCCCCTTGGGGTCGTAGAGCACACCGGTGACCTGATGGGGTCCGCTCGTGTCGCTTCCGGTACGCGCGATGTCCACTTCGGTGCGCAGCGTGGCGTCCCGGTAGGAGGCGTCGAGATCGGTGGTGACGTACGCGTCCTCCATGCGGGTCGTGGGCGTGGAGTACAGCGATACGGAGCGGAAGATGCCCGCGTAGCGCCACTGGTCGTAGTCCTCCAGATACGATCCCGCGCTCCAGCGGTGCACCTGGACGGCGATCCGGTTGCTGGCGCCGGGACGCAGATAGTCGGTCACATCGAACTCGGCGGGCACATAGCCGCCCTGGTCGTAGCCGACGTAGTGGCCGTTGATCCACAGGAACCAGCCGGAGGTGACCCCGTCGAAGCGGATCACCTGCCGGCGCCCGTCCCAGTTCCGGGGCACCGTGACGTCCCGGACGTACGCCCCGGTCGGATTGGTGTCACGGGGCACCTTGGGCGGATCGTCCGGCGCCACCTCGCTCTGGACGTTGCGGAAGACCGGATGGTCGAGATCGTCGGTCTGCCAGGTGTGCGGGACCTGGACGCGCTGCCACGCCGAGGCGTCGTAGCCGTCCTTCCAGAAGCCGCTCGGGGCGTCCTCCGGCCGGTCGGCCATCGCGAACCGCCAGGATCCGTCCAGGCTGCGCTCCCAAGCCTTGCGGTCGGGCCCGTCCGGCCGCAGCCGGGTGTGCGGGGGTTCCTGGCCCTCGCCGGTCCGCTCCGGGTCCTCGAGGTACGTATGCACATCGGCGGGGAACTTGCCCGCGTCCGACGGCCTCCCGACGGCCGTGTCCGCGGCCGTGAGACCGAGGCCGACAGCGGTGGTCATGGCGAGCACCGCCCCGATCAGTCGCCGTATCCCATATCTGCCGCGTTCCGAGCTCAATCCGACCTCACCTCACAGATTCGGAAGAAAACCAACACAGCTGAACAGCGAGGCACGCTATTCATCGGTAAAGAGATCGTCAACAGGTCGTGCTGATCCCGGTGTTGAGTCAGTGGCGGGGAGAGGTTTCACAGCGGTGCTGCGACAGCAATACTGATGAACCCGATCGGGCAGCGGCCCGGCGGAGCAGGACGACGCGGAGAGCGAGGCACGGCCGATGACCACCCCCGACACCGAGGAACCCACTCTCACCGTCGATGAACTGGCGGCCCGCGCCGGGGTGACCGTGCGCACCGTGCGCTTCTACAGCACCCGCGGGCTGCTTCCGCCGCCGGTGATCGGTCCGCGCCGAGTCGGCCACTACGGCCCCGAGCACCTCTCCCGGCTCGCGCTGATCGAACAGTTGCAGCGCCACGGCATGACACTGTCCGCCATCGAGCGCTATCTGAGCCAATTGCCACCGGATCTGAGCGAGGACGATCTGGCGCTCCACCGGGCCCTGGTCGCCACCTGGGGCCCGGACACCCCCGAGGAGACGACCCGCGAGCAGTTGGACCGGCGGGCCGGGCGGGAGCTCACAGACGAGGACATCGACCGGCTGACCGCACTGGACGCCTTGGAGCGCACCGACGACCCGGATCGCTTCCGGATCGACCCCAAGGTGCTCCATCTGGGGCTGCGGCTGCTGGACGTGCCGATCGAGATGGAGACGATACGCACGGCCCATACGGTCGTCCTGGAACACACCCGCTCCGCGGCGCGCGAGCTCGGCAGGCTGTTCCGGGACGAGGTGTGGGGGCCCGAGCGCGATCACGAGTCCGGGAGCGGACCGGAGCGGGTGCGGGCGAAGAAGTCGCTGTCGGCCGATATGCAGCCGCTGGTGGTGGAGGCGCTGGTGATCGCCTTCCAGCGATCGATGAAGCACGAACTGCGGGCCTGGTACGGGCAGGACGCGGACTGAGCAGCGGAGTGTGAAGCGGGCTGAGCCGCGGAGTGTGAAGCGGGCTGAGCCGCGGACTGCGGGCGCGGCTGCGGGCGCGGGCTGCGGGCTGCGGTCGCGGGCAGCGGTCGCGGGCAGCGGTCGCGGGCAGCGGGCTGCGGGCTGCGGGCTGCGGACGCGAGCTTCGGTCGCGGGCAGCGGGCTCCGGGCGACTGTGAAGCGGGCTGAGCGGGCCCGGGGCGGCGCGGCGACCGGCCGCCCCGGGGCACCGGCGGTGGTCATTCGCCGCCGGTGAGTGCGAGTGCCGCAGCGAGCTCGTCGGGGCGGGCGGCGAACGGCGAATGGCTGCCCGGCAGCGACCGCACGGTGAAGGGCTGGTCCGGCATGGCCGCGTCGGCCTCCGCGATCATCAGATCCTGCATCGCGGGGGTGCACGCCCAGTCCTCGGCGCACCGGATGAAGGTGCGCGGAATCCGGCCCCACCGCTCCCGGGTCAGGGCGATCGGGGTGGTCGGCACCGCGAAGGGCAGATCGGGGCTCAGGGCGTGGTACCAGCGGGCGAAGGACCCGGCCGGGACGTCGTGGTAGTAGGTCAGCCGCAGCTCCTCCACGTACGCCGGATCGACGGAGAACGGATTGATCCGGAACGCGCCGATGGCCTCCGGGTCGCCCAGCATCAGCCCCTGCCCCCGTACAGTCGCGGTCTGCTCGGGAGCCGCCAGATAGTCGGCGAAACGGGGGCGCCCGGCGGGGACGAAGGACGACAGATGGATCAGCTCGTCGACGAGCTCGGGAGCCCGCTCGGCGGCCAGGGACGCCGAGGCGCCACCGGCGCTGTGCGAGACCAGGGCGACCTTCGGATACCGGCGCACCGATCGCAGCGCGGCGACGACGGCCCCGGCACACTCCTCCAGGGTCAACCCGGCCAGCGCCGACTTCTCGGTCGCGAAACCCGGCTGGCCGGGGAGGTGGTGGCCCGAGGGCAGCGGCGCCTCGAAGCCGTGCCCCGGCAGGTCGACGGCGAGGCTCGCCGCGCCGAGCCGGGCCAGGGCGCGCTGGGTGGGCGCCCACTGCCAGGAGGCGTGCCAGGCGCCGTGGACCAGCACGAACACGGTGCCGGAGGGCGCGGGGGCAGGGTGGATCTCGCTCACGGGGTGGGCATCGCTCAAGGGCATTCTGGGGCTCATGGCACTCATGGAGGACAGTCCACCGCCACGGCTCGGCGTTATCCACCGCCATATCTGACAACCCCGCCATCGATATCTCCTGAATATCGACTCGGATATCCTCGGTCCGATGGAGTCACGACATCTGCGGTACGCCCTGGCGGTGGCCGAGCATCAGCACTTCGGACGGGCGGCCGCCGCCCTCGGGATCGCCCAGCCCCCGCTGTCCCAGCAGATCGCGGCGCTGGAGCGGGAGCTGGGTGCGCGGCTCTTCGACCGTACGGCGCGTGGGGTGTTCCCGACCGCCGCGGGCGAGGCGTTCCTGGCCAGGGCGCGCCGGGCGCTGGCCGAGATGTCGGCCGCCGTATCGGACGCGGGCCGGGCCGCCCGGGGCGAGACGGGGCGGCTGCGGCTCGGCTTCATCGGCTCGGCGCTGCTGGAACTGCTGCCATCCGTGCTGGGCCAGTTCATCCGGGACCGCCCCGAAGTGCGGCTGGGGCTGCAGGAGATGTCGACGCGCCGGTCCACGGCGGCGCTGCTCGCGGGCGAGCTGGACATCGCCATCGGGCGCGGTGCGCCCCGGGGCGCGGGTGCCGAGGATCTGGTGTCGGTCACGGTCGGCCGGGACCATCTGGTGGCGGTCGTCGGCGCCGCCCATCCGTTCGCCGGGCAGTCCAAGGTGAGCGTCGAGCAGCTCAGGGGGCAGCATCTGATCGTGGCGCCCGCGGACGAGGAACCGGCGGTCGCGGCCTGGCTGAGCGCGCTGCTGGGCGAGGGCACCGAGGCGCCCGCGCGGGCCGGTGGGCTCACCGAGGCGTGGGATGCGCACACCATCATCGGGCTGGCCTCGTGCGGGGTCGGGGTGGGGCTCGGCCCGGCGTGTCTGCGGGTGGCGGCGCGGCCGGACGTCCGGGTGTGCGAGGTGAGCCCGCGGGTGGAACTGCCGGAGCTGGTGATGTCGTTCCGCGCCCAGGACCGCTCCCCCGTGCTGGCGGCCTTCCTGGACATCACCCGGGAGCGGTGCCCAGGGGTGGGCGAGCGGCTCGAACGCCGTCTGGGCACACGCTGACGGAGGAAGCCGCAGGGCCCCTGGCGGATGTCCAGGCGGATCGTGACACCTACGGCAGGCCGCTCCCCTCCCCGCCCCCGCGGCATCGATACGCGGCTCCGCCCACAGCATCGATATGCGGCTCCGCCGCGTGGCAGGACTCCGCCCCTGGCAACGCAATCCAGCCCCTCCGGCGATTGAGGAGCCGGGTCCAGGGGCCGAGCCCCGGCAGGGGCCGGGGACCGGAGCCCCGGGCAACGCAATCCAGCCCCTCCGGCGATTGAGGAGCGGGGCCCAGGGGCGGAGCCCCGGCGGGGGCCGGGGGCCGGGCCCCACGCGGCGGAGCCGCATATCGTCAGGTGTCGGGAAGGGGAGGGGAGGGGCGGGGTAGGGGAAAGCGTCGACATGCGGCTCCACCGCGTGGCCCGCCGTACGCCCCCCTAGTCCGTGAAGCGCTCCCCGCGCTCGGCCTTCTCCACCAGCAGCGCGGTCGGGGCGAACCGCTCCCCGTACGCCGCCTCCAGCTCCCGGGCACGGGCCACGAAACCGGCCACGCCGCCCTCGTATCCGTTGATGTACTGCAGCACCCCGCCCGTCCAGCCGGGGAAGCCGATGCCGAGGATGGAGCCGATGTTGGCGTCGGCGACGGAGGTCAGCACGCCCTCCTCCAGCAGCCGCACCGTGTCGATGGCCTCGCAGAAGAGCATCCGCTCGATCATGTCCTCGAAGGGGATACGGGTGCCCTCGCCACCGAAACCGCCGGACCCACCGGACCCACCGGAACCGCCGGAACCGCCGGACCCACCGGACCCACCGGACCCACCGGAACCACCGGAACCGCCGGACCCGCCCCGCCCGAAGTGCTCCCGCAGTCCCGGCCACAGCCGGGTCCGCTTGCCGGTGGTCTCGTCGTAGTCGTAGAAGCCCGCGCCGCCGCTGCGGCCGGGGCGCCCGAACTCCTCCACCATGCGGTTGATCACCGCGTCGGCCGGATGCGGTCGCCACTGGCCGCCCGCCTCCTCGGTCGCCCGGCGCGTCTCCTCGCGAATCTTGCGCGGCAGGGTCAGGGTCAGCTCGTCCATCAGGGAGAGCGCCTTGGCCGGATATCCGGCCTGGGCCGCGGCCTGTTCCACGGAGGCCGGGTCGACGCCCTCCCCCACCATCGCCACGCCCTCGTTGAGGAAGTGGCCGATCACGCGGGAGGTGAAGAAGCCGCGGGAGTCATTGACCACGATCGGGGTCTTGTTGATCTGCCGCACCAGATCGAAGGCGCGGGCCAGCGCCTTGTCGCCGGTGCGCTCGCCCTTGATGATCTCGACCAGCGGCATCTTGTCGACGGGCGAGAAGAAGTGCAGTCCGATGAAGTCGTCGGCGCGCTGCACTCCCTCGGCGAGCAGGGTGATGGGGAGGGTGGAGGTGTTGGAGCACAACAGTGCGTCCGGGGCGACGACACCCTCGATCTCCTGGAACACCTTGTGCTTGAGCGCCGGGTCCTCGAAGACCGCCTCGATGACCGCGTCACACCCCTCGAGGTCGCTGAGATCACCGGTCGGGGTGATCCGGGCCAGCAGCTCGTCCCGCTTGGCCTCGGTGGTCCGGCCCTTGGTGAGCGCCTTGGCCAGCAGTCCCTCGGCGTACGCCTTGCCCTTGGCGGCGGCCTCCGCGGACACGTCCTTGAGGACGACCTCGATGCCCGCCTTGGCGCACACGTACGCGATGCCCGCGCCCATCATCCCGGCGCCCAGCACCGCGACCTTACGGACCTGACCGGGCTCGATCCCCTGGGGCCGGTTGGCCCCGGAGTTGACCGCCTGCAGATCGAAGAAGAACGCCTGGATCATGTTCTTGGCGGTCTGGCCGACGACCAGCTCGGTGAAGTACCGGGCCTCGATGGTCTGCGCGGTCTCGAAGTCCACCTGGGCCCCCTCGACGGCGGCGGCCAGGATATTGCGCTGCGCCGGGTAGGGCGCGCCGCCCAGCTGCTTGCGCAGATTGGCGGGGAAGGCGGGCAGATTGGCGGCGAACTTCGGCTGCGCCGGGGTGCCGCCCGGGATCCGGTAGTTCTTGTCGTCCCAGGGCTGTGCCGACTCGGGGTGGGCGTCGATGAAGGCCCGAGCCTGGGCCAGCATCTCCTCAGGGGTGGCCACGACCTCGTGCACCAGCCCCGCCTCCTGGGCGCGCCGGGGGCTGTACCGCGCCCCCTGGAGCAGCCACTTGAGCAGCGCGTCGGTCACGCCGAGCAGCCGTACGGTACGGGCGACGCCCCCGCTGCCCGGGAGCAGGCCCAGGGTGACCTCGGGGAAGCCGATACGGGACCCGGGGGCGTCGAGGGCGATGCGGTGGTGGCAGGAGAGCGCGATCTCCAGCCCGCCGCCGAGCGCCGCGCCGTTGATCGCGGCGACCACGGGCTTGCCGAGGGTCTCGATCCGGCGCAGCCCGCGCTTGATGCGGAGGTTCTTCTCGTAGACCTCCTGGGCCTGGTCGGGCCCGATCTGGAGGAGGTCGTTGAGGTCGCCGCCGGCGAAGAAGGTCTTCTTGGCGGAGGTGACGATGATGCCGCGGATGGCGTCCCGCTCGGCCTCGACGCGGTCGGCGATCGCGTCGAGGGAGTCGATGAACGCGGCGTTCATGGTGTTGGCGGACTGGTCGGGGTCGTCGAGCACCAGGGTGACGACGCCCTCGTCGTCCTGCTCCCAGCGGATGGTCGAGGCGGTGGTGGGGTGGTTCATCTGAGGTCTCCAGGGCGAAGGGGAAGGGCGCGGGGAGGGGGCGGGAAGGAGGGGGAACGGCGGCGTCCTGAGAGCCGCTCGGCTCTACGGGGGCGTCCGGCGGACCACGCGGCGGAGCCGCATATCGACCCACGCGGCGGAGCCGCATATCGACGCTTCCCCCTCCCCGCCCCTGAACCCCGGGGCCTGGGGCCTGGGGCTGAGCCCCAGTTGAGGGAAGGGGCGGGGAGGGGAGCGGCCCGCCGCAGGCGTCACGATCCGTCGGTCACCCCCTAGAGCCGCTCGACCACCGTCGCGATGCCCATTCCGCCTCCCACGCACAGCGTCACCAGCCCGAACCGCCCGTCCCGCCGCTCCAGCTCGTCGATCACCGTGCCGAGGATCATCGCGCCGGTCGCGCCCAGCGGATGGCCCATCGCGATCGCTCCGCCGTTGACGTTGACCTTGTCCATGCTCAGCCCCATGTCGTCCACGAAGCGCAGCACCACCGCCGCGAACGCCTCGTTGATCTCGACCAGATCGATGTCGTCGATGGTCAGCCCGGCCTTGGTGAGCGCCTTACGGGTGGCGGGAGCCGGGCCGGTGAGCATGATGGTGGGGTCGGCGCCGGAGACGGCGGCGGAGACGATCCGGGCGCGCGGGGTCAGCCCGAAGCGCTCACCGACCTCGCGGTTGCCGATGGCGACCAGGGCGGCGCCGTCCACCATGCCCGAGGAGTTGCCGGCGTGGTGGACATGGTCGATCGCCTCGATCCAGTGGTACTTCTGCAGCGCCACCGCGTCGAAGCCGCCCGCCTCGCCGATGGTGGCGAACGACGGCTTCAGGCCCGCCAGGGTCTCGGCGGTGGTACCGGGGCGGATGTGCTCGTCCCGGTCGAGGACGGTCAGCCCGCTGCGGTCGCGGACCGGGACCACGGAGCGGTCGAAGTACCCCTCCTTCCAGGCCCGCGCGGCCCGCTCCTGGGAGAGCGCGGCGAAGCTGTCCACGTCATGGCGGCTGTAGCCGCCGGTGGTGGCGATGAGGTCGGCCCCGATGCCCTGCGGTACGAAACCGGTCTCGTAGTTGGTCATCGGGTCCGCGAACCAGGCGCCGCCGTCGGAGCCCATCTTCACTCGTGACATCGACTCCACGCCGCCCGCGAGCACCAGGTCCTCCCAGCCGGAACGGACCTTGGCCGCCGCCAGGTTGACGGCCTCCAGGCCCGAGGCACAGAAGCGGTTCTCCTGGACGCCCGCGACCGTGTCCGGGAGCCCGGCCGCGATGGCCGCGATCTTGGCGATGTCGGAGCCCTGGTCGCCGAGCGGACTGACGACGCCGAGGACCACGTCGTCGATCGCCGCCGGGTCCAGCTCGGGGAACCGCCGCCGCATCTCATGGATCAGGCCCACCACCAGGTCGACGGGCTTGGTGCCGTGCAGGGCACCGTCGGCCTTGCCGCGCCCGCGCGGGGTGCGGATGGCGTCGTACACATACGCTTCGGTGCTCACGTCAGCGGCCTTTCAGGGGAGGGCTCGGGCGGGGACGGCTCAGGGGACCGGCGGGAAGCGGACGGGGGTTCATGGCGTTCAAGACGTTCCTGACGGGTTTCCCTCGACGAGCGAGGTGACTCCCCAGTCGCGGGCCACCTCGGCGGTGTCCGCCCCGGGCCGGACGGGCGCGCGGCGCACCGCGCCCGGGGTGGCGGAGAAGCGCGGGGCGGGCGCGGGCTGGGTGATCCCGCCGTGGTCGACGAAGGTGGAGCGGGCGGCGAGGTGCGGATGGGCTGGAGCCTCCCGGAGCGACAGCACGGCGGCGACGCAGGCGTCCGAGGCGCTGAAGACGGCGGTCCACTCCTCGCGGTCGCGCTGCTTGAAGCGGTCGGCGATGGCGGTGCGCAGCGCGGCCCAGCTGTCGAAGTCATCGCGGGCCGGGGCCTGCTCCGCGATCCCCAGCAGCTCGATGAACTCCGCGTAGAACTTCCGCTCCAGGGGCCCGACCGCCATATAGCCGCCATCGGCGGTCTCATAGGTGCCGTAGAAGGGGCAGCCGCCGTCGAGGAGATTGGTGCCGCGCTGGTCCCGCCAGCCCCCGGCGGCCATCATGCCGTGGATGGCGGAGGTCAGATGGGCGGTGCCGTCGACGATCGCGGCGTCCACGACCTGGCCGGGGCCGCCCGCGCGGGCGTGCTGCAGGGCGGCCAGGACGCCGATGACGAGATAGAGCGAGCCTCCCGCGTAGTCCCCCAGGAGGTTGGCGGGGGCGATGGGCGGGCCGTCGGCGGCGCCGATCATGCTGAGGGCGCCGGTGACGGCGATATAGCCGATGTCATGGCCGGCGGTCCGGGCGAGCGGGCCCTCCTGTCCCCAGCCGGTCATCCGGCCGTAGACCAGCCGGGGATTGCGGGCCAGGCAGTCCTCCGGGCCGAGGCCCAGCTTCTCGGTGACCCCCGGGCGGTAGCCCTCGATGAGGATGTCGGCGCGCTCCACGAGGTCGAGCACGGCGGCCACGCTCCCCTCGGCCTTCAGATCGAGGAGCACCGAGCGCTTGTTGCGGTTGGTGAGGTCGTAGTCCGGGTCGATCCGCAGGCCGCCGGCGCCTCCGGGGCGGTCGACGCGGACGACATCGGCGCCGAGGTCGGCGAGGACCATAGCGGCGAACGGACCCGGCCCGATCCCCGCGAGCTCCACCACCCGCACCCCGGCCAGCGGACCGGCCGCCGTCGCCCCGTCCTCCGCCGCCACCGTCATGCCGTCCCCCAATCGTGTGACACCACTGCTGTAACACCGCCGATGCTAAGAACGCGTCCCGCATTCCACAAGCCCTCTCATGGGCCTGTGGACAACCAAGCCCCTTGCCCGGCAAGCGGGTTTGGCCCCTGCGGCAGCACGGCGGGCCGGGTGTGGCGCCGACCGGCCTTCCGGGTCAGGTCTTCTCCATACCCGGCCCCGCCATCGACAGCGGCTGTTCGGGCACCAGATGGTCCTCGTCGCCCGCCGGATCGGTCAGCCGGCCCAGCCGGCGTGGCAGATCGGAGCCGACCAGCACGATCACCACCAGCGTCAGCCCGAAGGTGAGCACCGCCAGCGCCCGCCCGAGGGACATGCCCTCGGCCAGATGGGCGCCGAGCACCGGCGCCACCGCCCCGCCGAGCGCCCCGGTGTTGTAGACGAAGCCGAGCGAGGCCGCCCGGGTCCGGGTCGGGAAGTGACCCGCGATGTACTTCGGCAGGATGCCGGAGATCCCCTGGCTCAGCGCGAGCAGGAAGAACAGCAGCACTCCCAGTCCGACCAGGGTGTCCCGCACCGCGAACACCGGGAAGACGAAGGCCAGCGAGGCGAGCAGGGTGTAGACGTAGGCACGCCGGGTGCCGAGCCAGTCGCCCGCGAACCCCGCCAGCCAGCAGCCGGCCATCGTCCCGAACCCGGCGTAGAACATCACATCGGTGACCTCGGACGGGGTGTACCCGAGCTGCTCCTTCAGATAGGTGGGCAGCAGCGCCTGGATCGGCCAGCTGTAGAGGAACGCGCAGAAGACGGTGCACGTCAGGGCCACATACAGCGGCCAGCGGCGCCGTCCGCCGAGCTGGGCCGCGAAGGCGACCAGACACCCCGCCGCCAGGAGCGACAGCGGCCAGCGCCAGCCCGCGCCCATCGGGGTGAAGACCAGGAACAGCGCGACGCTCGCGGCGACGGCCAGCGCCGTGTTGACGCTCGCTCGGGAGCGTCCGGCGAACAGCGGCCGGAAGGGGTTCGGCCGTGCCTTCGCCGTCGCCACCTCCTCGTGCCAGTCCCCGGCCTCCGGAAGCGCGCGCCGCACCCACAGCGCGACCAGCACCGGCAGCACGCCGATCCAGAACATCCAGCGCCAGCCCCAGTGGGGCACCACCCACTTGTAGAGCTCGGAGGCGATGATGGTGCCGCCCGAGTAGCCCGAGATGAGGAAGCCGGAGGCGCGGTTGCGCAGCCGCGCGGGCCAGCTCTCCAGGACATAGGTGGCGCTGGCGCTGTACTCACCAGCCATGCCCATGCCAATCACTAGGCGGGCCGTGAACATGCTGATGTAGTTCCAGGCGAACCCGCAGGCGAAGGTGCCGAGCGAGTAGAGCAGAATGCTGACGATCATGGCGGCCTTACGGCCGTAGCGGTCGCCCAGGGCGCCCAGCACCGCCCCGCCGAGCCAGCGGGTGATGAAGGCGCCCGAGACCAGGCTCGCCGCCGACGCCGTGCTCAGGTCGAATTCGTCGGCTATCTCGGTCAGGACGAGCGTGATCAGTACGAAGTCGAAACCATCGAGCAGATAGCCGATCCAGGCGGCGAACATGGACTTCCACTGGCCCTGCGAGACCTCTCGGTACCAGGGCACCGTGGTGGCTTCGGTCACGGCAACAGCCCTCCCTCCTCAAGAAGTTGACGTACGGTCTTGACGGCCGCCTCGCCCAGCGGCACCTGGGGCGCGGCGGTGTCCGCGCAGTCGATCACGCCCAGCAGCCGCAGCGCGGCCTTGAAGCCGCCCAGCCCCGCCGAACTGCCGCCCATCAGCGCCGGGTCCCCGGCGTCGGTGATGGCGAAGAGCGCGGCCAGCCGGTCCTGTTCGGCGGCGGCTTGCTCCCAGCGCCCCGCACGCGCGTGCTCGTACAGCCGGACGAACCCGGCCGGATCGACGTTGGCCAGCCCCGGGACGACGCCATGGGCCCCCGCCAGCAGGGCGCCGTCCACCGACAGTTCGGAGCCGGTGAGCACGGTGAAGGAGTCGTTGAGGCCGCGCCGGCGGACCTCGACGAGCATCCGCCGCAGCGCCCCGTCGTCCCCGCTGCTGTCCTTGACCCCCGCCAGCGTGGCGTCGGCGGCCAGCGGAAGCAGGATCGAGGGCGTCAGCTTGGAGTGGACGGAGACCGGGATGTCGTACGCGAACAGCGGCACGTCCACACCGTCACGCAGCCGCCGGAAGTGGTCGGCGATCTCCAGGGGGTGGGTGCGGGTGTAGAAGGGCGCGGTGGCCACGACCGCGTCCGCGCCCAGCTCCGCCGCCGTACGGGCATGATCGAGGACCCGCGCGGTCGTCATGTCGATCGCCCCCGCGAGGACGGGCACCCGGCCGCCTGCGGCCTCGATGACCGCCTTAAGGGCCGTACGGCGGCTTCGGTCGTTCAGATAGGCGGCCTCTCCGCTGGATCCGAGCGCGAACAGCGCGCTCACCCCCGCGTCGATCAGCCGCTCGGCGAGCGCGGCGAGGGAAGAGGTGTCGACCTCGCCCGCGGGCGTGAGCGGGGTGCACAGGGGCGGAACGACACCGGTAAGGGGAACCGGAAGACTCATCGACACCCAGCCTTCGGGATAGCAGGGCAATTAGGACGTGGGACGTCCTATGTTCGGGGCCGAATCTGACGGAGTGCCATCGCGCTGTCAAGTACCTTCCCGCGTCAGCGCCTCGTCCGAATCCCGCCAGCACTCCAGGAGCCCACCGGCCAGCCTGGAACGCATGAGCGAGAACTACGAGATGCGGGCCATCGCGCCCGAGGTGCTGAAGCAGCTACGGATCACCGACGACGCGGGGAACCCGCCGCGCGTGGTGGTGGAGGACGAGGAGGGCGGCAGCCCGATGCGCTGCTGCCTGGGCCGGAGCCGGCCGCACGAGACCATCGCGCTCGTCTCCTACGCCCCGCTGCGCCGCTGGGCCCAGGAGACGGGTGCCACGCCCGGCCCGTACAACGAGGTCGGCCCGGTCTTCATCCACCCCGAGGAGTGTGACGGCTGGACCGGCCCCGGGATCGCGGAAGGCATCCCGGGCGAGCGGCGGGTGCTGCGGGCGTACTCCGCCGAGGGCAACATCCTCGGCGGCCGACTGCTGAACGACGGCGAACCGACGATCGAGGAGGGGCTGGCCGAGCTGTACGCGGACCCGCAGGTGGCGGCGGTGCATGTGCGCGCCGTCGAGTTCGGCTGCTTCCTGGCCGAGACGCGGCGGGTCTGACGGCGCTCTGGGGGCGCTCTGGGGGGCGCTCTGGCGGCGAGGCCGACCGGGCCCCTTCAGGCCCGGCGGCTCCTTTCACGCCCCCCGGGCTGCTTCAGGCCCCGGCCGCTGCATCACGCCCCCGGGGGGGGGGGCTGCTTCGGCCCGGGGGGCGCTTCACATCTCCGCGGCGGCTTCGGCCCCGGCGGCTTTCAGGGCCCGGCGGCACAACGCGTCCGCGCGCCGTGTCGTCTCGGGCTGCCGGAAGTCGCGGGCCAGATGCAGGGTGTACGCGCAGGCGTCGGCGATGGTCACCCGATGGCCGACGGAGACGAAGAGCGGCTTCACCCCGTCGCGGGTGCGCAGTGCCAGGCCGACCTCCTCGTCCCCGTCGAGCAGGGGCGACCAGTCGCCGCGGCGCGGCCCCGGGTCGGCGTGGCGGAAGCCGAAGGGGTTCTTGGCGACGCCGATGGTGGGCAGTCCGGTGAGCACCCCGAGATGGCTGGCCAGCCCGAACCGGCGGGGGTGGGCGAGGCCGTAGCCGTCGCACACCACCAGGTCGGGGCGGCGGCCGAGCCGCCGGTCGAGGTCGCCGAGCGCGTCGAGGACGGCCGGGATCTCACGGAAGGCCAGCAGCCCGGGGACGTACGGGAAGGTGACCCGACCGACCGCGGTCGCCTCCGCGACGACGGCGAGGCCACCGGCGTCCAGGGCGACGGCGGCGGCCACGACCAGGTCGCGGTCGTCGTCGTACGCCACGTCCACCCCGACGAGCGCGCCGGTGCCGGTGCCCGGCTCGGGCAGCTCCCCGCCGACGACCACGGACGCCCGCGTCCGCTCCTGGACGGCGATCGCCTCGGCCTCGGTGGTGGGCCAGTCGCGGGGCAGCTCATATCGTGGATCGACAGCGCTGGTCATCGTGTGGCTCACGTTACTAGCCTGCACGTCATGTTCGTACTGGAGATCACATACACCGCCTCGGCCGACCGCGTCGAGGCCGCCCTCCCCGAACACCTCGTCTGGGTGGACGACCACTTCGCGAACGGAACCTTCCTCGCCTCCGGCCCCAAGAACCCCCGCGACGGCGGGGTCATCCTGGCGCTCGGCGACGACCGGGCGAGGATCGAGGAGATGGTGGCGAGCGACCCCTTCATCGTCGCGGGGGTCGGCGAGTACACCATCACCGAGTTCCTGGCCACCCGCACGGCACCGGCCCTGGCCGAACACCGTCAGCAGCGGCCGTAAGGACCGCGCGGGACGGCGGCAGGGTCCTTACGGAGCGCCGGTCGGCTCCATCCGGGCGATGCGGCCCTGTTCGCCCGCCGCCCAGCAGGCGAGGTCCGGGGTGCAGTCGACCGTGTCGTAGGAACCCTGGTCGACGGGGCGCCAGGTGCGGCCCGCGTCGAGGGTGAGGTCGGTGCCCGTCGGGCCGACCGCGAGGGCCGCGTGGGCGCTGTACGGGAGCCAGGTGACGCCCGAGCGGTACGCGGGCGGCGGCTGGGCGGACGAGGTCCAGTGGGTGCCGCCGTCCCCGGTGACGGCCGCGGCCCGCGGGGACGGCTCGCCTGGGCGGTAGTCGCCGCCGACGGCGATGCCCTTACGGTCGTCACGGAAGGCCAGCCCGAAGACTCCGCGCGCGGGGTCGCCCGCCGGGATCGGCGCATCGGTCACCGTCCAGGTGCGACCCCGGTCGGTGGAGTGGAACACCCGGGATGTGGCCGAGCCACCGGTGGCGAACCAGGCACTGCGGCTCCCGGCGGCGACCAGGCACTGCCCGCTCGCCGCGAACGACGCCTCGCCCGGCTGCGCCGCGGGCATCCCGTCCGACGGCAGGACGCGCCAGCTCCGGCCGCCGTCGCCGGTGGCCAGGATGCGGTACCGGCCGTCCACCGGGTCGCTCAGCGCGATCCCATGGCGGGCGTTGAAGAACGTCAGGCAGTCGTAGAAGGCGCGCGGATCGGTGTTCCGGAAGCTCTCGCTCCAGGTGGCGCCGCCGTCATCCGTACGGAAGACCCGTGACGCCTCGCCCTCGCCGATGGCCAGCACCACCGCCCGGCGCGCGTCGAACGCCTCCACATCGCGGAACTCCAGCCCCTCCGCACCGGGCGGCGAGACATTCGCCCAACTGCGCCCGCCGTCGTGCGTCCGCAGCACCGTGCCCTTGGTGCCCGCGACCCACGCCGTCGTGCGGCTGATCGCGGCCAGCCCGCGGAACCGGGCGTCGGTACCGCTCTCCTTGAGCCGCCAGCCCAGCCCCAACCGGCCTTCTCCGCCCGCCGGTTGCGCATGGGCGGGCACGGCCACCACGGCGGCGAGCGCCGCCCCGCAGAGCCCGGCCGCCACCACACGTCTCATCATGCCCACGATCCCCATGCCCCTCATGGGCCTGGAAGCTAGCCCATGCGCGTGATCGACGTCCATGGACGCGTGAGCGGACGATCGGGAAGATGGCGGACGTCGCCGGCCGTAAGGCGCTCAGGACGACCCGCGACCCTCCCCTAGGCCCTGTCCGGCGGATCTTCGCGGGCCCGCGACGCCTGGCACGGCGCCCCCAGCTACCGCTGGGAGGTGCCCCCGGCCGCGTTGTCGGGATCGTCCGAGTACGACCCGGTACGAGGACGACCCTCCGCCTTGCGATGCACCGCACCAGACGCCGCGGGCTGATCCGCGAAGATCCACCGGACAGGGCCTAGCGGGAGACGCAGAGCCGGACCACGAGCGAGACGCAGCCACGGGAGTCGTCGGAGCCCGGGTCGGTCGGCTTGGCCGTGGGCCGCTGCGTCGGATCGTCCGTGGGCCGTCCGCTCGGGGCGCCCTCCGGGTCCTTGGTCCCGCCGTCCGTGGGCTTCCCGGTCGGTTCGTCGGTCGGCTGGTGCGACGGGCTGCCCGACGGGGAGGAAGAAGCGGACGAAGAGGGCGAGCCGGGCGAAGACGGCCGCGACGAGGGCGAAGCGGAGGAAGAGGACGACGGCGCCTTCCGCGAGGGCGAGACGGCGCTGGACGGCACATCCGCCGGGGAGTGCCCCGTGGGCACGCTCGACGTGGACGGCCGATTCCGGGACGCCTCCCCCGGAGCGCCCACCCGCGACCCGCCCGAGTGCCGCGCGGCCCCGGACGTGGCGGACGTACCCGAAGCCGACGACGAGCCGGACGAAGTGGAAGAGTCAGACGAATCAGAGGAGTCGGACGTATCCGATATGGACGGCGCCGACACCCCGGCCGGTTGCTGGGCTTCCGCCGAGCCGCCGTCCGTCAGCGCGAGCCCCGTCATGACCGCCGCTCCCGCGACCAGCAGCACCCCGCCCGCGGCCGCCGCGACCGCCACCGGCCCCGCCTGGCGCACCTGTCCGCGGACGAGGTGGTGCATGGAACGGCGGGACGAGACCAGCGGCCCGTTCGAGGGAGCCGCGTGCGCACCGCCGGATGCCATGGCGCCCACTCCGACCGCCCCTACGGCGCCCACCGCGGCGGCGACCGCCAGGGGCGCCAGGAAGCGCGCCATGCCCCGGTCGTACAGCGCCAGCAGCGCCGGGCCGGTCAGCGCGGGCAGCCGGTCGTCGGCCGCCACGAGCTGCTCCATCCGGGCCCGGCAGTCCCGGCAGCCGTCGATGTGCACGGCGATCCGCTCGGCCTGGTCCGGGGAGTCCACGCCCTGCACATGGCCGGGCAGCCGCTCCCAGTGCTCACCGCACGCGGCGCTCGCCGGATAGCCGGGCTGGGCGCGCAGGAACTCCTGGCGCACACTGCCACGGACCCGCTCCACCAGGGCCGCCGCGCCGTCCGGGCTCACTCCGGTCCGCCACGCCACCTCCTCCGGCGGCAGCCCGTCCACTTCGGCGAGCCACAGCACCTTCACCCAGCGCTGCGGCAGCTCATGGAGGACCTGCACAAGCGGTTCGAGGTACGACGCCTGCTGCGCCGGGCCCCAGCCCCCCGCCCCGGCCGAGAGCCCCCTTACGGCGCTCGTCAGCTCGGCGGGGACGGCGTCGGCACCGAGCGGGTGCCCGGCACGCAGCCGGCGCCACACGCTGTAGTGCGCCTCGGCCACCAGGTCCCCGGCAACCCAGGGGTTACCGGTAAGAGTTCGGGCATATCCGCACAGACGCGAATATTCGGCTTCGTAGATACGGGTGTAGGCGGCCGCGTCGAGCGGTGCGTGACCTTCGGTCATGGTGGAACAACCCCTGGGGTGGGTGCCTCGTCATTGCCGCCGTTCTGTAACAGCTCCGCACGGCGCCCCGAGACCTTGCATGGTTTGGCAAGCCTAAATGCCCTATGTCCCCTCGAAAAAACACTCGTGACGCACGTCACGTCGAAAGCGGGTGCACTGCCCTGATCGCCCAAACGTCTTAACTCTCGAAAGGGCGACGCGCCCCGCACCTATCGCAAGGGAGCCGACGTGACCACTGTCATCGATCAAGCCGTCCAGGCACAGCTCATCGCGTCGACGCCCGAGTCACGCGCGATTCCGGCGTGCCTGCGCTATGAGCGGGACGACCCGTTCGCCGTCCGCGTCTCCTTCCCGCCCTCCGCGTCCCTCGACGGCTCCACCGTGGAGTGGACGTTCGGGCGGGAGCTGCTGTCGGCCGGGCTGCGCGGCCCGGCGGGGAGCGGGGATGTGCAGATGTGGCCGTGCGGGCCGCGGCGGACGGTCCTGGAATTCCATGCCCCCGAGGGCATGGCCATGGTCCAGTTCGACACCGCGGATCTCCGCAGATTCCTCGGCCGCTCGTACGCCATCGTCCCCGAGGGCAGCGAGGCCGGGGAGCTCGACCTGGACCAGGGGCTGGCGTCACTGCTGAGAGACGCCTGAGCCGGTACGGACACCTGTGAGCCCGCCCGCCCGTACGGACCAAGTGAGCCTGTCCGTGCGGACACCTGTGAGCCGCCCTTACGGACCTCGTGAGCCCGTACGGCGGACACGGACACCCGTGAAGCCCGTACGGCGGACACCCGTGAGCCCGTACAGGCGCTTGAGCCCGCCCTTACGGTGAGGGGGTCAGGTGGCGGTCGCGGCCGTGGTCGCCGCCAGCATGGCCGTGGCGACGGCGGCGGCGAGTGCCGTCCGCACCTGGGCGATCACCTTCTCCAGTACCGGCCCCATGCCCCCACAGCGCTCCCCCAGTTCGAGGATCCGGTGCTTGCGGACCTTGGCGTCCGTGGCCGTCACCACGGCCCGCAGCTCGCCCGCCGCCGCCAGGGTGACCAACGCCGCGTCCCGTTCGGACACTTCGGCCGCCGGCTGCTCGCCGTGCAGTACGCGCACCGCGTCATCCCGCATCCCGGCCACCTGATCGGGCCGTTCCAGCGTGTACTCCTTGGCCGGGAAGAGCCCCAGCACCCGCCTCCCCTTCGCCCGCACATAACCGGCCGCCACCATCTGGTCGCGGACCGCGTGCTCGGTCAGCCGCGGCTGATGTCCCACCCAGATCTGCCAACTGCGCGGCCGGGATTCGCCGATCAGCTCCAGCAGCCCGTCGAGCGCCCGGTCTCCCGTGGCGGCGTCGGCCACCGGACAGGGGCTGCCGTCGGTGTCGGTGAGCATGCCCCGCTGAACGAGTTCGGTAAGGGCGGCGGCGCGGACGAGGAGGGCGGTATGAGCACCGGTGGGCCGACCGGTCTCGGGATCGTAGGAGAGCAGGTAGAGGGAGGCGGCGAGGGAGAGCGAGCCGTTCGGCATGGGAACCTCCGACGGTCGGGCGTCCGGTGGGGCGGCGTACCTCGACCATATCGGCCACGCGCCCCCATGATCGACCCTCCGCCCCGAGGTTCCGGCGGCGCCGGACACGTCATCCTCCCCGGGGCTCGGCCGCCCCAGGCCCCCGCGCCTCCGTACGGGACACGGCAGACCCGGCCCCGGGTCTCGGCCGCCCCGGGGCTCTTCGACTCCGCCCGAGATACGCCTCCGCCCGAGATACGGCAGGCCCGGCCCCGGGTCTCGGCCGCTCCAGGGCTCTTCGCCTCCGTACGGGATACGGCAGGCCCGCCACTGGGTCCCGGCCGCTCCAGGGCCCGTCGCCTCCGTACGGGACTGGGCAGGGCCCCGGACACGCGGAGATGGCGGCCACGCGTACCCCCGTGTGTACGCGTAGCCGCCATCGGCCCCATTCCCCCGTTGGCCCGCTCGGACCTGACACCCCCGTCGGCCCGTCGGGCCATGTGACCCCCTGTCGGCCCTCCTCGGGCCGCGTCCTCCGTCAGCCCCCTCGGGCCGTCTCACCCCCGTCAGCCCCCTCGGGCCGTGTCCCCCGTCGACCCCGGTCTGGCCGTGCCCCCCGTCTGGCCGTGCCCCCTATCGGCCCCTCGCGGGCTGTCCCACCCCCCGTCAGCCCTCCTTGGGACACATCCCCCGTCGGTCCTCCTCGGGCCGTCTCACCCCCCGTCAGTCCCCTCGGGCTGCGTCCCCCGTCGACCCCCTCGGGCTGCGTCCCCCGTCGACCCCCCGTCTGGCCGTGCCCCCCGTCGGCTCCCTAGGGCGTGTAACCCCCGTCGCCCCCTCAGGCCGCGTCGCCCCCCGTTGCCCCTCAGGCCGCATCGCCCCCGTCCGGCCCCTCGGGCCCGTCACCCCCGTCGGCCCTCGGCTCCTCGGCTCCTCGGCCCCCGCGCCGCCCCCGTCGGGCTCCGTCAGAACTCCGTCAGGCCCTGCTCACGGGTGGTACAGCTTGACCACGGCCGTCGTGGTGGTCCGCTTGAAGTCGGCCACCGGGGCCTGGTCGTAGCCGCCCATCTCGCCCCACGACACGACGGTGACGGTCCGGCCGTCGCGCCCCACCCCGAAGAGGTGGATGCCGGGCTCCGAGTCCGGGTACGAGGTGTGGACGCCGTAGACATGGGCGCCGTCCTCGGCCGTCAGCGCGCCGTAGTCCCGCCCTGAGGCGGTGCCCTGCGGATAGTCGCGCACCCAGTCCGCGGCGCAGTTCTGGATCTTCTTCTCGGCCGCGGCGGCGAGCTTGCGGGCCGCCTCCACCGTGCCGGTCCTGACCACGATCTGGGTGGCGCTGGTGTCGTACTCGGTCCAGAAGGTGCGATGGGTCGCCCCGGCCGACGGCAGGGTCTTCTCCACGCAGAACGGAGCGGTCTCGGGCAGGCCCCGAGTGACATCACTCGCGTACCAGTCCGAACTCGGGTGCGGCGGGAGCTCCCTCGGCACGAGGTGGCCGGGGGTGCCCTGCGGTACGGCCGCCTGCGCCTCCGCCCGGGCCGACGGTGCGTGGGCCTGGGCCTGCCCGGTCCCGGCCACGGCCACGACGGCGGCCGCGGCCACGACGCCGAGCGCGGCGCCGCGGAATGAGTGCGTGGGCTTGCGCATGAAGTGTTTCCTCGTCTCTTCCCGATCTAAGGATCTGTGCAGGTCCGCCGCCGCACCGGGAGTCGCGACGGCAGGACAAGCGTGTGCGCCAGCTGGCCGTGGCCGCTACGACCGGCGGGGCATGCGGGACGCTGGAATGCCTGCACGTACGCTGACTTGGGGGTATGACAACACCCTGGAACGCGCCCGTGGAACGCTCACGGGACGAAGTCGCGGTGCCGGGGACGATATGGGGGGTGGTGGCGTGGGGAACGCCAAAGAGGTTGAGGACTTCGCCGAGAGACTGCGGGCGCTGAAGGAGCGCTCGGGCCGCAGCTACGGCTCGCTGGCCACACGACTGCACGTCAGCACGTCCACGCTGCACCGCTACTGCAACGGCGACGCGGTCCCGGCGGAGTACGCCTCCGTCGAGCGCTTCGCCCGGCTGTGCGGCGCCACCCCGGAGGAACTGCTCGCCCTCCACCGCCGCTGGATCCTCGCGGACGCCTCCAGACGCCGCGCACGCGAGGCCGATCGCGAGAGCGCGACCGGCCGACCGGTGACCGACGGCACGGCGTCGGCCCCGAGCGGGGGCGTGGCCGACCGCCCGGCAGCGGACGGCACCGCGCCCGGACCCGAGGCGGACGCGCGGTGCGGTGACAGTGAGCCGCGCCCGTCAGCCGACGCACGAGAAGGCGACGACGACCCGTCGGACAACTCTGGGACCGCCGCCACTCCCGGCGCCCGCCCGGACACCGGCCGCCACCGGGGGCACGTCGCCGCCTCCGGCCCGGGCCCGGTGACAGACACTCCCCGGGGCGCGCCCGCTCCGACCGGCCCGGCCGGAGACGGCACCGGGCCGGAAGCGGGTGGGCGCTCCCGCGACGCTCAGCCGTACGCGGCGGCCGATGCGCGCCAAGACACCGCCGATGAACGACAGGGCACCGCCGACGAGCGGCACAACACCGCCGATGAACGGCAGGGCACCGCCACCCCGGCCGACGCTTCGAGGGCCACGCCGACGTCCGGCGTCCCGGCCGCACACCGCACCGCCACCGCGACCGGCCCCTCATCGGGCGGCCAAGGCTCCGCACGCCGTGGCGGGGCCGCACACCAGGACGGAAACCCGAGGAACCCGCGCCAACGCGGCGACACCAGGGACACCGGCGACACTGGCGAAACCGGGGACACCACCGAGCGCGCCGTCGGTGCCCGGGCACCGTCCGCAGCCGCCGGGCAGGCCCAGCCCCACGCCGCGCCCACGGACAAGACCGCGCCCACGGACGACGCCGGATCCGCCGCCACCGCGCGGAGGCGGTTGCGGTCGGTGTCGGGGAGCGACGGCGGCACCGCCGTCGTGTCACGGGCTCGGCGGCCGTGGGCGTTACTGGCCGGGGCCGCCGCCGTCGTCGTGCTCGCCGTCACCGCGGTCGAGGTACGGCCGCCCGGCGAGGACGGCCGTAAGGACGCCGCGGCCTCACCCCGCTCCGCCGCCCCCTCGTCCAGGCCGCACGCCGGGCCGACCGCCCGCGGGCATCTGGACCGTCAGAAGACGGACGGCGACGACGCGTCCGGCCAACCGCGCGGCGACGAGAAGGACGGTAAGGGCGAGCGCGGCAAGGAGCAGAGAGCCAATGGGGGCGCCTCCGGCTCCCCCGCGCCCGGCACCTCCAAGGGCCCGGACGGCGGCGGCTCCACCCAGGTCCCGCTCACCCTCTCCACCCGTTCCCATGTCTGGGAGAACGGCTGCGGCCACCGCTATCTCATCGACCGGTCCCCCTCCGAGGTCGCCCCGCCGCCCACCGAACAGGACGCCCCGACCTGGGCCGCCGCCCATGACGCGGTGCACGGCGGGACCACCAACGTCGAGGTCACGGTGCAGGGCCGGGCCTCGTCGGCCGTCGTCCTGCAGGCCCTGCACGTACGGGTCGTGGGCCGCCGCACCCCGCTCGCGTGGTCGTCGTTCGCCATGGACAACGGCTGCGGCGGCTCCCTCACCCCGCGCGCCTTCTCGGTGAACCTGGACGCCGCCCGTCCGCTGGCCCACCCCACCGAGGGCAACGACGCGGGCAAGCCGATCCCCGCCGTCCGCTTCCCCTACCGCGTCTCGGCCTCCGACCCGGAGGTGCTGCTCGTCAACGCCCGGACGGCCGGCTGCGACTGCAGTTGGTACCTGGAGCTGGACTGGACGAGCGGCGGCCGCTCGGGGACGCTGCGGATCGACGACCACGGCTCGCCGTTCCGCACCAGCAGCATCAAGGGACGCCCGCAGTACGCCTACGACTACACCGACGGCTCCTGGCACCCGAGCGACTGAGCGACTGAGCACCCGGCGGCGGCGCCGTCCCGCCCCACCGGCGACGCCATCTCACTCCACCGGCGGCGCCGTCCCGCCCCACCGGCGACGCCGTCTTCACTCCACGGTCGTCGTCAGCCGCAGCGCCGCGTCCCGGACATCCGCGTGCGGATGGCCGCGCAGCGAGCGCACCCGTTCCCGCCAGGGCTCCGCCCATTCCGTACGCGCCCCGCCCACCTCGGTAAGGGTCGCGGCGAACAGCCCGGAGGCGTGGCCTCCGTCCTCGTCGAGCTGTCCCGCGGCACGCAGCAGACCGGCGTCGGAGCCCGGCCGCAGCGCGGTGTTCAGCCGTCGGCGCAGGGCGTCGGCGGTGCGGACGGCGAGCGCGGGGCGGGTGGTGTGCAGCCGGGCGAGGCGGGCGAGCCCGGCGGACAGCGGGCCGGGTCGGGCGTCCAGGTCGAGGGCGTTCACCAGCACATGGGCGGCCTCCTGGACGAACGTCTCGTATCCGGCGAGGAGTTCACCCGCGGCCCGCGCGGTGCGCCGGGTCACGCGGGGCCGCATCCGGGCCCGGGTGGCGAGCCGGTCGACGAGGTGCTGGATACGGCGGCGGGCGGGGCGGTCGCGGTCCGGTTCGGCGTCGGGGCCGCCGGGCCGGGCGTCGGCGGTGACCAGCGCGGCGAGCGCCCAGGCCAGCGGGTTGTCGCCGGGCGACCCGTCAGGGGCCGCGGCCATCAGGTCCAGCAGAGCGTCGGCGGCGGGCCGCCAGCTCGCCCGGTTGCCCAGGTCGGTGACGGCCGCGACCAGCACGGCCGCGGCGTCCGGCGCCCACGGTGACCACCCGGCCAGCGCCCCGTATCCGGCCGCCGCCACCTCGGGGTCGTCGGTGTCGCAGACGACGCGTATGAGCTGGGCGTAGCGGCCGCGGTGCGCCTCGGGGAGGTCCAGCGGGCGGGTGCGCAGCACGGCGTGGCGCAGTTCGCGCCGTCCGCTCGCGGCGGCGGTCAGCAGCTCCCAGGAGCGTTCGGCGTCGAGCGGCCGGGTGGCGAAGGCGACGCAGGCGGCCTGCACATCGGGGTGCTGGCCGGGCAGTTCGAACGCGTCGGCGAGCAGCGCGGCGGCGTCGGTCACCGGGAGCAGGGTGGCGGCGAGCCGGACGGCCTCCTTACGGCTGGTGACCTTCGCGGGGACGGGCGGTACGGCCGTGGCGACCCCGTCCGGCGCGAGCACCCCGCGGACCAGTCGCCCCAGCCGTGACGGCTCGGCGTACCGGGCCGCTCTGGTGGCCGCGTACACCGCCACCCGGGCCCGGTCGCCGCCCGCGTGGGCCAGCAGGGCGGGCAGCGCGTCCCCGGGGCGGTCGGTCCGGGCGAGGGCGGCGAGCGCGGCCTCGGCCAGGACCACATCCGGGGCGGCGGCCCAGGTCCGGACGGTGGCCGCGCCGGTGCCGGGGATCAGCGCGGCGTCGGCGATGGCTGCCGCCCGCTGCTGTGGCCGTAGGGAGGTGTCGGCGGCGGCGCGGTCCAGGAGGCGGGCGGCGGCGGTCTGTTGGCGGGGCAGCAGGCGGCCGGTGTCCCGGCCGGTGGGCGGGGTCCAGTGGGTGCCGGGGGTGAGGAAGCGCCCGTACGGCGGGGTGTCGTCGAGGACGAGGTCGAGCAGGTCGGTGCGACGGCGGGTCAGCACGGCCAGGACGGGCGGCAGCACGGCCGCCGAGGGCTCGTGGGTCAGCAGCTCGGCCACGCGGGCGTCCCGCTCCGCCGGTGGTTCCAGCCATAGCCCGATGGCGGTGCGGACCGTCGCGTCGCTGCCGAACGAGATGGCCTGCCATAGGAGTTCCTGCAGCTCGGGCAGGGTGTGGGCGCGCCGTCCGAGGGAGCGGGCGAGGGCGAAGGTCAGCTCGTGGTCGACCCGTTCGGCGCCCGCCTCCAGCCAGGGCCGCAGCGCCTCGAACACCGCCTGCTCCTGGCCGCGCCGCAGTTGGTGGTCGAGGCGGCCCAGGTCGGCGGCGCCGACGCTGCCCGCGAGCCGGGTGAGGGTGCGCAGCGCCCAGCCCAGCAACTGCCGCCGCCCGGTGACGGCGTGTTCGCGCAGCAGCGCCACGGCGAGGTGGCGCAGCGCCTGGCGGGTGGCGGAGGACGAGTCGCGGGCGGAGATCGCCTCGGCCGCGATGCGGTCCAGATGCTCGGCGGCGTCGTCGGTGAACAGCGCGGGGTGGGTGCGGGCGAGCGCGCCGAGCGCCGCGGAGCGCACCGGGTCCTGCTCATTGCGCAGCCGCTCCAGCAGGTGCAGCAGGTCGGTGACGGCGTCCGGGTCGCCGGAGCGGGCGACGCACCGGATCAGCAGCGGATAGGCCAGGGCGCGGTCCTCGGCCGAGGAGCGGCGCACGGCGGCCAGCAGCTCCTCGCGCGCCTCGTCGACCGGCAGATGGGCCACCGACTCCAGGACGGTGGTCCAGGGCGCGCCGCGCTCGCGCGCCTGGGCGGCCATCCGGCGGGCCTCGGCCTGGCGGCGGGGGCGCGGCAGGACCTCCAGCACGGCCGGTTCGATGACGGCGTGGGCGGGGTCGCGTCCGTCCGTGGCCGCGTCGTAGAACGCGGCGCGGCGGGCAGGCGGCAGCGCGGCCAGCAGCCGGGCGAGGGCGTCGGCGTCGTGCCGCAGGGCCCGGCCCAGCTCGGCGAGCTCGGGCGGGTCGGCGCGGACGATCCGGCGCAGCACGGCCCGGTCCAGCCGGCGCCGGGTGCCGCTGTGCTCGGGGGCGAGCAGCAGCCGCAGCGTGCCGCCGGGCTCGGCGGCCACCAGCGCGGACAGCCGGGCCCGTACGGAGGCGGGCAGCGGGCCCTGGCAGTGGTCCTCCAGCAGCTCCAGCACCCGCTGGGGCCGGGCGGGCGCGGCGAGCGCGACACAGGACGCGTAACGGGTCCACCAGTCGGCGCGCAGCGGTGCGGGCAGCGCGGTGAGTTGGCGCGCCGCCTCGTCCAGGACGGCCACCGGATGGCGGGAGACGAGGGGCCGCCAGGCGCGGACGGCGTGGAACAGCCCGGGCAGCAGCCGCGCCACGGTCTCCGCCCCGCATCCGGGGAGCAGGCGGGCGGCCTCGCTGTCGCCCCAGCGCTCCCGGAACGGCTCGATCAGCCGGTCCGCGAGCGCGGTGCGCCGCCCGGCCACGACGGTGCGCACCAGTTCGCGCCGTACGGTGGCGGGCGCGTCCTCGAAGGCCGCCTCCAGCGCGTCGTCCGCGATCGCGCCGGGGCCGCCGCGGCGAGCGGTGTCGAGGGCGCGGTGCCGCACCACGGGGTCCGGGTCCGCGAGCCGCGCAGCGAGATGGGCGGTCCGCCCACCGGCGGCCGCGGCCACGGCCGCCAGCCGCCGCTCGTACGTCCCGCGCCGCTCCAGCTCCTCGATCAGCACACCCAGCCGCCCCTCGGCACTGGCCGCCCTCGCCCGCCCGGCCAACTCCCGCATCCGGCTCGGGAAGGGCAGCGGATCGAGGACGGCGAGCAACTCGTCGGCGAGGGCGCCGTGGGAGCCGGGACCGCGGTGGGCTTCGAGCCCACGGCTGGGCTCGGAGCGAAGGTGGGCTTCGGAGCCGCGATGGGCTTCGGGCCCACGGTGGACTTCGGGCCTACGGTCGGCTTCGGAACCCACCTGCGCTTCGGGACCACGGTCGGCTTCGAAGCCCGCCCGGGCTTCGGGACCGCGATGCGCTTCGGAGCCACGGTCGGCTTCGGGCCCACCGTCAGGCTCAGGACCACGGTCGGCTTCGAAGCCCACCTGCGCTTCGGGACCGCGATGCGCTTCGGAGCCACGGTCGGCTTCGGAGCCACGGCGGGCTTCGGAGCCCGCCCGGGCTTCGGGACCACGGTCGGCTTCGAAGCCCGCCCGGGCTTCGGGACCGCGATGCGCTTCGGAGCCACGGTCGGCTTCGGGACCCCGTTGGGGCTCGGGGCCAAGGTGGGCTTCGGGACCACGATGCGCTTCGGAGCCACGGTCGGCTTCGGGACCCCGATGGGGCTCGGGGCCAAGGTGGGCTTCGGGACCACGATCGGCTTCGGGGCCGCGGTGGGCTTCGGACGCGTTGACCATGCCAGCGATTGTGCCGCTCACACGTCCGATCACACGTCCCGCCGGAAGATGGATTCCCGGAGCACCCGTCGCCCCGGACCCTCGCGCCCGGCCCCGACCCCTCGCGTGCCCGGCCGTGGTCGCTCGCGTCCCGCCCGCGCGTGCCGCAGTCCGGGCCGCGATGCACACGGCCTCGGCGACCCGCAGCCCGGCGGCGACCCCGGGCGCGCCCCGGCCGGGCTCGCCCGACCTCGCCCAATCCCACCGATCCCGCCAATCCCACCGATCCCACCGATCCCACCGAGGCCCCCGGGACCACCGGGACCGCCGGGACCCCCGGGCACCACCGGGACCACCGGGCACCACCGGGACCACCGGGCACCACCGGAACCACCGGGCACCACCGGGCACCACCGGGACCGCCGGGACCCCCGGGCACCACCGGGACCCCCGGGACCCCCGGGGCATCCGCTCACATCCCCGCCCCGCCCGCCGCGCCCGCGGCTTCCGCGGCTTCCGCGGCTTCCCTACGCCGTGCGAGGGTGACCGGTGCCGCTTACGCTCAGTGTGTGGGCTGGCCGGGTGCGTCGACGGATCCACCTCGGGACCTGCCCCGTCGTCAGAGTCCGGAGGAGCCCATGCCGGAGCTGTTCATCGGCGGCCATTGGACGACCGCCCTCGACGGACACAGCCGCGAGATCCGCTGTCCGGCGGACGGCTCGCTGGTCGCCGTGGTCGACGAGGCGGGGCCGGGCGACGCCGCCGCCGCGGTGGCGGCCGCCCGGGACGCCTTCGACCGCGGATCGTGGCCCGGCACCCCGGCCGCCGACCGGGGCGCGCTGCTGCTGCGGGTGGCCGATCTGCTGGAGCGCGAGAAGCCGACGCTCGCCCGCGCCGAGTCGCTGGACACCGGGAAGCGGATGGTCGAGAGCGAGTACGACCTCGACGACATCGCGAACTGCTTCCGCTACTTCGGCAACCTCGTCTCCTCCGCCAGTGCAGGCCGTGTGATGGAGGTGGGCAGCACGGAGATCGACAGCAGGGTGGTGCACGAACCGGTCGGGGTCTGTGTGCTGATCACGCCGTGGAACTACCCGCTGCTGCAGACGGCCTGGAAGGTGGCGCCCGCGCTGGCCGCCGGGAACACCTTCGTCCTCAAGCCGAGCGAGCTGACCCCGCACACCGCGATCCATCTGATGCGGCTGCTGACGGAGGCCGGGCTGCCCGGTGGCGCCGCCAATCTGATCCTGGGTTCGGGGGCCACCGCGGGCGCGCCGCTGGTCACGGACGAACGGGTGGACATGGTGTCGTTCACCGGCGGGGTGGTCACCGGGCGCTGGATCATGTCGGCCGTCGCGCCCACGGTGAAGAAGCTGGCCCTGGAACTGGGCGGAAAGAACCCCAATATCGTCTTCACCGACTGCGATTTCGACACCGCGGTCGACTACGCGCTCACGGCGGTGTTCCTGCACTCCGGGCAGGTCTGCTCGGCCGGCGCCCGGCTGCTGGTCCAGGAGCAGCTCCATGACGCGTTCGTCGACGAGATCGTCCATCGCGCCCGGAACATCCGGCTGGGCGGGCCGTTCGACGAGCACGCCCGCACCGGGCCGCTGATCTCCGCCGAGCACCGCCAGAAGATCGCCGACTATGTGGCGGCGGGGATCGACGAGGGCGCGGTGCTGCGCTGCGGCGGAACCCCGCCCGACGATCCGGCCCTGGAGAAGGGCTACTACTTCCTGCCGACCGTCCTGGACGACTGCACCCCGGACATGTCCGTGGTGCAGGAGGAGTCCTTCGGCCCGGTGCTCACCGTGGAGCGGTTCCGGGACGAGGACGAGGCGGTGGCCCTCGGCAATGACACGGTGTACGGCCTGGCGGGCGGGGTGTGGACGCAGGACGCGGAGAAGGCGCAGCGGGTGGCGTCCCGGCTGCGGGCCGGGACCGTATGGATCAACGACTTCCATCCGTATGTCCCGCAGGCCGAGTGGGGCGGGATGAAGCAGTCCGGTATCGGCCGTGAGCTGGGCCCGTCGGGGCTGCACGAGTACCAGGAGCTCAAGCACATCTGGCGCAACACCGCACCCCGTCCGCAACGGTGGTTCGAATGACGGCGAGCGAGTCGGCAGGACCGCCGCCCAAGCCCAAGCCGGGCGGTTCGCATGACGACGACTCGCTCGCCGAACTCGGCTACCGCCCGGAACTCAAGCGCACCCTGGGCAACTTCCACACCTTCGCCGCCGGGATCAGCTACATCTCCATCCTGACCGGCACCTTCCAGCTCTTCTACTTCGGTGTCGCGCACGGCGGCCCGGCGTACTGGTGGTCATGGCCGATGGTGTTCAGCGGGCAGCTCATGGTGGCGCTGAGCTTCGCCGAGCTGGCCGGCCGCTATCCGGTGGCCGGTTCGGTCTACAACTGGTCCAAGCTGCTGGGCGGTCCGCATGTGGGCTGGCTGGGCGGCTGGATGATGATGACGGCCTCGATGGTGTCGCTGGCGGCCGTGGCGCTCGCGTACCAGGTGACGCTGCCGCAGATCTCCTCGTTGTTCCAGTTCATCGGTGACGGCTCCACCGGGACCGAGCGCGCGGCCAACGCGGTGCTGCTCGGCAGTGTGCTGATCCTGTTCACCATGATGATCAACGGCTTCGGGGTGAAGCTGATGGCCCGTATCAACTCCGCGGGCGTGGCCATCGAGCTGATCGCCACGGTCGTGCTGATCCTGCTGCTGGCCGCGAACATCGCCCGCGGCCCGTCCGTGGTGCTGGACACCTTCGGCCATGGCCAGGGTCAATCGCTGGGCTATCTCGGCGCGTTCCTCACCGCCTCGCTCGCCTCGGCGTATGTGATGTACGGCTTCGACACGGCGTCCTCGCTGGGCGAGGAGTCCGTGGACCCGGGCCGTAACGCGCCACACGCCATCCTGCGGGCGCTGGTGGCGTCGTTCGCCCTCGGCGGGCTCATCCTGCTCTTCGCGCTCATGGCGGTGCCGAATCCGCGCGACAAACGGCTGGCGGCGGACGGTCTGCAGTTCGTGGTGCTCTCCTCGCTCGGCCACGGCGTGGGCCTGATGGTGCTGTGGTGCGTGGTCGTCGCGATCACCGTATGCGCGCTGGCCGTGCACACCGCCGCCATCCGGCTGATGTTCGCCATGGCCCGGGACAACAACCTGCCCGGCGGCTCCCGGCTGGCCCGGGTCCATCCGCGGTTCCAGACCCCGCTGCTGCCGGCGATCCTGATCGGGCTGGTGGCCATCGCGATCCTGGTCCTCAACATCAACCAGCCGCAGATCTTCTCCGTGGTCACCAGCATCGCGATCATCATGATCTATTTCGCGTATCTGATGGTCACCCTGCCCATGCTGGTACGGCGGCTGAAGGGCGAATGGCGCCCGGCCGAGGGCCGCTTCTCGCTGGGGCGGCTGGGGCTGCCGGTCAATGTGCTGGCCGTGCTGTGGGGCACCGCGATGACCGTGAACCTCGCCTGGCCACGGGCCCAGGTCTACAACGCCACCGGACCGCAGCACTGGTATCTGCGCTGGGGGGCGGTCCTGTTCGTCGGCGTGGTCGCACTGGGCGGCTTCACCTACTACTGGTTCGTCCAGCGGACCCGTACGGGTGTGCTCGCCGAGCACGCGGCGGCCACCACCCCGTGAGGAGAGGCCCGTGGACCAGTTCGACTACGTGGTGGTCGGCGGCGGTACGGCCGGATCGGTCGTCGCGTCGCGGCTGTCCGAGGACCCCTCGGTGAGCGTCTGCCTGCTGGAGGCGGGCCCGTCCGACGTCGGGGACGACAACATCCTGCGGCTGAACCGCTGGATGGGGCTGCTGGGGTCCGGCTACGACTGGGACTACCCGGTCGAACCGCAGGAGAAGGGCAACAGCTTTCTGCGCCACGCCCGCGCCAAGGTGCTCGGCGGCTGCTCCTCGCACAACTCCTGCATCGCCTTCTGGGCCCCCGCCGAGGACCTCGACGAATGGGCCGCCATGGGCCTGGACGGCTGGTCGGCCGCCGACTGCTTCCCGCTCTACCGGCGCCTGGAGGACAACGACGCGCCCGGCGACCACCACGGCCGCGGCGGCCCGGTCCGGATCCGCACCGTGCCGCCCGAGGACCCCTGCGGCCGGGCGGTGCTGGCGGCCTGCGAGGAGGCGGGCGTCCCGATCACCCCGTTCAACACCGGGACGACGGTGGTGCGCGGCGCCAACTGGTTCCAGATCAACGCCCGCGAGGACGGCACCCGCTGCTCCGCCTCGGTCGCCTATCTCCACCCCGTCATGGACTCCCGGCCCAATCTGGAGGTGCGCACCGGACTGCAGGCCAAACGGCTGGTCCTGGACGAGAACCTGCGCTGCACCGGCGTCGAGTACCTCTCCCCCGATCTGATCCACACCCTGCGGGTGCACGCCCGCCGTGAGGTCATCGTCTCCTGCGGCGCCATCGACACCCCGAAGCTGCTGATGCTCTCCGGTATCGGCCCCGCCGGGCATCTGCGGGAGACGGGGGTGGACGTGCTCGTGGACTCCCCCGGGGTCGGTGGCAACCTCCAGGACCACCCCGAGGGCGTCATCATGTGGAACGCCGAGCAACCCATGATCAACACGTCCACCCAGTGGTGGGAGATCGGCATCTTCGCCGCCACCGAGCCCGACCTGGACCGCCCGGACCTGATGTTCCACTACGGCGCGACGCCCTTCGATATGAACACCTACCGTCGTGGCTACCCCACCTCGGAGAACGCCTTCTGCCTCACTCCGAACGTCACCCGCGCCCGCTCCCGGGGCACCGTGCGGCTGGCCACCCGCGACTTCCGCGACAAGGCGCGGGTCGACCCCCGCTACTTCACCGACCCCTACGACATCGACATCATGACCCGCGGTCTGCTGCTCGCCCGCAAGATCGCCGCCCGGCCCGCGCTGGCTCTGTGGGCGGGCGCCGAACTGACCCCCGGACCCGATGTGCACAGCGAGGACGAGCTGGCCGCCTACATCCGCGAGACCCACAACACCGTCTACCACCCGGCGTGCACGGTGCGGATGGGCGCGCCCGAGGACCTGGACGCCCCGCTCGATCCGCGGCTGAGGGTCAAGGGCGTGACGGGGCTGCGGGTCGCGGACGGCTCGGCGATGCCGTATCTCATCGCCGTCAATCCGTGCGTCACGACGATGATGATCGGCGAGAAGTGCGCGGACATGATCAAGCAGACGTGATCAAGCAGACGTGATCAAGCAAACGTGATCGAGCAGACGTGATCGAGCGGCGCCATCCGTAACACGCCCCCGCGCTCCTGTGCTGTTCCCTGACTCCTCCGCTGTTCCCTGACTCCGATGGCCGATCAGGGCGTTGGCACGCTCCGGCCACAGGATTCCCTTGAGCACATCCGCTGACGGCCACCACTCTGATCGCACCTTCCGACAGGAGAGTCGGATGCGATGAGGGAGGAAGCCAGCCGATGCGAAGATTGCGTCGCTTCTTGGCTGTGGTGGGCGCCGCCGGTGTGATGGGCGCCATGGCCGCCCCGGTGGCCAGCGGCCGGCCGTCCCAGGCCGCCGCGGAGGCCCCACCGGTCCGTACGCAGCAGCACACGGTCACCCTGATCACCGGCGACACGGTCAGCGTCACCACCGGCGCCGACGGAAAGTACGCCGTGGAGGTGAAACGAGGCGCGGGCCGCGAGTCGGTGGAATTCGTGGCCAACCAGAAGGGCAAGGAGATCAGCGTCGTCCCGGTCGACGCTCTCCGGCTGCTCTCCGCGAACAAGCTCGACGCGAGCCTGTTCAACATCACGCAGCTCGTCAAACAGGGCTACGACGACAAGAAGACCGGCTCGATCCCGGTCATCGCCACCTATCGCGCCAAGGCCGCGCACCCGGCCCCCGAGGGCGCGCGCAAGACCCTGAGCCTGCCCAGCGTGGACGGCGCGGCGTTCAGCGCCAGGAAGGCCGACGCGGCGGGCTTCTGGGCCGACATCAGCCATGACAAGGGGTTACGGAAGATCTGGCTGGACCGGAAGGTCAAGGCGTCGCTCGACGTCAGCGTCCCGCAGATCGGCGCCCCGGAGATGTGGAAGGCCGGATACGACGGCAAGGGCGTGAAGGTCGCCGTGCTGGACACCGGCATCGACACCACGCATCCGGACGTCAAGGACGCCATCGAGGACTCCAAGAGCTTCGTCCCGGACCAGACCGTAACGGACGGCCACGGCCACGGCACCCATGTGGCGGACACCATCGCGGGCGGCGGCGCCGGATCCGGCGGGAAGTACAAGGGCGTGGCGCCGGGCGCGAAGCTGCTGGTCGGCAAGGTGATGAATGACGCGGGCGAGGGCTACTCGTCGTGGATCATCGAGGGCATGGAGTGGGCCGCGTCGTCCGGCGCGAAGATCATCTCCATGTCGCTCGGCGGACCGGCGTCCGGCCCCTCGGACCCGCTGAGCGAGGCGGTCGACCAGTTGTCGGCGTCCTCCGGGGCGCTGTTCGTGATCGCGGCGGGCAACTCCGGACCGTTCGAAGGGACCGTGGAGACTCCCGGCATCGCCGACTCGGCCCTCACCGTCGGCGCCGTCGACAAGTCCGACAAGTGGGCCACCTTCTCCAGCCGTGGGCCGCGCTCCGGCGACTACGCGGTCAAGCCCGAGATCACCGCGCCGGGTGTGGACATCACGGCGGCCCGCGCGGCCGGTACGTCCATGGGCACGCCGGTCGACGACCTCTACACCACGGCGAGCGGCACCTCCATGGCGACGCCGCATGTCGCGGGCGCGGCGGCGATCGTCGCGGAGGTCCACCCCGACTGGACCGGCTCGCAGCTCAAGGAGGCCCTGGCCAGCACCGCCAAGACCAGCGCGGCGGACGGCCCCTTCACCCAGGGCGACGGCCGGGTCGACGTGCCGCGCGCGGCCACCCAGGGCGTCTTCGGGACCCCGACCCTCAGCTACGGCCAGTACGCGTACGACGCCGACCAGCCCGACGCCAGGACCATCAGGTACACCAACGCCACCGCGAAGCCGGTGACGCTGAAGCTGGCGTCCTCGGTCGGCGGCGACTCCCTCTCGCTCGGCTCCGACACCGTGACCGTGCCCGCGAACGGCGCCGTCAAGGTCCCGGTCACCGTCGACCCGGTCAAGGCGGACAAGGGCCGCCACGCCGGGTTCATCACGGCGACCGGCGACGACGGCGCGGGCGGCGCGGTCAAGGTGACCACGGCGGTCGCCTACGAGAAGGGGGAGAAGCTCTACGACCTCAAGGTCACGCTGCTGGACCGCGAGGGCAACCAGACGCCCAGCGCGCTCTACACACTCCAGGAACTCGGCGACGCGAGCCAGAACCAGTTCGGCTACATGCGCGGCTCCGACTCCTTCCAGCTCCCGGCCGGCACATACTCCCTCGCCACCTGGATCCCGGTGCTCGACAGCGGCAGGCACGAGACCTCGACGAGCATCGTGGGCGATCCGCAGATCGAGCTGACGGGCGACACCTCCCTCACCCTCGACGCCCGCAAGGCCGTCGAGATCAGGCCACAGACCAAGGAGAAGGACGTCGAATCCCAGGGCGTCACGACCTCCTGGCACCGGGAGCGCGAGGGCGGCAGTTCCTTCGGCCTGACCTACATCATGGGCAAGTGGAAGAAGCACATCTACGCGGCGCCGACCGAGAAGGTCACCGACGGCCTCTTCGAGTTCTACACCAGGTGGCGGCTGGAGAAGACCGAGCTGACCGCGAGCGTCACCAGCCCCGAACGGGTGGCGCTGAACCCGGTCTACGCGAATACGTACACCGGCTGGCCCGTCAAGATCGACGGTAAGCACAAGGTGCGGCTGGTATCGGCCGGGGCCGGTACGCCCGAGGATTTCGAGGGCCTGGATGTGAAGGGCAAGGCCGTGCTGATGGGCCTGGCGCCCGACGGATGGCCGCAGGACGCCGTCGCCAACGCCACCAAGGCGGGCGCCGCGTACGCCATCGTGTACCGCAAGACGACGGCCGGCCAGTGGATCACCGCGGTCGACAGCGCGACGATCCCCGTCATGTCCGTGCCCGGCGAGGAGGGCGACCGGCTGCTCTCCCTGCTCACCGCGGACGGTGGCAAGGGCAAGGTGACCGTCGAACTCGGCGGCACCGCGGTCAGCCCGTTCGTGTACGACGTGTTGCTGCCGGAAGCCGACGCCATCGGCGAGGACCTCACGTACCCCGTCGACAGCCGCAACACCACCAAGGTCACCGCCCGCTACCACGGCGGGGTGAAGGGGTGGATCGGCGCCGAAGCCACCCACACCTTCCGCCCCTACCAGCTCTTCTCGCTGGAGTCTGCGTACGAGGTGCCGCTGGGAACGCAGCGCACCGAGTACTACACCGCCGACCCCGGCACCCGCGTCTGGCGCACCGTCAAGCAGGACTACGACAGCGGCGGCGGACGGCAGTGGTCGCCACTGGTGACGTATCGGCCCGGAACGAAGCAGACGGTGGACTGGCTGGCGCCCGTGATCCGTCCGACGACCGCCGCCGAGTTCGGTGTCTCGCAGCGCGAGGGCGATGAACTCACCCTCGCCATCCCGGAGTTCGCCGACTCCGGCCCCGGCCACTACGGCTCCTCGGGCGGGGTCGCCCAGGGGTTCGACACGGTGAAGACGAACCTGTACGCGGACGGCAAGCCGGTCGGCGAGGCCCCGTACGGCTCCGGCACCTTCCAGGTGCCCGCCGGAAAGGCCGCGTACCGGCTGACGATCGACGCCCGGCGAAAGGCCGACTGGTCGGCGTACTCGACCAGGACCAGTACGCGATGGGACTTCGCCTCCGCGCACACCGCCCGGGCGACGGCCCTCCCCCTGCTCTCCATCGACTACGACCTCGGCGTTGACCTGCTCGGCCAGGCCAGGGCGGGGCGAAAGTTCGGCTTCGGCGTGACCCCTCGCCAGCAGGAGGGCGCTGACGCCACGAAGCTCACCGGCGCGAAGGCATGGGCGTCCTACGACGACGGCACGACCTGGAAGAAGGTCGAGCTCACCCGCTCCGGCACGGGCTACCGGGCCACGGTCGGCCATCCCCGGCTCGGCGCCACCAACGGCTTCGTCAGCCTCCGCCTCCAGGCCGCCGACGCCGACGGCAATCGAATCGATCAAACGGTCATTCGTGCATATGGCCTGAAGTAGGCCGAAACCCTTCCTTCGGCGGTAACAAACAACGTCTAGCGTGCCGTTGATCGAATCGATTCATCGACGCGCTGGAGCCGCCGCCAGTGGACAGCAGAGCATCCGTATCCGCGTCCGACGAGACCCCTGCCACGAGCCCGAGTCCCTGGGCCGCGGCAGGGGTCTCCGACTTCGACGAAGCGCTGTACCACGCGATCCTCCACCAGCCCGAGGCGGGCATCACCGGCTGGTCGCGACTGCTCGGCGCCTCCCCGCCGCGCGTCCGCCGCGCCTGCGTCCGGCTGCTCCGCCTCGGCCTGATCCAGGCCCCCGACTCCACCGGGGGACTGCGGCCCGTCGACCCCCGGATCGCCGTACGGGCCCTCATCCGCAAGCGCGAGAGCGAATCCGACCTGCTCGCCGCCACCGCCGACGACATGGCCAAGATCTACGCCGCCGGGCTGCTGCGCGCCGAGCCGGCCTCGCTCGTCGAGGTCGTACGCGGCGAGAGCGCCAACGCCGCCCGGCTGGAGGAGCTGTACGCCCGCGCCGAACACGAGGTCTGCCTCTTCGACTCCCCGCCCTACCTCGCCCCGCTCACCCCGCAACTGGACCTCCAGAGCGAGGTGCTGCGCCGTGGGGTCGCCTACCGGACCCTGTACTCCGTCACCTCGCTGGAGTCCCCCGACCTGCTGGCGTACGCGGAGGGCATGGTCGCGCTCGGCGAACAGGCCCGCGTGCTGCCGACCGTCCCCATGAAGCTGCTGGTGATCGACGGCCGCACCGCGATGCTGCCGCTGACCAGCGCGGACGCCGGTCCGGTCTACTCCGCGGTGATCGTGCGGCACTCCGCCCTCACCGACGCCCTCCAGACGCTCTTCGAGATCTTCTGGCAGCAGGGGACTCCGCTGGGCAGTACGCCGGACGACGGTGACGAGGAGCTCAGCGCGGCGGACCGCCGGCTGATCGGCCTGCTGGCGGCGGGCATGAAGGACGAGGCCATCGCCCGCCACCTCGGGGTGAGTCTGCGCACCCTGCGCCGCCGGGTCAGCGACCTCCAACTCCGGCTGGCCGCCACCGGCCGCTTCCAGGCCGGTGTGCGCGCCGCCCACCGGGGCTGGGCCTGAAAGCCCACCGGGGCGGCCGGATCTGAAGCCCACCGGGGCGGCTGGGCCCCGAGCCCACCGGGGCCGGGCCCGAACGAGCCGGCTACGGGCGCCACTGCGGGCCCGTGCCGGTACCCCTCGGCACGACCGCCTCGATCTTCGCCCGGATCTCCCGCATCACCTCGACGATCCGCTCCTCCCGCCCCTCCGTCAGCCGGGCCGTCGGCACCGAGCAGCTGATCGCGTCCACCGCCGGGACGTCGTACCGCAGGGCGAAACCGAAGCCCACGATGCCCACCACCCCCTCCTCCCGGTCGACCGCGTGGCCCCGCTCCCGCACCCGCGCCAGATCGGCGACGAGCGCGGCGCGGGTGCGGTGGGTGTTGGGCGTCATCGGCTCCAACTCCTCGCCCTTCAGGGGAAGTTCGCCGTCGGTCCGCTCGGCGAGCAGCGCCTTCCCCAGGGCCCCCACATGGGCCGGGAGGCGCCGCCCGACGCGACTGAAGGGGCGGAGGTACTCATGCGACTCACGCGTGGCGAGATAGACGACATCGCCGCCGTCCAGCCGGGCGAGGTGAATGGTCTCGCCCAGCGCGTCGGACGCCTCGTCCAGATACGGCCGCGCCGCCCGCACCCGCGGATCGCTGTCCAGATAGCTGGTGCCGGTGAGCAGCGCGCGGATGCCGATGCCGTACAGCGAGCCGGTGACGTCGGTGCGCACCCAGCCGCGGTCGATCAGGGTCTTGAGGAGGGCGTACATACTGCTGCGCGGGACGCCGAGCTCCTCGGCGAGTTCACGCAGCCGGGCCGGCTGCTCGCCGCGCGCGGCGAGCAGCTCCAGCAGTTCCACGGTGCGGCCCGCGGACTTCACCTCGCGCACCCCACCGGTTTCCGCCATGGCGCACATCGTAACCGTGGCCGCACACCTTGACGTTGAACCGATTCATGGCTTCCATCGTGGGGCGACCGAAGCCTGGGAGCGCTCCCAGACCCCACGCCCTCCCCCGAGAGGACCCCCATGCCATCGATCCCGCACGCCTTACGCAGACTCTTACTTATTGTCATGACCGCGACGCTTTGCGCGCTGGGGCTGGGCCTCGGCACCACCGCACGGGCAGCGACCCTGGGGAACGGCTCGGTGACCGACCCCAACATCGTCTACACCGGCCGCTGGGACCTCGGCTCCGCCACGGCCGCCGTCCCCAACTGGACCGGTGGCTACCTCCAGACGGCGTTCACCGGGACCACGGTGAAGATCAGGGCCCGGGATGCGGTGAACTTCTACGCCAGCGTCGACGGCGGCGCCGATGTCTTCTACGCGGGCGTCAGAGGCACCGTCAACCTCACCCCGACGCCACTCCCCCAGGGCAACCACACCCTCCGCGTCTCCTACCGCTCCGGTGACACCGTCTTCCAGGGCCTGGTCCTCGACTCGGGCGCGGGCACGGTCGCCCCCCGCGTCCCGTCCGGGCTCATCGAGTTCGTGGGCGACTCCATCACCGCCGGTGCCCTCACCGACCGGCTCGCGCTGGACTCCTACGGCTGGAAGACCGGCGAACAACTCGGCATGCGGCACACCCAGATCGCCCGCTCGGGCTACTGCCTGGTCGGCAAGGACGGCTGTGTGGGCCTCGCCTCCCAGTTCTTCAAGACGGCCTCGACCGGCGACCAGAACTGGGACTTCTCCCGCTACCAGGCGAGCGCGGTGGTCATCAACCTCGGCACCAACGACATCGGGCACGGCGTGACCGGCGCCGAGTTCCAGTCGGCGTACACCGCCCTCCTGCGCGACATCCGGGCGAAGTACCCGAACGCGGCGCTCTTCGCCGTCCAGACCCTCAAGAAGCGCTACCTGACGGAGACCAGGGCAGCGGTGAGCGCGCGCAACGGCGCGGGGGACGCGAAGGTGTACTACGTCGACACCAGCGGCTGGCTCACCGACGGCACGGACTACGAGGACGGCAACGGCCACCCCAACGAGGCGGGCCACACCAAGTTCGCGAACCGCCTGGCCCCGGTCATCAGCGCCAAACTGGGCGCGGCCGGTGTGCGGACCGCCGCCCCCGGCCAGCCGGGCGACCCCAACATCAAATTCAGCGGCCGCTGGGACACCAAGACCTCCACCACCGCCTACACCCCCTACTGGGCGGGCGCGTACTTCCGCACCGGCTTCACCGGCCGCACGGTCAAGCTCAAGCAGCGCAATGCGATCGACCTGTGGGCCAGCATCGACGGCGGCCCCGCCACCTTCTACGACGAGGCCAAGGGCACGGTGAACCTCACCCCCACCCCGCTCGCCGCCGGAAACCACACCCTTCAGGTCAACTACCAGGTGATCGCGGGCAGTTATCACGGTGACGCGGTCTTCCAGGGCCTGACCCTCGACAGCGGCGCCACCACCTTCACCCCACCGGCCCCGAAGAAGCTGATCGAATTCGTCGGCGACTCCATCACCGTCGGCACCACCACCTCGCAGAACGCCCGCACCGCCTACGGCTGGCTCATCGGCGAACGCCTCGGCGCCGACCACACCCAGATCGCCCAGGGCGGCGCCGCCCTCGTCGACACCGCCGACGACCGGATGAGCCTGGAGCAGCAGTTCACCAAGCTCAACCCGAACGCCGCCACGCCCGACTGGGACTTCTCCCGCTACCAGGCGAACGCGGTGGTCATCAACCTCGGCACCAACGACGTGGGGCGCGGCGTGTCCTCGGCGCAGTTCCAGGCGTCGTACGCGAGCCTCCTCCGTAAGGTCCGCACCGCCTACCCGAACGCCTGGATCTTCGCCCTGCGCACCTTCAGCGGCCGGTTCGGCACCGAGACCAAGGCCGCCGTCACCGCCTCCGGCGACGCCAAGGTCTCCTATGTCGACACCACCGGCTGGCTCGCCGCCGACGACCTCTCGGACTCGGTCCACCCCAACGACAAGGGCCACCGCACCATCACCGACCGCCTGGCCCCGGTCATCTCCGCCAAGCTCGGGACATGACCACGCCTCATTCCCTCGACCATGACCTCATCCAGGCCGCGATCCAGGTGGCGGCCACCCGCAGCCGGGGCGACAACCACACCGTGGCGGCGGCGGCCCGCGACCGGGACGGGCGGATCATCACCGCGATGAACGCCTACCACTTCACCGGCGGCCCCTGCGCCGAACTCGTCGTCATCGGCGCGGCGGCCGCCCAGGGCGCGTATGACCTGGTGACCATGGTCGCCGTGGGCGACCATGGCCGCGGGGTGATCCCTCCCTGCGGCCGCTGCCGCCAGATGATGCTCGACTATTTCCCGGGCCTCCACGTCATCGTGGGCGCGGGCGAGCGCCTGCGCGCCGTGCCCGTCGCCGAGCTGCTCCCCGAGAGCTACCGCTGGGCCGACCACCAGGAGGACAACGGCCAGGAGGACGACCAGCAGGAGCACGACGACCGGCCCACGCCGTGACCGCGTCCCGCGTCTACCGCACGTGAGCCGCCACGACCCACAGTGACCAGCCGTTCGTCTCGTTTGGACGCCGGGGGGAGCGGTACTCGGGGGTCATGGTTCGATGGGGATACACGATGATGACCGAGCAGGCCGGACCACGTCAGCTCGTCGACGACGTGGTCCGGGCCGAGCAGGTCGGGTTCGACTTCTCGGTGACCTCCGACCACTACTTCCCGTGGCTGGACTCCCAGGGGCACGCCCCGTACGCCTGGAGCGTGCTGGGCGCCGCCGCGCAGGCCACCTCCTCGATCCCGCTGACGACGTATGTCACCTGCCCTACCGTGCGCTATCACCCGGCGGTGGTCGCGCAGAAGGCGGCGACGCTCCAGCTGCTGTCCGAGGGGCGGTTCCGGCTGGGGCTCGGGTCCGGCGAGAATCTGAACGAACATGTGGTCGGGCAGGGCTGGCCGTCGGCCGCTGTGCGGCACGAGATGCTGGAAGAGGCGATCGAGATCATCCGGGCGCTGTTCGGCGGCGGCTATGTCACGCACCACGGCACCCACTACGACGTCGACTCGGCGAAGCTGTGGGATCTGCCGGACCAGCCGCCGCCCATCGGCGTGGCCGTCTCCGGGCCGCGGTCCTGCCGGCTGGCCGGGCGGCTGGCCGACATCCTGATCGCCACGGAGCCCAAGCCCGAGCTGGTGGGGGACTTCGAGCGCAACGGCGGCGGCGGGAAGCCTCGGATCGGCCAGATCCCGGTCTGTTACGACCCCGACCGGGACGCGGCGATCGCCCGCGCCCATGACCAGTTCCGCTGGTTCGGGAGCGGCTGGAAGGTCAACTCGGAGCTGCCCGGGCCCGCCTCCTTCGCGGGCGCCACCCAGTTCGTCCGGCCCGACGACGTGGCCGCGTCCATTCCGTGCGGCGATGACGTCGAGGAGTTCACGGAGCTGATCCGGCCATTCGTCGACGCGGGCTTCACGGACGTCGCCCTCGTCCAGATTGGCGGTGACCATCAGCGGCCGTTCCTGGACTGGGCCGAGAAGCGGCTGCTGCCCGCGCTCAGGGAGCTGTAGGGGTCCCCGCGCGCCGTACGAAGAGCTGATGCAGATCGCGTACGGCGCGCGGGACGGAGCCCGAGCGGCGGCGCTGGATCACCAGCAGCACCTCGGTGGCCTCGCCGTCCGCGAGCGGCCGGTGGGTGATCGCGCCACCGCGCTCCAGGGGGTCGCCGATGACGCTGAAGTCGGGGAGCACGGTGACGCCGAGCCCCTCGGCCACCATCAGCTTGCCCATCTCGGCGCCGTCGGTGGAGTACGAGAAGGACGGGGTGCGCCCGGCCAGCAGCCGGTGGATGAAGCGGTGCATGAGATAGCCGGAACGCATCACGATCAGCGGCTCGCGCCCGTCCAGCAGATCCGCCGCGCTCACCACCGGCCGGGCGGCCAGCGGGCTGTCGGGGCGCAGACAGACCACCGGGCGGCCGCGCAGCAGCTCGGTGGTCTCGAGGTCGGGCGGGATGTCGTCCCCCCGGAGGTAGTTGACCAGGCCCAGGTCGACACTGCCCTCCAGCAGCGCCCGGTGGATCTCGGTCTGCTGCGCGCCCACCACCTCGACCTGGGTCACCGGGTGGGTCGCGCGGAACTCCCGGACGGCCGGGATCAGCAGCGGGACCGTCGCGGTGTTGACCGTGCCCAGCCGGATCATCCGGCTGACGCGGTGCTGGTCACCGGCGGCGCCGCGCAGCCGGTCGACGGCCTCGATGACGGTGACGATATGCGGCAGCAACTCCCGTCCCTCCGCGCTGATCGTGGCGCCGGAGCGCTTGCGCTCCAGCAGATCCACGCCGAGTTCGCGTTCGAGATTGCGTACGGTCTCGCTGAGCGCCGGCTGGGACAGGTGCAGTTCCTCGGCGGCGCGGCGGAGTGAGCCGAGGCGGGTGACCGCGGCGATGTATTCGAGCTGTTCAATTCGCACACGGCGCACCATGCCCGCCAGGTCCGCCCACTTCAAGGGGATCCCTATCACGGTCTCATGAATACCGACTCACTCCCCGGCCCGCGTCCCGGGTAATCTCGAAGCGGGCGCCGCGGAATTCCGCGGCCCGGCCCCATGCGTCCGGGATATGGAATGGACCCCGGGCCTTCTTGACCGGCAGGACTTCCCCCTGGTTGGATCGGTGACATGAAGCGACAGGACCTCACGCGGCGACGCCACGTCGACCTCGCGCGTGTCTCCAGCGCGTCCTGTTGCTGTCGGGCTTGACCTGACGCCGGGTCCGAGCGAGCCCTGAGGGACCGCCTCCGCTTCGCTCCCCGTCGCCTCCCATGATCGGGAAAGGCTTTTAGCCGCCGCCACCGAGAAAGTGCGGCCGCGCTGTCCCGCCTTTGCGCTCACTCGCGCTGCCCGGTCTTTCCGCGCCCCGCCCCGGATGAATTCCGCTCGACGCCGGGGCGCCGATTCGCCATGCCCGTATTCGCTCCACCGGGAGTTCCCCATGCCCGCAGAACCCCTCCGTTTCGCCTATTGGGTGCCCAATGTCAGCGGCGGACTGGTCACCAGCACCATCGAGCAGCGCACCGACTGGGGCTACGACTACAACCGCGACCTGGCCGTGCTCGCCGAGAACAACGGCTTCGACTACGCCCTCAGCCAGGTCCGCTACATGGCCAGCTACGGCGCCGAGTACCAGCACGAGTCCACCAGTTTCAGCCTCGCGCTGCTGCTGGCCACCCAGCGGCTGAAGGTCATCGCCGCCGTCCACCCCGGGCTGTGGCACCCCGGCGTCCTGGCCAAGCTGGGCGCCACCGCCGATCATCTCTCGGACGGGCGGTTCGCGGTGAACGTCGTCAGCGGCTGGTTCAAGGGCGAGTTCACCGCGCTGGGCGAGCCCTGGCTGGAGCACGACGAGCGCTACCGCCGCTCCGAGGAGTTCATCCGGGCGCTGCGCGCCATCTGGACCGAGGACCACGCCGAACTGGCCGGGGACTTCTACCGGATCCGGGACTTCTCCCTCAAGCCCAAGCCGCTGAGCAGCCCCGGGCGCCCGCATCCGGAGATCTTCCAGGGCGGCAACTCCACCGCCGCCCGCGCCATGGCGGGCCGGGTCTCGGACTGGTACTTCAGCAACGGCAAGGACTTCGACGGCGTCACCGAGCAGATCGGGGACGTCCGCGCCGCCGCCGCCACCGTCGGTCGCCCCGCGCCCGGCTTCGCCCTCAACGCCTTCCTCATCGCCCGCGACACCGAGGCCGAGGCCCGCGAGACCCTCCGCGAGATCGTCGCCAAGGCCGACACCGAGGCCGTGGACGGCTTCCGCGGCGCCGTCCAGCAGGCGGGCCGGTCCACCGCCGACGGCAAGGGCATGTGGCAGGACTCCTCCTTCGAGGACCTGGTCCAGTACAACGACGGCTTCCGTACGGGGCTGATCGGCACCCCCGAGCAGATCGCCGAGCGCGTCGTCGCCTACAAGCGGCTCGGCGTGGATCTCTTCCTCCTGGGCTTCCTGCACTACCTGGAGGAGGTCGAGTACTTCGGCAAGCGGGTGCTGCCGCTGGTCCGCGAGCTGGAGGCGGAGCTGCCGGAGCCCGTGCCCGCGCTTTCCTGACGCCGCCGCCGTTCGCGCCGCCGCTCCCGCCGCCGTTCCCACCGGCGCCCGATCCCACCGCCTCGACCGCATCACGAAGGGTTGCTCATGGCCACCGTCCTGTCCCTCTCCGGCTCCCCCTCCGCCACCTCCCGCACCGCCCGGCTGCTGCGCCATCTGGACGCCCGGCTGACCGCCCAGGGCCATCAGGTGGTCCCGCTCGATGTCCGTACCCTCCCCGCCGCCGCGCTGCTCGGCGCGGACTTCTCGCACCCGGCCATCGTCCGGGCCAAGGCGCTGGTCGAGCAGGCGGACGGGCTCGTCGTGGGAACACCGGTCTACAAGGCCGCCTACTCCGGGCTGCTGAAGTCCCTGCTGGATCTGCTGCCGCAGTACGCGCTCGCGGGCAAGACCGTGCTGCCGCTGGCCACCGGTGGCACCACCGCCCATGTGCTGGCCATCGACTACGCGCTGCGGCCGGTGCTCTCCTCCATGGGCGCGGCCCATATCGTCCAGGGCTGGTTCACCCTGGACAAGGACATCACAGTGGAGCCGGACGGCGGGGTGAGCGTGGCGGCCGGGGCCGCCGAAGCGCTGGAGCAGGTCGTCGACCAGTTCTCGGCGGCGCTCGGCCACACCACCGTACTGGCCGCGGCGAGCTGACCATGCCGTCCCTGCCCGGGCCCGCCCATGTCATCGCCGATGACACCGAGGCGCTGAAGGTGGCCGCGGCGCTGGCCGAGGAGTTCCGTACCGGCGCCGCCGAGCGCGATGCGCGGCGCCGGCTGCCGCGTGCCGAACTGGACCGGCTGTCCGCGTCCGGGCTGCCGGCGATCACCGTCCCGGCGGAGTACGGCGGCGCGGACGTGTCCGCCGTGACCCTCGCCGAGGTGTTCCGGCTGCTCGCCGCCGCCGACGCCAGCCTCGCCCAGATCCCGCAGAGCCACTTCGTGTACGTCAATGTGCTGCGCCGTCAGGGCACGAAGGCGCAGCAGGCGTTCTTCTTCGGCGAAGTGCTGGCGGGGAAGCGGTTCGGCAACGCCCAGTCGGAGGCGGGCACCCGGCATATCCAGGACATCCGCACCCGCCTCGCCCCGGCCGCCGACGGCTCGTACACCCTGACCGGTGTCAAGCACTACTCCACCGGTGCGCTGTTCGCCGACTGGATCCCGGTGCTGGCCCGGGCGGAGGACGACGACCTGCACGTGGCGTATGTGCCGCGGGACGCGCCCGGTGTGACCGTCGTGGACGACTGGGACGGCATGGGCCAGCGCACGACTGCGAGCGGCACCGTCCGGCTGGACGCCGTGCCCGTCCCGGCCGACCGGGTCGTACCGCACCATCTCACCTTTCGCGGGCCCCAACTGCACGGCGCCATCGCACAGTTGCTGCACGCGGCCATCGACGCGGGGATCGCCTCGGGGGCGCTGGCGGAGGCGGTGACCTTCGTCCGCACCAAGAGCCGCCCCTGGTTCGAGAGCGGCTTCGAGACCGCTGCCGAGGATCCGCTGCTCATCCAGCGCTTCGGCGAGCTGGCCCTCCAGGTCCGGGGCGCCGAGGCCCTGCTGTCCGCCGCCGCCCGGGCCGTGGACACCGCCCGTGGCCACCTCGACGAGGACACCGCCGCCGAGGCGTCGATCGCGGTGGCCGCGGCGAAGGTGGCGGCGGCCAACGCGGCGGTGGAGACGGGCAGTTCGGTGTTCGAGGTCTCCGGCACCCGCTCGGCCCTGGACGCCCTGGGCCTGCACCGCCACTGGCGGGACGCCCGTACACACACCCTGCACGACCCGGCCCGCTGGAAGGTCCAGCACATCGGCCGCTATGTGCTGAACGGCACGAAACCACCCCGCCACGGCCTCCTCTAGCCCCCGCTCACCCCTGAACGGAGTCGCACCATGTCCCTCACCTTCCACTGGTTCCTGCCCACCAACGGCGACAGCCGCCATGTCGTCGGCGGTGGCCATGGCACCCCCGTCACCTCGGCCGGTGGGGACCGCCCGCCGTCCGTCGGCTACCTCTCCCAGATCGCCCGCGCCGCCGAACACCTCGGCTTCGAAGGCGCTCTCACCCCGACCGGCGCCTGGTGCGAGGACGCCTGGCTGACCACCGCGATGGTCAGCCAGCACACCGAGCGGCTGAAGTTCCTGGTGGCCTTCCGGCCCGGCTTCCTCTCGCCCACCTTCGCCGCCCAGATGGCCTCCACCTACCAGCGGCAGACCGGCGGGCGGCTGATGCTCAACGTGGTCACCGGCGGCGAGAGCCATGAGCAGCGTGCCTACGGCGACTTCCTCGACAAGGACGCCCGCTACGCCCGCACCGGCGAGTTCCTGGGCATCGTCCGCGACCTGTGGGACGGCAAGACCGTCGATGCCACCGGCGAACACCTCCACATCGAGGGCGCCAAGCTGGCCCGGCTCCCCGACCCGCTCCCGCAGGTGTACTTCGGCGGCTCCTCCCCCGCCGCGGGCCAGGTCGCCGCCCGCCATTCCGACGTCTACCTCACCTGGGGCGAACCCCCCGCCGAGGTCGCCAAGAAGATCGCCTGGATCCGCTCCCTCGCCGCCGAACAGGGCCGTACGATCCGCTTCGGCATCCGGCTGCATGTCATCACCCGCGACACCGCCGAACAGGCATGGGCCGAGGCCCGCCGACTGCTCGACGGCTTCGACCCGGAGACCGTGCGCTCCATCCAGACCGGCCTCGGCCGCAGCGAGTCCGAGGGCCAGCAGCGCATGCTCGCCCTGCACGGCGGCAGCCTGGACAACCTCGAGATCTACCCCAACCTCTGGGCCGGGGTGGGCCTGGTCCGGGGCGGCGCGGGTACGGCCCTGGTGGGCAGCCACGCCGAGGTCGCCGAGCGGATCGCCGAATACCACCGCCTCGGGATCGACGAGTTCATCCTGTCCGGCTATCCGCACCTGGAGGAGGCGTACTGGTTCGGCGAGGGCGTCCTGCCCGTGCTGCGGCGGCAGGGCCTGTGGTCCCACCCGTTCCAGCCCGCCGCTTCCGAACAGCCCACCGCCCAGGTCCCGTTCGCGGCGGCCGGGAGTTCCTGACGGCCCGGTGACGTCGGGTGGCGTGCCCGCGGTTGAGTCCGCGGGCGCGCCTCCGGCTCAGCCGTGTGCGGCGAACCGGACGAACTGCGCCCAGCCGTCACGGCTGACGGCAAGACCGGGGCGCGCCGTGTCCTTGGAGTCCCGTACGTGGACGGCCCCTTCGGTGACGGCGACCTCCACGCAGCTGTCACCCTGACTACCGCTGTAGCTGGACTTGAACCAGGTGAGTTCCGCCCTACTCATAGGTCTCCTCGCAGTCGCTCCAGCAGGCCACGGGAGTCTTGGGGTGTCAGGGCCTGCGAGCGCAGTGTGTCATAGCGCTGGTGGAGGAGGCGTACCTCTTTCGAGTTGGCAATCAGCCGTCCGTTCTGCTGCCCTTCGGAGTACGCGAGGCGCCGCCCCTCCGGCGTTTCCAACAGCTGTACCGGACCGTCCAGGCATGCATGCAACTCAGCTTCCAGCGGGACCACTTGCAGCTTCACGTTACGCAGCGCGCTGCGCTCCAGCACGTGGTCGAGCAAGGCCCGCCGCTGCTCCCCGTCGCCGAACCTCCTCCGGAAGACGGCCTCATCCACGATGAAGCTGAACGGGACGTGCGGCCGCTCGTGCAGCATCTTCTGCCGCTCGGTCCGCGCTACAAGCTGGGCCTCCAACTGCTCATCCGTCAGCAGAGGGATGGTGCCCTCGAACACCGCCCGCGCGTAGTGCTCAGACTGCAACAACCCCGGCACCAGCCGACACTCATACGTGCACAGACTCACCGCCACCCGCTCCAGCCGCGCCCATCGCCGGAACCACGCCGCGAGCCCCGGCTCGCCGCGCGACAGATGCCGGGCCGCCTTCCGCAGCACGCCCGTATTGCCCAGGACCTCCTCCGCCCGCTCCACGAACGACTCGTCCGGCATGCGCCGCCCCAGCTCCACCGACGCCACGGTGTGCTTCGAGAACCGGACCAGCTCCCCGAACTGAGCCCGGCTCAGGCCCGCGTGCTCGCGCAGGGCCTGGACGACGGCGCCGAACGTCCGCAGACTGTCCGAGGGATCGGGTTCCCGCTCCCAGTCGCCGTCTCCTCCCGCACAGGCGTCGTCAGTCGTCATACGCGGCCACCTCCAAGTGCGTACGTGCGAGGCCCCCGCGCTCGACTCACCCAGGGTGACGGAACGCCGGGGTACTGTCCACTGACGGTGCCCGTACGCTGACGCCGCGTACGTGGCGCGCCACTCGCGCCAGCCACCGGACACCCGCCACCGTGGCGCCATGAACGCAAGCACACCCCAACTCCCCGCCACGAACTGGACCTTTACTCAACGCCTGTCCTCCACGCGGCGCGGGGCCCGGCTGGCCCGGCTGCTCGCCGTGGAGCAGCTCCGCGTCTGGCCCGTGTCACCCGGCGTCGCCGACCGCGCCATGGCGATCATCGCCGAGCTGAGCGCCAACGCGGCACTCCACGGGCGCGTACCGGGCCGCGACTTCCGGCTCGGCCTCGTCCTCGACGGCGCCACGGAAACCCTCCGCATCGAGGTCACCGACACACGGGGCGAGCGGCAGCCCACCCTCCAGCCGACCGCTCCTCCCCCGGACCGTGAAACCGGGCGCGGCCTGCTGCTGGTGGACGCGCTCGCCGACCGATGGGGCACCGAGCCGCACCATCCGGTGGGCAAGACGGTGTGGGCGGAGTTGGATTCCCGCACCGGCTGACCCGCGGGTCGCAGGCACGGCGCACCCCTGCTCGGCAGGGGTGCGCTCATCGCCTGTTCGGGCGGCCACGGTTCAGTCCGGCAGCCCCCACGGCTTGGCGTCGCCGACGGCCGGGACGTCGCGCGGGGCCGGGTCCGGGCGGTGGCCCCGGGGGGTGATGAGGGCCGTCGCGTCGCGGGCCAGGGGGATCTCGATGCGGCCGGGGCCGGTCGTGCGGTAGCGGAGGGGGCGGCCACGGGGGTCGCGGACGTCGATCGGGCCGGGGATGCCGTGGTGCAGGACGAGCGGGGCACCGGCCTCGCTGTGGACGCGGATCCAGCGGGTGCGCCCGGCCGAGCGGTCGGCGTCCACGAGGAAGGCGCCCTGGGTGCGCAGCGACTGGACCGAGAGGTCGGGCCAGCGACGGGAGACGGACGGGAAGACCCGCACCACGCCGTTGTGGCTCTGGACGGCCATCTCGAGGATCGACTGGGCCGCCGTCAGGGGGCTTTCGGTGGCGAGGTTGCCGCCCTCGACGTACATGGTGTTCGGGGTGATCCAGGCGTTCTTGATCAGGTTGCCGTCGGTGAGGAAGGTGAGGAAGTCCAGGGCCTCCTCGGGCCGTTCCATGCGCGAGGCCATGGAGGAGGCGACGGCGTAGCTGTAACCGGCCCACAGGCTGCGGTCCTTGACCCAGTGGTCGAAGGTGGTCCGCATGATGTCCCGGTCGGCCGGACGGTCCCAGTCCAGCTCGTGCAGCGGGTAGAGCCAGAGCATATGGGAGAAGTGGCGGTGGGACTCGGTGAGCGGCTTCTCGGCGCCGATCATGATGCCGGTGGCATCGCGGGGGTAGGCCACGAGGCGGTCGAGGATCTCGCGCCAGCGCCGGGCGCGGGGGTGGTCGGTGCGGAGGATGCGCAGGCAGTCCAGGAGGGTGGCGCAGCCCCAGCGGAGCAGGGAGAGGTCGTAGGTGCAGTCCTCGGCGTCCGCCCACTCCGGTGAGCGGGTCAGCGGCAGATGCAGTTTCCCGTCGCCGCCCTCGTAGAGGAAGTGGTCGTAGAAGTTCACCGCCTTGGCCAGGATCGGGTAGAGGACGTCGCGCACGATGCGGATGTCCATGGTGTGGCGGTAGCTGAGCCAGACGTTGTGCATGGCCCAGATGAGATTGCCGTTGTTGTCGGTCTTGGTGGCGGTGCCGGGGATGCCGACGGTCTTGTCGCCGGGGCGCAGCAGCCAGTCGGAGGGGTGAGCGAGGGCGTAGGTGTCGCCGTCCCGGTACTCCGGTGGGACGGACAGCGGCAGATTCTTCTCGAACTCCTTGAAGGTGGAGGTGACGGAGTCGAGTTCGAGGTGGTTGGAGCCCTGGACCAGCCAGGTGGCGATCTGGACGTTGAGGTTCCACCAGACCGCGGTCCAACTCCCGCCGGTCTCCGGGTACCACGGCCCCCATTCGGACATCGAGGGCCCGTCGGCGCGGGTGGCGCAGGCGACCTTGTAGAGCTGGATCCAGTAGAAGCTCTGCAGCCGCTTGTCGGGTACGGAGACCAGGCTGTGCTGGTAGAAGCGGTGCCACCAGGCGCGGTGGGAGCGCACCAGCTCGTCGGGGTCGGTGGCCAGGGTCCGGGCCACCTCGGCGACGGCCAGTTGGGTGGTGTGCGACAGGTCCTCGGGGTGGCGGTAGACGATATGGGCGGCCAGCAGCCTGCCGGTGCCCACGCGCCGTTCCCGCCAGGCGGTGGTCCAGCCGCCGCCCGCGATCAGCGGCTGTTCGACGTAGTGGGTGGCGCCCGCGGAGCCGGTGCGGGGGTCGGGGTTGCCCGTGTAGTCGGCGGGCTTGTCCTTGGTCCGGGGTGAGGCGGCGGGCATCCAGGTGAACGACCAGGCCGCGGCCTCCTCACCGGCGCTCGGCCGGGTGGAGATCAGCAGCGCGCCACGGGCGTTGTGCACCAGCATCGTGAAGCGGACGCTGCCCCGGGTGGTGGTGACGGTGCCGCGCAGCTCGGCGTCCCAGATGTCGAGCGTCCAGTCGACACCGGTCACCTCTCCGGCGAGAGTGAGGTCGAAATGTCCTATGGGCAGCCGGGAGAAGCCGTACGGGGCGCGCCACTGGGGGCGCTGGTCCTGTACCTGGGTGTGGCTGAGCATGACCTTCACGGAGTTGGGTGTCTCGCCCTTGTACACCACCGCGCCGAGCAGGCCGTTGGCCAGGAAGGGGCCGTCCTTCCAGTCGCCCGGCATCCGCCGCCACCGCGGGGCGGCGGCCCTGACCATGCGTTCTGGCAGGGCCGCCGCTCCGCCGGACACCTGGGGAGCGGCCCAGGCGGTGCCCGATCCGGCCAGCCAGCCTCCGGCGCCGACCACGGCGGCCGTGCCGATCACACCTCTGCGAGAGATCCCGTCCCCTGTTGGCGCGGTCACGTATGTGCCTCCCATATCCGGTGGTGAACTACGTGAACTACCGGCATGGTGCAGGGCGCATGGGCACCTGGGAATACCTCCGACGTATGGAAATTCAGCGGGCTACGTATTCGCAGGTGAGGCGGGATAAGCTCCTCACATTGAGCCGCCGATGGCCAGAGTGAGCCGATGTCTCGCCATCGACGGTCGCGGTCACAGCTCGGCGAGTTCCGCCCGCAGCCGTACCGTCTCCGCCGGATCCCAGCCGTCGTGCGGCACCGAGGACAGCAGGAGCCGGGTGTACGGATCCGCCGGGGTGTCCAGCACTCGGGCCGTCGGGCCCGTCTCGACCGCACGGCCGCGCCGCATCACCAGCGTGTCGTCCGTGATGTGGCGTACGACGGCCAGGTCATGGCTGACGAACACCAGGGCCACGCCGGTCTCCCGGCGGATGTCGGCGAGCAGCCGGAGGATCTGCGCCTGGATGGACACATCCAGCGCCGCCACCGCCTCGTCCAGGACCAGCACCTCCGGCTCCACGGCGAGCGCGCGGGCGATGGCCAGCCGCTGGCGCTGCCCGCCCGACAGGCCCCGCGGGCGGGCGTCGCCCTCCCGCTTGCCCAGGCCCACCTGGTCGAGCAGCTCGGCGATCCGGTCGGTGGCGGCCTGCCCCTCGTACCGGCCGTGCAGCCGCAGGGCGGTGCGCAGGCACTGACGCGCGGTCAGGCGCGGGTCGAGCGATACGTACGGGTCCTGGAAGACGATCTGGATCTCGCGGGCGCGGCCCAGCCGGGCCGTCCTGCGCGCGCCCGGTCCGAGCGGCATCCGGCCGCTTCGCCGCCCGGGCGTGCGCTCCCGCCCGTTCACGGTGATCGTCCCCGCGTCGGGGCGCACCAGGTCGACCAGGATCCGGGCCACCGTGGTCTTGCCGGAGCCGGACTCCCCGACGATGCCGAGCGAGCCGCCGGCCGGCACGGAGAACGACACATCGTCCACGGCCGTCGTCCGGCCACCGCCCGGGAGCGCGTAGCTCTTGCGCAGCCCCTGTACGACGAGTGCGGGCTCGGTCATGCGCTGCTCCTCGATACGAGTTCCAGTCGGCGGCAGGCCGCGGAGCCGCCGTCCGCGAAGCCGCCCTCCTCCGGTCCGTCGCCGCCGCCGCCACCGCCGCCGAACGGGACCGGCACCGGCGCCCAGGTCTCGCACTCCGCCTCGGCCCGTGCGCAGCGCGGGAGGAAGGGGCAGCCGGTGAAGGCGTCGGACAGGGACGGCGGGCGGCCGGGGATGGGGCGCGGTTCGCGGTCGTCCTCCAGGGTGGGCGAGCATTCCAGCAGGCCGCGGGTGTAGGGATGCCTGGGGTCGGCGAACAGCCCGTGGGCGGGCTGGTGTTCCACCACGCGGCCCGCGTACATCACGTACACGCGGTCGCAGTAGGCCGCCGCGAGCGGCAGATCGTGGGTGATGAAGAGCGTGCCGAGACCGCTGCCGTCCTGCCGCCGCTCCTCCTGGATGCCCCGCAGCAGGGCCAGGACCTCCGCCTGGGTGGTCGCGTCCAGCGCGCTCGTCGCCTCGTCGGCGAGGAGGAGGTCGGGGCCGGTGGACAGGGCGGCGGCGATCACGACCCGTTGCAGCATGCCGCCGGACAGCTCATGCGGGCGCTGGCGCATCCGGCGCTCCGGGTCGGGCAGGCCCACCGAGGCCAGCAGCTCGGTGGCCTTCGCCACCGCGGCGCGGCGGGTCAGGCCCAGGACCCGGGTGAGCGGGTCGGTGAGGAAGTCGCCGATCCGGCGGACCGGGTTCATCGCCGAGCGCGGGTCCTGGAAGATCATGGAGACGGTGCGGGAGCGGTGCCGGCGCAGCCGGGCCGGGTCCATGGCGAGCACGTCCTCGCCGTCCACCCGTACGGAGCCGGAGGTCCGCGCCCCGTCGGGGAGCATGCGCAGCACCGCCCGGGCCGTCGTGGACTTGCCGGAGCCGGACTCGCCGACCAGGCCGACCACTTCACCCCTGCCGACCCTCAGCGACACCTCGGCGAGCATGGGCCGGGCGGCGGCGCCTTCCGGCAGCCGGATGGTGAGATCCTCGATGTCCAGCAGCATGGCCGCCTACCTCCCCTTGCCCAGCCGGTCCGAGACCCAGACCCCGACGATGTTGAAGGCCACCACGACGGCGGCGATGGCCGCGCCCGGTACGAGGGCCGGCAGCAGCGCCTCCTGCACCACGGCGTCCTGCCCCTCCTGCACCATCAGCCCCCAGTCGATCGAGGGCGATCCGGCGCCGAAGCCCAGATAGCTGAGGGTGGCCAGGCTCATCAGCCCCTCGCCGAAGAGCACCACGAGATAGCCGACGAGCGCACCGGCCAGATTGGGCACGAGGTGGCGTACGCAGATCCGGGTCCCGCTCATGCCCTGGACCCGGTAGGCGTCGACATACGGCTGGGACCGCTCGGCGAGGGCGAGACTGCGGGTGTAGCGCGCGATCGTCGGTGCGTAGGCGAGACCCAGGGCGACGATCGACGTGGTGAGGCCGTCGCCGAAGACCGCGATCACCAGGACGACGAAGAGCAGGCCCGGGAAGGCGTACATCACATCGGTCACCCGCGAGAGCAGGGTGTCCACCCAGCCGCCGCGCCACGCCGCGACCGTTCCTATGGTGACGCCGAGCAGCGCGGCCAGCGCGAGCAGGGCCAGGGGTGCCAGCAGGCTGGACCGGGCGCCGTACAGGACCCGGGAGAGCAGGTCCTGTCCCGAGGCGTCGGTGCCCAGCGGATGCTCGGAGGTGGTCCCCGCGAGCGAGGCGGACAGGTCGACCGCGTCGGGCGCGTGCGGGGCGATCAGGGGAGCGCATACCGCCGCCAGCACGACCAGGGCGAGGAAGCCGCCCGCGATCATCACTTGTATCGGCCGTCGGGTCCGTACCCGCACCGGGATCAGGGCCCCGGCAGTCACCGTCGTCATGCGGTCTTTCCTTCCGGCTTGCGTCCCGGCGTCCCGCCCGGCGCGACCCGGGGGTCGATCAGCGGATGGACCAGGTCGACCAGGGTGGTCACCACGACATAGCCGATGACCATCAGCAGCAGCACCGCCTGGGTGACCGGGAAGTCGTGGGTGGTGATGGCGCTCACCAGCAGTGAGCCGACGCCGCTGAGGCCGAAGGCGGTCTCGACCACCACCGTTCCGGCGAGCATGCCCGCCATGACGAGCCCGCACATGGTGACGATCGGGCCGAGCGCGTTGCGCAGCACATGGCGGACGACGATCTGGCGCTCCGTCTGTCCGGAGGCGCGGGCGGCCTCCACATGGTCGGAGGCGTACGCCTCGGCCATCGCCTGCCGGGTGACCCGGCTGATCACGGCGAGCGCGCTGAGGGCCAGCGCGAAGGCGGGCAGCGTCAGATGGTGCAGCCGGCCGGTGAGCCCCTCGCCCTGGCCGGTCACCGGGAACCAGCCCAGCCGCACCCCGAACAGGGAGACCAGCGCGATGGCCGCGACGAAGGCCGGGACCGAGGCGGCGAGCGTGGTGCCGCCGACGACGGCCGAGTCCACCCAGCCGCGGCGCAGCGCCGCCAGCACCCCGGAGCCGACACCCAGCACCACGAAGAACACCGTGGCGTAGGCGACGAGTTCCAGGGTGGTCGGCAGCCGGGCGCCGATCAGGTCGGCCACATGGTCGCGGTACTGGAACGACCGGCCCAGGTCGCCCTGGAGACCGTCCCACAGCCAGCGGCCGTACTGGACGACGAGCGGATCGTCGAGGTGGTGCTCCGCGCGGACCGCCGCGAGCTTCTCCGGGGTGAGTTCCTGTCGGCTGCCGGAGAGGAGGACGGCGGGGTCCCCGGGGGCCGCGTAGACGGCGGCGAAGATGACGAACGAGGCGGCGAGCAGCGTGGCGAGCAGGCCGGCGATCCGCCGCGGCAGTCCGCGGATCATGGTGTCAGCCCTTCTTCGTGCCGAGGTCGGCGGCCCACGGGTAGTACATCGACACCATGGACGCCGGCGGGCCGGTGTACTTGTCGCCGAGCACCATCACCGAGGGCACCTGCACCAGCGGGATCCACACCGCGTCGTCGGCGAACTTCTTCTGCGCGTCGATGACGAGCTCCGCGCGCTCACGGTCGTCGATGGTCTGCTGGGCCTTGCCGACGAGGGCGTCATAGCCCTTGTCCGAGTAGCCGAGCCAGTTGTTGGAGTTGCCGGTTATGCCGTTGTCGTAGAAGCCCGCCGGGTCGGCCTTGGAGATGTACCAGTCGACCGGGATCAGGTCGAAGCCGTCCCGGGACTTCGGGTCGGAGAAGAACTCGTCGTAACGGCTCGAGGCGATCGTCTTGACGGTCACCTTCAGCCCGATCTTCTGGGCCGCGCCGCGCACCGCGTTGGTGATGACCGTCTGGCTCTCGCTGCCGTCGCTGGAGACGATGATCGGCTCGCCGGGCGCCCCGGCCTGCTCGACCAGCTTCTTGGCCCGCGCGATGTCGTCCGACGACGGCGAGGCGGTGTAGGCGCCGTTGTGCTCCAGGTCCTTCTGCGCCTTCTGGAAGGCGGCCTTCTCATAGCCCCACGCCCCGGGGCCCACGGGGGTCGCCCAGGGCTCGGCGAGGCCGTTGAAGCCGGACTTGGCGATGCCCTTACGGTCCATGGCCAGCGACAGCGCCTTGCGCAGCCGGGCGTCCTTCAGCGCACCACTCTTGGTGGGGCTGAGCGACCAGGCGGTGGTGCTCTGGCCGTAGTAGGCGCGGATGCCCTTCTTCTTGGACAGGACGGCGGCCGGGCCGGTGGCCGTCAGATAGGCGCCGTCCGCCGCGCCCGTGGAGACGGAGTTGACCAGTGCGCTGCCGGAGGCCCAGCGGAAGACGACCTCCTTCGTCAGCGGGCGGACGCTCTTGTCCCAGTAGTCCGCGTAACGCTCGATGGTGAGAGAGGAGCCGGAGTTCCAGCTCTTCAGCCGGTACGGTCCGGTGCAGGCGTCGGGGTGGCCGGGGGTGCCGAAGTCGTCGCCCTGCTTCTCGACCGCCTCGCGTTCCATGATGATCCCGGCGTCACCGGCCAGGGCCTTGGTGAACAGGGCGCTCGGCTTCTTGAAGGTGACGGTGACCTCGGACGGGCCGGTCTTGGCGATCGTGTCGACGTCCTCGTACTCGTCCGACTCGTTCATCTCCGGCCGGGCGTGCCGCTTGAGGCTCCACACCACGTCGTCGGCGGTCATCTTGGCGCCGTCGTGGAAGGTGACGTCGTCGCGGAGGGTGATGACGAGCTTCTTGTCGCCGGTGTACTCGGCCTTCTTCGCCAGCCGCGGTGTGGTGGTCATGTCGGGCCGGAGCAGGAGCAGCCGTTCGCAGATGTTGGCCATCACGGTGCGGGTGCTGCTGCCGCCCTGGGCGTCCATGTCCAGGGAGGCGGGTTCCTGTTCCACGATCCAGTTCACCGTGGTGGCCGCGCCGGTGGCCTTGGGCGTGGTGTCGGTGAGCTTGAGCTTGGCGGGATCCACGGTCGCGCCGCCGGACCCGGAGGTCGCCCCGGAGCACCCGGCGGTGAGCAGCAGGGCTCCCGCGAGGCCGACTGCGGTGGTACAGAGCTTGGTTCTCATGGCAGGCTCTCTGGTCGTTCGGACGTGAAGACGCGTCAGTTGGGGGCGTGCGGACCGTCGTAGAGGTTCCAGGGCAGGTGCTGGTATTCGTGGTCGCAGGGAGTGCCCGGGGTCACGTGGTAGTCGCCGGTGGTCAGGTCCACGCAGGAGGACAGCAGCGTCGCCCACCACTTGACCTCGGGCTGCCGGGTGTCGGGGTGGGTGCACAGCCCCTCGGGGTGGCCGAGGTGGTCGGACATGGCCTGGTGGATCAGCTTGCGGGACTCGTCCGGCGCGGTGGCCTCACGGAGCCGGCGCAGACCGGCCTCGGCCCGGGGCACCCGGATCAGCGAATCGGAGGACTCGGGGCGGTAGCGGGCCGCGAGCTGGACGGGGACGGTGGTCTGGTAGTGGTTTCCGTGGACGAGCAGACCCTCGGTGGGATACATCCAGCCGTGTGCGCCCGGAGTGGTCTCCAGGTCGAGGGCGAAGCCTTCGCGGCAGGTCAGCAGGGCGTTGCTGGCGATGTGTCCGCGGGTGCGGCACAGCACGTCGACCGCCGCGCTGATCGACTCGCTGTCCAGGACGCGGCGGCGGATCACGGTCTGGGGCAGCCCGATGGCGTCGTCGAAACGGCCGCCGAGACCGTTGGCGTTGAGGGCGACGCCCGCGGAGTTGGCGCCCTGGCGGCCGATCTGCCCGGCCTCCACCTGCATGATCACGGTGGGGTGCGGGGGCTGGACGATCCGGAGCATCATGACGGTGTCCGCGACGCCCGCCCGCCAGTCCCAGTTCTGGCCGCAGTAGACATGGCCGTCACCGCTCGCCTGCCCCAGCACGGCGAAGGACGTGCAGCCGTCGGTCACCTCCCGGTCCTCGGTGACGTCCGCCGGGGCGTCCGTCCGGGCGCGCATCCGGGCGAAGGTCTGGTCGTAGATGATCTCGCCGCGGGCGTTCAGCGCGAGCACGTCCAGGAGCCCGACCCCCGCCCCGTCGGCGATCCCGCTCATCTCCTCGACGAGTTCGGGGGCGTACGCGCGCACCGGCTCCAGCCAGCGCTCGGCGCGTGCGGTGACCTGGTCCCAGGTCAGCCCCGACGATTCGCCGAACGCCTGCTCGTAGTAGGCGAGCGCCGCGCCGATTCTTCCGCGCGCCGCCTCGCCGTACTGGCGGCCGCGTTCGGCCGGCGGGCCGGAGATCTCGACGATGGGGAGGGTGGCGGCTGTCATGGCACTCCTGTGTTCTGAGGCCCGGACCCACGAGGGGCTGTAATGTTTGTTTCAGAAATCAGCGTTCTTGGAACGATGAGCCCAGATAGTAACGTCCGTCACAGGGAAGTCAATAGCTGTAATGAGCGAACCGAAAAACGTTACCGGGGCGACACGGCTGGCCTCCGCGGTCCGGGACATGTGGGGCGAGCTGTCCGCTTCCGAGCGGGTGGTGGCCCAGTACCTGGTGAGCGCCCCACCGGAGAATCTGCTCTTCGCGAGCGCACAGGAGCTGGGCGCGGCCAGCGGCACCAGCAACGCCACCGTCGTCCGCGCCCTGCAGCGCCTCGGCTACGCCGGCCTGCCCGCGCTCAAGCGGGAGCTGGCCGCCGGCTTCACCTCCGCGACCGCCCCCGAGGAGCGGCTCAAGCAGCGCATCGCCCGCGTCGGCCGCCACGACCTGGACCAGGTCAAGGACCGGGTCTTCGACGAGGCCGCGGAGCGTCTCGACCAGTGCCGCCGCCTGCTGGAGACGGATGTGCTCAAGCAAGCGGTGCAAATGCTGGCGGACGCGCGCGAGGTGGTCGCCTACGGCGTCGGCGCCTCGGAACTCGCCGCCCGGCATCTGGTGCTGAAGCTGCGCCGGGCCGGCCGCCGGGCGCGGTTCATCGGCGCCACCGGCTTCACCATGGCCGACGAACTGCTGAGCCTCGGCCGCGGCGACGCCGTGGTGATCCTCCATCCCGGCCGCCGGCTGCGGGAGTTCACCGTGCTCACCGACCGGGCCCGGGCCGTCGGCGCGGGCGTCGTACTGGTCACCGACGTCCCCACCGGCCCCCTGGCCACCCACGCCGATGTGGTGATCAGCGCCCCGCACACGCCCACCGGCATCACCGCCGAATCGCTGGCGGGCATCGTCGTCATGGACACCCTCGTACTGGCCCTCGCCTCACTTGACGAGCCCCGGGCCGTCGAAGCCTCCCATCAACTCACCGTGCTGCGCGGCCAGTTGATCGACCAGGCCGAGCCCCGGCCACGCAAGAGCTGACTGACCGCCCGGGCCGGACCCCGCGACCCTCGAGGATCGGAAGACGCCATGCCCCGCGAACCGCCGCCCGGCTGGCCGGACGGGGCCCGCTGCGCCGTCATGCTCAGCTTCGATGTGGACGGCCCCACCCTGTGGCTCGACGACCGCGCCACCGGGCGATGCGACGACGCGCGGGCCTTCTCCATCGGTGCCTACGGCCCCTGGAGGGGCACCCCGCGCCTGCTGGATCTGCTGGAGGACCGCGGGCTGCCCGCCACCTTCTTCGTCCCGGGCAAGATCGTCGAACAGTGGCCCGCCCTGGTGAAGGACATCGCCGCCTCCGGTCATGAGATCGGCCATCACGGCTGGCCGCACGAGACCTTCTTCGACCACCCCCGCGCGGCCCAGCGCGACATCATCGAGCGCGGCCAGGACCAACTGGAACGCACGGCCGGGGTACGCGCGGTGGGGTTCCGCAGCCCCGGCGGCGACATCGCCGCCGACACCCCGTCACTCCTGGAGGAGCTGGGCTTCTCCTACTCCAGCTCCATGCGCGGCGACGACCGGCCCTACCGCTGGGAGATCGACGGCCGCAGCACGGACCTGATCGAGATCCCCGCCCACTGGGAGCTGGACGACTACCAGCAGTTCGTCTACAACGAATCCCCGCCCGAGCCACCCGGCCTGGACCGGATCGCCGGCACCCTCGCCACCTCCGACAACTGGCGCCGCGAGTTCGACGGCTACCACCGCTGGGGCCTGTGCTACGTCCTGATGCTGCACCCCCAGGTCATCGGCAAACCCCACCGGGTACGCGCCCTGGAGCGCCTGCTGGACCACATCGGGCGCACGGGCGACGTGTGGTTCGCGACGGGAACGCAGGTGGCCGAGCACTGGCGGCGGACCGCCGGTACGGAACGGGGGCCGGGGCCGGAACCGGAAGGCCACCCGCAGCGGGTGAGGGCCGCCTGGCGCTCCTCCTCGCCGCCGCCGCCAATGGGGCCATGACGATGAGGAGGGGGGCGGTCACGGCCGCGTCGCGGGTGGCCGCCGCCAGCATCGCGTCAAGACTTCCCGTCCTCGCGTCAGCGTCGCGTCAGGGACGGCCCCCCTCCGCAAGGCGCGGGACTTACCGTCCTGTCCGGGCCCCGGTCCGCTGTCCGGTCCGGTGCCTTCCCCGCTCTCCCTGGAGGCACGTCATGACCAACCGTCTGTACGGAGACGACCCCGAGCCCGACGAACCCGTCCCGGCCGGACGCGTCCTGTACGTCCCCGTCCGGCCGGGACCCGCCGGCTGCGCCGTGCGCATCTTCCGTACCCCCCATGGCGGCCGTACCGCTGTCGGCTTCTCCACCCGGCGCAAGCTGACCGCCGTCCTCGGCGCCCGGCAGCCGTGGATCCGGCTCGGCGAACCGGCGCTGCGCGCCCTCACCGAACCGCTCGGCGCCACCTCGCTCACCGTGGACCCGCGCCTCGCGGTCCGCGATGTCGCACCGCCGGCGCCGGAGCGCCGCGACGACACCAGGCGCGCACGGCGCCCGCAGAGCGTCGGCGCCCTGCGGGTGGCGGGGGCCGCGGCCCTCGTCGGGTTCCTCGGCGTATGGCTCGGTTGAGGGAGGACGCCATGGTCACGCCACTGATCACCAGCACCGGGCCCCGCCCGCCGCACACCCCGCCCCTCGACGGCGCGCTGTCCGTCTGGCCCGCCTCGACCGCCCCGCTCGCCCACGGGGACCTGGCCGTCGGCGGAGTGCCGCTCGCCGAGGTCGCGGACCGCTTCGGCACCCCCGTGTACCTCCTCGACGAGGGCGAGGTCCGGGCCCGCTGCCGCGCCTACCACGACGCCTTCCCGGAGGCCGCCGTCCTCTACGCCGCCAAGGCGTTCCTGTGCCGCGCCATGGCGCACTGGGTGGCGGAAGAGGGCATGGGCCTGGACGTGTGCTCGGCCGGCGAGCTGGAGCTCGCGGTCACCACCGGCTTCCCGCCCGAGCACATCGTGCTGCACGGCAACGCCAAGAGCCCGCAGGACCTCCAGGCCGCGCTGCGCCTCGGCGTCGGGCGCATCGTCATCGACAGCCCCTCGGAGATCGCCCGGCTGGCCGTCGCGGTGCCCGAGGGCAGCCGCCAGAAGGTGCTGGTCCGGGTCGCCCCGGGCATCGCCGCGGGCGGCCACGCCAAGATCCGTACCGGCACCGACGACCAGAAGTTCGGCCTGTCGCTGGCCGATGGCTCGGCACACCACGCCATCGCCCGCATCCTCGACCAGCCACATCTGGAACTGGTCGGCCTCCACTGCCATCTGGGCTCCCAGATCACCTCCGCCAAGCCCTATCTGGCGGCCGTACGGCGCATGGTCGGCCTGCTGGCCCGGGTCCGGGACCAGCACGGGATCACCCTCCCCGAGCTGGATCTGGGCGGCGGGTACGGCATCGCCTACCGCCCCGGCGAGCCCGCCCTGGACATCGCCGCGCTCGGGCCCCGGGTGCGCGCCGAACTGGCCGACAGTTGCGCGGCGGCCGGGCTGCCCGTGCCCCGGCTGATCATCGAACCGGGCCGCGCCGTCGTGGGACCGGCCGGGATCGCGCTGTACCGGGTCCTGGCCGTCAAGCGCACCGGGCACCGTACCTTCGTCGCGGTGGACGGCGGGATGAGCGACAACCCCCGCCCGGCGCTGTACGGAGTGCGCTACGCGCCCCGGCTCGTGGGCCGCGCCACCACGGCGCCGCTCGCCACCGCCACGGTGGCCGGACGCCACTGCGAGGCCGGGGACGTACTGGCGGGCGAGGCGGAGCTGCCCGGCGACATCCGCCCCGGCGACCTGCTCGCGGTGCCGGTGGCGGGCGCGTACCACCTGTCCATGGCCTCCGGCTACAACCTGGTCGGCCGCCCGCCGGTGGTCGCCGTGGCCGACGGCAGGGCGCGGCTGCTGGTACGGCGCGAGTCGCTGGACGACATCCGCAGCCGCGACGTCGGGCTGTAACGGCGTCGGGCCGTAGCGGCGTCGGTCGGTAACGACGGGGGCGGTGACCGCGTGGAGCGGCCACCGCCCCCATGCCAAGGGCCCCGCGGGGGCGGCGTGCAGGCCGCCCCCGCGGGGCCCTTGGCATGCGGCGGAGAGAGCGGGGAGGGCGGAAGGCGGTGCCCCCACGGGAACCGACGCGCACTCAGGTAACGGTGCCGTGCACCGTGTACGCGCCGGCCCGCGGTGTCAGCGGCGACGGTGCTGGTCATCGCGCTGATAGCCACACACCGCTGAGCGGCCGTTCCGCGGCTCTCTCCGCCGCGAGACTCAACCTCGCACGGCGCGGATGGGCGATCCATGGGCCTTGTCGCCACCCTGACGCCATGCCCTCGGGGATTGACGCGGCCCTGATGGACCCGTGTGGCCGACGTCAGGCGAACGTCAGGACCGCTGCGCCCGATGACCGGGATCCGATACCACCGTTCACTCCATCGGCTCGATTTGCGCCAAAACACCGTCGACGTCGTCGGGCAGGACATCGGGGTCGCGCTAACAAGGGTCGTCGGTGACCGAGGTGGTACGCGGTCACGGCGGCCCTTACGACCCGACCCGCCGGGGAGTTGTCCGCATGTCAGATGTGGTGTTCATCGTCCTGACCATCGCCGTGTTCGCCGTCATCAGCGCGGTCGTGAAGGGAGTCGGCCGACTGTGAGCGCCGACAACCTCGTGGGACTGATCGTGGCCGCGGCCCTGCTCGGCTATCTGGTGCTGGCCCTGATCTTCCCGGAGAGGTTCTAGTGAGCGGCACCCTCGCGGGCTGGCTCCAGGTGCTGGCGCTGGTGGCGGCGCTGGCCCTCTCCTACCGGCCGCTGGGCGACTACATCGCCCGCGTCCTCACCACGCCCCGGCAGCCGCGCGCCGAGCGGCTGGTCTACCGGCTGGCGGGGGTGGACGGGGACGCCGATCAGCGGTGGAGCGCCTATCTGCGCGGGGTACTCGCGTTCTCCGCGGTGTCGGTGCTCTTCCTGTACGGATTCCTGCGGCTGCAGAACCATCTGCTGCTGTCGCTCGGCAGGCAGCCGATGCCTCCGGCCCAGTCCTTCAACACCGCCGCCTCCTTCGTCACCAACACCAACTGGCAGTCGTACTCCGGCGAGGCGGCCCTGGGGCATCTGGTGCAGATGGCCGGGCTCGCGGTGCAGAACTTCGTCTCGGCGGCGGTGGGCATCGCCGTCGTCGCCGCCCTGATCCGCGGCTTCACCCGCAAGGAGACCGACCGGGTCGGCAACTTCTGGGTGGACCTGACGCGGATCGTGCTGCGGGTCCTCCTCCCCCTCGCGTTCGTCTTCGCGATCGTGCTGGCGGCGGGCGGTGTGATCCAGAACTTCCACGGCGTCGACTCGATCCCGGCCGTCGCCGGGGGCCACCAGAGCGTCACCGGAGGCCCGGTGGCCTCCCAGGAGGCCATCAAGGAGCTGGGCACCAACGGCGGCGGCTTCTACAACGCCAACTCCGCCCACCCCTTCGAGAACCCCAACGCCTTCACCAACTGGCTGGAGATCTACCTCCTGCTGGTGATCTCCTCCGCGCTGCCGCGCACCTTCGGCCGGATGGCCGGGGACAACCGCCAGGGCTACGCGATCGTGGCGGTCATGGCGCTGATCTGGGCCGCCTCGGTCGCCATCGTCACCATCACCGAGCTGCACAGCGTCAGCAGCCAGGCGGGCCACGCCGCGGGCGGCATGACGGAGGGCAAGGAGCAGCGATTCGGCATCTGGGCCTCGGCCCTCTTCGCCGCCTCCACCACCCTCACCTCCACCGGCGCGGTCGACTCCGCGCACGACTCGTACGCGCCGTTCGGCGGCGGGATGACGATCTTCAACATGATGCTGGGCGAAATCGCGCCCGGCGGCACCGGATCCGGCCTCTACGGCATCCTCATCCTGGCGGTCATCGCGGTCTTCGTGGCCGGGCTCATGGTGGGACGTACGCCCGAGTACCTGGGCAAGAAGCTGCGCGGGCGGGAGATGAAGTTCGCCTCCCTGTACATCCTGACCACTCCCGCGGTCGTGCTGGTCGGCGCGGGCCTGGCGATGGCGCTGCCCGGTGAGCGCGCGGGGATGCTCAACCCCGGGCCGCACGGCTTCTCCGAGGTGCTGTACGCCTTCACCTCGGCCGCCAACAACAACGGCTCCGCCTTCGCCGGGCTCGGCGTCGACACCGCCTGGTACAACACCGCGCTCGGCCTCGTCATGCTCTTCGGCCGTTTCCTGCCGATGGTGTTCGTCCTGGCGCTGGCCGGGTCGCTCGCCGGGCAGACCCCGGTGCCGGTCACGGCCGGGACGCTGCCCACCCACCGGCCGCAGTTCGTCGGTCTGCTGACCGCCGTGGTCCTCATCGTCGTCGGCCTCACCTACTTCCCCGCTCTCTCGCTGGGACCGCTCGCGGAAGGGCTCCAGTAGTGTCCTCACCGTCCCGCCCCGTCTCCGGCGGTCTGCTCGACCCGAAACAGCTCATCGCCTCCCTGCCCGACGCCGCCAGGAAGCTGGACCCGCGGGGCATGGTCAGAAACCCGGTGATGTTCGTGGTGGAGGTCGGCGCGCTGCTCACCACCGCGCTGGCCTGCCGGAGTCCCAGCGTCTTCGCCTGGGTCATCACCGTCTGGCTCTGGCTGACCGTCCTCTTCGCCACGCTGTCGGAAGCCGTCGCCGAGGGGCGGGGCAAGGCCCAGGCGGAGACGCTGCGGCGGACGAAGACCGCCACGGTCGCCCGCCGGCTCGTGGACTGGCTGCCGGGCGCGGCGGGGGCGCCGGAGGAGGAGGTACCGGCCGCCGAACTGCGGCTGGGCGACCATGTGCTGGTCGAGGCGGGGCAGCTCATCCCCGGGGACGGGGATGTGGTCGAGGGCGTCGCCTCGGTCGACGAGTCGGCGATCACCGGCGAGTCGGCGCCGGTCATCCGCGAGTCCGGCGGCGACCGTTCGGCGGTCACCGGCGGTACGAAGGTGCTGTCGGACCGGATCGTCGTGAAGATCACCTCCAGGCCCGGGGAGACCTTCATCGACCGGATGATCGCGCTGGTGGAGGGCGCGGCGCGGCAGAAGACGCCGAACGAGATCGCGCTGAACATCCTGCTCGCCTCGCTCACCATCATCTTCCTGCTCGCCGTGGTCACCCTGCAGCCGTTCGCGATCTACGCCCGGGCCGAGCAGTCCATCGTGGTCCTGGTCGCGCTGGTGGTCGCGCTCATCCCCACCACCATCGGCGCACTGCTGTCCGCGATCGGCATCGCCGGTATGGACCGCCTCGTCCAGCGCAATGTCCTCGCCCTGTCCGGCCGCGCCGTGGAGGCCGCCGGGGACGTCAACACCCTGCTGCTGGACAAGACCGGCACCGTCACGTTCGGCAACCGCCAGGCCGCCGAGTTCCTGCCGGTGGGCGGGACGGCGGTCGAAGAGCTGGCGGACGCCGCGCAGTTGTCGTCGCTGGCCGATGAGACGCCGGAGGGCCGATCGGTCGTGGTGCTGGCGAAGGAGACGTCCGGGCTGCGGGCGCGGGACGAGGGTGAGCTGGGCGAGGCCCGGTTCGTGCCCTTCACCGCGCAGACCCGGATGAGCGGGGTGGACATCGGCGGCCGTCAGGTGCGCAAGGGCGCCGCCTCGGCCGTCGCCGGCTGGGTGGCCGGTCACGGTGGCCGGTCCGGCGCCGATGTCCAGGCGGTCGTGGACCGGATCTCGCAGGAGGGCGGCACCCCGCTGGTGGTCGCCGAACGCGCCGACGGCGCGGCCGCCCGGGTGCTCGGCGTGATCCACCTCAAGGACGTGGTCAAGCACGGGATGCGGGAGCGGTTCGATGAGCTGCGGCGGATGGGCATCCGCACGATCATGATCACCGGCGACAATCCGCTGACCGCGCGGGCCATCGCCGAGGAGGCCGGGGTGGACGACTTCCTGGCGGAGGCCGCGCCCGAGGACAAGATGGCGCTCATCCGGCGGGAGCAGGCGGGCGGCAAGCTGGTGGCGATGACCGGCGACGGCACCAACGACGCCCCGGCGCTGGCCCAGGCGGACGTCGGCGTGGCGATGAACACCGGTACGTCGGCCGCCAAGGAGGCCGGCAACATGGTCGACCTGGACTCCGACCCCACCAAACTCATCGAGATCGTGGAGATCGGCAAGCAACTGCTCATCACGCGCGGCGCGTTGACCACCTTCTCCATCGCCAACGACGTGGCGAAGTACTTCGCCATCATCCCCGCGATGTTCACCGTGGTCTATCCGGGCCTGGAGAAGCTCAACGTCATGCGGCTGCACAGCCCGACCTCGGCCATCGCCTCCGCGATCATCTTCAACGCCCTGATCATCGTCGCGCTGATCCCGCTCGCCCTGCGCGGTGTCCGCTACCGGCCCTCCTCGGCGGCGGACCTGCTCGGTCGCAATATCGGGGTCTACGGCCTCGGCGGGCTCGTGCTGCCCTTCCTCGGCATCAAACTCATCGACCTGGTCGTCCAGTTCATCCCCGGACTCCGCTGACCGACGCCCCGCCAGGACGCCCCGGAAGAAGGCATCGCCGTGACCCGCTCGCTTCCCACCGTGGTCCGCACCCACCTGTCCGCCCTGCGGATCCTGCTCGTGCTCACCGTCGTCACCGGCGTCCTCTACCCGCTCGCCGTCACCGGAGTGGCCCAGGGCGCCTTCCCGCACGAGGCCAACGGCTCACGGATCACCCGGCACGGCACGGTCCTGGGCTCCAGTCTGATCGGCCAGAACTTCGCCCTCCCCAAGACCCACCCGGGGAATCCCAACGAGACACTCAGACCCGATCCCGCGTGGTTCCAGCCCCGCCCGTCCGCCGGCGGCTACGACCCCCTGGCCACCGGGGCCTCCAACCTCGGCCCCAACAACCCGGTCCTGGTCCGGTCGGTCGAGGCGCGGCGTGCCGCGGTCGCGAGGTTCGACGGCGTCGCCCCCAGGGACGTCCCGGCCGACGCGGTCGCCGCCTCCGGCTCCGGCCTCGATCCGCATATCTCCCCGGCGTACGCCTATGAGCAGGTGAACCGGGTCGCCAGGACCCGAGGGCTGCGGCCGGCGACCGTGCACGCGCTGGTCACCGCCCACGTCGAGGACCGCGTCCTCGGCTTCCTGGGCGAGCGGCGGGTGAACGTCGTCCAGCTCAATGCCGCACTGGCCGACCACCGATGAGGCGCCCGGCGCGCACGGCTGCCACCGGGCCGAACGCCGTTCGCACCACCGCGGCCCCGACCCGGAACCTCGCTCAGTAGACTGGACCAGCCAGTCCAGTCGAGAGGGGACGTCATGCGCAAGGAGCTGACGGCAAAGGGGAAGGCCACCCGGAACCGGATCATCGAGGGCGCGGCCGCGGTGCTGCGCGAGAAGGACGTGTCGATCGCCACGCTCGATGACGTCATGGCGCGCACCCACACCAGCAAGAGCCAGCTGTTCCACTACTTCCCCGCCGGGAAGGACGAACTGCTGCTGGCCGTCGCACACCACGAGGCCGACCAGGTCCTGGAGGACCAGCAGCCTTACCTCGGGTGTCTGGACTCCTGGGAGGCGTGGCAGCGGTGGCGCGATGTGGTGGTCGAGCGCTACGAGGAGCAAGGTGAGGAGTGTCCGCTGGGCTCACTGGTCCTCCATCTGGGCCGCTCCACCCCGGGCGCCCGGGAGGTGGTGGTGGCGCTGATGCGCCAGTGGCAGGGGAGCCTGGCCACCGGTATCCGGGCCCTGCAGACGGCCGGACACCTGCCCGCCGACCTGGACGTCGAGCACCGCGCGGCCGCCCTGCTGGCGGGCATCCAGGGCGGCGTGGCGATTCTCCAGTCGACCGGCCGAGCCGAGCATCTGCGGGCCGCGCTCGATCAGGGCATCGGGGATCTGCGACGCGCCGCCGCCTGATCGGGGTGACGGCGGACGGGCAGGTCGACCCGGCGGCGACGGGCAGTCCCCGGCGCGGCGCGGCGCGGCGACAGCGAATGGACTTGCAAGTCCATTTTTTTCTTCGCACAGTGGCATGACCCCCGGGCGGATCCGGGCGGTGCCCGCGCGCCCGGCCTGATCGAAATCGAGGTCGCGTCCCGCGGGACATCGATGGCGCGGATGACGAGCGTGGCAGGAGCGCGTGATGAGTGGACGGCTGCAGGACAAGAGGGCTCTGGTAACCGGTGCGACCAGCAACATCGGACGGGCGATCGCGGAGATGTTCGCCGCCGAGGGCGCGCACGTGATCGTGTCCGGGCGCAGCGCCGAGCGGGGCGCCGAGGTCGTCGGCGCCATCCGCGCGCGGGGCGGCCGGGCCGACTTCGTGACGGCGGATCTGGACGGAAGCGCCGAGGCGTCCCGCGCCCTGGCCGAGGCGGCGACGTCCGCCCTGGGCGGGGGCATCGACATCCTGGTCAACAACGCCGGCGTCTACCCCGGTGACAGCACCGCGGACACCGATGAGCAGACCTTCGACCGCGTCTACGCGGTGAACGTGAAGGCGCCGTTCTTCCTGACCGCCGCGATCGCTCCGGCCATGGCCGAGGCCGGTGGCGGAGCGGTCATCAATCTGGGGTCCTGGATCGCGCGGCTGGGCATCCCCATCGGCGCGCTCTACAGCTCCACCAAGGGCGCGATGGAGACCCTGACGCGAGCCTGGGCGGCCGAGTTCGGCCCGCGCGGCGTGCGGGTGAACGCGATCTCTCCCGGAGTGGTCCACACCCCCGTACCCGGAGAGGTGCACCCGGGCGACGTCATGATGAACGGCACCCCGGCCGGGGGCGTCGGAAGTCCGCGGGCCATCGCACACGCCGCGGTCTACCTCGCCGGTGACGAGGCCGCGTTCGTCCACGGCATCGTGCTGGACGTCGACGGCGGCCGCACCACGGCGGCCGTCATCGCGGCGTAGCGGCCGAGCGGTCGCGGCACGGCGTACGCGTACGTGTACGCCGACGACCCGGCCCTGATCCGGCGGGTGTGCCCAGGCCCACGGGGCGCCGCGCCAACCTCGCGCGGCGCCCTCGCCTGTCGTGCGGGCGAGGGTGTCCGCCACCGTCGTGCACGCACACCGGACCACGGAGCGCAGTTGCGCGTCCGACGCACCGGCGCGGCTCAGCACGGCCAGCGACTGGTTGACGGCGACGACCAGCAGCGCAGGACCCGGCGGCCGACCCTCCCCGTTCCGACCCTCGCGGGCGCGGAGAACCTGGGCGAGGCGGTCGGCGACACGATGCGGCTCGCCGCGGACGACGTGGAGAGTCATGTCCTGCCCGGCTGTGGCCACTACCCCGCCGAGGAGGTCCCGGAGGCGATGCCGGCCGCGCTGACCGCCTTCCCGGCGCCGTACCGGGACGGCTCCATCACTCCGTGAAGGGCGCGGCGAGCACCAGATCCTCCACGGTGGGCACGGAGAAGTCGGGGATATGACGGCGGCCGACCTCGGCGAAGGGGTGCATGAGCTCCGCCATCGGCTTGGTGCGGCACAGCGACATCATCGTGTCGATCGCGTCCTTCTTGAACCCCTTCCTGGGGAAGGCGGTGAGCACGTCATCAAGTGCGTCGGACGGGATCCGCTGGAGGTCGTTTCCGGCGAAATCCATACCGGAGCCGACGGAGATCATGGCGATCTCCGGCCTCTTCCGCGTCGCGATGCCGACGCTGGTGTGCAGGGCGATGGCGTCCCAGACCACTTCCGCCCGTTCGGCCGACATATGCCGTTCCGTCAGGAACTTCCGTGCGGCGTCGGCGCCGTCGACCTCGAAGCGCTCGGTCGGGGTCTGGAACGCCTCGATCAGTCCGAGGTCGTGCAAAACCGCGGCGACGAATACGAGTTCCCGGTCGTAGGTGACGCCGCGTCGGTCGAATATCAGCGAGCCGAAGAGATACGTCCGCAGGGAATGGTTGAAGAGCGTCTCGGAACACACGCGTTGTGCGTACGTCACGGCTTCCCGGGCCAGTCCGCTGCCGGGGATGCGGACTCCGGCAACGGTCGAGGGCAGGGTGCCCGCTGTCGGCTTCGCCCCGGTGGTACGTGCGGCGGCAGGCACGGCGGATGCCGCGGTGGTGAGCGCGGATATCGCTCCCACCGCGGCGATACCGGCGCCGTGTTGCAGCATCGTGCGCCGGGCGAATTTCTTTGTGCTTTTGTTCTCGTCGGTCATGAGAGGAGCTTTCTCGTCAGCGGTTGATGCCGAGAGCCTACGAATATGCCGTCGAGTCAAACAGCGGCGAGAATGCCAATCAGCTCCCGATTCTCGCCACCTGGCACTCGTCTCGGCGACGTGGGCCCCGGTCTTCCGGCTGCCGAGAACCGCTACCCGGAAGGGGACCGCCGCTCAGAACATGCGGGGCTGCCCCGAGGAGGCGCTGCCCGCCGTCGACCGGGATCTGGACGCCGTTGACGAACCGGGCATCGGCACTGGCCAGGAAGGCGATGACGTCGGCGACTTCCTCGGGCTCGGCCGCGCGCTGCATGGGGATGCGCTGACGGAACGCGGCCATGGCGTCCGACCACGATCACGGTGGCGCCATCGCGTGCGAAACGGTGCGCCGCGGCGGCACCGATGCCGGATCCGGCGCCGGTGATGAGCACAACCTTGCCCGCGAAGCGGTCCTCGCTCACGTCTTCTCCTCCTGGGTGGTGTGATCCAACTCAGTCGACCTCACGGCAGTTGATCCTCGGGCCGGTCCTGGCCGGACGATCTGGACGGCATCACCGGGAAGCGACCACGGCGCGGCTCTGCTTATGACCGCTAAAAATATGCGCGACCGAATCCGGGAATTCCCTGATCAGGCCGGGAAAGGAAATTCTCGATACCTCTGGGGGTCGCCTTGCCTGAAATGAGGAAAGCGCCTCACGGTGGGCGGTCAGTCGAGGACGACCACCATCCTGGAGCGGCACATCGGAGAGCGGGCAGCGGGTTGAAGTCCCTGATCGGGTCGAGTCCGCCGAGCCGGCCCGCCAGGCAGGCGCGGCCGCCTCGGCGCAGCATGGCCAGGGAGTCGAGGATGGTGGTGTTGCCCACCAGGTCGAGCACCGCGTCGAGCCGCTTGGCTTCGGGGATCCGCTCGGAGAGGTGCGGTTCCTCCAACTCGGCCCGTTCCACGCCGAGTTCCTCCAGCAGGGCGAAGCGCTCACGGTTGCGCGAGGTGCCGCTCGCTATCGGGCGAAACCCGGCGCGGTGGCGCACCTTTTGAGGGCCATCAGGGCAGGCTGTGGCCGATCGTGGATCGAGCCTTCCGGCCGTGGTGCGATAGGCCCATGGACCTGCGGGAGTTGCATTCCTTTGTGGCAGTGGTCGAAGAGGGCGGTTTCTCGGCCGCGGCCCGGCGGCTGCACGTCAGCCAGCCGGCGCTGTCCCAGACGGTCAGCGCTCTGGAGCGGGAGCTCAGGGTGAAGCTGCTGGTGCGCAGCAGCACCGGGGTGCGGCCCACGGATGCGGGGTCCGCGCTGCTCGGGGAGGCGCGGGCGATGCTCGCCCGGCGTGATCAGGCGCTGCGGACGATGGCCCGGTACACCGGCGGGGGCGGCGGGGTGCTGCGGATCGGCATTCCGCTGGAGTTCCCCTCGCGCCTGCTCAGTCCCGCGCTCACCGAGCTGGCCGAGGCATGCCCCCACACCAGGGTCCGGGCCCGGCATCTGTCCACCTCCGAGCAGCTGGCCGCGCTGCACGCCGGCGAGCTCGAGCTGGGACTGCTGCGGGAGCGCCCCACCGGGCAGGAATTCGACGCGATGGTGGTCAACAAGGAACGGCTGGGCGTGCTGGTGGCCGCGGAGCAGGCGGCGGAGCTGGCCGGGCCGGAGGGCATCCCCCTGGAGGCGCTGGCCGGGCTGGAGTGGGTGTCCTTCCCGCGTGCGGACAGCCCCGCCTGGTACGACGAGCTGACGGCGATCCTGCGCAGCCACGGCCTCGATCCCGGAGCGCAGGCGCCCAAGGGACAGCGGCTGATCGCGGAGGTGAAACTGGCGGCCGTCAGCGCCGGGCGGGCCTTCGCGATGGCTCCACCGGACTGGTCGCAGCCCATTCCCGCGGGAGTGGTGTGGTCGCCGCTGGTCGGCCACCCGCTCCTGCGCCGGACGTGGGCGGTGTGGTCGGCCGATTCTCGGCGCCAGGATCTGGGGCGGCTCATCGCCGCGTTCGAGCAGCCGGCCGCCGGTTAGTCGATCCCACACGCGCCGACAGGGGCCGCGGCGGCCGCGGTCGTGCTCACGTTGACGATCGCTCCGCCGCCCCGGTCGGCCATCCCCGGGGCGAGTTCGGCCACCAGATAGAACGGGGCCTTGACGTTGAGCGCGTACACCGTGTCGTAGAGGCGTTCCTCCGTCTCCGCCGTCGGCCCGAAGGGGTAGATGCCCGCGTTGTTGACCAGGATGTCGACCCGGCCGCCGCCCCGCCCCAGGGCGTCCCGCGCGAAGCGTCGCACCGACTGGGCGTCGCGTAGATCCGCGCCCACGAAGTCGGCTCTCCCGCCGCGCTCCCGGATCGTCCCGACAACGGCCTCGCCGCGGGCCGCGTCGCGGCCGGCGACCAGCGTGTGCGCGCCGCGCTCGGCCACCGCCTCCGCCACGGCCGCGCCGATGCCGCTGGTGGCCCCGGTCACCAGCGCGACCTTCCCCCGCATGGACGCGGATGTCATGGCCGGATCCCTTCGCGACGGGCCAGTTGCCGCACTTCCACAGCAGCACCCACGACCGGGGACCGCAACCGGTGCGGGTCAGGGCAGGGCGGGGGCTCATGTCGTCGACCGATGGCTGTGGCGATGTGTGCGGTGCGCGGACGGACGGCTCTGGCGTGATTTCGCGGGGCAGCCGTCGACATGGTCGTCGACGACTCCCACCGCCTGCAGATAGGCGTAGACGATCGTGGTGCCGACGAAGGTGAAACCGCGGCGCTTGAGGTCCTTGGCGATACGGTCGGACAGGTCGGTACTGCCCGGCAGCGGATCGCCGGGCGCCGGGTGATTCACGATGGGGGTGCCCTTCACCCAGTCCCACAGGTAGGTGTCGAAAGAGCCGAAGGCTTCCCGGATGCCGAGGAAGGCGCGGGCGTTTTTCACCGTCGAAGCGATCTTCAGTCGGTTGCGGATGATTCCGTCGTTCGCGAGCAGGTCGGCCAGCCGTGACTGGTCGTAGGAGGCGATGATCTCGGGGTCGAACCCGTCGAGGGCGCGGCGGTAGTTCTCCCGCTTGTTCAGCACGGTCGACCAGGACAGCCCCGCCTGGGCTCCTTCCAGGAGCAGCATTTCGAACAAGTGCTGATCGTCGTGCGCGGGACGGCCCCACTCCGTGTCGTGGTAGGCCGCCATCACCTCAGAGCTCAGCGCCCACGCGCAGCGGCGGTCGGTCATGTGCCGGTTCCGGGGAACATCTGGACGGCTTCCGGCAGATGCCACGGGTGTGGTGCGATCAGGTCGCTGATGGCCGGTTCGGGGCCCCATGAGCCGGGGGCGTACGGCTGGACCGGCGGTGGGTTCTCGAGGAGGGGCGTGGACGCCCTCCAGATGTGTTCTATGCCGTCGGACCGGGTGAACAGCGACTGGTCGCCCAGCATGGCGTCCAGAATCAGGCGTTCGTAGCCTTCGAGTCCGTTTTCCTCGCAGAAGGAGCCGGCGTAGCCGAAGGTCATCGTCGCCGGTTCGAGCCGCATGGCCGGGCCGGGCTCCTTGGCGAGGAAGGCGGCGGCGATCCACCCGGGGTCCCCGAAGTCGATCACGATCTTGTTGCCGCGGTCCTGCCGCTGATCGGCGAGGTCGGTGGCGAACATCCGCAGGGGCGGTTCGCGCAGCCCGAGGGTGATCACCTGGCGGCGCTGGGCGAGGCTCTTGCCGGAGCGCAGGTGGAACGGGACTCCGGCCCACCGCCAGTTGTCCACCTCCATCCGCAGCGCGGTGAAGGTCTCGGTCGACGAATCGGGGGCCACACCCGGTTCGTCGCGGTAGCCCTCGTACTGGCCGCGCACGGCATGCGCGGGGTCGATGGGGCGCAACGCCTCGAAGACCTTGTCCTTCTCGTCGCGCAACGGCTGGGCGGCGAGCGAGACCGGTGGGTCCATCGCCACGATGCCGAGCACCTGGATCAGATGTGTGACGATCATGTCGCGGAAGGCCCCGGTGCCTTCGTAGAAGTGGGCACGGCCTTCGAGACCGAGCGTCTCGGGCACGTCGACCTGCACATAGCTGATGTGGTCCCGGTTCCAGATGGGTTCGAACATCCCGTTGGCGAATCGGAGGGCGAGAATGTTGTCCACCGACTCCTTGCCGAGGAAGTGGTCGATGCGGAAGACCCGGGTTTCGTCGAACACGGTGTGGATCGTCTCGTTGAGCGCTTGTGCCGACGCGAGATCGGTGCCGAAGGGCTTCTCCACGATCACCTTCGCGTTCTCCGCCAGGTCCGTGTCGCCGAGCATGCCGATGACGGACGCGAACGCCGAGGGCGGAATGGCGAGGTGGAACAGTCTGCGTGACGGCCCGCCGAGCGAGTCCTCGGCGGCTCGTACGGCGGCGAGCAGCGGGCCCGGGTCCTGGGGGTCGGCGGCGCCGAAGGACAGCGACTCCTCGAAGGACTTCCACACCGGCCCGGTCGGCTTGGACCGTCCGAAGGTGGCGACCGCGTCGTGCGCGAGGGTGCGGAACGCGTCGTCGCTCATGGCCGAGCGAGCCGGTGTCGAGCCCACGATGCGGTAGCCGTCGGGGAGGAGGCCCGCCGTGGCGAGGTGGAACAGCCCGGGCAGGAGTTTGCGCTTGGCGAGGTCCCCCGTGGCGCCGAAGAGCACGATCACATGGTCGTCCGGCCCGCTCATCGCCCACTCCGCTTCTCGGCGTGTCCGCCGAACTCACTGCGCATGGCGGACAGCACCCGGTCGGCGAACTCGCCGAGGCCCCGGGACTCGAACCGGTCGCTGAGCGCCGTGGTGATCACGGCGGCGGGTACGCCCTCGTCGACCGCGGCCAGTACCGTCCACCGCCCTTCGCCGGAGTCCGAGACGCGCCCGGTGAACTCGTCCAGCTTCGGTGACCTGGCCAGTGCGTCCGCGGTGAGGTCGACGAGCCAGGAGCCCACGACCGAGCCGCGGCGCCACACCTCGGCGACCTCGCCGACGTCGATCTCGTACTGGTACGCCTCCGGCTCGCGCAGCGGGGTGGTCTCCGCGTCCGCGGAGCGCTTGCGAAGCCCGGCGTCCGCGTGCTCGATGATGCTGAGCCCCTCGGCGATCGCGGCCATCATTCCGTACTCGACCCCGTTGTGGACCATCTTCACGAAGTGGCCGGCCCCGCTCGGACCGCAGTGCAGATAGCCCTCCGGCGCCGACCCGTTGGCGTGCCTGCTCGGTGTCGGCTCGGCGGAGCCGGTGCCGGGCGCGATGGTGCGGAAGATGGGATCGAGCCGGGAGACGGGCTCCTGCTCGCCGCCGATCATGAGGCAGTAGCCGCGTTCAAGTCCCCAGACACCGCCCGAGGTTCCGCAGTCCAGATAGTGCAGGCGGTGCGGAGCGAGCTGTGCCGCGCGGGTGATGTCGTCGCGGTAGTAGGAGTTGCCACCGTCGATGACCGCGTCGTCCGGGTCGAGGAGGTCGGTGAGCTGATCGAGGGTGGACTGTACGACGGCGGCGGGCAGCATCAGCCAGACGGCCCGTGGCCGCTCCAGCTTCGCCACCAGGTCGCCGAGTGAGCGGGCGGCGACGGCGCCCTCGCCTTCCAGCTCCCGCACCGCGCTCTCGTTGACGTCATAGACCACACAGTGGTGTCCGTCGCGCGTCAGCCGGCGCACGAGGTTCGCGCCCATCCGGCCGAGCCCGATCATGCCGAGCTGCATGGGGGTGTCGGTAGCCATGTGCTCTCCTGTCACGTCATCGCCCGCTCAGCCCGAAGCCACCAGCTCGCGCGCCACCTGCGCGACGCGCTCGGGGGTGAATCCGAACTTCGTGAGCAGTTGTTTGAGGGGTGCGGAGGCGCCGAAGGTGTGCATTCCGACGATGGCCCCGCCGTGGCCGACATACCGGTCCCAGCCGAAGGTGGAGCCCTCTTCCACCGCGACCCTTCGGGTCACCGCGGGTGGCAGGACCTGGTCGCGGTACTCCCGCGGCTGACGGTCGAACAGCTCCCAGCACGGCATGCTCACCACCCGCGAGGCGATGCCTTCGGCGGTGAGCTCCTCGTGCGCGGCCAGGGCCAGGGCCACCTCGGAGCCGGTGGCGAGCAGGATCACCTCGGGCTCGCCCCGGTCCGCGTCCGCCAGCACATAGGCACCCCACGCGACACCACTGGCCGCCGCGAGCCGATCGCGGTCCAGGGTGGGAAGGGGCTGGCGGGAGAGGACCAGCGCGGCCGGCTCCCGGCGGAGGGCGGCGACCACCCGCCAGGTCTCGACGACCTCGTTCGCGTCGGCGGGGCGGAGGACCAGCAGCCCGGGCGTCGCGCGCAGCCCCGCGAGCTGCTCGACGGGCTGGTGGGTGGGGCCGTCCTCGCCGACCCCGATGGAGTCGTGGGTGAAGATGTGCACGGTGGGGATCTCCATCAGCGCGGAGAGGCGGATGGCCGCCTTGGCATAGTCGGAGAAGATCAGGAACCCGGACCAGTACGGGCGGAGCTTCGTCAGCGCCATTCCGTTGGCGACGGCGGCGGACGCGTGTTCCCGGACGCCGAAGTGCAGATTGCGCCCGGACCGTGCCCCGGGCTGGAAGTCGCCCGCTCCCCCGAACGTCAGCCGGGTCTTGGTCGACGGCGTCAGGTCGGCGGACCCGCCGAGGACCCAGGGCACCGCCTTGGCCACGGCGTTCAGTACCTGACCCGACGAGTCGCGGCTGGCCAGGCCCTTCGGATCGGCCGGGAAGGTGGGCAGCGCGGTGTCCCAGCCGTCCGGGAGCTCACGGCGCTGGATGCGCTCCAACTCGTCGGCGAAATCGGGGTACGCACCGCGGTAGGCGTCGAACATCTTCTCCCAGCCGGTGCGCAATTCGGCGCCCCGGGCGCCGATGCCCCGTGCGAACCAGTCCGGCACACCGTCGGGTACGTGGAAGTCGGCGTCCGGCGGCATGCCGAGGACGCGCTTGGTGGCTCTGACCCCCTCCGGCCCGAACGGCGCCCCGTGTGCCTTCGGCGAGTCCTCGACCGGTGAGCCGTAACCGATGTGGCTGTGGACGAGAATCAGGGTCGGGCGCGCGGCCTCGGCCCGGAAGGTGTGGAAGGCGCGGCTGATCCGGTCGAGGTCGTTGGCGTCGGCGACGGTGGTCACGTTCCAGCCGTAGGCCAGGAAGCGGGCGGCGACGTCCTCGGTGAAGGTGATGTCGGTGTGGCCCTCGATGGTGACCCGGTTGGAGTCGTAGATCCAGCACAGGTTGGACAGCCGCAAGTGTCCGGCCAGCGACGCCGCCTCGGAGGAGACGCCCTCCATCATGCAGCCGTCCCCGGCGAGCGCGTACACATCGAAGTCGAAGAGCGGGAAGTCCGGGCGGTTGAACCTCGCCGCCAGCCACCGGCCGGCGATCGCCATGCCGACAGAGGTGGCGACCCCCTGTCCGAGCGGGCCGGTGGTGGTCTCGACGCCGCTCGTCCACCGGTACTCGGGGTGGCCGGGACAGCGCGAGTCGAGCTGCCGGAAGGACTTGAGATCGTCGAGGGTCACCGCCGGACGGCCCAGCACCTCGTACTCGGGGTCGACCGTGCGGACGCCGGTCAGGTAGAGGAGCGACCAGAGCAGGGCGGAGGCATGGCCCTCGGAGAGCACGAAACGGTCGCGGTTCGGCCAGATCGGATCGGCGGGGTCGAAGCGCAGAAACCGCTGCCACAGTGTGTACGCGACGGGCGCCATCCCCATCGGCGTGCCCGGGTGCCCCGAATTCGCCTTTTGCACCGCGTCCATGCACAGTCCGCGGATCGTGTTCACCGACAGCGTGTCCAGGTCGGTCATGGCTACGCCGCCCTCCGTGCGCTCGATGGATGTCTGCGCTTGTGCACTGCGTCCACGGGCCTGGCCATAAGGGCCGGAGCTGAGCGGCGGCCGTGCGATGGTGCGGGTCCGGTTCGGAAGGGACCGCCGTGCCAGACACGATGGTGGGGCGTTCGGCCGAGTGTGGGCCATCTCGTTCGCCCACTTCCACCAGCCTAGGCTCGCCCGTATCCACCCTCAACTTCGGCCGCGGGGGACACCGCGGCGACGCGACTGGCCGCCCCCGGCCCCATCGCGCACCCTGGAAGCAGGCGGAGCCGGAGGAGAATGCCATGGCCGGACCGATAGCGGCGCTCTTCGATATCGACGAAACGCTGGTGCACACCGGAGGCTCGGGAAAACGGAGTTGGGCCTGGGCATTCGACCGGTTGCACGGTGTGGCCGCCGATATCGGAGACCACACCTCGGCCGGGGAGACGGATCCGCAGGTCGGCCGGAAGACCTTCCGGGCCGTGCTCGGCCGCGAACCCAGTCACGATGAGATGGCCCGCCTCTACGCCGCGTATCTGTGGCATCTGTCGGAGGACATCCGGGCGTCGGAGGGGTATCGCGTCCTGGACGGCGTCGAGGACACCCTGCGGCGGATCACGGACGCGGGCATCATCCTCGGGCTGATCTCCGGCGCGATGGAGGGTGCGGCCAGGATCAAGATGGAGCCGGGCCGGCTCGGCCGCTATTTCGTCTTCGGCGCCTACGGCTCGGACTCCCCGGACCGGGCTGAGATCACCTGTCTGGCGATGGCCAAGGCCGCCCGGCTGCACGGACACGATCTGGCCCGCTCCGACGTCTACGTGGTCGGGGACACCCCTCGCGACATCGAGGCCGCGCGCGCGGCGAACGCGACCGCGGTCGGGGTCGCCAGCGGCCACTACACCGCCGAGGAGCTGCGGGCCGCCCAGGCCGACCACGTGCTCACCTCGCTGACCGAACCGTTCCCGCACATCTGAGCCGGGAACGGGCGGGCCGACCGCCGACTCCCGCCCCCGCCCCCGGCGGCTCAGCCCGCCGACGCGTGCGAGGCTTCCTTGCCCTGGTCGTAGGCGGCCCGCGCAGGGTCACGCCCAGTTCGGTGAGCTCGTACTCGACCCGGGGCGGGATCTCGGGATGGATGGTCCGACGGACCAGACCGTCCCGCTCCAGGGCGCGCAGCGTCTGCGTGAGCATCTTCTCGCTCACCCCCTCCAGCCTTCTGCGCAGCCCCGTGTACCACATATCGGCAAGGTGCTCGGCGATGTGTGCCTCTCCCCCGGGCCCGATGTGATCGTCGTGGGCGGTGAGCTGGTCGATGCCGGTCCGGCCCTGCTGGAGCCGATCGAACGCGAGCTGAACGCGAAGGTGATGCACGGCTCGTGGCCGCCGTTGAGGGTGCGTCCGGCCGGGCTCGGCCACGCGGCCACCGCCCTCGGCGCCATCGCCCTGCTCCAGCGGCAGTCGCCGGTGCCGCCCCGCTACTCCGTCGATCGGGCGGGGATGGCCGCGCCCCGGTGAGGGCGTGGCGTGGTGAGGCGCGGCGTGGTGGTCGCGCGGGCGGGTGCTCCGCTTACGCCGCTCTGGGCGGTCCGCTCGGTGTGGAGACCCGGGTCATGACGGTGATTTGATCGGTCTCCTCGGACGGACTCGTTCGGACGCCGCGAGACAGGGGTGAGCATGGCCGGCAGGGACGGGCGAGTGCCCAGGATCGACGACGACGCGGCCATACGGCGGTGGCCGCGGCGCACGGACGGCGAGCGCCTGCCTGCCGGGGAGGCGCCGTGAAGCTGACCACCCGCATCGCCCTCGCGGTCGGCCTCAGCGTGCCCCTGCTGGTGCTGGCCTCCGGCTGGCTGCTGCTGCATCTGGTCACCGATGACCTGCGTGCGCGCCAGGACTCCCAGTTGCGCGCCCGCGCGACGGTCCTCGCCAAGAACGCCAAGGCGTTCCTGGAGGTCGCCGGGGCCGACCGCCCGGTCATGGAGCAGGCCCGGCAGCGGCGGCTGGTCAACTCCGCGCGGGACGTGGGCGTCCGGCTGACCGCGCCCGGGGCCCCCGGGGGCACGATCACGGCCGGCCCGCAGCCCGATCCGTTCCCCTCGCTGCCCCGCAGTGCGCCGAAGCCGGTCACCGTGACCTCCGGTGACACGGACTGGCTGGCCCTGTCGCTGCGGGTCGGTGCCGCCAAGAAGGGCGACACACCGCCGAATCTGTGGCTGTTCTCGCCGGACACCGCCGAGGAGGAGCTGGCGCTGGTGCGCCGGCGGGTGGTGCTCGGGGCGCTGCTGGCCGCGCCCCTGGCCGGGACCACCGCCTGGGCCATCGCCACCCGGGCGGTCCTGCCGCTGCGGCGGCTGCAGCGGCGTACCAGCGGTCTGGACCCCAGGACCAGCGCCGCGCGCCTGGAGCACACCCCGACCCGTATCGCCGAGGTCGACGACCTGGCGTACACGGTGCGGACGGTGCTCGCCCGCTACGACGAGCAGGTCGAACGCACCGGGGAGGCGCTGGCCACCGCCCGCGCGTTCGCCGCGACCGCGTCCCACGAGCTGCGCACCCCGCTGATGAGCATGCGCACCAACATCGACATCCTCACCGACCACCCCGGTCTGGATCCCGGCGACCGGGCGGAGGTGCTCGAGGACCTGGGGCGCGAGCACGCCCGGCTGCTCGGGTTGCTGGTGATGCTCAGGGCACTCGCGCAGGGCGACCTGGTCGAGGCGGACGCGTTCGCCTCGCTGGACCTGGCGGAGCTGGTGGACGCGTCGGTCTCCGGCCTGCGGCGCACCCACGCGGGCGCCGAGGTGTCCGTGCACACCACCACGGGGCTGCTGGTGCACGGCTGGGAGGAGGGGCTGCGCTCGGCGCTGGACAACCTGCTGACCAACGCCTGGACCCATGGCCGCGCCGCCGACGGTACCGCCCGCATCGAGGTCACCCTGCGCGCCTCCCGCGACCCGCGTGACCCGGCCGCCGTGCTCACCGTGGACGACCACGGCCCCGGCATCCCGCCCGAGCGCCGCGAGGAGGTCTTCCAGCGGTTCCGGCGGGGCCCGGACAGCCCCGGATCCGGCCTCGGCCTGACCCTGGTCGCCCAGCAGATCGACCTGCACCGGGGCCGGATCGCCGTGCTGGACCGGCCCGACGGGCGGCCCGGCACACGCTTCGAGGTGCGGCTGCCGGCCACCGACGTCCGGGACGTGGAGAGCACCCTGCTGCTCCTGCGCCGGGACTGGCTGACCGGCCGCCACCAGCTCGCACCGGCCTCCGAAACCCAGGTGTGAGCCGCCGGACACCGAGCGCGGTCCCGATCAGGGCCGTACGGCCGCCATCTGCCGCCTCATGGCATGGAGCTTCCCGGCCGCTCACGAAGGGCCCTTCATGAAGTTCACGAGCAGGTCGCAGAACGCCGCGGGCTGCTCCAGCGGTGCCAGATGTCCCGCGCCCGGGATGACCACCACTCCGCCCGCGCCCAGCTCATCCGCCAGACCCTCGCCCCCGTGGAAGAAGTCGGGCATGTCGCGCTCGCCGACGCCCACCACGGCCGGGACGCCGAGTGTGCGCAACGCGGCCGGGTCCTCGTCCAGCGGGTCCGCCGCCCGGGCCGGTTCGCCATGGGTGAGCTGGGACCGCAACTGGTCGCGCAGCATGCGGGCCGCGTGCGCCCGCGCTTCGCGGGGTGCGTCCGCGGCCGTCCAGGCGTCGACCCCGGCCCGTACGGCGGCGTCGATGTCACCGGCGTCCAGTGCCGTTCGCTCGCTGTCCCAGGCCCGCCGCAGGCGAGGGGAAGGTGGTTGGTCATGGGGGCGGTAGCCCACCAGGACCAGGCCCGCCACCCGGCCGGGTGCCGTGACGGCCACCTGGAGCGCCACCAGCGCGCCGAGCGAGTTCCCGGCCAGCACGAAGCGGTCGACCCCGAGGTGGTCGAGCGTGGCGAGGACGTCCGCCCAGGGTGCCACCACGCGCTCGTCGGGCACGAGCGCCGCACCGTGGCCGGGCAGGTCCAGGGCGATGGCCCGGACACCGGCCTCGGCGAGCAGCGGTAGGTGCGCCCGCCACATGGTGCGGTCCGTGGGCCGGGCGTGGAGCAGGACGACGGCGCGCCCGTGGCCCGCCTCGTCAAAGGGCAGCAGCATGGATCGGTCTTTCGTCGGTGAAGGTGCGCAGAGGGAGGCCGGCCGCACGGGTGTGGCCGTCATACGGCGTCGGTGAGCTCGTCGATCTCTTCGCCGCTCAGGCGCAGTCGCGCCGTGGCCACGTTGTCCTCCAGGTGGGCCACCTTGGAGGTGCCGGGGATGGGCAGCATGGCCTCGGAGCGGGCCAGCAACCAGGCGAGTGCGACCTGGGAGGGGGTGGCGCCGTGTGCGGAGGCGATGCGGTCGACCGGGCCGCCGGGCCGGGTGAGCCGGCCGGCGCCCACCGGGGCCCAGGGGATGAAGCCGATGCCGTGGCGGGTGCAGTGGTCGAGAACGTCGGCGGAGCCGCGGTCGGTGAGGTTGTAGCGGTTCTGGACGGTGGCGATGTCGGCGATCCGCCGGGCCTGCTCGATCTGGTCGACGGTCACCTGGGACAGGCCGATCGCGACGATCTTGCCTTCGTCCTGGAGCGCCCTCAATTCACCGACCTGGTCCTCCAGCGGGACCTTCGGGTCGACGCGGTGGAGCTGGAACAGGTCGATGTGGTCCCGGCCGAGGCGGCGCAGGCTCATCTCGGCCTGCTGGCGCAGGTATTCGGGGCGCCCGACCGGCGGCCATGCCGCGGGGCCCAGGCGCACCGGTCCCTGATCGGTTTCGATCACGTCGGGGCCGTTGCGGGTGAGACCGGCCTTGGTGGCGATGAGGACGTCGTCCGGGTAGGGGTGGATGGCCTCCCGGATGATCTCCTCGCTGACGTGCGGCCCGTAGGAGTCGGCGGTGTCGATGAGCTGGACGCCGAGTTCGACGGCGCGGCGGACCACGCGGAGGCACTCCTCGCGGTCGTCGGGTTCGCCCCATACGCCGAGTCCGGTGAGTCGCATGGCGCCGAAGCCCAGCCGGGCCACCTTCTTCCCGGCGATCTCGAAACTGCCGGTGGCGTGGGCGAGGGATGCGGTCACGAGCGGGGGTTTCCTTCCTCTGTGGTGGTGCTCCGTTCCGCGGAGGCGGTGCTCTGCTGGGCGGAAGCGGTGCTCTGCTCGGCGAGCCGGCGCAGCAGGATCAGGCCATCGCCGCTGGTGCTGCCGGGTTCCGCGCTGTAGATGGACAGGTGCTGTCCCGGGGCGCTGGTGACGGCCAGCGCTTCGAAGTGCAGATGGAGTTCACCGACCCGCGGGTGCCGGAAGTGCTTGTCCTCGTGGGTGCGCGGGCGGACCTCGTAGCGGGCCCACAAGGTGGCGAACGCGGGGCTGCGCACGCTCAGCTCGCCGACGACGCGTTCGATGCGCTCATCGCCCGGGAACCGCGACGACGCCGCCCGCAGATTGCTCACCGCGGTCCCCGCCGCCTTCTCCCAGTCACCGTAGAACTCCTGGGCGAAGGCATCAAGGAAGATCATCCGGAGCAGGTTGTCGTACCGGGCGAAACCGCGGTAGAGCTCCCGCGCCATCGCGTTCGCGGCGAGGATGTCCTGGGCCGCGCCGACGACGAAGGCGGGCACGTCGTGCATGCCGTCCATCAGCCGCCGCAGCTCGGGGCCGACGGTCGCCGTCGAGGACACGGACGGCCCGAGGACGGGCAGGCCGAGCCGGAACAGATGCGCCGCCGCGGCGTCGTCGAGCCTCAGCGCCCGCGCGATCGCCTGGAGCACCTGCTCGGACGGGTGCCGCTCACGGCCCTGCTCGAGCCGGATGTAGTAGTCCGTGCTCACCCCGGCGAGCAGCGCCACCTCATCCCGCCGGAGACCGGGAACCCGGCGGGAAGGGTCGTCGGGGAATCCGACGTCGGGCGGCGCGGTCATCGCGCGGCGGGCACGCAGATAGTCACCGAGCTTGTTCTCGCTTTCCACGCCGGCCAGGCTAATCAGGACAGGGGAGCCGCGGGTGGGTGCGATGCACCCACCCGGAGGTCAGCGGCTCCCTGCGCCGAGGTCGGTCGAGGGCCGCGCGGGAGCGTATTCTGCCGGGCGTGTCCAAGGTGACGATCGCGGATGTGGCACGGGCGGCGGAGGTGTCGACCGCGACGGTGTCCAACGTGCTCAACGGCACGGGCCGGGTCTCGGAGCCGACGCGGGCCCGGGTGAAGGCGGTGGCCGGTGCGCTCGGCTACGGCCCGGCGGGCGGCGGCGGGCGCACCCTGGGGCTCGCGGTGACCGCTCATGGTGAGAGTGCGTGGGACTTCGCGAGCGTGCCGTACTTCGCCCAGGCCATCAGCGCGGCCACCATCGCCGCCCATCGGCGTGGCTACGCGCTGATGGCGATGCCCTCGGGGCCCGCCGAACACATGTGGCGCACCCTGCCGGCCGCCGGGGTGGTACTGGTGGACAGTCCGCCCAGCGACCCCGTGGTGCGGCTGCTGCGCGCACGCGGCCTGCCGTTGGTGTTCGACGGCCGTCCCGGCGAGCTGCGGGCGCGGGAGACCTGGGTCGACACCGATCACGAGGCCATGACCCGCCGCGTCCTGGAACATCTGGCCGGGCAGGGCGCGGAGCGGATCGCGCTGATCGCCGGGCCCACCCAGGAGTACTACACCCGCGCGAGCGTGACGGCCTACCGGCGGTGGTGCTCGGGCACCGGTGTGCGGCCGTGTGTTGTCCCGTTCGCCGAGGACGGCTCCGAGGAACCGCGGCTGGACGCCCTGCTGACCGGGGACGGCGGCCCGGACGCGGTGTTCGGCCTGTACGACCCCTGCGGCCGTCAGGTCCTGGAGGCGGCCACGCGGTGCGGTCTTTCGGTGCCGGACGACCTGATGGTGGTGTGCAGTAGCGAGGATCCGGCCTACGGGCGCACCACCCCGCCCGTGTCGACGGTGTCACTGGCCCCGGAGCAGGCCGGTGCGGCGGCCGTCGACGCACTGGTGAGCCTGGTGGAGAACCCGCCGCACACACCGCCGCCCGTGGTGATCGAGACCCGTCTGGAGGTTCGGTCCTCCTCGATGCGCCGATCCCGCCGGCACACGTCATGACGGAGGCGCCGGGCCACGAAGGTCAGGCATCCATTGCCGTGATGTCGAGCGCGGCCAGGAAGGCCGTCGCCGCCGGAGTGCGGCTCAAACGGCTCCAGATGACGGGCGCCGTGGCCGTCCTCGACGAGCTCGAGAACCCGAACGAGGACGAACACTTCACCGTCGGCTACTAGGCCCGACGAGCTACCGGGCCCGGCGGCGAGGCAGCGCGGTACGACAGGTGGACAGGCCGGTCAGCCCTGGCAGCCGCAGGCGGCATGGCGGCCGTGCACGGAGGCGAGGGAGGCGGGCCGGGCCGCGAACGAGGTGGCGGAGGCCGGCGCGCCCGGCTGATCCGCGTCCCAGACGCGCCTGCCGCCCGCGAGTGTCAGGCGCACCTTCGTGCCGGTGATGTCCCCGACCGGCACCCGGGTCACATCCCGGTCGAGCACGATCACATCGGCGGCCCGGCCCGGGGTGAGCACACCGGTCTCACCGTCGATACGGAGCTGATGGGCCGAGCCCGCCGTGTGCATGCGCAGGCTGGTGGTCCGGCTGATGCTCTCCCGCTCCGGGTACAGCGCCCCGTCGTCGCCCTTCCGGTCGATGGCGGTGCGGATCTGGTTGAAGGAGTCGAGCGGGTCCACCGGCCAGTCCGATCCCCCGGACAGCGCCGCGCCATGCCGCTCCAGGCTGCGCGCCGGATACATCAGCCGGTGGCGCTCCGGGCCGATGTAGGGCAGGAGGGAATCCACCGTCCACACATCGCGAATCGCCCACTGCAACTGCATGCAGGCGACCACGCCCAGCGGCGCGAAGCGCCGGAAGTCGTCCGGGTGCACGAGCTGGAGATGGGCGATGGTGTGCCGGTTGCCACGGCGGCCGTTGGCCCGTATCGCCGCCTCGTAGCCGTCCAGCGCGGTGCGCACCGCGCGGTCACCGATGGCATGCGCGTGCATCTGCCAGCCGGCCCGGTCCAGTACGGCCGACAGGCGCCCGTACTCGGTGGAGCTGACGTACAAGTCGCCACGGTTGTCGGTGGGCTTGCCGTGGCCGTCGAGGTACGGCTCCAGCAGCGCGGCGGACTGCGCGGGGTACTCGATCACTCCGTCGAGGAAGACCTTCGCGGTCCCGAAGCGCAGGCCCGGCACCTCCGCGTACTTCTTTCGCTGCTCCTCGACGTAGGCCAGCGCGGCCTTCGGGTCGCGGATGAGGTCGAGGTCAAGGCGCAGCGCCGGGATGACCCGCTGGAGCAGTCGGCCCGAGTCGGCCAGGTCCGCATAGGTGCCGAGTCCTTCGGCCTGGGTGGCCGCGTCCATGTACGTGGTGATGCCGCTGGACGCCGCGTGGCGGAGGGCCTTCGCCTCGGCGGCGAGCAGCTTGCCCTTGTCCGGCGGCGGAATCACCCCCTCGACGATGTCCTGCGCGGTGTCCTTCAGCAGTCCGGACGGCGCTCCGGCCGAGTCGTGGACGATGCGGCCACCGGCCGGGTCCGGGGTACTCGACGTGATCTTCGCCAGTTCCAGGGCGCGCTTGTTGACCCAGGTGTTGTGGGCGTCCGAGCCCCTGAGCGCGATCGGCCGGTGGGTCGGCAGCGCGTCCAGGATGCGGTGGTGGGTCTCGGTCCCGGCGGGCAGGCCGACCGGGTTCCAGTCCTCCACCACCAGCCAGCCGTCCGGCTCCTGGTCCTTGCTCGCGTTCAGGAACTCGGTGAGCTTCGCCTGGAGTGCGGCAACGGTGTACGTCTCATCGCCGAGGGAGGGGTTGAGGGAGCGCGACCCGGCGTCCAGGCAGTGTGCGTGCGCATCGATGATCCCCGCCATGACGGTGCCACCGCGGGCGTCGACGAAGTCCGTGTCCCTCCCGGCCAGCCGTCGCACCAGGGCCGCCGGGCCGACCGCAAGGATCTTCCCGTCCCTCCCCACGGCGATGGCCTCCTGCTGCGGCACATACGGCAGACCGGTCAGCACCCGCCCACCGTGGATGATCGTCGCGGCCGAACGACGGGATCCCGACGAGCCCCGGGATCCGGACGAGCCACGGCCGGAGGCCGCGAACGCGTCAGAGCCGCCCAGTCCGAGGGCACCCGCGACACCCGCTGCGCCCACGGCCGACAGAAGACGACGGCGCGCCAGGTCAAAGCCCATGCTCACTCCCTGAGTGTGATGAGGTAATGACGCGTCAGCCTCGGTGATTAAGCACGTAAGCACCAGCCGCCCGACACTGCGGATATGGCCCGCGAATGGGGCCATCAACAACGAATTCCGTCGTTGCCCGACCGGTCAGACACGCGGTTATGGCTGTCAGGACCAGGCGACCTCGCCATGGCGGGAGACGAAGCAGCGTTGACCCGGATGCCCTTGAGCCCCTTGGCGTACTGCGTGGTCAACATCGTCAGCGCCGCCTTGGAAGAGGTGTACAGCGGCGCGACGACGCGCGACTCGGTCGACCGGCCGCATGTGCGCGGCCGACCGGCCGCTTGTGCGCGGCGAGGCTGACGGCTATCGGCGTTGATCCCAGGCGGTCCGGGTGAGTTCGTACTCGACTTCGCCGTGCTCGGATCCTTCGATCGCGTCCGGCCAGTCCCCGGTGAAGTTCCGGAGGAACGACAGGCCCGCCTTCTCCATCACCCGTCGCGAGCGGGTGTTCACCGCCATGGTGTCCGCGGTGACCCGTTCGACGCCGAGATCCGTGAAGCCCTTGTGGATCAGGGCCCGCGCTCCTTCCGCGGCGTAGCCCTTGCCCCAGGCGGCCTTGTTCAGCCGGTAGCCGAGTTCCACCACGGCGGGGCTGTGGTCGTCCAGGGGGCGGAACTCGAACCAGCCCAGGAAGGTTTCGGTGGCCTTCTCCTCGGCGGCCCAGTAGCCGCGGGTGCCGAAGCACGGGTGGTCGTGGAGAAGGCGTGGCAGGGTCCGCGTGTGGAGCGTCTCGCGGCTCGTCGGCTTGCCGCCGTTGATGAAGCGCATGACGTCGGGGTCGTTGTCCAGCGCGAAGAGATGGTCGGCGTCGGCCTCGGTGAGCGGGCGCAGCACGAGCCGTTCGGTCTCCAGGAAGACATGCATGACGCGATCCTCATCACCGGTGGCCGGGCCCGCCACCGGATATTCGAGGCAGGCCGTCCGCTGCCCGACCGCGGTCGCGTGGCGCGTCCACGCGACCGAGCTTGGTCCAGCCGGTCCAGCCCCGCCGCTTCAGCAGCTCGATCAGTCGGCGGGCCGATGGCATGGTGTCGAAGGCGAGGGTGTCCATCACCTTGGTGAGCGGTGGCTCGATGTCGGCATCGTCGATGTAGTCCGCGCCCCGCTCCTCGGCCATCTGCGCGAGGTAGGCGGCCAGTTGGTCGGCCAGTTCGACCAGCCGTGGGTCGTCGTCGGTGCGGTCGAGTGCCTGGCCCAGGGTGCGATAGAAGGCGATGAAACGGGGGTCGGCGATCTGTTCCCGCTTGCGTGCCATCCACTCCGGGACTCGCTCGGGTGCGTGCGCGGCCAGCGGGATCCAGCCGTCGCGTTCGACCTGGACGATCCGCTCGTCGACCCCGAGCGCCCGCAGTCGGTCGAGAAACTCGACCACCTCCGGGGGCAGCGCCAGGCGGTCCCCGGCGGCGAGGCGGGCGATGCGCTCGCGATGCCGCTGCCGCTCCCGGATCTCCGCCCGTAGCCGTTCGTCGATGTCCGCGATCGCCGTGGCGAACTCCTCCTCGTCGGCCCGCAGCAAGTCCCGTACGCGCGCCAGCGGTACCCCGGCCTCGGCGAGGGTCCGGATCCTGATCAGCTCGACGACGGCGTCGGCGCCGTACCTCCGATAGCCGGAGTGATCCCGCTCCGGCTCCGGCAGCAGCCCCTTGGCGTGATAGTGCCGCACCGCGCGCACCGTCACTCCGGCGTACGACGCCAGCTCGCCGATGGTCAGCATCGGTCCCAGTCTCCTCGGAGTCGTTCGCGAAGTCAGCCTGTCGGCCGGGGGTGTGTGCTTCGGATGATCTCCGCGATCTTGGGGGCGTGGGTGAAGACCAGGCGGTGGTCGGCGTCGAGCCAGGACGTGGAGATGTGCGGACGCTCGCGGACGAGGCGATCGATACCGGCACGCCAGAGCCGGTTGTGCCGCGGCGCACGCCCTTCGGTGCTGTCGCCCGCGATCGACGTCGACATGATCATGTGGATGGGGCAGTCGATCCTCCGATATCGGTCGAGGATTCCGGACCGCACCACATCCATCTCGAGCTGCAGGTCGAGGACGTCCTGGGCGGTGAGCAGCACCTGCCGCGCGGTGCCCTTGGCCTGCTCGATCTCCCGCCGGGTCGCCGGATCCTCCGCCATCGCGCGGAACTGCGCCAGGTCGGCGTCGGTGATGAACGGTTCGGGCAATGGGTTCGCCCCGTCGATGAGGACGAGCCCGGCCACGGCGTCAGGGCGCTCGGCGGCGTAGTGCACGGCCAGGTCCGCGCCCAGCGAGTAGCCGACGAGCGCGGGCGGCGAGGGCAGGTCGAGGCGTTCCAGCTCGGCCAGCACGGCGAAGAGATCGCTCAGGAACGCGTCGAAGGAATACCGGTCGGCGGCCGAGGCGAGGCCATGCCCCCTGAGGTCGAAGGTCACCACGTCGTGGTCGCGTCGAAGCGGCTCGGCCAGCCCGTGCAGCTCGGCCTGAGTGGAGTTCAGGCCGGGGCACAGGACCAGCGGCCGTCCCCGGCCGCCGCGGGACACCGGGATGGTGACGCCTTCGTGGTGGACCGTGAAGCGCTGAATCGTCGTCATGCCGACCATGCTGAGAGGTTGTCCCTGCGTCAGGGTCAACCGTCGCGACGGCCCTCACCACGGAGGGCGCGCTCTAGCGCGCCCGGTACGGGTTCTTCCACAGGTACACCCTGCGGTGCTTGCTGTCGTTGCCCGCGATGAGCCGGCCGTCCCGGCTGAAGGCCACGTCCTGGATCACGTTGGCTTCCCCCTCCGCGCTGGTCGACAGGATGGCGCGTGGTTTGCGGGTGGCCACGTTCCACAGCAACAGTCCGTATTCGGAGGGGGTGGCGAGCGTCTTGCCGTCCGGGCTGAACGCCAAGCCCTCGGCCGTCTTGGACTGGCCGGTGGGGCCGAGGGAGGCCGTGGGCCCGAACGAGCGATAGGGAAGGTTCGGGCCGCGGTCGGGGGAAGAGCCGGGGAGGTAGACGGCGATCAGGACGACGGCGAGGACGAGGATCCCGACTCCGCCGAGCAGCACGGGCAGCCCCGGGGCGGGCGTGGTGGGCGGGTCCGGGACCGGCGGGTTCGGCAGGTCGTCCGTGACCGATGGGATCACAGGAGCGCCGGGGGCGGCGCCCCGTGCCGGGTCGTGCATGGCCTGAGGGGACGGCGGCGGTACGGGGGCGGCGGGCCCGGACCCGCGCGGCGACAGTGATGTGCGTGTCTCGGCGTCGGGCAAGCCGGGGGCGCCCGGCGAGCCGGGGGCGTTGAGCGGGCCGGGTGTCCCGCGCTCGGGCCCTGACGGGGACACCACGGTGCGTGGGTGGGCGTCGGCGATGCCCGTCGTGTCGACCCGGCGGCACCGCTCGATGACCTCGGCGAGGGTCGGCCGCCGCTCCGGGTCCTTCTCCAGGCATCCGGCGGCGATGGCACGGAGGGGCTCGGGGCAGCCGTCGAGGTCGGGAGCCTGTTCCAGGATGCGGTAGACCACGCCGTGGTCGGTGCCGCCGCCGAAGGCGAGCCGTCCGGTGGCGGCGAAGTGGGCGACGACTCCGAGGGCGAACACATCACCGGCTTCGGTGACGCTCTGCCCCCTGATGTATTCGGGCGCCATGTAGGCGGGCGTTCCGGTGCGCATTCCGGTAGCGGTCACCGTGGTGACGTCCGCGGCGCGGGCGATACCGAAGTCGATGACCTTGGGGCCCTCGGCGGTGAGGATGATGTTGGAGGGTTTCAGGTCACGGTGGATCACATCGGCGGCGTGGATGGACTGCAGGGCTTCCGCCACCCTGGCGATCAGCCCCAGCGCCGCATCGGCCGCCAACGGCCCGCTGTCGGCGACCGCGTGCCGCAGGGACGGCCCGGGCACGTAGGCCGTGGCCAGCCAGGGCTCATCGGCCCGCAGATCCGCGTCCACGACCGGCACGGTGTACAGCCCCTGGACCCGCCGGGCCGCCGCCACCTCCTGCTCGAAGCGCTTGCGGAACGTCGCGTCGCCCGCGTATTCGCGGTGTACGACCTTGACCGCCACCGCGCTGCCGGCCGGCGTACGCCCCAGGTAGACGCGCCCCATCCCGCCCGCGCCCAGAATCGCCTCCAGCCGGTACGGACCGGCCTGGGGAGGATCCGCATGCCCCAGTGGGATGTGTGGTGGCGGAGCTGTCGGCCACCCCGGTTGTCCCCCCGCATCAACAGGCGGTATCGCCGGTCGACCGTGCTCCGATCGGGACATTCTCCCCGTCACCCCGTCTCTCACCGTTCGAGCGAGCGACAGCGTAAACGAACCCACCACCCCGTAACAGCTCTCCCCCTTGAGACGGCAGGTGAGACGGCAGGTGAGACGGCAGGAAGTCACTCCGGACCGCCACTCCGGAACGAGACGCCGCCCCGCGACTGTCCATGACAGTCCTCGCGCCGCACCGCACAGCACGCGCACACCACGGCCCTGTGCGGGTACTCGCCGCTGATGGTGTTCAAGACGCCGCCAGGTGTGTACGCGCCGCAGGACGACACATGGCTGCTGGCCGAGGCGTTGCTGCGGGAGAACATCACGGCCGCGGCCGTCCTGGACGTGGGGACCGGCAGCGGGGCCCTGGCCCTCGTCGCGGCCGGGCGCGGTGCGGCCCAGGTGACCGCGGTCGATGTCTCGCCGCTCGCCGTGGCCGCCACCTGGCTGCGGGCCCGCCTCAAAGGGCTGCCGGTGCGTGTCCTCCACGGTGACTTGCTGACACCGGTGGCCGGCCGCGGGTTCGATCTCATCGTCGCCAACCCGCCCTATGTGCCGGTGGCGGGGCGGCGGGCCCGCCGGGGCCGCGGTCTGGCCTGGCAGGCCGGGGCCGACGGGCGGGCGCTGCTCGACCGGATCTGCCGGGACGCACCACCGTTGCTGCGCCCCGGCGGCGTGCTGCTGCTGGTGCACTCGGCGCTGAGCGGGGCGGAGCGAACCGTGGCGCAGTTGACGGGGAGCGGACTGCGAGCGGCCGTGGCCGACCGCCGCACGATCCCCTTCGGGCCGGTGCTGCGCGCGCAGGCGCCCTGGCTGGAGGCCCGTGGGCTGATCGCTCCGGGCGAGACGAAGGAAGAGCTGGTGGTGATCCGTGCCGAACGACGAACGTGACCGCGCGGTGCGGGTGCGGCTGGGGACCGACGGGCCGATGCTGATCGAGGGGCCGGTCGAGGTCACCCTGCCCGATGGCAGCGTGGTGCGCTCCGACCGTTTCACGGTGGCCGTATGCCTGTGCGGCCGCAGCGCGCGCTACCCGTGGTGCGATACCAGCCACCGCCGCAGGCCGCCCAGGTCGCAGCGCGGATCGGGCGCGAAGTAGAAGAGCACCGCCCGCGCTCACCCCCGCCCCGCCGTCCCGGCATACAGCCGTCGCCGCCCCCTCTCCCCGGCGGAGCACCGCGCGCCCCCTGCGCAGGTGTTCTCCAGGTGAAGCGCGATCAACGGAGGTCTGAACTTGTGGTGGGTGGGGCACTCAGGGCATATGCGCTGTGGAGTGATCGACATCGGATCCCGTACGGTCCACCTCATGATCGCCGACCTGGCTCCGGGCAGACCCCCGGAGCCGGTGGCATCGTGGAAACAGCCGGTCCGCGTGGCCGAGGCGACCGATCGCCAGGGGGTGATCCGGCCTGAGGCGATCCGGTCCCTGGTCGGCGCCGTTACCGCGAGTGCCGCGGCCGCCCTCGCCCACCATGTCGACCGCCTGATCCCCTTCGCCACATCGGCGGTGCGGGACGCGACCAACCGGGACGCCGTGCTCGGCGAGATCGAAGCCGCCACCGGGATCCGCGTGGGTTTCATGACCGGCGAAGAGGAGGCACGGCTGACGTTCAGGGCGGCACGCGGCTGGCTCGGCTGGTCGGCGGGGCGGATCCTGCTCCTCGACATCGGCGGTGGCTCGCTGGAAATCGCCTGCGGCAGCGGCAGATACCCCGACCTCGCCGTCTCCCTGCCACTGGGCGCCGACCGGCTCACCCGTCACCATCTGCCCGATGCCACGCCGGTGAAGAAGCGGGACGTCCAGGCGTTGCGCCGGCACGTACGCTCCGTGCTCGGCCAGTGCACCGCCGAACTCCGCGCCCAGCCGGCGCCCCTCTCCTGCGTCGCGACGTCCAGGACCTTCACGCAACTGGCCCGCCTCGCCGGAAAGCCACAGCTCCGCAACGGCCTGCCCGCGCTCCACAGTCTCAGCCGGAAGGACCTGGGGCCCTGGGTGCCACAACTCGCGGCCAAAACGGACGAGCAGCGAGCGAGGCTGCGCGGCATCTCCGCCTCCAGGGCGCATCAGTCCCTGGCCGGTGCGATCGTCGCGGAGGCCGTCATGGAGGTCATGGCGGTGGAACGACTCACCACCTGCCCATGGGGCCTGCGCGAGGGCGTCCTGCTCGACTACGTCTCCGGCCTCGAAGACGAGCCGCCCGCTCCCCCGGCACTCACCGCGCTCCCGGCCCTCGCGGGCCACCGGCGGCTCAACGGCATCGACGCGGTGGGCGCCGACGCGTGAGAACGGGAAGCCGCGGCATCGCCCGGACCGGCTGACTCGAGCACGGATTCCGGACCGGCTGAGCCACGGGTTATGGCCGCCATTGGCTTCTCCTATGGCCGAACGAAATCATCGGCAGGCAACCCGCGCTTTAACGGACATCGCCACGGCAATGAGTCGGCGATCAGCGGGAGAAAGCGACATCGCCCTCCCGTGGAATACCCGTGATAAGAGCGAAGGATTGACTGATGAGTTCTGCATATCTTGCCGGGAGCGTCGCGTTGGTGACCGGGGCGACCAGCGGCATCGGTGCGGCCACCGCGGCGAAGCTGGCCGAACGGGGCGCGCATGTGCTGGTGGCGGGCCGGGACGGGGCGCGGGGTCAGGCAGTGGTCGGCGCCATCCGCGGCCGTGGCGGCAAGGCGGACTTCGTCGCCGCCGATCTGCGGGACGCCGAGTCCGTGCGCAAGCTGGCCCGCGAGGCCCGGAAACTGGGCGGCGGCCGGGTGGACGTCCTGGTCAACAATGCCGGGGTCTTCCCATTCGGGCCGACGGACCAAACGCCGCAGAGCGATGTCGACACCGTCTACGCGCTGAATGTGAAGGCGCCGTTCTACCTGGTGGCGGAGCTCGCACCGGCGATGGCGGAGCGCGGCTACGGGGCGGTCGTCAACGTGAGCACCATGGTCGCCGAGTACGGGGCGCCCGGGATGGCGCTGTACGGATCGAGCAAGGCGGCGCTGAACCTGCTCACCAAGTCGTGGGCCGCCGAGTACGGCCCGCGCGGGGTCCGGTTCAACGCCGTCGAGCCGGGGCCTACCCGCACGGAGGGCACGGCCGGTATGGGTGAGGATCTGACGGCTCTCGCCGCGCAGGCGCCCGCCGGGCGGCCCGCCGCGCCCGAGGAGATCGCCGAGGCCATCACCTTCCTGGCGAGCGAGGCGGCGAGCTTCGTCCAGGGCGCGGTGCTGCCGGTCGACGGCGGCCGCGTGGCCGTCTGACCCGGCGCGGACGGCGCCTGCACGGCCCTGGGCCCCGCCCACCAGGCGGATCCAGGGCCGCCCACCAGCAGGGTCCAGGGCCGGTATCCATCTGCTGACCTCCGCCGGCAATCGGCGGAGGCCATCGCCGCGCGCAATCTGTGTAGCCTGGCGGAAGGGCCCAGGGAGCGCACCAGGAGAGAAGAACGCGAGCCCAGGAGTGGTGCCCATGGTGACGACGACGATCATGCTGTCCATCGTGTTCGCCCTGCTCGCGGCCGGCAGCAATGCGCTCGGGACGGTGCTGCAGCGCCGCGCCGCGCTCACTGTTCCCGCGTCACGATCATTGCGCCTCGGGCTGATCCGCGACCTTCTGCACACGCCGGTCTGGTTCGGCGGGATGCTCGGCGTTGTCTTCTCCGCCCTTTTTCAGGCCCTCGCGCTGGCCACCGGATCGCTCGCCACCGTACAGCCCATCTTCATTCTCGAACTTCCGCTGGCTCTGGTGATCGGAGGGATGGTCTTCCGCGTCGGTGTGTCGCGCAAGGCATGGATCTGCGTGGCCTGCATCGTCGGTGGACTGGCTCTGGCCCTCTTCTCGCTGGCCCCCACCGGAGGGCGCGACCAGGTGCCCGGGATCTGGTGGGTGCCGGGGCTCGCGGTCACCGGAGGGATCGGTGCCGCCCTCGTTCTCGCCGGTCTGCGGCGCCCCACCGGTCTGATGCGAGCGGCCTCCCTCGCGGCAGCGGCGGCCATCGGAAACGCCGTCACCGCGGCGCTGGTCAAGTCGGCCATGAACATTCTTTCCGATCAGGGCGCCGTCGCCTTTTTCACCGCGTGGCAGACGTACAGCTTCGCTGCTGTCGGCGCCTTTTCCCTGTTCCTGCTCGGGGTCGCCATGCAAGGGGGCCCGCTGATCGGCTCGCAACCCGCTTTGACGCTCGGCGATGCCACGGTGAGCTTCTGTCTCGGTGTGACGCTCTACGGCGAGCAGCCGCGCGCCGGATTCTGGCTCGTACCGGCGCTGCTGGGACTGAGTGTGCTCCTGTACGGAATTTTCGCGCTGTCCCATACGCGTTGCCTCGCCCAGTGTGTCGACCGGAGCAGGGATGAACTCGGTGGCCTCGGGGAGCCTGCGGCGGCGCGCGGGTGAAGTCACCCGTAGAATCGTGAATAAGGCGAAGTTGGGCCTCCCGGACAAAGTGAGCGTCGTGGCGTCGGACCTCTACGAGCTGTTGGAGGGTCGAAAGTGATCAGCCACCATGCCTACGCCGTCGAGCCGTGGTGCTTGCGCGAGACCGAGCTCAACCTGGACGTCCTCGCGCAGAGTGAATCCGTATTCTCCGTGTCCAACGGGCATGTCGGCTGGCGCGGCAACCTCGATGAGGGCGAGCCGCACGCCCTGCCCGGCAGCTATCTCAACGGTGTGCACGAGCAGCATCCGCTGCCGTACGCGGAATCCGTCTACGGATTCCCCGAGTCCGGCCAGACGGTGATCAACGTGACCAACGGCAAGCTCATCCGGCTGCTGGTCGACGACGAACCGTTCGACTTGCGCTACGGGCGGTTGCGTTCGCATGAGCGCGTGCTCGACCTGCGCACCGGCCTGCTCCACCGCGTCTGCGAGTGGACGTCGCCGGTCGGCAGGACGGTGCGCGTGCGCTCCACCCGACTGGTCTCCTTCACCCAGCGCGCCATCGCCGCGGTCGCCTACGAAGTGGAGCCGGTGGACGCCCGGACGCACGTGGTCGTCCAGTCGGAGCTCGTCGCCAATGAGCAACTGCCCGCGCTCAGCGGCGATCCCCGGGTCGGCGCCGCCCTGAAGTCGTGCCTTCGGCCCGAGGAGCACGCCGCGGTCGATACGCGGTTGCGCCTGGTGCACCACACGGCGGCGAGCAATCAGCGGATCGGGGCCGCGGCCGACCATGTGGTGCGCGGCCCCGGATCCACCCGGAGCTCCAGTGAGAGCGCGGACGACGTGGGCCGCCTCACCGTCACCGCGGTCCTGGACCCCGGCGAGACGCTTCGCATCGAGAAGTTCGTCTCCTACGGCTGGTCCGGGATTCGCTCACTGCCGGCCGTCCGGGACCAGGTCGAGGCCGCGCTCACCGGTGCGCGCAACACCGGCTGGCAGGGCCTGGTCGACCAGCAGCGCGAGTATCTCGACGGCTTCTGGCGCCATGCCGATGTCGAGGTCGACGGCGACGCGGAAATCCAGCAGGCCGTCCGCTTCGCCCTCTTCCATGTGCTGCAGGCGGGCAGCCGGGCCGAACAGCGGTCGATCCCAGCCAAGGGCCTGACCGGCTCCGGATACGACGGACACGCCTTCTGGGACACCGAGACGTTCGTTCTGCCACTGCTCACCTACGCCTCGCCGAACTGCGTCGCCGAGGCCCTGCACTGGCGGCAGAACACCCTGCCGGCGGCGCGGGCGCGCGCCCAGCAGCTCGGACTGCGCGGTGCGGTCTTCCCCTGGCGCACGATCGACGGTGCGGAATGCTCCGGGTACTGGCCCGCCGGAACCGCGGCCTTCCACATCAACGCGGATATCGCCGCCGCCGCCGTGCGCTACGTCTGGGCCACCGGCGACACCGACTTCGAACGGCGCACCGGTGTGGAACTGCTGGTGGAGACGGCCCGGCTGTGGCATTCCCTCGGCCATCACGACTCCGGGGGCCGCTTTCACATCGATGGCGTCACCGGCCCCGACGAGTACAGCGCGCTCGCGAACGACAACACCTACACCAACCTCATGGCCCGGGCGAATCTGCTGGCCGCCGCCGATGTGGCCGAGCGCCACCCGGAGCAGGCCGCGGCGCTCGGTGTCGACAAGGAAGAGGCCGCCGCATGGCGTGACGCCGCCAAGGCGATGTCCGTGCCGTACGTCAGTGCGCTGGGCCTCCACGAACAGTCGGCGGGCTACACCGGCCTCGAAGTATGGGATTTCCGGGGCACACCACCCGAGCTGTACCCGCTGATGCTGCACTTCCCGTATTTCGACTTGTACCGGAAGCAGGTGGTCAAACAGGCGGACCTGGTGCTGGCGATGTATCTGTGCGGCGATGCCTTCGAAGCCGACCAGAAGGCGCGCAACTTCGCCTACTACGAGCCGCTGACGGTCCGGGACTCCTCACTGTCGGCCTGTGTCCAGTGTGTGATGGCCGCCGAAGTGGGCCATGTGCGGCTCGCCTTCGACTACCTGGGCGAGGCCGCGCTGATGGACCTCGCGGATCTGGAGAAGAACACCCGCGACGGCCTGCACATCGCCTCCCTGGCAGGCACCTGGGTAGGACTGGTCGCCGGCTTCGGCGGCATGCGCGACCACGGGGACGTCCTGTACTTCGCGCCCAGGCTCCCCGAGAGCCTCAGCCGGCTGGCCTTCTCCATGCTGATCCGGCAGCGCTGCCTGCGGGTCGACATCACGGGCTCGCGGGTCACCTACACACTGCGGGATGGCGAGCCGCTCCGGATCAGCCACGGCGGCGAGGTCATCACCCTGTCCAAGGGCTCGCCCGAGACCCGCCCCCTCGAGCGCCCAACGGCCCTGCCCGAGCCCGTCCAACCGCCGGGCAGACGACCCGAACCACGCCGCTGACCGTCACCCGTCGATCAGTCGCAGCCAGGCCGGTGCCGATCCGGGCCGGGGCCCATCCGTTGCCCGGACAGCCCGCGCCGGTGCTACTCGGGCTGCTGTGTGAGGGGCTGCTCGGTCCAGACGGGCTTCCCCTGCCCGTTGTAGCGGATGCCCCAGTTCTGGGCGAGTTGGGCGCAGATGAACAGGCCGCCCGGGCTGGCGCTGCTCGGTGCCGCAGCGGCTCACCAAGGCAGCCGCGAGCGTTCCCCTGGAGACAGGACCCCATCGATACCTGAGGCACGCACATCCGGTTCGAGGCGGTGGCTCGGGGAAAGGGGACGACGGCACTGTCGTCACGACCCGGCCAGCCTTGATGGAGGGTGAAGTGGTCAGCAAGCCAGACCGTCGTACGGTTCTAGGCGCCACCGCCGGCGCCGCGCTCACCGGGGCGTTCAGCGCCCCCGCCACCGCCGCCTCGTTCGCCGAGACGCCCGGCCGCGTCACGGTGCACTCGCCGAATGGCCGGTTGCGGGTAACCGTTCTCACGGCGGACGGGTCTCTCCGGTATCAGGTCGTGCGTGATGGCCGGGACCTGGTCGCGCCCTCCGGGCTCGGGCTCGACCTGGCCGGCCGGCCATCGCTCACCAGCGGGCTGGTGGTGGAATCCGTCAAGCGCAGGACGGTCAAGGAGTCGTGGCGTCCGGTGTGGGGCCCCGACGCGCTCGTCCGCAACCATGCCAGGGAGTGCGTGCTGCGGACCGTGCAGTCGGTGAGTGGGATACGGCTGGACCTGGTCATCCGGGTCTTCGACGACGGCGTCGGATTCCGCTACCACCTGCCGGCGCAGACCGGGCTCGACGCCTACACGGTCACCGCCGAGCGCACCGAGTTCGCGCTGCCGCCGACGGCCACGAGCTGGTCGCTGGAGGCGGGTACCGACTGGAGGGCCGACGAACGGCACTACCGGCGAGCCCCACTGTCCGACGTGGATACCGCGCAGACCCCGCTGACGTTGGCCACGGCGGACGGTCAGTACGTCGTCGTGCACGAGGCGGCGCTGATCGACTATCCGAGTATGACCCTCGCCGCCGACCCCACCCGGCCGGGCACGTTCACCAGTGAACTGATCAGCCTTCCCGACGGCACCAAGGCCCGGCTGTCGGGCGAGTTCTCCACCCCGTGGCGCACGCTGACCATCGGCGACCGTCCCGGTGATCTCGCCGAATCGCATCTGATCGAGAACCTGAACGAGCCGTGTGCGCTCGCCGATACGTCATGGATCTCGCCCGGCACATACGTCGGCGTGTGGTGGGAACTGCAGCGGCGCCACACGACCTGGACGGCGGGGCCACACCATGGGGCGACGACCGAGCGCGTCAAGCAGTACATCGACTTCGCCAGGGAGGCGGGCGCGAGCAGCGTTCTCGCGGAGGGCTGGAACACCAATGCCGGCGGCCAGTGGACCGGCCAGGATTTCCTGACGCCACAGCCGGACTTCGATCTGCCCGAGGTGCTGCGCTACGCACGGGCCAACGGCATCGGGTTCACCGCTCATAACGAGACCCGCGGCTTCGTCGACTACTACGAGCAGCACCTGGACACGATCTTCGCACGGTACGCCGAGCTCGGCATCCACTCGGTCAAGACCGGCTATGCCACCAGGTTCGAGCTGGGCGGGGTGAACCGCGGCCACTTCGACCAGGAAGCCGTGCGCCACTATCAGCGGGTGGTCGACACCGCGGCCCGCTACAAGATCATGGTCATCGCGCACGAGGCCATCAAGCCGACCGGACTGGCACGCACGTACCCGAACATGATGACCGGTGAGGGGGTGGCCGGGATGGAGCAGCAGAACTACATGGGGAAGCTCGGGAATCCGCCGGAGCAGGCCACCATCCTGCCGTTCACCCGGTTCATGGGCGGGCCGGCCGACTACACCCCGGGCGTGCTCAACGTGACCTGGGACCCGGCTGGGCTCGGTACCCGCGTCCAGACGACATCGGCCACGCAACTCGCGCTGTACTCACTGTTCTTCAGCCCGCTGCAGATGCTGGCCGACACCCCGGAGAACTACCGCTCCCACCCGGGTTTCGCCTATCTGAAGGACATCCCGGCCAGTTGGGACGAGACCCGGTTCCTGGACTGCGTGATCGGCGACTACACGGTCGCCGCCCGCCGGAAGGGCCACACCTGGTATCTCGGCGCGATCACCGACGAGCAGGACCGGACGCTGCGGGTGCCGCTGCGGTTCCTGGGACCGGGTCGGTACAGAGCCGAGATCTACCGCGATGCCGCTGACACGAGCTGGCACGACAACCCGCTGCCGATCGACGTCCGGACCACAACGGTGCGATCGTCCACTGTGCTCACCCTGCGACTCGTCGCCGGCGGCGGCACCGCGATCCGGTTGCGCCCCGCGCGCTCCTGACCGGCACAGGCGAACGGGCGGAGAGCACGGACAGGTACCGCGACCCGACCATGGACACGTAACACTCACCGTCCAGGCGCAGCATGAGCAGTGAATTCAAGAGCGGTCGTTCGGACGGAGCCTGCCGGCCCGGAGCAGTGCGTCTTCGGCTCGGGCCGCCAGCTCGGTGACGAGGTCGGCCGCGGAAGGCACATCGGTGATGAGGTCGACGGCCTCGCCCGCCCAGACCGGCAGGGGCGGAATCACCCCTCGTGCCACGTCGTCCTGGTAGTCCTGACGCGCCCGGGAGTCGCCGGCCAGTTCGGCCTCCCGGCCGCGCCATCGGTCGAGATAGGGGTGGCCGAGCGTACGGGCGCTGTACTTCTCGAGAGGCCAGCTCGCGCCGCGAGCGATGTCCAGCACGCTGTTGCGTTCGGTGTCCTGTCCGCGTCCTTCGACCAGGGCCTTGCCGATGGAGCGGTCGACCAGGGCCTCGGTCGTGGCCTGGAAGCGGGTGCCGATGAGAGCGCCCGCGGCGCCCAGGGCCAGGGCGGCGGCGACGCCGCGGCCGTCGGCGATACCGCCGGCCGCCAGGACCGGTACCGGCGCCGCGAGGTCCGCCACGAGCGGCACGAACGGCAGCGTGGACCGGCCGCGACGGGCACCATGGCCACCGCTCTCGGTTCCCTGCGCCACGATGACGTCGGCGCCCACGTCCAGGGCCCGCTCGGCCTCGTCCAGATCGGTGACCTGAACGATCAGAACCGCGCCCGACCGGCGGATCCGGTCGACGAATGGGCTCGGGTCTCCGAAGGACAACATCACCGCCGCGGGATGGAACTCCAGCGCCTGCTCCACCGCGCCGACATCGATCGCCCAGCTCAGAAACCCGACACCCCACGGCTGGTCGGTGCCCTCCGCGACGATCGGCAACTCCCGCTCCAGCCAAGCCCGGTCCCCGTACGCACCGCCCAGCAGACCGAGCCCGCCCGCCCGGGAGACGGCCGCGGCCAGTGCGCCCCCGGCCGCACCGCCCATCGGTGCCAGCACGATCGGGTGCCGCAGGCCCAACAACTCCGTCAATTCCGTCGACAACGCCATGCCCCATCATCGCTCCTGTGCCGACGGGCAGGGCACGGGCCGAGGCAACGCGCCCGCCCGCCGATTCGGCACCGTGGGGGATCTCCGCATGAGACATCGCCGAGGAGGCGGCACAGGCGCTCAGTACGCAAGCTCCCCGATGCCGCCATCAACGCGCAGCACGGTGCCCGCGGTGTAGGCGGACTCGTCCGAGGCGAGATAGACGGCTGCCTTCGCCAGTTCGGTGGCGGTCCCTACGCGATGGAGGGGCACGGTCCGCCGGGACACCTACGAGCGCCGGCTGGTCACGGCGCTGGAGGCCGGGCCGGTGCTGCCGGCGCTGCGCGAGGTGCTCGCCACCCCGACCCGGGTCCAGGAGTACGCCTCCGACCTCAGCGTTCCGCTCGGGTGCCTGCTCGGCAACGCCACCGCCGAGCTGGTCCCGCACGATGCCGAGTCGAGCGAGATCGTGGCCCGCTCACACGCCCGCTTCACCCAGATCGTCGCCGACGCCCTGCGGCGCGCACAGGCCGACGGCGAGGTCACCCGGGATGCCGCCCCCGAGGCCCAGGCGCAGCTACTGCTCTTCACCGTCCAGGGCCTTTCCCTGGTCTCCCGCGCCGGGCTCGACACGGCCACCGCATTCGCCGCCATCGACGCCCTGATCGACGCCCTCCGGGCTTGATCCGCGGGCTCGGGGCCCGAATCCCTGGCGGCGCACCCGTGGACGACCTGGGGGGTCGCACCGACTGGGGAGTGCCCATGGCCGACCGCGAACGGTGCTGGCCGAGACTCGGCCAGCACCGTCGATGTACGTAGTGCATGTGGGTTGTTCTTACAACTCGCTCGCCGGCCGGTGCCGATGGCCTGGCCCGGGAGGGGGCCGCACAGGCTGACGACAGGCCGCCCCGGTGCAGCCCTCAGTCCTTGAAATGCTCCAGGATCCGGTGCATCCCGCTGTTCCAGTTCTCCTGGAGCGCCGCCACCGCCGCGTCGATGTCGCCGCGCTGCAGACACTCCGCGATCCGCTCGTGCTCCACGGCGGAGCGCTCCAGGATGTCCGTGTCGCCGAGGGCCACCCGCTCGTAGCGGTGCATCGTCACCTTCATCGAGGTGATCAGCTTCATCAGCCGGTCGTTGGTGCAGCCCGACAGGAGCAGGTCGTGCCACGCGTCGTCGTAACGCTCTATGACGTCGTGCGGCGCCTGCGGCGCGGAGAAGGCCCGTGCCTCCTCGAGGAGACGAGGAGCCGTCGCCCGCAGACGCTCCGGGTCGCTGGACTCCAGGGCCAGTGCCTCCAGCGCCGCCACGATCGCGGTCAGATCACGGAACTCCTGCGCGCTCAGCGGCGTGAACCGGAAGCCCTTGCCACGGTCGCTGGTGATGACGCCCTCGCGCTCGAGCGTGATCAGTGCCTCGCGCAGCGGAGTGCGGCTGACTCCGAGTTCGGTGGCGAGCTGTCCCTCGTTGATCGGCTCGTTGGTCGCGATGGTGCCGCGCCCGAGGCGCTTGATCAGTTCCTCCTTGACCTGTTCGCGCAGCGGGCGGTTTTCGATTGGCATGTGGGGGAGCCCTCCTCTTCCGTCCGGTCGATTATCCGTTACCGGCGAGTCACGCGGTACCGGCTCCGTCGACCGGGATGATCGCCCCGCTCATGAACGACGACGCGTCGGACGCGAGGAAGGCCACGGTCTGTGCGATGTCCCTCGGCTGCCCGATCCGGCCGAGGGGCCGGTCGGCGGCGTCGGCGTAGAACGCGTCGGAGCTCTCGCCGAGCTGCCGGGCCTCCTCGGCTAGCATGCCGGTGGCCGTGTCGCCGGGGCAGACGCAGTTGACGCGGATGTTGTCGGGGCCGTGGTCGATGGCCATGGCGCGGGTCATATTGACGACGGCGCTCTTGGAGGCGCAGTACGAGACGGCGCGGCGGCCACCCGAAATGCCCCACCCGGAGCCGGTGTTGATGATCGAGCCGCCGCCCTGCGCGGCCATGCCCGGTATCACCAGGCGGCTCATCAGCATGATGGAGCGGACGTTCACGGCCATCACCAGGTCCCAGTCGTCCTCGGTGATCTCGCAGACGGTGGAGCGGCGGATGATGCCGGCGTTGTTGAACAGCACGTCGACGTCGCCGAAGTACTCCCGCGCGGCGGCGGCCACGGCCTCGCAGTCCTCGCGTCGCGAGACGTCGCAGCGGACGAAGACGCCGCCGGTGTCCTTGGCGGTCTGCTCGCCGCCGTCCGTGTCGATGTCGGCGATGACGACGCGGGCGCCGAGTTCGGCGAGGACATGAGCGGTGGCCCGGCCGATACCGGTGGCTCCGCCGGTGACGATGGCACGTTTGCCGTTGAGAGTGATCATGAGGGGTTCCTTTACCGGGGATGGGGCGCGGTTCAGGCGCTCGGACGGTCAGGCGCTCGGACGGTCAGGCGGTCAGGCGGTTCAGGCGGTCAGGTCGTCAGCCGGTTCAGACGGTTCAGGTGGTCAGGCGGTACAGCGATGTGCGGCGGCGGCCGGTGATGACGGGCAGATGGCCCGCCAGTTCGGCATCCAGCGCCTCGTCGCCCGTGTCGAGGAGGAGAGGGCGGCCGCCCAAAGACGCCAGCTTCTGTTCGGTGCACACCACGAGCAGCCGCTCCCGGCCGCCCGCCGCGCGCAGGACACGCGGCGAGATCTGCTGGTTGCCGCGGCCGAGGAGAAAGCCCTGGCCGCCGATGGGGGAAAGGGCGATCCAGCACGGCCCCGCCGCGAGGAGGGCGTCCTCCCCCGCGTCGCGCAGAACGACCTCCGCGGGGCGACCGGGCCGCAACGCGAGCACGTCGACGCCGGTGAGGGAGACATCGGCCCCCAGCGCGGCGGCAACGGCGCGGGTGGTACTGCCCGGGCCGAGTGCCAGCAGTCCGTCGCCGACACGCTCGGCGACCTCGGCGGCGATGCCGCCGACCGCCTCCGGCGCACCGGCCGTGCTGCCGGTCTTGCGCTGCTGGACGCGCACGGGCACGTCGGGGACGGGGAGCCAGCCGTAGAGGCGGGAGGCGACGCGTCCTGCGCGCAGTTCATCCTCGTCCCGGTCCATCACTTCGGCGTCGCGCAGGCGTACCGAGCCGGAGCGGGCGAGCCACGCGGCGGCGACCTCGCCCGCCGCGCGCGGGCTGACGCCGAACACGGCCGAGTGCATCTTGACGCCGGTCGGCACCCCGAGTACCGGGCAGTGCGCCCCGCCGAGCGCGGTGAGCACGTCCCTGGCGGTACCGTCGCCGCCGGCGAGGAGCAGCAGATCGACTCCCTCGGCGACGACGGCGCGTACGGCGGCGAGGGTGTCCTCGGCCGAGGTCTCGTCCTCGGCCCCCGGGGCGTACACGACCCGCGCTGTCAGCCCGGCCGCGGCGACGGAGTCGGCCCCCATGGCTCCGGCGGCGGTGACGACTTCCGGTTCCGCGCCGGGGCGCCCACCGCCCGGCCCCGCGACCGCGCCACCCAGCGCACCGGCACCGGCACCGGCGCCCGGTCCTGCCCGCAGTTCACGCAGTTCACGCAGTGCCGCGGCCGCCCGTTCCCCCGCCAGGGGCCTCGCGCCCAGGGCGAGGGCACGGTGGCGGCGCTCCTGGCCGTCGGTGCCGCCCAGGCCCACCCGGCCGCCGAGTCCGGCGACCGGGTTGACCACCAGGCCGATCCTGGTCAACGGGCCGCCCCACCAAGGATCTTGCGGCGGTAGGCGCGCCAGGAGACGGCCCAGGTGGCCGGGTCGTCCAGGGTCTCCGGGCGGACCCGGTGGATGGTCGAGCGGTGCGGGGCCGTGCGGACCGTGTCCGGGGACTCGTACGCCTCGCGGGCGATCTCGGCGAGGATCGCCGCGTACTCGTCGAGGTCGTCGCGCGTGTACGACTCGGTCGGTTCGAGTGTCATCGGCTCGGGGACGAGGTACGGGTGGTGGCTCGTCCAGTAGTGCGTGCCGAAGTCCGCGGCGCGCAGCCCGATGTCCTCGGAGTGCAGCCCGGTGTCCTCGTGCAGCTTCTGCCAGCTGTAGCGGACCTGTTCGACGCGCGGCCGCCCCTGGGCGTACGGCACCGAGACACCCGGGATCTGCCGGACCTTGTGGAGCAGGTAGTTGTTGTTGAGGACGGCTGTCTCCGCGGCGGAGCGCAGCCCCTCCGCGCCGAGCGACATGATCCATGCGTACGCGCGCACGAGGTTCGGCACCACCCCGTAGAACGGCCGCATTTTTCCGATGGACTCGGGCCGGTCGTCGTCCAGACGGTAGCGCTCGCCGTCGAACTCGACGGTGGGGCGCGGCAGATACGGTGCCAGCTCCTCCCTCACCGCGCACGCGCCGGCCGCCGGCCCGCCGCAGGCGTGCGGCGTCGAGAACGTCTTGTGCAGATTGAAGTGGCACAGGTCGAACCCGGCCTCGCGGGCGCGCGTGATGCCGAGGATGCCGTTCGCGTTGGCCTGGTCGTACGAGCACAGGCCACCCGCCTCGTGCACGATCCGTACGAACTCCTCGATGCGCGGGTTGTAGATGCCCGTGTCCTCGGGGTTGGTGATCAGCAGCGCGGCCGTGCGCGGTCCGACCGCGGCCTTGAGCGCCTCGATGTCCGGGTAGCCGTCCGCGTCCGGGTGGAGGGTGATGACCTTGAAGCCGGCCGTCTTCGCGCAGGCCGCGTTCGACGGGTGGGAGAAGATCGTCGTGATGACTTCGTCGCGCTGCTCCAGCTCGCCGCGTGCGGCGAAGTACGCCCGGATCATGGCTACGTTCGTGTAGATCGCGGCCGAGCCGGCCGCCGGCTGGAGGGAGACCCGGTCCATGCCGGAGATCTCCTTGAGGAGCAGTTCCAGGCTGTGGATGATGCCGAGGACGCCCTGGACGGTGTCCTCGTCCTGGAGCGGATGCAGCGCGGCGATGCGCGGGTCACGGACGAACTGGTCGTTGACCTTGGGGCTGTACTTCATGGTGCAGGTGCCCTGGCCGACGTCGATGTTGAGGTCGGCGCCCAGGTTCTCCTGCGACAGACGCAAGTAGTGGCGCAGGACCTGCTGCTGTGACATCTCGGGCAGGGCGGGCGGCGCGGCGCGGCGCAGCGTCGGGGGAATCTCCACCGGGGCGATGGAGGGGTCCGGCGCCGGGACAAGGACACCGCGTTCGCCCGGCGAACCGAGCTCGAAGATCAGCTTCTCGTCCCAGGATGCCTGCTGGAAGCGGCGCAGGCGCGGCTTGGGCGCGATCCGCGCGTCCTCGGGGGAGACGGGTGCGGGTGCGTGGTGGGCGGTCACTTGACGATCTCCTCGAGGGCGGCGGCGAGCCGGTCGATGTCGGCCTTGGAGTGGACTTCGGTGACGCAGAAGGCGGCCTCGTGCTCGCCGGTGGGCACGGAGCCGTAGATGCCGCGCTCCTTGAGGTCGGCTCGGATCTCGGCGGCGGTCCTGCCGCCGGTGTAGCGCACGGTGAAGTCGGCGAAGTGCAGGGCATCGCCGTACGGGACCTCGATGCCGGGCACCTGGGCGAGGCACTGCCGGGCGTACGCGGTGTGGGCGAGGATCGTGTCGCCGATCTCGCGCATGCCCCGCGGTCCCATCAGGGCGAGATAGACACCGGCACCGATGCCGTGCAGCGCGGCCGCCGTGCCCACCCACTCCTTGCCCTCCTCGCGCAGGGCGAAGGAGGTCCGCTCGTGTGCGACGTCGCCGAAGCCGTACTCGCCCTCGACCGAGGTGGGCGCGAGCCCGAACAGGCGCGAGGGGTACTCGGCGACCAGCCGCTCCTCGTCGCGGGTGGCGATGAAGCCGGCGTTGCCGCCGCCGAAGCTCTGGTGGATGCCGAGCGGCTGGATGTCGCCACAGGCGATGTCCGCGCCGTACGCGGAGGGGGGTGCGAGCACGCCGAGGGTGAGCGGATTGCAACCGACGACGTACAAGGCGCCCGCGCCGTGCGCGAGTTCCGCGAGCCGTGGCAGTGACGAGTCGACGATGCCGAGGGCCGACGGGGCGTCCGCGTAGACGGCCGCGGTGTCACCGGCGGCCAGCTCCTGGTGCAGTGCGTCGAGGTCGGCGCTGCCCGTCTCGGGGTCGACCGGGACCACGGTGACGTCATGGTCGGGACGGACGTAGTCCCGTATGCGTGACAGCTTGTCCGCGTCGATCGCGGTGGCGACGAGCACGCGGCGGCGCCCGGTGACGCGGCCCGCCATGCGCAGGGCGGTCCCGGCGGCCTGGAAGCCGTCGTACACCGGGACGTTGACGACCTCGACGTCGAGGAGCTCGGCCATCATCGACTGGTACTCCCACAGCGCCTGGAAGCGGCCGTGGTCCTCGTAAGGCTCGCCCGCGTACGCCGTGAGGAACTCGCTGCGGTTGACCACCTCGTCCACGACCGCGGGCACATGGTGCTGGTAGCAGCCCGAGCCGAGGAAGCTGAGGACCTGCCGCGTTGAGGTGTTGCGGGCGAGCAGTTCCTCCATATGCCGGGTGAGTTCGGCTTCCGAACGCAGCGGCGCCGGCAGGTCGAGGGGGCGGTGCAGCCGGATCCCGGCCGGGATGTCGGCGTAGAAGTCCTCGATGCTCGCCGCACCGATCTCTTCGAGCATCGCCTGCCGCACTGACGGCACGGAGTTCGGGATGTAGGGGTGGACAAAGTTCTCGGACGACGTCATGCCGTGCCTTTCGCGTAGGCAAGCAGCTTGGCCCGGCCGGGGGCGGCCGGCCTCAAAAGTCTTTGCTTGTACACCTCTTGACGGCGGACTCCGTCATTCAGTGTTCTGAATACAGCATTATGCATTCAGGCACCAGGAGGCAAGAGTGTCAACGAGACCCACCCGGCGGGCCGTTCTGGCCACGGGCCTCGCGGCCACGGCGTCATCCCTGCTCAGCGGCTGTGCCATGGGTGGCGTGGGCGGCGGCGGACGGGCTCCCGAGATCGACGGGAAAGCGGACGACAAGGGCGGAAAGGTCAGCGGCAGGATCACCGTCTGGTCGTGGGACGTGGCCGCCAAGGCCATGAAGCGCCTCGCCGGCGACTTCGAGAAGCGCCACCCCGGCACCACCGTCGACGTCGTCGACATCGGCTACGACAACGCCTACGACAAGATCACCATCGGGCTGCGCGGGGGCACGGGCCTCGCGGACGTCCTCACCGTCGAGGGTGACCACATGCCGCGTTACATAGGCAACTTCCCGGGCGGCTTCTACGATCTGATGAGCCTCGGCGGTCGCTACGGCGGCGACTTCGAGCGCGCGGCATGGCACACGGTCACCGGCCCCGGCGGCAAGCTGTACGCCCTGCCCTGGGACATCGGCCCATGCGCTCTCTACTACCGCACCGACCACTTCCGCGCCGCGGGTGTCGACCCCCGCTCCCTGCTCACCTGGGACGACTACGTCAAGGCCGGTATCCGCATCAAGAAGGCGACCGGCCACAAGCTGATCATCCAGGACCCCACGGACCCCGGGATCCTCCCGATGCTGCTGCAACAGCAGGGCCAGTACTACTTCGAGGGCGGCCGCGTCGCCGTCGACACCCCGGCCGCTGTCAAGGCCCTGACCTTGATGAAGACCCTCAGCGACGAGGGCCTGGTGGCCTACGAGAAGGGCTGGGACGGACTGGTCACCGGCACCAAGGAGGGCAAGGCCGCAACGACGCCCACCGCCGCCTGGTGGACGGGCACCCTCACCTCCGAAATGCCCGAACTGAAGGGCAGGTTCGAGGTGGTGCCGCTGCCCGGCTTCACCGCCGACGGCATCCGCACCTCCAACATCGGCGGATCCACCCTCGCTGTGCCCGCGCAGAGCAAGAATCCGCGGCTGGCCTGGGCCTTCATCGAGTTCCTGCTCACCGGCAAGAACAACCAGGTCTCCATGCTCGGGCGCGAAGGTCTCTTCCCCGCCTATCTGCCCGCGCTCGACGACCCCTATCTGAGCGAACGGCAGGACTACTTCGGCGGGCAGCGCACCCTCGACGTCTTCGCCCGCCTCGCCCGCAATATCCCTCCGGTCGAGTACGACAAGGACGACGCCAAGGCCACGGACATCATGATCTCCGCTGTCACCGGCGTGATGCTGCACGGCCGCGACCCGCGCCGCGCCCTGGGCTCGGCCGCCGGGCAACTCGCCAGGGCCACCGGCCGCAAGAGGGTGGCGTAGCGCGATGGCCGCCCCCACCGCCCCCACCGCCCTCGACCGGGGCCCCGCCCCGGTGCGCAAGCCCTCCGCGGCACGCGGCAGACGACGGCGCCCTCGCCTGGCTGCCTGGATCTTCGCGGGCCCCGCGGCCGCCCTCTTCGCGCTCTTCTTCGCCTATCCGCTGGGTGCCAGCCTGCTCCAGAGCTTCACCTCCGAGGACGCGGGCACCACCCGCTGGGTCGGGCTCGACCAGTACCAGCGGATGTTCGACGACCCGGCGTTCCTGGAGTCGCTGTTCAACACCGGCGTCATCCTCGCCGTACAGGTCCCGGTGATGATCGGCCTCGGACTGGCCCTCGCCGTCCTGCTCAACCAGTCATGGCTCCGCTTCCGCGGCACCTGGCGCGCGGTCTACTTCCTGCCCGCCGTCACCACCCTCGTCGCGTACGCCGTCGTCTTCCAGGTCCTGCTCAAGACGGACGGCGGCCTCGTGAACCAGATCCTCGGCGCGATCGGCGTCGGCCCGGTCGACTGGCTCAACAGCCCCACCTGGGCCCGCGTTTCGCTCATCGTGTCCCTCACCTGGCGCTGGACCGGATACAACGCCGTCATCCTGCTCGCCGGACTGCAGGCGATCGGCAAGGAACAGTACGAGGCCGCCTCGATCGACGGCGCCGGGACCCTGACCACCTACACTCGCGTGATCCTGCCGCAGCTGCGGCCCGTGGTCCTCTTCTGCGTCATCACCTCCACCATCGGCACCCTCCAGCTCTTCGACGAGAACTACGTCCTCACCCGCGGCGGCCCCGACGACGCGACCCTCACCCCCGTCGTCTACCTCTACAAAGTCGGCTTCCAGCAGCTCGACTTCGGCTACGCCGCCGCGATCGCCTGGGTCGTCGTCGCGCTCATCGCCGCGATCTCCGCCCTCCAGTACCTCGCGTTCGGAAGGGAGCGCCGCCGGTGACCCCCCTCTCCCCGGCCCCGGCACGGGTCCACCCGGCCCGCCGCGCCGGCCGCTGTCTCGTACGGCTGCTGCTCGCCCTCGGGGCCGTGGTCAGCCTGGTGCCGTTCTTGTGGATGGCGATCGCCGCCACGCACTCCACACCGGAACTGTTCCGCTCGCCGCCGCCGTTCCTGCCCGGCGGGCGGCTGCTCGACAATCTCGTGCGCCTCCAGGACACCATCGGATTCGGCCGCGTCCTCCTCAACAGCGTCGGGATCGCCGTCGTGCACACGGCGCTCAGCTCGCTGATCTCCGCGATGTGCGGCTACGGGCTCGCCAAGTACCGCTTCCGCGGCCGCGGTCTGCTGCTCGGCGCGGTGCTCACGACGATGATGATCCCATTCCAGGTGCTCCTGGTGCCGCTGTTCCAGATGATGGCGAGCGTCGGCTGGATCGACTCCTACCAGGCCGTGATCCTGCCGTTCCTCGCGAACTCCTTCGGCATCCTGCTGATGCGACAGGGCTTCGTCGACTTCCCCGACGAACTCCTCGAATCGGCCCGCGTCGACGGCTCCGGGGAACTGCGCACCTTCTACCAGGTCGTGCTTCCCTGCGTGCGCCCCCAACTGGGGGCCCTGGTGATCTTCACCTTCATGACCCAGTGGAACAGCTTCATCTGGCCTCTGCTCATGCTCAACACCGAGGACAAATACACCGTGCCCGTCGCACTCAACACCCTCACCGGTCTCTCCCGGGTCGACTACTCGGGACTGATGCTCGGCTCGCTACTCGCGACTCTGCCACTCATGGCGCTCTTCCTGCTCTTCCAGCGGCAGTTCGTGGCCGGACTGCTCGGCGGGGCGGTGAAGGGATGAGCCGCCCCGGCCGGACCCGTCTCACCCGGGTCCCCGGCCTCCTGTACGGCGGCGACTACAACCCCGAGCAGTGGCCCGAGGAGGTCTGGGCCGAGGACGCCAGGCTGATGCGGGAGGCCGGGGTCACCATGGTGACCGTCGGCGTGTTCTCCTGGGCCCGGCTCCAGCCGGGCCCGCACACCTGGGACTTCGGCTGGTTCGACCGGCTCCTGGACCTGCTGCACGCCCACGGCGTCGCCGTCGACCTGGCCACCGCCACCGCCTCACCACCCGCGTGGCTGGTGCGCGCCCACCCGGAGATCCTGCCCGTCACCGCGGACGGCGTACGCCTCGAATTCGGCTCGCGCCAGCACTACTGTCCGTCCTCGCCCCAGTACCTGGCCGCCGCACTGCGGCTGACACGCGCCCTCGCCGAGCGGTACGCGAACCATCCCGCGCTCGCCCTGTGGCATATCCACAACGAGTACGGCGACCACGTCACGGAGTGTTTCTGCCCCCGCTCTGCCGCCCACTTCAGGGCCTGGCTCAGCGAGCGCTACGGCACGATCGACGCCCTCAACCACGCCTGGGGAACAGCCTTCTGGTCGCAGCGCTACGCCACGTACGACGAGATCGAACCGCCGCGCACCGCGCCCGGACCGGTCAACCCGACCCAACTCCTCGACTGGCGGCGCTTTTGCTCCGACGCGCTCCTCGCCCTGCACCGCGCCGAACGCGACGTTCTGACGGAACTCAGCCCGGACACTCCCGCGACGACCAACTTCATGTCGATGTTCAAGGCGCTCGACTACTGGAAGTGGGCTCAAGCCGAGGACTTCGTCTCCGACGACGCCTACCCGGACCCCGCCGACCCGCGCGCCCACATCACCGCGTCCCTCAACTACGACCTGATGCGCTCCCTCAACGGCGGCACACCCTGGCTGCTCCTGGAACAGGCCCCCTCGGCGGTGAGCTGGCGCCCCGTGAACGTCCCCAAAAAACCGGGCCTGCACCGTCTGTGGTCGCTCCAGGCCCTGGCCCGCGGCGCCGACGGCATCATGTACTTCCAGTGGCGGGCCTCCCGCGCCGGAGCGGAGAAGTACCACAGCGCCCTGCTGCCGCACCGCGGCACCGCCTCGCGCGGCTGGCACGAGACGGTGCGCTTCGGCGCCGAACTCGCCCGCCTCGGCGACGTCGCGGGCAGCCGTCTCACCGCCGACGTCGCGATCGTCCTGGACTGGGACTCCTGGTGGGCCCTGGAGTCCGACGACCACCCCTCGGCCCGGATGCGCTGGCCCGATCTGCTGCGCCCCTGGTACACGGCTCTCCACGCCCGTTCCATCACGATCACCTTCGTCCCGCCGCACGCCGCCCTCGACGGCTACCAGGCCGTCCTCGCACCCAACCTGCACCTCCTGCGCCCGGAGCACGCCCGCGGGATCGCCGACTACGTGCGCGGCGGTGGCCACCTCGTATGCGGACCGTTCAGTGGCGTCGTCGACGGACACGACCACATGCACGACGGAGGAGCGCCCGGCCCGCTGCGGGACGTACTGGGCCTGTCGGTGGACGAGTTCTGGCCGGTCCCCGACGGGGAGACGGTCACCCTGGCCTCCGGAGCCGAGGCCACGCTGTGGACCGAGTGGATCGTGACCGAGGGCGCCGAGACCGCCGACGCGTACACCTCGGGCCCGCTCGCCGACCGGCCCGCCGTCACTCGGCACCCGTACGGCTCCGGAACCGCCTGGTACGTGAGCTGCCACCTCGGCGAGGACATCGGCGACGTACTCGACCGGGCCCTGACCGCGGCGGGCGTACTGCCCGTTCTGGACGCCCCCGAAGGCGTCGAGGTGACGGTCCGCGCCGGTGCGCGGGGCACCTATCTCTTCCTCCTCAACCACGGCGACCGGCCGGCACAGACCCCGCTGGCCGGTGCGTACGCCGCAGGTGGCACCGATCTGCTCACCGGAGGGGCCGTTCACGGCCACGTAGCTCTCGAACCGCTCGGCGCCGCGGTCATCCGCGTCGCCCCTGCCCTCGACTCCCCTGCCCCCGACTCCCCCGAAGGAACTGACCAGTGACCGGACACCGGCCCCTGCACGCCCTGACGGCGCTCCTGCTCGCCGCGGGCGCGCTCGCCGCCCCGCAAGCCGCCTCGCACGCCGTCTCCGCCGCGGACCGTCCGCGGCCGCCGTCCCGCTACGCGGACGTCCTCGATCTGCACGGCACCCCGACCGCCGCCCTGCCCGGCGACGACAAGGACAACAACCCCGTCACCGTCTTCGCCGACCGCGGCGCCTGGCACGCCTACGCCCTGCCCGAGAAGGGCGACCGCGCCGCGTACGGAGGCTTCACCGGGCCGCTCTACATAGCCCAGGAATACCCGTGGTGGCTCAGCTCCTCCTTCAGCCGCATGCGCCTCAGTGAGGGCGGGCACACCCTGGACCTGGCCGCGGGCGGCACGCCCCGGTTCACGTCGCTGCCCGGGCTGCTGCGCCAGTCCTACGACCTCGGACGCGGCTTGAGCCTCACGCTGGAGCTGCGGTTCGCCACCGACCGCAGCGCACTCGTACGAGCCGAGGTGCGCAACACCGGTACGTCGACACGCACCCTGCACGCCGGCTGGACCGGCAGCCTGCTGCGCCCCGAGGACGCGCCGATGCGCGACGCGCCCTCGCTCACCGCCACACCCACCGGCGTCGGCGTCGACTTCGCCAAGGTCCGCAAGGAGTGGGACTACCTCACGGACGGCACCGAACGCTTCGAGATCACCCACAAGGAACCCGTCCGCACCACCCTCGACGGCGACACCTACCGGACGGCGGCCACGGCCCCGGTGACCCTCGCCCCCGGGCGCTCCCACCGCTTCGACTGGACCGAGTCCTACACCTTCACCGCCGCCGAACGCACCCGCGAGGCGCACCGGGCGCGGCATATCCTCGCCTCCCCCTCGGCCGAGGCCGCCGCCGCCGACGAGCGCTGGCGCGGCTATGTCTCCGACGTGACCCGCAGCGTGCCGGCGGACCGGCGACGTATGGCCGTGAAGTCGCTGGAGACACTCGTCACCAACCGGCGCGGTGCGGCCGGGGAGATCAAACACGACGGCATCACGCCATCGATCTCGTACAAGTGGTTCACCGGCGGCATCTGGGCCTGGGACACCTGGAAGCAGGCAGTCGGCACCGCCCGCTTCGACCCCCGGCTCGCCCAGTCCCAGATCCGCTCCATGTTCGACTGGCAGATCCGGCCGGACTCCCGGACCCGGCCGCAGGACGCCGGAATGATCCCGGACGCCATCTTCTACAACGACCCCGCGCGCGGCGGCGGCAATTGGAACGAGCGCAACTCCAAGCCACCGCTGGCCGCCTGGGCCGTATGGGAGGTCTACCGCAGGAGCGGCGACACGGCGTTCCTGCGCGAGATGTACCCGAAACTCGCCGCCTACCAGGACTGGTGGTACCGCAACCGGGACCACGACCACAACGGCCTCGCCGAGTACGGCGCCACCGTCGACCCCGCCAACGACTCGCCCGAACAGCGGCGCCTGGCCGCGGCTTGGGAGAGCGGCATGGACAACGCGCCCCGCTACGACGCCGCGCTGGGCACGTCCGTCGTCGCCAACCGGGCCACGGACGGCACCCTCCTGGGCTACTCCCTCAACCAGGAGTCCGTCGACCTGAACGCGTATCTCGCCGCCGACCAGGGCTACGTGGCGCGCATCGCGGCCGTCGTGGGGCACGGCCGCGACGCCCGGCGGTGGAAGGAGAAGTCGGCCGCCACCCACGCCCTGGTGCGGAAGACGATGTACGACCCGGCCGACGGCTGGTTCCACGACACCACACTCGGCACCGGCAAGCCGCTCACCGCGCGCGGGCGCGGCATCGAGGGCGCCATCCCGCTGTGGACCGGCACGGCGTCCGCCGCGCAGGCCCGGACGGTGCGCGCCCGGCTGACGGACGCCGAGGAGTTCGCGACCGGGGTGCCGTTCCCCACGGTCGCGAAGAGCTCCCCGTACTTCTCGCCGACCGCGTACTGGCGCGGCCCCGTCTGGCTCGACCAGGCGTACTTCGCGCTCGGCGGCCTGCGCCGCTACGGCTACGGCAAGGACGCCGATGCCCTCACCGACCGGCTCCTCGCGCATGCGTCCGGGCTCACGGGCAACGGTCCGATCATGGAGAACTACGACCCGGTCACCGGGGCGCCGCTCAACTCGCCCCACTTCAGCTGGTCGGCGGCGTTGCTGCTGCCGATGCTGACCGGAGACGAGACCCCGACCGGGGACAAGTAACCCGCTGCCAACGCGGTTTTCGCCGTCAGCGGGGTGCCGCTCGGCTCAGGGGCGCGCTGTTCCTCGCGCGCCCCTGAGCACGGGTTGTCCCGCACCGTCGGCGACTCCATCGCCGACGGCCGCAACTCGTTCGGCGGCGGCCCGGCGGCGTCCACGTCCGCGGCCTTTCCCAGTGCGACGAGGCCGGTCACCCATCGCGCCGTACGGGCCGTGCGCGACGCCCCGCATCAGGAGATCGCCGACCGCGCCGCGGAACTGCTTCCCGAGTAGCCCAGCCACCCAGACCTCGTCGACGCACCTTCGCCGGACAAGATCCCCAGCACAAAGAAACTCCCAGTCCGGACGAGTCCGTGCTGGTGCTGTCCGTTATCGGAGGTTGTGGGTGTTCAGGCGGTGGATGAGGCCGGGGCGGCGCTGGTACGTCTCACGCAGGTGCGTGATGCGCTGCCGGAAGTCCGCTCCACCGCCCACGTGGTCGCAGGCGTCGCGCAGGTCTCGCAGGAGAGCGACGGCCCGGTCGTAGGCGTTGGTCTGTTTGGTGGCGATGTGCGCCTCGACCTGTCGCCACACGGACTCCGCGTCGTGGGCCAGGGCCGTCAGGTGCTGGGCGCGGACTTCGGCCTTTCGGCGTTGTTCGCGCCGACGGCGTTCTGTGCGGCGGGTGTGGGCGGCGTCGAGCAGGTGGGCGGCGGTTCGGCTGCCCGGATTGGTGGCCGGGGCGGTGGTGCCGCGCAGGCGGTGCAGCAGTTCGGTGTGCGACTGGAGTTCGGGCCCAAGGGCCAGCCGGAGCAGGAACCCGTCCTTTTCCTCTGCCGACAGGGCGGCGATCAGGCGTTGGAGTTCTTTCTTCGTGGGCTTGGCCGTGGGTTCGGCGGCGGCGGAGCTGGGCTGTGCGGCGATGGAGAGCAGGTCGGCATCGACCCGCAGGTAGTCCGCCAGCGCGCGCTGCGGGGCGGTGAGATCGGCGAGACCGGCCGGGACGGGAGGTTCGGTGGCGGTCCGGTACTCCTCTTCATCGTCGTCCTGCAATTCCCACGCGGCGAGGGCGGACAGCCAGGCGAGATACAGGGACCGCAGGTCGCCCGCGGCGAGTTCGTCGCGTACGCCGATGAGCGCGGTCAGGGAGTCGTCGGCGCCCTCCGCCCAGTCGCCGCCTTCATCCTCGCTGGTCAGGTCAAGGACGATATGCGTGCGAGTGTTCCGGGCCTCGACGTGGCCGTCGAGACAGTACGGCTGGACGGTGCGCAGCGGCAGGCGCTGCTTGGGCAGTCGCAGCGGGGTCGTACTCCTGGGCCAGCACGCCCAGCAGTCCCGCGGCGGGTGCGTGGGTGAGCTCGCCCACCAGCGGTGCGCTACGGCCCTGGGCGATCGGCCGCTGCCGTACGCAGCGGGTGCCCAGATCGGTGAGGCGGATCAACTCCACGGGAGCCGAGGCCAGTTCCGCGCGCAGCTCCCTCGCGCGGGCTGCGGCCTCCGGGTCCGGGGCGGACGGGACAGAGCCCAGCAACTGGGCGAGTTCGGCAGGCATCCCCGTGGGCGGTTGCGGGCCGGCCAGGGGCTCATCGAGCGCGGCTTCCAGGAAGACGGGGTCGGCCATGCCCTCCTCGTGCCCCGTCAGGAGGTCCGCTTGGCGCACCTGTGCGTCGCTCCGGGGTGGAACGGCCATGAGGTGGCCCAGCGGCTCGTCGAAGAGATCACGCGTCGGCACCCCGACCGGCGGGGCATCAAGCTCAACTGCCGTCGCGATTACGGTCTCAACGGCAGCTGGGAGAAGCTCGGGTTCGTCCCGCTGAGGGACCGGCCGGGTCGGGGCTCGGATCGCGCCGTGCTCACAACATGGTGGAAGGATCACGGGCTTCCGGATCTTTCCCACCAGACGGCCGTCACCCTCGCATCCCCGCTGACGTGGATGACATTCGACGACAACATCGGGGCCGGTGTGCCGATCGGACCGGGAGTGTGGCCGGTCGGCCGACGCGATGTCGCCAGGAGTGCGCCTAGCGTCGCACTGACCAGGCCACCACGCTGTGAGGGGAACGTTCGATGGATCAGCGAGCAACGACCGGAGTACACGCCGACGGCACGGCCGTGATCGGAGCGACCACGGAGTTCGAGCCGGACGTCATGGACCTGCTCGTGGAGACACTGCGCCGTGCGGTCAGGCGGGAGCTGCCGGTCGTGGGGACGGACACCCTGCTCGGGGAGCTGGTGTTGGGGGACACGGACGCCGGTGCGGCGATCGCCCCGGGGATGCGGAAAGCCGGTTCCCTCAGCGGCTCGATCGCCGGCAGAGCGGGCCTGGGCTGGGCGAGCGACGACGAGGTGCGCGGTGCGCCCGGCGCGGTCGGCGCCGCTGAGGAAGCCAACCAGGAGGCTGACGAGGGGGAGGTCGACGCCGCATGGCGTGAGGCACGGTGGCGCTTCGGCCTCGGAACGCGCGGATCGGCCCGGGAGAGTGGTCAGGCGCTGCCCGGGATGACCGGGGCGCTGCGCGCGTGCCTGCTGCGCGCGTTCCGTTCGGCCCGCGCCGAGGGGACGATCTCGGTGCGCTGCCGCCATGTGGCCCGTGCCCTGCTGGAACTGCCGGACAGCAGGGCACGGGAAGCCCTGCTGCTGCAGAGGCTGGACTCGGCGGCCGCGGGGGCCGCCCTCGACCGCTTGGACGCGAGCGCCGCGGCGGAGACGGAGGGACCAGAATCCCACGGCGTCACCCTGCTCCGCCGGGCCGGAACGCTGGGGAAGAGCGGCAACCCCCTGACGCGCGCCCTGACTTCGTGGACCTCCGGAAGTTCCGTGAACGGCTCACCGGTACTGTTCGCGGTGTCCGTGGAGGCCACGCGGCAGGCGGCACGATGCGGGCGCGCCGCGGCGGAGCCGGTGGATCTTCTGCTGGGGATCCTGGCCCTGGACCGGGGACTGTCCGTTGCCGGGCGCTCGCTTCCCGCGAGTCTGGCCGAGGCCAACGCCGCTCCGGCCTTGCTGCGCCGACATGGCGTACGGCAGGTTTCCCTGGTCTCCGCGGCGTCGGTGAGCCCGGTCGCCGCGCTTCCCGACGATGGCATGGTGCGGCCGTCTGCCGCCTCCGACCGGGCCATGGCGGTGGCGCGGCTGTCCGCCGCCGAGCACGGTTCGCCCACGACCGGTACGGTCCATCTGTTGTCCGCGCTGCTCGACGAGTCGCGGACGGATGCGGATGCCGAGTCCGGTGCCGCGACCGTACGGCTGCTGGCTGCCGACCGGGTAGATGTGGCCGCGTTGCGGGCGGAGCTGGGCCTCCGGCTGGGCACATGACACCCGGGGCGCGCGGTGCGGGACCGGCGGCGCGGCTACCGTTCCTCCGGGTAGATCCACAGTGGCGGGCAGGGGTGTTCATGAGGCAGGTGTCCGACGGCACACAGCGGTCGCGCCTGTCCGTACGGCTGACCGGTGTGCCACGGTGGGTGCGCCGTGAGGTGGCCGAGAGCTGGTGCGCGGTACGTGCCGCTGAGCGGCGTACGGTCGTCGTCGAGACCCTGGTCTGTGCTCTGGCGGCGGCCTTCGGCCTGGTGCCGCTGCTGCTGGCGCCTCCGGAACGGCCGGTGTGGGCGGTTCTGGAGGCGTTGTGGGCGGCGTTGCTCGTCCCCGCTCGGCGCGTTCGGCCGGTCGCCGCGGTCCTGGGGACCTCTCTGCTGGTCGTGGGTGACAACGTGTGGACGCTGGCGGTGGCGCCGCTGGTCGTGCTGTCCGCCACCCGTCGTATCGCACCGCCGCGGCGGGCGTGGCGGGTCGTCGGGGTGACCTGCGCCGCCGTTGGTGTCCTGGCCGTTGCCCGTGCCCTGGTCCGGCCCGAAGGGCTGCCGTCGGAACTGGCCGGGAACGCGGTCTCGGCGGTGCTGCTTGTTCTGCTTCCCGCCCTGGCCGGGACCGTGCTGGGGCGGCGACGGCCTCTGGTGAGTCTGCTACGGGAACGCAACACCTATCTGGAACAGGCCCGCACGCTGACCGCCGTGGCGGCCCGGATGGAAGAACGGACCCGGATCGCGGGAGAGATGCACGATCTCCTGGGCCACCGGCTGAGCCTGATCTCGGTGCACGCCGGGGCGCTCGAACTCGCTGCCGCGCGGCAGGCACCCGCCCTCGCCGGCCAGGCCGAGCTGCTGCGCACGACCGCCGGTACGGCCATGGAGGAACTGCGCGAAGTCCTCGGTGTACTGCGGCACGAGGACCTGACGGATCCGATGGACAGGGCCGGGGACGAGCGGGGAACGCGTGAGGACATCACCGCTCTGGTGAAGGAATCCCGGCAGACGGGCAGCACCGTCGAGCTGGACTGGTCCGTGCCCGACACGGCCGAGGTGGGGCTCCGTACACGTCAGGCGATCCACCGGGTGGTCCGCGAAGGGCTGACGAACGTGCTGAAACACGCATCCGGCGCGCCCACCAGGGTGGCGGTCAGGGGCACGGACGGCGGTATCGAGGTGTCCGTGACCAACGAGGCACCGCGCGCGGGGACCCGATCCCGCGGGGGAAACCGCAGCGGGCTGGCCGGCTGCCAGGAGCGGATCGTGTTGCTCGGCGGCATGTTCGAGGCGGGCGCCGCGGCGAACGGCGGTTTCCGCGTGGCGGCTTGGTTTCCCGCCCACGGGAAGCACGGGAACTACGCCGGTCATGGGAACGGGCCCCCGGAATCCACCGCGCTCCCGGGCGGCTTCGCCGACACCCTTCCGGCTACGGCCCGCCTTCAGCCCGGCGGCATCGGACAGCGGGGGGCGCGTCCTCCGCTGCCGGACGAGATCCTGACCTGGCCGCGCGTGCTGGGATCGGGCTGTCTGGCGCTGCTCGTGGTCCTGCCGACGACCGTCTTCCTCAGCGTGCTGCTGGCCCACGCGGCCCTAAGATGAGGTGATGATCCGAGTCCTGATCGCCGACGACGAGGCGCTGATGCGTGCGGGAATCCGGCTGATCCTGGAGAACGCCGAGGACATCGAGGTGGCCGCCGAGGCGGGCGACGGCCGGGAGGCGGCCGAGGCATGCCGGACCCAGCAGATCGATGTCGCCCTGCTCGACATCCAGATGCCGATCCGGGACGGGATCGCCGCCGCCGAGGACATCGCTCGCCTCTCGCCCCGCACCTGCGTCGTGATGCTGACGGCCTTCGGCGAGGAAGCGCACGTGACCCGCGCCCTGCGGGCCGCGGCGAGCGGGTTCATCCTCAAGGACACCGGTCCCGCCGATTTGATCCGCGCCGTGCAACTCGCCGCGAAGGGCGAACCGGTACTGGCACCCCGGATCACCCGGCGACTGCTGGAACGGCATGTGCAGTCCGGCCGGGACACTGAGGCCGCTCTGCGCAGGATCGAAGAACTGACCCCGGCCGAACGGGATGTCCTGCGGCTGCTCGGCACGGGCCTGTCCAACGCGGAGATCGCCGATCAGCTGTATCTGAGCGCCGGCACGGTCAAGGCGCACATCAGCCGGATCCTCACCCGCACCGGCTGCGCCAACCGCGTACAGGCCGCCATCCTCGCACACGACGCCGAGCTGCTCACCGGCCGTTGAGCCGTGCCGGACGGTCCAGCGGCACCTACGGGCCGGGCGGCGGCCTTACCACCAGCCGCCCGTAAGGTGATCGCCGACTGCGACACCGAGCTCGCCACCCACCGCGCCGCCCTCGAAGCGGGCGCGGACCCCACCGCCGTCACCCAGTGGATCATCGAAACCCGGGCCCGCCGGGCCAGGGCCAAAACCCTACGACTCCGGGAAACACAAAGTGCCGGCCGGGCGTGGGGGCCAACGGCGTGTGCTACCTCACTAGACGTCAGCTCTCCGCCACCGGCATCGCTCGCCAACTGTTCCCGGGCCTTGAAAGCCTTCCGGTAGACGGTGTCCAGTTCCCGCTCTCTGAGGTCTGGCCCCTGGCGGGGGCGAGCCTTCAGCGAGCGTGTCGTTACCGAGGCACCCAAGGCGCGCATGCGGGTGACGGCGTAGGAGTAGCGGCGAGTGACCTGCCCCCGTCCTCCGGCGATCGGGTTGCCGTCGTCATAGGAAGAGGTGAAGTCCAGGTTCGCGGTCCGCGAGACCTGCCACAGCGTGAAGTGAACTTGGGCGGACGAGGGGAACGGTGTGTTTCCACTCTGCCGGATGGCGCGGCCGAACGCATGGGCCAGGTCGGTGGACGCATTTATGGCCGCCTGCTTGTTGTGGTGGGCCGTCCTTTCTGCCCGATGTACACGCTGATGATGCCGACGAGTGCGAGGACGCACACCGCACCGAGGGCCTTGGCCCACGGTGCGGTGCGTCCCATTCTGAGATCACGCCTCAAGGGCGTTGCCTCCTGCTATCCGGGGGCCGGGTTGCGTGTTCCTAGAGCTTGCGGGACAGCCACTTGTCGATGGTGTTGGTGGTGCTGTCGGCGTTGCGCTGGAGGGCCAGGTCGTGACCGGCTCCGGGAATGGACTTCACGTCGACGGCAGGGCTGGCCGGGTAGGCGGCGGTCTCCGCTGTGAGGGTCTTGCTCAGGTCGGCGGGGTCGAAGAACAGGCCATCGTGCTGGCCCACGAGCGACAGGACGGGAACGTTGACCTTCTTGCCGTACGTGTCGTTGCTCTGCTCGTCCACGAAGGAGGTGGACTCCCCCACGGTGGCGATCTGCTTGACCGCATCGTCGGCCCTCACGGTGCTCAGGTCGGCGTTGAACGGCCAGTAGAGCAGATGGCGCATGCCGTCCCGGGTGGTCAGGGAGCCGTCCGGTATCGCGCGGCCGGCGAAGGCGGGGTCTTCGGCGGCGGGGTGCATCGCGGCGTTGAACAGCAGCCGGCCGGAGCCGGCATGGTGCATGAATCCGGTGACGACGACAGCGTTGACGTCCTTGTAGGACGCGGCTTCCTGGAGGGCGACCGCGCTTCCCATGGAGTGGCCGACCAGTGCGACCGGCAGCCCTTTGTGGGCGGTCCTCAGCTTGGTGATCAGTTGATGGATGGTGGCGGAGTGGGTCGTGCCGTTCAGCTTGTCCGCGGCCGGGCTGCTGGAGTTGCCGGTTCCGAGGCGGTCCACGGCGACGGTGATCCAACCGTCCTCGGCCGCCTCGCGTGCTTGCGAGATCCAGCCGCGGTCTGTCTCGAGATCGAAGTACCGGTGGTCGTAGGTGACGCCCGGGATCATCACCTGAATGCCCTTCACGCGGGCGTGGGTCGGTTGGTATTCCACGGCGCTCAGTGTCTGGTCGGCCGGTCCACTGCCGGTGAGTGAGACCTTCTGGGTGATCGTGTGGCGAGTGAAGCCCGATACGCGCTCGGGGGCGGCGGACGCGCTTGGGGACGTGATCGCGCCGACGGTGACGAGCAACGCGGCGGACGCCGCGCCCACGGTGAAGCGGGCCGCGCGGTTTCGGGGCTTGGTCGAGGGCATGAGGGAGGTCCTTGCTGTCTTGGCCGAGGCGCAGCCTCGGGTGAAGCCCGAGCAGGCGTCACGACGGATGGCGAATGGGCGTTGATCGAGCCGTGGCTGCCGGTGATCTAGGCGTCTTCGGCTCGCCGATGGGCGGCGTGATGTCGAGGCCGCAGCGCGCGGACAGGTCGACCTCAGCCCTGGTCAGCGTGGACTCCGCCGTGGCCCGGGCCCGCCACGACGCCGTCGACATGCTCGTGGACGCCGGTGTCCTCACCCCGCTGGAGAAGGCGGTTGAGGAGGAGAGGGCACGCGCGAAAAGGGCCGGGCGGTGGCGGATGTCGAACCTCTCGGCCCGGCTCGCGCAACAGCCTCAGCGGAAACGGGTCACCACTACAACCACCACCGTTGCCACACCGCACTCGGCGGCCACCCACCGATCAACCGCGTGAACAACGCTTCAGGTCAATACGCCTAGCGGCCGATCTTGTCCAACTCGGCGAGTTCCTCGTCGGAGAGCGAGAGTCCCGTACCGGCGGCGTTCTCGCGCAGGTGTACCACTGACGAGGTGCCGGGAATGAGCAGGATGTTCGGCGACCGGTGCAGCAGCCAGGCCAGGGCGACCGACATCGGCGTCGCGTCCAGCCGGGTGGCCACGGCAGAAAGCGCCGTGGACTCCAGCGGGGTGAAGCCGCCGAGCGGGAAGAAGGGCACGTAGGCGATGCCCTTGTCGGCGAGTTCGTCGATCAGCTCGTCGTCCTGGCGGTGGGCGAGGTTGTACATGTTCTGCACGCACACGATCGGCGCGATCACCTGCGCCTCGGCGACCTGTTCCGCCGTCGCGTTACTCACGCCCAGATGCCGGATCAGGCCTTGCTGCTGGAGTTCGACAAGAGCCTCGAAGGGCTCGGCGAGCGAACCGGGCCGAGGGCCCTGGGCGTCGCCGAGCCGGAGGTTGACCACATCAAGCACGTCGAGGCCGAGGTCCTCGAGGTTCTCGTGGACGGCGCGGCGCAGGTCCTCGGGCCGCCGGGCAGGGGGCCAGCCGCCCTGCTCATCGCGGACCGCGCCGACCTTGGTCACGATGTGCAGCGATTCGCGGTAGGGGTGCAGTGCTTCACGGATCAGCTCATTGGTGACGCGCGGCCCGTAGGCGCCGGAGGTGTCGATGTGGGTGATCCCGAGGTCGGCGGCCTCACGCAGGATGGTGAGTGCGCCGTCGCGGTCGGCAGGCGGGCCCATGACCCCAGGGCCGGCGAGCTGCATGGCGCCGTAGCCGAAGCGGGTGACGGTCAGATCGCCCAGGGGCCAGGTGCCGCCGGGGAGTGACGCAGAGAGTGTGTTCATGGCTGTGTCTTTCCTGCTGAGCCGGATACTTCATGGGCTGCGTGTCACGTGGTCCGCCGCTCGTCGACGGCACCTCGTCCGCGCCGGCTACCGGCGCGGATCTCGCTTCGCCCGTGCCGTTGATGTTCGCTCGCCGACCAGCGGCGCATCCAATACCGGCACAGCGCCCGGTGATACCCGGAAGGTATCACCGGGGTATGCTGTCGCCATGGACATCTTGGAGACCCGCGAGCTGAGGTACTTCCTGGCCGTGGCCGAGGAACTGCACTTCGGCCGTGCCGCCGAGCGCCTCGGCATGGCACAGCCACCGCTGTCCCGGGCGATCCAGCGGCTCGAGCGGCGCCTCGGTGTCTCCCTGCTGACACGCAACCGTCGCGGAGTCGCCCTGACTGGCGCCGGGGAGATGCTGCTGTACGAGGGCCGCGCGGCCCTCGACGCGATCACCGCCGCCGCCCGCCGCGCCCGCCGCGCCGGTGGCGCTGACGACCCGAGAGGCCCCCGCAACCGCCTGGTGCTGGCGGTGAAGGCCGCCGCGTCCCACGAGTTGCTGCACAAGCTCCTCGACGCCTACGCGGCCGAGCCGGACGCCGCCGAGGTCGACGTGCTGCCGAGCGGTACATGCGAGCAGGAAGAGATGCTGCGCGATGGCCGGGCTGACGTGGCGCTCATGCACAAGCCGTTCAACTCCCTCACTGGGTTCGACAGCGAGGAACTGACGACCGAGGGGCAGATCGCCATCCTGCCCGCCGGGCACCCCCTCGCCGCGCACAAGACTCTGTCCCTGGCCGACGTCAGCGACATCCCCGACCTTCCGCTCGCCCGTTGGTCCCGTGACGGCGTCTACCCACCCGGTCCGGGCCCCGAGATCCACGATCAGACGCAACTGGCCCAACTGATCGCCCTCGGACGCACCGTGGCCGTCTTCCCCGACTCCGCCCGCGCCTGGCTATGGGCCGAGCACACCGCCGTCCCCCTGACCGACGCACCCCCCGTCGTCACTCACATCGCGTGGCCCGCGCACAGCCGCTCCCTCGCCCTCGCGGGGCTGGTCCGCGCAGCCACACGGCTATGACCCCCTCGCGCCTTCCCACCGCGCCGTCACCCTGATGACCCTCCGCCTGACCGTCGGCGCCCACACTTCACTGCCGCCCGCCCATGGGCGCGTGCACTGCCGACCTTCATGCCGGCAGAAGGCGTGCCGGGCTGGTCACGGGACGGGCGGGTCGGCGCAGCGTCACGGCCCCGGCCTGCGAGATGGCCACCGGAACCCTTCTGGGCTGCTGACCAGCACGTACGCCATGAACAAGATGGTCACGACCACGACGAGCCGATGATGCCGTACGGCAGTGCCGCGTCACTCGTCGTCGGTGGCGTCCCTGTCGCGCAGCGGGCGCAGACCGCCGGGCAGGTCGGCGAGCTGGAAGGCATACCTGCCGAGCTCAGCACGCACGGCATGCCGAGCTTGCCGGCGCACGGCCGACCGGTTCTGCTGCCCCAGAAACCTTGAACGTTCCGTGTGGTCCTTCGCCATCGACCGGCTGTCAGAACCTTTCCGTCAGCGGCGATCGGCCGACGCCGGAACCCTGTTGCCCCTCTGCACACCGAACAACGGAGGCTGAACGATGCCGTCAAAATTGTTGCTCAAGAACGGATTCGTCCTGACCCTCGACCCGGCACTGGGCGATCTGCCCCGCGCTGACGTACTCGTCGAGGACGGGAAGATCGCTCAGATCGGTCCGGATCTCCCCGTGACAGACGCGGAAACCCTCGACGCCGCGGGAACTGTCGTCGTCCCGGGGTTCATCGACACCCATCGGCACATGTGGGAGACCGTGCTGCGCGGCGTACTGCCGGCGTGCACGCTGGACGGATACCTCGCCCAGGTGATCGGTGCCATCGGCCCCGCCTACCGCCCCGAGGACGTCTACACCGGGAACCTGCTCGGCGCGCTCGAGGCCCTCAACGCGGGCATCACCACGATCGTGGACTGGTCGCATTGCAACAACACGCCCGAGCACGCGGACGCCGGCATCACAGCGTTGCGCGCAGCCGGTATCCGTGCGATGTACGCCCACGGGACGCCGGCGGGTGCCGAATGGTGGGCCTACAGCGAACTCGGCCATCCAGCGGACGCCCGCCGTATCCGCGAGCAGTACTTCTCATCGGAGGACGACCTCCTCACCTTCGCCCTTGCCGTCCGCGGGCCAGGAGTGAGCCGCCCCGAGGTGTGCGTGCATGACTGGCGGCTTGCTCGCGAGCTGGAAGCCAGGATCTCCGTCCACGTCGGGATGCGGATCACGGGCGTGCACGGGCAGGCGATCGCCGAGCTCGACCGCGCAGGGTTGCTCGGCCCGGACACCACCTACGTCCACGCCAACACCAGTACCGACGACGAGCTCGCGATGATCAAACGCACCGGTGGTTCTGCCTCGGTCGCTCCGTACGTCGAGATGCTCATGGGGCACGGCCATCCACCGATCACGCGGATGCTGGAGCAAGGGGTGACGCCCTCGCTGAGCATCGACGTCGCCACCTCGGTCCCCGGCGATATGTTCACCCAGATGCGGACCGCGCTCGCCCAAGGCCGCATCTCCTCGTTCGGCGACGATGTCGATGTCGCATTCGCGCCGGCACTCACCCATGCGGACGTGCTCGGCTTCGCGACACGTGCCGGTGCCCAGGCCTGTGGACTGGCCGATCGCATCGGGACCCTGGCTCCCGGTAAGGACGCGGACATCGTCTTGATCCGGGCGGATGACATCAACACGATGCCCTTGGTCGACCCCGTCGCCACCGTGGTGACCAGTGCCGACACGGCCAATGTCGACACGGTGATCGTCCGCGGCGAGATCCGCAAGCGGGCCGGCAAGCTCGTCGGGGTCGACCTCGCCCGGCTCCGGGCCGACGCGGAGCGCTCCCGTGACCACGTGCTGCGTTCGAGCGGCATGACTCCGTCCTGGCTGCCGCAGAACTGAACGATTCTCTTTGCCAATCCACAACTTGGAGGACGAGACCATGAAATTCGCAGTGGCACTACCACAGTCCAACCGCGTCGGGGACACTGCCGCGATCCGCGATGTCGCCCAGGCCGCCGAGGAACTCGGGTTCTGGGCCGTGTCGATGCAGGACCACATCGTCTTCGATGGCGTGTGGCTCGGCTGCGGTGCCGAGGACGACGAAGGCCGAAATGACCGTCGAACCGTGTTCGAGCAGCTCACCACGTTCGGCTACGTCGCCGGGATCACCTCCACGATCCGGCTGCTGACCAGCGTCATGCTGCTGCCGGTGCGCGAGACCATCCTTGCGGCCAAACAGATCGCCACGCTCGACCAGCTCTCCGGCGGGCGGATGCTCCTGGGAATCGGTGTCGGGCTGTCCGGCACCGACCGTGACCCGCAGGTCCTCGAAACGCTCTCCCGCAATGCCACGGTGGAGATGGCCGCGCTCGGCGTGGACGTGACAAAACGTGGCCGGCTCGCCGACGAGCAACTCGAGGCGCTCAGGCGCATTTGGACCGACGACAGCGCTTCCTACGATGGGAAGTTGGTCCGCTTCAAGGAAATCGAGGTATTCCCCAAGCCGGCACAGCCCGGGGGGCCGCCGATCCTGATCGCCGGTAACTCGCCCGCCGCATTGCGGCGTACGGCCCGGGGCGGCTACTGGTGGCTGCCCAACCACGCCACCCCCGATGAGGTCGTCGGCGGCCTGGCCGCGCTCGCCGAATCGGGGCACCGGCCACCGGAGTGCGTACTCGACCTGTTCTGGCGCATGGACAACACCACCGCGGGGGCGCGGGCGGCCTGCCGGGGCACCCTGGAGAACGCCTTCGGTGACCACCTGCCGGTCCGCAACCTGGTCGGCACACCGGACGAGATCGCCGCACGGTGCCGGGAGTATCGCGACGCCGGGGTCAGCGCGATCGAGATGAAGCCGGTCTTCCGCTCGGTCAAGGAGCTCATCGGGATGATGGAGACCCTGATGACCGAGGTCGCGCCGACGGTTTGAGCAATCGTTCCGCAGACCAGGAGGCAACGATGCCTTCCGAAGAACTCAGATTCGAGCACCATCCGTTCCAACGCATCGGACCGGATGTCCACCTCATCCAGGACGTACAGTTCGCGCTCGGCCAGCCCCTCTGCGTTCCCATCAACTCCGCCGTGCTGACCGGCCAGGAGCCCGTCATCATCGACACCGGCTCGCCTCGCAACCGCCGGCAGTGGCTCGACGACGTCTTCTCCATTGTGGAGCCGGAGGACGTTCGCTGGGTGTTCGTCTCGCACGAGGACGCCGACCACACGGGCAACCTGGAAACCGTTATGGCGCGCTGTCCCAACGCGACACTGCTGTGTAGCTGGGCACTGGTCGAACGGTTTAGCTGTGTCTACGATTTCCCGCTGCACCGCTGCAGGTGGGTGGCCGACGGAGACACCGTCGACATCGGCGACCGGCAACTGGCCGTGCTCCGGCCGCCGATCTTCGACTCACCGTCCACATTGTCCGTCTTCGATACGCGTAGCCGAATGATGTGGGCCACCGACACGTTCGCCACCGCCATCCCCGGAACACCAGGCAGTGCGCTGATGCAGGACGTCAGCGAACTCGACCAGCAGGCCAGGCGCGACGGGATGACCATGTTCGGGATCCACGGCCTGGCGCCTTGGGTCAGCATGGCGGACCCGCGCCGCTTTGCCGCCAATGTCACCACGCTCCAGAAGCTCGACCCGAGCGTCGTTCTCACCGGCCACAGCCCTTCCATCCACGCCAATCGCGTCGACGAAGCCTGCGAAATCCTCGGCTCGCTGGCTGAGGCACCGGTCCCACCCTGCCCCGACCAATCCGTGCTCGATCTCATCCTCGCGGCCATGGGGGACTGAGTCCGCCGTCTTCGCTGGTCGCGCACCAGCCATTGCCTGCGGACACACAATTTCGCCCATCCCTGGGTCCATCTCCTGGAGACACTCATGCCTGAAAGCAGTACGAACATCACCGTCGTCGACAACTTCTTCCGAGCTGTGGAGCGCGGCGACGTCGACGCCGTCCGCGGCATCTACGCCTCGGACGTTGCGATCTGGCACAACGACGGCGCCGGCGATCAGGGGCTCGAAAACAATCTCGTCGTACTGGGCTTGCTCGGTGGAGCCATTCACGGCATGCGCTTCGACGTTACCCGGCGGGCCGATGTCGGCGCCGGTGTCTTCCAACAGCACGTCCTGCGGGGGCAGTTGCCCGACGGGGAACAGGTGGGGCTCGACGCGGCAATGTACATCGCGGTCAACGACCGGAAGATCACGCGAATCGAAGAGTACTTCGACGTCGCCACTGTCAGGCGCCTCATCAATGCAGCCAAGAACGCTACGGACGAGGAGGTCTGAGAATGGGTGTTCTCGACGGGTAGGTCGCCTTGATCACTGGCGGTGGCCGCGGTCAGGGCCGCGCCCACGCCGCCATGTCCGCCGAAGGCGCTGAGATCGTCATTTGCGACCTCGATGGCCAGATCGACTGCATCCCGTACCCGATGAACTCACCTGGCGACAGGGAGCGGACTGTGTGACACGAGCGGCGCTGCCTCGCCAAGGTTGCCGACGTCCGTGACTTCACCGCGATGCAGGCGGTAGCCGACGCGACGATCGCCGAGTTCGGGCAGATCGACATCCTGGTCGCCGACGCCGGCGCCTGCCTCGGACGGCCGATCGTCGACACCTTCTGCGGACGATCGACGCTGTCGGATCGGTCGAGGAAGTCGCCGAGCGGGTGTTGGAAGCGCTGCCGAAACCGCCCGCCGTGCTGTTGCCGACTGCGAGCGCCGTATCACCCGGTACCGGGCCGCACTCGACGCAGGAGCCGATCTCCAACTCGTCGCCACGTGGATCAACCAAGCACAGAGCGAGAAGACAGCAGCCCAGCAGGATCTTCTCGCCACGACACGAAGCCAGACGACGAACCTCACGGCCGAGCAGATCCAGCGGATGGTCACCGAGCTCGGCTCCATCAAGGACCGGCTCCTCGCCGCCGCCCCCGAACGCAAACAGCCCCTGTACGAGAGCCTCGGACTCGCACTGATCTTCGACGGAAAAAGGAGGGCCGTGATCGTGGAATCACAGCCCTCATGTACGTACGGAGAGTGTCCGAGGACCGACACGCACCATACGTACACGCCCGTCTTGCGGGGAGAGCTGCTTCTGCCGTAGTCCCCGGGTGCGAGCCGTCGGCGGCGCGCCGTGACATCGACGACACGCCGCCACCTCCTACGGCGCGGCGGAGATGAGATCGCCCAGGTCGTCCGCTCGATCAAGGACCTGGCCACCGTGGTGCGCCAGGCCGGGTCCGAGGACAGGGCCGAGATCTAGGGAACGTGGCCTATGGCCCGCGTCGATCTCGTGCTGCTTCACCAGTTCCGCAGCTGGGTGAAGCTCTTCCACGAGAAGCTCGGGGGGCCGTGCCGACACCAGGCCCTTGCCCATATCGATGGCAGCGGCTCTCGGGCGGCTCCAACCACGGGTGACGCAAGGCTGGCGCAGGCCGCCACACCGGTCAACGGTCGCGGTCACGATCGAGATGGAGACCATCGCCTTGGCGGCTGCGCGGCGGAGGGCAAGCTGCTTCCGACACGTCGTGGGACGACAGCACCCCCGGTCGGCCCGGGGCCAGGGTTACGTCGAATCGCAGGCATGCCGCGACATGAGGGGAGTCGCCCAGCGGGGTGTTGGTGAACCTTTGGGTGATACTGACACTCCGCCGATGCCGTTCAACCAGGGCGTGGGGGCCAACGGCGTGTGCTATCTCGCTGGACGTCAACTCTCCGCCACCGGCATCGCTCACCAACTGTTCCCGGGCCTTGAAAGCCTTCCGGTAGACGGTGTCCCGTTCCCGCTCTCTGAGGTCTGGCCCCTGGCGGGGGCAAGCCTTCAGCAAGCGCGTCATTACCGAGGCACCCAGGGCGCGCATGGGGGTGATCGTGTAGGAGTAGCAGCGAGTGACCTGCCCGCGTCCTCCCGCGATCGGGTTGCCGTCGTCATAGGGAGAGGTGAAGGCGGCCACCACCTCGGCTTCGGTGTCGTGGACCGTGTAGGAATCCAGGTTCGCGGTCCGCGAGACCTGCCACAGCGTGAAGTGAACTTGGGCGGACGACGGGAACGGTGTGTTTCCACTCTGCCGGATGGCGCGGCCGAAGGCATGGGCCGGGCCGGTGGACGCCTTTACGGCCGCCTGCTTGTTGTGGTGGGCCGTCCTTTTCTGCCCGATGTACACGCTGATGACGCCGACGAGTGCGAGGACGCACACCGCACCGAGGGCCTTGGCCCACGGCGCGGTGCGTCCCCTTCCGGGATCACGCCTCAAGGGCGTTGCCTCCTGCTATCCGGGGTGTCGTTCGCCTCGCGCAGACTTCCGATCGCCTGCTGCACAGCGTCAGCGTACGCGGAAGTTCCGGTCTTGTTGGGGTGACAGCTCTCCCTGCTGATGCACCCGCTGTCCGTCGACAGGCACGTGAAGTCCCCATCCCCGTTCTGCGCCTTGACGAGCTTGTTGATTCCCTCGGGAGCGGAACAGGCCCGTTTTCCGTCGTAGCTGCGGTCGGGATTGACATAGTCGATCTTCTTGTCGCCGAGCCTCCATCAACCCCGGAACGCCTCAGAAAGAATTCTCAGTCCGTAGCATCGGGCAGCATCTCACCTCTCGGCGTATTGCAGGAACAGCACACCCAGGACGATGAGTCCGGCGGCTTCCAGGATTGAGACCGCGACCAGAAGGGCGCTGTCCGTGCTGTGGCACCAGAAGGTGATGAGTGCGGCAAAGGGAGTGACGAGGAAGGCCACCAGATCGACGACTGTCTGTGTGGTCTTGCGCGAGATCCGTCTGTCGTCGCTGCGATGGTAGGTCTCCCAGCCGAACAGCGGTTCCTCCACGTTTGCGGCCTCTGCGAGCCGGGACGCGAGCTCGGTGCGGACGTAGCGTCCGATGGCTGAGATCTTTTCGTCGTTGACCAGGTGCGTCCATCCGAGCACAAGACACACCACCGGAAGGGCCAGGATCAGCTGCGGGTAGTCCGTCTGCGCGGCGACGGCCGCGACGGCGGTCACGGCCGCGAGCGTCACGTACAGCAGGTTGTCCCGAAAGCCGATACGTGCACGCTGCTCGTCCTTGATCTGTGCGTACTCGGCAAGGAGTAGGGCGCTGGTGCTCCGTTCTCTGTCCGTCATGACTGGCTGTCACCCTCGTTTTCGCGACACCTTGGCAGGGGGGTGGCTCGGTCGTACCCGTACTCGGCCCGTGGTGCCTGGACCTTCAGGGAGCCGCCGTGCTCTCGACAGCTCCCTGGCCGGTCGGCCTTCGGATCCGGTCCGGGAGGAATCAGTCGGTACTGTCCACGAGCGGTGGACTGTCGGCGTTGTTCCGCTCGATCCATGCCTTCCCGTCGGCCGCGATGCCCTCCAGGAGACGGAAGGTATGGGCGAAGCCGGCCGCGTCGAGGTTGATCTGCGAGAGGTCCCGGGCGTTCTCGTACGGTTCGAGCTGGTGGCTGTCGGCGTCCTTGATACGGATGGTTCTGGCGGGGCCGTTGGAGAGGAGCAGCGCCATCTCGTAGCCGATGCGGTCGTCCTCGGTGACCTGCACGGAGGAGAACGCGTTGAAGCGGTAGTTGGTGCGTTGTTCGCCCGGGCGAGTGGCGCGGGCGAAGTCGACTTCGGTGCTGATCTCGCGGATACCGTTCCGTGTGGCCAGGAACAGCCGGAGGGTGTATCGGGAGTAGCGCCAGGGGCCGCCTCGGCGCCGTGCTCGTCTGTAGGGGGGTGCCGGTGTCGTCAGGATCGTGTGGGCGATGATGTCGTACCAGGTGAGCTGGTGGTGACGGAGCACATCGGCGGTGAACAGGATCTTGTCGTGGCTGAGCCACGCCTCCATCTCGGCGTCGGAGGGCCGGATGGCTTCCAGGTGCTCCTGCCAGCGCTGGAACTCCTCCTCACGCGCGTACATCCGCAGGTGGTACTCCTGCGTCTCCTCGGCGAACCGCTGTTCCTCGCTGCGTATGTGCAGCCACACCGACGCTGCCCGGCGCCCGCTCCCGATGGCGCCGATGAACACGGCGAAGGTCAGGAGGCCGTGGAGCGCACTCGCCGAACCTGTCGCGGCGGTGAGGGTGACGGCCAGTGACGTGAGGCCCAGGACGGCGAGGGCGGGCACGCAGGCGAGTTTCGTCGTCACCGGAGTCCGGTACCGCTGCCGGTGGGCGAACAGCGTGCCGTTGTTGTGGCGGTCCTTGGCGTCCCGGGCCAGGTAGCGGATCAGCCAGTTGACCCGGTCGACGCTGATTCTGCTCTCCCGGTAGAGGAACGCGACCTCGGCGGCCAGAACGGCGCGGATGCCAGTGGTGTGGGCGAGCCACTCGGGCCGGTCGCACCCGTGCGGCACGTACGTGCCGAAATAGTGCTCGAAGGACGTGCGGACGCGGCTGGTGAACCCGTCCGCCGCGGGGGCCCCGCCGCCCGCGGACGCGAGGGAGGGGGCGGCCGGGGAGCGGGCCGGATCCGGTACCGGCTCCTGGTTCGACGCTTGGCCCAGCTCCTGCTCCTTAGCCTGCAGCCGGTGCGTGTTGTGCCACCATCGCTGGCCGAACCGGGCGGCGAGGAATCCGGTACCGAGCGCGATCAGCAGCTCGACGATCGTGGTCAGCGGCTCCGCGATCACTGCCGAGATCCCGAGGAATCCCGCGGCGAGGCCGAACAGACCTGTCCAGGCCGCCAGGCGAGGACGGTGACGGAAGGCGGTGCTCCCCTCGGGAGGCCGGGTCCGTGCCCCGATGGGATCGGGCTCGAAGTAGTACCGGACCCGCCGGGAACGGTCACCACGGAACTGTCCGGCCTTGGCGAGTTCGCAGATCTCGGCCCACAGGGTGGCTTTTGTCCGGCTGGTGAGCACGAGGTCGAGGTGGTGGACGATCAGGTCACGCTGGGGCGGTGCCAGATCCCTCAGCCGCTTCAGCACGGCGGCGGTCTCACTGTCAGCTTTGCCGGGCAGTGCCAGCAGATCGAAGATGACCTGCAGACCGGGTTTCCAGTTCTTGTCCTCGGCGTAGCCCTGCATGACGTCCCGCGTCCGGTCCAGCTGACGGCGCTCCTCGGCGCTGAGGTCGTGGTGGGCGCGTTTGCTGAGCATGGCGAGCGCCCAGTGGAAGCGGATCTGCGGGCCGTCGTGGTTGTGGGTGATCGCGTCCCAGATCAGTTCCCGCGCCCGGCCGGGTAAGCCTTCTTCCAGGCAGCGGACCCCGACCTCGTATTTCTTCTGGGGCGAAGCGTCCGGCAGGACAATGTTGTTGATGGTGGAGTCGAATATGATCCCGGCCTGGGCGCCGACGAAGGAATCGTGCGCCTCGTTGTGCGTGGAGGGGAAGCCCTCGGTCATGCCGGGTCACCCGCCGCCGCGATCAAGGCCGCGAGACCGGCGGCCAGTTCCGGGTGGTCGGCGAGCAGGCCGCGTAACTTCCTGAGCGCCAGAGCTGCCTTCTTCGGAGGCGCCGGGGCGTTCGCGGTGCACTTCTCCGCTGCGCGCTTCGCGATGCTCAGTTCGGCCTGTGCCTCGTGGTGAATGTCCGCGTCGAGGGTCCCGTCGGCGTGGTGTCGTGTCAGGTGCTCCCGGAAGCGGTCCAGCTCCGCGACCAGTTCCGTCGGGGTGGATGCCTTCGGAGCCGCCCCGCTGACGTGGACGGTGCTGCCGGTGACCTCTCCGGCCATGATTCCCACCGTGCTGGAAAAGGCCGTGTTGACGACGCTTCCGCTGCCCCTGCCAGTTCTGTCTTTCTGGGCCATGACGGTCCGCTCCTCTTCTTCCGCTTTCTCTGCCAGTTCTGCTTCCTTGATCAGTTCCGCAGCCAGCCGTACCGCGAAAGCCGCCGCGTTCGCCGCGGCGCGCGGCTGCCGCTCGCGGTCCTCCGCTCCGTTCTTCGTGCCGTCCGCCCGGTCACTGATGCCGCGGATGACGCCGACCGGCAGGCCACTGAGATGGCCGGCCTGTGCCACGCCGGCGGCTTCCATGTCGATCGCGAACGCGTCGTTGTAGTGCTGCCGGAGCCATGCGGCCTCGGCGGAGTTCCGCGAGTTCTGCAGGACCTCACCGGCGGCGATCGGGCCGAAGTGCACCCGCGGCACTCGCCCGTTCTCCGGTGCGTGGCCGGCCCGGTCCGTCGTCCGGGCCAGATGCTGGCCGAGCTGGATGAGGGGGTGCGGCGCCTCCCACGACCGGGGCCGCGCCTTGAGTCCGTCGTCCTCGCTGGTCGCGCCGTGGTAGGCGTACACAAGGGTGGCCATCACCACGTCGCCCAGCGCGATCGAGCTCCGCATGCGGCCGGCGACACCGACGAACAACACGGCTGCCGGAGAGAAGTGCTCGATAGCGCGCTCCGCCAGCACTGCGGCCGAATGGTTCCCCTTGCTCGTCAGACCGAGTGCCACACGGCACGACGTGCCCGGCACGGTCCCGACCTCGAACCGCGTTCCGCTCTTGTGTACGGTCACCTGCGGATCGGCCAGTTCCCTGTGCACGGCCTCGTATTCGAGATTGAGGGCGGCGAGAATCACCACCAGATCATTTGACATGTATTCTCATTCCTTCGCGTTTTGCTCTGTTTGTTCTTCCACCTGCTGTTCCGCCGGTGCCGGCACAGGCCGGACCAGCGGAGGCGAGAGCACCGTGGTCGGTCCCGCGCGGAACAGGCGTGCGGGGCGCCCCACCGTGGTCCTGCGTCCCGTCCCGGCCGGAACGATGAACCCGTCCACGGCCTGGATCTTCCGGTAGAAATTCCGGGTGTCGAGGGTGACGCCCCATACCGCCTCGTACACCTGCCGCAACTCGGCGATGGTGAAAAGGTCTCCACAGAACGCCGTGGCCAGTGCGGAGAACTCGAGTTTCGTACGGGCGCGTTCAATTCCGTCCGTCACTATCCGATCGTGATCGAAAGCAAGCTTCACCTGCCCGGAAAGGACCGTGTCCGTCGGAATCCATGAGGCATTCGCGGCATCCGTTCCCGCGACCGGCTCAGGAAGGCGCGGTGCGATCGCCAGATGCGCAACCGAGACGACCCGCCCACGCGGATCACGCCCTGGATCCCCATAGGTGGCCAACTGCTCCAGATGAAACTGCCGGGCATCAACAGCGGTCTCCTCGCCCAGCTCGCGGCGAGCGGCCTCCGGGATCGCCTCACCGGCGTGGTTGAGGAAACCGCCGGGCAGTGCCTGCATGCCCGCGAAGGGTTCCTTACCCCGCTCCACGAGCAGGACGCACAACCGCCCCTCACGCAACGTCAGGATTACAAGGTCAACTGTGAGCAGAACGGACGGCGGCACCCAGGAATCATCACGCATGGTGCCGACCGTATCGGATTGCTGTCACATTGACAATAAGTTTCCTCGATCTGCCCTCTGCGGCAGAACACCTCCACGACCCGGACGAGCAAGAACCGGGACTGCTGGCTGGCGACCGTGTTCCTGCCGCACCGGCTCGACGACACGATCGACCTCATGGCAACGACCGCAGCGGCACCCGAACCAGAGTCCGCCGCTGTCGCGGCCGCCCGTGAGGTCATCGCCGACTGCGATGCCAAGCTGGCCACCCACCGGGCCGCCCTCGAAACAGGCGTCGGCCCCGCTCTCGTCACACAGTGGATCTCCGAGACACAGGCCCGCCGTGCCCGAGCCGAAGCCGAACTCCGCACTGCGTCCAAGGGACCCGGCGTCAGGATGTCCCGGGATGAGATCGCTCGGCTCGTTCGCTCCATCAGCGACCTGGCCGCCGTCATCCAGCAGGCCGAGGCCGAAGACAAGGCCGAGATCTACCGGCAGCTTGGCCTCCGGCTCACCTACGTCCCGGCCCAAGCGACCGTGCGCGCCGAGGTCACGCTCGACCCGAACAATGACAAATCCCCACGATCAACGAATGACCGTGGGGAAATGGTACGTGTCCGAGGGGGGACTTGAACCCCCACGCCCGATAAAGGGCACTAGCACCTCAAGCTAGCGCGTCTGCCATTCCGCCACCCGGACCAGGTGTGTCTCCGCAGTCGGCCGCGGCGACATGGACCACGATACCAAGGTTTCGGAGTGCGTTTCACCTGCGTATGCCGGGCGCCCACCCCCGCGCCGACCTGGAGGGACGCCGGGGGTGAGCACGGAGGGTGACTAGTTGGGCATCAGGTGGTAGTCGGGGAAGTCGCCGGGGAGGCGCTCGGGGTGTGGGCCCTCGGTGACGGCGCGGATCAGGAGGTCGCCGCCGACGAAGGCGCCGCGCGGCGAAGTGGCCGTCGGCGAGTTCGCCGCGGTGGAGGGGGACGGCGCCGCGGTCGATGGCCTCGGTGACCTGGTCGGCCGGCTCCTTGGCCTTGGCCGCGTTGATCAGGGGGCCGAAGTCGAGGTCGGGGAGCTGGTCGGAGGGGTGCTCCACCGCCAGGGGGTGGCCCATGCGGATGGCGCGCACCGCCGGGAGGTAGACGGAGAGGCGGTCCGTACGGACACCCGTCACGTACGTGTCGTGGCTGTGCGTGGCCGGGTGGCCGTACGGAGAGGAAGGTGGCGGTACGGAGCGTGACGGTGACCGGTTCGCGGATCGGGTACGGCTCAGCTCACGCGGCGTTGCCGGGTGATTCGGCCAGCAGGGCCACCACCAGCCCGGCGGTCTCCGTGGGGGTCGCTCCTACGCGCACGCCCGCCGCCTCCAGCGCCGCCTTCTTGGCCGCGGCGGTGCCCGAGGAGCCGGAGACGATGGCGCCCGCGTGGCCCATGGTGCGGCCCTCGGGGGCGGTGAATCCGGCGATATAGCCGACGACCGGCTTGGTGACGTGGTCGGCGATGTACCGCGCGGCGCGCTCCTCCGCGTCGCCGCCGATCTCCCCGATCATCACGATGAGGTCGGTGTCGGGGTCGGCCTCGAAGGCGGCCAGGGCGTCGATGTGGGTGGTGCCGATGACCGGGTCGCCGCCGATGCCCACGCAGGTGGAGAAGCCGATGTCGCGCAGCTCGTACATCAGTTGGTAGGTGAGGGTGCCGGACTTGGAGACCAGCCCGATCCGGCCCGGTTTGGTGATGTCGGCGGGGATGATGCCGGCGTTGGACTGGCCCGGGGAGATCAGCCCGGGGCAGTTGGGGCCGATGATCCTGGTGGCGCGGGCCCGGGCGTACGCCTGGAAGGCGACCGCGTCATGGACCGGGATGCCCTCGGTGATGACGACGGCGAGCGGGATCCGGGCGTCGGCGGCCTCGGTGACGGCGGCCTTGGCATGGGGCGGCGGGACGAACAGGACGCTCACACCGGCGCCGGTGACGTCCATGGCCTCGCGTACGGAGCCGAAGACGGGCACCGTACGGCCGTCGATGTCGACCCGGGTCCCGGCCTTGCGCGGATTGACGCCGCCGACCACGTCGGCGCCGGCGGCGAGCATCCGCCGGGTGTGCTTCATGCCTTCCGCGCCCGTCATGCCCTGGACGATGACCTTGCTGTCCTTGGTGAGGAAGATGGCCATGATGTGCGCCCCCTACGCGGCGAGTTCGGCGGCGCGTGCGGCGGCGCCGTCCATGGTGTCGGCCTGGTGGACGAGTGGATGAGCCAATTGGCCAAGGATGGCCCGGCCACGTGCGGCGTTGTTGCCGTCGAGCCGGACGACCAGCGGTTTGGTGAGGGGGACGGTGTCCAGGGCGCGCACGATGCCGTCGGCCACCGCGTCGCAGGCGGTGATGCCGCCGAAGACGTTGACCAGGACGGAGCGCACCTCCGGGTCGTCGAGGACGAGGGACAGCCCGTCGGCCATCACCTGCGCCGAGGCGCCGCCGCCGATGTCGAGGAAGTCGGCGGGGCGGGCGCCGCAGCCCGCGACGACGTCCAGGGTGGACATCACCAGGCCCGCGCCGTTGCCGATGACGCCCACCTGGCCGTCCAGTTTGACGTAGCCGAGCCCGGCGGCCTCGGCGCGGGCCTCCAGCGGGTCCCGGGCGCGGTCGCCGGAGTCGTCCCATGACGGCTGCCGGAAGCGGGCGTTGTCGTCCAGGGTGACCTTTCCGTCCAGGGCCACGATCGCGCCGTCCCGGGTCACCACCAGCGGGTTGACCTCGACCAGGAGGGCGTCGTGCGCGGTCAGGACGGTCCACAGCCGGCGGATGGTCCCGGCCGTCTCCCGTGGCAGTCCCCCGGCGACGGCGATCTCGGCGGCCTTCGCCTCGGTCACCCCCTCGGCCGGATCGATCGCGATCCGGGCCACCGCCTCGGGGCGGCGCGCCGCGACCTCCTCGATCTCCATACCGCCCTCGGCGGAGGCGATGGCCGCAAAGCGGCCCGCGGCCCGGTCCAGAGTGAAGCCGAGGTACATCTCCCGTTCCACCTCGACCGGTTCGGCGACCATCACCCGGTGGACGGTGTGGCCCTTGATGTCCATGCCGAGGATCCGGCGTGCGGTCTGCTCGGCCGCCGCCGGGTCGTCGGCGAGCTTCACGCCGCCCGCCTTGCCCCGGCCGCCGGTTTTCACCTGGGCCTTTATGACGACGCGGCCGCCGAGCCGCTCGGCGGCGGCACGGGCGGCTTCGGCCGTGTCCACGACCTCGGCTCGCGGCACCAACACGCCGTTCTCTTGGAGGAGTTCCCGTGCCTGGTGTTCGTACAGGTCCATTGCCAGCTCCCTGATGACCGGTCAGCAGCGCTGGATCGAACGAGTGGCGCACGCCCCCTGGACATCGCTCGGCCGATGGTGGGATAACAAAGTTCATACAGGATAACGTCGACTGTATGCAATCCACGGATCCATCCGCGAGGCACGCACCGACCCCTACGAAGGGACGCGATTCGCCATGCCCGACGACAGCCAGGACGTCATCTCCGGCGGGCACTTGGTCGCCAAAGCACTCAAGGCAGAGGGCGTCGAGGTCATCTACACCCTCTGCGGCGGCCACATCATCGACATCTACGACGGCTGCGTCGACGAGGGCATCGATGTCATCGACGTACGCCATGAACAGGTCGCCGCCCACGCCGCCGACGGCTACGCCCGGATCACCGGCAAGCCCGGCTGCGCCGTCGTCACCGCCGGTCCCGGCACCACCGACGCGGTCACCGGCGTCGCCAACGCCTTCCGCGCCGAGTCACCCATGCTGCTCATCGGCGGCCAGGGCGCCCACAACCAGCACAAGATGGGATCCCTCCAGGACCTTCCGCACGTCGACATGATGGCGCCGATCACCAAGTTCGCCGCCACCGTTCCGGACACCGCCCGCGCCGCCGACATGGTCTCCATGGCCTTCCGCGAGTGCTTCCACGGCGCCCCCGGGCCCTCCTTCCTGGAGATCCCGCGCGATGTGCTGGACGCCAAGGTGCCGGTGGACAAGGCCCGTATCCCCCAGGCCGGGCACTACCGGGCCTCCACCCGCAGCGCCGGTGACCCCGAGGCCGTCCAGAAGCTGGCCGATCTGCTGGTCCAGGCCGAGAAGCCCGCGATCCTGCTGGGCAGCCAGGTGTGGACCACCCGCGCCACCGACTCGGCCATCGAGCTGGTACGCACGCTCAATGTGCCCGCGTACATGAACGGCGCGGGGCGCGGCACACTGCCGCCCGGCGATCCGCACCACTTCCAGCTCTCCCGCCGCTACGCCTTCTCCAACGCCGACCTGATCGTCATCGTCGGCACGCCCTTCGACTTCCGGATGGGCTACGGCAAGCGGCTCTCCCCCGACGCCACCGTGGTCCAGATCGACCTCGACTACCGCACCGTCGGCAAGAACCGGGACATCGACCTCGGCATCGTGGGCGACGCGGGGCTGGTGCTCTCGGCCGTCACCCAGGCCGCTTCCGGCCAAGGGGGGTTTGGGGGGCTTCCCCCCGTAAGGCACAGCAATGGGGGCGCGGGCAAGCGCAAGGAGTGGCTGGACGAGCTGCGCGCCGCCGAGCAGAAGGCGATCGAGAAGCGGCTGCCCAACCTCCGGTCCGACGCCTCCCCCATCCATCCGTACCGCCTGGTCAGCGAGATCAACGACTTCCTCACCGAGGACTCGATCTACATCGGTGACGGCGGCGACATCGTCACCTTCTCCGGTCAGGTCGTCCAGCCCAAGTCGCCCGGCCACTGGATGGACCCGGGGCCGCTGGGGACGCTCGGCGTCGGTGTGCCGTTCGTGATGGCCGCCAAGCAGGCCCGCCCCGACAAGGAGGTGGTGGCGCTCTTCGGCGACGGCGCGTTCTCCCTGACCGGCTGGGACTTCGAGACGCTGGTCCGCTTCGACCTGCCGTTCGTCGGCATCGTCGGCAACAACTCCTCGATGAACCAGATCCGTTACGGCCAGAAGGCCAAGTACGGCGAGGAGCGCGAGCGGATCGGCAACACCCTCGGCGATGTGCCCTACGACCAGTTCGCGCGGATGCTCGGCGGCCACGGCGAGGAGGTCCGCGACCCGGCGGACATCGGCCCGGCGCTGCGGCGCGCCCGGGAGTCCGGCAAGCCGTCGCTGATCAACGTCTGGGTGGACCCGGACGCGTACGCCCCCGGAACCATGAACCAGACCATGTACAAGTAGGGAGCCGCCACCATGTCCCAGGCTGCCCAGGCCAATCAAGCTCTGACGGGCATCCGCGTCCTCGACATGACGCATGTGCAGTCCGGTCCCTCCGCCACCCAGCTGCTCGCCTGGCTCGGCGCGGATGTGATCAAGCTGGAGAACACCACCGGGGACATCACCCGCAAGCAGTTGCGGGACCTCCCCGATGTGGACTCGCTCTACTTCACGATGCTCAACTGCAACAAGCGGAGCATCACCCTCAACACCAAGTCCGAGCGCGGCAAGGAGATCCTGACCGAGCTGATCCGCCGCAGCGATGTGCTGGTGGAGAACTTCGGTCCGGGCGCCGTGGACCGCATGGGGTTCTCCTGGGAGCGCATCCAGGAGATCAATCCGCGGCTGGTCTACGCCTCGATCAAGGGGTTCGGCGAGGGCCCGTACACCAAGTTCAAGGCGTACGAGGTGGTCGCGCAGGCCATGGGCGGGTCGATGTCCACGACCGGCTTCGAGGACGGCCCGCCGCTGGCGACCGGCGCCCAGATCGGCGACTCCGGCACCGGGGTGCACTGCGTGGCGGGCATCCTCGCCGCGCTCTACCAGCGCACCCACACCGGGCGCGGCCAGCGGGTCAATGTGGCGATGCAGCACGCGGTGCTCAACCTGTGCCGGGTCAAGCTGCGCGACCAGCAGCGGCTGACGCACGGACCGCTCGCCGAGTACCCGAATGAGGACTTCGGCGACGAGGTGCCGCGCAGCGGCAACGCCAGCGGTGGCGGCCAGCCCGGCTGGGCGGTCAAATGCGCGCCCGGCGGGCCCAACGACTACGTCTACGTCATCGTGCAGCCGGTCGGCTGGGAGCCCATCACCCGGCTCATCGGCCGCCCCGAGCTGGCCGAGGACCCGGAGTGGGCCTCGCCCGAGTCGCGGCTGCCGAAGCTGGCCAAGATGTTCCAGCTGATCGAGGAGTGGTCCAGCACCCTGCCCAAGTGGGAGGTGCTGGAGCAGCTCACGGCCCACAACATCCCGTGCGGGCCGATCCTGTCCACCAAGGAGATCGTCGAGGACGCCTCGCTCGCGGCCAACGAGATGATCGTCGAGGTCGACCACCCCGAGCGCGGCCCCTTCACCACGGTCGGCTCCCCGCTGAAGCTCTCCGACTCCCCGGTCCAGGTCGAGCGCTCCCCGCTGCTGGGTGAGCACAACGAAGAGGTGTACGTCGGGGAGCTGGGACTCGGCGACGAGGAAGTGCGGCTGCTCAAAACGGACGGAGTGATCTGACGGTGACGTATGACAACGATGCCGTGCGCGCGGTGCTGGACGCCGCCCGCGCCGAGGGGCGCACGGCGCTGACCGCTCCCGAAGGGAAGCGGATCACCGATGCCTATGGCATCCCGACCCCGGCCGAGGGGCTGGCGGAGACCGTCGACGAGGCGGTGTCGCTGGCCGACCGGATCGGCTTCCCGGTCGTCCTCAAGATCGTGTCCCCGGACATCCTGCACAAGACCGACGCGGGCGGGGTCCGGGTGGGGCTGGCCTCCTGCGCCGAGGTGCGGGGCGCGTTCACCGCGATCGTCGACAACGCCCGCTCCTACGACCCCAAGGCCCGGATCCAGGGCGTCCAGGTGCAGCAGATGGTCCCGGACGGCGGGCAGGAGGTCATCGTCGGCGCGGTCACCGATCCCACCTTCGGCAAGGTCGTGGCGTTCGGCCTCGGCGGGGTGCTGGTGGAGGTGCTGAAGGACATCACCTTCCGGCTGGCCCCGGCGACCGAGGACGAGGCGCTGTCGATGCTGGACGGGATCCGCGCCGCCGAGGTGCTGCGCGGGGTCCGGGGCGGCCAGGCGGTGGACCGCGGGGCGCTCGCCGATCTGATCGTGCGGGTCTCCCGGCTGGTGGCGGACTTCCCGGAGATCACGGAGGTCGATCTCAACCCGGTGTTCGCCACCGCGAGCGGGGTGCTCGCCGCCGATGTGCGGCTGCTGATCGGGGACCCCGCCCCGCAGGAGCGCCGCCGCTACTCGCGCGAGGAGATCCTGAGCGCGATGCGCCGGCTGATGCAGCCGCGCTCGGTGGCGGTGGTGGGCGCCTCCAACGAGCAGGGCAAGATCGGCAATTCGGTGATGCGCAACCTCATCGACGGCGGTTTCCCCGGGGAGATCCACCCGGTGAACCCCAAGGCCGACGACATCCTGGGCCGCAAGGCGTACAAGAGCGTCACGGACGTCCCCGGCGAGGTGGATGTGGCGGTCTTCGCGATCCCCGCGAAGTTCGTGCCCGCCGCGCTGGAGGAGGTCGGCCGCAAGGGCATCCCGAACGCCGTGCTGATCCCGTCCGGCTTCGCCGAAACCGGTGAACACGAGCTGCAGCGGCGGATCGTGGAGATCGCCGAGGAGTACGGGGTGCGGGTGCTGGGGCCCAACATCTACGGCTACTACTCCACGTGGCAGGACCTGTGCGCCACCTTCTGCACCCCGTACGACGTCAAGGGGCCGGTGGCGCTCACCTCGCAGTCCGGTGGCATCGGGATGGCGATCCTCGGCTTCGCCCGGACGACCAAGACCGGGGTCTCGGCGATCGTCGGCCTCGGCAACAAGTCGGACGTGGACGAGGACGACCTCCTCACCTGGTTCGGTGAGGACGACCGTACCCAGTGCATCGCGATGCATCTGGAGGATCTCAAGGACGGCCGGGCCTTCGTGGAGGCGGCGCGGGCCACGGTGCCCAGGAAGCCCGTGGTGGTGCTCAAGGCGGGCCGTACGGCGGCCGGCGCCAGGGCGGCCGGCTCCCACACCGGCGCGCTGGCCGGGGACGACGCGGTCTACGACGACATCCTGCGGCAGGCCGGGGTGATCCGGGCGCCGGGCCTGAACGAGATGCTGGAGTACGCGCGGGCGCTGCCCGTGCTGCCCACGCCACAGGGTGACAACGTCGTCATCATCACCGGCGCCGGGGGCTCGGGGGTGCTGCTGTCGGACGCGATCGTCGACAACGGGCTGTCGCTGATGGAGATCCCGGACGACCTGGACGCCGCGTTCCGCCGCTTCATCCCGCCGTTCGGCGCGGCCGGGAACCCGGTGGACATCACCGGCGGCGAACCGCCGTCCACCTACGAGGCGACCATCCGGCTGGGCCTGGAGGATCCGCGGATCCACTCATTGGTCCTGGGCTACTGGCACACCATCGTCACCCCGCCGATGGTGTTCGCCGAGCTGACCGCGCGGGTCGTCGAGGAGTTCCGCGCCCGGGGCATCGCCAAACCGGTGGTGGCCTCGCTCGCGGGCGACACCGAGGTCGAGGAGGCGTGCGCCTACCTCTTCGAGCACGGGGTCGTGGCTTATCCGTACACCACCGAGAAGCCGGTGGCCGTCCTGGGTGCCAAGTACCGCTGGGCCAGGTCAGCGGGGCTGCTCACCTAAGCGCTTCGCTGGAAGTGCCCCGACCTGCCGTCGATCGTCTGCGGCGCCGTCGTGGCTGGTCGCGCCCGCGTGGCGGAGCCGCACATCGACACGGCCCCGCGCCCCTTCGGGGCGCCACCGAACCGCGGCCGACTTCCACCGATCCGCATAGCCGCCACGTTTCCCGGAGCACGAAGAGTTTGGACAGGGGGCGCTGGCCGGGTTCCTTCGAAGCCAAGGGGACGACATGAGCACAGCAGAACGACCGGAGGGGGCCCTCCCCTTCCGTGAGGTGCAGGACAGCAAGGGACGCACGTATCGCATCGGTGAGACGGACCGCGACATCCTGGGCCACAGCCGGAAGCTGATGGTCTATCTGCCGTGGATCGCGATGATGGCCATCAGCGTGTCCGAGTACGCGTACGGCTCGGCCGAGGACACGCTCTCGGAGGCGCACGGCTGGACCCAGAGCAACACCTTCTGGATCCTGAGCGTCTGGGTGTTCTTCCAGGCGGGGATCGCCTTCCCGGCCGGGTGGCTGCGGGAGAAGGGGATCCTGACCGCCCGCGCGGCGATGTTCCTGGGGTCGGGGCTGTGTCTGATCGGGTTCGTGGCCCTCGCCCACCTGGACAACGTTTTCGCCGCCATCGTCGGATTCGGCGTCATCGGCGGGCTCGGCTCCGGATTCGTCTACGCCACCTGCATCAATATGGTGGGCAAGTGGTTCCCGGAGCGGCGCGGGGCGAAGACGGGGTTCGTCAACGGAGGGTTCGCCTACGGCGCGCTGCCGTTCATCTTCATCTTCAACTACTGGTTCGACACGGGTAACTTCGACGAGGTCCTGGACCTCATCGGGGTCTATGTGCTGATCGCCGTGGCGATCTGCGCCTGGTTCTTCAAGGATCCGCCGAAGAACTGGTGGCCCGCCGACATCGACCCGCTGAGCTACGGCGGCAACGCCAAGAGCGCGGCGAGTCTGGCGAAGAACCCGCCGGCATCGCGGCAGTACACGCCCAAGGAGGCCATCAGGACCGGGATGCTGCCGCTGATGTGGGTGTCCCTGGTGCTCACCGCCGGGGTGTCCATCTTCGGCATCTCCTTCCAGGTCGACTACGCCAAGGAGGTGGGCTTCGGCCCGCTGGTGGCGGCCTCGTCCATGGGCATCATGTCCGTCATCAACGGTGTCGGACGCGGGGTGGTCGGCTGGCTCTCGGACCTGTGGGGGCGCAAGTCGACCCTGGTGTTCGTCATCGTGGTGCTGGGCCTCGCCCAGTTCGGGGTGATCTGGGCCGGCAACATCCACAACGAGGTGCTGTTCCTCTTCTTCGCCTTCCTCTCCGGATTCGGCGGCGGCGCCTTCTACCCGATGTTCGCGGCGCTGACCCCGGACTACTTCGGGGAGAACTACAACGCCACCAACTACGGCCTGGTGTACAGCGGAAAGCTGATCAGCGGGCTGTTCGGCGGCGGCCTGGGTTCGATGGTGGTGGACTCCTGGGGCTACAACGGGGCGTACGCGCTGGCCGGAGGCATCTCCATGCTGGCGGCCGCGGTGGCCCTGCTGCTGCGGCAACCAGGTCGGCCACGGGTCCGGGGCATCGCCCCGAACCCGCAGCCGATCAGCCGCGAGGCCGTCTAGCTCCGCCCTGAGGGGCCCTCGCTCAGCCCCGTCCGCCGCACCGCAGTGACCGCAGATAGCGGGCGGAGCGGCGGGCGGTGGTGAGCGAATCGGCGGGCTCGTCGTGCTCCACCATCCAGTGGTGGCGACGGCCGCCATGGGTCCTGCCGACCGCGGTCAGGAAGCGGCGGTAGTCGATGTCACCGTCGCCGACGTCCACCATCCGGTAGCCGTCGGTGGCGGTTTCGTCGTGTTCCCCGTCCTTGACGTGGAAGAGCGGATAGCGGTGCGGGGCCCGCAGGACGTAGTCGAGCGGCTCGAAGGGCGCCGGGGAGCCGTCCACCTTCTTGCCGAAGCGGAACTGGGCCACATACGCCCAGTAGATGTCCATCTCCAGATGGACCAGCTCGGGGTCGGTCTCGGCGAGCAGCACGTCGTAGAGGCGGACGTCCGGCCGGTCGGTGGCGAAGGAGAACTCCTCGGCGTGGTTGTGCTGGTAGAACTTCATTCCGCGCGCCTTGGCCGCCGCGCCGTAGGTGTTGAACTCCTCCGCACAGCGCTTCCAGCCGTCGACCGTGGAGCCGTAGCGCCAGGGCCCGGAGGCGGTGCCCACATGCGGCAGGCCCAGCGCCTCGGCGTCATCCAGCACCTGGGTGAGGTTGGTGGCGAAGCTGTACGCCTTCGGGTCGTCGGAGTAGTAGCCGACGTGGCTGCCGATACCGCGCAGCCCGTGGTCCCGCATCAGCCGCGTGAGCTGCTTGAGGGTGATGTCGCCCGTGCCCTGGGTGTAGCCGGCGAACTCCACCTGGTCGTAGCCGTACCGGGCCAGCTCCTTGAAGACCTGGGCGAAGCCGATCGACCGCACCTGGTCGCGGAGGGTGTAGAGCTGGATGCCGAGATGGCCGCGCGGCACCAGCGGGCCGCCCCGGCCCTTCTGGGCCGAGGTGTCGCTCTGGGCCGAGGTGCCGCTCTGGGCGGCGGTGGCGGTGGCCGTGCCGACCAGGGTGGCGGCCGTGGCACCCGCGGCGACGCCGAGGAATCTGCGGCGGCGGAGCGTCTCGGCGAGTTCGGGGTGTTCCTGAGCCCTCTTCACGGGGTGTCTCCTTCAGTTGCGTTCGTCAGGCCGGCGAGGCGGAGGAGCAGGGTTTTGACGTCGGTGGCGGCCACCTGGCCGTCCACCGCGCCCGGCTGGGAGCAGAGGAGGACGGGCCCGTCCTCCTCGCGGTCCGGCAGGCGGCCATGGCTGCCGCGCACCGGGGACGGATCGAGCGGGACGACGGCCATGCGGTAGCGCATCCCGGTCTTCTTGCGGGCCAGCGCGGTGGCGGCCCGCACCCGCACATAGGGGTCCTTGGGGTCCATGAACAGCTCGGCCGGGTCATAGCCGGGCTTGCGGTGGATCTCCACGAGCTGGGCGAAGTCGGGGGCGCGGGCGTCGTCGAGCCAGTAGTAGTACGTGAACCAGGCGTCCGGCGCGGCCACCGCGACCAGCTCCCCGGAGCGGGGATGGTCCAGGCCGTGGGCCTTCTTCCCCTCGTCGTCGAGGAGTTCGGCGATCCCGGGCAGACCGGCCAGGGCGGTGCGGGTGGCGTCCAGGTCCTCGGGGCGGCGCACATACACATGGGCGAGCTGGTGGTCGGCGACCGCGAAGGCCCTGGAGGCGCCGGGGTCCAGATACTCCATGCCGTCCTGGGTGTGCACCTCCAGCAGCCCGGCGCGGCGCAGCGCCCGGTTGATGTCCACGGGCCGCGAGACCCGGGTGATGCCGTACTCGGACAGCGCCACGACGGTACGGCCGCGGGCGGTGGCATCGTCGAGCAGCGGGCCGAGGGCGGTGTCGAGTTCGGTGGCGGCGGTGTGGGAGCGGGGGTCGTCGGGGCCGTACCGCTGGAGGTCGTAGTCCAGATGCGGAAGGTAGGTCAGCACCAGATCGGTGGGGCTGGTGCGCAGGATGTGGCGGGTGGCGTCGATGATCCACCGCGAGGAGACCAGATCGGCGCCCGGCCCCCAGAAGTGGAAGAGCGGGAAGGTGCCGAGCTCCGCGGTGAGTTCGTCGTGCAGCGCGGGGGGCCGGGTGTAGCAGTCCGGCTCCTTGCGGCCGTCGGCGTAGTAGACGGGGCGCGGGGTGACGGTGATGTCGGTGTCCGAGCCCATCGCGTACCACCAGCAGATGTTGGCCACCGTGTAGCCGGGGTGGACGCGGCGGGCGGCGTCCCACAGCTTGTCGCCGCCTACTAGGCCGTTGTGCTGCCGCCACAGCAGCACCTCGCCCATCTCGCGGAAGTACCAGCCGTTGCCGACGATGCCGTGTTCGGCGGGGGTGGTGCCGGTGAGGAACGTCGACTGGGCGGCGCAGGTGACGGCGGGCAGCACGGTGCCCAGCGCGGCGCGGGAGCCGGAGCGGGCCAGGGCCTTGAGGCGCGGCATATGGTCCAGCAGCCGTGGGGTGAGGCCGACGACGTCGAGGACGAGGAGGGGGGTCGGGCCGCCCCTGCCCCTCAGGTCGCTCATGGCAGCTCCTTGAGGCCGAGGTCGGTCAACAGGTCACGGGCGAGGGCGAGTTCGGCGGCGATGCCGTCGGCGAGCCGGTCGCGGGTGCGGGGGCGCAGCTCGGGCGGGAGCGCCTGCCAGGTGTAGGTCTCCACCTCGAGGTGGCGGGTCAGCGGGGCGGGCCCGCCGACGAGCCGGGCGAGCGCGTCGGCCAGCACCGGGAGGGTGGAGGTGAGCGGGGGCTCGGGCGGGGCGTGCAGCGGCACATGGAAATGGGACCGCCAGGGCGCGGTGTCGCCGAGCCCGCCCGCGAGCGCTTCGTCGAGGTCGTCGGTGCCGTGGACGCCGCCCTCGGGGGCCCGGGTGCGGGTCTGGTGGAGGAAGCGGGGCTCGGCGAACGCCGCGAGGGCCTCCCGCACCCCGGGCTGTCCCGGGTCCTCGGCGTGCAGCGCGGCGGAGAGCTGCGCCTTGACGACCGGGACCCCGGCGGCGGTGAGCGCGTCGACGGCCGCGTGCGGGTCCTCGAACTGCGTCGCCAGATGGCAGGTGTCCAGGCAGACGCCGATACGGTCCAGGGGCGGGCCGCCGGGCGCGGTGAGCGCCTCGATGGCCTGCGCGGTCGTCTCGACGGTGCAGCCGGGCTCGGGCTCCAGGCCGATGCGGACGGAGCGGCCGGTGAGCTCCTGGATGGCGTCGAGCCGCTGGGCGAGGGTGGTGAGGTGGCGGCGGGCGGCGCGGGCCCGTTCGGCGTCGAAGGGGGTGCGCCAGGCCAGCGGCAGGGTGGAGACGGAGCCGTCGGCGATGTCGTCGGGGAGCAGCGCGGCCAGCAGCCGGGCCAGATGGGTGGTGTGCTCCAGCCGCTCCGGATCGGTCCAGTCGGGCTTGTAGACGCGGTACTTGACCTCCTGGGCGCCGAAGCCCTCGTACGGGAAGCCGTTGAGGGTGACCACTTCCAGGCCGCGGGTGTCCAGCGCGGTGCGCAGCTTGCGGAGTTCCGCGGGGTCGGCGCTCAGGGTGCGGGCGGCGTCGCGGGCCAGCCACAGGCCGATGCCGAGCCGGTCGCGGCCCAGGCGGCGGCGTACCGGTTCGCAGTACAGCCGGAGCTGCTCCACGACGCCGTCGAGGTCTTCGGCGGGGTGGACGTTGGTGCAATAGGCGAGGTGGACGGTGGAGCCGTCGGGGTGGCGGAAGCGCATGGTGTCCTCCTCACCGTTCCGTCGGCGCGGCGGCCGGGGCGCCGCCGCCGCGCAGGATGGAGTTGCCCTCGTGGGTGGCGGTGACCTCGGTCTCCTCGCTGTCGAGGTCGAGGTCGAGGCGGCCGCTGAGCCCGTAGAACGCGACCGGGTTGCGCCACAGCACCTGGTCGACGTCGTCCTCGCCGAAGCCCTCGGCGCGCATCAGGTCGCCGACCTTGCGGGTCTTGAGCGGATCGCTCCTCCCCCAGTCGGCGGCGGAGTTGACCAGGACCCGCTCGGGCCCGTACTCGCGCAGGATCGCGACCATCCGCTCCTCGTCCATCTTGGTGTCGGGATAGACCGAGAAGCCCAGCCAGCAGCCGCTGTCCTTGGCCTCCTTGACGGTGGTCTCGTTGAGGTGGTCGACCAGGACGCGGTCCATGGGCAGCGCGGACTCACCTACGACGTCGAGGGTGCGGCGCAGTCCGGCCAGCTTGTCGCGGTGCGGGGTGTGCACCAGGGCGGGCAGGCCGTGGTCGGCGGCGAGCTGAAGCTGGGCGGCGAGGGCACTGTCCTCGGCGGGGGTCATCGAGTCGTAGCCGATCTCGCCCACGGCCACGACGCCGTCCTTGACGAGATAGCGCGGCAGCTCGTCCAGGACGGGGGCGCAGCGCGGGTCGTTGGCCTCCTTGGGGTTGAGCGCGAGGGTGCAGTGGTGGGCGATGCCGTGCTGGGCGGCCCGGAACGGCTCCCAGCCGAGGAGGGAGTCGAAGTAGTCGTAGAAGCTGGCGGGCGAGGTGCGCGGCTGTCCGAGCCAGAAGGACGGCTCGACGACGGCGCGCACCCCCGCGGCGTACATGGCCTCGTAGTCGTCGGTGGTGCGGGAGGTCATATGGATGTGCGGGTCGAAGATGCGCATCAGGACTCCTCGCGGGTCAGGGCGCGGGTGGGGCCCGTCGCGGCTGTTGGGGCCGTCGCGGCTGTTTGGCACGTCGCGGCTGTTTGGCACGTCAGGGCCAGTACGCGGTCGAGATCGGCGGGCACGGGGCGGCCGGCGGCGGTGCGCTCGCGGGCGTAGTCGGTGAGCATGCGGGCCAGCTCGGCGTCCCCCCGCGCCCGGCGCTCCCATTCGGCGACGGCGGCGAGCGGAACGCCGGTGAACAGGCACTTGAGCACGGCCTGCCGCCAACTGTGCGGCGAGAGGTGGCGGGCGGCGTACGGGCCGACGGCGGCGGCCACGAGCCGGGTGTCGTTGGTCCGCAGGGCGTCCTCGACGAGCGGGACGGCGTCCGAGGCGTCGAGCCGGAGACGCGGCAGCGCGAGAAGCACGGCGCGGCGCTCGGCACCGGTGCCCCGCGCGTACAGCCTCGCGGCGGTCGGCGCGTCCGCGTCGGCGGCGTGGAGGATCAGGATGCGGGCGGCGTCGGGGAGGTCGTGGGGGGTGGGGTCGCCGGGGGCGGGCAGCCTATGGCGGTCGGCCGAGCCGCCGGTGGGGACGACGGGCGCCTCGTGTCCCGGGGCCGGAGGGCCGGCCTGCTCGGCTCTCCGAGCGTCGTCCTGGGCCCCCGGGCCTTCCGGACGTGCCGGCGCCTCGCCGGCGTCTCGGGCTTCCTGGGTGCCCGCGGCCTCGCGGGTACCGGGGACCTCGCGGGTGCCCGACACCTCGCGGGCCTCACGCGCGTCCCGGGTGACTCCGGGGTGCCGTGTTCTCCCGGTCGCCCCGGCATCGGTGGACCGGGCGTGGCGGCCCGCGGAGGCGAAGTCCAGCTCCCAGCGGGCAGGGCCGGAATCGCCCGTCTGGGGCCCGGCCTTCGCCGCCTCCGTCAGGGCCCGGTCCAGCCAGGCGCGCCCTGCCTCGTCCAGCCGCCGCTCCACGGCGGCGCGCAGCTCGGTCGGGGTCAGCATCGGACGCCTCCCTCGATCGCGGCCCGTTCGGCGTCCCGGAGGAAGCGCAGGGAGGTGCGGGCCAGTTCGGGTCCGGCGTGGGAGTGGCGGGGCAGCTCGACGCCGACGAGCCCCCGGTACCCCGTGGCGCGCAGCGCCTCCAGGACCGGCGGGAAGTCGATCTCCCCCTCGCCGAACGGCAGATGCTCGTGCACCCCGCGCCGCATGTCCTCGATCTGCACATGCCGCACCCAGGGCGCCGCCGCGCGCACGCACTCGGCGGGCGGGTCGGCCTCCAGGCACTGGCAGTGGCCGATGTCGAGGGTGAGGCCGAGCGCGGCCGGATCGCCGAGCGCCGTACGCAGCCGGTGGAATCCGGCGAGGTCGGCGAGGAGATGCCCCGGCTCCGGCTCGATCGCGAGGGCCACGCCTGCCGCCTCGGCGGCGACGACCACCGGCCCGAGGGCGTCCGCGAGCCGCCGCCACGCCGTCTCTTCGGACTCGCCGGGCGGCAGCACCCCGCTGAAGCAGTGCACGGCCGGCGCCCCGAGGTCGGCCGCCACCCGCACCGCCCGCAGCAGCAGATCGACACGGGCGCCACGGGCCTCGGGGTCCGGGTCGAGCAGGGTGGGGCGGTGCTTGCGCCGGGCGTCGAGAACGTACCGGGCGCCGGTCTCGATCGCGACGCCGAGGCCGAGCCGCTCGAGGTCGCGGGCGACGCGGCGGGTGCGGGAGGCGAGGTCCGGGGTGAGCGGATCGAGATGCATATGGTCGAGGGTCAGCGAGACGCCGTCGTAGCCGAGGTCGGCGAGCAGGGCGAGGGCGTCGGTCAGGCGGAGGTCGGTCAGACCGTTGGTGCCGTAGGCGAAGCGCAGGGATTCCGGGCGGGGACGGCTCATGTCGCGCTGACCTTTCTCGACAGCCGTCGGGCGACGGGCATCAGCGCGAGCAACCCCGCCGCCGTCCGGTGCGCCCCGGCGCGGGAGGCGAGCACGGCCTGAAGCGGGATCATCGCGCGGATGCCGCTGCCGACGGCACGCTGGAGGAAGTACGGGGAGGGGTTGAGCGCGGCATGCGCCAACGGCCGGGCGACCGTGGCCACATAGCCTCCGGCGAGCACGACCCCGGCGACGGCCGCGAAGCGGCTGACCGCCGCGCCGGGCAAGGCGATGGTCCCGATGTTCCGGGTCGGCGCGACCCCGGCACGCCCGCCCACGAGGCCGACCCCGGCGACGGCCGCGATGCGGCTGACCGGACGCGTGCGCTCGGCCGTCGCGCCGCGCGAGGCGATGGTCAGGAGCAGCCCTGCCCCGGCACGCGGCACGCCCGGCGGACCGCCACCGGTGGCCGCCGTAGCGAGCCGCCTCGCGGCACCACCGCGCCGTGCCCCGAGTCCGCCCGGCGGACCGCCCTGCCCGGTGCCCGCCGCAACCGCCACGCGTCGGCCCGCCACGACCGCCGCGACGAGCCGCCTCGCCGGACTGCCGCGCCCTGCCCGCGCGCCCTTGCCCCGCGCGAGCTCGTGGGTAACGGCGGCCGTGGTTCCCTGGACGACGGCCGCCGGGCTGGGCGCGGCGGTCCTGGCCGAGGCGGCCGCCCGGACCATGGCCGCCGCGCTCCGGCTCCACCCGTGGGCCGGGCCCCGGCCCACGGCGCCACCGACCACCGGACCACGCCCCGAGGTGGTCCGACCGCCGAGCGCCGCGCCCACGGCAGGGACTCGGCCCGCCTGTGCCACGGCGCGCCAAGGGACCCACCGCCGACCAGGGCGGTTGCCCTGGCCCGAAGAAGCCGGGGCGGCCAGGGCCCCGGCGAGTCGCCGAGCCGGACCACCGCGGCGTAGGCCCGCGCGGGACAGCTCCCTCGCGAGGGCCGCAGCGGCGCCGCCGGTGGCCGGGTCACCTGCCGGAGTGCCGCGGCGGCTCGGCATGGTGGCGCCATTCGCGGCCGCGAGCGGCACACGGTGGCCCGCTTCGGCGGGCGTGGCCACCGCGGGGCTGCCCGTTTCGAGGCCGCGGCCCGGTGTCCGACCGGTCGCGGTGGCGGGGCGGGTCGGGCGTCTGGTGGCGGCCCAGGCTATTGCCATGCCCGCCGCGAGGGCCCCGAGAGGGGCCGCCGAGGAGCCGCCGACGGCCTCCCGGCGGGAGACCGTGGTCACCGCGAGGGTGTGGGCGCCCAGGAGGGCGGCCGGGGGCAGGGCGGAGCGCAGGGCGGCGGGGGCGGAGGCGGTGGCGCCGAGGAGGAGGTCCAGCGCGCGGGCGGCGGCCATGGCGGGCGGGCCCGCGGGGGTGTTCTTCAGCCCCAGGTCGTATGCCCATACCGTGCCCGCCAGGGCCGTCGCCGTGGCGAGGGCCGGGCGGCCCGCGGCGGCGGCGCAGAGCAGCCCGGCGGCGGTCAGCCCGGTCGCGGCGGTCAGCGCGGCGCCCGGGGCGATACGGCCCGACGGCAGCGGGCGGCCGGGGCGTTCCACGGCGTCGATGTCCCGGTCCGCCCAGTCGTTGAGCGCCATGCCCGCCTCGTACAGGCACAGCGACGCGCAGACCGCGAGCGCCGTGCCCCGGTTGGGGCCGCACCGGGCCGCGGCCGCGCCCGCCAGGGCGTCACCGGGCACGGTGAACAGGGCGGAGACCCGGAGCAGTTCGGCCCAGTCGCCCCAGTTCCCCCAGTCCCCACGCTCCCCCGCCCGCCGCGTCATGAGCGGCCCCGCAGCCGCCCGGCGAGGCCGACCAGCGCCGCGTACTGGTCGGCGAGGGCGGCCGGGCCGCCGTCCGGGTCCTTGAAGTAGAAGCCGAGTTCGGGGAGCGGCCCGGCGAGGCCCACCTCATGGGCGCGGGCGGTCAGCCGGGCCAGGTCGAGGACGAGCGGTGCGGCGAGGGCCGAGTCGCAGCCCTGCCAGATGGTCTGCAGAACCATCCGGGAGCCGAGAAAGCCCTCGAAGGCGACGTGGTCCCAAGCGGTCTTCCAGTCGCCGAGCGCGGGCACGTTGTCGATGTGCAGCTCACCGTCGGGGAGTTCGCCGAGGGTGTCGGAGAGGACCCGCGCCTTCCCGGCGTTCTTGGCCGCCGCGGCGCCCGGGTCGGCGAGGGCGGCGCCGTCGCCGCCGCCGAGGAGGTTCGTACCGGACCAGCTCCGTACGGCCAGCGCCCGCTGGGCGAACATCGGCGCGAGGACGGACCGCAGCAGCGTCTGCCCGGTCTTGCCGTCGCGCCCCGCGTACGGCAGTCCGGAGCGCTCGGCGCGCTCGCGCAACCGGGGGTGGTGAATCCCGGTGGAGGGGGTGAAGTTGACGTACGGGCATCCGGCGCGCAGCGCGGCGGCGGCGTAGAGGGAGCTGGGCGGCAGGGCCCCGGTGTCCTCCGGAGCCGCTTCGGTGGAGGCGACGTTGACGACGACGGCGCGGGCCAGCCCGTGCGTACGGAGGAAGTCGGTGAGGTCGGCCGCGAAGGCCGCGATCAGCTCCTCCTCACCGCGGCCGTCGCCGGACTGCGGCCCGCCGGGGCGGACGGCCGCGTCGGCGGCGGCGAGTTCGGCGCGTACGGCAGCGGGCAGCCCGTGCGGCAGCACCCCGTCGGCGGCCAGCGCCTCGGCCCGCTTGGGCAGCGATGTCGTGGCGGTGTCATGGCCGCCGAAGACGAGGTCGGCGAGTGCGGGAAGGCCGGTGTCCGCGAACGGCGCGGTCTCGGTGACCATTCCGGTCGCCGGCTGCAACCCTCCGGCGACGGCGGCACAGCCCGCCACGGCGGTGGTGGCGACGGAGCCGCGAGCGCCGATGAGCCAGACCCCCGTACGGGGTGCGTCGCGGGGTGGGGTGATGTCGTCGGGGCGGGTGGTCACTGGCTGCCTCCCGGGTGGGCGTGGGTTGCGCATGTGGTTCGGGTGCCGCGAATCCGCGTTCGCGGCGGCGGTACGTGGGCGGCGCCGGTTCGCTCGTGTCGTACGGGTGTCGGGGTCGGGTGGGTCGGGGCGCGGAGCCCCTCGTGCGGTCGGGAACTCCCCGCGAAGTCCCGGGTCCGCCGGGGCCCCGGGGCGGCCGGGGACGGGACGGGCCCCGGGACAGACGCCGGCCCGAGAGCCGGAGCCGGGGCGGGTGGGCCCCGGAGCCCTGCCCCCGGGTGGGTGGTTGAGGTGGCGGCGGGAAGGAGGCGGCGTACTCCTGCCCGCCGCCACGCCGCCCCCACGGCTCCCCTCGGGCCGTCGGGACGGCGAACCGGGGGCGGCTAGCCGTCGTGGTGGTGCTGGTGGTGGCCGCCGCCCTTCGCCGGCAGGTCCTTGATCCGGATGTCGCGGAAGGCGACCTCGTCCCCCTCCCCGTGGTTCTGGATGCCGACGTAGCCCTGCCGCAGGCTGCGCGCCGGGTCCTGGTTGGTGAAGTCGTTGATCTTCACGCCGTTGAGCCAGATCCGCAGCCGCTCGCCCTGCACACGGATCTCGTACGTGTTCCACTCCCCCGGCGGGTTCAGCGCCGCGTCCCGCTTGGCGAGATCCGCGGACTGGAAGCCGTAGACCGAGCCGGTGGTGTGATCGGGGGTGTCGGTGGCGTCGATCTGCACCTCGTAGCCGTTGTTGACCGCCGACCAGGGGTCGTCGGAGGCCGGGAAGCCGACGAAGACGCCGGAGTTGTCGTCGCCCGCCATCTTCCAGTCCAGCTTGAGCGAGTACCCGTGCAGCTCGCGCGCCTGGTACCAGAGCATGCCCATGCCGCCCGTGGAGGTGAGGGTCCCGGACGCGGTGTCGAGGGTGAAGCCGCCGGGGCCCGCCTGCTTCCATCCGTCCGTCGAGGTGCCGTCGAAGAGCGGGCGGTAGCCCCGCTCGGGGCGGCAGTCGGCGTGGGCGGCGCCGCTGGCGTAGCGGATGCCGCCGAGCAGGTGCTGCCGGAAGGCGGGGTCGGCGTAGGACTCCTTGGTGTGGCCGAAGCCGGTGTAGAAGGCGCGTCCGCCCCGGTACTCCTGGCACCACGAGATGGGGTGGTCCTCGCCCATCGCGCCGCCCTGGTACGAGGATTCGTCGAGGGTGGCGAGGACCCGCACCCGTTCCCTCGGGTTGGTGCGGTAGTTGTACCACTCATCCGTCCGCTCCCACGTCGGCGCGAGATGCGCGGTCGCGGGGTTGGCCCGGTCCTCGACGTTCACGGTGGCCTGCTGGATCGCGGGGTGGGACTGGAAGTACGCCCCGGCCAGGCCCTCGTAGAAGGGCCAGTCGTATTCGGTGTCGGCGGCCGCGTGGACGCCGACGTAGCCGCCGCCCGCCCGCACATAGCCCTCGAACGCGGACTGCTGGGCGGCGTCCAGGACGTCGCCGGTCGTGGAGAGGAAGACGACGGCGTCGTAGCGGGCGAGGTTGTCGGGGGTGAAGGCGGCGCCGTCCTCGGTGGCGTCCACGGCGAAGCCGCTTTGCGCGCCGAGTTCCTTGATGGCGGCGACCCCGTCGGGGATCGAGTCATGGCGGAAGCCGGCCGTCTTGGAGAAGACCAGGACCCGGTCGTCGTCGGCGGCGGCCGAGGTGGCGGCCCCGGACGCGGCGGCGGGCAGGGCCGTCAGGGCGAGCAGCAGCGCGGCCCCGACGGCGGCGAGGCGCGCCCCTCGCCGGGATCCGGAGCGGCGCCCGGATGCGGGCTCGGCGCCCCGCCCGAAGGCGGGCTCGGGCCCGGGCCCGGAAGGGGCCCCCGAGCCGGAGTCGGGTCTGGAGTGCGGAGAAGAGTGCGGGTGCATAACCGTCGTGCTCCTTCCTCCGGGCCGGGGGCGGCCGCGCACGGCCGCCCCCGGCCCCGGTCGTCAGCGCGTCAGCGCCTCGCTCGTCAGCCGGTGCCGATCGTGAAGTCGTCCACGTCGAAGAGCGCTCCCGCACCGCCCTTGAAGACGAGGGACAGCGTGGTGGTACCGGTCGGGGGTTTCTTCAGCGTCGTCTTGACGTCCTGGAAGGTCTCCCAGTCGCCGGTCACCGGCACGGTGACGGTGCCGAGCAGCCGTCCGGTCGGGGAGCCGCTGTGGATCTCCAGCGTGCCACCGGCGCCCGCCGAGGAGACCCGTGCGGTGAAGTCCTTGGCGTTGCCCAGCACATACGGGGTGAAGGAGATCCAGTCCCCGTTCTCGATGTTGCCGACCGTCTTGCCGCCGTTGGCCGGGGTGTGGTTGATCACCGAGACGCCCTGGCTGTCGTCGTAGTGCTCGGCCTGCCGGTGCTTGGGCTGGACGATGGACTGGTCATGGGTGGTCAGCGGCGGCTGGCCGCCCCCGCCGCCGTCGGTGTACTCGGCGTCGAAGACCCCGAAGATGTTGGCGTTGGGGTCGTGCTCCCCGTCCGCGTTGGTCTTGATGGTGCCGGAGCAACCGTTGGCCGTGGTGACGGGGTGGCCGTGGCTGTCATGGCCGAGGATGTAGGTGACCTTGACCTTGGCGCAGTCGACGGTCCCGTCCTCCGGGTCGGTCACCTTGACCTTGAACGGGACCTCGTCGCCGAAGCTGAAGAGCTGGCCGTCGGCGGGCAGTTGCAGCGTCACCTTGGGCGCGGTGTTGCCCACCGTGAGGTGGACATTGGCGCTGGCGGTGCGACCGGTGGGGTCCTTGACGGTGAGGGTCGCGGTGAAGGTGCCGTTCTTCTTGTAGGTGTGGGTTGGGTTGGTGGCGGCGGACGTCGTGCCGTCGCCGAAGTCCCAGTTGTAGGCGAGGGTGTCGCCGTCGGCGTCCGAGGTGCCCGCCGAGGAGAAGGCGACCTTCATGGGCGCCTTGCCGGAGGTGCGGTCGGCGCTCGCCTCGGCGATGGGCGAGTGGCCGTCGGTGGCGTTCTCGATCCGGTAGAGCGCGGAGTGCTCGTCCCCGTTGAAGTAGCCGAGGCCGTAGTCGAGGACGTACAGCGCGCCGTCCGGCCCGAAGGCCGAGTCCATGACCTGGGTGCCGGACCACGGGAAGTCGTTGATCTTCTGCACGGCCCCGTCGGCGCCCTGCTCGATTCGCTTGATCCACTGGCGGCCGAACTCCCCCGCGAAGAAGTTCCCGTTGTACGACTCGGGGAACTTCACCGGGGAGTCGAGCGAGGCGTCATAGCGGTAGACCGGCCCGGCCATCGGCGATTCGGAGCCGGAGCCGAACTCGGGCACGGAGTCGTTGTCGTACGGGATCCAGGCGGGCTGGGCGGGCGGCAGATCGGTGAGCCCGGTGTTGTACCGCGAGGTGTTCTTGGGCGCGGCGCAGTCGAAGGCCGGTCCGGAGGTGCCGGTGGCGAAGTCGTAGTCACGGTACGGCTTGTTGTCGGCGATGCAGTACGGCCAGCCGTAGTTGCCGGGCTTGGTCACCCGGGCGAACTCGACGGCGCCGCCGGGTCCGCGCTCGGGGTTGGCGGCGCCGGCGTCCGGTCCGTAGTCACCGACGTAGACCGTGCCGGTCGGCTTGTCGACACTGATCCGGAAGGGGTTGCGGAAGCCCATCGCGTAGATCTCGGGCCGGGTCTTCTCGGTGCCGGGCGCGAAGAGGTTGCCATCCGGAATGGTGTACGAGCCGTCGTCGGCCACCTTGATGCGGAGGACCTTGCCGCGCAGATCGTTGCTGTTGCCCGCGGAGCGCCGGGCGTCGAAGGCGGGATTGCGGTTGTCCCGCTCGTCGATGGGGGTGAAGCCGTCGGACTCGAAGGGGTTGGTGTCGTCGCCGGTGGACAGGTACAGGTTGCCGTCGGCGTCGAAGTCGATGTCCCCGCCGACGTGGCAGCAGATGCCACGGTTAGCGGGCACGTCGAGGACCTTCTTCTCACTGCCGGTGTTCAGGGTCCCGTCGGCGTTGAGAGTGAAGCGGGAGAGCCGGTTGACGCCGTCGAACTTGGCGAAGTCGGCGGCCGTGCCCTGGGTGGGCGCGTCACCGGCGGGGGTGTCGAGCGGGGGCGCGTAGTAGAGGTAGATGGCGCGGTTGTCGGCGAAGCCGGGGTCGATGCCGACGCCCTGGAGCCCTTCTTCGTCGTGCGAGTAGACCGGCAGCTTGCCGGACACCTTGGTCTCGCCCGTGGCATCGGTCAGCCACAGGGTGCCATCGCGCGAGGTGTGCAGCACGGAGCGGTCGGGGAGCACGGCGAGCGTCATGGGCTCGCCGGTCTCCTCCACGCCCTTGGCGAGGGTGACCTGCTGGACCTCCTCGGCGGCCGGGGCCGGTTGATCCGCGCCCGCCGGCGGAGCGGTGAGCGCGAGCCCCGCGCCGACGAGCAGTGCGCTCGTGACGAGCGCGAGGGGCCCGCGCAGTCGAAGCCTTTTCCTGTGCACGCTGATCCTCCGTGGAAAGAGGGGGGTGTACGGGCGGGCCGTCAGGCCGCCGTGACTGGCACAGGCGCGCGCCGTCGCGCCGGGATGACCGGTCCGGGGCGAGGGGCCCCTATGTGACCGGTACATCTCAAGGACCGTAGCGGTGTTTGTCCGGTCCGGAAACCCCTTTGACACAAAGTAGCCCCTGCTTCATCCACGGGCAGGACAAAGCTGGGTGGGGGCGCGGTGTGCGGGCCCCCACCCAGGGGCCCTTGGGGCGGGTCCTCGATCGCCGGACGGACCGGGCTACTTCTCCCCGCCTCCGAAGGCCGCGTCGAACGACGCCGTCGGCGGGTCGAAGTCGAAGTGCTTCAGCCGGGCCAGCGCCTCCGGGGCACCGGTGAGCCGGTCCATCCCGGCGTCCTCCCACTCGACCGACACCGGACCGTCGTATCCGATCGAGCGCAGCATCCGGAACACGTCCTCCCACGGCACATCGCCATGGCCCGCCGACACGAAGTCCCAGCCGCGGCGGGGATCGCCCCAGGGCAGATGGGAGCCGAGGCGGCCGTTGCGGCCGTCCAGCCGCTTGCGGGCCTCCTTGCAGTCGACGTGGTAGATCCGGTCCCGGAAGTCCCACAGGAAGCCGACGGGGTCCAGGTCCTGCCAGACGAAGTGGCTGGGGTCGAAGTTGAGCCCGAAGGCGGGGCGGTGGCCGAGCGCCTCCAGGGCCTGGTGGGTGGTCCAGTAGTCGTAGGCGATCTCGCTGGGGTGCACCTCGTGGGCGAAGCGCACGCCCTCGGCGTCGAAGACGTCGAGGATCGGGTTCCAGCGCTCGGCGAAGTCCTCGTAGCCCCGCTCGATCATCCCCGGCACCACCGGCGGGAACATCGCCACCAGATGCCAGATGGAGGAGCCGGTGAAGCCGATGACGGTGCGGACCCCGAAGGCGGCCGCGGCGCGGGCGGTGTCGGCCATCTCCGCGGCGGCCCGCTGCCGGACGCCCTCGGCCTCGCCATCACCCCAGATCCGGGCGGGCAGGATGGCCTTGTGACGCTCGTCGATGGGCGAGTCGCACACCGCCTGGCCGACCAGATGGTTGGAGACGGCGAAGCACTTCAGGCCGTACTTCTCCAGCAGACTGTGGCGCCCGTCCAGATAGCCGGGCTCACCGAGCGCCCGGTCCACCTCGAAGTGGTCGCCCCAGCAGGCGAGTTCCAGGCCGTCGTAGCCGAAGTCGCGGGCCAGCCGGCAGACCTCCTCCAGGGGAAGGTCGGCCCACTGGCCGGTGAAGAGCGTGAAGGGTCTGGGCATTCCGGCCTCCTGTTCTCAGACGGGTACGATGGTGTAGACGCAGTTCTTCTCCGCGCTCTCCTCGACGGCCGCGAGCACCCGCTGCACCTGCAGCCCGTCCTCGAAGGACGGCTCGGGTCCGGTCCCCTCGGCGACCGCGAGCACCATGTCCCGCGCCTGGTGGACGAAGGTGTGCTCGTAGCCGAGGGCGTGGCCCGGCGGCCACCACGCGTCCAGGTAGGGGTGCTCGGGCTCGGTCACCAGGATCCGGCGGAAGCCGGAGTCGGCGGCGGGCTCGGTGTGATCGTGGAAGGACAGCTCATTGAGCCGTTCCAGATCGAAGGCGAGCGAACCGTGATCGCCGTTGAGCTCGATCCTGAGCGAGTTCTTACGGCCCGCGGCGAAGCGGCTGGCCTCGAACGACGCCACCGCACCGGAGCCGAACCGCCCGGTGAACAGCGCCGCGTCATCGACCGTGACCGGTCCGCGCGCCGCCCCGCCCGCCCCGGAGCCGCCGAGCCCCGCCACCGCACCGGCGGGCAGCGGCCGCTCCCGGATGAACGTCTCGGTGAGCGCCGAGACGCCGATCAGCCGCTCCCCCGCCAGATACTGCGCCAGGTCGACGATGTGCGAGCCCAGGTCGCCGAGCGCGCCGGAGCCCGCGTACTCCCGCCGCAGCCGCCACACCAGGGGGAACTCCGGGTCGACGATCCAGTCCTGCAGATAGGTGACCCGTACGTGCCGCAGCACGCCGAGCCGCCCCTGCGCCACCATCCGGCGGGCGTAGGCGATCGCGGGCGCGCGGCGGTAGTTGAAGCCCACCATCGCCACCTGTCCGCGCTCCCGCGCCCGCCGCGCCGCCTCCACCATGGCCTGCGCCTCGGTCACGGAGTTGGCGAGCGGCTTCTCGCACAGCACGTGCTTGCCCGCCTCCAGGGCCGCGATGGCGATCTCGGCATGGCTGTCGCCGGGGGTGCAGACGTCGACGAGCTGCACATCGTCCCGGGCGATCATCGACCGCCAGTCGGTCTCGGCCGCGGCCCAGCCATGCCGGTCCGCGGCCGTCCGTACGGCGTCCGCGTCGCGCCCGCAGATGGCGGACATCACGGGGCGCGCGGGCAGGTCGAAGACACGGCCGACGGTACGCCAGCCCTGGGAGTGCGCGGCACCCATGAAGGCGTAACCGACCATGCCGACGCCGAGCGTCTTCGCTTCAGGACTTTCCATGGGACTCCTTCTGACGATCGCAAACCGACGCGAGGTGGGGGGTCTGGCCCTCTATCGGGCTCAGCTGAATCCCGTGGGGAGGTATTCGTCCACGTTGTCCTTGGTGACGACGGCGGAGTAGAGGGTGAGGGAGGCCGGGATCTCCAGCTCCGCGAGGCCGCCGACGCCCTTGCCCTGGCCGAGCGCGCGGGCGAGGTCGATGGCGGAGGCGGCCATGGTCGGCGGGTAGAGCACGGTGGCCTTCAGCACGGTGTTGCCGGCCTTGATGGCGTCCATGGCGTGCTTGGCGCCCGCGCCGCCCACCATGAGGAAGTCATCGCGCCCGGCCTGCTTGATGGCGCGCTCGGCGCCGACGCCCTGGTCGTCGTCGTGGTTCCACAGGGCGTCGAAGTCGGAGTGGGCCTGGAGCAGTTGGGCCATCTTCGACTGGCCCGACTCGACCGTGAACTCCGCGGACTGGCGGCCGACCTTCTTGATGTTCGGGTAGTTCTTCAGGGCGTCGTTGAAGCCCTCGGTACGCTGTCGGGTCAGCTCCAGGTTGTCGATCCCGGCCAACTCGATGACCTTGGCGTTCTTCTTGCCCTTGAGCTGCTCACCGATGTACTGCCCGGCGTTGAAGCCCATGCCGTAGTTGTCGCCGCCGATCCAGCAGCGGTACGCCTGCGGGGAGGCGAAGACACGGTCGAGGTTGACGACCGGGATGCCCGCCCGCATCGCCTTGAGCCCGACCTGGGTCAGCGCCTTGCCGTCGGCGGGCAGGATGACCAGGACGTCGACCTTCTTGTTGATGAGGGTCTCGATCTGCCCGATCTGCTGGGCGGTGTCGTTGGAGCCCTCGGTGATCTCCAGCGTGACGTCCTTGTACTCCTTGGCGCGCCGCTTGGCCTGCTCGTTGATGGCGTTGAGCCAGCCATGGTCGGCCTGGGGCCCGGCGAAGCCGATGGTGACCGCCTTACCGGGCTTGTCATTGGCGGTGTTCGCGGCCTGTTTGCTGTTCTCGTCGCTGTCGTTGTTCTCGTTGCTGGTGCACCCGGCGGCGAACAGCGCGCCCGCCGCGGCGGTGCCCAGGAGCAGGCTTCTGCGACTGGTGGGGGAGGAGCTCTGTGGGAACCTCATGGCGTCGAACGACCCTTCTGTACCAGGACGGCGGCGACGATGATCGCGCCCTTGGCGATCTGCTGGACATCGCTCTGAAGGTTGTTCAGGGCGAACAGATTGGTGATGGTGGTGAAGACGAGGACGCCGAGGACGGAGCCGGTGATGGTGCCGCGGCCGCCGCTGAGCAGCGTGCCGCCGATGATCGCGGCGGCGATGGCGTCGAGTTCGTACAGGTTGCCGTTGGTGCTCTGGCCGGAGCCGGTGAGGACGACCAGCATGAAGGCGGCGACACCGCAGCACAGCCCGGAGAGCAGATACAGCGTCAGCCGCTGCCGTTTGACGTCGATGCCCGCGAGCCGGGCCGCCTCCGCGTTGCCGCCGATGGCGACGGTGCGCCGGCCGAACGTCGTGCGGTTGAGCACCAGCCAGCCGAGGACCGTGACGGCGGCGAAGATGATCACCAGCGGCGGTATGCCGAGGACGTAGGAGTCCGGGAGCCCGAGGTCCAGGACCGGGTCGACGGTGACGACCTGGGTCCTGCCGTCGCTGATCTGCACGGCGAGCCCGCGGGCCGAGGCGAGCATCGCGAGGGTGGCGATGAACGGCACCATCCCGCCGTACGCGATGAGCACCCCGTTGACCAGTCCGCAGCCGAGCCCCACCAGGACCGCGCACAGCAGGATGCCGCCGAGTCCGTAGTCCTGGGTGGCGAGCGTGGTGGCCCACACCGAGGCGAGGGCGACCATCGCGCCGACCGACAGATCGATGCCGCCGCTGATGATGACGAAGGTCATGCCGACGGTGACGACGCCGATGACGGACGCCTGGGTGAGCACGAGCTGGAGGTTGTCGGTGCTGAGGAACTCGTCGGGCTTGGTGAAGCCGCCGACGGCGATCAGCACCGCCAGCACCCCGACGAGCGAGAGGTTGCGCAGGTCGGCCAGGCGCCGCAGCCTGCTCAGCGGATCGGTGCCGGTGCGGCCGGCCGGCGGTTTGCCGACCGGACCGGCCGTCAGCGTGGCGCCCGCGCCCGGTACCGGGGCGGGGTCGGCCGGGGGGCTGGACGCCGGCCTGCTCCCGGGTGAGTTCACGACGGGCTCCCTTCCATGACGAGATCGAGGACGCGGTGCTCGTCCAGCTCCCGCGCGGGCGCCGTATGGACGACGCGGCCCTCGCGGAGCACCAGCACCCGGTCGGCGAGACCCAGGACTTCGGGCAGTTCGCTGGAGACGAGAAGGACGGCCATGCCGTCGTCGGCGAGTCGGCGGATCACGGCGTACAGCTCGGCGCGGGCGCCGACGTCCACCCCGCGCGTCGGCTCGTCCAGCAGCAGCACCCGGCAGCCGCGCAGCAGCCAGCGGGCCAGCACGGCCTTTTGCTGATTGCCCCCGGACAGGGTCCGCACCGGCCGCTCCGGGTCGTCGGGGTGCAGCGAGAGGTCGCGTACGCACCTACGGGCCGCCGCCCGCTCCGCGCCGCGGTCCACCCACCCGGCGCGGGAGAAGCGGGTCAGCGAGGAGACCGAGACATTGCGGGTGACGGACTCCAGCATCAGCAGCGCCTGCGCCTTGCGCTCCTCGGGGGCGAGCCCGAGCCCGGCGCGCACGGCGGCGGACACGCTGCCGGGGCGCAGCGCGCGCCCGTCCACCAGGACCCGGCCCGAGGTGGGACGGCGGGCGCCGTAGACGGTCTCCAGGATCTCGGACCGTCCGGAGCCGACGAGTCCGGCGAGCCCGACGATCTCGCCGGGCGCCACTTCGAGGTCGATCGGCTCGAACTCCCCCGCCCTGCCGAGGTTCTCCAGCCGCAGCACGGGCGCGGCGCTCGCGGCCGGAGGTGCCGTGGTGCGGCGCGGGAACGCGTACTCCACGTCCCGGCCCGTCATCAGGGCCACGACCTCGCGGGTCGGGGTGGTGCGGGCGTCCAGCCCGCGGGCGGCGGCGCGGCCGTCCTTGAGCACGGTGACGCGGTCGCCGATCCGGCGGATCTCCTCCAGCCGGTGCGAGATGTAGACGACGGCGACCCCGGCGGCGGTGAGATCGCCGACGATGCGGAAGAGATTGTCGACCTCGTCGGGGTCGAGGGCCGCGGACGGCTCGTCCATCACGATGAGCTGGACGTCGTGGGAGAGCGCGCGGGCCATCGAGACGATCTGCTGCCCGGCCGCGGACAGCTCCCCGACCAGCCGCCCCGGGTCGATCTCGGGGTGTCCGAGCCGGGTCAGGAGCGCGGCGGTGGCGGTGCGGGCCGCTCGGGAGCGGACGAAACCGGCGGTGGCCATCTCATGGCCGAGGAAGACGTTCTCGGCCACGGACAGCCCCTCCACCAGGTCGAGTTCCTGGTAGATGGTGGCGATCCCCAGGCGCATGGCGGCGATGGGCGACTTGAGGGTGACCGGTGCGCCCTGCCAGAGGATCTCGCCGCTGTCGGGCTGATGCGCCCCGGCGACCACCTTGATGAGGGTGGACTTGCCGGCGCCGTTCTGGCCGAGCAGACAGTGCACCTCGCCCGCTTCGACATCGAGGTCGACGCCGTCCAGGGCCCGTACGCCGGGGAAGGACTTGGTGATCGCGGACATGGTGAGGAGCGGGCGCGGGTCGGGTGGTGCCGGTGCCATGGCTGGCCTCCTCGGCGGGTTCGCTCGATGCGGTGCGGGTCGCTGGGCGTGCCGGAGCCGCTGCGGGCGCGCGGCGGGGCTGGGGATAGGGCTGGCTGGGGCTGGGTGGAGCGGTGACGTCGTGCCGTGGTGAGGTGCGGGGCGTGCCGGGGTACGGCGCGCCGCCACGGTGGTGCCGGGTGGTGCGGCTCGGTGGTGCCCGGGTGGTGCGGCTCAGTGGTGCCGGTCGTGCGGCTCAGTGGTGCCGGTCGTGCGGCTCGTGCCTCGACGTGGCGTACGCCGAGGGCGGTGCGGATGCCGTGCTGCTGCGCTGTGCCGAGGTACGGACCGGCCGTGGCCGGGCGGGATCAGGCCGTCAAGCCGTCAAGCCGTCAGGCCGTCAGGCCGGGGAGAAGAGGTGGTCGCTGATCAGGCGGGCCGCGCCGGTGACCCCGGCGGCCGGGCCGAGTTCGCCCAGCACGATGGGGAGGTTGCCGGTGGCCAGGGGCAGGGACTGGCGGTAGACCTGGGTCCGTATGGCGGCGAGCAGCGTATGGCCGAGCCCGGTGACACCGCCGCCGATGACCACCAGACCGGGGTTGAAGAAGCTGACGAGCCCGGCGATGACCTGGCCCGTACGGGTGCCGCCCTCCCTGATGAGGTCGAGGGCGGTCGCGTCGCCCGCCGACGCCGCCGCGGCGACGTCCGTGGCGGCGAGGCCGCCCACCTCCTCCAGCCGGGCGGCGAGTTCGGCGGACCGGCCGTCGCGGGCGGCCGCCTCGGCGTCGCGGGCCAGTGCCGCGCCGCCGAAGTACGCCTCCAGGCAGCCGCGGTTGCCGCAGGCGCAGGGGCGGCCGTCGGGTTCGGCCTGGATGTGGCCGATGTCGCCCGCGCTGCCCGTCGTACCGCGGTAGACCTCACCGCCGACGACGATCCCGCAGCCGATACCGGTGCCGATCTTCACGCAGAGGAAGTCCTTGACGGACCGGGCGACTCCGGCGTGCTGCTCCCCCATCGCCATGAGGTTCACATCGTTGTCGACCATCACCGGGCAGCCCAGCTCCTGGCTGAGCGCCTCCCGTACGGGGAAGCCGTCCCACCCCGGCATGATCGGCGGCGCCACCGGCACACCCTCGGGGAACCGCACGGGGCCGGGCACACCTATGCCCGCCCCGTCGAACCCCTCGGCCACCCCGGAGGCCCGGAGCTTCGCGGCCATGTCCAGCACCTGCTCGAAGACCGCGACGGGTCCCTCGCGCACATCCATGGGCTGGTTGAGATGGCCGAGAATCTCCAGTTCGGCATTGGTCACCGCGACGTCCACGGAGGTGGCGCCGATATCGACGCCGAGCAGCCGCAGCCCCGGCGCGAGCCGGATGTTGTGCGAACGCCGGCCACCGCGCGAGGCCGCGAGCCCGTCCGCGGCCACCAGCCCGGTCTCCAGCAGCCGGTCGATCTCCACGGCGAGCTTCGAACGCGAGAGATCGATCTGATCGCCGAGCTGAGCACGGGAGTTGGGGCCGCCGTCGCGCAGCAGACGGAGCAATCGTGCCTGATGCGCGTTCGCCGGTCGTGCCGTCATGCGCCTCACGCTGCCCCTCCCGCCGTCATCGGCATCCACGTCACCGGGCTTTCACGGGGAACGTAGCAGCGGTTGTCGGGGGTGGGAAGAACTTGCGCCGCAATTGGCTACGACTTTCTCCTGTCGCAGGACAAAGCTGAGTTGATTTCGCGACAGCACGAGGAGGCACCGGTTCGGGAGCGCGGGCCCGGCAAAAGGGTTCGGCCACTCCGGCCACTCCGGCCATTACGATCGGCGATCATGGAGATAGCGACGTACATCTTGATCATGGCCCTCGTTCTGCAGTATCCGCTGCTGGAGTCGAGGATCAAGAAGATCCAGCGCAGGGCGGACCGGATCGAGCACAAGCTGGACCTGATCCTCGACCACCTGGACATCGAGGTGGTCGGGCCCGACCTGAGGCGAGTGACCGCCCTGCTGCGGGAGGGCAAGAAGTTCGAGGCCATCAAGGCCTACCGGCAGCTCACCGACGCCGACTTGAAGGAGGCCAAGGAGGCTGTCGAGCGCATCGACGCCACTCGGGGATGACGCCACCCGGCAACGGCCGGTCCGGCGGAGGGGTCAGGACCGCTCGCGGTCGTGGTACGTGCGGCGGGTGTGTTCGGTGTGGGTGCGCATGGCGGCCGTGGCCCCGTGTTCGTCACCGGCGGTGATGGCGGCGATCAGCTCGCGATGCTCGATCCAGGACTGCTTGCCGCGCTGACGGGCGACCGGGGTGTAGTACCAGCGGACCCTGCGGTCCACCTGGGCGGCCAGCTCGGACAGAACCGCGTTTCCGGCCAACTCCATCACCTTGGCGTGGAATTCGGCGTTCGCCGCGACCGCGCCGTCCACATCGTCGTCCAGCACCGCGCGCTCGCCCTTCGCGCACAGGTCCTCCAGCGCGGCGATCCCGGCCGCGTCGATCCCCGCGGCGGCCAGCCGGGCGGCCTCGGCCTCCAGGAGCGTGCGCACCGTAAGGAGCTGATCGGCCTCCTCCTCGGTGGGCTCGTGGACGAACGCGCCCTGCGCGGGCCGCAGATCCACCCAGCCTTCGGTGTTGAGCCGCTGGAGGGCCTCGCGCACCGGCTGGCGGGAGACCCCGAGCTGCCCGGCGAGCTCGCTCTCCACGAGGTGCTGACCGGGGCGGAGGGCGCGGGTGGTGATGAGTTCGAGCAGCGCCTCATAGACGCGCTCGCGGAGTGGACCGGGCCGCTCCAGCTTCGGTACCGCGCCGTGCGGCAGTCCCCTGGACAGCATCGCGCCCCCTCTGGCTCGCCGTTCACCGGATGCCCGGATTGGTTATTGTCTACAGTTTACCCACCCCGTCCACGCGGCCGACACATCCCAGGCGCTTTTACGTCTAGTCATTGACTCGTTGAATCCTTAAAGTCCGGGCACATGCTCACCAATGATCGACTCGGCCCGTTGCATCGCTCGCGCACCCTGGCCCCACCGGGCTGGAGCCGCTGGCTGGTGCCACCGGCCGCCCTAGCCGTCCACCTCTCCATCGGCCAGGCGTACGCCTGGAGCGTGTTCAAGCCGCCCCTGGAGTCCTCCATGGACCTCTCGGGCACGGCCAGCGCACTCCCGTTCCAGCTGGGCATCGTGATGCTCGGCCTGTCCGCCGCCTTCGGCGGGACGCTCGTCGAGCGCAACGGCCCGCGCTGGGCGATGTTCGTCTCCCTCGTCTGCTTCTCCTCCGGCTTCCTCGTCGCCTCGCTCGGCGCCGCCACCAGCCAGTACTGGCTGGTCGTCCTCGGCTACGGCTTCATCGGCGGGATCGGTCTCGGCATCGGATACATCTCCCCCGTCTCCACGCTCATGAAGTGGTTCCCCGACCGGCCCGGCATGGCCACCGGCATCGCCATCATGGGCTTCGGCGGCGGCGCGCTGATCGCCTCGCCCTGGTCGAGCTGGCTGATGGAGCGCTTCGGCACCGACAACAGCGGCATCGCCGCCACCTTCCTGGTGCACGGTCTGACCTACGCGGTCTTCATGACCCTCGGCGTGCTGCTGGTGCGGGTACCGGCCGACGGCTGGCGGCCCGCCGGCTGGGAGCCGCCGCAGGAGCAGGGGCACATGGTCAGCGCGGCCGACGTCTCCGCGCGCAACGCCCTTCGCACCCCGCAGTTCTGGTGTCTGTGGGTGGTGCTGTGCATGAACGTGACGGCGGGCATCGGCATCCTGGAGAAGGCCGCGCCCATGATCGGCGACTACTTCAAGGACACCGACACCCCCGTGACCGCCACCGCGGCGGCCGGTTTCGTCGCCCTGCTGTCGGCGGCCAACATGACCGGGCGGCTGGTCTGGTCGTCCACGTCCGACCTCATCGGGCGCAAGAACATGTACCGGATCTATCTGGGCGTGGGCGCGCTGATGTATCTGGCCATCGCGCAAATCGGGGACTCCTCCAAGCCCCTGTTCGTGGTGTGCGCGCTGGTGATCCTCTCCTTCTACGGGGGCGGGTTCGCGACCGTTCCGGCGTATCTGAAGGACCTGTTCGGCACCTATCAGGTGGGCGCGATCCACGGCCGGCTGCTCACCGCGTGGTCGGTGGCCGGAGTCCTCGGCCCGTACATCGTCAACAAGGTGGCCGACCACCAGGAGGAGGCGGGGAAGAGCGGCCCCGGGCTGTACTCGCTCTCCCTGACCATCATGATCGCGCTGCTGATCGTCGGCTTCATCGCCAACGAGCTGGTACGGCCGGTCCATCCGCGCTTCCACGAACCGGCTACCGCGGCGACCGAGGCCGAGGGAAAGGCGGCGCCCGCCGAGGCTGAGGAAAAGGCGGCGCCCGTCGAGGCCGAGGAAGAGGCGGCGCCCGCCGAGGCCGAGGAAGAGGCGGCGCCCGCCGAGGCCGAGGAAGAGGCGGCGCCCGCCGAGGCCGAGGGAAAGGCGGCGCCCGCCGAGGCTGAGAAAAAGGCGGCGCCCGCCGAGAAGGGAGCGGACCGATGACCGAACCCACCACGAACCGCACCGCGCTGACCGTGGCCGTCTGGGCCTGGGTCGCGCTGCCCTTCGCGTACGGGGTCTACGAGCTCATCCGCAAGGCCACACAGCTCTTCACGGGCTGAACTCGCCTTACCGCCTTCACCGGCCGAACTCGCTTTACCGCCTTCACCGGCCGAACTCGCTGTACCGGCCGAGCTCGCTTCCCCTGTGAGCTCTCTTCACCGGCCGACGTCCCATCACCGCCCGGCTCCCATCACCGGCGGACGGGAGGGGGGTTGAGGTGTCGTTCGACTCCTTGACCCCCTCCCCGGGCATACTGTATCCAATATTCTGTCGACGATACCCGGACGTTCGGTTCCCTCACGTCGCACCGCGGCGTGACCGCCGTAAGGAGCCCGTCGTGGCCCGTAACCGCCAGCGCAACCGACAGCAGAAGCAGTACCCGAGGCTGACCCACCCCCTGGTGCGGGATTCGGTCAGCGGTGAACTCCGCCGCGCCTCCTGGGACGAGGCGCTCAGCCGGGCCACCGCCGGGTTCCGGGCCGTGACGGCGGCCCACGGGCCCGACGCGTTCGGCATGTTCTCCTGCGCCCGCGCCACCAACGAGATGAACTACGTGGCCCAGAAGTTCGCCCGGGTGGTGATGGGCACCAACAACGTCGACTCCTGCAACCGCACCTGCCACGCGCCCAGCGTCGCGGGGCTGTCCGCCGTCTTCGGCTCCGGCGGCGGCACGTCGTCGTACGCGGAGGTCGAGGACACCGATCTCATCGTGATGTGGGGCTCCAACGCCCGCTTCGCGCACCCGATCTTCTTCCAGCACGTACTCAAGGGCATCCACAACGGCGCCCGGATGTACGCCGTCGACCCGCGCCGCACCTCGACCGCCGAATGGGCCGAGAGCTGGCTGGGGCTCAACGTCGGCACCGACATCCCGCTCGCCCACGCCGTGGGCCGCGAGATCATCCACGCGGGGCTCGCCAACCGCTCCTTCATCGAGCGCGCCACCAGTGGCTTCGAGGAGTACGCGGCCCATGTGGAGCCCTGGACCCTGAGCGTCGCGGAGAAGGTCACGGGCGTCCCCGCGGACGCCATCCGCGATCTCGCGCACGCCTACGCCACCGCCGAGCGCGCCCAGCTCTGCTGGACGCTCGGCATCACCGAGCACCACAACGGCACCGACAACGTCCGGGCGCTGATCAATCTGTCCCTGCTGACCGGCCATGTCGGCCGGTACGGCTGCGGACTGCAGCCGCTGCGCGGCCAGAACAACGTCCAGGGCGGCGGCGACATGGGCGCCATCCCCAACCGGCTGCCCGGCTTCCAGGACATCCTGGACCCGCCCACCCGGTCCAAGTTCGAGCGCGCCTGGGACGTGGTCATCCAGCCGCGCTACGGGCTGAACCTCACCGAGATGTTCGAGGCCATGGAGGCGGGCGAACTGCGCGCCGTCTACTGCATCGGCGAGAACCCGGCCCAGTCCGAGGCCGACACCGAACAGGCCGTCCGGCGGCTGGAGTCGCTGGAACACCTGGTGGTCCAGGACATCTTCCTCACCAGGACCGCCGAGCTGGCCGATGTGGTGCTCCCGGCGACCGCGGGCTGGTGCGAGACGGAGGGCACCACCACCAACAGCGAGCGCCGCGTCCAGCGGGTGCGCAAGGCCGTTGAGCCGCCGGGCGAGGCGCGCGAGGACATCGACATCATCTGTGAGCTGGCGCGACGGCTTGGCCACGACTGGAAGTTCGAGGGTGCGGAGGAGGTGTGGAACGAGCTGCGCGCCGTCTCCCCCGACCACTTCGGCATGACCTACGAGCGGCTGGAGGAGCACCAGGGCATCCAGTGGCCCTGCCCCAGCACCGACCGCCTCGAGCCCACCTATCTGCACGGCCGGCTGTGGGAGAGCGATCCGGCGCGGCGCGGCGCCCTCGCCCCCTTCGGCCCGGTGAAGCACGATCCGCCGGTCGATCTGACCGATGACGCCTACCCGATCCGGCTCACCACGGGACGCCGCCTGGACTCGTACAACACCGGCGTGCAGAGCGGGGGGTTCGCCTCTCCGCTGCGGCGCGGCGAGTACATCGAGCTGTGCCCGGAGGACGCGGCCCGCTACCGGGTGGAGACCGAGGAGCGGGTGCGGGTCACCTCGCGGCGCGGCTCTGTGGTGGCGCCGGTGTGGATCGATCCCGGGCTGCGGCCGGGGCTCGCCTTCATGACCATGCACTTCCCCGACGAGGTGGACACCAACTCCCTGACGATCGAGGCGAACTGCCCCATCGCGGGGACGGCGGAGTTCAAGGCGTCGGCCATAAGGATCGAGAAGATTCCCGTGACCGCCGTAAGGAGCTGACCGTGGATCTGCGCTTCGGTGCCGGCAAGCCCACGGACGCGGAGCGGGCGGCGGTCGACGCCCTGCTCGGCCCGCCCGAATCCGCCTGGGAGGGCGCGGACGACCGCAACGACACCGATCTGCGCTGGGCGCGCGGCGGCCGCGAGGCACGTGAGCGGCGCGAACTGCTGTTGCCGGGGCTGCATGCCCTCAACGACCGGGTGGGCTGGATCAGCGAGGGCGGACTGGACTATCTGTGCCGCCGGCTGACGGTCCCTCCGGCGGAGGGCTACGGGGTCGCGACCTTCTACGCGATGTTCGCGGTGAAACCCCGTCCGGCGACCGTCGTCCACGTCTGCACCGACCTGGCGTGCGCGGCCCGGGGCTCCGCGCGGGTGTGCGCGGAGCTCGAACGGGACCTGGGCCCGGCGGGCTCGGCCGGGTCCGGAGCCGTCTGGCAGCCCAGCCCGTGCCTGGGCCTGTGCGAACGCGCCCCGGCGGCCCTGGCGATCCGCGCGGGCGAGACCCCGCAGGCCGCGGTCGTCGCCCCCGCCACCGCCGAGGCGGTGGCCGACGCGGCATCGGCGCCGCACGACGCGCCGGCCGAACCCCCCGCGGCGACCGCGGTCCCCCAGACCGGCGCCGACGGCCCCTGCTCCCCGCCCGCCACGCGGGCGGGGACCGACGACGACGCGGCCGTGCCCGACCCGGGCCCCGACGCCGGGCAGCGGCCGGAGAACTCCGCACATACGGAGCCGCACGCCGACCCCTGTGCGCGGCCCGAGAGTTCCGCGCGGCGGGACACATCCGTGCCCCTGGCCGGAGGCAACGGCCTGGTGCTGCTGCGCCGGATCGGAGTCGTGGACCCCGGGTCGCTCGACGACTACCGCACCCACGGCGGATACGCCGCCCTGCGGCGCGCGTTCACGCTCGGGCCCGCCGGGGTGATCCGGGAGGTCACCGAGGCGGGGCTGGTCGGGCGGGGCGGGGCCGCGTTCCCCACCGGGCGGAAGTGGGCGGCCACCGCCCAGCAGCCCGACCATCCGCACTATCTGGTCTGCAACGCCGACGAGAGCGAACCGGGCACCTTCAAGGACCGGGTCCTGATGGAGGGCGATCCCTACGCCCTGATCGAGGCCATGACCATCGCGGGCTATGCGACCGGGGCCCACCGCGGCTATCTGTATCTGCGCGGCGAGTACCCCCGCGCGCTGCGCCGGCTGCGCACCGCCATCGACCGGGCCCGGGCCCGCGGCTTCCTCGGCGAGGACGTCATGGGGCAGGGGTTCGCGTTCGACATCGAGATCCGGCGCGGCGCGGGCGCGTACATCTGCGGTGAGGAGACCGCGATCTTCAACTCGATCGAGGGGCGGCGCGGTGAACCGCGCAGCAAGCCACCGTTCCCGGTCGAGAAGGGGCTGTTCGGCAAGCCGACCGCGGTCAACAACGTGGAGACGCTGGTCAATGTGTTGCCGATTCTGATCGAGGGTGCGCAGGCGTATGCCCGCACCGGTACCGGCACCTCCACCGGCACCAAGCTGTTCTGCGTCTCCGGCACGGTCGCCCGGCCCGGCGTCTACGAGCTGCCGTTCGGGGCGTCGCTGGGCGAGCTGCTGGAGCTCGCGGGGCCGCCCGAGACGCTGCGCGCGGTACTGCTCGGCGGCGCGGCGGGCGGTTTCGTACGCCCCGACGAGCTGGACGTCCCGCTGACCTTCGAGGGCACGCGCGCCGCGGGCACCACCCTCGGCTCCGGGGTGGTGCTGGTCCTGGACGACAGCGTCGACCTGCCCCGCGTCCTGCTGCGCATCGCGGAGTTCTTCCGTGACGAGTCCTGCGGCCAGTGCGTCCCCTGCCGGGTGGGCACCGTACGGCAGGAGGAGGCGCTGCACCGGATCAAGGACCTTACGGGCGCCGCCGCGGCCGGGGACATCGCGCTGCTGCGCGAGGTCGGTCGGGCCATGCGGGACGCCTCGATCTGCGGTCTGGGCCAGACCGCCTGGAACGCCGTGGAGTCCGCCATCGACCGCCTGGGAGCCTTCGAGTGACCGCGATACCGCTGCGACCCCCGCGCCGTCTGGTCGACCTCACCCTGGACGGCGAGCCGGTCCGGGCCCCGGAGGACAGCACCCTGCTGGACGCGTGCCGCGCCGCGGGCAAGGACGTCCCGACCCTGTGCCAGGGCGACACGCTCACCCCGAAGAACGCCTGCCGGGTGTGCGTGGTGGAGGTGGAGGGCGCCCGCACCCTCGCCCCGGCCTGTTCCCGCCGGGTGGAGCAGGGCATGGAGGTGCGCACGGACACCGAGCGCGCCCGCCACAGCCGTAAGGTCGTCCTGGAACTGCTGGCCTCCTCCACCGATCTGTCGACGACCCCGCGCGCGGCCGAGTGGATCGAGGAGTACGGAGCCGAGCCGGACCGCTTCGGCGCGGACGCCGCCCGGGTGGACGAGGAGCCGAAGGTCGACAACGACCTGTACGTCCGCGACTACGACAAATGCATCCTCTGCTACAAATGCGTGGACGCCTGCGGCGAGCAGTGGCAGAACACCTTCGCGATCGCGGTCGCGGGCCGCGGTTTCGACGCCCGGATCTCCACCGAGCACGACGCGCCCCTTACCGACTCCGCGTGTGTCTACTGCGGCAACTGCATCGAGGTGTGCCCGACCGGCGCGCTGAGCTTCAAGACCGAGTTCGACATGCGGACGGCCGGGACGTGGGACGAGTCGGCGCAGACGGAGACGACGACGGTATGCGCCTACTGTGGTGTGGGGTGCAATCTCACCCTCCATGTGCAGGACAATGAGATCGTGAAGGTCACCTCGCCGCACGACAATCCCGTCACGCACGGGAACCTGTGCATCAAGGGCCGTTTCGGCTACCAGCACGTACAGAACCACGCACAGAACCGGGACTGATCGACATGGGACGGGTCACCGAGCGACGCCGCGTCATCCGCATCCGGGACGGGGCGGTCAGCACCCGGCCGGACACCCTGGTGGCGGAGGAGCCGCTGGAGATCCGGCTGAACGGCAAACCGCTGGCGATCACCATGCGCACACCGGGCGACGACTTCGCCCTCGCCGCCGGGTTCCTGGTGAGCGAGGGCGTCCTCGGGCGCGCGGACGAGCTGGCGAACATCGTCTACTGCGCGGGCGCCACCGAGGACGGCTCCAACACCTACAACGTGGTGGATGTGACGCTCGCACCGGGTGTGCCGGTCCCGGACATCACCCTGGAGCGCAATGTCTATACGACGTCCTCCTGCGGGCTGTGCGGCAAGGCCAGCCTGGACGCGGTGCGGACGACGGCGCGCTGGGCACTCGCGGACGGCCTCGGCGACGGGACGGACGGCGGGGCCGACGGCGGGAGCTCTCCCGTCCGGATCGAGCCGGAGACGCTCTCCGTGCTCCCCGACCGGCTCCGCGCGGCGCAGCGCGTCTTCGACCGGACCGGCGGGCTGCACGCGGCGGGGCTGTTCACCCCGGACGGCGAGCTGCTGGACCTGCGGGAGGACGTGGGCCGGCACAACGCGGTGGACAAGCTGGTGGGGCGGGCGCTCCAGCAGGGTCTGCTGCCGCTGTCGGGGTCGGTGCTGATGGTCTCGGGCCGCGCCTCCTTCGAGCTGGCGCAGAAGGCGGTGATGGCGGGGATCCCGGTGCTGGCGGCGGTGTCGGCGCCCTCCTCGCTGGCGGTGGATTTGGCGGCGGAGACGGGGCTGACCCTGGTGGGCTTCCTCCGCGGCACTTCGATGAACGTGTACGCGGGTGAGCAGCGACTCGCCCTGCGGACAGCGGTCGGCGGGACCTGAGAAGCGGTCCGCCCGCTGCACGGGTTGGCGGGCCGGCCGGCGGGGAGCGCCCCCTGCGCCGGCCGGTCCCTACCGGGGCGTGTACGCGCGTCACCGGGTCCCGTACCTGCGTTCCACATCCGGCCCTTCACTCGAAAGCGTTCTTGACCGTTCGTTCTGGTTAGGTGCTACGATTGGCTCATGGCCAGAACGAAGGAATTCGACCCGGAGGCCGCCCTGCAGTCGGCTCTCGAGCTGTTCTGGCAGCGCGGCTATGAAGCGACCTCGATGGCGGACCTCGTCGACCATCTCGGCATCGGCCGCGCCAGTATCTACGCCACCTTCGGCAGCAAGCACGAGCTGTACCTGAAGGCCATGGACCGCTATGCGGAGACGCGCGACCCGTCCTTGCTGACCGAGCTGTCCCAGCCGGGCCCGGCGCTGCCCGCGGTGCGGGCGGTGGTGCGCCGCTTCGCCGAGGAGGCCGCCTCCCCGGAGATGCGGCTGGCCGGCTGCCTGGTGACCAACACAGCGGCCGAGCTGGCTCCGCACGACCCGGCGGCCGCCCGCCGGGTGGAGCTGAGCTGGGATCACGTGGAGACGCCACTGTGCTCCGCGCTGATACGGGCCCAGGCCCAGGGAGAGCTTCCCGAGGACCGCGACCCCCGTGCGCTGGCGCGGATGCTGTTCGTGCTGATGCAGGGGCTGCGGGTGGTCGGCAAGGCGTCGGACGACCCGGCCCGGGTGCGGGACGCCGCGGAGCAGGCGCTGGCACTGCTGGACTGACCTGCTTGGCCTGACGCCTTCGACCCGACCTCTGCGGCCTGACGTACCGGCCCGCCCCGGCTCGGAGCCGCACCACACCACGATCACAGGAGTGAGACAGAGCCCATTCGTATGCCCGCATATTAAAACGATCGGTCAAATATTGGGGGAGAGATGACCGTCACCGACACCCCGCGCGGCACCGGCACCGCCACCACCACGACGCCCCATCGCCACGCCTTCGCCCTGCTCGGCTCCGTCCAGATCACCCTGATCTTCACGCTCGCGGCGATCGCCGTGCCGCTGCCCGAGATCGGCCGAGCCTTCGGCCTGGAGCGGGCCGATCTGATCCTGCTCAGCGCCGCCTATGGGCTCACCTTCGCCGGGCTGCTGCTCTTCGGCGCGCGCCTCTCCGACCGCTACGGCGGGCGGCGCGCCCTCACCGCCGGGCTCATCGTCTTCGCCGCCGCCTCGGCCGCCGCCCCGTTCTCCCCCGGCATCGGGACACTGCTCATGGCCCGGTTCGCCCAGGGCGCGGGGGCGGCTTTGATCGCGCCCGCCGCCATGGCCGTGCTGCGCGCCGTCTTCCCCTCCCCCGCGGCCTATGGCAGAGCGATGGCCACCTGGGGCGGGCTCTCGGTGCTCGGCGCGACCGCGGGCAATCTGGTCTCCGGCGTCATAGCCGAATGGCTGTCCTGGCGCTGGAGCTTCGCCGTGCCCCTCGCGGTGGCCGCGGCCGCCCTCGCCCTCGCGCCCCGGCTGCTGCCGGACACCGCGCCGAGCCGGGGCCGGACGCTCGATCTGCCGGGCGCGCTGCTGGCCACGGCCGGGATCACGCTGGCCAGTTACGGGCTCGTGGTCACCGACGCCCTGCCCTGGTCGTCGGCCGGGGTGCTGGCGCCCCTGCTCATCGGGGCCGCGCTGCTCGTCGCGTTCTGGTTCGCCGAGCGCCGGGCCGGCGATCCACTGCTGCCGCCCCGCTTCCTGCTGAACCGGCGGCGGGCCCTCGCCCTCGCGGCCATCGCGCTCAGCGCCTGCGCGACCGCGATGACCTTTGTGACCCTCTCGCTCCATCTCCAGCAGGACCGTGACTGGTCACCGCTGGGGACCTCGGCCGCCTTTGTGCCGTTCGCCATCGCCCTGCTCGTCTCGGGGCGGGCGGCCGGGCCGCTGATAGCCCGCTTCGGCCCCCGCGTCGTCACCGCCGCCGGGCTGGCCACGGCCGCGGCCGGGCTGGTCCTGCTCGCCCTCACCGGGCTCGACCCGCACACCCCGTACGCCTCCGCGCTGTTGCCGGGGCTGGTACTGCTGCCGGCCGGCGCCGCCGCCTCCTTCGCCGGGGCCGCCGTGCTCACCACCCATGGGGTGCCGCCCGAGCGGACCGGACTCGCGGGCGGGGTGCTGAACACGGCGATGGAGCTCGGCCCGACCGTCGTCTTCGCCATCGTGCTCACCTTCGGCAGCGATGCCTTCTCCCTCGCCGCGACGGGGGCCGCGCTCGCCCTCGTCGCCGCCTTGAACCTCCGCGTCCAGCGGACCCGTCCATCCCGTCCCTCCTCTCTTCCTCAAGGAGCCATGCAGTGAACCGCTTCACCGGAAAGACCGCCCTCGTCACCGGAGCGGGCACCGGCCTCGGCCGTGCCATCGCGCTCGCCTTCGCCGCCGAAGGCGCCTCCGTGGTGGCCGCGGGGCGCACCGAATCCACCCTGGCCGAGACGGTCGGCCTCATCGAGGCCGCCGATGGCCGGGCCACCGCCGTGACCGCCGATGTCACCGACTCCGGGCAGCTGCGGGAGCTGGTGCACACGGCCGTCACCCGCTTCGGCGGACTGGACATCGCCGTCAACAACGCCGGGATACTGCGCGGCAAGGGGCCCGTCGGGGAGGTCAGCGAGGAGGACTGGGAGGCGGTGCTGCGCACCAATGTCACCGGTGTCTGGCTGGCCATGAAGCACCAGATCGCGCACATGAAGGACCACGGCGGCGGGGCGATCGTCAATGTCTCCTCCAACCTCGGCGCCCACCTCCGGGTGCCGGGCCTCGGCGCGTACAGCACCTCCAAGGCGGCGGTCGCCACGCTGACCCGGGTCGCCGCGCTCGACCATGTCCACCAGGGAATCCGGATCAACGCGGTCAGCCCCGGCGTCTCCGACGGCCCCATGTCACTGCTGCCCGGTGAGACCGAGGCCGACCGCGCCGAGCGGGTGAAGGCCGAGAATCCGCTGGGCCGGGTCGCGGAGGCGGATGAGATCGCGGCGGCCGTGCTCTACCTCGCCTCACCGGCGGCGGGCTCCGTGGTCGGCACGGATCTGGTGGTGGACAGCGGCTCGTCGGCCTGACCGGCCCCGAGCACCCGACCGGCCCCGAGCGCCCGACCGCGCCGAGCGATCGACCGGCCGGAGCAGCCCGGCCATGGAGCTCTTACCGCGGAGCTCCTGCCACGGGCCTCCGGCCATGGGGCAGCCCCCACTCTTACGCGGGGGCTTGCCGCATGGCCGGGGCGCCGCCGCACCCGGAGGCTGGTGAGACATGAACGCACTCACGAAGCGCCCTCGTTTACGCCTCGTCATGGCCGCCGCCGTCACCGCCACTCTCCTCGGCGGTGCGGCCGCGGTCCCGGCCGCCGCCACCACCACCGCCACCCCCGGAGCCCCCACAGCACCCCAAGCGCCCGCAGCGCCCGGCTCCGACTCCCCCGACCACCGGCTCACCGAGGACGAGTTGCGCCGCGAGGTGGCCCGGACCCTTGAGGACGCCGGTTTCATCGGCCTGACCGTGGAGGTGCGCGACGGCCACCGCCGGATCCACGCCCGCGCGGGCGAGGCGGAGCTGAACACCGGCCGTCCCATGCCGTACGGGGCGCACTACCGGGCCGCGAGCGTCACCAAGTCCTTCGTGGCCACGGTCGTCCTCCAACTGGTCGGCGAGGGGCGGCTCTCGCTGAGCGATCCGGTGGACAAGTGGCTGCCGGGTGTGGTGAGCGGCAACGGCAACGACGGCCGCCGGATCACCGTCAGGAATCTGCTCCAGCACACCAGTGGCATCCACAACTACGCCTACAGCGACGACACCGGCGACACGGCGGCGGACTTCGATCGGACCCGGTTCGACCATGTCTCCCCCGAGCAGGTGGTCGCCGGGGCGATGAAGCACCGGCCCGACTTCCCGCCCGCCCCGGCCGATGACCAGAAGCCCGACTGGAACTACTCCAACCCCGGCTATGTCCTCGCCGGAATGATCATCCAGAAGGTCACCGGACGCGCGTGGCCGGAGGAGGTCCGCGACCGCATCATCCGCCCGCTGGGCCTGACCGGCACCTACGAGCCCGGGGACGATCCGCGGCTGAAGGCCCCGTACGCGCATACGTATCAACGCTTCCCCGGCTCCGGCACCTGGACGGACACCACGCTCCGGAACGTCTCCTGGGGCGGCGCGGCCGGTTCGCTCATCACCACCGACCGCGATCTGGACCGGTTCTACACCGCGCTGCTGAGCGGCCGCCTGCTGCCCCCGGCGCAGCTGGCCGAGATGCGCCGGACCGTCCCCGTCGGACCGGACTTCGAGGTGCCCTTCCCGCACGCCCAGTACGGGCTCGGGATGATGCGGCAGCCGCTCAGTTGCGGCGGCTACCGCTGGGGCCACGGCGGCGACCTCGAAGGGGCCACGGTGCGGACCGGCTTCACCGAGGGCGGGCGGCGCTCGGTGACCATCAGCTCCAGCGGCAAGACCGCCGACGACGAGCAGCTGCTCCGGGCCGAGGCGGCCCTGCAGCGCCTCACCGATCGCGTCCTGTGCGACGGCGCGCGCCCGAAGCCGTAAACTCTGACATCCATTGGAGAGTTTCGGGGCGTGAAGAGAGTTCCGGGCGTGAGGGCGTGAGGAGGAGGGCCCATGCGTATCGGCGAGCTGTCCCGCCGCACCGGGGTGAGCGAGCGGCTGCTGCGCTACTACGAACAGCAGGGCCTCCTCCAGCCCGAGCGGCAGCCCAGCGGCTATCGCGCATACCGCGCGTCCGATGTGGCGGTGGTGCGGCGCATCCGCTCGCTGCTGGCGGCCGGGCTCTCGACGGCGACCATCTCCCAGGTCCTGCCCTGCCTCCGCGACGACGGTGAGCACCTCGTGCCCACCTGCCCGGATCTGCTGGGCGAGCTGCGGGCGGAGCGGGAGCGGATGACCGCGGCCATCGAGGAGCTCGAGCTGTCCCGGTCGCTGCTGGACAGGGTCATCACCGCGGGCCAGTCGGCCATGAACTGACCGAAGCGGGGCCCGGCCCGGGGTCAGTAGGGCAGCCGGGGGGGGCGAAGCCCGGCCCGGGGCAGTGGGGCAGCCGGGGGGGGGCGAAGCCCGGCCCGGGGCAGTGGGGCAGCCGGGAGGCGGGGCGCGGCCGGGGGCGGGCGCCGCCCTCTCGCGCCCCGCCTCACCTCAACTGGCGTAGTGTCACGAGGATATGACGCACGGTCCTTGTCCCGGACGACCGCAGGACGAGACACTTTCTGCCGCAGTCATGTGTGAGACATGGGATGTCTTGATGTCCTGACGGTGTGATGCCTCCTGGCGTGATGCCCGACGGCCTTGACGTCCAGATGCCGATGCCTCCATGAGGCAGTCTGAAGGGCAGGCCGTGACCATGGCGTCAGTTCTCCGCACACGTCCCCGCACCAGACCACCCCGCCCCCGTGCCAGACCATGGCGGCGCCGCGCCTGCGTGCTCCTCACCGCCGCGGCGCTGGCCCTGATTCCGCTTCCGGTACGGGCCGCGGACACGGATTCCTCCGCGTCCGCGGCCCGCGCCGACTCCGGCTTCGAACAACAGGTCCTCTTCAAGTCCGCCCAGGAACAGGGCTACTCGTGCTTCCGGATCCCGGCGATCGTCAAGGCCAAGGACGGCTCCCTGCTCGCCTTCGCCGAGGGCCGGGTCGACAACTGCGGCGACGCCGGGGACATCGATCTGGTCCTCAAGCGCTCCACCGACGGCGGCCGCACCTGGGGCCCGCTCCAGGTGATCAACGAGGGCGGCGGCGACACCCACGGCAACCCCGCGCCCATCGTGGACCTGCGCACCGGGCGCATCGTGCTCGCCAGCACCTACAACACCGGCCGCGACGACTCCCAGAGCTGCGACATCCCCTGTGACCGCTCCCCGCATCTGCAGTACAGCGACGACAACGGCGCCACCTGGTCAACCCCGCGCGATCTGAGCTCCTCGCTGATGCCGCCCCAGTGGAACTCCTGGTACGCCACCGGCCCCGTCCACGGCATCCAGCTCCAGCACGGCCGGCACAAGGGACGGCTGCTCTTCACCCTCAACACCGAGAGCTACAGCGGCGGCCGCATCACCGACAACCATGCCGCGCTCGCCTACAGCGACGACGGCGGCAACCGCTGGCGCATCGGCGCGCTGGACACCTACCCGCTCGCCGAGGACGGCACCTTCCGTCAGAAGCCGTCCGAGATGACGCTGGTGGAGCGCGCCGACGGATCGGTCTACGTCAGCGGGCGGGAGCAGGACGGCACCGATCTCGGCCATCGCGACTACGCCATCAGCCGGGACGGCGGCCAGAGCTTCACCGGGCCCTTCCGCACCATCCCCGATCTGCCCACTCCCCAGGTGCAGGGGTCGATCCTGCGGCTGCGCGATCCGGCCCGCGACGGGCACAGCCGGCTGCTCTTCTCGGCCCCCGCCGACCCCGACCGCCGCCGCACCATGATGGTCCGCTCCTCCTGGGACGAGGCCCGCACCTGGGACGGTGTCGAGCGCGGCAAGGTCGTCACCACCGACTGGTCCGGCTACTCCGACATGGTCGCGGTCTCCCGCGACACGGTGGGGCTGCTGTACGAGGGCGGTGCGGTGGACGCCCGCGACGAGATCCGCTTCGCCCGCTTCACCGAGGACTGGCTGGGTCCCCGTCAGGCGCCCGCCCCCACCACCGACGACCGCGCGCCCGGCGCCCGGTCCGCGACCGTGCTCGGCGGCGCGGCGGCGCGCGGCGACGGCCGCTTCGGCGGCGGGCTGTCCTTCGACGGCACGGACGACGCGGTACGTGTTCCGTACCGGACCGCCTTGCCGCTGGGCACCCGTGACTTCACCGTGAGCCTGTGGTTCCGCTACTCGGCCGCCGCCGGGCAGCATCCGTTCCTGTGGATGGGCGGGATCGGCACCAAACAGCCGCAGGTCTGGCTGCGCGGTGAGCCCGGGAGCAACCGGATCCGGGCGCTGATGACGACGGTCAACGGCTTCTCCACCTTCACCAGCGCCTCGGTGTCCACCGACGCCGCGTACAACGACGGGCAGTGGCATCACCTCGCCCTGACCCGCAGCGGCGGACGGCTCTCCCTCACCGTGGACGGCGGCACCGCCGTCACCGCCCCCGATGCCCCGGGCACCGTGAGCCGCACCGCGCCCTTCGGCCTCCACCTCGGCCAGGCCGTGGACGGCCGCTCCCATATGACCGGCGATCTCGATGAGTTCCGCCTGTACGGCCGCGCCCTGACCGACGCCGAACTGCGCCGCGTCCGCGAGTTCAACGCCCCGCTCGACGACCACCACTCCGGCGCCCTCGTCCACCTCCCCCTGGACCGCGTGCGGTCATCTCATCACTAGCGGCCATCCACGACCGGACACCCGGCTAGACCACACAGAACTCATTGCCCTCCGGGTCCTGGAGCACCACCGCGTAGTACTCCATCCCCGGCTCGTCCATGATCCGCTGCACCGTGGCTCCGGCGGCCTTCAGCCGGTCCACGGTCGCGGTGACCCGCTCGGTGCGGACCGCCAGGGGCACATCGCGCCCGCCGCCCACCTTCAGATCCAGATGCAGCCGGTTCTTGGTGACCTTCGACTCCGGAACCTGCTGGAACCACACCCTCGGACCCTGCCCCTCCGGATCCACGATGGACTCCGGGATCTCCCCGGCCCCGGGAGGCAGCTCCTCCGCGGGCACCCCCATGTCCGCCCAGTACTCCCGCCAGGTGGCATGGCCGCCGGGCGGGGGCTCGGGCACATAGCCCAGGGCCTCGGCCCAGAAGGCCACCATCCGGCGTGGCTCGGCACAGTCGATGGTCAGCTGCAGGGTGAGCGTCGTCATGTCCGAAGCCTCGCAGAGGGGTCTGACAACAGCCTCCCGAGAGGGTCTGAAAACGAGACCCGCCGCGAGTGCGTCCCGCTAGGGTGAACGGCCGTGAACGAAGCCGACTTCCTCAGCTCCACCCGGGCGTCCTACAACGCCATAGCCCTCGACTACGACAAGCAGTATCGCGACGAACTGGCTGCCCAGACGCTTGAGCGGGCGGTTTTCGCCGGGTTCGCCGAGCTGGTGCGGAACGCCGGGGGCGGACCGGTGGCCGATGTCGGCAGCGGTCCGGGCCGGGTGACGGCCCACCTCCATGAGCTGGGGCTGTCCGTGTACGGGATCGACCTGTCGCCGGCGATGGTGGAGCTGGCCCGGCGGGAGCATCCCGGGCTGCGGTTCGAGGAGGGGTCGATGCTGTCCCTGGACATCGCGGACGGCACCCTCGCCGCCGTGGTGGCCTGGTACTCGACGATCCACGTTCCGCAGGAGCGGCTGCCGGATGTGTTCGCCGAGTTCCACCGGGTGCTGGCGCCCGGTGGATACGCGCTGGTGGGCTTCCAGGTGGGCGATGAGCAGCGGGTCTACACGGAGGCGTTCGGTCATGAGGTGTCGCTGAGCTTCCGCCGGTGGCAGCCGGACCGGATCGCCGAGTTGCTGGCCGCGGCCGGACTGCCGGTCCGCGCCCGGACCTTCCGGGAGCCGGAGCGATGGGAACCCACCCCACAGGCGTCCCTCATCGCCCGCAAGCCGCCGCTGCCGCCTGCCGGCGACCAGAACGCCGGAGACCAGAACGCCGACGACCAGGCGACCGGAAACCAGGCCGCCCGAAACCAGACCGCGGAAGGCTGACGTCAGACGCGGGTCAGCGCGGCCTTGTCCGCGCTGTCCGTACGGGCCTGAGCGGCCTCCGATCCCGTTTCGGCCCCCGTCACCGCCGCCTCCGGCGCCCGCGCCGCATAGCGGCGGGCCAGCACCGCGCAGACCATGAGCTGCATCTGGTGGAAGAGCATCAGCGGCAGCACCGCCAGGCTCGCCTGGGCGCCGAAGAGCACACTCGCCATCGGCAGCCCGGCGGCCAGGCTCTTCTTCGACCCCGCGAACACGATGGTGATCCGGTCCTCGCGGACGAAGCCCAGCTTCCGTGAGCCGTACGAGGTGAGCGTGAGCATCACCGTGAGCAGGACCGCCTCGACGCCGAGGAGGATCGCCAGCCGGGCCGGGGTGACCTGGTGCCAGATGCCCCGGGTCATGCCCTCGCTGAACGCCGCGTAGACCACGAGCAGCACCGAGCCGCGGTCGACCAGGCGCAGCACCGCCCGGTGGCGGGAGATGAAGCCGCCGATCCAGCGGCGCAGGAGCTGACCGGCGAGGAAGGGGGCCAGTAGCTGGAGCCCGATCTTGACCATCGAGTCGGCCGAGAAGCCGCCTCCGCTGCCGCCCAGCAGCAGCGCGGCCAGTACCGGGGTGACGACCACGCCGAGCAGGCTGGAGAAGGAGCCCGCGCAGATCGCGGCGGCGACATTGCCCCGGGCGATCGAGGTGAAGGCGATGGAGGACTGGACCGTGGAGGGCACCAGGCACAGGAAGAGCAGCCCGGTATAGAGGGGATGCGTCAGCACGTACGGCACCAGGCCGCGCGCGGCGAGGCCGAGGGCCGGGAAGATGACGAAGGTGCACACCAGCACGGTCAGGTGGAGCCGCCAGTGGCGCACTCCGTCCAGCGCCTCACGGGTGGAGAGCCGGGCGCCGTAGAGGAAGAAGAGGAAGGCGACCGCGACCGTGGTGGCCCCGTCGGTGACGGTGGCGGCCCGGCCGCTGACCGGGAGCAGCGCGGCGAGCGCCACGGTGCCGATGAGTCCGAGGATGAAGCCGTCCAGCGGGAGCCAGGAGGGGAGGGCGATCTTGCGGAGGTGCGGGCGGTGCGGCATTCGTTCTCTTTCTCGCTCTTTCTCATCCGGCGTGGACAGGCGTGAACTGGCATGGACACGGACGGGGCCCCGTCCATAGTGCTCCTGATCAAGGCCATCGGGAATCCTGCATACCGCTCTGACTGCCATCGCGTTCTGTGATGGGTATCGGCATACAGTGGCTCCATGTACGACCCCGCCCAGCTCCGGACGTTTCTCGCGGTGTCCCAGACCCTGAGCTTCACCCAGGCCGCCGACCGCCTCGGGGTGCGCCAGTCCACCGTGAGCCAGCAGGTACGCAAGCTGGAGGCGGCCGTGGGGCGGCAGCTTTTCGCCCGCGACACCCACGGGGTGGAGCTGACCGAGGACGGCGAGGCGATGCTGGGGTTCGCCCGCTCCATCCTGGAGGCGAACGAGCGGGCGGCGAGCTGGTTCCGGGGCACCCGGCTGCGCGGCCGGCTGCGCTTCGGCGCCTCGGAGGACTTCGTGGTGACCCGGCTGCCGGAGATCCTGGAGGGGTTCCGCCGCGATCACCCCGAGGTGGATCTGGAGCTCACCGTCGAGCTGTCGGGCACGCTGCACGAGCGGCTGGAGGCGGGCAAGCTGGATCTGGTGCTGGCCAAGCGGTCCGAGGACCGGCCGGGCGGCCAGCTCGTGTGGCGGGACCGGCTGGTGTGGATCGGCGCCGAGCGGCTGCGGCTGGATCCGGACCGTCCGCTCCCCCTGATCGTCTTTCCGCCACCCGGGCTGACCCGGGCCCGCGCGCTGGATGTGCTGGAGCGGCACGGCAGGTCATGGCGGATCGTCTGCACCAGCGGCAGTCTCAACGGCCTGGTCGCGGCGGCGCGTGCCGGGCTCGGGGTGATGGCACACACCCATGGCCTGATTCCGCCCGGCCTTGCGCCGGTGCCCGAACGGGCCGGACTGCCCGACCTCGGCCCCGTGGATTTCGTACTGTTGTACGGAAAGCGGCGGCAGGACGGCGCCTCGCACGCCGCCGCGGAGCGACTCGCCGCCGCGATCCTGGCCGGGCCTGTGCCACGATCGGAGAGATTTCGTGCAGAAGACCGTTACATATGAGCCACACACGCGGCGCATAGGACCAGACTCCACGCAATCCGCCCTCGTCGGCGCCTGATTGACCCTCTTTCACCTTACTGACCGCCCGGCATTCCGTGCGTTCCGGGCACAAAACACCTCTCCCGCATCGGGGCCGGATCGGGTACGGTCGCGGCGCTGTGCCCAGCGGCTTCAAGGAGCAGGTATTGCGCGAGTTCACCGTCCCCCCGATGGCGACGGCGCCCCAGGCCGGAGGACTGGCGGATGCCGTCTTCGACCATGCGGACGCCGATCCCCACCGGGTGGCGCTGGCACGCAAGACGGCGGATGACCGCTGGCAGGACGTGACCGCGGGCCAGTTCCGGGACGAGGTGACGGCGCTCGCCAAGGGGCTGTTGGCCCAGGGCGTCCGGTTCGGCGACCGCGTCGCGATCATGTGCCCCACCCGCTACGAATGGACGCTCTTCGACTTCGCGCTGTGGACCCTGGGCGCCCAGAGCGTCCCGCTGTATCCCACCTCCTCCGCCGAGCAGGTCTGCTGGATGCTGCATGACGCGGGGGTCTCCGCCTGTGTCGTGGAGCATGAGGACCATGCGATGACGGTCGGCTCGGTGGTCGGCCGGCTGCCGCATCTGAGGCGGCTGTGGCAGCTGGACGCGGGGGCGCTGGAGGAGTTGCTGGCGGCCGGGGAGTCGGTCGAGGACGATCTGGTCGAGCGGCACCGGCTGGCCGTGACCCCCGAGCAGCCCGCGACCATCATCTACACCTCGGGCACCACCGGCCGCCCCAAGGGCTGCGTGATCACCCACGCCAATCTGATGGCCGAGTGCGACAACATCGTCGAGCGGTACGAGGAGGCCTTCCACTCCAAGCGCGGCGACGAGGCCGCCACCCTGCTCTTCCTCCCGCTCGCCCATGTCTTCGGCCGGATGGTCGAAGTCGCCTCCATCCGCGGCAAGGTCAAGCTCGGGCACCAGCCCCGGCTCTCGGCCGCCGCGCTGCTGCCCGATCTGAAGACCTTCCGGCCGACCTTCATCCTCGCGGTGCCGTACATCTTCGAGAAGGTGTTCGCGGCGGCGCGCCGCAAGGCCGAGGCGGAGGGCAAGGCCGCGGTGTTCGAGAAGGCCGTGGACGTGGCGGTGCGGTACGCGGAGGCGCTGGAGGCCAAGGCGTTCGGCACCGGGCCGGGTCCGGGCGCCGCGCTGCGCATGCAGCATCAGTTCTTCGAGAAGGCCGTGTACGGCAAGGTGCGCGCCGCGATGGGCGGCCGGGTCCGGCACGCGATGTCGGGCGGTTCCGGCATGGAGCGGCGGCTGGGGCTGTTCTTCGCGGGCGCGGGCGTCACCATCTACGAGGGCTATGGCCTGACCGAGTCCACCGCCGCCGCCACCGCCAACCCGCCCGAGCAGACCCGGTTCGGCACGGTGGGCGTGCCGATCCCGGGCACCACGGTGCACCTCGCCGACGACGGCGAGGTGTGGGTGCGCGGCGGCCAGGTCTTCGAGGGCTATCTGGGCGACCCCAAGGCCACCGACGCGGTGCTGCGCGACGGCTGGCTCGCCACCGGCGACCTGGGCACGCTGGACGACGACGGCTATCTCACCATCACCGGGCGGAAGAAGGAGATCCTGGTGACCTCCAGCGGCAAGTCGGTCTCCCCCGGCGGCCTGGAGGAGCGGGTGCGGGCCCATCCGCTGGTCGCCCAGTGCATCGTGGTCGGCAACGACCGTCCGTATATCGCGGCGCTGGTCACCCTGGACTCGGAGGCGGTCGCGCACTGGCTGACGATGCGCGGCAAGCCGGAGCTGCCGCCGGGCGACCTGGTCCGGGACCCCGATCTGGAGACCGAGATCCGGCGCGCGGTGGTGGCGGCGAACACCACCGTCTCCCAGGCGGAGTCGATTCGTACCTTCCGGATACTTGCCGCGCAGTTCTCCGAGGAGCATGGTCTGCTGACGCCGTCGCTGAAACTGAAGCGAAAGGCCATCGAACAGGCATACGCCGTCGAGGTCGAGGCGCTGTACCACTCCTGAGCCGCGAAGGGGGCACGAAATGATCGATGTCATTCTCCCCGAACTTCCCGAACGTGAACTGTCCCTGTTGTCCGAGGAGACACCTCAGCCCAGCGGCCCGAGGCTGGCCGGGCGAGTGGTCCTGGGCGGACCGGTGGCCTTACCGGTGACGGCGGAGCTCGTCGAACCGGATCCGGACCTGCGGGACTTCCTGCGTACCGAGGCCGACAACGCCGTCTACCACCTGGTGCATCTGTCGGTGACCTGCGCCCGGGACGCGCCGGACCCCGCCCTGCACTCGGTCAATCTCGATGTCACACTCACGGCCGAACCGGTGCGGCGGGGCACCACGGTCTTCCAGCCGGTGGCCTGGTCCATGACCCCGCGCCAGCTCACCGCGGAGGCGAAGGCCACGCCACCGGCGCAGGCGGCCCACCTCGGCCCGCGGCTCGGTTTCCGGGAGGTTCTGCACACCGCGTACGGCGAGCGGGTCTTCCTGGAGGCGCGGCGTGAACTGCGCTCCGACCCGGGCTGGGAGATCCGGCACACCTCGGCGGCGCGCATCGGCGGGACCTACCGGCTGGCCATGGTGGTGCGGGCACCGCGCGAGGCGGTGAGCCGGGCGGCGGTCGCGGTGGGCGCGACGGTGCGTGAGGGGCACACCCTGCACCGCTTCCGGGAGGAGCTCGAGGAACCGCTGCACCTCACCGCGGATCAGTAGAGCGGATCAGTAGATACGGGGGCGGGGCACGAGCGGTACGAGCACAGGCGAGGAGCGACGGGAACGGTGGACGGCCAGGACGGGGACGGACATCCGGCGCTGACGACCGAGGAGATCCGGGAGTTGGCGCGGGTCTTCCCGCCCGGCCCGTCCGCCGTGGCGCTGCTGCGCAGGGCCGGCCTGACCGCCGAGCACATCCCGGCGGCGACCGGCACCACCGCCGCGGAGTTCTGGTCCGCGGTGGCCCGCGCGGTGGCCGCGGACCGGATCGCGGACGGCAGACTGCGCGTCCTGGCCGCCGCCTGCGTCACCTATCCGCACAACGCGGTGTTCCGCGCCGCCTTACGGGAGCCGGGCGGCGGCGGTCTACGGCGGGTGCTGGTGACCGGCGCCGCGCCGGGGTCCCAGGAGTTAGCCGCGGTCCAGCGGGCCGCGCGGGGCGTCCTTACGGTCGACCGGTGCCCCGCCTCGGCCGCCACCGATCTGCGGCGGATCCTCACCATGCGCCCGGATGTGCTGCATCTGGTCTGCCGCCGCGAGGGGCGCACGCTGGTCTTCGAGGACGGCGACGGCCAGGCGCATCGCACCTCCGCCGCCCGCCTGGCCGAGCTGCTGACCGCCTATCGCCGGCTGACCGGCGCCCCGCTGCCCGGTGTGGTGCTCGGCTGCCCCGACGGCGCGCCGCTCGCCGCGCTCTTCGCCCGGGCGGCCGAGGTGGTGGTCGCCCATCGCGGACCGCTGGAGGGCGCGGCGGCCTTCGCGGGCGGGCTCTACGGCCTGCTGGGCGAGGTGCCCACGCTGGCACAGGCGGCGCGGCGGGCGGCGGAGCGCCTCGGGCGGGACGGCGGCGGGGTGGTGGTCCTGCGCGGACGACCCTGGTGAACGGGTCCCGGCGGGAATGCCTGCCGCTCGTTGATCGTTGTACCTCCGGAAGCATGCAATCCACATCCGACGTAAGGATCGACTGCCCGTGAGCAAGGTCCCGTTCATCACCCTCAACAACGGCGTCCGGATGCCGCAGCTCGGCTTCGGTGTCTGGCAGATCCCGGACGACGAGGCGCAGGTCGCGGTGCGCACCGCGCTGGACGCCGGGTACCGCAGCATCGACACCGCCGCGATATACGGCAACGAGGAGGGCACGGGGAAGGGGCTCGCCGCGTCGGGCATCGCGCGCGACGAGCTGTTCGTCACCACCAAGCTCCAGAATGCCGACCAGGGGTACGACTCGACGCTGCGCGCCTTCGACGCCTCGCTGACCAAGCTGGGGCTGGAGTATGTGGATCTCTACCTGATCCACTGGCCGCTGCCCGGGGTCGACAAGTACGTGGACACCTGGAAGGCGTTCGAGAAGATCTACTCCGAGGGCCGCGCCAAGGCCATCGGCCTGTCCAACTTCCACGCCGCCCACACCCAGCGGCTGCTCTCCGAGACCTCGATCATCCCGGTGATCGACCAGATCGAGCTGCACCCGCAGCTCCAGCAGGCGGAGCTGCGCGCCTTCAACGCCCGCCATGACATCGCCACCGAGGCATGGTCCCCGCTCGGCCAGGGCAAGGGCCTGCTGGAGGACCCGAAGCTGGCGGCCATCGCCCAGAAGCACGGGAAGTCCCCGGCCCAGGTGGTGCTGCGCTGGCATCTGGATCTCGGCAATGTGGTGATCCCCAAGTCCGTGACCCCGTCCCGGATCCAGGAGAACATCGACGTCTTCGACTTCCAGCTGGACTCCGAGGACCTGTCGGCGATCGACTCCCTGGAGACCGGCAACCGGCTGGGCTTCGACCCCGAGACCTTCAACGGCTGAGCCCCGGCACTCCCCCGCTACGCCGTCCGCCCCGTCGCGTCCCCCGCGGCGGGGCGGACCCGTATCCACCCGCACCGCGCGTCGTGGCATATCCCGGGCGCATGACCCCTCATCCGGGGCTCACGCGCCCGCCGAGCGAGGCACGCCCCCGGCAATTACGCTTGGCGCCCAGATGGACACACAGCGTGACCATGCCCCAAGCCGAGGAGACCGAAGATGTCCCGCAGACGCCGTCACGGCCTTGAGCTGGCCGCCGGTTGCACCGTCGCGATAGCCGCCCTCTTCCTGGGGAGCGGCATACCCGCGGTGGCCGACCCCGGTGAACCCTCCCCCCGCCCCCGGAGGGAGGTGCCCCCCGAGATGCTGGCCTCGATGCAGCGCGATCTGGGCCTGACGGCCGATGAGGCGCGGACGCGGATATCCAATGAGTACCGGGCCGGGGCCACCGAACCGGGCCTGCGCAAGAGCCTGGGCGGCAGCTACGGCGGCGCATGGGTGACCGGCAACACCGCCGAACTCACCGTCGCCACCACCGACGAGGAGCAGAGCGGCACCATCACGGCCGGCGGCGCCAAGGCCGCGGTCGTCAAGCACAGCCTCAAGGCCCTCACCGACGCCAAGCAGGCCCTGGACCGCACCGCCTCGGAGCGCCCCCCGGCGGCCGATGTCGCCTCCGCCTGGTACGTCGATGTCAAGAGCAACAGCGTCGTGGTGCAGTCGGCCGAGCCGAGCGAGGCGGCCGCCTTCGTCGCCACCAGCGGCGCGGACCGCGAGGTCATACGGGTCGTGGAGTCGGCCGAGCGGCCGAGCCCGCTGTACGACCTGCGGGGCGGCGAGGCGTTCTACATCAACGACGCCGCCCGCTGCTCGATCGGCTTCTCGGTGACCCAGGGCGAGCAGAACGGCTTCGTCACCGCCGGCCACTGCGGCAGCCAGGGCGACACCACCACCGGCTTCAACCGGGTGGCCCAGGGCAGCTTCCAGGGCTCCACCTTCCCCGGCCATGACTACGCCTGGGTGTCCACCAACGCCGACTGGGTTCCGCAGCCGTGGGTGATCGGCCCCGACGGCACCAACGTCACCGTCACCGGCTCCCAGGAAGCGCCGGTGGGCTCGTCCGTCTGCCGCTCCGGCTCGACGACCGGCTGGCACTGCGGCACCATCCAGCAGCACGACACCAGCGTGCAGTACCCGCAGGGCACGATCAACGGGGTCACCCGCACCAACGTCTGCGCCGAACCGGGCGACTCCGGCGGCCCGTTCATCTCGGGCAGCGAGGGGCAGGGCGTCACCTCCGGCGGCTCCGGCAACTGCACCGTCGGCGGCACGACGTACTACCAGCCGGTGAACCCGATCCTGACGACCTACGGGCTCACCCTCACCACCGGCTGACGCCGGGGTGCCGAGGCCGCCGCGGTCGAACGGACCGGCGGCGGCCTCGCGCGTGCGCTCACGCGCGACGTGGCGCCCGTCCTCGCGCGTGTTCGGAGCACCTTGACCAATCCGCACCCCTCCGGGCGACGAATGAGGTACGACACCTCCGTGTGCGCCGCATCGTTCCCGGAAGGACGGCTTGTGAGAGAACCCGTGTACATCGGCGGACCGGCCGCGCGCGGACCGGACCTCGAAGAGTTGCTCCAGATGGTGGCCCGGGGGGACCAGAACGCGTTCGGAGCCCTCTACGACGCCGTCAGCGGGCCGGTCCTGGGGCTGACGCGCAGTCTGCTGCGCAACCCGGCGCAGGCCGAGGAGGTCACACAGGAGGTCCTGGTCGAGGTGTGGCGGTCCGCGGCGCGGTTCGACCCCGGCCGGGGCAGCGCCATGGCCTGGATCATGACGGTGGCGCACCGGCGCGCCGTGGACCGGGTCCGCTCGGCGCAGGCCGCCTCCGACCGCGAGGAGCGCGCCGCGCTGCTGTCCCGTACCCCGGCGTTCGACGAGGTGACCGAGCAGGTGGAGGCCAGGCTGGAGCGCGAGCAGGTGCGCCGGTGCATGCGGACGCTGACCGAGTTGCAGCGGCAGTCGGTGACGCTCGCCTACTACCGGGGGCGCTCCTACCGTGAGGTGGCGGAGCTGCTGTCGCTGCCGCTCGGGACCGTGAAGACCAGACTCCGGGACGGGCTCATCCGGCTCCGGGACTGCATGGGGGTCGGCGCATGACCAGAGCGGATCTGCACACCTTGACCGGGGCGTACGCGGTGCACGCCCTGTCGGGGCGGGAGTTGACCGAGTTCGAGCGGCATCTGGCGGTCTGCGACGCCTGCCGTCAGGAGGTACGGGAGCTGCGGGAGACGGCGGCGAAGCTGGCGGTGGCCACGGCCCTGACCCCGCCCCCGACCATGAAGGACGATGTGATGCGGCGGATCGCCACGGTCCGCCAGGAGCCACCCCGGGTGGCGGCGCGGGAGGCCCGGGAGTCCCACGCCGGCCCCCGGCGGCGCACCGGGCGGCGGGCGCTGAACTTCGCGCTGGCGGCCTGTGTGGCCGTGGCCGCCGCGTTCGGCGGGGCCGCGGTGTGGCAGTACCGGCAGGCGTCCGACGCCCGCGACACGGCCCGCCGCTCCGAGCAGCGGGTGGCCCAGGCGGAGGAGGTGACCCGGGTGCTGGCCGCGCCCGACGCGCGCAGCCGCAGCGGCCGGATGACGGACGGCTCGACCGGCACGGTGGTGGTCTCGCGCGGGCTGAACAGGGCGGTGTTCCTCGCCTCGGGGCTGCCCGAGCCGCCCGCCGGGCGGATCTACCAGCTGTGGTTGAGCGACGGCGGCACCATGCGCCCGGCCGGTCTGATGGACTCCTCGGGCCGGAGCGCGGCGGCGGTCCTGAGCGGTGCGGTCGGGAAGGCGTCGGCCATGGGGGTGACGGTCGAGCCCGCCGGAGGGTCGAAGGCCCCGACGAGCGATCCGCTGGTCCTGCTGACGTTCCCCTCGGCGTGAGCGGGCGACATCGGGTGAAATCCATCGATACGGGAGGCGATGTGGGGTAAGGGAGAGGGATGCGCACGTCCCTCTCCGTCTTCACCTCCGATCTGCGGCTGTCCGACAACCCCGTGCTGCGTGGCGCGACGCGCTCCGCCGAGCGGGTCGTTCCGCTGTTCGTCGTGGACCGCGGTCTGGCCGGGACGGGGTTCGCCGTCCCCAACCGGGTGGCGTTCCTCGCGGACGCCCTGGCCGATCTCGACGCGGGGCTGCGCGAGCGCGGCGGGCGGCTGGTGGTCCGCCGGGGCGACGCGGTGGCGGAGATCCTGCGGGCGGCGCGCCAGGCGGACGCGGACGAGGTGCATATCGCGGGCGGGGTGAGCGGCTACGCCACCCGCCGCGAACAACGGCTGCGCGAGGCGCTGGAGGCGGACGGACGGCGGCTGCGCGTGCACGGCGCGGTGGTGACGGCGGTGGAGCCGGGCGAGGTGACCCCGGCGGGCAAGGACCACTTCTCGGTCTTCACCCCGTACTTCCGCGCCTGGCAGCGGGCCGGGGTGCGCACGGCGCTCACCGCGCCGCGCACGGTGAGCGTGCCGTCCGGGCTGCGCTCGGAGCCGGTGGCGGCGGTCACCTCGCTCGCCCCGGGCAGCCCCTCCCCCGGGCTGCCCGAGGGCGGGGAGACGGCGGGCCGCCGCCGCGTCCGCTCCTGGTGGCGCTCGGGGCTCGGGGACTACGCCGACCGGCAGGACGATCTGGCGGGCGACGCCACCTCCCGGCTCTCCCCGTATCTGCATTTCGGCTGTCTGTCCCCGGTGGAGCTGGTGCACCGGGCGCGGGAGGCGGGCGGCGCGGGCGCCGACGCCTTCGTGCGGCAGCTTGCCTGGCGGGACTTCCACCACCAGGTGCTGGCGGCCCGGCCGGACGCCGCACACGCCGACTACCGCCCGCGGGGCGACCGGTGGCGCCGCGACGAGGCGGAGATCGCGGCCTGGAAGGCGGGGCGCACCGGCTATCCGCTGGTCGACGCCGGGATGCGGCAGCTACGCCACGAGGGCTGGATGCACAACCGGGCGCGGCTGCTGGTGGCCAGTTTCCTCACCAAGACGCTCTACCAGGACTGGCGGATCGGCGCCCGGCACTTCCTGGACCTGCTGGTGGACGGGGATCTGGCCAACAACCAGCTCAACTGGCAGTGGGCGGCGGGCACCGGCACCGACACCCGTCCCAACCGGGTCCTCAATCCGCTGGCGCAGGCCCGGCGGTTCGACCCGGACGGCGGGTATGTGCGGCGCTGGGTGCCGGAGCTGGCCGAGGTGACCGGCTCCGGCGTCCACACGCCCTGGCGGCTGCCGAAGGCCGAGCGGGACCGGCTGGACTACCCTGGCCCGATCGTGGACCTCCAGGAGGGGCTGGCCCGCTTCCGGGACGCCCGGGGGTGACGTCGGGTCCTCATCCCGCCGGTCAGTCGGCGACACGCGCCCGGCCGGTCAGTCGGCGCGGGCGCCGTGCTGCGGGGCGATCTCCTCGATCCGGCCGGCGAGCTCGAAGTCGAGCCCGGTCACCTTGCCCCCGGCGCTGTGGGTGTTCACCGAGACGCCGACCTTGTTGTAGCCGAGGGTCAGATCGGAGTGGTGGTCGAGCTCCTCCTGGATCGTGGCGATCTCCGCCACCATCCCGGCCGCCTGCGGATGCCCCTTGAAGACATAGGTCCGCGAGAGCCGGTCGTCCGTGAACGACCAGCCGGGAAGCTGCTCCAGACGCCGCTGGATCTCCTGGTCGGTGAGCGGCTGGACCGCCATGACACATCCCTTCGTCGCGGGTGACCGGTGGCCCTTCCACCCTGCCATGGGCGCACCCGGCGTCGGCTACCTTCAGGTCATGACGACTGCCGCGCCGCCCCGGGTGGGCGCACTGCTGCGCGAGTGGCGGGACCGCCGCCGGTTGAGCCAGCTCGAGCTCGCGCTGCGCGCCGACTCCTCCGCCCGCCACATCAGCTTCATCGAGACCGGCCGGTCGCGGCCCAGCCAGGAGATGGTGCTCCGGCTCGCCGACCATCTCGACGTCCCCGTCCGCGAGCGCAACGCCCTGCTGATCGCCGCCGGTTACGCCCCGCACTATCCGGAGCGGTCGGTGGACGACCCCTCGATGAGCGCCCTGCGCGCATCCCTGGAGCGGCTGCTGACGGGCTACGAGCCGTATCCGGCGCTCGTGGTGGACGGCACCTATGGAGTGCTGGCGGCCAACCGGGGCATCGCGGCGCTGCTGGAGGGGGTGGCGGAGCATCTGCTGAAGCCCCCGCTGAACGCGATGCGCCTCACCCTGCACCCCGAGGGGCTCGCCCCGCGCATCCGCAACCTCCGCGAATGGCGTGGCCATCTGCTGGACCAGATGGACCGGCAGCTTGCGCTGATGCGCTCCTCGCCGCTGCGCGCGCTGTACGACGAGGTGGCCGCCTATCCACTGCCCGAGACCGGCGGCCGGGAGACGGCGACCGCCGGTGACACCCCGCCCTTCGCCCTGCCGATGATGATCGAGCACGGCGGGCGGGTGCTGTCGTTCATCTCGACGATCGCGACCTTCAACACCCCCATGGACGTCACGGTCTCCGAGCTGGCCATCGAGACCTTCCTCCCGGCCGACCCGGAGACCGCCGCCGCCCTGGGACAGTTCAGCCGGTCGTAGGGACCCGGTCCAGGAAGCCGAGGACGGAGCGGATCCGGCCGTCCTCGGCCAGGGTGATCACATCGGTCGCGGCGACCGGGGCGGAGCCGTCGGCCGTGGAGACCAGCTCCCAGCAGAAGCGGGCCGTGTGGTGGTGGCCGTCCACGGCGCCGGTGAGCCGGAACTCATGGCCGGGGAACTGCTCCTGGGCCCCGGCGATCACGGCGGCGAGCTGCTCATGGCCCCGCGCCTCGGCCAGCGGGTCGGTGTAGCCGCCGTCCTCGATCCAGGCGGCGGCGATGGCCTTGGCGCGGGCCTCGGGGCCGGTGGCGTTCCACGCCTCGAAGTAGCGGGCGACGGCGCTGTCGTACTGCGTCATGTGGTCACTCCTCCATGAAATGCCCTGGTCGGACCCGGGTCCCGGACCGGAGGGCGCCGGCCCGGAACCCGATGCCTCAACCCTGCCGCCGTCGCGGGCGGGGGTCGATTACCGCCGAGGTAATGGAGGCGAGGGGAGACACCGCCAGGGGTGGCTCAGGAGCGCTGGGACTCCACGAGCGCGATGGCCTCCTCCTTGGTGGCCACGGCGGGCGGCGAGCCCTCCAGCGGCTGCCGGGCCGTCTCCTTCATCACGGCGGCGGCGATGATGCCGACGACGGCGGCGAGCATCGTGTAGTAGGCGGGCATCAGATCGTCCCCGGTGCTGCTGATCAGGCCCTCGGTCACCAGCGGCGTGGTGCCGCCGAAGAGCGAGACGGAGATGTTGAAGGCGATGGAGAGCGAGCCGTAGCGCACATTCGTGGGGAAGAGCGCGGGCAGCGAGGCGGACATCACGCTCACATACGGCAGCAGACACAGCCCCAGGAGCAGCAGCCCGGCGAAGACCGGGACCACTCCGCCCTGCTTGATGAGCAGGAAGCACGGCACGGCGAGCACCAGGAAGCCCACGGACCCGGCCATCAGCACGGGCTTGCGGCCGATGCGGTCGGAGTACCGGCCGACGAAGGTGATGGCCGCCATGAGCACCAGCATCACGATGATGATCGAGACCAGGGCGCTGGTGCTGCTGTAGTGGAGGGTGTCCGACAGATAGGTCGGCATGTAGGACAGCAGCATGTAGTCGGTGATGTTGTACGCGGCGACCAGCGCGATGCACAGCGCCATCGCGCGCCACTGGGTGCGGAACACCTGCCAGAACGGCAGGCTCTCGCGCTCCCCCGCGCTGGTGGCGCCCTCGTCCTCCAGCTTCTGGAACGCGGGGGTGTCATCCAGCTTCAGCCGCAGATACAGGCCGACGAGACCGATCGGCGCGGCGGCCAGGAACGGGATGCGCCAACCCCAGGAATTCATCGAGGAGTCGGCGAGCGTCACGGTCAGGATGGTGACCAGTCCGGCCGCCGCGGTGTAGCCGATCAGCGTGCCGAACTCCAGAAAGCTGCCGTAGTACCCACGGCGCTTGTCGGGCGCGTATTCGGCGATGAAAGTGGAGGCGCCGCCGTATTCCCCGCCGGTGGAGAATCCCTGGAGCATACGGAAGAGGATGAGCAGCGCCGGCGACCAGAAGCCGATGGCGGCATAGCCGGGAATCAGCCCGATGGCGAGCGTGCTGGACGCCATCATGATCATGGTGAAGGACAGGACCTTCTTACGGCCGATGCGGTCACCCAGGGGCCCGAAGAACATGCCTCCCACCGGGCGCACCAGAAAGGCCACCGCGAATGTCGCGAGGGAGGAGAGCACCTGGACCGTGCCATTACCGGACGGGAAGAAGACTTTACCGATGGTGACCGCGAGATAGCTGTAGATCCCGAAGTCGAACCATTCCATGGCGTTTCCCAGCGCGGCGGCCTTCACCGCTTTCCGGACGGTCTTCTCTTCGGTGACCGTGATGTCGCTCCGGCGCAGTGGAGGGTTCTTGCGTCGCTGGACAGCACGCCAGAGCAGGCGGTGCCGGGAGGGCGCGGGCGCGGAGGCTTCGACATCGGTTTGGACAGGCACGAGCAACTCTTTTCAGTGGACAGGCTTGTTGCGCATACCCCGCGAAGCCCGTGGCATGCCAGGCGTGTCGCAGACCACCCGGGAACGCCGGCCGCGGCGCTCAAGGGGTGTTCGACCCCAACCCGAGCCGGGCCGGGCATCTTCAGGGAACCCGGCGGGTTGCTTTACTGTTCCTTGGCCTTCCGTAAACCAAACCGCGCGGACGCATAACCCTCACACAACGCCGAAAGGCACCGAACTCAAGGGGACATCATGCTCTATGGCAATGCCCTCCGAAAGGCCATCAGTTCATCGGGTACCACACCCCTCATCGGCATCTACGACATGTACTCGGCGTCCATCGCCGCACAGCACTACAACGGCTTCTTCGTATCCGGATTCGGGTTCGCCGCATCGCATTACGGGCTGCCCGACATCGGCTTCATCGCCTGGCCCGACATGCTCGCCTTCGTGGAGCGGCTGCGCCTCGCCTTCCCCGAACACCAGCTGCTCGTGGACATCGACGACGGCTATGTGGATCCCGAGGTCGCCTGCCATGTGGTGCAGCGGCTGGAGCGCACCGGGGCCTCCGGGGTGATCCTGGAGGACCAGCGGCGCCCGCGCCGCTGCGGCCACGCGGAGGGCAAGCTGACCCTGCCGCTCGAGGAGTACCTCGAAAAGCTCCAACTGGTGCTGAGCAGCAGGAAGGACATGGTGGTGGTGGCGCGCACGGACGCCACCGAGGAGCCCGAGATCCTGCGGCGGGCGGCCGCGCTGGCGGAGACCGACGCGGATGTCGTCCTCGTCGACGGGGTGCGCAGCGTGGAGTGGATCCGCAAGGTCCGCAAGGTCATCGGCGACAAACCCCTGCTGTTCAACCAGATCGCGGGCGGGAAGTCGCCGCGGCTCTCGCTGTCCGAGCTGTCCGACCTGGGGGTGGACGTCGCCATTTACAGCACCCCTTGCCTGTTCGCCGCCCATGGGGCGATCGACGGGGCGCTGAGCGATCTCAAAACGGCGGACGGGCGGCTGCCGGACACCCGGGAGGCCGCGGCCATCGGGGTCAAGGGCGCCACGGAACTGCTGGAGAAGAACATCAGCAGGCACCACGGCCTTCGTCAGCCCGCCAGGGTCTGAGCCGAGGCCGCGCGGTATGCCCTCGACATTCCTCGGGCCCGGCCCCGGCCGGCGCCGTAAGCCCAGAAAAGACACCGGCCCGTCCCGTCCGTCCACGGCCGGGCTCATCCTCGCGGCCACCGCGGGCGTCCTGTGCGCGGGCGTCGCGGTCTCCGCCAAGGCGACGCCCACGCCCGCGGGCAGCACCCCGCGGGAGGACTGCGAGCCGGACGACACCCCCACGGTGGTCACCGGGCCGCACAACGGCCTTGTGGTCATCGACAACTCCTCCGCGGACTCCTGGCTGGAGGTCGACCGCACCCTCAATACCCTGCTGCTCAGCCGTGGCACGGCGGGCAGCGACCACGACGGGGGCGGCGGCGCCATCGACGTCGTGACCGGCGGCCCCACCGGTGCGGATCCGGTGCTGCCGCAGATCGGCCACCCGCCGTGGCAGGCCGGGAGCGGTGATTGATGTGAAGTGGAAGTCCTGGCCGCTGTCGTGGCCGGGCCGGCTCGGGAGGGCGGTCGACCCCTATGTCGCCGCCCTCCTCGGGACGGTCGCGCTGGCGGCGCTGCTGCCCGCGAGCGGGGCGGCGGCCACGGCCGTCGGCGATGCCGCGGACATCGCGATCGGGCTGCTCTTCTTCCTCTACGGTTCGCGGCTGTCCACCCGCGAGGCGCTGAACGGCCTGCGGCAGTGGAGACTGCACCTGGTGGTGGGCGCGAGCACCTTCGCGCTCTTCCCGCTGCTGGGGCTGGCCGCGGGCGGCCTCGCCCCATTCCTCCTCACCGACCGGCTCTACACCGGACTGCTCTTTCTGTGTGTCGTGCCCTCGACCGTCCAGTCCTCGGTCGCCCTCACCTCCACCGCCCGGGGCAATGTCCCGGCCGCCATCTGCGCGGGCACGTACTCCAGCCTGCTCGGCATGATCGCCACCCCGCTGCTCGCGGCGTGGCTGATCGGCTCGGACGTCCGCTTCTCGGCCGAGGGGCTGCTGGCCATCGCCACCCAGTTGCTGCTCCCCTTCCTCGCCGGGCAGGCGCTGCGCCGCTGGACCGCGCGCTTCATCGGCCGCCACAAGAAGGTGCTCGCCCTCCTGGACCGGGGCTCGATCCTGCTCGTGGTCTATACGGCGTTCAGCCGGGGCATGACGGAGGGCATCTGGAGCCAGATAACCCTTCCCCGGCTGTTCGCGCTGCTGGGTCTGGCCGCGGCGGTGCTGGGGCTGGCCCTCACCACGACGTCGTTCACCGCACGGCGGCTGGGCTTCAGCCGGGAGGACCGCGTCACCATCGTCTTCTGCGGCTCCAACAAGTCCCTGGCCACCGGGCTGCCGATGGCGGCGGTGCTGTTCGGCGACGCCGCCGGGCCGGTGATCCTCCCGCTGATGCTCTTCCATCAGCTGCAACTGATGGTGTGCGCGGTCATCGCGGGCCGCTGGTCCCGCCGGTTGCCGGAGGCCGAACCCGCTCCTGGCGGGCAGGTCCAGGTCACCGAGGCGACGGGGTAGGGGCAGGCGACGGCGCGGCCTGGGAGAGGGAGACGAGGTGGTGAGGGCGAGGGGGCGGTGGCTCAGGCGCAGCGGGCGATCACCACGATGGCCGCGTCGTCGTTGACGACCCCGCCGGTGTACCGGAGCAGATCGGCGTGGAGATAGTCCACCAGCGCCTGCGGGCTGCCGCCCTTCCAGGCCGCGAGCCGTTCCGGGAGCGGGTAGAAGGCGCCGCTGCCGTCCCGGGCCTCGACGACCCCGTCGGTGTGCAGCACCAGAACGTCGCCGTACTCGAAGCGGAACATCTCGACCTGGTAGTCCAGCTCCCTCAGCACCTGCAGACCCAGTGGCACCGCGGGATCGTCCACGTCCAGCGTCGCGACCTCGCCCTTGTGCAGCAGCAGTGGCGGAGGGTGCCCGCAGTTCACCATCCCGGCCACCGGGCCGTCGTCGTAGACGTCCAGCACCACGGCGGTCACAAAGGACTCCAGGAAATTCCGCTCGTCACCGGTGGTGTGGTGCCAGTTCCATGACATGGCGCTGTCCATGTGGTCGACGATGCCCGGCAGCGAGAGGTTGCGGTACGCGCACCCCCGGAAGGCCCCGATCAGCACGGAGGCGTCGCCGATCGCGGCCATCCCCTTTCCCCGTACGTCCCCGATGACCAGCCGGGTCGCCCCATCGGTCCGGACGGCCGCGTACAGATCACCGCCGATCTGCGCCTCCTCATCGGCCGCGAGATACAGGGAGGCGATCCTCAGCTGCCCGATCCGTTCGGGCAGCGGCCGCAACAGCACCTCCTGCGCCGCCACGGCCACCGTACGCACCTGGCTCAGTTTGCGCCGGTGCCGGTCGGTGGCATAGCGGAAGCTCGTCACCAGCCCCGAGATCACGATCAGGGCGACGATCTGCGCCTGGTGGTTGGCGGTCGTCAGACCGCCCTGAAGCACACCGATGAGGACCTGAGCCGCCACGGCGAGGGCTCCGATGGCGGCGGTCCCGCCCGCGCCCGCGAAGGAGGCGGTGATCGCGGGGGCCGCGATCAGAAAGGGGCCGAGGTGGACGGTCGATGGCGTCTGGAGATCGATCACCGTGATCGCCACGATGATCACGAGCGGGATGGCGAACAGCGCCCGGCTCGACCGCGTTTCCCCACCGATACGAGTGAGGTCCGGCGAAACGCGCATATCTCTTGCTTACACCCGATACGCACGCAACGCCGACCCGGGCCGCGAGACGACCGCGGGTGCGCTCAGGCGACGCCGTCGGCCGCGACCGCCGGGCTCCCCGCCATGACCGCCGGGCCGGATGCCGGACTCGCCACCGCGACGTCGACGGCCTCCGTGACGTCGGCGCCCTCCCTGGCGTCGGCGCCCTCCGTCGGGTCCGCGCCCGCCGCCCGGCTGGTGCGCCGCGCCGCCATCCACACGTACACCAGCACACCGGCGAACAGGAACAGCACGCCCTGGTACACCGCCGCGTATCCGGCGCCCGCGACCAGCCAGAACGAGAAGCCGAAGCCCGCGAGCGCGAGCACCAGGTCCCGGACGAAGCGCCCGGTCCGCACCTCCGCGCGGCGCCCGGACAGCAGGAAGTACAGCTGCGCGCCCGCCGCCAGCAGATACGGGACCGTCGCCGAGAAGGTGGTGATCAGTACGAGGATCTCGAAGAGTCCGCCCGAACCCGAGGTGTAGTTGACCACGGTGAGCAGGGACGCCAGGAGCACGCCGACGATGACACCGAAGGTCGGCACCCCGCGCCGCCTGGTGGCGAACGCGGCCGGGAAGAGCCCGTCCCGCGCTGCCGCGTACGGGGCCTGCGCGCTCATCAGGGTCCAGCCGTTGAGCGCGCCGACGATGGACACCACGGCGGCCAGCGCGATCAGCGTGGGGCCCCAGCCCCCACCGAACATCGCGTCGACCGCGTCCGAGAAGGGGGCGGTGGAGTCGACCAGGTCCTTGTGGGCGACGGTGCCGAAGACCGACACCGTGCCGAGCAGATAGACCACGGCCGCGCCGACCGTGCCCAGCACGCTCGCCCGCCCCACATTGCGCTCCGGGTCCCGGACCTCGCCCGCGCTCATCGAGGCCGACTCCACGCCCACATAGCTGTAGAGCAGGATCGCGGCCGCCGCCGATACGCCGCCGAGCGCGCTGCCGCCGCTCTCGTTGAACGAGCCGAGGTTGTGCGGGTCGAAGAAGAAGAGGCCGACGATGGCGACGAAGAGCAGCGGGATGAACTTCAGCACGGTGGAGACCAGCTGCACCGCGCCCACCCAGCGCGTCCCCGCGAGGTTGGCGAGCGCGGGGAGCCAGAGCGCCAGCAGCGCCACGGCCAGGTTCACGCCCTTCGAGTCATGGCCGGGGACCAGCACATGCACATAGCCGACCGCCGCCACCGCGAGCGCCGCGTTGCTCACCCAGGTCATCGTCCAGTACGACCAGGCCGACAGAAAGCCGGCGAAGTCACCAAAGGCCGCGCGGGCGTGCACATACGGCCCGCCGGTGCGGGGGTCGCGCTCCGCGAGCCGCCCGAAGACCAGCGCGAGCGCGATGGCGCCCAGCGTCAGGACGACGAAGGAGACGAGGCTGAGGGTGCCGAACGGGGCGACGGAGGCGGGCAGCAGAAAGATGCCGCCGCCGATGATGTTTCCCATGACGAGCGCGGTCGCCGTGGGCAGGCCGAAGCGGCGGGAGTGGGGCTGGTCGTGCATCTGACTATGGTCACCGAGCGTGTAGGGTGCACCCAAATCACCGGGTTTTGTTCGGCATAACCGGGCTGACCACGGTAAATGGCGCGGCGGGGGCGCCGTCCCACCGGGAATCCTGCATCGTGCGCGCCACGCCGGGCGCCCTCGGCAGCCCCGTGTCGGCCGGTACCTCCACCTGCATCGGCCCCTGCGCGGCAGGGGCCGCTCCCGCCGGGGCCTCTGCCGCCGGGCCCGCTCCCGTCAGCGCCTCTGTTGCCGCCGACGCATGCGTCTCCCCCGTGGCCGCTGCCTCCTCCTCCGGCACCTGGGGCCCGTCCGCCTCCTCCAGCCAGCGCCGCAGCACCCGGTGCACCCGCTCCGCCCCGACCAGCTCCTCCCCCGCCGCCACCGGCGGGGTCAGCTCGGCCGGCCACAGCAGAAACGGATGCCCCTGCTCCCCGCCGAGCCCGCCGTGCGAGCCGATCTGCTCCTCGAAGGCGTGCACCGTGCCGGGCGCCGGGTCGTAGGCGGAGTTGACCATGATGTCGGGGGCGTTCCGGAAGTGCGCGGTGCGCCGTACGGCGGCCTCGGCGCCGGGCCCGAAGACCGTGAGCGGGCTCGCCCCGAAGACCTCCCCGGTGTCCAGACGGTGCTCGGCGCCCTCGGCGCCCAGCACCACCGCGCCATGCTCCTCGGACCGTACGAGCAGGAAGCCCACCCCGGGGTGGTCGGCGAGCGTGCGCAGCAGCGCGGGATGGCGGGCGTCGATCTGCTCGCGGCTCATCCGCCCCGGCACATCGGGAAAGGAGACCAGGCCCAGATTTCCGGACGCGAGCACGATCGGATCGGATACGGCGGCGCCGCCGCCCGAGACACCGGCGGCACCGGCCGCGTCGGCTGTGTCGGCGGCGTCGGCCGGACCGCGCCCGCCGCCCTGACCGCCGCGTCCGCCCCACGCATCCCGTCCGGCGCACCGCCCGTCCCCGTCCACCTCGGGCTTCTCCGGCCGGTGCAGCGCCGCCCGCCCCGCCTCGCGCGCCTCGGCCCCGCTCGGGGTCCGCCCGGCCCGCCGCGACACGGGCAGCCCGCAGCCGACCCGCACCAGGTCCTCCAGCGTCAGCCCGTACGCCCCCGCGAAGGTTTCGCCGGGGCTCTGCCCGTGGTCGGACAGCAGCACGATCCGGTAGTCGCGCGGGGCGCGGTCGGCGACCTTGGCGATCAGCGCGATGGAGCGGTCGAGCCGGGCCAGCACCTGCCGGGCGTCCCGACTGCGCGGCCCCGAGTGGTGGGCCACCTCGTCGTACGCCACCAGATCGGCGTAGATCGCGGTACGGCCCGAGAGGATGTCCCCCATCACCGCCGTCACCACCACGTCCCGCTCCACGACGGTGGCGAACGCGCGGATGAACGGATACAGCCCGCCCCGCTTGACCCGGGGCGTCTCGCGGCGCAGCTTGGCGCGCGTGGACTGGCAGATCTCCCGGACGACTTCGGCCAGGAACGACACGGCGGTGCGGGTCGCGTTGGCGGGGTCGGCGAAGTACGCGAAGTATCCGGAGCGGGAGCGGTTGTGCGGACCGCGCCGCGCCGCGACCGAAAGGACCAGGGCAAGCTGATCGGCGCCGCCGGTGAAGAGATTGCCCCGGCTCGCCCCGTCCACCGTGAGGAGTCCGTCGTGTCCGGCCCGGACGGCCGCGCGGCGCTGGAGCACCGCCGCGCTGGTCGGCCGGTTGCTCACCATCACCTCCCCGCTCTTCTTCTCGTACCAGCGGAAGGCGGGCACGTCCTCGTTGGAGCCGTGCAGGATGCCGAGTTGGCTGGCGCCGGTCTGGCTGGACCAGTCGGTGCGCCACGGCGTGACCTTGTGGGTGCTCCGGATCAAGCGCGCGACGGTGGGCATCACCGGGGGCCGGTTGTCGCGCTCCCGCAGCGCCTCCCGCAGGACCGCGTGCCCCACCCCGTCGAGCTGCAGGAACACCGTCCCCGGGGGCTCTTCGCTCCCGCCGTCCTCACCGAGCCGCCGCCTGCGCCGCCCGACCAGCCGGGCCAGCCGCCGCCGGTAGGCGCCGTCGTCCCGCACGGTCAGGAAGGTGCTCGTCGCCGACGACGCGGCGGACATCACGGCCGCGACCACGACGGCGGTCTCCGGCTCGACGGCGCCGCGCCCGTCCGGGATCAGGCTGAGGGCGAGCAGCAGCATCGAGCCATTGAGCACGAACACCAGCAGCCCCAGCACCAGCGCGGGCATCAGTAGCAACGCCCGTACGAGCAGCGGCCACACCAGCGCGCTGAGCACGCCGAAGGCTCCGGCGCCGATGGCCGCCGTGATCGCGATCCGCGTCGCGCTGTCACCGCCATCCGACTTCAGGCTGAAGTCGGGGAGGATCCCGGCGAGCGCCAGCATGGTGAGCGTGGCCACCGCCCACACCGCCGTCACCCGCAGCAGGGTTCCCCCCACAGTCTTCCATCGGGGCTTCTGCACGCCGCGGCCTCACTTCACGTCACCGGCCCGCACCATGCGCGCGAACCGGCTTCAAGCGTTGCACAGCGCCCCCGCGACCCGGCGGACGGCGGGTTACCAGGACGGATCGATTCCACTTACGGCAGCCCATGAGTTGGCCAGGAGCGCGTCGCGCTCGGCTCTACGGGGACCAGGAATCGGCCGGATCGTCCAGCCACACCCGCTGACCGGCGGGGCCCGGGCCGACCGTGAGGCCGAAACGGGTGTGGTCCGGCCTGCCATGGCCGACCCACCACCCGTACGCGGCCTCGACCTCGTCCCACAACCGCCGCTCCCCCGCCTGCCAGACGCGCGCCTCCGCCTCCCCCTCGCGGAACACGACACACGCCCAGGAACGGTCGGTCAGCCCGTAGAACCACACGGGTCGCGCGCCATCGTGCGGGGCGGCCACCACCTGGACGCAATGCCGTACCCGGAGCCCCAGCGCGAAGGGGAGGGCGGCGTACGCCGGGGTGATGAACTCCCCCTCGGGGATGCCGGTGCTGGACGTATCGGCGCCGCCGCCCTCACCCTCGCCCTCGTCCGGGACGTAGGCGCCGTGCGGCGGCAGCGACAGCCGCTGGCCGCGCAGCTTCATGAACTCGACGGGGCCGGTGAATCGCCCCGACGCCGTCCCGTCGCCTCGCACCACCAGCCGGGCCACGGCGTCCGCATGGGTGTAGTGCGTCCCCCAGGGGGCGACGATCACGCCCCCGGGCCGCGTCTGCCCGATCCATGCCCCGGGGATCTCCCGAAGGCCGACGGTGGCCAGGACCCGGTCATACGGCGCGCTGCCCGCACAGCCCCTCGCGCCGTCGCCGAGCACGACCTCCGGCCGCAACCCCGCTGCGGCCAGCCGCCGACGCGCATGGCGCGACACGGCGGGGTCCACCTCGACCGTGGTGACCTTACGGCCGCCACAGCGATGCGCCAGTGCCCCGGCGGTCTCGCCCGTGCCGGTGCCCACATCGAGCACGGCCATGCCCTCGTCCACGGCCAGGTCCCGCAGTAGGCCGTAGACGACAGAGGGCATGGAGGATGAGCTGGTGGACACCCGCCCCGGCGCGGGGCCGATGTGCTCGCCGTCGTCCCACTGCGTCACGATCGGCACATCGCTGTCGGCAACGGCGTACCAGGCGTCCGGGTCCTCGGCCTTGTCGATGGCGACGGCCCCCTGTGCCCGCGTGTCGAACGGCCACATCAGCTCCGGCAGGAACGCGGCCCGGTCGACGGCGGCGAAGGTCGGCGCCCAGCCGTCCCCCATCACCCCCGCGTCAAGAAGCACCCGCCCCAACGCGGCCCGGCCGGTCCGAGCGATGCCCTCGAACGTCATGCGGTCGGTCTCTCTTCATCGTCATCCAGCCAAGCAGCGCGCTCACGATAGGGCGAACCCCTAGAGGCCCGCCCGAGCCCGGCTCGGCTTCATGGCTCCATGAGAGAATCGGGCGATGATTATCGAACGTGCGTACGCACACATCGACGCGGACTCGCACGAAGAGGAGAGGTGGCCCTGGTCCGTGCCGTGCGTGCGGGGGCTGCTGGCGGACGGGCTGCGCTTCACCGCGCCCGTGACGTTTCTCGTCGGGGAGAACGGGTCGGGCAAGTCGACGCTGGTGGAGGCGCTCGCGGAGGGGTTCGGGCTGGATCCGTACGGCGGCTCGCACGACTGGCAATACGCCAGCCACCGCCCCAAGTCGGCGCTCGGCGAGCGGATCCGCTTCGACGCGGCGCCGCGCGGGCGGCGGATGCTGGGGAGTTGGTCGGCCCGTAAGGGGTTCTTCCTGCGGGCCGAGACCGCGTTGGACGCGCTGCACCGGGAGGGTTTCGCCCCGCATTCGGTCAGCCACGGTGAGGGGTTCCTCGCGGCGTTCCGGGACAAGTTCCTCCAGCCCGGGCTGTACGTCATGGACGAGCCGGAGGCGGCGCTTTCCTTCGCCTCCTGCCTTGAACTCATCGGCCATTTGGATGAGTTGGTGAAGAACGGCGGACAGGTCATCTGCGCTACGCACTCGCCACTGCTGACCGCGTTGCCCGGTGCGGACATCGTCGAGGTCGGCGAGCACGGGATGCGGCGGGTGGCCTGGAGCGAGCTGGCGCTGGTCGATCACTGGCGCCGGTATCTCGCGGATCCGCGTAGCTATCTGCGGCACGTCCTGGAGTGAGGGTCGGGGTCGTTTGCCGTCTGCGGCGCCGTTTCGCGCCTTCGGCGCGTTTGAGCAGGGCGGCAGGTGGGGGGCGCGGGCCGCGTCGCCGGCCGCCGGGCCCGGTCCCACGAGCCCGGATGCCACCACTCGCACCGCCCGGGCATCCGGAACCGGGCCCCGGCGCCCCCGGATGTTCCTGGGGGCGCCGGGGGCCGGCCGGATCGGCCCCGCGTCAGCGGCCTAGGGTCGGCTCAGCAGGTTCAGCGTGTTGGTCGCGTCGTCGACGAAGTAGACGCGGTCGGGCTTCTCGGCGATCGCGAGCCCGAACAGTGCGCCCGCTCCCGGCGGGGTACCGCTGGTGTCGAGCGTGCGCACGGCCACCTGGGCACCACGCGGGGTGGTCTCCACGATGTTGCCGTCGCCGCTGTTGACGGTGAGGATGTTGCCCTTCGGGGTGATCGCCAGCCCGAGCGGGCCGTTGAGGTGCTGGTCGGTGCTGACCACGCGGCCGATACCGGCGCTGGTACGCCGGGTCAGCGCGTCCGGGATCGCGGTGATGCGGTTGTCGACGGTGTCCGCCACATAGAGCGTCCCGTCCCGCAGGCCGACCCCCGTCGGCCCGATCACGAGAGCCGCCGGGTCGGTCTTCTGAGCGAAATCTGAACCGATCACGGTCGTGGCGGTCCGGGTCGGCGGCCGGTTGTCGTGGGTGCGCAGGGTGATCCGTAGCACGGTGCCCCGCCGCACGACATCGCCGCCGCCGGCCACCGTGCCGTTGAGCACGTTGGTGACGAACAGATCGGTCTTCTCACCGCTGCTTTTCGCGGTCATGTCCCAGGGACCATTGATCCCCTGGCCGCTGAAGGTCTCCCGGACCTTTCCATGGCTGTCCAGCACGAGCAGACACCCGGCCTGCGCCGTGGCGGATGTGCCGTCGGCCGTGGGCAGACTGCCCACCACCACCCAGCCGCCCGGCAGGATGGACAGTGCGGTGGTCAGCCCCACGCCTCCCGGGCACGGTCCTGGCAGGTTCTGCGGGTCGATCTGGGCGAACAGCGTGGTCGTGCCCCGGGGACTGATCTGCACCAGAGTGGTCCCCGTGCCCTGCTCGTTCGCGGCGTTGTTGAAATTGCTGACCAGCACATTGCCGCGCCGTAGGTCACCGACGCTCTTCTTGACCAGGGCGGTGCCGTACGGATTCACGTCGCCGTTGGCCGGAACTGTCGATGCGACGGTCGAGACGGTGTGCAGCGGCCCGAGGAACGGTTTCCCGTCCCCATCCGTCGGCACGGCGGATGCCGTCTGACCCACCGCCATGATCGCTGTCACCGCGGCCACAGCCGCCACCGCGAGACGCGAAGCGGAAACAAGTCTCATTGGGGTCGTACCTCCTCAGCGCCGCACGGCCGTCCCGCGGCCCAACGACGGTCACAGAGAGTTGTCATCCATCACATAATCGGACTCAAAGACGCAGCGCACGTCAGACGGAGCCAGATGCGCGACTCGACCAGTTCCCGCTCCGGTCATTTCGCGCACGACGGCACGGGCCGGCCGGCGGGCACCGCTAGAGGCGGATTCGGGCCCAGACGGTTTTGCCTACGATGCGTTCCCAGACGCCCCACGCGTCGGCGAGCGCGTCCACGATCGCCAGACCGCGTCCGGACCCGTCATCCGGTGTCGGGTCCGCCAGGGCGGGGCACTCCTCGGGCGGGCCGGACACCTCTACCCCGACCAATTTTTCTGCGTCATATGCGATACGCACTTCGAAGTACCGCCCCGGTACGCGTCCGTGGCGGACGGCGTTGGTCGCCAACTCGGAGACGACGAGCAGGACAAGGGCGGCCGAGCCCCGGTCCAGGCCCCAGGCGCGGAGAGCGGCATCGGCGGCGCGGCGGGCGTGGGGGACGGATGGGGGGACGGGTGTAAACCTCTGCTTCCAGCCATGGAGCGGGTTTACATCGTGACTTTCCGCGTTCACGCTCCCACTGTCAGTGCAGGCGGCGGCCAGTACATAGAGATCGCCTACGACTGGCACAAGGCGAGCTACAGCGATTCCAGTGGCGGCCAGTGCGTCGAGGCCGCCACCACCCCCACCACCGTCCACATACGGGACTCCAAGAACCCCGACGGTCCCCGCCTCCGCATACCCGCTACCGCCTGGGCCGACTTCCTGACCTTCGCGAGGGCTTGAGAAGAGCGGTGATCAGCCGAACAGCTCGGAACCGAGAGGGTGTTGCCGGTCGAAGCCGGGGAGGATCAGGAATGTCGCGCTGGCGGTTGTGGTGGTGAAGGGCAGCAGTGCGTCTGAGGTGTCCATGTGGGTGAGGGTGGCGGTGAAGGTCCGCAGGTCGTTCTGGAAGCTGATGAAGAGCAGGCCGGGGGCGGGCTCGTCGGTGCTGTAGGAGCGGCGGAGCATGAGCCCGACCCCGACCACGGTGGCGTGCGCTCTGCGCACGTGGGCGTCCGCGGGGACGAGATAGCGCCCGTCCGGTGTCTTGGCTCCGAGTTGCGGGCCCGAGGCGGCGGTGCCGCCGGAGAGGGGGACGCCGCTGGCCCGGCGCCGCCCGAAGACCGCTTCCTGTTCGGCTACGGACAGGGCGGCGAACCGCGGCAGGTCGAGTTCCATACGCCGTAGTACGGCAAGGGTGCCGCCGGCGACCGCAGGGGGCCCCGCCAGCCACAGGTCGCGTTGTTGTTCGGCGGTCGTGTGCGGGCCCACGATGCCATCGATGAAACCGAGCGGGTTGCGTGGCGCGGTAAGGCCCTTGCCGACGGACACGTTCGTACCGCGGCGTGCGGACTGGCGCCAGCGTTCGCGGATGCGGTCACCGGCCCGGTCCAGAAGCGCGGCGGCGACGACCGGTAAGAGCAGCGCGTCGCTGGCGCAGATCTGTATCAGCAGGTCACCGCCGCGTGCTCGCGGGGCGATCCGCTCGCGGGAGAATCGCGGGAGGTCGGCCGCGCCGGGCAGCGAGGCACCGGCCCTGCGCACCAGCCGGGGCCCCACGCCGACGGTCACGGTGAGGTCGCCCGGCGGCAGCCCCAGCAGCCGCGTGTCGGTCCCCGCCGTGAGTGTGCGGATGGCCCGGCCGAGTTCGGCCAGCAACGGGCCGGGAGCCACGGTGGCACCGAGGTCGGCCACCACGGCGAGCAGGTTGGGCTGGGCCGGCTGGGGGAGCGTGATGCCTGCCTGATGGCGGCCCGTCGCCGGAACCGGCATTGGCGTGGCCCCTGGGGTACCTGGGGTAGGGGCGTGCCGGCCCGGCTGGGCGGAGTCCGATGTGCACCCGGCGGTCAGACCGGCGGCCATCATGGCGCCGGTGACATCGAGGAACGTGCGGCGTGACGGGTGGTGATCGGCGCGGCGCATGGGGTGCAGAGTGCCACACCCGAATCGCGCGCGCCCGTCAACCTCGCGATTCTGGCGTGGAATTGTGCGTCATGCCAGACTGGGATCATGCCTCGATTAGCTCTTCGCGTGTTGGCGGCGGTAGTGGGCACGCTGACACTGGTGGCCGGCTGCGGCGGCGGCGGTGGCGATGGCGGATCGGGCAAAGGCCGACGTCCGGCCGGTGCGCATGTGACGATCAGAGTACCTGCCGATGCCCCGACGATCTCGGATGCGGTGTCCTTGGCTCACCCCGGTGACCTGGTGCTGGTCGCGCCGGGCGTGTACCACGAGTCGGTGAAGATCGACACGGCGCGCATCACTCTTCGCGGTTTGTCCCGGCACAAGGTCGTCATCGACGGGCGGTTGCGGCAGCCGAACGGCGTCGTCGTCTCGGCGCCCGGGGTGGCCGTGGAGAACCTGACGGTGAAGAACAACACGCAGAACGGGGTCCTGGTCACCGGTTCGGCGAAGGCGGCCGCCGGCCTGCCGGGGGGAAGCGGCGGCTACGACACCGGCGACGAGCCCGTCACCTTCCTGAAGTCGTTCCTGGTCTCCCACGTGACCGCGACCCGCAACGGTCTGTACGGCATCTACGCGTTCTCCGCCCAGAACGGTGTCATCGAGCACTCGTACGCGTCGGGCGGCGCCGACTCGGGGATCTATGTCGGCCAGTGCAAGCCCTGCAACGTCGTGGTGCGGGACAACGTCGCCGAACTCAACGCGGTCGGTTACGAAGGCACCAACGCCAGCGAGAACATGTACGTGGTCGGCAACCGCCTGGTCGGCAACCGGGTCGGACTCACCACCAACTCCGACCACCAGGAGAAACTGCTCCCGCAGAAGGGCTCCGTCATCGCGGGCAATCTGATCGCCGCCAACCAGCAGCCGGCCACCCCGGAACAGGCCGACGGCGGGTGGGGCACCGGCGCCGGCATCGACGGCGGCAGCGACAACCGGTTCATCCGCAACCGCATCGCCGGCAACCGCAACGCCGGGCTGGTGATCACCGCGACCACCGACATGCCTCCGGTCGGCAACCAGATCGTGGACAACACGTTCACCGGCAACGGCGTCGACGTCGGCTGGACGTTCCCCACCGCCACGCGGGGACGGGGCAACTGCCTGCGGGGCAACGATCTGCGCACCACCGTGCCCGCCCGGCTCGCGACGACTACGGCCTGCCCGCTTCCGGCCGGGTCGTCCTCGCCGACCGGCACGTGGGCGGCGCCGAAGGCACCCGGTGGCATCCCGTTCACCGAGGTCGCGGCGCCTGCTCCGCAGCCGCAGTTCCCCGACGCCGCCACCGCGGGCGCCACCGCTCTCCCGCCCGTCCCGGCGCTGCCGAAGACGGAGGGCATCCGGCTGCCGCCGACGTCCCTGCTCGCCGCGAACGCGCGGGTGCGGACGTCCTGAACAGCGGCTACCGGGCCGGGGTGGTTCCGGGTACCGGCTTGACCGGAACGTACTTGTGGGTGTCGAAATCGATGACTACCGGCTCCGGCTGCGAACCCACGCTGACGCGGACCCGGTACATGGTGCCGTCGGAGCCGATCCAGTAGCGCACGTTGCCCGCCGTACCGGAGCGGTCAGGGGAGGACGGTCCGGTCATGACGTCCACCCTGTGCCCGTCCACCTGCTCCCGCCCCCGCCAGGCGGCGCCGTTCTGCGCCAGCAGTTGGGCGTTGTCCGGCCGGTCGCCGCCGAGACCGAGCGCGATGTTCAGGGAGGTGTCCAGCGCGCTGCCGGACGACAGCAGCGGACGGTCGTACCAGCCCGAACGGGGCGGCGACGCGGGTGCGTGCGCCGGGGCGTCCGGCATCGGGCGGACGTGCACCGAGGTGGGCGTCCACTGGACCAGCCCGTCGCTGGACTTGTCGCGCCCGGTGCCGTGCACCACGCCGTAACCGACCTTGCGCCGATAGTCGACGGACCCGGTGACGGTCAGCCCGCCGGCAGTGCCCGGCACGGTGATCGTCACCGCGCGGCCCTGCGCCTGGTAGTTACGGAATCGCGTGATCGCCAGCCGGCCGGCCTCATCCGTTGTCAGCGCGCGCGGACCGCCGGCGCCGGAGCCGCCGTCGGCGACCAGGAACGCGGCCACCGCGGCCACCGCGGCCACCGCGACGGCCGCGATGCCGATGACGGCCGCGGCCCGGCGCGACCGCGGCCATCGGCGCCGGTCAGCCGGACGGCCCGGTGGGGCTTGCCGGATTCTCACGCTCCGCACGCGGTTCGACGCTGACACTCTCCGATTCATCCTTTCGATCACCACACCGTCCGGCCGCCGCGGGCTCGCGGCGGCACTCGGCAGTCCGGTGGCAGACCACGCCAAGGCCGGCCCTCGTGGACCGGCCGAGACGTGAGCTGCCCGTCCGCGCCGTCCGGATCGCGGACGGGCAGATCAGCGTTGTGCGGTTCGTTCAGTGTTGCCGGGCGCGACGATTCCGGGTCACGAACGCGATGACCAGGCCCGCACCCACCAGCAGACCGACGATGCCGATCATCTCCACCAGCCCGGGCGTACCGGTGTTCGCCAGCGAACCCCCGCCTCCACCGTCCGGGCCCGGGTGGTTGGCAGACGGCGCGGGCGGCGGCGTGGAGGCAGCGGGCGGCGTCGGAGTCGATGTCGGTGCCGGTGTCGGTGTGGGAGTCGACGTCGGGGTGGGAGTCGGCGTCGGCGTCGGCTCTTCCTTCGGGATGTACACCCCGGCGTCGATCGTGTGATCGACCCCGCCCGGCCTGTCCGGCGCCGTGACAGGCGCGTAGCCGTCACACAACGGTCCGGTGGTCGGCGGGGTCACATTGGAGTCGTGCCCACGGTTGGCACCGGCCCGCGGGAGCGTGAACCTCAGCTCGCTCGCCGGGGGCTGCTCGGGCACCTGGCTGGTGTCCGCGGTGCACACGTCGAACTGCACCCTGTACTTCGCGCCCGGTGTGAGCTCGTACTCGGCGCCGACACCCCCGAAGTAGTACTCGCCGGCGGCATTGGTCCTGGTCGTGGCGACCTGTTTGCCGTCCGAGTCCAGCAGGTTGATCGTCGCCCCCGGCAGCAGCACGTGCCCCGGGTCCTGGATCCCGTTGTGGTCGCCGTCGAACCACACGACGTTGCCGATCTGGATCGGCGCGTTCGCCGCCGCGTACGCGATGTCACCGAGCCCGCCGGCCTTGCCGAACCCGCCTTGTTGCTGGCTGACGAACTGGAACCCGTTGGCGGTCGGGTTGTTGCCCGGGCCCTGACCGGTCGTGATGTCGTGGTACCCGGTCCCTGAGGTCGCGACGTTGACGACCGGGTCGAACTCCGTGCTGGCGACCCACTGCTGCTGCGGGATATAGGCCACCGACCCCAGCGCGGTCTCCTGGTGCGCGTTGGCGTAAAAGTCGCCCGGGAAGTATTCGACGACACCGGCGGCCTGGCCGCCATTGTTGGCGGGGGTGGCGTGGTTGGGGCAGCTCCCGGTGCCTTCCCACTGGTATTCGCCGGTGGGAGTGGCGCAGACCATGGTGATGTCACCACCGGACATGCCGTTTTCCGCCGTGTCGTTCCCCGGGCGGGGGTCCAGCCCTCCCCAACTGAGCACGTCCATGAACCGGTCGCGGAAACCCAGGATCATCGAGCCGTCGCGGGCGAAGGCGAGGGAGGCCAGCTCCGGCTGCGGATCGATGAAGACGCCGCCCGACTTCCGGTCGTCCCACGTGTCCAGGCTGGTGTTCCACGGGTTCCAGTGGGTGGCCTTGTCGCCGGAACCGAAGACGGTGCCGCGTTCGTCCGTGAGCGGGTGGCTCAGCACCGTGGTGAACCGCTTGCCGTCGTAGGTGGAGACGAAGGCTTTCAGGTCCGCGCGCTGCTGCGTGCTCTCCGCGCTGCACACGCCGCCGACGTACAGCGTGTTGTTGTGGGCCTGGAGACCGAACGGCCGCCAGTCGTCGGGGCTCGCGCACCCCGGGTCCGGGATCGGGACCGTCGACTTGGGCGCCGCGGCGGTGGCCCCTGTCGCGTCGAAGCTCACCAGGCTGCGGGTCCGCAGGTTCACCGCGTACAGCGTGGAGCCATCCTCCGACAGGGCCAGACCACCGATGCTCTCCTTGCCCGGCACGTCGGTGAACCCGGGATCCTTGATCATGTTGGCGGTGTCGTGCCGCGTCACCGCGGCGTCCGGCACCCGCGCGAACAGCTCCGGCGCACCCGAGCCGTTGACCGGCACCGTGTAGATCGCGCCCCCGCCCTGCGGCCCGTACGGGGCGTACCGGCGGGCGAACGCGCCCTGGAACAGCCGGGTCCGGTCCTTGTCGTACGCCAACCCGAACGTCGTGCCCACCTGGTCCTGCGTGGCCAGCGTGGTCGGGCACGCCACATCGGTGGGGCACGTGCCCCGGGTCTTCGTCCCGAACGCCACCAACGCCCGGTTGTCGGTCCCGTTGGCGCCGTTGTGGATCGGCACGAAGTACCGCGAGTCCGGCAGTGTGTAGTCGGCCGGATCCCACACCCCCGTCACCACCGAGGCGTTCTTCTCGTCCGACACATCCACGAACGACGTGAAGCTGTCGAAGTGGTTCTCCGCCGTCGACGCGGGCGCCGCCCGCAGATAGTCGCTGTACGGTGCCGGGATGCTGACGTCGACGCGGTACCGGCCGCCGCTCAGCACGGTCGACTGCGCCACCACGACCTTTCCGGTGGCATCCGTGACGCCGGTGACAACGTGCCCAGCGGGGTCGGAGATCTCCACCTTCATGCCCCGCTGCGGCACGTCCATCGTCGCGTTGATCACGCCGGTGCCGAAGAAGTCGCGCAGCACCTCAACCGTCAGCGTGCCGTCGGCGGTCGAAGCGGCGGCCGGTCCAGCCGTCGCTCCCACGGCGCCGCCTGCCAGCAAAAGAACAGATAACGCGATGCGCGCCGGCGGCTCCACGAGCCTCCGGGCTAACCGGCGCGAGTCTCTGCCGAGTCGGTTCATGGCATCACACTCCACACTTCTCTTGTCGTGAAAACAGACCGCAGGCGCGGACGCCGGCCGCGAACGTCACGGCAGAAAAAGGGGCCCACTGCTGCTGCGTGGACCACTTTGTGATGATCGTATGAGGATATTGCGGGTGAGCTGCAAGCGCCGTAGGCCAGGAAAAGCAAACGCGCGTTCACGACCTCGGGCAGGACCGCGCCGAGTTGCGTGTTTTTGCAGCTCAATCACGATGCCTTCGCCCCCACCCCCACCTCGCCGACCGCCATCGCGAGCAGCGCGCGATATCCTATCCCCTGGAGTCTCGCCGCCACCAGCGGAACCCCTCGCATTCATCGGGATCCGCGATAGCCTCCGGACGCCCAGGGAATGGCGACCGAAAGAATGTGCGACAGTGAAGTGATGGCCGAAAGCAGGCCAGAATCGTCGCCACCCGGTACGACAAGCTCGAATTCGGTCGGCCAATGTTGCCCCGCGGCCTGCCCAACGGCCGCGATCAGCGGCAGGCACGACACGACCGCTTGGTGCGAATGGTCGCGCCGGAACATCAGGCCCGGCCGTGGGCCCGTTGTGCGCGGCGGGACAGGGAGTCGACGACGACGGCGAGCAGCAGCACGCCGCCGGTGATCATGAACTGCACGGCGGTCTGGATGTCCATGAGCGCCACGCCCGAGGCGATCGACTGGATGACCAGCACGCCCAGCAGGGCGGACCAGGTGCTGCCACGGCCGCCGAAGAGGCTGGTGCCGCCGATGACGGCCGCGGCGATGGCGTTCATCAGCAGGTCGGTGGTGACCGATGTCTGGCTCACCGAGTTGATCCGGGAGGCCAGGAACAGGCCGCCGATGGCGGCCATCGTGCTCGACATCATGAACGCCGAGGTCCGCACCCAGGCCACATTGACCCCGGCGCGGCGGGCCGCCTCGACCCCGCCGCCCAGCGCGAAGATCATCCGCCCGTAGGCCGTGCGACGCAGGACGTAGTCGAGGATGACGAGGACGACCAGGAAGATCAGGAGGGCGAGGGGCAGGCCCTGGAACTGGTTGAGCACATACGCGGCGGCGAAGGCGATCAGCGCGAGCACCCCCGTGCGCAGGGCGATCTCGGCCGGGGAGCGGGCGGGTACTCCGGCGGCGCGGCGGCGGGTGACATCCCGCCAGGCGGTCAGGAAGTACCCGGCCGTGCCGAGCGCCGCCAGTGCGTAGGCGGCGACGACATCGGAGAAGTAGAAGTTGGTCAGCTTGGCGACCAGGCCCTGATCGTCGAGGTTGATGGTGCCGTAGGGGCCCATGATGGCGAGCATCAGGCCGTACCACCCCAGCAGTCCGGCGAGGGTGACCACGAACGCCGGGACGCCGACCACGGCGGTGAAGAAGCCGTGGACGAAGCCGACCGCCGTACCGCCGAGCGCGGCCAGGACGATGGCGGGTGGCTCGGGCATGCCGTAGTTGACGTTCAACACGGCGAACAGGGCGGAGGCCAGGCCGCTCACCGAGCCCACCGACAGATCGATCTCGCCGATCAGCAGGACGAAGATCACGCCGACCGCGATCATGCCGGTGCCGACGATGTCCACGCTGAGGTTGGAGAGGTTGCGCGGGGAGAGGAAGTGAGGGTTGAGGATCTGGAAGATCAGCCAGATCGCGAGCAGTCCGAGCGCGACCGGGACGGAGCCGAGCGCTCCACCGCCCAATTTCCGCCCGAACGCGTCGGCGAAGCGTTCGGCACCGTGTGCGCTGGGTCCGCCGATCCCGCCGGGCACGCTCACAACTCCCCCTCCCGCGTCGCCCGCCGCGTCACCGCGTTGTCCGAGGCGCCGGTGATGGAGGAGACGATCTGCTCCTGGGAGGTGGTGGTGACGTCGAAGAACCCGTTGTTGCGGCCCAGGCGCAGCACCGCGACCCAGTCCGCGACGGCCTTGACATCGCCCAGGTTGTGGCTGATCAGCAGCACCCCGAGGCCGCGTTCGCGGAGCCGTTCCACCAGATCGAGGACCTGGGCGGTCTGCTCGATGCCAAGGGCGGCGGTGGGCTCGTCCAGCATGACCAGGCGCGGCTCGCCGAGCAGCGCCCGGGAGATGGCGACGGTCTGCCGCTGGCCTCCGGAGAGCGAGGCGACGGGCCTGCGCACATCGGGGATGCGGATGGCGAGGGTGGCCAGCAGATCGCGGGTACGGCGCTCCATCTCCACCTCGTCCAGGATGCCGATCCGGGTGATCTCCCGGCCGAGGAAGAGATTGCCGACGACATCGAGGTTGTCGCAGAGCGAGAGGTCCTGGTAGACGGTGGCGATCCCCAGATGCTGGGCATCGTGCGGGCGGCCGATGTGGACGGGGTGGCCCTGCCATTCGAGGGTGCCCGTATCGGCCGGTTCGACCCCCGCGATCACCTTGACCAGGGTGGACTTCCCCGCGCCGTTGTCACCCACCAGGGCGATGACCTCACCGGCGTGGATCTCCAGATCGACGTCCGTGAGCGCCTCGACCGCGCCGAAGCGCTTGAAGACGCCACGCAGCGCCAGCAGGGGCGGGGCCGACGGTTGGGCCATCCACTCCTCCCTTCATCCCGCGTCGTGCGATGAGCCGTCCCGGCCGATGAGCCCGGCCTTGCGGCAGTCATCCGCATACTTCTTGGTGCATATCTGATCGACGCGATACAGACCGTCCTTGATGACAGTGCTCCTGATGTTGTGCACGGTCAGGGCCACCGGGTTGAGCAGCACCGCGGGGATGCCACGGGCGCTGGCGCTGTTGACCCGCTGCTTGGCGATCCCGCTGAGCGATCTGCCGTGCCCCAGCGCGACGGCCATCTCCGCGGCGGTGTACGCCTCTGGCTTGAACGGCTTGTAGACGCTCATGTACTGCTGACCCGCGACAATCCGCTGAACGGCCGCCAGCTCGGCGTCCTGGCCGGTGACCGGGGGCAGCGGATGGATCCGGGCCGTCTTGAGCGCGGTGATGACGCCCGAGGCCAGGCCGTCGTTGGCGGCGAGGACGCCGTCGATGGCATGGGGGCCCAGGGCGGCGATGGCGGCGGACATGTTGCGGTTGGCGTTCTCCGGCCGCCAGCCGACGGTCTCGTAGGACTTGGCGATCCTGACCTTGCCCTGGAGGACGGACCGCGCGCCCCGTTCGAACCAGGCCGCGTTGGGGTCGGTCGACGAGCCGTTCATCATGACGACCTGGCGGTTCTTGGGGTTCGGGCCCAGCGCCTTCAGCAGCGCCTCGCCCTGGAGCCGGCCGACGCGTCCGCCGTCGAAGGAGACATAGCCGGAGATGGGCCCCTCCGCGAGACGGTCGTAGGCGACGACCGGGACGTTGGCGCGGCGGGCCTGGATCACGGAGTGGCGGACGGCCTTGGTGTCCACCGCGTCCAGGATGAGCACATCGATCCCGTTCGTGATCATGGCTTCGATCTGGTTGCGCTGGGCGACTGGATCGTGCTGGGCGCTGGAGTAGTCCACCGTGCAGCGCGGGCACAGCTCCTCGACCCGCTTCTGGATCAGGCGCCTGTCGAAGCGCTCGAAGCGGACGATCTCGTTCTCCGGGAGCAGCAGCCCGATCCGCAGTGCCCCGTGGTGGTGCCCGGTCGCGCCGACCCTCTCGCCGACCTGGGCCGCCTTGCCGCATGCGGCGAGGGATACGGCAAGGACCAGGCCCACCGTGACGGCGACGGCCGCGCGGAGGCGATCGCGCGTACGGGAGCGCGTACGGGGATGCGTACGCGAGCGCGTGCGCACCCGCGTACGCGCGTACGTACGGGCTCGCGCCTGGGCGTGCGTACGAACTCGCGCCTGGGCGTGCGTACAGACTCGCGCCTGAGCGTGCGTACAGACTCGCGCCTGGGCGTGCGTACGGGAGCGGCTCATCGCCTCGTCCTCCTCCGTCTCATCCCCCTCCTCCCCGGCTCCCCCTCCCTCTGCCGTTCGGCGCTCGCCTCGGCCGGTCCTTCCGGGAGCTCCGCCGGGGGGCCGTCAGGAGGTCCGCCCCGAGGCCCGCCGCGGGGCTCCTCCTGCGGGGACGACAAGCCGATCTCACCCCAGACCTGCTTGCCCCCGCTCAGCGGCACCGAGCCCCAGGTCTGCGACATGGCCTCGATGAGCAGCAGCCCCCGTCCGCCGGTCGCCTCCCAGTCCACGGTCGCCGGTTTGACGGGGGTGCGCGGCGAGGGGTCGTTCACCGCGATCCGCAGCCGGTCCGCGGTCAGCGTCAGATTCAGCCGCACCTCGCCCCGGGTGTGCACCAGTGCGTTGGTGACCAGCTCGGAGGTGACCAGCAGCGCCACGTCCAGCTCATCGGCCAGGCCCCAGTTGCGCAGGGTGCGCGCGGTGAAGCGACGGGCGTGCATCACGGCGTCGGGCAGCCGCCACACCGTCCAGCTCGCCCGGATGGGCCGCACCCGCATCCCGTCGTAGCGCAGCAACAGCAGCGCGACATCGTCGTCGCGGCGGCTGTGTCCGCCGAGCAGTTCGTCCGCCACCCCTCCGGGGTCGGCGGCGTCGGCGCGGGCGAGCGCCTGGCGCGCCCGGCGCATACCGTCGTCCAGGTCGAGCCGGGCGGACTCGACCAGGCCGTCCGTGAGCAGGGCGAGCAGAGTGCCGGCGGACAGCCCGGCCGCGGTCATCGGGAACTCGGCGTCCGCGACCACGCCCAGCGGCGGGCCGCCCTCGACGTCGAGCTCCTCGGTGGTGCCGTCCGGGTGGCGCAGCAGCGGCTGGATGTGTCCGGCCCGGACGAACCACGCCTCGCCCTCCTCCATGTCGAGGTCGGCGTAGCAGCAAGTCGCGAAGAGATCGGTCTCCATGCCGACGAGGAGGCGGTTGGCGTGCGCCACGACCACATCGGGCGGATGGCCCTCCACGGCGTAGGCCCGGATGGCGGTGCGCATCTGGCCCATGATGGTGGCGGCCGCGGCGCTGTGGCCCTGCACATCCCCGATGACCAGGGCCACATGGCCGTCGGCCAGCGGGATCACGTCGTACCAGTCGCCGCCCACCTCCAGGCCCATCGTCGCGGGCAGATAGCGGGTGACGGCCACCCCTCCGGGCAGCTCCGGCAGCTTCCGCGGCAGCAGGCTGCGCTGGAGCATGGTGGCCAGCTCGTGCTCGGCGTCCAGCGCGTGGGCGCGCACCAGGGCCTGCCCCACCAGACCGGCGGTGGCGGTCAGCAGTGAGCGCTCCTCCGGGCCGAACTCATGCCGCCGCTCCCATCCGATCAGGCACACGCCGACGATCCGGCCGTCCGCCGGAAGCGGGAGGACGGCGAGGCCGCCGGGGCCGATACCGGCGAGTCCGGGTTCGAGGGCGGCGCCTTCGGGCCAGATGCTGACCTGGCCCTCCCGCAGCGCCTCGGCCAGCGTGGGCAGGGCGTGGCTGGGCAGCTCGGGCCATTCGGACCGCCAGGCGGCGCGCCACACCTCGGGCCAGGCGGCGGGTTCGGCGGGGGCGAGGACGCCGACCACCAGTTGATCGGCCTGGACCTCGGCGACCGCGACCCGGCCCGCCCCGAGCGGATCGCGCAGCGCGCCGACCACCGCCCGGCCCACGTCCCGGACGGTCGTGGCCCCGGCCAGGGCGGCGGACAGCCGCTGCACCAGGGACACCTCGTCGGCGCGGGGCCGCAGATACGAGGTCTCCGCGGCCACGCCGAGCATGCGCCGGGGTGTGCCGTCCGGCCCCGTCTCGACCTGGGCGCGCAGGCCCAGCCAGCGCAGTTCACCGTTGGGCCGGCGGATCCGGAACTCGAGCTGCGCGGTGCCGGAGGTCAGCAGGTCGGGCTCCAGGGCCGACATGAGGGCGGGCGCGTCGTCCGGGACGGTGACCGCCAGCAGGGTCTCCACCCGTCCGTCGAAGTCCTCCCCCGCGATGCCGAAGAGGTCGAGCACCTGGGTGTCGGCGGTGATCCGCCCGCTGCCGAGGTGCAGCACGAACGAGCCGACCCGCAGCCGGTCCAGGGTGGGGCCGGGGAGGTCGGGATGCGGCTGGGTGAGCGCCTGCGGCCCGGCCGCCTCGACCCCGGCGGCCACATGGTGGGCGTAGAGCTCGATGAAGCCGCGGCGGTCGGCGTCGATGCCGCCGGGTGCCTCGTCCACGACCACCAGGCAGCCCAGCCCCTTGCCGTCCCCGCCGAGCGGCAGCACCCCCAGCGAGACGCCGGGCGTGGTGGGGGTTTCAGGAGTGGTGGGGCCGGTGGGGCCGTAGGCGGCGAGTTCGGTGGGGGTCAGCCACAGGGGGTGCCCCGCGCGGAAGGCGTCGGCGACGGGTGAGCGCCCGGACAGCGGGTAGTGGGCCGGCAGCGCGTACGACCGTCCGGCGCTGCGCACCGTCTCGGCCAACCGCAGCTCGGTACCTTCCGCGTCCAGCACATAGACAGCCACCACCGCGGTCCCCGTGAACGTCAGCACATGCCCGGTCACAGCACGCCTGCACCGCCTCCGTGCGCGGACCGCCGGTCTTGTCGGGCGTACCCGGGCCCTTGATCGGCCTTCGCGCGGCGGCCGGTCACGACCACCGGCGGGGCCTTCGCTGCCGCGCCCCCTCGAAAGGGTTGGCGCCTCTCCTCAAAGCATGGCACAGCGGGCTGAACCCGGCCATCTCCCCTCGGAATCGGCGGTGCGCGACGGCGAGTCGATGGCGATCGGCGGCACTCCGCGGCACTCCGCGGCGATCGGCGGCGATCGGCGCCGCGGGAGACTGGGCGGCATGGTGCGTCTGCGGGTGGTCACGACGGACGACTGGCCCCTGTGGCGGGACGTCCGCCGGGCCGCGCCGGCCGAGGCGCCGCACGCCTTCAAGTCCCGGCTCGCCGACTGGCACCGCGGCGGCGAGGAGCGGTGGCGCGCCCGGCTGGAGATACCGGGCGCCCACCACGTCGTCGCACTCCTGGACGGCCGGGCCGTCGGGATGGCGGGCGGCCTGCCCGGGGACGGCGGGCCGCCCGAGCTGAGGTCCGTCTGGGTCAGCCCCGAGGCGCGCGGCCACGGCGTGGGCGACCGGCTGATCGCGGCGGTCGAGACCTGGGCCCCGCGGGCGGGCGCCACGGCGCTGCGGCTCGCGGTGCTCCCGGGCAACGACCCGGCGATCGCCCTCTACGAGCGGCACGGTTTCGTCGCCACCCAGGAGCCGGGGGATCTGCTCGCCGACGGCGTGACCAGGGAGCTGGTCATGGTGAAGGCGCTGCGGCGGAGTTGACCCCGCCGACCCACAGTCGTGAATTCTGTTCATTGATATGGACACGCCATCGTCCTTGCCCTACGTTGACTCTTGGTCTAGACCATGATCCATCCAGGGAACGGAACGGACCGGAGGTGGGCTCATATGCCCGCGTTACGCACCACCAGACGCGCCAGACGCTCCCCACACACCAGGACGGCCATGGCCGTCGCCGCACTCATGGGGATCCTGACAGCGGGGGTCGCGTCCGGAGGGACGGCCACGGCGAAGGAAGCCGCGGCGTCACCGACGGACGGATGGACGCAGACGTCGTTCACATACTCGATGCACAAGCCGTGGAATCTCGACCTGAGCGAGCGCTACCGCTACGACGCGGGCTCGAAGACCCACACGATGTGGGTGAATTCCACCGATGAGCCGCTCGAAGAGGGCAGCGGCACCGATCCGCGCACCGAAATGCGGTGGAAGCAGGAGTACACCTCGGGGCAGCACATGTGGGACGCCGATGTGTATGTGCCGTCCGGTACGAACGGCGCGGACATCATGCAGATCCTGCGGGTCAAACATCCGAGCGGAACACCGGCCACCGACATCATGTTCCGGGCGTCCAGTGAGAACGGCGGCACGCTCAGGCGCTATACGGACACCGTCATCAAGTCCGGTATCTACAACAAGTGGTGGAACCTGAAGGTGGCCCATGACGCGGGCACCGGAAAGATCCAGGTCTACGCCGACGACAAACTGGTGCTGACGGTCGACGACCGGGGCCCGGCGACCCGCCACTTCAAGAACGGCGTCTATCACCACGGCAACGGCCGGGCCGAGGCCCGGTTCCGCAACATCCGCTATTGGGTCAAGTAGAGGAGTCGGACGGTGTCCACCAAATACCGCGTCATTGCCGGAATCTCGGCCGCCTGCGGACTGCTGCTGGCGGCCTCGGGCGCCGCGCACGCCGAGGTCGAACCGGGCGGCTGGTCGTCCGAGTCGCCGGGGTTCAAGGTGCAGGAGCGGGGGTGCGGGCAGGTCGACAACCTCACCTTCACCCTCACCTGCTCCACCGCGAGCGGGGACCAGCGGGCCGAGCGTCGCTATGACACCTACACCGGGGGAACCCATCAGTTCGAGGGGTACTTCCGGGTCACCAGCATGGGCGGCACCCGGATCAGCCTGAAGCAGACGTTCAACGACACCGACGGCGACGCCGGTCCGTACTTCATGCTCGCGGTCGAGCGGGGCGGGCGGCTGTACGCCGTGCACGGCGGGGACACCCTGTCCAACGCCGGGACGGTCGGGGCCACGGTGCGCGTCAATACGGTGCACGAGGTGGGCGAGGAGCACCGTACGTACATCAACGGCTCGCTCAAGCACACCGTGGACAGCCCCGGCGGCAGTTTCTACGACAAGTTCGGGGCGTACCGCACCAGCAGCGGCAACGGCCCGGCCACCGTGGTGTGGAGCAATGTGAAGTTCTGGCGCAAGTGAGCGGCTCGGTACGCGCCCTGGCGGCGGCGGTTCTCGCCGTCGCCGGGCTTTCCGGAGTCAGCGGATGCGCCACCCCGGATGCTCCCCGGGAGCCCCGGACCGGCACCGTGCTCACCGTCACCCGGGTCTCCCCCCTCGACGCGAAGCTGAGCTGGCACGGGAAGGCGCCGGGCGCCGCGGGGCGGATCGTGGAGTTCGCGACCGAGCCCCGGGGGCCCTGGACGATCCTCACCTACGCTCCACTCAGTCAGACCACGTACCAGCACCCGGATCTGCTACCGGAGACCCACTTCTACTACCGGCTGCGGCCGTACTACGGACCCGCGTCCCGACCGGTCGACGTCACGCTGCCGAAGGGGTCGTTCACCAAGGCGGAACAGCGCGCGGAGCACGATTGGGCGCCGCCGCGCACCATCCGGCGGGCCGGTGTCCGCACCGGCCCCGCCCGGCGGCCCGCCGCGACCCCGACCGATCTGCGCGCGAAAATCATGCACGCCAACGGCATCCGGTTCACCTGGACCGACCACGCCGAGGGCGAGCGGGGCTATCTGCTGGAGGACCGGCCGCGGGGCGGCGGCTCCTTCCGTCCGGTCGCCGTGCTCGACCCGGACATCAACTCCTTCGGGCTGATCACCCTGCCGAACGAGAAGCGGGCCTCCTACCGGGTCCGGCCGGTCACCTACGGCGAGCGGTCCAACATCGCCCGGCTCACCACCGGCGAGCGGCCCGCCGGGCGCGGCTGAGCGCCGCCGCCTCAGTCGCCGATGTCCGCCGGGGACGGGGCGAGCACCTCCGGCACCGGAGTGTCCCGCGCCCCGGCGATGAGGACATCGAAAGCCCAGGCCAGCCGGTCCTGGGGGGACCCGGACAGCAGCCGCGGGCCGAGCGCGGCGATATGCGGATGGGTCCGCGGTGAGACGTCCCGCACCACCGTGGCGAGCGCCTGCCAGTCCGCCTGGTCCTGGGGGGTGTCGCCGGGGGTCCGGTGGGCGTGCTCGGCCGCGGTCGCGGTGGCGTGCTGCAGCAGCAGGTCGAGCAGCCACGCTGCCCGGCCGGGCTCCAGGCCGCCCTCGTCCAGCAGCGCCAGCAGCGTCTCCACCAGGTCCAGGTAGTGCTTCCCGAAGGGGCGGGCCACCAGGGCGGACTGGGCGAGACCGGGGTACTCGAACAGCACCGAGGTGTACGAGGTGAGGATCCGCACCAGCCGGTCGTGCCAGTCGCCGTCCGCCCCGGCCGGGCTCAGGTCGACCCCGCCGAGGAGTTCGTCCAGGACCGCCGCGTGCAGTTCGGCGATATTGCGGACGTAGACGTAGAGCGAGGCCGGCCCGGTGTCCAGCTCCTTGGCCAGGCGGCGCATCGTGACCCGCTCCAGGCCCTCGGCTCGTATGAGTCCGACCGTGGTGGCGATGATGCCTTCCCTGGTCAGGGCCGGTTTCGCCGGACGTTCCCGGCGGCTCCGCGGGGCGGTGGGATGCGCTGTCATGGCGCCATCGTACCCGCTGGCGAACGCGTTCCTGACGAACTCGTTCGTACCGAACGCGTTTGCCACGAACGCGTTCGTCGCCCTACGCTCGTCCCATCGCCGCGCACCGGCGTCGAGCCAGGGAGGCATTGCCATGTCCGGAGCACCCCGTATCGCCATTGTCGGAGGAGGGCTGGGCGGATTGACGCTGGCGCGCGTTCTGCACGTCCACGGCATCGCCGCGACCGTCTACGAACTGGACGCCTCGGCGACCGCACGCGACCAGGGCGGCTCACTGGACATGGATCCGGAGTCCGGTCGGCGGGCGCTGCTGCACGCCGGGCTGCTCGAGGAGTTCCGGCCGCTCAGCCGCCCCGAGGACGGGGAGCTGCGGCTGCTCGACAAGGACGCCGCCGTCGGCTTCCGCATCCCGGCGCCGGAACCGGGCGAGCGGGACGAGGGAGAAGAGCGGCCCGAGATCGACCGCAGGGCGCTGCGGGATCTGCTGCTGGGCTCGCTGCCCGAGGGGACGGTCCGCTGGGGCCACAAGGTGCGCGCGGTGGCCCTCGGCACGGCGGGGCGGCCCACGCTCACCCTGTCCGGCGGCCGGACCGTCGAGGCGGATCTGCTGGTCGGCGCGGACGGGGCGTGGTCCAGGGTCCGGCCCCTGGTGTCCGACGCCGACCCGGTCTACTCCGGGGTCTCGTTCGTGGACTGTCTGCTGCACGACGTCGACGCCCGGCACCCCGCCGTCGCCGAACTCGTCGGCCGGGGAACGATGTTCGCCCTGGCGGACGAGAAGGGGCTGATCGCCCAGCGCAACGGCGGCAACCGCGTCCGCGTCTACGCCGCGGTCAAGGCGCCGGAGGAATGGAGCCGCTCGGGCCTGATCGACCCGGCGGACCCGGTGGCGGCCAGGAAGCGGCTGCTGGACCTCTTCCCCGACTGGGACGAAGGACTGCGCGCGCTGATCGCCGACAGCGACGGCCCGCTCGTCCCCCGGCCCATCCACGCCCTGCCCATCGGCCACCGCTGGGAGCGGACGCCCGGCGTCACGCTCCTGGGCGACGCCGCCCATCTGATGTCCCCCTTCGCGGGGGCGGGCGCCAACCTCGCCATGCTCGACGGCGCGGAACTCGCCCTCGCCCTCGCCACGAACGACGACCTGGAGACGGCTCTGAACGCCTACGAGACACCCATGTTCCCGCGCGCCGAAGCGGCGGCCGCGCAATCGGCCGACAACCTCACCGGCTTCTTCCACCCGGACGGTCTGCGGATCGCGTGCGACACCTTCACCGCGCTCGCGTCCGGCGGTGAGGCCCGATGACCACCCACCAGGCCACCGGATTCACCGTCGAGCCCTACCCCGGCCTTCCCCTGACGGTGCGGGACGTGGGCGCGGGCCGGCCCGTGCTCGTCCTGCACGGCGGCGGCGGACCCGCCTCCGTGACCGGCATCGTGGACCACTTCGCCGCCACCTCCCGGGTGCTGGCGCCGACCCATCCGGGCTGGGAGGACACCCCGCGGCCCGAGTGGTTCTCGGACGTGGGCGACCTCGTGGAGACCTATCTGGACCTGCTGGACGACCGCGACCTGCGCGATGTCCTGGTCGTCGGCGCCTCGTTCGGCGGCTGGGTCGCCGCCGAGATGACCGTGCGCGACCGGGCCCGCCGCATCGGCGGGCTGGTCATCATGGGTGCCTTCGGGCCGGAGGTCGAGGGGCACGAGGTGCGGTTCCCCACCGCACCGCCCGGCCCGCCCGGCCCGCCGCCCGGTCAGGGCTCCGGCGCACCGGCACCGGCACCGGCATCGGCACCGCGCCGGGGCCCCTCGCCCGCGGCCCTCCAGGCGATGGTGGCCTACGCGGGCCCGACCAGGTCCGATCCGAAACTGCTGCACCGGCTCGCCCGGGTGAGCGTGCCCGCCCTCGCGGTGTGGGGTGAGCAGGACACCGCCGTCTCGCCCGACTTCGGCCGCGCGTACGCCGCCGCCATTCCGGGGGCGCGGTTCGAGCTGATCCCGGGCGCGGGCCACATCCCCACCCGGGAGGCCCCGGAGGCCACGTTCGCCGCGATCGACGCCTTCGCGGCCGCCATCCGGCAGTAGCGGCCGTCTTCGGGCACCTGTCAGGCGGGACGTCCCAGCTCCTCGCGGAAGAGCTCCAGCACATTGCCGCCGAGGATCTTCTCGACGTCCCCCTCGGGAAGGCCCCTTCGGACCAGCGCCTCGGTCACCAGAGGCAGTCCGCGGGGGCCTTCCAGGCCGGGGACCAGCAGCCGGGCGTACTCGACGTCCTCGCAGCAGGGCGGGGTCGTGTCGTCGCTGACCTCCTTGATGAAGTCCGGCCCCAGACCCACCCGGCCGACGCCGATCACCTCGGCGATATGGGCGATGTGGTCCGCCAGCCGGTCCACCGTGCGGTCGGCCTGGGCGGTGGCCAGGAACTCGCCGAGGAAGTTGACGCACACCATGCCGCCGGTCGCGGCGATCCCGCGCAACTGCTCATCGGTGAGGTTGCGATGGTGGTCCAGGAGCGCGCGGGCGGAGGAGTGGGTGGCCAGTACGGGGCGGGTGGCCAGCTCCAGCACATGGGCGACTCCCGAAGCGCCGAGGTGGGAGACGTCGAAGAGGATGCCCAGCCGCTCCATCTCCCTCAGCGCCTGGACCCCGGCCTCGGTGAGCCGGCTTCCGGTGGCGTCCTCACCGCTGCCGTCGGCCAGGGCGGTGCGGCCCCAGTGGGCGAGCGAGGCGATGCGCACCCCGAGGCGGTGGAGGGTCGGGAGGAGCTCCACGTTCGCGTCCAGCCCGGGGGCGCTCTCCAGGGCCAGCACCAGGGCGATCCGGCCGTCGGCGAGGGCCGCGTCGATGTCGTCGCCGTCCAGGCACAGCCGTACCTCGTCGGCGTTGCCCTCGGCGAGGGTGTGGGCGCACTCGATCATCCGCAGCGTCTCGCGCAGCGCGCCCTCGGGGCGGAACTGGTCGTCGATGAAGACCGGCAGCACCTGCAGATCCACTCCGCCCTCGCGGAGCTGCGGCAGCCAGCGCTCCCGGAAGTAACCGGCCCAGCGGTGCGGCGGGCGGGCGGTGACGGCGATCAGCAGATCGTTGTGGGCGTCGGCGACGACGGCGCGCTGGTGGAGGTCACGGCTCATAGGACATGGCTCATAGGGCACGGCTCATAAGGACGACGGTGGCCTTTCGTGGGACGGGAAGCGGCGTCGGCCATCGTGACGTACGCGCCTGCCGCCGAGCCAGGAGTTTTCGGTGCGGCGGGCGGAATCCCCGAGCCCATCGGCCGGGTGAGAGGATCGGACGGACGGGCCCGAGGGACGGAGGCGGGAGATGTCGGTGGAGATCACCTGGTGGGGGCACGCCACCGCGACCGTGCGGGACTCCGGGGTGCGGGTGCTGACCGACCCCCTGTTCGTACGGCGCCTGGCCCATCTGCGGCGCCGCCGCGGGGCCGTGCCACCGGCGGCCGCGGCGGTGGCGGACGTGGCGCTGGTCTCACATCTGCACGCCGACCATCTGCACCCCGGCTCGCTGGCCAAACTGCTGCCCGGCACCCGGCTGGTGGTGCCGCGCGGGGCCGGGCGGGCGGTTCCCGGGCTGCGGCGGGTGGTGGCGGCGCGGGGGCTGCGGGTGACCGAGATGGCGCCGGGCGATGTGTGCGCGGTCGGCGAGGTGCGGATCCGGGCGGTACCGGCCGAGCACGACGGGCGGCGGCTGCCGTACGGGCCGAGCCGGGTGCCCGCGCTGGGGTATGTGCTGAGTGGCGAGTCGACCACGTACTTCGCGGGCGACACCGGGCTGTTCGACCGGATGGCGGAGGCGGTGGGCGAATGCGATGTGGCGCTGCTCCCGGTGGGCGGCTGGGGGCCGTACCTCGGCCCCGGCCATCTCGACGCGGGCCGCGCGGCACAGGCGCTGGCGCGGCTGGGGGCGCGCTGCGCGGTGCCGGTGCACTACGGGACGTACTGGCCGATCGGGATGGACGCGATCCGTCCGCATGAATTCCACGCCCCCGGCGAGGACTTCGTGCGCCACGCCGGGCGGCTGGCCCCCGACGCGGTGGTGCACCGGCTGGGGCACGGGGAGTGCGTCCGGCTGGAGCCCGCCAGGTGATGGGGGATCTGGCGAATCTGGTGGACGTGGTCGATCTGGCCCGGAGCGTGCCGTCCGAGTCGACCCAGCAGGCGGTGGGGTATCCCTCGCTGTTCCTGCTGGTGGTGTTCGGGTCGCTGGTGCCGGTGGTGCCCACCGGTGCGGTGGTCTCCTCGGCCGCGGTGGTCGCCATCCACCAGACCGCTCCCCCGCTGTCGCTGCTGGTGGTCTTCGGGGTGGCCGCGCTGGCGGCCTTCTCGGGCGACGTGACGCTCTACTGGCTCGGGCGGCGCGGGGTGGCTTCGAAGAACGGCTCGCGGTGGCTGGAACGGATCCACGACCACGCGGCGCCGGAACGGCTGGACCAGGCACAGGCGCGGCTGGAAGAGCACGGGGTGGCGGTTCTGGTGCTGTCCCGGCTGATCCCGGCCGGGCGGATACCGGTGATGCTGGCCTGCCTCCTGGCACGCTGGCCACTACGCAGATTCGCCCGGGGCGCCGGGCCCGCGGCACTGGCCTGGGCGGCGACGTACCAGCTGATCGGCATCCTGGGCGGCTCGCTCTTCGCCGAGCCGTGGGAGGGCGTGGCGGCGGCCGTGGTACTGACGGTGGTGATCAGCACGGCCCCCGCGCTGTGGCGGCGACTGCGCCGCCGTACGGCGGGCGACGCCCGGAGCGAGGCGGCGGGCTGACGCCCCCTCCGCCCAGGCCGGACCCGACGGCCCGGCCGCTCCGGCAGCGGGGCGCAGCCCCGGCGGGGTCAAGGGGCGGAGCCCCTTGTTTCGGGGAGGGGCGGGGTGGGGTTCGCCCGCCGCAGGCGCCCCCGACCCGGCCCCACGCCCCGGGGCCCGGGGGCCGGAGGCCGGAGGCCCGGGGGCCCCGGGCGCCTCTGTGGTGGGGCTCGCCGTCCCCGGTCGGCGGGGCGTCTCGCCGACCGGGGGCGGGTGGCGCCCGGGAGGGCGGGGTCAGCCGTCCAGGCTCAGTACCCCGCGCAGCGCACGCGTCAGCGCGGCCTCCGGGTCGGGCACCGAGCGCTCCACCCGCCAGGCGACGAAGCCGTCGGGGCGGACCAGGACGGCTCCGTCCGGGGCGGTGCCGTGCAGTTCGGCCCAGTCCACGCCCGGTTCGGGGGCGAGTTCATGGTCCGGCCCGTCGCCCACCCGGTAGCAGTCCAGCGGTACGCCGAGGGCGTCGGCGGCGCGGTGGCCCGCCTCGTACCAGGAGGCCCCGCCCGGCCCGGTGAGCAGTACGCAGGTGCGCTCGTACAGATCGAGGGTGGACAGCCGCACCCCGCAGCGGTGCACCCACATATGGGGCGCGCGGCTGCCGGGCTCGGCCGAGACCATGAAGTGGTCGGGCACCGCGGGCGCGGCGGGGTCGGCGCCGACGACCGCGCCGCGCACATAGCGGTAGCCCATGGCGACGGCCATGACATTGCTCTGCGGGCCCTGGCCCTCGCTGGCGGGCGCCGAATAGCCGGGGTGGCTGTGCTCGGCCGAACGGGTGGCGGCGCGGGCGCTGGTGGCCTGGGCGACCGGCCGCCGCTCCATGCCGTAGGTCTCCAGCAGCCCGGCGCCCGCCCAGCCGCCCATGACGGCGGCGATCTTCCACGCCAGGTTGTGGGCGTCCTGGATACCGGTGTTGGAGCCGAAGGCGCCGGTGGGCGACATCTCGTGCGCGGAGTCCCCGGCGAGGAAGACCCGGCCGTCGGAGTAGCGGTCCGCCACCCGCTCGGCCGCGTGCCAGGGCGCCTTTCCGGTGACCTCGACCTCCAGGTCGGGCATGCCGACGGCGGTACGGATGTGCTGGGCGCAGCGCTCGTCGGTGAACTCCTCCAGCGCTTCGCCGCGCTCGGGGTGCCAGGGGGCGTGGAAGACCCACTGCTCCTGGTTGTCGACGGGCAGCAGCGCCCCGTCGGCCTCGGGGTTGGTGAGGTAGCAGGCGATGAAGTGGCGGTCCCCGACCGCGTCCGCGAGCCGCTTGGCGCGGAAGGTGATGGACACGTTGTGGAACAGCTCGCCGCGTCCGCTCTGATCGACGCCGAGCGCCTCGCGCACCGGGCTGCGGGGGCCGTCGGCGGCGATGAGGTAGTCGGCGCGGACCGTGGAGCGCCGTTCGGACCTGCGGTCCAGGAGCACGGCGGTGACCCCGTCCGCGTCCTGCTCGAAGGAGATCAGCTCGGTGGAGAACCGCAGATCGCCACCGAGGTCCTGGGCCGCGCTCAGCAGCACGGGCTCCAGGTCGTTCTGGCTGCACAGGCACCATCCGGCGGGGCTGATCCGGGCGGCCTTGCCACCCGGGTCCATCTCCCGGAAGAGCCAGTTGCCCTCCGTACCGGTCAGGGACGGGGTCTGCAGGATTCCGTGGTTGTCGGCCAGGACGGACGCGGCCTCGCGGATCGCGGACTCCACTCCGGCGGTGCGGAACAGCTCCATCGTCCGGATGTTGTTCCCCCGTCCGCGCGGGTGGTGCGAGGTGCGCGGGTGTTTTTCGACCAGTAGATGACCGATCCCCAGTCGGCCCAGGAACAGTGAGGCGGACAGGCCCACCAGGGAGCCGCCCGCGATGAGGACGGGCACACGCTCAGCATTGTCGGCAAGACGGTTCATTGTGCTGCTATGCCCGGTGTTTCCGGGCCCTTCCGGGACGCTGACGAGGCGTTCGCTCGGATGGCTCACATATCTCGCGCCATTGGTGGGTGCGCCCCACGATCGTCTAACGGGCGGGTGTCCTCGATGCCCGGAAGGACGCGTCCGCGAAATAAGGAGTGGAATATGAGCACCCTGTCCGACATTCCGCAGACCATGGTGAACCCATCGCCAACGACCGTGGAATCCGCGCTCACCGACACCAGATTGCGCGTCGTCTTGCTGGTGCAGGTCAACAGCGGTGCCGAGCAGCGCTTTCTACGTGCCTATGACCAGTTGTCCCAGCAGGTGGCCGCGGTGCCCGGGCACATCAGCGACCAGCTCTGCCAGTCGATCGAGAATCCCTCCCAGTGGCTGATCACCAGTGAATGGGAAAGCGCTCCTCCGTTCCTGGCCTGGGTGGACTCTCCCGCGCACCGGGAGATGGTCAAGCCCTTCCACGGCTGTGTCGAGGACACCCGCTCGCTGCGGTTCAGCATTCTGCGGGAGACCCTGACCGCCGGATCCGCGCCGGTCGATGTCACCACCCGGGGTGTCGACGCCGCGCTGCGGGTCGGCGACGGGCTGGTCCGGCAGGCGCTGACCTTCACCGTGAACCCCGGCAGTGAGGACACCGTCGCCAAGATCCTCGCCGATTACGCCTCACCGGAGGCACGGGTCGACCAGACCACCCGGCTCTCCCGCACCTCCGTCTTCATGAACGGCAACCGGGTCGTACGGGCCGTGGAGGTCAAGGGCGATCTGACCGCGGCGCTGCGCTTCGTGGCCCGGCAGCCGGAGATCAAGGCCGTCGAGGAGGCCATCAATCCGTATCTGGAGGAGGACCGCAACCTCGACGACCCCAGCTCAGCACGGGAGTTCTTCGCCCGGGCGTCGCTTCCGGTGGTCCACCACATGATGGCCGGCGGCCCGCGTCCCGCCCAGGGCGTCCACCGGCACGCCCTGCTCTACCCGGTCAAGGCCGGCTGCGGACCGGCGGTGGCCAGTCTGCTGGCCCGGCAGGACGAGCTGGCGGTGAACAAGGAGACGACCGCGGAGCAGTCCGCGAAGACCTTGCTGAGCAGCACCATCTTCCAACGTGACGACATCGTGGTCCGGCTGGTGGACCTGAGCGTGCCGCTGGACCGGCATCCGGCCATGGCGGCCGGTGTGAGCGGACGGCGGGCGGCCGCCGTGCTGGGCCGCCTCCTCGACCTCGGGGCGGACGGGGCGGTGATCGACCTGTCCGTGGACGACGGGCTGCGCCGCTTCCTCGCCGACTGCGACATGACCCCGATCACCGACCGCCAAGCGGCGGACCACTGACGCCCCCTCTCCCCCCTCGCACTTTCCCACCCCCTGTGGCGCGGACCGCGCAACGCTACCTGGAGGAACTCATCATGACCACGCAGTCCCCTCTCGTCGTCGACCTCGCCGCGGTCGCCCCCAACCGCCGGCGCGGTGGCGATGTGCGCGCCATGCTCACGCCGCCTCTGGTGGGCGCCACGAGCGGCTTCATGGGGATGGCCATCGTGGGGCCCGGAGAACGGGTCACCGAGCACTACCACCCGTACTCCGAGGAGTTCGTGTACGTCGTCAGCGGCGACATGGAGGTGGACCTGGACGGCGAGGCGCATCCGCTCGGCCCCGACCAGGCGCTCCTGATCCCCATCAACGTGCGGCACCGGTTCCGCAACGTGGGCAGCACCGAGGCCCGGATGGTCTTCCACCTCGGCCCCCTGGCGCCGCGCCCCGAGCTCGGTCATGTGGACACGGAGTCCGCCGAACCCGCCGAGGCGACGTCGTGACCCGACGGGTGGTGGTCACCGGGCTCGGCGTCGTCGCCCCCGGGGGCATGGGCGTTCCGGCGTTCTGGGACATGCTCACCGCGGGCCGTACGGCCACCCGCAACATCACGCTCTTCGACGCGGAGCGGTTCCGCTCCCGGATCGCCGCCGAATGCGACTTCGACCCGCTGGCCGGCGGTCTGACCTTCGAGCAGATCGAACGCTCCGACCGCTATGTGCAGTTCGCGCTGGTGGCGGCCAAGGAAGCGGTCCGGGACTCCGGGCTGGACCTCCAGGCGCTCAACCCCTGGCGGATAGGGGTCTCCCTGGGCAGCGCGGTCGCCGCCTCCACCCGGCTGGAGCAGGACTACGTCAAGGTCAGCGACGCCGGAGAGCACTGGGATGTGGACCACCGCAAGGCGGGTCCGCATCTGCAGCACGCGTTCTCCCCGAGCGCGCTGTCCTCCGGGGTGGCGGAGCTGACCGGTGCGCAGGGCCCCGTGCAGTCCGTCTCCACCGGCTGCACCTCCGGTCTCGACGCGATCGGATACGCCTTCCAGGCGATCGAGGAGCGGCGGGCCGATGTGTGCATCGCCGGGGCCGCGGACTCGCCGATCACCCCGCTGACCGTGGCCTGCTTCGACTCGATCAAGGCCACCTCGGCGAACAACGACAACGCGGCCACCGCCTCCCGGCCGTTCGACGCCCACCGGGACGGCTTCGTCCTCGGCGAGGGCGCCGCCGTGCTGGTCCTGGAGGAACTGGAGCACGCCCGGGCCCGAGGGGCGCGGGCCTACTGCGAGTTCCGGGGCTTCGCCACCTACGGCAACGCGTACCACATGACCGGTCTGACGCGGGAGGGGCTGGAGATGTCCGAGGCGATCGACCACGCGCTCGGCCACGCCCGCGTCAACAGCGACGAGATCGACTACGTCAACGCGCACGGCTCGGGCACCAAGCAGAACGACCGGCATGAGACGGCGGCCGTGAAGCGGTCCCTGGGCGAGCACGCGTACCAGACCCCCATGAGCTCGATCAAGTCCATGGTGGGCCATTCGCTGGGGGCGATCGGCGCCATCGAGGTGGTCGCCTGCGCCATGGCTCTCGCCCATGGCGTGGTGCCGCCGACGGCCAACTACGAGACCCCCGACCCCGAATGCGACCTCGACTATGTCCCGCGCACCGCCCGCGCCCTCCCGCTGCGCAATGTGCTGTCGGTCGGCAGCGGGTTCGGCGGCTTCCAGTCCGCGGTGGTGCTGGGCCGGACGGACGGGAGGGCGGCATGAACTCGGCGATGAACACCCGGAACCGGGGCGCGGCCATCACGGGCATCGGTGTGATCGCCCCCAACGGGGTGGGCACCGACGCCTTCTGGAAGGCGACCCGGGAGGGGATCCCCTGCCTGGACCGGATCTCCCGCGAGGGCAGCGGCCACTTCCCGGTCCGGATCGGCGGCCAGGTCCGCGGCTTCGATCCGGGCTCGATGATCGAGGAGCGCTTCCTCGTCCAGACCGACCGCTTCACCCACTTCGCGATGGCCTCGGCCGATCTCGCGCTGGACGACGCCCGGCTGCCGGTGGACGACATGTCGCCGTTCGCGGTGGGCGTGGTGACCGCCTCCGGTTCCGGGGGCGGCGAGTTCGGCCAGCGCGAGCTGCAGCAGCTCTACGGCAAGGGGCCGCGCTATGTGGGCCCGTACCAGTCCATCGCGTGGTTCTACGCGGCCAGCACCGGCCAGGTCTCCATCCGGAATGGGTTCAAGGGCCCCTGCGGGGTGGTGGCGAACGACGAGGCCGGCGGTCTGGACGCGCTCGCACACGCCCGCCGGTCCATCCGGCGGGGGGCGGATGCGATGGTGGCCGGCGCCTCCGAGGCATCCCTGGCCCCGTACTCCATCGTCTGCATGCTCGGCTGGGACGAGCTCAGCCGGGCCCGCGACGCGGGCCGGGCCTATCTGCCGTTCACCGAGGACGCCTGCGGATTCGCGCCCGGGGAGGGCGGGGCGATGCTGGTCGTGGAGGAGGAGGGGGCCGCCCGGCGCCGCGGGGTGCGGATCCGGGGCTTCATCGCGGGGTACGGCTCGACCTTCACCGGGGCCTCCCGCTGGGAGCGGTCCCGGGAGGGGCTCGCCCAGGCCATCCGCGTCGCCCTGGAGGACGCGGAGTGCGCGCCGGAGGAGATCGACATGGTCTTCGCCGACGCCCTCGGCGTGCCCGAGGCCGACCGCGCCGAGGCGCTGGCCATCGCCGACGCCCTGGGGCCGCACGGCACGCGGGTCCCGGTGACCGCGCCGAAGGCCGGATTCGGCCGGGTGCACTGCGCCGCCCCCACGCTCGACGTGGTGGCCGCCGTGCTCTCCATGGAGCACCGCGTCGTGCCCCCGACCCCGTACGTAACCGACGTCTGCCATGAGCTCGACCTGGTCACCCGCAGCTCCCGCCCCGCCGAGCCGCGGACGGCGCTGGTGCTCAGCCGAGGGCTCATGGGTTGCAACGCGGCGCTCGTGCTCCGCGGACCGGAAGGAGATTACTGATGTCCAGTCAACTGTCCTATGGGGAACTGGCCACGCTGATGAAGCGGTGCGCCGGGCTCACCGTCGATCCGGACACGATGCAGACCCGGCCGGACTCCACCTTCGAGGAGTACGGCCTGGACTCGCTTGGTCTGCTCGCCATCGTCGGTGAGCTGGAGAACCGGTACGGCACCCCGATCGAGCCGGGTGCCGAAAGCTGCAAGACCCCCGGGGACTTCCTCGACGTCATCAACACCTCACTTACCTCAGGAGCATGAAGATGGCAGGCCACACCGACAACGAGGTCATGATCAAGGCGCCGTTCGACCTCGTCTGGAACATGACCAACGACCTGGAGAACTGGCCGCAGCTCTTCAGCGAGTACGCCGCGGTCGAGGTGCTCCAGCGGACCGGGGACACCACCACCTTCCGCCTCACCATGCACCCCGATGAGGACGGCAAGGTCTGGAGCTGGGTCTCGGAGCGGGAGACGGCCCGCGATGTGCGCACGGTGTGGGCCCGCCGCGTCGAGCCCGGCCCCTTCGCGTACATGAACATCCGCTGGGAGTACGAGGAGGAGTCCGAGGGCACCCGCATGCGCTGGACCCAGGACTTCGAGATGCGGCCCGACGCGCCGGTCGACGACCCCACGATGACCGACCACATCAACCGCAACTCCCGTATCCAGATGGATCTGATCCGGGACAAGATCGAGCAGCGGTCCCGGGAGACGGTGAGGGCATGAGCAGGTACCGCACCATGATCGTCGCCAAGATGCAGCGGGACGCGGCCCCCCAGGTCGCCAAGATCTTCGCGGAGTCCGACCGCGGCGAACTCCCCAAGCTGATCGGCGTCACCGGCCGCAGCCTCTTTCAGTTCGGCGATGTGTATCTGCATCTGGTCGAGGCCGACCGGCCGCCGACCACCGAGGTCACCAAGTACGCCAAGCACCCGGAGTTCCGCGACATCAGCGCCCGTCTCCAGCCGTATATGCAGGCGTACGACCCGGCGACCTGGCGCGAGCCCAAGGACGCCATGGCGCATGAGTTCTACCGCTGGGAGCGCGACGGGGGCTAGCGGACGCGTCCCCCCGCACGGGGCCGCCGACGGAGTTCACACTCCCGGCGGCCCTTTCCTTATGCCCCGTCAGCGAAAATCTCACACTACTGGGCTCATCGGAATGATGTCTGCCGAAAAGGTGAAAGGACGTCAGTCCATTCGCGCGGCGAATGAGTGATCATTGCGCTTATCTACACCCAGAGGGCTTACAACAGAGCAGATCGCAGGCCGCGCCGAGTGGCAGGGGGAGCCCTCTTCGCTGACGGTGGACAAGACGCCGATGCGATCCCTTTATCTGGCAAATAGTCAGTATCGCGACGGCGCCGGAAGGAATGACTCATGCGATCTACTCGCGCACTCTTCACCGGGGCGGCGATTGCCGCCACCCTGACCCTGGGCGCCCCCGCCGCCGCGTTCGCCGCCGACGTCTCGGACCCGGGCGGTCACGGTGGGTACTCGAGCAGCCAGGAGTCCTCCGAGGACGGCTACGGCCAGGGCGGCAGCTCCTGGAAGGACAAGGACGACCACGGCCGCGAGGACGGCCGGGAAGACCACGGTCGCGAGGACGGCCGGGAAGACCACGGCAAGGAAGAGATGAAGGGCAAGGACGAGGGCGGCGACTTCGACCACGGCAAGGACGAGGGTCGCGACTTCGACCACGGCAAGGACGAGGGCCGCGACTTCGACCACGGCAAGGACGAGGGCCGCGAGCACGAGTGGGACGGCAAGAAGGACGACCACGAGTGGTCCGGCGGTTCCTGGAAGGACCACGAGAAGGGCGAGAAGCCGCGCGGTGGCGTCCACACCGGTGGTGGCGGCATGGCCACCACGGGCAGCGGCATGGCCGCCGGCTCCGTCCTGCTCCTCGGTGGTCTCGGCGCCGGCGCCTACGCCCTGCGTCGCCGCAAGCCGACCGGCACCGCGATCTGAGCCTGACGCTTTCGTAATTCCGTGCTGCCGTGGCACCTCCGCCGAGCGGTGGTGCCACGGCAGCGCCACGAGCACTGCGAAAAAGCGGCTGTGAGAAAAGCACCGCGAGAAAGACACCGAAAGGCGCTGTGAGAAAGGCGAACACCCCTATGGGAAAGCCGGCCAAGCAGGGCGCTGCCGACAGCAACACCCGCATCCTCCGCTGGGGAGCCGCGTCGGCCCTCATCGGCGTATTCCTCATCTACAACTCCGTCGACGCCGCCTCCCAGAACACCCCGGCGTCGGCCCGGCCCGCGGCCAGTTCCCCCGCGTCCATCTCCGAACCGGAGAGCGATACTTCGGTCGAGGAGGAGTACTCGGACTCGCCGGATTCGACGGCCGCCCCCGAGTCCCGTCCCGGACCCGCGCTGCCGCGCTCCCCCGCGTCCCATCTGGACATCCCCTCGATCGGCGTGAGCGCGCCCTTCACCCCCCTCGCGCTGGACGCGTCGGGTGTGCTGGTCCCGCCTCCGGACACCGAGCAGAACCTGGTGGGCTGGTACGAGGGCGGCCCCTCCCCCGGTGAACGCGGCAACGCCATCGTGGCCGGGCACGTGGACACCAAGATCGGCCCGGCGGTGTTCGCCACCCTCAGCCAGCTCAAGCCGCAGGGCAAGGTGGCCATCACCCGCGAGGACGGGATCGTCGCGACCTTCGTCGTCGACAAGATCAAGACGTTCAAGAAGAACGCCTTCCCCGACCAGAAGGTGTACGGGGACACCCCCAATGCCCAGCTCCGGCTGATCACCTGCGGCGGGGTCTATGACCACACGGCCAAGGACTACACGGCCAATGTGGTGGTGTTCGCGCACCTCAGCTCGTACCGCTACAGCTGACGGACCGACAAGCAAGCCCAGCACACGCCACGGTGCCCGCGTCGTCGAGGACGGACGACGCGGGCACCGTGCGTGGCGTGTGCGGCTAGCGGCGGCCCGTGGCGGGCACCGTGGAGTCGAAGGCGTGCAGCGCGCCGTTGACCGGCCGGATGTCGGTCACGTTCAGACCGGCCTCGGTCATCCGCGTCACCATGCTGTCCTCGGTGTGCTTCCGGCCGCCCACGTTGAGCAGCAGGAACAGGTCCATCGCCGTGGTGAAGGAGGAGGGGCTGTTGTCGACGAGGTTCTCGATGACGACCACCCTGGCGCCGGGCCGCGCCGCCGCGACCACGTTGGCGAGCGTCCGGCGGGTGCTCTCGTCGTTCCATTCGAGGATGTTCTTGATGATGTAGAGGTCGGCCTCGACGGGGACCTCACGACGGCAGTCACCGGGCACCAGCGTCGCCCGCGAGGCCAGTGGCCCGCCGTCCCGCAGCCGCGGATCGGCGTTGGCCACCACCTGCGGCAGGTCCAGCAGCGCGCCCTGCAGGGCCGGATGCCGCTCCAGGAGGCTCGCCAGCACATGGCCCTGGCCGCCGCCGATGTCCACCACGTCCTTGACCCCGTCGAGGTCGAGGAAGGCGGCGACATCGGCGGCGGACTGCCGGCTGGAGGTGGTCATCGCGGCGTCGAACACCCGGGCCGACTCGGGCGCGTCCTCATGCAGATAGGCGAAGAAGTCCTTGCCGTAGATCTCATTGACGACACAGCCGCCGCCGCGCACCGCCCGGTCCAGCAGCGGCCACGCCTCCCAGGTCCACGGTTCGGTGCACCACAGGGCGATGTTCCGCAGACTGCCCGGGGTGTCCTCGCGCAGCAGCCGGGACATCTCGGTGTGCCGGAAGTGGCCGTCCGCGGTCTCCGCGAAGATCTGACAGCAGGCCAGGGAGCGCAGCAGCCGGCGCAGCGGATCGGGCTCGACGTCCACGGCGGAGGCCAGTTCGCCGATGGAGGCGGGCTGCTCCCCCAGCGCGTCGGCGATCCGCAGCCGGACCGCGGCGCGCACGGAGGCCGCCCGTGCGGCGCCGAAGACGATCTCCCGCAGTCGCATGGGCGGCGGGAGCGCGGCCGGTGGGGGCTGTGCCGCGGCCCCGGGGGCGGTGGTGTCCACAGTGGTCATGACGTCGCCTCTCAGCACCGGCCCGTGGGCGCGGACAGCTCGCACACGTTGTCGGTGAAGGTGTTGTCGGGGCCCTTGTCCCGGTCGGCCAGGTCGGCGGGCTTGTTGCCGCTCATCACGTTCCGGCTGATGGCGTTCTTGGCGTTGGGGGCGCCCACGGAGCTGGTGAACAGCACGATCCCGCCGGACATGGGCGAGGTGCCCACGTTGCCGGTCACCTGGTTGCCCGTCACCCGGGTGCCCTCGGTGCCGGTGAGCACGATGCCCGCGCCCTGGATGAAGGGGAGCCGGTCGGTGGCCTCGCAGTAGGCGTTGTTCTCGTACACGGAGTTGTGGCGGACGTTCAGGTCCCCGGCGCGCGGGGTCGATTCGTCACCGACGACGAACACCCCGGCGCAGTTGCCGGTGATGGTGTTCCGCTCGACGGTGAGGTCGCGCAGCCGGCGGACCACGACACCGGTCCGGTTGCCGCTGAGCTGGTTGCCGGCGACCAGGGTGCCCAGGGCGTCGGTGGCGCCGCCCTCGGCGTCCATGGTGTTGGCCAGGAAGATGCCGGACTGCTTGTTGCTCCGCGAGACGTTGTCGGCGAAGGTGCCGCGGGTGGACATCTCCTGGCCCATGCCCTGCTGGCCGTTGTCCTCGGCGACGGTGTCCCGCACGGTCATCCGGTCGGTGCCGGAGCCCCAGATGCCGTTCTTGGCGAAGCCGGTGACCTTCAGTGAGCCGATCCGTACATCCGAGACGGGGTCTTCGGCCGTCCCGGTGACGCAGATGCCGTGACCGGCCGCGCCGCAGGCGTTGTCCGACGGCTTCGCGGCCGGGGAGAGCACGGTGCTCTCGCCCGCGCCGAGCAGGGTCAGCCGGTCGGTGGTGATCTGGATGTTCTCCCGGTAGGTGCCGGGCCGGAGCTCGATGGTGTCGCCGGGCTTGGCGGCGTCCACGGCGGCCTGGACGGACTGGCCCGGCTGCACCACATGGCGGGTCGCGGCCTGGTCGGCGGGGGCGGCGTGGGCTCCGGGGAGCTGGGCGAGTTCGATGACGAGGACGGCCGTGAGGCCGGCGAGGTGACGAAGTTTCGGAGTGCGCATGAACAGGAAGCTAGGTGCGCTCCGCACCACTCGCCACTTGTGATCTGACTGTCACCTATGCACCGGATTCCCCCACTTGGCCCCCTATTCGAGCACGCGCGAGGCCCCGACCGGCAGATCCCACAGCTCCGCGCGCGGGCGGCCGGTGGCCTCCCAGGCCGCGCGGATCCGGTGCAGCGGCTCCAGGGGCGGCTCGGCCGCGAGCAGAAAGGTCGACCAGTGCATGGGCGCCAGCACCCGCGCCCCCAGGTCCTGATGCGCCCGTACGGCGTCCTCCGGATCGGTGTGCACCCCGTCCAGCATCCAGCGCGGCTCATAGGCGCCGATGGGCAGCAGCGCCAGATCGATGCCCGGGTAGCGGCGGCCGATCTGCCGGAACCAGTGGCCGTAGCCGGTGTCCCCGGCGAAGTACACCCGTCGGCCGCCGGGCGCGGTGATGACCCATCCGCCCCACAGCGAGCGGCAGGTGTCGGTGAGAGTGCGCTTGCTCCAGTGGTGCGCCGGGACGAAGTCGAAGCGGACCGGGCCGTCCTCGCCGGGCAGTTCGGCCGCCTCCCACCAGTCGAGCTCGGTCACCCGGGTGAATCCGCGGGTCCGGAACCAGCCGGCGAGCCCGGCCGGGACGAAGACCGGCGTCGTCCTCGGCAGCCGTTTGACGGTGGGTGCGTCCAGATGGTCGTAGTGGTTGTGGCTGATGACGACCGCGTCGACGGGCGGCAGATCCTCCCAGCGGACCCCCACCGGAGTGACCCGGGCCGGGGTGCCGAGGATCCGGCGGGACCAGACCGGGTCGGTGAGCACGGTGAGCCCGCCGATCCGCACCACCCAACTGGCGTGTCCCGCCCAGGTGAGCGCGGTCCGGCCGGGGACGGGGAACGGCAGCGGCCCCGGTTCGAAGGGCAGCTCGGGGATCTGGCGGAGCGACTCCACGGACGGTCTGAGCCGCCCCTCCCGAGCCAGCCGGGCCACCGCCCGCACCCCCGGCAGCGGGGAGGTGAGCCGATCGGCGAACGACCGCGGCCAGCGGCGGATCTCGTACAGCGGACGGGGGGCGGTCGGCTCGGGGATGGCTGGACCGGGAGCGGCCGGATCGGAGGTGACCGGACCGGGGCCGGCCGGCTCGGAAGTGGCCGACCAGGGGGCCGCCGGATCGGAGGCGATCGGATCAGGGATAGCCGGATCGGAGGCGATCGGATCAGGGATAGCCGGATCGGGGACGGCCGGATCGGACGTGGCCGGGAGCGGCCGGGGCCGTTCGGCCGGTTCCGCCGGCTCGGCCTGCTCGGTCATGGCCTGGCTCCCTTCCCTCTCTGGTCCGGCCCTTCCGTGCCGGCGCGTCATGGCGGCGGTCCCGGGCGGCTCAGGCCACCGGACCGTCCTCGATCAGGTCACGGAAGGCCGACTCGAAGGCGGCCAACGCCGCTGCCACATGGGGCAGTTCCAGCGGATCGGGCGCCTGGAGCGCCCGCAGCCGCGACTCCTCCGCCGAGCCGAGCAGCGGCAGCGTCGCCAGCCGGAGCCGCAGAGTGTGCGGGGGATCGCCGAAGCGATGGCCCCCGGCCACGCTCCGGCCGATCCGCCGCACCAGCTCGCGCTCCAGCTCCACCGAGTCGGTGATGCCACGGGCGGCGAGCACCCCGCGCAGCTCGTCGAGGTCGGCGTAGAGATGGCGGCCGGCCTGCGGCGGGCGGGCCAGCGCCCCGACGGCGGTCAGCGCGCGGTAGGCGGCCGCGGCCACGGCCCCGTGCGCCCGGGCCGCGGCGGCCATCCGACCCCGGACCGGCTCGGGCTCGCCGAGGGCGTACACGGTGGCCGCCGTGATGGACGCGGGCAGCCCGGAGCGTACGGCGGTGAGCAGGGACAGCACCCGGCCGCGCAGCTCCACACCGCGCTCGGTGGCCGGGAACCGGGCGATCGCGGCGGGCCAGCCCGCCGGAGTGAAGGCGCCCACCAGATCGGAGAGCACGATCACGTTCTCGGGGCTCATCTCGGCGGGGCTGAGCAGCACCGTGCCGTGCGGATGGTGGACGGTGTCCCGCCAGGTCTCATCGCTGACGATCAGCAGCCCCTCGGCCACGGCCGCCTCGCACACCTCGTGCAGCAGCTCGGGCGGGGCCACGGTGCCGGTGGGGTCGTCGGCCACCGAGAGCAGCAGGACCCTGGGCACCCCGCCCTCGGCGCGGATCCTGCGGACGATCTCCAGCAGCGCGAACGGATCGGGCAGCCCACCGCATTCGGCCGGGACGGGCGCGTGGTGGGCGCGCCGGTTCACCAGCCGCACCAGCGGCGCGTACCAGGCGGCGCAGGGGCGGGGCAGCAGTACATCGCCGCCCGGGGCCGAGGCGAGCAGCGCCAGCAGCAGCGGCTCGGCGCCGGGGGCGACCACGACATGCTCCGGGTCGGTCCACAGCCCGCGCCGCGACCAGTAGTCGCAGGCCGCCGAGCGCAGCCCGGCCGAGCCGCCGACCGGCTCCGGCGCGGTGTGGCCGGCCGTCGCGACGAAGCTGTCGAGCAGCTCCGGGAGGACCGGCAGCCCGCCGTCGTCCCGGTCCGCCGGAGCCGGGGCGGTCCACTGCCGCTGCATTCGCCACACCTCCGCCCGTGCCGGACGCGTCACCACCTGCGTATGTCCACCTTCGCAGATCTCCGGCGCCGTTTCGCGGAAGGCGGCCGGGGGACCCGGGCGCCATGACAGCCATGCCGGAACGGCACGATGTGGTGGACGTCCTCACCGCGGACCACCACGCGGTGCGCAACCTCTTCGAGGGGTACCGCGCCACCACCGACCCCGACCAGCGGCGGCAGCTCGTCGACCGGATGACGGTGGAGGTGGTGCGGCACTCCGTGGCCGAGGAGATCTATCTGTACCCCACGGTCCGCAAGGCGCTGCCGAACGGCGACCGGATCGCCGACGAGGAGATCGAGGAGCTGACCGAGGCCGAGCGGATCCTGTCCGACCTGGACGGCGTGGACCCTCGGGACCGGCGGTTCGACCCGCTGGTACGGGATCTGATGGACGTGGTGTCCATGCATATCCGCGGCGAGGAGGACCTCGTCTTCCCCGAGCTGCGGGAGCGGCTCACGCCCGAGGAGCGGATGATGCTGGGCCTGCGCGTCGGTGAGGCGGCGGCCGCGGCGCAGGGCGTACCCCCGGTCAGCCCGGAAGGTCCCGGTCCGGGCCGGACGCTGGCCGACCGCGTCCGGGAGCGGCTGACCGGCCGAACGCGATGAGCTCCTTCTCCAGGCCACGGCCGCGGGTGCGCACCACGGTCCCGGCGAGCTCCGCCAGCTTGTTGTTGGTCCGCTGGGAGAACCGGCGCAGCAGATCGAACGCCTGGTCCGCGTCGCACCCCAGGACGTACATGACGATGCCGCACGCCTGGTCGACCACCGGCCGGGTGCGCAGCGCCGTGTCCAGCTGGTCGACCTGGACGAGGGCGGCGCGGTAGAGCCGGTCCCGGGCCATGCTCTCGGTGGCCAGGTCGCCGAGCAGCTCGGTGGCGCCCTGGGCGGCCTTCTTCAGGGGGCCGGGGCGCAGCCCGTAGACCGAGACGGTCACGGTGAGCCCGTCGCAGACGAAGGGCAGGGTGGCGGTGGACCGGACGCCCGCGTCCAGCGCCCGGGCCCGGTAGCGCGGCCAGCGGTCGTCGTGGAGCAGATCGTCGGCGCCCGCCGGGCGGCCGGTGTCGAGCGCCGCGAGGATCGGGCCCTCCCCGGCGCGCATCTGGACCGACACCAGCGCGGACAGATCGGGGTGGGTGGCCGCCGTGGTCCGGTCGGCGGCCGCGGCGCCGGAGGACTCCTCGGCGAGCACGGCGGTGGCGGTGGCCCCGCAGCTGTCGGGCGTGCCCGCGGCGGCCTGCTCGGCCAGTTCGGCCAGGCCGCGGCCGAGGGAGGGCGCGTCGGTCTGGCAGGCCGTGCGGATGTGCGTACGGTCGGGCATCGCCGGGTCCGCTCCTTTCGCTCCGGTGCGATGTGCGCTTACGGCCCCGTCCCCGTCCGGGCCCCGATTTCTTCGCCTTCCCACGGCATTGAGCGGAAAACGACACCCGGGCCGTCCGCCGCGTCCGGTCAGGCTACGGTGTGCCCATGCCAGGCGCTCAGGAGTTTGGTGCGGAGCTCACAGATTTCCGCAGACGGGTGGACGAATTGCGGACCGCGCGGGCCTCGCTGCCCGCGCAGGAGCGGCTGTCCTTGCTGGACGCCGCTCTTTTCGAGCTCCAGCACGTGGCCGACGTGCTGTGGCCGCGGTACGAGGAACTGACGGCGGCCTCCCGGAGCCCCGGCGGGGGCCGGGCCGACCCGCAGGAGCAGCAACTGCTGCGGGCGCTGTTCCAGCGGCTGCCGGTCCCGGCGGTCCTGCTGGACCGCGACACCGTGGTGCGGCGCATGAACTTCGCCGCCACCCAGCTCTTCAACACCCGCGCCGGATACGCCACCGGGCGCCCGCTCGCCGCCTCGCTGCGGCGCGACGGGCAGGCGGCGCTGCGCTCGCAGGTCGCCGCGGTCGCGCGCGGCGAGGGCGACCGCAGTCTGACGGTGCGGCTGTCGCAGCCGTCGGCCGACGGTGAGGTGCGGGTGACCCTGGCCGCGCTGCGACCGCCGGGCGAACCCCATCCGGCGGTGCTGGCGGCGTTCCAGCCCGGGATGACCGGCCCCCCGGCGGGCGAGGGGACGGCCGGGGCGCGGCGCCCGGAGTCCCGGCCGGACCTGGCGGAGGTGACCCGCCATGCCGAACTGCTGGACCTGGCCGACGACATGGCGGCGGCGCTGCTGAGGGTGGCGCTGGCCGGGGGCGGTCCGGAGGCCGTGCTGGCCAGGGCCGCGGAGGTGCTGCACGGCCGGTTCGCGGACTGGGTGATCGCCGACCTGGCCCCGGAGAGCGGTCCCGGCGCCCCGCGCCGGGTGGTGGCGCTCGGCCCGCGGGACGCGGTGGGCGACCGTACGGCGTCCCTGGCCGAGCAGGACCCGGCCGACTGCCCCCTGGTGGTGGACGCGCTGTCCGACGGGGTCTCCGCGCTGCGGGTGAGCCCGGCCGACGCCGACGCCTTCGGCCGGGATGCGACGGGTGCGCCCGTGCTGGTGCGGGAGGAGGTCACCTCGCTGCTGTGCATACCCCTGCGCGCCTCCGCCACGGATCCGGTCCGCGGGGCGCTCACGCTCTTCCGTACGGGCGGGCGCGGCGCCTTCGAGATGGCGGAGGCGGGCGTGGCGGACCGGATCTCCCGCCATGTCGCCCTGGCCATGCCGCGTACGGCTCCGCGCGCACCGGCGCCGGGGGCGTGAGCCGGGGCCTGACCCGCTTCCGGTCCCGGCTCAGGCAGCAGCCGCCGCCCCGTCCGACCCGCGTCCAGCCCCGGCCCAGGCTGCACCGGCACCGGCCCGCCTGGGCGGGCGGGCGCGTAGGGCGGGTGTCGCCGATCGGGCGGAAGACGTGCGTCCGGGAGGCACCGAGCCGGTCCGCGATCTGGTCCTGAAAGTACCGCTTGACCTCCCCGGCCACGGGCGGGATCGACGGCCCGTCCGGCAGGGCGGCGGTCCGTAGCCCACTGGGCGGGTGCCTGTCAGCACACCGGGCGCATGCCCGTTCCAGCGCGGGGCGCGCGTGCCCGTTCGGCACAGCGCGTACCCCAGCGCCGGGCGCGTGCCGCCCCAGCACCGGGCGCCTGCCCTCAGCGCACCCCCACGTGCCCGTCCCGCGCCGGATCAAACGAGGTTTCCTTCACCTGGCGCCGGTTACCCGTCGCATCTGCCGACATTCGCCGGCTCCGCGCTCGAGGAGGGCCCATGACCGAGTACGGCTATTTCCTGGCCGCCGAAGAACACGGGCCCGCGGACCTCGTCGAGCAGGCCCGGATGGCGGAGCAGGCCGGTTTCAACGCGTTGTGGATCTCCGACCACTACCACCCCTGGAACGAGGCCCAGGGCCAGAGCCCCTTCGTCTGGTCGGTGATCGGCGCACTCGCGCAGGCCACCAGCCTGCCCGTGCAGACCGCGGTGACCTGCCCCATCATCCGTATCCACCCGGCCATCGTGGCCCAGGCCGCCGCGACCGGTTCGGTGCTGCTGGAGGGCCGCTTCCGGCTGGGCGTGGGCAGCGGCGAGGCGCTGAACGAGCATGTGCTGGGCGACCGCTGGCCGCCCGCGCCGATCCGGCTGGAGATGCTGGAAGAGGCCGTGATGCTGATGCGCCAGCTCTTCGAGGGGCGCCGCGTCACCCATCACGGCAAGCACTACACGGTGGAGAACGCACGGCTGTACACGGTGCCCGAGGAGCCGGTGCCCATCGACATCGCGGCCTTCGGATCGGCCGCCGCCGCGCTGGCCGGGCGGGTCGGCGACGGCTTCATCACCACGGTCCCGGACGCGGAGCTGGTGGCCCGGTTCCGGCGCGGCAGCGGCGCCGGGGGCAACAGCAAACCGGTCCGCGGCGGGGTGAAGGTCTGCTACGGCCCGGACGCCGCCGAGGCGCTGCGCACCGCCCACCGGCTGTGGCCGACCGAGGCGCTGCCCGGCGGGGTGCTGTCGACGCTGACCACCCCGGGCCAGTTCGAGCAGGCCGCCCGGCTCGTCTCCCCCGAGCGGCTGGCCGAAGAGGTGGTCTGCGGGGATGACGTGGAGGCGCATATCGGCGCGCTGAACGCGTACGCCGACGCCGGATTCGACACCGTCTACGTCCATCAGATCGGCCCCGACCAGCGGGGCTTCTTCGACTTCTACCGCACCAAGGTGCTGCCGCAGGTGGCCCGCTGAGAACCGCCGCGGGGGGCCGGGGCCGACAACCGCCACGCGTGGCCGGTGGAGGACCGCCACACGTGGCCGAGTGAGGGCCGCCACGGGCGCCCGGCAGGGAACGGCCCGCCCCGAACCGTGAGAACGGCTGAACCACCGAGAGGAGCGATGACCCACCATGACCATGAAAGTGGCCGACTACATCCTCGCCCGACTGTCCGAGTGGGGTGTCGAGCATGTCTTCGGCTACCCGGGGGACGGCATCAACGGCCTGCTCGCCGCATGGGGGCGGGCCGAGAACGAGCCCCGGTTCATCCAGGCCCGGCACGAGGAGATGGCGGCCTTCGACGCCGTCGGCTACGCCAAGTTCAGCGGGCGCCTCGGGGTGTGCGCGGCCACCTCGGGCCCCGGCGCGATCCACCTGCTGAACGGGCTGTACGACGCCAAACTGGACCATGTGCCGGTGGTGGCCCTGGTCGGCCAGACCCACCGCAGCGCGATGGGCGGCTCGTACCAGCAGGAGGTGGATCTGCACAGCCTCTTCAAGGACGTGGCCTCCGACTTCCTGGAGACGGTCACCGTCCCCGAGCAGCTGCCCAATGTCCTGGACCGGGCGATCCGCACCGCCTACGCCCGCCGCGCCCCCACCGCCGTGATCATCCCGGCGGATGTGCAGGAGCTGGACTACTCCCCGCCCACCCATGAGTTCAAGATGGTGCCCTCCAGCCTGGACCGCAGCGGCTGGTCCGCGGTGCCGTCCAGCACCGCGGTGGAGCGGGCCGCGGAGGTGCTGAACGCGGGCGAGCGGGTGGCGATCATGGTCGGCCAGGGCGCCGCCGGGGCGCGCGAGGAGGTCCAGCGGATCGCCGAGACCCTCGGCGCCGGTGTCGCCAAAGCGCTGCTCGGCCTGGATGTGCTCAGCGATGAACTGCCCTATGTCACCGGGTCCATCGGGCTGCTGGGCACCCGGCCCTCGTACGAGATGATGCGGGACTGCGACACGCTGCTGACGATCGGCTCCAGCTTTCCGTACGCCCAGTTCCTGCCGGAGTTCGGCAAGGCGCGCGGCGTCCAGATCGATCTCGATCCGCACATGATCGGGATGCGCTATCCGTACGAGGTCAATCTGGTCGGCGACGCGCGCGAGACCCTGCTCCGGCTGCTGCCGCAACTGGAGCGCAAGAAGGCGCGCGGCTGGCAGGAGGAGATCATCTCGGCCGTACGGCGCTGGCGCGAGGTGACATCCCAGCGCGCGGAGGTGTCCGCCGACCCGATCAACCCCGAGTATGTGGCCCACTGTCTGGATCCGCTGCTGCCCTCCGACGCCATCATCACCTGCGACTCCGGCTCCGTCGCCAACTGGTACGCCCGCCATCTGCGGATGCGCGGCGAGATGCGCGCCTCGCTGTCGGGCACGCTGGCCTCGATGGGCTGTGGGGTGCCGTATGCGATCGGCGCCAAGTTCGCCCATCCGGACCGGCCGGCGGTGGCGCTGGTCGGGGACGGCGCGATGCAGATGAACGGCATGGCGGAGCTGATCACGGTGGCCAAGTACCGCCAGATGTGGGAGGACCCCCGGCTGGTGATCGGCGTCTGGAACAACCAGGACCTCAACCAGGTCAGCTGGGAGATGCGGGCGATGGGCGGGGCGCCGCAGTTCCTGCCCTCGCAGGAGCTCCCCGACGTCTCCTACGCGCGGTTCGCCGAATCGCTCGGCATGACCGGCATCCGGGTGGAGAAGCCTGAGCAGGTCGAGCAGGCGTGGCGGGAGGCGCTGGCCGCGGACGGCCCGGCGGTCGTGGAGTTCCTCACCGATCCGGCCGTACCGCCGATCCCGCCGCATGCCACCTGGGAGCAGATGGAGGCCACGGTCGAGTCGATCATCAAGGGCGACTCGGACCGGGCGGGCATGGTCCGCCAGGGCCTGAAGGCGAAGGTGCAGGAGTACCTGCCGCACCGGAAGAAGGCTGCGGAGGACAAGGCCACGGACGCCACGGACGACGCCTGACGTACCCATGGCCACCCGTAGCCCCTGAGGTACCCGTTTCGACCCCGTCCGCGCTGGCTACCCGCCGCACCGGACGAATGCGATACCCGGACCGGAAGGACGTGAGCAGCAATGAAGGTCGCCTTTCTCGTCGCCCCGGAAGGCGTGGAACAGGTCGAGCTGACCGACCCCTGGCAGGTGGTCCGGGACGCCGGGGGCACCCCTCGTCTGGTGTCCACCAAGCCCGGCCGCATCCAGGCGTTCGACCACCTCGACAAGGCGGACACCTTCGAGGTCGACCAGGTGGTCAAGGACGCCACGGTCGGGGAGTACGACGCCCTGGTGCTGCCCGGCGGGGTCGCCAACCCCGACTTCCTGCGCCTGGACAAGGCGGCCGTCGCCTTCGCCAAGGGCTTCTTCGACGCGGGGAAGCCGGTGGCCGCGATCTGTCACGCCCCCTGGACGCTGGTGGAGGCCGATGTGCTGCGCGGCCGCACCCTGACCTCCTGGCCGAGTCTGCGCACCGACATCACCAACGCCGGCGGGACCTGGGTGGACGAGCAGGTCAAGGTCTGCACCAGCGGTCCCAACGCCCTGATCACCAGCCGTAAGCCCGATGATCTCAAGGCGTTCAGTGAGGCGTTCCTGGAGGAGTTCTCGAAGACGACGAAGGGATCGGCATCATGACGGAGGACCGCAAGGAGCGGCAGCGCGACCACTACCGCGCCCCCGACCCGGCCGAAGGACCGCTGACCACCGACCAGGGCGTGGCGGTCGACCACACCGATGACTCCCTCACCGTGGGCGAACGCGGCCCGACGCTGATGGAGGACTTCCACTTCCGCGAGAAGGTGACCCATTTCGACCATGAGCGCATCCCGGAGCGGGTGGTGCACGCGCGGGGCGCGGGCGCGTACGGCTACTTCGAGCCGTACGAGTCCTGCGCGGAGTTCACCCGCGCCGCCTTCCTCCAGGATCCGTCCGTGCGCACCCCGGTCTTCGTACGGTTCTCCACCGTGCAGGGGCCCCGGGGCTCGGCGGACACGGTGCGGGACGTGCGGGGCTTCGCGACGAAGTTCTACACCTCGGAGGGCAACTACGACCTGGTCGGCAACAACATGCCGGTCTTCTTCATCCAGGACGGGATCAAGTTCCCCGACTTCGTGCACGCGCTCAAGCCGGAGCCGCAGAACGACATCCCCACCGGCGCCTCCGCCCATGACACCCTGTGGGACTTCGTCTCCCTGCAGCCCGAGACCATGCACATGATGATGTGGCTGATGTCGGACCGGGCGATTCCGCGCAGCTTCCGGATGATGCAGGGCTTCGGGGTGCACACCTTCCGCTTCGTGGACGCGCAGGGGCACGGCACCTTCGTGAAGTTCCACTGGAAGCCGAAGCTGGGCGTCCACTCGCTGGTGTGGGACGAGGCGCAGGAGACCGCGGGCCGCGACCCGGACTTCAACCGGCGCGATCTGTGGGAGGCGATCGAGGCGGGGCAGTACCCCGAGTACGAGCTGGGGGTGCAGCTGATCCCGGAGGAGGACGAGTTCAACTTCGACTTCGATCTGCTCGACGCCACGAAGCTCATTCCGGAGGAGCAGGTGCCGGTGCGGCCGATCGGCCACATGGTCCTGAACCGCAACCCGGACAACTTCTTCGCGGAGACCGAGCAGGTGGCCTTCCACACCGGGAACGTCGTCCCCGGTATCGACTTCACCAACGACCCGCTGCTGCAGGCCCGGAACTTCTCGTATCTGGACACCCAGCTCATCCGGCTGGGCGGCCCCAACTTCTCGCAGCTCCCGGTCAACCAGCCGGTCACCCCGGCCCGGACCAACCACCGGGACGGCTACCACCAGACCATGCTCCACAAGGGCACCAACTACTCCCCCAACTCACTCGGCGGGGGCTGCCCGGCCCTCGCGGGCGCGGACGGCTACGCCTTCTCCCACTACGCGGAGCGGGTCGAGGGCCACAAGATCCGCAAGCGGAGCGAGTCCTTCAAGGACTTCTACAGCCAGGCCGCGCTGTTCTGGAACAGCATGAGCGACTGGGAGAAGCGCCATATCGTGGACGCCTTCCGCTTCGAGCTGGGCAAGGTCGGCGCGGTGCATGTGCGGGATCGCACGGTCGAGCAGCTGGCCCGGATCGACTACGATCTGGCCTCGCAGGTGGCCCAGGGCATCGGCGTGGCGATGCCGGAACCGGGCGCCAACAACCACAAGCCGCAAGCCTCGCCCGCGCTGAGCCTGGAGAACCTCCAGGGCGACGGCTCGATCCGCACCCGCCAGATCGCGGTACTGGTCACGGACGGGGTGGACACCGCCCAGCTCACCCAGGCCCAGGAGGCCCTCACCGCCCAGGGCGCCGTCGTCGAGGCCCTCGCCCCGCACGACGGCAAGGTGGTCGGCGCCGACGGCAACGGCTACGCGGTCGACCGCGCCCTCCCCACGGTCGCGTCCGTCCTCTACGACGCCGTCCTCCTCCCCGGCGGCCCCACCGGCACCCCCGACCTGGCCTCCGACAGCGCGGCCATGCGCTTCGTCCGCGACGCCTACCGCCACGGCAAACCCATCGGCGCACTCGGCTCAGGCGTCGGCGTCCTCTCCTCCCTCGACCCGCAGGGCCTCCACATCGCCTCCGGCCACGGCCACGTCTGCGCCGACCGCGGCGTGGTCACGGACACGACGACGGGCGCGGCGAGCGAAGAATTCACCAGGGCCTTCATCGAAGCGATTTCGGCCCACCGGCACTGGGACCGCCCGCAGGTCCGCTGCTGAATTGCGCGGGGCGCGGTGGGCCGGTAAGCGGGCGGGGGTGTGGAGCGGAGTGTCCTCCGCTCCACACCCCCGCCTACGGCGTCTCCACACCCCCGCCTGGAGCGGGGTCGAGGGGCGGAGCCCCTCGTTTCGGGAAGGGGCGGGGTGGGGGCTCTCCGCCGGAGGCGCCCACGCACCCGCGCCCCGCCCCAAGGCACGCACGCCCCGAGGCACGCACGCCCCGCCCCCGCTACGGCTCGCGGCCGAGCAGGGCCAGGAGTCGGGCCTGCGCATCCGCCCCCGACGGTGGCTCCACAGGCGCCGCGAAAAGCCCGCTCTCCTCCAAGTCCGCCGCATACGGCGCGACCTCCCGCACCGAGAAGTCCACCAGCGGCTTCGGAATGCGCTCCTCCGCCCCGATGGCCCGCGACAGATCCCACGCGTGGACGGCCGCGTCAGCCGTCATCTGGGCGCAGTAATGCGTGGCAGGGCACTCTCCGTACGAGAGTTCGACCATCCGGTCGAGGGCTCCCGGCTCGCGGAAGGCGTCCCGCGCCGCGGCGACCACCACGTCCCACGTGGCGACCGGGTCGTCACCGAGCAGATCGCCTTCCAGCGCATTGCTCTGGTCGGCGACGCTCGCCCCCTCCCGGACCAGCGCTGGCACCCACATCTGCTCGACCGCGAGATGGTTCACCAGATCCCGTACGGTCCACTCGGCGCAGGGCGTCGGGTCGTCCCACTGATTGGGCCGGATCGCGTGCACCCGTTCGGTGAAGAGGTCCAGCGCCTCGCCGTGCCTGGCCAGCAGCGGATTCTCCGCCATGGGCGATCACCCCGTCTGAGGAGGCTGAGGGGGCTGAGGAGGCGCCCCGGACCCCGGCGCCGGAGGCGTCGGCGGCGTGGGAGGCGCGGAGGGCCCGGAGGGGCCCGAGGGACCAGCGGAACCCGGACCAGCGGAACCCGGAGCGGCGGGCCCCGAAGGGCCCGTGGACGGGGCAGGCCCCGAAGGCCCCGAGGGCGCCGAAGGCGCGGTCGGCCCAGAAGCCACGCCCGGCCCCGGCCGCGGCCCCGACGCCTGCGCCGCGGAGTTCTTCAGCCACCCCGCCGCCACCAGCAACAGCGCGAAAACAATCAGCGCCGCCGCCCACGCCGGAAGCGCGAGGGCGAAGAGCAGCACCAGGCACGCCGTCAGCGCACCCCCGGCGTAGAGCGCGGCCGCCGCCGCGCCACCGTAGAGGCGGACCGCGCGCCGCCCGGACTGCTCCCGCAGCTCCCTGCGGACTTCGTCGCGGACGGCCCGTGCGACCGGCTCCGCCAGGTCCCCGGCCGAGGGTATGCCCGCCTTCGGGTAGCCCGATTTATCAGTCATGCGCCGCCGGGTACCCGTGCCCCATCGTCGCTAACAGGTCCCAGCCAACATGAGCGGGGCGCGGGACGGAACACGGATACGCGGGCACATCCGCAGGGCAAGACAGGGCACGGCGTCGAACGCGGCCCCTGATCTCCCACGTCCGACGCCGCTCCTCACTCCCTGACTCCCTACGGGCCGCTCGGCCGCACGACGGGTCCCCGCCCCCGGGGTCCTCAAACGCGCCCGACAACCTCGTGTCGATGCCATCGCGACGGGTACGCGTGGGGGACGCGAAATCTGGAGGGAGTACATGCGACTCGGACATCTCCAACCGCTCTACGACCGCCCCGACGAGTCCGCGGCCCAGGAACGGGAACGCGCCGCCCGCCAGGCAATTCGCCGGTTGGCAGGGCAGGGCGCCGACCGGGCCACCTGCCGTGCGGTGCGCCGGCCGTACGAGGGCGGCGCGGACTGACCATCCCGGGAGACGACCACCTCGGAAGATGACCGACCGGGAAGATGACCGACCCGGAAGACACATACGGACCCGCTGAGGAAGGGGACCGACATGCAGCGAGGCAGCGACCGGCTGAGCGTCCACAAGGACGACGAGATGAAGCACGAGCTCCAGGGGCTGATCCGCTCCGGGCACCCGACCCGTGCCGAGGAGTGGCACGACCCGGAGCCGGCCGCCGACGACGACCCGGACGTGACCCTGGGGCCGGTCCCGGCCCGCGGGACGACCGGCGAGGCCGAGGCCGAGGCGGTGCGGTTCGAGTTCGCGCGCCGGCTGGGACGTACGTCGTTCCCTGCCGATCGTGAGGAGCTGTTGCGCGTCCTGGAGGAACGGCACACGCCGGACGGTCTGATCGCTCTGGCCGAGGAACTGCCCGCGGACCGGACGTTCCACACGGTGCAGGAGGTGGTCTCGGCGCTGGGGCTGCGCCCGGCCTCGTAAGACTCTCGTCAGACCCTCGTAAGACATGGAGGGGCGGCGAGATCATGGCTTATGGAGGGACGGCGCACACCGGCACGCATAGCACCCGCCCCGCGCGGGTACTGCGGGCAGCACATCACCCACGAAGGGGGAGGTGGACAGATGGCCCAGGACCCACCTCGCTATGTGCGGGAAGTCATGACGCGGCCCGTGATCTGGGTGCACCCCGATGCCTCGCTGGTGGAAGCAGCTCAGCTGATGCGCGCACAGGGCATCGGCGATGTGCTGGTCGCCAGCGACGGGGAGCTGCTCGGTGTGCTCACCGACCGCGACATCACCCTCCGCGCCGTCGCCGAGGGCATCGACCCCCTCGCCGTCACCTGCCATGCCGTGTGCACTCCGGACCCGGTGACCATCGGGCCGGACGAGGAGGTGGCCGAGGCGGCCGCGCTGATGCGGCGACATGCGGTGGGGCGGCTTCCGGTCGTCGAGGCGGGGCGTCCGCTGGGCGTGATCAGCCTGGGCGATGTGACGGAGCCGCCCTGAATTCCCGCAGCACGTTCCGCCGCAGGGGCGGTGGGGGTCCTCCCCCGCCGCCCCTTCGCCATGAGACCCCCGTCGTCCCTTCGCCATGAGACCCCCGTCGTCCCTTCGCCATGAGACCGCCGCCGTCCCTTCGCCATGAGACCGCCGCCGCCTCCGCATGGCACCCACACCGCTTACATAGTGAGACGGTTCTTCTCGTGATGCGAGATGCCTTCTACCGTGGAGCCACCCGCTCACCGGTCCCGAAGGGGGAGTTCCGCCATGTCGAAGGACGCCGCCGTCTACACCCACGGCCACCATGAGTCGGTGCTGCGCTCGCACACCTGGCGCACGGCGGCCAACTCCGCCGCGTATCTGACCGGCCATCTCCGGCCCCATATGCGGATCCTGGACATCGGCTGCGGCCCCGGCACCATCACCGCCGACCTGGCCGAACTGGTCCCCCAGGGGCAGGTCACGGGCGTCGACGCCGAGGACTCCATCCTGGAGCGGGCCCGCTCGGTGGCCGAGGAGCGCGGGCTGACGAACGTGTCCTTCGCGGTCGCCGACGTCCACGCGCTGGACTACCCCGACGACTCCTTCTGCGTGGTCCACGCCCATCAGGTGCTGCAGCACGTCGGCGACCCGGTGGGGGCGCTGCGCGAGATGCGACGGGTGTGCGCGCCGGGCGGCATCGTGGCGGTGCGCGACTCCGACTACGCCGCCATGACCTGGTACCCGTCCGTCCCCGGCCTGGACGGCTGGCTGGATCTCTACCACCGGGTCGCGCGGGCCAACGGCGGCGAGCCGGACGCCGGTCGCAGGCTGCGCTCCTGGGCGCTGGAGGCGGGGTTCACCGACATCGACATCACCTCGACCGCCTCGGCGTGGTGCTACGCCACCGAGGAGGAGCGGGCGTGGTGGAGCGGGCTGTGGGCAGACCGCACGGTCGCCTCCTCCTACGCCCGGCGCGCGGTGGACGGCGGCCATGCCACCGAGGAGGAACTGCGGTCGATCGCGGAGGCGTGGCGGGCGTGGGGCGAGGCCCCGGACGGTTGGTTCGCCGTCCTGCACGGTGAGATCCTCTGCCGCGTCTGAGCAGTTCAACTAGGCTCGCCCGCATGGATATTCTGGGGACTTCACTCCGCGTGTGCGTCGACGATCTGGATTCGGCGATCGCCGTCTACGAACGGCTGACCGGAGCCGAGGCGGTGCGCTTCCAGCGCGGCCCCGTCTCGGTCGCGGCGGTCGGCTGCTTCTTTCTGATGAGCGGTCCGGAGTCGGAGCTGTCGATTCTCCGCAAGATCACGGCGACGATCGCGGTGAAGGACGTGGACGAGGCGATCGCGGATCTCACGGCGGTCGGCGGGCAGATCGTGGCCGGTCCGCTGCCCGCCCCCGTGGGCCGGACCCTGGTGGCGCGCCACCCCGACGGCTCGATCTTCGAGTACGTCGACCGGAACCCGATGGCGTGACCCGCCCGTGAACTCACCGTCCGGCAGACCCGTCAGGAGGGCGGTCCCGGATCCTCGGTGAGCTCCCCGTCGTCGAACTCCTCGTACGCCTCGTAGAGATCGTCTACATCACGGAGCTCATCGCTCTTGATCCGGACCGCCTCCTCCTCGGCGGACAGCCCGCTGGTCGAGCCCTCCTGGGAGTAGACGTCCTGCTCGCGCGGGAAGTCGGGGTCCGGCTCGTCGCACAGCAGCCCCGCCCGTTCCGCCTCGATGCCGACCGGCTCCCCCGTCTCCGGCTCCTCATCGGTCAAGCGCTCCTCGAGCGACTCCCGCTCATGCGTCTCCGCGCTCGTGGTGTCCCGGTATTCGGCGATCGTCGGCTCGTCCCGGGCACGGGCAACTGCTCAGGATCCTCGGCCCGCTGCTGCTCGGGCGTACCGTCCTGCAGATCGGGGATCCCCTCGTCCTCGGGATCCGCGCCGGGGTCATGCGGTGTCCTCACGGTCGCGGCTCCCTCCGCTCGCTCGTGCGCTATGCCGACATCCACGACCGGGTGCCCCCTTGGGCCAGCCCTATGCGAGCCACACCGCTCAACCCGAACGCGGGCGCAGCCGCGCGGCATCCATGGCGGATGCACCCCACTCGCAGGTGCAGGCCACTCGCCCCCGCGCCCCGGGCAGGCCCACTCGGGGCCGAGGCCGCCTGCGGGCGCACCCCGGATCGCCCCAATGCGGGCCGTGGGCCCGCTATGTGGGGCGCATGCGGAACTCGTAGCGGCCGGGCAGCGGGTGCTCGGTCCTGGCCCGGGCCCTTGCCTCCTCGGTCAGGGGCTCGTCGGTCCCCGTCACCAGCCGTTCCACGATCGCGTACCAGGTGTCGCTCAACGCTTCGTCGCCCTCGCGCAGATCGCAGACCTCGAAGCCCTCGTCGAAGACGGCGCGGGCTGCCAAGGCGTCACCCTGGGCCAGCAGCACCTGTGCGCGCAGCAGCCGGAAACGGCCGCGGGCCCGGATGGCGGGGCGCAGGGCGTCGAGGACCGCCCGTGCGTCGTCGGCGCGGTCGGCCGCGAGCAGCGCGACGATCGCCTCCCGGCCGAGTGCCGCCTCGGCCGCCTCCAGGGCGACCGGGTCGGCGGCGGCAGCGACGGGCGGCGCGGCCAGCGAGACGGCGGTCGGCGCTCCGGCCGCCTCCGCCCTCTGTCCCGTTCCCGCTCCTACTCCCGGCCCCTGCCCCGCTCCCGCCGCTTCGAGCACCGGGTCCGCTTCGAGCACCGGGTCCGCCTCCGGCGGCGGGACGGTGCCCGAGGCGAGGAGGAGCTGTACGGCGCGCAGCAGCCGGTCCGCCGCGCGCGCCGGATGGCCGGAGGCGGTGTCGGCGACGGCCAGACAGCGCAGTGCCCAGGGCGTTTCGGCGCACCGCAGCGACCGCTCCCAGCTGCGCTCGGCCTGTGCGCGGTCGCCCGCATGCCACTGGGCGACGCCCAGGTGGTATTCGGCGCCCGCGGTCGAGGGGGCCGCTTCGAGGAGGTCGCGCCAGACGGGCGCGACCAGGGAGGCGCCGGGGTCGGCCTGGGAGGGGCCCGGCTCCCAGTCGGGGAGGGCGCCGGTGCGCAGCAACCGGCGCCACGGCTCCTGCTCCTCCCCCAGCGTGCCCGGGTCGAATGGCGTACCGGGCAGCTGGAACCCGCCCCGCTCGGCCTCCAGCGCGCCCCACCCGGAGCCGGTCGCGAGCTGCTCCGCCGGTTCCGCGTCGGCGTACCGGCGCCAGGCGGCGTAGGCCGCGTCTACCGCGGCGCGCGGCAGCGCCGCCTCCAGCCGGGTCTCGGTCTCGCGGCGGGCGGTGGCCCAGTCGGTGCCGTGGACGGCGGCCGGGTCGGCGGTCAGCGGACCGTACGCCTCCAGCCAGGCGAACTCCTCGCCCGCCTCCAGCGGGATGTGCTCAAGCTGGGTGCGGGCGAGCCCGGCCTGGATCTCGGCGTAGCCGCCGGTGCCGGGCTCGGTCAGCCACTGCTGCCAGCGCCGTCCCCCGGGGCCCGCGCCCCAGACGAAGAGCTTGCGCCCGCGCAGCAGATCGGTCGAGGTCTGGACGAGGCCGCTGCCGCCGGCGTCGAGGGAGGCGATCCAGCGGCGGGCGCCGTCGGGCACCTCGTAGAAGTAGTCGGCGGGGTAGGCGCCGCGCAGCGGATAGGTACGGTCGGCGCCGTCCCACTCCGGGACCGGAACCCTGCTCAGGCTGCGGGCGTAGCCGAAGTGCCAGGCGTCGTCGGCGGGGGCCAGGACGCGGGTGTGCTCGTCCTCCGGGACGGCGATGTTGGACCACCAGTAGACGGGGGCGGGGAGGTGGTGGGGGTTGCGGATCCTGACGCCCACGTAGAGGAACGCGGAGTCGGCGGGCAGCCACAGATCCACCTGGAAGGGCAGATCGCGCAGCCGCTCCCACTCCCACAGCCGCACCATCGCGCCCCCGTCGGCGGCGTCGGGGGCGGGGACGCGGGCGGCGTGCAGCGGTGCGCAGGACAGGGTGGTGTGGCCGGTGGCGCCGATGTTCCACTCGATCCCGCCGGAGAACCAGGCGCCGTTGAGGGCGAAGTCGGCGGGCTGGAGCACCGGGTTGCGGTACAGCAGCTCGGTGTCGGCGGAATCGCCGGTGGCCTTGTGGATCAGCGAGTGGACCCGGCCGCCGAGCCCGGGCAGCACCGTGGCCCGCAACCGGTCGTTCTCCAGGACGATGGCGTCGAGCGTGGCGGGGGCGCGGTCGCGGCCGTAGCCGTCGCGCAGCCGCACCGGCAGCACCGACCGCAGGGGGGCATGGGCGACCTGACGGGCCATGTCGGAGGGGAGCGTGGCCCGGACACGGTCGTCCACGCGGTGCACCTCGTCGAGGGGGCGCAGCGCGGGCAGGGGGTTGTCGGGCCCGACGGGGGCGGTGGGAAGGGTCAGGGTGGTACGTCGCACGCTCGTGGCCACGGGCTGCCTCGCTCCGACTGCCTTGGGTCACCTCGGTGCGGCGACCGTCCGATGACCATGGAACAACGTCGTGGGGCCCGCTGAACAGAGCCGCTTCGGACCGATCATGGTGCCCCGTCAGCCAGGACCGGTCGGCTGGTCCAGCATGTCGCTGGTCATGGCCCAGCGCTCATGGTCGCGCCACGCGCCCTCGATATAGAGGAAGTCTGGGGAAAACCCTTCCAGCCGGAAGCCATGGCGCTTCACCAGCCCCAACGACGCCTTGTTGCCCGGCTGGATGTTGACCTCGACGCGGTGCAGCCCCAGCGGCCCGAAGGCATGGCGCAGAACGAGCCCCAGTGCCTCGGACATATAGCCCTGTCCGGCGGCGGGCGGAAAGGCCCCGTAGCCGATCGAGCCGCACTGGAAGGCGCCGCGCACGATGTTGTTGATGTTGATGAACCCGGCCATGTCCCCGGTTTCCCGGGCACAGACGAGGAAGCCCTCGCGGTCCTCGCGCTCAAGCTGGGCGATGTACTGCAGATAGGCCCGCTCGGTGGTGGGGAGGGTGAGCCAGGGTCGGTGGAACTCCATGCTCTCCCGGGCGCGCCTGACGAACTCCGCACCGTCCGCGCGGGTGGTGCGGCGGATGGCCGCCCGGGTTCCCTCGGTGACATACCGGACGTCAGGCATGCGGCAATGATGACAGCAGCGCCATGGCCGCCGCATAGCCGGAGCCACCGGATATGGCCTCGCCCACGGGGATGTCGGTCATCGCCCACGGGCCGACGGGCACGGGGGCGAGCCCGGTGCCGACGTAGTTGACCGCCGGGTCCCGGGACAGGCCGGTGCCCAGGCCCTTGAGATAGGCCTCCTTACGGGTCCAGCAGCGGGCGAAGGCGGCGGGCCGGTCGGCCGGCGCCAGCGCGTCCAGCTCGGCGCGCTCCTTGGGATGCAGGCTCTCGGCGACCTGGTCGACCACCGAGGCGGGCTGCAGCTTCTCCACATCCACGCCGACCGGGGAGCCCGCGAAGGCGAAGAGCACCAGATCACCGGCGTGCGACATGTTGAAGTGCAGCGGGGTGCCGGACACGGCGGGGCGGCCGTGCGGCCCACCGCAGCCGGGACATGTCTCGCGGGTGAACGGAACGTCGGCCGGGGGCATGCCCAGATAGGCGCCGAGCAGCTCCCGCAGCCCCAGATGGGCCGCCGTATAGCGCTCGCGGTCCTCCGCCCGCAGGAACTTCGCGGCCCGCTCCCGCTCCTCGGCGTCCAGGATCGTGCCGGGCGCGCCCGCGTCCATGGCCGCGGTGTACCGGGAGACGCTGAGCAGCCAGGTCTCGGGCTCGCCGCCCTGCGGCCAGGCACCGGCGACGGCGGTGGGCAGCGGCTCGGAGCCGACGATGCGCGGGGCCGATGGGGGTGTCAACTCGCTCCTCCAGTGGAGTTCGGGGCCGCTGATGTCAGCAGCTCCAGGGTAGGCACATCGGATCTGATCAGCCCGAAGGTCTGGATGTACAGCGACAATTCGGCCTCCAGGGCGCGGATCATCGTATCGGCGCGGCGGAAGCCATGGCCCTCGCCCTCGAAGGTGAGGTAGGCGTGCGGGATGCCGCGCCCGGAGACCGCCTCCAGGAACCGCTCGCACTGCTCGGGCGGGCAGATGGTGTCGTCCAGCCCCTGGAGCAGCACAAAGGGCGAGCCGATGCGGTCGGCCCGGTGCAGCGGGGAGCGCTCGCGGTAGCGGTCCGCCACCTCCGCGAGCGGGCCGACCAGCGATTCGGTGTAGCGCGACTCGAAGTCATGGGTGCCGCCGGTGGCCCAGGAGACCAGGTCGAGGATGGGGTAGGTGACGGTGGCGCAGGCGTAGAGATCCGTGGCGGTGAGGGAGGCCGCCGCCGTCCAGCCGCCCGCGCTGCCGCCGCGGATCGCGAGCCGGGCGCGGTCGGCGACGCCCTCGTCGGCGAGCGCCCCGGCGACGGCGGCGCAGTCCTCGACGTCGACCACGCCCCACTGCTCGCGCAGCCGCTCGCGGTAGACGCGGCCATAGCCCGTGGAGCCCCCGTAGTTGACCTCGGCGACACCGATGCCGCGTGAGGTGAAATAGGCGATCTCCAGGTCGAGCACGAGCGGGGCGCGGCCGGTGGGCCCGCCGTGGGCCCAGATCACATACGGCGGAAGCTCTCCGTCCGGTGCGGTGTGGCCTGGATGGCGCGGTGGATGGAGCTGGGCGTGGATCTCCCGGCCGTCCGGTCCGGTGAAGGTGCGGGCCAGCGGCCGGGGATAGTACGCGGGGTCCACGGGGTCGGTGTACGCGTTGCCGATGACCCGGGAGCGGCCGGTGCAGACGTCCAGCTCCATCACCTCATGGCCACTGTGCGGGCTCGCCGCGACGCCGACCACGCGCGTGCCGTTCACGGCCAGCGTCGGCTCCCATTCGGTCCATGGGCCCGGCACATCGGCCGTCCCGCCGGTCCGTGGATCGAGGATGCCGAGGGCCGCCGCGCCCCGGCCGTGCAGCACCGCGATCAGACCGCCGGCCAGCGGGGCGAACCAGCGGTGGCCCAGCTTCCACAGCGGCCCGCCGAACTCCTCCTCGCGGGGGCACAGCGCCACCGGCCGACCGGCCCGGGCCCATTCCCGCGCACCGGCCACCTCCGCCGGCGGCTCCAGACGGTGCAGATTCCACCAGCCGGTGCGGTCGGTGGCCGCGAGCAGCGCGCCGTCCTCGGCCCACTCGATCTGGGCGACCGACTCATCCGGCCCGCCCAGCACCGCCCGGGCGCCGGTGAAGGAGCCGTCCTCCGCGACATCGGCCAGCATCACCTCCGTGCCGTCCCAGGGCATCCGGGGGTGGTCCCAGACGATCCAGGCGGCCCGCCGGCCGTCGGGCGAGAGCCGGGGTCCGGTGAGGAAGCGATGCCGGTCGTCGGTCAGCTCGCGCACCGCCGCGCGATCTTCGGCGGCCGAACCGTCCAGCGGTACGGCGGCGATCACCCGCCGCACATCCGTCGGCCCCTCGTCCGTGAACTCCTCCAGCACACACCACACCTCGCCGCGCTCCGGGCGCAGCACCGGATCCGCCCAGCGCAGCCCCTCCCCCACCGCCGACAGCGGGGTCAGCGGGCGCGGCGCGCCCCCGGCCGGGGCGTCCGGCTCATGGATGTACAACCGCTGGTCGGCGAAGTGGACGAACACCACCAGCGGGCCGCCGCTCGCGCGGTCCACCGCGGCCCAGGGCATCCCGCCGTACCCCATCACCTTGCTGCGCACATTCCACGGCGGGGCCAGCACCGGGACCTCCGCGCCGTCGGTGCGCCGCCGGATCAGGGCGCGGCGGCCGCCCTCGCCGGGGCGCGGCGCGGTCCACCACACCTCCTCGCCGACCGTGCCCACATACTCCGGATGGCCGTCGTACGAGGCGACGAGCGCGGCGTCGACCGGGGAACTCCAGGCTCCGTAGGGGGCCATGACGGCCGTCTGCTGCTGCACCGTTCGCACCGATCCTCACGCCCTCTGCAGGAAGTGGTCCAGCACCCGGACGCCGAAGTGCAGGGCCTCCACCGGGACCCGCTCGTCCACGGCGTGGTAGAGCGCCTGGTAGTCGAAGCCCTCGGGCAGGCGCAGCGGTGAGAAGCCGTATCCGGCGATGCCGAGCCGGGAGAACTGCTTGGCGTCGGTGCCGCCCGACATGCAGTACGGCACGGCGCGGGCGCCCGGGTCGAAGTGCTCGACGGCGGCGCACATCGCCCGGTAGGTGGGGGTGTCGATCGGCGCCTCCAGCGGGCACTCGCGGTGGTGGAACTCCCACTCCACGTCCGGTCCGGTGAGCCGGTCCAGGGTGTCGTGGAATTCGTCCTCGCCGCCGGGCAGCATCCGCCCGTCCACATAGGCGGTGGCGCTGCCGGGGATCACATTGACCTTGTAACCGGCCTCCAGCACCGTGGGGTTGGCGCTGTTGCGCACGGTCGGCTCGATCAGGGCGGCGGCGGGCCCCAGCTTGGCCAGCAGGGCGTCGACGTCGAAGTCCGCGGCGTCCACATCGGCCGGGATGCCCTGGAGCGCGGCCAGTTCGGTGAGCGCGGCCTTCACCGTGGGCGTCAGCCGGACCGGCCAGCGGTGCTCGCCGATCCGGGCGACGGCGGCGGCCAGCCGGCTGACCGCGTTGTCCCGGTTGACCTTGGAGCCGTGTCCGGCGCGGCCGTGCGCGGTGAGCTTCAGCCAGGCCGTGCCGCGCTCCCCCGCTCCGATGGGGTAGATCCGCGCCCCGGGCCCGGCGTGGAAGGTGAAGGCTCCGGACTCGCTGATGCCCTCGGTGCAGCCCTCGAAGAGGTCGGCGTGGCGCTCGGCGAGGAAGCCGGAGCCCCAGGCGGCGCTGTCCTCCTCATCGGCGGTGAAGGCCAGCACGATGTCCCGGCGCGGCCGCACGCCCGTCCGCGCCCAGGCCCGCACGACCGCGAGCACCATCGCGTCCATGTTCTTCATGTCGATGGCGCCCCGGCCCCAGACGACGCCGTCGCGCACCTCCCCGGAGAAGGGGTGCACGGTCCAGTCGGCGGGCTCGGCGGGCACCACGTCCAGATGGCCGTGGACCAGCAGCGCGGGCGCGGACGGATCGGTGCCCTCGATCCGGGCCACGACGTTGGTGCGCCCCGGCGAGCGCTCCAGCAAGGTGGGCTCGATCTCCACATCGCCGAGCATCTCCGCCACATACTCGGCGGCCGGGCGCTCCGAGCAGTCACCCCCGCCGCGGTTGGTGGTGTCGATCCTGATCAGCTCGGAGGTGAACCGCACCACCTCGTCGAGCGTCTGGGCGTCGATGGTCTCCGGACGATCCGTGTCAGCCATATTGCTCCTCCACCGCGGCCGAGACGACCGTCGTGACGGCCTTGAAGCAGCGGATCCCCTCGTACATGGTCGGTGAGGTGTACGCGACGCGACGCTCGCCACTGCGCTCCACGCCCGGCACGACGCTCGCCGCCCCCACCAGATGCTCGGCGTCGAATTCCAGCTCCACCGTGAACGGCCCGCCGCGGGCGGGCTCGTGGCGCACCGCCAGCACCGCCGCCTCCCGCGCCGCCGCCCGGATGTCCGCGGCCGTGCGGGCGGGGGTGCGGCAGACCGCCGCATAGCGCGAGACATAGTCCTTGACCGCGACCGAACGGGCGCCCGGCGCATAGTCTCCGGCGTCCTCACAGGTCTTGTCGTCCCCGGTCACCAGCACCACCGGCACCCCGTACTCGGCGGCCACCAGGGCGTTGAGCCGGCCTTCGCTCGCCCGCGCGCCGTTCACCCACACTCCGGTGATGGAGTTGGCGAGGTAGGTGTGGGCGAGGACGCCCTCGGTGCCCGCGCCGGTGTGATAGCCGACGAACGCCACTCCGTCCACATCACCGTGCTGCACGCCCTCGACCATGCTCAGGCTCTTGTGCCGGCCGGTGAGCATCTGGGCTCGATCGTCCAGCTCTTCCAGCAGCAGATTGCGCATGGTCCAATGCGCCTCGTTGATGAGCACCTCGTCCGCACCGCCGTCGAGGAATCCGGTGACGGCCGCGCTCACATCGGAGGTGAACAGACGGCGGCAGCGCTCCCACTGGGGGGTGCCGGGCAGCACATCAGCCGGCCAGGTGACGCCGGTGGCGCCCTCCATGTCGGCGCTGATGAGGATCTTCATGCCTCGTCACGTTACGCGCCGCGCCCGACCCGAACCACCCCTGTGGATAACTGGTCCAGTCCACTGCCGGGACCGGCCCATGCCCGCCTCGTCCGGCGCGCGCCCGCCGCGCCCCAACCGCCCGCGGGCACACGCCCCGACCGCCCGCGGGCAAGGGCCCTACACCCGCGACACCACGAACCAGCGGGCCGGGAGCTCGACCCGTGAGCCGTCCGGCCACTGCTCCGTCTGGGCCAGCGCCGTCGGGCCCTCGGCGAGGATCTCCAGCCCGGCCTCCGCCAGCACCTCCGGCACCTCCTTGTCCGCCGCGTCGGCCGGCCGCAGCCCGTGGTCGAAGACCCGGCGCAGCTTCAGCGGCGGACCGCCCGGGCTCGCCGCCAGCTCCGCCAGCACGGCCTTGGAGTCCGCCGTCAGCTCCACGACGAACCCCCGCCCGCGCCGCCCCAGCAGCGTGGCCACCGCCTCCGCGACCGGACGCCGGTCGGCGGCATCGCTCTGGTGGATGACGGCGCGCATATACACATTGGCGTCGCCGAGCCGCCGGGCCAGTTCCACCACCCCGGCCGCGTCCGTCAGGCTCAACTGCCGGTACTCCGCCGTGCCCGCCGGATCGGCGTGCCGCGCGTGCTCCACCGCGGCGCGGGACAGGTCGACGCCCACCACCCGTCCGAAGCGGGCGGCCAGATAGCGGGTCTGGGTGCCGTTGCCGCAGCCCAGGTCGACGATCGGCAGCGAGGGGTCGGCGTACGGCGCCAGCAGGTCCAGATGCGGGGCGGCGCTCAGCGAGGGGTCCGCGTCCCAGATGGCGTCCCCCGGGGCATCCGAGGTCTGCTGCCAGTAGCTCTCCCACGCCTGCCGGTAGCGCTCCGAAACGCTCATCGCCGCTCCCCTGGGTGTGCCAGCGCCTGCTCGAACCACACCGTTTTACCGCGCCCCGTGCGACTCGTACCCCACTCGCGCGCCAGTTTGCTGATCACTCGCAGCCCGCGCCCGTTCTCGTCGTCACGGTCCGCGCTCAGCAGCGCCGGCAGTTCGTGGTCGTCGTCGGTGACCTCGCACAGCAGGGCGTCGGTGCGGACCAGGCGCAGCCGCACATGGTGGGTGTGGGCATGCCGTATCGCGTTGGTCACCGCCTCGCTCACCAGAAGCTCGGCGGTCTCCACGGACTCCGGCAGCCCCCACCGCAGCAGCCGCTCGCGGACGAGCCGGCGGGCCCGCCCGACCTCGCTCGGGTCCAGCGCGAGCCGCCATTGGGCGACCTGCTCGGCCGGTATGCCGCCCAGCCGGGCCATCAGCAGCGCCACGTCGTCCTTACGGCCGTCACGGCCGTCCTCGTCCCGGGAGGCGGCGGCCAGCGCCCGGATGATGGTGTCGCACGCGTCGTCCATGGACGCCGCCGGATGCGCCGCGGACTCGCACAGCGCGGCGATCCCGGCGCCGATGTCCTGGCCGCGCACCTCGACCAGGCCGTCCGTGCACAGCACCAGCCGGTCCCCGGGCTCCACCCGCACCGTCACCGCCTCGAAGGGCACCCCGCCCACGCCGATCGGCGCCCCGGTCGGCAGGTCCAGCAGCTCGCTGCGGCCGTCCTGGGCCCGCACCAGCACGGGCGGGATATGGCCCGCGTTGGAGAGCACCAGCTCGGAGCAGACGGGGTCGTAGACGGCGTACAGACAGGTGGCCAGATAGTGCTCGCCGAGCCGCTGGGCCAGGTCGTCGAGATTGCGCAGGAGTTGGGCGGGCGGCAGATCGAGCGCGGCCATGGTCTGCACGGCGGTGCGCAACTGCCCCATCATCGCCGCCGAGGTGAGCCCGTGCCCCATCACATCGCCGACCACCAGCGCGGTGCGCGACCCGGGCAGCTTGATGGTGTCGAACCAGTCTCCGCCGACCCGGCCGAGCCGGGTCCCGGGGAGATAGCGGGTCGCGGTGTCGCAGCCCGCCATGCGCGGGGTCACCTGGGGCAGCATGCTGTCCTGGAGCGTCTCGGCGACGTTCTCCTGGTAGGTGTACATCCGGGCGTTGTCGAGGACGAGACCTGCGCGGGCGGCCAGTTCGGCGCCGGTCGTGCGGTCCATGTCGTCGAACGGCTCACGCCCGGGGCGCCGCAGCAGCACCATGAAGCCCAGCACCACATCGCGCGCCTTGAGCGGCACGATCAGGATCGACCGGCCGTTGATCAGCGGCCTGAGGTCGCGCTTCTCGAACTGCCCGGCGATCCGGTCGCCCACCTCGTCGCTGATGCAAGGGATCAGCACCGGCTCGCCCGTGACCATGCACTGGAAGAACGGGGTGTGCTCGGGAAACGCGATGCTCTCCCCGACCGGCACGGTGTCGTCCCAGCGCCCCGGTTCGTCGTTGTGCTCGACCCAGACGCGGTGCCAGACGGTGGTGACATCGGGCGGGCCGTCGGGGAACCCCTCACCCGCCAGGACCTGGGCGCGCAGATGGGTACCGGCGAAGTCCGCGAAGCGCGGCACGGCGGCGCTGGTCACCTCGCGGATGGTGCGGGCGAGGTCCAGGGAGGTGCCGATGCGGCCGCTGACCTCGTTGAGGAACTCCAGCCGCTCACGGACCGCCGCGTACTCCAGGTCCACCTCATCGGGGTCCAGCGACCACCCGGAGGCGTGCACGCGATCCGGTACGCCGTCCGCCGTGACCGCGCGCCGCAGTACGGCCTCCTGGCGCGCCCGGCGCTCGCGGTAGCGCGGCATCCCCCAGTCCGGCGTTACCGGGACGCGCTCGTGGTGGCTGATCTCCAGTACCGGATAGCCCAGTTCCAGCACCTGGGCGACGATCCGGCCGGCCGTGGCCGGGCCCATGTTGGGCAGGATGTCCGGCAGCCGGCCGGCCAGCCGCTCGGCGCCGGGGAACTCGGTGTGCAGTGCGAAGCCGGGTGCGATCCGCCCGTCCGGTTCCAGCGCGTCCCCGCCCACTCCGTTGGCGTCCGTCGCCAGTACCAGCAGCCGCTCCGGCCCGGGGCCCACCAGCGGATACGCCCACCACAGGACGTCCGCCTGGCCATGCGCCGGATCCGCCATACGGGCCCGCCCCGCGGTGGGGTAGTACATGGCGCCGAGCTGCGAATCGTCGAGTTCCGGGTGGCCCGTCGCGTCGGTGCGCACCTCCGCGCCGCGTAACGCCCCCGAGACCGGCATCAGGTCGACGGCGGGGCAGCCGACGGCCTGTTCGCGCGTGGGTCCGAAGAGCCTGCGGGCCCCCGAACTCCAATGCGTGACGCGCCCTTCGGCATCGATGACGACGACCGCGAGCGGCATCCTCCCGTGGACACCCCTGCACTGCTCCGGCACCGCGGGCGGCTCGCCCTGGCCGTCGTCGCAGCGCGACGTGCCGTACTCCATAGGCGGAAGACTCCTTCGCACGCAAGATCTGCGACAGCGCTACCCACGGTACGGCTGTTGCGGGCGTCCGCGGGAGGCAATACCCGAATAGGTGTCATGTGTGTGCGGGTGCGAATGAGTTGCCGCCGGGAGGCGCCGCGGCGCGCCTCCCGGCAGGGCGCTGGGCCTAGTCCTCGTAGCCCAGTTGGAGATCGCGCTCCGTACGGCCGCCGCCCGCGATCTGGAGGACCGTCGCCACCGGCGGGTAGCCGGCCGCGATGACCGTGTACTCGCCCGCCGACAGGTCGATGAAGCGGAACGCGCCGTCCGGGCCGGTTGTCGCCGTGTCGACCACATTGCCCGCCGCGTCCAGCAGCGTGACCCGGGCATCCTCCACCACCCGGCCGCCGGTGGCGCGGACGACCCCGCGCAGGACCGCGCCACCGGCCAGTTCGATGTCCTGCCGGGTCTCGCGGGCGGCCTGGACGGAGACCGGGAGGGCGGCGGGGCGGAACGCGGGGGCGCTGGCGGCGAGGGTGTATTCACCCGCCACCAACTCGTCCATCACATAGCCGCCTTCGCGTCCGCTGCGGGTCGCCGCGACGACCTCGCCGCGCACATCGGTCAGGGTGACGGTCGCCTCCCTTACGGGGGTGCCGTCCGCCGTAAGGACGGCACCGGCGAGCCGCCCCGCCCCGCCGAGGACCACGTCCAGGTCGACCGGCCGGTCCCCGACGGTGACGCTGACCGCCCGCGGCTGGTGGCCGCCGGCCGCCGCGATCAGGACGTACGACCCGGCGCCGGGCGTGCTCAGCGCGTACCGCCCGTCCTCCCCGGTGGCACCGCGCCCGATCTGGCGTCCGCCGATGTCGATGAGGGTCAGGGCCGCCCGTGGGACCGAGGTGCCGTCGTGGTGCTGGACCGTGCCGCAGACCGGGACGCCGGCGGAGGGTGGCGGCGCGGCGGGCGCGCCCGCCGCGGCGTGCCGGGCGCCCGTGCGCGCGGCCGGCACCACGGGGTCTTGCAGGTCTTGCTGGACGGCATAGTCGGTGTGGGACACCAGAGGTTTCTCCTTCAGGAGGAAGGCGAGCAGGAAGCCCAGGACGAGCACCGGCACGAGATAGAGGAAGATCCGCGGCATGGCGTGGGCGTACGCCGCGATGTAGCCGTCCCGCAGGGCGCCCGGCATCGCGTGCACCATCTGCGGGGTGACCGAGTCGGGGTCGGGCAGGCCGGTTCCGTCGCCGCCGCGCCCGTACGCCGCTCCGGAGGGCAGGTCGACCTCGAGGCGGTCGGCGAGCCGGTTGGCGAAGAGCGTGCCGAAGACGGCCGCGCCGACGCTGCCGCCGATCTGCCGGAAGTAGTTGTTGGCGCTGGTGGCCGAGCCGAGGTCGGCCGCGGGCACGGCGTTCTGCACGGCGAGGATGAGCACCGGCAGGACGAGCCCCAGACCGAGCCCGAGGACGCCCATCCACAGGCTGTAGTCCTGGCGGGAGGTGTCCTCCTCCAGCCGGGAGAGCAGCCACATGCCGACGACGGAGATCAGCCCGCCGACGATGGGGAAGACCTTGTAGCGGCCGGTGGCGCTGATGAGCTGGCCGGAGATGATCGAGGCCAGCACCATGCCGCCCATCATCGGCACCATCAGCAGCCCCGACTCGGTGGCCGAGACGCCGTCGACCATCTGCAGGAAGGTCGGCAGATAGCTGGCGGCGCCGAAGAGGGCGACGCCGATGACGGCGCCGATCAGCCCGCTGACGCAGAAGACCGAGTCGCGGAACAGCCGCATGGGGATGATCGGTTCGGGGACGACGCACTCCACGACGACGAAGAGGATCGCCGAACCCGCCGCCCCCAGGGCGAGCCCGAGGATGACGCGGGAGCCCCACGCGTACTCCGTGCCGCCCCAACTCGTCAGCAGCACCGCGCAGGTGGAGAACAGCGACAGGAACAGCGCGCCCAGATAGTCGAAGCGCGCCCGCCGCGGCGGCTCCGGGACTTTGAGGACGGCGGCCACGACGGCGAGGGTGACCAGCCCGAAGGGGACGTTGACATAGAAGCACCAGCGCCAGGAGGCATGGTCGGTGAAGAACCCGCCGAGCAGCGGCCCGGCCACCGAGGCGAGGCCGAACGCGGCGCCGATGAGCCCCATATAGCGGCCGCGTTCCCGGGGCGGAACGATATCGGCCATGATCGCCTGGACGCCGATCATCAGACCGCCGGCGCCCACACCCTGCACCGCGCGGAAGGCGATCAGCTCGTCCATCGTGCGGGACCAGCCCGCGAGCGCGGATCCGGCGACGAAGACGACGATCGCGAAGACGAAGACGCTCTTACGGCCGATGAGGTCGCCCAGCTTGCCGTAGACCGGCAGCACGATGGTGACCGCGAGGAGGTAGGAGGTGACGGTCCAGGACATCTTGTCCAGGCCGTGGAGTTCGCCGACCACCTCGGGGAGGGCGGTGGCGACGATGGTCTGATCGAGGGCCGCGAGCAGCAGCGCGAGCATCAGTCCGAAGAAGACCATCCGCACCCGGGCGGGGCTGAGCGGGATGGGCGCCGGGGCGGCGCCCTCCACCGGAGGCGGTGCCGCGCCCGCCCCGGCGCCCCCGGACCCGTCGGGTCCGTCGTCGGTGGTGTGGGCGGGAGGGCCCGCCGGTTCGTACCCCCCGTGCCGCTCGTGGCTCTCTCGCCGCTTCGGCACGGTGGCCCCGGTGGTCCCGGTGGTGCCGCCCACGTCCTTCTCCCCTCGTCACGCCTGCGCCGCCCATTTCTCGCATCACGCGCAACCAGGGGCAAACAGCAACGAATCACGTACGAGGGGTTATCGACGGCATTCCCCCCGGTGGGAGTGTGTGCGGGGGTATGCCGGACCGTGGAGAAAACCACCCGAACCGGTGAGTGCGACGTTCGGTCCGGGGGACGGGATCAGGACGCGCCGAGCACTACTGGGCGGTCTGGGCTGCCTCGGCGGCGAGCTTGGCCAGCAGTTCGTCGTAGATCCGGGCCAGTCCCTTGGGGGCGAAGGTCCGCTCGAAGAAGCCGCCGATGCCACTCGCGCCGGTCCAGGTCGAGGTGACGACAACCCGCGACTTGCCCTCACCCGACGGAGTGACCGTCCAGGTGGTGACCATGGAGGAGTTGCGGTCCTTCTCGACAAGCCGGCCGTCGCTCGGCTCGGAGACCTCGAGCAGGCAGTCGCGCACCCGCTTGCTGGTGGCCTGGAGCTTCCAGTGCACGACGGTGCCCTCACCGTCGCCGCCCTCGCGCACCTCGTACTCGCTGAACTGCCGCGGAAGCAGCCGGGGGCGGGTCTCGCGGTAGTCGGCGAGTGCGTCGAACACGTCCTCGGGCTTACCCGTGACGATCCGCTCCGTAGTGGCCTCGACCTGGCCCATCGCATGTCCCTCCGCGCTCGACGTGGCGCCCCCAGCCCGTGACGCCTTGACGAGCGCAAGCCAACCACCTCAGGGTCACCCGCCCAAATCGGGGGTTGACGAAAACCAATCAAACATGTGTTCTATTGTGGTACGAGCGAGACCCGGAGGTGCCTGCGATGCGCTGGGACAACCTGACCCGAGACGACACATCGGCCACCCCGGCCCTCTTCGCCGCGGACGCGGTGACCACCCGAACCTTCGACACGTCGAGCGGGGAGCGGGGTCAGCCGAGGGGCCTGTCAGGTGCCTTTGAGCGCACCTTCGACACGTCGAGCGGGGAGCGGGGTCAGCCGAGGGGCCTGTCAGGTGCCTTTGAGCGCACCTTCGACACTCCGGAGTTCCGCGGGATCACCTTCCACGAGATCCGGGCGCGCTCGATCATCAACCGGGTGCCCGGGGCCTCCCGCATGCCCTTCGAGTGGACGGTGAACCCGTACCGCGGCTGCACCCACGCCTGCGTCTACTGCTTCGCGCGCAAGACGCACAGCTATCTCGACCTGGACACCGGGACCGGCTTCGACTCCCAGATCGTGGTGAAGACCAACGCGCCGGAGCTGCTCCGCCGCGAGCTGGCCTCCCGCCGCTGGGCCGGCGAGCACATCGCCATGGGGACCAACGTGGACTGCTACCAGCGCGCCGAGGGCCGGTACCAGCTGATGCCCGGCATCCTTACGGCGCTCGTGGAGCGCGCCAACCCCTTCTCGATCCTCACCAAGGGCACGCTGATCCTGCGCGATCTGGAGCTGCTGCGGCGGGCCTCACGCGTGACCGACATCGGCGTCTCGGTCTCGGTCGGCTTCACCGACGGCGAGCTGTGGCGCACCGTCGAGCCGGGCACGCCCTCGCCCGAGCGGCGCCTGGACGTCGTACGGACGCTGTCCTCCCACGGGATCCCGTGCGGCGTGCTGATGGCGCCGGTGATCCCCTTCCTCGGCGACTCCCCCGAGCAGTTGCGCGCCACCGTAAGGGCGATCGCTCAGGCCGGAGCCACCTCCGTGACCCCGCTGGTGCTCCATCTGCGCCCGGGCGCCCGCGAGTGGTTCACCACCTGGCTCACCCACCACCACCCTCGGCTGCTGCGGCGGTACGACGCGCTGTACGAGGGCGGCTCCTACGCCCCGAAGTGGTACCAGCGGCGGATCACCGGGATGGTCCACGACTTCGCCGCCGAGTACGGCATCGGCCCGTACGCGGCGGGCACGCACCGCAATGTGCCGGAGGAGCCGGAGGAGCCGGACGCCCGGGCCGACTCACCGCCGGCGCCCGCCCAGCTGTCCCTGCTGTGAGCACGCGTGCGTGTATGAGCACGCTCGTCACCGCCGTGAGCACACGCACCCCCCGGCGGGCCGTTTCCCTGCTGTCCCTCACGGCACGCGCGCCTCACCCACCTTCTCCGCCGCGCCGCCCTTGCCCGCAGGCTCCGGGGCGCCTCCGCCCGTGACGGCGCCTTCGCCGGTGATGCGGGCCAGGGCGGCGGCGGCAGCCGCGCTGAGGCGTATGTGCTGGGCGGCGGCGGTCAGGGCCGGGATGGCGCGCTCGTCACCGATCGCGCCCAGGCCCTCGACACAGGCGCGGGCGATCGCCCAGTGGCGGTCACGGGCCCCCAACTGCCGTTCCAGCGCGGCGACCAGGGACGGCACGGACTCGGCGGCCCGCAGCTCCACCAGCAGCCGGATGGGGTGCAGGGAGTACGCGGTGCGCAGCGGGTTCGTGGCCAGGGCGGCGGCGGCCCGCGCGGTGCGCGGATCGCCGAGGCGGGCCAGCACCCGGGCGGCGGTCGCACAGCGGGCCGGCTCGCGGTAGTTCAGCAGCAGGACAAGGGTTTCGAAGGCCCTGCGGTCTCCTGCGCTGCCGAGCACAAAGGCGGCCGTCTCCCGCGCCCACAGCGGCTGCTCCGGCGCCACCAGGATGCGGGCGAGCTGTTCACGCGCGGCGGGGGTGCCCTGCCGTACGAGCACGAGCAGCGAGGCATGGGCCGCCGTTTCCTGCGGGGTTGAGAGCGAGGCCCGTACCCGCTCCGTCAGCGTCCGGAATTCTTCGTCCATACGAGGTCTCCCCTCCCCGGTGGGCCGCGCCCGGGCACGGCCGCACTATGAGCTCTGGCATCTTGGTTACCCACGAGTTAATATGGCGACACGAGCAGCACCCCTGCTCCGGCGGCCTGGTGACGCAGCCGCCTTGTGTGACGTCGGTTCGGCAGTTCCAGAAAAGCGAGTACGGCATGGCCCCGGGACAGGGTCGGCCGGGTGTCTCCCACGGGCAGTTTCCTCCGTACGGCGCCGTCCGTAAGGGAGCGTGCAAGCCCTTCCATCGGGGATTTGTGTCAGCCGCGTCAGCCCCCCGCGCATGCGTGGCGTGAACGGCGTCAGTGGCATGGCACGAGCTCCCCTCAGTCGTCACTTCATCCCCTTTCGCGGGGAACACCCTCTGGAGTCCGCGATGGACCGTCTCCCACACACCGGCGTCAGCACTGCGTCCCCCTCTGATCTCTCCCCCTCCCGGGCCCCGCTCACTACTGTCGCCGTCGTCGGGCTCGGCACGATGGGCACCGGCATCGCCGAAATCCTGGCCCGGGCGGGCCGCGAGGTGATCGGCGTCGACCCCAACGAAAGCGCCTGCCGCCGAGCCGTCACCGCGCTCGAGGTCGCCACCGCCCGCGCCGTGCACCGCGAGCGGATCAGCGAGCGGGAGCGCGCCGGGATCCTCGACCGCTTCCGCGTCTCCACCGATCTGCGCGCCGCCGCCGACGCGGAGCTGGTGATCGAGGTGGTGCCCGAGGACTACGACACCAAGCACGAGGTCTTCGCCGCGCTGGACACCGTCGTCAGCCCCTCAGCGATCATCGCGACCGGCACCAACGCGCTGTCGGTGACCCGGCTGGCCGCCGAATCCGCCCATCCGGAGCGGGTCTTGGGCCTGCACTTCTTCAATCCGGCGCCCGCGATGAAGCTCGTCGAGATCGTCTCCAGCGTGCTGACCGCCCCCGCGGCCATCGAGGCGGTCACCGCGCTCGCCCGCGATCTGGGCAAGGAGCCGGTGGCGCTCGGCGACCGGCCCGGCTTCGTCGCCGACGGGCTGCTGTTCGGCTATCTCAACCAGGCCGCGGCGATGTACGAGGCAAAGTACGCGGCGCGGGAGGACATCGACGCCGCGATGCGGCTCGGCTGCGGGCTGCCGATGGGCCCGCTGGCCCTGCTCGACCTGATCGGCATCGACACCGCCCGTACCGTCCTTGAGGCCATGTACTCCGCCTCCGGCGACCGGCTGCACGCGCCCGCGCCCATCCTGGGGCAGCTCTCCGAGGCCGGTCTCACCGGCCGTAAGGCGGGCCGCGGCTTCTATACGTACGAGGCGCCGGGCAGCGCCACCGTCGTCCCGGACGCCGCGACGGCCGAGGTGCGGCACTCCACGGAAGGCGCGCGTCCGGTGCGCGCCGTGGGCGTCGCCGGCTCGGGCACGATGGCCTCCGGGATCGCCGAGGTCTTCGCGAAGGCGGGCCTGGAGGTGGTGCTGGCCGGCCGGACCCTGGAGAAGGCCGAGCGGGCGAAGGCCCGTATAGGGAAATCCCTGGAACGCTCGGTGTCCAAGGGGCGGATGACCAGCCGGGCCCGGGAGCAGGCGCTGGAGCGGATCACCGCGGCCGACGCACTCGACGCGTTCGCCGAGGTGGATCTGGCCGTGGAGGCGGTGGCCGAGGATCTGGTCGTCAAGCAGGAGCTCTTCAAGGTGCTCGACAAGGTCTGCAAACCGGGTGCGGTGCTGGCCACGACCACCTCCTCGCTGCCCGTCGTGGCCTGCGCGCGGGCGACCTCGCGCCCGCAGGACGTGGTGGGCCTGCACTTCTTCAACCCGGCGCCGGCGATGAAGCTGGTCGAGGTGGTGCGCACCGTGCTGACCGCGGACGATGTGCGCGCGACCGCGCACGCCGTGTGCGCGGCGGTGGGCAAGCATCCGGTGGACTGCGGCGACCGGGCGGGCTTCATCGTGAACGCCCTGCTGTTCCCGTACCTCAACAACGCCGTGAAGATGGTGCAGGAGCACTACGCCACCCCGGACGCCATCGACGCCGCGATGAAGCTGGGCGGCGGCTATCCGATGGGGCCCTTCGAACTGCTCGATGTCGTAGGGCTCGATGTGTCGCTGGCCATCGAGCGGGTGCTGCACCGGGAGTTCCGTGAACCGGGCCTGGCGCCCGCGCCGCTGCTGGAGCATCTGGTGGCCGCGGGGTGCCTGGGGCGCAAGACCGGGCGCGGCTTCCGCGAGTATGCAAAAGCCTGAATTCTGCTCCGGGTGGGGCGGACCGTCTGAGTCCGGTTCCGGGTGGGGCGGGCTGCTGGAGCCTTCCGTCGGTCTGCCCCCGCACCGGCACTCACAGGCGTGTTACGTTCCCCACATGTCCCAGCCCGTGAAGGCCACGCGTACGGAGCGTACGAAGCGATCCCCCTCATCCGGTGGCGGTGAGAGCGCGGGAAGTCGCCGCGCCGCGGCCCAACGTCTGTCCATGCGCCGCAAACTCGCGGCCGCGGCGATGGAGTTGTTCGCGACGCAGGGGTACGAGGCGACGACCGTCGACGAGATCGCGGCCAGGGCGGGAGTGGCCCGCCGCACCTTCTTCCGGCACTTCCGCTCCAAGGAAGAGGCGATCTTCCCGGACCACGACGACACACTGGTGCGGGCCGCGGCGGTGCTGGACGCGGCGCCTCCGCATGAGCACCCTCTGGACACCGTGTGCCGCGGGATCAAGGAGGTCATGCGGATGTACGCGAGCGCGCCGACCGTCTCCGTGGAGCGCTACCGGCTGACCCGTGAGGTACCGGCGCTGCGGGAGCGGGAGATCGCCTCGGTGGCCCGCTACGAGCGGCTGTTCACCAGCTATCTGCTGGGCCACTTCGACGAGGGGGCCCACCACGACGGCGACGACGATCCGCTGCTGGCCGAGGTGGCCGCGTCGGCCGTGGTCACGGCCCACAACCATGTGCTGCGGCGCTGGCTGCGGGCGGGCGGCCGGGGCGATGTGGAAAACCAGCTGGACCACGCCTTCGCGATCGTCCGCGAAACCTTCGGGAGCGGCATCGGCGCCCGCCCCGTCCCATCCGGCAGCCGTCCCGCGGCGACGGTGTCGGCGACGGACGAGGACGAGGTGGTGGTGATGGTGGCGCGGACGGACGCGCCGCTGGCCGAGGTGATGCGCACGATCAAGGAAGCGCTCAAGCGGTAGCGCTGGCGCTGGCGCTGGCGCTTGAGGTTCGCCACCCGGTCCGGGCTCGCCTCCCGGACCGGGTGGCCCACGTCTTGGGCCGGGGTGGTGCGCCGGGGTGTGTGGTGGGTGGCGGGGGCGGGGCCTCCGGTGCGGCGCGTGCGGGGTGCGCGGTCGGCTGCGTGGTGGGTGCCGGGGGCGGGGCCTCCGGTGCGGCGCCCTGGACCGCATATTTACGGCGCCGGTGCCCGGGGGCGTGGAGTGGGCCGGGGATTGGCGCCACAAATATGCGAAAGCGTCCAGGACACCACCCCTGCGACCCCACCCCCTCCCGTCTCGTCGGCGGCCACCCGCCGGTGGCCCAGTGCGTCCGTCCGGCTCACGTTCAGCCCGGGGGCCGGGAATTCAGCCCCTCCGGCGTTTAAAGAGCGGGTCCGGGGCGGAGCTCGCTATCCAGCCCCTCCGGCGCTTGAGAAGGGCTTGGGGCAGAGCCCGCCATTCAGCCCCTCCGGCGCTTGAGGAGCGGGGCCCGGGGCAGAGCCCCGTTGGGGGGCCAGGGGGCGGAGCCCCCTGGCTTCGGGAAGGGGCGGGGTGGGGGCTGTCCGCCGGAGGCGCCCACGGCCCGCACCCGGTATTCGGCCCTGGGGCCAGGTGCTGGGCGCGAGCCCCGGCCCTCTGCCGGCTCGTCGGCGGCTCCCCATCGGTGGCCCAGGGCGCCCGTCCCTTGCACGTTCAGCCCGGGGGCCGGGGCCTGGGGCCCCACCTCCTCCCGCCGTCTCGCGGCCATCCGCCGGTGGCACGAGCCGCTTGCCGTCGTGGGGCCGGGGCGCGGCGGAAGGAGGGGCGGGACCCGCCCCCCACAGGTAGGTCCCGCCCCGGCCGGGCCCCCGTCCCCGCCGGGGCGGGGGCGGGGCTTGGCGCCGTCCCGGTGCCGGGCCAGGGCGGCGCGGGCACGTCAGCCGGTCTTGGTGAGCTTCGCGGCGAAGCCGCCGTTCTTCGGGACGTCCACCGAGAGCCGCGAGTCCTGTGTGACCTCGTGGGTTTCGGTGACGACCTTGCCGTCCGGGCCGTCCTTCCACACCTCGATCCGCCAACTGCCCTTGCCGAGGAAGCTCAGCGGCTCGTCCAGCGTGCGGGCCGCGCCCGAGGTGATCGCGCCCAGGTACCAGGTGTCGCCGGAGCGGCGGGCCAGGACGGCGCGGTCGCCGGGGTCGCCGTCGACCAGCCGCGTCTCGTCCCACACCGTGGGCACCTGGTTCAGGAACTTCAGCTCCACCGGCCGGCTCTCGTACGACTCCACGCTGTCGGCGAAGTGCTGCACGCCGGACTCGTAGACGACCGAGAGCGCGAGTTCGGCCGCGTCACTCGTGGGCCGCACGCCCGTGAAGGTCACCGGTGTGAAGTCCATGGGCCCGATGAGGTTCCGGGTGAAGGGCAGGGTCGTGTAGTGCGCCGCCGGGAAGGGCTGGCGGCCCGGCTTGGGGCGGGTGCCCTCGGCGCCCTTGACCGCCTCGGTGCTCATCAGCTGCGGCCAGGTCCGCTCCTGGCCGCGCGGGATGGTGGCGCCGTGGAAGTTCAGCATCAGCTGGTTCCGGGCGCTGTCCTTGAAGACCGCGTCGTACCAGCGCATCCGGTCCTGGCCGTCCGACTCCAGGAAGTCGATCTTCAGCCCGGCGATCCCCCAGGACTTCCACAGCGGGAAGAGCCGGTCGCGCTCGCTCTGCGCGTCGATGGTCTGCCAGCGGGCCCACAGCCAGACGCCGACGCCCTTCTCCTTGGCGTACGCGGTCAGCTCGGGCATCCAGGAGTCGCTCCAGCCGGAGTCCACCAGGATGTACTCCCAGCCCTCACGCGACGCGAAGTCCACGAACTTCTTCTGGGCGTCCAGGCTGGTCGGGCTCTGCCCGTCGGACCACCAGGACCACGCCGCCCGGCCCGGTTTGATCCATGAGGTGTCGGCGACCTTCGAGGGGGCGGCCAGATCGGTCGGCAGATCGCTCTCGGTGACGGTGGCGAGGTCCCCGATGACCATGGTGCGCCAGGGCGTGGTCAGCCCGGGGCCGCTGACCTCGGCGGGGTCGGGGAGGGTGAGCTTGAAGCGGTCGGTGGCGGAGTCGAGGGCGAGCCGGGAGCCGCCGTACGAGCTGTTCAGGTCCGCTTCCTCGATCAGCATCCAGCTCTTGCCGATGTGGAAGAGCGACGGATAGCCGTAGTCGCCCGCCTTGGCGTCGGCGACCTTGCCGTGGTCATGGGCGGATTCGTAGTCCTGGCGGCCGTTGTCGTACGGCAGGAGGAAGGAGTCGGCGGACGGCGGGACGGCGAACTCCGAGTGCTCGCCGAGGACGGTGACCGTCCCCTTGTCCGGCACCACATAGCGGTAGGCCAGCCCGTCGGCCGAGACCCGGATGATCACCTTCAGCGTCCGCCCGTCCTTGCGGAAAGTGAAGGTCGACTCGGAGGCGTCGGAGGTGTGCTGGGTGCGGCGGCCGGTGGTGGTCGTATAGGTCTCGTGGACCTTACGGTCGCTGCGCCCCGCGAACCGCAAGCCCTTGCTGAAATCGGTCTCCGCGGTGCGGATACCCAGGCCCGACGGCCGCAGCACGGTGGTGGCGCCATGGCGCGCGGCCAGCGTCAGCCCGCCCTCGTTGCTCAGCCTGAGCTCGCCGCTGACCTGCCCCTTTCCGGTCAGCCGCCAGTCCTGCGCACGACCGTCCGATGCCGCCTCCGCCCGGAGCGGCACCAGCACGGCGGCCGCGCAGGCGAGGGCGGCCACGGCTCTGGTGACCTTTGATCGTGCCGTATGCATCGTTCCTCCTCGTTCACCGCAACTTCGATGCGGCGCTCGATACATCAGAGCAATCCCCTACCTTGACGCATCATCAGCCCGTTTCTACGCTCCCGTCTAGCCAAATCATCGGATCAATTTGATCGCTTCGGGGACGGGAGATAATCGGGATGCCAGTCAGCAGACGTGGGTTCCTGGGCCGGGTGGCGGCGGGCGCGGCCGCGAGCACGGCCGTCGGCACGGCCCTCCCCGAACAGGAGGCGGCCGCACAGCCACAGCAGTCGGTGGCCCTGCGGGGCATGCGTACCGACCGGGAGTGGGAGCGCTTTCTGGGCGGCCAGGATCTGATCTGGAAGCGCTTGCCGAGAACCTGGTACGAGGGGCCGTTCCTGGGCAATGGGCTGCTCGGCTCGATGATCTATCAGGAGCCCGGCGAGAACGCGCTGCGCTTCACCATCCACCACAGCGAGGTGCAGGACCACCGGCCCACCGAAGGCGGCAGCGACTGGGGGGTGGCACGGCTTCCGGTCGGCAATCTGCTGCTGCGCCCGGTCGGCGCCATCACCGGTGTCGATCTGCGACTGGATCTGTGGAACGCCGAACTGCGCGGCACGATCACCACGGACAAGGGAAAGCTCGAGCTCCGCGCCCTGGTGCACAACGACCGCACCATGCTGCTGGCCACCGTCGAGGCGAGCGCCGGCGAGGAGGGATTCCGCTGGGAGTTCAAGCCGTCACCGGCGGTCAGCCCGCGCATCGTCCGCGAGGATCCGCCCAAGGGCTTCGAGCCCAACCCGGCCCCGGTCACGCGCACCGAGGACGGGCTCGGCAGCACCGTCCAGTCGCTGGTGGCGGGCGGGCAGACGGTGAGCGCGTACCGGCAGCGCGGCAGCGGCCGGGAGCGCACGTACTACCTGGCCGTGGCGCACTCCCACCCCGGTACGGACGCGGAGGGCCGGGCCCGGACCACCGTGCGCAAGGCGTCGGCGCTGCCGGTCTCCAGCCTGCGGCGCACCCACTACGAGTGGTGGCACCGCTTCTACCGCAAGAGCTTCATCTCGGTGCCCGACGGGATGCTGCAGAGCTTCTACTGGATCCAGCTCTACAAGCTGGCCTGCGCCGCTCGTGAGCACGCGCCCGTCATGGCCACCACCGGCCCGTGGGTGGAGCCGACCCCCTGGCCCGGCGTGTGGTGGAACCTCAACGTCCAGCTGGAGTACTGGCCGGTCTACGGCTCCAACCACCTGGAGCTGGACGCGATTCCGCGCACCCTCGCCGAGAACACCGATGTGCTCATCAGCGGGCTGGGGCCCGAGTACCGCGCCGACTCGGCCGGGCTGCGCCGCTCCACGGACGCACAGTGCGAGGACAACGGCACGGTCCCGGTGCCCGGCGTCGGGGACTCCCCCGAGGTCGGCGATCTGCCCTGGGCGCTGCACAACGTCTGGCTGACCTACCGCCACACCATGGACCGGGGCGTGCTGGAGGATGTGCTCTATCCGCTGCTGCGCCGCTCCACCAACTACTACCTGCACTTTCTCACCGAGCAGTCGGACGGCAAGCTGCATCTGCCGAAGACCTTCTCCCCCGAGTACGGCGCGGCCCCGGACTGCAACTACGACCTGGCGCTGCTGCGCTGGTCCTGCCAGACCCTGCTGACGACGGTCGAGTTGCTGGACAAGGACGATCCGCTGGTGCCCAAGTGGCGCGAGGTGCTGGAGAAGCTCGTCGACTATCCGGTGGACGAGAACGGCTTCATGATCGGCACCGGTGTCCCGTTCGCCAAGTCCCACCGCCACTACTCCCATATGCTCTCGGTCTACCCGCTCTACCTGGTCAATTGGGACCAGCAGGAGCACCGGGACCTGATCGCCCGCTCGCTGAAGCACTGGATCAGCTTCGAGGGCGCGCTGCGCGGCTACAGCTTCTCGGGCGCGGCCTCGATCTCGACCCAGATGGGGCGCGGCGATGACGCGCTGAGGTATCTGCGGGAGCTGGTGGCGCGGTTCATCCAGCCCAATACGCACTACTACGAGGCGGGTCCGGTGATCGAGACCCCGCTGTCGGGTGCGCAGGCCATCCACGACATGCTCTGCCAGAGCTGGGGCGGGACCATCCGCTTCTTTCCCGGGGTGCCGGGCGAGTGGCAGGACGTCACCCTGCACGACTTCCGTACCGAGGGCGCGTTCCTGGTCAGCGCGGTGCGGACGGGCGGCAGGACGCGCTGGGTGCGGGTACGCAGCCTGGCCGGGGAGCCGTGCCGGGTCCGCCACTCGATCGGCGGCCGGGTCGCGGTCGCCGGGGTCGGGGGCCCCGCGCCGAAGTGGCGTGACCTGGGGAACGGCGAGATCGAGCTGGAGCTGGACCGGGAGGACGAGGCAGTGATCTATCCGGCGGGCACCCGGCCGGACTTCCGGATCGCCCCGGTGAAAGTCACCACCCCGGCCGAGCCCTGGGGCCTGCCGGAGCTGCCGCAGGCGGGCGCGGTCACCCAGCTCGATCTGACCGGGCACTTCGACAACGACGCCATCACCACCGAGATGTACTACGGGGACGGCGACTTCGACGGTGCGGGCCGCACCTATCCGATGGCGCAGCTCCCGCAGACCGGGCAGACCGAGGACGACGGGATCACCTTCGCGTTCACCAACGGCAGCGAGGGCTCCGACAACAACGTCATCGCGGCGGGCCAGCAGATCACGGTCCCGGCGGGCAGCTACACGAAGCTGCATGTACTGGGCGCGGGCGACACCGGCAATGTGTCCGTGCCCGCCCGGGCCACGTACGCCGACGGCTCCACGGGCACACTGACCATCCAGCTCACGGGCTGGATGTCGGGTCCGGCGTACGGCGAGACGGAGGCGGTGCGGACCGGCCAGATCCACACCCGCACCGGCCCGTTGGGCACCAGGGCCGCGATCTTCCACCAGGTGGTGGAGCTGGACCCGGCCAAGGAGCTGTCGGCGATCACGCTGACCGCCCCCTCGGGCACCGCACGGGCCCATGTCTTCGCGCTCTCGCTGGAGAAGAACGACTGACGAAACGCGCATAACCGCATACCCACCGTGACGGCCGCCCTGCCCAGGGCGGCCGTTATTGCTCATGTGTGCAGCCGAGATGACAACTGAGGGAATTTGTTGGCACGCAGTGTCTTGCGAGGTGGCACAGCGTGCCATACCGTGAGTGGAGTCCGGGCGGCCGGCGCACTGCCAACCTTCGTGCGTCGGCTGTCCCCGCAAACCGCTTTGTGCGCCCGGACAACGCCTGCGTCACCAGGCAACCGGCGCCACCCGCGCCGCATCGAGCACCACCTCCGCCGAACCGACGGCACCGCATCAGCATCACCCGTCACGAGCCCAGCGTTCCCTCAGGCGTCCCCCCTGGACGCCTCGCCGGAGGCACCGATGAACGAGATACTTGACGCGATCCTGGCGTCGGACACAGCACCCGAGGACTTCGCGGCACTGCGCATCCCCGAGTCGTACCGCGCGGTGACCGTGCGCAAGGACGAGGCCGAGATGTTCGCGGGCCTCACCACCCGGGAGAAGGACCCCCGCAAGTCGTTGCACGTGGACGAGGTGCCGGTGCCGGAGCTCGGCCCCGGAGAGGCACTCGTCGCCGTGATGGCCAGCTCGGTCAACTACAACTCCGTGTGGACCTCGATCTTCGAACCGCTGCCGACCTTCGGTTTCCTGGAGCGGTACGGCAAGCTCTCCCCCCTGGCCAAGCGGCACGATCTGCCGTACCACATCATCGGCTCCGACCTCGCGGGCGTCGTGCTGCGCACCGGCCCCGGTGTGAACGCCTGGCAGCCGGGCGCCGAGGTCGTCGCGCACTGTCTGTCGGTCGAACTGGAGAGTTCCGACGGCCACAACGACACCATGCTCGACCCCGAGCAGCGCATCTGGGGCTTCGAGACCAACTTCGGCGGGCTCGCCGAGATCGCCCTGGTCAAGTCCAACCAGCTGATGCCCAAGCCCAAGCATCTGAGCTGGGAGGAGGCGGCCGCCCCGGGCCTGGTCAACTCCACCGCCTACCGGCAGCTCGTCTCCCGTAACGGCGCCGGGATGAAGCAGGGCGACAACGTCCTGATCTGGGGCGCGAGCGGCGGGCTCGGCTCCTACGCCACCCAGTTCGCGCTGGCCGGCGGGGCCAATCCGGTCTGCGTGGTCTCCTCGCCGCAGAAGGCCGAGATCTGCCGGCGGATGGGCGCCGAGGCGATCATCGACCGCACGGCGGAGGACTACGCGTTCTGGAAGGACGACGGCACCCAGGACCCGCGCGAGTGGAAGCGGTTCGGCAAGAAGATCCGCGAGCTGACCGGCGGCGAGGACGTGGACATCGTCTTCGAGCACCCGGGCCGGGAGACCTTCGGCGCCTCGGTCTATGTCACCCGTAAGGGCGGCACGATCGTCACCTGCGCGTCGACCTCCGGCTACACCCACGAGTACGACAACCGCTACCTGTGGATGCAGCTCAAGCGGATCATCGGCTCGCACTTCGCCAACTACCGCGAGGCGTGGGAGGCCAACCGCCTGATCGCCAAGGGCAAGATCCACCCGACGCTGTCCAGGACCTACCGGCTGGAGGACACCGGACAGGCCGCGCACGACGTCCACCGCAACCTCCACCAGGGCAAGGTCGGCGTGCTGTGCCTGGCCCCCGAGGAGGGCATGGGCGTGCGCGACCAGGCGATGCGCGAGCAGCACATCGACGCCATCAACCTGTTCCGCGACTCCTCGGAGCGGACCAACAAGCACAGCCGGGACATCTGATGAGTGGCACACCTCGCCCCAAGGACCGGCCCTGGCTGATGCGCACCTACGCCGGGCACTCCACCGCCGAGGCGTCCAACGAGCTGTACCGGCGCAACTTGGCCAAGGGCCAGACCGGGCTCTCGGTCGCCTTCGACCTGCCCACCCAGACCGGCTACGACCCCGACCACATCCTCGCCCGCGGCGAGGTGGGCCGGGTCGGGGTCCCGGTCTCGCATCTGGGCGACATGCGGCGGCTGTTCCAGGAGATCCCCCTGGAGCGGATGAACACCTCCATGACCATCAACGCGACCGCGATGTGGCTGCTGGCGCTGTATCAGGTCGTCGCGGAGGAGCACGGCGCGGACATCGGCAAGCTCCAGGGGACGACGCAGAACGACATCGTCAAGGAGTACCTCTCGCGCGGTACGCATGTCTTTCCGCCGGGTCCGAGCCTGCGGCTGACCACCGACATGATCGCGTACACGGTGAACCACATCCCCAAGTGGAACCCGATCAACATCTGCAGTTACCACTTGCAGGAGGCCGGGGCCACTCCGGTGCAGGAGATCGCCTTCGCGATGTCCACGGCGATCGCCGTCCTGGACGCGGTGTTCGCCTCCGGCCAGGTTCCCGAGGACCGTAAGGGCGACGTGGTGGCCCGGATCTCCTTCTTCGTGAACGCGGGCGTCCGCTTCATCGAGGAGATGTGCAAGATGCGCGCCTTCGGCCGCATCTGGGACCGGATCACCCGTGAGCGGTACGGCATCGAGAACCCCAAACAGCGCCGGTTCCGCTACGGCGTCCAGGTGAACTCGCTCGGCCTGACCGAGGCCCAGCCGGAGAACAACGTCCAGCGCATCGTCCTGGAGATGCTGGCCGTCACCCTTTCCAAGGACGCCCGCGCCCGCGCCGTCCAGCTCCCGGCCTGGAACGAGGCGCTGGGCCTCCCCCGCCCCTGGGACCAGCAGTGGTCGCTGCGCATCCAGCAGGTCCTCGCCCTGGAGAGCGATCTGCTGGAGTACGACGACATCTTCGAGGGCTCCCATGTGATCGAGTCCAAGGTCGCCGCGCTGGTCGAGGAGACCGAGGCCGAGATCGAGCGGATCGAGAAGATGGGCGGGGCGATGGCCGCCGTCGAGTCCGGCTACCTCAAGGCGCAGCTCGTGGCCTCCCACTCCGAGCGCCGGGCGCGGATCGAGGCGGGCGAAGAGAAGATCATCGGCGTCAACTGCTACGAGTCCACCGAGCCCAATCCGCTCACCGCCGATCTCGACACCGCGATCATGACGGTGGACCCGGAGAACGAGGCGCGGGTGGTCTCGGCCCTGCACGCCTGGCGCGAGCGGCGCGACGAGGGCCCCGCCCAGGAGGCCCTCACCGCCCTCCGTAAGGCCGCCGCGGGGACCGAGAACCTGATGCCGGCGACCCTGGCCTGTGCCCGCGCGGGCGTGACCACCGGGGAGTGGTCCTGGGCGCTGCGCGATGTCTTCGGCGAGTACCGCGCCCCCACCGGGGTCGGCGGCGCGCCCCTGGCCGTCGCCGCGGAGGCGGGCTCCCTGCTGTCCTCCGTCCGCGAGAAGGTCGAGAAGACGGCGGCCGAGCTCGGCGGCGGCAGGCTGCGGCTGCTGGTCGGCAAGCCCGGTCTGGACGGGCACAGCAACGGCGCCGAGCAGATCGCCGTACGGGCCAGGGACGCCGGTTTCGAGGTGGTCTACCAGGGGATCCGGCTCACCCCCGAGCAGATCGTCTCGGCGGCCGTGGCCGAGGATGTGCACTGCGTCGGCCTGTCCATCCTGTCCGGTTCGCATGCCGAGCTGGTGCCGGACGTCCTGGTGCGGCTGCGCGACGCGGGCGCCCAGGAGATCCCCGTCATCGTCGGCGGGATCATCCCGGCCACGGACGCGGCCGCGCTGCGGGCCGCGGGTGTCGCCGCCGTTTTCACCCCAAAGGACTTCGGTATCACGGAGATCATCGGCCGTATTGTCGATGAGATCCGCGCCGCGAACACGCTTCCCCCTCTGGAGGTTCTCGTATGACCGCCCCCGACCGCGCAGATGCCGCGACCCGTCTGCGCCCTCGCCGCTCCTGCCTGGCCGTCCCCGGCTCCAATCCGCGCTTCCTGGAGAAGGCCCAGGGGCTCGCGGCCGACCAGGTCTTCCTGGACCTGGAGGACGCCTGTGCGCCGCTGGCCAAGGAGGACGCCCGGCACACCATCGTCAAGGCGCTGAACGAGGGCGACTGGACCGGTAAGACCCGGGTGGTGCGGGTCAACGACTGGACCACCCACTGGACGTACCGGGACGTCATCACGGTTGTCGAGGGCGCGGGTCCCAACCTGGACTGCATCATGCTGCCCAAGGTGCAGGACGCCCAGCAGGTGATCGCGCTGGACCTGCTGCTCACCCAGATCGAGAAGACGATGGGCTTCGAGGTCGGGCGGATCGGCATCGAGGCGCAGATCGAGAACGCCAAGGGCCTGGTCAACGTGGACGAGATCGCGGGCGCCTCGTCGCGCCTGGAGACCATCGTCTTCGGCCCGGCCGACTTCATGGCGTCCATCAACATGAAGTCGCTGGTCGTGGGCGAGCAGCCGCCCGGCTATCCGGCGGACGCCTATCACTACATCCTGATGCGGATCCTGATGGCGGCCCGCACCCATGACCTCCAGGCGATCGACGGCCCCTACCTGCAGATCCGGAACGTGGACGGCTTCCGCGAGGTGGCCGGGCGCGCGGCCGCCCTCGGCTACGACGGCAAGTGGGTGCTGCACCCCGGCCAGGTGGAGGCGGCCAACGAGGTCTTCTCGCCGTCCCAGGAGGACTACGACCACGCCGAGCTGATCCTGGACGCCTATGACTACTGCACCTCGGCGGAAGGCGGCATGAAGGGCTCGGCGATGCTCGGCGACGAGATGATCGACGAGGCCAGCCGCAAGATGGCCCTGGTCGTCGCGGGCAAGGGCCGCGCGGCCGGGATGACCCGTACGTCCACCTTCCAGCCCCCGGAGGCATGAGCCATGCAGTTCGGCCGTACCTATGAGGAGTTCACGGTGGGCGACGTCTACCGGCACTGGCCGGGGAAGACGGTCACCGAGTACGACGACCACCTTTTCTGTCTGCTCACCATGAACCACCACCCGCTGCACATGGACAGCAACTACGCCGAGAAGACGACCGATTTCGGCAAAAACGTGGTGGTCGGGAACTACATCTACTCACTGCTCCTGGGGATGTCCGTCCCCGATGTCTCCGGAAAGGCCATCGCCAATCTGGAGGTCGAGTCGCTACGGCATGTCGCGCCCACCTTCCACGGCGACACGATCTACGGCGAGACGACGGTCCTCGACAAGACGCCGTCGAAGTCCAAGACGGACCGGGGCATCGTGCATGTGGAGACCAAGGGCTACAAGCAGGACGGCACCCTGGTCTGCATCTTCCGGCGCAAGGTGATGGTGCCGACCGCCACGTACATCAAGGAGCGGGGCGGCGAGCAGCCGGGCCGCCCGGAGCTGGGAGAGCAGTGATATGAGCCGCCTGGCGCAGACCGAGGGCCTGACCGACATCCAGCGGGAGATCCTCTCCACGGTCAGGGATTTTGTCGACAAGGAGATCCTGCCGGTCGCGACGGAACTGGAACATCGCGATGAATATCCGACCGCGATCGTCGAAGGACTGAAGGAGCTCGGCCTCTTCGGGCTGATGATCCCGGAGGAATACGGCGGTCTGGGTGAGTCACTGCTCACCTACGCGCTGTGCGTGGAGGAGATCGCACGCGGCTGGATGAGCGTCTCGGGCATCATCAACACCCACTTCATCGTGGCGTACATGCTCAAGCAGCACGGCACCGAGGAACAGAAGGAGTATTTCCTTCCCAAGATGGCGCTGGGCGAGATCCGGGGCGCCTTCTCGATGTCGGAGCCGGGCCTGGGTTCGGATGTGTCGGCGATCACCAGCAAGGCGGTGCGGGACGGCGACGAGTACGTCCTGAACGGGCAGAAGATGTGGCTGACCAACGGCGGCACCTCCACTCTGGTGGCGGTCCTGTGCCGGACCGGTGACGCCCAGGAGGGGGTCGCGCCGCACAAGGCGATGACCACCTTCCTGATCGAGAAGGAGCCGGGCTTCGGCGAGGTCCGGCCCGGTCTGACCATCCCCGGCAAGATCGACAAGATGGGCTACAAGGGCGTCGACACCACCGAGCTCATCATGGACGGACTGCGCATTCCGGCCGATCGGGTGCTCGGCGGGATGCCGAACCGAGGTTTTTACCAAATGATGGACGGAGTCGAGGTCGGCCGGGTGAATGTCGCCGCCCGCGGCTCTGGTGTGGCGCGGCGCGCATTCGAGCTGGGCGTTGCATACGCACAGCAGCGGCATACCTTCGGTAAGCCGATCGCGCAGCACCAGGCCATCCAGTTCAAACTGGCCGAAATGGGAACAAAGGTCGAGGCGGCCCATGCGATGATGGTCAATGCGGCCCGGAAGAAGGATTCGGGCGCACGCAACGACCTCGAAGCGGGAATGGCCAAGTACCTCGCGTCGGAGTACTGCAAAGAGGTCGTGGAGGACGCCTTCCGCATCCACGGCGGGTACGGCTTCTCCAAGGAATACGAGATCGAGCGCCTCTACCGAGAGGCACCGATGCTTCTCATCGGCGAAGGTACCGCCGAGATTCAGAAAATGATTATTGGACGGAGGCTCCTGGAGGAATACCGAACCCAAGGCTGAACGTCCCTTTTGGGGTGGTATCCGAGAGAAGAAGGTCACACCGCGCCGAGGGTCTTCGGTCACTGACCAGCCACCGACAGGCCCCGGCGCTTGCCCAGTTACCGCTCGCAACCGATACCATCCGTGAAAGCCGCCGTCCCCAGTCTTGCGTCGCGGCATCCTCCGCTACGAAGGTCATCCATGCCCCACAGCCAATCCTCTGCACAACGCGACAGCCCGGTCGGTGTACGCCTCGCGCGCGGAGCATCGCCGTGGCTCCTCCCGACCGTCGCCACCGCGGCGGTCAGTCTTGCTCGGGCCCGCCGCTCCGGACGCTGGACGGCGGTCGCCGTGCCCGCCACCGCGCTCGCGGCGGGCATGCTGTGGTTCTTCCGCGACCCCGAGAGAGAGATCACGCAAGGCCGTGTGATCTCTCCGGCCGACGGTGTGGTGCAGAGCATCATGCCGTGGAAGGACGGGCGCACCCGCGTCGCCATCTTCATGAGCCCGCTCAATGTCCACGTCAACCGCGCCCCGCTGGCCGGCACGGTGACCTCCGTGGAGCACATCCCCGGCGGCTTCGTTCCCGCGTTCAACAAGGAGAGCGAGAACAACGAGCGGGTCGTCTGGCACTTCGACACCGAGCTCGGCGACATCGAGATGGTCCAGATCGCCGGTGCGGTCGCCCGGCGTATCGTGCCCTATGTGCCACAGGGCACGAAGGTCGAACAGGGTGAGCGGATCGGTCTCATCCGCTTCGGCTCGCGGGTCGACATCTACCTTCCCGAGGGTGTCGATGTCGCGGTCGAGGTCGGCCAGGCCACCACCGCGGGGGTGACACGCCTTGACCGTGATTGATCCCGACACACAGGCCGCCTGGGTCCCCGAGGCCGAGGTGGACGCCGTCGACGAGACGGACGACATGCCGCTGTCGACGCGACTGTCGATAGCCGACACGCTGACCCTGGGCAACGCCACCTGTGGCTTCCTGGCGGTCTACTTCACCACCACCGGCGTCCTCATCCCGCACCTGACGGGCAGCGAGGACGGCGGGATGACCCGGCACAGCGCGGCGTCGGCCGTGATGCTGATGCTGCTCGCCTCCGTCTTCGACCTCTTCGACGGACTGGTCGCGCGGAAGCTGCGCAGCTCGGCGATGGGCGCGGAGCTGGACAACCTCTCCGACCTGATCAGCTTCGGCCTGGCCCCCGCGTACTTCGTCCTCGTCTGGGGCATGGTCTCCGACGACGCGTATCAGCGGGTCTCGGTGGTGGGCGCGATCGTGGTGCTGCTGGCGGTGGTGCTACGGCTTGCCAGATTCTCCTGTGTCACGCTGCGTGACGGCGTCTTCCAGGGCATGCCGAGCCCCTTCGGCGCCCTGACGGTGGTCTCGGTGGTCCTGCTGGGCCTGCCGTTCGTGCCGACGCTGCTCGCGATCATCGGCGTCGCCTGGCTGATGGTGAGCCGGGTGGAGTACCCCAAGCCGCGCGGCCGGCTCGCGGTGGCCATGCTCGGCTGGATCGTCACCAGCATGGCGCTGCTGGCGGCCTGGGCCTTCGAGGCCCCCGGCGGCGAGCTGCTGCTCCAGTCGGCCTGCGCCCTGCAGGTCGTCATGGGCGCGGTGATCCCCCTCTTCGCCACGGCCCGCCGGGTGAACGCCTTCCGTGACAACCGCCGTGAGGCGAGGGCAGCGCAGCTGCCGTAGCGGCCTTCGGCCGCACCTGCCGGATGGGGTGGGCCCGAGCATCGCGCTCGGGCCCACCCCATCCGGCTTTCCCCGGCCCGCCCGCGCAGCGCCTTGACCTCGGGTACCACCCGGCCAGCCCTCGTGCATCACCGACTTGCGCGCCGCGCCAGTCGTCCAGGTCGACCGCCACGAGGCGGCGAGCCCACCAGCCGTCGCGTGGGGGTGGGTTTCCCGCGCGGGCCCACGACGTCCGGGGGACGACTGGCGTTACGGCCCGACGTCGAGGATGCGCACCGTCCGCCCTTTCCACTCGTCCGCCGCGGCCGTCGCGACCCTCGCCCCATCGGGGCGCTCTGGGGTCGGCTGAGCAACGTAGGACGTATGGGCAATCGCCCACCCGGCAGGGTCGCGCGCCACCGCGAGGGCAGCAGGCAGGTCCAGGTCCAGGATCCTGAGGCTGGGCAGAGCCGCGAGGTGCTCGGCCGTCCCAGGTCGGGCGCGGTCGGCCTCGACAAGGGCACAGGCGGGTGCGTAGAGGAACCAGCCCGGCTCCGCGTGAGCCCGGTGGACCAGGCGGGAGAGCAGGACATTGCCCCGCCCGGCGGCCACCATGGCCGTGTCGTCCAAAACGATGTGCAGAACGTCGGTCACCGGGGAGCCGCCTCACCCAGACGCCGGTCCAGGTCGGCGTCGAGGTCTGCGATATCGGCTTCGCTCGGGTCGTATCCGTTCCACTCACGCAGCACGGCGCGCGCCTTCTCGGCTCGCTCGGCGCGCTCGGCGGGGGTCAGCGCGGTCTCGGCAATACGAGCCAGGTAGGCCCGTAGCGAGAGCCCCTCGGCTGCCGCTATCTCCGCGAGCCGGTCTCGCGCCTCTGCGGGGATGCGGATGTTGGCGTCGGCCATGACAAGGCTCCTTCTGCTCATGACGGAAAGCGTACGGGTACGTACCCACACCCGTACCCAACTTCCTCGAGCCGATAAGCCTCAGGTCAGGAAGTCCGTCGCCAGGCGTTCTGCCGCGCGTTCCAGGAGGGGGCCGGCCTCCGCGATGCAGCGGGCCGGGTCCGGCTCCAGGTCGGTGAGGGGGTAGGCGCGGCGGATGCCCGCGTTGCCCAGGGCCACCGGGGCGAGGGCCAGACGGCCGCAGACCGCGACCACCTCGATGCCCCGCGCCCGGGCCGCCGCCGCGACGCCCGCCGGGGCCTTGCCGTGCAGGGTCTGCTCGTCCAGCGAGCCCTCCCCCGTGATCACCAGGTCCGCGCCCTCCAGCGCGGCGGGGAAGCCGAGGACGTCGAGCATCACCTCGATGCCGGGGCGGAAGGCCGCGCCCAGGCCGACGAGCGCGCCGAAGCCGATGCCGCCCGCCGCGCCCGCGCCGGGCGCGAGGGCGTACTCGGCGGCCGAGGCCCCGACCGCGCGCTCCAGGACGCGTACGTAGTGGGCGAGGGCGGCGTCCAGGGCCGCCACATCGTCCTCGCCCGCGCCCTTCTGCGGGCCGTAGACCGCCGCCGCGCCCTTCGGGCCGGTCAGGGGGTTGTCGACATCGCTGGCCAGGACGGTCTCGGTGTCGGCCAGGCGCGGGTCGAGGCCGGACAGATCGGCCGTGGCGAGGTCGCGCAGCGGGCCCCCGCCCGGCGCCACGGGCGTACCGTCCTCGCGCAGGAAGCGCGCGCCGAGCGCGCTGAGCATCCCCGCGCCGCCATCCGTCGTGGCGCTGCCGCCGACGCCGAAGACGATCGTGCGGGCGCCCGCGTCGAGCGCCGCGCGCAGCAACTCGCCGCTGCCGTACGTGGTCGCGGTGAGCGGCGCGAACACCCCGGCCGGCAGATGGCGCAGCCCGGACGCCTCGGCCATCTCCACCACGGCCGTGGTCCCGCGCAGCGCGTACGCCGCCGTCACCGGCGCGCCCAGCGGCCCGGTGACCCGCGCCTCGCGCCGTTCGAACCCTGCCGCGACGGCCGCGTCCACCGTGCCGTCCCCGCCGTCGGCGACGGGCAGCGCCGCGATCCGCAGCCCCTCGCCGCCTTGGGGCGCGCCGCGGCGCAGCCCCGCCGTGACGTGCTCGGCGACCTCCACCGCCGTGAGCGAGCCCTTGAACTTGTCCGCGGCGATCAGTACGCGCTTCGGGGGCGTCGCCTGCCCCTCCGCCCACGTCTTGGTCTCTGTCGCGGCCTCTGCCTTCGAAGCGTCCGTTACGTCTGAAGTCTCCGTAGCGCCCGAAGTCTCCGTCGAAGCGTCCGTCACCTTGGTAACTCCTCGCATTCGCACAGGCGGTCGCGCCGCTGTGACCCTATCCGGCGCGGGCTCACCGGTACACCCACCTCATATGGGTACACCTGACCCATGGCCCTCAGCGGGAGCGCACTCGCGGACCGGATCCACGGCGGCTGGCTCGGCCGGATCGCCGGGAACATGCTCGGCAAGCCCATCGAAAACGGCGACTACTGGACCCGCGACCGCATCGACCGGTATCTGCGCCGCGCCGACGCCCTGCCGCTGACCGACTACCTCCCCGCGCTGGAGCCGCCGCCCGACCCGGTGGAGTTCGCGCTGCGCCCCGAGTGGCAGAGTTGCGTCCGCGGCCGGATCCACGGCAGCTGCCGCGACGACGACGTGGACTACTCCGTCCTCGGCCTGCACCTGCTGGAGACCCACGGCCGCGGCTTCACCACCGAGCAGGTCGGCGAGGTGTGGCTGCTGCGGCTGCCGTATCTGCAGACCTTCACCGCCGAGCGGGCCGCCTACCGCAACCTCACGGCCGGGGTGAAGCCGCCGCTCAGCGCGACCCTCGACAACCCCTACCAGGAGTGGATCGGCGCCCTGATCCGCGCCGACGTCCACGGCTGGGTCAACCCCGGCGATCCGCACCGGGCCGCCGCGATGGCCCGCCGGGACGCCGTCCTCTCGCACACCGGCAACGGGGTGTACGGGGCGATGTGGGCGGCCGCGCTGATCGCGGCCGCGTTCACGGCGGACGGTCCGCGCGCCGCCGTCGCGAGCGCCCTGGACCGGATCCCGCCGCGCTGCCGACTGGCCCGTACGGTGCGCAGGGCCGCGTCCCTGCACGACGCGGGCGTGGCGTGGGCGGACGCGCTCGCCCAGCTGGAGCTGGAGACCGCCGGGCTGCCCTGGATCCATGTCGTCCCCAACGCCGCCGTTCTTACGGCCGGACTGCTCTACGGCGCGGGCGACTTCACGACGACGATCGCCCTGACGGTGCGCGGCGGTCTGGACACCGACTCCAACGGCGCCACGGCCGGGTCGGTCGCGGGGGTGCTGTGCGGCGCGGCGGCCATCCCGCGGCAGTGGACCGAGCCGCTGGAGGACCGGGTGCGCAGCGCCGTCTTCGGCTTCGACGGCGCCCGCATCAGCGACCTGGCGGCCCGTACGCACCGGCTGGCGGTCGCATCGGAGCGCTAGCCGGTCTCAGTCGGCCCGACGACGGTGTGGGCCGGCCGGATCGGCGATCCGGTCCAGCCACTCCCGCAGGAGGCCGCGTTCGGACGCGGTAAGGGCGTCGGTCCGGGGCAGTGCGGCGCGGAGGGTGACGGCGGCCGCGACGGGACCGGGTTCGGCGGAGGCGGGGGCGTCCGTGGTGATCGCCGCGATGGCCGCCTCGCGGGCGGTGCGGGACAGCTCCGGATCGCGGCGGTCCTCGGGCGTGGCGATGAGCGTGAGCGTCGTACCGCAGCCCGCCGCGTGGACGAGGGCCGCGGCGCGCTCCTCGGGGATGGCGAGCCGCCCCGCCTCGGCGATGCGCCGGATGAGCCGGGCGAGCATCTCGAAGGCGGCGACGGAGGCCGGCGAGGACACGCCGGGGCGGTGCCCGCCGTACATCAGCGAGTACAGCGCCGGGTTGGCCAGGCCGAGGCCGATGTGCAGATCCCAGCCGGCGCGCAGGTCCTCGACCGGGTCATCGGTGGGTTCCTCGGCGGTCTTGCTGCTCAGGTACTCCGTGAAGCCGTAGGCGACGACCGCGTCGAGCAGGCCCTGCTTGTCACCGAAGAGCCGGTAGATGGTCGGCGGCTGCACCCCGGCGGCGGAACTCACCGCCCGGGTCGAGACGGCGTCGGGCCCGCCTTCGGACAGCAGCCGGGCGGCGGCCGTGACGATGCGTTCGCGGTGTCCGTCGCGGTCGCGGTTCGCGTCGTGGCCGCGGCTCGCGTCATGGCCACGGTTCGCGTCGTGGGTCCCGTCGCGGCTCCCGTCCACCGTGGTGACGTCCTCGCTCTCCATGCTTCCGACGATAACAGAATCGCGTTAGCAGTCATTCGTTTCCGGTGATACGTTGACGGCGATATCACCGGAAACAGCGAGGAGAAATCGCCATGATCATCGTTACCGGAGCCAATGGCCAGCTCGGCCGGACGGTCGCCGAGCGGCTGCTGAAGCGCGTCCCCGCCGGGGAGATCGGCGTCAGCGTGCGCGACGTGGAGGCGGCACGGGACCTCGGCGCGCAGGGCGTGCGCGTCCGCCGGGGCGACTTCGACGACCCGGAAACCCTCCCCCACGCCTTCGAGGGCGCCTCGCAGGTCCTGATCGTCTCGACGGGCACCACGGGCGAGGCCGCCGTCCGAGGCCACCGCGCGGCCATCGACGCCGCGGCGGCGGCCGGGGCCAAGCGGATCCTCTACACGAGCCACATGGGCGCGAACCCGTCCTCCCCCTTCCACCCGATGCCCGACCACGCCGCCACCGAGGAGGCGCTGCGGCGGTCCGGTGTCCCCTTCACCTCGCTGCGCAACGGCTTCTACGCCTCATCGGCCCTGGAGCTGGTCAGGGCCGCGCTCGAAACGGGCGTCCTGGCCGTGCCCGAGGACGGGCCGGTCGCCTGGACCGCCCATGCCGACCTCGCCGACGCGGCGGTCCTCGCCCTCACCGACGAGGTCCTGGACGGCCTGAGCCCCGCGCTCACCGGCCCCGAGGTCATCGACATGGCCGGTATCGCGGAGATCCTCACACGGCTGACGGGCCGCCCGATCCGCCGGGTGGTCGTCTCCGACGACGACTACCGCGCGCAGTTGGTCGCCCATGGCGCGCCCGAGTCGGCGGCCGACCTCCTCGTCGGCCTCTTCGCCGCCAGCCGCGATGGCGACTTCGCGCCGGTCGACCCCACGCTCGCCGAACTGCTCGGCCGGCCCACGGTGCGCCTGGAGGACTACCTGAAGTCGGCTGTCGCGCCGCCCCGGTGACGTACCGGACCTAACCCCGGGCCCGGCCGGGGAAAGGCGCTCGCCGTCGGCCGTGCGGCGTGCGTACGCTCGCCGCATGAGCAGCGAGACAACGCACCGGCCGCTGGTGGGGATCCTGAGCGGGGCGGGCATCTCCACCGACTCCGGGATCCCCGACTACCGCGGTCCGCAGGGGCTTTGGCGGCGCGACCCCGAGGCCGAGAAGCTCGTGACGTACGAGTACTACATGACCGACCCGGAGATCCGGCGCCGCTCCTGGCAGATGCGGCGCGACAGCGAGACGCTGCGCGCCCGGCCCAACGGGGCGCACGAGGCCGTCACCCGGCTGGAGCGCTCGGGGGTGCCGGTGCGGGTGATCACCCAGAACGTGGACGGGCTGCACCAGATCGCCGGGATGCCCGCGCGCAAGGTGCTCGAACTGCACGGCACCGCGCGGGCCGTGCTGTGCACCCACTGCGAGGCGCGGTCCGGGATGGAGGAGGCGCTGGAGCGGGTCGCGGCGGGTGAGGCGGATCCGGCGTGCCAGGACTGCGGCGGGATCCTGAAGTCGGCCACGGTGATGTTCGGGGAGAGCCTCGATCCGGAGGTGCTGACCGAGGCGGTCGCGGTGGCGCAGGCGTGCGAGATCTTCATCGCGGTCGGCACCAGCCTCCAGGTCCAGCCCGCGGCCTCGCTCGCCGGGCTGGCCGCCGAGCACGGCGCCCGGCTGATCATCGTCAACGCCGAGCCGACGCCGTACGACGAGCTCGCGGACGAGGTCGTCCGCGAGCCCATCAGCACGGCTCTGCCCGCCCTGCTGGACCGCATCGCCGCGGGCTGATCTCTGACTTCAGCTTCAGCTGATCGCCGACTTCAGCTTCAGAAGAGGCCGGGCAGTTCTTGCCGCGACTCGAACTCCAGCAGCCGCCGCTTGCGGTCCAGACCGCCGCCGTAGCCGGTAAGGCTGCCGCTGGAGCCGACGACGCGGTGGCAGGGGACGATGATGCCGACCGGGTTCTTGCCGTTGGCCAGGCCCACCGCGCGGGAGGCGGTCGGCTGGCCGATGTGGTCGGCCAGCCGGCCGTACGACCAGGTCTCGCCGTACGGAATGGCCCGCAGCTCGGCCCAGACGCGGCGCTGGAAGGGCGTGCCGTCCAGGTGCAGCGGCAGGTCGAACTCGGTCAGCTCGCCCGCGAAGTAGGCCGTGAGCTGGCGGATGGTCTCGGCGAAGGGGGCGTCGGCTGGGTCGCCGGGGCCGCCGAAGGTCTCCTCGGGTGGGCGGTGGCGCTGCTCGACCATGTAGAGGCCGGACAGGTCGGTGCCGGTGGCCACGAGGGTGAGGGGGCCGTAGGGGCTGTCGATGGTGGTGTGGGTGCGAATCACGGTGTTCCTCGGCGGCTCTGGTGTGTTGGGTGCGATGCGATGCGGGTCGGGCGGCTTAGCGGTGTAGCGGGGCGCCGTTTCGTTGCCGGGTGCGGCCCGGTGGCCGGTTTGTGCCCACCCGTTCCTCCCCCAGCTACCGCTGGGAGGTGCCCCCCTGCGGAACGATTGCCCACAAAGCGGTCCGCTCTCCGGCTGGAGGCGGGTCATGCCGCGGGCAGGCGGTTGATGGCGTGGGCGGCGTCCGTCGCCCAGAGGTACTGGACGGCGTACGCGCGCCAGGGGCGCCAGCGCGCCGAGTGGCGGGTGAGGGCGCCGGGCGTGGCGGGCAGCCCCAGTTCGGCGGCGGCGCGCCGCACCCCGAGGTCGGTCGGGACGAAGGCGTCCGGGTCGCCGAGTGCGCGCATCGCGATCACCTCTACGGTCCAGGGGCCGAGCCCCGGCAGCGTGCCCAGGGCCGCGCGGGCGTCGTCCCAGTCACTGCCGACGCCAAGTGCGACCCGGCCCTCGGCGAGCGCGCCGACCAGCCCGGTGAGGGTAGCGCGGCGGGTGCGGGGCATGGCCAGCGTCTCGGGGTCCAGTCCGGCGAGGGCCTGGACGGACGGGAAGAGGTGGGTCAGGCCGCCCGCCGGGTCCTCCACCGGCTCGCCGTGCGCCGCCACCAGGCGCCCGGCGTGGGTGCGGGCGGCGGCCGTGGACACCTGCTGGCCGAGCACGGCGCGCACCGCGAACTCGTCCGCGTCCACCGCGCGCGGCACCCGCCGCCCCGGGGCCTTGTCGACCAGCGGCGCCAGTTGGAGGTCCGTACGCAGCAGGTCGTCCACGGCGGCCGGGTCCGCGTCGAGGTCCAGCAGCCGCCGGCAGCGGCTGATCGCCCCGGCCAGGTCGCGGAGGTCGGCCAGCGAGAGCTGGCAGGCGATGTGGTCCGGCCGCGGGCTCAGGGTGACCACCCCGGGCCCGTACGGCAGCCGCAGCGTCCGCCGGTAGGCGCCGTCGCGCCACTCCTCGACCCCGGGGACGCCGGTGGCGGCCAGATGCCCGAAGAGGTTGTCCGGGCACAGCGGCGCCCGGAACGGCAGCCGCAGCGTGAGCGCCCCCGGCACGCTGGTCCGCGGCCCGCGGGTGGCCCGCTGCCGCAGCTCGGTCGGGGAGAGCGCGAAGACCTCCCGTACGGTCTCGTTGAACGCGCGGACACTGGCGAACCCGGCCGCGAAGGCGATGTCCGCCATCGGGAGCGCGCTGGTCTCGATGAGCAGCCGGGCGGTCTGCGCCCGCTGCGCCCTGGCCAGCGCGAGCGGGCCCGCGCCGAGCTCGGCGAGCAACTGCCGCTCGACCTGCCGGGTGCTGTATCCCAGCCGGGCCGCCAGGCCCGGCACCCCGTCCCGGTCCACCACGCCGTCGGCGATCAGCCGCATGGCCCGCGCGACGAGGTCGGCGCGCTCGTTCCACTGCGGCGATCCGGGGCTGGCGTCCGGACGGCACCGCTTGCAGGCCCGGAACCCGGCCTGCTGGGCGGCCGCGGCGCTGGGGTAGAACCGCATGTTCTCGGCCTTGGGCCCGACGACCGGACAGCTCGGCCGGCAGTAGATCCCGGTGGTCACGACGGCGACGAAGAACCACCCGTCGAAGCGGGCGTCCTTCGCCTGTGCGGCGCGGAGGCAGCGGTCGGTGTCGGTGTGCATGGGTCCAGCATCCGTCAGCGGGCGGGTCCGTTCTCGCGGGAATCCGACATTGACCTCACCGGGCGACACCCGCCCGCGGCGGCCCGCGCCATGTCCCCGTTCCGGCGGTGTTTGGTGCGAAGGGGCAGACCGGGGGCCTGATGATCGGCATGATGAGGAATGTGACGGAACACCGTGAGATACCCCTGGCGAACGGCACCACCGTACGGCTGGAACTGGCTCCCGTAGGGGACGCCTCTTTCGAGGACGCGTACGGCGGCGTCGGTGGCGTGACCCCGGTGGGGCGCGGTGCGCAGGCCGCGGTCACGCTCGCCAACGCCAGTCTGAGCGTCATCCTCCAAGGGCTGGGGTCGGTGCTGGAGGACGTGCACGACGCCGTCCGCTCGACTCCCCATCCGCCCCAGGAGTTCACCGTGCAGTTCGGGGTGCAGGTCGGCCAGGACCTCAAACTCGGCATCGTGGGCGCCAATGGGAACGCCAACTTGACGCTCTCGGCCACCTGGAGGCCGTCGGAGCAGCCCGAGCCGACGGTGCCACCGCAGCCGCCACAGCCGTCCCGGCCCGGCTCCTCGGCCTGAGCCATGGGGTGGTTCCACGCGCACGGGTCCTTGTCGCGGCCCGCCGTATCCATTCTCGCCAAGGCCGACGGAAGACCGGCGGGCGCGGGCGTCCTGCTGCCCCGCCGCCATCTGCTGACCTGCGCTCATGTGGTCAACAGCGCCCTCGGAAAGGACAGGCTGGCCCCGGATCACCCGGGCCCGGTCGCCGTTCCCGTACGGCTCCACGGACCGGAGCACACCGTCGAGGCCGAGGCCGAGCTGGCGGTCTGGATACCGCCCCGGACGGACGACGGCGGCCTGGGCGCCTTCGAGTGGAACGGCGACCTCGCCGTACTGCGGCTGTCCGCGGCCCTGCCGCCCGCGATCGAGCCGCCGCGCTGGCACCCGATGGCCCAGCGGCAGCTCGTACGGGCCTGGCACGGCAGCGGTGAGCCAGGGGTCTTCGCCGATGCCGAAGTGAGCGAATGCGACGGGCGGTTCGGCTACTTCGACGGCGCCGAGCGCGCCCTGGACATCGAACCCGCCTACAGCGGCGGCCCGTTGTGGTCCAACGAGGAGGGCGCCGTCGTCGGGCTCGTGACGGCGAAGCTCCGCATCCAGGGGACGCTGCGCCGCGCCTGGGGAATCCCCTGGCAGCGCGTGGCGCGGGAGCTGCACGACGCCGGGGCGGGCCATCTGCTGCCCCGGCAGCCCGAGGAGGACGTACGCGACCACCCGGGCTACGCGGAGCTCGTCTCCCTGCTGGACGGGCCGCTGCCGCGGTCCGAGGGCTGGATACGCTCCTGCCGGACGGTCGCCCGGCAGTGCGGCCTCGACCATCGCGCGGACGGCGTGCCCTCCGCCGACGAGTTCGCCCATCTGCTGCTCACCCGGGGGCGTGCCCTGCCCGCGCTGGTCGAGGCGGTGCGCGGCACGGCGGGCACGGCGGCCGACGACCTCCTCGCGATCGGACGCCGTTGCGGTCTGCCCAAACTGCTCTCGCCGGGTGAGCACGAGCGGCTGCTGGTCCTGCTGCGCGCCCTGCCCACGGCCGCCGCGGCCGGTGTCCCCGGGGCCGTACGGGCGGCGCTGCCGCTGGCGGCCCTGCCCGCGGCGCTGCTCACGGGCGGTGACGGCGGACATGGCGGCGACGGCGGCCACTGTGATGAGGGCGGGAACGGCACCGGCCCCGGCGGACGGTTCGAGGCTCTGATCGCCCATCTGGAGGGGCTGCACGGCGACAGCTCGCCGATCGACGACGGGGTCGTGGCCGTGCCGGGGCTGCTGCGCGCCGTGGAGTTCGTGGCCGCCGGGTGCTGTCCGGCGGACCGGCGCACCCCGCTGCGGCGGTGGAACGCGGCGGTCGCCCGCCGCCTCGGCGTCCATGACGCCGCCATGACCGAACGCCGCCTCGAGGCCGAGCAGTGGGCACAGAGCGCCTCCCGGGGCTCCGCGCCCCGCGTCGTGGCGAAGCTGGACCTCTGCGGGTCCCCATCGGGCGGCACATCGGCGACGGCGCGGGAGGAGCCGGAGCGGTACCGGCTGCGGCTGTGGTGCGACGACGGGGACGGGCTGCGCCAGGTGTCGGACGACAGTGAACGGCCGCGCGGCGCCGAGGAGGTGGCCCAGGAGATCTTCGCCGCCGTGGGCTCACTGCGCCGCCCCGACCCCTCGGGGCCACGGCCCGTCATCGAACTGATCGTGGACCGGGACGCCCTGGAGGTGCCCGTGGACCGCTGGAAGGCCGCGGGGCCGGGCGCGGTGCTCCCCATGCGGCTCGGCACTCCGTACCCCCTGGTCGTCAACTGCCCCGAGCTGCGGGAGCTGAACGGCGGCACCATGCTCGACCAGTGGCGGGAGCGCTGGGTCCGGCTGGACGCCGAGGAGCCCGTGCACATCGACGACGCCACGGCCCCGGACCCGGAGGCGGTGTGCGGGCTGGTCATGGAGCGGCTCACCGCCCGGGTCACCATCGATGTGGCGGCCCACCGGCGCACCGGGGTGGTGCAGATGTGTCTCGCCGCGGGCATTCCGGTGGTGCTGTGGGATCGGAGCGGGGAGGCGGGATCCCCGGCCGTGCGGCACGCGGCGGAGGTGAGCACCCGTGAACTGCCCGAAGCGGTAAGGACTTATCGCACGAAAACCCTGCAGAGACCCGGGGAGTACAGCGGGCGGCCGGTGCTCGCCTGGGCCGACGCCGGACGGGCGCTGCCACGGCTGGACCTCGCGGACCCGACGGAGTGACGGTGGGAAACCCAGGGACCGTGGGACGCGATGGCCGTGCCGGGCGGGGAGGGCGGGACGTGATGACGACAGGAGGCGCGCGATGTCCGCTGAGGCGGGCCGAAAGGGAGGTTCCCCGATGAATCCACGGGAACGGCACGACTGGCGGCTGTTCCGGGGGGACGGCGTGCCCCGGCACGTGGAGATGCCACCCGCCCCGCCGTGGCGCCGCTTCGGCGGCGGGGAACGCGGGGAACAGACGGCCCCGGACACGGGAGCTCCCGACAACGCGCAGGGGTCGCCCGCGTCCGGTCCGGCGGGCCCGGCGCCGTATCTCATCTCGCCCGAACACGCCGACGTGGTCAACGCCGCCCTCCATCTGCGGCGCCCGCTGCTCGTCACCGGCAGCCCGGGGACCGGCAAGTCCTCGCTCGCGCGGGCGGTCGCGCATGAGATGGGGCTGGGCGAGGTGCTGCGCTGGCCGGTCAACAGCCGTTCCACCGTGCAGGACGCGCTCTACCGCTACGACGCGATCGGGCGGCTGCGCGAGACGGCCCTGACCCGCGACCGTGGCGAGGCCGAGCCCGACATCGGCAGCTTCGTACGGCTCGGGCCGCTGGGCACCGCGCTGGTGCCGAACGAACGCCCCCGGGTGCTGCTCGTCGACGAACTCGACAAGGGCGATGTCGACCTGCCGAACGACCTGCTGACCGTCTTCGAGGAGGGCGAGTTCGAGATCCCCGAGCTGGCCCGGCTGCCGGAGGACCAGTCGGTGGTGGAGGTGCTCACCGCACGGGCGGGCGAGCGGGCCACGGTGCGTCGGGGCCGGCTGGTGTGCGAGGAGTTCCCGGTCGTGGTGATCACCAGCAACGGCGAGCGCGACTTCCCGCCCGCCTTCCTGCGCCGCTGCGTACGGCTGGAGCTGCCCACCCCCGACGAGGGGCGGCTGCGGGCGATCGTCACCGCACATCTGGGGGACGACGCGCTGGAGGAGGTCGATCAGTTGCTGGACGCCTTCCTCCGTCGGCGCGCGGCCCGCGAGCTGGCGACCGACCAACTGCTGAACGCCGTGTTCCTGCGGGCGGGCGGCATGGATGTGACGGCGGACGGGCTCCTGGAAGCGGTGCTGCACCGGCTGGGCGGGGCGGTGTAACGACGCATGGGCGGGGGTGACGCTGGGCGGGGCGGCGCCGAGCCGAGCGGCGCAGGGCAGGGCGGCGCAGAGCAGGACGGCGCAGGGCAGGGCGGCACCGAGCAGGACGGCACCGAGCAGGACGGCGCAGGGCAGGGCGGCACCGAGCGGTTGGGACGGCTCGACGAGGCGATGGTGGTCCTCGCCTCCAGCGGTCTCGAACTGTCCAGGGAGGAACTGCTCGACGCGCTCTGGCTGGCCGGCCGGCTGCCCGAGGACGGCGTGGAGTGGGCGCCCCTGGCCCGCGCGGTGACAAGTGGCGGGACGGCGCTGCCCGCCACGCGCCCCGAGACCGCCCGTCCCCCCGCCACGGCCTCCCCGGCCGCGTCCGCCCAGCCGACCCCCGAGCCGACCGCCCCCGCCCGTACCCCCGAGGCCGACGGCCCCGGCGCCCAGCCGTCCGCCCCCGCGAAGGGGCGCCCGGACGACCCGCCGGACCAGCCCCGGCCCCGCCCCCGTGGCGATCAACGGCTGCGCGGCCTGTACGGCGGAAGCCAGGGCCCCGATAGCCAGGGCCCCGATAGCCAGGGCCCCGATACGGAAGGGGCGCCCGACGCGCGGCGCGCACTGCCGCTGCGCGTGCCCGAGGACAAGGCGCTGCGCCAGGAGCTGTCCATCGGCCGTGCCCTGCGCCCGCTGAAACAGCACCGCCCCAATCCGCTCAAGCGGGAGTTCGACGAGGCCGCCACCGCCACCGCGCTCGCCGAGACCGGTCTGCCGGACGTGGTGACCCGCCCCGCCCGCGAACGCTGGCTCGATCTCGCGCTCGTCATCGACGACGGGATGTCGATGCTGCTGTGGCGGCGGCTCGCCGTCGAACTGCGCACGGTGCTGCAGCGCTCGGGCGCGTTCCGCGTCGTACGCGTCCTCGGGCTGCACACGCGCGGCGCCGGCGCACCCGCGCTGCGCGCCCGGCCCTACGCCCCGGACGCGCCCAGGCTCCCCACGACGGCGCTCTCGGACCCCTCCGGACACACGCTGGTGCTCGTGGTGAGCGACGGGGTGGGGGGCGCGTGGCGCGACGGGCGGATGGGCCAGGTGCTGGCGCGCTGGGCGGGGGTCGGCCCCACGGCGGTGGTGCACGCGCTGCCGCCCCGGCTGTGGGAGGGCTCCGGGATCCGGGCGCGCCGCTGGCAGGTGCGGACCCGCAGACCCGGCTCGGCCAATACGGACTGGACGGTCGCCGATCCGGTGCTGCCCGCCGCCCTGGCACGTTTCGAGGGGGTGCCGGTGCCGGTGCTGGAACCGGACGCCGGACCGCTGGCCGACTGGGCCCGGCTGATCGCCTCCGCGAGCGGTACGGCCGTCCTGCCGCTGCTGGACCCGGGGCGCGGCGGCCCCCGCCCCGGCCCGGCCGCCACCGCCCCCGGCCCGGCTGCCACCCCGACCCCGGCCGATGAGCTGAGCCGCGTGCAGCGCTTCCGGGACGCGGCGTCCCCGGAGGCGTACCGGTTGGCGGCCCATCTGGCCGCCGTGGCCCCGCTGCCGGTGCCGGTGATGCGGATGGTGCAGAAGGCGGTGGACGGCCGGACCGACACCGGACGTCTCGCCGAGGTGTTCCTGGGCGGGCTGATGCACCCCGTCGAACCGCCCGCCTCGGCGGGACCGGACCCGCTGCCGCCCGAACACCGGCCCTTCACCTTCGCCGACGCGGCGCAGCGGGCGCTGCTGGGCGCGGTACCGCTGCCCGAACTGGTCGCGACCAGCAGGCTGATCGGCCAACGCCTGGAGCAACTGGCGGGCCGCTCCCCCGACTTCCCGGCCTGGCTCGCCCACTCTGCCGGCAGCGACCGACTCCCGCCCGGCGCCCGCCCCTTCACGGCGGTAGAGCAACGGCTGGCGGCCCGGCTGGGGGCACCACCGCAGCCGTCGCTGTTCACGACCCCGACCGCGGCGGTGCAGTGGCGCCGTCTGGAACCCCGCGACCCGCGGGTGATCGGTCCGTACCGCCTGCGGAGGGCCGGCCCCTGGGGCGCGCGCGTCGTTCCCTATCTGGGCCGGGACGCCTATGGCGAGGAGGCCGTCGTCACCGTCCTTCCCGGGCTTCCCGCGCCGCAGGCCGCGGCCTTGCTCGGGGTACAGGCGGAGGCACTGCGCCGGATGGACGGACGCCATGCGCCCCGGCTGCTGCGTGAGGGGCTGGACGAGGACGTTCCATGGGTGTCCGAAGAAGCGTTCCTCGGGCACCGGCTGCACGATGTCCTTTTCGAGGACGCCGATCGATGGGACGGGCACACCGCCCTCGCGCTCGCCCGGCGGATCGCGGACGCGGTACGCGTGTGCGCGGCCGAGGGGATGACGCACGGCGACCTCACCGTCCATACCGTGCATGTCGCCGGTGAGGACATCTTCGTGACCGGCTGGTCCTCGGCCTGCATCGACGGCGCCCCGTCCCCGTCGTCCCTCGGGCACCGTCGGCCCACTCCCGAGGACAATGTCGGAGACTTGGGCGACATCCTGCTGTGCCTCGGCGGCGGGGGGCAGATGTATGGGCACGGCCAGGACGCCTATGACATGCCGCGCTGGAGCGGCGCCGCGTGGCAGCCGGTCCGGGGCATGGTGATGGCATGTCTGGAGAGGCAGGGCCGCCCGACGGCCGCGCGGGTCTGGGAGTTCCTCACCGACTTCCGGCCGGACGCCGGGACACCGGAGTCCAGCGCCCGACGCCCCCGGACCGAGCGGCCCATCGTCTGCGCGCGGTGCGGCAGTCCGCTGGCCCCGGACGACCGCTTCTGCGATACGTGCGGTGGGGATGTGTTGACGACCCCACCACAGTCGGCGCCGCCCGACTCCGCTCGCGCCTCCCGCCCGGAGCCCGGGAGCGCCCTGCCGTCGATCAACGCGTATCGGGCCTACCGCAGGCTCGGCGGCAGCCGGGGCGACGGCGTCTATCTGGCCCGTCGGCCGGGCGCGTCGAACGATGTGGTGATACGCATCGCCCCTGACGGCACCGCCCAGGGCGCCGGGCGGCGACTGAGGGCCGAGGCGGACGCGCTGCGGCGAATGGCCGGGCACTACGCCCCCCGGCTCTTCGTCGACGCTTCTTCGCTCAACCCTCCGGGGCTCGTGGTGGAATGCGTCCGGCTCCCCGACGGCTCACCGGCCCCACCGCTGTCCTCGCTCATGGGCCGGAGGCCCGACGGCTCACCCCGGTTGGACGCCGTGCGCGCCGCCACCATCGGTCTCCGCATCGCCGAGGCGGTGAACATGTGCTCGCTCAAGGGCGTCGTGCCAGGGCCGCTCACGGCGGACACCGTGCTCGTCACCGACAGCACGGTGAAGCTGATCGGCTGGACCGACGCGAGCATCGGCGACCGCCTCCCGGGAGCTCCCACCGCCGCGGACAGCGTCTACGCCCTGGGCCAGATCCTCCGCGACCTGAGCGACGCACAGCCGACCGGTGACCTCATCCGCACCATTGAGCTATGGCGCAACCCCCAGCTGCTCTCGACCATCTCCGCCTGTCTGGACGACCGGCCGGGCAGGCGACCGTCGGCGGGGCGGGTGGCGGACGTCTTCGTCCAGTGCCTGGCGACCATGCCGACGTCGATGTCGTACGAGGCCGAGACCTCGGACACCCCTCAGCCGCCGGCCGAGACGCCGGACGCCGAGCCCGGGTCTCCGGCGGACCCCGGGCCGGCGCTCACGACCGCTCCCGAGCCGCCGCCGAAGCGGTCCGGGCCCGCGTTCACCCGAGCCCTGCGGTCCCTGTTCCAGCGCGGCGGGAGCGCCCCCGAGGCCGACGTGGCGCACAAGCTGGAGCAGGTGCGCCTCCCTCGCACCGACAGCTGCCACCTCGCGGTCATCAGCCGCGCGGTAGGGGCCGGTCGCACCACCACGGCCATCGCGCTCGGCGATGTCCTCGCGAGCGCGCACCAGGGCGAGGTCATCGCGGTCGACGCGATTCCCGGCGGGGACGCCCTGAGCCGCCGTGTTCAGCGTGAGAGCGAGGCGACTGTCCATGATGTGGCCCAGGCCGTCCTCTTCGGCGATTTCAGGTCCGCCCGGCGCTTCACCTCACAGACGCCCGGCGGGCTCGAAGTCCTCGCCGGCGACCCGCGCCCGTCCATTCTGCGGGACCGCAACCACAAGGTGGACAACCGCGAATACCGCACTGTCATCGCCGCTCTGCGCCGACGCTATCCGGTCATCCTGTCCGCTTCGGACACCGGTGGGCTCCGCGACTTCGTGCCCGAGCTCCTCGACCTCACCGACCAGCTGATCATCGTCACCAGCCCCTCCGTGGAACGCATGAGGAGCGCGCACACGACCCTGGACCGGCTCATCGAGGGCGGACGCAGGGACCTCGTCCAGCGCGGCATTGTGGTGCTCAACACACATCGCGAAAACCCTCCGGCGGACCCCGAGGGCCTCGCGGCGGGTTTCCGGGTCCGCTGCCGCGGCGTGGTCGTCGTACCGTACGACCAGCATCTGGCAGCTCCGGGCGAGATCGACCTCCACCGGCTGGCGCCCAGGACCCTCGACGCGTACCTCGAACTGGCGGCGCTGGTCGCGGAGGACTACCCCGGGGCCCGGGATTGAGCGGTCCGCGGAGGGCCTATCCTCTACGCCATGTCCGCCGATTTGATCCGCATCGTCTCGCGCTCCTCCCCCATGGCCCTCGCCCAGGTCGAACGGGTCCGCACCGAGCTGGCCGCGCTGCGACCGGGCATCCGTACGGAGGTCGTGCCGGTCACCACCTCCGGCGACCGGTGGATGGGCGATCTGTCGAAGCTGGGCGGGAAGGGAGCGTTCACCAAGGAGGTGGACGCCGCGCTGCTGGCGGGCGAGGCGGACCTCGCGGTGCACTGCATCAAGGACGTGCCCGCCGACCGGCCGCTGCCCGCGGGCACGGTCTTCGCCGCATACCTCAAGCGGGACGACATCCGCGACGCCGTGATCCACCCCCAGGGGCTGACCCTCGACGAGATGCCCGCGGGAGCCCGGATCGGCACCTCCTCGGTCCGGCGCGTCGCCCAGCTCGCCATCACCCACCCGGATCTGGAATGCGTGCCGATGCGCGGCAACGCCAACCGCCGGCTGGAGAAGCTGGACGCGGGCGAGTGCGACGCGCTGATGCTGGCCGTCTCGGGGCTGGAGCGGATCGGCCGTACGGACCGGATCAGCGAGATCCTGCCGGTGGACACCATGTGCCCGCCCATCGGGGCCGGGGTGCTGGGGCTGCAGTGCCGCGAGGACGACACCGAGACGATCGAGGCCGTGGCCGGGCTCGGCGACACCGACGTCTGGAAGGAAATCACCGCGGAGCGGATGCTGCTGCATGTGCTGCAGGGGCACTGCAACTCCCCCATCGCGGGCTATGCCAAGGCCGAGCGCGACGGGCGGCTCTCGCTGCGCGCCCGGGTCTTCAGCCCGGACGGCAAGACGGTGCTGGACGCCCACGAGTGGGCGGGCCCGCTGGACCCGGCCACCCTGGGCACGTCGGTCGCGGTGGCGCTGCTGCGGCAGGGCGCCCGCGAGGTCATCGACACGATCCCGCACTGAGGCGGCTCCCGCCGCGGTCCGGGCCCTACCTCCTTCTGGTACCTCCGCCTGGGTCTCCGTCCGGGCCCTACCGCGCCCGCAGCCTCCGCCATACCGCCCGCGCCGCGTGGTGTCCCGACATGCCGTGGACGCCGGGCCCCGGTGGGGTGGCGGAGGAGCACAGGAAGACCGCCGGGTGGGCGGTGGCGTACGGGACGCGGGCGAGCTTGGGCCGTATGACCGCCTGGATGCCCTCGAAGGCGCCGCAGGCGATGTCCCCGTCGATGTAGTTGGCGTTGCGCGCGGCGAGTTCGGGCGGTCCGGCCACCGCGCGGGCCAGGACCAGATCGCGGAAGCCGGGGGCGAAGCGCTCGATCTGACGCTCGATCACCTCCGTGGCGTCGCCCTTCCACCCGCTGGGCACATGGCCGTACGCCCAGAAGGTGTGCTTGCCCTCCGGGGCCCGGGAGGGGTCGAGAAGGGTCGGCTGAGAGGTGATCAGGAACGGGACGGAGGGGTCGCGCCCGTCGACGGCGGCCCGTAGCGCCGCGCCGATCTCGCCCGAGGTGGGGCCGACATGGACGGTGCCCGCGCGCCGGGCCTCGGGCGCGGTCCACGGCACCGGGCCGGACAGCGCGTAGTCGATTTTGAAGGCACTGGCCCCGTAACGGTAGTGGCGGTAGGCGTTGCCGAGACCGGCGATACGGGCCAGGGCGCGCGGCGAGGTGTCGAAGATGTACGCGCGGGCGGGCGGCAGCTCGTCGAGCCGCTTGACCTCGGTGGAGACGTGGATCGTGCCGCCGTTCTCCCGCAGATACGCCCCCAGCGCGTCCACGATCGACTGGGAGCCGCCGCGCGGAATCGGCCAGCCGACCTCATGGGCCGCGACGGCGAAGATCAGGGCGGGTCCGCTGGTGACCAGCGCGCTGGTCGGCGCGATGGTGTGCCCCGCCAGCCCGGTGAACAGGGCGCGCGCCTTCTCGTCGCGGAAGCGCAGCGGCCCGGCGAGCAGTGAGACCGGCTGCAGCGCGTGCAGCCCGAAGCGGGCCCAGGTGATCGGGTCGCGGGGCACCCCGTCCCAGGGGGTGCGCAGTATATCGGGGGCGAGGGTGGACCATTTGCCCAGGTAGGGGGCGATCAGCCGACGGTAGGTACCGGCGTCGCGCGGACCGAGCGACCTGGCCGTCTCGCCGACCGAGCGGGCCAGCACCGCGGCCGTGCCGTCCGGGAAGGGGTGGGCCAGCGGCAGTTCGGGGTGGAGCCACTCCAGGCCGTGCCGGGCGAGCGGCATCCGGTCGAAGGCCGGGGAGCCGATGGCGAGGGGGTGCACGGCGGAGCAGGGGTCGTGCCGGAAACCGGGGAGGGTCAGCTCTTCGGTGCGGGAGCCCCCACCGATGGTGTCCGCGGCCTCGAAGATCTCCACCGCACAGCCGCGGCGGGCGAGTTCGACGGCCGCGGTCAGCCCGTTCGGCCCGGCTCCCACAACGACCGCGTCGAGCATGGACGGCACCTCGGCCCCCTCGTCCTTGAGGAATCGGTGGAACGATCAGCCGGCGGCGGCCAGCAAGCCCAGGATATGCGCAACGGCCGCCTCGTCCCTGGCCGCCGTGAAAGGAAGGGCATTGCCCCCGGTGATCCGGAACGGCTCGCGGCCGAGCGTGGCATGCGCCCCGCCCGCCTCGCCGACCAGCAGCAGACCGGCGGCATGGTCCCAGGCGTTCTCCCAGGTGAAGGCGACGGCGTCGAGCAGCCCCCGGGCCACGTTCAGATACTCCAGGCCGGCCGAACCGCAGGGGCGCACCTCAACTCCCGGCACCTGCAGGCCCGACAGGGCGCGCTTCTCCGCGTCGGTGGTGAAGTCGTAGTGGGAGACGGCCACGTGGAGGACCGCGCCGGGCTCCGGGGAGCCGCAGTGGATCGGCTCGCCGTTCAGCAGGGCGCCCCCGCCGCGGCGGGCGATGGCCATCTGGTCGAACACCGGGGCGTAGGTCCAGGACGCGAGGAGCTCTTCGCCGTGGGCGAGGGTGACCAGCGTCGCGAAGCCGGGGTCGCCGTGGACGAACTGCCGGGTGCCGTCGACCGGGTCGACGATCCATACGGGCGCGTCGCCGCCGAGGGCGGTGAGCACGGCCGGGTCGGCGTGCACCGCCTCCTCGCCCACCACCACGGAGCCGGGCAGCAGCTTGGTGAGGGCGCCGGTCAGATGCTCCTCGGCCTGCCGGTCGGCGATGGTCACCAGGTCGTGCGGGCCCTTCTTCTCCACGATCTCGTGGGCGGCGAGCTGCCGGTAGCGCGGCATGACCTCGTCGGCGACCGCCGTGCGGATCGCCTCCTCCACCGCGCCGAGATCACCGGCGAGAAATTCATCGATCATGCGTTCATCGAATCATGTCTCAGCGACGGCAGGTGGCATACCGGCTGCCAGACGGTGTCATCGAGGTGAAGGGAGCGACCGCCGCAAATCCCTTTTTCGACCGGCATCCCGGTTCACTCCGCCGACCTGCGGAAACGGGCGCGGTGCGGGGCGCCGCGGGCGCGGGCGCGGGAACGAGCGCGCCGCCGCGCGCCAGGAGCCCGGCAACGAGCGCGCCGCCGCGCGCCAGGGGCCCGGCAACGGACACGCCGCCGCGCGCCAGGGCCCGGGAACGAGCGCGCCACCGCCCGCCAGGAGCCCGGCAACGAGCGCGCCGCCGCGCGCCAGGGGCGGCACGGGAACGGGCCCGGGGCCAGGCGCCGCGGGCGCGGAACGGCAGCGCTCCCAGACACCCCCGGCCCGGGAACAAGCACACTGCCGAGCGCCGGAACGAGCGCGCCACCGCCCGCCAGGAGCCCGGCAACGAGCGCGCCAGCGCCGCCCGGGGCCCGGGAGAACGGACACGCCGCCGCGCGCCAGGAGCCCGGCCACGGACACGCCGCCGCCCGAGGTCCGGGGGGCGGACGACCCGTCGACTGCCAGGGGTGGCACAGGAACGGGCACGGGGTCGGGCAGGGGTCAGCGGACGCGCTGGGCGGGGCGGCCGGCGGCCGGGTCGGGGCTGGGCTCCGCCGGGCCGCGGGCCCGGGCGCCGGTCGTGACTAGGCCCAGGGTCACGATGGCGAGACCGCAGCCCGTCATGATCGCCCAGCCCAGATGGCTGGCCTCGGGGAAGCCGGAGGCGAAGGGGCCATGCACCCGGGCGGTGGAGACCGAGCCGAGGACGGCGACACCGAGGGCCGCCCCCACCTGGCGGCCGGTGGAGGTGACCGCGGCGGCCACTCCGGCCTGGGAGCGCGGCATCCCGGACACGGCCGAGTAGGTGAGCGGGGCGTCGAGCATGCCGAAGCCGATGCCGAACGCCACATAGGCGATCACGAGGTACCAGATCGGGGTGTCCGCGCCCACCTGGGTCAGCAGCAGTCCGCATCCCGCCGTACCCGCTCCGGCGATCACCATGGGGACGCGTGGACCGCGGGCGCCGACGATACGGCCCGCGAGCGGTGAGGAGACCAGCGTCATGGCCGCCATCGGCAGCGTGAGCAGCCCGGTGTGCAGCGGGGAGAAGTCCCGTACGTCCTGCAGATACAGGGCGTTGAGGAAGAGGAACCCGGCGAGCGCGGCGAAACCGCACACCGCCGAGGCGATGGCGCCGCTGAAGGCCGGGCTGCGGAAGAAGCGAACGTCCAGCAGCGGTTCGGCGCGGCGGAGTTCATACCGGATGAGGGTGGCGGTGGCGACGGCCGCGACGGTGAAGCAGCCGACGATCTGTGCCGAGCCCCAGCCCCTGACCGGGCCCTCGATGATGCCGAACGTGAGCGTCGCCAACAGCACGATCACCAGGAGCTGCCCCACCGGATCGAGCCTGCGCGGCCGGGGAGCCTTGGACTCGGGGACGAAGAGCGCGGTGAGGACGAGGGCGAGGGCGGCGACCGGGAGGTTGACCCAGAAGACGGCCTGCCAGCCGGTCGAGTCCACCAGCGCACCACCGACGACGGGCCCCAGCGCGATGCTCACCCCCGCGACCGCACCCCACAGCCCGATGGCCCTGGCCCGCTCCTTGAGGTCGGTGAAGGTGTTGGCGATGATCGAGACCGCGACGGGGTTGAGCATCGCGCCGCCCATGGCCTGCACCATCCGGAAAGCGACGAGCGAACCGGTGTCGGTGGCGAGCCCGCACAGCAGCGACCCCAGGCTGAACAGCAGCAGCCCGGTCTGGAAGGTCCGGCGCCTGCCGAACCGGTCGGCCATGGAGCCGGAGAGCATCAGCAGACTGGCGAGCACCACGGTGTAGGAGTCCACCGTCCACTGCAGCCCCGAGGGCGAGGCGTCCAGATCGTCCTGGATGGACGGCAGGGCGAGATTCACGATGGTGGTGTCGAGGCCCACCATGAACAGGCTGATGCAGCAGATCCCCAGGATCAGCCATTTGTGGCGGTGGTGCGGCGGCGGGCCGCCTCCCTCGCCGTCCGCGTCGCCCGGGGTGGCTTGGCTCGTGGCGCCGACCATGGTTCGCCTCCTGATCGGGGCGGGTCATGCCCCGGCGCGCGGACCGCTGCGACCTCCGCATCGAAGGATCCGCCCGCCGGGGGTGCCTCGCCTGGTTCCGGACTATGCCTTGCGGCCGGTGATCACGACGGTGTCCGCGCCGAGGGGCAGCCGTCCGGTGGGCTCGAAGCCCACGGCGCGGAACCACTGCTCGTACTCGGCGCCCGTGTAGACCATGCCCTCGCCGGAGGCGATGGTGTGGAAGTAGGCGGACAGCATCGCCGCCCGCTCGGGTCCGGTGCCGTCGTCGTCCTGGCGCGGGGTGACCACATAGATCCCGCCGCCGGGAGGGAGAGCGCGGGCGGCCTTGGCGAGCAGTTCCTGGATCCGCTCGGGGGACCAGATCTCCAGGAAGTGAGCGAAGAGCACTCCGTCGCAGCCGGTCGGGAACTCGTCGTGGAAGGCGTCGAGGCTCACCGCCCGCGCCCGGTCGGCCAGCCCGAGCTTCTCGATCTTCTCGTTGGCGGCGGTCGCCACGGAGGGCAGATCGGCGATGGTGATGCGCAGGTCCGGCCAGCGGGCGGCGAGGCTCGCGGCGTTGATGGCCGTTCCGCCGCCGATGTCCAGGAGGTGGCCGCACCCCGAGAGGTCCAGCTTCTCCCCCAGCTCGGCGCCCACGAGCCTGCTCACCGACGACATCATGGTGTGGAATGTGCTCTCCAGCTCGGGATTTTCGGCGAGCCGCCCGTAGAGAGTGGGCGCCGTCCCCGGAATTTCCCGCCGCAGTCCGATGTTGGTGTCTTCCTTGAGGGATTCACAGAACCAGGCCATCGCCCGGTAGATACCGTGTTGTTCCCAGGGAATGTTGGACGCGGGCGACTCGTCGAAGTTCGCGGTCAGTGGCTTCGAGAGCGGGGTGGTGTGGTAACCCTCGCCGTCCTTGCACAAAAGCCCGAATACCGTACAGCCGAGAAGGAGGATGCGGGTGGGCTGCTCCTTGAGGTCCAGCCGTGCGGCGATCTCCCGTACGGCCAGGCCGGGCTCCTTCTCCACCAGCGCGAAGAGCCCCAACTGGAATCCCGCACTCAGGAACTGAAACCGATAGTGGGCCTTGTAGAGCCCTCTGAGCTCCACTTCTATCGGTACCTCGGTTTGCGTCATGCCCAACCCTTCTCTGACAAGGAGTCGTTCAGCCGACGGCATATCAGAGCACAAAATCCGAGGTGATTGTAGCCATGTTCGAAGGTTTCAGGGGACGGGAGTGTCTTTTGTTCTCCGGGCCCAAAAAACGGAATTGACCCTTCCTTGGGAAAAGGGCCTTTGTCGGGCTGGGAGGCGGAACCGTGAGAAGGGTACGGCGAATGATCCCGGGAGGCCCGCCCGCCGGCCGGTGGTCGGCCGGCCGGCGGCCGCGCGGTGCGCGGGCGTACAGGTGCGCGGGCGTACAGGTGCGCGGGCGCGGGTGCGCGACTGAGCGGTCAGCCGGTGAGCGCGGGGATGACCCGCTCGCCGTACGCGTCGAGCGTGCGCTCCTTCGCGTCATGCATCGCGTAGACGGCGAACTGGTCGACCCCCAGGGCGCGCAGCCGCTCCAGCTTCTCGATATGCGCCTCGGCCGGGCCGAGCAGGCAGAACCGGTCGACGATCTCATCGGGGACGAAGGCCGTGTCCGGATTGCCGCTGCGGCCGTGGTGTGCGTAGTCGTACCCCTGCCGCTCCTTGATATACGCGGTCAGGGACTCGGGCACGGCACCGGAGTGCTCGCCGTAGCGGGAGACCAGGTCGGCCACATGGTTGCCGACCATGCCGCCGAACCAGCGGCACTGCTCACGGGCGTAGGCCAGGTCGTCGCCGACATACGCGGGGGCGGCGACGCAGATGGTGACCGCGTCCGGATCGCGCCCGGCCTCGGCGGCGGCGGTGCGCACCGCCTTGACCATCCACTCCGTCAGGAAGGGGTCGGCGAGCTGCAGGATGAACCCGTCGGCCTTCTGCCCGGCCAGCGCGAGCGCCTTGGGGCCGTACGCCGCCATCCACACCGGCAGCCTGCTGTCCTCGATCCAGGGGATGCGCATCGGGCTGCCGTCCACGACGGCCTCCCTGCCCTCCGCCAGATCGCGGATGGCGTCGATGGCCTCGCCGAGGCGGGCGAGGGTGTTGGGCTTGCGCCCGGCCACCCGCAGCGCGGAGTCACCGCGGCCGATACCGCAGACGGTGCGGTTGCCGTACATCTCGTTGAGGGTGGCGAAGGTGGAGGCGGTCACCTCCCAGGTGCGGGTGCCCGGATTGGTGACCATGGGGCCGACGATCAGCCGCTCGGTCCGGGCCAGGATCTGGCTGTAGATGACGAACGGCTCCTGCCACAGCACGGCGGAGTCGAAGGTCCAGCCGTGGCCGAAGCCGTTGCGCTCGGCGCGGCGCATCAGCTCGACGACGGCCGAGGCGGGCGGATCGGTCTGCAGGACGAGTCCGAAATCCATGCTCGCTCCCTGGCTCAGCCGAGGTACTGACAGGTGTCGCGGATGAGGAACTGGCCGTGCCCGGCACGCCCGGTGTACTCCCGCCGGTCGATGACGGGGACACCGCGCGACAGCACGGTCTCGACCTGCCCGGTGATCCGCTTGCCCTCGTACGCCGAGTAGTCGACGTCCATGTGGTGGGTCTCGGCGGACAGGGTCTGCTGGGCCCCCGGATCGTAGACGACGATGTCGGCGTCGGTCCCGGGCGCGATGGTGCCCTTCCGCGGATAGAGGCCGAACATCCTGGCCGGGGTGGCGCAGGCGATCTCGATCCAGCGGCGGCGGGAGATATGGCCGTCCACCACGGCCTGATGGAGCAGATCCATCCGGTGCTCCACCCCCGGCATACCGTTGGGGATCTTGGAGAAGTCGCCCCGGCCCAGCTCCTTCTGCCCGGTGAAGCAGAACGGGCAGTGGTCGGTGGAGACCACCTGGAGGTCGTTGGTCCGCAGCCCCCGCCACAGCGCGGCCTGGTGCTCGACGGGCCGAAGCGGTGTGGAGCAGACGTACTTGGCGCCCTCGAAGTCCGGTTCCGCGAGGTTGTCCGTGGACAGGAACAGATACTGCGGACAGGTTTCGCCGAAGACCGGAAGCCCCAGGTCACGTGCCTGCGTCAGCTCCGCGAGGGCCTCCTGGGCCGACACATGGACGACATACAGCGGGGCGCCGGCCACCCGGGCGAGCTGGATGGCGCGATGGGTCGCCTCCGACTCCAGCAGCGCCTTGCGGACCTCACCGTGGTAGCGGGGGTCGGTCCTGCCCTCGGCCAGGGCCTGTTCCACCAGGACGTCGATGGCGATGCCGTTCTCGGCGTGCATCATGATCAGCCCGGCGTTGGCGGAGGCGCGCTGCATGGCCCGCAGGATCTGCCCGTCGTCGCTGTAGAAGACCCCCGGGTAGGCCATGAACAGCTTGAAGCTGGTCACGCCCTCCCCCACCAGGAGATCCATCTCCTTGAGCGCGCTCTCGTTCACATCGGAGAGGATCATGTGGAAGCCGTAGTCGATGGCGCAGTTGCCCCGCGCCTTCAGGTGCCAGGCGTCCAGCCCCTCGCGCAGGGCGTGGCCCACCGTCTGGATGGCGAAGTCCACGATGGTGGTGGTGCCGCCCCAGGCCGCCGCCCGGGTGCCGGTCTCGAAGGTGTCGGCGGCGTAGGTGCCACCGAACGGCATCTCCATATGGGTGTGCCCGTCGACCCCGCCCGGGATGACGTACTTGCCGGTGGCGTCGATCGTACGGTCGGCCGTCCAGCCCTGGGCGTACGCGCTGCCGGACGAGGCGAGGGCGGCGACCTTCCCGTCCTCGATCAGCACATCGGCCAAGGTCTCCTCGGCGGCGGTGACGACCAGCCCGCCGCGGATCACGGTACGGGACATCAGCTCACGCTCCTTCCGGACCGGGTGGTCTTGAGGGCGGCCTCGAGGATCTCCGCGCCCTCCTCGGCCTCGGCGACGGTGAGGCTGAGCGGCGGGGCGATCCGCAGCACGCTGCTGTTGTGCCCGCCGCCCTTGCCGATGAGCAGCCCGCCCTCCCGGGCGGCCTCCAGAACGGCGGACGCGCCCTCGGGGTACGGGTCGCCGGTGCCCGGCTCGACCAGCTCGATGCCGATCATCAGCCCCCGGCCGCGGACCTCGCGCACGGTGTCCAGACCGGCGCAGGCCGCGCGCAGCCGCTCGATCAGCAGCCCGCCGACCCGGCGGGCATTGCCCTGCAGATCGTGTTCGACCAGATGGGTGAGGTTGGCCAGACCGGCGGCCATCGTGATGGGGCTGCCGCCGAAGGTGGAGATGGAGTTGGCGCCCAGGCAGTTCATGACCTCGGCGCGGGCGACGACACCGCCGATCGACATGCCGTTGCCGATGCCCTTGGCGAAGGTGAGGATGTCGGGCGGCCCGGAGCGGTCGTGTGCCTGCCAGCCCCAGAAGTGGTCGCCGGTGCGGCCCCAGCCCGTCTGCACCTCATCGGTGATCCACAGGATGCCGTGCCGGTCGAGCACCTCGCGGAAGGCGGCGAACAGCCCGTCGGGCGGCGAGGTGAAACCGCCGACGCCCTGGACCGGCTCGGCGATCAGCGCGGCGACATTGCCGTGCGCCTGGCCGAGGACGTCCTCGAGATCGGCGACGCACGCCTTGATGAACTCCCCGTCGGACAGCCCGGCGAACGGCCCCCGGGTGCGCACCCCGCCATGCACGTACAGCGTCTGCAGCGGGGACAGGCTGGTCGGCGACCAGCCGCGGTTGCCGGTGATGCCGACGGCCGAGAAGGAGCGGCCGTGGTAGCTGTTGCGCATCGCCAGGATCTGGTTGGAGCGGCGGTAGGTGGTGGCGAGCAGCAGGGCCGTGTCATTGGCCTCGGTGCCGGAGGTGGTGAAGAAGACCCGCGCGTCCGGGATGCCGGACAGGGTGGCGACCCGCTCGGCCAGGTCGACCATGGGCCGGTCGAGGTAGAGCGTGGACGTGTGCAGGATCCGGCCCGCCTGCTCGCTGATGGCCTTGGTGACCTCGGGGAGGGCGTGCGCGGTCATGGTGGTGAGGATGCCGCCGAAGAAGTCGAGGTAGCGGTTGCCCTCGGCGTCCCAGACATGGCGGCCCTCGCCGTGGGTGATCTCGATGGGGCGCTGGTAGTAGACGGCGAGCCAGTCGGGGAGCACGGCTTGGTGCCGGGTGTGCAGGGCCGCGTGGGTGCCGCGGTTGGCATCGCCGCTGCCCGTGGCATCGCTGCTGCTCACGGCGTCGCTGCTGCTCACGGCGTCGCTGCTGTCGCTCATGGCTTCACCAGCCCCTCGTAGGCGTCGGGGCGCCGGTCGCGGTAGAACGCCCACTGCTGCCGGACCTCGTCGATCAGACCGAAGTCGAGATCGCGGACGATCAGCTCCTCCTCCTTGTCACTGGCCACGTCGCCGACGAACTGGCCGCGCGGATCGACGAAGTAGCTGGTGCCGTAGAAGTCGTTGTCGCCGTACTCCTCGATGCCGACGCGATTGATCGCGGCGATGAAGTACTCATTGGCGACGGCCGCGGCGGGCTGTTCGAGCTGCCAGAGATAGGCCGACAGCCCACGGGAAGTGGCCGAGGGGTTGTAGACGATTTGCGCCCCGGCCAGGCCCAGCGCACGCCAGCCCTCGGGGAAGTGGCGGTCGTAGCAGATGTACACCCCGACCTTGCCCACGGCGGTGTCGAACACCGGCCAGCCCACATTCCCCGGCTTGAAGTAGTACTTCTCCCAGAACCCCTTGACCTGCGGGATGTGGTGCTTGCGGTACTTGCCCAGATAGCTGCCGTCCGCGTCGATCACGGCCGCGGTGTTGTAGTAGAAGCCCGACTGCTCGAGCTCGAAGACCGGCACCACGATCACCATGCCGGTCTCCCGCGCCAGCTCCCGCATCCGCTGCACGGTCGGCCCATCCGGCACCGGCTCCGCCCACCGGTAGTGCTCCGCCTCCTGCACTTGGCAGAAGTACGGCGCGTTGAACACCTCCTGGAAGCCAATCACCTTGGCGCCCTGCGCGGCCGCCTGCCGGGCGTAGTCCTCATGCTTCGCGATCATCGATTCGGTATCGCCGGTCCAGGTGGCCTGGACGAGAGCGGCACGTACGAGGTTGGCCATGATCAGCTCCTCAACCTATGTCTACGCACGTAGAATCCGGCTTTGAAGAACGTAAGAGCGCACTGACCACTCTGGCAATACCGCCGCCGTTACTCAACGAAGACGATCACGTTTCCTGTTTTATCGGCTTGCGGGGTGAGCGGATGGGTGCGGGTTTCGTCTCGCGCCTCCGGCGCAAATAAGCAGCGGCGGCGGGAGCGGGGGGCGCGGGCCGCGTCGCCGACCGCCGGGCCGGTTGGGTGGACCTGGGTGGCGGCTCTCGTGATCCGGAGTTGAGACCCATTCGGGCTAACGGCCCCTCTGGGTACCCCCCCGAAAAAACGCTTGATCTGAAGCAACTAATTTGTCAAACGTTTTCAGGAGGGGTACCCAACCCCCCCTCGGCTGTCCGGCGCCGACCCCAGCCCCTCGGCCAGGGAGGCCGCCACCGGGGCCCACGCCCACCGGCCCGGCGCCCGGCAGCGGCGCCGCGCCCACCACCGCCGCCGCTGCTCAAATGCGCCGAAGGCGCGAAACGGCGCCGCACCCAACCAACGAGCGCCACCCGGAGCTCAGGCTCACGCCAGACCGGGTACGCCCGGCAGCCCCGCGGCGCGCAGCGCATGGGCGAGATCGTGGTGACTGCTGGAGGACACACCGGCGGCAGCATCGAGCAGCAGGGGCACCAGCGTGGCGGGGTCCTCTGCCGCCGCCCGCGCCACCTCCTCCGGCGTACGGGCCCGTACCAGCGCCTCCAGCAGAAACGCCGCCCTGTAAGGGGCGCCCGCCGCGAGGAGCGCCTGGGTGGTGTGGGCCACCTCGGGGACGGGGCGCGAAACGCTCTGCCGTAGCAGCCGCTCGCCGTCGGCCTCGCGGTCCGCCGCGACCAGCGCTTCGGCGGCTGCGGCGAGCCGTGCGGGCGGCAGACACGCCATCTCCCACAGCAGCGTGGACACATCGGCCCCGAGTCCGGCGCGCTCCAGCTCCTCCGCGAGGACGGGCAACCGTGGGGCGGGCCAGGCGGCGGCCTCACACAGCACCACATGGGCCTCGCCGGATCGGCCTGCCGCCCGGAGTCGACCGAGCCGTGCGACGGCCTCCTGAGCGGCACGTCGCGCGGCGGCGCGCTCCGCCGCCTCCCGGGCAAGCCGCCGCCCATCGTCCGCCGCCTTGTCCCGCCTACGGCGTTTGCCGCCGCCCTCGCCGTCGTACGCCCCGGCGAACCGAGCACCGCGCGGGGTCGCGGTGACTTCACTCCCGCTCTCCGCCGAGGGCGGGGCAGGCGAGGACGGCGGCGGGGCCGCCGTGCCCCCGCCTCCGGCCCCGGCAAACCGCGCCCCGCGAGGTCTCGGCGCCGTGCCCACCTCCTCGACCCCAGCGAACCGCGCCCCGCGCGGCCGAGGGGAGGCAGCGGCAGGCGCAGGCGGCATGGGCTCCCGGCCCTGCACGGGCGGCTCGAAAGACGCGTCCGCGCCCGAACCCACACCAGACGCGGAGGTACCCGGTGCCATGGGCCCCGCCGTCGGGGCCAACGGCCGGGGCGCCAGGGCGGGCGCGGTCGGCGTGGGGCCCGCCGGGGCCGTCGGCCAAGGCGCCAGGGCGGGCGCGGTTGGCGTGGGGCCCGCCTGGGCCGTCGGCCAAGGCGCCGGGGCAGGCGCGGTGGGGTCCGTCGGCGGGGTCGGCGCGGCGGGGGGCACGGGCTCCGGGGCCGGTGGATGGGAGGGGCGGGACCCGAGGGCGGTGAGGCGGGCGTGGAGTTCTTCGGTGCGGGCCGTCGCACGACGCCAGTCGTCGTGGGCCCAGGCCAGCTCCGCGCCGAGGCGTTCGCGGTCGGCCGCGGCCTCGGCGGCGGACAACGCCGCCTGGAGGTCGCGTTCGCGACGGTCGGCGTTCCGCTGTTCGCGGAGCATGCCGTCCAGGCGGTCCCGGAGCGCCTCGCGGCTGCCGGGTCCGGCGTCGTGGGCCGCGACCGAGGCACGGTAGAGGGTCGCCGCGCGGGCCGCCGCCTCCTGGGCGGTCCCGACGCCGCGCTGGGTGGAGAGGTCCTGCAGCAGGGATTGGACGACGTCCCACGGCGGCACCTCAAGGCCGTCGAGACAGGCCCGCAGCCCCTCGGGGTCGCGCAGGGCGAAGACGCCGTACCAGCCCGTCCCCGCGTCCAGCCGCCTCGTCAGCGCCCGCAGATATCTCGCGAACTCCTCGACCTCGGCCGGGAGTTGCCCGCTCGCCATGGCCTCCCCTCCCCCTCGGACGATGCACGGCCCAAGGCCACGCATTCGACACCCTGCGTGTTACGGATTCGGTTACGGCTGCGCTACGAGCGCTTTTCCTGCTCCGCACACGACAGGCAAACTTGCAAGTTTGTCTGTCGAACTCCTAGGCTGAGGGCATGGCCACGTCTGATCACCCGCCCACCGAGCCCGCCCTTCGGTCAGAGCTCGCCCACCGGCCAGAGAGCGACCCCCGGCCAGAGACCGGCCCGCGGGCCGAAGAGCGCATCGCCGTCGACCTCGCCGCGGTCGTCAGTCAGCTGATGCGCCGTATGCGGGCGGCCTCCTCGCAGGGGGCGCTCACCCCCTCCCAGCGCGCGGTCATCAGCCGGCTCTACACCGAGGGGCCGACCACCACCGCCGCGCTGGCCCGCGCCGAGCTGGTCCGGCCGCAGTCGATGCGCATGATCCTTGCCGCGCTGGAGGAGCAGACCCTGGTGGAGCGGGCCCCGCATCCCACCGACGGACGGCAGGTGGTCTTCTCGATCACCGAGCGGGGGCGGGAGGCGATCACCTCCGTACGGCAGGCCAAGCAGAGCTGGCTGCTCGACGCGATCGACACCCGTCTCGACGCCGATGAGCGCCGCACCCTCGCCGAGGCCACCGATCTCCTCAAGCGGCTGGTCCAGGAATGACCGGCACCGCGGGCAAGCCCGCCGTACCCCCGGCGACCGGGACGGGGGCCACGGGGGCCGCGAACCCGGTCCCGGGCAACCCCGCCGACGCGACCGACCCCTTCGGCCCCCGGCTGATGGCCCCGCTGCTCATCGGCTCGGTCCTCAACCCCGTCAACTCCACGATGATCGCCACCGGACTGGTGGCCATCGGCCATGACTTCGGCGTCGGCGCCGCCCGGACCGCCTGGCTGGTCGCCTCCCTCTACCTCGCCAGCGCCGTGGCGCAGCCCGCGATGGGCCGGCTCGCCGATCTGTTCGGGCCGCGCCGGATCTTCCTCTGCGGGCTGCTCGTGGTGTGCGCCGCCGGGCTCGTGGGCGCGCTCGCGCCCGCGTTCGGCTGGCTGATCGCCTCGCGGGTGCTGCTCGGCATCGGTACATCCGCGGCGTACCCCGCGGCGATGGCGCTGCTGCGCGCCCAGTCCGTCGCCACCGGACGCGAGACACCGCGCCCCGTGCTCGGCCGGCTCTCGCTCGCCGCGCTCGGCAGCGCGGCGGTCGGGCCGGTGCTGGGCGGGGTGCTCACCGCGACGGCCGGGTGGCGGGCGATCTTCGCGGTCAATGTGCCGCTGGCCCTCATCGGCATCGCCCTCGCGCTGCTCTGGCTCCCCAGGACCCGTATGGCGGGCGCGGACGGCGAGGACGCCGGGGCGCGGACGGCGGGCGCGGCCTTCGATCCGCTGGGGATCGCGCTGTTCACCGGCACCCTCACCACCCTCATGATCTTCCTGATGGACCTGGGGCGGCCCAACTGGGCACTGCTGCCCGTCGTCCTGGTCCTCGCGGCGGCCCTCACCTGGTGGCAGTTGCGCCGCCCCCGCCCCTTCATCGATCTGCGGATGATCGTCCGCAACCGCTCCCTCGCCCTCACCTACCTCCGCCACGGCACGGCGTACCTGGTCATCTACATGGTCATGTACGGATACGCGCAGTGGCTGGAGGAGGGGCACGGCTACTCCGCCTCCCGGGCCGGACTGATCATGCTGCCCATGTCGGGCGCGGCCGCCGTGTGCTCACTGCTCGGGGCCCGTACGAAGGGCATCTACGCACCGCTCGTCCTCGCGGCCGTCCTGCTCGCCGCGGGGAGCGGGGTGCTGCTGCTCGCCGACGACTCCACCCCGCTTCTCGCGCTGCTGCTGGCCGCGGTCCTCTTCGGGCTGCCTCAGGGGCTGTCCTCGACCGGCAACCAGGCCGCCGTCTACACCCAGGCCCCGCGCGAGAGCGTCGGCGCGGCGGCCGGGCTGCAGCGCACCTCGCAGTACCTCGGCGCGATCACCGCCGCCGGGCTGATCGGGCTCTTCTACGGACAGCGGGCGACCGCCGCCGGGCTGCACGGCATCGCCATGGTGGCGGGTGCGCTCAGCCTCGCGGTGCTGCTGCTGACCGCCACCGACCGGGCCCTGCGCACCCGCACCCGCGCCCGTACCCGCACCTGACCACCACCCCCTTCCCTCATACGCCCACAGACCCACAGACCCACAGACCCACCCCAGGAGGCACCATGCCCGCCACCACGCTCGACCCGAACACCGCCCTGGTCCTCGTCGACCTCCAGAAGGGCATCACCGGACTGCCCACCGTCCATCCCACCGCCGAGGTCATCGAGCGCGGCGCCCGGCTGGCCGCCGCGTTCCGCAAGCGCGGACTGCCGGTCGTCCTCGTCCGGGTCGTGGCCGGGGCGCCGGGCCGCACCGAGGCGCAGGGAGGCGGCGGAGGCGGGCAGTTCCCGGCCGACTTCGCCGACCTCGTGCCGGAACTCGGCCACGAGGACGGCGACGTCGTGGTCACCAAGCACACCTGGGGCGCCTTCCACGGCACCGACCTCGACCTCCAGCTCCGCCGCCGCGGGGTGACCCAGGTGGTGCTCGGCGGCATCGCCACCAGCATCGGCGTGGAGTCCACGGCCCGTGGCGCGTACGCGCACGGATACCACGTGACCCTGGCGACCGACGCCATGACCGACATGGACGCCGAGGCGCACCGCAACAGCGTCGAGAAGATCTTCCCCCGGCTCGGGGAGACCGACTCCACCGACGCGATCATCGGCCTGCTGGGCTGAGAAGCCGCTGGGCCGAGAGGCTGCTCGGCCAAGAAGCCGCGGAGCTTGGGTCGGCGGGCTCCTGGATCGCACCAGAGCCCGCCGACCCGCCGCGTCAGATCAGCGCTTCGGGCTGACCACCATCGCCGAACCGCCGCCCCGCCGTTCCGTCTCGGCCGCCGCCAGCCACCGTCCGCCGGACAGCCGCTGCACACCGGTCGCCGCCCCGATCTCGGGGTTCTGCTTGAAGGAGTGGCCGAGCGCCTCCAGCTTGGCGCGCTCCGGGCCGTTCCACAGCCCCGGTTCCAGCTCCGTCTGGGCCGCGTTGCGCTGGCTGGCGCGCGGTGCGGCGATCGCGTCCACCAGCGGCATGCCCCGGTCGAGATGGTTCAGCAGGGTCTGCAGCACGGTGGTGATGATGGTCGCCCCGCCCGGGGAGCCCAGCGCCAGCACCGGCTTGTGGCCGTCCAGCACGATCGTCGGCGACATGGACGAGCGCGGCCGCTTCCCCGGGCCCGGCAGGTTCGGGTCGTGGACGGCGGGGTCGGCGGGCGCGAAGGAGAAGTCGGTCAGCTCGTTGTTGAGCAGGAAGCCACGGCCGGGGACGGTGATCCCGCTGCCGCCGGTCTGCTCGATGGTGAGGGTGTAGGCCACGACATTGCCCCACTTGTCGGCGACCGTGAGATGCGTGGTGTTCTCGCCCTCGTACGTGGTCGGGGCGGCGTGGCCGCGGGTGTCGCAGGAGCCGGGCGCGGACGGGCTGTTCGGGTCGCCGGGCGGTACGGGGCTCTTGAGCACCGCGTCGTCCTTGATCAGGCAGGCCCGGGAGTCGGCGAACCGCTGCGAGGTGAGCCCCTTGGTGGGGACGTCCTCGGCGGCGGGGTCGCCGACCCAGCGGCCCCGGTCGGCGAAGGCGATCCGGCTGGCCTCGATATAGCGGTGCAGATACTCGAGGTCGCTGAGCTTGGAGAGGTCGGTCTTCTCCAGGATGTTGAGCGCCTCGGCGACGCTGGTCCCGCCGGAGGACGAGGGCGCCATGCCGTACACGTCCAGACCGCGGTAGGCGGTCCGGGTCGGGGCCTGCCGCTTCGTTCCGTAGGCCCGCAGGTCCTCGGCCGTCAGATCGCCCGCGCGCACGACGCGCTGCGCCTTGGGGTCGACGGGCGGCTTGCGCACGGTGTCGACGATGTCGCGGCCCAGCTCGCCCTTGTAGATCGCGCCGACGCCCTTCTTGGCCAGCAGCGCGTACGTACGGGCGAGGTCGGGGTTGCGGAAGGTCGAGCCGACCGCCGGGAGCTCGCCGCCGGGCAGGAAGAGCTTGGCGGTGGCCGGGAAGTCCTTGAAGCGGGCCTGGTTGTCGGCGGTCTGCTGCCGGAAGGTGCTGTCGACGGTGAACCCGTCGCGGGCCAGCCGCTCGGCGGGCCTGAGCACCTGCCCCAGCGAGCGGGTGCCCCAGTCCTTCAGGGCGTCGTTCCAGGTGGCGGGGGTGCCGGGGGTGCCGACGCTCAGCCCGCTGGTGACGGCGTCGGCGAACGGCAGCGGTTTGCCGTCCTTGCCGAGGAAGAGCTTCTGGTCCGCGCTGCGGGGCGCGGTCTCGCGGCCGTCGAGCGTGGAGACCTTGTGCCGCTTGGCGTTGTAGTAGACGAAGTAACCACCGCCGCCGACACCCGCCGAGTACGGCTCGGTGACCCCGAGCGCGGCGGCGGTCGCGACCGCCGCGTCCACCGCGTTGCCCCCGTGCCGCAGCACGTCGATCCCGGCCGCCGAGGCGTCGGCGTCCACGCTGGAGACCGCGCCGCCGTAGCCGACGGCCACGGGCGTCTTGGCGGGAGCGGACTTCGCGGTGTCGTCCTGCTCCTGCCCGGCGGCACCGGCCGGGACGACGCCCAGCACCGCGACCATTCCGGCCGCGGCCGCCAGCGCGGGCAGTCGGCGCCGGACGGCCGCCGCGGCGGAGGCGCGAGTGGTGGACGTGGTTGACGATGCGGCTGGTCGTGCGGCGTGCCCCATCCGTGACCTCCAAGCGAAACGACAGGGAGCGGAGCCTACCCGCGAGCCTCATGCCCACGACAGGGGTAGTGGATCGCCGATCCGTCCCGCCATTCGTACATGTGTCCGTTCCCGCCTTCGTTCACCCGTACGCTCGAACGCGTACCCGATCGGCCGCTACGATGCGCGGCCATGACAGACACCCTGCAGGACCTGATCGCCTCCGCGGCGGCCCTGATCGTGGGCCTGGCTGCCGGCTGGGCCGTGCACTCGGCGTTCGGGCGCCGCAAGCGCGCCCGCGAGCAGCGCTTCTTCGGCCTGCCGGACGGTTCGGAGTGCGTGCTGGTCACCCACCGGGACAGCACCTCGGCCCACTGGAGCATCCCCCGCCATGACGCGCTCGCGCTGCTCGGTCTCGCGGCGATCGTGGAGAACTGCGGGGCGCATACCGAGGTCGCCCCGCATGACACGGGGCTGCAGGGCTTCGGCGCGCGCACCGAGTTCTGCGTCGGCGATCCGACCGCGCACCGCAGGCTCGCCGCCCATATGACCAATCTACTGCCGGGCGTCACCGTGCACCCGGGGGACGACTCGGGCACGGACCGGGGGATGTTCACCATCGCCGGTACGCACTACCGCCCGGAGCCGGGCACGGTCGAGTATGTGCTGCTGGCCCGGCTGACGGCGGGCGACGACAGCCGGCCGGTCTTCCTGGCGGCAGGTCAGCGTCCGGTCACCCATCGCGCCGCCGTCCGCCATCTCGTCCGCAACCGCGCCCGGCTGGCCCGGAAGTACGGCGCGCAGGGCTCCTTCTGTCTGCTGCTGAAGGTGGTCAACTCCCAGGCGTACGGCCCGGATCTGGTGGAGCTGGTCGCGGATGTGACCAAAGCGGCGACCGCTCCGGCGGGCCCCCGCGCCGCCGCGAAGGCGGCTGCGAAGGACGACTGAGCCCAGCCAAGGACGGCTGAGCCCAGCCAAGGGCGACTGGGTCGGCCAAGGACGACCGGCTCAGCCGCGGACCCGGCCGAACAGGCGGGCCCCGCCCATCAGACACAGCGCCGCCAGGGCCAGGGTGACGGCCGCCCCGACTGCGACCGTGGTGTTGGCGTAGTGCCCCATGAACACCTGGCGCACCGCGTCGACCGTGTAGCGGAACGGCACGGCACGCGAGGCGCCCTCGAGCCATCCGGGCGCCAGGGTCATCGGCAGCAGCAGGCCGGAGAGCAGCATCAGCGGCATGGCCGCCGTGTTGGCGATGGCGGCGAACTCCGGGGACGTACGGACGTTCATGGCCAGCCCGTAGGAGAGCGCGGACAGCGCCGCCGCGAGCACGGCCACGAACAGCAGGCCGATCAGCACGCCGGGGAGCGGGGCACGCAGCCCGAAGGCCAGGCCGAGCAGCACCAGCAGTACCGACTGGGCCACGAGCTGGACGACATCGCGCAGGGTGCGGCCGAGCAGCAGCGCGAGCGGGCTGACCGGGGTGACCCGCATCCGGTCCAGAACGCCGAGGTTGCGGTCCATCAGCAGTCCGAGTCCGACGTACGAGCCGCCGAGCAGGGCGAGCTGGACGAGTACGCCGGGGACCAGCGTCTGCCAGGACGATCCGCTGACGCCCATGTCGAGTCCGGTCAGCAGCGGGCCGAAGAGGGCGAGCAGGAGCAGCGGCTGCAGCATCCCGAAGAAGAGATTGGTCTTCGAGCGAAGCGTCGAGCGCAGACAGCGGCCGAAGACGATGCCGGTATGGGCGAGAAGAGTCATAAGGGGCCCTTGGGTGCGTCGGATGTCGTGGCCGGCACTACGGGGTGTCCGGCGGACCACGCGGCGGAGCCGCATGGCAGGGTCTTCGCCCCTGAACCCCGGGGCCTGGGGTCTGGGGCGGAGCCCCAGTTGTGGGAAGGGGCGGGGAGGGGAACAGCCCGCCGCAGGCGGCAGGACCCGCCGGACACCCCTTAGACGGCGAGGGGTTGCTCGGCCGTGGACCGGCCGGTGATGGCGAGGAAGGCGTCCTGGAGACTGGCGGCCGGATCGCCCGCATAGCGGCTCTTGAGCTCGGCGGAGGTGCCCTCGGCGACGACCCGCCCGGCGTCCAGGACCACGATCCGGTCGGCGAGCGCATCGGCCTCGTCCAGATAGTGGGTGGTGAGGAAGACCGTGGTGCCGTGCTCGGCGCGGACGCGCCGCACCAGGTCCCACAGCTCGGCCCGGCTGCCCGGGTCGAGACCGGTGGTGGGCTCGTCGAGGAAGACCACCTCGGGCCGGTTGACCAGGCCCAGCGCGATCTCCACCCGGCGGCGCTGACCGCCGGACAGGGCGGCGGTCGGGCGGTCCATGAGCCCCGACAGGCCGAGCTCACCGGCGAGTTCATCGGCGCGCCCGGCCGCCGCGCCCCGGGACATCAGATGCAGCCGACCCTGGGTGACCAGCTCCTCGCGTACGGAACACGCGGGGTCCAGGCCGCCCGACTGGGCCACATAGCCGATCCGCCGCCGCACGCCCGCCGGATCGCGGAGCAGATCGCGCCCGGCGATCTCGGCCTCGCCTCCGCTGGGCGGCAGCAGGGTGGTGAGCATGCGCAGAGTCGTGGTCTTACCGGCTCCGTTGGGGCCCAGGAAGCCGAGGATCTCGCCGCGGCCGACGGTCAGATCGATGCCGCGGACGGCGTGCACGGGGCCGCTGCCCAGCGAGAAGGTCCGGGTGAGGCCGCGGACGCGGATGACGGATGAGGACATGCCCACGATCAGAGCACAACGCGCCCCAAACTTGCAATCGACTTAAAGATGAGAAGCGAGTGCAAGTTTGCAACGGGATACACTGACGGCCATGAGCGAAGGACTGCGGGAACGGCACAAGCGCCGTACGCGCCGACGGATCGCGGACGTGGCCACCGGCCTGTTCCTGGAGCGGGGCTTCGACCGGGTCACGGTCGCCGAGGTCGCCGCGGCCGCGGAGGTGTCCGTCAACACCGTCTACAACTACTTCCCGGCCAAGGAGGATCTGGTCCTGCCGCCCGACCAGGCGTCCCCGCGGCGGCTCGCCGACATCGTGCGCGAGCGCCCGCCCGGCCGGTCCGCCGCCCAGGCGGTGCTGGACCGGCTGCGCGAGGAGGTGGAGCGCCGCGATCGCTCGCTGGGGCTGACCGAGGGCTTCGGCCCGTTCTTCGCGATGATGCGGGCAGCCCCCACGCTGGTCGCCCGACTGGAGGAGCTCGGCCACCGGATGAACGACGAACTGGCCGCCGTGCTCGCCGAGGAGACCGGTACGGCGCCCGAGGATCCGCTGCCGCGCGTGGTGGCCGCCCAGATCAGCGGCTATCACTCACTCATCTTCGGCGAGATCGGCCGGCGCGTCACGGCGGGCGAGCGCCCCGACGCCATCGCCAAGGCCGTGACGGAACTCCTCGACGCCATCGAGGAGATGCTCGGCGCGCCGATGCTCGGCTACGCCGTACGGGAGGAGCGACCGTGTTCCGAGTGACCATCCGCGGGGCCTTCGAGGAGCTGGGCGAGGAGGATCGCGAGGCGCTGCGCACCGCGGTCGGCTCCTTCCAGGTGGGCTTCACCGAGGCGGGCACCTTCACCTGCGACCAGAGCCTTTCGGCGTTCACCTTCCGCTGCCAGGTTCCGGCGGAGGAGCCGGACGACGGCGAACACGAGGCGACCGAACGGGCCATCGCGGCGCTGACCGCGCACGGCTACCCCCATCGGATCCTGCGGGTCGGGGTGACGGACATGCGGGACATCAAGATCCGCCGCAAGGGCAAGCGGGGCTGAACTGCCGTAGGGCGAGCGGGACTCGACACGGGGCGCGATCCAGCGGCAGGCGGGATTCCGTGCGGGACAAGGCGAGCGGGACTCGGCGCGGGCGGCCTCAGCGCGGGACCAACTCGGCCTCAGGCGGCACTGAGCAGCGTACGGACGCGCTCGGGCGGGGCCGGACCCTCGCGGATCCGGCCCCCGGATAGCGCCCCGGGCCGGGCCGGCCCCGGCAGCCGACCACGGCCTCTATCGTTACCCAGGCGTAACTTACCGCGCTATTACCGCCGGTAAACCCCCGAGTTACCGTCAGGTCACCAGCACCGGTGCTCCCCTGCCCCCACGGCACCCCCACCAGGAGCCACAGTGACCCCTGCCCGCAAAGCCCTGCGCCCCACGATGGCCGCCGCCGTCTCGGTGACCGTCCTGGCCGGCGCGGCCTTCGGCCTCGCCCCCTCCGTCCAGGCCGCGGCACCGGCCCCGACCACCGCCACAACCGCCTCCGCCTCCGCTTCCTCGGGCGTCTCCATACGGTTCGTCGACATCCCCGGCGACGGCGGCGTGAAGCTGGCCGCCAACGTCGTGGCCCCCGCGGACGCGGACGCCTCCCGCCGTCTGCCCCTCGTCGTCCTGCCCACCAGTTGGTCCCTGCCCCAGGTCGAATATCTCGCCCAGGCCAAGAAGCTCGCCGAAGCCGGGTATGTGGTCCTCACTTACAACAGCCGCGGCTTCTGGCAGTCCGGCGGGAAGATCGAGACGGCCGGGCCGCCCGATATCGCCGACGCGTCCAAGGTCATCGACTGGGCGCTCGCCCACACCCCCGCCGACCCCGACCACATCGGCATGGCCGGGCTCTCCTACGGCGCCGGGATCAGCCTGCTCGCGGCCGGTGCCGACCCGCGGATCAAGGCCGTGGTGGCCATGAGCGGCTGGGCCGACCTGGTCGGCTCGATCTACAGCGGGCGCACCCAGCACGCCCAGGCCGCCGGGCTGCTCGCCGGGGCCGGGGAGCTGACCGGCCGGCCCAGCGATGAACTCCGGCAGATCCTCGACGACTTCTTCTCCTCCGACCTCGCCAAGGAACCGGAACTGATCGCCTGGGGCAAGAAGCGGTCCCCCGCCGCCCAGCTCGACCGGATCAACGCCAACGGCGCGGCCATCATGCTGGGCAACTCCTGGGGCGACTCGATCTTCCCGCCCAACAGCTACGCCGAATTCTTCGAGAAACTGACCGGCCCCAAGCGGCTGGAGCTGCGGCCCGGCGACCACGCCACCGCCGAGCTCACCGGGCTGCTCGGACTGCCCAACACCACCTGGAGCCACGCCCGGCAATGGCTCGACCGCTACCTCAAGGGCGAGCGCAACGGCATCGACACGCAAGCGCCGGTGCAGCTGATGTCCCGTACGGCGGGCGGCGACGACTACGAGGGCTACCCGAGCTGGTCGGCCGTCTCCTCCGGGCAGCGCCGCGTCCCGCTCGCCACCACCGAGAAGATCACCGCCAACCACGACTCCGGTGCCAACGCCGGAACGGTGCTGCTGAGCGGCGCCCTCGACCAGTTCCTGAAGGTCCCGCCGCTGGCCTCGATCCCGCTGCTGCCCCGGTCCCACGCGGCCGTCTGGCAGACCGGAGCCTCCGCGCGCGAGCAGCGCGTCCGCGGCACCGTGAAGCTCCACACCACCGTGACCAGCGACCGCTCGGACGGTACGGCGGTCGCGTATCTCTACGACGTGGGCCCGCTGGGCGTCGGCAAGCTCATCACCAACGCCCCGGTCACCTTCCACGACCGCACCCCGGGCACGCCGTTCGGAGTGGACCTGGAGCTGTTCTCCACGGCGTACGACGTCCCGGCGGGCCATCGGCTGGCGCTGGTCGTCGACACCGTCGACCCGCTCTACATCGAGCACAACCCCGACGGCGCCCATCTCACGTTCTCGTCCCCGGCCGCCGACCCGTCCTACCTCACGGTCCCGGTCCGCGATTGAGGCACCCTCCGGCCGCCCCGGCTCAGCCGCGGGTGTCCCCCGGCATCGGGGCGGCCGGTTCGGCGGCGGCGACCTCGACCTGGCGGGTCTTCACACTGCGCCGCTCCCGCTTGGCCACCCAGTTGGCGAACCACGACAGCAGCATGCACATCCCGATGTAGATGGGTGAGATCACCATGACCACCGGGATGAACGGCAGGTCGTAGTCGAGATTGGACGCGATCAGCTTTCCGGCGTGCAGAAACTCCTCATAGGTGATGAGGAAGCCGAGCGAGGTGTCCTTCAGGGCCACCACCAATTGGCTGATGATGGCCGGCAGCATCGCCCGCACCCCCTGCGGCACCAGCACGGACGTCATGACCTGGGTCTTCCGCAGCCCGAGCGAGTACGCCGCCTCGCGCTGGCCGCGGTCCACCGAGTTCACCCCGGCCCGGAACACCTCGGCCAGCACCGAGCCGTTGTACAGCGTCAGCCCGGTGACGAGGGCGGGCAGCGGCTGGACCTTCAGCGCCACGAAGACGAAGAAGATCATCACCAGGACGGGCATCGCCCGGAAGAACTCCACCAGCAGCGTGGCCACCCAGCGCACCGGGCGATGCTCGGAGAGCCGCCCGGCGGCGAGCACCCCGCCGAGGGCGAGCGAGAGGACCGCGGCCATGCCGAACGCCTTGAGGGTGCCCGCGAGCCCGTTCAACAGCAGCTCCTGGATGCCCTTGTACTCAAACGGCATCCACTTGCGGTAGGCGAACTGGCCGGTGTGGATGAGGAGATAGATGACCCAGCCGAGCAGGACCAGCAGCACGGCCGTCCCGGCCAGCGCGTAGATCCGGTGCCGGCGCCGGGTGTGGGGGCCGGGGACGTCGTAGAGGGCGGTGGTCGAGGGGGCGGTCATCGCCGCACTCCCCAGCGCCGCTCCAGCAGGGCGAAGATCGCGCTGATGGCGAGGGTGATGATCAGATACCCGACGGCGATCCAGACGAAGGACCAGATGATGCTGTACCCCCGCTCGTTGAGGGGTTTATAGGTGCCGAGCAGTTCGGTGACGCTGAACGACCCGGCGATGGCGGAGTTCTTGGCAAGCGCGATCAGGGTCGACCCGATCGGCGGGATGACCGAGCGGAACGCCTGCGGCAGCACCACCGCGCTCAGCGTCTGGTCGAACGTCATGCCCAGGCTGCGGGCCGCCTCGCCCTGCCCCACCGGCACCGTGTTGATGCCCGCGCGGACCGCCTCACAGATGAACGCCGAGGTGTAGCAGCCGAGCGCCATCACCGCGAAGACCGTGAACGGCAGCACCAGCCCGAAGCGCGGCAGCCCCAGCATCACCGCGAAGAACAGCAGCGTCAGCGGGGTGTTGCGGAGCACCATCACCCAGGCGGTGCCGAAGGCGCGCAGCGAGGCGACCGGCGCCACCCGGAAGGCGGCCATCAGGATGCCGAGCGCGAGGGCGAGCAGCGAGGCGTAGACGGTCAGCTCCACGGTGCCGAGGAAGCCCTTGCCGTAGAGCGAGAAGTTCTGGGTGAGCACGTCCATGGGAGGGCCTTCAGCCGGTGCGGTAGCGGTCGATGGGGGGCGGCTTGGGGGCGGGCACACCGGAGAGGCCGAGGGTCGCCTCGTACGCCTTCTTCCAGTCGCCGTTGCGCTCATGGACCTGGATGGCGTCGTCCAGCGCGAAGCGCAGCGCGTTGTCCCGCTTGGGCACGCCGATGCCGTACGGCTCCTTGGAGAAGGGCCGGCCCACCACCTTCAGCTCCTCGGGGGCCTTGGCCGCGTAGCCGAGCAGGATGGTGTTGTCCGTGGTCACCGCGTCCACCTGGAAGCTGAGCAGATTGTCCACGCACACCGAGTACGTGTCGTACGCGACCGCGTGGGCCTTGGGGTAGTCGGTCTGGATGCGCTGCAGCGGGGTCGAGCCGGCCACCGAGCAGACGGTTTTGCCCGCGAGGTCGGCGGGGCCGTGGATGTCGTTCTCGTCGGTGCGCACCAGCAGCGACTGACCGGCCATGAAGTACGGCCCGGCGAAGCCGACCAGCCGTTTGCGCAGCGGATTGATGGTGTAGGTGCCGACGTAGTAGTCGATCTGGCCGCTCTGGAGCGCGGTCTCGCGGTTGGCGGAGGCGATGGTCTGGAAGCGGATGGTCTTCGGGTCGAAGCCGAGGGAGGCGGACATCATGCGGGCGATCTCGATGTCGAAACCCGAGTAGCGGCCGGTGGCCGGGTCCCGCTCGCCCAGATAGGGCTGGTCCTCCTTGACCCCGACGGTGAGATGGCCGCGCCGCTCGGCCCTGCGCCAGGTGGGCGAGGAGGGCAGCCGGAAGCCGGTCGCCACCTTGTAGGTGGGCAGCTTCTCGGCCCGGGGCCCCTTGGCGGGCGGGCTGCCCTCCTTGCCGCAGCCGACCATGAGCAGCAGGGCCAGGGCCGTGGCGAGGGCGGCGGTCGCGCGGCACAGACGCCTCATGTCCGTCATCACCGGTTCAGGCGACGACATCATCGAGGCCCGCAAGGCCAGCCCTCCGCATCGGCGAGCAGCCCCACCCACCCGGGGCGAGCGTGACAACGGCCTGCGGCTTCGAGCCCTCGATGACCGGCGGCACCGACTGAGCCTCGCCGAAGCGGGCGGCCGAGCAGCCGGAGAGGCGGCAGGTGGCGCTGCCGGTTTTGGCGACCGTGAGCAGCATGTGGTTCACGGGGGTCGGGACGGCCTTGGTGTTGGCACCCCCGCAGGTGACGGTCTCGTCGCCGGGCTCATCGGCGTGGTTCCCAACGAAAGAGGCGGGAGGCTAGCCCGACGGCGACGACGACCCAGCTCAGTGTGGGGACCAGCAAGATCAGGGAGTCCGCGACGGGTACGTTGCCCTCCCAGGCATTGACGACCAGTTCGGTGGCCGCGCCGCCGGGAAGCAGCCGCTTGAGCAGGGCGAGTTTTTCGGTGCCGGTGAGGCCTACCCAACTGGCGACCGCGATCACCGACAGGCTGACGGGTAGCGTGGTCACCTGAGCGTGCTCCGGCGAGTTCGTCAGTCCCGCCGTGGCGAGTGCCAGGCCGACCATCATGGTCAGCGTGGCCAGGACGGCGACCGCGAGGAGCGGGATCTGGGACGGTTCGGTGGCGACCGCGCCCAGCACGATCAGGATCGCGACCACCTGGACCAGCGCGATGACCGTGACCGGCAAGAGCAGCCCTGTGAGGATGTCGACGCCGCCCACGGCGGTGGAGCGCAGCCGTTTGAGGAAGAGGTTCTGCCGACGCGAGGCCAGCGTGGTCACGGCCGTGGTGTAGAGCCCGAATGCCATCACGGTGAACATCACGATCGCCGCGATGTAGCCGAGGCCGGCCAGATCCGCGAAGATCTCGTGCTGGTAGACGAAGAACGCACTGACGGCGAGCGGCACGATAAGACCGGTGACCAGAACCAGCCGGTTCCGGAAGATCTGGATCAGCTCACTGCGAGCGATCGCGAACATGGGGTTGGGTCCCTTCGTGGCAAAGCGTTGGCGGGTTCAGCCGCCGGTGATGGCGCGGAAGACATCGTCGAGGCGGGTCGGACCGGCCTGCAGTTCCCGGAAGTCCACCCCGGCGTCGTGAGCCCAGCCCAGCAGGCGGTAGAGGTCCTCCTGCAGGCTGAAGGTCTCCACGCGGAAGGCCCCGTCCACGGGCACAGCTCCCGTTGGCGGCTCGGGAGCGACGGCCGGGAGGGCGAAGGTGATCACCGACGGCAGGGTCTGCGTCAGCTCCACGACGGTCCCCTCACGGTGGAAGGTCCCCTGGTGCATGAGCCCGATGCGATCGGCCCGTTGCTGCGCCTCCTCCAGGTAGTGAGTGGTGAGCACGACCGTGGATCCCTCGTCGCGCAGCCTGTCCACGGCAGCCCAGAGAGCGTCGCGGGACTGGATATCCAGGCCGGTCGTCGGCTCGTCCAAGATGACCAGCTCGGGCCCGCCGTACACGGCGGTGGCGAAGTCCAGACGGCGTTTCTCGCCGCCGGAGAGTTGCGACACCTTCGTGCCCGCCTTGCGGGTCAGACCCACGACGCCCAGAACGCGGTCGACGTCGTCGTGCCGCCGGGTCAGCGTGCCGATCAGCTGGACCGACTCCTTCACCGTGAGATCCGGAGAGAAGCCGCTCTCCTGCAACATGATGCCCATCCGCGAGCGCACGGCAGCACGGTCGCGCGGGCTTTGCCCCAAGACGCGGACGGTGCCCGACTCGGCTGGCCGGTGTCCCTCGATGACCTCGAGGGCCGAGGTCTTGCCTGCGCCGTTCGTGCCGAGCAGTGCGTAGAACTCGCCACGCCGCACTTGGAACGACAGGTCCTTCACGGCATGGAAATCGCCATAGCGGACGTTGAGCTTCGTGACCTCGATGACTGTGGACATACCTCGATTCCACCGGCCGTGACGCGCTCCCGGTAGTGGCTTCGCATCACGTCCGCGCCATGACATTCCTGCCAGGCACGCATGACACGGTGTCACTGGTGTACCGGAAGCTCCGCACGGATACTGGCTGAACGATGTCTGAAATTACCGAGGCGACGACACAGGGACGGCTGCGCCGGCTCAACCTGATCACGCTGCTCCCGGTGGTCGCTGTCGGTGGGGTGCTCCTGGTGACGCTGGACGCCGAGTCCTGGTCGGACGCTGTGGTCCTGGGCCTGGGTGTGGTCGCGGCACTGGTGGCCTTCGTATCCTGGGCGGCAGGCAGCCTGGCCCGGGTCGCCGTGCCGTGCCTGGTCCTCACCGCGGGCGTCTGGCTCTTCGGTGCGCTGGTGGCCGGGAGCGGGAAGGCGGTCTTCGGTCTGTCCATCGTGGGCCCGTTGGTCGTGCCGCGGCTGCGCCGCCATCGTGGCGCAGCCGCCGTCACCCTGGTCGCCTACGTCGCCGTCGTGGGCGCGGCACGGTTCCTGATGACGGATGACGACCCGCGTGACGTGCTGATCAGGTATGTCATCGTCCCCGCGGGCGTCACCGCCATCGTGACGGGGCTGATGTTCCCCAACAAGCGGTTCTACGACGTCGTCCACGAATTGGAGGAGTCGCGTCGGCATGAGGCGGAGCTGGCCGTGGTGCGTGAGCGTATGCGGTTCGCCAGCGACCTGCACGACATTCAGGGTCACACCCTGCACGTGGTGAAGCTCAAGGTCGCCCTTGCACAGAAGCTGGTGCACCGCGACCCCGGCCGGGCGGGGCAGGAGCTGCGCGAGATCTACTCGCTCGTCAGCGACACCATCACCCAGACCAAGGAGCTCGTCTACGCACAGCGTCGACTCAACCTCCCCGCTGAGCTGGAGAATGCGAAGAACCTGTTCGAGGCCGCTGGCATCAAGGTACACATCCGCCGCGTTGCGTGCACGGACAGTCGCGTGGGCGAGCTGCTGGGCCAGGTCCTGCGCGAGACAACGACCAACATCCTGCGGCACGCCCAGGCCAGGGAGGTCAGGATCACGTTGTCCGAGTCAGGCATCAGCATCGTCAACGACGGCGTACCAGACAAGCCGCTCCCAGAACTCAGCGGTCTCGCCGTTCTCGAACAACGCGTGGTCGACAACGAGGGAAAGCTCACGGTGGACCAGAAGAACGGGCATTTCCTGACCGCCGCCGACTTCCCGTCACCTGGTCCCGAGGCACAGGAGGCCCGATGACCACCATCGTACTCGCCGACGACGAGGCACTCTTGCGCAAGGCGCTCGCGGCGCTGCTACCGCTCGAGGGCGACATCGCTGTGCGCGCCGAAGCCGAGGACGGCGAGGACGCCGTCCGCGCCACCCTGCGGTACCGGCCCGACGTGCTCGTCATCGACCTGGAGATGCCCGGCGTCGACGGGCTCAGCGCCGTCGCGGCGATCCGCAGCGTCCGGCCGGACCAGGTGATACTCATGCTGACCAGGCACGCCCGGCCCGGGGTACTGCGCCGGGCACTGAAGCTCGGTGTCCAGGGATTCGTCAGCAAGTCCGCTGAACCGGCGCACATCGCGTCCGTCATCGCGATCCTGCACGAGGGACGGCGCTGGATCGACCCGGACGTCTCCGCGCTCGCCCTCATCGACGACTGCCCCCTCACTGAACGCGAGATCGACGTCCTGCGCGCCACGGCCGACGGCTACTCCGCCGCCGACATCGCCGGTCAGCTCCACCTCGCCGAGGGCACCGTCCGCAACTACCTGTCCAATGCCATGCGGAAGACCCAGACCCAGACCCGGCACGAAGCGGCGCGGTACGCCCGCGAACACGACTGGCTGTGACCACACCCGACGGGTGGCAGACCACGAAGCGAAATGAGGTCCCCCTCTGACCTGGACAGCCTGATCCTGGAATGGAAGGTCCCAGAGGACAGCAGTATTAGGGCGTCACCGTACTCGGCGAGCGCGCCCGCATCAGTACCGGCCTGGTCATCCCCGCATCACAAACGCAACGTCGCAGGGATCCTGGATCGGCCAGCAGGTGCGGGGATTCACCAGCACGGGCGACAGGCTCAATCCGAACGGCCGGATGATCGGCGTCGTCGAGGGCTGGTCGTCGGCCGACTTCGGCATGAAGATCGCAGCTCCGTTCCGTAAGTCGCTGTCCGCCTTCAGCGCCGACAGTGTCACCGCAGCCGACCGATGCGCTGTGCGGGGCGAACAGTTGGCTGCCGTGAGCAGGGGTAGGCCTCACTGGCTGTTCTCTATCCACTCGGGTGGTCGATGGGGTTCGAACAGGTGTTGACGCCTTCCTTTCAGCAGGTCGGCGAAGCCCTGTACCAGATCGGCCAGTGCGGCCGTCTCAGGACATGTTGCGGCGCTTTTCCAGCAGGGCCGTTTCCTTCGGGCGGAGGCCGTCGGTGTTGGTGACCAGGAGACGGCCGGCCTGCCGGGAGGTGGTGACAGGACGGTCGCCTTCGGCGCGGCCCTGGTTGAGGTAGCGGACCAGCAGGTTGGCGCTGCCGGAGTAGCCCAATTCCCGGGTCTCCCGCAGCAGGTGAGTGACAGGGACGGTCGGATCGGCCGCCCGGCGAGCGCGCAGATGGTCGCGGTAGGGGTTGACGAGGGTGGGGCGGTAGGTGGGGACGATGCGCAGGCACGGCGGACGGCCTCGGCGTGGGTTGCCGAGCCATCCATCCGGCGCACGGCCTCAACACCAGGATGCTCGCGCAGCGAGGATTCCATAGGTGGCCGCGTCTCGGCCAGGCAGGACCGCGATCCGCACCGTGCGGCGCTGGTGGCGTTCCAGCAGCACGGCGAGCTGCTCGCGGAAGGTGCGCCGCCCGCAGGCCAGGACTGGGCAGACCAGCCGTCGCACGCGCAGGCGGAACACAACCGGGCGGCCACCGACCGGCACATCTGCCACCGTACGACGGTGCTATCCGTGCATCCTTGCCGACGACGTGCCGCACACCGGACAGGGCACCGCGCCTTTCCGGATCCGGGCGGTGACCACCGCAGTCACCCCTTGTCTCGCGGGACGGCACCCTCGCGGTCATGGCAACCCTGGACGCCGCCCGCGCGTGCATCGGGGTGAACTATCCCGCTCTCGGCCGAGCTAGGCGTATGGCCGGACGCGTTGCGCCACTCAGGTGACTTTCGCAGCGAGCACAGCCAATCCTGCACAACACGTTGATTCATCAACCGAAATGCGCTTCAGTTGATGCGTCAATAATCTCTCCTTGGACAGGAGTAATGGCATGAGTGAGAAGAAGGTCATCGCGGTCGCCGGAGCCACCGGTGCACAGGGAGGCGGCACCGCCCGGGCGATCCTCGCCGATCCGAACTCGGGGTTCACGGTGCGTGCGCTGACCCGGAACCCCGACTCATCCGCGGCCAAGGAACTCGCGGAGCTCGGTGCGGAGGTCGTGCGGACGGACTTCCATGACGAACCGACCGTACACAAGGCGTTCGAGGGTGCCTACGGTGCCTTCCTGGTCACCAACTTCTGGGCGCACGGTTCGGCGGCCAAGGAGACGGAGGAGATCGAGGTTTTGGTGCGGGCCGCGAAGAATGCCGAGCTGCGGCACGTGGTGTGGTCGACACTGGAGGACACTCGCGAACTGCTGCCGCTGCAGGACGAGCGGATGCCCGTCTTGCAGGAGAAGTACAACGTCCCGCACTTCGACGCCAAGGGCGAGGGCAACGAACTGTTCCGGCAGGCCGGGGTTCCGACCACCTTCCTGAACACCACCTTCTTCTTCCAGGGCTTCCAGTCGATGATGGGTCCCAAGCGCGCCGAGGACGGCACGCTAATGCTGACGCTGCCGCTTGAGGAAGGCAAACTGCTGGCCGGCGTGGACGTGAACGACATCGGCCGCATGGCGCTCGCCATCCTCAAGGGCGGCGAGCGGTTCATCGGGCAGACCGTCGGCCTCGCCGGCGACCACCTGACCGGCGCCCAGTACGCGCAGAAGCTGGGCGCCGCGATCGGCGAGCCCGTGCGCTTCCAGTCGGTGCCCTACGACGTCTTCCGCTCCCTGGGAGTACCGGCGGGCGACGAGATCGCCAACATGTTCCAGTACTACGGCGACTTCGACCAGGAGTTCACCGGCGCCCGCGACCTGGACCTCCTGCGGGAGATCAACCCGGCACTCAAGAGTTTCGACGACTGGCTCGCCGAGAACGCGGCGAAGATCCAGGTGGGCTGACCCGCCACCGCCGGCGGGCCATACCCCCGAGGGTGCCGCTTTCCGGTGGACACTCTCGGAGAGCCGGATAAGGGGAACGCGTCTTCAGCGGCACGACGGCATGCCGCTGAAGGAGCCGTGGCACCGGGACCCCCACCGGCCGGCCGGGCGAGGTGCGGCACGGAACAGTCGGCAGAACAGGTCGTTCCGCGTCCCCGGAGGCGCGTCGGCCCTCAAACGGGGCCGGGGAGAGGGTGTACATGCGGTTGGTACCCCATGCTTATTTGGTGAACTGTCAACTAGGTTGCACTTGCTTCATGGAACCGACGGTGCGTTGGTTGACGACGGAGGAACAGCATGCGTGGCGGAGCTTCGTCCGCATGCATGAGAGGCTCATGGGCCGGTTGTCTCGTTTGTTGCAGACGGACTCCAATGTGTCGCCTGCGGACTTCGCCGTACTGGTCGAGCTGACGGACGTACCGGACCGGCGGCGGTTTCTGGACATTGCCAGGGCGTTGAAGTGGGAGAAAAGTCGGCTGTCCCATCACATCGCCCGGATGGTGAAGCGTGGGCTGGTGATGCGGGACGAGTGTCCCGAGGACGGCCGTGGCGCATTCGTGGTGATCACAGACGAGGGGCGAGCGGTGATCGAAGCCGCCACCCCGCGTCACGTGAAGGCGGTGCGTGAGCTCTTCCTTGACAACGTCACGCCGTCGGAGCTGCGGTTGCTGGCCCGAATCTCCGAGCACGTGCTGGAGAAGCTGGACGAGGAACCATCCTGACCGGAACGTGCGGCCCGGTGTGCGTCATGTGGCCAGCGCGAGCGTCGCCCGCAGCGGCCGCTGAGGGCGAGATGAAAACGAAGGGGGCCATGGCGTTCCCAAAGCCTTGGGTGCACCCGTGCTCAGCGTGACTATGGGGGAAGCACGCCGAGAACGGCGGCGGTGACGTACATCGATGTTCCGGGAATTCACGAAGATTTGCGCGACTCGTCAACCGAGTCTCCGCTGCACTGGCTACGCCGAAGTCCAGCAGTGTGGCGTGCCAACCGCCTCTACTTGTTGTCATGAAGCGGCGGTACCGGGTGCTTGCTCATGATCGACACGCGATTGAACGCGTTGATGGTGACTGCGACCCAGATCGCGGCTGAGATCTGGTCCTCGGAGAGAACCTGCCGGGCGGCCTCGTAGGCGGGCGTCTGGGCCGCGGCGTTCACCGGATCGGTTGCGGCCTCGGCCAGCGCCAGGGCGGCGCGCTCCGAGGGAGTGAACAGACCGGTGTCCCGCCATGCGCTCAGGATTCCGAGTCTCTGCGGTGATTCACCGGCGCGCAGGGCCGCTCTGGTGTGCACGTCGAGGCAGTAGGCGCAGCCGTTGAGTTGCGACACTCGGAGGTTGATCAGTTCCACGGTGGTGCGGTCGAGCCCGGCCTCGGAGGCTGTTGCTCGGACCGCCTCCGAGACCTGCACCAGGGCATGGAAGGCCTTGGGGCTCTGCTTATCGATGAAGATCCTGCGAGGTGGGGAACTGTGGGGGCGGTTGTTCACGTCGGGGCCTCCTTCGGGCCATGCTCAGAGCAGCTCACGTTCGTGCGGACCCTGTGGCCATCGGCCCGCCTCCGTGACATCATAGTTGATGCGACAACCAGATCGTGCGGGAGTTGCTCCCGGCGAGCAACGTGGAAACCGATGCCGCGGCACTGCGGTGCACTCATCGAAGGCGACCGGCCCCATCCTGCCCCACCTGCCCATGTGGCCGACAACGCCCGCCACATCGCACGCCTGGCCGACAGCTGGTAGACCCTCATCGAACGCCTCTGTCAGCCGACCCCTGAGCGGGAAGCCGAAGCCGACCGGGAAGGGTGACGATGGGCGCCGCCGAGCGGGCCTCAGCACCGCCAGATGATTGATGCATCATCTTCTTGCCAACGTAGCGGCCGGCCGCACGTCGGCCGACCGGCAGAATCAGGGGCGGGGAATATTTCGCAGGTTGGCGCGGGCCAGGTCGAGCATCTTGCCAACGCCCCCGTCGAGCACTGTCCGGCCCGCAGCGAAGGCGAATCCCTTGATCTGGGCGGCCGAGATGTGCGGCGGGATCGACAGCGCGTTGGGGTCGGTCACCAGGTCAACCAGGAACGGTCCGTCGTGGGCGAGCGCCCGCTTGAGTCCCTCGACGACATCCCCGGGGCGCTCGATGCGGATCGCCTCGATGCCCGCGCTGCGGGCGATCGCCGCGTAGTCCACCGGCTCGTGGTCGGTCTCGTGCTCGGGCAGCCCCTCGACCAGCATCTCCAACTTCACCATGCCCAGGGAGGAGTTGTTGAAGACGATCGTCTTCACCGGCAGATCGTGCAGCTTCACTGTGAGCAACTCGCCCATCAGCATGCCCAGTCCACCGTCACCCGACATCGATATCACCTGGCGGCCGGCGTAAGCGAACTGCGCGCCGATGGCGTGCGGCAGCGCGTTGGCCATCGTGCCGTGCAGGAACGAACCGATCACCCGGCGCCGCCCATTGGGGGTCAGATAACGCGCCGCCCAAACATTGGACATGCCGGTGTCCACGGTGAACACAGCGTCGTCAGCCGCGAGTTCGTCCAGAACCGAGGCCGCGTACTCAGGGTGGATCGGGGTGTGCCGCTCGACGTCGTGGGTGTAGGCGGAGACCACCGTCTCCAGCGACTTGGCATGCTTGTGCAGCATCCGGTCCAGATAGGTACGGCCCCGCTTCGCCTCGACCAACGGCAGCACAGCCCGCAGCGTCTCCCGGACGTCGCCGTGGACCCCGAGTTCCAGCACAGTACGACGGCCGAGGCGGCCCGCATCGTGGTCGATCTGCACGGTCCGTGCCTGCGGGAGGAAGTCGTTGTACGGGAAGTCGGTGCCGAGCAGGACGACCAGGTCGGCCTCATGCATCGCGTCGAAGCAGGCGCCGTAGCCCAGCAGACCGCTCATGCCCACGTCGTACGGGTTGTCGAACTGGATCCACTCCTTGCCCCGCAGGGTGTGCCCGATGGGGGCGGCAGCCTTCTCGGCGAGCGCCATGACCTCGGCGTGCGCGTCCCGCACTCCCGCACCGCAGAACAGCATCACCTTCCGTGCCGCGTTCACCTTCTCGGCCAGCGCCCGAACCTGTGTGTCCGGCGCGACGACCCGGCCACGCTCAGTGACCAGATCGCTCCTCCCCGTCGGATGAGTCGCCTCGTCGTGCGCGACATCGCCCGGCATCACCAGGACTGACACCGCGCTGTTGCCAAGAGCCCGCTGCATGGCGATCCGCAGAACCCGGGGCATCTGCCCGGGGGTGCTGATCATCTCGCAGTAGTCGCTGCACTCTGTGAATAGCCTCTCCGGGTGGGTCTCTTGGAAGAAGCCGGTGCCGATCTGGTGGGACGGGATGTGCGAGGCGAGTGCCAGCACGGGCGCACCGGAGCGGTGCGCGTCGTACAGTCCCTGGATCAGATGCGTGTTTCCGGGGCCACAGCTTCCGGCACACACCGCGAGCTTGCCGGTCAGCTGTGCCTCCGCTGCCGCAGCGAAGGCGGCGGCCTCCTCGTTCCGTACATGCACCCACTCGATGCCGTCGGTACGGCGCACCGCGTCGACCACCGAGTTCAGGCTGTCACCCACCACGCCGTAGATCCGCTCCACGCCCGCCTGGCGCAGGATGTCCACCATCTGCTGGGCCACGGTCAGATTCCGCATCGCCGGACTTCTCCCCTCGGGCTGCACACCTGTCTCATGTGACTCTCGACAGCCTCAATATAGTTGATGCATCCACCTTAGCGGCATGAGTGCCAGTGCTCGCCACTGGGGACGGCTCAGCCGCCTTACTGAGTTTTTCGTTAGTTCTGTGGGGGCAGGGGCTTCGGCGGTGTGAGCATGTTGGTGTGTCTTCCGAGTCGCAGGCCGTTGTTTCCGACGTCTCCGTTCTGCCGCTGACCCGGCCGCAGTTGGCCGAGGCCCGGCGCATGCGCGCGGTCGAGGTTGTTCGAGTAAGGACGTTCTTCATCCGTGGTCGCACGGATGGTGGGGATCCACCCCGAGAGCGTGCGCCGGTGGAAACGCCTGTGGGAGCAGGGTGGGGTTGAGGCACTGCGGCGGCGTCCGGTCTCCGGGCGGCCGCCCAAGCTGGGTGACGTCCAAGTGGAGCTGTTTCGGGCCGCGTTGGAGCAGGGGGCCCGGGCGCACGGGTTCGAGGCGGATCTGTGGACCTTGGAATGGGTCGGCGTGGTGGTTGAGCGGGTGACCGGGGTGAAGCTGGCCCGGGCATCCGTGTGGCGCCTGCTTACCGGGCGGCTGGGGTGGAGTCTGCGGCGGCCCAGGCGTCAGGCCGTCGAGCGGGACGAGTCCGAGATCGCCCGGTGGGTCGCCCAGGAGTGGCCACGCATCAAAAGGGGGCGGTGAAGAAACGTGCCTGGATTGTGTTCTTCGATGAATCGGGTGTGTCGCCGCTGCCCCAGGTTCGCCGCACCTGCGCACCCCGCGGGCGCACTCCCACGCTGCGGCACCGGCTGAACTGGAAACGAGCCGGGATGGCCGCCGCGCTGGGCTACCACGCCGCTGACCTTGAACGTGGCCCGCGGCTGTGCTTCCACCTCAAGCCGGGCGGCTATGACACCACTTCCTTGATCGAAGTGTCGGAACACGTCAAGACCTTCTGCGCCGGCGAGTCGGTGGTGTTGGTGTGGGACGGACTGTCGGCCCGCTGGAGTCGGAGCGTGCGGGCCTGGGCGGCCGAGCAGGACTGGCTGACGCTGGAGCGGCTGCCGGCCTGCGCACCCGAACTCAACCCAGTGGAACTGCTGTGGTCGGCCATCAAGGCCCGCGAGCTGGCCAACCTCGCCGGCGACCACCTCGCCGATGTCGCCGACGCGGCCGAACGCGGCATCCACCGGATCTGCTCCAACGAACAACTCCCGTGGTCCTTCCTCACTCACACCGGATTGACAATCCATCCTGAACCACCACGGAACTAACGAAAAACTCAGTAGTGATTCGGCGGGTACAAGGTTTGTCGGCCACCTGCAAGGCCCACTACGGCACGATGCGTTGGGTTGCTCTGCGGCTCGTGGCCTGAGAGGCCGCAGGGGGCAGCAGCCGATGGAGTGCTGGCTGCCCCCGTTATTACGCCCGGGCTACGACCGGCGGCGCAGCACTGCTCCGTCCGGCAAAGCGACCGTGATGAGTGCCAGCCCGCCCGCAGCGGCGGCAGCGGCAGCGGTCTCCGGAGCTAACGCAGCGGGAGCGGCCGGCACCGGTGAACGGTCAGAGACCAGTCCGCGCGACCGCGGAGGTCAGCGAGTACGGCCCCGGGGCTTGAGCGGGGTCACCGGCAAGGCGGGCGCGGGCAGCGGCGAGCCGTCGTAGCCGTACACCGTTCCGAAGCGGTCACCGGACGTCCACGCCTCGCGTCCCTGGGCGATCTCCTCCTGGGTTCGTCCGATGAGGTTCCACCACATGATGATCTTCTCCTCAAACGGCTCTCCCCCAAGCAGCAGCAGCCCCGAGTCGCTCAGGGCGCGCAGCGGCAGCTCGGAACGTCCGGAGCCTAGATAGAGCATGGAGCCGGGGTCGAGAGGCACCCCGTCGACCTCGGTGGCCCCGGACATCGTCAGCACGGCGTACTCGAAGTCCGGCTCCACGGGCAGCCGCACGTTTGCGCCTTCGGCGAGTGCGAGGTCGGCGCTGACGAGAGGTGTGTACGTCGTGCCCGGCGAGACCACGCCGTCCAGTCCGCCCAGGACGACGGTGGCCTTCAGTCCCGGGGCCGTGACGACGGGCAGGTCGGCGTGGTGCTCGAAGGCGGGCGTGGTGTGCCGGTAAGCCTCGGGCAGCGCGACCCACAGCTGGGCGCCGTGGAGCAGGCGGGGGTGCGGCACGGCGCTCTGCTCGGCGTGCGCGATGCCCCGTCCCGACGTCATCAGGCCGAGCTGGCGCGGGCGCAGGGTCTGCACGCTGCCAACGCTGTCGCGGTGCAGAACCTCGCCCTCGTGCAGCCAGCTCACCGTCTGCAGGCCCATGTGCGGGTGCGGTGGCACCTGCATGCCGGGCTCGTCGGCGATGTCATCGGGGCCGAAGTGGTCGACGAAGCACCAGGCGCCCACCATCCGCCGCCCCAGATTCGGCAGCAGTCTACGGACGACCGTGGCGCCCAAGCTTGCCTCGCGCGGGTTCAGCAGTTCCCTGACGGGCCGCCCGGACACGTCGGCCCGGCCCCCGCACTCACGGAGACCGGGCTGGAGGTCGAGGTCACTCATGACGACTGCATCCTTTCTGCGGCGGCGGGCTGCGGTAGGGCGATGTGCCGCGCCGAGCGTTCGGGCGCGGGCACGATGGGCGTTTCGCCGCGTACCACCCGCGTTACGGGGGTCCGGTCGGCGATCTCCAGCAGCCGTGCACGCCGGTCGTCGTCGAGGTCGCCCGCCAACTCGATGCGCCGCGTGATACGGACCGCCCGGTCCGGCCCCTTCTCGTACGCCAGGTGCACCCGGACTTCCCCCAGAGGCCATTGCTTGCGCTGGGCGTACATGCGCAGCGTGATGGCCGTACAGGATCCCAGGGCCGACAACAGCAGGCCGACGGGAGTGGGCGCGGTGTCGGCGCCACCGACGGACTCCGGCTCGTCGGCGGCCAGGGGGTGGCGGCCGGCCCGTATGTCCACTCGGTAGTCCGATCCGGAACTGGTGGCGACGACGGCAGCGGCTCGTACGTAGACGGGCTGGACGGCATCGGACGTCTCGATCTGCTCCGTCTCCGGCACGGCCCGCCTCACAGCCCGAACCGTGCCCGCTGCCCCTGCGGCACCAGGCCGGTGTACTCCGGGTGCTTGCCGATCCAGCCACGGATGAAGGGGCAGAAGGGAAGCACTCCGAGCCCTTGTTCCCTGGCCGCGTCGAGGGCCGCACGGGCGAGTACGCCGCCGAGGCCTCCGCCCTCGAACCGCGGGTCGATCTCGGTATGAATGAAGGCGATCTCGTCCCGGTACCGGTGATACTCGGCAAAGCCGGCGAGCTCGTCGCCGTCGAAGACCTCGAAACGCGATCGTCCGGGGTTGTCCGCCACGCGAGGTTCCATCGCTCCTCCTCAGGATGGTCGCTGCGTCGTCGTTCCTCCGCACGAGGAGGAAACTTCCGCGGCAAGCCAACCACCAACTTGGTTGACTAGTCAACCGACGCTCGCACCGGCAGCCTCGGGGCACCTGACCTGCCCACCGAACAGCGGGATCAGACCTGCCATGGGCCCCATTCGAGATGATATTGATACATCAACCATAAGGAAGAGTGAGCGACCACGCAGTTCGGGATCACCACCGTTGGTGACGTGACACAGGACCCCACCACCGGCCGGACACCGACCGCCCTTGAACGCATCAAGGCCATGATCGCCATAGCGCCGAAGGCCGAGGAGGTCGGGCTGGACGTGTTCGCCACCGGCGAGCACCACAATCCCCCGTTCGTGCCCTCGTCGCCGACCACCATGCTCGGCTGGATCGCGGCACGCACCGAGCGCCCTCGATGCTTCCCAGGCCGGCACAGACCGGGCAGGTGCCAGATGGAGTCGAAGGCGAAGGACTCGGCACTGGGGGCAGCCGTCCCGCCTCGATGGGGGCGAGGATGTCCCGGAGCGCTTCGGGACCGCCCGCTCCCGGCTCGGTCATGTGGATCTGGATTCCGGTGCTCGCGGCGCCGAAGGCCACGAGTGAGAGGACGCGTGTCGAGCCGCCGGCGAGTTCGATCGAGTCCGGGATCTCACCGCGACCGGAGGCGTCGAGGACCGCGTCGACTCCCTGGGGGGAAATCGCTCGTACGCGGTCGACCAGGCCCTTGCCACAGGTGACCGGTTCCGCACCGAGGGAGCGGAGCTGTTCGTGGTTGCGTTCGCCCGCGGTGCCGATGACACGCGCACCGCGGGCGACGGCCGGCTGACCGGCGAACGTGCCCACGCCACCGGCGGCGGCATGAGCCGGCTGACCGCAGGGCCCCGCGTGGTCGCAGTACGGCTGGAGGCGGATCCGCCCACAGCCTCACAGCACGCCTCTGGTCCCGGCGCGCGGGCCTTCCGCCGTGTCCACACTCCACTCACCCGCGCACGGTCAGCTGCCCGGTGGAACTGCGGGTGATCCCGCTGGGCCGGTCGGGGCCCCTGTCCCGCCGTCCACGAGTTCGTACTGCAGCGCACCCGAGGGACAGCGCCGCACCACTTCCGCCAGGCGCTCGGCCGTGGCGTTGTCCGGCTGGATCCACGGGCGCTTCGCTATGTCGAACACCTCGGGCAGGCCCTGGACGCATTCGGCGGCGTGCAGGCAGCGCCTGGCTTCGAAGGTCACCGTGATCGACTGCGCCTGGTACGTCTTCTTCTCGGATCCACCGCTCATGCCTGCCTCCGTCACTGCCGTGCTCGGCTCTTCAGTCACTGACCTTGCTGCGGGACTGGTACAGCAGGTCCTGGTACTCGGGGTGCCGGCTGATCCAGCCCGCGAAGAAGGGGCAGGTGGCCAGCACCCGCAGGTTCGCGGCGCGTGCCTCGTCAAGGGCGGTGCGGGCCAGCGCGGACCCGACTCCCGCGCCCTCGTACTCCGCCTCGACCTCGGTGTGCACGAACGCGACGAGTTCCGTCGTACGGATGTATTCCGCGACGCCCGCCACCTTGGACTCTCCATCGACGCGGGCCTCGTAGCGCTTCGCCTCGGGCACGTCGCTCACTTCGACCGTCATGTGTCCTCCTTCTGAGCCTGATCTCGCTCAACTCGACAGAATCCCGTCAGCCAGGACATCAGCCTAACCCCATCAGGTTGATGCATCAACCTACTCCTCGGCGAGTGCGCTCGTACCGCAGAGCGAGCACGGGGGCCGGAGAATTCTGCGCCACGTCCCGACATGGCCGCGGTTGGCCCCGTTCATTCCGCAGTGAGAGCTTCCACGCAGGGAAAGACGAGTTCTCCGGAGGAGCGATCCCGGTGGTGACACGACGATCTGCCGCGACCCGTTCTGGCACCACACAACCTCATGGCCGGCAAATCCCTGGAACTCGACCCGCGGGAGACGCGGCTCGTACCACTCACCCTTGACCCCGAACCGAACACTTCGGCACGTTCTTCACCTGTCCGACGGGCACCGATCCCGACGCCTTCCGGCTCATGCACCAGGGCGGGGTCTGAACCGAGGCATCTTGGGCACGGCGGACGCGGCTTCGCCGAGGGTTGCATCGCCGCCCCTGCGCGCAGATGAGCTGTCAACGATTTCGTTAGACTGCCCCCATGGACGCACCGCCGCGCTGGCTCAATCGGGAAGAGAAGGCCGCCTGGGACAGCTTCATCCGCATGCAGGAGACGCTCATCGGACGGCTGTCCCGCCGCGTCCAGGCCGACTCCGGAATGTCCGCCTCCGACTACATCGTGCTCGCCAGCCTCACCGAAAGAGGCGGCGGGCGGATGCGCTTCTTGGATCTGGCCAAACTCGTGGAGTGGGAGAAGAGCCGAATGTCCCACCAGGTCACGCGGATGGCGAAACGCGGGCTCGTGGCCAGGGAGGAATGCCCCGACGACGGACGCGGAGCATTCATCGTCGCCACCCCGGCGGGCTACAAGGCGATCGAAGAGGCCGCACCCCAGCACGTCGAGCACGTCCGCCGCCTGTTCATCGATGCCCTGACCCCGAACCAGCTCAGCACACTCGGCCGGATCTCCAAGCTCGTCCTGGACCATATGGAGAAGCAGCCGGACTGACCGGGTGAGGGGACGCGACTGCCTGGATCATGGGAGGTCAGCCCTGCGCCATCCGGCGAGGACGTCCTGATGCGCGGGCCGCCAGCCGAGTTCGCGACGGACACACTCACCGCTGACCGCTGGTCCGGGATCAGAGGATCGGCCAGGGGGCCAAGCATTCCGCATGCCTCCTCAAGCGTCAGATGGTGTCTCTCGCCAGGGACTCCGGCCGCGCGGCAGGGGACCCTGAAGGGTGTCAATACCCCGATCAGGCCGCTGATCTGGGCCTTTCCTGTGGATGGTGAGGCGGTCGGAGTGGCGTGGTGTGGTACTCGTTGAGCAGTCCGCCGAGTACCTGCTTGCGCCTGACCGTGGCGGCGGGCAGGGGATGATGTTCGGGTCGTCGTCTGGAGCACGTAGGTCGAGGCTACGGTGAGCTCGTCCGGCGTTGTAGTGCTCGGCGTAGGCGGTGAGGACTGTACGCAGGCGTCGTTCACCGGTGATGAGGAGTCGGTCGGTTGCGGCGGTGAACTTGCCGTCCCGGTCACGGATGAGGAACCGGAAGCACCCAGCCCTCTCCTCAAGGTCCATGAGCAGGTTCCGGGCGAGCTGAGTGACCCATGCCGCCGGTCGGGTGGGCGGTGAGGCTCAGAACGTGGACGCGCCGGGTCTTGATCTCCATGACGAAGAAGACGTAGAGACGCCTGAGGAAGACGGTGTCCACGTGCATGAAATCACAAGCCAGAAGCGTGTGGGCCTGGGCGCGCAGGAAGGTACGCCAGGTCTGCTGGGATGCGCGCTGCGGAGCGGGCGGCAGACCGGAGCGTCGCAGGACACCCCGGATCGTGGCAGCGGCAACCCGATGGCCAAGCCGAAGCAGCTCACCCTGGATCCTGACATACCCCCAGGTCGGGTTCTCCCTCGCCAGGCGCTGAATGAGCGCGACCGTCTCTTCCGGCAACGATGGCCGACCTGACGGGACCGGTGCTTGGCGCCATTTCCAGCGCACCAGACGACGGTGCCAGGTCAGCAGCGTGCGCGGGGTGACCAGCCGACGGCGACGTACGGCGGGTGGCAGGTGCCGTGCGAGAGCGGAGAGGACGGCACGATCAGCCCAGGAGAGCCGCGGCCGCTCGAACTGCCGGCGAAGGACAGCGACCTCATGACGCGGCGCCAGGATCTCGGCGTTGCTCGCGGCGGGCGATCGGCCCAGCAAGAGGAAGCAGCCCAGTAGTCGGCAGAAGATCAGGTAGAGCAATCGCAGACCCACGATCACTGGTCATGCCCATACTCGAGCGATCGAAAAGCCCCAGGTCGACCACCATGCGGCAATAAAGACACCCTTCACCATGAGCCCGACGTAGAAGCGCTGCCGCTGCATCACCAACGGCATGGCCGACAGGAGGGTGTTGGTGCCGTAACCACTGATGATGAGATCGGCTTGTCTTCCTCGATCAGCCGCTCATAGATCTCGGGAACCAGGGAGGCGCCTGCATGGTCGTCGTGGCAGACGAGCTCGACCGGGCGGCCGAGCAGGCCGCCCCGGCTGTTAATGTCCTGCTGCCAGATCTCATGGGTGAGACGGGCCGACCGGCTGTTTGTCCGCAAGCGGACCGGTCAGCGACAGGCAGCAGCCGATACGGATCGGTGCCGGGGCGGCAGCCATGTCAGGCGTCGTTTACGGGGCGTCCCGTGGCGAGCAGCTGCGTCTCCCAGGTGAAGGCGACGCCGGTGGCGCCCCCGTGCTCAAGCAGAATCTCGGTCAAGCCCGGGACGGTCTCCTCACGCGCATAGTCGCGCTGCCACTCACTCATCACGGCCAGCCAGGTGATCGGTACCACTCCCGCCTGGACCATGCGCCGCACGGCCATGTCATGAGCTTCCTTCGAGGCACCGCCCGAGGCATCGGTGACGACGAAGACCTCGAAGCCCTCACCCGCCGCCTGTATCGCCGGCATCGCGACACAGACCTCCGTCCACAGGCCGGCGATGATCAGCTTCTTGCGGCCGGTCGCCTTGACGGCGTCGACGACACGCTCGTCCTGCCAGGTGTTGACGAACGTGCGGTTGATCGGCTTCTGCTCCGGGAACACATCCTGCAGCCCCTTGATGAGGTAGCCGCCGCGCTCCTCCAGCACGGTCGTCAGGATGGTCGGCACGTCGAACACCTTGGCAGCCTTGGCGAGGCCGACAGAGTTGTTCACGATCATCGTGGGTTCGTGACTGTTCAGGTTGGCGAACTGGAACGGCTGGTGGTCGATCAGGACGACGACGCTCTCCTCGGGCGTCAGCAGCGCCTGCAGTCCGGACTTCGCTTCGTTGCTCATGGGATCCCTCTCCGGGGTATGTATGACGCGCGCCCAGACGGCGCCACGCCGATATGGCTTCACGTATCCGCACAGGCGCCCTGAAGCCGAACTGGCCAGCCACCAGCCCGCTCGGCAAGATTGCTCCGCAAGCCGCCGCGGTCCTCGCAAGAGACGGCCCGCGGTACCAGGTGACTACCGGCCTCAACTGGATGACGTGACACCTATGTTAGGCACAGTCACTTGATGTGTCAACCAGATGTTGATCCACCTCTAGATGCCAACTCGCCAGGTCAGCTCAAAAGTTGTCGCACCAGATGGTGGCCTATAACTCTGCCCTTGCCGGAAACCTCATCCGTCCTGGTGGGAGCCGGTGCATCGCGCTTCCCGAAATCTGGCCGCAGTCACTTGAGTTGGCGCTCTCGCGCGGCTGCCGTCAGCGCGTCATGGTGATCGGTCGTGCTGCTGCGACTGGCTTACCTGGGTGTGACGAACGCGTTCGCGATGCTCCGCCTGCTGCCGATGACCGACCGGGACAAGGACGCGGAGATCCTCGCCCCGCGCCACCAGATCACCGTGCTGGAACGCCAACTCGGCAAGGACAAGATCCGGTTCACGCCAAGCGATCGGGCGTACCTGGCGGCGCTGCTGCACCGGCTGCCACTGCACGTCCTGCGACAGTTACGGCTGCTCGTACACCCCGACACAGTACTGCGCTGGCACCGTAACCTCGTCAAACGCCGCCATGCCTCCTCCTGCCGATGCAAACGCCCGGGACGGCCGCGCACCGTGCGCTCCATCCGCACCCTGGTGCTGCGCCTGGCGAAGGAGAACCGCAGCTGGGGCTACCGGCGCCTGCACGGCGAACTGCTCGTGCCGGGGGTGAAGGTGGGCGCGTCCACCGTCTGGGAAATCCTCAAGGAGGCCGGCATCGACCCTGCGCCCGAGCGGAACTCCAGTACCTGGGCCGACTTCCTTCGCTCCCAGGCTGATGCGCTGCTGGCCTGCGACTTCATAGAAACAGTCACCCTGTCGGGGATACGGATGTACGTGCTCGTGGTGATCGAACACGGCAGTCGCCGGATCCGGATCCTGGGCGCCACCGCGCATCCGAGCGCCTCCTGGGTAGCGCAAGCGGCGAAGAACCTCGTCATGGACCTCGAAGACCTCGGCTGCCGGGCACAATTCATGATCCGGGACCGGGACGGGAAGTTCCCCACCCTCTTCGATGCCTGAAGGGTGTCTTTATTGCCGTACGGTGGTTGACCTGGGGCTTTGCGATCGCTCAAGTATGGGCATGATCAGTGATCGTGGGTCTGCGACTGCTGTACCTGGTCTTCTGTCGGCTGCTGGGCTGCTTCCTTTTGCTGGGCTGATCGACCGCCGCGAACAATGCCGAGATCCTCGTGCTTCGGCACGAGGTCGCTGTGCTTCGCCGACAGGTCGAGCGGCCGCGGCTCTCATGGGCCGATCGTGCCGTGCTCTCCGCTCTCGCACGGCACCTGCCCACCGTCTTACGTCGCCATCGGCTGGTCACACCGGACACCCTGCTGACCTGGCACCGCCGTCTGGTGCGCTGGAAGTGGCGCCAGACGGCGGTCAGATCCGGTCGTCCACCATTGCAGGAAGAGACAGTCGCGCTCATCCAGCGCCTGGCGCGAGAGAACCCGGCCTGGGGATACGTCAGGATCCAAGGCGAACTCCGACGGCTTGGCCATCGGGTCGCCGCCGCCACTATGCGGCGCGTTCTGCGCCGCGACGGTGCACGGTCCGCCGCTGCAGGGCATTGGTCGCCCTGCCGCGACGGACCCACTCACAGCCCGCTCAGCTCTAGGCGCCGGTGTTCGCCCTCTTGCGCAGGTAGGCCCGCCAGGTCATGGCCCAGCGTGCGGGGTCCTCCATCGCGTCGTGATCGAGGCGGTGTACCGCCTGGTTGTGAGGCGCGGTCTTGACGATCTCAGGATCGGAGTACGCCTCATCGGAGATCCGGGCGAGAACCGCGATCCAGGTGTCGAGTGCTTCCTTGCCGTACATCTCGCCGGCCTCGGGCGTGAACGGCTCGGGGATGAGCCATGGTTCGTGGCTGGTCCACATGGCATCCACGCCGAAGTCGGTCATGCGGTTCTGGACGTCATGGACGTCCACCCCGGTTTCCTCCTTCATCTGAGCCAGGCTGTAGCGCGTCATTTCCAGGCGCGGGCTGGTCGCGTCGGGGTGCGAACGGGTGACGCCGCGGATGGCGAGCAGGCCCCGCTCCATGTAGTTGTTGGCGAGGACGGAGATGTCGGAGGCCTCGGCCACACCCTCCGCCCCCATGGCGCGGATCCAAGCGTAGGCCTTCAGTACCACGGGCACGTTTCCCCAGAACTCGCGGATCTTGCCGCAGCTCTCCGGCCGGTGTGGGCGGGGCGGCATCGCCGCGCACCGTGTCGGTCAGCCACTGATGGAACTCGCCGACGAGCTCCGCCAGTTCCAGCTGCCTGTCGAAAGTGGGCCTGCCCCAGAACAGTTCCAGTGAGGCATCGCTCCAGCGAATCAAGGTGGCCGGAGTGACTCCCCGAATGCCGAGAAGCTCCATCAGTACCCGGCAGGGCAGCACCTGCGCGAAAGAACTGAACAGCTCGCACCGGCCGGTGGCCTCGATCTCCGACCGCACGGCGTCGAGCAAGTCCTCGGCGACGCGCTCGATGACCGGTATGGCCGCAGCGACGCGCTCGGCGTTGAAGAATCGGGTCACCACGCGGCGCAGTCCAGGGTGACTGGGAGTGCCGTTGTTGGCGAGCGCGGGTGGGAGCGCGAAGCCGGCCCGGGCGAGAATCCGCAGCGCCGCCACCGGTAGGGGGGTGACTGCGTGCAGAGCGTTGTCGGGACGGAACAGGGTCGGGTCGAGCAGTACGCGGCGCACATCGTCGTATCGGCTGACCAGCCACAACCCGGTGCCGGGGTCGTAGTGCACGGGGTCCTCGGCCCGGAGCCGGTCGAGCCAGGGGTATGGGTCTCGGACGAAGCCGTCGCCGAAGAGGTCGAGCGGGTCGAGCGGGTCGAGCGGGGCACGGGCGCCGAGCACCGCCGGGCAGCCTCCTGGGCTGGCCCCGGCGGTTCCGCTACGGGATAGGAAGGTGTGCGGGACCGGGGAAGCCACAGCCGGAAGCTAACACGCCCAAGCGCGCCCCTGTCTCCGCTGTGCGCGGCATCACTCGATCAAACGGAGCGGGCTTCAGCGCTCGGCGCCGTCCTCGACGAGACGTCGCAGCGAGGGAAGCAGGGCGTCGATGTCCTGCCCGGTCCTGAACGCGACGACAGTGGTACCACCGCCGGGCTCCGGTGAGGAGCCGGGCGCCGGAAAGAGGGCGAGCACCTCACGCATCGCCTCGTCCACCTCGGCGACCGGGTCGGACGACTCACCCCGAAGCCATCGACGCAGCACATGGTTGTGAGCGGCGACCACCGCGGCGGCCATGAGTTCGGCCCTCAGCGACGCCGATTCCGCCGGACCCCCCAGCCAGTCCGCGATGAACTCCCGGAACAGTCGCTGATAGCGGCCCACACTGGCGATCTCCCGGTCACGCAGGGCAGCCACCTTGCTCGTGAGGGCGTATCGCCGCCTCGCCAGGTCGCCCTCCTCCACGTAGTGCAGCAGTACGAGTCGAACCGCGTCCGACACGGCGACCAGAGCGGTGCTGTGGCTCGAGGTCGCCAGCCGATCTCTGATCAACTCCAGGAGCCGATCGTGGTCCGGAAAGATGACGTCTTCCTTGGAACGGTAGTTCCGGAAGAACGTCGTGCGCCCGAGCCCCGCTCGCTCAGCGATGTCGTCGACGGTCGTCTGCTCGTATCCGCGCTCGTCGAAGAGCGCGAATGCGGCATCTGCCAGTCGGATCCGTGCAGGTAGCTTGCTCATGACCGCCCATCCTTCCCCGCCTTACCGCGTGGACGCCACTTGCCTCGTCTCGATGGGACTGAGTACCGAATTCTTCGGGCATCGGGCGCCGAGTGACGCGGCGAGGCTCCATCACAGAGCACATTTTGGGACTCAGTACTTCACTTTCGGGACTGGGTACCATAGCTTGTGAAACACGCCGCCACATCGGTGCCGACGTGCTACAGCCGTGATCGGTGAGCTCTCGTCTCCCCTCGCGGGTCATTTCGGGACGGAGACGGAGAGGAACACCGTGCTCCATGCAGCGATCGAAACCACGGATAGCGCCCCCGACGAACGGGAGGTCGATCCCAGCGCGAGCCCACTCCCGGAGGCGGACTGCCCCACGCAGGTGCCGCTGGGTGGAGTGGGGGGCGGAGAGCTGTACTTCCAGCGCTGCCGCTGGTGTCAAACCGCAGTCTTCCGCCGTCTGTTGTGTCCCGTCTGCGCCTCCACCGATCTCGCCTGGGAACTCAGTTGCGGCACCGGGGTCATCCGTCATGTCCTGGCCACGGGCCGGAGCCCCGGCAGACAGTGCGCACTCGCCACCATCAACATGAACGAGGGATTCTGGCTGTGCTCCAGGGTCATCGGCGTGCCGCCGCTCACCGTGCGGATCGGGGCCCCGGTATGTCTGACAGAAGGCATCGAGTCCGGCCCTCAGGCACTCCTCTTCCGCCTCTGCGAGCCTCCACAGCCTCCGCGGCCTCCGTGGCGATGAACGTCGAGGCAGCACCCCCACTTGCTCCAGCTACGTCTGGGGTGCGTACGTCCCCCACGACACCTTCTGACCTTGAGTTCGGCCCCGCAGGCCATTGCCCATCACCTCTGGAGTGCCTCCATTGATCCCTCCGGGCTCCCACCTACCACGCCGCCCCCCAATGCCGACCGATTCGTTCCTGCCAAGAACGCTGAGACGCAACGACGTAACGGTGCCCCCAGGCGCCGGTCCGACGTCCCCGCCTCACCAACCGGACACCCCCGTTCCGGCTTCCCCGGTGCGGATGGCAGTGCCGTTCCCGCTCGGAAACTCATTCACAGCTGCCTCGGCAACCGGGCTCTTGCTCACCACCTGGCACGCCACCAGCGCCAACGCTCAGAAGGGAGCCAAGCAGTGAGCACCGAGCCCGCGCAGTCGGCCGACATCGATATTCACACCACCGCGGGGAAGCTCGCGGATCTGCAGCGCCGTATCGAAGAGGCGACCCATGCGGGGTCCGCGCGCGCGGTGGAGAAGCAGCACGCCAAGGGCAAGCTGACCGCGCGCGAGCGCATCGGCCTCCTCCTGGACGAGGGGTCCTTCACCGAGCTCGACGAGTTCGCCCGGCACCGCTCGACCAACTTCGGCATCGAGCAGAACCGCCCCTACGGCGACGGGGTCGTCACCGGCTACGGCACGGTCGACGGCCGCCCGGTGGCCGTGTTCTCCCAGGACTTCACGGTCTTCGGCGGGGCGCTCGGGGAGGTGTTCGGCGAGAAGATCGTCAAGGTCATGGACTTCGCGCTGAAGACCGGCTGCCCGGTCATCGGCATCAACGACTCCGGCGGCGCCCGCATCCAGGAGGGCGTGGTCTCACTCGGCATGTACGGCGAGATCTTCCGCCGCAACACCCATGCCTCCGGAGTGATCCCGCAGATCAGCCTGGTCGTGGGCCCGTGCGCGGGCGGGGCGGTCTACTCCCCGGCGATCACCGACTTCACGGTGATGATCGACCAGACCTCGCACATGTTCATCACCGGCCCCGACGTGATCAAGACGGTCACCGGTGAGGACGTCGGCTTCGAGGAGCTGGGCGGCGCCCGGACGCACAACACCACCTCCGGTGTCGCGCACTACCTGGCCGGCGACGAGAAGGACGGCATCGAGTACGTCAAGACCCTGCTGGCCTACCTCCCCTCCAACAACCTCTCCGAGCCCCCGGCCTTCGCCGACGAGGCCGATCTGGAGGTCTCGGACGAGGACCGGGAGATGGACACGCTCATCCCGGACTCGGCGAACCAGCCGTACGACGTGCACAAGGCCATCGAGCACGTCCTGGACGACAACGAGTTCCTGGAGACGCAGGCGCTCTTCGCGCCCAACATCATCACCGGCTTCGGCCGGGTCGAGGGCCATCCGGTGGGCATCGTCGCCAACCAGCCCATGCAGCTCGCCGGCTGTCTGGACATCGACGCCTCCGAGAAGGCCGCACGCTTCGTGCGCACCTGCGACGCGTTCAACGTGCCCGTGCTGACCTTCGTGGACGTGCCCGGCTTCCTGCCCGGCACCGACCAGGAGTACAACGGCATCATCCGCCGCGGCGCCAAGCTGATCTTCGCCTACGCGGAGGCCACCGTCCCGCTGATCACGGTCATCACCCGCAAGGCGTTCGGCGGCGCCTACGACGTCATGGGCTCCAAGCATCTGGGCGCGGACCTCAACCTGGCCTGGCCCACCGCACAGATCGCGGTCATGGGCGCCCAGGGCGCGGTCAACATCCTCCACCGGCGCACCATCACCGCCTCCGACGACCCGGAGACCACCCGCACCGAGCTGATCGCGGACTACGAGGACACCCTGCTGAATCCGTATATCGCGGCCGAGCGAGGCTACGTCGACGCGGTGATCATGCCCTCCGAGACCCGCCGCCACATCGTCCGCGGACTGAGGACCCTGCGGAACAAGCGCGAAGCGCTACCCCCCAAGAAGCACGGCAACATCCCCCTCTGACCCCACTGACCTCACGGACTTCGGAAAGGACAGCCAATGGTGTTCACGGTCGTACGGGGCAACCCCACTCACGAAGAGCTGGCCGCCGCGCTCGCGGTGATCCAAGCCCGCGCCGCAGCGGCCTCAGCCGTCCCTGCGACGCCGCAGCGACTGGACGAGTGGACGGTCAAAACCCGCAACATCTCATGCAGCGCCCCTCCCCAGCCGGGCCCGGCGGCGTGGCGCTGCTCCTACTGGCCACGCTGAGGAACCCACGGGGCCCGCATCCGCGACGTCGTCGCACAAGCACGGCGTACTCCCTGGCCCCGGCGGCCGGTGGGGTCCTCCCGCCCCGCTGACCATTCGAACGGAGAGACCATGAAGACTCCGCAACAGCGGACAGCTCGTGCCGGTGCCAGTGCCGCGCCGGTGCCGGGCACCCGTATCGCCGAGCCCGGGCTTGACGGCCACGACCGCGGCGCCGACGTCATCGCCCGGGGCCTGCGCGACACCGGCTACGAGGTCCTCGACACCGGCCCGCACCAAACCCCGGAACAGATCGTCGCCACCGTCTTCGCCGAGGATGCGGCACTCCCGGGTCTCTCCGTACTTTCAGGCGGCCACCTGACGCTCGAAACCATCGACCAGTTCGACGCCGCCCCGAACCAGACCCTGGAGCCGACATGCTGACGAAGGTGCTCATCGCCAACCGTGGCGAGATCGCTGTCCGTGTTGCCCGTGCCTGCCGGGATGCCGGGATCGCGAGCGTAGCCGTCTACGCCGATCCGGACCGGGACGCATGTCATGTGCGCGCGGCCGATGAAGCCTATGCGCTGGGCGGTGACACCCCGGCGGCCAGCTATCTCGACCAGGCCAAAGTCCTGGCCGCGGCCGCCGAATCCGGCGCCGACGCCATCCACCCCGGCTACGGATTCCTCTCCGAGAACGCCGAATTCGCCCAGGCCGTCCTGGACGCGGGCCTGACCTGGATCGGCCCCCCGCCGCACGCCATCCGCGACCTGGGCGACAAAGTCGCCGCCCGCCACATCGCCCAGCGCGCCGGCGCCCCCCTGGTCGCCGGCACCCCCGACCCGGTCTCCGGCGCGGACGAGGTCGTGGCCTTCGCCGAACAGCACGGCCTGCCCATCGCCATCAAAGCCGCCTTCGGCGGCGGCGGCCGCGGCCTGAAGGTCGCCCGCACCATGGAAGAAGTCCCCGAGCTCTACGACTCCGCCGTCCGCGAGGCCGTCGCGGCCTTCGGCCGCGGAGAGTGCTTCGTCGAGCGCTACCTGGACAAGCCCCGCCATGTGGAGACCCAGTGCCTGGCCGACACCCACGGCAACGTCGTGGTCGTCTCCACCCGTGACTGCTCCCTCCAGCGCCGCCACCAAAAGCTCGTCGAAGAGGCCCCGGCCCCCTTCCTGACCCAGGAACAGAACGACCAGCTCTACGCCGCCTCCAAAGCCATCCTCAAGGAGGCGGGCTACGTGGGGGCGGGGACGGTGGAGTTCCTGGTCGGCAACGACGGCACCATCTCCTTCCTCGAGGTCAACACCCGTCTCCAGGTGGAGCACCCGGTCACCGAGGAGGTCACCGGCATCGACCTGGTCCGCGAGATGTTCCGCATCGCCGACGGCGAGGCCATCGGCTACGACGACCCGCAGATGCGGGGCCACTCCTTCGAGTTCCGCATCAACGGCGAGGACCCGGGCCGCAACTTCCTGCCCGCCCCCGGCACGGTGACCTCCTTCGTCCCGCCCGCCGGGCCCGGTGTCCGGCTGGACGCGGGCGTGGAGTCCGGCAGCGTCATCGGCCCGGCGTGGGACTCGCTGCTGGCCAAGCTGATCGTCACCGGCGCCACCCGCACCCAGGCCCTCCAGCGCGCCGCCCGCGCGCTGGCCGAGTTCCAGGTCGAGGGCATGGCCACCGCGATCCCGTTCCACCAGGCGGTAGTGGTGGACCCGGCGTTCACCAGCGAGCCGTTCACGATCCACACCCGCTGGATCGAGACCGAGTTCAACAACACCATCACCCCCTTCGCCCCCGTCAGCCCCGACGAAGACGAAGAGCCCACCGGCCGCGAGACCGTCGTGGTCGAGGTCGGCGGCAAGCGGCTGGAGGTCTCGCTGCCCGCCTCCCTGGGCATGGCCACCGCCCCGGCGGGCGGCTCGAAGAAGCCGAAGCGCAAGGCGGTCAAGAAGTCCGGCTCAGCCGCCTCCGGCGACGCCCTGGCCTCCCCCATGCAGGGCACCATCGTCAAGGTCGCCGTCAACGAGGGCGACACCGTGGCCGAGGGCGACCTCATCGTCGTCCTGGAGGCCATGAAGATGGAACAGCCCCTCAACGCCCACCGCGCGGGCACCGTCAAGAGCCTGGCCGCCGAGGTCGGCGCGTCCATCACCTCGGGCGCGGTCATCTGCGAGATCAAAGGGTGACAGTAATGATCCCTGTGGCTCCGCTCGGAGGTATGCCCCAGGATTGACTGGCGCTTCCGCCGTTCTCGGCAGGATTCGTCGATCGCCCGGCGGGGCCACAACGCGTCGCCGGTCAGGCATCTGTGACTTCCGAGTACGTGCCGCCAGAGCTCGCGAGCTCCCCCTGACCGCCTCCACCAGCCGCAGGTGACACTGCCCTTGCCGGACATCGCATCCGCCCTGGTGGAGGCTGGCGCATCGGGTTTCCCGAAATCTGGCCGCGGTCGCCCAAGCTGGCGCTCTCGCGCGGCTGCCGTCAGCGCGTCATGATGATCGGTCGTGCTGCTGCGACTGGCTTACCCAGGTGTGACGAACGCGTTCGCGATGCTTCGCCTGCTGCCGATGACCGACCGGGACAAGGACGCGGAGATCCTCGCCCCGCGCCACCAGATCACCGTGCCGGAACGCCAACTCGGCAAGGACAAGATCCGGTTCTCGCCAAGCGATCGGGCGTTCCTGGCGGCGCTGCTGCACCGGCTGCCACTGCACGTCCTGCGAAGATTACGGCTGCTCGTACGCCCCGACACAGTACTGCGCTGGCACCGTAACCTCGTCAAACGCCGCCATGCCGCCTCCTGCCGGCCCAAACGCCCGGGACGACCGCGCACCGTGCGCTCCATCCGCACCCTGGTGCCGCGCCTGGCGAAGGAGAACCCCAGCTGGGGATACCGGCGCCTGCACGGCGAACTGCTCGTGCCGGGGGTGAAGGTGGGCGCGTCCACCGTCTGGGAAATCCTCAAGGAGGCAGGCATCGACCCGGCGCCCGAGCGGAACTCCAGTACCTGGGCCGACTTCCTTCGCTCCCAGGCTGATGCCCTGCTGGCCTGCGACTTCATGGAAACAGTCACCCTGTCGGGGATACGGATGTACGTGCTCGTGGCGATCGAACACGCCAGTCGCCGGATCCGGGTGCTGGGCGCCACCACACACCCCACCGCATCCTGGGTAGCGCAAGCGGCGAAGAACCTCGTCACGGACCTCGAAGACCTCAGCCGCCGGGCACAATTCATGATCCGAGACCGGGACGGGAAGTTCCCCACCCTCTTCGATGCCGTCCTCAAGGACGCGGGAATCGACGTCGTGCTCAGCGGCATCCAGATGCCAAGAATGAACTCGATCATGGAAAGGTGGATACAGACCTGCCGCCGCGAGCTCCTGCACCGGACCTTGATCTGGAACCAGCGACACCTCCTCCACACCCTGCGCGAGTTCGAGCACTTCTACAACACACACCGCCCACACCAGGGCATCGCGAACGCCAGGCCGCTGCACCCCTTACCCCCGCCGATCGACGATCCCAACGCGTTAGCCCGCCTCGACATACGCCGACACGATCGCCTCGGCGGCATCCTCCACGAATACCAACACGCAGCCTGACCTGCACGGACGAGGTTTCCGGCAAGGGCAATGTCGCAGGAGCCATGTTCGCGCTGACGGGCTTGGCAGCACTACCCGCTGTTCGCTGGGCACATCGTCACCAGCACGCTCTGCAGACACAGCTTGCACCTGCGGAAAAGGTCAACCGCCAGCCCGCCGGTCGATACCCGCCTCGTCCGCCGCCTCGGTCTGGATGGCAGAGACCTCGGCGGCGATGGCGCGGGCCTCCGTCAGGTCCTCCACTTGCGCGGCGCGTGCCTCCAGCTCGCGCAGGCGTGCTGCGCGGGCGGGGTGGCGCTCGATCGCCACGGTCAACGCCCACTGACGCAGGAACCGCCGCATCGGCGCCGCGTCCACATGCTCACGAGCGGCCGCCATCGCCTTCGTCCGGTCGGCGTCGAATGCGGCCACCTGGCTCGGCGCGATCCGCACCAACGCGGCACGCAGCTCCTCCGCGGTCGCCTTGGGCTGCGGGATCAGGGCGCCGTGTCCGTCGGCTACTGCCTCGCTCATACTGCCTCGCTCCCTGTCGTGTCCTCCACACTATCGCGCTCGCTGAGCGATGAACCTGCTTCCCATCGCACGTAGACGGGTCCTGGACGGAGTGCTCTCGTGCGGCTGGAGATGCGCCCGCGTGCGCGCCAGGGCGTATGCCGTGTGCTCCCGCTCGGCTACTCCTTCAACACCGACGGCTCGGTGCTGTACCAGGCCGCCGCTCTGGTCTTCCTCGCCAACGCCTACGGCGCCGACACCTCGCTGCCCGCCCTGCTCCTCATGGTCGGCGTGCTGGTGATCCTCTCCAAGGGCATGGCCGGCGTCGCCTCCGCCTCCATCGTCGTCCTCATCGCCGCGGGCAACTCCATCGGCCCGCCCGCCGAAGGCATCGCCCTGCTCCTCGGCGTCGACTTCATCGTCGACATGGCCCGCACCGGCGTGAACGTCATCGGCAACTCGCTCGCCGCCGCCGTCGTCGTGGACGGCTCCGAAAAGCGCCGGGAGGCCAAACGCGACCCGGGCGACGTATCTGCCGAGGGCGTCACTAAGGACAACAACGATCAGCCCGGATACAGCCGACCCCGGCGGAGATCGCAGGATATGCGGGAAGGGGCCCGCCGCATCGTCGGCGAGCCCCTGGTCTGCGACAACTCGCCGCTACAGCGCGTAGACCTGGCCGGTCTGGGCGCCCTCGACGGAGCGGACGTAGACCTGGGCGACGTCGGCGAGATCAACCGACCCCATGCCGGGGAAGTAGTCCCCGTAGGAGGAGAGGCTCTCGGTGACGACGGTGGGGCTGACCGCGTTGATGCGCTGCGGGGCGATCTCGATGGCGGCGGCGCGCACGAACGCCTCCACCGCGCCGTTGGCCATGGAGGCGGCGGCGCCCGTGGGGATCGGCTCGCGTGCCAGTACGCCCGTGATCAGAGTGAAGGAGCCGCGCTCGGCGATGCGGGCTACGCCCTGCAGGACCAGGTCGATCTGGCTGAGCGCCTTGCCTTGGAAGGCGGCCAGACAGTCCTTGCGTGTCATCTCCGTGACCGGCTTGAACGGCACGTCGCCAGCAGCGCTGACCACCGCGTCCACACGGCCGGCGCACTCGTACATCGCGGCGGTCTGAGCGGGGTCAGTGACGTCGTACCGCAGGCCGCCGCCGGTGCGCCCGACAGCAAGGACCTCATGGCCTCGGGCGGACAGCTCCTTGTGCACGGCCGTGCCGAGCGTGCCAGTGGCACCGATGAGCAGAATCTTCATGTCAGCGACGCTAGGCCCGGCCCACCGGCGCAGGGAAATGCCGTTTGCGAAGCGCTTATGCTTGGCGGTTATGAATGTCGAGCTGCGGCATCTGCGAGCACTGGCCGCGATCGGCGACGAGGGCACCATCACCGGCGCCGCCGCCGCTCTGCACATCAGCCAGCCCGCCCTGTCCCGGACCCTGGAGCAACTGGAGAGCAGGCTCGGCACGCGCCTGGTGGAGCGCACCACCCGCCGACTCTCCCTCACCGACGCCGGTCGCCTGCTGCACGAGCGCGCTCACCTGATCCTCAAGCAACTGGACGATGCGCTGTCGGAGGCCCAGGCGGGGCCGCGGCCGCTGCGGATCGGCTTCGCCTGGGCGGCCCTCGGCGACCGTACCGTGCCATTGCTGCGGGCCTGGCGTGACCAGCACCCCGACATCCCGGTGCGGGTACACCGCCGGGACGATCCCGAAGCGGCGCTCCGCCGGGGCGAGATCGACGCCGTCTTCCTGCGCACTGCGCCCACGGCCGATGCCGAGCTGATGACCGAGGAGCTCTACCGGGAGCGCCGTCTGGCCGCCGTGCCGGACAGCGATCCGCTGGTCGGCCGTTCCGTCGTGCGTCTGGCCGACCTTGCCGACCGGTTGGTCGTGCTCTGCGCCACCGCCGCCAGCACGGCCGACCTCTGGCCCCGCGGGCAGCGGCCCGCCACCATCGAGGTGGCCAACGTCGACGAGTGGCTCACCACGATCGCCACCGGAGAAGCGGTCGGCGCCACCGCGGAAGCCACCGAGCACAGCCACCCGCATCCCGGTGTCCGCTACCTGCCCCTCGCGGACTCCGCCCCCGTGACGGTGCGCCTGGTCTGGCCGCGCACCCCTACGCATCCCGCCACCCACACCTTCCTCAAGCATGCGCGGCGCATGATCGGCGCTGCCGAACCCGAGCTGTAACGAGCGGCGTCCGTCGCGTCTCCCGTCCCGGCAGCAGTTTCACGAAAAGTGGATGGAAGGGGCAGCATGAGTGCACAGCCGATTCACCCGCACACGGAAGCCGGACCGGGTGCCGCGGAACGCCGAGGGCATCGCGGCCGCGCTCGAGGGCGAGCGGCGGATGGAGTTCTACCGCGAGCTCCTGGCGGCCGCCCCGGAGGACGCCCGCCCACTACCCCGCAGCCTCAACCCCGCTCCTGGAGAACTCCTGCCGAGTTTCCCGCTACGGCTCTCCCACCGGTTGCGGATCGCCCCCAAACACCTGGCAAGCCACCGCGGTCTCCTTCGACCGCCCGCCACAACCTTCCCCGCCCGGCACCTGCTCCAGCTCGACCCCTACCTTGCACGGGCCCTCGCCCGCAGCTTCAGCAAGATCGCGATCACGAAGTTCGCCTTCCACGGACGCGAGCGGCTCGGCGCCCTCCGCGTCGTCGGCGAAACCCTCGTCATACAGGTCATGCACTGGGACGATGAAATCCGCAGCGCCAAGGGCATTGCGCCGCAGCATGTCGAGATCTCCGACGCCGAAGTCGATGAAGCGGTGGCGCTGATGGAGGCCATGGGCGGCGTCGACATCGCCCAGTACAAGGACCGGTACCGCGAGGCGATGGAAACGATCATCCGCGCCAAGGCGGAAGGAACCGAGCCGCCCCGGATGGAGGCGCCGGCAGAGCCCGCAGGAAAGGTCGTTGACCTGATGGCCGCCCTGCAGGACAGCGTGCGCGCCGCCAAGAAGAGCCGCGGCGAGGAAACCGGCGACGAAGCCGAGGTACACGAGATCAGCGGGCGGCCGCCGCCCCAGAAGAAGACCGCCTCGAAGAAGACCGCGGACAAAAGGACGAGCACCGGGGGGGGAAGAAGGCGGCCGCAAAGAAGTCCTCGAGGAAGAAGTCGGCGTCGTAACTTCTCGCAGCTCACGAGCCCCTGAGGCGAGCATGCGTCGGCGCCGGAGGCCGGCCGAGACAGGAGACCCACGCCGTTCCGCGGCCCGACGGGAGCGGGGCGATCATCGCCGCAGCCGTTCAGATCAACGAGACCCGCGGCATGGTGCCGGGCAGTACCGCCTCGGTGAAGTGGCCCCAGCAGCCCCACCACCCCCTTCGAGGCGTTCACGACGTGCCCGCCTGCGCGGGGCGACGTGGCCGCTGAGCCGATGAACCTGGAGGCGGGGGAACCGTCTGCGACTTCTACCCCTCGCCCCACCCCCGTCCACGGACACGACACAGGACTGCCGCCCGCGCAATGCAAGCCGCGACACGCACGTGTCGAATGCCTGGCCGAAACTGCCCTCCCTGCTCACCGAAGAGGAACGCCGAGGCCAGGACGACATCGACCCGCACTGCACCGCTGTGGTGGACCTGACACGTTGGTGACCTCACCCCGCACCAGGAGCAGTTGGCCAGGGCGCGGCGGCCTGGGGCGCCGCGGCGGCGGGGGGCTGGCACATGGCGCCGGGGTGCGGGGAACGGCCGTTGGTGGCCTTGTAGGGCGTCATGGCGCCGCAACGGGCACGCGGGGAGAGGCCCGTTTCCCACACGTTCACCGATTCCGGCAATTCGGTCACTTGGTTCGTTGTTGGGCGTGCCCGCCGAAGTGGCGGCGCTTGGATGCCGCACCCCAGAAGGCATCAACGACGTTAGCACTCGCGAATGGTCGGGAATCGCAACGGTCCCATTAACCGACCGTAGTGATGGTGTCTCGTATGAGTGAACGGTAGCGTCTCGGCTCACGAGAGACCCCGGCACGGCGCCAACCAGGGCCAGGACCCTCTCGCTCCTGTTGAAACTTCGATCAAGGAGGGCGCGATGCCTCCTCGCTACTCAGCCGACTCCCCGTTGCGGGGCTTCCGGCCGGGAAGGCCCGAACGTAGCATCCCTCGCCGAACGGCCGCCGAAACACGGAAGTCGCGTGACGAAGAGGCCAGCGTACGAATGAGGCCGTTCGTTGGTCTCTTCGTCGGCTTCCTGCTGGCGTTCCGGCCGGGCATGTGCGAAGAGTGTGCCGCCTTCGCGGCTTGGTTCTGCTTCACGCGGCGCGGTTCGCACCTGCGCTACCGGCGGATTCGCGTCACCTGACGTGCCATCCGATGCCGGGCCCCGCCTGTCGGGGCCCGGCGCCTCAGCCGTTGCCATGCGGGCGTGAGTACGGCCCTCAGAGGTCAGGAAATCCGCCCTTGCGGTACGGAATTTCGCCGTTTCCGCACGCCAGGTTCCCGGTAGCGCACACCCCGGAAGGGACTACCCGCATGACCCCCCAGGACAGTCGCCCCTGTCCCAACCCCGGCTGCCCGAATGCCATCGACCGGACCCCGCGCGTCGGCCGCCCGCGGCGGTACTGCTCCGACGCCTGCGGCAGGGCCTACCGCAAACGACGTTCCGGACAGCCCGACGCGATAGCAAATGACATGTACGCAGCGACTGTCGCCGACGAGTTCGCACAGCGGGCACGGGAACTTATTAAACTCGTCCATACCGGACAGTCCCTGGAGGCGCTGCGACAACTGGTCGAGGCCGAACGCGACTGGCTGGACGTGAGGGCGGCGGTGGTGCAGCAGGCCCGCGACCGCCGGAACAACGCCTCGGCCATCGCCGCCGCCTTGCATATCAGTCCCGACAAGCTCAGTCGCGACCTGTCAGCCGAGGCCGTCGCCCGCCGCAAGCACAACCGCAGCAAAACCAAAGTCGCCGGCCCGCTCACCCGAACGCAGGACTACCGCCGCTCCCGCAACGAGTACAAGCGGCCCGGCCGCGGCGAGAGCACCGCCGACAAGGCCACAGACGCAGGCACCGGACCGCCCACCGGCAACACCTCACCGAACCTCATACGCGCCCTCTCACGCCTCCGCCGCACCAGCCGGAAAGCCACCACCCGCCCCGGAAGGAAGAACGGCTTCTCCCGCCGCCCGCACCCCGGGCCCCGCGTCCACGACACCTCCAGCACCGACGGGGGCAGATCCCTATGCCGACCGAACCTCCCCCGAACCACCCTGGCCAAGCCGGTCCCACACACCGCCCCCGTCTGCGGCACCGCTCCTACACGCCTCCTCCGCCTGACGCGCCTGCCCTCGCTCCCTGCGCGCTGACGCTGCCACCCGCCTTCCAAGCGTTCTACGCCTTACACCACGCGCGCTACTCGGCCTACGCCCAGGCCCACCTCACCACATCCGAAGCCGAAGCCGTGGTCGGTGAGACTTTCGGCAACCTGGTCACACACTGGCCGTACATTGTCAGCCGGCCGAACCCCACCGCGCACGCCTGGCAACAACTCGTCGACCATGTCCACAGCCGATCTCCCCGACTCCCCCTGCCCGCCCGCTCCCCATTGCACTACGCCACCCTCATCCTCCATCACATACTCGGCTACTCGATCAAAGACACCGCTGACGCCACCGGGCAGGAACCCAGCAAAATCCGTTACCTGGCGCTGAGCGGTGAAGGCCAGGCATTCCCTCCTTCACATCGCGAGCAAAGCGCACACGGATGACGACCGACACCGGGACAGGCATCCCCGGCCAACGGTGGCGCCCAAGATCGCGCCGCACGCGGGCGGTCAGGGCGCGGGCCGCCACTCGATCGCCTACGCGATGTCCGGGTCACGCGGCCAGCACCCGCAGGTCTGGTCCGCCAGGACGGTCGACGAACGTCCGGTCCTCGTCGTGCAGTAGGTTGATGGCCTGGGCTTCGGTCACGCCCATGACGACGATCCGCCCGTGGCCCATGCCTGTCGTGGCCTAGTACTGCAACCGCACCTGGCGTGACGTGTGGTGCCGGGGCTCGTTGGTGTGACTGTGTGCTGATGAGGTGACGGTTGAGCAGATTGCGTCGTGGGCGGAGGGGATAGCCCGGTTGCATGCCCGGTTCGCCCACCGTTTTGGCAGGTCCGAGCCGCGTGAGCGGGCACTGGACTACCTTCACGGGCTGGTCGCGCCGTTGGAGAGGAAGAACGGCTGGACGTTGTCCGAGCAGATCGGGCAGCTCCGCCCCGACGGTGTCCAGCGTCTGCTCAATCTCTCCGACTGGGACGAGGACGCGGTCCGCGACGACGTTCGGGACTTCGTCGTGGAGACGATCGGTAACCCGGACGGTGTCCTGATCTGTGACGACACCGGTTTCCTGAAAAAGGGCAGCAGGTCTGCGGGTGCCGGTAAATCATCCACGCAGGTGAGAGCTTGTTCAGAGATCTTCGACTTTGGCCGACGCTCGCCCCGAGGTCTTCACCTGTACAAGGCCCCGACGGCATCATGATCTCTCGTGCTGCTGCGCCTGGCCTACCTCGCCGCGACCAACACCCTGGCGTTCCTATGTCTCCTGCCGATGAGCGACCAGGACAAGATGCAGAGATTCTCGCCCTGCGCCATCAGATCGCGGTCCTGGAACGCCAACTCGGCAACAGAAAGGTCCGGTTCAGCTCAAGCGACCGGGCGTTCCTGGCGGCGCTGCTGCACCGGCTTCCGCTACCCACCCTGCGGCGTGTGCGACTGCTCGTGCGTCCTGACACGGTGCTGCGCTGGCATCGCGACCTCGTCACACGCCACCATGCCGCGTTATCGCGGCCCAAGCGACCTGGTCGACCTCGTACGGTGCGCTCTATCCGGACTCTGGTGCTGCGTCTGGCGAGGGAGAATCCGCAGTGGGACTACAGGCGTCTGCACGGTGAGCTGCTCGTGCTGGGTGTGAAGGTGGCCGCGTCGACCGTCTGGAAGATCCTGAAGGATGCCGGCATCGATCCGGCGCCCGACCGGAGCTCCAGCACGTGGGCCGACTTCCTGCGCTCGCAAGCCGACGCCCTCCTGGCCTGCGACTTCTTTGAGACGGTCACCTTGTCCGGCGCGCGAATGTACATACTCGTGGTGATCGAACACAGTAGTCGCCGCATCCGGATCCTGGGCGCCACCGCACACCCGACCACCTCCTGGGTAACACAAGCGGCGAAGAACCTGGTCATGGACCTCGAAGACGTCGACTGCCGGGCACGATTCATGATCCGAGATAGGGACGGGAAGTTCCCCGCCCTGTTCGATGGCGTCCTCGCGGACGCGGGGATCACAGTCGTTCTCAGCGGCATCCAGATGCCGAGAATGAACTCGCTCATCGAACGGTGGGTACAGACCTGCAGACGTGAGCTCCTGGACCGGACCTTGATCTGGAACCAGCGCCACCTCCTGCACGCCCTGCACAAGTACGGGCAGTTCTACAACGCCCACCGACCCCACCAGGGCATCGCCAACGCCCGACCGCCGCACCCACTGCCCACACCGATCAACGATCCGGACAAGTTGAGCCACCTGGGCATACGCCGCCACGACCACCTCGGCGGCATCCTCCACGAATACCAACATGCAGCATGGCCTGCACGGATGAAGTATTCGGCAGGGACAAGGTCGCGAACCGTCCCGTCCACGTCGTGATGGCCGTGACCGTGGACGGCACCCGCGACATCCTCGGCATCTGGGCCGGCGACGGCGGCGAGGGCGCGAAGTACTGGCCGCACGTGTTCACCGAGCTGAAGAACCGCGGCCTGGACGACGTGCTCATGCTGGTCTGTGACGGGCTCAAGGGCCTTCCTGAGGCCGTGGAGACCGTATGGCCTCGCGCGATTGTTCAAACGTGTGTGGTTCACCTGCTGCGCAACTCGTTCCGTTACGCCGCCCGTCAGGACTGGGACAAGGTCGCCTAGGCTCTCAAGCCCGTCTACACCGCGCCCAGCGAGGACGCGGCGACGGAGCGGTTCCTGGAGTTCCCGGAGGCGTGGGGGAAGAAGTATCCGGCGATCGTGAAGCTGTGGTCGGACGCCTGGGCCGAGTTCGTGCCCTTCCTCTCCTTCGATGTCGAAATCCGCAAGGTCATCTGCAGCACGAACGCAATCGAGAGCGTCAACGCCCGCATCCGCAAGGCCGTCCGCGCCCGCGGACACTTCCCCAACGAAGCCGCCGCCCTCAAGTGCATCTACATGGCGCTGATGAGCCCGGATCCACCGGCTTGATGCCGGTGGATGGTTCACCCAGAAACGAAGAAGTGCCTTGCGACCTGCGATGATGGGGTTTGTCTAGGACCACATCAGGCACGATCGACAAGGCACTTCCGAGATGCAATCTTCCCATGCCGCGGCGGCGGTCTCATCCGCGTTCGATGATCCGAACCTGATCGCGTACGGCGGGCTGGAGCCGGTGGTGCGGCGGGCTGGAGCCGGTGGTGCGGCGGGCTGGAGCCGGTGGTGCGGCGGGCTGGAGCCGGTGGTGCGGCTGGCCGAGCGGTGCGGTCTGCCCGCGCTGGTCGGGGAGACGGCTAGTACGGCTGAAGGGGTTGGACTATCCGTTGTGTGCTTCGAGCCCGGTCGCCAGCGTCTGTTGGGTGGCCGCCCACGACGCCAAGAGCGCCAAATTGTCAGCGGTCGGTGTGCCCGCGGGTGCGGTGTAGATGTTGAGGTGCAGGCCGGGTTCGGCGGGCAGTTCCAGGGATTCGACGTCCAAGTCGAGCTGGCCCACGATCGGATGGTGCATACGCTTGCGGCCGGACCGGTGCAGCCGCACGTCCTGAGATGCCCACCGCTGCCGAAATAGCTCACTGCACGTTGACAGTTCGCCGACAAGGGCGATCAGTTCCTCGTCGTGCGGATTGCGGCCGGCTGCCATGCGCAGCTTCGCGGCCGCGTCACCGGCAACCTGGTCGTAGTCGACAAAGAAATCTCTGGCCGTCGCGGGGTTCAGATAGACGAACCGCGCTGTGTTCGCGGGCCGTCGCGGGTCAGCCAGCACCGGTGAATACAGCGCGCGAGCGAGTTGATTCATGGCGAGCACGTCATAACGGCCGTTACCGATCCAGGCCGGCGCATCGGAGATCGCGTCGAGCACCTGCTGCAGCGTCGAGCGCACCGCCACGGCAGGCCTGCGCCGGCGTGGGCTGCGGGGCGCCCTCGATTGGCGCGCGAGGTGGAACAGGTGGTCGCGCTCGGCTTCGTCGAGCTGCAAGCCAGAGGCCAACGCCTCGAGCACGCCGTCGGAGGCACCGGCGAGGCTGCCGCGCTCCATGCGCACGTAGTAGTCGACCGATACCCCCGCCAGTAGCGCGACCTCCTCGCGGCGCAGACCTTTGACCCGGCGGTTGCCGCCGTAAGCGGGCAGGCCCGCCTGCTCGGGTGCGATGCGGGCGCGACGTGAGCTGAGAAATTCCCGGATCTCGGTGCGTAGATCCATCGCGGTTATCTCCTCACCGTAAGCCCGTCCCGCAGTTTAATGGATACCCGATGCGGTCGTTGCGGTACCGCCGTCCACCGGGATGATGGCGCCCGTGAGGTAGGACCCAGCCCGGCTGGCGAGAAACACGGCGGCACCCGCCATGTCGTCGTCGCGGCCGAGCCGGCGCAGAGGGGCCGACGCCGCGATCGTGTCGCCGATGGCATCGAGCGTGGAGTCCATCATCTGCGACGGGAACACTCCCGGTGCTACCGCGTTCACCGTGACGTGCTGTGGGCCCAGCTCCCTGGCAAGTACCCTGGTGAGTTGATGGAGTGCCGCTTTGCTGCTGGCGTACGAGTAGTTGGGCGACGGGGCGACGTGGATGGCGGCGATGCTGCCGATGTTGATGATCCGTGCGGGATCATCGGCGGTGCCCGCCTTACGAAGTGCCGGGAGCAGTGCCTGCACCAGCCAGAACGGCGACTTGAGGTTGAGGTCGAGCACTGCATCCCATGCCTCGTCCGGGAACGTCGCCAGCGGCTCGCGCCGCATCGCTCCCGCGTTGTTGACAAGGATGTCCAGGCGTTCCGAGTCGGCCTGGACAAGATCAGCGAGGCGCTGACACTCGTCGTGCCTGGACAGGTCGGCGGGGATTGCTCGCACGTCGCCGAATTCGGACAGTAGACGCTGTGCCTCCGCGCACGTGTCTGCGTTGCGTGAGCTGATGACGACGCGGGCGCCCGCCTGGAGAAGGCCGCGCGCTATCATCATCCCAATGCCTCTGGTGCCGCCAGTGACAAGGGCGTACTTTCCCCTCAGGTCGAAAAGTTCTGTGTGAGTGGTGAACTGGTTCTCCGCCATTGGTCTTCGTCCCTTCTGTCGTAAAAGAATGCGCCGACACGGTCGCGTATTCGGGGCAGCTGAATTGAATGATGATGGTAAAGCTGCAGTGCGTTTCCATGGAGTGTTGTCGGCGCTTTCGACTCAAGGTTGGCAGGCGTTTGGAACGTCGGGGAGACCCTGGTGATACAGGTACTGTCAGAACCCCCCTTCCCTGGTGCGCTGAGTCCGGATCACCCCGGCTTGATGCCCGTGGATGGTTCACCAAGAAACGAAGAAGTGCCTTGCGACCTGCGATGATGGGGTTTTTCCAGGACCACATCAGGCACGATCGACAAGGCACTTCCGAGATGCAAAGTTCCCATGCCGCAGCGGCGGTCTCATCCGCGTTCGACGACCCGAACCTGATCGCGTACGGCGGACTAGAGCCGGTGGTGCGGCTGGCCGAGCGGTGCGGTCTGCCCAAGCTGGCCGGCGAGCACGTCCGGCTGCCCGCCTCGAAGGACGGCACCGGCGCCTTCCCAGCGGCGAAACTGATGTCGCTGGTGGGCGGCATGGCCGCGGGCGCCGACAGCATCGACGACATGGACCGGCTGCGGCACGGCGCGATGGGCCGCCTGTTCTCCGGAGTGCGGGCCCCGTCCACGCTGGGGTCGTTCCTGCGCTCCTTCACCCACGGGCATGTGAAGCAACTGCGCGCCGTGGCCCGCCGGTTCCTGCACGAACTGGCCCGTCACACCCCGCTGCTGCCCGGCGCGGACCAGGCCGCCTACGTGGACATCGACGACACCATCCGCCGCACCCACGGCTACGCCAAACAGGGCGCCGGATACGGATAGAGCAAGGTCAAGGGCCTGAATGCACTGCTCGGCGTCGTCTCCACACCCCTGTCCGCCCCCGTGATCGCCGCCACCAGGCTGCGCAAGGGACCCTCGAACTCCGCGCGCGGGGCGGCAGCGTTCGTCGCTGAGACCATCCGCACCGCACGCGCCTGCGGCGCCAGCGGCCTGCTGGTGCTGCGGGCGGACTCCGCGTTCTACGGCGCCGATGTCATCAACGCCTGCCGGGCCCTGGGTGCCCGCTTCTCCATCACCATGCGGATGAACGCCTCCGTCAAAGCCACCATCGCCCGCATCGACGAGGACGCCTGGACACCGATCAAATATCCCCAAGCGGTCTGGGACGAGGAGGGCCAGTGCTGGATCTCCGACGCCGAGATAGCCGAGATCCGCTACACCGCTTTCACTTCCAAGCCGAAGAAACAGCAGGTCACCGCCCGACTGATCGCGCGCCGCGTCAAGCGCCTGAGCGCCGGTACCGTCCCCGCCGGGCAGGGCACGCTCTTCGATACCTGGCGCTACCACGCCGCGTTCACCGACTCCCCGCTCGCCTTGAGGGATGCCGAGCGTGATCACCGCCGACACGCTGTCGTCGAGCAGGTGATCGCCGATGTCAAGAACAGCGGCTTCGCCCACGCGCCGTCCGGTCATTTCCAGGCCAATGCCGCGTGGCTCGCCCTGGCGGCCCTGACCCGCGCCGCCGGCGCCCTGGCCTCCGCGTTCCATACCAGGGCGACCACCGCCACCATCCGTGATCGCCTGATCAACGTGCCCGCCCTGTGCCGTTCGGAAACTCATCGCTCCTGCTCGCGGGTGGTCTGGCGCGCCATCACAGTCTGCTGGAACCCTGTCCGGCTGATCGTTTCGCTCGTATACCAAGTGACTCGGAAGCTGCTCACGGTCCCGGCGATGCGGCTCCGCCGGGACACAGCCAAGAACGCGGAATTGTCGTGCTGCGGCACGAGAACGCGGTGCTGCGCAGGCAGCTCACGAGGCCGGTGCGCTACGAACATGCGGACCGGCTGTGGTTCGCAGCGCTGTCCTCGCTGATCCCCCGGCGCCGGTGGGCGCAGGTGTTCCCGGTGACGCCCGCGACGCTGGTGGCGTGGCACCGCAGGCTGATCGCCCGGAAGTGGGACTACAGCAAGCGCCGACGCAGGCCCGGGAGACCTTCGACGGCGGGTGACGTGAAGGCTCTAGTGCTGCGGCTCGCCAGGGAGAATCCGCGTTGGGGCTGTCGAAGAATTCAGGGCGAACTGGTCCGGCTCGGACGCCCGGTCGGCTCGACGACGGTCTGGGAGATCCTCACCGCAGCGGGCATCGATCCAGCCCCACGCCGCAGCCGTCCGACATGGCGCGATTTCCTGACCGCGCAAGCCGAGTCCATCATCGCCTGCGACTTCGTCCACATCGACCTGGTCGATCTGCGCCGGGTGTACGCACTGGTGTTCCTCGAGCACGGCACACGCCGGCTGCACATCGCGGGATTGACCGCCCATCCCACCGGCCCCTGGACGGTGCAGCAGGCGAGAAACCTCGCCGTCGAGTTGGGTGTTCGGGTGGGCTCGCTGCGTTTCCTGATCCGCGACCGGGACGCGAAGTACACCGAGCCCTTCGATGCGGTCTTCGCAGCCGACGACATCCAGGTCGTGAGGACCGCGCCGCGGGCCCCACGGATGAACGCGCACTGCGAACGTGTCATCGGCACCCTGCGCCGCGAGGCCCTGGACCACCTCTTGATCTGGAACGAGACGCACGCTCGGCAGGTCCTCGATACCTACGCCCAGCATTACAACGGTCATCGCCCCCACCAGGCTCGCGGGCAGCTCCCTCCCCTCCTCCAGGAGCACCCGACGTCCATGGTCGACCCATCCACTCACCGGGTTCTACGCACCCGAATACTCAGCGGCGTAATCAACGAGTACAGATACGCCGCCTGACCAGGAACGACGAGTTTCCGAACGGCACAGGGGCGGGCGATGACGCCCAGGACATGGACGCGCCGGGTGGCGATCTCCATGACGAAGAAGACGTAGAGGCGTCTGAGGAAGACGGTGTCCACGTGTATGAAGTCGCAGGCGAGCAGGGTACGGGCCTGGGCTCGGAGGAAGGTACGCCATGTCTGCCGGGAGGCGCGATGCGGTGCGGGCGGTAGACCAGAGCGGCGGAGGACGCGCCGGATCGTGGCGGCGGCAGCCCGATGGCCAAGGCGGCTCAGTTCTCCTTGGATTTTAACGTATCCCCAGGTCGGGTTCTCTCTTGCCAGCCGTTGGACGAGTGCGGCTGTCTCTTCCGGTAGCGGTGGCCGGCCGGGTCTGACCCGTGTTTGGCGCCATTTCCAGCGGCTCAGACGGCGGTGCCAGGTCAGCAGTGTGCCCGGAGTGACCAGCCGATGACGACGTAACGCGGGTGACAGGTGCCGTGCGAGCGCGGAGAGCACCGCACGATCGGTCCACGTGAGCTGCGGCTGGTCGACCTGTCGGCGCAGCACGGCGACCTCATGACGAAGCACGAGGATCTCAGTGTTGTTTGCGGCGGACGAACGACCCAGCAGGAGACAGCAGCCGAGTAGTCGGCAGAAGATCAGATAGAGCAATCGCACTTCCGCGATCCCTGATCATGCCCATACTCGGTCAATCACAAAGCCCCAGGTCAACCACAGTACGGCAATAAAGACACCCTTCAGGGCGGCAGATGCCGCGCGAGAGCGGAGAACACGGCACGATCGGCCTACGATAGCCGCGGCCGCTCAACCTGTCGGCGCAGCAGGGCGACCTCATGACGAAGGACAAGGATCTCAGCGTTGTTCACGGCGGACGAACGACCCAACAGCAGGAGGCACCCCAGCAGTCGACAGAAGATCAAGTAGAGCAGTCGCAGACCCACGATCAGTGAACATGCCCATATTCGGGCCATCGCAAAGCACCAGGTCAGCCGCCGTACGGCAGTAATGACACCCTTCAGGCGTCCCGCTGCACCGTCACGGTCTGCCGGGGCTGCTGCTGCGGCACCCCCAAAGTCCGCGGCCTGAACCACCGTGCCCAGCTGACCGACCTGCGCTAAGTCCTTGACCGGAGTGGCCAACGTCCGGCCCACCGACTGCCTGGACGCCTGCGAGCAGGCCAACGTGATCGTCATCCAGCCCTCCGCCGAGGGCCGCAAAGCCGGTGGACGCCCTGTCTGGCTCGGCCTGGTGAACGACCCGGACGCGTCGCGGGACATCACCGCCTGGGTCGAAGCCGGCGGCCCCGGCCTCACGCAGGCGCCCGACATCCTCGACCTCTACACCTTCAGCCCCTCCCGCCGTATCCGGCAGGCACTCGACAACTGAACCGAACCGCTCACGAGGGTGCCGCCCATCTCTGATGGACGGCACCCTCTCGTATCACGGCCGTGCCCCTCAGAGGCGGTCGAAACGGTCCTGGCCAGCGCAGAAAGACCCGCCGTCAAAAACTCCTGACAGCAACACCGGTTTCCCGTTCCGTTCCCCGGGCCCCGGCCCCAGACAGGACAAAAGCCCGCCCCTTCGATCTGAAGGCTACTGGCGGGTTACTTGTCACCTGGTTCGCCGCTCGTTAAAGGCACCCCGAAGGGGCCGAGGGCCACAGGTCCGGTGATGCCGGTCGGGTGCCCAAGGGTCGCCGCAGCCGTCGCCGGAGTCGGGGAACGGGCGGACGAGTCAACCACGGTCACGCGATGGCTCTCACCGGTCCACGCCTCCCATCACCGGGTCGATGCCGGCCACGGCGACGATGACGTCCGCGACCTGCCCGCCCTCGCACATCGCGGCCATCGTCTGCAGGTTGGTGAAGCTCGGGTCGCGGAAGTGCACCCGGTAGGGGCGCGTGCCGCCGTCGGAGACTACGTGCACGCCCAGCTCGCCCCTGGGGGACTCGACCGCCGTGTAGGTCTGCCCCGGCGGGACGCGGAAGCCCTCCGTCACCAGCTTGAAGTGGTAGATCAGCGCCTCCATGGACTCGCCCATGATCTTGCGAATGTGGTCCAGCGAGTTGCCGAGCCCGTCCGCGCCGAGCGCCAGCTGGGCCGGCCACGCGATCTTCTTGTCCGCGACCATTACCTCGCCGCCGCCGCCCGTGAGCTGTTCCAGGCACTGCTCGACGATCCGCAGCGACTGCTCCATCTCGTGCAGCCGGATCAGGAACCGCCCGTAGGAGTCGCAGGTGTCGGCGGTCTCGACCTCGAAGTCGTAGCCCTCGTAGCCACAGTACGGATGCGACTTGCGCAGGTCGTGCGGCAGGCCGGTGGCCCGCAGGATCGGGCCGGTCGCGCCCAGCGCCATGCAGCCCGCCAGGTTCAGATAGCCGACGTCCATCAGCCGGGCCTTGAAGACCGGGTTGTTGGTGGCGAGCTTGTCGTACTCGGGCAGCCGCGAGCGCAGCAGCCTCACGCCCTCACGGATATCGTCCAGCGCGCCGGGCGGCAGGTCCTGCGCCAGCCCGCCGGGCCGCACGTAGCCGTGGTTCATGCGCAGGCCGGTGACCAGCTCGAAGATGTCGAGGATGACCTCGCGGTCACGGAAGCCGTAGACCATCAGCGTGGTGGAGCCGATCTCCATCCCGCCTGCGGCCACGGCGACCAGATGGGAGGAGATCCGGTTGAGCTCCATCATCATCACGCGGATGACGCTCGCCCGCTCCGGGATGTGGTCGGTGATGCCCAGCAGCTTCTCCACCGCCAGGCAGTAGGCCGTCTCGTTGAACAGCGGCATCAGGTAGTCCATGCGGGTCACGAACGTCGTGCCCTGGACCCAGTTGCGGAACTCCATGTTCTTCTCGATGCCGGTGTGCAGGTAGCCGATGCCGCAGCGGGCCTCCTTCACCGTCTCGCCGTCGATCTCCAGGATCAGCCGCAGCACACCGTGCGTGGACGGGTGCTGCGGACCCATGTTGACGATGATCCGCTCGTCGTCCGCCTTCTCCGCCGCGGAGAAGATCTCGTCCCAGTCGCCGCCGGTGATCGTGTAGGTGTGACCCTCGGTGGTGTCGCGGGCGCCTGCCGGTTCATGCTCGGGGCTGCTCATCGGCTGTAGAACCTCCGGTGTGGTCGCCGATCGCGTCCGCGTGTGCGGGCTGCGCGCGACCAGACACATCATCCAGAATTGCGCATCTTCGGCAGGAATGCCCACCCGTCCTGGACCTGGCCCACAACGCCGCCCCCGGCACCCTGTACGCGATCTTCCAGCTCCTCACCGCGCTGCTGCTGCTCTCGGCCGCGTCCTCCTCCTTCCAGGTCGGGCCCGGCCTGGAAGGAGGAGGACCTTCCAGGTCGGGCCCGGCCTGCTGAAAGCACTGGCCCGCCACCACGGCCATGGCGGCACCGATGCCGGAATCCTGCCCGCCGTGTGGGGACGTACCAACTGCACCACGCCCCGTACTGGGGCGTGCTGCTCTTCCTGGCCGTCTCCGCGGTCGTGATCATCACGGCCGGCGGTGACGACCAGCGGCTGGTCCTGTTGCGCGAACGCCGCTTCGGACACGCGGCGGTCAACCTCGTGGGTGCGGTCGCCGTCGCCTTCGTGCTGGTGGTCAACCTCTCCCGGGGCGAGCCGATCGCCTCCCTGGTCGCCGCGGTCGCGATCGCCGCGGTCCTGCACCGGATGTGGGTCAAGGCCGGACGCCCGCGCGGCATCCGCGACGTCACGGCCGAGGCCGAAGCCGGCCACTGAGCCCGCCCGGTCGCGTCAGGTCACGGGATTCGGAGCGAATACCGAGCCGCACATGACGGGGGTGCAGCATCGGGCCTTGGCGCCACTCCTCCGCCTGTCCCACACGCACGGCACGTTCACGATCGAAGCAATCCACTGACACTTCCTGGCAGTACCACTGACGTTCTCGTGGCAGACGACAGCCGGTGGGCCACCGGCCACCGGCGGCGCATGCGCGAGATCCTGGGGCCCGACACGATCCCGGTGTACGACGCCGAGTGGGAGATGTGGGAGCTGGTCCCGGTGCCCGGCCCCGAGGAGCAGACCCGTGCTCCGGGAGACGTTGGGCATCATCCTGGCGCAGGCGTCGATGGAGGAGCGCGCGGTCTGCGAGGCGATGCTCACCACCGGGGGCACCCAGGAGATGATCGCGCAGCAGCTCGGAACGACGCGGAAGTCGGTCGAGCGGCGCCTGAGCCGGGTCCGGCGCCGCGCCGAGAAGCTCGCCGCGGCTGGCGTCATCATGGTCCCCTCGGTCAGTTCGGCGGTGACCCGGTGAACGGCCCTCTCGATCTGCGCGCTCTTGCCCTTCTCCTCGCCGGAGCGTTCACGGGATACCTCGCGTACGCGCACCCTGCCGTCGGCGTCGCCCTGCTCGTCGCCGTCGGGGTCCAACCCTGGCGCTTACGTGCACAATCCGTACACGTGGAGCGACCCGCTCGGCCTCGCACCCAAGTGCCCTGTAGCGAAGGCCAAGGCTGCCGTGGACAAGATCATCGATCGCGCCCAAGAGGGCAAGCTGAGAAAGTCCACCAACTACCATCCACACTTCGACAACGACGAACGAGTCTTGGAGATCCTGAAGAACCCGGACGCGGTATACCTATCCGAAGGAAACCGCGGAAATCTCATTTTCCGACAAGGCGATGACATCGTGGTCACGAAGGGGGCAGGTGCTGGCGCAGGCGATGTCATCACCGCCTACGGCCCATCCGGAGTCAAGGGCGAATCCGGAGCCGAAGCGCTGGGCGGATCACCCACGGATCCCGGACACCCGGTAACCCATGACGACATCGTGAACGGTAAAATCCCAGACACCAGGGGCGGCCACATGGCACCCGCCAAGCAGATCCGATGAGGCAACAGTCATGGTGAGGTTCTCGATCGGCGACACCGTGAATGCTGAAACCACGCGGAATTCGCTGACATTTACTCCGCGATTCGACTTCATCGATCTTCAGGTGATCGTCGCCGCGTATACGGGCCCGAACGAGCGCGAACAGCATCTGGCCCACACATTCGGCAGCATGCAGTGGCTGTGGTCGGAGAATGACGAGTTCCGGTTCGACCAGGACAGTCGGGAGCTGTCCCACGCCACGTTCTTCGTGCCCCGGGATTCCGCTCCCTCCCCCCTCTGCCACCGTGCGCCCCATGAGCCACAGCGACTCCCCGGCGGGCTGCGTGCAGACACCGCACAGAACTTCGCCCTCCCCCAGGCAACGATCTTCTGCTGCGACCCTGAAGCGGCAGAGTTGCGGTGCTACCGGGACCTCAGTGTTCTCGACGGAGAACCGGGAACCCTGATCGGTATCGCCCCCGACGTGGGCCTCCTCATTAAGGGAGGCTCGGTAGCCGGCTGGAGCCTCACCGATCCCGTGCGGTACCTGACAGATGGTTTCGCAGACCCTGAGGCCACGCCGCCGTCTCACACCACCCGGCTCCGGCTGGCCGAGTGTCTCAACCTGGTCACCGCGCCGCTCATCGACGAGGTGATGGACCAGGACGCGGACACCTGGCACAGGCTCCGGGCAATCGAGCGCGACCTGCGCGAGCAACAGGACGACCGGAACCGCGCGGCCATCATGCACCGGGTGATCAGTCGTCTGATCGAGGACTACGAGTCTTACTGATCTTTTCGTAAGTTCGGTGGGTGTGGTGGGCCGATGGTCAGGCCGGTATGGGCCAGGAATGACCATGGCAGTCGGGGGTTAGCGTTGATGCGGTGAATGCCTTGCTCCGTGGCGTCGGCGACATCGGCGAGGTGGTCGCCGGCGAGGTTGGCGAGTTCACGCTTCTTGAGCGAGGACCACAGCAGTGCCACCGGGTTCAGCTCGGGAGCGTAGGCGGGTAATCGTTCCAGGGTGAGCCAGTCCTGTTCGGCGACCCAGGCCCGCATCGCCCGGCTCCAGTGGGCGGACAGGCCGTCCCAGACCAGGACCACCCGCTCGCCGCGGTAGAACACCTTCATATGCTCCAGAACCTCGATGAGACCGGCGGTGTCGTAGCTGCCGGGCTTGAGGTGGAAGCACAGGCGGGCCCCGCGATCGGGGTCGGTGGAGTGGTAGCCCAAGGCCCCGGCCATCGACGCGCGCTTCCAGTTCAGGCGGTGCCGCAGGAGCGGAGTCCGCCCTCGGGGTGCGTAGGTGCGGCGGATCTGCGGGAGCAGAGAGACTGCGGGTGCCGATAAATCATCCACGCAGGTCGGGAGCCTGATCACGGATCTTCGGTTCTCCTCGACATTCACCCGAGTGTCTTTCACCGGCGCAGAGCCCCGGCGGCATCATGGTCTGTCGTGCTGCTGCGTCTGGCCTACCTCGCCGCGACCAACGCCCTGGCGTTCGAGTCACCGTCGACCATCGCAAAGTGACGAAAGTGCTTCCGGAATGTTCCGGGTCGGCATACCCTGCGGGGATTACGCACGTCAGACCGCAGCAGCCTGAAGCGCGGCGGAGGTGTCATGGGTGGGGACCCGCATGTATCAGCAACGGTTGTCGAGAGTGGGGGGCCGGAGGCGTCATTGACGCCTGGCGACAGGGCGCACGTGCCTGATCCGTACGGTGACCGGGCCCTGCTGACCTCTGCCATGGCGAAGGGTTATGACGCCGTACCCGACGAAGAACGAGATCGGCTGCGACGCTACCTCGAAGCGGTTGTCGCGGCCCGCTCGGCGCCCGTGCACACCACTGTCGCCTTCAACGCCGTGTATTTCGGATACGACCTCGGCGGTGACGGCTACGGCGGCAGCCCGCTCTGCCTCGACGACTTCCCTGTGATCACCTTCGGCGAGTGCGCCCCCATGCTGCCGGTCGGTGCAATGGTGTGTGTCACCACCGGGTCGGACCCGTTGTACGCCGAGGTCGTCTATCGGGAGGGTGCCCACCCAGAGGTGGGCACCCTCGGCGACATACCGGCCTGGGTGTCGGGGGCGCCTGCAGGCGCCGAGGGCGCGGGGAGGCCGGGAGACGGCGTTGCGCCACGGCGAAGGGAGCTCCTGGTCCCGGATCTCCATGCCTTCGGCCCGGGTCTGAGCCTGTCATCGGCTCAGCTTCACCGCTTACGCACGCGCCGGCGCTGGATCAACGAGGACGGTCATGTCGTCGTCGATGTCCGCTACCCGTCCCCGGAGACGGCCCGACGCGACGCCTTGACGGCCTATGCGGACCATCTCCTGACGACGGCACGGAAGCAACTCCTCAGCCCCGTCGTCCCCGTATCCCTCGCCGCGCTGGTGGGCGGCACGCACGACGACGACCTGCGGGCAGGGCTGCTCGGTCTCCTCGGCACCGTGCGGGGTGTGCTCAACTCCAGCGCCATCCTGCGCACATGGGGTGACTACGCCATGACCCGGACCTCCCTCGCGGATTGCTGGGCGGACACCGGACCGCTGGGCGGTGATGACCTCAGGTCGCTTGCCGCAGCGGTCGAACACGCGGCCAACCCAGGGAGGCGGCGCTACGGCCTCACCACGCCGGTCACCGTGTACACAGCGGTCGGACCGCGGCTTCGCGGGTTCCCGGGGGCGACGGAACTGCTCAGGGGAGTGGGGTACGCCACAGCGGTGTGCCGGGCAAATCTGGCGCTCGCCGATGTCGTCCAAGGGGACAGCGATCAGGGCCTGTTCGAGAACTGCTCTCGCATCACGCTAGACGACGCGTTCGAGGGCGGAGGCGTGTGGCGGTCCCATCATCCCGGTGACGCAGAAACGCTTGGAGATCCCCTTGCCCCGGCCGGACGCGGCTGGGCGTCCACGTTGCCCGCGCCATCTGAGCCAGAGCCGGAAACAGCCTTGGACCCGGTCGATTTGCCTCTTGCCGACGACGCCTCTCTCGGCGCCGGTGATCTTCTGCGGAGCGACGCGCAGGAGATCGTCTGGCGGGCACCCCTACGGCTGGCCCAGCTCATCGACGGCTGGTTCCCTTTGCATCCGTACGTCGTCGAGGAACTCCGCCGGTCTCACGGTGCGCGCTCCACAATTCGCCTCGAACTCGACCATGTTGGCGCAGTGTTGGACGAAACGGAGGCGGTGCAGGACGTCACCGCCGAACTCGGGTACGACTCCGGCCGGTTGAAGGGAATCGCTTGGCCTCGCGACTTCTTCCCCGGCCTGATGATTGAGCTGCGCCGACTCCGTGGCGGTTCGGTGATCCGCCTGGCCACGACACGGCTCGAGGAACGGGTACAGGTCGGCGACCGTGAGACCGGGCACTGTTATGACCCTCGTGTGCTCACTCGGGAGGACGTCCCGGGAAGTGACCGTCACGGTGACAGCGCTGTCGGGCTCGCTCCCCGGCAGTTGGTAATGCGCACCGTGCGCCGTTGCGGTCTGCTCACCCTGGACGGTCATGCCCTGATGGACCGTTCGGTCCTGCCGAGCGCGGTCTACGGGCGTCGGCCGGCCCGGTCACAGGCCGCCGCCCTGGAATCAGCCGTCGCGGAACTGCTCGCGGAACGGGTCCTGGAACCGGCCCTCGGCAGCCGAGACGCCTGGGGCCAGCCTCATTTCCCGCCGCGCGACGGCCAGCGGACAATTCCTCTCATCGGCTACCGCCCCGCCCGGCCTCGGGTGATATGTCCCTGGGGCGGCACCGAACCGGGTGGTGAAGGGTTGCGGGGCGTCCAGTTCGTCCCCGGCCATTTGCGCCGCCTGCGACCGGGTTGCTATCCCAGCGACGTCCAGCGCGCGGCATTTCGGGAGCACTGCCGCAGGCTCGGCAAGGCGGACGGCTGGGAACTGCCATACGGATACACGTTCGTCACCGAGCACAAGCGCGGCCGCTGATCCGTCATGGCTTTGCGTGTCCACAGCTCCGGCCATCCCCTCCCTTTTTCTTGGTGTTCACAGAAACGGAGTACGCGTACATGCAGGACTGCTACCACGTCGTCACGGGGCCGCCGTGGTCCCCGCCGAGCGTCTCGGCCCAGGACCTCGAAGGCCTGGCCGCTGCGCTCAACGCCTTGGAGCCCCCGGCCGTCGCTGCCCTGAACGACCTGACGGTCGACATGGTAGAACTGGCCTTCAACTCCCTGCGGCCCAAGGATCGGCAGGAGTTTCTCGGCAGCCTGGGCATCCGCATAGCGGCCCCTCGACGGGTGAGCAGTGCCCTGTGCCAGGACGTTCTTGCCAGGCTGCGGCGCGAGTCGCGGCAGCGCACCTGCACACGTGGGGTCAAAGGGCTCACGGTCACCGTGATGAATCAGGTGGGCAACTTCGTCTTCGCGCGGGACGGTGAGACGGTTCCCGACCCCGTTGCCCGGTGGGGCGCGATGCTCGTCCGGGCCACGGTGTTTGCGTGGTGCAACGCATCCGTCACCGACGCCCACATCCTTGCCTGGGCGGCGGACCAGAACTGGTTCGCGATGACGACAGACGACAAGAAGACGGCTCAGCTCGCCGCTGTCGGTGCCGCGGCGCGGTCCATCGTGGAGGCGAACCCGGACTTCGCCCCCGGAGTAGTGGAAGACGACGTGCCGCCGATCGCGGGCGACGGAAAGCCTGTGCGCACCGCCGTCGCCGAGCGACTGGGCACGAATGCTCCCGGCCTGGGAACCGTTGTACCCGACCCCGGCACCTCTCACGGGATGCCCGCTACGGCGTCCGACAGCGCCCGAACCGACGAGGAGACGGGTCCGGAGGCGGCCTGCCGACAGCTAGAGTCGGCCCTCGCTCAAGCCAGGCAAGCCGCAGAGAAGGTGATCGGTGCGGTCGCGGACGGCTGCTCTCCGCAAGACGAGGACCTGGCTCGATTGGCCGCGCTGGGCGCCGTCTTCGACACAGTAGACGCAGTGCTCCGTGCGGCGGGGATCGATGGGGTGCCTCGCCGTCTAGAGGACATGACGCGCGCCGCACGCGCGCACCAGGCGGCGCACGAGCGTGACCGCCTGGCACGTGAGCCGCTGCGGGAACTGCTGGATGTGGCCCCCCGCCCGGACAGCTCCGCCGCTGCCGCCGCTGCCGCCGAGGCCGTGCGAGGCGCGGCCAGCCGCCTGCTGGACACACCAGTGTGGGAAGAACCGCAACAGGAGGAGAGCGCGGCGCTCGCCTCTTTGGCCCGGCTCATCAGGCTGGGGCGGCAGGCGGATGCCGCGGCGGAAATTCTGACTCTGCAGGAGCAGGTCGTGCGGGTGCTGCCCACGTGCGCCATGGCGGTGGTTATTGCCCCTGAACTGACGATGGCCCAGCCGGAGGGCGACAGCCACGAACCCGCCGGGGCCGGGGCGGACGGCATCACCGAGCCTGTCGGCGCCGACACGACCGTGGAGAGCGGAACCGTACAACCGGCCCACCAGACGGAGGAGACCGCCGGTCGCTCAACCGAGGAAGTCGCGCCCCACGCCCCCTCCCAACCGGAAGCCGCCGCGCCCGCCCGGAGGACGGACCCCGAGCCGGCCCGCGCCACCGGTGCACAGGCCGCGCCCCCTGCCGACAGCGACCCGGCGCCTCGCACGGGCCCGGACGCGCCTGCCCCGGCGACCGCCGCACCCACGATCCGTCCCACCGAGGACGCATCCGTTCGAAAAGCAGTCCCGTCCGAGGGGGATGACACCGACGAGGCCGCAACCGAACGGGCCTTCGCGCAGCTGATCGTGGAGCGGCGCTTCGGACTCGCCCACCATCTGGCGAGGGCTGCCGGCCACCCCGAGCCCCAGGTGGCGGCACTTCGCCTGGCCGGTGCCGCCGCGCTGCTCACCTCCGGTGACAGCCAGGGTGCTCGGCTGACGGCGGACCTGCTGCAGCAGTACGGCGAACACGCGGTCCGGGACACTGAGGGCAGCGAACTCCTCCTGCTGCCCGCTCTGCTACGTATTGCGCTGATTACCGGCGACCACTCGGCAGGCGCTCAGCTCAAGGCGCTGGTGCCCAGGTTCCCGGACCGGATCGGGGAGGCAGCGGCCGCCGTCGCCGACCGTGCCCTCAGCGGTGCCCTGATGATTGCATCCCCGCTGGGTGCCGACGCCTCCGAAAGCGAGGCCCGACTGCGGGATCTGCGCGAGCAGAGCCGTGCCCTGCTCATGCCGCAGAGGCTGCGGTTTGCGCGGGCGACGGAGATAGCCAAGCGGTGGCTGGCCCCCGACACCGGGATGCTCGGATCGCTGCTCATGGCCGTCGTCGGCGACAACCGCGACGCAATGCAACAGGTGCGTGAGCAGGCCGAGCGGCTGTCGAAACTGGCAGAGGTCAACAGCGAGATCGACCGCATGGACCGCAAGCACCGCTCGTCCAGCGGCAAGCCGCTGCAAGGCTCCGGGCGGCAGGATCTGGTGCACCTCGTGGAGCGAGCCGTCGGCCTCGTCAAGGAATGGTGCCTGGCGGTCGACGGCACCCGCCGTGGCGACCGTTCTGACGGCAACCGTGCGGCCAAGGAGATCTCCTCTCTCCGTCAGTCCCTGCTGGACGGCAGGGAGGCGGCGCTGGCCGATGTGGAGCAGCTGGCGCGGCGCTCGGACGCCGTCTGGACTGCGACGGCCTGGGCGGCACGCGCCTCGATAGAGGACCTATACGCTCTCCTGGCCGGTGACACCGTGACCACGCGTTCCGGCGGTCAGGTCGACCCGGAACTCATGCTGGACGCGGAACTGCTGAAGGTGTGCGACACCCCTGACGAGCGGCCGTCACTCGATGAGCTTCTCACCGCGGTCGACCGAAGCTGGGAGGACGCGCTCGGCGAGCGGCTCTCCCACGACGCCTTCACCGCGGCTCGTACCATCGTCGAGCTGGCCGGACGAGGGCTGCTTCCTGCCGCACGGGCCAGGGAGTTCGTCCCGACCACGGACGGCGAGATCGACGACCAGGAGGCCCTCCGGCGCACGCAGCTGCGCAAGGCACACAGCGAACTCGTCGCCGAGCTGCACCGCGCGCAGGCGGACGGTGCCGTGACCGAGGACCAGGACCTGAGCCTTCAGGAGCTGCTGGCCGACGCCCATGACCACCTCGAAGGCGCCGACCGGAACGACCTGCTGAACGTGCGCCGGGCGCTCGACACGGTGCGGAGTGACCTGCCTGCCTTCCGGAGGCAGGCGGCCGACCGGATCCGCGCCCGGCTGGATGTCCTGGAGCCCACCGCGGAGGAACGGGCCCAGGTCCTGCGGCGCCTGGAGACGAACGATCTGGCCACCGCAGCCGACCTCGTCTACTTCCTGGAGATCGGCGAAGTCGTCCCGGAGATCGAGGGAGGCGAGTCTCACCTGACCGAGTTCTTCCCGGCTGTGCCCGACGGCTTGCCGGGAGGCATCGACCACAACCTCGTCGACCTGGTCCGGTCCGGCGGCAAGCATCCGACGCTTCCCGTCCTTGACTACGGCGCCTTGTCCACCGATGAGGCCGCACTGGCGGCCGACGCCCTCGACGAGTGGCGCGCGCTGGCCGCCGCCGAGCCGAAGGACCGGCTGCAGGTGGCTCCGACGCGACAGGTGCCGCCGCTTCTCAAGCTCCTCGGCTACGACGCCAAGAGCGCCAGGCCGCTCGACGACCGGTCCCAGCACCGCCGGGAATACCGTCTCTTCGAAGCAACCGGGGTGGAGATCAACGGCAGGGCGAAGGCGCCCGCGTTCGGCTCGCACATCAGGGAGCAGGGCGGCAACCTGCGGATGATGATGGTGTGGGGCAGGCCCCCCGCCAAGGTCGTTATGAGCTGGGCGGAGCGCGACACCAGCGGAGCGAGCCTTCTCGTCGTCTACTTCGGCACGCTCAGCTGTGAGGCCCGCGTCGAACTCGCCGTGGGCTCCGGCCGGTTGCAGCCGCTGCTGGTGGTAGACGATGCCGCCCTCGCCTATCTCGCTGCCTGCGGCAACCGCCAGGTGAGCACTGCCACGCAAACACTGCTGCCCTTCTCCGGCGTCAACCCGTACATCAGGGAGAAGCGTGGCCGGATCGGCGGCGAGATGTTCTACGGCCGTGACGCCGAACGCAAGAGCATCCTCGACCCACGCGGCACCCAGGTCATCTACGGCGGCCGGGGACTCGGCAAGTCGGCATTGCTCGCCGACGCTGGGGAACGGTTCACGGAGCAACGCCCCGGCTACCACCAAGCGGTTTACGTCAACCTTGACCAGGAGAACATTGGCAAGGGCAGCTCGTTCGGGCCGGAGACGCTGTGGAGCGTCCTGGAGCGGGAGCTGATCGAGGCGCAGGTACTCGACGATCGGCCGCAGGGGCGCAGGAAGCGGCAGGAGATCTCCGAACGGGTGCGCGCCGGCATCCGGATCTGGCTGGACGGGGACTCGCGCCGCCGCCTGCTGATCCTGCTCGACGAGTGCGACCAGTTCTTCGAGGCGGATGCTCCGCGCTTCGACCAGACCAAGAAGCTCAAGGGCCTCGGGTCCGACACTAAGGACCGCGCCAAAGTCGTCTTCGCCGGACTGCACTCCGTGCAGCGCTTCTCCAAGCTCGCGAGCAACGGGCCGTTCGGCCACCTCGCGCAGACCCCGAAGGTGATCGGCCCGCTGGCTCCCCAGTCCGCGGCCGAGCTGCTGGTTGAGCCGATGCGGGCGCTCGGGTTCGAGTTCAAGGACCTGGATCTCGTCAACCGGGTGCTCGGCTGCTGCTCGTACCAGCCCTTCCTACTGCAGATGTTCGGGCACCGGCTGGTGGAGCTGATGCATCGCAAGCGGGCTCGGCGCGGAGCCGAGGGGCCGCCTTACAAGGTGGAGGTGACCGACATTGAGGTCGTGGAGTCGGACGCCCCGCTCAGGGACGGGATTTCGGCGGCCTTCAAGGACACGCTGAGCCTAGACCACCGTTATGACGTGATCGCCAATGTGCTGGCATACCACGCCCGCCACCGCGGCTTGGAGGTGCGGCTGAGCGACACCGAGCTGCGCGAGGAGTGCGAGACGTACTGGCGCAAGGGGTTCGAACAGCTCGACACTGAGGGTTTCCGCGCCTACCTCTCCGAGATGGTCGGCCTCGGTATCCTCGCGCCCAACCACGACGGCCTGGGCTGGCACCTGCGTGGCCCCAACGCTCTGCGCATGATCGGTACCTCCCACGAGGTGGAGGCCCGCCTGCTCAGGGCCGAACAGGACTGTGAACTCCAGGAGAGCATCGTGCAGGAGGGCCGCCCCGAGATGCCCGACGGCCAGCCGGCTCCGCTGACCAACACGCAGCTCGACGACCTTCTGGGTGAGCGGTCCAACCGGACCAGGGTCGTCCTCGGCACGTCCGCCACCGGGGTCACCGATGTCGCCCGGACCTTGCGTACCATCGCCGGACCGATCGACGGCTGGACGCTGCCGCCCGTCGGCAAGCCCAGCGTGTACAAGCAGGAGCTCACCGGCGGACGCCCTCGCGAACGACGGGTCGTCATCAGTGACTTCGTCAACTATCGGGACCCGGTGCGGCCCGAGACCTGTCGGGAGGCCGTCGACCTGGCCGAGACACTGCTGCCCGCCATCCCAGGGGTCACCCGCGCGGTCGTCCTCGTCACCGACACTTCCCAGCTGGCCCTGTGGCGCACCCTGCTGACGGGGATCGACCCCACCTCGGCCGCCCCAGTGGTGCTGCGCCGCCACGACCGCCGCAGCCTGCGAGGCTGGGCTCAGCGTGTCAACGTGTTCCACACGGAGGACCGCCTGGACCGTCTCCACGAGCTGACCGGCGGCTGGCCACTCCTGGTCGGCCGAGCACATCGCCTGCACGGCGAACTGGGCGACCCCGAGGAGGTGCTGCGTCGCCTGGCAGGCCTCCGCACGGACCGGGCCGAGGCGTCCGCCTTCGCCGAGGCGACCGGCGTGTATGCGGACCCGTTGCTTGCCGCTGGGTACCGGGCCCTCGACGACGAGTTCAAGGGCGGCCCGTTTGATCTGGAGGGCGCGGTGACCGCTGTGGCACTCAAGATCGAGGACGAGGACGAGGCACGGTGGATCGTCAACTGCCTCGATGCTCTTCAGGTATTCGACCGCGAGGACACCCAATTGCGTCTGGAACCGCTGCTGCACCAGTGCGTGACGCTCAGCGGGTGACAGTGACACCATCCGGCCGCCCGCATGTCTGGGCGGCCGTGCGCTTGCCGAATACCTCGTCCGTGCAGGTCACGCTGCATGTCGGTATTCGTGGAGGATGCCTCCGAGGCGATCGTGCCGACGTATGTTGAGGCGGGCTAATGTGTCCGGCTCGTCGATCGGCGGGGGCAAGGGGTGGAGCGGTCTGGCGTTGGCGATGCCTTGGTGTGGTCGATGTCCGTTGTAGAACTGCTCGAACTCGTGCAGGGCGTGGAGGAGGTGCCGCTGGTTCCAGATCAGTGTCCGGTCCAGTAGCTCGCGGCGACAGGTCTGTACCCTGCGCTTGCCGAGAATGTCATCCGCCCTGGTCGGACGCCTGCACCCGGGCTGGCGGTAGTCGGCCTCGTCGCTCTAGTCGGCGCTCTCGCGCAGCCGACAGGCCACGCGTCATGATGATCGACCGTGCTACTGCGACTGGCCTTGCGCTTGCCGAGAATGTCATCCTCCCTGGTCGGAGGCCTGCACTGGACCCCACACTCGCCAGCCGCGGTCGCTCGAGTCGGCGCTCTCGCGTAGCCCGTGGTCCACGCGTCATGATGATCGATCGTGCTGCTGCGACTGGCTTACCTGGGTGTGTCGAACGCGTTCGCGATGCTTCGCCTGCTGCCGATGACCGACCGGGACAAGGACGCGGAGATACTCGCCCTGCGCCACCAGATCACCGTGCTGGAACGCCAACTCGGCAAGGACAAGCTCCGGTTCACGCCGAGCGATCGGGCGTACCTGGCGGCGCTGTTGCACCGGCTGCCACCGCGCGTCCTGCGACAGTTACGGCTGCTCGTACGCCCCGACACGGTGCTGCGTTGGCACCGCGACCTCGTCGCACGCCGCCATGCCGTCTCCTGCCGACCCAAACGCGCGGGGAGACCGCGTACCGTGCGCTCGATCCGCATCCTGGTGCTGCGGCTGGCGAAGGAGAACCCGAGCTGGGGGTACAGGCGCCTGCACGGCGAGCTGCTCGTGCTGGGGCTGAGAGTGGGCGCGTCCACCATCTGGGAAATCCTGAAGGAGGCAGGCATCGACCCAGCGCCCGAGCGGAATTCCGGTACCTGGGCCAGTTTTCTGCGTTCCCAGGCTGAGGCGCTTCTGGCCTGCGACTTCATGGAAACAGTCACCCTGTCGGGCGTACGGATATACGTGCTCGTGGTGATCGAGCACGGCACTCGCCGGATCCGCGTCCTGGGCTGAAGGGTGTCTTTATTGCCGTACGGTGGTTGACCTGGGGCTTTGTGCTCGCCCAAGTGTGGGCATGATCAGTGATTGTGAGTCTGTGACTGTTCTACCTGATCTTCTGCCGTCTGCTGGGCTGCTTCCTTTTGCTGGGCCGATCGACCGCCGCGAGCAACGCCGAAATCCTTGCCCTTCGTCATGAGGTCGCCGTGCTTCGCCGGCAGATCAAGCGGCCAAAGCTCTCATGGGCTGATCGTGCCGTCCTCTCCGCTCTCGCGCGGCACCTGCCACCCGCCTTGCGCCGCCATCGGCTGGTCACTCCGGGCACCCTGCTGAACTGGCACCGCCGTCTGGTGCGCTGGAAGTGGCGCCAGACGGCGGTCGGCCCCGGTCGGCCACCGTTGCCGGAAGAGACAGTCGCGCTCATCCAGCGCCTGGCGAGGGAGAACCCGACTTGGGGGTACGTCAGGATCCAGGGTGAGCTGCGACGGCTTGGCTATCGGGTCGCCGCCGCCACGATCCGGCGCGTCCTGCGCCGCTCCGGTCTACCGCCCGCACCGCAGCGCGCATCCCAGCAGACCTGGCGCTCCTTCCTCCGCGCCCAGGCCCACACGCTGCTCGCCTGCGACTTCATGCACGTAGAGACCGTCTTCCTCAAGCGTCTCTACGTCTTCTTCGTCATGGAGATCAAGACCCGGCGCGTCCATGTCCTGGGCGTCACCACACGTCCTACAGGCGTATGGGTTACTCAACTCGCCCGCAACCTGCTCATGGACCTCGAGGAGAGGGCTGGGTGCTTCCGATTCCTCATCCGGGACCGGGACAGCAAGTTCACCGCCGCGTTCGACGCCGTCTTCGCCGGCAACGGCACAGCCGTCATCCCGACCCCGCCGCAGAGCCCCCGGTCAAACGCGTTCGCCGAACGATGGATACGCACAGCCCGCGCCGAATGCACCGACCGCCTCCTCATCACCGGCGAACGACACCTGCACACCGTCCTCACCACGTACGCCCAGCACTACAACGCCAGACGACCCCACCGCAGCCTGGACCTACGAGCCCCCGACGACGACCCGGACATCATCCCCCTACCTGCTGGCACGGTCAGGCGTCGGCAGGTGCTCGGTGGACTGCTCAACGAGTACCACACCACGCCACCCCGACTGCCTCACCATCGACAGAGAACGCCCAGCTCAGCAGCCTGATCGGAATAATGACACCCTTCAGGCGTGCGAGGCGGGCGCGTGCACCGCCAGCCAGTCAGCGATGGCGGTCCAGGCGGGCAGAACGTCACTCATCGTGTCCTCCGTTGACATAGGCGAGACCTCGTCCACGCGTCCCCGGCCCGAACCCACCACTCCGATCGCAGAACGTCGTAACCGGCAGCCGAGCCCGGCTTGATGCCAAACGCCCCCGTACTGTGGACGACCCGCCGGTCGGGAGGCCGACTGGACCGCACCAACTCGCTTTACCTGGCCAACCGCGTGGTGGAGGCAAACCATCACATCGCGACCAACGCCGACCGGGTACAGCGGGTCTTGGCGGCACAGGGCGCCGGCATCTGACCCACCACGCATCGGTGCATGGCCAGTGTTCGTGACACATGGTCAGGGATACTCCGACGAACACCCAGGTGCCCAGCACCTTCACCCGCCCCCGATAGGCAACGGACGCCCAGCCGTTCAGCCGGGAGCCGCGGTTCCCATGACCACGTCGACGGCGAGACAGCGATGGGCGGCGAAGAGTTGGAGGGCAGGCTCAGCGTCTCGGGCTGGGCGACGTTCCTGCGCTCCAGGTCGAGGCCGCCCTCGCCGCCGACTCCTTCGAGACCAAAACCCTGACCGGAGCCGCCCTGTACGTCCCACAGCGATCGAGCACGCCACCTGCCGCGTGCCCATCCTCGGCCTGCTTGGGGGCGTCGGAGTCGGATTCGGAGTTGTAGCGCACAGGGCCTGATCCGCATCGCCGGGTGTCTGGAAGGACTCGTACGAGAAGGAGAGGTCTCCGACGAGGGCCCCGCCTCATCGACCGCCACCGACCGTGGCGCCGCACCGCAGGGGCGCCACGGAGTGCCGGCCACGGGCCGGCGCAGGTCAGCTGTGGGCGACGTCCGCGGTCACTACGTCGACGGCTACCCGGCGGTGGGCTGCGAACAGGTCGAGCGCGGCCCGGACGTCACGGGAGCGCAGCGCGGCGACGAGCCGATGGTGTTCCTCGGGGACGCGCTCGAGGTAGCCCTTGGTGCTGTGGCCGATCCGGGTCAGCAGGAACAGGTGAACCTGGCATCGTATGGCCTCCCACGCTTCCATGAGTCGCTGGTGCCGGGTGGCGGCGAAGACCGTGTCATGGAACGCAATGTCCAGACGGACCATCTCGTGCTCGTCCCGGGCCTGCTCCATGAGCCCGGCTGCCTTCTCCAGCGATGCGAAGTCCTCTTCCGAGGCGAGAGCGGTGATCCGCTCGACGGCGAGCTGTTCCAGGGCGCCGCGCAGGCTTTCAAGCTCGGCGATGTCCTCGGCGGACAGCGTGGTCACCATGGTGCCGCGGTGCCACGCGCAGCGGACCAGGCCCTCGCGCTCCAGCAGTCGCAGCGCCTCCCGGACCGGGCCGCGACTGACGTCCATCACCCCTGACAGCTCCACCTCGCGCAGCTGCGCACCCGGGGCGTAGGCCCCATTGAAGATGGCGTCCCGGATACGGTCCGCCACCTCGTCGGCAAGACCCCGGCGGCGTGCGGGGGCCACCTTGCCCGTGTCGCCCATGGCTTCCACCTCCTAGATGTTCCAATGTTAACATTCAGACGCGCTGTGCTAATGTCAACATTAGGACATTGAGCGTGGCGGGCCGCCGATCGGCCCGCTTCACCCCCGCGCACGCTGAGAGAGGCGATCGACATGAAGGTGTTCCAGATCGGTGCCGCCGGAGGCGTCGGCCGACGGCTCGCCGAGGTGCTCACCGCCCGCGGCGACGAGGTGACCGGCATGCACCGCGGACCGGCCCAGGCCGGCACCGTCCGGGCCACCGGCGCCGCCCCGGTCACCGGGGACCTGGTCGAGGACTCGGTGGAAACGCTCGCGGAGCGCCTCGCCGGCCATGACGCCGTGGTCTTCTCGGCAGGTGCCCACGGCACCGGCATGGACAAGACCACCCTGATCGACGGCGAGGGCCTCCAGAAGGCCGCCGACGCCGCCCAACGTGCCAGTGTCCGCCGGTTCGTGCTGGTCTCGGTGTTCCCCGACGCCCTCCGCGATGGGGCACGCAGTGAGGGCTTCGAGCACTACATCAAGGTGAAGAAGACCGCCGACGTGTATCTCACCCGCACCGGCCTGAACTGGCTGATCGTCCGCCCCGGCACCCTCCTCGACACCCCCGGCACCGGCCATGTCACGGCCGGACCTGCCATCGAGTACGGCGATGTGCACCGCGACGACGTCGCCGCGTTCATCGACGCCGCCCTGCACGAGCCCGCGCTGAACCGCGTCATCGTCGAGCTCACCTCGGGCGAGACCCCCGTCGCCGACGCGGTCGCCGCGCTCACAGCCTGACCGACCAGCCACCTCGTTCCCCCCTGGGCGGCTCCCCTCTGCCCTCCTCACAGCACCACAGCAAGGAGAAACCCCATGACGGCCATCGACTCCTACAGCCACAACGTCTCCGGCGAGGACGAGTTCGGCTTCGCGCAAGCCATCAAGGCCGGCGAGACGATCCACGTCTCCGGGCAGCTGTCCCACGACGAGGAGGGCACCTTCCTCCACCCGGGCGACTTCGATGCCCAGCTGAAGCAGGTGTACGCCAACTTCGAGAAGGTCCTCGCCCACTACGGCGTCACCCGTAACCAGGTCGTCTCGGAGACCCAGTACATCGTCGACCTGCCGAAGTACAACATGGCGATGGCCGCCGCCAACCTGGACTACTTCGGCAACCACCGCCCCACCAGCAGCACGGTCGGTGTCGCCTCGCTGTTCTTCCCCGGCCAGCTGGTCGAGATCAGCTTCGTCATCGACACCCGCCTGCCCGCCTGATCATGCGTGTCGTGATCGCCGGAGGCCACGGCAAGATCGCCCTGATCCTGGAAAAGCTCCTGTCGGAGCGCGGCCACTCCGTGGCGGGCTTCATCCGAAACCCCGCCCAGGCAGGTGACCTCGCCGAGGCCGGAGCCGAGGCCCTGGCCGTCGACCTGGAGAAGGCCACCGCTGACGAGGTGGCGGGGCACCTGACCGGCGCGGACGCGGTGGTCTTCGCGGCGGGAGCGGGGCCGGGCAGCGGAGCGGCCCGCAAGGAGACGGTCGACCGCGATGCCGCGGTCCTGTTGGCGGACGCCGCACAAGCCGCCGGCGTCGGGCGGTACCTTCTCGTCTCCGCCATGGGCGACCACCTGCGGGCGGACCCGGACACCTTCGACGAAGGGTTCGGCATCTATATGCGAGCCAAGGCCGCCGCAGAAGACGCCCTCCGCGCCCGGTCCGCGCCCCGGGCGACCATCGTCCGCCCCGGCCTGCTCAGCAATGACCCCGGCACCGGAAGGGTGACACTCGCAGACCGCACCGGCACCGGCCCCGTTCCCCGCGCGGACGTCGCCGCAGTCCTGCTCGGGCTGCTCGAAGACACCCGGCTCGACGGCCGGACCGTCGAGGTCATCGGCGGCGACACCCCCATCGCGGACGCCCTGGCCGTCCTCACCGCCCACTGACCACTCCGGGCGGGCCGCCCGCCCGCAGCGGCCGGCCCGCCCGGCACACCAAGCACCCACCACGAAGGAAGACCACACCCGTGAGTGCCCTGTTCACCCCCCTCAAGCTCCGTTCCCTCCAGATACCCAACCGGGTCTGGATGTCCCCGATGTGCATGTACTCCGCCGCCTCCGAAGGCCCGGAGACCGGCGCGCCGACGGACTTCCACCTCGCCCACCTGGCGAGCCGTGCCGCCGGTGGCACGGGCCTGGTCATGGCCGAGGCCACGGGCGTTCGCCCCGACGGGCGCATCAGCCCCTGGGACCTGGGCCTGTGGAACGACCGCCAGCAGGAGGCGTTCGCACGTATCACCGCCGCGATCCGCTCCCACGGCGCAGTCCCGGCGATCCAGCTCGCCCACGCCGGCCGTAAGGCGTCCGTCGACAAGCCGTGGCTGTCCGACCGCTACGTCTCCGAGGCGGAGGGCGGCTGGCAGACCGTGGCCCCCAGCCCGGTCGCGTACGACGGGCTGCCCGTCCCGCACGAGCTGACCGTAGACGAAATCCAGCAGCTGGTACGCGACTTCGCCGACTCTGCCCGGCGCGCCCTGGCGGCCGGCTTCCAGGTCGCCGAGGTCCACGGCGCCCACGGCTACCTGATCAACTCCTTCCTCTCCCCCGCCTCCAACCACCGCACCGACGCCTACGGCGGCAGTTTCGAGAACCGGATCCGCTTCGCTCTCGAAGTCGTCGACGCCGTCCGCGCGGTGTGGCCCGACGACCTGCCGGTCTTTTTCCGCACCTCGGCCACCGACTGGCTGACCGAGAACCCCGAGGACGACCGCGAAGGCTGGACCGGCGACGACACCGCCCGCCTCGCCAAGGAGCTCCAGACGCACGGCGTCGACCTGCTGGACGTCTCCACCGGCGGCATGGTCCGCGACGCGAAGATCGCCGCGGGCCCGAACTACCAGGTGCCCTTCGCCGCCCAGGCCCGTAGCGAGTCCGGCATCCCCACCGCCGCCGTCGGCATCATCACCGAGCCGCAGCAGGCGGAGGAGATCATCGCCAGCGGCCAGGCCGACGCCGTCTTCCTCGGTCGTGAACTGCTGCGCAACCCCTACTGGCCGCAGCACGCCGCCCTCGCCCTGGGCGCCGTGCCGAACTGGCCGGACCAGTACGCATACGTCGTCCGGCGACGTGCCCGCAACTGACCCTCACCCCCCTGCTGTCGCCGCCTCAACCAGCCGCGACATGCCGCAGCACCGCACTGGGAGACCCCAATGAACCACCTCGAAGGCAAGGTCATCGTCATCACCGGCGCCTCCTCCGGCATCGGCGCCGCCGCAGCCAAGGCCCTCGCGGCCCGAGGCGCCAAGGTCGTCGCCGCCGCCCGGGGCCAGGAGGACCTGGACCGGCTCGTCGCCGACATCCGCCAGAGCGGCGGTACCGCCCTCGCCAAGGTCATCGATGTCGCCGAGGCCCAGGACACCCAGGCCCTGGCCGACCTCGCGGTCGACACCTACGGAACCATCGACGTCCTCGTCAACAACGCGGGCCTGATGCTCTTCTCGTACTGGAAGGACCGCGCACTCGACGACTGGAACCGGATGATCGACGTGAATATCCGCGGTTACCTCAACGCCATCCACGCCGTTCTGCCCGTGATGCTCGCGAGCGGCTCCGGTCACATCCTCAACATGGACTCCGTGGCAGGACACCAGGTCGGCGACGGCGCCGGCGTCTACAGCGCCACGAAGTTCTTCGTCCAGGCCGTCACCGAGTCCATGCGCCGCGAACTCGGCGTCCGCGAAGGCATCAAGGCATCCACCATCAGCCCCGGCGTCATCAACACCGGCTGGGCCGACAAGGTCACCGACCCCGTCGGCCGGCAGGCTGCCCAGGAACTCAACGAGATCGCCATCACCCCCGAGAGCGTCGCCGACGCCGTCGTCTACGCACTCGACCAGCCCGCCGACGTCACCGTCAACGACCTGATCATCTCCCCCACCCGCCAGAACTGGTGACCCCGACCCCTGGCTGAAGATTTCCTGCACCGGCGGGCGACATCCCACGGGACCCGCCCGCCGGTCCCCAATTCGAGGAGTAGTTGTGGCACATGCTTACTGGAGCTCCGTCTTCGCCGGACCCGCAGACAAACTGTGGTCCCTCGTACGGCGGTTCAACGGTCTGCCCGGGTGGCACCCGGACATCCGGTCCAGCGAAGTCGTCGAGGGAGAGAGCGAGTTCGCGCCGGGCGCGATACGGGTCCTCACCGGCACGGACGGCAGCGTCTTCCGGGAACGCCTCGTGGCCCTCGACGACGCCAACCGCGCTCTGACCTACGAGATCATCGACTCCCCTCTGCCCGTGCGCGGATACCGCTCCACACTTCAGGTCTGGCCCGTCGCCGACACCGGAGGCGCCTTCCTGACCTGGCAGTCCACCTTCGACGCAGCCGAGGGCACCAGCCCGGAAGCCGCCGTCGCCGCGATCACCGACGGGGCGTACCGCCCCGCCATCGCCGCCCTCCACAAGACCGTCGCCTGACCGGAACAACGGTCGCTTACTCACGACCAGCAAAGAACGGCATGACTACCGTCGCCGCATACGCCGCCCCCTCCCCCGGTGCACCGCTCGCCCGGACCACCATCGAACGCCGCCCTCTCGACCCGCGCGACATCAAGGTCGAGGTCCGTTACGCGGGCATCTGCCACTCCGACATCCACCAGGTCCACGGCGACTGGGGCAAGAGGCTGTTCCCCATGGTCCCCGGCCACGAGATCGCCGGTTCGTCACCGAGGTGACCCGGCACGCCGTTGGTGACCGTGTCGGCGTCGGCGTCATCGTCAGCTCCTGCCGCACATGCGACAACTGCAAGAACGGCCTGCAGCAGCACTGCACGGGCGGCGGCTCGGCCGAAACGTACGCCGACATCGACCGCTACCGGGGCGACGAGCCCACCCAGGGCGGTTACTCGACCCACATAGTCGTCGACGAGCACTTCGTCCTGCGCATTCCCGAGGGCCTGTCCCTCGACGAGGTCGCCCCGTTGTTATGCGCCGGCATCACCACGTACTGTCCGCACCGCTGGACGTGGATGCCTACCTGTCGTTGCTGCGGCTCGACGGCACCATGGTCTACCTCGGTGTCCCCGACGAGGCCCTCTCGGTGAGCGTCTCCTCCCTGCTGCCCGGCCGCAAGTCCCTGTCCGGCTCGCTCATCGGAGGCATGGCCGAAACACGGGAGATGCTCGACTTCTGAGCCGAGCACGGCATCGAGGCCGGCGTGTAGATCATCTCCGCCGACCGGATCAACGAGGCGTACGAGCGCGCGCTGAAGAGCGAGGTGCGCTACCGCTTCGTCATCGACACCTCGACCATCTGACCGCAACGTCATCGAGGCGCCCGAAGGCCGCTGTCCGAGATGAACGTGTCGGCCTACGAGCCGTGTTCATGACAGGCGGCCACGGCCCGCCAATGAAGGATCTGGCGCGCGGGGCCCCGTCTCACAAGGAGGCGGGGCCCACTGCCGTTACCAACCGACCGGTCAGTTGCCGCGCGCCATGGCCACCACACGGTTCAGCCCCTCGCGCACATCGTCGATGCCGCACGCGTAGGAGATCCGCAGAGCGTGCTTGCCGCCGTCCGCGTCAAAAGCGGTCCCGGGTACGACGGCCACGTGCTGTTCCTCCAGCAGACGCCACGCGAGTTCGTCGGAGGGACCGAGGCGTTCCGGGTAGCTCAGGTACATGTAGAACGCCCCGCCCGGCAGACCCGGCGACAGGACGTCCTGGCCGGCCAGTACTTCAAGTGCCGCATCCCGGCGGCGCCCGAACTCCTGCCGCATCGAGTCCCGTTCGACCCCCGCCTCATCAAGCGCGGCCGCACCGCCGAGCTGGGCGAACGTCGTCGGGCAGATAGTGGTGAACTGACGGATCCGCAGCGCGGGCCGGACGAGCTCCGCCGGCCCGGCAAGCCAGCCCAGACGCCAGCCGTCCATGGCGTACGCCTTGGCGAAGCCGCCGACGACCAGCGTCCGATGCCGCAGATCGGCGACCGAGGCGGGCGAGATGTGATGGTGTCCGTCGTAAACAAGCTCGGCGTAGATCTCGTCGGACAGGAGCAGGGACCTGGTGCCCCGGAGGACGTCCGCGACCCCGGCAAGCCGCTTGGGCTCGGTGACGGCCCCGGTCGGGTTGTGCGGGGTGCACAGGACCACCATGCGGGTGCGCTCTGTCATCACGGCCGCCAGCGCGTCGGAGTCGACCTGATAGCCGTCGTCCGCGTCGAGCGGCAGGATCACCGGGGTGGCCCCGGCCAGGCGTACACAGGCGACATAGGCGGACCAGGCGGGTACCGGGATGACGACCTCGTCGCCGGGACCGCAGAACGCCATGATCGCGAGGAAGACGGCCTCGTTGGCGCCGATGGTCACGAGGACTTCGTCGTCGGGGCTATAGGTGAGGTTGTGCCGGCGCTCCAGGTAGCGGGATATCGCCGCGCGGAGTTCGGGCTGGCCGGCGTTGGGGCCGTAGTGGACCTTGCCGTCAGCGATCGCCTGGGCCGCCCGCTGCTTGGCGACGCCGGGGGTGTCGAAGTCGGGGCGGCCAATCTCCAGGTGGATGACGCGCTCACCAGTGCGTTCCAGTTCGCTGGCGCGGTCGAATATGGCGCGGATCGGGGAAGGTTTGATGTCGGCCAGCCGGGCGGCGGGCTGGGCGAGGTCGAACGCGGGGCTCATCGGTTTCCAGTCTCCTCTCGCCTGCCATGGCAGGCGGGATCCAGCGGGCGGTTTCCCTGCGTGGCTTGCGATGCCGACGCAGCGGCGGGCTGTCGACAGAGCGCGGCATGCGGCCGCGGCCCTCGGCTCAGTGTGGTGCGGTCTCGTCCGACTGGGCGGCCGCAGCGGGGACGGGGGCGCCGCGGCGGGCGAGCCAGGTGGCCGCCCAGAGGACCACGCCGATCAGCAGCAGGGCACCGGCGATCCGGTACTGGTCGGCTGGGCGCCCGGAGGACCAGGGCAGGACCAGGTAGAGACAGGTGGCCGTCCCCACCAGGGGCAGCACGCGGCCCGCCCGGAAGTGCTTCACGTTCACCTTGTCCTTGCGCAGCACGAGAACCGAAAGGTTGACGATGGCGAAGACGGTGAGCAGGAGCAGAGACGTCGTTCCGCCGAGCAGCACCACGACCGGGCTGTCGGGATTCAACGAGAGGAAGGTGATAAGGCCGAAAGCGATGCACGTGGAGAAGACGACTGCCGCCAGTGGAGTGCGCCGTGCGGCGTGCACCTTGGACAGGAAGGGCGGCAGCACTCCCTGCTTGCTCATCCCGTACAGCAGGCGGCTGGCCATCATCATGTTGATCAGCGCGGAGTTCGCCACGGCGAACATGGAGATGAACGGGAGCAGATCGGAGATCGGGAAGCCGGGTGCGGCTGTCTGCACCACCGTCGCCAACGGGGTCTCGCTCGTGGCGAGTTGACCGACAGGAACCACCGCGACGGCACAGACGGACACCAGCACATAAATCAGCCCGGTGATCCCCAGCCCGGTGAACATCATGCGGGGGAAGATCCGCACGGGGTTTCTGGTCTCCTCCGCCATGTTGACCGAGTCCTCGAATCCGACCATGGCGAAGAAGGCCAGCGAGGTCGCGGTGCTCACCGCCAAGAACCCGCTCTTGTCGGAGGCGGTTTCGAAGGTGACGACACGGGAGAAGTCCGCATGTCCACCCGCGATGAAGTACGCGCTGATCAGGATGACGATGAGCAGACCGGAGAGCTCCACCGCGGTCAGCAGCACGTTGACCTTGAGGCTCTCGGCGACACCTCGGAGGTTGACGACCAGCACCAGGCACATGAAGCCGAGGGCGATCAGCAGGACGAGGCCGTCGCCCGCGTCTAGCCCGAAGCCTTCGACCAGGTTCGCGGCGAAGGCCCGCGAGGCCGCCGATGCCGAGGTGATGCCGGAGCACATCACGGCGAAGCACACCAGGAAGGTCAGGAAGTGTTTACCGAACGCCTTGTGCACGTACAGAGCGGCACCTGCGGCCTGCGGGTACTTGGTGACCAGTTCCAGATACGAGCACGCCGTGACCAGCGCGACCGCGAACGCGATGACGAACGGCAGCCACGCGGCGCCCCCGACCTCCCCCGCGACCTGTCCGGTCAGGGCGTAGATCCCGGTCCCGAGGATGTCGCCGACGATGAACAGCAACAGCAGACCCGGGCCCATCACCCGCTTCAGCTCGGGTTGTTCTGCGGTGGCAGTCGTGGGCGGACTGGGTGGACTTGTTCGGGACATGGCGTTGTCCTTGTCGTGGTGGGGCCGTGAACCTGTGTTGCTGATGGGTTTGCGCCCGATCGACATGCTCCGGCGTGGCCACGAGCGCTGTGTTCGGCGCGGATCACAAGGAGTGGGGAGGGAGAGATGGCTCGCGCCCCTGGTGCGGGACGCCCGGCTCGCCCGGGCCCGGTGCTGGTGGAGAGCGCTGTGATGTGGCACGGCCATGCTGATGAGCCTGCTCGCTGGGGCCGCGCCGGCCGTCCACAGGTGCCGCGACCGGCCGGCGCAGCCGCCTGATCGGCTTTCCTCGCCGCCGCTGTCACACGGACGGGATCAGTCCGCCGTCGATCCGGATGGTGCCGCCGGTGATGTAGCCGGCCCTGGGGCTGGCGAGGAACGCGACCATGTCGGCGTACTCGGCGGGCGTGCCGTAGCGGCCGACCGGGATGGAAGCGACGCTCTCCGCGGCGACGTCCTCGACCGATCGTCCTTCGCGCGCCGCCTTGGCCTCGTCGAGCTGGGTGATGCGTGCGGTCGCGATGCGGCCGGGAACAACGAGGTTGCTGGTGATGCCGTACGGGCCGACCTCGCGGGCGAGTGTCTTGCTCCAGCCGACGAGGCTGGAGCGAAGTGCGTTGGACAGGCCGAGGTTGGGGATGGGGGCGACGACTCCGCTGGAGGTGCTGGTGATGATGCGGCCCCAGCCGCGCTCGCGCATGCCGGGCAGGACGGCGTCGGTGAGTGAGATGACGGAGAGCACCATGGACTCGAAGTGCCGTGCCCAGACGGCACGGTCCTGGCCGGCCACCGGTGTGGGGGGCGGGCCGCCCGTGACGTTCACCAGGATGTCGACCGGGCCCAGCTCCTCGGTGATCGCGGCAAGGTGATCCGGAATCGCGTCGAGGTCGCCGAGGTCCCACTGGACGGCGGCCGTCGCCGTCCGGGCGGACAGCCGCTCCTGAGCCGCGCCCAGCGCCTCCTTGTTGATGTCGGCGAGGGCTACCTTGGTCCCCTCGTCGGCCAGTGCCTCGGCTATCGCGCCGCCGAGGCCGCCACCGGCGCCGAGGACCAGTGCCACTTTGTCGTGCAGATGGAGATGCAAGGGGAGACTCCTCAAGAGGGGCGGTACAGCGGGCACCTGGCGGTGGTCATGCGGTTCCGCGTGATGGGGGATGAATAGAAGGGGTGTGAGGGAGGCGCGTTGCCGAGGACCGGTGGCCGGGAGCCGCGTCATCGGGTCAGCCGGCTACGGCTTCGGCCTTCACGGTCGTCTTCAGATGCCCGATGCCGGGAATGACGGCCTCGGCCACGTCGCCGTCGGCGACCACGATCGCGCCGGGCGTGCCGGTGGAAATGATGTCGCCGGGATAAAGCGGCATCATCTGGCTGTGGAAGCTGATCAGTGAGGCCGGCCGGTGGGTCATGTTGGCCACGGTGTTGGTGCGGCGCCGGTCGCCACCCACGACCGTGGTGACCTCGATGCCCTCCAACGCGCCGAACCGGTCGAGCACCTCGGACATCGGGACGAGCTCGGGGCCGAAGCAGAAGAACGTGGGGAAGTTCTTGGCGCGGGTCAGGAACCGGGGGTTCTGCCGGAGGATGTCCTCCGCCGTCTGATCCAGGATGGTCGTCACGCCCCACACGTAGTCGAGCGCGTCCTCCTCGGAGACATTGCGGCAGTACCGCCCCATGACGAGGCCGAGCTCGGCCTCGACCGTGGTGCGCTCGCTCTGCCGGGGAATCACGATCGGCTCGTCGGGGCCGACGATGGTGTGGTCGCCCTTGATGAACGACGCAGGCTGGTCGGGCGCGGTCTCGCTCAGGTCGGCAGCGTGATCGCGGTAGTTCAGCCCGATGCCCCAGATCTTGTGCGGCCGCCGGTACGGAGCCGTGACCACCACGTCGCCCACAGGGATGAAAAGCTCTGCCGGGGCCCGCTCCGCCAAGGCCGTCACGTCACTCCAGACCTTCTCGTCGAGTAGCGCCATCGCGTCCGCCGGCAGATGCGGAGCGAAGTCCTCCACCACCGCCACGCCCTCGTCAATGACGACGGCGGGAACCGGGCGCCCGTCTCGCAGAATGCTTGCCAGTCGCATGCGCATGCCTCCTCAGTGGCGAGATACGGTATCCCGTATACCGTTCTGGCGAGATACGGTATCTCGTATCTCGCTCTTGTCAACGATTGAGGAGAAGCGGAAGCCGGGACTGGCGGACACCGGATCGGGCCACCGCCGATGCGGAAGATCCGCAGGTCGGGCCGGCCCCGCATAGCGAGGCAAACGCGAGACGGCCCTCGAGCAGGGGTGCTCGAGGGCCGTTCAGGCCCGCATTTCAGAGGGAAACCGCTGTGCCCACGGGCGCAGCGCTATGCGTGCTACTGGTCCCCGAAGGCCGACAGCACCCGGTCCATGACGTAGTTGACGTGAAGGTACATCTCCCGAGCCGCCACCTCGGCGTCACCCGAGTTGATCGCTTCGGCGATGGTCACGTGGGCCTGTCCGCACTGCTGCGAGTCCCAGCCGGTCAGTACGTCCCGCCTCCGCAGGGTCTGGCAGAGCACCAGTGTCTCGTCCATGCGCTGCCGGGCTGTCTCGTTGTTCGACGCGACTGCCACAGCGTGATGGAACCGCTGGTCGAGACTGCGGAAACGCTGGGCGTCGTGGTCACGCGCCGCCTGCAGGGACTCCTCGGCGAGCGGCAGCAGCTGCGCCCGATGACCGGTGTCGGCACGTTCCGCGGCGAGCCTGGCGGTCAGCGCCTCGAGCCCCGCCCTGACCTCGTACGCCTCCCGGATCAGACGTGCCGACGGAACGACGACGTGGGCGTTGCCGTCGATCATCGAGACCAGCCCGATCATGCGCAACTGGAGCAACGCCTCGCGTACCGGGGTCTTGCTCACGCCGAGCATCTTGGCGATTCTGGCTTCGCTCAGCCGCTCACCGGGAGGCAACTGCTTGCCGACGATGAGCTCCCGCACCTGATCGAGCACGATGTCGCCCAGCTTCCTGGGCCTCTCCAGGGAAACCTCGACCGAGACGTCGCTCACCGTGCCCCTGCCCCTCAGATCCAATCGAGTGCGCTTACGGAAGGCATCCCCCCTGGCCCTGATGTCTTCCGGGTGACGCTGTCCGGGATACAAGATATCGTATCTGGATCGGCGTGCGGAGCGAGTTGTTCCTGCCCGCTACACAGCGGACAGGAACCTGCGCCGTTCAGAAGAGCGCCGCTGCAGGCCATAAGGGGCCTGGCCGGATCTTCGGGCGCCGAGACCACACCCAGATGATCATCTCATTGGTGTACCAGGTGACACCGTATCTGGCCCTGACAGGTGAGCGGGGCGCTTACTCGTTGTCTGCGGCGTTGGCAGCGCAGGGGGCCGAGCCAGGCGGGGGATGAAGGAGGTGCGCCACTCGTCAATGCCCGTAGGGGCAATGCCGAGGTGGGCAACAGCCGAGTTGGTCGATGCCGTCCATCGCGGGGTTGTAGAGCAACTCATGATTGACGTCTCGTTGACGTTCTCGTGGAAGGCGTCGACTGCTGCGCGGAAGCCCTCGGCTGTCCGCACTCAGTGCTGTTTGCTGCGGCGATGCGCGGCGGTGCCCTCCGACCCCAGGGCGACTACCGGGCGCGGCCTCGGCGGCCTCCAGCGTCCAGGCGTCGACGAAGACCTTCAGCAGGGCGGCCTCGGGGTGAGCGCCGATGAAGTGGTCGGTGATCGGCGACCTCACGGCCTTCGTCCTCGATGAATTCGATCGCGTCGAGTCCTTCGCGCAAGAGATGGACGACGCCTGCGCGCTGGAGCGGGTCCCGCTCGGGAGCACCCTCGGGCCGGCGGGCGTTCACGGTGACCGCGTAGTTCATGCTTCCAGCCTGCTCCACACCGCCGATATGGCAAGTCCCCGAAATCAGCGAGCGGGTCACTTGGCGGGAAAGTAAAGGGATCGCCGCTGGTCAGGCAACGAATCAGGACCGTGGTGGTCGGATTGCGGTCGTAAGGAATTTCCATTTCTCCTTAGCCGCGATTCACAATGAAATGCCGCAACAATTCCATGTCGCCGTAGAAGGTGATCGTCATGCGCGACCACGAGACCGTGGGGCGCGTCTACCTCCGCTGCGGCTGCCGCGACGAGCAGCGCCGCCAGCTCGGCACTCACTGCCCCCAGCTGATGTCCGATCCCGCCCACGGGACGTGGACCTTCGCCGTCGACCTTCCTGCCACCGAGCCCGGTGGGCACAACCGCACCGTGCGCCGCGGCGGCTTCCCCACCGAGGACGACGCCCGTACCGCCCTGCACCGCTACCGCGCCGGCCGCCGGATCGGGGTCAGTGCCGACCCGAACCAGACCGTCGCCGACTACCTGATCCAGTGGCTCGCGGCCAAACGACTGCGACTCAAGCCCACCACATGGGTCCGCTACCGCGACTACGTCCACCACGACCTGATCCCGGCCCTCGGTCCGATCCGCCTGGACGAGCTCGCCTACGAACACATCCACCACTTCGTACTGGCCCAGCTCGCCACTGGCCGCGGACGCCCCACCGTGTGGCACATCATCGCCACCCTCTCCAGCGCGATCGGCGACGCCGTCCGCCAGCACCGACTCCCCACCAACGTCGTCCGGCCCACCGTGATCCCCCGCCCGGCCTCCGGGGAGCGCACCATCTGGACCCCAGCCCAGGCCATCCGCTTCCTGCGCCACTGCCATGCGAACGATCCGGACTTCGGCGACCTGATCGAGTTCCTCATCGGCACCGGTCTCCGCAATACGACCACCAGCCCGCCCGCCCCACGAAGCCAGCCCCACAGCGACCAGTACACGCAAGCGGCATGAGACAAAGTCAGGGGCAGAAGCGTGCCCGGACCCGATCTACGACCACCCAACGACCACCAACCAAAAAGGCCGCCCCCGCCTTCCGGCGGAAACGGCCTCCGACCTGCAATAACACCGTCGGGACGACAGGATTTGAACCTGCGACCCCTTGACCCCCAGCCGCGCGGCAACTCTCCGCAACGATCGGTATCGGTCTGTAGCAGACCGCCTCGAAGCCGTACACCGCCGTACAGAGCAAGAGAACACCGCTCCCAACGCCCGACCCCCGAACACGTCCCTCCTGCCGCCGCAACGCTTCACTCCAACACCATGACCATCCGCCGACCCGGATGCCGTCATGAACCGCACACCTTCACTCCACACAACGCCCCCGGGGAACTTACAGCCGCCCCGAATCCGATCGCTCCTCTTCCGACATCACCAGCCTGGAATCACACCCGCCCAACATCCTCAGCGCCTCGCGGGAGTCGTCCCACGCGCTCCCGGAGCAGGAGTCGAGGAAACCGAACTCCTGGACGATCTACGGGGTGCGGCGCACTCAACGAACACCGTTAGTGCCAGCCATTCATACGCCCAGGCCGCAGGCTTGATCATCAAACGGAGCCCGCTATGCGGCTTTGCGCGCGCGCAAGGCCGCAGCGACACCCGCACGACCATCAACCCTCAAACGACACCACTTCAACACCTCATACTGCTATCATTTTGAAGGCCGCCGTCCCCGACGAAAGGAGTTTTCGATGTCGCGCACCATGATCGATCTCGACGATGAGATGGTGGAACACGCCATGCGCCTGTACGGCGTGAAGACGAAGGCCAAGGCTGTGCGCATGGCCATGGAGGAAGCTGTCAAGCGTCGGCTGCGACAGGAGGGCATCGACGCGATCAAGTCCGGTGACCTGGACCTGACCTACGACAGCCGGACGGAGCCCGACAGCAGGAACGTGGCGTGAGTGAGCGCTTCCTGATCGACAACTCCGCCCTCCAGCGATGGCGTAAGCCGAAGGTGGCCGAGGTCCTCGACCCACTCCACGAGGATGGCGTACTGGCTGTGTGCGGACCGGTCGAGATGGAGGTGATGTACACCGCACGCAACGACAACGACGCGAAGCGCCTGCACTGGTTCCTGTCCGGCTTCGACTACCTGCCGATGCCCGACGAAGTGTGGGACCGGGCCAAAGACATCCAGCGACAGGCCATCACCAAAGGCAACCACCGCGCACTGTCCATGCCTGACCTGCTGATCGCCGCAGCAGCCGAACGACATGCGGTGACCGTGCTGCACTACGACCAGGACTACGACATGATCGCCGCCATAACAGGCCAGCCCATGAAGTGGGTCACGGAGGCAGGCACAGCGGACCACTGACTTCACTGCCCAGGACGCTGCGGGTGCCGAATAGTCATCCGCCCAGGTCAGGCTGCATGGTGCGCGTGGAGGGTGCCACCGAGCCGATCTTGTCGGTGGATCTCCAGGCGTCTGATCTGAGCTGGTTCGGTGATCGGTTGGGGGAGCGGGCGGAGCGGACTGGCCTGATCCAGGGTTCGGTGGGGGCGATGACTGTTGTGGAACGCTTCGAACTCGCGGAGCACGTGCAGCAGGTGTCGCTGGTTCCATATGAGGGTGCGGTCGAGTAGCTCGTGTCGGCAGGTCTGTATCCAGCGTTCCGCGATGGCATTCATTCTGGGGGTTCGGACACTGGTCTTGACGACGCTGATTCCGGCGTCGCTCATGACTGCGTCGAACGCGTAGGTGAACTTGGAGTCGTGGTCACGGATCAGGAACCGGACTGTGCTGCCTGCGTCCTCCAGGTCCATGACGAGGTTGCGCCCGAGCTGCACGACCCGGGCTGCGGTGGGGTGTGCTGTGGCGCCGAGGATCCGGACTCGCCGGGTGGCGTGCTCGATGACTGACGGACGTTTTCGCCCGCCTCGCGACCCTGCCAAGACCGGCCACCTGACCAGCAGCTTTGTCCCTGACCACCCACGACCCGAGGAACCCGGAGCACCCGACCGAGCGTCGGGCCCAACCCATGCACACCAGGCAAGAAGCAGCCGACAACCACAACCCAGCGCCGATCAAATCAGCTCAGCCGACCCAACCGAAACAGGGAGGCTAACTTTTCGTGGTCCCGCAATGGATGCCTTCTCCCTGAGGGTCAGCGAGCCTCGGCTGTCTCCTGGGCATACTTCTGGGAAGCGGCGTTGATCGCTGCCACGGTCTCGGTCTTCCACTCGCTGTCGCGTACCCAGGCGTTGTGTTCACGGATGGGCTGCAGTTGCCCCCGGAACTCCGGGATGACGTACTCGGCGCAGAGTTCGACCGCGCGCTTCTGCTTCTCGAAGGTGGTGAAGTCGGTCAGCGTCATCACGAAGCTGCCGAAGCCACCGGTCTGGTCCGCCAGCTTCCGGATGAGCTCGATGGCCGTGTCCGGCGTCCCGATCAGGACCGACCCGGTCTCGATCGCGTCGTCGATCATTCCCTCCACGTCCGGCTTGTCCGAAGCGGGCAGCGGCGAGATGTGGGAGAGGTAGTTCCAGATCTCCTCGAAGCCGTGGGCACAGTCCTCGCGGGCTTGCTCCTCGGTTTCGGCGATGTGGGTGATGGCGGACAGGCGCCAGTTTCTGCGATCCACGGTCCGACCGTGCTTCGCGGCCTCTTTCTCCGCGATGCTCCAATGCGTGCGGAGTGCTTCAAAGGCTGCCGGTGAACTGGCGGAGAGGTTGATCATGCCGACACCGAGCCTGCCGGCGGTCACGGGGCCCGAGGGTGAGGTGACCGCGGCGACGACCACGTCGAGTTCGGGGACGGTGTAGGGGCGCAGCTGCAGTTTGGCCTCGTGCAGGTCGAACCAGTCGCTCTTCTCCGTGACGGTCTCGCCGCGCAGGAGTCGCATGATGACCGCGGCCGCCTCAAGCATCCGGTCTCGCTGGGTGGACGGATCGATGCCGAGCATATAGGCGTCCGAGATCAGCTGGCCTGGCCCGAAGCCCATGATCGCACGTCCATGGGTGAGGTGGTCGAGTGTCACCAGGCGTTCGGCGAGCAGAAACGGGTTGTGGTACGGCAGGGAGTTCACCGCTGTACCGAGCTTGATGGTGCGTGTGGTGCGCGAGACCGCGGCGAGCATCAGCTCCGGGGATCCGATCGGCTCGTGGCCCCCGGAGTGGTGCTCCCCCAGCCAGGCTTCCTGGAAGCCGAGACGGTCGGCCAGTTCGATGACGGCCAGGTCCCGCTCGAAGAGCACGGTGGGGCTGACGCCGATCTTGTGGAAGGGAGCCATGAAGACGCCGAAGTTGGTCGGGAAGTGGGATGTGGACATGGTTGATGGCCCTCTCGTTGGTGAGCGTTGACGGACAGGAGCGACAACGGAGTGCGCGGGTGTCAGAGCGAGGGCGGCGTCACGCTGCCGCCAAAGGCGACAACCAGTGGGGTTGGGTCGTAGTACTCCACGAAGTGGACGATCCTGCCGTCCCGGACGGTGAAGCAGGTGACGTACTCGTTCTTGTACTCGACGGGCCGCACCATGGTCATGTCGCTCTTGTAGAAGGTGATGACCTGGCCAGGGTCGGAGTGGAGGGTCTCGATGCGGATGTCGTAGAGCCCCTCGGTGACGATGGATTCAGGCAGTGGAGCGAGGAACTCCATAACGGCCTCCACTCCGTCGAGGCGCCGGGGAAACCCCTCCGGGGCCCACCGCATCTCGAAGACCACTTCGGGCGCGAGCAGTTCGCGTTTGACGTCGAAGTCCCAGTCGTTGATCGCCTGGAGATACCGCTCGGCGATCACCATGTTTGCCTGCCGCAGTACGTCTTGTTCCACTGGATACCTAACTGAGTTTAGTTCTTCTCGATTGGATCGAGAATCTAAGCGCCTGCAGGGTAGGGGGTCAATGGTCTTGCAGCCAGCAATAAAGAGCTTGCGTCACCTCTTCCACACTCGCCGTCATGGTAGGTACGCTCGAGCAAAAGTGAATTCGATTCAGAAAGGGTCCACTGTGACCGGTGCAGCGAACGAGAGAAGGACCACCGCGGACACGTTCGTCGACAACAGGGGCCTGACCGCCGACGTACTCCGAGGCGCCTACGGGCGGTTCCCGTCCGGGGTCACGGCGGTCTGCGGCCTCGTTGCCGGTCGGCCGACCGGCATCGCGGCCAGTTCGTTCACCTCCGTCTCACTCGAACCGCCACTGGTCTCGGTGTGTGTCGCCCACGCCTCGACCACCTGGCCGGTACTGCGACGAGCTTCACGCCTGGGTGTCAGTGTGCTCGCGGAAGACCAGGGCCCTGTGGCGCGTGCCCTTGCCTCCAAGTCCTCCGACCGGTTCGCCTCCGTGGACTGGGTGGCCGAGCCGCCGGGCTCCGTGTTCGTCCTTGGAGCGGCCTTGTGGCTGGAATGCCGGATCGTCCGGGAGGTACCCGCCGGTGACCACGCCATTGCGCTGCTCAAGATCGACCGGCTCTCACCGCACGCCGGAGTTCCCCCGGTGGTCTTTCACGCCAGCACCTTCCGGTCCCTGGCGAAGTACTGACGTGTACATCGACGCGCGTGACGCCGACGTCCGGCTTGCCGAGCCCTACGACCTGACCAGGTTCAGCGTGGTGGCCGACGACCTGCAGACACTTACCGAACGGGCCGAACAGTTCGGCTATGTCGCCGATGGCTCGGCCTTCGTGCGCGGCGACTGGATTCGTGCCTCCGGCCCCCGAACGAGAGAATGGGCGGCAGCACTTGAAGAGATGCTCGCCGTCGCGGAATCGTCGGGATGGCTGAACGACGGCCACGTCCAGGCACACATCGTCCGGCCCGGGCCGGACCCGGCCTGACCTCCTCCCGGACGTTGTGCTTGCCGATGACTTCATCCGTGCAGGTCATGCGGCATGCTGGTATTCGTGGAGGAGGCCGCCGAGGCGATCACGTCGTCGTATGTCGAGGCGGGCTAATACGTCCGGGTCGTCGATCGGCGCAGGTAATGGGTGCAGTGGGCGGGCGTTGGCGATGCCCTGGTGTGGTCGGTGTCCGTTGTAGAACTGCTCGAACTCGCGCAGGGCGTGGAGCAGGTGCCGGTGGTTCCAGATCAAGGTGCGGTCCAGGAGTTCCCGTCTGCAGGTCTGCAGGTCTGCACCCACCGTTCCATGATCGAGTTCATTCTCGGCACCTGAACGCCGCTGAGGACGACCTCGATCCCCCCATCCGCCAGGACGGCATCGAACAGGGCGGGGAACTTCCCGTCCCGGTCCCTGATCATGTAACGCGCCCGGCAGCCCACGTCCTCAAGATCCATGACAAGGTTCTTCGCAGCCTGCGCCACCCACGCTGAATTGGGGTGCGCGGTGGCACCCAGCACCCGGATCCGTCGACTGGCACGCTCGATGACGGCAAGCACGTACATCCGAGCCCCGGACAGGGCGACCGTTTCGAAGAAGTCACAGGCCAGCAGGGCATCGGCCTGGGAACGCAGAAAGTCCGCCCACGTGCTGGAGGACCGCTCGGGCGCCGGATCGATGCCGGCCTCCTGCAGGATCTCCCAGACGGTGGAAGCAGCCACCTTCACACCCAGGACGAGCAGTTCACCGTGCAGGCGCCGATACCCCCAGCCGGGTTTCTCCCGCGCCAGGCGCAACACCACGGCCCGCACCGAGTGCACGGTCCGAGGCCGTCCCGAGCGCCTGGGCCGGGAGGCGACAGCATGGCGGCGTGCAAGAAGGTCACGGTGCCAGCGCAGCACCGTGTCCGGACGCACCAGCAACCGCACCCCGCGGAGCACGTCCATGGGAAGCCGGTGCAGCAGCGCCGCCAGAAATGCCCGGTCGCTCGGGGCGAACCGCACCCGCTCCTTGCCGAGTTGGCGCTCCAGCACCATGATCTGATGGCGCAAGGCGAGTATCTCGACAGTCTTGTCTCGATCGCCCATCGGTAACAGGCGCAGCATGGCGAAAGCATTCGTCAGGCCCAAGTAGGCCAGTCGCAGCAACACGGTCGATCATCTTGCCGCGGTAAGCGCCAGCCTCGCGAGAGCGCCCGCTCGGGCGACTTCGCCGGTCGACCTCCGGTACACCGTGCGTACCGCATCCCACCAGGGCGGATGATATTTCCGGCAAGCGCAAGGTTGCGGACGGGTTGGGTTACCCACGCGCCGGTGGGGCTGGCGATGACGCCCAGGACATGGACGCGCCGGGTGGCGATCTCCATGGCGAAGAAGACGTAGAGGCGTCTGGCGAAGACGGTGTCCACGTGTATGAAGTCGCAGGCGAGCAGGGTACGGGCCTGGGCTCGGAGGAAGGTACGCCAGGTCTGCTGGGATGCGCGATGCGGTACGGGCGGTAGACCAGAGCGGCGGAGGACGCGCCGGATCGTGGCGGCGGCAACCCGATGGCCAAGGCGGCTCAGTTCTCCTTGACTCTGTCGGGGATCTTGGAACTGGAGAGGTCAGCTGCCGAGGGTTCGCCAGGACTTGAGCCGGGGGATCTCGCGTTGATCAAGGTAGCTCTGGAAGGCGGTCGGCTGCCGGGGCGAGGGTCCTTCTCCGGTCGGTGGCAGTCCGCTGAGTCGCTCGATATTAACGGCGATGGCGGTCAGGACGTGTTGGAGGTGGGCCTTGTTCTGCCCTCGGTAGCGACAGCGTCGCAGGCCGTGGCCGTGGGCGAACTCGTTGACCGTGCCCTCGACCCCGGAGCGGACCGCATAGCGGGCCTTCCACTCGGCGGTCTGCTGCTCGGTTCGAATGCGAAGTTGCAGGTCACGTAATTCGCGCGGAGGAAAGCCCACGTTCCGGGCGCTTTCGCGGGAGGTGGTGCACTGGGTGCGGGCCGGGCAGGGGTGACACTGGCCCTTGGTGAACCGAGCCACGATCAGCGGGGCCGCGGTCGGCGAGGAGGTCGGGTAGGGGCCGTGCCAGCCCCGGCTCACCTGGCCCTGGGGGCAGATAACCTGCCGGCGGTCGTAGTCGATGTGGAAGTCGTCCCGGGCGAAGCCCTCGTTCCGGCGGTATTGCCGGGTGGGGTTGCCCCGGAGCGGCCCGGAGACGGTGACCTGGTGATCACGCGCGGCTTGTTCCAGGTGAACCAGGGAGGTGTAGCCGCTGTCGACCAGATGCTCGGCGGGCAGCAGGCCACGGCGGCGCAGACGGGTGTGGATGCCGGGCAGGACCTTGCTGTCGTGCGTGGTAGCCGCGGTGGTGGCCACGTCCGTGATCACGTTGGGGCCGTCGGGAGCACAGGTCTCGGTCAGATGAGCGGCGAACCCCTTCCAGCTGATGATGTGTCCGTGGCGCGCGTAGTGGGCCGACGTGTCGTAGGGAGAGACGATCGCCCGGGACGAGGGCGGCAGCCCGGGCCCGCTGTCCTCGTCGGTGCGCCAGAGCAAGCGGCCCGCAGTGTCGCGGTAGTAGTTCTGCACCACTACCTGGCGCAGAGCCTGGACGCGAGGGCCGAACGCCTGGTCCGTCCCGTGCCGGTAGAGGTGTTCCAGGAGCCGGACGGCGTCGTTGCCAGTGGCCAGGATCCTGGTCTTGGGCTTGGTGGGGTTCTTGCCCAGACGGACCGGTCGGCCGTAGCGGCGCCCCCAGTCCTCATCGACCAGATCGTCCAGCAGATGACCGGCGGTGCAGGCGACTTCTTCCAGCGCCGCGCGGACCGCCTCGGTGATCAGTTCCAGGCGGGTCAGGTCGCGGACCGCGGCCAGGACGTGGGTGGAGTCGGTGCGCTGCGTGGTGCGCTCACGCACCAGCCCGGCCTCCTTGAGCCGCGCCAACGCGAGGTCGAGGAGGCGGTCGGCGCGGTCGCCCTCGGTGAGACGGTCACGGAAGTCGGCCAGCACGCTGTGGTGGAAGCCGGGGTCGTCCAGCTCCATGGCCATGGCGTACTTGAAGTCGATGCGGCAGCGGACCGCCTCGGCGGCCTGCCGGTCCGACAGACCGAGCAGGAACTGCAGCACGCAGACGGTGGCCAACTGGGCGGGCGAGAGGCCGGGGCGCCCGTCGCGCGGGTACCAGTCGGCGAAGTCCTCGTCGCGCCACAGCCCATCGAGCCGGTCGCGCACCCATATCGCCGTCGTGCCATCCGGGTTGCTCGCCCGCGCGATCTGCGCGGTCAGAGCCGGGACTTGCTCACCGGAACGGGGACGGAGGGACAACGGGCACCTCGACGGCTGCATCGGTCATCGGAACCACCCGAGCATGCCCGTTGATCACACTGTCGCGCCGCGAAACTCCAAGATCCCCGACAGAGTCAAGCTAAGCAAGCGGCCTCCGAGCTGCGAAAACTTGTCGTCAGGCTTCCTGCGGCGCCGCACACTAGTCAGTTGTCAACTGCCACACCGCATCTCATCACTTCGACATCGGAGGTCTCCAATAAATCTCCTCACGCCCCAACCGGTCCATGATCCATTCTCGCCCCATCGAATCGGCCACTTGCCATGCATGAAGAAACGGACGCCGCCGATACCTACGGCATCGAATCATCCCACGAAGCCGGCCACCCCGGAGAGAAAGATCGGGCATATTGTGGCAGAGGTCCGCCAGCCACGCGATGCAAGCCACGTAATCATCATTCGGCCAAAACTCCAAAGGCTTTGCCCGCCGAGCCATTGCCCTAACTTCAATCATCGCCACGTTCTTCAAGAACGAGCCCGCTTCCAAATCATCCATACGCCTCATCAGTTGCTCCAGCTTCCCCAAAAGGTCACTTATAGCACACGAAACGGGAGGGCGCAGAGCGCGCCCTCCCTGTTCAGCTCACTACAGTCGGCCCATCGTTCACCCACTGCCAGGCCACAGGTGGATGTAAATTGGCGTATCGAGAGTAATCCCAGGGTATTTCGGGCTCTCCGCACGTCTGAGCAACTCAGCCATTCTATGATTTCCCTCGATCATGTAGTTGTCTTCCGCATGATACCGCAAGAGGGAAAACTCGCCGCCAGTTGGCTGGGTTGTACTATTCAGAAGCTGCTCATCTGTCATCGAGCGAGCCATACCCTCCTTGAGAGGGTCCGACCGCCAACTCCCGCTGGCATCGACGTTGTCGTACCCGATTCCGCGAAGATCTCCGACCGTTGCGTTCGGCTCGTGTGCGACATTAGCAGGCTTGGACTTTCCTCCGAAAAACCTTGAGAAGAAACCGCCACCGCTGCTCGGGCAATTGTGCACGAGGACCGGCGCGGCACCCGCCAGCACATAATATGTGTGGATGCCGCTTACGGTCAGGTCGTGGGTGCGCTGTCGCTGCGTGAAGTGGCGGGTGTGCTTGACGGTGACGGTGTGGCCATCCGGGGTGCGGAGAGTCATTCCCAGCTTGAGGTCACCGGCCTTGACCCATGCGCGCTGAGACTGTGCCCAGAAGGGGTGCGTCGTGGTTGCTATCAGGCCCGCTGAAGGTTCACCAGCGCTGCTGGTGACGGTGATGTCGACAAATCTCTTGTCGTCTTCGGTGACGATGGTGCCGACGACTTTGCGTGTCGCGGTCTTGCCGGTGTCAGGGTCGGTGACCTTTACCTTGTCCCCGGTCTTGATGTCCTCGATGGGTTTGGTGGATCCGTCGGCGAGGAGTACTCCGGTGTCTGGAACAAAGCTGTGGCATCGGGTCTCTGATGTCCGCCCTGCTGGTTCCTTATTGCGACCCCTCCAGGTCTCGACTCCTTCCTCCACCGCCTTTGTGGCTCCACGAGCGATGAGTTTCGCCTTGTTGTAGCCAGTCATGTCGATGGCAGCCTGGGTGCAGGGTCCCAGGTCCCACGTGGCGTAGCACGTTCCTATGGCCGCAAGCGGGTTGAGATCTTTGAAGGTGGTTTTCGCTACCTTGAGCCACAAGGGGTCCGGCAGGTTCTGCCGCTTCGTTATGTGGTCTTGAACCAGGTAATCGACACGTGAGCCGTACCCGGTGGTCAGCTTGCCGTACTGGCAGTTGTAACCGCAGCGGTACTGGGCTCTCGCGGCTGCACCCGCGCCACTGCTTCCGCTGCTTCCACCGCTGGGGTAGTGGTTTTCGGGTGGGGCGCCGTGGCCTGCATTCCCACCGTTGGTCGGCATGCAGTGACCGTTCCCGGGGTCTTCGCAGAGTCCTGTCGGGTCGCTGAAGGTGAGGGGGTTGCTGTTGGCATAGGCGTACCCCTGCATCTGCTGGGTGTCGCCCGGCTCCATGACGGGATCGACCGAGAGGAATCGTCCGATGGTGGGGTCGTATTCGCGGGCCCCCAGGTGGGTGAAGCCGGTGGTCTTGGTGTCGTCGGTTCCGCCGACGAAGCCCTTGGTGCCGGGCCAGTCGGTGGGCTGGGTAGCGCGTACATCGCCGAACGGCAGGGTGCGGTGCTGGGTGAGCTTCTGAGTGGCGGTGTCGATGGCCAGTTGTGCGGTGCCGTGGTGGTCGGCGAGAGTCAGGGAGACGCTGCCGTCGTCTTCCTGGACCGCCTGGTTGCCGCCGCCGAGGTCGATGTAGCGGGTGGCCTTCGGCGTGGTGGATCCCTTGGGCAGGGTGATCTCGGTATTGCCGAGGTAGAGGGTGGTCTCGGTGGGGCCGCGGCCTATCAGGCGGTTGCCGTCGGCGTCGTAGAGGTATTCGGTGACCTTGTCGCTGCCGCCCTCGACCGGCTCGGTCGCCTTGGCCAGGTGTCCCTCTACGTCCCATGCGAGCGTCTGACTGTCGCCGCCGAGAGTGCGGGTGGTGGTGTTCCCGGCCTTGTCGTACCCGAAGGATTCCTGTGAGGTGCCGTTGGGGCTGGATACCTCGACAGAGGTGAGAGCGTGCGGTTGGACGCCGCCCGGCTCGGGGTAGCCGTAGGTGCGCTTGGTGTCCTTCTTGGCGTCGCCTGTGGGGTCGTGGAGGGTCTCGGTGCGGCGGTTGCCGATCTGGTCGTAGGTGTAGGAGTGCCAGTACGCGGCCGGGCCACCCAGCTCACTGCCGCTCGGGGCAGCGGCGCAGTCGGTGCCACCTTGGGTCCATGCCTCGGTCAGACGCCGCAGGTGATCGTAGGTGAAGCACTGGTTGTCGGTGCCGGAGCGGGAGACGTCCGACACGGACAGTACGTTTCCTGCTTCGTCGTAGCGCAGGGTGCTGTATTGATCGACGCCTGCGACGTCCTGACGGTCGACGCGGGCGGTGGCAAGGCGCTGGGTGCCCCACTCGTAGGTATTGGTGGCCCAGGTATTCTGACCGTCGTTGTTCGACAGTTCGTATTGCAAGGGTTTGCCGGTGAGGCTGTAATTGACGGTCGACTTCAAGCCCTGGCTGCCGTCGATCACGACGGGGCGCAGGGTTTCGTCCTCATAGGTGAAGACGACTGTCGCTGCCGGCAGCGCTCCTGCCTTGGTATAGCCGGTGCCTTGGACGAGCCCGGAAACTTTGTAGGAAGTCGTGGACAGGTAGGTCCCCTGCAGTGCTCCTTGGGAGGCTGGGATGGTGACCGAGGAACGAAGAGGGCGGTAGAGGCGGTCGTATGCGACGACCTTGGAGGTGTAGGCCTGGCCCCCTTCGTAGCGGGTGGATTCTGCCAGGTATCCCTTGGCTTCGCTGACGGTGTCGTACACCCACTGCGCCCGCAGCTCACCGCCGGGTGAGTCCTTGTGAAGTTCGGTCCGGCGGCCGAGGCCGTCGTAGACATAGGCGAGGGTGGTGTCGCGCGCGTCCGTGGTGGAGGTCAACTGTCCACGGTCGTCGTAGGCACTCGTACTCGTGCCCTTGTCCGGGTCAGTGGATTTGGTGAGTCGGCCAAGCAGGTCGTAGGCGTAGGTCCAACTGTTCCTGGCGGGGTCGGTGACCTTCTTGAGCTCGCCGCGGGGTGTGTAGGTGTAGGTGGTGGTGTCGTAGGCGGCGTCGGCGGTGCGCTGGTGGTGCTGGCGCAGTTCGGTGGTCTGGCCACGGGCGTCGGTGAGGGTGGTTGTGGCGGTGCCGCCTACGGGTGGGATGACAGTGGTGCGGTCGCCGCCGTAGATCGTCTTGGTCAGGCCCAGGACGCTGCCGCCGTCGCCGTTTCCGGCGATCTGCCGTGTCTCGGTCTGTCGGCCCAGGCCGTCGTAGGCGTAGCGGTTCTGCGTCTCGACGCTCAGCGCGTCTTCGGGCTTGAAGAATGTGGTGGCCGGTTTGCCGTCCGTGTAGTAGGTGGCGAAGTCCTTGGACTTCAGGCCGCGTTCGTCATAGAAGACGTCCGTGAGCAGTCGGCCGCCGTCAGGGCCGGGGGCTTGTGTCTGCCGCTCGCGCAGGAGGCCGTCATAGAGGGTGTAGGAGGTGCGCTGCGCGCCGTTGTTGCCCAGTGTCTTGGTGCCGACGGCGACGGGCTGGTTCTCGGTGACGTGGTAGGTGTACTCGTAGGTGGGGGTCTGGCCGGTGAGCCGGTCCGCCAGCCACACCTTGGTGGAGCGGCCCAGCGCGTCGTAGGCGTAGCTGGTGGTCTTGTCGTTGGTGTCGGTCTGCTTCAGGGGCAGGCCGCGTAGCACATCGCGCGTGGTGGTGGTTGTCTGTGCGGTGCTCGCGTCGCCTGCCTTGGCGGGTGGCGACGTCACCTTCGTGGTATTGGGGATACCTGTGGCGGGGGTGTAGGCGGTTGTGGTGGTGCGGCCGTCGGTCCGGACGGTCCGCTGGAGCGCGCCAGCCGCGGTGACGGTGACATCAGCCGCCAGGTCGGTGCCAGTCAAGGCACGTCCGTACGAGTCGTAGGTGGCCCCGGATTCCGTGTAGACCGCAGTGGTGCCGTCGTACTTCTTCAGCACCGCCGTCCCCGTGATATCTCCCCTGGTCGGGGCCGCGCCGTAGGCCCCACTGTCGTAGGCCGACCGCGCGTCGGAGATGACGTCGTCCGGTCGGCTGACGGCTGCGTCACATGCCTTGGCGACCGTCTCCACTCGTGCAGGGAGGGTGAGGATGTTCTTGTCGGTGTTGGTGGCGTAGGTGGTGCGGGTGCATGTGTTGTCGGCGGCGGTGTCGTTGTCGCCGAAGTCGTCGACCTGGGTGACGCGGCCGGCCACGGTGTCGTAGCTGGTGGCTCCCGACACGGTCCGCCACTTTCCTCCGGCTCCGTCGTCCAGGGAAGTGAAGGTTTTGCTGTGAGCGGTTCCGGTGAAGTTGGCAGTTACCGTGCCCCAGTCGCGGACCTTCTTGGCGGTCTCGTGGTACCAGGGGCGGTTCACTGTCTTGGCCAGGATCTTGCCGCCCGGACCGGAGTAACTGGCGGTCTTGTAGATGAACCCGCCCGCCGAGGGATGGTCAGTGATCGGGTCGCCTTCGCTGTCCTCCAGAGCGACGGTGATGCTCTTGGTGCCGCCGCTGGTGTCCTTGCGGTCGCCGTCCATGCCGCGCAGGAAGTACGTGTCCTGCTGCGACTTCATCGCCCCGGCCCCGCCCTGGCCACCGGTCTGCACCCGTACCTGGCCATAGCCGCGCCACTGTGACCAGGTTTTGAACTTCTCCTTGGTCAGCCCATCGTCATCGTCGTAGTGCCAGGCGGCGCCGCCCTTGTAGTCGTAGGCGGTGACCTGGTCAGGTGCGCCGCCCGTGCGGTCGGTGGTGGTCACAGAGGTGACCACGTACTTGTTGAACCACTGCCGCTCGGGGTCGTCGCTCGTGCTGCCACCGATGTATTGCGGGAAGCACCGGGTGGTGTTGGTCTGTGGGGTCGGCAAGGCGTCCCAGGCGCAGGCCTCCGCGGAGTAGTCGACGTCGATCTGGCCACCGGATTCGTCGGCGACGGTCGAGAGGCGGTCCTTGATGAAGGGCGCGTAGCCATCGCCGGTCTTGTCGAGTCGGTTGGCCAGCTGGGTGTAGGCGAATGTGGTCTTCGGCAGAGTGATGGCCGGGTCAGCGCTGTGTCCGGTGCGCTGGATGGACTCGAGTTCCAGCTGGTAGTCGGTGTCAGCCTTACCCCACCGATGGGCCAGCTTCCATGAGTCGACGTCCTGATACGTGCCTGCGTCAAGGACCTGCGTGGTGATCTGCGTCAGGCGCTTGCGGGTGAAGAACACCGGGGAGAGGCGGCCCTCGTCGCAGTCTTCATCCGCTGTGCAGTTCAGGTCCCAAGGAGTGTCGTACCAATAGAAGGCGTCCTTGTCGATGGATGCGCAGTCCGTCTGTGCGTCGGGCAGGCAGCGCTCGCTGCTGGCGAAGTCGACCTTTGCCGAAGCCTTGGTGCCGTACATCGACGACGACCGCAATCCGTATTCGATCCGGTCCAGTCCACCGCCGCGGACATAGCGCGTGTTGTCCTTGGCCTTGAGGTTCCGGCCGTAGGAGTTGGTCTCCTTGTCGTAGTAATAGGCGATGGCGTTCCCATGAGGGTCGACGACGTAGTCGAGGTTCCACCGCCATGCCTGTTGACACCAGGAGTCGGCGAACGTCGAGCCATGACACGGTTCGCCGGAGCCGTTCCCGAAGACGGGAACCGTCCAGGTGGAGTCGGTGGTTTCCTTGCCATCGGCCCATCCCGGCAGCCGGTGGTAGCCGAAGTAGTAGCGGGTTCCCTCGGGCGTGGTGACTCGCCAGTACTCGTCATTCCGTGCGCCGTTGTCGCGTACGTTGGTGTCCGAACCGTGGAGACGGTCGATCTTCGTGCCGTCGTCGCTCTTCAGCTTCCAGGAATCGGTCCCGTTCGGGACCAGTTCCCCGCCCTTGCCGTTGAAAGACATGAAGACGTTGTCGTAGGCCCAGCACAGGTCGCCTGGCCTGCTTCCGTCAGCGTTCTTGACCCCATCGTCCGCGCACGGCTTGTAACGACGTTCGATGAAGCCCGGCCACAGGTCGAAGCCGTCGCCCACCCAGGACGACTGATTGTTGGTGTTCGCGGTACGGCCATCGACACCTGTCCCGCTCGGAAACACGATCCTGGACGTGACCTGCAAGCTTTTCCGCCAGAACCCGCACAGCATCTGGGACTATCCTTCGATGGTGCTGTCGATTGTCACCGCGCTGGCCAGAAACCTGGTCATGGTGCCCGCTGCCGTGCTGCGCAGCCGCGTGGCCAAGGACGCGGAGGTGTTGGCGCTCCGGCACGAGAACTCGGTGCTGCGTCGTCAGATCGCGCGGGTCCGCTACGAGCCGGCCGATCGGATCTGGCTGGCCGCGCTGTCGCGGTTGGTGCCTCGCGGGCGATGGCGGGAGGTCTTCGCAGTCACGCCGACCACGCTGCTGCGATGGCACCGGGAGCTCCTCACGCGCAAATGGACGTTCACCCAGCACCGCCGGCGCCCCGGTCGCCCCTCCACTGCGCCGACCGTCAAGCAGCTCATCTTGCGCTTGGCCCGCGAGAACAGCAGCTGGGGACACCGCCGAATACAGGGCGAACTCGCCCGCCTCGGCTACTCGATCGCCCCATCCACGGTCTGGGAGATCCTGCATGCGGCTGGCATCGACCCGGCCCCGCAGCGCTCCGGTCCGACCTGGCGCCAGTTCCTCTCTGCCCAGGCTCGCGGCATCATCGCCGCCGACTTCCTGCACCTCGATACCGTCTCGCTCAAGCATCTGTACGCTCTGGTCTTCATCGAGCACGGCACCCGGCGCGTTCACCTCGCCGGCGTCACCGCCCACCCCACCACCGAGTGGACCACGCAGCAGGCGAGGAACCTCGCCATGACGTTGGGGTGCCGGATGGACCCACTGCGCTTCCTGCTCCGGGACCGGGACTCGAAGTACACCAGGTCCTTCGACGCCATCTTCGACGCAGACGACATGCAGGTCCTACTCAGCCCACCCCAGGCACCGAGAGCGAACGCGATCTGCGAGAGAGTCGTCGGCACCCTACGCCGCGAGATCCTCGACCTGATCCTCATCTACAACGCGACTCACGCCCACGCAGTACTCACCGCTTACATCAGGCACTACAACCAACACCGCCCCCATCAATCTCGGCAGCAACTACCTCCAGACAGCACCGAACCGCCCGTCCCGGCCACTGTTGCCGACCTCCAAGCCCATCGAATCCAGCGACAACCTGTCCTCGACGGTCTGATAAACGAATACCGTCACGCTGCCTGACCGCACCGCATCGCCGCAGCTCACAGAGCTGAATCGTATTTTCGAGCGGCACACCCCTGGACAACGAAGAGCGCCACCGGGCTGCCGGACCCCGAACCGGCTGCGCGGCAGCTCCTGCCCCGCCGCCTCCCACCAGGCAGCGGTCGTGCGGGCGCCGAGCCGTATCTGTTTCCACCGACACTCGGCGATGAAACGTTCGGTCCTGTCCCGTGGCAGCTCATTGAGGTTTGGCCAGTTCATCGACTCAGGGCGGGGGTCTCTCCTTCTTGAGGACTACCCAGCAACGCCCGTCTTCGACTCAAGGCCGGAGCAGTAACGGGCATGCGGTCGGATGTCTGAGATTTCGCCGGCACAGACGATGGAAGCCACAGCGAAATCCCGTTGATCCACCTCGGCGGGCCCTCGGCATCTTCCGGTCCAACGACCCCATACGACAGGAGCACTTCATCGTGACCGCCTTCCCCTCCAGCGCTCCCACCACGCCCGCCCTGCCGTGGCCGCGGCCCGCGCAACGGACCTGACCAAGGTCTACGGACAGGGCGAGACCCAGGTGGTCGCCCTGGACAGCGTCTCTGTCGGGTTCCGGCAGACCGAATTCACAGCAATCATGGGACCTTCGGGATCCGGCAAGTCCACGCTCATGCACTGCATGGCCGGACCAGGCAGTGGCATTGCCCTGACCGCGACGCCTGAGCGGGGCCATGCACCGGTACCTGACTTCCCTCTCACCGCGGCGACTGCCAGGGCGCCGCCCGGGTCCTGTCCCCGTCCGACGCCGTCGCGCGCCGTTCGCACGGTGCTGGTCACGGCCACGGACGTGCGGAACCTCGTCGACACACCGAGCGGACGACCAGATGGCCATCCGCCCTCCCCGGCATCGATAAAAGTCCGGGAAGGCGGCCTGCGACGGTGCCCCAACCCGGGGCGACCGCGCCGCCGATGGGGGGCGTGGGTTTGGTGTTGTTTGGTGTTGCGGCTGTTCGCATGGGCAGTGAAGTCGTCTGGGTTCTCTGGCAGTGGTGTGGGGGACGGACCACCGCCTTCGAGGCGGCCGTACCGTTTCTCCTCAGGAGGTTGGATTGATCCCCGGGCTTGGATTCGACGTACTCGGCGAGATGCGCGCCTATCGGGACGGCACGGAGCTGCCCCGGCTGGGGGCACCGCAGCAGCAGGGCACTTTGCTGGTTCTCCTACTGCTGGCGGGCCATGCCGTGTCGATGACCCAACTCGTCAAGGCACTGTGGGGCGAGGAGCCCCCCGCCGCGGCCGTACGCAGCATCCGGACCCACATCTGGCGGCTGCGCGGCCTCCTGGGCAGCGAGGGCTCGCCCGCGCACGAGCTGCTCTCCGTGGGGGATGGCTACCGCCTGGACATCGACGCATCCGCCGTGGACGCCAACCGTGCGGAGGCGATGCTGAAGAAAGCCCTGCGGCTGCGGCTCGCCGGGCAGTCCGACACGGCAAGCGACATACTCGACGAAGCCATGGACCTGTGGCGCGGCGATCCGCTGGCCGGCGTGCCGGGCCCCTTCGCCGAACGGCAGCGTGACAGGCTCTCCGAACTGCGCCTGACCGTCACCGAAGAGCAACTGGAACTCGACCTCGCCCGTGGCCGCCACCAGATGACCATATTGCGCTTACGGGAACTGGCCGACGCGTATCCCCTTCGCGAACGGCTGCACGGCCTGCTGATGCGGGCCCTGTACGCGGCGGGACGCCAGGCCGACGCGCTGGCCGTGTTCAACGCGACCCGCACCCTTCTGGTGGAGGAGTACGGTCTCGAACCCGGTCCCCAGCTGACGGAGCTTCACCAGCGGATTCTGCAGGGGGACCTGCTTCCGGCGACCGTCACCGAGACGGTGACGGTGACGCCGCCCGGCTCGGCCCGTCTCGTCCCCGCGCAACTGCCGCCCGACCTGCCGGACTTCACCGGCCGGACTGCCGAGATCGACGAGTTGTGCGAGCTGCTGACCGGGAGCCGGGGCAGCGCGCCGGCCGTCGTCTCGCTCACCGGTATGAGTGGGGTGGGCAAGAGCGTGCTGGCTGTGCACGTGGCGCACCGAGTGCGCGACGCCTATCCCGACGGCCAGTTGTTCTGGGGCCTGAGGGGCACCGGCGACCGTCCGGCGCACAGCAGTGAGGTGCTGGCGGGGTTCCTGTCCGCACTGGGCGTGGAAGCGGTGCCTGCTGGCACGGCAGCCCGCTGTCGGATGTTCCGCTCCCTGCTGGACGGCAGGAAGATGCTCCTGGTGCTGGACGATGCACGCGATGCGGACCAGGTGCGGGACCTGCTGCCGGGGTCGTCCAGCTGCGCCGTGGTCGTCACCCACCGCGCGCGGCTGGCCGGGCTGCCGCTCACCCGCCAGCTGGGACTGCGTTCCTTCAGTCACCACGAGGCACTGGAACTGCTCGGCCGGACCCTCGGGCGGCACCGGCTGGAGCGGGAACCCGACGAGGCGTTGCTCCTCACCGAGGCCTGCGGCGGGCTGCCGCTGGCGCTGCGCATCCTGGCGACCCGTTTGGCGGCCCGTCCGGACTGGTCCCTCGCCGTCATGGGCGAGCGGCTCGGCAACGAGCGGCGTACCGTCGCGGAACTGCAGGTGGGCGGACTCTCCGTGAGCAACGCCCTGGAACCGGGCTACCGTAGGTTACCGCCGGAGCAGGCACGCGCCCTGCGGCTGCTCGCGCGGGGCACGGGTGAGCAGATCACGGTCTCCGCCGCCGCGACGGTGCTCCACGCGGACCGGTTCGCGACGGAGGACCTCCTCGAGGCGCTCGTGGACGCGGTGCTGCTGGAACCCGCGACGCCCGGCAACTACACCATGCACCCCCTGGTCCGCCGCTTCGCCCGCCATCACACACGGGCGGAGGAGACCGCGAAACTTCGCACGGTGCCCGCCTTGTCCGCCGCCTCGCGGCGGACCACGTACGTCGTGTCCCGGCCGGAATGACGGTGGCCCCCGAAGGTGCCGGGGCCCGCGGGCGTGGGCGCCATCGCAGGTTCCCGGACCGGTCCGTACGGACGAAACGGTCTCCGTCGCACGCAGCGTGGCCCGCAGCCCCCACCTGTGGTGGCGAACACCGCGAGGAAGTCCTCCAACTGCTCGTGCGGATGAACGCTGTTGCGTGCGACCGCGACCGCGTCAGTCCCCCGGACTGCGACATCGGCCGGGCAGGAGGCCGGCGGGCACGCCTCGTTGCGGCCGGGTACCGAAGGCCCACGTACGGAGCGCCCCGTGCATACCGCGGCCGGCGGCTGTCCGGGGTCCGGGGTCCGGTCCGAAGAGGGCCGCCGGGAGCAGGCCCCGCCAGCCGCCGCAACGCGTCCGGGCCGAGGCGGATGCCACGGCGCGAAAGCCCGTGCAGGGCCACGAAGAAGAGGCGAGGGAACCCTACGACACCAGCCCCGCTCCCGACCCGTTCGCCCCTACGGCCGGACCGCCGATTGGACAGGTGGCCGAGCGGGGGCGTTCGTGTGGCTCAAGGCCCCGGTGCGGTGCCCGGTCATCGGACTGGTGGGAGGCCGGGAGACACGCCACCGCATTCCAACCGGCTCACGCCGCGAGGTGGGATCGCCGCAGCCGCGCCGCGAGATCCGCAGTGTGCGTGCGACGTCGCAGGGGGCGGGCGGTGCCCAGGAACGGCTGGGTGTCCCTGCGGAACGTGAGGGCTGGTTCACAGGGCTGCTCCTGAGCCCTTCTCATCGGCTGCCCTCCTCCTGATAGGCCTCGGCCTGAGTCCTGTACAGCTCCGCGTAGTGGCCGCCTGCGACCAGTAGCTCGGCATGGGTGCCCTGTTCGCTGACGCGGCCGCCGTGCAGGACCACGATGTGGTCGGCTCCCCGAACGGTGGAGAAGCGATGGGAGACCAGGAGGGTGATCCGGCCGGGGTCCGCACCCGCCTGCCGCATGAACAGTTCGTACAGTTCGTGCTCGGCCAGCGGGTCGAGGGCGGCGGTGGGTTCGTCCAGTACGAGCAGCAGCGGGTGTCGGCGCATCAGGGCGCGTGCCAGGGCCAGGCGTTGCCACTGCCCCTGGGAGAGTTCCGCTCCTCCGTAGACCGTGCCCAGTTGGGTGTCCAGGCCGTCGGGCAACCGGTTGATGATCGGGTCGGCCCCTGCCTCGTGCACTGCACGGGCCACCTCCTCCCGGTCGTCCATCGCGTCCGGATCGCCGATCCCCACGGTGTGACGGACGGGCAGCTGAAAACGGACGAAGTCCTGGAAGGCGCCGGTGAGACGGCGGCGCCAGGCCATGGTGTCCAGTTCGTCCAGCGGAACGCCGCCGACCTCGATCCTCCCTGCGGTGGGCGCGTACATCCCGCTCAGCAGTTTGATCAGGGTGGTCTTGCCCGCACCGTTCACCCCTACTACGGCGATGGTGGATCCGGGCCGCAGCGTGAGGTTCACCCCGGACAGGACCGGCTCCTGCGAACCGGGGTAGGTGAAGGCGACGTCCTGCACCTGGATGCCGTCCTCCGGCATGTGAGGGACGAGGTGGGTACCGGTGGGCCGCTGCCGGCGAGCGTAGGCCAGCAGCCACAGGTAGTGGCCGGTGGTGTCGCCGGCCTCGGCGACGCGGGAGTAGCCGGAGACGGTGCCGCGGATCTGGAGACGCAGCTGGGTGCCCAGAGTGATGACCAGCATCAGATCCCCGAGCGAGGCCGCGTCCCGGGCGACCAGCCAGGTGGTGAGGACCAGGGCTGCGATGAACCCGGCCGCATAGCAGACCCAGCCGGTGAGCTGCCAGCCGATCGCCCCGAGCCGGGCCTTGAGGACGACGGTGACCGCGCGGGTGCGGGCGGCGTGGGCGGTCTCGTCCAGGACGGCACCGGCTCCGGCCAGGTAGATCTCCTTACCCGTTTCGGGTGTCAGGAACATGCGGTGGATCCGGTCCTCGAGACGCTGGTCCTCGGCCGTGGCGGCACGGGCCGCGGCAAGGCTGCGTTTGGCCCGCTCGGCCGCCCACAACGGGGGGAACGCAAGCAGCGCCAGGACGGCGAGGGCCGGGTGGACACCGGCCAGGAGCCACACCGACAGCCCGGCGCTGATCACGTCGATCGCGGTGTCGCTCAGGGACCAGCAGGAGCCGGCCAGTGCGCCGGTCTGGCGGCGCAGCAGCTCAAGGCGGTTGAGGTAGCCGGGACGTTCGAGGTGCTCAAGGGTGGGGATGGAGGCGGTGGCGGTGAGGATCTCCCGGTTCACCTCGAGGTCCACGCGGTCGGTGAGGTCGTGCTGGTAGTTGTACCGGACGCGGTTGCCCGCCGCGGCGGTGACATGACCGGCCACCCCGATCAGGACAGCTAGGACCAGGGCACCGAGCGGATGCCCACCGGCGCTCTGCGCCGCGTCGACGACCCGGCGCTGGCTCAGGCCCGTGGCCGCGACCGCGCCCGTCTGGGCGAGGGAGAGGGCGACGACCACGCCCACCACAGGAGGGTCGATACGCCATGCCAGGGCGAAGGTGTGGCGCGCGGTCCGCAGGGTGCCAGACCCGGACCTCGCCGCGCCTGCGGAGCTCTTCGCACTCATCGTGCGGCTTCCTTCTCTCCGGTGCGGGGCCCGGTGTCGGTGAAACGGGCGGCCTGGATCCTGAAGAGGCGGGCGTACTCACCGCCGTCGTCCAGCAGTTCGCGATGGGTGCCCTGCTCGGTGACCTGCCCAGCCTCCAGGAGGACGATCCGGTCCGCCTGACGCACCGTCGACAGGCGGTGCGAGATGAGCACCACCGTCGCCCCGGTGACCTCGGCGACGACCTGACGGTAGAAGCGGGCCTCCGCATGGACGTCCAGGTGGGCCGTCGGCTCGTCCAGGACCAGCAGGTCCCGGCCGTGTTCGACGGCAAAGACGGCGCGCGCGATCGCGACGCGCTGCCACTGGCCGCCGGAAAGGTCCGTGCCGCCGTTGCGGTCGGCGCTGAGCAAAGTGTCATAGCCGTCGGGACTCCGGTCAGCGAGGACGTCGACGCCGGCGCGGCGCGCGGCGGCTCGGATCCCCTCCTTGTCGTGGCGGTGTTCGGGCGCCGAGAGGGCGATGTTGTCAGCGAGCGAGAGCGGATAGCGGTTGAAGTCCTGGAAGACGACCGCGACGCGCTTGCGCCACGCCGACGCCCCCGCCGCGTCCAGGGGCCGTCCGTCGACCAGCAGACGGCCGGCGGTCGGGAGGTAAAGGCCGGACAGCAGTTTGATCAGGGTGGTCTTGCCGACGCCGTTGTGCCCGACCAGTGCCAGCACTTCGCCGGAACGGACGGTCAGGTCAAGACCGTCGATGACCCGGTGCTGACTGCCGGGGTAGGCGAAGACGAGCCCTTCGGTGCGCAGAGTCGCCGGGGCACCCTCTTCCGGGGTGGCCGACGGCTCGCCGGCCTGCTGGACATCGGTGCCGGCGGACGTGGCGATCCCGTGTTGCGTGGTGTTCAGACGCTCCAGCGCGCGGACCGCGCCGAGGCCGTACTCGATGTCGAATGCCTCGCGCCCCATGGAGGCGATCTGGAAGACGCCCCATGCTGCAACGATCACAGTCATCAAGGCGCTGACGGAAAGGTCGCCGCGCGCGGCGGCCAGCCCCGGCAGGAGCAGCGCGGAGCCGGCGGCGATCGCTGCCAGCAAAGCGATCCAGGCTTGCTGACGCAGGATCTCACGGCGAGCCGACCAGATCGTTTCCGCCCAGGCCAGCAGTTCGTGAGTACGCCGCCGGACCACCCACTCGTGCAGGCCGAAAAGACGGACCTCCTTGGCGGCTGGCCCGGTCGAGGCGACATCACTCCAGTACTCCGCCCGGCGCCGCATGCTCTCGCGCTCGTCGCGCACCTCGGCGAGGTGCACCCACCAGCGCCGGATCAGCGCCCGGTTGACGGCGCAGACCACCAGCAGGACGACGGCGAGCCAAGGAGAGAAGGACACGGCGATCACGGCGGCGGAGCCCAGCGCCCCTAGAAAGCGGAAGCACAGACGGAGTTGGCCCACCGCCGCGGTTCCCGGTGATCGGACCCGGCCCTCGCCGACGTCCGAGGCACGTGCGGCTTCATCGGCGAAGACCGGGTCCTCCAGGTGCGCCATGCTCGACGGTGCCATGGCCAGGCGACGGACCCGACGCCGTATACGCGCGTCGATGCGTCCGGCGTTGTACTGCTCCAGGGTTCTGCCCAGCGAGGTGAGGATCTCGTCGGCCACCAGCAGCGCGGAGACGGCGATCAGCGGCCACGCCACTGCCGAGACGGTTTCCCGCCCGGTGGCGGCGCCGGTGAGTCCGGCCACCAGCCAACCGGTGGCCACCGCGGTGAGCGCGGGCACCGCCGCCGCCCACAGGTGGACCAGGACGAGGAGACCGCTGACACGGCGGTCGGCTGCGGAGAGCCGCAGAAGGTCGAGACGGTCTGTGAGCAGGGACTTGGTGAGGGGTGTCGTCCCGCCCGCACCTCGATCGGTGGACATCCTGTTCAACCGTCCCCCAGAGGATCCGTACCCGTCGGAGACGGGCGTTCTCGCTGCGAAGCCGTCCACCGACGGGTTCGCCAGTCCGTGACGTCGTCCGACGGTCCGGGAAGGTGGGCCGGAGAGGGCTCTGTGCCGGCAGTCGTGGTACTCATCGGCCGAGCGATTCCCGGTGCGGGGCGCAGAGCTCCGCCACAGCACGCAGGGGCCACGGTCCCAGCAGATCGTCCGGGGTGGGTCCCGCGAATCCCAGCGACGCGAGATGCTTCACCACTGCTGGTGCCATGACGGCGGTTCCTCCCTGTTGCGCGTAAGAAAGATCCAGATCGACCTCGGCGTCGTCCATGACCGCCAACAGGGCTGTCGTCAGCGCCCGGTCGCCCGTCCCGGCGGTCCGACGGTCCGAGTCGCGGTGGACGGCGGACGCGTTGGCTGTGCCGGGCGCGATGTCGGTGGGCAGCGAGGCGCCGGGTTCCAGCAGCCTGTCGCGCCATTCGAACTCATGCGGGCAGATGAGGTCCGTTTCCTCACGCAGCGCGGCCAGGATGCGAGCTCGCACTTCCGCCTGCCTGCCCGGCTCGCCGACGAGCCGGGCAACGAGGGCATGTTCACGTGGGGGGCGTTCCGCGACGCGGACCGAAGCAGCTTCGACCCCCTCGACCGTGCGGATCAATCGCTCCAGTTCGGACGTGTTCACCCAGCTGTGATCAATGTGGACCCAGCCCTCGCCGTAGTGTGAGACCGGTAGTCTGAAACGCTCCACCACCTCCGTCACCGTTGTGTTCGCCAGGTCCGGTTCGTCCGCCCAGGCCATCAGGAACCGTTCCATCCCGGTCAGCATCCTGTCGATCTGGTCCTGCCCGATCACGGTCCGGTGTCCGATGAGGTCCAGGATCGCTTCTCCGTCCTTCGGGTAGCTCCTCAGGCAGAGATCGGTGTATTCATCGCGCCACAGGCACTCAAGCCTCTTGATGGAACTCGGCCGGACCTCTGCGGGGTGGGTCGGGATGCCGGGGCCCTGCAGCGCCTCCTTGAATCGGCTGCTGCAGTTGATGATCGTGCCCAGCCGGATCGGGTGACCGCGCTGTGCCTCCACTCGCGCTTTCAGGTCCCGGAACCGCAGATATGAGTACTGTGCATGCCTGGCTCCTACGAGAGTGCGATGCTCGGTTTCGGTCATCAGCTCGCCGATGGTGACGTCCGGTAATGGGTTCACAGAGACCAGCGCCTCCTGGAAAAAGCAACCGACCGAGTTCTCAAGCTCCTGGAACCGGTTTGAAAAGTTGGTTCTGAAGACGACCCTGGGGTTTCCAGAGAGCGCGGCGACAGCTACGGAGAATATGGTGGACAGCATGGAGGACACACTGGATCCGGATTTCCTGTCCGTTTTTCGCAGGGCCAGGAGGAGTCGAGAGGACCGAAGGGACGACCGCTGGTAGCGATTCCCGGCCTCCGCATGCGGGTACGCGCCCGCGGTGGAACGAAAGCGGGGAAACTGCGCCGCCGGCGCGGAGGACAGAACATCCTCGCAGTGTCGCAGGGCCCTGTCATTCCGTGCATCGCGCATGCCTGATTCCTGCTGCCGTGCGAGCGACGACGGCTGCACCTTCACCTGTCGCCGTTCAGCGGCTGCCCGAGGGCCCGCACTCCGCGAGGAGAGGCCAAGATCCCTTTCCAGTTCCGCTCGTACGACAGAGAGGCTCGCCCCATCAGCCGAGATGTGGTTCAGCAGCAGTACGAGCGTTTTTACGCGTTGGTTCTCCATCGTGAATCCCAAGCGGAGCGGGAGATCCGCGGACTGATCCATAGGCGGGTCGAAGAGGGCATGAAAGACTACCTCGACCTCTTCCGGTCCGTCGCCGTCCCGACGGACCGGAAGAGGATCCTCGAATCGATCGAGTACCAGTTGAAAAGGGACACCGGAGCAGTCGGTCGGATAAAGGGTCCGCAGGGCCTCGTGCCGGAACATCAGGTTTCGGACGGCATCGACCACCGACTTTTCCGAGGCGCCCGGTCCCGGTATCCGGATGGTAAGCGGAATCTTCGCGCTGTCGACGACGGGGAGGGGGAGATGATACTGGTACCAGTACATCTCCTGAGACCACATCAGAGGGACTCGAACCCCCTCGGCAGGAGACGACATATGCGGTTCCCTACTCATGGAGTCCTGCCGGCGAGTCATTTTTCTCCTTTCGACAAGAGCAGCGCACACGAAAATCCACGACGTTCACGAGATGTCCGGTCCTGCCGGTCTGCCGGCCTTCGTACGGGCAAAGACGTGCTCGACGTGGGCGCGGACCTGTGCGGGGAACTGTCGCGTTCCTCTTTCCGGGCCGGGCATCGCCCGGTCCGGGTCGAGAGCGGCACAGCGCAGTCGGCGCTGCGGAACGCCGGCGTATCCGCCTCAGGCGGGTTCACAGCAACGTGACGCCGCGGTCGAGCAGGCACAGCGCTCCGTTGGCCGTCCACAAGCGGTCGTTGGAGTAGTTCAGCGCGGCGGAACGCAGATCCCGCAGCGTCCGCTCCAGTGGGACGGGCGAGTCCGCGCCGTAGCCGACCGCCAGTCCAGCGAGCTGCACCATGCGGTCGACCGCCTGATAGGTCAGCTCCGAAGCGGCTGTCTTCAGGGAGTTGAGGTGGATCTGCACCTCGGCGGAGTCCGGCCGGGACCGGTCGGCGCGTACTCGCTCCACCTCTTGGCGCACCCCGCCGAGGTATCCGCTGACCAGTTCCAGGTCGAGCCTTATCCGGCCGAGGCGCTCGTGCACCAGGGGCGAGGAGAGGCGGTCGCGCTGCTCCCTGCTGAGCCAGCGCAGCAGGGCGGAGAAGGAGGAGCGGGCGGCGCCGAGCCAGCAGGCGCTCCAGGCCAGGTGTCCCACCGGGATCATGCTGTCCAGGGCGACCTCCCGGAAGCCACCGGGCGGCCCGACGACCTGGTCCGGGGGCACCGCGCCGGAGAGTTTCAGCGCCCCGCTGGCCGTGCCCCGCATCCCCAGGGTGTTCCAACCGCCGGTTGCCTCGACCGTGAGCGCGTCGCGGTCGGCGTAGACCAGGCTGACCGCGTGCCCGTCCGCGTGGGCCGTCTCGCGCATGGTGATCAGGAAGCCGTCGGCGTGCTCTCCTCCGGTGACCACCGGGGCCTCGCGCCGCAGCAGGATCTCCTCCTCGATGCCGCGCTCCAGAGCGTCGGCCGCGGAGAGCAGGTGGCCTCCGGTCACCGTCCCGGTGGTGACGGAGGCCAAATACACCTCGCCGGCGGCCACCCGCGGCAGCAACTCCGCGGCCAGACGCGGGCCGGCGTGTCGGACCAGCACGTCGGCCTGCTGGCAGTGCATCGCCCAGATCATCGCCGTGGAGAGGCAGGATCCGGCGAGGCGCTGCGCCACCGTGACCAGGTCGGCCAGGTCGCGGCCCATGCCTCCGTACCGGCGGGGTATCAGGAAGCCGAGGTAGCCCGCACTGCGCAGGGCCGCGAGGTTCTCCTCAGGGAAGCATGCGGTGCGGTCGACGCCCGCGGCGTTGACCGCGAGCAGGGCGACCAGCGCGTCCAGGTTGTCCTGCGTCCTGCCGTCGCAGGCCGGTCGGGCGGGGATGGGGCGGGTGCGGGACTCAGACAAGGGGAGCCACTTTCTCCGAGCTGATGACCAGGCGGCGGGCGCTGTGGATCCGGGCGCCCTCGACGACGACCTCGACCGGGCCAGTGTGGCTCAGGAAGCCGAGCAGGCTGGCGGTCGGGCCGTAGGCGCCGGTGTTGGGCACGGCGAGCAACTGCCCCGGCCGCGGATCGACCAGGCGGGCCGAGGCGTTGAGCACGTCCAGCGGGGTGCACAGCGGGCCGGCCAGCGTCACCGCCGTCTCCTCGCCGGCGCCGCTCCCGCCAACGGTGAAGGGCTGGGCACTGGGCGCCATCAGGCGGCCGAGGCCGGCCATCCCGCCGAGCACGTGCACCCCGGCGTCCAGCACCACGAAGGTCCGGCCGCCGGATGCCTTGACGTCCAGGATCCTGGTGAGCAGGGTGCCGGCGGTGGCCGTCAGGTAGCGGCCCGACTCGAAGAGGATACGCGGCCTGCCCCGGCGCCAGCCCGGGAATGCCGTGTCCAGCTCACCCTTGAGGCCCGCAGCGAGGTCCGGATGACGGGCCAGCGCGCCCGGCCGTGCCATGGGTGCTGGAAACCCACCGCCGAGTGCGAGCAGTCGCGGGGCGAACTCTGCCGCGCCGCACACGGTACGGACGGCGGCGAGGGCGCTGCGGAACTCCTGGAGCAGCGCGGCGGGCTCGTCGACGTTGGTGGCGCTGAAGGTGTGGGTGCCCACGGGGCGGACCCGGCCGCGGGCCCGCAGCAGTGCGGCGATCTCCTGCCGGTTGGCCAGGTCGGTGCCGAACGCGGTGGGCCGCCCGGTCATGCGCAGGGCGCCGCGCGCGCTGCCTCGGGGGGTGTTGAGCCGTACGAGGTATTCGGCGTGGACACCCAGCATGTGGCAGGCGTCGGCCAGCCGGTCCCGGTCGACCAGCGACTCCACCGAGAAACAGCGCACCCCGGCCGTCAGGGCCCCGACCAGGTGCTGGAAATCCTTGCCCGGTCCGGTGTACATGATCTTTTCTGGTGAGCAGCCGGCATCGAGGGCGGCTGCGAGTTCGCCGGGTGAGCTGACCTCCGCACCGTTGCCACCGGTGACCAGCCGGCCGACGACCGCCGGATGCGGATTCGCCTTCAGCGAGTACATCAAGCCGCTGGGGACGGGCAGATCCGCGGTGAGCGTCGCGGCCGCGACGCTCACCGCGGCCAGTTCGTAGACGTATGCCGGTGTGCCGTATTCCTGGGCGATCCGGCTGAGCAGGTCGGGCATCACGGTGTACCCGGGGCGGCTCATCGCTGCCACCCCCCTGTGCGCAGCGCCACACGGTCCACCTTCCCGTGGGCCGTACGAGGCAGCTCCGCCAGCACGACGCAGCGGTCCGGCGCCCGCGCGGCGCCAAGTCGCTCCACCAGTGCCCGCAGCACCTCGTGCGCCGCGAGATCCGTGACCGCCCAGACGGTCAGTACGCCGGCGGCGTCGGGCGGCGCCGTGGCGGCGGCCCTCACCCCCGGAACGTCCAGCAGAGCCGTCTCCAGCTCCAGGGTGCTCATCCGCCAGCCACGGTGCTTGAAGATGTCGTCGCTCCTGCCGAGGAAGTACAGCCGCCCGTCCGGATCGATCCGGCCCGTGTCGCCCGTGTAGACGGCCGTGCCGTCGCCGTCCGGGGCCGGGCCGAAGCGGTGCGCGGTCTCCTCGGGGGCGTTCCGGTAACCGGCCATGACGTGCGGACCCGCCGATACGATCTGGCCGGCGGTGCCTGGCGGTTGCGGGCGGCCGTGCTCGTTGACGACGAACAGCCGGGTGCCCGGCAAGGCCCGGCCGACGGTGCCCGGGTGCGTCAGGTCTTCGTCGGGGTCGGCGATGGTGATGCGCTTGCACTCGGTCATCCCGTACATGCACACGAGGGAGCTGCCGGGGAACACGGCGCGGACCCGGGCGGCGTCGGCGCCGACGAGGGCCGCGCCGGTGTTGGTCAGCAGCCGCACCCGGGTGGGGCGCGGGTCGCGCCGTGCGAGCCGGGCCAGCGTGACACCGAGGGCAGGGACCAGGGGCAGCACGGTGGCGCCGCCCTCACGCAGCCGCGCCAGCTCGCCCGCGGACATCTCCCCCGGCGGCAGCACCAGTTCGGCGCCGGCGAGTGCGCAGAGGAAGAGCTGGTAGAGCCCGTAGTCGAAGGAGAGCGGCAACCGGTTCCAGACGACGTCCTGCGGTTGGTAGCCGAGGCGCTCGGCAATGGCGCGTGCGGCGAAGACCACCGCCCGGTGAGGGCAGACGATGCCCTTGGGGCGTCCGGTGGAGCCGGAGGTGTAGAGCAGCAGCGCCTCGTCCGACGCTCCGACCTGGTGGCGGGGCTCGGGGGCGGCGGCGGGGCGGACACCGTCGCGCAGCAGGGTGGAGACGCGGACCGCGGCACCGCCGGCGGCCGGGACCGGTCTGTCGGCGGTCGCCACGAGCACGGGCCGTGCGTCGGCCAGCAGGTGGGAGAGTTCGAAGTCGCTGCTCGCCGGGCGGGCCGGGACGAGGGAGCACCCGGCCCGCAGCACGCCGAAGAGCAGCGCGGCGAACTCCCGGCCCGGCGGCAGCACCGAGAGCACCCTGCCGCCCGGTTCGACGCCGTGCTCGGCGAGTCTCCTTGCGACCGTCCAACTGGCGGCGGAGAGCCGGCTCCAGGTCCAGGATCCAAAGGCGTCACGCACCGCGGGGCGCGGACCGTGCAGACGGGCGGCCCGGTCGAGGACGGTCACCAGGTCGACGGGGATGCCGGGGGCCGCCGGTGTGGTGGGAACGACGTCCGTCATCACTCGCCCTCCCCGCCCGGCCGGACCGAAGAGCGGCAGGGGCCGTCGTGCGCTGGTGACGCGTCGTGCCGCCCCGCCTGCACGACGCGGCCCTCGTCGAGCACGACGATCCGGCCGGTGTCCTCGACGGCGGTGAGGCGGTGCGCGATGACGACCAGGGTGGTTCCGGGCCCGCGCATAAGGGTGTCGGCCCGGCAGGACTGTGGATCGGCCGGATGCACTCGTCGGCCGTCGATTCGGTCCGGCACTACGAAGTGGCTGAAGTTCCGGAGCGGGAGCGCGCCCGGCGGCAGTCCGCGCAGTGCCTTCGGGACGGAGCACACGCCCCGGTGGCGGACCCCGAGGTCCCGGGCGCCGTCCGGGATCCGGCGGGCCTCGCGCGGTTGCCGGACGGAGACGATCACCCCGTGCAGGGCAAAGACCGCGGCCGGGCACGCGACGGTGTAGCCGGTGGTCCGCGTCTGCGGACGCACCGGGACCCGCGGCCCCCGCAGCGTGACGAGGGGGGCCCGCGCTGCCTTCCGCGGCGGCCTGCGCTCCGCGGGCCCTCCAGGCCTGTCCCGGACCGTGTCTCGGCGCCGCAGGCGGGATTCCGCGGCGTCCACGGACATCCCGAATTCCGGAGGGGCGCCGCGCGCGCCCGTCGCCCGGGCGTGAAGGAATCGGTCCCTGAAATTCGGTGAGGCCTCGGATTCCGCCGGCGTCCCGGTGTTCTCCACCGCTGTCTCCGGAATGGCGGCTGGGTACATGACTCCTCAGACATGGGATTCGGGCAGGTATACGCGAATACCGGATCGGGGCGGGCTGCCATGCCCTTCTCCCTCAATTTAAGACCGCCGGATCTATTTCCGATCTCCGATCGATCAGCGTCCCTGCGGAGTCCGCCCCCCGTTCCGCGCCGCGGCGGTGAAGGCGTCGGCGGCCTCCGAGGTGAAGTCCCGCGCACCGGAAGGGAGTCCCTGCCGCGGGGGATCCGTAGTCGTGCACGGTCAGGTCGGATCCGTTGCGGCGACAGGCGCCGACAGGCCCACGGGCGTGCGGAGACGGCCCGGCGAGCGAGCGGCGCGGTGTCCGGCGCTGGGACGGTGAGTCATCCGGACAGGGCGCTCCGAAGGCACCGGCGTCGAGCGGCCCCCTCAGTCCGCAGCCCGGACCTGACGGGTTCGGGCGGCGCTCCGGCCGGAACGGCACAGGACGCCTCCCGCTCCCGACCGGACATCAGCCGAATTGTGCCGCCTTCCCCATAGAAGTGTTTCCGTGCGACTCGGCACTGGAAAAATGGAATGGATTCTGCGACGATTCGAGTCGTCACCGGAACGCGAAAGGCGAACTCATGGACAGGTGCGAGGTCACCGATATCGTGCGCGCACGGGTCGGTGAACTACTCGGCGACGCCCAAGGCATCGGAGATCTGGACATCCTCTCCCATCACGGTCTCAACTCGCTGCTCAGCGTCGAGCTGACTCTCCGCATCGAGGAGGATTTCGACATCATCTTCGAAGACGACGAGTTGAATTTCGAGAACTTCGAGACGCTGAAGAGCATTACTGACCTGGTGGCCGGAAAGGAAAACGTCCATGGCTGAGCAGGAGGGTGCGACAGGAGGCGGGACAGGGTTCTTCGCCCACCTCGACGAGTTGGTCGCCTCGGCCGAGCTGGTCGTCGACCGGCCGAAGGGATCGCGCCACCCGCGCGTCCCCGAAGCCGTCTATCCCGTCCACTACGGGTATCTGGAAGGGACCACCGGCGGTGACGGCGACGGGGCGGACGTCTTCGTCGGCGACGCGTCGGACGCCGGCGTGGTCGGCGTTTTCCTGACCGCCGACCTGCTCAAGCGGGACGTCGAGGTGAAGATCCTGCTGGACTGCTCCCCCCAGGAGATCGAGCAGGTGCACCACCTGCTCAACGACGTACTGGAGATCGGCGGACTGCTGGTGCCCCGCCGGTAGGCCCGGAGCGCGGCCTCAGGGGCCGGTGTCCTGCCGTTGCGGCAGTGCCCCGGCCCGGTGTGCGTCCGGGTAGGGCAGGAGGCCGAGCGCACGGTGGTCGCAGTCGGCCGGGCAGCCCAGGAAGCACAGGCGTACCGTCCCGGCCGGGGCCCCGAAGTCCTGTCCGTCGCCCACGCGCAGGCCGTGCTCCCGCAGCAGGTGGTCCACCGGCTCCTCGATGCCGAGCCGTACCAGCACGCTGGCGCCGCCGTGCTGCCGGGCGCCGGACACGGCCGAGGCGTGGGCGGTGAGGGCGGCCACCGCCCGGCAGCGCTCCAGCAGCCGCTCGACACCCCCGTCCGCGGCGAAGCGGGCCCAGGCCCGCTGCCATACCGCCGGCGGGGCAGCGGCCCGCAGGTGTGCCTCGACCTGGGGCGGCACCGTGTGACCGTGCAGCCAGCCCAGCCGGGCCCACGGCCCGGCAGCTTTGGTCATCGACCCAGCGACGAACGCGCCCGGCACCCGCAGGCCCTCCGCACGGAGCCCAGGAGGGGTGAAGAACCGGTACGTCTCATTCTGCACCAGGACTCCGCCGTCGGCGACGAAGCCAGCCAGGCGGTCGGCGGCCGCCCGGTCCAGGCTCCAGCCGTCGGGGTTGCGCCAGGGCGAGGTGATCCACAGCAGGTGCTCGCGGGCGGGCCGGGCGATGCGCAACGCCTCCCTCAGATCCGCCTGGAGCACCCGGGCACCGCACCGTTCGAAGGCCGTGACGACTCCGAGGAAGCTGGGCCTTTCCACCACGACTCTGCGTCCCAAGAGGGCGAACGGCGCCACCAGAGGGCGGATTCCCGAGCTGACGAGCGGCCCGCCCGCCGCCACGGACAGTCCGAGCACGGCGCCCAGCGCGGCCCGCAACTCGGGATCGCCCTGCCAGGGCGGCCGGGCGTCCCAGCCCGGATCACAGGCCGCCCGCCGAAGGCAGCGCCGCCACAGCTCCGCCAGGTCGTCCGGCCACCGGTACGGGGCTCCGGTCAGATCGTGCATCACAGCCCCGAACGGTCCCAGTCCAGCGCCCCGAGCCCGCGCGCGGACCGGAAGCGACCGATCTGCGCGGTGACCCGCACGGTGGCCGCGTGCCGTCCGGCCTGCCGGATCACCGGCAACTCGAACGGCAGCCGTGCGCGGAGCACGGCGTCCTGCTCGTCGACGGCCGCGTGCGCACGCTCGGCGTCGGCCTCGGTGGCCCGGTAGGAGAGGGGCAGGGCGCGCAGGGCTGCCGCCACGGGATGGCCGGAGGAGGCGATAAGCGCGTGCAGGTGCTCCCGCTCGGGCACTCCCTGCATCCCGTCCAGGGAACAGTGGCACACGAGGATCGCGTACAGCGCCTTGGCGCATGCCTCGACGCACAGGTCCCAGGCGCCCGTGGCCCGCGCCGCCTCGATGTCCTCCAGCGTGGGGTCGACCGAACGGGCATACCGCCAGGCGCCGTTGGCTCCGTGCGTCCCGAGCCACAGGCCGTCGATCCCGTCATCCGAAGAGAAAACAGTCACGGCTGCAGCCTCCCCCGCACCACGTCGGGATCGGCCACCAGGTCCAGCTGGGCACGCCGAAAGGCGTCCAGCAGCCGTCCCGGCGAGTGCTCCCCCAGCACCCGCGCGAGGGGGCCCTCGGCCTCCAGCCACTCAGTGAACAAGCGGTCGTGCCGGTTGACCAGGAAGCCGCGCCCGGCCAGGTCGGCCCGGCGCAGCCCCTCGGCGGGGCGGACGCGGACCGCTTCCAGTACACCGGAAGGCGTCCAGGCGAGCCGGGCGAGCAGTCCGGCGCCGCCGTCGGCGGGCGGTCCCGGGTCCGGCAGCGGCAGCGGCAGCCCGAGCCGTCGCACCCGGGCGGGCAGCCACTTCTCCCCCGTGGTCACATCGCCTGCGGCCCGGCAGTGCACCTCCAGGACGCCGCGCGCCGCGCGGTTCCACAAGTAGCCCGACGCCTGCGCGGTCCACCCGTCCGCCCCCTCCCGGGTGGCACGGTCGGCAAGGAGTGCGACGGCGGCGTCCACCAGGGCACGGTCAAGGGCCTGCCGGACGATTGCGGGCAGCAGCGCCCGGACCTCCTCCTCGGAGAAGAGCGCCCCGGTCCCGGCGTCCAGCGGCACGGCGTGCACCCAGCGGCAGAGCCAGCGCCGTTGGGAGCCCCGCACCGCGGGGTCCAGGGCGACCCGCCCGAAGGGCAGGTCGGCGACCGGGACGCCGCTCAGACGCGCCACCTCGCGCGCGGGCCACTGCGCGGGGAACAGCTCCACATCCACGGTCGTGTCGCCCACATGGTGCAGCCGGGATCCGACGGGTTGTTCCAGCCCGTCCACCAGGACGTGCACATCGACGTCGCTGCGGGCGTTACCGAACCCGGAGGCGAGTGAACCGACGAGGTAGCGGGGCCCGTGCGCCTTCCCCTCGTCCACCAGCGCGGTGATCCGGCCGGCGGTCAGGCCAACGGTGGCGAGCGCCTGCCCGGCGTCCGGCGGCCGGAGCCGTACGGTGCCGGTCATCGGCCCGCCTTCCCGGTGGCACGGACCACCGCGCGCGGCAGTACGCCCCACACCGTCGAGACGAAGACGGAAGAGCCGTAGGTCAGCGTCCGGTGGCCGGCCGACCAGCGCAGCCCGCCCTCCGGTGCGCCGGACCCGGTGCGGCCTTCGGCGTCGGAAGCGGGCGTGGTGGGGGCCGCGGCCGGCGTGAGCCGGTCGCCGGGCCACCGGTCGCCCGCGTCCGTGCCCTCGCGGTCAAGCGTGCGGGCCAGTTCGAGCGGGACCAGCCGCACGCAGCGCCACGGTGCGGGCCGCCGCGACAGCGCGGGCGCGGCGACCACCCGCGGACGGGTGGGCAGGGCGTAGAAGGCGAGGGCGCCGAGCACCGCACCCGCGCGGGCCGGGAGCGAACGGGTGTGCGCGCCGGCCTGCCCGAAGGCCCGGCCGGTGGTGCGCAGCACACGGACGGGCGCGGTGCGGGCCATCAGGCCGGTGGCGACCACCGGCCGGGCGGCGCGCCTCGGACCTGCCGCGATCAGGGCCTCCAGCACCTCCCGCTGGCCGGCATCGGTGCGGGTGATCTCCAGGACGACGCGTGCGATGTCGGCCAGGTGCCCGCCCAGCACAGCGGTCCTGGCGTCGGCCGCGAGTGCGCCGACCTCGGCCGGGCCGAGCGTCCGGGCCGCGACCCAGAGGTCGTTGACGTCCTTGAGGGTGATGTGCACGTCTCCGCCGCTGTTGCCCAGCATCGGCCGCAGATTCGCGACCTGAGGCAGCGGGCGCAGGCCCGGTTCGGTCGGCGCGGGCAGCGGCAGCAGGCCGCAGTGGCCCGTGGAGTAGCCGGGGCCGAAGTGGATGTCCACGGCGGCGAATCCGCTCGGGCCCGTGAGTTTGTACTGCCCGTAGGGCCTGCGGTCCGTGGTCTGTTTGATCCACGGCAGTTCGCCATGGTCCGTGCGGTAACCGTGTCGCCGCAGCCGGTCGGCGAGCGCCAGTGCCTCCTCGGCCCCGGCGACGCAGACGTCCGCGTCGCGCAGTTCGCGCAGCTTCGGCTCCGGGTAGTCGGCCCGGCTGGAAAGGCCCTTGATGCCCCATACCGGGATACCGAGTTCGGTTCCGAGGCGGTCGAGCAACCCGGTCGCGGCGTCCTGCGCGGCGGCGCGCCTGATCCGCTCGGCGACGAAGGGCTCGAGTTCCCGGGCGAGTTCAGCGCCGTCCGACGCGGTGGCGAGATGGTCCGCGGCGATCAGTACGACCCGGTTGCGCCGGATAACGTCGGCGACGCGGTCCAGCGGGCGCTCGCCCCGACGGACCAGCGAGGCGATCCGGTCGAGTGTCTCCGCGATGGGCGACGCCGGGACGAGGACTCCCATCTGCAGTTCCGGAAAGGCGGCCGGGACACGGGTATCGGGCATGGTGGTCTCCTGGCGGGGTCAGGGCTCTGCACGGCCGGACGGGGGTGGGAGGGCCGGACCGGGGCGGACATAATCTGGGCATGATCACGCAACCGGCCCGAGGAACAGAGGAAGCACCGGAACCGGCGCAACTGATGGTGCGGCGCGCACGGCTGGCCGACCAACCGGACCTGGTGGACATCCTGGTGCGCGACGGGCGGTTCGCCCGGATCGGTGCGTCGTCCGGGCGCGGCACGCCGGCCACCGTCGCCCGGGTCATCGACGCCGACGGGCGGCTGGTGGTGCCGCCGTTCGTCGATGCCCACATGCATCTGGACTCCGCGCTCACCCTGGATCCGGCCGACCCCAACCGCTCGGGCACGCTCCGGGAGGGAATCGCTGTCTGGGCGCGGAGTAAGACCCGGCTGACGGGCCGACAGATCTACGGCAACGCGCGCGAGGTGCTGCGCTGGATGGTGGCCGCCGGCACTCTGCACGTGCGCTGCCACGTGGACGTGAGTCCGGGCGCCCCGGACGCGCTGAGCGCTCTGATCGACCTGCGGGAGGAGGCCCGCAGCGTCTGCGATGTGCAACTGGTGGCCTTTCCGCAGGACGGGCTGCTGCGCGAGCCCGGCCAGCGCGAGGCGCTGCGCGCGGCCATGTCCAAGGGCTGCGACGTGGTCGGCGGCATCCCGCACTACGAGCGCACGCCCCGGGACGCGGAGCGGCACGTCAAGGAACTCTTCGACGTGGCACAGGAGTTCGACGCCGACATGGATCCGCACTGCGACGAGAGCGACGATCCGGGCTCCCGGCTGGCCGAGGTGGTGGCCCGTGAGACACTCGCCCGCGGCTGGCAGGGCCGGGTCGCGCTCGGGCACTGCACCGCCATGGCCGCCTACGACCCGGGCACCCTGGCGGCGGCGACCGGGCTGCTCGCCCGCGCCGGGATCGCGGTGGTGGCCAATCCGATGGTCAACGCGGTGCTCCAGGGCCGCGGTGACGCGCCGCCGGTGCGCCGCGGCATGGCGCCCGTGGCGCAGCTGCTGGAGGCCGGTGTCACGGTGGCCTTCGGACAGGACTCCGTCCTCGACGCCTGGCTGCCGCTGGGCACCGGGGATATGCTCGCCGTCGCCCAGCTGGGCGCGCTCTTCGGCCATCTCACCGGACACACGCAACTGGCCGGGGTGCTCGACCTGGTGACCGTCTCGGGCGCGCGGGTGCTGCGGCTCGGCGAACGCTACGGGATCGCCGAAGGCCGCCCCGCCGACTTCGTACTGCTGGACGCCTCCGATCCGGTGCAGGCGCTGCGGCTGCTGCCCGCCCGGCTGCACGTGGTGCGGCACGGACGCGAGGTCGCCCGCACCGTCAGCCCGCGCGGCGAGCTGGTGGGGGACTTCGCGCCGGGCACGGTCGACCTCGGCCGTCACGGGTAGTCCTCCGCGGCGACCGCACGGGCGGCCTGGGCCACCGCGCCGCCCGGCCAGGCTCCGTCGAGTTCCCAAGCCGCGTCGAAAACGCGCACCTGGTGCTCCAGACTGCGGCGGTAGAGCCGCTGCAGCATGGCCCGTTCGGCGGCTCCCCCCTCGGCGGCGGCCCGCTCCACCACGTGGGCGTGCGCCGCGCAAATCTCGGTGCGGGTGCGCCGGGTGTACATGTCCGCCCAGCGGCGGTAGGCGGGCGGGCCGGGGATCTCCACGCCCGCGAAGCGCTCCCCGATCACCTCGGTGAAGAGCGAACACGGGTAGACACTGGCGGCGATCTGGGCGAAGGTGCCCTCGTATCCCACGCGCACCAGGTGGTTGAGGTAGCCCTCGCGGGCCGGGGAGCAGGTCCACCGGTCAAAGGCGGGTTCGGCGCGGAAGCCGATCTCCTCGACCAGGGAGCGTTTCTCGCCGAGTTCACCGACGGTCGACAGGTCGTCCAGGACGTGGGCGGCGGCCGTGGCCCACGCGTGCCCGACCGGGGCCTTGGCGATGCCCAGGGCGAGGGTGCGGTTGAACTCGGCGACATGCGGACCGTCGTCGAGCTGGAAGAAGACGAAGCGTTCCGGGCTGAGCGTGCCCGCCGCCATCGCCTCGATCCAGGGATGGTGGCGGTAGGCCTCCCAGACGTCGGCGCAGTGCCGACGGCACTCCTGGAGGAAACTCATGTCGGCTCCTTCCATCGTCCGAACCGGAACCCCGCGAGCAATGCCTGCTGCTCCGCGGCGGGTGCGGCCCGCCCGTCCTGTTCGGCGTTGAGCAGACCGACGAGCAGGTCGGCCGAGCCGGGGCCGGCGATGTAGCCCTCGCCGCCGTGTCCGAAGCAGCCGTAGAGGCCGGGTGCCAGGCGGTCGACGACGGGGGCGCGGTCGGGCAGGAACGGCCGCAGGCCGCCGCGCTGGGCGGTGATCCGCAGCCGCTCCACGCCGGGGACCAGCTCGTCGGCGCGGCGCAGGATCCGCTCCGCGAGGTCGTCCGGCTCTGCCTCGTCGTGCGGGTACCAGGAGCCGCCGAGAACGAGGCCGCCGTCCGGCGTTTGATGGGCCAGCAGTGCCACTGACCGCGGCACGCCGATCACCGACTCGGCCAGGACGTGGTCGAGGGTGAACGGCGCGGGTTCGGTGACCAGTACCCGCCCACTCACGGAGGTGAGCGGAACGCGCAGCCCGAGGGGGGCGAGCAGGGCCCGCGCGCCGGCCCCGGCGGCGATCACGACGCGGGGTGCCGTGAACCGCTCCCCGTCGGCGCGCACGAACGCCCACCCGGACGCACCGGCCTCCTCCAGCCGGAGGGGTCCCAGACCGAGGCGCAGCGCCGTCCCGGCACCGGCAGCCTCGGCCAGCAGCGCGCCGACGGCCGCCGCCGGCTCGATGCGGCGGCCCTCAAAGAGCAGCAGGCCCGCCGTGACCAGCGGACCGAGAGCGGGTTCCAGCGTGCGCAGCTCCTCCCCGGTGAGCACCTCGGCATCCTGGAAGGTCCGCGCTCTACTGGTGTCGACCGCGCCGGGCGCGGAGAGGACCAGCGTGCCGGGGGGCTCGGCGTCCCAGGGCATCCCGGTGCGTTCCGCAAGTTCCGCGTAGAGGGCCAGACTTCGCTGCCACAACGGCCGCAGTTCCGGCGAGGGCGGCACGAGCTGGCCCTGCGCGCCGAGCGAGGCCCCGGATCCGGCCGTTCCGGAGTCGAGCAGGGTGACGGCGGCCCCCTGGCGTGCGAGCAGCCAGGCCGTGGAGAGGCCGACCACTCCCGCGCCGAGGACCGCGACATCGCAGCCCAGTGGAGTCACCACGGCAGGCTTCCGGCGGTCAGCTCGACCGGATGGCGGCCGTTCCCGATGTCCGCCGCGCCGTGCTCGATGGCGAGCGAGACGGTCGCGTGCGCGGTGCGCGCGGCGCGGGTCAGCGGCATGCCCCGGGCGAGGAAGGCGGTGAGCAGCGCGGAGTGCGCGCAGCCGGCGCCGTGGTCACATCCGGAGGCGCGCCGGGGTCCGGTGATCTCGTGATGCCGTTCACCGTCGAAGAGCCAGTCGCCGGCGCCGCCGGGGAAGGCGTCGGTGATGAGGGCGGCGCGAGCGCCGAGTTCGACGATCGCCTCGGCCAGTTTCGCCGGGTCCTTCTCCTCCTCCAGCCGGGTCAGCCGCCGTGCCTCCGTCATGTTCGGGGTCGCCACCCAGGTCAGCGGCAGCAGTCCCTCGCGTACCGCGGTCACCGCTTCCTCGTCGCCGCCCAGTGCGGAGCCGGCTGCGCTCACCATCACCGGATCGAGGACCACCGGCACCTCGTCCAGCCAGACCAGCCGGTCCACCAGCAGCCAGATCAGTTCAGCGCTCCAGGTGGTGCCGATCTTGACTCCATCCGTGCCGATGTCGTCGAGCACCGCCTTCAGCTGGTGGCCGACCATGCCGGTGCCGATCGACGTCGTGGCGGTCACGCCCAGGGTGTTCTGCGCCGTCACACCGACGATCACGCTGGCGCCGTAGACGCCGGCCCGGGCGAACGCCTTCAGATCGCCCTGGATGCCCGCCCCGCCGCCGGAGTCGGAGGAGCCGATGGTGAGGCAGCGAGCGCGCGGCCCGGCGGGGTTCCCGCTCACGCCGGTACCCCCGTCCACGCCGCGTCCTCCACCGCATCGCACACGGCCTTGGTGTCACCGGTGTGCTCCAGAAGCCGTACGGGGGCGATCCCGGGCAGTCCCCCGACCAGCGCGGCGCACTCGGTGCCCGGTTCCACCAGGACGACCGTCGGGCGGCCGAGTGCGGAGGCCCAGCCGAGCTCCACGTGGGTGCCCGGGGAGGCGGGCTGGCCGGGCAGGGCCACGAACACCGAGCAGCCCAGCATCCACTCCCAGTCGCGCCGGGTGCACTCCTGGTCGCTGACCAGTGCGTCGCCCCAAGCCTCGGTCCGGTGAGCGCTGAAGACCCGCCATCCTCGTTCCTCGAACGCGTCGATCAGGGTGGTGTAGCCGGCCCGGTCGGCCTCCGGGACTCTTCCGGTGACCGGGTCGAGCAGGCCCTTGAAGGGTCCGCCGAGGAAGACGGTGAGGCGTGCGGGTCCCGGTTCAGACTGCGGCATCGGTGGCCTCCAGGGAGGACGGGGCCGCACCCAGCGTGGGGAAGCGGCGGTACATCAGGTGGCGGTAGAGCGGAGGCAGCAGGTCGGCCAGGTCGCCGGCGGGCTCTGCGGCGAGTGCCCGCCGGTGGAGTTCGAAGAGGGTGACGACCTGCGCCCAGTAGAGGGGCATGCCGAGGGCGTCGATCCGGTCGGCATCCAGACGCAGCGCGCCCGTGCGCAGCGCCTCCTCCAGTTCCAGCACCCGGGCGACATGGGGCCGGTTGTCCCCTTCGGGGAGCGCGGGCATGCGGTGGGGCGGCAGGTCACCGCGCGTGCCATCCGCCACCAGGCGGGCAGCCGCTTGCACATCGGGCCGGTACAGGTGCAGTGATCCGGCGACGTGTGTGTACGTGCCCACTGGCACGCGGAGCTGCCGTGCCATCGCCTCCTGGAGGAAGGTGAACGAGAAGACGTCGCTGACCATGCCCCGGTAGGCGTCGTTGGCGCGCATGTAGGCGACTGCGTGCAGCCTGCCCTCGCGCAGCAGGAACTGCAGGGCGAGCGTACAGGCGACATCCGGGTTGGCCGGGACCAGGAGCTCGCGCGGTTCGAAGATCTGGATGATCGCGCGCTTGGTGTCGGGGTCCTTCCGGATCGTCTCCGTGACGGCGGCCCACTGGTCAAGCGCGCCGGGGCCGTGGCGGAAGATCCGCGGCCCGTAGGCGGTGCCGGTCAGGTGCCTGCCGTCGACGGAGTACCGGGTCAGACTTGGCGCGTAGTGGGCCGGGAAGGCGAGGTCGTCGCGCCCGGAGAGGTACCAGAGGGCCTCGGCGAAGTTGAACACCAGATTGGTGCGCCGGACCGGGTGCGTGACCAGGCGGCGCAGCGGGTCGTCCAGGGTGAAGCCGGAACCGATGATCTCCTGGCTGTCGTGGCCGCGAGGGGCGTTACGGAACTGCGGCTCGTCCAGCAGCTCGGCCAGATGGTGCAGGTAGGCGTCCTGGAGCCCCTGGAAGCGGTTCACAGCAGGTCCTCGGGAAAGGAGGAGAACATGTCGCGGTGGTTGCCGGTCGCGACGCGCGCGCAGCCGCACTCCTCGGCGGGGGCGTCGCCGAGGGTGGCCAGTCCTGCCTCGATGATGCGCTCGAAGTGCTCGCGTCCGTCGGCGATCGCCTGCCGGGAGCGGGCGCGGAACACGTCGGGGTCCTGCTCCGCCTCGTTCTTCATGTCGTGGTAGGAGTCGATCGCCACCGCGATGGCGGCGTAATGCCGCCGGCGCAGCCGCGCCAGGGTGAACTCGGGGTCCAGGGTCTGCCCGACCAGCCGGACGCCCAGCTTTTCCATCAGGCTCAGCTCGGCGTCCGTCTCGATGCGGGCAAAGCCGTAGAAGTTGAAGTACACCCCGCTCTCGTGCACGGCCGTCCCGGTCTCGCGCGCCCCGCGGAGCAGCAGCGAGCGCAGCAGGGGGCAGAACGCCGGGACGACGTGCGCGTTGCTGAAACGGTTATCGCGCGGCGGCAGGCTGATGCCGGGACCCGAGAAGCTGATCAGGTCGTGCGGGACGACGAGGTCGCCGCCGCGCACCGCCTTGTCGACGCCGCCGACGACGAAGGTACCGATCTGGTGGTCCACGTCCAACTCGTCGAAGGCACTCTGGTTGGCCTGGTAGGGAATCTCCCAGCTCGGTGTGCGCCGGCCGGGGAAGCGGCCGTAGAGGAAGTGGGTCTCCACCCCGTGCAGGGCACCGCTGAAGATGCGGTCCACCGGGCCGTAAGGAGTGACCACCCGGTTGTGGCGGAACTCCTTCTCCCGGATGAGGTTCTCGGCGCGCAGGACGACTCCGAGCTTCATGCGGTCACCGTCCAGGCGGCCATGGCGGAGGAGACCGGTGCGACGGCGCGGGCGAAGTCCAGGAAGGCGTCCACCCAGCCACTGACCGGGTGGGTGAAGCGGAAGAACCGCAGCGAGCCCACCACGGAGCCGAGGACGTCGGCGGTGAGTGAGGGCGGCGGGGCGCCAAGGGCGTCGATCAGGTCGAAACGCCGTCGGTCGGCGGCATCCTCCAGGTATGCGCGCAGCACGGTGACTGCCTCCTTGTCGTCCAGTGCGTGATCGCCCGATCGGTGCCGTACGGATCGATCCGGGTCGCTGACCAGCTCGATGAGCACGTGGGCCGGAGCCTGGACCTGTACCGAGCCGCCTATCCGCTCGACCGCTCCGGGGGCCAGGAACCGCTTGCCGGGGCGGTTGGAGGGGTGCGCGCCGGTCGCCTCGGCGAGCCGGGCCGCCGAGAGCACCGGTCGGTGCTCGCCCAGTGACTCCATCCGGATGCCCACCGAGCGCGGCCCGCCGACCATCCGCCAGCCCTCCGGGCCTGCGACGAGCAGGACGTCGTCGTTGGAGATCAGTGCGCCGCCGCTTCGGACCAGGGACAGCGCGGCGGTGGTCTTCCCGGCCATCTTCTCGCCCGTCAGGATGATCCCGGTGCCCGCCAGTTCCACGGCCGCGCCGTGCAGCGGGACGGCGCCCGCCCCGATCGCCACCGCCCGGCTGAGGGTCCGGGCATACCGAAGGCCGATCACCGGCAGCCACTCGGCCTCGGCGCAGAGCACGGTGATCCGGCGAGCGGCCGTGTCGAAGTCCGTGCGGTGCGCGGGGGTGCCGTCCGGTTCGGCCTCCGCCGTGCCACCGGCGGGTCCCCGGACCAGGTCCAGCTGCCAGTGGCTCTCCGGGGCGGGTGGCGTGCGCAGAGACCGTCCGTCCGGGCCGCAGGAGGGCGGGAAGAAGGGAGCGGCCAGTTCCTCCAGCGCGGCCACCGTACGGGGGTCTCCGGTGACGGTCAGCGTGATACCGGCCGCCGGAACGGCCAGCAGACGGGACGTCGAGCTCTTGGTCGTCATCGCAGGACTTTCAGGATTGTGAGGCCTTCGGCCTCGAAGTCGGGGTCGTCGGTGCGCCGTGCCGCGGTCAGCGTGCTGACCGCGCAGGACAGGCGGGCGAAGTCGAGCAGGACCGGGTCGGGCGGTCCCGGGTCCGTGCCCCGCTCCTGGCGGTAGGCGGCGGTGAACGCCGTGCGGCCGCCCCTGATCGCTGCCAGCTCCCGGTCCCACAGCCTCTGCAGGTCGACTTCGAACGGGCCGAGCGCGGCCCGCTCGAAGTCGAAGACCACCTCGCGGCCCCCGGCCCCGCGGGCGACGTTGCGCAGGGAGAAGTCGCCGTGCAGCAGCACCCGCGGAGCGGTCACCGAACGCCGTCCGGCCTCTCGCACCAGCGTGCTCAGGGCGGGTTCGGCCAGCCGCCCGCGGATCAACCCGTACAGGTCCGGCGCTTCGGCGGCCAGCGCCGACAGGTGCGTTTCGAGATGCGCCTCGCAGGGCGTCTGGTCCTGCAGCGGCGCGGCGCCGGGTGGAGCCGTCTCGTGCACGGCGGCCAGTAGGCGGCCCGCAGCCGCGGCGGAGTCGGCGGTCGGCGGGAGCGGGACGAGGCGTTCCCAGTCGAAGACCGCGTATCCGCCGAGGTCCGGGGCCGTTCCGCTGTCCAGCAGGCGCGTGCTGCACGCCGAACCGAGCGATCGGGCGACCAGCCGTTCGACGACCGCCCGGTCCTGTCGTGCGTAGAGCTTCACGAAGATCTCGCGCCTGCGGGCCGTGCCGCGGAACCAGGCGTTCGCCGACCTCTCCTTGAAGCTGTCGGCTCGCATCTGGACCAGGTGCTCGGCACCGATCCGTGCCGCCATCCGGTCGGCCACCCGCTGCGGCACCAGGTCGACCAGTGCCCCGTCGAGGACGCCGCCCTTCCCGGGCAGCGCGGTCACTTCGGCTTGCCGATCCAGGTGCACAAGTAGTCCATGTGCACCAGGCGTTTGTCGGTCGGCACCGTGGGCTGCTGCGGGAACTCTTGCTTGGGCGCGACGTCCTTGGGGCAGTACGGGTCCCGCACGAACAGCGAGCGCTTGCCCGTCTCGTGCGCATGGTGCAGGTAGGAGCGTCCGGCGCAACCGCCGCGGCAGGACTGCAGCAGCTCGCAGCCTTCGCACCCTTCCAGCAGGTGTGGGTTGGCGTTGCGGCGGCGGAAGGAGGCGAACTGCGGAGAGCGGATGATGTCGTAGAGGTTGTCGACCCGCAGGTCGCCCACCTTGTAGTCGTGCAGGTACACGCAGGGCGAGACCGGGATGCGTCCGTCAGGTGTTATGGAGTGGATGCGGAACGAGGTCCGGCCGCAGGGGCAGCCCTTGGCGTTCTGGTAGTCCGTCACCGCGGCGATCGGCGGCTCGCCGAGGTCGACCGGAGAGCAGTGCTTCATCAGGAAGGAGAAGCCCTCGTAGTACTGCTCAGCAGGCAGGAGCGAGTCCATGTGTTTGGACTCCACGGGCTTGATGGGGTTGATCCGCAGGTGCGCGTCGTACTTGACCGCCAGTTCCAGCAGGCCTTCCAGGTGGGCCTGGGTGAAGTTCCAGTTCATCGCGCACATGATGATCGAGTGGTCGAGGCCGTACTCCTTGGCCAGCTCGAGGGTGCGGATCGCCTGCTTGTAGATCTTCGCGCCGCGGTTGGCGTTGTGCTCGTCCTCGAACGGGGAGTCGAAGCTGATGTCGAGGTCGTTGAGCCGGCGCCAGCTCGCGTTGTGGTCACGCTCCAGGTGCAGGGCCGTGATACCGGAGGTGGTGAGTCCCACGATGATGCCGGCGTCGGTCAGACCGTCGATGATCCTCGGCAGCAGGGTGTTCTTGGGGTTCGGCCCGTTGGTGAAGAGCGGTTCGTTGCCGCCCAGGTTCACCGTCTCGACGTCGTTGGCCGCCAGCTGCTCGACGATGCGGTCGACGATTTCGGGTGTGAAGTCCATGCCTTTTTCGCGGGCGGACATCGAGTAGCAGTGGGTGCAGCGGTAGGGACAGTCGTTGCCGAGCGTCCAGCCGATGTTCTTGATGTCGATCGGGCACTCGTCCGCGTCCTCATGCTCGATCGGGCCCACCGGCCGGGTGAAGTGCTCTTTCGCGTCGATCACCGCAAGCGGGAGCGACTTGCGCTGCCAGGGGAGTTCCACTTTGGCGCTCTGCTCTTCGGACACGTTGACCACGGCCTTTCCGTAAAAGGGAGAACTCTCCAGCGGCGGGAGGAGTAGGGGCAGTCGGAGGGGATCAGCACAGAAAGGGGTTGTCGTCCGCGTCGTAGACGAGTCCGACCTCGCAATACGCCTCCTCCACCTGCGTGTCGAGCTTCCGGTAGTGGGGGGCGGTGCGGGCGATCTCTGCCTCGACCAGGTCGTGGATCTCCTCTTCCAGGTGCGCGGTGGCCGTGGGCCCGGTGGCGACGTCGAGCAGCAGGCGGAAGAGATCCAGGTCCGTCTCGCGCAGTTCGACGGAGAGTCTGTGCATCAGGGCGAGTTCGGCGTCGTCCAAGGCCTTGGGGGCGGAAAGCGGGTCGATGGCCTTGTCGTAGACCGCCGCGTGCTCCTTCTGCCAGCGCTTGAGCGCGCCGTAGACGCACCGCACCCGGGGATCCAGCACGTCGTAGCGGGTGTTGCCGAGCGCGTCCTGGTCAATCTGCAGCCCGCCGCGCCTGGTCAGCGTCCTGGTGAAGCGGGTGCCGGCCGCGGCGTACATCTCGGTGAAGATGCCCTTGGAAATCGTCCACGAATAGTGGCGCATCGCGGCGTAGTTGTCCTCCAGTTCCGCCAGCGTGGTGCGGTCGTCGAAGAGGATGTGCCCGGCCTGGACGTAGATGCCGTGCGCCCGGAAGCGGTCCAGAGCGGCGAAGTTCTGCTCCACAGTGGCGCGTTTGGCCATCCGGCGCAGGGCGGAGGGGGAGAAGTTCTCGATACCGCAGGAGAAGGAGAAGAAACCGGCCCGGGCCAGCTCCCGGACCACGTCCTCCTCGGCGCGGTCGGCACGTATCGAGCCGCGCAGCCGGGGGCTCACTCCGCGGGACTCGAATTCGTCGGCGAGTTCGGCGCACCAGGCGGCGTCCCGCGGCGGTTCGACCAGCGAGTCGTCGATGACCTTGAAATACCGGGCGCCCTGTTCCCATAGCCGCTCGATCTCGTCGGCGACGTCCCGGATGCTGCGCTGGCGCCAGGTCGGTCCGCCGCCGACCCGCTCGAAGGCGATGATGGAGCAGAACGTGCAGGTGGCCTGGCATCCGCGAGCTGTCTGCAGGTGCACAAGGCTGCGCCGCGCGATCGTCAGGTCGAGTGTGTCGCGGTGCGGGTGCGGCAACTGTGCGAAGGGGAGCTTGGGGGCGGGCTCGGCGTTGTGCCGCTGGGTCCCGTCGGTGTCGCGGAAGCTCAGACCCGGAATGCGTTCCAGCGACGGGGTGCCGGTACACACGTGTTGGGCGAGCATCCGCATCGGCAACTCGCCCTCGCCGCGCACCACCGCGTCGAATCCGGCCTCCAGGAACTCCGCGGCGTGGAAGGTCGGACCGTAGCCCCCTGCCACCGTCACCGGCCGGACCCCGGCCCGGCGCACCAGCCGCATGGCCTCGATGGCAGGCATCATGTTGCTGCGGTAGCAGGCGAAGCCCACCAGCGCGGGGCGAGCATCGACGATGCGCCGCGCCAGCGCCTCCACGTCGATACCCTGCAGCCAGCCGTCGATGAGCGCGACCTCGTACCCTTCCTGACGCAGGTAGGCGGCGAGGTACCCAAGACCGAGGTTTTCCTCCGCGGTGCGGTGCGTGACCGGCGAGGGCGTGGCCAGCACAATGCGGTCCGGCCCATTCCGTTTGCTCATGGGGTTCAGGATCGCCCTCGGCGATCTTTGCCGGGTCGGCGTCGGATCGCCGCCGGACACGCACTCGCGAACTTCACTGCATTCCCCTGGCCCGTGACGCCGACGACCCAGCAAGCTGCACAGAGAGAAGGGAGATGACTAGTAGGACTCCGTTAGAGGTGGTTTTCATCTATTTTGCGTTGCCGCAACTACCTCACTGGAGTGCTTGCGTCTCTAGGGTGACAGATCGGTGGGGGCGACTACGGAGCCGATCGCCCATGCGGGCAATCTTTGGAATGAGACGGAACTTGCTGGGATGAAACGAGCATTTGAGGCACCACCTCAGTCACTCTGAGTGCGAGAGAAGCCGTCGCCCCAATGGTCATGTCTCGACACTGCGACCTGTTGGGATGAAACAGGCTTCGTAGATGAAAACGACCCCTTAAAGAGCATTTTGTCCCGGCGGGGTTGTTTGGTGGCGCTTCGGAGGGTGAGTGGACCTGCGGCTGCTGAGATGAAAGTGGTCTATGAGGTCTGCGGGACAGGAGACTCCATAGATTTGCCTGTTTGAGCCGAGTCGCTCCTGTCTGATCCCAAAGCGCCCCCGGTTGACGCCGTTTGCGCCCTAGGGAGATGCCGCGCCCGACGGTACTACCGAAACATGACGCGACAGCGCCACTTCCGCTACTACGACCCGGAAATCGCCCGCTACATCACGCAGGATCCCCTCGGTCTCAGACCGGCATCCAACCCTGGCGCTTACGTGCACAATCCGTACACGTGGAGCGACCCGCTCGGCCTCGCACCCAAGTGCCCTGTAGCGAAGGCCAAGGCTGCCGTGGACAAGATCATCGATCGCGCCCAAGAGGGCAAGCTGAGAAAGTCCACCAACTACCATCCACACTTCGACAACGACGAACGAGTCTTGGAGATCCTGAAGAACCCGGACGCGGTATACCTATCCGAAGGAAACCGCGGAAATCTCATTTTCCGACAAGGCGATGACATCGTGGTCACGAAGGGGGCAGGTGCTGGCGCAGGCGATGTCATCACCGCCTACGGCCCATCCGGAGTCAAGGGCGAATCCGGAGCCGAAGCGCTGGGCGGATCACCCACGGATCCCGGACACCCGGTAACCCATGACGACATCGTGAACGGTAAAATCCCAGACACCAGGGGCGGCCACATGGCACCCGCCAAGCAGATCCGATGAGGCAACAGTCATGGTGAGGTTCTCGATCGGCGACACCGTGAATGCTGAAACCACGCGGAATTCGCTGACATTTACTCCGCGATTCGACTTCATCGATCTTCAGGTGATCGTCGCCGCGTATACGGGCCCGAACGAGCGCGAACAGCATCTGGCCCACACATTCGGCAGCATGCAGTGGCTGTGGTCGGAGAATGACGAGTTCCGGTTCGACCAGGACAGTCGGGAGCTGTCCCACGCCACGTTCTTCGTGCCCCGGGATTCCGCTCCCTCCCCCCTCTGCCACCGTGCGCCCCATGAGCCACAGCGACTCCCCGGCGGGCTGCGTGCAGACACCGCACAGAACTTCGCCCTCCCCCAGGCAACGATCTTCTGCTGCGACCCTGAAGCGGCAGAGTTGCGGTGCTACCGGGACCTCAGTGTTCTCGACGGAGAACCGGGAACCCTGATCGGTATCGCCCCCGACGTGGGCCTCCTCATTAAGGGAGGCTCGGTAGCCGGCTGGAGCCTCACCGATCCCGTGCGGTACCTGACAGATGGTTTCGCAGACCCTGAGGCCACGCCGCCGTCTCACACCACCCGGCTCCGGCTGGCCGAGTGTCTCAACCTGGTCACCGCGCCGCTCATCGACGAGGTGATGGACCAGGACGCGGACACCTGGCACAGGCTCCGGGCAATCGAGCGCGACCTGCGCGAGCAACAGGACGACCGGAACCGCGCGGCCATCATGCACCGGGTGATCAGTCGTCTGATCGAGGACTACGAGTCTTACTGATCTTTTCGTAAGTTCGGTGGGTGTGGTGGGCCGATGGTCAGGCCGGTATGGGCCAGGAATGACCATGGCAGTCGGGGGTTAGCGTTGATGCGGTGAATGCCTTGCTCCGTGGCGTCGGCGACATCGGCGAGGTGGTCGCCGGCGAGGTTGGCGAGTTCACGCTTCTTGAGCGAGGACCACAGCAGTTCCACCGGGTTCAGCTCGGGAGCGTAGGCGGGTAATCGTTCCAGGGTGAGCCAGTCCTGTTCGGCGACCCAGGCCCTGCGCTTGCCGAGAATGTCATCCGCCCTGGTCGGAGGCCTGTATCGGGACCGGCGGCCGTCGGTCTCGCCGCTCGGGTAGGCGCTCTCGCGTAGTCGGTGGTTCACGCGTCATGATGATCGACCGTGCTGCTGCGACTGGCCTACCTGGGCGTGACCAACGCGTTCGCGCTGCTGCGTCTGCTGCCGATGAGCGACCGGGACAAAGATGCGGAGATCCTGGCTCTCCGTCATCAGATCACGGTGCTCGAACGCCAACTCGGCGGTGCCCGACTACGGTTCACTCCGAGCGATCGGGCGTTCCTAGCGGCGCTGCTGCACCGCATGCCGTTGTCCGCCCTGCGGCGTGTGCGACTGCTCGTACGTCCTGACACAGTACTGCGCTGGCATCGTGACCTTGCCAGGCGCCGTCATGCCGTCTTATCGCGGCCCAAGCGACCCGGTCGACCTCGTACCGTGCGCTCCATCCGGATTCTGGTACTGCGCCTGGCCAGGGAGAATCCGAACTGGGGCTACAGGCGTCTGCACGGCGAACTGCTCGTGCTGGGAGTGAAGGTGGCCGCCTCGACCGTCTGGAAGATCCTCAAGGAATCCGGCATCGATCCAGCTCGCGACCGGAGCTCCAGCACCTGGGCCGACTTCCTGCACTCCCAAGCCGACGCCCTCCTGGCCTGCGACTTCTTTGAGACGGTCACCTTGTCCGGCGCGCGGATGTACGTACTCGCGGTAATCGAACACAGCAGTCGCCGCATCCGGATCCTGGGCCCCACCGCACACCCGACCACCTCATGGGTGGCGCAAGCGGCGAAGAACCTGGTCATGGATCTCGAGGACGTCGGCTGCCGGGCACGGTTCATGATCAGGGACAGGGATGGGAAGTTCCCCGGACTGTTCGATGACGCCCTCAAAGACGCGGGGATCAAGGTCATCCTCAGCGGCATCCAGATGCCACGAATGAACTCGAACATGGAACGGTGGGTGCAGACCTGCCGACATGAGCTCCTGGACCGGACCTTGATCTGGAACCAGCGCCACCTCCTCCACGCCCTGCGAGAGTTTGAGCAGTTCTACAACTCCCACCGACCACACCAAGGCATCGCGAACGCCCGGCCGCTACACCCCCTGCCTACACCAATCGACGATCGGGACAAGCTAAGCCACCTCGGCATACGACGCCACGACCGCCTTGGCGGCATCCTCCACGAATACAAACATGCCGCGTGACCTGCGCGGACGAGGTATTCGGCAAGCGCACCGTCGACCACGAGATGGACCTTGCTCTCGAAGTGGCCGGCGAGCCGGTCCAAGAATCGGCACATCACCTCGGCGGTGAAGCTCTCGGTGAAGACCATGAAGTGCATCCGACCCTTGGTGGTGATCGCCGACATCGCGTTCACTGAGAACCGGTTCCCGCTCCGGCGCACTACGGGCGTCTTGCCCTTCTCGCCCCAGGTGCGGCCGGTGACCTGGTCGGAGCGGATGCCGACCTGATCGGCGAAGAGAATCTCCCCGCCGTCCCTCTTCGCCTTCGCCCGGATCGCCGGCCAGATCTTCTCGTGCCAGCGCCACACGGCCTCCGGGTCCTGCTCGACGGCCCGCTTGTCAGGGCGTTGGAAGGACAGTCCCCACCGCTTGAGGTACTTGCCCACCCCCACCTCGGTCAGCCGCACCCGGTACAGCTTCGCGATCAGCTCGCCCACCAGCCGCCGCGTCCACAACTGCCCGGAAAGCCCCACATCACAAGGCCGATGATCGAGCACGGCCTGCCGCACCGCGGCCTGCTCGGCCTCCCCGAGCAACTGGTGCACACCGACCGGCTTTCCGCGGGGACGCATGACCAGAGCTTCCCGCCCGCCGGCCTGCCACGTCGCCCACCACTTCTCGACCGCCGTCAGCGACACCCCGAAGACCGCCGCCACCTCCTCACGGTCCCGCCCCGCCACCAACGCGACCGCCGCCCGCAACCGCAAGACCTCCTGCGCCGACGGCGACAGATGCCACGCATCCCCCACCAGACCGCTCACCACCCCACCAACAACCCAGAACCCAAACCGTTTCGGATCATAGAGCGGGCGGCGGAGCCGCTCACGATCGGCCTCGGTGGCCAGGGGAAGAACCCCGTCAGGACTTGGAGCTGGGCCGACCGGGAATGTGACTGAGGATGGACTTGGAGAAACCCCCATCGACGCAGACATCTTGGCCGGTGACATATCCAGCCAGTGGGCTGACAAGAAACTCGATCACGTTCGCGATATCCATCGGGTCGCCAATTTTCGACAACGGGATAATTTCTTCCCTTGCCTTCTTCACTTCGGGATCGAGGTACATTTTTTCAGTCATCTGCGTGCGAGTCATGCCCGGGGACACGACGTTCACGCGGATTCCGTCTGGTGCCCATTCCAGTGCGAGTGTCTGAGCCATCATCGTGAGTGCAGCCTTGGTCGGACTGTATGCACCTGATCCGGCATGCGGGAGCTGGCCGGACATTGAAGAGGTGAAACAGGCGGACCCGCGGCTATCCTTCAGGTGCGGGTAACCTGCTTTGGCAAGTAGCCACGCCCCGCGGAGGTTGACGGAGAACATGTCATCCCAGTCCTCGAGAGAGAGATCCTTGAGTGCGCCAGGGTTGGCGATGCCGGCATTTGCCACCAGCGCATCCAAGCCGCCGAACTCGTCGACCGCAGCGGCTACCAGCTGACCGGGCACGTCGGGATCAACCAGGTCTCCTGTCAATGCAATGGCTTTGCCGCCCATCGACTGGATCGATCGGACGACCTCGTCTTGTCGCGCGTTCGCAGTAAGGCCGGATACCGCGATCATCGGCTGTTCACCACGGGCAAGCGCTGCCTCTGCGAGCCTCAGGCTTACAGCCGCGCCGATGCCGCTGCTTCCGCCACTGACCAGAACCCTCATTGCACACTCTCCTTGTATATTCCCAGCGGGCATACTCAGCAGGCCACACCAAGTCGTGACAGCTGCATCTGATGCCTTTCGAAGCACTTCAATTCACACCGGTGATCGAGAACCGTCACCTTACTGTTCGACGCCCCTCGGAGTCACCCTGAACCCCGGGGCAGTGGAATCATTATCCAAGATTCCAACCCTCTTCACTGAGATCGCCCATCGCCTTCGCGAATACTTCAAGGGTGTTCTCTTCGCGAATGACTTCGAGCACGACGTTATCCACCCCAATTGTTTCTTGGACTGCTTTACCCAGGCCGTTCCAATCGATCACCCCGGTGCCGATGGGGTCGTGGCCCCACGTTTCCGTACCCGTGTCGGAGATATGCATGAGTGCAACCGATCCGTGGTGTGAGCGCAGACTCGATACGGGACCCTCCCCGATGTAAGCAGCGTTCGCGACGTCGTACACGATTTTTAGTGCATCATCGTTGACCGTGCCGACGATATCTGCCAGCTCCCCAATCGTGGGAGCAAAGCAGTAGGGAGTGTTCTCGAAGAGAAGTCGCTTTCCCGCCCGCTTGGCCAGCGGGATCAGCCCTTCCAGGCTTTCGTACATCCACCCGTAGACACTCTCGAGCGAGGGGGAGATCATAGGACGCCGCGTGCCGGGTGAGATGACAACTTCCGGGACATCCCAAGCCACCGCAAGATCGATCACCGAGGCGATGTGCTCGATGCTCTTCCGGCGCATGCTGGCCCCAGGACTGGCCAGATTGATGTCGTATCCGCCGGCATTCAGGGATCGGATCTTGGCGCCGTTCTCGTTGAGCGTGGCCCGGATTTCCGAACGCTCGGAACTGGAGATCTCTTCCGGCCAGCAATGTGGAGAGCTGATGGGCACCTCGAAGGTGTTGTACCCATTCTGGGTCAGCTCGGATATCGCGTCGATCGCCGTTGCCAACCAAAGATACGAAAAGGTGTTGATTATCATAGAACTTCCGTTCAACTTTGAGATGTCCCCGTCGCGCGCTCGGGAGCAGGGGCGGCTACGACCGGGGCTCCTTGTGCTGTTCAGGGGCTGAACTGGCAGCAGTGGACGAGTCCTCGCTCATGACGGCGGCGATGGTGTCGGTCGCGGAAACGATCTCCCGCGGGGCTCGGCTGCCGGTCTCCGGGAGCGTGAAGTAGACGATGAGGCACAGGGCGACGATGACGATCATGTAGATCGCTACGTACATGGGCCGTCCGGCGCCGACGAACGCGGACGCGATGAGGGGTGCGGTGCCGCCGAAGAGGGCGATGACGATCTGATGGGCGAATCCGATTCCGGAGACGCGGACCGAGGCGGGGAACAGCTCAGCCTGGATGGTGGGGTAGACGCCCTGCCAGATTCCGAGGACAACCCATCCGGAGGCGGCGACGATGACGTAGACACCGAAGCCGGGCGCCTGCAGGAGGAGAAGGAGCGGATAGAACAGGACGATCATTCCGATGGCGCCGATGATGGGGAAGATCTTCCGGCGACCGAGACGGTCGGAGAGGTAGCCGCCGGCGGGGACGACGACCACCAGCAGGGCCAGGCCGATCGCGCTGCCGGCAAGGGTGGAGGACAGGTCTCGGCCCGAGGTGAGGTTGGCGTAGGTGGGCAGGAACGTCGCCCAGGTGTAGTAGGCCACGGCGGGAGCGGACAGGGCAGCAGTCTGCAGGATCGCCTTGGGGTGCTCGCGGAGCAGCTGGAGGAGCTTCGCGGGTGCGGACTTCTGCTCGACGAGCGTGCTGGCTTCGAACTCCGGAGACTCGTCCGAGCGGGCGCGGAGGATGAGTCCAACGACGCCGATCACACCACCGATGATGAAAGGGATCCTCCATCCGTAGGACGCCAGGGCGTCGGCGGCGAAAACAGAGGTGACGGCGGCTGCGGCGCCCGTTGCGGCGAGGGTTGCCAGCCCGCTGGCCATGTTGGTGAAGGAGCCGAAAAGTCCGCGCCGGTTGGCTGGAGCGTGTTCCACCATGAACGCGATGGCGCTCTGCCCCTCGGTGCCGGCGGAGATGCCCTGGAGGATGCGGGCGACGACGAACAGGATCGGCGCGAAGTAGCCGATGGTCGCGTACGAGGGTGTAAACCCGATGATCAACGCGCCGAGAGCCATCCCCGAGACCGCGAGAGACAGGACGCGTCGGCGCCCGTACCGGTCGGCAAGTGGGGAGAGGATGATGCCGCTCAGAGGCCGCACGATGAACCCGATGGCGTAAGTGAGGAACGCGGCGATGAGGGACGCGAACTGGGAGCCCGAGGGGAAGATCTGCGCGGAGAAGACAGAGGCGAGAAGACCGTAGACGTACCAGTCGTACCACTCGACAAAGTGCCCGACGGTCCCGGCGAGCAGGTTACGGGCGCGTCCCTTACGCAGGACAGGATCTGCGCTGTCGGGGGCGGATGCGCTGGGCGCGCGACATGGAGCCGTCATTGAATTCTCCTTTGAATTTGGGCGCGACTGAGCATCCCAACGCCCGGGCCGAGGGTCGCTGAACCTGTTGAAGGGGTGTCTGCCTGTCTAGGCGGAGAGGTCCTCGTCTGCGACGAGGTAGGTGTAGCTCGGCCAGCTCCGGGAGATGTCAGCCGCGGCCGCGATCAGGCGCGGCGACAGCTCGGCCATGCGCGCTCGGGTCATCCGCACTGAGGGGCCTGCGATGCTGATCGTCCCGGTGGCCTCCCGGCCCGGTCCGGCTCCGTGGATGGCGGCCGCCACGGCGCTGATACCGAGATCCATCTCCTCAATCGTCGTGGCGTACCCGCGGTGACGAACCTCGTCGAGCTCGGCCTGGAGAGCGGACCGGTCGAGGGGGGATCTGGGGGTGACGTCGAGACGGCTCTCGTGCGCCAGCACGGTCGCGACTCGGTCCGGAGAAAGGGTGGCGAGCCACGCTTTCCCGGATGCAGTGGCGTGGGGGACGGCGTCCTGGCCCATGACGGGGTCGATGCGGAGGGACGAGTTCGCCCCCTGGGCTTTGGCGATCCACTTCAAGGAGTCGTTGGTGGCTACCGCCAGGCGAACGAGCTCTTCACACTCCGCCGCGAGCGAGTCCAGGCTTCGCTGAGCCCACGTTCCCACTCCTGACGAGGACAGCTGGCGGAGCCCCAGGGCGCCGAGGCTATGAGTGGCGAAGTAGCTGGAGGTGCGGGGGTCCTGATTCACATAGCCCGCATCGGCCAGGGCGGCGAGGAGACGATGAACGATGGCCTTGTTGATGCCCAGGCGCTCGGCGATGTCCGTGACGCGTCGGCCTTCGGGATGCGGCGCCAGCAGTTCGAGCACACGCATCGCATTTGTGACGTCACCGGCTAGTGCCATGTCCTCGTCTCCTCGCCATCGTGGAGTAACAGCGTTACCTGTAACGCTGTTACGAAAAGTCACACGCGTCCGCCCTCGCTGTCAAGACCCAGCCGTCATCCTGGTCGTCAGACCCCGAGAACGCAGCGGTCAGAGCTGCTGCACCAGCTCACGCAGACGCGTGAACGCCGACTCGTCATCGTTCACGACGACGTCGTGCTCGCCGGTGTTCCAGCGGCACTCGAGTGCACCGAATCGCTCCCAGTAGACGTCCCATCCGGCGAGCTTGACCCGGTCCCGCTCGCTGCCGCGCTCGATCAACCGTTGCCGCACGACCTCGGGCGACGTGCGCACGTGGATCACCCGGATGCGAGCGGCGGGCCAGCCTGCATTCTCGGTCGAGCGACGCAGGAAGTCGGGGTCTCCGAGGTACGCCGCGAACGGTGCATCGAGGACGACGGCGTGGCCGAGTTCCAGATTCCGGCCGGCGGTCGCGAAGAGCGTCTCGTACTCGGCCGGCATGACCTTCCGCAGGTACAGCTCGTTCGATTCCCGATCGGAGGGATCCTGCCCGAACGCCTCGAGAGCCACTTGCACCAGGGGCCCGGCGAGCGTGTCCTTGTCGAGATACGCCGCGCCCGTGAGGGAGCTGAGGTGTCTCGACAGGGTCGACTTACCCGACCCTGCCCCGCCGAGCGTGATGTAGGCGACGGGCAGGGCTCGGACGTCGGGTGTCACTGCTTCACTCGCTCGATCGCGGCCACGAACTCCTTCGCCGCTGCGGTGACCTTGCCCATGTCGCCGTCGGGGCGGCCGGCCTTGGTGATGGCGCTGCCCACTCCGACCGCCGCGACGCCTGCGGCGAACCAGTCGCCGACGTTGGCGGTGGTGACGCCACCCGCCGGAAGGATCGGGACGTGCGCGAGCGGCGCCAGGACCGCCTTGGCGTAAGGGATGCCGCCGGCTTCGGTGGGGAAGAGCTTGACGATGTCCGCGCCAGCCTCGGCCGTTTCGAGGATCTCGGTCGGCGTGTAGGCACCACTGATGGTGGCGATCTGGTAGCGGTTGGCGACGCGGATCATCTCGGGGTTGAGGTTCGGGCTGACGAGGAACTGCGCGCCGGCCTGAATGCTCGAGTAGGCGGCGTACCCGTCGAGAACGGTGCCCGCGCCGAAGGCCACGTCTTCACCGGCGAAGCGCTCGGTCAGGCGCTCGATCACGGTGAGGGCGCGGGGGATCGACAGGGTGATCTCGAGGGCGCGGATGCCGCCGGCGACGGCTGCCGAGGCGACCTCGAACGCCTCCTCGGCGGTGTCGAGGCGGACGATGAGGACGTTGCCGGAATCGCGGATGGTCTCTATGACATCGAGTTTCTGGAACATGACCCCGATGGGTACACCACTTCGGCGCGCTTCGCGAGCCGCGACCCGTTGCATTGACGAATCGCGGTGAGGTGCTGCATCGTGGGCTGCAATCGATCTCAGCAATCGTTCTCCTTCGCGAGGGCGACTGGCGCCGGGATCCTCATCGAGGCGAAGGAGTCCACGGCGGTGGATCATTCCTCTTCGGCCCCTCGGCCCTCGGCCGTGGTGCTGGGTGCGTCCCACTGGCACGCGCCGCTGTACCGTGCCGGGCTCGCTCGGCACTTCCGCGTGACGGCGGTGCAGGACCCCGACCCCGCGGTCTCTCGGGCATTCGCCGAGCCCTTGGGCGCACCAGTCGCGGCGAGCGTCGACGAGGCTCTGGACCAGGACGGCATCGAGGTGGCGTTCGTGTTCTGCCCGCACCACGAGATGCTCGCGGTCGGCCGGGAGCTCATCGACCGCGGCATCCCGTTCGTGATCGAGAAGCCCGCCGGTGCGAGCCTCGACGACCTTCGGACGATCGAGGAGGAGGCGCGCCTGGCCGCCGTGCCGGCGACCGTGCCGCTCGTCCAGCGCGGTGCCCCGATCGACACTTGGCTACGGCAGGCCGGCGACATCGTCTACGAGCGGATGGCGTTCGTCGCCGGTCCGCCCTCGCGGTACCGGCGCAACGGCAACCCGTGGATGCTCGAACCCGCCCTCTCCGGCGGCGGCAGCCTAATGAACCTCGGCCCGCACTTCGTCGACCTGGCGATTCGCCACCTCGGTCACCCCGTCGACGTCGTCCAGAAGCTCTCCACCACGCTGCACGGCGAGGCGGTCGACGACCACTCCACGATGGTCCTGACCACCGCCACGGGCCGCGAGGCAATCGTCGAGGTCGGCTATGCGTTCCCCAACTCGCCGCTGAAGCGGTACTGCAGCTTCACCGCGGCCGGGACCAACGGGTTCGCCACCGTCGACACCACCGGCCACGCGACGTTCACCGACCAATCCGGCATCACCAAGAGCGCCGTCCTCGAGGTCGACAGCGACCCGCTGTACGACGTGTTCGTCACCGGCGTCGCCGACACGCTCACAACCGGGTTCGCGGGCCTGCCGACGCTCGCCGAGATTCTGACCACTATGGAGCTCATCTGGTCGCCGCACCTGGAGAGGACGGCGCGTCGTGGCTGAGGTAAGCATCGACGACGTCGCCGAAGCGGCCGGCGTCCACCGCTCGACCGTGTCACGCGCGTTCTCGAAGCCGGATGCCGTGCGCGCGGCGACCCGGGAACACGTGCTGCGTGTCGCAGCCGAGCTCGGGTACTCGATGAACCCCCTCGCGCAGGCTCTCCGCCGCGGCTCGAGCAACCTCGTCCCGCTGATCGTTCCGGACATGACCAACCCGTTCTTCGCCGAGCTGGCGCGCACGACCGCCGCCGCCGCCGAAGCACGCGGCTACCAGCTGATGCTCTGCATCACCAACGGCGACACCGGGCAGACCGCCGACTACGTGAGCGCGATGCACTCCATGTACTCCCCCTTCGGCATCGTCGCCCCCTCAACTCGGGTCAACCTCGAGGCGCTGCGCCGGTACGCGTTTCCGAACCGGGTCGTCGTCATCGACCGGGTCGAAGACGACCCGGCCGTGCCCACCGTCACTGTCGACAGCGCCCGGGGCATCGATCTCGCCTTCGACCACCTCCTTGGTCTCGGCCACTCGAACATCGCCTACGCCCCGGGGATCGTCGGTACGTACACCGCCCAGGATCGCTGGGACGCCTACCACCACGCCGCCGAGCGTCACGCCGTCCCGCCCGTCGTCCTGGAGGCGGCGCCCAGCGCCGAACCGGGTCCGGGGCTCGTGGACCACTGGATGCGGGAACCGATCCGCCCGACAGCGGTGATCGCCTCCAACGACCTCATCGCGTTCGCCATGATCTCCGAACTCGGCTCGCGCGGACTGTCCGTGCCCGCCGACCTGTCGGTGATCGGCTTCGACGGCCTCGACCTCGGCGCCCAGTTCAACCCCCGGTTGACCAGTGTCCGACAACCAATCACCGACCTCGGACGGATCGCCATCGAACTCGGCGAGGGACTCATCGCCGGCGGCCCGCCCGACCACGTCGTGCTCGAGCCATCGCTTCTCATCCGCTCCTCCACCCAGGAACTGCGCCCATGAATCCGAACCCCGGTCGCCTTCCCGGTCTGCAATACGTGGACCACGTGGCCTTCACCGTCCCCGACCTCGACGACGCCACCCGCCTGTTCACCGTCCTCCTCGGCGCCGAGGAGCTCTATCGCTCCACCCGCGGACCCGATGCCGCGGTCATGCCGGAGCACTTCGGCGTGCCCGCGGACGCGCACCTGGAGCTGCGCATGCTCCGGCTGCCGCCGAACCTGAACGTGGAGCTGTTCCAGTGGTGGAGCGAGGACCGCTCCCCCGTGTTCCCGCGCGCCAGCGATGCGGGCGGGCACCACCTCTGCTTCGTCGTCGACGACATCGACGACGTCGTGGCCGCGGTCGCCGACCTCCGGGGCATCGAGATCCTCGGTACGCGCAAGGAGGTCGCCGGCGACAGCCCCGCCGTCGCCGGGAACCGGTGGGTGTACGCCCGCACCTCTTGGGGCCTCATCCTCGAGTTCGTCGACCGCTCGCGGGTCGCCGATCCCCCGCGTCTCGTCGGCCCCCACGACTGGCACACCCACTCGACCACGAAGACCTCGAAGACCTCGGAGACGCCCTCTTGAAGATCGCCGGCCACACCCTCGGCACCCCCGATCACACCGTTCCCGAAGCACTCAAACTCTTCGCCCGCGCCGGCCTGGATGCCGCCGAGGTCATCTACCAGGACGACTACACGAGCGGTCTGCCCATCGGCGATGCCGCGGCAGCGGCGGAAGCGGCACGCGTCGCCGACGGCGAAGGCATCCCCGTCATCGGGCTCACCCCGTACACCACCGCCATCAACGCGACCGACGAGCGCATACGCGGAGCAGCCGTCGACGAACTGCGATCGGCCATCGACATCGCCCACGCCATCGGCGCGAACCGCATCCGCGTCTATTCCGGCGCGTGGCAGCCGGGCCAGCAGGACCACGCCGCGCACTGGACGCAGCTCGTCCGCTCGTTCCAGGAGCTCTCCGGCCCGGCGGCAGACGCAGGCGTCGTGCTCTGCGCCGAGAACCACTTCGGCACCATGACGCAGACCGCGCGCGACACCGCCAAGCTCATCCGCGCGGTCGACTCGCCCGCCGTCCGCGTCCTGTACGACCAGGCGAACCTCGCCTTCACCCACGACGAGGACGTCGACGACGCCTTCGCCGTCCAGGGCGATCTCATCGGCCACGTGCACGTCAAGGACCTTGTCTTCAAGGACCCGAACGCCCCGTTCGTCGCGTCCGAGACGGCGCGCGTGCACGCCGAGGAGCGCGCCGTCATCTCGCGCGTCGTCGGCGACGGCACCCTTGACTGGTCGCCCATCCTCCGACGCCTCCGCGAGGTCGGCTACGACGACGTGCTCTCGCTCGAATACGAGTACCGGTGGCATCCGCAGGATCTCGAAGCGCCCGAGGTCGGATTCCGTCGCGGCGCCGAGCACGTCCGTACGCTGCTGCGGCAGCTCGATCTCGAGGCCAACGGCCAGGAAGCCGAGGTCCGCTCGTGACCACACTCCGCGTCGGCGTGGTGGGCGCCGGCAACATCGCCAGCATCGCGCAGCTGCCCACCCTTGTTCAGCGCGACGACGTCGAGCTGCGCGCCCTGGTGTCGCGGCGCGAGGACCCGAGCCCACTGCAGCGTCGGTGGGGGTTCTCGAACGTGTACCGCACGGTCGACGCGATGCTCGACGCCGAAAAGCTCGACGCCGTCTTCGTGCTCACTCCCCGCTCCGAGCACGTCGCGGCCGTCGAGAGCGCCCTCCGCGCCGGCATCGACGTGTTCTGCGAGAAGCCCCTCGCCACCTCAACCTCCGACTCGGTCCGCCTCGCGGAGCTCGCCGACAAGCACGGCCGCATCCTGATGGTCGGCCTGAACCGGCGGTTCGCGCCCGTGTACGTCGCTGCGCGGGAGACGTTCGGTGCGGCCGGAGCGTCGTTCTGCGTCGCGCAGAAGAACCGTGCCGGCTCCGAGTACCGGGCCACGTTCGAGAACGCCATCCACATGGTGGACCTCCTCCGCTGGTTCTGCGGCGGAGATGTCGTCGAGGTCACCAGCGCGGCCGCCGGAACCGACCCCTGGGAAGAGGACGGCACAGCCGCCCTCATCCGGTTCTCGACCGGGAACACGGGCCTGCTGGTCGCGGCCCGAACTGCCGGCGCGTGGGGCGAAAAGCTCGACGCGTACGGGCAGATGCGCTCGGCGGAGGTCATCGCCCCCGACACCGTCGCGGTGACGGCGGACGGCGCCCGCACCGTCCGGTCGATGAGCCCGGAGGCGTTCGGCTGGGCGACCGCGACCGAGACCTTCGGCTTCGCCGACGCGGTCCGCCACTTCCTCGACCGCGTCAAGGACCGGCGGCAGCCGCTGACCTCCGGATGGGAAGCGGTCAAGACCCAGCAGCTACTCGACAAGATCCTCGCGGTGGCGGGCCTGCCCACCGAGGAGCAGGAGGGACGCACGTGGTCCAGCAAAGCAGTGAAGTAGCGCCGCAGCCCCAGGTAGCCCTGGTCACCGGCTCCAGCGGCGGCATCGGCGCGGCCGTCGTCGACGCGCTGCGGGCGCGCGGGGACATCGTCGTCGGGGCCGACCTCGCACCGCTCGACGGGCAGGACCTCGCCGGCTTCGCCGAGCTCGACGTCACCGACGAGCAGCAGACCACCGTAGTGGTGCGCCGCACCGTCGCCGAGCACGGCCGCATCGACGTCCTCGTCCACGCCGCGGGGGTGCTGGGCGGCACCCCCGATCCGCTGGCGACCACGACCGAGGAGTTCGAGCGCACCATGCGCATCAACGCCACGGGCACGTTCACCATCACGCGCGAGGTCGCGAACCTCATGCGGGGCAGCGGCACGAAGGGCACCATTCTGCTGCTGTCGTCGGTCGCGGCCAAGGAAGCGCGGATCGACTACCTGCCGTACAACGCCAGCAAGATCGCCGTGCTGCACATCATGTGGTCGATGGCGAAGATCCTCGGACCGGACGGGATCTCGGTCAACGCCGTCAATCCCGGACCGGTGAACACACCGATGTGGGCACTGCTCGCCGACCAGTCCGGCTCCGCGCAGGCAGCACGCGACGCCCGCGCCGCGCAGCTCCCCATGCGACGCTTCGCCGAACCGGCCGAGGTCGCCAACGCGATCGGCTTCCTCACGGACCGGGCCAACCGGTACATCACCGGCGTCTCTCTCGACGTCGCCGGTGGAGCGCATCTCGGTATGGGGTCCTGATCCGAAACGGTTTGGGTTCTGGGTTGTTGGTGGGGTGGTGAGCGGTCTGGTGGGGGATGCGTGGCATCTGTCGCCGTCGGCGCAGGAGGTCTTGCGGTTGCGGGCGGCGGTCGCGTTGGTGGCGGGGCGGGACCGTGAGGAGGTGGCGGCGGTCTTCGGGGTGTCGCTGACGGCGGTCGAGAAGTGGTGGGCGACGTGGCAGGCCGGCGGGCGGGAAGCTCTGGTCATGCGTCCCCGCGGAAAGCCGGTCGGTGTGCACCAGTTGCTCGGGGAGGCCGAGCAGGCCGCGGTGCGGCAGGCCGTGCTCGATCATCGGCCTTGTGATGTGGGGCTTTCCGGGCAGTTGTGGACGCGGCGGCTGGTGGGCGAGCTGATCGCGAAGCTGTACCGGGTGCGGCTGACCGAGGTGGGGGTGGGCAAGTACCTCAAGCGGTGGGGACTGTCCTTCCAACGCCCTGACAAGCGGGCCGTCGAGCAGGACCCGGAGGCCGTGTGGCGCTGGCACGAGAAGATCTGGCCGGCGATCCGGGCGAAGGCGAAGAGGGACGGCGGGGAGATTCTCTTCGCCGATCAGGTCGGCATCCGCTCCGACCAGGTCACCGGCCGCACCTGGGGCGAGAAGGGCAAGACTGCGGGTGCCGGTAAATCATCCACGCAGGTGAGAGCTTGTTCAGAGATCTTCGACTTTGGCCGACGCTCGCTGAGGTCTTCACCTGTACAAGGCCCCGACGGCATCATGATCTCTCGTGCTGCTGCGCCTGGCCTACCTCGCCGCGACCAATACCCTGGCGTTCCTACGTCTCCTGCCGATGAGCGACAGAGACAAGGACATCGAGATCCTGGTGCTCCGGCATCAACTGCTGGTCCTGCAGCGTCAGGTCGGCAAGCCTGCCTTCAATGACAGTGATCGGCTGTCCTCGCCGGCCTTCTGCACCACCTGCCCAAAGACAGACTGCGGCACCTTCTGCCGCTGGTCCGCCCCGAGACGGTCTTGCCCTGGCATCGCGAGCTGCTCAGGCGGCGCCATGCCGCGACCTGCGTGTCCAAGCGGCGTGGACGCCCACGCACCATCCGCTCGATCCGTGCCCTCGTCCTGCGTCTGGCCAGGGAAAATGCCTCGTGGGGATATCGCCGGATCCACGGCGAACTCGCCGCACTGGGGATCAAGGTCGCCGCCTCCACCGTCTGGGAGACCCTCCGCGAGCACAGCATCCCACCCGCACCCGAACGGCAGAACACCACCCGGGCCGACTTCCTCCGCAGCCAGGCCGAGGCCCTTCTCGCCTGCGATCTCTTCGAAGTCCGCACGCCGATGGGGGCACGCCTGTACGTCTTCGCCGCCATCGAGCACACCACCAGGCGCATCCGGATCCTGAGCGCCAGCGCACATCCGACCGGGGACTGGATCGTGCAGCTCGGACGCAACCTCCTCATGGACCTCGAAGACGCGGGCAGCAGGGCACGGTTCCTGATCCGCGACCGCGACTCGAAGTGCACAACCGCCTTCGACGCCCTGATGACCGATGCCGGTCTCAAGGTCGTCACCACCGGCATTCGGATACCCCGGATGAACTCCCTCATCGAGCGCTGGATACAAACCTGCCGCAGCGAACTCCTGGACCGGACCCTGATCTGGAACCAGAGCCACCTCCTCCACGCTCTGCGCGAGTACGAGGCCTTCTACAACGAACACCGCCCGCACCGGGCACTGAAAAACGCCGCCCCATGCCGCCCACTACCCGCACCCATCCCCCAACAAGCCCAGCTCACCCACCTGGAAGTCCACAGACGAGACCGACTCGGCGGAACCCTCCACCAGTACCAGCACGCCGCCTGAACTGCGCGGATGATTTATCGGCACCCGCAGGGTTCAACGGCGATCCGAACCAGACTGTCGCCGATTACCTCTCTGCCTGGGTGGAGACGAAGGCGTACGTGCTCAAGCCGACCACGCTGGCCCGCTATCGCGACTATGTCACCGGCGACCTGATCCCCGCCCTGGGCGCGCTCAAGCTGCACGAGCTCGGCCATCGCCACATCGCCGGATTCGTTCACACCCAGCTCGCCGCAGGCCGTGGCAGAGTGACCGTCTACCGGTGCCTGGCCACCCTCTCCAGTGCCCTGGGCGACGCCGTCCGCCAGCACCGCCTCACCCACAACCCCGCACGCCCCGCCGTCCTGCCCCGCCCGGCGGCGGCCGAGCGTCGGATCTGGACGGCCGAGGAAGCCGCCCGCTTCCTGCGCTACTGCCACCAGGCCGACCCACTCATCGCGGATCTGTGCGAACTCCTGATCGGCACTGGTATGCGCAAAGGGGAAGCGCTCGCTCTCCACTGGCACGACGCGCACCTCAACGAAGGGGTGCTCTACGTCCGTTACGCCCTCTCGGCCATCAACAACGCCCGCCTGATCATCACCTCACCCAAGACCCGCAGCAGCAAGAACTGGGTCGCCATCTCCCCGCGTGTGGCAGCCGCTCTCACACGCCGCGCTGCCGAAGCCTCGCCCTCGGCATTGGTCGGCCGCTCCGACGATCCGTTCACCGGCCTGGTCTTCTGCCGACCCGACGGCCGACCACTGCGGCCTCAGACCGTCCTGGACCGCTTCCGCCGACGAGCCAATAAGCCGGCGTCCCCCGCATCACCCTGCACGACCTGCGGCACCTCGCCGCCACCCTCTCCATCACCGCGGGCACCCCGCTCACCGTGGTCTCCAAGACTCTGCGGCACTCCACCCTCTCCACCACCGCGAACCTCTACGCCACCTCACCCAGCAAGCCGCCCACGACGCTGTGGACGCCATCGACACCGCGCTCGCCCAAGCCGACCCCACCGCCGACCGCCATCCGCACTGGCCCGCCTGGCTGCGACCACGCCGCGACCACCCGAACGGACACCGGATACGCCTCACGCTGCCCTACTTCACCGCCCCGGCCGCCAGTTCACCCAGCGCCTCCACGCCCCAAGGCGTGCGTGCGACCACCATGCGACCACCACGCCGCACAACACGAAGAAGGCCGCTTTCCCATCTCTGGAAAAACGGCCTCCGACCTGCGAAAACGCTGGTCGGGACGACAGGATTTGAACCTGCGACCCCTTGACCCCCAGTTGCGTCGAGGCTGAGCGGCATGCTCCGGTCCGTTCTCCCAGGTCGCGCTGACGCGCGATCAGCCGAGTAAAGGAGTCGCCCCTTTTCGGCTTCTGCGTCCCGAGGTGCCTGAGATCTGGCATCGTGACCGGCCGTCGCATATGCGCCAGTATACGCCCGAAGCCACCCCTAGTCACGGGCCCAAACTCTTCACCACGCACGCGCCGCAGGCACGCAACTACCTCATGGACTTGGGCGAGCATGCCAAGTCGATCAGGTCATCATCCGCAGCCGCGGCGGCTACTTCACCGTCAGCTTCGATGCCGTCTTCCAATCAATCGGCGTGTGAATCAACGGCACATCGGCCCTGCCCCGGATGATCGGCGCCAGGGGCCCGCTGCACGTGCTGCGCGTCATCGCTGGACACGGATGGCTGACAATCGCTCGCTATTTGCTCCCCGGTCTGCCTCATGACCGTATCGCGCTGCCCTCAGGCTGTGGAGCCGTCCTTCGAATACACCGACGTCCATGGAGCGCCCTCGCCCGGCAACGGCCCCCATACGAGTGCGCCCCGGTGAAATCCGGGTGTGGCCTCGGCCATCAACGGGCCGGTGCCTTGAGTGAGGGCTTCAGCAACAATGTCCAGGAACTCGCTGAGGGATCCGTACCCAGGGGAGGTGAGCGGTGCCGAAGGTGGCTCACCGCCGTCCTGGTTGAAGGTAGCGAGGCGGCCTTCGACGTCGATTGCCAGGCCGCCCCACGGGGGGACGGAGTAGTCGGTGACGGCGAAGGGAACCCACGACCCCCAGAACGGGTCGATGTGCCCTCCGCGGCCCCGGACTTGCGCGATTTCCTCAAGCGGTAGCAGATGATGCTGGGCGAGGAACAGGCCCGGGTCGTACTCGTCGGGGTCTCGGTCAAGGGCTGAAGCATCGACCGTTCCGTCGCACATCGTCAGCAGCGTCACCAGGTCGACGGGCAGGCCCATTCCCAATGCCTCCTCGGTGGAACGAACATCGGCCACGGCAGCGCCCGGCCGTAAGGTGGCGTGCGAGGCGGGCGCGTGTACCGCCAGCCAGTTGGTGATGGCGGCCCAGGCGGGCAGAACGTCGCTCATCATGTCCTCCACCGTTGAACGGCTCTTCGGACCGGTGCTGCGGTACACCTGCGGCCTGCCGTCCCTGACCATGCCGTTTTGCTGCAGGGTGGCCCAATCCCACGCGGGCTGCGGCTCATCATGATATCCGGGACCGGTCGCGCCGATGTTCGGCTTGGGAAGGTCGATGTCGATCTTCTTGGCACGGCCCGTGTCGGTGCGCCTCGGCGACGCGAAGCCGTAGACGCGGGTCGCGCCCGTGTTGTCGGCCCGGTCCACTGACCGCACCTCCGCCTGATGGTTGCCGTCCTCGGCAGGGGCGGCGTAGAACGATGCCTTGGCAGCGAAGCCGTTGTTGGTCGTCGGGGTGCGTTGCCACCCCTCAGTGCTGGTGTTGCCGCTGTTACCGTCGTCGTCGGTGTCGGCCGGCCCGATCCGGTACTCCACGTCGCGGGCGTCATCGACGCCGGTATCGACGTCGAACCGGCCCGGCTCCCCCACGGCACCGCCCGGCAGGTTCTCCGGGTACGTTTCCGACACGACGCTCTTCGGCACTCCGGGGGCGGTGGTGTCCACGACGAACTCCCGCCATGGCGAGAAGTTCAGGTTGTAGTGAGTGCCGTCGTAGGCGTTCGTGCGGAACTTGTACGTCTTGCCGTCGACCAGTTGCCCACCCGGCACCTTCACGCTCGCCCACTCGCCGGGCTTGACGAACTCGGAGACGATCAAGCCCTCTCCGGCCGGGGTGGTGATGGGCTTGTTCGTCGCCGCGTCATAGACCTGGAAGGTGCCATTGACGGTGTCGCCATCCGCGTCCGAAAACTTGTCCCGCAGGGTGGGGGTGGTGGTGTTCACGGCCCACAACCCAGCGTAAGACTTGAACGGCGGGCCGGCCTGCTGCGCAGTGCCGTCCCCAGGGCGGTAGTTCCAGGTGACCTTCAGCTTCGGTGGGTTGGACGTGGCGTTAGCGGAGTTGACGCGCTTCCACGCCTTGACGTCGTCCGTGGCCGCACGCAGCCCCATGTAACCCTTGCCGTCCAGAGCAGAGGACCAACTCTGCACCAGAGTGGTGACGTCCGCGCTGATCCAGCCGTCCGGGGCGGTGGTGCAGGCAGGGTTGCCCTTGGTCTCGGTGGACGAGTGGTACTGCTGCTGCCACGTCGGCTGTTTCGTCCACCGCGAGGCGGTGGAGGAGGCGGTGGTGTCCCAGATGGTCCACTCGTACGCCTTGCAGTCGTCGTTGCCGGAGTGGAAGTTCCACAGGCTGACGTCCGCGTTCGTGACCAGGGCGTCCTTGAATGCCGCTGTATTCCAGGTAATGAACGACCTGGCAGTACGCGGCGTGCCATCGCTGTTGGTGGTGCCCGGGTTGCCGAAGTCCAGCTCGACGTCGGTGGATAGATCCCCGCTCTCGCCCTGCTGAACGTAGGTATCGAAGACGTTCGTCAGGTTCGACGTCGAGGGGTCGACGGTGACCGGATACTGGGTCGCCGGGTCGGCCAGCCACGCCCTGTCGGGAGTGACGACGAGGTCGACGTCGCCCTTGCCCCTGTCGACCACCTTCATGCCCACCGGGTGCCGGTTCTCATGCTTGCCCGATACCTTGTCCACGGTCGCGTCCCACATCACCGGAGCGGGCATCACGGCCCGCTCGGCGCCCGTCTTCGCGTCGGTGAAGAGAACGGAGCCGTCCGTCCGCGCAGCGGCTTTCAAGCCCTTGGCTTTCAGCGGCATCGTGTAGCTGTAGGCGCCGGTGGGGCGCTGGTCCAGCTTCACGTACTGCTCGAAGCCGGTGCGAGTGGCCTCGACGATCACATCGGCGCCGGGCAACACATCCCTGTAGGTGGCGCGGGTACCGTCCAGGTCAGGTTTGGGGAGGCCGCCCTTCCACTGCAGGGTGACCTGCCCCTTGCCCTCGCCCAGTGTGACCAGGTCACGGGCCGTGGCCTCATCGGCCGCCTGCAACGACTTCGCGGGCGTGCCGCCCCCGCCACTGAGCTCCAGCCCATTCGGGTGCGCTTTCGCCTTCACTCTGCCGTCCGCGGCCGGCGTCAGCCTGGCATCCACGTCCACCCACCGGCCGTCCTGCTGGATGCGGGCCGGGCCGGCGGAGAGCTCGGAGGTGAGCGTGCCGTCGGGGTTCGCGTAGGTGATGGATGTCGCCGTGGTCTCGTCGGGGACGAGCGTCTTCCTCCCCGTCTTCTTCGCCTGAGTCAGGGCCCAGGGGATGCCGCCCTTGCTGTGCTTGACCGCCCACTCGAAATCGGCTGCACGGACCTCGGCCTCGCTCGGGCCCGCCGCGCGGGCAGACGCCTTGCCGGTTACCGACGGGGTAGCATCCGCCGTCGGGACGATCGTTATGGCTGCGCCGCTAGTGGTCAGCAGCACAGTTCCTAACACTATGGACAGTCTGCGTCTTGTTCTGGATAACCCAGGCAACGTTATATGTCCCCCTCCGCCCGCCTCAGGTCGCGGGGCAGGCTGATAGATCGAATTCATCGAACTATTACATCGGGAACATTTCTACGATGGTCACTGACGGGCAAGGACCGCGAACCGGGGCGATCTGCCCTTAAGTCACAGGCCAGACGTGACTCTTGTGACGTTTATCCGGGGTTGCGGCGCAGATCCGCCACGGTCTGGCCCGATTGCGACCGTGCCTGTATGCACCAACAAAGCAGCAACTGAGCGGCAAGCATGGCGGGACGATAACCCAGGGCTACGGGTGGTGTCGCCTGAGTACCGCCGCACAAACCCTGCCCCCTGTGGGTGCCGGAAAGTAGGCATTGCAAGCTTTTCTGAGTCTGTCGCTGATTTGGGAGCCGTGGAACGGCACGCGAGAACCACCTGGTATGGGCGAAACGGTACGTGTGACTGACCTCCTCTTTGAGCGGTGCCCGGCCGACCGTCCCGTCGCCAGCCGACGTGTGCCGATAAAGCTGCGGGCATGACGCCTCGTCTGAGGGAACGGCCTCCTGCACCCACAGGATGTTCGTCGAGCAGACACCGGACTGGCTCGCCGCCACGTCCGCCGGACGCAGTACCTCACCGTCCTACTCACCGACGTGGCGCTGTTCCTGGGCTGCCATCCAGGAAGCCGCCCACCCAGGCGAGTGTCCATCTCGCCCTGCAAGGACACTCCACTTCGGCTGATTCGCCCACTATCCGACCCGAAGCCGGTCCCCGTCCCGGTCCTCGGCGTCGACGGCTTCGTTATGCGGCACCGTAGGACCCACGCGACGATCCGAGCACGGCACCCGGCGGCTACTCGACGGCCTCATCAACCAGTACGGACATATGGCATGACCTGCCAGCGATGACTTTTTGAAGCATTAAGACGGGGCTCGGTCGGAGTGCCACATCGAGCCATGGGCAACTGCCCTCGCTCATAGAGGACGCGCAGGCAAGCCCACCCAGTCACCGGTGCCATCTCGACAGGCCGGACCGCTTCCGCTTGCCTCCAGAAGAGGAAACGGGAAACACCCGTGTTCGCCTTGTCCGTCCGATGAGCTCTGCCGCAGTCTGTGGTGCGGCATCCACGCTCGCCGGATGGACGGCACGGAGGTGCGTGTGAATATGCCGTCCATTCCGTTTGCGCAAGAACTCCGGCAGCGACGCCTCGATGCCGGCCTGACCCTCACGGAACTGGCCGTGCGGGTCCACTACAGCAAAGGGCAGCTGAGCAAGGTCGAGCGTGGGGTCAAGGCTCCCAGCCGTGACCTTGCTCGTCTGTGCGATGCCGCCCTTGATGCCGGTGGCGCGCTTGTGGCCCTGTTGCCGCATCCGTCCACCGATGTCCGGGCTGAGGAGCCAGATGGTTTCGACGAGGAGGTATGGCTGATGCAGCTGTCCGATGACGGTGGGAGCTGGTTCAAACCCGTGCCCCGCAGGCAAGTGATGAGCGCGGGCGCCGCCTCGCTGATGAGTCTGGGTGCGGGCGGTTCGGAGGCCTTGTCCGCACCGGGTGGCGCACAGGTGCTGGAGGTGTCCCGTTCGCTGTTCGACCACTATCGGCGCCTCGGCCAGACGGTCGGTCCGGGGTTCCTCCTCCCCGGCCTCATCGCGCAGACGCACACATTGCGGGAGACGTCCACCCACGCCGACCCGCGCACCCGCCAGCAGCTGCTCGCGCTCGGCTCCCGGTATGCGGAGTACGTCGGTTGGCTGGTGCAGGAGTCGGGCAACGAACGGGCCGCGTTGTGGTGGACACAGCGTGCCGTCGACCTGGCGGCCGCTGGTGGTGACCGGCATCTGGCCGGGTACGCCTTGGTGCGCCGGGCTCTGATCACGCTGTACCGCGAGGACGCGAAGGAGACCATCGCGCTGGCGGGGCAGGCCCAGGACAGCAGCCTTCCCCCACGCATTCGGGGGCTTGCCGCCCAACGTGAAGCCCAGGGACATGCGATCGCCGGCGACCGAGATGCTTGTCTGCGCGCCCTCGACAAAGCCCGCGAGCTGCTCGACCGCCATAGCCCGGACTCCGGCACACCCGTCATCGGAACCATGCATCTACCCGATCCGGTAGGCATGATCACAGGCTGGTGTCTTTACGACCTGGGGCGTCCACGCGAGGCAGCCGAGACCCTCGACCAACAGCTGGCGCGGGTTCCCCCACACGCTCTGCGCACTCAGGTCCGCTACGGGGTGCGCCGCGCTCTCGCGCATGCGACGGCTGGTGACATCGAGCAAGCCTGTGATCTGACAGCCCAATTGCTCGGCGGTGCCGCCGCGGTGAGTTCCGCGACCATCTCAACCGACCTGCGCCATCTCGCACACACCCTGGGCCGCCACCCACGCAATCTATCGGTCCGCGCGCTGGCACCGCAGCTCGGCACTTCCTTACGTCTCATCACCCCATGAGAAGGGGGCCACCATGGCCGAGGTATTCATCAACTACCGTACGGGCGACGGGGAGAAGACGGCTGCCCTGATCAAGAGGGAGCTGTCATACCGCTTCGGGGAGAACAGTGTATTCCGCGCTTCGGAATCCATCGCACCCGGCGCGCGCTACCCCGAGGAGTTACTCCGAAGCGTACGGCGCAGCACTCTGTTGCTGGCTGTGATCGGGTCCGCGTGGACACGTTTCGCTGAGCTGCGTCGGCGGGACGACTGGGTCCGCAGGGAAATCCTCGAGGCGTTCGACTGCGGAGTGCCCGTCGTCCCCGTACTCGAGGGACGGAAGACGGAACGGCTGAATGGAGCCGATCTTCCACCCGAGCTGGAGCGGCTCGCTGAGGTGCAATCCGTCCGGCTGGACATGCAGAACGCCGTGGCGGATCTCAGGCGCCTCGGCGACGTGGTCGCCGCCATGGTGCCATCGCTCAAGGAACACGAGCGCCACGACCGACCCTCCCCCGGTGCCGGCGCGGTGAGCAATGCGACGGGGGAGGTCAACGGCCCGGTGGTACAGAGCCGGGACATCACCGGGGATGTGGGCACCGTGATCAAACACAGCTCGGGCCCGGTTCACACGGGGAAAGGCGACATCTACAACAACTCACGCCACGTCTCCGGCGGGCGACACTTCTCCGGCGACGGTATGACGTATTTCGAAGGGGACAATCAGGGAGGCATTCACCAGCGCTTCGGTGAGGGCCCCCGCCGCGAGGACGACGACCGGTGAGCGATTCCGCCGCGTCACGGATCCACGACCCACGCGGCTCGGTCCACAGTGGTCTCGGAGACCAGATCAACCTCATCTTCGAAGCGTTCGGGAAGGACCGCCAAGGCCGCGGTCCACGGCGCCTCGCCGAAGACCAACTTCTGTGGCTCTGGCAGCGGTTCGTCCATCCGAGCGGATTCGGCAAGGCACGCCGAACGCTGGCCGAGACCAGCACCGTGCTGCTGGATGGCGCCCCCGGTAGCGGGAGAACGTCAGCGGCCAGCGTCCTTCTCCACGAGCTACGCCGCGATATCGGCTCATTCCACGAACTGCTGCCCGATGAGGAGGGCGAATCCCTCCTCGATCCCGACCTGGTCGGGGATGAGGACCGACTGCTGCTGGACCTGGCAGCCGCGGACGAACCGCGATGGACGGAAGTGCTGGAGGAACTTCCGTCCTTCCGCAGGACGGTGCTCGACCACCGCGCTCACCTCGTGGTCGTCCTGCCCTCTCGTCGGACGGACCGCTTGCCGGTGGAGCTCGATCGGCACCGCGTGGAGATTATTCGCCCGCGAGGCATGGAGGTGCTGCTGCGCCACCTACGCCAAGACGGCCTTCCGCAGGCCGACCGGGTCCGTTCGGTTCCGGCCGTATCCGACTTCCTGGACACACCACGACCGATGAGGGAAATCGCCGAATTCGCCGGCTTGATCGTGCGGGCACAGGCAGCCGCTCGAGCCGAGGACAGCTTCACTGACTGGTGCCAAAGCGCCCGCGCAGCCATGGCCGACCGAGGTCCGCAGGTCGCGAAGTATGTCGCCGCCATGACCGGAGGACCGCAGCGGGCACTGCTGCTGACCACGGCCATGCTGCACGAAGCCCACGCCGATGCCGTACACAGCGCCACCGCCCTCCTGCTACATGCCGTCGACCATCCCGAGGACGACCGCCCGCTGCTGGAACACGCGGACCTGGCCATGCGGCTGGAAGAAGTGTCCGCCGGACTCACCCAGCACGGGGCGGTGCGGTTCAAGGACCTCGAGTACGACGCCGCGGTCCGAACGCATTTCTGGGACCACAGGCCCGACCTCCGCGAGCACCTGGGTACCTGGGTAGGGCGGGCCGTAGAGCTCACTGACCCGGTGCTGTCCCCGGACGACCGCCGCCACGTGGTACGGCGCCTGTCGGACCAATATGCACCACAGGGTCGCCTTGTGGCCGCCCGTTGACGAACAACTGGATGGTGTCGTTCGACTTGTCGGTATCGCCCTTGGTGTCGAAGACTCCGGCCAGATGTGTCCACACCTTGAGCGGAGGGTTCTGCGCGTTGGCGAAGGAACGGATGTATGTGGGGTCGTTGCGGTCCTTGTCCGTACGGTTGAAGATCCACTTCTTGTATGTGGAGGAGTAGTACAGGGTGAAGCCGGAGCCGTCCTCTCCCGGCTCGGTCAGCACCACCCTGTTCTCGGTGGAGTCGGTGAGGTACGCCCAGGTCGAGACGGTGAATGAGTCCTGGGTGTTCACTGCCGCCGTGGATGTGGCGGCATATCCGCTGGTGGCCGAGGAGTCGTTCAGCCACAGCGAAAAGTCGGCGTCGCCCCGCCGCCCGAAGGTCGACCAGCCCGTTCCCGCCTCGTCGTAGAGGGTGGCGTCATGACGCGTCCCCTCCGTGGCACTGTCGACGGCCTTGGTTACACCGGAACCCGGTGCCCCGTCCGCGAAGTGCCATCGGCCTACCGGCCCCGCGGCCGGCGCGACAGCGAAGGTGTACTCCGCAGGAGTACCCCAGCGATTGCGTACGTCCTTGGCCTCCACGGACAGCACCTGGGTCCCGGACAGTGGCGGAGCGACATTCAAGGTGACCCGTGCTCCGGCGCTCTGTTTGGTGTTCGCGGCCGTCGTGGTCAGCAACCGCCAGCGATAGCCCGTGATGTCCGTATCGACGGCGTTCGGCTTGAGGGAGAACGTGCCGGACACACCGGGACCGCCCATCCCCACACACTGGTCGGCAGGCACTCGGTGTAGGGCTTGCCCGCCGTGATCTGCGGTGCCTTCGGAGCGGTGGAGTCAATCTTCAGGTAGCACCAGGAGGAGTAGGACGAGAACAGATCACCCGACTTGCCGTTGTAAGCCCAGTGCGACTGCGTCCGCGCCTTGTAGCGGTACAACCCACCGTCGGCCCGGTCCGTTGTGCGCATCTTCTCCAAGGTGCCGTCCGGGTCCCAGCCGCTGTCCGGCCGGTAGCCGCTCCACACCTTGTCCCATGCCCCGTCGTCCTGTTTCCGCTCCATCCAGAACTCGGCCTGGAGCGAGCCCTTGTCCTCGCCACTCTTCGGTTGCGTTCTCGTCTGGACGCGTGCCTGGACCATCGGATCCTTGCGGGTGACGACCAGCGGATCCGAGGAGGACGACCTGCAGTAACCGGAGGTCCCGTCCCCCGGAATCACTCCCACCGATGTGGGCACACCTGGTCTGGGAACGTAGGTGACCTTCAGGGTCGCGTTGTCCTCGAATCGCTTCCACGCGGTGGCGTCGCTTTCGTCCTTCGCACGCAGCATCATCGTGAGCCGAGAGATCTTGCCGTCGGCGAAGGACCTGACCGTGCTCGCGAGGTTCTCGTCCGACTCGTCAGGGTTGTCGTTGAACTCGATCCACGCGTCGGGCTGTTCCGGACTGCAATTCTTGCCCCGCCCGGCGGAAACGTAGCGGTCGCCCATCTGGTCGAGTTGCCTGGGCCCCGGCCAGCGTGTGCCCTCGGAGATGTTGTCGGTGCGCTCCAAGTCCACTCAGTGCGGATCGCAATCGAATGACCATGTCTCGTGAGCGCGGAAGGTCGCATCCAGCACGTACTTCCCGACGAGCTTCGATGGCGCGAACTCAAAGTACATCCGGTCCACGTAGCCGGCCCCGCAGTAGTAGCCGTTGGCGCTGCCGCACTTGCCGACCCCGAGGCTGCCGTCGAACTGCCAGAATCGGTCCCCGTCGGACGAGAGCTTGGTGCGCTCCGAGGCGCCGAGGCCGACTGGCGGATCGATGTAGACCGGGTAGACAGTCTTGTCTCCGCGCAGCAATCCGAGGTCCGGCTTCACGATCACCGCACCGTCCTGCACTGTGACGGGCAGTACTGCGCTGGCATCACCGTTGCCGGGCCGCGATTGCGGGCCTTCCTCGTCCGGTGCCGTCGTCGCCAGGGTTTTCGGGGCCTTCGGACCGTCTGCGGCGAGGCCCTCGGCACCTCCGGCCGAGTCCCACATCTGACCGGCCGGGCCCTTGAACACCGCGTTGCCGTTATCATCCATCGCACGCAGCCCGCCACCCGCGCCGGGAGCGGCTTCAAGCCCGACCCCGGATACCGACAACTTGATCTGCTCAAGGTCGGGATTGGTGGCCGCCTGCGCCGTCCGCACGACGAGAACCTGTCGATAGCCCTCTGCCGTCGCCGTCAGCTGAAGGTCCACTCCGTCCAGCACATCCGGATACGTGGCAGTGGGCCCGTCCAACCTCGGCGCAGGAACTTGCCGCCCAGCCCATGAAAGCCGAATCGACTTACCAGCCGTTCCCAGACGCAGGAGGTCCTTGGCGTCACCGCCCCCGGAGAACGCCAGGTCGACCACCACGCTCCTGGGCCCGAGACTGCCGTCAGAGCGGCGCTCCAGCGTGGTGTCCACATCACGCCATGATCCGTCTTCCGCCCTCACTCGCTGCGGGACCGAGGACTGCTCCAGCGTGAACGTCCCGTCCGGGTTTGCGAACGTCTGCGAGTACTCGGCTCGCTGGGCAGTCACCTCCACCGGCTCGCCCGATGCAACTGCTCGCTCCGACGCACTCAGCGCCTGTGCCACGGGTAACGCACCCGCAGGTGCAACCGGTAACAAGACCAGCGATACGGCGACGATCGCCGCGGCAGATGCCCCCGCGACGGCGCGACGCGCCGCACTCATCCCACCGCCGCGCACGCGACAGCTCCACCTCAACCCCACAGTCCCCACCCCGGAGTCACAGAATCTTCATATGTGCGGCGAAGTAGATCCAACATAAAGGCACAGCGTCAAGAGTGATCCGTGCGCCTCGCGGCGCCTGGGCGATTTCAAGCTACCCAGCACCCATACGAGAAGCCTTCGCTGGCCACAACACCTCTTCGCACGAGCGACGTGTTTGATCGTGTAGGAGCACGCGCGGAACTGGTGGCCCCTGGGGTGTGACGGTCCGCCGCGCGATTGGCCTATTCGCGTGACCAGCATTTCGCGGCGATGCGCCCGAGGACCGTCGCGCCATCTTGATCAGCTGAGCCGCTTGGCACATTATTTCCTGACCGTCACATTCAACCTGTCCATACAAACGCCGGCTGGCCCACGCCGCACTTGTCCATGGCGACAAGGGATTTGCCCAGGTCAGAGCAGTGTGCTGAGGAATGTGGTCGCAGGGTGGTCGCGTGATCCACGAGCGGAGACCGACACTGGAAGCGGTTAGTTCAATACGTAACCGCTGGAAGTGATCCCCATGCGCTCCGCTACCTCTCGGGGGCGTGTCTACCGCCGGTGCGGCTGCCGCGACCAGCGGCACCAGCAGCTCGGCTCTCGCTGCCCGCGGCTCGCCGCCGAGCCCGATCACGGCACGTGGACCTTCGCGGTCGACCTCCCCTCCCCCGGCTCCCGGCGCCATACCGTCCGCCGCGGCGGCTTCCCCACACAGGAAGCAGCAGCAGCCGCGCTGCGCCGGATGCTGGAGGGAGAAGACGGCGGGTTCTCAGCCGACCCGAACCAGACCGTCGCCGACTACCTCACCACCTGGCTGACCGCCAAAGCCCTCGTCCTGAAACCCACGACTATGGCCCGGTATCGCCTACGTCACCGCCGACCTCATCCCCGCACTCGGCCAGGTCCGACTCGATGACCTCGGCTTCTCCCACATCGCCGGATTCGTCCACACCCAACTCGCCCACGGCCGCGGCAAAGTCACCGTCCACCGCTGCCTGGCCACCCTCTCCAGCGCCTTGGGCGACGCGGTCAAACACCACCGCCTCAGCCACAACCCCGCACGCCCCACCACCATCCCCCGACCACCGTCCGCCGAACGCCGCATCTGGACCCTCAACGAAGCCACGCACTTCCTGCGCTATTGCCGTGCAGCAGACCCGCTCATGGCCGACCTGGTCGAAGTCCTCATCGGCACGGGCATGCGCAAAGGCGAAGCCCTCGGCCTCCACTGGGCCGACGTCCACCTTCCCGAAGGCATGCTCTTCATCCGCTGCACACTCTCGGCCGTCGACAACAATCGACTCGTCCTCACCGCACCCAAGACCCGCAGCAGCAAGAACTGGATCGCCATCTCACCCCGGGTTGCGGCCGCCCTACGGCGCCGCCGCGCCGCGGCCCCAGATCCCCGCCAGCACTCAACGCGCGGGGATCTCGCCTTCCACCGCCCGGACGGCAGCGCCCTCCACCCCGAATACGTCCTCAACCACTTCCACCTGCTCTGCCGAAAGGCAGGGGTGCCCCGCACGACCGTTCACGATTTGCGCCACCTCGCCGCGACCATCTCCATTACCGCCGACGTCCCCCTCACCGTCGTCTCCAAGACTCTGCGGCACTCCACCCTCTCCACCACCGCCAATATCTACAGCCACCTCACCCCGGAAGCCGCCCGCACCGCCGTCAACGCCATTGACACAGCCCTCACCGCCACCGAACAGAAGGTGCATCTGCCCAAGCCGCGACCACCCTGCGACCACAATCCGCGAGTCCACAAGATCACCGTCAGCAAAGCATCGGCTAGAACCACGAGTTACGCCACGACCCCAGGCACCCGCGCAGCGGATGCGACCACCATGCGACCGCAACCCCCGAAAACACGGAAAAGGCCGTCCCCGCATCTCTGCGGAAACGGCCTTCGACCTGCGAAAACGCTGGTCGGGACGACAGGATTTGAACCTGCGACCCCTTGACCCCCAGCCGCGGCAACTCTCCGCAACCATCCGTACCACTCTGTAGCAGTCCGTTCAGGGCCATACGCCGCCGCACGAAGCCCGAGAAGTACGCATCCCGCACACTTCGTGCCAGCCGGCGTCACCCGGGGCGCAGTCGGGCGACGCGTCTCTCCTTCAAATGACGCGGACCACGGTCCGGCGACTTCGACCGCGTGGGCCCGAGCCCCCTCCCCCGCCCATGGGAGCCGACGCGGGGCATCCCAACCGAGGCGCCTTGACGTCGACCGCGCGACACCTGCGCCAGCACCACCGATAAGGGATTTGTTATCATTGGTAAGGTGCCCAGACATTCAGGGAGGACATGATGGCCAAGATCACCATTGAGATCGACGAGGAGCGCCTCGCCGAGGCCAAGCAACTCCTGCACACCGAGGATGACACCGAGGTCGTGGCCAAGGCAGTGGATATTGCGGTCGGTGCGATCTACCAGCGTCGCGCGGCCCGGCAGCGGCTGAGCGAGCTCGCGGGTGAGGGCGGCGCCTTCGGCGAGGCCCGCCCGGCGTGAGCGAGTCTTATCTGATCGACACCAGCGCCTGCAACCGCCTGTTCCGCAGCCCCGCCGTGGAACGACACTGGGCGGGCATCCTGGACGAGGGCCGAGTGGCCGTGTGCGAGATCACCGAACTCGAACTGGTCCGCGCCACCGGCGGCCGCGACGAGCGGGCCGTACTGGAGCGCTACCTCCACGACGCCTTCGGCTGGACCCCCGTACCCGACCGTGCACTCACCCGGGCCCGGCAGGTGCAAGATCTCCTCGTCGCCACAAGCTGGCACCAGGGACCAGGAGCAGTCGACCTGATGACCGCCGCCACCGCAGAACTATGCGGACTGACCTTGCTGCACTACGACGCGGACTTCGAAACCATCGCCAAAGTGACCGGACAACCCCACCAGTGGATCGCCCCACGCGGCAGCGTCGACTGACAAGGACAACGGCCACCATGGACAACACCACACACCCGGCCAAGCACACCGACACGGCACCGCCCGACAAAACCACCACCCACACCTGGGGGGCATTCCTGAAAAGAGCCCGGCGCAGCCGCGGGATGAGCCAGCGCGCGCTGGCCCGGGAACTGGGCGTCAGCCAGGCCCGGATCGCACAGATCGAAAACGGAGCCAGCACCCCGCAGATCGACACCATGGCCGCTTACATCACCGCCCTCGGCGGCGAGCTGACCCTGCGAGCCGACTTCCACGACCACGTCACCCAGACCACATGGCCCGAACAACACCCCACAGAAAGCTGACACGCACACAGGCAGGCCTCTTCACGGGACGGTGGCACTCTCCACGCTGACGGCCCTCGCACCCTGCCCGTCTGGACGTGACCTGCAAGCTTTTCCGCCAGAACCCGCACAGCATCTGGGACGATCCTTCGATGGTGCTGTCGATTGTCACCGCGCTGGCCAGAAACTTGGTCATGGTGCCCGCTGCCGTGCTGCGCAGCGGCGTGGCCAAGGACGCGGAGGTGTTGGCGCTCCGGCACGAGAACTCGGTGCTGCGTCGTCAGATCGCGCGGGTCCGCTACGAGCCGGCCGATCGGATCTGGCTGGCCGCGCTGTCGCGGTTGGTGCCTCGCGGGCGATGGCGGGAGGTCTTCGCAGTCACGCCGACCACGCTGCTGCGATGGCACCGGGAGCTCCTCACGCGCAAATGGACGTTCACCCAGCACCGCCGGCGCCCCGGTCGCCCCTCCACTGCGCCGACCGTCAAGCAGCTCATCTTGCGCTTGGCCCGCGAGAACAGCAGCTGGGGACACCGCCGAATACAGGGCGAACTCGCCCGCCTCGGCTACTCGATCGCCCCATCCACGATCTGGGAGATCCTGCATGCGGCTGGCATCGACCCGGCCCCCCAGCGCTCCGGTCCGACCTGGCGCCAGTTCCTCTCTGCCCAGGCTCGCGGCATCATCGCCGCCGACTTCCTGCACCTCGATACCGTCTCGCTCAAGCATCTGTACGCTCTGGTCTTCATCGAGCACGGCACCCGGCGCGTTCACCTCGCCGGCGTCACCGCCCACCCCACCACCGAGTGGACCACGCAGCAGGCGAGGAACCTCGCCATGACGTTGGGGTGCCGGATGGACTCACTGCGCTTCCTGCTCCGGGACCGGGACTCGAAGTACACCAGGTCCTTCGACGCCATCTTCGACGCAGACGACATGCAGGTCCTACTCAGCCCACCCCAGGCACCGAGAGCGAACGCGATCTGCGAGAGAGTCGTCGGCACCCTACGCCGCGAGATCCTCGACCTGATCCTCATCTACAACGCGAATCACGCCCACGCAGTACTCACCGCTTACATCAGGCACTACAACCAACACCGCCCCCATCAATCTCGGCAGCAACTACCTCCAGACAGCACCGAACCGCCCGTCCCGGCCACTGTTGCCGACCTCCAAGCCCATCGAATCCAGCGACAACCTGTCCTCGACGGTCTGATAAACGAATACCGTCACGCTGCCTGACCGCACCGCATCGCCGCAGCTCACAGAGCTGAATCGTATTTTCGAGCGGCACAGGACAGTCAACCACGGTCACGCGATGGCTCTCACCGGTCCACGCCTCCCATCACCGGGTCGATGCCGGCCACGGCGACGATGACGTCCGCGACCTGCCCGCCCTCGCACATCGCGGCCATCGTCTGCAGGTTGGTGAAGCTCGGGTCGCGGAAGTGCACCCGGTAGGGGCGCGTGCCGCCGTCGGAGACTACGTGCACGCCCAGCTCGCCCCTGGGGGACTCGACCGCCGTGTAGGTCTGCCCCGGCGGGACGCGGAAGCCCTCCGTCACCAGCTTGAAGTGGTAGATCAGCGCCTCCATGGACTCGCCCATGATCTTGCGAATGTGGTCCAGCGAGTTGCCGAGCCCGTCCGCGCCGAGCGCCAGCTGGGCCGGCCACGCGATCTTCTTGTCCGCGACCATTACCTCGCCGCCGCCGCCCGTGAGCTGTTCCAGGCACTGCTCGACGATCCGCAGCGACTGCTCCATCTCGTGCAGCCGGATCAGGAACCGCCCGTAGGAGTCGCAGGTGTCGGCGGTCTCGACCTCGAAGTCGTAGCCCTCGTAGCCACAGTACGGATGCGACTTGCGCAGGTCGTGCGGCAGGCCGGTGGCCCGCAGGATCGGGCCGGTCGCGCCCAGCGCCATGCAGCCCGCCAGGTTCAGATAGCCGACGTCCATCAGCCGGGCCTTGAAGACCGGGTTGTTGGTGGCGAGCTTGTCGTACTCGGGCAGCCGCGAGCGCAGCAGCCTCACGCCCTCACGGATATCGTCCAGCGCGCCGGGCGGCAGGTCCTGCGCCAGCCCGCCGGGCCGCACGTAGCCGTGGTTCATGCGCAGGCCGGTGACCAGCTCGAAGATGTCGAGGATGACCTCGCGGTCACGGAAGCCGTAGACCATCAGCGTGGTGGAGCCGATCTCCATCCCGCCTGCGGCCACGGCGACCAGATGGGAGGAGATCCGGTTGAGCTCCATCATCATCACGCGGATGACGCTCGCCCGCTCCGGGATGTGGTCGGTGATGCCCAGCAGCTTCTCCACCGCCAGGCAGTAGGCCGTCTCGTTGAACAGCGGCATCAGGTAGTCCATGCGGGTCACGAACGTCGTGCCCTGGACCCAGTTGCGGAACTCCATGTTCTTCTCGATGCCGGTGTGCAGGTAGCCGATGCCGCAGCGGGCCTCCTTCACCGTCTCGCCGTCGATCTCCAGGATCAGCCGCAGCACACCGTGCGTGGACGGGTGCTGCGGACCCATGTTGACGATGATCCGCTCGTCGTCCGCCTTCTCCGCCGCGGAGAAGATCTCGTCCCAGTCGCCGCCGGTGATCGTGTAGGTGTGACCCTCGGTGGTGTCGCGGGCGCCTGCCGGTTCATGCTCGGGGCTGCTCATCGGCTGTAGAACCTCCGGTGTGGTCGCCGATCGCGTCCGCGTGTGCGGGCTGCGCGCGACCAGACACATCATCCAGAATTGCGCATCTTCGGCAGGAATGCCCACCCGTCCTGGACCTGGCCCACAACGCCGCCCCCGGCACCCTGTACGCGATCTTCCAGCTCCTCACCGCGCTGCTGCTGCTCTCGGCCGCGTCCTCCTCCTTCCAGGTCGGGCCCGGCCTGCTGAAAGCACTGGCCCGCCACCACGGCCATGGCGGCACCGATGCCGGAATCCTGCCCGCCGTGTGGGGACGTACCAACTGCACCACGCCCCGTACTGGGGCGTGCTGCTCTTCCTGGCCGTCTCCGCGGTCGTGATCATCGCGGCCGGCGGTGACGACCAGCGGCTGGTCCTGTTGCTCGAGACGCCGCATCGGACACGCGGCGGTCAACCTCGTGGGCGCGGTCGCCGTCGCCTTCGTGCTGGTGGTCAACCTCTCCCGGGGCGAGCCGATCGCCTCCCTGGTCGCCGCGGTCGCGATCGCCGCGGTCCTGCACCGGATGTGGGTCAAGGCCGGACGCCCGCGCGGCATCCGCGACGTCACGGCCGAGGCCGAAGCCGGCCACTGAGCCCGCCCGGTCGCGTCAGGTCAGGGGACTCGGAGCGAATACCGAGCCGCACATGACGGGGTGCAGCATCGGGCCTTGGCGCCACTCCTCCGCCTGTCCCACACGCACGGCGCGTTCACGATCGAAGCAATCCACTGACACTTCCCGGCAGTACCACTGACGTTGTGGGTGCCGAAAACCTCATCCGTAGGCTGTGACCTGCAGGATTAAGGATGCGGCTGAGAGTCACCGGGCTGGTACGCCAGGATGATCCATCGTGCTGCTGCGACTCCTCTACCTCACGCTTACCAACGTGTTCGCTCTCCTGCGGCTGCTGCCGATGAGCGACACCGACAAGAACGTCGAGATTCTCACCCTGCGCCACCAACTGGCCGTCCTTCAACGCCAGGTCGCCAAACCCCGGCTCACTCCGCCCGACCGCATATTCCTCGCCGCCCTGCTGCACCGGCTCCCCCGCACCACACTCCGGCGACTTCATCTGATCGTCTCCCCCGACACGGTCCTCCGCTGGCACCGCGACCTCCTACACCGCCGCCACGCCAACGCCTCCCACCGCAAACGGCCAGGACGACCACCCACCCACCGCAGCACCCAAACCCTCATCCTGCGCATAGTCCGAGAAAACCCGAGCTGGGGATACAGAAGAATCCACGGCGAACTCGCCACCCTCGGGATCAAGGTAGCCCCCTCCACGGTATGGGAGATCCTCCAGCACAACGGCATCGATCCCGCACCCCAGCGCGACCGCCAGACCTGGACCACCTTCCTCCGCGGCCAAGCACACGCAATTCTTGCCGCCGACTTCTTCGAAACCCGGACGCTGACCGGAGCACGCCTGCACGTCTTCGCCGCCATCGAGCACGCCACGCGGCGTATACGCGTTCTCGGCGCAACCGCCCACCCCACCGCAGCGTGGACCACCCAACTTGCCCGGAACCTCGCCATGGACCTCCACGGGGCCGGCGCGACGGTGAAGTATCTGATCCGTGACCGCGACCGCAGATACACGGATGCCTTCGACGCCGTACTCGAAGACGAAGGCGTCGCCATCATCAAGACCGGTATCCGCGTACCCCGCATGAACGCATTAATGGAAGAGGCCGTGGCCCGCCGCATTGGTGTACGTCTCGTCCACCTGATCCGCGATCTGCACTTCCGCTCTGGCTGACCTAATTGGTCGTTCAGAATGAGCTCGGTGTGACGGCTTGGAGTTGCGGCAGGCCCGTACCTCGACGGCGGCTGGTGTACGGTTCGGAGTCGTCCGGGGCTGGCTGGAACGGTCGGTGGTCAGGAGACCTTCGCGGCAAGCTCAAGGATCGCCACGCACTCCACATGATGCGTCACCGAAAAGAGGTCGTCCCGGACGAGTCACGAAGAACACCAGCTCAGGGACCGTTTTCCGGCTCATTGCTCCACCTGCGTGCGCCGAGAGCGTCAAACGAGCGTCAAGACCAACAGTCCGTTCGTCCTCATCACTCGCGACCGGCATTCGGGACTTCAAGGACACCTCCTTCCTGCACCACCAGGATGTGCTCGAGCAGTCGCAGCAGGGAAGACGAGCCTTCGATGCATGCCGGAATCCGGTTGGGGTACTCGGCACGATTCGGGCTTGAACAGAGGAGGAACATGGACGACGTCGCCGCTCCCGGCAGGGAAAGTGTCCCCCTGTCCGGGCATCAGGCGCGCTCTGGCGTCCTGCTCGACGGAACGCTGGAAAACCTGCGGGCGTCCGCCATCGCGGTCGGTGACGATGGCCTCATCGTCGCGGTCAACAGCGCGGCCCAAAGCCTGCTGGGCAGGGAAGCCTCAGAACTCATCGGTCAGGACTCCCACGACCTGCTGCACCGGGACAGATACGGGCACTCGGTGCCGCGCACGCGCTGCCGGATGAGGAAGGCCATCCTCACGGGGGACACCAGACATGGCGACGCCGAGTGGTTCGCCTGCGGGGACGGCACTCTCGTCCAGTTGTCCTGGCTGGTCACGCCCTACTCACCCGGTCCGGGCGGGACAGGTGCGCTGGCGATGCTGTACGAGCCGAGGCCAGGGGACGTGCGCCACACCGACGGCGGGCACTCCGCGCCGCTGACAGAACTGGACCGCCTGTCCCTGCTGGCGGAGACGACCACGCAGCTCACATCCACCCTGGACGCGGACGAGGCGCTGCACCGACTGGCGGCCCTGACCGTGCCCCGACTCGCGGACTGGGCCGTGTTCGACCTGCTCACCGAACGTGACGAAGTACGACGCGTTCTCGTGATGGAGCACAAGGACGGCATTCTCGTCGAGCGGGACGACTTGCAGGGCCCGATGCCTCCCGTGCCGGCAGAGTCACCGATGCCCCTGTCACGGGCCCTGCGCGGCGCCGCCTCCTCCCTCGCCGGCCCCGCCACCTACCAAGGTCCGCCCGACTCCGGCATAGCGGTCGAGCAGCAGCGCCTGTTCACCGCGACAGGTATGCACTCCGCCGCCATCGCACCCATTCGCGGACTACGGGACGTACTCGGCGCCCTGACCCTGGGCCGCGCCCAGCGTCATGACGCCTTCACCCCTGCCGACCTGCCGCTGCTGGAGGACCTCACCCGCCGGGCGGGCCTGGCGCTGGACAACGCGCGCCTGTACCAGCGCCAGCGCAAAGTTGCCGAGACCATGCAACGCCACCTGCTGCCCCAGCTGCCCGTCCTGTCCGGGCTGGAAATGACCGCGCGCTACGTACCCGCTCCGGACGCCTCATCCGTGGGCGGTGACTGGTACGACGCCTTCGCTCTGGCCGCCCACGCCCACGCACTGGCCATCGGCGACATCGTCGGACACGATCTCGACGCCGCAGCCGGCATGGCGCAGGTCCGCAACATGCTGCGCGCCTTCGCCTGGTCCCACCCCGAGGCCGCACCCAGCGCCGTCGTCACACGGCTCGACGATGCCGTGATGCACATAGCCGAGGTATCCATGGCCACCATGATCCTCGCCAGGCTCACCCTCGGGAATGACACACTGTGGCGCCTACGCTGGACGAACGCCGGCCACCCGCCGCCCCTGCTCATCACCCACGACGGTCAGACCCGCTACCTCGACGAGGCTCACGGCATACTCCTCGGAACCGGAGTCACGAGACCACGCCCCGACGCCGTCACCGTCCTGCCACCCCAGGCCACGCTCCTGCTCTACACCGACGGACTGGTCGAATCCCCGCACCACTCCATCGATCACGGGCTTGACCGGCTGCGCCGACACGCGGCCTCCCTCGCCCACCGCCCCCTCGACTCCTTCTGCGACTTGCTGCTGGACCAGGTCCGCCCCAGCGACAACGATGACGACGTCGCCATGATCGCGCTGCGCACACCCCGTAGCGCTTCAAAACAGCTTCACCGCTGCTGACCTGGGCATTTACCCCGCGGTCGGGCATGATCAGTCATTGTGCTCGTACAGCTGACCTACCTATTCGCCACACGAATCTTCGCGTGGCTCGCTCTGCTCTGCCGATCTACCGCGGCCAAGAACGCCGAAATACTCATCCTGCGCCACGAGGTCACCGTGCTGCGCCGACAGGTGCCCACCCCAAAGCCCAACTGGCCGGACCGGGCGCTGCTTGCCGCACTCGCCCGGCTCCTGCCCCGCGCCCTCCGCGGCAACCGGCTCGTCTCGCCACGCACTCTGCTCGCCTGGCACCAGCGCCTGCTGAAGAAGAAGTGGACCCGGCCACCTCCCCCAGGCCGCCCACCGATATCCGAAGAAGTCCGCGACCTGGTCATCCGGCTTGGCATCGAGAACCCACGGTGGGGCTTCCGCCGCGTACACGGCGAGCTACGCCGCCTCGGCCACATCATCAGCACAGCCACCGTCCGCCGTATCCTGCGCGCCGCCAGCCTCAACTCAGGGCAACGCCGGCAGAAGGCGCGCAGAGAGTGGACGGAATTCCTCAGGGCACAGGCAAACGGCCTCCTGGCCAGGGACTTCTTTCACATCGACACCATCGGACTGCAGCGGCTGTACGCCCTGTTCGCCATGGAGGTCCGCACTCGCACCGTCCACATCCTCGGTGTCACCGCCCACCCCACCGGCGCTTGGACCACCCAGCAAGCCCGACAGCTGCTCTGGCAGCTCGGCGACCGCATCACGAACTTCACCCACCTCATCCGCGACCGGGACCGGAAGTTCACGGCGGCTTTCGACGCCGTGTTCGCCAGCGAGGGCATAAACGTGGCCAAGATCCCGCCCCGGAGCCCCAACTGCAATCCGCATGCCGAGCGGTTCGTACGCTCCGTCCGCGAGGAGTGCACCAACCGAGTACTGATCTTTGGCAGAGGCCACGCGGAACAACTCCTTCACGACTACGCCCGTCACTTCAACAGCCATCGGCCCCACCAAGGCCGAAACCAGCTCGCACCCCTCGACGACCCGAACGTCATACCGCTACCGACAACTCAGATCGCACGCAGACAGGCTGTCACAGGCCTCATCAACGAATACCACCGAGCAAGCTGACCACCCAACGAAACCCCAGCTCACGACCGGTGAAGCCGTTCTGAAGCGCTACGGGCTGGGCCGGCCGTGGTGTCTTGAGCGGGATCTGAGGCAGCCGGTGGAGGCGCTGCGCCGCACACTCGCGCTCTGTTATTGCTGGCCTCCAGCGAGCAATGCTCATGACCTGTGGATCGACCTCGGGCGGACGCGAAGGGCGTACCTTCCCGAGTAATCGACCTCTGGTCATCGAGTAGGCCGACGTTGCACCGTCGGTCGGGAAGGCACGCCCGTGCTGAGCGTAGTGAATGCCGATGGAACGACCGAGACCGGCTCCCTGATCGACGACATCGTCCGCGAGGGTGCAAGGCGGATGCTGGCCGCAGCCCTGGAAGCTGAAGTCAACGCCTATATAGTCGAGTTGGACGACGAACGGGACGAGTGCGGACGCCGTTTGGTGGTCCGCAACAGCTACCACCGGCCGAGGGAAGTGACGACCGCGGCCGGGGTGGTCGAGGTGAAGGCCCCGCGGGTGAACGACAAGCGCATCGACGAGGCGACCGGCGAGCGCAAGCGGTTCTCCTCGGCGATCCTGCCACCGTGGTGCCGCAAGTCCCCGAAGATCAGCGAGGTGCTGCCCCTGCTCTATCTGCACGGCCTGTCCTCCGGCGACTTCGTGCCCGCACTCGAGCAGTTCCTCGGCTCGGCGGCTGGCCTGTCCCCGGCCACCGTCACCCGGCTCACCACGCAGTGGCAGGCTGACCACGCCGCGTTCAGCGAGCGCGACCTGTCCGGCAGCGACTATGTCTATGTCTGGGCCGACGGCATCCACCTGCGTATACGCCTGCGCGAGGCGAAGTCGTGCGTGCTCGTGCTGATGGGCGTGCGTGCGGATGGCACCAAGGAGCTGATCGCTATGAGTGACGGCTACCGTGAATCAGCCGACTCCTGGGCGGATCTGCTGCGCGACTGTGCTCGGCGTGGGATGCGTGCTCCCGTCCTCGCGGTCGGCGATGGGGCGCTCGGCTTCTGGAATGCCCTGGCCGAGGTGTTCCCCGAGGCACGGCATCAGAGGTGCTGGGTTCACAAGACCGCCAACGTCGCGAACGCTCTGCCGAAGTCTGCCCAGCCCAGCGCGAAGAAGGCCCTGCAGGAGATCTACAACGCCGAAGACCGCGACCACGCCCTCCAGGCCGTTGCCGAGTTCACCAAAACGTACGGGGCGAAGTTCCCCAAGGCCGTCAAGAAGATCACCGACGACACGGACGAGCTCCTCGCGTTCTACGACTTTCCCGCCGAGCACTGGATCCACCTGCGCACCACGAATCCCATCGAGTCCACCTTCGCCACGGTCCGGCTCCGCACGAAGGTCACCCGGGGTGCCGGCAGTGCGGCCGCTGCGCTCGCCATGGTCTTCAAGCTCGTGGAGTCCGCCCAACAGCGGTGGCGGGCCGTGAACGCACCCCACCTCGTCGCTCTCGTCCGCGCCGGAGCCCGATTCGAACGCGGACCCCTCGTCGAGCGCCCCGAAGCTCAGGCAGCCTGAACTGCTTCCTTGATCCACAGGATTTGAACTGTTGCTCGCGCTACGCTGCTGCGTCGTGCAGAAGACGCGCCTCGACACTGCTCGGATCCGGGCGGCCCGCCGAGTGATTGACCCGGTTTTCCTCGACACTCCGCTGTACCGCTGCGAGGCGCTGGAGCCCGGCCTCGGGTGCACGGTGAGCATCAAGCTCGAAACAGCGAACCCGGTCCGCAGCTTCAAGGCCCGCGGCACCGAGGTAGTCGCGAGCCTGCTCGCCGAGAATGGCTCGCGAGACGTGGTGTGCGCCAGCGCGGGCAATCTTGGCCAGGCCCTCGCGTGGTCCGGTCGCGGCCGGGGGCTTGAGGTGACTGTCGTGGCGTCCCGCTTTGCGACTGTGGCCAAGCTTGACCGCATCCGCGCGTTGGGCGCCAGGTTGGAGCTGGTGGACGGCGACCACGAGATGGCGCGCGAGCGGGCGGCGGCCATCGCGCGCTGCGACGGCATCCGGCTGCTCGAAGACAGCCTGGACATCGAGACCTGCGAGGGCGCGGCAACCATCGGCCTGGAACTGGCCGACACCGTGCCGTCGTTCGACGCCGTCCTGATCGCTCTCGGCGGCGGGGCGCTGGCCACCGGTGTGGGGCATGTGGTGAAGGCCATGGCGCCCGAGGTCGAGGTGATCTGCGTCCAGCCGCTGGGCGCACCGGCGATGACACACTCGTGGCGCGGGCGGCGCGTCGTCACCACCGACTCGACCAACACGATCGCTGACGGCGTCGCGGGCCGGCGTCCCATCCCGGCCGTCCTGGACGACCTCCTCCTGGTCGCTGACGACGCCGTTCTGGTCAAGGAGGCGTCGATCATCGCCGGTATGCGGATGCTCCTCGACCACTCCGGCCTCGTTGTCGAACCGTCGGCCGCGCTCGGCATCGCGGCGATCCTCGAAGACCGCGACCGCTTCGCCGGCCGGCATGTGGTCACCATCGTGTGCGGCAGCAACGTCGACGTAGACGCCTATCACCACTGGGTCGGTGCGGCTCCCGTCCACAGGTCTTGACAATTACTCCCCACAGCCGGGCGCGACCGTGTCCGGTCTCTGGCGTGCGTCGCTGACAGGCCAACTGAACCCGCACCTGCGACGCCCACTTTCCGGCGCCTGGCCGACCGCGCATGCTGCGCCCTGCCTTCGGAGAAGGAAACGGGAAACAGCATCGATCGCCTTGTCCGTCCGGGAGGGGCTGCCGCACTCTTTCGTGCAGCACCAACTCGGCCTGGGTGGATGGGCTTTGGAGGTCTCCGTGCCGCAGTCGTCCACCGTGTTCGGCGAGGAGCTGAGGAAGCGGCGTCTGGAGGCCGGACTGAGCCTCACGGCCTTGTCCGGCGCCGTGCATTACAGCAAGGCACAGCTGAGCAAAGTCGAGAGAGGAATCAAGGCACCCAGCCGTGACCTCGTTCGGCTGTGCGACGCCGCCCTCGGTGCCGACGGAGCGCTGATGGCCCTTGCCGCCGAGACCGCACCCGACGTACCTGCCGAACCAGCACCCGGCCACATCGACGAGGAGGACTGGATCATGCAATTGTCGCCGGACGGTCCGAACCAGTTCCAGTCCCTGGGGCGGCGAGAGGTCGTGAGCGCCGGTGTCACATCACTGATGACATGGCGATCGGACGGGTCCGGCCCGGTCTCCCCGGCCTCGAGTGCCGGCATGCTGGAAGCCTCCCGCTCGCTGTTCACGCACTACCGGAAACTCGGCCAGACCGTGGAACCCGGCCTGCTCCTGCCCGCCCTGATCGCGCAGACGCACACCTTGCGGGAACTGTCCGCTCACACCGACGCCGGCACCCGCCGACAGCTGCTGGCCCTCGGCTCCCGGTACGCCGAGTACGTCGGCTGGCTGGTGCAGGAGACTGGGGACGACCGTGCGGCACTGTGGTGGACGCAGCGTGCGGTCGACCTGGCAGAAGCCGGCGGTGACCAGGCACTGGCCGGCTACGCGCTGGTCCGCAGGGCTTTGGTCACCTTGTACCGGGACGACGCCGAGCAGACCATCAGCCTGGCCCGCCGCGCGCAGAGCGGCACGCTGCCCCCACGGATCCGGGGACTGGCCGCACAACGCGAAGCCCAAGGGCACGCACTCGCGGGTGATCTCAATGCCTGTCTGCGTGCCCTGGAGCGCGCTCGTACGCTCATCGCCTGCGAGGACGACAGCTCCGACGGGCCGGTGATCGGCACCATGCACCTTCCCGACCCGGTCGGCATGGTCACTGGCTGGTGCCTGGTCGATCTCGGCCGGCCTCGGGAAGCCAGCGAGGAACTCGACCGACAACTCGCCCTGGTCGGCCAGGACGCGGTGCGTACCCAGGTGCGATACGGCGTGCGCCGTGCGCTCGCCCATGCGTCTGCCGGTGAGCTCGACCACGCGTGTGCGCTGACGGCACCACTGCTCGACGGCCTGGCGACAGTGCGCTCAGCAACCGTCACGACCGATCTACGGCGTCTAGCCCGGGTCCTGGCTCGCCATTCGAACCACCCTTCCGTACGAGAGCTCGGGCCGCGGCTCGGCACGTTATCGCGTTCGTCCACTCCCTAAGGGGGACATCACCGTGAAAGAGGTCTTCATCAACTACCGCACAGGCGACGGGGAGAAGACCGCCGCCCTGCTCGACCAGGAGCTGTCCCGTCGCTTCGGCCCGCAGCACATCTTCCGTGCCTCGAGGTCCATCGCCCCCGGCGAGGCATACCCCGAGTCCCTGTTGTCCGCGCTGCGACGCAGTTGCCTGCTTCTGGCCGTGATCGGGCCGGACTGGACGAACTTCCGGACGAGGCTGCACGACCCGGCGGACTGGGTGCGCAGGGAGATCGAGGAGGCGTTCAGCTGTGAGCTTCCGGTCGTACCCATTCTGGACGGACGGAAGACCAACCGACTGAGCATGGCCGATGTGCCGCCTGATCTGGCGCGGCTCGCCGATCTCCAGTCCATTCCGTTCGACACCCATGACACCGAGAGCGGTGTAAGACGCATCGGCGATCTGGTGGCCGAGATGGTTCCCGGCCTCGACGACCTGGCCCGAAGCGACGGGACGTCGCCCGCGTCGGACACCGTGACCAACTCGATCGGAGACGTGAGCGGAACGGCGGTACAGAGCCGTGACTTCACCGGAGACGTCGGCGGCACGGTGGTGAAGGGCTCTCAAGGCCCTGTCCACACGGGCAACGGCAGCATCTACCAGAACTCCCGTCATGTATCGGGCGACCGGCACTTCTCAGGCAACGGGATGACGTACTTCGAAGGCGACAACCACGGCAACGTCCAGCATCGGTTCGGTGAGCCGGATCGGCGCGAGGAAGATGGCCGGTGAACCAGCAAGGCAGTACACGAGTCGAGAACCCACAGGGCTTCATACACACCGGTGCCGGCAACATCTACGTCAACGGCGGCCCACACCAGCAGGACTCGGACAAGCCGGCCTTCCGACGCGTCGCCGAAGACCAACTCCGCTGGCTGAGACGCGTGTTGGTCAACCCGCCCGGCATGGGCAAGGCCCGCGCGATGCTCGCCGACACCGGCACCGTCATCCTGCACGGTGCACCCGGCAGCGGCCGTACCGCAGCGGCCCGCGTACTTCTGCGGAATTGCCGCCGGGACAGCGGCGTCTTCCACGAACTACTGCCCGGCGAGGAGGACGAACTGGCCCTCCATGACCCGGCGCTGGTCGGAACCGGTGACCAGTTGCTGCTAGATCTGTCCACCGCCGACGACCGCCAGTGGTCCGCGGCACAGGCCGACCTTCCCGCGCTCCGCAAGTCCGTACACGAACAGCACGCACACCTTGTCGTCGTCATGCCGCACGACGGCACTCTCGATCCCGATCTCCAGTACTACCGGGTCGACATCGAGCGGCCTCCAGGCCGGCAGGTTCTCAGACGGCACCTCCGTATACACGGCATGCCATACGAGCAGTACATGCGGTCCGATGCCACCGTCGACGAGTTCGTGGCCGTGAAACGACCGATGCGGGAGATCGCGGACTTCGCCGACCTGGTGCGCCGTGCCCGCGAGACCGCTCGACCGGACGAAGAATTCGCGCAGTGGTGCGCGGCAGCCAAGAGAGCACGCAACGACCGGCGGAAGGAAGTCGCCGCACGCGTCGCGGGATTGCGCGAAGCTCCTCAGCGGGCGCTGCTGATCACCGTCTCCATGCTCCACGGGGCACACGCCGATGTCATCCACCGCGCGACCCAGCTCTTGCTGCGCACTCTGGCTTCCCCGTCGGACGGGCTCCCGCTGCTCCAGCACAAGGACCTCGCCGAGCGGCTCACGGAGATCTCAGCCGCTACCGGGCCGAGCGGACACGTGCGCTTCACGGAACTGGACTACGACGCTGCCGTCCGCGCACATTTCTGGGACCACGTGCCCGACCTGCGGCCCCACCTGGGCACATGGGCCGTGAGCGTCGTGGATCTGAACGACCCGCACGTCACTTCTGCCGTTCGTGACGGTCTGGTGACGCGTCTGGCCGGTCAGTACCTACGGACCGGGCGCGGGGACGGCCTGGCGTCTCTCGCCGAACGTTGGAGCATCGAGGCAACAAGCAGAGCGCGGCTCGAAGCCGCTGTCCATGCGCTCACCTGTGGCCTCGAAGATCCGGCTCACGGCAGGGAGTTCCGCGCACGGATCTATCAATGGTGTGCTCACCGTCATCTCAGGGGAGAGTTCGCCCAGGTACTCGTCCGGGTCTGCGCCGATGTCCTCGCGGCCAGCCATCCGGATCAGGCTCTGCTCAGGCTTTACTACCTGGCCTGGCACGAGCCCGAACCGGGGCCTGCCCTGCAGGCGTTGGACGACCTGGTGGCCGGCAGCCGCCGACTGCGCCGAAGGCTGCTCGACCGCCTCGCGCGATACGGCCCCTCCGCCCCCGACCTCGGCATCTTCCTGCGAGTCTGCGATCCAGCGCCGTTGACAGACTCCTCCGAAACCGCACGTGCGCTGGTGGAGGAGACAGAAGTACAGCGCTCCTTGACCACCTGCTGGCATGCCGTACTCGCCGGGCTGCCCCGGGCGACATGGCAGCCGCACGCGGCACGCTGGCTCCACCGGGCAGCCGACGACACCGCGCACCGTGGTGAGCTTCTGCTCGACCTCCTCGTCAGCGCGGCCGAGCAGTGCGGGGAACGACGGGGTGAGGCCTTCGCCGCGCTGTACGCGAGCGCCCGCGAAGCCGAACGCACCGCCCCGGGAGGTCCCAAGCACTCCGTCGAGACTACCGAATTGCTAATGCACAAGATCAGCGTGGCCCAGGGCCTCGGCCCAGCCACCCGGCCGTCGACGTCAGCCAGGGGGACTCAACCGTGACTACCGCGCGAAAGACGACAACCCTCTTCCTCACCGTCTTATGCGGCCTACTGCTGACCATCCTCGGTCTGACACAACAGTGGCCCGCGTGGACATGGCCGGCGCTGGCCGTGCTCCTCCTCGTCATCCCCGCAGCGGCCTTCCGCATCGCTTCACGGCGCCGCGGCTCCATCCCGGTCAGCTTCGACGAACAACGCACAGCGACCCCCGTAGAACGCACAGAGTGCCACGTCAGCCGAGTGGTACTGCCAAGCCACTGGGACGACTACAACTTCGTGTTCTCAGCGACCGTACGCTGGTATCTCCTCGACTCACCCGGAAACGGCCCTGTCCTCAATCCCGCAGGACTCGCCGTCGAAACGGTCCTGAACCGTGCCCGCTCCGTCACCGAGAGACGGGATCCGGGCCGAGTCTCACTCGTGCAGCATGAACTCAGCGGTGTACTCAGTCGTATGAGCCCGGACCCCACAGGGCATCTGCAGGCCATGGCGGAAGACATCAGCCTCACCTTGCTGGACCAGGACCAGGAGCGCCTGGACAGACTCGCCGACGTGCGCAAGGACAAGGCCGTCTGGGAACACCAACGCAAGTACGAGCAGAGCAAGCGCCAGTACCTGGGCGAGGACGTACTCAAGGACACCGGCAGCGCGGTGGTCTGGTGGCTCGCCAAGAACGACGAGCACGTCGAAAAGACGGTGGGAGACCTGGCCCTGCTCGCGCAGCTCACGTCCGCAGCCAATAACACGGACATCCCCGAGCGACTTCAGAATCTCGTGTCGCAGCAGTCCGGCGAGGGAATTGCTCCGGAATTCGTCGAGGAGAAATCGGCTCCCGCGTCCCAGGAACGGACGGCTACAGATCATCTCTCGGGCTTCTTCGACGCCATCGGCTTCACGGAGGGAGACGACCGCCGGGCGATGCTGGCCAAACAGGTCTCCGACATCATCACGCAGCAGAACCGATACGAGACAGCCGAGGCCCTACGACGCCGGTTCGATCCGCCGACAGCCTTCACGCCGAACAACGGTGAGGAGCCGAATTCCTCCGCCGCCGCGCCCGATGAACCATCCCCGTCCCCCATATAGGAGATGTCGATGGACAGTGAGTTGGCCGCTCTCGCAGTGTCGGGAGCAACCACCCTCGTTTCCCTCATGGTCACCGACTCCTGGACGCACGCCCGCGAACTCATCGGACGGTTCTTGGCACGTAGCAGTTCGGATGTCACCACAATCACCGATCTGGCCAACGCAAGGACCCGGCTGCTCACCGCCAACGCCGCAGAGGACGAGCAGGCCGTCAACGCCGTCAGAGCGCAGTGGCAGGTCCGCCTACAACAGCTCCTCGAGACCGGGTCTGTCACCAGCGGTGAACTGTGCCTCCTGCTGGCCTCGTTGCAGCAGCTCGTCGCTACCTCAGCGACACCTAGTGGGACCGTGCACAACGACGTCAACGGCGGCGTTCAGCACGGTCCCGTCATCCAGTCGGGCCGAATCACCGGGCTTACGTTCCACGTCCACCAACCCCCGGCCGCCGGACGAGGCTGAGTTATGGGACTCGCCGAACAGTCAGCACCAGAGCCCTGCGAAACCCCAGCATTCTCACCGTGGTTGACATCGCGAGGGCCCTCGATGTCACCCCAGGTGCACTCACTGACCACCTCTCAGCCAAATAGGCAGGAACTCACTCAGACCACACTGACGGCCAGACACGCTGGTCGACTACCGCGGCTACGACCAGGCCGGGGCCGACCGACTTTGCCGGTAACGCCGCATCTGACTCTTCATCCCGTGCGCGGCTGGCCAAGGGTGGCTCCTGAACGTCGACAATGGTGCTGCGCAGCGCGGCTCAATCACTTCTGGTTCCTGCCGCAGCAGTTCTTGAACTTGCGTCCCGTGCGCATCATGCAGGGGCACGGGCTGTTCCTGCTCGGCCGAACCACAGTGAGCGGTACAGCGCCGCCGACTGTGTGGCCCAAAGCGATGGCGCGAAAAAGATAGGACGGATCGTCTGCGGCCATGCCTTGCAGGTTCCTGCCGATGACTACGGTCAACGATCCTTGAAGTGCTCTCTGGTACCAGTGTGGGTAGAAGTTGAGCGGAAACGGTGGCAGGAGCAGTCCGTGCGGGCCGACGATGGACAGTCTGTGGTCTTCCAAGCGCGCTTTGACGCACCTGTTGTCGACGGCGGGAATATGACGCAAGGCCAGAGTCTGTCCGTCCTCGGTGGAGAGCATGCTCAGGAGGTTGGTGAAGCCAGCTTCCCGGTAACGCCGAAGGATGAGATCGATGCTCCCGCTGTCCTGGCTGACGGGACCGAATCCTCCGTAGCAGTCGGCGATGATGCCTGCGCTGTCCCCGCCGAACAGGAAGCACTCGACCTCGTAGTTCTCGGAGGCCTGCGTCGGCGCTGGGCCCTCCGCCTGGAGCACGGATGATGGCATGCAGTGCGGGTGTGCCAGGGTCAGGACAACCTGGCCTGCCCGCGCATGGCGCAGGGCGAGGAGTTCGGCCTCTCCCGTCTCATCGATCAGCAGGTTGCATGCCGCGCACGTCTGCCGTGAGTTCTCGAGCCGGACCAGGAGCTCCCCGATGTCCGCTCCGGCAAGTTCTTGACGGATGGTGTCCGAAATGGTGATCTTTCTCGTCCTGGTCTCGGTACGGGAGCTGCCGGCAGCATGAGGGGGCCCGGACACAGGCCCTTGCTGCAAGCGGTCCTTGAGAGCCTCGATGAATGCCATGACGCGGTCGTCGAGGCGCCTGCCGTAGCCGGTCAGATCGCTGAACGGGGGCGTGTCGCCGGCTGGCGATGTCTCATAGTGCAATGCCAGGAGGTGAAGGAGCGCCTGCGCTGCGTCTGACCAGTTGTCGAGGTCGTGATGGAGGCAGAACGCTTCGCGTGCGTGTGTGCGGGATAGGTCGGTACTCCCGAGCGCGTGGTACGCCCGGGCCAGGTTGAGGTGGCAGGTGGCGAGACTCGGTCTGTCGCCGAGTTGCTCGCTGAGCGACAAGGAAGCGTGAAACTCCGCGACCGCCTGCTCGAGGTCCCCGGCTTCTGCGTAGTGGGCACCCAGCCTGCAGTGCAGGACAACTTCGACGGACTTCATCCCCAACTGCTGAGCCCGGGGGATGAGATGGGTCAGCGAAACAACGGCCTCGGTCTCTCCGTTGCTGAGCCGGCACATCTCAGCGTGGGTGCGAGCGACGATCAGGAGATGGTGATCGCGCCTCTCAGAGGCTATCTCGGCCGCCTTGTCGTACTGGTCGACTGCTTCTGGCCAATCGCCGTGGCGTGCATGCGCGTTGCCCAGAGCAAGACGGCAGTCAAGGATCCCCGAGGCATGGCCGGCCCGCTCGTACAGGTCGAGTGCCTCGGTGATGGAGGACATGGCCTCCTTGTGCAGGTCTCGGCGCGAATAGACCGTGGCCAAGGCGCGCAGTGCTTTGGCTTTGGTGGTCGGTCTGGTGGTGGCGGATGTCGCCGAGACGATGGATCGGAGGATCGCGGCTCCCTCTTGCCATCGTCCTGCAACGATGAGGGCTTCCCCCAGGGCCGCTCTGATCTGGTCCAGTGACTGCTTGTCGTCCGTGGCCTCGAGACAACCGGCAGCTTCAGTAAACAGGTCGATGGCTTCGTCGATCTGCCCCAGTTGCCAGAGGTACTTGGCCTTCTTCTGCAGTGCCTCGGCCAGGGCACCCGGGTGGTCAATCGATCGGGCCATGTCGAGCGCCTCTGCGAAGTACTTCTCTGCTTCAGCGAGCTGCCCAAGACCCCCGTGGTAGGTGGCAAGGTAGGCCAGGGAGCGTGCTGCGTGCTCGTAGTCGCTGATCTCGTACGCCAGGTTGGCGCACTCCGCGAGAAGAGCGGCAGCTTGGTCGATGTCTGCCTGGCCCGCAGCTTGATCGCCAAGCCGGAAGAGAACTCTCACCTGGCCCTGGACATCGCCCGTGTCCCGGTAGATGGCGAGCGCGGTCTGAAGCGGCTGCGGCGGAGCCGATTCCGGGCGCTCCTCGAGGGGCGCCTCTGCCAGTTCCATCAGAGCCTTGGCTTCCCACTCCCGGCTTCCCACACCACGCGCACGCTCGATGTCCTGGCAGGCTTCATGGGCTGCCTCAGTCGAACGGCCTGTGCGGCGCAGCAGAGCGGAGATCGCTCCACGGCTGGCAAGGTCAGCAGGGCTCCCCGGCACGGACATGTTCTTGCTGTTCAGGAGGTATTCCTCAGCCCGGCGGAATTGGCCGATCGCGGCGTGAGCCAGGCCGAGATTGCTCAGGACGTGGGCCAATGCGGAGCGATCGTCGGTGATCCGCCAGAAGGGCAGACCACGACGCAGCAGCGGGATGGCTTCTCGGCTGCGCCCGAGGTTGATCAGCAGCGTGCTCAGGCCCAGCTCTGCCTGGAACATCTGGTACAGGTTGCCTGTCTCGTGCGCTGTCCGGGCGCTGCTTTGCAAGAGTTCGGCAGCGCGCTGGCTGTCGCCGAGGTGAGCGGCAACCGCGGCCAGGTTGTGCTGAGCCGACGATGTCCATTCGGGCTCTCCGCAACGCGTGCCTGCCTCAAGCACGCACAGATAGACGCGTTCGAGATCACTCCAGTGGCTGCGGTGTGCCAGAAAGCCCGTGAGATCCGAGGCCAAATGGACCAGGGGTTCCCACACTTCGTGCTGCCGGGCCAATGCCGTCATCGCCACGGCGCCCGGACGGTCAGCGTCAAGCGTGCGTAGGGCGCCCGCGTTGCTCTGCGCGGGCACAGTCGCTTCCTCGTCCATGAAGCCGATCGACTCCGTCGCGGACCGTGTGCGGACGGCCAGCATGACGCACGTCTGACGAATGACGGCTTCACGACGCGTTTCGGAGACGGCAGCTGACCTATGTCGCGCGAATCGGTGCAGGATGTCATGAAGCACATACCGGTCTTCATCAATCTGCTCGATGAGACAGAGTTCGAAGAGCGAGTCGAGCAGGTCCGCGACTTCGTCGACGTAGACCTCGTCGAATTCCTCCAACGAGCTGACTTTGGAGGCAGCAACGACATCCGTTGTGACCGACATGTGCGGCAAAACACCAAGGGTGGTGAAGAGGTCCGCCTGCTCAGGACTCAGGGCCGCAAAGCTTCGCTCAAGCACAGGCAGGAGCGCGTCCTGACCGGCTTTGAGGGTCCGCACCCCACGGTCAGGGCTGGTCACTGCCTCAAGGAAACGACTCACACTAGCCCTGGGGCGGCTCGCCAAATGAGCGGCTGCAATCTGCAGAGCGAGCGGATGTCCTGCGCACGCTTCAGCCAGGGCCGACACCTGCTCATCGGTAAGCCGATCGTGGCCTGCGATGGCGCGTACCAGCTCTTCACCGTGCACAGCAGACAGCGGCTGGAGCTCGATAGGACGGACTACACCAGTGAGCCCACTCAGCTTGGCCCGACTCGTACACACAAGCGCGAAGGGCCCATCCATCCGCAGAACATCCAGGAGAGCTTCCTCCGAGGTGACGTCGTCGATGAAGAGAAGCACTCTGCTGTGAGCCAATGACGTGCGGAGCAACGCCAGCTGCTGTGCACGTTCTTCGGGAAGGGGGCCCTTGTCGGAACCGAGAACCCGCAACAGTGCCGGCACCAGATCGGCCGACTGCCCGTCCTCGACCGACAGGGAGAGGTTAAGGTGAACTTGCCCGTCCGGGTACGTCTTGGCGGCCAGTGTGGACAGCCGTAGAGCAACAGCGCTCTTGCCGATCCCAGGGGCCCCCGTCACCACCACAGCCCGCCGGCTCCCCTGCCCATAACCTTCCAGCACACTGAGACCCTCGGCGACTTCAGCCTCACGTCCGAGCAGGGAGCGCACTTCCCGAGGCAAACCGGAAGCTGCGCAGGAACTGGGACCGAGGGAAGTTCCTTCCAATTGCTTGACGAACTCATCCAGCCGCGCCAGTACGTCGCCAGGCAATACCGCATCGGCGTTGGCGTGGCGGATCTCCTTGCTGTCGTCCAGAAGCCGGCAGATCTTGTCGTAGTGCCAGACCTCCACCCCCTTGAGCGGCAGACAGAGTGCGTGCGCGCGCTCCCAGAGCGCGGTCTCGACGCGATCGATGCCCCCGGTCCCAGGGACCGACGACAGCACGACGTTGGTGGCGACCAGCAGGTAGTCGGGCACGCGTCCGTTGCGGACACGATTCGACTCCGGATTCGCCCATTCCTCCAACTCGGCAATCATGTGGCCTATCAGCCACTTTGCATTATTGGCAGCGTCCTCCGGGCGCTTGCGGAACTTCGCCTGGAGCACGCCGTAGCCGGCCCAAGGAGCATCAGGCGTGGGGAAACTGCTCAAGTTTTCGAAGGAGGCTTCGCGTCCACCATCGGGGCCATCGCCGAAGATCTGCACGGACGGCCCGAGCAAGCGCAGTGCCAACGCTTGGGACAACTCCTCGAACCGCTGTGGTCCGAGGCGGGTGAGGGCATAGTCGTTCATGGTGGGCATGGTCGTACACAGCACTGACAATGAGACGCAGCGTCTCGTCCGAGCCAGGGCGTATGGAGCGTGCTGCAGCCCTGCGCCGCGGAGGCGACCCGAGCGGCACGGTCGTGGTGCCTCACTCTCGGGGCTCCGTCAAGTCGGGTGGGTCACCGTGGCGGAAATCAGGTGCCCGCACGACCTGGCACCGTTTGGCGTGGGTGATCGGATCTGCGGAAGCCTGCTCCTCTATCCGCCCGACCCCGCCTCACGGCCGACCGACGAGTATCGGTCGCGCTGAACTTGCTCGGGGTCACACACCGATCGATGCGGGATCGCAAGCATGGCTGGGACCATGCCTACTCGCTGTCTCGCCAAGTGGATGACCTTCGTCTCCTACACCAGTTCGACAACCCTCACATCTTGTGCCGTGTCGGCGAAACCTCAAAAGTGGACCACTGTCGGTCTCCCAAAGTTGACCCCCTTCGAGGGTCTGGCTCGTTGAGTCAGGCCGGGAGGATGGGTGATCGACGTGGAGGACTGGGCGGAGATCCGCCGGCTGCACCGCTCTGAGGAGATGCCGATCCGGGCGATCGCCAGGCACCTGGGGATCTCACGGAACACGGTTCGCCGGGCCCTGGCGGGCAACACACCACCGAAGTACCAGCGCCAGCCGAGGGGATCGATCGTGGACGCGGTCGAGCCGCAGATCAGGGATTTTCTGCAGCGGTTCCCGGAGATGCCGGCGACAGTGATCGCTGAGCGGATCGGCTGGCAGCATTCGTATGAGGTCGTCAAGCGACGGGTCCGTGAACTGCGGCCGGTCTATCGGGCGGCGGATCCGGTGTCGCGGACGGGCTATGAGCCGGGTGAACTGGCCCAGTGTGACTTGTGGTTCCCGCCGGTGGACATCCCGCTCGGCTTCGGGCAGACCGCGAGCCCGCCGGTGCTGGTGATCGTGGCCGGCTATTCGCGGTGGATCACAGCGAGGATGTTGCCGACGAGGACCGCGGCCGACCTGACCGCGGGCCACTGGAGACTGCTGACCGGTCTCGGGGCTGTGCCGAAAGCTCTGGTCTGGGACAACGAGGGAGCTGTCGGATCGTGGCGGGGTGGACGGCCGCATCTGACCGAGGACTTCGCGGCGTTCGCCGGCCTGCTGGGCATCCGGATCATCCAGTGCCGTCCCGGTGATCCGGAAGCGAAGGGGCTGGTCGAGCGGGCCAACGGCTATCTGGAGACCTCATTCCTGCCCGGCCGCGTCTTCGCCTCGCCGACCGACTTCAACATCCAGCTGGCCGACTGGCTGGCCAGGGCCAACCGCCGGATCCACCGCACCTTGCAGGCCCGTCCCTCGGACCGGGTCGAGGCGGACACTGCCCGGATGCTGCCCATCCCGCCCGTCGATCCGCCGGGCTGGTGGCGGTCCAGCCTGCGGCTCCCGCGCGATCACTACGTCCGCATCGACACCAACGACTACTCCATCCACCCCCTCGCGATCGGCCGACGCATCGAGGTCAGGGCCGACCTGGACCAGGTCCTTGCCTTCTGTGAGGGCACCGAGGTCGCCCGGCATGCCCGCTGCTGGGCACGGCATCAGTCCATCACCGACCCCACCCATGCGGCCGCTACGGCAGCCGGCCGGGCGGCAGCCCGACAGCGGCCGGTGCCCGCGGACCAGCTGGAGGTCGAGCAACGGCCCCTGGAGACCTACGACCGGATCTTCGGCGTCATCGACGGCGGACTGACCACAGGCGAAGGAGTCGCGTGATGTCCCCGACCAGCAGCAACAGCACGAGGGTCGAGAAGAGGGGCCGCGACGTCACCTCTGAACTGATCTATCTCACCAAGGCGCTGAAGGCCCCGGCCCTGCGGGATGCCGCCGGTCGGCTGGCCGAACGGGCCCGGTCGGAGGAATGGAGCCACGAGGAATACCTCGCCGCGTGCCTGCAACGGGAGGTCGCCGCCCGTGACAGTCACGGCGCCGAGGGCCGCATCCGGGCCGCCCGCTTCCCCTCCCGCAAGTCGATCGAGGACTTCGACTTCGACCATCAGCGGTCGATCAAGCGGGAGACCATCGCCCACCTGGGCACTCTCGACTTCGTGGTGGGGAAAGAGAACGTGATCTTCCTGGGGCCGCCGGGGACCGGGAAGACCCACCTGGCCACCGGTCTGGGGATCCGGGCCTGTCAGGCCGGTCACCGCGTCGCGTTCGCCACCGCTGCCCAGTGGGTCACTCGTCTCGCCGAGGCCCATCAGGCAGGCAAGCTCAGTGACGAGCTCACCCGGCTCAGCCGGATCCCGCTGATCGTGGTCGATGAGGTCGGATACATCCCCTTCGAACCCGAGGCCGCGAACCTGTTCTTCCAGTTCATCTCCGGCCGCTACGAACACGCCTCCGTGATCGTCACGAGCAACAAGCCCTTCGGCCGCTGGGGAGAGGTCTTCGGCGATGACACCGTCGCCGCCGCGTGATCGACCGTCTCGTCCACCACGCCGAAGTGATCTCCCTCAAGGGCGACAGCTACCGCATGCGCGGCCGCGACCTCGGACGGATTCCACCCGCCAACACAGGGGAATGAACAACATCAACTAACGGACCGGGGTCCGACTTCGGAGACCAGCACCGGGTCACCTTTGAGAAACCACCGACAGTGCCGCGTCAACTCACCGCCTTGGCTTGGCTCCTACGGTGTCCGAGACGCCACGTCGAGCCCACAGAGGCCTCTACGATGTCGGTTCAGCCCGACAGTCTTGTGGAGCACCATGCGCCTCGCACACCTCAAAATCGTCAACTTTCGCGGACTCAGCCGAGTTGACATGCCCCTCTCTCGCTTTGGTTGTCTGATCGGTGAGAACAACGCGGGGAAGTCGTCCGTATTCCAGGCCCTCAACATGTTCTTGCGCTCAGCCTCCGCCACGGAGGCTGACTTCCTCGATCCCGCACGGCCTGTCCGCATCCAGCTCACTTTCGCCGACATCCGCGAGGCTGATCTTCAGCGCTTGGAGGAGAGCCACCGGTCGCGTATCGAGCCGGAAGTGAGCGACGGTCGCCTCACTCTGGCCCGGACTTATGTCAGTCCAGGGAAGGGTTCGATGTGGGTGGTCAAGAAGGTGCCCAGCGATGCCCGCTTTCGAAAGCCAGCTCTTGAGGAGGTCCTCCGCCCCAAGATCTCTACCGAGGAGCTGGAGGCAAACGTCCGAAGCGTCTATCCGGAGATCTTCGACAAGCTAGCCGGGAAGATCACGCGTGTCGCCGTCAGACGAGAGTGGGCCGAACTCGTCGCCACCCTTCCAAATGACGCGTACAGCACAGGCGACGATCCTCTGATGACCGGCCTGGACAAGTCGGTGGCTCCGCTGCTGCCGGAGCCCATCTACATCCCCGCCGTGAAAGAGCTGAACGACGATCTCAAGACCACGTCATCGGCGACCTTCGGCCGGCTCCTGTCTCTATTGTTCGAGGACATCGAGCATCAGCTCCCCGAGTTGGAGGCCTCTTTCGACCAACTGCGGCAGCAGCTCAATGTGGTGGCGGAGGAGGACGGAGGGGAGTCTGACCGACGGCTGCCGGAAGTACGCCAGATCGAGACGCTGATCCAGCAGAACCTCCAGGAGTCCTTCCCCCGCGCGAGTGTGCGTCTGGAGATTCCCCCGCCGCGGCTGCGCAGCTTGCTGGAGGAGGCCCAGATCGCCATCAACGATGGCATCAGTGGGCCGTTCAAGACCAAGGGAGACGGCCTGCGCCGATCAGTGGCGTTCGCGATCCTGCGTACATACGTGGATCTCAAGACTGCCCGGCCGTCACAGCCCGACAGCGCCCAGCAGCCCAGCCTGCTCTTGTTCGAGGAGCCAGAGGTCTTCCTCCACCCACAGGCACAACGCAAACTTTTCGAAGCCCTGACAGTCTTCTCCCACTACAACGATGTGCTGGTCAGCACTCACTCATCTGCGTTCTGCGCCCCCGGGGCGACAGGTACCTTCGTGAAGGTCGTCAAGGACCACACCCTGGACCCACCTGCCAGCCGAACCTGTGTGATTGACCTGTCCGACATGAACGCCCGGGACCAGTTCGAGATCATCACATACGAGAACAACGAGGCCGCATTCTTCGCCAACTCCGTGCTGCTCGTGGAGGGGTCCAGCGACCGAACGCTCATTCCCCATATCGCGCGCACCCTCAGCCCGCAGTGGGACTTTGAGAAACAGGGTGCCGCGATCGCCAAGGTGGAAGGGAAGGGCAGCATCGAGCGGTACCGTAAGTTCTTCCAACGTTTCGAAATGCGGGTCGCGGTCATCGCTGACCTGGATGCCGTACTTGACGGGTTCGACAAGTTGGGCGCCAGTGGCAAGTGCCATGAACTGCGTGACCGGATCGTCTGCCGGGTCACGGAGTTGGTAGAGGATGAAGAAGCTGAGGTTTCCAATAGAACGCTGAAGAGCATCCGCTCCAGCGGCAGCGCTCGGGAATTGTGGCGGCAGGCCCAGATCAAGAGCGAGGAACATGCTCAGGGGCTGTGCGGGTTCGAGGAGTTGAACGCAGCGGTGGATGCCTTCTTCGCCCGCTCCGCATCAGGCTCGGCGCGCAAGATCCTGGAGGAGGCCAATGACCCTGAGCTGGAGAAAATGAAGTTGGATCTGCTGCGAATGCTCCGTCACGAAGACATCTACGTGTGGGAGCGCGGGGCCATCGAGGCCTACTATCCGGACTTGCAGATGAACGAATCGAACAACAAGAACGACCGGGCCCGCACGTTCTGCGAGCGGCACACCACCGCCGAAGCCATCCGTAGTCTGCCCGTCTTCAAAGACACCGCTACCTGCGAGTTCGACCTCATCTTCGGATCCCTCTTCGATGCATCATCTCCGCGACCGTACCCGCTTGAGATCCCCGATCAGGTCGGAGCAAGGCGTTCGCAGGCCGAGCTCGCGGATACAGGAGTTGAGTAACTCAGACGCTGTAGGGCGCTGCTTCTATGGATGGGTGCGACGATGGTGAAGTCGACCTGGGCCAGCCAGTTGATGTCGCCAGTCGCGTCCGCACGAGCTTGGACTTGCTGCTGGCCCCGAGCGAACGCACCTTCCACGGCGCAATGGCGGGAAGCGGCATTAGACGGTCTGGCAGCCTCGATACCTTCTCCGTGCCAAGGGTTACCCACCAGAGTCGGCTCCGCCCACTGCCTACTGTAACAACGGCTGAACGATGTCCGCCCACGAAAAGAGAGGCCCTGGCGATAGCCCAGACCTCTCCTGTGTTCTCCGCGCTTCCTTCGGGGTGACCGTGGAAGCGTGACCCTGCGACCGGGCCCCCAAGGGGTGTCGGGAACTGGCCAAAGCTACGCATGTACTACCGGTTCAGTCCGAGACAGGCCCCTTTGTGCTGCGCGCCGGGGAGGCCGCGATCCAGGCTCGAGTCGGCAGACGAGACGGCCACCAGCCGTCACCATTAGGCGTTGGCGCACATCCGCCCTCTCTGCACCAAGATCCGGGCCAGGAACGGGCCAACCCCTGAAGGGTGTCAATATCTCGATCAGGCGGCTGATCTGGGTGTGGATCCCGATCGCCGCGAGCGCGCTGATGATGCCGTCGATCCACTCCGGCTTGTTCCGGGCCGCATCTGTGTCCTCGATCCGCAGGACGAACGTTCCGCCGGACTGTCGTGCCACCGCCCAGTTATAGGGGCGGACCGTGCGCCACCGACGTGGAACATGCCGGTCGGGGACGGCGCGAAACGAACGCGAACTGGGGCAGGTGACATGTGCTCCAGGGTACCCGCGCCAGGCACCACTCCCAGACGCCCCACCATCCCAACACTGGCACTGGTTGCCGCCCGCCCCGGGCAGGGTCCTCGACATCGGCGCCGGCAGCGGCCGCGACGCTGCCGCGCTGGCCACCCGAGGGCACCAGGTCGTGGCGGTAGAACCCACTCCTGAGCTGCGTCGGATCGGACAGCGCCTCCACCCAGATACAGCGATCCGCTGGATCGACGACGCCCTTCCATCACTGACCGGTCTCCAAGGGCCCTTCGACTTCACGTTGCTCTCCGCAGTGTGGATGCACCTGGACGAACAGGAACGCGTCGAAGCCATGCAACGGCTGGCTGACCTGGTGGCGCCGAGAGGATGTGTGGCCCTCTCACTGCGGCACGGTCCGGTTCCCACGGGACGCCGTATGTTCGCGGTCTCCGGGGACGAGACGGTGGCGTTGGCAGAGCGGTTCGGGCTGTCCGCGGTACATCGCGGGCAGGGATCTGATCGTCTCAGCCGGGAGGACGTGAACTGGAGCACGCTGGTCTTCCGCGCGGAACCGCCTACAAGAGCAGGGGTGAGCCGATGACCGTGGACTTCTACCGAAGCGAGCCGAGCCCGTACGTCCTGGCGGCTGGCCGTTTTGATGGGCGCCAACTCCCGCACCTACAAGTTCGCCTTCGGAGCCGCGCTGCTGGAGTACGCCGCGCAGGACAGGACCGAGGTGACGCTGGAGGAACTCGCCATTCCATATGCCATGGGACTGGTGGCACACCTCGCTGAAGCCCCGCAGGCACCGTCAGGGCTTCAGGTCCGGGGGTCGGACTTCCTGGCCGTGGCTGAGCGTGAGGCCAAGGAGTCCGCCGCGCTCGGCCACCCCACCGACCGGCTCCGGCACGCCGCGGTGCGCTCCATGCCGGGGATGGTGATGCAGAAGTTCCACAACCTGCGCGGCAACACCCGCACGGCGCACCGGTTCTACGACCTGATCGGCAACTCTCACCAGCGGATCGTACGCCTGACTCCCGAGCTGCGCTCCATCGCCAAGGGTGAGCAATCCACCGGGTTGCGTGCCGAGCTGGCTGCACGGTGGGACATCGTCGAAAGCTCCTTCGCCGCGGGCATCGGCCGCAGTCTCATCGACGAGGGATTCTCGGTGGACTGGGCGACACTGCAGCTCACGGACAAGCGCCGCCGCCGCTCGGTCACCGGAGTCGCTGACGCCGTGATCGGGTTCCAGCACGGCCGCTGCCTCATCTGCGCTCAGCCCATCGCGCCCGGCGACAGCACCGTCGTCGACCACGTCTTTCCCTACTCCCTGATGCGGCGCTTCGGTGACGTCTCCGGCTGGCACGGACCGGACTGGGACGCCATCTGGAACCTCGCTCCCGCACATCAAGCCTGCAACAGCGCCAAGAGCGACCGGCTCCCCACCGCCGGAGAACTCCACGGGCTCGCCCAGCGCAACGAGGCGATCATGCACTCCCCCCACCCGCTCAGGAAAACCCTCCAGCTCAGCCTCCACAGCGCGCAGCACAGCGACACCCCCAAAGGACACTGGCCGCACTTCCTGCGCCAGGTCCAAACCGCCTGCGATTAAGCACCGCCAGTAGCGGTCGGTCCATCCCACACAGATCAGATACGCACCCAAATTGTCCGGCCCCTCGGCCGTCGATGCCACGAGCATCAACACGAGATGTCTTCCACACGACGACACCACGCCCGTGCGGCGCCCGACCGCGATGCCAAAGGCGCACCCATCGGTGACATCATTTTCGCTTGTTTGGCACACTTTTTCGTCGGGCTCGATCCCTCCGAACCGTCTCCCTACGGCACTCCAGAGCCGGATACAGCGCTCACGCCCTGGGAGTGCCCCATCTGCCGGCAAACGCCAAGGGGCTTTACCTCGCCTTGACGTAGGCCACCTACAGCGACCAGAACACCCGCGTGCCCGCCGACCTGCAAAAACTGACCCGAAGAGATCACTGACAGTCCCCCGGTTCCCCTGTCGCACGGGGAGCGCGACTCCGTGCTCCCACCCCGGAAGGGGGTCGGGAGTCGACAAGGGTCCTTATGCCTCTTGATGTACAGAGCATCCGAATCGATGGGGTGACCGCGGGGGCCTACGGTTGACGGCGGCGCACAGGGGCTCAGTACGGCGCGATAGGTGTACCTGATCGAGTGACGGACGAATCGGGCACCGTTGACACGTCTGCGAGTTGGGAGCACGAGGGCTCCCAGAGGGCTCCCACTCGCTCCCTGCCCGGAAATGGTTAAGGCCGCCTCCGCTACCCGCGGAAACGGCCTTCGACCTGCGAAAACGCTGGTCGGGACGACAGGATTTGAACCTGCGACCCCTTGACCCCCAGTCAAGTGCGCTACCAAGCTGCGCCACGTCCCGGTGCTCGTTCGGCTCGGGCTTTCCCCTCGCCGACCGCGCATGAAGAACAATACCGCACCTCAGGGGGTGGCCGCTGCCACCCCAGGGTGAAGATCGGGAGTCCGGCGGGACCAGCCGGGGTGTTCGCTCAGCGGGATTGGGTGATTGCTCAGCGTTATCGGGAGGTTGCGGACTGCGGCGTCGGCGGGGAGGGTGGGTGCTTGACTTGAAGTTTGGTTTAAGTTGCACGCTCGGTCCATGACCTTCACCGACGTTCACACCGCGCAGGGGTACGACGATCTTCCTCGGCTGATGAGTCTGATGACCGGGGACGAGAAGCACGGGCCGGCCGCGACCTCGACGCTTGACGTGGTCTGGGTGCTCTACGACCGCGTGCTGCGGGTCTCGCCGGTGGCTGTGGATGCTCCGGACCGGGATCGGTTTCTGCTGTCCAAGGGGCACGGGCCGATGGCGTACTACGCCGTGCTCGCCGCCAAGGGGTTCCTGCCCGAGTCGCTGCTGCCGGGGTTCGGGGCGTACGAGTCGCCGCTGGGGCACCATCCGGATCGGGTGCTCGTACCAGGCGCCGAGATCAGCAGTGGCTCACTCGGACATGGGCTGCCGTTGGCCGTGGGGAGTGCGCTCGGGTTGCGGGCGCAGGGGCTCTCCGGGCCGGCCGTGTGGGTGCTCGTCGGCGACGCCGAGCTGGACGAGGGCAGCAACCACGAGGCGATCGCGTATGCGGGGGCCGTCGGGCTGGAGCGGTTGCACACGGTCGTTGTCGACAACGCCTCCGCCACCCATCGCCGGCCCGGGGGCATCGCGGCGCGCTTCGAGGCCGCGGGGTGGTCCACGGCGACCGTGGACGGGCGTGATCACCAGGCGCTCTACGAGGCGTACACCGCGCCGCACCCGGGGCGGCCGCATGCCGTGGTGGCCCGGGTCGAGGCCAAGGTCTGATTCGTTTCCAGGGTGAGAGGAACTGTCTTCGATGGACACCATGCGTGAGCGTTTCGCCGCCACCGCCTCCCGTCTTCTCGACGACGACCCCCGGCTGGCCGTCGTGCTGGCGGAGATCGGTAAGGACGGCTTCACGGACGCGGCCCGGGCGCATCCCGACCGGGTGATCAATGTCGGCATCCGCGAGCAGCTGTTGGTCGGCGTCGGCGGTGGACTGGCCCTGACCGGGATGCGGCCGATTCTGCACACCTTCGCCAGCTTTCTGGTCGAGCGGCCCTTTGAGCAGGTCAAGCTGGACTTCGGGCATCAGGGCGTGGGCGGGGTGCTGGTGAGCGCGGCCGGTTCGTACGACTGGCCCGCGGGCGGCCACACCCATATGGCCCCCGGCGATGTGGCCCTGCTGGACACGCTCGACGGCTGGACCGTCCATGTGCCCGGCCACCCGGACGAGGCCGAGACGCTGCTGCGGGACGCGGCCGCGGCCGGTGACGACTCGGTGTACGTCCGGCTGTCGGCACACTCCAACTCCGCCCCGCGGGACATCGTCCCCGGCCGCTTCCTGACCGTACGGGAGGGGCGCGGCGGCGTGGTGATCGCGGTCGGGCCGATGCTCGACAGCGTGCTCACGGCTGTCGAGGGGCTGGATGTGACCGTGTTGTACACCACTACGGTGCGGCCCTTCGACGAGCGGACGTTGCGTGCGACGGCCGGGGCGGGATCGGGTGCCGGGGCGGGATCGGGTGCCGGGGCGGGATCGGGTGCCGGGGCGGCAGTCGATGTCGTGCTTGTCGAGCCGTATCTCGCGGGCACCTCGACCGCCGCCGTCAACGACGCGCTCGCCGATCGCCCGCATCGGGTGCTCGGCCTGGGCATCCCCCGGCGCGAGCTGCGCCGCTACGGCACGATCGACGAGCATCTCGCGGGCCAGGGGCTGGACCCGGCGTCGTTGCGCGAGCGCGTCTCCGGCTTCCTGCGCTGAGGCGGTGGCTCCGCCGGGGCCGGGCGGTGTGGTTCAGAGGCGCTTTTCCAGCCAGGTCAGCAGGTCCTGCTGGACCTCGTCCCGGTTGGTCTCGTTGAGGATCTCGTGCCGGGCCCCCTGGTATCCCTTCCAGCTCAGCTCCCGCGTGCCGCCGTAGCGGAAGTCCTCCAGGAGTTCGTAGACGAGCGTCATCCCCTGGTTGCACGGGTCCTCGGTGCCCACCGCCAGATGCACCGGCAGCGCGGCCGGGATGCGGGCCTGGTGGCGCGGGTCGTTGATCTTACGGACGCCATGGACCCAGTCCAGGGACAGCCCGGCGCTGAACGCGAAGCCGCACCGCTCGTCCGCCGCGTACGCGGCCACCTCCGCCGCGTCGCGCGAGAGCCACTCGAAGCCCGTCCGGTCCTGAAGGGACTCGTACGGGTCGTTGAACGAGGCGAAGAGGGTCGGGGTGAAGGTGGACGGGGCGGTCCGGCCCCGTTCCGCGATCTCCTGGGCGATGCCCTCCAGCGCCTCCTCGGTCCCGGTCCCCGGCAGGGAGCGGAAGGTCCCGGAGAGGATCAGCCCGGCCAGCTCCTCGCCGTACTCCTGGGCGCAGTCGCGGGCCAGCATCGAACCCATGCTGTGGCCGAGCAGGACCAGGGGCGCACGGGGGTGCGCGGCCCGGGCGCGGTCGCCGATGGCGCGCAGGTCGGAGACGATCGCCCGCCAGCTGTCGCCCTCCTCGCCCACGACGCCGAAGCCGCCCGTCGACTCGGCGGTGGCTCCGTGGCCGCGGTGGTCCGAGGCGACCACCGCATAGCCGTGCGCGGCGAGGAAGCGGGCGAACCGGTCGTAGCGCCGGGCGTGTTCGGCGGCGCCGTGGGCGATCTGGACGATCGCGCGCGGGGCGCCGTTCTCCGGCAGCCAGGTGTAGGTCGCGACCCGCACACCGTCGGGCGTGGGCAGATGGTCGGTGCGGTGGGTGATACCGCCGTCGGGCATGCCGTCTCATCTCCTGGTGCTCGTCGATCTGGTGCATATCGATCTGGTGCTCATCGATTTGGTGCTGGTCGGTCTGGTGTCAGCCGGTCTCGTGCTGGTCGGTCTGTGAAGTGGGTCTGGTGTGAATCCGTCTGGCGTGGAGGGGTGCGGACGGAAGCCCACTCTCCCTTTGCCCGGCCCGCAAGCCAAGGGCATCGACGCGCTCTTGTCCTCCGGGGCGTGGGGGGTGTAACGATCAAGGGCTTGGTACCGCGTATCGACTCCTGATCCATGCAACTCCCTTGCTCCAGGAGGACCGTTGGACACGCACGACACTTCGCTCTCCCCCGCCTCGGCTGCTGCCTCCGCCCTGTCACGGCGGCGTTTTCTGCAGGCCGCCGCCGCGGGCACCGCCGCCGCCACCGCGGCCACTCTGCCCTTCGAGACGGCCGTCGCCGCACCGGCCAGGCCCGTCTCGCTCTCCTTCACCGCCGCCACCAACGGCGCCGCGACCCTCTCCCCGTCCGGCGACCGCATGATCGCCGAAGTCCAGAACGTCCTGTGGTCGGTCGCCCGTAAGGGTGGCGAGGCCGTATCGCTCACACCGGCCGATCTGGAGCCCACCCGGCCGGTCTACTCCCCCGATGGAAAGCTGCTGGCCGTCTGCGCCTACCGGGGCGGCGGATTCCATATCTGGACGCTGCGCCCCGACGGCTCTGGTTTGCGGCAGCGAACGGACGGCCCGTGGGACGACCGCGGTCCGGCCTGGTCGCCCGACGGCACCCGGATCGCCTTCGCCTCCGAGCGTGGCGGCGACCCCGTGGCGGGCAGCCCGTACCGGATCTGGGTACTGGAGGTGGCCACCGGTGAGCTCACCCGGCTCACGGGCGCGGACGGGCAGGACGGGCCGCTCCAGGACGGCGCCTGGGAGGACTTCGACCCCACCTGGTCCGCGGACGGCGAACGGGTGCTGTTCGTGCGCGGTGCGCTCGCCGGGACGACGCTCAACGCCCGTACGGTCGCCTCCGTACGGGCCGACGGCACCGGTCCGGTCACGGCCGAGCACACCGATCCCACCGCCGACGCCCAGGTGATGACGCCGTCCGTGTCGGCGGACGGTCACCTCGCCTATCTGCGGACCACAGCCGCTCCCGCCGCCTCCTGCACGCTGGTCGTGGCCGGGGAGCCGGTGGCGATCACGGGGGATGTGCAGCCCGTGCCGCCCCGTTGGGTGTCACGCGAGGAACTGCTGCTCACCGTCGACGGGCGGTTCCGGGTGTTCCGGGTGTCCCCGGCGGTGCGCTCGGGCGCGGCCGGAAGCGGTGAGGAAGCCGACCGTAAGGGCGTTGCGTACGAGGAGATACCCTTCTCCGCCACCCTGCCCATCGACCGGCCCCGGTATCGCGTCAAGCGGTACGACTTCGACGGTGGCGGGGTGCGGCCGGTGCGCGGGCTGCATCTGCCCGCGCTCTCTCCTGACGGCCGTAAGGTGGCCTTCGCCGCCCTCAACTCCCTCTGGGTCGCCGATGTCTCCGGCGGCCGCGCCCCGCGCCGGGTCGTACGGGCGGCCCCCACCCGGTATCTGCTGGCCCCCACCTGGACGCCCGACGGGCGCGCCCTGGTGTACGCCGACGACCGCGACGGGCTGCTGGCCGCGCGCCGCCGGGACCTCGCCTCGGGCAAGGAGACCGTGCTGGCCTCAGGCGGCAGGGTGCATCCGGCGCTCTCCCCCGACGGCAAGCGCCTCGCCTGTGTCGACATGTCGGGAAACCTGGTTCTACGCGATCTCGACGCCGGTACGGAACGGGTGCTCGCCGCGCCGATGGGCGCCGGCGGACTGCCCGGCCGACCGAGCTGGTCGCCCGACGGGCGCTATGTCGCCCTGTGCGATCGCAACCGGCTGAACCAGCGATTCCGCGAGGGTTACAACCTGATCCGGGTGATCGACACCGACACCGGTACGGCTAGGCAGCATGCCGTCGCACCGCATACCTCCCTCTCCGACCGCTATGACTCCGGACCCGTCTGGTCCCCCGATGGCCGCCATATGGCGCTCATCGTCGAGTCCGCCCTGTGGCTGCTGCCGGTGCGGGCGGACGGCACCCCCGACGGCGCGCCGCGCCGGCTCACCGACGAGGCCGCCGACCATCCCTCCTGGTCCGGCGACTCCCGCCATGTCCTGTATCTGTCGGCGGGCCGACTGCGGCTGCTGGACGTCGAGCGCGGCACCGCCCGGACGGTCCGTGTCCCACTGGACCACCGGAGGCCGCGCCCCGCGGACACCGTCGTCCACGCCGGGCGGTTCTGGGACGGCACCGGAGGCGGGGGCGGCGGCGCCGGTCGTGACGGTGACGGCCGTAAGGACGGCACGGTCCGCGAGGACGTGGACATCGTGGTGCGCGGCGGACGCATCGCGGCCGTGGAGGCGCACCGGGCCGGGCGGCCCGCGAAGCGGCGCGTCGACGCCTCCGAGCGCACCGTCATCCCGGGGCTGTGGGACGCCCACACCCACCCCTGGCAGTACACCTATGGCGGCCGTCAGACCGCCCTGCAACTCGCCTACGGCATCACCACGGCCGTTTCCCTCGGCGGCTTCGCCTATGAGCAGGCGCGCCTCAGGGAGGCCGTCGCGGCGGGCGCCCTGGCCGGGCCGCGGCTGCTGGCCACCGGCGAGCTGCTGGACGGACCGCGCGTCGCGTACAGCATGGGCCGGGCGCATCGCACCCGGGACGGTCTGCGGCGCTCTCTGGAGCGCGGTGCCGCGCTCGACTGGGACTTCGTCAAGACGTATGTCCGCGCACCGGGATGGATCATGGAGGAGGCGGCCCGGTTCGCGCATGAGCGGCTCGGGGTGCGCACCGGCAGCCATCTGTGCTCACCGGGCATACAGCTCGGACAGGATCTGACGACGCATCTGCAGGCCACCCAGCGGCTGGAGTACGGGCACGCCACGACGGCGTCCGGGCACTCCCAGCAGGACGTGGCGGAGATCTACACCGCGACCTCCGACTTCCGGCTCATCGCCACGCCGTTCACGGCCTCGCCCCTGGTGGGCGCGGACCCCTCGCTGGCGGAGGACGAGCGGGTCACCCGGCTGATGCCGCCGTGGGACACCGCGCTCGTACGGCAGCTCGCCGGGACGCCCCCGACGGCGGACCAACTGACCACGCTGGGCACCGAGATCGGGGTCTACCGGCGGATTCTGGCCGAGGGCGGGGTGGTGGCCCTGGGGACGGACCAGCCGCTGGTGCCGGTGGGCCTCCATCTGCATCTGGCCCTGCGTGCCCTGCACCGGTTCGGGCTGTCGCCGCAGGAAGCGCTGCGGACGGCGACCATCCTCCCGGCGCGGGCCTTCGGTGCCGATCGCGACCTGGGGACCCTGGAGGTCGGGAAGCTGGCGGATCTGACGGTCGTCGACGGCGATCCCTTCACGGACTTCGACTCGCTGGTGAGGACGGTGTCGGTGCTGCGGGGCGGGGCGCCGTACGAGCAGCGCGAGCTGGTCGAGTCCTTCCCGGGGGCCGGTGCCGCGGCGGCACCGCACGGGCGGTCGGCGGATGAGTGGCTGGAGGTGGGGCGCCTGTTGCGGCGCGACTCCTGCTGCGCTGTGGAGGGCTGAGGGTGCTGGCGGGTGGGGCGGGGGCTCCGGTCTCCGGCCCGCCCCGCCTGGTTCCTGGCCGCCTCGCCCCGGTTCCGGCCTCGCCTCGCCCTGGCCCGTGGCACCGCATGCCTGCCCAAGGGACCCCCACACGCCGAGCCAAGGCCCCACGCCGGACCGTGAACCGCCGAACGAGCCGCCTCGAAGGGGCTCCGGGCCAGCGGAATCCCTTTCGTCGGGCGTTCGGCTGGCGGATTCGGGGATCGGAGCCGGGGGCCGAGACGGTCACCGGGGGACGTCGAGCCTGGCCAGGGAGCCCGTTTCCAGGGCGCACCACAGCGCGCCGTCGTACGGGGCGATGCCGTGCGGTTCGCAGTCGGCTCGGGGCAGGTCGTACGCCGTGATCAGGCCGTCGGTGGTGATGCGTCCGACCCCGCCGCGGCCCCATTCGGTGAACCACAGCGCCCCGTCCGGGCCAGGGGTGATGGCGTGCGGCCGCGTCTCGCGGTCGGGCAGCGGGTACTCGGTGACGGTGCCGTCCACCGTGATGCGGCCGATCTGCCCCGCGCCGATCTCGGTGAACCACAGGGCGCCGTCCGGCCCTTGGGCGATGCCCACCGGCGCGGCGGCCTCGGTCGGCAGGGGGTGGACGGTCGTCAGGCCGTCCATGGTGATCCGGCCGATGGCGTTGCCCTGGTTGAGGGTGAACCACATCGCGCCGTCGGGCCCCGCCGCCAGGGCGGACGGGAAAGCTCCGGGCGCGCGGTACTCGGTGATGTCGCCGTCCATGGTGATCCGCCCGATGCGGTCGGCACCCGACAGGGTGAACCACATGGCCCCGTCCGGGCCCGCGGCGATCCCGTACGGGCCGCCGTCGGCGGTCGGCGGTTCGTAGGAGGAGGCCGTGCCGTCCACGGTGATCCGGCCGATGCGGTGGGTGCCGTACTCGGTGAACCACAGGGCGCCGTCGGGCCCTTGGGCGATCATCGTCGGCTTGGTTCCGACGGGGTGGACGGTGATCCTGCCGTCCGCGTCCCTGCGGCCGATCGCGCCCTGGTGGACCAGGGTGAACCACAGGGCTCCGTCGGGGCCGCCGGTGAGCGCGTAGGGCCCCGCGTCCGGCTCGCTGACGGTGAAGACGCGGACCGGGTCGGCGAGCCACCGGCCGATCCGGTCCAGCAGCACCTCGCCCGGCTCGGACAGGTGGAAGGCGTGCGGCATGTCCGCGTACTCCTCCAGGCGCACGCTCACCCCGGCGGCGTCGGCCGCCTCGGCGAAGCGGCGGGCGTCGTCCAGGAGCACCTCATCCGTGCCGACGGCGATCAGCAGCGGCGGCAGCCCGCGCGGATCCCCGTACAGCGGCGACTGCGGGGCCTGGTCGGCGGGCGCGCCGGCCAGGTACTGGGCGCGTATGGAGCCGAGGGCGGCCTGGTTCATGACGTCCTTACCGTCGTTGGCGGCAAGCGACGCACCCGTAAGGGCGAAGTCGGTGACGGGTGAGACCACGACCGCGGCACCGGGCCGCGGGCCGCCGGTCCGCCCGATCTCCAGCAGGGCGGACAGCACCAGCGTGGCCCCGGCCGACTCACCGGCGAGTACGACCTCGGCGGCGGGGACGCCCTCGTCCAGCACGCTTCGCCAGGCGGCCAGGACGTCCTCGAGCGCCGCGGGATAGGGGTGTTCGGGCGCCAGCCGGTAGTCCACCCGCAGGGCGGGGCGTCCGGTGGCCTTCGACAGCCGATAGGCCATCACCCGCTCGGCCTCGGGCATGGTGTGGGCGAACCCGCCGCCGTGCACATAGATCACCGCGCCGCCCCGGGCGCCGGGCGCGCGTACCCAGTCGCCGCGCACCTCGGCGTCGTCCGGGAGCGGGGCGGCGATCAGCGCGTCGGCGCGGTCGCGGACCGCTTGGACCGCCTCGGGCTCCGCGGGAACGGCGATGACGTTCAGCAAGGGTCCTCCGTCGTGGGGTGGTCGGGACTCGCGAGGGTCGAGATCAACTCCCGTAGCGAGAATCACTATGCACGACCAGTGCGAGGAGGCCATGGCCGTCGCCCTCAGCCGTATCCCCCAGGACGTGAGCGCGTCCCCGTCAGCGCGCCGCCGTCAACGCGGCCGTAAGAGCGGCGGGCGCCTCCGCCAGCGAGGGGCCGTACCAGGTGAGGTGACGGCCGCTGACCAAGGCCGCCGGGAGGCCGGGGAACGCCTCGGGGCCGTCGTCGGCCGTGAAGCGGTACGGCTCGTCGGGCAGCACCACCAGATCCGCGTCCCGCGCCGTCAACTCCTGGATCGGGATGCGGGGGTAGCGCTCGGGATGCGCGCTGTAGAGGTGCCGTACGCCCAGCCGGGCCAGGACGTCACCGGCGAAGGTGTCCCGGCCCAGCACCATCCACGGACGCCGCCACACCGGTACGACGGCCTGCCGCGCCGGGCCACTGGCCGTTACGTCCGCCCAGGCGGCCTCGGCCGCGTCCAGCCAGCCGGGCCGGGCCAGTCCGCAGCCGCGCACCAGGACCCGCTCCAGCTCCGTGAACGCCTGGTCCAGGGTGCGCACTTCGGTCACCAGGACCTCGAGACCGGCGGCGCGCAGCGCGGCGAGGTCGGAGGGGCGGTTCTCCTCCTCGTTGGCGATCACGAGATCCGGTGCGAGGACGGCGATCCGGGCGGTGTCGGGGTTCTTGGTGCCGCCGATGCGCTCCGCGGCGAGGCCGGGCGGATGGGTGCACCAGTCGGTCACCCCGGCCAGCAGCTCCGGCTCGGTGGCGGCGACGGCCTCGGTGAGCGAGGGCACGAGGGACACCACGCTTCGTACGGGGGTGCGAGGGCTCATCGCTCCACCGTACGACGCGACCCGTTCCACCGTACGACGCGACCGGTCGGGCGGTTCCGGCACGACCGGTCGGGCGGTTCCGGCAACGCCGGATGCGAGCCGTAAGGCCCGCGTACGAGCCTTACCGGCCCCGCCACATACCCGTACTGCCCCCGCACGAGCCGTAAGGCCCGCACCTACGCCGCCTCCCCCAGCGCCTCCCACGGCCAGACGGTCCGCCCACCGCGGTCGCCGCCACTGCCGCGGTCGCCCTCCGACAGCAGCCCGACCATCGTGAACAGCTTGTCGCTGAAGCCGCCGATCTCGTACCGGTTCGGCCGGCCGGTGTCGATGGACGTGGCCGCGTAGCCGGTGGTGTTGACGCCGAACACCGGTACCCGCGCCGGAACGGCCTCCGAGACCGGAACGGACCGGCCGCCGCGCGCAGGGGCGAACGCCTGCATATCCGAGACGATCACCACCCGGTCGTGGCCGCGGTAGGCCGCCCGCAGCGCCGCCCCCGTCTCCGTGCCGTGCCCGGCCTCGCCGATCCGCGCGCAGAATCCCTCGATGTCGCGGAGCACCGAACCACCCGGGGGCAGCCGGTGGCCGAAGTGCCCGGAGGCGAAGCCGACCAGGTCCACCTGGCAGCCGCGGTGCGCGAGCGCGACCCCGAAGAGCGCGCCGATGTCCACATGGCGCACCTGGGAGCGGCCCGAGACCGGCGCCTGCATGGAGCCTGAGGTGTCCACGAGCACGAGGGTGCGGCCCGGCAGCGCCGGGACGGCCGCCGTGGCCGCGGTCAGCGCCCGGTCCAGGGCGTGGCCCCAGCGCAGGGACGGCGCGGCCCGGTACGCGGACAGGAAGCGGTACGGGAACTGACGGGAGCGGGCTACCTCCGCCGGGTCGGCCAGCCGCGCCGCGACCCGCTCGGCGACCGCGTCCGGCAGCCCGGCCTCGTCGAGGTTGCGCAGGTTGCGCAGCAGCGCCATGTAGCCCATCGAGGGCAGCACGGCCTGCCAGGCCACCGCGTCCATCGGCCCCTGCAGCCAGCCCGCGAGCGCCTCCCAGGTCATCCCGGCGGCATGGAGCGCGTCGGCGGCGTCCGGCCGCTCCAGCACGGCACGGCGCTCCCACTGCGGCAGGGCCGTCAGCCGGGCGCGGGCGCGCAGGATGCGCAGCGAGACCGGAGGCGCGGCGTCCCGGTGGTGGCGGCGGTCGATGGCGTGCCGGAACAGCTCGCTCTGCCACGGCTTTTCGGGGTCCGGGGCGGCGTGCACCAGTTCCAGGACGTCGGCGAAGCGGAAGCCGTGGCTTTCGGTGTCGTGCTTGAGCAGCGAGCGCTCGGTGTAGAGGCGGCGGGCGGCGTCGGCGAGGCCGCGCTTGACCGGCTTGGGCAGGGCGCGCCCGTGGTGGGCGGTCCAGTAGCCGAGGAACTCACCGGGCTCGTCGGCGCGCAGACACGCGGCGTCGACGATGCGGCGGTTGCCGCCGTGCAGCCCCGCCGCGAGCCGTGCCGCGACGGCCTCGGCGGCGGCGACCAGCGACGCGGTGCGCATCTGGGCCTCGCCGCGCAGCCAGGTGATGAAGCGCGCGGTCCAGTCGGCGTCCTCGACGGCGACGGTGCGGACGAGGGTGCGGAAGCGGTCGTCGCGGTCACCGGAGGACTCGTAGAAGGTCTGCTCGCCGACCATGTTCACCACGGCCAGCAGCACCAGTTCGGACTTGCTGTCGCGGGTGACGGCGGCGCCGCCCTCATAGGTGGTCGTGGTGGCCATGGTGGTCGTCGTGGCCGTGGCGCGCCGGATGGCCCGGTTGAACTTCGTCATGCGGTCATGCCTCTCCCCCGAGTGGGCATAGGAGGGAGGCGGCGCACCGGTGCGTCGGCAGCGCCTGAGGTCGAAAGTGGGCGGCGGACTGTTCTGGAAAGGAAGTAACCGCGGCCCGCGCACCAGGCGCTCCGATGCCGTGCGCGCGCCTCCCGAGATCAGAGTCGACGACGGTACGTTTCCCACCCCGCGCCGGCGGAGTGTTTCAGGAATCGAACCCAAATCGACCGAAGTAACCGTCGTCTTCGCACCGGGAGGTGCGTTCACGGCTACGACAGTAGGGGGCCCGTTCCTCGGCCGTCATCCGGTTTTCTCCGCCCGGAGGACCGCGGACCACAACACCGCGGCCCGGAGCGGGTGCTCCGGGCCGCGGTGTGTGCGTGGTGTCCGCGGTGGGTCAGCAGACCACCTGGTGGCAGGTCAGGAAGCCACCGGCGCCATCTTGTCGACGATGCCGGGGTGAGCGTCCATCCACTTCTGAACGCCCTTCTCCTCGTTGCCCTTACCGGCGTCCTGGATGGCCGCCTCCAGGCTCCCGAGTTCCTTCTCGGTCATGTGCCACTTCTTGAGCCACCCGTTGAACTCGGGGAACTTCTCCGGGAAGGACTTGTTGGCGAGCGTATGGAGCTGGTTGCTGGCCCCGAACGACTGCTTCGGGTCGGCCAGCTTGGTGAGCTTGTACTTGCTGTACGCCCAGTGCGGGGACCACAGGACGACGGCCACCGGCTCCTGCTTGGCGTACGAGCGCTCCAGCTGCGCCAGCATCGCCGGCGAGGAGCCGTCGCTGACCTGGTACTCCTTGTCCAGGCCGTACGCCTTCAGCACCTTGCTCTTGAGTATCTTCATCTCGCCGGTGCCCGGCTCGATGCCGATGATCTTCCCCTTGAAGGTGGACGACTTGCCCTTCAGGTCCGCCAGCGACTTCACGTCCTTGACGTAGGACGGCACCGCGATCTCCAGGGAGGTCTTGTCGTACCACGACCCGACGTCGACCAGATTCTTCTTGTATCTGTCCCAGTACTGTTTCTGGGCGACCGGTAGCCAGCCGTCGAACTCGACATCGACCTGCCCGGTGCTCATTCCGGTGAACATGGAGCCGACGTCGTACTGCTTGATCGACGGCTTGTAGCCACGCCGCTCGAGGACGTTCTTCCACAGGTAGGTGGTGGCGACGTCCTCGTCCCACGGGAAGTAGCCGATCTTCGGCGCGGCTCCGGCGTCCTTGCCCTTCTGCTCGCCGCCGGGCACCGGGGCCAGCTTGTTGACCAGGCTGGGGTTCTTCTTGAGCCAGGCGCGCACGCCCTCCTGCTCCTTGCCCTTACCGGCGTCCTGGATCGCCGCCTCCAGGCTGGTGAGCTGCTTCTCGTCCAGCTTGAAGTTCTTGATCCACTTGGCGACCTGCGGGTTGTCCTTGGAGAAGCCCTTGCGCGCGAGGGAGTCGATGCGATCGCCCTTGCCGAAGGCGCCCTTGGGGTCCTTCAGCTTGATGAGGTTGTACTTGTTGTACGCCCAGTGCGGGGACCACAGGGTGACCGCGATCGGCTCCTGCTTGGCGTAGGAGCGGTCCAGCTGGGAGAGCATGGCCGCGGTGGAGCCCTTGACCAGGGAGAAGTTCTTGTTCAGGCCGTAGCCCGGCATGACCTTGTCCTGCATCAGCTTCATCTCACCGGCACCGGGCTCGATGCCGACGATCTTCTTCTTGAAGGTGCCGGACTTCTTCTCCAGGTCCTCCAGGGTCTTGACGCCCTTGACGTACGAGGGCACCGCGACCTCCAGGGAGGTGGGGCCGTACCAGGAGCCGAGGTTCTCCAGCTTGTCCTTGTACTTCGCCCAGTACGAGGCGTGGGTGGTGGGCAGCCAGGAGTCCGTCTCGAAGTCGATGTTGCCCGCGGCCATACCGGTGTACAGCGCGCCGACGTCGTACGACTGGACCTTGGGCTTGAAGCCGCGCTGCTCCAGGAGCTCCTTCCACAGGAAGGTGGAGGCGACGCCCTCGTCCCAGTTGATGTAGCCGATGTTGACCGACTGGCCCTTGCCGACGTTGGCGGAGACCTCGGGTCCCTTTTCGTCGTCGCCGAACATGCTCATGCCGCCGGCGACGAGTGCCAGGACGACGACGCCGACCATGGCGACGGAGGTCGCGGGGCGCCAGTGCAGCACCTTGAGGCCGCTGACCGCCTTGGCCTTCTCCTTGGCCAGCGCACGGCGGGCCAGCGGGGAGACGCGCTGGTTGAGCGCGCTGGTCATCCGGTCCAGGTACATGGCCAGGATGACCACCGCGATACCGCCCTCGAAGCCCATGGCGACGTCGACGGAGCTGATCGCCTGGAAGACGGTGGAGCCCAGGCCCTCGGCGCCGACCATGCCGGCGATGACGACCATGGACAGCGCCAGCATGATCACCTGGTTGACGCCCGCCATGATGGTGGGCAGGGCCAGCGGGAGCTGGACGCGCAGGAGGGTGCGGCGCGGATGGGTGCCGAAGGCGTCGGCCGCCTCGACCAGCTCCGCATCCACCTGCCGGATGCCCAGTTCCGTCATGCGGACGCCCGGGGGCATCGAGAAGATGACGGTGGCGACGACGCCGGGGACCACCCCGAGGCCGAAGAAGAAGATGCCGGGGATCAGGTAGACGAAGGCGGGCATCGTCTGCATGAAGTCCAGCACCGGGCGGATCACGGCGCTCACCGCGCGGTTGCGCGAGGCCCAGATGCCCAGCGGCACCGCGAACACGATGGTGATCACACCGGCGACCAGCACCAGTGCGAGGGTGTTCATCGCCTCGCCCCACAACTCGATCGAGTCGATGAGGGCGAATCCCAGGAAGGCGAGCACGGCGGGCAGCAGCCCGCGCAGCCACCAGGCGAGCAGCGCCAGGATGCCCGCGAACAGCAGCGGCTCGGGGCCGCTGAGCACGGTGTTCAGCCCGTCGTACATGCCCTGGACGACGCTGGAGATGAAATCGAAGAGCCAGCTCAGATTGTCTCGGAGCCAGTTGACGCCGGAGTTGATCCAGTCGCCGAGCTGAAGTCTAGGCACCGGTGATCACCTTCTTGACGGCCTGGGGCGCGTCCGGGGTGTCACCGGTCGACGGCTGCGCGCCGTCGGGTCCGGCGTCCGGCTCGCCGAGGACGGCGAGCAGCCGGGCGCGGGTGACAACGCCCACGAGCGCACCGTCGTCGTCGGTGACGGCGACCGCGACCCCGCTGAGCGAACAGGGCCGGAACAGCTCGATGATCGGCGTGGACTCGGGGACGGTGGCGGGGGCGGCCGCCAGCACGTCCTGCTCGGTGCGGAGCGTGGTGCCGTCGTCGGTCTTGCTGCCCAGCGCCTCGCTCGGTTCGGCCATGATCGCGCCGGCGGTGAGCACCCGGCTGCGGTCGACGTCCTGGGTGAAGGAGGCGACGTAGTCGTTGGCCGGGGTGACCAGGATGTCCTCGGCGGTACCGATCTGGACGATGTGGCCGTCGCGCATCACGGCGATACGGTCGCCGAGCCGCATGGCCTCGTTCAGATCGTGGGTGATGAAGACGATGGTCTTCTTGAGTCGCTTCTGCAGCTGGAGCAGCTGGTCCTGCATATCGCGCCGGATCAGCGGGTCGAGCGCGCTGAAGGACTCGTCCATCAGCAGCATGTCGGCGTCGGTGGCCAGGGCGCGGGCGAGGCCGACGCGCTGCTGCATACCGCCGGAGAGCTCATCGGGCCAGGACTTCTCCCAGCCGGCCAGGCCCACCATCTCCAGCGCCTCGGTGGCGCGCCGGATGCGCTCCTCGCGCGGCACACCCTGCACCTCGAGGCCGTAGGCGGCGTTCTCCAGCACGCTGCGGTGCGGGAAGAGGGCGAAGTGCTGGAAGACCATGCTGATCTTGCGGGACCGCACCTCGCGCAGTTCCTTGGGGCTGAGCACGGTCAGGTCGTCGTCGTCGAAGAGCACGCGTCCCGCGGTCGGCTCCAGCAGCCCGTTCAGCATGCGCAGCAGCGTGGACTTACCGGATCCGGACAGACCCATGACGACGAAGATCTGACCCTCTTCGACGGTGAAGGAGGCATCGATGACCGCTGCTGTCGTCCCGCTCGCGCGGAGCTCTTCACGGTCCGCGCCGCTCTCGAGCTGCGCCACCGCCTCATCGGGTCGTCTGCCGAACACCTTGTATAGGCGTTCGGCTCGCAATGTCGCCACATGCACCTCTCAGATCGCACCAAAAAACGACCCGCCACCCCCGCCGGCGGGTCGTGGAGCGGCACGGCATCGGACCGCGGACCGCCGCAATAGTTGAAGTACTGAACGGGTTCGCTCCGGGGGCGCGCCTGCCCTGATCCGTTTGGCGTAAACCAAACGGTGATCCAGCTCACATTATCCCAGGAGTTCTGTCCTTCGGGTAGTGCATGATCGGGGGGTGACGCGACGCCTGATGCTCCTCGACACCGCCTCCCTCTACTTCCGGGCCTATTTCGGAGTGCCGGATTCGGTCCGGGCTCCCGACGGTACGCCGGTGAACGCCGTGCGCGGACTCCTCGACTTCATCGCCCGGCTCGTCCAGGACCACCGCCCGGACGACCTGGTGGCCTGCATGGACTTCGACTGGCGCCCGGCCTGGCGGGTCGCGCTGATCCCCACGTACAAGGCCCACCGGGTCGCCGAGGAGGCCCCGGAGGGCGCCGGGGTGGACCAGGAGGAGGTGCCGGACACCCTCTCCCCGCAGGTCCCGGTGATCGACGAGGTGCTCGACGCGATCGGCATCGCGCGGGTGGGCGCCGCGGGCTACGAGGCCGACGATGTGATCGGCACGCTCACGGGTCGGGCGAGCGGCCCGGTCGACATCGTCACCGGCGACCGCGATCTGTTCCAGCTGGTGGACGACGAGCGCGGGGTGCGGGTGCTCTACCCCGTCAAGGGCGTGGGCACGCTGCAGCTGGTCGACGAGTCCTACGTACGCGAGAAGTACGGGGTCGACGGCCGGGGGTACGTGGATCTGGCGCTGCTGCGCGGCGACCCCAGCGACGGGCTGCCGGGGGTGCCCGGCGTCGGCGAGAAGACCGCCGCCAAGCTGCTGGCCGCCCATGGCGACCTGGCCGGGATCATGGCCGCGGTCGACGACCCCGCCGCCAAGCTGACCCCGACCCAGCGCAAGCGGCTGGACGAGGCGCGGCCATATATCGAGGTCGCCCCGAAGGTGGTGCGGGTCGCCTCGGATGTGGCGCTGCCGGCCTTCGATCCGGCGCTGCCGCGGTCACCGCGCGACCCCGGGGCCGTGGAGGCGCTGGCGGAACGGTGGGGATTGGGCGGATCTTTGCGCAGATTGCTGTCCACTCTCGAAGGGTGAGCTGTTAGGTTAGGTATACCTAACTCTAGTTGATCAGGGAGCTGCCATGGCGGACCGTCCGGCCCGTAAGACGCGCACGCCGCATCGCGCACAGGTGGTGCGCACCGACCGGCTGACCCCGCACATGGTGCGGGTCGTCCTGGGCGGCGACGGCCTCGCCGACTTCCACGTGGGCGAGTGCACCGATCACTACATCAAGCTGCTCTTCCCGACCGGGGGCGCCACCTACCCCGAGCCGTTCGACCTGGAGCGGATCCGCGCCGACTTCCCGCGCGAGCAGTGGCCGGTCACCCGGACGTACACAGTCCGCGCCTGGGATCCGGCGGCCCGCGAATTGACGGTGGACTTCGTGACCCATGGCGACGAGGGGCTGGCCGGGCCGTGGGCCTCCCAGGTCCAGCCGGGCGAGGAGATTCACTTCATGGGACCGGGCGGCGCCTACGCCCCGGGCGCCGAGGCCGACTGGCATCTGCTCGCGGGGGACGAGAGCGCGCTGCCCGCGATCGCCGCCGCGCTGGAGCGGCTCACCGACAGCCGGGCGAGTGGCGCGGCCGAGGTGCCGGTGCACGCCTTCATCGAGGTGGCGGACGAGGCGGAGGAGCTCAAGCTCACCGTGCCCGAGGGGGTCCGGGTGAGCTGGCTGCACCGGGGCGCCGCACCGGTCGGCGAGGCGCTGGTGGCGGCCGTCCGGGGGCTGGAGTTCCCGCCCGGGCAGGTGCACGCCTTCGTCCACGGCGAGGCGGGCTTCGTGAAGGAGATCCGCCGCCATCTGCGCCTGGAGCACCAGATCCCGCGCGAGTGGCTGTCCATCTCCGGTTACTGGCGGCGCGGCCATGACGAGGACGGCTGGCAGGCGTCCAAGCGGGAGTGGAACCAGCAGGTCGAGGCGGAGCAGGAGAAGGCGCGGCCCGAGGAGGCCGCGGCGTAGGGGACGCGGCGCGTACGACCATCAGGCCCCGGCCGGGAGCATCCGGCCGGGGCCGTTGTGTATTCCGGCGCGTGTTCCGGCGCGTGTTCCGGCGCGTGTTCCGGCGCGTGTTCCGGCCCCAGCAGGCACGGCAGAGTACCGGCGTCGATCCGGCGACGGAGAGCGCACTCCGGCTCACGGAAGATGACTGCGAATCCTTGACATATCGTCATATGAGCTCCGCATACGCCTTTTTCGCACCTTCCGCATCTATCGCTCTTTTGGTTCACTCACAACGAGCGAGAGTTCCGGCACCGCAGTAGATCTCGGCGCCGACCACTTCTCCGCACGACTCGCCCTACTGCGGCCGGCCCCCAGGCACGAGTCACTCTCAAGTCGCCATCACCGGTCATGCCGTCTCCACTGAACGCCGTGGCGTTCCGGGCCCGTGGGGTCCATCTCTCCCCACCCCTCTCTACGGCGGAACCCGGTGCGGTCAACGGCCGCGTTGCCCATCCCTCCCGCTTCCGGCACACCCACACACCAGAGCAGGACGATCGAACAGGAGAAACCTCATGCCCATCACCTCCCTCACCCCCAGCCAGGGCACGATCGGCACCAGCGTCAGCATCAACGGCACGGCGCTGGGCACCACCGTCTCGGTGAACTTCGGCGGCGCCGTCGTCAGTCCGGCGACGGTCTCCAGCACCCTGGTCACCTTCGTGGTTCCCGCCACCGCGCCGTGCTCGGGCCAGGTCTTGGTCAGCACCAACCTGTCGAACGGCACCAGGACCAACGCGGTGCCGTTCTTCGTCATCGCGAGGCCGACGACCACAGGGCTGAGCGCGACCTGCCTGCCCGCCGCCGGTGGTGCGCTCACGGTCTTCGGCACCGGCTTCGCGGCCGGGGGCACCGTCAACGTGGGCGCCCTCACCCCAGTCGCGTTCGCCGCCGGCGGCAGCAACACCTCGGTCACCGTCACCGCTCCGGCTCACGCACCGGCCGGCTGCTTCGACAGCCAGGGGGTCACGGTCACCACGGCCGGCGGCACGGGCACCGCGGGCACCACCCTGGTCGACTACTACAACGCGCCGTCTCTGACCGCCGCCACGCTGTCCCCCGCCACGGGCCCGGCGGGGACCGAGACCACCATCTCCGGCGCCACCTGCCTCATCGGCGTCACCGACATCACGTTCACCGACTCGGCGGCCACCGTCTTCGCGGGCCTGCCCTTCACCCCCATCGACGCCACCTCCCTCGTCACCGCGGTGCCCGACGCGGCGGCCGCGGGCGCCGGAGCCTTCACGGTCACCACATGTGGTGGCACATCCGGCCCCGCCGCCTTCACGGTCGCCTGATCCACCGACCGTGGCCGGGTAGGAACGACACCCCGCACGGTCCCCGCTCGGATCAACGCCGCATGGCACACGCTGAGCGCCGATCCCCCGCGCCCTGGCCGACAGCCGCCGGTCAGGGCGCGGTCGTCCTCATGGCACAAGAAGGAGAACGAGCATCATGGCTCCCGTAGTGACGAGCGTGACTCCCTCTCAGGGCAATCCATCGGGGGGCACCCCCGTCACGATCAACGGTTCCGGTTTCACCGGCGCCACCGTGGTCAGGTTCGGCTCCAACCTGGCCACCAATGTGGTCGTCGTGAGCAGTACGCAGATCACGGCCAGAACACCCGCGGGAAGCGGCACCGTGAAAGTGACGGTCACGGGACCGACGGGGACCAGCACCCAGAACGTGTTCTTCCTCTACACGACGGTCGCGGCTCCGGTGCTCACCGCGCTCAGTCCGGCCTCGGGGCCTACCAGCGGCGGCAATACGGTCACCATCACCGGCACCAACCTCACCAGCGCCACCCAGGTGCTCTTCGGCGCCAACCCCGCCACCATCCTCACCAACACCCCCACCCAAATCACCGCCACCGCCCCCGCAGGCACCAGCACCACCAACGTCACCGTCACCACCCCAAGCGGCACCAGCAACCCCCTCACCTACACCTACACCACCATCCCCGCCCCCACCATCACCAACCTCAACCCACCCAACGGCCCCACCACCGGCGGCAACACCGTCACCATCACCGGCACCGGACTCTCAGGTGCCATCCAGGTGCTCTTCGGCGCCAACCCCGCCACCATCCTCACCAACACCCCCACCCAAATCACCGCCACCGCACCGGCGGGGCCGCCGTCCGTGGTGAATGTGACCGTCACCACGCCGGGGGGCACCAGCAATCCGCTGCCGTACGTCTATGTCGCCGCCCCGATCGTCATCGGTGTGAGCCCACAGTTCGGTCCGGACACCGGCGGTAACACCGTCACCATCACCGGCAGCAACCTGGCCCTGGCCAGCGCCGTCAACTTCGGCCCCACCCCTGCCACCGGCTTCGCCGTGATCTCCGACAATCAGCTCACGGCGACCGCTCCCCCCGGAACCGGCACGGTCGTGGTCACCGTGACCACACCGGGCGGCACCAGCACCTTGGGCCCCGGGAACCCGTATTACACCTACCTCGGCGCTCCGGTCATCAATACGCTCGTCCCGAACCAGGGCTCGGAGTTGGGCGGCGACTCCGTCACGATCAACGGGTCCAACCTCACGTACACCGACGCCCTGACCTTCGGGGGAACCCCGGCCTCCTTCAGCGTGCTCTCGGACACCCTGGTCGTGACGACGACGCCGACCCACGCGGCCGGAACGGTCAATGTCCAGCTCCACACCCCCGCGGGCAACAGCAACACCCTCCCCTTCACCTACGACCCGGCCTGAGCCCACCGAAGTGCGCGACAGGCTCAGCCGACCGAGGAGTACGCCACGACCCCGCGCAGCAGTTCGTCGACCGCGCGGCGGGCGTTCCGCGCCACCGTGCCCTCCGGGGCCGCCGCGGCGATCTGGCCGAGCACATCGATCAGTTGCTTGGTCCAGCGCACGAAGTCACCGGCGGGCATGTCGATGTCCCGCAGCACCTCGTCGAGCCCGTGGCCGGACGCCCAGCGGTAGGCGGCCCAGGCGAAGCCCAGATCCGGCTCGCGCTGACCGACGCCCTCCGCCTGGTTGATCTTGTGCTCCTCCTCGAGAGCGTCCAGCCGCCCCCAGATGCGGACCATCTCGCCGAGCGCGTCCTTGGCCCGGCCCGGGGGCAGTTTGGGCGGCAGCGCGTCATCGGCCGTCCGCGCCTCGTAGACGAGCGCGGAGGCGCAGGCCGCGAGCTCGGCGGGGGGCAGCCCCTCCCAGACGCCCTCGCGCAGGCATTCGCTGGCCAGCAGGTCCAGCTCGCCGTACAGCCGCGCCAGCCGCTTCCCGACGTCCGTGACCTCGTCGCCGCGCAGATAGCCGAGCTCGCTCAGCAGGGAGCAGATCCGGTCGAAGGTGCGGGCGATGGTGTTCGTACGGCCCTCGATGCGCCGCTCAAGCTGCCGGGTGTCGCGCAGCAGCCGCTGGTAGCGCTCGCCCCAGCGGGCGTGGTCCTCGCGGTCGCTGCAGCCGTGGCAGGGGTGGGCGCGGATGGCCGCGCGCAGCCGGGCGATCTCGGTGTCGTCGGCGGCGGCCGAGCGCTCCTTACGGCGGCGTCCCACATCGTGGTGACCGGCCTTGGTGCGCAGCGCGGAGGCCAGATCGCGGCGGGACTGGGGGCTGCGCGGATTGAACGACTTGGGGATCCGCATCCGGTCCAGCGGCTCGACCGGGACGGGGAAGTCGATCGACGCCAGCCGCTTGACCTGCCGCTCGGCGGTGAGCACCAGGGGCCGCGGCCCGTCGTGGTACTCCATGCCGCGGTGGCCGCCGACCCGCCCGGCGGGCAGCCCGGGATCCAGCACCAGCGCGAGCCCGGCGAACTTGCCGGTGGGCACATGGATGACATCGCCGGGCCGGAGCTTCTCCAGGGCGACCGTGGCGGCCGCACGCCGCTGGGCCGCGCCCTGCTTGGCCAGCTCGGTCTCGCGGTCCTTGAGCTCGCGGCGCAGCCGCGCGTACTCGTCGAAGTCGCCGAGATGGCAGGTCATGGAGGCGCGATAGCCCTCCAGCCCCTCCTCGTTGCGCTGCACCTGACGGGTGATGCCGACGACCGCCTTGTCGGCCTGGAACTGCGCGAAGGAGGTCTCCAGCAGCTCGCGCGAGCGGTGCCGCCCGAACTGGGAGACGAGGTTGACCGCCATGTTGTACGACGGCTTGAAGGAGGAGCGCAGCGGATACGTCCGGGTGCCGGCCAGCCCGGCGAGCGCCGCGGGGTCCATGGTGCGCTGCCACAGCACCACCGCATGGCCCTCGACATCGATACCGCGCCGCCCGGCCCGGCCGGTCAACTGGGTGTACTCACCGGGGGTGATGTCCGCGTGCTGTTCGCCGTTCCACTTGACGAGCTTCTCCAACACCACCGAACGGGCGGGCATGTTGATGCCGAGCGCGAGGGTCTCGGTGGCGAAGACGGCCTTGACCAGGCCGCGGACGAAGAGCTCCTCGACAACTTCCTTGAAGGTGGGGAGCATTCCGGCGTGGTGGGCCGCGATGCCCCGCTCCAGCCCCTCCAGCCATTCGAAGTACCCCAGCACATGGAGGTCTTCGTCCGGAATCCCGGCGGTGCGCTCCTCGACGAGGGCCCGTACCCGGGCGCGCGCCGCCTCGTCGTTGAGCCGCAGCCCCGCGTGGAGACACTGCTGTACGGCGGCCTGGCAGCCGGCCCGGCTGAAGATGAAGGTGATGGCGGGGAGCAGCCCCTCGGAGTCGAGCCGGTCGATCACCTCGGCCCGGCCGGGGGTCCAGATCCGGCTGCGCTGACGGCGCTCGCGCTCCCGGTCGGCCTCGCGCATATTGCGGCCGCGGCGCTTGTCGCGGCCGAAGGTGGGGCGGCTGCTCTCCGTCCGGGCCAGCCGGACGAGATCGGGGTTGACCTCGCGGCGCCCGCTCTGGTCGCCGTCCTGGCCGCTCTTCTCCTCGAACAGGTCGTACATCCGGCGCCCGGCCAGCACGTGCTGCCACAGCGGCACGGGGCGGTGCTCGGAGACGATGACCTCGGTGTCACCGCGGACGGTGTCGAGCCAGTCGCCGAACTCCTCGGCATTGGAAACCGTCGCGGAGAGTGACACCAGCGTCACCGACTCGGGGAGGTGGATGATGACCTCCTCCCAGACGGCGCCGCGGAACCGGTCGGAGAGATAGTGGACCTCGTCCATCACCACATGGCCTAGGCCGAGCAGCGACTGGGAGCCGGCATAGAGCATGTTCCGCAGCACCTCGGTGGTCATCACGACCACCGGGGCATCGGAATTGACGCTGTTGTCCCCGGTGAGGAGACCGACCTTGTCGGCGCCGTAGCGCCTCACCAGGTCGGTGTACTTCTGGTTGGACAGCGCCTTGATGGGCGTGGTGTAGAAGCACTTGCGGCCCTGGGTCAGCGCCAGGTGGACGGCGAACTCGCCCACGATGGTCTTGCCCGAGCCGGTGGGGGCGGCGACCAGCACGCCCTTGCCGGACTCCAGGGCCTTGCACGCCTCGATCTGGAAGGGATCCAGCTCGAAGTCGTACATCTCGCGGAAGGGGGCCAGCGCGGTGGCCTGCTCGGCGGCCCGGGCGCGGGACGCCGCATAGCGCTCGGCGGGAGATAGCTCGTCGGTCATCGTATCTACGAGCCTACCGGCCACCTCCGACAGCGCACGCGATCTTTATCGGGGCTTTGTTCGGCCCGCCGGAGGTTTGTTCGGCCCGCCGGGCCGGGAGGGGGCCGTGGACGGCCGCCCCGCCCGTGCCCGGAGCGGTTACGGACGGCTAGGTGACGTCGTCGTAGCCGTTGCGCCGGGTGGTGCCGCCGGAGTCGTCCCCGTCGGTGAGCTCCGGCCTGGCGCTGGGCGCGGCGACGGCCTCGGGGGTCAGATCCAGCTCGGACGCCTCGTCGTCGCTCAGGCCGAAGTCCGGGTCGGCGGCCCGGCGGCGCGCCTTGCGCCGGTCGTTGAGCAGGGAGACGCCGACGGCGCCGAAGTAGAGCACGACGACCGGTCCGGCCAGGGCGAACATGCCGATCGGGTCGGTGCTGGGGGTGGCGATGGCGCCGAAGACCGTGATGCCCATGATCATGGCGCGCCACCAGCCGAGCATCCGGCGTCCGGTGAGGATGCCGGTGAAGTTCAGCAGGATCAGCAGCAGCGGAAGCTCGAAGGCGAGTCCGAAGACGACGATCATCCGGGCGAGCAGATCGAGGAAGTCGTCCAGCGGGAGGAGGTTGTTGGCCCCCTCGGGGGTGAAGCCGATGAGGACCTTGGCGCTGGTCGGAAGAATCATGTATGCGAAGTACGCGCCACAGACGAAGAGCGGTACGCCGAGCCCGACGAAGAACAGGCCGTACTTCTTCTCGTTGCGGTGCAGGCCGGGCGCGAGGAAGGCCCAGAGCTGGTAGAGCCAGATCGGGGTGGCCACCACCAGCCCGGTTGTGAAGGAGACCTTCAGCATGATCGTGAACGGCGACAGCAGACCGTTCACGGTGAAGTAGGCGCAGTCGTGGCCCTTGCTCCCCTTGCCGGAGAGATCGGACAGCGAGACCCCGCCACAGCCGACGGCGTCCAGCACCGGCTGCATCAGGAATTTGGCGATGTCCATGTAGTAGAACATCGCGACGATCGTGACCACGCAGATCGCCAGGACAGACTTGAGCAACCGGTTGCGCAGTTCACGCAGGTGCTCAGCCAGGGGCATCCGCCCCTCGGGGTCCTTCTCCTTCGTGCGGGCAGACTTGAGCAACCCACGTCCTCATCTCGTGCGTCCGGTGGCGGCCTTCCAATGCCGCCGCCTTCAAGTGGCCCTGGGTCAGCGCTTGGTGGTGTCGCTCGGCTCCGACACCGGACGCGAGCTGGTCACGTCTCCGGGCGCGGCCTGGATCGTACGATGGGTGGACTCGTCCTGGCCGGGCTGGGGCGGGTCGGCCGGCGCGGTCTGCTGCTGCTGACCATCCGACTTCATGGCCTTCGCCTCGCTCTTGAGGATCCGGGCCGACTTGCCCAGCGAGCGGGCCATGTCCGGAAGCTTCTTGGCACCGAACAGCAGCAGCACGACGACAAGGATGAGGAGAATCTCGGGAACGCCGATCTTTCCGAACAGCATAAGCGTCTTCCTTCTCACCGAGGCGGCTGGGGGTGGGGCTGCCCGACGGTCGGACTGGTGTCCGGCAGCCGTGCTGTCAGCGATCGTAGCGCGCAGGGGTAAACCGGAAGCAATCCCCGTGCGGACTCCGGGTTGCGACCCTCCGCCTCGCTACCAGGGCCGCGAAATCTCAGCGTACCCCGCTTGGCTGTGGCGCAGCAGAGCGCCCATCACCTGCGGACCCCTGCGGACCGTGCTCCTGACGCGCAGCAGGCTCTCACTCGCGACGCAGGGCGGCTCTCACTCGCGACGCAGAGCGTTCACCGTTGATCCCAGCGGAGCCGAGGCCCGCTCCAGGTCCTCGGCGGCCCGGGTGATCCGCTGCGAGCTGTCCGACACCTGCCGGGCCAGCCTGCGGACCTCCGCGTGGACCCGCACCGAGAGCACGGCGAGTACGGCGATTCCGCAGAAGGCGAGGGCGAGGGCGAGCATCGGCCAGAGCATGCGGCAGAGCCTAGACGGTGGAGTGCAGCCGCAGCGTGCGCACCCCGCCACCGGTGAGCAGCTCCACGATCCGCTCCCCCGCCGGTTTGCGCACCATGGTTCCGCAGTCGGGGCAGGTGAAGGAGTAGAAGGTGGTGCGGTCGCTGGCCCCGATGGCCAGCCGCAGCGCGCCCGCGGCCAGCTCGAACCTGCCCCGGCACTCCGGACAGGCTGCCTTGAAAACCACCGAAGCGGCACTCCCCCGTGCGGTCACTGTGTGCGTCCCTTCACTCACCGTACGCCGCGAGCGCCTGCCGCGCCGCGTCCCGGGCACTGTCCGCGAGACCCTGCGGCGAGACGATCCGGCCGTCCCTGCCCAGCCGCAGCGCCAGGCGCCGCAGCGAGCCGGGGTCGGGCGCGCGCAGAGTGATCCGGAGGCCGCCGTCGGGCAGCTCCTCCGCGCTGTCGTGCGGGTAGTACTCGGCGACCCAGCGCCCGCCGGGGCCGACCTCGACGACCACCTCGGGGTCCTCGGCACCGGTCTGCACCAGCGCGGAGGACAGGTCCGACAGATCGCGCAGCTCGATGGGCGGCGGATCGGACGCCTCGTCGAGCAGCTTGATCTCGACGACCCGGTCGAGCCGGAAGGTGCGCCGTGCCTCGGAGAGGCGGCACCACGCCTCCATGTAGGTGCGACCGACGGCGAAGAGCCGGATCGGGTCGACCTCGCGCTCGGTGATCTCATCGCGCGCGGGCGAGTAGTAGCGCAGCCACAGCCTGCGGCGCTCGGAGATGGCACGGTCGACGTCGGCGAAGACGCCGCCCTCCGCCTCGAAGATCACCGAGAGCCGGGAGCTGGCGCCCGCCACCTCGCCCGCCGCGGCCTCCAGCTTGGCGGTGGCCCGCAGCAGCGCCTCCCGGTCGCCCTCGCGCAGCCCGGGGAGGGTGGCGACGGCGCGGGCGGCGACCAGCAGCGCGGTGGCCTCGTCGGCCGCCAGCCGCAGCGGCTCGGCGACGTCGTCGGGGTTATGCCACCAGATCCGCTCCCCGTCGGTGTCGATGTCCAGCAGATCGCCGCCGCGGAAGCTGGTGCCGCACAGTGGCAGCACATCGAGGTCGGCGATCAGCTCGTCCTCGCTGATGCCGAAGGCCCGGGCGACATCGGCGACGCGGGCGCCGGGGCGCTCGCGCAGATATGTCACCAGGGAGAGCATCCGCCGGGTCTGGTCAATGGCGTTTCCGGCCATGATGAAGTGATCCGTCCCCTCAGCCCTTGGCGACCGCGCGCAGCCGGTCCACGACATCCGCCCGCAGCTCGTCGGGCCCCAATACGACCACGTCCGGACCGAACTCCACGAGCCAGGCGTCCAGGCCGTGCCCGTAGGGAATCTCCAGCTCGTCCCAGCCGTCGTCGGCCGCCCGGGTGGACAGCGCCCTCGCCCGCAGTGGATAGCCGTGGCCCGAGCGCAGTCTGATCCGGGCGGTGCCGGTGGCGGTCTCGCCCGCCCAGGTCTCCACGGTCTCCCGGACGGTGACGTGGTCGGGCACCTCGGCGGTGTACGCGTCGGACCGCAGCCGGACCCGCCCGGTGATCCGGGAGAGCCGGAAGACCCGCTCGGCGGCGCGCTCGCGGTCCCATCCGGCGAGATACCAGTGGCCGCGCCAGGACTCCAGCGTCCAGGGCTCGACCTGCCGCTGCTCGGGACGCGCGGCGTTCGACTTGCGGTAGTCGAAGAGAACGGGGCGGCGGTCGCGGCAGGCGAGCATCAGCGGCTCGAAGGCGGCCTCGTGGACCGGGATGCGCGGCTCCAGCGCGCTGTGCCCCGGCGTGTCGTACGGATCCTCGGCGACCGGCATCCCGGCGGCGCGCAGCTTCTGCAGCGCGCCGCTGGCGGCGCCCGCGAGCCGGGCCTGCTGCCAGACCTTGGCGGCCAGGCCCAGGGCGGCGGCCTCCTCGGCGTCGAGGGTTATCGGCGGGAGGCGGTTGCTGTCCCGGCGGGCGAGATAGCCGACCTCGCCGTCGAGGCCCTCCACCGTCTCGATGATCAGGCCGAGTTCGCGCAGGTCGTCCTTGTCGCGTTCGAACATGCGGTTGAACGCTTCATCGTTCGCCGCGTCGGTCTGGAGGTACGCCTCTATGGAGCCCCGCAACTCCCGTTTGGTCAGCGGACGCCGCGTTCCCAGCAGGCACAGGGCCAGGTTCATCAGCCGCTCGGCCTTGGCAATCGCCATCGACGCCCTTTCTTCGTGACCTTACGCACGTGACCGTACCGCTACGGGGACGCGCGGCAAAAGCCGAGGGCCCCTGCCCATTGGCAGGAGCCCTCGGCGCGACGGACGGCCGTCTCAGACGGAGACCAGATCGCAGACGAAGATCAGCGTCTCGCCCGGCTTGATCCGGCCACCGCCGGCGCCACGGTCCCCGTAACCGAGGTGCGGCGGGACGATGAGCTGCCGGCGGCCGCCGACCTTCATCCCCTGGAGTCCCTGGTCCCAGCCGGAGATGACCTGGCCGACCCCGAGCTGGATCCGCAGCGGGGTGCCGCGGTTGTAGCTCGCGTCGAACTCCTCACCTGTGCTGAAGGAGACGCCCACATAGTGCACGGCGATGTTGTCGCCGGCCTTGGCCGTGGGCCCGTCGCCCTCCCAGATCTCCTTGATCTCCAGCTCGGCCGGCGGCTCGCCGCCCGGGAAGTCGACCTCGGGCTTCTCGATGCTCACGAAATTGCTCCTTGTGACGTTGTGGGCAACCCGCACAGGTTACAGAACCGCCAGGATGTCCACGGAGAACACCAGCGTGGAGTTGGCGGGGATGCCCTTCTGGGCCGCCTTGCCGTAGCCCAGGTCCGGGGGCACGACGACCAGCACCCGGCTGCCGACCTTCTTGCCGGTGAGCCCCTGCGACCAGCCCTTGACGACCTGCTGCAGCGAGAACTGGGCGAGCTCACCGCGCTTGTAGGTGGAGTCGAACTCCTTGCCGCCGTCCCACAGCACGCCCTTGTACTGGACGAGCAGGGCATCGGTCTTCTTGACCTCCTGGCCGTCACCCTCGATGACGTATTCGGAGACCAGCTTCTTCGGCGCGGCCTTCTTGGGGAGGGTGATGGTGGGCGCCTTGCCGTCGGTGTTGGCGGACACCTTGGGCAGGTCGGCGTCGGTCTGCTCCACCTTGCTGCCCTTGGCCGAGCTCTTGGCGTTGAAGGCACCCACGAGGTCGATGACGAAGACCAGCGTGTCGGTCCCCTTGATACCGGCCTGCGGCTGGCCCTGCTTGCCGTAGGCGTACGCGGGCGGGACGGCCAGCTCCAGCCGACTGCCGAGGTTCCGGCCCAGCAGGCCCTGGTCCCAGCCCGGGAGGACCTGGCCCTTGCCGATCGGGAAGGCGGCGGTCTTCTTCTTGTCGAAGGTGTTGTCGATGGCCTTACCGGTGTCCCAGATCTGCGCCAGGTAGTTGATCTGGACCCAGTCCCCCTTGACCGTCTTCCTGCCGTCCCCTTGGCTGATCGTCTTGACCGCGAGATCGTGCGGCGGCTTACCCGTTCCCTTGGCGACCTTCGGCTTCTCACCGAACTTCTTACCAGCGGTAATGGGCGGCACCGGTCCGGAGACGATCTTGCCGCTGGGGGCCGGTGAAGGACTCTGGCTCGTCGGCTCCTGTGACGGCTTGGACTTGTCGGACCCTGATTTGTCGTCACCACAGCCCGCGAGTGTCAGCAGGCCCGCGGGCACGGCAAGGAGTACGGAGCGTCGGCGCACGGAGTCCTCGTTAGGTAGATCTTGCGATGGCCAATGCGCGCCACTCTACGACGTGACTCGGGCCCCGTCCGGAGAACGCACGGGGCCCGAGGGCAAGGTAAGCCGTACGCCGGTCACATACCGGCGATGAGTTTCTCCACGCGGTCGTCGACCGAACGGAACGGGTCCTTGCACAGCACGGTGCGCTGTGCCTGGTCATTGAGCTTCAGATGTACCCAGTCGACGGTGAAGTCGCGGCGCTGTTCCTGGGCCCGGCGGATGAAGTCGCCGCGCAGCCGGGCGCGGGTGGTCTGCGGTGGCACCGACTTGCCCTCGAAGATTTTCAAGTCGTTGCAGACCCGGGCCGCCTGACCCCGCTTCTCCAGCAGGTAGTAGAGGCCGCGGCGGCGGTGGATGTCGTGGTAGGCGAGGTCTATCTGGGCGATCCGCGGATGGGACATGGTGATGTTGTTCTTGGCTCGGTACCGCTCGATGAGCTTGTACTTCATCACCCAGTCGATCTCGGTGCCGATCCGGTCGAGGTCCTCGGTGCGGATCGCGTCCAGGGTGCGGCCCCACAGCTCGAGGACGCGCTCGACCATGCCGGTGCGGATGCCGCGGCGCTCGCAGAAGTCGACGGCCTTCTCGTAGTACTCCTGCTGCACTTCCAGGGCGGACGCCTCGCGCCCGCTGGCGAGCCGCACCTTGCGCTGCCCGGTGATGTCATGGCTGACCTCGCGGATCGCCCGGATGGGGTTCTCCAGGGTCAGGTCACGCATCACGGTGCCCGCCTCGATCATGCGGAGCACCAGATCGGTGGCGCCGACCTTGAGCAGCATGGTGGTCTCGGACATGTTGGAGTCGCCCACGATGACATGCAGCCGGCGGTAGCGCTCGGCGTCGGCGTGGGGTTCGTCGCGGGTGTTGATGATCGGCCGGGATCGGGTCGTCGCGGAGCTGACGCCCTCCCAGATGTGCTCGGCGCGCTGGCTGACGCAGTAGACGGCGCCACGCGGGGTCTGGAGCACCTTGCCCGCACCGCACAGCAGCTGTCGCGTCACCAGGAACGGGATGAGAATGTCGGCGAGCCGGGAGAACTCGCCGTGCCGTGCCACCAGATAGTTCTCGTGGCAGCCGTAGGAGTTGCCCGCGGAGTCGGTGTTGTTCTTGAAGAGATAGACGTCGCCCGCGATTCCCTCCTCGTGCAGGCGACGCTCCGCGTCCACGAGCAGACCCTCGAGAATGCGCTCGCCTGCCTTGTCGTGAGTGACCAGCTCGGTCACGTTGTCACACTCGGGGGTTGCGTATTCCGGGTGCGAGCCCACGTCGAGATAGAGGCGGGCGCCGTTGCGCAGGAAGACATTGCTGCTGCGGCCCCAGGAGACGACACGGCGGAAGAGGTAGCGCGCCACTTCGTCAGGAGACAACCGGCGCTGTCCCCTGAATGTGCACGTGACGCCGTACTCGTTCTCCAGCCCGAAAATGCGGCGGTCCATGCCTGAACATTACGCCTGATGGCGTGCTCTGAAACCGGGTTCGACGGCACGGTTGCGATCATTTTCCGCGCAGGGTTCATCCGGTGTTGGGGGAACGGTCGGCCGGACGACGGGGTGTGGCCGGTCCAGGAGGAACCGCTGGGCGGCCAGCAGCACCGCCAGCGCGGCCACTCCACCGGCCGCGGGCACCGCGAATCCGGGGGCCACTCCGCCGAGCTGGACCGCGGGCCCCGCCACGGCGGTGCCGACCGCGTTGCCCACCACGAACGTGGTCACCAGCCAGGAGAACGCCTCGGTGACCGTGCCGGTGGGCGCGTGGCGGTCCACGACGACGAACGCGCAGGCCAGCGCCGGGGCCAGGAACACCCCAGCCACCCCGGCGAGGACGGTCATCATGACGACGCCAGGCACCAGCATCAGCGGCAGATAGCCGAGCGCCAGCGCGGCCACCAGCAGTCGCAGCCGCCGTTCGGGCGCGCCGGGCCAGGTGCGGCCGCCGTAGACGATGCCGCCGGCCAGCGCGCCCACGCCGAGGGCGGAGAGCAGCGCGCTGGAGACCGCGCCGCCGCCGTGCTCGTCGGCGTACGCCACGGCGGCCACCGCGATCGCGCCGAGGGCGAGCCCGATGAAGAAGAACGAGCCGAGCAGCACCAGCAGCCCGGGCGAGCGCAGCGCGCCCAGCCAGTGCGCCTCGCGCGGCGCCGAGCGCCACTGCCGCGACGGCCGCGAGACCACGACCCAGAGCGCGCCCGCGACCCCGATGGCGTTGATGACCAGCAGTGCGGCCGCCTCGGACCACACGGCCACGCTCAGGGTGACCAGCAGCGGGCCGACGGCGAACATCACCTCCTGGGCCACGGCGTCCAGCGCGTACGCCGCGTGCACCTGGTCCTCGCGCCGCAGCACCGAGGGCCACAGCGCCCGCAGCCCGCCCTCCAGCGGCGGGGTGAACAGCCCGGCGATCAGCATCGCGGCGTACGCCACGGGCAGCGGGTCGAGCCCGACGACGGCGAACAGGACCGTCCCGAGCGCGGAGGCCACGGCGGCGGGCAGCATCACCCAGGGCTGGCCGAAGCGGTCCACGGCCCGGCCCAGCAGCGGCTGGCCCACCGCGTTGGCCGCGCCGTAGACGGCCGACAGCCCCCCGGCGAGGGCGTAGCTGCCGCCCTCGGCGCGGGAGAAGAGCAGCACGGCCAGGGCGGCGGTGGCGTTCGGAAGCCGTCCCAGCAGCGTGCCGATGAGCAGCCGTGCCGCGTGCGGCGTGCGCAGCAGTTCCCCGTAACCAGCCGCCATTGCCTGCCCCTTCCTTGCCAGGTCCGCTTCAGGCTCTGCTTCAGGCTCTGCTTCAGGTCCTGCGGGTTCCTGTGGGTTGTCGCGAGTGCGTCGCGGGTGCGTCGCGGGTCGTGTGTGACGTTGTACGTATAACTGCCAGCGTCATACGTACCATGGCCGCCACCGCGGGTCCACTCGCGGGCCGAAATGAGCAGCCGGCGGCGAGACGCGTGGCGGCGGAGGGAGCGGAGGCGATGGTGGCGAGCGCGGACCGCGCCCACGCGGCGGACGGGGCCGCCGGGAAAGGTTCCCGGGGAACCGGCCGGACGGGTGAGTCCGCGCGGCGCGAGGGCCCGGGCGGGGGCGGGACTGCCGCTCGCCCGGCGGACACGTCGGCCGCCGGCCCGGGGGCCGGGGCTGCCGCTGGTCCGGGCGGCCCGGCGGCCGCGGGGCGGCCGGTCGCGGGACGGGCGACGAGCCGGGATGTGGCGCGCCTGGCGGGCGTGTCCCAGGCGACCGTGTCCCTGGTGCTCGGCGAGAAGTGGCCCGGACGGGTCTCCGAGCGCACCGTGGAGGCCGTACGGGCCGCCGCGCGCGATCTCGGCTACCGCCCCAACCTCGCGGCCCGCAGCCTCCGCCTGGGCCGCACCAGGACCGTGCTCATGGTGGTGCCCGCCCTGACGACCGAGTTCTTCGCCCGTGTCTACACCGGCGCCGAGCGGGTCGCCGCCGACCATGGCTTCGGGATGGTGCTCTATCCGTCCCCCGAGGGCGTGGGCCCGGCCCGGGACCCGTTCGACTCGGCGCGCGCCTCGCTCGACGGGGTGATCGCCTCCTCCATGGCGGCCGACGCGCTGGCCGCGGTGCGCGGCGGCGGACTGCCACTGGTGATGCTCGACAGCGACCCGGACGACGCGGCCGCGGCGGCCACCGTCAACCTCGACATCGCGGACGGGGCGCGGCAGGCGGCGAGGCATCTGCTGGCGCTCGGGCACCGCCGGGTGGCCCATCTCGCGGCGGCGGTGGACTCCTGGACCTTCCAAGTCCGTGCCCGGGCCCTGGCGGAGGCGATGGACGAGGTCCCGGGCACCGCGTTGGGCACCGAACCGGCGGGGCTGACCGTCGAGGAGGGCCGCCGGGCCGCCGAACGCGTCCTGACCCGCCCCGGGCCCCGGCCGACCGCGCTCGTCTGCGACGACGACATCCTGGCCGCGGGCGCCTGCAAGGCGGCCCGGCGACTGGGGCTGCGGATCCCGGACGACATCTCGGTGACCGGCTTCGACGATCTGGCGCTGGCCACGGCGGTGGAACCGGAGCTGACGACGGTGCGGCTCCCGGCGGAGGCGGTGGGTGCGGCCGGTATGCGAGCCCTGATGACGCTCATGGACGGCGAGACGCCCCGGGACACGGTGCTGCCCGTAGAGCTGATCCCCCGCGGCTCCACGGCCCCTCCCTCACGGTCCTGACCCGCCTCGGGGCTACCGCTCCGGTCGTTGCGCGGCCTGGGTGCGGGGGCCGTGCGGGCTCGTCGCCGCACAACGTCGCCGCCGCCCGGGGTGGGCCCGGGGCGGCGGCGACGGAGAAACGAACGGCAGCGGCTGGGTCAGTCCTCGGACTCCGGGGTGGACTCCTCGGCCCCGCCGGATTCGGCCGACTCCTCAGAGTCCGCCGCGCCCTCTCCCGACTCCAGGAGCCGGGAGAGCTGGCCGCCCAGGACGCGCTTGAACTTGCGCTTCTGGGGGCGGTTGCGGTCCAGGACCGCGACCTCGAGCTGCTCGGCGGTGAGGCTGCGCTCCCCGCCGTTGTTGTCGCGGGAGAGCGAGTCGACGGCCAGCTTGAGGGCCTCGGCCAGGGTCATGCCGTCCCGGTGGCGCTGGTCGAGATAGGTGCTGATCTGGTCGGCGTTGCCACCGACGGCGACCGAGCCGTGCTCGTCCACGATGGAGCCGTCGTGCGGGAGGCGGTAGATTTGGTCGTCCTCGGGGCCCTCCCCGACCTCGGCGACGATCAGCTCGACCTCGTACGGCTTCTCAGCGGCACTGGAGAAGATCGTGCCCAGGGTCTGGGCGTAGACATTCGCCAGCCCGCGGGCCGTGACATCCTCACGGTCATAGGTATAGCCACGCAGATCGGCGTAACGGACACCGCCGATGCGCAGATTCTCGAATTCGTTGTACTTACCGACCGCCGCGAAGGCGATCCGGTCATAGATCTCGCTGACCTTGTGCAGCGCGCGGGACGGGTTCTCCGCAACGAAGACGATGCCGTCGGCGTACTGCAGCACGACCACGCTGCGGCCGCGAGCGATGCCCTTACGGGCGTATTCGGCGCGGTCGGCCATGGCCTGCTGAGGAGAAACATAGAACGGCGTCGTCACCGGCTGTCCGTCCCTTCTGTCAATGGCGAATGCATTCCGGCTGGACCGTCCTCTCAGAGAAGGGCGGCGCGGGGGCCGTCCGGCTCTTCGAGGCGCCGTTCATGGATGGCATGGGCGAGCTCGGACACCTCGTCCTCGCTGAACCTCTTGAAACCGTCCTCGGTGAGGGAGGTGATGATCGGGTAAATACGGCGGGCGAGATCCGGCCCTCCGGTGGCCGAATCGTCGTCGGCGGCGTCATAGAGCGCCTGGAGCACGGCGGTGGCGGCCTGCTCCTCGGTCAGGTCCTGGCGATAGAGCTTCTTGAGCGCGCCCCGGGCGAACATCGAGCCCGAGCCGGTGGCGGCGAAGCCGCGCTCCTCCGAACGCCCGCCGGTCACGTCGTAGGAGAAGATGCGGCCCTTCTCCCGGTCGACGTCCCACCCCGCGAAGAGCGGGACCACGGCAAGGCCCTGCATCGCCATGCCGAGGTTGCCGCGGATCATGGTCGAGAGCCTGTTCGCCTTGCCCTCGAGCGAGAGAACGGTGCCCTCGACCTTCTCGAAGTGCTCCAGCTCGAGCTGGAAGAGCTTGACCATCTCCACGGCGATACCGGCGGTCCCCGCGATCCCGACGGCCGAATACTCGTCGGCGGGGAAGACCTTCTCGATGTCACGCTGCGCGATGACATTACCCATGGTGGCGCGGCGGTCACCGGCGAGCACCACACCGCCGGGGAAGCTCACCGCCACGATGGTGGTGCCGTGGGGGGCCTCGATGGCGCCCTGTACCGGGGGCAGCGGACGGTTCCCCGGAAGCAGCTCGGGCGAGTGCTCGCCCAGGAAGTCCATGAACGACGAGGAGCCGGGCGTCAGGAAGGCAGCCGGCAGACGCCCTGTGCTACGAGTGTTGGCTTCCACACGTTTCCTTCCACCAGATCTTGAAATACTGCACGGACCATACCCCTGGCCATGGAAGTCATCCGTCCTGCGCCCCCTTCGCGGGGACGCAGGACGGAGAGGACGCGCTTTACTGCCCGCCCTTCTGGACGAACGACCTCACGAAGTCCTCCGCGTTCTCCTCGAGCACGTCGTCGATCTCGTCCAGCACGGAGTCGACGTCGTCGGAGAGCTTCTCCTGCCGCTCCTTCAGGTCGTCCGCGGCCTGCGCGTCCTGCGCCTGCTCCTCGACCTCTTCGGTCGAGCGCGACGCCTTCTGCTGACCGCCGCCGGTGTCCTTGGTCGCCATGTCCCTCACCCCGCTCGGTTCGCCCGCTGATTCGATCGGTCTCAAGATCAGACCCTACAAGCCGGGTCCGACATCGGCCTCCCACTCGCTACAACGTACGGAGGCCACCTCGATGATTCCCGGCTGGGGGGCATTTCAGCCGCCGGACAGCACCCGGACCAGGTCCTCGGCCGTGCGGCAGCGGTCCAGCAGCTCCTTGACGTGGTTGCGGGTGCCGCGCAGCGGCTCCAGCGTGGGGACCCGTTGCAGAGAGTCACGACCCGGCAGATCGAAGATGACCGAGTCCCAGGAGGCCGCGGCGACGTCGTCCGCGTACTGCTCCAGGCAGCGGCCGCGGAAGTAGGCGCGGGTGTCCTCCGGGGGCTTGTTCTGGGCGCGGGCGACCTCCTGGTCGTCCAGCAGCCGCTTCATCTTGCCGCGCGCCGCCAGCCGGTTGTACAGGCCCTTGTCGGGGCGTACGTCGGCGTACTGCAGGTCCACCAGATGCAGCCGGGCCGCGTCCCACTCCAGGGTGTCGCGGCGGCGGTAGCCCTCCAGCAGCTCCCGCTTGGCGATCCAGTCCAGCTCGCCGGACAGGCTCATGGGATCGCGCTCCAGCCGGTTCAGCACGTCCTCCCAGCGGGTCAGGACGTCCCGGGTCTGCTCGTCGGCGTCCGCTCCGTAGCGGTCCTCGACGTATTTGCGGGCGAGCTCGAAGTACTCCATCTGGAGCTGCACCGCGGTCAGTGTGCGGCCGCTGCGCAGCGTGATCAGACGGCGCAGTGTCGGGTCGTGCGAGACCTGGTGCAGGGTGCGCACCGGCTGGTCCACCGCGAGGTCCACGGCGATGAAGCCGTCCTCGATCATCGACAGCACCAGGGCGGTGGTGCCCAGCTTGAGGTAGGTCGAGAGCTCGGAGAGGTTGGCGTCCCCGATGATCACGTGGAGCCGGCGGTACTTCTCGGCGTCGGCGTGCGGCTCGTCGCGGGTGTTGATGATCGGGCGCTTGAGCGTGGTCTCCAGGCCGACCTCGACCTCGAAGTAGTCGGCCCGCTGGCTGATCTGGAAGCCGTGCTCATGGCCGTCCTGGCCGATGCCGACGCGGCCGGCGCCGGTGACGACCTGGCGGGAGACGAAGAAGGGCGTCAGGTGGCGCACGATGTCCGAGAAGGCGGTCTCCCGCTTCATCAGGTAGTTCTCATGCGTGCCGTAGGAGGCGCCCTTGTTGTCGGTGTTGTTCTTGTAGAGGTGGATCGACTGTCCGCCGGGCAGCTCGGCGGCGCGGAGGGCGGCCTCGGCCATGATGCGCTCGCCCGCCTTGTCCCAGAGCACCGCGTCCCGGGGGTTGGTGACCTCGGGGGCGGAGTACTCGGGGTGGGCGTGGTCCACATAGAGCCGTGCGCCGTTGGTGAGGATCACATTGGCCAGGCCGATGTCCTCGTCCGTGAGCTGGCTGGAGTCTGCGGTTTCGCGCGCGAGGTCGAAGCCGCGGGCGTCCCGCAGCGGGTTCTCCTCCTCGAAGTCCCAGCGGGCGCGACGCGCCCGGTGCATCGCCGCCGCGTAAGCGTTGACCACCTGGGATGAGGTGAGCATGGCATTGGCGTTCGGGTGCCCGGGGACGGAGATCCCGTACTCCGTCTCGATACCCATTACGCGCCGTACGGTCATGCGGCCCTCCTTGCCCGGCGCCGCCCCCGGCTGAGGTCGGCGCTCAAGTACCGCTGCGCTCCCGGTCCATATGCGGCCCCCGATCCCCCGTGCCGCGATCGTGCGGTACCGAAGAGCCTAGAACGGCCAAGCGGTGCTGCGGAGATCATTTCAGTCATTGCTCCGGTCGGGCTCGTAGGACTCATACGAAGAATGCGGTCCGAAAAGCGCATCCGGCTGCGGATGCCCCGTCCAGGACATCCGCAGCCGGACTGCGGTGTTACAGGTACTGACCGGTGTTCGCCACCGTGTCGATGGAGCGTCCCGTGTCCGCGCCCTGCTTTCCGGTGACCAGGGTGCGGATGTAGACGATCCGCTCGCCCTTCTTGCCGGAGATCCGGGCCCAGTCGTCCGGGTTCGTGGTGTTCGGCAGGTCCTCGTTCTCCTTGAACTCGTCCACGCAGGCGGCGAGCAGATGGGAGACGCGAAGGCCCTTCTGGTTGTGGTCCAGGAAGTCCTTGATCGCCATCTTCTTGGCCCGGTCCACAATGTTCTGGATCATGGCGCCGGAGTTGAAGTCCTTGAAGTAGAGGACTTCCTTGTCGCCATTGGCGTAGGTGACTTCCAGGAAGCGGTTTTCCTCGGACTCGGTGTACATCTGCTCGACCACCGACTGGATCATTCCGCCGATCGCGGCCTTGGGCGACTGGCCGTGCTCGGTGAGGTCGTCCGTGTGAATCGGCAGGGACTCCGTGAGGTACTTCGAGAAGATGTCCTTGGCGGCCTCGGCGTCCGGACGCTCGATCTTGATCTTCACATCGAGGCGGCCGGGGCGCAGGATCGCCGGGTCGATCATGTCCTCTCGGTTGGAGGCACCGATCACGATCACGTTCTCCAGGCCCTCCACGCCGTCGATCTCGGAGAGCAGCTGGGGGACGATGGTGTTCTCCACGTCCGAGCTGACCCCGGAGCCACGGGTGCGGAAGAGGGAGTCCATCTCGTCGAAGAAGACGATGACGGGCGTACCCTCGCTGGCCTTCTCCCGAGCCCGCTGGAAGACCAGCCGGATGTGCCGCTCCGTCTCACCGACGTACTTGTTGAGCAGCTCGGGACCCTTGATGTTGAGGAAGAAGCTCTTCCCCGCGGGCTTGCCGGTCACCTCGGCGACCTTCTTGGCAAGGGAGTTGGCCACGGCCTTGGCGATCAGCGTCTTGCCGCAGCCGGGCGGGCCGTACAGCAGCACACCCTTCGGCGGCCGCAGTTCGTGCTCCTTGAAGAGGTCGGGGTAGAGGTAGGGGAGCTCGACCGCGTCGCGGATCAGCTCGATCTGGTTTCCCAGACCGCCGATCTTGGTGTAGTCGATGTCCGGAACCTCTTCGAGGACGAGTTCCTCGACCTCGCTCTTCGGAACGACTTCGTAGACATAGCCGGACCGGGACTCGAGCAGCAGGGCGTCACCGGGGCGGATGGTGGTGTGCAGCAGCGGCTCTGCCAGCCGCACCACCCGCTCCTCGTCGGTGTGCCCGATCACCAGGGCGCGCTCGCCGTCCTCAAGGACTTCCTTGAGGGTGACGATGTCCCCGGCGCGCTCGAACTCCATGGCCTCGACCACATTGAGCGCCTCGTTGAGCATGACCTCCTGGCCGCGCTTGAGGTCGTCGAGCTCGACGCTTGGGCTGACATTCACCCGGAGTTTACGGCCCCCGGTGAAGATGTCGGCCGTACCGTCTTCGTTCGCCTGCAGAAAGGCTCCGAAACCGGCCGGCGGCTGGGCAAGCCGGTCGACCTCCTCCTTGAGGGCCACGATCTGGTCGCGGGCCTCACGGAGTGTGTTCGCGAGCCGCTCGTTCTGTGCGGAGACTCCCGCCAGATTGGTCTGCAGCTCGACGATCCGCTCTTCGAGAATCCTCGTATGACGCGGAGAGTCGGCGAGCTTGCGGCGCAGGACGGCGATTTCCTGCTCGAGATAGGCAACCTGGCCGGCAGGGTCATCAGACCCCCGCCCCGGCCGGATGCCGCGGTTGATGTCGTCGTCGTGGGCTGCCACGGTCCTCACCTCCTCCAAGGGGAGCTGGACGCTTCCTGACCCTACCTGGGCCGGTGCGGGTTGAAACCCCTAGATCACAAACCCGGTCGGCGTGTGTCCGATCTTCACCCTTGCGCACTCCCTCACACCAGCCGAATACCCACCCAACAACATCGGAAAGCGACCGGTTGTATCGTCGACACGGTCAACACCCGTCAGGGCTGGCGATATTTAGACACTGTTGAATGGCGTATCGAAGGAACAGCAGGGGGCACACCGTGCGAAACGAGGAGCTCGGCGATCTTGAAGTGTGGATTGACCAGGACCTGTGCACCGGCGACGGCATCTGCGCCCAGTACGCTCCCGAGGTCTTCGAACTCGACATCGACGGTCTAGCCTACGTCAAGAGCGCCGACGATGAGCTGCTACAGGAGAAGGGTGCCACCACTCCGGTCCCCCTGACCCTGCTCACCGAGGTCAAGGATTCCGCCAAGGAGTGCCCCGGCGACTGCATCCATGTACGCCGCGTCACGGACCGGATCGAGGTCTACGGCCCCGACGCGGAGTGACACTCCGCGAGCGACCGCTCACACACTCCCCGGAACCGGCAGCGCCTTCAGGACGAACCTGCCGTCCCGCCACCGCCAGTTGACCTCGCGCTGCTGATCCGGGCAGCACCGCGGCACCTTGGCCGACGAGTATCCGAGCAAGGTGGCCGAAACCGTCTTTCCGCGCACCGCGAAATCGGTGACGCTCATCCCTTCCTTCGGGTCCACGAACGTGGCCACCACGCGGGGCGCGGCTCCCGCACGGGCCGGCTGGGAGAGCACATACACGCCACTGGGCGGGGTGCCGAACGCCGTCGCGCAGCGCACCACGACGGCGGTCTCCGGCCGCCCGTCGCCGTCCAGGTCCGCCGAGGCCCGGTCGATGACGTCGGGCCTGGCCCGTCCGCAGTCCATCGGATAGTCCGCGGCGCGGGGATCGGGGGCCTTGGCCGCCGGAAGCCCCCCGGCACGCGGGGCGGAGGCGGCGGTGGACGTGGTGGCCTTGGCGTCGGAGGGCTGGAAGAACGACCCCCCGGCGATGACGGCGGCCACGGCGGCCGCGGTCGCGACCCAGTGCACCGGACGGGGATGGGTGTGCGCGAGATCCGGGCCCAGAGGCTGCACGCGGGATGACTCCAGGTAAGGGCTGAGGCGGGAGATGCCCCGCATCGTGCCACATCTCACAGGGGCGCGGCCACCGCCCGCACACGGGGAATTCGGTGGCCGCGCCGAGCCGTTGTGGCGCCGGTGTCCGTCAGGCGGCCGTCAGGCGCCGCCGGACGAGGTGTCCTGGCCGCCGGAAGCGCTCCGGCCGCCTCCTGAGGCGTCCGCGGCGCCGGTGTCCTTCGCGGTGCCCCAGCCCACGTAGTCCTCGCCGTAGGCACCCTTGGCGGGCCTGCGGCGGCGCATCGGGGGCTCCACACCGTCCGCGAGCCGGCGGGCGGTGAGCAGGAAGCCGGTGTGGCCGATCATGCGGTGGTCGGGCCGTACGGCCAGGCCCTCGACATGCCAGGTGCGGACCATGGTCTCCCAGGCCGACGGCTCGTTGAAGGTGCCGTGCTCGCGGATGCACTCCACGGTGCGGGCGAGCTGGGTGGTGGTGGCGACGTACGCGCACAGGATGCCGCCGGGGACGAGCGCCTTGGACACCGGCTCCAGGCACTCCCAGGGGGCGAGCATGTCCAGGATCACGCGGTCCACCTCGGTGTCGCTGAGGTTGTCCTGGAGGTCGCCGACGGTGAGCCGCCAGGCGGGGTGCGGGGCGCCGAAGTAGCGCTCGACGTTCTGGGCGGCGATCTCGGCGAAGTCGGCCCGGCGCTCGTAGGAGTGCAGCATGCCCTGGTCGCCGATGGCCCGCAGCAGAAACATGGAGAGCGAGCCGGAGCCGACGCCCGCCTCGACGACACGTGCGCCGGGGAAGATGTCGGCCATCGCCAGGATCTGCCCCGCGTCCTTGGGGTAGACCACGGCGGCACCGCGTGGCATGGACAGGACATAGTCGGGGAGCAGGGGGCGCAGCGCGAGATACGCGACGTTTCCCGTGGTACGCACGACGGTTCCCTCAGGGGCACCGATCAGCTCGTCATGGGGGAAGGATCCCTTGTGGGTGTGGAAGTTCTTCCCGGCCTCGAGCGTGAAGGTGTAGTGGCGTCCCTTGGGGTCGGTGAGCTGGACCTGGTCCCCGACCTGGAAGGGCCCGCGACGGCGGGCGGCACCGGTCGGTTCGGACATGTGAACAGCCTACCGGGCACTTCACCCTGCCCGGACCACACCGGGGGCCTCAGGAGGGGCCCGCGGGTGTCCTGGCCATGGCCGCCACGAAGGCGCGCTCGACATCGGCCGTGGAGAGCACTCCGTAGATCTGGCCGCTCTCCTCCACCACCAGGTACTCGGTGGCGGGGGTGGCCCGCAGGGTGTCCAGCAGCTCCTCGCCGGTGAGCTCGGCGGAGACCCGCATACCGTCCTTGAGATCCTGGGCGAGACCGCTGACCGCGACCCAGGGGCGGCGGTGCTCGGGGATCCCCACGATGGCGGCCTCGCGCACCACGGCGGTGGGGGTGCCGTGGCCGTCCACCACGACCAGGGCACGGGCCCCGGCCTCGTTCGCCCGCCGCAGCGCCTCGGAGAGCGGGGTGTCGGCCGCCACGGGGACGGCTCGCCGGGTGAGCGTACGGGCGCGCAGGTCCGGCAGCCGCTCCCGCAGCCGGGCCATGCGCAGGCTGTTGCCCGCGCCGGTCCAGATGATCGCGGCGAGTATGGCGGCCAGCAGCGCGTCGGTGAGCGAGTCGACGCTGCCGAAGCTCTCGGGCTCGTCGCCGAGCCCGCCCGCCTGGGTGAGCAGCGGCAGTCCGACGAGCACCGCGACGGCCAGCGCACGGCCGCTCCAGGCGGCGGCGACGGTGCCGGTCATGGGCCTGCCGCTGATCTTCCAGACGACGGCGCGCAGCATCCGCCCGCCGTCCAGCGGCAGCCCGGGCAGCAGGTTGAACGCGGCCACGATCAGGTTGGAGATCATCAGCCCGGCGAGCAGCACCCCGGGCACCGTACCGGGCTCCACGACCATCATGCCCAGGTAGAACACGCCCGAGAGAACCAGGGAGAGCAGCGGGCCGACGAAGGCGAGCACGAACTCCCGGCCGGGGGTCTCGGTCTCCTTCTCGATCTCCGAGACACCGCCGAAGAACTGGAGCTGGATCCGGCGCACCGGCAGCTTGAAGCGGAGCGCGGCCACGGTGTGGGCGAGCTCGTGCACCAGCACCGAGGCGTAGAAGGCCACCGCGAAGAAGAGCGAGACCAGATAGCGGGCGGCGCCGAGCTCGGGCAGCACCCGGTCGAGCTGACCGCCGAAGACCCAGGTGATGAGGGCGGCGACCAGGAACCAGCTGGGCGATACGTACACGGGCACGCCGAACGGGCGGCCCATCAGAATGCCGCCGCCCGGCTCGCGTGGGCGCGGCTGTTTGCCACCCTCGGGCTCGGTCGTGCGGTCCGATTCCCCGTTGTCGGACTGCCGCTGCCCGCTGTTGTCCACGGTGTCCCCTCGTCGGATGCTCGGTCGCACCCCTCTTTTGATACGGTCCCCACGATCATGCAGTGCGAGGGGCTCGGACGTCGATGGTATGCGTCCGGCTGTCAGTGGCGGGTCGTAGGGTCTTCGCCATGGGAACCACCACGGGAACCACCACCGGGAAGGCCGAACCGTCGGACGGGCCGCCGAGGTCCGGTCCAGCCGCCTCGTTGTCACCGTCGCGGGCGGCCGATTTCATGCGGTGCCCGTTGCTGTACCGCTTCCGAGTGATCGACAAATTGCCGGAGAAGCCCAGCGCGGCGGCCACCCGCGGCACGGTGGTCCACGCGGTGCTGGAGCGGCTCTTCGACGCCCCGGCCGCCGAGCGGACCTCGCCGCGGGCCCGGGCGTTGGTGCCGGGCGAGTGGGATCGGCTGCTGGCGGCCAAGCCGGAGCTGGCGGAGCTGTTCCAGGAGGAGGACGGCGCCCCGGCGCCGGACCGGCTGGCCGAATGGCTGACGGGGGCTCAGACGCTCGTGGACCAGTGGTTCTCGCTGGAGGACCCGACGCGTCTGGAGCCCGCGGAGCGGGAGCTGTTCGTCGAGACGGAGCTCGAATCCGGGCTGCGGCTGCGCGGAATCATCGACCGGATCGACATCGCTCCCACGGGTGATGTGCGGATCGTGGACTACAAGACGGGCAAGGCTCCCGCGCCGCAGTACGCGGGCGAGGCCCTCTTCCAGATGAAGTTCTACGCGCTGGTGCTGTGGCGGCTGCGCGGAGTGATCCCGCGGCGGCTGCAGCTGGTCTATCTGGGCAGCGGCGATGTGCGGACGTACGACCCGGACGAGCGGGATCTGCGGGCGGTGGAGCGCAAGGTGCTGGCCCTGTGGGAGGCGATCCGGCTGGCCACGGAGACCGGTGCGTTCGTACCCCGCCAGACCAGGCTGTGCGGCTGGTGCGACCACCAAGCGCACTGTCCCGAGTTCGGGGGTACGCCGCCGCCGTATCCCCTGGCGGTCGTGCCTCTCCAGAATCGAGGGTCCGCGTAGCGCCCCCTGAGGGTGGTGGTGGGTGACGGGCAAGAAGAAGGTGCCGCGTAGCGCCCCCTGAGGGTGGTGGTGGGTGACGGGCAAGAAGAAGGTGCCGCGTAGCGCCCCCTGAGGGTGGTGGTGGGTGACGGGCAAGAAGAAGGTGCCGCGTAGCGCCCCCTGAGGGTGGTGGTGGGTGACGGGCAAGAAGAAGGTGCCGCGTAGCGCCCCCTGAGGGTGGTGGTGGGTGACGGGCGGGCAGAATGGACGCGGTCTAGCGAAGGAGTTCCCGTGGCGATCCGCGTCCTACTGGTCGATGACCAACCGCTGCTGCGCACCGGCTTCCGGATGATCCTCGAGGCGGAGCAGGATCTGGCGGTCGTCGGCGAGGCAGGGGACGGTCTGCAGGCCCTCGATCAGGTGCGGGCGCTGCAGCCCGATGTGGTCCTGATGGACATCCGGATGCCGCGGATGGACGGCGTGGAGGCGACCCGCCAGATCACCGGTCCGGGGCGGGACGGCCCGGCCAAGGTGCTGGTGCTGACCACCTTCGACCTGGACGAGTACGTGGTGGAGGCGCTGCGCGCCGGGGCCAGCGGCTTTCTGCTGAAGGACGCGCCCGCCACCGAGCTGGTGCAGGCCATCCGCGTGGTGGCGGCGGGCGAGGCGATGCTGGCGCCCAGCATCACCCGCAGGCTGCTCGACAAGTACGCCGGGCATCTCCCGTCGGGCGAGGAGCCGGTGCCGGACACCCTGCACACCCTGACCGAGCGCGAGGTCGAGGTGCTGAAGCTGGTGGCCCGGGGGCTGTCCAACGCGGAGATCGCCGCGGATCTGTTCGTCAGCGAGACCACGGTCAAGACGCATGTGGGCCATGTGCTGACCAAGCTGGGGCTGCGCGACCGGGTGCAGGCCGCCGTGTACGCCTACGAGAGCGGCCTGGTCCGCCCCGGCGCGCAGTAGCGGCACCGGGACGGTGGCGGTACGGCAGGAGGCCCGGGGCGCGCGCCCCGGGCCTCCTGCCGTACCGCCGTAAGGCCGCCCGTCCCCGTCAGCCGTCGGACGACTTGCCGATCTCCCAGAAGCGGAAGACCGTCGAGGAGTCGAGGGTCCACTGCAGCCCGGAGATGTCGTCCTGGGCCACCGCGTACTGCTTGCCCTGCCACAGCGGGAGCATCGGCACCTCGTCGGCGACGATGTCCTGGATCCGCTGGAAGTCGCCGACCGTGGCCTCGCGGCTGGGCTGCTCGGCGGTGGCGGGGATGAGCTGCGCGGACAGCCGCGGCGAGGTGTAGTGGTTGGCCAGGACGTTGCCGGCGCCGAAGAACGGGGCGACGAAGTTGTCCGGGTCCGGGTAGTCGGGCACCCAGCCCTTCACGTAGACGCCGTACTTCCCGCCGGCGACGCCCTTCTCGTACGCGGCGACGTCAGCGCTCTTCACATCGACGTCGAACAGCCCGCTGGCGTTGAGCTGCTCGGCGATCTGGCGCAGGCCCGGGACGGTGCCGGGGCCGTAGCGGATCGGGGTGCCCCACAGCGTCAGCTTGACCTTGCCGGAGATGCCCTCGTCCCGCAGCGCCTGCTTGGCCTTCTCGGGCTGCGGGCGGTCGCCGTACTTGTCGTAGAAGGCGGTGTTGTGGCCGGTGATCCCGGCCGGGACCACCGAGTACAGCGGTTCGGCGGTGCGCTTGTAGACGTCCCGCACCAGGGTGGAGCGGTCGATGAGGTACGCCATGGCCTTGCGCACGCCGAGCTTGCCCGCCACCGGGTCCTTCATGTTGAAGACCAGGTGCTGGACCTCGGCGCCGGTGCCCTCGACCACGTTCAGGCTCTTGCCGCCGCCGAGGCTCTGCGCCTGGAGGTCGGCGAGGTCCCGCATGGCCAGCCCGCGGTAGGCGAGGTCCACATCGCCCTTCTGCACGGCGGACTTCAGCCGGGCCTGCCCGCCGTGGAAGAACTTCAGGTTCAGCCCGGAGTTCTTCGGCCGGGCGGGCCCCTGGTAGCCGCCGTTGACGGAGAAGATGGCCTCGTCCTTGGTGAAGGAGTCCAGCTTGTAGACGCCGGAGCCGACCGCCTTGTGGTCCGTGCGCAGCTTGTCGGCGGGGTATTCCCGGTGGTCGACGATGGATCCGGCGCCGGAGGCGATCTTCTGCGGGAAGGTCGCGTCGGAGTTCTTCAGATGGAAGACGACGGTCCGCCTGTCCGGGGTGTCGATGCTCCCGATGGAGGTGAGCATCAGCGCCGGACCGTTCGCGTCATTGATCCGCTTGGTGCGCTCGAAGGAGAACTTGACGTCCTCGGAGGTGAGCGGGTGGCCGCCTGAGAACGTCAGGTCGTTCTGCAGCGTGCAGGAGTAGACCCGGCTGGCGTTGTCCTTGAAGGAGCACTTCTCCGCCGCCTCCGGCTGCGGTGTGGTGCTGCCCTTCGGGAAGCTCAGCAGGGACTGGAAGACGTTGTTGAACAGCAGCCAGGAGCCCGGGTCGTAGCCGGATGCCGGGTCGGTGGCGAGCACCTCGTCCGACATCCCCATGACCACGTGCTCGCCGCTGCCCGCCGCGTCCCCATCCTCACTGCCGCATCCGGTGAGCAGGGCGGCGGCCAGTCCCGCGCCGAGCGGAGCTGCCAGCCACTGATCACGTTTCCTCAACGGTCTTCCTCACCCATTCGTCGTTCCGTGCCTGACCCCCGTGGGTCGTTCTCAGTCGCCCTTCCCGAGCTCCCACAGCTGGAGCATGGTCGAGGAGTCGAAGGCGTACTCGGCGCCGATGACGTTCTCGCGGGCGGCCACATAGGTGTTGCCCTGCCACAGCGGGAGATAGGGCACGTCGCTGGCGATGGCGTTCTGGATCGACTGGAAGTCCTTGTCGGCGAGGCTGCGCTGGGCCTCCTGCCGGGTCTTGGGGATCAGCTCGTCCTGGATGGTGCTGTTGCGGTAGGGCGAGTTGAGGAAGTTGTCCGTGGTGAGGAACGGCGCGGTGTAGCTGTCGGGGTCCGGGAAGTCGGGCAGCCAGCCCATCCCGGAGGCGGAGAACTGGCGCTTGATGAGCGCGGGGCGGAAGTCCCGCCACGGGTAGCCCTTGATCGTGACGGAGAAGAGGCCGCTGCGGTTGAGCTGCTTCTTCAGCTCCTTGAACTCCCCGGCCGTCTCCGGACCGTAGTGGTCGGTGGTGTAGGTCAGCGTCAGCTTCACCGGGGTGTTGATACCGGCGTCGCGCAGCACGCTCTTGGCAACCGCGGGGTCCGGGTCGCCGTACTCGTTGTGGAACGAGTTGATATGGGAGGAGATGCTGGTGGGGATCATCGAGTAGAGCGGCTCGGCGGTCCGCTTGTACACATCGCGCACCAGCGCCTGGCGGTCCACGAGATGGGCGATGGCCTGCCGGACCGCCTTGTTCTTGACCGCCGGGTCCGAGGTGTTGAAGACCAGATAGCGGATGCCCTGCCCGGAGGACTCGAAGAGGCGCACGCCCTTGACGTCGCCCTTGTTGAGCTTGTCGATCTGCTCGGGCGAGAAGCCGCGGTGGACCACGTCGATGTCGCCCTTGACCAGCGCCTTCTCCATGGTCGAGGCGGAGTCGTAGAAACGCATCTCCGCCTTGTCGGCCTTGAGCTGGACATCGCCCTTGTAGTGGGAGTTCTTGGTGAAGACGACCTTGACCAGCCGGTTGTTGCGCACCTCGGTCTTCGCGGAGTACGGGCCCGAGCCCGTCATCTCGAAGCCATTGCGCAGCGCGTCGGGCTTGTAGACCTCGCTGTCCAGGATCGCGGCGGCCGGAGTGGTGAGCTTCGACGGGAAGGTCGCGTCCGACTGCGAGAGGTGGATGACGATCTCGCGGTCGCTGGGGGTTTCGATCTTGTCCACGTTGGACAGCAGCGACTTGGTGCCGTTGGGGTCGTCGATGCGCAGCACGCGCTCGAGGGAGAACTTGACGTCCTCGGAGGTCAGGTCGTGACCGTTGGAGAACTTCAGCCCGCTGCGCAGCGTGCAGCGGTACTGCTCGCTCTGCCGGTCCTGGAAGCCGCACTTCTCGGCGGCGTCGGGTATCGGCTCGGTTCCGGAGCGGGGCAGTCTCATCAGCGTCTGGAAGGCGTTGTGCAGCACGCTCCAGGAGGCGAAGTCGTAGGCCAGGGCCGGGTCCAGCGGAGCGGGCGCGGCCTTCGACGCCTCTATGCGGTCCGTGCTGCCCAGGACGATCGCCTCACCGTCCGAGCCCGAGCCGTCGGTACCACCGCACGCGGCGAGCGTGGAGATCAGGAGGCCGGCCACAGCCGGCAGCACCAGCGACTTGCGCGTCATTGTCGGGAGTCTCCCTGCCATCGATCAACTACTCGCGACGAGATTAGTCCGCGGCGCCGACCATGCTCAGACACAACGAAGTTGAGGCGATATCACGCCCCGATAACGAGCGGCCATCGACCGATATTCGGACGCTGCCACGATTCGTACGGCATGCCACCAATCCGGACACATGGGTTCACCCAAATCGCATCAGACAGGACGCGCGGCAGGCCACCGCCCCATCCGCTCACCGCATGTGCAGTGATAAACATCACGCCCCCTTGTCGCCAACGGAACGTGAAAAGTGCGCCCGCGCTATTCAGTTTGCAATTTACAGAAATACGCTCGGTGCGCGTTCAGTGCATTGCGGTGACCAGAGTACGCAGAAATGAAAGATCGACTTCTTCGAGCGAACCGACGACCGTACGCCCCGCGGCGGGCTCGATCGGCACCACGGACGGCACCGCGACCACCCGGCACCCGGCCGCCTCCGCGGCCCGTACGCCCGTGTCGGTGTCCTCGATGACCACGCACCGCCCCGGCTCGGCGGCCAGTCCGGCCGCGGCGAACAGATACGGGTCCGGATGCGGCTTGGTCCGCTCGACCTCGTCGCCCGCGACCGTCAGGGTGAAGTGCTCCGGGCCGAGCGAGCGCAGGACCCGGTCCATCACCCGCCGGTGGGAGGCGGAGACCAGGGCGGTGGGGATGGACTGCGCGGCCAGCTCGGTGAGCAGCCGGCGGGCGCCGGGCAGCATCGGCACACTGCCGTCGATCAGCTCGGTGAAGCGGCTGTTGAGCAGGCCGGTGAGCTCGGCGAGGGCGATCTCGGCGCCGGTGGCCTCGATCAGGAACTGGGCGCTGCGCGACATCGGGCCGCCGACGACGACCTGGCGGTACTCCTCGGCGAGAGCGTGACCGAGCTCGGCGAAGATGGCGACCTCCGCGTCCCACCAGATGCCCTCGGTGTCGACCAGGGTGCCGTCCATGTCGAGCAGAACGGCTTGCAGTGCCGAGCCTTCGGCCGTACGGGTATCGACGGCCGGGATGCTGCTGGTCATCCAAACACCTCCGGATAAGGGGCACGAAGGCCGGCCCCCTTCCACTGACGGGAAGGCGACCGGCCTCTACCGGATCGACCAGTCTACGTCGCGCCGCGCCGACGCGCCTCGTAAGCACCGTAAGGCGGTCACGAACAGCCGCCGGAGGACTACCGCGCGTTGAAGTACTTGGCCTCCGGGTGGTGGATCACGATGGCGTCCGTGGACTGCTCGGGGTGGAGCTGGAACTCCTCCGAGAGCTTCACCCCGATCCGCTCGGGCCGCAGCAGATCGGCGATCTTCGCGCGGTCCTCCAGGTCGGGGCAGGCGCCGTAACCCAGCGAGAAGCGCGCGCCGCGGTACTTCAGCGCGAACATGTCCTCCATCTCGCTCGGGTCCTCACCGTCGAAGCCCAGCTCGGCGCGGACCCGCGCGTGCCAGTACTCGGCCAGCGCCTCCGCCAGTTGCACGGAGAGGCCGTGCAGCTCCAGATAGTCGCGGTAGGAGTCGGCGGCGAACAGCTCGGCGGTGGCCTCGCCGATCTTCGAGCCGACGGTCACCACCTGCAGCCCGACGACATCGGTCTCACCGGACTCCTCGGGCCGGAAGAAGTCGGCCAGGCACAGCCGGCGGCCGCGGCGCTGGCGCGGGAAGGTGAAGCGGGTCCGCTCACTGCCGTCCTCGTTCAGCAGGACCAGATCGTCGCCCTTGGAGACGCACGGGAAGTAGCCGTAGACGACGGCCGCCTCCAGCAGGTTCCCGGTGTGCAGCCGGTCCAGCCAGCCGCGCAGCCGGGGCCGCCCCTCGCTCTCCACCAGCTCCTCGTAGCCGGGCCCCTCGCCGGTGCGGGCCTGCTTGAGCCCCCACTGGCCCTTGAACAGCGCCCCCTCGTCCAGCCAGGAGGCGTAGTCGGCCTGCTGGATGCCCTTGACGACGCGGGTGCCCCAGAAGGGCGGGGTGGGGAGGGGGTTGTCGGTGGACACGTCCGAGCGCGCGGGACCCTCGTCCGGCTCCGGCTCCCGCACCTGGGCGGCGCGCTGGGGGACGCGGCGCTGCCGGAGCTCGGGGAGCGCGGCGCCGGGCACACCGCGCTTGACGGCGATCAGGGCATCCATGAGCCGCAGGCCCTCGAAGGCGTCGCGGGCGTAGCGCACCTCGCCCTCGTAGATCTCGTGCAGATCCTGCTCGACGTACGCGCGGGTGAGGGCGGCGCCGCCGAGGATGACGGGGAACTGGGCGGCCAGCTTGCGCTGGTTGAGCTCCTCCAGGTTCTCCTTCATGATCACCGTGGACTTCACCAGCAGCCCGGACATGCCGATCACATCGGCGCGGTGCTCCTCGGCGGCCTCCAGGATCGCGGAGACCGGCTGCTTGATGCCCAGGTTGACCACGTTGTAGCCGTTGTTGGACAGGATGATGTCCACGAGGTTCTTACCGATGTCATGGACGTCGCCGCGGACGGTGGCGAGCACGATGGTGCCCTTGCCCTCGTCGTCCGACTTCTCCATATGCGGCTCCAGATGCGCCACCGCGGTCTTCATGACCTCGGCGGACTGGAGCACGAACGGAAGCTGCATCTGGCCGGAGCCGAAGAGCTCGCCGACCACCTTCATGCCGTCCAGCAGCGTCTCGTTGACGATCTCCAGGGCGGGGCGCTCCTGGAGCGCCTCGTCGAGGTCGGCCTCCAGGCCGTTGCGCTCACCGTCGATGATGCGCCGCTTGAGGCGCTCGTCCAGGGGCAGCGCGGCCAGCTCCTCGGCCTTGCCGGCCTTGAGGGACTTGGCGGTGGCGCCCTCGAAGAGCCCCATCAGCTTCTGCAGCGGGTCGTAGCCCTCGGCGCGGCGGTCGTAGATCAGGTCCAGGGCGGTCTTGACCTGCTCCTCCTCGAACCGCGCGATCGGCAGGATCTTGGAGGCGTGCACGATCGCCGAGTCCAGGCCCGCCTTGACGCATTCGTCGAGGAAGACGGAGTTGAGCACGATCCGGGCGGCCGGGTTGAGGCCGAAGGAGATGTTCGACAGGCCCAGCGTGGTCTGGACGTCCGGGTGGCGCCGCTTGAGCTCGCGGATCGCCTCGATGGTGGCGATGCCGTCCTTACGGGACTCCTCCTGACCGGTGCAGATGGTGAAGGTCAGGGTGTCGATGAGGATGTCCGACTCGTGGATGCCCCAGTTGCCGGTCAGGTCGGCGATCAGCCGCTCGGCGATCTCCACCTTGTGCTCCGGCGTGCGGGCCTGGCCCTCCTCGTCGATGGTCAGCGCGATCAGGGCGGCGCCGTGCTCCTGGGCGAGCCGGGTGACCTTGGCGAACCGCGACTCGGGACCGTCCCCGTCCTCGTAGTTGACGGAGTTGATGACCGCGCGCCCGCCGAGCTTCTCCAGCCCGGCCCGGATGACGTCGACCTCGGTGGAGTCCAGGACGATGGGCAGGGTGGAGGCGGTGGCGAACCGCCCGGCCAGCTCCTCCATGTCCGCGACGCCGTCCCGGCCGACGTAGTCCACACACAGGTCGAGCAGATGGGCGCCCTCGCGGATCTGCTCCCGGGCGATCTCCACACAGTCGTCCCAGCGGGCCTCCAGCATGGCCTCGCGGAACTTCTTGGAGCCGTTGGCGTTGGTGCGCTCGCCGATCGCCAGATACGAGGTGTCCTGGCGGAACGGCACGGTCTGGTAGAGCGAGGCGGCGCCGGGCTCCGGGCGCGGGGAGCGCTCGGTGGGGGCCAGACCTCGGACCCGCTCGACGACCTGGCGCAGATGCTCGGGCGTGGTGCCACAGCAGCCGCCGACCAGGGAGAGCCCGTACTCGCGGACGAAGGTCTCCTGGGCGTCGGCCAGCTCGCCGGGGGTGAGGGGGTAGTGGGCGCCGTCCTTGCCCAGCACCGGAAGGCCGGCGTTGGGCATGCAGGACAGCGGGATACGGGAGTGGCGGGCGAGATGGCGCAGATGCTCGCTCATCTCGGCGGGGCCGGTGGCGCAGTTGAGGCCGATCATGTCGATGCCGAGCGGCTCGAGGGCGGTGAGCGCCGCGCCGATCTCGGAGCCGAGCAGCATGGTGCCGGTGGTCTCGACGGTGACCGAGCAGATCAGGGGGAGGTTGGCGCCGGTGGCGTCCAGGGCGCGGCGGGCGCCGAGGATCGCGGCCTTGGTCTGCAGCAGGTCCTGGGTGGTCTCCACCAGGAGGGCGTCCGCGCCACCGGCGATCATGCCCTCGGCATTGGCCTGGTAGGCGTCGCGGAGGGTGACATAGGGGGCGTGGCCGAGGGTGGGCAGCTTGGTGCCGGGGCCCATGGAGCCCAGCACCCAGCGCTGGCGTCCGTCGGCGGCGAACTCGTCGGCGACCTCACGGGCGATCCGGGCGCCGGCCTCGGAGAGCTCGTGGACGCGGTCGGGGATGTCGTACTCACCGAGCGCCGCGTGGTTGGCGCCGAAGGTGTTGGTCTCGACGCAGTCCACCCCGGCGGCGTAGTACTCCGCGTGGACCGAGCGGACGATGTCCGGGCGGGTGATGTTGAGGATCTCGTTGCAGCCCTCGAGCTGCTGGAAGTCGTCGAGACTGGGGTCCTGCGCCTGGAGCATCGTCCCCATCGCGCCGTCGGCGACCACCACGCGGGTGGCCAGTGCTTCGCGGAGCGCTTCGGCTCGGGCGGCGGATGTGGGCGATGGCGTATGCGAGGCCATGGATGTGCTCCCTGGAGTGCGACGGCTGTCGGCTTTGCGCCCTCCCCTGGGGACGGCGCACCACGCCAGCGTAGCTGCCAGTGGTCGTTTCACGATGGTCGTTCCATCACCCGGGACGGGGGGCGGCCGGCCGGCCCTCGGCAGGCCCTTGATCGTCGACACATGGCCTTGCGGTACCGCGAGGTCGACATGGACCGATAGTGTTCAGCATTGTCGAACCGCAGTCAGGAGGTTGGCGATGGCCCGGAACATCCAGTCGTTGGAGCGCGCCGCCGCGATGCTACGCCTGCTCGCCGGTGGTGAGCGACGTCTGGGACTGTCCGACATCGCCTCCACTCTGGGGCTGGCCAAGGGCACCGCGCACGGCATATTGCGCACGCTGCAGCAGGAGGGCTTCGTCGAGCAGGACGAGGCGTCCGGCCGCTATCAGCTCGGCGCGGAGCTGCTGCGCCTGGGCAACAGCTATCTGGACGTGCACGAGCTGCGCGCCCGCGCCCTGGTGTGGACGGACGACCTGGCCCGCTCCAGCGGCGAGAGCGTGTACCTGGGCGTGGTGCACCAGCAGGGCGTGCTGATCGTCCACCACGTCTTCCGGCCGGACGACAGCCGCCAGGTGCTGGAGGTCGGCGCGATGCACCCGCTGCACTCCACGGCCCTGGGCAAGGTGCTCTCCGCGTACGACCCGGTCGCCCACAGCGAGGTGACCGAGGCCGACCGTAAGGCGTTCACCCCCCGCACGGTGACCGGGGAGCGGGAGTTCGAGGGCGTGCTGGACCTGATCCGGGCGCGCGGCTGGGGCTCCGACGTGGAGGAGACCTGGGAGGGCGTGGCGTCGGTCGCGGCGCCCATCCACGACCGGCGCCGGCTGCCCGTGGGCGCGGTGGGGATCACGGGCGCGGTCGAGCGGGTGTGCGACGACGGGGAGCTGCGCTCGGAGCTCGTGGCCGCCGTACGGGACTGCGCCCGCGCCGTCTCCCGGGACTTGGGCGCCCTCCGTTTCTGAATCGTGGCAACCCGCGCGGATCTGCCCCCATATCCCGGCATGACCTGCTTCATCACGGTTTCACATACCCGTGATTTTTCCTTCACACGACCCTTGACGGGGTCTTCGCCGTGAAGAAAACTGCCGTTCATCGGTCGGCATTGTCGAACACCTGACGACAATATTCGCTATGGTGGACTCGCCGCGGGCCGACCAACGCCCTCCCACGAGGGCGCGGACCACCGGAGAGAACCCGGGGGTTCGCCTTCCCCTGGACGAAGGACAAAGGAGTCGCGGGTGTCCAGCTCCGACATCTTCATCGGCGAGACCATCGGTACCGCCGTACTCATACTGCTCGGCTGCGGTGTCGTCGCCGGCGTGATCTTGAAGCGATCCAAGGCGTTCGAGGCGGGGTGGGTCGCCATCACCCTCGGGTGGGGCTTCGCCGTGCTCACCGGCGCGTATATCTCGGCGCCTCTCTCGGGGGCCCATCTCAACCCGGCGGTGACGCTCGGCCTCGCCATCAAGGGCGGCATCGAGTGGAGCGATGTGCCGGTCTACTTCCTCGGGCAGATGCTCGGCGCGGTGATCGGCGCGTCGCTGGTGTGGCTCGCCTACCTCGGCCACTTCCACGCCCATCTCACCGACCGCGAGATCGTCGGCGGCCCGGGCGCCCAGGACACGGTGGCGGCGGACAAGCAGCAGGCCACCGACGCCGGTCCGGTGCTGGGTGTCTTCTCCACCGGCCCCGAGATCCGGAACGTCGCGCAGAACCTGGCCACCGAGATCATCGCCACGACCGTGCTGGTGCTCGCCATCCTCACCCAGGGGCTCAACGGCGACGGCAAGGGCCTGGGCGTCATCGGCGTCATGATCACCGCCTTCGTGGTGGTCGGCATCGGCCTCTCGCTCGGCGGCCCGACCGGTTACGCCATCAACCCGGCGCGTGACCTCGGCCCCCGTATCGCCCACGCCCTCCTGCCGCTGCCCAACAAGGGCGGCTCGGACTGGGGCTATGCCTGGATCCCGGTCGTCGGCCCGCTCATCGGCGGCGCCATCGCCGGCGGGATCTACGAGATCGCCTTCGCCTAGCCCACCCCACCACCCGCAGGAGAGCAGCAGATCATGACCGACACCCACACCACGAGCGCCTCGTCCCACGGCCAGGGCCCGTTCATCGCGGCCATCGACCAGGGCACCACCTCCAGCCGCTGCATCGTCTTCGACCGCGACGGCCGCATCGTCTCGGTGGACCAGAAGGAACACGAGCAGATCTTCCCCAAGCCCGGCTGGGTGGAGCACAACGCCACCGAGATCTGGGAGAACGTCAAGGAGGTCGTCGCCGGCGCCATCAGCAAGGCCGGCATCACCGCCATCGACGTCAAGGCGATCGGCATCACCAACCAGCGCGAGACCACCCTGCTGTGGGACCGCAAGACCGGTGAGCCGGTGCACAACGCCATCGTCTGGCAGGACACCCGCACCGACGCCCTCTGCCGCGAGCTCGGCCGCAACGTCGGCCAGGACCGCTTCCGCCGCGAGACCGGCCTTCCGCTGGCCTCCTACTTCGCCGGTCCCAAGATCCGCTGGCTGCTCGACAACGTCGAGGGGCTGCGGGAGCGGGCCGAGGCGGGCGACATCCTCTTCGGCACCATGGACTCCTGGGTCATCTGGAACCTGACCGGCGGCGTCAACGGCGGCGTGCACGTCACCGACGTCACCAACGCCTCGCGCACCCTCCTGATGAACCTCCACACCCTCGACTGGGACGAGAAGATCCTCACGTCGATCGACATCCCGGCCGCCCTGCTGCCGCGGATCCGCTCCTCCGCCGAGGTCTACGGCCACACGGCCGAGGGCATCCTGGCGGGCGTGCCGGTCGCCTCGGCGCTCGGCGACCAGCAGGCGGCCCTCTTCGGCCAGACCTGCTACGCCGAGGGCGAGGCCAAGTCGACCTACGGAACCGGCACCTTCCTGCTGATGAACACCGGCGAGAAGCCGGTCAACTCCTACAACGGGCTGCTGACCACCGTCGGCTACCGGATCGGCGACGAGAAGCCGGTCTACGCCCTGGAGGGCTCCATCGCGGTCACCGGTTCGCTGGTGCAGTGGATGCGGGACCAGATGGGCCTGATCAACAGCGCCGCCGAGATCGAGACCCTCGCCAGCTCCGTCGAGGACAACGGCGGCGCGTACTTCGTGCCCGCCTTCTCCGGCCTGTTCGCCCCGTACTGGCGGGACGACGCACGCGGCGTGATCGCGGGCCTGACCCGCTATGTCACCAAGGCGCACATCGCACGCGCCGTACTCGAGGCCACCGCCTGGCAGACCCGCGAGATCGTCGACGCGATGACCAAGGACTCCGGGGTCGAGCTCACCGCGCTCAAGGTCGACGGCGGCATGACCTCCAACAACCTTCTGATGCAGACCCTCTCGGACGCCCTGGACGCACCCGTGGTGCGCCCGATGGTCGCCGAGACCACCTGCCTCGGCGCGGCCTACGCCGCCGGTCTGGCCGTCGGCTTCTGGCCGGACACCGACGCCCTGCGCGCCAACTGGCGCCGGGCGGCCGAATGGACCCCCCGAATGGACGCGGACGTCCGCGACCGCGAGTACAAGAGCTGGCTCAAGGCCGTGCAGCGGACCATGGGCTGGATCGAAGACGAGGAGTAATCAATGACCACCCTGCAGAGCGTTCCGTCCCTCGGAACGCACCCGGCTGCCGGTTCGAACCCGAGCCGAGCCGAAACCCGGGAACAGCTTTCCAAGGCGACGTACGACCTCCTGGTGATCGGCGGCGGCATTCTGGGCATCACCACTGCCTGGCACGCCGCGCAGTCCGGGCTGCGGGTGGCGATGGTGGATGCCGGTGACTTCGCCGGCGCCACCTCATCCGCCTCTTCCAAACTGCTCCACGGCGGCCTGCGCTATCTCCAGACCGGCGCGGTCAAGCTGGTCGCCGAGAACCACTTCGAGCGGCGCGCGGTCTCCCGCACCGTCGCCCCGCACCTGGCCAACCCGCTCACCTTCTATCTGCCGGTCTACAAGGGCGGCCCGCACGGCGCGGCCAAGCTGGGCGCGGGTGTCTTCGCCTACTCGGCGCTCTCCGCGTTCCGGGACGGCGTCGGCCATGTGATCGGCGCCGAGCGGGCCGCGCGCGACGTCCCGGAGCTGCGCACCGAGAACCTGAAGGCGGTCGCGGTCTACGGCGACGGCCAGATGAACGACAGCCGCATGGCCCTGATGACGGTCCGGGCGGCCGCGGAGGCGGGTGCCACCGTCCTCAACCACGCCGAGGTCATCGGCCTGCGCAAGAGCGACGGCCGGGTCACCGGCGCCGAGCTCAAGGACCGCACCGACGGCACCGAGTTCGGGGTGAACGCCCGTCTGGTGCTCAACGCCACCGGCCCCTGGGTGGACCATCTGCGCCGGATGGAGGACCCGAACGCGGCGCCGTCGATCCGGCTGTCCAAGGGCGCGCATCTGGTCCTCAAGCGCACCTCCCCCTGGCGGGCGGCGCTGGCGACCCCGATCGACAAGTACCGCATCACCTTCGCCCTCCCCTGGGAGGACATGCTGCTGCTGGGCACCACGGACGAGGAGTTCGAGGGCGACCCGGCCGATGTCGCGGTCAACGACAAGGACGTCGCCCAGATCCTGGACGAGGCGGCCTTCTCCATCCGCGACCAGCAGCTCTCCCGCGACCTGATCACCTACTCCTTCGCAGGGCTCCGGGTGCTGCCCGGCGGCCCCGGCGACACCGCCAAGGCCAAGCGCGAGACCGTGGTCACCGAGGGCAAGGGCGGAATGCTCTCCATAGCCGGCGGCAAGTGGACCACCTTCCGCCACATCGGCCGCACCGTGATGCACAAGCTGGCCGAGCTGCCGGGCCGTCCGCTCGCCGACGACATGGAGCCGGTCAAGCAGCTGCCCAAGCACATGCCGCTGCCGGGCCTGGCCAATCCGCACGCCGTCGAGCACCGGCTGCTGGTGGACGGCGGCACCCCCGGCCCGCGCATGGCCGCCGACACCGCCCGCCACCTGGCGACCCACTACGGCTCGCTCTCCTTCGACATCGCCCGGCTGGCCAGCGGCGACCCGGCGCTCGCGGAGCGCGTCCACCCGGACGCCCCGGAGATCTGGGCGCAGGTCGTCTACGCCCGGGACTACGAGTGGGCGCGCACGGCGGACGACGTACTGCGCCGCCGCACCACCCTGACCATCCGCGGCCTGGACTCCGAGGACATCCGGAGCCGGGTCGAGGACCTGCTGGCCAAGCGACCCTGACCCCCGCGGGGCCGCCTCCCCAGATCCGGGCGGCCGGGTGAGAGGAAACGTCTTCTCACCCGGCCGCCCGGACTCGGTTCGGGCCCGGGCCGGATCGCCCCGGGGTGCTGCGCCGGGGGCGCCCAGCACGCCGTGGAGCTGACCTGAGGCTTCCCCAAGTTCCGTCGGCCGTAAGGCAGTTGGCGGTGATCCCGGAGGGCGTCCGCGGACTTACTCGTGCGTTAAAAATCTGCTGAATCGCTCTTGCCTTCTTCGGCGGTGCGCGCATCAATGACATCGCCCGTGGATGACGGGCGGAACCCCCCACACATCGGCGCACTCCCCCACTCCGGAAGGCAGTCCCATGAGACGCTTCAAGCTCGGGATCAGCACGGCAATGGGAACAGCAGCACTGGCAGCCGGCGCGCTCGCGCTGGCCCCGACCGCGTCCGCGGTCACCCCCACGACCGCGACCCTGACCGCCGACTGCGGGACCTACGGGTCGGGCCTGGCCACCCTCACGGCCACGCAGAGCGGGACGGCCGCGACCATCACCCTGTCCTCGGGCGCGATCAAGGCTCCGATCGACGTTCCGGCGGGCTCGGTGAGCTCGACGCTGACGCTGTCGAAGAACGGCTCCGGGACCACCACCTTCACCGGCAACGCCAACCCGGCCATCCCGACCGGCTCCGACGTGACCACCGGCCCGCTCAAGGGCACGGTGGCCGCGGGCGACGTCCTGGAGGCCAAGTCGCTCAAGCTGGTCATCTTCGGCCTGATCACGGTGAACTGCACCGCCACCTCGCCCCAGACCCCGGGGCCGTTCACCTTCTGAGCCCTCCGATGAACCGGCTCTGAGCCCGTCTTCGGGCCCTCCCGGCAGCAGGTCCCAGCGGACCGGCGGCGTCCCCGGCAGACGCCGCCGGTTTCGCGCACGCCATAAGTCATAATGGACCCCTGATACATCGGATGTTTTGCTCCGGGGAGGTCCACCATGGCGGTCACCGACGAGGCGATCGAGAAAATCAAGGGCATGATCGTCTCGGGCGCGCTGCGCCCCGGTGACCGGCTCCCCAAGGAGAGCGAACTGGCCGCCGATCTCGGCCTGTCCCGCAACTCGCTGCGCGAGGCCGTGCGGGCCCTGTCGCTGATCCGGATCCTCGACGTACGGCAGGGCGACGGCACCTATGTGACCAGCCTCGACCCCCAGTTGCTGCTGGAGGCGCTGAGCTTCGTCGTGGACTTCCACCGCGATGACACCGTACTGGAGTTCCTGGCGGTACGGCGGATTCTGGAGCCCGCGGCCACGGCGCTGGCCTCCACCCGGATCAGCGAGGCCGACCTGGACCGGCTCCAGGCGCAGCTGGACGCGCTCGGGCAGACGCCGTCGGTGGAGGAACTGGTCGCCTGCGACCTGGAATTCCATCGCGGCATCGTCCAGTGCTCGGGCAACTCGGTGCTCTGCTCACTGCTCGACGGGCTCTCCGGCCCCACCACCCGGGCCCGGGTGTGGCGCGGTCTGACCCAGGAGGACGCGGTCAGCCGCACCCTCCATGAGCACCGGGCGATCCTCTCCGCGCTGCGGGACCGCGACGCGGAGGCGGCACGGTCCTGGGCGACGGTGCACATCGCGAGCGTGGAGCAGTGGCTGCGCTCCACACTGTGAGCGCCGGCAGGCGGCGCGCGCCTTACGGCTGGAGGCCGTAGGCGCGGGCCGCGTTGCCGCCGAAGACGGCGGCGCGCTCGTCCTCGCCGAGCCGGCGGGTGGCCCGCTCCGCGAGGGCCACCACCTCGTCGTAGGTCGCGGCCAGGACGCACACCGGCCAGTCGGAGCCGAACAGCACCCGGCCGGGCCCGAAGGCGTCCAGCACGTGCTGCGCGTACGGCAGCACCTGCTCCGGCTTCCAGCCGTCCCAGTCGGCCTCGGTGACCAGTCCGGACAGCTTGCAGTCGACGTTGGGCAGGGCCGCGAGCGAGGTGAGCTGCCGGGCCCAGAGGTCGCGCTCGCCGCTGGCCACGGGCGGTTTGGCCGCGTGGTCGAGGACGAAGCGCACCTGCGGCAGCTCGCGGACGGCGTCGATGGCCGCGGGAAGCTCGCGCGGGGTGACCAGCAGGTCGTAGACCAGCCCCGCGGCGGCCACCGCGGCGAGCCCCCGGCGGGCGTCGTCGCGGTCCAGCCAGCGCGGATCCGGCTCGTCCTGCACCTGGTGGCGCAGGCCCACCAGCCGATCGCCGCCCGGCCCGGCGGCCAGCTCCGCGAGCACCTCGCCCACCCCGGGATCGGTGAGGTCGGCCCAGCCGACGACGCCCGCGATCCGGTCCGACCCGCCCGCCAGGGCCAGGAGTTCCCGGGTCTCCTCGACGGAGGAGCTGGACTGGACGACGACGGTGGCGTCGATCCCCTGGGCGGCCAGATGCGGAATGAGGTCGTCCGGGGTGAAGGTGCGGCGGATGGGCTCGGCCCACGGGCCGTCCATCCAGGGCTGCTCGCGGCGGGTCAGGTCCCACAGATGGTGGTGGGCGTCGATACGGCGAGGCAAGGTCACTCCTCGGGGGTTGGGACCGGCAGCGGGATGTCCTCGTCGAGCAGCCCGCGCGCCACCAGAGCCTGCCACAGCTCATCGGGGATGTCGTGGGTGAACAGCTCGGCGTTGTCCCGGACTTCGGCCGGGGTGGCGCAGCCGACCACCGCCGCGGCCACCGCGGGATGGCCGAAGGGGAAGCGCAGCGCGGCGGCCCGCAGCGGCACCTCGTACTCGGCGCACACCTCGGCCAGCCGCCGGGCCCGCGCCAGGAGCTCGGGCGGCGCCTGCTGGTAGTTGTAGCGGGCCCCGGGGGCGGGGTCGGCGAGCAGCCCGGAGTTGTAGACCCCGCCGACCACCACGGAGGTGCCGCGCCGCTCGCACACCGGCAGCAGATCGTCGTGGGCGGTGCGGTCCAGCAGCGTCCAGCGCCCGGCGCACAGCACGACGTCCACATCGAAGTCGGCGACGAACCGGGCGAGGAGGTCGCTGTGGTTCATGCCGAAGCCGATGGCCCGGACGAGCTTCTCCTGCTTCAGCTCGGCCAGCGCGGCGAACCCCGTCTCATAGACCTCACGGATGTGGTCTTCCGGATCGTGAACGTAGACGATGTCCAGGGCGTCGACCCCGAGCCGCTCCAGGGAGGACTCGAGGGTGGCGCGGATGCCGTCCCGGGTGAAGTCCCACTCGCGGACCCGGTCGGGGGTGTCGGCGAACCCGTCCGCCTGGACCGGCTCCCCGGGGGCGCGCGGGCGCAGCCGCCGCCCCACCTTGGTGGAGAGGGTGTACCCGGCGCGCTCGCGCCCGGCCAGCACCCGCCCCAGCCGCTCCTCGGAGAGACCGACGCCGTAGTGCGGCGCGGTGTCCATATAGGTGAGGCCGGTGTCGAACGCCGCTCTTACGGTGTCCCGCGCGCGCTCCTCCGGCACTGCCTCGTAGAGATTGCCCAGCGGCGCGCAGCCAAGGCCCAGGGGTGGTACGCGTACCCCCGAGCGCCCCAGTTCGCGCGGGCCGCTGGGTGCCCGTCCTCCGTCGCCCACCATGGCTTCCTCCCGACCGGCTCTCAGTCCTGCTTCTCGCCGCTGGCGTAGCGGGAGATGATCAGCGCGACGATGATGATCGAGCCGTTGATGAACTGGTTCCACAGGGGCGGTACCCCGCCCAGGGTCATCACATTGACGACCAGTTGCAGCGTCAGCACGCCCGTGAGCGCTCCGAAGAGCGTGCCACGGCCGCCCTTGAGGCTGATTCCGCCGATGACCGCGGCGGCGAAGACCTGGAAGATCCAGCCGTTGCCCTGGGTCGCGGCGACCGAGCCGTAGTGGCCGGTGTAGAGGATGCCCGCGAAGGCGGCGAGGAGTCCGCCGACGCTCAGCACGATCCAGGTGATCCGGTCCACCCGGATGCCCGCCGCCCTCGCGGCCTCGGGGTTGCCGCCGATCGCGTACAGCGCGCGCCCGTGCCGCAGATAGCCCAGCGCCAGGCCGCCGAGGGCGTACAGCCCCAGGCAGATCCACACGGCGGCGGGCACGCCCAGCCAGTCGGCCTTGCCGAGGTAGCGGAAGGACTCGGGGACGTTGACGATCGACTGGCCCTCGGCGACACCGACCTGCAGTCCGCGCAGCATGGTGAGCATGCCCAGGGTCGCGATGAAGCCGTTGACACGCAGCTTGAGCATCAGGAAGCCGTTGGCCGCGCCGATCAGCGCCCCGACCGCCAGACACAGCGGTATGGCGGTCCACACCGGCAGCAGCCCCAGGCCCTCGAACCGCGCCCCGTGATCGGGCAGGACGAGCCACAGGGCGATCACCGGCGCCACGGCGATGGTGGACTCCAGGGAGAGGTCCATCCGCCCGCTGATCAGGATCAGCGCCTCGCCCAGCACCAGCAGCCCCAGCTCGGTGGACTGCTGGACGACGCCGATCAGGTTGTCCTCGGTGAGGAAGGCGGGCGAGACGATGAAGCCGATGACCCCGAGGACGAAGATCACGGGGACCAGTGACAGATCGCGCCAGCGCGCGATGTCGAACCGCGGCCGGCCCCGCCCCACCGGGCCGTCAGCCACCGCCTCGGCGGTCCGCTGGCGTGCCGTATCGGTCATGACTGCCTTCCTTCTGTGCGGTCTTCTGTGTCCTCCGCCGTGCCGTTGGTGCCCGGCTCCGTCATGCCCTCCATGGCGGCGACGAGCTGACGGTCGCTCCAGCCGCTGTCGAACTCCGCGACCACCCGCCCGTGGAAGAACGCCAGGATCCGGTCGCAGACCCGCAGATCGTCCAGTTCGTCGGAGACGATGACCGCGCCGCTCCCGGCCGCGGCGACGTCCCGTACGACGCCGAGCAGCGCGTCCTTGGACTTCACGTCCACCCCGGCGGTCGGGCGGATCGCGACCAGGAGGCTGGGCTCACGGGCCAGCGCCCGCGCGATGACGACCTTCTGCTGATTTCCGCCGGACAAACCCGAAACGGGCTGCGAGGGGCCCGAGGTCTTGATGTCCAGGGAGGTGATCATCCGCTGGGCGAAGGCGCGGGTCCGGGAGGGCAGCACCGTGCCGTAGGGCCCGAGTTGGTCGGTGACGGTCAAGGTGGCGTTCTCGGCGACGCTGCGGCCCAGGACCAGGCCCTGGTCGTGCCGGTCCTCCGGGACGTAGCCGATGCCCGCGTCGATGGCGTGCGGCACGCTGCCCGGGCGCACCGGGCGGCCGCGCACCGAGAGCTGCCCGCCGGCCGGTTTGCGCAGGCCCACCAGGGTCTCGCCGACCGCCGTGTTGCCGCTGGCCGTGGCCCCGGCCAGGCCGAGCACCTCGCCGGGGCGCACCACCAGGTCCAGCGGGTCGAACTCGCCCTCCAGGGTGAGCCCTTCGGTGCGCAGCACCGGTTCCCCGCCCGGGTCGGCCGCCTTACGGGCGACGGGGGCGCGGACGGCCGCCCGGGAGTCGCCCCCCGGCGCCGTGCCGTCGTCCCCGGTCATCGCCGCCACCAGCTCCTCCTTGGGGAGGTCGGCGACCGGGGCGGTGAGCACATGCCGGGCGTCGCGGAAGACGGTGACGGTGTCGCAGAGTTCGTAGACCTCCTGAAGATGGTGCGAGATGAACAGGAAGGCGACCCCCTGCCGGCGCAGCTCGAGCAGCTTGGCGAAGAGCCGGTCGATCCCGCCCGCGTCGAGCTGGGCGGTGGGCTCGTCGAGGATGATCAGCCGGGCGCCGAAGGAGAGGGCGCGGGCGATCTCCACGAACTGCCGCTGCTCGACGCTGAGGTCCTTCGCCCGCGTCTGCGGATCCACCTCCACGCCGTACTCGGCCAGCAGCGCGCGGGCGTCCTCGCGCAGGGCGCGCCAGCGGATGTGGCGCGCCCCCGGGAAGCGGTTGAGGTAGAGGTTCTCGGCGACCGTCAGATCCGGGACCACCATCGACTTCTGGTAGACGCAGGCCACCCTGCGCTGCCAGGCGGCGGTGTCGCCGTAGCCGGGGGCGGGCTCGTCCCCGAAGGTCACCTCGCCCTCGTCCGGGCGCTCCATCCCGGTCAGGACGGACACCAGCGTGGACTTGCCCGCCCCGTTGCGCCCGACGAGGGCGTGGGCCTCCCCGGGCCGGACGGCCAGCCGGGCCTGGTCCAGGGCGACGGTGGGACCGAACCGTTTGACGATGCCCTGGGCCCGCACCACGGCGGGCTGCTCGACCGTGCCCATGGTCACTTCTTCTCGAGCTGGTTGGCCCACAGCTTCTTGTCGTCGACGTTCTCCTTGGTGACCAGCGGCGCCGGAAGCTGGTCCTCCAGACCGTTCGCGATCTTGACGATGTTGGAGCCGTGATCGGTCGGGCCGGGTTTGAACGTCTTGCCGTCCAGAGCGGCCTTCGCGTAGTTCAGGGCCCACTTGGCGTAGAGGTCGGCCGGCTGGGAGAGCGTGGCGTCGATCTTCCCCGAGCGGATCGCGTCCAGCTCCTCGGGTATCCCGTCGTTGGAGATGATCGTGATGTGCTTGTCCGAACCGGCCGGCTTCAGCAGCCTCTTCTGCTCCAGCAGCGCGAGCGTGGGCTGGAGGAAGACGCCGCCCGCCTGCATATAGATGCCGTTGATGTCCTTGTGCTGGGCCAGCAGGCTCTGGAGCTTGGCGGAGGCCACATCGCCCTTCCAGTCGGTGGGCAGCTCATGCACCTTGATGCCGGGGTACTTCTTCTTCATACAGGAGGCGAACGCCTGTGAGCGGTCCCGGCCGTTGATGGAGCTGAGGTCGCCCTGGAGCTCGGCGACCCGGCCCTTGCCGCCCAGCTTCTCGCCGAGGTACTCGCACGCCTTGGTGCCGTACGCCCGGTTGTCGGCCCGCACCACCATGTAGATCTTGCCGGAGTCGGGCCGGGTGTCCACGCTCACCACGGGGATCTTCTTCTCCTCCAACTGCTCCAGGGTGGAGGAGATCGCGCCGGTGTCCTGGGGGGCCATGACGATCGCCTTGGCGCCCTGGTCGGTGAACGCCTGGACGTTGGCGACCAGCTTGGAGATGTCGTTCTGCGAGTTGGACAGCGGCAGCGCGGAGACGGTGCCCTTGTCGACACCCTTCTCCAGGTACTGCTGGTAGGAGTTCCAGAAGTCGGTGTCCGTCCGCGGCATGTCGATGCCGACCTTGCCGCCGCCGGCGCCATTGCTCTCGCGGTTGCAGCCGGTGAGCGCTGCGACGGCCAGCAGCACGGCGCAGGCGGCGGTGCCGGTGGTGCGGAGTCTCGTCATCGAGTCCCGTCCTTGGTCGTTCTCGTCGTTCTGGGTCGAGTGGTGCGGGTGGTGCTGGTCTCGGGCGTAGCGTCGGGCGAAGCCGTTGTCCAGAGGTGCGGCGTTGTCCGGGTGGAGGCGGTGTCTCAGGAGGAAGCGGTGTCTCAGGAGGAGGCGGGGCGCAGCCGCAGTCCCTGCATCCCTCCGTCGACGGCCAGCGCGGTGCCGGTGACGGCCGCGGCGGCGGGGCTGGCGAGATAGGCGACGGCGGCGGCCACCTCGTCGGCGGAGACCAGCCGTCCGGTGGGCTGACGGGCCTCCAGGGCGGCGCGCTCGGCCGCCGGATCGGGGGCCTGGTCGAGCAGCCGGCCGACCCATGGGGTGTCCGCGGTGCCGGGGTTGACGCAGTTGACGCGGACCCCCTCGCGGATGTGGTCCGCCGCCATGGCGAGGGTCAGCGAGAGCACCGCGCCCTTGCTGGCGCTGTAGACGGCGCGCTGCGGCAGTCCGGCGGTGGCGGCGATCGAGCAGGTGTGGGTGATGGAGACGGCGCCGGGCCGGTCGGCCGCGGCGGCGCGCAGATGGGGCAGCGCGGCCCGCGCGGTGCGGACCAGGCCCAGCACATTGATGTCCAGCACCCGGTGCCACTCCTCGTCGGAGTTGTCCTCGACGCTGCCGATCGCGCCGATGCCCGCGTTGCCGACGAGGGTGTGCAGGGCGCCGAACTCGGTCACCGCCGCGTCCACCGCCGCCCTGATCGCCTCGTCGGAGGTGACGTCGGCCTTGAGCGCCAGCGTGCCGTCCGGGGCGCCCGACGGATCGCGGTCGAGCACGGCGACCCGCGCTCCCCGGTCGCGCAGCGTGGCGGCGATCGCGGCGCCGATACCGGAGGCGCCCCCGGTGACGAGCGCGGCCAGCCCTTCGAAGTCGCCGGTGGTCACTGGTTGTCCTCCTGTCGTACGGGCTGTGCGGGTGCGGGCGGTGCGGGTGCGGGCGGTGCCGGTTCGGGCCCCGCCAGGCGGGCCCGCCATTCGGGACCGTCCGGATAGCGGTAGGCGGCGATCGACTCGGGGTACATACGGGCGGAGAAGCCCGGCTCGGTCGGGGCGCGGTAGCGGCCCGACTCGATGACCACGGGATCGGCGAAGTGCTCGTGGAGGTGGTCGACATACTCGATGACCCGGTCGTCCCAACTGCCCGACACGGCCACGAAGTCGAACATGGCCAGATGCTGGACGAGTTCGCACAGCCCGACGCCGCCCGCGTGCGGGCACACCGGAAGGCCGTACTTGGCGGCGAGCAGCAGGATCGTGAGGTTCTCGTTGACCCCGGCGACCCGGGCCGCGTCGATCTGGACGAAGTCGACCGCCTCGGCCTGGAGCAACTGCTTGAAGACCACGCGGTTGGCGACATGCTCACCGGTGGCGACCTTGACCGGCTGTCCGGCGCGGATGGCGGCGTGCGCGAGGACGTCGTCCGGGCTGGTGGGCTCCTCGATCCAGTGCGGGTCGTACGGCGCCAGGGCGCTCATCCAGCGCACCGCCTCCGCCACGTCCCAGCGCTGGTTGGCGTCCACGGCGATGCGCACCTCGGGGCCGACCGCCTCGCGGGCGAGCCGCATCCGCCTGAGGTCCTCGTCGAGATCGGCGCCGACCTTGAGCTTGATCTGGCCGAAGCCGTCGGCGACGGCCTCCTGCGCCAGCTTGATCATTTTCTCGTCGGAGTAGCCGAGCCAGCCGGGCGAGGTGGTGTAGGCGGGGTAGCCCCGCTCGCGCAGCAGCGCGGCGCGCTCGGCGCGGCCGGGCTCGGCGGCGCGCAGGATGGCGAGCGCCTCGTCACGGGTGAGCGCGTCGGTGAGGTAGCGGAAGTCGACCAGGTCGACCAGCTCCTCGGGCGACATCTCGGCGAGGAACTGCCACAGCGGTTTGCCCGCCTGCCGGGCGGCGAGGTCCCAGGCGGCGTTGACCACCGCGCCCGCCGCCATATGCATGACGCCCTTCTCCGGCCCGAGCCAGCGCAATTGCGAGTCATGGGTCAGCTCGCGGTGCAGGACGCCCAGGTCGGCCGCCGTCAGCGGCGCGGGGCGGCCCACCACATGGGGGCGGAGCGAGCGGATGGCGGCCGCGGTGACATCGTTGCCGCGGCCGATGGTGAAGACGAAGCCGTGTCCCTCGGACGCCGCCCCCTCCCCCGCGTCCGTGCGCAGCACGACGTAGGCGGCGGAGTAGTCGGGGTCCGGGTTCATGGCGTCCGAGCCGTCGAGCTGCTCCGAGGTGGGAAACCGGATGTCATGAACCTCGAGCTCGGTGACGGATGGACGCAGACTCAATGGGTGCTCCCTGAAACGATGCGCGAGAGAGAACATCGGACCTTTCGCGGTGATCCGATGTATAGCGTTGCCCAAAGGGTTTCGTCCAGAGGTGCGCCGGAACTTTCGGAAGACAGATCGGATGAATCTCTTAGTGCCCCTGGACGGGGGCTGCGGCCGGAGCACCGAAAAGCCGTAGGCTTGGGTGGCACGCAATGGGAACTGCAGCCGGTGGCGGCACCGATCCGTCCGCCCCGGTCGGAAGGAGGCGCTGGGTGATCGAGCTTGAGGGGGTTCCCGAGCTGATCGACCCGGTCATGATCTGTGCCTTCGAGGGCTGGAACGACGCCGGAGACGCCGCCTCGACCGCGGTCGGGCACCTGGACCGGGAGTGGAAGGGCGAGGTCTTCGCCTCGCTCGACGCCGAGGACTACTACGACTTCCAGGTGAACCGGCCCACGGTGGCCCTGGAGGGCGGCGTGCGCAAGATCACTTGGCCGACGACCCGGCTCTCGGTGGTCCGGGCGGACACCGGGGAGAAGTCCCGGGACCTGGTGCTGGTGCGCGGTATCGAGCCGAGCATGCGCTGGCGGTCGTTCTGCAACGAGATCCTCGGTTACGCCCATGAGTTGGGCGTGGAGATGGTCGTCATTCTCGGCGCACTGCTCGGCGACACCCCGCACACCCGGCCGGTGCCGGTCAGCGGGGTCACCTCCGACCCGGACCTGGCCCGCAGCCTCGATCTGGAGGAGACCCGCTACGAGGGCCCGACCGGGATCGTCGGAGTTCTCCAGGAAGCCTGCGCCCACGCCGGCGTCCCGGCGGTGAGCCTGTGGGCGGCCGTGCCGCACTACGTCTCGCAGCCGCCGAACCCGAAGGCCACCCTGGCCCTGCTCAACCGCCTCGAGGACCTCATCTCGGTGCGCATCCCCCTCGGCGAGCTGACCGAGGACTCGCGGGCCTGGCAGCTTGGCGTGGACCAGCTGGCCGCCGAGGACAGCGAGGTCGCCGAGTACGTCCAGTCGCTGGAGGAGGCGCGGGACACCGCCGAGCTGCCGGAGGCGTCGGGCGAGGCCATCGCCCGCGAATTCGAGCGCTATCTGCGGCGGCGCGACGGCCAGCCCGGCCCCGGCGGCCATGCGACCGAGAGCGGCGGCCTCGCGGAGGGCCGGGAGGGCGGCACAGGCGGCCCGGGCGCGCCCTACCTACGGGATCCCGCCACCGGCCAGGGGCGGCCGCGCAGGCCGTCCCCCAAGGACGAGGTGGCCAACGACGCCGAGGACACCGGCGGCGCCGAGGACGACGCCAAGGATCCGGACGGTGCCCAGGGCACCGAGGGCCAGGACGTCTCCCGCCGCGACGAGAGCGGCACGGAGCGGGGCGGCGACGGGGACGAGGGGTCCGGCTCCGGCCGGTAGGCCGGTAGGCCGGTAACCCCACAACCGCGCCGCCGCGCGCGTACGCCACGCTCCACGGGGCCGCACGCCCCCACGTCGGCCGCGTGGCACGGCACACGGGAAGCAGCGACGAGCCCGCGCCGGGAGGACCCCGGCGCGGGCTCATGCGTTCACCGTCATCACGGTGCGGCGATACGACGCCGCGTCAGAGAGCCACGCCCAGCAGCGCGTCCACGGCGCGCGAGACCAGCCCGGGCGCCCCCTCGTCCGTACCGCCGGTGGCCGTCTGCGCGGCCGCCCAGCGGTCGACGGCGGCCAGGGCGGCCGGAGAGTCCAGGTCGTTCGCGAGCGCCTCGCGGACCTCCTCCACCAGCACGGCGGCCGAGGGCCCGTCCGGCCGCGAGACGGCCGCACGCCAGCGTCCGAGGCGCTCCTCGGCCTCCCGCAGCACCCCGTCCGTCCACTCCCAGTCCGAGCGGTAGTGGTGGGCCAGCAGCGCGAGCCGTATGGCCGCCGGGTCCACACCGTCGCGGCGCAGCGCCGAGACGAAGACCAGATTGCCCTTGGACTTGGACATCTTCTCGCCGTCCAGGGCCACCATTCCGGCGTGCACATACGTTTTGGCGAACGGCCGCTCACCGGTGAGGACCTGGGCGTGCGAGGCGCCCATCTCATGGTGCGGGAAGGCGAGATCGGATCCGCCGCCCTGCACATCGAAGCCCATGCCGAGGTGGTCCAGGGCGATGGCCACACACTCGATGTGCCAGCCGGGGCGGCCGGAACCGAGCGATCCGCCATCCCAACTCGGCTCGCCGTCACGGGCGGCCATCCACAGCATCGGGTCGAGGGGGTTCTTCTTGCCGGGGCGCTCCGGGTCGCCGCCGCGCTCGGCGGACAGCAGCCGCATGGCCTCGGCGTCGAGCCGGCTGACGGACCCGAAGGAGGGGTCGGACTCCACGGAGAAGTAGATGTCGCCTTCGAGTTCATAGGCGGCGCCCAGGTCGCGCAGCCGCTCCACGAGCGGCACGATGCCCGGTATCGACTCGACGGCGCCGATGTAGTGGCGCGGGGGCAGCATCCGCAGGGCCGTCATGTCCTCGCGGAAGAGGGCGGTCTCGCGCTCGGCGAGGGCCGTCCAGTCGTCGCCGTTCCGCTGGGCCCGCTCCAGCAGGGGATCGTCGACATCCGTGACGTTCTGGACGTAGTGAACCTGGCGCTTGGTGTCGAGCCATACGCGCTGAACGAGGTCGAACGCGTTGTAGGTCGCGGCATGACCCATGTGGGTCGCGTCGTACGGGGTGATCCCGCAGACGTAGATGCGCGCGACGGGACCGGGGGTCAGAGTGATCCGTCCCCCGGTCGCGGTGTCGTGAATGCTCAGGTCCCGGCCACTGCCGGGCAGGGCGGGAACCTCAGAAGCGGGCCAGGCATACATGCAATGAGCGTAACCGGATGCAGCGTCCGCATACGAACCGGACCAGTGGTGTTGGCCGGATGGGCGGTCTTGTGGATGCGCCCGTGAGCTGCATGAGCCCTCTGAGCTGCGTTCCACGGCTGCCGGGCGGGGACGCGGCGGAGCGCCGCCCGGAGGCGGAACGGACCGGTCCGACTCCGGGCGGCGGCCAGGGGGACCCGGAGCGGGCCCGGCCGCCTCACACCCACAGCCACCGGACCCGGCCGCCTCACACCCACGGCCACCGGACCCGGCCGCCTCACACCCACGGCCACCGGACCCGGCCGCCTCAGACCGGCGGCCAGGGGATGGCGGGCCACTGGCCGCTGGGCTCGGGGTGCTTCTCGGTCCGCAGCAGCGTGGCCACACGGGCCCTCAGGGCCTCGATCTCGGCCCCGGTGATCAGCTCCGCCAGCCGGGCGCAGAGCGGGCCGCCGTCGGCGAGCTGGTCCGCCAACCGGCGCAGCACCTCCAGCACATCGTCCGGCAGCGGCTCCCCGGCCCAGCCCCACAGCAGCGTGCGCAGCTTGTCGTCGGCGTTGAAGGTCACTCCGTGATCAATCGCATAGAGCCGGCCACCGGCCGCGGGCAGCAGATGGCCGCCCTTACGGTCGCCGTTGTTGATCACCGCGTCGAGCACGGCCAGCCGGCGCAGCCGTACGTCGTCGGCGTGGACCAGCAGCGCCGTGCGGCCCTCGCCCACCTCGGCGTAGCCGATCGCCTTCCAGCCGGGGCCCGGTTCGTCGCCCTCGACGAGCGCGAGCAGCTCCGCTCCCCCGGTCTCCCCTGATCCATCGCCATCGGCGTCGCCGTCCGCGGACCCGTCGCCGTCCGCCCCGTCGGGGGCCACCTCGACCTCTATCCAGAGCTGGCACATCCCCTGCCCGTACGGCCCGTCGCGCAGCACGGTGGGCGGCACCAGGCCCCAGCCGGTGGCCTCGGAGATCTCGTACGCGGCGACCTCGCGCTGGGCGAGCGTGCCGTCCGGAAAGTCCCACAGCGGCCGTTCCCCGGCCACCGGCTTGTAGACGCAGGGAGCACTGTGGCCGTCGTACTCGACCGTGCAGTACAGCACCGCGTTGGACGCCTCCCGGACCTGTCCGCGCACCGTCAGCTCACCGAGAGCCAGCAGCTCGGACGGGGGCAAGAGGCGCGAAGCCTCCGTTGAGGGTGGTGGTGGAAGACGGGTGGGCGGCGTCAGGCTCCGCGGCGGTATCCGTTCTGGCGCGGACATACGTGTCCCTCCGGGTCGAGCGGCAGACTGCACAGCGGGCAGGGCGGCCGGCCGGCGTTGACGACCTCCAGGGCGCGCTTGGCGAACGCCCGCGCCTGCGTCCCGGTGAGCCGCACCCGCAGCATGGGCGGGCCGTTCACATCGTCCTGGAGCAGCCGCTCCTCGGCCTCGGCCAGATCCTCCTCGGACTCGGCCTCCAGCTCGACCAGGGCCTGCGCCTCGACGATCATCCGCTGTTCCTCGCCATCCCAGGCGAGCGCCATGGTGCCGACCCGGAACTCCTCCTCCACGGGGGCTTCCAGCGGTGCGGTGTCGGTGAGTTCGGTCGGTGCGACGGCGGGGACCGGGGCGTTACCGCCGGTGCGCCGCACCACCTCGTCCAGCAGCTCGTCTATCCGCTCGGCCAACGCGGCGACCTGCGTCTTCTCCAAGGCGACACTGGTGGTCCGGCCGCTGGCGGACGCCTGCAGGAAAAAGGTACGGCGACCAGGCAGCCCGACCGTACCGGCCACGAAACGGTCCGGCGGGTCATAGAGGAACACCTGACGGGACAACGTCCTGCTCCATTTTGGTTCGACTGCTCGGCTGACTGACTGCTGACCGCTGGGTGCCACGACCGCCCGGTCAGGGCTGTCACGGCGCCCTCGCACCGCGGCACCACCCTACTGCGCACGGAGATCACGGTGCTCCCGCGTCGCCACCCACCGCCGCGTCCCCGCCCCGGTCCCCGGTGGTCTCCTCGCGCGGCGCCAGTCCCGCGAAGTCGCCGGTGTCGCCGAGCCGGACGACGAAGGGCCGGGTCGGGGTGTACCGGATCGCGGTGACCGAGCAGGGCTCGACCGAGATCCGCTGAAAGAGATCGAGATGCAGTCCGAGGGCGTCCGCGACCAGTGCCTTGATGACGTCCCCGTGGGAGCACATCAGATAGACCGCGTTGGCGCCGTGCTCCCGCTCGATCCGGGCGTTCCAGTCGCGCACCGCCTCGACCGCGCGCGTGTGCATGGCGCGCATGGACTCACCACCGGGGAAGGCGGCGGCGGACGGATGCTGCTGGACGATGTTCATCAGTGGTTCATCGGCGAGCTCGGCGAGCTTACGGCCCGACCAGTCGCCGTAGTGGCACTCCCCGATCCGGTCGTCGGGGTGCAGCGGCAGTTCGGGGCGGGCGGCGAGCAGCGGGGCCAGCGTCTCCCGGCAGCGCTGCAGGGGGCTGGTGACGGCGGCGGCCAGGGGCAGCCCGGCCAGCCGGCCGGGCAGCGCCGCGGCCTGGGCCGTACCGCGCTCGTCGAGGGCGACACCGGGGGTCCAGCCCGCCAGGACGCCCGCGGTGTTGGCGGTGGACCGGCCGTGCCGTACGAGGATCAGCATGGGCATGCCTGCCACCCTACGACCCCTCCGGCGCCGCTCAGCGGGGGTGCGCACCGATCCCGCACCAGGGCCCCCTGTGCGTACCGGCATCGCGCGAGGCAGAATGCGCTGCGTGATCGTGGATTGTGCCATCTACCGGGACGGGTGCCGCACCGAGGGACCCGCCGACTTCTCCGACGCCCTCGATGAGGCGCGCGCGAGCGGGGACGCCTTCTTGTGGATCGGCCTGCATGAGCCGACCGAGAAGGAGTTCGAGCTGGTCACCAGCGAGTTCGGACTTCATCCGCTGGCCGTGGAGGACGCCCTGTGCGCCCACCAGAGGCCGAAGCTGGAGGTCTATGACGACTCGCTGTTCCTGGTGCTCAAGCCGATCCAGTACGACGACAAGGCCGGCACCGTCACAGCGGGTGAGCTGATGGTCTTCGTCGGTGACTCCTTCGTGGTGACCGTAAGGCACGGCGAGGCGAATCCGCTCGGCACGGTGCGGGACCGGCTGGAGAAGATGCCGGAGGTCCTGCAGCACGGTCCGACGGCGGTGATGTACGCGGTCTCGGACGCGGTCGTGGATCACTACCTGGACGTGGCCGACGCGCTCCACGGGGACCTGGAGGGGCTGGAGACGGAGGTGTTCGCCCCGAACGCGGGCGCCGGGCAGAACACCGCGGGGCGGATCTACGCCTTCAAGCGCGAGGTGATGGAATTCCGCCGGTCGACCGGGCCGTTGGGGGAGCCGATGGAGCGGCTCACCGGCGCCGGGGTGCCGTTCGTGCACGAGGGCTCCCGGCCGTTCTTCCGCGATGTCAGCGACCATCTGACCCGGGTGAACGAGCATGTGGAGGGGTTGGACCGGCTGCTGTCGGACATCCTCTCCGCCCATCTCGCGCAGATGGGTGTGCGGCAGAACGACGACATGCGGAAGATCTCGGCATGGGCGGCGATGGCCGCGGTGCCGACGATGATCGCCGGAATCTACGGCATGAATTTCGAGCACATGCCCGAGCTGAAGCAGCCCTGGGGATACCCGGGGGTGGTCGCGCTCATGGGCGGTGTGATCGCCGTGCTGTACCGCTGGTTCAAGCGCCGCGGGTGGCTCTGAGCCGGTGGCGCCGCCGAAGCCGTAGTCGGGCTCAGACGAACTCGGGCGCCTCGGGTGCTCCGGAAGCGCTCTGGGCGGGCCCGCCGAGCGCGTTGCGCCGCTCGGGCATCCGCAGGGACACCATGCGCCGCCAGCCGCCCAGCCGCTCGTACCTGTGCAGGGCGTGGATCCCGGCCGCGAACAGCGCGGACTTCGGCTCGGGCCAGCCGAGCACGCGCGCCATGTGGGCCATCACGGCCAGGCTGACGTCCCGGTAGACCTCCATCTCGACGAGCGCGGTCTCCCGCAGAGCCCGCTGGATGGTCCGGCCGTATCCGGCGGCGGCCAGGCGCAGCAGCTCCTCGTGGCAGTAGGCGAGGTGGTTGTCCTCGTCCTCGGCGATCATGCGCACGGCACGGCCGAGGTCGGGGTGGTCACCGAAGTACCTGCGCAACATCCCCATCTGCGCGGCGGCGCGCTGTTCGGTGACCCGGCTGTGTGCGAGGTAGATCACGATGTCGTGCTCGGTGAGCGGGTCGTCGCGGCGCAGCTTGTCATGGGCGAGGCCGATGCCGCGCGCCTCCAGGAGCATCGTGTAGTCGGCCTCGCGCGGCACCTCCATGGGCTCCAGATCGCGCTTGCTCAGCAGGGCGTTGAAGATCCGGCCGTGTTTGTCCTCGTCGGCGCCATGGCGGGCGATCTTGGGGGCGAGGTCGCGCAGGCTCTCGGGCACGAGGGCGGCGATCCGGCCGTTCTCCCAGCCTCCCTGGGCCTCCCCGCTGGCCGCGACGGAGCAGAAGAGCCGGAACGACTCGTCGTCGTCGAGGATCTCCTGGAACACGCTTTTCGCCGAGAGCATCGCCGCCACCTCCGTGCGCTTGTCGTGCGCCGCCGTGCCGACATCCACGCAGGGGCTGCGCAGAAAAAGTCAACGGCCCGGTGGGCGCGGTGGCAACAGCTCAGGCTCACGGCTCGGCCGAACGGAGGACTGCGCGGGCGCCGCGTCCCCGTAACTCCTGGGCGGCGTAGGCGTTGTGCTGGATGACGGCCGTGGCGGGGAGACCCCCGAGCCCCCACCACGGCCGCAGAACTCTCCCGGCGCGGCGCCGAGCCGACTCCCAGCCGAGCCGACTCCCCAAGGGCCTTCGACGGCCGCTGTGCGGATTGCCACGGCCTTGCGTGCGCCATCGCGGCCTTACGGCGAGCAGGGCCGTCCCTGGCGCTCGTCGTCCCCTCAGCGCCCGATGGCGGCCCTTGGCGCTCGTCGCCGGCCTTACGCGACTCCGGCCCGCTCCAGGGCCTCCACGCCCGCCCGCAGCCCGGCGAGACGCTCCTCCAGCGTGAAGCCCGAGGGCGTGAGCGACAGGGTGGTGACCCCGGCCTCCGCGTACGCCTGCATGCGGTCCGCGATGCGCTCGACGGGACCGAGCAGCGAGGTGGAGTCGATCAGCTCGTGGGGGACGGCCGCGGCGGCACCCTGCTTGTCCCCGGAGAGGTACTTCTCCTGGATCTCGGCGGCCTCCTTCTCGTACCCCATGCGCTGCGCGAGCTTGTTGTAGAAATTCTGCTTGGCGCTGCCCATGCCGCCCACGTAGAGCGCCGTGTACGGGCGGAACTGGTCGGCGAGGGCGCGGACGTCGTCGCCGAGGGCCATGGGAACGGTGGGCACCACGTCGAAGCCCTCGAGGTCCTTGCCCGCCTTCTCCCGGCCCGCGCGCAGCGGGCTGAGGGTGGTCGCCTCGGCGTGCTCGGGCGCGTAGAAGAGGACCAGGGCGCCGTCGGCGATCTCGCCGGTCTGCTCCAGGTTCTTCGGGCCGATGGCCGCGATGTACAGCGGGATGTACTCCCGCACCGGGTGCACGGTGAGCTTGAGGGGCTTGCCGGGGCCGTCGGGCAGCGGCAGCGTCCAGTTCTGGCCCTCGTGCGTCAGCCGCTCGCGTGACATCGCCTTGCGGATGATCTCCACGTACTCGCGGGTGCGGGCGAGCGGCTTGTCGAACCGCGTCCCGTACCAGCCCTCGGACACCTGGGGCCCCGAGACGCCGAGCCCGAGGCGGAAGCGGCCACCGGAGAGGGTGTCGAGAGTGGCGGCGGTCATGGCCGTCATGGCCGGGGTACGGGCCGGAATCTGGAAGATGGCGGAGCCGACGTCGATGCGTTCGGTCTGCGCGGCGACCCAGGCGAGGACCGTGGCCGCGTCCGAACCGTAGGCTTCGGCGGCCCAGCACACGGCATAGCCGAGCCGGTCGGCCTCGCGGGCGACCTCGAGGTTGTCCGCGTCCATTCCGGCGCCCCAGTAGCCGAGGTTGATGCCGAGCCTCATACCGCACCCCTTACTGATCAGTAACGTCGCTGTTCCGGGGACTCTAGCGCGCATGGCCGGGATACGTCAGGGGTGGGTTATCCACAGGCTGCCACGGGGCGCTTTCCGGACAGTAATCTCGACGTTCATGGAGCTAAGGCACCTCGGCCGCACGGGCCTACGCGTCTCCCGGCTCGGGCTCGGCACGCTCACTTGGGGGCGGGACACAGACGAACACGACGCCGCGGATCAGCTCAAGGCGTTCTGGGAGGCGGGCGGGACACTGGTCGACACCGCGGATGTCTACGCGGACGGCGGCGCCGAATACCTCCTGGGGCAGTTACTGGAGGGGCTGTTGCCGCGGCGCGATCTGCAGATCGCCACCAAGGCCGGCAGCGTGCCCGATCCCGACCGCCGCTTCGACGGTTCGCGCGGCCATCTGCTGGGCGCGCTGGACGCCTCCCTGGAGCGGCTGGGCACGGACTATGTCGACCTGTGGCAGGTGCACGCCTTCGATCCGTTCACCCCGCTCGAGGAGACCTTGCAGGCGCTCGACATCGCGGTCAGCAGCGGCCGGGCCCGCTATGTGGGGGTGTCCAACTTCAGCGGCTGGCAGCTCGCGAAGGCCGCCACCTGGCAGCTGGCCTCCTCCGGTGCGCACACCCGGCTGGCCAGCACGCAGATGGAGTACTCACTGCTCCAGCGCGGTGTGGAGCGCGAGGTGCTGCCCGCCGCCCTCGACCTCGGCGTCGGGCTGCTGCCGTCCTCGCCGCTCGGCCGCGGTGTGCTCACCGGCAAGTACCGCCATACGACGCCCGCCGACTCGCGCGGCGCCTCCGAGCTCGCGGCCTTCGTCGCCCCGTATCTGGACGAGGAGGCGAGCCGGATCGTCGAGGCGGTCGCCATAGCCGCGGACGGCCTGGCGACCACCGCGCTCAATGTGGCGCTCGCCTGGGTCCGCGACCGCCCGGGGGTCACCGCGCCGATCGTCGGCGCGCGCAACGCACAGCAGCTGAGAGCGGCGTTGTCGGCGGAGAGCCTTAGTCTTCCGGACGAGATCTGCCAGGCGCTCGACGATGTGTCGGCGCCCGTGCACCGCTATCCCGATCAGGACTGGAGCACGCTGTGAGTACCGACCGCCTCGCCGGCGAGGCCGCATCCGCGCCCGAGGAGGCCGAGCCCAATCCCGCCGGGCCGGCGGAGCCGGGCGGGCCCGGGGCCCCGGAGCCGGGCGGGCCCGGAGGTCCCGACGCCGCCGGGCCGGACCCGGACCACACCGGGGCCGTGGCGGGCCCGGACCAGGCCCCGGGCGACCACAGCGAGCCCGGCGCCGCGGGCGCCCTGGCGGGGGCGGACCGGAACGACGCGGGGACCGCGGCCACCGGGCCCGCCCGACGGGGCGGGGCCGACGCTGCCGAGGCTCCCACCGCCGGAACGGGCGCCCACGGCCCCCGAAGCGCCGATGGCGAACAGCACCCAGCGGGCGAGGCCGACGGCCCCGCTACGGGAGCGGGCACCCACGGCGGGAGCGCCGACCGGGAGTCGACCCCGGCTGCCCCCGGGGACGGGACGAGCGGCGGCCCAGGGGCGGGCCAGGACTCCGGGAGCACGGAGGCGCCCGGCCCTGCCGGGGCGAGCGCTGACGCCGCCCCGGGCGCGGGCGCACGAGCCGGTGCTTCCGTATCCGCCGGACAGGGCGGGCCCGGCGGCGCGGACGCCCCCTCGGGAGCCGCCGCCGGACGGGGCGGGGGCGACGACGCCGAGGCTTCCGCCGCCGGAACGGGCGGCACCCACGGCGGGAGCGCCGACCGCGAGCCGTCCCCGGCTGCCCCCGGGGACGGGACGGGCGGGAAGGGTCGGCGGTCGGCGGCGGCTGAGGCTTTGGCCGCCGCTGTGCGGGCCGTGGAGAGCGGTGAGCGGTCGGCGGCGTCGTTCTTCAACGACGCCCCCGCGCGCCGTCCGGCGGCGCCCGCCGCACCCGCCGCACCCATGCGCGAGCAGCCCCGTGCGGCGGCCCCCGCCGCCGCGCCCGCTCCCGTGCGCCCGCCGTCGGCCCGTCCGGCGTCCGGGCCAGGGGGCGAGGTCCCCGGCAGCGGCGACGTCCGGCAGGTGCTCGCGGCGGGTGGCGCCCCCGAGACCCTGGCCGGGCCGGTCGCCGAAACGCTCGGGGAGCGCGCCGCCGAGGCGCTGCGCGAGGACCCCTGGCAGCTGCTGGCCGTGCCCGGCGTGCGCCCCGAACAGGCGGACGGCTTCGCCCGCTCCCTCCTCGGCCCGGCCTGCGAGCCCGGCGACGAGCGCCGTGCGCTGGCGCTCACCGGCTGGCTGCTCGAGCGCGCCGCCCTCGAAGGACACACCGCGCTGGAGTCGTCCACGCTGCGCGACGCGCTCGCCAAGGTGTCCGTGCCGGACCCGGACGAGGCACTGCGCACCGCGATCGCGGAGGGCGCGGTGCTGGTATTCCAGGACGCGCTCGACGCCCCGCCGGGGGCGCGTCCCCCGGCGGCCGACGACGAGGACGCCGAGCAGCCGGTGCGGGTGCTGCTGGGGCTGGACCGCTATGCCCTGGCGGAGGAGAGCCTGGCCGACGCTCTCGCCCGGCTGGCGAGCACCTTCGCCCCGTCACAGGGCGGCGCGGCAGACGGCGAGGCGCCCGCGGGCGGCCCCGGCGCGCCCGAGTGGGAGAGCGCGGCCGGCGCCGCGCCGACCGCCTCCGCCGCGGAGCTCATCCGTACGGTCGCGGCCCACGGACTGGTCGCCCACAGCGGTGGCGAGGCGGCGCGCGCCGAACCGGCGGCGCTGGTCGCCGCCGCCCGCGCCCTGGGCCTGCGGGCCTACGCGGCCGCGCACAGCGAGGACGGCCGGCGGCGGCTGGCCGCCGCGTTGAGCGAGGCCCCGGGCACCGGCCCGGAGGCCGCCTCCGCGGATCCGGAGGCCGCCTCTGCGGCCGTCACCGTCGCCGGGCTGCTGGCCGACGCCGAGGGTCCCGGACGCGACGAGGAGGGCGCGCTCGCGCTCGATCTGCTCGCCGTGCTGGACGCCCCGCAGTTCGATGTGGAAACGGCCGCGATGCTCGTCGAGTCGCTGCCGGACGGCGCCCGTCTGGTGCTGAGCGGGGATCCCGGAGTGCTGTGGTCGGCCGGCCCCGGCCGGGTCTTCGCGGATCTGGTGGCGGCCCGCCGCTGCCCGCAGGTCGTCTCCCGCACCCCCGACCCGGGCCCGATCGGCGAGCTGGTCTCGGGGATCGGGATCGGCGAGCTCAATCAGGTGGAGGCGCCCGGCAAGGAGGTCGTGATCGTGCCCGTGCGGGACGCGGGCGAGGCGGTGCACCGCACCGTGCAGCTCGTGGCCGACTCGGTGCCCCGTGCGATCGGCATCCAGGCCGAGCAGACCCAGGTGATCACCCCGGGCCACGGTGGCGCGGCCGGCACCCGCGCGCTCAACGCCGCGCTGAAGACCCGGCTCAACCCCGGCCCCGGCCGGTTCGGCGGCTTCGACCCGGGCGACCGCGTGGCGTACACCCCGGCCCCGGGCCGTACGGTGCCGGGCACCGTGGTCTCGGCGGACGCCGAGGGGCTGCGTCTGGACTGCGCGGGCACCCCCGTCGTCGTCCCACGCACGGAGGTCGGCGAGCTGGTGCGGCACGGCTGGGCCCTCACCGCGCACCAGGCGGCCGGAGCACGCTGGCCCGCGGCCGTGGTGGTGCTGCCGGGCGACGCCACGGCGGGGCTGACCCGCGCCTGGATCTACACGGCCTTCAGCCGCGGTGAGCGCCATCTGTCGGTGGTCCACGGCGCGGACGCGGCGCTGCCCCGGGCGGTGGCGGAGATCCCCTTCAAGGAGCGCACCACACGGCTGCGCGCCCTGCTCCAGGCCCAGGTCCCGGCCGGGTCCGCGGGCTGACCGGCGGCCCGGCCGCGGCCCGCGACAGGCCCCGGGAACACCATGGCCCCGGATCGCCCAGCCTTGAGGCGGGGCGATCCGGGGCCGGGCGATCGGTCCGGAGCCGCGGTGCTCAGCTACCCGGTTCCAGCACCTCCAGCTCGTCCTCGTCCTCGAGCTCTTCGTCCTCGAGCTCCTCGTCGAAGACCGAACTCATGTCGAAGCGGCACACGACCATATGCGGATCCGCCTGGTCGAAGGGGGCCGAGAGCCACTCCCCCGGCTCCGGGGGCTCCTCGGCCGCCACCACCCAGAGCGTGGAGTCGCCCTCCTCGAGGCCGAACTCCTTGTGGCGAGAGGCGATCTCATCCGCCTCGAACTCGCCGAAGACCACGCCCAAGGCGGTGTGCACACTCTCCCCGGCGGCCGCGCCGCCGCCCTGCCTGTCGCTCCCTGTGTCGATGTCCGGATCCAGGTCAGCGATCCGCTGCGCCTGCGAGAGCAAGCGCTGCGGTTCGACGACGACGTAGTCCCTGCGGATCAGCACGCTCAGCGCGCTCGGCTCCTCCGGCCCGGCGTAGGCGGGGAGGCGGTCATCACCAGGGATCTCGAAGGGCGTCACCTCGTCGTAGGCGTCATAGAGCAGCTCGTCGTAGACCTCGGCTGCCGCGGCCAGTTCGTTGAACGCGGCGTAGACGGCCGGATCGCCTTCCCCCGACCGGCGTTCGACAGCGTCGAGGTGACGATCCAGTGCGGCTTTCACCGCTTCGGCAGCGGCGCGTACCTCGGCAGCGGATGGCTGCGCAGCATCAGACATAGTGCAGACGCTATCCGTAGCAGGGCAGTTCCCGCACAATAGATGCGATGCCGGAATACGAATTCTGTGATGTGTATGTGCCGCGCGGGGTTTCCCGCAAGGCCACTACCCGCCTGCTCACCGACCATGCTGAGTACGGACACTGGGAGTTGGATCGCCTGAGACTCAACCCCGACGGCAGCCGCAGAGTGCGATTGCGGCGCCGGATCATCCGCCAGCTCCGGGCCACCTGGTAGCGGGCCGGGACAAGACGGAGCGGGCCCCGCTTGGCGCGGGGCCCGCCGTGAGTGACGCCACGGTCACCCGGTGTAGGAGATCCGGTGGGTGATGCGTGACGTACGAGGTGCGGTGCGCGGTGTGCGGTGCACGGCGGGTGTCGCGTTACGACCACCGCGCGGCACGATCAGCACCTGTCCCAGCCGTCGCACCTGGCAGCGCGATGTGTGATCAGCGCTGCGCGGCGCGGGCCCGTCGGTAGAGCACCGTGCCCGCCAGCAGCAGGCCCGCGGCGGCCGGAATGGCCAGCTCGACGGGGCCGGCACCGGTGTGCGCCAGCTGCTCCTTGCCGCCGAGGTTCGCGGACGGGTCGAGGCCGTGGTTTCCCGCCTGCTCAGCGGGGTCATCCGAGTCACCGCCACCGGGGTTCGAGCCACCAGGGTTCGACCCACCGGGGTTACTGGGGTTGCCAGGATTGCCGGGGTTGCCCGGCTCACCGGGCTGCCCGGGGTTGCCAGGGTTGCCGGGCTGACCCGGGTTCCCGGGGTTACCCGGGTTGCCAGGGTTGCCGGGGTTACCCGGGTTACCAGGGTTGCCGGGGTTCCCAGGGTTACCCGGGTTACCAGGGTTGCCGGGGTTACCGGGGTTACCCGGGTTGCCAGGGTTGCCAGGGTTACCCGGGTTGCCAGGGTTACCCGGGTTCTCCGGTACCGCCGGGACCGTCTCAGCGCAGTCGGCGCCGTCGCCGGTGTTGCCGAATCCGACCGCGCTGATGTTGTTCCCGCACACATTGACCGGAACGCCGATCGGGGCCTGGATGTTGTTGCCGGAACCGATCCCCGACGAGCCACTGGCGCTGCCCTGCGCCTGCGGACCGCCGGCCTGGGTACCGCCACCGCCGGACGAGTCGCCCGAACCGCCGCCGCACCGGCCCCCACCGGCACCGTTGAAGACGCCGATGACGCTCACCGTGTTTCCGCACAGATTCACCGGCACATGCACCGGGGCCTGGATGTTGTTGCCCGAGACGACGCCCGACGAGTACGCGGCGCCACCATCGGCCCCCGGACCCGCCGCCTGGGCGTAGCCGCCGGTCACGGCGAGAACGCCGCTCGCCGCGGCTACGGTGATCAGGCCCTTTTTCGCAACCTGTCGCATAACTTTCTGCTCCCCTAGCCTTCCGTCCCGGCCGGAGTGCGCGCGGGCGATCTCGCCCGCACCCCCATCCCCGGGCGTCCCGGAGCACGCACACTCCGAAACCACCCGGGGCTCACACCCCGGTGGACCGTGACCCGATGTCACGTGATCGATGCGGTAGTTGCCGAAGGCGGGGTACAGCACCACCCCTTGTCGGCACCGCGGCCCGGTTACGGGCCGCACACACCATGTAACGAGGAGGGAGCAATCAAGCTATCAAGCTACGACACCATTCACCCTTTTTGGTTCCTTCGGAATGTGTGATCGATTAGGCCGTTCGTGCAGCCCTCAGCAGGCGTCCAGGAACCGGTCCAGCACCCTCACACCGAACTTCAGACCGTCCACCGGCACCCGCTCGTCGACCCCGTGGAACATCCCGGCGAAGTCCAGCTCGGGGGGCAGCCGCAGCGGCGCGAATCCGAAGCAGCGGATACCGAGGTCGTCGAAGGACTTCGCGTCCGTACCGCCCGAGAGGCAGTACGGCACGGCGCGGGCGATCGGGTCCTCGGCCTTCAGCGCCGACTGCATGGCATCGACCAGCGCCCCGTCGAAGTTGGTCTCCAGCGCCTTGTCCGCGTGCACGTCCTCCCGCTTGACCCGCGGGCCGAGGATGCGGTCGAGGTCGGCCAGGAACTCCTCCTCGAACCCCGGCAGGAAGCGCCCGTCCACATGCGCCGTGGCCTGCCCCGGAATGACGTTGACCTTGTACCCGGCGCTGAGCATGGTCGGGGCGGCGGTGTTCTGGAGCGTGGCCCCGATGATCTTCGCGATGCCGCCCAGCTTGGCGAGCGTCTCGTCCATGTTCTCCGGGTCGAGCGGGGTGCCGAGCGCATCGGACAGCTCGTCCAGGAAGGACCGTACGGTCTTGGTGACCCGCACCGGGAACTTATGCCGCCCGAGCCGCCCGACCGCCTCCGTGAGCTCCGTGATGGCGTTGTCGTTGTTGGTCATCGAGCCGTGCCCCGCGGTGCCGTCCACCGTGAGCCGCATCCAGTGCATGCCCTTCTGCGCGGTCTCGATCAGATAGAGCCGCAGATCCTCGTTGACGGTGAAGGAGAAGCCGCCGACCTCGCCGATCGCCTCCGTCACGCCCTCGAAGAGATCGGGGTGGTTGTTGACCAGGTGCTTGGCCCCGTAGACCCCGCCCGCCTCCTCATCGGCGAGGAAGGCCAGCACGATGTCGCGCGGGGGCTTGCGGCCGCTGCGCAGCCGGTCCCGGACGACCGCGAGCGTCATCGCGTCCATGTCCTTCATGTCCACCGCGCCCCGGCCCCAGACGCAGTCGTCCGCGATCTCGCCGGAGAAGGGGTGGTGGGTCCAGTCCTCGGCGTTGGCCGGTACGACGTCGGTGTGGCCGTGGATGAGCAGCGCCGGACGGGACGGATCCTCCCCCTCGATCCGTGCCACGGTCGACGCCCTGCCCTTGTGCGACTCGAAGATCTTCGGTTCGAGCCCCACCTCGGCGAGCTTCTCGGCGACGTACTCGGCGGCCGCGCGCTCACCGGGGCCGGAGTGGTCGCCATAGTTACTGGTGTCGATCCGGATCAGGTCACGGCAGAGGTCGACCACCTCGTCCTCGCCCCTGACCGTTCCGGTCGTCGTCGCGCCCGAAAGCGACTCACTCACGATGCCTCCTCGTCGTTGCGCTGCCGCGGAACGCCCAGGTACGGACCCCCGCGGCAGGGGTCACCCGCCCATCCTCCTCCGCTCGCCCGCCCAGCCCAAGGCTGCAATACCGCCGTCACGCCCCCGTCACACAGCGCGGCCGCGGAGGCGCGACCGGCTGTGATCGAGCACGTCCCGATGTTTGCTATGGTTTTCCACGTCGGAACGGCCGCGGGCCGACCGGCAGACACCTGGTCCGGGTGGCGGAATGGCAGACGCGCTAGCTTGAGGTGCTAGTGCCCTTTATCGGGCGTGGGGGTTCAAGTCCCCCCTCGGACACCAGCTGATACCCCACTTCATGTGGGGTTTTCTGCTTTCCAGGACGGTGGCGTGACCAACCACGTGACCAACAGCCTGGCGTACCCCCAGGTTCAGGCGCCGGCGCCCCCGTCGACCGGCACGATCGCGCCGGTCACCATCGAGGCACGGTCGCTGAGCAGCCACGCGGCCACCTCGGCCACCTCGCGGGGCTCGGCCATGCGGCCGAGCGGGGACGCCGCGTCAATGCGCTCGCTGATGCCCGGGGTTGCCGCCTCCCATGCGTCGATCATCGCCGTGGCGGTGCCGCCGGGGGTGATGCCGTTCACTCGGATCCCCTGAGGGCCCCAGGTCACGGCCGCGGTCTCGGTGATGCTGTTGAGGGCGCGCTTCATGGCGCCGTATGCGGGGAGGGCGGGGTTCGCGCGGCGGCTGCCGATGCTCGAGGTGTTGACGATCGCCCCGCCACCGTTTTGTCGCATGAGTGCGGCCTCGGCGGTCATGGCGGTCCAGTGCGAGCGGAAATTCACGGCGAACTGCTCGTCGATGTCCTCGTCACTCGTGGTCTCGAGCGGGCCGGGCCGCTGGATCGCCGCACCGTTGTTGAACGCGCCGTCGAGCCGTCCGTGCAGTTCCTCGACGCGGTCGACCGCCGCGCGGACGCTCGCACGGTCGGCGAGGTCGAGGGTGACGGCGTCGGCGACGCCTCCGTCGGCGCGGACCTCGGTGACGATGCGGTCGAGCGCGTCCGTGCCGCGGGCGGCGAGCACGACGGCGGCGCCCTCGGCGGCGAAGAGCCGGGCCGCGGCCTCTCCGATGCCGCGGCTGGCGCCGGTGATGAACACGACCTTGCCGGTGAGCAGGCCGATGGGTGCGATGTCGATGTTGTTCGTCATGACGACAGTGTCAGGCCGGTCTCCGGGCCGGATGCAGGCACAGGCAGTACCAGGATCCGTGGCCGCACGGCGTGCAGACTTGGGGTATGAACAGGCAGGAGCTCGGGGCGTTCCTCCGCAGCCGGCGCGAGCGGCTGCGGCCGCAGGATGTCGGCCTTCCCTCCGGACCGCGACGCCGGACACCGGGTCTGCGCCGCGAGGAGGCAGCGGTCCTCGCGCACATCTCCACGGAGTACTACGTCCGGCTCGAGCAGGGCAGGGCGCCGCGGCCGTCGGGCGAGGTCCTCGCCGGGATCGCGGGCGCGCTGCGGCTCACCGACGCCGAGTCCGACCACCTCCACGTCCTCGCGGGTACCGCACCGACTCGTACCCGGGTGCACCGGCGCGACGTCCGTCCGAGCATCCTCGCGCTCCTCGAGCGGCTGCCGCAGACGGCCGCTTTCGTGGTGTCCGCCACGTTCGAGGTGCTCGCGTGGAACGACCTCGCGGCCGCGCTCATGGAGAACTTCGCCGGGCTCGCCCCAGAGGACCGCAATCTCGCGCGCCGGGCATTCCTCGGGCCGATGCCACCTGACACGCCGCTGTACGGGATCTCCGACGCGGCCGAGTTCCGGCACCACGTCGTCATGGAGCTCCGTGCCACCCTCGCCCGCTACCCGACGGATCCCGCGGTGACCGGCCTCGTGGACGGGCTCCGCGACGCCAGCCCCGACTTCGCCCGGCTCTGGGAGCGGCACGACGTACAGGCCGCGCCGATGCTCACGAAGACCTTCCGCCACCCGGCCGTCGGGGAGATCACCGTCGACTGCGACTCACTCGCGCTCACCGACCGCGACCAGCACCTCGTGCTCTACAGCGCGCCGCCGGGATCCCCTGACGCCGAGGCTCTGGCTCTTCTGAACGTGCTGGGAGCCGAGGCCGGTGAATCTCTGCGGTAGCGGACACGGCCCGGTTCTCGGCCCGGCCCGCGCCCGCACCACCTTTTCTACGTCGTGGCGAAAAAAATCGACGCGGTGTAGATTTTCAGGTGAGAGAGACCGGAGCGTACCCGCGGCGCGGCTGCCGCGGCCGAAGGATGTGAGTTGGACATGAAGACCTTCCTGATCACCGGTGTGAGCAGCGGGCTGGGGCAGGCGTTCGCCAAGGGGGCCCTCGCGTCGGGGCACACGGTGGTCGGCACCGTTCGCCGGGAAGCCGATATGGCGGCCTTCGAGGCCCTGGCGCCGGGACGTGCCCGTGCGCGGCTGCTGGATGTCACCGATGACGAGGCCGTATGCGCCGTGGTCGACGAGGTCGAGTCGACTGTCGGTCCACTCGATGTGGCCATCGCCAACGCCGGTTACGGCCTGGAGGGGATCTTCGAGGAGACACCGCTGTCGGCGGTCCGTGCGCAGTTCGCGACCAACGTCTTCGGTGCCGCGGCGACCCTGCAGGCCGTCCTCCCTCATATGCGCAAGCGGCGCGCGGGCCACCTGATGGCGGTGACCTCCATGGGCGGCCTGATGGCGGTGCCCGGCATGTCGGCCTACTGCGGGAGCAAGTTCGCGCTGGAGGGGATGCTCGAGAGCATCCGCCAGGAGGTCGCCGCGTTCGGCATCCACGTCACGGCCATCGAGCCCGGTTCGTTCCGTACGGACTGGGCCGGCCGGTCGATGACCCGTGCCGAACGTGCCATCGCCGACTACGACGCGTTGTTCACACCGATCCGCGAGGCGCGGGTCAAGGCCAGTGGCAACCAGCTCGGCAATCCCCTGAGCGCCGCCGAAGCGGTGCTGCACATCCTCGATGTTCCCGAGCCCCCTGCCCACCTGGTGCTGGGCTCGGACGCGCTGCGCCTGGTCACGGCGGCCCGGCAGGCGGTGGACGACGACATCCGCACCTGGGAGAAGCTGTCGCGGTCCACCGACTTCCCCGACGGAGCTCAGCTCAACGGCTGATCACCGTGCCGGGACGCGGCCACCGAAGGCCGTGGCGAGCGCGTGGCTCCTCCGCCGGACAACGGCCATGCCGCGGGCCCTTGTCCGGCGGAAGTACAGTGCTCGGGAGAGTCGATCAGGGGAGACCGCAGTGGGAAGGCGCAGTGCCGCTCCGAGGAAGGGAGACCTGCGCGAGCAGGCCCTTCTGGACGCCGCCGAAGCGCTGCTCGAGCACACGAGTCTCGAGGAGCTCACGGTCGAGGCGATCGCCAAAGGCGCCGGGATCTCACGCGGCTCCCTCTACTTCTACTTCGGCAACAAGCACGAGGTCCTCGCCGCTCTCGTCGAGCGCACCATGCGCACCATCCGGGCCGCGGCCGACAGCACGGCGCAGGACGCGGCGTCCCCGCCCGTCGATGTCATGGAACGGGCCGTCCACGGGGTGGAGCGGGTCTGGCGTGAGCACGGCACCGTCATGCGGGCGGCTGTGGACTACTCCGCGCTGCATCCGGTGGTCGGTTCCGCCTGGAACGACACGGTCGACGCCTTCGCCCAGGCCATGACGCAGGTGCTGAGGCGGGTGGGGATCCCCGATGAGGACGGGCCCGGCGGAGCCGCCGCGCTGGCCCGCGCACTGTGCTGGATGACGGAACGGACCTTCTACCGCGCCGCCTGCTCGCCCGGGGAAGATCTCGCCGAGGCGACCGCGACCACCGTCGAGATCTGGCGTCGTGTCATGAAGTGATCATGCCCCGGTCCTCGACGCGCACCCGAGGACCTCGGCACGGGCACGGCGAACACCCGCATCCCTCATCCCAGCGCCCGTAAGGGTCGCGTCAAGGGGGTGCGGATCGGCGTATGGGACCCGTCAACGACGCTTGGATCCGGCCATGGGCGGGGTTTTCTTCTATCGATAACCCGTCCGATCCGCCGCTTGCGGATTCCCCCGACCTCTTTCCAGGAGTTCGCGATGGCCGATGTGGCCTTCGTCGTCACCACGCTCGCGGTGTTCGCGCTGGTGGCCTTTGTCGCCAAAGGGGTGACGAAGCTGTGACCGTCGAAAACGTCGTCGGCCTCGTCGTCGCCGTCGCCCTGTTGGGCTATCTCGTCCTCGCCCTGATCTTCCCGGAGAGGTTCTGACGGTGACATCAGCTACCGCGGCGGGAGGCATGGGTCCCGTACTCGCGGGCGTGCTCCAACTGCTCGCCCTCATAGGGGCGCTGGCGCTCGCCTACGTCCCCCTCGGCAATCACATGGCCAAGGTCTACTCCTCCGAGAAGCACTGGCGTGTGGAGAAGTGGATCTACAAGGGCATCGGTGCCAACCCCGACACCGAGATGCGCTGGGCCTCGTACCTGCGCGGGGTGCTGGCCTTCTCGGCGGCCGGTGTGCTCTTCCTGTATCTGCTGCAGCGGCTGCAGGGCAGCCTGCCCGGTTCGCTCGGGTTCTCCTCGATCGAGCCCGCGCAGGCCTTCGACACGGCCGCGTCCTTCGTGACGAACACCAACTGGCAGTCGTACTACGGCGAGCAGGCCATGGGCCACGTCGTACAGACCGCCGGTCTGGCCGTGCAGAACTTCGTCTCGGCCGCCGTCGGTATCGCCGTCGCGGTGGCGCTGGTGCGCGGCTTCGCGCGCTCGCGCACCGGTGAGCTCGGCAACTTCTGGGCCGATCTGGTGCGCGGCACGATCCGCGTCCTGGTGCCGGGCGCGGCGATCGCGGCCGTGGTCCTGGTGGCCTGCGGAGCCATCCAGAACTTCTCCGGCATCCACGAGGTGGGCCAGTTCATGGGCGGCTCGCAGCAGTGGAACGGCGGGGCCGTGGCCTCGCAGGAGGCCATCAAGGAGCTGGGCACCAACGGCGGCGGTTACTTCAACGCCAACAGCGCCCACCCGTTCGAGAACCCGACCCCGTTCACCAACCTCTTCGAGATCTTCCTGATCCTGGTCATCCCGCTGGCGCTGACCCGCACCTTCGGCATCATGGTCGGCTCGGTCAAGCAGGGTTACGCGATCCTGGCGACCATGGTCACCATCTGGGTCGGCTTCGTCGCCCTGATGATGTGGACCGAGTTCGCCCACCACGGCCCGGCTCTTGAGGCCGCCGGTGGCGCGATGGAGGGCAAGGAGGCCCGCTTCGGTGTCGGCGCCTCGGCGCTCTTCGGAGTGTCGACCACGCTCACCTCGACCGGGGCGGTGGACTCCTTCCACTCCTCCTTCACGGGCCTGGGCGGCGGTATCACCATGCTCGGCATGATGCTGGGCGAGATCGCACCCGGTGGTACCGGATCCGGTCTTTACGGCATGCTGATCATGGCGATCATCGCGGTGTTCATCGCCGGGCTGATGGTCGGCCGTACGCCCGAGTATCTGGGCAAGAAGATCGGTGCCCGCGAGATGAAGCTGGCGGCCTGCTACATCCTGGTCACCCCGGCGCTGGTCCTGATCTTCACCGCCGCCTCCATGGCCCTGCGGACGCCGCCGAACTCGATGCTCAACTCCGGTGCGCACGGCTTCTCCGAGGTGCTGTACGCGTTCACCTCCGCCTCGAACAACAACGGCTCCGCCTTCGCGGGCCTGAACGCGAACACCGACTGGTTCAACACCACGACCGGTCTCGCGATGCTGCTCGGCCGCTTCGTGCCCATGGTCTTCGTCCTGGCGCTCGCGGGCTCGCTCGCCGAGCAGAAGCCGGTGCCGGCCACCGCGGGCACCCTGCGCACCGAGAAGCCGCTGTTCACGGGGTTGCTGGTGGGCGCGATCCTGATCATCACCGGTCTGACGTACTTCCCGGCGCTGGCGCTGGGGCCGCTGGCCGAGGGGCTGGCGTGATGACCACCCGCACAGAAAACCACGAGGACTCCATGTCCACTGCCACTCCGACCAGGGCGCCGCGGGGCGGCGTTCCCACCGGGCACGGCCCGGCCGAGGACCGTGTCGGCGCGGGCCTCTTCGATCCCGGGCAACTGCTGAAGTCGCTGCCGGACGCCTTCCGCAAGCTGGACCCGCGGGTGATGGTGAAGTCGCCCGTGATGTTCGTCGTGCTGGTCGGGTCCGTGCTGACCACCGTGTTCTCCTTCAAGGATCCGGGCGACTGGTTCGGCTGGGCGATCAGCGCCTGGCTGTGGCTGACCGTGATCTTCGCCAATCTGGCGGAGGCGGTCGCCGAGGGCCGTGGCAAGGCGCAGGCCGACACCCTGCGCAAGGCCAAGACCGACACGGTGGCCCGGCGGCTGGCGGCGGACGGCACGGCCGAGGAGCGGATCCCCGGCACCGGGCTGAAGATCGGTGACCTGGTGGTCTGCGAGGCCGGCGATGTCATCCCCGGCGACGGGGATGTGGTCGAGGGCGTCGCCTCGGTCGACGAGTCGGCGATCACCGGCGAGTCGGCGCCGGTGATCCGCGAGTCCGGCGGCGACCGTTCGGCCGTGACCGGCGGCACCAAGGTGCTGTCCGACCGCATCGTCATCAGGATCACCACCAAGCCGGGCGAGACCTTCATCGACCGGATGATCAACCTGGTGGAGGGCGCCGCCCGGCAGAAGACGCCGAACGAGATCGCGCTGAACATCCTGCTCGCCTCGCTGACGATCGTGTTCCTGCTCGCCTGCGTCACGCTACCGCCGTTCGCCGATTACGCGGGCACGCATCTGACGATGGTGGTGCTGGTGGCGCTGCTGGTCTGTCTGATCCCGACGACGATCGGCGCGCTGCTCTCGGCGATCGGCATCGCGGGCATGGACCGCCTCGTCCAGCGGAACGTCCTGGCGATGTCGGGCCGGGCGGTCGAGGCCGCCGGTGACGTCTCCACACTGCTGCTGGACAAGACCGGCACGATCACCCTGGGCAACCGGCAGGCAGCGGAGTTCGCGCCGGTGCGCGGCACCACCGAGGCCGAGGTCGCCGACGCCGCCCAGCTCTCCTCGCTGGCCGACGAGACCCCCGAGGGCCGGTCCATCGTCGTCCTGGCGAAGGAGAAGTACGGGCTGCGCGAGCGCCACCAGGGCGAACTGGTGGGCGCCGAGTGGATCGAGTTCACCGCGCAGACCCGGATGTCGGGTGTGGACGTCGGCGAGCGGAAGATCCGCAAGGGCGCGGCCGGTTCGGTCATCACCTGGGTCCAGGAGCGGGGCGGCACGGTCGCCGAGGACGCGGACCGGATCGCCCACCGGATCTCCGAGGCCGGCGGCACCCCGCTGCTGGTGGCGGTCCAGGACGCCGACGGGGCGCGGGTGCTGGGCGTCATCCACCTCAAGGACGTCGTCAAGGAGGGCATGCGGGAGCGGTTCGACGAGCTGCGCCGCATGGGCATCAAAACCGTCATGATCACGGGTGACAACCCGCTGACGGCCAAGGCCATCGCCGAGGAGGCGGGCGTCGACGACTTCCTCGCCGAGGCCACTCCCGAGGACAAGATGGCCCTGATCAAGCGCGAGCAGGCGGGCGGCAAGCTGGTCGCGATGACCGGCGACGGCACCAACGACGCCCCGGCGCTGGCCCAGGCGGACGTCGGGGTGGCGATGAACACCGGTACGTCGGCCGCCAAGGAGGCCGGCAACATGGTCGACCTCGACTCCAACCCGACCAAGCTCATCGAGATCGTGGAAATCGGCAAGCAACTGCTGATCACCCGTGGCGCGCTGACCACCTTCTCCATCGCCAACGATGTCGCGAAATACTTCGCGATCATCCCGGCGCTGTTCGCGGCGGTCTACCCGGGCCTGGACAAGCTGAACATCATGCAGCTGTCCTCGCCGGACTCGGCGATCCTGTCCGCGGTGATCTTCAACGCGCTGATCATCATCGCGCTGGTGCCGCTGGCCCTGCGGGGCGTGCGCTACCGGCCGATGAGCGCGGACAAGATGCTGCGGCGCAACCTCGGGATCTACGGCCTCGGCGGCCTGATAGCGCCCTTCATCGGCATCAAGATCATCGACCTGCTCATCTCCCTCATTCCCGGGATCGGCTGACCGCCATGAACCATTCCGTCATGAACACCGCCCGGCTGTTCGGGGCCGGCCTGCGGGCCCTCCTCGTGCTGACCCTGGTCACGGGCGTCATCTACCCGCTGGTGGTCACCGGCATCGCCCAGGGGCTGTTCCACGACAAGGCGAACGGCTCCGAGATAAAGGCGGACGGCAAGGTCGTCGGTTCCTCGCTGATCGGGCAGCCGTACAACCTGCCGCTGAAGAAGGGTCAGGAGACCCCGGACCCCGATCTGAAGTGGTTCCAGGGGCGCCCGGCGAACGGCCTCGGCACCAACAGCTTCAACACCCAGTACACGCTGCTGCTGTCCGGAGCCACCAACCTCTCCGCCGACAGCAAGGACCTCCTCCAGCAGGTCAAGGACGCCAAGGCCGCGGTCGTCAAGAACAACTCGGTGCCCGGCTACACCGTCAGGCCGTCCCAGGTCCCCGCCGACGCGGTGACGTCCTCCGGCTCCGGCCTGGACCCGGACATCTCCCCGCGCTACGCCGAGATCCAGGTCCACCGGGTCGCGGAGCAGAACGGGCTGTCCGTCGCCCAGGTGGAGAAGCTGGTCGAGGACAAGACCGAGGGCCGCACGCTCGGCTTCATCGGCGAGCCGCGGGTGAACGTCCTCGAACTCAACATCGCGCTCAAGGACCTCGTGGCCAAGCACTGACGGCGTTACGCGCCCCGAGAAGCGGGAGCCGGCGGCCGGGGACACTCTCCGGCCGCCGGCTCCCGTCGTCATTGGCGGGGGTGCGCACCGGAATCGGCCTGACCCGGCTCATCGACGCCGCCAACTGGCCGGCGGAGGAGGTCGGCGCGCCCGGCAAGGGATTCGTCCGGCACACCGGCCCGGTACCGGCCCCCGGCCGACCGGGAAGGCCACTCGCCTTCACCTGGTGATACGCGGGTGAGCCGCTACGCGGGGGAACCGCTGCGCGGCCGCTCGGGCAGCACGGCCCGGTCCGGCGAGGGCGCGGTGGCCGTGGTGGTCACGGTGGTGGTGAGGTCTTCGATGCGGTCGGCGAATCCCGGTTCGGGCAGGGGGAGATCGATGTCGGGGTCGTCGGTGAAGTCGACGGCCCGGGCGACGTAGTGGATGACGGCCGTGGTGGCGGGCGGCACCTCTTGTTCCCTTTTCAGGCCGTGCAGGATGCGGAGGGCGGCGGCCATCTCATGGTCGGTGGCGGCCCAGTCCTCCACGGTGTCGGTGACCGGCGGGATCTCGTTGCCCGCCTGCTCGTGCCACCATTCGAGCCAGGCGTGCGCCTGGCCGTCCTCGCCCAGGGCCATGTGGTGGAGATAGAGGCAGTACGCGGCGGCGGGGTCACCGGCGCCGGCGGCGAACTGCCACCAGAACTGGGCGTGGTCCTCATGGCCGGCCAGTTGCAGCACACACCCGAGGACACGGGAGCCGGGCGGTTCGAGGATGCGGCGGGTGAGGAAGTCCCGAAGCTGGGTCAGGGCATCGGGGCGGGCGATGATCGCCTCACACAGCGTGTGCAGGTCCTGCGCCATCCGTTCGTCCACGCCCGGCGCCGCGGTCCCCGCGGCCGCGGATGTCCGCTGAGCGTGCTGCGGAGGGCGCTCCTGGGGTGGGGCGCCGCCGGGGTCGGCGTGGCGGATGGCGAGCCGGGCCTCGGCGGCCTCGAAGTCGATGGGAGGGGTGGGGTTGAGCAGGGCCCGCGCGAGGATGCGGTCAATGGCTGAGGTCATCGGTCCTCCTTGGCCAGGAGTTGTTGCAGACGGCGGCGGGCGTAGCGGGCGGTGGAGCGGACTCCGGCCTCGGTGATGCCGAGGTGGGTGGCGGTCTCGGCGACGCGGTAGCCGCGGCAGTGGAGCAGGATGACCACGTCCTGCTGGCGCTCGGGGAGTTTCTTGATGGCCTGGTAGAGGTTCAGGCTCTCCTCGAGTACGGCGATGGGGTCGACCGCGTCCCTGAGCATCGCGGTCTCGAAGGTCGCGTTGTCCAGGAGGGCGGGGCCGCGGTTGCGGGCGCGGGCGAGGTCGACGGCCCGGTTCTTCATGACCTTCCAGGCGTAGGCTGCCGGATTCTCCATGCTCAGCACCTTGGGCCAGCAGCGCAGGAGTTGTTCGAAGGCGGCGTCGACGGCCTCTTCGGCGTCCGCGTGGTTGCCGAGGTAGACCACGGCCCGGTCGATGTACGCCTTCCGGTGGAGCTGGTGGAAGGCACGGAAGTCCGCGGGGAGTCCGGGTGTCATCGAGGTGGTTTCGCGCGAGCGCAGGAATTCGTTGGTCACCGCTCCCCTCCCTCCCGGTCGCTGCGATGCAGTTCCGATACGCCGACGCGGACTCCCATCGCGGCCGCGCGGCGCAGGAGGGCGATGGCGTCACTGCCGAATACCCGCGCGACGAGTACGGCGGTGACGACGTTCACCACGGTTTGAAGATTCACGGACTTCGTTGTCCTTCTGTTCGTTGTACGGGGGGTGGCCCCCACACGCCCCGCGAGTGCGCGGTGTTGCGCTCTCTGTTTCAGATAGCGCTCACGGACGCCGGTTCGTGCATCGGATGAGCTTAAAATCTTACGGAACGCATCGATCCAATTACGCAAATATGAAAAACATATGGACCTGGTCCGCTGATCCGGCCCCGATCGCCGCCGTGCGGGGGGCGGGCTAGCCGGTGAGCGTCTGGGTGCCGAGCACGGTGAGCAGGGCGAGGCGTTCGGCATCCTCGGTGCCGGGCTCGGCGGTGTACACCACGATACGCAGATCGCTGCCCGCCACGGTGAGCACATCACAGTCCAGCGTCAGCGGGCCCACCCGCGGATGGTCGATGGTCTTGCGCGACGCCTCATGGCGGCCGACGGTGCCGGAGTCCCACAGCTCGGCGAACCGCTCGCTGTTCGCGCGCAGCTCCGCGACCAGCTGCCGCAGCCGCTGGTCGGCCGGGTAGCGGGCGGCGGCCGTGCGGAGATCGGCGACCAGCGCGGCCTGGAACTCGCCGCGGGCCTCACGCGTCTGCCGGGATCCGCTGTCCCCGCCGACGAAGTGGCGCCAGACTCCGTTGCGCTCGTTGCCGCGCCACCGGGACGGATCGCCCCTCAGGGCCACATACGGCGGATTGGCCATGAGCAGCGTCCAGGACGCGTCGCTCACGGCGACCGGTGTTCCGGTCAGCCGGTCCAGCAGCCGCTGGACGCTCGGGGTGATGTACGCCGGCACCGTCTCCGGACCCGGTGGCGCCAGCCCGGCCAGCCGGAAGAGATGGGCACGCTCGGCCCCCGACAGCCGCAGCGCCCTGGCCAGCGCCTCGACGACCTGGGAGGAGGGATGGGAGGCCCGGCCCTGTTCGAGGCGGGTGACGTAGTCGACGGAGATCCCGGCCAGCATCGCCAGCTCCTCGCGGCGCAGCCCGGCCGCGCGCCGCTGCCCGCCGGACGCCAGCCCGGCGGCCTCCGGGGGGACCCGGTCCCGCCAGCGCCGTACCGCCTGCCCGAACTCCGTGGTCGCCATGACCACCAGTGTGCACCGCGGGCCGGGCCCCTTCCTGGTACTCGCGGTCCCAGGAAGACGGGGCAGCTGGCTGCCCCGGCGCCCCGGACGCAGCCTGGAGACATGACGACAACACTTATCACCGGAGCCAACAAGGGTCTCGGCTTCGAGACCGCCCGCCGACTGATCGCCGCGGGCCACACCGTCCACCTCGGCAGCCGGGACGCCGAGCGCGGACGCCGGGCCGCCGAGCGGCTGGGGGCGCGGCTGGTCGTCCTCGATGTCACCGACGACGGGTCCGTGGCCGCCGCCGCCAAGACCATCGAGGCCGACGGCGGGCTGGATGTGCTGATCAACAACGCCGGTATCGAGGCGCGGACGCCGGACGGCGGGGTGATCGGCGCCGCCGAGGTCACCGCCGACATGATGCGGACGGTGTTCGAGACGAACGTCTTCGGCGTGGTGCGGGTCACCCACGCCTTCCTGCCACTGCTGCGCCGGTCCGCCGCCCCGGTCGTGGTCAATGTCAGCAGCGGACTGGCCTCGCTGGAGCGGGTCTCCACCCCGGACGACCCGGCGCACGCCTATCCGGGGGTCGCCTATCCGGCGTCGAAGGCCACGGTCAACATGGTCACCGTGCAGTACGCGAAGGCGTTCCCGCAGATGCGGATCAACGCCGTCGAGCCCGGCTACACCGCGACGGACCTCAACGCGCACACCGGCCACCAGACCGTTGAGGAGGGCGCCGAGATCATCGTCCGGATGGCCCAGGTGGGGCCCGACGGCCCGACGGGAGGGTACTTCGACATCGAGGGCGCTCTTCCCTGGTAGAGCAGCGGGCCGGCGGCCTTCGACACCGCCCTCACCGGGCCCCCGCGCTCACCTCGGCCCGGCTGTCCCGGGTGCGCCACAGCCACCTGATGTCGCGGGCGAAGGACCAGCTGAGCAGGGTCAGGGCGAGCAGGGCGGCGCCGAAGGCCAGCGCGTAGGGCAGGACATCGGCGCCGACGACCAGCAGCAGCACACCCTGGAGCGCGGCCACCGTCTTGCGGGCCGTGCTCGGGGGCAACTGGCCGTTCAGCCAGGGCAGCACCCGGGCCGCGGCGACGAAGACGTAGCGCATGGCGCCGATCAGCAGCACCCAGGGGCCGAGCGAGGTGGCCACATAGACGCTGAGCACCAGGATGAGGACGGCGTCGACCTCCATGTCGAACCGCGCGCCCAGGGAGGACGAGGTGCCGGTGCGGCGGGCCACCTGGCCGTCGACCGCGTCCAGGAGCAGCGCGACCGCGGTGAGGGCCACCAGGACGGTGACCGGCGGCGGGCTCTCGAAGGAGTCCGCGACCAGCGCGGTCACCCCGCCGACGAGCGTGGCCCGCGCGAGGGTGACGCGGTTGGCCGCGCCGAAGGAGGCGAGCCAGTGCCGCGACAGGGCGCGGGTGAGCACCGCCCAGGTGGCGACCGCGAAGGCCAGGCCGGTCAGCCAGCCCGCGGGTCCCAGGTCGAGCGCCGTGCCGAGCAGCACGAGCAGCAGCAGCTGCGCGGCCGCGCCCGCGGCCGTCTCGTTCCGCACCAGCGTCGTGTTGTAGGGATTGTTCAGGGCCACCGTGCACCCTCCGGGCTGTGTGGCGGAGTGGATGGGTGCCGCGTACCGTGTTCGCGGCTTCATGGTCATCGGTACGTGAGCCACCGCCCGATTGTTCAGCCCCTTTGGAGAACGTCGTATGACGCGCACCGCCCGCGCCTTCTGGCTCCGCTCCCCCGGCCGTGGCGAGATACGGGAGGTGGCCCTGCCCGACCCGGGGCCCGAGGACGTGGTGGTGCGCACGCTGTGCTCGGGGGTGAGCCGCGGTACGGAGACCCTGGTCTTCCGCGGTGGCGTACCGGAGAGTCAGCACACCGCGATGCGCGCGCCGTTCCAGGACGGTGAGTTCCCCGGGCCGGTCAAGTACGGCTATCTCAATGTGGGTCTGGTCGAGGAGGGACCGGCGTCCCTGCTGGGGCGCACCGTCTTCTGCCTGTATCCGCATCAGACCCGCTATGTGGTCCCGGCGAGCGCGGTGACCCCGGTGCCGGAGGGCGTGCCCGCCCCGCGCGCCGTGCTGGCGGGGACGGTGGAGACCGCGGTGAACGCGGCGTGGGACGCCGCGCCCCTGCTGGGCGACCGGATCGCCGTGGTGGGCGCGGGGATGGTGGGTGCCTCGGTGGCGGCGGTGCTGGCCCGGTTCCCCGCCGTACGGGTGCAACTGGTGGACGCCGAGCCGGCGCGCGCCGAGATCGCGCGGGCGCTCGGGGTGGACTTCGCGCTCCCCGAGGAGGCGACGGGCGACCTCGATCTGGTCGTCCACGCCAGCGCCACCGAACAGGGGCTCGCGCGCTCGCTGGAGCTCCTCGCCCCGGAGGGCACCGTACTGGAGCTGAGCTGGTACGGGGACCGGCGGATCAGCCTGCCGCTGGGGGAAGCCTTCCACTCCCGCCGGCTGACGGTGCGCGCCAGCCAGGTGGGGACGGTCTCACCGGCCCGGGGCACCCGCCGCGGTTACGGCGACCGGATGGCGCTGGCGCTCGAACTGCTCGCCGATCCGGCCTTCGACGCCCTTGTCACCGGCGAATGCGGTTTCGAGGAGCTTCCTCAGGTGCTGCCGGGGCTCGCGTCCGGGGCGATTCCGGGGCTGTGCCACCGGGTTCGCTACGGCGCGGAATCTGCCGTGTCATCCGTCTGAACACGGGGAACGTGACGGCCGTACTAGAGGGCGTGCCCCGGCTGAGGGCCCGACGCGCCGTATCTGGAGGGTCATCCGTTGTTCAGCATCACCGTCCGCGATCACATCATGATCGCTCACAGTTTTCGCGGGGACGTCTTCGGACCCGCGCAGCGGTTGCACGGGGCGACGTTCCTCGTGGACGCCACCTTCCGCCGTGCCGAGTTGGACGACGACAACATCGTCGTCGACATCGGCCTGGCCACCCGTGAGCTGGGGGAGGTGTGCGGCGCGCTCAGCTATCGCAATCTCGACGACGAACCCGATTTCGAGGGGATCAACACCTCCACCGAGTTCCTCGCCAAAGTGATCGCCGACCGCCTCGCCGAACGAGTCCACTCCGGGGCGCTGGGCGAGGGCGCCCGCGGGCTGTCCGCAATCGCCGTCACCCTGCATGAGTCGCATGTCGCCTGGGCGAGTTACGAGCGCGGCCTATGAGCCCGGCCGCACCGCGCACGGTGCACATCGTGATGCCCGGCGCCGTGGCCGATCCGGCCGCGCCGAGCGGCGGCAACGTCTACGACCGGCGGATCTGCCGGGATCTGCCCGGCGCCGGCTGGCAGGTCGAGGAGCACGCGGTCGCGGGCGACTGGCCCCAGCCCGGCCCCGCCGCCCGCGCCGAGCTGACCCGGATCCTGGCCGGGCTGGCGGACGGCACGGCCGTCCTGCTCGACGGGCTGGTCGCCTGTGCGCTCCCCTACATCGTCGTCCCGCAGGCCCAGCGGCTGCGGCTGGCGGTGCTGGTGCATCTGCCGCTGGGCGACGAGACGGGGATGGCCCCCGGCCGGGCCGCGGAGCTGACGGCGCTGGAGGGCCGGACGCTGCGCTCGGTGCGGGCGGTGGTGGCCACCAGCGCATGGGCGGCCGGGCGGCTGGTGGATCTGCACGGGCTGGTGCCCGACCGGGTCCATGTGGCGGCGCCCGGCGCCGATATCGCGCCCCTCGCCTCCTCGGGCGGCGCGGGCTCACGGCTGCTGTGCGTGGCCTCGGTGACCCCGCGCAAGGGGCAGCTGCGGCTGGTGGAGGCGCTCGCGGACATCCCGGATCTGCCCTGGACCTGCGACTGCGTGGGATCCCTGGACCAGGACCCGGAGTACACCGCCCGGCTCCGGGAGCTGATCGAGAAGCTGGGCGTGGGCGACCGGGTGCGGCTGCTCGGCCCGAAGACCGGCGCCGAGCTGGACGCCGGTTACGCGGGTGCCGACGCGATGGTGCTCGCCTCGTACGCCGAGACCTACGGCATGGCGGTGACCGAGGCGCTCGCCCGGGGGATCCCGGTGCTGGCCACGGCCGTCGGCGGGGTTCCGGAGGCCATCGGGCAGGCACCCGACGGCAGGGTGCCGGGCATGCTCATCGACCCGGACGACCCCGGGGCGCTCACGGCGGCGCTGCGCCGCTGGCTGGGCGATCCCGGTATACGCCGCCGGCTGACCGCCGCCGCGCACGAGCGGCGCACCGCGCTGGCCGGGTGGGAGAACACCACCCGGAACCTGGCCGGTGCGCTGGAAGAGCTTCGAGACGAACCGCGGAGGGCCGCGTGAAGACGACCGACGTACCGCGTTACACCCCCGACTGGCTGGAGCTGCGGGAGAGCGCCGACGCGGCGGCCCGCTCCCCCGAACTCATCGAGGAGCTCCGCCCCCGGCTGTCCGGCCCGCCGCTGGTGATTCACGATCTGGGCTGCGGCACCGGCTCCATGGGGCGCTGGCTGGCGCCCCGGCTGAGCGGCCCACAACTGTGGATCCTGCACGACCGCGACCCCGATCTGCTGGACCGGGCGGCCCTGCGGATGCCCCGGGCGGCCACCGACGGCAGCCGCATCGCCATCGCGACGGCGCGTGGCGACCTCGCCCGGCTGACCGCGAGCACGCTGGACGGCGCCTCGCTGGTGACGGCGTCCGCGCTGCTGGACGTGCTCACCGCCGAGGAGGTGGACGGGATCGCCGCGGCCTGCGCCGCGGCGGAGTGCCCGGCGCTGCTGGCGCTGTCCGTGGTGGGGCGGGTCGAGATCACCCCGGCCGATCCGCTGGACGCGGAGATCACCGAGGCGTTCAACGCCCATCAGCGGCGCGGCGATCTGGTGGGCCCCGACGCGATGGCGGTCGCCTCCGAGACGTTCGCCCGCTACGGCGCGACGGTACGGACCCACGCCAGCCCCTGGACGCTCGGCGCCGACCACGCCGCGCTGACGGCCGAGTGGCTGCGGGGCTGGGTGGGCGCGGCCGTGGAGCACCGGCCGGAGCTGGCCGGGCGCGCCGAGGCGTATCTGCGCCGCCGGCTGGCGATCGCGGCGACGGGCGCGCTGCGGGTGGTGGTGCACCACCGGGATCTGCTGGCGCTGCCCGCGTCCCGCACGCTGGGGGCGGCCGCGTGACCGGCGCGCTGCGGGCCCGGCTCGGGGCGGTCGCGGGCGTCGCCATCCTCGGGGTGGTGCTGTGGCGGCTGGGCACCGGGGCCTTCGTGGACGGCCTGCACACCATCGACGGCCTCACCCTGCTGGCGGCGCTCGGTCTCGGCCTGCTCACCACGGTCTTCAGCGCATGGCGCTGGTGTCTGGTGGCGCGGGGGCTGCGGATCCGGCTGCCGCTGGGTCCGGCCGTCGCCGACTACTACCGCGCGCTGTTCCTCAACGCCGCGCTGCCCGGTGGGGTCCTCGGCGATGTGCATCGCGCGGTGCGGCACGGGCGGGACGCGGGGGATGTCGGCCGGGGCGTACGCGCGGTGGTGCTGGAGCGGGTCGCGGGCCAGGTGGTGCTGATCGCGGTGGGGGTGGCGATCCTGCTGGCCCACCCCTCCCTGGCCGTGGAGCAGTTGGGCCGGCTGGTCGGCGGTCTCGGCTCCCCGATGGCCTGGGCGGCGGTGCTCGCGGGGTGTGTCGCGCTGCTCGTCACCGTGGCCGTCCGGCGCCGCCGCCGCGCGGCGCCGGTGGCCGCGCGGCGGCGGGGCGCGGTCCGCGGCGCGCTGACCGAGGCGCGCCGCGGGCTGCTGGCCCGGGGGAGCTGGCCGGGGGTGGTGGTCTCCTCGGTCGTGGTGCTGGCCGGGCATCTGACGACGTTCGTCCTCGCCGCGCGGGCCGCGGGGTCACACGCTCCGCTGACCGAGCTGCTGCCCCTGATGGTGCTGGCCCTGATCGCCATGGCGCTGCCGCTGAACGTCGGCGGCTGGGGCCCCCGCGAAGGCGTCACCGCCTGGGCCTTCGGCGCCGCGGGCCTGGGCGCGGGCCAGGGGCTGACCGTGGCCGTGGTCTACGGGGTGCTCACCTTCGCCGCGAGCCTCCCCGGTGTCGCGGTGCTGGCCGTCCAGTGGTGCGCCCGGCTGCGGGGCCGACAGGTCGAGTTCGAAGAGGGTGTCCTCGCCGAGGGTGGAGCGGCGGACGGGCGGGCGCAGCGCGTCCCGCATGACCGGCGTCCCGTCGAAGCGCAGCCCGGGGATGCCGTCGCCGAGCAGGACCGGGGCCACGGTGACATAGAGCCGGTGCAGCGCCCCCGCGTGCAGAAAGCGGGACACGGTGACGCCGCCGCCCTCGATGAGCACCCGGCCCAGTCCGCGCCGCGCGAGCGCCCGCACCAGCCGGTGGGGGGCAAAGGCGTCGGGCTCCGTGAGCGTCAGCAGCTCCACCCCGTCCGGCGGCGCCGGCCGGCGCTCGCCGGTGGGGCCCACCACCCACAGGGTCGGAGCTGAGCCATCGGTGAACACGCGTCGGTCGAGCGGCACCCGGCCGCGGGGATCGAGGACGACCCGTACCGGGTGGGTGCCCGCGCAGGCGCGGACGGTGAGCTGGGGGTCGTCCGCGACGGCGGTGCCGGCCCCGACGACCACCGCGTCGGCCAGGGCGCGCAGCCGGTGGAGATGGCGGCGGTCCTCCTCGCCGGTGACGTAGTCGGCGTCGCCGGTGCGGGTGGCGATGAATCCGTCCAGGCTCTGACCGAGCTGAGCGATCGTCAGCCGCGGCCCGGCCAGGCACAGCGGGAGATAGCGGTCGACCAGGAGCCGGGCCTGTGGCGAGGCGGGCTCACTCCACCGCCGCCTGCCGTCCGGGCCCCGGACCAGACCGGCGGCCCCGGTGTCCGCCTCGCTCCGGACGGAGCGCAGCCGCTCCCATGCCTCTTCCGTTTCCAGAAAGGTCATCACGCCTCCTTCTCGGCACCGACCAGGGAAAGATACTCGGCGAAGGAATCGACGAGCCCGGCCAGCAGTTCCTTTCCCTTATGTGCGGACGCCCTGGACGGCCGGCCGATGACGCCGGACTCCGTATAGGCGGACATACCGAGGGTGAGCAGATGTTTCCGATCGTCGGATATCCAGTCGGAGGTTTCATGACCGGGCCGGACGAGTTCTGGATGGGCATGCAGGAGTATGGATGTCTCCAGTTCCCCCGCATGCATATCGCTGTTCGACGGGGTACGTACTCCGGCGCGGGTCCTGGCGGCGTCCCAGTCCGCCGATCCAGGGAATAGCGCCATACCGAAGTCACCACCGGCGGATTCCTGAACGATGTTGCGCAGTACGTAATTCCCGCCGTGTCCGTTCACCAGAATCAGACCGCGTATACCCGAGCGCCGGAGCGAGTCGGCGATATCGCGGACCACGGCGTAGAGGGTGGCCGCGGACAGGGAGACCGTGCCTGGCCAGGCCGCATGTTCATGGGAGCAGGAGATCGTCACCGGGGGCAGGTGAAGCACCGGATACGCGGCCGCGATCTCGCCTGCGATCGTGCCGGCGATGACCGTGTCGGTCGCCAGCGGGAGAAATGCTCCGTGTTGTTCGAAGCTGCCTACGGGAAGCACGGCGACATCGGCCCGGTCGGCCCGCACTTCCTCCGTCGTCTGTGTCGGCAAGACCATGCCGACCTGCGGGCGCGTTCCCGAACCGCTCATATCGTGGACCTTTCAGGTGTCGGCCGGACAGCTTGTTGCCGCGGCTTTGTCATTCTCCTGTACAAGGGCGGTGGTTTTCCAGATAAGATCGGGACATGACAGAAAGTGATGGCGTGTTCGATGTCGACGCCCGCCCCTCGGGTGTCGAACGAGTGGTGAATGTCCGGCTGTCCACGAAGCATGGCGACTTTCTCGCGATCGGCTATCGGGACCTCGTTCGCGGTGATGAACAAATGGCGCTGGTATACGGCGATGTCACCGGTGAGGAAGCGCTTACCCGCCTGCATTCGGAGTGCCTCACCGGAGACGCGTTCGGCTCCCGTCACTGCGAGTGCGGCGACCAGCTCTCCGCGGCACTGAAGGCGATCGTGGCCGAAGGCCGGGGCATTCTCGTCTATCTGAGGGGTCATGAGGGACGCGGGATCGGGCTGCTCGCCAAGCTCCAGGCGATGAAGCTCCAGGCGGAGGGGCTGGACACCGTCGAGGCCAACCTCGCCCTCGGCCTGCCGGCGGACGCCCGGGACTACAAGGTGGCGGCGGACGTCCTGCACGACCTCAAGGTGCGCTCCGTGCGGCTGCTGTCCAACAACCCCCAGAAGCGGGACGCGCTGCTGCGGCATGGCGTCAGGGTCAGCGAGCAGGTGCCGCTGCTGATGACTCCGCACAAGGAGAACCTCCCGTATCTGCTCACCAAGCGGGATCGCATGGACCACTATCTGCCCCATCTGGAAGCCGTGATCCAGCGCACCTGAAGGAGAGCCCGGCCGGGGGCCGCGGCCCCGTCCACCGGCGTCGACCGGACGCGAGCCGCGGCCCGCCATCGGTGTGGCCATACCGCCGAACGGGCGATCAGTGCCCATATGTCCGAGAATGGGGGTGCCGCGTGACGTTCCGACGGACGACGATCAAGGGTAGGGACCATGGACCTGGAGATCGAGCTCCGGGTGGACGGGACCGAGCACCGCCTCACCGTCGACACCCGTACGACACTGCTGGACGCCCTGCGCGAGCAACTGGGGAACACCAGCCCCAAGAAGGGCTGCGACCACGGACAGTGCGGCGCCTGCACCCTGCTGCTCGACGGCCGCCGGGTCCTCGGCTGCCTCGCGCTGGCCGTCGCCCACCAGGGCGCGGACATCGTCACGGCGGCGGGGCTCACCAACGGTGAGCTGCACCCGCTCCAGCAGTCGTTCATCGCCCATGACGCCTTCCAGTGCGGCTACTGCACCCCCGGTCAGATCGTCTCGGCGGCCGGAATGCTGCAGGAGGCCGGGGAGGGCTGGCCGAGCGCCGCGAGCAAGGACCTGGGCGCCACCGATGTGGTGCTGGACGACGAGGAGATCGCCGAGCGGATGAGCGGCAACCTGTGCCGCTGCGCCGCGTACGCGAACATCGTCCCGGCGATCGCGGAGGTGGCGCACCGATGAGGCCCTTTCGCTACGAGCGCGCCGATGAGGTGTCGGCGGCCGTCACCACCCTGGTCCGGGAGCCGGACGCGGCCTATCTGGCCGGGGGGACCAATCTGGTCGATCTGATGCGGCTGGAGGTGGCGACCCCGGAGCTGCTGATCGACGTCCGGCGGCTCACCTCCGACCGGATCGAGGAGCTGCCCGACGGGGGGCTGCGGATCGGCGCGGCCGTGCCCAACAGCGATCTGGCCGCCGACCCCCGGGTCCGGCGGCGCTATCCGGTGCTCTCCCAGGCGCTGCTCTCGGGCGCCTCCGGCCAGTTGCGCAACCTCGCCACCACCGGTGGGAATCTGCTGCAGCGCACCCGCTGCCCGTACTTCCAGAACGTCACCACCGCCTGCAACAAGCGCACACCGGGCGCGGGCTGCTCGGCCATGGAGGGCTATCAGCGCGATATGGCGATCCTGGGCGCCTCCCCCACCTGTGTGGCCACCCACCCCTCCGACATGGCCGTCGCGCTGGCCGCGCTGGACGCGGTGGTGACGGTGACCGGTCCGGCCTCCGAGCGCCGGATCCGGCTGACCGAGCTGCACCGGCTGCCGGAGGCCGCCCCCGAGCGCGACACCGTCCTGGCGCGCGGTGAGCTGATCACCGGGGTGGAGCTGCCGCCCCCGCATTCCGCGGTCCGCTCGCGCTACCGCAAGGTGCGCGACCGGGCCTCGTACGCCTTCGCGCTGGTCTCCGTCGCCGCCGCGCTGGAGGTCACCGACGGGGCGGTACGGGACGCGCGCATCGCGCTGGGCGGGGTGGCGCACAAGCCCTGGCGGGCCACCACGGCCGAGGCGGTGCTGCGCGGCGCGCCCGCGACCCGGGAGAGCTTCGTGGACGCGGCCGCGGCCGAGCTGTCCGCGGCGCGACCGCTGCCGGGCAACGCCTTCAAGGTCCCGCTCGCCCGCAACACGATGGTCGCCACCCTGCTGGAGCTGCTGGAGGAGGCGCGATGAGCCACGTCACAGCCCGCCCCCACGCCATCGGCCTCCCGATGGACCGCGTCGACGGCGCGCAGAAGGTCACCGGCACCGCCACCTACGCCTATGAATGGCCCCTCGACCAGCCCGTCTATCTGTATCCGCTGCAGTCCACGATCGCCTCCGGCCGGGTCACCGGGGTGGACAGCGCGCTCGCGGAGGCGGAGCCGGGAGTGCTGGCCGTGCTCAGCCATCTCAACGCCCCCACGCTGACCCGGCCCGACGATCCGGAGCTCGCGGTCCTGCAGTCCGACGAGGTCGCCTGGCGCGGCCAGTTCATCGGGGCGATCGTCGCCGAGTCGTTGGAGACCGCGCGCCGCGCGGCGGGGCTCGTCCGCGTCACTTACGAGAGCCGGCCCCCCGATGTGGTGCTGCGCGCCGACCGCGACGACCTCTACTCCCCGGTGCACGCCGCCGCCTTCGGCACGGGCGGCGGAGAGCTGCAGGACGGCTCGCCCGCCGACAGTCTGCTGGGGGACGTCGATACGGCGCTGGCGGCATCGCCGACCATGGTGGACACCACGTACTCCACGCCGATGTACCACAACAACCCGATGGAGCCGCACACCGCCGTCGTCACCTGGCTGAACGGCGAGCTGCTGGTGCGCTGCTCCTCCCAGGGCGTCTCCATGAGCCAGGCCCTGATCTCCGGGGTGCTGGGGCTGGAGCCGGGGCGGGTGCGGGTGGTCTCCCCGCATGTCGGGGGCGGGTTCGGCTCGAAGGTCTACCCCCACGCGTACGCCGTCCTGGCCGCGATGGCCGCCCGGATCGTCCGGCGGCCGGTCAAGTTCACCCTCACCCGGCAGCAGATGTTCGCCCTGGTCGGCTACCGTCCGGCGTCGATCCAGCGGATCCGGCTGGGCGCCGGCCGGGACGGCAGGCTCACCGCGCTGGCCCACGATGTGATCGAGCAGACCGCCAAGGCCAAGGGGTACGCGGAGCAGGTGGGCGTCTGCTCCCGGCTGATGTACGCGGCGCCGCACCGGCGCACCACCCACCGGCTGGCCCCGCTGGACATCCCGGTGCCGACGATCATGCGGGCGCCGGGCGAGGCACAGGGGATGTACGCGCTGGAGTCGGCCATGGACGAGATGGCGATCGCCTGCGGTCTTGATCCGGTGGAGTTCCGGATCCGCAATGAGCCGGAGGTGCATCCGGAGTCCGGGCTGCCGTTCTCCAGCCGCCATCTGACCGACTGTCTGCGCGAGGGCGCCCGCCGGGCCGGATGGGGGCACCGTGACCCGGTCCCCCGGGCGCACCGCGAGGGGCGCTGGCTGGTGGGCACCGGCGTGGCCGTCTCGACGTATCCCTCCCCCCGCTTCCCCGGCAACGCGGCCACCATCCGGGTCGGGCCGGACGGCCGCTACACGGTGCGGATCGCCGCCGCCGACCTGGGCACCGGCACCTGGACGGCGCTCACCCAGATCGCCGCGGACGCGCTGAGCGTCCCGGTCGGGCAGGTGGAGATGCGGATCGGGGACACGGCGCTGCCGGCCGCGTCGGTCGCCGGGTTCTCGGCCGGCATCAACAGCTGGGGCACCGCGATCTGGGAGGCGGCGGACCGGCTGCGGGACCGGCTGCGGGCCGAACACGGCGGTATCGCGCCGCCGGAGGGGCTGGAAGTCACCGCGGAGATGCCCGGCGGCAACCCGGAGGCCGAGCGCTATGCGATGCACAGCTTCGGCGCCCAGTTCGCCGAGGTACGGGTCGACGGGGACACCGGTGAACTGCGGGTGGCGCGGCTGCTGGGGATGTTCGACGTGGGCCGGGTCATCAATCCCAAGACGGCCCGCTCGCAGCTCATCGGCGGGATGACCCAGGGGATGTCGATGGCGCTGTACGAGCACAGTGTGCTCGACCCGCGGTTCGGCCATGTGGTCAACCACGACTTCGCCCAGTACCACATCGCCTCCCACGCCGATGTCCACGCGATCGAGGCCCACTGGCTGGACGAGCCCGATCCGTACACCAACCCCATGGGGGCCAAGGGCCTCGGTGAGGTGGGCATCGTGGGCACCGCCGCGGCCATCGGCAACGCCGTGCACCACGCCACCGGGGTCCGGGTCCGCGAACTGCCCATCACTCTCGACAAGCTGGTGTCCTAGCCATGGCCCCGGCACCCATCCTGGTGACCGGCGCCGCGGGGAGCGTCGGAGGCATCGGCCGCACCGTCGTGGAGGAGCTGCGCCGGCGCGATCTGCCGGTGCGGGCCATGGTCCACCGGGAGGACGAGCGGGCCGACGCGCTGCGCGCGACGGGCGCGGAGGTGGTGGCGGGCGATCTGGCCCGCGCCCCGGACGTGGTCCGCGCGATGGACGGCTGCGGACGGATGTACTTCGGCATGAGCGTCTCGTCGCGGTATCTGGAGGCCACGGTGACGACGGCGGCGGTCGCCCGCGAATACGCGCGGCTGGAGGTGCTGGTCAACATGTCGCAGATGACGGTCTCCCAGATGGACCTCACCAGCACCACGGAGTCCGATCAGCACCGGCTGCAGTGGCTGGGCGAACAGGCCCTCGACTGGTCCGGGTTGCCCGTCACCCACCTCAGGCCCACCGTCTTCATGGAGAATCCGCTCTTCTCGGTCTTCGCCTACTCCTCCATCGCGCAGGAGGGCACGATCCGGCTGCCGTTCGGCACCGGGCGCACCTCCCCGGTCGCGGCGCGGGACGTCGCCGCGGTGGTGACGGAGATCCTGGTGGACCCCTCCTCGCACATCGGCAGGACCTACCATCTGACCGGCCCGGCCTCCGTCGACATGACCACCATGGCCGGGGAGTTCGCCGACGCGCTCGGCCGGCCGGTCAGCTACGTGGACGTCTCCTACGAAGCCTGGGTCAACCACGACCTGCGGGCCCTGGGCCTGCCCGACCACGTCTTCCAGCATCTGGCGACCATGGCCCGGCTGCACGCGGAGAACCGCTACGACCGCCGGACCGACGACATCGAGACGATCACGGGGAGGCCCGCGACCGGGGTGCGGGACTTCGTCCATGAGCACCCCGAGATGTTCACGAAATGACGTGGGCGGAACGGATTCGCGGTGCGGATACTGCTGGGCATCATCGGCGCCGTCATCGTGCTGGGAATCTTCGCCTCGGTGCTGCGCACCCTGGTCGTTCCCCGGCCGATCCCGGCCGGTTTCACCGGCTTCGTCCAGCGCTCGGTGAGCCGGCCGTTCCGGTTCATGGGCCCAGGTCGACCTGGGCGGACGACATCGGCGACCTCTTCCGCGGCATCCCGTACGACGCCGACCCGCGCCCGCAGGATCCGGTGCGGCTCGGCTACGAGGACTTCCTGCGCGGGGTGGAACGGATGCGCACCTACGGCTATCCGATGCAGCGCACCGCGGAGGAGGCGTGGCCGCACTTCCGCGGCCGGCGGGTGAACTACGGGACGCTCGCCCACCACCTGGCCCAGGACATCGACGCGGTCCCGGCCCCCTGGTCGGGCCCCGCCGCACCACCCTGTCCGCCTGGTCCCCACTGACCCCGGTCGACCGTCGCCCGACGGGGTAGCACATTGTCTTGGATATACCGCTAAGGGAGTAAATTTTCTCCATGGGCATGGACGAGGCCATCGCCGCGCGGATACGCATGATCACCGAGGCGGGTGACCGGCTGAGCGGCCCCGATCTGCTCGGATTCGCGCTCGACCACGCCGTGACGGAGACCGGCGGTCTCGGCGGCATGGTGCATCTGCGCGGCCCCAGCACCCGGTCGCTGCGGCTCGCGGCGGTGCACGGGCTGATCCGTACGGTCGCCCGGGACTGGGCGGAGGTCGAGGCGGCCGGCGCCGGCGCCCCGGCCCGCGCGGTGGCCCAGGGCGCGACGGTGTGGGCGCCGGCCCTCGGCGCCGGGGGCGGCACGGGCCCGGCGCTGCCCGCCGGAAGCGGGCTGCTGTCGGTTCCACTGATCACTCCGGAGAAGGTCATCGGCGCGCTGTCGGTGCTGACGGCCCCGGCCGAGCGGCCCACACCGGAGCGGCGGGCGGCCGTCGAGGCGCTGGCCGCGTGGGCCGCCCCGCGGCTGCGGGAGAACCCTCCCGACCGGGACCGGGACCGGGACCGGGACCGGGACCGGGGCGGCAGCGGCAATTCGCTGGCGGACGACCAGGTGAGCCAGGCGCTCTGGCATATGAGCGACGCGTTCTTCGCGGTCGACGGCGACTGGCGCATCACCTTCGTCAACGGCGAGGCGGAGCGGCTGCTCGGCGCCGCGCGGACGACTCTCGGCCGGACACTGTGGGACGCCTTCGCGCGGCTGAGCGTCGACGACGCGGAACCGGGCCTGCGCAGCCGCTACCGGCAGGCCGCCGAGAGCGGCACCCCGGTCGGGTTCGACGTGCGCTGGCCCACCAATCAGCGCTGGTACTCCATGCGGCTGGTCCCGGTGCCGAACGGGCTCACGGTCTACGCCGCCGATATCACCGCGAGCCGGGCGCGGGAGGCGGAGCGGGCCGCGGCCGAGCACGCGGCGGCCGAGCGCACCGCGCGGATCGGCGAGCTGACCGACGCCCTCGCGCAGGCCCTGACGATGCGCGACGTGGTGAACGCCATCGCCGACCGGGTGCTGCCGCCGTTCGGCGCCTCGGGGATGGTGGTGCAGCTCATCGAGGGCGACGTGATCCGGATCGCCGGGGCCGTCGGCTATCCGCAGCCCTTCCTGGAGTCGATCGACGGGGCCTCGATCCATGATGTGTCGCCGGTCTCGGAGGTATACCGGACCGGGGCGCCGGCCTTCGTCGAGTCGGCCGAGGAGTACACCGCGCGCTATCCCGGCATGGGCGGGCGGCCCGCCGCGGCGCAGAAGCAGGCATGGGCCTTTCTGCCGTTGATCGTCTCCGGCCGGAACATCGGTTGCTCCGTGGTCGCCTTCGCCGAGCCGCGCCGGCTCGACGCGGAGGAGCGGGCCCTGCTCACCGCACTCAGCGCACTGATGGGCCAGGCCATCGAGCGCGCCCGGCTGTACGACATGGAGCACACCCGGGCCAAGGAGCTCCAGCGCGGGCTGCTGCCACGTGCTCTGCCGTCGCTGTCCTCGGTCACCACCGCCGCACGCTATCTGCCCGCCAGCGAGGGCATCGACGTGGGCGGCGACTGGTACGACGTGATCCCGCTCTCCGGCGCCCGGGTGGCCCTGGTCATCGGCGATGTGATGGGTCACGGGCTGTCCGAGGCGGCCACCATGGGCCGGCTGCGCACCGCCGTGAACACCCTGGCCGAGCTGGAGTTTCCGCCCGCCGAGTTGCTCACCCGCCTCAACGACCTGGTGAGCGACCTGGGGGACAACCTCTACGCGACCTGCCTGTACGCCGTGTACGACCCGGCCAACGCCAGCTGCGTCTTCGCCAGCGCCGGACATCCACCACCGGCCGTCGTACGCCCCGGCCACCCGGTCCGCTTCGTCGGCGGCGCCCCCGATCCGCCGCTGGGCGCGGCCCGGCCGCCGTTCGAGACCACCGAGGTGGCTCTGGAGGAGGGCAGTCTGCTGGTGCTGTACACCGACGGTCTGGTGGAATCCGCCGCCCGGGACATCGACCGCGGAATGCGGCACCTGGCGAGCGCGCTGGCCGGCGCGGCCCGCGCGCCCGGCCCGGGGGACGCCCGGGGCGACGGAGACCGGGGCGAGCACGCGTCGCTGGAGCGGCTGTGCGACGAGGTGCTGGCCGAGTTGCTACCGGAGAAGCAGCTCACCGCCGATGACGCGGCGCTGCTCATCGCCCGCACCCATGCGCTCGCCTCCGACCACATCGCCGCATGGCCGCTGTCCGAAGGGCCGATCGCCGCGGGCGAGGCCCGCGATCACGTCCGGGACCAGCTCACCCGCTGGGAGCTGGCCCCGCTCACCCCCATCGCGGAGCTGCTGGTCAGCGAGTTGGTCGCGAACGCGATCCGGCACGGCAGGGGCCCGATCGGGCTGCGGCTGCTGCGCAGCGAGGAGCTGATCTGCGAGGTGACCGACGGCTCTTTGACCACACCCCGGATCCGCCATGCCTCGGAGACCGACGAGGGCGGACGCGGGCTCCAACTGGTCTCGGCCCTCTCCCAGCGCTGGGGCACCCGCTACACGTCCACCGGCAAGTGCATCTGGACCGCACAGCCACTCCCCTGACGCCCCGGCGGGAGGCGGCGATGTCCGTCGTGCTTCAGTCGGCCCAGACGCCGCTACCGGCGGTCTCGCGGATGTAGTCGGCGAAGTCCCGGGGCGCCCGGCCCAGAACGCGGTGAACGCCGTCCCCCAGCCGCGCGTTGCGCCCGTCCAGCAAGGTGGCGAACAGGTCGGTCAGAAACGCCCCCAGCTCGTCCGGCAGCCCGTGGTCGCGCACCAGCGCGGCCCCGTACTCCTCGGCGGGGACCGGCGCATAGCGCACCGTGCGGCCCGTCGCCCCGGCGATCTCCGCGGCCGCCTCGGCGAAGGTCAGCAGCCTCGGCCCGGTGATCTCGTAGCTCCGGCCCGCGTGTCCCTCCCCGGTCAGCGCCGCGACCGCGACCTCGGCGATGTCGTCGGCGTCCACGAAGGGCTCCTTGACCTCCCCGGCCGGAAAGACGATCTCGCCGTCGAGCACCCCATCGCGCAGAATGCCCTCGTCGAAGTTCTGGCAGAACCAACTCGCCCGCAGCACGGTCCACTCCACACCCGGCACCCGCACCGCCTCCTCGGCGGGCAGCGCCGCCTCCACGCCCCGGGCGGAGAGCAACACCAGCCGCCGGGTGCCGCCCTCGGCCGCCCGTTCGGCGAAGGCGCGGAGGGTGGCGGCGGCGCCCGGGTCGCAGACGTCGGGATAGTAGGCGAGGTACGCCGCGACGGCGCCGTCCAGCGCGGGCTCCCAGGTGCGCGGATCCTCCCAGTCGAACGGCGTCTCGCCGGACCGGGAGCCGATCCGCACCGGGTGCCCGGCCCGGATGAGCCGGTCCGCGACCCGGCGGCCGGTCTTGCCGGTGCCGCCGAGCACCAGGACGGTCGGGTGTTCCCTGTTACGTGTCGTCATACGGCCAGTCAACTCGCGGGCGGTGAGACGGGCCATGGCCGAGAGGCTCGGCCGCATAAGCGAGCGTCTACGCTGTGCGCCATGGACGCGCTGGCGAGTCTGCTGGACGGCCCGCGGGCCCGGGGGGCCTTTCTGCTGCGGGTCGTGATGGAGCCGCCCTGGGCGGTACGGATCGAGGACCGGGCCCCGCTGTGCGTGATGACCATGGCGCGCGGCGAGGCATGGGTGCTGCCGGACGAGGGCGAGGCGGTGCGGCTGTGCCCGGGGGACGTGGCCATCGCGCGCGGCCCCGCCCCGTACACGGTCGCCGACGACCCCGCCACCGCGCCGCAGGCGTGGATCCTCCCCGGTGAGGTGTGCCGCACGGCGGACGGCGCGGATCTGGCCGAGGCGATGGCGCTGGGGGTGCGCACCTGGGGCAACAGCCCGGACGGCTCGGCCACGATGCTCATCGGCACCTATCAGCTGGACGGGGAGATCAGCGGACGGCTGCTGGACGCGCTGCCCCCGCTGCTGGTGCTGGACGGCGAGGTGTGGGACTGCCCCCTGATGCCCTGGCTCGGCGAGGAGATCGTCAGGGACGAGGCCGGGCAGGAGGCGGTCCTGGACCGGCTGCTGGATCTGCTGCTGATCTCCGTGCTGCGGGCCTGGTTCTCCCGGCCGGAGGCCCGGGCGCCGGGCTGGTACCGGGCGCTGGGCGACCCGGTGGTGGGCCGTGCGCTGCGACTGCTGCAGCACAACCCGGCCCATCCGTGGACCGTGGCCGGGCTCGCCGCCGAGACGGGGGTCTCGCGTGCGGCGCTGGCCCGCCGGTTCACCGACCTGGTGGGCGAGCCGCCCATGGCGTATCTGACCGGCTGGCGGCTGGCGCTCGCGGCGGATCTGCTCCGGGACCCGGAGAGCACCCTGGCGGCGGTGGCCCGGCGGGTCGGCTACGGCAGTGCGTTCGCCCTCAGCGCGGCGTTCACGCGCGAGCGCGGCCTCAGCCCGCGGGCGTACCGTGAGGCGGCATTAAGCGGGGCTGACGCTTTCGGCAACAAAAGCTGACTCGTTTTCTGCCGCGAGCCCTCTCAACCCGCGGGCGCGCCGCGCCGCGGCATGCGGCGGCTGATGGGTGACACCCGCAGACAGCCGTCCGGCCCGCAGGTGGTGGCGCGGTCGTAGAGGTCCATCAGGCGGCGGGCGCCGCGGGCGATGTCGTAGCGGTCGATGGCGTCCGGGACCGGGAAGCGCAGCGGGCCCCCGGCGGCCTGCCTGCGCAGGGCGTCGGCGAGGGCGGCCGGGCCGGGGGCGATGCGGCGGGCGCCGGGGACGGCCCCGGCGGGGAGCTCGTCGAGGGCGGGGCAGACGGTGTGCAGCACCGGCAGTCCGGCCGCCAGCCCCTCCAACGCCGCGAGGCCGAACGCCTCCTCGGTGGAGGGCGAGACCAGGACGTCCATGGCGGCCAGCAGTCCGGGCAGCCCCGCGGGCCGGTCGTCCGGCGGGGCCACCGCGCCGTCGCGCTCCCCCAGCAGCCGCACCCGGTCGGCCACGCCGAGCCGGGCGGCCAGGTCCTCCAGGGCGGGGCGCTCGGGGCCCTCGCCGACCAGCAGCAGCCGGGTGTCCGGCACCTCGGCGACGGCCCGTACCGCCGCGTCGAACCGCTTGTCGGCCACCAGGCGGCCGACCCCGCCGACCACGAAGGCCCGGTCGGGGAGGCCGAGACGAGCGCGGGCGGCCGACCGGGCGGCCGGTTCGAAGCGGAAGTGGCGGGCGTCGATCCCGTTCGGCACCAGATGGATCCGGGGGTTGGGCACGCCCCAGTCGCGCAGCCGGTCGGCGACGGCGGCCGAGACGGCGACGGTGGCCGAGCCCAGCCGCTCGGCGGCGAGATAGCGGGCGCGGAGGGCGGCCGTGAGCGGACGGCCGTCGATCCGCCGCTCGCCCAGGCTGTGTTCGGTGGCGATGACCGCCCGCACCCCGGCCAGCCGGGCGGCGATCCGGCCGAGCACACATGCCCGGTACAGATGGGTGTGCACCAGGTCGTAGCCGCCGGACCGGATGATCCGCACCAGCCTGGGCACCGTGGTGAGCTGCCGCTCGCGCCCGCTGCCCAGGGGCACATGGGTGACCGGGATGCCGTCCGCGCGAATGCCGTGCGCGGTGGCGCCGGGCCCCGAGAGGGCGATGACGTCACAGCGCACCGGCAAATGGCGCAGCAGCAGCCTCAGTTGCTGTTCGGCTCCTCCGGCCCCGAGGCGGGAGATGATGTGCAGGACTCTCATCGGGCGACTGCGCCCCATCCTCCGTATTCCGATGGGCTTCGATCGGTGCCGACCCTGCCAGACGGCGGGATGTAAATCACGTAAGACGCGCACCGCTGGGCCGTCGGAGTGGATGTCTTACGGGCCGTCGACAAGGGCGCGCCGAATATCCGATGTGCACCGTCAGCCCCCATGGGATTGTTACCTTCTCATCTCGCGCGATGACCTGAAGAATATGGCCCGTATGGGTCATCGCGGCGCGCCATTCGGTTCGAGCCAGCCCCGCGGGAGTGCCCAGATGTCTGCACCGACCCCCGTCAGAGATTCCCCCCGGAAAGCCACCGCACACACCGTATCCGCCGGGATGCCGCCCGCGCGTACCGCGTCGGATTCCCGCGTCCCGCACCACCGTTCCGCCTCGGTGTACGAGTACAAGCGGTACAGCGAGCTGGCGGGCCCGCTGACCAACGCCCCCACGGACCGCCCCTACCGGGTGCGCTGCCGGAGTCTGCTGGCGCAGGAGCCGCACCGGATCCGTGCCGCGCTGCTGCTGTGCGCGGCGCCGGTGTGCTCGGCGCTGCTGCTGCTGTGGCTGCTGCACCCCGATCACTGGCTGGAGCGCGACTATGCGCCGTGGTGGCAGCGGGCGGCGGACCTCGCGATGCTGGTCTCGATCGCGCTGATCGAGGGCTTTCGCCTGTTCACAGTCGTCTCCAACGCCCATGCGACGCTGGTGGCGCGGGATCCGGTGCCGGTGGTGGCCGAGCCGGGGACCCGGGTGGCGTTCCTGACCAGCTTCGTGCCCGGCAAGGAGCCGATCGCGATGGTCCGGGCCACGCTGGAGGGGGCGGTGCGGATCCGGCACACCGGGCCGCTGGACGTATGGCTGCTCGACGAGGGGGACGACGAGGAGGTCAAGGCGCTGTGCGCACGACTGGGCGTACGGCATTTCTCCCGCAAGGGCATCGAGAAGTGGAATCAGCCGAAGGGCGCTTTCCGGGCGAGGACCAAGCACGGGAATTACAACGCCTGGCTGGACGCCCATGGCGACGCGTACGAATTCATGGCGTGTGTGGATACCGACCATGTGCCGCTGCCCAACTTCCTGGAGCGCATGCTGGGTTACTTCCGGGATCCGGATATCGCCTTTGTCGTCGGTCCGCAAGTCTACGGGAATTACGACACCCCGGTCACCAAGGCCGCCGAAAGCCAGCAGTTCCTTTTCCACGCGCTGATCCAGCGGGCGGGGAACGCCTATGGCGGCCCGATGTTCGTGGGCACCAACAACGCGGTGCGGATCAGCGCGCTGCGCTCGATCGGCGGGCTGTACGACTCGATCACCGAGGACATGGCCACCGGCTTCGAGCTGCACCGCCACCGCAACCCCGCCACGCGCAAGAAGTGGCGCTCGGTCTACACCCCCGATGTGCTCGCGGTCGGCGAGGGGCCGAGCACCTGGACGGACTTCTTCACCCAGCAGATGCGGTGGAGCCGCGGCACCTACGAGACCGTGCTCAAGCAGTTCTGGAAGGGCCCGTTCACCCTGTCGCCCGGCAAGCTGCTCAACTACTCGCTGATGATCGCGTACTACCCGATGACCGCGCTCAACTGGATCCTCTCCGCGCTGTCGTGTGCGCTGTTCCTGGTGCTGGGCGCGGCCGGGATCCACATCCCCGCCGAGATGTGGATGATGCTCTACAGCGACGCGGCCATGCTGCAGATCGGGCTGTACATCTGGAACCGGCGGCACAACGTCTCCCCGCATGAGCCGGAGGGCTCCGGCGGGCTGGCCGGGATGCTGCTCTCGGCGCTGTCGGCCCCGATCTACGCCAAGTCGCTGTGCGACGCGGCGCTGCGCCGCACCAGCCGGTTCGTGGTCACGCCCAAGGGCGACTCGTCCAGCCCGGACCGGCTCTCCACGTTCCGTATCCATCTGCTGTGGGCCGGGGTGTTCGGCTCCTCTCTGGTCGCCTCGTTCTTCCTGGGCCACGCCCATGTGGTGATGCGGACCTGGGCGGTGCTCGCCCTCGCGCTGTGTCTGGCGCCGGTGGCGATCTGGTCGGTGGGGCTGCTGCGCCGCCGCCGGAAGCGCCCGGCGCGCGGAACGGTGCCGACGGCGCGCGACGCGGCCAGCCCCTGTGCGGTCCCGAAGGCGAAGAACAAGAAGAACAAGAGCAAGAACGAGGACAAGGAAAAGGCGCCGGTCTGCGCGCTGTGACCGGCGGCTGGGCGGCTAGGCCCTGTCCGGTGGATCTTCGCGGATCAGCCCGCGGCGTCTGGTGCGGTGCATCGCAAGGCGGAGGGTCGTCCTCGTACCGGGTCGTACTCGGACGATCCCGACAACGCGGCCGGGGGCACCTCCCAGCGGTAGCTGGGGGCGCCGTGCCAGGCATCGCGGGCCCGCGAAGATCCGCCGGACAGGGCCTAGTGGCGGCGGGGGGCGTTACGGGCCAGGTCGAGCGCGTACTCGGTCCACCAGTGGCCTGCCGGAGGGCCGCCGTTGCAGGTTCCGTCGGACTCTCCGGGCCGTTTGATCCACAGGTAGGCGTCCACGAGGGGGTCCCCGGTGGTGGTGCTGGGCCGCTCGCCCAGCGCCCGCCCCGGCGGGTTGCACCAGGAGTCCCGGGCCCGGATACCGTGCCGGGCCGCGCCCCGGAGCCGCAGCGGGCCGTTGCCGTTCCGGCTGGTGTCGATGACGAAGTGGGTGCCGTCGAGGGCGGCGGAGAGCCGGTGGCCGTACGCCTTGGTGGGCCGGGTCGGCTGGAAGTTGGAGACGTTCAGCGCGAAGCCGTCCGCCTGCTCGATACCGCCCTCGCGCAGTGACCGCACCAGCCGGTCGGGATTCTTGATCCAGCCCGGGTTCCCCGCGTCCACGTACACCCGCACGTGGGGCAGCGCGGCGAACATGGCGACCGCGTCGCGGAGCATCGCCAGCCGGGCGGTGCGCAGCCTGGCCGGTACGCAGCCGTCGACGAGCTGGGCCACCGCGTCGGGTTCCAGGACGACGATCGCCTTGCGGTCGCCGATGCCCAGGGTGATCTGCTCGATCCAATGCCGGTACGCCCGGGCGCTCCGCGCTCCGCCCGCCGAGTACCGTCCGCAGTCGCGGTACGGGATGTGATAGGCGACCAGGACCGGGGTGGACCCGGTCCGCGCCGCGGATTCGGTGATGAAGCGGACCCGTTCACGGGGCGGCGCGGGGCCGAGCCACTCCGCGACCGGCTGCTGAGCGATCCGCCGGATGAGTGCGGCATCGCGGTTCTTTCCCTCGTCCTGCCGCTCACGGACCTGCCGGGCGGCCGGACTGTCCGGGTTCACCCAGAGCCCGCCCCGCCGCAGCGGGGCGTCGAACATGCGGCAGCCGCTCAGCGGAAACATCGCCACGGCGCATAGGGCGGCATGCGTCGCAAGCCGCATAACGGTCTTTGTTGCACCTTTCTCGCGCATGCGACGCATCATGGCACCGGGTGTCACTGGTTCAGCGGACGTGGCGTTCGTGGCCACTGGTTCAGCGGATGCGGCGCGTGGCTATTGGTCCAGCGGTACGTGGCGTTCGTGGCCGCTGGTTCGGCGGACGTGGGTGCGTCGCCACTGGCTCAGCGGACACGGTGTTCGTGGTCCCCGATGGCGTGCCCCGCGTCCTGGTGGCCGTCCGCGGCGTCCTCGTCCGTCCGCCACAGCGGATGCTCACGGGCCGCCCACGCCCGCTCGACCCTGCCCGTACGCATCCCCCGCCGGGCCTCCGGATCGGCGAACGCCTTGCCGATATGGCCGATCAGGACGATGCCGATGGCCAGCGCCAGCCAGTCGTGGACGAAGGTGGCGCTGGTACGCCACACCAGCGGGGCCAGACCGGTGAACCACATCAGCAGCCCGGTGCCCGCCATCACCATCACGGCGCCCGCGATATACCCCGCGTACAGCTTCTGCCCGGCGTTGAACTTCCCCGCCGGGCGCTCCTGTCGCCGGTGGTCGCGGCGCAGCGCCGCGCGCAGCCAGCGGCGGTCGTGCGGGCCGAAGCGGTTGAGCCGGGTGAGATCGGCGCGGAAGGCGCGGGAGACGAGTCCGAGCAGGGCCGGGAGCGGGGTGAGGATGCCGCTCCACTCGTGCACGGTGACGACGAGGGCGCGCCGCCCGACGAGCTCGGCGAGCTCGGGCAGATAGAGGCAGCCCGCGCTGACCACACACACGCCCAGCAGGAGGGCCGTGGTGCGGTGGATCCAGCGCTCGGCGAGGCTGAACCGGCGCACCCGCTCAGGCGGTGGGGTCATCGTCGCGTCCGTTCGATTTACCGACCCAGGCGTCGACGTCATAGCCCCGGTCCTCCCAATAGCCGGGCCGCACCTCATCGGTGACGGTGATACCGGAGAGCCATTTCGCCGACTTGTAGAAGTACATGGGCGCCACATACAGCCGCACCGGCCCACCGTGGGAGTGCCCCAGCGGCTTGTCCCGCAGCTTCAGCGCGACCAGGACGTCGGCGCGCCGCGCCTGCTCGAGGGTCAGGCTCTCGCTGTACGCGCCGTCGAAGCAGGTGAAGCGGACGGCCTTGGCCCGCAAACCCACCCCGGCGGCGTCGAGCAGCGTCGAAAGCCGCACCCCCTCGAACGGGGTCTCGGGCACCCGCCAGCCGGTGACGCACTGGACATCGCGGACCAGGCGGGTCTGCGGGAGCGCGCGCAGATCGGCGAGGCGGTACTCGGCGGGCTTGTCGACGAGTCCGTCGACGGTGAGGCGGTAGTTGCCCGCGTCCTTGTGGGGCACGGAGGAGGTGACGGAGTAGTAGCGGAATCCCCCGCCGTTGGGGAGGAGTCCGGTCACCCCCGTCGGGTCCTTGTCGGCCACCGCGCCCAGGGCGGTCTCCAGGCGGCCCTGCAGCCAGGGGGCCGCGGCCATCGCGCCCGCGCCGAGGCCGAGCATGCCGAGGACGAGGCGCCGGCCGACGGGGGCGCCGTGGCCGTCGGATCCGGCACCGGTGTTGGGGTCCATGGGTCGATAAGAGCACCGGGCGGGGGTGGTCCGCCAGATCCGCCCGGGATTCGTCAGACTTCGGTAAGACTCCGGGTCCCGGTGGCCGTGCGGGGTCTACGGCACGTGCCAGGTCCACGCCACGCCCCGGCCTACGCCAGGCCCCGGGCTTACGGCACCCCCCGGGCCCACGCCACACCCCGGCCCACGCCACACCCCGGGCTTACGGCACCCCCCAGGTCCACGCCACACCCCGGCCTACGCCACACCCCGGGCTTACGGCACCCCCCAGGTCCACGCCACACCCCGGCCTACGCCAGGCCCCGGGCCTACGCCACACCCCGGGCCCACGCCACGCGCCGGGCCTACCCCACCGCCTTGGCCGCCGCCCGGCCCGCCGTACGGCCCGAGAAGAGGCAGCCGCCCAGGAAGGTGCCCTCCAGGGAACGGTAGCCGTGCACTCCCCCGCCGCCGAAGCCCGCCGCCTCCCCGGCCGCGTAGACGCCGGGCAGCGGTTCGCCGCCCTCGGTCAGGACGCGGGAGGAGAGATCCGTCTCGAGGCCGCCGAGCGTCTTGCGGGTCAGGATGTTCAGGCGCACGGCGATCAGCGGACCCGCCTTGGGGTCGAGGATGCGGTGCGGGGCGGCGGTGCGGATCAGCCGGTCGGCCACATACTTGCGGGTGCCGCGCAGGGCGGTGACCTGGAGGTCCTTGGTGTAGGGGTTGGCGATCTCGCGGTCCCGGGCGACGATCTCCCGCCGCAGCCCCTCCTCGTCGATGAGCGGCTCCTTGGTGAGCTCGTTCATCCGCCGGACCAGCCCCGTCAGCGACCGCTCCACGATGAAGTCCGCGCCGTGGTCCATGAACGCCTGGACCGGGCCCGGGACACCGGCCCGGCCGCGGCCGATCACATCGCGGACGCTCTTGCCGGTGAGGTCCGGGTTCTGCTCGGAGCCGGAGAGCGCGAACTCCTTCTCGATGATCTTCCGGGTGAGCACGAACCAGGTGTAGTCGTAGCCGGTCCGCATGATGTGCTCGAGCGTGCCGAGGGTGTCGAAGCCGGGGAACAGCGGCACCGGCAACCGCTTGCCGCGCGCGTCGAACCACAGGGAGGACGGGCCGGGCAGGATGCGGATGCCGTGCCGGGGCCAGATGGGGTTCCAGTTCTCGATGCCCTCGGTGTAGTGCCACATCCGGTCGCGGTTGATGATGCGGCCGCCGGTCGCCTCGGCGATGCCGAGCATATGGCCGTCCACATGGGCCGGGACCCCGGAGATCATCCGCTCGGGCGGGGAGCCCAGCCGCTCGGGCCAGTTGGCGCGGACCAGGTCGTGGTTGCCGCCGATCCCACCCGAGGTGATGATCACGGCTTGGGCGCGCAGTTCGAAGGCCCCGGCGACCTCGCGGCCGCTGGGGGAGCCGCGCTCGGCGTCGCTGGGCTCCAGGATGTCGCCGGTGACGGTGTCGACCGTGCCCGCGCTGCGGGCCAGCCCCGTCACCCGGTGCCGGAAACGCAGCTCGACCAGGCCACGCGCGGCCGCCGCCCGCACCCGCCGCTCGAAGGGGGCCACGACACCGGGGCCGGTGCCCCAGGTGATGTGGAAGCGGGGCACGGAGTTGCCGTGCCCGGTCGCGTCGTAGCCGCCGCGCTCGGCCCAGCCGACGAGCGGGAACAGCCGCAGCCCCTGGGCGTGCAGCCAGGACCGCTTCTCGCCCGCCGCGAAGTCCACGTACGCCTCGGCCCAGCGGCGCGGCCAGTGGTCCTCCTCACGGTCGAACCCGGCCGTGCCCAGCCAGTCCTGCCAGGCGAGTTCATGGCTGTCGCGGATGCGCAGGCGGCGCTGCTCGGGTGAGTCGACGAGGAAGAGACCGCCGAAGGACCAGTGGGCCTGGCCGCCGAGCGACTGCTCGGGCTCCTGGTCGAGCAGGATCACCTTACGGCCGGCGTCGGCCAGTTCGGCGGTGGCGGCGAGGCCCGCGAGCCCCGCGCCGACCACGATCACGTCCGCGTCGTACGCCATGGTGTGGTGTCCGTTCTCGTGAGCCCGCCGACGCCCGCCGACGGCGTCATGACCGCGATCCTGCCTACCGCCCAGTACGGCGTCAACCCGAGGTGTGGGAGCGGTTTCCGGCCGCTTCCCGACCGCCAACTCCCCCCGCGAAACCTGGACGTAGAACAAAAGGTCACAATCGTTCACCGAGATTGGACACGGTTAGGCCAACCGTGCATCATCATCGACCATGGCTGACCGCTCCGTTGAGCATTCAGGGCCGACGCCCGAGGTGGAACGTCGCGTGGTGAACCCGACGCTCGTCACCCCCGGCCCGCAGCCCCTCCAAGCCGGGCCACCCGCGGACGAGGCACAGGTGCTCCGCGGCGAGGTGATCGGGCCCCGGCACGCCCGCCGCCGCCCCGTGGACAACCGCCGTAAGGCCGCCGCCGGGGCGATTCTGCTGTCGGCCACCGGCGCCGCCACCGCCCTCTTCATGCTCATGGGCAAGGACGCCCGTCAGGCGACGGCCTCCTCCGGACACGACACCTCGACGGCCGTCCCGGACGAGCCGGAGAGCCATGCCGTCCCGTACGCCGAGGCCGCGGTGGGCGACACCCCGCTGCGCGGTGCGCGCGCCGAGAAGCCCAAGCCGCAGCCGCCCGCCGCCCAGCCTGTGGCCGAGGCCCCGGCGGCCGACACCACGCCGGACAAGCCCCGGACCCCGTCGTCCGGCAAGGGCCGCTCCACGCCGTCCTGGCCGGACTGGTCGTCCCGGGGGCCGGGAGAGTACGACGACTGGCAGGACGCGGTGGAGGCGTTCGACCGCTGGGCCGAGCGGCAGCAGGAGCGGCAGCGCGGCGAGAGCGGCGGCTCCGGGCCGTACACGCCGGGGCAGGGCCAGGGGCAGGGCGGCGGTTACGGGGACGGCTATGGCGGTGGAAACGGCTATGGCGGCGGCCATGGGGGCGACTACGGCGGCGGATACGGCGGCGGCCACCGGCGCTGACCGCGCCCGCTATCTGCTTGTATGGCGGTATGCCTGATCAGGAACCGCCTTCCGCCAACGAACTACTCGACATCGTGGACGAGCGGGACCGCGTGATGGGCCAGGCCCGACGCGGTGACGCCATGGCCCACCGGCTCCGGCACCGCTGCGTCTTCATCCAGGCCCGGGACGCCCAGGGCCGCGTCTTCGTCCATCGCCGCACCGCCGAGAAGCTGGTCTTCCCCTCGCTCTACGACATGTTCGTCGGCGGGGTCGTCGGCGCGGGCGAGGGCTATGACGAGGCGGCGCTGCGCGAGGCGGAGGAGGAGCTGGGGGTGCGGGGGCTGCCCGCGCCCGTACCGCTGTTCTCGTTCCTCTACGAGACGCCCGAGCACACCTGGTGGAGCCGGGTCTACGAGGTGCGCTGCGAGCTTCCGGTCGATCCGCAGGCCGAGGAGGTCGCCTGGCACGCCTTTCTCACCGAGGAGGAGCTGACCCGACGGCTGCCCGAGTGGGAGTGGGTGCCGGACGGGCGGGAGGCGTACCGGCGGCTGATGGAGTGGCGCCGTGAGAGGGTCGAAGCGTGACCGAATCCTCCGGGCCCGGGCCTTCGGAGCCGCCGCGGCCTTCGGAGCCCGCGCAGCCTGCCGAGCCGCGTGGCGGCGGTCTCGCCTCGGCGGCGGCGGACGTACGGCTGTGGTTCGCGCCCGAGCGGCTGCGGGAAGAGGGCGGCACCCCCGACTACCGCTTCTCACTCGCCAACGAACGGACCTTTCTCGCCTGGCTGCGCACCGCGATGGCGCTGGTGGGCGGCGGATTCGCGGTCGACCAGTTCCTCCCGGAGACAGCCCGGCCGCTGCGGCTCGCGCTGGCGCTCATCCTGCTGGCGGGCGGCGCGCTGTGCGCGCTGCGGGCCATCAGCCACTGGGTGCGCTGCGAGCGGGCCATGCGGCGGGGCGAGGACCTGCCGATGTCCCGCTTCCCGGTGGTGCTGGGGCTCGCGGTCGGGGTGGTCGCGCTGCTGATGGTGATCGTGGCCGCCTTCGGGTGGGGCGGGTGACCCGGGAGGTGTGAGGCGATGCCGGACGGGAAGGGGACGCACGGACCACCAACGCGGGACCGGGACCCCGGGCTCCAGCCGGAGCGGACGCGGCTGGCCTGGCGGCGTACGACGCTGGCGTGCGCGGTGGCCGCCTCGCTCGCGGGGCGGCAGACCCTGCACAGCGGTATCGACCCCGCCTCGCTCGTGGTCCTGGCCCTGGTGGTGGTGGCCTGGCTGGCCTTCCTGGCACTGGCCCACCGCCGCATCCGGGCCATGCGCATGCCACGTCCGCCCGCCCTGTCCCCGCGGGCGGCCGTGGCCGCGGTGGCCTGCACCCTCGCCCTGGCCGTTCTGGGGGCGGCGATGCTGCGCTGAGGCCGCGCCGCCTACTGGCCCCCGCCCATGGCCGTCGCGCCTACTGGACGAAGCGCACGTCGGGGTGGGAGGGGGACGGCCCGTCCAGCAGGTCTCGCGGCCGGCCCCGCAGGTGCTGGTCGAAGAAGGCGGGGAGGTAGGCGCGCTGGGCGGCGGTGCTGCGCCCGGCATCCACGGTCCCGATGACCTGCTCGCGCCGCTGCGCCGGGATGTCCAGGCGTTCGTCCAGCGCGGGCACGATCGTCTGGGCGTCGGTGTAGCTGAAGTGGCCGCCCCGTTCCAGGCTCAGGTCGCGCTGCCAGCCGGTCGAGTGGTCCCAGAGCGACTGCCAGGACGGCTGGTTCAGGTGGGTCTGATTGGCCTTGCCCATGAGCATGAAGGGCCGGTTCAGCCCTTCCACCGCGGCCGGGACGAATTCGGTGCCGCTGTATTTGAGCGTGCCGTCCATGTCGATGCCCGCGTCGATGCGGGCATCGACGCGCATGGCCTCGGCCGCGGTGATTCCCCCCGCCGAGTGGCCGTACATGCCGACCCGGGTCAGATCGAGCGCCTTGCCCAGGCCGCGGGGCAGCCGACGCCCCGCGGCATCGGGATTTCCGCCGTCCCGCAGGACGGCCAACTGGTCGAGCACGAAGCGGGTGTCGCCCACCCGGGTCTCGATGGCCTGCTTGCGCTTCCCCGGACCGGTCAAGGGGTCCTTTTGAAGCTCGACCCGGCCGCCGGGGAACTCGACCGGGGACGTCTCATGTGTGTGGTCCATGGTGACCACCACATAGCCGCGGCTGGCGAGTTCCTCGGCCGTGGACGTTCCCAGCGAGCGGGTGCTCCCAAGGCCCGGCGAGTACAGCACGACCGGCCGGGGCGCGTGGTCGTCCGCCGGGGCGGCGGTGGCGGCGTCGGTCCGCGTGGCGGCCCAGTCCACCTCCCCGGGAGCCGCCAGGCCGAACGAGCCCGACTCGTCCACGGCACGGGCGGTGCCGGGCGGCATATGGGGCTGGCGGGGGTACCCGCTCACCGAACGCGCCGGATACCAGACGCTGACCATCAGCTCCCTCTCGCCACCGGTCACCCAGGGGTCGGTCCGGGCCCGGTCGACGAGATGGAGTTCGGTCACCCCGACCGGCTGCCGCCCCGTCGGTGCGGGCAGTTCGAAGCGCACGGGGTCGGCCGGACCGGCGGCGGAGGCGGCCGTACCCACGCCGACGATCAGCGCGAGGGCGAGGGCCACCGAGGTGGTGAGACCTGTATGGATTCGCATAGGGCCGACTCTGACCGGGCGTCCGCGAGCACGCCTCGGCCGGGAGGCGGAGGCGCCCCCTGGCATTCCATGGGGTGTCCGGGCCGGTTTCTCAGGGCCACCAGGACGGTGACCCCTGTCGCTCAGTCCACCGCGATGGCGATCTTGCCCCTGACGTGCCCCTCCATGCTGAGACGCTGGGCGTCCGCCGTCTTCTGGAGGGGGAAGACCGCGGCGACCTCGACGCCGAGGGCGCCGCGCTCGGCGAGGTCGGTGAGGTCCTGGAGGTCGTCGGGGTCGGGGCGGACGAAGACGTAGTGGCCGCCGAGGCCGAGGACGGCGGGATCGGCGATGGAGGCCAGGCGGCCGTCGGGGGCGAGGAGTTCGGCGGAGACGGCGAGCGCGTCGCCGCCGACCGGGTCGAGCACGGCGTCCACCCCGTTCGGGGCGAGGGCGCGGACCCGCTCGGCGAGCCCCTCCCCGTACGTGGTCGGCTCCGCGCCGAGCGCGCGCAGATACTCGTGGTTGCGCTCGCCCGCGGTGCCGATCACCCGGGCGCCCATATGCCGGGCAAGCTGGACCGCCATCGAGCCGACCCCGCCCGCCGCCGCGTGGACCAGGACGGTGTCGCCCTCGCCGGCCCTCAGCGCCCGCACCAGCGACTGGAAGGCCGTCAGGCCCGCCAGCGGGATGCCCGCGGCCTGCGTGAAGGAGAGGTTCCGCGGTTTGCGGGCGAGGGTGCGGATGGGCGCCGCCACATACTCGGCGCAGGTGCCCCGGGAGAGGAAGTCCTCCCGTACGTATCCGATCACCTCGTCACCGGGCCGGAACTCCGTCACCGCGGGGCCGGGCCGCTCCACGACCCCGGAGACGTCCCAGCCGGGGATCACCGGGAAGACCGCGTCCAGGAACGGTTCGAGGTTTCCGGCCTGCGCCTTCCAGTCGACGGGGTTCACGCTGGCGGCCCTGACCCTGATCAGGACGGAGTCGGGGCCGACCTTCGGCTCCGGCCGCTCCCCGTACTCCAGGATCTCGGGGCCGCCGTAGCGGCGGTAGGTGATGGCCTTCATGGTGGCGCTCCTCGCGGCTCTCACGTTCTCCTTGTCCCGCTCCTCTCCTTCGACGCTCCTGCTCCCCCACCATCGGCGCAAATCCGCACCACCCCGGCCGCTGCCCCGGCGCTACGCCGGGCTCTGTGCCGCCAGCGGCGGCAGCGCGGCCCGTGGCTCCACCCCGCCGAACCAGAAGCCGAGCAGAAACGCGACGGTGGACTCCAGCAGGCGGGCCCGCTCCAGGCCCCCGGCGTCCAGCGGTACACAGCCCATGTCGCGCACCAGCGTGCGCACGGCCTCCAGGGCCTCCTCGTCGTCCCCGCACAGCGGGACCGCCAGCGGCCCGTCGGCGAAGACCGGCGGGGTCATCCGCCACACCGCGTCCGAGCAGTGGCAGAACGCCTTCACGACCCGCGCCCCCACGGCCCGCGCGGCGATCCGCTCGGCCATGCCGGGGCCGCCGTCGGTGGCGAGGGTGAAGCGCCCGGGGACGACCGCGTTGGTGCAGTCGATCAGCGCCCGGCCGCTCAGCGTGCCCTCGGCCGCGCCCGCCGCCTCCAGGGCCGCCTCGACGCCGTCGTACGCCACCGCCAGCAGCGTCACATCCCCGAATCCGGCGGCCTCGCGCGGACTCCCGGCCCGCGCGCCGTGGCCGATCCGCGCGGCCAGCGCCGCCGCCTTCGGCCGTGAGCGGCCGCCGATGAACAGCTCATGCCCCGCCCGCGCCCACTGGGTCCCCAGCGCGTCCGCCATCGTGCCCGTGCCCAGCACTCCGATCCGCATCGCGGCCTCCTCCTCGTTCTCGCCTGCCGATGGGGAAGGACACTAGGAAGTCCGTCGCACACCGCACGGTGTGCGACGGATGCGCTAGGACGGCGGTCAGCAGGTCAGGAGGCCATCAGTGAGTGAACCGGCGACGACATCGCGGCCCCTCGCACCGGAGGGATTCATCGCCGACTGCCGGGCGCGGCTGGGCTTCGATCTGCTGGCCCGCACCTGGACCGCCGTCGTGATCTTCGGGCTGCGGGAGGGGCCGCGCCGCCCCGGCGAGCTGCGCGAGGCGATCGGCGGCATCAGCCCGAAAGTGCTCAACGACACCCTGCGCCGCCTGGAGGACGACGGGCTGGTGGAGCGGCGCCGGTACGCGGAGGCGCCGCCCCGGGTGGAGTACGCGCTGACCCCGCTCGGGGAGACCCTGCTGGGGCCGGTCGAGGCGCTCGGTGCCTGGTCGATGGAGTACGGGGACGCGGTGGTCGAGGCCCAGGAGCGGGCCGAGGAGCGGGCCGAGGAGCGGGCCGAGCGGGGGCGGGGGCAGTAGTTCCGAGCCCTCCGGGCCGCGGCCCCGATATGCCCGGCGACGGACACCCACTGGACTACATACCGACTGGTCGGCATCATGATGCGGAACGGTTCGCCCGCTCCCCCGGCCGAGCGGCTGTGAGCAGTACCAAGAAGGACCGAGGAAACCGAGGAAGAGGTTCGATGAACGCAGGCAATCCCCCAGGGCTCGACCTCGATCGGCTCCGCGCCCACCTCGACCGCGAACGCGCGGGACTGGTGCGCGGGCCGCTGAGCGCCGAGCTGATCGAAGGCGGCCGTTCGAATCTCACCTACACCGTCACCGACGGCACCTCCCGCTGGGTCGTCCGCCGGCCGCCGCTGGGCCATGTGCTCGCCACCGCCCATGACATGGCGCGGGAACACCGGGTGATCAGCGCCCTGCACCCGACGGCCGTGCCGGTGCCCGAGCCGGTGCTGCTGTGCGAGGACGACTCGGTGGTCGGATCGCCCTTCTACGTCATGGAGTTCGTCGAGGGCACCCCGTACCGCACCGCCGAGCAGCTCGCCGGCATCGGTCCGGAGCGCACCCGGGAGGTCGTCCTCTCCCTCGTCGACACGCTCGTGACGCTGCACTCCGTGGACCCGGCCGAGGTCGGGCTCGGCGACTTCGGGCGTCCGGAGGGGTTCCTGGAGCGGCAGCTTCGCCGCTGGGGCAAGCAGCTGGCGGCCTCGCGCAACCGTGAGCTGTCCGGGATCGACGAGCTGCACACCCGGCTCGCCAAGGCGCTGCCGGCCTCCCCCACGCCCACGGTCGTCCACGGCGACTACCGCCTGGACAACGTCCTGGTGGACGCCGACGACCGGATCACGGCGATCCTCGACTGGGAGATGTCCACGCTCGGCGATCCGCTGACCGACCTCGGGCTGATCGTGATGTACAGCGGTCATCCGAATCTCGCCGACTCCCCCATCTCCTCCACCCAGGGCGCCCCCGGCCACCCCGCCACGGACGAGCTGATCCAGCGCTATGCCGAGGGTTCGGGGCGCGATGTGAGCGGCGTGTCCTGGTACACCGCCTTCGCCTACTTCAAGCTCGCGGTGATCCTCGAGGGCATCCACTACCGCTACACCCTCGGCCAGACCGTCGGCGCGGGCTTCGACCGCATCGGCGACATCGTCCCCGCCTTCATCGACCACGGCCTCACCACCCTCGAGGAGAGCTGATCCCGTCATGGACTTCGCATTCGACGCCCGGACCGAAGAGCTGCGCGCCAAGCTGCTCGCCTTCATGGACGAGCATGTCCATCCGGCGGAGGCGGTCGCGGAGGAGCAGCGCGCGGCCCTGGACTCCCCGTGGCTGACCCCGGCGGTCGTCGGCGAGCTCAAGGCCGAGGCCCGCCGGCAGGGGCTGTGGAACCTCTTCCTGCCCGATGAGGAGTACGGCGCGGGGCTGACCAATCTGCAGTACGCCCCGCTCGCGGAGATCACCGGCCACAGCCCCCAGTTGGCCCCAACCGCCCTGAACTGCGCCGCCCCCGACACCGGCAACATGGAGGTGCTCGCCCAGTTCGGCGACGAGCGGCAGCGCAAGCAGTGGCTGGAGCCGCTGCTCGCGGGAGAGATCCGGTCGGCCTTCGCGATGACCGAGCCGGAGGTCGCCTCGTCCGACGCGACCAATATCGAGACCCGGATCGAGCGCGACGGCGACGACTACGTCATCACCGGGCGCAAGTGGTACATCTCCGGGGCGATGAACCCCGACTGCAAGATCTTCATCGTGATGGGCAAGACCGACCCCGACGGCGCCGATGTGCGCCGTCAGCAGTCGATGGTGCTGGTGCCGCGCGACACCCCGGGCGTCGAGGTGCGGCGGGCCATGCGGGTGTACGGCTACGAGGACCACTACCACGGCGGCCACGCCGAGGTGGTCTTCGACCGGGCGCGGGTGCCGGTGAGCAACCTCATCGGCGAGGAGGGCGGCGGTTTCGCCATCGCCCAGGCCCGGCTCGGCCCCGGCCGGATCCACCACTGCATGCGGCTGATCGGCATGGCCGAGCGCGGTATCGAGCTGATGTGCCGACGGGCCGTGGACCGTACGGCCTTCGGCAAGGCGCTCGCCCAGCAGGGCCAGGTCCATGAGTGGATCGCGGACGCGCGGGTGGCGGTCGAGCAGCTTCGGCTGCTGGTGCTGAAGACGGCCTGGCTGATGGACACGGTGGGCAACCGCGAGGCGCACACCGAGATCCAGGCCATCAAGATCGCGACGCCGCGTACGGTGGTTCGGATTCTGGACCAGGCGGTGCAGCTGCACGGCGCGGGCGGGGTGAGCCAGGACTTCCCGCTGGCCGAGCTGTGGGCGGCGGCCCGCACGCTGCGGTTGGCTGACGGGCCGGACGAGGTGCATCAACGGTCGCTGGCGCGGCGTGAGTTGAAGCGGTACGTGTAACTGAAGCGGTGCGGGTGGGGGCGGGGCGGGGTTTGTTCCCCACCCCGCCCCTTACCGACGCTCCGGACCCGGTGTATCCGGCTGTCAGCGCGGACGGACGAGACCACAGCCCGGAGCGGCATCGGGAGGCCGACGACATAGCGGCGGCGGCGCTCGGTGTCGACTTCGGTCGAGGCGGCGGGGTCCGTGAGGCTGTGGACCTGGATGTGAGCGCGTCGAAGGCCGGTCCGTTCGACCGTCCGCAACTCGGCGGATGGCCAGGGCTTCGGCGTTGTCGCTTGACGTCCGGTTCAGCGAGGTTGTGGGGACGTGACAGGCACAGACTTCCAAGGTCATGGAGCTCTCGACGCTCTGTGATCCGAGTGCAAGACCGTGCCTGCCGACGCATCATCGCCGACCCCGTCTGCCTTTGACCAACTCCGCCAGCATCCAGTGGCCGTGCCCGAGGAGGTCCCGGGCCTGCTGGAGCGGCTCGGCGAGGTGCCCGACCCGCGAGATCCCCGCGGTGTGCGGCACGCTCTGGTCGTCGTGCTCGCACTGACCGCGTACGCGGTTCCGGCCGGAGCAACCTCCCTGCCGGCAGTCAGCGAGTGGAGCGCTGACGCCCCGTCCTCTGTCCTGGAACACCTTGGCGTACGGCCCGCTCCGCTGTTCCCGAGCGGTGTCTGCCTGCGGAAACTGGCAATGCGGGTGAATAGGCGTTGCCTCCCGGGTGGCTACCAGTGGATACAGCCGTCTCCGCAGTGTGGCGGTCGCCGCCGTCCCATCGCAGCCGACCATTGGTGGAACCCATACCCGCGATCCAGTATCTCCCTTGGTGTCAGCAGATCTTCGCAGCAGAGGATGTTCATGAACCACCGTTACGCATCCGCCCTCGTCGTCCTCGCCTCCGCCGCCGCGCTCCTCGTCGCCGAGTGCGGGTCTTCCAGCGCCAGCCCGAGGTCAGCGGCAAGCAACCCGGCCGTGTCCACCAAGGCCGGTTCGGCCAGGACCACGGGGGCTACGGCCTGGAAGCCGTGCCACTTGCCCGCGGGGTACAAGCACTTCTTCAAGCTGGACTCCGCCAAGAAGGTTTCCGGCAACACCGTCGTGCGCGTCACCCCTCAGACGTGCAAGGTCAACACGGAGAACGACGAGGACGTCGTCTACACCCCGAGCGGAGCGGCCCGGTCGCTCGGCTTCGCCTCAGGCGCCTCCGTCAAGGTCCTCCGCGACACCACAACCGTGAAGGTCGCCCCGAAGTGGCTGGTGAACCACGAGCTCACCAACACCCCGTACTTCCACTACCGCGTCAACGGCCAGAACCAGATCACCGCTATGCAGGAGATCTACCACCCGTAGAGGAGTCAGCGAGCATCACGGCGTACAACGTTCCCCTCCAGGGTGGAAGCCGCAGCTCAGCAGTGCGTGATCCAGACGGGTGGTAGCACCGGGTAAACCGGTTTGTTCTGCGGTTCCAGAACAAACCGCGCTGCGCGGTCTCCGAGCCGCAAGGTGCGTACACCGTTCCCCTTGAGGGGCAGGGCTTCGGCGTAATCGCGTGACGTCCGGTTCGTGATCATCCGAGTGCGGGGGTCGGCGAGAGTCGCGGGCGTTGCGGCGGAGGCCGGCCGCGATGTTCTTCGCTCCGGCCGTGCGGAGGGCTCCGATGGCAAGGTTGCGCCAGGTGGGCTCCGCCCCCGGACCCCCGGTCCTCAATCGCCGGACGGGCTGGATTTTCCAGCCCGTCCAGGGGGCACCTCCCAGCGGTAGCTGGGGGAGCTTGAGGGCATTTACGGCCGCAGCGCGCGCAGCAGCAGGTCGGCCAGGTGGTCGGCGACCTCCTGGGGGCCCAGCGGGCCGCCGGGCCGGTACCAGGTGCCCAGGTGGTGGACGGAGCCGAAGTGGTAGTCCACCACCAGATCGGCCGGGGTCCGGGAGCTGAACACCCCGGTCCGCTGCCCCTCCTCGATCAGCGCGCGGAACCGCTCGTGGTAGCGGCGCCGCTCGGCGCGCACCTGCTTGTGCTTCTCCGGGCTGAGTTGGTGCATCGACCGGAAGAAGATGGTGGCGTCGTCGAGGTTCTCGATGGTGGTCACCACGACATCGGCCGCCGCGTCCCGCAGCCGCCGCTCCACCGGTTCGTCGGCGTCCGCGAAGGCGTCCAGGCGCTCCTGCTGGAGCCGGAGCACCCGGCCGTAGATCTCATGGAGCAGATCGTCCTTGGAGCCGAAGTAGTGGTAGAGCGCGCCCTTGGTGACGCCCGCCGCCTCGACGATCTCCTGTACGGACGTCCGGTCGTATCCGCGCTCCGCGAACAGGCGGGTGGCAGCCGCCAGCAGCCGCTGTGGCACCGGCTGTCCGTCACCGTCCGTCGTTTTGGCCATGCTCGCCACCCGTTCTCTTCCTCTTCTCTTTCATCCTCGCAGTTCCCGCCGGAGGATCTTGCCACTCGTCGTCTTGGGCAACTCGGGCAGGATCTCCACCTCGCGCGGGTACTTGTACGCGGCGAGGCGCTCCGCACAGTACGCGGACAGCTCGTCCGGTGTGGCCTCGGCCTCCGGTCGGAGGCTCACATACGCCTTGACCGTCTCGCCGCGGTACGCGTCGGGTTTGCCGACGACGGCCGCCTCCCGTACGGCGGGGTGAGTGTAGAGCACATCCTCGACCTCGCGCGGCCAGACCTTGAACCCCGAGGCGTTGATCATGTCCTTCTTGCGGTCGACCACGTACAGCCAGCCGCCCTCGTCCATGAAGCCGATGTCGCCGGTGCGAAGTTCCCCGTCCGGGAGGGCGGCGGCGGTGGCCTCCGGGCGCCGCCAGTAGCCGGGCACCACCATCGGGCCGCGGACGACGATCTCGCCCTGTTCGCCGAACGGCACGTCCTGTCCGGCGTCGTCCACGATGCGTACGACCGTGTCGGCGCCGGGGACGCCGACGGCGAGGGTGCCGGAGACCGGGTCGACCGGGGCGCGGACGCCGGGCGGGACGCTGGCGCAGGGCGCGGTGCACTCGGTGAGCCCGTAGCCGTTGTGCAGATACGGGCCGAGGGCCGACTGGAACCGCTCGACCAGCGCGGGCGGCAGCGGGGCGCCGCCGGAGGAGATGATCCGGAAGGACGAGAAGTGGTCGCGGGTGGCCTGGGGGTGGGCCATCAGCGCCATGAAGGCGGTGGAGGGGCCGACGGTGTAGGCGGGGCGGTGCTCGGCGAAGGCGTCGAGGACGACACCGGTCTCGAAGCGGTAGGCCAGGGCCAGGGTGCCCGCTCCGGACATGCACGCGCACAGCTCGCAGACCATGCCGGTGATGTGGAACAGCGGGGCCAGCGCGAAGAGCGTCGAGCCTTCGGGCAGCTCGTGGAGAAGGTGCTGCCGGTCGGCGTTGTAGGAGATGTTGCCGTGGGTGTTGATGGCCCCCTTGGGGGTGCCGCTGGTCCCGGAGGTGTAGCTGATCAGCGCGGTGTCCTCGGCGCGCGGTGCGGGGACGGACGGCGGGCGGGCCCCGGCACGGGCGGCCGTAAGGAGGTCCTCGGTGTCCTCGGGGACCGGGAGGGGCTCATCGCGCAGCACCCGCTCGTCGTCGCGGGTCTGGAGCTCACGGGCGTCGGCGGTGAACGCGATGCGCACCGGGGACGCGGCGGCCGTCCGGCGTATGTAGTCCTCCCAGGCGTGGCGGGAGCAGACCAGGGCGCTCACCTCGGCGTCGCCGAGGATGTGCGCGAGCTCGGCGCCCTTGTACATGGGGTTGACCGGGACGACCGCACCGCCCGCCTTCCACGCCCCCAGCAGCGCGATCACGAAGTGCGGGGTGTTCTGGAGCATGATCGCCATCCGGTCGCCGGGCCCGAAGCCACCCGCGGCGAGCCGGCCGGCTATCCCGTCGGAGAGCTCGTCGACCTCGCGGTAGGTCAGCCGTCCGTCGAAGTAGGCGAGCGCCGGATGGCCGGGGGCGGTGCGCACGGCGTCCCGGAACGCGTGCAGCGGACTCGGCCGCGGGTTGATCGTCCGGCGCTGTACCTCGGTGAGCTGGGCGAGCCATGGCTGGTCCTGGTACGTGGTCATGGGTGCGGCCCTGTCTGGACGGGGGTGAGGGTGGTGGTGCGGAGAGTACGGGAGCGGCGGCCCGTGGGGTCAGCCCGAGGTCCCGGATGCCGTCTCGAGATCCTCGAGCTTGCGCTGCAGTTTGTTGATGCCGCCCAGCCAGCGGTCGGTGTCGCCGGCGCGGGCCGCGTAGTGCCGGGCCACCTCGGGGTGCGGAAGGATCAGGAAGCGCTCCTCCTCGATGCCGGCCAGGACGGCGTCGGCGACCTGCTCGGGCTCGATCGCGGTGGGTGCCAGCACCAGGTCCCCGGCGGCCCCGGTGGCGGTCAGCATGTCGGTGCGCACCCCCTGCGGGCAGACGGCGTGGACGCCGATGCCGCGGTGGCGGTAGGTGCCCGAGAGCCATTCGGCGAAGGCGAGCGCGGCGTGCTTGGAGACGGCGTACGGCGCCGAGCCGATCATGGTGAGTATCCCGGCGGCGGAGACGGTGGCGACGAAGCGGCCGCTGCCGCGCTCCAGCCATTCGGGCAGCAGCTCCCGGGCGGCCCGCACATGGGCCATCACATTGACGTCCCAGGACTGCTGCCACAGCTCCTCGTCGGCCTCGGGGCCGCCGTCGTGGCCGACGCCCGCGTTGGCGCAGAAGATGTCGATGGTGCCGCCGAGCGCTTCGCGGGCCGCGGGCACGATGCCGGAGGCGTCGCCGGGGACGGCGGTCGCGCCGATCTCCTCGGCGACGGCGGCGGCCTTGGCGGCGTCGAGGTCGTTGACCACGACCTGGGCGCCCTCGGCGGCGAAGCGCCGGGCGAGGGCGGCGCCGATGCCACCCCCCGCCCCGGTGACCACAACACGCGCCCCACGCACGGTACCCACGATTCGCAGCTCCTCGGATCGACTCGGATCGGCTCCTGCCCGCAGCGCAGACTAACCAGTCGGTATGTGTAAACGGAAGAGGCACACCGGCCTCCCGGCGCACGGCCGGCGGGTTACCGGCCGGGGCGCTTCTTGCGCATCACCCCGCGCCAGCGGGCGTTCTCCCCCGCGAGCGCGTCCCACAGCACATTGAGCGGATGGCCGGCGTCCTGCGCGGTGCGCTCCCCGGCCCGTACGAACACCCCGATCAGCACTTCCAGCTCCGGCCCCACGCCGTCGGTCAGCTCCAGGGTGCGCAGCCCGGCACCGGCGCGGATCCGCCCGTCGGCCACCGCGTCGCCGATGCCCTCGGTGACCAGCACACAGCCGCGCAGCACCCCCGAGGAGAGCAGCTCCAGCCCGTACTGCACGGTGTCGATCTCGGCCGCGATATGCAGCTCCTGGCGGTAGCGGGCGCCGAACCAGCCACGCAGAAAGCCGGGTATGAGCCCGTCGGCCGAGACCGCGAGCGGCAGCCGGGGCAGCTCGCTCACCGGGACCGAGGGCCCGGGCAGCTCCTCGGCGTCGAGGTTGGTGACCAGGGACAGCCCGCTGCGCCGCCACTCCATCACCTCGAAGCCGTCGAGCCGGCTGTCGTGGCCCGCCGTGGTGAGGACGCTGCCGCATACCAGGTCGAGCTGCTTCGCGTCGAGCCGCTCCAGCAGATCCCGGGTGCGCACATGCTCGACCTTGAGCTCGACACCCCGGCGGTCGAATTCCCCGGTGACCAACTCCACGGCATTCAGCAGAAAGCCGAGGGTGTAACGGGTGGAGCCGACACAGAGCCGGCCGCCGAGACGGCGGCGGCTGTCGTGCAGCCCCTCCAGCCAGTCCTCCAGGGTGCCGCGCGCGAGTCCGGCGAGCGACTCCCCGGTCGCGGTGAAGAGCACATTCTGACTGCGTCCCCGTTTGACCACCAGCGGCTCTCCGCACAGTGCGCCGAAGTTCCGGTTCAGGGTGTCCAGTTGTTTCTGCACACTGGACTGCTCTCGCCCCAGCAGCCGGGCGGCGCCCAGTGCGGTGCCCGCCTCATGGACCGCGAGCAACGTTCTGAGCTGGTCCATCGTGGTGTCCAGCAGCGCCGTCGGGTACTGCCATCGATCCTTTAAGGGCATTCCGGCCTTCCGCTCGAAGAGTATTCGGCACCCCAATGACGTTTCCGTTCGCAGCATAGTGCAGCGCCTTCCGGGGGAACTGATCCCGAGAACAGCGGGGATATTCTTCCGATGGATATTCGGGAATTCCCTATCTCCGGATGGCCGCGGAGTCCGGCATTCCAGGTTCCGCCCGCGTCATTCCGGGTAAGTCGAACGGCTGGCCGATTGTCCGACGGCCACCGTATGCGTGTCGTATGGCCAGCGGACGGGGCAGTTGGGACGATGCACGCACATCGGGCCATCCAAGGGGGAGCAGCGATGACGGGGATGAGCGTACGGCCGTACTGGGAGCTGAGATTCGACGCCTACGGGGACGTCGACCTCCGGCAGCGGGACCGGCTGCTGGAACAGGCCGCCCAGCAAGACCTCACGGATCTGGTGGTGTTCGCGCACGGCTGGAACAACACCCGGACGATGGCCACACGGCTCTATGACCGCTTCTTCGCGCCCTTTCCGGAGCTGCTCGGCGAGGCGGGCCCGGCGCGGCTCGGCTATGTGGGAGTGGTGTGGCCGTCGATGCGGTTCGCGGACGAGTCGCTCGCGGGCTCAACCCCGGAGCCGGCGCCCGGCGCGCCACCGGGCCTCGACGCGGAGACCCCGCGCCCGGGGCTCGACGCGGAGACCCACCGGGCGCTGGACACGGTCTTCCCGGGGCGGCGGCAGATCGTGGCGCGCCTGGCCGAGCTGCTGGCCGAGCGGCCCGAACGGCCGGCGGCGCTGGACGAGTTCGGGGTGCTGGTGCGCGGGCTGGTCCGGGTCCACGGAGAGTTAGGCGCGGCCGGGGACACGGCGGACGCCGACGAAGATGAGGACGGCGTACCGGCGATGTTCGGGGCGGACGTGACGGAGGTCTGTGAGCGGTTCGCCGCCGCGCTCACCGAGGCGTGCGGCAAGACCGACGCGGAGGACCGCGCCTTTCCCGACAGCGGGCCCGGCGGCCTCTGGGACGGGGCGCACGAGCTGCTCCGCCAGGGGACGTACTACGTGATGAAGCGGCGGGCCGGTGCGGTCGGGTGCGAGGGCCTCGGACCGGTGCTGGGCGCCCTCGCGGCCGTCCGGCCCGCCCCGCGGCTCCATCTGGTGGGCCACAGCTTCGGCGGCCGGCTGGTGTCGTACGCGCTGACCGGGCTGCCGGAGGGCGCCACGGTGGCGTCGGTGACCCTGCTCCAGGGGGCGTTCTCGCACTACGCGTTCGCCGAGCGGCTGCCGCACGCCGCCGGCCGCGGCGGCGCTCTGCGCTCCGCCGCCCACCGGGTCCGCGGGCCCGTGGTGTCCTGCCATTCGCACCATGACACCGCGCTCGGGCTGCTGTACCCGGTGGCGTCACGGGTCTCCGGGGACGATGCCTCGCCGCTGCCGGGCGACACCCGCTGGGGGGCGATCGGGTACCACGGCGTCCAGGCGGCGGAGGGGTGCCCGCGCCTGGACCTGGCCGAGGCGCTGGACGGCCCGTTCCCGGCGGAGGGCTGTGTGAGCGTCGATGTCTCGGAGGTCGTACGGCATGGTGTGCCGCCGGTCGGGGCGCACAGCGACATCTGCCATGCGGAGCTGGCCCGGGTGGTGCTGCGCGCGGGCCGCATCGGGGCGAAGTAGCGAGTCGGAGCGGGCCGGGGGCGGGGCCTCGCCGGGTGCGAGGCCCCGCCCCGGTGGCCTCAGCGGTGGGCCGGGAACTCCACGACCTGCTGGAAGGTGGGCCGGTTCTGCCAGCTCATCTTGTCGTGGGTCAGCCCGCCGACCGCCCGGTGGATGATGGCGTCGGCGCACCACTGGTCGCCCGCGGAGCAGTTGTCGTCCCCCGGGTAGACCTGGGCGGCGGTCTTGCCCACGGCCGTCTTCAGGCTGGTCAGCAGGGCGTCACGGCAGGCGCTGAGCTGTCCGCCGCCGCAGTACGGGCGGGCCAGCGGCCCCTTGACGTCCTCGCCGAGGACCGTGCGCAGATCCTTGTCGACATAGGACCACCAGCCGTACTGGAACGAGGACCCGGCGTGCGAGCCGGTGGGGCCGTGTCCGGCCGAGGGCGCTTCGTCGACCGTGAGATTGGCGCGCAGGGCGTCGTAGAGGCCGTCGCCCAGTCCGGATTTGAACTCGGCCTCGACCAGCAGCGGCCACCAGGCGTCCATGATCCGTACCGCGTCGGCGTGCCCGTAGGTGTGCGAACCGGCGCTGGTCTCATGGCGCTGTGAGCCCGCCGACTGCCAGGAGTCGAGCTGCTGTGCGGCCGTGGCGAGCTGGGGGTCGTCGATGGGCGCCGAGCGCAGCACCTTCAGCAGCTCCGGCAGCACGTCCTCGCCGCGCAGATCGGTGACGGCGGCCTCGGCCATGGCGCGGGTGAGCGCGGAGCGGGTGACACCGCCCTTGCGGACCAGGGCGCGCACCCGGTCGTCGAGGAGGTTGCCGCGGTGCACCGAGCCGTTGCCGAAACCGGCCACGCTGTAGTCCTTGGCCAGCTTGTTGTTCCAGCTGATGTAGTAGTCCTGGTCGATGGACTGGGGGTGTTCGGCGGGCGGTGTGGAGGCGGCGGTGTTGTCCTTGGGATCGAAGTCCCGCCACTCGTAGGCGGCTTCACCCTTCACCGGTAGCGAGGCGTCGACGTCCGCGGCGCGCACCGGGTTGAGCCCGCTGTTGTAGTAGCCGGTCTGCCGGGAGTCGGCGTAGAACCAGTTGAAGGTGTAGTTGATGTTCTGCGCCGCGCTCTGGAAGGACTTGGCGTCCTTCACATAGTCCGGGTCGTTGAGCATCTGGAAGCCGATGATGGAGTCGGCCTCGTGGCGGTAGGTGGAGCGCAGCATGGTGTAGGCCACCGGTTTGCCGCCGACGGTCGCACGATGGGTCACCAGCCCGTACTTGGTGCGGTAGACCTGCATCCGGTACGAGCCCGCGGCGGTGGAGTCGGCGAGGGTGGGCTTCCAGGCGTTGCGCCGCTCCAGCTTGTCCATCGGCAGGCAGTCGCCGTGGTAGCGGTAGTACGTGGCGTCCTTGGACGGGGTGGAGCCGTCCGGGGAGCACAGCTCGACCGCGTAGGTGTCGGTGATGTCCTGGCCGGAGGTGGTGGCGCTCCAGGCGTAGTCCTGGCCCCGGCCGAGCTGGATGTACATCCCGACGCCCGCGAAGGAGGCGCCGCGGGCGCTGATCCCCGGGCCCTGGATCTCCTGGAGCATCAGGAGCTGCGGGGCGAAGTAGCCGGTCTGCGGGCCGAAGACGGCCACCGGGTGGCCGCTCGCGGTGTACTTGCCGGAGACCACGAGCGCGTTGGACATGCCCTTCTTGCGGCTGAACAGATCGCGGGGCAGCACCCCGTCGTCGTAGATGCCGCGCAGCGGCTCCAGCGATGCCTTCGGGGCCTTGACCTTGGTGCGGGCCGTGGCGCCGGACTTGGTGGCGCCGCCCTCGCGGTCGTAGACGAGCTGTTCCGGGGTGACCGACCCGGCGTCGGGCAGCGCGCCGCCCTTGGGCGTCGCGGGCTTTCCGGCGTACGGGAAGCTGCCGTCGTGTACGGTCAGCGCCGCCTCCGGGTCGTTGCGCTCGCGGAAGGACTCCCACACCTTCGCGCCCTCGGTCAGGCCGTACTTCTGCTGGGCGGCGAGGAGCGAGAGCGCGCCCTCCACCTCGCCGCCCCCGCCGTTGCCGAAGAGGGCGCCGACGACGGAGGCGAGGGCGATCAGGTCGGTGAGCTTGAACGGCTGGATCTCACCGGCGTTGGTGATCGCGTCGATATGGCCGGTGAGCACGTACTCACCGGGGAAGTAGCGGCCGTCCTTGGCCTTCTTGGCGTAGGCGTTGATGCCGTCGATGTACGCCTGGGCGTCGGCCAGCGCCTGGCGGCCGCGCTCGCCACCGTGGGAGAGGATGTAGTCGACCTGCGCCTGGTAGTCGTCCTCGGTGTACGGCGCCTGGCGGAAGAAGTCCTGTTCCAGGCCCTGGTTGGCGGGGGCGCCGCCGGCGAAGGAGGTCAGCTCGCCGCGGCCCACGTGGCGGAAGAGGTCCATCAGCCACAGCCGGTCCTGGGCGGCGGCGTATCCGGCGCCGAACTCGGTGCCCTCGCGGGTGGTGCCCTGGATGTGCGGGACGCCGGTCTTCTTGTCGCGGGTGATCGTGACGTCGCCGCGCGGCTTGGTCACGGAGGCGACCTGGTCGGCGGGGACTCCGAAGGAGGAGTCGTTGAAGAAGTTCGTCAGCTTGTCGTCGGTGAGGGTGGGGTAGCCGCTCGCCAGGTCGCCGTACGGGCCGAGCTGGTCGGCGCTGTGCTCGGGGTGGGTGCCCAGCACCCGGTTGGCGAGGATGTCGGCGAGGGTGGCGTTGCCGGTCGCGCCCGGCGGGAGGATGTCGGAGCACTGGCCCCGGCAGTAGTCGGTGGCCGCCGCCGCGGCCGGCTCGGCCCTGGCCGGCTGGGGCGCCGGGGCCGCGAGGGCGACGCCGAGGCCCAGCGCGGCGGCCACGGCGAGCACGGTATTGGTGAGCTTGCGGGTCCTGGTGGGCCTGGGGGTTCGTCGTCGCATGTGCGCTCCTCCCGATTGCCGTCGCGACGGAGGTTACCGGCGGTATTACCAGCCCGGAAGATGAGCGGACGTCAACTTCGTGACGCGAGAGGCCCAATGAGGACTGCCGGAGAAAGTCCGGGGAATTCGATGGATCCGGATCGCACTGCGTTACGTCCATTCGACAACGAGTCGGGTCCGCACTCGCGGAGGTGGTATGAAGTGGCCGGTTTCAGAGCACTGGCACGAGAAGTTCGCAATCCACGCAGACACATCACTGCTCGGCGCACATCGCTGCGCAAATGCCTTGAACGGTTCGCGCCGTACGGGCACCGGGCGACCTGGCACCATCTGTGCACCAGCTCCGGGATCCCCCCGGAGGACCGCAGGCCGGACCCCCTACGACTGCTCACCGCTTTGGAAGAGCTCGAGGAGGCCCGCACGCTGTGGCTCGCGTACGAGGCGGACTTCGCCGCCCGGCGCAGGCAGGAGAAACTTCTCGGCATCCGGCAGCCGAGCACCGTCGACGACTGGCATCTGAACACCTGGGGCGGATGCGACATCATTCCCTGCGAGAGCCCCTCGACCCATCCCGGCGACCGCCTCGCGGACGTACTGCGACGGCTGATCGCGGCGATGGAGTCGGGCCCGGGGTCGGCCTGCCCCGTATGTGCGCAACGGGGCCTGGTCTGGCGCGAGGACCTGGACCGCTATCCATCGGCCGGGCCGGTCTGCGCGGACTGCGGCATCGTGGTGCCGCTGCCGCTGCTGACCACCGAGGCCCTGGCAGCGTCCCGGGGCACGGTCCGGCTGGGCCGTTACGCGACCGTATGACGCGCCACCGTATGGCGCCCGGCCGCCTGTGGCCGGGAGCGCGCTCGCCGCAGTCCCCGCACCGGGTGGCCGGCGAGCGCGCGGGAACCCCTTGACGAGGACCGGCGAACGCTGACGTCCGCCGGTGGCCGCGTCGGCGCGGAGCCCGCGTGCGGGGGCGCGGCGCGCGTTGACAGGATCCGGGTCGGCCAACCATGCTGAGCAGTCGCTTAGTGAGTGGTTGCCCGGGAGGCACGCATGGCAGAGCCCAGGATCTTCACCTCGCCCGATGACCTGCGGTCCGCGGTCGGCGAGGAACTCGGCCCCAGTGACTGGCTGGAGATCGACCAGAAGCGCATCGATCTGTTCGCCGACGCGACCGGCGACCACCAGTGGATCCATGTGGACCCGGACAAGGCCGCCGCCGGTCCGTTCGGCACCACGATCGCGCACGGCTATCTGACGCTGTCCCTGCTGCCGTCGTTCACCCCGCAGCTGCTGCGGGTCGAGGGCGTGCGGATGGGCATCAACTACGGCGTGAACAAGGTCCGTTTCCCCTCCCCCGTCCCGGTCGGCTCCCGGCTGCGCGCCACCGGCCGGATCGTGGAGGTGACCGAGGTCAAGGACGGGCTGCAGATGACGCTGGCGGTCACCCTCGAGCGGGAGGGCGGGACCAAGCCGGTGTGCGTGGCGGAGTGCGTCGTCCGCTACTACGCCTGACGACGGCCGTCGCCCCAACGGCAGGTCCTGACCGGCCGTCGTCCTTACGATGACGACCGAGTCGTCCTTACGATGACGACCGACGGTCCTGACCGCCGTCGGCGCCCACCATGCGCAGCACCAGACCCGCGTAGAGGTCGCCGACCTCGTCGGGGGTGCTGCGCCCGCGGGCGTTGAACCAGCGGGCGACGTCGATGCACAGGGACAGCACCGCGACCGTGGCGCCGCGGACGTCCGGGACGTCGAAGGCGCCCGCCTTCACCCCGTCCTCGATGATCGAGCGCACCGCCCCGTCGGTGGCCTTGCGGACGGCGATGACCTCGGCGTGGTGCTCCTCGGCAAGCGCGCCGAGCTCGTACTGCACCACCCGCGCGGTCATATGGTGCTCGGCGTGCCAGCGGACGAAGGCGCGGACGGCGCCGGCCAGCCGCTCGGCGGGCGTGCCCGCGCTGTCCCGCGCCCGCTCCACGATCTCCAGGGCCCGCTCATGGCCGACCTTGCTGATCTGGTAGAGCAGCTCTTCCTTGGTCTTGTAGTGGATGTAGAGGGCGGCCGGGCTCATTCCGGCGCGGCTCGCGATGTCCCGGGTGGTGGTGGCGTGGTAGCCGCGCTCCGCGAAGGCGTGCACGGCGGCGCTCACCAGCCGCCGGGCGGCGTCGGGGGTGATGTCGCCCCAGGGCTCGACCTTGCCCCCGCTGTTCTTCGGCTCCGCGTCCATGGCGGACACCCTACACGGAGAGTGAGCAAGCGCTTAGAGGTCCCCGGGGTCCCCGCAGGGCCACAACGGACGGCCGTGCCCGCTCGACGTCAGTACCCGCTCGACGTCAGTGCCCGCTCAGCGCGCGGCCGCCGTCTCCGTGCCCACCCGGCCGGGGAACTCCGCGCCCAGCAGCCGCAGCAGCGGGGTCGCCTTCACGGCCGTCTCCTCGAACTCCTCGGCCGGGTCGGACAGCGCCACGATCGCCCCGCCCACCCCGTACCGGATCCGGTCCGGGGTCATCACCAGCGTGCGGATCACGATGCTCAGATCGCAGGCCCCGGACAACGAGAAGTAGCCGATGGCGCCCGAGTACACGCCGCGCGGGCCCTCCTCCAGATCGTCGATGATCTGCATGGTGCGGATCTTGGGCGCGCCGGTCATCGATCCGCCGGGGAAGGCGGCGCGCACGCTCTCGACCGCTGAGCTGGACGGCCGCAGGGTGGCGCGCACCGTGCTGACCAGCTGATGCACCGTCGCATACGTCTCCACGTCGAAGATCCCCGGCACCCGCACCGATCCGACCTCCGCGGTGCGGCCGAGGTCGTTGCGCACCAGGTCGACGATCATCAGGTTCTCGGAGCGGTCCTTCTCGCTGGTCGCCAGGTCGACGCGGAGCAGCTCGTCCTCGGCCGGGGAGCTTCCGCGCGGCCGGGTGCCCTTGATCGGCTGGGACTCGACGGTGCCGTCCCCGAAGACCCGCAGAAAGCGCTCGGGCGACGTGCTCAGCACGGACAGCGGGCCGAAGCGGAGCAGGGCGCCGAAGGGCGCGGGGCTGAGCCGGCGCAAGTACTGGTAGGCGGCCCATGGGTCCACCGGCCCGTCGGCCTCGGCCATGTTCGTCAGGCACACCTCATAGGTCTCCCCCGCGGTGATCAGCTCCTGGCAGGCGGCGATCATCTCCAGGTACCGCTCGCGGCCGTGGCGCAGCCGCACCTCTCCCGGGCCGCCGTTGAGCGGGGTGCGACGGGGCTTGTGACCGGTCAGCTCCGCCAGTCGGGCGGCGGTCTCCCGCAGCCATGCCCGGGCCGGTTCCTCGCCGCCCCGCTCGGCGCCCTCCTCCGCGAGGGCGAGGAGATAGGTGGCCGAGGTCTCGTGGTCGAACACCACGGCGCGGTCCGCGAAGATCATCGCGGCGTCGGGCTCCGGGGAGCGGTGGGTCCGCTCACCGCCGCACTCGGCCTTGAGCTCATACCCGAGGTATCCGGTCCAGCCGAGGGCGTAGTCGAAGGGCAGCGCGGGGAGTTCGACCCGGGCGGCGCGCAGATCGCGCTCCAGCCAGGACAGGAACTCCTCGTGCAGGACCTCGCGGGAGCCGTCCGCGGTGACGGTGACCGTGCCCGCCCAGGTGTCGGCGGTGGCGACCCGGGCCAGCGGCCCCGAGGCGTCCCCCATTATCGAGAACCGCCCGCGCTCGCCCCCGACGGCGCTGCTGTCCAGCCAGAAGGCGTGCCGGTCGGCGCGGAAGAGCCGGTCGAAGACGACCTCGTCCGACCAGCGGGTGGGCAGGGTCTCCACCAGCACCCGCAGGGATCGCGGCGTGGCGCGCGGCGCGGCGGTGGGTTCGGCGCCGCCGCGCGGGGTGCGCGGGCCGCGCCGTCGCGCCGGTTCCACGCCGTGCCCGGTCTGCCAGGAGCGGGTGAGGTCGGCGAAGTTGCTCAGCAGCAGCCGGCCGTGCTCGGTGCAGATGGACTCGGGGTGGAACTGGACGCCCCACAGGGGCCGTTCCCGGTGGGCGATCCCCATCAGCACACCGTCCTCGGTCCATGCGGTGGCCCGCAGCTCCTCGGGCAGGTCGGTGACGGTGAGCGAGTGGTAGCGGACGACGTCGAAGGGGCTGGGCAGCCCGGTGAAGAGGCCGGAGCCGTCGTGCGCCACCCGGGACAGCCGGCCGTGCCGGGGCTCCGGGGCCCGGACCACCCGGGCGCCGCTGAGCAGGCCCACCCCCTGGTGGCCCAGGCAGACACCGAGCAGCGGCAGGGCGCCGTCGAGGATGATGTCGCGGCAGACGCCGAAGTCGGCCGGGCGCTCGGGGCTGCCGGGTCCGGGAGAGATGACGACGTTGTCGAAGTCCCGCAGCATCTCGGGCTTCCAGCCGGGGTCGTCGTGCCGGATCACCTCGGGCTCCTGGCCGTTGACCTCGGCCAGGTAGTGGAACAGGTTGTAGGTGAACGAGTCGTAGTTGTCTACCAGCAGCGTGCGCATCGAAACCTCGAACCTATCGGAACTCTGGATGACGGGCCCGGTTCACGCCGCGCGGAGCAAGGCGGTGAACGCGTGGACCGCTTCGGCGGCCTGCTCGGGGTTCAGCCGGGGGTCACAGCCCACGGCGGCCGCTGAGCGGTCACCTTCTCCGCGGTCGGGCCGGGAGCGGTCATACAAGGAAGCCTCCACTGGTCGAGCCGGACACATCCCGCCGAGGCGTCGCGACTTCCGCTGACGCGTCGCGACGGCGCGGGACACCTGTGGGGACCCCCGAACCGGCAGGCCGGACGGGTCGACGGAACCGAGGAAACAGACGAACCCGCTCCCGGCCGCAAAACCGCGACCAGCGAAGATAGAAAAGCTGGATATACGTCCGTCACTCCTTCGAGTGGATTTCTCCATCCACCCGGAAGGGTTTACCAGCGGTTACTACCGGAATTTCCGGCTCAGAGCCCCCGTTGCGCAAGCCGACGACACGTCGAATCAGCGCGGCAGGGAGCCTAGCAATCGCCCGCAACCGTAAGCGACAGTTCCGCCCACATTTCGACATGTGACGAGGGTCACATGCGTAGGACTTGCACTCAGTCTCGCCTTCTATAGTGTTTTCGACCTGCGCATATCCGACGGGGAAACCGCTTCGGACGGCGTAGCTGTCAAATGAGACTTACGGGGGTAAGTGAATGTCTCTTCGACCGAATCGTCTCCGCGCACCGGCTTCCGGAGAACGTCCATAACGCCTCGCCTCCCGGCAGTGGCTCTTTCGGCATATACCCAGGTCAGATGGGTCGTCAGACCCTTGTGAGCGATTACTGACCCGTAGGCCGCCGATCCATCGACAGCCATCCGCGAACGCCAGGACAAAGCCATGTCCGCCCGCTGCGGCATGCCCGCACAGCGACGCGCCCATTCACATCCGAGCCGCATGCCGGCGTTGGAGCAATACGTCATGCACTTGAGCACGAAGTCCGCGCGCTCCGATACCGGAGCGCCCCGCAAACGCGTCATCCTCGCCGAACCCCGCGGTTTCTGCGCGGGTGTCCGCCGCGCCATTTCCATGGTGGAGCGGGCGCTCGAGGTATACGGCCCGCCTATTTATGTTCGAAAACAGATCGTCCACAACCACTACGTCGTCAGCCTCCTGGAGCGCAAGGGCGCACGCTTTGTGGAATCGGAATTCGAAGTTCCCGAAGGGGCGGTGTGCCTCTTTTCCGCACACGGCGTCTCGCCCGCGGTCCGCACCGCTGCCGCCGATAGAAACCTGCAGGTCATCGACGCCACCTGCCCACTGGTGGCCAAGGTCCACCAGCAGGCGCGCCGGGTGGTCCGGGACGGCCGGGTCCTGCTGCTGGTGGGGCATGAGGAACACGAGGAAACGGAAGGCACCCGGGGCGAGGCACCGCGCGAGACCCTGGTCGTCGAAACCGTCGAGGACGTCGAACGGCTGGACCTCCCCCGGGACACCCCGGTGGCCTATCTGACCCAGACCACCTTGTCGGTGGACGAGACGGCCGACATCGTCCGCGCCCTCACCGAGCGGTTCGACGACATCGTCGGCCCCGGGACCGACACCATCTGCTACGCCAGCCAGAACCGGCAGAACGGCGTCAAGTCCCTCGCCCAGCAGGCCGATCTGGTGCTGGTCGTCGGCTCGGAGAACTCCAGCAACTCCCAGCGGATGGTCGATGTCGCCCGGGAGGCCGGAACCCCCGCCCAGCTGGTCCCGGACGTATCCCGGCTGAAAGCCGGCTGGCTGGAGGGCGTGACCACCGTCGGCGTCAGCTCCGGCGCCAGCGTCCCGGACGCCCTCGTCCACCAACTCCTCGACCGGCTGGCCGAGTTCGGCCATGACGAGGTCGAGATCGAGTCCACGGTCGTCGAGGACGTGGTCTTCTCCATGCCCCTGCAGCTCACCGACGGCATCCGGTCCGACGACCGGGAACGGCTCGACGACGCCTGGTCGAAGGTCCCACCGGACGCACCGGCCGGAACCCCTAGGAGGACGATGTGACTGCCCATGTGATGGCGACCGCCCGCCCCGCCTCGGCCCCGGCCACCACCGCCCGCCGGGCGCTGATGAGCCTGCTGCCCCGGGTCGAGGAGCGGCTGCACGCCTTCCTGTCCGCCGAGTACGACCGGTGGCATGCGCTGGACCCACGCTCCAGCGTCCCCATCGACGGGATCGCCGACCTGGTCAACGCGGGCGGCAAGCGCATGCGCCCCGCGTTCTGCCTGAGCGGCTATCTGGCCGTCGGCGGCGATCCGGAGGACCACCGCGTCATCCCCGTCGCCGCCGCGCTGGAACTGCTCCACGCCTGCGCGCTGATCCATGACGATGTGATGGACGAGTCCCCGGTACGCCGTGGCGCGCCGACCGTGCACACCAGCCAGGCCGCGCTGCACCGCGAGCGCGGCTGGCGGGGCGCGGCGGGCCGCTACGGGGAGAACGTCGCGATCCTCGCGGGCGATCTGGCCCTGGTCTACTCCGACGAGATCATGGCCGAAGTGGAGCCCGCGGTCGCCGCCGAGTGGCATCTGCTGCGCTCGGAGCTGATCATCGGCCAGTACATGGACGTCGCGGCGTCCGTGGAGTTCGAGCCCGACCCGGAGACCTCGCGGTGGATCGCCATCGCCAAGTCCGGCCGCTACACCATCCACCGCCCGCTGGTCCTGGGCGCCGCGGTGGCCGGCCGCCCCGACGCGGCACCGGCCTTCGAGGAGTACGGGGCCGCGCTCGGCGAGGCGTTTCAGCTGCGCGACGACCTCCTGGACGCCTTCGGGGACTCCGAGGTCACCGGCAAGCCGAGCGGTCTGGACTTCGAGCAGCACAAGATGACGCTGCTGATGGCCCTGGCCATCCAGCGCAACGCGCACATCCGGGAGCTGGTGCCCGCTCAGCTTCGGGGCGCCGACCACCTGCGGGAGCTGCTGATCGAGACGGGTGTGCGCGACGACGTCGAGAAGCACATCGACGGGCTCGTGGAGCGGGCCTGCCGTGCCATCGCCGCCGCCCCGCTGGAGCCGGAGTGGCGGGAGGAACTGGCCGCCATGGCCCACGAGGTCGCCTACCGGAACGCGTGAGGACGGCCGATGGGCACCGACAGCGACCGCACCCGGCGGCACCGACGCGGAGGGAAAGAGCCCGGATGACACTGCTGGAGACCATCCACGGTCCCGCCGACATCAAGCACCTGAACGCGAGCCAACTGACCGGTCTCGCGAGTGAGATCAGGCACTTCCTCATCGACAAGGTGCTGCGGACCGGCGGGCACCTGGGGCCCAACCTGGGCACCGTCGAACTCACCATCGCGCTGCACCGCGTGTTCGACTCCCCGCGGGACCGCGTCCTGTGGGACACCGGGCACCAGGCGTACGTCCACAAGATCCTCACCGGCCGCCGGGAGGGTTTCGACCGGCTCCGGCAGAAGGGCGGCCTGTCCGGCTACCCCTGCCGGGCGGAGTCCGAGCACGACACCATCGAGAACAGCCACGCCTCCACCGTCCTGTCCTACGCGGACGGCCTCGCCAAGGGGTTCCGGCTGCGCGGCGAGTCGGACCGCGCGGTGGTGGCCGTCATCGGGGACGGGGCGCTGACCGGCGGCATGGCCTGGGAGGCGCTGAACAACATCTCGGGCGCCCCGGACCGTCCCGTCGTCATCGTGGTGAACGACAACGGCCGTTCCTACGCGCCGACCACGGGCGGCCTCGCCACCCATCTGGCGGGCCTGCGCACCTCCCCCGACTACGAGCGGTTCCTGGAGTGGTCCAAGCACCGGCTACGGCAGACCCCGAAGCTCTACGAGGCGCTGCACGCGGTCAAGACGGGACTGAAGGACATGCTCGCCCCGCAGGGGCTCTTCGCCGACCTGGGCCTGAAATACCTCGGGCCCGTGGACGGACACGACATCGCGGCGGTGGAGGCCGCCCTGCGGCAGGCCGCGGGGTTCGGCGGGCCGGTCGTGGTGCACTGCCTGACCCGCAAGGGCCACGGCTACCCGCGCGCGGAGGCCGACGAGCGCGACCACCACCACGCGGTCGCCGCCGGCGACCCGGCGACCGGCGAACCGCTTAGCTCCCCGGGCCCGTCCTGGACCTCGGTCTTCGGCGCGGAGCTGGTCGAGATCGCCCGTGAGCGCCCCGAGGTGGTGGCGGTGACGGCGGCGATGCTGCGGCCCACCGGGCTCGCGGCGTACGCCGAGGAGTTCCCCGACCGGGTCTTCGACGTCGGCATCGCCGAGCAGCACGCGGTCACCTCGGCCGCGGGGCTGGCCATGGCCGGGATGGTGCCGGTGGTGGCCGTGTACTCCACCTTCCTCAACCGCGGCTTCGACCAGCTTCTGATGGACGTGGCGATGCACTCCTGCCCCGTGGTGTTCGTCCTCGACCGGGCCGGGGTCACCGGTGACGACGGGGCCTCCCACAACGGCATGTGGGATCTGTCGGTGCTCGGGATCGTGCCCGGCCTGCGGGTCGCGGCACCCCGCGACGGGGCCTCGTTGCGCGCCGCGCTGCGCGAGGCGGTGGCGGTCACCGACGGCCCCAGCGCCATCCGGTTCCCCAAGGGGCCGGTGGGGCCCGACATCCCCGCCGTCGACCAGCACGACGGCATCGACGTACTCCACCGCTCCCCGGGCGACGACGTCCTGCTGGTGTCCGTGGGCGCCATGGCCGCGACCGCCTGTGACGCGGCGCGCCGGCTCACCGGGGAGGGCCTGGGCGTCACCGTGGTGGACCCCGGCTGGATCAAACCGGTCGGCCCGTCCCTGATCAAGCTGGCGGAGCAGTACCGGCTCGTCGTCACCGTCGAGGACAACCTGCGCGTCGGGGGCTACGGCTCGCTGCTCGCCCAGGAGTTGCGCGACGCCGGTGTCCCGGCCCCGGTGTCCGGTTTCGGGATTCCGCAGCGCTTCCTCGACCACGGCAAACGCGCCGAGCTGCTCGCCGAATGCGGCCTGAGTCCCGAAGACCTGGCCCGTTCCATCCGGTCGCGGATCGCGGCCGACCGTGCGCCGGGTGTCCGGGCGCTTGAGGAGGATTCCCGATGACCGTCGATCTCGGCCTGCCTGCCGCGCCGCCACCGGTGCTCGGAAAGCGCCGCGTCACCCGTCAGCTCGGGGTGGGCGCGGTGGGGGTCGGCAGCGACTTCCCCGTCTCCGTGCAGTCCATGACGACCACCGTCACCGCCGATGTCAACGCCACCCTGCAGCAGATCGCCGAGCTGACCGCGACGGGCTGCGACATCGTCCGGGTGGCCTGCCCCAGCCAGGACGACGCCGACGCCCTGCCGCAGATCGCCCGCAAGTCCAAGATCCCGGTGATCGCCGACATCCACTTCCAGCCCAAGTACGTGTTCGCCGCGATCGAGGCGGGCTGTGCGGCGGTGCGGGTGAATCCGGGAAACATCAAGAGGTTCGACGACAAGGTCAAGGAGATCGCCCGCGCGGCGAAGGACCATGGCACCCCGATCCGCATCGGGGTGAACGCCGGCTCGCTGGACGCGCGGCTGATGGCCAAGCACGGCAAGGCCACCCCCGAGGCATTGGTGGAATCGGCGCTGTGGGAGGCGGAGCTCTTCGCCGAGCACGGCTTCCACGACCTGAAGATCTCGGTGAAGCACAACGATCCGGTGGTCATGGTGCGCGCCTATGAGCTGCTCGCCGAGTCCTGCGACTATCCGCTGCACCTGGGGGTGACCGAGGCGGGCCCCGCGTTCCAGGGCACCATCAAGTCCGCGGTGGCCTTCGGTGCGCTGCTGCGGCAGGGCATCGGCGACACCATCCGGGTGTCGCTGTCGGCGCCTCCGGTGGAGGAGGTGAAGGTCGGCACGCAGATCCTGCAGTCGCTCAATCTGCGGCCGCGCAAGCTGGAAATCGTCTCCTGCCCCTCCTGCGGCCGGGCCCAGGTGGATGTGTACAAGCTGGCCGACCAGGTCACCGCGGGTCTCGAGGGCATGGAAGTGCCGCTGCGGGTCGCGGTGATGGGGTGTGTGGTCAACGGCCCCGGTGAGGCCCGGGAGGCCGATCTCGGTGTCGCCTCGGGCAATGGCAAGGGCCAGATCTTCGTCAAGGGGAAGGTCATCAAGACCGTCCCCGAGAGCAAGATCGTGGAGACCCTGATCGAGGAGGCCATGCGCCTGGCCGAGGAGGCGGGCCCGCAGGACGCCGCCGAGTCCCCCACCGTCAGCGTGCGGTGAGGGGGACAGCGGTGAAACGCCTGAACACGCGGGTCGTGATCGTCGGGGCGGGACCCGGCGGCCTGCTGCTCTCCCATCTGCTCCAGCGGTGCGGGGTGGACTCGATCGTGCTGGAGCGGCGGAGCCGGGAGTACGTGGAGAAGCGGGTGCGGGCCGGGTTGCTGGAAGGCGGCACCGTGGACTTCCTGCGCGAGGCCGGTCTGGCGGACCGGCTGGAGCGCGAGGGGCTGGTCCACGAGGGCTTCGTCTTCCGGTTCGGCTCGCGCGCCCACCGGATGCCCTTCACCGAGCTGACCGGCCGGACCGTCCATATGTACGGCCAGCAGGAGCTGGTGAAGGACCTGATCCGGGCCAGGACGGCGGCCGGGGCGCGGCTGTGGTTCGACGTCCCCGATGTCGAACCACAGGGGCTGGACACGGACACGCCGACCGTGCGGTGCACGGTGGCGGGCGAACCGGTGGAGATCGCCTGCGACTTCGTCGCGGGCTGCGACGGATTCCACGGGGTCTCCCGCCGGTCCGTGCCGCCCGGAACGTTCACGACCTACGAGCGCACCTATCCGTACGCCTGGCTCGGCGTGCTGGCCGAGGCCCCGCCCGCCGCCGAGGAGCTGATCTACGCGGTGCACAGCCGGGGCTTCGCGCTGCACAGCATGCGCTCGCCCGCGGTGAGCCGGCTCTATCTGCAGGTGGAGGCCGGCGAGCGGGTGGAGAACTGGCCCGATGAGCGGATCTGGAAGGAGCTGCACACCCGGCTGGACATCGACGGTGCCCCAGAACTGGCCGAGGGGCCGGTCCTGGAGAAGAGCTGTGTGGCGCTCCGTGGCTTCGTGACCGAGCCGATGAGTTACGGCCGGCTGTTCCTGGCCGGTGACGCCGCGCATATCGTGCCGCCGACCGCGGCCAAGGGGCTCAACCTCGCCGTGGCGGACGTCAGGGTGCTCGCCGCGGCCTTCGGGGAGTTCTACGGAAGCGGCGACCGCACCGCGCTGGACGGCTATTCGGCCGCCTGTCTGCCCGGGGTCTGGCAGGCGCAGGAGTTCTCCGACTGGATGTCGGGGCTGCTGCACCGGCCCCCGGAGGGCGAGGTGTTCGACGGGCGGCTGCGGGACGCCCGGCTCGCGTCCGTGGTGAACTCCCCCGCCGCCGCGCGGACCTTCGCCGAGCACTATGTGGGCCTGGCGCGGGAGCGGACCCCGGCCCGGGGAGGCCGGCCATGACCTCACTGACCGGCGAGAGCCGCAGGACGGCGCGCGCCCGCGGTGGCGGGGAGGTGGCGCGCGGTCTGTTCCGGCTGTCGAAGATCTTCGTGTACCAGAACTACTTCGGGTGGGGCATGGCGTGGCTGACCCTGAGCCCGCAGGTGCGCGACCGCCCGGGGACCACCGCCGCCATGCTGCTGTTCCTGCTCGGCTCCATGGGCATCGTCACCTGCACCTGCGCCACCGACGACCTGGTCGGCTTCCGCAACGGCAGCGACGCCCGCAACTACAAGGCCGGTGACACCAAGCGCGACATCCGCGGCAAACCGCTGCTCAGCGGGGCGGTGACCGAGCGCGAGGCGGTACGGTTCATCGCCTGCGCGGCCTCGGTCGCGGTGCTCGCGGGGATCGGCGCGTTCTGGGCGCTGGACTGGCGGGCTCCGGCCGTGGCGTACGTCCTCTACGGGGTCGGGTTCTTCTTCAGCGTGCAGTACTCGGCCGGGCTGCGGCTGAGCTACCACCGGGGCGGTGCGGAGACGCTGCTGTGCCTGGCCACCACCGCCGGGCTGCTGGCTCCCTATCTGGCGGTCGAGCGGCACTGGTCCTCCCCCGCGGTGCTGGTGGGCCTGTTGCTGGGGCTCTGGCTGGTCATGGTGAGCAGCTACTCCAACGTCAACGACGCCGACGGGGACCGCTCGGTGGGCCGCCGGACGCTGGCCGCGTCGACCGGGCCGCGGGTCTACAAGACCGCCATGGTCGCCTTCGTCCTGGTGTCGGCCACGCTGATCTGCGTCCTGGGCCTGGCCACGCCGTGGCCATGGTGGACCCTGCTGACCCTGCTGCCCGCCACCGTCCTCCATGCGGCCCAGCTGCGCGAGGGCCCGGTGCGGGGGCGCTGGCTGACCGCCCGCAAGCTCGGGCTGTACGCCTACGACCTGGGCTTTCTGGGGCTGCTGACGCCCGCGCTGTTCCTTTTGACCTAGCCGTTCGTTCTGTCCCAGCCGTTTCGCACCCCCCCATAGACGAGGAGATGAGGCATGGCGGCGCGTTCCCAACGGCCCGTCAACGTCGGCCGGTTGTTCCACCGGGCCGCCGAGCAGGGCAAGCCGACGGTCATGCATCTGGACCGGCCCTTCGACATCGCCCCGGATGCCGGCACCCGCTTCGATGTGTCCGCCCTGGCGGCGACGGTGGAGGACGCCGCGGGCTGGCTCCACGGGGCGGGGCTGCGCCACGGCGACCGGCTCGCCATCGTCAAGGAGAACCACTACGACTTCATCCTGCTCGCCGCGGCCGCCGCCCGGCTCGGGGCGCTGCCCGCGATGATCGCGCCCATCAGGTCGACCGCGCATATCCGCACCCTGCTCACCAGGATCTCCCCGAAGGTGCTGGTGATGGGCACGACGGTGCTGGAGCGGATGACCGCCGCCGGTATCGCGCCGGCCGATCCGGGGATGACCCTGGTGGCCGTCGGCGCCGACCGCCCGGGGCTGCCCGGCGGAACTCTGCGGATCGACGATGTGCGCGACGGCTCCCGGCCGCCGGTGCGTTTCCGCGGCCTCCACGAACCCATGCTGGTCACCCACACCTCGGGCACCACGGGTGTCCCGAAGCTGGTGGTGCACTCGCCCGCCACCACCCTGGCGGCCGTGCCGTTCCGCATCGAGTCCTACCGGCTGCCGCTCATGACCTCCCGTCCCAGGGACGTGGTGGCCAGCGGGATCTCCTTCGCCCACAACCGCAATCTGTCCTGGACCAACGGGACGCTGTTCCGCGGGCCGCGGAAGATGGTGATCCTCTCCGATCCGGCGCTGGACAGTGTGGCCCGCACGCTGGCCGCGCACCCTCCCACCTCGCTGGAGGCATGTCCGAACGTCTTCCAGTACTGGGAGGAGCTGGCCGACACCCGGCCCGAACTGTTCGCGGGGGTGCGGCGCTTCATCAGCACCTTCGACGCGGTCCACCCCAGGACGGTCCGCAAGTTCCTCGGCGCCTCCCGGGTCCGGCTGCCGCTGTGGGCCTGGGGCGTGGGGCAGTCCGAGATCGCGGGCATCGCCGCCGGGGTGGCCACCCGCTCCATGGTCCGCCCGGACAAGCCCCGGGCGCATGACGCCACCAACGTCGGGTTCCCGCCCCTGGTCCGGGTCAAGGTCGTGGACCCGGAGACCGGCCGCGAACGGCCCCGGGGAAAGCCGGGGCTGCTGATGGTCAGGACCAAGTCGCGGTGTCTGACCTACCTGGGCGAGGACGACCGGCACCGCGCCAAGGACCGGGGCCGCTGGTGGAACACCGGCGACCTGGGCGAGTACGCGGGCTACGGCCGCATCCGGCTGATCGACCGCGAGGTCGACATGATCCCCGGAATGAGCTGCATCGAGCTGGAGTCGACCCTGCTCGACCGGCTGGACCGGGCCTCCGAGGTGATCGTGCTGGGGGTCCCGGGGCAGTTGCCGATCCCGGTGCTGTGCATGCGCGACGACGCCCTCGACCCCCAGGAGTGGGACCGGGCCTGCCGGGGCCTGCCCGAGCTGGACAAGCCACGGCTCGTCCCCTGGGAGGAGATGCCGCGCACCGCCACCTGGAAGGTGCGCCGGGGGGAGCTGCGCGAACGGCTGCTGGGCTCCAGCGACACCTATGGCACCGGGCAGTGGACCTGACCCGCGCCACGCGAAGCAACGCCGTACAAAGCAACGCCGTACAAAGCAACGCCACGCAACGCGTCGAGACGACCGTATCCACCGTGAACGAGGGGTAATTAGCCGTGTGGTTCCCGCCCGCTCTCTTCGATCTCCCGGACATCGCTCCGGTGACCCTGCCGGAGGCGGACCGGCCGAGTTGGCTGTTCTGGATCCTGATGGGCCCGTGCGCATCGGGCTGGCTGGTGGCCTACGGGCTCGCCATCTACCGCGCCAAACTGGACAAGCGGGTGGGGATTCCCGTCTTCGTGGTCGAGGTCAACCTCGCCTGGGAGTTCACCCTCTCCCTGATCCTGGACCAGGCCGATGTGCAGCGCCCGATCAATCTCAGCTGGTTCCTGGTCGACTGCTTCATCCTCCGGCAGACGCTGCGCTACGGGTGGAAGGACTATCCGTCGATGAGCCGGCGGGCCTTCCGGTGGATGGTCTTCGGCGTCATCGCGTGGTCCGCGGTCTTCCACATCATGACGACCTATGAGCTCAAGGACGCCACCGGCATCTACACCGGCACCGGGCTGAACGTGTTCCTGAGCCTGTCGTTCATCTTCATGCTCAGCCGCCGCGGATCCTCGCTCGGGCAGTCGATGTACGTGGCGCTCGCCAAGGGCATCGGATCGTTCTTCGCGGGGTGGACGGTGCTGGTGATGTACCCGGGCCACCACCTGTTCATCTTCCTCTTCCTGACCGTCTGGACCATCGACGCGACCTACTGCGTACTGCTCTACCGGAAGGTCCGCGAGGAGGGCCGCTCGCCGTGGGCGTGGAACCGGCCCCCGGCCGAGGTCCCCGACGCTCCGGACGGCCTCGCCACCACCGGGAGCGCACCGCGCCAGGAGGAGCGGGAACCGGCCGTCCGCAGCGGGGCGTCGGGCTGAGCCGCGCCCGGGCCTGTTACGTCCACGGAGAATGACCATGACCACGCAACGTCTGGACGTCTGCCTCATCGGTGCCGGGCCCCGGGGGCTCTCGGTCCTGGAGCGGCTGTGCGCGAACGCCGCCGAGGCGGCGCCCACCACCCCGGTCACCGTCCATGTGGTGGACCCGTATCCGCCGGGGGCGGGGCGGGTCTGGCGCTCCGGCCAGTCCCGCCATCTGCTCATGAACACCGTCGCCGGCCAGGTCACCATGTTCACGGACGAGACCGTGGAGATGGCCGGGCCGGTCCTGCCCGGGCCCAGCCTGTACGAATGGGCCCGCTTCGTGAGCCTCACCGGCGCCCTCGACGAGGGCGGGTACGACGAGGCCGTCCTGGCCGAGGCGCGACGCCTGGGCCCCGACTCGTATCCGACTCGCGCCTTCCACGGGCACTATCTGGAGTGGGTCCACCGGCGGGTGACGGGCACCGCGCCGGCGTCGGTGCGCACAGTGGCCCACCGCTCGCGGGCGGTCGGGCTCGAGGAGCGCACGGCGCACGGCGGGCAGACCGTCGTGCTGGAGGACGGCACCCGTATCGAGGGGCTGCACGCCGTGGTGCTGGCCCAGGGCCATCTGCCGCAGCGGCGGTCGCCGCGGGAAGCGGCCTACGCGGCCTTCGCCGAGGCGCGGGGGCTGCGCTACCTCCCGCCCGCCGGCCCGGCGGAGGTGGACCTGTCCGGTATCCGGCCCGGGGAGGCCGTGGGCCTGCTGGGGCTGGGGCTGAACTTCTTCGACTACCTGGCGCTGCTCACCGAGGGCCGGGGCGGACGGTTCGAGCGGCGGGCGGGGCGTCTGGTCTACCGGCCGTCGGGCCGGGAGCCGCGGCTGCTGGCCGGCTCGCGCCGGGGTGTGCCGTTCCACTCCCGGGGCGAGAACCAGAAGGGCCCGCACGGCCGTCACCTCCCGCTGGTGCTGACCCCGAAGGTGATCCGCGGTCTGCGGCGGCGCGTCCATGAGCGGGGCGGCCTGGACTTCCGCTCCGAGCTGTGGCCGCTGATCTCCAAGGAGGTGGAGACGGTCTACTACACCGCGCTCCTCACCTCCCGGGGGCAGGAGGCGGCCGCGCACCGGCTGCGCGCCGCCTATCCGTCGGCTCCCCGGGGCGGCGCCGAAGAGGACCGGCTGCTGACCGAGAGCGGCATTCCGCCTCACCGGCGCTGGAATTGGGACCGGATCGCCCGGCCCTGCCCCGCCCACGGCCTCCGGTCGCCCGAGGCGTTCCGGTCCTGGCTGCTGGAGTATCTGCGGGCGGATCTGGACGCGGCGCGGGCGGGCAATGTGCACGGCCCGCTGAAGGCGGCCCTGGACGTGCTGCGCGATCTGCGCAACGAGATCCGGCTGGTGGTGGACCACGGCGGGCTGACGGACCGTTCGCACCGCGACGACCTGGACGCCTGGTACACCCCGCTGAACGCCTTCGTGTCGATCGGTCCGCCGGCCCGGCGCGTCGAGGAGGCGGTCGCGCTCATCGAGGCGGGCGTGCTGACCGTGCTGGGGCCGCGCACCGTGGCACGCGCCGACGCCGAGGAGGGGGCCTTCGTCCTCGAATCCCGTGCCGTTCCCGGCTCGTGGGGGCGGGTGACCACGCTGATCGAGGCCCGGCTGCCGGGCACCGATGTGCGCTCCAGCGCCGATCCGCTGCTGTCGGCGCTGCTGGCGAGCGGTCAGTGCGGCCCCTATGTGGTCGGCGGCACCGGGGTCGGCGGTACCGGCGACGGGCAGGGCGGTCATGAGACGGGCGGGCTCGCGGTGGGGCCGAGCCCCTACCACCTGCTGGACGCCTCCGGTCGGCCGCATCCACGGCGGTTCGCCTTCGGTGTGCCCACCGAATCCGTCCACTGGGCCACGGCGGCGGGCATCCGCCCGGGTGTCGGCTCGGTGATCCTGGCCGATGCCGACGCCATAGCGCGTACCGTGCTGGCGCTGAGTGATGACTCGCTCACCGGTCCCACCGATCCCACCGGCCCCGAGACGATCGAGGTTTCCGTTCCATGACCGACGCCCAGAACGATGCCACCGATGACGCCCCGCGCCATGCCGACGCGGGTCTGCTGAGCCCCGCCCGGGCCGGCACCCCGGCCGAGGCGACCACGTCGGACGACGCCTGGCTGCAGGCGATGCTGGACGCGGAGGCGGGCCTGGTGCGGGCGCAGGCGCGGCTGGGCCTGGTGCCCGAGGCGGCGGCCCGCACCATCACCGCGCTCGCCCGGGCCGAGCGCCTGGACGTGGTGGAGATCGCCCGGCTGGCCCGGGGCGCGGCCAATCCGGTGGTGGCGCTGGTCCGGGCGTTCACCGCGCTGGTGGCCGCCGAGGACCCGGCCGCCGCGGAGTATGTGCACCGGGGCTCGACCAGCCAGGACATCATGGACACCGCCGCCATGCTGGTGGCCCGCAGAACCCTGGGGCCCCTGGTGGCCGACCTGGAGCGGATCGCGGGGGCGCTGCGTGAACTGGCCGTGGCACACCGGGAGACGCTCATGCCCGGCCGTACGCTCGCCCTGCACGCCGTGCCCACCACCTTCGGTCTGAAGGCGGCGGGCTGGCTGAGCGGTGTGGAGGACGCGGCGGCCCGGCTGGCCCGCATCCGCGACCATGAACTGCCGGTTCAGCTCGGCGGCGCGGCGGGCACGCTGGCGGGGTACACCGAGTACGCCCTGATGGATCAGCGGATACGGCCCGGGGCGCCGGGGCCCAGGGAGTTCGCGGAGCGGCTGATGGCGGAGTTCGCCGCGCAGGTCGGGCTGAACGAGCCCGTCCTGCCCTGGCACACCGCCCGTACGCCGGTCGCGGGGCTGACCGCTCAACTGGCCCTGACCACCGGGGCGCTCGGCAAGATCGCGGTGGACGTACAGCTGCTGTCGCGCACCGAGACGGGCGAGGTCGCCGAGCCCGCCGCCGAGGGCCGGGGGGTGTCCTCCGCGATGCCGCACAAGCGCAACCCCGCCCTGGCCACCCTGGTGCGCTCGGCCGCACTGCAGGTTCCGGCGCTGGCGAGCGCGGTCATGGGGTGCATGCTCGCGGAGGACGAGCGGTCGGCCGGGGCGTGGCACGCCGAGTGGCTTCCGCTGCGCGAGTGTCTGCGGCTGACGGGCGGGGCGGCGCACACGGCCGTCGAACTGGTCGAGGGGCTGGCCGTCTTCCCGGACCGGATGCGCGCCAATCTGGGGCTGACCGGCGGACTGATCGTCTCGGAGCGGCTGGCCGCGGTGCTGACCCCGGTGCTGGGCAAGGGGCCCGCGAAGGAGCTGATGAGCCGGGCCTCGGCGGAGGCGGCGCGCGGCGGGCGGACGCTGGGCGAGGTGCTGGCCGCCGCCCCCGAACTCGGGGGCCGTTACCGGGCGGAGGAGCTGGCCGCCCTGCTGGACCCGGCGAACTATCCGGGGGTGGCCGAGCTGCTGGTGGACCGGGCGGTTCGAGGGCCCGGGGACCGGTCCTGACGGCCACTCGGGGAGCGGCCGCGGCCGGGGATGTCACATCCGGGCGGGGCTCGGCGTCTGGGATGCCGAGACGGATATCCAGACGCCGTGCTGGACGGGATTCCAGACGCCGTGCGCTTGAGGAAGGAAGAGGGAATGCTGGACAGACTGGCCGGTTTCGTCGTGCGGAAACGCCTGGCGGTGTTGGTCGTCGGCCTGCTGCTCGCCGTGATCGGCGGGGTGGCGAGTACGACATTGTTCGACAAGCTGACGGCGGGCGGTTTCGACGATCCGACGTCGGAGTCCTCGCGGGCGATCACCGCGCTGGACGAGAGGTTCGGGCAGGGGCTGCCCAATCTCACGCTGCTGGTGACCTCGAAGGGGCGGGTCGACGATCCGTCGGTGACGGCGGCGGGCACCGAGCTCACCCGGAAGCTGAGCCGGGAACCCGGAGTGGCGAACGTCAGCTCCTACTGGACCACCGGGAAGGCCCCGCAGCTACGCGGCAAGAGCGGCCACAAGGCCCTCATCATGGGGACGGTCACCGGGGACGACACCGCGTCGCAAAAGCGCGTCGCCGAGCTGGCGGACCGCTACCAGGGCTCGCGGGACGGGCTGGAGGTGACGTTCGGCGGCTATACGAAGTTCCAGCGGGAGCTGCTGGAGCAGGGGCAGAAGGACGCCACCACCGGCGAGACGGTCGCCATCCCGATCACGCTGGTCGCGCTGGTGTTCATCTTCGGCAGCGTGGTGGCCGCGGCGCTGCCGCTGGCCGTCGCCCTGGTGGCGATGATGCTGACGATGGGGCTGACGTGGATCCTGGCGAGCGTCACGACGGTCGGCTCGCTCGCGGCGAGCGTGGTGACCCTGCTGGGCCTGGGCCTGGCCATCGACTACAGCCTGCTGATGGTCAGCCGCTACCGCGAGGAACTGCGGTCGGGGCTCGCCCCGCCGGACGCCATCCGGGCGACGCTGACCTCCGCCGGGCGCACGGTGACCTTCTCGGCGCTGACCGTCGCCGTGTCGTCCCTGGCCATGGCCTGGTTCCCGCTGCAGGCCGTCCGGTCCATGGGCTATGCGGGGGCGCTCACGGCGCTGCTGTCCGGCGCGGCCTCGCTCATCGTGCTGCCGGCCCTGCTCGCCCTGCTCGGCGACCGGATCGAGAAGGGGCGGGTGTTCCGCCGGCGGCGGACCGCGGCGACCGGCGGGACGGGCACCGACGCCGCCGGCCGGAGCGTGGAGAGCGGCTTCTGGCACCGGCTGGCCACCACCGTGATGCGGCGCCCGGTGCCGATCGTGACCATCGTGACCGCGTTCCTGCTGCTGCTCGGCGCGCCGTTCCTCGGCATCAACCTCGGCATGCCGGACGAGCGGGTGATGCCCTCGTCCTCGTCGGCCCGTCAGGTCGCCGACACCGTGCGGGCCGAGTTCGACAGCAGTGAGCAGAACGCGCTGCAGGTCGTGGCGCCCGAGGGGGGCACCGACCGGGCGGCCGTCGGCGCGTATGCGAAGCGGCTGTCCGAGCTGCCGCACGTCGCCGCGGTCCGCACCGCCACCGGCGCCTACGCCGAGGGCCGGCAGGCCGCCCCGCCCGATCAGCGGTACGCCCGCTTCGCCTCGGGCGACGCCGTCTACTTCGCCGTGGTGCCGGAGACGGCCAGCGCGGACGACGCGGACCGGCTGGTCGGCGAGATCCGGTCGCAGAAGGCACCGTTCGAGGCGTTGGTGGGCGGGGCCGCGGCCACCAACCACGACGCCGCCTCGGCGCTGGAGAAGTGGCTTCCGTACGCGCTGGGCACGGTGCTGCTGACCATGCTGGTGCTGCTGTTCCTGGTGACCGGCAGCGTCATGTTGCCGTTCCTGGCGCTGGTGCTCAGCGCGCTGAGCCTGACGGCCACCTTCGGCGCGCTGGTGTGGGTCTTCCAGGACGGCCATCTCGCGGGGCTGTTCGGCGACTTCACGCCGACCGGCAACATCGCGGCGACGATCCCGGTGATGCTCTTCGGCCTCGCCTTCGGGCTCGCGATGGACTATCAGGTATTCCTGCTGTCCCGGATGCGGGAGGAGTACGAGCTGACCGGTTCGCCGACGGCCGCCGTGGCCCGGGGTCTTGAGCGCACCGGGCGCATCGTCACGGCGGCGGCGGTGGCGATCTCGGTGGTCTTCCTGGCCTTCACCGTCTCCGGCATCTCGCTGGTGAAGGCGTACGGGATCGGGCTGCCGCTGGCCGTCCTGATGGACGCGACGCTCATCCGCGGGGCCGTGCTGCCCGCCGCGATGCGGCTGGGCGGGCGCGCCACCTGGTGGGCCCCGGCCCCGCTGCGCCGGCTGCACAGCCGGTACGGCCTGCGGGAGGAGCCCGCGGCGGCGGCGCCACGGCGCGACGGCGACCGGGCGCTGACCGGCTGACCGGCCCACCACGTCTGGCGGCTCACGGGTCCGCCGCCCGGCATCCCGGGCGGCGGATCCGCCGCAGGCGGGCGGCCTGCGGCGGGCTGTTCCCCCAGTTTCGGGGTCTGGGGCGGAGCCCCGGTCCGGGGTCTGGGGCGGAGCCCCGGTCCGGGGTCTGGGGCGGAGCCCCGGTTTCGGGGTCTGGGGCGGAGCCCCGGTTTCGGGAAGGGGCGGGGAGGGGAGGGGAACGGCCCGCCGCAGGCGGCACGATCCCCGTCCTACAGCGGTTCCGCTTCCGTCGCGGCGTACTCCTTGCGCAGGGTGTCCAGGACGGGATGCTCCGGGTCGAACTCCACGCCGTCGATCGACCGGATCGGCCGTACGCCCACCCCCGCGTTCAGGGCGAACGCCGCGCGCAGTTCGCCGAAGCGGTCACGGTCGATCCGCTCGGTGTGCTGCGGGCCGCTGTGGCCGCGGCGGAGCAGTTCCTGGGTGACGCCGGGCAGGCACCCGGCCTCCGGCCACAGCAGGCGATGGCCGTCGAAGAATCCCACGTTCCAGGTCGCGCCCTCGGACACCGCGCCCCGCTCGTCCGTCAGCAGCACATCGTCGTAGCCGTCGAGCTGGGCGAGGCGGCGCAGCCGCAACAGCCCGAACAGCCCGACGTGTTTGACCTCCGGCAGGTCGCGGCGGTGCGCCGCGGTGCGCACGCTCAGCGGCGGCAGCGAGGAAGCGGCGGCCGGGCGGGTGGTGGTCAGGATCCGCGGCTCGGCCTCGGCCCCGGGCCGCTCCAGCCCGAGGTCGGGGTCGTACACCGTCACCCGGACCGTGAGCGGCCCCGTGGTGTCCGCGACGGCCCGCCGCGCCAGTTCGCGGATCCGGTCCCGGTCCGGTGCGGTGCCGAAGAGCACCCCGCTGTCCCGTACCAGCCGGTCCAGATGGAGGGACAGCCCCCGTACCCGCCCATCCTCCACCCGCATGGTGGTGAAGTGGCCGTAGTTGGTCATGGCCAGCGCCGTCAGCTCGCGAATGCCCGCCGGTTCCCCGTTCAGCTCTGTCATGGGGCCAGTCTTTCAGCCGGGCCGGACGGCCTCGGCGAGTCCGGCCAGCTTGTCCGGGTTGACCAGACCGTAGATACCGCGCACCCGGTCGCCGCCCGGCGCGGGGTCGAGCGCGGCGGCCGCGTACAGCGTCCCGCCGACGAACAGGACCACCCCCGGGCCCCCGTTGAGCTGCACCGGCCGCATGGCGAAGGTGGACAGCCGCGCGCTGACGGCGGCCACCAGGCGGGCCACCTTCTCCCGGCCCTCGACCACGCGGAGGGCGGCGCGGCGCTTGCCCCCGCCGTCGCTCCACATGACCACCTCCGGGGCCAGGACGTCCATCAGGGCGTCGAGGTCGCCGCCGAGGGCCGCGTCGAGGAACCGCTCGGTGACGATCCGCTGGGTGCCGCGGTCGAGGTCGTAGCGCGGCCGGCGGGCCTCGACGCGCTCCTTGGCGCGGTGGGCGAGCTGGCGGACGGCGGCGGAGCTGCGGCCCAGGATCGCGGCGATCTCCGCGTGGTCGTAGGCGAACGCCTCGCGCAGCACGAACACCGCGCGTTGCAAGGGGGTCAGGGTCTCCAGGACCACCAGCATCGCCAGGGACACCGATTCGGTGCGGATCGCGGTGTCGGGGGTGTCCGGTTCGGTCAGCACGGGCTCGGGCAGCCAGGGGCCGATATAGCTCTCCCGGCTCCGGCGGGCGCGGCGCATCTGGGTGAGCGCGTGGTTGACGGCGATCCGCACCAGATAGGCGCGGGGGTGGGCGATCTCCTTGTCCTGGACCGCGGCCCAGGACAGCCAGGTCTCCTGGACCACGTCCTCGGTGTCGGTGACCGTGCCGAGCATGTTGTAGACGATGGAGAAGAGCAGTTCACGATGGTGGAGGAAGTCCTCGCTCCCCGCATCCGGCACCGGCCTGTCCTGCGGTCCCGCGCGGTCCTTCCACGGTGATACGGGGGTCTCCATGCACCGATGGTAGGCGTCACGCCCCTCCCGCCACCGCTTAGGATCGGCTCATGGCCGATCTCGTATCCGTGAACTACACCAAGTACGACGGCACTTTGCACTGGAACCTGCGGATGCGCAGGCTGGGCGAGGACGACCACGGCGTCTGGCTGGGGCTGCCCGGCGGGACGGTCATGCGCAAGGGGTTCGGCCCGATGGTGTCGATCGCCTGCGCGCATGTGATCCTCCTGCCGCGCGAGGCGTGGTGGACCGCGGCGTTCAACGCCCCGCCCCGGGATACCGAGATCTACTGCGACATCGCCACGCCACCGCGGTGGGTCTCCTCCCACGAGGTCACGATGGTGGACCTGGACCTCGATGTCATCCGCAAGCGGGACGGCAGGACCCTGCTGGACGACGAGGACGAGTTCGCCGAGCACCAGGTGCGGTACGGCTATCCGGCGGATGTCATCGCGGAGGCCGAGGCGGCGGGGCGGTGGCTGATGGACGCGGTCGGCGGGCGCGCCGAGCCGTTCGCGGGCGCCTGCGAGCGGTGGCTGGGCATGGTCGACGGCGAGCGGCCCTGAGGCGGCTCACCGTCATCGCACCGCCGTCTCACCGGGGTGGGTGTCCCGCGCCCCGCGAGGCCGAAGTCCCTTCCGTACGCCGCTCCCTGGGCGCGGGCCGGGCCTCGCCGGGATCCGCGGCCGGGCGCCCGCGCAGCGGCCGGACGGCTATGCCCGCCGATACCAGGAGCAGTCCGCCCAGCATGACGAAGGGGGCGGCCGTGCCCGCGAGCCCCGCGAGCACACCCGCGGAGGCGGGCGCGGCGACCTGGCCGAGCCGGTTGCCGGTCAGCCGCAGCGCGAGGGCCGTGCTGCGCGCCTCCTCCGGGGCGGCCTGGACGACGGTCGTCATCGACAGCGGCTGTCCGACGCCGAGGCAGAAGCCGAGCCCGGCCAGCAGCACCCCGAGCGCCCAGGCGGGCACCGGCAGGGCGATGCCCGCGCACAGCAGCGCGGCGCCCAGACAGCTGACGGCCATCAGCACGGTGCGGCCCATCAGCCGGATCATCGGGGTCATGGCGAGCCGGCAGGCCACGGTGGCGGCGGCGCGCAGGCTGAGCAGCACCCCGACGACCGCGGGCGAGATACCGCGCTGTTCGCCGACGACCGGCAGATAGGCGGTGAGGATGTCGGTGGCGGAGAGCACGGCGAGGCTGATGAACATGCCGGAGGCGACCCCGCGGGTGGTCAGGATGGACCGTACGGAGACCTTCCGGGCGGGGGCCTCCTTGGCGGGCGTGGCCGCCGTACCGGCCGGGCGGCGCTCGATGCGCCACAGCGAGGTGCAGGAGAACGCCGCGAGGGCGGCGGAGACGAACAGCGCGACGGCGCTGGTGCGGGCCATCGCCCCGTCGTGTTCGGAGACCACCAGACCGGCCGCGATGGGCCCGATGAGCTGGCCGAGCGAGGCGCCGATGGTGAAGTGGCCGAAGTTGCGGTCCTGTTCGTCGGGGGCGCTCTGGCGGGCCACGATGGACTGGGCGCCGATGACGAACGACAGATGGCCGAGCCCCATCACCCCGCTCCACGCGGCCATCGCGGGCAGCGATCCGGCCGTGCCGCTGAACGCGCAGCCGGTGGCGATGAGGGCGACCCCGATGGGCAGCAGCGGGGCGCACCGCCCGTGGTCGGTGCGGCGCCCCAGCGGTACGGCGGCGAACAGCGGCAGCAGGGCGTAGATACCGGCGATCACACCGACCGCGCGGGCGTCGGCACCGAGCGCGAGGGCCCGGTAGGAGACGGCGGGCCGCGCCATGCTCACCGCCCCCTGGGTGAACGAGAAGGCGATGACCAGGCGCAGCAACCAGCCCCTACCGGGCTCTGAACTCTTCACGGGTCAGATGATGCCGAAGAGGAGACCGGCGGCGAGCACCACCAGGGAGGTGAGCACCGCCCATTTCACGGTGAACCGGGTATGGTCGCCGAATTCGACCTTGGCCATGCCGACGAGCACGTAGACCGCGGGGACCAGCGGGCTCGACATGTGCAGGGCCTGTCCGACGAGCGAGGCGCGGGCGATCTCCAGCGTGGAGACCCCGTGCGCGGCTCCGGCCTCGGCGAGGATCGGCACGATGCCGAAGTAGAAGCCGTCGTTGGACATGAAGTAGGTGAGCGGGATGGACAGCACACCGGTGACGATGCCCATCTGCGGGCCCATGCCCTCGGGGACGCCGTCGACCAGCCAGCGGGCCATGTGCTCGACCATGCCGGTGCCGGTGAGGACGCCGGTGAAGACGGCGGCGGCGAAGACCATTCCGGAGACGTTGACGACGTTCTCTGCGTGTGCGGCGATGCGGGCCTTCTGGTCGTTCATCTGCGGGAAGTTGACGGTGAGCGCGACGGCCGCGGCGAGCAGGAAGAGGACCGGGATCGGCATGGTCTCGGTCACCATCAGGGCGAGCAGCGCGATGGTGAGGGCCGCGTTGAACCAGTAGAGCTTGGGGCGCAGGGTGGCGCGGTTCGGGTCGAGGCCCTTGAACTCGTCGTCGTCCGCGTCGGAGGCGTCCGAGGTGCCGGAGCCGTTCGGGGACTGGGCCTCCGCGTCGGTGCCGGAGCCCGCGCCGCCGGTCAGCGTGGCCTTGCCGCCCTTACCGCCCTTGGCCCCCTTGCCACCGGAGCCCGCGCCGACCAGCACCTGCTCGGGGTCGCCCGCGGTGACCTCGTCCAGTGTCAGCACGCCGAGCCGCTTGCGCTCCCGCAGACCGAGGGCGTAGGAGAGGGCGATCACGAAGAGCAGACCGGCCGCGAGGGCCGGGATCATCGGCACGAAGATGTCGCTGGCGTCGACCTTGAGCGCGGCGGCGGCGCGGGCGGTCGGGCCGCCCCAGGGCAGCGTGTTCATCACGCCGTTGGCCATGGCCGCGACACCGGTCATCACCACCAGGCTCATCTTCAGCCGCCGGTAGAGCGGCACCATCGCCGACACGGTGATCATGAAGGTGGTGGAGCCGTCACCGTCGAGCGAGACGATCGCCGCGAGGATCGCGGTGCCGACCACCACCCGCATCGGGTCCGCCTTGCAGAACCGCAGGATCATCCGGACGATCGGATCGAAGAGGCCGACGTCGATCATCACCCCGAAGTAGATGATGGCGAACATCAGCATGGCGGCCGTGGGTGCCAGCTCGCCGACGCCCTTGAGGACGTAGTCCCCGAGGTGCGCCCCCTTCCCGACAAGCACACAGAACAGCGCGGGGATGAGCACCAGGGCGCCCATCGGGGACATCTTCTTCATCATGATCAGGACAAGGAATGTCGCGATCATGACGAAGCCGAGGATGGTCAGCATATTTTGGGTACCTCACGTTCGCCTTTGAACTCCCCCAGATTTGGCGGTCGAGGTGACGTTAGGTGCGGCAACTTTCCGTTAACAAGGTCTTGACGCGTGAGCAATAAGCGCAAAACCCCAGGTCAGTGCTGTAGCGAGGGCGAAACGTGCACGGGGTGGCCATTGAGCACCGCCGTACCCGAGAGCGGATCCAGCCGTGAGCCGTCGAAGAGCTGGTTGACATTGACCCCGGGGCTGGCCCCGGCCACGGACAGCCGGACGCCGGTACGGGCGTGGCCCCAGCCGTGCGGCAGGCTCACCACTCCGGCCCGTACCGCGTCCGTCACCTCGACCGGCACCTCCAGCTCCCCGCCGTCGCCCTTGACCCGGGCCAGGCCGCCGTCGGCCAGGCCCAGCCGGACGGCGTCCTCGGGGTGCATCTGGAGCGTGCAGCGGTTGGTGCCGCCCATCAGGGCCGGGACGTTGTGCATCCAGCTGTTGTTGGAGCGCAGATGGCGGCGGCCGACCAGCAGCAGCCCCGAGGGCCGGTCGGCCAGCGACCGGCGCAGCCGCTCCACATCGGCGGCCAGCGGCTCCGGGCACAGCTCCACCGTGCCGCTGCGGGTCTTCAGCAGCCCGGGGACGCGTGGGCGCAACGGCCCCAGGTCGATGCCGTGCGGATGGGCGAGCAGCTTCTCCAGGCTCAGCCCGTCGGGGTCGGCGCCGAACCCGTCGCCGTACGGGCCCAGCCGCAGCATCATGTCCAGCCGACGCTCGGGGCCGTCCACCCCGGTCAGCCGCGCGGCCAGCTCGGCGGGCTCGCGTCCGTACACCGGGGACGCCGGGTCGGCGACCTCCTTGCCGAGGGTCCCCTCGATCGCCATCGCGTCCACCGCCGCCGGATCGGCGCCGCCGTGCCCGCTCACGCACAGCACCAGCCGCGCCAGGATGGCGCTCTCGCTCAGCCGGTCCGCCTCCAGCGGGATCACCGGGCGGGTGTAGCGGACCTGGTTGCGCACGGACAGGCTGTTGAAGGCGTAGTCGAAGTGGGGGCTGCGGCTGGGCGGGGGCGGGGGCAGCACCACATGGGCGTGGCGCGAGGTCTCGTTGAGGTACGGATCGACGCTGACCATGAAGTCGAGCCCGGCCAGCGCCCCATCGAGGCGGTCGCCGTCCGGTGCGGAGAGCACGGGGTTGGCCGCGAGCGCCAGCACCGCCCGTATCCGCCCCTCGCCCGGGGTCTCGATCTCCTCGGCGAGCGCGACGGTCGGCAGCTCGCCCTTGGCCTCGGGGTATCCGCTGACCCGGCTGTGCCAGCGGCCGAGCGCGAACCCCTTCCCGGGCCGCGCCGGGCGCTCCCGGCGGCCGGTCGCGGCGAGCGGGAACATCATGCCGCCGGGCCGGTCGAGCTGTCCGATGAGCACGTTGACCACATCGACCAGCCAGCTCGTGAGCGTGCCGAACTCGACGGTGGTGGAGCCGATCCGCCCGTACACCACGCCCCTGGGCGCGGCGGCCAGCTCACGGGCGAGGGTGCGGATCTCCTCGGCGGGCACATCGCACGCCTCGGCCACCGCCTCCGGCGGGAAGTCCGCGGCCAGCCGCCGCACCTCCGCCACCCCGGTGACGTGCTCGGCGAGCGGGCCCGGTGCCACCAGGTCCTCGGCGAACAGCACCTGCACCATGGCGAAGAGCAGCAGGGCGTCGGTGCCGGGCCGGATCGCCACATGGCGGTCGGCCATCTTGGCGGTCCGGGTGCGCCGGGGGTCGACCACCACCAGCCGGCCGCCGCGCCGCCGCAGCGCCCGCAGCCGCCCGGGGAAGTCGGGGGCGGTGCACAGACTGCCGTTCGAGTCCAGCGGGTTGGCGCCGAGCATCAGCAGATGGTCCGTACGGTCCAGATCGGGTACCGGAATGGCGTTGGCGTCGCCGTACAGCAGCCCGCTGGAGACATGCTTGGGCATCTGGTCGAGGGTGCTGGCGCTGAAGACGTTACGGGTGCGCAGCGCGCCGAGCAGGAGCTGCGGATAGAGCCCTCCGGCCACGGTGTGCACATTGGGGTTGCCGAGCACGACCCCCACGGCCTGCGGTCCGTGCTCGCCCAGCAGCGGGGCCAGCCCCTCCCGCACGGCGGCGAACGCCTCGTCCCAACTGGTCTCCTCGAGGCGCCCGGCGCGGCGTACGAGGGGGCGCCGCAGCCGGTCGGGGTCGGCGTCGAGCTCGCCGATCGCGGCGCCCTTGGGGCAGATGAAGCCTCGGCTGAAGACGTCCTCGCGATCGCCGCGCGCCCCGGTCACCCTCCCCTCGTCGATGGTGAGGGTCAGCCCGCAGGTGGCCTCGCAGAGCGGGCAGATACGCAGGGCAGTGCTCATCGGTCTCTCCCAGGGACGGCGGCGAGGCCGCGATGACGCGCCGGACCCGGTCACCATACCGACTGGTAGGCATGTCGGGGAGGTGTCGAGGGGAAGTCCCTTTGAGTCCCGGATCAGTCCAGGACCCTGGCCACGTACCGGATCAGTCCAGGACCCGGGCCAGATAGGCGCGCAGCAGCTCCTTCGTCTCCGCCACGATCGCCGGATCGCCCTCCGGATCCACCCGGAACGCCAGCCGCAGCAACGCGTCCGCCGTCTCGACCGCGAGCAGGAAGGCCACCCGCAGCCGCTCCTCGGCCGCCTCGTCCCCGGCGGTGTCACCGGTCCCGCCACTGTCACCGGCCCCGCCGGGACCGCCGCTCGCGAGCCGGTCGGCGAGCAGCATCCGCAGCCGGTCGGCGACCAGATGGTTGGGCTGCTGCGGCTGTGCGGTGGCCGGGACCGGATTCCCGAACTCGATGAGCGCGAACCCGGGCGCCCCGCGCTTCATCGCCAGATACTCGTCGACGACGACGTCCATCGCCTCCCGCCAGCCGCCGCCCCCGTCCGGCCCAAAGTCCGGCCCGGAGTCCGACCCGGGCTCTGACGCGGCCAGCCGCCGGGTGATCCGCGCCGCGTACTCGTCCAGATTGCGATGGGCCAGCGCCTCGGCCATCGCCCGCTTGTTGGAGAAGAAGCGGTAGACCGAGCCGATGGGGACATTGGCGCGCTCGGCGACGGCCCGGGTGCTCAGCTCTTCGTAGCTGATCTCGTCGAGCAGCTCGGCACAGGCGTCGAGGATCCGGCCGAGGCGCTCGGCGCTGCGGCGCTGGACCGGCTGGCGGCGGAGGGGCGGTATGGGCACGCCCCCATCCTGCCCGATCATTGACGCACCCGGGCTTCGATTCCTATCGTCTGACATAGGAATCAAGCGGTGCGGCGGAGCGGCGGGAGCGCGCGATGGGCGATGGCACGGGCATCGAGCAAGGGATCGAGCAGGCGCGGAAGACGGCCGAAGGGCTGGCGTACGCCTCCGGCTTCGGCAATGAGCACAGCAGCGAGGCCGTGCCCGGCGCACTGCCCATCGGCCGCAACTCCCCCCAGCGCGCACCACTCGGGCTCTACGCGGAGCAGCTCAGCGGCACCGCCTTCACCGAGCCGCGCGCCACCAACCGGCGCTCCTGGCTGTACCGCATCCGGCCGTCCGCCGCGCATCCGCCGTTCACCCGGCTCGCGGGCGGCGCGCTGCGCGGCGCGCCCTTCACCGAGGCCGTGCCCGACCCGAACCGGCTGCGCTGGGATCCGCTGCCGGAGCCGCCGGAGGGCACCGACTTCCTCAGCGGGCTGTGGACGCTGGGCGGCAACGGCGACGCCACCCAGCGCGCGGGAATGGCCATCCACCTCTACGCCGCCAACGCGCCCATGACCGACCGGGTGTTCAGCGACGCGGACGGCGAGCTGCTGATCGTCCCCGAGCGGGGCGGGCTGCTGCTGCGCACCGAGTTCGGCCTGCTGCGCGCCGAGCCGGGGCATGTCGCGCTGATCCCGCGCGGGGTGCGGTTCCGGGTGGAGCCGCTGGAGCCGTCCGTGCGCGGCTATGTGTGCGAGAACTACGGCCGCCCCTTCACCCTGCCCGACCTCGGCCCGATCGGCGCCAACGGGCTGGCGAACCCCCGCGACTTCCTCACCCCGGTCGCCGCGTACGAGGACGTGGAGCGCCCGATGGAGGTGGTCAGCAAGTTCTGCGGCAACCTGTGGGCCGCCACATACGACCACTCGCCGCTGGACGTGGTCGCCTGGCACGGCAACCATGTGCCGTACGTATACGACCTGCGCCGGTTCAATGTGCTCGGCACCATCAGCTACGACCACCCGGACCCGTCCATCTTCACGGTGCTCACCTCGCCCTCCGACACCCCCGGGCTCGCGGGCGTGGACTTCGTGGTCTTCGCCCCGCGCTGGCTGGTCGGCGAGGACACCTTCCGGCCGCCGTACTTCCACCGCAATGTGATGAGCGAGTACATGGGGCTGATCGAGGGCGCGTACGACGCGAAGACCGGCGGCGCGGGGGGCTTCGTACCGGGCGGTGGCTCGCTGCACAACATGATGTCCGCACACGGCCCGGACCATGAGACCTTCGAACGGGCGAGCGCGGCCGAGCTGGCGCCGCACCGGCTGGACGACGGGCTGGCCTTCATGTTCGAGACCCGCTGGCCGGTCACGCCCACCCGGCAGGCGCTGGAGGCGGACCATCTCCAGGGGCACTATGACGACGTATGGCAGGGTCTGGAACGCCATTTCCGCCCCTGACCGCCGCCGTTGACGCCGTTGGACGGCGCCGCTGACGCGGTTGACCGCCACCGTGCGGCCGCTGCCGTGACTCGTGACCGGAGACCGCGTGACCACCTTCGCCCCCGACTCCCTCGCCCTCAACCGCAAGTTGCCGCTGTGGTACCAGGTCTCGCAGTCGCTGCGGGCCTCGATACTCGGGCGGGCCCCGCACGATCCGCTCCGGCTGCCGACCGAGGACCGGCTCGCCGAGCACTACGGGGTCAGCGTGCTCACCATGCGGCAGGCGCTCAAGGAGCTGGAGACGGAGGGGCTCATCAGCCGCCACCGCCGCCGCGGCACCTTCATCGAGCCGAGCGCGCGGCGCGCCGCGCCGGTGCGGCTGCTGGGGTCGGTGGACGCGATCGTGGCCCAGCAGTCGGGTGAGCGGACGACGGTGCTGGAGCACGGCCCGGCGCCGGTGCCGGCGGAACTCGCCGAGTACTTCCCCGGCCTGGACGAGACGACCGCCTACCGCCGGCTGCGCCGCGACGGCCACAGCGGTGAGCCCACCAACTGGGCGGAGAACCTGGTCCACCCCGAGCTGGCCGACCGCATCGACCTCGCGGACCTCGCCCGGTGGCCGATGACGAAGGTGCTGCGGGACGCGGTGGGGGTGCGGATCAGCCGGATCACGGACACGGTGGAGGCCCGCCTCGCCGACCCCGAGACCTCCCGCCTGCTGCAGGTCCCGCTGCTCAGCCCGATCCTGCACTACACGGGGGTGACCTACGACGAGAGCGGCCGCGTGGTGGACGTGGCCCGCATCCACTACCGGGGCGACCGCTTCTCCTTCTCGGTCACGGTCGAGGCCGACTAGGTATCGGTATACGGCTCCGACTCCAGTCCCTCCGGCGCTTGAGGAGCGGGGTCCGGGGGCGGAGCCCCGGCGGGGGCCTGGGCGGCATCGATACCATGCCGGGCGTGGGAGAACGTGAGGCGACGCCGCTGGGGGACCTGATGCCGTGGGCCGTGGGGCCGCTGCGGCTCGGGCGGGCGTGGGTCACGGCACCGGACACGGCCTCGCTCCAGGCGCGCTGGGAGCGGCTGACCCGGGCCGAGGACGAGGCGGCGCGGGCCGCGCTGTTCCGGCCGACCCGCGCCCGTACGCTGCACAGCTCCGTACCGCAACTGCCCGGCCAGGCCACCTCCACCGCCCGGCTGGCGCGCGAGGACGGGCCGTGTCCCGAGCCGCTGCGGATCGCGCACGGGCCCTTCGACCAGCTCTGGCTGATACCGGATCACCGGCTGATCGACGCCGCCCGCCCCGAGCTGTGGCGGGTGGCGGACGACCGGCAGATCCATGTCATCGAGGCCGCCGGACCGGACCCGGACCCGGTGCTCACGTTCTCCGCGCTGCTGCCGGACGGCCACTCCCCCGCGGGCCGCCCCGGCCGTATCCGTCCGCTCTACCGCCGCCCCGGCGGCCAGGAGCCCAATCTCGCTCCGGGGCTGCTGGACCACCTGGCCACGCGGCTCGGCCGCCCGGTGGCCGCCGAGGACTTCGTGGCATGGACCGCCGCCACGGCGCGCGGCGCCCCGTGCGCCGTACCCCTGACCGCCGACCCCGAGATGTGGGAGTCGGGCGTGGAGCTGGGCCGCCGTGCGCTGTGGCTCCATACGCGCGGGGCGCACAGTGGTGAACGCCCGCGCATGCCGGGTGGCCAGCGCCCCTACGTTCGTGCCGCGCTTCCGTCGAGCGGGCTGCCGGACTCCCTGGGCTACGACCCGGACGAGGAGGCCCTGCTGCTGGGCGAGGGCCGTATCTCGCCGGTGCCACGGGCGGCATGGGAGTTCCAGGCGGGCGGGGTGCGGGTGCTGGAGACGTGGTTCGAGCAGCGCACCGCCCCACGGGAGCCGGGCACGCTGGAGGCGATCGGCCCGGCGGGCTGGCCGCCCGCGTGGACCTCGGAGCTGCTGGAGCTGATCACCGTGCTGGCGCTGCTCGCCGCGCTGCGCCCGGAGCTGCGGGCGCTCGCCGACCGGCTGGCGGACGGCACGCTCATCGACGCGGCGGAGCTGCGGGATGCGGGGGTACTGCCGGTGCCCGGAGCGGCCCGGCGCCCGGCGTCCGTACTGGACCACCATGAGGAAGGCCCGGAGGGGCAGTTCGCCCTCCTCTGAGCCCGCCTGCCCGACCTGGGTCCGACTGCTCTCGGGCCGCCTCTCCCGCTACATACGGCAGGCGCGCCCGTCTCCGGGCGCGCCTCCCACTGACAACGGCCGTGCGGCCGGCCTGGCCTCTCGTCGGCATCCCACAGCGGCAGCGGCGTGGGGTGGACCACAGCACGGACTCACCGGCTGGAGCGAACCGGTTGACCCCGTGCCTGCCCGGGATGACGAACGAAGACGCCTACGGGCCGGCCGGGTCAGCCGTGGTTGCCGAACAACGTGCGGCGCAACCGGCGCAGCGGCGCGAACAGCGACACCCGCGCACTCCGGCTGTTCTTCGCGCGCGTGTGATCGCGTGCGATCAGCTCCTGCATCAGCACCGTCGCGCCCTCCGCCTCCCGCTGGGGGACGGCAGGGCCGCCCATCACCGCGAGATGGCGCTCGAGCCGCGCGCTGGACGCACCGCTTCCGCAATTGATCGCAGGCACTCGTGGCCTGCTCCGTACCGTTATCTGCTCCATGACACTCCCCACCCGTACGAGGGCACCCGCCCCGGGCAGAGTAACCCTACCTCCCCGAGCCGTCACCCACGCATCCCAGGTTCCGGATTCACCACCGCGTCAAGGGTGTTGACGATACCTATCACTCGCAAACAAATTCCCGAGCCGACCAATCCATCCGTTCGCCAGGCCCGAATAGCCGCTTGAAGGACTGCTCCGACAAGCGTGCGAAGGACCTACAGGATGACCGCAATCACCAAGAGCTTGGCCGCGCTGGTCAGCTGCGCACTGGCCGCCGGCGGGCTCACTGCCGCCGGTGTGGCCGTACTGCAGCCCGGGACGGCGCAGGCTTCGAGCCACCGCGAGGCGCCGCTGATCTCCGGTCAGCCGCAGTACGACGCCACGGACGTCTACGCGTTCGTCAGCCCCGACAAGCCGGACACGACCACCATGGTCGTCAACGTGCTCCCGTTCCAGGACCCGGCGGGCGGCCCCAACTTCTACAAGTTCGCCCATGACGCCCGCTACGACCTGCACGTCGACAACAACGGCGACGGCCAGGGCGATCTGCTGTTCCGGTGGACCTTCAAGGACCACCTCAAGAACGGCGACACGTTCCTCTACAACACCGGCCCGGTCAACTCGCTCGAGGACGCGACCCTCAACTTCACCCAGACATACGACCTCGAAGTCATCAAGCTGAAGCATCAGAAGGCCGTCGCCCGCGCCAAGCTCGGCAGCGATCTGCCGGTCGCCCCGTCGAACGTCGGCAAGGCGTCCATGCCCGACTACCAGAAGCTCCGCGACCAGGCGGTGCGGAAGATCGGTTACAGCGGGGGCTCGACGGCCTTCGCCGGCCAGTCCGACGACCCGTTCTTCCTCGATCTGCGCGTCTTCGACCTGCTGTACGGCGGCGACATGTCCGAGGTCGGCAATGACACCCTCAAGGGCTACAACGTCCAGTCGATGTCCCTCCAGGTGCCGACGTCGGCGCTGACCGAGTCCAAGGACCAGCCGGTGATCGGCGTATGGGCCACCACCCACCGCCAGACCGCCGACGGCGACTGGACGCAGGTCTCCCGGCTCGGCAGCCCGCTGGTCAACGAGGTGGTCATCCCGCGCAAGGACAAGGACAAGTTCAACGCCTCCGCGCCGTGGGACGACGGGCAGTTCCTGAAGTTCGTCCAGGAGCCCGAACTCCCCAAGCTGGTCGAGCAGATCTACAAGATCAAGGCGCCGGACACCCCGCGCGACGACCTGGTGCAGGCGTTCCTCACCGGTGTGCCCAAGCTCAACCAGCCGCCGAACGTCCGCCCCGCCGAGGAGCTCCGGCTCAACACCTCCATCCCGCCCACGGGCAGCCCCAAGCGGCTGGGCGTCCTGGACGGTGACAACGCGGGCTTCCCCAACGGCCGCAGGCTCTCCGACGACGTCCTGGACATCGCGCTGCAGGCCATGGAGGGCGAGCTGCTCGGCAAGAAGAACGACCTGGGTGACGCGGTGGACGAGAACGACCAGAAGTTCGGCGGCTCCTTCCCGTATCTGGCGCTGCCCAGCTCCGGTTCGGACGCCAAGGCCGTCTCGAAGAGCGCCGGGCAGTCGCTGCTGAACGGCGGTTCGGGCATCGGCTCCTCCTCCGACGACAACATGGTGCTGGCCGGGTCCGCGGCGGCCGGTGGCGGGGCCGTGCTGCTGCTGGGCCTCGGATTCCTCTGGATGCGGTCGCGCCGGCGGGCTCCCCGCATGCGCCGGCACTGAACCACGGGCGCCCTCGGGCCCGTATCACCGGGCGCGGCCCCGCCGACACCCGCGCGGCGGCCGCGTCCACACCCCGCCCCTTCCGTTCGCCCTTCCCCCTCCGCTCGCCCCTCACCTTCCGTTCGCCCGCCGCTTCCATCCGCCCGTCCCACCGCGCGTTCGTGCTCATGCGAAAGGCAGCTGTCACCATGGCTCTTCGGCCATTCCTCCCCCATACGGCCCGGACCGCGGCCGTGGTGTTCGCGCTCGCCGCCGGGCTGACCGCCACCTCGGTCGTGATCGGCGCCTCGGACGGGTCGGGCGGGTCCGGCGGCGGCCAGGGCGCCGCCCGCGGGGTGCGCCCGGCCGCCGCGCGCTACGAGCAGCTCAGCGGCGACGGCCTGGCCCGGCAGATCGGCGCCATGCAGACCCATCTGCGCGGCGAGCCGAAGGACGCGGAGAGCTGGGCCGGTCTCGGCTCGGCCTATGTCGAGCAGGCCAGGACCAGCGGCGACCCCACCCGCTATCCGCAGGCGGAGAAGGCGTTCGCCCGGTCCCTGTCCCTCCAGCCGCGCGACAACGACGTGGCGCTCGCCGGGCGCGCCTCGCTCGCCGCCGCCCGCCATGACTTCCGGGGCGCGCTGCGCGACGCCGACCAGGCCCTGAAGGTGAACTCCTACAGCCAGGGGGCACTGGCCGTCCGGGTGGACGCCCTCGTCGAGCTGGGCCGCTACCAGGACGCGTACAAGGCCGCCGAGAAGGCCGACTCGCTGCGCCCCGGCATCCCCGTCTTCACCCGCCTGGGCTACGTCCTCGAACTGCGCGGCGACCCGGCCGGGGCGCGCCGGGTGCTGCTGCGCGCACAGGACTCCGCCACCTCGCCAAGCGATATCGCCTACGTCTCGACGGCGCTCGGCCAACTCGCCTGGAACCAGGGCGAGTACGACACCGCGCGGCGCGCCTACTCCACCGCGCTGCGCGCCGTTCCCGGCTATCTCCCGGCGCTGGAGGGGCGCGGCCGCACCTCGGTCGCGGACGGCCGTCAGAAGGCGGGGATCCGCGATCTGGAGGCGGTCGTACGGCGCTATCCGCTGCCCGCGGAGCTCGCGGCGCTGGGCGAGGCGTACGAGGCGCGGGGCGACCGCTCCCTGGCGCGCCGGCAGTACTCGGTGGTCGGCACCTGGATCACGCTCGCGCGGGCCAACGGTGTGGCGACCGACCTGGACAGCGCGCTGGTGGCGGCCGACCACGGCGAGGTGAGGGAGGCGCTGAAGGCGGCCCGAGCCGAATGGGACCGGCGGCGGACGGTGCACACGGCCGACGCGCTGGCGTGGGCACTGCACCGCAACGGCGAGGACGAGAAGGCCCTGGAGTACGCCGAGCGCGCCGCCGGGCCCGGCTACCGCAACGCGGCGTTCCGCTACCACCGGGGCGTCATCGAGAAGTCCCTCGGCGACGACAAGTCGGCGCGCCGCCACCTGAAGGCCGCGCTCGACCTCAACCCGGGCTTCTCCCCGACCGGCGCGCGGGCGGCGAAGGCGGCGCTGAAGGCGCTGGGGGGTGCCCGATGACCTTTCCGCACCCCGCCCCGTCCCGAACGGCCTCCCGCCCCCGCACCCCCACCGGCGACACCCGGGGCACGCCCCCGAAGCGGCGCACCCGTTGGCGGCTGACGGCCGCCGGTGTGCTGATGGCGGCCGTCGCGCTGGTGGTGCTCCCCACCGGGAGCGCCGAGGCGCACCCGCTCGGCAACTTCACCGTCAACCGTTACGACGGGCTGGTGGTCACCCCCGGGACGCTACGGGTCGACCATGTCGAGGACCTCGCCGAGATCCCCTCCGCGCAGGCGAAGCCGGAGATCGACCGCGACGGCGACGACACGCTGTCCGGGCGGGAGTTGGGCGCGTGGGCGGCGCGGCGGTGCGCGAGCGCGGCGAAGAGGGCACGGCTGACCGTCGACGGGCGCCAGGTGCCCGTACGCGACGGGCGCGCCCGGGCGCGTCAGCGCCCCGGCCAGGCCGGGCTGCCGACGCTGCGGGTGGAGTGCGGGCTGACGGCCGCACTGGGGCACGGCGAACGGGCGACGGTCGCGTATCGCCCACAGGACATCGGTACGGGCCCCGGCTGGCGGGAGGTGACCGCGCAGGGCGACCGTATGACGCTCACCGACGCCGACGTCCCCAAGACCTCGGCCTCCCACCGGCTGACCCGCTATCCGGCGGGGCAGCTCTCCTCGCCGCCCGATCAGCGGTCGGCCGCGCTGAGCGTCACAGCGGGCGGCCCCGCGCTCGCCGCCACGGCACAGTCCGGCCGGGACGACGCGATCGGCTCGTCGGTGCTGCCGCGCGGTGTGGACCGCTGGACACAGGCGCTCACCTCCATGGTGGCGCGCCATGACATCACCCTCGGCTTCGCCCTTACCGCCTTCGCCACCGCCGTACTGCTGGGCGCGATGCACGCCCTGGCCCCCGGCCACGGCAAGACGATGATGGCGGCGGCCGCCGCGGCGGGCGGGCGCAGCGCGCTGCGCGATGTGCTGGCGCTGGGCGCGTCGGTGACGGTCACGCACACCTTGGGGGTGTTCGCGCTGGGGCTGCTGGTCACGGCGGGTTCGGCGGCGGCCCCGTCGGTGATCTCATGGCTGGGCATCGCGAGCGGCGTGCTGGTGGCGGTGGCCGGGGCGGGGCTGCTCCGCAAGGCGCTGCGCCGCCATCGGCAGGCGCGCGCCCAGCACCACGGCCACGATCACGACCACGGTCATGACCACACGCACGGCCATGCACACGACCACGAGCATGACCACGCACACGGCCACGCGCATACGCACACGCACGACCACGGCGACGGTCACACCCACACCCATGAGGTGCGGCCCACTCTGCGCGGCACGCTGCTGCTCGGCTTCGCCGGGGGCATGGTGCCCAGCCCCTCCGCCGTCATCGTGCTCGTCGGCGCGGCCGCGCTGGGCCAGGCGTGGTTCGGCTTCGTCCTGGTGGTGGCGTACGGGCTCGGGCTGGCGCTGACGCTCACGCTGGCCGGGTTCGCCGCGGTGCGCCTGGGCGTGCGGGCCACGGAGCGGCTGGCGGCCCGTAAGGCGTCGGGGGGCCGGATCGACCGGCTGCTGGGGGCGGTGCGCCGCGCCTCGCCCGTCGGAACCGCCGCCGTGGTGCTCGCGCTGGGGTGTGGACTGGTGCTGAGGGGGGCGGCGACCACGCTCGGCTGAGGTGGACCCGGGCCGAGTCGCCCGGTGACCACGGCCTGCGAGGAGGCCCCGACAGTCGGGGCCTCCTCTTCTGTGTGTGGTGGCGGGTGACGGTCAGGCGGCCGAGCTGAAGACCGGGAGGTAGCCACCGGACTGGCCGGCGGGGGTGGGGTGGTAGGACTCCTCGACGGGGAGGGTGACGCTGTTCAGCCAGGCGTCGCCGGAGCAGATCTCATGTCCGGTGAAGGTCGTGGTGACGTCGCCGAAGCTGAAGCCGTGGTCGGCGGCGCGCTTGGCGGTGACGGAGTTGAGCAGATCGGCGCCGCCGTTGATCGCGGCGCGCTCGGCCTCGCTGAGGCCCACGATGCAGGAGCCGCTGAGCTTGTAGAACCGCGGGTAGCCGAGGACGACGACATGCGCGGAGGGGGCCTTGGCGCTGATGGCGTTGTAGACCTGGTCCAGCTTGCCGGGCAGGGTGTTCTGGACGAACGTCTTGGCGCTGTTGACCGCGTTGATGCAGGTGGACTCGGACTGCAGCACGCAGGTCATCATGATGTCGGCGAAGCCGGCGTCATTGCCGCCGATGGAGATGGAGACGAGACCGGTGCCGGAGCCCAGCGGACCGAGCTGGTTGTTCAGCACATCGCCGGTCTTGGCGCCGGAGCAGGCGGTGAAGTTGAAGCTCGAGGGGGCGTGCGCGGCGGCCCAGAGCGCGGGGTACGCCTTGCTGCTGCGCTTACAGCTACCGCTGGAGCTGTCGTAGCTGCCCGAGCCGAGGCCGGATGAGTAGGAGTCGCCCAGCGCCACATAGGCGGGGCCCGCGCTGTTCTCGGTGGCATGGGCTGCGCCGGCCCCGGTGAGGGCGAGGACGGCACCGACGACGAACGCACCCATCGTCGCCGTGAGTCTGGACAGTTTCATTCGATCTCCCTAGCAGGATCACTGCTGTGCCGATATGAGGCGCGATTGCGCGAAAAATAGGCAATCGCGTTCGAAACCGTCAGCCACGCCGCCAGGGATCGATTTCAGCGGTGTGACATGGATATGTCATCCCGCGTAAACGGCCGATCTATGCGGGTAGTTGGCAAAAATCTTTCGATCCATGGCCGATACGTCCATAGGTCGGACGGAATACGGATGAGTCACCACGCCCCGCCCGAACTCCCCCGGCGCACGACCCGCGCACAGGGCGCGACCAGCCCTGATGGGCACTCAACCCCTGCGCCCGCCATGGACCGTTCGCACACTTTCTCCGTCTTGACGGCATCCGTCGACTGCGCGACATTGAAGCCCGGCATCCGGCGCTTCGGGGGGCAAAGACGCCAATGCATACCATCACTGACAAGAGACCGGCGGGTGGGGATTCGCTGCCGGTGATCGCGGGCGCCGCGGTCGGCATCGCGGCCATCGGCGCGGCACTCGCACTGGCCGACGTCCACTCGCCGCTGCGGGCGCCGTTCACGCTGTTCTTCCTGCTCGCCGCGCCCGCGCTGGCCATCGGCAGCGCTCTGCGCGGGCTGGACGCGCTGATCCGCCCGGTGCTGGCGGTGGCAGGCGCGCTCGCGCTGGATCTGCTGGTGGCGCAGGCGATGCTCGCGCTGCGGCTGTGGTCGGCGCGCGGCGGAGTGACGGCGGTCGGGGCCGTGAGTCTGCTGATCCTGGTGCCGGCGCTGCTCACCCGCCTCACCCGGCGACGACGTATGACCCAGAGTCAGGAATAGATACGTGAAGATCGGTGTGTACCGCCCGGGGGAGCTGACGGCGGCCGACCGGGCGGTGTGGACGGCCATGCAGTCACAGGCGCATCTGCTGGGCGCGCCGGAGCTGGCGAACCCCTTTCTGTCACCGGAGTTCACGCTGGCCGTCGGCCACTGCAGACGCGGGGTGCGGATCGCGGTGGTCCGCGAGGAGGGGGAGCCGGTGGCCTTCTTCCCTTTTCAGCGGACCCGGCTCGGGGTGGGGCGGGCGATCGGTCTCGGCCTCTCGGACGCCCAGGGTCTGGTGCACCGGCCGGGGTTTCAGTGGGACGCCCGGGAGCTGCTGCGCGCATGCTCCCTGGCCGTCTGGGAGTTCGACCATCTGGTGGAGGGGCAGAAGCCGTTCGCGGTGGGGGCCCGTGGCTCCTTCCCCTCCCCCGTGATCGATGTGGAGCGGGGCTATGAGGCGTATCTGGCCCGGCTGCGCGACCGGTCGCCGAGGTTCACCCGCACCACGCTGGCCAAGGAGCGCAAGCTGGGCCGGGACGTGGGCGAGGTGCGCTATGTGCACGACGAGCGCGATCCGGCCGTGCTGCGCACCCTGATCGGCTGGAAGTCCGCGCAGTACCGCAGGACCGGGCGCAGCGACCGGTTCGCCCGGCCGTGGATCATCCGGCTGGTGGAGCAGCTCTTCCACACCCGCGGGGCCTCCTGCCAGGGGCTGCTGTCGGTGCTGTACGCGGGCGAGCGGCCGGTCGCCGCGCACTTCGGGCTGTGCTCGGAGCGGGTGCTCGCCTGCTGGTTTCCGGCCTACGACCCGGCATATGCCAGATACTCGCCCGGACTTGTGCTGCATCTGCGCATGGCGGAAGGGGCCGCCGCGCAGGGTGTGGACTATCTCGATCTCGGGCGCGGTGAGAAGGAATACAAGGACTCCCTGAAAACACGCGATCTCAGCGTGTCGGAGGGGTGGGTGACGCGCCACCATCCGGTGGCGCTCGGTCACCGGGCACGGCGCGCCCCGGTGCGCGCACTGCGCAATACCGTGGTTTCCCGGCCGGAGCTCTTCGGGCCGGCCGACCGGGTGCTCAAAAGCATGGGCAGCCTTCGGAAAAGGAACCCACAAGACTGACGAACAAAATTACCAAGGGGGGTGTAGCCGCAACCGGCTTGCCATACAGTTTGCGACGTCAATACCGTCGCACTTCCACCCGTGTCGGGACCATCATTTCAGGCGGCTCCAGGGGAGGGGCTTCATAGCGTCGCGATGGCTCTCGGGGCGGGAAACGCGGTAGGGGGGTGCCGCGTCCGGCTGTCCTGATCCTTTTGGGATGCGCCGTGCACGCGGGCCGCGAGGCCAGTAACACCAGCCAGCTCGCCTTGCCTTGGCCGGCAGTCCATGCCGTCATGCGCGGGTGAGAACCCCCCTTTCGAACCGGATACACCAAAGGACTGTCCGTGGGGCGGACGGTCCACCGGACGAGAGGGAAACAGACTCATGAGCTCCTTTGTGCGCCCGGCCGCACCGGAAATCGATCCGGCGGCCCGTACACATCCGTACCGCCCGGTGTCCTCTCATCTCGCGATTGCGCCACCGGTGAGCGTCGTGATTCCGGCGATGAACGAGGCCGAGAATCTTCCGTACGTTTTCAAAACCCTTCCCGACTGGATCCATGAAGTGGTCCTGGTCGACGGCAATTCCACCGACGACACGGTCCGCGTGGCCCGGGAACTGTGGCCCGAGGTGAAAGTCGTGTCGCAATCCGGCAAGGGAAAGGGGGACGCGCTCAGCGCCGGATTCGCCGCCTGCACCGGCGACATCGTGGTGATGATCGACGCCGATGGATCCGCCGATGGATCGGAGATCGTCAGCTATGTGTCGGCGCTGGTCTCGGGCGCCGACTTCGCCAAGGGTTCGCGCTTCGCCAACGGCGGCGGCACGGACGACATGACGACGATCCGCAGGCTCGGCAATCGCGCGCTCACCTCGATCGTCAACCGCAAGTTCGGCGCCCGCTACACCGATCTCTGCTACGGCTACAACGCCTTCTGGCGCCACTGCCTCGACGAGATCGCGCTGGACTGCGCCGGGTTCGAGGTGGAGACGCTGATGAACATCCGGGTGGTCAAGGCCGGGCTGCGGGTCCAGGAGATCCCCAGCCATGAGTACGAGCGCATCCACGGCGCCAGCAATCTGCGGGCCGTCCGCGACGGGCTGCGGGTGCTGAAGGTGATCCTGCGCGAGCACGGCGCCCGGCGCCCGCGCCGCCCCGCGGTGGCGCCCGCGGCGGTCCGGGGGGAGGCGTCTTGACGGTTCGCCCGGCTCCGGGGCCGCTGGTGCGGATCTCCGTGGTGATCTGCGTCTACACCGAGGACCGCTGGGGCGACATCCTCGCCGCGGTGGACTCGGTGCGGGCCCAGTCGCTGCCCGCCCACGAGACGCTCCTGGTGGTGGACCACAACGCCGGCCTGCTGCGGCGGCTGACGGACCACTACGGGGACGGCGGGGCGGGCGCGGATCCCGAAACGGCGGCGGATACGGGTCAGGGGGTGCGGGTGCTCGCCAACGCGGGCCCCCGCGGCCTGTCCTCCGGCCGTAACACCGGGATCGCGGCCTCGCACGGCGAGGTGATCGCCTTCCTCGACGACGACGCGGTCGCCGAACGGGACTGGCTGCACCACTTCGCCGCCGCGTACGCCGATCCGCGGGTCATGGCGGTCGGCGGGCGCACCGTCCCCGTGTGGGCGTCGCGCCGCCGTCCGGTCTGGTTCCCCGAGGAGTTCGACTGGGTGGTGGGCTGCACCTACCGGGGGCTGCCGCCGGGGCGGGTGCGAGTGCGCAACGTCCTGGGCGGGAACGCCTCGTTCCGCAGGGAGGCGTTCGACGCCGCCGGGGGCTTCGCGAGCGGTATCGGCAGGGACGGCGACAAGCGGCCGCTGGGCTGTGAGGAGACCGAGCTGTGCATCCGGCTGGCCCGCGCCCGGCCGGACGCGCTGCTGCTGATCGACGACCGCGCGGTGATCCACCACAAGGTGCCCGCCGCCCGGGAGCGCTTCGCCTACTTCCGGTCGCGGGCGTACGCCGAGGGCCTCTCCAAGGCCCTGGTGACACGCAGCGTGGGCGCCCAGGCGGGCCTTTCGACCGAGCGCCGCTACACCACCCGGGTGCTGCCCGCGGGCATCGCCCGCGGGCTGCGGGACGCGCTGCTCGGCCGGGCGGGCGGCGCCGGGCGGGCGGGCGCGATCGTGGCGGGCGTCGCGGCGGCGGCGGGCGGCTATGCGGTGGGCACCGCCCGCGCCCGCCGCGGCGGCGGCCCCCGCTTCAGCGTCGCCACCCTCCCCGAACGGCCGCCCCCGCCGGGCGGACAGCCGGACGAGGGCCGCGAGGCGAGACGGGAGGGGGCGGCATGAGCGGCGCGAACCCAGGCCCGGCGCCGAACACGAGCCCCGGCCCGGTGCCGAAGGCAAACCGCGGCTCCGTGCCGATCCTGATGTATCACGCCGTGGCCAACGCCCCCGCGCGGGCCACCCGTGGGCTGTCCGTCACGCCGGGCGCGTTCGCCGAGCAGATGGCTCTGCTCGGCGAGCGCGGCTTCACCCCTATCAGTTGCGTACGGCTGGCCGACGCCTGGCGCGGCGGCCCCGCGCTGCCGCCCAGACCCGTGGTGGTCACCTTCGACGACGGCTACGAGGGCGTGCACCGCCACGCCCTCCCCGTCCTCGCCCACCACGGCTTCGAGGCCACGCTCTTCGCGGCCACGGGCTGGCTGCGCGGCCCGCACCAGGCAGCAGGCGCCCTGGACCTGATGCTCGACTGGGGCCAGGTACGTGAGCTGGCCGGCGCGGGGGTGGAGATCGGCGCGCACAGCCACACCCACCCCCAGTTGGACCAGCTCTCCGACGCCCGGCTGTGGTTCGAGGTGGCCCACTGCCGGGATCTGCTCACGGCCGAACTCGGCCGTCCGCCCGTGTCGTTCGCGTATCCCTACGGCTACTCCAGCCGCCGGGTGCGCCGGGTGGTGCGCTCGGCCGGGTTCGGGGTGTCCCTCGCGGTGGGCAACGCGCTGGCGGCGCGCGGCCAGGGCCCGTACGCACTGCGCCGGGTCACGGTGCGGCGCACCACCCGGATCCAGGAGTTCGAGCGGCTGGTGTCCGGGCGGGCGATCGGCCGCGGCTTCGCCGGGGACCGGGCCCTCACCAAGGGATACGCCATGGTCCGCAGATCCCGTCAGCTCTCACGACAGGTACTACGGAAGGTGACGTGAGCCCGTTGTCCGACACGACCACCCGGGCAGAGGAGCGGACGGCCGCCACCGAGCGGCCGTCCGACGGCCGGAGCGGCGAGCGCGGCATGCTGTTCCGCAACGCCTACGCGCTGATGCTCAACACGGGCATCTCCGCGGTCCTCGGCCTCGGCTTCTGGCTGGCCGCCGCCCGCTACTACGCGGAGGACGCGGTCGGCCAGGGCTCGGCGGCCATCGCCGCGATGAAGCTCCTCGCGGGGCTCACCGCGGTCACCCTGACGGGCGCGCTGGCCCGTTTCATCCCGGTCGCCGGGCGGACCACGGGCCGGCTGGTGTTCAGCACCTACGCGGCCAGTTCGGTGGTCGTGGCGCTGGCCGCGGTGGTCTTCCTGCTCACGCTCAACGCCTGGGGGCCGTCGTACCGCTTTCTGCACGGCCCCCTCCACGGCCTCGGCTTCATCGTCGCGGTCGTGGGCTGGTCGCTGCTGACCCTGCAGGACGGGGTGCTGACCGGGCTGCGCAGCGCGTTCTGGGTGCCGGTGGGCAATACGGTGTTCTCGGCGGCCAAGCTGGTGCTGCTCATCGCGTTCGCCGCGGCGATCCCGACCGCCGGGGTGTTCGTGTCCTGGGTCGCCTCGATCGCGGTGTCCGTACTGCCGCTGGGCTGGCTGGTGTTCCGCCGCCTCGTGCCCCGGCACAGCACGGCGACGGAGGGGAGGGCGCGGCCCGCGGGCTATCGGGAGATGGGCCGCTTCCTCGCCGGGGACTACACCGGGTCGCTGTTCTCGCTCGTGGTGGTCTACGCCGTGCCGGTGATCGTCGCCTCGCAGGTCAGCGCGGCCGACAACGCGTACTTCTACATCACGACCACCATCGGCGGCACGACGAATCTGCTGGCCATCAACATGGGTTCCTCGCTGACCGTCGAGGGCTCGCACGATCCGGCCCGGCTCGCCGAGAACTGCCGGGCGGCGCTGCGGCGGATGGCACGCATCATGGTCCCGGTCTGTCTCTTCCTCTTCGTCTTCGCTCCCCAGATCCTCGGGGTCTTCGGCGACGGCTACGCGGAGGCCGCCGCACCGCTGCTGCGCTGGTTCGCGGTGGGCGCGGCGCTGCGGGTGGTCATCGAGGTGTACTTCGCGGTGCTGCGGGCGCAGAGCCGCACCTCGGGGCTGGCGGTGTTGCAGGGGCTGTTGTGTGTGCTGGTGCTGGGGCTGACGTTGCTGCTGCTGCCACGGATGGGGCTGACGGGGGCGGGGGTCGCGGAGATCTCCAGCCTGTCGGTGATCGCGTCGATCGCGGCGGTGCGGCTGCGCCGGGTGCTCAAGGGGCACGGTGGGGCTGCCGCCCCGGAGCCGGAGTCCGCCTCCCCGCCCAAGCCGCCTCTGCCGCTGCCGGAGCAGCGCACGGCGCCCGACGGCGATCTCGCGGACCTCGCGGTCTACGGCGACCGCCGCCGCGAGTACGCGGGCCACTACGGCACCCGCTGGGCGCTGCGCGCCGCCCTCGACACGGACACGCTGGCGCTCGGCGTCCGCATGCACTTCCCCGCCACGGATCCGCCGCGAGACGACGACGCCCGGAAACGCCGCTGGGACAAGCGCTACGGGACGTCGGCCCCGGAAACGCCACCCCCGGCAGGGGCCACCGAAACGACCACCGAAACGGCCGCACCCGGCGCCGCCCGCCCGGCGCCGGGTGACGCCCACTCGGCCGCGGACGGCCGGTGGCCGGTGCTGAGCGCCGGGCTCCGGGGTGTGGCCGACGGCGCCTCCGGCGTGGGACCGGGCGCGGGACCGGGGGGTCGGGGCAGGGGCCCGGACGGCGGCCAGGATGGGGGCCCGGACGGCGGGCCGCATATCCGGGCGGCCGATACGGCCGCTGATACGGCCGCTCCCAAGGACCGGTGGCCGGTGCTGAAGCCCGGCCCCCTGGGGGCGGTTGATCCGAAACACGGGCAACCCGGTGCGGAACGCGACCCGGCCGTACGGTCCCAGGCCGCGCGGCGGTGGCCGGTCGTCGCCTCGCCGCTCGGCGAGCTGCCCGATCGGGGCGCCGCCGCCAACGCGTCGCAGGCACGGAGCGGGGCGGGTGGGATGCACTCGGGGGGCGTGCCCTCGGAGCGGGCCGCGACCGGTCCGGGGACGGACCCGGCCTCACCGCCCGCCTCCGACGCCACCGATGCCGCCGCCGACTCGGCACGGCGATGGGACCGGCGGGGCCTGGCGTCCGCCGGTCCCGCAGGACGGCAGGGCGGCTGGGGGGCCGCCGGGCCCACGGACCGGGCAGACCGGGCGGACCGGGCGGACACGGCAGGCTCGGCAGAGCCCAGCGGGCGGCGGGCGGGACGGAAGGGCGCGGTCGCCCTGTGGGGGGTCGCGGCCGGCGGGCTTGCCCTCTACTGGGTGCCGCTGCTGCGCATGGGGGACGCCGATCTCGACCGTATGGGCGGGCTCGGGCTCGTCTCGGTCCTCCCCCGGGCCACTCTCTTCGGCGCCGCGCTGCTCATCGCCGCCTTCGCCGGTGCGCTCCGGCTCGCGCGGCCCCGGCGCGCCCTGCTGACCGTCGTGCTCCTCGCGACCGTCGTCTCGCTGCACGCCGTGCCCGCCGTGCTGGAGGCGCAGCCGCGGTTCCCGACCGCATGGCAGCACTTGGGGTTCCTGGACTACATCGGCCGGACCGGTCACGCCGTGCCCGATCTCGACGCGCGCTGGAGCTGGCCCGGTTTCTTCGCGGGGGCGGCGTTCCTGGCCCAGGCAGCCGGGGTGCACGACCTCTCCGAGGTGCTGCGCTGGTGGCCCACGCTCCTCCAGTTGTTCTGTCTCGCCCCGCTGATGGTGCTGTTGCGCGCCCTGCGGGCGAGCTGGCGGGCGAAGTGGACCGCGGTGTGGCTGTTCGCGCTCTGCGGCTGGGTGGGTCAGGACTACTTCTCGCCGCAGGGGTTCACCTACCTCCTCTACCTCGTCTTCGTCGCCGTCCTTCTGGTGTGGTTCCGCGAACCCCGGGTGCTGCCCGGTAAGCGGCGGCCGGGTGAGGCGGAGGTGACGGCGGCCACGCCCGCCCAGCGCACAGCGCTGCTGGGCCTCCTGATCACGCTCTTCGCGGCGTCCGTGGCGGCCCATCAGCTCACCCCGTTCGTGATGCTGGGCGTGGTGAGCGCGCTGGTGCTGGTGCGCCGGTCGAATCTGTACGGGCTGCCGCTGCTGTGCGGGGTGATGGTGGCCGTATGGGTGGGGTTCCTGGCGGAGCCGTACTGGTCGGGCCACTGGGACGAGCTGTTCGGCGGGGTGGGCGGGGTGGGCGGCAATGTGTCCTCGTCCGTCTCGGGCCGGATCGAGGGCGGCAGCAGCGTGCACCGGCTGGTGCTCTACGTCCGGGTGGCGCTGGCGGGCGGCGTGCTGGCGCTCGCCTGCTGGGGGGTGCTGCGGCGGCGCGCCGCCGGATTCACCGAGCGTTCGCTGCTGGTGCTGACCTTCGTGCCGTTCCTGGGCTTCGGCATGCAGAGCTACGGCGGTGAGATGGCGTTGCGCGTCTTCATGTTCGCGCTGCCGGGCGCCTGTGTGCTCGGCGCGCTGGCGATCTTCCCCCGGGTGGGCGCGGACCGCGCGAGGCTGGGTCCGGTGGCCGCGCTGCTGGCCGGGCTGACCCTGATGGCCGGGTTCCTGGTGGCGCGCTGGGGCAATGAGACGTTCGAGAGGGTGCGGCCGGGCGAGGTGGCGGCGATGGAGTACGTCTACGCCCATGACAAGCCGACCGTACGGGTGCTGTGGATGAGCAACGACCCCATCAACAACGTCACCCCCGCGATGCCCTGGGGCGCCCGCGACATGGAGCGGGTCCTCTACGAGCCCACCCTGGCCCCGCGCGATCCGGTGCTGGTCGACAGCCTGGTCACGGGGTTGCGCGAGGCCGGACCGCACTCCTATCTGATGGTGGGCCGCGGCCAGTCCGGGTATCTCACCCTCGACTCCGGCTATGACGAGCACTGGCAGGAGCGGCTGCGGCGCTCGCTGGACCAGCACGCCGAGCTGCGCCGGGTGTTCGCCAACGACGACGCGGCGCTGTACGAGCTGAAGCGGCAGCCGAGCGGGCCGGTAGCGGAGCCCGCGCCGGGGCCGTCCGGTCCGCTGGTCACCTGGACGCCCTGGTCGACGGTGGGGGCGCTGGCGGCGGTGGCGCTGATGCTGCTGCTGGCGGCGCGCGAGGTGGTGCGGGTGGCGGTGCGGCCGAGCGTACGGCGGCTGCACTGGCTGCAGGGCTCGTTCTGGTTCGCGCTGCCGCTGCTGGTCGTGGTGGTGGCCGCGCTGGTGCAGCGCTTTGTGACGATGGCGTAGCGACCGCGAAGCGGTGACGAGGGCGGTGGCGATGCCCATGGCGTGGCCACCGTCACCGCTTTCACCGCGTGAGCCAGCGCACCTCGTATCCGTCCATCCCGAACGACCGGCCGTCGACCTTCGCCTTGATCGGCCGGTCGAGGGTGTTGACGACCAGCACCGCGTCATCGTCGGCGAGCACCTGGACGTTGGGCCGGTCGTCGGCGGCGATGTCCACGGAGCGGAAGGCCGTGCCGGGCGGGAACTCCCGGGCGAACCGGCCGAGCAGCTTCATCATGGGCAGCGCACGGCCGCCGTCGTCCAGCTCGGTGGGGCGCCACAGACAGCCGGGGCACCGCTTGCCCGTGGTCTCCGGGTTCCAGTAGAAGGCCGTGGCGGTGCCGCCCTCGGCCAGCCGGATCATCGCGGTGGCCTGGACGGCGGTGCGGCGGCCCTCGCTCCAGCCGGCGCGGTCATCGCGCCCGTCGGCCGGTTCGACGTACCACTCGGCCCACCACACCGGCAGCCCGGTGGTCCTGCGCAGCCAGCGGGTGACGTCCTGGAACTTCCGCGTGGCCGCGAAGGCGTCCGGGATGAGCCGGTCGCCCTCGCGGGTGTAGCTGGAGCCGTCGACGACGACGAAGTCCGCGCCCGCCTTGTGCTTGTCCCAGTACGTGATCGCGGCGGCGGACCGCTGGTCGAGGGTGCCCCAGGGGCCGCTCACCGCGGCGGAGCCGTCGGCCTCGCCCGGGGCGTCGCTGTCGGCGACCACATACGGGCCGCCGATCTGGTTGCCGGGGTTCTGCTTCTTCAGCTCGCGGTAGACCAGGTTGTAGAGCCGGGTGTAGCCCTCGTAGTTCCAGCGCTTCTTGCCGTCGTCGTAGAAGCCCTTGAACTCGTTCCACACGATGAAGTGGCGCACCTGCGGATAGCGCTGGGCGATCTTTCCCGCGAGCGCGGCGAAGTCCTTGTAGTGCTCGGGGGTGGGCGCGGTCTCCAGGGCCTCCTGCGACCAGTCCGTACGTCCCGGCTCGCCGCCCTTCATCCAGTCGGGCGCACAGCACAGGGTGAGCACGGGCGCGGTGCCGGTCTTGCGCATCAGGGCGATGCGGCGGTCGAGGTCCGCGAAGTCGTAGTGGCCCGGGGACGGCTCGGGGTTGCCCGCGCCCCAGCCCATGATGTGCTGGTTCTGCGGCATCGGCCGGCCGGCCAGCAGGGCGCTCGCGGCCTTACGGCCGCTTTCCGTGCCCTGGTCGGCGCTGTACTGGGTATGGGTGAATCCCCAGCCCAGCCCCCCGGCGCCGGCCTTCCCGCGCTCCGACTCCGATCCCTGCCGCCCCTCGCCCGCGCCGGGCCCGCCGGAGCAGGTGGCCGCCAGCAGTGCCAGCGTGACCATGCCGACACCGAGCAGCGCGCCGGTCCGCCGGCGCCTCTTTTGCCATAACCTGGCCAACCCGCCCCGTTCCCTTCCCTGACGCCCCACAACGGGTAAGAGTATCCGTGAACGCCCCCATTCCAGTGGGGTTCCGTGGAACAGCTCGGTAAACGGCCACAAACCTTGGTGCGCCCTCGCCCCCAGTCCTGGATCATGGGGCCGGGTGCGCTGACCGACGCACCGGCCCCCCGTTCTCAGGAGGCAGACCCTGCCTACGACACCCGCCGAAGAGTCCCTTCCCATCCGGCTCAACGTCGACGACAGCGATTCGCCGTCCGATGTCGTCGACGCGCTCTTCCTGGGGCGCTTCGCGACCGGCGAGCAGCCGTACGCCCGCAGTCACTCCGTCGACCGGGTGCGGTCGGGCGCGACGCTGCTGCCGCCGTCCGCCACCGTGCTGCGCGCGGCCTGCGACGACGACCGCAGCGCGACGCTCGCCGAGGGCGACGGCTGGACGCTGCTGATCTCCCGGTGGAACCGGGGGGCCGATGTGACCGTGACCGCCGTCGACGACGCCCTGGCCGAGAAGGTGCTCCACCAGGCCGTCGACGGCGCGGAGGACGAGCCGGAACCCCAGCCGGAGAACGTGTCGATGGGCTTCTGGTACGTCTCGCCGCGCCGCGGACCGCATCGCACCTCGCGGCAGATCTCGGCCGGGACCTGGGAGGAGATCCGCGGCAACTACACGGCGCCGGTCGCCGAGGCCATGGACGGGCTGATGAAGGTCACCCCGGACGACATCGCCGGCCGCCTCCTGCTGCTGCACGGCCCGCCCGGCACCGGCAAGACCTCGGCGCTGCGCACCCTGGCCCGGTCCTGGCGGGAGTGGTGCCAGGTGGACTGCGTCCTGGACCCGGAGCGGCTCTTCACCGACGTCGGCTATCTGATGGACATCGCCATCGGCGAGGACGACGGCACGGCCAAGGGGCGCTGGCGGCTGCTGCTCCTGGAGGACTGCGACGAGCTGATCCGCGGCGAGGCCAAGCACACCGCGGGCCAGGCGCTGTCCCGGCTGCTGAACCTGACGGACGGTCTGCTCGGCCAGGGGCGCAATGTGCTGGTCGGGGTGACCACCAACGAGGATCTGGAACGGCTGCATCCGGCGGTGGTCCGCCCCGGCCGGTGCCTGGCCCGGATCGAGGTCGGCAAGCTGACGCGGACGGAGGCGGTCGGCTGGCTCGGCGGGGAGGTCGACGACCGGGAAGGTGTGATCGGGCGGGACGGGGCGACGCTCGCGGAGCTGTACGCGCTGCGGCGCGGCACCCGGCCGCCCGCCGTGCCGTCGCAGCCGGGGGACGCGAACGCGGGGCTGTATCTGTGAACCGGCCCCCGGGAGCCGCCGCCCGCGGGACGGCCGCCGGGGGCCGGTGAGCCGGCCCGCCTCCGGGGGGCTTGTGAGATGCCCACGGGTCCCCGTGGCCCGGGCCCCCGTGGGGCCCGCTCCCGTGGGGCCCGGCTCAGGCGTACAGCTCCCGCAGCCGGACCGACAGGCAGGTCACACAGCCCTCCATCTTCTCGAACTCGCTGATGTCCACCGGCACCGGCTCATAGCCGAGATCGGCGAACAGCTCGGCGCTGCGCGGCGCGCTCTCCGCCATCAGCAGCTTGCCGCCGCCGAGCAGCACCACATGGGCGCCGGACTCCTCGGGAACGGGGAGGAAGCGGTCGAAGGCGTCAGGGTCGTCGACCAGCGGCGGATAGCCGATGACGGTGCCGTCCGGCAGCGCGGTGACCGCCGACTTGAGGTGGAGCACCTTGCTGACCGGTACGGCCACCACCCGTGCGCCCAGCGGCTCCAGCGCGGCGCGAAGCTGGCGGATGCCGTCGCCGTTGGTGCGTCCGCCGCGTCCCACGTATACGGTGTCGCCGATCTTCAGGACGTCGCCGCCCTCCAGCGTGCCCGGCTCGCGGATCCGGTTCAGCGAGCAGCCGAGCCCGGTCACGGCCTCCTCCGTCGTCAGGGTCTCGGGCCTGCGGGACTCGGCTCCGGGGCGGGCGATCACCGCGACGTTCCGGTGGACGACCATGGTGTCCTCGACGAACACCCCGTCCGGGCAGTCGTCCACCGGCGGCAGCTCCACCGTCTCCCAGCCGTGTGCGCGCAGCGCCACGACATAGACCTCCCACTGCCGCAGCGCCAGCGCGGCGTCGACCGGGGTGCGGTCGATATGGGTGACGAGCCCGTCGGCGAGGCGGGGGCTGGGGCGTCGGACGAGGGCTTTGCGGCTGGTCATGGGGGACAGCATGGCAGGCGGAGCACCGGCGCAGTGAGCGGCGGAGGTTCAGGCGGGGTCTCCGTAGGCGGCCCGCAGGGCGTCCTCGACGGCGGCGAGGGCTGCCGCGCGGTCCAGACCTAGGCGGCGCGCCCGCTGGACATAGGTCTGGGCGGCCTCGGCGGCCTGGCGCCGTGCCGCGTCACCCGCCGCCGCGATGAAGGTGCCGTGGCGGCCACGGGTCTCGATCACACCGTCCGCCTCCAGGGCCCGGTACGCCTTGGCGACGGTGTTCGCCGCCAGCCCCAGCTCCTCGGCGAAGCCCCGTACGGTGGGCAGTTTGTAGCCCACGGGAAGCGCGCCGGAGCGGGCCAGCTCGGCGATCTGCGCGCGGATCTGCTCGAAGGGGGCGGTCGCCGCGTCCTGGTCGACGGTGATCTGCAAGGCCACGTGGGGCTCCTGGGGCGTGGGTGGGGTGGTTTGTGGCCCCCATTGTGTGCCAGGGCGGGCGCTGCCCGGCCGATGGTCAGTGCGGTCGGCGCAGTCCCGCGATGAGCAGCTCGACCAGGTGACGTGTGTTGTAGCGGGGGTCGGTGCCGGCGCCCGCGCAGAGGCTGCCGACGCCGCGCATGAGCTCGTAGGCGTCCTGGCCGGTGCGGATCTCGCCCGCGTCGGCCGCGGCGTCGAGGAGCTGGGTGCATACGGGCAGGAGCCGGTCGAGGAAGTAGGAGTGCAGGGGGTCGAAGCAGGGGTCGTCGGATTGCAGCACGGCCGCGAGCCCGTGCTTGGTGACCAGGAAGTCGACAAAGAGATCGATCCAGCGCCCCAGGGCGGCGTGCGGAGTCTCGCTGGTCGCCCGCAGGGCCGGACCGGCCTCGGCGAGGGCCTCGACCTGGTGCCGGTAGACGGCGACGATGAGATCCGCCCGCGTCGGGAAGTGGCGGTAGATCGTGGCCGTACCGACACCGGCCTTGGCCGCGATATCGCGTATCGGCGCTTCGACGCCCGAGGTGACGAAGACCGCGGCGGCCGCTTCGAGCAGGGCCTTCTCGTTGCGCCGCGCGTCCGCCCGCTTGGGCCGGGCCGCGCGCCCCGCGTCTCGATCGTTGTCGTTCACCGCACCCTTCCCTTCGCCGCCGAGTCTAACTAAACGGGACAGCGTCCCGTAACCTCTGATCGTCAGAGCGGGGTCAGACGGCCGGGGCCCTCCGGGGCGTACGCGATCGGGTCGTCCGGCTCGTGCCAGTGGAGGGCGAAGCGGTGGCCCGCGCGGTACGCCTCGAGGCCCGCGCGGCAGTACGCCACCATGTCGTCCGGCAGCGCGTCCAGCGGGAACCAGCCGAGCTCGGAGCACTTCTCCGGCTCCCGATTGACGGGCTGCCGCCCGCCCTCCCCCAGCTCCGCCTCGAAGAACCACCCCGTACGGGCCGCCCCCGTGGGCGCCTTGTGCTGCAGCACGAGGACCGCCCGCACCTCGTCCGGGCCCAGGGTGAGGCCGATCTCCTCGGCCGTCTCGCGGAGCATCGCGGTGCGGACGTCCTCGCCGTCCTCGACATGCCCGGAGGGGGCATGCAGCAGCCCATCCGCATAGCCCGTGTTGGCACGGCGGGCGAGCAGCACCTCATCCCCGCGGCGCAGGATCAAATGAACGTCCACGATCTCGGCATGGCGCCGAGCCGGTGCGAGGTCGGCCACCAGGGCATACCGCTCGTCGCGCACGGCCCGCCCCCACAGCGCCGCGTCCGGCCCGAGCTGCTCGACCGACAGCCGCTCCGTCAGCGGCCCGACCAGCGCGGACAGCTCGGCGGCGGGCAGCCCGACGGGGTCGGACTCGCCCCACCGCCCCTCGATCAGCACCAGCCGCCCGCCCGGCCGCAGCAGCCGGCACCAACGGCGCAGCACCGCCTGCCGGTCCGGCAGCATCCACAGCAGATGCCGGACCAGGACGACATCGAAACTCCCCTCCCCCAATGGCGGCTCCGCCGCGTCCCCGACCAGCACGGTGGCCCCCGTCCCGGCCAGCTTCGCCCGCGCCAGCTCAACCATCCGAGGCGAGCGATCGACCCCCGTCACCCGATGCCCCCGCTCGGCCGCGAGCAGCGCGAGACTCCCCGTGCCACACCCGAGGTCGAGCACATCCCCGGCCCGCCCGGGCAGCCACCCCCACAGCCGCGCGGCCCACGCCTCCCGCACGGCCGGATCCCGCAGCCCATGATCCGGCTCGTTGTCGAAGTCCGCGGCGGCGGCGTCCCAGTAAGCGGTGGTCGAGGTATCGGCGCACATGCCGAGATGGTCGCACCCACCACTGACAACGCACCTTGGGTGCCGTCACCATGGACCCATGCCGCCCTCATCCCGCTCCTCACTCGCCACGTCGTTCAACGCCATCGCCGCCCAGTACGCGGCCGTCCGGCCCGGCTATCCGCCGGAACTGTTCGCGATGGTGGAGGAGTTCACGGGGAGGCCGCTCGACGGGGCCGATGTGCTGGACGTGGGCGCGGGCACGGGCATCGCCACCCGGCTGCTGGCCGAACGCGGGGCGCGCGTCGTGGCCGTGGAACCGGGCACGGGCATGGCGGCCGAGCTGCGGAGCGCCCTGCCACGGACCCCGCTGGTGCGGGGCGACGGCAACGCGCTCCCGTTCGCGGGCGGCGTCGCCGACCTCGTCACCTACGCCCAGTCCTGGCACTGGACCGACCCGGCGCGCTCGGTCCCCGAGGCCGTCCGGGTGCTCCGGCCCGGTGGCGCCCTCGCGCTGTGGTGAAACGTCCCGGACACCGACGTCCCGTGGCTGGCGCGGCAGGAGGCCCGGCTGGCCGAGCGCTGCCCCGCCTACCGCCCGCCCGGCTTCCCCGCCACGGCCGCCGGGCTGCTCACGCCGTTCGGCCTCGATACGCGGTCGGGCACCGTCCGCTGGTCACGGACGATCACCGTGGAGGACCGGCTGCGCACCCTCGGCAGCCACTCCTACCTCGCCGTGATGAGCGCCGCCGAGGCGGACGCGGTACTGAGCGCCGAACGGGCCGAACTGCTCGCGCAGTTCCCGGACGGGGCGCTGGTCGAACCATTCGTCGTGGACGTCACCGTGGGGAGGCCCGCAGCGCGCGAATAGGTACCCGCGGTACCCCCGGTAGCCGTTCCGCCGCTCTGAAGGAGACCAGTGATGGAGCACAGCCGCTGGAAGCGGGCGGGCGAACGTAAGCCCGCGGAGGGGTACCAGGAGTCCGCCGAGATCGAGCAGGAGCGCCAGGAGCACCGTCTGTCCATGGCGCTGGCCAAAGTCGTCTACGACCGCCGCACGGAGCTGGGCCTGTCCCAGACCGAACTGGCCGCCCGGTCCGGGCTGACCCAGGCCAAGATCTCCCGGATCGAGGGGTCCGACTCCGTGCCCACGCTGCCTCTCCTCGCGAAGCCGGCCAAGGGGCTGAACGCGTCACTGAACATCGCCATCGACGAGGCCGACGCACACGTGACCCTCACCGCCCACGAAGCCGCCTAGGGCAACGTCACCGTGGGGTTCAGGGGCTCCGCCGCAGTACGAGGGTGACGAAGCCGAGGGTGCCGCGGTAGCCGTGCAGCCAGCCCGTGCGGTGTTCGGCGGCGGCCTTGTACGTGTCCAGGGCGTCGGGTTCGTCGCGGTGGTCCAGGGCCCAGCGGGACAGTGAGCCGGTCCATGACCACTCGTAGTCGTCCCACTCCCCCGCCGTGCTGACGTGGCCGTAGACGGGTGTCCAGCCGTCGGCGGTGACGCGGTCCACGGTGGTGGCGAGATCGGCGTAGTCGTCCCAGGTGGCGCCCAGGGCCGAGAGGGCGGCGGCGTCGGGTTCGCGCTCCCAGAAGCCGTCGCCCATGACGACATGGCCGCCCGGGGCGAGGAGTTCACGCGCCGCCGCGAGGGTGGGCAGCAGCCCGCCGAAGGCGTGCGCGGCGCCGACGCTCAGCACCAGGTCGAAGCGGTGCGCCGAGGCGAACACGGAGGCGTCCATCTCGTGGAGGACCAGCCGGTCCGCGACGCCGGCTTCCTCCGCGCCCTCGCGTGCCTGTTCCAGGGCCGCGGTGTGGATGTCCACCCCCTCGGCGTGCATCCACGGATAGCGGACCAGGAGCCGCCGCAGCCAGGCGCCGCCTCCACAGCCGAGGTCGAGGGCGCGGTCGGCCTCGTCCGCCACCGCCCGGTCGAGCAGTCGGGCCACCGACTCGTCGGCGAGCGGGGCGGCGATCGGGTGGTCGGCGTGCGCGAGGTGGGATCTCCGTTGACGGTCCATCCGCTCAGCGTGCCAAGATCCGTCCCCCACCGCAGCTCCTTTATCAGTGAGCCTCCGCCAACTTGAAATCACAGGTCAAAGAGCTGGTGTGACCGGTTCTCGGGGTGCTCACGCTGGTCGTGGGCGACAGCCGGTGACGATCACGGGGTCGCGTGCGTCGTTGTCGAGGCCGCGGAAGCCGAGGTCCGCCAATGCGCCGAGACCGGCGGCGCGCAGGTGGGCCAGAATGTGGTCGTGGCGGGCGGCCGTGATGTCGTGGGTGCGGCCGGGCCGGGCGGCGGATATCCAGATCAGGCGGCCTTTCTCGTCGGTCACGGCGAGGAAGTGCAGGCCGTGATGACGGTATTCGCCGGAGTAGTTTTGTCGGTCGGTCTTTCCTGTGCGGCGTCGGGTGGGGATGAGGGTGCCGTCGATCAGGGCTACCTCCCCGCCCTGCTTGGCCACCCTCTTCAGGGCGCGGTCCAGGCACGGAGCCTGCGCGGCGAGGAGGGCGATCAGCTCGTCGCGCCAGCGGCGGACGGTGGACTCGGACACATTGTTGCCGCCGGCCATGTCGGCCAGGCGCTGGTCGTGGCGCAGCACGGCCAAGACGATCACGTGATCCTCCCGGGTGGCAGGATCCGCCACCTGGACCGAATCGCCTTCAGGTGGCGTCGCAGTAGATCGGCGAGGTACTTGACGGTGCTCGTGGAGAGCGGCAGACGGCACTGGTAATCAAGCGGGCAGGTGTCCTCGGCGCGTTCTTTGGATCTCGTCACACAGTTCCAACGGCCGCCGGGGGCACCCAGTCTCCCGCGCAGCGGTTCCAGCTTGGCCCCACGCTGACGTCGATTCCCAGCGCGTCACCGACCTGCCGGGCCATGACCGGTCCGGCGGCCTGCCGCACGGCGGCGAGAATGCGCTGGTAGTCCGGCGGGAGTGTGCTCTCCTCCACGCCTGGCGTGCGGTGTGGGATCAGCATCACCGCTCGTCCGCCCACCTGATCCGTTCCAGCAGCTCAGGATCCATGCACCGGATCGTAGAAGGCCGTCCAGCCGCAGCGAGCAAGAACCGGGGAGCTGACGAGGTTCAGGCCGTGTTCAACGGGTCTGGCGTTTGGTCAAGGGCATCCCGTCGCGTTGTGCCTCGCTCCCACATGCTGCGCGCCACTGGTTCCAGCGCCCGGCCCTGGCTGGTCAGAATGTAGCGGACGCGCGGAGGCCGGCCCGGGGGTGCGGTGACGCTCGATGACGCCCGCACTGGTCAACTGGGTCGGCCTGTCCGAGAGAGCGGGCAGGGCGGCGGACAGTTCGGAGTATGTGGTCTGACCGCGGCGTAGGAACTCGCGGACTACCAGCGGCGTCCACCGACCACCCAGCGCGGCGAGGGTGATGTCAACAGGGCACCGCGGTTCGTGGCCAGGCGGAACGAGGGCGCTGTCCGGGCAGTCCGCCAGCGGGCCGTCCTGATCACCCGTCGGTGCGTGTCCAACGGTTTGGTGCGTCACGAAAACCGTGAGCCGTCGGTCGGCCGATGGGCGGGGCGGATCAATTGCGCGTGCCGGCCGGTGGGCCGACGACGGTGGTGAGCTGGAGTTTGGTCTCGTCCTCACTGCCCGGCGCGGCGGTCATGATGACAATCTTGAGCTCCGTGTCACCGTCGGTCAGGACATCGCAGTCCACCGTGACCGGGCCCACCGACGGGTGATCGACCCTCTTGCGGACCTCGCGGTTCGCGGTCACCTCTCCCGTCGCCCACAGCTCGGCGAACCTCTCGTTGCCTGCGTTCAGGTCGCGGACCAGCGTGGCCAGGCGGCTGTCCCGGGGGAAGCGGCCGGTGGCGCGGCGCAGATCGGAGACGAGGGCGGCGTCGGCGGTGTCGGGGTCCGTCTCGGTGACCGGCCACAGCGCGAGGGGGGTGTGATCGACGTCCACCGGGAACCTGTCGCGGGCGAAGTTGCGCATCCGCGGCGGCGAGGCCAAGGGGTCTCCCAGCAGGGCGGCCCACCCGTGGTTCCACCACACCAGTTGCCAGTCCGCCGCGAACACGGCCACCGGTACGTCTCCGAGGCGGACGAGTACCCGTTGCATACCGGGCGGGAGATGGTCGCAGATCGTGCCGTCCGCCGGCGGCACGATCTGGGCCAGCCGGTAGAGGTGGTCCCGCTCGGCGGTGGACAGCTGGAGAGCGCGCGCCAGGGACGCCACCACCGACGCCGAGGGTGTCGTGGCCCGCCCCTGCTCCAGGCGCACGACGTAGTCGACCGACACTCCGGCCAGGTCGGCCAGTTCCTCGCGCCGCAGGCCGACAGCCCGGCGCTTGCGGACGACCGGCAGCCCAGCGGCTGACGGGGGCAGCCGGTTCCGCCACGTGCGGATCATCGCGCCCAGTCCAGCTCCGGGGGGTGTCGTCGTCATGCTCTCCATCCTCCCGCGTCCCCGATCACATGCGGGGGCGCGAGGGTGGTACTGGTCTTCCCACCGTCGAAGCGTCCCTGGTCCGGCTCCCTCGTCAAGGCGACTATCGAAGGCATGACGATCACTTTCATCACCGGAGCCAACAAGGGCATCGGCCGCGAGACCGCCCGCCGCCTCATCGCGTGCGGTCACACCGTTCTCCTGGGAGCCCGCGACCGTGAGCGGGGTGAGGAGGCAGCCGCCGCGCTGGGCGCACGCTTCGTCCCCGTCGACGTGACCGACGACGCGTCCGTGGCCGCCGCCGCCGCGGACGTCGCCGAGCACGAGGGCAGGATCGATGTCCTGATCAACAACGCGGGGGTCCAGGGTCCCTTCGGTGATCCCGGCGACCTCACCGCCGCCGACGCCCGCGCCGTCCTCGACGTCAACGTCATCGGCGTGGTCCGCACCACCACCGCGTTCCTGCCGCTGCTGCGCCGTTCGGACGACCCCGTGATCATCAACGTCAGCAGCGGCATGGGCTCCCTCGCCTTCACTCACGACCCCGGCCGGTCCGAGTCGCACGTCGTCGTGCCGCTGTACGCCTCCTCGAAGGCGGCGCTGACGATGTTGACCACGCAGTACGCCAAAGGGCTCAAGGGCATTCGCGTCAACGCCGCCGACCCCGGCTACACCGCGACCGACATAAACGGTCACAGCGGCTCCCAGACCGTCACCGAGGGCACGGACGCGATCGTCGCCCTCGCCACCGAGGGGCTCGGTGCCGGCACCGGACGCTTCATCGACCGCCATGGCGAGATCGCCTGGTCCTGAGACCGGCGGTGCCGGGTCACCGCCCCTGAAGAACAGAACGGGCAGAACATCGAGACCGGTCCCGGACAGGAGAACCGCTGCCGCTGCTGGCGTCGGCGGAACCTCCGGCCGAGGTGATCAGGACGTACGAGCCGGGGCCCGGCACGGCGAGACGGTAGCCGCCGTCGGGCCCGGTGACCGCGCGGTCCAGACGGCGTTCCACATCTCCGCCGCCTTCTTGGTGGTCGCCGCCCTCGTCGCCGCGTTTGTACTCAAGCAGAAGGGCTGGGAGAGCGTCGCCGAGGCAGATGCCGCCGCCGGGATGGCGGAAGGATGACGATGCTGCGGCAGCTCGGGTTCCTGACCGGAACTGCTGCGCGACGCAATGGACTTGCGAGTGAGCACGGAGACCACCCGCGCCACCCACCTCCTGCGCGCCCTGCTCGTCCTGACGAATCTTGAAGTCAACCGCTGACAGACGATCTACTCCGGAGACTGCCGCCTCCGACCAGCGTGAGAACCTCGGGAGACCGTCACGCCAGCCCTTTGACCTGTGCCTTCAAGTTGGCGGAGGCTCAGTGAGCGGCTCGGTTCGCTCCCAGGGTGGTTGATCCGCCCGGCCCACACCGGCCTGTGGTGCGTAGGCACCAGGACACCTGAGCGGCTGGTCCGGGTGCACCAGGGGAAGACGGCGGCGGGAGACGATGCCCGGCCGGGCGCCGGAAGGAAGGGTTGGAAGCGCGTGATTCTCGCGCATTCCCCCTGCCTGACGGTGTCTGGAAGGACGTCCATGTCCCTAGCTGTAGCTTCCCCGGTCCGCATCGGGAGGCTGTCGATCGGTGCCCTCGGCATCCTGGCGCTCTCCCTCGGCACTCTGCAGTCAGTGGTGGAGCCCGCGCTCCCGCAGTTGCAGCGTGAGCTGGGGGTCAGCCCATCCGAAGGGGCGTTGATCGGCAACACCCTGCTCATCACCGGCGCGGTCATCACACCCGTCGCGGGCAAACTCGGCGACCGCTTCGGCGGAAAGCGGGTGCTGGTCTGGCTGATGGCCGTGGTCTCGGCCGGTGGTCTGCTGGCGAGCCTGGCGCCGGACCTGCCGGTGTTGTTGCTCGGTCAGATATTGCAGGGCGTCATGGTGGGCGCGCTGCCCCTCTCCTTCATCCTGGTGCGCAAAAACCTCCCCGCACGGGCGTCTCAGGTGGCGATCGGGCTGGTCATGGCGCTGTTCACGGGCGGCGGCATGGTGGGAACGCTGATCGCCGGGCCGCTCTCGGAAGAGCTGTCCTGGCATTGGATGTTCGCGCTGCCGACGATCGTGATCATCGCGACGACGTTGGTCCTGATGCGGCTGATGCCGCATGATCCGCCGATCGCGTCGGACGACAGGATCGACTGGCCGGGCGTGGCGCTGCTGAGCGGCACGTTGCTCGTGTTCATGATCGGGCTCGTCAGGGTGATGGGCGATGGTCTGCCGCCCCTCGCGGTCATTGCCCTCATCCTTCTCGTGGCCGCCCTCGCGACCGCGTGGGTCACCGTCGAGCGCCGGGCGGCCTCGCCGATGGTCGATCTGCGCATGCTGGCCAAGCCCGCGATGTGGCATTCGTCCGTGCTCACCTTGGTCGTCACCACCAGCTTCGGGATGGTGGCCTTTCTGCTGCCGCAGATGTTCGCGATACCGGCCGGCGGATACGGCTTCGGGCTCAGCACCACCGACATCGGACTGCTCCTGCTGCCCGGCGCCATCGCCGGGGCGGTGAGCGATTCGGTGGGCGGGGTCGTGGCGCGGCGTTTCGGTCTGCGTGCCGTGCTCGCCGGGGGTGCCGTCGTCACGGCGGCCACGACGATCGCTCTGGCGTCGCTGCACACCGCGGCATGGCAGCTCGTCGTCGCGAAGGCGCTGGCCGCGATCGCCGCGGGCGTCGCCAGTACGGCGTTGCTCACCCGCGCCGCCGCCGCCGTCGACACCGGGGACACCGGCATCGCCACCAGCCTGCTCGTGGTGACACGCGTGATCGGCGTCGCCCTGGGCTCTCAGGTCGGCGGCGCGATCCTCGACTCCGGGGCCGACTCGAAGACGGGCCTGCCGACCGAATCGGCCTTCGTCACAGGTTTCGTCACCGCCGGTCTCGTCGCCGCGTTGGCACTGCTCATTGTCCGTATCACGAAGATCCGTAACACGCAGAATGGAGCCCAGGCATGACATCTACCGGTCTGTCGATGGACGTGCGTACCACCGCGAAGCGCACGGTTCTGATCTCCGGGGCCAGTATCTCCGGACCCGCGCTGGCGTACTGGCTGCACCGGTCCGGATGCGCGGTCACCGTGGTGGAGAAGGCAGGCGCACTGCGCGCCGGTGGTTACCCGATCGACATCCGCGGTACCGCGATAGAGGTGGTCCGGCGGATGGGCATACTGCCGCGACTGCGGGACGCGCACATCGACTCGCGCCGCTGCACGTTCCTCGACGCCGATGGCAGCGAAGTGGCCTCGCTCAACCCGAGCGCCGTTGCCGGCGGTGTCGAGGGACAGGACCTCGAAGTGCGTCGTGGGGATCTGGCGGCGAGCCTGTACGGAAAGGTCCGCGACGATGTGGAATTCCTGTTCGGCGACTCCATCGACACCCTCGACCAGTCCGGACAAGGGGTCGACGTGACGTTCCACAGTGGGCAACGGCGCACGTTCGACCTGGTGGTCGGCGCCGACGGGATGCACTCACACACGCGGGAGTCCCTGTTCGGCCCCGAGGAACAGTTCCACCACTACCTCGGCTACTGCTTCGCCATCTTCACCATGCCGAACACCTTCGGGCTCTCCCGCGAGGTCATGATGTGGAACACCCCGGGGAGGGCCGCGGCCCTCTACGCCGTCGGGGACAACGACGAGCTGCATGCCTTCCTGAACTTTCACCAGCCGGAGCCGCCGCTCGATGCCCTCCGGAACCCCGACGCCCAGCGGGACCTGGTCGCCACGGTCTTCGCGGGCGCGGGATGGCAGGTCCCTGGCATGGTCAAAGCCCTGCGCGAGGCGGATGACCTGTTCTTCGACACGGCCGGTCAGATCCGCATGCCCCACTGGTCCAGCGGTCGCGTCGCGCTCGTCGGCGACGCCGCGTACGCACCCTCGTTCCTTACCGGACAAGGCTCGAGCCTCGCGCTGGTCGGCGCCTACATGCTGGCCAACGCCCTGGCCACGCACCGGGACCACACTGCGGCGTTCGCCGCCTACGAACGCGACGTTCGCGACTTCGTCGCCATGAATCAGGCACTGGTCGACAAGGGTGGGGCCACGCTCTTCCCCACCACCGCGCAGGCGCTGGAGCAGCGCAACACCAGGCTGCGGGGCCTCGTCACCCTGCCCTCCGCGCCGGCCCGACCGGCCCACTCGGCCCTTACGCTGCCCGCATTCGCCACGATGCCGTGACCTCGGACTACGACAGGGGGTCGGCCCCGCCGCCGTCGGGGGCGGCGTGGGCCAGGCCCGTCCGGTAGGCGATGACGACGAGTTGCGCCCGGTCGCGGGCCTCCAGCTTCGTCATGGCGCGCTGCACATGGGCGCGGACCGTGAAGGGGCTGAGGAACATCTGCTCGGCGATCTCCTGGTTGGACAGGCCGGTCGCGACCAGGGCCACCATCTCGCGTTCGCGCGGGGTGAGCACGGCGAGCCGTTCGGCGTGGCGCGGCGGGGCGTCGGCCGGTGTGGCCAGGAAACGGGCGACCAGGGAGCGGGTCGCGGCGGGGGACAGCAGCGTGTCGCCCTCGGCGATCGTACGCACGGCGGCCAGCAGGTCCTCGGCCCCGATGCCCTTGCCGATGAAGCCGCCGGCCCCCGCGCGCAGCGCCTGCGCGACATACTCGTCGGTCTCGTACGTGGTGAGGATCAGGATACGGCTGGCACGCAGTTCCGGGTCGGCGCAGATCTCCGTTGTGGCGGCGAGACCGTCCACCTCGGGCATGCGGATGTCCATGAGCACCACGTCCGGCCGCAGTTGCCGGGTGAGTCGCACCGCCTCCCTGCCGTCGGCGGCCTCGCCGACCACGGTGATGTCGTCGGCGGAGTCGAGAAGCAGCCGGAAGGCCCCGCGCAGCAGGGCCTGATCGTCGGCGAGCAGCACCCGGAGCGTCACGGCGCATCCCCGGCCTCTCCGCCGCCCGTCCGTACGTCGTCTGTCCGTCCGTCGTCTGTCGCTTGGTCGGCCATCCGTCCCTCGATGGTGGTCGCTCCGTCCGTTCTCCGCGTCGTGTCCTTGGCGGGCGGGAGGGGCAGCTCGGTGGAGACGAGGAAGCCGCCCTCCGGGCGCCTGCCCGCGGAGAGGTGTCCCCCGACCGCGGTGGCGCGCTCCCGCATCCCGATCAGACCGTAACCGGGCGGACGCTCCGGCATCGTGGGCGCACTCCGTCCCGCGGACGCGCTCGGTCCCGTACGGCCGCCCCTTCCGTCGTCGGCGACGGTGATGGTCACGCGATCGCGGTTCCAGGCGAGGCCCACCCGGGCGCTACCGGTACCGGCGTGCTTGGTCACGTTGGTCAGGGCCTCCTGGACGATGCGGTAGGCGGTGAGGTCCACTCCCGGCGACAGCGGCCTGGCCGTGCCCTCCTGGTGCACCGACACCTCCAGACCCGCGCGGCGGAAGGACTCGAGGAGTGTGGGAAGCCGGGACAGCCCGGGCGCCGGATCGCCGGGCGTGGCCGCGTCCCCGGACTGACGCAACAGACCGACCGTGGCCCGCAGTTCGTCGAGTGCGTGGCCGGTGGTCTCGACAAGCTCCGTCAGGCTCTTGCGGGTCTGCTCCGGGCGGGCGTCGAAGAGGTGGGCGGCGACCGATGCCTGCGCGTTGGCCAGGGTGATCTGATGGGCCACGAGGTCGTGCAGTTCCCGGGCGATGCGCACCCGTTCCTCGGCCACTCTCCGGAGCGCCTCGCTCTCCCGGCTCTCCTCGGCCCGCTGGGCCCGCTCCTCCACGGCCGCCAGATAGGCCCGCCGGTTCTGCACCGCGTGCCCGAGTACGGCGGCCACCAGCGGGAACGCCGCCACCGCCGCCACCCTGCTCGCGTCCTTCCACGAGAGGGCCCCGAACAGGGGGATGGAGGCGACCAGCAGCGCCACGGAGGTGAGCGACACCGCGCTCGTCGCGTGCCGTTCGGTACGCGCGGTGAGCGAGTAGGCGGTGATCACGGCGGGGGCCACGATGAGCGGGCTCAGCAGGAGGTCCAGGAACGGCACCAGCACACCGCTCGCGGTGGTGGCCGCCATGGCGGCCAGGGGCGCCCGGTGCCGCACCGGCAGCACGGCACAGGACACCACGGCGATGAAGTAGGCGGCGGCGGGCGGCAGTGACAGCGTGCGGCCGTCTTCCTGGAGCGCGCCGCCGAGCAGACAGAGCGCGAACGCCGTCGCGGTGATCGCTCCCTCCCGCCACCACGTGCCGCGTGGTCGCGGGCCACCGCCACCTGTGTTCGTCATGACCGGCTCAGCCCTGGTGCCGGCCGACGGGGAGCGGCGGAACCGCTGTGTCCGGCACGGTCGCGGAGGCCGGGACACGCCTGGTCAGTGCCTCACCCTCGATATCCACATTCGGCAGCACACGGTCGAGGATACGGGGCAGCCACCAGGCCCGGTGGCCGAGCAGTGCCAGGACCGCGGGCACGATCGCCATCCGGACCACGAAGGCGTCGAAGAGGACGGCGGCGGCCAGGCCGACGCCCATCGTCTGGATGGTCGGGCTGCTCATCCCGACGAATCCGGCGAACACGCTGATCATGATGATCGCCGCCGCGGCCACCACCCGTCCGCTGTGCCGGAAACCGCCCACGATCGCCTCGCCGGGGGACGCGCCGTGGACGTGGGCCTCCCGCATCCGGGTGAGGAGGAAGACCTCGTAATCCATGGCGAGGCCGAACACTATGCCGATGATGAGAATCGGCATCAGCGACATGACCGGTCCGGTCTGCTCGATGCCGAGCAGGTCCGCCGCCCAGCCCCACTGGAAGACGGCGACGAGGACGCCGAAGGCGGCACCCACCGACAGCAGGAAGCCGAGCGCGGCCTTGACCGGGACCAGGACCGAGCGGAAGACCACCAGCAGCAGGAGCACCGCCAGGCCGATGACGACGGTCAGATAGGGGATGAGGGCGTCGGACATGGCTTCCGAGATGTCGATGTTCATCGCGGTGGTGCCGGTCACCAGGATGGTGGCGCCCGTGTCGGCCTCGACGCCGGAGACCGCGCCCCGGATCGCGTGCACCAGGTCCTTGGTCTCGCCGCTGTTCGGCGCGGTCCGGGGGACGGCGGTGAGGATGGCCGTGTCCTTGGTCCGGCTGAGAACCGGATCACCGACCGAGGCGACCCCGTCCACTCCCCGTACGGTCTTGACGACCTGGTTCGTGGTGGACCGGGTGTCCGCGTCCCCCGAGGACGCTGATGTGTCCACGACCACGGTCAACGGGCCGTTGAAGCCGGGGCCGAAGCCTTCCGACAGCAGGTCGTAGGCACGGCGCTGGGTGGTCTCGACCGACTTGGACTCGTCTCCGGGCAGCCCGAGTTCGAGGCTCAGCGCCGGTAGGGCGACGGCGCCGAGACCGAGTCCGGCGATCATCAGCACGGCCACCGGACGGCGCAGCACGAACCGCGCCCAGCGGGTGCCTATGCGCTTCGCCGGCTTTGCCGCGATGGGTTGCCGGTCGCCTGCGGGTTCGTCGTGGCTGGTCGCGCAGTTCCCCGCGCCCCTTCGGGGCGCTCCCGCAGCCTTGCGGTGGGCGCGGGGCAGGATCCGCCGACCGAAGAGGCCGAACAGTGCCGGGACCAGGGTCAGTGCGACGAGTACGGCAAGGGCCACGGCGCCCGCGCCGCCCATGCCCATCTTGGTGAGTTCGGGGATTCCGACGACTCCCAGCCCGACCAGGGCGATGAAGACGGTCGCACCGGCGAAGACGACGGCGGATCCGGCCGTGCCCACCGCCCGGCCGGCGGCCTCCTCCGGCTCGCTGCCCTGGGCGCACTCGTCGCGGAAGCGGGAGGTGATGAAGAGTGCGTAGTCGATGCCGACCGCCAGCCCCAGCATCAGCGCCAGGATGGCGACGGTGGACGTCAGACCCAGCGGTACGGCCAGCGCGGAGACCAGGCCGAAGGCGATGGCCACGCCCAAGAGGGCGGTCAGCAGCGACAGTCCGGCCGCGACCAGCGACCCGAGGGCGAGGACCAGCACCACGGCCGCCACCGCCACGCCGATGAGTTCCGTCGTACCGCCCGGCTCCTCTTCCGCGTCGAGGGCCGAGCCGCCGATCTCGACGGTCAGCCCGGCGTCCCGGGCCTGGTTCGCGGCGTCCTCGAGGGCGCTCTTCGTCGACTCGGTCAGGTCGACGGCGCCCTCGGTGTAGGTGATCGTGGAGTAGGCGATGGTGCCGTCCTCGCTGACCGCGCCGCTCTCATAGGGGTCGGTGGTCGACGCGACCTGATCGCCCCCGTCCAGCGAGCCGAGCGTGTCCTGGACGGCCGCCTTGTTCTCCCTGGCCGTCACCCGCTGCCCGTCCGGGGCCCGGAACACCAAGCGGGCCTCGGCGCCCTGGGAGTTGCTCTCGGGGAAGCGCTCGTCCAGCAGGTCGAACGCCTTCTGCGATTCAGTGCCGGGCATGGAGAGGTCCTCTTCCTCCCCGGCCGGGGCCATGGCGGCGGCGGCCAGGGCCAGCAGCAGGGCGCCCAGCCACAGACCGCCCACGAGCCGGCGCCGCCGGAAGGCCCACCGTCCGATCCGGTAAAGAAATGTCGCCACCTGTAGATCACTCCAGACACCGTCAGGCAAGGGGAATGCGCGGGATTCACGCGCTTCCAACCCTTCCTTCCGGCGCCCGGCCGGGCATCGTCTCCCGCCGCCGTCTTCTCCTGGTGCTCCCGGACCAGCCAGGCACGTGTCCTGGTGCGTACGCACCACAGGCGGGGACAGGTCCGTCCCCCGTCCCCGCCCGGAGAAGCTGTTCACTCCAGCCCGGTGAGCCAGTCGGTGAGGTGGCCCGCGGCGGCGGGGGCGTGCTGGTTGACGAGGGTGAAGTGGTTGCCCGCAGTGGTGCGGGTGGTGGTGATGTGGGGAAGGGCCGTCTGCCAGTCGTGCGGCACCGGGTCCGCCCCGTGTGCTGCGGGGAGCGGGTCCGAGGCGCGCAGGAGCAGGGTCGGGAAGGGCGTGGGTGCGGGGGTCCAGGTGTGGATGAGCTGTTCCATCCAGGCGTAGGCGGACAGGTCGGTGGCGGTGAAGCCGTCGGTGTGGTGCTCGCGCTCGTACAGGCCGTGCCACAGGTGGGGTTGGAGGGCGAGGGCGGCGGGGGATTCCAGGATGTAGGTGTCCAGGAGGACGACGGCCCGTACGGGCATCCCGTGGTCGGCGAGACGGCGGGCGGTCTCATGAGCGAGGATGCCGCCGGATGAGGTGCCCAGGAGGATCACCGGGTCGGTGGTGTCACCGCCGGTGCTCGCGGCCACGGCGTGGGCCAGCCCTTCGACGAGGGCTTCCCGGGTGGCGGGCAGTGCCTCGTCGGTGCCGAAGCCGGGGGGCGTCAGGCAGGAGACGTCCCAGGTGTCGGGGAGCGCCCCGGCCAGGGCGAAGTAGGTGTCGGGTCCGGTCAGGGGCACGATGGGGGCCACGCAGATCAGCCGGGTGCCCGAGGTGCCGGTGGTGAGCCGGTCCAGGGTGGACGGCAGAGGCCCGGTGCTCTTGGGCCGGAGGGCGGCGAGGTCGAGAAGCAGGGTTTCGGCCTCGTTCCCGCGGCCCGTCCGCACGGCGTCGCGGTGGAGGCGGGCGACCAGGTCGGTCGTCGGGGCCGCGCCGGTGCCGTGGTCCTCGGCCCGCGGCGTGGCGAGGTGGTCGAGGAGATGGCCGGCCAGGTCGGCCGGGGTGGGGTGGGTGAGAACGACGGTGCTGGGCAGTGTCGTGCCCATCGCGGCGGCCAGCCGGTTGCGCAGGTCGATGGCGGCGAGCGAGTCCATGCCGTGGTCGCGGAAGGCGGAGTGTTCCTCGATCGCCTCGCCGGATGAGTGGCCGAGCGCCACCGCGGCCTCGCTTCGCACCAGGTCGAGGAGGAGTCGCCGCGCTTCCGCGGGCGGCAGGCTCCGCAGCCGTGCCGTGAAGTCGCCGTGTCCGCTGGTGGGTTCGGGCTCGGTGAGCTTGGCCGCCTCCGGCAGCTCGCTGAAGAACGGGCGGGGTGCGGCCTCGGTGATGACGGGGAGATGGCGGTCCCAGTCGATGTCTGCGACCGTCAGCGCGGTCTCCTGTTCACGCAGCGCCTGGGCGAGCGCGGCCAGGGCCAGGTCACCGTCGAGGAAGGACATTCCGCTGCGCAGGAGTTGCTCGCGGTCGTGCTCGCTCATCCGCCCCCGTGCCTCCTCCCAGGGGCTGTAGGCGATCGCCGTCGCGGGGGCGCCCCGGGCGCGGCGCTGGGATGCCAGCGCTTCCAGGTACGCGTTGGCCGCCGCCTGTGCCGCGTGGTGGCCGATGCCCCAGACGCCGGACACCGAGGAGAACAGCACGAAGGCGTCCAGGCCGGTGTCGTCGAGGAGTTGGTCGAGGTGCGCGGCGCCCGCCACCTTGGTGCGCAGCGCGTCGGCGAAGTGCTCGGGGCTCGCCGTGGAGAGCGGGCCGAGCGGGCTCGTCCCGGCCGTGTGCACCACGGCGCGCACCGGTTGGCCGTCCGCCGAGAGCCGGTCGAGTACGTCGGCCACGGCCTCCCTGTCGGTCAGCTCGCACCCCACCACCTCGGCGGTCGTCCCCTGGGCGGTCAGCTCCGCCACCAGTTCGGCCGCGCCCGGTGCCGCGGGGCCACGCCGGTTCATCAGCACCAGGTGCTCCGCGCCCTGGTGGGCCAGCCAGCGGGCGACCCGGCTGCCCAGCGCGCCGGTGCCGCCGGTGACCAGGGTCGTGCCGCGGGGCGCCCAGGTGCCGGGCGAGTCGGCCCGTGCCGGTGCCCGCACCAGTCGCCGGACGAGGACGCCCGAGGGGCGCACCGCCGCCTGGTCCTCCCCCAGGTCCGCCGAGAGCAGCGCGGCGAACCGCCCGGCCGCCTCGGGGTCGAGGCGCTCCGGGAGGTCGGCCGGACCGCCGCGCAGCGACGGTGCCTCCAGGGCCGCGGTCCTGGCGAGTCCGAGGACCATCGCCTGCCGCGGGTCGCGGACCGGGTCGGCCGGGCCGGTGGACACCGCGCCGCGGGTCACCGTCCACAGCGGCACCTCGGCCCCGGCCGCCATCAGCGCCTGGACCAGCGACACGCTGAGGGCCAGACCGGCGGGCAGCGCGGGTTCGCCGCTGCCGGTGTCCTCGGCCGCCGCGAGCAGCGACACCACTCCGGCCACCCGGTCGAGGCCGACGTCGGCGAGCTGTGCGGCCATCGCCTCCGGGCCGGTGCGGGTCCCGTCGAGGAGCACACGGCGCGCCTGGGCGCCGTGTGCGGTCAGCGCGGCCACCACATCCGTGTCGTCGATGGAGTCGGTGGTGAGCACCAGCCACGTGCCGGTCAGTGTGGGGCCGGCGGGGACGCGCAGGGGTGTCCACACCGTCCGGTAGCGCCGCCGGCCGGCCAGCGTGTGCTCGTCCTGCCGCCTGCGCCACGCCGACAGCGAGGGGAGCACCGAGTCGAGCGCGCCCTTGCTCTCGGGTTCGAGGCCGATCAGCGTGGCGACGGCGGCGCTGTCTCCCTGGTCCACGGCGGTCCACAGCGGCTCGTCGGCACCTGCGGCGGTGCCGGCCGGCGAGGTGGACGGGGCGGGCGGGGCGATCCAGTACGACTCGTGCTGGAAGGCGTAGGTGGGCAGGTCCACCGTACGGCCGCCGGGCAGCACGCTGGTCCAGTCGACGGGCACGCCGTGGGCGTACGCCTCCCCGAGCGAGCGCAGGACCCGGTCCCATCCGCCGTCGTCCCGGCGCAGGGTGCCCAGGGTGACGGCGGGGCTGCCCGCGTTCTCGATGAGTTCGCTGGTGCCGACCGCGAGCACCGGATGCGGACCGACCTCGATCATGACCCCGTAGCCCTCGCCCAGGAGACCGGTCATCGTCTCGGCGTAGGACACGGTCTGCCGCAAATTACGGCACCAGTACCGGGCGTCCAGCTCCTCGGTGCCGAGACGGCCCCCGGTCACCGTGGAGTAGAACGGCACCTCCGAGGGGCGGGGCCGCACCGGAGCCAGCAGCTCCAGCAACTCGGCCTCGATCTCGTCGATATGCGCCGAGTGGGCGGCGAAGTCCACCCCGGCCAGCCGCCAGCGCATGATCCTGGCGGCGGACAGACCGCGCTCGACCTGGCCGAGCGCGGCCGGATCGCCGGAGAGCGTCACCGTCTTCGGTCCGTTGACCGCCGCGATGGACACCGCGCCGGACACCTCGTCCAGCAACTCCCGGATCCGCTCCGGCGATGCCATCGCCGACATCATCGCGCCGCGTCCGGACAGGCGCTCGTGGATGAGCCGGCTGCGCAGCGCCACCACGCGGGCGCCGTCGTCCAGCGACAGGCCGCCGCTGACGCAGGCGGCGGCCACCTCGCCCTGGGAGTGGCCGACGACGGCGGCGGGCTCGACGCCGAACGAGCGCCACAGCGCGGCGAGCGAGACCATGACCGTCCACAGCACGGGCTGCAGCACATCGGGGCGCCGCTCGATCGGCGGAGCGCCGGGCTCACCGCGGATCACCTCGGTGGGCGACCAGTCGAGGTACGGGGCCAGGGCCGCCTCGCAGTCGGCGACGCGCGCGGCGAAGACGGGCGAGACATCGAGCAGTTCGGCCGCCATCCCGGCCCATGCCGCGTCCTGTCCGGGGAACACGAAGACCACCGGGCCGCGTTCGGTCGCCGTGCCGCGCACCGCCGCGGGATCCGAGGTGCCCTCGGCCAGGGCCGCCAGGCTTCCGCGCAGCGCCGCGGGATCCTCGCCGACCAGCACCGCCCGGTGCTCGAACGCGGCACGGGTCGTGGCCAGGGAATGCCCGATGTCCACCGGGTGCGCCCCCGGGTGGGCGTCCAGATGTGCGAGCAGTTTCGCGGCCTGGGCGCGCAGCGCCGCGGCCGACTTGCCCGCCAGCGGCCATGCCACCGGCCCGTCCCCCACCGGATCCGGGACCGGGGCGGTGGGCGCCGGGGCCTGCTCCAGTACGGCGTGGGCGTTGGTCCCGCTCATGCCGAACGCGGAGACCGCGGCCCGCCGCGGACGGCCGAGGTCGGGCCACGGTGCCGCCTCGGTCAGCAGCTCGACCGCGCCCGAGTCCCAGGCGATACGGGAGGACGGCTCGGCGGCGTGCAGCGTCTTCGGCAGTTGGCCGTGCCGCATGGCCATCACCATCTTGATGACACCCGCGACACCGGCGGCCACCTGCGTGTGTCCGATGTTGGACTTGACCGAGCCGACCAGCAGCGGCGGATTGCCGCCCCGGTCCTGGCCGTAGGTGGCCAGCAGCGCGTGCGCTTCGATCGGATCGCCCAGTGCGGTGCCGGTTCCGTGTGCCTCGACCACGTCGACGTCGGACGCCGCGAGGCCGCTGTTGGCGAGGGCCTGCCTGATGACCCGCTGCTGCGCGGGCCCGCTCGGCGCGGTCAGCCCGTTGGAGGCGCCGTCGGAGTTCACCGCCGACCCGCGGACGACCGCCAGCACCTGGTGGCCGTGGCGGACCGCGTCCGACAGCCGCTCCAGCACCAGGAGACCGGCGCCTTCGGCGATGCCCATGCCGTCCGCCGACTCGGCGAACGCCTTGCTCCGTCCGTCGGGCGCCATGACCCGGTGCCTGCTCAGCGAGACCAGCAGGTCCGGGCCGGTCAGCACGGTGGCACCGCCCGCCAGGGCCAGGGTGCTCTCCCCCGAGCGCAGCGACTGGCACGCCATGTGCAGCGCGACCAGGGACGCCGAGCAGGCGGTGTCCACCGTCACGGTCGGCCCGTGGAGGTCGAAGAGATAGGCCAGACGGCCCGAGAGCACGCTGGGGAGCGTGCCGGTGAGCTGGTAGCCGTCGGAGTCCGCCGACACCCCCGTGCCGTACTGCTGGGTGGTCGCCGAGACGAAGGTGCCGGTCATGCTGGACCGCAGGGAGGCGGGGTCGATCCCGGCGCGTTCGAACGCCTCCCAGGTGAGCTCCAGCAGCATCCGCTGCTGCGGGTCCATCGAGACGGCCTCACGCGGGGAGATGCCGAAGAACGCCGCGTCGAACTCGGCCGCGCCGTCGACAAAGCCACCCGCCGCGGAGTAGGTCGTGCCCGTCCGCTCCGGGTCGGGGTGGTACGCGCCCGTGTCCCAGCCGCGGTCGGCGGGCAGCGGGGAGATGGCGTCCGTGCCCTCGGTCAGCAACTCCCACAGTTGCTCGGGCGAGCGCACTCCGCCGGGAAAACGGCAGCTCATTCCGATGATCGCGATCGGCTCCGCGTCGGCCGCCCCGGCTCCCGTACCGCCCGCCGTGATCGCGGCCGGTGCGGCGCTCCCCCGCCGCTCGTCGGCCTCGCCGCCCAGCTCGGTCCACAGATGACCGGCCAGGGCCTCCGGCGTCGGATGGTCGTAGATCAGGGTCGAGGGCAGGCTCAGGCCCGTCCGCTTGCGCAGGGCGTTGCGCAACTGACCGGCGGTCAGGGAGTCGAAGCCCATGTCCTTGAACGTCCGCCCGCCCCCGGCCGCCGCCGGACCCGCGAGCCCGAGCACCGAGCCCACCTGCTCACGGACGAGCTGGAGCAGGGTGTCACGGGCCCGGTCGGCCGTCAGCCCGGTCAGCAGGCCGGAGCCGCCACCAGTGGCGGCGGCCCGGCGGACGGCGCCGGTGGGCACCAGGCCGCGGAGGACGGCGGGCACGGTGCCACGCGCCCGCAGGGCGGCCCGGTCGACGCGGGTGGCGACGAGGGACGCCTCGCCCACCGCGCCCGCGGTGTCGAAGCAGGCCAGTCCCTCCTCGACGGTGAGCGTCGGCAGCCCGGCCGCGGCGATCCTGCGAAGCTGCGCGGCGCTCAGCCCGGCCGACATACCGCCGCTCCGCGGCCAGAGCCCCCAGCCGATGGACAGGCCCGCGAGCCCCTCCGCGCTCCGCCGCCGCGCCAGCGCGTCCAGGAACGCGTTGGCCGCGGTGTAGGCGGCCTGCCCCGCGTTGCCGAGGACGCCGAACACCGAGGAGAACATCACGAACGCGGTCAGCCCGTGGTCACGCGTCAGCTCATGCAGATGCCAGGCGCCGTCCAGTTTCGGGCGGAACACCGTGTCCAGCCGGTCCGGGGTCAGCGCCCCGACCAACCCGTCGTCGAGCACACCGGCGGCGTGCACCACACCGGTCAGCGGGTGCTCGGCCGGGATCGCCGCCAGCAGGGCGGCCACGGCCGCGCGGTCGGAGACATCGCAGGCGGCGGCGGTCACCCGCGCGCCCTGCCCGGTCAGCTCGGCCACCAGTGCGTCGGCGCCCTCGGTGTCGGCACCGCGACGACCGGCCAGCACCAGGTGGCGCACCCCGTGCGCGGTGACCAGGTGCCGGGCCACCAGCGCGCCGAGACCGCCCAGACCGCCGGTGACCAGTACGGTGCCGTCACCGCCCCATACGGTGCCCGGCGCGGACGGGTCCGGGGCGTCGGCGGAAGCCAGCCGAGGCGTCAGCAACTCACCGGCGCGCACCGCCAGTTCGGGCTCGTCGCAGTCCAGCGCCGCGCGCAGGGTCCCGGCGGCGGCCGACACCGGATCCCCGGTATCGGCGGGGTCCAGGTCGAGCAGGACGAACCGGTCGGGGCTCTCCTGCCGGGCCGACCGCACCAGCCCCCACACCGCGGCCGCCACCACGTCAGGGGCCGTGTCGGCGGTGGTGGCCACCGCGCCACGGGTCACGAACACCACCCGGGCGGGCCGACTCCCGCCGGTCTCATCCGTGTCGGCGGCGTCGCCTGAGTCGTCGTCGTTCAGGTGGTGCCGCAGCGTGTCGAGCACGGACGCGGTGACCGTACGGACCGCCTCCGGCACCGGCACACCGTCCGGCGCGGTGACCGGGACCAGCACCGCCTCCCCGGCGCTCACCGGGTCGTGCCCACCGGTGTCCGGCACCGGCGCGGGCAGCCAGTCCAGGCGCAGCAGCGGTCGCGCCGCCATGGCCCCCGAGGTGTGGACGTCCGGTGTACGCAGCGTCAGCGTGCGGGCCGACACCACCGGAAGGCCCTCGGTGTCCACCGCGCTCAGCGTGACCGTGCCCTCGCCCGTGGCGCGCAGCCGCACCCGCAGTACCGACGCGCCCACGGCGTGCAGGGACACCCCGGACCAGGTCGACACCTCGGAGCGAGCCGACGCACGCGCCCCGTCGGTCAGCCCGGTCGACGACGCGATGTGCAGCGCCGCGTCCAGCAGCGCGGGATGGAGGCGGAAGGCATCGGCATCCTCGGCGATGTGCTCGGGGAGGGCGACCTCGGCCAGCACCTCGTCCCCGGCCCGCCAGACCGCCCGGACGGCCTGGAACGCCGGCCCGTAGGCGAGTCCGGCCTCGCGCCGCCGCTCGTAGAAGCCGTCGAGGTCGACGGGTACGGCGTCCACGGGCGGCCACGCCGACCCGGCACCGGCACCGGCACCGGGCGTGCCCGGCGCGAGCGTGCCGGTGGCGTGCCGCGTCCAGGGTGCGTCCGGTGTGTCGGCGGGCCGCGCGTAGATGCCCAGGGTGCGTCGGCCGCCGACGCCGGGGCCGCCGAGCGCGACCTGGATCCGTACGCCGTCGTCGTCCTGCCCGGACAGCACCAGCGGGGCGTCCAGGGTGAGTTCCTCGACGAGACCACAGCCGACCTCGTCGCCCGCGCGTACCGCCAGCTCGACGAATCCGGCGCCGGGGAAGGTCAGGTGCCCGGCCACCACATGGTCGGCCAGCCACGGCTGCGCCGCCACCGACAGCAGACCGGTGCACAGCAGACCGCCGGTCTCGGGCAGCTCCACGACCGCGCCGAGCAGCGGATGTTCCACACCGCCGAGCCCGGCCGGGACCGCGCCCGCCGAGGTGTTGCCGACGGGCGCGGTCCAGTACCGCTCCCGCTGGAACGCGTAGGTCGGCAGCGCGACCCGGCGCGCGCCGGTCCCGGTGAAGAGTTCGGCCCACCGGACCGGTACGCCCCGCACATACAGCCGGGCCGCCGCGGCCAGCGCGGTGGGCTCCTCGCCGCGGTCCTTGCCCAGCAGCGGCACGGCCTCCACGCGTGCCACCTCGGGCAGGGCGTCCTGCGCCAGCACCGACAGCGTGGCGTCCGGGCCCAGTTCGAGGAAGGTGTGCGCGCCGGTCCGCGCCGCGGCGCCGACCGCGTCGGCGAACCGCACCGTCATCCTGACGTGCCGCACCCAGTAGTCGGGGGTACGGATCCGCTCCGCGCCGATCCGCTCACCGGTGACGGTCGAGACGATCGGGATGCGCGGCTCGCCGAAGGCCAGGCCCTCGACGACCGCGCGGAAGCCGTCCAGCATCGGTGTCATCAGCGGGGAGTGGAAGGCGTGGCTGACCCGCAGCCGGGTGGTCTTGCGGCCGTCGGCCGCGAACCGGTCCGCGATGGCCTCGACCGCGTCGGCCTCCCCGGACACCACCACCGCCTCGGGGCCGTTGACCGCGGCGAGTCCCACGCGGTCCTCGGAGCCGGTGAGCAGCGCCGCCACCTCGTCCTCGGTGGCCCGCAGCGCGACCATGGCGCCGCCTTCGGGCAGCGCCTGCATCAGCCGTCCGCGGGCGGCGACGAGGGTGCACGCGTCGGGCAGGGACAGCACCCCGGCCACATGCGCGGCCGCGATCTCGCCGACCGAATGCCCGATCAGCAGATCCGGCGCCGTCCCCCATGACTCCACCAGCCGGTAGAGGGCCACTTCCAGGGCGAACAGCGCGGGCTGGGCGTATTCGGTGCGGTTCAGCAGCTCCGCGTCGTCGCCGAACACCGCCTCCCGCAGCGGCCGTTCCAGTTCGCCGTCCAGCAGCGCGCAGACCTCGTCCCACGCCGCCGCGAACACCGGGAACCGGCTGTGCAGTTCGCGCCCCATGCCCAGCCGCTGACCGCCCTGACCGGCGAAGAGCAGCGCCAGCGGGCCGGGGTCGCCCGCCATGCCCTCGGCCACCTTCACGGGCCGCGCGTCACCGTCCCCCGCGCGGTCCGTCGCGCGGTCCGTCGCGGCCAGGAGGACCGCTCGATGCTCCAGCTCGGAGCGGGTCGTCGCCAGCGAGTAGCCGATGTCGGCCGCCGCCGCGCCGGTCTCGGCCACGAACGCGGCCAGCCGGTCCAGTTGCGCCTCCAGCGCCGCCTCGCCACGAGCCGACACCGGCCACGGCACCACGTCCGGCCCGGCCTGCGACCGCGGCGCGCCCGAGGGCCGCTCGGCGGTCTCATCGGTACGGTCCCGCGGTGGCTGCTCGATGATCACATGCGCGTTGGTGCCGCTGATCCCGAACGACGACACGCCCGCGCGGCGGGGCCGCTCGGCCGGTGGCCACAGGGTGGGCCCGGTGAGCAGCTCCACCGCCCCGGCCGACCAGTCCACCTGCGACGACGGCGCGTCCACATGCAACGTGCGCGGCAGTACGCCGTGCCGCATCGCCAGGATCATCTTGATGACGCCCGCGACACCGGCGGCGGCCTGCGTATGCCCGATGTTGGACTTGAGCGACCCCAGCAGCAGCGGGCGGTCCGGGTCCCGGTCCTGTCCGTAGGCGGCGAGCAGCGCCTGGGCCTCGATCGGGTCGCCCAGCCGGGTGCCGGTGCCGTGCCCCTCCACCGCGTCCACGTCCGACGGCACCAGTCCGGCACCGGCCAGGGCCTGGCCGATCACCTGCCGCTGCGAGGTTCCGCTGGGCGCGGTCAGACCGTTCGACGCACCGTCGGAGTTGACCGCGGAGCCGCGCAGTACGGCCAGCACCCGGTGGCCGGCCCGGGTCGCGTCGGAGAGCCGTTCCAGCACCAGGACGCCCACGCCCTCGGACCAGCCGGTGCCGTCCGCGGCCTCCGCGTACGCCTTGCAGCGGCCGTCGGGCGACAGGCCGCCCTGCCGGGCGAACTCCACGAAGATGCCGGGCTCCGACATGACGGTGACACCGCCGGCCAGCGCCAGGGAGCACTCGCCGTTGCGCAGCGCCTGCGCCGCCAGGTGCATCGCCACCAGCGACGACGAGCACGCCGTGTCCACGGTCAGCGCGGGCCCGCGCAGCCCCAGGGCGTAGGCGATCCGGCCGGACAGCACGCTCGGCGAGGTGCCGGTGAGCAGATATCCCTCCGCGGCACCGGAGCTGTCCTTGAGTCGCGGACCATAGTCCTGGGCCATCGCGCCCATGAACACGCCGGTCCGGCTGCCGTGCAGGGACGACGGGGCGATCTCGGCCCGTTCGACCGCCTCCCAGCTCGTCTCCAGCGCCAGCCGCTGCTGGGGGTCCATGGCTTCCGCCTCACGCGGCGAGATCCCGAACAGCGTCGCGTCGAAACGGTCCGCGTCGTAGAGGAATCCGCCCGCCCTGCCGGTCGCCGTCAGCTCCGGCGCCCATCCCCGGTTGGCGGGCAGGTCGGAGACGGCGTCGACTTCGCCCGACACCAGATCCCACAGTCCCTCCGGGGAGTTCACCCCGCCCGGGTAGCGGCAGGCCATGCCCACGATCACCACCGGGTCGTCCGCGGGGACGGCGCGGGGTGCGGGCGACGCGCCGCCGGTCAGCGGGCCGGTGAGCTCTGTGGCCAGATGGTCCGCGCACGCGTCGGGCGTGGGGTGGTCGAACAGCACGGTGTTGGGCACTCGCAGCCCGGTCGCGGCCTTCAGCCGGGTCGCCAGCTCCACCGTCATCGCCGAGTCGAAGCCCAGCTCCTTGAAGGACCGCGCCGGGTTCACCCGCTCCGCGGAGGCGAATCCCAGCACCACGGCCGTCTCCGTGCGCACCAGCCGCCCCAGGTCGGGGCGGGTCCACGAAGCGCCGGATTCCGCACGCTCCGGCTCCGGTTCCGGCTCCAGGTCGGTGGCGTGTTCGGCCACGGCCCCCGGAACGGCCGCGGTGGCGCCCCCGGCGGGCTCCGGGAGCCAGTACCGCTCCCGCTGGAATCCGTACGTCGGCAGGGCCACCCGCCGGGCGTCGGTCCCGGCGAACGGCCGCGCCCAGTCGACCGGCACCCCGCGGACGTACACCTCGGCCAGACAGCTCAGGAACCGGTCCATCCCGCCCAGTTCGCGCCGCAGCGTGCCGACGGCTATCGCCCGGACGTCGGCCGCGTCGATGGCCTCCTGCACGGCGGGGGTCAGCACCGGGTGGGAGCTGATCTCGACGAAGGCCCGGTGGCCCTGGCCGAGCAGCGCCCGGACGGCTGGTTCGAAGGCGACGGTCTGCCGCAGATTGCGGTACCAGTACCCGGCGTCCATGCCGGTGGTGTCCAGCCACTCGCCGGTCACCGTGGAGAAGAACGGCACGTCGGCCCGGAGCGGGGCGATGCCCTCCAGCGCGGCCGACAGCTCCTCGCGCACCCGCTCCACCTGCGCCGAGTGCGAGGCGTAGTCCACCGCGATGCGCCGCACCCGCACATCCGCGCCCGCGAGTTCCTCGAACAGCTCGTCCAGCGCCTCCAGTTCACCGGAGACCACCACCGAGCCGGGCCCGTTCACCGCCGCGATCGACACCCGGCCGTCCCAGCGGCCCAGCCGCGCCTCGGCCTCGGCGCGCGGCAGCGCCACCGACAGCATGCCGCCCGCCCCGGAGAGGCGGCGTGCGATGGCCTGGCTGCGCAGCGCCACCACGCGGGCCGCGTCCTCCAGCGAGAGCGCACCGGCCACGCAGGCCGCCGCGATCTCCCCCTGCGAATGGCCCAGCACCGCGTCCGGGACCACTCCGTGCGCCCGCCACACCGCCGCGAGGGAGACCATCACCGCCCAGGAGGCGGGCTGGACCACATCGACCCGTTCCAGCGTCGGGGCGCCCTCGGCCTGTCGCAGCACCTCCGGCAGCGACCAGTCCACATGCGGCGCGAGCGCGGCGGCGCACTCGGCCAGCCGCTCGGCGAAGACCGGGGACTCCGCCATCAACCGGACGCCCATGCCCGCCCATTGCGAACCCTGGCCGGGGAAGACGAACACCGTCCGGCCCTCGACGTCGGCCACTCCCCGCACCACGCCCGGCGCGGACCGGCCGTCGGCCAGCGCCGCCAGCGCGCCCAGGGCCTCCGGCCGGTCCGGCGCGAGGACGACCGCGCGGTGATCGAACGCGGTACGGGTGGTGGCCAGGGAGAAGCCCACGTCCACCGGATCGAGCCGCTCGTGCTCCGCCAGACGGGAGGCGAGGCGGGCGGCCTGCGCGCGCAGCGCGTCCCGGGTCCGGCCCGACAGCGGCCACGGCACGGCGCCACCCGCCACCGGGGCACCGTCCGCCGTGTCCGAGCCCATGTCAGTCGGCTCGGTGGCGGACACCACCAGATGGCAGTTGGTGCCGCCCATGCCGAACGACGAGACTCCGGCCAGGGCACGGCCGTCGCGGTAGGGCCACGGGCGGGTCGCCGACACCACGTCCAGGTGCCACTCGTCGAAGCGGATCCGCGGATTGGGCCGGGCGAAGTTCAGGCTGGCCGGAAGCTCGCCGTTCCGCAGCGACAGCACGACCTTCAGGAGGCCCACGATGCCCGCGGCGCCCTCCAGATGCCCCACGTTCGTCTTCGCCGAGCCGACCAGCAGCGGGCTGTCCGCCGCGCGGTCCGCTCCGTACACCGCGCCGAGCGCCGCCGCCTCCACCGGATCGCCCACCCGGGTGCCGGTGCCGTGCAGCTCCACATACTGGACCGCCGCCGGGTCGACCCCCGCACGCCGGCACGCCGCCGTCAGCACCGCCCCCTGCCCCTCGGGGTCGGGGGTGGTCAGGCCCGCGCCGGGGCCGTCGTTGCCCACCGCGCCGCCCTCGATGACGCAGTAGATCTCGTCCCCGTCGGCCAGCGCGCTCGCCAGTGGTTTGAGCAGCACCATCCCCGCGCCCTCGCCGCGGACATACCCATTGGCGCGCTCGTCGAAGGTGAAGCAGCGCCCGTCCGGGGACAGCGCGCCGAGCCGGGCCGCCGCCAGCGCGCTGTCCCGCACCAGGTTGAGATGCACACCGCCGGCCAGTGCCGTGGCCGACTCCCCGCGCCGCAGGCTCTCGCAGGCCAAGTGCACCGCGACCAGCGACGACGACTGCCCGGTGTCCACCACCAGGCTCGGCCCCCGCAGGCCCAGGAAGTAGGACACCCGGTTCGCGATCACGCTGCGGTTCAGTCCGGTGAGGGTGTGATGAGCGATGGCCGCGGGGCCCCTGCGCCGGTCCAGTACGCCGTAGTCGTCGGCGGTCACACCGATGAACACCCCGGTGTCGTGGCCCCGTACCTCGGCGGGCAGGATCCCCGCGTCCTCCAGGACCTCCCAGCCCAGCTCCAGCGCGAGCCGCTGCTGTGGGTCCATCGCCCGCGCCTCACGCGGCGAGATCCCGAAGAACTCGGGGTCGAAACGGTCGACTTCGTCCAGGAAGGCGCCCCACCCGGTCTCGTCGGAGTCCGCCGCCCCGTCGTCGCTCCAGCGGCCCGGCGGTACCTGTGACACCGCGCTCGTCCCGCCGGTCAGCAACTGCCAGAACCGCGCGGGATCCTGCGCGGACGGCAACCGGCAGGACACCCCCACTACCGCGATGGCGGTGTCCTGCGGCTGGATTCGGCCGGCGGATATGGACTCAGATCGGCTCACGGTGCCGCTCCCCACTCGTCGTCCTCACGGGCTCGGCAGGAGTGGCAAGTGCTGGCACACGCCGGGTCTCCGAGAATCCGGTGACACCGGACCGCCGTTCAAGTCGTGATCAACAATGTGCGAAATAGTACATGTATGGTCGGATGAAATCCCTGAGCCGCCCTCCGCGTGGCGCCACTCTCCTTTTGGGGCTATTCGTCGCCTGTTTCCCCTCCGGTAGACGCATGCCGGCGCATGCGAGGTTGCTGGGAATTCACCTAGACCTCCGGTGTTTGAAAACCCGTGCGATCGCCTATCGTTGGGCGGGGTCGGCCGAAAAGAGCTGCCGAACGTCAAGCTGCCCGCTGCCCGACAGCCGACAGCGCGTCCGTCGAGACGCCGACGTGACAACACAAGCGCGAGGGTGAGGAAATGCGGCCCAGGATCGATCCGCAGGACGCGGACGACTTCGCCGTCACACCGGCCGGCCAGGTTTACCTCAAAGAGGTCAGCCAGTCATTGAACGGGATCCTCGCGGACCGGCCGCCGCCGAACGTCCACCGGACCATCGCCAACCACCCCACGCTGCTGCCCGCGATGCAGCCGCTGATGTCTCATGTGGCGGGCGACATCCTCCCGTCACGCGAGCGTGAGCTCATCATCCTGCGGACGGCGTGGCGTTCACAGGCGTCGTACGTCTGGGCGCATCACCATGCCGCGGGGCTCTTCGTCGGGCTGACCGAGACGGAGATCGCCCGAGTCGCCTCGGAGGACGCCACCGGCTGGACGCCGTTCGAGGCCGCCCTCCTCGCGGCGGTCGACGAGCTCCACACCAAGTCGGCGATCTCGGACAGCACCTGGAAGCAGCTCGCCGAGCGCTACGGCGAGGAGCAGATCCTCGAACTGCTGGCCCTCGCCGGAACCTACAAGACCCTGGCGTTCATCCTGAATTCCTGCCTGGTCCCGGTCGACAGCTGGATGGAGCGTCCGGCGCTGCTGCCGGTGGACCCGGGGCAGCTCACCTCCGGCAGGCATGCCCGCCCGCGCGAGTCGCTTCCGGGATCGGACGCCGAGACATGGAACCGACGCATCGTGCTGCAGAACGACACCGGGCTCTCGCAGCTCACACCCTCGGCGGCCCATCCCGAGCCGCCACTTCATGAGATCCTCGTCCGCTATCCGGACCTGATGTCCACGGCCACGCAGGCCCGCGAGACCGGCTCGCCGCTCCTGCTGATCCGCCGGAACTCCTCGGACATCATGCCGGACACGGACGGCTACTCCTTCAGCGCCACCCATCTGTTCGCCGATTCCACGGGTGTCCCGATTCTCGCCGAAGTGGTGGAACCGCACGACACCTGGAACGCGCACAGCGCCCTGTCGAAAATTCTCGACTACGCGGGCAGCGGGGCCCGGCACTGGCCGCTCCACATACTCCAGCGCTCGCTCGAGTACACCGCGCAATTGCAGGACACCAGCGCGGAGGGTTTGCTGGCGGAGATGGGCTATCCGATCGACCAGGGCTCGTTCCTGCGCACGATCGAGGGGAATCTGGCCCTGGGCAGGCTCCGTATGGTCATTGTGGCCAGTCAATTCCCGCCCGAATTCAACCGGGTCATCTCGTTCCTCGGCCAGCAGCTCCGCCCCGCCGAGGTGTACGGCGTCGAACTGCGCCGCTTCTCCGACGGGGCCCAGGCGGCGTACATACCGAGGGTGGTCACCTGAGCGGGGAGGCCCGCGCGGACGGCCGAGGCGGGCCGGGGCCGAAGCCCCGGCCCGCAGTCACTCACCCATCGGCCGGTTCACTCACTCACCAACCCGCTCACTCACCCGCGGGGCGCGTCTTGCGGATCAGCGTGATGCCGTCCGCCATGGGGACCAGGGACATCTCCACCCGCGGATCGTCGTGGACCAGCTTGTTGAACGCGCGGATCCCGGCGGTGTCGACGTCCTGCGCCTCGGGGTCCACGACCTTGCCGAAGAACAGGGTGTTGTCGACCACGATCAGACCGCGGTCGCCGAGAAGCGTCAGCGCCATCTCGTAGTAGTGCGGGTAGCCCTGCTTGTCGGCGTCGATGAACACGAAGTCGAACGTGCCGGGGCCCTCCTCCGCGAGGATGGCCTTGAGGGTGTCGGCCGCGTCACCGACGCGCAGGTCGATCCGCCCCTCGACGCCCGCCCTGGCCCAGTAGTCGGCGCCGATGCTTGCCCAGCGGTCGGTGATGTCACAGGTGACGAGCTGTCCGCCGGGCGCGAGCGCACGGGCCAGGCACAGGGTGCTGTACCCGGTGAACGTGCCGATCTCCAGGATCCTCTTCGCCGGGGTGAGTCCGGCCAGCAGCGTCAGAAGCTGGCCCTCCTCGGGCATGACCTGCATCGCGGTGCCCGCGGGAAGCTCCGCCGTCGTCTCACGTAGCTGCCGCAGGACCTCGTCCTCCCGCAGGGAGAACTCCCGGATGTACTCCGAGAGCGCGGCCGGGAGACCTACCTGGTTCGCCATGCGTCATCCATCTTCTCTGGTCTTCTCACATCGGAACCGGCCGGGAGGCGGACCTCCCGGCCGGCGAGGGCTCAGACGCCCTGGAGGCTGACGGCGTGCAGCTCCATCGTGGGCGGCGGGTCGGACGGCGCCGGGGACAGATGCAGCCGCTGGATGTCCTCCTCTGCGGGCGCGGGCAGCGCGGCCCGGCAGTCGCACGGCTCGTCGGTGAAACCGGCGAAGCGGTAGGCGATCTCCATCATCCGGTTGCGCTCGGTCTGCCGGAAGTCGGCGGCCAGATGGACACCCGCCCGGGCGGCCTGGTCGCCGAGCCAGCGCAGGATCGCCGAACCGGCGCCGAACGACACCACCCGGCACGACGTGGCCAGCAGCTTGAGATGCCAGACGCCTTCGTGCTTCTCCAGCAGTTGGAGACCGACCGCGCCATGCGGCCCGAACCGGTCGGTGAGCGTGGTCACCAGCACCTCATGGCGCGGATCGGCCAGCAGCGCCCGCAGATCGGAGATGGAGTAGTGCACACCGGTGGCGTTCATCTGGCTGGTGCGCAGCGTCAGCTCCTCCACCCGGGAGAGCTCCTCCTCGGTGGCGCGTCCGATACGCATCACCAGTTCCAGCGAGCGCAGGAAGTCTTCGCTCGGCCCGGTGAACTCCGCCTCCGCCGCCTTCCGCTCGAACCCGGCCTGGTACATCTGCCGGCGGCGGCGCGCGTCCACGGTCACCGTCGCCGGGTTGAACTCCGGCAGGGCGGAGAGCTCGGACAGTTGCCCGGCGTCATAGCAGCGGACCTCGGGCAGGTGGAACTGGACCTCCGCCCGCTCCGTCGGCTGGTCGTCGATGAAGGCGATCGTGCCGAGCGCGAAGTTGAGCTCGGTGGCGATCTCCCGCACCGAATCGGACTTCGGACCCCAGCCGATGTGCGGCAGCACGAAGTACTCGGCGACGCCCAGCGCCTCCAACTGCTTCCAGGCCAGGTCGTGGTCGTTCTTGCTGGCCACCGACTGCAGGATGCCGCGGCCGTCCAGCTCGGCGATGAGTTCTCTGACCGGGGCGGGGAGCGTCACCGCTCCGTCCTCCAGCAACGTGCCCTGCCACAGGGTGTTGTCGAGGTCCCACACCAGACACTTCACGATCGAGGTCTGTTCAGCCACGGCTCTTCCTTGTCTCGGTACGCCAACTCATGTCGCGGGCATCGATACGGCGTGGTCGGCGAGGATCAGCTCACAGATCTCCGTACTGCCCTCGATGAGCTCCATGAGCTTCGCGTCGCGGTACGCGCGCTCGACCACATGGCCCTCGTGTGCCGCCGCCGAACCCAGCACCTGCACCGCCGTGGCGGCGCCCTGCGCGGCCTGGACCGCGCTCACCTGCTTGGCGAGAACGGTGGCGACGACCATCTCGGGAGAGCCCTCGTCCCAGCACCGGCTGGCGTGTTCGCACACCCGGGTGGCGATCTGCTCGGAGGTCAGCAGATTCGCCAGGTGGCGGGCGACGAGCTGGTGGTCCGCGAGCCGCTTCCCGAACTGCGTCCGGGTGCGGGCATGGCCGCGGGCGGCGTCGAGGCAGGCCCGGAGGATGCCGACGCAGCCCCAGGCGACCGAGATCCGCCCGTACGCCAGCGCGGTGGTCACCAGGAGCATCAGGGGCTGTCCACCGCCGAGCACGGCGGTGGCGGGCAGCCGCACCTCGTCGAGCGTCACGTTCGCATGGCCCGCCGCCCGGCAGCCGGACGGCTGCGCCACCCTGGTCACGGTGACGCCCGGAGCCGAGGCGGGCACCACGACGGCTGCCGCACCTGAGCCATAGCGGCCGACGACCACGATCAGGTCGGCGTAGTGGGCCGCGGTCGTCCAGACCTTCTGGCCGCGGACGATGACGGTGTCGTCGTCCCGCTCGATGGTCGTGGTCATCGCCGACAGATCGCTGCCCGCCTCCGGCTCGCTGAACGCGACGGCGGCGAGCTGACCCCCGGCCAGTTTCGGCAGGTACTCGGCGTGCTGTTGTGCGCTGCCCAGGCGCTGAATGGTCCACGCGGCCATGCCCTGCGAGGTCATCACGCTCCGCAGGGAACTGCACCGGCTGCCCACGAACGCGGTGAACTCGCCGTTCACCGCGCTGCTCGCGCCGAGCCCGCCGGACGCCTCCGGCACCCCGGCGCACAGCAGACCGCGAGCGGACAGCGTGCGCAGTACGTCGTCGGGGATCAGACCGGTCCGGTCCCACTCCGCGGCCCGGTCGCCGACGAGGTCGTCGACGAGGTCACGGGCGCCGGCGAGCGGCTCAGTCATCGGCGGGCTTCTCGCCGCCGCGCAACCGCACCACCAGAGCGGTCATGGCCGCGATGGTGCGGAAGTTGTCCCGCTTGAGGTCGTCCCCCAGGATCTGCACGGAGAATGCCTGTTCCAGATGGACGACGAGCTCCATCGCGAACATCGACGACACCAGCCCGGACCCGAAGAGGTCCTGGTCGGCAGGGACCTCCGCCTTCACCCGCTCCGAGACGAACGCTGTGATCGCCTGCTCGGTCGCCTCGGCGGTGACTGCCTGGTCCATACTCACGAAAGCACCTCTCCATAGTTGTAGAACCCGCGCCCCGTCTTACGCCCCAGATCACCGCGGCGCACCTTCTCCATCAGAAGTTCACAGGGCTCGAAGGTGGAATTTCCGGTCCGCTCGGCAAGCAGCCGAAGAGCGTCCGCGAGATTGTCGAGTCCGATCAGATCGGCGGTGCGCAGCGGGCCGGTCGGATGACCGAGGCAGCCGTGCATGAGCTGGTCCACGTCCTCGACACTCGCGGTGCCCTCGGCCACGATGCGCGCCGCTTCATTGATCATGGGGTGCAGCAGCCTGCTGGTGACGAAGCCCGGCGCGTCACGCACGACGACCGTCTTCCGCCCCAGCCGGCCCAGCAGGGACAGGATCGCGGCCATGGCGTCCTCGCCGGTCTGCGGGCCGCGCACCACTTCCACCATCTCGATGAGATAGGACGGATTCATGAAGTGAACCCCGGCCAGTTCCGCGGGCCGCTGCACCGACTTCGCCAGTTCGGCGATGGGGATTCCCGAGGTGTTGGTGATCAGCGGGGTCCCGGCGGGGACCGTGCCGGAGAGGTCCGCCATGACCCGCGCCTTGAGCGCGGCGTCCTCGGTGATCGCCTCGATCACCACATCGGCGTCCGCGACATCGCCGCTGGACAGCGTCGTGGTCAAGGTCCCGGTGGCCTGGGAGGCGGGGAAGGCGCCCATGAACTGCCCGTGCCGCAGCAGTTGGGCGATTTCCGCTCGGGCGCTCTCCAGCACGTCACCCGAGACATCGACCAGCACGACATCGACCCCACGGCCCAGCGCGAGTGCGGTGATGTTGCGTCCCATTACCCCGGCGCCGACGACAGCGATCGTGTCCGATGCGGAACCCGCCATCCCCTGCCTCCAATCGTCACTCAGATGAGCGCGCCCCCGGTAGGGCGCACAACAAGTGAATGCCAACAGGAACGGCAGGCCCCTGTCTCTATGGCACTTTCAGGTAAAAATACTAGGAGCGCGCGGCCGATGTCGATGGGGCGCAACCACCGCCGCCACCTCGGCGTCTTCACCTCGGTCCAGGGCGATCCGGACCACCCGCCGGCCGTCGCGGACGGCAATCACCAGCCCACGGGGCCGTTCACGTCGAAGAAGCCGCCGCTGGGACCGTCCGCCCGGAGCGTGGCGGCGCGCACGACGACCTTCGCGCCCTGCGATGGATGCTGTGTTCCGAGGCATGCCGCGGTGAACCGCGGGCCGGGACAGGAGGGTTCAGGCGCGCGGCAGCACGCCCAGGAGTGCCGAGGTGAAGGAGATCCGCAGAGCGTCACGCAGCTCCAGGTGGAGCACGCCGAGGGCAGGCTCGTCCGCGTAGGCGGCAAGGACGCTGGGCGGCGGCGGGACGTACGCCGACAGGGCACCCGCCGAGACCAGGCTCATCAGGCAGAACAGCTCCGCGCCGTCGCCGAGTTCGGGCACATGGCGGCGCACGAGCTCGGTCATGGCCGCGAGCCGCGCGAGGGTGGAACGCTTGTGCCGCTTGACCACCTCGACCGAGACGTTGTGCTCGAGGACGCCGCCCTGCGCGCCGAAGAGGTCGCACAGCACCACCCGGCCCGCCAGCGACCGACTGAGGATCTCGGCCAACTGGCCCGCCCGCACTTCCGGCGCCGCATGCGCCTCGATACCCGCGGCCAGCTCGTCCGCCAGCTCGGCGAGCCAGCTCTCCAGAAAAACGTCCAGCAGTTCGAGCAGCACCGCCTCGCGTGACTCGAAATACCGCAGGACGTTCGACTTGGCCAGGCCCACCCGCCGACTGAGCTCGTTGAGGCTCACCTCGGCTACGGGCATCTCGTCGAGCATCGCCGCCGCCGTGTCCAGGATCGCCCGGCGGCGGATCTCCCGCTGCTCCTCGCTTCGCGCTCGCTGAAATGTCACGCCCTCACCCTAGCTTAAAGACCACTGGTCTCTTGACAGAAGACCGGCGGTCTCTTACGTTGATCCTCGTAACAGACCGATGGTTCTTTAGGAGTGCGTCATGACCGGCAACTGGACAGAGCAGCACATCCCCGATCAGCACGGCCGGGTGGCGATCGTGACCGGCGCCAACACCGGACTGGGCTTCGAGACCGCCCGGATGCTCGCGGCGCGCGGGGCGGCGGTGGTTCTGGCGGTCCGCGACGTGGAGAAGGGCAAGCAGGCAGCCGCCCGCATCACCGGCGACGTCACCGTCCAGGCCCTCGACCTGGCCTCCTTGGACTCGATCCGGTCCGCGGCGGCCGACCTGCGCGCGGCCCACCCGCGCATCGACCTTCTGATCAACAACGCGGGCGTGATGTACACCCCGAGGCAGACCACCGCCGACGGCTTCGAGCTGCAGTTCGGCACCAACCACCTCGGCCACTTCGCCCTGACCGGCCTGCTGCTGGACCGGCTCCTGCCCGTCCCCGGCTCCCGCGTCGTGACGGTCAGCAGCACCGGTCACCGCATCCGGGCCGCCATCCACTTCGACGACCTGCAGTGGGAGCGCTCGTACAGCCGCGTCGCCGCCTACGGCCAGGCCAAACTCGCCAACCTGATGTTCACGTACGAACTGCAGCGCCGGCTCGCACCGCACGGCAACACGGTCGCGGTGGCCGCCCATCCCGGCGTGTCCAACACCGAGCTCGCCCGCAACACGCCCGCCGCGCTTCGCGTGCCCATCACCTGGCTCGCGCCGCTGCTCACCCAGAAGGCCGAGATGGGCGCCCTGCCCACGCTGCGCGCCGCCACCGATCCAGCCGTCACCGGCGGCGAGTACTACGGCCCCGGCAACCGGGGGGAGATCCGCGGCTACCCGAAGCTGGTCGCCTCCAGCCCCGACTCCCACGACCAGGCCGCCCAGCAGCGCCTGTGGACCGTCTCCGAGGAGCTCACCGGGGTGACATTCTCAGCGCTGACTCCACAGCGGAGGGATTCCTGAGGCCGCAACCGGATTCGAACCGGTGTGGACCGGCCCCGGCGGACCTCGCCGGGACCGCCAAGCCGACGGTTCACCGGGGTCATAGGTCCGCACGGTCGCGGTGGTGCGGGCAGCGGCAGGGCGGGTACTGGCTGGACCGCAGGGGTTCGAGCTTGTCCTTGACCACGACGACCACCCTGCCCAGCTCCTGCGTCACGACCGCGCCGTCCGGCGAGACGCGGTAGACGCGCATCGTCATCCGTGGGGCATTGGATTCGGTGTGTGAGAACACGTTGACCTGTCTTTCCGGTCGGCCAATTACGTTGTGTGCACATACCGTTGCGGTCCGGCGCGTAGGCTGGAAAGAGGCGACACGTCCCAGCCAAGATCGCGGGACAAGAGGGGATGCACGATGCCGTTCCAGCCACGCGAACTGTTTCCCGACCGCTCCGCCCGCGACCTCTTCGGCGCGGAGATCCGCCGCCACCGCGAGAAGGCGGACATGTCGTTACGGCGACTGTCCGAGGTGCTGAACTACAGCAAATCGCACCTGGCCCGGATCGAGGCGGCGGAGTCCCTGCCGTACGACGACCTTCCGGCGAAGCTGGACGCGTGCTTCGGGACGGACGGGATGTTCGCACGGATCTATGCGCTGGCGAAGAACGAGCCGTTTCCGGGGAAGTACCGGCGGGCCGTTGAGGTCGAGAGCCGGGCGATCGTGATCGAGGAGTACGCGTGCGCCACCATCCCTGGGCTGCTCCAGACCGCTGAACTCGCGAGGGAGTCGCTACGGATCGGACACCGCCATGCTCCGGACGCGGAAATCGAGGCTCTGGTGAAGGCTCGCCTCGACCGGCAGACACGGCTGGACCAGCCTCATCCGCCGGAGTGCTGGTTCATCGTCGATGAAGCGGCGTTGCGCCGCCCGGCGGGAGGCTCGGAGGTGATGCAGCGCCAGATGGAGTCCCTGCTTGAGCACGGGACACATCCGTACGTGACCCTTCAGGTGCTGCCGTTCAGTGCGGGCCACCATGTGGAAGCGGGCAACTCCCTCGTGCTCTACACGGTGCCGGACGAGCCAATGCTGGCCTACAAGGAAGGCAGTCGCTTTGGGACGATCATCGAAGATAAGGACGTAGTCGCAAAGCTCCGGAAGAACTACGATCTGCTACGGGCCATGGCCCTCTCACCCCGGGACTCCGAGGCGATGATCCGAGCTGCGATGAAGGACTGGACTCATGGCGACGACACCGGACCTGAGCACCGCCGTCTGGCGTAAGAGCAGCTACAGCAACAACGACGGCGGCATCTGCGTCGAGGTCGCCGACAACCTCCCCGGCATCGTCCCCGTACGCGACTCCAAGAACCCTGACGGCCCCACCCTCATATTCCCCAACGGCTCGTGGAGCGCCTTCATAGCGGGCCTGAAGAAGAAGGCAGGGATGTGAGCCGCGTCCTCGTCGTCCGCAACGCGGAGCGCAGTGGTCCGGGGCGGTTCCTGCCGTGGTGGGCGGAGATGGGGCTGACGGTGGTCGAAACCGACGGCGCGTCGGCCCCCGCGTCCCCGGAGGGTTTCGACGCGGTGGTCCTGCTCGGTGGTGGCTTCCTGCCGGATGCCGACGCATACGCGCCCTGGCTACCGGCCGAACGGGAACTCACCCGGCGTGCCATCGCCGAGGGCATCCCGTTGCTGGGGATCTGCCTGGGGGCCCAGGTGCTCGCCGTCGCGGCGGGCGGGACAGTGCTCGGCGATCACGGTCGGCCCGAACGGGGCTCCTGTGCTGTCCGGCTGAGGCCGGAAGCCGATGCCGACGCGCTGTTCGCCGGGGTACCGCGTGAGTTCCGGGCCATTCAGAACCATCGTGACCAGATCACCGCGCTTCCCCCTGGTGCCGTCTGGCTCGCATCGAGCGACGCCTGTCCGGTGCAGGCGTTCCGGATGGGCGAGCGGGCCTGGGGCGTGCAGTTTCATCCGGAGGCGGGGGCGGACCGCCTCGTCGGCTGGGACGAAGCCGCCCTGGCCGACGCGGGCCTGGACCTGCGCGCGCTCCGGGCCGAGGCCGAGCGGGTCGAGCCGGAGTCCGTGCGTACGGCGCGGCGACTGGCGGCGAACTTCGCCGATGTGGTCCGCCAGGCCGCGGACGCGTCGCCGATCCGGGCCTCGTAGGTCCGTGGGGCTCAGCGCAGCAGCAACTGAAGCCCGCCCAGCACCGTGGCCCCGATGACCAGCCGCTCGAAGAGCCGCTGATTGATCCGGTCCACGCACGCCTTACCGATGTACGCACCGGGCAGCACGAAGAGCACCAGCAGCGCGTCCAGGAGCAGGGAGCGGCCGTCGATCAGGCCGAGGCCGACGCTGAAGGGCACCTTGGCGACGTTCACGATCAGGAAGAACCAGGCCGAGGTGCCCAGGAAACCCAGCTTCCGGAAACCGGCGGAGAGCAGGTAGAGCGACATCACGGGGCCGCCCGCGTTGGCCACCATCGTGGTGAAGCCGCCGAGCACACCGTACGAACCGGCCTTGAGCCGGGCGCCCGCCCCGTCCGCGTCGGGCGTCGCGGGGGCCTCCGCACGGGCCGCCGCGCGCCGCCGCCACACCGTGACCCCGGCCATCAGCAGCAGGATCGCCCCGATGGACGTCCGCACCTCCGCGTCCCCGGCCCAGAGCAAGAACACCGTGCCCACCACGACCCCGGCCGCGACCGCAGGGAACAGCCGCACCAGGGTCCCCCAGTGGGCGTGCCGCCGATAGGTGCGCACGGCGAGCAGGTCGCCGACGATCAGCAGGGGCAGCAGCACACCGGTCGACTCCCGGGCCGGAAGCACCGCCGCGAAGATCGCGAGGCTGACGGTATTGGCGCCGCTGACGGCGGTCTTCGAGAAGCCGACGAGTATGGATGCCGCCGCGAGCGCGGCGAACTCCCAGAGGGTAACGGTGTACATGCCACCGAATGATTCCAGGCCACCGCAACCCCGCCGCGGCCAGGGACCTCAGCGCACCCAGCCCTGGAGCGGCTCGGTGTCGAGCGTGACGCCAATGGGCGCGGGCAGCGTAAGCGGCTTGCCGAACGGCACGGTCTTGGTGCTCTCGTACCGGACCCCGTCGGGCTCGCTGAACACGGTGACCTCACCGGCCTCCCGGTCGACCAGCAGATACACCGGGATGCCCGTCTCGGCGTAGGCGCGCGGCTTCTCCACTCGGTCCCTCCGGTCGGTGTCGGAGTCGTACGAGGTGACCTCCACGACCATCAGGACGGGATCGGCGTCGGCCCACTCCCCCTGGCCGACGAACGCGTCACCGTGGGCGAGGGTCCCGTCGGGGCGGGCGTGGCCGTTGCGGTACGTCTCGACCTTGAGGCCCTGGTCATGCAGCCACAGGTCGGGATGGGCCTGAATGCAGATCCGCGCCAGCCACTGGATGATCCGCCCATGATCGCCATCCGGCACCGGCGTGACCCCGATCTTCCCGTTGATGAACTCCCACCGCACTCCCTCCGCCACGCGGGCCGCCAGCCGCGCGTACTCCTCGAACTCCTCCGGCAGCATCTGCGGACGATCGTGGGTCGCGGTCATGACCGGGAGCCTCCTTCGGGTGCGGTGCGCTCTCAGCGTAGTCGTTCTCAGGGGCCACCACCTGTGAGACCAAGGTGCACACATGGTGACAAGGCGAACCCGGGACGGGCTGCTGGAGCTGGTGGATTGGCTCCAGAGGGAGCACGGGCCGGTCACCGAGGAGGAGCGCGCCGCCGCTCAAGCAGAGCTGCGCGAGATCGACGCGGAACATGACCGGCGCCTGCGGGCGAGCTCGCCCGCAGGGTGATACTGGCCGCATGGGCAGCCACGAGTTCGTGCGGGCCGGGGCCGGGCTCGGGTGCGGGCTCGGTGGGATGGTGGTGACCGCCGTCGGCTATCGCTCCCAGGGGATACCGCCGACGTTGCACCGGGGGCTGCCCTCTCCCTATCTGACGCTGATCTTCTCCCTGGAGGGTCCCGTCGTCGGCGGTGTCACGCCCGAGCAGGCGCGGGGGCCCGGCGCCGCGCGGGAGGAGATCGTCGTCGGCGGTCTGCACCAGCGACCGGCGTATATCGTCCAGCCCGGCCGGGAGGCCGGTTTGCAGCTCGCGGTGCATCCGCTGGCGGCGCGCACGCTGCTGGGGCTTCCGGCCGGGGCGCTCACCTCCGAGCTGGTCACCTCCGGGGCGGACGTGCTGGGAAAGCGGGCCGCCGAAATCCGGGAGCGGCTGTGTGAGCAGCGAACGTGGGCGGACCGGTTCGCCACGCTGGGCACGTATCTGCGGGAGCGCGCGGCGGCGGGCGAGGACGGGGCGCCGGTGCGGAGCGAGGTCGCCGAGGCGTGGACGTGGCTGGCCCGGCATCGCGGGGCCGGGACGCTGACGGGTCTGGCCGAGCATGTGGCGCTCAGCCCGCGCCGGCTGACCAGCGTGTTCCGGGCCGAGACGGGGCTGAGCCCCAAGCAGGCGGCGCGGCTGATGCGCTTCCAGCACGCCAGAAACACGGTGGTCCGGTCCGTGGCGGTGGGCCGGGCGCCGGATCTGGCCCGGGTCGCCGCCGAATGCGGCTACTTCGACCACTCCCACCTGGTGCGCGACTTCCGTCAGTACACCGGAGTGAGCCCGACCGCCTGGCTGGCCGAAGAGTGCCGGAATATCCAAGCCGGGGGCCATCTCTACGGCGAAGAGTAGAGCCCATGAACACCGCACCGAACCAGCAGCAGGAGCAGCACAAGCAGCCGCGTGATCCCGCCATCTGGCCCACGCTCCAGGCCCATGACGCCATCGCCCTGATCGACTTCCTGGTCGACACGGTCGGCTTCCTGCGCACGGCCGTCTACCAGGACGAAGACCGCGTCGCCCATGCCCAGCTCGACTGGCCCGAGGGTGGCGGCGTCATGCTCGGCTCGTACGACCCGGCCACCAAGAGCTGGTGCCTGGAGCCGGGCACCTTCGGGGCGTACGTCGTCACCGGCCACGTCGACGCGCTGTACGAACGGCTCACGGCGGCCGGTGTGCGGGTGCTCCGGCCGATCGAGGACCAGCCGTACGGCAGCCGTGAGTTCGCCATCGCCGACCCGGAGGGCAACAAGTGGTCCTTCGGCACCTATCGCGGTGAGCCCCACCCCGCCATCTGACAGCCGTCCGCCCTCATTCCTCCAGGTAGTGGAAGCCCGGCCGGGGGTGCATCAGGAAGTCGTGGTGCGAGATGTTCCACGCGTACGCACCCGCCATCGCGAAGGCGACGCGGTCCCCCACCCGTAGCTCCGGGACCGGGATCCGGCGGGCCAGCACGTCCTTGGGGGTGCAGAGCTGGCCGACCAGCGTGACCGGCTCCGCCCGTACCGCCGGGCGCGCCCAGGGCCGGGTCCAGGTATCCCCGGTGTCCATGGGGAGCACCTGGAAGGGCTGGTCGTGCTGTTTGGTGGCGGGGGTGCGGAGGTGGTGGGTGCCACCGCGCAGCACCGCGAACGCCTCGCCTCCGCTGTGCTTGATGTCCAGCACCTCGCTGACGTACCAGCCGCAGTGGACGGTCAGCGCCCGGCCGGGCTCGATCCGCAGCGTGCGGCCGGGGTGGCGGAGGGCGAGGTCCGCCATCCCCTTGCCGTAGGCGGCCCAGTCGAAGCGGCGGTCGGGATGGGCGTAGTCCACGCCCATCCCGCCGCCGACGTTCACCTCGGTGAGGCCCAGCCCGTGGCGTTCGGACAGCTTCGCCGCCCAGTCGGCGATCGCGGCGGCGACGGCGACCTGGGCGGGGGCGTCGAGGCCGCTGGCGAGATGGGCATGGATGCCGCGCAGCCGGAGGGGGCCGCCGCCCGGCAGCCGGAGGGGGCCGCCGCCGGGGTTCGCCTCGGCGAACAGCGGAAGGCAGCGCTCCACGGCCTCGGGGTCGAGGCCGAAGGGGCTCGGGCGGCCACCCATGGCGAGCGCCGCGCCGCCCAGTTCGTCACCGGCCACCGGGAGATTGACGCGCAGGAGGACATCCACGGCCGGGATCCCCGCGTCCTCCGCCGCCCCGGCCAGCAGCCGCAGCTCCTGCTCGCTCTCCACATGGAACCGCTCCACACCCAGCGTCAGCGCCCGCCGCAGCTCCCCCTCGGTCTTGCCCGGCCCGCCGAAGGCCAGCGGCGCCCCGGGCACGGCCGCCCGGACATGCTCCACCTCGCCGCCGGAGGCGACCTCGTAGCCGGTGACGTGGGGCGCGAGCGCCTGGAGGATGGCGGGCGCCGGGTTGGCCTTCGCGGCGTAGTACAGCTCGAGGCCCGGCGGCAGCGCGTCCCGTACGGCCAGCGCGTGGGCGCGGAGCGCGCTCAGGTCGTAGACGTAGGCGGGAAGGTCGTCGCCGGTCAGCTCCGTGGCGAGGGTACGGACGGCAGGGGTGATCAACGGCTGCTCCCGGGGTGGTGGATGACGTGGGCTTCTTCGGACACATGGGCCGCTTCCGACACGTGCGCCGCCTCGGACAGCAGGGCGGAGGCGAGCGGGCTGGCGATGCGGACATAGCCCGCGTGGCGGTCGGCCCGACGAGCCCAGCGGGTCAGGAGGTTGGCCTTGGCGGGCAGCGGCACGCCCGCCACGAGGGCGCGCAGCGCGGGCGGGTGGTCATGGGCCGCCGAGCGCTCGCACAGCACCCGGCGGACCGCCGACCACAGCGCGGGCTCCAGACGTGGACAGCGGTCGGCGAGGGCGGCCACCATCTCGGCGATGTGGTTGACCAGCAGGCAGTACACCACCCGGTCCCAGCCGCGCTCGCGCTCGTACGTCAGCGGGCGGGCCACCGCCTCGGGCAGCGCGGCGAGCGCGGCGGCGTGGCGCTCGGGCACCAGCTTGGTGCCCTCCAGATCGCGGAAGAGCACCTGTCGGGGGGTGCCGTCGGCGGGGTCGACACCGATGACGACGTTCTGGAGGTGGGGTTCGAGGACCACGCCGTGATCGAAGTAGGCGGCCAGCACGGGTGGTACGAGAAGGTTGAGATACGCCTGCCACCACGCGGAGAGCCGGTCGGGGCCGACATCGGGGAGGAGGCGGGAGATCTGGGCGCCGCTGGTCGGGTACTCATCGGCGACGGCCGCCGCGAGCAGCGCGGTCAGCCCCGGCCGCAGCCGGGCGGCCAGCCCCTCGCGGACGATCACCCCGAAGCCCTCGATGAGCTGCTGATCGCCGCCGAGGTCCAGCGTCCGGTAGGCGGGTTCGCGCAGCAGCTCACAGCCGGAGAAGCGGGCGGCGAGATCGGCGGCGACCGGCTCCAGCAGCCGGGTCAGGGCGACGGCGCCGGACAGCTCGTAGTCGGCGTTCTTGCGCAGACAGTTGGTGATCCGCACATTGAGGCTGAACTTGAGGAAGTCCCGGCCGTCGTAGAGCGTACGGACCGACGCGGTCGGCGCGAACTCCGCGCCGCCCGGCCCGAGGTCCAGCACCTCGCCCCGGGCGATGGCCGCCCGCAGCAGACGGTGCTCGCGCAGCATCGCGTACTGCCAGGGGTGCGCGGGCAGCAGCCGGTAGCCCTCGGGGACGGCGCCCTGCCGGTCGAGCGCGGCGAGGGCTCCGCGTTCCTGGCCGACGTACTCCTCGCGGACGTGCTCCTGGCCGACGCACTCCTCGCGGACGTACTCCTGGCCGACGTACCCCTCCCCGACGTACTCCTCGCGTACGTACTCCTGGCGTACGGCGAGGTGGTGCAGCGGGAAGCGTGCCCCGGCCTCGGGGGCGAACCGCGCCCAGGAGTCGGCGTTGCCGGTGCGGGCCTTGGGGGTGGGGTGGAAGCGGTGGCCGAAGAGCAGGGACTGCTCGGAGGCGAGGTAGGGGTCCGGGGCGCCGCCGCTCACGGGTGGTGTGTCCCGGTCGTCCAGAGCTTCCCGGCCCTCCAGAGCCGCCAAGGCCGCCGTCATGCCCGCGTGGCTGGAGGCGACCTGGTCCAGGAACTCATCGTTGCGCACCCCCGTGCGCAGTTGCAGCTCCCGGCGGATGCGCTCGGCCAACTCGCGCCAGGACACCTCGGTCCAGCCGCCCTCGCGCTGCTCGCTGACCGGCCCGGTGAAGCGGTGCGCCCCGATGAGGGAGGTGCGCCGCAGCCCGACGCGCAACAGCACCCCGCAGCGCGGCAGCCTCAGCCGCAGCCACCCATCGGCCACGACGGTCTGATGCTCCGGCCCCGACACCTCGCGGAGCAGACAGTTGAGCAGGGTGTGGGCGGTGGCGTGGTCGGCGGAGGCCACGGTCGTGGCGGGCGAGGAGGTCATGGGCATGGGGCGGCTCCAGCGGGTGCGGAGGAGAGAGGGGCAGGAGGGGCAGGAGGGGCGGGAGAGGCGGGAGGGGCAGGAGGGGCTTGGCGGTAACGGCAAGAGGGGCGCGGCGGTCATCTGCCGCTTCCCCGCAGCAGATAGTTGGGGCCGGTGACGTAGTGCTTGTTGATGTCCGCGGCGCCCGAGCGCTCCTTGGTGAACAAGGTGCCGGCGGTGACCATCGCCTTGACCGGCAGCCGATCCGCGTCCAGCACCCGCCGCCGCAGCAGCGCGGCGGCGGCACCGGGCCGAGTGACGGCGAGCCGGTCGACGGCGTCGGTGAGCCGGTCGCGCAGCCGCCGCAGCAGGGTGTCGAGCGGGGCCCGGCCGAGGCGCGCGAGCTCGAAGACGGGGGCGGCGGCGCACAGATGGACGGTGATGGTGGTGAACACATCGGCCACCGGCCCGTCGCCGGACGTCAGGATTCTGCGGTCGTCGAATCCGCACAGGTCGGCGGCCGGTCCGCCGCCGACCATGGCGGCGAGCCGTATCGCGTGGACGCGGGGGCCGTCGTGGTCCTTGATGAGCAGCCGCAGCCGGGGCAAGGCACCGGCGTTGTCGCCGCCGCCTCCGCCGCCCCCTCCGCCGCCGCCCTCGAAGACCAGCGAGATGTTCTGCTGATGGGACTCCAGCGCGATGCCGTACGCGAAGAGTGTGGTGTGGAAGTCGAACAGCAGGGTGAGGTAGTCGTCGAGCAGGGCGAGGACGTCCCCGCCGTAGTGGCGCTCGGCGAGCCCGTCGATGACGAGCGTGCCGTCCGGGGCGGGGGCGAGCAGCCCGGCCAGCGGCACGATGGTGGCGTTCTCAAGACCGGGCGGGTAGCGGCGTACGAGCGTGGCCAGCAGCTCGTGTCCGGCGTGGAGGTGGGTGGTCTCGTCGGCGAGCAGCACGGTCGCGCCGAATCGCGGCTCGCGCGCGATCACCGCCTCCACCAGGCGCTGCGCCACCTCGCCGTCGATCAGCGTGCCGGGTTTGACCGACCGCCGGTTGCGCATCCCCAGCGTGGAGGTGGTGAGCGGCAGTTTGAGATGGACGAGAGGGTCGTCGGCGACGGCCACGGTCCGCATGGAGAGGGTGGGCCGTACGTCCAGCAGGGGGCGGTCGGCGAGCCGGGCTTCGCCTTCGAGCCCGGCCGCACGCAGCGCGGCCTCCAGCGGGCGGCCGACGGTGAGCGGATGCACGGGGAAGGCCAGCCACCCCTCGCCGGAGGGCCGCCCGCTTCCAAGGCCGAGCTGAGCGGGCGTCGGCCACCAGTCGGGCAGCCGCGCCGGGTCACCGCCCACGGCTTCGCGGGGGAGGACGAGCCAGCGCAACGGGAAGGTGGGGTGGAACTCGGGTGCGTGGGCGCGTAATTGGGCCTCGGTGAAGACGGCCCGGCCCCGGCTGGTCGGGTAGACCGGGTGGTCCCGGAAGGCGGCGAGCGTGTCGTACGCGACCGCCCCGGGCATCCCCGTCCACCGTCCCTCGCCATGGCGCGCGGCCAGCTCGGCGACGACGCCGGGCCGGATGCGGGTGTGCAGCCGCATGGCGTCGAGGGCCTGTCGGCACTCGGTCACGAAGACGTCGTACAGCGGCCGGTCCTCCTCCGGCACGGCGGCCCGCAGCCGCCCGAGGACGGGGGCGAGGCCGGTGAGCATGGTGTGGGGTGGACGACCGGCTTGGGCGCCCGGGGCGCCTGGGGTGCCTGGGGTGCCTGGGGCCCTGGGCTCGTCTGCTTGTTGCGCAGTGCTGGGCGCTCCGAGGGTGCGGCCCCCGGACCCGTCGGCCGGGCCGAGCGCGGACTGCGGCTCGGCGGGGGCCGGTTCGGCGTCAGCCCATTCAGCCGGGGCCCATTCGGCGTCGACCGGCTCGGCGGAAGCCCGTTCGGCGTCGACCGGCTCGGCGGAGGTCCGTTCGGCAGCGCCCGGCTCGGCATCGGCCCGATCAGCCGGGGCCCATTCGGCAGCGACAGGCTCAGCGGGAGCCCATTCGGCATCGACCGGCTCGGCGGAGGTCCGTTCGGCAGCGCCCGGTTCGACATCGACCCGAACAGCCGGGGCCCATTGGGCAGTCGCGGGAGCGCATAGCAGGGGCTGGCGACGGGCGCGGATATCGCACTGGAAGCCCTCGGGTTCCACCGGCAGCAGCACGCTTTCGCCCCCCTCGAGCGCGATGCGCAGCCAGTCGCCGTCGGCGCGCCGTTCCGGGGTGGCGCGGCTGCGCAGCTTGTAGGCGTCCTCTCGGAGGAGCGTGTCGAGCACCCGTCCGAGAAGCTCCGCTTCCTCTGTCACACGATCTCCCATCGGTGGGCCGCGAGGAACTGCGCCACCGCCGCGTCGATCCGCCCCTGGTCGGTGCCGGTGGCCCGGAGCACGCCGAGGAAGTCTCGATTGGTGCGGTGGAGCGGGTGTTCCTCGCCGACCCCGCGCAGCGGCCGGTAGTCCAGTCGTACGCCGTCACGCTCGGTCACGCTCGCCGGAGGGGCGGAGGCGAGCCGCCCGGCGCGGTCGGCCAGGACGTACTCCATGCGAACCCTGCCGTCGGTGCGCGCGCCGAGGTCGTCCGGCAGCGGCTCGCCCAGGTGCGTACGGAGGATGTACTCGAAAAGGGGGATGCCGAGGAGTTCGGCGAGGACGAGGTCGCACTGGTCGCCTATGGCGCGGTAGTTGACCTCGATGAGGCGGGCCCGGTCACCCTGGACGACGTACTCGGTGTGGCACACACCGAAGCCGACGCCCAGCGCGCGCAGTTGCGCCAGCACCTGATCGGTGTGCGGCTGCGGGGGTGAGGCAGGCAGCAGGTGCAGCCGTTCCTCGATGAAGTGCGGGGGCGGCGAGAGCTCGGTGCGGAAGCCGCCGAGGACATGCAGGGTGCGGCCGTCGCCGAGGGTTTCGAGGGTGCGCAGCTCACCGTCCAGGAACTCCTCGACGACCAGGGCGGCTCCGGGCCGCCGGGCCCGTATCTCGACGCAGCGCCGGACGAGTTCGTCGGCGTCGGCGACGAGGACGACGTCCTCGCTGGCCACGCCCTCGCGCGGTTTGACCACGCAGGGGTAGGGCGCGTCGAGTCCGGCGAGGGTGGCGGGTTCCTGTCCGGTGGCGAGTTCGGCGGACCAGACGGGGTCGGAGGACCAGACGGGGTCGGCGGACCAGGCGGAGTCGGCGGCGTCCGGGCCCGCGGCGGCGAGGGCGCGGCGCAGCTCGGCCTTGTTCTTGGTGCGCAGCGCGGCGCGCCAGTCCTTGCCCGGGAGGCCGAAGTACTCGGCGGCGAGGGCGGCCTGGGTCTGGAGGTGGTCACTGTTGGTGAAGACGGCGCGGGGGCGGCCGTCGGCGGCGATACGGCTGATGACCTCGGCGAAGTCCCGTACATCGCAGGGGACGATGTCGAGCGCGGGGAACGCGTGGTCCTGTCGTCCGTAGGCGCGTTCATGGGCCTCGGGCTGGTCGGTGAGCAGGGTGACCGCCAGGCCGAGCCGGGCCGCCGCGGGGAGGAAGCCCTCGGTGACGGAGTCGGTGGGGTTGAGGGCCAGGAGGTGCAGCCGAGGCGGCGGCGGGGCGGCCGAGGAGCGAGGCGGCGGCGGGGCGGCCGAGGAGCCCCCGAGGGCAGGGGAAGAGGACGGCCGTGACGCCGCGTCGAGATCATTCTCGTTCACGGCCCGAGATTAGGTTAGGCATGCCTAAGACCGCTAATTCGACGTGCCGGTCCGCCCGTTTGGCCCTGATTAGCCGTCAACAACCGTCAACGGTCGCGTCAACGATCCGCAACGGTCGGCGTCAACGGCCCAGCCCGATCCGGCGATGACGAACGCGGCGCGCGGCAAGCCGCTCGCCCGGGTCCTGGGCGCGCAGGGCGGCGAGTTCGGCACCGAGGAGACGGCCGAGGCGGCTGAGGAAGACATCGGGGGCACGGGAGGCGTCCCCGACACGGGAGGCGTCCCCGGCACGGGAGGCGTCCCCGGCACGGGAGGTCTCCGGGGCCCCGGAGGCACCCTCGACCTGGGAAGCGTCCCCAGCCTGGGAGCCGTCCCCGACGCGGGAGGCGTCCCCAGCCCGGGAGGCGTCCCCAGCCCGGGAGGCGTCCTCGGCACGGGAGGCGTCCTCGGCACGGGAGCCGTCCTCAGCACGGGAGCCGTCCCCGAGGCCGGAGGCTTCCTCCTCCACAATGCGGTCGACGATGCCCTGGGCGAGAAGATCGGCGGAGCGTACGCCCTGGCGGGCGGCGACCTCGTACGCCCGCTCCGTCGTGCGGTGGAGGATCGCGGACGCGCCCTCCGGCGGCAGCGGCGACAGCCAGGCGTGGCGCGCGGCCACGACCCGGTCGGCGGGCAGCAGCGCGAGCGCGGCGCCGCCGGCGCCCTGGCCGAGCAGCAGGCAGAGGGTGGGCGCGGGCAGGGTCACCATGTCGGCGAGGCACCGCGCTATCTCCGCCGCGAGCCCGCCCTCCTCCGCCTCACGGCTGAGCGCGGCGCCCGCGGTGTCGATGACGGTGAGCAGCGGCAGGCCGAGTTCGGCGGCGATGTGCATTCCGCGCCGCGCGGTCCGCAACCCCGCCGGGCCCAGCGCCTGCCCCTCCCCCGGCCCCTCGGCCGTATCGCCTTCGCGGGCGCTGCGCCGGTTGTGGCCGAGGACGACGCAGGGCGTCCCGCCGACCCGGGCGAGCGCGAGCAACAACCCGGGATCGTGTTCCCCGGCCCCCGTACCGCTGAGCGGACTCACATCCTCGGCGGCAACCCGCAACAGATCCCGCACCCCGGGCCGCTCAGCCCGCCGCGAAGCCCGAATCGACACCTCCGCCGACGGCACAACGGCCCCCGGCCCCGCGCCGTCGGGGGCCCCGCCGAAGTCGGCGGGCGCGGCCCGATCGTGGGCGGACCCCACGCCCGCGGCCACCTCCGGCGTGGCGACGCCACCCGCGCCCTGCTCGGCGCCGCGCCCACCAGGCGCCACGTACCCATGGACGACGGACGAGGGCCCGGCCTCCGCGTCCCGCCGCCCCTCGGCCCCGTCCTCGGCGCCCTCGCCGCGTGCGGCAGTTCCCTTCGGCTCCCAGGCGTCGGCGCCGGGCGCGTCACCCGGCGTGCCGGGCCTCGCTTCGCCAGCGAGCCCGGCTGCGCCGCAGGCGGCCACCGATGCGCGCGGGGCGGCCCCATCGCCCGCCGCCCGTGCTGCGCCCGGCGCACCGGGCGCGGGCTCGGGCTCGGTGGAGGCCCCGCCTCCAGCCCCACGCCGCCCGGGTTCCTCCGCCGCTGGGGCGGCGCCGGAGGCCGGGGCCACCCCGAGGCCGGAAGCCAGGGCCACCCCGGCGCCGGAAGCCGGGGCCGTCCCGAGACCGGAAGCCGGGGCCGTCCCGAGACCGGAAGCCGGGGCGGACTCGCCCGCGCAGAGGACCCTCAACACTCGGGCGGCCACGCCCGACAGGCGGCTCAGGGGGAGGACCGCGTCGATCAGGCCGTGGTTCATCAGGTTCTCGGCGTTCTGCACGCCGGGCGGAAACTCCTCCCCGTACAGGGCCTCGTGCACCCGCGGGCCCATGAAGCCGATCAGGGCGCCCGGTTCGGCGGCGGTGACATGGCCGAGGGAGCCCCAGGAGGCGAGGACGCCGCCGGTTGTGGGGTGGCGGAGGTGGACGAGATACGGCAGGCCCGCCGCCTTGTGGTCCGTGATCGCCGCGGCCACCTTCACCATCTGCAGAAACGCGACCGTGCCCTCCTGCATCCGGGTGCCGCCCGACGCCGGGGCCGCGAGCAGGGGCAGCCGTTCCGCCGTGGCCCGCTCCACGGCCCGTACCAGCCGCTCCCCCGCGGCGACCCCTATCGAGCCGGCCAGGAAGCGGAACTCGCAGGCGACCAGCGCCACCCTGCGCCCCTCGATACGGCCCTCACCGGTGATGACCGACTCGTCCAGCCCGGTGCGCTCCCGTGCCCGCTCCAGGTCGGCCCGGTAGTCGGGGTCGTCCGTGGTGATCTCCACCGGTTCGTCCCAGCCGTGCCAGCTACCGGGGTCGACGATGGCCTCGATCAGCTCACGGGCCGAGGCGCGGGCGGCGGCGCCACGGGAGGCGCCCGCGCCGCCGGGGCCGCCGGGGCCGCCGGAAGAGTTCGTTGCGGTCATATGTGTCACCCTTCCACGCCACCGACCCCCCGCAATCATCGGCGATCACCTCGGGTACCCCCGGGACCGGCCCATCCTCAGCTCTGCCTGAGCTGCTCCTTAACGGCGCCATAAGACCGGCGGGAGAGCCGTTGGGCGGGGCTAGCGTGCTTCGCGTCACCCCCCAAGCGCGTGGCCTCCCAGCGCGTCCCCCACCGAAGGAGCCCCCGACGATGACCGCTCGTGCGACCGCTCACCGCAGAACCGCCCGGCTCGCCGTACTCGGCGTGGTGCCGCTCGCCCTCACCGCGCTGACCGCCGACCCGGCCGCCGCGCACGGTTCGATGCAGGACCCGGTCAGCCGGGTGTCGGCGTGTTTCGCGGAGGGGCCGGAGAGCCCGGACTCGGCGGCCTGCAAGGCGGCCGTCCAGGCGGGCGGCACCCAGGCGCTCTACGACTGGAACGAGGTCAACATCCCGGACGCCGCCGGGCGCCACAAGGAGATCATCCCGGACGGAAAGCTGTGCAGCGCGGGCCGCGACAAGTACAAGGGCCTGGACCTGCCGCGCGCCGACTGGCCGGCCACCGCCATGACGGCCGGTGAGCACACCTTCACCTACCGGGCCACCGCGCCCCACCGGGGCAGCTTCGAGCTGTACGTCACCAAGGACGGCTACGACCCGACGAAGCCGCTGACCTGGGCGGACCTGGAGTCGGAGCCGTTCGCCAAGGTCACCGATCCCACGCTGAAGGACGGGAGTTACGTCTTCACGGGGAACGTCCCCAACAAGTCGGGCCGTCATCTGATCTACAGCGTCTGGCAGCGCTCGGACAGCCCGGAGGCGTTCTACACCTGCTCGGACGTGACCTTCGGCGGAGCCGGAGCCGCGGCGACCAAGGGGGCCGGGACGAGCGCGAGTTCCGCACCCACCGCCGCCGCGCCCAATGACGCGCAGATAGCGGAGGGCGCCGAGAAGTCGACCGTCGATCACCATGGCCACGGCGGTGACGACGGCACCGAGGCCAACCACCAGCCGAAGGCGGCGGACGAGAAGAGCACGGAGGCGAACCAGCCCGAGGCCAAGAGCGCCAAGGTCATGGCCGCGAACGACGAACCGCAGGACGGCAGCGCCGCCGACGGGCAGCGTCTCGCCGAGACCGGGGGCGACGGATCCACCGCCCCCATGGCCATCGGCGGCGCCGCGGTCCTCGCCGCCGGCGCGGCCGTGCTGTTCGCCGCCGCCAACCGCCGCAAGGCCGTACGCCGCGGCCGCGGCTGACGCCATAGGCCGTAACGGCGACTAAGGCCGCACGTCGCCGCCGAGGCCGTACGTCACGGCCGAGGCCATACGTCACGGCTAAGGCCGTAACGTCACCGCGGCCGATCGAAGCGAGCCGGTCCCGGGGAGGATGACGCCACCCCCGGGACCGGCTCTCCTCGTTTCCCCCGCCTCGTTCTCCTCCGCCTACGCCTCCTCGTCGGCCAGCGCCGCGTCGAGGGCCGCCGTCAGCCGCTGCACCCGGGCCTGCAGGTCCACCGCCTCCGCCAGGCCGAGGCCGCTGGCCTCGATCGCCTTCAGGGGTACGCCCTGGGCGCGCCCCTTCAGCGCCGCGCCCTCCGCCGTCAGCCGGACCGTCACCGAGCGCTCGTCGTGTGCGCTGCGCTCGCGCTGGACGAGTCCGGCCGTCTGCATCCGCTTGAGCAGCGGCGAGAGGGTACCCGAGTCCAGCCGCAGGAACTCCCCCAGCCGCTTGACCGGCATCTCCCCGTACTCCCAGAGCACCAGCATGGCCAGGTACTGCGGATAGGTCAGGCCCGTGTCGCTCAGCACCCGGCGGTAGAGGCCGTCGAAGGCGCGGGAGGCGGCGTGCAGGGAGAAGCAGAGCTGCCGATCGAGCCGGAGCAGTTCATCGGCGGGGTGCGGCTCCGGGGTGGTGCGATCGGTGTCGGTGGTGGTGCGGTCGGGCTGGTGTGACATGTGTCCAGCGTACCCTTTAGTTGTGCACAACTTAATTGTGTGCTGTACTTCCATCCGGAGGCAGGGCGCACCGGGCGCCCACCTCCCGACTGCCTGACACGAAAGGGATGGTCTTCATGGACGCGATCTACACCGCGGTGGCCACTGCCAACGGACGCGACGGCCGGGCCGTGAGCTCCGACGGACAGCTCGACCTGCCGCTCGCCATGCCGCCCGCCCTCGGTGGCAACGGCCAGGGCACCAACCCCGAGCAGCTCTTCGCCGCGGGCTACGCCGCCTGTTTCGCGTCCGCGCTCGGCCTCGTCGGCCGCCAGGCCAAGGTCGACACCAAGGACATCTCCGTCACCGCCGAGGTCGGCATCGGCAAGGACGAGGCGGACGGCGGCTTCGGGCTCAAGGTGACGCTGCGCGTCGAGCTGCCGGGCGACCTGGAGAACGAGACCGGCCGCAAGCTGGTCGAGCAGGCGCACCAGGTGTGCCCGTACTCCAAGGCGACGAAGGGCAACCTCGAGGTCGAGCTCGTCGCCGAGTAATCGGACGACGGCCGCTCGTCGCCGGGGCGGTCGAGGGCGGACTGGTCGCGGCGCGAGGCGGACCAGCCCGACGGGCGACGCGCCCTGCTCGTACGGACCGAGACAGGGCGCGCCATGACGGGCAGGCGTCAGTCGTCCGACGCACAGGTGGTCGGGGTGGCGTGATCCGGATCGAGGGCATTGACGGCCTCATGGAAGGCCAGCCCGTCGGTCAGGCCGATGGCCAGATGCTCCGAGATGTCGGTTGCGCACAGATCCTGGATCACCACGTTCTTGACGTTCGGACCGGAGAGGAACTGCGCCCGATAGGGGGTCGCGACCTCGTCGTACTTGGTCGCGATGACGGTGTAGCGCACTCCGGGGACGGTGTCGCCGCCCTCGTTGAGGCGCCGCAGGAAGTCCGAGCCGACCACCTGGTCCATCAGCCCCGGGGCGCCCTTGGCGATGAGGTCGCCGGCCCCGGGGAAGTAGTCCAGCAGCTTCGTCAGCCCGGACAGGGTGGTGCCGTGGTTGGTGGGGGCGATGCCGACCAGGGCGTTCACCTTCGGCGCGCCACCAAGGAACTTGAGGTAGTAGCGGGGCATCATCCCGCCCTGCGAATGCCCGACCATGTCGACCTTGGCGGCGCCGGTGGCGGCGAGCACCCGGTCCACATGGGTGGACAGTTGCTTGGCGGACTGGTCGACCGCCCCGAGACCGTGGAAGAACGGCACGGCGGGCAGTTGGCCGTAGTCGAGGGAGAAGACGCAGTAGCCGCGCTTGACCAGGTAGGGCGCGAAGCCGAGCCAGTTGTCGACGGAGTTGCCGAGAGTGCCGTGCACCAGGACGACGGGGCGCGGGTGTTGGGCCGAGGGCTTGCAGGAGTAGTCGTTCCAGCCGCTGCTCACCCCCTGCGACGCGGTGTCCGTGGCGAGCGCGGCGGTGGGGGTCGCCACGGTCGCCGCGACCGCGAGGGCCAGGGCGGGGAATAACGTACGGGGCTTGGTCTTCCGGAATCGCCGGATACGCCTCCGGGGCAGCATCACATGAACTCCTCGCTGGTGGGGGAGAGAGTCGCGCTGACGGTGCGCTTGCGCTGCGCCCTGCGATCCGGATCACAAGAAGTGGTGCGCTCAATCGAAATTACGCGCGAGTAGCAAAGGCATCCAGCCATTCGTCAGTGAAGGAACGTTTACACGATTTTCACGTGACGTCCAGGAATGCGCCGGGTTACGCGAAGTGGGAAAACCAGTGGGACTGGTGGGACCTGCGGCTTACGCGACGTCGAGGAATCCGGCGGGCCGGACCGCGGAGATGCCGAAGCGGGCGCGGGCCCGGTCGGCGGCGGCCTCCAGGCGGCGTGACTTCTCGTCCGCGGGGTCGAACGTGAGCTGATGGGAGGCGAGTTCGGCGTCCATCAGCCCCTCGAAGCGCAGCGCCACGGACCGCACCCGGGCCCGCTGCAGCCCGAGCGCGTCATGCAGCGCGTACGCGGCGGCGGTCAGCGCCGGGGTGTGCGCGGTCGGCTCGGTCAGGGTGCGGGAGCGGGTGGTCGTGGAGCGGTCGGCGTAGCGGACGGTGAGGCTGATCGCGGCCGCGACCTGCCCGCTCGTCCGCAGCCGGACACCGAGCCCGTCGGCGAGGGTGAGCAGCGCCCGGCGCCTGCGGACGGGGTCCAACTCGTCGTGACGGAAGCGGTGTTCCGCGCCCATCGCACGGGCGGGGGCGTTCGGGGTGACCGGCGCCGGGTCGATACCGCGCGCCCACGCGTGGACGCGGCGCGCGGTCGCCGCGCCGAGGATCCGCTGCAGAGTGGACAGCGGCGCGGCGGCGATCCGCGCGGCGCTGTCCAGCCCGTACGCGCTCAGGGTGCGCGCGGTCGCGGGCCCCACCCCGGGCAGGGCGATGGGCGGCTTGCGCGCCAGGAACGCGGCGACGGCGTCCGGATCGCCGGGAACGGTACGGACGGACCCGGCCGCTTGGCCGAACCTGCCGCCGGACCGGCCGCCCCTGGAGGCGGGGGCGCCGGGCTCCTGGGCCTCCTGGGCGGCCATGCGGGCGAGCAGGGGGTTGGCGGCGACGCCGACGGTGCAGTCCACGCCGTACCGGGCCAGCGCCCGGACCCGTACGATCTCGGCCAGCCCCGCCGCGTCCCGCCCGAAGTACCGCAGCGCACCCCGCACATCCGCGAACGCGGCATCGGGCGGCAGCGCCTCGACGACGGGCGTCAGCTCACCGAGCAGGGTGAGCAGGCCCTGGTAGACGTCCTCCCCGGGCGCGGGATGGAACCGCACGTACAACACATGCGGCACGTCGCCCTCACGAACCGAGTCCGAGGCGTTGCCGTCCCCACCGGAACTGCCCGGACCCTCCGCCCCTGCCTCAGCCGAACCTCCGACCGCTTCAGCCGAACCCCCGCCGCCCGGGCCTCCGCCGTCCGTGCCTCCGCCGTCCGTGCCTCCACCCCGGGGCCTGGCCGATGAATCCTCAGCCACTTCCCCCTCTCCAGTCGCTCCCCCGACGCCACCCGAAGCCCGGCCCGAGCTGCCGGCCGACGCCCCCTCAGCGACCTCACCGCTCAACTCTTCACCGCCGCCCGAGTGCACATCACCGCCGCCCGAGCACACATCGGCCACGCCCCCGGGCGTGGTGGCGCCGGCCGGGCGTCCGGCAGACCCGCCAGGGGACGCCACGCCGACCACGGCACCGGGCGCCGCTTCGGCCGTCCCCCGTGACACGGTCGGCTCGGCCGACGCCGTCTGGCGCATGTCGGCCCGAGCGCCAAGCGGGACGACACCGGCCAGTCGCGCAGCGGACACGCCCACAGCACCCACCCCGCGCCCGGGCGCCGGCATACCCGAGCGCGCCTCGGCCAGGAGGCCGGGCGAGGTGGCGCTGGAAACACGACGGGGCTGCCGGCCCTTAGGCGCGGGCGCCCCGGCCACGGTCACCGGCCCGACCGGGCGCGCCCCGGTCACAGCACCCGGCAGGGGCGTACCCGGCGCGGGCGTGCCCGGCGGGCGGGGCGGGAGGGAGTTGTGGCCGAAAATCATCCCGCGCTCCCCGGGCTCGCATGCCACAGCTTGCGGCCGGTGGCGGCCTGGTCGCCCGCGGGCTGGAGGTCGGCCCAGGGGTGCATGGCGTAACCGGTGGGCATCTCGATCCGGCGGCCGGAGTCGGAGTCGCGACCGGAGTCGGAGTCGCGGCCAGGGCCGGAGTCCGCCTCGCGGCCGCTGCCGGAGCCCGCTTCGGCCGTCTCCGGGCCCGCCCCCGCCAGTTCGGCGGCGACCGCTTCGAGGCCGCCTTCCTTCCTGAGCTGGGCCAGTTCGGCGAGGTTCCACACGGCCGAGCCGACGACGCTGAGGCTGCGCGGGCCGCGCCGCTGGACCACGCCGCGTACGAGCAGCAGCCAGGAGTGGAAGACGGTGTGCGCGCACGCCGCGTGGCTGTCGTCGAAGAAGGCGCAGTCGACCAGCCCCGTACCGTCGTCGAGCGTGGTGAAGATGACCCGGCGCCCCGAGCGGATCGGCGGGGTCTGGGTGGCGGCCTTGGCACCGGCGACGAGTACGACCTCCCCGTGCGGCGCGTCACGCAGCCGCTTCGCGGGGATCGCGCCCAGCTCCTCCAGGAAGTCCCGGTGGTCGCCCATCAGATGGCGGGAGACGTCCATGCCGAGGATGCCGAGTTCGGCGCCGAGGCGTTCGTCCGCGTCGAGGTCGGGGAGCCCGGCGGGGGCGGCGGGGCCGGTTTCGGCCAGCGGAAGCTGGCCCTCCGCGTTATGCCGGGCGGCGGCGCCCCGCTGCTGCCGGTGCAGTTCGGCGATCTGCAGCAGCAGATCGCGGCGGCTGGTGCCGAACGCGTCCAACGCGCCGACCTGGGCCAGCCGTTCGGCGACCGGCCGCCCGGGGTGGGCGCGCAGCCACAGGTCCTGGAGCGAGGAGTAGGGCTGTCCGGCCGCGATCCGCTCGGTCTCGGCCTCGCTGATGCCGTGGATGTCGCTCAGCGCCAGCCGGACACCGATGTCCCCCTTGCCGCGGCCATCCCCCTTGCCGTGCCTGTCCTCCTTGTTACTGATGTCACGAGAAGCACCAGACGTCAGTTCGATTCGATAGGCGGCCCCCGACCGGTTCACATCCAGCGGCAGGATCGGCACTCCGCGCCGCCGCGCGTCCGCCAGCAGCAGCCGCTTCGGGTACATCCCGGGGTCATGGGTGAGCAGCCCGGCGTAGAAGGCGGCCGGATGGTGCGCCTTGAGCCAGGCGGACTGATACGTCGGGACCGCGAAGGCGACGGCATGCGCCTTGCAGAAGCCGTACGAGCCGAACGCCTCGACGATCTCCCAGGTGCGCGCCAGCACCTCCGGCGCGTAGCCCCGCTTCTCCGCCTCCGCGTGGAACCAGGCCCGCACCCGCCCCTGCCGCTCGGGGTTGGACAGCGCGCGCCGCGCCTCGTCGGCGAGGTCCCGTTCACATCCGGTCATGATCGACACGATCTTGATGATCTGCTCATGGAAGACCACGACCCCGTGGGTCTCGCGCAGCGCGTCCTCCAGGTCCGGATGCGGATAGCGCGCGGGCTTGCGGCCGTGCCGGGCGTCGATGAAGGGCCGGACCATGTCGGCGGCGACCGGGCCCGGCCGGAAGAGCGATATGTCGACCACGAGATCGTGGAAGGAGGTGGGCTGCAGTCGGCCGAGGAGATCGCGCTGACCGGGCGATTCGATCTGGAAGCAGCCGAGTGTCTCGGTGGAGCGGATCAGGTCGTAGGTGGCCGGATCGCCGGGCCGGACCTGCCCGGGGTCGTCGATGTCCACGACCCGCCCGGTGGTCCGCCGGATCTCCGCGACCGCGTGCGCCATCGCGGACTGCATCCGCACCCCGAGGACATCGAGCTTGAGCAGTCCGAGCTCTTCCACGTCGTCCTTGTCGAACTGCGACATGGGAAAGCCCTCGCCGCTGGTCGGCACGATGGGCGTACGGGCCAGCAGCCCGGCGTCCGAGAGCAGTACGCCGCAGGGGTGCATGGCGATGCCACGGGGCAGTCCGTCGAGCGCCTCGACCAGCTCCCAGAGCTTGCCGAAACGTTCCTGCTCGGCGGTCGCTTCTCGTAGCGCCCGCAGCTCGGGCAGTTCCGCGAGCGCCGCGCGGGCATCGCGGGCGCGGATATGCGGGAAGGATTTGGCGAGCCGGTCCACCTCGGCCGGGTCCATGCCGAGCGCCGCGCCCACGTCCCGTACGGCATGGCGCACCCGGTAGGTATCGGGCATCGAGACGGTCGCGACCCGCTCCGAACCGAACCGTTCGAAGATCGCGCGATAGACGTCGAGCCGGCGCGCGGACTCCACATCGATGTCGATATCGGGCAGCGCGGCGCGCCGCACCGACAGGAAGCGCTCCATCAGCAGACCGTTGGCCACGGGGTCGGCGTGGGTGATGCCCAGCAGATGGTTGACGAACGATCCGGCGCCGGAACCACGGGCGGCCACCCGGATGCCGAGCTCCCGGGTGTCGTCGACGACCTGCGCGACGGTGAGGAAGTACGAGGCGTAGCCGAGCCGTTCGATGGTGCGCAGCTCGTCCTCGAGCCGCTCCCAGCGCACCCGGTCCCGGTCGTACCCCCGCAGCACCATGGCGGCGGCGCAGCGCGACCGCAGCACCCGCTCGGCGCTCCGCCGCCCGGCCCCGACCAGCCGGGGCTCGGGGAAGTGGACGCTGCCCAGGCCGATGTGGTCCTCGGGGTCGACCAGACACGCGGCGGCGGTGCGCCGGGTCTCCTCCAGCAGGCGGTGCGCGGCGTCCCGTCGCATCCCGGCCGCCTCCACGATCCGCTCGGCCGCCTTCGCCATGTCCCGGGGCCCCTTGAGCCAGCGCTCACCGCTGTCGAGCGCCCCGGGGGTGCGCGGGTCGATGGGAACGAGCCGGCGGGCCGCGTCCAGGACGTCGGCGACCGGCCCCTCCCCCGGATCGGCGTAACGGACGGCGTTGCTCAGCACGGCCGGGATGCCCTGGTCGGCGGCGAAGCCGACGGTACGGGCGGCGAGCCGCAGCGAGCCCGGGCCGGTGCCGGTGCGGCCGTGCCATACGGCTTCCAGCCGCAGCGCGTCGCCGAAGAGCTCACGCCAGGGGGCGATCAGCCGCGCGGCCCGGTCGGGGCGCCCGGCGGCCAGGGCCCGGCCGACGTCGGAGTCCGGGCCGAGCAGCACGGTCAGCGGGGCGAGCGCGCCGGGGTCGCTCACCAGGTCGCGCCAGTGCAGCAGGGGCGGCCCGTCGCCGTGCGTCCGGGCGGATCCGGAGTGGGTGAGCCCCGCGTGGGCGGCGGAGACCAGCCCGCACAGCGCGGCCCAGCCGGCCGCGCCGTCCCGGGCGAGGAAGACCGCCCGGGGCGTGGACTCGTCGATGAACGCCCCGCCGCGCACCGGCGTACGGCGCCGAACGGTGCGCCCCGGCTCCGGGTCCTCCCTCCGTACGGCGAGGTCCACCCCGAAGAGCGGTCGCACTCCCGCGCGCTCACACGCCCGGGCGAACCGCACCGCTCCGGCGAGGCTGTCGCGGTCGGTCAGCGCGATCGCGTCCATGCCGCGCTCGGCGGCCCGCTGCGCCAGCCGCTCCGGGTGCGCGGCCCCGTACCGCATGGAGAACCCGGACGCGGTGTGCAGATGCGTGAAGCCTGGCATCCGCACCTCCCGCTGCTCACACCCCCTGACCGACCCTGCTTGTCCCACGCCCCACCATAACCCCATTCTCGAACAGACGTGCGAGTCGGTTCGAGCGCGCCCCCCTCCTCCACCATAAGCACCCAAAACACCCTTTAATCCCGCGCGTCGCCTTGCGAACGCGACGCACGGAAGCCGGTCGGTCGAATCCATGGGCCGGCCACCGGCCCGCGCGTATGCTGATCACCATGACGGAGGGATCCCTGCTCGACCTGCTACGGGGGCAGCGCACCGGCGCGCTCGTCACCCTCAAGCGCGATGGACGGCCGCAGCTCTCCAATGTCGCCTTCACCTATGACCCCGCGACACGCCTCATCCGGATCTCGGTCACCGACGACCGCGCCAAGACCCGCAATCTGCGCCGCGATCCGCGTGCGAGCTTCTACGTCACCAGCGAGGACCACTCCTCCTATCTGGTGGCCGAGGGCGATGCCGAGCTGACGCCGGTCGCCACCGACCCCCATGACGCCACCGCCGATGAGCTGGTGGAGGTCTACCGCGCGATCCAGGGCGACCATCCGGACTGGGAGGAATTCCGCACCGCGATGGTGGCCGAGCGGCGGCTGGTGCTGCGGTTGCGCGTGGGGCGCGGCTACGGCTGGGGCCGGCAGGCCGGGGCCCTGAGCGGAGAGCTGGGCTAGAGCGGCCACCACCGGTCAGCTTGCCCTGGCAGGTTCTCGCTCTCGCGGGGTACGCGGCAGCCCTCACCCCAGAGGCATCACGGACATCACTCGGCCCTGCTCACCTGAGCGTCCTTGAATCGATTTGAGCGCCTCGGGCACCTCGCTGAGCACGCCATCCACCGGGGGCGCGAAACGGCGCCAGGGCCCCCTGGGGGGCGCAACCGCGCGCTGCCGCGCACCCGGTCGCCACGCGGCGTTCCGCGCCCGGCCATCTCCCGCACGCGACAATAAGCCACCGAACGACTACTTGTAGCGACCGGAAGTGCTCGATCGACGTGCGTTCCTGACGCGCACCACGTAAGACTCCGTCCGGTATCTGCAACGACGAGCAAGGGAGTGTTCGAAATGCGGAAGACTACTGGGGCGATCGGGCTCGGAGCCGCTCTGGCCGTGAGCGCTGTGCTGGGGATCGGCACGAGCGGCACGGCGAGCGCCGAGCCCGCCAAGCCGCAGAGCCTGTACCCGCCCTCCGCGCTGGTCCTCACCGTCGGCTGGGGGGCCGACGCGGCCACGACCGAGGTCCAGCGAGCGGTGACACTGAGCTGTCGCCCCACCGCCACCGGCACCCACCCGGCCCCCGCCAAGGCATGCGCCGAACTCCGCTCCGTGGGCGGCACGTTCGGCCAGCTGCGCACCGGCGCGGAGCCCGGCCGGGTGTGCACCAAGGAGTGGCACCCCATCACGGTCACCGCCGAGGGGATCTGGGACGGCCGCCGGGTGTCGTACGAGCACACCTTCGCGAACAACTGCTTCAAGAGCGCGGCCCCGACGCTGGTCTTCGAGTTCTGACCGGCTGAACGACCGCCGAACACGGCAATGAGCACAACAGCCTGAGCACAACAGCCTGAGCACAACGGGCTGAGCACGGCAAAGGGAAAGCCCCCGGACACCGTCCACGGGTGTCCGGGGGCCTGCTCTTGTTCACACGGGAGCGGACCGCGGGAGCGAAACGCGTCCCAGGTCAGCCGATCTCGGCGCCGAACGCCTGCAGCGCCTCCGGCACCGGCTGGAAGAAGGTCTCGCCGCCCGAGGAGCAGTCACCGCTGCCGCCGGAGGTCAGACCCAGCGCGGTGTCGCCCGCGAAGAGCGCGCCGCCGCTGTCGCCGGGCTCGGCGCAGACCGTGGTCTGGATCAGCCCCTCGACCGTCCCCTCCTGGTAGTTGACGGTCGCGTTGAGGCCGGTGACCTCGCCGTCGTGCACCTGGGTGGTGGAACCGCTGCGCGTCACCTTCTGGCCGACCGTGGCGTCACCGGCCTTGGAGATGGCCTGGGTGCTGCCGTTGTAGAGGTCGACCGCGCTCGGGTGGTCGGTGTCCTTGGTGTACTTGACCAGCCCGTAGTCGTTACCGGGGAAGTCGCTGCCCTCGTTGGTGCCGATCTCCTCGCCGCCCTGCGAGTCCGACCAGCTGCTGATGGCCTCGGTGCAGTGACCGGCGGTCAGGAAGTACGGCTGGCCGCCCTTGACCACGTTGAAGCCCAGCGAGCAGCGCCCGCCGTTGCCCCAGATGGCGTCGCCACCGGCGATGAAGGTGGAGAACTTACCGGCCGAGTGCTTCACCTCGACCTTGTCGCCGAGCGCGTCGGTGACCTTGTCGAGAGTGGCCATCCGGGCGCCCTTGACGGAGCTGTCCGCGGTGACGACGACCTTGTTGCTTCTGGGGTCCACCGACCACGAGGTGCCGGGGATGGTGGCCTTCTCCTTGAGCGTCTGACGCGCCTCGCTCAGCTCGGCCAGGGTGTGCTTGACGACCTTGACCTCGGCCCCGGCGTCCCGGACCTTGTCCACGACACCCTTGTTGACCACATTGACGACGAGCTTCTTGGCCTTGGCGTCGTAGTACGCACCCGCCGTGTCGCTCTTGAGCGACGAGGTGAGGGTGTTGGCGAGCTTTCCGGCGGCGCCGACCGAGAGGGTGTCGGGCTGGGTCTCACCGGGAGCGGCGTTGGCGCTCTGCAGGGTGATGCCCGTGGCGACCAGGGCCGCGATGCCGGCTCCGGCTATGGCGACACGACGCTTGGGTATGCGGCGGTGCTTCAAGTCTCTGCCTTCCAGTGGGGGGTTGGGCCCGACGGCAGTGGGGTGCCAGGGCCCGGAGGGCGTAACGACATGGCGCTTCTCCCCACTCAGGGGCGCGTCCATGCCAAATTGCGCCGCCGAGTATTCCCACCACCACCGGCCGCGCACAAGGGTGCGTTCGCGTCATCGCCGTGAAATTTACCCGGCGGCCTCATGTCCGGACATGGCGGTGCCCGCACACCTTCTGGGTGTACGGGCACCGAATCAGGTATCCGGACGAGCCGTCAAACCGGGCGAATCAACCGCGCGCGATCCCCTGGCAAGAGACCCCCTGGCGAACCCCCTCGGCGAGGGCCCCTTGGTGGTTCACCTCCGGCGGGAGAGACGGGCTTCACTTCAATCACCGGTCCACGGCACGCGGCTCCGGCTCGCGCTCGGTGAGCGTCGGCATCGCCTGCCGGGCGGGCTGGGCCCGCTGCGCGGGCGCGGCCTCCGGCTCCGGGGCGGTGGCCGGACCGGCGGCCGGGGCGCCGCCCTCCGCATCGCCCTCCGTCCGGGCGGCCATCTGGGCGGCGGCCGGGATCTCCTGCGCACCCCGCTCCAGGAAGCGCAGCAGCTCGACCGGGATGGGCAGCACCAGCGTGGAGTTCTTCTCGGCGGCGACCGCCATCACCGTCTGCAGCAGCCGTAGCTGGAGGGCCGAGGGGGTGTCGGCCATCTGGGCGGCGGCCTCGGCCAGCTTATGCGACGCCTGCAGCTCCGCGTCCGCGTTGATGACCCGGGCACGGCGCTCCCGGTCGGCCTCCGCCTGGCGGGCCATCGACCGCTTCATGGTCTCCGGCAGCGAGACGTCCTTGATCTCCACCCGGTCGATATGGACGCCCCAGCCGACGGCCGGGCTGTCGATCATGAGCTCGAGGCCCTGGTTGAGCTTCTCCCGGTTGGAGAGCAGATCGTCCAGATCGCTCTTCCCGATGATCGACCGCAACGAGGTCTGGGCCATCTGGGAGACGGCGAAGCGGTAGTCCTCGACCGCGATGAGCGCTTCGGCCGGGTCCACGACCTTGAAGTAGACGACGGCGTCGACCCGCACGGTCACATTGTCCCGGGTGATGCCCTCCTGGGCGGGCACGGGCATCGTCACGATCTGCATATTGACCTTCTGGAGCCGGTCGACCATCGGAGCGATCATGGTGAACCCCGGCCCCCGGATATCCGAGCGCAGCCTCCCGAGCCGGAAGACCACACCCCGCTCGTACTGCTTGACCACCCGGGCCGCGGCCAGCGCGCCAAGGGCGCCGAGGCAAGCCAGTACCACTATCAATGTCACGAGCGCATCGACCATCACGGCCACCTGCCGTCCGTATCGTGAACAATGCCCCTCGTGGGGTACATGTCCACGATAGTCCGCCCGTCGGACAGTGGGGAGGGGCTACGGAATGACCCCTTCCGGAGGCGCGGAAAGGCCCCGCCCAGGGACGCGGCGAGACCCCGTCCGGAGGCGCGGAGAGCCCCCGTCCGGTGGCCCGGACGGGGGCTCTCGATCAGCCTGGTGCGGAGATGATCAGCGAAGGGACGGCGCCGATCAGTAGACGCTCACGCCGTACGCGTTCAGCGCCTCGACGACCGGCTGGAAGAACGTGGTGCCACCGGAGGTGCAGTTACCGCTGCCGCCGGAGGTGAGACCGAGGGCGGTGGAGCCGGCGTAGAGCGGGCCGCCGCTGTCGCCGGGCTCGGCGCAGACCGTGGTCTGGATCATGCCGTAGACGATGTCGCCATTGCCGTAGTTGACCGTGGCGTTCAGCGCGGTGACCCGGCCGCTGTGGATGCCGGTGGTGGAGCCGCGCCGGGTGACCGTCTGGCCCACGGTCGGGTTGGCGGCCGAGGTGATGTCCTGGCTGCCGACGGTGCCCTCGGGGCTGGCCGAGCCGCTGTACCGGACCAGACCGTAGTCGTTGGTCGGGAAGCTGGAACCGGCCGTCGGGCCGATGGTGGTGGAGTGGCCGGAGTTCGACCACCAGGTGCCCGCACCGTCGGTGCAGTGACCGGCGGTGACGAAGTAGTTGGCCCCACTGCTGTTGCGCACGTTGAAGCCGAGGGAGCAGCGCCAGCTATCCGCGTAGATCGCGTCTCCGCCCGAGATCAGCTTCTGAATCTTGCCGGAGGTCCGCTTGACCTCGATCGCGTCGGCGCTCGCGCCGGCGGTGTTCTTGATCTTGGCTATCTCGCTCTGGGACACCGTGCCGTCGGCGGTGACGACGAGCTTGTTGGTCGCCTTGTCGACATACCAGGCGGTGCCCGCGACATCGGCCTCGAGGACGGCGTTGCTCGCCGACTTGGCCTCAGCCGCGCTGAAGGTGCGGGTGCCGTCGCTTCCGGCGTAGGCGGCGGGGGCGGCGAGCGCCGCCCCGGCCACCAGGGCGGAGGTCGCGGCGATCAGGGCGATACGTCTCGCCTGCTTACCGTGGGGGGCGTTGCGCTTGATCCTCAACTCTTCCTCCGGGGGAATCGGGGGTCCGCCTGGGTGGGCAGGCCCGTGAGGCGCAGTCAATGAGCACGTCGATGACCGATACGACCCGATTCGACGTGCCCCTGACAAGCGCTTCCGGAAGTATTCGTGGCCATGGGCGGACCGCGCAAGAGGACAATTCGGAACGGCTGTCGGGCACACGCCACATAGCCCCGGCGGGTTCAGGCCGCCGGGGCTTGTGCTCCCATCCCCTGGGTAACCCCTGAGACGGGCGCACGGGCGATCGGGTTCCGCTATGACGTCGGCCGGTCACATCCCCGCGGCCGGGCCGGTGCCGAGCCGCTCAGCCCCGCTCCCCCGGATAGGGAAGTCCCAGGTGGTCACGGAGTGTCGTACCGGTGTACGCGGTGCGGAACACCCCGCGCTCCTGAAGCAGCGGCACCACCCGCTCCACGAAGTCATCGAGCCCGCCGGGGGTCAGATGCGGGACGAGGATGAAGCCGTCGGCGGCGTCGGCGGCGACGAATTCCGCCAGCTGTGCGGCGACCGCCTCCGGGGTGCCGATGAACGACTGACGCCCGCTCGCCTCGATGACGGTCTGCCGGATGGACAGCCCTTTCTCCTCCGACAGCGCCCGCCACTTGGCGGCGACGGCCAGCGGATCGCCATGCCGCACCCGGCCCTGGGTCAACTGCGAGTCGGGGTCGGGGTCGATATCCGGAAGTGGCCCGTCCGGGTCGTAGCCGGACAGGTCCACACCCCAGATCTGTTCCAGGGTGAGAAGCGCGGTCTGCGGTGAGACCTGCTGGAGCCGGATCTCCGCGGCCTTCTCCTGGGCGTCGGCCGCGGTGTCGCCGAGGACCAGGGTCACCCCGGGCATGATCTTCAGCTCCTCCGGGGCGCGCCCGTACCGCGCCAGCCGCCGCTTGACGTCGGCGTAGAAGGCGCGCCCGGCCTCCAGCGAGCCATGCCGGGTGAAGATGATGTCCGCGGCGGAGGCGGCGAACTCCCGGCCCTCGTCGGAGTCCCCGGCCTGGATCACCACCGGATGGCCCTGCGGTGAGCGCTCCACGCCGAACTCGCCGTCGATGGTGAAGTGCCGGCCGGTGTGGGCGAACGGGCGGGGCGTGGCGTCCGGCGGCCAGGAGTCCCACAGCTCACGGGCGGTGGCGACGAACTCGGCGGCCCGGGTGTAGCGGTCGGCCCGGTCCAGGAAGCCGCCGCGCCGGAAGTTCTCGCCGGTGAAGGCGTCGGAGGAGGTGACCACGTTCCAGGCGGCGCGGCCCCCGCTGAGATGGTCCAGGGAGGCCAGCCGACGGGCCAGTTCGTACGGTTCGTTGAACGTGGCGTTGACGGTGGCGGCCAGCCCCAGCCGTTCGGTGACGGCGGCGAGCGCGTTCAGCACGGTGATCGACTCGGGCCTGCCGACCACGTCGAGGTCGTGGATCCGGCCGTTGTGCTCACGCAGCCGCAGCCCCTCGGCGAGGAAGAAGAAGTCGAACAGCCCGCGCTCGGCGGTGCGCGCGAGATGTTCGAAGGAGTCGAAGTCGATCTGGCTTCGGGACCGGGGGTCGGTCCAGACGGTGGTGTTGTTGACGCCCGGGAAGTGGGCCGCGAGATGGATCTGCTTGTGCTGCCTGCTCATCGGGCGGCCTCCCGTTCCAGGGCGTAGCGGCCGGCCGGGCGGGAAAGCCCCAGGTGGTCGCGGAGTGTCGCACCCGGATAGAAGGTGCGGAACAGCCCTCGGTGCTGGAGCAGCGCCACGGTGCCGTTGACGAAACGCTCCAGGTCATGGCGTGGGGCGACGGGGGTGATGTGGAATCCGTCCACCGCGTCGGCGGTATGCCAGCCGGTGATCAGCTCGGCGAGCTCGACCGGTCCCCCTCGGTACAGCGGCGGTCCGCCGGGCGTCTCGGTCAGAGTGACCGGCGGGGCGTTCCCGGCCGCGCCCTCCCCGTCGGCCAGGTCCACGGCGATGGAGGCGAGCACGGTGAGCGTGCCGGGCTCCCGGCCGTGTGCCACCGCCCGGCGCTTCAGCTCGTCGCGGATGCGGCCCGCCTCCTCCGGGGAGGTGGCGCGGAGGTACACCACATCGGCGTGTCGGGCCGCGGTCTGCCAGGTCACCGGGTCGGTGGCGGCGACGGCCACCACCGGGTGGCCCTGCGGCGGCCGGGGCACGATGGCCGGGCCGCGCACCGAGAAACGCGCGCCCTCGAAGTCCACATAGTGCAGCTTGTCGCGGTCGACGAAACGGCCGGTGGCGGTGTCACGGATCTCGGCGTCGTCCTCCCAGCTGTCCCACAGCCGGGCCACCACATCGGCGACCTCCCCCGCCTCGGCCCACAGCTCCCCGGCCGGGGCGGCGGGGCGGCGGCCCACCAGCCGCGCCTCCTCCTCCGTCGCCGACACCTCGACCCGCCAGCCCGCCCGGCCGCGGCTGACCCAGTCCAAGGTGGCGACGGCGGAGGAGACATGGAACGGCTCGGTATGGGTGGTGGTGACGGTCGGCACCAGTCCGATCCGCCCGGTGGCGGGCGCGACGCGCGCGAGGACGGCGAGCGCGTCGAGCCTGCCCCGACCCGGCCCCGGAGGGCCGAAGGTGTCGTCCAGGGTGATGAAGTCGAGCGTGCCCTCCTCGGCGAGGCGGGCGAGCTCCACGTAGTACGGCGCCTGGTACTGCCCGTCGCCGTCGATGGCGGCGGCCAGGTGCAGGGTGCCGGTCGGTACGGCCATGGTCGGGGCCTTCCTCGGTCAGGGGTGGGGGGTCACGGTCACGGCGTGGGCAGACCGGGCGGGTTGATCTCGGACTTCTTCACCGCCTCGCTGGAGAGCCCCCACCGCTTCAGGACCTTGGCGTACGAACCGTCCTTGATCACATGGTCGATGGCCGCGGCGTAGGCGTCGACCAGGCCGCTGCCCTTCCTGGTGGTGGCCGCGATCTTGCCCTGCACCTGGTCGCCACCGCCCGAGAAGCGGCCGATGACCTGGGTCTGGCCGGCCGAGGCGACGTGGTAGGCGGAGGTGGGATTCGGGCCGAAGTAGGCGTCGATGCGGCCGGACTGGAGGGCGAGGTAGTAGTCGGTGTCCTTCTGGAAGTACTTGATGTCCACGGGCTTGCGGCCCGCCTTCTCGTTCTCCTTGCTCCAGTCGACCAGGATCTTCTCCTGGTTGGTGCCGGAGGAGACCGAAACGGTCTTGCCCGCCACGTCCTTGGGGCCCTTGACCCGCCAGGAGGTGCCCTTCTTGGCCTCGAAGGCGAGATCGTCCAGCCGGTAGGTGGCGAAGTCGTACTTCTCCTTGCGCTCCTCGGTGACCGTCACATTGGAGAAGACTGCGTCGAACTTGGAGCTGTCGAGGCCGACGAAGAGGTTCTCCCAGGAGACCGCCTGGAAGTCGACCTTGAGCCCGAGGGTGTCGGCGACCAGCGTGGCGAGGTCGATCTCGGAGCCGATCCGGGTCTTGTCGTCGGTCGCGTAGAAGCCGAGCGGCGGGGAGGCGTCGGCGCTGCCGCCGATGCGCAGGGTGCCGCGCGCACGGATCGCGGCCGGCACCTTCGCGGCGATCGAGTCGACCTTCTTCCCTCTGACGCGGTGCTGGTCGGGGCCGATATTGATGGTGCTGCCCTTCGTGCCCTTGGAGCCCACGGTCTCCTGGACATCGCCGTCGCCGCAGCCGCCGAGCAGGGCGGCGGCGGTGAGGGCGGCGACGGCGGTGACGAGGGTGCGGCGGGTCTTCACGGGGGTGCTCCTTGCATGGGTGGACATCGGTGGTCTCGTGGACATCGGTCGTCTCGCGGGCCTCGGTGATCTCATGAACATCGCCGGCCTCAGAGGACCTTGGAGAGAAACGCCTTGGTGCGTTCCTGGCGCGGGGCGTCCAGCACCTCGGCCGGTGGGCCCTGCTCGACGATCCGGCCGCCGTCCATGAAGACGACGGTGTCGGCGACCTCCCGCGCGAAGCCGATCTCATGGGTGACGACGATCATCGTGGTGCCCTGGTGGGCCAGGTCCTTGATGACGTCGAGGACCTCGCCGACCAGTTCGGGGTCGAGGGCGGAGGTCGGCTCGTCGAAGAGCAGCAGCTCGGGCTCCAGGGCGAGGGCGCGGGCGATCGCCACCCGCTGCTGCTGTCCGCCGGAGAGCTGCCGGGGGTACGCGGCCGCCTTGTCGGCCAGACCGACCCGGGCGAGCAGCGTCTCGGCGCTGTGGACCGCCTCCTTCCTGGGGCGGCGCAGGGCCGAGACCGGCGCCTCGACGATGTTCTCCAGCACCGTCAGATGCGGGAAGAGGTTGAAGTTCTGGAAGACGAAGCCGATCCGGGTGCGCTGTTTGAGGATCTCGCGTTCGCGCAGCTCGTAGAGGCGGTCGCCCTGGCGGCGGTAGCCGACCAGCGAGCCGCCGACGCTGATCCAGCCGCTGTCCACCTTCTCCAGGTGGTTGATGGCGCGCAGCAGGGTGGACTTGCCGGAGCCCGACGGGCCGAGGACGACGGCCACCTCCCCGGAGCGCACCTCCAGGTCGATGCCGCGCAGCACCTCCAGCGACCCGAAGCTCTTGTGGACGGAACGGATGTCGACCATGGCGGTCATCGGGTGGCTCCCCGCGAGAAGCGGCGCTCGACGTAGTACTGCGCGATCGAGAGCACGGTGGTCAGGATGATGTACCAGACGGTCGCGACCATCAGCAGCGGCACGACCCGGCCGTTGCGTCCGTAGATGACCTGCACCTGGTAGAAGAGTTCGCCGATCGCCATGACGGAGACGATCGAGGTGCCCTTGAAGAGCGAGATGACCTCGTTGGCGGCGTTCGGCAGGATCGACCGCATCGCCTGCGGGAGCACGATCTTGCGCAACTGCCGCAGCCGGGGGATGCCGAGCGCGGCCGCCGCCTCCAACTGTCCGCCGTCGACGGCGAGGACTCCGCCGCGCACGATTTCCGCCGCGTAGGCCGCCTGGTGGAGGGCGAGTCCGAGCACCGCCGCGCTCATCGCGCCGACCAGTCCCGCGGTGTCGAAGGAGAAGAAGCCGGGGCCGAAGGGGATGCCGAAGTCGAGCCGCTTGTAGAGATAGGTGAGGTTGAACCAGAAGAGCAGCTGGACGATGAGCGGGATGGAGCGGAACGCCCAGATGTAGGTGAAGGCCACCGACTTCAGGAAGGGACTCTGGGACAGCCGCATGAAGGCGAGCACGATCCCGAGGGCGAAGCCGAGCGCGGTGCCGTAGAAGGTGAGCTGGATGGTGATCCAGACCGCCTTGAGGATGGTCCGGGTGGTGAAGAAGTCGGCGAAGACGTCCCACTCCCAGCCGGGGTTGGTGATCAGGCCGTTGGCGAACTGGGCCACCAGGACGGCGGTGACGGCAACGGCGGCCCAGCGCCAGGGGTGGCGTACCGGGACGACCTTGAGTGCGGAGTAGTCCTCGCGTTCGGCGCCGCCGCTTTCGGCGGCTTTGTCGACAGGTGGATCGGACGTCAGCGACATGGAGGGTCCTTGGGGTCCTTCGGGGGAGAGCGGAGGTTTTCCCGGGAACGGTCTTCCGGGGGATGCCCAGGCGGTGAGATTTGCCGGGGCGCTCAGGCGGTGAGCGAGGCGCGACAGGACAGGTCGCGCAGACAGCGCAGCAGGGCCCGCGCGGTGGCGTCGTTCTGCCGGAACGCGGGGGCGTTGGTACGGGGCCGGGCGAAGGCGCCCGACGCGCGGGCGTCGGTGTGCGGGCCGAGCGCGAAGCGGCGCGGATGCGGACTTCCGGCCCGGTCCAGGATCCGGCCGTCGGCGGGGCTGACGGCGAGCAGTCCGGCCGGGGTGGCGGCGGCGCCGTCGCGGTGCAGGGAGCGCAGCAGGGTGTCGCGGGAGCGGTCCACGGTCGGCTCCGGCAACCGGGCCTCGACCAGCGCACGGGCCTCGACGGCATGGCCGGGCACGCTGGCGGAGCTCGCCCGGAAAACCCCGCGCAGCGGATCGGCGGTCACGGTCGTCTCGGCGCCGAGGAAGCGCACCACTCCGGCGCGGGAGAGCGCGAGCAGCTGCTCGAGCCGTGGGCCGGGCGGGCCGGAGGCGAGGTAGCTGAAGAAGCCGTGCCACCAGCCGCCGATGTCGCCGAGCCGGATGAGCTGGCCGTAGACGGAGAGCAGGGCGAGGAAGACGGCGAGGTCAGGGCTGTGCGCGGGGTTGTGGCGGCGGGCGAGGTCGGCCTCGACATGGGCGCGCAGCCCCTGCTGCAGCGCCTCGTGGTCGGGGAACCGCAGCCCGGCCAGGGGGTGGTCGAGGGCGTCGAGATCGAGCCGGTCGGCCGGGTCGGGGACGGCCGCGGCGACCAGGGCGTCCAGTTCGGGGCTGCCGGGCGGGCAGGCGGCGTACTTCTCCTCGAACGCGGGCCACTCCCCGGCCGTCCGCTCCGGATGGGCGGTGAACAGCCGGTGGTAGTGGGCGAATCCCAGCTCCTTGGCGATCAGCGGCCAGATGTCGCGCCGGAAGTCCGGGCGCCCGGGGAGCGAGAGCAACGCGTCGACCTGGGCGGGGCCGAAGAACCGCGGCACCGGTGGCCGCTCACCGCTCAGCGAGTAGCCGATCTTGGCGTGGTACGGGACGCCGCGCCGCGAACCCGCGTACAGCACGGGCTCGCGGCCCGACGGCCGGTAGGCCAACTCCCCGTCCGGGCCGCGCTCAAAGCGTCCGCCGCGCCCCTCGGTGAGCAGCGCCATCAGATCGACGAAGGCGAGGCCGAGGCCGCGCACGAGCACCGGCTCACCCGGGCGCAGCACGCTCAGCTCGCTGTCGGCGGTGAACTCCGGCGGGAGGTGGATCAGTCCGTGCTCGGCGGCGAACGCGGTGAGCGCCCGCTGCTCGGCGTCGGGTTCGGCGTCGAGGTGGCCGAGGGCGAGGACCACGGCGTCGGCGGTGAGCGGGGCGGTCCGCCCCTCCAGCCACACCTGCTGACGTCCATCGCGCGGCCCGGTGACGCGTACGGCCCGGTCCCGGTGCTCATGGACGGTGGTCCCGGGCGGCAGACCGGCCACCGACCGCTCGTACACCCAGCGCAGATAGGCGCTCTGGAGGCGTCGGGTGGCGAAGCTCTGCCCGGTCAGGGCGGCGGCCTCGGCGGCGAGTTCGGGCGGCAGGGCGCGGGCGCCGGGCGGCTCTCCCTCGCGGACCTTTCCGGCCCATTCGGCGAGGGAGGGGCCGGGGCGTATCGGTCCTTCACGCTCCACCGACTCGTCGGTGAACATGGTGACGTCCTCGGCCATGGAGTTCATCCACAGCAGCGGGGACTGGTCCGGGCGCCAGATCCGGCCGCCGCCGGGCGGATGCGGATCGACCAGGTGCAGTTCGAACGGGGCGCCGTCGCCGTGCAGTTCGGGGGCGTTGGCGGCGAGGCGCTCGATCAGACCGGTGGCACGCGGGCCCGCGCCGACGATGACGATCGTGGCGGGTGATCGGGAAGGCTGGTCCGGGTTCGCGGACATGCGGAGGCTCCGTGAGTTCTGAAGTGAACACACGCATGGCCTTCACACACGGCCGAGCCCCTCAGCTCGGCAGGCGAGCCCCTCAGCTCGACATGGGCCAGAGGTTAAGGCGTCCCCACGGTGCGCTGTCAAGACTGTCCGAACTGTGAGCAGCGCGTCTCACCGCGGTTGACGCGGAAGCGGATGGCTGCTCCACTTGTCCCATGAACTCAAGGCAGCGGCTGGTCACGCGCGACCACATCGACTTCGGTCGAGTGTGGTCGTCGTCCTGTTCGGGCTGACCGCCCGCCTCCGCTGCCGTAGGGGGACTCCCTTCCTCAGCGCTTTCGAGGCTTCGCCCGCGCCCGCCGGATTCCCTCCCCCGGTGTGGCCGCAGCACATCCGCGTCGTCACGCGCCTTCGGCCTTCCCACACACCTCAGTACTCCCCCCCTCCCCGCCCCTTCCCCCAGCATCGATATGCGGCTCCGCCGCGTGGGGGCCCGGCCCCAGCCCCCGCTCCTCAAACGCCGGAGGGGCTGGATTGTCTTAGCAGTCGCAGCCGCAGTCACAACCATCACAGCAGTCGCAGCTACAGCAGTCGCCGCAGTTGCTACAGCAGTCACAACAGTCGCAGCAGTCACCGCACTTATGGCACAGGCCCTCGCGCGGCTGCCCGCTCCACGGGTCGTGGTACGGATCCCGGCAGCACACCTGGCAGGTGCAGCAGAGCCCGGTCCACACCAGGCAGCCGGCGAGCAGCCCCCGGCGGCGCCCCGGCGGCTCCGGCGGGGCTCCGCCGGGGCCGCCCGGGGTGATCCACGGCGACTGCGGCGGCCCGTAGGAGGACTCCGGGGTGCCGGAGCCGTGGCCGGTGTGCGCACAGCCGGTGGTGCCGAAGGTGCGGTCGACCGCGCGCTCCAGCTCGTGGACCAGCAGCACATGGGCGAGCCGGCCGGAGCCCTTGCCCGCGAATTCGGTGTCCTTGAGCGCCAGCCGCACCCCGTGCACCGCGTCGTCGCACAGCCTGCGGACCTCGGCGAGGTCGGCCCCGGTGGCCGCGATCGGGTTCCAGGCACCGGTCTGCGCGTCCTCGGCCAGGTCCTCCACCGCGTCCAGCAGATGCGCGAGCCGCCCGAAGAGCCGGCCCGCCTCTTCCAGCGGGGCCCGGTTGCCGGGCCGCCCGGCCAGGACGGCGGTGTGCCCGAAGGCCGCGGCGGTCGCGGTCTCGGTGGGCTCGGTGATGGTCAGCAGCGAAGTGCCGGGGCCCGCGTGGGACTCGAGCTCCGCCTGCCGGCCGACCGCGTCGAGCAGCAGGGCGGTGTCGAAGCCGAGCGCGGCGCCGCTGCGCTCCCCCGCCCGGTCCCACCGCCCGGCCACCCGGCGGGCCGCCGCGGCGACCGGCCGCCGGGCCAACGCCCCGTCGCCGTCCGCGACATGGTCCCGTACCTTCGCCGAGGCCAGCACCAGCGAGACGGTGGCCGCAAGACGCGCCCCCTCGCCCTGGGCGACCGACGCCGTCCGCATCCCGCGCAGCGGGCAGGGCCCGGCGGTGCGCCGCCAGCCGTCCGACCGCCCGGCCTGGGCCTCCACCAGCACCGATATCACCAGGCCGTCGTAATTGGTGGCGACGCGGGCGAACTGCCCGTGGTCACCCCGCAACGCGAGGCACAGCCCGCACAAATGCGCCATCCACTCGGTGCGCAGGTTTTCCGACAGCCGATGCCGACAAGGCCGGATAATGCCAAACACCACGAACCCCGTTCACCCATATGTCCCCGACGTCACCCGTCCGGCCGCCGCGGAGTCTACCCATCGCTCCGTCAGCCCCCATAAGCAGGTGGAACTCTGATATGGCGCCAGCCGTTGTGCACCAGTAACGTCACGAATCCCCTGTGCGGCCGCAATCCACGTGGCAGACCATCCGCATCATGGACGACCATAGAGGGGCGGACGGTACACACCATCAGGGAGAGGAGGCGTCTATGGGATCGGTACGCAAGGCAAGTGCCTGGCTTGGCCTCGTCGACGACAGCGATGACGAGCGCTACTACGACGACGACTACGCCGAGGGGTCCGAGCCCGGCGACTCCTGGGTGACCGACCCGCGAGCGCGGGTGGCCGACGAGACCGCGCGGGACCACGGCACCCGGATCGCCACGGTCACCCCGGACGGGTTCCGGGATGCCCGCGGCATCGGCGAGATGTTCCGGGAGGGCGTTCCGGTCATCGTGAATCTCACGACGATGGAGTCGGCCGACGCCAAGCGCGTGGTGGACTTCATGGCCGGGCTGATCTTCGGGCTGCGCGGCTCGATCGACCGCGTGGCCAACCGCGTCTTCCTCCTCACCCCCGCGGACTACCAGATCGTCAGCGGCCCGGCCGGCCACACCACGGGCTTTTTCAACCAGAGCTAGGCCCGGACAGGGCCTGGCGCCCAGGGCCGCTCACCGGAATGCGTCGATTCCGGTGAGCGCCTTGCCCAGCACCAGTTGGTGCATTTCGACGGTGCCCTCATAGGTGAGCACGGACTCCAGATTCGTGGCGTGCCGCATCACCGGATACTCCAGCGAGATCCCGTTGGCGCCCAGAATCGTCCGGGACGTGCGGCAGATCTCGATCGCCTCGCGCACATTGTTCAGCTTGCCGAAGCTGACCTGCTCGGGGCGGAGCCGTCCCGCTTCCATGCGCCGCCCCAGATGGTGGGCGAGCAGGATCCCCTTGTGGAGTTCCAGCGCCATATCGGCCAGCTTGGCCTGGGTGAGCTGGAAGCCCCCGATCGGCCGGCCGAACTGCTCGCGCTCGCGCGCGTAGTCCAGCGCCGACTCGAAGGCGGAGCGGGCGGCCCCCATCGAGCCCCAGATGATGCCGTAGCGGGCGTGGCCCAGACAGCTCAGCGGCCCCCGCAATCCGGTGACCTCGGGCAGGACCGCGTCGGACGGCAGCCGCACCTCGTCCAGGACCAGCTCGCTGGTGACCGAGGCGCGCAGCGACCACTTGTGCTTGATGTCGGGGGCCGAGAAGCCGGGCGCGTCGGTGGGGACGACGAAACCGCGGATGCCCTCGTCGGTGCGGGCCCATACCACCGCGACCCCGGCCACCGAGCCATTGGTGATCCACATCTTGCGGCCGGTGAGCACCCAGTCCGAGCCGTCCCGCTTGGCGTACGTCCGCATGCCCGCCGGGTCGGAGCCGTGGTCCGGTTCGGTCAGCCCGAAGCAGCCGATGACCTCGCCGGAGGCCATCCGGGGCAGCCACTGCTGCTTCTGCCCCTCGGAGCCGAAGCGGTGGATGGCGTACATGGACAGGGAGCCCTGCACCGACATCAGGGAGCGGATCCCGGAGTCGGCGGCCTCCAGCTCCAGACAGGCCAGGCCGTACTGGATCGGACTGGCACCCGCACACCCGTAGCCGGTGAGGGACATCCCGAGCGCGCCGAGGGAGCCGAGCTCCCGGGCCAGCTCCCGGATGCCGGGCACCTCGCCGCGCTCGAACCAGTCGGCGACATGCGGCAGCACGCGGTCGGCGGCCCACTGCCGCATGGTGTCGCGGACCGCGAGGTCCTCGGGGTCGAGGAGATCGTCGAGCCCCAGCGGGTCACGCGGATCGAACGACGGCAGGGTGCCAGCGGACATGGGTGGCGGCCTCCGGTGGATGCGGGTCCGGGTCGCCGGGCGGGTACCGGTCGCCGGGGCGCGTCCTTCCGCCCGGCGGCCGAGGTGATCAGCCCGGTCGATCCGACGCTACGGCCGGGTAACCCCTGACGTCCAGACCCGCTCACGCCGCGCCACCAGGACACGGGCAGCACGCGGGCAGGCCCGGGGCGGGAGTCGGGCAGACCGGGGCAGCACGCGGGCAGGCCCGGGGCGGGAGTCGGGCAGGCCCGGGGCGGGACGCGGGCCGGGCTATGGGGTGTCCGGCGGACCACGCGGGGGCTCCGCCCCTGGACCCCGGGGTCCAGGGCAGAGCCCGGCGGGGGAAGGGGCGGGGACCAGCCCGCCGCGGGCGGCAAGATCCGCTGGACACCTCGCAGCGCGGGGGATGCGCGCGGGAGTCGGGCGGGGTCGGTCAGGACTCGGCGGCGACGGCGGCGGCGCGGTCGCGCCGGGCCGGGGTGTCCGTACCGCCCTGTGCGCGCTGGTCCGGGCCCTGAGCGGGCTCCTCGTCGTCGGCGGCGCACTCCATGGCCTTGGGCAGCCGCAGCGCGGCGAGCGCGCCCATCAGCAGCAGACCGGCGCTGACCGCGAGCGTGACGTGCAGACCGTGGACGAAGGCGCCGCGGGCGGCCGAGCGCAGGGCCTCTCCGGCGTGGCCGCCGAGCCGGTCGGAGACCTTGTACGCGGCGCCCAGCGACTGGCTCGCGTCGGAGCTGGCCGAGGCCGGGACGCCGGGCACCGAGGAGACGCCGGGCTTGTAGGCGGCGTTCATCACACTGCCGAGGAGGGCTATGCCGATACCGGCGCCGAGCTGGTACGAGGTCTCGCCGATGGCGGCCGCGCCGCCCGCCGAACCGGCCGACGCCTCGTTGAGCATCGACTCGTACGCGCTGAAGAGCGTGGTCTCCAGGCCGAAGCCCAGGACGATGAAGCCGCCGACGAGCACGGCGGGCCGGTCGGCCTGGCCCATGGCGGTGAGCGAGAGAACGGCGAGCGCGGTGAGCGCGAAGCCGATGGCGACCATGAGCCGCGGGCCGAGCCACTGGAGCATCCGGGACCCCACGAGCCCGGCGGCCATGGCGGCGAAGGTGAGCGGCAGCAGCCGCAGACCCGTCTCGAGCGGGGTGAGCCCGAGCACGAGCTGGAGGTACTGGGCGGCTATGAGCTCCAGGCCGACGAGCGCCAGCAGGGCGAGCACGATACAGCCGACGGAGATCGAGAAGGCGGGCCGGGCGAACAGCTTGAGGTCGACCAGCGGATGCGTACGGCGGCGCTGGCGGCGCACGAAGAGCACCAGCAGGACCACCCCGAACAGCAGCGGGGCGATGGTCACGGCGTCCAGCGGATCCGCGCCGCCGCCCATCCGCTTGACGCCGAAGACGACGCAGAACAGCCCGCACGCGGCCATGACCGCGCCCAGCACGTCCCAGGGCCCGTTCCGGTCGCCGGTGGACTCCGGCAGCAGCCAGCGGCCGACGGGCAGCGCCACGATCATCAGGGGCAGGTTGACCAGGAAGACCGAGCCCCACCAGAAGTTCTCCACCAGGAAACCGCCGAGCAGCGGGCCGACGGCCGCGCCGACGGCGGCGACCGCGCTCCAGACGCCGATGGCCAGCGCCCGCTCCCGGCGGTCGGGGAAGACCTGGCGCAGGATCGACAGTGTCGCGGGCATGATCATCGCGCCGCCGACGCCCAGCAGGGCACGGGCCACGATGAGGATCTGGGGGGAGGGGGCGAAGGCGGCGAGCGCGGAGGCGGCGCCGAAGAGCCCGTAGCCGAGCAGCAGGACGCGCCGTCTGCCGACGCGGTCACCGAGGGTGCCGAAGAGGATCAGCAGCGAGGCGCAGACCAGTGGGTAGATGTCCACGATCCACAGCAGTTCCATCGCGCCGGGGCGCAGATCCTCGGTCACGGCCGGGACCGCGACATGCAGCACGGTCGCGTCCACGGCGACGAGCAGCAGGCTGACGCAGAGCACGAGGAGCACGACCCAGCGGTTCGCCCCGCCGCCCGCCTCGGTGCCGCGCCATTGCCGGGGAACGCCCGCCGTCCGCCGAGTGCGGGCCGTGGTCGTCCCGGACATGTACGCACCTCCCTGGGGCTTGCGCTCGCGGTCCGCCGTCGGAGGGGCGGTACGTCACGTCGTAGGGACGTCCGGGTGGCCCCGGTGGCGAAGGCGCGAGTGAGAGGTCAGGGTACGCGAGTCCCCGCGCGGGCCGTGTGCCGCAGGTCATGTTGGGAGCAGACCGCGGAGGATTACGGAGGCGTACGTTCCGGACTTCCCCTTTTGTCCCCCGTCTCTCTGCCGTCCCTCCCGTGGCCCCCCGGCGGCCGTCCCGCGTTCTTCCTCCGTTGTCCACAGCCCCCGCGGCCACTCCGCGCGGGGTTGTCCACAGCCCCCGGCGGGCGGTCCCGGCCATCCTTGATAATCGTCGCCGTGACTGATCTCGCCCAGGCCGGCACCGCGCCGCTCAGCGACGACGGCCGACCGGGCCGCGCCGCTCGGGCCGCGCTGCGCCGGGCCGCTCCCGCATTGCTCGCCTACGCGGGGACGCGCCTGCTCGGGCTCGTGGTTCTCGCGATCTGGGGGGCCTTCGCGGACAAGAGCCCGCACCAGCTCCTCTCGGCGCGCTGGGATTCGCTGTGGTACACCCGCATCGCCGAGGAGGGGTACGGCTACACGGTCCATCTGCCCGACGGGTCGGTCCACTCCAACCTGGCGTTCTTCCCCCTGCTTCCCGGCCTGGAGCGAGTGATATCGGCCATAGCCCCGCTGGACGCGGCCGACGCCGGTCTGCTGGTGAGCTGGGTCACGTCCCTGTTCGCCGCCTGGGGGATCTTCGCGATCGGCGATCTGCTGTACGGACGGCGGGTGGGCCTCACCCTGGCCGTGCTGTGGGGCGTGCTGCCGGTCGGGATCGTCCAGTCGATGGCGTACTCGGAGTCGCTCTTCACGGCGCTGGCCGCCTGGGGGGTCTATGCGGCGCTCACCCGGCGGTGGCTGTGGGCGGGGCTGTTCGCGGCGCTGGCGGGGTTCACCCGGCCGGTGGGGGCGGCGGTGGTCGCGGCGCTCTGGGTGGCGGCCGCGGTGGAGCTCCTGCCCGGCGGGCGCTGGCGCCAGGCGTGGCGGACAGACCGGGGCCTGCTCGCGGGCGTCGTGCTCGCGCCGCTGGGCTGGCTGGGCTATGTGGTGTGGGTCGCCGTCCGGACGGGCAGCGTCACCGGCTACTTCGACGTCCAGAACGGCTGGGGGAACGGCTTCGACGGCGGGCTGGCCTTCGCGGGCTTCATCGGGGGGCTGCTGATCAAGCCGCCCTTCGTGGGCGGGCTCGGGCTGCTGCTCGGCGTCGGGGCGCTGATCTGGCTCGCGATCCGCTGTGTGCGGCAGCGCCAGCCACTGCCGCTGCTGGCCTACGGCGGGGCGGTGCTGGTCCTGGCGCTGGCCGCGAAGGGGTACTTCGGCTCAAAACCCCGGCTGCTGATACCGGCCTTCCCGCTGCTGCTGCCGATCGCCGTCGCCCTGGCCCGGCTGCGCCCGGTGCGCACCGCGCTGGTCCTGGGGGCGGCCGGGCTCGCCTCGGCGGTGTACGGGGCCTTCTGGCTGCATGGCTCCGGACCGCCATGATCCGGCCACCTCGTCCGGCCGGGCCGGGCCCCACGGATGATCACCCCCGGCCGTCCGGCGACGCCTGGGGAAACTTCCGGGAACGGCACGGCCAATAGGCGATAAACTCGCCCTGTAAGAATTCCATAAAGTCCCTGAGACACGCCCATTGGAAGGCCGGGAGCAGAAAAGCTCCCGGGCCTCGTGCATTCCGCGGAAAGCGGCGGCCAAAAGCCGTGGACGAGACGTACTCCACATCACATCGTCATCACAAAGCGACCTGATCGACTGAACCCGCCTGTCACGCAATGTAACGTCGATTAGGTGCGTACCGAAGACAAGCTCCCCGCGTCCGAGGAGCGAAGGCCCGATCTCGCGCGACCGCGCATGACCCGAACACGCTTCTGGCTGCTCGGGACCACGCTGGCGGTCTACGCGGCGACCGTGATCGGCGTGCTCACCACCTCATGGCTGGTGAAGCTCGACTGGCAGATCATGCTCTTCCGGCCCTACAAGCAGTGGCCCGAGTTCCACACCTTGCTGGACTACTTCGTGGTCATGGGCCAGCGCGGACCCACCGCGGTGGCCGTCGCCGCCTGGCTGGGGTGGTGCTGCTACCGGCAGCGGACCCTGCGCCCGCTGCTGGCGCTGGGCACTTCCCTGCTGCTGCTGAACGCCACCGTGGGCGCGGTGAAGATCGGCTTCGGCCGGCTCGGTCCGCACTACGCGACCACCGTCGGCTCCAATGAGATGTGGGGCACCGGCGATATATTTCCTTCGGGTCACACCGCGAACGCCGTGGTCACCTGGGGGATTCTGGCCTATCTGGCGACCACCCCCGTCGCGCGCCGGGTCGCCTCGCTGATCGCCGCGGGCTTCGCCTTCGGGGTCGGCATGACCACCGTCTACCTCGGCACCCACTGGCTGAGCGATGTGGTGCTGGGCTGGGCCGCCGGGGTGCTGGTGCTGCTGGCGCTGCCGTGGCTGGAGCCGGCCATGGCCCGCGCCGAGGCGCTGCTGCTGACCCTGTGGCGCCGGATGCGCGAGGGCTGGGCGCCCGTGCCGCTGCCGTCCGGGCGGCCGGTCGCCGGGACCCCGCTGGCCACCCCGCGCGCCGCCCGCGACGACGAGCTGCCCGCCCGCGAGCCCGTGGCCGTGGTCCGGTCCGGCGGTGCCACCGGCCGCGGCCCCGACGGGCGGCCCCACCACCCGGTCCGTCAGCACACGGTGCGCTCCGAGCGCACTCCCGTCACCCCGGTCGGCAGCCGCCGGCCGCCGCACGCCGACCGGGTGCCGCGCGCCACGACGCCCTTCGGCCCGTCCGGCGCCTCCCGCGGCCGGACCGCCACGGGAGGCTGAGCCACCCACCGGGCCGCGGGGCGGTACGCACCCCCATTCCCCGCGCCGACCGGTCACCCCACGGCCCCGAACGCTCTCGCCGGAGCGTCCGGGGCCGTAGTCGTGTCCGCGCCGGGCACACCGGCCCACCGGCGCGGATCCGGGCCGGTCAGCCGCGCCAGCAGCGCTTCACGGTGCCGTCGTCCACCTCGAAGTCGATCCGCCCGCGCAGATACTCCATCGTGATGATCGCGCCCGGCGGAAGCGTCCGTACGGTGCTCCAGCCGCGTGCGCGCGCCCTCTCCTCGGCGGTCCGGGCATCGAGGCCCACATAGCTGTCGAGGTCGTCGTCGGGTTCGGCCGGAAGGTTCGGTACAGGTCCCATGACGCCACCGTAGGTGGCTCCCTACGCGGGGCAAACCCAGAGTGGCGAAGGACTGCCACTGCCTCATGCCTCTCACGGCCGCCATTCGTCACACTTGTGTCACAGAAAACACGCCCGGGTTTGTGGGCGACTTCATCACTCTTCCGGGGCTTGTGTTGACCCCTCGAAGATGATTGCGAGTTTTCGTCGATATCCCGCGTCAAACGACCGGCTCCGGTATGGACGGCGGAGCACTGCCGAGATCTTTCGAGCAATTCACACGGCGGCCGGAAAAGCGCTGCCCGGACCCCTCCGGAGCACACAATTCCACCACAAATCGCCGGGGCCTCGGGGCCGAACGTCGAGGTTTACGCCCACCGGGACGCGGTACCCGCCGCCATCGGAGCCAACATGACTGACAGATCAGATGAAACCCCCGAGAAGACGGCGGCCGGCGGTCCGAGCCCGCTGGCACTCCTGCGTGCCGCCCGTGAACAGCTCGTCGAGCTGACGGGCCTGTACCCCGAGTCCCTCCCCCGTCTGGAGCGGACCGACGAGGGGTGGCTGCTGGAGGCCGAGGTGGTGGAGCTGGCCCGGGTGCCGGAGACGATGAGCCTGATGGCCCTGTACGAGGTGACTCTCGACCCGGACGGCCTGCTCACCGGATACCGCCGCCTCCGTCGCTATGAGCGCGGCCGGAGCGACCGCCGCTGACGGCGGCGAACCGGACGCCCACCGACACGAGAGGAAACACTCGACATGACCACTGTTGTCCCGGCACAGCAATCCAGGGGCGGGGGCGGCTCCAGCGGCCTGTACGACGTCCTGGAGCTGATCCTCGACCGAGGGCTGGTGATCGACGCGTTCATCCGCGTCTCCCTCGTCGGCATCGAGATACTCAAAATCGACATCCGGATCGTGGTGGCGAGCGTCGACACCTATCTGCGGTTCGCCGAGGCGTGCAACCGGCTCGACCTGGAGTCGGGCCCGAACAAGTCCCCCGGCCTGCCCGAGGTCGTCGAGGGCATCACCGAGGGCGGTGCGCGCTCCAAGACCAAGGGCGCCCTGTCCGGCGCCGGCGAAACCGTCTCCAAGGCCGCCCAGTCCGTGGCCGACGCGATCCGGCCGTCAGAGGAGGACGAGGAGGAGGAGCCTCGCCGTCGGCGTCCGGCCCGTAAGGCGGCGCCGAGGAAGTCCGAGGAGTCCGCATGACCACGTATGTCTACGGCATCGCACGCGGTGAGGTCCGGGACCTGGGCGATCGGCTGCTGGGCATCGGCGACCCTCCGCTGCCGGTCCGGGCGCTGAACCAGGGCGAGCTGGCCGCGATCGTCAGCGACTGCCCGCCGGAGCTCAAGCCCCGGCGCCGCGATCTGCTGGCCCATCAGCATGTGCTGGCCGAGGTGAGCGACTCCCGTCCGGTGCTGCCGATGCGCTTCGGCAGCGTCTCCTCCAGCGACGACGACGTCCGCAGTGTGCTGGCCGAGCACGCCGACCGCTACCAGGACCAGCTGAGCCGGCTGACCGACCGGGTGGAGTACAACGTCAAGGTCGTGCACGACGAGGACGCGGTGCTCCACCAAGTGCTCGCCGAGGAGCCGGAGTTGCGGATGATGGCGGAGGCCAACCGGGCGGCCGGCGGCGGCACCTATGAGGAACGGGTGCGCTTCGGCGAGCTGATGGCGAGCGCGGTGCGGGCCCGCGAGGTACGGGACGCCAAGCTGGTGGAGGAGGCGCTGGCCCCGGCCGCCGAGGACGTGCGCCCCGGCCCGGAGAGCGGCGGCTGGTTCCTCAGCCTGTCCCTGCTGCTCGCCAAGGACGGCGCCGACCCGCTGCTGACGGCCGCCGCCGACGTGGAGCGGGACCACCCCTGGCTGAAGCTGCGGATCAACGGTCCGCTGCCGCCGTACAGCTTCGTCGAGTCCTGATGCTGATGATCGGCTGGGTGCTGAGGCAGGTCGTCGCCGCCGCGGAGCGGGAGTACTACGACCCGGCCAACATCCAGCGCGCCCTGGCCGAGCTGGAGGCCCAGCTCGACCAGGGCGTGATCGACGAGAAGGAGTTCGAGCGGCAGGAGGACACGCTGCTCGACCGGTTGGAGGAGGCACGCCAGTGGGCGAACGGGACTCTGTGACCACCCGGGGCGGTGTGGCCCCGACGGCCGGCGCGTATGGCTCACCGGCGTCGTCGTTCGGCTCCTCGGGGTCGTACGGGCTGGCCGGCCGCGGCGAGGGCGGGGCCAACCTCGCCGACATCCTGGAGCGGGTGCTCGACAAGGGTGTGGTGATCGCGGGCGATATCCGCATCAACCTGCTCGACATCGAACTTCTCACGATCAAGCTCCGGCTGATCGTGGCCTCGGTCGACAAGGCGAAGGAGATGGGCATCGACTGGTGGGAGCACGACCCGTCGCTCTCGTCACGCGCCCGTGCCGAGCTGAGCGGCCCGGAGAAGACCGAGGTGACCAGCGGGAAGAACCGGGAGAGCGCCGAATGACCGAAGGACTGCGGTACGCCTACGCGGTCGTGCGCGACACCGACGCGCCGGAGGCCGCCCTGGACGTCCTCACCACCCTGGAGCAGGTGCCCGGTGTCGCGGGCGAACCGGTGGTGGCCGTGCGCCATCTGGGGCTCGCCGTGCTGGCGGGCACCGTACCGGCCGAGGACTTCGACGAGGGCCCGCTGCGGGAGCGGCTGGAGGACATGGCGTGGCTGGAGAAGGTGGCCCGGACCCATCAGCGGGTGGTCGACACCGCCGGCGCCGAGTCCTGCGTCATACCGGTCCGGCTGGCCACCGTCTGCCAGGGCGAGGAGGGGCTGCGGCGGATGCTCGCCACCGGGCGGGAGCGGTTCGCCTCGGCGCTGGACCGGCTGGAGGGCCGGGTCGAATGGGGCGTCAAGGCGTACGCCGCGACACCTGCGCCGGAGGAGCCGCCCGCGCCCAAGGGGCCGCCCACCGGGACCCCGAATGCCCCGGGCGGCATGTCCGGCCGCGACTATCTGCGCCGCCGCAAGGCACAGCGGCAGGCGGCCGAGCGGCGCTGGGGCGATACGGAGGAGGGTGCGCGGGTGGTGCACGACACCCTCAGCGGGCTGGCCGAGCGGGCCCGGCTGCATCCGCCGCAGGACCCCCGGCTGTCGGGGGTGTCCGACCGCAATGTGCTGAACGCCGCGTATCTGGTGCGGCGCGAGGACAGCGCCGCTTTCGCCGAGCGGGTCGGTGAGCTGGCCGGACAGACGGCGGCGCTGCGGGTGGAGCTGACCGGCCCCTGGGCGCCGTACTCCTTCACCGCCCCGGACGAGACCGCCGCCCCTGACGGGGCGGAGAGCGCGGGGGCGGAGGGATGACGATGGCCCCGGAGGGCCCGTTGGCCCATCAGCAGATCGCCCTGGTGGACGTGCTGGACCGGCTGCTCGCGGGTGGCGTGGTGATCACCGGTGATCTGACCCTGCGGATCGCCGACGTCGACTTGGTCCGCATCGATCTGCGCGCCCTCATCAGCTCGGTCAACGCCAATGTCCCGTCCCCCTGGGAGGAACCGTGAGCCGCAAGGTGGAGCTGGACCAGGACACCGTGGAACGCGACCTGATGAAGCTGGTGCTGACCGTCGTGGAGCTGCTGCGCCAGCTCATGGAGCGGCAGGCGCTGCGCCGGGTGGACGAGGGCGATCTGACCGAGGACCAGGAAGAGCGGATCGGGGTCACGCTGATGCTGCTGGAGGACCGGATGGGCACGCTCTGCGAGCGCTACGGCATCGCGCCCTCCGACCTCAATCTGGACCTTGGGCCACTCGGTCCGCTGCTGTCCCCGAGGGAGTGACGCTCCGGACAGCTCCGGACAGATCCGCGGCTCACCCCCGGCCTTCGCGGGGTTCGCCAACGAGATCAAGCCGCTGCAGACCGGCGCGCCCGATGTGACCTTCCCGCGCCTCAAGGCACGGGGCTCGATCAGCCCAGGGCCCGATCCAGACGGTCCCTGATCTCCCGGATGTGGTCGTTCAGCTCCACCGGCTCGCGCACCTCGAAGTCGAAGCCGCTCAGCGCGATATGGAGCACCAGCGCATCGGGGTTGGAAGCGCCGGTGTGCAGCAGACAGCTGTGCTCGTCGACCGCCTCCAGCACCCCCACCAAGGGCGAGAACCGCTCGGCCGCCCGCTCGGCGGGCACCCGCAGCAGCACGGTGGCCCGCTGGGAGTAGACCGAGGTGGTGATGCCCCGGGCCACATAGGCGGCGATGTCCTCGGCGGGCGGGCGGCGCGGGGTGAACCGGGGGCCGTGCGGCGGGGTCGGGGTGATCCGGTCGACCCGGTACGTACGCCAGTCGGCGCGGTCGACGTCCCAGGCCACCAGGTACCAGCGGCGCTGTGCGGCGACCAGCCGGTGCGGTTCTGCGGTGCGGCGGGTGAGGGCACCGCCGTGGTCACGGTACTCGAAGCGGAGCTGATGGCAGTCCCGGCAGGCGGCGGCCAGCTCGGTCAGCACCTCGGGGTCCACCCCGGGGCCGGGGCTCCAGCCGGACAGCGGCACGGTGAAGGCGCTCAGCGCGCCCACCCGGCGGCGCAGCCGCTCCGGCAGCACCTGCTCCAGCTTGGCCAGGGCCCGCACCGAGGTCTCCTCGATGCCCTCGACCCCGCCGCCCGCGGCCTGGCGCAGCCGCACCGCGACCGCCACCGCCTCCTCGTCGTCGAGCAGCAGCGGCGGCAACTGGGCGCCCGCGCCAAGCTGATAGCCGCCGCCGGTGCCCGGCGCGGAGTGCACCGGGTAGCCGAGCTCGCGCAGCCGGTCCACATCGCGGCGCACGGTGCGCGGGGTGACCCCGAGCCGGTCGGCGAGATCCGCGCCGGACCATTCGCGGTGGGCCTGCAACAGGGAGAGCAGGCGGAGCAGTCGGGCCGAGGTCTCCAGCATGCGGCCGAGTCTGCCACCGCTTGAGGACAGCCTCCGTCCTCAAAGCTCCCCCTGCTCGCCTGGCTTCTCGCCCGGGATCTCTCCTGGGATCAGGCGGGCGCCTCGATCCGCACCGCCAGATCGTTGTCCCGGGTGTAGTACGGCTGGGCCCGCGCCTCCCCGTGCGGACCTGACACCGTGCGCGGCGGGTAGGTGAAGATCTCCTTCTTGTCCGCGACATCGTCCAGGATCCGGGCGAGCCGCGCCGGGGCCATGGTCTCGTCCGCCGGGCGCAGCCACAGGTCCCAGACGTGCGCGCCGCCGTCCCAGCTCCGCGCGAGCTCGGCGTAGGAGAGCGTGAAGGAGAAGTCCGGGCCGTCCACCACCAGCGGTGCCGTCCGTACGGGGGCGGCGCTCCGGCGGCAGCGGGCCTCGACGACCGCCTCGGCCAGCCACTCGGACGGGTACGCGACGCGGTAGAGCCGCCCCCGTACGGCCATCGTGTCGTCCTCCAGCCGTATCTCCCCGGCCTCGGCGTGGGGCGCCCGCCGCCAGCTGCGCAGCGAGAGATTGCCGTGCTTGGTGGCGTAGGGGATGCGGACGGAGAGCGGGGAGGTGCTCGGCCCCGGCCGGCGGTCGACGAGCGAGCGCAGATCGTTCAGGCCCGGGGCGAGCCGCCGCGGCTCGGTGTCCCGGTGGGCCACATGGACGTCCCAGCGGCCCTCGGGCAGGGCGACGGTGCTGGGCAGGGCGGCCTGCAGCCGGCCGTCCGCGGTGGGGCCCAGCGGCAGCCGCACCTCGCCGTCGGGGGTGTCCGCCGCGCCCCGGCGGACCAGCACCAGCGCACCACTCCAGTCGTCGAGGCCGCCCGGGCCGGGCCGGGCCCAGTCGGCGATGTGGAAGGTGAGCCCTCCGGCGGAGTCCGCCACGCAGTCGGCGCGGGCGGGGGCGGCCTCGGGGGCCTCGCTCATCCTGTCCTCCTCGACGTGCTGCGCTGCCTGTGCCGTTGCACTCATGCGACACGCACCTTCCGCAGGGAGTCCTTGGTGGCGAACGCGCCACTGAGCAGGGAGCCGCGGGCGCGGTGCAGGGAGCCCCGCAGCCCGCTGCGGGCGACCAGACCGGAGAACAGCGTCTCGTAGCGCCCGGCCACCCGGGAGGGGTCGAAGCGGGCCGAGTCCTTCAGCGCCGCCTGTCCCATCTGCTGGCGCAGCTCGTCGTTGTTGATGAGGTCGAGCAGCGCGGCGGCGATGGCGTCGGTGTCGCCGGTGGGCACGAGACGGCCGTCCACCCCGTTGTCGATGATCTCCGCGGGCCCGTGCGGGCAGTCGGTGGACACCACGGGAAGGCCGCAGCGCATCGCCTCCACGATGGTCATGCCGAACGACTCCAGGCTGGAGGTGACGGCGGCGATGGAGCCCTTGGCCCACTCGGGGTCGAGCGGATTGGCCGGGCCCATCAGGAAGACGTTGTTGTAGAGGCCGAGCTGGTCGATGAGGGCGCGCAGCTTGGCGTGCTGGGCGCCGCCGCCGTAGATCCGCAGCCGCCAGTCGGGACGGGCCGCGCTGACCTTCGCGAAGGCGCGTATCAGCAGGTCGTAGCGTTTGACCGGGGCCAGCCGGCCGGCCGCGACGACCCATTTGCCGGTGCCGTCGGCGGGCTCGAGACCGGGCTCGGGCACGCTGTTGGGTACCGCCTCGACCCGTACGCCGGGCAGCCGCATCTGGTCGCGGTAGGTCCGCGCGTCGGCCTCGGTCACGGTGGTCACCGCGTCCAGCCGGGGATAGACGGTGCGCAGGGCCCGCTTCAGTCCCGTGGGGTGGGTGCCGAGCGTCAGATGCTCCTGGCCGACCCGTACCGGACCGCGGCGGGCCTCGCGGGCGATGTGGACATTGAGCCCGGGGCGGGTCCCGACAACGATATCGGCCTCAAGACGGCGGAGATGGTCCCCGATACGGCGGTCGGTGAGGGCGCTGTACTGCTTGTAGCGGCCCTCGGACGCGGGGAAGACCTCCGCCGGACGGCCGTGGTCCGGGTCGGCGCCGTCGTAGGACGGGCTGCTCTTCCGGATGTCCACGAGATGGCTGAGCCGCACCCGCGGACCGGGGTCGAAGATCGGCTGGTCACGGTGGCGGAACACCGACACGATCTCCACATCGTGCTGCTCCCCCAGGGAACGGGCGAGGTTGTACGTGGTCCGGATCGTCCCGCCGATCCCGTACGCGTTGTGAATAAGGAAAGAGATGTGCATCCGGCCCCGTATCCCATGGCTTCCCCGCGGACGGGAGTCTCGTCCGCCTACCACGGTGTTAGACCGAGAAAAGTGGCACAGGGTTGGGTTTCATCACCTTTTTGTGCCCCAACAGATGTGCAATCGGTAGGAAGCCGGGGGAACTTTCCGGCCCGACGGCGCATCAGACCCCGGGGCGGCCGGGCCGCGTGACCCCCGCCCCGCATGGCCCGTTGTCTACGTATGAGCCGGGGACCCACCCCGCGCACCCACCGAGACCGAGGAGCCACCCGTGCCGCGCATGCTCGACGTCAGCAATGACGTACGCGCCGAGATCGGCGACGAAGAAGCCGACCGGCTGCTCGCCGGGGACAACGCCCCGGGCGCTTACGACTGCACGTCCTGCCGTACCCCCGGCAACACCGAGCAGGAGCGGACCAGCACCGTGCTCTTCGTGGGGCAGGAGACGGCGGTGCTGGCCTTCGCGCACGCCACCTGCGTCCCCTCCCAGGTCGTCCCGGTCTCCGAGGACCAGTTGCGCGGTGCGGTGCGGTCCATCACGGGTGAGGACACCGCGCCGTCGTACGCGCCGCCCGTACCGGCCGCGGCGCATGCTTCGGCACCGCACTTCCCCGCCCCGGCCGCCCCGCCCGCATACGCCGCCCCGGTCCCCTCGCCCGCCGCCGCCTCCCACACCTCCGCGCCGCCCGGCCACGCACCGTCCGGTCAGGCACCGGTGCCCCAGCAGGCGGTGCTCGGCGTGACCAGCGGGGTGGTGCTGGTGGGTCAGGAGACGTGCCCGGCGCTGGTGGTGGAGCCGACCGCGCCGATCATCCGTCCGGGTTCGGCCGGGCACGGCGACGAGTTCCTGCAGCTCCTCGGCGAGCAGGGGTTCGCCCCGGTGGTCGACCTGGGCCGGCCGCCCGCGCCCAACCCCGGCTGGTCGGTGCTGCTGGCCATGGGGCGGCTGCACGCGGTGCTGATGCCGGCTCCGGGCGGCGGCCGACCGGTGGCCTGGTGGCAGGCGCACAGCCCGATGCCGCTCAGCGAGGGCTGGCGGAGCGCCGTCGGCCGTTCCCAGAAGGTGCTGATCTACGCCGCGGCCGCGGGCACGATCGGCACCCAGCCGCGCGAGGACCAACTGCGCGCGGCGCTGGACCGGGCCGCGGCGCGCGGTGCGCTGGTCGGCGCGTCGATGCCGCTCGCGGGCACATGACCGCCGCCGTCCCGGACCTCCCACCGGACCTCGGCGACCCATGGTGGGCAGCCCATTCGCCACCGATGCCGCATCCGACGGGCGGCCGGGTCGTTGGCACATACGTGCACGCATACGACCTCTCCTACCGATCCCCGTCATACGGCTGCATTCCGGCCATGCGCCCCGCCCTGGAGGCAGCGCACGATCCCTGGCGCCACTCCGCCACGCCGATCTACGACGCGTTGTACGCGGAGTACCGCAGGCTGTTCCGGGCGCTGCCCGGCGACCGCTCGGACGAGGAGAACATGGACTTCGTGGCGTTCGCCGCCATCGGCCAGCCCCGGGGCCTCATCAGCGGCGGCCACGGCCGCCCGGACAGCCACAGCGGGGCCTGGCACACCGACGAGCTGTACTACCGCGGCTATCTCCCCGCCCTGCCGCCCGGCCGGGGCGAGGAGCGGGGTCACACCTACTGACGTGGACACCTACTGACGTGGTGCCATCATGCGCGCCCGGCGGGCCGGAACCGACCCGCCGCTGAGCGCGTCCAGCGCCGCCGCCCCGCCGCCGGACGGTGAGTCCGGGGCCGGGATGGCGTCAACCGCGCGCCGCCGCCGTTACCTCTTGCGGCCGCGCTTTTCGCGCACCCGCACCGAGATCTGCAGGGGCGTCCCCTCGAAGCCGAACTCCTCGCGCAGCCGCCGCTCGATGAAGCGGCGGTAGCCCGCCTCCAGGAAGCCCGAGGCGAAGAGCACGAACCGCGGCGGCCGGGTGCCGGCCTGCGTCCCGAAGAGGATCCGCGGCTGCTTGCCGCCGCGGATCGGATGCGGATGGGAGGCGACGATCTCGCCGAGGAAGGAGTTGAGCCGCCCGGTCGGGACCCGGGTCTCCCAGCCGGCCAGCGCCGTCTCGATCGCCGGGACCAGCTTCTCCATGTGACGGCCGGTGCGCGCCGAGACATTGACCCGCGGCGCCCACTGGATCTGCCCCAGCTCCGTCTCGATCTCGCGCTCGAGGTAGTAGCGGCGCTCCTCGTCGAGGGTGTCCCACTTGTTGTACGCGATGACGAGCGCGCGCCCGGCCTCGACGGCCATCGTGATGATCCGCTGGTCCTGGACGCTGATGGACTCACTGGCGTCGATCAGCACGACCGCGACCTCCGCCTTCTCCACGGCGGCCGCGGTGCGCAACGAGGCGTAGTAGTCGGCGCCCTCCTGGAGGTGGACCCGGCGGCGGATTCCGGCGGTGTCGACGAACTTCCAGGTGATGCCGCCGAGTTCGATGATCTCGTCGACCGGGTCGCGGGTGGTGCCCGCCAACTCGTTGACGACCACCCGCTCCTCGTTCGCGACCTTGTTGAGCAGCGAGGACTTGCCCACGTTCGGGCGGCCGACCAGGGCGATCCGGCGCGGTCCGCCGAGCGTCGCCCCGAAGGTCTGGGCCGGGGCCTCGGGCAGCGCCTCCAGGACCGCGTCGAGCATGTCGCCGGTGCCACGGCCGTGCAGTGCGGAGACCGCGTACGGCTCGCCGAGGCCGAGCGACCACAGCATCGCCGCGTCCGCCTCGGCGCTGGGCCCGTCGACCTTGTTGGCGCACAGCACCACGGGCTTTCCGGCCCGGCGCAGCAGCTTGACCACGGCCTCGTCGGTGTCGGTGGCGCCCACCGTCGCGTCCACGACGAAGACCACCGCGTCGGCGGCCTCGATCGCGAACTCGGCCTGGGCCGCCACGGACGCGTCGAGACCGAGCACGTCCTGCTCCCAGCCGCCGGTGTCGACCACCTTGAAGCGGCGGCCGGACCACTCGGCCTCGTAGGTCACCCGGTCGCGGGTGACCCCGGGGCGGTCCTCGACGACCGCCTCGCGGCGGCCGAGGATCCGGTTCACCAGGGTGGACTTGCCGACATTGGGGCGGCCGACGACGGCCAGCACCGGCAGCGGGCCGTGTCCCGCCGCGGCGAGGTCGCCCTCGACCTCCTCCAGGTCGAAGCCCTCTTGCACGGCGAGCTCCATGAACTCCGCGTACTCGGCGTCGCCAAGCTCCCCGTGCTCGTCGCCGCCGCTGTGGATCTGGTCGTTCATGAAGATTTCCTCGTCGTCCCTCAATACCGCGGCCGCCCCTGAGGGCTCGCGGATCTCATGTCTGGTCTGGGCGGCCGGTCAGCCGCCTGGCGGTGCCCAGATGCGCGCCCAGCCGCTTCTGGATGCGCTCGGTGGCCTGGTCCAGGACCGCCCGCGTCCGCCTGCCGCTTCCGTCTCCCGCCTCGAAGGGGTCGCCGAACACCACGTCGACCCTGCTGCGCAGCCGGGGCAGCGCCCTGGCCCGCCCGTCGCCGCCGCGCGGGGCGGCGGTGCCGAGCACCGCCACCGGCACGATCGGCGCGCCGGAGCGCACGGCGAAGTACGCGAGCCCCGAGCGCAGCGACGCGAAGTCGCCGTCGCCGCGGCTGCCCTCCGGGAAGATCCCGAGGACCCCGCCGCGCTCCAGCACCCCCAGGGCCTGGCCGATCGCGGCGCGGTCGGCGCTCGCACGGTCCACCTTCAGCTGCCCCATACCGCGCAGGAACGGGTCCAGCGGGCCGACGAACGCCTCCTTCTTGACCAGGAAGTGCACCGGCCGCGGCGAGGTGCCGATCAGCATCGGGCCGTCGATGTTGTGGGAGTGGTTCCCCGCGAGGATGACGGGCCCGGCGGACGGGATCCGCCACGCGCCCAGCACCCGGGGCCGCCACAGCCCGTACATCAGGCCGATGCCGATCCGCCGCGCCACGACGGCTCCGGCCGCGCTGGGAAGCGTCGCGTCGGTGGCGCTCACGCGACGGTCCGCTTCTCCTCGACGAGAGTGACGACGCACTCGATGACCTGGTCGAGGGTGAGTTCGGAGGTGTCCACCTCGACCGCGTCGTCCGCCTTGGCGAGCGGCGAGGTCTTACGGCCGGAGTCCAGGGCGTCCCGCTTGGCCAGCGCGGCCTGGGTGGCGGCCAGGTCGGCGGCCTCCTTGCCCTTCAGCTCACCGCTGCGGCGGGCCGCCCGGACCTCCGGGGAGGCGGTCAGGAAGATCTTGAGGTCGGCGTCCGGGAGGACCGTGGTGCCGATGTCCCGGCCCTCGACCACGATGCCGCGCGGCGCCTCGGCGGCGATGGTCCGCTGCAGCTCGGTGATCACGGCCCGCACCTCGGGCACCGCGCTGACCGCGCTGACCCGCGAGGTGACCTCCTGGGTGCGGATCGGCCCGGAGACATCGGTGCCGTCGACGCTGATCGTCGGGGCGGCCGGGTCGATACCGGAGACGATGTGGGGCTTGGCGGCGGCGTCGGCCACGGCCACGGCGTCGTCGATGTCGATGCCGTTGGTCACCATCCACCAGGTGATCGCCCGGTACTGGGCGCCGGTGTCCAGGTAGCCCAGGCCCAGCTTGGCGGCGACGGCCTTCGAGGTACTGGACTTACCCGTGCCTGCGGGGCCGTCGATCGCGACAATCACTGCTGCCGGGGCGGTCCGGGCGGCGGTTTCCACGGTGACAGACACCTTTCGTGTGCACGGGGCTGAGTTGAACGGGCCATGTGAGCCTCGGACAAGGTTACTGGCTTCCCACGGGCGGCTTCGCACCCCTGTGGACGGCCCCGGTCCGCCCGGGGCGCCCATCGGTCCGCTCCGCCGCTACTGCCGGATGGACCAGCCCCGCTCGCGCAGGGCCTTGGTGAGCCCCGGGGCCGCCGAGGGCTCGACCATCAGCTGGATCAGACCGGACTGCTGCCCGGTGGCGTGCTCGATGCGGACGTCCTCGATGTTGACCCCCGCCCGGCCCGCGTCGGCGAAGATCCGGGCCAGCTCGCCCGGCTGGTCGCCGATGAGCACCGTCACGGTCTCATAGACGGCCGAGGCGGCGCCGTGCTTGCCCGGCACCCGCTCGCGCCCGGCGTTGCCCCGGCGCAGCACGTCCTCGATACCGGCCGTGCCGTCGCCGCGCTTGGCCTCGTCGGCGGACTGGAGCGCGCGCAGCGCCCGCACCGTCTCGTCGAGGTCGGAGGCGACGGCGGCGAGCACATCGGCGACCGGGCCGGGGTTGGCGGAGAGGATGTCGATCCACATGGCGGGGTCGGAGGCCGCGATCCGGGTGACGTCGCGGATGCCCTGGCCGCACAGCCGAACCGCCGTCTCATCGGCGTCCTGGAGCCGTGCGGCGACCATGCTGGACAGCAGGTGCGGGGTGTGCGAAACGAGCGCCACCGCCCGGTCGTGGGCCTCGTCCTCCATCACCACGGGCACCGCCCGGCACAGCGCGACGAGCTCGAGCGCGAGGTTGAGCACCTCGGTGTCGGTGCCGCCGGTGGGCGTGAGCACCCAGGGCCGTCCCTCGAAGAGGTCGGCGGTGGCGGCCAGCGGCCCGGAGCGCTCCCGGCCCGCCATCGGATGCGTGCCGATGTAGCGGGTCAGATCGCAGCCGAGGGCCTCCAGCTCGCGGCGCGGGCCGCCCTTGACGCTCGCGACGTCCAGCACGCCGCGGGCCAGGCCGCGGCGCAGCACATCGGCCACCGTCCCGGCCACGTACGCCGGGGGCACGGCGACGATCGCCAGGTCCACGGGCCCGTCGGGCTCGCCGTGCGTCCCGGCGCCCAGCGCCTCGGCGGTGCGGGCCTGGTCCGCGTCATGGTCGGCGAGGTGCACCTGGACCCCGCGGCCGGCCAGGGCCAGGGCGGCGGAGGTGCCGATCAGGCCGGTGCCGATGACGAGCGCGGTTCTCATTGGGCGATGTCCTTGCGGAGGGCGGCGGCGGCGCCGAGGTAGACATGGGCGATCTCGGACTTGGGCAGGGAGGTCTCGATATGCGCCAGTACGCGGACGACGCGGGGCATGGCCCCCTCGATGTCCAGCTCCTGGGCGCAGATCAGCGGCACGTCGGTGATGCCCAGCTTGCGGGCGGCGGCCGCGGGGAAGTCGCTGTGCAGATCGGGGGTGGCCGTGAACCACACGCTGATCAGATCGTCGGGGCCGAGGGCATTGCGCCCCAGGATGGCCGTCAGCAGCGCGGAGACCTGCTCACGCATGTGCTCCGGCTCGTCCCGCTCCAGCTGGACCGCCCCGCGGACCGCTCGTACCGCCACGTCTCGCTCCCTGTGCGCGCTGTGCCTGTCGTGCGTCGGGCGCGGCCGCGTCGCCGGCCGCACTCCCGATCAGCGTAACGAGCGGGTCCGACAGGCTCCCGGCGCGACCGCTGGGCGAGACGCGGCGGGCCGCCACGACGGCCGGGGCCGTCAGCGGTCCCCGGCCTCAGAGGTCCCCGGCTCTCAGAGGTCCCCGGCTCTCAGAGCTCGACCTCGCGCATCAGCATGCCGACCTCGGTGTTGGTCATCCGGCGCAGCCAGCCGGACTTCTGGTCGCCGAGCGCGATCGGGCCGAAGGCCGTCCGCACCAGCTTGTCGACCGGGAAACCGGCCTCGGCGAGCATCCGCCGCACGATGTGCTTACGGCCCTCGTGCAGGCTCACCTCGACCAGATAGTTCTTGCCGGTGTTCTGCACCACACGGAAGTGGTCGGCGCGGGCGTAGCCGTCCTCCAGCTCGATGCCGCTCTTGAGCCGCTTGCCGAGGTCGCGCGGGAGCGGGCCCTGGATGGCGGCGAGATAGGTCTTCTTCACGCCGTAGCGGGGGTGGGTGAGGCGGTGGGCCAGCTCACCGTGGTTGGTGAGCAGGATGATGCCCTCGGTCTCGGTGTCGAGCCGGCCGACGTGGAAGAGCCGGGTCTCGCGGTTGGTCACATAGTCGCCCAGGCACTGGCGGCCGTCGGGGTCCTCCATGGTGGAGACGACACCGGCGGGCTTGTTCAGCGCGAAGAAGAGGTACGACTGGGTGGCCACGGTCAGCCCGTCGACCTTGATCTCGTCCTTCTCGGGGTCGACGCGCAGCCCCTGCTCGGTCACGATCTTGCCGTTGACCTCGACCCGGGCCTGGTCGATCAGCTCCTCACAGGCGCGCCGCGAGCCCATCCCGGCGCGAGCGAGGACCTTCTGCAGCCGCTCGCCCTCGACCTCGCCGAAGGTCTTGGGCAGCGCGATCCGCGGCTTGTCGTGGCGGGCGCGGTTGCGCTCCTCCATCTGCGCCTCGTACTCGCGCGGACGGGCCGGTGCGTTCGGCTTGCGGCCGCGGCCGCCGACGCCCTTGGGGGCACCGCTCTTGGCCGTGCCGCCCTTAGGGCCGCCGCCCTTGGGACCGCCCTGGGAGCCGCCCTTGGGACCGCCTTGGGAGCCTCCCTTGGGACCCGCCTTGGGGCCGGGGCCCGCCTGGGGGCCGCCGCCCACGTCGTAGCGGCGCTCCTCGGGGCGGGGGCGGCCGGCGCGCTGCTGCTGCTCGTCGCGCCGGTTCCCCGCGCCCCGGTAGTTGTTGCCGCCGCTACCGCTGCCGCTGCCCCTGCTGTTCCTGCCGCTGCTTCGCATCAAGTTTCCGTCTGAGAGTGGCCGCTACGGGCTCGGTGTTCTACGTCGTCGTGCGCGTCATCGCTGTCGATGGCGTCCGGATCGAACGACGGCACGCCCTCCTGGGACTCGCCCTCGACCGCGTCCGCCTCGGGGAGGAACGGTGCGAGCTCCGGAAGCTCGTCCAGCCCTCGCAGGCCCATCCGCTCCAGGAAGTAGTTCGTCGTCCTGTACAGGATCGCACCTGTTTCGGGTTCCGTGCCCGCCTCCTCGACCAGTCCCCGCTGCAGGAGGGTCCGCATCACGCCGTCGCAGTTGACACCGCGGACGGCCGAGACACGGGAACGGCTGACCGGCTGACGGTACGCGACCACCGCGAGGGTTTCCAAAGCGGCCTGGGTGAGCCGGGCCTGCTGACCGTCCAGGACGAAGCCCTCGACGGCGGCGGCGTAGGCCGGGCGCGTGTAGTAGCGCCAGCCGCCCGCGACCAGCCGCAGCTCGAAGCCCCGGCCCTGCGTCGCGTACTCGTCGGCCAGCTCGCGCAGGGCGTCCGCGACGGCGCGGCGCGGCCGTGCCAGCACCTTGGCGAGGTGCTCCTCGGTGGCGGGCTCGTCGACGACCATGAGGACGGCCTCCAGGGCGGGCTTGAGGTCCAGCTCGGCGACCTCGGAGAGCCCGGCGGATGTCCGCTGCTCACTCAACTCGGTACCTCCTCCTTCTCCTTCTCCGGCTCCGGCGTGGCCGTCTCCTCAGGGGGCTTGTCCTGCGGCTCCGCCTGGGGCTTGGTCTGGGACTCCGCCTGGGGCTTGGCCTGGGCCTCCTGGTCGAACTCGTCGGTGACCAGCGGCTCCCGCCCCGCCTCGCCCGTCCAGCGGACCATGAGCGATCCGAGCGCCTCCGGCTGGTCGAGCAGGACCGCGCGCTCGCGGTAGAGCTCCAGGAGCGCCAGGAAGCGCGCGACGACCGTAAGGACGTCGGGAGCGTCCTCGGTGAGCGTGCTGAAGGTGGCCTCCCCCAGCTCCCGCAGCCGCGCGACCACCACCTCGGCCTGCTCCCGGACGCTGACCAGTGGGGCGTGGATGTGGTCGATGTAGACCTGCGGCTTGGGCTTGGCCTGCATCGCCTTGACCGCCAGCTTGGCGAAGCCCTCGGGGCCGATGCTGATGACGACGTCGGGGAGCAGCTCGGCGTGGTGCGGCTCCAGGCCGACCGTGCGGGGGTGCCGGGTGGCCTCGGCGATCAGCCGGTCGTTGAAGATGTCCGCGATCTGCTTGTACGCGCGGTACTGGAGCAGCCGCGCGAAGAGCAGGTCACGCGCCTCCAGCAGCGCCAGGTCCGCCTCGTCCTCGACCTCGGCGGCGGGCAGCAGCCGGGCCGCCTTGAGGTCCAGCAGGGTCGCCGCGACGACGAGGAACTCGGTGGTCTGGTCGAGGTCCCAGTCCGGCCCCATGGCGCGGATGTAGACCATGAACTCGTCGGTGACCTTGGAGAGCGCGACCTCGGTGACATCCAGCTTGTGCTTGGAGATCAGCTGGAGGAGGAGGTCGAAGGGCCCCTCGAAGTTGTCCAGCCGCACGGTGAACCGATTGCCGCCGTCGTCGGCCTGGACCTCGCCGCCGTGCGCCTCGCCCCGGCCGGTCCCGAAGCCGGTGTCACTCCCGCCGCCGGCTTCGGTCCCGGTCCCGGCCCCGGCCGCGTCGCCACCGTGCCCACCCCCGGAGGGCGCCACATCGAGGTCGGCCCGCGCATGCACCGGCTCCGGCTCGCCCCTCGGCACGGCCTGCTCCTCCGGGGCGGCGGGCTCAATGGCCGCTGGGACCGGGGCAGTGGGCTCATCGACCGCCGGGGGCGGCTCGGGCTCGACCTCCGGCGCGGCGTTTCGCTCCGGCGCGGCGTTTCGCTCCGGTGCCGCGTCGTGTGCCTCGGGCTCGGCGTCCGCCGCAGCGCGTCCCTCCGGGACCACCTCGTCTGCCTCGGGCTCGGCCTCCGGCGCAGCGGTGCCCGGGGCCGCGTCGCCTGCCTCCGACGCGGCAGGCGGCCCAGCAATAGCCTCACGCGCCGCCTGAGCGCCTTTCTGCGGCTCTCCGGGCACCGGGGGCGACGTGGGCTCGGGCGGCGGCGCCGCGGGGCGCTGAGAGGCCGTCTGTGGGGGCGGGGGCGCGGTGGGACGCTCCGAGGGACGGTCCGGGCCCGCGTCGGGGGGCGCCGCGCCGGGGCCTCGGCCGAGGGTGCGGCGAGAGGGGCGGGGCGGCGGGGCGGGATCGTCGTTCGTCGGCATCGCGGTCCAGGGTGCTCAGGGCCGGGCGGGGCAGCCCGTACGACCGGGCAGGCTATCGCCCGGCCCGGTCAACGGCCGCGGAGGCGGCGCACCAGGATGCTCGCGTCGCCGCGCGACTCGAGGTCGGCGAGGACGACCGCGACCGCCTCGCGGACGATCCGGCCGCGGTCGACGGCGAGCCCGTGCTCACCGCGGAGCACCAACCGCGCGTGCTCGAGGTCCATGAGCTCCTCGGCGGAGACATAGACCGTGATTTTCTCGTCGTGGCGCTCGCGCCCGCTGGGCCGACGGTTCGCCGCACGGGCGCGGCGGCGGGCCTGGCCGCTCTGTTCGGCCGCGGCCGAACCGCCCTGGGCCTGGCGGCCCTTGGGCCGGTCCCCGGCCCCGGGGCGCCGCTCGCCCACCGCGTCCTGGGAGGCCGCCGTCTCGCGTCCCGTGTGTTCGCCCGAGCCGGACTGCTCACCGTCCGGGCGCTGCTCCTGCCCTTCCCGGGGCTCGGCGTCGGGGTCGGCGGCGGGCGGGGGCACCCGGGGGCCCTCGCCGTTCGCCTGGCGGCGCCCGGCGGCGGGAGCGGAGGACTGGAGCCCCATCCCTCCCGTGGTGCGGAACAGTTCGTCGGCTCCCGGCAGACTCACTCGGCGTGACACCGGGCGAGCACCTCCCTGGCGAGCTGGCGATAGGCGGCGGCACCGACGGAGTTGGACGCGTACGTGGTGATCGGCTCACCCGCGACCGTGGTCTCGGGGAAGCGGACCGTGCGGCCGATGACCGTGTGGTAGACGTGATCGTCGAACGCCTCGACCACGCGGGCGAGGACCTCACGGCTGTGCACGGTGCGCGAGTCGTACATCGTGGCGAGGATGCCGTCCAGCTCCAGGTCGGGGTTGAGCCGCTCCTGGACCTTCTCGATCGTCTCCGTGAGCAACGCCACACCGCGCAGCGCGAAGAACTCGCACTCCAGCGGCACGATCACCTTGTGCGCCGCGGTCAGCGCGTTGACGGTGAGCAGACCGAGCGAGGGCTGGCAGTCGATGACGATGTAGTCGTAGTCGGCCATCAGCGGCTTGAGGGCGCGCTGCAGGGTCGACTCCCGGGCGACCTCGCTCACCAGCTGCACCTCGGCGGCCGACAAGTCGATATTGCTGGGGAGCAGATCCATATTGGGCACGGCCGTCTTCAGCAGCACCTCGTCGGCCGACATGCCCCGCTCCATGAGCAGGTTGTAGACCGTGAGGTCGAGCTCCATCGGGTTGACCCCGAGGCCGACCGACAGGGCGCCCTGCGGGTCGAAGTCGACGAGCAGCACCCGGCGGCCGTATTCGGCCAGGGCCGCGCCCAGGTTGATGGTGGAGGTGGTCTTACCGACCCCGCCCTTCTGGTTGCACATCGCGATGATCTTCGCTGGACCGTGATCGGTCAGCGGCCCCGGGATCGGGAAGTACGGCAGCGGGCGCCCGGTGGGGCCGATCCGCTCGCGGCGCTGGCGGGCAGCGTCGGGCGCGAGCGTGGCCGCGTATTCGGGGTCTGGCTCGTACTCCGCGTCCGGGTCGTAGAAGTGCCCGTCGGGGAGGTCGTCGTAGTCGGCGAAGCGGGCGGGATCCGTGCCCCCCTGGTCGCCGGCCATGGCGTTCACGTGATGGCCGTCCATGCTGTGGCTCTGGTGGGCTGTCGTCGGGCTCTGGCGGGTTGCGAAGGTACGGACAGCGACGGAGCCGACAGCCTCGAGCCCCGAGGGGCCCTGGCCCCGCGCAGCCGGTCCTGGTTGACCACCCCCGGGAGAAAATGTCGACTCATTCACAAGTCGTCCTACCTCCTTGGTGACCAGGAAATTTCTCTATAGGTCAGCGTGACACCATGCCGACGGTTGGCGACTCTATGGCGTGTCGGCGGTCCGCAGCAACACAATCCACCGGACACGGCATGATGTGTCGGCAATCGAACACCCCGATGTCAAGGGCGTGTGAACGGCGCCGCGGAGATTTCACCGCCGCATAAAGCGTCTGAATAGTTGCATTTAGGGCGAGTTGGCCGAGCCATGGGCCGCGGCCGATACGGGGCACAGCGGACACACCTTCGGCCGGGCCTCATCCTTCGACAAGACCCGGCCGGATGCCCATTGTTGACATGTGGTTGACGGTCCGGGTTGACCGTCCGGCAACCGGAGTTCACCCGCTCCGGCGGCCGGGCCGGTGAACTCCGAGCGTCATTCAGCCGATCAGCGAGCCCAGTTCGACCGCGGGCAGGTCATGCGCCTCGGCGACCGGGCCGTAGACGACCTGTCCCTCATGGGTGTTGAGCCCCTTGGCCAGCGCGGCGTCCCGGCGCAGCGCGTCCCGCCAGCCACGGTTGGCCAGCTCCACGATGTACGGGAGCGTCGCGTTGGTGAGCGCGTGGGTGGAGGTGTTCGGCACCGCGCCGGGCATGTTCGCGACGCAGTAGAAGACCGAGTCGTGGACCGCGAAGGTCGGCTCGGCGTGGGTGGTGGGACGGGAGTCCTCGAAGCAGCCGCCCTGGTCGATCGCGATGTCGACAAGGACACTTCCCGGCTTCATCCGGGACACCAGCTCGTTGGTGACCAGCTTGGGCGCCTTGGCACCCGGGATGAGCACCGCGCCGATGACCAGGTCGGCCTCGAGGACGGCCTTCTCCAGCTCGAAGGCGTTGGAGGCGATGGTCTGCACCCGGGTGCCGAAGATCCGGTCGGCCTCGCGCAGCTTGTTGATGTCCTTGTCGAGCAGGGTGACGTGGAAGCCCATGCCGATGGCGATCTGGGCGGCGTTCCACCCGGAGACGCCACCGCCGATGACGACGGCCCGCGCGGCGGCCACACCCGGCACCCCGGCGGGCAGCACACCACGGCCGCCGGCCGAGCGCATCAGGTGGTACGCGCCGACCTGCGGCGCGATCCGGCCCGCGACCTCGGACATCGGCGCGAGCAGCGGCAGGGCGCGGTTCGCGGTCTCGACGGTCTCGTAGGCGATGGCGGTGGTGCCGGACTCCAGCAGCGCGTCCGTGCAGGCCCGGGAGGCGGCCAGATGCAGGTAGGTGAAGAGCGTCTGGCCCTTGCGCATCCGGTGGTATTCCTCCGCGACGGGCTCCTTGACCTTCAGCAGCAGGTCGGCGGTGGCCCAGACCTCGTCGGCGGTGCCGAGGATGTGCGCACCGGCGGCGGTGTACTCCTCGTCCGTGATGGAGGAACCGAGGCCGGCACTCTGCTCCACGACGACCTCATGGCCGCCTCGGACCAGCTCGTGCACACCGGCGGGGGTGATGGCCACACGGAACTCGTTGTTCTTGACCTCGCGGGGGATACCGACCTTCACGTCGATCACGGTCCTTGAATGGGGGGGGAAGGGAACATATCGCCACAGCCAGTCACGGATCGATACACAACCGACCATAGACAGGCAAACCGGAACGCGTCCGCATGCCGGAGACGACCGCAACAATCGCGGCATGGCCAGTCTAATGAAGGACGTCGCGCTGTCTAGCCTTGCAATGCATCAATCTTTTGGAAGACCACTACTGATTTCGTAGGTCGGCTGGGTTTCCTTCCCCACTCTGAGGTGACGGACCCGTGTCCTCCGCCCCCGCCGTGGCGCTCTTACGGGCGGTGCGCCGCAGCGACCGCGCCACCGCCGGGTCCCCGCCGAGCCGGTCCATCGCGTCCGCAGCGTGGCCCGCCAGATCGGCGTGCAGCCCGGTGTCACCGCAGGTCCGGGCGGCCGCGGCGGCCTCCGCCCAGGTGCGCAGCGCCTCCCTCGGCCGTCCGGTGCGCTCCTGGGCTCCCGCGGCGCCGCTGAGCGCCCGTGCGTACCCCGGCCGGTCCCCCGCCCGGCGGCAGGCGGCCGCGGCGGCACGCCAGTCGCGCAGCGCCTCGCCCCACTGCCCGGCGTAGCCGTGGACGGTGCCGAGCCGGGCGTACATCCGGGCGACCGCGGACAGATCGCGGCGGCTCAGCCGCAGCTCCAGGGCGCGTCCGTACCAGTCGGCCGCCCGGTGCCAGTCATCCAGCTCCTGGTACATGCCGCCGATCGACTCCAGCGCCCGCCCGGTCGTATACGGATCGCCCGACTCACGCGCCGCCTCCAGGGCGCTCTTGTACCGCGCGAGGGCCTTGTCCACCCGGCCCGCCCCGCCGTCCAGATCGCCGAGGTTCAGCAGCGCGGCCGCCCGCTCCACCGGCAGGTCGCGGCGCCGGGCCACGTCCAGCACCAGCTGATGCAGCCCGTACAGCTCCACCGCGGCGCCCTCGGCACCCCGGTGAGCGGTGAGGGCATGCGTCAGCGCGGCCACCAACCGCCGCGCCAGGGTGTCGAGTTCACCGGTCTCCACGGCCAGCCGGGCGGCCTCGATCAGCGAGCCCAGCCGGGCCTCCAGCCATTCCGCCGCCTGCGCCGACGACGAAAAGCGCACCGGCTTCGGCATCCCGGCCAGCTTCTTCCGGCCCGGCGAACCGGCGGGCTCGGCGGCCAGCCGGCACGCGTGCAGCTGCCGTACGGCACGCTCCAGCATCCGCGCCCGCGCCAGCTCCACCTCCGCCGGGCGCTCCTCGGCCGCCAGCCGCTCCCGCAGCAGCGGATCGAGACAGCCGGGCACCTGGTAGTCGCCCGGCCCGCGCGGGCGCAGCATCCCGTACGCGGCGAAGCCCTCCAGTGCCGCCTCGCCATCCGCCACCGAGCATCCGGCCAGCGCGGATGCGGTCTGGGCGTCGGCCGATCCGCCGGGCGCCAGCACCAGCAGCCGCAGCATCCGGGCGGCGGCGGACGGCAGCGCGGCGTAGGCCAGCCGGAAGGCGCGGATCAGCGGGCGGGCGCCATGGTCGAGATCACCCCCGTCCGGCGGCAGTTCGCGCAGCCGGGCCAGCGCGTCGTCGACCGACGCCTGGGGGCGGGCGGCGAGCCAGCCGCCGACCAGGACGAGCGCGGCGGGCTGGCCCGCGCACTCCTCGACGAGGGACTGCGCGGCCACCGGATCGCAGGTGATCCGGGTGGGGCCGGTGTACTGCGCCAGCAGCCCGACCGCCGCGCTCACATCCAGCCCGCCCACCGTGCACGGCCGCACATCCGGCACCCCGGTCAGCGGGCCGCGCGAGACGGCGACCACCAGGCAGTCGGGCTCGTCGGGCAGCAGCGCGTCCACCTGCTCGGCTCCGGCCACGTCGTCGAGCAGCAACAGCACCCGCCTGCCGTCGAGCGCCGCGCGCAGCGCCTCGCTCAGATCGTCCTCGTCCGCCCCCGGCGGGGCGGTCACGCCGAGCCGTCCGAGCAGCTCACGGGCGGTGCGCTCGGTGGGTACGGGGTCGCCGGCGGAGGTCGTCAGCCGGGCGCTCAGCACTCCGTCGGGGTAGTCGTCGGCGAGCCGCCGGGCGAGCTCCTCGGCCAGCGCCGTACGGCCCCAGCCGGGGCGGCCCGCGATCAGCAGCACCCGGCTGCGGGCGGCCTTACGGCCGGCGAGGGTGTCCAGGCCCGCGCGCTCGATATCGGCGCGCAGCGAGAGCAGCTCCCGCCGCCGCCCGGCGAATCCCCGCCCCACGGTGGCCGCCGCCGCGAACAGCACGGCCCGGGTCGCCCCGCTCCACACCCCGCCGTCCTGGGCGTCCGCGCGCCCGGCCGCGGAGCGCTGCCGCGGCGGGGTGTCGGACGGGGGTGAACCTTCCTCTGGTGAACGGTCGGAACGGGCCTCCGGCGGACGGCCGGAAGCGGACGAAGCGGGCGTGGCGGACGGCGGTTGCCGCTTCCTTGGGGCCGCCGGCTCCCCCTCGGTGTCGACCGCCTGCTCCGCCACGGGCCCACTCCCGTCCACCTGCGCTTACGAGCCCGCCGCGCCGCTGCGGCCGGGGCCACTATGAGCGTAGTTCACTCCGCGTCAGGTACCCGGCACTCCAGGCCCATGGCACGTACCGAAAATCACTCCATCGGATCTTCACCAGGGCCGGGTGGGGCCTTCACTGGGCCCGCGCCGTTCACTGGGCCCGCGCCGTTCAGTGGGCCTACGCCGCGAAGGGGCGGGCCGGCCAGGAGGCGTCGGCCGGGCGGAGGGCGTCGATACCGTCGCCGGAGAGCGCGGCCCGCAGTGCCAGCGCACCCATCGCGAGGCAGGTGTTGTGCAGCTCGCCCGCGAGCGCGCCGCGCACCAGCTCCTCCAGGGACACCCGGGCCAGCTCCATGTCGGCCTCCTCCTCGGAGACCTCGAACCGCTCGCCCTCGGCCGCGGAGATCTCCCGGGCCAGGAAGATCCGTACGGCCTCGTCGGAGCCGCCGGGCGAGGTGTAGACGTCGATCAGGACGCGCCAGTCCTCGGCCTTGACGTGCGCCTCCTCGTACAACTCCCGCTGGGCGGCGTGCAGCGGGTTCTCACCGGGGATGTCCAGGAGACCGGCCGGGATCTCCCACAGCCGCCGGCGGACCGGGTGCCGGTACTGCCGCAGCACGATCACGCGGCCGTCCTCGTCCAGGGCGAGGATGGCGACGGAGCCGGGGTGGACCTGGTAGTCGCGGTTGACCCGGCTGCCGTCGGGCATCTCGACCTCGTCGGTGCGCACGCTCGTCTTGTTGCCGGTGAACGGCGTGGCGGTGGCGGTGACCGGCCATTCCTCGGGGGTGTCCTGGATACGCATGCTTGCCTCAGCGTCCTTTCCGCGTGCGGTTGACGGGGGCGGGCCGTGCCGGCCGCCCGCCCCCGTCAACCGTATCGGTCAGGCCCCGGCGCTACGCGTCTGACCAGCGGTCTGTCGCTCGACCGCCGCCTTCACCAGGCCCGCGAAGAGCGGGTGCGGCCGGGTCGGGCGGGAGCGCAGCTCGGGGTGCGCCTGGGTGCCGACCAGGTAGGGGTGGACCTCACGCGGGTACTCCACGTACTCGACGAGCTTGTTGTCCGGAGAGGTGCCGGAGAAGACGATCCCGGCCTTCTTCTCCAGCTCACCGCGGTAGGAGTTGTTGACCTCGTAGCGGTGGCGGTGGCGCTCCTCGACGTACGGCTGGTTGTCGTAGACCTCGCGGACGATCGAGCCCTCGGCCAGCTTGGCCGGGTACATGCCCAGCCGCATGGTGCCGCCCATGTCGCCCTCGCCCGCGACGATGTCGAGCTGCTCGGCCATGGTGGAGATCACCGGGTCGGTGGTGGCGGGCTCGAACTCGGTGGAGTTGGCGCCCTCGATGCCCGCGAGGTTGCGCGCGGCCTCGATGACGATGCACTGCAGTCCGAGGCAGAGCCCCAGCAGCGGGAGCTTGTTCTCCCGGGCGTAGGTGATCGCGCCGACCTTACCGATCACTCCGCGGTCGCCGAAGCCACCGGGGATGCAGACCGCGTCCACGCCGTCGAGCTGGTCCCGGGCGCCGGCGGCCGTCTTGCAGTCGTCGGAGGTGACCCACTTGATCTTGACGCGGGCGTTGTTGGCGAAGCCGCCGGCGCGCAGCGCCTCGGTGACCGAGAGGTAGGCGTCGGGCAGGTCGATGTACTTGCCGACGAGCGCCACGGTGACCTCGTGGTCGGGCTGGTGGACCCGCCGCAGCAGATCGTCCCACTGGGTCCAGTCCACGTCGCGGAAGGGCAGATCCAGCTTGCGGACGACATAGGCGTCCAGGCCCTCGGAGTGCAGCACCTTGGGGATGTCGTAGATCGACTTGGCGTCGATGGCGGCGACCACGGCCGCGTCATCAACGTCACACATCAGCGAGACCTTGCGCTTGATGGAGGTCGGGACCTCGCGGTCGGCTCGCAGCACGATCGCGTCCGGCTGGATACCGATGTTGCGCAGCGCGGCCACCGAGTGCTGGGTGGGCTTGGTCTTCAGCTCACCGGACGGGCCGATGTAGGGCAGCAGCGAGATGTGCACCACGAAGACGTTGTCCCGGCCGACCTCGTGCCGGACCTGGCGGACGGCCTCCAGGAAGGGCAGCGACTCGATGTCGCCGACGGTGCCGCCGACCTCGGTGATGACGACGTCCACGTCGTCGGTGGCCATGCGCCGGATGCGGTGCTTGATCTCGTTGGTGATGTGCGGGATGACCTGCACGGTGTCACCGAGGTACTCACCGCGCCGCTCCTTGGCGATTACGGTGGAATAGACCTGTCCGGTGGTCACATTGGCCGAGCCGTCGAGGTCGACGTCGAGGAAGCGCTCGTAGTGGCCGATGTCCAGATCGGTCTCGGCGCCGTCGTTGGTGACGAACACCTCACCGTGCTGGAAGGGGTTCATCGTGCCCGGGTCGACGTTCAGATACGGATCGAGCTTCTGCATGGTGACGCGCAGACCGCGCGCCTTCAGCAGGGCCCCCAGACTGGAGGCGGTAAGACCCTTGCCGAGTGAGGAGGCGACACCCCCGGTGACGAAGAGGTGCTTGGTCGTCATGGGCTTAGCGGCAATGGCCAAGAGGGGGCTCCCGTGGTCGCGTCGTGAGGGGGGCGTACGGCAGCCGCTCCGGATTCGGGGGGTGCCGTCGCTGATGGTTCGGGGGGTTTGTGCCCGCCGCTCCACGGGCTACCAGGGTATCAGCGCCCCGGAGTGGTCGCTGATGACCTGGTTCCCGCGTTCGGTCTGCGCAATCGCCCGAACACCATGCGTGACCTGGCCACCCGATCGGCCGCGAGATACGGGCCACGATGTGGACGGGCTCAAGCGGATCACCGTTGTCCGTCGTATCCTCATCGGACGCACGCATGCGAGCCACCCGGCACGGCACCACCAGCACGCCCCCGGAACAAGAGCTCGTCAGAATTTCCGAGACCGTAAGAAACGCCCTCCGGGGTGGTACGGCCGTTCGAATGGGGAATGCACGTGGCCGGGCGTATCGAGGATTACGCACTGATTGGTGATATGCAGACGGCCGCCCTCGTCTGCAGGGACGGCACGGTCGACTGGCTGTGCCTGCCGCGATTCGACTCCCACGCCGTCTTCGCCGGTCTGCTGGGCACTGAGGAACACGGTTTCTGGCGCCTCGGGCCCGCCTTCCCCTCGGGAAGCCAGCCGCCCGCCGCCGACCGCCGCCGCTACCGCGGCGACTCACTGGTGCTCGAATCGGAGTGGGACACTCCGCGCGGCACGGTCCGTGTGATCGACTTCATGCCGCCCCGTGACGGCGCCCCGCAACTGGTACGGATCGTCGAGGGAGTCAGCGGCCGGGTGCCGATGCGCTCCGCGCTGCGGATGCGGTTCTCCTACGGCTGGGTCGTGCCGTGGGTGCACCGGGTGGACACCCGCACCGTCGCCGTCGCCGGCCCGGACTCCGTCTGGCTGGACACCGAGGCCGACACCTACGGCAAGGACCTCACCACCTACTCCGACTTCACGGTGGGCCCCGGCGACCGGATCGCCTTCACCATCAGTTGGCAGCCCTCGCACAACGAGCCGCCCGCGCTGCCCGAGCCGGAGGTCGCGCTGGAGGCCACCGAGGCGTTCTGGCGGGAGTGGGTCGAGCACTGCACGTACCACGGCCCCTACCGGGATGCCGTGGTCCGCTCGCTGATCACGCTCAAGGCGCTGACCTACGCCCCCACCGGCGGCATCGTCGCGGCGCCCACCACCTCGCTCCCCGAGGACATCGGCGGCGTCCGGAACTGGGACTACCGCTTCACCTGGCTGCGGGACGCGGCGATCACCCTCTCCTCGCTGCTGCGCACCGGCTACCGCGAGGAAGCGCGCGCCTGGCGCGAATGGCTGCTGCGCGCGGTCGCGGGCGACCCGGAGAACCTGCAGATCATGTACGGCATCGCGGGCGAGCGGGAGTTGGCCGAGGCCGAGCTGACCTGGCTGCCCGGCTATGAGAACTCCCAGCCGGTCCGGGTCGGCAACGGCGCGGCCGGCCAGCTCCAGCTCGACGTCTACGGCGAGGTCATCGAGGCGCTGCACCTGGCCCATATGACGGGTCTGGCGCGCAACGACTACGCGAGCGTGCTGCAGCTGAAGCTGATCCGCTACCTCGAGGAGCACTGGGACGAGCCGGACGAGGGCATCTGGGAGGTGCGCGGGCCGCGCCGCCACTTCGTGCACTCCAAGGTGATGGCCTGGGTCGCGGTCGACCGCACCGTCAAGCTGGTCGAATCCGGCGATGTGGACGGGCCGTTGGACCGCTGGCGGGAGCTGCGCGACGAGATCCACCGGGACGTCTGCGCGAGGGGCTACGACGCCGAGCGCAACACCTTCACCCAGTCCTACGGCTCCAAGGAGCTGGACGCCTCGCTGCTGCTCATCCCGCAGATGGGCTTTCTGCCGCCGGACGACAAGCGGGTCATCGGCACCATCGAGGCGATCCAGCGGGAGCTGTCGACCGAGGACGGCTTCGTCATGCGCTACCCCACCGCGGGCGAGGACGCCGGGGTGGACGGTCTCGAGGGCGACGAAGGGGCCTTCCTGGCCTGCTCGTTCTGGCTCGCCGACGACCTGGCGATGATCGGCCGGGTGGACGAGGCCCGGAAGCTCTTCGAGAAGCTGCTCGCGCTCCGCAACGACCTCGGGCTGCTGGCCGAGGAGTGGGACTCGAAGAACCAGCGCCAGGTGGGCAACTTCCCGCAGGCGTTCAGCCATGTGCCGCTGATCGACACCGCGCTGCGGCTGACGGCGTCCGGCGCGTACGGAGGCTGACCCCAGGCCCGGGCCCCGGGGGCCCGGGCACCCCCACTTCCGGGCTCGGCCCGCGCCCCGCTGCTCTTCGGCGTCCGCCCCGCCGTTCGGCGTGCGCCCCGCCCTTCGGCGTGCGCGAGCCGCGGGGCCGGGGTCGCGGAGCCGGGCCCAGTCGGGTCGAGGCGGGGCCTCGTGCGGGTCGAGCGGGCGGCTAGCGTGGCGGCATGGAACCGCAGGGAACGATCACCGTGGCGCGCGCCCTCGACCTGCCCGCCCTGCGCCGCGGACTGCCGGAGGTCGTGACCGGGGACGACCTGCTCGACCGCCCGGTGCGCTGGGTGCACGCGGGCGAGGTGCCCAACATCGCCGCGCTGCTCAAGGGCGGTGAACTGCTGCTGACCACCGGGATCGGGGTCGGGTCGCGCCCCGCCGAGCAGCGCGCCTTCGTCCGTCGCCTCGCCGAGCGGGGCATCGCGGCGCTGGTGGTGGAGCTGGGGGCCCGGTTCCGCACGCTGCCGGGACCGGTCGTGGACACGGCGCGCTCGTGCGGGCTGCCGCTGGTGCAACTCCATCGCGAGGTGCCGTTCGTCACGGTCACCGAGGAGATCCACACCGAGATCGTCAATGCGCACTACGCCCTGCTGCGCCAGGCCGATGTGGTGCACCGGCAGGCCACCGAGGTGCTGCTGCGCGGCGGCGGGGTGCCGGAGATCCTGTGCCACTTCGCCGCCTTCGCGGCCAATCCGGTCTTCCTGGAGACCCCCGACGGGCAGTTGCTGTACGCGGCGGGGCCGGGCGGTACGCCCCCGGCGGGCGCGGCCGATCCGCTGCAGGTGTGGGAGGGGCTGCGGGCGCGGCGCGCGGCCGAGCGGCCCGAACCACCGGCGGGCAGCGTGATGGCGGACATCCCGGGCGGCGGGCCAGGACCCGGCTCCGTACGGGCGCGGCTGACCGTCCTTCCGGTGGCCGGGCCGCTGGGGCCGGTGCACCGGATCGCCGCCGAGCGGACGGCGGATCTGCTGGCGGTGGTGCTACTGCGGACGCGTCAGGAGGAGGAGCTGGCGGCGCGCGGGCGCGGGGACTTCCTCACCGATCTCGCGGAGGGCCGCATCGAGGCGTCGGACGCCCCCGCCCAGGCCCGGGTGCTGGGCTTTAGGCCGGGCGCGGACGGGCCGTTGCTGCCGGTGGTGATGCGGCTGGTGGAGGATCCCCGCCCGCTGGCCGGGGGCGGGGAGAGCTGGGCGGCGCTGGCCCACGCCCTGCATGAGGAGCTGGCGGCGGTCGGGGTGCCGGTGCTGCTCGGCGTACGGCTTCCGGAGGGTCGGGTTCCGCTGCTGGCGGGGCTGCGCGGCGCGACCGAGCGGGGCGCCGTGGCCGAGCGGATCGCGACGGCGCTGCGAACCGGGGTGGAGCGGGCCTGGCCGGACCGGGCCGGCGCCCGGCCGCCGGTGGTGATCGCCGGGCTCGCGGTCGGCTGGGACGCGGCCGGTGCCGAACTGCGGCATGCGGCGGAGGCGGCGAACGCGGCGCGCGGGCTGACCGACCGCGACTGGTACGACGTACGGAGCCTGGATGTCGACCTGTTGCTGTGGCGACTGCGGGAGCACGGCGATCTGGCCGCCTTTGTCGACCGGGTGATCGGTCCGCTGCTCGCTCATGACCGCACCGCCCGCCCGCCGCTGGTGCCGACACTGGAGACATATCTGCGCCATGCGGGCCGTAAGGCGGAGACGGCCCGCGCGCTGCACCTCAACCGCCAGACGCTGTACGACCGGCTGGCCCGGATCTCCCGGCTGCTGGGCAGCGATCTGGAGGACCCGCAGACGGTTCTCGCCCTGGGGGTGGCCCTCCAGGCCCGCCGCCATGTGCGGTGACGCGTTCGCGGGCCGCTCCGCCGTGCCCGGGCTCCCCGCCCGGCGTCCCCCCGCGCCGCCGGGCGGGTCGCCACGCGGGTAGCCGGGCGGGGAGAGGCTCCCTCACCGTCCGCCGCGCCGCCCCGCCGTGCGCCGCGGACACCTCCCCGCCCGGCCGCTGTGTGCCGAACCGCGGCCGGACCCTGCCCGGCCTGGCGGGTCTTTCCGCTCCCCGCCCCTTCCCGCAGCATCGATATGCGGCTCCGCCGCATACCGTCAGGCGTCGGGAAGGGGGGCGGAGAGGGAGCAGCCCGCCGCAGGCGTCACGATCCGCCGGACGCTCCCTAGAACGGAGTCAGCGTGAGCGTGATCCCCTTGGGGGCGGTGTCCTGGATGTAGGACGCGAACTCGGCCACGTCATCGAAGGCGAAGCCGTACGCCTTGCCGTCCACGGTCGCCGCGTGCATGGCCTTGGCGTAGTGGTTGGTGACCTCCTCGCCGTAGAAGGCGGCGGGGTCGGTGGTCGGCTGGGCGTCGGTGTTGTGCAGCGTGGTGCGGTTGAAGCCCGCGCCGAGGATCGCCGCGACCGGGCCCGTCGTCCCGTCGTTGGGCGCGGCCAGGGCGCCGTCGCAGAACAGCACGTCCTTGGTGGAGGGCTTGTCGAAGGAGACCGACGCCGGGCCGGTGAAGGCGAACTTCCCGCCGCTGACCCGGCCGGTGAAGGTGCCCGCGTTGGTGGTGACCTTGAGGTCCTTCGATCCGTAGGCGTCCCAGACCTGGTCGATGTACGACGCGAAGTAGTCCTCCGCGAACAGCCCCGCGCCCATGCCATGGCCCGGAGCGATCACCCGCAGATTGTCGCCGACGATCAGCTTCTTGTAGGCGTCGACACCGGCGAGGTCGGAGAAGACCTTGGCGCGGGCGCCGTCCTTGAGGGTGCCGGTCGTCTGGTCCTGGGCACCGGTGAGGTGGATCGACAGCGGGACGCTGAACATGTCCACCATGGTGGTGTTGCAGAACATCCCGGAGGAGTTGTACGTGAACTCCGCGCAGTCGTGCATGATGTCGAAGTTCGGGTCGCCGGACACCCAGCCGGCCGGGTACTGCAGCGCGGGCTTGCCCGCCCCGTCCTCGACCACCTTGAGCTTGAGCTTCGAGCCGAGCGCGACATAGATCCGGCCCGACATCTGCGGCAGGTTCAGCTTGGTGTCACCGCTGCCGGCCAGCGGGATCGCGTAGTCGGTGAAGCCGTCCGAGCCGTTGTCGGAGAGCGCGACGGGGGCGATGGTGCCGTCGGGGGTGACGTGGACCTGCCGGTCGCCCTCGTTGCCGACGATGTAGAGCCAGACCGATGCGTTGTCGTACTGCCCCGTCTTGTTGACGACAGTCAGGGGCAGGGAGGCGGCGGCCTTCGCGCTCGGCGCACCGCTGGCACGGCCGCCGGCGAAGGCCAGGCCGGTTCCCGCGGCAGCGGCGGAGGCGGCTATGCCACCCAGCAGCTTCCTGCGACTGATCATGATGATGGTGCTCCTCGGCGTAGTGGGGGTTGCCGGGAAAATGGCGTGGGGGGTAACGAGAAGTACGAATTGAGAGCGCTCTCTCGTTCCTCTGCCCAGCACCCTGCCGATCAACGACCGGGCCCGTCAACCCCTTCACGCAGAAAGGTCTGCACCAACTCATCGTAGACGCTGAGCACATGGGCGACGGTGTCGTCCTCCGTCGGCCAGCCGGCCGTCCGCGCCCGCCCCGCCGCGGCGAGCTCGACCCGGCGCACCGGATCGGCGAGCAGCCCGGTCACGGCGTCGGCCAGGGCCTCCGGATCGCCGTAAGGGACGAGTTCGGCCGCGTCCCCGACCAGCTCCGGCACCCCGCCCACCGCCGTGGCCACCAGCGGCACCCCCGCGTGCAGCGCCTCCTGGGCCAGCAGCGAGCGCGCCTCCCAGCGGCTGGAAAGCACCGCTACATCGGCCGCGGAGAGCAGCCCCGGCACATCCTCACGCCGGCCGAGCAGCCGCACCGGCAGCCCCTCCAGGTCGATCCGGCGCTGCAGCACCGCACGGTCCGGCCCCTCCCCCGCCACCACCAGCAGCGGCTGCGGATCCAGCCCGCGCCAGCGCCGCGCCGCGTCCAGCAGCGGACCGTGTCCGGCCACCGCCTCCAGCCGGCCCGCCGTGACCAGCAACGGCCGCTCCACCACGCCCAGTTCGGCCCGCGCCTTCTGGCGGCGGCCGTCGCCCGGCTCCGGTGCCGGGCGCGGGGCGGGCACCGCGACCGGCGCGAGCCGCGCGTCGCGCGCACCGCGGGCCCGGGCCCGCTCCACCAGATCCGAGGACACCCCCAGCACGATCGCGGCGGCCCGCGCCACCCGGCGCTCCATCAGCCCGACGAGACGGGCCCGCGCGCCCTCGGCGTCCACACGGGTGTGCCAGGTGACGATCAACGGCACATTCCGGCCACGCAGCGCCACCGCGGCCAGCAGCCCCGAACGCAGCCCGTGAGCGTGCACCAGGGCCGCTCCGAGAGTGGCCCTGCGCAGCGAGGCCATGCTTCCGGCGCCCGTCAGGGCGTCGAGCCCGGTGAACCGCGCTCCCGTCTGGGTGAAGCCGTAGCCCCGCTCGGCGCTCCAGGGCCCGCAGACGGTCACCCGCAGTCCGCGCGCCTCCAGCCCGGCCGACAGCGACCGCACATGCACCCCGCTGCCCGAACTCCCGCCGCCCAGCACCTGAACGGCGTGCAGCGACGACTGCCCGAGCGGCGGGACCGGGGTGCTACTCACGGTACTGCTCACGCGGGCGGAGCTCCTGAAACGGTGTCGGGGCGAAAAGGAGGGACCGCCCAAGGATGCCAGCACTCGCCGAACCCTCGTCGCAACGCTCCCCGGCGACATCTACCCCGAGCTCGCCCGTACGTCCGCGGTACCACCCTTTCGGGTGAAGGTCAGCGTCCCGCGCGTGCCGCCTCCAGGAGCTCTTCCGCATGCGCCCGCGCGAGTTCGGAGTCCTCCTGGCCCGCGAGCATCCGCGACAGCTCCCGTACGCGGTCCTCGCCCTCCATGGCCTTGACCCCGCTGCGTGTCACCGCCCCGTCGTTGGTCTTCTCGACCACCAGATGCCGGTCGGCGAACGCCGCGACCTGCGGCAGATGGGTGACCACCACGACCTGCGCGGAGCGCGCGAGCCGGGCCAGCCGACGGCCCACCTCGACCGCCGCCTTACCGCCGACGCCCGCGTCCACCTCGTCGAAGAGATACGTCGGCACGGGGTCCGAGCCGGCGAACACGACCTCGACCGCGAGCATCACCCGGGACAGCTCACCTCCGGAGGCACCCTTGGCGATCGGCCGGGGCGGGGCGCCCGGATGCGGGGCGAGCAGCAGCTCGACCTCATCGGCCCCATGCGGCCCGAAAACGACCGCGCGGCCGCCCACCTCGATGCCGTCCGCCTCCGTCTCGGTCTGGCTGATCGCGAACGTGACCCGGGCATGCGGCATCGCCAGGGAAGCCAGCTCGGCGGTGACCGCCTCCGCGAAGCGCCCCGCGGCCTCCGTACGGGCGTCGGTGAGCGTCTGCGCCAGCTCGCCCAGCTCGGCGCGGAGCGCGTCACGCTCCGCGGCCAGCTCGCCGATGCGGTCGTCGTCGCCGTCGAGTTCGGCCAGCCGGGCGGCGCCCTGCTCCGCCCAGGCCAGCACGTCCGCGATGGTCTCGCCGTACTTACGGGTGAGCTGCGCCAGCGCGGCGCGGCGCTCCTCGACGGCACCCAGGCGGATCGGGTCGGCGTCGAGGTTGTCGGCGTACCCCGCGAGCTCCCCGGCCACATCGGACACCAGGATGCCGATCTCACCGATCCGGTCGGCGAGCCCGGCCAGCGCCGAGTCATGGGAGCGCACGGCCTCCACGGCGCGATGGGCGCCCGCGACCAGGGTGGCCGCGTCCACACCCTCCGGATCCTCCGGATTCCCGGCGAGGGCGGCGTGCGCGAGCGCGGCGGCGGACGCCAGGGCCTCGGCGTGCCCCAGCCGTTCGGCCTCTGCCGCCAGCTCGACGTCCTCCCCCGGCCGGGGCTCGGCGTCCGCGACCTCTTCGAGCCCGAACCGCAGCAGATCCGCCTCCTGCGCCCGCTCGCGGGCCCGCGTGGTCAACTCCTCCCACTCGGCCGAGACGGCGCGCAGCCGGCGATAGGCCCCCGCGTACTTCTCCAGGGGCCCGGCCACCGCGTCCCCCGCGTACCGGTCCAGCGCCTGCCGCTGCCGGGCGGGCCGCAGCAGCCCCTGCTGATCGGTCTGGCCGTGCACGGCCACCAGATCGTCGGCCAGCTCGCCCAGCAGCCCCACGGGCACCGACCGGCCGCCCACATGCGCGCGCGACCGCCCCTCGGCGGAGAGCGTACGGCTGATCAGCAGCACGCCGTCCTCGAGCTCGGCCCCCGCTTCCTCGGCCCTTACGGCCGCCGTCGAACGGGCGTCTACCGTAATGCGCCCCTCGACGACCGCCGCCTTGGCCCCGATCCGCACCAGGGCGGCATCGGCCCGGCCGCCCAGCAGCAGCCCGAGGCTGGTGACGACCATGGTCTTGCCCGCGCCGGTCTCACCGGTCACCGCGGTGAAGCCGGGCGACAGCTCGACGACCGCGTCGTCGATGACGCCCAGCGCACGTATCCGCATCTCCTCCAGCACGTGCACGACCATACGAGGTTTGGCCGGTGCGATGCGACGAAGGGGCGCCACTTGTGGGGTCGACCCGCACAGATGCCCGGTGCGGAGCACGGGCGCCTCCGGCGGAAAGCCCCCGCCCCGCCCCTTCCCACAGCATCAATACGCGGCTCCGCCGCGTGGGGGGGGCTCCGCCCCCTCACCCCGCCGGGGCTCCGCCCCGGACCCCGCTCCTCAAACGCCGGAGGGGCTGAATTTTCCGCCCCGGACAATCCGGAACCGCACACCACCCGCGCCACCGACGACACCCGCAACACGGCGGAAGGGGCGGGGTCGCACCCACCCCCGAGCTGAGCGCGGGACAGTCAGGCGCCCCGTGCCACCGGCGGCTAGCCACAAGACGGCAGGACGGCGCGGGGTCGCACCCACCCCCACCCAACACCCGGCCCCGGGCCGAACGCGGGACGTACAGGCGGCCCGGGCCACGGGCGGGTAGCCGCGAGACGGCGGGAGGGGGCGGGGTCGCAGGGGTGGGGTCCTGGACGCTTACGTGTATTTGTGGCGCCAATCCCCGACCAACCCAACGCCCCCGGCCAATGGCGCCGTAAGTATACGGTCCAGGGCCCCGCCCCGGAGGCCCCGCACCCGGCACCCACCACCCGACCCACCGCGCACCCCAGCAACCACCACCACACCCGCACCCCGCACCCCACACCCCCAGCAGCCACCAAACTAGTGCGGCGCCCCCCGCCACCCCGCCACCGGCAACGCGAACTTGGCGACCAAGCGGTCCGTGAACGACGCATGGTGGAGTCGGGCCAGCCGCACCGGTACCGCGCCCCGCCGCACCTCCACCCGCGCCCCCGCCGGCAGCTCCACCGTGCGGCGGCCGTCGCACCACAGCACCCCATGCGGAGTCTGCGGCTGCACCTCCACCGCGAGCACCGACTTCGGCGACGTCACCAGCGGCTTGGCGAACAGCGCGTGAGCGCTGATCGGCACCATCAGCAGCGCCTCCACCTCGGGCCACACCACCGGACCGCCCGCCGAGAACGCGTAGGCCGTCGAGCCGGTCGGGGTCGCGCAGACCACGCCGTCGCCGCCGAAGCGCGAGACCGGCCGGTTGTCGACCTCCGTGACGACCTCGAGCAGCCGCTCACGCGCCGCCTTCTCGACCGACGCCTCGTTCAGCGCCCAGTCCGTGTGCACGATGTGCCCGTCGTTGCGGACGAGCACATCGATCGTCATCCGCTCCTCGACCTCGTACTGCCGGGTCACCACCCGGTCCACGACCTTGTCGAGGTCGTCGCGCTCGGCCTCGGCCAGGAAGCCCACCCGCCCGAGGTTCACCCCGAGCATCGGCACGCCCGAGACCCGGGCGAACTCCGCTCCGCGCAGCAGCGTCCCGTCCCCGCCGAGCACGATCAGCAGCTCACAGCCGTTCAGCACGTCACGGCCCGCGTCGACGCGCTCGACAGCGGGTGGCAGCGGCAGGTCCGCGGCCTCGGCAGCGAGCACCCGCACCCCGATACCGCTGCGCAGCAGCCCCTGAACGACCAGTTCGGCGCTGCGGATGGCCGCCGGGCGGCCGGTGTGCGCAAGCAGGAAGACAGTGCGGTCCGCCGTCGGCTCGGCGGCCGGCGTGAACGGTACATGCGCCGTTTCGGGCGTAGCCGCACCGGCCACGCCCGCCCCGACCGCACCCGCCTCGGCCACGCCCACCCCGGGCACAACCGTCTCGGACACGGACACTGCTTCTTTCTCCTGCGCTGCTTCTGAAGTGGTCAACTGGGCCCCTCCGCCACTGCACGGTCAACATCCGCCGGGTCCAGTGCCGGCGCCCCGGCGCGCATCCACAAAAAGTACTCGACATTGCCCGACGGCCCCGGGAGCGGGCTGGCGGTCACGCCCAGCACACCCAGTCCGAGTTCCGCCGCCCGCTCGGCCACCGTACGCACCGCCTCGGCGCGCAGGTCGGCGCTGCGGACCACTCCCCCGCTGCCCAGCCGCTCCTTGCCGACCTCGAACTGTGGTTTGACCATCAGCACCAGATCGGCGTCGGGCGCCGCGCAGCGCACGAGGGCGGGCAGTACCAGCCCGAGCGGGATGAAGGAGAGATCGCCGACCACCAGGTCCACCGGTTCCCCACCAATCCGCTCAAGTGTCAGCTCGCGTACGTTCGTACGGTCGTAAACGCTGACGCGTTCATCGCTCTGCAGCGACCAGGCGAGCTGGCCGTAGCCGACGTCGACGGCGAGCACCCGCGCGGCTCCCGCACGCAGCAGAACGTCCGTGAAGCCTCCGGTCGACGCACCCGCGTCCAGCGCCCGCCGCCCGGCGACCTTCAACCCGGCTCCGGCACCAGCACCCGCTGCTGGCGCCGGGCGGACCTCGGAGTCCTGCCCCGCGCCCGCACCCTCCCGGTACTCCTCGCTGAACGCGTACAGCGCGCCCGCGAGCTTGTGGCCACCGCGCGAGACATAGTCCGGATCGCTGTCGTCCTCGATCACGACGACGGCCGCGCTGGTCTCCACCTGCGTGGCGGGTTTGGTCGCCACCGCCCCGCCGACGGTGACCCGGCCCGCGGCGATCAGCTGGCTCGCATGCTCACGCGAACGCGCCAGCTTGCGGCGCACCAGCTCCGCGTCGAGTCGTACGCGTCGTGGGCGGGTCACTGCCACGGGTGGTTCAGCTCCTGAGGTCGTTCATGTAGCGGATGAGGTCACTGCGCAGCGGACGAGGTCACTGCGTAGCGGACGAAGTCGTTTGCGTAACGGACGGGGTCGCTTACCCAGCCGACGGAGTCGTCTACGTAGCGGACGGGGGCCGGGGGCCGGGCGCAGGGGGCCCGGGCCGCCGGTCGAGTGCTGTCAGCGTGTCGCGGAGCCCCCCGTGGACATCCTCGTACACCGCCAGATGCCCGCTCGTCTCGAGGTGGTCGGCGTCGGCCAGCCGGTCGAGCCGGGCATCCACCTCGGGGACGCCGGTGGGCGCACGATCCACACCGAGCGGGGCCGGTTCAGCGGGGCCGGGCGGCTCCGGCACGGGCTCCGGCACGGGCTCCGGGGCCTCCTCCGACACCGGCTCCGGCGCCTCTTCCCGCCCCGTCCCGGGCCCGGGATCCGTCTCCCCGACCCCGCCCGCAACCGTGTACGGGACCGCCTCCGGTCCGGGCGGTCCGGGCGGTCCGGGCTCCACACCAGCCCCCGGGAGCGGCCCGGGCACGGCTTCCTGGGCCCGCTCGGCCGCGGCTTCCTGGGCCCGCTCGGCCGCCGTATCGGGCTGTGGGCCGGGCCATCCGGCCGACATCGGCTCGCTCATGGCCCCGACGCTACCGCGAATCCCTCGTTCTCCGACGTACGAGAGCTGGGGTAACGTCATCCGCGATGGCGACCTTGGAACAGTGCCGCAGCGCACTCGACAAACTGGCGGAGAACCTCGCGAGCGCGAACGGGGACCTGCGCAGCGCTGCCGCGCTCGACCGCTCCGTCAGCTGCTGGATCACCGACCTGGACACCACCTTCGCCGGCCGTCTCATGGAGGGCCGGATCGAGGATGTGACGACCGAGCCGGGCCCGCCCGCCGAGCGCGCGCAGATCCGGCTGGCGATGAGCGGCGACGATCTGGTGGCCCTGGTCGACGGTGAGCTGCACTTCGCACGGGCGTGGGGCAGCGGACGGATCAAGCTCGAGGCCGGGCTGCGCGACCTGATGCGACTGCGGAAGCTGCTCTAGCCGTCACATCGCTCGCCCACGCGGCGGACGGGCACACCACCACGCGACCGGCGCGGCACCGCGGCCGCGCGCCACGGCTCACGGGCGCGGACGCCCACCCAACCGCGCCCCCGCGAGCCCCTCAGGACTCGCTCACCGCACCCGCCAGCGGCGCAGGCGCCTCGACCCGTGCCGTACGGGACCGGCGGGCGGCCGGGATGACCAGCGGCGTCCCCGTCTCCGGGTCGTCGATCACCTGGCACGGCAGCCCGAAGACCCGCTCCACCTGCTCCGCCGTGACCACGTCCCCCGGCGCCCCCTCGGCGACGACCTCGCCGCCCCGCATCGCGATCAGATGGGTGGCGTAGCGGGCGGCGTGGTTCAGGTCGTGCAGAACGGCGACGAGAGTACGGCCCTGCTCCTCGTGGAGCTGGGCGCACAGGTCCAGCACATCGATCTGGTGCTGGATGTCCAGATAGGTCGTGGGCTCGTCGAGGAGCAGCAGCGGGGTCTGCTGGGCGATGGCCATCGCGATCCATACCCGCTGACGCTGACCGCCGGACAATTCGTCGACATAACGATCCGCGAGCTCCGCCACCCCGGTCGCCGCCATCGATTCGTCGACGATCCGCTCGTCCGTCTCCGACCACTGCCGCAGCAGCCCCTGGTGCGGATAGCGGCCGCGGGCGACCAGATCGGCGACCGTGATCCCGTCCGGGGCGATCGAGGACTGGGGCAGCAGCCCAAGGGTGCGGGCGACCTTTTTGGCGGGCATCGCGCCGATCGCCTGCCCGTCCAGCAGCACCGATCCGGCCACCGGCTTGAGCATCCGGGACAGGGCGCGCAGCAGGGTCGACTTGCCACAGGCGTTCGGCCCGACGATCACCGTGAAGGAGTGGTCGGGGATGGTCACGGACAGCTTCTCGGCGACCGTGCGCCGGTCGTAGGCGAGGGTCAGCCCCTCCGCCATGAGCCGCTGCCGCCCCTGAGCGCTGTCGCGCCCGCTACCGCGCCCGCTGTCGCTACCGCCGTCACTCCCGCTCCCACCGTCACTCCCGCTGCCGCCGTCGGCCACGGTCTGCCGGGTGTCCTTGTCCATGTCGCCTTCCGTCCGGGTCGAGCCCACAGTCGTCATATCCGCCCCAGCGTCATACCGGGCCCCAGCGTCGCCCTGTCCATCCAAGCCCTCATATCCGCCCCGCCCTATATCCGCCCCGCCCTGCGCTCAGTCACCAGCAGCCACAGCAGATAGGCCCCGCCCAGCATCCCCGTCAGCACCCCGACCGGAAGCTGGTCGGCGCCGAAGGCCCGCTGGGCCGCCCAGTCGGCGGTGACCAGCAGGGCGGCGCCCATCCAGGCCGCGGGGAGCAGGTTGGGCCCGGACGAGCGGGTGAGCCTGCGGGCGAGTTGCGGGGCGACGAGCGCCACGAAGGCGACGGGCCCGGCGGCGGCCGTGGCGGCGGCGGTGAACACGACGGCCGTGAACATGAGCACCAGCCGGGTCCGCTCGACCCGCACCCCGAGGGCGTACGCGCTGTCGTCGCCCATCTCCAGCATCCGCAGGTTCCGCGCCTGCCCGAGGACCACGGGCAGGAGCACCGCGCAGACGCACGCCAGCGGCCACACCTGGGCCCAGTCCCGCCCGTTGAGCGATCCGGCGATCCACACCACCGCGCGGGTCGCGTCCGGGAGGTCGGCCCTGGTGAGCAGGTAGCCGTTGACGGCGGTGAGCATCGCGGACGTGCCGATGCCCACCAGCACCAGCCGGTATCCGTGTACGCCGCGCCGCCACGCCAGGGTGTAGACCGCGAACCCGGTCAGCAGGCCGCCGCCGAGCGCGCCGATGGCGACCTCGGTCGGATCGCCCTGGAGGAGGACGATCACGGTGAGCGCCCCGGCCGCAGAGCCCTGGCCGAGGCCGATCACGTCCGGACTGCCCAGCGGGTTGCGGGAGATGGACTGGAAGATCGCCCCGGCCACCCCGAGGGCCGCGCCGACCAGCAGCCCCGCCAGGACTCGCGGCAGCCGCAGTTCGTTGACGATGAAGTCCTGGGCCACCGTGCCGTTTCCGGCCAGGGTGCGCAGGACATCGGCGGGGGCGAGGGGGAAGTCGCCGGTGCCGATCAGGACCACGCTCATCGCCAGCGCCACGACGAGCAGCAGCAGCCCCACGACCGCGCCGCGGACCTCCAGGCGCAGCGAGAGGCCGGCGGTGCGCAGCGTGACCCCGCGCGTCCCGCGCTTGCTGATGCGCTTGCTCGCGTTCACAGTTGGGCCATCCTTCGGCGGCGTACGAGGTAGATGAACAGGGGCCCGCCGATGAACGTGGTGACGATGCCGACCTGCAGTTCGGCGGGCCGGGTGACCAGCCGCCCCAGCACATCGGAGCCCAGCAGGAGAACGGGCGAGAGCACGGCGGCGTACGGCAGGATCCAGCGCATGTCGGGCCCGGTGATCGCGCGGACCAGATGCGGCACGATCAGCCCGACGAACGCGATCGGCCCGCAGGCGGCGGTCGCGGCCCCGCACAGCAGGGTGACGGCGGCCATCGAGAGCGCCCGGGTGCGGTTGAGGTTGGTGCCGAGCGCGCGCGCCGTGTCGTCGCCGAGCGCCACGGCGTTGAGCGAACGGCCGAGCGCGAGCGCGAGCACCGCGCCGATCAGGAGGAACGGGGTCACCTGCCGGACCACGGTCATGTTGGCGGAGGCGAGCGAACCGACCGTCCAGAAGCGCATCTTGTCGAGCGCCGCGCTGTCCAGCAGCTGAACGGCGTTGATGTAGCCGTAGAGCGCCGCGTACACCGCCGTACCGGCGAGCGCGAGCCGCACCGGGGTGGCGCTCCGGCTGCCCCCGAGCGCGTACACCAGCACGGAGACGACGGCGGTGCCGAGGAACGCGAACCACACATAGCCGGTCAGGGAGGTGACGCCGAGGAAGCTGATGGCCGAGACGACGGCGGCGGACGCGCCCGCGTTCAGCCCCAGCAGCCCGGGGTCGGCGAGCGGGTTGCGGGTGAGGGCCTGGATGACCGCGCCCGCGAGGCCGAGGCCGACCCCGACGAGCAGCCCGAGGATGGTGCGCGGCAGCCGTACGTCCCGGATCACCACATCGGTGTCGCTGCCGGTGTAGTGGAACAGCCCGTGCCACACCTGGTCCAGCGGAATCGGCTTGGCGCCGATCGCGATGGACGCCGCGGCGATCGCCACCAGCACGCCCAGGGAGGCGACCAACCCGGTCGCACGGCGCGCGGTGCGCCGCCGGGGCGGCGCGCTCGCTGTCTCGGTCCCGGCTTTCGCCGGACTGACCAGGGTCACGCGGAACTCCACCTCACAGCACGGCCGATCAGGACTCAAGTTAGGTTACCCTAAGTTCTAAGTCCCACTGGTCGCATGCGTACGGGTTCCCCGGAGCGCGAGCCCGGCTCACCACCCCAGCCGTGCCAGCGCCTTCCCCGCATCCGCCTCGCTCACACCCTCCCCCGCCTCGGACCACGCCGCCGCGCACAGTGCCCGCAGACCGTCCAGCGGCTCCTTGCCCTCGCCCTCCAGCACCAGCTCGCGCTGGGCGACCCGCGCCGTCCAACCCCCGCACCGGAAACCGCCGGACGCCTCGTCGTGCGCCACCTCCGGCTGCGGGGTGAGCAGCCCACGCAGGTCGCGGTCCACATACGACGGCCGGTGCCCGGGCTCGGCGGCCAGCAACTGTGCGGGCGTGGTCACCCCGGTCAGCACCAGCAGCGAGTCCACCCCGCCCGCGTACGCGCCCTCGATATCGGTGTCCAGCCGGTCCCCGACCACCAGCGGCCGCTCGGCGCCGGTCCGCAGAATCGTCTCCCGGTGCATCGGCGGCAGCGGCTTCCCCGCGGCCTGCGGGGTCTTGCCCGTGACGATGCGCACGACCTCCACCGCCGCGCCGTTGCCCGGGGCGATGCCCCGCCCGCTGGGAATCGTCAGATCCAGATTGGAGGCGAACCACGGCACCCCGCGCGCCACCGCGTACCCCGCCTCCACCAGCCGCGCCCACGGCATATCCGGCCCCCCGTACCCCTGCGCCACCGCCGCCGGGTCGTCGTCCGCCGAGTCCACCGGGGTCAGCCCGCGCTCGCGCAGCGCCACCCGCAGCCCCTCCCCGCCGATCACCAGCACCCGCGCCCCGTTGGGCAACTGCTCGGAGATCAGCCGGGCGACCGCCTGCGCGGAGGTGATCACATCGTCGGGAGCGGCGGGCATCCCGAGCCGCGTCAGATGCTCGGCCACCGCCTCCGGCGTCCGCAGCGCGTTATTGGTCACATAAGCCAGCCGCATCCCGGCGTCCCGCGCGGTGACCAGCGACTCCACGGCATGGTCAATCGCCTCGCCGCCCGCGTACACCACCCCGTCGAGGTCCAGCAGGGCCGTGTCGTACGCCTCGTTCAGCGACTGCCGGCTGGGCTCGGGCCGGGTGCGGACGGGCTGGTTCATGGCGGGAACTCCTCGCTGATCTGTGCGCTTCTCCCCCGATCATCGCGTATCACCGCACGGGGCATAACATTCACTGATGAGCATTCCAGGGCCTGGCGGACAAGGTCTGCAGCTCACCCCTTTCCGGGGGCTGCGCTATGTCGCGGAGCGGGTCGGCAGTCTCGCCGCTGTCACCTCACCGCCCTACGACGTGGTCGTACGGCCCGAGGGCCTGCGCCAACTCGAGACGGCGGACCCCTACAACATCGTCCGGCTGATCCTGCCGCAGGCCGACTCCCCGGAGGCCCGCCACCGCCAGGCCGCCGATACGCTGCGCCGCTGGCAGGCGGACGGCGTACTCGCCCCGGACCCCGAACCCGCGCTCTACGTCTACGAACAGCGCGACGGCCCCACCCTCCAGCGCGGGCTGATCGGCGCACTGCGGCTGAGCCCCCGTGAGGAGGGCATCGTCCTCCCCCACGAGGAGGTCATGCCGCATGTCGTCGAGGACCGAGCCGATCTGATGCGCGCCACGGCCGCCCATCTGGAGCCGCTGCTCCTCGCCTACCGCGGCAACGGCAACGGCAACGGCAACGGCAAGGGGACTTCGGGGAACGGAGCCGCCGGGCCGAGCACCGGAGGGCCGGGCACCGGCGGGGCCGCGCGAGTCATCGAAAGCGCCATCCAGCGCGAGCCGTTGCTCTCCACGACCACCGAGGACGGCGTCGACCACCATCTGTGGCGGGTCACGGACCCCGCCGACCTGGTGGCGGTCTCCGCCGACCTCCGCCACCATCAGGCCCTCATCGCCGACGGCCACCACCGCTGGGCCACCTATCTTCGGCTGCGCGAGGAGCGCCGGGAGCCCGGCCCCTGGGACTTCGGGCTCGTCCTGCTCGTCGACACCGCCCGCTATCCCCTCCGCGTCCGGGCCATCCACCGGCTGCTCCGCCAACTGTCACCGGACAACGCGCTCACGGCGGCGGCGCATGCCTTCCGGGTACGGACGATCGACGGCCCGCTCCCGCGCGCCCTGGAGACACTCGCCGAGGCGGCCGAGGCGGCCCGCGCCGAGCCCGGCGCGCCGAACACCTTCCTGCTGGCCGGGGACGGCCGCTTCCACCTCCTGGACCGGCCGGATCCGGAGCTGCTGGCCCGTACGGTCCCCGAGGGACGACCGGAGGCATGGCGGACCCTGGACGCGACGGTGCTCCACCACGCCCTGCTGGATCATCTGTGGCACGTCCCGGACACACCCGAGCACATCGGCTACATCCACGACCCGGCGGCGGCCGTCGAGCAGGCGGAGCGGCTGGGCGGTACGGCGGTGCTGATGCATGCGGTGGGCGAGGACATCGTGCACGAGCTGGCGCGGCAGGGCATCGCGATGCCGCACAAGTCGACGTCCTTCGGGCCGAAGCCGGCGACGGGGCTGGTGCTGCGGAGCCTGACGCTGGGCTGAGCCCTTCGACCGCGGACGTGCGGGCGGAGACGCGAGCGGACATACGAGTGGGGCGGAACCCCGAACCGGGATCCCGCCCCACTCATGACATCAGCTGTCGTCGCCGTCCTTCTCGGGCAGCCCGGCCTGGTCCTCGGACCTCGCCTCCGCCTTCGTCGGCTCGACGCCCTCGGCCGAGTCTTCGGCGTCGTCGTCCTGGCCCTCGTCCTCGGCGTCCTCGGGCTCCTCGTCGGACTGGAGCTCCTCGACCGCGGGCTCGACGGCCTCGGGTTCCGCGTCAGCCTCGAGTTCCGCGTCAGCCTCGGCCTCCTCGACCTCGGCCTCCTCGACCTCGGCCTCCTCGACCTTGGGCTCCGCGACCGGCTTGAGGCCGTCGTCCGCCTCCTGCTCGGGGTCGAGGGCGTCCACGAACTCAACCCCGTCCAGCTCGGCGAGCCGGTCCGACGCGTCCGTGGTCCCGCCCTGATCCGCCTCGAGCGCCTTGGCGAACCACTCGCGGGCCTCGTCCTCGCGGCCGACCGCCAGCAGCGCGTCGGCGTACGCATAGCGCAGCCGGGCGGTCCACGGCTGGATGGAATGCGAGGCCAGCTCCGGGCTCTGCAGGGTGACCACGGCGGCGTCGGCCTGGCCCATGTCCCGCCGGGCACCGGCGGCCACCATCCGCATCTCGACCTGACCGGCACGGTCCAGCTTCTGCACCTCCGGCTCACCGGCCATGGCCAGCGCCCGCTCGGGACGGCCCATGCCACGCTCGCAGTCGGCCATCACCGGCCACAGGTCGGAGTTGCCGGTCATCCGGCGCGCGGCGCGGAACTCCGCGAGCGCCTCGGAGTACTTCCCGACGGCGTACGAGGCGAAGCCCGCGGCCTCGCGCACGGCGGCCACCCGGGAGGCGAGCCGCAGGGCGACGCGCGCGTACTGGTACGCCTGCTCGGGCTCGTCGTCCAGCAACTTGGCGACCATGACGAGGTTCCTGGCGACGTCCTCGGCGAGAGTCTTCGGCAGGCTCATCAGCTCCTGCCGCACACCCTTGTCGATCTCCTCGCCGGTGACGTCCTCGGGGATCGGCAGCCGCTTGATCGGCTCGCGGTCGCGGTCCCTGCCGCGGTCATCGCGGCGCCCGTAGCCTCCCGTACGGTCGTCACGGCGTCCGTAGCCCCCGGCGCGGTCGTCACGGCGATTGAAACCACCGCCGCCGGAGCGACGGTCGTCGCGACCCCCGCCCTGACCGTACGGACGACGCGGCCCACGGTCGTCCCGGCCACCCCGGGAGCCCCCGTCCCGGTCGTCGCGGCGCGGCCCACGCGGCCGATCGTCACGGCGGTCGTCCCGACGGAACCCGCCACGGTCGTCATCCCGGCGCGGCCCGCCCGGCCGATCATCACGCCGCTCGTCACGGCGGTCATCACGCCGGAAACCACCACGATCGTCCGCACGACGGTCTCCACCACGGAACCCTCCGCGGTCGTCGTCACGCCGGTGCGAAGGCCGCTCGTCCCGACGGTCGTCCCGGCGGAACCCGCCGCGGTCATCCTCACGTCGGTACGAAGGCCGGTCGTCCCGGCGCTCGTGGCCGCCGCCCCGGCCGCCACGGTCCCGGTCATCACGCCGGAAACCACCACGGTCGTCATCGCGGCGCGGCCCGCCCGATCGATCGTCCCGGCGGTCATCACGGCGGAACCCGCCACGGTCGTCGTCCCTGCGGGGGCCGCCCGGCCGCTCGTCACGACGGTCGTCCCGGCGGTCATCACGCCGGTAGCCCCCGCGGTCGTCGTCCCGGCGGAAGCCCGGCCGATCGTCACGGTCCCGGCGGAAACCGCCCTGGCGGAAACCACCACGGTCGTCATCGCGGCGCGGCCCACGCGGCCGGTCATCACGCCGATCGTCACGGCGGAACCCGCCACGGTCGTCGTCCCTGCGCGGCCCGCCCGGCCGCTCGTCACGACGGTCATCACGCCGATCGTCACGACGGTCATCACGCCGATCGTCCCGACGCTCATAGCGGCCGGTGGGACGGCCGCCCCCGCCCCGGTCGTCGCGGCGCCCAAAGCCACCCGGGCGGGCTCCGCGGTCGTCGTCCCGACGCGGCCCACGCGGCCGGTCGTCCCGGCGATCGTCTCGGCGGTCATCCCTGCGATCGTCCCGGCGGTCATCGCGGCGGAACCCACCACGGTCATCGTCGCGACGCGGCCCACGCGGCCGCTCGTCACGACGGTCGTCACGGCGGTCATCACGCCGGAAACCACCACGATCGCCATCGCGGCGCGGTCCCGAGCCGCGGACGTCCCGCCGGTCGCCGGCGTCCCGGCGACGCGGCTCGCGGCCCGACCGGTCGTCGGGAGAGTTGGTGGACATCGGCGTGACTCCTGTCTTCATGTACTGCAGCCATTCTCCCGCACCAGTCACACCGATGCGGGCCCAGAAAAACAAAAAGGACCCTTGGTCCCAGCATGCACGCTGGGACCAAGGGTCCTTCAAAGATTGTTCGGCGGCGTCCTACTCTCCCACAGGGTCCCCCCTGCAGTACCATCGGCGCTGAAAGGCTTAGCTTCCGGGTTCGGAATGTAACCGGGCGTTTCCCTAACGCAATGACCACCGAAACCCTATCGGGTTCTAGCGAACAAGCACACTCTTCAATTAAGTCAAGTGGAACTGATTCACCGGTGCGACTGTTCGCAACCCGGGAACCACACAGTGGACGCGAGCATCTGAGGACAAGCCCTCGGCCTATTAGTACCAGTCAACTCCACCAGTTACCCGGCTTCCATATCTGGCCTATCAACCCAGTCGTCTACTGGGAGCCTTAACCCATCAAGTGGGTGGGAGTCCTCATCTCGAAGCAGGCTTCCCGCTTAGATGCTTTCAGCGGTTATCCCTCCCGAACGTAGCCAACCAGCCATGCCCTTGGCAGGACAACTGGCACACCAGAGGTTCGTCCGTCCCGGTCCTCTCGTACTAGGGACAGCCCTTCTCAAGACTCCTACGCGCACAGCGGATAGGGACCGAACTGTCTCACGACGTTCTAAACCCAGCTCGCGTACCGCTTTAATGGGCGAACAGCCCAACCCTTGGGACCGACTCCAGCCCCAGGATGCGACGAGCCGACATCGAGGTGCCAAACCATCCCGTCGATATGGACTCTTGGGGAAGATCAGCCTGTTATCCCCGGGGTACCTTTTATCCGTTGAGCGACGGCGCTTCCACAAGCCACCGCCGGATCACTAGTCCCGACTTTCGTCCCTGCTCGACCCGTCGGTCTCACAGTCAAGCTCCCTTGTGCACTTACACTCAACACCTGATTGCCAACCAGGCTGAGGGAACCTTTGGGCGCCTCCGTTACCCTTTAGGAGGCAACCGCCCCAGTTAAACTACCCACCAGACACTGTCCCTGATCCGGATCACGGACCCAGGTTAGACATCCAGCACGACCAGAGTGGTATTTCAACAATGACTCCACACTAACTGGCGTTAATGCTTCACAGTCTCCCACCTATCCTACACAAGCCGAACCGAACACCAATATCAAGCTATAGTAAAGGTCCCGGGGTCTTTCCGTCCTGCTGCGCGAAACGAGCATCTTTACTCGTAGTGCAATTTCACCGGGCCTATGGTTGAGACAGTCGAGAAGTCGTTACGCCATTCGTGCAGGTCGGAACTTACCCGACAAGGAATTTCGCTACCTTAGGATGGTTATAGTTACCACCGCCGTTTACTGGCGCTTAAGTTCTCAGCTTCGCCACACCGAAATGTGACTAACCGGTCCCCTTAACGTTCCAGCACCGGGCAGGCGTCAGTCCGTATACATCGCCTTACGGCTTCGCACGGACCTGTGTTTTTAGTAAACAGTCGCTTCTCGCTGGTCTCTGCGGCCACCACCAGCTCAAGGAGAAAATCCCATCACCAGCAATGGCCCCCCTTCTCCCGAAGTTACGGGGGCATTTTGCCGAGTTCCTTAACCATAGTTCACCCGAACGCCTCGGTATTCTCTACCTGACCACCTGAGTCGGTTTAGGGTACGGGCCGCCATGAAACTCGCTAGAGGCTTTTCTCGACAGCATAGGATCATCCACTTCACCACAATCGGCTCGGCATCAGGTCTCACCCTTCAATGAGGAACGGATTTACCTACTCCTCGGGCTACACCCTTACCCCGGGACAACCACCGCCCGGGCTGGACTACCTTCCTGCGTCACCCCATCACTCACCTACTACAGGTCTGGACCGTCGGCTCCACCACTCCCCTCAACTCCGAAGAGATCAGGGCGGCTTCACGGACTTAGCATCGCCTGGTTCGACGTTGGCGCTTCAAAGCGGGTACCGGAATATCAACCGGTTGTCCATCGACTACGCCTGTCGGCCTCGCCTTAGGTCCCGACTTACCCTGGGCAGATCAGCTTGACCCAGGAACCCTTAGTCAATCGGCGCACACGTTTCCCACGTGTGTATCGCTACTCATGCCTGCATTCTCACTCGTGAACCATCCACAACTCGCTTACACGGCTGCTTCACCCGGCACACGACGCTCCCCTACCCATCACAGCGATCGTTGGACCACATGCTGCAATGACACGACTTCGGCGGTACGCTTGAGCCCCGCTACATTGTCGGCGCGGAATCACTTGACCAGTGAGCTATTACGCACTCTTTCAAGGATGGCTGCTTCTAAGCCAACCTCCTGGTTGTCTCTGCGACTCCACATCCTTTCCCACTTAGCGTACGCTTAGGGGCCTTAGTCGATGCTCTGGGCTGTTTCCCTCTCGACCATGGAGCTTATCCCCCACAGTCTCACTGCCGCGCTCTCACTTACCGGCATTCGGAGTTTGGCTAAGGTCAGTAACCCGGTAGGGCCCATCGCCTATCCAGTGCTCTACCTCCGGCAAGAAACACACGACGCTGCACCTAAATGCATTTCGGGGAGAACCAGCTATCACGGAGTTTGATTGGCCTTTCACCCCTAACCACAGGTCATCCCCCAGGTTTTCAACCCTGGTGGGTTCGGTCCTCCACGAAGTCTTACCTCCGCTTCAACCTGCCCATGGCTAGATCACTCCGCTTCGGGTCTTGAGCGCGCTACTAAACCGCCCTATTCGGACTCGCTTTCGCTACGGCTTCCCCACACGGGTTAACCTCGCAACACACCGCAAACTCGCAGGCTCATTCTTCAAAAGGCACGCAGTCACGACCGTGCTCCGAAGAACACGGCGACGCTCCCACGGCTTGTAGGCACACGGTTTCAGGTACTATTTCACTCCGCTCCCGCGGTACTTTTCACCATTCCCTCACGGTACTATCCGCTATCGGTCACCAGGGAATATTTAGGCTTAGCGGGTGGTCCCGCCAGATTCACACAGGATTTCTCGGGCCCCGTGCTACTTGGGAAATACTCAAGCAAGTTGCTGACGTTTCAGCTACGGGGGTCTTACCCTCTACGCCGGGCCTTTCGCATGCCCTTCGCCTACATCAACAATTTCTGACTCACCGACCGGCCGGCAGACCGATCAAAAGCACTCCCACAACCCCGTATGCGCAACCCCTGCCGGGTATCACACACATACGGTTTAGCCTCATCCAGTTTCGCTCGCCACTACTCCCGGAATCACGGTTGTTTTCTCTTCCTGCGGGTACTGAGATGTTTCACTTCCCCGCGTTCCCTCCACATACCCTATGTGTTCAGGTATGGGTGACAGCCCATGACGACTGCCGGGTTTCCCCATTCGGACACCCCCGGATCAAAGCTCGGTTGACAGCTCCCCGGGGCCTATCGCGGCCTCCCACGTCCTTCATCGGTTCCTGGTGCCAAGGCATCCACCGTGCGCCCTTAAAAACTTGGCCACAGATGCTCGCGTCCACTGTGCAGTTCTCAAGCAACGACCAGTCATCCACTACCTGCATGGACTCCGGCCTGTCGAGGGTTCATTCCCTCAGACACCCAACAGCGTGCCCGGCATCATTTTTCTGCTCACTCTGTGTTCCACGCCGAAGCAGTACTAACAGAGAAGAGCATCCAGACGATGCCGAATAGTCAACGTTCCACCCATGAGCAAACCGTGCGAGACATGCGCTCGCAGTCGGCTATGTGCTCCTTAGAAAGGAGGTGATCCAGCCGCACCTTCCGGTACGGCTACCTTGTTACGACTTCGTCCCAATCGCCAGTCCCACCTTCGACGGCTCCCCCCACAAGGGTTGGGCCACCGGCTTCGGGTGTTACCGACTTTCGTGACGTGACGGGCGGTGTGTACAAGGCCCGGGAACGTATTCACCGCAGCAATGCTGATCTGCGATTACTAGCGACTCCGACTTCATGGGGTCGAGTTGCAGACCCCAATCCGAACTGAGACCGGCTTTTTGAGATTCGCTCCACCTCACGGCTTCGCAGCTCATTGTACCGGCCATTGTAGCACGTGTGCAGCCCAAGACATAAGGGGCATGATGACTTGACGTCGTCCCCACCTTCCTCCGAGTTGACCCCGGCAGTCTCCTGTGAGTCCCCATCACCCCGAAAGGCATGCTGGCAACACAGAACAAGGGTTGCGCTCGTTGCGGGACTTAACCCAACATCTCACGACACGAGCTGACGACAGCCATGCACCACCTGTACACCGACCACAAGGGGGCCCCTGTCTCCAGAGGTTTCCGGTGTATGTCAAGCCTTGGTAAGGTTCTTCGCGTTGCGTCGAATTAAGCCACATGCTCCGCCGCTTGTGCGGGCCCCCGTCAATTCCTTTGAGTTTTAGCCTTGCGGCCGTACTCCCCAGGCGGGGAACTTAATGCGTTAGCTGCGGCGCGGACAACGTGGAATGTCGCCCACACCTAGTTCCCAACGTTTACGGCGTGGACTACCAGGGTATCTAATCCTGTTCGCTCCCCACGCTTTCGCTCCTCAGCGTCAGTATCGGCCCAGAGATCCGCCTTCGCCACCGGTGTTCCTCCTGATATCTGCGCATTTCACCGCTACACCAGGAATTCCGATCTCCCCTACCGAACTCTAGCCTGCCCGTATCGAATGCAGACCCGGAGTTAAGCTCCGGGCTTTCACATCCGACGCGACAAGCCGCCTACGAGCTCTTTACGCCCAATAATTCCGGACAACGCTTGCGCCCTACGTATTACCGCGGCTGCTGGCACGTAGTTAGCCGGCGCTTCTTCTGCAGGTACCGTCACTCTCGCTTCTTCCCTGCTGAAAGAGGTTTACAACCCGAAGGCCGTCATCCCTCACGCGGCGTCGCTGCATCAGGCTTTCGCCCATTGTGCAATATTCCCCACTGCTGCCTCCCGTAGGAGTCTGGGCCGTGTCTCAGTCCCAGTGTGGCCGGTCGCCCTCTCAGGCCGGCTACCCGTCGTCGCCTTGGTAGGCCATCACCCCACCAACAAGCTGATAGGCCGCGGGCTCATCCTGCACCGCCGGAGCTTTCCACACGCATCCCATGCGGGAGCGTGTCATATCCGGTATTAGACCCCGTTTCCAGGGCTTGTCCCAGAGTGCAGGGCAGATTGCCCACGTGTTACTCACCCGTTCGCCACTAATCCCCGGCCGAAACCGGTTCATCGTTCGACTTGCATGTGTTAAGCACGCCGCCAGCGTTCGTCCTGAGCCAGGATCAAACTCTCCGTGAATGCTTCCGGGATATCCCGGTCACACAGTCACGAGAGCGGAGCAGACCGGAGGAATGATCCAGTCCGCTCACAGCGTCCTCGCTGTGTATTTTTCCAAAGGAACCTCGTCCGAGATGGACGGGGTATCAACATATCTGGCGTTGACTTTTGGCACGCTGTTGAGTTCTCAAGGAACGGACGCTTCCTTTGAAACCGTTTCACCGGTCTCTCCGGGCGCTTCCCTTCGGTGTTTCCAACCTTACCAGATCCGTTTTCCGTTCCGTTTCCGGTCCGAATTCCGTTTCCGGCCCCCTGCTGGAGCGGGGTCTTTCGCGCCTTCCGGCGTGTCCACTACTTTAGCCAATTTCCCGCTCAGCTCCTAATCGGAGCCCCGGGTCTTAATTTCGCGCAGCGAAATAGGACCCTGTTCGGGAGTTGTCTTCAGTGGTTGGCCGCTCCGGGGCTGCTATGACTCGACCTTGCGATCGTGCCGACAGCGCTGCCCGTCTCAAGCGGCTCGGGCTACGTTAGGCGTCCCGTCCAGCGGAGTCAAGTTCCGACCTGACGGCGCGTCGCATTCCGGCGACGCGGGGTGTGCGCCCGGTAGGGGCTGACCGAGGGCTCGCCGTCGATCCAGAAGCGCCAGGGGTGAGTTGCGCCCTCGCCGCCCACACCGGTGCGCGGGCCGCTGAGGATCTGGTCGGGCCGGGCGGCGTGGCCGGTGAGTACGGAAAGCGGGGTATCGGCGCCCGCGCAGAGATCACTGCCGTCCAGCCGGCGGTCCACGCCCAGGGCCGTGGCCAGCCTGGCCGGGCCCTTGGCCAGCTCATGGTGGTTACGCGCCTTCGGCCTGCGCTGATGGGCCCACTCATGGCCGTGCCGTACCTCGCCCGCGCGCAGCAGCACCCCGCTGGGGTGGCCCTCCGGTCCGCAGACCACGTTGAGGCAGTGCCACATGCCGTAGGTGAAGTAGACATACGCATGCCCCGGGGGGCCGAACATCACGGCGTTGCGCTCGGTGCGGCCACGGTAGGCATGCGAGCCGGGGTCGGCCGGGCCCGCGTACGCCTCGACCTCGGTCAGGCGCAATTCGATCGGTCCGTCCGGAGTGCGCCGCACCAGGACGCGGCCCAGGAGGTCGGGCGCGACCTCGAGAACGGGTCGGTCGAAGAAGGCACGGTCGAGGGGCTCGCGGTCAGGTCCTGCTGTCACGCGGCCCGAGCGTAGTGGAACAGATATGAACCGGTGGTTGGAGGCGGCACCGGTCCGCTGGAAGGGTATGAGCTGCGGAACCGTCCACGGCTGTTTCGCGTTCCTAGGTGTCAACAGTGATCGAGTGCGATCAAGTCAAGACGCGGTCGCGTCCTTGAGAGGGAGAACATGGGCTTCAAGAAGCTGCTCGCGAGTCTGGGTGCCGGTGGCGCTTCGGTGGAGACGGTACTGACCGAGGAGAACGTCGTCCCGGGCGGCATTGTGCAGGGCGAGGTCCGGATCCAGGGCGGCTCGGTCGCGCAGCAGATCGAGGCGCTCTCGGTCGGCCTGCAGGCGCGGGTCGAGGTGGAGCGGGACGACCAGGAGTACAAGCAGAACGTGGAGTTCACCCGGCAGCAGCTGGGCGGTGCGTTCGAGGTGCAGCCGGGTGCGGTGCACGCGGTGCAGTTCGGCCTGGAGATCCCGTGGGAGACCCCGATCACCATGTTCCTGGGCCGGCATCTGACCGGTATGAACGTGGGGGTGACCACGGAGCTGGCGATCGCGCGCGCGGTGGACTCGGGTGACCTGGACCCGGTCAATGTGCATCCGCTCCCCGCCCAGCAGGCGATCCTGGACGCCTTCGGCTCGCTCGGCTTCCGGTTCAAGGGCGCTGACCTGGAGCAGGGGCACATCCGTGGGACCCGGCAGCGGCTGCCCTTCTACCAGGAGATCGAGTTCTACGCCCCGGAGCAGTACCGGGGGCTGAACCAGGTGGAGTTGTCCTTCGTCGCGGACGACCGCGAGATGGACGTGGTGCTGGAGATGGACAAGAAGCCGGGGCTGTTCACCGAGGGCAGTGACACCTACCGGTCGTTCACGATGAACCTGGCGACCTTCCAGGACACCGACTGGGCCGCGTATCTGAACCAGTGGCTCGCGCAGGTCGGCGGCAAGCGCAACTGGTTCTGAGGTTCCCTCTCCCCGGGGCCGGACTTCCGCGCGGGGCGTGCACCGACGGCAGGTCGGTGCACGCCCCGCGCCGTGTGTCGGCGTGTGGTGCGTCGTGCGTCAGGGGCCGTCGTCGTAGCGCACCACCAGGGGCCGTCCCTGCGTCGCCCAGTACGCCTCCGCGTCGGCCAGGATGTCCGCCGCGATCGCGGCGGCGTCGGGGTCCGCGTCGCGGAAGGCAAGCCAGCCCTGGATGTCCAGCAGACAGCCGCTGGGCTCGCGGCCCTCGGCCCACCAGGACAGATCCGTGAGGCAGTCGGCAAGGGCGTCCCAGTTGCGCCCGTACCAGTCGGGAAAGCGCAGGTCCCGGGCGCAGCGGTCGAGGAAGCCGTCCTTGTCCGTCACGCCGTCGAGGCGCAGGTGGAGGGCGAGGGTGGGGCCGGTCATGGGCGCCATGGTGCCAGCCCGCCGTCTGGCGGTCTCGTTAGGCTGGCCGCGCAGATGATCCACCGCAACCTCAGGAGGTTCTCGACGTGTCCGAGCAGAACCGGCCGCCGCTCCCCCATGACTTCCATCCGCCGGTGCCGTCGTTCACGGTGGTGAGCGACGATGTGCAATCCGGCGGCACGCTCAAGTCCGCCCAGGTGCAGGCGGAGGGGAACACCTCTCCGCAGCTGCGCTGGGAGGGATTCCCGGAGGGTACGAAGAGCTTCGCCGTCACCTGCTTCGACCCGGACGCGCCGACCGGCAGCGGTTTCTGGCACTGGGTGTTGTTCGACATCCCGGCCACGGTCACCGAGCTTCCGGTGGGTGCGGGCAGCGGCGGTTTCACGGGCCTGCCCGACGGCGCCGTGCAGGCGCGCAATGACTACGGGACCCGTGACTTCGGCGGGGCCGCGCCGCCGCCCGGGGACGGTCCGCACCGCTATGTGTTCACCGTCTACGCGGTGGACGCGGAGAAGCTGGGCCCGGACGCGGACGCCTCGCCCGCGGTGGTCGGGTTCAATCTGCGGTTCCACACGCTGGGGCGTGCCCAGTTGATCGGGGAGTACGAGGTGCCGGCCGCGGGCTGACGCGGCGAAATTGCGTTGTTCTCGGCCAGCCTCCCGGCCAGAGTTGATCCCGGTCCCGCCCATTCCAGGCGCGGGGCCGGGATACCGGGATGCGGGGGTGGTCGGGATGCGCGAGACGCTGGTTCTGAACGCGAGCTTCGAGCCGCTGGCGACGGTGGCGCTGCGGCGCGCCGTGGTGCTGGTCCTCCAGGACAAGGCCGTCGTCGAACACGCCCACCCGGGGCTGCGGGTGCGGGCCGCGGACATCGATCTGCCGCTGCCACGGGTGATCCGGCTGTGCCGCTATGTGCGGGTGCCGTTCCGAAGACGTGCCCCGTGGTCGCGGCGCGGGGTGCTGGTCCGGGACCAGCACCGGTGCGGGTACTGCGGCCGCCGGGCGACGACCGTGGACCATGTGGTGCCGCGGTCGCGCGGGGGCGGGGACACCTGGCTGAATACGGTGGCCTCCTGCGCGGAGGACAACCACCGTAAGGCGGACCGGACTCCGGAGCAGGCGGGGATGCGGCTGCTCAAGGCGCCGTTCGAGCCGACGCCTTCGGATGCGCTGCTGCTGGCCCTGGGGGCGGCGGAGCGAGACGCTCTGCCGGAGTGGCTGGCGCTGCCGGCCTAGCCCCGGGTTCGTCCCACAGGGGCCCGGCTGGGAGCGCGGGCGGGCCGCCCCAGACGCTGGAGGGACCGCCCCGCTGCCGTCCGTTCAGTCGATCGTGGGCTGTTCGCGGCGCGGGGCGGGCTCCTTACCGGTGGCGGCGGGGGTGCCGCCACCGTTTCCGCCACCGGTCAGCGGGCCGAAGTTGCCCATGGCCCCGCCGAGGCCCTTGAGGGCGTCGCCGATCTCGCTGGGCACGATCCAGAGCTTGTTGGCGTCGCCCTCGGCGATCTTCGGCAGCATCTGGAGGTACTGGTACGAGAGCAGCTTCTGGTCCGGGTCTCCGGCGTGGATGGACTCGAAGACCGTACGGATCGCCTGGGCCTCGCCCTCGGCGCGCAGCGCGGCGGCCTTGGACTCACCCTCGGCCCGCAGGATCGCGGACTGCTTCTCACCCTCGGCGCGCAGGATCTCGGACTGCCGGACACCTTCGGCCTGGAGGATCGCGGCGCGCTTGTCACGGTCGGCGCGCATCTGCTTCTCCATCGAGTCCTGGATGGAGGTGGGCGGCTCGATGGCCTTGAGCTCGACGCGGTTGACGCGGATGCCCCACTTGCCGGTGGCCTCGTCGAGGACGCCGCGCAGCGCCGCGTTGATCTCCTCGCGGGAGGTCAGGGTGCGCTCGAGGTCCATGCCACCGATGATGTTCCGCAGGGTGGTGACGGTGAGCTGCTCGATCGCCTGGATGTAGCTGGCGACTTCGTAGGTGGCGGCGCGGGCGTCGGTCACCTGGTAGTAGATGACGGTGTCGATGTTCACGACCAGGTTGTCCTGGGTGATCACCGGCTGCGGGGGGAAGGGCACGACCTGTTCACGGAGGTCGACCCGGTTGCGGATCGAGTCGATGAACGGGACGACGATGTTGAGGCCCGCGTTGAGGGTGCGGGTGTAGCGCCCGAAGCGCTCCACGATGGCGGCACTGGCCTGTGGGATGACCTGGATCGTCTTGATCAGTGCGATGAAGACCAGCACCACCAGGATGATCAGGACGATGATGATCGGTTCCACAGCGGCTCCCCGTGCCCTTCATGCGGTGATTCGGATGGTCGGGATGATCAAGTCTGGCGGTTCCCGAGGGTGGAGTCTGTCAGATCCATGGTCGACTCCGCAGCTCAACCCGGGCGCCCTCAACTCTTGGTAGGACACTCCCGGTACGGCGTCTACATGACGACGGCCGTCGCACCGTCGATCTCCACCACGTCGACCTGCTGCCCGGGTTCGTAAGCCTGGCCGGGGTCGAGCGAGCGCGCGGACCACACCTCGCCCGCGAGTTTGATGCGGCCGCCGCCGCTGTCGTCGACGCGGGCGAGGACGACGGCCTGACGTCCTTTCAGCGCCTCGATGCCGCTGCGCAGCTCGGGTTGCTGACGGCGGCTGCGGACCGCCATCGGGCGTACGACCGCGACCAGCGCGACCGAGACGGCACAGAAGACGACGACCTGGAGCACGATGCCGCCGCCGAGCGCGTCGGTGATGGCACCGGCCACGGCACCGACGGCGACCATCCCGAATTCGGGCATCGCGGTCAGTACGAGCGGGATACCCAGTCCTACGGCGGCGATCAGCCACCACACCCATGGATCCACATGGTCATGGTAGTTGTCGCCGGTCCCCGGGGACAGTGCGCGGATCACCTGCCGGTGGCACGGTGGGCGCAAGGGGCGGACATCAGGCCAGCGGCAGGCCCTGGGCGGTCCAGCGGTCGCCGTAACGCTCGACGACCAGCGGGAGTCCGAAGCAGCGGGAGAGGTTACGGGAGGTCAGTTCGGTCTCGACCGGGCCCGCGGTGAGCACCTTGCCCTGGCGGATCATCAGAACATGGGTGAAGCCGGGGGGGATTTCCTCGACATGATGTGTCACCATGATCATCGACGGGGCGAGCGGGTCGCGGGCGAGCCGTCCGAGGCGGCGAACGAGGTCCTCACGGCCGCCGAGGTCGAGTCCGGCCGCGGGCTCGTCGAGGAGCAGCAGCTCGGGGTCGGTCATCATGGCGCGGGCGATGAGCGTGCGCTTGCGCTCGCCCTCGGAGAGGGTGCCGAACTTCCGGCCGAGGTACTCGGTCATGCCGAGGCGGTCGAGGAAGGCGCGGGCGCGGGTCTCGTCGACCGCGTCGTAGTCCTCCTGCCAGTGGGCGGTCATGCCGTACGCGGCGGTGAGGACGGTCTCGAGGACGGTCTGGCTGCGCGGCAGCTTCTCGGCCATGGCGATCCCCGCCATGCCGACGCGGGGGCGCAGCTCGAAGACGTCGACGCGGCCGAGTCGCTCGCCGAGGATCCGGGCACTTCCGGCGCTCGGGAAGAGGTAACTCGAGGCGAGGTTGAGGAGGGTGGTCTTACCGGCACCGTTGGGGCCGAGGATGACCCAGCGCTCGCCTTCTTTGATCGACCAGGAGACTTCGTCCACCAGAGCCCGCCCATCGCGGACCACCGATACGTCCAGCAGCTCCAGAACCTCGCTCATGAGCGCGTTGTCTCCCATTGCAGTCTCGAGTCGTGCGTGCGCCTGTGGGCGCAGCCCCCCTGAGGAAAACCTACGCCACACGTTGTCGGTGCCAGTCCTTAGGCTGGTGCCATGCTCGATGAACCACGTTCAGGGCGCCTCGCAGCTTGGGGAAATGCCCTTATCGCCGGACTTGTCTCCCCTGATGAGGCGGCGCATCGCATCGCGGACGAGGACTCGTCGCACCGGGTGGCCGGGCTTCCGGGGGAGTCCGGGCCGGTGGGGCTCACGCTGGCGCTGGGGCGGCTGCGGACGCTCGGGGCCAAGGGGCTGCGGGTGGCGCTGCCCATAGCGGGGCATCCCCTGGGGCTGAGCGGTCCGCCGGAGTTCAACGCCCAGGCGCTCGACGCGGGTGAGGCGGTGATCGCGACGGGCGCGGCGCTCGGCCTGGTGCCCGAGGTGTCGGCGGCCGGGCCCGAGGGCGATCAGCACATCGAGGTGGTGTGGCGGTGCCGGAGCGTGCGGGAGGCGCCGCCGGCCGATGTGCCGTCACTGGGCGAGGCCGAACGGGAGCTGGCCGAGGCGCTCCGGGAGGCCACGGAGGTGCTCTCACGGCTGAATGTGGCCGGATCGGGCCCGGTGGCCGAGGCGGCCCTGGAGGCGTATCGGGCGCGCGCCGAGCGGGGGCGCGAGGTGCTGGCCCCGGGCTATCCGCCGCGGGCCATCCGGGTGCTGGAGCTGGCGCAGCGGGTGGGTGCGCTGGTGAACATCGCCTATATGGCGGGCGGGGACGGCCGGGAGCACGGCGGTGCGGTGAGTGCGTCGGAGATCACAGCGCGGGCCGAGGCGCTGCGGCCGGTGGAGCGCACCTCACGGCGGGCGCAGGTGGCGGCGTACAACGCGTATGTGGAGGAGCGGGAGCGGGGCGGGCTCTGAGCTTCCCGGGAGTCTTTGAGCATCCCGGGGGCCTCTGAGCTTCCAGGGGGGCTCTGGCCTTCCCCGGAGGCGGACTCTGACCACCCCGGGGGGTCTGACCATCCCCGGGGGTCTCTGAGCCTCCCTGGCGGTCTCCGGCTTTCCTGGGGATGTCATGGGGCCGGCCCCGGAGGCGGCTGCCTCCGGGGCCGGCGGGTGGTGCGTCAGGTATCCGCCGGGGGCGGTCAGCCGCCGCAGGGGGTACCGAGCGCCGGGTTCATGGACCCGATCACCGAGACGGTGTTGCCGCAGAAGTTCACGGGCACGTGGATGGGCGCCTGAATGTTGTTGCCGGAGACGACACCCGGGGACATCGTGGCCCCACCGTCGGCCCAGGGGCCCTGGGCGGTGGCGACACCGGCACCGGCGACGGCGAGTCCGCCGGCCGTGATGGTGATGGCAGCGAACCTCTTGATGTTCTTCACTTGGCAAGACCCTTCATTCATCAGCGCGTCACCGCGGCGGTCCGCCGCGGTACGCCGTGAAAAACGGTCCGGCTGATGGTGAGTTGCGCTGTTCGAGTGATAGCCACCCGTTGGTGTGATTTCACGGAGAAACGCTGTTCATGCCCCAATTCCATGCCGTACGGCCCAAAGCGCGGCCTGGGTGCGGTCGGCGAGGTCCAATTTCATAAGAATGTTGGACACATGAGTCTTAACGGTCTTTTCGGACAGCACCAGTGCACGGGCGATTTCCCGGTTGGACCGGCCGTCCGCGATCAGCGCGAGCACCTCCCGCTCCCGCTCGGTGAGTGAGCCGCCGCGCCCCTGACCGCCGCCCTCCTCCGGGGAGAGCAGCGCGAGGGCCACCTCGGGCTGGAGCAGCACATGCCCGGAGTGGACGGACCGGATGGCGCGGGCGAGCGCCTCGGGGTCCACGTCCTTGTAGACATAGCCCGCCGCGCCCGCGCGCAGGGCGGGGACCACGGTGCGCTTCTCGGTGAAGCTGGTCACGATCAGCACCCGGGCGGGGTTGTCGAGGTCGCGCAGGGTGCGCAGCGCCTCGATGCCGTCGAGGCCGGGCATCTTCACGTCCATGAGGACGACGTCGGGGCGCAGCTCCTCGGCGCGGGCGACGCCCTCCTCGCCGTCCGACGCCTCGCCGACCACCTCGATGTCGTCCTGGACCTGGAGAAAGGTCCGCAGGCCGCGCCGCACCACCTGGTGGTCGTCGACGAGCAGTACCCGAATCCGTCCGGGGTCAGCCACCGGGCACCTCCATCTCGATCACGGTGCCCTTACCGGGCGCCGACTCCACGGTCAGAGCGCCGCCGACGCCGCCGGCCCGGTCCCGCATCGACACCAGCCCGAGGTGGCGCCCGGCGCGCCGTACGGCCGAGGGGTCGAATCCCCTGCCGTCGTCGGCGACGCGCAGCCGGGCGCCTTGGCCGTGCCGGGCGAGGGTGACGTCGACCTGCCGCGCGTCTGCGTGGCGCAGCGCGTTGTGCAGGGCCTCCTGGGCCACCCGCAGCACCGCCCCCTCCTGGGCGACGGGCAGCGCCCGCACGCCGTGGCAGGCGAAGGTGACCTGGGCGGAGTGGGCCCGGTCGAGCACCTGCACCTGTGTCCTCAGGGTCGCCACGAGGCCGTCCTCGTCGAGGGCGGCGGGGCGCAGCTCCACGACGGCGGAGCGCAGCTCGTCGGTGGCCTCGGCGGCGAGGAGGGCGATCTGCTGGAGTTCGTCCTTGGCGCGGCCGGGGTCGCGGTCCACCAGGGCCGTGGCCGCCTGGGCGGTCAGCCGCAGCGAGAAGAGCTTCTGGGAGACCGCGTCGTGCAGCTCATGGGCGAGCCTGGCCCGCTCCCCGGCGATGGTGAGCTCGCGGCTGCGCTCGTAGAGCCGGGCGTTGGTCAGGGCGATGGCGGCGTGCTGGGCCAGGATGGACAGCAGCTCCTCGTCCTCGGCGGTGAAACCGCAGCCGCCCTCGGGCTTGGGGCATCGTTTGTTGGCGAGGAATACCGCGCCGAGAACTTCATCGCCGTCGGCAATGGGAAGACCCAAGAAATCCGACATTTCCGGATGAGCTGATGGCCATCCCTCAAAACGGACATCTCGTCGCACATCGGCGAGTCGCTGCGGGGTGGCGTCCTTGAGCATGGCGGCGAGAATGCCGTGCTGCCGGGGCAGCGGTCCGATGGCCTTCCACTGCTCGTCGCTCACCCCGTCTACTACGAACTGGGCGAAACCTCCGTGATCATCGGAGACCCCCAGAGCGGCATACTCCGCATCGAGCAGCTCACGGGCGGACACAACGATGGTCTTTAGGACATCACGGACTTCCAGATGTCGGCTCATGGCGAGCAGCGCACCGCTCACCCGACTGAGCCCGGCCCCGGGTCCACCGCCCCGTCCTTTCGTCATGGCCATTACCGTACCGACCCGCCATCCGGCGGGTATATCGGCCGGTCGGCGGCCACCTGGTAAGACCTGAGCCCTAGGTCGAACGGCGCACACGGGACCCCCAAAGGGGCTGTTGCAAGGGTGGAAAAAACAAACACCCTGAGCATTTGCGTGGGCACAGCGCGCAATATGAGAAGCTCCGCGATGTGAGCCCGGACACACGACCTAAATCACTTACGAACGTGCTTAGTGGACGTTTCATAGGCGACTGAGCGGGGATGACGGCCGTTCGCGTGGGCATGAGCGGCCTACTTATCCACTAAGCAGCATCGTATGTCACGCCTTTGCGACAACTTTTTGCGGCAGCTAAGAATTTCCCCCAGTCGCACGGCGCCGTAGATCCAGGAACGGCGCTCTGCGCGCCGATATGGCCTGCGACTCAAGCGATTGGAAGAGGTCTACTCCGCCATGCCCCTGCCCAACATCCCCGGTTACGCCCGTCTCAACAAGACGCACAAGTACTCCGCCGCCGGAATCGCTGCCGCCGGTGCGGCCGCCATAGCCTTCGCAGTCGTCCCCGGTGGCAACGCCGACGCCAAGACGACGGCCCAGGACCTGCCGAACAAGCCCGTCGCCCTCACGTCCCAGAAGGCCGACGCCCAGGCCCACCACGAGGCCCTGGTCAAGCAGTCCGCGCTCGCCGACAAGCAGGCCAAGCAAGAGGCCGCCGAGAAGAAGGCCGCGGCGGAGGCCGCGAAGAAGAAGGCCGCGGAAGAGGCCGCGAAGAAGAAGGCCGCCGAGGCCAAGGCCGCCAAGGAGCGCGCCGTCAAGCAGGCCGCGAGCCGCTCCGCCGCGCGCATCGAGACGGTCGCCGCCGAGAAGAAGACCTACCCCGACAACCTCGACGGCTGGATCCGGGAATCCCTCGACATCATGAAGAAGAAGGGCATCCCCGGCACCTACGAGGGCATCCACCGCAACATCATCCGGGAGTCCGGCGGCAACCCGCGCGCCATCAACAACTGGGACATCAACGCCCAGAACGGCGTGCCCTCCAAGGGCCTGCTCCAGGTGATAGCCCCGACCTTCCAGACCTACCACGTCGAGGGCACCCCCTGGGACGCCTACGACCCGGTCGCGAACATCACCGCCGCCTGCAACTACGCGGCCGACCGGTATGGCTCGATGGACAACGTGAACGGCCCGTACTAAGCCTGAACGGCCCGCCCCGAACCCGGCGTCCCGACGCCGAAGGGCGACGGCACCCCCTGTGTGCGAGGGGTGCCGTCGCCCTTGTGCATGACGGTGACGGCGGCTGCTTGCGCAATGACCTCCGGCTGCGGCTACTTGCGCATGACCTCCGGCTCATGGCGGCGCAGCAGCCGCGCGACCACGAAGCCGCAGGCGATGCCCAGGACGATCAGCGCGATCATGTCGATGCCCCACTGGGTCGTGGTGTGCTCCCACAGCGGGTCGGTGTCCAGGGGCTTCTTGCTGTCCCACGGCGCCATCATGTGGCCGACGCCCGGGCCCAGGTCCAGCGTGGCGCCGGCCGCGCCGACCGCCCAGCGCGACGGCATCAGCCAGGCGAACTGCTCCACACCGAGCGATCCGTAGATCTTGAACAGAACGCCGGTGAAGACGACCTGGACGATCGCGAACATGACCAGCAGCGGCATCGTCTTCTCGGCGGTCTTCACCAGGGACGAGATGACCAGGCCGACCATCATCGAGGTGAAGCCGATCGCGATGACGGCCAGGCAGAGCTCGGCGGCCGGCGGCATCAGCAGGCCCTCCGCGGGCATCTTGCGCGTCGAGAGACCGATGGCGGAGATGATGACGCCCTGGCAGGCGGTGATCGCACCGAGCACGATCACCTTGGACATCAGATACGCGGAGCGGGACAGGCCGACCGCCCGTTCCCGTTCGTAGATGACCCGTTCCTTGATCAATTCTCGTACGGAGTTGGCCGCGCCGGTGAAGCACATGCCGACCACGAGAATCAGCAGAACCGTCCCGGCAGCCTGGTTGAAACTGCCCTTCGGGGCAAGCTGAAGGCCGAACTTCGCCGGGATGACGACGCTCACCGAGCCCAGCACGGCGGGCAGGATCACCATCAGCCCCATGAAGCCCTTGTCGGAGCCGATCACCGACAGATAGCGGCGGATCAGCGTCCACAGCTGCGATCCCCAGCTCTGTGGCTTCTGCATCCGGGTCGGCGGGGCCTGCACATGGACGGACTGCGGGGCGACGGAGTCGAGGTCCGCCGCGTACATCTGGTAGTGCTGCGAACCGCGCCAGCGGCCCGCCCAGTCGTAGTCGCGGTAGTTCTCGAAGGACGAGAAGACATCCGCCCAGCTGTCGTAGCCGAAGAAGTTGAGCGCCTCGTCCGGCGGGCCGAAGTAGGCCACCGAGCCGCCCGGCGCCATCACCAGGAGCTTGTCGCACAGCGCCAGCTCGGCGACCGAGTGGGTGACCACCAGCACGGTGCGGCCGTCGTCGGCGAGACCGCGCAGCAACTGCATGACATCGCGGTCCATGCCCGGGTCGAGACCGGAGGTCGGCTCGTCCAGGAAGATCAGCGACGGCTTGGTGAGCAGCTCCAGCGCGACGGAGACCCGCTTGCGCTGACCGCCGGAGAGCGCGGTGACCTTCTTCTCCCGGTGGATGTCCAGCTTGAGCTCGCGCAGCACCTCGTCGATCCGGGCCTCGCGCTCGGCCTCGGCGGTGTCACCGGGGAAGCGGAGCTTGGCGGCGTAGCGCAGAGCCTTCTGGACGGTCAGCTCCTTGTGCAGGATGTCGTCCTGGGGCACCAGACCGATGCGCTGGCGCAGCTCGGCGAACTGCTTGTAGAGGTTCCGGTTGTCGTAGAGGACATCGCCCTGGTTGGCCGGGCGGTAGCCGGTGAGCGCCTTGAGCAGCGTGGACTTACCGGAGCCGGACGGGCCGATGACCGCGACCAGGGACTTCTCCGGAACGCCGAAGGAGACGTCCTTGAGGATCTGCTTGCCGCCGTCGACCGTCACCGTCAGATGGCGGGCCGAGAAGGAGACCTCACCGGTGTCGACGAACTCCTCGAGGCGGTCGCCGACCAGCCGGAAGGTGGAGTGACCGACGCCGACGGTGTCGGTGGGGCCGATGATCTGCTGCCGGACCGGCTGACCGTTGACATAGGTGCCGTTGTGGCTGCCGAGGTCGCGTATCTCGAAGCGGCCGTCGGGCAGCGCCCGGAATTCGGCGTGGTGGCGCGAGACCTGCAGATCGGAGACGACCAGCTCGTTCTCCAGCGCACGACCGATGCGCATCACCCGGCCGGCGGCCAGCTGATGGAAGGTGGTCGGGCTGCGGTCGCCCTGGGCGGGCGCGCCGCCGGCCGGGCCGGAGGGGCCGGTGCCGGGGCCGTTCTGCGCGAGGTTGTTCTGCGGGGCCTGGGGCTGCTGATGCTGCGGCTGGGGTGCCTGCTGATGCTGCGGCTGCTGATGGGGCGCCTGCTGCTGCGGGATGAACGGCTGCTGCTGGTGCGGGGCCTGGGGCTGCTGCTGGGGCTGCGGCCAGCCCTGGGGCTGCGGCGCACCCTGCTGGGGCCCGCCCTGCTGCGGCCAGCCGGGGCCGGGCTGCTGCTGCGGCTGCTGGGCGGGGGGCTGCTGAGCCTGGTGGGGCTGCTGAGCCTGGTGGGGCTGCTGGGCCTGCTGGGGCTGCTGGGCCTGCTGGGCCTGCTGGGCCTGCTGGGGCATGCCCATCGCCGCCTGCTGACCGTACGCACCCGCGGCGCCCATCGAGGCGCCGCCGCCGGAGACGCTGAGCCGAGGGCCGTCGGTGGCATTGCCGAGATGGACGGCCGAACCAGGGCCGATTTCCACCTGTTGGATTCTCCGGCCCTGCACATAGGTGCCGTTGGTGGAACCCTGATCCTCGATGACCCAACTGCGCCCACCCCAGCGCACCGTGGCATGCCGCCAGGAGACCCTGGCGTCGTCCAGCACCATGTCGCCCTGTGGGTCACGCCCCAGGCTGTACGACCTGGACGGATCAAGTGTCCAGGTCTGTCCGTTCAATTCCAGTACGAGTTCCGGCACTCCATGCCCCACTAGTTGTCCCCCGAGTTACCCCCCTGACAGAGGGAGTCTAGGGATGGCGAACATCCTGAGGAACTATTTCAGGCTCAGTCCCTTCACCGGAAGTCGGGCTTTGACAAGACCACAACTCGGGCGTCATTGCCTCATCCGAAAGGCCCTCGGAAAGTGGTAAGCACTGACGGATAGTGCGGATCATGGTTAATCCGGGCAACTCGCGACGATCGGGAGTCGGCGATATGAGCGCGAGCGGTGGCGGACGAGTGCCCTGGGGGCCCGCGCTACTCGCCGCGATCGCGACCGTGAGCTGGGCGTTTCTGGCCATGGTGGGGATCGCCGCGCTCGGCCTGCATCTGATCGGCGCCGACCGTGCGGGCGCGCTCGGGCCGATGACCGCCGCGGCGACGGTGCTGGCGGTCGGCGGTTCCGTCACCCCGTCCGGCGATGTGGGCGTCTTCGGGCTGGAGGGCGCCCAGGCCCACGCCGCCATCGATATCGCGCCACTCGGGGTGAGCCTGGTCGGCGCACTGCTGCTGGGGTGGCTGTTCGTACGGTCGTTACGGGCCGCGGGGGCGGTGATCGGCCGGGCCGAACTCGCCGCGCGCGCGGGCCTCGTGGCCGGGCTCTTCCTGTTGCTGCTCGCCGGGCTGACCTGGGTGGGCAACGATACGGTCACGATCGATGGCGCCACGCTCGTCCTGCCTGGCCTCGGCAGACAGCGCACCGAGCACGATCTGCTGAGCCGGCTCCCCGAGCAGCTCGGCGATATCGCGGACATCGGCGCCGGGCTGCTGCCGGACCGGCTGGCCGAGCTCGTAGACGCGAAGGCGTCCGTCGGCTTCACCGTGGCGGCCGGCCGCTCGGTGCTGGGCGGCGCGGTGTGGGTCGTCGCCGTCCTGCTGATCGCGCTGCTGGCCACGCGCCGCACCCCACTGCCGCCCGGCGGGCAGGCACTGCACCGTACGGTCCGGCCGGCGGTGTCAGCGCTGTGCGGAGTGCTGGTGCTCGCGGTCGGCGCGGGTCTGGTGGCCGGGATCTACGCGACGGTCGGGGACGACCATCCGGGGCTGGTGCTCGGGTCAGCGCTGCTCGGCGCGCCCAACGGGGTGTGGATCGGCGTACCGCTGGGGCTGTTCATCCCCTGGTACGGCAGGGCGAGCGGTGCGCTGAGGCAGGTGCTGCCCGACCCCGTGGACGATCTGCTCGCCGGGCCGGGCGGGGAGCCGCTCACAGTGGGGCGGCTGGCCGAGCTCGACGGCCGGGTCTGGCTGCTGGTGATCGCGAGTGTGCTGCTGATGCTCGCCGCCGGGGTGCTCACCGCGGCCCGTACGCCCGTAGCGAGCTCCCGGCCGTTCGCCTTCGCGGGGTGGTGCGCGCTGCGGCTGGGCGTGGTGACCGCGCTCGCGCTGCCGCTGCTGGTGTGGCTGACCCGGGTCTCGGCGGGGGCGAGCCTGTCCGTGCTCGGCTTCGACGCCTTCGGGGCGGGGCTCGAGCTGTACGGAAACGCTCCGCTCGCGTGTGCGCTGGGCGCGGGGTGGGGCGCGGCGGCGGGAGCCGCCGGGGCGCTCGCGGCATGGGCCACGGGCGCGGCGGGCCGCCGGGCCGCGGCGCTCGCACGGCGGGACGACGAGGCGGCCGTGGGGCGGCGGGACGACGTGGGCGGGGGCGACGGGGGCGGGGGCGACGGGCACGGGAGGCCCGAAGGGCACGGGAGGCCCGAAGGGCACGGGAGGCCCGAAGGGCACGACGGCGGACGTGGCGCATGAAGCCGCCGATCATGCGAGGGGTGACGCCGCGGCGACCGGGACATGAACGTTCCGCCTCAGGCGGCCGTCCACGGTGCGGGCTGCCGCGCGCACCGAGGGAAGGGCCGGATACGGTGGGAAGACCATGAGCACATCGCGGATCCCCCCTGTCACCGCCGTCCTTGACGACGACGATGTCCCCACGCTCCTTGTCAAGATCTTCGGCAAGGACCGCCCCGGTATCACCGCCGGGCTCTGCGACACTCTCGCCGCCTACGGCGTGCACATAGTGGACATAGAGCAGGTCGTCACCCGGGGCCGCATCGTGCTGTGCGTCCTGGTCACGGCCCCGACGGCCGACGGCGCCGAAGGTGATCTGCGGGCCACCGTGCACAGCTGGGCGGAGTCGATGCGGCTCCAGGCCGAGATCATCTCCGGCCGGGGCGACAACCGGCCGCGTGGCACCGGCCGGTCGCATGTCACCGTGCTGGGGAATCCGCTGACCGCCGAGTCGACCGCGGCCATCGCCTCCCGGATCACCGGCACCGGCGGCAACATCGACCGGATCTTCCGGCTGGCGAAGTATCCGGTGACGGCCGTGGAGTTCGAGGTGTCCGGCGCCGAGACGGAGCCGCTGCGCACCGCGCTGGCCATCGAGGCCGCCGACATCGGCGTCGATGTGGCCGTGGTGGCGTCGGGGCTGCAGCGCCGGGCGCAGCGCCTGGTGGTCATGGACGTGGACTCCACTCTGATCCAGGACGAGGTGATCGAGCTCTTCGCCGCGCATGCGGGCTGTGAGGCCGAGGTCGCCGAGGTCACGGCGCGGGCGATGCGCGGTGAGCTGGACTTCGAGCAGTCGCTGCACGCGCGGGTCGCGCTGCTGGCGGGGATCGACGAGTCCGTGGTGGAGAAGGTGCGCACCGAGGTCCGGCTCACCCCCGGCGCCCGTACGCTGATCCGCACCCTGAAGCGTCTCGGCTATCAGGTGGGCGTGGTCTCCGGTGGCTTTACGCAGGTCACCGACGATCTCAAGGAGCGGCTGGGGCTGGACTTCGCCTCCGCCAACACCCTGGAGGTCGTGGACGGCAAGCTGACCGGCCGGGTGGTCGGCGAGGTGGTGGACCGGGCGGGCAAGGCCCGGCTGCTGCGGCGCTTCGCCGCCGAGGCGGGGGTGCCACTGGTGCAGACCGTCGCGATCGGCGACGGGGCCAACGACCTGGACATGCTGAACGCGGCCGGGCTGGGCGTCGCCTTCAACGCCAAGCCGGTAGTCCGGGAGGCCGCGCACACCGCCGTGAACGTGCCGTTCCTCGACACGGTGCTGTATCTGCTGGGCGTGACCCGCGAAGAGGTCGAGGCGGCGGACGCGCACGTGGACTGACCCGAGGGCTCAGGCCGAGGGCTCAGGCCGAGGGCCCCAGGGCTGACGGGCCCCGGCCCGGAACGCGCACCGGCCCCCGCTCCCCGTACGACGACGGTGGAGCGGGGGCCGGTGCGCTGAGATCACGCCCGGGGGATCACCCGGGAATCGGGCATCACTCGTGGGGCGCCCAGAAGCCGGCGAGGCGCCCGCAGCCGATCTCGACCGACTTCCACGAGCCGCTGAAGGTCACGACGGCGAACGCGGAGGTGGGGAAGGCACCACGCTCCATACGCTCCCTGGCGCCCTCGTCGGCCTCGCCCGCCAGCGCGTCGGCGAGGCCGTGCATCCCGGGGTTGTGGCCGACGACCAGCAGATCGGTGACGTCGTCCGCGGTCTCATTGATCACCTCGATGAGCTGACCGACCGGGGCGTCGTACAGCCGCTCCTCGTAGACGGTCTTGGGGCGGTGCGGCAGCTCGTGGACCACCAGCTTCCAGGTCTCACGGGTGCGCAGCGCGGTGGAGCAGAGGGTGAGTTCGGGGGTGAGACCGGCCTCCGCGATCCGGCGCCCGGCGAGCGGGGCGTCATTGCGGCCGCGCTCCGCGAGCGGGCGCTCATGGTCGGCCACCTGGGGCCAGTCGGCCTTGGCGTGTCGAAGGAGGACAATCCTGCGGGGCACATCGACGCTCATGCGTCCCAGCTTCGCATGAATCGGTGCACGAGGCGCAGGGTGTTGGAACGACCTCGTCAAACGTGAGCACACCCGCGATACGGCGGACACGGCTGATCACCACCGCCTACGGTGGTCACGGTGCCGCGTCCCCGAAGGTCCGGTGCACCAACTCCACGACCTGCGAGACCGGTCCGGAGACGCCGCTCTCGGCATGGGCGTCGGTGGGCCCGGTGAGCAGGAGCAGCAGCGCCGCGAAGGCCACGGTCGGGAGAACGACGGCCCACCACGGCAGCCGGACGTCCATGCCGCTGTCCACCGGGTGTGCGGGCCGGGTACGTGTGCGGGCGGACATGGGATCGCCTCCGGGTCGCCGAACGTGTCGATGGTTCGACGGTACGGAGCGGGCGGGGCGGCTCCCATCCGGTGAGCCACCCACTTACCCCTGAGCCCAGCCCCCTAGGGGATGGTGGGGCCGGCCCCACCATCCGGTCCCCCGCCCCGGGTCAGGGCGAGGCGAGGGTGGCGATCACGCCGACGACCACGGTGATGCCCAGCATCACGCCGAGGATGATGAGGAGCTTCTTCTGGCCGTCCGGGGGGTTCTCATCGAGCACTGGCATGGCACCAGTCTCCCATCCCCCGTACGCGACACCGATCAGCCCCCGTACCCGACACGGATCAGCCCCCGTACGCTCAACCTCGATCAGCCCTCGTCCTCAAGAGTGCGGTCGCGTCCGGCCAGTACGCCCGCGATGATCTGCGGCACCATGAACCCGGCCATCAGCGCGATGGGCTGTCCCCAGCCGCCGCTGTGCTGGTAGAGCACGCCGACCAGCAGCGGGCCCGGGATGGACAGCAGATAGCCGACGGACTGCGCGAAGGCCGACAGCCGGACCACGCCCGCGTGGGTCCTCGTCCGCATGCCGATCATGGTGAGGGCGAGCGGGAAGGCGCAGTTGGCGATGCCGAGCAGCAGGGCCCAGGCCCAGGCGCCGCCGGCCGGGGCCAGCCACAGCCCGGCGTAGCCGGTGAGGCCGAAGACTCCGAGGATGACGACCAGGACGCCCTGGTGCCGCAGCCGGGCGGCGATCCGCGGCAGGACGAAGGCGAGCGGCACGCCCATCGCCATCATCACGGCCAGCAGCAATCCGGAGGTGGAGGCGGAGACCCCCGCGTCCCGGAAGATCTGCGGCATCCAGCCCATGGAGATGTACGCGGCGGTGGCCTGGAAGCCGAAGAAGACGGCCATCGCCCAGGCGAGGGGGCTGCGGGTGATGCGGATCGCGGGCCCGTCGGCCGGGGCGGCGGTCTCGGCCGCGGCGACGCTCTCGGCCGTGGCCGGTGCGTCCGCGTCCGTACGGCCCGCCTCCTTACCGCCCGCCTCGGTACGAGTCGCCTCGGCGCCGTCCGCCCGCGAACCGCTCGTACGGTCGCGGGCGAGGAACAGCCACGCCACCAGCGCCACCGCGGCGAGCAGCGCCCACACCCCGAGCCCGGTCCGCCAGGAGCCGCCCAGCGCGTCGGTCATCGGCACGGTGACCGCCGCGGAGGCGGCCGTGCCCAGCGACAGACCCATCGAGTACAGCCCGGTCATCGAGCCGACCCGATCCGGGAACCAGCGCTTGACGATCACCGGCATCAGGACGTTGCTCACCGCGATCCCGGCCAGGGCGAGCGCGCTGGCCGCCAGGAAGGCCACGGTCCCGCCGGCCAGGGGACGCAGCAGCAGACCGGCGGCGATGGCGGCGAGCCCGGCGCAGACGACGGCCACCGGCCCCCAGCGCCGGGCCAGCCGGGGTGCGGTGAACCCGAAGAGCGCGAAACACGCCGCGGGCACGGAGGTGAGCACTCCGGCGACGGTGCCGCTCATCCCGAGGTCGGCGCGGACCTCTTCGAGCAGCGGACCGAGGCTGGTGACGGCGGGGCGGAGATTGAGCGCGGCGAGAATAAGCCCTGCCGCCATGACGCGACCTCGCCAGGGTGAGGCGGCGCGGCGCGGTGCTCCCGGTTCCGCCGGGCGGGGCGCGGAGTCGGCGGTATCGAGCGTCGCGAGATCGTCAGACGGGGGCGTGTGCATGCCGACCATCATAGAATGATGGGATGAATGCCGGTCCAGTGGTGAGCAACCGCCCGGTAACAGCCTGACGGCATCATGGAAGGGCCCGTTCACTCACCTCGGGCCACATCCGCCCCACGCACAGGAGAGTCATGCCGCTGACCTCGCCCCGGCGCTCCGCCCTCGCCGACCAGGTGATCGCCCAGCTGCGCGCCCAGATCACCTCGGGCGAATGGCCGGTGGGCTCGCGGATCCCCACCGAGCCCGAGCTGGTCGAGCAACTGGGGGTCGCGCGCAACACCGTGCGGGAGGCCGTACGCGCCCTCGCGCACAACGGGCTGCTGGACATCCGCCAGGGCTCGGGCACCTATGTGCTGGCGACCAGCGAACTGGCCGGGGTGATGCACCGCCGCTTCGCCGCCGCCGACCCCCGTCACGTGGCCGAGCTGCGCAGCGCCCTGGAGACCAAGGCCGCCCAGCTCGCCGCGGAGCGCCGCACCGAACAGGACCTCAAGCAACTGGACGCACAACTGGACCGGCGCGAGCTGGCCTGGGAGGCGGGCGACCCGGACGCGTTCGTCGAGGCGGACGCCACCTTGCACATGGCGGTCGTCGCCGCGTCGCACAACGATGTGCTGGCGGAGCTGTACGCGGACCTGGGCGCGGTCGTACGGGACTTCCTGCGCGCGGACGTGGGCAGCGGGATGGGCCCGGACACGTATGTGGACCACGGACGGCTGGTGGAGGCGATCCGGGAGGGGGACGGGGAGCGGGCGGCGGCCGAGGCCAGCACCCACCCGTTCGGCTGCCGTTTCCGCGCACGCTGAGCGACCGACGAGCGCTGAGCGACCGGCGGCCGACCGAACGCAGGCAGCAGCCTTCGGGCGCGTGGGTTCAGCGCTCGGCGTGGTGGCTCACCCAGGCTTTCCGTATCTCCTTCCAGCAGCGCTCGGCGAGGTCCACGCGCTGGGCCGGGCCGACCTCCACCGGGTGGGCGTCCATGTCCGGGTCCCACCAGCGGGCGCATTCGACATGCAGTTGCACCCGGTCCACGCGGGGGTTGGGGTTGAAGCAACTGGCCGTGGCGTGCGAGCCGCGGACCGAGGTGCTGCAGGCGGCCTCGCGCTTCCGGGGCCGTTCCTGCGCGGCGGACCTGGAGGCGGCGATGACCAGACCCACCGTGGCGACGAGCAGCAGCGCGGCCGCGACACGGCGGGTCGTACGCATGCGGGACCTCCTCGGCCGTGCCGCTGGCGCTCCGGTGAGTCGGTTCGTCGTATGGCTCCACAGTGCGCGTGCCCACCACTCGGACGCGCGTCCTGCTCCCCCGAACGGGTGAACGCACACGCGGAACGGCCGCCGCCCCGGACCCCCGGTTCGCGGGGGCGGGACGGCGGCCGTCGCGCGGAAACGCCGTGGGCTCAGGCACCCATCATGTGCACACCGCCGTCGACATGCACGATCTCGCCTGTGGTACGCGGGAACCAGTCGGACAGCAGGGCGACGACGCCGCGGCCGGCCGGCTCCGGGTCGGTCAGGTCCCAGCCGATCGGGGCCCGGTGGTTCCACACGTCCGCGAGCTCCTCGAAGCCGGGGATGGACTTCGCGGCCATGGACTTGATCGGCCCGGCGGAGACCAGGTTGCAGCGCACGTTCTTCTCACCGAGGTCGCGGGCGAGGTAGCGGCTGGTGGACTCCAGCGCGGCCTTGGCCACACCCATCCAGTCGTACTTCGGCCAGGCGAACTGGGCGTCGAAGGTCAGGCCGACGATCGAGCCGCCGCGCGGCATCACCGGCAGGCACGCCATGGTGAGCGCCTTGAGGGAGTAGGCCGAGACGTGCACGGCCGTGCCGACGTCCTCCCAGCTGCCCTCGAGGAAGTTGAACGCGCCCTGCGGGCCGAAGGCGATGGAGTGCACCACACCGTCGAGGTCGACACCCTCGCCCAGGTGCTCGCGCACCTTGTCGGCCAGGCCGTCCAGCTGCTCCTGGTTCTGCACGTCCAGCTCGATGACCGGGGCGGGCTTGGGCAGCCGCTTGGCGATCCGCTCGACGAGGGAGACCCGGCCGAAGCCGGTGAGGATGACCTCGGCGCCCTCCTCCTGGGCCAGCCTGGCGGCGTGGAAGGCGATGGACGCCTCGGTGATGACGCCCGTGACCAGGATGCGCTTGCCAGCGAGAATTCCACTCATGACGTTCAGTGACCCATGCCCAATCCGCCGTCGACAGGGATGACGGCTCCAGTGATGTACGCGGCCTCGTCGGAGGCCAGGAAGCGGACCGAGGCGGCGATCTCCTCGGGCTGCGCGTAACGCGCGAGCGGTACCTGCTTCACGATGTTCTCGCGCTGGTCGTCGTTGAGCGCGCGCGTCATGTCCGTGTCGACGAAACCGGGCGCGACCACATTGACGGTGATGTTGCGCGAGCCCAGCTCACGGGCGAGGGAGCGGGCGAAGCCCACCAGGCCCGCCTTGGAGGCGGCATAGTTCGCCTGACCGGCCGAACCCATCAGCCCGACGACCGACGAGATCAGCACCACGCGCCCCTTACGGGCCCGCAGCATCCCCCGGTTGGCCCGCTTGACCACGCGGAACGTGCCGGTGAGGTTGGTCTCCAGGACAGTGGCGAAGTCCTCCTCGGACATCCGCATCAGCAGCTGGTCGCGGGTGACCCCGGCGTTGGCCACCAGGACCTCGACCGCGCCGTGCTTCTCCTCGATCTCCTTGTACGCCTGCTCGACCTGCTCCGGCTCGGTGATGTCGCACTTGAGCGCGAAGAAGCCGGCCGGCGGCTCGCCGGACCGGTAGGTGATGGCGACCTTGTCGCCAGCATCGGCGAAGGCACGGGCGATGGCGAGGCCGATGCCGCGGTTGCCTCCGGTGACGAGAACCGAGCGGCTCAAGGGACCACCTTCTCTTGTCGATCTCTGTCGACGGCTGTCGATGTCTGTCGGTGTCTGTCGGTGTCTGTCGGCGTGCGTCGGTGTCCGTCGGCGTCTGTCGATGTGACGTGCCGGGACGATTCACGGCGCGCGCCGACTCCTACCCCCGCAAACTATCGGTCCAAGGCCCCCGAGGAGGAATCGGGCGCCCACAGGGGCGTGTGTCCCTCCCTGTCGACTTCCTACAGAAACCCCGTGGCCGCGGGGCCCTCGGGGCGCGTCACGCCCGGACCGGCCGCCCCGGGTCCGCCGGGGTGGCCGGAGCCCTGGGGCTACTGGGCGGCGGGGGCGGTCCATGACCGGCGATGACGCAGTCCACGCCGGAGGCCGGGGACAGCGCCGTGGGGATGGGACAGGAGGCCACCGTCCCGATGCCGGGCGCCGCCAGGGGCGGGCCGGTCAGCCATGCGGTCTTTCGCCTGGCCCGCCTGCACCGCATGTTCGCGGGACAGCTGCTGCGCCGCATCGGCCTGCACCCGGGCCAGGAACTGGTGATGATGCGTCTGTGGGAACTCGGCCCCCAGCGCCAGGCCGACCTGGTGCGGCTGATGGACTCTGACGCCGCCACCATGACCCGCACCGTCCGGCGCCTGGAACAGGCCGGCTTCGTCCGCCGCCGGCCCTCCCCCACAGACAAGCGCGCCTCGCTCATCGAACCCACAGCGGCCAGGCACGCGCTGCGCCGTGAGGTGGAGCGGGTCTGGAGTCGGCTCGAGGAGATCTCGACGGCGGGCCTCTCGGACGACGAAAGCGCCGCGGCCCTGCGCACCCTGGAGCACCTGGAGCAGAACCTCGTACGTGCCACCGCCGAACACACGGGCGCGGAAACGGCGGACTAGCGCTCAGCGGACGGAATCCATCGACGTCCTGGAACGCACGGGCCGGCGACTGCGAGGAGCGGCGCGTCGATTACGGAAGGTGTCGGTCACCCGTGCGAAGATGACCCTCATGTTTGGGGGAGGGGACGGTAGGCCGCCTGGTCAGGGCGGCAAAATGACGCTGGCAGAGCTCGTCCGCCAGGAGACCGCCGCGCGGATGACGGAGCGCGAGAAGTGGGCGGCGCTGCGGACGGCGCGGCTGTACTTCCAGCGCCCGGAGCACCCGGGCTTCCTGATCTCGGAGACCGCCGAAGGCGGCCCGCTGGTCCCGGTCTTCACCTCGCTCGAAGGGCTCGCGCTCTTCGCGGGGGCGTGCGGCTGGGCGTCCACGACGGTCGAGGACCTGGTGGACCTGCTGCCCGAGGGCGTACGGGCGTTGGTGGATCCGCTGGGTAAGCGCCCTTTCCTGCTGGACGCGCGGACGCTGCGCGACGCGGAGGACCAGGAAGCGGACGACCGGGAAGCCGGGGACCAGGAAGCCGACGCCCGGGAAGCCGGGGACCAGGAAGCGGAAAGCCACGGCGAGGGGGCTGACGGTGGCGGATCCTGACGCGCGGAATGTGAACCGCGCCCCCAGCGAGGGCGGCGAGCACGGCAAATACGGCGGAAACGAAGGCGCCGACGGCTACAAGATCGAGATCGCCTCGGTAAGGGGCCTGATCGCCCCGCTGGAGGAGTCGGTCGTCGGGGCCCGCGCCGTGAAGAACGGCCAGGAGAAGCTGACGGGCTACCTCCAGCACTGCGGCGCGCCCGAACTCCTGGAATCCGGCAAGGGATTCCTCCAGGAGTGGGGCTTCGGCATGGGGGAACTGGCCGACCACGCGGATGCGGTCGTGGAGCGGCTGTACGAGGCGGTGGCCGGGTACATGCTGGCGGATCTGCTGCGGGTGAAGGACTTCTGGCCCTCGGACGAGAACATGGCCAAGCTCCCCTCGGGGGGCGCGGCGAGCAAGTGGTCCTGGGAGCACGTGGGCGCGCCCGAGATGGAGAAGCGCCCGGAGGAGACGGGGTTGTCGAAGTTCTCGCGCAAGCTGCTGAGTGAGTACCAGGACGAATCCTGATGGGCGATCCGGACGCGGGGCGGGCCCCGCAGATTCGGATACCGGTGGACGCCAAGCCCAAGGACCTGATCCCCGGCAATCCGGACGACATCGACGACCTGGTGCTGGAGCTGCGCGCGTATGCGGGCGCCTTCCAGGACGGCAAGGACAAGCTCAGGCCGCTGGAGCTGGCGGACTGGTCGGGCAAGGGCGCGAGCGAGTTCCGTAAGTCGGTCGACCGGCTGCCGAAGGAACTGACCTCGGGCCACGACCAGTTCACCCATGCGGCGAGCGCGCTGGCGGCGTACGCGACCAAGCTGCGGTCGGTGCAGAAGCGCTGTGAGCCGATCATCGAGGACGCGGACGCGGCACGGGCGGCGTCCAAGGCGCACAACACGAAGGTCGAGACGTACAACGACGCGGTGAAGCGCGGCGACGAGCAGTTGCCGGACCGGCCTTCGGAGACCGATCCCGGCATCGCCGCGATGGAGTCGTGCGTCGGTCGGCTGGACAAGCTGATCGAGGAGTTGCGGCTGGTCGTCGACGCGTCGAAGAAGAAGATCGACAAGGCGGCGGAGAAGGCCCCCGACAAGCCGAGCAATTGGCAGAAGGTCGGGGACAGCTTCAAGGACGGGCTGTGGAAGGTCCACCACGGCATCCTGAGCCTGGGCGAGATCCCGGCCTCGATCGCCAAGGGCGACGGCAAGGGCCTGGCGATGCAGCTGGCCGGCATGGCGGACGGCGCGGCGTACGCGGCCCAGCACCCCAAGGAGTTCGCCAAGGCGGTCACGAACTGGGACCTGTGGTCCAAGGACCCGCTGCGCGCGGCGGGCGAGATCACCCCGTCGCTGCTGCTGGCCCTGGCCACGGGCGGCGCGAGCGCGCTGCGCAAGGAGCTCCGGACGGGTCAGAACGCCGCGCAGCGGCTGGCGCTCCGTAAGAGGCTCCTGGGCCGGGACGGCGAGGCGTCCGGCCGGGCGGACAGCGAGGGCACACACGACCGGCATACACACGACAGGGACTGCGAGGACGACCCGGTCGACGTCGCCACCGGCGAGATGGTCATGCCGGCCACGGACGTGTCCCTGCCCGGAGCGCTCCCCCTGGTCCTGGAGCGCACCTTCGTCTCCGGGCACACCTGCGGCGGCTGGTTCGGCCGCACCTGGGCGGCCACGCTCGACCAGCGGCTGGAGCTGGACGCGGACGGGATCGTGTTCGTCACGGCCGACGGCATGGTGCTGCGCTACGGGGTGCCGACGCCCGGGGAGGACACATATCCGGCGCGGGGCCCGCGCTGGCCCCTGCGCTGGGACGGCGCGGCGGGCGGCACGATGCGGATCGAGATCCCCGAGCGGGCCCGCACACTGCACTTCACCCCGCTGGGCGGCAACGCCAATGAGCTCCCTCTCGAGGTGATCGAGGACCGCAATGGCCGGACCATCACGTTCACCTACGACGAGGACGGCACCCCGCGCGAGGTGGCGCACTCCGGCGGGTATCGCATCGCGATCGACACCGATCCGGAGCTCGCGCGCATCACCGGGCTGCGGCTCCTGGGCGTCGGTGCCGCCGAGGGGGGCACCACGCTGGTCTCCTTCGGCTACAACGGCGCGGGCGACCTGACCGAGGTCTTCAACTCCGCCGACGAGCCGATGCGGTTCACCTACGACGACCAGCACCGCGTCACCTCATGGACCGACCGCAACGGCACCAGCTTCGGATACGTCTACGACCACCGGGGCCGGGTGCTGCGCACCATCGGCTCGGACGACATGATGACCGGCCGCTTCCACTACGACGAGGCGTCCCGCACCACCGTCTACACGGACTCGCTCGGCCACCGCATCACGTACGTCTTCGACGAGGCGTACCGGGCGATAGCCCGCACCGACGCGCTGGGCCACACCACGCACACCGAGTGGGACCCGGGGACGCGCCGCCTGCCGCTGTCGGTGACGGACCCGCTGGGCCACACCACGCGCTACGCGTACGACGGCTCCGGCAACCTGATACGCGTCGACCGCCCGGACGGCACGGCGGCCACGGCCGCGTACGACGGGGATGGCCGGCCGCTGGAGGTGTGCGAACCGGACGGCGCGGTGTGGCGCCACGCCTACGACGACCGGGGCAACCGCATCCGGACGACGGACCCGACGGGCGCGGAGACGCACTACGCGTACGACGAGTCGGGGAACCTGACCTCGGTCGTCGATCCGCTGGGCCACACCACCCGGGTCGTGTGCGACGCGGCGGGCCTCCCGGTCGAGGTCACCGATGCGTTGGGCAATACGACGGTCGTCCGCCGTGGCACCCACGGCCGCATCACCCGCGTCACCGATCCCCTGGGCCATGTCACCCGCCAGGGCTGGACCATCGAGGGCAAGCCCGCCTGGCGCACCCGGCCGGACGGCAGCCGTGAGACGTGGACCTGGGACGCCGAGGGCAACCTCACCGAACACACCGACCCGGCGGGCAACACCACCCGCCACACCCACACCCACTTCGACCTCCCGGCGACACGGACGGACCCGGACGGGGCGGAGTACGCCTTCGCCTACGACACCGAGCTGCGCCTGACGGCGGTGACGAATCCGCAGGGCCGGACGTGGACGTACACGTATGACGGAGCGGGCCAGGTCACGGCTGAGACAGACTTCAACGGCCGCACGCTGTCGTACGAGCACGACGCGGCGGGCCGCCTGATATCCCGGGAGAACGGCGCGGGCGAGGCCCTGGCCTACACGCGCGACGCGCTGGGCCGCACGGTCTCGACGCGCACGGCGGACGGCGCGGCGACGACGTTCGCGTACGACGCGGCGGGCCGCCTGACGCGGGCGGCGAACCCGGACACGGACCTGCACCGCACGTACGACGCCCGAGGGCGCGTCCTGGCCGAGACGGTGGGCGGTCGTCACACGACGGCGTACGGATACGACGCGGCGGGCAACCGCACCGAGCGGATCACGCCGAGCGGCCTGCGGTCGGCGTGGACGTACGACGCGGTCGGCCGCCCGATGTCCCTCACCACGGCGGACAACTCCCTGCACTTCGCCTACGACGCGGCGGGGCGGGAAACGTCCCGCACCTTCGGCGACGACGTAAGCCTGACCCAGACCTGGGACAGCCTGGACCGCCTGACGACCCAAGCCCTGACCCACGACGCCTCCGGCGCGGCTGGGGCACTGCTCCAACACCGGGCATACGCCTACCGCCCGGACGACCACCTCACCGAAATCCGCGAACTGACGTCCGGCACCCGCCGCTTCAGCCTCGACCCGGTCGGCCGTGTGACGGCGGTCCACGCCCACGGCTGGACCGAGACCTACGCCTATGACGCGGCGGGCAATCTGACGCACGCCACGGCCCCCGACCACGAGGCGTCCGGCGACCGCGAATTCACCGGCACGGTGATCCACCGCGCGGGCCGCACGAGGTATGAACACGACGCCCAGGGCCGCCTGACCCGCCGCACCCGCAAGCTGCTGAACGGCCAGACCCGCACCTGGACCTACACCTGGAACGCGGAAGACCGCCTCACCGACGCGACGACGCCGGACGGCGAGCGCTGGCACTACATGTACGACCCGCTGGGCCGCCGCACCGCCAAGCAGCGGCTGGCCGAGGACGGCACGGTCGCCGAAGCGGTGGACTTCACCTGGGACGGCACGAGGCTGGCGGAACAAGTCACGCCGGAGGGCGCGGCAACAACTTGGGACTACGCCCCAGGAACCCACCGCCCCGTAACCCAAACTGAGCACCACACGTCGCCTGAGCCAGCGGAGGAAGTATCACCGCTCCTCCGGCGCCTGACCGATACGACCCCGCAATCGGAATACGACACCCGCTTCCACGCCATCATCACCGACCTCGTCGGCACCCCCACGGAGCTGGTCACCCCCGACGGCACCCTCGCCTGGCAACACCGCACCACCCTCTGGGGCACCCCTCTCCCCGCCCCATCCGGCTCGGTGGACTGCCCCCTCCGCTTCCCGGGCCAATACGCCGACCCGGAAACCGGTCTTCACTACAATTACTTCCGCCACTACGACCCGGAAACGGCGCGCTACACCTCACCCGACCCTCTCGGGCTTCGGCCAGCTCCCAACCATCATTCCTATGTGCGGAACTCCCTCACCCGAATAGACCCACTGGGGCTGGAATCAGGGGCACACGACGAAGCCGAATATCTCTATCGCGGAGTTCCGAACGGACACTATAAGTACGATGAAGCCAAACAGGGGCGCGCAGTACCGCTGGGTGGACACAGCGATCCCGAACGGCATAATGGAGGAAACACAAACAGCGAGTTCACCTCATGGACCACCGACTTCGATGGTGTAGCGGTAGACGCGGCCGACGAATTGGGCCCTGGGGGAATAGTCATGAGGATTCCGAAATCCTCTATACCCGACTCAAGGATAGTCGAATCACCTGACATCTACGACGAAAGCGAGATATTGATCAGAGGCGAAGTGTCGGGGGCCCAGGTGTCCGCCAACAACGGGAAGAGCTGGAAATGTCCAGGCTGATTAGATCTCTCGAAAGAGCGATCGATCGAGGCGCTATCGACGCGTCATTCCTATCGCTGATCGGAAACGCCGAGAGGGTGGATTCTTCATATTCCGAAGTAGGCGTCGAGTCGTTCAAACGCACTTACCGAAGGAGGATTAATAGATTCTCCTCGGACACCACAGAATATGCGGAGATAAGTCGCCTCCTGCAAGCTCTCCAGTCTGTTACGACTGATTCGGTCAGATTGTTGACCCTGTACGGCAGCGAAGGCCGGAAGACCCTTCTTCTGGCTGACGAAACCGGCACTGAGGTCCTCTACTGGTCCCCAATGTGGGTAAGTCAATAGGTACAAAACTAGGTGCTGGCAGCATTGACGACGAGCCAGGGCTCGCCGAGTTGCCAGTGCGGGTGAGAACAGTTGACCCCGGGCTCCCCGCTCCAGGGGCAAATACCGCGCCCCACGCCGCAGCGGCATGGTTCACTGCCGACGGACACCAACCAACCGGACGTACACCGACGAAGGGGAGTCGCCCGTGGCGCACGAGATTGATCCGTCCTTCCTCGCGCTGCCGCTGAGGGCGCTCGCCGACGCGGCGCTCGCGCGGGCACGCGCGCTCGGGGCCGAGCATGCCGACTTCCGGTTCGAGCGGGTACGCAGTGCCGCCTGGCGGTTGCGGGATGCCAGGCCGTCCGGGGCCTCGGACACCACCGACCTGGGGTATGCGGTGCGGGTGGTGCACGGTGGGGCGTGGGGGTTTGCGTCGGGGGTGGACCTGAGCATGGACGCCGCCGCCCGCGTCGCCTCGCAGGCGGTGGCGATGGCGAAGCTGTCGGCCAAGGTGATCGAGGCCGCGGGGTCCGATGAGCGGGTGGAGCTCGCGGCGGAGCCGGTGCATGCCGACAGGACCTGGGTTTCGTCGTATGAGGTCAACCCTTTCGAGGTGCCGGACGCCGACAAGACCGGGCTGCTCGCCGAGTGGAGCGCGCGGCTGCTGCGGGCCGACGGGGTCGCGCACGCGGACGCGTCGCTCCTGACCGTCCACGAGAACAAGTTCTACGCGGACACCGCGGGCACCACGACCACCCAGCAGCGCATCCGGCTCCATCCGCAGCTGACCGCCGTCGCGGTGGACCCGGCGAGCGGGGAGTTCGACTCGATGCGCACGCTGGCCCCGCCGGTCGGGCGCGGCTGGGAGTATCTGACCGCAGGGCCCGGGGCGGGCGGCGGCTGGGACTGGGACGGGGAGCTCGCGGAGATCCCGGAGCTGCTCGCGGAGAAGATGCGCGCGCCATCCGTCGAGGCCGGGTCGTACGACCTGGTGGTCGACCCGTCCAATCTGTGGCTGACCATCCACGAGTCGATCGGCCACGCCACCGAGCTGGACCGCGCGCTCGGTTACGAGGCGGCGTACGCGGGCACCTCCTTCGCCACCTTCGATCAGCTCGGGTCGCTGAAGTACGGCTCCCCGGTCATGAACGTGACCGGGGACCGGACGGCCGAGCACGGGCTGGCCACCATCGGGTACGACGACGAGGGGGTGGCAGCGCAGTCCTGGGATCTGGTGAAGGACGGCACGCTCGTCGGGTATCAGCTCGACCGCCGGATCGCCCGGCTGACCGGTTTCGAGCGGTCCAACGGCTGCGCGTTCGCCGATTCGCCGGGCCATGTGCCGGTGCAGCGGATGGCGAACGTATCGCTCCAGCCCGCCCCCGGCGGCCCCTCGACGGAGGAGCTGATCGGGGACGTCGAGAACGGTCTGTATCTGGTCGGCGACCGCTCCTGGTCGATCGATATGCAGCGGTACAACTTCCAGTTCACGGCGCAAAGGGCGTACCGCATCAGGAACGGCGCTCTCGCCGGGCAGGTGCGCGACTTCGCCTACCAGGCCAGCACCACCGACTTCTGGGGTTCGATGACGGCCGTCGGCGGCCCGCAGACGTACGTCCTGGGCGGCGCCTTCAACTGCGGCAAGGCCCAGCCCGGGCAGATCGCGGCCGTCTCGCACGGCTGCCCGTCGGCGCTGTTCCGCGGGGTCAACATCCTCAACACCACCCAGGAGGCGGGACGCGCGTGAGTGACGTACGCGCGGCCACCGGGCCGCAGCTGACGACGATTCCCGCGCCTCTGCGCCGCGCGGACGGAGAAGCGAACAGGGGAAAAGGATGAGCAGCAAGCCGCATGAAATCGTCGAGCGCGCCCTGGAGCTGTCCCGTGCGGACGGCTGTGTGGTGATCGCGAACGAGAGCTCGACGGCCAATCTGCGCTGGGCGGGCAACGCCCTGACGACCAACGGCGTCACCCGTGGCCGCACCCTGACCGTCGTGGCCACCGTGAACGGCGGGCAGGGCACCGCCTCGGGCGTGGTGTCGCGGTCCGCGGTCACCGCCGACGAGCTGGAGCCGCTGGTCCGCGCCGCCGAGGCGGCCGCGCGGGAGGCGGAGCCGGCCGAGGACGCCCAGCCGCTGGTGGAGCGGGATCCGGGTGCGGCGGTCTCCCCGGGCTTCACCGACTCCCCCGCCGTGACCTCCTCCGAGGTGTTCGCCGACTTCGCCCCCGCCCTCGGCGAGTCCTTCGCCCGGGCCCGCGCGGGCGGCCGGGAGCTGTACGGATTCGCCCACCATGAGCTGGTCTCCAGCTATCTGGGCAGCTCCACCGGGCTGCGGCTGCGCCATGACCAGCCGACCGGCACGCTGGAGGTCAACGCCAAGTCCCCGGACCGGACGCGTTCGGCCTGGGCCGGGCGGGCCACCCGCGACTTCACCGATGTGGACCCGGCCGCGATCGACGCCGAGCTCGCCCGGCGGCTCGCCTGGGCCGAGCGGAAGGTGGAGCTCCCGGCGGGCCGTTACGAGACGCTGCTGCCCCCGAGCGCGGTGGCCGATCTGCTGATCGACCAGCTCTGGTCCTCCTCGGCGCGGGACGCGGCGGAGGGCCGTACGGTCTTCAGCAAGCCGGGCGGTGGCACCCGGGTCGGCGAGAAGCTGTCCGAGCTGCCCCTCACACTGCGCAGCGACCCGGCCGAGCCGGGTCTCGAGGCGGCGCCGTTCGTGATCGCGCACTCGTCCGGGGACGACGCGTCGGTCTTCGACAACGGTCTGCCGCTGTCCGCCACCGACTGGATCCGCGACGGCGTACTCCAGCATCTGATCACCACCCGGCACACGGCCGGGCTCACCGGGCTGCCCCTCGCTCCCCCCGTCGACAACCTGATCGCGGACGCGGGCGGCACCCGCTCGCTGGACGAGATGGTCGCCTCGACCGAGCGTGGGCTGCTGCTGACCTGCCTGTGGTACATCCGCGAGGTGGACCCGGCGACGCTGCTGCTGACCGGGCTGACCAGGGACGGCGTCTATCTCGTGGAGAACGGCGAGGTGGTCGGCGAGGTGAACAATTTCCGGTTCAATGAATCGCCGGTGGACCTGCTCGCCCGCGCCACCGAGGCGGGCCGCACCGAGCGGACGCTGGCGCGGGAGTGGAGCGACTACTTCAACCGCGCCGCGGTGCCCGCGCTGCGCATCCCGGACTTCAATATGAGCTCGGTCAGCAAGGGGGTGTGAACGAGCCGAATAGACTGGTCCACGCCCGATCTGATCCGTATCCGTTTCGTCTATCAACAGGAACGCCATGACACGCCTCGGCGAATCCGTCGCCCGCGCCACCGAGCTCCTCTCCCAGGACCTCTCCTCCGACAAGACCGTCGAGCAACTGCTCGAGGAGACGGGCTCGCGGCGCTATATCGATCTGACGGACCTGTCGCCGACGGAGCAGGCCGAGCTGATCGCGTCCCGTACGGTCGAGATCCTGCCCGGCGTGGCGGAGCTGGCCAAGCGGATCGAGGAGCGCCGCGGCGCGGGCCAGGGCCTGGGCATCAAGCTGGGCATCGACCCGACGGCCGCCGACGTGCATCTGGGCCATGTGGTGCCGATGATCATCCTCAGCCGCTTCCAGCGCATGGGGCATGACGTCACCCTGCTGATCGGCGACTTCACGGCCAAGATCGGCGACCCGTCGGGCCGTACGGCGGAGCGCCCGCCGCTGACCGACGAGGACATCGCCCGGAACCTCGCGGGCTACCAGGACCAGGTCCGGCCCTTCTTCGACTTCGAGAAGGTCAGCTTCCGGCAGAACAGCGAGTGGCTGGCGCCGTACACCTTCCCCGAGCTGCTGGGACTGCTCTCCCAGGTGCCGGTCTCCCAGCTCCTGCAGCGCGAGGACTTCCGCAACCGGCTGGCCGCCGGCTCGGGGCTCACCATGTCCGAGCTGCTGTACCCGATCGCGCAGGCCCTCGACTCGGTGGCGCTGGAGTGCGATGTGGAGCTGGGCGGCGCGGATCAGCTGCTCAATCTGCAGATGGGTCGCAAGCTGATGGAGCTGCGCGGGCAGCGGCCGCAGCTGGTGGTCACGATGCCGCTGATCGAGGGCACGGACGGCACCGGCGCCAAGATGTCCAAGTCCAAGGGCAACTACGTCGCGCTGTCCGCGACCGCCGACGATGTCTTCGGAAAGATCATGTCGATTCCGGACCGGCTGATGAAGCCGTACCTGGAGGCATGGACCGAGTGGACGGACGCGGAGATCGCCGCCGCGACCGCCCGGGTGGAGGACCGGTCGCTGCACCCGATGGATCTGAAGAAGGTCCTGGCGGGTGAGGTCGTGGCGGCGCTGTACGGCATCGAGAAGGCGATGGCGGCCCGTGCGGGCTTCGTCGCCCAGTTCTCCAAGAAGAGCTTCACCGACGTCGGGACGCTGCCGGTGGTCGACGCCGGGGAGCACGGCGCCGAGTCCATCGCGACCGTGCTGAGCAAGGTGCTGGAGTTCCAGCCCAGCGCCTCGGCCGCCCGCCGGGTCGCCAAGCAGAACGGTCTGCGGCTGGTGATCGAGACCGAGGGCGGCCAGGAGTCGGTGGTGCTGCCCGAGGCCCAGGCGGTGCGCCCGCTGGCCGAGGTGATCGCGGAAACGCTGGCGTCCACCGGGGTGACGGCGGGCTCCGGCACGGTCTACCTCAAGGCCGGGCGGAAGATCGCCCAGGTGCGCGGGGTGTAACCCGCCCACTTCGGCGCTGGACGAAAGCGGCGGCCGGTGCGCGTCCACCACGCGCGCCGACCGCCGCCGTCGTGTCGGCACCCCGGGCGGCGCGCCTCGTTCCCGGCGACCGCCGCTCAGGTCCGCTCGGCACCGTGTCTGCGTCCGCCGCCGCGGATGGAGTGCCACAGCGGGGTGCCCAGGGCGACGATCAGCACCGCGCCCGCCAACTGGAGCAGATGCCGGATCCAGTCGAAGCCCTCGGTGTACCTGACTCCGATCCAGCCGGCCACCGCATTGCCCAGGATGCCGCCGAGGATGCCGTAGATGCAGGTCAGCCAGAGCGGAATGGCCTGTTTGCCGGGCAGAATCGCCCTGGCGATCACACCCAGGATCAAACCCACGACGATCGCCCATAGCCAGTTCATGTCGCCTCCCTGACACGCGCGGCGAAGGGATGCACGGGAGATGCACATCCCCTCCAGTGTTCGGCCACTTCGGGTACGGCGCACGCCGGAGGGCCGGTACGCCTTCTGGCGCACCCCGGACAGCACCCGTCAGGGCGCCCCGGTCTCGAACCGACAGCAGACGCGGCGTAACGTTGAGTACGTCCCAGAGCGGGGGAAGCCCGCTCGGCGATCAGGTGGTGGAACGTGATGCGGAAGCATGGCGATGCGGAAGTCTTCCGGATCACCGGAGCCCGGCAGGGGCTGGCCGATGATATCCGCGGCCGGCAGCGACGCTATGTGATCTCGATGTCGGTGCGGACCCTCGCGGTCGTGCTGGCGGCGGTGTTGTGGAACGTGGAGCGCCATGTGGCCATCGTGGCTCTGGTGCTGGGCGTGGTGCTGCCCTACATCGCGGTGGTAATCGCCAACGCGGGCCGGGAGAACTCCACTTCGCTGCCCACCACCTTCATCCCGACCCCGCCCCGTCCGATGCTGATCGCCGGGCGCGGCGAGGAGCCGACCGATTCCCGTGGGACGGAATCCGTCCCGGAGGACGTCGGACATATCAGCGAGCCTGGACGGGGCGAGCGGGGCTGACCTGCCGCGTTTCAGCAAGCTCAAGAAAACCTCAGATCAATAGTGCAGGACCGGTGCACCGGGCCCCATCCCTCGTGACATACTGCGTACGCGCTCCGCATCCCCCGTCGGAGCGACGGACCGACGCCGGGCGGCTCCCCCCGTGGCTGCCCGGCGTCGTCATGTCCGCCGGGCCTTCCGTAGAGTCTGCGGTGTGAACACCCGCGAGACCTCCGCCGAGACCGACACCGTGATCTGCTCCGCCAAGGGCTGCCGTGCCCCGGCCGTATGGGTGCTGGCCTGGAACAATCCCAAAATTCACACCCCGGAGCGGCGCAAGACCTGGCTGGCCTGCGAGGAGCACCGCGAGTATCTGTCGGAGTTCCTCGGAATGCGGGGCTTCCTCAAGGACGTGGTGACGCTGGCGGAGTGGTCGGCCGCCGACCACTGACCGCGGCCACTCCCCGCCCCTGATCACCGACCCCGCGAACCGTCATCCGCCGATCGCCGACATCGGGCGGTCGGGCTGGAGGAACGTCGGGTCGTCGAGCCCGGATCCGGCCTTCTTGCCCCACATCGCCAGCTTCCACAGCCGGGCGATCTCCTCGTCCGGGGCGCCGGAGCGCAGCGCTCCGCGCAGATCGGACTCCTCGCGCGCGAACAGACAGGTGCGCACCTGTCCGTCGGCGGTCAGCCGGGTGCGGTCGCAGGCGCGGCAGAAGGGCCGGGTGACCGACGCGATGACGCCGACCCGGGCCGGGCCGCCGTCGACCAGCCAGCGCTCGGCGGGCGCGGAGCCGCGCTCGTCCTCGCCCTCGGCGGTGAGGGTGAAGCGGGTGCGCAGGCTCGTCAGGATGTCCCCGGCGGTGATCATGCCGTCGCGCTTCCAGCCGTGCTGGGCGTCGAGCGGCATCTGCTCGATGAAGCGGAGCTCATAGTCGTTTTCCAGGGCCCAGGCGAGCAGATCGGGCGCCTCGTCGTCGTTGAGCCCGGGCATCAGCACGGTGTTGACCTTCACCGGGGTCAGCCCGGCGGTGCGCGCCGCGTCGAGGCCGCGCAGCACATCGTCATGGCGCTTGCGCCGGGTCAGGGCCTGGAAGACCTCCGGGCGCAGGGTGTCGAGCGAGACATTGACCCGGTCCAGGCCCGCGTCGCGCAGGGCCTGGGCGGTGCGCTGCAGCCCGATGCCGTTGGTGGTGAGCGACATCTGGGGGCGCGGGGCGAGGGCCGCGCAGCGCTCCACGATGCCGACCAGACCGGGGCGCAGCAGTGGCTCACCGCCGGTGAAGCGGACCTCGGTGACCCCGAGCTCGGTGACGGCGATCCCGATCAGCCGGACTATCTCGTCGTCGGTGAGCAGGTCCGGTTTGGCGAGCCACTGCAGGCCCTCTTCCGGCATGCAATAGGTGCAGCGGAGATTACAGCGGTCGGTCAGGGAGACCCGCAGGTCGGTGGCTACGCGACCATAGGTGTCGATCAGCATGGTGCGGCCCCTCCACGGTTGACATCGCGTGCACTGTCGTCAATTGTCCCGCAGCGTACGCGACGGGTGTGACAGGGAGGGGCCGCGCGGGTGGTCGGGGCGGATCAGTGGGCGCCGTGGCCGGTGAGCGAGCGGACCTCCAGCTCGGCGTACTTGTCCTTGTCCGGCTGCTCCTTGGAGACGAGGGTGCCCAGCCAGCCGAGCAGGAAGCCCAGCGGGATGGAGATCAGGCCGGGGTTCTCCAGCGGGAACCAGTGGAAGTCCACGTCCGGGAACATCGAGGTCTCCTTGCCCGAGACGACGGGCGAGAAGAGCACCAGGAAGACCGAGGAGATCAGTCCGCCGTAGATGGACCACAGGGCGCCCTGGGTGGTGAAGCGCTTCCAGAACAGGCTGTAGAGGATGGTCGGGAGGTTGGCGGAGGCGGCGACCGCGAAGGCGAGCGCCACGAGTCCGGCGACGTTGAGATCTCGTGCGAACACCCCGAGGACGACGGCGACGGTGCCGATGCCGACGGTGGCCCAGCGCGCCGCCGAGATCTCCTCCTTCTGCGTCGCCTTGCCCTTACGGATGACATTGGCGTACAGGTCGTGGGCGAAGGAGGACGAGGAGGCGAGGGTGAGTCCGGCGACCACGGCGAGGATCGTCGCGAACGCCACCGCGGAGATCACCGCGAGCAGGATGGCGCCGCCCGTGGAGTCCGGCCCGCCGCCGATCTCCTCGGCGAGCAGCGGGGCCGCGGTGTTGCCGGATTTGTTGGAGGCGATGATGGCGTCGTGGTCGAGCAGGGCGGCGGCGCCGAAGCCCAGCGCGATGGTCATCAGGTAGAAGACGCCGATGATGCCGATGGCCCAGTTGACCGACTTACGGGCGGCCTGGGCGGTGGGCACGGTGTAGAAGCGGATCAGGATGTGCGGCAGTCCCGCGGTGCCCAGGACCAGGGCGATGCCAAGGGAGATGAAGTCGAGCTTGGTGGTGGCGTTGAGCCCGTACTTCAGCCCCGGCTCCAGGAACGACTCTCCGATGCCGCTGTTCTTGGCCGCCTCGCCCAGCAGGTCGGAGATGTTGAAGTTGAACTTCAGCAGCACCAGGAAGGTGATCAGCAGGGTGCCCGCGATCAGCAGCACGGCCTTGACCATCTGCACCCAGGTGGTGCCCTTCATGCCGCCGATGGTGACGTAGAGCATCATCACGACGCCCACGAGGACGACGATGAGGATCTTCCCGGCCTCGCTGGTGATGCCCAGCAGCAGGGAGACCAGCACACCGGCGCCCGCCATCTGCGCCAGCAGATAGAAGATCGAGACGACGATGGTGGAGACGCCCGCGGCGGTGCGCACCGGGCGCTGGCGCATCCGGTAGGCGAGGACGTCGCCCATCGTGTAGCGCCCGGAGTTGCGCAGCGGCTCGGCGACCAGCAGCAGGGCGACCAGCCAGGCGACGAGGAACCCGATCGAGTACAGGAAGCCGTCGTAGCCGGAGAGCGCGATGGCGCCGGCGATGCCGAGGAAGGACGCGGCGGACATGTAGTCGCCGGAGATGGCGAGGCCGTTCTGGAAGCCGGAGAACTGGCGGCCGCCGGCGTAGAAGTCGTTGGCGTCCTTGGTCTGCCGGCCCGCCCAGATGGTGATGCCGAGGGTCGCCAGGACGAAGACCGCGAAGAGCGTGATGATCAGCGGCCGGTTGTCCGAGGCGCTCTCGGCCGCGAGCAGATGGAAGCTCATGAACGCTCCTCCATACGGGACTTGATCGCCTCGGCGCGGGGGTCGAGCTTGGCGGCGGCGTGCCGGGAGTACCACCAGGCGATGAGGAAGGTCGTCAGGAACTGGGCGAGCCCGAACACCAGGGCCACGTTGACATGGCCGACGACCTTGGCACCCATGAAGTCGCCCGCGTAGTTGGACAGCAGTACGTAGAGCAGGTACCAGGTGACGAACGCGATGGTGAGCGGGAAGGCGAACGAGCGGTGGGCACCGCGCAGTTCGCCGAACTCCGCGCTCGCTTGCACCTCGGCGTAGGAAGAACGGTCTCGTTGCCGCTGATCGTCGGGACGATCATTGGCCGGGGCGGTATCCACGGTCTCTCCTGGTGAGTGGGTCCGACGGGGATGAATACGGCGGCGGAGGTGATCCAGATCACGCATGGTAGGGCGACGCCGACCCGCTACGACAGGGGCGGGTTGGTTGAAAGACGGATACAACTTCGGAGGACGGATCGACTCCGGGTACTGTGGCGGGTTTTCTTCCGGAATGCATTGATGTCCGACCTTGATCAGCGATAGCTTCCTTCGTCATGTACCCGTCCAGACGCCGACGGCGTTCGGGCGGCCCGTACGGATGAAGTGGAGACCCCATGGCTCATCTGAGATCGGCTCCTCCAAGACCCGGACGGCGGACTTTTGACGGTCCGTCGGCCTCGCACCACCCCATCGCCACTCCCCGCCGCCTCTGCCCCGGTCTCGCGGCGTCCCGGGGCATCGAGGCGGCGTGCGGGATCCGCGCCCCGAGGGCGCGCACATTCGCTTGTGCGGATGACCCCGGCCGCACCGCGGCCGTTGACGCGGCCCGCTGGGCCGCCGCCCGCGCCCGGGGGCTCCGCGTCCCCCGAGTGGCGCGCTGAGCGCGCGTCCGCGCCCCCGGTCCGGAACGCTGTCCATCCAGCCCGGTCCGTCCGCCCAGAGCCTCCTCACCCAATCGAGAGAACCGGAGTACCCATGACGCCGCGCCGCACCTCCCTGCCGCTGCGCACCGCCGCGATACCCGCCGCCATGGCGCTCACCACCGCGCTGGCCTTCCTGCCCACCACCGCCACCGCTCTCGGACGGGACGGCCACGCCTCCGCGGCCACCGCGGCCGACGGTCCGTCCCTGAGCTATGTCGTCAACACCCGCCCGGGGCAGGACCCGTCCCGGATCCGCAAGGCCATCGCCCAGGCCGGCGGCACGGTCGTGGTGTCGTACGACCGGATCGGCGTCATCGTCGTCCACTCCGCCAACCCGGACTTCGCCAAGAGCGTCCGTAAGGTCCGCGGCGTCGCCTCCGCCGGTAACACCCGCACCGCCCCGCTGCCCGCCCAGTCCACCGACGACATCGATACGCCGAAGCTGCTGAGCGAGAAGGAGCGGCAGGCGGTGGCGGCGAAGGCCAAGGCCGGGCAGGACCCGCTGGAGCCGCTGCAGTGGGATCTGCCGGCGATCAAGGCGGACAAGGCGCATGAGAAGAGCCTGGGCAGCCGGAATGTCACCGTCGGGGTCATCGACACCGGTGTGGACGACACCCACCCCGACCTGGCACCGAACTTCGACCGTAAGGCGTCCGTCAACTGTGTGACCGGCAAGCCGGACACCGCCGACGGCGCCTGGCGGCCGACCGCGGAGGAGTCCCCGCACGGCACCCATGTCGCGGGTGAGATCGCCGCCGCGAAGAACGGCATCGGCGTCACCGGCGTGGCCCCGGGCGTCAAGGTCTCCGGTATCAAGGTGTCCACGACGGCCGGGTTCTTCTACACCGAGGCGGTCGTCTGCGGCTTCATCTGGGCCGCCGAGCACGGCGTGGACGTCACCAACAACAGCTATTACACCGACCCGTGGTACTTCAACTGCACCACCGACCCGGACCAGAAGGCCCTGGTCGAGGCGGTGCGCCGGGCCTCGTCGTACGCGGAGCGCAAGGGCGTGGTGAATGTGGCCGCGGCGGGCAACGAGAACTACGACCTGACCTCGGACACCATCACCGACCCCTCCAGCCCCAACGACACCACCCCCGGTGACCGGGAGGTGGACCCGAGCGTCTGCCTGGACATCCCGACCCAGCTGCCGGGTGTCGTCACGGTCGCCTCGACCGGCGCCAAGAACCTCAAGTCCTCGTTCTCCAACTACGGCCTCGGGATCATCGACATCGCGGCCCCCGGCGGCGACAGCACCATCTACCAGAAGCCGGAGCCCCCGGCGACCAGCGGTCTGATCTACAACACGCTGCCGGGCGGGCAGTACGGCTACATGGCGGGCACCTCGATGGCCTCGCCGCATGTCGCCGGAGTCGCGGCGCTCGTCAAGAGCACCCATCCGCACGCCTCCCCCTGGATGGTGAAGGCACTGCTGAAGGCCGAGGCCGATGACCTCGCCTGCCCGACGCCGTACGACATCGACGGCGACGGCACGGTCGACGCGGTGTGCGAGGGCAGCAAGCGCTACAACGGCTTCTACGGTGCCGGGCTCGCGGACGCCCTGGACGCCGTCGAGAAGTGACCGGCTGACACAATGCACGGGCCGCCGGGGTGGATCAGCCGCCCGGCGGCCCGTACACGTCCCCCAGGTAGCGGCGAGAGGACCCCGTTCCCGTGCACCACGACGCCCCCTGGGGACCGCTGGCCCCGCGGCCGGCCTTCTGGCTGCTGATCCGGTTCGTGCTGACCGTGCTGCTTCTGCCGCTGTGGTGGGCGCTGATCGTGGTGATCTTCCTCGGCTTCATCGCCTTCGGGATCGTGGCCGAGATCTTTACGGTCATCCCCGGGTTCGAGAAGGGGTTCCTCGGCCTGATGGACAAGTTCGGGGACAGCGTGGCGGTGTGGCCCGCCTGGTGCGTGACGCTCCCGGAGCTGCGGCACGAGGGCGACGCGGCCTTCTACCGGGCCCGGGTCGACAAGCGCATCGCCGCCTGGACCAGCAAGGAGCTGGCCGCCCAGAAGGCGAAGAAGGCCCCGCCGCCGGGCCCGCACGACGTCGACGTGCGCGAGTACCGCGGGGTGGGCGCGGGCTATGTCATCGAGGCGGCGCGGGCCCGGGGCTGGGAGCTGAGCCATGACCGCCCGTCGGACCCGCTGCGGGTGGTCCGGCTGAGGCGGCTGCCCGCCACGGCCTGACGAGCGCCGGTTGCGGCCCGACGGGTGCCCGTTCCAGTCTGACGAGCGCCTCTCACGGCCCGACGAGCGCCGGTTGCGGCCCGGTACGCGGGAGCGTGCCGCGCGTCGCTCCCGCCATCAGCAGCCACTGGGCGGCGATATAGGTGGCCATGATCCAGAACTGGGGCACCGGCGGCCGTGGCCAGTCGGCCAGCCCGGCCGCGATCAGGGTGTCGGACAGCATGAACAGCGCCCCGCCGAGCCCCGTCCACGGGCCCGCCCCGAGCGCGGCCAGCGCCATGACCGTCAGCAGCAGGCTGTAGCCCGCGACGGGAAGCCGCAGATGCGAGGCGAGGCCGGGCCACAGCAGCGCCACCGTGCCCAGCCACGCGGCCCCGTACCCGGCGGCCACCCAGGGCGCCGTACGAGGCCACCCGGCGCGGGCGAACAGGGCGCCCCGCCCGGCAGGGGTGAACAGCGCCAGGTAGCAGAGGTGCCCGGCCGCGAAGCACCCCATTCCGGCCAGGAACGCGGTCTCACCGCCGATCTGCAGCAGCACATCGCCGCCACAGCCGCACACCAGCGCGGCGGGGAGCGGCCACGGCCCGCCGCGCACCAGGGCCCAGGCGGCGAGGACGGGCATCAGGGCGGGCTTGGTGAGGTGAACGACGGTGGTGGCGTCCATGAGCAGCGCGCCCAGGTGAACGGCGGTCAGCAGCGCGAAGAGGGCGGGCAGGGCCCTCGTCGCGCGCCCGGCGGCGGCCGTCACCGCACGCTCTCGCCGACCGGCTCCCGCGGCCCGGCCTCCGGAGGCGACCCGGGCTCCGTAGCAGGCCCGATCTCCGTAGCAGGTCCGCCCTCCGAAGCAGGTCCGCCCTCCGGGACCGGCCCGGGCTGCCAGCCCGGCCCCCTGAAGACCCGGCCCGCCCGCTCCCGCCAGCCCCGCGCCGCCGCGATGTCGCGGGCGATGGCCGCGTACTCGTGCGTGGCCACCCGCAGTGGGTTGTAGGTGTCGATGTTCTTCGTCAGGCCGTAGACGGGCCGCTCGATCTCGGGGACGGAGGACCCGAAGAGCCGGTCCCAGACGATGAGGATGCCCCCGAAGTTGCGGTCCAAGTAGCCACCTTGGGAGGCGTGGTGGACGCGGTGGTGCGAGGGGGTGTTGAAGACGAACTCGATGGGGCGCGGCAGGGTGCCGATCCGCTCGGTGTGGATCCAGAACTGGTAGACGAGGTTCACCGACGAGCAGAACGCCACCGCCGCGGGGTGCACCCCGAGCGCGATCATCGGCACGTAGAACGGCCACACGGTCCAGGTGGTCCAGGGCTGCCGCAGGGCGGTGGTGAAGTTGAAGTTGCGGCTGGAGTGGTGCACCACATGGCACGCCCACAGGATGCGGATGACATGGTGCCCGCGGTGCGACCAGTAGTAGAAGAAGTCCTGGGCGAGCAGCATCAGCGGCAGCGTCCACCACAGCACCGGGACGCGCAGTGGGGTGAGTTCGTAGATGGCGGCGTAGATCGCCACAATCGGGATCTTCCACACCAGGTCGAAGACGAGGCTGCCGAGCCCCATGGTGACGCTGGTCGCGGCGTCCTTCGCCGCGTAGCCCTCGGCATCGTCGTCGGGATGGAAGCGGTAGCTCGCCATCTCCACGACGGTGAGCAGGACAAAGGCCGGTATCGACCACAACACGGCATTGGGCAGGTGCGGCATGTCCGCAACATAGAACCGCTCATAAGGCCGCCGCTAGGGGTAGTTACCAACAAGTATGGTAGATGGGATGTCAACAACAGGGGTCGCCCAGGGGCGCATGGCCGATTAAGCTCCCCGCCTGTGCGCAGAGCCAGAGAACGGTTCCGGACCGGCGGCACAGCCCTCGCCTGCTTGCTGTCGGCGCTCACCACGGGGTGTTCCTCCGGGTCGGGCGACGATGACTCCCCCTCACCCCTGATGGCCGCGGTGGGGCACATCTCGGTCGCGGGCGCGACGGGGGCCCAGGTCTCCTATCTCGACGCCGACCGGGTGCGCTCCCTGGAGAAGGGCGGCTCCCAGCGGTTCCGCACGGTCGGCCAGGCGGGCAGCCCACTGCTGAGCGGCTACCGCTTCAACGCCCATGCCTACGGCCTCGATCAGGCCATGATCGACACCGATGTGACCAATGGCTACGCCGGGCACTGGGACGGCTCGTTCGACGCGGACGGCATCACCGCCAAGCTCAAGGCGGGCGGTTTCGCCCGGAGCACCTGGCACGGCGAGACCATCTGGAAGAGGGAGGGCATAACCCTCCGGATCGCCCGGGACGAGCTCTCCTTCGGCTTCGCCGGCAAGGACCTGTCCTCGGTGCGCCCGGCCAAGGGCAAGTCCCTGGCGGACGACCCGGATTACCAGGCCCTGGACCGCTGCCTGGGCGATGCCTACCGGGTCGACTTCGGCGGGAAGAACGCCGAGCACGCCAAGAACACCGTGCGCCTGTCGGCCACCGGACAGCGGGCGAAGTCCGCGAAGGAGACATCCGGGGTCATCTGCGCCCTCACCGACGGCAAACGGGCCGCCGAGCGCGCCGCCGACCGGCTGAGGTCCGTCATCGAGCAGCGGGCCCCGCGCTTCGACGGCGCCAAGGTGACCGTTCTCACCGGGGATTCGCCCGGCGTGCGGGTCACGGTGCCCGACCGCCCGGGAGACAAGCGCGCCGGCCGCATCCTCACCAGCGACATCGATCTGCAATTGGCCCTGTCCAAGCTCTGACCCACCGCCCGGCCCCGACGCCCCGTCAACCCCGGGGCTCCGCCTGCCCCGACCGGCCCGCCGGTCAGGGTTGTCGGCGGCGGCCCGTATCCTCATTGACCATGCTCGAAGACCCCACGACAGCCGCACCGCACCCCGCACCGCCGTCCTCCTGGCCGGCCGCCTATCCGCAGGGTTACGCGGTCGTCGACGTGGAGACCACCGGCCTGGCCCGCGACGACCGGATCGTCTCCGCGGCGGTCTACCAGCTCGACGCCCGGGGCGCGGTGCAGGACCACTGGTACACCCTGGTCAATCCGGAGCGCGACCCGGGCCCGGTGTGGATCCACGGCCTCACCGAGGAGGTGCTCGAGGGCGCCCCGCGCTTCCCCGAGATCGCCGGGGAGCTCGCCGAGCGCCTGGCCGACCGCGTCCTGGTCGCGCACAACGCCGCCTTCGACTGGTCGATGCTCGCCCGGGAGTACGCCCGTTCCAAGAGCGCCGCGCCCGTGCGGCAGCGGCTGTGCACCATCGCCCTCTCCAAGGAGCTGGGCCTGCCGCTGCCCAACCACAAGCTGGAGACCCTCGCCGCGCACTACGGAGTGGTCCAGCGGCGCGCCCACCACGCCCTGGACGACGCGCGGGTGCTCGCCGAGACCTTCCGGCCCAGCCTCCACCGGGCCGCCGAGACCGGGCTGCGCCTGCCGCTGCTGGCCTGCCAGCCGCTCACCGAGTGGTCCGACGGCCCGGCGATCGGCCGCCAGCGCTCGTACCGGCAGACCTGGCGCCCCAGCCGCAAGCGCCCCGCCTGCCCCTACCCCAACCCCGGGCGCTACGAGCCGGGCGGGCAGCTTGTCCAGGGCATGCGGGTGGCGTTCTCCGGGGACACCTCCGTCGACCGCGAGCTGCTGGAGGACCGGGCGATCGAGGCCGGGCTGCACGTGGCCACCAGCGTCTCCCGGCTCACCAGCGTGCTGGTCACCAACGACCCCGACTCGCCCACGTCCAAGACCGCCAAGGCCCGGTCCTTCGACACGCCCGTGATCGACGAGGCGGCGTTCATGCAGCTCCTCCAGGACGTCACCCCAGCGCCGCCGACAAACAGGTGAAGTCGGCGCGACGCGCCCGGCCGCCGCTCGCCCGCCACCGCGCGGGCCCGCACGCTGAGGCGCATGGCACGTTGTGAGGTATGCGGAAACGATTACCGGATGACATTCGAGGTGCACGCGCAGGGCGATGTGCACGTCTTCGACTGTTTCCAGTGCGCCATCCACCGCATGGCGCCCATCTGCGAACACTGCCGCGCCCAGATCATCGGGCAGGGCGTGGAGGCGGACGGCCAGTTCTTCTGCTGTGCGCACTGCGCTCGGGCGGAAGGGAAGGTGGGCATCGTCGACCATGTGTGAACCCGGCCACCTGCGTGGATTGTGCCTGGGCCGCCCCCAGCGGCCGAGGGACAATCCACGCCGAGTAGGGTCAAGGACGTGTACCGCTTCCTGTTGACCCGGCAGTGGGTGATCCTCACACTCGTCGCCCTGGCGCTGATCCCGACGATGATCAGGCTGGGCTTCTGGCAGCTGCACCGCCATGAGCACCGGGTCGCGCAGAACCAGCTGATCGGGGACAGCCTCGCCGCCCCTGCCGTGGCCGTCGACAAGCTCACCTCCCCCGGTCGTACGGTCGCCCGCGACGACACCTGGCGCACGGTGACCGCCACCGGCATCTATGACACCGCCCATGAGGTCGTCGTCCGCCAGCGCACCGGCTCCGACGAGCAGTCCATCGGCTACTTCGTCCTCACCCCGCTGCTGCTCCCGGACGACCGCGCGGTCCTGGTCAACCGGGGCTGGATCCCGGCCGGTACGGACCTCACCGCGTTCCCCAAGGTCCCCGCCGCCCCCTCCGGCAAGGTCACCGTCACCGGCCGGCTGAAGGCCGACGAGACCACCGGCAACAGCGGCATCAAGGACAAGCAGGGGCTGCCGCCCCGCCAGGTCTCGCTGATCAACAGCGAGCAGCAGGCGAAGGCACTGTCCCGGCCCGTCCTCGGCGGCTATATCGAGCTCACCTCGTCCTCCCCCAAGGGCGACAAGCAGCCCCAGCCGGTCCCCGCGCCCAACCACAGCGACATCGGCCCGCATATGGCGTACGCCGTCCAGTGGTGGCTGTTCTCCGCCGGTGTGCCCATCGGCTGGGTCGTCCTGGCCCGCCGCGAGCGCCGGGACCGCGCCGCCGAGGCCGCGAAGGCGGCGGCCATCCCGGAGAAGGTCCCCGCCGCGGCCACGGCGGACTGAGCGCCATCCGGGCCTAGGATCCGCCTTCCGGGGGAAGGCGCCCGGACATGGCCCAGCACATCGACGACTACGCCCTCATCGGCGACCACCAGACGGCGGCCCTGATCAGCCGCCATGGCTCGATCGACTGGCTGTGCCTGCCCCGCTTCGACTCAGCGGCCTGTTTCGCCGCGCTCCTCGGCGGCCGTGACAACGGCCACTGGCGGCTCGCCCCCAAGGGCGCGGGCGCCTGCACCCGCCGCGGCTACCTCGACGACTCCCTCGTCCTGGAGTCGGTCTGGGAGACGGAGACCGGCACGGTCAAGGTCATCGACTTCATGCCGCAACGCGATCGCGCCCCCGACGTCGTCCGTATCGTCGAGGGCGTCTCCGGCAGCGTCGAGATGCTCGGCGTCCTCCGGCTGCGCTTCGACTACGGCCGGATCGTCCCCTGGATGCGCCGCACCGACGGCCACCGGATCGCGGTCGCCGGGCCGGACTCCGTATGGCTGCGCTCGGAGCCCGAGGTCCACACCTACGGCAAGGACTTCAGCACCCGCTCCGAGTTCACCGTCTCGGCCGGGGACCGAGTGGCCTTCGTGCTCACCTGGCACCCCTCCCACGAGCCCCGCCCCCGGCTCATCGACCCGTACGACTCCCTCCGCTCCAGCCTGGCGGACTGGCGCGACTGGGCCGCCCGCTGCCGCTACGAGGGCCCGCACCGGGACGCCGTCATCCGCTCCCTGATCACCCTCAAGGCGCTCACCTACGCCCCGAGCGGCGGCATCGTCGCGGCCCCCACCACCTCGCTGCCCGAACGGCTCGGCGGGGTCCGCAACTGGGACTACCGCTACTGCTGGCTGCGCGACTCCACCCTCACCCTGAACGCCCTGCTCCGCGCCGGCTACCACGAGGAGGCCGCCGCCTGGCGCGACTGGCTGCTGCGCGCGATCGCCGGTGACCCGGCCGAGCTGCAGATCATGTACGGCCTCGGGGGCGAGCGCCGGCTCCATGAGCACGAGCTGCCCTGGCTGGAGGGATACGAGCGGTCCGCCCCGGTCCGGGTCGGCAACGGCGCGGTCGACCAGCGCCAGCTCGACGTCTACGGCGAGGTGCTCGACACCCTCCACCTCGCCCGCGCCTCCGGGCTGCCCGCCGAACCGCACGCCTGGAAGATCCAGACCGCGCTCATGGACTTCCTGGAGTCCGCCTGGCGCGACCCCGACGAGGGGCTGTGGGAGGTCCGCGGGCCCCGCCGCCACTTCGTCCACTCCAAGGTCATGGCCTGGGTGGCCGCCGACCGCGCCGTCCGCACCATGGCGGCCGCCCCCGAACTGAGCGGCGACGCGAACCGCTGGCGCGCCATGCGCGACGCCGTCCACCGCGAGGTCTGCGAAAAGGGCTACGACCCCGAGCGGTCCACCTTCACCCAGTCCTACGGCTCCGCCGAGCTGGACGCCGCGACCCTGCTCATCCCCCGCGTCGGCTTCCTGCCGGCCACCGACCCCCGCGTCATCGGCACCATCGACGCGGTCCGCCGCGAACTCAGCGAGGACGGCCTGATCCGCCGCTACACCGTCGCCGACGGTGTGGACGGCCTCCCCGGCTCCGAGGGCGCCTTCCTCGCCTGCTCCTTCTGGCTCGCCGACGCCCTCCACCTGGCCGGCCGCCACAAGGACGCCGGCGCGCTCTTCGAACGCCTCCTCACGCTCCGCAACGACGTCGGACTGCTCGCCGAGGAGTACGATCCGGCGACCGGCCGACAGCTCGGCAACTTCCCCCAGGCGTTCAGCCACATCGGCCTCGTGGGGACCGCCCTCACCCTCGCGGAACGGCCCAGGGCAGACTGACTCCATGGATCTTGGACTCAAAGACCGGGTGTACATCGTCACCGGAGCCACCCGCGGGCTGGGCCTCGCCGCCGCCCGTGAGCTGATCGCCGACGGCGCGAAGGCCGTCATCACCGGCCGCGACGCCGATACGGCGGCCGCCGTCGCCGCCGACCTCGGCCCGAACGCCGTCGGCGTCGCCGCCGACAACGCCGACCCCGAGACCGCGGCCCGGCTCATCGCCACCGCCCGCGAGCGCTTCGGCGGCTTCGACGGCGTCCTCATCAGCGTCGGCGGCCCGCCGGCCGGGCTGACGGCCGACATCACCGACGCCCAGTGGCAGGCCGCCTTCGACTCCGTCTTCCTCGGCGCCGTCCGCTTCGCCCGTACGGCCGCCGAGCAGCTCCCCTCCGGCGGCGTGATCGGCTTCGTCCTCTCCGGCTCCGTCCGCGAGCCGATCCCCGGCCTCACCGTCTCCAACGGCCTGCGACCCGGTCTCGCCGGTTTCGCCAAGTCCCTCTCCCTCGAGGTCGGCCCCCGCGGCATCCGCGTCGTGGGCCTCCTCCCGGCCCGCATCGACACCGACCGCGTCCGCGAACTCGACGCCCTCTCCGGCGACGCGGCGGCCTCGCGGGAACGGAACGCGGCGGCGATTCCCCTGCGGCGGTATGGGACGCCCGAGGAATTCGGCAAGGCCGCCGCGTTTCTGCTCTCGCCTGCGGCGTCGTATCTCACCGGGCTGATGCTGCCGGTGGATGGCGGGGCCCTGCACAACATCTGAGGGGGCTTGGGGGTGGCCCGGGTGGGCCCGTCCGGCTGCTGTCCGCGCAACACCAATGTGCGGCTCCCCCGCGCGGGGTGGGGCTCCGGCCCTCGACCCCGCCCGGGCTCCGCCCAGACGTCAACATGCGCCTCCACCGCCCAAGACCTGGGCCCGGCCGCACACCAAGTGCGGACCGTGGGCGCCTCCGGCGGAAAGTCCCCCACCCCGCCCCTTCCCGAAACGAGGGGCTCCGCCCCCCGGCCCCGCTCCTCAAACGCCGGAGGGGCTGAATTCACGGCCCCGGGACGGACAGCCGCCCTGGGCCACCGGGGCGCGGTCGCCGACGAGACGGGCGGGGTCGCACCCACCCCCACACAACACCCGACCCCCAGGCCGAACACGGGACGTACAGGCGGCCTGTGCCACCGGGGCGCGGTCGCCGACGAGGCGGGAGGGGGCGGGGCCGCACCCGCCCAACACCCGACCCCCAGGCCGAACGCGGGACGTACAGGCGGCCCGGGCCACGGGCGGGTAGCCGCGAGACGGCGGGAGGGGGCGGGGTCGCAGGGGTGGGGTCCTGGACGCTTACGTGTATTTGTGGCGCCAATCCCCGACCAACCCAACGCCCCCGGCCAATGGCGCCGTAAATATACGGTCCAGGGCCCCGCCCCGGAGGCCCCGCACCCGGCACCCACCACCCGACCCACCGCGCACCCCAGCAACCACCACCACACCCGCACCCCGCACCCCACACCCCGCACCCCGCACCCCGCACCCCGCACCCCGCACCCCGCACCCCGCAGACCTACCGCGCCCGCTCCGCCCCATGCCGGGCCACCCTCAGGCGCACCTCCGCCGGGAGTTGTTCCAGGCCCGCCGAACTCCGTGCGCGCTCCAGGGCCTCCGCCCGCAGCGCGTCCAGTGTCAGCGTCGGTTCGGCGCGCGGCTCCAGCACCAGACCCATCCGCGCCTCCGGCGTGGTCCGTCGGCCTCGCAGCAGGACGTGGGCCCGCTCCACACCGTCCAGCGACTCCGCGTCCGCCAGGAGCGCCGCCTCCAGGGCCCGCCCCCGTAGCAGGGCGCCCTCGCCGTCGCCCGTCTCCACCAGCACCTCCTGCAGCCGACGCCGCCGAAGCTGGGCCAGGAACCAGCACAGCGCGAGCACGAACAGCACCGCCAGCGCCGCGATGACGGCCGGCCACCACCATCCGGCGTCCCGCCAGCGCGTCCGATCCGCCCGGCTCAGCAGCACATCACTCCGCCCGTCGAACGGGGGCCACCCGGCCAGTACCACCGCGCCCACCCCGGCCAGCACCAGACCCACGACTCCCAGCAGCACCCGGTTGACGACCCTCAGCATGGCGCGCTCACCCCTTCGACTTCGCCGACCGCCGGACGCGGACGGACAGAGCGGGCCGTCGGGCCAGGCCCAGTTGCCGGATGCCCTCGTGGAGGGCGGCATCCAGGTCCGCCCGTACCTCGTCGAGATCGCGGAAGTGGGCCAGCGCGCGGGCCCTGACCCGCCGACGGCCGACATCCACGCGGGCGGACCGCACACCGGGCACCTCCATCGCCCGGTCCCGCAGCACCAGACCCGCCGAGGTCCGGTCGATCCCCGCCCGTACGGCGCCCCCGGCCCCGGGCCCCGCCCCGGCCCCGGCGCCCGCCTCCACACCCTTCCCCGGCCCCGCCTCCGCCTCAGCCCCCGTCTCCGGCGTACGCATCGGGAGCAGCCCACGCAGCCCCGGCGCCAGCGCGAGGACCACCATCCACACTCCCAGCGCGGCCAACGCCGCCGCCCCGCCCATGATCCACGCGTCGTCCAGCGGCCGTGCGGCAAGTTCATCGGCGAGCCATTCCCGCCATCGCATGCCGGGCCGACCCGAGCGCACGGCCGCCACGTCGTACAGCAGCAGCCCGCTGATGGCGGCGATGACCAGGGCGACGATCCCGGCCGGTACCCGCCGCACGGACCAGAAGCGCCTCGTAGGCACGGGCGGATCCCCGTCCCGGGCACCCGTGCCCGCTCTCCCGCCGTACGCCGACGCCGAGGTGGACTGACGCATCTTCTGGTCCGCGTTCATCGCACCCTGTCCCTCCCCCGACGCACCCTCCGCTCCGGGTGCTCCCACTGCGGCACATGCAGTCGTTCGACCGTCACCACGACCTCGGGCACCTCCATGCCCGTCAACTCGCCTACCCGTTCGATCACATGACGACGCACCGCACCACAGTGCGCGCCGATGTCCGAGGGATAGCCCAGTTCGAGGGCGACCCGGACGCGCGCGACGTCCCCGCGCACCACGGCGACCGCGTGTGGCCGCGCGGCGGCGGCATCGGTAAGGGCAACGTCCGCGGTATCCACGACGTCCGCTACATCCGCCATATCCGCAGCGGCAGCCGCGTCCATGGCATTGGCGTCCGCGGCGCCGGCCCCGTCCGCTCGCAGCGCCTCCCGCGCCGCCTGCGAGGCGATCTTCGCGACGACCCGGTCCGCGATCCGCGTCGCACCCCGCTCACTCGGCTCGACCACGGCGCGTCCTTACTGTCGTCATGGCCTCAACTGGCATGGCCTCAACTGCCGCCACGGCCCCTGCCGCCGCCACAGCCCTTGCCGCCGTCACGTCTTCTGCCGCCGTCATCGCGCCTGTCGTCGTCAAAGTGTTCACCGTGGCCGTCCGTCATCACGGCCACGGGAACGGAAGAAGTCGCCCGGTTCCAGATCACCGTCCAGGAACCGGCCGACGATAAACCCGACGGCGCCCAGCGCCGCCACCAGCAGAAAGGCCCCGAAACCACCGAAGTAACCGGCGAAAGCCAGCGCCATCCCCGCGATCATCCCGACCACGGCCATGCTCATCGTGTGCTCCCCTGCTGGAGCCAACCGGAACCGCTACCGGCCTACTGGAGCCGCGGCTCCGGCGATTCCTCTTCCTCGTCCGGCAACTTCACATCGCTGACCGCGATATTGACCTCGACCACTTCGAGGCCGGTCATCCGCTCGACCGCCGCGATCACGTTCTCCCGCACGGCCCGTGCGACATCGGCGATGGAGACGCCGTAGTCCACCACGATCTCCAGGTCGAGGGCCGTCTGTACCTCTCCCACCTCCGCCTTCACCCCGCGGGCGACCGACCGGGTACCGGGCACCCGGTCCCGTACGACTCCGAAGGTTCGCGCGAGACCACCACCCATCGCATGGACGCCGACCACATCGCGGGCCGCCATACCCGCGATCTTCTCGACGACGCCATCGGAGATGGTGGTGCGCCCCCGCGAGCCGGGGTCGCCTCCGCCGCGCCGGGGCCGGTCGGCGGCGGCCTGGGCGATGCCGCCCCTGGCACCCAGGGTCCTGGGAGTGCCTGCGGCGGGCTCTGAGGCGGGGTTCTCGGGTCGGTTCCGTGGTGCGGTCTCGGACATCACCGATCGTCCCTTCCGAGGCGAAGAGCGGTCGAAGAGGTTTCCGCTCGCTCTACTACCAACCATAAAGGGGCCTTCCCCGAACCGCCTCGGAGATGCGGCACTCGCGCGATCGATACGGCAGGCTGTGAGGACACGGCAGGCTGAGACCAGCAGGGCTCGGTCCCGTCCGGCGCCAAGGGGTGACACGGTGGTCACAGACCGGCTCGCACAGACCGTAAGGGAGCAGCTTCGGCTCGGACGGCTGCTGCCCCTGGGCGAGCGGGAGGACGGCTCCTGGATCACCGAACACGCGGCGGGCGAGGTGCTCCGGCGGGCCGCCGACCAGGTCCCCGACGCGCACCTGGGAGCGCTTCGGATCGCGCCCGCCGACCCCGACACCGCCGCGACGCCCGCGGTACCACCCCCGCCGAGCGCGCTGCCGCCGGGAACGCTGCGCATCGCGGCGGAGTGCGGGGCGACGCTGGAGGAACCGCTTCCGGTGACGGCGGACCGACTGCGCGACGTACTCCTCGACGCGGCGACGGACCGGCTGGGACTCCTGGTGGAGGCGGTGGACGTACGGGTGACGGACGTGCTGGACGAACTCCCGGCCCCGCCCTCGGCTCCGGTGGCCCCACGACCCCACCAAAACCAACCCCCACCACGGCCGACGTCGGTCGAACGCCCCGACCCGGATCCCACCGCCGCGGCCGCCGCTCGCGCCGCCGCATCCGTGCCCGGCGTCGCCCGGCTCGCGTCGGTGCTGGGATCGCCCCGGCCCGTGCGGATCGAGGGCGCGCACATTCGGATCGAGCTGGCCGTGGCGGCGGATCACCGCGCCGTGGATGTGGCGCGGGCGGTGCGAACGGCGGTGGCGCAGTCCGCCCGGGCCCCGGCCCCCGGAGACCAGCCGCCCACGGTGGCCGTCCTGGTCACCGCCGTGGACCCCTGACCACAGCTCTGGCCGGACCTGGCCGGTCAACCGTCGCCGCCAGTCAGTCCGGGCCGATCAACCCTCGGCGCTGTACTTCCGCAACCCCTCGACCGTGCGCTCCAGCTCCGCCACCCGGTCGGCCAGCTGCTCGGTCCGCGCCTCGAGCCGGCAGTTCTTGCGGTGCATCTCCAGGAACACATTGACCTTCGTCCGCAGCAGCCAGGGGTCGAAGGGTTTGGTGAGGAAGTCGGCGGCGCCGATCGCATAGCCCCGGTAGGCGTAGTCGGAGTCGGCGTCGGTTCCGGTCAGCAGGATGATCGGGACGTCCTTGGTCTGGTCGAGCCGCTTGATGTTGGCGGCGGTCTCGAAGCCGTCCATGCCCGGCATCAGCACATCGAGCAGAACGACGGCGAAGTCCTGCCGCAGCATCGCCTTCAGCGCCTCCTCGCCGGAGCGGGCGCGGACGAGCTGCTGATCGAGCGGGCCGAGGACGGCCTCCAGCGCGATCAGGTTCTCTTCCATGTCGTCGACGATGAGGATTCCGGCCTTCTCGCATGCGGTCGTCATCACTCCCCCTGTCTCGGCCTCGGCGGACCGGTCTCGTCGGGCACGCTCCCGTCCCGGCCGACGCCCTCACCGTCATCCGCACGGCCCTCCTCGGCGCCGTCTCCATCGCCGTCCTCGACACCGCCCGGCACGCCGAGCGACGCGTCGTCGAAGGCATCACCGTCAGACGCGACGGCGTCATCTCCAACCGCAGCAGGGTCACCACCGGAGGCGGCGGCGTCACCACCGACCACAGTAGGGTCACCACCGGAGGCGGCGGCGTCACCACCGACCACAGCAGGGTCACCACCGGACGCGGCAGCGTCACCACCGACCACAGCAGGGTCACCACCGGACGCCGCAGCGTCACCATCAGCCACGGCGGCGTCACCGCCCCCGCTCCCCGCCTCCCCCACCGGATCGAGCAGCTCAATGATCGCCGACATCAGCCGGTCGACGTCCACGGGCTTGGGGACATAGCCGTTCGCACCGCTGTCGATGGCCTTCTCCCGGTCGCCGGGCATGACCTTCGCGGTCAGGGCGAGGATCGGCACATCGGCGAGCCGGGGTGTGCTCCGGATGGCCCGGATCGTCTCGTACCCGTCCATCTCGGGCATCATCACGTCCATCAGGACCAGCGAGACGTCGGGGTTGCGATGGAGTACCTCCAGCCCCTCACGGCCGTTCTCCGCGTACTTCACCGTCATGCCGACCCGGCCCAGCACATGGGTGAGCGCGAAGACGTTCCGTATGTCGTCGTCGACGATCAGGATGCGGCGGCCGTCCAGCACCCGGCCGGGGCGTCCGCGCTGCCACTCCCTGAGCTGCGTGGCCCCCGGCCAGCCGTCGTCGTGGTCCTCGGCCTCGTCTCCGTCACCGGTCTCGGCCCCGCCGCTCAGGGCCCGGGCGGCGACCAGGCTGTCCGCCTCGCCGAAGACCCCGCTGGGGGCGTGGTCGGTGGTGTCCGGCAGCGTCTCGTCCGGGGCGGGGGCCGCCGCCGGAACGGTGGAGCCGGTGGCCCTGGGGTCCGAAGGGTCGGGCACCGGGGCGACGCCGCTGTAGTGCACGGGGACGTAGAGGGTGAAGCGGGAGCCGACGCCCAGTTCGCTCTCGGCCACGATCCGGCCGCCGAGCATTCCGGCGATCTCCCGGCTGATGGACAGGCCGAGGCCGGTGCCGCCGTACTTGCGGCTGGTCGTGCCGTCGGACTGCTGGAACGCCTCGAAGATCACCGGCAGCTTCCCCGGCGGGATGCCGATACCGGTGTCGGTGACGGCGAAGGCGATCACGGCGTCCGCGGACCGCAGCGCCTCCTCGTCGAACTGCGCTCCCGGGGTGCGCTCGACGCGCAGCGTCACCCCGCCCGAGGAGGTGAACTTCAGGGCGTTGGAGAGCAGATTGCGCAGAATCTGCTGGAGCCGCTGCTCATCGGAGAACATCTCGCGCGGTACGTCCTCGCCGACGGCGATCTCGAACGACAGCCCCCGGTCGACGGCAAGCGGCCGGAACGTGGCGTTCACATAGTCCAGGATCTTGACCAGCGGCAGCTTCTTCGGACGGACGTCCATCCGGCCCGCCTCGATCTTCGACAGATCCAGGACATCGTTGATCAGTTGGAGCAGATCGGAGCCGGAGCGGTGGATGGTGGCGGCGAACTGCACCTCCTGGGGGGACAGCCGCCCTTCGGGGTTGTCGGCGAGCAGCCGGGCCAGGATGAGCAGCGAGTTCAGCGGGGTGCGCAGCTCATGCGACATATTGGCGAGGAACTCGGACTTGTACTGGGAGGCGGTCGCCAGCAGCGCGGCCTTCTCCTCCATCTCCGCGTTGGAGCGCTGCAGCTCGTTCGAGCGCTGGCGCAGCTCGGTGGTGAGCCGCTGGGACTCGGAGAGCAGCGACTCGGTGCGGGCGTTGGCGATGATGGTGTTGATCGAGACGCCGATGGTGTTCACGAACTGGTCGATGAAGGCCAGGTGGACCTCGCTGAACCGGCTGAACGAGGCCAGTTCGATCACTCCGAGCACCTGGTCCTCGTAGAGGATCGGCAGGATGACCACGCTGGCCGGGAGCGCGGAGCCCAGCCCGGAGTTGATGGCGAGGTAGTCGGGCGGGACGTCGTTGATGAGGATCCGCTTCTTCCCCACCGCCGCCTGGGCGACCAGCCCGCGGCCCGGTGGGCCGGTCCGCGGGGTCTGGCCGTCGCCCCCGACCGCGTCCTGGTCGGTGCCGTATCCGGCGATGAGCTCGAGCCCCTCACCGGGCTTGGCACCGGCCGCGCTGAGGAAGAACGCCCCGAACTGCGCGTTGACCAGCGGGGTCAGCTCGCTCAGGATCAGATCGGCGACCTCGACCAGATCGCGGTGGCCCTGCATCAGGGAGGCGATACGGGCCAGGTTGGACTCCAGCCAGTCCTTGGCACGGGTGGTCTCGCGGAGGTTGGCGACCATCAGATTGACGTTGTTCTTCAGCGCGGCGACCTCGCCCTGTGCCTCGACCGAGATGGACCCGGACATATCGCCCTGGGCGACGGCGGAGGCGACCTCGGCGATCGCGCGCACCTGGGTGGTCAGGTTGAGGGCGAGCTCATTGACGCCGGTGGTCAGCCGCTTCCAGGTGCCGTAGACGCCCTCGACCCGGGCCTGACCGCCCAGGCGGCCCTCGCTGCCGACCTCACGGGCCACCCGGGTCACCTCGTCGGAGAACGAGGAGAGCGTGTCGACCATGGTGTTGATGGTGGTCTTCAGCTCGAGGATCTCGCCGCGCGCGTCCACGTCGATCTTCTTGCTCAGATCGCCCTCCGCCACGGCGGTGGCGACCTGCGCGATGTTGCGGACCTGCGAGGTCAGGTTGGACGCCATGAAGTTGACGTTGTCCGTAAGGTCCTTCCAGACCCCGGAGACTCCCGGCACTCCGGCCCGGCCGCCCAGCTGGCCCTCGGTGCCGACGTCGCGGGCCACCCGGGTGACCTCGTCGGCGAACGAGCGGAGCTGCTGGACCATGGTGTTCACGGTCTCCTTGAGCTCCAGGATCTCGCCCCGGGCATCGACCGTGATCTTCTTCGAGAGATCGCCGTTGGCGACCGCCGTGGTGACCTGGGCGATATTGCGGACCTGGGAGGTCAGGTTCAGGGCCATGGAGTTGACGTTCTCCGTAAGGTCCTTCCAGACCCCGGACACGTCGCGGACCTGGGCCTGACCGCCGAGGTTGCCCTCGGTGCCCACCTCGCGGGCCACCCGCGTCACCTCGTCGGCGAAGGACGACAGCCGGTCCACCATGGTGTTGATCGTCGACTTCAGCTCCAGGATCTCACCCTTCGCCTCCACCGTGATCGTCTTGCTCAGATCGCCCTCCGCCACGGCAGTGGCCACCTGGGCGATATTGCGGACCTGCGAGGTCAGGTTGTCGGCCATGAAGTTGACGTTCTCCGTAAGGTCCTTCCAGACCCCGGACACGCCCCTGACCTGGGCCCGGCCGCCCAGCTCACCCTCGGTGCCCACCTCGCGGGCCACCCGCGTCACCTCGTCGGCGAAGGCGGAGAGCTGGTCGACCATGGTGTTGATCGTCGACTTGAGCTGCAGGATCTCGCCCCTCGCATCCACGGTGATCTTCTGAGAGAGATCGCCGGTGGCGACCGCCGTGGTGACCTGGGCGATATTGCGGACCTGCGAGGTCAGGTTGGACGCCATGAAGTTGACGCTGTCCGTAAGGTCCTTCCAGACCCCGGACACGCCCCTGACCTGGGCCCGGCCGCCCAGCTCACCCTCGGTGCCCACCTCGCGCGCCACCCGCGTCACCTCGTCGGCGAACGCCCCGAGCTGGTCGACCATGGTGTTCACGGTGAGCTTGAGTTCCAGCAGCTCACCGGTGGCCTCGACGGTCACCTGACGGGTGAGGTCACCGCGGGCGACCGCGGTGGTCACCTCGGCGATGTCGCGGACCTGCGCGGTCAGCCGGGAGGCCATGGTGTTGACGGCCTCCGTCACCATGCGCCAGTCGCCGGAGAGTCCCTGCACCTTGGCGCGGCCACCCAGCCGGCCCTCGGTGCCCACCTCGCGGGCGATCCGGGTCAGCTCGCCGGTGAACAGCGACAGCTGGTCCACCGTGCGGTTCACCCCGCGCCCCAGCCGCCGCAGATCGCCGCGGAGCTGGCGGTTGCCGTCGTGCAGATCCACCCGCTGGGTCAGGTCGCCCGAGGCGATCGCGTCAAGTACCCGCGTGGCATTGGACACCGGGCCGACCAGGGCGTCCAACAGGTGATTGGCCGCATCCACGCTGGTCGTCCAGGCCCCCAGACCGGGGCTCGCGGTGATCCGCTCGTCCAGCCTGCCCTGGCGCACCACCTCTCGGCGCACCCGCTGCAGTTCCCCGGCCAGATGCGCGTTGCGCAGCACGAGCTGGTTGAAGACCCCGGCCATCTCGCCGACCAAACCCTCGGCCGAGGGGTTCGCACGGACAGTGAAGTCACCGTCGCACAGTGCGTTCATCGCCGCGAGCAGGGAACGCAGCTCGGACGTGGTCTCCGCATTGCACGCCGGGCCGGACGGCCCAGCGGAATCCGCACCATCCGCGGGCCGTGCCGGGGAAGTGTCGGTGGTGATCGGGTCGAGTGCCATGGCGTCGTCCCTTAAAGATCATTCAATTCCCCCTGTCTGTCATAATATGGCACCTAGATGGCCTAAATCGCCTATATCGCCCTGGAGCCGCACGTGGGAGCTTTGTTTCCTCTCGCGCGTGAGTCCGTCTCACGGACGACGCTGCCCGGAAGCGTGCGCGCGCCCGGCGCAGCGCGCACCTTCGTCCGTACGGCACTTACGGGACGGAGCGCCGCGGAGGCGTTCGAGCCGGTCGCCCTCGACGAGCGGTCGATCGACGACGCTGTGCTGCTGGTGAGCGAGCTGGTCACCAACGCGGTTCTGCACGCGGGCACCCGGGTCGAGGTGGTCTGCCGGCTCCAGCCCGGTGACGTCACCGCCGACGAGGGCGACACCATGGGGCAGCCCGACGAGACGCCCTCCCCGACCGACCCGCCGAGACGGCCGGGGATCGTCGTGGAGGTGGTGGACCTCCACCCCGCCAGCACCGTCTACGGAGGGCCTCAGACCCAGCGCCGGGGCCGCGGCCGCGGGCTCCAACTGATCGGGGCGCTCGCCGAATCCTGGGGCGTGACCTATCACCGCACCCGTAAGGCGGTCTGGTTCCGGCTGGACGCCGAGCGTGCGGTGCCCGAGTCCGACGCCATCCCCACCAAAGCGCTCGGGCGTGAGCTGCGGTTCGCCGAGACCCTCGCCCCCGTGACGCCGGGCGAGCAGCGCGATCCGACCGCCGATTGGGTCGACCGCGGCGGGCCGTCCTTCCTCGCCGAGGCCAGCGAACTGCTCACCGGCCAGCTCGACGAGAACATGGTCGCCGCCCTCGCCGGGCAGCTTCTGGTGCCCCGGCTGGCCGACTGGTGCGCGGTCTGGCTGACCACCCCGAGCGGCGGGCTGCAGCTCGCCCGCGTCTGGCACAGCGATGAGCACCGTATCGGCGCGCTCCGCCTGTCGCTGGAGCGGCATCCGCCGCCCACCGGGCTCGGTTCGGCGGGCACCTCCTGGCCCTGGCCCGGGATCGCGGACAGCCAGGGCGGATCGGCGGTGTGCTTCCCGCTGATCGCACACGGCCGCAGCCATGGCGCCCTGCTCATCGGCCGGGCGGGCGTGCCACGGATGGCGGAGGGCGTGGTGCGGCTCTCGGAGGACGTGGCGCGGCGGGTGGCCCAGGCGGTGGCCACGGCCCGGCAGTACACCCGGCAGGCGACGATCAGCCGGGCGCTGCAGCGCCGGCAGCTGCCCATGTCGCTCGCCCACATTCCGGGGGTGGACTCGGCGATCGTCTACGAGCCGCACGGCGAGGGACAGACCGTCGGCGGCGACTTCTACGACCTGTTCCCCATGGGCGACCGCCGCTGGTGCTTCCTGCTGGGCGACGTCCAGGGCAGCGATCCGGAGGCGATGTCGGTCACGGGGCTGGCCCGCCATCTGGTCCGGCTGCTGGCCCGCGAGGGCCATGGTGTCGAGTCGGTGCTCAACCGGCTGAACCAGGCGCTGGTGGAGGAGGACGCGGAGGCGGCGGAGATCGACGGCGAACAGTCCCGGCCACGCTTCCTGAGCCTGCTGTACGGGGAGCTGGAGCCCGACCCGGAAGGGGGCAGCGCCCGCTGCACCCTGGCGAGCGCCGGCCATCCGCTGCCGCTGCGGCTGACCACCGACGGTACGGTCGCGCCCGCCGCCAGCCCCCAGATGCTGCTCGGCATCGACGAGAACCCGGACTTCCATGCCGACACGCTGGACCTGGCGCCCGGCGAGACGCTGCTGTGCGTCACCGACGGGGTGACCGAGCGGCGCAACGGCGTCCGTCAGCTCGATGACGACGACGGCCTCTCGGACATCCTGCGGGACTGCGTCGGGCTGGGGGCCAAGGCGGTCGCGGAGCGGGTGCGGCGCGCCACGTATGACTTCAGCCCCGAGCCGATCGACGACGACCTCGCGGTGCTGGTGCTGGAGGCGGTGCCGACGGTGGAGCCGCCGCGAGCGCCGTGACAGCGCGCACGCCGTGACAGCGCGCACGCCGTGACAGCGCGCACGCCGTGACAGGGCGGGCACTGCTGGCGGCGCGGGCGGCCCCACCGGGAAGCGGCGCCGGCTGTCCACACCAGCGCACCGTTGGTCCGTAACGGCGCCGTCTAGTCCGTCAGCCCCGCCAGGTCGCGCAGCCGACGGGCCTGGGCGGCGCGCTCGGCGACGCGCTGGTCCTCGTAGGTGCGGTCCACGGCCCCCCGCAGCAGCGCCTTGGTCTCGATCACGGCGTCGCGGGGCGCGGCAAGAAGGGCCGCCGCCAGGTCCTGGACCGCGCCGTCGAGCTCGGCGGCGGGCACCACGAGATTGGCGAGCCCGGTCCGCACGGCCTCCTCGGCATGGACGAAGCGCCCGGTCGCGCAGATCTCCAGCGCCCGGGCATATCCCACGAGCCCGACCAGCGGATGGGTGCCGGTGAGGTCCGGCACCAGCCCGAGGCTGGTCTCGCGCATGGCGAACTGTGCGTCCTCCGCGCAGACCCGCAGATCACAGGCGAGCGCGAGCTGGAAACCAGCCCCGATGGCATGGCCCTGGACGGCGGCGATCGACACGATGTCGTTCCGCCGCCACCAGGTGAACGCCTGCTGGTACTCGGCGATGGCGGCGTCCAGTTCGCTGTCGGAGCCGCGCCCCAGCTCGAGGAACGACGGCTCGCCGTCGAACCCCTCGGGCGTGAACGCCTGACGGTCCAGGCCCGCCGAGAAGGACTTGCCCTCGGCGCGCAGCACCACGATGCGCACGGTGCCCGGCACCAGCTTCCCCGCCTCGGCCAGCGCCCGCCACAGGGCGGGCGACTGGGCGTTGCGCTTCGCCGGGTTGGTCAGGGTCACCGTGGCGACCGTGTCATCGACGTCGAGCTGAACGCCGTCCTTGTCGAGCAGGGTCACAGGGGCCTCCGGTCGAGTGCGGTCAGTACAAGTGACTGCACAGTAACCACCCGGCCGAACCGACGATCAGCCGGGTGGCACCCCTGTCCATGCCTGCTGATGATGACGGAGCACAGCGCGTGCGATCAGGCCGTGGCGGCCTTCTTGCCTCGCGTCGCGCCACCGCGTCCCCGTAGGGAGACTCCGGATTCACTGAGCATCCGGTGAACGAATCCATAGGAACGGCCGGTCTCCTCGGCCAGCGCCCGGATGCTCGCCCCGGAGTCGTACTTCTTCTTCAGGTCTGCCGCGAGCTTTTCGCGCGCGGCGCCGGTCACCCGGCTGCCCTTCTTCAGAGTCTCGGCCACCCGTGCCTCCTCATGGGAAGTGCGCTCTGGACTCTCATGATCACCCCTACAGAGCTTCCTGGCCACCCATTCGGCAAGGTCTGTGGATGAAGGATTGCGGGAGATCGCGGCGCGACAGCCTTCGGAATCAAGGATTCCGGCGCTGTTCAACCTGACACTCTTTCGTGTTCATCGGCGAAGAGGCAGGTCAGGGCATACGTGAGCAAGGTCGCAGAGGTCCGGACCGGCGCACGGCACGTCGCGTGCGCCGGTGGCCCGCGACGCGCCGCGATACCAGCCGCTCTCACTCAGATGATGGATCACGCCTAGGCCGAATGATCTATGAGAAGGGCGTCGGAGCGGAGGAACCGAACTCTTGGGGCGGCGGCCGGAACGCCGCCCCGGCGCCGCCATCGGCCCTCGTCAGGCGAGCGCGACGAGGTCCGCGTACGCCTCGCCCCACAGATCCTCGACACCGTCCGGAAGCAGAATGATCCGCTCCGGCTGCAGCGCGTCGACGGCGCCCTCGTCGTGGGTCACCAGCACCACCGCACCGGCGAAGGTGCGCAGCGCGCCGAGGATCTCCTCGCGGCTGGCCGGGTCGAGGTTGTTGGTGGGCTCGTCCAGGAGCAGCACATTGGCCGAGGAGACCACCAGGGTGGCCAGCGCGAGCCGGGTCTTCTCACCGCCGGAGAGCACTCCGGCCGGCTTGTCCACGTCGTCGCCGGAGAACAGGAACGACCCAAGCGTCTTACGGATGTCGACCAGGTCCAGATCCGGGGCGGCGGAGCGCATGTTCTCCAGGACGGTGCGGTCCGGGTCGAGCGTCTCGTGCTCCTGCGCGTAGTAGCCCAGCTTCAGCCCGTGGCCGGGGGTCACCTCGCCGGTGTCGGGCTTCTCGACCCCGGCCAGCAGCCGCAGCAGGGTCGTCTTACCGGCGCCGTTCAGCCCCAGGATGACGACCCGGGACCCCTTGTCGACGGCCAGGTCCACATCGGTGAAGATCTCCAGCGAGCCGTACGACTTCGACAGCCCCTCCGCGGTCAGCGGGGTCTTGCCGCACGGTGCCGGGTCGGGGAAGCGGAGCTTGGCGACCTTGTCGCTCTGCCGGACGTCGTCCAGTCCGGCCAGCAGCCGCTCGGCACGGCGGGCCATGTTCTGCGCGGCCACGGTCTTGGTCGCCTTGGCGCGCATCTTGTCGGCCTGCGAGTTGAGCGCCGCGGCCTTCTTCTCGGCGTTGGCGCGCTCGCGCTTGCGGCGCTTCTCATCCGCCTCGCGCTGGGCCTGGTAGAGCTTCCAGCCCATGTTGTAGATGTCGATCACCGAGCGGTTGGCGTCCAGATAGAAGACCTTGTTGACGACCGTCTCGACGAGGTCGACATCGTGGGAGATCACGATGAAGCCGCCGCTGTAGGTCTTGAGGTAGTCCCGCAGCCAGGTGATCGAGTCGGCGTCGAGGTGGTTGGTGGGCTCGTCCAGCAGCATGATGTCGGAGTCCGAGAAGAGGATCCGGGCCAGCTCGACCCGGCGCCGCTGACCGCCGGAGAGCGTATGGAGCGGCTGGCCCAGCACCCGGTCGGGCAGGCCGAGGCTGGCGGCGAAGGTCGCGGCCTCCGCCTCGGCGGCGTATCCGCCCTTGGTGAGGAACTCGGTCTCCAGGCGCTCGTACTTCTTCATCGCGCGCTCGCGGGTGGCGCCCTTGCCGTTGGCCATCCGGTCCTCGTTCTCGCGCATCTTGCGGAGCACGGAGTCGAGGTCGCGGGCCGAGAGGATGCGGTCGCGGGCGAGGACGTCGAGATCGCCGGTGCGCGGGTCCTGCGGGAGGTAGCCGACCTGACCGGAGCGGGTGATGGTGCCGGCGGTCGGGATGCCCTCACCGGCCAGGCACTTGGTGAGCGTGGTCTTGCCCGCGCCGTTACGGCCGACCAGGCCGATGCGGTCGCCCTTGGCGATACGGAAGGAAGCGGACTCGATGAGGACGCGAGCGCCGGCACGCAGCTCGACGCCGGAGGCGGTGATCACGGGAATTACTCCTGGGCAGGGTGGACGGCGGACGGGACGGACGAGAGCGGCCGACGCCGTCTAATGCACGAGGAGAATTGCCATGCGGCTAGTTTAGCGGTGCGGGCAAGTCGTTTTCCCCCGGCCTTACGGCCCTCGCCGCGACCTTACGGTCTTCCCCATGGTCTCCCGTGGCGGCCGCTCTCCTCTCCCCCGCGGCCGCTCCCCCTCGGGCCCGGCCGTGTGAACCTGTCAAGCCCCGCCCGTGTGCACCTGGAAGGCCGCCCGGCGCACCGCCTTGGCCAGGGCCGGATCGGGGTGGGCGGCGGCCAGCGCCACCAGGACCTGCACGGTGCGGGGATGCCCCACGGCCCGTACCTCCTCCAGCAGCGCGGGCACGGTGCCCTGGACGGCGGACTCCAGGTGGCGGACGAGCAGCGGGCTCTCCCCGTGGTCGGAGATGGCCGCGGCGGTGTCCACCCACAGCCAGGTGGCCTCCTCGCGGGTGAGCGCGTCCAGCGCCTCGTCCGGGTCGGCGCCCTCGTGCTCGGCCAGCCACAGAAGCGCGTACGGCCGCAGGCACGATTCGTCGACGACGGCCCGTACGGCGGGCTCGGCGGGCGCTCCGACGACGCGCAGCGCCTCGAAGGCGAGCCCGCGCAGCAGCGCGTCGTCGCCGCGCGCCGCCTCGATCAGCTCGGTGACGGCGCTGCCGACGGGGCGGGCGGCCAGCCAGGCCCGGTACTCGGCGCGGGCGGGGCCCGGGGTGAGGCCCGCACAGCCGCGCAGCATGTCGGCGGCGGGCTGCTCGATGTTCCCGGCCGGGCTCTGGGCGGCGACGCAGATCTGCTCCAGCTTGACCCACACCGCCCAATTGCCGAGCGCGGACAGCTCGGCCTCCCGGCTGTCGCCCTTGGCGTCGTCGGCCGCGCTCCCGGCGCCCTCCGGCCCGTCTTGGGACTCCTCCCGTACGGTGAGCGCCCCGACGGACGAGAGGGCGTCCAGGACCCAGTCGAGCAGCCCCTCCAGCGTGGCGGTGTCCTCGGCGTCGTCGGGGCTCCCGGCGCCCCGCGCGGGCTCCTGGGGCTCCGTGGCGTCCCGGAGCTCCGCGGCGTCCTGGGGGACCTCGCACCGCTCGGTGCGCAGCTCGGCGACCCGCTGCCGGAGCATGTCCAGCAGGGCGGAGATCTGCATGGGGCCGGCCGAGAGCTGCAGCAGCGAGAGCAGCTGCGGTACGGCCTCGACGACCTCCGCGACCGCCGTCGGCTCGGCCGCCGCCGGGGCGGGGCAGGCCAGGGACCATGCGTCGAGGAGCGCGACCCAGCCGCGCAGCACGGCGCTGTCGTCCCGGTCCCACGCCTGCAGCCGCCAGCCGGGGCGGGTGGTGCCCGCGTGGTGCTCGATGAGGCCGATGAGGCGGGCGCGGTCCCAGTCGCTCCGCACCTCCGGTTCGCTCAGCCCGAGCGCGGCGGCGGCGCGGGCGGCGGCCTCGTCGGACAGCGCGCCGGGAGCGCCGTGCTCGGCCGCGGCCCAGTGGGCGACCGCCACGGCCCCGGTGAGCCCCGCCCTGGCCCGCCGGGCCAGCTCCGCCGGGGGCGGAGTGCCCTCCGGCGGGCGGGGCGCCGGTCTTGAGCCGCGGTTCACCGCGGGCCGGCGGGCGGTGGCCATCGGCCGGTTGCGGACGAGTCGGAGCCGGGAGTCGCGCGGAGTACGGGACGTCACGGAAGCAGTCTCGCCGTTGACGGCCCGAAAGCCCAATCGGCACCCGTCCGGCGGTCGCCGCGAACGGTTCGCGCCATCTTACGGACGCTCGCGCCACCGCCCCGCGAACGCTTCCCGCGCCGTCTCGCACGCGCTTCCGCGATCGCCTTACGGGCGCTACAGGAGCGGTATCAGAAAGCGCCGCAGAGCCTCCTCGTACCCCTTGGGGTCCGCGTTCCACATGGCCGCGTGCGGGGCCCGCCGCACCGTGTGAAGGGTGACCAGGTCGCGTCTGCGGTCGGCGAATTCGCGCGAGGCGTGCCACGGCGCGAGGGTGTCGTCGGGGCCGTGGGCGACGAGCGTGGGCACGGACAACCGCTCGGGATCGGCCACCTCCGGAAGCACGCTGTCGTGGAGCCCGGTGCGCCCCTCGGCGGCCCGCAGGGCGAGTGGGAGCAGCGGCGCGGGGATGCCGCGGGCCGCGGCGAGGGCGCGCAGGGTGGCCTGCCAGTCGAGCACCGGGGAGTCCAGGACGAGGCCGAGGACGCGGTGGCGCAGCGCGGAGTTCGCGGCGGCGTGGAGGGCCATCGAGGCGCCGATGGACCAGCCGTGCAGCACGATCCCGGTGGCCCCGTACGCCACCGCGTAGCGGAGGGCCGCGTCCAGGTCGCGCCATTCGGTGTCGCCGAGGTGGGATATGCCGTCCTTGGGCCGGGGGGCGCCGGGGTCCCCGCGGTAGGCGAGGTCGAGCACCGGCACCCGCAGCTTCCGCAGGAAGGGCATGACGACCATAGGGTGCTCACGGGTGGTGCCGAGGCCATGGGTGGTGATCACCCATGTGGAGCGTTCGCCGGGGATGAACCAGGCGGGCAGCGGGCCGAGTTCGCCGGGCACGTCGACGTCGGCGTGGTCGATGCCGAGCGCGTCCCGCGGATTGCCGATGTACACCTGGGGGGTCAGCCGCACCCGGGTGCCGGGGGTGAGGTCGCCGTGGGTGACCCGCTCCAGGCGGCGCACCACGCAGTCGGCGGGGTGCGGGGCGTCCTCGATGACGGGGCCGACGACGGCGTGGCAGGAGCGGCCGGTAAGGCCGTAGACACCGGGGCGCAGCGAGGCGAGCGAGCGGGTCAGGGTGATCTGGCCGGCCGCCGTCGCGTGCACGGTGAGCGGGGGCTCGTTCGGCAGCGGACGGTCGGGGGCCGGTTTCAGCGCAGCATCGGTGGCGTACCGTCCGGCCGCCACCGCGGCCACGCCGGCACTCAGCAAGGTGGTGGCGGCCGCGACCGCCGTTGTCCGCAGACGCATCCCTCCCAGTGTGGGCGGGGAGGCGGCCCCCGGCCAGCGGGCGTACCCGGCCGGGTGACCGTACGGCCGGGGCGCGTGCGGTGCGGGGCCGGACGGGTGCGGTGCGGGGCCGGGCGCGTGCGGTGCGGGGCCGGGCGGGTGCCCGGCGGGCTCAGCTCGGCTGGCCGTAGCCGCTGAGCTTGTCCGCGGCCCGCCGCAACTCGTCCGGCGGGATCAGGGAGGGAGTGCGGCCGGGGACGGAGACCGCGGTGAGCCAGACCCGGCACATCCATTCGAGCTGGGCGGTGCGGTCGTAGGCCTGGTCCAGGGTGGCGCCGTGGACGACGGTGCCGTGGTTGCGCAGCAGACAGCCGCTGCGGTCGCGCAGCGCCTCGATCATGGCGTCGGCCAGTTCGTCCGTTCCGTAGAGCGCGTAGGCCGCGACGCGGACCGGTCCGCCGAGGGCCGCGGTCATGTAGTGGATCGCGGGGAGCTCGTCGACGAGCGTGGAGACGGCCGTGGCGTGGACGGCGTGGGTGTGGACCACGGCCTGGGCGTCGGTCTCCCGGTAGACGGCCAGGTGCATGGGCAGCTCGCTGGTCGGCTCGAGCGTGCCGAGGACCTGTTGTCCGTCGAGGTCGACGGCGACGGCGTCCCGTGGGCCGAGCCGGTCGTAAGGGACGCCGCTCGGGGTCACCAGGACGGTGTCGCCGACCCGGGCCGAGACATTGCCCGAGGTGCCGACGACCAGGCCGTCGGCGGTGGTTCTGCGGGCCGTTCTCACCACCTGGGTCCATGCCTGCCGCAGGGGATGGGTCAGCCGCGGCTGCGGCTGCCGCGTGGATCGCGACTGGGTCATCTGCCCTCACCTCCGAGGCCCGATCCTCCCAGGCGTCCGGCGGCCGGGTGATGGCGGGACCGGAAGGGGCGCGCCGCTTGTCTACGACCGCGCCTCGTGGGCAGCCGCCTCCGTGCGGGTGAACGAGGGTGAACGGCGGGCGGCCGCGGGGCCGGTCCCGGGGCCTCCTCCGGCGGTCCTCGATCGAGGCTCAACTCCCGTACGACATGGGAAAGTAGGCGTGAATTCATCAGGCTTTAGCACTCCCGCAACCACGTCACCCTGATGCCCCACTCAGTTCATCTTCCGTTCACCCTGTTTCCTTACGTTCACCGTGCCACTAACGACCTTCGAACTGATTGACCGGGTGTATGGAACACATCACGCTTCTCATCGGGATCGTGATCGTCACGGCCTTGGTGTTCGACTTCACGAACGGCTTCCACGACACGGCTAACGCCATGGCCACCACCATCTCCACGGGAGCACTCGGTCCCAGGGTGGCGGTGGCGATGTCGGCCGTCCTCAATCTCGTCGGCGCGTTCCTCTCCGTGGAGGTGGCCAAGACCATCTCCGGCGGGATCATCGACGAGGACTCCGGTATCCGACCAGAAGTGATCTTCGCGGGGCTGGTCGGGGCGATCCTGTGGAATCTGGTGACCTGGCTCGCCGGGCTCCCCTCCAGCTCCTCGCACGCCCTGTTCGGCGGCCTGATCGGCGCCACCGTGGTCTCCGTCGGCCTGGACGGGGTCAACGGCGACGCGATCGTCATGAAGGTCCTGATCCCCGCCGTCGCCGCGCCGGTCGTGGCCGGCATCGCCACGGTGGCCGCCACCCGGCTCACCTACCGGCTCGGCCGCGACCGCTCTTCGGAGGACACCGCGAAGGGCTACCGCGCGGGGCAGATCGCCTCGGCCGCTCTGGTCTCCCTGGCCCACGGCACCAACGACGCCCAGAAGACGATGGGCGTGATCACCCTGGCGCTGGTCACCGGGGGCGTGGTGGCGCCCGACTCCGACCCGCCGCTGTGGGTCATCGTCTCGGCGGGCCTGGCCATCGCGCTCGGCACCTACCTGGGCGGCTGGCGCATCATCCGCACCATGGGCAAGGGCATCACCGACATCCAGCCGCCGCAGGGCTTCGCCGCCCAGACCGGCGCCGCGACCGTCATCCTGGCCTCCTCCCACATCGGCTTCGCGCTGTCCACCACCCAGGTCTGCTCCGGCGCCGTCATGGGTGCGGGTGTCGGCCGTAAGGGCGCGGTGGTGCGCTGGTCGACCGCCGGCCGCATGGTGCTCGCCTGGGTGCTGACCCTCCCGGCCGCAGGCCTGGTGGCGGGCGGCGCCGCGCTGCTGGCCGACCAGGGGAACGCGGGGATCACGGCGGTGGCCGTGCTCGCCGTCCTGGCCTGCGGGGCGATCTGGGCGCTGTCGCGCCGCAAGCCCGTGGACCACACCAACGTCAACGAGGTCGGCGCACACGAGCCGGTGGGCGCCGTCACGGCCGCCCTGAGGTCCGTGGCCCCGCCGCCCGCGGGTACGAAGCCTTCCGCTCCCGAGAGCGCGGCGAAGACCGCCCCCCAGGGCGGCATCGCCGAGCGCACGCCCGAGCAGACCCCCACCCCCGCCGCCGCGAGCAGCACCACCCGCTAAGGAGCCACGGAATATGAGCATCGACTGGGCGGCACTCGGCCAGGTCTTCGGCGTCAGCCTCGTGGTGACGGTCGGCATGGTGGGCGTCTTCACCCTGGGCATCCTCGGGACGTCCCGTAAGGCGGCCCCGGAGCAGGGCGGCGCGGCCGCCGTGTCCGGTGGCACGGTCGGCGCCTCCGCGCTCGCTCGCACCGGCGCGTACACCTGCTTCGCGCTGTGCGCCGCGGCCGTGGCGTACGGCATCTATCTGATCGTCGCCTGAGGCTCGCGTCCTCATCGACCCACCGGCCGCCGGATGGTGGCGCTGACCAGCGCCGACCGTCCGGCGGCCGCCTCGAGTGCGGCCGCGTCTGTGGGGCTCGGCACACTCGGGCGTCATGGGTCATATGCGAGTTGACGGCCATTCGCGGCCCATGGTGGACTTCCCGAGCCAAACGGCGGCAGGAGAGGAAGCCGGTGAGAATCCGGCGCGGTCCCGCCACTGTCACCGGGGAGCACTCTCCCATCGCCTGTATGGGGTCACGGCTCGACCGTACGGTTGCTTTCGTACGCGGGGCTGGAAGACCGGGAGGGGTGCGGATCCGGGAGCCAGGAGACTTTCACCGCCGGTCACGTCGAACCAGGGCGCGGACCCTGAGTGAGGACATACCGCCATGCCCGGCACGGCCACGCCGCCAGCTTCCTCTGTCCCCACTGGCTCTTCCGGCCCCTTCGGCCCACCTGGCCCCTTTCGTTACGTGTCGTCGCGCCGAGGCGTGACGGCGGCCTGACGGATGTGTGCCGATCACGCCTCGTTCGCGTGCGGCGCGGCCCTCGGCTTCCTCGGTGACCTCGCCACGGGCGATCCGCGCCGCGGCCATCCGGTCGCCGCGTTCGGGCGCGCCGCCGCGGCCGCCGAGCGCCGGCTGTGGCGTGACCACCGCGGTTACGGGGCCCTGCACACCGCGTTGTGCGCGGGCGGCGCGGCCGCCGGTGCCGCGCTGCTGACCCGCGCCGTACGGGCCCTCGGCGGGCGCGGTGGCGCGGAGGTCGCGCTGACCGCCGCCGCCACCTGGGCCGTGCTGGGCGGTACGACGCTGGGCCGTGAGGCACGGGCCGTCGGCGGGGCCCTGGCCGCGGGGGACCTGGAGGTCGCCCGGGAGCGGCTGCCGCATCTGTGCGGGCGCGATCCGCAGGCGCTGGACGGGCCGCAGATCGCCCGCGCGGTCGTCGAATCGGTCGCCGAGAACACCTCCGACGCCGTCGTGGGCGCGCTGGTGTGGGGGGCCGTGGGCGGCGTGCCGGGGCTCATCGGCTTCCGCGCCGTCAACACCCTGGACGCCATGGTGGGCCACAAGTCGCCGCGCTACCGGCGGTTCGGCTGGGCGGCGGCCCGTCTGGACGATGTGGCCGGCTGGCCCGGTGCGCGCCTTACGGCGGCCCTGGCGACCCTCTCCGGCCCCGATCCGCGCGGTGCGCGGCGCGCCTGGCGGCGCGACGGCCGGCGCCATCCGAGCCCCAACGCGGGCCCCGTGGAGGCATCCTTCGCGGGCGCGCTCGGCGTACGGCTGGGCGGCACCCTCACGTACGGCGGCCGGGTCGAGCACCGGCCGGTGCTCAACTCCGGCGGGCGGCCGGTGGAGTCGGCCGACATCGAGCGGGCGATACGGCTGTCGCGGCGCGTCGGCGTCCTGGCGCTCGGGGTGTCCGTGGCGGCCCGGCCGGTCCTGAGGGCGTTGACGGGGCGGCCCCGGGCCGCTGAAAGGGGCGGCGGATGAGCGGGATACGCGGTAAGGGCGGCACGGACGGTTCCGGGGCGCGGGGCGGGGGGCTGCTCGTCGCGGGCACGACCTCCGACGCGGGCAAGAGCGTCGTGACGGCCGGGATCTGCCGATGGCTCGCCCGTAAGGGGGTCAGCGTGGCCCCCTTCAAGGCGCAGAACATGTCGCTCAACTCCTTCGTCACCCGGGAGGGGGCGGAGATCGGGCGGGCGCAGGCCATGCAGGCCGCCGCCGCGCGCGTCGAGCCGAGCGCGCTGATGAACCCGGTCCTGCTGAAGCCGGGCAGCGACCGCAGCAGCCAAGTGGTGCTGCTGGGCAAGCCGGTGGGCGAGCTGAGCGCGCGCGGGTACTTCGGGCGGTCGGGGCCCGCGGCGAACCCGCCGTCGGGCGCGGCCTCCCCCGGGCGGACGCGGCCCTCGGGGCGGGAGGCGCTGCTGGGGACCGTCACGGAGTGCCTGGAGGAGCTGCGGCGCACCCATGACGCGGTGATCTGCGAGGGCGCGGGCAGTCCGGCCGAGATCAATCTGCGCCGCACCGACATCGTCAACATGGGGCTGGCGCGCGCCGCCGGGCTTCCGGTCGTGGTGGTCGGGGACATCGACCGCGGTGGCGTCTTCGCGTCCTTCTTCGGCACCACCGCGCTGCTGTCGGCGGCGGACCAACGGCATGTGGCCGCCTATCTGGTGAACAAGTTCCGCGGCGATGTGAGCCTTCTGGAGCCCGGTCTGGAGATGCTGCGCGACCTCACCGGGCGCCCGACCGTCGGTGTGCTCCCGTTCGCCCACGGGCTGGGGATCGACGAGGAGGACGGGCTGCGGGTGTCGCTGCGCGGCACGGTGCGGGAGAGCGTCGTGGCGCCCCCTTACGGCGCGGACGTCCTGCGGATCGCGGTGGCCGCCGTGCCGCTGATGTCCAACTTCACGGACGCGGACGCGCTGGCGGCCGAACCGGGCGTGGTCGTGCGGTTCGTGGACCGGCCCGAGGAGCTGGCCGACGCCGATCTGGTGGTGCTGCCGGGCACCCGGGGCACCGTAAGGGCGCTGGAGTGGCTGCGTGAGCGCGGGCTCGCCGACGCGATCGCCCGGCGGGCCGCCGAGGGCCGTCCGGTGCTGGGCGTCTGCGGCGGCTTCCAGGTGCTCGGGGAGCGCATCGAGGACGAGGTCGAGTCCAAGGCCGGGACGGTCGCCGGGCTCGGGCTGCTGCCGGTGCGGGTGCGGTTCGCGGCGGAGAAGACCCTGGCCCGGCCGGTGGGCGAGGCCCTCGGTGAGCGGGTGGAGGGCTACGAGATCCACCACGGGGTCGCCGAGCTGCTCGACGGGGCCGAGGAGCCCTTCCTGGACGGCTGCCGGGTGGGCTCGGTGTGGGGCACGCACTGGCACGGCTCGCTGGAGAGCGATGGCTTCCGACGGGCGTTCCTGCGCCGGGTGGCCGCCGCGGCGGGCCGGGCGTTCGTACCGGCGCCGGACACCCGCTTCGGCGAGCTGCGCGAGGAGCAACTCGACCGGCTCGGCGACCTGATCGAGGAGCACGCCGACACCGACGCACTGCTGCGGCTCATCGAGAAGGGCGTCCCGGAGGGGCTGCCGTTCGTCCCTCCAGGGGCGCCAGCAGGGACGTCGTGATGAACCCCGACACCCACACCGACACCGGACCGGGACGCCCACGCACACCAGGAGGTACCGCCGCGTGACCACCACCTACCCCTTCAGCGCGATCGTCGGCATGGACGGTCTGCGGCTCGCCCTGCTCCTCAACGCCGTCTCCCCCGCCGTGGGCGGCGTTCTGGTGCGCGGGGAGAAGGGCACGGCCAAGAGCACCGCCGTAAGAGCGATCGCGGCGCTGCTGCCCGCGGTCGACGTGGTGGCCGGGTGCCGGTTCTCCTGCGATCCGGCCGCGCCCGACCCGTCCTGCCCGGACGGCCCTCATGAGCCGGACACCGGCGAGGCGCGTCCCGCGCGGATGGTCGAACTGCCCGTCGGCGCCTCCGAGGACCGCCTGGTCGGCGCCCTCGACATCGAGCGGGCGCTGTCGGACGGGGTGAAGGCGTTCGAGCCCGGACTGCTCGCGGACGCCCACCGCGGGGTGCTCTACGTCGACGAGGTCAACCTGCTCCACGACCATCTGATCGACCTGCTGCTCGACGCGGCCGCCATGGGCGCCTCCTACGTGGAGCGCGAGGGGGTGTCCGTACGGCATGCGGCGCGCTTCCTGCTGGTGGGCACCATGAACCCGGAAGAGGGCGAGCTGCGGCCGCAGTTGCTGGACCGCTTCGGTCTCACAGTGGAGGTCGCGGCGTCCCGGGACACCGATGAGCGGGTCGAGGTGGTGCGGCGGCGGCTGGCGTACGACGAGGACCCCGAGGGGTTCGCGGCGCGCTGGGCGGCGGACGAGGACGCGCTGAGGGAGCGCATCGCGGCGGCGCGCGCCCTGCTGCCGCGGGTGGGGCTGGGCGATCGCGCGCTGCGGCAGATCGCGGCGGTGTGCGCCGGGTTCGAGGTGGACGGGATGCGCGCGGACATCGTGACGGCCCGTACGGCGACCGCGCTGGCCGCCTGGGCGGACCGCACCGATGTGCGGACCGAGGACGTACGGGGGGCGGCGCTGCTGTCGCTCCCCCACCGCCGGCGGCGGGCTCCGTTCGACGCGCCGGGGCTCGACGAGGGCAAACTCGACGAGATCCTCCGGCAGTTCGAGGAGGACGAGCCGGAGCCGGATCCGGACCCGGGCCCGGGCCCGGAGGGCCCCGACAGCCCGGACGACGGGCCGGACGGCCCGGGCGGCCCCGAGAACCCCGGAGGCGGGCCCCAGAAGGACACGGGCGACGGGGCCGGGGAGCAGGCGCCGCCCGCCGCGCCCGAGCCGTCCGTCCCCGACCAGCGCACCGGTGAGCACGAGACGGCCGACCGCGAGACCGACTCCGCCCGGGCCGATGGCGACGACGGGGCGGGGGAAGCGGACGAAGGTACCGGCGGAGCCGGCGGTGAGCGGGCGGCCGTGGGCGCCGCCGAGCCGTTCCGCACCCGGCGGCTCGACGTCCCCGGTCTGGGCGAGGGCGCGGCCGGGCGTCGGTCGCGCGCCCGCAGCGCGCACGGCCGCACCACCGGAGCCCGCCGCCCGCGGGGGACGCTCTCCGCGCTGCATCTGACGGCGACCGTCCGGGCGGCCGCCCCGCATCAGCGGGCGCGCGGGCGGCGCGGTCCCGGGCTCCTGGTGCGCCGGGACGATCTGCGCGAGGCGGTGCGCGAGGGCCGGGAGGGCAATCTCGTGCTGTTCGTGGTGGACGCGTCGGGCTCGATGGCCGCGCGGACACGGATGAGCGCGATCAAGGGCGCGGTGCTGTCACTGCTGCTGGACGCCTACCAGCGGCGGGACAAGGTCGGGCTGATCACCTTCCGGGGCGCGGACGCCGAGTTGGCGCTGCCGCCCACCTCGTCGGTGGACGCGGCGGCCGTGCGGCTGGAGCGGCTGCCGACCGGCGGCCGTACGCCGCTGGCGGCCGGGCTGTTGAAGGCCCGGGAGGTGCTGCGGGTGGAGCGGCTGCGGGATCCCTCACGCCGTCCGCTGCTGGTCGTGGTGACCGACGGACGGGCCACGGAGGCAAAGCGGGCCGGCGGGCCCACGCCGGTCGAGCGGGCCGGGCGCGCGGCGCGGATGCTCGCGGGCGACGGGGTCGCCTCGGTGGTCGTGGACTGCGAGTCGGGGCCGGTGCGGCTGGGGCTGGCGGGCGCGCTCGCCCGCGAACTGCGGGCCACGCCGGTGACGCTCGACGAGCTGCGCGCGGACAGCGTGACCGCGCTGGTGCGCGATGTACGAACCGTATCGAACCCTCGGAGGGCCGCCTGATGCCGCAAGGACAACCGACCGTCGTCCCGGACGACGGGCTGACCACCCGCCAGCGCCGCAACCGTCCGCTCGTGTTCGTCCACACCGGTCAGGGCAAGGGCAAGTCGACCGCGGCGTTCGGGCTGGCGCTGCGGGCATGGAACCAAAACTGGCCGGTCGGTGTATTCCAATTTGTAAAGTCCGCGAAATGGCGGGTCGGTGAGGAGCGCGCCCTGCGCGTCCTCGGCGACTCGGGCGAAGGGGGGACCGTCGCATGGCACAAGATGGGCGAGGGCTGGTCGTGGGTCCAGCGCGACATGGCTTCCAGCGAGGAGGCCGCACGCGAGGGCTGGGAGCAGGTCAAGCGCGATCTCGCGGCGGAGACATACCGGCTCTATGTGCTGGACGAATTCGCGTATCCGATGCACTGGGGCTGGGTGGACCCCGACGAGGTGGTGTCGGTGCTGCGGGACCGGCCCGGGACGCAGCACGTCGTCATCACGGGGCGTAACGCACCGGCGCAGCTGGTGGACTTCGCCGACCTGGTCACCGACATGTCCAAGGTCAAGCATCCGATGGACACCGGTCAGAAGGGCCAGCGAGGCATCGAGTGGTGAGTGTCCCGCGTCTGGTGATCGCGGCGCCCGCCTCCGGCAGCGGGAAGACGACGGTCACCGCGGGGCTCATGGCCGCCTTCGCGGAGCGCGGTCTGGACGTGTCCCCGCACAAGGTCGGCCCGGACTACATCGACCCTGGCTATCACGCGCTCGCGATCTCCTCGGCCGCCTCCTCGGCCGGGCGGTCCCGGGCCGGGGGCGCGCGCCCGGGCCGGAATCTGGACGCCTATCTGTGCGGCCCGCAGCGGATCGCCCCGCTGTTCCTGCATGGGGCGGCGGGCTGCGATCTGGCCCTGGTCGAAGGGGTGATGGGGCTGTTCGACGGGGCGGCCGGACAGGGCGAGCTGGCCTCGACGGCGCATGTGGCCAAGCTGCTGCGGGCGCCGGTGGTGCTGGTCGTGGACGCGTCGTCGCAGTCGCGGTCGGTGGCCGCGCTGGTGCATGGCTTCGCGTCCTGGGACCCCGAGGTGCGGGTCGCGGGGGTGATCCTCAACAAGGTCGGTTCGGACCGCCACGAGGCGATGCTGCGCGAGGCGCTGGAGGGGTGCGGAGTGCCGGTGTTCGGCGCGCTGCGCCGGACGCGGGAGGTGCGGGCGCCGAGCCGCCACCTGGGTCTGGTGCCGGTGGCCGAGCGCCAGGCGGAGGCGGTCGATTCGGCGGCCGCGCTGGCCGCCCGGGTGCGGGAGGGCTGCGATCTCGACGGGCTGCTGGCGCTTGCGCGCAGCGCACCGCCCCTGTCCGAGCCGGTCTGGGATCCGGTGGAGGAGATGCGCCGGGCGGTGGAGGCCGTCCCCGGTGCCGGGGGCCGGGGAGGGCGCGCGGCGCGGCCGGTGGTCGCCGTGGCCGGCGGGGCCGCGTTCACCTTCTCGTACGCGGAGCACACCGAGCTGCTCACGGCGGCCGGGGCGCGGGTCGTCCCCTTCGATCCGCTGCGGGACGAGCACCTCCCGGAAGGCACCGGCGGTCTGGTGATCGGCGGCGGGTTCCCGGAGGTCTACGCCCCCGAGCTGTCCGCGAACGAGCCGCTCCGGGCAGCCGTCGCAAAGCTCGCCGCGTCCGGCGCGCCCATCGCCGCCGAATGTGCCGGACTGCTGTATCTGGCGCACTCGCTGGACGGAGAGCCGATGTGCGGGGTGCTGACCGCCGAGGCACGGATGTCGGAACGTCTGACGCTGGGCTACCGTGAGGCCGTGGCCATCTCCGACACCGCACTCGCCGCCGCGGGGACGCGGGTGCGCGGCCATGAGTTCCACCGCACGACCATCGTGCCCGGAGCGGGGGCGGAGCCCGCCTGGGGGCTTGTCCACCCGGAGCGTCGTACCGAAGGGTTCGCACAGGGAAATGTGCATGCCTCCTATCTGCATGTGCACTGGGCCTCGGTGCCAGGGGCGGCGGCCCGGTTCGCCGACAGATGTGTGTCCCCTGCCGGTTGAGCCGAGGCGGTGAGCTGGCGTGGAGGTCATCGGCCGGGGCACGGCGTGTCCCCTGCCCGGGGCACCGCTTGTCGTCGGAGTCGGGGCCAGCCGGGGTGTGTCCGTCGGCGAGGTGATCGGGCTGGTGGAGACGACCCTGGCGGAGGCGGGCCTTTCACCGCGCGGCGTGGCCGAGTTGGCGACCGTGGAGGCCAAGGCCGGGGAGGCCGGGCTGCTGACGGCGGCCGAGCGGCTGGGGGTGCCCCTGTGCGGATACCCGGCGGCGGCGCTGGCCGCGGTGGAGGTGCCGAACCCGTCCGCGGCGGCGCTCATCGCCGTGGGCACGGCCGGGGTCGCCGAGGCGGCCGCGCTGCTGGCCGCCGGACCTGGCGGCGAACTCCTGGTCGCCAAGCGGAAGTCCGCGCCGCACGGCCGCCCCGGGATGGCCACCTGCGCCGTCGCTCGCCGCCCAACGGCGGTCAAATCCGGGCAGGGCGGGCAGCGAAGACCTGCCGTCGACCGTCCCGACGCAGGTCAGTAACGTCTCGGGGCGGAACAGCCCGCCGCCCCCTGCTGACCGTGAGACCCGCACCACCTGCACCAAGGAGACCTCGTGACGACCCCGCCCGCCCTGCTCCTCGCAGGCATCGGCACGCGAGACGAAAGGCATGCCACCGCCTTTCACGCATTCGTAAGGGAGTTGGCCGCACGCCACCCGGATCTGCCCGTGGCGGGTGGCCTCACCGGACCGGGCAGCCACCCGCTGTCCGATGCGGTCACCCGGCTCGTCGGCGAGGGAGTGGACCGCTTCGCGGTCGTCCCGCTGACGCTGATCCCGGCGGCTCCCCCGAGAGACGGCATCGCCGCCGCGCTGGCCCAGGAGGCGGAGCGGCATGCCGATGCCTCGTTCGCCTCCGCCCGGCCGCTCGGCCCGCACCCCACGCTGCTGAGCGTGCTGGAGCGGCGGCTCGACGAGGCGCTGGGCAACCGGCCCCGGCTGCCCTCGGACCGCGCGGAGACCACCGTGCTGCTGGTGGGCGACGGTTCGCCGCTCCCCGAGGCCAACGCCGAGGTGCACCGTGCCGCCCGGCTGCTGTGGGAGGGCCGTGGCTTCGCGGGCGTCGAGGTGGCCTTCTCCTCGCTCGCCGCGCCGGATGTTGCCTCGGGCCTGGACCGCTGCGCCAAGCTGGGGGCCACTCGGGTCGTGGTGCTGCCGTACTTCCTGTTCGCCGGTGACACCCTGGAGCGGGTGCGGCAGCAGGCGGAGGGCTGGGGGCTCGCCTACCCCGAGGTCGAGGTGGTCTCCGCCGATGTCATCGGCTCGGCGAAGGAGTTGGCCGACCTCGTCATGGAGCGCTATGAGGAGGTGGCCGACACCGCCGGGCGCGCCGGGTTCGGCGATGAGGCCCATGCCTTCGCGCATCCCGATACCCACGCCGATGTCCACTGATCCATCGGCGGGCCTGCCCACGAGCGGGTCCGCCGCCCCGGCCGCCGATGGCGTGTCCGCCGGGTTCGATCTGCGGCATCACGGGGACGCGGAGGTGCGGGGGGCCGATGCCGACCTGACGGATCTCGCGGTCAATGTCCGGGCCGGTACGCCTCCGGACTGGCTCAAGGCCCGTATCGCCGCCTCCCTCGACGGGCTGGCCGCCTATCCGGACGGGCGGGCGGCGCGGGAGGCGGTCGCCGCGTGCCATGGGCTTCCGGTCGGCCGGGTACTGCTGACGGCGGGAGCCGCGGAGGCGTTCGTCCTGCTCGCCCGTGCCATCGCGGCCCAACGGCCGGTGGTGGTGCATCCGCAGTTCACCGAACCGGAGGCGGCGCTGCGGGACGCGGGGCACACCGTGGAGCGTGTGATCCTCGATGAGCGCAGCGGCTTCCGGCTGGCCCCGGACGCGGTGCCGGAGGACGCCGATCTGGTGGTGATCGGAAACCCCACCAACCCCACATCCGTGCTGCACCCGGCCGATGCCCTGGCCGGTCTCGCCCGGCCGGGACGGACGCTGGTGGTGGACGAGGCATTCATGGACGCCGTCCCGGGCGAGCGCGAGTCGCTGGCGGACCGCACCGATGTGCCGGGGCTCGTGGTGCTGCGCAGCCTCACCAAGACCTGGGGTCTGGCGGGGCTGCGGATCGGCTATGTGCTGGCGGAACCGGACACCGTCACGGCGCTGGAGCGGGTCCAGCCCCTGTGGCCGGTGTCCAGCCCGGCCCTGACGGCGGCCGAGGCGTGCTGCGCCCCGCCCGCCCTCGCCGAGGCCGCGCGGGCCGCCGACCGTACGGCCGCCGACCGGGCCCATCTGGCCGACCGGCTGGCCGAGTTGACGACAGTGCGGGTGTGCGGCCCGGCGGCCGGGCCCTTTCTGCTGATCCATCTGCCGGGCGCGGCGGCGACCCGCACCCGGCTGCGCGAGCTGGGCTTCGCCGTCCGCCGCGGTGACACGTTCCCGGGCCTCGGCCCGGACTGGCTCCGGATCGCCGTCCGCGACCGCGCCACGACGGACCGCTTCGTCATCGCCCTGGCGAAGGCCATCGCCGAATCGGACGCCTGAACGCGCTGCCTGACGGTGCCACCTGCACGCGCCGCCAGAACCGCGCACCGCGCTGCCTGACCATGCCGCCAGACCGCGCACCGCACGGAGCGGTGTGCGGTCATGTACGGCTTGCCCGAGCCCTCGTAACCCGGCCCGTCGCCCGCGGCCGGGCCCGGGCGAATGTCGTGCCCCGGGCCGCGGCCGGACCCAACGCCCGAGCCCGAGCCGCGGCCCAGCACCGGAGCCCCGGCCCGAATGCCGCGCCCCGGCCCGGCACCCGCGGCCCGGCCCAACGCCCAAGCCCAGGCCCAGCACCGGAGCCCCGACCCGTAGGCCCCGCCCCGACCCGGCACCCGCAACCAGGCCCAACGCCCGTGCCCAACATCCGCCGCCGGACCCAATGCCGCACCCTCGGGCACCCGCCCCCAGGCCCGGTACCCGAGCCGTTGGGCACGGCACGGGCACCGGACCCAACGGGCCAGGACAGGACATCCGTCAGGCGCCAGGCATCAGGCGCCTGACACCAGGCGTCAGCCGGCGTCGCCGCTGGCGCCCGCGCGCCGGCGGCGGGCCAGGATGACGGCCCCGCCGCCCACGGCGAGCAGCAGTGCGCCGCCACCCACCAGATACGGCGTGGCCGAGCTGCCACCGGTCTCGGCCAGGTGCTCCGGCTTCGGCTCGGGCGTGGTCTGCGGGCCCACGCTCGGGCTGGGCTGGACCGCCGCGGCGACGGGCGCCTCGCAGGTCGCCCGGGCGAGGGTGACCTGACCCTCGACCTCGGAGACGTTGAGCTTGAGCGGGTTCACGGAGACCTTCAGGTTGAGGGCCGTGGCCGCCGCCGTGCGCGAGGTGGTGGCCGTCCGTGACAGATCGAGCCGGACCTGGCCGAGCGTCGGCACATCCACGGTGGTGGTGCCGCTCGTGCTCAGAGTGACCTTCCTGCCGAGCACGCTGACGCTGCCGAGCAGGTTGGACTGGGCGGTCGGCCGCTTCCCGGCGGCGCACACCGCCTTCGAGGTCACCTGCTCGACCGAGATCAGCGGCACCCCGGCCAGACCCGGCACATGGACCTTGGCGTTGACGAGGTTGGAGTACCCCTCGGCGCGCTGCTTGTCCGCGGCGGCCCGGGCGGTGGCCACATCGGCCCGCAGCACACTGAACGGCCGGCCCCCGTCCACGCCGTCCAGGGTCGCGGTGAGCGCCGTCTTGCTGGCCGTCGCGGGTGCGTGCACCTCGTTCAGCACCACCGAGAGCGGAGCCGTGACGGTCTTGTTGAGCAGGGAGACATCGAGATCGGTGCGGAGTACGGCCGCACCCGCCTTACCGGTGGTCGCACCGGTGTCGGCCTGCGCGGTCGCCGCGGGCAGCAGGCCCAGGACGGAGACCGCGGCAGCGGCAGTGGCAGCCGCCAGACGGCGGGTGGGCATGCCGAAGTAGGTGTTACGGGAACAGGACACGTGAGTTGACCCCCACAGGAGACATGGAGCCGCCGCGCCTGCCGCGGGGGACTCCACGGGCGCCGACGGCCTCGACCACGCCATATTTGCGCACTGTGGGTAAACAGGCAGACACATGATGTCCGTTCATCCCAAAGGGTGTGGTTCGCCGCCGCGTTCGAGCCGCGTTCCCTTCAGGAGCCCCCTCAGGACCCCCTGCCCCACCCGTCCCCGGGCCCAGTCAGCCTGCGCCCCGAGCCCCGTCGGCCTGCGCCCCGAGCCCCGTCGGCCCGTCCCCGGGCCCCGTCAGCCGACCACGCGGCCTCGCAGCACCACCCGCCGCGGCGTCGTCAGCACCCGCACATCGGCGCGCGGATCCGCGTCGTAGACGACGAGATCGGCGGAGGCCCCCTCGGTGAGCCCCGGCCGTCCGAGCCAGGTCCGCGCCTCCCAGGTCGCCGCCGAGAGCGCGTCCCGCGCCGGGATGCCCGCCTTCACCAGCTCGGCCACCTCCTGCCCGACCAGCCCATGGGCCAGGCCGCCGCCCGCGTCGGTGCCGGTGTAGATCGGGATGCCCGCGTCGTAGGCCGCCCGCACCGTCTCGTACCGGCGCGCGTGCAGTCGCCGCATATGGTCGGCCCAGCGCGGGAACCTCACCTCGCCGCCCAGCGCCAGCCGGGGGAACGTGGCGATGTTGACCAGCGTCGGGACGATCGCCACGCCCCGCTCGGCGAACAGCGGGATGGTCTCCTCGGTGAGCCCGGTGGCGTGCTCGATGCAGTCGATCCCCGCCTCGACCAGCGGCGCGAGGCTCTCCTCGGCGAAACAGTGCGCCGTGACCCGCGCGCCCAGCCGGTGCGCCTCCGCGATGGCCGCCTCGACCGCGCCACGCGGCCAGCAGGCGCCCAGGTCGCCGGTCTCCCGGTCGATCCAGTCGCCGACCAGCTTGACCCAGCCGTCGCCGCGCCGCGCCTCCGCGGCCACGTAGGCGACCAGGTCCTCCGGCTCGATCTCATGCGCGTAGTTGCGGATGTACCGCTTGGTGCGGGCGATATGGCGGCCGGCCCGGATGATGCGGGGCAGATCCTCGCGGTCGTCGATCCAGCGGGTGTCGGCCGGCGATCCGGCATCCCGCAGCAGCAGCGCCCCGGCGTCGCGGTCGGTCAGCGCCTGTTTCTCGCTCGTCGAATCATCCACCGCCCCATGGGCGTCGAGTCCGACATGGCAGTGGGCGTCGACGAGGCCGGGCAGCACCCAGCCCTCGACCAACCGGATGTCCCTGGCCCCGGCCGGCCGCTCGAACGTGATCCTGCCGTCGACCACCCACAGCTCGTCCCGGACGTCCCCGGCAGCGTCGCCGGTGTCCGGTCCGACCAGGACCCGGCCCTTGATGTGGAGCACCGCGCTATCCCTCATGCAACGCACTGTACGAGACCGGGGCAGGGCGTTGACCGGCCAATTCCCAGGAGCTGGAACGGCGCCACTCGAACAACATGCGCAGCGCTGCTACGCTCACGCAACCCACCGGAGGAGCGGCAGTGAGGAGGTCCTCGTGAACGCTCCCGCCGATGACGCGGCCGCCGCGGGCACCGCGCGAGCGCCCGGCGCACCGGAGGACCCCGCTGGCTTATCGGCCGGCGCCCGGACCCGCCCGCACACCGGCCCACAGACGGACTTACAGGCCCAGGCCGCCGCACAGACGGACTTACAGGCCCAGGCCGCCGCACAGACCGACCCGCAGGCCCACCCCACCGACCCACAGGCCGAATTCCGGGACTTCTTCGAGCGGCACCACGCCGAACTGGCCCGCCTCGCCCATCTGTTGCTCGGCAGCTCCGACGGGGCGGACGACCTGGCGGCCGACGCGCTGGTGGCGGTCTGGCACCAGTGGGACCGGGTGCGGGCCGCCGACCATCCGGCCGCGTACGCCCGGGGTGTGGTCGCCAACCTGGCCCGCTCCCGGATCCGCAGTCTGGTGCGTGAGCGACGGCGGGTGGCGCTCTTCTCCTCGCAGCGCTCCGACCATGTGGACGACCCGGATGTGTCCGCCGTGGTGGATGTGCAGGCCGCGCTGGTCCGGCTGCCGTTCCGCAAGCGCGCATGTGTGGTGCTGCGGCACGCCTTCGACCTCTCCGAGCGGGAGACGGCCCGTACGCTGGGCATTTCGGTGGGCACGGTCAAGAGTCAGACCTCCCGCGGAATCGCCGAGCTGGAGCGGCTGCTCGGCCCTCCGGACGGCGAGGGCGAGCTGCCCGGGACAGCGGAGGCCGAGCAGACGGTACGAACGCTCCGCTCTGGGAACACAGGCCACACAGGACCCACGCGCCACTCGGGTCACATGGGCCACGCCGGGCATGCAGGAGGGGGCAGTTGATGATCGAGCATCGCGAGCGCTCCGAGGGCCGCGATGTCGTCGCCGAGCTGCGTACGGCCGCCGCCTCCCATGAGCCGGACCGGATCCGGATGCTGGCCCGGGTCACGGCGGGCATGGCGGCCGACGGCCGGAGCCGGGGCGCACGGACGGGCCCGCGCCGGCCCCGGGCGACCCGGCTGGTGGGCCCGGTCGCCGGGCTGGCCGCGGCGGTCGCGGCGACGGGGATCGCGGTGGTGGCCACGGACGGTGCCGAGCGGCCGCAGACGGTGCGCACCTCGAGCGAGCCGCCCGCGCCTCCGGCGGGCGCGGGCGCGGAGAGACGGCCCGGGGAGGAGCCGGGCGCCGGGTCGCAGAGCGATGCTGAGCGGCACACGCCGAGCGCCTATCCCACCGCGGCCGGTCCAAACCATCTCGCCGAGCCGACCGTTCGGTCCAAGGGCGCCATCAACGCCCATTCCAATCCGTACTGGGCGCAGAGTGACATCACGCTCACCATCGGTAGGCCGCTGACCTCGCTGACGGTGGAGCTGCGGGTCGCGGACACCGGGGATGTACTGTCCACCGGCTCCTGGAGCTCGCTGCCGACCGGCGATGTGGCCACCGCCACCCGCGTCGAGGACGGTGTGCTGGTCTACCGCTGGACGCTCCGGAAGGGCGCGACCGTGCGCCCGGGCCGGTACGTCTTCGCGGGGCAGTACAACCACGCCGAGGGGGACCGGGACACCGGCCGGGACGCGTACTCGGCCTCGGGCAACGGCGCCTCCGGGGCCTTCGCGGTGCGGGGCGACTTCCCTCGGTTCACCGCGGGGGATTGAATTCATAGCGGCGTGGCCAGAAATTCTCCGCGTTTTTCCGCTACTGCTTCCACATTCGTCTGCCCGCCCTTGCGATTCCTAAACAAAAAATTTTTCACGGGTTCCTGATCCCGTAATTCAAGACGGTCACCGGCCGGTTACACATATGTGACGGACCCCACATGGGATCCACTTTGCCCGAGTAACTCCCCTACAAATTACCGCCTTTCGGCCGACGGCCGCGCGCACGCGCGCTCCCGCGTGATAACACATCGACCCCCCTCTACGTAACCCCCCACCGCGATGCATTTTCTGATTCTGCTGGGTAAATTGAATTTGCATGACCGCCGCACAAGCAGACCTAGTCCGTAGCGAATTGGATTTGCCGGAGGGCCTCACCCTCGACACACCACGCGTCGAGGATGGAGCCGCGATCTGGCGAATCGCTCGCGACTCCAAAACCCTGGACCTCAACTCCTCCTACAGCTACCTCCTGTGGTGCCGCGACTTCGCCGCCACATCCGTAGTGGCGCGCGACGCCGACGGCGGACCGGTCGGCTTCATCACCGGCTACGTCCGTCCCGAGCGCCCCGAGACCCTCGTCGTCTGGCAGGTCGCCGTCGACCACGCCTGGCGTGGCCGCAAACTGGCCGCCACCCTGCTGGACGGGCTGGTCGCCCGGGTCGCCGCGGCGGGCGTCCGCGGCATCGAGACGACGATCACCCCTGACAACACCGCCTCGAACCGGCTGTTCACCTCGTTCGCCGAACGGCACGAAGCGCCGCTCGAGCGTGAGGTGCTCTTCCACGGCGGTCTCTTCCCCGACGGTGGGCACGAGCCCGAGGTGCTCTACCGCATCGGTCCGCTCGGCCCGCTCGGGCCGCGCGCGGACCGGACCTGATCTCCCCTGATCACACCCCGATCACCCCGATCCTCCCTCCTCACCCCCCTCACACCCCTCTCCCAGGAGAACGCTGTGACCATCACCCCGCCCGCCCTGAGCGTCTTCGAGGCCCTGGAGTCGGAGGTGCGCAGCTACTGCCGTGGCTGGCCCGCCGTCTTCGACCGTGCCCAGGGCAGCCACATGTTCGACGAGGACGGCCACACCTACCTCGACTTCTTCGCCGGAGCCGGGTCGCTCAACTACGGCCACAACAACCCGGTGCTGAAACGGGCCCTGATCGACTACATCGAGCGTGACGGCGTCACCCATGGCCTGGACATGTCCACCACGGCCAAGCGCGCGTTCCTCGAGTCGTTCCAGAACAACATCCTGCGCCCGCGCGATCTGCCCTACAAGGTCATGTTCCCGGGCCCGACCGGCACCAACGCCGTCGAGGCCGCGCTGAAGCTGGCCCGTAAGGTCAAGGGCCGCGAGTCCATCGTCTCCTTCACCAATGCCTTCCACGGCATGTCGCTGGGCTCGCTGGCCGTGACCGGCAACGCCTTCAAGCGCGCCGGTGCGGGCATCCCGCTGGTCCACGGCACCCCGATGCCGTTCGACAACTACTTCGACGGCACGATCCCGGACTTCCTGTGGTTCGAGCGGCTGCTGGAGGACCAGGGTTCCGGCCTCAACCAGCCCGCCGCCGTGATCGTCGAGACCGTGCAGGGCGAGGGCGGTATCAACGTGGCCCGGCCCGAGTGGCTGCGCGCCCTGGCCGAGCTGTGCGAGCGCCAGGACATGCTGCTGATCGTCGACGACATCCAGATGGGCTGCGGGCGCACCGGCGCCTTCTTCTCCTTCGAGGAGTCGGGCATCACCCCGGACATCGTGACCGTGTCGAAGTCCATCAGCGGCTACGGCATGCCGATGTCGCTCGCGCTCTTCAAGCCCGAGCTGGACGTCTGGGAGCCCGGCGAGCACAACGGCACCTTCCGCGGCAACAACCCCGCCTTCGTCACCGCCGCCGCGACCCTGGACACCTACTGGGCCGACAGCCAGATGGAGAAGCAGACCCTGGCCCGCGGCGAGCAGGTCGAGCAGGCCCTGCGCGCCATCTGCGAGGAGCAGTCCGGCACCCACTTCCGCGGCCGTGGCCTGGTGTGGGGCCTGGAGTTCGAGGACAAGCCGCGCGCCTCGGCCGTCTGCAAGCGCGCCTTCGAACTCGGTCTGCTGGTCGAGACGTCCGGCCCCGAGAGCGAGGTCGTCAAGCTGCTGCCCGCGCTGACCATCTCCCCCGATGACCTGGACGAGGGGCTGCGGACCCTCGCCCGCGCGGTCCGCGAGACCGCATAACCCTCCCGTACCGCAGAGAAGAGAAAGGCAAGAACTCACCGTGATCGTCCGATCCTTCAAGGACATCGAGGACACCGAGAGGCATGTGAAGGCCAAGACCGGCACCTGGGAGAGCAAGCGCATCGTGCTCGCCCGTGAAGGCGTCGGCTTCTCGTTGCACGAGACCATCCTCTACGCGGGCACCGAGACCTCGATGTGGTACGCCAACCACATCGAGGCGGTGCTGTGCGTCGAGGGTGAGGCCGAGCTCACCAACGACGAGACCGGTGAGAAGCACTGGATCACGCCCGGCACCATGTACCTGCTGAACGGGCACGAGAAGCACACGATGCGCCCCAAAACGGATTTCCGGTGCGTCTGTGTATTCAACCCGCCGATCACGGGACGGGAGGACCATGATGAGAACGGCGTATACCCGCTGATCACCGAGACCGAGGAGGCATGATTCGATGACCGCGGTCACTGACCTGTACCCGACCCGTGGGGCCATGGAGGTCGCCACGCCGCGCGTGGACCCCGTGGTGTGGTCCGAGCCCGGCGCCCCCGGGCCGCTGCAACCGTCCGAGCTGAGCGATTTCGATCGCGACGGCTTCCTGGCAATCGACGAGCTGATCACTCCGGACGAGGTCGCGGTCTACCGCGCCGAGCTGGACCGGCTGGTCGCCGACCCGGACGTGCGCGCCGACGAACGCTCGATCATCGAGTCGAAGTCGCAGGACGTACGGTCGGTGTTCGAGGTGCACCGGATCAGCGAGGTGTTCGCGAACCTGGTGCGCGACCCGCGAGTGGTGGGCCGCGCACGGCAGATCCTCGGCTCGGACGTCTACGTCCACCAGAGCCGGATCAACGTCAAACCGGGTTTCGGCGCCTCGGGCTTCTACTGGCACTCGGACTTCGAGACCTGGCACGCCGAGGACGGGCTGCCGAACATGCGGACCGTGTCGGTCTCGATCGCGCTGACCGAGAACTACGACACCAACGGCGGCCTCATGATCATGCCGGGGTCGCACCGTACGTTCCTCGGCTGCTCGGGCGAGACACCGAAGGACAACTACAAGAAGTCGCTGCAGATGCAGGACGCGGGCACCCCGTCCGACGAGGCGCTCGCGGGTTTCGCCGACAAGCACGGCATCAAGCTGTTCACCGGCAAGGCCGGTTCGGCGACGTGGTTCGACTGCAACTGCATGCACGGCTCGGGCGACAACATCACGCCCTACTCGCGCAGCAACGTCTTCATCGTGTTCAACAGCGTGGAGAACACCGCGGTGGAGCCGTTCGCGGCACCGGTCCCCCGGCCGGATTTCATCGGGGCCAGGGACTTCACGCCCGTACGGTGATCACCGCCGTGCGCTGAGCTGACGTCCGTGATCTGAGGGAAGCCGGGGTGCCCCGGCTTCCCTCAGATTTTTTCCGGCCCCGTTCCGGCCCCTGTCTCAGCGGGACAGCTCCTCCAGCAGCCGGTCCACATCGGCCGCCGTGTTGTACAGGTGGAAGGAGGCGCGGAGGTTGCCGGCCCGCGCCGAGACATGCACCTCCGCCTCCGCCAGCCGGGACGCGGCGTCCCCCAGCCCCGGTACGGAGACGATGGCCGAGCCGGGGGCGGCGACGGGCCGGTGGCCGAGCCCGGTGACCCCGGCCCGGAAGCGGTCGGCGAGCGCGCGGTCATGGGCGGCGATGGTCTCGGTGCCCAGCTCCTCGATCAGCGCGAGGGAGTGCCGGGCCGCGACGTAGGAGTACACGCTCGGGCTCTCGTCGAAGCGGCGGGCGGAGTGGGCGAGTTCGGCCACCGGTCCGTAGCAGCTTTCCCAGGGCTTCTCGCCCGCGACCCAGCCCGCGAAGACCGGGGTGAGCTCGCCGAGGTCCTCGGGCACGGTCAGGAAGGCGGCCCCGCGCGGGCACATCAGCCACTTGTAGGCCACGCAGACGGTGTAGTCGGCCTCGTCGGCGTTCACCGGGAACCAGCCGGCCGCCTGGCTGGTGTCCACCAGAGTGCGGGCCCCGTGGGTCCGGGCCGCCTCCCCGATGGCGTCGAGATCGGCGATCCGCCCGTCCGCGGACTGGACGGCGCTCACGGCCACCAGCGCCGTACCGGGCCGTACCGCCTCCGCGATCTCCTCCAGCGGCACGATGCGCAGCTTGAGGTCGCCGCGGACGGCGAAGGGGTTGACCAGGGAGCTGAAGTCGCCGTCGGCGACGATGACTTCGGCCCCGGGCGGCAGCGAGGTGGCGATCATCCCCGCGTAGCCGGCGACCGAGCTGCCCGCCGCGACCCGCCGCGCCGGTACGCCGACGAGCCGGGCGTAGGAGGCCCGGCTCTCCTCGACCGCCTCGAAGGCCACATCGATGACGGGCCGTCCGGCGGCCGAGTCGTCGAGGACCGCCTTCACGGCGGCCACGGAGCGTGCGGGGATCAGACCGCTGGACGCGGTGGTGAGATACGTCGTGTGTGGCGCGAACTCGGCGCCCGCCAGGCTCTCCATGTCCAACCACTATGGAACGGGCTCACCCCGGCGTCCATCGCGTTTCCCTGTCGGGTGCCTTCAAGGGAACCTTATGGATCCCCGCTGGCCTGCGGCGATTCCCATGCCTGGCGCGGCACCCGGGTGAACACCCCGGCGGATCGGCCGCCGGAAGACCCCGGGAACCGTACGTGGCCGCGGGCATGCCGACACGGCCGACGGAACCGCGGGTCAGGTCCGCGGGTCCGGCGGCCGCGCCGTCGGTCCGGGCTTCAGCGGTGCTGCTCCCGGAGTGCGTTCCGGGAATTCAGCCGCGCTGCTCCCGGATGCCGTTGATCCGCCGGGGCAGCTCCAGCGGGTTCTCGTCCCGCAGCTCCGGCGGCAGCAGGGCGGCCGGGGTGTCCTGGTAGGCGACCGGCCGCAGCCAGCGCTCGATGGCGGTGCCGCCGACCGAGGTGGAGGTGGAGGTGGTGGCCGGGTAGGGGCCGCCGTGGTGCTGGGCCGGGGCGACGGCGACACCGGTCGGCCAGCCGTTGACCAGGACCCGGCCGGCCAGCGGGGTGAGCTCGGCGATCAGCGCACCGGCCCGGCCCTCGGTGCCCTCGCCCTCGGCGGCGGAGATCTGGACGGTGGCGGTGAGGTTGCCCGGGAGCCGTCCGAGCACCGCGCTGATCTCGTCGTCGCTCTCGTAGCGCGCCACGACGGTCACCGGGCCGAAGCACTCCTCCAGCAGCACATCGTGCGGGCCGTCCTCGGTGAGCCGCCGAGCCGGGACGGTCAGGAAGCCCGCGCTGACCGTGTGCTCACCGCCGGAGCCGGGGGTGACCGGGGCGTCCACGTCCGCCAGTTCGGCGCGCTCCTTGACCCCGGCGACGAAGTTGTCCCGCATCCGGTGGTCGAGCAGAACGCCCGCGTCGGTGTTGCTGACCGCCTCGGTGAGGGACTTCACCAGGCCGTCGCCCGCCGGACCGGCCGGGGCCAGCACAAAGCCGGGCTTGGTGCAGAACTGGCCCACGCCCAGCGTCATGGAGCCCGCGAGCCCCGCGCCGATCTGGTCGCCGCGCTCGGTGGCCGCGGCCTCGGTGACCACGACCGGGTTGAGGCTGCCCAGCTCGCCGTGGAAGGGGATCGGCACCGGCCGGGAGGCCGCCGCGTCGTGCAGGGCCCGGCCGCCGCGGACCGATCCGGTGAAACCGGCCGCCGCGATCAGCGGATGCTTGACCAGCTCGATGCCCGCCTCGAAACCGTGCACCACCGCGATCACCTCGGCGGGCACCCCGACCCGCTCGGCGGCGCGGCGCAGCGCGGAGGCGGCCACCTCGGAGGTGGCGGGGTGGTCGGGGTGGGCCTTGACGATGACCGGGCAGCCCGCGGCGAGGGCGCTCGCGGTGTCGCCGCCGGGCACGGAGAAGGCGAGCGGGAAGTTGCTGGCGGCGTAGACGGCGACGACGCCGAGCGGCAGCTTGTAGCGGCGCAGATCGGGCCAGGGCGGGGTCTGGGTGGCGTCGGCGTGGTCGATGCGGACGTCGAGGAAGGCGCCCTCGTCCACGATGGCCGCGAAGGCCCGCAGTTGATAGGTGGTGCGGGCGAGTTCGCCGGTGAGCCGGGCGGGGCCGAGCGCGGTCTCCGCGTCGGCCGCCTCGACCAGCTGGTCACGGGCCTCGTCGAGGAGATCGGCGGCGGTGCGCAGCAGGGCGGCGCGCACCGTACGGTCGGCCAGGGAGCCGCGGGCGGCGTGGGCCGCGCGCACCACGCGGTCGACCTCCTCCGCCGTGGCTTCGACCGCTACCTGCTCCCGCTGCTTTCCGGTTCGGGGGTCGACGCTCCACACTGGTGCTGACACCGCGGATTCCTCCTGCTGTGGTGTTACCGCTGCTTGCGTCCCACACATCGACGGTGTTCGATATGCTGAACGCTGTCCCGGGTGATGAATTTCCCCTCGGGACTCTATGGCTGGTCGAACAGAGGGGTCAAGGCGATGTCAGCTGCCGAGACGGGCGGGGCCCAGGTCAAATCGGCTGTCCGCACGGTCGAACTGCTGGAGTTCTTCGCCGGGCGGCCCGGAATGCACAGCCTCGCCGCGGTCCAGGAGGCCGTGGGCTATCCCAAGTCGAGCCTCTACATGCTGCTGCGCACCCTGGTGGAGCTCGGCTGGGTGGAGACGGATGCCACCGGCACCCGCTACGGCATCGGGGTGCGCGCCCTGCTCGTCGGCACCTCCTACATCGACGGCGACGAGGTCGTGGCCGCCGCCCGCCCCACCCTGGACCGGCTCTCGGACGACACCACCGAGACCATCCACCTCGCCCGCCTCGACGGCACCAACGTCGTCTATCTCGCCACCCGGCAGTCGCAGCACTATCTGCGCCCGTTCACCCGCGTCGGCCGCCGGCTGCCCGCCCACTCGACCTCGCTGGGCAAGGCGCTGCTGGCCACGTACTCCGACGAGCAGGTGCGCAAGCTGCTGCCGGAGACGCTGGGCCAGCTCACCGAGCACACCATCACCGACCGCGAGAAGCTGATCGAGGAGCTGCACCTCATCCGGGAGCAGGGGTACGCGGTGGACCGCGAGGAGAACACGCTGGGCCTGCGCTGCTTCGGCATCGCCATCCCGTACCGCACCCCCTCGCGCGACGCCATCAGCTGCTCGGTGCCGGTGGCCCGGCTCACCCCCACCCATGAGCAGATGATCAAGGACGCCCTGTTCGACGCCCGGGACCGGCTCACCCTCGCGACGCGACGTCTTTGACCCATGGGAGGACGGCCCCCTCCGCCGCGCGGCGGAGGCGGATCGTCGGGCAGGGTGAGGCGCGGCGCCCGCCGCGCCGCGAGGCTGGTCCCCGTGACCCACACCCTTCCCGGCTCCCGGACGCGTCCGGCACCCGCCCGCACCCCCGGTGACTCCGCCGGGCGGATCCTGCGGGCCGTCGCGATCCTCGCCTGTCTCCCGTACATCGGCCTCAAGATCGCCTGGATGTCGGGCAGTCACGTCGGCATGCCCGAGGGCAGCGAGCTGCGCGACCCCAGTCGGCAGACGCTGATGGTCGTCGTCAACGGCCTGTCGGTGCTCATGGACGCCGCCGTGGTCGTCCTCGCCCTGCTGCTCACCCGCCCCTGGGGGCTGCGGGCGCCGGTCTGGCTGACGGCTCTGCCCGCATGGGTCGCCTGCGGTCTGCTCGCGCCCATCATGGCCGGATTCCCGGCACAGTTGGCGGCCAGGGCGCTCGGCTTCGGCGGCGGGGACGGGGGCCGGTCCTCCGGGTCGGGCGGGACGTTCCTGGCCGAGTGGGTCTTCGGGATGGTCTACGGCGGGTTCATCGTGCAGGGGCTGGCCCTGGGGGGCCTGTTCGCGCTGTACGCCCGCCGCCGCTGGGGCCATCTGTGGCGCGGCCGGATCGCCGATCTGCCCGCCCTGGGGGCGGACCGTGCCACCGGGCGCCCGGCCGCCGTCGTGATCGCCCTGCTCACCGCGGTACCCGCCGCCGTCCATCTGCTGTGGGCCGCGGGGGCGGACGCCGGGCTGAACCGGTACCGGGCCCAGGACCGCGGCAGCGACTTCTCCGTCCTTGAGGGCACCTACGTCCTGTTCGCGCTCATCACCGCCCTCGGCGTGCTGATGCTCGCCTTCCGCGTCGGGCGTCCGGTGCGCCTCGCCGTGCCGCTGGGCCTGGCCTGCGTCGGCTCCGCGGCGCTCGCCTGCTGGGGCGGCTGGCTCCTCCTGGCCGGGCTGACCGCCCAGAACGCCGCCAAGGAGCCGACCGCGCTGATGAATCTGACCTACGCTGTGCAGATGACCGTCGGACTGCTCGTCCTCACGGCCGGCGGCCGCTTCTTCCGCGAGCGCGGCGCCGCCGGGCACGCGGCAGCGCACCGGGCCCCGTGACCGGGGCGTGGTGGCGGCGGGCGGTCCGTGCGGTGACCGGCCGCCGGGCCCAGCTGCGCTGGGTCCATCTGGTGCTCGGCGGCGCCCTGTTGATGCCGTACTACCTGCTGACCGCCGTCGTCTTCGCGATGCTCGTCCAGGACGCCGATCCCTTCACCTCCCTGCCGTGGCAGCTGGGCACCTTCGCCTCGGCCCTGCCGCTGGCCGTGCCGACCGCGCTGCTCCCGCTCGTACGCCCCCTGGAGGCCACCGCCGCACGCTCGCTGTGCGGGCTTCCGGAGTCCGCGGAGCTCGCGGCCGGGCCCGCCGGATCGTGGGACGCGCGCGCCCGCACCTTGCTCTGGTACGGGCTGCATCTGGCCATCGGCGGGCTGGTCAGCGGGCTCACCCTGTCCCTGCTGCCCGCCTCGGCACTGCTGATCGCCCTGCCGTTCACCGACGGTTCGTACGCCGACGAGGGCTGGCCGCACGCCTTCGCCTCGGCCCCCCACGCGCTGGCGCCCTTGGCCGGGGTGCTGCTCCTGGGTGTGATCATGGGGATCGCCGCGGCCGCCGGGGCGCTGCTGGCCCGTTGTGCGCCCGCGCTGCTCGGCCCGGCCCCCGCCGAGCGGCTCGCCGCCGCCGAGCAGCGGGCCACCCGGCTGGCCGCCCGCAACCGGCTCGCCCGCGAGCTGCACGACTCGGTCGGCCATGCGCTGAGCGCGGTGACCCTCCAGGCGAGCGCGGCCCGTAAGGTCCTCGACACCGATCCGGACTTCGCCCGGGAGGCGCTGGCGGCCATCGAGGAGACCACCCGGGACGCGGTCGGCGAACTCGACAGCGTGCTGGGCCTGTTGCGGGAAGGTGAGGACCGTCCGGCCCCCGCCCCCTCCCCCACCCTGATGGATCTGGACGGGCTGCTGGCCCGCACCCGGGCCGCGGGCGTCGCCGTCGAGCTGACGGCCCCGGGCCCGCTGGACCGGCTGCCGCCCGTCGTCTCCCGCGAGGCGTACCGCATCGTCCAGGAGGGGCTCAGCAACGCGCTGCGCCACGCGGGCCGGGTGCCGGTGCGGCTCCGGATCGCCGAGGACCCGAAGAAGGTGGAGATCATGATGGAGAACCCGGTGAACGGAGCCACCCGGGCACGCCCCACCGGCGGCGGCCGCGGGTTGCGCGGCATCGCCGAGCGGGCCACCCTGCTGCGCGGCACCTGTGCGTGGGACACCGTGGACGGCGTCTGGCGGCTGACGGTCCGGCTCCCGCTGGAGGCGTCCCGATGAGCACCCCGCCGTCCCCGGTGAGCGCCCCGCCGTCCCCGCTGCGCATCGTGCTCGTCGACGACGAGCGGATGGTGCGCACCGCGCTGCGCGCGATCCTCTCCAGCGAACCGGACCTGGAGGTCGTCGGCGAGGCCGGAAGCGGCGCCGAGGCCGTTCCGGTGGTCCGTGAACTGCGCCCGGACGTCGTGCTGATGGACGTCCGGATGCCCGATGTCGACGGCATCCGCGCCACCGAGCGGATCCTGAGCACCATGGAGGACCCACCGCGCGTCATCGTGGTGACGACGTTCGAGAACGACAGCTATGTGTACGACGCGCTGCGCGCCGGGGCCAGCGGCTTTCTGCTCAAGCGGGCCCGTGCGGAGGACCTGATGCAGGCGGTGCGGCTGGTGGCGCGCAGCGATTCGCTGCTGTTCCCGGCCGCGGTGCGGGCGCTGGCCGCCGAGCACGCCGCCGCCCGCGGCCCGGACCGCGAATCGAGCGCGCGGGCGCTGCGCGACCGGCTCTCCGAGCGGGAGGCCGTGGTGCTGCGGCTGATGACCGACGGGCTGTCCAACTCCGAGATCGCGGCCCGGATGGCGGTGGGACCGGCCACGGTCAAGACGCATGTGGGGGCGGTGCTCACCAAGTTGGGGGTGCGGGACCGCACCCAGGCGGTGATCGCCGCGTACGAGAGCGGTTTCGTCACACCGGGCTGACATCCGGCGGCCGGGGTGGTCTGCTGTGACGGGTCGGCCGAACGGACGGATGGGCGGGAGGAGCAGGCGCATGGAGTACGCACGGCTGGGCGCGTCGGGCATCAAGGTGTCGCGGATCTGCCTGGGCATGATGAGCTACGGCAGCCCCGAACACCGGCCCTGGCAGCTGGACATCGACGACGCGCGGCCGATCGTGCGGCGCGCGGTCGAGGAGGGGGTGACCTTCTTCGACACCGCCGACATGTACTCGTTGGGCCGGAGCGAGGAGATCACCGGCGAGCTGCTGCGGGAGCTCTTCCCCGGCCGCGACGACTATGTCCTCGCCACGAAGGTCTACTCCCCGATGGGAGAGGGACCCAACGACCGCGGGCTGTCCCGTAAGCACATCCTGGCGGGCATCGACGCCTCGCTGCGGCGGCTGGGCACCGACCATGTGGATCTCTATCAGATCCACCGCTTCGACCCCGGGACGCCCATCGAGGAGACGATGGAGGCGCTCCACGACGTGGTGCGGGCCGGCAAGGCCCGGTACATCGGCGCGTCCTCCATGTACGCCTGGCAGTTCGCCAAGGCCCAGCACACGGCCGAGGCGCACGGCTGGACCCGGTTCGTCTCCATGCAGAACCACTACAACCTGCTCTACCGGGAGGAGGAGCGGGAGATGAACCCGCTCTGCCTGGACCAGGGCGTCGGTGTCATCCCCTGGAGCCCGCTGGCGCGCGGGCTGCTGGCGGGCACCCGCGACCGGGACCGCACCGGGACCACCGTCCGGGCGGGCAACGATCCGCTGGTGGAGAAGTGGTACGCGGACGCGGAGTTCTCCATACTCGACGCCGCCCGCGAGATCGCCGAGAAGCGCGGGGTGTCCCCCGCGCGGGTCGCGCTGGCGTGGCTGCTCGGCAGGCCCGCGGTCACCGCGCCGATCGTCGGGGCCACGAAGATCGGCCATCTGGAGGACGCGGTCGCGGCGGTCGGGCTGACGCTCGACGACGCGGAGGTGGCGCGCCTGGAGGCCCCCTACCGCCCGCGCCCCGTCATGGGCCACAGCTGACGGGGCGGGACGGCTCCCGGGGGAGCCCCGGATCTCCCGGGGTTTCAGTTCATCGTCGAGCCGACCTCGGTACGGTCCATGACCACGAGGAAGCTGGTGACCGGAAGGGAGCCGTCCTGCCGCCGGGAGCCGAGGGCCGTGGTGGGGTCGGTGGTGACCAGCGGCGGGTTGGCCGGGCCGCCCGGCGTCCAGCTGTTGTCCCGGGAGTCGGCGAGGCGCCCGGTGTCGGCGCTGCCGCGGCCGTTGGAGACCGCGAGGTTGCGGGTCAGAAGGGCGCGGGAGCCGCCGAAGGAGTAGCCCTTGCCCCAGTTGCCGAAGGCCGTGGTGCGCTGGAGATGGAGGGCTCCGGTGTTGCCGCCCGCCTCGAAGCCGCTCTTGGTGTTGGCCCAGGCGGCTGAGGTCCGTACGACATGGGCGGGCGAGGGGGCACCGCGGCGGTCGGCGCCGAGTTGGAAGCCGCTGCCGTCGCCCTTGAAGTAGGGGATGTGCCAGCGGTTCCGGCCGTTTTCGAACGCCCAGGAGTGCTCGATGGTGACGGGGCTCGCCCACATCCACAGGTCGAGGCCGTCGTCGCTGTTGCGGAACAGCCGGGATCCGGTGACCACGTTGCCGGTGCCGGAGCCGTGGGTGAGGGCCATGCCATCGGCTCTCTGGCCGCCGGTGGCGTCGTCGTGGTTGCCGTAGGAGTCCAGGTTCCGGATGACGTTGCCGTTGGTGTCGTCGCCGCGGAGGGTCAGTCCGGTGTCGCCGTTGCCGTGGGTGCTGAGGTTCTGGAAGACGTTTCTCGCACAGGAGGTGCAGACCAGGCCGCCGCCCGGGGCGTTGCGCAGCTCGATCCCGGAGACCGTCCAGTAGTCGGCGCTGAGGGAGACCAGGGAGGAGCCCTCGCCCAGCCGGGAGCCGTCGAGCCGGACCTTCTCCGCCCTGTAGGGCCGCAGTTGGACGCGCTCGCGGGAGGTGCCGCTGACGGAGCTGCGCAGCGTCCTGGCGGGGTAGTACGTGCCGCCGCGCACCTCGATGGTGGTGCCCGCCTTGGCGGCCGATACCGCCTTTTCGAGGCTGCGGTAGGGGGACTTGAGGGTGCCGCTGTCGCCGTCGCTGCCATTGGTGGCCACGTACACGGTGGTGGGCACGGCGCTCGCGCCCTCCGGCGAAGCCGTCAGATACACCCCGGCCACGGCCGACGCCACGATCACGGCGCTGCCCAACGGCAGCGTGCGGTCCTTACGGCGACGGTGGCGGCCCCGCTTTCGCCTCAGCCCCATGGCAACTCCTGTTCCGCGTCGAGAGAACGGGCCGGAGGATCTGGGCCGGCCCGTCCCATGTCGTAGTTGCCGCCAGTCCAGATTAGGTTGCCGGGCACCCGAGGATTCTTAGACTACGAAATTCCGATCGCCTCGCGATAGCTTGCGACAAGACTTGATCGTTCTGTGGCCGAGGATGTTCGGAAACGGGAGGTCCTGTTGGTCTGTTGCCTCATGGGCGATAGACCTTGCCCGGTTCCGGGGTGGCCGGGGCCATCAGCTGGGAGACCGTCACCACCGTATAGCCGTCCTTCTTCAGCTTCGCCAGGATCCCCGGCACCGCCGGCACCGTGCCCTTGTAGATGTCGTGCAGCAGGATGACCCCGTCGCGCTTCGTCTGCTCCATCACCCGCTTCTCGATCAGCGCGGAGTCGGTCGTCTGATAGTCCTTCGCCGTCACGCTCCACAGCACCTGCGCCACGCCCAGCTCCCGGCAGATCTTGGAGACCCGCTCGTCGGTACGCCCCTGCGGCGGCCGCATCAGCAGCGGCGTACGGCCGGTGAGCTTCTTGACGGCGCTTTGGACACGGGTGATCTCCGAGCGGACCTCGTCGTCGTCGCTCTTGGTCAGGATCTTGTGCGACCAGGTGTGGTTGGCCAGCTCATGCCCCTCGTCCGCGATGCGGCGCACCAGGTCGGGGTGTTTGTCGATGTGCTTCTTCCCGAGCATGAAGAAGGTCGCGTGGACCTTCTCGCGCTTGAGGATCTCCAGCAGCCGGGGCGTGTTCTCGCTGGGGCCCGCGTCGAAGGTGAGGGCGACGCATTTGGCGCGGGAGCAGTCGACCGAGCCGTTCGCCCCGTCGCCCTTCTTCAGCACGTCCGGCTTCGAGGCGGCCGGTGTCGCGTGCCCGGCGTCCTCCACCGCGTGCTCCCGGGCGCTGCGCGGTGAGGTGGTGTCGTAGGACGCGCCGCAGCCGGTGAGACCCAGCGTCAGGCAGACGGCACTCACGAGCAGTCCGGATATTCGACCTTTTCGCCCCATTGATATCCCCGAAGTCTTTTTGTTGTCATTAGTGGTCGCAATGCCGCCAACAGACACACAACTGCGTACTGTTGGCGGCATAAACTGCGAGCACTATACACGCAATGTATACATGGGGTTCATAGAGGCCCGCGGGCCGGGACCCGTGGAGCGATGTGGTGATCGAGCGCGGCTAGCCCTGGTGCTTCTTCCAGTCCGCCTGTGCAGCGTTGAGCTCGTCCGCGACCTTGTCGCAGAACGCCTTGGCGGTCATCCGGCCGAGCAGCACCTTCTGGAAGCCGGGCTCGTTGTCAGCCTTGCTGATGTTGTTCCAGTCCGGGAGGTAGTACGGCAGCTGGACGACCTTGGTCCGCGGATCGTTGAGCGACTCCAGCGCGGCCTTGGTCGGCGGGGCCTCGGTGATCCAGTCGTCGTCCGCGGCACCGACGTTGGCGGGGATCGCGCCCACGTCCTCGTTCCAGAGGCTGTTCATCTCCGGCGAGGCCGCGAACTCGATGAACTTCCAGGCCGCCGCCTTGTTCTTGCTCGCTTTGAACAGCCCGAGGCCGTCGACCGGATTGGAGACGATGGTGCGCGCCGCCCCGGCCCGGGAGGGCGGCAGCGGTATGCCCGCGATCTTCTCCTTGCCGAGCAGCCGTACGTGGTCGACATAGCTGCCGAGGTTGTGCTGCAGCATCCCGATGTCGCCCTGGTCGAACTGGGCGACCATCTTGGCGAAGTCGTTGTTGAGGTCCGCGGCGGGCGTGACCTTCTTGAAGAGGGCGATGTACTTCTCGAGCGCCGCGACGTTCCTGGGGTCGTTGAGGGTGGTCTTGTCGCCGTCCCAGAAGGACGCGATGCCGGACTGGGCATACATCATGTCCAGCGCCTGGGCGATCGAGCCCGCGCCGCCGCGCAGGGTGAAGCCGAACTTGTTCCCGCCCTTGTCGGTCAGCTCGTCGGCCGCCTTGTAGAACCTCTCCCAGCTGTCCGGCGCCGGCAGCTTCGCCGCCTTGAAGAGGTCGGTGCGGTACCAGAGGGTGCCCTGGTTGGCGGAGGTCGGGACGGAGTACAGCTCCTGGCCCTCCCCGCCGGCCGCGCGGACGCTGTCGACCATGTTCTTGATCAGCTTGCCCTTGAGGGCGCTGTCGTCGATGCGGTCGGTCACGGGGTCGAGGGCGCCCTGGGCCACCAGATTGGCCAGATACGCGGTGCCCACGCCGCCGACGTCGGGCAGGCTGTCGCCGCCGCTCTGGATGGCGGTGTCGTACTTCGACTGCACATTGGTGATCGGGATCGGGACGTACTTGACCGTGATGTCGGGGTACTTGTCCTCGAACTTGGCGATGATCCGCTTCCAGACCTTGGTGCGGGGGCCGCCGTTGTTGTCCCAGAAGGTGATGGTGCCCTTGCCGGAGCCCTCCTCACCGGTGGTCGAGCCGTCGTCGCCGCAAGCCGTGGCGGTCAGCGCGAGCAATGCCGCCAGGGCGGTTGCGATGTGGGGTGCTCTGCGGGTGCGTGGGGTCATGGTGTGCGTCCGTCTCCTCGTGGGTTCCCTTGCGGTTGCTGGTCTTGAGGTCGCGCCGTCTTGGCTAGGACCGGTGGCCGGGTGCGGGCCGGTTGTGCCCACCCGTTCCGCCAGGGGGCACCTCCCAGCGGTAGCTGGGGGAGGAACGATTGCCCACAACCTGTTGCTCATACGGCCGCTCCCCTGTCGGAGAGTTGGGCTGCCAGGCGGGCTGCGGTTGGGCGGGTCAGGCGGCCGTCGGTTATCGCGGTGACGATGCGTCGGGTGACCGTGTCGGCGGGGGCGAGGGGCAGTGGCCGGTCCGAGGCGAGGGACGAGCCGACGCCCGCGTGTTCCCCGGTGCGCACACACCACGGGTCGGCCCGGGTGTCACCGGTCGCGCCGGCGAAGACCAGCGTCCACTCGTCGGTGGCCAGCGCCAGCCAGTCCGCGGGCCGTCCGTGCACCGCCGCCGCGCCCTCGCCCTCGGCGCTGAAGACCTGCGCGGGCTCGGGGCGCCGCGGAACGCGCCAGAAGAAGCCGCCTGCGTGGCCCGCCCCGCCGATGGCGAGCTCCTGGCCCGTCACATTGGTGAGGGCGGAGGTGAAGTCCAGCGCCCAGCACGCCGTTCCCAGGGACCGTACGGCCACCGTGCGCCGCTCCAGCAGCAGTTGGCGCCCGCCGACCGCCCATGACAGCTCCTCCACGAAGCCATCGGGATCGCGCAGCAGCCAGCTCAGATGGCGCTGGCTCCCCATGTGGTCCAGGCGGCCCTGATCGTCCAGGCGGCCCTGGCCGCCCCGGAAGTCGTATCCGGCCACCTCCGGGATGGCCATGGACACACCCAGATGGGCCGGATCCTCGGTGGGCCGCAGCCCGGTGACGGTGACGCCGCCGAGGGTGCGCACGGGGTGCAGATACGGGCGCGGCGCGAGCATGCCGGGCAGTTGGGGGTGGTGCACATACGACCCGACGACCCGGTTCTCATGACGCAGCACGGTGCAGGGGGGACGGCGGGTGAGGGAGGGGGTCGGCGGGTTGGAGGGGGTCAGGGGTGTCATGGGTGCGGGACCTCCGCGGGGCGTGCGGCCCAGGGGGCGCGCAGTTCCGAGTACAGGGCGAGGCGCTCGGCGCCGGCGGTGACCAGTCGGTCGATGCCGGTCACCACGCGCCGCTTGGCGGCTCGCGAGGCGACGCCCGCACCGGGCTCGGTGCGCCAGGCGTCGGCGGGCAGCGGGACCGGTGCGGGGGCGGTGCGGACCGCCTCGACGACGCGCATGAACGCGCCGGTGCGGTCCGGTGGGACGAGCAGTTCGGTGCCGTCGCGCAGATGGGCGACGAGGTTGTCCAGCAGATCGGTGCGCGCGTGACCGGTGGTCTCGGGCGGCGCTCCGTCGCGTTCGACGCGGACCCGGTCCAGCTTGTACCAGAAGGTGATCCGCCCCCGGTCGCCGTGGAGGACCACATACGGCTCACCGGGCTCCTCCGCGCACAGGGTGACGGCGGCGGCGACGGTGGTACCGCGGCTGGTGCGGATCCGTACGCAGGAGGTGTCGTCGGCCTCGATGGCGTTGGCCCGGTACAGCTCCAGCTCGATACCGGCCACGTCCTCGGCCCGGTCGGCGCCGCCGAGGTGCAGGGCGGTGGCGACGGCGTGGGCGAGGGGGTTGGTGAGGACGCCGTCGACGACGTCCCGGCCGTCGAGGGTGCGGTGTCCGGCCCAGGGGGCGCGGGCGTAGTAGTCCTCGTCGCGGGCCCATGCCCCGGCCGCGCCGATGCCGCGGATCGCCCCTATGCGGCCGTCGGCGACGATGTTCCGGATGGCGGGCAGGGCGTGGGAGCCGAGCGACTGGAAGCCGATCTGGCAGACGGTTCCGTGGCCGCGCAGTCCTTCGCTCATCCGGGCGAATTCGGCGTACGAGGGTGTGGGCGGCTTCTCCAGCAGAAGGTGCGCACCGCGTTCGGCGGCGGCGAGGGCGAGGTCGGCGTGGGTGTGGATCGGGGTGCAGACGACGGCGATCCGGGCGCCGGTCCGGGCCACGAGTCCGGCCAGGTCGGCGGACTGCTCGGGCTCGCCGAGCCGGTCGCCCAGCTCCTCCCGGGTGAGCGGCCGAAGTTCGCACACCCCGGCGAGCCGGACCGTTCCTGCGGCGGCCAGTCGGCGGATGTTGTCCAGATGCCAGCGCCCATGGCCTCGGGCGCCCGCGAGGACGACGGGTATCGGTTCGTCGGCCGGGGCTTCCCCTCGTCCCCGGGGGTGCGCCATGCCCATGCTCGGACCTCCTTGTCCGCATACGTTGTGCCGCCGACCGTTTCGGTCAGCCCTTGACCGCCCCCGCACTGAAGCCGGTGATCAGCCATTTCTGGATGAAGGCGAAGACGATGACGACGGGCACCGCGGCGATCACCCCGCCCGCCGCGAGCGCGCCCAGGTCGACGCTGTCCGCGCCGATGAGGGTGTTGAGGCCGACCGGGATGGTCTGCTTGTCCTGGGAGCTGAGGAACATCAGCGCGAACAGGAAGTGGTTCCAGCTGTGTACGAAGGCGAAGGAGCCGACCGCGATCAGCCCGGGGCGCAGCAGCGGCAGCACCACCGCGCAGAAGGCCCGGAAGCGGCCGCAGCCGTCGACCCACGCCTGTTCCTCGAGCGACACCGGCACGTTCTTGATGAAGCCGCTGATGAGGATGATCGACAGGGGTAGCTGGAAGACCGTCTCCGCGATGACCACGCTCCCCAGCGAGTTGATCATCTGCAGGTTCTTGAAGATCTCGAAGAGCGGTACCAGCATCAGCGCGCCCGGGATGAACTGCGAGGCCAGCAGCGCCAGCATGAAGCCCTTTTTGAGCCGGAAGTCGAAGCGCGCGAGGGCATAGCCGCCGGCCAGCGCGACCGCTGTCGTCATCACCAGCGAGGCGACGCCGACGATCATGCTGTTCTGGAAGAAGATCCCGAAGCTGCGCTCGTTCCACACCTTCTGGAAGTGCTCACCGGTGATCGGCCAGGGCACCAGCGCGTTCGAGCCCGCGGGGCGCAGCGCGAACAGCAGCATCCAGTAGAAGGGGACGAGCGTGAACAGCAGATACAGGCACAGCGGCAGATAGATCTGCCAGCGCGGTACGCCCTGGTCGAGCCCGCGTCGGCGCTTCCCGCGGGCGGTGGGCGGCGGGGCGGCCGCGGGGGCGGGCCGGGTGCCCTGCTCGGCGAGTGCGGCGGTCACTTGGTCTCGCCTCCGAACTTGCTCAGGCGCAGATAGAGGATCGAGCAGAAGAGGAGGATCACGAAGGCGACGGTGGTCAGCGCGGAGGCGTAGCCGAAGTCATGTCCGTTGATCCCGGTGTTGGCGACGTACAGCGGAAGGGTGGTGGTCTGCCCGGCCGGTCCGCCGCCGGTGAGGGTGTAGAGCAGATCGACGTTGTTGAACTCCCATACGCCGCGCAGCAGCGTGGAGAGGATGATCGCGTCCTTCAGATGCGGCAGGGTGATGTGGAAGAACCGCCGCGCCCGGCCCGCGCCGTCGACGGAGGCCGCCTCGTAGAGGTCCTGGGGGATGGACTGCAGGTCGGCGAGGATGAGGATCGCGAAGAACGGGACGCCGCGCCAGAGTTCGGCGACGACGGCGGCCCAGAAGACGGTTCCGGTGTCGGAGAGCACCGAGGTGCCGTACGTGCCGATCCCGGCGTCCGCGAGATAGCGGCTGATGCCGGTCGAGGGGTTGTAGAGCAGCATCCAGATGGTGGTGGTCAGCACCCCGGACACGGCCCAGGGCGAGAAGACCAGGGCGCGGGCGAGGCCGCGGCCGAGGAAGGTCTGGTGGACCAGCAGGGCGAGCGCGAGGCCGAGCAGGAGCTGCAGCAGCACCTCGGTGACGACCCATTTGCCGCTGAAGACGAGCGTGTCCCAGAACTGCGGGTCGTCGGTGAGGATCCGGGTGAAGTTGCCGAAGCCCGCGTAGCCGTTCCGCCAGGGCTTGGTGACGTTGTAGTTCCGCAGGCTGTAGTAGAGGACGCTGAGCATCGGATAGGCGATGAAGCCCAGCATCAGCAGCCCGGTGGGGGCGATCAGCAGGTACGGGAGGCGGCGGGCCGGTCCTCCCGTACGGCGCCGGGTGACCCGGGGCGGTTTCGCCACGGCGTCGGCCATGACTGCTTCTCCGTTCTCGGAGTCGACGGTGTACGGGTCGGTGAAGCGCTTCCGTGAAGCGCTTACCGAATGTCGTTCGGTATCTCGTACAAAAAAATTTGGCGCTGAGGAGGTGGCGTCAGCCCGCGTAGGGTTCGGGCACCGCCCCGGGGCGGGCCAGGAAGCGGAAGTCGCAGCCGGTGTCCGCCTGGGTCATCTGGTCCTGGTAGAGCGCGCCGTAGCCGCGCTCGTAGCGGGGCGGCGGGGCCGTCCACCCCGCCCGGCGCCGCGCCAGCTCGGCGTCGTCCACCTCCAGCCGCAGCACCCGCGCCGCCACGTCGAGGGTGATCTGATCGCCGTCGCGGACGAGGGCGAGCGGGCCGCCCACATACGACTCGGGCGCGATGTGCAGCACACAGGCCCCGTAACTGGTGCCGCTCATCCGGGCGTCGGAGATCCGCACCATGTCCCGCACCCCCTGCTTGAGCAGATGGTCGGGGATCGGCAGCATCCCGTACTCGGGCATTCCGGGGCCGCCGAGCGGACCGGCGTTGCGCAGCACCAGCACACTGTCCTCGGTGATGCCGAGACCGGGGTCGTTGATGGTGGCCTGCATCGTCTTGTAGTCGTCGAAGACCACGGCGGGGCCGGTGTGTTTCAGCAGCCGGGGCTCGGCCGCGATGTGCTTGATGACCGCGCCGTCGGGGCACAGATTGCCGCGCAGCACCGCCACTCCGCCCTCCTCGGCCAGCGGGTTGTCGCGGGGCCGGATCACCTCGGGGTTGTGTACCAGGGCGCCGTCGAGCTGTTCGCGCAGCGTGGGGTGGGCGACGGTGGGGCGGTCCAGGTGCAGAACGTCCGTCAGCCGGGAGAGGAAGCCCGGGAGCCCGCCGGCGAAGTGGAAGTCCTCCATCAGATACCGGCCGCCGGGCCGCAGATCGGCGAGCACGGGGACGGTACGGGCGATGCGGTCGAAGTCGTCGAGGGTGAGCCGCACCCCGGACCGGCCCGCCATGGCGATCAGATGGATCACCGCGTTGGTGGAGCCGCCGAGGGCGAGCACGGTCGCGACCGCGTCCTCGTACGCCTCCCGGGTGAGGATCTCCGAGAGCCTGAGGTCCTGCCAGACCAGCTCGACCACGCGTAATCCGGCGGCGGCGGCCATCCGGTCGTGCCCGGAGTCCACGGCCGGGATGGACGAGGCGCCGGGGACGGTCACGCCCAGTGCCTCGGCGGCGGCCGTCAGCGTGGAGGCGGTGCCCATCGTCATGCAGTGGCCGGGCGAACGGGCCAGCCCCCGCTCCAGCTCGGACAGCTCGCAGTCGCCGATCAGCCCGGCCCGCTTGTCGTCCCAGTACTTCCACATGTCGGTGCCCGAACCCAGCACCTCGTTGCGCCAGTGGCCCGGCAGCATCGGCCCGGCCGGGACGAAGACCGCCGGAAGGTCGGCGCTGGCCGCGCCCATCAGCAGCGCCGGGGTGGACTTGTCGCAGCCGCCCAGCAGTACGGCGCCGTCGACCGGATAGGAGCGGGCAAGTTCCTCGGTCTCCATGGCGAGGAGGTTGCGGTAGAGCATGGGGGTGGGCTTCTGGAAGGTCTCGGAGAGCGTGGAGACCGGGAACTCCAGGGGGAAGCCGCCCGCCTGCCAGACCCCGCGCTTGACCGCCTGGGCGCGGTCGCGCAAGTGGACGTGGCAGGGATTGATGTCGCTCCAGGTGTTGAGGATCGCGATGACCGGCTTGCCCAGGTGCTCCTCGGGGAGATAGCCGAGCTGGCGGGTGCGGGCACGGTGGCTGAAGGAGCGCAGGCCCTCGGTGCCGTACCACTGGTGGCTGCGCAGCTCCTCGGGGCGCTTGCGCGGTCTCGGCGGGGTGCCCGCATCGCTGGGACGGGCGCTCATACCGACCACCCCTCGACGATCGCGGCGACTTCCGCGCGCCTCGGCTCGGGCAGCGGCTTGCTCGGGGCGCGCACATCGCGGCGGCACAGGCCCATCGCGGCAAGCGCCTCCTTGACGACCGTGACGTTGTTGGCGGACTGCCGCTCGGCTCTGAGGTCCTCGAACCGCCGGATCTGTTCCCACACCTTCATCGCGCCCGGATAGTCCCCCGCGCGCAGCGCGCCCAGCATGTTGAGCGAGACGTTGGGGGCCACGTTGACCAGGCCCGAGGTGAAGCCGGTGGCGCCGACCGCCCAGTAGGAGGGCGCGTACAGCTCGGCGAGCCCGGCCACCCAGACGAACCGGTCCAGCCCGGCGTCGCGCGCGACGGCCGCGAAGCGGGTGGCGTCGTGGACCGCGTACTTGACCCCGATGACCTGGGGGCACTCCTCGCCGAGCCGGGCGATCGCCGCGCCCTCGATCAGCGGATTGCGCAGATACGGCACCACGCCCAGCTCGGGGACGGCCTCGGCGATGGTGCGGTGGTAGTCGATCCAGCCGTCCTGGGCGACGTACGGATGCACCGGCTGATGGACCATCACCATGTCGGCCCCGGCCGCGCGGGCGTGGCGGGCGGCCTCGACGGCGGTGGCCGCGTCATGGCCGACGCCGACGAGGACGGCGGCCCGGCCTGCGGCCTCCTCGACGGTCAGCTCGGTGACCAGCCGCCGCTCTTCGAGGGTGAGTGCGTAGAACTCGCCGGTGTTGCCGTTCGGGGTGACGGCCTTGACCCCGCCGTCGAGGAGCCGGCGGAGCAGGGCGCGGTAGGCGGTGCGGTCCACGGCGCCATCGGCGTCGTACGGAGTCACCGGGATCGCCACGACATCCGCGAGCGCCGTCCTCAGCGGTGAGTAGTCCATACGAACCCTTTCTCTCGATGTTCGGCATCGGGCGAGCTGTTCGGATGGTGCTGGGGCCGGCGACCGGGGCCGCCGGGCGTTACTCCCGGTCCGGGGACTCCCCTTCCGGGCTCTCCCGGTCCGGGAAGGCGCGCTGGACGAAGGAGGCGATGTGATCGTGCAGGGCGCGGCCCGCCCCGTCGGCGTCGCCGCCGAGCGCGCGGGCCAGGATCTCCCGGTGCTCATGGGCCTCCTGCTCCCAGGAGGGCACCGCCTGCCAGGCGACGGCGGACACCAGCGCGGCCTGGTCCCGCAGTTCGTCGAGCATCCGGGTCAGCAGGGGGTTGCCGCAGGGCAGATAGAGCGCCCGGTGGAAGTCGCGGTTGGCCAGCGACCGCCCGGCCGGATCGTCAGCCGCGTCCGACCGCTCCAGCGCGGCCCCGGCGGCCTCCAGCCCGGCCCGCGCGGCGACGGTCCGGCGCAGCGCCTCGGGCTCCAGGAGCAGCCGCACATCGTAGACGGCGTGCGCCATCGCGGTGTCGACGGTCCTGACGGTGGCCCCCTTGTACTCGCTCATCACCACGAGCCCCCGCCCCGCGAGAGTCTTGAGCGCCTCCCGTACGGGCGTCTTGGACACCCCGAACTGCGCGGCCAACTCGGCCTCCACCAACGCCTGTCCGGGGCGCAGCCGCCCGGTGAGAATCGCGTGCTTGACCGCCTCCAGCACGTACTGGGTGCGGGAGGGGATCGGGCTCGGGGCAATGTCCATGGCTGCTCTCAGATCTCACATATCGCGTCTCATATATGACGTATGAAGTACGACGCGATGAAGTTAGGGCGGCCCCAGGGCTTCGTCAACGGTTCTGGCAAAAATTCGCGCACGGCGGGCAATCGCCCGCACACGCCCCGCAACTCGCCGCCGACGCCGCTAGCGTGGCCCGGATGAGGGTGGGTTCCGCGACGACGCGGCTGATCGTGCTGCGCGGCAACTCCGCGTCCGGCAAGTCCTCCGTCGCCGCCGAGCTGCGCGCCCGCTACGGACGCGGCCTCGCACTGGTGGGCCAGGACAATCTGCGCCGGGTCGTGCTGCGGGAGCGGGACACCCCGGACGCGGCGAACATCGGCCTCATCGACACCGTGGCCCGCTACGCCCTCGGCCACGGCTTCCACGCCGTGGTCGAGGGCATCCTCTACGCCGCGCACTACGGCCCGATGCCGGACGCCCTGTGCCGCGACCACCAGGGCCGCACCCACGCCTACTACCTCGACGTCCCGTTCGCCGAGACGCTGCGGCGGCACGCCACCAAACCGCAGGCGGACGAGTACGGCGAGCCGGAGATGCGCGACTGGTACCGGCCGCTGGACCTGCTGCCGGGCGGGGGCGAGACGGTGATCCCGGCGACGAGCGCGCTGGCGGAGACGGTGGGGCGGGTGATGCGGGACGCGGGGTGGGCGGCGCCGCCCGAGACCGACGGCGCCGAGGCCCAAGGACCGCCGTCCGCCGCCCCTATGCCCGCTCGGGTGCCTCGGCCTCCGTCGGGTGGGGGTGGCCGGTGAGGGCTTCCGGGAGGGCGGGCTCGTGCAGGGTGCGCAGGAGGAGCCAGCCGAGGGCGGGGAGGGCGATCAGGGGGGCGAGGGCGGTGCGCAGGGTCGTGGCGTCGGCGAGGGTGCCGATGAGGGGGCTCGCGAGGCCGCCGACGCTGACGGTAAGACCCAGCGTGACGCCGCTCGCGGTGCCCACGCGGCGGGGCAGATAGTCCTGGCCGAGCGTGATGTGCAGGGAGAAGGGCACGTACAGCCCTGCCGAGGCGAGCGCCACGCAGAGGTAGAGCGCCGGGCCGGGGACGAGGACGACGCCCGCGACGGCGAGGACGGTCAGGGCGTAGGACCACTGGACGACCGGGATACGGCCGTAGCGGGTGGCGAGCCCGCCTCCGGCCACCGTGCCCGCCGCGCCGCCGACATAGAGCACGAACAGGGCGGCCGTACCGGCCAGTTCGCCTCCGCCGACGCGCTCGCGCACATAGAGCGAGATGAACGCGCTCAGCCCGACGAAGACGATCGAGCGGCACATGATGGCCCCGGACAACCGGAGGAACGAGGGCCAGTCGTCCCTTCCGTCTCCCCCACGGCTCGTCCGCGCGGACCCGGTCGCCGCGCCGGGGGCCCTGAGTACCCGTAGCGTGGCCGCGCACAGGGCGGCTCCGGCGACGGCGGGGACGGCCAGCAGCGGGGAGGCGCGCAGGCCGCCGGTGGCGATGACGGCGGCGACCGCGAGCGGCGCGGCGGCGAAGCCGATGTTGCCGCCGAGGGAGAACCAGCTCATCGCGGTGTGGCTGCCCCGGCTGGCCAGCCGGGCCACCCGGGCGGACTCGGGGTGGTACGCGGCGACGCCGATCCCGGAGACGGCGACCACCACCAGGGTCAGCGCGTAGGAGCCGGTGACCCCGCTCAGCGCCACTCCGGCTCCGCCCACCAGCGTGCTCACCGGCAGCAGCCACGGCATGGCCCACCGGTCGGTGAGCGCCCCGAACAGCGGCTGCACCACGGACGACAGCAGCGAGGCCGCCAGCACGACACCGGAGGCGGCGGCGTAGCTGTAGGCCCGCTCGGAGACGAAGTACGGCACCAGCGCGGCCACCGCTCCTTGGTAGATGTCCACGCAGGCGTGGCCCAGGGACATCAGCGCGATGGCTCTGCGATGTGGGGTGTTCCGTTTCGTCGACACCCTTCGATCGTGGCGATGCCACAAGGTGTCGCGCTTCCGATAACCCGCCGACCCGTCCCGGAAACCCGCCACAAGAGAAGAGCGGCGGGCCCCGGGCATGAACTCCGGTCGGCGGCGGGAGAGATGGCCGTGGCTGGTCCGTTCGTCCCGCCTGAACCGCGCCGGGCACCGGGGGCCCCGCGCACCCGCGGCTCACGCAGGCGGTGCCGCCGAGCTGCCCGTGCTGGATCTGGCCCGGTCGCCGTTCAGGGCAGGAACTTGTCGGCCAGCAGGCGGGCGATGGCCCAGTCCTGCATGGCGACGCCGACAGTCTTGAATACGGTCCGCTTGCCGCGCGGCGGTTCGGGGGCGGACAGGGCGGCACCGAGTTCGGTGAGGTCGTCCCGGGTGATGGCGCCCGATTCGAGGGCGTGGAGGATCTCGCCGGACTCCTCGAGGATCGCCTCCAGCTCGTCGATGATCACGGTGCTGCTGGCGAGGAGTTCGTCGGGCAGCTCGCGCATGGTCGGACGGAAGGCGCCGATGGCGTTGACGTGGACCTGGGCGGGCAGGGCCGCTTCGGCGAAGAGCGGACTGGTCGCGTTGGTGGCGCAGCAGACAATCTCGGCGTCGCCCACCGCGGCCTCGGCCTCGGCGGCGGTGCGGATGTGCGCGCCGGTCAGCTCCGGGGCGAGGGTCTCGGCGAGGGCTTCGGCGCGGCGGGGGTCGGCGTCCACCACGGTCAGCTCCCGCAGGGGGCGCACGGTGTGGACGGCGCGAACCTGGTCGGGGGCCTGCCCGCCCGCTCCGATGATGGTCAGCCGACTGGCGTCCGCGGGAGCGAGGAGGTCGGTAGCGGCCCCGACGGCGGCCCCGGTGCGCAAGGTGGTGACCGCTCCGGCATCGGCGACCAGGCTGTCGACGCGGCCGGTCTCGCTCCACACGACGGTGCCGGCGATGGCGGGCGCGCGGTCGAAGTTCAGGCTCAGCGTCTTGATCATGGCGGAGGCGGTGGCGCGGTGATGCGCGGACATCACCAGGAACCGGCCGTCGCGCAGGGCGGTGCGGGTCGGCATCTCGAAGCCGCCCGCGGCCAGATCGATGAAGCCGCCGCGCACCGCGTCAATGGCCTCGCGCATGGTGACGGCTTCGCGGATCTCGCGGGGGCCGACGGTCATGGTCTGCATGGGGCTCCGAATCTTTATAAAAGGGCTCTCCGCCGTACCGCGGGAGAGCGGGCCGACCAGTAAGGTATTACACCTTACCTCTTCCCGGCTGGCTGGGGGGAGGGCGGCGTCGTGTTATGTATGAGGTGTGACCGATTCCAGCCCCGCCTCAGCCAGTACCTCCACCGGCCCCCTGAAAGCGGTCAGCCTGCGTGAGCTGGCCCTGGAGGAGTTGCGCACCCGGATCGTGCTCGGACGGATCGGGCCCGGGGAGGTACGCAGCGTCATCAGCCTCGCCGAGGAGCTCGGGGTGTCCATCACGCCGGTGCGTGAGGCGGTGATGGATCTGGCCAATCGCGGCATGGTGGAGGTCATCCGCAACCGCGGCTTCAGGGTGCCCGTCCTCAGCGAGCACGACCTGGACGAGATCTTCCGTATCCGCACGCTGCTGGAGGCGCCGGCGATGGCGGATGTCGTCCAGGTGCTGGACGGGGCGCCGGTGCCGCGGTTCCGGCAGCGCGCGGAGGAGATCACAGCGGCGGCCAGGGAAGGGGATCTGGCCACCTTTCTGGACAAGGACCGGCAGTTCCACCTCGGCCTGCTGGAGCTGCTGGGCAACGGCCGCCTGGTGACCATGGTCGCGCAACTGCGCGACCAGGCTCGCATGCAGGGGCTGCAGAAGCTGGCGGAGCAGGGCGAGCTGACCCGGTCCGGCGAAGAACACATCGCGCTGGTGGACGCCATCGAGGCAGGGGAGGGCGAGCGCGCGGTGGAGCTGATGCGCAGTCACCTCGCCCACAGCCGCGGCATCTGGGCCGGTCGTACGGAATCCGTCGGCTAAGACCTTCGACGGTCGGTGCGGGCCCGCACCATACGGGCCCGCACCGACGTGTGCCCTGTCGGCTCAGCCGCGGACCGGGCGGGGAGCGCCGTCACCGGCCTCGCCTGCCTGCCCGCCTGCCCGCCTGCCCAGCACGATCTCCGTGTACTCCAGCAGCAGATCCCAGCCGATCAGCCGGCGACCGGCTCACCCAGGACGGCATAACCGTCGGCGTGGGCCGATCCGGCCGCTCCGCCACCACCACCGCCGCCGCACTGCTGCGGATGACCGGCCAGATCGGGACCGTGGCCCCGGGAGCCTATGCCGACCTGCTGGTCGTCGACGGCAACCCGGCCGAGGACCTCTCCGCCCTGCTCGACCCCGAGCACCGGCTGGCGGGCATCGTCGCCCGCGGACGCGTGACCAAGAAGCTCACCGGCCCGGAGACCTCCCGATGACGACCCGGCTGCGCTCGTTCCTGCTGCTGCGCCCCGCCCCCGGTCGTCTGCAGGACACCCTCGACCTGTACCGCGACCGCGGAACCATCGAAGCCGCCTTCCCCTACGGCGTACTGTCGGGCCTGATTCTCGTGCCCGCCACCGACCCGGAGGACATCATGGTGACCTCGGGTGTGGGCCGACGAGTCCGGCTGCGAGAGCTGGTGCGCGTCCGCCGAGAGGGCCGAGATCCTCGCCGCCCTGAGGCCATTGCCGGCCGCGGACGACGCGATGACCGGGTGGACCGGCCCGGACACCGGCTCCCCCCACGACGCGTACCGGCCGGGTGTCCTTCTGCGGATCGAGCACGAAGCCGTCGCCCACCCGGCCTGAGCAGGGGAGGCTTCGGCCAAGGCTTCCACTACGGCTCGTCGCCTCAGTTCAGCTCAGCTCGGCGAGGGCCGTGCGGACGGCCGCGAGGTCCTGGTCCGAGGCCAGACCCGCGTGGTACAGACGGAGTTCGTCGGCGCCCAGCTCCACCGCGTGGGCCGCGTCCTCGGCCAGTGTCGCCGGGCTGCCGCCCATCCCCGTCACCACCGTGAAGTTGGCGGCGAGCACGGTCCGTTCGGTCCGGTGCGGGACGAAGGGCGGCAGGACCGCGGAGCGCGCTGCCTCGCCCCCTGTGCAGGGCAGCACGACCCCGTCGGCCTGGGCCAGCACATCGGCCGGGTCCACGCCGACGTTGGCGCCGAGCCGGTGCGGGGCCGGGTCGGCGTGCAGCAGAACCCGGAAGTCCGCTTCCGCCACGCTCCTTACGGCGGCCACGGCCTCACCCCGCAGACTGCTGGCGACCCGGTTGCGCCAGGCCGCGAAGAGCGCGGCGTGGTCAGCGCCGAGCAGCTTCTCGACCTCGGCCCACTCCCCCGCGCGGTCACCACCGTCCGCGGTCGTCTCACCCGTCCACACCGGCCGCAGGGCGCGCACGACCGCCTGGCGCAGCTCCTCGGCGTCGGCCCCGAGTTCCGCATAGCCCGCGCCGCAGCTCTCGCAGAAGCACAGCGACATCAGATACTGGCCGGCGCCGCCCAGCGGCACCCCGCCGATCTTGTCGTGGGCGTGCAGATGGGCGAGCCCGTACCAGCCGCAGGACTCCAGCTCGGTGCCGCGGGTGCCGGGCCGTACGGCCGCCTCGGCGGCCAGGTCCACCAGATAGCCGCGCACCTCGGGGCGGGCGATGCACGGCGCCCACGGGTAGCGGTCGCCATAGGCGTTGCGCACGGCGATCCGCGGATGCTCCTCGCCCAGCCGGGTGTTGTGCGCGAGCACCACCCAGGCGTGGACCTCGAGACCCGCGTCGGCCAGCGCCGCTGCCGCCTCGCCGTACGGGTCGTCGCCCGCCACCCACGACTGCTCGTACGGGCGCAGCTCGCGCCCCTGCCAGCGCTCGGCGTCCGGCGGGTAGAGCACGGCCGCGTGGCGGGCGGTGACGATGCGGTGGTCGGGGTGGCGCGGGGTCAGGGCCCGGGTGGAGTGGTAGGCGGAGGCCAGCGTCACCTGCTGGACGCCGAGATCGGCGATGCGGCGCGCGGCGTCCGGGTCTCCGACGACGTCCCAGGGGTAGACGAAGGCGGAGGCTCTCACCTCGCCTCCCCGTCCCCGTCCCCGATCAGCGCCATACCGCGCTCGATCAGCTCGGCCAGCTCCTTGATGTGGGCGGGGCTGGCCTCGCTGAGCGGCGACCGCACCTCGCCCACGTCCAGCCCGCGCAGCCGGACGCCCGCCTTGACCAGCGACACCGCATAGCCGCGGCCCTGGTTGCGGAGCTCGACCAGCGGCCGGTAGAAGCCGTCGAGCAGCTTGTTGACGGTCTCGTCGTCGCCCGTCATGAGCGCCTTGTGGAAGGCGAGGGCGACCTCGGGAACGAAGCAGAAGACGGCGGAGGAGTAGAGCGTCACGCCGATGCCGCGGTAGGCGAGGCCGGTCAGCTCGGCCGTCGGCAGCCCGTTGAAGTAGCGGAAGTCCTCGTCGGGGGCGCCCTCCCGCACCGCGCTGACGATGCGCTGCATCAGGTCGAGGTCGCCGAGGCCGTCCTTGAGGCCGATGATGCCGGGCACCTTGGCGAGCCGGGCCACGGACTCCGGGGCCAGGACGGCGTTGTCCCGCTGATAGACGATGATGTCGAGGTCGGTCGCGCCGGCGAGGGCGCTGTAGTGGCGGATCAGCCCCTCCTGATCGGCCACGACCAGATACGGCGGCATGGCGAGCAGCCCGTCCGCACCGGCCCGCTCGGCCAGCTTGGCGTACTGGATCGCCAGCGCGGTCCCGTACCCGGCGCCCGCGACCACCGGGACCCGCCCGGCGGACTCCTCCACGGCGGCCACGACGCAGTCGTGGAACTCCTCCGGCGTCAGGGCATGGAATTCGCCCGTGCCGCAGCACGCGAAGACGGCGCCCGCCCCCGCTTCGATCCCGGCGCGGACATGCGCGCGGTAGATCTCCAGGTCCAGGGCGCCATCGGGACCGTAGGCGGTCACGGGGAAGAACAGCAGTCCGTCAAGGCGCTCGGCGAGTGAAGCTGAGGTCACGGGCTTCTCCCTGTCGTGTACACCGACCCGCCGTCACCCACCGACGCAGTGTGCACGTTTCTGATCGTCATCTACATTCGTGAACATGCTCACCGTAAGGCAGCCACCGGTCACCGGTCAAGGGCGCCAACGGGGTGACACCCCTCACCCGGCGGCGAATTCCGCGGCGCCGCGCCACCCTTGACGGCTCCTGCGCCGATCCTTACGGTGGCCATGAATCTGAATCGCATACATGAATAAAAACCACATATAAAAACCCCATACGTGATTCCCCCACGGAGGAGATCCGCCCATGCCCGCTCCCCGCACCGTCCTCCTCACCGGCGCCGCAGGCGGCATGGGCACGTTGATGCGCGAGCTGCTGCCGCCGTACGGATACCAGTTGCGGCTGCTCGACCAGCTCCCCATCGAGGGCGAGCCGGACGCGATCACCGCGGATCTGTCCGACCGGGACGCCCTGCGCGAGGCCGCGCGGGGCGTCGACGCGATCATCCATCTCGCGGGCATCTCCCTGGAAGCCCCATTCGAGAAGATCCTGCGGGCCAATATCGAGGGCACGTACAACATGTACGAGGCGGCCCGCGAGGCGGGCGTCCGCCGCGTCGTCTTCGCCTCCAGCAACCACGCCGTGGGCTTCACCCCGCGTCCGGTCGGAGACGACCCGCTCATCCCGCTCGACACCCCGCGCCGCCCCGACACCTTCTACGGGCTGTCGAAGTCGTTCGGCGAGGACCTGGCCTCGTTCTACTGGGACAAGTACGGCATCGAGACGGTCGCCATCCGCATCGGTTCCTGCTTCCCCGAGCCGACGACGGTCCGCATGCTGTCGATCTGGATGAGCCCGGCGGACGGCGCCCGGCTGCTCCACGCCGCCCTTACGGCGGAGAACGTGGGCTACACCGCGGTCTACGGCAGCTCGGCCAACACCCGCCTGTGGTGGGACCTCTCCTCGGCCCGCGCCCTGGGTTACGAGCCCCAGGACGACTCCGAGCCGTACGCCGCGAAGCTGATCGCCGAACAGGGCGAGCTGGAGCCGGGCAACCCCGACCACGAGAACCTCGGCGGCGCGTTCTGCACCAACCCGCCCATCTGGCCCCGCTGACACCGCCTGGCGGCCCCGGGCCCACACTCAAAGCCACCTCACCCGGCTCGGCTCACGGATGAGGCGCCCGCCTACCCCCTGGGCAGGTGGAGCGCGGTGATGCCGGTAAGGATGAGATCGATCCCGGCGAGGAACTGCTCGCGGTCGTCGTGCTCGCGCATCTGCTCCGCGACGGCCCGGGTGAACGGGTAGTCGTCGGGGTCGAGCTCTTGCCACGCCTTCGACGCGGCGTCGAGGAACTCGCCGCGGTCCACGTCGGACCCGAGATCGCGGCCGTTCGCGGCGTTCTGGCCGGCCGCGCCGAGGATGTAGTGCACCAACGCGGAGGCTGCCGTGAACTGGCTGCCCTCGCTCACACCCAGCGCACGGACCTGTCGGCCGACGCTTTCGAGGATCCGCGGCGTCACCGGCCCCCAGGGGCTGCGGGAGAGCTGCGCGGTGAGCTGTGCGGCAAGCCACGGGTGCTCGTCGATCGCGTCGAACAGGCCGAGCGCGACGGCGCGGATCTTCTCCTGCGTCGAGTCCGCGGACTCGACGGACTCGGCGGGCTCGGCGGGCTCGGCGGGCTCGATGGTCAGAGCGGCGGCGACGACGGCGTCGGTCACGGCGTCGAGCAGCTCGCTCTTGTTCGCCACATGCCAATAGATCGCCCCGGGCCCGGTGGCGAGACGTTCGGTCAGCGCCCGGAACGTCAGCCCGCCCTCACCGGCCGCGTCGAGCAGCTCAACGGCGGCCTCGACGATGCGCTCCCGGGAGAGCGCCTCTGTGCGCCGCTGTGACCGGCGCGTCCGCGTTGCCATGCCGCGATTTTGACATGCCTGGAGCGTTGTTCCAACATTGGAACGCCATACCAACTTGGAACGGCGTACCAGAGAGGCCGGTCCGAGGGCGCCCTCACCGGGCGGAGGCGGCCTCGACGCGAAGGAGCCACGATGCGCACTCCCGTCACGATCATCGGCGCCGGACTCGGCGGCCTCACCCTGGCCCGCGTCCTGCAGGTCCACGGCATCCCGGCCACCGTCTACGAGGCGGAGCCCTCGCCGATGGCTCGCGCACAGGGCGGGATGCTCGACATCCACGACTACAACGGCCAACCGGCGCTGCGGGCGGCCGGTCTGATGGACGAGTTCCACGCCATCGTCCTGGAGGGCCGCCAGGCCATGCGGGTCCTCGACCGGGACGGGGCCGTCCTGCTCGACAAGGCCGACGACGGCACGGGCGGACGCCCCGAGGTGCAGCGCGGCGAACTGCGGCAGATCCTGCTCGACTCCCTCCCGGCCGGGACCGTCCGGTGGGGCCACAAGGTCAGCGGCACCCGCGCCCTCGGCGAGGGCCGCCACGAGGTGACCTTCGCCAACGGCAGCACCGTCGCCACCAGCCTGCTGGTCGGCGCGGACGGCGCATGGTCACGTGTCCGGCCGCTGCTCTCCGACGCCGCACCCGAATACGTCGGCCGGTCGTTCGTCGAGACCTACCTGTTCGACGCCGAAACCCGGCACCCGGCCGCCGCGAAGGCGGTCGGCGGCGGGTCGATGTTCGCGATCGACCCGAGCGGGAACGGGAAGTGGATCGGGGCTCACCGGGAGAGCGGCGAGACCCTCCACACCTACCTGGTGCTGCCCATGCCGCTGGACTGGTTCGCCACCATCGACTTCACCGACCCCGCCGCGGCCACCGCGCGGATAGCGCGGGAGTTGGACGACTGGGCACCGGAGCTCACCACGCTGATCACCGACAGCGACACCGCGCCGGTCCTGCGCCCCCACCACACGCTGCCGGTCGGGCACCGCTGGGACCGGGTGCCGGGGGTGACCCTGGTCGGCGACGCCGCCCACCTCGCGGCCCCGAACGGCGAAGGCGCCAACCTGGCCATGCAGGACGGCGCCGAACTCGGCACGGCCCTCGCCGCGCACCCCGACGACATCGAAGCCGCGCTCACCGCATACGAACAGGCCATGTTCCCCCGCAGCGCCGGGGAAGCCACCGAAGCCGACCGCCTCCACGACCTCATGTCCGGCAAGAACGCGCCCCACACCCTGCTCGCCATGCTGACCGAGGACGAACCGAACTCATGAGCCACTGGCACGAGACGGCGCCGCACCCGACCGAGCCGCTCGGCCCCCGTCGCTCAGCCCACCGCCCCGGCCCACTCCTCCACCGTCGTGACCTCGGCCTGGCGGGGGAACACCTTCTCGATGAGCACCCGGTGGACCTCCTCATCGGAGTCGGCACAACCGTCGGCCAGCACGGTGAGCCGGTAGTCGAGGTCGGCGGCCTGGCGCAGGGTGGAGAGGACGACGCCACTGGTCGCGATGCCGCTCAGGACGAGATGCGTGATCCCGCGGGCCCGCAGGACCATCTCCAGGTCACTTCCCGCGAAGGCGCTGACCCGCTTCTTGGTGATCACGGTCTCGTCGGTCCGGGCCGCGATGTCCGGATGGATGGCGGCGTTCGGATCCTCGGGTGTGAAAGCGCCCGCCGGAAGGGCGCGGAATGACATGTTGCGGTCCGAGACCTCCGGGTGAGGAAAGCCGGTTCGCCGCCAGGGCGGACCGGCTAAACTGAACAGGCTGGGCTGTTTATCTGAGTCTGGGCTGTTTATCCGGCGGCGGAATCAGCGAGTGATCGTGGCCGCGTGCAGGCGCCCGTCACCACCGTCGAAGTAGGCCACCCCGTCCACGACGGTCACGTTCGGTTCATGGTCATCCGCCAGGCGGACCTGTCCCGAGGAGTCGCCGCTGTCGGCACTCAGGAGTTCCAAGGCGCCGGCCTCGGTGCTGACGTAGACCGTGCCGGCCGTGACGGTGGGCGGCGAGCTCACCCGTGGCATCCGGTACTTCCACCGCAAGGCGCCGGTCTTCGCGTTGACGGCGAACACCTGGCCGTCCCCCGCATCCCGTTCGGTGTTTCCGCTGATGTAGACGGCCCCGTCGACGACGACCGGGGGGCTCGAACCCAAGAAGTCGGAGAGATCGGTCCGGTACTTCCACAGCAGGTCGCCGTTGTCGGCGTCCCGGGCGGACAGGACGCCGTCGTCGCCGACGGTGTGGATGACACCGTCGGCGACGGTCAGCGACGTGATCGCGCTGGGGAGGACGTCAGCGCTGATGTGCACCTTCCACACCTGCTTGCCGGTGTCGGCGTCAAGGGCATAGAGATGCGAGCCGCGTACGGTACGGGCCCCGTAGTAGACGACCCCGTCGTCATAGGCCAGCCCGGCGCCCCGGCCGAGCACATGGCTCCACTCCTTTTCACCGGTTGCGGCGTCCACCGCGTACAGGATGCCGTCGCCGCCGAGTTTGCTGCTGGCGAAATAGGCGGTTCCGCCGACCACAACCGGGCCCGCGTCCACCCAGCCGTTGGGCTCGAACTCCCACCGATGTCTTCCGGTGGCGGCGTCGAGGGCGTACACGCGGCTGCGGTCCTGGTCGAATCCGTCGTCGCGACTGCTGAAGTAGACCGCCCCTTCGGCGAAGACCGGTGAGCCTTCGTCGCCCATCGTCCGGCCGAATTCCCACACGCGGTCGCCGGTGTCGGCGTCCAGGGCGGACACGCCGCCGTCGTCCTCGCCGAAGTAGACCCGTCCGCCCTCGACCGACGGTGGCGATTTCGTGCCCTGCGAGTAGGACCACAGCTGCTTCAGTACTGGCGCGGGGAGCTGCTTCCCGGTCTGCTTCCCGCTCTGTTTCCCACTCTGCTCCCCGCCGGACCCATGGTCGGGGAGAAGCGTCACGGTGACCACGACCCCGAGGACCACGGCCACCGCGAGACCCGCCAGGACCGGGCCCCGCGTGAACCAGCGCCTCCAGCGCCGCTCGCCGCCGGAGCCGGGCGCCTCCGGTGGGCCCGGCACGGGCGCCGTCGCGCGGACGGTGAGGGGCACGTCCTCGACCGTGGCCTGTCCGGTGGGCGCGACCAACGGTTCGGCCTGCCTGCGGGTGATCTCGGTCGTCACCGGCTCGGGGAGCCAGCCGACTCTCGTGGACGAGCCGTCGGCCGCTTCGGCCTGCGCGGCCCGGCTCAGCTCTGCCACCAGGTCCGGCACCGTGGGCCGTTGGCCCGGGTCCTTGGCCAGGCACCGGGCCACGACGTCCGCCAGTCGGGGCGGCAGGCCGGTCAGGTCCGGTTCCTCATGGACCACCCGGTAGTTCAGGGCGTGGGCGGGGCCGCCGCCGAACGGGCCGGATCCGGTCGCCGCGTAAGCCAGGACGGCACCGAGGGCGAAGACGTCGCTCGCCGCGCCCACCGTGTCGCCCGCCAGTTGCTCGGGGGACATGAAACCGGGCGTGCCGATCGTCGCCCCGGTCTCCGTGAGCTTGGTGGCCTCGGCCGCCAGGGAGATGCCGAAATCGATCAGCCGCGGGCCGTTTGCGGCCAGCAGTACGTTCGACGGCTTGAGATCGCGGTGCACCACATCGGCACCGTGTACGGCCTCCAGCGCCTCGGCCAGCGCGGCGCCCAGCGCCAGCACCGGGGGCTCCGGCCAGGCGCCGTGCGCGTCCACCGCCGCGTCCAGGGACATCCCCGGCACGTATTCGGTGGCCAGCCACGGAGGCATGGCCTCCGGTTCGGCGTCCACCACAGCGGCGGTGAAGAACCCCGTCACCCGGCGGGCCGCCTTCACCTCGCGGTCAAACCGGCGACGGAAATCGGGATCCTCCGCGAGCTCGGGCCGTACCACCTTCACCGCGACCGCGCGGCCACCCGGTGACCGGCCCAGATACACCCGCCCCATCCCGCCCCGGCCCAGCCGTGCGACGATCCGGTACCGCCCGACCCGCTCGGGGTCCCCCGCTTCCAGCGGCGCGAACTCCCCCACTTCGCTCCCCCTCACTCAATCCCGTGGCCGGGACGCGTGCAGACGCCCGGCATCCTCGTAGTAGAGCGTGCCGCCGACGACGGTCGGATTCTCCCCCGGCTCCCCTTTCCACAGTCGCTTGCCGGTGTCGGCGTCCAGGGCGTACAGCGCGCGGCTGCCGTCCTCGCCATCGGTGAACTGGACGGTACCGCCCGCGACGGACACCAACTCCACATCCGCCAGGCCCGGCTTGTGCCGCCACAGCGGCTTTCCGGTGTCCGCGGCGAAAGCGCACACATAGCCGTCGTTCTCGAAATAGACCACGCCGTCGGCGACTATCGGGTCACCCGCCCCGTTGGCCACGGCCGGATCCCACAACTTCCCGTCGAAGGCACGCTTCCACGCCTCCTGGCCGGAGTCGGAGTCGACCGCGTGCAGGGTGCCGTCCTTGGTGCCGACGTAGACGGTCCCGTCGGCGACGGCGGGTGAGGACGCGATGTCGCTACCGGCGTTGAACCGCCACAGGTCGTCGCCGGTCCTGGCGTCCACGGCGTACAGAGCGTCGCCTTCGGCACCCGAGACGGGGTAGACGACTCCATCGGCGACGGTCGCCCCTTGCCGCAGTGATCCGTCGTACTTCTTCTTCCAGATCACTTCGCCCGTATCGGATTTCAGCGCGGCCAGGAAGGCGCCGTAGGTCACATAGATGGTGTCACCGACCTTGGTGGGTGTCGCATGAACCCCACCGTCCTCGACCTTCCAGACTTCCTCACCGCTGTCGGCGTCCAGGGCGTACATATGGTCCTTGTCGCCGTAGAAGGCCATCCCGTCGGAGGCCCCCAGCAGAAAGAGCGTGGCTTCCGCGCGGTGCCGATGCCACAACTCGTCGCCGGTGTCGGCGTCCAGCGCGTACAGGCTGTCTTCGCTGTTGTCGACGTAGACCGTGCCGTCCGCCACCGTGGACAGTTCCATTTGGCCGTCCAAGGCGTAGGACCACAGTTCCTTGCGCACCGGTTCCTTCCGCGTCGGCTCCTTCCGCGCCGATGCGCCGCTGGAGGCATCATCGCCCTGGCCGTCGCCGCCGGACAGACGACCGGAGAGGAGCGCCGTCGTGCAGACGAGGGCGAGGACTGCGATGACGACGAGCCCCGTCAGGACGCGGCCTCGGGTGAGCCTGCGCTTTCCGCCGCCGGGGGCGGAGTCGGACGGTGGGGGGTGGGCTCCCGAGGAGGCCGGGGGCGGTGCCGTGGCAACGGTGGTGGGAACGGCCACGACAGTGGTCTGTCCGCCGGACGTGGGCGAGGTCGTGGGCAAGGGGGTGGGCAGGGGCGTGGCCTGCGCGCGGGCGATCTCCTCGGCCACCGGCTCGGGCAGCCAGTCGGCCTCGGTGAAGAAGCCGTCGGCCCGCTCGATCCCCGACGCCCGGCCCAGTTCCTCCATCAGCCGTGGCATGGTGGGCCGTTGGCCAGGGTCCTTGGCCAGGCACCTGGCCACGACGTCCGCCACCACGGGCGGCAGGCCGGTCAGATCCGGCTCCGCATGGACCACCCGGTAGTTCAGAGCCTGGGCATTGCCGGTCCCGAACGGTCGGGTTCCGGTCGCCATGTACGCCAGAACAGCGCCCAGGGCGAAGACGTCGCTCGCAGCCGAAACCCTGTCGTCCACCAGTTGCTCGGGCGAGATGAAGCCGGGTGTCCCGATCACCGCACCGGTTTCGGTGAGCTTGGTGCTCTCGGCCGCCCGCGAGATACCGAAGTCGATCACGCGCGGGCCGTCCGCGGCCAACAGCACGTTCGAGGGCTTGAGATCGCGGTGTACCAGACCGGTGCCGTGGATGGCGTCCAACGCCTCGGCCAGCGCGGCGCCCAGCGCCAGCACCGAGGGCTCCGGCCAAGCCCCGTGCGCGTCCACCGCCGCGTCCAAGGACATCCCCGGCACGTATTCGGTGGCCAGCCACGCCGGGGTGCCCTCGGGGTCCGCGTCCACGACCGCGGCGGTGAAGATGCCGGTCACCTGGCGGGCCGCCGCCACCTCGCGCGCGAACCGGCGCCGGAATTCCGGATCGTCCGCCAGCGCGGACCGCACCACCTTCACGGCGGCCGCGCGACCGCTCGGCAACAGGCCCAGATACACCTGGCCCATCCCGCCCCGGCCCAGCCGCCCGACGATCCGGTACCGCCCCACCCGCTCGGGATCCCCCGCCCGCAACGCTGCGCACGCCGCCATCTCGCTCCCCCGTTCTTCCGGCACTGACCTATGGTGCACCGCGGGGCCGTCAGCAGGCTGACGGCCCCTCATGAACGATGGTGGGCGAGCTGAGCGCTTGCGCTCGCGCTCGCGCTTGCGGTGAACTCTACGAACTCGGCCCACGCACGGTCGCGGCCTGTACCTCGTCTCGCAGCTCGCGGAGCGCTGGGTGGTCGGGCCCCGCCCCTGCGGCGGGCCCGGGAAGACCGTATGGGCCGAGATCGCGATCGAGACCGAACCGTCAGGCTCAGGCCCTGGCCCGCTCCAGCGCCCGCACGGCCAGCCGCCGCGCGATGCCGACCGCATCGGCGACCACCGACAGCCCGTTCAGCACCGTCGCGCCCTCGTGGAGCAGCAGCAGTTCGTCCGCCAGGTCGCCGGGGGCCGTCACGCCCGCCTCCTCGCACAGTTGCCGCAGATATCCGCGCAGCCATCGCTTCTGGTCGGCGATCACCTGCCGGGCCGGATGGGCGGCGTCCGGCAGTTCGGCCGCCGCGTTCACGAAACCGCAGCCGCGCGGGTTCTCTCGGGCCACCCACAGCGCGAGCGCGTCGAACGTGGCCAGGGCGCGATCCCCCGGGGGCGATTTCTCGACCTCGGCGGTGAGCCACGCCCGCCATCGCTCATCGCGCTCCCGCAGATACGCGGCGACCAGGGCCTCCTTGGAGCCGAAGCGGTCGTAGAGCGTCTTCTTCGTGACGCCGGAGCGCTTGGCGATCAGATCCACGCCGACCGCGTTGATCCCCTGCCCGTAGAACAGCTCGGCGGCGGCGTCGAGGATGCGGCGCGCGGCGGGGGTGAGCACTTCCGTAGGCGCTTCCATGCCGTGATCACCTCCGGGTCGGGGTTGACGTGTATACCGATCTGTTTAGTCTAGTGGATGAGGGAGTAAACAGATCGGTATACCCGGAACAGACCCCAACCAGAACGAGGACATCCCATGCCCGTCAGCGCCGCCGTCACCTCCATCGGCCTCGTCGTGATGTGGAGCTCCGGCTTCATCGGAGCCGAGCTCGGCACGAGGGAGGCACCCGCCGACACCCTGCTGATGTGGCGCTTCCTCGCGGCGGCGGCGATCTTGGGGGGCGCTTGGGCGCTGTTCAGGCGCCGCAGGCTGCGCCCACGCGCCCTGGCCGAGCAGGCGGCGATCGGGGCGCTCTCGCAGGGCGGCTATCTCGGCGGGATCGTCTGGGCGGTCGGGCTCGGCGTGCCGTCCGGCACCGCAGCGCTGATCGCCGCGTTGCAGCCGCTCGCGGCGGGCGCGCTGGCCGGGCGGCTGCTCGGGGAGACGGTCAGCCCGCGCCAGTGGGCGGGGCTGGCCATCGGGCTCGGCGGGGTCGCGCTCGTCGTCCAGGGCGATCTGTCGGCGGGCCCCACCACCGCCCCGGCCTGGGCGTACGGGCTGCCCTTCGCCGCCATGGCGGCGCTGCTGGCCGCGAGCTTCCTCGAACGCAGGGCGCGGGCGCCGCTCGCCCCCGTGGACGCCATACCGCTCCACTGCCTCGTCAGCGCCGTACTGTTCACCGGGGTCGCCCTCGCCGGAGGCCATGCCGCACCCCCGGCGGGCGGGGGCTTCTGGGCCGCGGTGGCGTGGACGGTGCTGCTCTCCACGGTCGGCGGCTACGGCTTCTACTGGCTGAGCCTGCGCCGTAACGGCGTCACCGGCACCAGCGCGCTGATCTACCTCACGCCCCCGACCACGCTGGTGTGGGCCTACGCGATGTTCGGGGACGCGCCCGGGTGGACCGCCCTCGCGGGCATGGCGGTGTGCGTGATCGGCGTGACGGCCGCCACCGTGCGCCGCCCGGTGCGCCGCCGCCCCGATCGGTCGGCGCGGCTCGCGGAGGAGCCAGTCCGTGATCGAGCGGTGCCGCGGGTCTCAGCCGAGTAGACCGAGTAGCTCGCGGGCGCGACGCGTCCGTACGCGGCTGTGGCGGCACCGCTCCGGTGGTCCCATATCGCCCTCTCGAACGCGCGGACCGGGGCGACCGGGGCGGGGCGACCAGGACCCGACCGCAGCGAGGCAGGCCACGGCCCGACCACGGCGGGGCAGCTCACGGGCGGCCTCACGGCCGACCGCGGCGGGGCAGGTCTTGACGGAAGTCAGACGCAGGTCAAGGAACCGTAAAGCGGGGACGTTCGTTACCCCGGGCATGACCGCTATGACACCCGGCTCGAACCTCACCCTCTCCGTCGCGCGCGTGGCGGTTGACGTCACCGCTCCGGTGCGGCTCGACGTATCGGGCCTGCTGCTCACCGCCAACGGCAAGGTGCGCTCCGACGACGACTTCGTCTTCTACAACCAGCCCGCCGGACCCGGGGTGACCCATCGCGCCGGAGCGGCGGGCGCGGGGGACACCATCACCGTGGACACCGCCGCCGTCCCCGCCGACATCGAGAAGATCGTGGTGACCGCGAGCCTGGACGCGCCCGGGGCGACGTTCGCGGGCACCGAGCCGACCGCCACCGTGCGCGGCGCCGACGACGGTGCGGTGATCGCCACGTTCACCCCGCCGCGGCTGGGCAACGAGACCGCTCTGGTGACCGTGGAGGTCTACCGGCGCAATGGGGCGTGGAAGGTGCGCGCGGTCGGGCAGGGGTATGCCAACGGTCTGGCGGGCATCGCCACCGACTTCGGGGTGTCGGTCGAGGAGCCCGCCGCATCGGCCGCCCCCGCCGCCCAGGCGCCGGCCCCGCCGAGCGGCCCGCCCGCCGGTTTCCAGCCCCCGCCGCCCATGCCGAGCGCCCCGCCGCCCGCCGCCCCGGCCGCGCCGCCCGCCGCCGCACCGGCCCCGGCCACCGGGAAGATCAACCTCGACAAGGGCCGCGTCAGCCTGCAGAAGAACCAGACGGTGTCCCTGGTCAAGGGCGGCCGCCCGTTGCTCAGCTCCGTGAAGATGGGCCTGGGCTGGGAGCCCGCCTTCCGCGGCAAGGACATCGACCTGGACGCGTCCGTGATCGCCTTCGGTGTCGACCGTAAGAAGATCGACGCCTGCTTCTTCGGCAAGCTGGCCATTCTCAACGGCGCCATTCAGCACTCCGGCGACAACCTCACCGGTGAGGGCGGAGGCGACGACGAGTCCATCACCGTCCACCTCGGCGGCCTCCCGCCCGAGGTCACCGCCCTGGTCTTCACGGTCAACTCCTTCACCGGCCAGAAGTTCACCGATGTGGCCAAGGCGTACTGCCGTCTGCTCGACGCCCAGTCCGGCGAGGAGCTGGTCCGCTTCGACCTCACCCATGCCGAGTCGCGCACGGGCGTGATGATGGCGAAGCTGATCAAGCAGTTCTCGGGCGAGTGGGAGATGACCGCGATGGGTGAGTACGTGGACTCACGCACCGTGCGCGGCATGGCCAAGCCCGCCGGCAAGGCCCTCTGACACGCGGCCGGGGCCGGAGCCGGGGACAGACCCGGAGTCGAGGTCGCCCGACAGTCCCGCCACGCGGGCCAGGCGTCGGTAGGAATCCAGCAGGGCCTCGCGGTCGTAGGTGCTCGTCGTGACCAGCACCTCGTCGGCGTCGCTGCGCTCGATCAGCTCGTCGAGCGCGGCGGCGACCTCGTCCTCCGTGCCGTACAACTGGCCGCGCAGGCCCCGCTCGTAGAAGCCGCGCTCCTTCTCGGTCATCTCCCGGGCCTCGATCTCCGAAGCGGGAGCCAGCGGCGGGAAGGCGCCGTGGGTGCGGGAGTAGGCCATCGCCCATGCCTCGGGGAGCAGCAGCCGACGGGCCTCCTGCGCCGTGCCGGCGACCGCGACATTGCCCGAGACGACGACGTACGGGGCGGAGGACCACGCCGAGGGGCGGAAGCCCGCGCGGTAGCGGTCGATCGCGCGCAGCATCTCGTCCCGGCCCCGCAGGTCGCCGATCACCAGGGACAGTCCGGCCCGCGCCGCCAGATCCGCGCCCGCGCCGGTGGCCAGGACGAAGACGGGCAGCCGCAGCCCCTCCGCCGGGTGGGCGTGGACCTGAGGGTAGGCGTCCTGCTCGCCGGTGAACCAGCCGAGCAGCTCGTCCAGTTGGGCGCCGAAGTCCTGCGCGGCGTCCTTCTCGGTGCCCAGGGCGCGGCGGATGCCGTCGGTGAAGCCGACGGAGCGGCCCAGGCCCATGTCGATCCGGCCCGGGAAGAGGGATTCGAGCACCCCGAACTGCTCCGCCACGACGAGCGGGCGGTGGTTCGGCAGCATCACCCCGCCCGTGCCCACCCGGATGCGGACCGTCGCCGCCGCGACGGCGGACGCCAGCACCGTGGGCGCCGAACCGGCGACGCCGGGCACGCTGTGGTGCTCGGAGACCCAGAAGCGGTGGTAGCCGAGGGCCTCGGCCTGCTGGGCGAACCGTACGGTGTCGCGCAGCGCCTGCGACCGCTCCCGGCCCTGGCGGGTGCGGGAGCGGTCCAGGATGGAGAAGGGGGTGGTGCGCAGACGTGAGGTCACCCTCACGTCAACGCATCCCCCGGCCGGGAGGATTCCCCCGGGCCTTGCGGCCGTCCGGCCTTTCGCCTTCGGCCTTCGGCCTTACGGCCTGATCGGCGTGCGTCAGCGCTGGCGGCGCCAGGGGCCGGTGATCGCGAGCATGATGCCCGGCACCTGGATGTTGGCGTACAGCGTCGATCCGTCGGGCGAGAAGACCACACCGGTGAACTCGCTGAACTCCGGCTCCTCCGCCGTGCCGATGTTCAGGTCGTTGCGCGCGATCGGGTACGTCCGGCCGTCCTCGGTGGCGCCGAAGAGGTGCTGGATGCCCTCGCCGTCCTCGGCGATGACCAGACCGCCGTACGGCGAGACGGTGATGTTGTCCGGGCCGTCGAAGGCGCCGTCCTTCGACGGGTCCGGGTTGACGCCGAGCAGCACCTTGAGGGTGAGGGTGCGGCGCTTGGGGTCGTAGAACCAGACCTGGCCGTCGTGCTGAACCGGGCTCTCCTCACGGGCGAACGAGGAGACGATGTACGCGCCGCCGTCGGCCCACCACATGCCCTCGAGCTTGCGCGCCCGGGTGATCTCGCCGTCCTTGAACTGCTTGCGCACCGACACGGACTTCGCGTCGCGGTCCGGCACCGGCGCCCAGTCCACGCCGTAGACCGTGCCGGTCTTGGTGGCGCGGGACAGGTCGTCCACGAAGTTGCCGCCCGAGTCGTAGCACTTGGGCGCCTGGAGCACGCCCGCGTCGTCCTTGAGCCGGTCGAGCTTGCCGCGGCCGTGCTCGAAGCCGTGCGGCGGCACCCAGCGGTAGAGGAGGCCGTTCGGGCCGGAGGCGTCCTCGGTGAGGTAGAGGTGGCCGCGCTTGGGGTCCACGACGACGGCCTCGTGGGCGTACCGGCCCAGGGCCTTGATCGGCTTCGGGTCGCGGTTGGCCTTACGGTCGTGCGGGTCGACCTCGAAGACGTAGCCGTGGTCCTTGGTCATGCCGTGCTGGCCGGCCTTGTCCTCGGTCTCCTCGCAGGTCAGCCAGGTGCCCCAGGGGGTGCGGCCACCGGCGCAGTTGGTGGCGGTGCCCGCGATGCCGACCCACTCGGTGACGTGGTCGCCGTGCTTGGAGACCTCGACGACGGTGCAGCCGCCGGAGGCCGCCGGGTCGTAGACCAGCCCCTCGATCAGCGGGACCGGGTGCGGCCAGTCGCTGCGGGGACCGGCCAGCTCGTGATTGTTGACCAGCAGCGTCGCCCCGCGCGAGCCCTCGAAGGTGGCGGTGCCGTCGTGGTTGGACGGGGTGGACTCGCCGGACTCCAGCTTCGTCTCACCGGTGCGGGTGATGATCTTGTAGCGGAAGCCCTTGGGCAGCGCCAGGATGCCCTTGGGGTCCTCGACGAGCGGACCGTAGCCGAGCGACGCGCCGCCGTGACCATGGTGGCCCGCGACGCCCGCGTCGGTCGCCTCAGCGGCGAGCGCGCCGGGGGCGGTGGCGAGCACCCCCGCGCTTCCGACCAGGGCGACCCCGGCCCCGGTGTACGCGGAACGCTTCGCGAAGTCTCTTCGGCTGAGCGGCATGTCTTCTCCCGAACGCAGGGTGGTGTCCTCCGACTGCGGCCATACGTTCCCGCCCCCGCCCGAACATCAGTTGAACGGAGCGCGACATCAAGGGACGAATGACCGCCGACCCCTTATACGGAGCGTAGGCCGATACGGCTCTAGACAGCGCTCAACTTCCCGGCCGGGGGCGCGCCGGTCCCGCGAGCCCCTCGCGGGACCGGCGCCCCGCGAGGGGCCTTCGGCGCGGCGGAGTGGGTGTGCCGCCCGGCGGCACGCCCGTCCAGCGGGCGGGCGCCCGCACCGGACCGCGACACGCAAGCGCCACGCAGGCCCCGGGACGGGGCCAGCCCCGCCCACGCCCGTGCCCGTGCCAGGGGGTGCCCGGCGGATCTTTCCCCTCCCCGCCCCTTCCCGATACCAAGGGCTCCGCCCCTGGACCCCGGGGTCCAGGGGCGGAGCCCCACCACGCGGCGGAGCCCCACCACGCGGCGGAGCCGCACATCGGTGCCATGGGAAAGCGGGGGGAGCAGCCTGCCCGACCGTTCCCGTCACCAGGGCTCCGCCCCTGGACCCCGGTCCGGGGCAGAGCCCCGCCACGCGGCGGAGCCGCACATCGATGCCACGGGAAGGCACGAGGACGCGAGCAGCCTGCCCGACCGCGCCCGTCACCAGGGCCTCACCCCCCGGACCCCGGGTCCAGGGCAGAGCCCCACCACGCGGCGGAGCCGCACATCGATGCCACGGGAAGGGGCGGGGAGGGGAACAGCCCCGTCGCGAGCGGCACGATCCGGCGGATATCCCTGAGCGGGGCCACCCGCACGGCGGAGGTCGCGAGACGCCCCGGCGGTACGCCCGTGGGTGTTGTGAGGCGCAGTGCGCGGGTGTGGGGCGCTTCTGCCGTCCGGGGTCCGGGGTGTCGGGGGCCCGGGGTGTCGGGGGCACGGAGTGTCGGGGGCACGGAGTGTCGGGGGCACGGGCGGCACCGGGCCGGGCGGGCGGGCGTTCCGCGAAGACGCCACGGGGTCGGCCCGGACCGCATTGAACCCGCGCCACGGGCCGATCCGGGCCACAGTGAAGCCGCGCCACGGGCCGGGTCGGCCCGGGCCGCGGCGGGCCCGCGTCACGGGTCGGCCACGGCCGCGGTGAGCCCCGCTGCGGCTACGCCCTTGAGCGGGCCTTGAAGGCGGCCTTACGGGCCTCCTTGGCGGCCTGCTTGTCCGGGTGCAGTCGGCCCATCGCCTCCAGCACCTCCGCAGTCGCCGGGTGGTCCACCCGCCAGGCCGAGTCGAAGAAGCTCCCGGACTGGTCGACCAGGCCGCGCACCAGATCCCGCAGCTCCGCCGAGTCGCCCTCGGTGGCGAGCTGGGCCGCGAGGGTGTCCACGGTCAGCCAGAAGACCATCGCCTCCGACGGCTCCGGGACGCCCGCCACCTCGTGCTCGGCCAGCCAGACCCGGGCCAGTCCGCCCAGGTGGCGGTCGTCGAGTACCTCGCGCAGCGCGGGCTCGGCCTCGGTTCCGACCAGCGAGAGGGTCTGCTGGCAGGTGAGGCGGCGCAGCGGTGCGCCCTCGTCGTCGCCGCGCGCGGCGGCCAGCAGCTCGCGGGCGGCCTCCTCGGGCGTACGGCGGGCCAGCCACTGCTCGGCCTCGGCCTGCGCGGCGGGCTCGGGGTGGCCGGGGAGGGCGTCCAGCAGGATGTCGGCGCCCTTGTCGGCCAGGTCGCCGACGGCCGGGGCGTCGATGCCCGCCTCGATCATCCGGGCCCGTACGGCGTAGACGCCGAGCGGGGTGAGCCGCACCATGCCGTAGCGGGAGACGTCCTCGTCCTCGAGCTCCTCGGCCGTCTCGGGCTCCTGGATCCGGCCCTCGCCGTCGACCTCCTGGATCAGCGCCTCGTCCACCGGCTGGTAGTCGATGAGGCCGGTCGGGGCGAGCAGCCGGAACTGGTCGTCCAGCCGCACCATCGCCTCGGAGACCTCTTCGAGGATGTCGTCGGTGGGCTCGTCCATGTCCTCGGGGACGATCATGGAGGCGACCAGCGCGGGCAGCGGTACGGAGGCCGCGGCGGCCTCCTCGTCCAGGGCGGTCAGCAGATAGAGGTTGCCCAGCACCCCGTCGAGGAACTCGGCCTCCTCCTCCGGGTTCCAGTCGATCGCGTCGAGGTCGAGCTCACCGCCCTCGCTGATCTGGGCGGCGATGTCGCCCAGGTCGGGGGCGGCGGCGTCGGCCAGCACCGTCTCGAAGCCGTCGAGCCAGATGTCCAGGATGTCGCGGGGGCCGCCCTCGGTGATCAGCCGCAGCTCCTCGCCGCTGATCGCGAGGGCGGAGAACTCGTCCCCGAGCGGCGCCTCGCCGTCCGCACGGTCGCCGTCACCCTTACCGTCGCCATCGCCGTCGTCATCGCCGTCGTCATCGGGCCGCGCGGCCGCCTCGGCGCCCGACGCCTCCTCGGACTCGTCGATCTCGACCAGCCCGGTGTCGACGGCGAGCTGCCACGCCTGCGCCGTGTGCTCGGGCCCGTCCTCGTCCCCCGCGAGCCCCAGCAGCTCGATCGCCGCCCGCAGCTCGCCCTCCGGCAGCACCCCGCCCGACGCCACCGGCTTCCCCGGCTCGGCCCAGCGGGCGAGCCGGACCGCGCGGGCGAGGAGCGGCGCGGCGAGTGCGTCCCGCGCGAGTTCCGCGTCGGTGCGAAGCCGCACGGGCGGCATGGTGGGGCGCTCTTCTGGCATGGGCGGACGTCACTCCTCGGGGCGCGGAAGTCGCGGGGGCTGTGGGGCTATGGAGCTATGCGGGGGCTATGGAGCTATGAGGCTACGGTTCTCGGGACCCCGCTGTGGAGCCATGGGGGTACGGATATGCGGGTGTACGGGCACGGGCGCCACGGCACGGCCCGGACCCCAGCGTAGACGGAACGGGAGGGCACTTTCGTCCCGATGTGGTCCCGCGCCCGGTCCCGCACCGCGGCAGGCGGTGAATTCGGCCGGCGGGCTCCGGGAACCGGCCGGGGCGAGGGGGTGGGCGGCGCCGCCTCGTTCATGTCTCCGCCCCGCTGCCGCCATCCGCAAGCCACCCGTCCTGTCTTGACAACTTCAGCGCCCAGGAAAGAGATTGACGCGCGTAGAGGCGATTTCCTCGCCGTTCACTCCTTTCGGAGGCCACCACCATGTCCCTTCGCGCACCGCGCGGACCCGTCGCCGTCACCGCCGTCGCCGCCTCCGCCCTCGCGGCCGGGCTGCTCGTCGTGCCCTCGTCGGCCTCCGCCGCCGAGATCCGCATCCATGACATCCAGGGCAGCACCCGGATATCCCCGCTCGCCGGACAGCAGGTGACCGAGGTCCCCGGCACGGTCACGGCGATACGCGCCTTCGGCTCGTCGCGCGGCTTCTGGATCCAGGACACCGAGCCCGACCGGGACGCGGCCACCAGCGAGGCGATCTTCGTCTTCACCGGATCGACCACGCCCTCGGTCGCCGTGGGCGACTCGCTGCTGGTCTCCGGGACGGTGTCCGAGTACTACCCGGGCGGCAAGGACGCCGGTCTGCAGTCGCTCACCGAGATCTCCAAGGCCACCTGGACGGTCCGGTCCTCCGGCAACGCACTGCCCGCCGCGTACCGGCTCAACCCCGCCACGATCCCCGACCGCTACACCCCGGACGCGGGCGGCGACTCCATCGAGGGGCTGACGCTGCGGCCGGGCTCGTACGCCCTGGACCGCTACGAGTCGCTGGAGGGCATGCGGGTCTCGGTCGAGAACGCCCCCGTGGTCGGCGCGACCAACACCTACAAGGAGCTGTGGGTCACCGCCGAGCCCCGCCACCAGCGGACCGAGCGCGGCGGCGCCCTCTACGGCTCGTACCGCGACCCGAACGCGGGCCGGGTGAAGGTGCTCTCCCTCCTCCCCTACGCCGAGCACCCCTTCCCCGTCGCGGACGTCGGCGACGCGCTGACCGGCACCACGGCCGGGCCGCTGGACTACGACAACTTCGGCGGCTACACGCTCGCCGCCACCACGATGGGCGACCTGGCCGACCACGGCCCGAAGCGGGAGACCACCCGCAAGCAGAAGGCGGACGAACTCTCCATCGCCACCTACAACGTGGAGAACCTCTCCCCCAAGACCGCCCAGTCGAAGTTCGACCGGCTGGCCACCGGGCTGGTGGAGCACCTCGCCTCGCCGGACATCGTCGCGCTGGAGGAGGTCCAGGACGACAACGGCGCCACGAACGACTCGGTGGTGGGTGCCGACGCCACGCTGACGAAGCTCACCGACGCGATCAAGGCGGCGGGCGGTCCCTCGTACGAGTGGCGCCAGATCAATCCGGTTGACGACCAGGACGGCGGCGAGCCGGGCGGCAACATCCGGGTGGCGTTCCTCTACAACCCGGAGCGGGTCTCCTTCACCGACATCCCCGGCGGCGACTCCACCACCCCGGTGACGGTCGAGAAGAAGGGCGGCAAGGCCACGCTGTCGGCCTCCCCCGGACGTATCGACCCGGCGAACGGCGTCTGGAAGGACAGCCGCAAGCCGCTGGTCGGGCAGTTCTCCTTCCAGGGCCGCCCGGTGTTCGTGGTCGCGAACCACTTCAACTCCAAGGGCGGCGACCAGGGCCTGGACAGCCGCTTCCAGCCCCCGGCCCGCTCCTCGGAAACCCAGCGCACCGGACAGGCCAAGACCGTCAACACCTTCGTCAAGGCGCTGCTGAACGCCGACCCGAAGGCCGCGGTGGTCGTCGCGGGCGACCTCAACGACTACCAGTTCTCGCCCGCGCTGGCCGACCTCACCAAGGGCGGTGTGCTGACGGACCTGGTGACCCGGCTGCCGAAGGACGAGCGCTACGGCTATGTCTACAACGGCAATTCGCAGGTGCTGGACCACATCCTGACCAGCCGCGCGCTGCGCCGTGCCGACTACGACATCGTGCACATCAACGCCGAGTTCGCGGACCAGTCCAGCGACCACGACCCGCAGGTGGTGCGGGTCCGCCCCTGAGAAAACCCTTCCGGGGGTGCGGGGGCCGTGCTGCCCCCGCACCTCCGGGCGCGGCGCGAAACCCCGCGCGCCAGAACTCAGTTGTGGCTGTGCAGCGCCTCGTTCAGCCCGCCCCAGGAACCGGTGCGGGGCAGCGCCTCGACCGCGCCGGTGATGGAGTTGCGGCGGAAGAGGAGGTTGTCGGCGCCGGAGAGCTCCAGGGCCTTGGCGATCTTGCCGTCCGGGAGGGTGACGCGGGTGCCCGCCGTCACATACAGCCCCGCCTCGACGATGCAGTCGTCGCCGAGCGGGATGCCCAGGCCCGCCTCGGCGCCGAGCAGGCAGCGCTCGCCGATGGTGATCGTCTGCTTGCCGCCGCCGGAGAGAGTGCCCATGATCGAGGCGCCGCCGCCGATGTCGGAGCCGTCGCCGACCACGACGCCCGCGCTGATCCGGCCCTCGACCATGGAGGTGCCCAGCGTGCCCGCGTTGAAGTTGACGAAGCCCTCGTGCATGACCGTGGTCCCGGGGGCGAGGTGCGCGCCGAGGCGGACCCGGTCGGCGTCGCCGATGCGGACGCCGGCGGGGACGACGTAGTCGGTCATCCGGGGGAACTTGTCGACACTGGTCACCGACAGGTGCAGCCCCTCGGCGCGGGCGGCGAGCCGGGCCCGCTCGACCTGGTCGGCGGCGACGGGGCCGAGCGAGGTCCAGGCGACGTTGGCGAGCAGGCCGAACTGACCGTCCAGGCTCAGGCCGTGCGGCTTGACCAGCCGGTGGCTGAGCAGATGCAGCCGCAGATAGACGTCGTGCGCGTCCAGCGGCTTCTCGTCGAGCGAGGCGATGACCGTGCGGACGGCGACGACCTCGACGCCGCGCCGGGGGTCCGGCCCGACCGCCTTGAGGGCGGTCTCGCCCAGCAGCTGCGCGGTCCGCTCGGCGTCGAGCCGCTCGGTCCCGGCCGGGCCGGGCTCGGCGGCCAGCTCGGGGGCCGGGAACCAGGTGTCCAGAACGGTGCCGTCCTCGGTGAGGGTGGCGAGACCGGCGGCGACGGCGCCGGTGGGGGCGGTGGTGGATGCATCGGTCATGGTCAGAACGCTAGCCGGAGGCGGGGCCGGGAGGCGAACCGGTCTCATCGACCGGTCCCGGGGCGGCCCGTCACGCGGCCTCAGCGACCCGTCCCGGACAGCCCGTCACGCGGCCTCAGCAGCCGGTCCCGGCAGGGCCCGTCGTGCCGTCTCATCGGCCGATCCCGGCGCGGCCCGCCGTACGGCCTCAGCGACCCGTCCCGGAGCGGCCCGTCACGCGGCCTCAGCGACCCGTCCCGGACAGCCCGTCACGCGGCCTCAGCAGCCGGTCCCGGCAGGGCCCGTCGTGCCGTCTCATCGGCCGATCCCGGCGCGGCCCGCCGTACGGCCTCAGCGACCCGTCCCGGCGCGGCCCGTCATGCGACCTCAGCGAGCGGTCCGGGGCACCCCGCCATCGCCGTCTCCGCCCATGATCCGCGCCAGCGCCGCGTGGGTGCCCTCCCGGTCGTACGGGCGGTCCGCCAGCAGCACCTGCAGGGTCAGCCCGTCGATCAGAGCCACCACCGCGCGCGCCGTGGCCGCGTCGCGCACCAGTCGCGTCAGCATCCGGGCCATCTCGTCCAGGCACTCGGCGGCGAGCGGCCGGAGCCCCGCATGGCGCAGCGCGGCGAAGTACAGCTCGTACTCCAGCTCCATCCGCGCCCGGTCGCCCGTGAGCTGCTCCCCCAGCCACCGGGCCAGCTCGTCGGCGGGCGGCGCGGCCGGATCGACGCCCTCCACCCAGCTCTCCACCTCCGCCAGCCACTCCGCGTTGATCTGGCGGAGGGCCGCGACCAGCAGATCGTCGAGGGTCGCGAAGTGGTATGTCGTCGAGCCCAGCGGCACATCGGCCGCGGCGGCCACGGCCCGGTGGCTGAGCCCCGCGATGCCGCGCTCGCGGACCACGGCGGCCGCGGCGTCGATGATCCGCTGGCGCCGCTCGGGGTCGTAGCGGCGGCCCATCAGTGGGCGCCGTTCAGATTGAGCACCACCACCCCGGCGATGACCAGCAGCACGCCGAGCACCTTGGCGGCGGTCATCGCCTCCCCCAGGAAGAGCATGCCGATCGCGGCGATGACGGCGGTCCCGGCCCCGGCCCATATGGCGTACGCGGTGCTGACGGAGATGGACTTGAGCGTGTGCGCGAGCAGCACGAAGGACAGCAGGTAGCCCACGCCCGTGGCCAGCGAGGGCCAGAGCCTGCTGAAGCCTTCGCTGTACTTCATCGAGGTGGTCGCCAGGATCTCGGCCAGGATGGCCCCGGAGAGCGTCACATATGCCATGCGTACAAGTGTACACAACGATGCGTACGGCCGTACATAACCAGGTGCCCCGGAACATGAGAGCGGCCCCCGCGCCGAAGCGCGGGGGCCGCTCTCAAAGCCCAGGAGGCGAGACGTCAGACGTTGAAGCCGAGGGCGCGAAGCTGCTCACGTCCATCGTCGGTGATCTTGTCCGGGCCCCACGGCGGCATCCAGACCCAGTTGATCCGGAGCTCGTTGACGATGCCGTCGGTCGCGGACTTGGCCTGGTCCTCGATGACGTCGGTCAGCGGACAGGCCGCCGAGGTCAGCGTCATGTCGATCGTCGCGATGTTGGCGTCGTCGATGTGGATGCCGTAGATCAGCCCGAGGTTGACCACGTCGATGCCCAGCTCGGGGTCCACGACGTCGTACAGGGCCTCGCGGACCTCTTCCTCGCTGGCGGGCTTGGTGGTGGTCACGTTGTCACTCATGCGGTCTTCCCTCCGGCGGTCTCACCCAGTGCCTGTGCCGTGGCGTCCTTCCACGCCATCCAGCTCAGGAGGGCGCATTTCACACGGGCCGGGTACTTGGAGACACCGGCGAACGCGATCGCGTCCTCCAGCACCTCCTCCATGGCGTCGTCCGGCTCGGCCTTGCCCTTGGACTGCATCAGGTGCAGGAAGGTCTCCTGGATCCTGCGGGCCTCGGCCAGCTCCTTGCCCACCAGCAGCTCATTGAGCACGGAGGCGCTGGCCTGGCTGATGGAACAGCCCTGGCCCTCGTAGCTCACGTCCTCGATGGTGTCGCCGTCAAGCCGCACCCGGAGCGTGATCTCGTCACCGCAGGTCGGATTGACATGGTGTACCTCTGCGTCGCCGTCCCTCAGGCCCCGTCCATGGGGGTTCTTGTAGTGGTCCAGGATCACGTCCTGGTACATCGAATCCAGCTTCACGCGGCACGCCCCTACCCGAAGAAGTTCCGTACGTGCTCCAGGCCCTCCACCAAGGCGTCGACCTCGGCCGGAGTGGAGTACAGATAGAACGACGCTCGGGTGGTCGCCGGAATTCCATAGCGCAGGCATACGGGGCGGGCGCAGTGGTGGCCGACCCGGACCGCGATTCCCTGCTCGTCGAGCACCTGGCCCACATCGTGGGGGTGGATGTCGCCGAGCGTGAAGGAGATCGTGGCGCCGCGCTCCTCGGCCGTGGTGGGGCCGATGATGCGCAGGTCCGGCACCTCCAGGAGCCTGCCGACCGCGTAGTGCGTGAGGGCGTGCTCATGGCGGGTGATGTTGTCCATGCCGATCGAGGTGAGGTAGTCCACGGCCGCGCCGAGGCCGACGGCCTGGGCGATCGGGGGCGTACCGGCCTCGAACTTGTGCGGCGCCGGGGCGTAGGTGGACGAGTGCATCGAGACGGTCTCGATCATCTCGCCGCCGCCGAGGAACGGAGGCAGGTCCTCCAGCAGCTCCTGGCGGCCCCACAGCACACCGATACCGGTCGGGCCGCACATCTTGTGGCCGGTGAAGGCCACGAAGTCGGCCTGGAGCGCCTGCACGTCCAGCAGCATGTGCGGGGCGGCCTGGGAAGCGTCGATCACCACGAGGGCGCCGACGTCCTGGGCGCGGCGGACGATCGCCTCGACCGGGTTGACCGTGCCGAGGATGTTGGAGACCAGCACGAACGAGACGACCTTGGTCTTCTCGGTGATGACCTGCTCTATCTCCGACAGGTCGAGCCGGCCGTCCTCGGTGAGGCCGAACCACTTCAGCTTCGCGCCGGTGCGCTGCGAGAGCAGCTGCCACGGAACGATGTTGGAGTGGTGCTCCATCTCGGTGATGACGATCTCGGTGTCCTGGTCCACCCGGTAGGGCTCGTCGGCCCAGCCGAGCATGTTGGCGACCAGGTTCAGCGACTCCGACGCGTTCTTGGTGAAGATCACCTCGTCGCGGCTGGGAGCGTTGATGAAGGCGGCGACCTTGTCGCGGGCGCCCTCGTACAGCTCCGTGGCCTCCTCGGCGAGCATATGGACGCCGCGGTGCACATTGGCGTTGGAGCGCTCGTAGTAGTCGTTGAGCACGTCCAGCACCTGGCGCGGCTTCTGCGACGTCGCCGCGTTGTCCAGGTAGACGAGCTTCTTGCCGTCATGGACGACACGGTCCAGGATCGGGAAGTCCTTGCGGATCGCCTCGGTGTCGAGGAGGCCCGGCAACTGTGTCACTCGGACGCGCCTCCCTTCACGTACGCCTCGTAGCCCTCTTCTTCCAGCTTGTCGGCCAGCTCCGGGCCGCCGGACTCGGCGATCCGGCCCGCCGCGAAGACGTGGACGTGGTCGGGCTTGATGTACCGCAGGATGCGGGTGTAGTGGGTGATCAGCAGGGTGCCGACCTCGCCGGACTCACGGACCCGGTTGACGCCCTCGGAGACCACCCGCAGCGCGTCGACGTCGAGGCCGGAGTCGGTCTCGTCGAGGATCGCGATGTTCGGCTTCAGCAGCTCGAGCTGGAGGATCTCGTGGCGCTTCTTCTCACCGCCGGAGAAGCCCTCGTTCACATTCCGCTCGGCGAAGGACGGGTCGATGTTGAGGCGCTCCATGGCCTCCTTGACCTCCTTCACCCAGGTGCGCAGCTTGGGCGCCTCGCCGCGGATCGCGGTCGCGGAGGTGCGCAGGAAGTTGGAGACGGAGACGCCGGGCACCTCGACCGGGTACTGCATGGCGAGGAAGACACCGGCGCGGGCGCGCTCGTCGACGGACATCGCGAGCACGTCCTCGCCGTCCAGCGTCACGGTGCCGCCGGTGATCGTGTACTTCGGGTGCCCGGCGAGCGAGTAGGCGAGGGTGGACTTGCCGGAGCCGTTGGGGCCCATGATGGCGTGCGTCTCGCCCTGCTTCACGGTCAGGTCGACACCGCGCAGGATCTCGCGGGGGCCGCCCTCGGCGTCGACGGAAACGTGCAGGTCGTGGATCTCAAGCGTGGCCATGGGTGCCTCAGGACTCCTGGGTGACGGAGACGAGCACATCGTCCCCTTCGATCTTTACGGGGTATACGGGGACGGGGCGCGTCGCGGGGAGACCGGACGGCTTGCCGGTGCGCAGGTCGAAGCTGGAGCCGTGCAGCCAGCACTCGATCTGGCAGTCCTCCACCTCGCCCTCGGACAGCGAGACGTTCGCATGCGAGCAGATGTCGTTGACCGCGAACACCTCGCCCTCGGTGCGCACCAGTGCCACGGGCACGCCCTCGAGTTCGACCCGCTTGGGGGTGTCGTCCTCGAGTTCGTCCAGCGCACAGGCGCGTACGAAGGTGTTGGTCATCCTACGGACGCCTCCAGCTCGGCCTCGATCTTGGCGATGAGCCGCTCCTCCAGGTCGGGGATCCCGATCTGCTGGACGACCTCGGCGAAGAAGCCGCGGACCACCAGACGGCGGGCCTCGTCGGCGGGGATGCCGCGCGCCATCAGGTAGAAGAGCTGCTCGTCCTCGAAGCGGCCGGTCGCGCTCGCGTGACCGGCGCCGACGATCTCACCGGTCTCGATCTCCAGGTTCGGCACCGAGTCGACCCGGGCGCCGTCGGTGAGGACCAGGTTCCGGTTGAGCTCGTAGGTGTCGGTGCCCTCCGCGGCGGCCCGGATCAGCACATCGCCGATCCACACCGCGTGCGCCTCCTTGCCCTGCAGCGCGCCCTTGTAGGCCACGTTGCTCCGGCAGTGCGGGGTGTCGTGGTCGATGAAGAGCCGGTGCTCCTGGTGCTGGCCGTTGTCGGTGAAGTACACGCCGTACAGCTCGGCCTCACCGCCCGGGGCGCCGTAGACGACACGCGGGTGGAGCCGCACCAGATCGCCGCCGAAGGTGACGACCACGGACTTGAAGGTGGCGTCCCGGCCGACCAGCGCGGTGTGCTGACCGACGTGGACCGCGGTGTCGTCCCAGTCCTGGACCGAGACCACGGTGAGCTTGGCGCCGTCGCCGATGAGGTACTCCACATTGGCGGCGAGCGTGGCCTCACCGGTGTGGTCGATGACCACGACCGCCTCGGCGAAGGCGCCGAGCTCGATCACCTGGTGGCCGAAGGCGGTGCCGCCCTCACCGTGCACGGCGATCCGCACCGGCTCGGTGAGCACCGTCTCCTTGGGCACCGTGACGACCGACGCCTTCTCGAAGGAGCTGTACGCCTGGGCCGCCACCCGGTCCACCGGCTTGCCGGCCTTCCCCAGGCGTGCGTCGTCACGGCCCACGGTCTCGACCGTGACGCCCTCGGGGGCGGTCACCTCGACCTTGACGCCGCCGTCGGCGACAGCCGTGCCGTCATGGAGACCGCGCAGCCGCTCCAGGGGGGTGAACCGCCAGTCCTCCTCGCGGCCATGGGGCACCGGGAAGTCGGCCACGTCGTACGACGCGGGCGCGCTCACCCGGGCATCGGTGGGCTGGCCCACCTGGATGACGCCGTCCGTGGTGGATCCGGCCGGGATGGTTTCAGCCATGGCTGTCGTACTGCTCTCTTTCTGCCTGATGGGCCTGAACGGGATGCCCGGGCGGAGGGCGGTGCCCCCCGCCGGGGCCGGAAGGGGGTGGCGTCAGCCGACCGCGCCCTCCATCTGCAGCTCGATCAGCCGGTTGAGCTCCAGCGCGTACTCCATGGGCAGCTCGCGCGCGATCGGCTCGACGAAGCCGCGCACGATCATCGCCATGGCCTCGTCCTCGGACAGACCGCGGCTCATCAGGTAGAAGAGCTGGTCGTCGCTGACCTTGGAGACGGTCGCCTCATGGCCCATGGACACGTCGTCCTCGCGGACGTCCACATACGGGTAGGTGTCCGAGCGGGAGATCGTGTCGACGAGCAGGGCGTCACAGAGCACATTGGACTTGGAGCCCTCGGCGCCCTCGCCGATCTCGATCAGACCGCGGTAGGAGGTGCGGCCGCCGCCGCGCGCCACCGACTTGGAGACGATGTTCGACGAGGTGCGGGGGGCCATATGGACCATCTTGGCGCCCGCGTCCTGGTGCTGCCCCTCGCCCGCGAAGGCGATGGACAGGGTCTCGCCCTTGGCGTGCTCACCCATCAGGTAGACGGCGGGGTACTTCATGGTCACCTTGGAGCCGATGTTGCCGTCGACCCACTCCATGGTCGCGCCCTCGTAGGCCACGGCGCGCTTGGTGACCAGGTTGTAGACGTTGTTCGACCAGTTCTGGATGGTCGTGTAGCGGCAGCGGGCGCCCTTCTTGACGATGATCTCGACGACCGCGGAGTGCAGCGAGTCCGACTTGTAGATCGGCGCGGTGCAGCCCTCGACGTAGTGGACGTAGGCGTCCTCGTCGACGATGATCAGCGTCCGCTCGAACTGGCCCATGTTCTCGGTGTTGATCCGGAAGTACGCCTGCAGCGGGATCTCCACGTGCACGCCCTTCGGCACGTAGATGAACGAGCCGCCGGACCAGACCGCCGTGTTCAGCGAGGCGAACTTGTTGTCGCCCGCGGGGATCACGGTGCCGAAGTACTCCTGGAACAGCTCCGGGTGCTCCTTGAGCGCCGTGTCGGTGTCCAGGAAGATGACGCCCTGCTCCTCCAGGTCCTCACGGATCTGGTGGTAGACGACCTCGGACTCGTACTGGGCCGCGACACCCGCGACGAGGCGCTGCTTCTCGGCCTCCGGGATGCCCAGCTTGTCGTACGTGTTCTTGATGTCCTCGGGCAGGTCGTCCCAGGAGGCGGCCTGCTGCTCGGTGGAGCGGACGAAGTACTTGATGTTGTCGAAGTCGATGCCCGACAGGTCCGAGCCCCAGGTGGGCATGGGCTTCTTGCCGAAGAGCTTCAGGCCCTTGAGGCGGAGCTTGAGCATCCACTCCGGCTCGGACTTCTTCCCCGAGATGTCGCGCACGACCTCCTCGGAGAGGCCGCGCTTGGCCGAGGCGCCGGCCACGTCGGAGTCGGCCCAGCCGTACTCGTAGTTGCCCAGGCCCTCAAGCTCGGGGTGAGCGGTCTCCGTGGGGAGAGTCATTCGGGGTTCCTCCCGGCCGTGCTGGCAGATGCGGTGGTGGTCTTGGTGGTGCTGGTGTCGGTCTTCTCGACCTCGCCGGTCTTCGGAATGAACGTCGTGCACACCCCGTCGCCATGGGCGATGGTGGCCAGACGCTGCACATGAGTTCCGAGCAGCTGGGAGAAGACCTCGGTCTCCGCCTCACACAGCTGCGGATATCGCTCGGCTGCGTGGGCGACCGGGCAGTGGTGCTGGCAGAGCTGTTCGCCGACCGGCGCGCTGCGCGCCGTAGCAGCGTACCCGTCCGCGGAGAGCGCGTCGGCGAGGGCTTCGGTGCGGCGGCCGGGGGTGGCGGCCTCGACGGTGCCGCGGTACCCCTCCGCCTGGGCGGCGAGCCTGGCGCGGGCGAACGCGGCGACCGCGGCACGGCCCGCCTCGCCGCCTCCGGCGCTCTGCTCGATCCAGTGCAGGGCGTCGACGGCGAGCTTGTCGTAAGCCTGGTCGAAGGCATCGCGGCCGCAGTCGGTGAGCGCGAAGACCTTGGCCGGGCGGCCGCGCCCCCGCGCCCCGTACACCCTCTTCTCGCGGGGCTCGACGACGCCGTCGGCGACGAGGGTGTCCAGGTGGCGGCGGACGGCCGCCTGGGTCAGCTCCAGCCGCTGGGCGAGCTCCGCCGCGGTGGAGGGACCATGGTCGAGGATGGAGCGCGCGACCCGGTTGCGGGTGCCGTGCTGCTCTTCCGGTGCGGATGCGGGCACGCCGGACCGCGCGGCCGCTTCGGCCGCGCGTTCGTTCGGAGCCTCGCTCGCGTATTTCACAACACCATTGTTGCGTAATTCCCCGGCGCGGCACAAGCGGGGAGATCTGCAGGTCCGGTGGGGTACGTCACTTAGGTGTACCTAAGTCCGAGAGGGTCCCGCACCCCGGATTCACCCGCGGCGACGCCTTCGCGGCCGGGCGGCGGGCACCGCGGCTTTCGGCCCTGCCGCCCACAGGGGGCCCGGCGATTCGTAGACTGCCGGACATGCGAGAAGAGCCCGCGGTCGACATCGTCGGCCTGGTCAAGCGGTACGGCCCGAAGACCGCGGTCGACGGGCTCGACCTGTCCGTGGACCGGGGCGCCGTGACCGCCGTTCTCGGCCCCAACGGAGCCGGTAAGACCACCACCGTCGAGACCTGCGAGGGGTACCGCCGACCCGACGCCGGCACGGTCCGGATACTCGGGCTCGACCCGGTCGCGGACGCCCCCGCACTGCGCCCCCGGGTCGGGGTGATGCTCCAGTCCGGAGGCGTTTATTCCGGCGCGCGGGCAGAAGAGATGCTGCGCCACACCGCCTCCCTGCACGCGCATCCGGTCGACGTCGACCTGCTGATCGAACGGCTCGGCCTCGGCTCCTGCGGCCGGACCACCTACCGGCGGCTCTCCGGGGGCCAGCAGCAGCGGCTCGCGCTCGCCATGGCCGTCGTCGGCCGCCCCGAGCTGGTCTTCCTCGACGAGCCGACCGCCGGACTCGACCCACAGGCCCGCCGCGCCACCTGGGACCTCATCCGCGATCTGCGGGACGACGGGGTCACCGTGCTGCTGACCACCCACTACATGGACGAGGCCGAGCAACTGGCCGACGATGTGGCGATCATCGACGGCGGCAAGGTGATCGCCCGGGGCAGCCCCGAGGAGCTGTGCCGGGGCGGCGCCGAGAACACCCTGCGCTTCGGCGGCCGACCCGCACTCGACCTGGCCTCGCTCCTCAAGGCGCTGCCCGCCGACTCCACGGCCGCCGAGCTGACGCCCGGCTCGTACCGCGTCACCGGCAAGGTCAACCCCCAGATGCTGGCCACCGTCACCTCCTGGTGCGCGCAGAACGGTGTGATGCCGGACCGGATCTCGGTCGAGCGCCACACCCTCGAGGACGTCTTCCTGGAGCTCACCGGTAAGGAGCTGCGAGCGTGACCGCCACGGGCACTTTTCTCCCCAAGCCGGGGGCGGCCCCGCTGATGAGGATGATCCGGGCGCAGGCCGCGCTGGAGACCCGGATGCTGCTGCGCAACGGCGAGCAGCTGCTGCTGACCGTCGTCATCCCGTCCCTGCTGCTGGTGCTCTTCAGCACCGTCGACATCGTCGACACGGGCGCCGACGGCAGCACGGTGGACTTCCTGACGCCCGGTGTGCTGGCTCTTGCCGTGCTGTCCACGGCGTTCACCGGACAGGCCATCGCCACCGGCTTCGAGCGGCGCTACGGCGTACTCAAGCGGCTCGCCGTCTCACCGCTGCCGCGGTGGGGGCTGATGGCCGCCAAGACCCTCGCGGTGCTGGTCACCGAGGTCCTGCAGATCGTGCTGCTGACCGCGATCGCGCTGGCGCTGGGCTGGTCGCCGCACGGCGACCCGCTCTCGGTGGCGCTGCTGCTGATCCTCGGCACGGCGGCGTTCTCCGGCCTCGGGCTCCTGATGGCGGGCACCCTGAAGGCCGAGGCGACCCTGGCCGCCGCCAACCTGGTCTTCCTGCTGCTGCTCGTGGCAGGCGGGGTGATCGTGTCGCTGGACAAGTTCCCGGGCGCGGTGCGCGGCGCGCTGGAGCTGCTGCCGATCTCGGCGCTCTCGGGCGGGCTGCGGGATGTCCTCCAGGACGGGGCCGGGATGCCGTGGCGGGACCTGGGGATCCTGGCGGTGTGGGCGGTGCTGGGGCTGGGCGCGGCGGCGCGCTTCTTCCGCTGGGAGTAGCCCGAACACCTCTGCGAGCTGCGGCTTTACCGAAGCACTACCCCTCGTGAAAAGCTGCACAAGCGGCGGCCTACGATGGGCGCGTGCCGAATTCGCTGAATCCGTTCGAGCTGATCGCCCGGCGCTGGCAGCCCTCCGCGCGCTTCGTGCAGCGGGCCGCGCTGGCCACCGTGGTGATGGCCGTGGTCATCGTCGTGACCGGTGGCGCGGTCCGGCTCACCCAGTCCGGGCTGGGCTGTGACACCTGGCCGAAGTGCACCCCGTCCAGCCTGACGCCCACCGCCGACATGGGCATCAACGGCGTCATCGAGTTCACCAACCGCATGCTGACGTACGTCCTGTGCGTCTTCGTCGGCGTGCTGATCATCGCCGCCCGGGCCCGTACGCCGGTGCGCCGCTCCCTCACCCGGCTGGGCTGGACCCAGTTCTGGATCGTGATGGGCAACGCCGTCGTCGGCGGCATCGTGGTCCTCACCGGACTCAACCCGTACATCGTCAGCTCGCACTTCCTGCTGTCCTCCGCGCTCCTCACGGTCGCGATGGTGGTCTGGCAGCGGGCTCGCGAGGGTGACGGCGAGCCACGCGACCTCATCGCCCGCCCGGTGCGCCAGTTGACCTGGCTGCTGGTCGGCGCGACCCTCGCGCTGATCCTGATCGGCACCGTGGTCACCGGCGCGGGTCCGCACGCCGGTGACGCCCGTAAGGTGCACCGCATCCCGCTGAACTGGCAGGAGATCACCCAGCTCCACGTGGACTTCGTCTACATCGTGCTGGGCCTCACCGTCGCCCTGTGGTTCACGCTGCGGGCCGTGAAGGCCCCGGCCGTCCAGCGCCGTACGGTCCTGGAGCTCCTCGTCGTCCTGCTGCTACAGGGCGTGGTCGGATACGTGCAGTACTTCACCCATCTGCCCGAGGTCGTCGTCGGCATCCATATGCTCGGCTCCTGCCTGGTGTGGATCGCGGTCCTGCGGGTGGTGCTCGCCCAGCGCGAGCGCCCCGCGCTTCCGGCGGCCGTCCCCGCCCCCACCGGCGACCACGAGACCGTTCAGCCCAAGCCGGCCGCGTCCAGCCGGTAGACGCGGCGCGCGGTCCCGGCCGCGACCAGCCCGGCGATCCGCTGGGCCTCGGCCCGGGTGCAGATCTCCTCGCCGACCCACTCCTCCGCGAGCCGGGCCATGGCCTGGCCGAACAGCCGGGACGCGGTCACATACAGCTCGGGCAGCCCCCGCGCGCCCGTCGAGAAGAGCAGCTTGCCGAACGGCGCCTCGCCCAGGGTCTCCCCGGGCCGCGGCCCGGCGTCCGCGTAGACATGCGGGAAGGCCGCGGCGAGCTGGGCCGCCCGCCGGTGGTGCGGCCGGTCGGGCAGCAGCACCAGATCCGTGCCGAAGCCCGCCGTGGCACGCAGGAAGCCGACGAGCGACTGCGGATCGGCGCAGTGCAGCTGCACCGGAAGGCCGGTCGCGACGGCGCTCCACAGCAGATGCTGGGCGAGCGCGGGGTCCGGTGCGCGGTCCCGCGCCGGGCGTACGGTGAGCGCGAGCCAGCGGGCGGCGGCGCGCCGGACCTCGCGCGGATCGGGCGGCAGTTCGTCGCAGAAGGCGATCCCCATGGCGAAGGCGGTCGCGTGCTGGGCCGCCGCGTACAGCGCCTCGGCGGTGTTGCCGATGAAGGCGTCGACCGTGCCGGAGGTGTCGGCGACCTGCTCGGCCAGCGGCTCCAGGCGGACCACCTCATGGACCGCGCCGTCGGCGGCCGCGGCCAGTTCCTCGGCGGTGCTGAGGCCGTCCCGGGCGCCGGACTCCAGCAGGAAGGTGCCGATGCCGGCGCCGCGCAGCAGCAGCCGCGCGGCGCGGTAGGCGCCCAGTTCACGGCGGCGGGCGAGATAGCTGACGGGCGCGCAGTGGGGCTCCATGCCCAGCAGCGGGGGGCACCAGCGGCGCACGGCCAGACCGGTCCAGCTGTCGAAGAAGGTGGTGCCGGCCGGGGCCGCGCCCGCCCCGGCGGCGGACGCCAGATGGGTTTCGAACGAGCCGACGCCGAGTTCGCCGTCCACCGTGCCGTGGCTGTGCTGGTCGACCAGCGGCGGCAGCGTGATCGGTGCCGCCACCGGGCCCGGCCCGTCCCGGGGGACCGGGCCGGTCGGCGGGCCCAGGGTGTTCGGGGAGTCCGTCGCCTCGTGCATCGCCGCCGCCTCTCGCCCTCCGGCATCGACGGGCTTAACGGACGGAAGGGGTACGAGGTGTCGCCGGACCCGTTCTCAGGCGTTCTACGAGGCGGGTGCCGGAGGGTTGCCGGGTCCGCCGAGCTGGATGCCCGCCATGCGCGCCCACTCGTACGGACCGGTGCGGACCCTGGCGGCGAGCTCGCCGTCGAAGGCGTCCTGGAGGGTGAGCCCGGCGAGCTCGGCCGCGCGCCGCGCGCTCTCCTGCGAGGGGGCGACGAGGACGCCCCATTCGCCGTCGGCGCCGACGAGGGCGATCCGGACGGAGCCGCGCCCGATGTGGGCGATCTGCCCCTCGGCGCCGCCGCCGTGACCGGTGGCGAAGGCCGTGATCTGGCGGGCGAGCCGCTCGGCCCGCTTCTCGTCCTTGGAGGGCTTGGGCTGCTTGGGCGGCTTCGAGGATGCTTCCGGCGCGGAGAGCTGTGCGGCCGACTCGCCGCTCTCGGTCGGCTCCGGCTGGGTGGTGTCTGCCATACAGCCGATGCTACCCGCCGGTAATCACCGCAGGAAAGGGTCCACGGCCACGGCGACGAACAGCAGCGACACATAGGTGATCGACCAGTGGAAGAGCCGCATCTCCTTGAGCTTCGCGCCCATGATCCCGGCCTTGGCGCGCCCCTGGAGGGCGTGCGCCTCCTTGAGCCAGAACCCGCCCAGCACCGCCGCGACCACCGGGTAGAACCAGCCGGTGTAGCCCAGCGGCCACAGCAGCAGGGAGACGCCGACCATGGCCCAGCTGTAGAGGACGATCTGGCGCGCGACCACCTTGTTGCCCGCGATCACCGGCAGCATCGGCACGCTGGCCCGCTCGTAGTCCTCCTTGACCTTCATCGACAGCGGCCAGTAGTGCGGCGGCGTCCAGAAGAAGATCACGAGGAAGAGGATGACGGCGGCCCAGGAGACCTCGTTGGTCACCGACGACCAGCCGATGAGCACGGGCATACAGCCGGCGATGCCACCCCAGACGATGTTCTGCGAGGTACGCCGTTTGAGCAACATCGTGTAGACGACGACGTAGAAGACCAGCGCACCGAGCGACAGCATCGCGGACAGCGGGTTGACCAGCGCCCAGAACCAGGCCGTCGACCCCGCCGCGAGCGCGAAGGCGAAGACGAGGCATTCGCGCGGCGAGACCATGCCGGTCACGAGCGGGCGCTGCGCCGTGCGCTCCATCAGCGCGTCGATGTCCCGGTCGTAATACATGTTGAAGGCGGCCGCGCCACCGGCGGACAGATAGCCGCCGACACAGGTCGCGACCACCAGCCACAGATCCGGGACGCCCTGGGCGGCCAGGAACATGACCGGCACGGTCGTCATCAGCAGCAGTTCGATGACGCGCGGCTTCGTCAGCGCCACGAACGCCATGACACGGGCCCCGAACGGCCGGTGACCGGAGCTCGTTTCGCTCGTCTCGAGCACCCCCGCAGGACGGGATTCGACGGCCGTCACGCACACCCCTGGTGGAAGCAAGAACCAGCAAGCACCGGACATGAAGAGCCGGTAAAGACTTGCGCGTACCACGCCACTCTAGACGTAGCGGATACGCCGCCCGCCGCCGGGGTCCCCCGTGTTGAAGGGGCACCGCGAGGCACCCGCAAGGCACCCGCGGGGCGCCCGTAAAGCGCCCGCGAGGCGCCCGTAAAGCGGCCACGCCCGGCGGACGACGGGCCGGGCCAGGCCCGGAACGGCGCCTTCCGTAGGGTCCGGGACGCCGTCCGGACGGGCCCCGGAGGGAATGCGGCAACCTCGGAATTCGTTCCTTATCCCGTTGAGTGGAACTCGAAAAGATGACCGTTGTTCCAGGGGTAGGCTCGACATCGCCGGTGCACATACGGTCACCGGATTTCGACATTGTGGAGAGGAGCCCTGACTCAGGGTGAGCACCAAGCCGACTACCACAGACCTCGAGTGGACCGATCTGGACCGGCAGGCCGTCGACACGGCCCGGGTCCTGGCCATGGACTCCGTACAGAAGGTCGGTAACGGCCACCCTGGCACGGCCATGAGCCTCGCGCCCGCCGCGTACCTGCTCTTCCAGAAGCTGATGCGGCACGACCCCTCCGACGCGGACTGGACGGGCCGCGACCGCTTCGTGCTGTCTCCGGGGCACACCAGCCTGACCCTCTACGTCCAGCTGTACCTGGCGGGCTTCGGGCTGGAGCTCGAGGATCTGCGGTCGTTCCGCACCTGGGGCAGCAAGACCCCGGGCCACCCGGAGTACGGCCACACCACCGGTGTCGAGACCACCACCGGCCCCCTGGGCCAGGGCATCGCCAACGCGGTGGGCATGGCGATGGCCGCCCGCTACGAGCGTGGCCTGTTCGACCCGGAGGCGCCCGAGGGCGCCTCTCCGTTCGACCACACCATCTGGGCGATCGTCTCCGACGGCGACCTGGAGGAGGGCATCTCCGCCGAGGCGTCCTCGCTGGCCGGCCACCAGAAGCTGGGCAACATCGTCGCCCTGTACGACGACAACCACATCTCGATCGAGGGCGACACCGCGACCGCGCTCTCCGAGGACGTGCTGAAGCGCTACGAGGCGTACGGCTGGCACGTCCAGCGCATCGAGCAGGCCGAGAGCGGCGACTTCGACATCCACGCGCTGTACGCGGCGCTCAAGGCGGCGCAGGCCGAGACCGAGCGCCCCTCGATCATCGCGGCCCGTACGATCATCGCCTGGCCCGCGCCGAACGCGCAGAACACCGAGGCGTCGCACGGCTCGGCGCTCGGCGCCGACGAGGTCGCCGCCACCAAGCGCGTCCTCGGCTTCGACCCCGAGCAGCACTTCGCGGTCGAGACCGACGTCATCAATCACACCCGCGCCCTGGTCGACCGCGGCCGCGAGGCGCACGCCGCCTGGGACAAGAAGGTCCAGGAGTGGCGGAACGCCAACCCCGAGCGGGCCGCCCTGTTCGACCGGATCACCGCGGGCGAGCTGCCCGAGGGCTGGGAGTCCGCGCTGCCGGTCTTCGAGCCGGGCAAGGACGTCGCCACCCGTAAGGCGTCCGGCCAGGTGCTCAAGGCGCTCGGCGGGGTGCTCCCCGAGCTGTGGGGCGGCTCCGCCGACCTCGCGGGCTCGAACAACACCACGATCGACGCGTCCTCGTCCTTCCTCCCGAAGGGCAACCCGCTGCCGGAAGCCGACCCGTACGGCCGCACCGTGCACTTCGGCATCCGCGAGCACGCCATGGGCTCGGCCATGAACGGCATCGCGCTGCACGGCAACACCCGTGTCTACGGCGGCACCTTCCTGGTCTTCTCCGACTACATGCGCCCGGCCGTCCGGCTCGCCGCGCTGATGAAGCTGCCGGTCACCTATGTGTGGACGCACGACTCCATCGGCCTCGGCGAGGACGGCCCGACCCACCAGCCGGTGGAGCACCTCTCGGTGCTGCGCGCCATCCCGGGCCTGAACGTCGTCCGCCCGGCCGACGCCAACGAGACGGCCATCGCCTGGCGCGAGATCACCCGCCGCCACTCCGCGAACCCGGCTCCGCACGGCCTCGCGCTGACCCGGCAGAACGTGCCGACCTACGAGGCCAGTGAGGACGCCGCCAAGGGCGGTTACGTCCTCTTCGAGGCCGAGGGCGGCCAGCCGCAGGTCATCCTCATCGGCACCGGTTCCGAGGTGCAGCTCGCCGTGGAGGCGCGTGAGCAGCTCCAGGCCGCCGGGGTTCCGACCCGCGTCGTGTCAATGCCCTCGGTCGAGTGGTTCGAGGAGCAGGACAGGGGGTACCGGGAGACCGTGCTGCCGCCGTCCGTCAAGGCCCGCGTGGCCGTCGAGGCGGGTATCGGCCTGACCTGGCACCGCTACGTCGGCGAGGCCGGCCGCATCGTCTCGCTGGAGCACTTCGGCGCCTCCGCCGACTACAAGGTGCTCTACCGGGAGTTCGGCCTCACCGCCGAGGCCGTGGTGACCGCCGCCCGCGAGTCTCTCGACGCCGCCGGGCGCTGACCCCGCAGACGACTTAGTAGCGACGAGTAGGAGAACACACCCCATGACAGACGCACTCAAGCGGCTGGCCGACGAAGGCGTCGCGATCTGGCTCGACGACCTCTCCCGTAAGAGGATCACCTCCGGCAACCTGGCCGAGCTGATCGACCAGCAGCATGTCGTAGGCGTCACCACCAACCCGTCGATCTTCCAGAAGGCGATCTCCGGCGGTGAGGGCTACCAGCAGCAGGTGGCCGACCTCGCGGTCCGCAAGCTCACCGTCGAGGAAGCCGTCCGCATGATCACCACGGCGGACGTCCGCGACGCGGCCGACATCCTCCGGCCGGTCTACGACGCGACGGGCGGCCAGGACGGCCGGGTCTCCATCGAGGTCGACCCGCGCCTGGCCCACAACACGGCCGCCACCATCGCCGAGGCCAAGCAGCTCGCCTGGCTGGTGGACCGGCCCAACACCTTCATCAAGATCCCGGCGACCGAGGCGGGGCTGCCCGCGATCACCGAGGTGATCGGCCTGGGCATCAGCGTCAATGTCACGCTGATCTTCTCCCTGGAGCGGTACCGCGCGGTCATGGACGCCTTCCTGGCCGGTCTGGAGAAGGCCAAGGCCGCGGGCCTGGACCTGCAGAAGATCCACTCGGTGGCGTCCTTCTTCGTCTCCCGCGTGGACACCGAGATCGACAAGCGCATCGACAAGCTCGGCACCGATGAGGCCAAGGCGCTGCGCGGCAAGGCCGCCATCGCCAACGCCCGCCTCGCGTACCAGGCGTACGAGGAGGTCTTCAGCTCCGACCGCTGGGCCGCCCTGGACCGGTCGAACGCCAACAAGCAGCGTCCGCTGTGGGCCTCGACCGGCGTCAAGGACCCGGCGTACAAGGACACCATGTACGTCACGGACCTGGTCGCCCCCGGCACCGTCAACACCATGCCGGAGGCCACCTTGGAGGCGGTCGCCGACCACGGCGAGATCAGCGGTGACACCGTGCGCGGCACCTACGAGCAGGCCAAGGCCGACATCGACGCGCTGGCCGGGATCGGGATCTCCTACGACGACGTCGTCCAGGTCCTGGAGGACGAGGGCGTCGAGAAGTTCGAGTCCGCCTGGAACGACCTGCTGAAGTCCACCGAGGCGGAGCTCAAGCGCCTCGCACCCTCGGAGGCGTGAAACCGTGACCAGCAGCAATCCGCTGCGTGACCCACGAGACCGACGGCTCCCGCGCATCGCGGGGCCGTCCGGCCTCGTGATCTTCGGCGTCACGGGCGATCTGTCCCGTAAGAAGCTCATGCCCGCCATCTACGACCTGGCCAACCGCGGGCTGCTGCCGCCGGGCTTCTCGCTGGTCGGCTTCGCCCGCCGCGACTGGGAGGACGAGGACTTCTCCCAGGTCGTGCACGACGCGGTCAAGGAGTACGCGCGGACCCCGTTCCGCGAGGAGGTCTGGCAGCAGCTCGCCGAGGGGTTCCGCTTCGTACCCGGCGCGTTCTCCGACGACGAGGCGTTCACGACCCTGCGGGCGACCATAGAGGAGCTCGACAAGGCGCGCGGCACCGGCGGGAACTTCGCCTTCTATCTGTCGGTCCCGCCGAAGTTCTTCCCCACCGTCGTCCAGCAGCTCAAGAAGCACGGGCTGTCGCAGGGGCAGGGCGACTCCTGGCGGCGCGCGGTCATCGAGAAGCCCTTCGGCCACGACCTGAAGAGCGCCCAGGAGCTCAACCAGGTCGTCCACGAGGTCTTCCGGCCCGGCGATGTCTTCCGGATCGACCACTACCTGGGCAAGGAGACGGTCCAGAACATCATGGCGCTGCGGTTCGCCAACACGATGTTCGAGCCGATCTGGAACCGGTCGTACGTCGACCATGTGCAGATCACCATGGCCGAGGACATCGGCATCGGCGGGCGCGCGGGCTACTACGACGGCATCGGCGCGGCCCGTGACGTCATCCAGAACCACCTGCTGCAGCTCCTCGCGCTGACCGCCATGGAAGAGCCCGCATCCTTCGGGGCGTCCTCCCTGGTCACCGAGAAGCTGAAGGCGCTCCGGGCGGTCAAGCTGCCCAAGGAGCTGGGCAAGCACACGGTGCGCGGGCAGTACGCCCCCGGCTGGCAGGGCGGCCAGGAGGTGCACGGCTATCTCGAGGAGGAGGGCATCGACCCCCACTCGAAGACCGACACCTACGCCGCGATCAAGCTGGAGATCGACAACCGCCGCTGGGCGGGTGTCCCCTTCTACCTGCGCGCCGGCAAGCGGCTGGGGCGGCGGGTCACCGAGATCGCGGTGGTCTTCCAGCGCGCCCCGCACTCCCCCTTCGACGCCACCGACACCCAGGAGCTCGGGCAGAACGCCCTGGTCATCCGGGTGCAGCCGGACGAGGGCGTCACCATCCGGTTCGGCTCCAAGGTGCCCGGCACCTCCATGGAGATCCGGGACGTGACGATGGACTTCCAGTACGGCGAGTCCTTCACCGAGTCCAGCCCCGAGGCGTACGAGCGGCTGCTGCTCGACGTCCTGCTGGGCGAGGCGAATCTCTTCCCCCGCCATGAGGAGGTCGAGCAGTCCTGGCGGATCCTCGACCCGATCGAGGAGTACTGGGAGAAGCACGGCAGGCCCGAGCAGTACACGTCCGGGACCTGGGGGCCGAAAGCCGCGGACGAGATGCTCGCACGAGACGGACGGAGCTGGCGGCGGCCATGAACATCGATCTCACGGACACCACGTCCAGCCGGATCAATTCCGCTCTGATCCAGGCGCGCCGGTCCACCGGCACGCCGGCCGTGGGCATGGTGCTGACCCTCGTCATCGTCACCGACGAGGGCAATCACTACGACGCGCTGCGGGCGGCGAGCGACGCGTCCAAGGAACACCCGTCGCGCATCCTGGTCGTCATCAAGCGGCCGGGCCGGTCGCCGCGCGACCGCAAGATCGCCCGGATGGACGCCGAGGTGCGGGTCGGCGGCGAGACCGGTACCGGCGAGACGGTGCTGCTGCGGCTGCACGGCGAACTCGCCAACCACGCCTACTCGGTGGTCCTGCCCCTGCTGCTGCCGGACGCCCCGGTGGTGGTGTGGTGGCCGGAGGACGCCCCCGAGCACCCCAGCGAGGACCTGCTCGGCCAGCTCGCCCAGCGCCGGATCACCGACGCCCAGGCCACCGAGGACCCGGTCGCGGCCCTGGGGCTGCGGGCCGCGACCTACACCCCGGGCGACACCGATCTGGCCTGGACCCGGATCACCCCGTGGCGCAGCGTCCTGGCCGCCGCCCTGGACCAGCGGCACTCCCCGATCACCTCCGCGATCGTCGAGGGCGAGGCGTACAACCCGAGCAGCGAGCTGCTCGCGCTGTGGCTCGCCGAGCGGCTGGGGGTGCCGGTGAACCGGCAGGTCTCGGAGGGCCCCGGGCTCACCGCGGTGCGGCTGGAGACGGCCGACGGCGTGATCTGCCTGGACCGGGCGAACGGCTCGCTGGCCGAGCTGGCGATGCCGGGCCAGCCCGACCGGCATGTGGCGCTGCAGCGGCGTGAGGTCTCGGAGCTGATCGCCGAGGAGCTGCGCCGGCTGGACCCCGACGAGATCTACGCGTCGTCGGTGAAGTTCGGCGTGAACAAGCTGGGCAAGGGCGGCGTGGGCACGCTGGAGCGGGACGCCAAGGCCGCCCCGGCGACTCACGTGGCACCGGAGCCGGACCGGCCGCCGCTGCCGACCCGGGACCCGGAGTCGCCGCCGGAGCATGCGCCCGGTTCGCCGAAGAACCCGCCGCAGGCACCGGCACAGCCGCCGGCTCCCAAGCCTCACCCCCCGGCGAAGGCCCAGGAGCGGAAGGCGGACGGGAAGGCGGACAAGTGACCGCACCACAGGTGGTCGTCCACCGCGACAAGGAGCTGATGGCCCAGGCCGCGGCGGCCCGGCTGATCACGAAGATCGTGGACGCCCAGGCCGCCCGTGGCTCCGCCTCGGTCGTCCTGACCGGCGGGCGCAACGGCAACGGCCTGCTGGCCGCGCTGGGCGCCTCCCCTGCGCGCGACGCGGTCGACTGGTCGCGGCTGGATCTGTGGTGGGGCGATGAGCGATTCCTGCCGGAGGGCCACGCCGACCGCAATGTCACCCAGGCCCGCGAGGCGCTGCTGGACGCGGTGGAACTGGACCCGGCGCGGGTGCACGCGATGCCCGCGTCCGACGGGGCGAACGGTGGCGACGTGGACGCCGCGGCCGAGGCGTACGCCGCCGAGCTGGCCCGGGCCGCGCGGCCGGAGAACCACGGCGCGGTGCCGTCGTTCGACGTGCTGCTGCTGGGCGTCGGCCCGGACACCCATGTGGCCTCGCTCTTCCCCGAACTGCCCGCCGTCCGGGAGACCGAGCGGATGGTGGTCGGGGTGCGCGGCGCGCCCAAACCGCCGCCCGTACGGACCTCGCTGACCCTGCCCGCGATTCGCGCGGCACAGGAGGTGTGGCTGCTGGCGGCCGGTGAGGACAAGGCGAGGGCGGTCACGATAGCTCTGTCGGGTGCCGGGGAGCTGCAGGCTCCGGCGGCGGGTGCGTACGGCCGCCGCCGCACGCTATGGCTGCTGGACCGGGCCGCGGCGGCGGGTCTGCCGCGGGAGCTGTATCCCCCGGCGTCGCCGTAACCCTCGTATCGCAGACGATCCCCCGCGCGCCTCGGGCGCCCGGGGGATCGTCGCGTTTTCCCCGCTGTTCCCCGCTGTTCCCTGCTCTTGCGTGCCTCAGCGGCCGCGCAGCGAGCGGTAGGTGGCGACCAGCTGCTCGGTGGAGGTGTCCAGACCCGGCACCTCGGCGCCCTCGGTCAGGGCGGGCTCGACGCGCTTGGCGAGCACCTTGCCCAGCTCCACTCCCCACTGGTCGAAGGAGTCGATGTTCCAGACGGCGCCCTGGACGAAGACCTTGTGCTCATAGAGGGCGACCAGCTGGCCCAGCACCGACGGGGTGAGCTCGGAGGCGAGGATGGTGGTGGTGGGGCGGTTGCCCGCGAAGGTCTTGTGCGGCACCAGCTCCTCGGCCACCCCCTCGGCGGCGACCTCCTCGGAGGTCTTGCCGAAGGCCAGCGCCTGGCCCTGGGCGAAGAGGTTGGCCATCAGCAGGTCATGGTGGGACTCCAGCCCGGGCGGCATGTCCTTCACCGGCCGGGCGAAGCCGATCAGATCGGCGGGGACCAGCTTGGTGCCCTGGTGGAGCAGTTGGTAGTAGGCGTGCTGGCCATTGGTGCCGGGGGTGCCCCACACGATCGGGCCGGTCTGCCAGCCGACGCGGTTGCCGTCCCGGTCCACGGACTTGCCGTTGGACTCCATGTCCAGCTGCTGCAGATAATCGGTGAACTTCGACAGATAGTGGCTGTACGGCAGGACGGCATGCGCCTGGGCGTCATGGAAATTGTCATACCAGATGCCCAACAGGCCCATCAGCAGGGGGACGTTCTCCTCCGGCGGGGCGGTGGCGAAGTGCTCGTCGACCAGATGGAAGCCGGCCAGCATCTCGCGGAAGCAGTCCGGGCCGATGGCGACCATCAGGGAAAGGCCGATGGCCGAGTCATAGGAATAGCGCCCGCCGACCCAGTCCCAGAACCCGAACATGTTGTCCGTGTCGATGCCGAACTCGGCGACCTTCTCGGCATTGGTCGACACCGCCACGAAGTGCTTGGCGACGGCCTCCTCACCGGCCCGCAGCCCGGTCAGCAGCCAGTCGCGGGCGGAGAGTGCGTTGGTAATGGTCTCGACGGTGGTGAAGGTCTTGGAGGCGACGATGAACAGCGTCTCGGCCGGGTCCAGATCGCGCACCGCCTCATGCATATCCGCGCCGTCCACATTGGAGACGAACCGGAATGTCATCGAGCGGTCGGAATAGGCGCGCAGCGCCTCGTACGCCATCTTCGGGCCCAGATCGGAGCCGCCGATGCCGATGTTGACGACATTCTTGATCCGCTTGCCGGTGTGGCCGGTCCAGTCGCCGGACCTGACGCGATCGGCGAAGACGGCCATCTTGGCGAGCACGGCGTGCACTTCGCCGACGACGTCCTCACCGCCGAGCTTGATCTCCGCGGAGTGTGGTGCGCGCAGCGCGATATGCAGCACCGCGCGGTCCTCGGTGGTGTTGATCCGCTGGCCGCGGAACATGGCGTCCCGCAGCTCGGCCACCTTGGTGGCCCGCGCCAGCTCGCGCAGCAGCCGCAGGGTCTCGTCGGTCACCAGGTGCTTGGAGTAGTCGACGTGGAGATCGCCGACCTGAAGGGTGAGGCGGCGCCCGCGCTCCGGGTCGCCCTCGAACAGGTCGCGCAGATGCGCATCGCCCAGATCCTTGCGGTGTGCGGCCAGCGCATGCCACTCCGGCAGCTGGTCCAGCCTGGTGCGGCCTTCCATGGTCATCTCGGACATCAGCCCACTTCTCGTCGGTGCCTGGCCCCCGTGGCCACCAACCTAATTGATGACGGACCGCATTCCCGGAACGAGGGCCGCCACCCCGCAGACGAAGAGCGCAGCGGCCCCCAGCGCGGGGGTGTTGAGCCCCCACGCCTCGGCCATCACCCCGCCCAGCAGCGCGCCGAGCGGGGTGCCCGCGATCGACAGGGTGCGGAAGGCTGAACTCACCCGCCCCAGTGCCCCGTCGGGGCTGCGCTGCTGCATCATCGTCACCTCGGTCACGTTCCAGACGATCCCCGCGAAGCCGAAGAGGCCCATGGCGGCGACCGCGACCGGCAGGCTCCGTATCGCCCCGAGGACGACCAGGGCGCCGATCTGCGCGGTGCCGCACACCACGAGAGCGCGGGCGCGGCCCAGCTTCTCGGTGAGCCGGGCGGCCACCAGCCCCCCGATCACACTCCCGATGCCGTACACGGTGATGACGGCCGCATAGCCGGTGTTCCCGGCGTCCAGCCAGCCGGTGATGTGCAGCACCAGGGTGGCGATGAGCGCGCCGATGCCGATATTGCACAGCGTGGTGGAGGCGCACAGCGCCCGCAGCGTCCGGTCCCGCCACAGCACGGCCAGGCCCTCGGCGATATCGCGCCGCAGCGATCCGCCCGGCGGGCGCGGAGTCCGCTGAGGGGGCGTCACCCCCAGCGAGGCGACCAGCACGGCGGCGGCGAGATAGGTGACCGCGTCCGCCGCGAACGGCATCGCGGCGCCGAGGCCCAGCAGCACCGGCACCAGCGGGGCGCCCACGAACCGGCCCATGACCTCCTGCCCGGTCATCAGCCGGGCGTTGGCCCTGCCCAGCGCCTCCTGCCCGACCACCGAGGGCAGCAGCGCCGTGGCGGCGTTGTCGAACAGGGTCTGCAGCGTGGTCAGGGCGAAGGCGAGGGCGAGCAGCAGCCCGATGGTGGCCTGGTCCAGCCAGACCGCGACGGCGAATCCCGCCATCAGGACGGCCCGCGCGCCGTCCACCGCCCACATCGCCCGCCGCTGGTCCACCCGGTCGGCGATCGCCCCGCCGATCAGCCCGAACAGCAGCCAGGGCAGAAAGCCGCAGGCGGTCACGAGCGAGACCAGCACCGGCGAATCGGTCAGCGAGACGGCCAGCAGCGGCAGTGCCGCACCCCGCAGGGCGTCCCCGAACCGGGAGACGACCGCGGCCGCCCACAGCCGCCCGAACCCCCCGCGCCACGCGGGCACCACCGGTTTTCCGGCGCCCAGCTCACCGGCGTCCACCGCGGCCATGACAGTCCCCCCATGCATCCGCCCCGCCCGGTGGGGCGGCTCCCCCCGGAGATTCAGCACCCCACGACCGTAGCCCGCACCACTGACAACGGCCCGGCCGCGCACCCCTCACAGGGAGGTGCCCGGCCGGGCCGTCGTACCACGTTCTGTGTCTAGATCTCGCCCCGGAGCTTGGCGAGTGCCTCGGCGAGAATCGCCTCGCCGTCGGCGTCGCTGCGCCGCTCCCGTACGTACGCCAGATGCGTCTTGTACGGCTCGGTGCGCGGCGGGTCCGGCGGGTTGTCCCGGTCCTTGCCGGCCGGGAAGCCGCAGCGGGGGCAGTCCCACGTGTCAGGGATCTGCGCATCGCTGGCGAAGCTCGGCACGGTCTCATGCCCGTTCGAGCACCAGAAGGAGATGCGCAGGCGCGGCGCCGATTCGCCTCGCTCGGCCTCTCCCATCGGCCCCGCTCCGACCCGGCTTCCACGGATCGCGTTGCCACTTGCCACGGTCGTAACTCCCTGCGTGATGGTGCCGCGAAGCCTCGATTGGCAGCTTCGCCGCCCGGCGCCCCAGTCTACGTAAGGCCCAACGCGCGTCCAGTGAGAGGAGTTACACCCGTCCCCGAGGACGCCATGCCATCATAGGCCGCATATGGGCCCCGCTGACGACGGTACGTCAGTTATCGGGCGCCGGCCGGACCCTCAGCGGGCCCCGCCGGAGCCTCAGTCGAGCTTCATCAGCAGCCCGAGCACGACGATGCAGACGAACCACAGCAGCCCGACCACCACGGTGATGCGGTCCAGGTTGCGCTCGGCGACCGAGGAGCCGCCCACCGAGGACTGCATGCCGCCACCGAACATGTCGGACAGGCCGCCGCCCTTCCCCTTGTGCATGAGCACCAACATCATCAGCAGCAGGCTGAAGACGATGAGGGCGATCGAAAACCCCATGATCACAGCTGGACCAACCTTCTCGGGCTTGTACGGACGTCGGGGGCCGGACGGTGCGATTCCCACCGCCTCGACCCCCGACAGGGTACGACGACGCGCGCGCTAGGGCCTACTCACTGGTCGCGGAAACGAACGATCTTGACGAATTCGTCCGCGTCCAGCGCGGCCCCGCCGATCAGGGCGCCGTCCACATCCGGCTGGGCCATGATCGCGGCGACGTTCCCGGACTTCACCGAGCCGCCGTACTGGATCCGGACCTTGTCGGCGACCTCCTGGCCGTAGAGCTCGGCGAGCCGGCCGCGGATGGCCCCGCAGACCTCCTGGGCGTCCTCGGGGGTCGCGACCTCGCCGGTGCCGATCGCCCAGACCGGCTCGTAGGCGATCACGATGGTCTCGGCCTGCTCGGCGGGGATGTCCTTGAGACCGCCGTCCACCTGCGCGAGGGTGTGGGCGACCTGGTTGCCCGCCTTACGGACCTCGAGGCCCTCCCCGACGCACAGGATCGGGGTGAGGTCATGGCGGAAGGCCGCCTTGACCTTGGCGTTGCACAGCTCGTCGGACTCGCAGTGGTACTGGCGCCGCTCCGAGTGCCCGACGACGGCGAAGGCGCACTTGAGCTTGGACAGCATCGGGCCGGAGATCTCGCCGGTGTAGGCGCCGGAGTCCTGCGCGGAGATGTCCTGGGCGCCGTACTTGATCTTCAACTTGTCGCCATCGACCAGGGTCTGCACCGACCGCAGATCGGTGAAGGGCGGCAGCACCGCGACCTCCACGGCCTCGTAGTCCTTGTCGGCGAGCGCGAAGGCGAGCTTCTGGACATGGGCGATGGCCTCGAGGTGGTTGAGGTTCATCTTCCAGTTGCCCGCCATCAGCGGCGTACGGTCACTCACAGTGTTCAGTCCTCCAGTGCGGCGAGGCCGGGGAGCGTCTTGCCCTCGAGGTATTCGAGGCTCGCTCCACCGCCGGTCGAGATGTGGCCGAAAGCGTTCTCGTCGAAGCCCAGGATCCGTACGGCCGCGGCGGAGTCGCCGCCGCCGACCACGGTGAAGGCCGGGCTGTCCAGGAGCGCCTGGGCCACGGCCCGGGTGCCCTCGGCGAAGTCGGGGTGCTCGAAGACGCCCATCGGGCCGTTCCAGAAGACGGTGGCCGCGTCGGCCAGCTTCGAGGCGTACAGCTTGCGGGTCTCCGGGCCGATATCCAGCCCCTGAAGATCGGCCGGGATCGCGTCCGCGGCGATGACCTGCGGGTTCGCGGGGGCCTTGGTCTTCAGGTCCGGGAATTCGGACGCGGCCGTGACATCGACCGGGAGCACGAACTCCACCCCGCGCTCCTTGGCCCGGCGCAGATAGTCCTGGACCGCCGGGACCTGGTCCTCCTGCAGCAGCGAGCCGCCGACCTCATGGCCCTGGGCCTTGAGGAAGGTATAGGCCATGCCGCCGCCGATCAGGATGCGGTCGGCCTTCTCCAGCAGGTGGTCGATGACGCCGAGCTTGTCGGAGACCTTGGCGCCGCCGAGGACGACCGCGTAGGGCCGCTTGACGTCCTCGGTGAGCTTCTTCAGGACCGAGAGCTCGGCGGCGATCAGCTCGCCCGCGGCATGCGGCAGCCGGGCCGGGAGGTCGTACACGGAGGCGTGCTTACGGTGGACCGCGCCGAAGCCGTCGCCCACGTAGAGGTCGGCGAGGGTGGCGAGCCGGTCGGCGAAGGCGCCGCGCTCGGCGTCGTCCTTACTGGTCTCGCCGGCGTTGAAGCGCAGGTTCTCCAGCAGCGCGACCTCGCCGTCGCCGAGCGCCGCCACAGTGGCCTGAGCGCTCTCGTCCACGGTGTCGGTCGCGAAGGCGACCTGCTTGCCGAGGAGTTCACCGAGCCGCCGGGCGACGGGGGCGAGCGAGTACTGCGGGTCCGGGGCGCCCTTGGGGCGGCCCAGGTGCGAGGCGACGATCACCCTGGCGCCCCGGTCCAGGAGCTTGTTGATCGTCGGGACGGCGGCGCGGATCCGGCCGTCGTCGGTGATCGTCTCGCCGTCGAGCGGGACGTTCAGATCGACGCGGACGAAGACCCGCTGCCCGGCGACCTGAAGATCGTCAATCGTCTTCACAGGGATGACTCCTTGATCATGGATCGGGGCCCGCTACGACGCCGTCGTAGCGGGCCCCATTCCTAGCTCATCGGGACAGCGGTCAGAGCCGCTCGCCGACGAAGACGGTCAGGTCGACGAGGCGGTTGGAGTAGCCCCACTCGTTGTCGTACCAGCCGACGACCTTGACCTGCTTGCCCTGGACCATGGTCAGGGAGGAGTCGAAGGTGCAGGACGCGGGCCAGTTGACGATGTCCGAGGAGACGATCGGGTCCTCGGTGTACTCCAGGATGCCCTTGAGCTGACCCTCGGCGGCCTTCTGGAAGGCCGTGTTGATCTCGTCCTTGGTGACCTCGCGGTCGAGCTCCAGGACGAGGTCGGTGACCGAGCCGGTCGGGACCGGGACGCGCATCGCGATGCCGTCCAGCTTGCCCTTGAGCTGCGGCAGGACCAGCGCGGTGGCCTTGGCGGCACCGGTGGAGGTCGGAATGATGTTCTCCGCCGCCGCGCGGGCGCGACGCAGGTCCTTGTGCGGGAAGTCCAGGATGCGCTGGTCGTTGGTGTACGCGTGGACCGTCGTCATCATGCCCTTGACGATGCCGAAGTTCTCGTCGAGGACCTTGGCCATCGGCGCCACACAGTTGGTGGTGCAGGAGGCGTTGGAGATGACGTGCTGGTTCGCCGGGTCGTACTTGTCGTTGTTGACGCCCATCACGATCGTGATGTCCTCGTCCTTGGCGGGCGCGGAGATCAGGACCTTCTTGGCGCCGGCGGCGAGGTGCTTGGCGGCGTCCTCGCGCTTGGTGAAGATGCCGGTGGACTCCACCACGATGTCGGCGCCGAGCTCGCCCCACGGAAGGGCCGCCGGGTCGCGCTCGGCCATCGTCTTGAAGGTCTGGTTGCCCACCGTGATGGTGTCCTCGGTGTGGCTGACCTCGTGCTTCAGCCGGCCGAGGATGGTGTCGTACTTCAGCAGGTGCACCAGGGTGGCGTTATCGGTCAGGTCGTTGACACCGACGATCTCGATGTCCGCGCCCTGCTCAAGGAGCGCGCGGAAGTAGTTGCGACCGATGCGGCCAAAGCCGTTGATGCCTACGCGGATCGTCACGAACCGATCTCCTCGTTGGTATGCCGGTCTGGACGCCGGCGAACGTGTATGGGATGTCCCCGACCGCCTCCGACCCTACCGCTATCACGGGACGTACGTGACATTGGCAATCGGCGGCCCATGACCACCGGAAAGTGGTACGGGCCGCCGATTCAGTCACGATTTGTCACGCGCTGTCAACGACGCAGCGCACGCAGCGCGTCGGCCACCAGCCGGGCCCTCTGGGCGGCGTCCGGGACATGCTCCAGGCCGAAGCCCAGCAGCACGGTGTCCCGGGTGGTGACGCCCGCGACGGTGTGGAAGAGCTCCCGGGAACGGGACCAGTCCCCCGAGTTCGCCGGGCTGCCCTCCGGCGCCCCCGAGACCGACCAGGGGCCGAGCGCGGTCTCGAAGCCCTCGGAGTCCTTGGCGGTGCCGCCGACGGTGAACTCGGTGCCGTCCACGAAGGCGCCCCGGCCGCCGGTGCCCGGGTCGGTGACGTACGAGACGGCCAGCTCGACCTTCTTGCCCGCGTAGCCGCTCAGGTCCACGGAGACCGGCCGCCACCCCTCGGAGGAGCCCGTCAGGCTGTTCCAGGCCCCGGTGCTGCCCTGTGCGCCGCAGCCGTCGTCGCCGGGGGTCAGGTAGTGCTTCAGGAACGGGTGCAGATTGAGCAGGAAGCCCGCCTCGCACTCGGTGGGCACCTCGGTGGAGGAACCGCCGTTCGCGTCGGGGAGGGTGGTCCAGTCGTCCTGGCCCGCGGTGTGCGCCTCGATGACCACATGGTCGTAGCCGGGCTCGGTGTCGTAGCTGAGCCGGAAGGCCAGGGCCGGTTTGTCGGCGGCGGCCACACCGGTCAGGTCGACCGTACGGGACAGCCGCATCCAGGAGTTGTCATGGTGGCCCGCGGCCGCCATCCAGTCGCCCTCATAGGGCTGGTACGGGGTGCGCGTGCCCGGGTACGCCCCCGCGCCCGCGCTGCGGAACTGGGGGAAGTCCTTCGGCGGCAGCACATCGGAGGTGACCGTGTAGGCGCCCGCGGCGTCCAGGGGATTGCCGGGGGCGTCGCCGAGGTTCGCGCCGGTGCCCGCGAGCGCGCCGGCGCCCTGGAAGGCGGTGGGCGACTTCAGGGTGAGCCGGCTGTCGGCGCCCAGGTAGTACTGGCTGAAGTCGTCGGTGTCGGCCGGTCCCACCTCGGAGCTGCCGCCCGCCCGCTCACCGGTGGTGATCAGTTTGCCGCCCTCGTTGAGGAAGTCGCGCACCGCGAGCAGGGTCGGGCCGCCGGGCCGTTCGGCGCCGGTGTACCAGAGCACGGTCCTGAAGTGGCTCAGCGCCCCGAGCGCGGACGGCGCCCCCTGGGTGGCCACGTCCCAGACAGCGGCCTTACGGCCGTTGTCGGCCAGCGCCCGGGTGTACGCGGCGGTGTGCCGGGCCGGGGAGGTGCCGCCCTCCTCGGCGATCACCAGCGTGTCGGCGCGGGGCCGCTTGGCCACGGTGTAGGTGAACGGCTCGCTGACGGTCCGCTTGCCGCTCTTCGTACGGCCGGTGAACCAGACCTTGACCCGCTGCCCGGGGTCCGCGCCCTTGACGGCGGCGCGGTACTGGTCGAAGAGGACGTTGTCCTCGCCGCCGTAGGTCTCGCCGCCCTTCCACGCCTTCAGCGAGGCGGTGCGGGTGCGGCCGCCGTCCACGCGGTAGTTGAGCCGCTTGTCGCGAACACTCTTGCGGACGGTGACGGCGACGTCCTGGTCGCCGCCGCGGGCGTAGGACGTGGTGAAGGTGTCCGGGGTGAAGTCGGGCGCGGTCAGGCCGACGGACGAGGACGGCCGGTCCGGGTGCTCGGCGGTCTCGGCGACGGAGAGCGCGAAGGGGATGTTCTTGGTGAACTCCTGCGCGATCAGCTTCTCGTCGTCGGGGAAGGTGAAGACGGACGCGCAGTCACGCGGCTGCCAGGCGTCGTCCGGGTCGACGCCGGAGGCGGTCTGACACGTCGACATCTCCGGGGTGAACATCATCATCCCGTTGACGTTCGCGGCGTGGCCGTCGGCCTCGCCGTTGGTGGTGTACAGCTCGGAGGAGACCTGCGGGTGGTACCCGGGGATCGCGGAGTGCTCCGGGGTGCCGGCCAGGGACTTGTAGAGGACGTCGTCCGGGGTCGGGGTGGCGACCTGCCAGCCGACACCGTAGAGCAGCAGTTCGGCGGCCGAGTGGTAGTTGATGCCGTACGTGAAGCCGATGCGCTTCTCGAAGGCGTCCAGCGCCTTGGTCTCCGGCTCGGAGCCTGCGGCGGGTCCCCGGTAGGTCTCGTCGGCCGGGTCGGCGGACGAACCCTCGTTGTCGTAGCCCCACTTGTAGCCGAAGTTGCGGTTGAGGTCGACGCCGTCGCCCGCGGTGATCTTGCCGTCGCCGTTGTTGTCGCGCAGGTTCTTGCGCCACTGGCGGTTGTCCGGGCTCTGATGCGTGTAGTCGTAGCCGTCCGGGTTGGCGGACAGGACGAACCACAGTTCGGTACGGTCCACGATCTTGGTGACGCGGTCGTCCTTGCCGTAGTTGTCGAGGTAGTAGTGCATCAGCCGGCGGGTCATCTCCGGGGTGATCCACTCACGGGCGTGCTGATTGGACATGTACAGCACCGACGGCTTGCTGCCGTCGCGGGTCTTCCCTGCGCCCTTGCTCAGCTTGAGGGCGAGGATGTCCTTGCCGCGGCCGGTCTTGCCGATGCTGACGACCTTGGTGAGGCCGGGGTGGGCCCGGCCGGTCTCGACGATCTCCTGCTGGAGCCCGCCCTCGCCGCTGTAGGGGCGGAAGACGCCGTCGCCCGCGGCCTTCAGGCGGTTGCGGGTCGGTGCGGAGATCTCCTTCTCGGTGAGCCGCACGCCCTTGCCGCGCAGCGCGGCGGCCTGCTTCCCGGTGAGGTAGAGCTCGACCGGGCCGGTGCCCTTCTCGGGCACCTGCCGCCCCAGTTCGGTGCCGTCCGCCCCGGCCCGCAGCAGCAGCGGAATCTGACCCTTGGTGACCTGGGCGGTCCATACGGACAGCCCGTCGCCGGCGGGGTTCGCCGGCGGTTGTGCGGGGGCCGCGGGTGTCGCGGCCAGTCCCCCCAGGAGCAACGCGGCGAGTGCCACCACCGCGCCGCTCGATCTCACCGTGCGTCTGAGCTTCATCAGCCCCCCTGGCTGTCGTGTGAAGACCCGCGGGTGCGCAGGCGCACCAGACTTGTCAGGACACATGGTCATGTCAACAGCGGCGCGCGGAACCGGTCCGTACACAACCCTGGGGACGCAAACACCCCCGGATCGCTCGTGTGATCCGGGGGCGCGGGGTGCGGCTTCGGTGCCGCTCTCGGGCGGCCGTTCTCGGGGCAGCCGCTCTCGGGGAAGCTCTCGGGGCAGCCGCTCTCGGGGCGGTCAGCCGACCATGCCCTCGGCCATCTCCTCGGTCAGGCTGGACTCGGTGCCGGGGATGCCCAGGTCCTGGGCGCGCTTGTCGGCCATGGCCAGCAGCCGGCGGATGCGGCCCGCGACGGCGTCCTTGGTCAGCGGCGGGTCGGCGAGGGCACCCAGTTCCTCCAGGGACGCCTGCTTGTGCTCCATGCGCAGCCGGCCGGCCGCGGCGAGGTGCTCGGGCACCTCGTCGGCCAGGATCTCCAGGGCGCGCTGCACCCGGGCCCCGGCGGCGACGGCGGCGCGGGCCGAGCGGCGCAGATTGGCGTCGTCGAAGTTGGCGAGGCGGTTGGCGGTCGCCCGCACCTCGCGTCGCATCCGCCGCTCCTCCCAGGCGAGGACCGACTCATGCGCCCCCAGCCGCGTCAACAGCGCGCCGATGGCGTCACCGTCCCGGACGACCACCCGGTCCACCCCGCGCACCTCGCGCGCCTTGGCGGCGATCTGCAGCCGGCGGGCGGCGCCGACCAGTGCGAGCGCGGCCTCCGGGCCGGGGCAGGTCACCTCCAGGGAGGACGAGCGGCCGGGCTCGGTGAGCGAGCCATGGGCGAGGAAGGCCCCGCGCCAGGCGGCCTCGGCGTCGCAGGTGGCGCCGGAGACGACCTGCGGCGGCAGCCCGCGGATCGGCCGGCCGCGGCCGTCGACCAGGCCGGTCTGCCGCGCCAGCTGGTCACCGCCCGCCACCACCCGCACCACGTACCTGCTGCCGCGGCGCAGCCCACCGGGGGCCATCACCACCAGATCCGAGGAGTGGCCGAAGATCTCCAGGATGTCCTTGCGCACCCTGCGGGCCGCGATCCCGGTGTCCAGCTCCGCCTCGATCACGATGCGCCCGCTGACCAGGTGCAGCCCGCCCGCGAACCGCAGGATCGCCGAGACCTCTGCTTTCCGGCAGCAGGTCCGGGTGACGGGGAGCCGGGAGATTTCGTCCTTCACCGCTGCCGTCATCGCCATGGGCCGATCCTTCCATGCATCCGAAAAATACGGTCGTACGCGGCCGCCAGAAGCTCCGGGTCGTGCTTCGGGGCACCGTCGGTCGCGGCCACCGGCGCCAGCTCGACCGTGCCGCCCAGCCGCTTGGCCGCGTCGCACAGACTGCTCTGGTCGGGGACGGCGGCCTCATCGGCCAGCACCACGTCGAAGGCGAGTTTAGGGGCGTGTCGGGCCAAAACCTCCAAATGACGCTGCGGAGAGAAGCCATCGGTTTCTCCGGGCTGAGGGGCGAGGTTCAGGGACAGCACCCGCCGGGCCTTGGTCTCGGTGAGCGCCTGGAGCAGATCGGGGACCAGCAGATGCGGGATCACGGAGGAGAACCAGGAGCCGGGCCCCAGCACCACCCAGTCGGCGTCCATGACCGCCTCGACGGCCTCGGGGACGGCCGGCGGGTCGTGCGGCACCAGATGAACCGACTGCACCTCGCCGCGGGTCAGCGCCACGGTGGCCTGCCCGGCGACGGTGGAGACCTCGTCCGGGCGCGCCGGGTCATGGCCCCGGACGTATGCCTGGAGCTCCAGCGGGACGGCCGACATGGGCAGCACCCGGCCATGGGCGCCCAGCAGCTTGCCGACCAGGTCGAGCGCCTTCACATGGTCGCCGAGCTGCTCCCACAGGGCGACGATCAGCACATTGCCGACCGCGTGGCCGTGCAGCTCGCCCTCGCTGATGAAGCGATGCTGGATGACCCGCGCCCAGGTCTGGCCCCAGTCGTCGTCGCCGCACAGCGCGGCCAGGGCCTTGCGCAGATCGCCGGGCGGCAGCACGCCCAGCTCGTCGCGGAGCCGCCCGCTGGAGCCCCCGTCGTCGGCCACGGTGACGACGGCGGTGAGGTCGCCGGTGATCCGGCGCAGAGCGGCGAGCGACGCGGACAGGCCCATGCCGCCGCCGAGTGCGACGACCTTGGGCTGCGCGCTCCGGCTGGTCCGTGCTCCGACCAGCCGTCGCAGCCGCTTGGTACGAATGGTCACTCGCGCCCCATGTCCCGGTGGACGATGACGGTCTCCACTCCCTCGGCGGCCAGCCGCGGGGCGAGCCGCTCGGACATCGCCACACTGCGGTGCTTGCCGCCGGTGCAGCCGATGGCGATGGTCACATAGCGCTTGCCCTCGCGGCGGTAGCCCGCGGCGATGAGCTGGAGCAGCTCCGCGTAGCGGTCGAGGAACTCCTTGGCGCCGGGCTGGTTGAAGACATAGCTGGAGACCTCCTCGTTGAGCCCGGTGAAGGGGCGCAGCTCGGGGACCCAGTGCGGATTGGGCAGGAAGCGGCAGTCCACCACCAGATCGGCGTCGACCGGCAGCCCGTACTTGTAGCCGAACGACATCACGGTGGCCCGCAGCTCGGGCTCCTCCTCGCCCGCGAACTGGGGGTCCATCTTGGCGCGCAGTTCATGCACGTTGAGGCTGGAGGTGTCGATCACCAGGTCGGCGTCCCCGCGCAGCTCGCGCAGCAGATCGCGCTCGGCGGCGATGCCGTCCACGATCCGGCCGTCGCCCTGGAGGGGATGCGGGCGGCGCACGGATTCGAAGCGGCGCACCAGGGCCTCGTCGGACGCCTCCAGGAACAGCACGCGCCGCTTGACGTTCTTGGCGGCGAGGTCGGCGAGGGACTCGCGGAGGTTGTCGAAGAAGCGGCGGCCGCGGACGTCCACCACCACGGCGATCCGCGCCACATTGCCCTGGGAGCGGGCGCCCAGGTCGACCATGGTGGGGATCAGCGCGGGCGGCAGGTTGTCCACGACGAACCAGCCGAGGTCCTCCAGACACTTGGCGGCGGTGCTGCGGCCCGCGCCCGACATTCCAGAGATGATCACCAGCTCGGGGATGGCCGCCGCCTCGGCGGGCTCGCCCGACATGCCCGTATTCACCTGCGCTCCGTCTCCATGGTTCTCGTGCTCGGTCATGGTCTGGTCCCCCCGTTCGATGAGGACGCCGCACCGGCGGCCTCGTCCTCAATGATCTCTCCTGTGGCGGTGTTCACGGCGGGCGCGGCCGGGGCGGACCCGGCGAGCGCCGCGGCGACCGTCTCGGCCGTCTTACGGCCGACGCCCGGCACCTCGCAGATCTGCTCGACCGTGGCGGCGCGCAGCCGCTTGACCGAGCCGAAATGCTTCAGCAGGGCCTGCTTACGGCTGTCACCGAGGCCCGGAACGGTGTCCAGCGGCCCGGCCTTCATCGACTTGGCGCGCTTGCTGCGCTGGTAGGTGATGGCGAAGCGGTGGGCCTCGTCGCGGACCCGCTGGAGGAGGTAGAGCCCCTCGCTGCTGCGCGGCAGCACCACCGGGTCCTCCTCGTCCGGCAGCCACACCTCCTCGAGCCGCTTGGCGAGGCCGCAGACGGCGACATCGTCGACGCCGAGCTCGTCCAGGGCCCGTTGGGCGGCGGCCACCTGCGGCTTTCCACCGTCGACCACGACGAGCTGGGGCGGGTAGGCGAACCGCTTCGGCCTGCCCTCCTCGTCGATCGGGCCGGAGGGCCCCTCGGCGGGGCCGTCGGAGAGGCCGTCGAGGGCCTGCCCGGGGGGTGCGGTGGTGCCGATGGTCTCTGTGTCCTCTGCGGCCCCGGTGGCCTGCTCCTCCCACTCCCCGGTCTTCTGCTTCTCCAGGAGATAGCGGCGGAAGCGGCGGCTGACGACCTCGTGCATGGAGCGGACATCGTCCTGCCCGGCGAAGCTCTTGATCTGGAAGCGGCGGTACTCACTCTTACGGGGGAGCCCGTCCTCGAAGACCACCATGGAGGCCACCACGTCATCTCCCTGCAGATGGGAGATGTCGAAGCACTCGACGCGCAGCGGGGCGGAGTCCAGCCCCAGGGCCTCGGCGATCTCCTCCAGCGCCCGGGAGCGCGTGGTGAGGTCGGAGGCGCGCTTGGTCTTGTGCAGCGCGAGCGCCTGCTGGGCGTTGCGCTGGACGGTCTGCATCAGGTCCTTCTTGTCGCCGCGCTGCGGGATGCGCAGATCGACCAGGGAGCCCCGGCGCTCGGTGAGCCACTGGGTGACCGGCTCGGCCGGGTCCGGCACGGCGGGCACCAGGACCTCCTTGGGGACCGCGTCGCCGCGCTCCTCCCCGTACAACTGCTGCAGGGCGTGCTCGACCAGCCCGGCGGTGTCGACGGCCTCGACCTTGTCGGTGACCCAGCCGCGCTGACCGCGCACCCGGCCGCCGCGCACATGGAAGATCTGGACGGCGGCCTCCAGCTCGTCCTCGGCGACCGCTATCAGATCGGCGTCGGTGGCGTCGGCGAGAACCACCGCGTTCTTCTCCATGGCGCGCTTGAGCGCCCCTATGTCGTCGCGGAGCCGGGCCGCCCTCTCGTACTCCATGTCCTCGGCGGCCTCGTGCATCTGCTGCTCCAGGCGGCGCAGATAGGTGCCGGTGCGGCCGGCCATGAAGTCGCAGAATTCTTCGGCGAGTTCGCGGTGCTCCTCGGCGGTGACACGGCCGACGCAGGGGGCCGAGCATTTGCCGATATAGCCGAGCAGGCAGGGGCGGCCGATCTGGGCGGAGCGCTTGAACACCCCGGCGGAGCAGGTCCGGACGGGGAACACGCGCAGCATCAGGTCGACGGTCTCGCGGATGGCCCAGGCGTGGCCGTAAGGGCCGAAGTAGCGCACGCCCTTCTTCTTGGCGCCGCGCATCACCTGGACCCGGGGGAACTCCTCGTTCAGGGTCACGGCGAGGGAGGGGTAGCTCTTGTCGTCGCGGTACTTGACGTTGAACCGGGGGTCGTACTCCTTGATCCAGGAGTACTCGAGCTGCAGGGCCTCGACCTCGGTGGAGACCACGGTCCACTCCACGGCGGCGGCCGTGGTGACCATGGTGCGGGTGCGCGGGTGGAGGTTCGCCAGGTCCTGGAAGTACGACGAGAGCCGCGGGCGCAGGCTCTTCGCCTTTCCTACGTAGATCACCCGGCCGTGCTCATCACGGAACTTGTAGACCCCCGGCGACTCGGGGATCTGTCCCGGCTTGGGGCGGTAGCTGCTCGGGTCGGCCATGGTCACCACCCTACTTGCGGGGAGTGACACATCCGGGCCCTCGGGACGGGGTCGGCCGAGGTCCAGTGGATTGGGGGATTCCGCGGCCGCTCGGGCGCGCGCCGGGCGCCCGCTCAGGCGTCAGGGCCCGCTCGGGCACCGGGCGTCCGCTCAGGCGTCGGGGCCCGCCACGAGCCGTCCGCCCTTCGCGGTGACCGGGATCGACGGCAGCGGCTTCTCCGCGGGTCCCTGGAGGACCTTGCCGGTGCGGGCGTCGAACTGGCTGCCGTGGCAGGGGCAATTGATCTTGCCGTCCTCGACGCTGTCGACGACGCACCCGGCGTGGGTGCACACCGCGCTGAACGCCGTGAACTCGCCCTTGGCGGACTGGGCGACCACCACCCGCTGCTCACGGTAGATCTTGGCGCCGCCGACCGGGACGACACCGGCCGAGCCGAGCTCGACGGGGGCGGTGGGCGTCGAGGACGCCTTCTGGTCCGAACCGTCCGGGGAACAGGCCGCCGCCCCGAGCCCGGCGGCTCCGGCCAGCGCGGCGCAGCACAGCAGGGTTCGGCGGGAGGCGGGCTGGCTGGACATACGGCTCCTGGGGGTGTGAGGGGCCCTCCGACCATACCGGCACAGATCCCTCCGCTCGCCACCGCCTCCCAGGGACGGCGTAAGCGCTTACGCAAACGTTTACGTCCGACCGTGGATGCGATACGTTACGTGCCCCCGGGGCCCGGTGGCCTCATGAATCCGGTGACCCCCATGGGTCCGGTGACCCCGACAACCCGACGACCCTCGACGCGGAGGACCGCAGCGGATGGCAACCATGGTCGACGTCGCCCGGCGTGCCGGGGTGTCCGTGGCCACCGTCTCGCATGTGCTCAACGAGACCCGGCCGGTCCGTCCGGACACCCGTAAGGCCGTGCTGGACGCCATCGACGACCTCGGGTACATCCCCAATACGCTGGCGCGCTCCCTGGTGACCGCGCGCACCCGCTCGATCGGGCTGGCCGTCTCGGCGATCAGCAATCCGTACTTCACCGAGATCCTCCAAGGCGTCGAGTCCAGCGCCCTGGAGCAGGGGTACGGGCTGCTGATCGCCGATCCGCATGACGATCCCGAACATGAGCGCAAGGTCGTCCGGCTGCTCCATGAGCGGCGGGTGGACGGCGTGATCGTCGCCCCGTCGGCCGAGCCCGCCGGGCTGCTGGAGTATCTGGCCCGCCGTAAGATCCCCGCCGTCTTCCTCGACCGGCTGGTCGGCGACGCCCATGACCAGGTGTGTGCCGAGAACACCCGCCCCGTCGAACAGCTGGTCCACCACCTCGCCGGCCTCGGCCACACCCGCATCGGACTGGTCGCGGGGCTGCCGGGGCTGAGCACCACCACCGAGCGGATCGCGGGCTACCGTGCCGGGCTGGCGCGGCAGGGGCTGCCGTTCCGCCCCGGGCTGCTGGCCGAGGGCCACTCCGAGGCACGGGGCGCGCAGGACGCCGTCCACCGGCTGCTGGCCTCCCCCGAGCCGCCCACCGCGATCATCACCGCGAACAACGCGATGACCATCGGCGCGCTGCGCGCCCTGCGGACGGCGGGCCTGAGCGTGCCGGACGATCTCGCGCTCGTCTGCTTCGACGACTTCTCCTGGGCGGATGTCTTCTCCCCCGGGCTCACCGCGATCTCCCAGCCCAGCCGGGAGGTCGGCGCCACCGCCGTCCGGCTGCTGCTCGACCGGCTGGAGAACCCAGGGCTGCCGCCGCGCACCGTCCGGCTGCCCTGCGCCTTCGTCCACCGCACCTCCTGCGGCTGTGCGGCCGAAGCCCCCGACCGACCGCTCCCCGGAACCCCCGGACTCCCCGGAAAGGACCCCGTCTCGTGATCGTCGTCGCCGGAGAAGCCCTGATCGACCTCGTGCCCGAGCGCACGTCGAGCGCCGCGGCGGGCGACCGGCTGCCCGCGCTGCGTCCGGCGCGCGGCGGCGGCCCGTACAACACCGCGCTGGCGCTGGGGCGGCTCGGCTCGCCCACCGCGTTCTGCTCTCGGGTCTCCACGGACGGCTTCGGGGAGGCGCTGCTGGAGGGGTTGCGGAAGGACGGCGTGGACACCGCGCTGGTGCAGCGCGGCCAGGAGCCCACGACCCTCGCCGTCGCCTCCATCGGGGCCGATGGCTCGGCCGGATACGGCTTCTATGTGCAGGGCACCGCGGACCGCCTCTTCACCCTGCCGCCGTCCCTTCCCGAGGGGGTGCGCGCGCTGTCGCTGGGCACCTGCTCGCTGGTGCTGGAGCCGGGCGCGAGCGCGTATGAGGAGCTGCTGCGGCGCGAGGCCGCGCGTGGCGTCTTCACCACACTGGACCCCAATATCCGCACCGGCCTGATCCCCGACGCAGACGCCTACCGGGCCCGGTTCCAGGGCTGGCTGCCTCATGTCGGCCTGCTGAAGCTGTCCATAGAGGACGCGCGGTGGCTGGCCGACTCGGAGGATGCGGACGCTGTGGAGACGGCCGTGGGCCAGTGGCTGGCGGCGGGCCCGGCGGCCGTGGTGCTCACTCATGGCGGGGAGGGGCTGAGCGTACGGCGCCAGGACGGCTCCGTGCTCTCGGTGCCGGGCGAGCGGGTGGACATCGTGGACACCATCGGGGCGGGAGACACCGTGAACGCCGCCCTGCTGCACCGGCTGGCGGGGCACCAGGCGCTGTCGGCGCCCGCGCTGGCCAAGCTGGACGAGGCGGCCTGGCTCGATGTGCTGGGCTTCGCCGCCCGCGCCGCCGCGATCACCTGCTCCCGAGCGGGCGCGGAGCCGCCCTACGCCTCCGAGCTGGTCTGACCCACCCCGCGCACGCGAACGCCGCGCCCGGTCGATCCGGGCGCGGCGTGGCGTATGGCAAGCGCGGGGGCCGGGGCTACTTCGCGGCCGTCCGCTTGGAGGCGACCGTGGTCTTGGCCGCCGCCTTCTTGGCCACGGTCTTCTTCGCCGCGGTCTTCTTGGCCGCCGTGCTCTTGGCCGCCGTGCTCTTGGCCGCGGCCTTCTTGGCGGGCGCCTTCTTGGCGGCCGCTCCGCCGTTGCGCGCGGCGGGCACCGTCGCGTCGCTCACCCAGTCGCCCAGCATGTCGCGCAGGAACTTCCCGGTGTGGCTGGCCGGGACGGAGGCCACTTCCTCCGGGGTGCCCTCGGCGATCACCAGACCGCCGCCGCTGCCGCCCTCGGGTCCCATGTCCACGACCCAGTCGGCCGTCTTGATCACATCGAGGTTGTGCTCGATGACGATCACGGTGTTGCCCTTGTCGACCAGACCGGAGAGCACGCTGATCAGCTTGCTGATGTCCTCGAAGTGCAGACCGGTGGTCGGCTCGTCCAGGACGTACACCGTGCGGCCGGTGGACCGCTTCTGCAGCTCGCTCGCCAGCTTGACGCGCTGGGCCTCACCGCCGGACAGGGTCGGCGCGGGCTGCCCGAGCCGGACATAGCCCAGCCCGACCTCGTTGAGCGTGCGCAGATGGCGGGCGATGGTGGGCACCGCCTCGAAGAAGTCCAGGGCCTCCTCGATGGGCATGTCCAGCACCTCGGCGATGGACTTGCCCTTGTAGTGCACCTCCAGGGTCTCCCGGTTGTAGCGCGCGCCGTGGCAGACCTCGCACGGCACATACACATCCGGCAGGAAGTTCATCTCGATCTTGATGGTGCCGTCACCGGAGCAGTTCTCGCAGCGGCCGCCCTTGACGTTGAAGGAGAACCGCCCGGGCTGGTACCCGCGGACCTTGGCCTCCATCGTCTCCGCGAACAGCTTGCGCACATGGTCGAAGACGCCGGTGTACGTCGCCGGGTTGGACCGCGGGGTGCGGCCGATGGGCGACTGGTCGACATGGACCACCTTGTCGACGAGATCGTCGCCGGCGACCCGGGTGTGCCGCCCCGGAACCGCCCGCGCACCGTTCAGCTCGCGGGCCAGATGGGTGTAGAGGATGTCGTTGACCAGCGTGGACTTACCCGATCCGGAGACACCGGTGACGGCGGTGAGCACCCCCAGCGGGAAGGACACATCGATGTCCTGGAGGTTGTTCTCCCGGGCGCCGTGGACCGTCAGATGCCGCTTGGGATCCACGGCCCGGCGCGCCGACGGCAGCGGGATGGCCTTCTTACCGGACAGATAGTGCCCGGTCACCGAGTCCTCGTTGACCAGCAGCTCGCTCAGCGGCCCGCTGTGCACCACTCTGCCGCCGTGCTCACCCGCGCCCGGGCCGATGTCCACCACCCAGTCCGAGGTCTTGATGGTGTCCTCGTCGTGCTCCACGACAATCAGGGTGTTGCCGAGGTCGCGCAGCCGCACCAGCGTCTCGATCAGCCGGTGGTTGTCGCGCTGGTGCAGGCCGATGGACGGCTCGTCCAGCACGTACAGCACACCGACCAGGCCGGAGCCGATCTGGGTGGCCAGCCGGATGCGCTGGGCCTCGCCGCCGGAGAGGGTGCCCGCGGCGCGGTTGAGCGAGAGGTAGTCCAGGCCGACATCGACCAGGAACCTCAGCCGCTCGTTGACCTCCTTGAGGACGCGCTCGGCGATGGTCTTCTCGCGCGGGCTCAGCTCCATGGCGCGCAGGAACTCGGCGCATTCGCTGATCGACATCGCCGAGACATCCGCGATGGACTTGTCCTGCACGGTGACCGCGAGAACGATCGGCTTGAGGCGGGTGCCCTCACAGGTGGGGCAGGGCACCTCGCGCATATAGCCCTCGAACCGCTCCCGGCTGGCGTCGCTCTCCGCCTCCGAGTGGCGCCGCTTCACAAAGGGCACCGCGCCCTCGAAGGCCGTGGTGTAAGCCCGCTGGCGGCCGTAGCGATTGCGGTAGCGGACCTCGATCTGGGTCCGGTGGCCGTTGAGCAGCGCCTTCTTGGCACGCTGCGGCAGCCCGGCCCAGGGGATGTCCGTACGGAAGCCGAGCGCGTCGGCGAGCGCGCCGACCAGCCGCCCGAAGTAGTCCTTGGTGTGGCCGTGGGACCAGGGGTGGATGGCGCCCTCGTCGAGCGACTTCTCCTCGTCCGGGATGATCAGCTCGGGGTCGACCTCCATCCGGGTGCCGATGCCGGTGCAGTCCGGGCAGGCACCGAAGGGCGAGTTGAAGGAGAAGGTGCGCGGCTCCAGCTCCTCGAAGGACAGATCGTCGTACGGGCAGTACAGATGCTCGGAGAACATCCGCTCCCGCTGCGGGTCGTCCTCGTCGAGGTCGACGAAGTCGAGGATCACCATGCCGCCGGAGAGGCCGAGCGCGGTCTCCACCGAGTCGGTCAGCCGGCGCTTGGCGCTGTCCTTGACGGTCAGGCGGTCGATGACCACCTCGATGGTGTGCTTCTCCTGCTTCTTCAGCTTCGGCGGGTCGGAGAGCTGGATCGTGGTGCCGTCCACCCGGGCGCGGCTGTAGCCCTTGGTCTGGAGATCGGAGAAGAGGTCGACGAACTCCCCCTTGCGCTCGCGCATCAGCGGGGAGAGCACCTGGAAGCGGCTGCCCTCGGGGAGCTCCAGCACCCGGTCCACGATCGCCTGCGGCGACTGGCGGGCGATCGGACGGCCGCACTCGGGGCAGTGCGGCTTGCCGATACGGGCGAACAGCAGCCGGAGGTAGTCATAGACCTCGGTGATGGTGCCGACGGTCGAGCGCGGATTCCGCGAGGTCGACTTCTGGTCGATCGACACCGCGGGGGACAGGCCCTCGATGAAATCCACATCGGGCTTGTCCATCTGCCCCAGGAACTGTCGGGCGTAGGAGGAGAGCGACTCGACGTAGCGGCGCTGCCCCTCGGCGAAGATCGTGTCGAACGCGAGGGACGACTTGCCCGACCCGGACAGCCCGGTGAAGACGATGAGCGAGTCGCGAGGAAGGTCGAGTGAGACGTTCTTGAGGTTGTGCTCGCGAGCGCCACGAACGATGAGACGGTCGGCCACGCCGGTCGGCACCTTTCTTGAGAGAGACGGGGTGCGCCGAGCCCGCTCGCCGGGGCGGCCCTGCCGGACGGAGCAGAGGCGGAGCGGAGCGAAACCCCCAACCCAGGGTATGGGGGCACGACGACGATGTCTTAAGGATGCAGCACACCGAGCCTATAGCACGCACATTCGATTTGCGGGCGGCGGGAGCCCACTTCACCCGATCGTGTGGTGCGGACTACGGTCGGGTCATGACCGACTACGTCAGGGACGCCCTCGCCGTGCAGGAGGCGACGGATCGGCTGCTGACCGCCGTCGCCGCCCTCGACGACGCGTCCCTCGTGAGCCCCTCGGAGCTCCCCGGCTGGACCCGCGGCCATGTCCTGGCCCACCTGGCCCGCAACGCGGACGCCCTGGTGAACCTGGTCACCTGGGCCCGGACCGGCCAGGAGACCCCGATGTACGCCGACGCCCAGACACGCGACGCCGAGATCCGGCGCGACGCCGCCCGGCCGCTCGCCGTCCATCTGGACGACCTGCGCACCAGCGCCACCCGCTTCGACGCGGCGGCCACCGCACTGCCCCCGGAGCGCCTGCCGTACGAGGTGACCCTGCGCGGCGGGGTCCGGGAGCCGGCGGGCGGACTGCCACTGCGCCGCCTCGCCGAGGTCGAGCTGCATCATGTCGATCTCGGTATCGGCTACACCGTGGCGGATCTGCCCGCCACCTTCGTCGAGAGCCAGCTCACCGTGCTCATCCGTACAAGGTTCGCCGGGCACCCGGATATTCCCCCGCTGCGGCTGGCCACCGGGCCCGGTGACGGGGAGGTCCGGCACACCGGCCGCCCCGCCGCCCCCGGGGAGTCCCCGGTCACCGTCGCCGGCTCCCCCGCCGCCCTGCTGGGCTGGCTCACCGGCCGTACGGACGGCTCCGGCCTCTCCTGCCCGAACGGCCCCTTGCCCGTTCTCCCCGCACTAGGCTGAGGCCATGACCTACAGCGGAGTAGTGACGGTCGGTGGACCGGCGGACGTGCACGAACTGCCCGATCTGATGATCTCGAAGGTCGCGGTCGGCCCCATGAACAACAACGCGTACCTGCTGCGCTGCCGGGCCACCGACGAGCAGCTCCTGATCGACGCCGCCGCCGAGCCGCACACCCTGCTCTCCCTGATCGGCGAGAGCGGCATCGCCTCCGTCGTCACCACCCACCGCCACCAGGACCACTGGAGCGCGCTGCGCGAGGTGGTGGACGCCACCGGCGCCCGCACCTACGCGGGCCAGTACGACGCCGAGGGCATCCCGGTGCCGACCGATGTGCCGGTCGCGGACGGCGACACGGTGCGGGTCGGCCGGGTCGAGCTGACCGCGCGCCATCTGGTCGGCCACACGCCCGGCAGCATCGCCCTGGTCTACAACGACCCGCACGGCCATCCGCATGTGTTCACCGGCGACTGCCTGTTCCCGGGCGGCGTCGGCAACACATGGAAGGACTCCAAGGCGTTCGAGAGCCTGATCAACGACGTCGAGACCAAGCTCTTCGACCGGCTTCCGGACGAGACCTGGGTCTACCCCGGCCACGGCGACGACACCACGCTCGGCGCCGAGCGCCCGCACCTCGGGGAGTGGCGCGAGCGCGGCTGGTAGCGGCGCCGGTGGCGCGCGCGGCTCGCAGCGGCGCGCTCACGGCCCGAGAGCGCCGCGCACCTCCGTACGCCCCGTGACCCCTGGCGGGCCATGGCGGTTGTCGCGTCATGCACCATGACCGCTCTCCGTCCATGGCCCGCCTCGCCGCCGCGTCCCTGGCCGGCACCGCGATCGAGTTCTACGACTTCTTCGTCTACGGCACGGCCGCCGCGCTCGTCCTCGGCCCGCTGTTCTTCCCCACCTTCTCGCCGCTGGCAGGCACCCTCGCCGCTTTCGGCACCTTCGCCGTCGGCTTCGTCTCCCGGCCCCTGGGCTCGATGCTCTTCGGGCCCATCGGCGACCGCCACGGGCGCCGGCCGGTGCTCATCGCCTCCCTGCTGCTCACCGGCGTCGCGACCGTCGCCGTGGGCTTCGTCCCGACCTACGACTCGATCGGCATCGCCGCCCCCGTCCTGCTGCTCGTGCTGCGCTTTCTGCAGGGGCTGGGGCTCGGCGGCGAATGGGGCGGCGCGGTGCTGCTGACCGCCGAGCACGCGCCCGCGGAGCGGCGCGGGCTGTGGTCGGGCTTTCCGCAGGTCGGCCCGGCCGTCGGCTTTCTGCTGGCCAACGGCACGATGCTGGCCCTGTCGGCCACGCTGAGCGATGCCGAGTTCCGGTCCTGGGGGTGGCGGGTGCCGTTCTGGGGCGCGGGGCTGCTGGCGGGCGCCGGGCTGCTGCTGCGGGCCCAGCTGACCGAGTCCCCGCGGTTCCAGGAGCTGGCCGAGCAGGGCGACCGGGCCGCCGCGCCGCTGGCCGAGGTGGTGCGCGGCCACTGGCGGCTGGTCCTGCTGACCGCGGGCGGGCTCGCGGTGGGCTATGCCGTCTTCTACGCGGTCACGACCTGGTCCCTGGCGTACGGCACGGAGCGGCTCGGTGTCGCGCGCACCACGCTGCTGGGCTGCATCATGGCGGCCGTGGCGGTCATGGGCGCCCTGACGCCTCTGGCGGCCCATCTCGGCGACCGCTTCGGGCGGCGGCCGCTGTGCCTGGTGGGCTGCGTGGCCACCGTGGCGTGGATGTTTCCGCTGGTCGCGCTGTTGCGCACCGGTGAGCCGCCGCTGATGTTCCTCGGCATCCTGGGCGCGCTGCTCGCCTTCATCACCATGTTCGCGGTGACTGCGGCCTATCTGCCCGAGCTGTTCGAGGCGCGGGTGCGCTGCACGGGAGCGGCGCTCGGCTACAACCTCGCGGGCGTCCTGGGCGGGGCGCTCACACCGATCGTCGCGACGGCGCTGTCCCACGGGAACGGGCCGCCCTGGGGCGTCGCCGCGTATCTGACCGCCGCCGCGCTGCTGAGCCTGGGCTGCTTCGTCCTGCTGCCGGAGACACGGCCGACGGCCGACCGTCCGGATGGTGGACGATCGGCCGTACGGCCTCTGGAGGCCGGGGAGGCGGCTGTGTGAGCCGTCTCCCGGATCCGGGACGCGGACAGTCGCCGCACGCCTTCTGACGCCGTCGGGCGTGTCAGGGCGGTGACGCCGCGGAAGACACCGTCAGACGTCGACGCTGTCCTTGTCCCGGTCCCGGTCCTCCCCGTTCCCCGCCTCCGCCAGGGCCTGTTTCTTCGAGGCGTAGAGACTGGTGACCGTCGTGACGGCGAGCACCGCGCAGATGACGCCGAGCGAGACGGGGATGCTGATCTCCGGGACATGCACCCCGGCCTCGTGCAGCGCGTGCAGCACCAGCTTGACGCCGATGAAGCCGAGGATGATCGACAGCCCGTACGAGAGGTGGACCAGCTTCTTGAGCAGGCCGCCGATCAGGAAGTACAGCTGGCGCAGGCCCATCAGCGCGAAGGCGTTGGCGGTGAAGACGATGTACGGGTCCTGGGTGAGGCCGAAGATCGCGGGTATCGAGTCCAGCGCGAACAGGACGTCCGTGGTGCCGATCGCCAGCATGACGATCAGCATCGGGGTCATCAGCCGCTTGCCGTTCTCCATGATGAACAGCTTGGTGCCGTGGTACTGGTCGGTGGACGGGACCCGCTTCTCGACCGCCTTGAGCAGCCGGTTCTCCTCGAACTCCTCTTCCTCCTCATCGGCCCGCGCCTCCTGGACGAGCTTCCAGGCGGTCCAGATGAGGAAGGCACCGAAGATGAAGAAGACCCACGAGAAGGTCGAGACGATCGCGGCGCCGGCGGCGATGAAGACCGCGCGCAGCACGAGGGCGATGAGCACGCCCACCATGAGCACACGCTGCTGGTAGATCGTCGGCACGGAGAACTTCGCCATGATCAGAACGAAGACGAAGAGGTTGTCGACGCTCAGCGACTTCTCGGTGATGAAGCCCGCGAAGAACTCACCGGAGGGCTGGCCGCCCGCGAAGACCAGCAGCCCGAGCCCGAAGAGCACGGCGAGAGCGACCCAGACGGCCGTCCAGATCCCGGCCTCCTTGATGGAGACCTCATGCGGTTTGCGGCCGCCTATGAAGAAGTCGGCGGCGATGAGGGCGCAGAGGCCGACGATCGTCAGCCCCCACATGGTCACGGAAACGTCCACAGTTCCTCCGGCATTCGTACGGCAATCTCAGCGTCGTCGCTGCCGGAGGTCTCTTCCGCCCATGGACCGCGCCACGGACCGGCGCCCCGGGATTCCGTCCGGCCTCCTGGGGCCGGACGGAATCCGTGGTGACGGGAACACCGCTAAAGGAGTACTCCCCTCCGCGTATACGAGGGTACAGGAATCCCCATGGAAGAGTAAAGAGATGGGCAAAAGGCCAGGTCAGTTGCCATATGACGGGCGGGCCCTGGCAGCCTTCAGAGCCTTCGCGGCCCGGCCTGCCTCCCCCAGGACCTGGTCCAGCACCCGGCTGCCCGGCGGCACCATCGACGGCTCGTACGTCCACGCATGGCCCACCCAGGGGTCGGCGAGGTGGTCGTCGGCGACCGGGGTGAGCCGCAGCAGCGACCGCCACAGCGGGTCCAGCACCGGACCGTAGGCCCGCGCGTCCTCGCGGTCGGCGACCATCATCAGATGCACGCCCACCGCTGGCCCCTCGTCCGCCAGATAGCGCAGCTGGGTGACGGCCCGGTCGTCGAAACCGTGCGGGAAGTCGTGGACGATCAGCAGCTGCTCTGCGGTGTCCAGATCGGGCGGCAGCGCGTCCGTGGCGCCACTGCGGACCGCCATCTGCACCAGGTCGACGCGCCGGGTCAGGGCGGCCAGCACCGAGGAGACCCCCTGGGCTCCGGCCGCCGGCGGCTCGGCCAGCGCACCCGACCCCACCAGCGGGGCGAACGAGCCCGCGGCCGAACCCGCCGGGTCGATCACATGCACCGCGATCTCCCCCGCCGGATAGACGGCCAGCAGCCGCGCGGCGATGGCGACCGCCGCGTCCGCGGCCAGCCTGCGCAGCTCACCGGAGTCGGCCGGCCCGTCGTCGAACCCGCCCGAACGCCCGGCATCGATCCACAGCCCCCGCTCCAGCGGCAGCCGCACCAGCATGGGGATGCGCAGACCGGTGCGCTCCGGGAGGTGCAGATCGCCCACGCGCAGGGCCATCGGGACCTCCATCGGCACCTGGTACGCCTGCCACACCGGGCTGTCCCAGCGGGCGTAGGCGGGCGGCAGCGCGGGCTCCACCACCTCGGCCTCGGCGGTGAGCTGTGCCAGATCGCGGTCGAGGGCCGCGCGGGCCTGCTCGACGAGGTCGGCGTGCTTGGCGCGCGCCTCGGCGCGGGCGGAGTCGGCGGCCGGGCCGACCCGGGTGCGCGGGTCGGAGAGCACCCGGTCCAGCTCCTGCTCCATCCGGGACTCGGCGAAGTCCACGGCGCTGCGGTAGGCCGCGGCCGTCCGGGCCAGGTCCTCGAACATCCCCCAGACCTGGTTGTAGAGCCGCTCGTCCATGGTCCAGCCGGAGGCGTCGCCCGCGACCGGCTGGGCGGGCTGTCCGGGTGCGGCGGGCGGCGCGGCGGGCGCGGGCGTCGGCGGCGCGGCCGTACGGCGGCCCGGGTGCTCGTAGTTGACCGGCCCTCCGGGGGCGGGCGCGCCCAGTGGCTGCTGCGAAGGGGTCTGTGGCTGGGCGGGGGCCGGGTCGGCGCCGCCGCCCGCAGGCACCGGATCGCCACCGCCGCCCGCGGGGGCCGGGTCGGCTCCGCCACCCGCGGCGGCCGTGCGCACCCGGCCGTCGCCCTCGGGGCGGGGCGGGGGCTGGGCGACCGAGCGGGCCATGCCCCGCGCCACCGCCTCGTTGATCCGCGCCGCGAGGTCGGTGGCCTCCGCCAGCCCCTGGTCGTGCAGCATGGCGGCCAGCCCGCCCGCGTACCCCTGGCCGACGGCGCGCACCTTCCACGCGCCCTGCCTGCGGTAGAGCTCCAGGGCGGCCACCGCGGACTCCGAGTCCAGATCGGTGATGGTGTAGCCGGCGATCTCGGTGCCGTCGAGGCCGGTGACGGCGACGAACGGCGCGGCCATGACCCCGAACCGGGCCGGGCCGCCGACGCCGGCCGGCAGCGCGAGCAGCACGGTGACCCGGTGGATATGGCCGGGCATCGCGTCGAGGTCGACGGCGAGCCGGTGGTCGGCCGCCGCCTGTTTGGGCACCTCTATCCCGGCGAGCTGGGGCGAGGCGGGATGCGCGACCCATTCCGCGCCGTGCACCGTGCCCCGCTCATCGCCGAGTGTCGCCCCGGCCACGATCGGATTGCCCGCAGAGATCCGGATCTCCAAACGGGTCTGGGGCAGGGGGTGGTTCTGCCCTCGGACCAGCTCGGCCGTCATGGCTGCGTCCCCTCGTTGTATTCCGCTGATGGCATAGGTGTGCGGTGAGCGCGTCGGCCCGGCGAGCTGTGCTCCACCGGGCCGACGCGCTCATCCGGGCGGTTCGCCTCCGGGGCGGATCCGCTGATCAACTTGTCCGCCGCTCGTCCGAGCGGCGGTGACGGGCCTTTTTACAGATGCGGCACGATGTGCGGCATCAGGTCCTGGAAGGTGCGCCCGTTGGCCGGCTCGCCGACCGCCTTCATCTGCCAGGCGCTGCCCGCGCGCTGGACCGTGGCCATGATCTGGGCGGTGTACTGCCCGCCACCGGTGAGGGTGTAGCGGGCGAGTTCCTGCCCGTTGGTCTCGTCCACCAGCCGGCAGAACGCGTTCTGCACCTCGGCGAAGGTCTGGCCGGTGAAGGAGTTCACCGTGAAGACGATCTGGTCGATGTGGACGGGCACCCGCTGCAGATCGACCAGGATCGCCTCGTCGTCGCCGCCCTGCCCGGCCCCGCCCACGAGATTGTCACCGGTGTGGCGGACCGAGCCGTCATCGCTGACCAGGTGGCGGAAGAAGACGACATCGGTCGGCTGCTTGTCGGCGAAGAGGACGGCCGACGCATCGAGGTCGATCTCCCTCGTACGGGAGCCGAACAGTCCGCGGCGGGGCGCCGCCTGCCAGCCCAGCCCCATCCGCACCGCGGTCAGGGCGCCCCCGTCGGCCTTCTGCAGGCTGATGGCCTGTCCCTTGGACATGTTGACCGTCACGCGCTGTCCCTACTCTCGTCTCTTGATTCCCCGTGGCCGCCGCGGGTGTGCGGCCGTGGCCGCGCCGTATGCACGGCCCTCCGAAAACCCTATGCACTGCCGCCAGGGCTCCGGCCGGACGAGCGGGCTTTTGTGTCGGTCTTGCAACACAGCGAAGCTGCGGGCGCCCCGATGAAGGCCCGGGGCGCCCGGCCGTCAGGAGACTCCCGCCTCCCTCATCTGCCGCAGCTCCTTCTTCAACTCCGACACCTCGTCGCGCAGTCGCGCCGCCACCTCGAACTGGAGCTCCGCCGCCGCGGCCCGCATGCGGTCGGTCATCTCCTCGATCTGCTCCGCGAGCTCGGCCGCGGGCCGGTCGGTCAGCACTTCTTCCTTGGCCTTGCCCTTGGCGGCCTTGCCGCCCTTGGCCGTCTTGCCGCCGGCCGCCGGCACGGGGGTCTTCGCGTCCTTGCCGTCCTTCACCTTGCGGTAGCCGGTGCCGAGCAGCTGCTCGGTGTCGACGTCCTCGCGGGCGATCTGGGCCACGATGTCGTTGATCTTCTTGCGCAGCGGCTGCGGATCGATCTTGTTCGCCTTGTTGTACGCGATCTGCTTGTCGCGGCGGCGGTTGGTCTCGTCGATGGCCTTCGCCATCGCCGGGGTGACCTTGTCGGCGTACATATGCACCTGGCCCGACACGTTACGAGCGGCACGGCCGATGGTCTGGATCAGCGAGGTGCCCGAGCGCAGGAAGCCCTCCTTGTCGGCGTCGAGGATGGCGACCAGGGAGACCTCCGGAAGGTCGAGGCCCTCCCGCAGCAGGTTGATGCCCACCAGCACGTCGAACTCACCGGCGCGCAGCTCGCGCAGCAGCTCGACGCGGCGCAGGGTGTCCACATCGCTGTGCAGATAGCGCACCTGGATGCCCAGCTCGAGCATGTAGTCGGTCAGGTCCTCGGCCATCTTCTTGGTGAGGGTGGTGACCAGGACGCGCTCGTCCTTCTCGGTGCGGGTGCGGATCTCGTGGATGAGATCGTCGATCTGGCCTTCGGTCGGCTTGACGACGACCTCGGGGTCGATCAGACCGGTCGGGCGGATGATCTGCTCCACGAAGCCATCGCCCCGGGAGAGCTCGAACGGGCCCGGGGTCGCTGAGAGATAGACCGTCTGGCCGACGCGCTTCAAGAACTCCTCCCACTTCAGCGGGCGGTTGTCGAGCGCGGAGGGCAGCCGGAAGCCGTGCTCGATCAGGGTCCGCTTACGGGAGGCGTCGCCCTCGTACATCGCGCCGATCTGCGGCACCGTGACATGCGACTCGTCGATGACCAGGAGGAAGTCCTCCGGGAAGTAGTCCAGCAGGGTGTGCGGCGGGGAGCCGGACTCACGGCCGTCGATGTGCAGCGAGTAGTTCTCGATGCCCGAGCAGGTGCCGATCTGGCGCATCATCTCGATGTCGTAGGTGGTGCGCATCCGCAGCCGCTGGGCCTCCAGCAGCTTGCCCTGCTTCTCCATCCGGGCCAGGGTCTCCGTGAGCTCGGCCTCGATCCCGGCGATGGCCTTCTCCATGCGCTCGGGCCCGGCCACATAGTGGCTGGCCGGGAAGACATAGAGCTCCCGGTCCTCGCTGATCACCTCGCCGGTGAGCGGGTGGAGCGTGGAGAGCGCCTCGATCTCGTCGCCGAACATCTCGATGCGGACCGCGAGCTCCTCGTAGACCGGGAAGATCTCGATGGTGTCGCCGCGGACCCGGAAGGTGCCCCGGGTGAAGGCCATGTCATTACGGGCGTACTGGATATCGACAAAGCGACGCAGCAGCTGATCGCGGTCGATCTCCTCGCCGACCTTGAGCGGCACCATGCGGTCCACGTACTCCTGCGGCGTACCGAGGCCGTAGATGCAGGAGACGGATGCCACCACGATCACGTCACGCCGGGTGAGCAGCGAATTCGTGGCCGAGTGGCGCAGCCGCTCCACCTCCTCGTTGATCGAGGAGTCCTTCTCGATATAGGTGTCCGACTGCGGGACGTACGCCTCGGGCTGGTAGTAGTCGTAGTACGAGACGAAGTACTCGACCGCGTTGTTCGGCAGCAGCTCGCGGAACTCATTGGCCAGCTGGGCGGCGAGCGTCTTGTTCGGAGCCATGACCAGCGTGGGCCGCTGCAGTTTCTCGATCATCCACGCGGTGGTCGCGGACTTACCGGTGCCGGTCGCACCGAGCAGCACGACATCCTTCTCACCCCCGCGCACACGCCGTTCGAGGTCGGCGATGGCGGTGGGCTGGTCACCGCTGGGCTGATAGGGGCTGACGACCTCGAAGGGCGCCACCTTGCGTTCGAGCTGAGTTACGGGCCGCATGAGACCAACCGTACGACTCGCCACTGACAACGGCGGGGCGTTCCCGCGCGCCGCCCGCCGTAGACCCTCTGGCCGAATTTAGATGATCATGTGCCTGATGTCGCCTGTGGCATGAATTTTACGTCCATCCGATACCTATCCTCCGCTACCGCGCATCTGGGACCCTCTGCCCGTCCATGAGTCAGACGAGAGTCAGACGACGCGAGGAGTCCGTATGCAGATCCGCCCGGCCGCCGCGTTAACCGGCGCGCTCATCGGGATGTCCGCGCTCTTCCTCCCCACGGCCTCGGCGACGGCCCAGGCCACCGGCCAGACGCACCACCACACGGTCACCGTGGCCCATCGCGGCGCCTCCGCGTACGCCCCCGAGAACACCCTGGCCGCCGTCGACGCCGCCGACGACCTGGGCATCGACTGGGTGGAGAACGACGTCCAGCGCACCAGGGACGGCGAGCTGATCGTGATGCACGACACCACGCTGAACCGGACCACCGACGTCGAGCAGGTCTTCCCGGACCGGGCGCCCTGGAACATCTCCGACTTCACCCTCGACGAGATCGAGAAGCTGGACGCCGGAAGCTGGTTCGGCGCCGAGTTCCAGGGCGAGACGGTGCCGACCCTGGAGGAGTACATGGACCGGGTTTCGGACAACCACCAAAAGCTCCTGCTGGAGCTCAAGGCGCCTGAGCTCTATCCGGGGATCGAACGCCAGACGCTGCGGGAGCTGCGCAGAGAGGGCTGGCTGGACCACCGGCACAAGCGCCGGCTGATCATCCAGAGCTTCAGCGCCGACTCCGTGCGGTCGGTCCACCGGCTGCGGCCGGACCTCAAGACCGGCTTCCTGGGCACCCCGGCCGTCGCCGACCTGCCGGAGTACGCCGAGTTCTCCGACCAGATCAACCCCAGCTACAAGACCATCGACGCCGGTTACGTGGCCGCGGTGCGGGCGGTGGACGGGGCGCACGGCAAGCCGCTGGAGGTCTACACCTGGACCGTCAACGACGGCCCGTCGGCGGTCTCGGTCGCGGGCATGGGCGTGAACGGCATCATCACCAACAAGCCCGATGTGATCCGGGACGCCCTCGACGACGCCTCGTAACCCACGGCTCCCGGACGAGTCGCCCCGCCGGCCGACCGGCGGGGCGCTGTCGGTGGCGGGTTCTACGCTGAGGGCGTGACGATCGCGGAGCGGCAGACACAGCGGGACCCGCACGAGGGGCCGGAGCGGCGGGACGCGCGCGCCTGGGCCTGGGCGGTCCCCGCCACGCCCATCGGCCCGCTGCTGCTCGCGGCCACGGACGAGGGGCTGGTCCAGGTGGTCTTCCACGCGGAGGGGAAGACGGCGGCCGAGGCCGTCGCCAGGCTTACGCGCCGCCTCGGCGCCGAGCCCACGCCGATGCCGTCCGCGGGCTCCGGCACCGTGGCCACCGGCACCGCGGCCACCCCGGCGGCGCCTCGCTGCGCCGAGCATCTCGCCGAGGCGATCCGGCAGGTGGAGAGCTATTTCGCCGAGGACACCAAGGCGTTCACCCTCTCCCTGGACTGGTCCCTGACCACCGGCTTCAACCGCCGGGTGCTGCGCGAGCTGGCCGCCCATGTCCCCTACGGCACGGTCGTCGGCTATCAGGACCTCGCCGACCGGGTGGGCGAGCCGGGCGCGGCCCGCGCCGTCGGCATGGCCATGGGCAGCAATCCACTGCCGGTCGTGGTCCCCTGCCACCGGGTGGTCGAGAGCGACGGCGGCATCGGCGGCTTCGGCGGCGGGCTGGAGACCAAGCGCTCCCTGCTGGCACTGGAAGGCGTTCTTCCGCAACCGCTCTTCTGAATCGTTCTTCCCGGCCGGGACGGAAATATCTTGTTCCGGAATTCCTCGGCCGTCTTGTGGCGCTTGCCTATCACCCCTATCTTAAGAGCGCCCATCGCCCTGGCTTTCCGTCACCCGCCGGGCATGGGGCTCTCATTGCGTTCGGCCGTACGAACCGTACCGCGCGATAACGCTCTTCCCCGCTCTTCTGCTCTTGCGCTCTTCCCCGTTCCACCGATCTTCCGCTCCACCCGCTCCTGCGGTTCCCCCTGCCCTACCCCCGCACGTCCTGTTCTTCCCGCTCCTTGGAAATTCATCGCTCAACTACGTCCCCACAAGTGATCGAATTGGAGAGCCATGTCCGGTGTTCTGCTCGCGGGCGGCGCGGTCGCGGCGCTATTCGCCTCGGCCCTTTCCACTCAAGGTGTTTCCTCGGCTCCTGATGGACCGCCGGAAAAGATCCAGATAAGCGTCAAGACGGTGAACGGCTCGGGCTGCCCCAAGGGCACCGCCGCCGTGGCCGCCGCCGCCGACAACTCGGCCTTCACCGTGACCTACAGCGACTATCTCGCCCAGGTGGGCCCCGACGCGGATCCGACCGACATCCGCAAGAACTGCCAGCTCAGCCTCGGCGTGCATGTGCCGCAGGGCTTCACGTACGCCATCGCCCAGGTCGACTACCGGGGTTATGGCTACCTCGAAAAGGGCGCCAAGGGCACCGAGAAGGCGAGCTACTACTTCCAGGGCTCGGCGGACACCGCGTCACGGACCCATGAATTCAGCGGCCCGTACAACGACAACTGGCAGACCACCGACAGCACCGACTACAGCGCCCTGGTGTGGGCCCCCTGCGGCCAGGACCGCAACTTCAACGTCAACACCGAGCTGCGGGTCAGCGCCGGTACCTCTTCCACGGGCAGCACCAGCTTCATGGCCATGGACTCGACGGACGGCGGCGTCAGCACCATTTACCACCTCGCCTGGAAGGAATGCCCCTCCGCCGTCCAGTAGCACGGTAAAACCACCATCGAATGGAGAATCATGCCCGGTGTTCTGTACGCAGGCGGCGTGGTCGCGGCGTTATTCGCCTCGACGCTCACTTCCCAGGCATATGCGCAACCCCCGTTCGACACCGTGCCACCCGACAAGATCGTGATCACTGTCGCGACCGTGAATGGATCGGGCTGCCCGGCGGGCACCGCGGCGATCGCCGTCTCCCCCGATAACACGGCCTTCACCGTGACCTACAGCGAGTATCTCGCCCAGGTGGGCGTGGGATCCAAGCCGACGGACTTCAGAAAGAACTGTCAGCTGAGTCTGGTCACGCATGTGCCACAGGGCTTCTCCTACGCCATCGCCAGTGTCGACTACCGTGGTTTCGCCCATCTGGAAAAGGGCGCGTCCGCCACCCAGAAAGCCTCGTACTACTTCCAGGGGCAGTCGCAGACCTCGTCCAACACGCATGAGTTCGCCGGTTCCTACGACGACAACTGGCAGGTCACCGACACGGCCGATATCGCGACCGTGGTGTGGTCGCCCTGCGGTGAACTCCGCAACTTCAACATCAACACCGAGTTGCGGGCCAACGCCGGAACGTCCAACACCAAGGAAACGACCAGCTTCATCGCGATGGACTCGACCGACGGCGATGTGAGCACCACCTATCACTTCGCCTGGAAGGAATGCCCGTCGGCCAAGAAGTGACCTTCCGCGCACCACCCCGGACATGACGTCCTGCGCACCGCCCCGAGTCGTACCCGGTTACGGCTCGGGGCGGTGCCAGGCCGGATGCCGGGGATCGTCCATCCGCACCACCACATCCGCCGCCTCACCGGGCACCACCTCGTCCTCGTAGCGCGCGAAGGCCGGCAGCGTCCAGCGGTCGTCCTCCTCCGTGCGGCGGGCGAGGGCGGCCGGGGACAGCCGCAGATGCACCGACAGATCGAACGGGAACCAGTGCCCCAGCAGCAGAGCGCCGTGCAGCAGCAGCACCCCGCCCCGCGGAAGTTCGGCGTACGGGCTGCGTGTGGCCCGGTCGGTCACCGGATCCCACAGGTCGGGCAGCACCCGCCCGGTGCCGCCCGCCCCCGGGTCCAGCGGATCGAAGACCTCGCGCCACAGGGCGCCGGTGTCCAGCCAGCGGTCGTAGTACGCGTCGGGGTCCCACTTCCCGTACTCATAGCGCAGCGAGGCGGGCCGCCAGAACCCCGCCGACCCGACCACCAGCACCGGACGCCCCCGGATCCGCAGCGCCTCCGACAGATCCCGCGCCAGCTCGGCGGTGGGCGCCGCCGGAGCCCCGTCGACGGCCACCCTCAGCCAGGGGCCGCCGTCCGCCGCCGTCAGCCCGGCGATGCGGTCGGCGGTCACGTCGGTCAGCCGTTCCCAGGTGATCGCTTCGAGCCGCACGCCCCCATCATGCCGTGGGCCCCACGGCATGGGCCGCGGGGGCCCGGCTCCCCGGCTCAGGGAGAGGTACCCTCCGGCCATGGCATTTCAGATAGCGCTGCTCCGCGGCATCAATGTGGGCGGGAACAGGAAGTTCCCCATGGCCCGGCAGCGTGAGCTGATGGCCGAGCTGGGTTTCGAGGACGTCACCGTCCACCTCCAGACCGGCAATATCGTCTTCGCCGACCCCGGCACCCCGCCCGAGCGGACGGCCCGCACCATCGAGGACGGCTTCGCCGCCGACCTCGGCTTTCCCGTGCCCGTCATGGTCCGTACGCGCGATGAGCTGGCCGCGACGATCGAGGCCAACCCCTATCCGGAGGCCGCGGCCGAGCCCAAGACCCTGCATGTGGTCTTCCTGGCGGACGTGCCCACGGACACGGCCACGCTGGACGCGGTGGATCCGGCCACCTACGCCCCGGACGAGTTCCGCCTCATCGGCCGCGAGATCTTCCTGCGCTGCCCGGACGGGGTCGGCCGCTCCAAGCTGGCGGCGAAGGTCACCAACGCCCGGCTCGGCGTGCCGGCCACCGCCCGCAACTGGAACACGGTCACCAAGCTGCTGGCGCTGGCCGACGCCTGAGACGTCTCCTCGGCGAGAGGCACGTCCCGCAACCGCCGAGGCGCATTCCCCACCCTGAGGCGCGTTCCCCAGCGTGACCCTGAGGCGCGTTCCCCGGCGTGAGGCTTTCTCAGCTCCAGCCGTACCGCTGCCGCAGCCGCATCACGACCAGGTCGAAGCGCGGCCGGTCGAGTGCGCACGCCTCGCGCCGCATCCCGTCCGGGTGCACCCGCAGCACCCGGTCCACATCGACCCAGGAGTCCCGCCCGGCCCGGTCCCAGGGCCCGGAACCGATCGGCACCCACTCGCGGTCGGCGTCATGCCGCTTGCTCGACAGCTGCACGGCGAGCAGCGTCCCGCCCCGCTCCCGCGCGACCACCAGCACCGGCCGGTCCTTGCCGCGGCCGTCGTTCTCCTCGTACGGCACCCATGTCCAGACGATCTCCCCGGGGTCCGGGTCCCCGTCCGGATCGGGTGCGTACTCCGTCCGTACCCGCCCGACCTGGCGCGGATGAGCCTCGACGGTGGCGGCGGGACCGGTGCTTCCGGGAAGCGCCGCGCCGTCCTCCGTCCCCTGCGTTCCGTTGAATGGCCTGATCACGCGCGACACGTTAACCCGTACGCGGCGGCCGATGACATGGCGGCCCCCTCCGCGTGGAAGGGGCATGTACGTGCCTGATGTTCCCGACCCGGTGGCAGAGTTCGTCAAACGGCGCCACGATCCGGTCGTCGTCCAGACAGTGCGTTCCACGGCGGCCGCGACCATCGCGTACGTCGTCGCCCTCGAGCTCAGCAAGGAACCCGCCCCGCTCACCGCCCCGCTGACCGCCCTCCTGGTCGTCCAGGTCACCCTCTACGCGACCCTCACCCGGAGCCTGCGCAGGGTCGAGGCCGTGATCGTGGGCGTCCTGATCGCCATCGCCTTCAGCGTGCTGGTGGGGCTGACCTGGTGGAGTCTGTGCCTGATCATCCTCGCCGCCCAGACCGCCGGCTATCTCACCCGGGTGGGCGACTGGGTCCAGGAGGTGGCGATCAGCGCCATGCTGGTCCTCGGCGTGACGCAGGTGACCACCTACGCCTGGGACCGGGTGCTGGAGACCCTCATCGGAGCCGGTGTCGGGATGGCCTTCAACTTCTTCCTCGCCCCTCCGGTGTGGGTCGAGACGGCCGGCAAGTCGATCGAGGACCTGGCCCGCCGGATGCGTCAGCTCATGCTGCACATTGGCCAGGAGCTCGGCAGTCAGATGGCCGTCGACCGCGCCGCCGCCCGTCTCTACGAGGCCCGGCGGCTCGACCACGACATCGCCCAGGTCGACGCCGCACTCCGCCAGGCGGAGGACAGCGTGCGGCTCAACCCCCGCGTCAAGGAGGGCCTCCTCTACCGCGTGGTGCTCCGCACCGGCCTGGACACGCTGGAGATCTGCACCGTCATCCTGCGTGTCATGTCCCGGACCCTGACCGACCTCGCCAAGGCGCGGACGGAGGAGCCCCTCTTCCCCCCGGAGGTGGCGGAGGCCCTCAAGGACCTCTTCGTCCATCTCGCCGCCGCCGTCGAGAGCTTCGCCGTCCTGGTCACCACGCAGGTCAGCGCGAACGCCGAAGAAGCCGAATCCCGGCTCTCCAGCGAGCTTGTGAAGGCCCACGCCAGCCGCGACCGCGGCGCCGATCTCCTGCTGCGCCGCGTCCAGGAGCACCCTCGCCAGTGGCAGCTCCACGGTGCCCTGCTCGCGGAGATCGACCGCATCCTCGACGAACTCGACATGGAGCAGCGTTCCAAACGCCTCATGGAAGAGCTCGACCGCAGCACCCGCGAGAAGCGCGAGCGCTTTCGCTTCCTCCACAAGATCCAGCGCTGGATCCGGCGCGACCGTAAGGACGGCTCCACGGCTGTCTGAGCGGGATCCGGGGGCCGCCGCTCACCCCGCCTCCCGGGCATGGTCCGCTGAGCGCCGCCGGGCGCGGTCAGCCGAGCGGGTAGCGGTCGCGGGGGAAGACCACGTCGTCGTAAGGCTCGTACAGCTCCACGGAGCGGTGGAACTCGGAGGCGAAGTCGTCGGCGAGCTCGGCGATCGTGCCACGGCCCTCGGTCCGGGCCAGCCAGGACGGGGGAAGGCGGAGGTCGCCGAAGTGGGCGCCGAGGAGGTTGCCGCAGATCGAACCCGTCGAGTCGCTGTCGCCGGAGTGGTTGACGGAGAGCAGAAGGGCCGCCTGGACGGGGGTGCGCGGGGGCGCCGGATCGTAGCTGATCTTGCCGCCGGGGCCGTAGAGGATCTGCTGGGCGGGGGTACGGGCCAGGGCGCTGTAGACCGCGATGGCCAGCGCCTCCTCGGCGACCCAGCCGCCGCCGAGCGATTCGGCCTTCTCGGCGGTCGGATCGCCCTCGGCCGCCAGATCGACCGCCTTACGGAGGGCGGCGGTGGTCTCCTCGTGGCGGGGGTAGCGGGCGAGGAGTTCCAGGGCGCGCAGGGTCGCGCCTTCGAGGGACTCGCCGTCGAGCAGGCACGCGATCATGGCGGCCAGGGCACCGGCCGCGTAGGAGCCCGTCGGATGGCCATGGGTGATCGTGGCGCAGCGGGCGGCGAGTTCGAAGCAGTCGCGGGGGTCGAGCCCGGTGAGGCCGAACGGCGCCGAGCGCATCACGGTGCCGCAGCCCTTGGAGCCGGGGTTCACCGGGCCGGGGGTGCCGTCCAGGGGCGCCCGCGGGGCGGGGACATGCTCCTTGGTGAGGCCGGAGAGGCAGGCGTTGCCGGGGGCGCGGCGGGCGTACAGCCAGGGCTGGGTGCGCAGCCAGCCGGTGCGGACCAGGTCGCCGGTGCCCTCGGCGGGCGGCGGCCCGGGGTGGTTCTGGGTGTCCAGCCAGCGCAGATAGGCATGGCGGACGACGGCGGTCTCGGATCCTCCGATGCCCTTGGACGAGGATCTGGCGTGGGCCCGTATCAGGCCCTCCGCCGTGAAGAGCGTCATCTGGGTGTCATCGGTGACCCGGCCCACGACTCCGCTGCCGTCCGGGACGAGGGTGGTGATGCCCGTGCCGCCATAGGTCTCACGGATCGACCGCAGGGAGAGGAACTCGATCGGATTGCCGAGAGCGTCCCCGATCGCGCCGCCCAGCAGGCAGCCGCGGATACGGGCCCGCTTGGCGGCCGATTCGTCCCATGACTGGCGGATCACTGGCAGCTCCTCATCGTCCTGGTCCCATGCCGCCCCGTGCGGATGCTCCCGACATGATCTCAGGTATCGGGGGGCGCCCCTCGGCGGTAGATTCGAGAAGTCACAAAGTGGAGGAAAATAGAAGAAGGCTGCCAAAAACGGGAGATACGATGCCCATGCCGACGCGGTTGATCCGAACGGGTGACGAACCGGTACACGCGCGCAGCCCGCTGCGGATGCGGCTTGGGCTGGCCACGTGGGGGCTGCTCTGGACGCTCGGCGGCGCGGTGGCCTTCGCGGTCGTGGGCCGGCCGGGATGGGCGGCCGCGTGTGGGGCGCTCGCCGTCGTCACCCTGATCGATCTGGTCCTGGTCATCCGGCACATCCGGCAGGGGCCGCACTATCAGCCCGGCCCGGATGTGCCGCCGTACGCGCCGATCGGCGAGCGCGGGCAGAGCCGCGGGCGGCGCCGGACACCGTAAGGCGTGCACGGGGTGGCGGCCGCAGGACGTGGACGCCGTAAGGCGGGCACGGCGCTCCGGGGGTGACGGGATATCGACGGCCGGGAGCCCCGCATTCCGGGAGATACTGCCGAGTACCTGCTGAGTACCTGCCGCGACAGGGGGCCGTCATGGGGGTGCTGGCGATCGGCATCGCGCTCTGTGCGCTGGGGCTGATGCTCTCCGGAACCGGAGAGCCGTACGGGCGGCGGGAGGCGCGGCCGGGACGGGAGGCCGACCCGTACGACCTCGTCCGGCAGCGCGGAGTGGCGCTGGGGCTCGGCGGGGTGGTGCTGCTGGGCGCGGTGGTCCTCGGCGGGTTCGCCCTCTGGCGCTGACCGGGGCCGGGCCGCCGCACAGCGGCCCGGTATGGGCCGCCGCGTACGGATAGGCGGATGGGGCGGAGTCCGGGCCCGGCAAGCGCCGCGGCCCAGCCCGCGCCCCGCCTGCCCGGCCCTTCAGCCCCGCTCGCCGAACCGGGCCGCCTCGACGAAGTCCGGGCGCGGATCGAGCGCCGCGGCCAGCCGGAAGTGGCGGGTGGCTTCGGCCGAGCGGTTGGCCCGCTCCAGAGTGCGGGCCAGGGCGAAGTGGGCGAACGCGTTGTCCGGCTCGCGCTCGATGACGAGCTGGAACTCCAGCTCCGCCGAGCGCAGCTGCGCCGCGAGGAAGAACGCGCGCGCCCGCAGCAGCCGGGCCGCCGTGTTCTCGGGGTGGGAGCTGATGACGGAGTCGAGCAGCTTCACGGCGCCCCGTGGATCTCGGGCGGCGAGCAGTTGCTCGGCGGCGCGGTAGTCGATGACGTGGGTCTCGGGCGTGGGCTCGGGCACAGCCGTTTCCTTCCCCGGGTACGTGCTCGGTGATGAGGCGGTGGATCGGGTGAGGGGATGGGATGAACTGTCACGGATGATCGTTCGCTACGAGGACCACAACAATCACCCCGCACGCCGCATTCCCCGCCACGGGCGCGCGCACGCTCCGCGCCGCGCCCCGGCTCAGCCCCGCACGCTCCGCGCCACGCCCCTCGCTCAGCCCTCCGCGCCGGCCGCCCGCGCCACCAGATCCGCCCAGACCTTGGTGATCTGCGGCTCCAGCGCCTCGATCGGGCCATTGTTGTCGATCACGACATCGGCGATCGCCAGCCGGTCGGCGCGGGTGGCCTGTGCCGCCATCCGGGCCCGCGCCTCGTCCTCGGCCATGCCGCGCAGCCGTACCAGCCGGTCGAGCTGGGTCTCGGGCGTGGCGTCCACGACCATGACCAGGTCGTAGAGCGGGGCCAGCTTGTTCTCGGCCAGGAGCGGGACGTCATGGACCACGACGGCATCGGGGGCGACCGCCGCCTGCAGCTCGGCGGAGCGGTCCCGGACCAGGGGGTGGATGATCGCGTTCAGCGCGCTCAGCCGCTCCGGGTCGTTGAAGACGATCCCGCCGAGTTTGGGCCGGTCGAGATGGCCGTCGGCGGTCAGCACCTCGGGGCCGAACTCGGTCACGACGGCGGCCAGTCCAGGAGTCCCCGGCTCGACCACCTCGCGAGCGATCCGATCCGAGTCGATCAGCACGGCTCCCAATGAGGTCAGGATCCGTGAGACCTCGCTCTTGCCCGCGCCGATTCCGCCCGTGAGCCCCAGCTTCAGCATGGGGCCCACGCTATACGGCGCACCGGCCGGGCCCTCGCTCAGGCTCCACCCTCGCCCTCCCGCTCGGCCAGGAACCGCTCGAACTCCGCGGCCAGTTCGTCCGCCGAGGGCAGCTCGGTCGCCTCCGCGACCAGATTGCCGCGGCTCTCGGCCCCGGCCACCGCGTCGTACTGGTGCTCAAGGCCCCGTACGAGCGCGACCAGCTCCTCGTCCCCCTCCGAGATCTGCCGCTCGATCTCCTCCTGCGTCTTGAGGGCGTCGTTGCGCAGGGCGTGCGTGGGCCCCGGCAGGACCAGCCCGGTGGCCGCGGTGATGGCCTCCAGCGCGGTGAGCGCCGCGTCCGGATAGGCCGACCGGGCCAGATAGTGCGGCACATGCGCGGCGACGCCGAGCACATCGCGGCCCGCCTCGGCGAGCCGGTACTCGATCAGGGATTCGGCGCTGCCGGGCACTTGGGCCTCGTCGAAGAAGCCGCGATGACCCGGTGTCAGATCGATGCGGTTTCCATGCGGGGTGATGCCGACCGGCCGGGTGTGCGGCACGCCCATCGGGATGCCGTGGAAGTTCACCGCGAGCCGTACGTTCAGCCGCTCCACCATCTGGCGTACGGCCGCCGCGAACCGCTCCCACTCCACGTCCGGCTCCGGCCCGGCGAGCAGCAGGAACGGGGACGCGGTCGCGTCGCGCACCAGATACAGCTCGAGCTTCGGGGTCTCGTACGCGGTCCAGCGGTCGCGCTGGAAGGTGAGCAGGGGGCGCCGGGCCCGGTAGTCGACCAGCCGGTCATGGTCGAAGCGTGCGACGACCTTGCGTGGCAGGCCGTCGAGCAGCCGCTCGACGATCTGGTCCCCCGTCTCTCCGGCGTCGATATAGCCGTCGAAGTGGTACAGCAGCACCAGCCCGGCCGAGTCCCGCGAGGCTATCGCGTCGACCTCCGCCAGCCCGCTCGGTTCCCATGCGTACAACTCCTGCGGATCTTGCACTGTGACCGCTCCTCCTTGTGTCCGCTCCGAAGAACACCGAACGAGGGCGGGGGCATTCCCCGAGCGGGAGCCGCGATGGCCCGGCGGCCGTGAACCGCGTTGCGGAGGAGCCCATTTGGGCTAACGGGAGCGGCCCGAACTCGACGTCGGCGCATTTCGCGGGGTTGACGCGCATATGCGGCACGCCTATCTTCGCCAGCCGTCAGCGGTTCATCATGTCATCCGGCGTTCACTGACCAGAACCCAGCGTGTTCACCTCTGGCCACGGCACAGGAAGGCAGCCTCCTATGCACTCCCCCGGCCGCACTCCCACCCGATTACGCACCTTCGTCACCGCCTCCGCCGCCGGGCTGGTCGCCGCCGGCGGGCTGATCGCGGCCGGCACGACCGCGCGGGAGGCCCCCGCCGCCACCACCGCCCCGATCTCCGTGAACGACGCGGACGAGCTCAGGGAGGCCCTCGCCGGGGCCCGGCCCGGCGATACGATCCGGCTCGCCGACGGCAGGTATCGGGGCAGCTTCGAGATCACCGCCTCCGGCACCTCCGGCTCGCGGATCACCCTCACCGGCTCGCCGAAGGCGGTCCTCACCGCGAGCGGCGGCTATGGGCTGCGGCTGAACGGCGCCTCGTACTGGACCGTCAGGGGCATCACGGTCCGCGGCGGCCGGGAGGGCATCAGGATCGACGCCGCCCGGAGCGTGACCGTGGACTCCGTTTCGGTCAGCGTGCGGCGACCCGGGCATGCGTAAGGCCCGCTCCCCAGGGGGAGCGGGCCTTACCCATTCAGCTGGTGCCGACTAGCGGCCGGTGATCAGCTCTGGCCGCCGGCCAGCTTCTCGCGAAGCGCGGCCAGCGCCTCGTCCGAAGCCAGGGCGCCGGAGTTGTCGGCCGACTCCGAGGAGTACGAACCGCCGCCGCCACCGGACGCCTGCCCGCCGGGCGCCGGAGCGGCGCCGCTGCCCGCCTCGGCAGCGGCCTGCTCGTCGGCCTCGCGGGACTTGATGACCTGCGCCTGGTGCTGCTCGAAGCGCTGCTGCGCCTCGGCGTACTGGGTCTCCCACGCCTCCCGCTGGGTCTCGAAGCCCTCGAGCCAGTCGTTGGTCTCGGGGTCGAAGCCCTCGGGGTAGATGTAGTTCCCCTGGTCGTCGTAGGACGCGGCCATGCCGTACAGGGTCGGGTCGAACTCGACCACGGACGGGTCGGCACCGAAGGCCTCGTTGGCCTGCTTCAGCGAGAGGCTGATGCGGCGGCGCTCGAGGTCGATGTCGATGACCTTGACGAAGATCTCGTCGTTGACCTGGACGACCTGCTCCGGGATCTCCACGTGGCGCTCGGCCAGCTCGGAGATGTGGACCAGGCCCTCGATGCCCTCGTCCACGCGGACGAACGCACCGAACGGAACGAGCTTGGTGACCTTACCCGGGACGACCTGGCCGATCTGGTGGGTCCGGGCGAACTGCTGCCACGGGTCTTCCTGGGTCGCCTTGAGCGACAGGGAGACGCGCTCGCGGTCCATGTCGACGTCCAGGACCTCGACCGTGACCTCCTGGCCGACCTCGACAACCTCGGAGGGGTGGTCGATGTGCTTCCAGGACAGCTCCGAGACGTGGACGAGACCGTCGACGCCGCCGAGGTCCACGAACGCACCGAAGTTGACGATGGAGGAGACGACGCCGGAGCGCACCTGACCCTTCTGGAGGGTGGTGAGGAAGGTCTGGCGGACCTCGCTCTGGGTCTGCTCCAGCCAGGCACGGCGGGACAGGACCACGTTGTTGCGGTTCTTGTCCAGCTCGATGATCTTGGCCTCGAGCTCCTTGCCCACGTAGGGCTGAAGGTCGCGGACGCGGCGCATCTCCACCAAGGAGGCGGGGAGGAAGCCACGGAGGCCGATGTCGAGGATGAGACCACCCTTGACGACCTCGATGACGGTACCGGTGACGATCCCGTCCTCTTCCTTGATCTTCTCGATGGTGCCCCAGGCGCGCTCGTACTGGGCGCGCTTCTTCGAGAGGATCAGGCGGCCTTCCTTGTCCTCCTTCTGGAGAACCAGGGCCTCGATCTCGTCGCCGACGGCCACGACCTCATTGGGGTCGACGTCGTGCTTGATCGAAAGCTCGCGGGAAGGGATGACGCCTTCGGTCTTGTAACCAATGTCGAGCAGGACCTCGTCCCGGTCGACCTTCACGATGACGCCGTCGACGATGTCGCCGTCGTTGAAGTACTTGATCGTCTCGTCGATCGCGGCGAGGAAGGCTTCCTCGGAACCGATGTCGTTTACCGCCACCTGCGGAGTGGTGCGGGTTGCCTCGGTGCTGCTCGTCATGTGGGAAAGGGCTCCGGTACGGACATTGAGTCGTAGGTACTGCTACGCCGGGGGCCCTTATCGCACTGCCGAAGCCGGACAGCCTTGGAGGCACCGGATCTTTCCGATTTCGAACGATCGAAAAGCCCATGCACCTCGACAACCGAGGGGACATACAACAGATGCGAGTGCGGCCTGCTCGGTCCGAGGCGCACATGCCCGCAGCGCAACTTGTAGCATACGGGGGCAGCCGGGCATGGTCAATGCACGAAGAGCACACGTGGGGATTAAGTCCCCGAACCCGGCAAATTGCATGGTCCGTACTGCGACGCGGTCTTCACCGCGCCCCGCAGCCACAGGTCGATACAGAGAGTACGACGACGCGCGCGATGGTCCAAGAACACGAGCCCAGCACCCCTGCGGAGGCGGCCGAGCCGACGGCCACCCGCCGGATCGCGGACGAGGCGGAGAGCAGCCGGGCCAGCCGGGGGTGGTGGGACCGCAACGCGGACGAGTACCAGGAGGAACACGGCGCCTTCCTGGGCGACGACCGGTTCATATGGGGCCCGGAGGGGCTGGACGAGGCGGAGGCCGGGCTGCTGGGCCCGGTGGAGGCGCTCAAGGGGCGCGATGTGCTGGAGGTGGGCGCGGGCGCCGCACAGTGCGCCCGCTGGCTGGCCGCCCAGGGGGCGCGGCCGGTGGCGCTGGACCTCTCCCACCGGCAGCTACGGCACGCGCGGCGGATCGACACGGAGGCCGCCGCCGGGGGCGGCGACGGGACGGGCGACGGGGCCGGGGTCGCGCTGGTGCAGGCGGACGCCACGGCCCTGCCCTTCCGGGACGGCTCGTTCGACCTGGCGTGCTCGGCGTACGGGGCGGTGCCGTTCGTGGCCGAGCCGGTGCGGGTGATGCGCGAGGTGCGCCGGGTGCTGCGGCCGGGCGGACGGTGGGTCTTCTCGGCGACGCACCCGATCCGCTGGGCGTTCCCCGACGAACCGGGGCCCGAGGGGCTGTCCGTCGCCGGCTCCTACTTCGACCGCACGCCCTATGTGGAGCAGGACGAGTCGGGCCGGGCCGTCTACGTGGAGCACCACCGGACGCTGGGCGACCGGGTGCGGGACGTGGTGGCCGGGGGCTTCCGGCTGGTCGACCTGATCGAGCCGGAGTGGCCCGCGTGGAACCACCAGGAGTGGGGCGGCTGGTCCCCCCTGCGGGGGAACCTCATCCCGGGCACGGCGATCTTCGTATGCGAGCGGGACTGAGCGGAATCGGAGCAGAGGCGTTGACCACTCCTGGGGACCCGCGCGCCGAGGCCCTCGACCGCCTTCCCGTGCGCGAGGCCGTGCCCGCGCTGCTGCGCGCGCTCGACGACCGCGGGGTCGCCGTGCTGTGCGCGCCTCCGGGGACCGGTAAGACGACGCTGGTGCCACTGGTGCTCGCCGGACTGGTGGGCGGCGGACCGGTGCGGCGAGTGCTGGTCGCCGAGCCGCGGCGGATCGCGGCACGGGCCGCGGCGCGGCGGATGGCATGGCTGCTGGGCGAGCGGCCGGGCGGGAAGGTCGGCTTCACCGTGCGCGGGGAGCGGCAGGCCGGCCGCGGGACCGTGGTCGAGGTGGTCACCACCGGCGTGCTGCTGCAACGGCTGCAACGCGATCAGGAGCTGACCGGCGTCGATGTGGTCGTTCTCGACGAATGCCATGAGCGCCATCTGGACGCGGACACGGCCGCCGCCTTCCTGCTGGACGTCCGGGCCGCCCTGCGCCCCGACCTCCGGCTGATCGCCGCCTCGGCGACCACGGACGCGGAGGGCTGGGCGCGGCTGCTCGGCGACGGCGGGGAGAGCGGGACGGACGGCGGGGATGGTCCTGAGGGGCCCGCGCCGGTCGTCTCGGCACCGGGCGTGTCCCATCCGGTGGAGGTGGTGTGGGCGCCGCCCGAGCGCCCCGTACGGCCGCCGCACGGGATGCGGGTGGACCCCGCCCTGCTGGACCATGTCGCGGCCGTGGTGCGGCGGGCGCTGCGCGAGCGGGAGGGTGATGTGCTGTGCTTCCTGCCGGGCGTGGGCGAGATCTCCCGGGTGGCCGGGAAGCTGGGCGGGCTCGCCGGGGCGGAGGTCCTGCAGGTGCACGGGCGTGCGCCGGCCGCCGTACAGGAGGCGGTGCTGGCGGGCTCGGACGGCGGACGGCGGCGGGTGGTGCTGGCCACCTCGGTCGCCGAGTCGAGCCTGACCGTGCCGGGCGTGAGGATCGTCGTGGACTGCGGGCTGGCGCGTGAGCCCCGGATGGACCACGCACGCGGGCTGAGCGCGCTGACGACCGTAAGGGCGTCACGGGCGGCCGCCCGGCAGCGCGCGGGCCGTGCGGGGCGTGAGGCGCCCGGGGTGGTCTACCGCTGCTGGCCGGAGGCGGAGGACGCCCGCCTGCCGCGTTTCCCGTCCCCGGAGATCGCCGGCGCGGACCTTACGGCCTTCGCGCTGCAGACGGCGTGCTGGGGCGATCCGGACGCCTCGGGGCTGGCCCTGCTCGATCCGCCGCCCACCGGGGCGATGACGGCCGCCCGCGAGACGCTGACCGCGATCGGCGCCGTGGACGCCGCCGGACGGGCCACCGAGCGCGGCACTCGGATGGCCCGCCTCGGCCTCCACCCCCGCCTCGCGCGGGCGCTCATCGACGGCGCGAAGGAGGTCGGCGCACGCCGGGCGGCCGAGGTGGTGGCCCTGTTGAGCGAGGAGCCCCCGAGGGAGTACGGCGACGACCTCGCGGCCGCCTGGCGCACCGCCCGCCACGGCGGCGACCCCTACGCCGCCCGTTGGCGCCAGGAGGCCCGGCGGCTCGAACAGGCCCTGACCGGCGCGGGCGACGCGCGGCCCGACGGCGCGCGTGGCGCACAGCGGGCGGCGCGCGGCGATGACTCCGTGACGGGGCTGCTGGCCGCGCTGGCGTTCCCGGAGCGGGTGGCCCGGCGGCGCGGCGAGCGGGCGTACCTCATGGCCGCCGGGACGGGCGCGGAGCTGGGCGACGGCTCGCGGCTGGGCGGTTCGCCGTGGCTCGCGGTGGCCGTCGCGGACCGGCCGGTGACCTCCGCGTCGGCACGGGTGCGGCTCGCGGCCGTGACCGACGAGGACACCGCCCGGGCGGCAGCGGCGGCGCTGGCCTCGGAGGGTGCGGAGGTGCGCTGGGCCGACGGGGACGTCGTGGCGCGCCGGGTGGCCCGGCTCGGCGCGATCGAGCTGGTGTCCCGGCCGCTGGCCAAGCCCGATCCGGAGCTGGTGCGGCAGGCGCTGCTGGAGGGGCTGCGCCGCGAGGGGACGGGGCTGCTGCGCTGGTCGGCGCAGGCCACGGCGGTCCGGCAGCGGATGGCGTTTCTCCATCAGGAGCTGGGCGGGGCCTGGCCGGATGTCTCCGACGCGGCGCTGCTGGACCGCACGGACGACTGGCTCGGGACGGAGCTGGCGCGGGCCCGCGGGCGGGCCGATCTGGGGCGGGTGGACGCGGGACAGGCGCTGGCCCGGCTGATGCCGTGGGCCACGGGCGAGGCCGCGCGGTTCGAGGAGCTGGCGCCGGAGCGGATCGAGGTGCCGAGCGGCTCGCGGGTGCGGGTGGACTACGCCGCGGACCGGCCCGTGCTGGCGGTGAAGCTGCAGGAGCTGTTCGGCTGGCAGGAGGCGCCCCGGATCGCGGGCGGACGGGTGCCGCTGCTGGTGCATCTGCTGTCCCCGGCGGGGCGTCCGGCCGCGGTCACCGCCGATCTGGCGTCGTTCTGGAAGGACGGCTACCGCTCGGTGCGGGCCGAGCTGCGCGGCCGGTATCCCAAACATCCGTGGCCGGAGGATCCGGCGACGGCCGAGCCGACCCGGCGGACCAACTCCCGCCGCTGAGCCGCCCAACGCCAGCCGCTGAGCCCACAACCGCCGAGCCCGCCCAGCGCCACCGCTCAACCCACAAGCGATGGGGGCCGCACCGGGCATCGGCGGGCCACGTCGGGCGTCAGTCGGCCCAGTCGCGCAGCCTGCGGGCGGTCTCGCCGAGCCGGAATCCGCTGATCTCCCGTATCTCGCGGACGAGTTTGACCATGCCGCCCGGCGGAGGCGTGATCGGCTCTCCCGACTCCTCCATGTACATCCGCGCGCAGGCCGCGCCGATCGTGGCGTTGTAGTCGGAGAACGGCTCGAGGATCAGTGAGGTGTGCAGAAAGGTCGCGGCGCGGGCGGCGGCCTCCTCGTAATAGGGCTCGCCCGAGAACCGCTCATAGCGGTGGCGTTCGGTCATGCAGTGCAGCGCACCCCAGTCCCGGACCGGGGTGTTCACCGGGGAGACCTCGACCTGGACGTTCAGCACCCAACCGGCGTCGACATACAGAATCACCGCATGCCGTGCGGGAACTCCCGCTCGAACTCGGGCTTGTACTCCAGGGCGAACTTCACGGCACCCTCGACGAAACGCTGCTTCTGACGCCGCCGGACCACGTCCTCGGTCAGTATGTCGTGCGCCAGGCGCTTGATCGCGACGCCCTTCTCCCTCGCCTCGGCACGCAGCTCGGCCAGCTCCTGCTCGGTGAACTCAATCGTGATGCCAGGCATGGGCGGCATGCTAGCCACGCCTTCGCCCTGATCACTACCGGCTTGGCCACCACGAGCGAATCGCGGGGACGCAGGTTGACGCGGGGCTTGACACGGCGATTGACGCGACGGCCGCGCCGCTCAGCACTCCAGCCTCAGGGCGAACTGCTCGCCCGTCGGGAACGGTTCGTCCACGGGGTGCGGTCCGACCCATATGAGCGCCTGCTCGAAGGTCATATACGAGCCGTTGTCGACGCACTGGCCGACCACCACCGCATTGCCGCCGCAGCGCCAAGCGGCGTAGTTCCACGGGTGGTCGCCCTTCTCGTCCCGCACGACGGTCTCCGGCTCGCCCAGGCACTCGCCGAAGGCGTCCACGGCGGCGCGCCACCGGCCGTCGAAGACGGAGCGGTCGGCGTCGCGGTGGAAGACCCATGCGGGGTCCTCGGAGTGGTACTCGGCGAGCCAGTCGACATTGCCGCTGAGCCCGTCGGCCTGCAACTCCGCGTCGAAGTCGTCCGGCTCGTAGTAGTAGCAGAACGGGATCAGGCATTCGGTGTCCGCGTCATCGGGCCCGCCGAACCACTCCGGGCGGACATAGTGCCCGGTGTTGGTGGCGTGCGAGGACGCATGGGAGCCGTCGGGCACCCAGCCGAAGCGCTCGGCGGCGGCCGCCGTGGCACCCGGAGTCCATTCCAGGCGCGCCAATTCGACGATATGGCCGACGAGTTCGGGCCCCGGGACGCAGCTGTTCACTGGCATGGTCATACGCTACGGCCCGCCACTGACAACGGGGTCGGCGCCGCCGGGGCCGACGGCGGGCGCGCCGCGCGCCCGCGGGCCTCCAGCAGCAGGGCGAGCGCGAGCAGGGCCATGCCGAGGATCAGGAAGCCCCACGGCAGATAGGCCGTGAGCAGCAGGACGAGCCGGCGCTGGGACTTCACCATGTCGACCGTGTGCCGGATGTAGTCCTCGCGCATCTTCACATGGCCGGAGAAGACGGTCACCCGGTCGCGGTCGCCCAGCAGCGTGCCGCCGCGCAGCTCCTCCTTGTGGATCTCCTGCCCGTTGACCGGGGCGCCGGTGGTGGGCTCGACCCAGAACATCCGCTTGGTGCTGTACCAGCGGGAGGTGCCGGCCTTGCGGACGGTCTCGGGGGTGACGCCCTCGACCGGCATGGTCTTGGGCAGCGCCACCTTGGTCCAGGGGATGGTCTGTTCGAAGTAGTAGACCTTCAGGCCGCGGAAGGTCTGGGTGCCCTTGTAGTGGATGGGGGCGGAGGTGCGGGTCTGGGCGTCGAAGTAGCGGTAGTCGCGCTTCTCGGTGAGGAACGGCCATTTGAACTCGATGCCGTCGCGGCGCACCGCGTCCCCGTCGACATGTTCCCCGCCCGCGTGCACCGGGTCCTGGGAGTGGGCGTCGAAGACATAGCGTTCGGGGATCTTGGAGACCATCTTGCCGTCGGGCCCGGCCACATAGGACAGGGCGTCCCAGACGACGACATCGCGCCCGGTCGCCTTCCCGGTCTTCTCGGCGGCGGGCACATTGCCGCGCAGGGTCTGCACGATGCTGACCTTGGAGACCTTGCGGGGCTGCATGGTGCCGTAGTCGAGCAGAGTGGCCGGGCTGGCCTCCAGGACCGCCGTCTGGTACTCGCTGGGCGGGATCTTGGCCAGCCGGGGATAGGCGTACCAGCGCAGCAGCGGCGCGAGTGCGGCGAAGAAGACGGCGAAGGCCAGCAGCACCAGGCTTGCTCTGCGGCGCATGGCGGATGTCCCTCCCTCAGGGGTGCTTGGGGACGGTGGTGAGCAGGGGCTTCGGGGAGGTCTCACCGCTGGGGGCGCCGATGGCCGTCATCGTGAGGACGATGGCGAGGGCGGCGGCGAGTCCGATCGCGGCGGCGGCGAGGGCGCGCATACGGGCCTCCTCGTGGTCCGGTACGAGGCGCTGACTGACGGTTCGTCAGGGATGGGGCACCGTAGCAACGGGGGCCGCAGATGAGAACACGAAGGCGGAAAAGCGTCGCGCCGCCCCCGGCCCGGTGGGGGCTCAGGGGCGGCGCGAGGAACCGCGTGATCCGCGGCGGTGTTCGGTTGCCGGGCGGCTTACGAGGCGGGGGCCTGGGTGACCGTCAGCTCGATGTCCAGGACGGCGCCGCCCTCGGCGGTGAGGCGGAGCAGGAAGGTGCCCGCGTGGTCATCGGTGAGGATCTTCGGCAGGGTGAGCTGCCCGCGGGTGTTGGTCTTCAGGGCGGTCAGGGTGCGCACGGGCTTGCCCTTGTCGTCCAGGAAGTAGGGCCCCTTGTCGTTGAGCTCGGGGTCCTTCGCCGAGGTGATCATGGTGGCGGTCACCGGTACGTCCGCCGTGGCCTTGCCCTTGCTGGTGGCCGTGACGGTGAGCGCGTCGGCGAAGGAGGCGCCGGTCTGGGCCGTGAGCTCCTTGTCGCCGAGGCGGGCCAGCGCATCGGCCTGCGGTACCGGACGGGCCTTGACGGTCGCGGTGAACTCGACCGGGGCGGCCTCCCGCCCCACGGCGGTGGCGCGCACGGTGAACGTGCCGGTCTTCTCGCCCGCGAGCAGCTTCGGCGCAGTGGCGGTGCCATCGTTACCGGTCAGCATGGTGGCGGACTTGACGAGGCCGAGGAAGCGCGCGTCGGTCTCGCCGAGGATCTCGTACCTCACGCGCGCACCGGCCACCGGCTTGCCCGCGGCGTCCACGGCCTTGACGCGCGGCGACTGGGCGAATCCGGTGCCCGCGGTGGCGGACAGCTCCTTCGCGCCGACCGTGGTGAGCTTGCTGGTGCCGCTCGGGGTGGACGGCGGAGTGGTCGGGGGCTTGGGGGTCGGGGTCCCGGTGCCGGGGGTCCCGCCGTGCTCGCCCCCCGGAGGGGTCGGGGTGGAGGTGTCGGGCTCGTCGTCGGGCTTGGGCAGGGTGTGGGCGTTCTCCGGGCCCTTCCCGGTGTCCTTGCCGTTTCCGCCGCCCTTGCCCGAGTCCTTGCCCTTGTCGCCCGAGCCCGAGCCGCCGGAGCCGTCCCCCGAGGGCAGCACGCCGGTGCCGTCGGGGACCTCGTGGGTGCCGCGCTTGTAGTACTCGAACCACGACAGGACGGTGTTCAGATACTCCTGCGAGTGGTTGTAGCCGAGGATCGCGCGGTCCAGATCGGCCTTGACGGACAGATCGCGGCCGTTCGCACAGAGGTAGTTGCCCGCGGCGAGGGCTGCGTCGTAGACGTTGTTGGGGTCCTTCTCGCCGTCACCATTGCCGTCCCGTCCCCAGTTGGCCCAGGTGGACGGGATGAACTGCATGGGGCCGACCGCGCGGTCATGCGTACTGTCGCCGTCGTAGGCACCGCCGTCGGTGTCCTTGATCAGGGCGAAGCCGTCGCCGTTGAGGACCGGGCCGAGGATGGGCGAGACGGTGGTGCCGTCGGCCTCCACATTGCCGCCGCGGGCCTGGCCGGACTCGACCTTGCCGATCGCGGCGAGCAACTGCCAGGGCAGATTGCAGCCGGGGTTGGACTCCTTCAGGGCCGCTTCAGCCTTCTTGTAGGCGTCCAGCACGCTCGCCGGTATGCCCGCCTCGGCCTTGGTGCTGCCACTCCCGGGGAGCCCGGGCAGATCGATCGAGGAGCCCGGCTTGTCCGGGGTGACCAGCGGCGGCAGATCGGTGTGGTACGACGAACCACCGTCAATGGGGGTGTCGTCGGGCGCCGGTGCCTCCCCCGCCCGCTGCTCCCGGTTCCGGTCGCCCTGGTCGGAGTGGGCGAACCCGGGTGCCTGGGACGCGGTGAGGGCGGCCATCGCGGCCGCCGCCACCGCCGTCGTGGCGGCCCCCTTGCGCAGTCGTCGGCCGATAAGCGGTGCCATCCGTGTGTCCCTCCCGTCGAACACAGTGCGCTCCCCCAGCGCGTCAACTCTGGTGACACTACGACAACTTATGGCCCGCAGCTACCGGTGCAAACGCCACATCAGTGGAACCCTCAGTGAGCCGCCGATTCCCAGTCCGACCCGGATCCTACCGATACGCCCAGCGGAGCGCTCAGACTGAAGGCGCCCGTCATCTCCCGGCGGACCAGCTCCTCGACCCGCTCCCGCTCACCGGGCGCGATCTCCAGCACGATTTCGTCGTGGACCTGCAACAGCATCCGCGACGAGAGTTTCTCCCCCGTCAACGCCGCGTCCACCTTGAGCATCGCGATCTTCACGATATCGGCGGCGGTGCCCTGGATCGGGGCGTTGAGCGCCATCCGCTCGGCCATCTCGCGGCGCTGGCGGTTGTCGCTGGTGAGGTCCGGGAGATAGCGGCGGCGGCCGAGCATGGTCTCCGTATAGCCGGTGGCGCGCGCCTCCTCGACGACCCGCTGCAGATAGTCGCGCACCCCGCCGAACCGCTCGAAGAAGGTCTCCATCAGCTTGCGGGCCTCATCGGGGGTGATGCCCAGCTGCTGGGAGAGACCGAACGCCGAAAGGCCGTACGCCAGCCCGTAGGACATGGCCTTGATCTTGCGGCGCATCTCCGGGTCGACCGCCGACTTGTCGACGGAGAAGACCTGGGAGGCGACCGTGGTGTGCAGGTCCTCACCGGAGGTGAACGCCTCGATCAGGCCCTCGTCCTCGGAGAGATGGGCCATGACGCGCAGCTCGATCTGGCTGTAGTCGGCGGTCATCAGCGACTCGAAGCCGTCACCGACGACGAAGCCGCGCCGGATCGCCCGGCCCTCGTCCGTGCGCACCGGGATGTTCTGCAGATTGGGGTCGGTGGAGGAGAGCCGGCCGGTGGCCGCCACGGTCTGGTTGAAGGTGGTGTGGATGCGGCCGCCGGGGGCGATGGTCTTGATCAGGCCCTCGACGGTGGAGCGCAGCCGCGCCTGCTCGCGGTGGCGCAGCATGATCACCGGGAGCTCGTGGTCGGTCTGCGCGGCCAGCCAGGCCAGCGCGTCGGCGTCCGTGGTGTACCCGGTCTTGGTCTTCTTGGTCTTGGGCAGGCCCAGCTCGCCGAAGAGCACCTCCTGGAGCTGCTTGGGCGAGCCGAGGTTGAACTCATGGCCCACCGCGGCGTGCGCCTCCTGCACGGCGTGCTGCACGGCGGCCGCGAACTGCTGCTCCATGCGCTCCAGCCAGCCGCGGTCGGCGGCGATGCCCGACCGCTCCATCCGGGCCAGCAGCTCGGAGACGGGCAGCTCCATGTCGTGCAGCAGCCCGGCCGCGCCCACGTCCTTCAGCCGGCCGCCGAACGCCTCGCCCAGGTCCAGGATCGTCCGCGCCTTGATCATCAAGGCGTCCCGCTCGGCCTCGTCATCGGCGCCGAAGGCCAACTGGCCGCTGTCCGCGGCGACCGCCGGGGACAGCTCACGGCCCAGGTACTCCACCGACAGGGCGTCCAGCTCGAAGGAGCGGCGGCCGGGCTTGACCAGATAGGCCGCCAGCGCGGTGTCCATGGTGACGCCCGCGACGGACCAGCCGTGCTCGGCGAAGACCCGCATGATCCCCTTGGCGTTGTGCAGCACCTTGGGGCGGTCCGGGTCCGCGATCCATTCGGCGAACGCCCGCTCGTCGGCCTCGTCCAGCTGCGAGGGGTCGAAGAACGCGGCGGGGCCGGAACCGGTGGCCAGCGCGATCTCGCTGACGCTGCCGCTGCCCAGCGCCCAGGTGTCGACGGCGGCCAGGCCCAGCGGGGCGTCGCGGTGGCTCTCCAGCCAGGGGGCGAGCTCACCCGCGCCGAGTTCCACTCCGTCGACCCCGATACCCGGCTCCGCGGCCGCGGGCTCGTCCGCCGCCGCGCCCGGGTCGACGGCCATGATCCGGTCGCGGAAGTTCTGGTGGCGGAACTCCAGCGCGTCCAGGATCACCGAGAGCGCCTCCCGGTCGTACGGAGTGCGCCCCAGGCCCTCGGGGCCGGCGGCCAGCTCCACATCCCGCACCAGCTCGGTCAGCTGGCGGTTGAGCTTGACGGACTCCAGGTGGTCGCGGAGCTTCTCGCCGACCTTCCCCTTGACCTCGTCGACCCGCTCCACCAGCTCCTTGAAGGAGCCGAACTGATTGATCCACTTCGCCGCGGTCTTCTCGCCGACGCCCGGAATGCCGGGGAGGTTGTCCGACGGGTCGCCGCGCAGGGCCGCGAAGTCGGGGTACTGCGCCGGGGTGAGGCCGTACTTCTCGTGCACCTTCCCGGGGGTGAACCGGGTCAGCTCGGAGACGCCCTTGGTGGGGTAGAGCACCGTGACATGGTCGGTGACCAGCTGGAACGAATCCCGGTCGCCGGTGACGATCAGCACGTCGAAGCCCTGCTCCTCGGCCTGGGTGGCGAGGGTGGCGATCACGTCGTCGGCCTCGAAGCCGTCCACCGCGAAGCGCGTGATGTTCATGGCGTCCAGCAGCTCGCCGATCAGCTCGACCTGGCCCTTGAACTCGTCCGGGGACTTGGAGCGGTTCGCCTTGTACTCCGTGAACTGCTCGGAGCGCCAGGTCTTGCGCGAGACGTCGAACGCCACGGCGAGGTGCGTGGGCCGCTCATCACGGAGCGTGTTCGCCAGCATCGAGGTGAAGCCGTAGACCGCGTTGGTGGTCTGGCCGGTGGTCGTGCTGAAGTTCTCCGCCGGCAGCGCGAAGAACGCCCGGTACGCCAGGGAATGCCCGTCCAGCAGGAGCAGACGGGGGCGGTCCTCCCCCGTGCGGTCGGGAGCGGGCGCTGCGGTCTTCTTCGATGCTTTCTCTGCCACGCCCCCGATCCTGCCACGGCCCACCGACAATGCCTCCCGCCCCGGCCACCGGACCGGCCCGCCCCCGGCCACCCGGATCGGCCCGGGTACAAGATCGGCCCTGGCCGCGCGCAAGATCGTGCCCCCGCACAGCCGGACCGGGCCGCCGCCACGGCTGTCGTAGGCCCGTGACAGGATTTGACCCCACAGGTCCACGCACAGGTCCCGCAACGCTCGAGCCCAAGGGGAGCGACGATGGCAGCCAAGCCGCCCGCAGGCGATCCGATCCAGGACGCACCCGAGGTCACACCCCCGCAACATGCCGCGGCCGGGCTGCCGGCGGTGGGGCATTCGCTGCGCATCGCCCAGCAGCAGATGGGGGTGCGCCGCACCGCGCTCACGCTCCTGCGCGTCAACCAGAAGAAGGGCTTCGACTGCCCCGGCTGCGCCTGGCCCGAGCCGGACAAGCGCCACGCGGCCGAGTTCTGTGAGAACGGGGCGAAGGCCGTCGCCGAGGAGGCCACCCTTCGCCGGGTCACCCCCGACTTCTTCGCCGCCCACCCGGTGGCCGATCTCGCCACCCGCAGCGGCTACTGGCTCGGCCAGCAGGGCCGGCTCACCCAGCCCATGTATCTGGACGAGGGCGCCGAGCGGTACGAGCCGGTGTCCTGGGACCGGGCCTTCGACATCATCGGCGACGAGCTGACCGCGCTCGGCTCCCCCGACGAGGCGGTCTTCTACACCTCGGGCCGCACCAGCAACGAGGCGGCCTTCCTCTACCAGCTCTTCGCGCGCGAATTCGGCACCAACAACCTCCCCGACTGCTCCAACATGTGCCATGAGTCCTCCGGCTCGGCGCTCACCGAAACCCTCGGCGTCGGTAAGGGCAGCGTGCTGCTCGAGGACCTCTACCAGGCCGACCTGATCATCGTGGCCGGGCAGAACCCGGGCACCAACCACCCGCGCATGCTCTCCGCCCTGGAGAAGGCCAAGGCCAACGGCGCGAAGATCATCTCCATCAACCCGCTGCCCGAGGCCGGGCTGGAGCGGTTCAAGAACCCGCAGAACGCACGCGGCCTCTCCGGCGTCGGCACCGCGCTCACCGATCTCTTCCTGCAGATCCGGCTCGGCGGCGACCAGGCCCTCTTCCGCCTCCTCAACAAACTCATCCTGGAGACCGAGGGAGCCACCGACGAGCAGTTCATCGGCGAGCACACGCACGGCTTCGAGGAGTTCGCCAAGGCCGCCCGCGACGCCGACTGGGACGAGACGCTGCGCGCCACCGGCCTCGACCGCGCCGACATCGACAGCGCGCTGCGCATGGTCCTCGACTCCAAGCGCACCATCGTGTGCTGGGCGATGGGCCTGACCCAGCACAAGCACTCGGTGCCCACCATCCGGGAGGTCGTCAACTTCCTGCTGCTGCGCGGCAACGTCGGCCGCCCCGGCGCCGGGGTCTGCCCGGTGCGCGGCCACAGCAATGTGCAGGGCGACCGCACCATGGGCATCTTCGAACGCCCCGCCCCGGCCTTCCTCGACGCCCTGGAGCGCGAGTTCGGCTTCGCCCCGCCCCGTGAGCACGGCTTCGACGTCGTGCGGGCCATCCGCGCCCTGCGCGACGGCCAGGCGAAGGTCTTCTTCGCCATGGGCGGCAACTTCGTGGCGGCCTCCCCCGACACCGAGGTCACCGAGGGCGCGATGCGCGCCGCGCGGCTGACCGTCCATGTCTCCACCAAGCTCAACCGCTCCCATGTGGTCACCGGGGCGCGGGCGCTGATACTGCCCACCCTCGGCCGCACCGAGGCCGATCTGCAGGGCAGCGGCCCGCAGTTCGTCACCGTCGAGGACTCCATGGGCATGGTGCACGCCTCCCGCGGGCGCCTGGAGCCCGCGAGCTCCCATCTGCTCTCCGAACCGGCCATCGTCTGCCGGCTGGCCCGCCGGGTGCTCGGCCCCGAAAGCCACACCCCCTGGGAGGAGTTCGAGAAGGACTACGCGCGGATCCGCGACCGTATCGCCGCCGTCATCCCCGGCTTCGAGGACTTCAACACCCGGGTGAGCGACCCCTCCGGCTTCGCCCTGCCGCACGCCCCGCGCGACAGCCGCAGCTTCCCCACCACCACCGGTAAGGCCAACTTCACCGCGGCCCCCGTCGAGTACCCCACGGCGCCCGAGGGCCGGCTGCTGCTGCAGACCCTCCGCTCCCACGACCAGTACAACACCACCATCTACGGCCTGGACGACCGCTACCGCGGCATCAAGAACGGCCGCCGGGTGGTACTGGTGCACCCCGAGGACGCCCAGGAGCTCGGGCTGGCCGACGGGAGCTATGCCGACCTGGTCAGCGAGTGGACGGACGGCACCGAGCGGCGCGCCACCGGCTTCCGCGTGATCCACTACCCGACCGCGCGCGGCTGTGCCGCCTCGTACTACCCGGAGACCAACGTCCTGGTCCCGCTGGACGCCACCGCCGACACCAGCAACACCCCGGCGAGCAAGTCCGTGGTGGTCCGCCTGGAACAGACACCCCCGGCCTAAGCGTTTGCTCAGTCACCTGGTAAGAAGGTGGCCACCACAAGCAACCGAACGGAGCCGGTCCGATGGGCGAGCAGACCAGCGTGAAGTTCCCGCAGGAGGTAATCGACGAGTACGCGGCGCTCGGCGTGGATCTTCCCGCGCTGTTCTCCGCCGGGCACCTGGGCACCCGCATGGGCGTGCAGATCCTGGAAGCCTCCGCCGACCGCGTCGTGGCCACCATGCCCGTGGAGGGCAACACCCAGCCGTACGGACTGCTGCACGGCGGCGCCTCCGCCGTGCTGGCCGAAACTCTCGGTTCGGTCGGCTCGATGCTCCACGGCGGCAGCGGGCGGATCGCGGTCGGCGTCGACCTCAACTGCACCCACCACCGAGGAGTGCGCTCCGGCCTGGTCACCGGCGTCGCCACCCCCGTCCACCGGGGCCGCTCCACCGCCACCTACGAGATCGTCATCAGCGATGAGCAGGGCCGGCGGGTGTGCACCGCCCGCCTCACCTGCCTGCTGCGCGAGGTCGACGGGGCCGGTCAGGCCAAGACGGTCGCCGAGGTCGCCGAGGCCAAGGAGCGCGGCGAAGCGTGACGCCGGGCGGGCCGAACGCCGGCGTAACGTCCGGTGGACCGGACGCCCCCGGGCGGCGTCCGGCGCCCCGCCTCCGGCCCCGGGCGGCATCCAGTGCCCCGCTTCCGGCCCCGGCCGATCCGGCCCTCGCCGCAACGGCCCGCGTCGTCGCCGTTGTTCCCCCGCGAGGCCGGGTCTAGCGTGGCTCCCCATGGGGGCAACGACCCGGGCGGGTTCCTGGCCCGCCACCGCCTGTGGCTGCGCTCTCGTACTCGCCGTGACACTGACCGGATGCGGCGGATCCGGTTCCGGCAGCTCCGACGGCTCTCGCGGCTCGGGTGACAGCGCCCCGTCCGCATCCCGCCCCGGCCCCAACAGCCCCACGCCACGGGCGCCTTCGCCCGTACGGCTGTGCGCCGACCTCATCTCCTACTGGGCCGAACAGGACCTCGCGGGCAGCCGCTGGGCCGGGCTCGACTGGGAGCAGAAGGGGCTCTCCAACCAGCAGTACGAGATCTACGACGACATCGCCCACGCCGCGCGCGCCGAGCGGCGGCGGCATGGCACCCCGGCCGCCAAAGCGCTGATCAAGCGCCTGGCCGAGCGCCGCTGCGCGGCCGCGAATGGCGCCACCCACAGCTCCGAGAACTGGCGCCCGCCGACCTGAGCGGCACCCGTCCGGCAGCTCCGCCACCGCACCTGACCGACGCGGACAGCCGTAACACTCCGTAACACTGACGCAATATGAGATCGCGTTTTCGCCACCCGAGACGCCCCTGAACTCGATCTTTCTCCGCTCATCCGCACACAGCGGTTCGCGCATCGTTCACCAGTCCCCCGCACTCCTTAGCGGAACTGCAGCTTCTCAGGATCCGGACCTAATGGTTGGCTCAGATTCGCCCCATTCGTCCCTTACGTTCCGCTACACGGACATCCTGGGTGACGCGCGTCATAACAAGACAGTCACATCATCGTCTAGACCTCTGCCCCCGATCGCGCCCCGCGCTTAGAGTCACAGCCAGTCACGGCCCCGTGGGGTGTACGCCGCACCCGCACGGCCATTCCAGGTTCATCCGGCGAGGACACGGCACCCCATGAACCCGGGGTGCCGGGCCAGCGAAAGGATTCCTCGTGCGACACCGTTCCTTGCTCATCATCACGACCGCGATCACCGCGGGCGCCCTGACCCTCAGCGCCTGCGGGTCGCGCGACGACAAAGACGACAGTGGCGGCAAGGACAGCAAGACCACCGTGGTCATCGGTGTCGACGCGCCGCTCACCGGCTCGCTGTCCGCCCTCGGCCAGGGCATCAAGAACTCCGTCGACCTCGCGGCGAAGGTGGCCAACAAGAACAACGAGGTCGACGGGGTCACCTTCAAGGTCAAGTCCTTCGACGACCAGGCCGTGCCCTCCTCCGGCAAGGCGAACGCGACCTCGATGGTCGACGACGAGGACATCCTCGGCGCGGTCGGGCCGCTGAACTCGGGCGTCGCCCAGTCCATGCAGGGCGTCTTCGACCGGGCCGACCTCGCCCAGGTCTCCCCCGCCAACACCAACCCGGCCCTCAGCCAGGGTGACGACTGGGCCTCGGGCAAGAAGTCGCGCCCGTTCAAGACCTACTTCCGCACCGCGACCACCGACATCATCCAGGGCCGCTTCGCCGCGCAGTACTACTACAAGGACGCGAAGAAGCGGAAGGTCTTCGTCATCGACGACAAGCAGGCGTACGGCAACGGCCTCGCCACCATCTTCGCCGAGGAGTTCAAGCGCCTCGGCGGCAAGGTCGTCGGCCGGGACCACCTGACCGTCAAGGAGACCGACTTCTCCGGCATCTCCAGCAAGGTCAAGTCCACCGGCGCCGACTCCGTCTACTTCGGCGGTCAGTACCCCGAGGGCGGTCTGCTGTCCGACCAGGTCAAGCAGGCCGGCGCGCAGGTCCCGATCATGGGCGGCGACGGCATCTACGACCCCGCCTTCATCAAGGCGTCGGGCACCAACAACGACGGCGACCTCGCCACCTCCGTCGGCTACCCGGTCGAGCAGCTCGACTCCGCCAAGACCTTCGTGAAGAACTACGGGGACCAGCACTACAAGGACCCGTACGCGGCCTACGGCGGCTACTCCTACGACGCCGGCTGGGCCATCATCCAGGCCGTCAAGGCCGTCGTCGAGGACAACGACGGCAAGCTCCCGGACGACGCCCGCGCCAAGGTCACCGAGGCACTCGGCAAGGTCTCCTTCGACGGCGTCACCGGCAAGGTCTCCTTCGACCAGTACGGCGACACCACCAACAAGCAGCTGACCGTCTACAAGGTCACCAAGGGCGCCTGGAAGTCCGTGAAGAGCGAGACCTTCAAGGACTGACCCCCGGCGGCGATCCCCGCACACCCACGAAACGAATCCGCGCGAGGGCGTACACCATCGCCCTCGCGCGGCGTCATATCCGACACGCTCATCGGAGGCCCTGCGGTGCACGAACTGCCGCAAACGCTGGTCAACGGCCTGACCCTTGGCGCCCTCTACGGCTTGATCGCCATCGGGTACACCATGGTCTACGGCATCGTCCAGCTCATCAACTTCGCCCACGGCGAGATCTTCATGATCGGGGGCTTCGGGGCCCTCACCATCTACATCTGGCTGCCCAGCGGCACCGCGCTCTCCCTCGCCCTGCCCCTCATGCTGATCGGCGGCGTCATCGCCTCGGTCGCCATCGCCACCGCGGCGGAACGCTTCGCCTACCGGCCCCTGCGCGGCGGCCCCCGGCTCGCCCCCCTGATCACCGCGATCGGCCTGTCCATCGCTCTGCAGCAGGCCGTCTGGGCCTTCTACCCCGACGCCAAGAAGCCCCGCAGCTTCCCGCAGTTCGAAGGCTCCTCGTTCGAGATCTTCAGCGATCTCCACATCCAGCGCGGCGACGCCTTCCTCCTCATAGCCGCCCCGGTGTGCATGCTCGCCCTCGGGCTGTTCGTCTCCAAGAGCCGCGCCGGCCGCGCCATGCAGGCCACCGCACAGGACCCCGACACCGCCAAGCTCATGGGCATCAACACCGACCGCATCATCGTGATGGCCTTCGCCATCGGCGGTGCGTTCGCCGCCGTCGCCGCCCTCTCCCACGGGCTCAAGTACGGCCAGATCAACTTCGAGATGGGCTTCATCGCCGGCCTCAAGGCGTTCACCGCCGCCGTGCTCGGCGGCATCGGCAACATCTACGGCGCCATGCTCGGCGGCGTCGTCCTCGGCATCGTCGAGGCCCTGGCCATCAAGTACATCCAGGACATCCCCGGGATGGATCAACTCGGCGGCGGCGCCTGGAAAGACGTATGGGCCTTCACCCTGCTCATCGTCGTCCTGCTGGTCAGGCCACAGGGCCTGCTCGGCGAACGCGTCGCGGACCGGGCGTGAGGGAGTGAACCGATGACCACCGACAAGACCCAGCCCACCCCCGTGAACGAGGCCGAGCCCGGCGCAACCGCGCCGCGCACCACCCTGCTCCGCGCCCTCACCGCGGCCGGCGGCGCCGCCGCCGTCGTCTCCACCTTCCTCGCCTGGACCTGGACCGCCGAATTCCCCGGCGACCTGACCGTCTACGGCTACCCGGGCGGACTGCAGCTCCTCACCCTCGTCCTCGGCATCGCCACCGCCGTCTTCGCGCTGGCCGCCCTCGGCCTGAAGGGCCTGCGCTGGCTCACCCCCAGCGGCTCCACCGGGGCCCTGCGGATGCTGGCCCTCGGCACCTTCGCCATCACCTGGTTCACCGTCATCGCCATCGCCGTGGACCTGGACGGCCTGGTCAACCTCGAACCCGGCGGCTGGATCGCCGCGGTGGTGACCGCCGCCCCCGTGGCCACCACCTTCCTGCTCCCGGACGACACCCGCCCCCTGTGCCGCCCCAAGAAGCTGCCCTCCTGGGCCGAGATCCTGATCATCGCGGGCGTCTTCGCCCTCGGCCTCTACGTGGTCAACTACGGCATCCAGACCGACGCCGACCACCCCGAGCCGTTCATCGGCTACCTCATCGCCGTCGCGTTCGCCGCCGTCGCCCTCGTCAAGGCCGGGCTCGTCAACCGGATCAGCGAACTCACCAGCGCCTACCGCTCCACCACCCTGGTCGCGGCGCTGATCACCGCGATCGTCTTCCCCTTCTTCCAGGACAAGTCCAGCTTCACCGAACTCGGCGTCAACATCGCGATCTTCGCGACCGTCGCCCTCGGCCTGAACATCGTCGTCGGCCTCGCCGGCCTCCTGGACCTCGGATACGTCGCCTTCCTCGGCGTCGGCGCCTACACCGCCGCCCTGGTCTCCGGATCCACCGCCTCGACCCTCGACGTCAAGTTCCCCTTCTGGGCCGCCGTCATCACCGGCGGCGTGGTCTCGCTGATCTTCGGCGTCATCATCGGCGCCCCCACCCTGCGGCTGCGCGGCGACTACCTCGCCATCGTCACCCTCGGCTTCGGAGAGATCTTCCGTCTCGCCATGCTGAACCTCGACGGCACCTCAGGACCCTCCGTCACCAACGGCCCCGACGGCATCCCCAACATCCCGCCGCTGGAGATCTTCGGGTTCAACTTCAACGACGACCACAACATCGCCGGGCTCAGCCTCGACTCCAACGGCAACTACTACCTGCTGATGCTGCTGGTCACCATCGTCGTCGTACTGATCTTCAGCCGCGCGGGCAACTCCCGCATCGGCCGCGCCTGGGTCGCCATCCGCGAGGACGAGACCGCCGCCACCGCCATGGGCATCAACGGATTCCGGGTCAAGCTGGTCGCCTTCGCACTCGGCGCCACCCTCGCCGGAGTCGCCGGCGCCGTATGGGCCCACTTCCAGTCCACCGTCGTCCCCGAGCAGTACGTCTTCGCCGGCCCCGTCCCGCCCAACTCCACCTTCCTGGTCGCCGCCGTCATCCTCGGCGGCATGGGCACCATCGGCGGCCCGCTGCTCGGCGCCACCCTGCTCTACCTGATCCCCAAGAAGCTGGAATTCCTCCAGGACTACCAGCTCCTCGCCTTCGGTATCGCGCTCATCCTGCTGATGCGCTTCCGCCCCGAAGGGATCGTCCCCAACCGGCGGCAGCAGCTCGAGTACCACGAGACCGGCCAGCTCGACGTCCCCGGCGCGACCGGACTCAAGGACGGTGCCGTCGGCGTCACCAAGGCGGAGGCATGACACAGATGACCACCACCACGACCTCCCCCGTACTCACCGCCACCGGCGTCACCATGCGCTTCGGCGGACTCACGGCCGTACAGTCCGTCGACCTCGACGTCCACCCCGGCGAGATCGTCGGCCTCATCGGCCCCAACGGCGCGGGCAAGACCACCTTCTTCAACTGCCTCACCGGCCTCTACATCCCCACCGAGGGCAGCGTCGCCTACCGGGGCACCGTCCTGCCGCCCAAGCCCCACCTCGTCACCCAGGCAGGCATCGCCCGCACCTTCCAGAACATCCGGCTCTTCGCCAACATGACGGTCCTCGAGAACGTCCTCGTCGGCCGCCACACCCGCACCAAAGAGGGCCTGTGGTCGGCCCTCCTGCGCGGCCCCGGCTTCAAACGCGCCGAAGCCGCATCCAAGGCCCGCGCCATGGAACTCCTGGAATTCACCGGCCTCGCCGACAAGGCCGACCACCTCTCCCGCAACCTCCCCTACGGCGAACAACGCAAGCTGGAGATCGCCCGCGCCCTCGCCAGCGACCCCGGACTGCTGCTCCTCGACGAGCCCACCGCCGGAATGAACCCCCAGGAGACCCGCGCCACCGAGGAACTGGTCTTCGCCATCCGGGACCTGGGCACCGCCGTACTCGTCATCGAGCACGACATGCGCTTCATCTTCAACCTCTGCGACCGGGTCGCCGTCCTCGTCCAGGGCCAGAAGCTCGTCGAGGGCAGCTCGGAGGTCGTCCAGAGCGACGAGCGCGTCATCGCCGCCTACCTCGGCACCCCCTTCGAAGGCGCCCCCGGCGCCGAGGAGGCCGCCGAGGTCGAGGCCGCGGAGGCCGGAGCCGCAACCGGCGCCACGACCGGCGCCCCGCAGGACGAGACCCAGCGGGGCACCACAGCACGTACGGAGGACGGACAGTGACCGCACTGCTCGAGGTCGAGGACCTGCGCGTCGCCTACGGCAAGATCGAGGCCGTCAAGGGCATCTCGTTCAGCGTCGAGGCCGGCCAGGTCGTCACCCTCATCGGTACCAACGGCGCGGGCAAGACCACCACGCTGCGCACCCTGTCCGGCCTGCTCGAACCCCTCGGCGGGGAGATCCGCTTCGACGGCCAACCGCTGAAGGGCGTCCCCGCACACAAGATCGTCGCCATGGGGCTGGCCCACTCACCCGAGGGACGGCATATCTTCCCGCGGCTGTCGATCGCCGAGAACCTCCAGCTCGGAGCGTTTCTCCGGAAGGACGCGGACGGCATAGCCGCCGACATCCGCCACGCGTACGACCTCTTCCCCATCCTCGGCGAACGCCGCTCCCAGGCGGCCGGCACCCTCTCCGGCGGTGAGCAGCAGATGCTCGCGATGGGACGGGCCCTGATGTCCCGCCCCAAGCTGCTGATGCTCGACGAGCCCTCGATGGGCCTCTCGCCGATCATGATGCAGAAGATCATGCACACCATCGCCGAGCTCAAGTCCCAGGGCACGACGATCCTGCTGGTCGAACAGAACGCCCAGGCAGCTCTGTCGCTGGCCGATCAGGGCCATGTGATGGAGATCGGCAAGATCGTGCTGTCGGGGACGGGGGATGCGCTGCTGCACGACGAGTCGGTGCGGAAGGCGTACCTCGGCGAGGACTGAGGACTGAGGACTGGCAGAAACGGTAGGGGCCCGTACCGCCGACGCGGCGGTACGGGCCCCTACCGCTCGTTCCCTACTGCTCCTTGGCCTTCTTCTCCGCCGCGTCCTCGATAACGGCCTCGGCCACCTGCTGCATCGACAGCCTGCGGTCCATCGAGGTCTTCTGGATCCAGCGGAAGGCGGCGGGCTCGGTCAGCCCGTACTGCGTCTGCAGAATGCTCTTGGCCCGGTCGACCAGCTTGCGGGTCTCCAGCCGCTGGGAGAGGTCGGCGACCTCATGCTCCAGGGTCTTCAGCTCGGTGAAGCGGGAGACGGCCATCTCGATGGCCGGGACCACATCGCTCTTGCTGAACGGCTTCACGAGATACGCCATCGCCCCGGCATCCCGGGCCCGCTCGACCAGCTCGCGCTGGGAGAAGGCGGTCAGCATCAGGACGGGGGCGATACGGTCGGCCGCGATCCGCTCGGCGGCGGAGATGCCGTCGAGAACCGGCATCTTCACATCGAGGATGACGAGGTCGGGGCGGTGCTCCTGGGCAAGCGCGACAGCCGTCTCACCATCGCCCGCCTCGCCGACGACGGAGTACCCCTCCTCCTCGAGCATCTCCTTCAGGTCGAGGCGGATGAGGGCCTCGTCCTCGGCGATGACGACGCGTGTGGTGTGCGGCGGAATATGCGACTGCTCGTCGACGGGCTCGGTGGCGCTCACGGGGCTCCTCGTTCCTGGCAGGTACTGCACCTTGAGCCTACCTGCGAGACGAGTTCGACTCGCACACGGTAAGCTATGCGCGCTGCAACTCCTTGCCGGGTTGGTGGAACGGTATACACGGAGGTCTCAAACACCTCTGCCCGAGAGGGCTTGCGGGTTCGAATCCCGCACCCGGTACTTGAAGCGGACCCTCACATTCGCGTGGTAAGGGCCGAATTCGGCTCAGCGTCATCCCCACAAGTGCGACGCTCGGCACATGAACGATTACAGCCCGTCGCTCCGACACGACGCTGTGGCACTGATGCGACAAGGCGTCGCCAATCGCGACGTAGCCGAGCTTCTCGGAATCCCACGGGGCACCGTTGGCTGGTGGCGGTATCAGGACCGAAAGCAGCGGGGCGAGCTCTTCGTGCAGCCCACGGACTGCCCCCAATGCACTGACCGAGCGTTCGACCACCGGTCGTATGCATACCTTCTGGGCCTCTATCTCGGCGACGGCCATATCGTCTCCAAGCCCAAACAGCACCATCTGTCCATCTTCTGCGCCGATGCCTGGCCCGGTCTGATCGACGAGGCAGAGACCGCCATGCGCAAGGTGATGCCCAGGCCCAGCGTGCAGCGGCGGCAGAAGAGCGGATGCGCCGAGGTGAAGTCGTACACGAAGCACTGGACGTGCATGTTCCCGCAACATGGGCCGGGAAAGAAGCATGACCGCGTCATAGCCCTGGAGCCCTGGCAACAGTCGATCGTGGACGCCCACCCATGGGAGTTCATCCGCGGGTTATTCCACTCCGACGGCTGCCGCGTCACCAACTGGACCACGCGCATCGTCGCCGGGAAGCCGAAGCGCTACGAATACCCTCGGTACCTCTTCACCAACAAGTCCGACGACATCCGCAAGCTCTGCTCCGACACCCTCACCAAGGTCGGCGTCGAGTGGACGACCCTCGCGCGCGGGAGCGATCCGTTCAACATCTCCGTCGCCCGCCGTGCCTCCGTCGCCCTCATGGATACGCACGTCGGGCCGAAGTACTGAGCCCAGTACTTCGGCCCCGAGGGAGCGAGGTTCGGCTACCTCAGGTCGTCCGCGCCGATGTGGTGGACGCGCACGAGGTTGGTGGAGCCGGAGACGCCGGGCGGGGAGCCGGCGGTGATGATGACGAGGTCGCCCTTGCGGCAGCGGCCGAGGCGCAGCAGTTCCTCGTCGACCTGGGCCACCATCTCGTCCGTGGAGTTGACCATCGGGCCGAGGAAGGTCTCGACGCCCCAGGTCAGGTTGAGCTGGGAGCGGGTGCCCGGGTCCGGGGTGAAGGCCAGGAGGGGGATCGGGGAGCGGTAGCGGGAGAGGCGGCGGACGGTGTCGCCGGACTGGGTGAAGGCGACGAGGAACTTCGCGCCGAGGAAGTCGCCCATCTCGGCCGCCGCGCGGGCCACCGCGCCGCCCTGGGTGCGGGGCTTGTTGCGCTCGGTGAGCGGGGGGAGGCCCTTGGCGAGGATGTCCTCCTCGGCGGCCTCGACGATGCGGCCCATCGTCTTGACCGTGACGATCGGGTACTTGCCGACGCTGGTCTCGCCGGAGAGCATCACCGCGTCCGTGCCGTCGATGATCGCGTTGGCGACGTCGGACGCCTCCGCGCGGGTGGGGCGGGAGTTCTCGATCATCGAGTCGAGCATCTGGGTCGCGACGATCACCGGCTTGGCGTTCCGCTTGGCCAGTTTGATCGCGCGCTTCTGGACCATCGGCACCTGCTCGAGCGGCATCTCCACGCCGAGGTCGCCGCGGGCGACCATGATGCCGTCGAAGGCGTCGACGATCCCTTCGAGGTTCTCGACCGCCTGCGGCTTCTCGATCTTGGCGATGACGGGGAGCCGGCGGTCCTCCTCGTCCATCACCCGGTGGACGTCCACGACATCGTTGCCGTTGCGGACGAAGGAGAGGGCGATGACGTCGGCGCCGATGCGCAGTGCCCAGCGCAGGTCCTCGATGTCCTTCTTGGACAGCGCGGGGACGGAGACGGCCACGCCGGGGAGGTTGAGCCCCTTGTGGTCGGAGATCATGCCGCCCTCGATGGCGATGGTGTGCACCCGGGGGCCGTCGATGTCGACGACCTCGAGGGTGACCCGGCCGTCGTCGACGAGGATCCGCTCGCCCTTGCTGACGTCGCCGGCCAGCCCCTCGTAGGTGGTTCCGCAGCGGAACCGGTCGCCCTCGATGGGTTCGACGGTGATGATGAACTCGTCTCCGCGTTCAAGGAGTACGGGTCCTTCACGGAAGCGGCCGAGCCGAATCTTCGGACCTTGAAGGTCGGCGAGGATGCCGACGCTGCGGCCGGTTTCCAGCGAGGCTTTGCGCACTCGCCGATAACGCTCCTCGTGCTCGGCATAGGTGCCGTGGCTGAGGTTGAAGCGGGCCACATCCATTCCGGCTTCGATGAGTGCCTTGATCTGCTCGTACGAGTCGGTGGCGGGTCCCAAAGTACAGACGATTTTTGCTCGGCGCATGGTGCCGAGCCTATGACTTACCGGCGAGTAAAGAGCCCGGAACTTCACACTCCTCCATGGCCTTTGGATGGCGGGCTATTGACAACTAATGAAACGTGCAGAGGGGTGCTCCGATGAGCGTTTCGGAGGGTGGTTTCAAGACTCGGAAGGAGGGCTCTCAGAGCTCGGGAGGGGTGATCGTGAAGCGCGCGTTGACATGCGCGTACACCGTCTGGCGCTGCGGTTCGAGGTCGAGCGCGGCGACGGCGTCCCGGTCGGCGGGGCCGCCGAAGGCGGACCGGCCGCGTGTGGCGGCGGCCACGGGCTGCAGCGGGCCCTGCTCCGCCTCGAGGTCGGCGAGCTCGGTGAGCGCGACCAGCCGGGAGCCGAGCGCTCCGGCGTACTCGCGGGCCCGCTGCACCGCCTCCCGCACCGCCTGCTGCCGGGCCCGGCCGTAGGCGGGCGAGTCGGGGCGCAGCCCCCACCAGGGGCCGTCGACGCGGGTGAGGTCGAGGTCGGCGAGGCGGGTGGTGAGCTCGCCGAGGGCGGTGAAGTCGGTGAGGGTCGCGGTGAGGTGCACCCGCCCGTGGTAGGCCCGTACGCGCTCATGGCGGCTCTTGGGGTTGATCTCGGGGGTGACCGAGAAGGCGCCGGTCTCCAGCTTCTCGACCGCTTCGCCGTAGGGCTTCACCAGCGCGAGGACCTGGTTGTTGCGGCGGGTGAGGTCATCGAGCGCGGCGCGCCGGTCGGCGCCGCGAGCGCTGACGGTGATGGTGAGCCGGGCGATCTCGGGGTCGACCTCCAGCGTCGCCTCGCCGCGGACGGCGACGCGCGGGGTGTCGGGGGTGCCGTAGGGCACGTGGGCGGCGGGCGCGGGGGCGGCGGGCTGCGGCGGCTGGCTGGGGTGGGCCGGCTGATCCATGGCGGCTCCTGGTCGGGTGTGCGCGGGGTGGTGTCCGGAGCGTACGACGCTCGGGGCCTCGGCGGGGTGGGACGACCCGGCCGTTGAATTCTGGTCTGCCCACCCCTCAAGAAGCGCCGGGGGCAACCTGATCGCAATCTGCCGGGGGTGGTGCGGAGCGGTGCGGCTGGGCCAGAATCTACGCGCGTTGTGCTCATTTCGCAGGTATCTCAGAGGAGATCAGCCATGCCGCTCAACCGTCGGAAGTTCCTGGGTCGCACCGCGGCGACCAGTGCGGGGGCCGCCCTTGCCTCGGCCGCGGCCGTCGTCCCGGCCGAGGCGCGGGGGCACGGGCGCCCCCGGCGGCGGTACGCCTTCACCGTGATGGGCACGACCGATCTGCATGGCAACGTCTTCAACTGGGACTACTTCACCGACGCCGAGTTCGACGACACGGCGCACAACGATGTGGGTCTGGCGAAGATCTCCACGCTGGTGGACCAGGTCCGTAAGGAGAAGGGGCGCCGCAATACGCTGCTGATCGACGCGGGCGACACCATCCAGGGCACCCAACTGTCGTACTACTACGCCAGGGTGGACCCGATCACCGGGGCGGACGGCCCGGTGCATCCCATGGCGCAGGCGATGAACGCGATCGGCTATGACGCGGCGGCGCTGGGCAACCATGAGTTCAACTACGGCATCCCGGTGCTGCGGAAGTTCGAGGAGCAGTGCGACTTCCCCTTGTTGGGGGCGAACGCGCTGGACGCGAAGACGCTGCGGCCCGCCTTCGCGCCGTACTGGATGACGCGGCTGCGCACCCCGTGCGGGCGGGATGTGAAGGTGGCGGTGCTGGGGCTGACCAATCCGGGCATCGCGATCTGGGACAAGGTCAATGTGCAGGGGAAGATGACCTTCCCGGGCCTGGAGGAGCAGGCGGCGAAGTGGGTGCCGCGGCTGCGGTCGATGGGCGCTGACGTGGTGATCGTCTCGGCGCATTCGGGGACCAGCGGCACCTCCAGCTACGGCGACCAGGTGCCGTATGTGGAGAACGCGGCGGCGCTGGTGGCCGAGAAGGTGGCGGGGATCGACGCGATCCTGGTGGGGCACGCGCATGTGGAGATCCCGGAGTCACGGGTGGTCAACAAGGAGACCGGGCACGAGGTCGTGTTGTCGGAGCCGCTCAAGTGGGGTCAGCGGCTGACTCTCTTCGACTTCGAGCTGGAGTGGGAGCGGGGCCGCTGGCTGGTGGCGTCGGTGTCGGCGAAGGTGCTGAACTCCAACGCGGCCGAGGAGGACCCGCGGATCGTGCGGCTGCTCGGCGATGAGCACAAGAAGGTCGTCGGGTACGTCAACCAGGTCATCGGCACCTCGACGGCGGCGATGGCGGCGACCGAGGCTGCGTACAAGGACGTGCCGATCCTCGACTTCATCAACCATGTGCAGTCGGAGACGGTGAAGGCGGCGCTGGCCGGGACGGAGTACGCGGCGCTGCCGGTGCTCTCGCAGGCGTCGTGCTTCTCCCGTACGGCGTCGATCCCGGCCGGGGAGGTCACGATCCGGCAGGTGGCGGGGTTGTATCCGTTCGAGAACACGCTGGAGGCGCGGGTGCTGACCGGCGCCCAGGTCAAGGAGTACCTGGAGTTCTCGGCGCGGTACTACGTGCAGACCGCGCCGGGCGGGGATGTGGACCCGTCGAAGCTGACGAACGCCGACAACACGCCCGACTACAACTACGACGCGGTCGGCGGCCTTACGTACGAGATCGACATCGCCAAGGCGCCGGGCTCGCGGATCGCGAAGCTGAGCTTCGACGGCAAGCCGATCGATGAGAAGGCGCAGTTCGTGCTGGCGGTGAACAACTACCGGGCGAGCGGGGGCGGCAATTTCCCGCATGTGGCCTCGGCGAAGCAGGTGTGGGCCAATTCGGAGGAGATCCGGAACACGATCATCGCCTGGGTGCAGGCGGAGAAGACGATCGATGTGTCGCGGTTCGCGTCGGTGGACTGGAAGCTGACCCGGGACGGCGCCCCGGTCTTCCCGGACGCCGGCTGAGCGACCGCCGTCCGAGACATCGCCATCTGAGATCGCCGTCCGGGAGGCGCCGTCCGGGGGCCGTCGCGTCAGGGTCAGTCGAGGCCGGAGACAAGCGCGGCGGCCGGCTGGACAGAGTGATCATCTGGAGCCGGGGGCCGGGTGCCGGGGTGAGGTCACGTCCGGGTACGGGCGAGTCCGTTGCGCTGGTCGGGGAGAGGCATCCGGCCGCTGCCGCGCGCGACCGGGGCCGACGGCGGCGCGGGCCGGGGCGGGGCGACGGCGCCGGGTCCGCTGGGCTGGAGGCCGAAGGTGGTGAACGCGGTACGCGACGGGAGCGGGTAGACGGGTGTGGCGGCCAGCGAGTTGAGGATGACGGCGGAGCGCCAGGCGGCGAGGCCGAGGTCGGGGGTGCCGACGCCATGGGTGTGGCGCTCGGCGTTCTGGACGTACACCGAGCCCTTGATCATGGGGTCGAGGACGAGTCGGTGGTCGGCGTCGATGCGGGGGCGCTCGGAGGCGTCCCGGCGGATGTAGGGGTCGAGGGCGGCGAGCAGGGTGTCGACGCGGCGCTCGCGGTAGCCGGTGGCGAGGACGACGGCCTCGGTGGTGTGGCGGGTGCGGGTGCCCTGCTCGGTGTGTTCCAGGTGGAGTTCGAGGCGGGCGGCGGCGATACGGCCCGCGGTGCGGACGGTGACGCCGGGGGTGAGGGCGACGCCGGGCCAGCCGCCGCCGTGCTGGGCTCGGCGGTAGAGCTCGTGGTGGATGGCGGTGATGGTCTCGTGGGCGATGCCCTTGTAGAGCTGCCACTGGCCGGGGAGGAGCTGGTCGCGTACGGCTTCGGGGAGGGCGTGGAAGTAGCGCGTGTAGTCGGGGCTGAACTGCTCCAGGCCGAGTTTGCCGTACTCCATGGGCGCGAAGGACGGGGTACGGGCGAGCCAGTGGAGTCCTTCGGCGCCCAGCGGCCGGTGGCGCAGCAGGTCGAGGAAGACCTCGGCACCGGACTGGCCGGAGCCGACGACGGTGATGTGGCCGGTGGACAGGAGCCGTTCGCGGTGTTCGAGGTAGTCGCAGGAGTGGAGGACGGGGACGTTGGGGGCGTCGGCGAGGGGGCGCAGGGGTTCGGGGACGTACGGTTCGGTGCCGACGCCGAGGACGATGTTGCGGGCGTAGGCGCGGCCGAGGCCCCTGCTGTCCTCGTCGGCCCCGGTGGGGTGGGGCGCGTGGGCGTCGTCGGCCGGGCCGCCGAGGCGGGTGAAGTCGATTTCGAACAGCTCGTATTCGTGGTCCCAGCGGACGGCGTCGACGCGGTGGTCGAAGTGGAGTCCGGGGAGCTGTTGGCTGACCCAGCGGCAGTAGGCGTCGTATTCGGCGCGCTCGATGTGGAAGCGCTCGGCGACGTAGAAGGGGAAGAGCCGCTCATGGGCCTTGAGGTACTGGAGGAAGGTCCAGGGGCTGCCGGGGTCGGCGAGGGTGACCAGGTCCGCGAGGAAGGGGACTTGGATGGTGGCGCCGTCGATGAGCAGGCCGGGGTGCCAGTGGAAGGCGGGCCGCTGTTCGTAGCAGGCGGTGCGCAGGGCGGGGACGCCGTGGGCGAGGGCGGCGAGGGAGAGGTTGAACGGGCCGATGCCGATACCGGCCAGGTCCAGGGGCCGGTCGACGCCGGGGGCGGACCCGGCGGCGGGGGCGGGATCGGCGGCGGGGGCGGGATCGCAGGCGGGGGTGGGGGGTTGTCCGGTGCTCATGGGGTGGTGTGGCCTTCCACGAGTTCGAGCAGCCCGCGCAGATCGTCGGGCTGGGTGTGCGGGTTGAGAACGGTGGCCTTGAGCCACAGCCCCTCGGGGGTGGCGGCGCGGCCGAGGACGGCCGTGCCGTGGTGGAGGAGGCGGCGGCGCAGCGCGGCGACGGCGGCGGGCGGTGCCCCGGTGGGGCGGAAGAGCACGGTGCTGATGGTGGGGCGGGCGTAGAGCTCGAGCCCGGGGTGGGCCTCGATGAGGTCGGCGAGGTGCTGGGCGGCCGTGCAGACGTGGTCGACGAGGTCGCCGAGGCCGCGTCGGCCGAGCGCCCGCAGGGTGACGGCGATCTTGAAGATGTCGGGGCGGCGGGTGGTGCGGAAGGAGCGGCCGAGCAGGTCGGGCATCCCCGCTTCGGTGTCGTCGTCGGCGTTGAGGTACTCGGCGCGGTGGGCCAGGGGGGCGAGGGCGGCGCTGTCGGGGACGGCGAGGAGGCCCGCGGCGACCGGCTGCCAGCCGAGTTTGTGCAGGTCGAGGGCGACGGTAGGGGCGCGGTCGAGCCCGTGGAGCTGTTTGTGGAGGGTGTCGCTGAAAAGGAGGGGTGCGCCGTAGGCGGCGTCGATGTGGAGGGTGGCGGTGTGGTGGTCGCAGACGTCGGCGATGTCGGGGAGCGGGTCGATGGCTCCGGTGTCGGTGGTGCCGGCGGTGGCGACGACGAGGGTGGGGGCGTCGGCGTCGAGCAGCCGGTCGAGGGCCGTGTGGAGCGCGGCCGGGTCGAGGACGCCGGTGGGGGTGGGGAGGGTGTGGGGCGCGGGCAGCCCGAGGAACCAGGCGGCCCGGTGGATGCTGTGGTGGGCGTTGCCGCCGCAGACGATCCGCAGGGGTCTGCCGACGCCGCCCGCGGCCTCGCGGGCGAGGAGCAGCGCGAGCTGGTTGGACTCGGTGCCGCCCGTGGTGACGAGCGCGTCGGGGGCGGGGCCGTGGGGGTGGACGAGTTCGGCCAGGGCGCGGCAGGTCAGCGCCTCCAGTGCGCAGGCGGCGGGGGCCTGGTCCCAGGAGTCGAGGGAGGGGTTGAGCGCGGACACCGCGAGGTCGGCGGCGGTGGCCACGGCGAGCGGCGGGCAGTGCAGATGGGCGGTGCAGCGCGGGTCCGCGGGGTCGGCCGCGCCATGGGTGAGGGCGCGGACGAGGGTGCGCAGCGCGTGGTGGGGCCCCTCCCCCTCGTCGGGGATGAGCGGCCGGGCCGCACCGCGTATCCGCCGGTCCACCGCGGCCGGACCCCCGGCCGGGAGTGGCCCGCCGCGGTCGGCGGCCCCGTGGGCGAGGGCGTTGAGGACGGTGTCGACCATCGGGCGGAGCGCGCCCGGTCCGCCGTGGCCCCCGGCGAGGAGGCGGGCGGTTCCGGATGCGGGCACGGGCATGGGTGTGCCCCTAGGGGGTGTCTGGGAGTCGGGCAGGTGGAGGCGGTCGGGCGGCGGTCAGGGTTGCCCAAACTACTTCGCGTAACCGCGCTCCGGTCCGGGGTCCGCGGGAAGTGCACCCATACGTGGTACGGCCCGGTCACACGGATTGATCCGCCCGCCCGGCTACTCGATGTACCCGGTGCCGGGGTCCACCTGGCCGAGGAACTCCCGCGCGGAATCCTCCAGTTGCTGTGTGCTGAGGGAGCCGGCCCCATGGACCCGGGTGGTGAAGCCGTATCCGGGGTTCGGCCCGGTCAGCCAGGTGAAGTCGTAGGTTCCGGGTTCGTCGGGACGCTCGGCGACATCGAACTTCTCCCCGTCGACTGTCAACGTCCGCTCAAGGGTTTCTCGATCCATGCCCGTCAGTCTGCCCCCGCCCGACGAGAGGGGGCTGTGGTTTGTCGACAGCAAGCTCACCGCGCGGGCGACGACGGAGGTCGCTACGAACGGAGAAGAGAGCAATGATCAAACGAATGGGCAGGGTGATCTGCGACATCACCGTCTCGGCCGACGGGTACTCGGCGGGGCTGGATCAGACCGAGGAACGCCCGTTCGGCGACGACGGCGGCGACGGCTCGGGCGGCAAGCTGCACGCCTGGATGTTCGATACTCCCGACGAGAACCGGGCCGAGGTCGACCAGATGACCGCTGCCACCGCGTTCATCATGGGGCGCAACATGTTCGGCCCGGTGCGTGGCGAATGGGATCGGCGGTGGAACGGCTGGTGGGGCGACGATCCGCCGTTCCACGCACCGGTGTTCGTGCTCACCCACCACGCGCGCGAGCCGCAGCCGATGGACGGCGGCACCACGTACTACTTCGTCACCGACGGAATCGCGTCGGCACTGACACAGGCACGCGCGGCGGCCGGCGACGGCGATGTCTCGATCCATGGCGGCGCGACCACCATCAACCAGTACCTGGCCGCCGGTCTGATCGACGAGCTGCGGCTGCACATTGTGCCGCTCACGCTCGGCGCCGGTACGCGGCTGTTCAAGGGCGTCCCGCCGCTGAAGCTGGAGCAGGTGAAGTCGCGGTCGGCGAGTCTGGTCACGCACGTGACCTACCGCGTGCTGTCCTGAGCTGAAGAGCGAAGTTGCGCGGGTGGGCGACGGCTTGGACCGGGCGGTGGAGGCCATGGCTCGCAACCGGCCGCCGGGCGTGCGGTTCATCCGCGGCCGGAGAACGGCGCGGCAGGGGCGGCGGGGCGACCGGGCGCCCCCGCCGTCCCCGCCGTCGGGGTTACTCCCCCTGCTTCTCTCGTACCCGCAGGGCGCGGCTCAGGTCGTCGATCTGGTCGGCGAGGCGGCGGCTCAGGGCGGGCAGGGCGTCGGGGTTCGCGAGGCATTCCTCGCCCCGTCGCAGGGTTTCGGCGTCCACGGTGCTCGGGAAGCCGAAGCGGGCGACGGTGTCGGCGATGGCGGGGCCGCGGCGGGTGCCCAGCGTGACGGCGGCCGGGAAGTAGCGCGGCACGTAGTCGGCGAGGACGTCGTGGTGCTCGGGCTGCCAGAAGCCGGCGAGGGTCGCGGTGACCAGGTAGTTGGAGAGCTCGGGCCCCTGGCCGTCCCTTTCAGGGTCGAAGAGGGTCTGCCACGCGGCCTCCTTGGCGGTGGCGTCGGGCAGGGCGGCCCGGCAGCGGGCGGCGCCCTCCTGGCCGGTGGCGCTGGAGTCCCGGGCGAGTTCGGCGTCGATGTGGGCGGGGCCGACGGCGCCGAGGACGGCGAGCCGGCCGAGGGTCTGCCAGCGCAGTTCGGGGTCGAGGGCGGGGCCGCCGGGGACGGTGTCGCCGTCGAGCCAGTCGGTGAGCTCGGCGGGGTCGGTGGCGCTGCCGATGAACGTGCGCACGGCGGCGAGCCGCAGCCCGGCGCCGGTGCCGTCCTCGGTGCGGCGCAGCAGATCGCGGCAGGTGGCGCGGATGGTGGCCAGGGCGGCGGGTCGGCGGTCGGCGGGGAGGTAGCGGTCGGCGATCTGGGTGCGGGCGAAGGCGAGGACGCCCTGGACGATCGCTATGTCGGTCTCGTGCGGCAGATGGGCGCGGGCGGTCTCGAGGAAGTCGGCGGGCGGGAGGTCGCCGTCGCGGACCATGTCGCGGGCGGCGTTCCAGACCACGGCGCGGCTGACGGCGTCGGGGAGGCCGGACAGGGCGCGGTGGACGGCCTTCCAGGAGCCGGGGTCGAGCCGGATCTTGGTGTAGGTGAGGTCGCCGTCGTTGAGGAGCAGCAGATCGGGGCGGGGCCCGGTGAAGGAGAGGCAGAGGGCGGGCTCGGCGCCGTCGAGTTCGGCCTCGACGCGTTCGCGCAGGACCAGTTGGTGCGGGGCGGCGGGCGCGTGGTCGTAGAGGCCGATGGCGATGCGGTGCGGGCGGCGGGTGGGAGTGTCGCCGTCCGGGCCGCCGCCCTGGTGGCGGATCTCGGCGCTCCACCGGTCGCCGTTGGCGGTGACGACGGGGGCGAGGGTGTCGACACCGGTGGTGCGCAGCCAGCGGTCGGCCCAGGCGTGGACGTCGCGGCCGGAGGAGCGGGCGAGGGAGTCGATGAAGTCGGCGAGGGTGGCGTTGCCGAAGCGGTGCCGGGTGAAGTGGTCGTTGATGCCGTCGAGGAACGTCTTCTCGCCGAGCCAGGTGACGAGCTGGCGCAGCGCGGAGGCGCCCTTGGCGTAGGAGATGCCGTCGAAGTTGAGCCGGGCGGCGGCGGTGTCGGGGACCAGCTCGGGCGCGGGGGCGACCGGGTGGGTGGAGGGGCGCTGGTCGGCGTCGTAGCCCCAGTTCTTGCGGCGGACGCCGAAGTCGGCCCAGGTGTCGGTGTAGCGGGTGGTCTCGGTGAGGATCTGGTAGCCCATGTACTCGGCGAAGGACTCGTTCAGCCAGATGTCGTCCCACCACTTCATGGTGACGAGGTCGCCGAACCACATATGGGCCATTTCATGGGCGATGACCATGGCGCGGGTCTGGCGCTCGGCGTCGGTGACGGCGGAGCGGAAGACGAATTCGTCGCGGAAGGTGACCAGGCCCGGGTTCTCCATGGCGCCGGAGTTGAATTCGGGGACGAACGCCTGGTCGTAGGAGTCGAAGGGGTACGGCTCCTCGAAGATCTCGTGGTAGCGGTCGAAGCAGCGCCGGGTGATGTCGAAGAGCTCGTCGGCGTCGGCCTCGAGGTAGGGCGCGAGGGAGCGGCGGACGTGCAGCCCGAAGGGGAGTCCGGCGTGCTCGGTGCGCACCGAGTGGTACGGGCCGGCGGCCAGGGCCATCAGATAGGTGCTGATGGGCGGGGTGGGCGCGAGCTGCCAGCGGCCCTCCTCGGGGGCGCCGACGCGGGTGGCGATGCCGTTGCCGAGCACGGTCCACTGGGGCGGGGCGGTGACGCGGACGTCGAAGACGGCCTTGAGGTCGGGCTGGTCGAACGCGGCGAAGACGTCGTTGGCGTCCGCCATGCAGCACATGGTGTAGAGGTACGTCTCGCCGTCGGCGGGGTCGGTGAAGCGGTGCATGCCCTCGCCGGTGTGGGAGTAGCGCATGTCCGTCTCGACGCGCAGCTCGTGCTCGCCCTCGGTGAGGCCGGTGAGCGGAAGCCGACCGTCCGCGAGCGCCTCGGCGGTGTCGCCGGTGAGGTCGAGCTCGCGGCCGTCCAGTACGGCACGGTGGACCGCGGCCGGCGCGAGCTCGGCGAAGGTGTCCGCGCCCGCCTGGCGCGCGCTGAAGCGGATGGTCGTGATGGAGCCGAAGAGCTCCTCCCCGCGGGTGAGGTCCAGGTCGATCGTGTAGCGGTGGACCTCGATGAGGCGGGCTCGGATCTGCGCTTCCTCGCGCGTCAGTACGGACATGGGGACATGCTGCCCTACGTGCGGCGGGCCGCACACGGGTGGGAAGTGGTCGACCGGGGCGGACGGCTGTGCGGGCGCACCACCGGAGTGCGCCCGCGGGCCGGTGTCAGGAGCGGGCGATGGTCTCGTGGTGCCGGATGACCTCGGCGATGATGAAGTTGAGCAGCTTCTCGGCGAATCCGGGGTCGAGCTTGGCGCTCTCGGCGAGCTGCCGCAGCCGGGTGATCTGGCTCGCCTCACGGGCCGGGTCGGCCGGCGGGAGCCGGTGGGCGGCCTTGAGGTGGCCGACCTGCTGGGTGCATTTGAAGCGCTCGGCGAGCATATGGACCACGGCCGCGTCGATGTTGTCGATGCTGTCGCGCAACCTGGTCAGCTCGTCGAGGACGGACGGGTCGATCCCCTCGGGGTCTCCCGGCGTCGCCGGCTGCCCGGCGGTGTGGTCGCTCATGCTGTGCGTCATGCCTCCCGAGCCTACTTTTTCTCGGGGCTCGGTTCCTCTCCGGGGCGCTGTGGCCTGCGCTCGGGGGCGCTTCGGCCTCCGCCTGCCGCCGCCGGGAGGCGGCCCGAGCCCCCGCGGCATCCTGTGCCAGGGCCGGTCGCGGCCCCGGGCCCCGGACCGCCCCGACCCCTGTGGGGGGTTTCGGAACCGGCCCTCAAGGGGGCCGGAAGGGGGCGGGGCGGTCATGGTGGAGGGCCGCTCCCGAGGCGGTGTCTCCACCGTGGAGGAGTCGCCTGGGCGGGGGGAGGTTCCACTTCCGGACCGACTTTCCCGCGGCTCGTACCGGACGGAGCGGTGGCGGGCGCAGCCGTCCCCGGGCGCAGCCGTTTCGGGGCCGAGCGGTTCCGGGCGCAGCCGTTTCGGGCAGAGCCGTTCCGGGCTAGGGTCCGCGGCATGATCGCGACGCTTCAGTGCACCGTCATCGACTGTCCCGACCCCGCCGCGCTGGCCGCCTTCTACGGACGGATCCTGGGCTGGCGGGTGGACGACAGCGATCCCGAGTGGGCGAACCTGACGGCCGAGGACGGCCGGCGGCTGGCCTTCCAGCTGGCGCCGGACCATCAGCCGCCGCGCTGGCCGGACCCGGCGTATCCGCAGCAGATCCATCTGGACTTCGACGTGGACACGATCGAGGACGCGGAGCGGGCGCAGCGGGAGCTGATCGAGCTGGGGGCGACGTTCTTGCACGACAGCGGCGGGGAGCGGTCGGGGTTCCGGGTCTTCAACGATCCGGCCGGGCACCCGTTCTGCATCTGCTACGGACAGAGCGGACAGAGCTGAGGGCACCCATAAAGCCGACAGAGCCGACCGGGGCCGGCCCGATGGCCGGACCCCGGTCAGCTCTTGGCGGAGGCGAGGCTGAGGAGGCGTCAGCCGCCGAGCTCGCTCGCGGCCGCCTTGATGTCCTTGGCGAAGGTGCTCACCTCGGTGTAGACGCCGGGCTTGCCGGGCCGCGCGCAGCCCTCGCCCCAGCTCACGATGCCGACCTGGATCCACTGGCCGCCGTCGTCCTTGCGGAACATCGGGCCGCCGGAGTCGCCCTGGCAGGTGTCCACGCCGCCCTGAGCCATCCGGCCGGCGCAGATCTCCTCGCCGGGCACGAGCTCGTCGTACGCGGAGTTGCAGGTGGCGTCGTCGACGAACGGCACGGTGGCCTTGAGCAGGTAGCGCTGCTGGCCGCCGCCCTCGACGGCCGCGCCCCAGCCGGCGACGGTGAAGTCGCCCTTGTTGTACGCCGTGGTGTCGGCGATCTTCAGGGTGGGCTGGTTGATCGGCTTGGCGAGCTTGATGAGCGCCCAGTCCTTGCCGGTGCCGTTGTAGCCGGGGGCCTGGAGCACCTCGGTGGACTTGACCTTGACGGCGCTCGAGCTCTGGAGGTCGACGACGCCCGCGGTGGCCGTAATGGAGGTGTTGGCGCCGCTGCCGTCCACACAGTGGGCGGCGGTGAGCACGATGTCCTGGGTGTAGAGGGCGCCGCCACAGCCCATGGACAGCCGGACCATGAAGGGGAATTCGCCCTGGGCGGCGCGGGTGCCGCCGACGACGGAGGGGCTCGGCTCGGGGCCGGTGGGCGCGGCGTTGGCGCTGCCGGGGGTAAGGCTGAAGGCGGCGAGGGCGACTGCGCCGGCGGCCGAGGCTCTCTTGAGGTGCTTCAGGGTCTTCCGCAACGGACTGTCCTTTCGTGGGGGGTTCGGCGCGCATGTCAGGCTCATGCCAAGCAAAAAATCCGGAAACCTCTCCGAAATCCTGTGGATGAGCCGGTAAAACGCCCTGTGATTATGTGGAGCGGGTGAAGGGGGTGACAAGGGTCGGTTTTCAGCCAGCGCGGCCTACCCGCTGCCCCACCGAACGACCGTAAGGTTGAGATGAGACAGGGCGCACGGCTGGCGACGGGCACGGGGTGACGGCGTGGCGGCACCGGGCAGCGACATCGAACACGGCTTTCCCCACCTGGACACCGTCCGGGCCTCGATCACCGCGCTCTATCGCCGCCTGTCCCGCGACACGGTGGACACCTTCGGGCTCAGCGTGGTCCCCGGTGATGTGGCCTTCTCCGACCAGGACGACCTCTACCTGGGCGTTCAGCGGGTGGCCGGGGTGATGGTGCAGCATCTGCGGCTGCCCGACGCCCGGATGATCGTGAGCTTCCGGGAGATGCGGCATGCGGGGAACGTGGAGCTCGCCGCGGGTCCGGAGTACTTCATCGAGCTCAACTCCCGCTTCAAGACGCACCGTCGGGACATCGGCGCGGCCCTCGCCCATGAGGTCACGCATGTGTATCTGCACCGCCTCGACCTGTCGCTCCCCGGCACACGCGACAACGAAATCCTCACCGACACCACCGCCGCCTATCTCGGCACGGGCTGGTTGCTGCTCGACGCCTTCCGCCAGGACTCGCTTTCCAGCCAGAAACTGGGCTATCTGACCCCGGAGGAGTTCGGCTACGTACTGGCCAAGCGGGCGCTGCTCTTCGATGAGGACCCCTCCCCCTGGTTCACCTCTCCGCAGGCGTACCAGGCGTACGCCAAGGGGCTGGAGCTGGCGCGCCACGACCAGGCCAGGCCGCCGCTCGCCGCCGCCGGCTGGACCGGCCGCCGCCGCTACGCCAAGGACCGCCGGTCGGCCCAGTCCGGTGACCCCTCCCCCACCGGAGGCGACTACGCCTTCGACAGCGGCCCTCCGCTGAGCGTCTCCTTCCCCTGCCCGACCTGCCGTCAGCGCATCCGGGTCGCGGTGCGCGGCCGGGTGCGGGCCCGCTGCGGGCTGTGCCGCACGGTGCTGGAGTGCGACACCTGACACGACACCTGACGGGACATGTGACGGGACATGTGACGGGGCATGTGACGCGACGGGTGAAGCGGCACCTCACGCCACATCCGACGCGGCGCCGGTCCGGTCCGTGGCCGTGCGGGCTGGAGTGCGCTCGACGTCGTACGCTCGCCTGCATGAGCCCCTCCATCGCCACCAACACCCGTGTCGGCCTCGACGAACTGCTGGAGTTCGTACGCCCGCGCCACCGTGCGCTGCTGATGACCCGCCGGGCGGACGGCTCGCCCCAGGCGTCCCCGCTGACCTGCGGAGTCGACGACTCCGGCCGTATCGTCATGTCCACCTACCCCGAGCGCGCCAAGGTGCGCAACGTCAAGCGCGAACCGGCCGTGAGCCTCGTCGTGCTGTCCGACGAGTGGAACGGCCCCTGGGTGCAGATCGACGGCACCGCCGAGGTGGTCGACACCCCGGAGTCCGTCGAGCCGCTGGTCGAGTACTACCGCAATATCGCGGGCGAGCACCCGGACTGGGACGAGTACCGCGAGGCCATGCGCAAGCAGGGCAAGTCGCTGATCCGGGTCACCCCCGAGCGCTGGGGCCCGGTCGCCACGGGCGGCTTCCCGGCCCGGCTGGTCGAGAACGAGGCGTAAGCCCGCCCCGTAAGTCCTGAGCGCTCAGCAGCGTCCCGCGCGCCCGTAGAGCACGATCCGCATCCCGGTGACGTCCCTGACGGCGCATCGGTGGAAGTGCTCCGCGAGCACCTCCCGTTTCACCCGCTCCTGAGGGGTGTCGTCCAGCGGCTGGCCGGGCGGGTCGTTCACCGTGACGATCCGCCCGGCGGTCAGCATCCGGGCCCGGATCCGCGGTGCGGGCAGTTCGATGCCGTGCAGTGTGCCCGAGGGGATCGCGTGCCGGGCCAGCGCCAGTTCCCGCAGGCCCCGGAAGTCCGCCGGGCTGGACATGATCGGCTCCCGGCGCCGCGCGGGCAGGAAGAGCACCCCGTCACCTGGCCGCCCCAGCTCCCGTACGGCGCGCGCGGCCGCGAGGGTGTTGTCGAGCCGACTCCCCGGGGTCCTCAGTTGGAGCGAGTACGGCAGCAGGGCCGCCACGGCGACCACCGCCAGTCCCCCGGCCAGCGCCCGAGGGGCGGCGACGGTACGCGACAGCGCGTCCAGCCGGGCCCCGATCAGCAGCGCGAGACCGACATGGGCGTAGAGCACATACCGGTCGACGTAGAGCGGATGGAGATACGACACCGCCATCAGCGCGGCCGGTGGCAGGATCAGCAGCGCCAGGGCGAGGTCGCGCAGCGGGACGGACCCCCGCGCGGGCAGCGGTCCCCGGGCGCAGACGAGGCCCGTCAGGGCGAGCGCGCCGAAGCCGAGCAGTTCGGACGGGCCCGGCGCGGAGATCCAGCCGACCAGCGCCGCCTGCTGCTGACTGACGATCACCAGCGGTGCCAGCACCACGGCCACCACGGAGGCCGCCTGCCCCCACGCCCAGCCGGACCGCGCGCCCACCCGGGCCCGGTACAGCGTGACGCCGTGCGCGGCGACGGCCAGGATCGCGAACTCGTGCAGCAGACAGGCCAGCGAGGCGACGGCCGCGTATCCGGCCCAGGTGCGCTTGCGGGGCCTGGCCACGGCGCTCAGCAGCAGATGCGTGGCCGCGACGACGGCGGCGCTGACCAGGGCGTACGACCGCCCCTCCGGTGCGTACCGCTGCACCGCCGGGGCCAGCGGGAAGACCAGCCCGGCGACGAGTCCGGCGCGGGGTCCGGCGAGCCGGTGGCCGAGCAGCCCCACCCCGGCCGCGGTGGCGGCCATCGCCAGCACCGAGGGGAGCCGCAGCGCGAGCAGTCCGCCGTCCCAGAGGGCGAAGACGGCGTGCATCAGCAGGTAGTAGAGGCCGTGTGCCACATCGGCGTTGCCGAGGAGATGGCCGATCTCGCCGAGGCTACGGTGCGCGACCTGGTACGTCGTCGACTCGTCCCGCCACATGCTGTTCTCCCGGCGGATCCCCCACAGCCCGAGCGCCAGCGCCAGCCCGGCCGGGGCGAGCGCGACGACGGCCGGGCCGGGGCGGCTGCGCACCGGGGGCGCCGGGTGGACGCGTGGGACGCCCCGGGCGGTGTCGAGGGCGGGCGAGATGGCCATGGGGAAGGGGACTCCGATCGGAGCGGAAGGGTGGGGAGCCACGGAAGGGGGCGGAGCCGCGGAAAGATGCGGAGCCGTGGAAGGGGGCGCCGGTCAGGCCCGTCTGCGCCCGATCCACCACACGCAGAACGCGGCGAGCGCGACGGCCGCGGCCAGGCAGATCCCGGCCTGGATCCACTGCATGGACCAGAAGTGGCCGATGGGGTGGTAGTCCTCATACTCTTCGGCCAGATGGCGGCGGTCGAGGCAGCGGAAAATGGCCGGCCACCCGCCGAGCCCCTCGCAGACCGATCCGTCGACCCTGGCGCCGGTCCGGTCGAGATACCCCGAGCCGACGTACCACCCTCCGTACGGCGCCTCCGCGTGGACGCGGACGCCCGCTGTCACGGTGAGCCGTGGCATCAGATGCGGGCGCAGCTGCTGTAGGCCGTACACGACGCCGGCGGTGACGGCGAGGGTGCAGGCCATGGCGGGCAGCGTCCGCCGGAGCAGCAGGCCGAAGGCCGTGCCGAGGAAGAGGGACAGCAGGGACAGCGACACGAAGGCCGGACCCATCACGTCGAAGGGCAGGGTGTCGCCCCAGTGGACGTCCGGGAAGGTACCGCGCACCGGCCACCACCACCAGGTGAACAGCGCGGCCAGCAGGGCGGTGGCCGCCAGGGTGCCGACGACGGGGAGGGCGAGCGTGGCGATGAGCCAGCGCACCCTGCCGACCGACTGGGACCAGACGAGCGCGGCGGTGCCGCTCTCGAATTCGCGCGCGATCAGCGGTGCGCCGACGAAGGCCCCGATGACCGCAGGGATCGCGAGCAGCAGCCGTGCGGTGTCGAGCAGCGCCGTGCGGTAGGTCTCCAGCCGGACGAACGCCTCGGACAGCCGGTCCGAGGTCACCACGGGCGCCCCGTCGCAGTCGCGCCACACCCGGCAGTCGGCGACGCCCCGGTCGTGGATCAGGGCGGCCATGCCGGTGCGCTGGTACAGGAGATATCCGGCGAGGGCGAGGATCAGCACTCCGCCCGTCACCAGAACGGTCCGCTGGCGGCGCCAGGCCAGCCAGAGCGGACCGCGCGGGCTCAGCGGGGAGCCGGTGCGTCGCGGCCCCGGCGGGGAGCCGGTGTGCGGCGGGCCCGGGCGTTGGGCGGTTGCGGTCTTCACGCCGCCTCCTTCACCGCGGGCCGCCGCCGGATCCACCACACGCAGAACGCGGCGAGCGCGACGGCCGCGGCCAGGCAGATCCCGGCCTGCATCCACTGCATGGGCCAGTAGTGGCTCGCCGGGTGCAGCTCCTCGTACTGCCTCTCGGTGGCGCCGGACCGGGCGAGGCAGCGGTCCCAGCCGTCCTGACCGATGGCGGACGAGCAGCGGTCCGAGGGGATTTTCGCCCCGTTGCGGGCCAGAAAGCCGTCGCCGATACCGCGCCAGGAGGTGAAGAAGACCTCGATGGGGGTGTGCGCGAAGTCGCCGCTCGCGTCGGAGACGACCGTCCGCGGGGTCATCAGATGGGGACGCAGGGCGCCGAGCCCGTACTGGACACCGGCGGTGGCCCCCAGGGTGACCGCCATGGCGGGGACGGTGCGCCGCAGCAGCAGCCCGGCCGCCGCGCCCACGAAGAAGGCCAGCGGGGCGAGGGCGACGGCCGCCGGACCGGTCGCGTCGAACGGCACGGCGGTGCCCCAGGCGATGTCCTGGAACTGGGTCCTGGCCGCCCGCCACCACCAGGTGTAGAGGGCCGCGAGGACCGCGGTGCCGGCCGTGACGACGGCCAGGGGAAGGGCGAGTTTGGCGATGAGCCAGCGGGTCCGGCTGACCGACTGCGTCCACACCAACTGGTGGGTGCCCATCTCCAGTTCCCGGGCGAACAGGGGCGCGCCGATGAAGACGCCGATCAGCGCGGGCAGCGCGATGAGCAGCCGTCCGGTATTGAGCAGCGGTGTGCGGTAGGTGTCGTTGAGGTGGCGGAACGCGCCGGCCGTCGGGTCGGTATCCCTGTGGAGGGATATCCGCCTGCCGTGGCAGAACATCTTCCAGTCCGCGCAGCCCTCGATGCCGTGGGTCCGTATGTAGCCGACCATCTCGGTGCGCTGCCACACGATGTACGCGGCGACCGCCGCGACCACGACCAGGCCCGCCCAGAGGGCGGCCCGGTGCTGCCGCGCCACCAGCCACACCAGCCCTCGGGTACGGGGCCGGGCGCCGGGGGCCGGGAGCCGTATGCCGACCGTGCTCATGCCCCCACCTCCGTACCGGGCGTCCGCGTGTCGTCCGCGAGCAGCGGCGGGGCGTCGGGTGCGCGCAGATAGCCGAGCAGGACCTCTTCGAGGGAGGGTTCGGTGACGATCCAGCCGTCCCCGCTCGGGGTGCCCTCCGGGCGTATCAGCGCGGTGAGCTGACGGCCTGTCGTGCGGGTCTCGACCACGGTGTGGCGGGCGAGCGCGGCCGGTGTTCCGCCGCCGGTCGCGCTCGGACCGGTGACGAGGCGGTGAGCGGCCTGGATCTCGTCCGTCTCGCCCGCGAGGCGGATCCGGCCGCCGCCCATCAGCAGCAGGTAGTCGCAGACTCCGTCGAGTTCGGCGAGCACATGGGTGGAGATGACCACGCCGGTGCCGCGCTCGGCGGCCTCGGCCATCAGCACGCCCATCATCCGGTGGCGGCGCAGCGGGTCCTGATCCGACATCGGCTCGTCCAGCAGGAGCAGATCGGCGCGTTTGCCGAGGGCGAGGGCGAGCGCCACACAGGTGCGCTGGCCGCCGGAGAGCGAGCCGACGCGGGCGGACAGCGGCACCTCGGCTTCCGCCACCACCCGTTCGGCGGCCTTCTGGTCCCAGCGGGGGTTGAGCTCGCGGCCCAGGCGCAGGGTGTCGGCGACGGAGAAGCGCGGGTAGAGCGGCTTGTCCTGGGCGACGAAGGCGACGCGCTCGCGGGCGGCGGGCGCGGAGGGCGCCTGGCCGAAGACCCGCAGCGTGCCGGTGGTCGGGGTCAGCAGGCCGGCGGCGAGGGACAGCAGGGTGCTCTTGCCGGAGCCGTTGGGGCCCACCAGCGCGCAGATCCGCCCGGCGGGCAGGTGGAAGGCGACATCTCTCAGGGCCCAGCCACGCCGGTACTTCTTGCCCAGCCCGGACGCCTCCAGCGCGCCGACCGCGTCGATCTCGTCGATCACCCGTTCTCACCGTCTTCCTCATGGCCACTCTCGCTGAGGGTGGCGGTCTCGCCGAAACGCTCTTCGAGGACCGAGGCCACCAGCGCCGTCACGTCCTCACGGTCGAGCCCGGCGGCGCGGGCCCGGTCGGTCCAGTCGGCGAGCTCCGCGCGCAGCGGTGAGTCCGCGGCGGCGCCGGGCCGGGCCAGCGACCGGCGGACGAAGGTGCCCAGGCCCGGCCGGGGCTCGACCAGCCCTTCGCGCTCCAGCTCGCGGTATGCCTTCAGGACGGTGTTGGGGTTGATGGCGGTGGCCGCGACGACCTCCCTGGCCGTGGGCAGCCGGTCCCCGGGCTGCAGCAGTCCGAGGCGGAGCGCCTGTTTGGTCTGCTGGACGATCTGCAGATAGGTGGCGATGCCGCTGCGCCGGTCGATGCGGTACTCGACCATCCGTCCACCACCCTTTCACTAATCAGTTAGTGGAATGATGGTGGAGCGCGCCCGAGACAATGTCAACTCTGCTGAGCGCATGCCGACCGCTGAGCGCATGCCGACCGCTGGGCGAACGTCGGCCGGTGAGCGAACGTCGACCACTGGGCGCATGCCGACCGCAAACGCCACGCGGCGCCTCCCCCCTGGTCGGGTAGGGGGAAGGCGCCGCGCGGCCGGTCCGTACGCCGTTGTACGGACGGAGATCCAGGAATCCGGGAGTCCAGTCCCAGAAGTCCCGGGAGTCCCAGGAGACCGAAGCCGGGAAGACCGGCAGGGGACGGACCGGTCAGACCATGAGGGCCCGGTCGGTGGGGCGGATCGGGGCGGGCAGTTCGCTGGCCCCGGCCAGATAGCGGTCCACCCCGCGCGCCGCGGAGCGGCCCTCGGCGATGGCCCAGACGATCAGCGACTGGCCGCGGCCCGCGTCACCGGCCACGAAGACACCCGGCACATTGGTGGCGAAGTCGGCGTCGCGCGCGATGTTGCCGCGCTCGTCCAGCTCCAGGCCGAACTGCTCGACCAGGCCGTTCTGCTGGTCGGTGCCGGTGAAGCCCATGGCGAGGGTGACCAGCTGGGCCGGGATCTTCCGCTCGGTGCCCGGCTTCTGCTCCAGCTTGCCGTCCTTGAACTCCACCTCGATCAGGTGCAGCCACTGGACGTTGCCGTCCTCGTCGCCCTCGAAGTGGGTGGTGGAGACGGAGTAGATCCGCTCACCGCCCTCCTCGTGCGCGGAGGTGACCTTGTAGAGCATGGGGAAGGTCGGCCACGGCTGGCCCGCGCTCCGCTCATCTCCGGGCCGGGGCATGATCTCCAGCTGGGTGACGGAGGCGGCGCCCTGCCGGTGGGCGGTGCCGACGCAGTCAGCGCCGGTGTCACCGCCGCCGATGACCACGACGTGCTTGCCCTCGGCGGTGATGGGGGCGGTGGTGAGGTCGCCCTCCTGCACCTTGTTGGCGAGCGGCAGGTACTCCATCGCGAAGTGGATGCCGTTCAGCTCCCGGCCGGGGGCCGGCAGGTCGCGCGAGGTGGTGGCGCCGGCGGCGATGACCACGGCGTCGTACCGCTTGCGCAGCTTGGCGGCGTCGATGTCGCGGCCGATCTCCGTCTCGGTGCGGAACTTGGTGCCCTCCGCGCGCATCTGCTCGATACGGCGGTTGATGTGCCGCTTCTCCATCTTGAACTCGGGGATGCCGTAGCGCAGCAGCCCGCCGATGCGGTCGGCCCGCTCATAGACGGCGACCGTGTGGCCGGCCCGGGTGAGCTGCTGGGCGGCGGCCAGGCCCGCGGGGCCCGAGCCGATGACGGCGACGGTCTTGCCGCTGAGCCGCTCGGGCGGCTGCGGGGTGACATCGCCCGCGTCCCACGCCTTGTCGATGATGGTGACCTCGACGTTCTTGATGGTCACCGCGGGCTGGTTGATGCCGAGCACACAGGCCGACTCGCACGGGGCCGGGCACAGCCGCCCGGTGAACTCCGGGAAGTTGTTGGTCGCGTGCAGCCGCTCGCTGGCCTCGCGCCAGTCCTGCCGGTAGGCGTAGTCGTTCCACTCGGGGATGAGGTTTCCCAGCGGACAGCCGTTGTGACAGAACGGGATGCCGCAGTCCATGCACCGTCCGGCCTGCTTGCTGATGATCGGCAGCAGCGAACCGGGGACGTAGACCTCGTTCCAGTCCTTGACGCGCTCGTCCACCGGGCGGGTCTCGGCGACCTCGCGGCCAGTGGTCAGGAAGCCCTTGGGGTCAGCCATTGATCGCCGCCTCCATCATCTTCTCGGTGGTCTCGGACTCGGAGAGCCCGGCTCGCTCGGCGGCGTCCTTGGCGGCGAGCACGGCCTGGTACGTAGCGGGGATGATCTTGCTGAAGCGGGTGAGGGCGGTCTCCCAGTCGTCGAGCAGCGCACCCGCGACGGTGGAGCCGGTCTCCTCGTGGTGGCGGCGCACCGCGTCGTGCAGCCACTGCTTGTCGGTGTCGTCCAGCTCCCCGAGGGCGCCCCGCAGATCGACGTTGACGTTGTCCGGGTCGAGGTCGATCACATAGGCGATGCCGCCGGACATACCGGCCGCGAAGTTACGGCCGGTGGGCCCGAGGACGAGCGCGTGGCCGCCGGTCATGTACTCACAGCCGTGGTCGCCCACGCCCTCGGAGACGACGGTGGCGCCGGAGTTGCGGACGCAGAACCGCTCGCCGACCCGGCCGCGCAGGAACATCTCACCGCCGGTCGCGCCGTACGCGAGGGTGTTGCCCGCGATGGTGGAGTACTCGGCGAGGTGGTCCGCGCCCCGGTCCGGGCGGACGACGATCCGGCCGCCGGAGAGGCCCTTGCCCACGTAGTCGTTGGCGTCGCCTTCGAGCCGCAGCGTGACGCCCCTGGGCACGAACGCGCCGAAGGACTGGCCGGCCGAGCCGGTGAAGGTGATGTCGATGGTGTCGTCGGGCAGGCCCGCGCCACCGAACGTCCGGGTCACCTCATGGCCGAGCATGGTGCCGACGGTCCGGTTGATGTTGCGGATCGCGACCTGGGCGCGGACCGGCTGGGCGGCCTCGGCGCTCTCGGCGTTCAGCGCGTCGGCGGCCAGCTTGATCAGCTGGTTGTCGAGCGCCTTGGCCAGGCCGTGGTCCTGCGCGATCGCCTGGTGGCGGACGGCGCCCTCGGGCAGCTCGGGCACGTACAGCAGCGGAGCGAGGTCCAGGCCCTGTGCCTTCCAGTGCTGTACGGCGCGGGCGGTGTCCAGCAGCTCGGCGTGGCCGATGGCCTCGTCCAGGGTGCGGAAGCCCAGCTCGGCGAGGAGCTCGCGGACCTCCTCGGCGATGAACTCGAAGAAGTTCACCACGAACTCGGCCTTGCCGCTGTAGCGCTCGCGCAGCACCGGGTTCTGGGTGGCGATGCCGACCGGGCAGGTGTCCAGGTGGCAGACGCGCATCATGACGCAGCCGGAGACCACCAGCGGCGCGGTGGCGAAGCCGAACTCCTCGGCACCGAGCAGCGCGGCGATGACCACGTCACGGCCGGTCTTCAGCTGGCCGTCGGTCTGCACCACGATGCGGTCGCGCAACCCGTTGAGCAGTAGCGTCTGCTGGGTCTCGGCGAGGCCGAGCTCCCAGGGGCCGCCCGCGTGCTTGAGCGAGGTGAGCGGCGAGGCGCCGGTGCCGCCGTCGTGGCCGGAGATCAGCACCACATCGGCGTGGGCCTTGGAGACGCCCGCGGCCACCGTGCCGACGCCGACCTCGGAGACCAGCTTGACGTGGATCCGCGCCTGCGGGTTGGCGTTCTTCAGGTCGTGGATGAGCTGGGCGAGATCCTCGATCGAGTAGATGTCGTGGTGCGGCGGCGGGGAGATCAGGCCGACGCCCGGGGTGGAGTGCCGGGTCTTGGCGACCCAGGGGTAGACCTTGTGGCCGGGGAGCTGGCCGCCCTCGCCGGGCTTGGCGCCCTGCGCCATCTTGATCTGGATGTCATCGGAGTTGACCAGGTATTCGCTGGTCACGCCGAAGCGGCCGGAGGCCACCTGCTTGATCGACGAGCGCCGGGCGGGGTCGTGCAGCCGGTCGGAGTCCTCGCCGCCCTCACCGGTGTTGGACTTGGCCCCCAACTGGTTCATGGCGATGGCGAGGGTCTCGTGCGCCTCCTGGGAGATGGAGCCGTACGACATGGCGCCGGTGGAGAACCGCTTGACGATCTCGCTGACGGACTCGACCTCGTCGATCGGGATCGAGGGGCGCTCGCCCTTGAAGGAGAACAGACCGCGCAGCGTCATCAGCCGCTCGGACTGCTCGTTCACCCGCTCGGTGTACTTCTTGAAGATGTCATAGCGACGCGACCGGGTGGAGTGCTGCAGCCGGAAGATCGTCTCGGGGTCGAAGAGGTGCGGCTCGCCCTCGCGGCGCCACTGGTACTCGCCGCCGATCTCCAGCGTGCGGTGGGCGGAGGGGACGCCGGAGGCGGGGTACGCCTTGGCGTGGCGGGCGGCGACCTCCTTGGCGACGACGTCCAGGCCCGCGCCGCCGATCTTGGTGGCGGTGCCGTGGAAGTAGGTGTCCACGAAGGACTCGTCCAGACCGACGGCCTCGAAGACCTGCGCGCCCCGGTAGGAGGCCACGGTCGAGATGCCCATCTTGGACATGACCTTCAGGACGCCCTTGCCGAGCGCCTTGATGAGGTTCTTGATCGCGGTATCGGCCTCGACGCCGGGCAGGAACGTCCCTGCCCGGACCAGGTCCTCGACCGACTCCATGGCCAGGTACGGGTTGACGGCCGCGGCGCCGTAGCCGATCAGCAGCGCGACATGGTGCACCTCGCGGACGTCGCCCGCCTCGACCAGCAGCCCCACCTGGGTGCGCTGCTTGGTGCCGATGAGGTGGTGGTGGACCGCGGAGGTGAGCAGCAGGGAGGGGATCGGCGCGTGCTCGGCGTCCGAGTGCCGGTCGGAGAGCACGATCAGCCGGGCGCCGTCCTCGATGGCGCGGTCGGCCTCGGCGCAGATCTCGTCCAGCCGGGCGGCGAGCGCCTGACCGCCGCCACCGACCCGGTACAGGCCCGAGAGATTCGCCGCCTTGAGGCCCGGCATGTCCCCGTCGGCGTTGATGTGGATGAGCTTGGCCAGCTCATCGTTGTCGATCACCGGGAAGGGCAGGCTGACGCTGCGGCAGGCGGCCGCGGTCGGGTCCAGCAGATTGCCCTGCGGGCCCAGCGAGGAGATCAGCGAGGTGACCAGCTCCTCGCGGATCGCGTCCAGCGGCGGGTTGGTGACCTGCGCGAAGAGCTGGGTGAAGTAGTCGAACAGCAGCCGCGGCCGCTCGGAGAGGGCGGCGATCGGCGAGTCGGTGCCCATCGAGCCGATCGGCTCGGCACCGGCCTTGGCCATCGGCGCGAGCAGGACGCGCAGCTCCTCCTCGGTGTAGCCGAAGGTCTGCTGGCGGCGGGTGACCGAGGCGTGGGTGTGCACGATGTGCTCACGCTCGGGAAGGTCGGCCAGGTCGATCAGACCGGCCTCGAGCCATTCGCCGTACGGCTGCTCGGCGGCCAGCTCGGCCTTGATCTCGTCGTCCTCGATGATGCGGTGCTCGGCGGTGTCGACCAGGAACATCCGGCCCGGCTGCAGCCGGCCCTTGCGGACCACCTTGGCCGGGTCGATGTCCAGGACGCCGACCTCGGAGGAGAGCACGACCAGACCCTCGTCGGTGACCCAGTAGCGCCCGGGCCGCAGACCGTTGCGGTCCAGCACGGCGCCGACCTGGACGCCGTCGGTGAAGGTGACACAGGCCGGGCCGTCCCAGGGCTCCATCATCGTGGAGTGGTACTGGTAGAAGGCGCGCCGGGCCGGGTCCATGGAGGGGTGGTTCTCCCACGCCTCGGGGACCATCATCAGCACCGAGTGCGGCAGCGAGCGGCCGCCGAGGTGGAGCAGCTCCAGGACCTCGTCGAAGGTCGCCGAGTCGGAGGCGTCCGGGGTGCAGAGGGGGAAGATCCGCTCCAGCCCCTTCTCCCCGAACAGGTCGCTGACCAGCTGGGACTCCCGGGCGCGCATCCAGTTGCGGTTGCCCTGGACGGTGTTGATCTCACCGTTGTGGGCGACGAAGCGGTACGGGTGGGCCAGCGGCCAGCTCGGGAAGGTGTTGGTGGAGAACCGGGAGTGGACCAGCGCGACGGCGGTGGCGAAGCGGCGGTCGGAGAGGTCCGGGAAGAACGGCTCCAGCTGGCCTGTGGTCAGCATGCCCTTGTAGACCAGGGTGCGGGCGGACAGCGAGGGGAAGTAGACCCCCGCCTCGCGCTCGGCGCGCTTGCGCAGCACGAACGCGGTGCGGTCCAGGGCCACGCCGGTGCTGGTGCCGTCGGCGACGAAGAGCTGACGGAAGGAGGGCATGGTGGAACGGGCGCCGTTGCCCAGCAGCTCGGGGGCGACGGGCACCTCGCGCCAGCCGAGGACGGTCAGGCCCTCCTCGGCGGCGAGCCGCTCGATGTGCTCCGCGGCGGCCGCGCGCTCGGTCTCGCCCTCCGGGAGGAATGCGATGCCCACCGCGTAGGCACCGGCTTCGGGCAGCTCGAAGCCGGTCACACTGGCCCGCAGGAAGGCGTCCGGAACCTGGACGAGGATGCCCGCGCCATCGCCCGAGTCGGGCTCGGAACCGGTGGCGCCGCGGTGCTCGAGGTTCCTCAGCACGGTGAGAGCCTGCTCCACGAGCTCGTGGCTGGCCTCGCCGGTGAGGGTCGCCACGAAGCCGACGCCACAGGCGTCGTGCTCATTGCGCGGGTCGTACATCCCCTGGCGGGCGGGGTGGGATGCGGAACGCATCGGCTCTCCCGTCGTCGTCATGGCATTTTGCGTGTGCCGAGGGACGACGTTGGCCCTCCGCGAGAATTTCGTGCAGGTTACATGATGGGGCGAATCTCGGGAAGCGGATATTCCGTTCCATCATGCGGACACCCCAAGGATGGGGCGATATCAGGCAATACAGGCAGTGGCGGACTGGGCGACCAGCGTCGCCATAGCGCGGACCGGGCGACTCTGCCCAAGCGCTTTCGGCTTATGCCCGCCTGTAAAAGGATCGAAACCGAGGAGTAACGGCGTAGTTATGCGGCTCGCCGTATGCCTGTCATCCTACGGCCGTCCCGAACAAAGCGCCCAGGGCATAGGTCACACCCGCCGCCGCGCCGCCCAGCGCGAGCTGCCGCAGCCCGCTGTACCACCAGGAACGGGCGGTCACCCGCGCCACCGCCGCACCACAGCCGAACAGCCCGATCAGCGCCAGCACCACGGCCGGCCACAGCGCCGAGGCGCCCAGCAGATACGGCAGCACCGGCAGCAGCGCGCCCAGCGCGAAGGAGCCGAACGAGGACACCGCCGCGACCAGCGGTGAGGGCAGATCGTCCGGGTCCACGCCCAGCTCCTCGCGGGCGTGTATCTCCAGCGCCTGCTCGGGGTCGCGGGAGAGCTGCTCGGCCACCTCACGGGCCAGCGCCGGCTCCACACCGCGCGACACATAGAGCGCCGCCAGCTCCTCCAGCTCGTCCACGGGGTGCTTGCGCAGCTCGCGCCGCTCCACCTCCAGCTCGGCCTCGACCAGCTCGCGCTGCGAGGCGACGGAGGTGTACTCCCCGGCGGCCATGGAGAAGGCACCGGCCGCGAGGCCCGCCAGACCGGTGATCACGATGGTCTGCCGGTCCACCGCGCCGCCGGCCACACCGGTCATCAGCGCGAGGTTGGAGACCAGTCCGTCCATGGCCCCGAAGACGGCGGGGCGCAGCCAGCCGCCGGTCACATCACGGTGGGTGTGGTTGTCGCGGTGGGCGATGTGCGGGGGCTCGGCGGTATCGATGACGGACATATGAAGATGTACTCCCTTCGAGAAGGGTGCGGCGATGCGGCCCCACCCCAACGGTTCGAAGGTACGCACGAATTACCCCGCTCCGCCAGCAAGGAAGGCCGAACTTACCTCGCTGACCTGCGGAAACGTAAAGAGGCCGCCGAATCCCGAGGGGTCCGGCGGCCTGTTGGACGCGACGCGGCTCGCGTCAGGGTTTCTTGGAGGGCTCCGCCTCGGCGGCCACCGCACCGGCTTCGGCCGCGCCGCCGGTCTCGGCCGCGCCGCCGGTCTCGGCCGCGCCGCCGGTCTCGTCGGCGCCACCACTCCCGGCCGGAGCGCCGTCGCTCGCCTCGGTGGCGGTGGCCGGAGCCGGTCCGGCGCTCACGTCCGCGCCGTCCTCGACCGCGGCGGGCTCGACGACCTCCTCGCGGCCGGGAGACTTCTTCGCGGAGATCACCAGATAGGCCACCGCGGCCAGGAAGACCACGACGGACGTCCAGTTGTTGAGCCGCAGCCCGAGCACATGGTGGGCGTCGTCCACCCGGAGGTACTCGATCCAGAAGCGGCCCACGGTGTACGACGCGACGTAGAGGGCAAACGCACGGCCATGCCCCAGCTTGAAGCGGCGGTCCGCCCAGATCACCAGCAGGGCCACGCCGATGCACCACAGCGACTCGTACAGGAAGGTCGGGTGGTACGTGCCGGCCACCCGGCCCGCGTCGGCGTCGCCGTCGATCTTCAACGCCCACGGCAGGGTGGTCTCCTTGCCGTACAGCTCCTGGTTGAACCAGTTGCCCCAGCGGCCGATCGCCTGGGCGAAGGCGATGCCGGGCGCGATGGCGTCCGCGTAGGCCGGGAGCGGGATGCCCCGGCGGCGGCAGCCGATCCAGGCACCCAGCGCGCCCAGCGCGATGGCCCCCCAGATCCCGAGGCCGCCCTGCCAGATCTTGAACGCGTCCACCCAGTCACGGCCGTCGGTGAAGTACAGCTCGTAATCGGTGATGACGTGGTAGAGGCGGCCTCCGACCAGGCCGAAGGGCACCGCCCAGACGGCGATATCGGCGACGGTGCCGACGCGGCCGCCCCGGGCGACCCAACGCCGCCCGCCGAGCCAGACCGCGACGAAGACGCCGATGATGATGCAGAAGGCATAGCCGCGCAGCGGGACCGGGCCGAGATAGATGACGCCGGACGACGGGCTGGGAATGTAAGCGAGGAGGTCCATGACAGGACCGACGCTACCGTGCCGGGCGGGAGATGCGGCAACCCACCCGGCAACGGCTGCGTAACAAGGATCAGTCCCGGGCCGCGGCGAGGACCATGCGCTTGAGCTTGTTGGGGCTCAGCGGCTTGTCGGGGTCGCCGTACACGGACTTTCCGCCCAGCAGCACCGTCGGCGTGGACGCATAGCCGGAGTGGGCGAAGACATCGTTGGACTTACGCACCCAGGCGTCGTGCCGGCCCTCCTCGACGCACTTGCGGAAAGCGGGGGTGACCAGCCCGGGGACCTGGTCCGCGAGCTTGATCAGCCGGGCGTTCTTCGCATAGCTGTCCCGGGTCTCCGCGGGCTGATGGCGGTAGAGCACATCGTGGTACGCCCGGAACTTCCCGGCGTCCTGGTCCTGGGCGCAGGCCGCCGCGTTCGCCGCGCGGACCGAACCGGTGCCGCCGAGGTTTCCGTCGATGATCGTCACCAGGTGGTACTCGACCTTCATCCGGCCCGCGTCCTGCAGCTCGTGGACGGTCTTGCGGAAGACATCCTCGAACTGCTTGCACCCGGGACAGCGGAAGTCCTCGTACACCGACAGGGTCACCGGGGCCGGCTTCCCGGCCTTGTCCGCCTGCCCGGCCTTCCCCGTCTTCTCCGCCATCCCCGAGGGGATCACCAGGCGCGCCTTGCCGACCGCTCCGCGCGGTGGCACCACGGAGCTGCCCGACTTGCCCGAGTCGTCTTCGGTCCTGGACGCGACCATGCCCACCCCCACGGCCCCGGCGAGGACGGCCACCACGGCCCCCAGGACGCCCAGCGTCCGCTTCCGCTTCGCGCGCGACCGCTCCCGCTCGCGCTGTTCCCGCAGGCGCTCTCGGGCGCCGCGCTTTCCCTCACGGTTTCTCTGACTCACGCCCTCGCCAACGAGGCGGAGGAGCACCGCCGAGCTCCTCCGCCCCGTTCTTCCCTCTAACGAGCGACCCTCCAACGGGCGAGGCGTCTAACGGGCGAGACGTCTAACGGGCGGCGCGCACGCCTTCCGCCAGCTCACCCGCGAGCTCGCGCAGCCCCGCGAGACCGGCCTCGGTGTCACCCTCGGCGTCCAGCAGCCGCTTGACGAAGGCCGAGCCCACGATGACCCCGTCGGCGAACGCCGCGACCTCGGTGGCCTGGGTGGCGTTGGAGACGCCGAGCCCCACGCAGACCGGAAGCGTGGTGGTGGCGCGGGTGCGCTCCACCAGCTCGCGCGCCTCCTGGCCCACCGATTCCCTCGTTCCGGTGACGCCCATCAGGGACGCCGCGTAGACGAAACCGCTGCCCGCCGCCGTGATCTTCGCCAGCCGCTCATCACGGCTGCTGGGCGCGACCACGAACACGGTCGCCAGACCGTGCTGCTCGGCGGCCTTCCGCCAGATCTCCGACTCCTGGACCGGCAGATCGGGCAGGATGCAGCCCGCGCCGCCCGCCTCGGCGAGATCGGCGGCGAACCGCTCGACGCCGTACCGGTCCACCGGGTTCCAGTACGTCATGCACAGGATCGGGGCGCCCGTCCGGGCGTGCACCTCGCCCACCGTGCGGATCACATCGCGGATCTTGACCCCGCCGCGCAGCGCGATGTCGTCGGCGGTCTGGATCACCGGCCCGTCGAGCACCGGATCGCTGTGCGGCAGCCCGACCTCGACGATGTCGCAGCCGCCCTCGATCATGGCGGTCATCGCGTCCACCCCGCCGTCGATGGAGGGGAAACCGGCGGGCAGATAGCCGACGAGCGCGGCGCGCCCCTCGTCCTTGGCGCCCGCCAGGACGGATCCCAGCAGCTCCAGATTCCCGGCCATCACTTCGCTCCCTGGTCGCTCTGCTGGTCGTAGAGCCCGAAGTACCGAGCCGCCGTGTCCATGTCCTTGTCGCCGCGCCCGGAGAGGTTGACCAGCACCAGGCCGTCGCTCCCCAGCTCACGGCCGAGGTCCAGGGCGCCCGCCAGCGCGTGGGCGCTCTCGATCGCCGGGATGATGCCCTCGGTCTCCGAGAGCAGCCGCAGCGCCCGCATCGCCTCGTCGTCGGTGACCGCCCGGTACTCGGCGCGGCCGATGTCCTTCAGATACGCGTGCTCCGGCCCGACGCCGGGGTAGTCGAGACCGGCCGAGATCGAGTACGGCTCGGTGATCTGGCCGTCCTCGTCCTGGAGGACGAACGACCGGGAGCCGTGCAGGATCCCGGGCTCGCCCTGGCTCAGCGTGGCCGCGTGCTCCCCGGTCTCCACACCGTGTCCGGCGGGCTCGAAGCCGACGATGCGTACGCTCTCGTCCGGCAGGAAGGCGTGGAACAGCCCGATCGCGTTGGATCCGCCGCCCACGCAGGCCGCGACCGCGTCCGGCAGCCGCCCGGTCCGCTCCAGGATCTGCCGCCGCGCCTCGACGCCGATCACCCGGTGGAAGTCGCGCACCAGCGCCGGGAAGGGGTGGGGGCCGGCCACGGTGCCGAAGAGGTAGTGGGTGCGGTCCACATTGGCGACCCAGTCCCGGAACGCCTCGTTGATGGCGTCCTTCAGGGTGCGGCTGCCGGACGTCACGGAGATGACCTCGGCGCCCAGCATCCGCATCCGCGCCACATTGAGCGCCTGCCGCCGGGTGTCGACCTCGCCCATGTAGATGGTGCATTCGAGCCCGAACAGCGCACACGCGGTGGCCGTGGCCACGCCGTGCTGACCGGCGCCGGTCTCGGCGATGACGCGGGACTTGCCCATGCGCTTGGTGAGCAGGGCCTGCCCCAGCACGTTGTTGATCTTGTGGGAGCCGGTGTGGTTGAGGTCCTCCCGCTTGAGGAAGACCCGGGCGCCCCCGGCGTGCTCGGCGAACCGCCGCACCTCGGTCAGCGCGCTGGGCCGGCCGGTGTAGTTGACCAGCAGATCCTCGAGCTCGGCCGCGAAGGCGGGGTCCGTCTTGGCCTTCTCGTACTCGGCCGCGACCTCGTCGACGGCGGCGACGAGCGCCTCGGGGATGAACTTGCCGCCGAAGGCGCCGAAATAGCCCTCGGCGCTGGGCACTCGACCCTCGGGGTCGGGGATGAAGAAATCAGAGGACATGGGTGGTACTCCTCGATCGGGGCAGCGCCCCGCAACGGATGCGATGGGTGGGAATGCCATGGCCCACCGGGCAGAACGCCCGGATACGGCCCACGGCTACGGCCTGCAGCGCACTCTCAGCGCGTTGCCGTCCGACGCCATCGCCGCCCGTTGATCTGCCCCGGCTCGCATCCGATGTGGTAGCGCACGCGCCGCCCCCGCACCCGCCTCGCGGGCGCGCGGCAGCCCCGGGGCCGACAGCCCCGGGCCAGGCGCGCGTACGTCTCCATGGTCCGCCGGTCCCGTCCCGTCAGTCCCGGCCGTGGCGCAGCGCCGGGTGGGCGCCCGCCGCCACCAGATCGGCCACCGCGGCCTTGGGGTCGCGCCCGGTCACCAGGGACTCGCCGACCAGCACCGCGTCCGCGCCGTCGTTCGCGTAGGCGATCAGGTCGTGCGGACCGCGCACACCCGACTCCGCGATCTTGACGATGTGGTCCGGGATCTCCGGTGCGACGCGTGCGAAGGTCGAGCGGTCCACCTGGAGGGTCTTGAGGTCGCGCGCGTTGACGCCGATCACCCGGGCCCCGGCGTCGACCGCCCGGACGACCTCCTCCTCGTCGTGCACCTCGACCAGCGGCGTCAGCCCGATGGACACGGCGCGCTCGATGAGCGAGACCAGCGCCTCCTGCTCCAGCGCGGAGACGATCAGCAGGATGACGTCGGCGCCGTACGCCCGCGCCTCCCACAGCTGGTACGAGGTGACGATGAAGTCCTTACGGAGCACCGGAATGTCGACCTTGGCCCTTACGGCTTCCAGGTCGGCCAGCGAACCGCCGAAGCGGCGCTGCTCGGTCAGCACGCTGATGACGGACGCGCCGCCCGCCTCGTAGTCGGCGGCGAGCCCCGCGGGGTCGGCGATCGCGGCGAGCGCGCCCTTGGACGGGCTGGACCGCTTGACCTCGCAGATCACGTTGACGCTGTCGCCCTTGAGCGCCGCGACGCCGTCCTTCGCCGGCCGGGCCTTGGCCGCCCGCTCCTTGAGCTCGTCGAGGGTGACGCGCGCCTGCCGCTCCGTGAGGTCGGCACGGACTCCGTCGATGATCTCGTCGAGCACACTCATCGAGCGGGCCCCCTTCCGTGACGGGGATGAAGCTGGCTTTGAATCCGCCGGGTATGGCGGCAAGCCGCCTCACCTGGCACTGCGATGGTAGCCGCCGGGACGCCGAGGTCTCGCATCCGGTTGACGCGGACGGCCCCCACATGCACATACACAACAGCGGTCACGGCGTCAGTAGTCCCCCGAACGGGAAATTCCGGACGATTGTGAAGACCAGGGCCACCGCGCCGAGCGCCCCCGCGTGCCACAGCCGCGCGGCCGGGAAGCGTCCGCGCACGCACCACACCACCCAGCAGACGGCGAAGAGCGCGTAACAGCCGACGGCGAGGGCGTTGTCACGCAGCGCGGCCGCCAGATCGCCATGGGCCAGGGCGTGGGCACCGCGCAGCCCGCCGCAGCCGGGGCAGTACAGCCCGGTGAGCCGCAGCAGCGGGCAGACGGGGTAGTGACCGGGCTCCCCGGGGTCGACGGCGCCGACGTAGCCGAAGGCGACGAGAACGCCCGCGAGCACCCCGAAAGGTGCCACGAGACGCCACGCCACGGGGGCCGGGGCGGTCGGCGGTGGTTCGCTCACACCGCCAAGTCTCCCCCGGGATCCACGAAGGCGCAGCTCAGGGCCGGTGCGCCGGCCTCCGTACGGCTCAGTGCCGAGCGCGGTGGAGGCGGGCGCGGCCCCGGGCCGCGCCCGGGCTCACTGCTGGGTCTGTGCCTGCGCCTGCGCCGTGGGCTGCGGCTGCGGCTGCGGGAGCGAGTGCTGCTCCTTGGGCAGGCCCAGCCCGGCCGCGCGCATCGCCGCGCCGACGACACCGCCGAGGACGATGATCACCATGCCCACCCAGAAGCCGAGCGGGTTGGCCGCCACGGTGAACGCGCCGGCGACGCAGAAGCCGATGAAGGCGATGGTGACACCGGTCCAGGCGGCCGGGGTGTGTCCGTGGTTGTGACCCGCCATGAATTCTCCTCGTAGCTGTACTGCGCCTGGTCCGGGCGCTCGGGGGCGAACGCTCCCAGGCCATTGTCCCCGACGCGCGAAATGCCCTTGAGCGGGGGTGGACATTGCGGTCCGAGACGGGACGGGGGCGCGAGCCCCGGCGGCTCTCGGCAGATCGACGGAAGTCGGCTGCGGTTGGGAGGCGCCGTGAAGGGGCGCGGGGCTGTGCCGATGTGCGGCTCCGTCGCGTGGGCGCGATCAGCCACCACGGTGCCGCAGACGATCGAACAGCATCTCAGGGCACTTCCAGCGGAGCGCTTAGGCGCCCCGCTCGGTCTCCTGCCGCGCCGGGGCCTGGGTCGGGTCCTCGCCCCGGTCCAGGGCCTTCCACAGCTCCTCGGGGCGGTCCGGGTCGGGGGCGGGGCCGCCGCGCCGGGGGCGGCCCCGGCCCGCGGTGCCCTCGGTGCCCGCGCGCTCGTACCGCCCGGACATGGCCGGCCAGTGGCGGCCGTAGCCCAGGGCGAGCACGCCCGCGAGCAGCAGCAGCACACCGCCGACCGCGGCGACCCACGGCCAGGGCGTGTACGCCACATCGTGGATGGGGCTGTGGGTCAGACCGCTCACCTTGGACGCCTTCTCCTCCAGCGCCGCCTTGTCGGTCGCGCCGAGGGCCGAGCTGACGACGATGCCCGCGCCGCTGAGGGCGAGCAGCGCCGAGACGGCGCCACGGCCGAGGCGGCGCACGGCGAAGACCGCGACCAGCGCGGCGAGGCCGACGATCGCCAGCGCACCGGGCAGCCCGGTGATGTCATCGCCGTTGGCACTCTGCGGGAGAGAGCCCTGGGCGACGGAGGCGGTGCCCTCGGCCCACTTGCGGCTGGTGGCCAGCAGGACGAGGGCGGCGCCGAGCGCACCGGCGAGCAGGGCGATGGCAAGGCTGCTTCGGCGGCCGCGCGCGGCGGGGGCGGAGGGCTCGTTCTCGGCCCTGGGCTGGGGTACGGCTGCTGCAGTCACGCCTACCACTATCCCCCACCCGGGTACGGGACCGTCCCCGGGTGGGGGATATGGGAACTACCGGGAACTACCGCCCCAGCCGGCCCGCCGCATGCACCGCCCGCAGCACCGCCGCCGCCTTGTTGCGGCACTCCGCGTCCTCGGCCGTCGGATCGGAGTCGGCGACGATCCCCGCGCCCGCCTGGACATACGCCGTGCCCTCGCGCAGCAGCGCGGTGCGGATGGCGATCGCGGTGTCGGAGTCGCCCGCGAAGTCGAGATAGCCGACACAGCCGCCGTACAGTCCGCGGCGGCTCGGCTCCAGCTCCTCGATGATCTGCAGCGCCCGCGGCTTGGGGGCGCCGGAGAGGGTGCCCGCGGGGAAGCAGGCGGTGAGCACGTCGAAGGCCGTACGGCCCTCGGCGAGGCTGCCGGTGACCGTCGAGACGATGTGCATGACATGGCTGTAGCGCTCGATCGACATGAAGTCGACGACCTCCACGCTGCCGGGCTCGCAGACCCGCCCGAGGTCATTGCGCCCGAGGTCGACGAGCATCAGATGCTCGGCCCGCTCCTTGGGGTCGGCGAGCAGCTCCTCCCCGAGGGCCGCGTCCTCCTGCGGGGTGGCCCCCCGGTGCCGGGTGCCGGCGATGGGATGCAGCATCGCCCGGCCGTCCTCGACCTTGACCAGGGCCTCCGGGCTGGAGCCCACCACGTCGAAGCCCTCGAACCGGAAGAGGTACATATAGGGGCTCGGGTTGGTGGCGCGCAGCACCCGGTAGACGTCGAGGGCACTGGCCGAGCACGGCGTCTCGAACCGCTGCGAGGGGACGACCTGGAACGCCTCGCCCGCGCGGATGCGCTCCTTGATGTCGTCCACGGCCGCCATGAAGTCCTCGCCGCCCCACAGCGCGGTGTACTCGGGCAGCTCGGACTCGGGCAGCGCGGCGGGGTCGGTCGGCACGGGGCGGACCAGGTCGGCGGCCATCGCGTCGAGCCGGGCCACGGCGTCCGCGTACGCCTCGTCCACGCCCGTGTCGAGGTCGTTGTGGTTGATCGCGTTGGCGATCAGCAGCACGGTGCCGTCCCAGTGGTCCAGCACCGCGAGGTCCGAGGTGAGCAGCATGGTCAGCTCGGGCAGGCGCAGATCGTCCCGCCCGTGCTCGCCGACCTTCTCCAGGCGGCGGACGATGTCGTAGCCGAGGTAGCCGACCATGCCGCCGGTGAACGGCGGTAGCTGGACCAGGCCCCCGAGGTCGCGGGGGGTGTGCAGGGTCTCGACGGTGGCGCGCAGCGCCTGGAGGGGGTCGCCCTCGGTGGGGACGCCGACTGGCGGGGTACCCAGCCAGTGGGTGCGGCCGTCACGTTCGGTGAGGGTGGCGGAGCTGCGGACACCGATGAAGGAGTAGCGGGACCAGGAGCGGCCGTTCTCGGCGGATTCGAGGAGGAAGGTGCCGGGGCGCTCGGCGGCCAGTTTGCGGTAGAGGCCCACGGGGGTGTCGCCGTCCGCGAGCAGCTTGCGGCTGACGGGGATGACGCGGCGGTCGGCCGCCAGCTTGCGGAAGGTCTCGAGATCCATCGTGACAACGTCCTGGGTCAAGGGCTGGGGAGCCCGGCGGGCGGGTGCGGTGATGGCCGGTCCACTGGCCGGTCTACCGGCCGAGCGGGAAGTCGTCCGGCCGGTCTACCGGCCGAGCGGGAGGTCGTCGGCGTCGAAGCAGGTGCGGTCGCCGGTGTGGCAGGCGGCGCCGACCTGGTCGACCTTGACGAGGATGGTGTCGGCGTCGCAGTCGAGGGCGACGGACTTGACGAGCTGGATATGGCCGGAGGTGTCGCCCTTGACCCAGTACTCCTGGCGGCTGCGGCTCCAGTAGGTGCAGCGGCCGGTGGTGAGGGTGCGGTGCAGCGCCTCGTCGTCCATCCAGCCGAGCATCAGCACCTCACCGGTGTCGTATTGCTGGGCGATGGCGGGCAGCAGGCCGTCGGCGCCGCGCTTGAGGCGGGCGGCGAGGGCCGGGTCGAGGGCGGAGGGGCGGTCGGAGCCGGTCATGCGACCATTCTGCACGCCCGGAGGGGGGTCTCCGCGAATGATCTCCGTCGGGCCGGTATGCCGGGCCCGATGGTCGGGTTGTCGGTGGAATGGGGCATGCTTCGGGCATGACGTTTCCGCCGCCGTCGAATGACCCCAACCGGCCTGGAAACGGCGGGGGGTTCGGTCCACCGCCGCAGCCGCAGCAGCAACCACCGTCTCAGCCCCCGCAGGCTCCTCAGCAGCAGCCGCAGGGCTTCGGGCCGCCGCCCCCGGCGGACCGGCCCGCGCAGCCGGGCGGTCCTGGGCCGCAGGCCCAGCCCGGTCCGTACGCGCGGCCCGGTCCGCCCGGGCAGCCGAGCGGCGGTTTCGGCCCGCCGACCCCACCGGCCCTGCTGCCCGGCGGGCCGCCACCGGGCGCGCTGCCGCCGGGGGCCATACCTCCGGGCGCGCTGCCGCCGCCTCCCCCGCCGCCCGGCCCCGGCGGTTCCAAGGTCACGGCGATCGTCATCGCGGCGGTGGTGGCCGTGGCGGTGGTCGTCGGCGCGATCGTCATCGGGACGAAGGACGACGGAGACAAGAAGACGTCGGCCGACGCCGGCCCGTCCGCCTCCGCCTCGGACCGCCCCCTCTCCTCGCCCTCGGACGGCGGGGCGTCCGCCGCCCCGCCGGGCTCGGAGGACCCCGGCCAGGGCGCGCCGCTGGGCGGCGGAAACGATGCCCCCGACGCGGATCCGGACACCTCGGATTCGGCGGCCCCGGACGCGTCGGAGTCCGGCGAGCCCGGTGACAGGGTGCCGTATGTGGTGCTCGACCCCGGCCAGTGCTTCGACCACCCGGCGATGGACAGCAGCGTCACCAAGGTCGAGAAGCGGTCCTGCCACGGCCCGCACGACGGCGAGGTGATCGCCAACGAGAAGCTGAGCGGCGACTTCTCCTCCGAGAAGGCGATTCAGACCAAGGCACTGTCGCTGTGCGGGACGGACGCCAAGAAGCGGCTCAAGACCATCCCCAACGACGGCCGGATGTATTACTACTACGCGCTGTATCCAGCACTGGGCACCTACTCCATCCAGGGCGAGGACCGGGTCTCCTGCGCGCTCACACTGAGCGCCGCCCGCGACGGCAAGAAGCTGAGCAAGCCCCTGCCGGGGTAGGCCCGGGCAGGACGCCCCCGCGCGGGGCGCGCGCGGCGGCGCTTCTCATGGCAGCGGGCGGGCCCCGGTCGTAGGGTGGACGTATGTCCACTCACGCGAAGCGCGAACGCCTGCTCCTCGCCGACCTCTTGGACGGCGCGGGCCCCGGGGCCCCGACGCTGTGCGAGGGCTGGAACACCCGCGATCTGGCGGCCCATCTGGTGGTCCGCGAGCGCCGCCCCGACGCGGCCGCCGGGGTGCTGGTCAAGCCGCTGGCCGCGCGGCTGGCCCGGGTGCAGGAGGAGTTCGCGGCGAAGCCGTACGAGGAGCTGCTCCAGCTCTTCCGCAACGGTCCGCCGCGGATGTCGCCGTTCGCGCTGAAGCAGGTGGACGAGGCGGCCAACGGCTTCGAGTTCTACGTCCACGCCGAGGATGTGCGCCGCGCCCGCCCTGAGTGGACACCGCGCGAGCTGGACCCGGTCTTCGCCGACACGCTGTGGTCCCGCATCGAGCGCGGCGCCCGGATCTTCGGCCGCCGCTCCCCCGTCGGCCTGGTGCTGCGGCGTCCGGACGGACGTACGGCGGTGGCCCACCGCAGCGTCCCGGTCGTCACGGTCACCGGCGAGCCGGGCGAGCTGGCGCTCTTCCTCAGCGGCCGCCAGGATGCCGCCCGGGTCGAGCTGGAGGGCGACAAGGAGGCCGTGGCCGCGGCGCGTGAGGCCAAGCTGGGCGTCTGAGACCGCGGCGCATCCCCGCCGCCATGCGGGCAAGCGGGGACGCGCCGGGATTCCCTAACAGGTCTCGCGGACGTAGTCCTCACCGTCGTCGGTCGAGACGTCCTCGTCCCGCAGGACGATGCTGAGCCGGTCGCCCCAGCCCTCGCACGCCTTGGCGAAGCCCTCCTCGCCGTACTCGACCACCACGACATGGTCGTCGTAAGCCTTGGCGAACTCACCGCACTCGTCGTACTCGCCGCACTCCTCGACCACCGCGAAGTCCAGCCCGGCCGCCTTACGGTCGGAGAGGAGCTCCGCGGTGTTCTTCTGCGCGATGGCCAGCCCCTGGGCGTGCGCGTGCTCCGACAGCAGGGCCATGAACTCCTTGGCGTGAGCGGTGGTCAGCAGCTTCTGGGAGCGCTCGTAGCTGTCGTAGTTGTCGGGCTCGACGGCGTCGAAGCCGTCCTCGGCACAGCCGTCGATCCAGCCGTTGACCTTCTCCGCCACGCGCTCCCGCTTCTTGGCGGTGCTGATGTCGAGCAGCGGTTCCTTCCACTGGGTGTCGATGACGAGATCGCCGTCGCGGTCCCGCAGCAGCAGGTCGTCGGGCCACTGGTCGCGCTCGCCCGGCTGAACCTGGAAGGCGTTGACGTAGCAGATGTTGTACAGCCCGTCCGCCGGGGAGTCCGCGCGGTCGCGGCTGACGATGTCGACGCCCTTCGGCGGGGTGTACTCCCCGCCGATCTGGTAGTCGAAGCCGCCATGGACGGGCGGCAGCGCCACTTCGGACGCGCTGGCCCCCGAGGACATGGACACGGCCACGACGGCGGCCGCGGCGGCCGCCGCCGTCGCCACCGACGCGAGGACCCAGCGGCGACGAAGGCGGGCGGCATGGCTGGCTGGCATGAAAGCTCCAACACTCGCGGGTAACGGCCCCGCCTCGGATGGCATCCGCCGTCCTGGCGACTGAGTCCGGGCTCGGGACCGGAACCGGACCCCCTACCGGCTGGGCGTACCTCTTGGGCGGCACGGGGGCGGTACACCCGTGCGGCTGTTGTGATCAAAGCGGCCCCCGGCAACGGCGTCAAGTCGGCAGCCCCCGGGACCGACCCGCCGGACCGACCCGCACCCGACCGCCACGACGCCCTCCTCCCGCGCGGCAGTTCGCGCCCCCGCCCGGGCCCCTACTGGGCGCTCGCGGCCGGGCGCACCACGATCTCGTTGACGTCGACCCCGGCCGGCTGGCTGATGGCGTACGCGATGGCGTCGGCGATCGCGGAGGCGGGCAGGGCCACCGAGCGGTAGGTCTTCATGGCCTCACGCGCGCCCGGATCGGAGATGGAGTCGGCGAGTTCGGACTCGGTCACGCCCGGGGAGACCAGGCTGACCCGGATGTCACCGGCCGATTCCTGGCGCAGCCCCTCCGAGATGGCGCGTACGGCGAACTTGGTGGCGCAGTACACCGCGGCGGTGGGCGACACCTCGTACGCGCCGACCGAGGCGATGTTCACGACATGCCCGCCGCCCTGCTCCTTCATCACCGGCAGCGCCGCGGCGATGCCGTACAGCACCCCGCGCACATTCACATCGAGCATCCGGTCCCACTCGTCGACCTTCAGCGCCTCGAGCGGCGAGAGGGGCATCACCCCGGCGTTGTTGACCATCACATCCACCCGCCCGAACCGCTCCCGGGCGGCGGCCACGAAGGCCCGCATGTCCCCGGCCGCGGTGACATCCAGCCCCTGATACGCCGCGCTGCCGCCCTCGGCGGTGATCTGCCCGGCCAGCTCCCCCAGCCGCTCGGTCCGCCGCGCCCCCAGATACACCCGGTGCCCATCGGCGGCGAGCCGACGCGCGGTCGCCTCGCCGATCCCACTGCTGGCCCCGGTGATGAGCACGACCTTGCCCGTCTCGGTGATGGCGTCCATCGCGATATCCCTTTCGCTCCTGATCCCGTTCTGTCCTGCCCCACCGAGTCTGGGCAGGTCAGCGACCCCGTACCAGGACGCGCTCCTCCTGGGTGCGGCACACCCTGTCAGTGCGCTCCGCCATCATTGGGCGAGCGCTTCGCGAACGAGCGCTTCACAACGGAAGGGAGCACACAGCCGATGGGCCGACAGCACTCCTACCGCGCCACCGTCCGGTGGACCGGCAATACCGGTTCGGGGACGAGTGGTTACCGGGGCTACGGGCGGGCGCACGACATTCTCGGGGACGGCAAGCCGACCCTGCGGGGCAGCGCCGATCCGGCGTTTCTGGGGGATCCGGAGGTCTGGAATCCGGAGGAGTTCCTGCTGGTCTCGCTCTCGCAGTGCCACATGCTGACGTACCTCTCCATATGCGCCCGGGACGGGGTGAGGGTCACGGCGTACGAGGACGTCGCCACCGGGGTCATGGAGGAGGAGGCCGGGCACAGCGGGCGCTTTACCGAGGTGGTGCTCAATCCGGTGGTCACCGTCGCGGACGCGGCGATGGCGGAGCGGGCGCGCTCGGCGCACCAGGACGCCCATCAGACGTGCTTCATCGCCAACTCGGTCAACTTCCCCGTCCATCACCGGCCGACCATCCGGGTCGGCTGAGTCAGGTCGGCTGGGCCGGGTCGGCTGAGCCGGGTCGGCTGGGCTCAGGCCGCCGTCAGCGTGGGGTAGTCCGTGTAGCCGGTTTCGCCGCCCACGTACATCAGATACGCGTCCCGGATGGAGTTGAGCGGGGCGCCGGTGCGCAGGCGGGTCACCAGGTCGGGGTTGGCCAGGAAGGTGCGGCCGAGGGCGATCAGGTCGGCTCCGGCGGCCAGCAGCCGCTCGGCCTGGCGCATGCCGCCGTCGGCGGGGACGCCGTCGCCGGGCAGTGACGGGTTGGCGATCAGTGTGGCGGGCCAGGCGGAGCGGAGTTCCCGGAAGAGCGGGTGGTCCGGTTCGGCGCGGACGATGTGGAGGTAGGTGAGGCCGGTGTCCGCCAGTTCCTTGATGAGGGCGGGGTAGAGGGTCTCGGTGTCGCCCTCCTCGATGCCGTTGACGGTGGATCCGGGGGAGATGCGCAGGCCCACCCGCTCGGGGCCGATCGCGTCGGCGACGGCGTGGACCACCTCGGCCACGAACCGGATGCGCCCCGCCACCGAGCCGCCGTAGGCGTCGGTGCGGCGGTTGGTGTTCCGGGCCAGGAACTGGTGGAGGAGGTAGCCGTTGGCGGCGTGCACCTCCACTCCGGCGAAGCCCGCGTCGCGGGCGTTGCGCGCGGCGGCGGCGAAGTCGGCGACGGTGGAGCGGATCTCCTCGACCGTCATCTCGCGTGGTACGACGGCTTCTTGGTGGCCGCCGGGGGTGAAGATCGTCTCCGGGAGCGGGACCGGCGAGGGTGCCAGCGGCGTCAGCCCGCTGGTGTCCGGGTGGCCGACCCGGCCGCCGTGCTGCAGTTGGAGGAACATCCGGCCGCCCGCCGCGTGCACCGCGTCGGTCACCCGCCGCCATCCGGCCACCTGCGCCGCGCTGTGGATCGCGGCGATATCGGGGTAGGTCTGCCCCACCGCGTTGGGCGTGGCGGCCTCGGCGACGATCAGCCCGGCCGTGGCGCGCTGTGCGTAGTAGGTGGCCATGATCGGTTCGGGTACGCCGTCGGCGGCGGCGCGGTTGCGGGTCATCGGCGCCATCACCAGGCGGTTGGGGAGGTCGAGAGGGCCGAGGCGGGCGGGTTCGAAGAGGCTGGGTATCCGGGGTGTGTGCGTCATGCCGGTACGGTAGAACTTGACATCAGTGTCAGATTCAAGTCCTTTGAGTCACGTCCTCTGAGTCACGTCCTCTGAGTCACGTCCCAGCCCGGCAGACGAGGTGAGCATGCGGATCGGCGAACTGGCTCGGCGCACCAGCGTGAGCGAGCGCTCCCTGCGCTATTACGAGAAGCAGGGTCTGATGACGGCCGAGCGCACGCCGGGCGGCCATCGCGATTACCCCGAGAACGCGGTGGACCGGGTCATCCGCATCCAGGAGCTCTTCGCCGCCGGGCTGTGCAGCGAGAAGATCGCCCAACTGCTGCCCTGCATGCGCGACTCGGACGGCGGCCCGTCGCGGGTGGCCAACGGGCAGCTGGTCTCCGACCTGACGGTGGAGCGGGAGCGCATCGACCGCATGATCGCGGACCTGCTCCGCTCCCGTGAGGTCCTGGACGAGGTGATCGAGGCGGCGTCGGTCCCGGCCGAGTAACCGGGCCCCTCAGCGCCCGCGCTCCACGTGTGGCACAGGTCACGGGAACCACCTCCGCCGTGCGGAGAGGCACGGGTGTGAGGTGCAAACAACATGAGTGATGGCCTGCGAGCGCGGGTACGGGCGGGTGACCGCGAGGCGTTCGCAGAGCTCTACGCGGAGTACGCGCGTGCGGTCTACAACCATGCCTATCGGCTGACCGGCGACTGGTCGGTGGCCGAGGAGGTGATGGGGGACACGTTCCTCGACGCCTGGCGTACCCGGGCGCAACTGGAGCCGGGCGACGGCACGCTGAAACCGTGGCTGCTGGGCGTGGCGACGAACAAGGCCCGCAACGCCAACCGCGGCATCGGCCGGCGCCTGGCCTTCCTGGCCCGCCGCCCGGCGCCCGCCCCGGTGGCGGACTTCGCCGACGAGACCGCCGGGCGGATCGACGACGCCCGCCAACTCGCCGCCGTGCGCACGGTCTACGGCCGGCTGCGGCGCGGCGAGCAGGAGGTGCTGGCGCTGTGCGTGTGGTCCGGGCTGGACTACGCGCAGGCCGCCCAGGCGCTGGGGATTCCGGTGGGCACCGTGCGCTCGCGGCTGTCCCGGGCCCGCGCCCGGCTGCGCAAGCTCGCCGAGCAGCGGCTCGCGGAAGAAAGGACGGAACCGCCACACCGTCGCGGAGAGGTACAGCGTGAGGCCGCGTTCGCGGCCCTGCCCTATCAGGAGTTTCAGGAGGAACCCCGATGAACGCCGCTGGCTCCGGGCCCGACAGGGCCGAGCACGAGGAAGCGGAGCACGAGGAAGCGGAGCGCGAGGAACTGGCCCGGCTCCTTCCCGCCCCGGCCGAGCGGGACGTTCCTTCCGAGCCCTACCTCCACCACAAGGACCGTTTGATGCAGCACATCGATGACGACCAGAACCGCACCCCCGCCCCCGCCCGGAAGGCCCGGCCGCGGCTGCTGCGCCCCGCGCTGGTGATGCCCGCCGCGGCCCTGGCGCTGGCCGGAGCGCTGGCCGCCACCCTCACCGGAGGCGGAGGGTCCGGCGACAGCGCCGCCCAGCCCCGCGAGACCGCCACCGTCCTGCTCGACCGGATCGCCGGGACCGCGGCGAAGTCGGACGTCAAGCCGGTGCGGCAGGACCAGTTCGTCTACGTCAAGAGCGTCGGGGCCGGGGCCGAGATGAAGGAGAACGGCGCCTCCAAGCTGGAGCCGCGGGGCGAGCGCGAGGTCTGGAAGTCGCAGCAGGTGAAGCGGATCACCAAGACCGGCGAGATACACGATGACGAGGGCTACTCCTCGATGTACGAACTGGGAGGGTCTACGGCGGGCATCGACCGCCCCACGTACCAGTGGCTGGCGTCCCTGCCGACCGACCCGGACGTCCTGCTCAAGGAGCTGTACCGGATGACCGAGGCAGAGGACGGCCAGGAGAAGGCACAGGCCGTCTTCGACCAGATCGGTCGGTTGCTGGGCGATGTGATGCCGCCGGAGAACGCCGCTGCGCTGTACAAGGCCGCCGCGAAGATCCCCGGGGTGACGCGGAAGGAGGACGCGGTGGACGCGGCCGGCCGCCACGGGTTCGCCATCGCCCGCGTCGACAAGCGGACGTGGGTCGTGACCGAGTGGGTCTTCGACCGGGGCAGCCTCGCCTACCTCGGTGATCGCAGCTACCGGACGAAGGACTTCGCGGCGGGCAAGAAGGGTGACGTCCTGGAGGAGTACGCCATTCTGGAGCACGGCATCGTGGACGCGTACCGCGAGCGCCCGGACTCGGCCACGAAGTGACACCCCGAGGCGGTATCCCGGGTGGTGGGGCGGACCCGTGCGGGCCCGCCCCACCACCCGGGTGCGTCCACGGCGACGATATGGCACCGGCGCGCTGCCGCCGCCGGTACGCGCCCCGGCGGGCCCCCCGGCCCATCGCCGGGGCGCGGCCCCGGCGCGATGGGGCAATGGCGCGGCCGCGCCTCAGCGGACCGGGTGGCCCGACTCCCGCAGCGCGTCCTTCACCTGGCCGATCCGCAGATCGCCGAAGTGGAAGACGGACGCCGCCAGCACCGCGTCGGCACCCGCGGCGACCGCCGGCGGGAAGTCGGCCAGCTTCCCGGCGCCGCCGCTGGCGATGACCGGGATGGACACCCGCTTGCGGACGGCCTCGATCATGGCCGTGTCATAGCCGTCCTTGGTGCCGTCCGCGTCCATGGAGTTCAGCAGGATCTCCCCCGCGCCCAGCTCCGCCGCGCGGTGGGCCCATTCGACGGCGTCGATGCCGGTGCCGCGGCGACCGCCGTGGGTGGTGACCTCGTAACCGGAGGAGGTCACCGTCCCTTCGGGACAGCGGCGGGCGTCGACCGAGAGGACGAGCACCTGGCTGCCGAAGCGCTGGGAGATCTCGCGGATGAGCTCGGGGCGGGCGATGGCGGCGGTGTTGACGCCAACCTTGTCCGCCCCGGCGCGCAGCAGCTTGTCGACGTCCTTCGGGGTACGGACGCCGCCGCCGACCGTCAGCGGGATGAAGACCTGCTCGGCGGTGCGGCGGACCACGTCGTAGGTGGTCTCGCGATCGCCGGAGGAGGCGGTGATGTCGAGGAAGGTCAGCTCGTCCGCGCCCTCCTCGCCGTAGACCTTGGCCATCTCGACCGGGTCGCCCGCGTCGCGCAGGTTCTGGAAGTTGACGCCCTTGACGACCCGGCCGTTGTCCACGTCCAGGCAGGGGATGACTCGGACCGCCAGGGTCATGTCTGTCGTGCTCCTCGGAATGCTTCCAGTTCGACTTCCACCAGGACGCGCGAGTCCACGAAGCCGGACACCACGACCAGCGTCGTGGTGGGGCGTACGGCGTCGAAGAGCTCCTTGTGGGCGCGGCCCACTTCGTCCACATCGCGGGCGTGGGTGAGGTACATACGGGTGCGGACCACCGATTCGACGCCCAGGTCGAACTTCTTCAGCGCGTCCAGCGCATGGCGGAAGGCGGCGAGCGTCTGTTCGTACGGATCCCCCTCGCCCTCCAGTACGCCGCGCTCCGCCAGCGGCATCGTCCCGGCGACGAGCACCAGGTCACCGACCTCGACGGCCCGGGCGAACCCGATGGTCTCCTCCCAGGGACTGTCGGTCTGGACCCGCCGCGCAGACTCGGGTGAGGTCATACGGATACCGCCTCCAACGCCTCTTCCAAGGTGAACGCCTTGGCGTAGAGTGCCTTGCCCACGATGGCGCCCTCGACACCTTCCGGTACCAGAGTCGCAAGGGCACGCAGGTCGTCGAGCGAGGAAACGCCGCCGGAGGCGACGACGGGCTTTTCGGTCGCGGCGCAGACATTGCGCAGCAGCTCCAGATTGGGGCCCTGGAGGGTGCCGTCCTTGGCGATGTCGGTGACGACATAGCGGGCACAGCCCTCGGAGTCGAGGCGGGCCAGCGTCTCGTACAGATCGCCGCCGTCCCGGGTCCAGCCACGGCCGCGCAGCGTGGTGCCACGCACATCGAGACCCACCGCGATGAGGTCGCCATGCTCGGCGATGACCTTGGCGACCCACTCCGGGGACTCCAGGGCGGCCGTGCCGAGATTCACCCGGGCGCAGCCGGTGGCCAGGGCGGCGGACAGCGAGGCGTCGTCGCGGATGCCGCCGGACAGCTCGACCCTGAGGTCCATGGCGCGGGCCACCTCGGCGATCTGCTCGCGGTTGTCCCCGGTGCCGAAGGCGGCGTCGAGGTCCACCAGATGCAGCCATTCGGCGCCCGCCCGCTGCCAGGCCAGGGCGGCCTCCATCGGGTCACCGTACGACGTCTCGGAGCCGGACTCGCCGTGGACGAGGCGGACGGCCTGGCCGTCGCGGACATCGACGGCGGGGAGGAGTTCGAGGCGGTTCGAGCGCATGCGGACAACCTTCGGTGAGAGCGTGCGGGCGGTGCGGGTGGGAGGGCAGGTGCGGACCGGGGCCGGCGCGGGCCGGTCAGAGCGTGTCGAGCCAGTTGCGGAGCAGCCGCGCTCCGGCGTCACCCGACTTCTCGGGGTGGAACTGGGTGGCCCACAGCGGGCCGTTCTCCACGGCGGCGACAAACGGCTCGCCATGGGTGGCCCAGCTGACCTTGGGGGAGGGCATGTAGGGGTTGGTGACCTCGAGCTCCCAGGTGCGGACCGCGTAGGAGTGGACGAAGTAGTACCGCTCGCCCTCGTCCAGGCCCGCGAAGAGCTGTGAGTCCTCGGGCGCCTTGACCGTGTTCCAGCCCATGTGGGGGACGACGGGGGCGCGCAGCGGCTCGACCGTGCCGGGCCATTCGTCCAGGCCCTCGGCCTCGACGCCGTGCTCGATACCGCGCCCGAAGAGGATCTGCATGCCGACACAGATGCCCATGACCGGGCGGCCGCCGGACAGCCGGCGCCCCACGATCCAGTCGCCGCGCGCCTCACGCAGCCCGTTCATGCAGGCGGCGAAGGCACCGACGCCGGGCACGAGGAGGCCGTCGGCGGCCATGGCCTTGTCGTAGTCACGGGTGATCTCGACCTGCGCGCCGACATGGGCGAGGGCCCGCTCGGCGGAACGTACGTTGCCGAATCCGTAGTCGAAGACGACGACGCTCTTCGCGGTCGTGCTGTTCGTCAGGTCACTCAATTCCATACCTCAAGCCGCAGGATCCCGGCGAGCAGCGCCATCGTGGCACCGATCCCGAGCAGCGTGACGATGCTCTTGGAGATGCCCTGCTTGACGAAGGAGATGACCCCGCCGAGCAGAAACAGCCCCACGAGGATGAACACGGTCGACAAGCCGTTCAAGACGCTACCTCGTTCGCTTCTCCGCCCGCGCGGCGAAAGCGCGGGTCGCGTGCCGTCTGCGGCCCGGCGGCCGCGCGTGCGACGCTCACAGGGCCCCCTTCGTGGAGGGGAGGATCCCGGCGGCACGGGGGTCGCGCTCGCTGGCGTAGCGCAGGGCCCGCGCCAGGGCCTTGAACTGGCACTCCACGATGTGGTGCGCGTTGCGCCCGTACGGGACGTGGACGTGCAGGGCGATCTGCGCCTGGGCCACGAAGGACTCCAGGATGTGCCGGGTCATCGTGGTGTCGTAGCTGCCGATCATCGGCGCGATGTTCTCCGGCTCGGTGTGCACCAGGTACGGGCGGCCGGAGAGGTCGACCGTCACCTGGGCCAGCGACTCGTCCAGCGGCACCGTGCAGTTGCCGAACCGGTAGATGCCCACCTTGTCGCCGAGCGCCTGCTTGAAGGCGGCGCCGAGCGCGAGGGCGGTGTCCTCGATGGTGTGGTGGGTGTCGATGTGCAGGTCGCCCTCGGTCTTGACCGTGAGGTCGAAGAGGCCGTGGCGGCCGAGCTGGTCGAGCATGTGGTCGTAGAAGCCGACACCTGTCGACACATCGACCTGGCCGGTGCCGTCGAGATCGATCTCGACGACGACCGAGGTCTCCTTGGTCGTGCGCTCCACACGTCCCACGCGGGTCATGCGCTCTTCTCCTTCATCAGCTCGCGTACCGCGTCGAGGAACGCGTCGTTCTCGGCCGGTGTGCCCGCGGTGACCCGCAGCCGGCCCGGTACGCCGTTGTCACGGACCAGGACGCCCCGGTCCAGCAGGCCCTGCCACGCCGCATGGGCGTCCTCGAAGCGGCCGAACTGGACGAAGTTGGCGTCGGAGTCGGTCACCTCGCAGCCGAGGGTGCGCAGCTCGCTCACCAGCCGGTCGCGCTCGGCCTTCAGCGCCTCGACGTACCCCAGCAGCGTATCGGTGTGCTCCAGGGCGGCCAGCGCGGTGGCCTGGGTGACGGCGGACAGGTGGTACGGCAGGCGGACGAGCTGGACGGCATCGACGACCGCCGGATCGGCGGCGAGATAGCCGAGCCGCAGCCCGGCCGCGCCGAACGCCTTGGACATGGTGCGCGAGAGCACCAGCCGCTGCCGCCCCTCGATCAGTGGCAGCAGCGAGGGACGGTGGCTGAACTCCCCGTACGCCTCGTCCACGACGACGAGCGCCCCGGCGGCCTCCGCCCTGGCGGCCTGCGCCGCCTCGTAGAGCGCCAGCACCGTCTCGGCCGCGACGGCCGTCCCCGTCGGATTGTTCGGCGAGGTGATGAAGACGACATCGGGGCGGTGCTCGGCGATGGCCTTACGGGCGGCATCGACATCGATGGTGAAATCGTCGTTCCGGGGACCGGAAATCCAGCCCGTGCCGGTGCCGCGCGAGATCAGCGCGTGCATCGAGTACGAGGGCTCGAAGCCGATCGCGGTGCGCCCCGGCCCGCCGAAGGTCTGCAGAAGCTGCTGCAGCACCTCGTTGGACCCGTTGGCCGCCCACACCTGGGCGACACCGACCTCGAGACCGGCCGTACGGCTGAGGTAGCGGGCCAGCTCGGTGCGGAGCTCGACCGCGTCCCGGTCCGGGTAGCGGTTGAGGTTCCGGGCCGCCTCGGTGACCCGCTCGGCGATGCGGGCGACCAGCGGCTCGGGCAGCGGGTAGGGGTTCTCGTTGGTGTTCAGCCGTACGGGCACCTCGAGCTGCGGGGCGCCGTACGGGGATTTACCACGGAGCTCGTCCCGGATCGGGAGATCGTCAATGCCGGTCACTTGCTCGGTGGCACCTTCCAGTCGAACCTTGCCTTCACCGCGGCGCCGTGGGCGGGCAGATCCTCCGCCTCGGCCAGCGTCACCACATGGCCGGCGATCTCGGCCAGCGCCTCCCGGCTGTAGTCCACCACATGGATGCCGCGCAGGAACGACTGCACGGACAGCCCCGAGGAATGGCAGGCGCAGCCGCCCGTGGGCAGCACATGGTTGGAGCCCGCCGCGTAGTCGCCCAGCGACACCGGCGCGAAGGCCCCGACGAAGATCGCCCCGGCGTTGCGCACCCGGGCCGCGACGGCCGCCGCGTCCTCGGTCTGGATCTCCAGGTGCTCGGCCGCGTACGCGTCCACGACGGCCAGGCCCTGCTCGAGGCCGTCGACCAGCACGATGCCGGACTGCCGCCCGGACAGCGCCGGACGGATCCGGTCCTCGACGTGCTTGGTGGCCCCCAGCTGGACGTCCAGCTCCTTCTCGACCGCGGCGGCCAGCTCCTCGGAGTCGGTGACCAGCACGGAGGCGGCCAGCGGGTCGTGCTCGGCCTGGCTGATCAGGTCCGCGGCGACGTGCACCGGGTCGGCGGTGGCGTCGGCGAGGACGGCGATCTCGGTCGGCCCGGCCTCGGCATCGATGCCGATCCGGCCCTTGAGCAGCCGCTTGGCCGCGGCCACAAAGATGTTGCCCGGCCCGGTCACCATCGAGACCGGGCGGCAGTCCTCGGTGCCGTAGGCGAACATGGCGACGGCCTGGGCGCCACCCGCCGCGTACACCTCGTCCACGCCCAGCAGCGCGCACGCCGCGAGGATCGTGGGGTGCGGCAGCCCGCCGAACTCCGCCTGCGGCGGGGAGGCGACGGCCATCGAGCCGACCCCGGCCTCCTGCGCGGGCACCACGTTCATCACCACGGAGGAGGGGTAGACCGAGCGCCCGCCCGGTACGTACAGCCCGACGCGCTCGACCGGCACCCAGCGCTCGGTGACCGTGCCGCCCGGCACCACCTGGGTGGTGTGGTCGGTGCGCCGCTGGTCCCGGTGGACCAGCCGGGCCCGCCGGACGGACTCCTCCAGGGCGGCGCGCACGGCCGGGTCCAGCTCCACCAGGGCGCGCTCCAGCGCCTCCGCGGGGACCCGCACCCGTTCTATGGCGACGCCGTCGAACCGATGGGCGTAGTCGATCAACGCAGCGGTACCGCGATGGCGCACGTCGTCGCAGATGGGCCGCACCTTCTCCAGGGCGGCCTCGACGTCGAGCTCGGCACGGGGCAGCAAGTCGCGGTCGATCCCGCCTTCCGGGAAGGCGGCACCGCGCAGATCGATACGGGAGATCACGCGATCAATTGTCTCAGACCCGCCACGACGCCCCTCCCCCCGTATCAGTCAGTGATACGGACGCCCTAAGTTGACCCTGACCGTTGGCGTTCAACCGGTTACTCAGCGGGAATGTGCTCCGTACGGGGACACGGAGAATCAGGAGGGGACACGGCTGTGACCGAGCCGCACGATGGCGACCCACCCCCGGGCCTCGATCTGACCACCGCCGAATGGGGCATGTGGCAGGCGTTCCGCAATGGCAGCACCCATGATCTGCGCACCTCGCACCCCCAGCGGAACGACCCCGCCGGCCCGTATGCCTGGGGCCCGGAGCGCAGTGTCCGGGCGCGTGTCGTGGCCCTCCTGCTGCTGGACGGGCCGCCCGCGCAGCCGGGCCGGGTCGCCGCGCTCAAGCTCAACGGGGTGCACATCACCGGCACGCTCGACCTGGCCGGCGGGAACATCGATCCCTATGTGGAGCTGAAGAACTGCCGCTTCGAGCGGGAGGTGCTGCTCCCCGAGGCGCAGTTCACCACCCTGCGACTGGTGGGCTGCGCACTTCCCCGGCTGGAGGCGGCCCGGCTGCGCACCGAGGGGGATCTGCATCTGCCGCGCTGTGTGGTCGAACACGGGATCCGGCTCACCGACGCCCATATCGGCACGGATTTATTGCTCAACCAGCTCATCGTGCGCCGCGACCGCCGGGGCATGTCCATCAGCGCCGACGGGCTGACCGTCGCCCAGGACTTCCAGGCCGACATGATCGAGTCCTATGGCGAGCTGAGCCTGCGCGGGGCGCAGATCGGGGTGTCGCTCAGCCTGCGCGGCAGCCGGCTGCGCAACCCGTACGGCCGCCGCGCGCTCAACGCGCCGCAGCTCACCGTGGAGCGCAGCCTCTACCTCACCGCGGGCGGGGTGAGCACGTACTCCAGCGGCTCCACCCCGCCGTACGGCACCGCCTCCACTCCCACCCGGGGCACCCGGATCCAGCGCTTCGAATGCGAGGGCGGAATCCGGCTGGACGACGGGCGGATCGGCGACGCCATCGACTTCGACCAGGCCCGCTTCATCATGGAGAACGACCAGGAGCTGTCGCTGCGCCGGGTCCAGACGCCCGAGCTGCGCTTCCTCGGGGAGCGGCCGCAGCGCGGCCGGGTGATCCTCTCCGGCGCCCGGGTGGTCAATCTTGTCGACAAGTCGGTGAGCTGGCCGGGGCCGGGCGGGCTGACCATGGCCGGGTTCAGCTATGAGTGCCTGATTCCGCGCGGCCACTTCCCGCTGGCCCGGCGGCTGGAGTGGGTGGCCGCGGCAACCCCCGAGTACGCGCCCGAGCCGTACGAGATGCTGGCCAACACGATGCGGGCCAGCGGCGAGGACGCCGACGCGCGCGAGGTGCAGCTCGCCAAGCAGCGCCGCCGCCGGGAGACGCTGCCGGTCGCCGGGAAGGTGTGGGGCTATCTCCAGGACTGGACGGTGGCCTACGGGTACCGCCCGGGCCGGGCCGCGGTGTGGATGGCGGTGCTGTGGGCGGTCGGCTCGGTGTTCTTCGCCCACAACCGGCCGGAGGCCCTGAAGCCGGATGAATCCCCGAACTGGAACGCCTCGCTGTACACGCTCGACCTGCTGATCCCGGTGATCGATCTGGGCATGGACGGCTACTGGAGACCGGACGGCGCCGTCCAATGGGCGTCCATCGTGATGATCCTGCTGGGCTGGGTGCTGGCCACCGCGGTGGCCGCCGGTGCGTCCCGGCTGCTGCGGCGCCAGTGACCGGCTGCTGCGGCACCAGTGAAAGGAAACGCGCGGGGCCATTAGGCTTACGCCCCGTGACCTCCGCGCGCCTTCCGCTCTTCCCGCTGAACACGGTGCTGTTCCCGGGGCTCGTCATGCCCCTGAACGTCTTCGAGCAGCGGTACCGCTCCCTGATGCGCGATTTGTCGGCGCTTCCCGAGGACGCGCCGCGCCGGTTCGGGGTGATCGCCATCCGGGACGGCCATGAGGTCGCCCCGAGCGCGGTCGGCCTCCCGGACTCCGTCACGCGGCCGGACCCAGGCCCCACGGCCGGGTTCGGACCGGATCCCGCCAAGTCCTTCTACGCCGTGGGGTGCGTGGCGGACGCGGCCACCATCCGGGAGCAGGAGGACGGCACCTTCGAGGTGCTGGCCACCGGCACCACCCGCTTCGAGCTGGTCTCCGTGGACTCCTCCGGCCCCTATCTGACGGCCGAGGTCAAGGAGCTGGAGGAGGAGCAGGGCGAGGGTGCCGGGGCGCTGGCCTCGGGGGTGGTACGGGCCTTCCGCATGTACCAGAAGCGGCTCGCGGGCGCCCGTGAGCGGACCCTGGCGAACGAGCAGGACCTGCCGGGCGAACCGTCCGTGCTCTCCTACCTGGTGGCGGCCGCGGCCGTGCTCGACACGCCCGCGAAACAGCGGCTGCTGCAGGCGCCGGACACCGCGAGCCGGCTGGCCGACGAGCTGAAACTCCTTCGCGCCGAGAGCGCCGTCATCGGTAAGCTCCCGTCGCTCCCGGCCGCCGATCTGACCCGCGGTCCCACCAGCCCCAACTGACGCGGACGAACATGCCCAAGAAGACCAAGAAGATCTCGGCGGGCACCCCCGCCACCACCGCCCTCACCGCGGCGGGCACGGATTTCACCCTGCACTCCTACGAGCACGACCCGGCAGCCCCCTCTTACGGCGAGGAGGCCGCCCAGGCGCTCGGCGTCGAACCGGGCCGGGTCTTCAAGACCCTTGTCGCGAGCGTCGATGACCGCCTTACGGTCGCCATCGTGCCGGTCTCGGCCACGCTCGACCTCAAGGCGCTCGCCTCGGCGGTGGGCGGCAAGCGCGCCACGATGGCGGACCCCGCGGCGGCCGAGCGCACCACGGGCTATGTGCGGGGCGGGATCTCCCCGCTCGGTCAGCGCAAGCGCCTTCCCACGGCCCTGGACGAGTCGGCCACCGGCTACGAGACGATCTGTGTCTCGGCGGGCCGCCGCGGGCTGGAGGTCGAGCTGGCGCCGGGGGATCTGGCGTCGCTGACGGACGCGGTACTGGCGCCGATCGCCCGCGCGTAGCGCTCACAGCGCTCTTGCGGGGCCCCTGGCGCCCGGCTCGTGTGGAACACCCTCGCGCCCGACGCCCGCTCGTGCCGCCTGGTGCCCGCTCCGACTCCGGCGCCCCCCGTGGCCCGACGCCCGCTCGTGGCTCCGTGGCCGCCCAAGCGGCGGCCTGCGGGGTTGTCCGGCGGATCTTTCCCCTCCCCGCCCCTTCCCGCCCCTTCCCGCGGTATCGATATGCGGCTCCGCCGCGTGGCGGGACCCCGCCCCTGGACCGCGGGGGCCGACGAGCCGACCGCCGCCGCCGTGAACACCCACACCGGCAGGCTGGTGGCGATCGGCACGCCGACACGGCGGATGACCGGGCGGACGTCCGCACACATCCGGGTCGTCCGGCTGGGATCTGGGGCGGAGCCCCACCGTGCGGCGGAGCCACATATCAATGCCGCGGCAAAGGGCCGGGCGGGAAGCAGCCTGCCCATCGCTGCCCGATACCAGAGGCCCCGTCCCCGGAACACGGGGTCTGGGGCGGAGCCCCACCACGCGGCGGAGCCGCATATCGACGCCGCGGGAAGGGGCGCGGAGGGGAACAGCCCGCCGCAGGCGTCCGATCCGCCGGACGCCCCTAGCCGCTCTGAGGCGGGGCCCAGCATGCTTAAGGCGGGCCCGAACCGCCTTAGCGCGCTTCCGGGCTCGCCACGTGCGGCAGCGCGGGCTCCGGGTCCCGGGGGCCGAACAGCCCCGTCAGCGCCAGATGGATCACCATCGCCGCCACCGACCACGCCAGCAGCGCACCCTTCGCGCCCAGCTTGAGCGGTCCGTCGAAGGTGACCCCCTTACCGGCCTCCTTGGCGTGGGCCACGACGTCCGAGGTGGGCCCCAGCCAGAGGCCCAGCCGCCAGGCGATCACCGAGGCGAGCACCCCACCGATCGCCAGGCCGATGACCAGCGCGATACCGCCGTGGCGGAAGAGCAGAAAGACGATGAGGGCCGAGATGGCCCCGAAGGCGAGCCCGAGCAGCGTGAACACACCGTCCGCGCCGATCGCGTCCTCCCCTTCCGAGTTCTTCAGATAGACGGCGGTGCCGTCCGAGACCAGGGGAACCTTCGGCGCCAGCCACAGCCACAACAGCCCCAGAAGCACCCCGGAGACCGCCACCGCGATGGCGACCAGCGACGCCTGCACCAGTTCGGCGCGCAACTCGGGCCCCGGCTCGGAGTACTCGGAGTGCTCCGAGCCCTCCGGATGCCCGGAAGGGTGCTCGGGGTGCTCGGGGTGCTCCGGGTATCCGGAGGGATTCGGCACGGAGGAGTCCCCAGCAGGCTGCCCGTGGGCCGGGGGGCGGCCCTCGGCGGGGTCCTCGTGCGGCGGAGGCGGATCATGTGGCGTCAACGGTGCGGTCACCCCGTCATCGTGCCAGGCGGATGGCGTACTTCGGTCGGCGGGACGTTCGCTGCGGCGCGTCACCGCACGGCCGCCCGCCGATAGGCCCAGGTCGCGGCGGCGAGGGACACCACGGCCACCCCGGCGCACACCCCGAGGTCGGCACAGACCACCCACCAGTCGGGCTGCCCGTCGAAGGTCCGGGCCAGGGCCTCCACACCGTACGTCGACGGCAGCAGATCGCGCGCGTACGACACCACCTGCGGCATCCGGTCCGCGGGCAGCACCCCCAGCAGCAGCGCGGCGGACATCCCCAACTGCCCGCACAGCGTGGCGAGTTCCTGACGCGGGGCGAGCAGCCCCAGCACGGCGCCGAGTCCGGCGAGGGCGGCGCCGGAGAGGGGGATCACGGCGAGGAGGATCCACAGATGCGTCATGGGCAGTTGGAAGAGCACACTGCCCATGACCGCGGTGACGATGGTTCCGGGCACGGTGAAGGAGGCGTACGCGGCGGCCGCCCCGAGCACCACGGCCGAGGGCGGCACCGGCAGGGTCGCGTAGTGGTCGAGCCCGCCGCTGGCCCGGAGCTGGCCGAAGTACTGGGCGAGCAGGTTGAGCGCCACGAAGGCGACGACCAGCACGCTCGACCCGGCCACCACCGACCGCGCCTCGCTCCCGCCGTCCACCACCCCGCGCATCAGGATCATGATCCCGATGGACTGGAAGGTGGCCACGAAGAGCAGCGGTATCCGGGCCACCCGGGCCCGCGAGAGCTGGGCGCGGTAGACCGCGGCGAGCGCGGGGAAGAGCCGCGCCCGCGCCGCCAGCGGCGCGGGGATGTTCGCGGCCTCACCGGACGCCCCCGACGTACCGGAGGCACCGGACGAGGCACCGGGCGCACCGGGCAGCCCAGCGGAAGCACCGGACACACCAGGCACACCAGTGGTCCCGGACACACCGGACACGGCGGGCATGACACTCACGTTGCGCGGCTCCTCTTCGCCTCTACGGCTCTTACGGTCACGGTCACCGACGTGTTCACCGGCTCGCCTCGGCGGTCACGCCTTCACCAGCCCCTCCGCGCCCTCCGCACGGCCGCCCAGGGCGATGTACACATCCTCCAGGCTCGGCGTGGCAAGGGTGAAATCGTCCAGCGCCGCGAAGGCGGGGCCACCGGTCACGGTGGCGATGGCGGCACGCGCCTCGTCCGGCGGGAGCCGGAGCGTCCAGCGCCGCCCGGAGACGCCGTCGGCGGCCCGGGCCGCCTCGGCGGCGCTCCGCAGGGCGGCGACCTCGGGCACGTCCAGCGGCGGCTCGGTGCGCCACACCAGCTCCAGCCGCACCTCGTCGGCGACCAGCGCCTTCAGCCCGGCGGGCGTGTCGCAGGCGATGACCTTGCCGCGGTCCAGCACGGCGACCCGGTCCAGAACCGTTTCCGCCTCGATCACATTGTGGGTGACCAGCGCCACTGTCACGCCCCGCTCGGCCCGCCGCCGGTCCACGGCCGCCCATACGGCGCGCCGGGCGACGGGGTCCATTCCGCTGGTGGGCTCGTCCAGCACCAGCAGCGGCCGCTCCCCCACCAGCGCCGCGGCGACGCAGGCCAGCCGCCGCTGGCCGCCGGAGAGCTTCTTCAGCGGGCGCCCGGCGATCTCCCCGAGCCCCAGCTCCTCGATCACCGCGTCCCGCTCGGCACGGGCCGCGCGGGCCTCCAGCCCGCGCAGCCGCGCGGTGGTCTCGGCGGCGAGGGCGACGGTCAGCTCGTCCAGCGCGGTCGAGTCCTGGCCGAGGTAGCACAGCAGCCGGGCGGCGCGCTCGGGGTGGCGTACGAGATCGTGGCCGAGCACCCGCACACTGCCCTCGTCGGGCCGCAGCAGTCCGGTGAGCTGCCGTACGAGGGTGGATTTGCCGGCGCCGTTGGGCCCGAGCAGCCCGAAGACCTCGCCGCGCACCACATCGAGGTCGATGCCGTCGCTGGCCCGGATCGCGGGCGTGGCGGGGGCGCCGCGGCGGCCGCGCGCCGCGGGATAGGTCTTGACCAGGCCGCGCACGGTGCACACCACATCGCCACTCGTCGCCTGTTTCGCGCCCGTCCTCACGAGCTATGAGGGTACGCGCCCAAACACCCGCTCCCGTCCTCGGGGCCCTCGGGGACGGATCGGAGGATCACAGGACGAGGAGGGTCGGCGGCCCGGCCGTGTCGGTGCCACCGGGGGTCGTGACGGAGCCGCATATCGCTGGGGAAGGGGAGCGGCCCGCCGCGGGCGTCAAGATCTGCCGGATATCCCCTAGCCGCCCGTCTGGGCGTGCTCCGCGGCCGAGCGGAGGTCGATTTCGCGCCAGAAACCCGCCCGGATCGCATAGCGGTCGTGCTCGTCGATCTGGTCGTCCTTGTGGGCCAGCAGCCCGAAGCGGGCCGCGTAGCGCAGCAGTTCACCGTCGATGCGGTGCGGGATGCGGGGGTACTCCGTGGAGATCTGGCGCAACGGACCCGGTTCGGCGAGCCGGTCGGTCCAGCGGCGGGCGAAGACCTGGCCGACCTCGAAGGGGTCGCCGCTGACGGCCGTGATGTCCTCCTCGCGGTCGGCCCAGCGCTGCTCGGCGCTGGTGAGCTGGGCCAGCATGGGCAGGTTCGCGGTCTCCGGCGGCTCCCCCACGGCGCCGGGGCCCCGGTCGACCCAGCCCTTGTCGGAGGACCAGCGCAGGGTGGCGCCGGCGGCCTGCTGCCGCTCCGGCTGGCCGCCGGGCGCGGCCGGGCCGCGGCCCAGGTCGGCGAGGTCCTTGGGGGTGGGCACCCCCTTGCCGGCGCCCGCCGCCGCGACGTCCGTGCCCGCCTCGGGGCCCGGGGCGGCGGGACGGCCGGGGGCGGCGGCCGGGCCGGTCACGTCGGCGCCGGGCCGGGCGGCGCCGTTACGGCCGCCGGGTGCCTCCGCCGGGCCGGGCGACCCGCTCGCGGCCGCGGCGGCGGCCGTCTCCGGCAGCGGGGCGGAGAGAATGGCCGCGATCTCCGGGCGGGGCTCGGAGACGGGCGCACAGGGCCCGGGAAGCTCCTTGGCGCGCACCGCCCGGGTGATCCAGGCGCGGTCGAGGACGCGCCGCTCATCGGCCTCGGCGACCAGGTCCTCGGACTGGTTGTAGTCGCCGTCGGCGGCCTGGACCGCCCAGAGGTGGACGGCGACGCCGTGCTCCTTGGCCGACATCAGCCCGGGCAGCAGGTCCCCGTCGCCGGTGACGAGGACGATGTCGGCGCAGGCCCGGTTGCGCGCGAGCTCGGTGAGCTCGGCGTGCATGGCGGCATCCACGCCCTTCTGGGCCCAGCGGCCGTCACTGCGGGTGAGAGCGCCGAGCCGTACGGTCACCCGGGGCATCACGCGCAGCCGCCGGTGCTCGGGCTGGGGCACCCGGTCGGGGGCGCCGTCGAACCAGTAGATCCGCAGCAGCGGACACTCGGTCTCGGCCTCGGCCCGCTCCCGCAGGCCCTGGATGAGGGTCGCGTGGTCGACGGAGATGCGCGATCGGGCGGGCTCCCCGGCCAGCAGGCTCGCGGCGGCGCCCAGCAGATACCCGGCGTCCACCAGGACGACGCAGCGGTCCACGTTCCACCCTCTTTCCTGACGGTCCAGTCCTCGGTCGCCCCCCGCGCACAGCCGTGCCCCCGGATGTGGTTTTCGGCTTTCCTTCGAGTCTGCCCGACCGTGCGGGGGTTATCAGTCCGAACTGGATCACCGGCGTGGCGGATACGGCTTACCCGCCAATACCCTCCTTCTCACTCACCGTAATTGCCCGAAATGCACGGGTCACCGTGGCATGTCACTGTTTCTTCCCGAAGGGCTTCGCCCGGGAGGGCCCTTCGCCAGGGGGCTGATCCCAACCGGAGGAACACCACCATGGGCAAGAACAAGAACCGCGATCGCAAGCAGCAGCAGGAACAGCGTCAGGAGCGCGGCACGGCCGACCGCTCCGCCGAGCAGCAGCCGTCGATGGACGGGCAGTCGCAGGCGATGCGGCCGGAGGGCAGCCCCTCGACGGCGCGCAAGGGCCGGCAGAAGAGCTTCGGCCACAACTGACGCACCGCGCACCGGCGCTGAGCCACCGCGGTGGCGGGCCGCGTGACCGTGGCCCCCAGGGGCGCGCCCGATGCGGGCGCGCCCCTGGTGTGCTCTCGTCCCCGCCCTTGCCCTCGTCAACGTCGAGGGCGCGTCAGCGGGGCCGGGCAATCACCCGGCCAGGCAGGACGCCCCCAACAGCACCTTGAGATCGCCGAAGAGCGCCGGGTCGGCGGTGACGCGGTGCCGGTCGAGCCGCAGCACGGTGGTCTTCCGCGCCCCCTGGAGCTTGATCCGCACCTCGGTGGCGCCGCGGTGGTGGGTGAGGACCTCGCCCAGCTTCTCGACCAGCGGCGGGGTGACCTTGACCGTGGGAATGGTGATCGTCACGGGCGCGTTGGCCGATGCCTCGGAGAGATCGGGCACCATCAGCTCCATGGCGACCAGCCGGGGCACGTCCTCGCGCTTGTCGAGTCGGCCCTTGACGAAGACGACGGCGTCCTCGACGAGCTGGGTGGAGACCAGCTGATAGGTGGCCGGGAAGAACATGCACTCGATGGAGCCGGCCAGATCCTCCACGGTGGCGATGGCCCAGGCGTTGCCCTGTTTGGTCATCTTGCGCTGCAGACCGGAGATGATGCCGCCGATGGTGACGATCGCGCCGTCCGCGTGCTCACCCCCGGTGAGCGCGGAGATCGCGGCGTCCGCCTTCTCGTTCAGCACATGCTCGATGCCGAACAGCGGATGATCGGAGACATACAGGCCCAGCATCTCCCGCTCCTGGGCCAGCAGATAGGTCTTCTCCCATTCGACGTCCGAGAACTCGACGTCGAGACCGAAGCCCGGCCCTTCGCCGTCCCCGCCGTCACCGGCCATGCCGCCGAAGAGGTCGAACTGCCCCTCGGCCTCCTTGCGCTTGACCGCCACCACATTGTCGATCAGCGCCTCGTAGTGCGCCGTGAGCCCCTTACGGGTGTGGCCCATCTCGTCGAACGCGCCCGCCTTGATCAGCGATTCCGTGGTGCGCTTGTTGCACACGACCGCCTCGACCTTGTCCAGGTAGTCCGGGAACGAGGCGTACTTCCCCTTGGCCTTACGGCCACGGATGATCGCTTCCACCACGTTCTGACCGACGTTCCGGACCGCCGTGAGACCGAAGAGGATCACATCATCACCCTGAGCGGTGAAGTTGGCCTCGGACTCATTGACGTTCGGCGGCAGCACCTTGATGCCCATACGACGGCACTCGTTCAGATAGACCGCCGACTTGTCCTTGTCGTCACGCACCGAGGTGAGCAGCGCCGCCATGTACTCGGCGGGGTAGTTGGCCTTGAGATACGCGGTCCAGTAGGTGACCAGGCCGTACGCGGAGGAGTGCGCCTTGTTGAACGCGTATCCGGCGAACGGGACCAGGACGTCCCACACCGCCTGGATGGCCTCGTCGGAATACCCCTTGTCGCGGGCGCCCTGCTGGAAGGGCACGAACTCCTTGTCCAGGACCTCCTGCTTCTTCTTGCCCATGGCGCGGCGGAGCAGGTCGGCCTGGCCGAGCGAATAGCCGGCGAGCACCTGGGCGGCCTTCTGCACCTGCTCCTGGTACACGATGAGGCCGTGGGTGATGCCCAGGACCTCCTTGAGCGGCTCCTCCAGCTCGGGGTGGATCGGGGTGATCTCCTGCTGCCCGTTCTTCCGCAGCGCGTAGTTGATATGCGAGTTCATGCCCATCGGGCCCGGCCGGTAGAGGGCCGAGACGGCGGAAATGTCCTCGAAGTTGTCGGGCTTCATCATGCGCAGCAGGGAGCGCATGGGGCCGCCGTCGAACTGGAAGACGCCGAGGGTGTCACCGCGGCAGAGCAGTTCGAAGGTCTTGGGGTCGTCCAGGGACAGATCGAGCATCTTCAGGTCGATGCCCTTGTTGGCGCGCACCATCTTGACGGCGTCGTCCATGATGGTGAGGTTGCGCAGGCCCAGGAAGTCCATCTTCAGCAGGCCGAGCGACTCACAGGTGGGGTAGTCCCACTGGGTCACGACCTGGCCGTCGTTCTTCGGCGAGAAGACCGGGACATGGTCGGTCACCGTCTCGCTCGACATGATCACGCCGGCGGCGTGCACACCCATCTGGCGCACCAGGCCCTCGATACCGCGCGCGGTGTCGATGACCTTCTTCACATCCGGCTCGTTCTCATACATCCCGCGCACCTCGCCCGCCTCGCTGTAGCGGGGGTGCTTCTCATCGGTGATGCCGGAGAGCGGGATGCCCTTGCCGAGGACGTCGGCGGGCATGGCCTTGGTGATGCGGTCGCCCATCGCGTACGGATAGCCCAGCACGCGGGCCGAGTCCTTGATGGCGTTCTTGGCCTTGATGGTGCCGTAGGTGCCGATCTGGGCGACCTTGTCGTGGCCGTATTTCTCGGTGACGTACCGGATGACCTCACCGCGCCGACGCTCGTCGAAGTCGATGTCGACATCGGGCATGGACACACGCTCGGGGTTGAGGAACCGCTCGAAGATCAGCCCGTGCTCGACCGGGTCGAGGTCGGTGATGCCCATCGCGTACGAGACGATCGAACCGGCCGCGGAGCCTCGGCCGGGGCCGACCGCGATGCCGTTGTTCTTCGCCCACATGATGAAGTCGGCGACCACGAGGAAGTAGCCCGGGAACCCCATCTGGATGATGACGTCCATCTCGTACTCGGCCAGCTTCTGACGGTCCTCGGGGACGCCGCCGGGGAAGCGGCGGGCCATCCCCTTGCGGACCTCCTCCTGGAACCAGGTGACCTCGGTGTACCCCTCGGGGACGTCGAACCGCGGCATCAGGTCACGCTTTTCGAACCAGCCGGTGGCGTCGATCTGCTCGGCGACCAGCAGGGTGTTGCGGCAGCCCTCCTGCCAGGCGTCCGAGGAGTCGATGGCGTACATCTCCTCCGTGGACTTCAGGTAGTAGCCGGTGCCGTCGAATCGGAAGCGGTCGGGGTCGGAGAGGTTCTTGCCGGTCTGGACGCACAGCAGCGCGTCATGGGCCACGGACTCGCGGGAGTACGTGTAGTGCGAGTCGTTGGTGACCAGCGGCGGGATGTCCAGCTTCTTGCCGATCTCCAGCAGCCCGTCCCGGACCCGGCGCTCGATCTCGATGCCGTGGTCCATCAGCTCCAGGAAATACCGGTCCTTGCCGAAGATGTCCTGGTACTCGGAGGCGGCCTTGAGCGCCTCGTCGAACTGGCCGAGCCGGAGCCGGGTCTGCAGCTCGCCCGAGGGACAGCCGGTGGAGGCGATCAGGCCCTCGGACCACTGGGCGATGGTCTCCTTGTCCATCCGCGGCCACTTGACGAAGTAGCCCTCCATATAGGCGTCGGAGGAGAGCCGGAAGAGGTTGTGCAGACCGGTCTTGTTCGACGCCCAGATGGTCTTGTGGGTGTAACCACCGGAACCGGAGACGTCATCGCGCTTCTGGTGCGGCTGGCCCCACTGGACACGCCGCTTGTAGCGCCGCGACTCGGGCGCCACATACGCCTCGATCCCGATGATCGGCGTGACCCCCGCGCCCGTCGCCTGCTGGTAGAAGTCGTACGCGCCGTGGAGGTTGCCATGGTCGGTCATGGCGATGTGGGTCATGCCCATCTCGTTGCACGCGTTGAACATGTCCTTGAGCCGCGCCGCACCGTCCAGCAGCGAGTACTGGGTATGGACATGCAGGTGCGTGAAGGGCGGCTTGGTCACGGTGGAAGACCTCCGGCGAACAATCGATGACGGCAGGGCGAGACAGCTCCGAAGGTTACCCCTCCGCACTGACACCAGCCGGGCACTCACGAGTAGCCTCAGGCGTTGATCCCGACGGGTCATCCGGTCTTCCCGCGCGCCCGGCGCGACGGAACATACCCTGTCGTATCTGCCACACCGATCACATCTCTCATGCCCCAGGAGGCGTTCCGCGATGCCGAACCAGCAGACCCAGGCGGAACAGCGCGGCGAGCACATCCTCGCCGTATTCGACACCGCCTTCGGCGAGCTGCTCGCCGCCGACCCGGCCGCCTTCCGCGTCAAGTTCCGGAAGATGGCCGCCTCGGCGTTCGCGTTCTACCGCGGCACCGCCTGTCTGTTCTATTCCGATGTGGAGCGGGAGCGCGCCGGCGGGCCGTACCTGGACGACCGCACCAGCCGGGTGTGGATCCACGGTGACCTCCACGCCGAGAACTTCGGCACCTACATGGACGCCAACGGCCGGCTGATCTTCAATGTGAACGACTTCGACGAGGCGTACGTCGGCCCCTTCACCTGGGACCTGAAGCGCTTCGCCGCCTCCGTGGCGCTCATCGGCTACACCAAGGCGCTCAGCGACGACAAGATCACCGAGCTGGTGCGGACGTACGCCGGCGCCTACCGCGAGCGCGTTCACGCCCTGGCCACCGGCGCCAAGAACGACGAGGTGCCGCCCTTCACCCTGGAGACCGCCGAGGGCCCGCTGCTGGACGCGCTGCGTGACGCCCGCTCGCTGACCCGCTTCGGGCTGCTGGACTCGATGACCGAGATCCGCGACTTCGAGCGCCGCTTCACGGCCGGCGGCGGGTCCATCGAGCTGGACGCGGCCACCCGCTACAAGGTCCTGGCCGCCTTCGACGGCTATCTGGAGACGCTCCCCGAGTCCAGTCTCTCGCGCCCGGACTCCTACCGCGTCAAGGACGTCGTGGGCCGCCGGGGCATCGGCATCGGCAGCGCCGGGCTCCCCTCGTACAACATCCTTCTGGAGGGCAACAGCGACGCCCTGGAGAACGATGTGGTGATCTACATGAAGCAGGGGCAGACCCCGGCGGTCTCCCGGCACATCACCGACGAGCAGGTGCGGTCGTACTTCCACCACGAGGGCCACCGCACGGTGATCTCCCAGCGCGCGCTGCAGGCCCACGCCGACCCGTGGCTGGGCTGGACCGAGCTGGACGGGGCGGGGCAGCTGGTCGCCGAGGTGTCGCCGTACGCGGTGGACCTCGACTGGTCCGACATCGACGACCCGGCCGAGATCGGGGCGGTCGTGGCCGACCTGGGGCGGGCCACGGCCACCATGCACGCGGCCGCCGACGACCAGAGCGGCCACTCGCTGGTGCCGTTCTCCACCGAGCGCGCCATCGACGCGGTGATCGCCGCCGACGAGGACGGCTTCGCCGACCTCCTGGTGGACTTCGCGCACTCTTACGGTGCCCGCGCCCGGGCCGACCACCAGATCTTCGTGGACCTCTTCCGCAACGGCCGCATCCCCGGCCTCTGATCGCCACCCGGGCCTCTGATCGTCACGCCGGCCCCTGATCGTCCCCCGGCCATGGCCGGGGTCTGCTCGCCCCTCTATCGTTACCGGTCATGTGGCCTGGACAGCAGCCGCCGGGGGGCGAGCAGAACCCGCAGCAGAACCCGTACCAGCAGCCGGAGCAGCAGCCGGAGCACCCGCAGCCGGCTCATCCGCCGCCTCCGGCCCAGCCCCCGGGCTTCCCGCCCGGTCCCCCGCCGCCCGGCCCGGGCGGCGGGCCCTGGGGTGGCGCTCCCGCCCCGGCGGACCCGCGGCGTAAGGCCGGCCTTACGGCCGTCATCGCGGTGGCGGCCGCCGCCGCGGTGGTCGCGGGCGTTCTCGTGGTCACGGATGACGACAAGGGCTCCCGGGGCGGCTCGTCAGATGATGTCGTCCAGGGCCCGCCGGGAGCGCCGGGCTCCGGCGACTCGGGCGGTTCCGGCGACTCGGGCGGCTCGGAGGGCCCGGGAAATCTCGTCACGCCCGCCCACAGCTCCGGGCCGAGCGGTACCACCGTCGTGATCGGCGAGGCCGATGCCGGGCACACCCTCGACGTCTACGAGGACCTGCGCTGCCCGCCGTGCGCCACCTTCGAACAGGAGGTCGGGCCGACCATCGCCAAGGACATCAAGGCCGGTAAGTACAAGGTTTCGTTCCACTTCGCCGCCATCCTCGACAAGAACATGGGCGGCAGCGGCTCCGCGAACGCCCTGAGCGCCCTCGGTGCGGCCCTGGACGTGAGCACCGACACCTTCCTCGACTACAAGGCCGCCCTGATGTCGTCGAAGAACCACCCCGAGGAGAACAAGGACTCGTACGCCGACGACAACCAGCTGCTGGCCGTCTCCCAGGAGGTGTACGCGCTCAAGACGAACGCCTCCTTCCAGGAGGCTCTGCGCGAGGGCACCTACGACCCCTGGGCGCAGGAGATGATCACCGACTTCGATGCCTCCGGGGTGAACAGCACCCCCGCCGTCAAGCTCGACGGCTCCCAGCTGACCGGCAGCGGCGGCTCCACCCCGATGACCGCGACGGAGTTCACGGAAGCGGTGAAGAAGCAGCTCAAGGGCGGTTAGCCGGCCACCGGGGCCGATTCTTCACATGGTCCCTACAGCCGTTCATGGCAGAATTCGAAGTCATGGACGGCACCGGACCGCAGCTGAGGGCAGTGCGCGCGGCGCTCTTCACGGCGCTGTGCGTCACGCTGTCCTCGGCTTCGCATGTCCTGCTGTCGCGGACCCCGCTGCCGCTGGGCACCGTCGCCGCGCTCTCGGTGGCCGTCTTCGCCGTCGCCTACGCCCTCGCGGGGCGGGAGCGGGGCTTCTGGTCCATAGCGACCCTGCTGATCCCGCTGGAGCTGGCCGCCGACACCATCTTCACCACCGGCCAGCAGGCGTGTTACGGCCCCTCCGGCGGCCCCGTGGCGGGCTCCCTGCGCTCCATGGGGGTCACCGTGCTGTGCGGCGGCGATCTCGGCAGTCCGCTGCCCGGGGTCTCCCAGAACGGCGTCGGCACCCCGCTGGCGGCCGCCGTGAGCTCCGCCACCCCCTGGCTGCTGCTCGCCGCGCATGTCGCGGTGGGTCTGATCGCCTCGGCCTGGCTGCGGCGCGGCGAGGCCGCCCTGAGCCGTCTGCTGGCCTCCCTGGCCGCCTTCGCCTTCCGGCCGCTGCTGCTGGCCGTCGCGGTCCACGCCGCGGCCCTGCGGCCCCGCCGTCGCCCGGCCCCGCGATCCGTACGGCCGGTGCGCCCGGCGCCGGCGCTCCCTCTCCTCGTGCACTCCGTGGTGCGTCGTGGACCGCCCTGCTCGGCCGCTGCCTGAGCACAGCGATCCACACCCCCGTACGCCTCACTGACGACGCACACCCACGGAGATCGATCCATCATGAGCAATCGCAACAACCAGCAGAACAAGCAGGCCGCGCGCGAACGGCTGCGCGCCGAGCGTGAGCGCCAGGCCAAGAAGGACCGGACGCGGCGCCAGCTGTTCGTCGGCGGCGCGGTCGTCGCGGTCCTCGCGATAGCCGGCGGCATCGGCTACGCCGTCACCAACATGGACTCGGACGACGCCAACCAGAAGTGGCGGGCGGCGGCCGAGAAGAAGACGTTCGCGAAGCCCGCCAACGCCACCGGCCCCCAGGGCACGACGGTCGTCATCGGCGACAAGAAGGCCAAGAACACCCTGCACGTCTACGAGGACATGCGCTGCCCGGTCTGTGCCCAGTTCGAGAAGTTCACCGGCCCGACCGTGCTCAAGGACATCAAGGACGGCACCTACAAGGCGCAGTTCACCATGGGCACCTTCCTCGACGACAACAAGCAGATGCCCGGCGCCGGCTCGAAGAACGCGCTGAGCGCGCTCGGCGCGGCCCTCAACGTCAGTCCGCAGGCGTTCCTGGACTACAAGGAGGCGCTGTACGCGCCGAAGAACCACCCGGAGGAGACCGATGACGCCTTCGCGAACGACCAGAAGCTGATCGACGTCGCCCAGCAGGTCAAGGAGCTGAAGGGCAACACGGCCTTCGAGAAGGCCGTGAAGAACGGCACCTACGACCGGTGGGCGCTGGCCATGTCCAAGTCGTTCAACGACACCAAGGACGTCGACGCCACCCCGGCCTTCAAGCTGAACGGGAAGAAGCTGCAGGTGGGCGAAAACCCGCCGATGACTCCGGAGCAGTTCACCCCGCTCGTCAAGCAGGGGCTCGAGAAGTAGCGTCCGGCTCTTCCCGGCCGAGTCGGCGGGCGTGCCCCTGGGGCGCGCCCGCCGACGGCGTTGTGGCCCGGTGACGACGGCAGTGGCAGCGGTGACCCGGCAGCCGCGGTGGTGACCTCACGCCCACGACGGGGGTGACCTGGCGGCGACGGGTGGGCGAACATCCCCCAAGCCCCCTGTCCCCGCCCGCTACTTGTCAGTAATGTCCTCGGCCGTGACCGACCTCCACATCTCGCGCCGCAGCGCCGTCACGGCCGCGGCGGCTGCCGCCGCCCTGCTGCCCCTCGTCCCCGGACCCGCCGCCCACGCCGGTTCCGGGCCCGCCTTTCTGCACGGCATCGCCTCGGGTGACCCGCTGCCCGACGGGATCCTGCTGTGGACCCGTATCACGCCCGCCCCCGACGCCCTGCCCGGTTCGGGGCGCGGCCCGGCCATCGAGGTGACCTGGGAGGTCGCCGAGGACCGGGACTTCCGCTCGGTCGTCGCCCGCGGCACCGTCAAGGCCGCCGCCGGCACCGACCACACCGTCAAGGCCGATGTGCGCGGGCTGCGGCCCGCCACCGACTACTTCTACCGCTTCGGCGTGGACGGCGGCGTCCGCTCCCCCGTGGGACGCACCCGCACCACTCCCGCGCACGACGCCGCGGCCGACGGGGTCCGCTTCGGCGTGGTCTCCTGCGCCAACTGGGAGGCGGGCTGGTTCTCCCCGTACCGCCATCTGGCGGCCCGTACCGACCTGGACGCGGTGCTCCATCTCGGTGACTACATCTACGAGTACAAGAGCGGCGAATACCCGGAGGCGAAGGGCGTCGTCCGCCCGCACGCCCCCACCCACGAGATCGTCACGCTCGCCGACTACCGCGTCCGGCACGGGAACTACAAGACCGACCCCGACGCCCAGGCGCTGCACGCCGCGCTCCCCCTGATCGCGATATGGGACGACCACGAGTTCGCCAACGACGCCTGGTCCGGCGGGGCGGAGAACCACACCCCCGGCGCCGAAGGGGCATGGGCCCAGCGGGTGGCCGCCGCCAAGCAGGCGTACTTCGAGTGGATGCCGGTGCGCCCCTCCACCCAGGGCACCACCTACCGGCGGCTGCGCTACGGCACCCTCGCCGATCTCCATCTGCTCGATCTGCGTTCGTTCCGCTCCCAGCAGGCGGCCACCGGCAGCGGCGATGTGGACGACCCGGAGCGCACCCTGACCGGCCGCGCCCAGCTCGACTGGCTGAAGTCGGGCCTGACCGCCTCGGACACCACCTGGCGGCTGGTGGGCAACTCGGTGATGATCTCACCGGTCGCCTTCGGGGCCCTCCCCGCCGAGCTGCTGGGCCCGCTCGCCGAGCTGCTGGGGCTGCCCAAGGGCGGCCTGGCCATCAACACCGACCAGTGGGACGGCTATACGGACGACCGGCGCGAACTGCTCGCCCACCTCACCGACCACGCGATCGGCAACACGGTCTTCCTCACCGGTGACATCCATATGGCGTGGGCCAACGACGTACCGGTGAAGGCCGCCACCTATCCGCTCTCCCGGTCGGCCGCGACCGAGTTCGTGGTCACCTCGGTCACCTCGGACAACCTCGACGATCTGCTCCATGTGGCACCGCACACGGTGTCCTTGGCCGCGGCGGCCGCGATCAGTGTCGCCAACCGCCATGTGAAGTGGGTGGACATGGACTCGCACGGCTACGGCGTGCTCGATGTCACTCCCCAGCGGGCCCAGATGGACTACTACACCGTCTCCGACAAGACCGATCGCAACGCCACGACCGCCTGGGCGCGGTCGTACCGCACCCAGGCGGGCAGCCAGCGGGTCGAGCGCGCCGACGCACCGGTGCGCTGACGCACCCGTGCGCTGACGCGGCGGTTCACAGACGGTTCACGGGCTCAGAGGCCGGCCAGGAAGCCGAGCGCCACCCGCCAGGTGGCCTCGGCGGCCTCCTTGTCGTAGTCCGGCAGCTCGGGGTCGGTGAAGATGTGCCCGGCCCCGGCGTAGCGGAAGACCTCCACATCGGCACCGGCCCGCCGCATCCGCAGATACCAGGCATTGAGCCAGTCGTGTGGCTCGAACGGGTCGGGATCGGCCACATGCAGCTGCACCGGCAGCTCATCGACCGTGGTGTCGTCGGCGATGTCCGAGGTGCCGTGCAGCAGAAGCAGTCCGCGCGCCTTGTCGTCGGCCAGCGCCAGATTCTGCGCCAGCGCGCCGCCGAGCGAGAAGCCGGCGTAGACCAGCCCGCGGTCCGAGTACGGCGCGGCGGCGGTGATGGCCCGTTTCAGCAGCTCGTCGCGGCCGATCCGCTCCTTGATCACCATGCCGTCCTCGACGGTTTCGGCGGTCTGCCCCTCGTACAGGTCCGGCACGACCACCTCATGCCCGGCCGCACGCAGTCGGTCGGCCGCCTCCTGTACGGCGGGCCGCAGCCCGTACGCGGAGTGGAACAGAACAATCGTCGAGGTATCGGCCACCGCTGTCACTTTCCTTTCCGTGGATCGCCCCCTCCCATCGTGCCAGTCGCGGTCTGAGGACACCCGATCCGGGGAAGGCGGGACAGGACACCCGGAGTCTCCCTGAGGGAAGGATGAGGTAGGTGTCCATGGAGGACGTACTGCGTCCGCTCGTCGTCATCGGCGGATCACTGGCCATCACGCTGTTCATCGGCTGGGCCGTCGACTGGCTGCTGCGGAGGGTCGATGCCCGGCACCCCGAGACCCCCTTGTGGGGCCATCTGCGCCGCTGCCGGCTTCCGCTGCAGGTGACCGTGTGCACGGCGCTGCTGAGCGGTTCGTACGACAAGACACGGGCGAGGGTCGTCCAGGAGCATGAGTCGGCGGTCGGCCGACTGCTCGCGCTGGTGCTGATCGCGGCCACGGCGTGGCTCGTGGTGCGGGTCTCGTCGGCCGTCGTGGAGTCCTCCTACTTCCGCTACGCCTCCAGCGCGCACGACGCCGCGCGGGTGCGCCGGGTGCGCACCCAGGTGACGCTGATCCAGCGGGTGGTGGCCGCGATCGTCGGCGTGGTGGCGGTCTCCGCCATGCTGCTGACCTTCCCGGCGATGCGCACGGTCGGCACCTCCATGCTGGCCTCCGCCGGGATCCTCGGTGTGGTCGCCGGTGTCGCCGCCCAGTCCACGCTGGGAAACCTCTTCGCGGGGCTGCAGATCGCCTTCGGCGACATGGTGCGGATCGGCGACACGGTGGTGGTGGACGGCGAGTGGGGCACGGTCGAGGAGATCACGCTGACCTTCCTGTCCGTACGGACCTGGGACGAGCGCCGGATCACCATGCCGGTGTCGTACTTCACCAACAAACCGTTCGAGAACTGGTCGCGGGGCGGCACCCAGAAGGTGGCCACCGTCCTCTTCCACCTCGACCACACGGCGCCGATCGAGGAGATGCGGGAGCGGCTGCGCGAGATCGTGCAGAAGTCCCCGGCCTGGGACGGCCGGGACTGGAACCTGGTGGTGACGGACACCACCCCGAGCACCATCGTGGTGCGGGCGCTCATCACGGCGCGGGACCCGGACGACGCCTGGACCGTGCGCTGTGAGGTGCGCGAGAAGATGATCACGTGGCTGCGGGACGCCCACCCCCACGCCCTGCCGCGCATCGCCACCGCCCCGGCGGCCCAGCCCCCGCCGGCAGGGCTGGAGCGCGAGCGGGGCCGTGAGTTCCACGACCGCCACGGCAGTCAGGACCGTCTCGCCCGCTTCGAGGACGGGCTCCGTAAGGACGCCCCGCATACACGGTGAGGGCACCGTCGGACCGCTACAACGGCCGTCGCATCGCGCGGTGGGGGATGCCGCTGCCCTCGTCGAACTCGGGGCCGAACGCCTCGTAGCCCAGCCGTTCGTAGAAGCCGAGCGCATGGGTCTGGGACTCCAGATAGACCTCGGCCAGGCCGCGCCGGTGGGCCTCCGCCTCGACGGCCCGGACCAGGTCGGCCCCCAGCCCCGTGCCCCGCGCGACCTTGGCCACCGCGAGGCGGCCGAGAACGGCGGTGGTGGCGCCGTCGACACCGGCGTGGGCGTACTTCTTGTCCGCGGCGGCGCCGTGCAGAAAGCGCGCGGTGCCCACCGGGCGGCCCGCGCCGTCGGTGGCCAGGAGGTGGACGGCGTGCGCGTCGTACGCGTCCATCTCCTCCTCCTCGGGGATCCGCTGCTCCACCACGAAGACCTCCCGGCGGACCGCGAAGCAGCCGGACAGATCCCCGTCGGCCACAACCTCGATCACGCGCTCTCGGCCTTCACGATGTCCAGCGCCCCGCGCAGATCGTCGGGGTAGGCGCTCTCGAACTCGACCCACTCGCCGTGCGCGGGGTGCTCGAAGCCGAGCCGCATGGCGTGCAGCCACTGCCGGGTCAGCTTCAGCCGCTTGGCGAGCGTCGGGTCCGCACCGTAGGTGAGGTCGCCGACGCAGGGGTGGCGGTGGGCCGCCATATGCACCCGGATCTGGTGAGTGCGGCCGGTCTCCAGCTTGATGTCCAGCAGGCTCGCGGCCCGGAACGCCTCGATGAGGTCGTAGTGGGTGACGCTCGGCTTGCCGTCCGCCGTCACCGCCCACTTGTAGTCGTGCTGCGGATGGCGCCCGATCGGGGCGTCGATGGTGCCGCTCAGCGGGTCCGGGTGGCCCTGGACCAGCGCGTGGTAGCGCTTGTCCACGGTGCGCTCGCGGAAGGCCTGCTTGAGCACGGAGTACGCGAGCTCGGACTTGGCGACGACCATGAGCCCGGAGGTGCCGACGTCCAGCCGGTGCACGATGCCCTGGCGCTCGGCGGCGCCCGAGGTGGAGACGCGGAAGCCGGCGGCCGCGAGCCCGCCGATCACGGTGGGGCCGGTCCAGCCGGGGCTGGGGTGGGCGGCGACGCCGACCGGCTTGGAGACGACCACGATGTCCTCGTCGTCGTGCACGATCTCCATGCCCTCGACGGGTTCGGCCACAACCCGCACCGGCGGCGCGGCCTGCGGCAACTCGACCTCGAGCCAGGCACCCCCGGAGACCCGGTCGGACTTCCCGGCCACGGCGCCGTCGAGCTGCACCTTTCCGGCGGCGGCCAGCTCGGCCGCCTTGGTCCGGGAGAAGCCGAACATGCGGGCGATCGCGGCGTCGACGCGCTCGCCCTCCAGACCGTCCGGTACGGGCAGGGTGCGGATCTCGGGAATCGTACTCACCCGACGAGTATGCCGGACCGGAAGCACCGGTTCGTACGCCCGTCGGATACCGGCCGCCCGGCTCTCGTCAGTCCTTGTGGACCGTGCCGTCCGGGTCCAGACCGCGGAAGGACAGGATCACGATCAGGAAGCCGCCGCACACGATGGCCGAGTCGGCGAGGTTGAAGACCGCGAAGTGGGAGGGCGCGATGAAGTCCACGACCGCTCCCTGGAAGTCTCCGGGCGCCCGGAAGATCCGGTCGGTGAGATTGCCGAAGGCGCCGCCGAGCAGCAGACCGAGCGCGATGGCCCAGGGCAGGCTGTGGAGCTTACGGGCCAGCCGCGCGATCACCACGATGACGCCGACCGCGATCACCGTGAAGACGATGGTCATGGCCTCGCCGAAGCCGAAGGCCGCGCCCCGGTTGCGGATCACCTCGAACTGCAGCCAGGTGCCGATCACCTCGACCGGAGCGTGGTGCTCCAGCTTCGCGACCACGGCCAGCTTGCTGACCAGATCGATCAGATAGGCCAGCGCCGCGACCGTAAGGAGCACGCCGACGTGCCGCTTCCCCCTGCCCGCCGCGGCCTCATCGGCTCCGGCAGCGCTGGGCCCGGCACCCTCCTCTGCCTTCCCCGCATCCGGCGTACCGATGGCCTGCTCCGCCTCTGTCACGTGAGTCCCTCAACTCGTCCGGGCCAGTCTCCCCCTGTGAGGGACGAGGGTACGGCACATGCGTACGGGCGTCAGCGCCGCTCCTGGCGCTGCTTGCACTCGACGCACAGCGTGGCCCTGGGGAACGCCTGCATCCGGGCCTTGCCGATCGGATCGCCGCAGTTCTCGCACAGCCCGTAGGTCGCGGTGTCCAGCCGCTCCAGGGCCCGCTCGGTCTGCAGCAGCATCTCCCGGGCGTTTCCGGCCAGGGCCATCTCATGCTCGCGGGTGATGTTCTTGGTGCCGGTGTCGGCCTGGTCGTCGCCGGCGCCGTCGCCGGAGTCGCGCATCAGCCCGGTGATCGCCTGCTCGGAAGCGAGGATCTCGGCGCGCAGCCGTCCGGCCTCGGTCAGCAGCCCGGCGCGCGCCTCGTCCACCTCCTCGGCGGACCAGGGATCCTCGCCCGGGCGCACCGCGAGCTCGCTGGGGTCGGCGGGCGCGCCCGCCGCACGGGCCTTGGGCAAGGGGGATGCGGTCGTCGTGGCCTTCTTGTCGGTCGGCGCACCACCCGGAGTCTTCTTCGCAACCACTTTCCTGGCTCCCGTCTTCTTCGCGGGCACCGCCTTGTCGGCGGGCGCGGCCTTCCTGGCCGTGGTCCTACCGCCCGTGGCCCCGGCCACGGTCTCCCCGGCCGCGCCCTCCTCGGCCGGCGCGACCGTCTCGGCGGATGCGTGCTTCCTGGTGGGCGTCTCCGAGCTCTTCCTCGGGGCGCTCTTCCTGGCCGCCTTGGCGGCGCCTTGCGCGGCGGCTCCGGCGGGCGCCGCGGTCTTGTTGTTGACGGCCTTCTTGCCCGAGGCGCTGTTCTTGCCGGGCGCGGCCTTCGTCGCCTTCGCCGTGCTCTTCTGCACAGCGGTCTTTCTCGCCACCATGGCCGCGGCCCCTTCACATATTGTGATCTTGCGCGCGAATCGTTCCGGAACGATAAATCGACTCCGGGCGGGCGGCAACGGGGCACGCCGCCCGATTCGCCCGGCTTGCCCGTACGACAACCCGGTCCCCACCTTTGTGCCCCACCCCGCGCCCGGTAATCCGTCCGGAATCCGGTACCCGACGGTGACCCAACGTGACGACCGCGACCACGACACCCCGCGTATCGCCATTCGGGTCAATCCCCGGAGCCGGCCGTCCCCCACTCGGCGCAGGGCCATATTCGGTCGGCCCCGGTCCCCCGGGCGCCGTACACTGGGGCGCAGCGAGAGGCGTGGATGGGGACGAGTAGCGTCGTAGGCGGCCCAGAGCGACCCGGGGACGGTGTGAGCCCGGGGGCGAGCGCGATGTGAAGGATCACCCCGGAGCCGCCGGAAGAACGCCCGCACTGGGTCAGTAGAACCGGCATCGCGATCCCAATGAGGGGGCCGGGAGCCGACCAGCTACCGGTCAAGGAGGGTGGTACCGCGGGAGCGCACGGCTCTCGTCCCTCCGACGGAAACGGAAGAGCACGTGTCCGCCGGAGGAAGAAGAGCCCCGATGACGCCGCAGTACCGCCAGGTGCCCGCCCAGGTCGACCTGCCCGCCCTCGAGCACGCCGTGCTCGACTTCTGGCGGGAGAACAAGATCTTCGCCCGTAGCCTCGAGCAGTCCGAGGGACGGCCCGAGTGGGTCTTCTACGAGGGCCCCCCGACCGCGAACGGCATGCCGGGCGCCCACCACATCGAGGCCCGCGTCTTCAAGGACGTCTTCCCGCGCTTCCGCACCATGCGGGGCTACCACGTCGACCGTAAGGCGGGCTGGGACTGCCATGGCCTGCCGGTCGAGCTGGCGGTCGAGAAGGAGCTGGGCTTCAACGGCAAGAAGGACATCGAGGCGTACGGCATCGCCGAGTTCAACGCCAAGTGCCGGGAGTCCGTCACCCGGCACACCGACGCCTTCGCCGAGCTCACCACGCGGATGGGCTTCTGGACCGACCTCGACGGCGCGTACTGGACCATGAACCCCGGCTATATCGAGTCGGTGTGGTGGTCCCTGAAGGAGATTTTCAACAAGGGGCTGCTGGTCCAGGACCACCGGGTCGCCCCCTGGTGCCCGCGCTGCGGCACCGGGCTGTCCGACCACGAGCTGGCCCAGGGCTACGAGACGGTCGTCGACCCCTCGGTCTTCGTCCGCTTCCCGCTGACCTCGGGCCCGCTGGCGGGCGAGGCGGCGCTGCTGGTGTGGACGACCACGCCGTGGACCCTGGTCTCCAACACCGCCGTGGCCGCGCATCCGGAGGTGCGCTATGTGGTCGCCACCAACGGCGAGGAGAAGCTGGTCGTCGCCGAGCCGCTGGTCGGGCAGGCGCTCGGCGAGGGCTGGACCGTCACCGGGGAGTCCTTCACCGGGGCCGAGATGGAGCGCTGGACCTATCGGCGCCCCTTCGAGCTGGTGGAGATCCCCGACGCGCACTTCGTCGTCAACGCCGAGTATGTGACGACCGAGGACGGCACCGGTCTGGTCCACCAGTCCCCCGCCTTCGGTGAGGACGACCTGCTGACCTGCCGTGCCTACGGTCTGCCGGTGGTCAACCCGGTCCGCCCGGACGGCACCTTCGAGGAGGGTCTCGACCTGATCGGCGGCCAGTTCTTCAAGAAGGCCGACGAGGCGCTCACGGCAGACCTCAAGGAGCGCGGGCTGCTGTTCCGGCATGTGCCGTACGAGCACAGCTACCCGCACTGCTGGCGCTGCCACACCGCGCTGCTCTACTACGCCCAGCCGTCCTGGTACATCCGCACCACCGCGATCAAGGACGCGCTGCTGCGGGAGAACGAGAAGACCAACTGGTATCCCGAATCGGTCAAGACCGGTCGCTATGGCGACTGGCTCAATAACAACATCGACTGGGCGCTGTCGCGCAATCGCTACTGGGGCACCCCGCTGCCCATCTGGCGCTGCGCCGAGTCCCATCTCACCTGCGTCGGCTCCCTCGCCGAGCTCTCCGAGCTGACCGGCACCGACCAGAGCGGTCTTGACCCGCACCGCCCGTACATCGACGACATCACCTTCACCTGCACCGCCGACGGCTGCTCGCTGACCGCCGAGCGGGTGCCCGAGGTCATCGACGCCTGGTACGACTCGGGCTCGATGCCGTTCGCGCAGTACGGCTACCCGTACCGGAACAAGGAGCTCTTCGAGAGCCGCTACCCGGCGCAGTTCATCTCCGAGGCCATCGACCAGACCCGCGGCTGGTTCTACACGCTGATGGCGGTCGGCACGCTCGTCTTCGAGAAGTCCTCGTACGAGAACGTGGTCTGCCTCGGTCACATCCTGGCCGAGGACGGCCGCAAGATGTCCAAGCACCTGGGCAACATCCTTCAGCCGATCCCGCTGATGGATCAGCACGGCGCCGACGCGGTCCGCTGGTTCATGGCCGCGGGCGGCTCGCCGTGGGCGGCCCGGCGGGTGGGCCACGGCACCATCCAGGAAGTCGTGCGCAAGACGCTGCTCACCTACTGGAACACGGTCGCCTTCCAGGCGCTGTACGCCCGCACCTCGGGCTGGGCGCCGTCCGCGGCCGACCCGGCCCCGGCCGAGCGGCCGCTGCTGGACCGCTGGCTGCTGGGCGAGCTGGGCACGCTCACCGAGCAGGTCACCGAGGCCCTGGAGGCGTACGACACCCAGCGCGCCGGAAAGCTGCTGTCGGCCTTCGTCGACGATCTGTCCAACTGGTACGTGCGCCGCTCCCGCCGCCGTTTCTGGCAGGGCGACGCCGCCGCGCTGCGCACCCTGCACGATGTCATCGAGACGGTCACCCGGCTGATGGCGCCCCTGGTGCCCTTCATCACCGAGCGGGTCTGGCAGGACCTGGTCGTCCCGGTGGTCCCGGAGGCTCCCGCCTCCGTGCACCTGACCACCTGGCCGGAGCCGGACCGGTCGATGATCGACCCGGCCCTCTCGGTGCAGATGGCGCTGGTGCGGCGCCTGGTGGAGCTGGGGCGCGCGACCCGCGCGGAGTCCGGTGTGAAGACGCGCCAGCCGCTGTCGCGCGCGCTGGTCGCGGCGGCCGGCTTCGAAACCCTCGGCGCCGAACTGCGCGCCCAGATCGAGGAGGAGCTGAACGTCTCCTCGCTGGCGTCGCTGAGCGAGGTCGGCGGCTCCCTGGTCGACACGACCGCGAAGGCCAACTTCCGCGCCCTGGGCAAGCGGTTCGGCAAGGGCACCCAGCCGGTCGCCAAGGCGATCGCGGAGGCGGAAGCGGCCGCGCTGTCGATCGCGCTGCGCGAGGGGAACGCGTCGGTCGTGGTGGACGGCGAGACGGTAGCCCTCTCCCCCGACGAGGTCATCATCACCGAGACCCCGCGCGAGGGCTGGTCGGTCGCCTCCGACGCGGGCGCCACGGTCGCCCTCGACCTGGAGATCACCCCGGAGCTGCGCCGCGCGGGTCTCGCCCGTGACGCGATCCGGCTGATCCAGGAGGCCCGTAAGAACAGCGGGCTGGACGTGGCCGACCGGATCGCGCTGCGGTGGGAGACGGCGGACGAGGAGCTGCGGCAGGCGCTCACGGATCACGCGGGCCTGATCGCGGATGAGGTCCTCGCGACCGACTTCGCCACGGGCGAGGCCGACGCCGCGTACGGCACCCCCTTCGAGGACGCCCTCCTGGGCCTGACGTTCCGCCTCCGCAAGGCGTAACGCTCCGGCGGGGGTTCTGTTCCCCTCTTCCCGAACGCCGGACGGGCTGATTTCAGCCCGTCCGGCGATTGAGGACCGGGGTCCGGGGCGGAGCCCCACGCGCGGCGGAGCCGCATATCGACAGGAGCCGGGAAAGGGCGGGTAGGGGAAAGCCTCCGGCACCCCACCCGCACAGCAAAGGGCCGGGCCCGGGAGCTCAGTGCTCCCGGGCCCGGCCCTTGTGATTGCCGAACGCTCCGCGCTAAACGGCCCGCGTCAGTTGTCGTCCTCGTCGATGAGGAAGCCCCGCATCGGGCTGGGCGCCTGCTGCATCGGCTGCGGACTCTGCGGCCGCACCGGTGCCATCGGCTGGGTCATCGCGGGAGACATCTGCTGCTGCCCACCGTAGGACGGCGCTCCGCCGTTCGGGTTGTGGCCGCCCATGGTCTGGTTGCCACCCATGGTGTGGCCGCCCATCGAGCCGGCGCCGGCCGAGGCCATGGAGCCGCTCATCGACGGGGACGGCGGCAGCGAGGCGGTCGCCGGGGTACGCGGCGGGGCGAGCGAGTCGTCGGCCTGGTTCTCCAGCTGGCGCAGCTGGCTCTCCAGGTACGACTTCAGCCGCGTGCGGTACTCGCGCTCGAAGCCGCGCAGGTCCTCGACCTTGCGCTCGAGCGTGGCACGAGCGGACTCCAAGGAGCCCATCGCGACACGGTGCTTCTCCTGCGCGTCCCGCTCCAGAGCGTCGGCCTTGGCGCGGGCGTCCCGCTCCAGACCCTCGGCGCGGCTACGGGCCTCGCCGACGATCTTGTTGGCCTCGGAACGGGCCTCCGCGATCGCCTGGTCGGCGGTCTGCTGCGCGAGCGAGAGCACGCGCGCGGCGCTGTCGCCGCCCGGGCCCTGACCCGGCTGCGGCAGCTGCGGGCCACCGGGGCCGCCAGGACCGCCAGGACCGCCCATCGGGCCACCCATGGGACCGCCGGGACCCATGGGGCCGTTCTGGCCCATCGGACCGTTCTGACCCATGGGGCCGGGTCCGCCCTGCTGCATGGGGCCGGGTCCGCCCTGCTGCATCGGACCGGGTCCGCCCTGCTGCATCGGTCCGGGGCCGTTCTGGCCCATCGGACCCGCCGGCAGCTGCGGGGCTCCGCCCGGGAGTTGGGGCGGACCACCCATCTGCTGCTGGCCGGGCGGCACCGGCTGCGGTCCGGATATGGCGGCGGGCACAGGTGCGCCGGGCCTCTCCTGCTGTTCGGGAGGCTTGCGCATACCTTGTTGCTGACTCTGGGCGGCGGCACGGGTCGCTGCGGCCAGCTTGGCGCGCAGGTCCTCGTTCTCCCGTAGCAGCCGGGTCAGTTCGGCTTCGACCTCGTCGAGGAAGGCATCGACCTCGTCCTCGTCATAGCCTTCTCGGAGGCGGACGGTCGTGAACTGCTTGTTCCGCACGTCCTCGGGGGTCAACGGCATCTCTACTTCACCTCAACGTAGTCGTCGGCAATCGGCAAGACCGTATCGTTCACACCCTGCTCGCAAAATTGCTCACGACGGTGATCAGGATCCAGACGATGATCATCAGCACGAAGAAGGACAGGTCGAGCGCCACACCCCCGAGACGCAGCGGCGGAATGAACCGCCGTAGCAGCTTGAGTGGCGGATCGGTGACAGTGTAGGTGGCCTCGAGGATGACCACCATCGCCCTACCGGGTTGCCACGAGCGCGCGAACTGGAAGACGTAGTCCATCACGAGCCTGAAGATCAGCACGATCAGGTAGCAGTAGAGCGCGATGTAGATCACCTGTAGTGCGATGCCCATCCCGCGCGTCCCTCTCCCCTGGTTCGTACCCGGCCTTTCGGCCTCGGATGACTCGGTGTTGCCGGTTTGCCGTTTTTGCGTCTCAGCTCTGGTTGAAGAACCCGCCCTCTGCGATACGGGCCTTGTCCTCCGCCGTGACATCGACGTTAGCAGGAGACAACAGGAACACCTTCTGCGTCACCCGCTCAATGCTCCCATGGAGACCGAACACCAGACCGGCGGCAAAGTCGACAAGTCGCTTCGCATCCGTGTCGTCCATCTCCGTCAGATTCATGATCACGGGAGTGCCCTCACGGAAGTGTTCCCCGATAGTACGGGCCTCGTTGTAGGTCCGGGGGTGCAGTGTGGTGATGCGGTACGGCTCCCGCTCGGACACAACCTTGGGCATGATCACTGGCGCGTTCTTCTCCAAGTTCTGACGTTCAGGTGTGATGGACGCCACGGGGGCAATTCGCGCGGGTCGCCCGGTTTCCACCGCAAGAGGAGCCGGTTCACGTTGTGCGGGAGGGTGGACGACTCGCACAGATTCGCCCCTTTCCGGCCGCGGTTCGGTCTCCACTACCTGATGCCGCCGACGGTCCCGCTCTCGTTCGGGCTCCGGCTCGGGCTCGAAGTCGTCGTCGGGGTCGAATCCCCGGCCGTCGTACCCATCGTCCTCCACGAGGCCGAGGTAGACCGCCATCTTGCGCATCGCGCCGGCCATTCTCTGCGTCCTCCGCTCTGTGGTGGATCGGCTCCGCCACCGGATGCCATGGATCCACGTGGCCAGCCCGCCTTTTGACGGGAATGACCATATTTTCTGCTGTGGTCCGACTTCTTCGCGACGTTACCGGAGGCTGGGTCGGACTCCGAGTACCGCAGTGCCGACGCGCACATGTGTCGCTCCCGCCGCCACGGCTTCCTCGAGATCCGAGCTCATCCCCGCCGAGACCATGTTCGCAGCCGGATGAGCCACGCGCAGGCGGGATGAGATTTCCAGCAGCCGGTCGAACGCCGCCCGTGGCCGCCCCTCATAGGGGCCCGTCAGCGGGGCGACGGTCATCAGACCGTCGAGCCGGAGTCCTTCGGCCTCGGCCACGGACTCCGCGAGCCGTTCCACTCCGCCCGGTCCCACGCCCCCGCGCGCTCCCCGTTCATCGGAGTCCGCGTCGAGCGCGACCTGAATCAGGACACCCATCTCCCGCGCGGCCCCCACAGCCGCACGGGAGAGCGCATCGACCAATCGCTTACGATCGACAGATTGCACCACATCGGCATAACTAGATACGGAACGCACCTTATTGGTCTGCAATTGCCCGACAAAGTGCCAGATCAACGGCAGATCCGCGCATTCCGCGGCTTTGGGGGCGGCCTCCTGATCGCGGTTCTCGGCGACATGCCGTACGCCGAGTTCCGCGAGCAAACGGACATCGCTCGCCGGATAGGTCTTGGTGACCACGATCAGGGTCACCTCTTCGCGCTTGCGACCGGCCTCGGTACAGGCGGCGGAGATACGTTCCGTCACCCGCGCCAGATTCGCGGCCAGTTCCGTCTTGCGATCCGTCACAGCTCAGCCGCCCAACCAGACGTAGCTCGCGAGCCGCCCCGTGGTGTGCTCGCGCCGGTACGAGAAGTGGTCCGCCGACTCCAGGGTGCAGATGTGAGATTGTCCATCCTGCTCGTCCATCCGCACACCCGCGCGGGCCAGTTGGGCCCGCACACCGGCCGCCACATCCACCGCCGGGGTACCCCACCGGGTCTCGGCCCACGCCTCCGGCACGCTCTGCGCGACATCGGCGCGCATCTCCGCGGGAACCTCGTAGCAGCGGCCGCAGACCGCGGGGCCGGTACGGGCGACGATCCGGGCGGTCTCGGCGCCCTGTTCGGTCATCGTCTTGACCAGCGCCGGGACCACTCCGGCGACCAGTCCCGGCCGGCCCGCGTGGGCGGCGCCGACGACCCCGGCCACCGGATCGGCCAGCAGTACCGGGGTGCAGTCGGCGGTGAGGACGGCCAGGGCGAGTCCCGGACGCCGCGTCACCACCGCGTCCACCGCCGGAATCTCGTCGTCCGACCACGGTCCGTCGACCATCGCGACGTCCCGGCCGTGCACCTGGTTCATCCATACGACGGCCGCCGGGTCCAGGCCCATCGCCTTGGCGGCCAGTTCGCGGTTGGTCCGTACGGCCTGGGGGTCGTCGCCGACCGCCCCGCCGAGATTGAGCTCGTCATACGGAGCGGCGCTCACCCCGCCCCACCGGTCGGTGAAGGCGAAGTGCGCGCCGCTCGCGTCGTGCTGTTGCGCTATCACGTCTGATTCACTTCAAGGTCGCCGTCGAGCCATGCCGGACGGCTCACTTCAGGAAGTCCGGGACGTCCAGCTCCTCGGCCTGGCTCTCCGGGTAGGGGCGGGCCGGCGGGACCTGGGGGTGCGGGGTGGGCACCGGGGGCGGCGGCACCTCGGCGACCGGGGCCGGGTCCGCCGGGGCGGACTCCTCGTCGCGCGAGGTGACGCTGCCGAGCCCGCCGAAGGACGGGCGGCTGTTCTCCTGGCCGGACGGGCGGCTCGAAGAGCTGCCGGATCCCTCTTCGCGGCTGCCGCCGTAGGAACCCAGCACCTTGTCGCGGTTCTTGGGGGGCGGCTGACCGCCGTCGAAGCCCGCCGCGATCACGGTGACCCGGACCTCGTCGCCGAGCGCGTCGTCGATCACCGCGCCGAAGATGATGTTGGCCTCGGGGTGGGCGGCCTCGCTCACGAGCTGGGCGGCCTCGTTGATCTCGAACAGGCCGAGGTCGGAACCGCCGGAGATGGAGAGCAGCACGCCCCGGGCGCCGTCGATGGACGCCTCCAGCAGCGGCGAGGAGATCGCCATCTCGGCCGCGGCCACCGCGCGGTCGTCACCACGGGCCGAGCCGATGCCCATGAGCGCCGATCCGGCCTCGGACATCACGGACTTGACGTCCGCGAAGTCGAGGTTGATCAGACCCGGGGTGGTGATCAGGTCGGTGATGCCCTGAACACCCGACAGCAGCACTTGGTCGGCCGACTTGAACGCGTCGAGCACGCTCACCTGACGGTCCGAAATGGACAGCAGCCGGTCGTTCGGGATCACGATGAGGGTGTCGACCTCGTCCCGCAGACCCGCGATGCCGTCCTCGGCCTGATTGGCTCGGCGGCGGCCCTCGAAGGTGAACGGGCGGGTGACCACACCGATCGTCAGGGCACCGAGCGAGCGGGCGATATTGGCGACCACCGGCGCACCGCCGGTGCCCGTGCCACCGCCCTCACCCGCGGTCACGAAGACCATGTCGGCCCCCTTGAGGACCTCCTCGATCTCCTCACGGTGGTCCTCGGCGGCCTTACGGCCGACATCCGGGTTGGCGCCGGCTCCAAGGCCCCGGGTGAGCTCACGACCGACGTCCAGTTTGACGTCTGCGTCACTCATCAGGAGGGCCTGTGCATCGGTGTTGATCGCGATGAACTCGACGCCCTTGAGCCCGACCTCGATCATCCGGTTGATGGCATTCACGCCACCGCCGCCGATGCCGACGACCTTGATGACTGCGAGGTAGTTCTGCGGTGCTGCCACGTCGAAGGCCTCTCGCCTCGAGTTACGTGTCGCCACCCCGCCGTTGCCGCGGTGCGCCGACTGATGCCGAATGGGACGGTTCCGATTGCCGACCCCAACCCTAACGCTGAAGTTTAGGGTTACCAGTGCCTCTGTTTCCCGGACTCTTCGGAACAGGACACTAAGTCGACAAGTGGCGCGCGTTCAATGAACACGCCGAACCTCCCGCTTTTCTTTTCACCCTATGTGATCACCCAGTGGACTAGCCAACCAGGGTGCTGGCCTGCCGGTATCAGGTCAACTGCGAGACACCGCCGGAGCGCTCGGCGCACTGACGTCGAAGTGGTCGGCGTCCGGCTGCGCTTTCATCAGTGCGGTGAGCGTCTTCGCCTTCGCCTCGCCTCGCTCTCCGCTCCCCCAGGCGATCGTACGGCCTCCGGTCAGCTCCAGGGTGATCGAATCGTACGAGCGGACCCGGAGCGAACGGGTGTCCTGGCGGACCTTCTCGGGAAGTTGGGTGACCACCCGGACCGCCTCGCGGCGCAGTCCGGCGGGGCCGAAATGGCGCGAACTCGGCGACCGGTCCGGCTCCATTTCCAGCAGCGGAACCGCCTTCGGACGCTTGCTCACGGTCGAGAACCGGACTCCCGCGGCGTCCACTTCATGGAACTTCCCGCCCTCTTCGACAATGGCTTCGGGCCTGCGTTCCGTCACTACCAGACTGATGGTGTGCGGCCATGACCGGGATACGTCCACTTTTGCAATCCGCGGCAGCCGCTCGCGCAACCGGTGTTCGATCGCCGCCGCGTCCACCGCGACCATCGGGGTGTTCAGCGGAACGTCGGCGGCGGAGCGCACCTCCTCGGCGGTGAGGACGGTGGTGCCGGCGACCCGCACCCGCTCGGCCCGCAGCCAGCCCGAGCCGTACAGCAGCCAGACGGCGCCGGCGCCGAGCAGGGTCACCGCCACCGCCGCCACCAGCAGCGGGCGGCGGCCGGGCAGCCGGAACCGGCGGCGCGCCCGGAGGAAGCGTGGGGGCGGGCCGGACGGAGTCGTCCCTCGTACGCCGCGCTCGGCGGTCGACGGTCCGGCCACGCTCCCTGCCTTCTCACGCCTGGCGGCGTGCGCTGATCGCCTCGTACACCATGCCGACCAGCAGCTCGTCGGCGTCCCTGCGGCCGAACTCGGCGGCCCGGCGGGACATCTCGTACAGCCGGTGCGGGTCGCCGAGTACCGGCAGCACATTGCCCTGCACCCACTCGGGGCTCAGCTCGGCGTCGTCGACCAGCAGTCCGCCGCCCTCCTTGACCAGCGGCTGGGCGTTGAGCCGCTGTTCGCCGTTGCCGATCGGCAGGGGGACGTAGACGGCCGGGAGCCCGACGGCGGACAGTTCGGCGACGGTCATCGCGCCCGCGCGGCAGAGCATCATGTCGGCCGCGGCATACGCGAGGTCCATCCGATCCAGGTACGATACCGGGATATAGGGGGGCATTCCGGGCATGTTGTCCACATGCGGCAATTCGTTTTTCGGACCGACCGCGTGCAGCACCTGGATCCCGGCGCGCTGCAGGAACGGCGCCACCGCCTGGACCACCTCGTTGAGCCGGCGCGCGCCCTGCGATCCGCCGGAGACCAGCAGCGTCGGCAGGTTCTGGTCGAGCCCGAAAGCCGCGCGGGCCTCGGGCCGGACCGCCGCCCGGTCGAGGGTGGCGATGGAGCGGCGCAGCGGGATGCCGACGTAGCGGGCGTTGCGGAGCTTGCTGTCGGGGGTGGAGACCGCCACGTACTTGGCGTAGCGCGAGCCGATCTTGTTCGCGAGCCCGGGGCGGGCGTTGGCCTCGTGGACGACGATCGGCACTCCGAGCCGCTTGGCCGCCAGGTATCCGGGCAGGGCCACATAGCCGCCGAAGCCGACGACACAGTCGGCCTTGGTGCGCTCCAGGATCTGCTCGGCGGCCTTGATCGTGCCGCGCAGCCGCCCGGGGACGGTGATCAGTTCGGGGGTGGGCTTACGCGGCAGCGGTACGGCCGGGATGAGCCCGAGTTCATAACCACGCTCCGGTACGAGCCGGGTCTCGAGCCCACGCTCCGTTCCGAGCGCCGTGATCCCCACGGTCGGGTCCTGCCTCCGCAGGGCGTCCGCGAGGGCGAGCGCGGGCTCGATGTGGCCGGCGGTCCCCCCACCGGCGAGTACGACATGCACCGAAATTCACCGCTCTCCGGACGGCCGCCTCTTGACGGGCCGTCGCATCGTCTTCCGTCTCACCCGAGCCAGCTTCTTCCGCAAAGCAGGCTGCCGCATGGCCAGCGCCGCTCGCGCACCGGGCTCAGCCCGTGCGAAGGCGATCAGCAGGCCGACGGCGAACATGGTCGGCAGCAGGGCGGACCCTCCGTAGGAGAACAGCGGGAGCGGAACCCCGGCGATCGGCAGCAGACCGAGCACCGCACCGATATTGACCACGGCCTGGGCCGTGATCCAGGTGGTCACGCCTCCCGCGGCGTACCTCACGAAGGGGTCCTCCGTGCGTCCGGCCACGCGGATACCCGCATAGCCTAGAGCCGCGAAGAGAACGAGAACCGACAGCGTCCCCGCCAGACCGAGTTCCTCCCCGGTAATGGCGAAGATGAAGTCAGTATGCGGTTCCGGCAGTTCGCCCCATTTTTCCATGCTCGCCCCGAGTCCGGATCCGAACCAGCCGCCGTTGGCGAGCGCGTAGATCCCGTGGACAGCCTGCCAGCACTGATCGTGCGCACCGGGCTCGGTGGCGCCGATACAGGCGAGCCGGGACATCCGGTTGGCGCTGGTCTTGATGAGCAGCATGCCGATGGCCCCGGCGAAGGCGAGGACGCCCACGAAGAGCCGGGTAGGGGCGCCCGCCAGCCAAAGCAGGCCGAAAAGGATCGCCGTGAGAATGATCGCGGTGCCCATGTCCCCGCCCAGCATGATCAGGCCGAGCAGCATGCCGGTCGCGGGCACCAGCGGGACCAGCAGGTGCTTCCACTGGGCCAGCAGCCGCTTGTCCTGTTTGCGGGCGAGAAGATCGGCGCCCCACAGGACGAGTGCCAGCTTGCCGAACTCACTGGGCTGGAGCAGGAACGGGCCGCCGAAGGAGATCCAGTTCTGATTGCCGTTGACCGCGATGCCCATGCCCGGGACCTGCACCAGACACATCAGGAAGACCGAGACCGCGAGCAGCGGATAGGCGAAGGCGCGGTGCAGTTTGATGGGCATCCGCACGGCGAGCAGCATCAGCGCGCCGCCCAGCGCGGCGGCGAAAAGCTGTTTGCGGAAGAAGTACGACGGTGAGAGCCCGGACTGCAGCGCCTTGATCTGGGAGGCGGAGTAGACCATCACCAGACCGAGCACCAGGATCAGCAGCGAGCCGCCGAGCAGCAGGTAGTACGCGGTCAGCGGCCGGTCCCAGGCCCTCCGGAGGCGCTGCTGCAGCCCGCGCAGCGCGTCCAAGGCGTTTCCCCTCGACGGGCGGCGCGGAGGGCGGGAGGCGCCCGCTGTGCCGCGCGGGCGGGCCGGGGACGCCACCTTGCCCTTCGCCCGTACGGCCTCCCGCAGCCGGGGGGCGCCGCCCGAGCGCGGCGCGGGGCGGCCGGTGCCGGGGCGGGCCGGCCGGGAGCGCGGGGCGGCGGGCTGGTCAGGCGTCATGTTCTTATCCCCTCCGGTTTCCCCGCGCGGGCGGTCCTCGCCGGGGGACCGGCGGGCTACTGATCGTCCGGGCCCCGGCCGGAGGCCAGGTCCTGAACCGCCGCGGCGAAGGCGTCGCCCCGCTTGTTGTAGTTGATGAACATGTCCATCGAGGCACAGGCCGGGGCCATCAGGACGGTATCGCCCGGCCGGGCGAGCCGCGCCGCTTCGCGCACAGCCGCCGCCATCGCCCCAGTGTCGGTCCGGTCGAGGTCCACGACCGGGACATCTGCTGCGTGTCGCGCGAGCGCTTCGCGGATCAGCGCGCGGTCGGCGCCGATCAGCACGACGCCGCGCAGCCGCTCGGCCGCCGTAAGGACGAGCTCGTCGAAGGTGGCCCCCTTGGCGAGCCCGCCCGCGATCCACACGATGTGCTCATAGGCGCCCAACGACGCCTCCGCGGCATGGGTGTTGGTCGCCTTGGAGTCGTCGATGTAGGCCACGCCGTCGACGTCCGCCACATGCTCCACCCGGTGCGGATCCGGCCGGAAGGCACGCAGCCCGTCCCGTACGGCCTTCGGCGGGACGCCGAAGGAGCGGGCCAGGGCCGCCGCCGCGAGGGCGTTGGCGATGTTGTGCGGGGCCGGCGGGTTCACATCGGAGACCTCGGCCAGCTCCTGTGCCTGCTTCTGCCGGTCCGCCACGAAGGCCCGGTCGACGAGGATGCTCTCCACGACGCCGAGCTGGGAGGGGCCGGGGGTGCCGAGGGTGAAGCCGATCGCCCGGCAGCCCTCCTCGACATCGGCCGCGCGCACCAGGTCCTCGGTGGCGGGGTCGGCCACGTTGTAGACGCAGGCCACCTGGTTGCCCTCGTAGATCCGGCCCTTGTCGGCCGCGTACGCCGCCATGGAGCCGTGCCAGTCGAGGTGGTCGGGGGCGAGGTTGAGCACCGCCCCGGAGTGGGCGCGCAGCGAGGGCGCCCAGTGCAGCTGGTAGCTGGAGAGCTCGACGGCCAGCACGTCGTACGGCGTATCGCCCAGCACGATGTCCAGGAGCGAGACGCCGATGTTGCCGACGGCGGCGGTGCGCAGCCCGGCCGCCTCCAGGATGGCCGCCAGCATCCTTACGGTCGTCGTCTTGCCGTTGGTGCCGGTGACCGCGAGCCAGGGCGGGGCGTCCTCACCGCGCAGCCGCCACGCCAGCTCCACATCGCCCCAGATGGGCACGTTCGCCTCGGCGGCGGCCAGGAAGAGCGGGCTGGTGGGCTTCCACCCGGGGGTGGTCACGATCAGCTCGGTGCCCTTCGGCAACGTCTCGCCGTCGCCGAGGCGGACCGTGATGCCCAGCGGCTCCAGTTCGGCCGCCTGGGCGCGCTGCGCCTCGCCGTCGCTGCCGTTGACCACGGTCACCGAGGCCCCGAGGCCCCGCAGCGCACGCGCCGCGGGGACCCCGGAGACGCCGAGTCCGGCGACGGTGACCTGCCGTCCGGCGAGGTCGGACACGTCGAGGGCGACGGCGTCGGACGTCACGAAGCTCGCCACCCCGCGTAGAACAGGCCGAGGCCGACGATCACGCACATGCCCTGGATGATCCAGAACCGGACCACCACAAGGACTTCGCTCCACCCCTTGAGTTCGAAGTGGTGCTGGAGTGGCGCCATCCGGAAGACCCGTCGCCCGGTCGTCCGGAACGAGCCGACCTGGATGACCACGGACATGGTGATCAGAACGAACAGGCCGCCGAGGAGGGCCACCAGCAGCTCCGTACGGGAGCAGATGGCGAGGCCCGCGAGCGCGCCGCCGAGCGCGAGCGAACCGGTGTCCCCCATGAAGATCTTGGCGGGCGAGGTGTTCCACCACAGGAAGCCGAAGCACGCGCCCATCAGGGCAGAGGCGACGACCGCGAGGTCGAGCGGGTCGCGGACCTCGAAACAGGACGCGGGGTTGGTGAGGGTCTCCGCGTTGGCGCAGGACTCCTGGTACTGCCAGACGCCGATGAAGGTGTAGGCGCCGAAGACCATCACGGAGGCGCCGGTGGCCAGACCGTCGAGACCGTCGGTGAGGTTCACGCCGTTCGACATCGCCAGGATCATGAACAGCGCCCAGATCGCGAAGATCACCGGGCCGAACGACCAGCCGAAGTCCTGGACGAAGGAGAGCCGGTCGGAGGCGGGGGTCTGCTGGCGCGCGTCGGCGAAGTTCAGCGCGAGGATCGCGAACGCGACACCGACGATCAGCTGACCGGCCATCTTGGCCTTGGCCCGCAGGCCCAGGGACCGCTGCTTGACGATCTTGATGTAGTCGTCCAGGAAGCCGACCAGGCCCATGCCCGCGAACAGGAAGAGCACCAGCACGCCGGAGAAGGTCGGCTGGCTGCCCGTGATCAACTTCGCCAGGGCGTAGGCGATCAGCGTGGCCAGGATGAAGGAGATTCCGCCCATCGTGGGCGTGCCCTTCTTGCTGCCGTGAGTGCGCGGGCCGTCGTCCCGGATGAACTGGCCGTAGCCCTTGCGCGCCAGCAGCTTGATCAGCAGCGGGGTGCCGATCAGGGTCAGAAAGAGCCCGATGGCTCCCGAGAAGAGGATCTGCCTCATGCCACCCATCAGCGGACGCCCTCACCCTCGCCCTCGAGCAACACCTGCGCGACCCGCTCCAGCCCCACCGACCTGGATGCCTTCACCAACACGACGTCCCCCGGTCGCAGCTCGCTGCGCAGCAGATCGACCGCTGCCCGCACGTCGGACACGTGCACCGACTCCTCACCCCACGAACCCTCGTTCTTGGCGCCCATGTCCAGCCAGGCGGCCTCCTGGCCGCCGACCGCCACGAGCTTGCTGACGTTGAGCCGGACGGCCAGCCGCCCGACCGCGTCGTGCTCGGCCAGTGACTCCTCGCCCAGCTCGGCCATCGGGCCGAGCACCGCCCACGTGCGACGCCCCGGTGTGGCAGCGCCCATGGCGGCCAGCGCGCGCAGCGCTGCTCGCATGGACTCGGGGTTCGCGTTGTAGGCGTCGTTGACGACCGTCACGCCGTCCGAGCGCTCGGTGACCTCCATCCGCCAGCGGGAGAGCTGCCCCGCCTCGGAGAGCGCCACGGCGATCTCGTCGACGGACAGGCCCAACTCGTGGGCGACGGCGGCCGCGGCGAGCGCGTTCGACACGTGGTGCTCACCGTACAGGCGCATGGTCACTTCGCTGCACCCGGTAGGGGTGTGAAGCGTGAAGGCGGGGCGGCCGCCGTCGGCGAGCCGGACATTCCCGGCACGCACATCGGCGTCCTCGGCCTCGCCGAACAGGACGGTACGGGCCTTGGTGCGCGACACCATGGCGCGCACCAGGGGGTCGTCGGCGTTGAGCACCGCCACCCCGCCCTCCTCGGCGGGGGGCAGGGCCTCCACGAGCTCGCCCTTGGCCTCGGCGATCTGCTCCCGGCCTCCGAACTCTCCGATATGGGCGGTGCCGACGTTGAGCACGAGTCCGATACGGGGCGGGGTGAGGTCCGTCAGGTACCGGATGTGGCCCTTACCGCGGGCACCCATCTCCAACACCAGGTGCAGGGTGGCCTCATCGGCGCTCATCGCGGTGAGCGGCAGGCCGATCTCGTTGTTGAGCGAGCCCGGCGTCCATACGGTGGGGCCGCGGCGCTGGAGCAGCTGGGCGATGAGGTCCTTGGTGCTGGTCTTGCCCGCGGAGCCGGTGAGCCCGACCACAGTGGCGTCCAGGCGCTCCACGACGGCGCGTGCGAGCGCTCCCATGGCGGCGATGACATCGGGCACGACGATCGCCGGTACGGGGGCGTCCGCGGTGCCGACGGGGCGGGCGGCCAGGACCGCCGTGGCCCCGGCCTCGATCGCCCTTCGGGCGAAGTCGTGGCCGTCCACGCGCTCCCCGGGGAGCGCGGCGAAGAGGCTGCCGGGCCGCACCTCACGGGAGTCGATCACTACAGGGCCCGTGACCTTCAGGTCCGGGTCCGGTATGTCGTGCGGCTGTCCACCGACTAGGCCGGCGATCTCGGTGAGGGACAGTGCGATCACTGATCACCTCCGGCCGTGCGGGAGAGCTGCCTTGAGGGGGCTGGTGCGCGCATGGCGGTCTGTCATCCCTGGTCGTCTTGGTGATTGTCCCGGTGTTGTGAGCTCGCCTCGGGGCGCGTGGCATCGCGCCTGTGGGCTCGCTCACTGAGCTCGATGGCTTCGCGGAGTACCTGGCGGTCGTCGAAGGCACGGATCACGCCGGCGATGTCCTGGCCAAGTTCATGGCCCTTGCCGGCCACGATGACGGTGTCACCCGGCTCGGCGCGGGCGACGGCGGCCGCGATGGCGTTGGCCCGGTCCTCCTCGACCAGCACATCACCGCGCTCATGAGCGGGCACCTCGGCGGCGCCCGCGAGCATGGCGGCGAGGATCGCGAGCGGGTCCTCGGAGCGCGGGTTGTCCGAGGTGAGGACGGCCGTGTCGGAGTACCGGGCCACCGCGGCGCCCATGGGGCCGCGCTTGAGCCGGTCGCGGTCCCCGCCGCAGCCGAGGACGGCGTGCAGCTTGCCGTCGGTCACCTTACGGAGGGCACGCAGCACCGACTCCACGGCGTCGGTCTTGTGGGCGTAGTCGACGACCGCGAGGTAGGGCTGGCCCACGTCGACCCGCTCCAGCCGGCCGGGTACACCCGGGACGGCGGCGATGCCGTCGGCGGCCGTCTGCGGGTCGACCCCGGCGACGGCGAGCGCGACGACGGCGGCGAGCGCGTTGGCCACGTTGAAGGGGCCCGGGAGGGGCGCGGCGGCCCGTACGGACTCGCCGTTCGGGCCGACGGCGGTGAAGGTCGAGCCCAGCGGGCCGACCTCGACATCCGCGGCGCGCCAGTGGGCGTCGGGGTGGCCCTCGGCGGAGAAGGTGGTGACGGGGACCTCGGACTGCTCGATCAGCCGCCGGCCGTACTCGTCGTCGTAATTGATCACTCCGGCGCGGCTGCGGGCCTTGGTGAACAGCTGGGCCTTGGCCTGGAAGTAGTCCTCCATGCCGGAGTGGAACTCCATGTGCTCCGGGCTGAGGTTGTTGAAGACCGCGACGTCGAAGACGCAGCCGTCGACGCGGCCGAGGACCAGGGCGTGGCTGGAGACCTCCATGACGACCGAGTGGACGTCGCGCTCCCGCATCACCGCGAACAGGGCCTGCAGATCGGTGGCCTCGGGGGTGGTGCGCTCGGACTTGATGCGCTCGTCGCCGATCCGCGTCTCCACGGTGCCGATGAGACCCGTAAGGCCGCCGTCGTGCTTCGCGGCGGCTTTGAGGCCGCCCTCGATGAGATACGCGGTCGTGGTCTTGCCGGAGGTGCCGGTGATGCCGATCTGCAGCAGGTCCGCACCCGGCTCGCCGTAGATCGTGGCGGCCAGCGCGCCCATCCGGCCGCGCGGGTTGTCCACCGCCAGGACCGGCAGTCCGGTGGCGGCGGCGCGCTCGGCGCCGGCCGGGTCGGTCAGCACCGCGACCGCGCCGAGGTCGGCTGCCTGGGCGGCGAAGTCCGCGCCGTGGAGGCGGGCGCCGGCCAGCGCGGCGTACACATCGCCGGGGCGCACGGCTCGCGAGTCATGGGTGATCCCGGTGATCGCGGCCCCCTCCGGGGCTTCGGGGGCATCGACGCCCAGCTGATCCGCCAGCTCCGCCAGCGGGATCGGGCGGACCTGGAGAGGGCGGGGCGCTCCCGGGTATTCCACAGAAACGTCCTTCTGAGGGGTTTGGGACTGATCAGCGTGGGGCACGGCGGTGAGCGTACCCGGGACACCCGCTCCCCCGCGAAATGAGGCGGCGAAGCGGGGCCGTACCGGACCGTGGTTCCCGGAGTCCGGCGTGATCGTCGTCACTGCTGGGTCCGCTCACTGGCCCGGGTTGTAGCTCACGGGGAGCCGTTTGGGCTGCTTCCCGGACGGCGGGACCTGCAGGGCCTTCAGGCCGAACTCCATGACCTTCTTGTAGACCGGTCCGCAGACCTGACCGCCGAAGTAGCTGCCCTTCGTCGGATTCTGAACGGCACAGTAGACGGTCAGCCGCGGTTTGTCGGCCGGAGCGAAGCCGGCGAAGGACGCGGTGTAGCCGCGGTAGCGGCCGGTCTTGGGGTCCACCCGGTTGGAAGTGCCGGTCTTGCCCGCGACACGATAGCCGGGGATCTTCGCCTTGACGCCGGTGCCCTGCTGATCGTCGACGACCGATTCGAGCATCTCGGCGAGCGTCTTCGCGGTCTCCTTACCGACGACACGGGTCTTCTCGGGGGCGGGCGCGGCCCTGTAGTCGCCGCCGGGCCCCCTGGTGCCGCGGACGAGGGTGGGCGCGACGCGCTCGCCGCCGTTGGCGATGGTGGAGTACACGGAGGCCGCCTGGACGGCGTTGAGCGACAGCCCCTGGCCGAAGGGGATGGTGTACTGCTGCGAGGCGCTCCAGTCCTGCGGCCGGGCCAGGATGCCCGGGGTCTCGCCAGGGAAGCCGAGCCCGGTGGGCCGGCCGATCCCGAACTTCCGCAGATAGGAGTAGAGGATCTGGTTCTTCTGCTTCTTGGTCTTCCCAAGCTGCTCGGTGGCGAGGATCGTGCCGATGTTGCTGGACTTGGCGAGCACGCCGTTGAGCGTGAGGTACCAGGTGGGATGGTCGATGTCGTCGGCGAAGGCCCGGTCGGCGCGCGGCAGCCGGTTGGGGACCACCACATGGGTGTCCCAGCGGGCCACGCCCTCCTGGAGGACGGCGGCCATGGACATCAGCTTACTGACGCTGCCGGGCTCGTAGGCGTCGGAGACCGCGGCGTTGCCCAGGTCGTCGGCGTCCGTGGTGGTGATGTCGCCGGGGTCGAAGCCGGGGGCGTTGGCCATCGCCAGGAGCTGTCCGGTGCGGGTGTCCTGGACGATGACATAGCCGCGGTCGGCCCCGGACTTGCGGACCTGGTCGGCGATGGCGCTCTGGGCGGCCCACTGGATGTCCCGGTCGATGGTCAGCTCGTAGTCGCTGCCGGGGACCGCGGGCTGCTCCTTGAGGTCCCCGGTGGGCACCTGGTGGCCGCCCGACTGGGCGTAGACGCGCTTGCCGTCCTTGCCCGCGAGCTTCTTGTTGAGCTGCTGTTCGAGCCCGGCGGCGCCGCGGCCGTCGGCGCCCACGAATCCCAGTACCCCGGCGGCGAGATCCCCGTTCGGATAAACCCGCTTGCTGTGCGCCTCGCGGTTGACCCCGGCCAGGACATTGGTGCCCTTGCCCTTGGACGCCGAGTCGTCCAGGGCGCTCTTCAGGTCCTTGATCTGGTTCCAGACCTGCGGGGACTGCTGCCGGGCGAGCACGACGTACTGCGATTTGGGGTTGCCGGTGAGCTTCTTCTCCAGGTCCGCCTCGTCCTTGCCGAGGATCGGCGCGAGGAGGGCCGCGGCCTGGCGCGGCGCGTCACGGGTCTTGGCCGTCTTGGGCGTGAGCAGGTCGGGGGCGGCGGTGATGTCGTACGCGTCCACCGTGGTCGCCAGGTCGACGCCGTTGCGGTCGGTGATGGAGCCGCGCTCGGCGGAGAGCTTCACCGGGATGTAGCGGTTGACGTTGGCCTTGGCCGCGTAGGCGCTGGCGTCGACGGCCTGCACCTGCAGTAGCCGTACGACGAAGACCAGCATGACGAGGGTGAGGCCGAGGCTGATCAGCCGCAGCCGGGGGCGCGGGCTGCCCAGCCGCAGCGGCTGGGCGGCACCGGGGCGCGGGCGCTGCGCCGGACGGCCGGACGATCCTCCCTGGCGCCCGCCGGGGCGCCGCGCCGCGTCCTGGCGCGGGCGGCGGTCACCGCGCGGACCGGCCGGGCCGGGCACTCCGCGGCGGCGGGGATCCTGGGGCGCGGTCACGCGACGGCCGCCCTCGGCTCGGCGGCCGCCCACCGCGCGCGGGCGGTGCTCCGCGCGGGCGGGCCGGACTGGGCGCGGACTGGGGATCGCGTCACCGTGTCACCTACTGAGGGGCCGGGGTGGACTGCGCGGAGGCGGAGGAGGTTGTGGAGAGGGCGGTGGGCAGCCCCCACGGGGCCACGGAGGCCGTGCCCGTGCCCGCCCCGGACGGGGTGGTGGTCGGCGGCGCGACGGCGGACGGGGTGGGCGATGCCCCGGACCGGGCGGGCGACGCCTGGGACAGCGTGGGGTCGAGCGCGGACGGCAGCACCGGGCCGGGGGCGCCGAGCACCGAGGGCTGCCCCGAGGCGGGGGCGGGCACCCCGCTGACCGTGCCGTCCGGGTTGAGGAAGGCGGGGCTGCCGCCGGGCACCATCCCCAGCTCCCGGGCGCGCCGCTCCAGCGCGGTGGGCGCGGAGAGCTGGTCGACGTCCTGCTGGAGCGCCTGGCGTTCGTCAGTGAGTTCCCCGGTCTGCTTCTCGAGCCTGCTGAGCTCGAACGACCCCTGGTTGAGGGAGGAGTTCAACAGCAGCAGCGCGATCAGGCCGGAGCCGAGCAGGACCACGACGAGCAGCACGAAGGGCGTGCGCCTGGCCGTGGCACCCCCCGGCACCGGCCGGCCTTTCGGCCCTGTCCCCCTCGTGCTCATGGACCGACCTCTTCCCGGATGCGCTCCGCCCCCCGGAACCGGGCCGGGGCGGCCCGCCGGTTCTCGGCGATCTCCTCCTCGGTGGGCAGCTCCGCGCCGCGGGTGAGCAGCTTCAGCCGGGGCTGGTACTGCTCGGGGACGACCGGCAGCCCGGGCGGCGCCGTATTGCGGGCACCGGCCACGAACACCTGCTTGACCAGGCGGTCTTCCAGCGAGTGATACGAGAGCACGGCGATCCGCCCGCCGACCGCGAGCGTCCCGACGGCCGCCGGAATGGCCCGCTCCAGGACCGCGAGCTCGCCATTGACCTCGATCCGCAGCGCCTGGAAGGTGCGCTTGGCCGGATTGCCGCCGGTGCGCTTGGCGGCCTGCGGGAGCGCCGCGCGGATCAGCTCGACGAGCCGGGCGCTGTTGGTGAACGGCTCCTTGGCGCGCTCGCGCACCACGGCGTCCACGATCTTCTTGGCGAACTTCTCCTCGCCGTAGGCCCGCAGGATGCGCACCAGCTCGCCCGGCGGATAGGTGTTGAGCACCTCCGCCGCGCTGACGCCGGTGGTCTGGTCCATCCGCATGTCCAGCGGGGCGTCCTGGGCGTAGGCGAAACCGCGCTCGGCCTCGTCCAGCTGCATGGAGGACACGCCGAGGTCGAAGAGGATCCCCTGGACGCGCGGGACGCCGAGCCGGTCGAGGACCTCGGGCAGCTCGTCGTAGACCGCGTGGACCAGCGTGGCCCGATCGCCGTACGGGGCGAGCCGCTCACCGGCGAGTCGCAGCGCGGACGGGTCGCGGTCGAGCGCGATGAGGCGGACCTCGGGGAAGTCGCGCAACAGCGCCTCGCTGTGGCCACCGAGGCCCAGGGTGCAGTCGACCACGACCGCGCCGGGCCGGGCGAGAGCGGGGGCCAGCATGTCCAGGCAGCGCTGGAGCATGACGGGAACGTGGAGAGCGTTGCTGCTCATTGCGCTGCTGGTGCGCCCTTCTGAGGATCGGGCGAGGATGGTACGCACCTCCGGGTCCCCGCCCGCTCTGAAGGGGAAGTGGCCTACTGGCGCCGGGGAAGTGACGTCAGGCGACCGGAGCGGGAGGAGGCCGAGGGGTACGTACGCACCGCGCTCACGCGAAATTCCGGGATCCGAGGGGAGCGTCACGCCTCCCACTTCGCGCCACTTTAGTCCACTCGTCCCTTCGGTCAACCAACCGGTCAGCGCGTCCCGCCCCGGGGGTGGCACACCTCCCCCAGACACCACACCGAGGGGCACAGGGTGCTGTGGGTTGCCTCACATCACCCGCTCGGCCCACCCCGTTGCCCTCGTTTGCCCTACCTAAAGAAAAGACAAAATCCGCTGGTGAGAGGTAACGTCGTCATCATGTCGATATCAGCGCCGCAGCCGAATCCGTCCGCCGACCGCGACGCCCGTACGGGAGACACGGTCACCGACCGCCTCGTGGAGGCCAACCGCAAGTACGCCGAGAAGTTCACCGACCCCGGAATGGACGCGCGCCCCGTGCAGCGCGTCGCCGTCGTCGCATGCATGGACGCCCGTCTGGACCTGCACGAGGCACTCGGCCTGGAGCTGGGTGACTGCCACACCATCCGCAACGCGGGTGGTGTGGTCACCGACGACATCATCCGGTCCCTGACCATCAGCCAGCGCGCGCTCGGGACCCGCAGCGTCGTGCTCATCCATCACACCGGCTGCGGTCTGCTGAACCTCACCGAGGACTTCCGGCATGAGCTGGAGGAGGAGGTGGGCCAGCGTCCGTCGTGGGCGGTCGAGGCGTTCAAGGACCTCGACGCCGATGTCCGCCAGTCGATGCAGCGGGTGCGCACCTCGCCGTTCCTGGTGCACACCGACGACGTCCGCGGCTTCATCTTCGATGTGACGACGGGTCTGCTGCGGGAGGTCACGCCGCGCACGTGAGGGATGCTGACGCCACTGAAGGGATTCAGCACCCGAACTCGTACAAGCGTGACAAATAACCCCGGGTTATCCACAGCCGAGTGACGCGAGGCCGCGGAGACCGCAAGAATGCATAGGTGACATCGTCCCCCGCAACCACGCGGGGGACCGATGTCAGCGTTTGCGGTGGGCCGGTCCGTTCCGAGGGCAACGGCCCTGAGAACGGGCCGAGGAGGGCCGGGTGACGACCTATGACGAGCGAGCGAGCCTCAGCGATCTGACCACCACAGCGGAGCGGATCCGCCGGTCGGTGGAGGGTGTGATCGAGGGCAAGCCCGAGGTCGTACGGCTTTCGCTGACCGTGCTGCTCGCCGAGGGGCATCTGCTGATCGAGGACGTCCCGGGCGTGGGCAAGACCATGCTGGCCAAGGCGCTCGCGCGGTCCATCGACTGCTCCGTGCGGCGGATCCAGTTCACCCCGGACCTGTTGCCGTCCGACATCACCGGCGTGAGCATCTTCGACCAGCAGCGCAAGGAGTTCGAGTTCAAGCCGGGCGCCATCTTCGCCCAGATCGTGATCGGCGACGAGATCAACCGCGCCTCGCCCAAGACCCAGTCCGCGCTGCTGGAGTCGATGGAGGAGCGCCAGGTCACCATCGACGGGGAGAGCTACGAGCTGCCCAACCCCTTCATGGTGGTGGCCACGCAGAACCCGGTCGAGATGGAGGGCACCTATCCGCTGCCCGAGGCGCAGCGCGACCGCTTCATGGCCCGTGTCTCCATCGGATACCCCAGCCCGCAGGCCGAGCTGCAGATGCTGGACATCCACGGTGGCGTCTCCCCGCTGGACGACCTGCAGCCCGTCGCGCACGCCCACGAGATCGTCAAGCTGGTCGAGGCGGTGCGCTCGGTGCATGTCGCCGAGGCCGTCCGGCGTTACGCGGTGGACCTGGTGGCCGCCACCCGCAGCCACCCCGATCTGCGGCTGGGCGCCTCGCCCCGGGCCACGCTGCATCTGCTGCGGGCCGCCAAGGCGTCGGCCGCGCTGGCCGGGCGGGAGTTCGCACTGCCGGACGATGTGCAGTCCCTCGCCGTGGCGGTGCTGGCGCACCGGCTGCTGCCCACCGCGCAGGCCCAGCTGAACCGGCGCACCGCGGAGCAGGTCGTCACGGACATCGTGCAGCGCACCCCGGTGCCCACCTCCGGCTCGCGCGGTGCGGGTGGCGGGATGCCCCCCATGCCGCCCATGCCCCCGGCCGACTTCGGCCGGCAGCAGCCGGGCGCGCGGAGGCTGTGATGGCCGCAGGGGGGACGGACATGGGCCCCGAGGGTCCCGGCGCCGGCGAGGACTCGGGCGGGCTGCGGGCCGCCCTCGCCGGTCTGACCACCCGCGGCCGTTCCTTCCTGGCCGCCGGGGTGGCCGCCGCGGTGTGCAGCTATGTCCTGGGCCAGGCGGATCTGCTGCGGGTCGGGCTGCTGCTGGCCGCGCTGCCGCTGGTCTGCGTCGCCGTGGTCTACCGCACCCGGTACCGGGTGGCGGGCAGCAGACGGCTCGCGCCCGCGCGGGTGCCTGCGGGCTCCGAGGCCCGGGTGCATCTGCGGATGGACAATGTCTCGCGGCTGCCCACCGGGCTGCTGATGCTCCAGGACCGGGTGCCCTATGTACTGGGGCCGCGCCCCCGGTTCGTGCTGGACCGGGTGGAGCCGGGCGGGCGGCGCGAGGTGTCCTACCGGGTCCGCTCGGATCTGCGCGGCCGCTATCCACTGGGCCCGCTGCAGCTTCGGCTGAGCGATCCGTTCGGGATGTGCGAGCTCACCCGCGCCTTCAGCGCCTACGACACGCTCACGGTGGTGCCCCGGGTCGAGCCGCTGCCCCCGGTGCGCCTGACCGGCGAGGCCGCTGGGTACGGGGACGGGCGGCACCGCTCGCTGGCCCTGGCCGGTGAGGACGATGTCATCCCGCGCGGCTATCGCATAGGCGACGATCTGCGCCGGGTGCACTGGCGGTCCACCGCGCGCTACGGGGAGCTCATGGTCCGCCGCGAGGAGCAGCCGCAGCGGGCCCACTGCACGGTGCTGCTGGACACCCGGCGCACGGCGCACTACGGCTCCGGGCCCGACTCGGCCTTCGAATGGGCGGTCTCCGGGGCGGCCTCGACCGCGGTCCATCTGCTGGAGCGGGGCTATGCGGTCCGGCTGCTGACCGACTCCGGAAGCTCGGTGCCGGGCCCGGACGGCGGAGGCGGCTTCACCGGCTCCACCCATGACTCGGCGGAGACCGCCGGGCTGATGCTGGACACCCTCGCCGTGGTGGACCACTCCGACGGCGAAGGGCTTTCGCCCGCCTTCGAGGTGCTGCGCGGCGGCGGTGAGGGGCTGCTGGTGGCCTTCCTGGGCGATCTGGACGAGGAGCAGGCGGCGACGGCCGCCCGGATGCGGCACCGCACCACGGCCGCGGTGGCGTTCGTGCTGGACAGCGCGGCCTGGTCGCGCGGGGCGGAGTTCGGGGGCACACGGGAGCTGGAGGAGCGGCTGCGGCAGCTCCGCGAGGCGGGGTGGACGGCGCTGCCGGTGGGCCCGGGGGCCTCGCTGGCACAGCTGTGGCGGCAGGCCGACGCCCAGGGCGCCACCCGGGCGGACGCGGGAGGTCCCGCAGTCGGCGGTATGACAGGGAGCTGGGCATGAGTGGGAGCGTTCGGCTCGCGATATGTGCGGCGCTGGCCACGGTGGCGGCGGCCTGTGCGCTGCTGCCGCTGGTGGACCCGGCGAGCTGGCTGTTGCAGGCCGCTCTGTTGCTGGCGGTCCAGAGCGGGACGGGCGTGGCGGCCCGCCGGGTGCCGCTGACCCGCCCGCTGACGGTGGCCGCGCAGGCCGTGGTGACGCTGCTGCTGCTCACCCTGGCCTTCGCGCACGAGCAGGCGCTGGGCGGGGTGCTGCCGAGCCCGCAGGCCCTCCACGAGTTCGCACTGCTGCTGCGCGACGGCGCCGACGACGTGGGGCAGTACGCGATCCCCGCGCCGCTCACCGATGGCATCCGGCTGATGCTGGTGGCCGGGGTGCTGGCGATCGGCCTGGTGGTCGACGCGCTCGCGGTGACGTACCGCAGCGCGGCCCCCGCCGGACTGCCGCTGCTCGCGCTGTACTCGGTCGCGGCCGGGCTGTCCGACGCCGGGAGCGACTGGCTGTGGTTCCTGCTGGCGGCGGCCGGCTATCTGCTGCTGCTCCTGGCCGAGGGCCGGGACCGGCTGTCCCAGTGGGGCAGGGTGTTCAGCGGCGGTGCCCCGCATCCGGCGGGTATGCCGCCCTCGGGCCTGGCCGGGGCCGGAGGCGCCCCGGCGCTCGCCCCGGTCCGCACCGGCCGCAGGATCGGCGTGCTGGCGCTCGGCATCGCGCTGGTGGTGCCCGCGGCGCTGCCGTCCCTGGACGGCGGGCTGCTGGACCGGCAGGGCAGCGGTGGCGGGTCCGGCAGCGGCGGCGGCACGATCTCGGCGGTCAATCCGCTGGTGTCGCTGCAGGACAGCCTGAACCAGCCGGAGAACAAGGAGGTGCTGCGCTATCGCACCTCCTCGCAGACCACGCAGGACCTGTATCTGCGGATCGTGGCGCTCGACCGGTTCGACGGCACCTCGTGGAAGTCGTCCGAGCGGCATGTCACCGATGTGCCCGGGCAGCTTCCGTCGCCCGCCGGGCTCGGCCCCTCGGTCCGGGTCTCCTCGATCGACACCTCGATCTCGGCCGCCGACTGGTACGCGCAGAACTGGCTGCCCCTCCCCTACCCCGCGTCCAGGGTCGAGATCGACGGGCGCTGGCGCTATGAGCCGGAGGGCCGCACGCTGGTCGGCGACCGCGGCCAGACCACCCGGGGCGCGCGCTACCGGGTCACCAGCCTGCTGGTGGAGCCGACGGCCGAGCAGCTCGCGGCCGCACCGGCACCGCCCTCGCGGCTGCGGAAGGAGTACACCGAGGTGCCGGACTCGCTGCCATCCGTGGTGGCCAGTACGGCACGGGAGGTGACCGCCGGCGCGGCGAACGCGTACGAGAAGGCGGTCAAGCTCCAGGACTGGTTCGCCGTGAACGGAGGATTCCGTTACGACACCGAGGTGCAGTCCGGCAGCGGCTCGGCCGCCATCGTCCGGTTCCTGAAGCAGAAGGAGGGCTTCTGCGTCCACTTCTCCTTCTCGATGGCGGCGATGGCCCGGACGCTGGGCATTCCGGCGCGGGTTGCGGTCGGGTTCACCCCCGGCACCGCCCAGGGGGACGGCTCGGTGTCGGTGGGCCTCAAGGACGCGCACGCCTGGCCCGAGCTGTACTTCGAGGGCGTGGGCTGGACCCGTTTCGAGCCCACCCCGAGCCGTGGCACCCAGCCCGACTACACGATGGAGCAGACGCCCTCGGGCACCCCGTCCGACGAGCCGACGAGCGAGCCCAGCACGACCTCCGAGCCGACGGCCGCCCCGACCGCCTCCGACAGTTGCACCCCGGAGATGAAGAAGCTGGGCACCTGTGGAGGTGCCGCGGCCCAGCAGCCGGACAACGGCGCCTCGGGCGGGGGCTGGTCGGCGACCAAGGTCACGAGTTGGAGTTCGCTGGCGGTGCTGCTGGCCGTGGTGCCCCTGCTGCCCATGCTGTGGCGGCGGCGGGTACGGACCCGCAGACTGGGCGGCTCGGGCGGGCGCACCGAGCAGGACGCGGCCGACCGGATCCTCGCCGCATGGCGTGAACTCACCGATTCGGCCTGGGACTTCGGCGTGCTGCCGGACGACTCGCTGACCTCCCGCAGAGCGGTGGCCCGCATGGTGCGGATCGCCGACCTCGACGACGATTCGGCCCGGGCGGCGCAGCGGGTGGCCGAGGCGGTCGAGCAGGTGCTGTACGCACCGCAGCCACGCCCGTTCGCGGGCGTCGCGGACGACGTCCGGCAGGTGCTGGCCGGATTCCGGGCCAAGGCGGGGCGGCGGGAGCGGCTGCGGGCGCTGCTGGCGCCGCGGTCCGCGGCTCAGCTGGTGTGGGCGTGGGGACAGCGCTGGTCCGCGCTGGTCCAGCGGTGGGGAGCCCCCCGCTGGGCCCGCTGGGCCTCCCAGCTCCGGCCCCCGCGCGGCCAGGGGAGCTGACCTCGGGGTGGCCCTGAGCCCTTACGGCTGAGGCCCGGCCTGAGCCCTCGCGACTGAGCCCCTGCGGCGCGTGCGGGGGCTCAGGCCGTTCGGGCACGCCACGGGGCTCAGGGCCGCCCGAGCTCGCTTCAGGGCCCTGCGCGGAGCCAGGGCCAGGCCCCATGGTCCAGGCCCCGGTTGCGGGCCCAGGACGCGGTTGCGGGCCCAGGCCCCGGTTGCGGGGCTGGGCACGGCTGAAGGGCTACGGCGCGGAAGGGCCTACCGCACGGTTGAGGGGCGGTCGCCAGTCGGCGACCGCCCCTCAACCACTCATTCAAGAATTATTTCTCAGTGGCCCTGCTCATCGCGGCGACGCTGCCACCGCTCCTCGATACGCGCCATCATCGAACGGCGCTGACGGCCCTGACGGCGGGGAGCCGCCCCGCCGCCGCCCTGCGCCTCGCCGGGTTTGGGAGCCTTGCGCCAGCCGGTCACCGCGAGCACCGCACATCCCAGCATGATCAGGAAGCCCACCACGCTGATCCAGATCTGGGGAACGATCACTCCGACCATGAGGAGCGCGATACCCACCAGAAAACCCGCGACCGCCTGGTAGACCCGTCGCCGGGTGTACGTGCGCAGCCCGCTTCCCTCAAGCGCTGTCGCGAACTTGGGATCTTCGGCGTACAACGCTCGCTCCATTTGCTCGAGCATGCGCTGCTCGTGCTCCGAGAGCGGCACGGAGTCCTCCTACTCGTCGGTCGCGGGGGGCGACCGGGTGCGACCCTTTCAGGATAGGCAGGGAATCGCCCCCGTGAAACCCGCCCCTCAACGCCAATTCGCCCACCCCCACGGGCGTGGCGAAAGTTGACGCTGAGACGTCCATTCCCCTCCCGCCGATTGGCCATGCCGGACGGTGTACCCCGATCATACGGGGCCGGACGGCCAAGCGGGTCTCCTGTGGCCGACTCCACCTGCACCGCCCGTCGTCCGGTGGGGCGGGAGGAGCCGCTCAGTCCCGCTCGGCGAGAACGTGCAGCTGAGTGGCGACGGAGCGGAAGGCGGGCAGCCCGGCGGCGGCCTCCTCCAGCTGCAACAGGGCGTCCAGCGCCCCGGGCTCGGTGTCCACGAGCACTCCGGGGACCAGATCGGCGAAGACCCGCACCCCGTGCACCGCGGCGATCTCCAGACCGGCCGCCTCCACCAGCTCGGAGAGCTGGTCGGCGGTGAAGCGGCGCGGCATCGGGTCTCCGGAGCCCCAGCGGCCCTCGGGGTCGGTAAGCGCTTGCCGGGCCTCGGTGAAGTGGCCGGCCAGGGCGCGGGCCAGCACGGCGCCGCCGAGGCCCGCCGCGAGCACGCTGAGGGTTCCGGCGGGGCGCAGGGCCGCCGCCGCGTTCCGCAGGCCCTCGGCGGGGTCGTCCACGTACTCCAGGACGCCATGGCAGAGCACCACGTCGTAACCGCCCCGCTCGACCACGTCGAACAGCCCGTGGACATCGCCCTGGACTCCGCGCACCCGGTCGGCCACCCCGGCCTCGGCGGCCCGCCGCTCCAGCGCGAACAGGGCGTTCGGACTCGGGTCGACCACGGTGACGCGGTGGCCGAGGCCGGCCACGGGGACGGCGAAATTGCCGCTGCCGCCGCCGGTGTCCAGGACGTCCAGCGCGCCGTGCACGGCCCCGCCCTCGGCCGCCTCCCGGCCCGTGACCTTGGCCCGCCGTTCCAGGGCGTCTTTCAGGACCTCCCAGACCACGGCGGTACGGAGGGACGCACGGGGGCGCTGCGGGTCTGACACGGCGGGTGGCTCCTCGGCGCGGTGCCGCCACCACCCGGAGGCGGTGACGACGGCTTACTGACGTCGGCGGTCCCAGCCTATTGCCTCCATGGGGCGGGGTGCGCCGAGGCCGCCGGCCCACCGGCCCCCAGCGGATACCGGACGGACAGCGGCCGACGCCCGAGCGGTACCCGGCGGACAGCGGCCGTCTCCCGAGCGGATACCGGGCCGGGCCGGGGCGGTCACCGGGCCATCCCTCAGGCTCCCGACGAGCCCGGCTCGTCGCCCGGCGGGGCCTGGTGGGGCAGGGTCGGCTGCAACATCAGCATGCGCTCCACCAGCCGCAGGAACATCGCGGTGGCACGCAGCAGATCGTCCGCGTCCCGCCGGCTCGCGGCGCCCTGTATCCCCGCCTCGGCGCGGGCCCGGCGCTCGGCGCCGGAGGCGAACAGCGCGCTCCACTCGGCCAGTTCGGGAGCGACCTCCGGCAGGACCTCCCAGGCGCTGCGGATCCGGGCCCGGCGGCGCACGGTGGGCTCGGGGCGGCCGCGCACGGCGAGCACGGCGGCGGCCGTGCGCAGGGCGGCCAGATGTGCGGTCGCAAAGCGCTCGTTGGCGGTTTCGAGCGCGGCGGCCTCCTCCAGGCCCTGATGGGCCTGGGTGAGCAGACCGGCCGCGGCGGGCGGGGCGGACGCGCGGCGCAGCACGGGGTGGACATCGGTCGCGGGGCCGGTCAACGAAGGGGCAGGGGCGGCGGCACGGTGCCGGCGCGCTGCGGCGGTACTGGCCATGACGAACCTCCTGTCGTCGCGTGGCGGCCGGTCGTGTGGTAGAGCGACCGCCGTATGGGGCCATCGTGGGGCACACCACTGACAATCGGCTCTGACCAGCGCGAACGACCCCGACACCACGCCTCGTCCCGCCATACTCCATACTGTTTTTGCACTGACCAGTCAGTTCAAAAATCAAGGAAGTGATCTGTGTGGGGGGCACCCCAGAAGCGGAGACCGGGGCGGCGGTGACGGCCGAGGGGCTCGGCGTCAGGGGGTCGCACGGCTGGGCGTTCCGCGGTGCCGACATCGCCGCCGACTCCGGTGCGCTGATCGCGATCGAGGGCCCGTCCGGCTCGGGCCGCACCTCCCTGCTGCTCACGCTCACCGGCCGGATGCGCCCCACCGAGGGACACGGCGTGGTCGGGGGCTTCCGGGTTCCCCAACAGATGGCGCGCATACGCCGGATCAGCGCGCTCGCGCACGTACCGGGCGTCATCGAGCTCGATCCGGTGCTCACGGTCGCCGAGCATCTGCGGGAGCGGGCCCTGCTGCGGCGCCGGTTCGCGGACTCCCCACGCGGGCTGCTGCGCCCGCGCCGTGAGCGGGCCGCCGCGTCCCGGGCCGGGATCGACGCGGCCCTCACGGCCGCCGGGCTGGACCTCGACACGCTGCCCAAGGGGCCGCGTACGGCCGTACGGGACCTGGAGCGGCTGGAGGCGCTGCGGCTGTCGATCGCGCTCGCGCTCATCGCCCGGCCGCGGCTGCTGGCCGTCGACGACGCCGACATGAAGCTCTCGGACGCCGAACGCCAGCGCGCCTGGGCGCTGCTGCGGGAGGTCGCGGAGGGCGGCACCACGGTCCTCGCGGTGTGCAGCCAGGCCCCGGCCGACGCGGTCGTGGTCCGGACCGCGCGGAAGAGCCCGGCCGAAAAGAGCCAGCAGGCCGACGGGGACGCCTCCGGCACTCCCGCCGCCCACGAGGCCGGACACGAGGCCGGACACGACGAGAACGAGAAGGGGGCGGCGGATGCGCTCGCCGAAACTCGCCGCGCTTGAGCTGAAGCGGTTCGGGAGGGGAAAGCTGCCACGGGCGGCGCTCGCCGCCCTGCTCCTGCTGCCGCTGCTCTACGGCGCGCTGTACCTGTGGTCCTTCTGGGACCCGTACGGCAAGCTGAACAAGATCCCGGTGGCCCTCGTCAACTCGGACAACGGCGCCACCGTGAAGGGCGAGCGCCTCACCGCGGGCGACGACATCAGCGGCAAGCTGCTCGACAGCAAGACCTTCGACTGGCACCGCACGAGCGCCGCCGAGGCCCGTAAGGGCGTCGCGAACGGCACGTACTACCTGTCGCTGACCGTGCCCTCGGACTTCAGCCGGCAGATCGCCACCAGCTCCGGCAAGTCCCCGGAGACCGGCGCCCTCAAGGTGCGCACCAACGACGCCAACAACTACATCGTCGGCCAGATCTCCCGCTCGGTCTTCTCCGAGGTGCGCGCCGCGGCCTCCACCAAGGCGTCCCGCGGCTTCTACGACAACATCTTCATCTCCTTCGCCGATATCCACGGCGAGACGGAGAAGGCCGCCAAGAGCGCCGACAAGCTCGGTAAGGGCATCGGCAAGGCCAAGAAGGGCGCGGACGACCTCGCCAAGGGCCTGGCCAAGGCCAAGAAGGGCAGCCGCGATCTGAAGTCCGGGCTCGGCACGCTCTATCAGGGCTCCGGGACGCTCAAGACCGGCGCGGGCGGCGTCGCCGACGGCACCCAGTCGCTGTCCGACAAGGTCAACGACGTGGCGGCCAAGGTACGCCCGTTCCTCAAGGAGCACGGCAAGGAGATCGGGGACATCTCCCAACTGGTCGCCGACGCCTCCCAGAAGGCGTCCGACAGCCTCGACACCCTGCCCGAGACGACCTCCGCGGCGGCCACCAAGGCCCGTAAGGCGTCCGACGTCCTCGCCGCCGACTACCGGACCCGCTGCGAGGGGGCGGTGCCCGCCGACCCGGACTGTCCCGCGCTCAAGAAGTCGGTGGCGGCGGCCGACACCGCCGCCGATGTGGCCGAGGACGTCGACAAGCTGGTGCGGGACCACACCACCCAACTCGACGCCCTCGGCGGTCATCTGGACGATCTGCACGACCAGGCGCTGTGGCTCGCGCAGAACGCCCCGCACCTGGGCACCGGCCTCGACACCGCCGTACGGAAGGTCAACGCCCTCAACTCCGGGGCGCAGAAGGTCGCCAAGGGCGCCGGAACCCTGCACACCGGGCTGAGCACCGCCAAGACCGGCGCCTCCGACCTCGACAGCGGCGTCGGTAAGGCGCGCGGCGGCGCGAACACCCTGGGCGGCGGGATGTTCCGGCTCGTCGACGGCTCCGGCAAGCTCTCCGGCGGGCTGCACGACGGCGCCGGCAAGATCCCCGACTACGGCAAGCAGGACCGGGACGCCCGGACCGAGGTGATGGCGGATCCGGTCCGGCTGGTCAACCAGGCGCTGCACAAGGCGCCCAACTACGGCACCGGTTTCGCCCCGTACTTCATCCCGCTCTCCCTGTGGGTCGGCGCGATGGTGGCCTACATGCTGATCCAGCCGCTCAACAGGCGCGCGCTCGCGGTGGGCGCCTCCTCCTGGCGGATCGCGTTCGCGGGCTGGCTGCCGGTCGCCGTGATCGGGGTGTTCCAGACGCTGGCTCTGATGGCGGTGTTGCACTGGGCGATCGGCCTGCAGATGGCGCGAGCCGCGGGCACGCTCGGCTTCCTGATGCTGGTGACGGCCTGTTTCGCGGCGATCGTGCAGTGGCTGAACGCCCGCTTCGGACCGGCCTGCCGGATCCTGGTGCTGGCCCTGCTGATGCTCCAGCTGACCTCGGCGGGCGGCACCTATCCGGTGCAGACCAGCCCGCGCTTCTTCAACGCCATCCATCCCTTCCTGCCCATGACCTACGTGGTGGACGGGCTGCGCCGGCTCATCACCGGCGGCGGGCTCGGCCCGGTCTGGCTGGCCTGCGGGGTACTCCTCGGATTCAGCGCGGCCGCCCTCGCGCTCACCGCGTGGTCCGCGCGGCGCAGGCAGGTGTGGTCGGTGGACCGGCTGCATCCGGAGCTGAGCCTGTGAGCGGCATAACATCAACAACGGGCAGAATCGGCGCTATGGACAGCAGCAGCACGCGCCGCCAGGCCACACGCCAGAAACTCTTCGAGGCAGCGGTCACCCTCATCGCCGAACAGGGCTTCTCCTCCACCACCGTGGACGAGATCGCCGAGCGGGCCGGGGTGGCCAAGGGCACGGTCTACTACAACTTCGCCAGCAAGACCGTGCTCTTCGAGGAGCTGCTGCAGCACGGCATCGAGCTGCTGACCGCATCCCTACAGAGCGCCGCCGACGAGAACGCGGAGCGCGGCGGCAGTCATGTGGACGCGCTGGACGCCATGGTCCGGGCCGGGCTGGACTTCATCTCCCGCTATCCGTCGCTGACCCAGCTGTACGTGGCCGAGCTGTGGCGCACCAACCGCGCCTGGCAGTCCACCTTGATGATGGTCCGGCAGCGGGCCATAGCGGTGATCGAGGCCGAGCTGCGGGCCGGGGTGGCCGGGCACGAGTTCAGCGGGGACATCGACATCCCGCTGACGGCGTCGGCGCTGTTCGGGATGGTGCTGGTGGCCGCGCTGGACTGGCAGTCCTACCAGCCGGAGCGGTCGCTGGAGGATGTGCACGCGGCGCTGTCGCGGCTGCTGCAGGGCCGCGTGGGCGGGACCGTGGCCTCCGGATAGCCGGCCGCGGCCTCCGGATGGCCGACCGTAGCCTCCGGATGGCCCGGTGTGGCGGGCGGATCAGCTCCTCCGGGGACACGTAGAAGGCGCTGTTCCGGCAGATCGACTTTCATCGAGCTGACCGGAACAGCGCCTCCCCCCGTAACTCCCCCGTACTTCCCCCGTTGGAGGCTCCTGGTCCCGGAGACTCCCGGTGACTCCCACCTTTCGTCCGGGCCGCCGCGCCGTTCCGCCGCCCCGTGCCGGCGGTCCGGCGCGCGGCCCTTCCGTATGCACCACTCTCTCGTCCGAGCAGGTGGCGGCCCATCCGCGCGACTACTCATCTCCCCGGCTGAGTACGCGTACTCAGGTCTGCGCACTCGTCCCCAGGTGTGCTGCCCCGGCTGTCGGTGGGGGCGGATAAAGTCGCGGTCATGGCACGGATTGTGGTGATCGGCTCCGGGATGGGCGCCATGGCGGCGGCGGCCCGGCTGACCGTGGCGGGCCACCGGGTGGTGGTGTACGAGCGCGGGCGGGCCCATGGCGGCGGGGTCGGCCGCTTCGCGCGGGACGGATTCCGCTTCGACACCGGCCCGGGGCTGCTGCACCTGCCCGCCGTCTACCGGGATCTGTTCGTGAAGACCGGCAAGCAGACCCTGGAGCAGAGCGTCGAGCTCAGCCAGGTCGACCCGGCGAGCCGGCATCTCTTCACCGACGGCACGGATGTCCGGCTGCCCAATGCCTCACGGGCCGGGGTGCTCCAGGCGCTGGACGGCGCCTTCGGCGCGGGCGCGGGCGAGCGCTGGAGTGATCTGGTCAACCGGGCGCGCGAGGTGTGGGACGCCACCCGCAGGCCGCTCCTGGAGGAGCCGCTGCGCGCCGACTGGCGGGTCCTGGGCCGCGATCCCTATCCGGCCGCCCCCGTGCGGCGCGGGCGGCTAGGCGGCCTGTTCGGCCGGGGCGGTGCCGACGGCCCGCCCACGCTCGCCGGAGTGGCCCGCCGTGAGCTGAAGGATCCGCGCGCCGTGGCCCTCCTGGAGAGCCATGCGCTGGCGCACGGCCTCGACCCGCGCTCCGCCCCCGCCGCGGCCACCGTGCTGCCCTATATCGAGCAGACGTTCGGCGCCTGGTATGTGCGCGGGGGTATGCGGGCGCTCGCCGATGCCCTCCATGAGCGCTGCCGTCAGCGGAAGGTCGAGTTCCACTTCGACGCCGAGGTCACCGGCATCGTGGAGAAGGACGGCCGTGCGGCGGGCGTGGAGCTGGCCGACGGCACCGTCGCGGAGGCCGACGCGGTGGTCTCGGGCATCGACCCCGCGCTGCTGCCCCCGCTGCTCGGCGGGCAGGCCCTTTGGCGGGAGGGGGACGTGCGGCCGGAGCCCGGCGCGGGCGGCGGCACGCCGGGGCGACTGACCGTCCTTCTGGCGCTGCGCGGCACCCGTCCCGCGGACACCGCGCACCGCACGGTGGTCCACGCCCCGGACCGGGAGGCGGAGTTGGCCGCCGTCTTCGGCGACGGCCACGGGCTCCGCGAGCCCTGCCCCCACCCCACGGTGACCGTGCTGCGCCCGGACGACCCCACGGTGCGCCCGGACGAGGAGCACGAGGCCGTCACCCTTACCGCCGTCGTCGCCCCGCACGGCCCGGTGGACTGGACGGACGGCGCGGCGGCGGAACAGGACGCCCAGCGGCTGATCACGGCCGCCGAGGCCGCGATACCGGGGCTGCGGGACCGGATGCTGTGGCATGAGGTCCGCACACCCGCCGACACCGAGGCGGAGACGGGCGCCAGGGGCGGCGCCGTGCCGGGCCCGGTGCTCGCCGGGGCGGACGGCGCGTTTCTGCGGCCCGCCAATGTCACCCGGCTCCCGGGCCTGTATCTGGCGGGCGGCTGGGCCCATCCGGGCGGCGGGCTCGCCCACGCCGGAATGTCGGGCGCGCTGGTGGCCGGGCTGATCGTCGAGGGCGAGGACTGGCGCGGCTCCCAGTAGAGCGGCTCCCAAGGCTCCCAGGAAACACGCGAGCCCGCTCCCGGGGAGCGGGCTCACCTGGCAGCGGGGCTCAGTAGCGCTGCCGACTCAGTAGCGGTACTGCTCGTCGAAGCCCTGGGGATAGCCCTGGGCCTGGCCCTGTTGCTGCTGCTGGTACGGGTACCCCTGCTGGTCCGCCGCGGGCGCGGCGTCGCCTTCGCGCTGCTGCGGCACCCAGGGCCCGCCGGACTGCGTCACGTCGTACGCCGGGTCCGGCGAGGGGTAGGAGGCGTCGGCCGCCCAGTGGTCGCCGCCGTAGGCCCCGCCGCCGCCGTACGGATCCTGCTGGCCGTAGGCCGCGTACTGGTCGGCGTACTGCTGCTGGCCGTAAGCCTGCTGGTCGTATGCCTGCTGCTCATAGGACTGGGCCTGGGGCTGAGGCTGGTCCTGGGGCTGGGCGCCGTACGGGTCCTGGCCGTAGGCCGCGTACGCCTCGTTCCCGTAGCCGTACTGCCCGCCCTGGCCCATCTGGTCCGCGTAGACGTCCTGGCCGTAGTTCTGGCCGTGCCCCTGGCTGTGGTCCTGCTGCGAGCCGTAGCCGCCGTACGTCTCGTACGCGCTGTAGCCACCGGCCGCCTCGCCGCTGCCGCTGTACGCGCCCGCGGCCGGGGTGAAGGCCGACGGCTCCTCGTAGACGCCGTACTCGCCGGTGTCGTCGGGCAGCGGCTGCGGCTGGTACGTGGGCGGCTCCGGCTGCGCCGCCGGGACCGCCTCCAGGTCGGACACCTCGAGGATCGGCTCCTTGTCCGAGTCGTCCGGCCGGGGGCTGCGCTCCTCGCGGCCGAGCAGTCCGGGCAGCCCGCCGCTCAGCGCCCAGCCCGCGGCGAAACCGCGCCGGAAGGAGAGCGTCACATACGTCTGGCCTATGGCGAAGGCGATCGCCCCCACCCCGATCACCGGAACCGACGGGATCAGCACGCCGACGACCACGCCCAGAAAGCCGACGAAGGCCAGCAGCCGCCAGCGCAGCCGTGCCTTGTACTGCAGGAGGACCTCCCCCAGCAGCCACAGCGCGACGACGCCGAATGCGATGTAGAGGACCGTCCAGCCCATGCCCGCCCCTCTCAATGCGGCCGCCCGTCGGCTGCCGTCATCAGGATCAGGACCGCTGATGCAGTCCCAGATTCTCGTAGATTTCCAGCGTCGCCGGGGAGTGGTTCAGGGTGATGAAGTGCAGCCCGGGGATCTCCTCGGCCATCAACCGCGCGCACACCTCTGTGGCGTAGTCGATTCCGATCGAGCGTACAGCCGCCGGGTCGTCTTTCACCGCCAGGATCCGTTCAGCCAGTTCGGGCGGGAACGCGGCATTGCTGAGCTGTGCGAACCGCTCGATCTGCTTGACGTTCGTGAGGGGCATGATCTCAGGGATGATCGGTGTCGTACAGCCCGCCGCCGCGACCCGGTCGCGCAGCCGCAGATAGTCCTCGGGGTAGAAGAACATCTGCGTGATGGCGAAGTCGGCGCCCGCACGGCACTTGTCGATGAAGTGACGGATGTCGGTGTCCCAGTCCGCCGAGCGGGGGTGCATCTCGGGGAACGCGGCCACGCCGACGCAGAAGTCCCCGGACTCCTTGATCAGCCGGACCAGCTCGACGGCGTAGTCGAGGCCGTCGGGGTGCCGGATCCACTCCCCCGTGGGATCGCCCGGCGGGTCGCCGCGCAGGGCCAGCATGTTCCGGATCCCGGCGTCGGCGTACTGCCCGATGATGTTGCGCAGTTCGGCCCGGGAGTGGTTGACGGCGGTCAGATGGGCGACGGGGGTGAGCGTGGTGTCCGTCGCGATGCGCTCGGTGACGCGCACGGTGCCCTCACGGGAGGAACCGCCTGCTCCGTAGGTCACGGAGACGAAGGTGGGCGAGACGGCTTCCAGCCTGCGGATGGCGTTCCACAGGGTCTGCTCGCCCTTCGCCGTCTTGGGGGCGAAGAATTCGAAGGAATACGACTGCTCGCCCGACGCGAGCAGATCGCGCACGGTCCGGGCGCGATCGGTCCTGGTGGAAGCGGTGCCTAGGGCCATACGTGCAGGCTATCCACCCGGCTCGGCTACGCCCACCCGGCCGCGGAGATTTGGGGGTTTTGCCAGCCTTCTGTCCGCAGTGCGGACAGCTCGGCGCGCCCTCGACCGGCGGACGAGCCGAGTCGGATGAAAACCGGGTGAAAGCCGGGTGAAAAGCCGGGGCCGGGCCCCGGTCAGGCCGCGCGCACCCGCTTGGCCAGCTCCGCCGTCGCAGCCGCCGGGTCGTCGGCAGCGGTGATGGCCCGGACCACGACGATGCGCCGGGCGCCCGCCTCCAGAACCTGATCCAGGTTGGACGCGTCGATTCCGCCGATGGCGAACCACGGCCGCTCGGTGCCCAGCGCCGCGGCGTGGCGCACCAGGGACAGCCCGGGGGCGGGGCGGCCCGGCTTGGTGGGGGTGGGCCAGCAGGGGCCGGTGCAGAAGTAGTCCACACCGGGCTGGACGGCCGCCGCGTCCACCTCCGCCTCCGCATGCGTGGAGCGCCCGATCAGCACGTCCGCGCCGAGGATCGCGCGCGCCGCGGGCACCGGCAGATCGCCCTGGCCCAGATGGAGCACATCCGAGCCGATGGCATGCGCGACATCGGCGCGGTCGTTGACGGCGAGCAGCTTTCCATGGCGACGGCAGGCATCCGCGAGGACCTGGAGGTGCTCCAGCTCCTCGGCCGCCTCCATCTCCTTCTCCCGCAGCTGGACGATGTCCACGCCCGCCGCCAGGACGGCGTCCAGGAACTCCGGCAGGTCGCCCTGGCGCTTCCGTGCGTCGGTGCACAGATAGAGGCGGGCGTCGGCCAGCTGCTCATGCGCGGTGGCGGTGGTGGACATGGTTCGGTACCCCCGGAGGGTCGGCGGCGTACGGGCCGTGCGCGGAGCCCGGCCCGTACGCCGTGTGCGACAACACGCGATTACGTGCGACTACATGCGACTACATGCGACTACGGCGACAAAAACGCGAGAGCGATCAGCCCTGTACACGCCCCGTACGGGCTCTGTACGAGCCCGTACGGAAGGCCGCCGAAAGCTGGACGGGAGCGGCGTCAGACGGCGAGCGCCTGCGCGCGCCGCTTCACCTCCGTACCGCGATTCTCGCCCAGGGCCCGTGCCGGGGTGCCGGGCAGGCTCGGGTCGGGGGTGAAGAGCCACTCCAGCATCTCTTCATCGCTGAAGCCGTCGTCCTTCAACAGCGTCAAGGTCCCCACGAGGCCCTTGACGACCTTTCCGTCGGCGATGAACTCCTCGGGCACCTGAAGCACCCTGTTCTCGCCACGGCGCACCGCGATCAGCTGGCCCTCCTTGACCAGCTGCCGGACGCGCGTCACCTCGACACCGAGTCGCTCGGCGACGTCGGGGAGGGTGAGCCAGGCGGGGACGAGAGCATCGATCTTTGCGTCAATCTCGGTCACGGAACAAGCCTGCCATCTGGGACTGACAGTGGGTAGCCGGGCGCCCGCCGCGCGGGCCGCCCGCCCCGCCCCGGACGCCCCGGACAGCAGTCTGCCGGCCGGTCAGCAGACGGCCGACTTCAGCGGCACCGACGGGTCCTCGGCCCGCGTCCGGTCCAGCCGGGCGCCGCGCTCGATCAGCTTGCGCCCCTGGGCCAGATCGCGCGGACGGCCGACGGCCAGCAGGGCGACCAGGGCGCCCTCGCGCAGCCAGCACACCGACCAGGCGGCACCGGCCGGATCGCCGCGCCAGACCAGTTCATCGGCCTCCGAATGGTGCCCGGCGTACTGCACGAAGCGCCCGAACTGCTCGGACCAGAAATACGGCACCGGGTCGTAGACCGCGCCGGGGAAGTGGGCGACCGTCCGGCTCCCCACCACATTGGCGGCGACGGTGCGCGGCCCCTGCAGCGCGTTGTCCCAGTGGTGCACCAGCAGCCGGGTGCCGTAGCGGGCGGACGGGAAGGAGGCGCAGTCGCCGACCGCGTAGACGTCCGGCGCCGAGGTGCTCAGCCGGTCGTCGGCGGCTACGGAGCGGTCCTCGGCCAGCTCCACGCCCGAGCCCGCCAGCCAGTCCGTGGCCGGCCGGGCCCCGATCCCGACGACCACCGCGCCCGCCCGCAGCCGGGTGCCGTCGCCGAGCACCAGCCCGCTCTCGTCCACGGAGGCCACCCGGGCGCCGGTCACCAGCCGGGCGCCGTAGTCCTCGTACCAGGCCGCCATGGGGGCCGCGACCTCGGCCGGGAGGGCGCCCGCCAGCGGCCGGTCCGCGGCCTCGACGACCGTCACGGCGCAGCCCGCCTCGCGCGCCGCCGTGGCGAACTCCGCGCCGATCCAGCCCGCCCCCACGACCGCGATCTCGCGCTGCCGGGCGAGCACCGGGCGCAGCCGCACCGCGTCGTCCAGGGTGCGCAGCAGATGGACGCCGGGCACGCCCTCGCTGCCCGGCAGCGGGACCGGCTCGGCGCCGGTGGCGATCACCAGGACGTCGTACGGGAGCTGCCCGGTCGCGGTCTCGACAAGCCGCTTGTCCGTACGGAGCCCGGTGACCTGGACGCCGAGCCGCAGCGTGATGCCGAGCCCGGCGAAGTCCACGTCGAGCGTCGATCCCTCGGCCTTGCCGAGCAGCACGGCCTTGGACAGCGGCGGTCGGTCGTAGGGCTGGTGGGTCTCCGCGCCCAGCAGGACGATCTCCCCCGTCCAGCCCTGTTCGCGTAGCGCGACGGCGGTCTGCACCCCCGCCATGCCCGCTCCGACGATCACCACCCGCTGTTCGCCGCCGCTCGAGGACGGCTTCGTCGTCGTCTCATCGCTCACACGATCACTGTATTGCGGCTGGTGGGGCGGACCGCAGAGGGCGAGGGGAGATCTCGGGCACAGAGGGGAGGGGTGGCGGGGGCTGGTGGGTGGTCGGGCTTTCGGGCGATTCGGGGCCGTACTAGGGTGGCGGGGCAGAGCACTCGCGGGAGCCCGGACGTACCGGGCTGAGAGGGAGGCTGGAACGGCCTCCGACCGTACGAACCTGATCCGGGTCATGCCGGCGAAGGGAGGGGCAGCGTGTCCACGCACGCACCAGGTCACGACGACGGACCACACACCTCTGGGCCTGGCCGCCGACCATCCGTGGGCGGACCGTACGACGCCCTCGTCATCGGGGGCGGCATCATCGGCCTGGTCACGGCCTGGCGGGCGGCCCAGCGGGGGCTGCGCACCGCCCTCGCCGACCCGGCGCCCGGCGGCGGAGCCGCCTGGGTGGCGGCGGGGATGCTGGCCGCCGTCACCGAGCTTCATTACGGTGAGCAGACCCTGCTCGGGCTCAACTTGGCCTCCTCGCGCCGCTATCCGGACTTCGTGGCCGAGCTGGAGGAGGCGAGCGGCCAGGACGTGGGCCACCGCCCTTGCGGCACGCTCGCCGTGGCGTTCGACGCCGACGACCGCGCCCAGCTGCGCGAGCTCCACACGTTCCAGCAGGGGCTCGGACTGGAGTCCGAATGGCTGACGGGGCGTGAATGCCGCCGTCTGGAACCGATGCTCGCGCCGGGCGTACACGGCGGGCTGCGCGTCTCCGGCGACAACCAGGTGGACCCGCGGCGGCTGACGGCGGCCCTGCTCACCGCGTGCGAGCGGGCCGGGGTCGCCTTCCACCGCGCCCGCGCGGAGCGGCTGTTGCTGGACGGCGACCGCGCCACCGGGATCGAGCTGACCGGGGGCACGCGCCTGGCCGCCGAGCGGACCGTCCTGGCCGCCGGCAGCCTCAGCGGACGGCTCGCGGGCGTCCCCGACGACGTCCTGCCGCCCGTACGACCCGTCAAGGGGCAGGTGCTGCGGCTGTCGGTGCCCGAGCGGTACGCGCCGTTCCTCTCCCGGACCGTACGGGCCGTGGTGCGCGGCGGGCCGGTCTACCTGGTGCCACGCGAGAACGGCGAGCTGGTCATCGGCGCGACCAGCGAGGAGCTGGGCTGGGACACCACGGTCACCGCCGGCGGGGTGTACGAACTCCTGCGGGACGCCCATGAGGTGGTGCCCGGCATCACCGAACTGCCGCTGGTGGAGACGTGTGCCGGGCTGCGCCCCGGCTCCCCCGACAACGCCCCGATGCTCGGCCCGACCGCGCTGCCGGGGCTGCTGCTGGCCACCGGCCACCACCGCAACGGCGTCCTGCTCACCCCGATCACCGGCGATGTCATGGCCGAGGCGCTGACGAGCGGAGAACTCCCGCCGGAGGCCCGGCCGTTCACCCCGCGGCGCTTCGCGGCCCCCTCAGCCACCCCCTCCCCAGCACAGGAGCAGCACCCATGACCGTCTCCGTCAACGGCGAGCCCCGCGAGGTCCCGGACGGGACCACCCTCGACCGGCTTGTCGCGACCCTCACCCAGGCGCCCTCGGGCGTCGCCGCCGCCGTCAACGAGACGGTCGTCCCACGCACCCAATGGCCCGCGACCCCGCTCGGCGACGGTGATCGCGTCGAGGTCCTCACCGCGGTCCAAGGAGGCTGATCCACCCATGGCTCCCACCACGGCCGCTACTGCCGCCACGACCGCTACTGCCGCCACACCCGTCACCACCGCCCCGAACGCCCCGGGCCGCGCGCCCCTCACCACCCCCGACCCGTTCACCATCGCCGGGACCGACTTCGGGTCCCGCCTGATCATGGGCACCGGCGGCGCTCCCAGCCTGGAGATCCTGGAACGCTCGCTGCTGGCCTCCGGCACCAAGCTGACAACCGTCGCGATGCGGCGGCTCGACCCCACGGTGCAGGGGTCGGTGCTCTCCGTTCTGAACCGGCACGGCATCCGCCCGCTGCCCAACACCGCCGGGTGTTTCACCGCCGGTGAGGCCGTGCTCACCGCCCGCCTCGCCCGGGAGGCCCTGGGCACGGACTGGGTCAAGCTGGAGGTGGTCGCCGACGAGCGCACCCTGCTCCCCGATCCGATCGAGCTGCTGGACGCCGCCGAGACGCTGGTCGACGACGGGTTCACGGTCCTCCCGTACACCAATGACGACCCGATCCTGGCCCGGAAGCTGGAGGACGTCGGCTGCGCCGCGATCATGCCGCTCGGCTCCCCGATCGGCTCCGGTCTCGGCATCCGCAATCCACACAACTTCCAGCTGATCACCGAGCGCGCCACCGTGCCGGTGATCCTGGACGCGGGCGCGGGGACGGCGTCGGACGCCGCGCTGGCCATGGAGCTCGGGTGCGCGGCGGTGATGCTCGCCTCGGCCGTCACGCGGGCCCAGGAGCCGGAGCTGATGGCGGGGGCGATGCGGCACGCGGTGGAGGCGGGCCGGCTGGCGCACCGGGCGGGCCGGATCCCGCGCCGCCACTTCGCCGAGGCGTCGAGCCCGACCGAGGGCCTGGCGGCCCTGGACCCCGAGCGCCCGGCGTTCGGCTAGGCCCTGTCCGGGCCCGGCGCTCGGGCCCTGTCCCGGCCCGGCGCTCGGCCAGCCGCCGTCCGGGCAGGGCGCTCGGCCAGACCCCGCCCAGCGCCCCAGTGTCCGGCCCGCCGCTGTCCGGGCCCGGCGCAGCCCTCTACCGTGGATTGAGGAGCAGCGCACAGCGCGGAGGTGGTCGCCGTGACCGTGACCGTGGACGACCGGATCGAGCGCGAGGTGTACGTACCGGCGCCGATCGACCGGGTGTGGCGGGTGCTGACGACGCCCGAGCACATCCGCGTCTGGTACGCCCCCGGCGGCTGCGAGATCGATCCGCACCCCGGCGGGAGGCTCCGGTTCCGGTGGGACGAACACGGAGAGTTCCACGGTCAGGTCGAGCGGGCGGTCCCCGACACGCTCTTCCGCTTCCGGCTGGCCCTGGAACCCGATCACGCGCCCTCGGACCCCGGGGAGGCGACCCTGGTGGAGTTCGCGCTCTCCCCCGAGGGGCGGGGCACCCGGCTGCGGCTGGCGGAGAGCGGTATCCGCGCCCTGGCCGTCCCCGACGAGGCCAAGGCCAAGCACGCCGAGTACGCCATGCTGTCCTGGACCTCCGCGCTCGAGGAGCTGGCCGCGATCGCCGCCGCGTCGCACAACTGACCCGCCGGTGTCACCGTTCCGCTGCAGTACCCGCCCCACCTGGGGCGGGCGGTCATGGCTCATATCGATGCCTCGTAGACTTCCCCCGTGGATACGACCCTCCAGGACCCCCTCGTCGGGCAGGAGCTCGACGGCCGCTACCGCGTTGAGGCGCGGATCGCCGTTGGCGGGATGGCGACGGTCTACCGGGCCGTCGACACCCGGCTGGACCGTGTGCTCGCCCTGAAGGTGATGCACCAGAGCCTCGCCTCCGACGCCGCCTTCGTCGACCGCTTCATCCGTGAGGCGAAGTCCGTCGCGAGACTCGCGCACGCCAATGTGGTCGCCGTCTACGACCAGGGAGCGGACGGCGGCCATGTCTATCTGGCCATGGAATACGTCGCGGGCTGCACCCTGCGCGATGTGCTCCGCGGGCGCGGGGCGCTGCATCCGCGCGCCGCGCTGGACATCCTGGAGCCGGTGCTGGCCGCGCTCGGGGCGGCCCACCGCGCCGGTTTCGTCCACCGCGACATGAAGCCCGAGAACGTGCTGATCGGGGACGACGGCCGGGTCAAGGTCGCCGACTTCGGCCTGGTCCGGGCGGTGGACACCAACACCAGCGCCTCCACCGGCACCGTCCTCGGCACCGTGTCCTATCTCGCGCCCGAGCAGATCGAGCACGGCACGGCCGACCCCCGCGCCGATGTCTACGCCTGCGGTGTGGTGCTGTACGAGATGCTGACCGGCTCCAAGCCGCACGGCGGCAGTACCCCGGCGCAGGTCCTCTACCAGCATCTGAACGAGGACGTCCCGCCACCGTCCGCCCTCGCGCCCGGGGTCGCCCCGGAGCTGGACGCGCTGGTCGCCTCGGCCACCGCGCGCGCGACCGAGGGGCGTCCCGTCGACGCCGTCGCGCTGCTGGGCGCGACCCGCGCGGTGCGGGCGGCGCTGACCGACGACCAGCTGGACGCGGTGCCCCCGCAGGCCAGGGAGGACACCTCGGCCGGCGCCGAGAACCGTACGACGGTGATTCCGCGCCCGGCGGCGGCCCTCGACGACGAGCAGGAGCTGCTCAACCACACCAGCCGCCTGGAGCTGCCGCCGGAACCGCCTCGGCAGCAGGGGCATGGCCGACGCGGCCGGGGCGGGATGTCGCGCCGCGGGATCATGACGATCGCCGCCGCGGTGGTGCTGGCGATCGCCCTCGCCGCCGGTGTCTGGTACATCAGCGCCGGCCAGTTCACCGAGGTCCCGCCGGTGCTGCGGAAGACCCAGGCGGAGGCGGAGAAGAAGCTGCACGGCGCCGGTCTCGATGTGAAGGTCGTCAACGAGTTCAGCGATGTCATCCCCAAGGGCAAGGTCATCGACTCCAAGCCCGGCCCGGGCGAGCGCGTCCGCGACACCGGCACCGTGACCATCCGGGTCTCCCAGGGGCCGCCGCGGGCCGAGGTGCCCAATGTGGTGGGCATGCCACTGGCCGAGGCCAAGCGGAAGATCGCGGACCAGGGGCTGACGATCGGCAAGGTCATCCGCCGTTTCAGCAGTGAGACGGCCCAGGACTCGGTCCTCTCCACCAGCCCGGTCTCCGGCTCCGTGCGCCGCCCCGAGACGCCGGTGTCGATCGTGGTCAGCAAGGGCCAGCCGGTCGACATCCCGGACGTGGTGGGCGATTCGGTCGACGAGGCCCGGTCCGAGCTGGAGGACGCGGGCTTCAAGGTGAAGATCGCCGAGCGGCAGGTGTTCTCGGAGGAGGACAAGGGCTCGGTCGCCGAGCAGTCCCCCTCGGGAGAGGGCGCCAAGGGCGATACGGTCACGCTGACCGTCTCCAAGGGCGTGCAGATGATCGAGGTGCCGGACGTCACGGGCATGACGGCCGACGACGCCAAGGCGCAGCTCGAGGACGCCGGTTTCAAGGTGGACGTCGAGAAGGCGCTGCTGTTCCCGGGCGACAAGGTGCAGGACCAGTCGGTGGACGGCGGGGACGAGGCGCCCAAGGGGAGCACGATCACCATCAAGATCAAGGGCGGCGTGTTCTAGGGCAGCCGAAGCTGGCCCGCTCCGGCCAGAAGTCGAGCGGCTTCTCATCGCCCAGGATCTCGTAGCGGCACCCTCCGGCAGTGGGGACAGGCCCGATCACACGGGCCCTCCGCACCTGGGAACCTTGGGTATGTGAGTACGCATCGCAATCCCATCGGTGGCCATGTCCGTGTGGCCGGTGGCCTAGCCACCGTCGGTCTGGCGCACGCCGCCGGCATCGGCGCCGAGACCGTCCAGGTCTTCGTCGCCAATCCGCGCGGCTGGGCCACCCCGGCCGGTACGCCCGCCCAGGACGAGGCGTTCCGCGCCGCCTGCGCCGAGCGGTCCATACCGGCCTACGTCCACGCCCCCTACTTGATCAACTTCGGTTCGCACACCGAGGCCACGGCCGACCGCTCCGTGGAGTCCCTGCGTCATTCGCTCCGGCGCGGCCGGGAGATCGGTGCGCTCGGCGTCGTCGTCCACACCGGCTCGGCGACCGGGGGACGCGCGCGGGCCACCGCGATCGCGCAGGTGCGGGAGCGGATGCTGCCGCTGCTGGACGAGCTGACCCGGGACGACGATCCCTGGCTGCTGCTGGAGCCGACCGCCGGGCAGGGCACCTCGCTGTGCGCGCTGGTGGAGGACCTGGGCCCGTACGTCGAGGCGCTCGACCGGCATCCCCGGCTCGGTGTCTGCCTGGACACCTGCCATGTGTTCGCGGCGGGCCATGACCTCGCCGCCCCGGGCGGTATGAAGCAGACCCTGGACGAGTTGGTGGCCGTCGTCGGCGAGGGGCGGCTCAAGCTGATCCACGCCAATGACTCCAAGGACGTGGTCGGCGCCCACAAGGACCGGCACGCCAACATCGGCGCCGGGCATATCGGGGCGGAGCCGTTCCGCGAGCTGTTCAGCCACCCCGCGACGGACGGGGTGCCGCTGGTGGTCGAGACGCCGGGCGGACCGGACGGTACGGAGGGGCATGCGGCGGATGTGGCCCGGCTGAAGGAGCTGCGCGCCGGGGTCAGCTGAGAAAAGCTGACGCATGGAGGAATACCCCTAGGGGGTATAGCGTTGAACGGGATCGACCGATCACCGAATCACCGCTGGGGGTATGGACATGCGGCAGCATGAGCACACGCGGAGCGGACCTTACGAGCGCCATGGACACCATGAGCACCGTAAGGGCGCGACGAGTTGGCCGATGGCCGCCCAGGCCACCCTGCACTGCCTCACCGGCTGTGCCATCGGCGAGATCGCGGGCATGGCCATCGGCACGGCCCTGGCCTGGCACAACGTCCCGACCATGATCCTGGCGATCGCGCTCGCCTTCGTCTTCGGCTACTCCCTGACCATGCGGGGCGTACTGCGGGCGGGGCTCGATGTGCGCAGCGCGCTGCGGGTGGCCCTGGCGGCCGACACCGTATCGATCACGATCATGGAGCTGGCCGACAACGGAACGATCGCCCTCTTCCCCGGCGCGATGGACGCGACGCTGTCGGACGCGCTCTTCTGGCTCAGCCTGGCCCTGTCGTTCGTGGTGGCGTTCCTGCTCACCACGCCGGTCAACAAGTGGATGATCGCGCGGGGCAAGGGGCATGCGGTGGTCCACCAGTACCACTGACCGCGAAACACGGCGACCCCGTCGACTAGAACTCCGGGCCGTCGCCCGGCTCCTCCTGGTAGGAGTAGCGCTGCTCCGCCCACGGGTCGCCGACGTTGTGGTAGCCGCGCTCCTCCCAGAAGCCACGGCGGTCGGCGGTCATGTACTCCACCCCGCGCACCCATTTCGGGCCCTTCCAGGCATAGAGATGGGGCACCACCAGCCGCGCCGGAAAACCGTGCTCGGCGGTGAGCGGCTCCCCGTCCTTGTGCGTCGCGAAAATCGTGGTCTCCGCCATGAAGTCCGTCAGGCGCAGATTTGAGCTGAAGCCGTATTCCGCCCACACCATCACGTGGGTGACATCGGGCGCCGGCGGCGCGAGCCCCATGATCTCCAGCGCGGAAACCCCGCCCCATTCGGCGCCGAGCATGCTGAATTTGGTGACGCAGTGCAGATCGGCCACGACCGTCGAGTACGGCAGCGCCGAAAACTCTTCATGCGTCCAGCAGTGTTTATCGCCGTCCGCCGTGGCGCCGAAGACCCGGAACTCCCATCGCTCCGGCCTGAACTTCGGGACCGGCCCATAGTGCGTAACCGGCCAACCGCGCTGCAGTCGCTGCCCAGGGGGCAGCTTCGCGAGCTCCCCCTCGCGGCTTTCCGACTGACCCATGGGCTCCATGGTCTCAGACCGCCGGGGGTGGTCGTGACCAGGGCATCAGGGGCGGGCACAACTCGTACTAAGCGTGCACTTACTGGACGCCTCAACAGGCGCGATGCGACGATGCGCGGAACCTGCCGTTCCCGATCGGATTGGAAGGAGCCCCTCCGATGCAGGGTGACCCCGAGGTCCTCGAGTTCCTCAACGAGCAGCTGACCGGCGAGCTGACCGCGATCAATCAGTACTTTCTGCACTCAAAGATGCAGGACCACTTTGGCTGGACTCGGCTTGCCAAATACACCCGGTCGGAGTCTTTCGATGAGATGAAGCATGCGGAGCTTCTCACCGACCGGATCCTTCTCCTGGATGGCCTGCCCAATTACCAGCGGCTCTTCCATGTCCGGGTGGGCCAGACGGCGACCGAGATGTTCCAGGCCGACCGGCAGGTGGAGGTCGAGGCGATCGATCGCCTCAAGCGGGGCATCGAGCTGATGCGGTCCAAGGGCGACATCACCTCGGCCAATCTCTTCGAGTACATCCTCGCCGACGAGGAACTCCACATCGACTATCTCGACACGCAGCTCGAGCTGATCGAAAAGCTCGGTGAGGCCCTCTACATCGCCCAGCAGATCGAGCAGCCCAGCGACGATCACGGCGGGGGCAACTACTCCGGGAAGGGCCACTGAGCCCGGAGCCACTGAGCCCGGAGCGACCGGGCCGGGCCGCCGGTCAGGCCGCCTCGGCCGCCGTCGGCGCCGGGACGGCAGCGGCAGCCGTCGCCGCGGTCGTCGTCACCGTGGCCGTCGTCACCGTGGCCGTCGTCAGCACGACCGGGTCCAGCGCCTCGCGCCGGGGGCACGCGCCGCGGCCCAGCAACGCCTGGATCTTCCGCACGCACGATCCGCAGTCCGTGCCCGCCTTGCAGGCACCGGCGATCTGGCGCGGGGTGCACGCACCCGTTTCCGCGTGCTGACGCACCTGCTGCTCGGTGATGCCGAAGCATGAGCAGACGTACACGGGCTCTCTCCAGCGATGGCGTTGATCAGTGAGGTAACCCTTACCTTACCTGCCGCACCGGAGCCCCACAACGGACAAGGGGCGCGGATCGTTGTGATCCGCGCCCCACCTGCGTCTTTATGATCTCTACCGGATGGCCCTCACTGGTCTTGGTACATCTCCGCCACCAGGAACGCCAGGTCCAGCGACTGGCTGCGGTTGAGCCGCGGGTCGCACGCCGTCTCGTAGCGCTGGTGCAGATCGTCGACGAAGATCTCGTCGCCGCCGCCCACGCACTCGGTGACGTCGTCGCCGGTCAGCTCCACATGGATGCCGCCCGGATGGGTGCCGAGCTCCTTGTGGACCTCGAAGAAGCCCTTGACCTCGTCCAGCACATCGTCGAAGCGGCGGGTCTTGTGCCCGGAGGCCGCCTCGAAGGTGTTGCCGTGCATCGGGTCGCAGACCCAGACGACCTGCGCACCGGAGGCGGTCACCTTCTCCACCAGATTGGGCAGCTTGTCGCGGACCTTGTCCGCGCCCATCCGGGTGATGAAGGTCAGCCGGCCCGGCTCGCGGTCCGGGTCGATCCGCTCGATCAGCGACAGCGCCTCTTCCGGCGTCGTCGCCGGGCCCAGCTTCACGCCCACCGGGTTGCGGACCTTCGAGGCGAACTCGATATGCGCGCCGTCCAGCTGCCGGGTGCGCTCACCGATCCAGACCATGTGCCCGGACACGTCGTACAGCTCACCGGTGCGGGAGTCGGTGCGGGTCAGCGCCGACTCGTAGTCCAGGATCAGCGCCTCGTGCGAGGAGAAGAACTCGACGGTCTTGAACTCCTCCGGGTCCACCCCGCAGGCGTTCATGAAGGCCAGGGCCCGGTCGATCTCGCGCGCCAGCGCCTCGTAGCGCTGACCCGACGGCGACGACTTCACGAAGTCCTGATTCCAGGCGTGCACCTGGCGCAGGTCGGCGTAGCCACCGGTGGTGAAGGCACGCACCAGGTTCAGCGTCGAGGCCGACGCCTGGTACATCCGCTTCAGCCGCTGCGGATCGGGGATCCGCGCCTCGGGAGTGAACTCGAATCCATTGACGGAGTCGCCACGGTATGTGGGCAGGGTCACCCCGTCGCGGGTCTCGGTCGGCTTCGAGCGCGGCTTGCTGTACTGCCCGGCGATCCGGCCCACCTTCACCACCGGGACGGACCCGGCGTAGGTCAGCACGGCGCCCATCTGCAGGAGCGTCTTCAGCTTGTTACGGATCTGGTCGGCGCCCACGCCGTCGAATGCCTCGGCGCAGTCCCCGCCCTGCAGCAGAAACGCCTCGCCCCGCGCCACGGCCCCCAGGCGGTGCCGCAGCGCGTCGCACTCGCCCGCGAAGACGAGCGGCGGATAGGACTCAAGCTCAGCGATCACATCGCGCAGAGCCGCTCGGTCCGGCCAATCGGGCTGCTGCGCCGCGGGAAGAGACTGCCAGGTGTGGCCACCGGCGTGGGTTTCAGCGTTCACGGTCACCCGCACAAGGTTACGGGGTCTCCACGGCCGTCCAGCCTGTTGCCCACAGGGTGAGACACCTTCCACCACGTCATGGACGCGCCCCGCCCCCGCCCTCGCCCCGGCACATCCGGAAGCCGGGACGCAAGAACGTGCGTTCGGGCATCCTGCGGCGGATTACGGCCATGTCGTGAAGAAAACGTGATGGAAGCGTGCCCTCCTCGGACGCTGTTCGAGGCCGGTCCACTCCGGGCCGGTGCGAACACCCGAAGGAGTGACAGCTATGAGGAACACCCCGCAGACCCCGGAGACCCCGCACCACCTGAGGACCTGGCTCCGCGGCGGCGCCACCGCCCTCGCGGCCGCCGTCTCGCTCGTCCTGCTGCCGTTCGCCGCCTCCTCCGCCCAGGCGGCGCCCTCGGCCATCCCGTCCGGGATGACCTGGACCGTGCTCGCCAAGGGCGACGGCACGGTCCGGGTGGGGGCCGACGCCTCGACCGACGCCTACAACGGCGACACCGCCGCCACCGCGACGCTGCCCTTACTGTGCTTGAGAGTGAACGGCAGCGCCGTGCCCGCCGGGATCACCCCGGACTTCTACGCCGGCTGGTCGCGCGGCACCGTCGCCGCGACCCCGCCCGTACTGGGCAAGACGCTCACCAGCCGGGCCGTCGCGGACGCCCTGTGCGCCCAGTACTACGGCTCGGGGTGGCGGATGGCCGAGTTCCACGACGGCCGCTACGGCAGCGATCTGGAGCTCAGCGGCGGCTGGTCCTTCTGGGCGTACGGCTATGTCCCGGACGGCACCCGCTTCTGGACCGCGATCGACGATCAGCCCGCCAATCCCTGGAACTGATCCGGTAAGGTTCCCGACATGTTCGCGCGACTGACCATGACCTGGTGGTGGACCGCTCATCCGGCGGCCCGCTGAATCGCGCACTCCCAAGATCTCGCGAAGGCCGCCCGAGGGGCGGCCTTCGGCGTTTCCGCGGGTCGTTCCTCATTCCGGAAGGAACCATCCGCCATGCACCACACCGCTGAGGCCGTCGTCGCCCGGCTGCTCGCCGACGACGCGCCGCCCTTCGCCCTGCTGCACCGACGCACCCCGGGCCGGGCACCCGACACCGTCGAGGTGCTGCTCGGCCCGGTCGGCGAGGTGGAGCGGCTGACCGACATCCCGCTGCCGACCGGAGCGCCGACGGATGGCGCGCCGGTGGCGGACGCCCTCGCGCTGGTGCCGTTCCGGCAGATCCGCGAGCGGGGGTTCGAGGTGCGCGACGACGGGACGCCGCTGGCCGTGCTGCGCCCGCGGGAGACTTACGAGCTGCCGCTCGCCGAGGCGCTGGAGGCGCTGCCCGCGCACCGGGTGCGGGTCGAGGGCGGGGCGTTCGACGTGGACGACGACGCGTACGCGTCCATCGTGAGCCGGGTCCTCGAGGACGAGATCGGCACCGGCGAGGGCGCCAACTTCGTCATCCGGCGGACGTTCCGGGGAGAGATCCCGGGCTTCGGCAGCCGCGACGCGCTCGCGCTCTTCCGGCGGCTGCTGGCCGGTGAGCGGGGCGCCTACTGGACGTATGTGGTGCGGCTGGCGGACGGGCGGACGCTGGTGGGGGCCAGCCCCGAGGTGCATGTGCGGATGACGGGAGGGAGGGGCGAGCGCGAAGCGCTCTCGTTTGAGGGTGGTGGTGGGCGACGGGCGGGCACCGTCGTGATGAACCCGATCAGCGGGACGTACCGCTATCCCGAGAGCGGGGCGAGCGCGGAGGGGCTGCTGGACTTCCTGCACGACCGTAAGGAGGTGGAGGAGCTGTCCATGGTCGTGGACGAGGAGCTGAAGATGATGTGCACCGTCGGCGACATGGGCGGGACGGTGATCGGGCCCCGGCTCAGGGAGATGGCGCATCTCGCGCACACCGAGTACGAGCTGCGCGGCCGCTCCTCGCTCGACGTCCGGGAGGTGCTCCGCGAGACGATGTTCGCCGCGACGGTCACCGGTTCGCCGGTGCAGAACGCCTGCCGGGTGATCGAGCGCTATGAGCCCCTCGGGCCGGACGGGGCCGGGCGCGGCTACTACGCCGGGGCGCTCGCGCTGATCGGACGGGACGGCGGCGGCGCCCAGACCCTGGACTCGCCGATCCTGATCCGCACCGCCGACATCGACCCCGGGGGATCGCTGAAGGTGGCGGTCGGCGCGACGCTCGTCCGCCACTCGGACCCGCGCGGCGAAGTGGCCGAGACGCACGCCAAGGCGGCCGGGGTGCTGACCGCGCTGGGCGTGCGGCCGGCGCCCGTACGGCCGGAGGGGCAGGGCCCGCGGCCCCGGCTCGCGGACGATCCGCGGGTGCGGGCGGCGCTGGACGCGCGGCGGGCGGACCTGGCGCCGTTCTGGCTGCGTATGCAGCAGACCCCGTCGTCGGCGGACGAGCCCCTGGCCGGGGGGCTGTCCGGGCATGCCCTGGTGATCGACGCCGAGGACACGTTCACCGCGATGCTCGCGCATCTGCTGCGCACCTCGGGGCTGACCGTGACCGTGCGGCGGTACGACGAGCCGGGGGTGCGGGAGGCGGCGCTGGCGCATCAGGGGCCCGTGGTGCTCGGTCCGGGGCCGGGCGACCCCGGCGACGCGGCCGACCCCAAGATGCGGTTCCTGCGGGCGCTGACCGCCGAGCTGGTGACCGGGCACCGGCACGGGCTGCTGGGGGTGTGCCTGGGGAACGAGCTGATCGCGGCCGAGCTGGGGCTGGAGATCGTGCGCAAGGACGTCCCGTTCCAGGGCGCACAGGAGCGGATCGACTTCTTCGGGCGCAAGGAGACCGTCGGCTTCTACAACACCTTCACTGCGCGCTGCGACGAGGCGGCGGAGGCGGAGCTGGCGATGCACCGCGTGGAGCTGAGCCGGGATCCGGTGACCGGCGAAGTGCACGCGCTGCGCGGACCGGGCTTCGCCGGTGTGCAGTTCCACCCGGAGTCGGTGCTGTCGCGGGACGGGGCGGCGCTGGTGGCGGAGCTGCTGGCGGCCGTGCTGGTCTGAAGGGCCCACCGGCCCAACGGGCGGCGTGACGATGGGCGTGACGATGGGCGTGACGATGGGCCGGGCGCGGAAGACGCGCCCGGCCCATCGCCGTACTGCACCCAGACGGCCTCAGCCGAAGAAGACCTCGGCCTCGGCGTAGAGCGAGGGATCGACGGTCTTGAGCCGTGCGGTCGCCTCGGCAAGCGGAACCCGGACGATGTCGGTGCCGCGCAGCGCCACCATCTTCCCGAAGTCCTCGTCCCGTACCGCGTCGATGGCGTGCAGCCCGAAGCGGGTGGCCAGCCAGCGGTCGAAGGCGCTGGGCGTGCCTCCGCGCTGGACATGGCCGAGGACGGTGGTGCGGGCCTCCTTGCCGGTGCGCTTCTCGATCTCCTTGGCCAGCCATTCGCCGACCCCGGAGAGCCGGACATGGCCGAAGGAGTCCGTCGAGTCGTCCTTGAGGACCGCGTCGCCGTCCTTGGGCATCGCGCCCTCGGCGATGACCACGATCGGGGCGTAGCGGATCTTGAAGCGGGATTCGACCCAGGCACAGACCTGGTCGACGTCGAAGCGCTGTTCGGGGAGGAGGATGACATTGGCGCCACCGGCGAGCCCCGAGTGCAGGGCGATCCATCCGGCGTGACGGCCCATCACCTCGACGACGAGCACGCGCATATGCGATTCGGCGGTGGTGTGGAGCCGGTCGATGGCCTCGGTCGCGATGTTGACGGCGGTGTCGAAGCCGAAGGTGTAGTCGGTGGCGGACAGGTCGTTGTCGATGGTCTTGGGGACGCCGACGCAGCGGATCCCGTAGTCGCCGGAGAGCCGGGCGGCGACGCCGAGGGTGTCCTCGCCACCGATCGCGATCAGCGCGTCGACCTCCTCCTTGACCAGGGTCTCCCTGACCCGCCGGATGCCGTCCTCGCTCTTGAGGGGGTTGGTGCGGGAGGAGCCGAGGATGGTGCCGCCGCGCGGCAGGATGCCGCGCACCGCGCGGATGTCGAGGGGAACGGTGTCGTTCTCGAGAGGGCCGCGCCAGCCGTCCCGGAAGCCGATGAAGTCATAGCCGTATTCCTGTACGCCCTTGCGCACGACGGCGCGGATGACCGCGTTGAGCCCGGGGCAGTCACCGCCGCCGGTCAGCACTCCGACCCGCATCGTTTCTTCCCTTCTCCCATGGAATCCCGTGATTGGGCCCGGTACGGAGAGCCACGCTAACGGTGATCCAGGTCACATGGGATGGGGCGTCAGTCGATTCCCGCGCGGATCAAGGGAGTTGGTTTTGAACTTCACCCGTACGAGGGGTGGGGCGGTGTCACGGCCTCAGCCGGACGGCCTCAGGCGTCGTCCAGACCGCGCTCGATGGCGTAGCGGACCAGCTCCACGCGGTTGTGCAGCTGGAGTTTGCCGAGGGTGTTCTGGACGTGGTTCTGCACCGTGCGATGCGAGATGACCAGCCGCTCGGCGATCTGCTTGTACGACAGCCCCTTGGCCACCAGCCGCAGCACCTCCGTCTCACGCTCGGTGAGCTGCGGGACGGCCGGCTGGTCGGCGGCGGTGGAGGCGGGCTCGCCCGCGAGCCGCCGGTACTCGCCGAGCACCAGGCCCGCGAGGCCGGGGGTGAACACCGGGTCGCCGGCCGCCGTACGGCGCACCGCGTCCAGCAGTTCCTCGGTGCTGGCCGACTTCAGCAGATAGCCGGTGGCCCCGGACTTGACCGCCTCCAGGACGTCCCCGTGCTCACCGCTCGCGGAGAGCACCAGCACCCGCAGCTCGGGGCGGTCGGCGAGGACCTCCTTGCACACCTCGACCCCCGGCAGCCCGGGCAGGTTGAGGTCGAGCACCAGGACGTCGGGCCCGGCGGCCTTGGCCCGGCGCACCGCCTGCGGTCCGTCCCCGGCCGTGGCCACCACGTCGAACCCGGCCTCGGCCAGGTCCCGGGCCACCGCGTCGCGCCACATCGGATGATCGTCGACCACCATCACCGTCATCGGGCGGCCGTCGTGCTGAGCGGTCATCGTGCCGCTTCCCCCTTTGCCTTCGCCTTCTTCACCGGCGTCTTCGGAACCGTCAACTCCACCTCGGTGCCCTGCCCCGGCGCCGAGATCCACGCGGCCGTGCCGCCGAGGTCGCGCAGCCGCCCCCGGATCGACAGGGCCACCCCCAGGCGGCCCTCCGCCTCCGCGTCCGCCAGCCGCCCCTCGGGGATGCCCGGGCCGTCGTCCCGTACGGTCACCATCACCGCCTCCGGCTCGTCCTCCAGCAGGATCCAGGCGTGGGCGTCCTCCCCGGCGTGGACCCGTACGTTGTCCAGGGCGGCGCCCACGGCGGCGGCCAACTCCCCGGCGGCGCCCGCCGGGAGGAGCACCGGGGCCCCCGGTTCGGAGAAGGTGACCCGGGATCCCGCGTGCGGTGCCAGCAGGGCCCGCAGATCGCAGGGTCCGCCGTCGGAGCGCTCGGGGTCGGGCGGACAGGGCTCGGCCGTCGATCCCACCGCGTCCGTCGGGCCGCCCGGGTCAGGTGCGGCGTCCGCCCCGCGCGGCGGGGTCACCAGACCGGTGGAGACCAGGGTGCGCAGCGCGATCTCCTGCTCCCCCGCCATCCGGCCCAGTTCGGCCGCCTCGCCGCCGATCGCGGCGCCGCGCCGCTGCACCATGGCGAGCACCTGGAGGACGCTGTCGTGGATGTCGCGGGCCAGCCGCTCCCGCTCCCGGGTCGCCGCCTCGATGCGCAGCGCCCGCGCGAGGGTGCGCTCACTGGCGCGGGCCACCTCGACGACGTAGCCGATGGCCACGCTCGCCACCCACACCAGCATCAGCATATGGACGGTGTCCTGGGCGAATCCGCCGCGCTCGATCACATTGGCGGCGCAGACCACGGTGGAGGCCGAGGCGCCCCAGCGCCAGCCGCCCTTGATCGCGAAGCCGAGGACCGCGCCCATCGTCCATATGGAGGGCAGGGTGGGCGTGCCCTCGACGATCCGGTCGTGGCTGTCCACGAGCGGGGTGAGCAGAATGCCGGTCACCGCGATGCCGAGGTCGCCGACGAGGAACTGCCGGGTGCAGCGCTCGGCCGAGGAGACCATCCGGAAGGTGAGCGCCGTCCACAGCGTGAGCACCGCCAGATAGACGACGGCGCCGAGCGGGTGGTCGTAGTCGTCGAAGGAGTAGACGCACAGGCCGAGCGCGTAGAGCAGGGTGAGCACCCGGTAGGCGGTCAGCGCCTGCCACAGCGGCTGCTCGACGGACATCCGCACCACGCGCTCGCCCCCGGCGCGCTCACCTCTGGACCGCTCCGTCAACGTCCCCCACCCCCCGGTGCGGCGCGGCTAGGCGCCGGACTTGTGTTTGTCCTTCTCCTTCTCGGCCGTCTTACGGGCCGCCTCGGCATCCGCGATCTGCCGCTTGGCTGCGGTCGCGTAGACGTCCACGTACTCCTGGCCGGAGAGCTTCATGATCTCGTACATGACCTCGTCGGTCACCGAGCGCAGGATGAAGCGGTCGCCGTCCATGCCGTGGTAGCGGCTGAAGTCCAGCGGCTTGCCGATCCGGATACCGGGCCGCATCAGCTTGGGCATGACCTTGCCGGGGGGCTGGATCTTCTCGGTGTCGATCATCGCCACGGGGAGCACCGGCGCACCGGTCGCGAGCGCGACCCGGGCCAGGCCGCCCGGCTTGCCCCGGTAGAGCCGTCCGTCGGGCGAGCGGGTGCCCTCGGGGTAGATGCCGAAGAGCTCACCCCGCTTGATCACCTCGATGCCCGCCTTGATGGCGGCCTCACCGGCGCCGCGCGAACCCGAGCGGTCCACCGGGAGTTGGCCGACGCCCTTGAAGAAGGCCGCCGTGAGCCGCCCCTTGACCCCGGGGGTGGTGAAGTACTCCTGTTTGGCGATGAAGGTGACCTTCCGGTCGAGCATCGCGGGCAGGAAGAAGGAATCGGAGAAGGAGAGGTGGTTGCTCGCGAGGATGGCCGGCCCCTCGGCGGGGACGTTTTCCAACCCCTCGACCCAGGGCCGGAAGGTGAGCTTCAACGCGCCACCCACCGACAGCTTCATAGCGCCGTAGAACAACCGGGACCTCCTGTATCCGACGAGGAGACCTTAACCTGCCTACCCCGTATGCGGCGCGCCGCGTACGCTGAGGACCTCGATACCCGCTTCCCCAGTGAACGGAGATCCGTGGTGCCGCTCCTGCCCGGAGCCGAGCCGTTCCGCCATAACGGCGGAGAGATCGGCGTCCTCGTCTGTCACGGCTTCACCGGTTCCCCGCAGTCCGTGCGGCCCTGGGCCGACCATCTCGCGGCCCGTGGTCTGACCGTCTCACTGCCGCTGCTTCCCGGCCATGGCACCCGCTGGCAGGACCTCGCGGTCACCGGCTGGCAGGACTGGTACGCGGAGGTGGACCGCGAGCTGCGGTCGCTGATCCGGCGCTGCGAGCGGGTGTTCGTCTGCGGTCTGTCGATGGGCGGGGCGCTCGCGCTGCGGCTGGCCGCCCAGCACGGCGCGGCCATCAGCGGCCTCGCCCTGGTGAATCCGGCCAACCGCATCCACGATCCGCTGGCCGTGGCCCTTCCGGTGCTGCGTCATCTGGTGCCTTCGGTGAAGGGCATCGCGAGCGATATCGCCAAGCCGGGGGCGCGGGAGTCGGGCTACGACCGGATGCCGCTGCACGCCGTGCACTCGATGCGCCGCCTCTACCGGGTGGTCGACGCCGAACTGCCCCAGGTGACCCAGCCGCTGCTGGTGATGCACAGCCCCCAGGACCATGTGGTGCCGCCGGCCGACTCCGAGCGCATCCTGAGTCAGGTGTCCTCGCGGGACGTCACCGAGCGGCTGCTGGAGCGCAGCTTCCACGTGGCGACCCTGGACCATGACGCCGAGTTCATCTTCGAGGAGACGGACACGTTCATCACCCGGCTGACGGCGGGTATGGGTGAAGACACCGACACCCGGACCGACCTCGGGAAGGGAAGCGGGAAGGAGGGGGCGGCGGCCAGTGGCTGAGCGCGACTCGAATGAGAACGAGGCGGACGCGCGGCGCGATGACGACGCCGCCTTCGCCGCCATCGTCGCCGCCTACGGGGAGGAGCCGCACGACCCTCCGGGCGCCGAGCGATGGCCCGCCGCCGAGAACCTCGACGAGGAGCGGGAGCGGGACCAGGACCGCCCGTCCGCGGCGGACGGCGACACCGTTACCGACATCGACCCCGACGGACCGGGTGACGGCGAGGCCGTCGGCGGGGCGGCGACGGCCGGGCTGACCAAGACCGACAAGACCGGCAAGCCGGTGGGCGGCTTCATCGTCTACGCCCCGGGCGTGGGCCCCCGCGACTGGGAGCCCGAGGAGCCGTCCGAGGACGACTTCGACGAGACCGACGAGGGCCATTTCGTCCCGCCCGAGCCGCCCCCGCTCCCCGAGTCCGACACCACCTCCCGCTTCGCCTGGCTGGGCGTGCTGGGCGGGCCGCTGCTGCTGCTCGGTGTGGTGCTGTTCCAGGTGGAGATGGTCTGGTGGATCGCGACACTGGGTGTCGGGGGTTTCCTGGGCGGCTTCGTCACGCTGGTGATGCGGATGAAGGACGACGACGAGGAAGAGGACGAGGACCCGGGACGCGGCGCCGTCGTCTGACCCCGGGCTGCCGTCGTCCGACCCCGGGCTGCCGTCGTCCGACCCCGGGCTGCCGTCGTCCGGCCCCGGCGCTCCGGAGCCGGGCGTCCCGGCTCCGGCTCCGACCGGGGGCGATCGGCCTCAGACCGTGGCGACGCGGGGCAGCCGGAGCGCGGCCAGGACCGGAAGGTGGTCCGTGGCCGCCAGAAGGTCCGTGTCGGTGATGCCGGGCAGCCCGGCCGGGACCCCACAGCCGATGATCTCGACGCCCTCGGAGGCGAAGACGGCGTCGATGCGCTGATGCGGGTCCTTGGGGTTCGAGGTGGCCTCGCTCCCCCAGGGCTCGGTGGCCCAGCCGTCCCGCAGCTTCCCCGCGATCCGGCGGAAGGCGAGGCCGTCCGGCCGGTCGTTGATGTCTCCGGCCGCGATGGCGTACGGGACGTCCAGCGCGGCCAGATGGTCCAGCAGCAGCCCGGCCTGCTCGTAGCGCTCGGCCTCCGCGAGGCTCAGATGGCAGCTGACCACACCGAGCCGGACGCCGTCGGCGCTCTCCAGGGCGCCGTCGCCGCTCTCCCGGGCGCCGCGGTCGCTCTCCCGGGCGCCGGTGTCGCGGTGGCCGCCGCCGAAGCGCAGCACGGCGGTCGCGAAACCGCGCCGGTGCAGCCCGGGCACGCGGGGCAGCAGGGTGTCCTCGGCGTGCTCCACATGGGCGCGCAGCGAGGTGAGGATCATCGGGCCGGCGGCGGTGGCCCCACCCGTGGTGTAGACGAGGCCGGTCTCCCGGGCCAGCCAGGCGGCGGCCTTGCGCCAGCGGAAGAAGCGCGGCGCCTCCTGGACGCAGACGACATCGGGGGTGCAGGCCCGGATCACCCGGGCCAGCGCCTCGCGGTCGTCACGCATCGAGCGGATGTTGTAGCTGAGCACCCGCACCACGGCCGCGTCCGGGCCGGTGGTGGATCCGGGCAGGTCCGCGAGCGGCACGATGACGGTTCCCCCCTCGCCTCTCAGCCCTGGCGGGCGAGGTCGGCGGCGCCGACGAGCCCGGCCTTGCCGCCGAGCTGGGCGGCGAGCACCTGGGCGTGCGGACGCCACTGATTGCCGACCAGCCAGCGCCGGAAGGACTTGCGGATCGGCTCCAGGACCAGATCGCCCTCGTCGGAGACCCCGCCGCCGACGATGAACGCCGAGGGGTCGAAGAGCGAGGCGAGGTCGGCCAGCCCGGCCCCGGCCCAGCGGGCCAGCTCGCGGAAGGAGTCGATGGCCACCGGGTCGCCCTGGCGGGCGGCGTCGCTGATGTGCTTGCCCTCGATGCCCTCGGAGGTGCCGTCGCCGAGGCCGAGGAGGACCGTGGCGTTCTCCGGGGTGGCGGCGGCGCGCTGCCTGGCGTAGCGGACCAGCGCACGGCCGGAGGCGTACTGCTCCCAGCAGCCCTGGCTGCCGCAGCCGCACAGCAGACCGTCCGGGACGACCCTTATGTGGCCGAACTCGGCGGCGACGCCGAAGCGCCCGCGGTGCAGCTTGCCGCCGATGATGATGCCGCCGCCGAGGCCGGTGCCGAGCGTGATGCACACGACGTCGTCATGGCCGACCCCGGCGCCGAAGCGGTATTCGCCCCAGGCGGCGGCGTTGGCGTCGTTCTCCACCACGACGGGCAGGCCGACGCGCTGCTCGACCTTGTCCTTGAGCGCCTCGTGCCGCCAGTTGATGTTGGGCGCGAAGAGCACGGTGGCGCGCTTGTCGTCCACATATCCGGCCGCGCCGATGCCGACGGCCTCGATCTCGTGTCCCTCGCTGACGATGCGCACCGCGTCCGCGATGGCGTCGACGACTCCCTCGGGAGTCTGCGGGGTCGAAACCTGGCTCGTCTCGAGAATCGAGCCCTCTTCGTCGACCACGCCGGCCGCGATCTTCGTACCGCCGATGTCGACGCCGATGGTGAGTCCCATGAGTCCCTCAGTTATTTGGTCGAACCCCGCCGACGCTAACGGTACCGGAGGTGGCGCTCAGTCGAGGTCGATGTGTTCATTACTCGAACTCTCCGATTCCTCGCCGCGATCCTTGGAGCTGCCCTCGGCGCCCTGGGTCCAGCGCCGCTCCTGGCCGGTCACGGCGGCGCGATAGGCGGCGAGCAGCTCGGAACCGGCGCTGGCGAGGTGTTCGAAAACATCGGGATTGCGCTCTATGACCGGTTCCGCGGCGGCCTTCGCCTGTTCGATCAATTGTTGTACGGCCCCCTGAACCGCCGTCCCGGCGATCGGCGCCTGGAGCCCGGCGACCTTGTCGGCGAGCGCGTCGGCCAGCTTGAGGAACTCCTCGGCGACACTCCCCGGCTCCTCGGCGGTCTGCCGGGTCCGCCGCCTGGCCCGCTCGGCGGCGAGGTCCTCGGCACACGCCCGCTCCCAGGCGTCGGGGTCCAGCTCGGTGACCGGTACATCGGTGAGCGGGGGCTCTGCGGGGCGCTCGGTGGCATCGCTCATGGCGAACTCCTGCGGCGGGGATGCTGGCTGCCCGGCCTGTTCATCCGGGCTTGTGACCGACGTTACCGGAAGGAGGGGGGCGGGGTCAGAGCCCGGGACCGGCCAGGACCGGAGCCGGGGACCCGCCGGAGCCGGGGACCCGGACCGCCACGGCCGGAGCCGGGTTCAGAGCCGCTTCGGCCACAGGTCGGGGTCGGGGGTGAAGCGGACCTGGAGCCATCCGTCGCGCAGCCCGGCGCCGGAGACGGTGCAGCGGCGCAGGGCGGACGGCAGCGGCAGCATCCGGTGGAACGGGCCGACGCTGACGATCAGTTCGTCGCCCCGGCGCACCAGCCCGAGCCCGTCGCGGTCGGCACCGGGCAGCGGCAGCCGCCACAGCAGCACCCCGTCGTCGGCCAGCCGGTCCTCGACGGTCCAGGGGTCGGGGGCGGGCCGGTCGGGCCGCGCCCCGGGGGCCCCGACGGCCCCGGCGAGCGCGGCGAGCCCGGCCGGGGCGCGCTGAGCGTCCACACCGTCCGTACCGGGCCGCGACTCCGCGCCCCGCGGGTCGCCGACGCCGTGCGGATCGCGGCCCAGATGCGGCAGCTCACGGACCGGGACGGCGGGCGCCCACTGCTCGTACAGCTCCTTGAGCGCGTCCTGCTGCTGGCCGGAGAGCGCGGCGAGCCAGGGGTCGGAGGTCCCGGTGGGCAGCAGCCGGTTCGCGATCACCGCCTCCACCCGGCAGCCGTGCAGCGCCAGACCGGCACGGGCGGTGCGCAGCGCCCGGTCGGCGAGCGGCCCGGGCTCCACGACCAGCCGTACGGTCGTGGCCTCGGACTCGATCACCCCCTGGACGGCGGCCAGTTCCCGCTCCCAGCGCTCGGCCGTCTCGTACAGCTTCTGCGCGGGCATCGGCACCCCCGCGAGCTGGGCGAGCATCGGCCGCAGCGCACGGGCCGCCTGCCGCTCGGCGGGCAGCAGCCGCCGCAGATAGCGCCGTAGCTGCTCGGGCAGCGCGAGCAGCGCGACGGTGTCCGGCGCGGGCGGCATGTCGACGACGAGGACGTCCCAGCCGGTGCCGGGCGGGGCGGTCTGGGCGGCGCGCAGGGCGCGCAGCAGCGCGAGGGACTCCACCCCGGGGAGGGGGGTCAGCTCCTCGCCGTCCAGCGGGGTCGCGCCGAGCAGGTCGAGCAGGCCGTGGCCGCGGTCCTGCAGGGCGGTCAGCTCACTACGGAACCACTCGTCCGTGATGATCCGCGCGGCCCACACCCCGGGGGCGAGCTCGACGGGTACGGACCACGGCAGCCGGTCCGCCGACCGCCCGGGGGCGGACCGCAGCGCGCGGATGCCGAGCAGCGCCTCGGGGGTGCCGTCCGGGTCGGCGGTGAGCAGCAGCGTTCGCTGCCCCTCACGGGCGGCGGCGAGGGCGGTCGCGGCGGCCACGGTGGTGCGGCCCGCGCCGCCTGCACCGGTGACGAGGACCGTACGCATGAAGGGAGCCTCCGGCAGGGTGGTGCGTCAGATGCGCGGCGCGGGTTGGATGATCCGCCCGGCCGGAGCGTACCCCGCGCCGCGGACCACCCCGGGCACCGTCGGGGCCGGGGGTGGTCCGCCCGGGTCAGGCGCTCTCGACGCGCTTCTTCAGGCCCGCGAGCGCGCGGTCGATGATGACCTTCTCGGCCTTGCGCTTGATCATGCCCAGCATGGGGATCTTGACGTCGACCGTGAGCTGGTACGTCACCTCGGTGCTCTTGCCGCCGTCGCGCGCCGACAGCCGGTAGGAGCCGTCAAGGGTGCGCAGCATCTGGGACTTGACCAGGGACCAGTTGACCTGGTCGTCTCCGGTCCAGCTGTACTGGAGGGTGTAGTCGTCCTTGATCGCTCCGGCGTCGAGCAGCATCCGCACCTGCTCGGCGCGCCCCCGGTCGTCCTTGGTGAGGATGTCGGCCTCCTTCACCTCACCGGACCACTCCGGGTAACGGTCGAAGTCGGCGATCACCTCCATCACGTCGGCCGGGGCCGCCTCGATCGTGATGCTCGAGCTGGTGTGTTCCGCCATCGCCGTGGCTCCTCCGTACCGGTCCGCCGCATGAGCTCTCTGCCGCTGAAGGCTACCGCGCGCGCGTCACCACTCCAGGGCCCAGGGGGTGCCGGAAGAGGCGAAGTGTCCGACATTGACGCACTCGGTGGCGCCGATTCGCATACGGCGGACGAGCGGCTGATGGACATGGCCGAAGAGGGCGTACTTGGGACGGACGGTGTGGATCGCCTCCAACAGGGCGGTGCTGCCGCGCTCGAAGCGGCGGGCGACGGTGTCGTAGCACAGGTCGGGCACCTCCGGCGGGATGTGGGTACAGAGCACATCCACCTCGCCGAGCGCCGCGATCTTCGCCGCGTAGGTCTCGTCGTCGACCTCGTAGGGGGTGCGCATCGGGGTGCGCAGCCCGCCGCCCACGAAACCGAAGACCAGCCCGCCGATCTCGGCGCGCTCGCCGTCGAGGACGGTGGTACCGGACTGGGCGTACTCCCGCCACAGTGACGGCATGTCGACATTTCCGTAGGTGGCGTACGTCGGAGTGGGGAACGCGGCGAAGAGCTCGGCGTACTGGCGGCGGATCGCGGACTCTATCGCCGCGTGGCGGTCGATCCCGGCCCACAGCCGGTCGCCGAACACCCGGGCCTCCTCGAACCGGCGGGCGGTGCGCAGCTCGACGAGGCGGTCGGCGTTCTCGACCCCGAAGAGATCGGGAAAGATGCCACGGGTGTGATCGGCGTAGTCGAGGAAGAGCACGAGGTCGCCGAGACAGATCAGGGCGTCCGCCCCGTCACCGGCCTTCTCGAGGTCCTCACTGTTGCCGTGCACGTCACTCACCACGTGGACTCGCATGCATGTCACCCTAAGACGAAAGGGCCCGCGCCCGTAAGGTGTTCTGCCTGCAGCGACCCGCGTCCACCTGCGGTTCCTTAGCGGCCGCGGCGTCCGTCGACTAGTGTGCGGGCAGCATGAAGGCGGTGTGTGACGCATCAAACATCTGGGCAGGAACCCCTATCCCGGAAGCGTACCGATGGGTAACGTCCGGGCCGTCCACCACCCCCCATGCCCTGTAGCGGCGCCGGCGCCCCATGAGGAGCAGCAGTCTTGCGCGAGTTCAGCCTTCCGGCCCTGTACGAGGTTCCGGCCGACGGCAATCTGACGGATCTCATCCGCCGCAATGCCGCACAGCATCCCGATGTCGCCGTGGTCGGCCGCAAGGTCGACGGCCAATGGGAGGACGTGACCGCGACCGCGTTCCTGGCCGAAGTGCGGGCCGCCGCCAAGGGCCTGATCGCGGCCGGGGTCGAGCCGGGCGACCGGGTCGGCCTGATGTCGCGGACCCGCTACGAATGGACGCTGCTGGACTTCGCCATCTGGAGCGCCGGCGGGGTCACCGTGCCGGTGTACGAGACGAGTTCACCGGAGCAGATCCAGTGGATCCTCAGCGATTCGGGCGCGGTGGCCGCGCTGGTCGAGACCGGAGTCCACGAGGCCGCCGTCGAGGCCATCCGGGACAGCCTGCCCGCCCTGAAGCATGTCTGGCGGATCGAGGGCGATGCCATCGAGACGCTGCGGAAGCTGGGCGCGGACGTGCCCGAGGAGAAGGTGGACGAGCGCTCCTCGATCGCCAACGCCGACTCCCCCGCCACCATCGTGTACACCTCGGGCACCACGGGCCGCCCCAAGGGCTGTGTGCTCTCGCACCGCAGCTTCTTCGCCGAATGCGGCAACGCGGTGGCGCGGCTCAAGCCGATCTTCAACACCGGTGAATCGTCGGTGCTGCTGTTCCTCCCCGAGGCCCATGTCTTCGGGCGGCTGGTGGAGATCGCGGCGGTGCTGGCGCCGATCAAGCTCGGCCATGTACCGGATGTGAAGTCCCTGACCGACGAACTCGCCGCGTTCCGGCCCACCTTGGTGCTGGGCGTGCCGCGCGTCTTCGAGAAGGTCTACAACTCGGCGCGGGCGAAGGCCCAGTCCGAGGGCAAGGGCAAGATCTTCGACAAGGCGGCCGACACCGCCATCGAGTACAGCCAGGCGCTGGACGCCCCGGGCGGGCCGTCCTTCGGGCTCCGGTTCAAGCACAAGGTCTTCGACCGGCTGGTCTACAGCAAGCTGCGGGCCGTGCTGGGCGGCCGGGCCACCCACGCCATCTCCGGCGGTGCCCCGCTGGGCGCGCGGCTGGGCCACTTCTACCGGGGCATCGGCTTCACGGTGCTGGAGGGGTACGGCCTGACAGAGTCCTGCGCGGCGACCACCTTCAACCCCTGGGACCGGCAGAAGATCGGCTCGGTCGGGCAGCCGATGCCGGGCACGGTGGTGCGCATCGCCGACGACGGCGAGGTGCTGCTGCACGGCGAGCACCTCTTCACCGAGTACTGGAACAACGAGACGGCCACGGCCGACGCGCTGTCGGACGGCTGGTTCCACACCGGGGACGTGGGCGCGCTCGACGAGGACGGCTACCTCACCATCACCGGCCGCAAGAAGGAGATCATCGTCACCGCGGGCGGCAAGAACGTCGCCCCGGCGGTGATCGAGGACCGGATCCGCGCCCATGCCCTGGTCGCCGAGTGCATGGTCGTCGGCGACGGCCGTCCCTTCGTGGGCGCGCTGATCACGGTGGACGAGGAGTTCCTGCCGCGCTGGGCGGCCGAGCACGGCAAGCCCGAGGGTGTGACGGTGGCCGAGCTGCGCGAGGACCCGGAGCTGCTGGCCGAGATCCAGCAGGCGGTGGAGGACGGCAACGCGGCGGTGTCCAAGGCGGAGTCGGTGCGCAAGTTCCGCGTCCTGGCGACGCAGTTCACCGAGGACTCCGGGCATGTGACGCCCTCGCTGAAGCTGAAGCGGAACGTGGTGGCGAAGGACTTCGCGTCCGAGATCGAGGCCATCTACCGCGGCTGACGACGGCGGGGCCCCGGGGCGATGCCCCGGGCCCGGACCGTCACAACAGCGACCTCAGGGACCGCCACGGCCCGACGTCGGCGCCCGTCACAGCAGTGACTTCAGACGGTCGGCCAGCAGATCCCAGCGCCAGCGCTCCTCCACCCAGGCGCGGCCCCGCTCGCCCATGCGGCGGCGCAGCTCGGCGTCCTCCAGCAGGGTCACGACGCGCTCGGCGCTCTGCTCGGCGGAGTCGCCCCGTACGACCCACCCGGTCTCCCCGTCCAGCACCGCGTCCGGCGCCCCGCCCGAGTCCCCGGCGACGACCGGCAGTCCGGTCGCGGACGCCTCCAGATAGACGATGCCGAGGCCCTCGACGTCCAGCCCGCCACGGCGGGTGCGGCAGGGCATGGCGAAGACGTCGCCCGCGCCGTAGTGGGCGGGCAGCTCCTCCCAGGGCACGGGGCCGGTGAACCGTACGGAGTCGGCCACGCCCTCGGTCTCCGCGAGCCGGCGCAGGTCCTTCGCGTACGGCCCGCCGCCGACGATCAGCAGCACGGCGTCCGGCACCCGCTTCAGGATCCGCGGCATGGCCCGGATCAGCGTGTCCTGCCCCTTGCGCGGCACCAGCCGGGAGACGCACACCACGACGGGCCGCTCGGCGAGGCCGAGGCGGGCCCGGATCTCGTCGCCGCCCGAGCCGGGGTGGAAGGTCTTCTCGTCCACACCGGGCGGCAGTTGCACCATCCGGGCGGCGTCCCGGGGGTCGAGCGCGGCGGCGATACGGGAGCGGGTGTACTCGCCGAGATAGGTGATGGTGTCCGTGGACCCGCCGATCCGCCGCAGCAGCCGCCGTGCGGCGGGCAACTGCGCCCAGGCCGCCTCGTGGCCGTGGGTCGTGGCCACCAGCCGCCGCGCCCCCGCCGCGCGCAGCGCGGGGGCCATCAGCCCCAGCGGCGCGGCGGCGCCGAACCACACCGCGGTGCAGCCGTGCTCCCGCAGCAGCGCGGTCGCGCGGCGGGTGACCCTCGGGGTGGGCAGCAGCATGGTCGTCCGGTCCCGGACGACCTGGTACGGCTGCTCGGCGTCGAAGCGGGCGGTGGCCTCGGCGCCCTCCTGGCCGCGCTTCCAGGTGGAGGCGTAGACGACGATCCGGTCCGGGTCGAGGCGCAGCGCGATGTTGTGCAGAAACGCCTGGATGCCGCCGGGGCGGGGCGGAAAGTCGTTGGTCACGAGCAGGGTCTTGTCCATCGTGGCCGACAGTACCGGGTGCCGCGGCGCGCCCGCTCCGGCCCACCCGGGCCGGGACCAGGGCGGCCCTCAGCCCAGCTCGGTCGCCACGTACTTCTGCCACAGCGCCGTGAACTCCGTCAGGCTCACCCCCAGCACCTTCCGCAGCGCCGACTCCACGGCCCCCGAGCGCTCGGGCGCCCGGCCCACCGCGCGGTAGAAGTCGACCAGCTTCCGCTCGCCCCACCGGTCCGCGATCAGGCGGCAGGCGAGCCAGCCCTGTTCATAGGCCCGGGAGAGGCGGTCGGGGTCGCTGCCGAAGCGGAAGTCGTCGTCGCGCGGCAGCGAGGTGGGCAGCCGCCCGGCGACGACGGCGTCAGTGAGTTCGGGGGCGACCTGGCGGGGGGTGCGGCCGGGGGTGCGGTAGCCCACCCAGTCGGCGAAGCCCTCGGAGAGCCACAGCGGAGTGGAGGCGCTGGTGGCGGTGCGGGTGGCGACATGGGCCGTCTCATGGGTGACCACGACGCGCCGGCCGAAGTCGCCGAGGACCTGGTACGCCTCGGGGTTGACGATCACCCGGTCGGCGGGCGCCTCGTCACCGGCCCCGCCGACCTCGCCCGTGGTGACGGCGGCGATCCCGCGGTAGCCGTCCGCGGAGGCGCCGAGCAGGGCCGCCATCCGGCCCAGGGAGTCGGGGACCTCGACCACGACGCGTCCGGCCCACTCATGGGGCCAGACCCGGCCGAGGGCGGGCACCGCCCGGTCCGCGATACCGGCGACCGCGCGCAGCACCCGCCGGTCCTGGCCGACGCCCAGGACGAGGCTGTGGGCGCCGCGGACGACGTCGACCGTGCCCTGGTCCCAGAGCTGTTCCGTACCGCGCTTGCCGTCCACCACGCCGTCGTCGGAGGCGACGTACCACCGCCCGTCGCGCCGGGCGAGGGTCAGGTACTGGGCGGAGACGACCGGCGCGGTGTCGTATCCCGTCAGCCGGTACCGGAGTTCGACCTGTGCGGCGAGGCTGCGCCCGCCGACCGGCGCGGGGGTGAAACCGCCGGTGCGCACCAGCCGGTAGGTCCAGGAGCGCAGCGGTACGGCGGACATCTGCCGGAACACCCGCCGCTGCTCGGCCACATAGCGGGCGGAGCCGCGGTCCACGGTGGCGAGGAAGGCGTCCGCGTCCCGCTCCCGGACCGCCGCGGCCCGCTGGTCCAGCAGGCGCTGCACGGCCCGGCCGTCGCGCCCCTCGGGGTCGTCGGGCGCGGGGGCGGGGGCGCAGCCGCCCAGCGCGGTCAGGGTGAACGTGCCCACCAGCGGCAGGCACAACAGCGCCCGCCATCCGCCCGATCTCCACCGACCCGCCACGTCTTAGATCGTACGAGCCCGCGCGCCGGCTTCAGACGCGAGTGATGGAAGAGATCGGCAACATGCCCACGGGGTCGTAGCGGACCCGCGCCCCGGGGTAGGGGGCGTGGATCACCTGTCCGTTGCCCGCGTACATGGCGACATGGCTGGCGTCGGAGCGGTAGACCACCAGATCGCCGGGGCGGGCCTGGGAAAGCGGCACCGGCTGCCCGGCGTGCGCCTGGGCCTGCGAGGTGCGCGGAATGGCCACTCCGGCGTGGGCGTAGGCCCATTGGGTCAGCCCGGAGCAGTCGAAGGCGGTGGGACCGGCGTGGCCCCATGCGTACGGCAGCCCGAGGGCCGCCCGTGCCGCGCCGAACGCCGCGGCGGCCCGCCCCGAGAACGGCGCGGCATGCCGCCCGCCGATGCGGCCACCGGGGAGCTCACCGGGGCCGGTTCCGATACCGGAACCGGAGAGGGCGCCCGGCGGCAGCCCTGCGAGGGCACCGGGCTCCCGTCCGCCCGCCCGCGAGGCGCGGTGCTGCCCATAGGTCTCCCGCTCCCTGGGCGGCAGCGCGTCCACCAGCCGCCGCGCGGTGGCCAGCCGGTGCTGGACCGCCCGCTTGTGGCGGGCCACGACCCGGCGGCTGTGCTCCAGCTTCACCAGCTTGGCCGCGGCCTCCGCGCGCTCCTGCCGCAGTGTGCGCTGGGCGCTCTGCACCACCCGTAGCTGTGCGGCCTGGCGGCTGGTGATCCGCTCCAGGGTGGCGGCCCTGTCGAGGTACTGGGCCGGGTCGCCGGAGAGGAGCAGGGCGAGGCCCGGGTCGATCCCGCCGGTGCGGTACTGCCCACCCGCGAGGGCGCCGAGCGCCACCCGCATGCGGTTGACCCGCCCTTGGCCCCGGGCGACCCGGTCCTGGATCCGGTCGACCTCGCGGCGCAGGGCCTGGGTGCGCGTCTTCGCCGCGTTGTAGCGCTCGGTGGCCCGCTCCGCCTGGGCGTAGAGCGTGGCGATGCGGTCGCCGGCGGACCGGGCGGCCGGACGGCCCGCCGGGTCATGCGGTTCGGCACCGGCCGCCACAGCGGACAGCGCGGCGGCGGAGGCCACCGCGGCCGCCGAGGCGGCGGTCCAGACGGCGGCCCGGCCGGACCCGGGTTTCGCGACGCGACGACAGGACGCCATGGGTAGCCGCACTCCCTTCCGCAGTGTCGGGCTGAGAACTGCGGGCAGACAGTAGCCGTGGGGCTACCCACGGTCCAACGGCCGTGGTGTGCGGAGAAACTGAAACCCCGCCGAGTGACGCAGGTCACCGGCGGGGCGGGGGATCAGCGAGCGCACTGGAGGTTCGCCCGAAAGGATGGCTCTTGGGGCGGTTTGAGACCCGTTTCCCAGTTCCTGATCAGACCTTCTGGATCAGACCCGGACGCCGAACTGGAACGGCATGTTGTCCATCGACTCGTAGCGCACACCGGCACCGGGCTTGGGCGCGTGCAGCACCTGGCCGTTGCCCGCGTAGAGACCTATGTGGTGCAGGTCGCCGTAGAAGAGCACCAGGTCGCCCGGCTTGAGCTCACCGCGGCCGATGCGGCTGCCGGCGTTCGCCTGGTCCTGGGAGATGCGCGGGAGCTGCACCCCGGCCTGCTGGTAGGCCCAGCCGGTGAGTCCGGAGCAGTCGAAGGAGGACGGACCGGTCGCGCCCCAGACATACGGGAGGCCGATCTTCGTCTTGGCGGCGGCGAGCGCGGCGGCGGCACGCCCCGACTCCGGCACCTCGTTGCCCAGGTCGACCCGGCTGCTGGAGCGGTTGGCGCGCTCCGCGTCCTGGGCCGCTATCTTGGCGCGCTCCTTGGCGGTCAGGGTGTTGAGGAGGTTCCGGGCCTTGGACAGCTTGCCCTGGATCTCGTCCTTCTTCTTGCCGAGCGCCTTACGGGTGTCCGCCAGGTCCTGCAGCTTGGTGGACGCCTCCTCGCGCTGCTGCTTGAGGGTGCGCTGCTTGTCGGCGATCTTCCGCAGGGACTCGGCCTGCTTGCCGCTCAGCTGGCTGAGGGTGGACGCCTTCTCGAGGTAGGTGTCCGGGTCGGAGGAGAGGAGAAGCTGCACCGAGGGGTCGATGCCGCCGGAGCGGTACTGGGCGGTGGCCATCGAACCCAGGCCGTTGCGCAGCTTGTTCAGGTCCTCCTGGCCGCGCGCCACCTTGTCCTGCAGATCGCCGACCTGCTTCTCCAGCTTCTGCTGCTTTTCCTTGGCGCCGTTGTACTTCTCGGTCGCCTGCTCCGCCTCTTCGTAGAGCTTGTCGACCTGCTCCTTGACGTCCTTCTTGTCCTGCTTCGGAGCGGCCTGGGCGGCCTGGGAAGTGAGAGCGACGGCGGCTGCCGCGGTCGCGGTAAGGACGGTTACCCGAGTGCGGCTCGGCTGCTTGGGTCGACGGTGGGACGCCACGAAGGCGAGCTCCTTCTTCCTCCAGCCGCCTACCGGGAGTTGGTGGGGTTGTGAAGCCCCGGCTCCGCGACAGGGCGCGGACTCGGCGGTACCTCCGCTGTCACCCCGGATGGGTGATCAACCGCGCGAAGGTTCGAGCCGACCTTAGTGACCCCGCCGTGATCCGTTCAAATCCCAACGGCAAAAAAGTCGCTCCGGAAGCGCATCTTTTACGAATGTCACACGGGCAGTGATGGTCGATTGACGCTCCGCTGACATCAGACGGGTTCGAGGCCGACCTCTGAAGGGAGTTCGGGCCCGGAGCCACAGAAACCCAGAAACCCAGAATCCGGGGATACGGGAATAACGGAGATACGGGCTACGACGCCTCAGGTACGGGCAAGTCGCTTCAGCAGCAACGCGGATGCCACGGGGCGCGCTCCGGCGCGCGCCACCCCGTCGGCCACCTCGCGGTCGGTGGACACCACCACCACCGGCCGGCCCGGCGGCTCCGCCCGCACGATCTGGCGGATCAACTCGTCCGCCGTCACCCCCGGCTTGCTGAACAGCACCCGCACCCCGCGCGGCGGCGCGAGCAGCACCGGCGCGGCCAGCTCGGCCCCGTCGAAGACACAGGTCATCTCCGCGCCCGTCTGGGCCGCGAGCACCGCGAGACCGCCCAGCAGCCGCAGCCGCTGCTTCTCCAACGGCATCGTGGGATAGCCGGTCTTGGTGACGTTGTAGCCGTCCACCACCAGATGCGCCTGCGGCAGCGCGAGCAGCTGGTCCAGCAGGGCCGGATCCATCTCCGACAGCGCCCTGGTCGCTATGTCCTTCGGTGTCATCTTCCCCGGCTCCACGGCGTCCACCATGTCCGCCGGGCGCATCGACGCGGGCGGCAGGGCCAGTTCGCGCCGCAGCCCCTGGGCCGCGTCCAGCACCGTGTCCAGCAGCAGCCGCAGCCGCATGTCCTCCACGCTGCGCCCCTCGCGCACCGCCCGCCGGCTGGCTTCCAGCGCCGACTCCGCCTCCGCGAGCCGGGCCCGCAGCCGCCGTGCCTCGCTGTCCGCGGTGGCCTGACGGGCCGCCGCCTCCGCCCGTACGGACTCCAGCTCGGCCTCGGCCTTGCGCACCGCGGCCGCGCCCCGCCGCACATCGCTCTGCGCGCTGCGCAGCTTGCGCTGCAGCCCGTCGTTCTCCTTGCGGGCGGCCTCCAACTCGGTGCGCGTCCGCTCCGTCTCGTGCCGGGTGGCCGCCTTGGCCTCGGCGAGTTCGTCGCGCAGCCGCTGCAGCTCGCGCGCCGCCTCCTCACCGGCCCGCTCGGCGGAGGCCCGCTGGGCCTCCTCGCCCGCCGCCTCGACCAGCTTGACCCAGCCCACCGGCCGCAGCACATAGGCCACCGCCGCCACATCCACCGGATCGGCCGCGGCGGGCGGCGATCCGCACTCGATGGCATCGGCCAGCTCCCGCTGGGTCTCCCGCAGCCGTCCCGCGATCCGCTGCCGGAAGACGGGGTCGCTCTCCACCGCGGCGGCCATCGCGTTGCCCGCGAACTTGGCGCGGCGGGTCGGGGTGAAACGGGCGTACTGCCGCAGCTGGGTGGGCAGCTCGGTGACCGTCAGGCCGCCGAAGGCGTCCGCGACCAGCGCCACCACCCGCCGCCGCACTCCTTCCGGCAGCGGGCGGTCCAGCGCCTCGGTGACGCCCTCGGCATCACCGGCCGCCCCGGGGTCACCGGTCCGCTCCACCACCTGTCATCGCTCCGTTCTCAGGCGCTCGGGCCGGTGCCCGGGCGGTCCACGAGTTCAACCTGGTCGACCGCGTTGCACCAGCGACAGCGCACTGACTCAATGGTCTCACTGAGCACCTCGCGTTCCTCGACACCGGGTTCCCCGGCCAAGTCGAGATGCACATACTCCACGGCTCTGGTCGAGCGGGTCACATCGAACCGGGTGAGGTTGCCGCACAGTGTGCAACGCCAGCGGGTCTGGGCGGTCGGCAGGGGCACGGCCATGATTGCGGGTCCTCGCTTCTCGGCTCGTCGGCGGCGTCCTGTAACCCTACGGCCTGAGCCTTGCCCCGCGCCGGGCCCGTCCCGCCCGCGTCCCGGGCAGGAGCGCGGCGAGGCGCTCTGTGGAGGTTGCGCCCGGTACGGAATGATCTGACCATGATCGAGACGTCGTCGGGGCGCGACCGCCCGTGGATGGCGGGGCCCGGCCGCCCGTGGGTGACATACGGCCTGATCGTCAGCTGCTGCCTGCTCTTCGTCATCGGACCGGCCTCGGGGCTCAACCCCGGCTATGGCACGGGCGGGCGGCTGGTGGAGGCCCAGTCCACGTACTTCGAGCGCTGGGGAGTGGTGCCCAGCGCCCTGTGGAGCGGCGCTCCCGATCAGCCGCTCGCCCCGCTGACCGCGCTGTTCGTGCACGGAAACTGGCTGCATCTGCTCGGCAACATGCTGTTTCTCTACGTCTTCGGGGCGATGACCGAGGAGCGGATGGGACGAGTCCAGTTCGCCGTCTTCTACCTCGTCACGGGCTATCTGGCGCTGCTCGGCTACGCCGCCGCGCACGCCGACTCCGCCCAGACCCTGGTGGGCGCCTCCGGGTCCATTTCCGGGGTGCTCGGCGCCTTCCTGTGGCTGTTTCCCCGGGCCAGAGTGACCAGTCTCTTTCCGTTTCTGTTCTTTCTGCCGCTGCGCTTTCCGGCCTGGGCGGTGCTGATCTTCTGGGTGGCCCTCCAGTGGCTGGCAGCCCGGCAGGCCGACGACCGCCCCGGCGTCGCCTATCTCGCCCATCTCGTGGGCTTCACGCTCGGCTTTCTCTACGCGTGGGGGCGGTTCGGGCGGAGGGCTGAGCGGTCTTGGGCAAGTCCGGGTGGGTGAAGGAGGGGGTACCGCCCAGGCCCGCCAGGGCCGAGGGGGAGGGGCGAGGGGCGAGGGGCGAGGGGCGAGGGGCAAGGGGCAAGCATGGGCGTGCCCCATGAGGAGAGCGCGGGGGCGGCACCGCCCAGCGGTAGCTGGGGGAGGTGCTGCGCGCGACGAGCGGGGTGCGGCCAGGCGCCGCCCATCGCCCCGCGACGCCGCCCGGGCTTGCTCAAGACCGCTTAGAGTGGGCGGCGCAGCCAGGGCCAGTGAGGGAGAAAGCCAGCCGTGATCACTTCGATCGTGCTCATCAAGACCAGCGTGGACCGGATTCCGGAGACCGCCGAGAAGATCGCCGCGCTGGAGAACGTGAGCGAGGTCTACTCGGTCACCGGCGCACACGATCTGATCGCGATGGTGCGGGTGGCCCGGCACGACGACCTCGCGGACATCATCACCGGCCAGATCAGCAAGCTGCCGGGGGTGGCCTCGACCGAGACGCACATCGCCTTCCGGACGTACTCGCAGCACGACCTCGAGGCGGCGTTCGCGATCGGCCTGGACGGCTAGCGCCACGCCCCCGGTCCCGGGGCCCCGGCGCCCCGGGGCCCAGCGGCTCCCTCAGCCCCGCCGCCCCGGGCCCAGGGGCTCAGCCGCGGTCCGGGACGCAGCGGCCGTCCTCGGTGCGGTAGCTCCACCGGGCACCCTCGCGCACCAGCTCCTTCACGGCGCCGACGAACCGCTCGACATGCTCGTCCGGGGTGCCCGCCCCGAAGCTGACCCGGATCGCGTTCAGCGAGCGCTCCCCCGGCGCGGCCTCCGGCGCGCCGCATTCGCCCGGCTCGTCGGGCTCGCTGTCCAGCAGGGTGCGGACCAGCGGATGCGCGCAGAAGAGCCCGTCGCGTACGCCGATGCCGTACTCCGCGGAGAGCGCCGCCGCGAAGTGGGAGCTGTTCCAGCCCTCCACCACGAACGACAGCACGCCGACCCGGGGGGCGTCGTCGCCGAACAGCGAGAGCACCCGCACCTCGGGCACCTCGGCCAGCCCCGCCCGCACCTTCTCGATCAGCTCCCGCTCACGGGCGACCAGGCCCTCGAAACCGGCCTCGGCCAGCGCCCTGCACGCCGACGCGATCGCGTAGACGCCGATGACGTTCGGCGAGCCCGCCTCGTGCCGGGCGGCGGTGGTGTGCCACTCGACGTCGACGCCCCCGTCGTCCCTGCGCGTCACCTTACGGCTGGCACCACCGCCCGCCAGATACGGCCGGGCCGCCAGCAGCCAGTCCGCGCGCCCGGCCAACACACCGGCGCCGAAGGGGGCATACAGCTTGTGCCCGGAGAAGGCCACCCAGTCGACGTCCGCCTCCGCGATGTCCACGGGGTGGTGGGGGGCGAGCTGCGCGGCGTCCAGGACGATACGGGCGCCGTGCGCGTGCGCGGCCGCGGCCAGCTCCCGCACCGGCCACAGCTCACCGGTCACATTGGACGCGCCGGTCACGCAGACCAGCGCCGGGCCCTCGGCGCGCCCCGCGAGCGCCTGCTCCAGCGTCTCCACCGCCTGCCGCGGGGAGCGCGGGGCGCTGAGGTAGCGGACGGTGACGTCGTCCCGCTGCTCCCACGGCAGCAGCGAGGCGTGGTGCTCGGTCTCGAAGACGAAGACCTCGGTGCCCCGCGGCGCCACGGCGGCCAGAAGGTTGAGCGAATCGGTGGTGGAGCGGGTGAAGACGACCTGGTCGTCCTCGCGGCAGCCGAGGAAGGCGGCGACGTCCTTACGGCTGTTCTCGAAGAGGTCGGTGGAGAGCTGCGAGAGGTAGCCCGCCCCGCGGTGCACGCTGCCGTAGTAGGGCGCGTAGGCGGCGATGTCGTCCCAGACCCGCCGCAGCGCGGGGGCGCTGGCGGCGTAGTCGAGCGCCGCGTAGGTCACCTCGCCCCCGGTGACCAGGGGCACCAGGACATCGCTGCCCAGCACGGGCAGCGGCTCACAGGCGGCGACGGAGGAATCGGCGGAGGCGACGGAAGCGGAAGCGGCGGCGGAAGCGGCGGCGGAAGCGGAAGCGGTGGCAGCAGGGCGCGCGGACATGGCGAAGTCTCCCGGGAGGGTCGAAGGCGTGCGAATGCGTAACGCGCACAAAGACGGCGGTAGGCCGACCGTCAGGGCGCGGAAAGTCGCTCGACGCACGGCCACACCGCGCGGAGCACAGGAGGAGAAACGGGCCGCTCGGCCCTAGCGCATTCGCTGCATCACGGAAGAACTCCCTCGACCACCAGGACCCCTAGTGCGAGGGGTCCGCGCTTGCCGCCGGCCTCGCTGCCTGGCGGCCTGGTCATCACCCGGGGCACCCCGCCACGGACGGAGGGTTGCCGGACAGCGGGCCGGGGCCGTAGTCGCTGTCACTCGTGACCTGGTCAGGAGTATGCCATGCCGTACGACGGCGCCCATACCCTGTCCGCATCCCGGACAGGGCACGGACAGAACATGGGCGCCGTAAGGGTTCCGCCTAGGCGTGGGTGGCCCGTACCCACCGCTCCAGGGCGTCGCGCGCCGCGCCCGAGTCGATGGACTCGGCGGCCCGCGCGACACCCGCCGCGATCCGCTCCGCCAGGGGCTTGTCCCCCGGCTCCGGCTCGAGCGCCACCAGCGCCGACGCCGAGTTCAGCAGCACCGCGTCCCGGACCGGGCCCCGCTCGCCCGCCAGCAGCCGGCGGGCCACATCGGCGTTGTACGAGGCGTCCGCACCGCGCAGGGCCTCCATGGGGGCCCGCTCGATGCCCACGTCCCGCGGGTCGAGGGTCTCCTGGCGCACGGCGCCGCCCCGGACCTCCCACACCTGGGAGGTCGTGGTCACGGTGAGCTCGTCCAGCCCGTCGTCGCCACGGACGACCAGCGCGGAGGAGCCCCGCTCGGCCAGCACCCCGGCGATGATGGGCGCCATCCGGGCGTCCGCGACCCCGGTCGCCTGGCACTTCACCCGCGCCGGATTGGTCAGCGGGCCGAGCAGGTTGAACGGGGTGGCGACGCCCAGCTCGCGGCGGGCCGAGGCGACATGCCGCAGCGACGGGTGGAACTTCACCGCGAAGCAGAAGGTGATCCCCGCCTCCTCCGCGACCTCGACCACCCGCTCCGGGGTGATGTCCAGGTTGACGCCGAGCTTCTCCAGCACGTCGGAGGCGCCGCTGGCGGAGGACGAGGCGCGGTTGCCGTGCTTGACGACCCGCGCGCCGGTACCGGCGACGACCAGCGCGGACATGGTGGAGATATTGACGGTCCTGGCGCGGTCGCCGCCGGTGCCGACGATGTCCACGGTCGCCCCGGGCACCTCGATCACCTTGGCGTGTTCGTACATGGCCCGCACCAGCCCGGCCACCTCGGAGACCGTCTCGCCCTTGGCGCGCAGCGCGATCGCGAAACCGGCGATCTGGGCGTCGGTGGCCTCGCCCCGCATGATCCGGTCCATGGCCCAGGCGGTGTCGTCGGCATCGAGGTCCCGGCCGGCGATCAGCGAGCTCAGCACGTCCGGCCAGGTGCGGGCCGTCGCGGTGCTGTCGCCTCCGGCGGGGGTCACAACGTCCATGGTCCGCTCCTGGATCCGTGGGGGTGGGCAGGGAAGGGGCCGCGCACGTCAGCAGGCCCGCCGCCAGCCTATCGGCAGCACGACCAGGGCCCCGGCCGGACCGTGTGGTCCGGGCCGGGGCCCTGATCTGTGGCGTCAGCTGACGTGCGAGAGCGGTACGGCGGAGATCAGTGGTGGCCGTGGCCGCTGGTGATCTCGTGGTACTCCTCGCGGGTGGGCTTCGGAATGACGTTGTCCTCGCCGTAGTAGCCCTTGGAGAGCTTCGAACGGACCCGCTGCGCGGGCGTCACCTTCCGCTTGACCCCGTTCTCGTCGGTCTCGGGGCCGATCTCGTAGGGCTCGGGCTGCTCGTGCTGGGTCAGCATGTGCAGCTGCTCCTGCGCGAGCGGCTCGTGGACCTCGACGAACTCACCGTGCGGCAGCCGCTTGATGATGCCGGTCTCACGGCCGTGCAGCACCTTGTCGCGGTCGCGCCGCTGGAGGCCGAGGCAGATCCGCTTGGTGGCGATGAACGCCAGGACCGGGCCGGCGAAGAAGCCGATCCGCACGAACCACGTGATCGAGTTGATCGACAGGTGGAAGTGGGTGGCCCACAGGTCGTTACCGCCACCGATCAGCATCACGAAGTACGCGGTCAGCCAGGCGACACCGAAGGCCGTACGGGTCGGGGCGTTGCGCGGACGGTCCAGGATGTGGTGCTCACGCTTGTCGCCGGTGATCCAGGACTCGATGAACGGGTAGAGCCCGATCGCGAAGAGGACCAGCGGGAAGAGCACGATCGGGATGAACACGCCCAGGACGAGCGTATGACCCCAGGCGGTGATCTCCCAGCCGGGCATCACACGGACCAGACCCTCGGCGAAGCCCATATACCAGTCGGGCTGGGCGCCGGTGGACACCTGATCGGGCCGGTAGGGACCGATGGTCCACACCGGGTTGATGGTCGCGACCGCGGAGAGGACCGCGATCACACCGAAGACCAGGAAGAAGAAGCCGCCCGCCTTGGCCATGTAGACCGGCAGCAGGGGCATGCCGACGACGTTCTTCTCGGTCTTTCCGGCCCCGGGGTACTGCGTGTGCTTGTGGTAGAAGACCAGGATCAGGTGCGCCACCAGCAGGCCGAGCATGATGCCCGGCAGCAGCAGGACGTGGACCGGGTAGAGCCTCGGGATGAGGTCCATCCCGGGGAACTCGCCGCCGAAGACGAACATCGAGATGTAGGTGCCGACCACCGGGATCGACAGGAACACGCCCTCGATGAACCGCAGACCGGTGCCGGAGAGCAGGTCGTCGGGGAGCGAGTAGCCGGTGAAGCCGGTCAGCATGCCGAGGAAGAACAGCAGGAAGCCGAAGAGCCAGTTGATCTCACGCGGCTTGCGGAACGCACCGGTGAAGAACACGCGCATCATGTGCGTGAACATGCCGCACAGGAAGACCAGCGCGGCCCAGTGGTGAATCTGCCGGATCAGCAGACCGCCCCGCACCTCGAAGCTGATGTCGAGCGTCGAGGCGAACGCCTCGGACATCTTGACGCCCTGCATCGGGACGTACGGGCCGTGGTACGTGACCTCTTCCATGCTGGGGTGGAAGAACAGCGTCAGATACACACCCGTGAGGATGATGATGATGAAGCTGTAGAGGCAGACCTCGCCCAGCATGAAGGACCAGTGGTCCGGGAAGATCTTGCGCATATTGGCCTTGGCCAGGCTGTAGACACCCAGCCGGCCATCGGCCCAGTCGGCGACACGCTCGCCCGCGGGCGCTTTGCCGCGGCGCTGCTGCGCACCGCTGTCGCTTGTAGTACTCATCCGCGCTCCCAGTAAGCAGGACCGACGGGCTCCGGGAAGTCGCCCATGGCTTCGAGGTACCCCTGGTCGTTGGCCCTGATCCGCAGCTGCGGCAGCGCGTGACCGGCCGGACCGAAGATCACTCGGCCACCGTCGGAGAGGTCGAAGGTCGACTGGTGGCAGGGGCACAGGACGTGGTGCGTCTGCTGCTCATAGAGGTTGATCGGGCAGCCGACGTGGGTGCAGATCTTGGAGAACGCGACGATGCCCTCGTGCGACCAGTCCAGCTCGCGCTTGTCCTTGATGTTCTCCGGCTGCAGCCGGACCAGCATCAGGGCCGCCTTGGCGATCTCCGTCTGGAAGTCGTGCTGGTCCTCGCTCATGCCCTCGGGCATGGCGAAGGTGAGCGAACCGACGGAGATGTCCTCGGGGCGCAGCGGCTGCATGGTGTTGTAGTTCATCAGCCGCTTGCCCTTGGCCCACTTGGTGTGCCGCAGCTTGGTGCCCGGCAGCGGACCGAGGTCGCGCAGCAGCACGACGCCGGAGAGCGGCACCAGCGCGAGCGCGCCGAAGAGGGTGTTGCGGGCCAGCTTGCGCCGGCCGAAGCCGGACTCCTTGGCGCCGGCCGCGAAATCCTCGAGGACCTTGGACTTCACCTCGGGGCTGGCCTCGATGGGGTGCCGCTCGTCGGCGATCTCCTCATCGGACATCAGGGTGCGGGCCCAGTGGACCGCGCCCGCGCCGATGGAGAACAGCGCGATGCCGAGCGTCACACCGAGCGCGAAGTTGAGCGCGCTGATGTGCCCGATCGGGAAGACGTAGATGTACTTGTCGACCGGCAGCGCCACATACGCGGCGATGAAGGCGATCGTGGCCACCATCGAGACCGTGAAGAGCAGGGCGACGGTGCGCTCGGAGCGCCGCGCGGCCCGCTCGTCGATGTCCTGCACACGGTGCTCGTGCGGGGGCAGCCCCGGGTCGGCGAACGGGTCCTCGACCGGCCGTACGGCGCTCTCGGCCCCTCGCTCTTCCGGCAGCTTGTCTTCTGCTTCTGAAATCTCGTGGCTACTCATGACTTCTTGGCCTTTGCGGTCCGGGCGGCGACCCAGATGGTGAGGACGATCATCGCGCCCATGCCGAAGACCCAGCCGAACAGACCCTCACTCACCGGGCCGAGCCCGCCGAGCTCGAGGCCACCGGGGGTCTTGCTCTTGTCGCTGTTGACCGTGTCGAGGTAGGCGATGATGTCCTGCTTGTTCTTCGCCGGCATCACGGTGTCGGGGAAGTTGGGCATGTTCTGCGGGCCGGTCTGCATGGCCTCGTAGAGATGCTTGGCGCTGACCCCCTCGAGGCCCGGTGCGTACTTGCCGTTGGTCAGGGCGCCACCCTTGCCGGCGAAGTTGTGGCACTGCGCGCAGTTCGTACGGAAGAGCTCCCCGCCCTTCGCCACGTCCGCGCCGTCCGGGCTGTACTCGCTCTTGGTGGGCGTCACCGGACCCGCACCGAGCGAGGCGATGTAGGCGGCGAGCTGCTCGGTATCGGCGTCCGAGTAGATCTTCTTCTTCTTCGGCACCTGGGCGCCCGGCTGCTGCGCGGGCATACGGCCGGTGCCGACCTGGAAGTCCACGGCGGCGGAGCCGACGCCGACCAGGCTCGGGCCGTCAGAGGTCCCCTGACCGCCCGTGCCATGGCAGCTGGCGCAGCCGACGGCATAGAGCTTCTTGCCCTCCTCGATGGCGAGGGACTGGGCGGAGCTGTCGTCGGCCTTCGCCTCGCTCGGCGAAAACGCGGCGTACAGCCCCCCAGTGACCGCCAGCGCGAAGAGTAGGACGACGAGCGCAGCCAGCGGATGGCGCCGTCGTGCGGAGAGCTTTTTCACGGATTACCCCGGTGTCAGGATCTTCTGCGTCGATGCTGTTTAGGACGTGATTCCGGTGCGGTGACCGGCTTACTTGATCATGTAGATCGTGGCGAAGAGGCCGATCCAGACGACATCGACGAAGTGCCAGTAGTAGGACACGACGATGGCCGCCGTCGCCTGCTGGTGGGTGAACCTCTTGGCCGCGTACGTCCTGCCCAGGACAAACAGGAAGGCGATCAGGCCGCCCGTCACATGCATGCCGTGGAAGCCGGTGGTCAGGTAGAACACCGAGCCGTACGGGTCGGAGGAGAGCGAGAGCCCGTCCTTCTTGACCAGCTCGGTGTATTCGAAGATCTGACCGCCGATGAAGATCGCGCCCATGATGAAGGTGATCACGAACCAGGTGCGCAGCTTCTTCACGTCGCCGCGCTCGGCGGCGAAGACGCCGAGCTGGCAGGTGAGGGAGGAGAGCACCAGGATCGTGGTGTTCGTCGCGGAGAACGGGAAGTTCAGCGCGGACGCCATTTCCTTCCAGTGCTCGGCTCCGGTCACCGATCGCAGGGTGAAGTACATCGCGAAGAGGGCCGCGAAGAACATCAGCTCGGAACTCAGCCAGATGATGGTTCCGACGCTGGTGAGGTTCGGCCGGTTGACCGACGGGTGCGCGTGCCCGGTTTCTACTGCTGTTGCTGTCGCCACGACCGACATTATGTCGGTCGCTTATCCAGCGCTCACTCCCGGGGGTCCCGTTCGGAGTGTCAAGGACCGTGGCGAGGGCATCGACCCTGCTCGTCGGGGTTGTTCGGGACAGTCCCCCGAAGGAGGGAGAGATCCGTACGCCCCCTCCTCCGGACGGCTGTACGGGAGTAGCATCCGCCACAGGAGCCCGGCAGATCACTTACTTCGCCCGGAGGTCATGATGCGGCCGATCGCAACGGTGCTGGTCTACAGCGATGACGCGAGCACCCGCGAACAGGTGCGCCTCGCGGCCGGCCGGCGGCCCGCCGCCGATGTGCCACCGGTGGAATTTCTGGAGTGCGCCACCCTCCCGGCCGTTCTCTCGGCGCTGGAGGAGGGCGGCATCGACGCCTGTGTGCTGGACGGTGAGACGGCGCCCGCGGGCGGGATGGGCGTCTGCCGGCAGATCAAGGACGAGATCTTCCAGTGCCCGCCGGTGCTGCTGCTCATCGGCCGCCCGCAGGACGCCTGGCTGGCCACCTGGAGCCGCGCGGAGGCCGCGGTCACGCATCCGGTGGACCCGGTGGCCCTGGCGGACGCGCTGGCCGGGCTGCTCCGCCGGCGGCTCTCCGTGGGCGCCTGACCTCACCGTCCGCACCCCTGCTCCTGCTCAGACCTGGGGACGGAGCCGGGCGGAGTCGGCGGGCGTGGCGTCGGACTGACCGCCGGAGACGGCGCTGCCCTTGCGCCAGTCCGCCCAGGCCATGTTCCAGTCGCCGTAGCCGTTGTCGAACGTCGCCATGTCGTCTCCGTTGCTGTGTACGACCTGGACGATGTCACCCAGGCGCACGGTGTTGAAGAACCACTCGGCGTTCGCCGTGCTCATGCCCGTGCAGCCGTGGCTGACGTTGGCGTAGCCCTGCGAACCGGTGGACCAGGGCGCGGCGTGGACGTATTCGCCGCTCTTGGTCACCCGGGCGGCCCAGTAGACCATCAGGTCGTAGGAGCCGGAGCCGAGCCCGATGCTGGCACCCGTCATCCGTACGGCGGATTCCTTGGCCAGCACCACCTTGATGCCGTTCCGGGTGTCGAATCCGGGCATACCGGTGGTGATCGGGATGGTCCGGATCGGCACCCCGTTCCGCTTCACCGTCATCTGGTGGGTGCCGGAGTCGGTGAGGGCCTCCAGGCGGTCGCCGGTGGTCAGCCGCAGCGACTTGGCATCGCCGCCGTAGAGGCCGCCGCCGATCCTGATGCCCTTGAGGTTGGAGTGGGCCGTGATGGTGGCGTGGGCGGGCCAGTACTCCTGCGGGCGGTAGTGCAGGTTGCGGCTGTCCACCCAGTGCCAGACGCCCTCCACGGCGGGCCGTGAGTCCACCTTCAGGGCGCGCTCGATCACGGCGCGGGCCGAGGGGTCCTTGACGGGTCGGCTCAGCTTGGCCGTGATGGGCTGCCCCACCCCGTACTCCCCCGCCTTGGGGCCGAAGGAGACCTTCAGCAGCCGGCGGGCGGAGCTGGTGGTGAAGTCGACCGTACGGCGGCCAGGAGCGCCGTTGGAGTCCTCTGTGGACACCTTCAGCGTGTAGTGGGCGCCGGCGGCCAGCGGGACGGTACTGCGCCAGCGCCTACCGTCGTCGGCCAGCTTGCCGCGGACGTAGCGGCCCCCGGCGTCGGTGGCCGTGACATCCGTGATCCGGCTGTCGTCGCCCTTGGCGGTGACTTCGAGCGGCTTGTCCGGATCGGCCTTGCGGCCGTCGCCGTCACCGCTGAACGAGATCTGGTCGGCGGCGTCGTACGGCTTGGCGGACAGGGGGTCGGGAGATCCCGCGCATCCGCTCACACCCGCTATCAGCGGCGCCACCAGCAGGGCGCAGGTCAGCACCGCCCGGCTTCGGAGTGATCGAGGTGTGTGGCTCATGGACTCAACGTAAGAACGGCGTCCGTGAACGGCGCGCGGAGTGAGGCAGCGGGGTGAACCCGACGGACCCACCGGGGCCATGGCCCGGCGCCCGGCCGGCAACGCCGAGCGGGGCCCGGACACCTGGGGAGGTGTCCGGGCCCCGCTCGTTTCGCCGGTCGCGTCAGCCGACTGGCCGGTTACTGGTTGGCGTTCTCGCCGCGGTAGTACTCGAAGACCCAGCCGAAGAGACCGATCATGACCATCGGGGCCGAGAAGAAGAGCAGCCACCAGCCGAAGATCACGCCCAGGAAGGCCAGGGCGCCACCGACGGCCAGGGAGAGCGGCTGCCAGCTGTGCGGGGAGAAGAAACCCAGCTCGCCGGCGTCGTCCGCGATATCCGCGTCCTTGTTGTCCTGCGCTCCGACGTCCACCCGGCGCGCCGTGAAGGCCAGGTAGAAGCCGATCATGATGCTCAGCCCGAAGGCCAGGAAGAGCGCGGTGGTACCGGCCGGCTCCTTCGACCACACGCCATAGACGATCGCCATGACGAGGACGAAGACGGCAAGCCAGATGAACATCCGGCCTTGGACCTTCACTTGCCGGCCTCCTTACCACCCGCGAGGGCCTTGTCCTCGTCGGGCGCACCGTGGTTCTGGAGCTGGTCGAGCGCCGCGATCTCCGGGTGGTGCAGGTCGAACGCCGGGGATTCGGAGCGGATCCGCGGCAGGGTGAGGAAGTTGTGCCGCGGGGGCGGGCAGGAGGTCGCCCACTCCAGCGAACGTCCGTAGCCCCAGGGGTCGTCGACCTCGACCTTCTTGCCGTACTTGGCGGTCTTCCAGACGTTGTAGAGGAACGGCAGGATCGACAGGCCCAGCAGGAAGGAGCTGATGGTCGAGATGGTGTTCAGCGTGGTGATGCCGTCGGCCGCCAGGTAGTCGGCGTACCGGCGGGGCATACCCTCGGCGCCCAGCCAGTGCTGCACCAGGAACGTGCCGTGGAAGCCCACGAACAGCGTCCAGAAGGTGATCTTTCCGAGCCGCTCGTCCAGCATCTTGCCGGTGAACTTGGGCCACCAGAAGTGGAATCCGGCGAACATCGCGAAGACCACGGTGCCGAAGACCACGTAGTGGAAGTGGGCCACCACGAAGTACGAGTCGGAGACGTGGAAGTCCATCGGCGGCGACGCCAGGATCACACCGGTCAGACCACCGAAGGTGAAGGTGATCAGGAAGCCGACCGCCCAGAGCATCGGGGTCTCGAAGCTCAGCGACCCCTTCCACATCGTGCCGATCCAGTTGAAGAACTTGATACCGGTCGGCACCGCGATGAGGAACGTCATGAACGAGAAGAACGGCAACAGCACTCCGCCGGTGACATACATGTGGTGGGCCCACACCGTCACCGAGAGACCGGCGATCGAAATCGTCGCGGCGATCAGGGAGATGTAACCGAACATCGGCTTCCGGGAGAAGACCGGAATGACCTCGGAAATGATGCCGAAGAACGGCAACGCGATGATGTACACCTCTGGATGGCCGAAGAACCAGAAGAGGTGTTGCCAGAGCAACGCGCCGCCATTGGCCGCGTCGAAGACATGTGCCCCGAATTTACGGTCCGCCTCCAGGGCGAACAGCGCGGCGGCCAGCACCGGGAAGGCGAGCAGCACCAGCACCGCGGTCAGCAGCACGTTCCAGGTGAAGATCGGCATGCGGAACATCGTCATGCCCGGAGCGCGCATGCAGATGATCGTGGTGATGAAGTTGACCGCACCGAGGATCGTGCCGAAGCCGGAGAGGGCCAGACCCATGATCCACATGTCCGCGCCCACACCCGGCGAACGGACCGCGTCCGACAGCGGGGAGTAGGCGAACCAGCCGAAGTCGGCCGCGCCCTGCGGGGTCAGGAACCCGCCCACCGCGATCAGCGAGCCGAAGAGATACAGCCAGTACGCGAACATGTTCAGCCGCGGGAACGCCACATCGGGCGCACCGATCTGCAGCGGCATGATCCAGTTCGTGAAGCCCGCGAACAGCGGGGTGGCGAACATCAGCAGCATGATCGTGCCATGCATGGTGAACGCCTGGTTGAACTGCTCGTTCGACATGATCTGCGTGCCCGGACGGGCCAGCTCGGCGCGCATGAAGAGCGCCATCAGGCCGCCGATGCAGAAGAACGCGAACGACGTGACGAGGTAGAGCGTGCCGATCGTCTTGTGGTCGGTGGTGGTCAGCCACTTGACGACGACATTGCCCGGCTGCTTCCGACGCACCGGAATCTCCCGCTCTTGCGAGGCGGTCGTACCGGCACCCTGGGGTTCGTTGAGGATGCTCACTGGATCTTGGTCTCCGCGTTCTTGGCGGCGTCCGTCTGCTCAATGCCCGCCGGGATGTAGCCGGTCTGGCCCTTCTTCGCCAGGTCCTTGAGGTGCTGCTGGTAGCGCTCCGGCGACACGACCTTGACGTTGAAGAGCATCCGGGAGTGGTCGACGCCGCACAGCTCGGCGCACTTGCCCATGAAGGTGCCCTCGCGGTTCGGGGTGACCTCGAAACGGTTGGTGTGCCCCGGGATGACGTCCATCTTCATCAGGAAGGGGACCACCCAGAACGAGTGGATGACATCGCGGGACGTCAGGATGAACTGGACCGACTCGCCCTTCGGCAGCCACAGGGTCGGACCCGGGTTGCCGGTCTGCGGGTTCCGCTCAGCGGGGGTACCGGCCTCGTAGACGCCCTCGGCGCCCTTGGGGACGGCGTTGAGCATGCGCTGGGGGATCGAGGAGATCTCCTTGGCTTCCTGCTTCGGACTGGCGGTGCTCCCGTCCACGTTCTCCATGTAGTTGAAGCCCCAGCTCCACTGATAGCCCACCACGTTGACCACGTGGTCGGGCTTCTTGGAGGTCTTGAGGAGCGCGTTCTCATCGCGTGCGGTGAAGTAGAACAACACCGAGACGATGATGATCGGGACCACGGTGTACAGCGCCTCGATCGGCATGTTGTACCGGGTCTGCGCGGGAACCTCGATCTTGGTCCTGCTGCGACGGTGGAAGATAACCGCCCAGATGATCAGGCCCCAGACCAGGACGCCCGTGGCGAGCGCCGCCGCCCACGAGCCCTGCCACAGAGAGAGGATCCGCGGCGCCTCCTCCGTGACCGGGGTAGGCATTCCAAGGCGGGGGAAGTCCTTTGATGTGCAACCGGTGGCGGTCGCCAGGACCAAGCCCGCGGCCAGCGCCTGCAGCAGCTTCCGCCGCACCGGGCGCCGCGACGAGCGGTCGGAGCCGTTGGGACTCACGTAGCGCCTTCCCGAGAGTCTCGCCCGCGCGGTCGGCCGCGGCCGTCTTCTGGTCGGTCGCCGGCCCAGTGCGGGCAGGGGTTTGGATGTTTATGCGGACCAAACCCTACTGGACGCCATTTGGGGTCGCGCGGGGAGGGTGCCCAACTCGCCGGGGCGCTCCACGAAGGGGTGGAGTCCCGGGCTCCGGCCGCCTTTTCCGGCCCGGCCCCACCCCGAACTCCGGCCCTGGCCACGGGCCCGGCTGCCGCCGGGTGTGACCCCTGCTCCGGCCCCGGTGCGGGCCCGGCTGCCGCCGGGTGTGACCCCTGCTCCGGCCCCGGTGCAGCCTCGGCTCCCGGTCGCGGCGCGGCCTCGCTCCGGTCGCGGTGCAGCCCCGGCTCCCGGCCCGGGTGCGGCCTCGGCTCCCGGTCGCGGAGCGGCCCCGGCCCCCGGCCCCGCTGCAGCCCCGGCCCCCGGTCCCGGTGCGACCCTCGCTCCGGCCCCGGTGCGGCCTCGGCTCCCGGTCGCGGAGCGGCCCCGCTCCGGTCTCGGTACAACGTCGGCCCCCGACCCGGTGCAACCCCGCTCCGGCCCCGGTGCAACCCCGGCCCCCGGCCCCAGCGCGGCCTCGGCTCCCGGTCGCGGTGCAGCCCCGGATCCTGGCCCCGGTGCAGCCCCGGCCCCCGGTCCCGGTGCGGCCTCGCTCCGGTCGCGGTGCAACCTCGACCCCCGGCCCGGGTGCGGCCCCGGTGCAACCCCGGCCCCCGGTCCCGGTGCGGCCCCGCTCCGGTCGCGGTGCAACCCCGGCTCCGGTCCCGGTGCGGGCCCCGCTCCGGTCGCGGTGCGGACCTAGCTCCGGTCGGACCTGGCTTCGGCACCGGAGGTGCCCCGCGCGGGGCGCGCCCGTCCGTTTGCCTGCCCCGGCGACTAGCGTTCCGTATGTGCCCTACTTCGACACGGCCTCGTCCGCTCCCCTGCACCCCGTCGCCCGGCAGGCGCTCCTCGCCGCGCTCGACGAGGGGTGGGCCGACCCCTCGCGCCTCTACCGGGAGGGGCGGCGGGCCCGGCTGTTGCTGGACGCCGCGCGGGAGGCGGCGGCCGAGGCCGTCGGGTGCCGCCCGGACGAGCTCGTCTTCACTCCTTCGGGGACGCGCGCGGTGCACGACGGTATCGCGGGCGCGCTCGCCGGCCGGCGGCGCGCGGGCCGCCATCTGGTCGTCTCCGCCGTGGAGCACTCCTCGGTGCTGCACGCGGCGGCCACGCACGAGGCGGACGGCGGCACGCTCACCGAGGTCCCGGTGGACCGTACGGGACGGGTCGCGCCGGGTGCGTACGCGGCGGCCCTGCGGGAGGCCCCGGACGGGGTGGCGCTGGCCTGTCTGCAGTCCGCCAACCACGAGGTCGGCACTCTGCAGCCGGTGGCCGAGGCGGCCGAGGAGTGCGCGGTGGCGGGCGTACCGCTGCTGGTGGACGCGGCGCAGTCGCTCGGCTGGGGCCCCACGGAGGGCAATTGGTCGCTCTTGACGGCAAGTGCCCACAAATGGGGCGGCCCTGCGGGGGTGGGGCTGCTCGCGGTGCGCAAGGGGGTGCGCTTCCGTACGGTCCCGCCCACGGACGAGCGCGAGTCGGGCCGCTCCCCCGGGTTCGAGAATCTCCCCGCCATCGTCGCCGCGGCCGCCTCGCTGCGGGCCGTACGGGCGGAGGCCACCGCAGAGGCCGCCGCGGAGGCGGAGCGGCTGCGCGGGCTGGTGGACCGGATCCGGGCGCGGGTGCCGGAGCTGGTCCCGGACGTCGAGGTGGTCGGCGATCGGGAGCGGCGGCTGCCGCATCTGGTGACCTTCTCCTGTCTCTATGTCGACGGAGAGGCGCTTCTCCATGAGCTGGACCGCGCGGAGTTCTCGGTCTCCTCCGGCTCCTCCTGCACCTCGTCCACGCTGACCCCGAGCCATGTGCTGCGGGCCATGGGGGTGCTGTCCGAGGGCAATGTCCGGGTCTCGCTTCCGCGCGGTACGGCCGAGGCGGAGGTGGACCGGTTCCTGGAGGTGCTGCCGGGGGTGGTGGCGCAGGTGCGGGAGCGCCTGGGTGCGCCGAAGCCTGCCCAGGCCGCCGTCGCGCCGGACCCGGACCCTGAGCCCGAGCCCGAGGTCGAGCCCGAGCCCGAGCCCGAGGTCGCGCTGGTGGTCGACTCGCTCGGCAAGCGGTGCCCGATCCCGGTGATCGAGCTGGCCAAGGTGATCGGCGAGGTGCCGGTGGGCGGTGTGGTGGTGGTGCTGTCCGACGACGAGGCGGCCCGGCTGGACATCCCGGCCTGGTGCGAGATGCGGGGCCAGACCTACGAGGGCGAGCGGACGGCCGACCGGGGCGTGGCCTACCGGGTCCGCCGCCGCGCCTAGGCCCTGACGGGCCCGGGCCCATTGGGCACTGGCGGGCCCAGGGGACTACGGCGGAGCCGTGGGAAGCCACGGCGAAGCCGCGGGGAGCTAGGCGGGATCCAGGGGCCACGGCGGATCCGCAGAGGCCGCGGCGGGGCCCAGGGAGCGAGAGCCCCCTGGGCGCCCAGCGGGGTTCAGGGGAGGTGGGGCGCGATCTCGCCCGCCGCCTCATCGCCGTACGCCTTGGCGAAGCGCTCCATGAAGTGGCCCCGGCGCAGCTCGTACTCCTGGGTGCCGACCGTCTCGATGACCAGCGTCGCCAGCATGCAGCCCACCTGGGCGGCGCGCTCGAGCGAGAGGTTCCAGGACAGACCGGAGAGGAAGCCCGCGCGGAAGGCGTCGCCGACGCCGGTCGGGTCGGCCTTCTGGTCCTCCTCCGGGCAGCCGACGACGACGGGCTCCTCGCCCTCGCGGTCGATGCGCACGCCCTGCGCGCCCAGCGTGGTGACCCGGGTGCCGACCTTGGAGAGGATCTGCTCCGCGGTCCAGCCGGTCTTGGTCTCGATCAGCGCGGCCTCGTACTCATTGGTGAAGAGGTATTCCGCGCCGCCGATCAGCACCCGGATGTCCTCCCCCTCCATGCGGGCGAGCTGCTGGGAGGGGTCGGCGGCGAAGGGGATGCCGCGCGAGCGGCACTCCTCGGTGTGGCGGACCATGGCCTCCGGGTCGTCCGCGCTGATCAGCACGAGGTCGAGGCCGCCGGCGCGCTCCGCGACCGGCTGCAGCTCGATCTGGCGGGCCTCGCTCATGGCACCGGTGTAGAAGGACGCGATCTGGTTGTGATCGGCGTCGGTGGTGCAGACGAAGCGAGCGGTGTGCTTGACCCCGGAGATCCGGACGGACGCGGTGTCCACACCGTGCCGGTCCAGCCAGGCGCGGTAGTCGGCGAAGTCCTCGCCGGCCGCACCGACCAGGATCGGGCTCAGGCCGAGCACGCCCATGCCGAAACAGATGTTGGGGCCGACTCCTCCACGGCGGACATCGAGGGTGTCCACCAGGAAGGAGAGGGAGACCGTATGCAGCTGATCGGCGACCAGCTGATCGGCGAAGCGGCCGGGGAAGGACATCAGATGGTCGGTGGCGATGGAGCCGGTTACGGCAATACGCACGGAGTCGCTCCTGCGGGGGCGGAGAGAGACGGACGCTTCACGCTATCTGCTCAGCCCTGTCCATACGAACGGAAGAAACTACCCAATAGTAGGGCTTTCTTCACCGACACCCGCTGAATACGGTGCGTGGACGGGGGTACGCGTCGGCGACCCCCATGGACCAGGAGGCATCATGCCCCAGCACCCCGGCCCCGCCCTTCCCGCCACCGGAGCCATCGAGCCCGAGTATCTGGAGGAGCTGCGCGGCGACGGTGCCCGGATGGCGCCGCACTGGGCGGTCACCGTATCGCCTTCCGCCAGGCATGTTTCACCGGTCGCCGCCTCCCGCATCCGGGGGATCAGCGTGCCCGCGGCATCGGCCGATCTGCTGGCCGGGATGTCGGACTACGGCGACTGAAGGAACCGGGCGCGCCTCGGCTCCGTCTCATCGGCATCTCCTCGCGAGGGATGGGACCGTAGAACGTGAGCGGAGCCAAAGGAGCGAAACGGTGAGCACCGAGGACACCGACACCCCGCAGACCCCCGACGACACTCCCCGGCCGCGCCGGCGCTCGCCGCTGGCCGTCGTTTCGGTGGCGGCCGCGGTGCTGGTCGCCGGAGGTGGCGGCGCCTACTGGGCCTCCACCGCGGCGGACGGCGGCACCCGGGGTCCGGGCGCGGCGGGCGAGGACGGAGCGCCCAAGCCCCTCGCACTGGACGCCTACGCCACCCCGGGCGGCGAGCGAGGCGGAGACAAGGGCATCGCGCCCGGTGAGCCCGACCCACACGGCGGCCGCTACGTCGTCACGGGCAAGCTGCCGGACGGGCCGAAGGAGGCCCCGGTCTATCTGACCGACCCGAAGGTCACCAAGGCCGATGTGGCGCGGCTGGCGAAGGCGCTGGACGTCTCCGGCAGCCCCCGCGCCGACCACGGGTACTGGAAGGTCGGCGGCACCCCGGACGCGAGCGGCCCGACGCTGCGGGTGAGCCAGAACGGCCCGGGTAGCTGGTCGTACTCGCGCTATGGGTCGCCGGGCGGTACGTCCTGCGTCCACCCGGACGAGAAGCCGGACGAGAAGCCGGACGCGAAGAAGGCCGACCGGACCGACAAGGGCGATGGGGCGGACAAGCCCGACAAGAGCTGCCCGTCCTACCGCGACGGCGACAAGCGCGGTGACAACGGCGCCGCCGAGGGCCGCGAGGCGGCCGTGTCCGAGGAGAAGGCCGAGCGCGCCGCCGAGCCGGTGCTCAAGGCGCTCGGGCTGTCGGACGCGAAGCTGGACGCGAGTGGCCTCTACGGCGCCGTGCGGATGGTGAACGCCGATCCGAAGGTGGCCGATCTGCCCACCTACGGCTGGGGGACCAGTCTGCAGGTCGGCGCCGACGGCCAGCTGGTCGGCGGCAGCGGCACGCTGGCCAAGCCCAAGGAGGACGACACCTATCCGGTGCTCAGCGCGGAACAGGCGCTGGAGCGGCTCAACTCGACGTCGGCCAAGGGCAATGGCCCGTCGGGCAAGGTGAGCGTGCGCAAGGTGACGTTCGGCCTCGCCTCGCACATGGTGGACGGCCGACGGGCCCTGGTGCCGTCGTGGATCTTCGAGACCAAGCCGACCGGGGCCAACCGGGTGGCGGTCACCCTGCCCTACCCCGCGGTGAAGCCGGAGTTCATCAAGAAGGCCGAGGAGCCGGGCCACTCCCCGTCGACCCGGCCGGGCAAGGGCGAGCGGACCTCCAAGCCGGATGACATCACCTCGTACAGCGTGGACGGCAAGACCCTGACGCTGCGCTTCTGGGGCGGTGTCTGCAACACCTACTCGGTCTCCGCGAAGGAGACCTCGAAGCAGGTGACGCTGGAGCTCAAGAGCAAGCCGACCCATCCGGGGCGGGCCTGCATCCTCATCGCCAAGCAGCTGGACCGGAAGGTGACGCTGAAGGAGCCGCTGGACGGCCGGAAGGTCGTGGACGGGTCCACCGGTGAGACGGTGCCGCTGCGGAAGTGAGCGGACCGCGAGACTGGCGGCAGGACATGCGGAAGGGGGCGGGCCCGGTGGGCCCGCCCCCTTCCGTTTCGCTGTTTTCCGCCGCGCCCAGGGCTCAGCTGAAGGAGTCGCCGCAGGCGCAGGAGCCCGTGGCGTTCGGGTTGTCGATGGTGAAGCCCTGCTTCTCGATGGTGTCGACGAAGTCGATCGAGGCACCGCCCAGGTACGGGGCGCTCATGCGGTCGGTCACGACCTTGACGCCGCCGAAGTCCTTGACGACGTCGCCGTCGAGCGAGCGCTCGTCGAAGAAGAGCTGGTAGCGCAGGCCGGAGCAGCCGCCGGGCTGGACGGCGACGCGCAGCGCGAGGTCGTCGCGGCCCTCCTGCTCCAGCAGGCCCTTGACCTTCGACGCGGCGGCGTCGGACAGGATGATGCCCTCGCTCGCGGTGGTCTCGTCCTGAACGGTCATCTGCTTCTCTCCCGGGTCGTACGGACTACTTGCCGTTGTGACAAACCAACGGCGCCCCGGATTCATTCCGGGCCCAGCGCTTATCTCCTGTTGCCCTTCATGCTCGCATACGGGTGGACGCTCCGGAATGCGTCACATCGACACAATGCCTCTCGTCAAAGTGACGTGAAGCGGCTATGATAGATAGCGTCATTCTGACGATTAGGGTTCCCAGCGAAGAAAGAAGGGTGCGTGACGTGACCACCGCCCAGCCCCTCGATGTGCAGCCGACCCCGCTCGCTCTGCTGCTTCTCGGCCGGGAGGCCGACCCCCGCAGCGAGCGCGGCGTGGAGTGCCCGGGAGACCTTCCGGCGCCCTCCGACCCGGATCTGGTGGCACGCGCCCGCGCGGCCAAGGAGAAGCTCGGTGACAAGGTCTTCGTCCTCGGTCACCACTACCAGCGCGACGAGGTCATCGAGTTCGCCGATGTCACCGGTGACTCCTTCAAGCTGGCCCGGGACGCGGCCGCGCGGCCGGACGCCGAGTACATCGTCTTCTGCGGTGTGCACTTCATGGCCGAGTCCGCCGACATCCTCACCACCGAGGCCCAGCAGGTCGTCCTCCCCGATCTGGCGGCCGGCTGCTCGATGGCCGACATGGCCACGGCCGAGCAGGTCGCCGAGTGCTGGGAGGTGCTGACCGAGGCGGGCGTCGCGGAGGCGACGGTGCCCGTCTCGTACATGAACTCCTCGGCCGACATCAAGGCGTTCACCGGCAAGCACGGCGGCACGATCTGCACCTCGTCCAATGCCGAGCGGGCCCTGGAGTGGGCGTTCCAGCAGGGCCAGAAGGTGCTGTTCCTGCCCGATCAGCATCTGGGGCGCAATACGGCGGTCCGCGACATGGGCATGTCGCTGGAGGACTGCGTCGTCTACAACCCGCACAAGCCGAACGGCGGGCTCACCCCCGAGCAACTGCGGGCCGCGACGATGATCCTGTGGCGCGGCCACTGCTCGGTGCACGGCCGCTTCTCGCTGGACTCGGTCAACGATGTGCGCGAGCGGATACCGGGTGTGAACGTGCTGGTGCACCCCGAGTGCAAGCACGAGGTCGTGGCGGCGGCCGACTACGTGGGCTCGACCGAGTACATCATCAAGGCCCTGGAGGCCGCCCCCGCCGGTTCGAAGTGGGCGATCGGCACGGAGCTGAACCTCGTACGGCGCCTGGCCAATCGTTTCGCCGACCAGGGCAAGGAGATCGTCTTCCTCGACAAGACGGTCTGCTTCTGCTCGACCATGAACCGGATCGATCTGCCGCATCTGGTCTGGGCGCTGGAGTCGCTGGTGGCCGGCAAGGTGGTCAACCGCATCCAGGTCGACCAGGAGACGGAGCACTTCGCCAAGCTGGCCCTGGAGCGGATGCTGGCGCTGCCCTAGGCGGCGTCCCGGGCTCCGCCCGCGCGGGCGCTAGGCGCCCGCGCGGACCAGCCCCGTCTCGTAGGCGATCACCACAAGCTGGGCGCGATCGCGGGCGCCCAGCTTGGCCATCGCGCGGTTGACATGCGTCTTGACCGTGAGCGGACTGACCTCCAGCCGGGCGGCGATCTCGTCGTTGGACAGCCCGCCCCCGACCTGGACCAGGACCTCGCGCTCGCGGACGGTGAGGGCGTCCAGCCGTGAGGCGTCATAGGCGCCCTCGTCGCCGCTCCCGTCGCCCTGGGCCAGGAAGCGGGCGATCAGCCCCTTGGTCGCGACCGGGGACAGCAGCGCCTCGCCCGCGGCCGCGATGCGGATCGCCGCGAGCAGCTCATCGGGTTCGGCGCCCTTGCCGAGGAAACCGCTGGCCCCCGCCCGCAGCGAGTCCACCACGTACTCGTCGACCTCGAAGGTCGTCAGCATGACCACCCGGACGTCCGATAGCTGCGGATCCTCGGTGATCATGCGGGTCGCGGCCAGCCCGTCCGTACCGGGCATCCGGATGTCCATCAGGACGACGTCGGCGCCCCGGGTACGGGCGATCTCCACCGCCTGCGCGCCGTCGGACGCCTCCCCCACCACCTCCATGTCCGCCTCGGAGTCCACCAGGACGCGGAACGCGCTGCGCAGCAGCGCCTGATCGTCCGCGAGCAGTACCTTGATCGTCATCAGTCCCCTCCCCTACGCGGCTGCAGAGGCAGTCTCACCCGCACCCGGAAACCGCCCTCGGGCAGGGGTGCCGCCTCGCAGCTTCCGCGCAGCGCGGTCACCCGCTCGCGCATGCCCAGCAGGCCGTGTCCGCCGCCGCCGGTCTCCTCCCCGGGCGCCGGGGGCTCCCCCTCCGGCCCCTCGGGCCGCGTCCCCGCCCCGTCGTCCTCGACCGTGACCTCCAGGGCGCTCCCGGCAGCGCCGCCGACACGGGCGATGCGAATCTCGGCCGTGGCCCCGGGCCCGGCGTGCTTGTGCACATTGGTCAGCGCCTCCTGGACGACCCGGTAGGCCGTGAGGTCCACCGAGCCCGGCAGCGGGCCCAGCGCCTCCGGCGGCTGCGCCCGGACCCGGACCCGCATCCCGGCCCGTACGAAGCCGTCCACGAGCTGGTCCAGGACGGCGAGGCCGGGTGCCGGTTCGGTGGGGGCGGCGGGGTCGCCGTACTGCCGCAGCAGGCCGACCGTGGCGCGCAGCTCCTCCAGCGCCGAGCGGCTCGCCTGCCGTACGTGGGCGAGCGCCTCCTTGGCCTGGTCCGGGCGGTTGTCCATGACATGGGAGGCGACCCCGGCCTGAACGTTGACCAGCGCGATGTGATGGGCCACGACATCGTGCAGCTCACGGGCGATCCGCAGCCGCTCCTCGGCGACCCGGCGGCGCGCCTCCTCCTCACGGGTGCGCTCGGCGCGGACCGCCCGCTCCTCGATGGCGGCGACATAGGCGCGCCGGCTGCGCACCGCGTCGCCGGTGGCCGCGGCCAGCCCGGCCCAGGCGAACAGGCCCCAGTTCTCCTGCGAGTACCAGGGGTTGAGCGAGAAGAGCATCCCGGCCCCGGTGAGCAGCACGGCCGTGGCGGCGCCGAGCCGCCAGGTGGTGGGGCGGTCGGTACGGGTCGCGGCGGTGTAGAGCGCCACCACGACCCCGAACACGATCGAGGTGCGCGGCGGGCCCTCGTCATTGGTGACGATCTCGACGAGGGTCAGGGCGACGGTGAAGGCGAGCACCCCGCGGGGCAGATCGCGGCGGAACACCAGCGAGGCGGCGGCGAGGACGGCCAGCAGCACGAAGAAGGGGCCCAGCGGCTGGTGGCGCATGCGCGGACCGGCCACGGCGCCGATCAGGATCAGCGCGAGGACCCCGATCGCCACCAGGGTGTCCAGGGCTCGGGGGTGGGCACACAGCCAGCGGTGCGGACGGGCCAGACCCGGCCCGACGGCGAGGGGAGTCACGGAATCCAACGGTAAGGGCCGCCGCGGGGCGCCCGGCTTGACGGGCGGCCCGTACCCGGCCGGTGAAGGGAGGCACGACCTGTGCTGGAGTGTGGTCCGGGGGTGCGCCGCACTAGCCCGGAATGAGGCCGTCGTCCTTGAGCATCGCCTTGACTTCCTCGAGGGTCGCGCCGGCCGCGGGGAGGATCAGCTCGGACGGCTGGAGCGCGTCGTCGGGCAGGGGCTCACCGGCCGAGCGCACCGCGTCCAGCAGCGCGCCCAGGGTCTTCCGGAAGCCCTCGTGATCGCCGCCCTCGATCTCGGCGAGCAGCTCGTCGTCCAGCCTGTTCAGTCCGGGCAGATGGCTTTCGGCCACCCGCACCTGGCCCTCCCCCATGATCCGTACGATCATGACGACCTCCTTGGAGACCTCGCCCAGGCGGGGCGCGGGCTACTGCTTGTCGAACTTGTGCGGGGTCTGGGACTGCTGGGCCCCGTCGGTCTTGCCGCCCTCGATCGCCTGCTGCGGGCTGCCCCCGGCCAGCTCGGCCTTCATCCGCTGCAGCTCCAGCTCCACGTCCGTACCGCCGGAGATCCGGTCGAGCTCGGCCGCGATGTCGTCCTTGGTGGCCATGCCGGACTGGTCGTCCAGGGCGCCGGAGGCCAGCAGCTCGTCGATCGCGCCCGCGCGGGCCTGCAGCTGCGCCGTCTTGTCCTCGGCACGCTGGATCGCCATGCCGACGTCGCCCATCTCCTCGGAGATGCCGGAGAACGCCTCACCGATACGGGTCTGCGCCTGGGCCGCGGTGTAGGTGGCCTTGATGGTCTCCTTACGCGTGCGGAAGGCGTCGACCTTGGCCTGCAGCCGCTGGGCGGCCAGGGTCAGCTTCTCCTCCTCGCCCTGCAGCGTCTGGTGCTGGGTCTCCAGGTCGGTGACCTGCTGCTGCAGCGCGGCGCGGCGGGAGAGCGCCTCGCGGGCCAGGTCCTCCCGGCCGAGCGCGAGCGCCTTGCGCCCCTGGTCCTCCAGCTTGGTGGACTGCCCCTGCAACTGGTTGAGCTGCAGCTCAAGACGCTTGCGCGAGGTCGCCACGTCGGCAACGCCACGCCGCACCTTCTGGAGCAGCTCAAGCTGTTTCTGGTACGAGTAGTCAAGGGTCTCGCGCGGGTCCTCGGCCCGGTCCAGGGCCTTGTTGGCCTTCGCGCGGAAGATCATCCCCATACGCTTCATGACACCGCTCATGGGCCTCGCGCGCCCCCTTCTGACGGACGTGTGACTCCGGCACTCCAACAGACCCAGCCTACGGGGCCCGCTTCCATTACCGCACTGTTCGAGCCCGCTCGCGCTCCTCCTGCAGGACGATCAGAGCGCGGGAGCCTCCGGCGCAAGGAGGAGTGTGTCCCCTGTGTCCCGATACGGCGGGACTCCGTTGCCTGATCGTTCCCCCTGAGGCTGGGGCGCACACTCCGCAACCCGTACCCTTGGGCCTTGTGTTCCGAAGCCGTTCCAAGGATGAGCAGGCCGCAACCACCAAGGTGACCGCGGACCAGCCGCAGCAGACCCGTGACCCGCAGGCGCCCAAGGGCCGCCCCACTCCCAAGCGGAGCGAGGCCCAGTCGCAGCGCCGCAGCCTGGCGAAGACGCCGGCCAACCGTAAGGACGCCAGCAAGCGTGCCCGCGAGGCCCGCCGCGCCGACCTGGCCAAGCAGCGCGAGGCGCTGGCCGGGGGCGACGAGCGGTATCTGCCGCCCCGCGACAAGGGTCCGGTGCGGCGCTTCGCCCGCGACTTCGTGGACTCGCGGTTCTCCGTCGCCGAGTACTTCCTGCCGCTCGCGGTGGTCATCCTGATCCTGAGCATGATCCAGGCCGGGGCCATGCAGAGCTATGTGCTGCTGCTGTGGATGGTGGTCATCGTCCTGATCGTGATCAACTCCATCTTCTTCGGCTTCCAGCTCAAGCGGCAGCTCCGCCAGCGCTTCCCCGACGAGAATCTGCGCGGCGCGGTGGCGTACGCCCTGATGCGTACCCTCCAGATGCGCCGACTGCGGCTGCCCAAGCCGCAGGTCAAGCGCGGAGAGCGACCCTGAGCGGCAGACCCTCCGGCTTCACCGGCGGGGCGCCCGGCTGGCTGAGCCACCTCGGGGGCCTGCGGAACACCGTCCGGCAGGCGCTGGTCGCCCGCCAGCTCGATGAGCAGATCACCGCCCGCTTCCCGGTGGGACAGCGGCTGCGGGTGCTCGACGTGGGCGTCGGCCAGGGCACCCAGACCCTGCGGCTGGCCCGCGCGGGCCATGAGGTCACCGGGCTGGAGTCCGACCCCACCATGCTGGAGACGGCCCGCACCGCGCTCGCCGACGAGCCCGAGGGCATCCGAAGACGCGTACGGCTCCTCGAGGGCGACGGCCGGGAGACCGGGGCACACTTCCTGCCGGGCACCTTCGACGTGGTGCTGTGCCACGGGGTGCTGATGTATCTGCCCGAACCGGATCCGCTGCTCGCCGGGCTGGCCCGGGTGCTGGCCCCCGGCGGTCTGCTCTCCCTGCTGGTGCGCAACGGTGACGCGCTGGCGATGCGGCCGGGGCTGGCCGGGGACTGGGACACGGCGCTGACCGCCTTCGACTCCCCCTCGTACACCAACCGGATCGGGCTGCCGGTGCGCGCGGACCGACGCGAGGAGCTGACCGAGACCCTGACCGCGATCGGCGCGCCGCTGCGCACCTGGTACGGCGTGCGGGTCTTCACCGACCTCGCCCCGGACGACGCCGAGCCGCCCGGCTCCCCGGAGTGGGAGCGGCTGCTGGCCGCCGAGGAGCGGGCCGGCCGCACCGATCCGTACCGCGCGGTGGCGGCGCTGCTGCATCTGTGCGGGGTACGCGGCTGATCCGGCGACGGGGTGGCGGTGGGCACCGCCACCCCGCGCGGGTCCTGCCCGGCGCGCCCGACCGCGCTTGGGCGCGCCTGCCCTATTCGGTGCCTTTGCCTACTCCGCGCGTTTGCCCATTCGGTGCGCCTGTCCGTCAGGCGCGCCTGTCCGTCAGGCGTTTTGTCTACTCGCCGTGCAGGCTCATCGGGCCGTAGATCTTCGTACCGTCCTCGAAGAGCGTCACCTGTTCCGCGCCGCCTTCGAGGAGCGCCCGCCACTCCTCACCGATCCACGACTCCGCGTCCCCCTGGGTCGGGAACTCCTCCGGCTGCACCGCGGGCTTCGTCTCCGCCCCGTCGGACTTCTCGAACCGCCATGTCCACGCCATTCCAGCCTCCTCCATCCCGCCGGCCCACAGGTGATACCCGCCGGTCCACAGGTGATGTCTGCCCGCAGCCTAGGTGACTGATCACTCCGTACGGGGTGGCCCCGCGCGACCCGTGGGATCGGACGCGAGACGATCGGGGCGTGGAACTCACTCTTCTGGGCACCGGAGCCCCCGACGGGCTGCCGCGCCACGGCTGTCCCTGCGCCTCCTGTGCCGCCGCCGTCGGCGAGGAGGCGCGGGCCGCCACCTCGCTGCTGATCGACGGCGCGCTGCTGATCGACCTCACCCCGGGGGCCGCCTTCGCCGCCGCGCGGGCCGGCCACTCGCTGGCCGGCGTCCGGCAGGTGCTGCTCTCCCATCCGCACGCGGGCCCGGCCGTCGAGTTCCCGGCCGGACTGCCGGCGCCGGGGCGGGTGCCGGACGGCCGCACGCTGCCCCTGATCAGCGGCCACCGGGTGCGGGCGGTCGCGCTGGACTCCCCCGGTACCGGCTACGAGGTCACCGGCCCCGACGGCACCCGGCTGCTGTACCTCCCGCCGGGCGCCGCCGCCGCGGGCCTCGCCGATCCGGCCGAGCCGTACGGCATGGTGCTGCTCGACGTGCTGGGCCGCCCCGACGCCCTGGCCGCCCTGCGCGCCTCGGGCGCCGTGGGCGCCACCACCGACGTCCTGGCCGTCCATCTCGACCACACCACCCCGCCCGGCCGGGAGCTGCACCGCCGTCTGGCCACGGCGGGCGCGCGGGCGGTGCCGGACGGGCGGACGCTGATCGTCGGCGAGTACTCCGCGGTACCGGATCTGCCGCGCCGCACGCTGGTGCTGGGCGGCGCCCGGTCCGGTAAGTCCCTGGAGGCGGAACGGCGGCTGGCCGCCTTCCCCGACGTCCTGTACGTCGCCACGGGCGGCACCCGCGAAGCCGACCCCGAATGGGCCGCCCGCGTCGCCGCCCACCGCGAGCGCCGCCCCGGCTCCTGGCGCACCGCCGAGACCTGCGATCTGACACCGCTGCTCGCCGAGGACGGCCCACCGCTGCTCATCGACTGCCTGGCGCTGTGGCTCACCGACGCGATGGACTCCGTGAACGCCTGGGACGACGAGAAGTGGGCGAACGGCGGTGAACGCGCCCTCCGCGAGCGGGTGTCCGCCCTCGTCGCCGGGGTCCGCGCCACCAGCCGTACGGTGGTCGCGGTGAGCAACGAGGTCGGCTCCGGCGTCGTCCCCGCGACCGCCTCCGGCCGCCGCTTCCGCGATGAACTGGGCCGGTTGAACGCGATGTTCGCCGAGGAGTGCGAGCAGGTGCTGCTGGTGGTGGCCGGGCAGGCCCTCCCCCTCCGGGGCTGAGCGCGCGGCGCCGCCCTCTACGGTGCCAGGAGCCGTCCCGCGGCCAGCGCCGCCGCCACCGCGCCTCCGGCCGCCACCGCCGAGGCGGCGAACAGCGGAATCCTCGGCACCCAGGTGCGCAGCACGGCGGACCGGGAGGCCCGGTCCAGCAGCGCGTCCCGCCCGCGCAGCACGATCAGGCCGACGCTCATGAGGGTGAGCGCCATGCCGGCGCCGAAGGCGGCCACCATCGCCAGGGCGATGCCGGTTCTGCCGGTGAGCAGCCCGGTGAGCAGGACCAGGAAGGCGGACGGTGACGGCAGCAGACCGCCGGAGGTGCCGAGCACGACCAGACCTCGCCAGGTGAGCAGCGAGGGGGCGTCGGGGATGTGGTGGCTGTGCCCCTGCCGTTGATCGTGGCGATGTGCGTGACCGTGACCATGACCGTGATGCGAGTGACCGTGGTGCGAGTGACCGTGATCGTGGTGGTGCGGGTGATGGTGCCCGCGGTGACGCAGATGCCGCCACAGCAGGCTCACCCCCACCCCCGCCACCACCAGCGCCGCGAGCAGTTGCAGCCACCCCGTCAGCAGCTTCATGTCCGGCGCGTTCTTCGCCGCCAGCCACCAGCCGACCGCGAGGACCGCGACCGAGAGCGTATGCATCACGGCGACGATGCCGCCCAGCCACACCGCGTCCCGCGGTCGGCCCCGGCCGCCCACCAGATACCCGGCGGCCAGCGATTTGCCGTGCCCGGGAGCGCAGGCGTGCAGCGCGCCCACGGCCGCCGCCACGAGCAGCGCCACCGGGACGGCGGCCCCATGGTCCAGGAGGGAGACCAGATCGGTGGTCCAACTGCTCCAGCCACCCTGCGACGACGGCGAGTCGGCCGATGCTGCCGCCGGGGTCAGCGCGAGCGTGCGCGTCGGTTCCTTCGCCGTGTGCAGCCCCCCGCCGCCCTGATCGGTCACCGACAGCGTCCGGTAGGCCGGATGGACGTCCGTCAGCACGGTGACCGTAAGGCTGATCCGGTCCACCGGGCGTGGGCAGACGAAGTGGAGCGTCATGCCGTCGGCCCGGTCCACCCGGCACGGGCCGCCGTCCTGGCGTACGGCGATATGTGCGCGCAGATAGCCCGCCACATCGCCGTCGGCCTTCTTGCGCAGGGCGGCGACGTCATCCCGCTGCGCGGACCAGGTCGTCTCCACGGCGGAGCCCGCCGCCTCGACCCTGACGACCGGCGGTGCGCCGAAGGGGTGCGCCTGGGCCGTGCCCGCGCTGCCGAACAGCAGCGCGGACACGGCGGCCGGCACGAGCAGCACCCCGGTACGGAGTGTTCGCACGGTGGTGCTTCCCCTCAGTCCCGGCGCGCGGCCAGCGCGTGGACCGTGCCGTCGTCCGTGAGGACGAAGATCCGGTCACCGCTGACGGAGAGGGCCGACGCGACGCCCGCGCCGAGGTTGTACGCGGCAAGCTGCCGACCGGTGGCACGGTCGAGGACGAGCAGCCGCCCGTCCCAGGTCCCCACGTATACGAGGGCCTTGGTCACCAGCGGATGCGTCGTCGGCGAACCGGCACCGGCCTTGCATCCCATGGCGACCCGCCACTTGTCGTCCAGCGGGCTCTCCCCCGGCAGATAGCCGGACTTCGCCTCCCACACCGGCTTCGAGGGGTCGGCCGCGCTCGTGTCGTAGGCGCGGACGACGCCGTCACGTCCCGCGACATAGGCGGTGTCACCCCAGACGGCCGGGCTGGTGAGCGGGGCCGGCCCCGGCTCGCAGGTGCCGGCGCCGCCCAGCTTCGACTGCCAGGTCACCTCGCCCGTCTTCGGGTCGTGCCCGCGGGCTCCGGAGGCGGTGAAGGTCACCAGCTTCGCCGCGCCCGACGCGGGGTCGGTGAGCACGGGCGAGGAGTGGCTGTCGATGCCGCCCCCGGTGTCCTTCACCCAGAGCTGCTGGCAGCTCGCCAGATCCATGGCGATGACCGTGTTGCTCGACGAGGAGTGCAGATAGGCGGTGTTGGAGCCGGGCTCGCGCACCGCCGTGCTGTGGGACTGCCCCCAGGAGGCCGCGGCGCCGAAGCCGCCGGGCAGCGGGGTGCCGGTCTTCGCGTCACGGCAGCGGATCGTGTCCCAGTCCTGGTAGACGGCCACGTCGCGGTCCTGTCCGGTGAGCGCGAAGACACTGACCGGTCCACCGGCGCGGCCGTAGCGGCGCACCGTGTCGCCGTGCTTCTCCTCGCGGTCGATCGACTCCCAGGCGATATGGCCGTTCCCGGTGTCCAGGGCGTAGATCCGTCCGACGCCGGTGGTCAGATACACCCGTCCGCCGTGGATCGTCGGCGCCGATTCGGCGTCGCCGTCCAGGTAGGTGCGCCAGATCTCCCGCCCGGAGGCGATGTCGTAGGCGAGCATCATGCTGTACGGCGAGTCGAAGGCGCGGGACGAGACGATCAGCTTGCCGTCCGCGACCACCGAGCCGTTCAGGTTGAACTGCTCGCCGGTGTGCCGGGCCCATCGCAGGTCGAGCCGGGCGCCCGGCTCGTCGGGGCTCGCGGACCGCCCGGCCTCGTCGCCGCCCTGCCGCAGCCAGTTGTGCCCGGCCCTCGGCCGGGGGAGCTCGGAGTCCGGTGCGACTTTGAAGGTGCTCTTCAGCGCGGGAAGCGTGGGGAACGCCTTGCCCCGGGTGTCGTACACCTTCGTCTCGGTGGTGTAGGTGCCGGGCCGCAGCCCGTTCAGCGTGCCACTCGCCCGGGTCCACGCCCCGCGTGCGTCGGGGCAGGGTTCGGGCTTGCCACCCGGCGGGGTGTAGCAGTTCTCGATGCCGGGTTCGGCGGCTCCTGCCCCGAAGCGCAGGCCGGTGCGCCGCACCACATGTCCGCGGCTGTCCCGTACGGTCAGCGACGCCCGGCTGGGGGTGCGGCCGTCGTCCTCGGCGTACACCTCGACGGGGACTTTGGCGGTCGAGCCGTGCACGCTGCCCTGCGCGGGGCTGACCAGCGCGCTGTCGTCGTCGATGTCGAACTGCCGGTGGATACCGGTCACCTGGCCGGTGTCCTCGTTGCGGCGGGTGTGCGGATCGTCCGTGATGCCGCTGAAGTCGAGCACCTTGTAGTCGGGGTGGGCTCCGTCGATTCCGTAGGTGCCCTGGTTGTTGATCTCGACGGAGCGCTTGAACGCGCCACGGCGGTATTCCGCCTGCTGGTTGTGGCCCGCGGCGACCATCCGCACGTCGTACTTGGCCAGCTCGTCGATGGTCGGCTGCATGCCCGCGCCGGGGCCCCACTGGGTGAACAGCGAGCGATGCGCGAAGACGAGCACCTGCTTGCCGACCGCGTGCTGGGCCAGGTCCCTGCGCAGCCACTCCAACTGCGGCTTGAGCCCGCTCGCGTCGTAGTTGTCCTCGAGTACGACGATGTGACGGCCGTTGCGGTCGAAGCTGTACCACTCGGGAGCCATGTTGCGGCGGTAGTACTCCATGCTGCCGGCGTAGCCCTGGGAGGTGGCCGTGCCGCCGAAGTCGTGGTTGCCCATGACCGGGTAGAAGGGGTGGCCGAGCCGCCCCTGCTCCAGCCCCTTGCTGAAGAGGTCGTACGCGCCCTGCCTGCGCGGCTCATCCGCGTAGTCCGTGACCGTCAGGTCGCCGGTCGCGATCTGCATCGTGGCGCCGTCGACCTCGGACATCGCCTGGACCTGCCCCGTCCACTGGGGCAGCGCCGTGCGCGCCTCGTCGTCGGTGCGGTTGCCGACCTCGGGGTCGGAGTTCATGACCCAGGTCTCGGTCGGATCGGCGGCGTGGCGGTCCGGCACCAGCGCGAAGTCGACGCCGCTGCCGCCGGTCTCGGGGACCTTGTGGAAGAACTCGGGGATGTAGTCCTTGCGCAGCACCGGCGTATAGCCATCGGGCGAGACGATGCTGACGATGTCGGTCTCGCGCCGGTTCGGATCGATGGTGAGCGAGTACGAACCGTCCGCGCCGGTCGTGGTCCACACGGTCCCGTCGGTGACATCGACGCCGGCCATGGCCCGCTCCCCCTTGTCCCGCTTGCCGTTGCCGTTGCCGTCCTTGAAGACGGTGCCCTCGACGGTGGCGGTGTCCGGCGCCGGGCCGTCGGCGAGGGCCGCCTGGGGCACGAGGAAGGACAGCGCGACCGCGCTCGCGGCGGCGATCCGCCACCGGCGGCCGGTGCGCGGCAGCCGCCGTGACACTCGCAGCAGGGTGGGCAGTCGCAGTGCGGCGAGTACGAGCACCAGACCGGCCGCCGACGCGAGGGCGACGGTGAGCCAGGGGAAGCCGGGCAGGGCGTGCGCGCCCTTGGCGTCGACGAGCGGCGCATCGGCGGAGGCGTCGACCGCGGTGCCGTCGAACTCGACGACGACCTGGGTCAGTCCGCCCTGCCGGAGCAGTTGGCTCAGGTCGAGCGCGTTGACGTGGCAGCTCCACGCCAGCTCGATCACGACTCCGCCGGGCACCCCGCCGTCGTCACCGGGAACGCCGGAGCCGGTCGCCGGGCAGCCGGCCGGCAGCAGCCCGGTGGCCCAGGCTCCGGCCCGCTCCGGGGACACCAGGTCGCGATGGACGATCAGACGGCCACTGGTGACCTTGTCGCCCGTGGCGACGACCAGTTCGGCATGCTGGCGCGAAACATGCGCCGCAGCAGGCTGAGCACCGATGCCCAGCACAAGGAAGAGCAGTGCGAGACAGAGCCCGACCACCGTCCGTATGTTTTTCATAAGGTGGGACGCTAAGGGGCATCCCCTTGTTTTCAGCCAAGATCGGGCGGACTTCAGTCAGTGGACCACAAAAGTTCAGCCCCGAAGCGTCGCCCGGCCACCGGCATTCCCATGACCTCGATCATGACCTCGATCACGACCTCAATCATCCAGACGCGCCTTCGCCCGGTAGGGTTCCGCCCGTGAGCGGCCTGAATCTCGATGACTTCGTCGACCTGATCGAACGCCCCGACGGGGGCATCCGGCGTGACGCCGAGGAGCGCCGCGAGCGGCTCGCGGTGCCGCCGGGCGCGCTCGGGCGGCTGGACGAACTCGGCGAATGGCTCGCCGCCGCACAGCAGCGGGTGCCGGTCAAGCCCGTCGAACGGCCCCGCGTCATCCTCTTCGCGGGCGACCACGGCATCTCCGACCTCGGCGTCTCCGCCCGCCCCGCCAGGAGCGCCCACCGCCTGGTCCGCGCCGTGCTCGACGGCGAAAGCCCGGCCGCCATCCTCGCCGCCCGCCTCGGCGCGTCCATCCGGGTCATCGACATGGCGCTGGACTGCGACCCCGAGGACCTCCCGGAGGAGGTCACCCGCCACCGCGTACGCCGCGGCTCCGGCCGGCTCGACATCGAGGACGCGCTCACCCTGGACGAGGCCGAGCGGGCCTTCCGCACCGGGATGGCCATCGCCGACGAGGAAGCGGACTCCGGCACCGACCTTCTCGTCCTCGGTGACCTCAGCGTCGGCGGCACGACCGCGGCTGCCACGCTGATCGCCGCGCTGTGCGGTACGGACGCGTCCGTGGTCACCGGCCGCGGCGGGGCCGCCATCGACGACCTCGCCTGGATGCGCAAGTGTGCCGCGATCCGCGACGGGCTGCGCCGGGCCCGCCCGGTGCTCGGCGATCAGCTCCAGCTGCTGGCCACGGTTGGCGGTGCCGACCTCGCCGCGATCACCGGCTTCCTGCTGCAGAGCGCCGTACGCCGCACCCCCGTGATCCTCGACGGCGTCGTCTCGGCGGCCTGCGCGCTGGTCGCCCAGCGGGTGGCGTTCCGCGCCCCGGACTGGTGGCTGGCCGGTCAGGCCAGCGGCGAGCCCGGCCAGGAGAAGGCCCTCGACCGCATCGCCCTCACGCCGCTGCTCGACCATGGCGTCACGGTCGGCGAGGGCACGGGGGCGTTGCTCGCCCTGCCGCTGGTGCAGGCGGCGGCGGCGCTGCACGCGGAACTTCCGGAGCGCTCGGAAGGCTCCGAGGGCTCGGGGCCCTCGGAGCACCCGGCGACGTCCGAGGGCCCCGAGGCCCCGGAGGACCCGGAAGACCCCCAGGCCAACGGCTAGGGGCGTCCGGCGGATCTTTCCCCACCCCGCCCCTTCCCGATACCGGGGGCTCCGCCCCCGGACCCCGGGCTCTGGGGCAGAGCCGCACACCGATGCCGCGAGAAGGCACGGGGAGGGGGGAACAGCCCGCCCGCCGGCCCCCGTTACCAGGAGCTTCGCCCCTGGAGCCCGGAGCCTGGGGCGGAGCCCCACCACGCGGCGGAGCCGCATACCGATACTGCGACAAAGCACCGCCTACCCACACCCGATGCCAAAGGCTCTGCCCCAGACCCAGAGGTCTGGGGCAGAGCCCCAATTGCGGGAAGAGGCAGGGAAGGGAACAGCCCACCCGCGCCCGATACCAGGAGCCTCGACCCCGGAGCCCGAGGTCTGAGGCAGAGCCCCACCACGCGGCAAAGCCGCACACCGATACTGCGACAAAGCACCGCCCGCCCGCGCCCGATACCAGAGGCTTCGCCCCTCGGACCCGGGGTCTGGGGCGGAGCCCCAGTTACCGGAAGGGGCGGGGCGAGGAACAGCCCACCCGCGCCCGTTGCCAGGGGCTTCGCCCCCGGAGCCCCGCCACGCGGCGGAGCCGCAGATCGATGCTGCGGGAAGGGGAGGGGACAGGCCGCCGCAGGCGTCAAGGACCGCCGGGCGTCCCCTATGTGCAGGGCCCTACCCGAAGGTCAGGACCACCAGGGCCATCGTGGCGGCCGTCTCCGCGAGCGCGCCGAAGACATCGCCGGTCACCCCGCCGAGACGGCGGCGGCAATGGTGCAGGAGGAGTTCGGCGGCCGCCAGCGCGGCCAGCGCGGCGAAGGCGTGACGGACGACGGCGTACGGGCCGAAGGGGATGGCCACCACCGCACAGCCGACCACCACCACCGCCGCCACCACACCGGCGGAACGCCACGGCACGGTGCCCGCGACCGCCGCGCCCAGCCCCTCCGGCCGCGCCGCCGGAACGCCCACGCGGGCCGCGAGTGTCAGGGCGCAGCGCGCGGCGGCCCCGGCCACGGCCGCCCCGACCGCGCCGTGCGCCCAGCTCTGCCCGTAAAGCTGGGCCAGCGCCGCCACTTGGCCCAGCAGGACGAACAGCAGCGTGATCACGCCGAACGGCCCGATGTCCGACCGCTTCATGATGCGCAGCGCGTCCTCGGCCGGTTTGCCGCTGCCGAGCCCGTCCGCGGTGTCGGCGAGCCCGTCGAGATGGAGGCCGCGGGTCAGTACGGCGGGTATCGCGGCGGTGGCGACGGCCGCCAACAGCGCCCCACCGCCCAGGAACAGCAACACCCCACCCACCGCCGCCGCGCACAGCCCCACGGTCAGCCCGGCCAACGGAGCGCACAGCATCCCCGCGTGCGCCGCCTCCCGGTCCCAGCGCGTGCCCCGTACGGGCAGCACCGTGAGCGTGCCGAAGGCGAAGCGGACCCCGTCGGCCCAGGGGGCACGCGGAGCGTGCGCGGGCGGCGGATCGTAGGCGGGACGCGGCGGATGCTCGGGCCGTTCCGGGCGCTCCGATCCCTCGGAAGGCTCGGAGGGCTCGGAACGCTCGGAGTTTTCCGCGCTCTCGGGCTCGGCCTCGGGCTCGGCCTCGGGCTCGGCCTCGGGCTCGGCCTCCGCCTCCGCCTCCGCCTCCGGCGAGCGTGCGGACGGCTGCGATTGCGACTGCGGCGGCTCCGGCGTGGTGTCCATCGCGCGGAAGGCTATCCCGGCCACCCCCATCCGGTAAGCCCGAGGGCACCCCGTCTGTTGGGCCAAGCCGCAGGGTGTCGTGGCGCATCCGGGCCGTTGGGTCTTCCGGCGGGGGCACCTCCCAGCGGTAGCTGGGGGAGAACCGAGCCCCAAATAGGGCCTAGGCATACGATGCGGAGGGGCGCGGCCTACAACCCATATCGGCCGACGAACTATCGGAAGAGGGACCCGACCACTGTGACTGCTCTGACTCTCAGCACCTCGTCCGCCGCGGCACTGCGCGCGGACGCCGTCGTCGTCGGCGTGGCGAAGGGGGCCAAGGGCCCCGTCGTCGTCGCCGGCGCCGAGGCCGTGGACAAGGCGTTCGGCGGAAAGCTGGCCGCCGTTCTGGAGACGCTCGGCGCGACCGGCGCCGAGGGCGAGGTGACCAAGCTGCCCGCCGCGTCCGGCCTCAAGGCCCCGGTCGTGCTGGCGGTCGGGCTGGGCGACATCCCGGCCAAGGACGACGGCTATGACGCCGAGACGCTGCGCCGGGCCGCGGGGGTGGCCTCCCGTGCGCTGTCCGGTTCGAAGAAGGGCGCGTTCGCGCTGCCGATCGAGGACGTGGCGGCCGCCGCCGCGGTCGCCGAGGGCGCGCTGCTCGGGGCGTACACGTACGACAAGAGCAATGGCAACGGCGGCAGCGCCAAGAACGCCAAGGACACCGACAAGAAGAACAACGGCCCGCTCGCCGAGGTCGCCCTGGTCGGCGGCAAGCCGCGCGACAAGGCGTACAAGGCGGCCGCCGAGCGCGCCAGCGCCCTGGTCGAGGAGATCAACCGCGCCCGGGACCTGATCAACACCCCGTCCAACCTCCTCAACCCGGCCGACTTCGCGGCCGAGGCGGTCGCGGCCGCCAAGGAGCACGGTCTCAAGACCGAGGTGCTGGACGAGAAGGCGCTCAAGAAGGGCGGGTACGGCGGCATCCTCGGCGTGGGCCAGGGTTCGGACGCCCCGCCGCGGCTGGTGCGGATCGCGTACACCCACCCCAAGGCGGAGAAGACGCTCGCCCTGGTCGGCAAGGGCATCACCTACGACTCGGGCGGTATCTCCCTCAAGCCGGCCGGTCACAACGAGACGATGAAGTGCGACATGAGCGGTGCCGCCGCCGTGTTCGCCACGGTCGTCGCCGCCGCCAGGCTGGGCCTGCGGGTCAACCTCACGGGCTGGCTGGCGCTGGCCGAGAACATGCCGTCGGGTTCGGCCACCCGCCCCGGCGATGTGCTGTCGATGTACGGCGGCAAGACCGTCGAGGTGCTGAACACCGACGCCGAGGGCCGGCTGGTGCTCGCCGACGCGATCACCCGCGCCGGTGAGGAGAAGCCGGACGCGATCGTGGACGTGGCGACGCTGACCGGTGCGATGGTTCTCGCGCTGGGCAACCGCACGTTCGGGATCATGACGAACGACGAGGCGTTCCGCACCTCACTGCACGAGATCGCGGAGGAGGCCGGTGAGCAGTCCTGGCCGATGCCGCTGCCCACGCACCTCCGCAAGGGCATCGACTCCCCGGTCGCCGATCTGGCGAACATGGGCGAGCGCATGGGTGGCGGTCTGGTGGCCGGGATCTTCCTGAACGAGTTCGTGGCGGACGGGATCACCTGGGGCCACCTGGACATCGCGGGTCCGGCCTTCAACGAGTCCGGTCCGTTCGGCTACACCCCCAAGGGCGGCACGGGCGCCGCGGTCCGCACCCTGGTGCGGCTGGCCGAGCGCGCCGCCGACGGCGATCTCGGCTGAGCCGAGCGCAACGCAGCGGCGTGACGCAGCACCGAAGCGCAGCGACGCACCGCAGCACCGAAACACGGCGGCGCCCGCAACGCAACGGCGCCCCGCGACAACGCATCGCGACCACCGGCCCATAGGGCCGAAAGTCCCGTCGATTTCGCCCTCAACGAAATCGACGGGGCTCCGCGTTCCGGATACGCAGGAGTAACCCCTGAACTGGGGTCTGGAGATTTCTCACACAGCGGCCCCGCGTCCCGTCCCCTCCCAACAAGTGCGAAGATGTTGTCCCGGCAGGACAGGGCCCCCGACACCAGGGCCGCCGACGTAAGAAGCGGCCGAACACACGCCGCCGCCCGGCCGACCAAGGCCGGCCCCGGCGCACCATGCATGGAGGACGTGACGTGGCGAACGACGCCAGCACCGTTTTCGACCTAGTGATCCTCGGAGGCGGTAGCGGCGGTTACGCCGCTGCCCTGCGCGCGGCGCAGCTGGGTCTGGACGTCGCCCTGATCGAGAAGGACAAGCTGGGCGGCACCTGTCTGCACCGTGGCTGTATCCCCACCAAGGCGCTGCTGCACGCCGGTGAGCTCGCCGACCAGGCCCGCGAGGGCTCGGAGTTCGGTGTGAAGACCACCTTCGAGGGCATCGACATCGAGGGTGTGCACAAGTACAAGGACGGCGTGGTCTCGGGCCTGTACAAGGGTCTGCAGGGCCTGATCGCCTCCCGCAAGGTCACCTATGTGACGGGTGAGGGCCGACTGTCCTCCCCGACCTCTGTCGATGTGAACGGCGAGCGTTACACCGGCCGCCACATCCTGCTGGCCACCGGTTCGGTGCCCAAGTCCCTTCCCGGCCTGGAGATCGACGGCAACCGCGTCATCTCCTCCGATCACGCGCTGGTGCTGGACCGCGTGCCGAAGTCCGCGGTCGTGCTGGGCGGCGGCGTCATCGGCGTCGAGTTCGCCTCCGCGTGGAAGTCCTTCGGGGCCGACATCACCATCGTCGAGGCGCTTCCCCACCTCGTCCCGGTCGAGGACGAGAGCAGCTCCAAGCTGCTGGAGCGCGCCTTCCGCAAGCGCGGCATCAACTTCTCCCTCGGCTCCCGCTTCTCCGGCGTCGAGTACACCGCCGACGGCGTCAAGGTCTCGCTGGAGAACGGCAAGACCTTCGAGGCCGAGCTGCTGCTGGTGGCCGTCGGCCGTGGCCCGGTCTCGCAGGGCCTGGGCTACGAGGAGGCCGGGGTCGCCATGGACCGCGGCTATGTCCTCGTCGACGAGTACATGCGGACCAACGTGCCGACCATCTCCGCCGTCGGTGACCTGGTCCCCACTCTCCAGCTCGCCCACGTCGGCTTCGCCGAGGGCATGCTGGTGGCCGAGCGGCTGGCGGGTCAGAACCCCGTTCCGATCGACTACGACGGCGTGCCGCGGGTGACCTACTGCCACCCCGAGGTCGCCTCCGTCGGCATCACCGAGGCCAAGGCCAAGGAGCTGTACGGTGCGGACAAGGTCGTCGCCCTGAAGTACAACCTCGCGGGCAACGGCAAGAGCAAGATCCTCAAGACCGCGGGCGAGATCAAGCTCGTGCAGGTACGGGACGGTGCCGTCGTCGGCGTCCACATGGTCGGTGACCGGATGGGCGAGCAGGTCGGCGAGGCTCAGTTGATCTACAACTGGGAGGCGCTGCCCGCCGAGGTCGCGCAGCTCGTCCACGCCCACCCCACTCAGAACGAGGCGCTCGGCGAGGCCCACCTGGCCCTGGCCGGCAAGCCGCTGCACTCCCACGACTGATCATCCCGAGCGCGAACCATCCGCAAAGATCGTTAAGGAGCAACCGAACACCATGGCGGTTTCCGTAACCCTGCCGGCGCTCGGCGAGAGCGTGACCGAGGGCACCGTCACCCGCTGGCTCAAGGCCGAAGGTGAGCGCGTCGAGGCCGACGAGCCCCTGCTCGAGGTGTCGACCGACAAGGTCGACACCGAGATCCCGGCCCCTTCGGCCGGTGTGCTGACGTCCATCAAGGTGGCCGAGGACGAGACGGTCGAGGTCGGCGCCGAGCTGGCCGTTATCGACGACGGCGGGGCGGCTCCGGCCGAGGCCCCCGCCCCCGCGGCCGAGCCCGCTCCGGCGGCTCAGCCCGAGCCCGCCCCGGCGCCCGCCGCCGAGGCCCCCGCACCTGCCCCTGCCGCCGCCGCTCCGGCCGGTGGCGCCGAGGGCACCGATGTGGTCCTGCCCGCGCTGGGCGAATCGGTGACCGAGGGCACCGTGACCCGCTGGCTCAAGGAGATCGGCGAGTCCGTCGAGGCCGATGAGCCGCTGCTCGAGGTGTCGACCGACAAGGTCGACACCGAGATCCCGGCCCCGGTCGCGGGCACCCTGCTGGAAATCCTGGTCGGCGAGGACGAGACCGCCGAGGTCGGCGCCAAGCTGGCCGTGATCGGTACGGCCAGTCAGGGGGCTGCCGCTCCGGCCGCCGCGCCCGCCCCGGCCGCCCCGGCCCCCGCGCCGGTCCAGGAGGCCCCGGCGCCCGCCCCGGCCCCGCAGGCCCCGAGCGCCCCCGCGCCGCAGGCCGTCACCCCGGCCCCGGCCGCTCCGGCGCCCGCCCCGGCTCCGGCCGCGGCGGCCCCGTCGATCCCCGCTCCCGCGGCCCCCGAGGCCGAGGGCGCCTACGTCACCCCGCTGGTGCGCAAGCTGGCCGCCGAGAACAACGTGGACCTGTCCACCGTCAAGGGCACCGGCGTCGGCGGCCGCGTCCGCAAGCAGGACGTCATCGCCGCCGCCGAGGCCGCCAAGGCCGCCGCCCAGGCCCAGGCCGCCCCGGCCGCCGCCGCGCCGAAGGCCGCCCCGCAGGCGGCGTCCCCGCTGCGTGGCCAGACCATCAAGATGCCGCGGATGCGCAAGGTCATCGGCGACAACATGATGAAGGCCCTGCACGAGCAGGCGCAGCTGACCAGCGTGGTCGAGGTGGATGTCACCAAGGTCATGCGGCTGCGCGCGCAGGCCAAGGAGGCGTTCGCGCAGCGCGAGGGCGTCAAGCTCTCGCCGATGCCGTTCTTCGTGAAGGCCGCCGTCCAGGCGCTGAAGGCCCACCCGGCCGTCAACGCCCGGATCAACGACGACGGCACCATCACGTACTTCGACGTGGAGAACGTCGGTATCGCGGTGGACGCCGAGAAGGGCCTGATGACCCCGGTCATCAAGAACGCGGGCGACCTCAACATCGCCGGTATCGCCAAGAAGACGGCGGAGCTGGCGGGCAAGGTCCGCTCCAGCAAGATCACTCCGGATGAGGTGTCCGGCGCCACCTTCACGATCAGCAACACCGGCTCGCGCGGTGCGCTGTTCGACACGATCATCGTGCCCCCGAACCAGGTCGCCATCCTGGGCATCGGCGCGACCGTCAAGCGCCCGGTGGTCATCGACCACCCGGAGCTGGGCGAGACCATCGCGGTGCGCAACATGACGTACCTGGCGCTCTCCTACGACCACCGCCTGGTGGACGGTGCCGACGCGGCCCGCTACCTGACGGCCGTCAAGGAGATCCTGGAGACCGGTGAGTTCGAGGTGGACCTCGGTCTCTGAGCCTTCCGAGGATCTCTTCGAGGCATTGCCGCGCCCCGCACGGGCTTTCCGTGCGGGGCGCGGTTTTCGTTACCGCAGTACCGGGATAATGGCTACTGTTCACCGCTGGTTCTAAGGAGCTCCCCATGGCCCCGCCCGTCGTCCACTCGCTGCGCGAGCAGATCCGCGAGCACATCGTGGAGGGCATCGTCAGCGGCCGCTGGAAGCCGGGCGAGCGGATCGTGGAGCGCAGGATCGCCACGGAGCTGGAGGTCAGCCAGACGCCCGTAAGGGAGGCGCTGCGGGAGCTGGAGTCGCTGCGGCTGATCGAGTCGGCCCCCAACAAGGGCGTCCGGGTGCGGAATCTGACCGCCTCCGACCTGGAGGAGATCTATCCGGTACGGGCCGGGCTGGAGCAGATCGCGGCGGAGCTGGCCGCGCCCGTGCTGGCCGAGGACACCTCCGCCCTGGAGCCGGAGGTGCGGGCGCTGTACGAGGCGGACCGTAAGGCCGACGCGGAGGCGCAGGTCCGGCACACCGTGGCGTTCCACCGGGAGCTGGTGCGGGCGTCGGGGAACAGCGTGCTGCTGCACACCTGGGAGTCGCTGGGCATCGAGATCTGGACGACGCTGTCGATCCGCTGGCTGGGCACCGTCCAGGAGTCGTACGCCGAGGAGCACCAGGCCGTGGTGGACGCCTTCAAGCGGCGGGACCCGAGAGTCGGCGAACTGGTCAAGGACCATGTCCTCGGCTGTGCACCGCGTGCCTAGTTTCGCGGCACGGAATGCCAATTTCGGCTTGCGGAGCACTTTTTCCTCGACAGATCTTTGATCGATCATCGATCAGACTTACAGTCGGTTTCATGACCGATCTCGCACGCACGCGGCCGAGTGCGCTCGACCAGCTTCCCGACCGTGACCCCGAGGAGACCGCCGAATGGGGCGCCTCCCTGGACGCCGTCGCGCAGGCGGCCGGGTCCCACCGCGCCTCGTACCTCATGCGCCGCACCCTGGAGCGCGCCGAGAGCACCGGGCTCGCCCTGCCGCCCCTGCTGGAGTCGGACTACGTCAACACCATCCCGACCGCCGCCGAGCCCGCGTTCCCGGGCGACGAGGCCATGGAGAGCCGCATCACCGCCTGGAACCGGTGGAACGCGGCGGCGATGGTCACCCGCGGCAGCCGTGACGGCCTCGGCGGCCACATCGCCACCTTCGCCTCCGCCGCCTGGCTCTACGAGACGGGCTTCCAGCACTTCTTCCGCGGCAAGGAAGCGGACGGCAGTGGCGACCAGCTCTACATCCAGGGCCACGCCTCCCCCGGCATCTACGCCCGCGCCTTCCTCGACGGGCGGCTGACCGAGCGCCATCTGGACCACTTCCGCCGCGAGGCGGGCGGGGAGGGTCTGCCGTCCTATCCGCATCCGCGGCGGCTGCCGTGGCTGTGGGAGTTCCCCACCGTCTCGATGGGTCTCGGCCCGATCTCCGCGATCTACCAGGCCCGCTTCAACCGCTATCTGGCCGCGCGCGGCATCAAGGACACCGCGAACTCCCACGTCTGGGCCTTCCTCGGCGACGGCGAGATGGACGAGCCGGAGTCGACGGCCGCGCTGGCACTCGCCGGGCGCGAGGGCCTGGACAACCTCACCTTCGTCATCAACTGCAATCTGCAGCGGCTCGACGGCCCGGTGCGCGCCAACTTCAAGATCGTGCAGGAGCTGGAGGCCCAGTTCCGCGCGGCGGGCTGGAACGTGGTCAAGTCGCTGTGGGGCTCCGCCTGGGACGAGTTGTTCGCGCTGGACACCTCGGGTGCGCTGGTCCGCCGGCTGCGCGAGGTCCCGGACGGCCAGTTCCAGACGTACGCGACCCGTGACGCGGCCTACATCCGCGAGCACTTCTTCGGCGCCGACCCGGAGCTGGCCCGGCTGGCCCAGGGGCTCACGGACGCCAAGCTCACCGAGTGTTTCCACACCTCGCGCGCGGGCCATGAGCCGCGCAAGGTGTACGCGGCCTACCGCGCGGCCGTGGAGCACAAGGGCGCCCCGACCGTCGTGCTCGCCCAGACCGTCAAGGGCTGGACGCTGGGCCCCGGCTTCGAGTCGCGCAACGCCAACCACCAGATGAAGAAGCTGACCGGCAAGGAGTTCCGCGCCATGCGGGACCTCCTCGAACTCCCCATCCCGGACAGCAAGCTGGACGACGGCCTCGTCCCCTACGTCCACCCCGGCCCCGACTCCCCCGAGGTCCGCTACCTCCAGGAGCGCCGCGCGGCCCTCGGCGGCCCCGCCCCGGCCCGCAAGGTCCACGCGGTGGCCCTGCCCGAGCCGTCCGCGAAGCCGTTCGAGGCGCTCGCCAAGGGCTCCGGCAGCCAGGAGATCGCCACCACCATGGCCTTCGTCCGGCTGGTCAAGGACCTGATGCGGGACAAGGAGACCGGGCGGCGCTGGGTGCCGATCGTGCCGGACGAGGCGCGGACCTTCGGCATGGAGTCGCTCTTCCCCACCGCCGGGATCTACTCCCCGCTCGGCCAGACCTACGACCCGGTCGACCGCGATCAGCTCCTGTACTACAAGGAAGCGCAGAACGGTCAGATCCTCAACGAGGGGATCACCGAGGCCGGTTCGATGGCCGACTTCACCGCCGCCGCGACGTCGTACGCGACCCACGGCGAGCCGATGATCCCCTTCTACATCTTCTACTCGATGTTCGGCTGGCAGCGCACCGCCGACCAGATGTGGGCGCTCGCCGACCAGCTCGGCCGCGGCTTCCTCATCGGCGCCACCGCCGGCCGTACGACGATGACCGGCGAGGGCCTGCAGCACGCCGACGGCCACTCCCCGCTGATCGCCTCCACCAACCCGGCGGCGCTCGCCTACGACCCGGCGTTCGCGTACGAGATCGGCGTGATCGTGCGGGAGGGTCTGCGGCGGATGTACGGCCTCGAGGCCGAGGACGTCTTCTACTACCTGACCGTCTACAACGAGACCAAGGTCCAGCCGCCTATCCCTGAGGGCGAAGGCGTCGAGGAGGGCATCCTCAAGGGCCTTTACCGCTACCAGGAGGCCACGGCCCCGGCCGGGGACTCCCCCCGCATCCAGCTCCTCGCCTCCGGCACCGCCATCCACTGGGTGCTGGAGGCCCAGAAACTCCTCGCCGACGACTGGGGCGTGGCCGCCGACGTGTGGTCCGCCACCTCCTGGAGCGAGCTGCGCCGTGACGCCCTGTCCTGTGACGCGGCGCAGCTCAGTGGCGAAGACCGGGTCCCGTACGTCACCCGTGCCCTGGCAGGCGCACCGGGCCCGGTCCTCGCCGTCAGCGACTGGATGCGGGCCGTCCCCGACCAGATCAGCCAGTGGGTCGAGCAGGACTGGTACTCGCTGGGCACGGACGGCTTCGGCCTCTCCGACACCCGCGAGGCCGCCCGCCGCCACTTCGGCGTGGACGCCCCGGCCATCGTGGTGGCCGCGCTGTCCCGGCTGGCCCGGCAGGGCGCGGTACGGGCCACCGCGCCCAAGGAGGCCGCGGAGCGGTACGGCATCTGAGGCACACCCCCAGGGGGGGCCGGAGCCGCGGCTCCGGCCCCCCCCTGGCGCGCGCCCGGCCGTTACTCCGGCGCGCCGGCGCGCCGGCGCGCCAGGAGTGTCCAACGGATTGCGACGCCCGCGGCGGGCCTGCGCCCCTCCCCGCCCCTTCCCTCAGCATCGATATGCGGCTCCGCCGCGTGGTGGGGCTCGCCCCAGACCCCAGCCGGACAACCCGGAAGTGCGTGGACGCCCGCCCGCCCGGCCAGCCGCGCCGACGTGCCGACGTGCCGACGTGCCGACCGCGATCAGTCCGCCGGTGCGGGGACAATCCAGCCCCTCCGGCGTTTGAGGAGCGGGGTCCAGGGGCGGAGCCCAACCGGGGGCCGGGGCCGGGCCCCGGTTCGGGGAGGGGCGGGGAGGGGAAAGCATCGGCATGCGGCTCCGCCGCGTGGTCCCCTGGACACCCCGTGACCCGGGGCGCGACGCCCCGCCTCCGAGCCGCCACTCCCGGGCGGGCACCCGGGCGGCATCCGGCCGACGGGCCGTGCGCAAGACCCGAGCCCCACCCCCGGAGCGGCCGGGCGCGCTTCGGCCGCGAGCCCGGCATGATCCGCCGCCCGCCCGGAAGGCACGGCATCATGGGGCGGTGCGTGCTGCCCGGCTCATCAAGATGGTGCTTCTGCTCCAGGCTCGACCCTCGATCACGGGGGCCGAGCTGGCGCGGGAGCTGGAGGTCTCGGAGCGCACCGTGACCCGGGACGCCGCCGCGCTCTCCGAGGCGGGGATCCCGGTCTACGCGGACCGGGGCCGGGCCGGGGGCTACCGGCTCATCGGCGGCTACCGCACCCGGCTGACCGGCCTCGGGCGGACCGAGGCCGAGGCGCTGTTCCTGTCCGGCGTCCCCTCCGCGCTGCGCGAGATGGGGCTCGCGGACGCCGCCTCCGCCGCCCGGCTGAAGGTGTCCGCCGCGCTGCTCCCGGAGCTGCGGGACGCCTCGCACACGGTGGCCCAGCGGTTCCATCTCGACGCCCCGGGCTGGTGGCGGGAGCCGGAGGCGCCGGAGCTGCTGCCGAGGATCGCCGACGCGGTCTGGGACGATCTGCGGATCACCGTGCGCTACCAGCGCCGGGACGCGGAGGTCCGGCGGGAGCTCGAACCGTACGGGCTCGTACTCAAGGCGGGCGTCTGGTATCTCGCGGCCCGCGCGGAGGGCGGCTTCCGGGTGTACCGGGTGGATCGCTTCGCGGCCGTCGAACCGGACGGCACCCACTTCACCCGGGACGAGGACTTCGACCTGCCCGGCTTCTGGGAGGAGCGGGCCGATCAGTTCGTCCGCTCGATCCTGCGGGAGAAGGCCGTCGTACGGCTGACCCCGGCCGGTGCCCGGGGGCTGCCGCATGTCACGGACCGGGCGGCGGCCGAGGAGGCCGTACGCGAGGCCGGGGAGCCCGACGGGCAGGGGCGGCTCACCGTCACCCTGCCCATCGAGTCGTACGAGGTCGCCCTCGCCCAGCTGCTCGCGCTCGGCCCGGAGGCGGAGGTGCTGGGGCCGCCGAAGCTGCGAGCGCTCTTCGCCGAGGCGGCGCGCCGCACGGCGGAGCGCTACGAGTGACCACAGTGCGCTGCGGGCGACCACGGCGTTCCCCCCGGGACCGCGGGCCCGGCGGCTGCGGAACACGCCGGTGACCGCGGCGCTCTACCGGGGGCCACGGCGCACCGCGCCCGTAGAGCGCCGAGCCGTCGCCCGGGACGCCGCCGAGCGCAGTCCCGGTACGGCGCCAAGCCATCGCCCCGGACACCACCGAGCCCGGCCCCGATAAGACGGCCAAGCGCGGCCCCGGTACGGCGCCGAGCCGTCGCCCGGGACGCCGGGCCCGGCCCCGGCAAGGCTCCGCGCCCTCGCCCTATCGGTAGTCCGCGGCCGTGCCCGCCTTGCCGCCGAAGACGACGTCCTGGAAGTAGCCGAGGACATCCGGCCGGGAGCCGTCCCGGTCGGTGAAGCCGTAGACCTTGGCCAGATCTCCGCTGAAGACGGACTTCCCGTTCCAGCGCGCCCGGTCCGGGTCGGCGGCGAGCGCGGCGACCGCCCGTCCGACGAAGTACGGCGACTCGGCGATGGCGAAGTGCGGCTCCTTCTCCACCGCGTCGCGCCAGTTCTCCTCCGTCACCCCGAAGTGGTCCAGCATCTGCTCGGAGCGCAGAAAGCCCGGCGAGATGCTCACCGCCGTGCCGTCGAACTCCTTCAGCTCCTCCGCGAGCCCGAAGGCCGTCCGGATCGGGGCGTTCTTGGTGAGGTCGAAGAAGAGGTTCTCGCGGTAGGTCTTGTTGAACTCCTCGTTGCCGTCGGTCACCTCGACCACCAGCCCGCCCGGGTGCCGGATCAGCAGCGGCAGTGCGTAGTAGCTGGTGATGAGGTGGGTCTCGACGCCGAGCCGGAGCATCCGCAGCCCGCCCGTCAGATCCGTCTCCCAGGTCTTCTTGCCGAACTCGATCAGCGCCTCGCCGCCCCATACGTCGTTGACCAGGACGTCCAGCCGGCCCTGCTCCCGGTCGATCCGCTCCACCAGCGCCCGGACCTGCTCGGGCTCCAGATGGTCGGTCGGCACCGCGATGCCCGTACCGCCCGCGGCCGTGATCAGCTCCGCCGTCTCCTCGATGGTCTCCGTGGCCCGCCCCACCTCGCTGACGCGCTCCCGTGTGGTGCGCCCCGTCGCGTAGACGGTGGCCCCGGCCGCCCCCAGCTCGACGGCCATCGCCCGGCCCGCGCCGCGCGTCGCCCCCGCGACGAGCGCGACCCTGCCCGCCAGTGCGCCCTGTGTGCTCACGTCCATACGTCCTCTCGGTGGGGATGCCATGTGGGTGACCTGGGTCGACCCGGGTCGAACCCAGTCGATCCGGGGCGACCCAGGTCGACCTTCGCAGGGAAATCCGACATCTTCTGTCTGGTATTACGAAGCGGTCGCATCCGGCGCGTTCCGCGTGCGGGGGTGCGCGGGAGGGCCGATCCTGGTCCCGTGATGATGGACGAGGTCCCGTGATGATGGACGAAACGGAGTTCTGGGGGCTGGTCGACAGCGCCCGGGAGGTCGCGGACGGCGACCCCGAGGACCAGTCCGACCTGCTCGTCGATTCGCTGTCACAACTCGACCCCGACGCGGTGCTGGACTTCGCCCGGCACTTCGAGGCCCGTTCCAACCGGGCGTACCGCTGGGACGTGTGGGGTGCCGCCTGGGTGCTGCTCGGCGGGGTCAGCGACGATGCCTTCGAGGCGTTCCGCTTCTGGCTGATCGGCCAGGGCCGGGAGATCTTCGAGGGCGCGCTGCACGATCCGGACGCACTCGCCGACCTGCTCGAGGACTTCGATGAGCAGGTGGACGGCGACTGCGAGGACCTGGGGTACGCGGCGGACGAGGCGTACGAGCGGCTGACCGGGGCGCCCCTGCCGGAGCTGGGGCTCGCCCCCGCGCCTCGGGAACCGATCGGGGAGCCCCTCGACTTCGAGAGCGAGGCGGTGCTGGCGCAGCGGTATCCCCGGCTGTGGGAGCGCTTCAAGGGCTGACGCTTCAGGGGCTGACCCTCCGGCGCTCAGCAGCGTCTCGGCAACGCCCCATCAGCGCCTCAGCGGTCCAGCGAGCGCCCCATCAGCACATCGTCCACGTACTCCCCCGCCAGCAGGAACTCCCCCGGCAGCACGCCTTCCACCGCGAACCCCTCCGACGCGTACAGCCGCCGTGCCGGGGTGTTGTGGCCCAGCACGCGCAGCGTGATGCGGGTCGCGCCCTGCCGCCGTGCCTCCTCGTACGCGGCGCCGAGCAGCGCCCGCGCCACGCCCTTGCCCCGCGTCCGCTCGTCCACCGCGAGCCCCTGGATCTGGCGGACATGCGTGTTGCAGGCCAGCGGGGTCGACGGCACGAGCCGTATATAGCCGACGGGGCATCCGCCGAGCTCGGCCACGAGGATGTGCTCGACGCGGTTGCGCCGGGTGAAGAAGGGGTCGTACGGCGGCTGCGGCTTCGGCTGTACGGAATGCAGCACCGACCAGGTGCGGCGGTCCAGCTCGGCCAGCGCCGTCTCGTCGTCGATCACGGCGGGGCGGACGACCAGTTCGGGCTGCCGGGACGCTCGGGGTCGGCCGGAAGACTGAGGCGGACCGGAAGGCTGAGGCAGGCCAGACGGCTGAGGCGGGCCGGAGGGCTGGGACATGCGAGTCACTGTGCCACGCCCGCCTGTTGTCCGACATCTCTCCCGTGATCGAGGGCAGGATGGGGGCCATGCGTATCGCGGTCACCGGCTCCTCAGGGCTCATCGGCACGGCACTCGTCCGCTCGCTGCGGGAGGACGGCCACCAAGTGGTGCGTCTGGTGCGGCGTCCGCCGCGTGCGCAGGACGAGGTGGAGTGGGACCCGCGGCGGGAGCGGGTGGACACGAAAGGACTGATGGGCTGTGAGGCCGTGGTCCATCTCGCGGGCGCGGGCGTCGGCGACCGGCGCTGGACCGACGCGTACAAGAAGGAGATCCGGGACAGCCGGGTGCTGGGCACCGCCGCACTCGCCGAGGCGATCGCCTCGCTGGACACCCCGCCACGGGTGCTGGTGAGCGGAAGCGCGGTCGGGTTCTACGGTGACACCGGGGAGCGCGCGGTCGATGAGAGTGCGCCCCCCGGCCACGGTTTTCTTCCGGATCTCTGCCAGGACTGGGAGGAGGCGGCGACCGCGGCGCAGGAGGCGGGCGTCCGTACGGTCTTCACCCGGACCGGCCTGGTGATCTCCTCCGAGGGCGGGGCGTGGGGGCGTCTCTTCCCGTTGTTCAAGCTGGGCCTCGGCGGGCGGATGGGCAGCGGCCGGCAGTACTGGAGCTTTATCGCGCTGCGGGACCATATCGCCGCGCTGCGCCATATCCTCGACACGCCCGAGCTCACCGGCCCGGTCAACCTCACCGCCCCGGCGCCGGTCACCAACCGCGAGATCACGGCGGCCATGGGCCGCGTGCTGCGCCGCCCCACCCTCTTCACGGTCCCCGCCCCCGCGCTCCGGATCGCGCTGGGCGAGATGTCCGGCGACGTCCTCGGCAGCGTCCGGGCCATCCCCCGCCGCCTCCTGGACTCCGGCTTCACCTTCACCCACCCGCATGTGGACGAGGCCATCAAGGCGGCCCTGCCGTAGGAGGGTTGACGCCCCGTTGACGCCCCGTTGACGCCCCTCGCACTCCCCCGGTCGCGCATCGCTCGATGACGTGTGCGACCGGTGTGCGCCCGTGCCCGGTCGATGCGCGTCTGGCATCGACCGTTTTTGTCCGTACTGTCAAGTCCGTCTCGCGAGCCGTCACGCGGGACCCACGTATCCGGGCCGCCGACCGGGGCAGCAGCCCCCGTGACGGACGCACCGACCTCGGGGAGGACACGTGCTCAAGCGCGCGCACCGCACGGACGTCGTCATCGTCGGCGCCGGGCTCGCGGGGCTGGCCGCGGCTCATCGGCTGACCGACGCGGGAGTGGCGGTCACGGTGCTCGAGGCCGCGCCCCACGTGGGCGGACGGATGACGACCGACACCGTCGACGGCTTCCGGCTGGACCGTACCGGTCACTTGATGAACACCTCATTCCCGGAGTTGCGGCGCACTCCGGGGCTCGGCGCCCTCGCCCTGCGCCCCTTCGCCCAGGGGGTGCTGGTCCACAACGAGGGCCGTACGCACCGGGTGGACACCCCCCGGAGCATGAGGGGCGCATTCACCACGGCACGCGCCCTCGCGAACGCCGCCCGCGCGCCGCTCGGCAGCGGGCTCGACCAGGCCCGACTCGGTGCCGCGCTCGGCAGGCTCGCCGCCCTGCCCGCGGACCGCCTTCTCGCCCGCCCCGACCGGCCGGTCTCCGAGACCCTGGGGGGGCGGGGCCTACCTGCTCGTACGGTCGAGGGGGTGCTGCGTCCGCTGCTCGTCTCGCTGCTGAGCGACCCGGACCTCACCACCTCCAGCCGCTGCGCCGACCTCGCGCTGCGCGGCTACGCACGCGGCCGCCTCTGCCTTCCGGCGGGCGGCGCGTCCACCGTCCCCGAGCTGCTCGCGGCCGCGCTGCCGCCGGGGACGGTCCGTACGGGCGTCCGGGCCGTATCGGCCTCCACCACCGCCGTCGCCACCGCCGAACACGGCGAGATCGGCTGCCGTGCGGTGCTGGTGGCCACCGGTGCGCACGACGCGGCCGGACTCCTGCCCGGACTGCGGGTGCCGGCCTTCCACCCGGTGACCGTGACGCACCACACCGCCGACCGGCCGCCGCTGCGCGAGCCCGCGCTGATACTCGCCGCGGGCGGCCGGGGGCCGGTCGCCCACACCATGGTGGCCAGCGAGGTCGACCCCTCCCGCACCCCGCCCGGCCGGGTGCTGATCACCTCCACGGTGCTGGGCACCTCCGCCGCGCTGCCCGCCGCCGAACTCGACCGGACCGTCAGGGCCCAACTGGCGGCGGTGTACGGCACGTCGACCGCGGGCTGGGAGCTGCTGGCCACACACCACGACCCGTACGCGGTCCCGGCCATGCCCGCCCCACACGACCCGCGCCGCCCGGTGCGGCTGCTGTCGGGGCTGTACGTCTGCGGCGACCACCGGGACTCCAGCACGGTCCAGGGCGCCCTGGCCTCCGGCCGCCGGGCGGCGCGAGCGGTCCTCAGCGACTTCGGCGCCCCACCGGACGCCGGCTCCGACGCGAACGCCCGCAACACCGGCACGGGCTCCTTCCCGGCTGCGGCGGCCTGAGCGGCGGCATGCGTGTCGGGGCAGGGCGCTGCCGAGGCTCAGGCTCCGGTTACGCCGCCTGCGGCCCGGGACAACGGGCACCCGCGGCTGCGGCTGCGGCTGCGGCTGCGGCGACCTGACGCGCGACGTCCTGCGGTGCACGGCGGCTGAGGCTCAGGCTCCGGTCACGGCTGGCAGCCCGGGACAACGGGCACCCGCCGCCACAGCTACCTGACCCGCGAGAGATCCAGCGGTGCCCAGCCACCGAGGCCCAGGCTCCCGTTACGGCTCGCGGCAGGATGCGGCAGGGTAGAGACCGGCACCCGCGCCACGGCGGCCTGACCGGCGTCACCCCCTGGGTTGCGCGGCAGGCCCGCTGGGCTCAGGCCCCGGTTCGGCTCGCGGCCCGGGACAACCGGCACCCGCCACCGCGACTGCCGCACGACCTGAGGCCGGGGCCGTCTCACCCGCGGCGCGGCACTGACGAGCGCGTGCCGCTCGACGGCCCGCGCCTCGACGGCCCGCGCCTCGACGGCCCGCGCCTCGACGGCCCGCGCTTCGACGGCCCGCGCTTCGACGGCCCGCGCTTCGACGACCAAGCCCCTGGCGTACGCGTCAAGACGCCTCGGTGGCAGAGGAGTTGGGCGCCGGGCGGGCGGCGGGCCCCGAGACCGCCGCAAGCACCGCGCCTCCCAGGAAGCATCCGGCCGCGATCACGGCGGACAGCCGCATCCCGGCGTAGAAGGCGGAGCTCGCGGACGCCGCGGCGAGGGTTCCGAACAGCGCCACGCCGATGGCGCTGCCCAGCTGCCGCGCCGCGTTGAACGCGCCCGACGCCGCGCCGCGCACCTCGTGCGGCGCGGCCTCCATCGCCGCGATCGTCGCCGACGGCATGGTGAACGAGGTGCCGAACCCGGCCAGCAACAGCGGCACGACCAGCAGCGCATACGGCGTATGCGGCCCCACGGCCGCCCAGCCGAGCAAGCCCACGGCTCCGGTCAACAGCCCGGCCACGGCCGGGACATGGGTGCCGACGCGCGCCGCGACCCGCCCGGACAGCGGCGAGGCGACCGCCACCAGCGCGCCCATCGGCAGCAGCGCCAGACCGGTGGAGAGCGGGTCCCAGCCCCGGTGGCGCTGGAAGTAGAGGGTGGTGAGGAAGAGCAGCCCGTAGAAGCCGAGGTTGAGCAGCACCCCCACGGCCAGGGCCGCCGGGAACCGGAAACCGGTCAGCAGCCGCGGCGGCAGCGCGGGCGCCGCCGCGCGCCGCTCCAGCCACAGGAACAGCACTCCCGCGAGCGGCGCGACCGCCAGGGCGCCGAGCACCAGCGGATCGGTCCAGCCGCGCCCTCCCGCCTCGTTCAGCCCGACCGTGAGGGCGGCCACCGCGACGACGCCGGTGAGCTGGGCGGCGAGGTCCAGCGACGGACGCTCCCCACGCGGGCGCGGGCGCGTGCCGGGCACATGACGGATGGTGAGCCAGACGGCGAGCACGCCCAGGGGGACGTTGACTAGGAACACGGTCCGCCAGCCCACGCCCCACACCAGCACCCCGCCGAGCACCGGACCGGCCGCGGCGGCGGCCCCCGCGATGCCACCCCACACCCCGAACGCCCTGGCGCGCGCGGCAGGTTCGGGGTGCAGCGCTCCGAGCAGCGCGAGCGAGGCGGGCACCATGGTCGCCGCCCCGGCCCCCTGCGCCAGCCGCGCGCCGACCAGAACGGCGGCGGTCGGCGCGAGCGCGCACCCGGCGGAGGCCACCGTGAACAGCCCGAGCCCGGCGAGGAACACCCGCCGATGGCCCAGCCGGTCCCCCAGCCCGCCACAGAACAGCAGCAGCCCGGCGAAGACCAGCGTGTACCCGTCCACGATCCACTGCAGCGCCCCCTGCCCGGCCGCCAGCCCGGCGCCGATGCGGGGTACGGCCACATTGACGACGGTGACGTCGAGGATGACCAGGAAGTACCCGAGGCAGATGGCGAGCAACGGCACCCTCCGCACGGCGACCGCCACGGGCGGGGCCGAGGATTCCGAGATCCGATGCGTGGAGCGGTACGTCCTCATGCCTCCACCCTCGCCCCTGATCCCTTCGCCACAGACCGAAGCGTGGCGCGCCGAGGCGCGCGAGGAACGGAGCCACGGACCGCATCACCCGCCCCCGGCCCGGCCCAAAGCGCATGCCCCCGCCGCAGCACACGGCCTACGGCCGGAGCCTCATACGGCGAGGCATCCCACCCCAAGCACGCAGCGCAAGGCACCCAGGCCGAGGCGCCGCACGCGTAGACGCGCAGAGAACGGAGGCCACAGACCACATCGCACGGACCCCGGCCCGATCCAAAGCGCTTGCCCCCGCCGCAGCACACGGCCTGCGGCCGGAGGCACGTACAGCGGGCGTCCAGCCCCGAGCGCGCAGCGCAAGGCACCCGGGCCGAGGCGCCGAGCGCGTAGACGCGTAGGGAACAGGGCGAGGCACGCCGGGCGCGGGCGGAGGCCACGGACCACATCGCGCGGCCCCCGGCCCCGCGCCCCGGCCTGCCGAGTCCGAAACACCGGCACGCCAGAGCACGGCCGCAGGCGCAGATTCATAGGGCCAGGCTTCCAACCCCAAGCGCAGCGGCAAGGCACACAGGCCAACGCACGCAGGCTGAGGCGTGGCGCGCCCAGGACGGGCGGAGCGGGGGCCACATCGCGCGGCCCCGGTCCCCAGCCCCGCCCGGGGCACACACCGCAGGGCACGCACTGCGGGCCGTACCGCCGAAGGTTGGCACGTGCGCCCGCGCACACTTCGTCCGCTGCCGAAGCGACCCCGACCTAGGCTGGACGCATGGCCACCACCACGGACGCCCGTGACGCCGACATCGCCCGCGCTGCCGCCGCGATCGCCGATCCGTCTCGCGCCCGCGTTCTGCAGGCGCTGTTGGAGGGCCGCGCCCTGCCCGCGAGCGTGCTGGCCACCGAGGCCGGGGTCAGCGCCTCCACGGTGAGCGGGCATCTGGCCAAGTTGCTGGAGGCCGGGGTGGTACGGGTCGAGCCGCACGGGCGGCACCGCTACTACCGGCTGACCGGCCCCGCCGTCGGCGAGGCCCTCGAGGCGCTGGCCCGGATCGCCCCGCCGCTGCCGGTCACCTCGCTGCGCCAAAGCACCCACGCACACGCCCTGCGCCGGGCGCGTACCTGCTACGACCATGTCGCGGGCGCCCTCGGAGTAGCCCTGATGGCGGCGCTGCTGGAACGCGGGGTCCTGGAAGGCGGCGACGGACGCTTCCACCCCGGGGCGGCGGAGAGCGACCGACTCTCCGCCCCGGGCAACGACACCACGTACCGGCTGACGGACCCGGGGCGCGCGGAGCTGGCGGCGTTCGGCGTGGACGCGGACGGGCTCCCCGCGCGCCGCCCGCTGATCCGCTACTGCGTGGACTGGACCGAGCAGCGCCACCATCTGGCCGGGGCGCTGGGCGCCGCCCTGACGGACCGGCTGTTCGCGCTGGACTGGATCCGCCGTGGCAGCCGCCGCCGCGTGATCCACCTGACCGACGCGGGCCGCACCGGCCTGGAGCGCACCTTCGGCGTCGTCGTGGACGCCTGACCCACCCGGTGCCCTGGGCACCACCCGGCCCTGGACACACCCGTCCTGGACACCCCACCTCGTCCGGCCCCGGGACACACCCGTCCTGGACACCTGACCACACCCGCCCCAGGGACACACCCGCCCTGCACACCTGACCACACCCGACCCGGGCACACCCCTCCTGGACACCCCACCTCGTCCAGCCCCGGGGCACACCCGTCCTGGACACCTGACCACACCCTGCCCAGGCACCCGTCCTGGACGCCTGGACGCGCGCCCCGCCACCTGACCAGCGACCGTCCGCCCCGCGCCCCCCGCCACCTGGCCAGCGACCTCCCGCCCCGGCCCCCGCCACCTGATCAGCGACCGCCCCACCCTGCGGCCCCACGCCCCACGCCGCACGTCCCACGCACCGCGCACCGCGCACCGCGCACCCGAGCGGCCACCATCCCGCCCCAGCGCCCCGCGCGCCCCAGCAGCCACCGCCCCACCGTGCGGCCCCGCGCCCCGCCACCTGAGCAGCCACGGCCTCCGCGCCCCACACACCCACACCCCCGCCCCTACCCCAGCGCCGCCACTCGCTCCCGGTAGCCGCGGGCCGGGGCCGCGTCCCGGTAGGGCTCCAGGCGGCGCTCGAAGTCCCGTACGTACTCCACCGCCCGCACCGACCGCATCTCCGAAGCCTGTTGCGCCGCCTCCGCCGCCAGCTGGCACGCCTGTTCCAGCTCGCCGAGGCCCAGCCGCGCGCTCGCCAGGACCACCCGGCAGAACAGCCGGCTGCGCGCGAACCCGGCGCCGTGCAGTTGCAGGGAGCGCTCCGCGTGCTGGGCGGCGGCCCGGTACTGCTGCAGGTCGCGGTGGCAGTGGCCGAACTCGTCGGCCAGCTGGGCCTCGTCGAAGAGCCGCGCCCAGTACGGCACATCGTCCCCCGGCCGGGCCGTCTCCAGCGCCCGCTCGGCGCGGGCGAGCGAGGCGGTGCACGCGCGCACCTCGCCCAGGACGCCATGGCCGCGCGCCTCGATCGCGTGCAGCAGCGACTGCAGCACCGGCGGGGCGCCGCCGCCGACCCCCTGCTGGGCCACCCGGGCCAGCTGCACGGCCTCCCGCCCATGGCCGAGATAGACGGCCTGGCGGCTCATCGTCACCAGCACATAGCTGCCGTATGTGCGGTCCCCGGCCGCCTGTGCCAGCCGCAGCGCCTGGACGAAGTAGCGCTGTGCCAGACCGTGGGCGGCGATGTCGAACGAGGTCCATCCGGCCAGCCGGGTCAGATCGGCGACCGCGCCGAACAGCCGCCGCCCGGTCGCCTCGTTGTACGAGCCGCGCAGCATCGGCTCGCCCTCGTGCTCGAGGTAGCGCACCAGGGCCTGGCGGGCGTGTCCGCCGCCGTACGTCTGGTCCAGCGCCGCGAACAGCTCCCCGACCGAGCGCAGGGCCGCGATGTCGCCGGAGGTCACCCGGTAGCCCGGTGCGCGCCGGTCGCGGTCGTGCCGGCGCTGACGGGGCAGCGGCGCCCGGCCCTGGGCACCGTGAGCGCCATGAGCGCCCTGAGTGCCATGGGCGCCGTGCGCGCCCTGGATGGCCGCACGCCCCGGTGCCACCCCGGCCACCCCGGCCGGGCCACCCGCCGGGCCACCCGCCGGGCCACCCGCTCGGCCGCCCTGCGCGGGCAGCCGCCCGGCCGCGGCCCCTGCCCCGCTACCGCCCCCGAGCCCCGTCCCCGCCGGGACGCCGCCCGCCGGTGGCTCACCGCGCGCCACCCGGTCGTCGGGCCGCCCGATCAGCCAGTCGCGGCTGGGGACGACCAGACCCGCCGGGGTGAAGGCGATCTTCCGCAGCTCCGCTTGGCTTCCGGAGTCCTTCCGCCACAGCCCGCTGACGATGTCCACCGCCTCCTGCGGCGTGGCGGCGAACTCCAGCCCCGCGTAGACGGGCGCACAGGCGTCCAGGCCCAGGTCCTGGGCGGTCAGCCGACGCCCCAACCGCCGGGTGAACACCTCGGCGATCAGCGCCGGGGTGGTACCGCGTGGCTGCTGTCCGCGCAGCCACCGCGTCACCGATGTCTTGTCGTACCGCAAGTCCAGGCCGTGCTCCAGCCCGAGCTGGTCCACCCGCCGGGCGAGCCCAGCGTTGGAGAAGCCAGCCTCGGCGATGAGCGCGGCGAGCTGACGATTGGGAATGCGCTGTGGGGGTCGTTCCGTCATCAGCTTGCCGGTCTCCCTGATCGCTCTGTGGAACGGCGCGAATGTAACTGCCCCTCGAGGGCTGATCGCGGCCGTCGGGCGGCATTCATCCGATCGTGTGAGAACGGGCCGGGTGAGGACGTAAGGGGACACGGTCGTACAGTGGCGGGGGCGCCGCCGCGAGGCTCCGCCCCCAATCGCACGTGGGCCGAGAAGGAGCTTGCCGTGACCGCCGTGACCACTGCTTCGCCGGGGTCGGTCCCCGGTTCACCGGCGCTGCGCTACGTCCACCTGGGCTTCGGCGCGGACGCCGTGGACTACGAGGAGGCGTGGCAGGAGCAGCGCCGGGTGCACGCCGCCCGCTTCGCGGACGAGATCCCCGACACCTGTCTGCTGCTGGAGCACCCCCCGGTCTACACGGCGGGGCGGCGCACGGCCGACAACGAGCGCCCCCTGGACGGCACCCCGGTGGTGGACGTGGACCGCGGCGGCAAGATCACCTGGCATGGCCCCGGTCAGCTGGTGGGCTATCCGATCCTCAAGCTGCCGCGCCCGGTGGACGTCATCGCGCATGTCCGCCGCCTGGAGGAGGCGCTGCTGCGCACCTGCGCGGAGTTCGGCGTGGAGACGACCCGGGTGGAGGGCCGCAGCGGGGTGTGGGTGCTGGGCGACCCGGTGGATCAGCGCCCCGCGCTCGGCGGGCTGAAGCTGGACTTCGACCCGCGGCTGGAGGACGAGGAGTTCGACGCACGGCTGAACGGGCCGGAGTACGCCCCGTCCAACGCCGGGCAGCGCCGTGAGGACCGCAAGCTGGCCGCCATCGGGGTGCGGATCGCCAAGGGCGTGACGATGCACGGCTTCTCGCTCAACTGCAATCCGGACAACACCTGGTTCGACCAGATCGTGCCGTGCGGGATCCGGGACGCGGGTGTGACCTCGCTCTCGGAGGAGCTGGGCCGGGATGTGCCGATCTCCGAGGTGCTGCCGGTCGTCGAGCGGCATCTGCGAGAGGTCCTGGAGTCCGCCGTCCCGCTGCCCCGGGCGGTCTGACCTTCCCGGGCCGGGCCCGCCGGTCGGCCCACCGATCGGGCCCGCCGATCGGGCCCGCCGATCGGGCCCGCCGATCGGGCCCGCCGATCGGGCCCACCGATCGGGCCCTACCAGCCCAGCCCTGCCGGGTCCGGCGCTCCGGGAAGGCGGCCCTTCCGGGTCCGGCCCTCCGGGAATGCGCCCTCACCGCTATCGGTTGCCCTGGACGTAAATGCGTACGAACCACGGGCGTACTCTGGTGACCGCCGACGATTCGAAAGCCCGCCGGCAAACTCGCCACGCCGAGCCGCCAAGCAGAGCCAAGCAAAGAGGAGTGCCGGACGTGTCCGCAGTCGCACCCGACGGACGCAAGATGCTGCGCCTGGAGGTCCGGAACAGCCAGACCCCCATCGAGCGCAAGCCCGAGTGGATCAAGACCCGGGCGAAAATGGGCCCCGAGTACACCGAACTGCACGGCCTGGTGAAGCGCGAGGGCCTGCACACCGTGTGCCAGGAGGCGGGCTGTCCGAACATCTATGAGTGCTGGGAGGACCGCGAGGCGACGTTCCTCATCGGCGGCGACCAGTGCACCCGGCGCTGCGACTTCTGCCAGATCGACACCGGCAAGCCGCAGGAGCTGGACCGCGACGAGCCGCGCCGGGTGGCCGAATCCGTACGCACGATGGAGCTGAAGTACGCGACCATCACCGGTGTGGCCCGTGACGACCTGGAGGACGGCGGTGCCTGGCTCTACGCGGAGACCGTCCGCCAGATCCACTCCCTGATGCCGAACACCGGTGTGGAGCTGCTGATCCCGGACTTCAACGCGGTCCCCGAGCAGCTCGCCGAGGTCTTCTCGTCCCGCCCCGAGGTGCTCGCGCACAACGTCGAGACGGTGCCGCGGATCTTCAAGCGCATCCGTCCCGGCTTCCGCTACGAGCGCTCGCTCGAGGTGATCACCAAGGCGCGCGAGGCGGGTCTGGTCACCAAGTCCAACCTGATCCTGGGCATGGGCGAGGAGCGCGAGGAGATCAGCCAGGCGCTGCAGGACCTCCATGACGCGGGCTGTGAGCTGATCACCATCACCCAGTACCTGCGGCCGTCCGCCCGGCACCATCCGGTGGAGCGCTGGGTCAAGCCCCAGGAGTTCGTGGAGCTCCAGGAGGAGGCCGAGGAGATCGGCTACGCGGGCGTCATGTCCGGCCCGCTGGTCCGCTCCTCGTACCGGGCCGGCCGTCTGTACCAGCAGGCCATCGAGCGGCGCAATGTCGCCGCGGCCTCCCCGGCGGTCTGAGTTCACACTCCGTCACGTAACGTGCTCCGATCGGCCGTGTGAGCAACACGCTGTGTGATTGCGAGCACACACATATCCGAGGGCTCCGAAAACGCCGCAGGTCAAGGGCGGGATACGGGCCGCAGCTGGGCTTCATCGGTGTTTGACCGGCCAGTCACGCACTGGTAACACCAATGGGTAACGATTGAGCCACGCACTGCTTATACGTTGTGCGTAGCGATCATCCGCCGCTTCCGAGGGGTATCCATGCCGGCTGCGCCCGTACGCCCGTCCGTCACCGACGCGCTCCTCGCCCTGGAGGGTCTGCTGCTGCGGGGCGGGCAGCGCACCGCCCGCCGCAACGCCTGGACGGCCGTGCTCGAGGACCGCCGTCGGGCCAAGGACCGGGACGAGGCCGAACACGTACTGGAGGCCGTGTCCACCAGTACCTCCCAGGCCACGTAAACTTCGCTGTATGGCGAGGAAGGAAACATCCGAGAACCCCGGGCGGCTGAAGCAGATCGCCCTGACCTACAAGATGACCAAGCGGGTCGACCCGAAGGTCACTCTTGTCGTCGCCGGCGTGGGGATTGTCACCTTCGGTGTCCTTCTCGCGATCGGCTTCCTGATCGGTCACCCGATCTTCGCTGGCATCCTGGGCTTCGTCCTGGCGTTCCTCGCGATGGCGATCATTTTCGGCCGCCGTGCCGAGCGGGCCGCCTTCGGACAGATGGAGGGCCAGCCGGGCGCGGCGGCGGCGGTGCTGGAGAACGTGGGCCGCGGCTGGTCGGTGACCCCCGCGGTGGCCATGAACCGGAACCAGGACGTCATCCACCGCGCGGTGGGCAAGGCGGGCGTCGTGCTGGTCGCCGAGGGCAACCCGAACCGGCTCAAGGGCATGCTGGCCGCCGAGAAGAAGAAGATGGCGCGCATCGTCGCGGAGGTCCCGGTCCACGATGTGATCGTGGGCTCCGGCGAGGGCCAGGTCGAGATCAAGAAACTCCGCACCACGCTGCTGAAGCTTCCGCGGGTGCTGCCGGGCGCACAGGTCACGGTGGTCAACGACCGGCTGCGCGCGCTGGGCGATCTGATGAGCAACATGCCGATTCCGAAGGGTCCGATGCCCAAGGGGATGCGGATGCCGAAGGGGCGCTGAGCGCTCCCCGCACCGAAACGGATACGAGACGGCGGCCCGGACATGGAGTCCGGGCCGCCGTTTCGTACGTAACGCCGTTGTACGCAATCCGTACGGGTGTGATCCCGGGGCTCAGACCCTGATCTGCACGGCGCGGGAGAGCCGGTCGTGCAGCCCGCGGGTGTCGCGGTCCCAGACCACCGCCGGGATGACCAGTACCACCAGCACACTGCGCAGCACGGCCTTCGGCAGGCTCAGCCGCACCCCGCCCTCGCCGATGACCCGCAGCTTCAGCAGCAGCTTGCCGGGGGTGGCGCCGACGGTGCCCACGGTGACCAGGCTCAGCACCAGGAAGACCAGCAGCGCCCAGTTCCCGGCGGCCTGGGCGTCGCGGCCGGACAGCAGGGCGTAGGAGACGAGCAGGCACAGGGCCCAGTCGATGAAGAGCGCCCCGAAACGGCGTCCCAGCGGCGCTATGGCGCCCGGTCCGCTCTCGGGGAGCCCGAGCCCCTGGCCCCGGTAGCCGAAGTCGACGCCCATGTCCTCGGCGGCCGCGCGGGGCCCGGAAAGCCACGATCCGATTGCTTGCCTCTTGTCCACCCGTCTACGTTACTGCGACCGCATACGTTCCCCGGGCCTGGCCCCCGCCCGCTGGTTCCGGGCGGGCCATTCGGTGCCTTTTCCGAGGCCACGAGGTCCCCGTAACCCCCCTCGGGCCGGTTAACCTGGGTGAAACAAATGGGTCATGCCCGGGAAATCCCGTCTGCCTATGGTCGGCGACAGCGCGCCACCGCACATGGACCGCGCGACCGGACAAATCCCCGTCCCACCGCGGCCGGGCTAGGAGGAGTTGGATGTTCCAGAACGCCGACGACGCTCGGAAGTACATCTCGGACGAGGACGTCAAGTTCGTCGACGTCCGCTTCTGCGACCTTCCCGGCGTCATGCAGCACTTCACCGTACCGGCGGAGGCGTTCGACCCGAACGAGGAGCTGGCCTTCGACGGCTCGTCGATCCGCGGCTTCCAGGCCATCCACGAGTCGGACATGGCCCTGCGCGCGGACCTCTCCACGGCCCGGGTCGACCCGTTCCGCCGGGACAAGACGCTCAACATCAACTTCTTCATCCACGACCCGATCACGGGTGAGCAGTACAGCCGTGACCCGCGGAACATCGCCAAGAAGGCCGAGGCGTACCTCGCCTCCACCGGTATCGCGGACACCGCGTACTTCGGCCCGGAGGCGGAGTTCTACGTCTTCGACAGCGTGCGCTTCGACACCAAGGCGAACGAGTCCTTCTACCACATCGACTCCGAGGCGGGCGCCTGGAACACCGGCGCGCTTCAGGACAACCGTGGCTACAAGGTCCGCTACAAGGGCGGCTACTTCCCGACCCCGCCGGTCGACCACTTCGCCGACCTGCGCGCCGAGATCAGCCTCGAGCTGGACAAGGCCGGTCTCCAGGTCGAGCGCCAGCACCACGAGGTGGGCACCGCCGGCCAGGCCGAGATCAACTACAAGTTCAACACGCTGCTGGCCGCGGCCGACGACCTGATGCTGTTCAAGTACATCGTCAAGAACGTGGCGTGGAAGAACGGCAAGACCGCGACCTTCATGCCGAAGCCGATCTTCGGTGACAACGGCTCGGGCATGCACGTCCACCAGTCGCTGTGGCAGGGCGGCTCCCCGCTCTTCTACGACGAGCAGGGCTACGCGGGCCTGTCGGACACCGCCCGCTATTACATCGGCGGCATCCTCCGGCACGCCCCGTCGCTGCTGGCCTTCACCAACCCGACGGTGAACTCCTACCACCGCCTGGTGCCGGGCTTCGAGGCGCCGGTCAACCTGGTGTACTCGCAGCGTAACCGCTCCGCCGCGATGCGTATCCCGATCACCGGCTCCAACCCGAAGGCCAAGCGCGTCGAGTTCCGCGCCCCGGACTCCTCCGGCAACCCGTACCTGGCCTTCTCCGCCCTGCTCCTCGCGGGTCTGGACGGCATCAAGAACAAGATCGAGCCGGCCGAGCCGATCGACAAGGACCTCTACGAGCTCGCCCCCGAGGAGCACGCGGGCGTCCCGCAGGTCCCGACCTCCCTCCCGGCCGTCCTCGACTCCCTCGAGGCCGACCACGAGTTCCTCCTCCAGGGCGGGGTCTTCACCTCCGACCTGATCGAGACCTGGATCGACTACAAGCGCACCAACGAGATCGCCCCGCTGCAGCTGCGCCCGCACCCGCACGAGTTCGAGCTCTACTTCGACGTGTGATCCGTACCGGCTCCGGCCGAGCCCCCGCCGCCGCCCCGATGGGCGGGGCGGGGGCTCGGTGGTGTGTGGAGCGGTCACGCGGTGGGGTTGACGGTCTGGGTGTCGGTGCCGGAGGACGGCAGGAAGCTGGTGTCGCCGGTGTAGAGGGCGACCACGGGGTGGGTGCCTACGCCCAGGGTGTTGAGGGACAGCGTCGCGGTGCCCGCCGACAGGGGCTGGACGAAGGCGCCGCCGCCGGAGCCTCCGATGATGAAGGTGACCGTCCCGGTCGGGACGCCCGCACCGGGTGCGACCGGGGTGACGGTGGCGGTGAACGTCACCGACTGCCCCAGCGTGGACGGATCCGGCGCCGAGGACACCGATGTGGTGGTCGCCGACTGGACGACGAGGATGACGTTGGCGCCGGTGGACGGGGAGAAGTTGGTGTCACCGTTGTAGTTGGCGAGGACGGCGTGGGCGCCGACGCTCAGGCTGGGGACGGTGACCGAGGTGGTCCCGCCCGACAGCGTCCCAGTCACGGTGGGGCCGCCGGTGACGACGAAGGTGACGGTGCCGGTGGGAGTTCCGGCGCCGAGCGGGATGACGGTGGCGGTGAGGGTGACCGACTGTCCGAACGTCGCGGGTTGGGGTGAGACCGTGACCAGGGTGATCGTGGGGGTAGCCATGGTGGCCCTCCAAGTGGTGTGGGGTGGTGGGCCGTTGCTCGCCACGCATGCGGGAACAAGGCGCGGCGGCGCATCGGAGGCGAGGGGGTGCGCACTTACGGCGATCCACACGGGGACATCCCCGCGGCGCCGTCCCCCGGCAGATGTGGAACCCACCGGTCTGTAGCACCAGTAGGCGCGCGACTGGCCGCCACCGCCAGAGAGTTGACGCCCAATTACCCCGGATAGCGCAGCGCTCGACGGCCTTCCCCGCGCACACCATCCGCCTCGTGCGGCGCGCGTTCCGTGTGGTCGGGGCACCGCGTACGCACCGCGCACACGCGTGTGCTGGGGGCCTGCCGCGGGCGCGTCGGCCAGGGGTCAGCCGCCGTCGCCGAAGCCTCCCCCGAAGCCACCGCCGAATCCACCGCCGTCGCCGAAACCACCGCCGAAGTCGCCGCCCCCGGCGTCACCGCCGCCCCCGCCGTCGCCGAAGCCGCCGCCGAAGTCGCCGCCGAAGTCGCCGGTGTCGTAGCCGGGGCCGAGGGACCCGCCCAGCAGCGTGCCGATCAGCAGCCCGGGCAGCAGCATCGAGCCGTATCCGCCGAAGTACCCGCTCGCCCAGGGCCCGTAGGCCGGACCGGCCTCCCAGTACGGGCGTCGCCGGTCGACGCCGACCGGGACGGTGCGGGCGTCCGGATCGAGGCCGTCGTCGATGCGGGTGGCGTCCGCGGCGCAGGCCGGGACGGAGCGCTGGGTGCCGCCCGAGGGCGCCCACGGGACGTCCCGGACCGACGGGCCGTGGCGCGGGTCGAAGAAGCACGGCGGGCGGCGCTCGGGCAGCGGCCCGCCCTCGCGGCGGGCATCGAGCACCGCCAGCGCGAAGCGGCCCTCCTCCAGCGCCTCGGTCACCGGCCGTACGTCCGCGGGGCCCCGGGCGGCGGCCGACTTGGCCTTCGCCTCCTCGTAGGCGTCCAGGGCGCGGCCGTAGTCGTCCGCCATCTCGGGGGTGGACGCCGGGTCGGCCGGGTCGAAGCCGGTCCGGCTGAGCTTCTCGCCGTACGCGGTGATGTCCTCCTCGACCGCGCCACGCACCTGCTCCAGCTCGGCCCGCTCGCGCTCGCGGCGCTGCTTGCGGGTGCGCCGCAGCAGGTAGAGACCGCCTCCGCCGACGGCGGCCAGAATGATCAGCACCACCACGGTGTCCCCCACCGACAGACCGGTGGAGTCCCGCGCGCCCTGGTCGCCGCCGGTCCCCTGGCCGCCCCGGTCGTGGGTCGCCTTGGCCGCGTCGGTCACGAAGCCGTCCAGGACCGCCGCGAGGTCGCGGGGGTGCTGCCGCAGGTTCTGCGCCGCCAGCGCCTGCGAGGTGCGTCCCGGCAGCACCGAGGTGTCGGAGGCCGCCCCGAAGGAGGAGCCGAGCGCCACCGCGTAGATGCCGGGACGGTCGACGGCGGCCCGCAGCCGCCCGAAGACGCGCTCGCCTCCGTACGCGGGATTGTCCGGCAGGACGGCGACGTAGACGGGCACGCCCGCCTCACGGATATGCGCCACCAAGCGGCGCGCCTGTCCGGCGCTCAGTGCGTCGGAGGCGCCGGGATCGACGTATACGGGGCTGTGCCGCAACGCCTTGCCGATCTTGTTCACATCCGTTTCGGCACGAGCGCCCCCGGCGGTGAGCAGCACCGCCGTCAGAGCGACGAGGACGGCCAGCAGCAGCGCGCCCCATCGCGGCGTCTTGACGGACACACCTCACATTTACCCGCATAAGGGTCACTCATGCGTGGATCCGGCTTTCCGCGCGGGTCGACGTCCGACGTGCGTGGCTGGGCCCCGCCACTGCCCCTTTCGGCGGTGGCGGGGCCCAGTGCTGTGGGATCAGCTCACAGTGGTGGTCACCGTGCCGCTCTCCGGCTCGGTGACGACCTGGGTGTACTCGGAGACGCCGGAGGCGCCGAAATTGGCGTCCCCCGCGTAGAAGGCGTCGACGTCCCAGTTGCCTGCCGACAGCGGCACTTCGACGAAGGCGAATCCATTGGTGTCCACGGTGGTGTTGATGGTGATCGTGCCCACACCGTTGGTGAGGGTGAAGGTGACCGTGCCCGTCGGGGTGCCGTCGCCGGGCGGGATGGCTTCCACGAAGGCGACGAAGTCGACGAGTGTGCCCGCCTCGGACGGGTTGGGGTTGGAGCTGATCGTGGTCCTGGAGTTCGCGGGGTTCACCACCTGCGTGAGCGGCGCCGACGTCGACGTGGCGAAGTTGGTGTCACCGTTGTAGGTGGCGGTCACGGTGTGCGACCCCGCGCCCGGGCCGCTGGTGATGAACGTCGCCGTGCCGCCCGTCAGCGGCTGGGTGAACGTGCCCCCGCCCGTACCGCCGATCACGAAGGTGACCGAACCGGTCGGGGTGCCGGTCGCGGGCGGGTGCGGCGTGACCGTGGCGGTGAGCGTGACCGACTGCCCGGAGACCGCGGGATTGGGTGACGCCGCGACCAGGGTGACAGTGGGTGAAGCCATGACGGGCCCTCCAAATGGCTTGGAATGGTGGGCCGTTACTCGCCACGCGCGACTGCGAGCGCGCAGGGCGGCGCATCGGAGGCCAGGGGTGCGCACCTACGGCGATCCGCACGGGAACATCCCCCGCGTCGCCGTCCCCCGGCAGATGGGGAACCCACCGGTCTGTAGCACCAGTAGGCGCGCGACACACCCCCAACGCCAGGGAAACACCCCGAATTACCCCATACAGCCCAGCGCCCACCTCTTCCCCCAGCGCACCCCCCACCTCGCGCACGGCGCGCGCCGCCTCTCCTCAACTCCCCGCGCACGCGTGGCGCGCGGAGGGTGCCGCCGCGTCAGAGGGCGCGGCTAGTCCGTGCGGCCGGTCGCGGCGACGGTGACGCCAAGGCCGATCATGGAGAGTCCGCCGACGCCGCCGACCAGGGCGAGGCGTCTCGGTGAGCGGGCGAACCAGGTGCGGGCGGTGGCCGCGGCCAGGCCCCATACGCTGTCGGAGACCACCGCGATGGCGTTGAAGATCAGGCCGAGGAGCAGCATCTGCAGCGCGACATGCCCCTGGTCACGGTCGACGAACTGGGGCAGTACGGCGGCGAAGAACACGATCGTCTTGGGGTTGGCCACCCCGACCGCGAACCCCTCCCACAGGGTGCGCAGGCCCCCGCGGGCGGGGCCGTCGCCGGTGAAGGCGGCGTGCAGCGAGCGGCGCTGCCGCACCGCCTTGACGCCCAGGTGGACCAGATACGCGGCGCCCACCAGCTTCAGCGTGGTGAAGACGACGGCCGAGCGCTCCACCACGGACCCGACGCCCAGCGCCACGGCCACGACCAGCACATACGCCCCGAGCGTATTGCCGATGACCGTGGTCAGCGCCGCGCGGCGGCCCTGGGCCAGTGCCCGGCCGACCACGAAGAGCACGCTGGGGCCGGGGATCACGATCAGCAGAAAGGACATGGCCGCGAAGGCGAGCAGCCGGTCGGTGGACACCATGGGGCGCATCGAAGCACGCGCACGGGGCGCGGCTCCAGCCCTTTTTCCGGTCATCCGAGGTCGTCCGAGGTGGCGTGACCTCGGCTGAGGTCGGCTGAGGTGAGGGGGGCGCCTGGTGCGATGCGGCCGCTCCACGATCGGTGGACCTCGCCGTAAACCACGGGCGACCGAGTCTCGGTCTGCGGCAATCTGAGGCATACCGAACGGAAAACACGCCCTCAGGGGGATTTGTGACGTCCCGAACCACGGAGCAGGCGGAACAACCACCGGAACAGCCATCGAAGCAGCCGTCGGAACAGCCATCGGAACAACCGGCCGAGCGGCCCAGCGAGGAGTTACGGTTCCGGCCGCCCGCGCTGACCGCCTTGGAGAAGAACCCCGTCACCACCCGGGCCATGGCCCGCAGACTGCCCCAACTCGTCCGCCGTTCCATGGCGTTGGCCTGGAAGGTGGACCGGACGGCGGTGGTGGCGCTGCTGGTGTGCCAGGCGCTGTCGGGCTTCTTCGAGGCGTTCGGGCTGCTGGCCACCACGGGCACGATCACGGCGCTCATCTCCTCCGGCCACATCGCCGACCGGCTCCGGGACGCGCTGCCCTCGATCGCGGTGCTGGCGGGGGCGGCCGGGCTGCGGGCGCTGCTGGGGATCGCGGTCAGCAACATCTCCAGCAGGCTCTCCCCGCGGATCTCCCGGGAGGCCGAGACGCAGATGCTGGACGCGGCGATCAACGCCGAGCTGGCGGCGTACGACAACCCCGGGTTCAACGACAAGTGGGACGCCGCGGACCGGGGCGCCGAGGTGGCGCAGGATCTGATCACCGAGTCGCAGCAGCTCATGGCGTGTCTCTCGTCGCTGATCGCGGCGGCGGGCGTGGTCACCGTGCTGCATCCGGCGCTGCTGCCGCTGTTGCTGCTGACCGCGTTGCCGCAGGGGATCGCGGGGATGAAGGCGGCCCGGGTGCACTACGAGACCAGTCGTGCGATGAGCGCCGACCGGCGCACGCTCGGGCTGCTGCGCTGGTACATGGTGGACAAGGACATCGCCGATCAGCTCCGTTCCGGCACCATGGCGGAGTTTCTGCTGAAGCGCTACCGGGCCATCGGGGCGCGGGTGGACGCGGCCACCGACACGGCGGTCCACCGGGGCGCGCGGTACGCGGTGCTGGGCGCGCTGGCCGGAGGGCTGGCGTCCGGGCTGGTCTGGGTGTCGCTGGCGCTGCTGCTGGGCGCGGGGCAGATGTCGGTGGCGTCGGCGGGTACGGCCGTGTTCGCGCTGCGCACGGTGGGCGCTTCGCTGCAGGGGATGGTCGGTTACGGGACGCGGCTGTTCCGTACGGGGCTGTATCTGGACGACTGGGCGGAGTTCATCGAGGAGGCGGGGGGACACCGGATGCGGCGCGGCACCCGGATCCCGGCGTCGCCGCGGGTGATCAGGGCCGAGGGCCTGACGTACGCCTATCCGGAATCCGACGCCCCGGCCCTGGACGATGTCACGCTCGAGGTGCGGCGGGGCGAGGTGCTCGCGCTGGTCGGGGAGAACGGCTCGGGCAAGACCACCCTGAGCAAGCTGCTGACCGGGCTCTATCTGCCCACCAAGGGCACGGTGACCTGGGACGGCGCGGATGTGGCGGGGCTGGATCCGCAGGCGATGTGGCGGCATACGGCGGTCGTGCCGCAGGACTACGCGCACTGGCCGCTGTCCGCCCGCGACAACATCACCCTGGGCCAGCCGCACGGCGGGGACGAGGCGGTCCGGGAGGCGGCGGTCCACTCCGGGGCGCATGAGGTGGCGGACGGGCTGCGCAGCGGGCTGGACACGCTGCTCGCCCGGCAGTGGTGGGGCGGGGTGGAGCTGTCCGGCGGGCAGTGGCAGCGCATCGCGCTGGCCCGCGCGTTCCACCGGCCCGCCGGACTGCTGGTGATGGACGAGCCCACCAGCGCGCTGGACGCCCGTGCCGAGCACCGGATCTTCGCGGGGCTGCGGCGGATGGCGGAGGACCGCGCCGTCGTCCTGGTCACGCACCGGCTGGCGAACGTCGCCGTGGCGGACCGGATCGTCGTGCTGGAGCGGGGGCGGGTGATCCAGCAGGGCACGTTCGCGGAGCTGACGGGGTGCCGCGGGCTGTTCCGGGAGTTGTGGGAGCTGCAGAACGACCGCGGGGTGCCGGCGCCGCGCGGGGAGACGGCCTGAGTGCGGGCGCTGCGCGGGCGGGCGCCCCGAACGCCGGCGCTGGGCGGGGAAACGCCCTGGGCGCCCGCGGCGCGCGGGCCGGTGCCCTGAGCGTCGACCCTGGTCAGGGGCTCGGGAACCAGCCGGTTTCGGCGGCGCGGACGCGGGAGGCGGCTATTTCCGCGTAGGCCCGGTCACGGCCCTCCCAGTGGGAGCCCTCGACGGACTTGCCGGGCTCGAGGTCCTTGTAGACCTCGAAGAAGTGGGTGATCTCCCGCCGGTCGAATTCGGGGACGTCCTCGATGTCCTGGACGCCGACATAGCGCGGGTCATGGGCCGGGACGCAGAGGATCTTCTCGTCCGGGCCCTGCTCGTCGCGCATGCAGTACATGCCGATGGCGCGGCAGAGGATGACACAGCCGGGGAAGGTCGGCTCGGCGACGGTGACGAGGGCGTCCAGCGGATCGCCGTCCCGGCCGAGAGTGAGGTCGACGAAGCCGTAGTCGGCCGGATACTTCGTCGAGGTGAACAGCATCCGGTCCAGCCGGATCCGGCCGGTGTCATGGTCCATCTCGTACTTGTTGCGGGACCCCTCCGGGATCTCCACGACCACATCGAACTCACCGTGCTCCATCGCGGCCTCCGGTCACCCGTGCGCTCCGCCGTCCTTCCAGTGTGCGCCCGGCCCGCAGGGCGGGCAGCTCGGACCTGGACACCTCAGCCACCCCGCACGAGGGCGTCGATCTCGGCCTCGAAGAGGACCGAGGGATCGAAGCCCATGCCCGTGAACTGGCCTTGCACATCAAGGCTGATCACGCCGTGGAGCCGGGTCCAGGTGCGCAGCGCACGGCCCTTCAGCTCGCCACCGGGCTCTTCCCCGGCCACCCAGGGGCCCGCGCCCTCCAGATGGCGCGCCAGCGCGGCCTCGAGCTCGGTGAGGGGCTGCTCGCCGCTCATGGTGGCGCCATCGCCACCGCTCGCGTCACCGGCACCGGCACCCGCACCCGCACCCGCACCCGCGACGGTGGCGCAGGCGTCGACGATGGTCCGCATCATCCCGGCCGCGATCTCGATGGTCTCCGGCGGCGCGTGGTAACCGGGCACCGGGGTGCCGTAGATGAGCAGATAGCGGTCGGGCTGCCGCTTCGCCCAGTCGCGCAGGGCGAGGGCCAGGGCGCGGAAGCGGTCGGCGGGGACGGCGTCGGCGACGGCCCGGGCGAGGGCCTCGGCCAGATCGCGGTAGGCGTCGGTGATCAGCTCGGTCAGCAGCTCGTCCCGGCTCGCGAAATAGCGGTAGAGCGCGGGGCCGGTCATGCCCATCGACTTCGCGATCGCGTTCACCGAGATGCCGGCGGTGCCCGACTCGGAGAGCTGGGCCAGGGCCACGGCCTTGGCCTCCTCCCGGGTCTGTTTGCGGTAGCGCTCTCGCCGTGCTGTCGCCATGGACGGGCCTCTCGTACGGGTCGTCGATTTCGGACTTGACACTTCGAGAGTAACAGGTTCATTGTTTCGTTAGAAGCTCTCACAACAACGAGAACTCCTCACCCGAAAGCGAGATCCGCCATGATCACCGAAGTCGTTCTGCCGGGCCAGGTGGAGCCGGAGGGGCTCCAGCTCCGCACCCGCCCGCTGCCCGAGCCCGGTCCCGGGCAGGCGCTGGTGGCCGTCGAGGCATCGGGGGTCTCCTTCGCCGAGCAGCAGATGCGCCGCGGGAAGTACTACGACCAGCCGCCGTTCCCCTTCGTGCCCGGCTATGACCTGGTGGGCAAGGTGGTCTCGACCGGCCCCGGGGTGGATCCGGCCCTGCGGGGGCGCCGGTTCGCGGCACTCACGAAGATCGGCGGCTGGGCCAGCCACACCCTCGTCGACGCGGGCGATCTGGTGGAGGTCCCCGAAGGGGTGGACCCGGCGGAGGCCGAGACGGTGGTGGTCAACGGGATCACGGCCTGGCAGATGCTCCACCGCGTGGCCAAGCTGCGCCCCGGGTCGACCGTGCTGGTGCACGGGGCCAACGGCGGAGTGGGCACCACACTGGTCCAGCTCGCCCGCCATGCGGGCGTCAAGGTCATAGGCACCGCCTCGCCCCGCCATCACGACGCGGTGCGCGCCCTCGGCGCCACCCCCCTCGACTACCGCGATCCGGATCTGCCCGGCCGGGTGCGCGCGCTGGCGCCCGGCGGGGTCGACGCGGTCTTCGACCACGTCGGCGGCGAGGGCATCGTGGACTCCTACCGGCTGCTCGCCCCCGGCGGCACGCTGGTCTCCTACGGCACGGCGGCCACCCGGGACATCCCCGGATCGTCCCGGACCCCGGTGCTCAAGCTGTTTGCCCGCCTCGCCCTGTGGAATCTGCTGCCCAACGGACGGGGGGCGCACTTCTACAACCTCTGGGCCGGACGGCGGCGGCTGGCCGCCTACCAGGCGCGGATCCGCGCCGATCTGGGGCAGGTGCTGGCGCTGCTGGCGAGCGGCGAGTTCACCGCACTGGTGGCGGCGCGGATTCCGCTCTCCGATGCCGCGGAGGCGATGCGGCTGGCCGAGTCCGGCACCGTCACCGGAAAGGTCGTCCTGGTCGCGGACCAGGGTGCCGGCCAGGACGGCGAGGAGGACGCGCGATGAGCGGCAAGCCCTTCGGCGAGCCCGATAGGCACGACGAGCATGACAAGCCCGGCAAGCCCTATGTCAGCGGCCACTACGCCCCGATGGCGGTGGAGTCGACCGTCTGGGGCCTCACCGTGCACGGCTCTCTGCCTCCCGAGCTGACCGGCCGCTATCTGCGCAACGGCCACAACCCCCCGCCCGGGGTGGTGCCGTCGCACTGGTTCAAGGGCAGCGGCATGGTCCATGGGCTGCGGCTGCGCGACGGAAGAGCGGAGTGGTACCGCAACCGCTGGGTGCGGACACCGGCCCTCCACAGCGCCATGGAGACGGCCGCGGGCGGCGAAGGGGCGGGCGCGGGCGGCGAGGGAATCGCCCCGGGCGACGCAGGGGCGGATGGCGCGGCCGATCTCATCGCCAGCGTCGCCGGCACCCATGTGATCGAGCATGCGGGTCGCGTCCTGGCCCTCCAGGAGGCCAACCTCCCCTATGAGTTGACCGCCGAGCTGGCCACGGTCGGCGCCTACGACTTCGGGGGAAAGCTGACCCGGGCCATGACGGCGCACCCCAAGGAGGATCCGGTCAGCGGGGAGCTGCACTTCTTCTCGTACTCGCCGTTGCCGCCCCATCTCGTCTATTACGTCGCGTCCCGCGACGGCCATATCGTCCGCGAGGAGACCATCGAGGGCGCGGGGCCCTCGCTGATGCACGACTTCGGGCTGACCGAGCGCTATGTGGTGTGGCTGGACCTGCCGGTGGTCTTCGACCCCGCCGAGCACTCCGGGATCCCCTACCGCTGGTCCGATGGCTACCGGCCGCGCATCGGGCTCATGCCGCGCACCGGGCCGCCCCATGTCACCTGGTGCGAGGTGGAGCCCGGCGCCCTGCTGCATATCGCCAACGCCTATGAGGATCCGGCGGGCCGCATCGTCGTCGAGGGGCCGCGCTATGACCGGGCCGCCTGGCAGACCTCCTGGAAGTGGTGGACCGGCGCCCCGGGCCACGCCACCGTCCCGCTGGTCGGCTCCCTGCACCACCGCTGGGTCCTCGACCCCTCCGCGGGCACGGCACGGGAGGAGCCGCTGGATGATCTGGTCACCGAGTTCCCCACGATCAACGACAGTGTGCTGGGGCGGCCCAGCCGCTATGGCTACGCCGTCGCCTTCCCCGGCGGCGGACTGGAGGAGTACGCACTGGTCAAGTACGACGCGGCCACCGGGGCCCGGCAGATAGCTCCGACCGGACCGGGCCGGATGCCCGGGGAGGCGGTGTTCGTGCCCGCGGACGGGGGCGGAGGAGCGGGCGGAGGAGGGAGCGAGGACGATGGCTATCTCCTGACCCTCGTCAGCGACCTCCGCCGGGACGCCTCCGAACTGATCGTCCTGGACGCCCGGGACATCACGGCCGCCCCCGTCGCCACCGTGGAGCTGCCCCACCGCGTCCCCGCGGGGATCCACGGCTCCTGGATCCCCGACCCGGCCACCGGTCCGTGATAATTTTCGTATACGAGTTGTATGCGAAGCAGCATGGGGGCCCAGTGCCAGCGCAGTCCGGACGAGAAAAGGCGTACGCGTTCCTCAAGGAGACCGTGCTGACCGATCCCGACATGCAGGGCCGGTTCCTCACCGAGCAGGAGATCGCCGACCGGATCGGCATCTCCCGGACCCCGATCCGTGAGGCCCTGCTCCTGCTGGCGGCCGAGGACCTGGTCCAGCTCGTCCCCAAGCGGGGTGCGCATATCGCCCCGCTGTCCGGCCGGGAGATCACCGAACTGATGGAGCTGCGCGGAATCGTCGAGCGCTACGCCGCCGAGCACACCATCGAGGCGGGCACGGTGCCGGTCGCGAAGCTGCTGGAGCTGCTGGACCGGCAGCGCGAGCTGATGGGGCCGGACCAGGCCAAGGAGTTCATCGCCATCGACCACCTCTTCCACGCGACCATGGTCGCCGCGGTCGGCAATGAACTCCTCAACCGGCACTACGACGGACTGCGCAGCCGCCAGATCCGGGCCGGGGTGGTGGCCCTGTACAACCAGACCGGCCGCCAGGAGGAGGTGCTCGGCGAGCACCGGGCGATCCTGGACGCGGTGGCCTCCGGGGACAGGGAGGCGGCCCGCACGGCGATCAGCGCCCATCTGGAGTCGACCCTGAAGGTGCTGCTCACCGGGTGAGTCACCGCCCAGTGGCCGGACGGGTGAGTCACCACCCGGCGCCCGGACCGATGAGTCACCGCTCGGCGGGCGCCTCCGGATAGGTGATCACCAGCATGGTGACGCCCTCCTCGGAGACCCAGGGGCCATGCGGCATCCCCGGGGGCCGACAGGCATAGAAGCCGCGCGAGAAGGTCCTCCCCAGGGTCAGATCGCGCATGCTGCCCTCCAGGAGATAGACCTCCTCCCAGCCGTCGTGGCGGGCGACCCCCGACGGGGAGGTGTCCGTCCCCGGCTCCCAGCGCACCAGGGCTGTGGTGTGGGAGCCGCTCCCGTCCACGGCCAGGATCTGTTCGCTGACCCCCGCGCCCGCACCCGGCGGCCGCTGCCAGGGCCCGGAAGGCAGATGGAACTCGAGCTCCGGTTTGGCCCCTTCGGCCTCGCGGGCGCCGCTCACGGGTTTACCCCCAGCCTGCGGTTGGCCAGAACGGACACCGTGCGGCGCACCGCGGCGACCTCCTCGGTGTCGACGTCCCCCACCAGCAGCCCCGGCCCCGCGTCCAGCCGCTCCCGTACGGTGCCGTCGGGGCCGATCAGGGCGCTGTGGCCGATACCGGTGGGGGCGGAGGCCGCGGCGGTCACGCCGGACGCCGCCGGATCGGCCTGGCCCACGGCCGCCAGCCAAATGGTGGCGTCGAGCGCCCGCGCCCGGGTCAGCAGCTCCCACTGCTCGCGCTTGCCGGGCCCCGCGCCCCAGGAGGCGGGCAGCACGGAGAGCACCGCGCCCGCGTCGGCGTGGGCCCGGAAGAGCTCGGGGAACCGTACGTCGTAGCAGGTGGCCAGGCCGATCCGGACGCCGTCGAGATCGAAGGTCACCACCTCGGAGCCCGGGGCCACGGTCTTGGACTCGGCGAAGCCGAAGGCGTCATAGAGATGGATCTTGTCGTAGGAGGTCTCCACTCCCGGGCCGGTGGCCAGCAGGGTGTTGGTCACCCGGCCGTCGGGCGCCGGGGTGAACATCCCGGCCACGACCACCAGCCCGGCATCCTTCGCGAGCTGCCGGACCTCGGTGGCCCAGGGCCCGTCCAGCGGTTCGGCGATCGGGCCGAGCCGGGTGCCGAAGCAGGCCATGGCCGCCTCCGGGAAGACGACCAGACGCGCCCCGGCCTCCGCCGCCCGCTGTGTCTCCTGGCGCAGAAGGGCGAGGTTCGAGGCCGGGTCCGGGCCCGTGGTGAGCTGGCTCAGTGCGATGCGGAGGGGCATGGCGGGTGCTGCCTCATTTCCTGGTCGGGAGGGTCGGAGTGTAGGCGGGGTGCCGGGGTACGCGGTCCCGTCCCGCGTACGTGATCCCATCCCGCCCCTTCCCCGGCGCGGCTCCCTTTACAGCTCCGCGGAGCCGGGAGCCGGGCGCCGGGAGCCGGGCGCGGGGCGCGGGGCGGGGCCAGGGCGGGACCGGGACGGTGCGGGACGGGTCAGGACACGGTGGTGGAGGTGGCGTGGTCGACGGGGAGCGGCTCCGGCTCCTCCTCTTCGGCGGAAGAGGGGTCCCGGCCCAGCCAGAGGCCCGCCACCGTGACCGCGGCGGTGACCGCGATGTAGATGGCCAGCGGCACCCAGGCGTGATAGACCCCGAGCAGCGTGGTGAAGAGCAGCGGCGCGACCGCGCCGCCGATGATCCCGGCGAGGGTGTAGGCGAGCGAGGAGCCGGTGTAGCGCAGCCGCGGGGAGAACTGCTCGGCGACGAAGGCCGCCTGCGGCCCGTACATCAGCGAGTGGATCACCAGCGCGCCGACGACCCCGAGGGTGAGCAGCGCCCAACTGCCGTCCGCGACCAGTGGGAAGAACAGAAACGGCCAGACACCGGCGGCGACGGCGGCGCCCGCGTACAGCCACCGCCGGTTGACGCGGTCCGAGAGCGCCCCGGCCAGCGGGATGAGCACGATCTGCAGCGAGGAGCCGATCAGCACGGCGGTGAGCGCCGAGCCGCGTGACATGTCGAGTTCCTCGGTGGCGTAGGTGAGCACGAAGACGGTGAACATCGCGTACAGCACATCGGGGGCGACCCGGCAGAGGATCGCGGCGGTCAGCGCCCTCGGCTGGGTGGTGAACACCTCGCGCACCGGTGCCTCCGGGCGGTCCTGCGCGGCCTCCATCGCCTTGAAGACCGGGGTTTCCTCCAGCTTGGCGCGGACCCACAGGCCGAATCCCACCAGGGCGCCGGAGAGCAGGAACGCCACCCGCCAGCCCCAGCTGATGAACTGGTCCTCCGTCAGCGCCACGCCCAGCGCGGCCAGGACGCCGTTGGCCAGCAGATTGCCCGCCGGAGGGCCGACCTGCGCGGCGGAGGCGTAGAAGCCGCGTCGCCGCGGATCGCCGAACTCGCTGGACAGCAGCACCGCACCGCCCCACTCACCGCCGACGCCGACGCCCTGTGCGAAGCGCAGCAGCACCAGCGCGGCGGGGGCCGCGACACCGACCGTGGCGTAGGTGGGCAGCAGCCCGATCAGCAGCGTGGCGCTGCCGATGAGCACGAGCGTCGCGATGAGCACCTTTTTGCGGCCGATGACATCGCCGAGCCGGCCGAAGACGAAGCCGCCCAGCGGCCGGGACACATAGCCGACGGCGTAGGTGGAGAACGCCAGCAGGGTGCCGGTGAAGGGGTCCTTGGAGGGGAAGAAGAGGTCGCCGAAGACCAGGGCCGCGGCGGCGGAGTAGACGGCGAAGTCGTACCACTCCAGGGCGGTGCCGGTGAGGCTGGCGACGAAGGCGCGGCGAACCCCGGACCGGTCGGCCCGGGGCGGTGCGCTCGATGCGGTGGGCTGCATGTTCCGTCCTCGAGATGGTGCGTGAGGGTTACGTGATGGTACGTGGCGTTTGCGCGGTGGTGCGATGAGATGGTCGGGGGGTGTGCGTGGGTCGACCTTCCGGCATACTTGTTGTATACCAACGGTATGCGCAACCCCTCCGGGGGAAGTTAACCGCTTCGAAATCGCAGAAACAGCACATCGCCCCCCGCCTTGGAGAGCTCAACACCCATGACAACGCAGCCGTCGCAGCCCACCCCGCCCGCCCGGTCCTCGCTCACCTTCGAACTCCCCGACGGCTCCCTCCACCACGTGGAGGTCGTCCAGGTGCTCAACGCGGGCTACGCGGGACGCAGCCAGGACGATGTGGCCGCCCATGTCGCCGAGCTCGCCGAGCTGGGCGTGCCCGCACCCTCCGTGACGCCCGCCCTCTACCCCGTCTCCCCCTACCTCGCCCAGCAGACCGGCCAGGTCAGCGTCCAGCACGCCCGCACCTCGGGCGAGGCCGAGTGGGCGCTGGTGGTGGCCGCGGACGGGGAGCTGCTGCTGACGGCGGCCTGCGACCACACCGACCGGGCGCTGGAGGTGCACGGCGTGGCCTGGAGCAAGAACGCGGCCCCCGACGTGCTGGCCACCCGCGCCTGGCGGCTGTCCGATGTGGAGTCCCGCCTGGACGACCTGACACTCCGTGCCTGGGTCACTCACGACGGTGAGGAGACCGAGGTGCAGAGCGGCACCCTGGCCGAGCTGCTGCCGCCCTCCTATTGGGTCGAGGTGCTGCGCGAACGCGGTGACCTGGTGCCCGGCACCGTGCTGATCTCCGGCACCATCCCGATGGCCGAGGACGTGGACCAGTTCGCCGGGCGCTGGCGGGTGGAGCTGGGCGACCCGGCCACCGGCCGGACCATCGACTGCTCCTACGACGTGGTCCCGCTGCCCGAGCCGATCGGCTGAGACGGCCCACCCAGGCACCGACAAGGACACCGACAAGGACACCGGCGAGGGCACCGGCAAGGCACGAAGAGCACCGGGAGCGCACGAAGGCCGTCCACCGCACGACCCCCGAGGGCGTGCGGTGGACGGCCTTCGCCGATGCGCAGACGGTTCAGTGATTCAGCGTCCGGTCAGGTCGCCCTGCCCTTCCGCATCACCATGCCGGCTGCGATCAGGCCGAACAGGCAGGTGACGGCACCCACGACGACATTGTTCACGATCACCCCGATATCGGGACCCCGGGCGACCACCCAGGGGGAGATGATCATCCATACACCGATCGCGGACATGGCCCAGCACAGGCTGTACATCCTCCTCGGCGCCGTGGTGAGGCCGATGCCCAGCAGGGCGATCGCGATACCGAGGACGAGGTTGTTGACCATGAGGTTGGGGTTGGTGGCCGAGAAGTGCACCACCCAGGGAGAGATGGCGAAGTACAAACCGGCGAGAAGTACCGGCCCGTCGAGGAAGACAACATCCCGAGCGTCCATCATGCGCGCGTAGCGCTCCCGCATCTCGGACACATCGGGGTGGCCCCTAAGATCACCTTTCGCACGTGAGACGTCGGCCATGCGACTCGCCTCCTTCGATCCATGCAAGTCTGACCGCGCAGTGCGGTAAAAACACCGCACCCCCATTGTGCGCCTCGCCTTGGTATATAGGTAGATGTCGGATTCGCATCAAATGACGTATAGTTCGCGGTCGGCCGCCGTACGACATGCGCACGGGGGAGCCAGGGGGAGCGTCAGGCCGGATGGACCACCTCGTGCTTCTCGTAGCAGTCCCGGTCGAGATCGCGGACATCGACGGTGGTCTGCACGGTCAGCCCCGGCACGGGCGACACATGGGCGCGGGCCACCTCCAGCACGGCGGCGGACAGCTCCCGCTTGGTCCCGGCATCGCGCCCGGACAGGATGGACACCTCGATATGGATCATGGCGAGGTCCGGGGCGCCGTCCGCGAGATGGGCCTCCGCTATCCGCCGGAAGCGGGTCTTGCAGCCCGCCACCGCCGTGTCGACGGTCTTGGCGACCACCGGGTGCAGGGCGGCACCGAAGCCGGGGCGGTCGAACGCGTCGGTCAGGGTGTCGGAGTATTCGACGACGATATGCGGCATGGGCTTACGCTCCTCCAGGGGTACGCGGCGGCCGGTGGCGCTGCCGCGTGGGGCCTCTTACGCGGGCATCGTCGCACCTCTTCCCGCTTCACGGCCGAGCACCCCGGGCCCGCCATCCGCTTCAGTCCCGGCCCCGTACCTGCTTCAGTCCCGGCCCCGTACCTGCTTCAGTTCCGGCTCCGTATCCGCTTCAGCCCTGACCCCGGTATCTGCTTCAATAGGCCCATGGCCAGCCTCCGTGACATCGCGACGGGTCGTTACGACCTCGAGCCGTTCTGGCCGTCCCGGCAGGCGCACCACTTCGACCGCGAGTGTTGCCGCGCATCCGATGCGCGGGCCCGCTCGCTCGGCCGCTGACCTCTCCGTCCGGCCGCCCAGCCCGCGCGCACGACGTCCACTGACGCCTTCTCGCGCGAAAGAGCTGACCTCATGACGAACCTCCGTAGCCTGTCGTCCGCCTCCGCCTCCGCTCCCGCCGCCCCGTCCGCGGCGTCCGCGACGTCCGCCCCGGCGAACCGCCAGCGGCTGCGAGCCGTCGCACCGGACGAGGTGCCGCCGGTCGCCGATCTGCTGCACCCCGGCGCCACCTGGCTGTCCGCTCCCCCGCACACCCTGCCCACACTCCCCGGCCACCCGCCGATGGTCGGCTATCTGGTGCTGGTCCCGGCCGACCGGCAGCGGCCCGAGGCGGCGGGGCCGCCCCCGGAGGGAATACCGGCCGTGACGGGCGAAACCGGCGAGAGGGGTGACGAGCTCATCCGGATCGACCCCGACCATCGGACCGCCGAGGTCGCGGGGCGGCCGCTGGACCTGACCTATCTCGAGTTCGAGCTGCTGAGCCATCTCGTCGCCCATCCGCACCGGGTGCACTCCCGCGATCAGCTCGTGACCACGGTGTGGGGGTACGGCCATGTCGGCGACGGCCGGACCGTCGATGTCCATGTGGCCCGGCTGCGCCGCAAGATGGGCCCCGAGCACCGGGGGACGATCGTGACGGTGCGGCGGGTGGGGTACAAGTACGTGCCCACCGTCTGACCGCATCCGTGCACCCAGGACGCCCGCCGTGCCGGACAGGCCAGCAGCCCGTCCGGCACGGCGGGCGGGTACCCGGGTGCGGTGTGCGTCAAGTGGTGGGCGCTCGGACCCGCGCTCAGCGGCCCGCCCCCACCAGCGGCGGCCGCGGCCGCTCCACCGGCTCCTCGCCGTGGTCGATGCTCGGCAGCCACCGCAGGGCGCGCGGCAGATACCAGTTGCGCTCCCCCAGCAGCGCCATCACCGAGGGCAGCAGCACCATCCGCACCAGCGTGGCGTCCACCAGCACCGCGACCGCGAGCCCGACGCCCATCTGCTGCATGTCCTGCATCCGCAGCAGCGCGAAGACCGCGAACACGGCGACCATGATGGTGGCCGCCCCGGTGACCGAACCCGCCGTCGTCCGGATGCCCTCGCGGATCGCGTCCCGGGTGGCAAAGCCCCGTTCATGGGCCTCCCGGATCCGCGAGACCACGAAGACGTGGTAGTCCATCGACAGCCCGAAGAGGATGACGAGGACGAACAGCGGCATCCACGACTCGATCGCCCCGGCCGGCTCCATCCCCAGCAGCTCCGCGCCCCAGCCGTGCTGGAAGACGGCGGTCATCGTGCCGTACGCGGCGCCCACCGACAGCAGGTTGAGCAGGATCGAGACGACGGCGATCGGCAACGACCGGAAGCAGAGCAGCATCAGAACGAAGGTCACGGCGGCGATGAAGAGGAAGACCGGCGCGATGTCGGTCTTCAGCTGGTCGTTGAAGTCGCGGCTCCCGGCGAGCTCACCGCTCACATACACCTGGTCGGAGACCGGTCCCAGGATCTTCGGCACCAGATCCTCCCGGAGGGTGTCCAGGGCGCGCCGGGAGGCGGCGTCCTGACCGTCCCCGGCCAGCGGCACCTCGATCCGGGCCACCCCCTTCGTACGGTGCGCCTCGACGTCGACCGTCCTGCCGAACCGTCCGGAGGCGGCGAGCTTTTTCTTGAAGTCCGCGACGGCCGCCTCGAAGCGGGGCGAGGCGATGTCGTCGGAGCGCAGCACGACCTCGGCCGGGGCGGGGCCGCCGGGGAAGGCGCCGGTGATCTGCTGGTAGGCCACGGTGATCGGGGCGTCGGAGCCGAACTGCTTTTCCATGCCGAGCTGTTCGGTCTTCATCCCGAGGGCGGGCGCGGACAGCACCAGCAGCAGCGCGCCCGATACGACGGCGAACAGCTTCGGCTTGGCCAGGACGGGCCGCATCAGCCTGACGGTGACGCCACCGCTGCTGTGCACGCCCTTCTTCCGGCGGCGGTTCAGCAGCGGCACCCGCCCGGCGTCGATCCGGTCGCCCAGCCAGGACAGCATCGCGGGCAGTACGGTCACCGAGCCGAGCATCGACATCAGGACGACCAGGATGGTGGCGACCGCGAAGCCGTGGAACAGCAGCAGTCCGGACAGGAACATCCCGGACATCGCCAGCATGACCGTGATCCCGGAGATCAGCACCGCCCGGCCGCTGGTGGCGGCCGCGATCCGCAGCGCGGTCTCGGCGTCCCGGCCCGCGGCCCGCTCATCGCGCTCCCGCCGCAGATAGAACAGCGAGTAGTCGACGCCGACGGCCAGGCCCACCAGGAACATCACCGAGAATGTGGAGTCGAACATGGGCAGCTTGTGGCTGACGAGGGCGAGCAGTCCGAAGGTGCCGACGCAGGCGGTCACCGCGAGCAGCACCGGCAGCAGCGCGGCCACCAGCGCCCCGAAGACCACCAGCAGAATGCCCAGCGCCAGTGGTACGGCGGTCAGCTCGGCCTTCTTGAAGTCGTTGGCGAACATGTCGTCGAGCCGGTGCTGGGCGGTGGCGTCGCCGAACTCGTGGAGCACGATGCCCCGATGGGCCGACTCGGTCTTCTTCACCGCCTCGACGACCGGCTCCACCCGCTTCCCTGCGGTGTCCGGGTCGCCCTTCATCTCAAAGCTGATCAGGGCCTCCCGTCCGCTCTCCGAGCGCACCGGGGGCTGGACGCGCACCGCCTCGCCCGTCCGCTCCAGTCGCGCCGTAAGGTCGCGGGCCGCGTCCCGCCAGTCGTCCGGACGGTCGCCGCGCAGCATCACCATCTCCCCGGCCGGGGTCTGGAGGCCCGCGTCCTCCAGGATCTTCTCCGCACGTGCGGAATCGCCCGCACCGTTCTCCGAATTGGTCATCTGCCGGGACCCCGACATTCCGCCGACCACGGCGACGACCACGACGAACAGCAGCCATCCGATGATCGCGGTCTTGCGGTGGCGAGTGCTCCACCCGCCCAGCCGCACGGCCAGGCCCTTCCTCGTTGCGCTCATGGCGTCTCTCCCCGTGCGGTGCGGACGGAACAGGTCATGCCACGACGCTAGAAAGCCGCAGGTCCGCGCCCCAGCCGGGCAGCCACCCAGTCGCCGAGCCATAGGGCGAGGTGGGGAGGTGGTGCCAGGTACACCCCCGGACGGTCCGCACCCCCCGTGACCGGCCAGGGGCGCGCGGTCAGACTGAGGGCGTTGACTGACGGTGCCGGATCACCGGGACCGACGGGACGGACCGCCGAGAGGGACGCAGGATGAAGGTACGCAAAGCGCTGTTGGCCTGTGTGCGGGGGCTTGCCCTGGCCCCGCTCACGCTCGCGGGCTCCATCACGCTGTTCACGCTGTTGGTCGTGTCCGTGTGTCTGATCCCGCTGGGCGTGGGGGTGTTCACCACCCCTCTCCTGGTCCGCACGGTGCGGGCGCACGCCAATCAGCGCCGGCTGCTGGCCGCCACCTGGTCCGATGTGCGGATCCAGCTGCCGTACCGCCCGCTGCCCGCCGATCGGCGCTCCGGGATCACCGGGCAGGTGGAGCTGTGCACCTTCCTGCTGAAGGACCCGGCCACCTGGCGGGATCTGCTGTGGCTGGCCGTCGACATGATCGCCGGCTTTGCCACCGCGCTGCTGGCCTTCGTCTTCGTGCCGTACGGGATCGAGGGGTTCGTCCTGGCCGCCGGGGTGTGGAAGCCGATCGTGGACGCGGGCGGCACCTACTGGTACGGGTTCCTCCCCATCGACTCGCTGTGGACCGCCCTGCTGGCCGTCCCGGTCGGCATCGGGTTCATGGCACTCGGGGCGACCGTCTCCCCCCTCCTGCTGCGCGGTCACTTCCAGCTCGCGCGCGCCTTCCTGGACCCGACCCCGCAGATGGCGCTCGAGCAGCGGGTGCAGCGGCTCACCGAGACCCGGCATGACGCCGTGGACACCTCCGCCGCCGAACTGCGCCGCATCGAGCGCGATCTGCACGACGGCGCCCAGGCCCGGCTCGTCGCCATGGGCATGAGCCTGGGCACCGTGGAGGCCCTGATCGAGAAGGACCCGGCCAAGGCCAAGGAGCTGCTCGCCGCGGCCCGTACGAACTCCGCCGAGGCCCTGGCCGAGCTGCGCGACCTGGTCCGCGGCATCCATCCGCCCGTCCTGGCCGAGCGCGGCCTGGGGGACGCGGTGCGCGCACTGGCGCTGCGGATGGCGGTGCCCGTGGAGGTGGACGTGGATCTGGCGGGCCGAGCCGATGAACCGGTCGAGTCGGCCGCGTACTTCGCGGTCAGCGAGGTGCTGACCAACGCGGCGAAGCACGCGGGCGCCTCGCAGATGTGGCTGGACGTGCACCATACGGAGGGCATGCTGCGCATCACCGTGACCGACGACGGCCGCGGCGGCGCGCAGATCACCCCGGACGGCGGGCTGAGCGGGGTCGAGCGGCGGCTGGGCACCTTCGACGGGGTCCTCGCGGTCAGCAGCCCGACCGGCGGGCCCACCATGGTGACGATGGAGATCCCCTGCGCCCTCTCGGCGCAGGGCGCCGCCAGATGACCCGCCGCCGGGGAAAATCCGGCGGCGGGACGCGCCGCCCCGGTGTTAGCGTGCCGATGCCGGCCGCGGGACTCCGGTGCGACTCCCGGAACCCGCCTGCTGAGCGACGATTCGCAGTTCGTGCCCCCATTCCCCGGCCGGCTCCCGCACCCCGTCGCCGGAGGCCCCCATGGAGACGCCGGCCGACCTGGTCGCGGCCGAGGACGTCCCGCTCTTCGTGAACGCGGCCATCACCTCGACGGGCCAGCGGGAATTCCACTCCGACACGGGCGAGCAGCGCATGTCGCTCGAATTCCTGCCCAGCGTCTTGCCGCCCTTCCGCCGCCCCGGGTCTACCGGCTGTTCCGCGCGCTGCGCCGGGCCGGGGTCAACAACCGCCGCACCGGCGAGACCATCACCCACGAGGACGGCCGTCTGGCCTACCTCAAGACCTTCCGCCTCTCCGAGGCCCAGACCCGGCGCGGCCATCTACTCACCCTCCTCGCCGCCCACGACTGGCACTTCGGCGCGACTGCCGACGCCCTGGGGATGAGCCGCGACCAGCTCGCCTCCCGTGTGGAGCCCGCGGGGTTCGGCGCGCTGCTGCGCCAGGACATACGCGACCACTACCGCGCGGCGGCGCGCGGGACAGCGCCCTGACGAGCCGGCTGCGCCGTCGCCCTGACGGCCGCCGCCCTGCTCTCCGCGCGCGCTCAGTCAGTGATGTACCAGTCGTCCTTCATGTACTCCAGGGTGCTGGTCCCGATCTCGTTTTCGGAGAAGGTGACGGAGGCCTTGACCGCATCGGCCGGAATGTCGATCTTGGCGGGGCTTCGTACGACGACCTTCTGCGGGTCGACCGTCGCGGTCTGCAGAGCCTTCTTCTGCGTAGGCGAGATCATCTGGAACGTGACGAGGAACGTGGACGTGCACGGACCGAACCCCTGGTCCTCCGCCTGCTTCGCCGCGGGCCCGGCCACCTCGCAGACCGTCTTGATGTCCTCCCGGCCCACGGCGTGCAGATACTCCTCGTACCGCCGGATCGCCCCTTCCTGCGTCCTGGGCGCGGCCTGGTCCGTGGGCTGTTCTGTGGGCTGGTCCGTGGGCTGGTCCGTGGGCGGATCCGTCGGCGGCTTGTCGGCGGACCCGCAACTGTCGTTGGTGAAGATGCCCGACAGCAGACGCCCCGGGCGCGGGCCCATCGGCCCGTTGAATCCGCTCACATGCTGCTGCGACCCCCACCACCCGGCGTACCCCCACCACGGCTCGCGGTTGACAGGGCGGGCGTGCTCCCAAGTGCGCCACTCGGCGCCGCCCTTCGAGGGCCGATCGAGCGTGCCGTTCACCCACTGGTTCTTGTCGGTCGGATAGGAGCCGTGTGAACCACGCGCCGAGTACACCGTCGGATGCCCGTCCTGCGGATCCAGTTCCGACCACTTCACGCCGCACGTGTCCTTGCCGTGCTTCGCGAACGTCACCGCCTCCGGCTTGCCGTCGCGCAGCTGGACCGCGACGCGCTCCCAGTCGCCCTCGTGCCGGTTGCCCGGGATCAGGTTGTTGTAGGCATAGAAGAACCAGTAGACGTACGCCGCGCGCTTCGGGTCGGTCTTGTGGTTGTGGTACTCCCAGTAGACCGGCGCGTCAGTGCCCTCGCCCTTCCGCACCTCCTTCGGCGGGTCGAGATAGAAACCGCCGTCGGCCTCGGTCGAGGTGTGCCACTTGTCCCCGTGTCCGGGGCAGGACACCGGCTGGGACGAGGACTTCCCCGGCTGCACGTCCGCGTGCTTGTAGGGACTGTCCTTACTCCCCAACCGCCGCGGGTCGGGCGGATCGGCCACCGGTCCCTCGTCACGGCAGAAGCCCTCGTGGTCGAAGCGCAGCGCGGACCGCCCGATGAACCGCGTCGCGTCCATCGGCAACAGCGACTCCCCCTTGGCCAGCCGCACCAACGGCGCGAACCGCGCGGCCTCGGCCGCGGACCCCTTAGAAGGCTCCGCCCCCGTCCACTCCTTCTCCTTCTCCGGCCCGCACGCCACCAGCGCCACCGAAAGCGACACCGCCACGCCCACCATCACCCGCATCCGACCCGGCACCGGCTCCCCCTTCGTTCGCCCGCCACCAGCCAGCAGCACGTCAAGAGGACATCACGCGGAATCCGGCAGAACGGTTCCCCGCGCGGGGCGCCCAACCCACGGGGCCGCCCCGCGCGGAAGCCTTCCCCTTACGCTCAGCCGTGCGCCAACCCCCGGCCGCCCTCGTCGTCGGCCTCGGCCTGGACCGGCTGGGGCAGGGCCGAGCCCGAGTCCCATACGGTGACGCGGAAGTCCGGGGGCTTCGGCTGCCAGTCCACGCTGACGTACGAGTCGGTGGCGGTGTTGCGCGGGGCGTTCGTCGTCAGCTCGGAGACGAGGAGTTCGGCGGTGTCGACGAGAACTCGCTGGGGCTGATCCGGCGCATCCTCGACCGCCCGGGCCGCTGATCCCCTCCCGCTCACCGCACAGCGGTACATTCGTCGGATTCGGTCACGTCCCCCACCCCAGGGGCCCGACGAAGTCATGGAGCCGCCGTGCGTGTTGTGGTCGCCGAGGATCTGTTCCTGTTGCGGGACGGGCTGGTCCGCATGCTGGAGGCGTACGACTTCGAGGTCGTGGCGGCCGTGGAGAGCGGGCCCGAGCTGAGCAAGGCGCTGGCGGAGCTGGAGCCGGATGTCGCGGTGGTGGATGTGCGGCTGCCGCCGTCGTTCAGCGACGAGGGGCTGCAGTGCGCGCTGGGGGCGCGGCGGGCGCGGCCGGGGTTGCCGGTGCTGGTGCTGTCGCAGCATGTGGAGCAGTTGTACGCGCGGGAGCTGCTCGCGGACGGCAGTGGGGGCATCGGGTATCTGCTCAAGGACCGGGTCTTCGACGCCGATCAGTTCATCGACGCCGTGCGGCGGGTCGCCGCGGGGGGCACGGCGATGGATCCGCAGGTGATCTCGCAGCTCCTGGACCGGCGCGCCCAGGACAAGCCGCTGGGGCGGCTGACGCCGCGGGAGCTCGAGGTGATGGAGCTGATGGCGGAGGGGCGGTCGAATACGGCGATCGCGGCCAAGCTGTTCGTCACCGAGCGGGCGGTGGCCAAGCACACCTCCAATATCTTCGGAAAGCTCGGTCTGCCGCCGTCGGACGACAGCAACCGCCGGGTGCTGGCGGTGCTGGCCTACCTGGACCGCGGCTGATGGTCCACGGCCCCGGGAACCGGCACCTCCCCGTGCGCCCCATTGCTCCCACCCCATAACGCTGGTTAAGTGCCTTCTCCATACGACGCATTGGCTGTTGTCCGATGGGGGGCGCATGAGCGACCTGAGCAGACGCACGCTGATCGGAACCGCCGGAGCACTCGGGGCCGGGGCCACGCTGGGGAGCCTCGTCCCCGCGGTGGCCGATGAGCCGCACGACGCACAGGACACCGCCGTGACCGCATTCGACACCGCTCCCGCGCGGGCCGCCCTGCGGCGGCTGCTGCCGGTGCACGCCGGGCAGTTCCGGCTGGTGGCACTGGCGAGGCGGGGCGATGAGGAACGGTTCGAGGTCGACGGATCCGCGGGGCGGGTGACGGTCTCCGGCACCAGCCCGGCGGTGCTGCTCACGGGCGTGCACTGGTATCTCAAGTACACCTGCCACGCCCAGCTCACCTGGTCCGGCGATCAGCTCAACCTGCCGGAGAAGCTGCCCGCGCCCGCCCGGCGCCTCACGCGCTCGACCGCGCTGCCGCACCGCTTCGCGTTCAACGACACCCATGACGGCTACACCGCGCCGTTCGCCGACTGGGACCGCTGGGAGCACCTGATCGACGTCGCGGCCCTGCACGGCTGCAACGAACTGCTGGTCACCGCCGGACAGGAGGCCGTCTACCACCGGCTGCTCCAGGAGTTCGGCTACACCGAGACCGAGGCGCGCACCTGGCTCCCCGCCCCCTCCCACCAGCCGTGGTGGCTGCTGCAGAACATGAGCGAATACGGCGGCCCGGTCTCCACCGCGCTCCTGGACAAGCGCACGGAGCTGGGGCGGCGGATCGCCGACCGGCTGCGGGAGCTGGGCATGCGGCCGGTGTTCCCCGGCTACTTCGGCACCGTCCCCGACGGCTTCGCGGACCGCAACCCGGAGGCCCGTACGGTGCCGCAGGGCGACTGGAACGGGCTCAGGCGGCCCGACTGGCTCGATCCGCGCACCGAGTCGTTCCGGAAGGTGGCCGCGGCCTTCTACCGCCACCAGCGCGAACTGTTCGGCGAGGCCGGGCTGTTCAAGATGGATCTGCTGCACGAGGGCGGCGACCCCGGCGACGTCCCGGTGCCCGAGGCCGCCCGCGCCGTGGAGACCGCGCTGCGGACCGCCCGCCCCGGCGCCATCTGGGTGATCCTCGGCTGGCAGGAGAACCCCCGCCGCGATCTGCTGGACGCCGTCGACCACGACCGGATGCTCGTGGTGGACGGTCTGTCGGACCTGGACACCGTCACCGACCGGGAGAAGGACTGGGGTGCGGTGCCGTACGCGTTCGGCACCATCCCCAACTTCGGCGGCCGCACCACGATCGGCGCCAAGACCCATATGTGGACGAAGCGGTTCACCGTATGGCGGGACAAGCCGGGCAGCAAGCTGGTGGGCACCGCCTATATGCCGGAGGCGGCCGAGCGGGATCCGGCCGCGTTCGAGCTGTTCAGCGAGTTGGCGTGGCGGGAGGAGGCGGTGGACCGGGCGGAGTGGTTCCGCTCGTACGCCGATGTGCGCTACGGCGGACGGGACGCCAAGGCCCGGGAGGCGTTCGCCGCGCTGCGCGACACCGCGTACGAGATCAGCAGCAAGGACGGCCGCCCGCATGACTCGGTCTTCGCCGCCCGCCCCTCCCTGACCGCCCGTTCGGGCACCAACTACGCGACCCACACGCCCGCCTTCGACCCGGCCGGTTTCGACGTGGCCTTCGCCGCGCTGCTGGGCGTCCGCGCCGGGCTGCGCGACAGCGACGCCTACCGCCACGACCTCACCGATATCGCGCGGCAGGCGCTCGCCAACCGCTCCTGGCAGCTGATCCCCCAGCTCCAGGACGCCTACGACCGTAAGGACCGCACGGCCTTCCGGACGCTGGCCCGGCTGTGGCTCAAGCTGATGCGGCTCAGCGACGACATGACCGGCGCCCACCGGCGGTTCCTGCTGGGCCCGTGGCTCGAGGACGCCAAGCGGATGGCGTCGGGCGAGGAGGAGTCGGCCCAGCTCGAGCGGGCCGCGCGCACCCTCATCACCACCTGGGCGGACCGCGCCACGGCGGACGGCGGCAAGCTGGCCAACTACGCCAACCGCGACTGGAGCGGCCTCATCGCCGACTTCCACCTCCCCCAGTGGCAGTCCTATCTGGACGAGCTGGAGGACGCGCTGGCGGAGAGCCGCCCCCCGCGCTCCTTCGACTGGTTCGCCGTCGAGGAGCCGTGGACCCGGGAGCGCACGAGCTATCCGGTGCGGCCGACGACGGACGCCCACCGCACCGCCCAGCGGGTGTACGAGGCGCTGGCCAAGGCCCCGTACCAGGGCACGCTGACCGTCACCGCCGAGCCCGCCGCCCTGCCGCCCGGCGGCACCGCGACCCTCACCGCCGCCCTGCGCAACGTCAACGGGCTGCGCCCCACCGGCCGCGTCGACTTCGACCTCACCGTGACCGGGCTTGACCCGGACCCGGACGGGCCGACCCGGCTGCCCGGCGTCCCCGCGGGCGGCACGGGCGAGGTCCGCTGGCGCGCGACCGCGCCCGGCGAGCCGCTGGAGCACCCGCTCGAGCCGCTGCCGTACGAGCTGGGCGTCACCTACGGGCCACGGGGCGAGGACCGGGTGCGGGCCGTGCGCGCCGGGACGCTGTGGATCGCCGGACCGCTGGCGGACGGCTTGCGGACGGTCACCAACAGCGGTGCCGCCTTCGGTCAGCTCGACGAGCGGTTCGCGATCGACGGCGCGGGCCAGGACCTGTGGAAGGGCACCGCCGAATTCGGCTCCGTCTACCGCGACGGCGTCCTTACGGTGGGCACGGCCATCACCGTGAAGGTGACCGCCCAGGCGGCCACCGGGCCCTGGGCGCGGGCCGGGATCATCGTCCGCAACGACCTCGCCACGGCGGGCTCCCCCGGCTTTGTGAACCTCTCCGTCACCCCGGCCAACGGGGTCGTCCTGTCCTACGACTCGGGCGGCGACGGCACGCTGGACACCTACCAGCGGATCACCGGCGTCAAGGCGCCCGTCCTGCTGCGGCTGACCCGCACCGCGGCCACCTCCTACACCGGCGAGCTGTCCACCGACGACGGCACGACCTGGCGGAAGGTGGCCACCGTGACGGCGCCGGGCGCGACGGCCGCGCAGGACGCCGGGATCTTCATGACGGCGGCGAACGGCGGCACGGGCGCCCGGGGGACGGTCGAGTTCAGCGGCTGGAAGACCAGTACGCCGTAGCGGGTCGGCGTCAGTGGCGGGGCGGGGCTCGGGGGTGTCCGGCGGGACTTGACGCCTGCGGCGGGGCCTGCTCCCCTCCCCGCCCCTTCCCTCAGCATCGATATGCGGCTCCGCCGCGTGGTGGGGCTCCGCCCCGGATCCCGGCCGTACGGGCCCGCATGGGCGCGGGCATCGGCCCGGTCATCCGCCGCGCCGCGCGCCGACGCGATCAGCCCGCCGGTGCGGGCGTTCACGGCGGCGACGGTCGGCTCGTCGACGCCCGGGGTCCAGGAGCGAAGCCCCTGCCACGCGCCGGAGCGCATACCGATGCCGCGGGAAGGGGCGGGAAGGGGCGGGGAGGGGAAAGGAACCGGCCGCAGGCGCCAAGGCCCGCCGGACACCCGTAGGTGACCAACCCGGCCCGCCACTCGTTCACGAAGCGTGGACCAGCACCAGGCGACAGTCGCCCCCGACGACGAGACCACCGGCCTGATCGACGTCGAGCAGGCCGAGGCCGCCATCGTCGAGCACTACCCGCGGCTGGTGCGGCTCGCGTATCTCATCCTGCCGCCGGGCATCGGGCGCACCCGCCGGGTGCTCGCGGCGCACGCCCTCGCCCAGCGCGCGCTGCCCCGCAACCGCGGCTACGGCATGGGCCCGGACCCGCACCCCGATGTCGAACTGCCCTGGCAGCGCGGGACGAAGGGCCCGGGGGCCGACACCGGCTATGCGTATGTGCGGCTGCGGGTGCTGCGCCTGGCGCTGCGCGCCGCCCGGCCGCGGCGCTGGTGGCAGCGGCCCCCGGCACTGCCGCAGGTGTTCGGGCTACGGCTGTTCCCGCGCTCGGGCGGGGCCGATGAACTCGCCCTGGAGCGTGCCCTGTCGGAGCTGTCCGGGCCCGGCCGCGCCGCGTACGTACTGCTGGAGCTGGAGCAGCTCGGCGAGCAGGAGACGCGCGCGCTGCTGGGCACCGCGGGGGTCGCCGACCCGCGGGCCGCCCTGGACGAGGCGGAGTCGGTACCGGAGCAGACCGGCAGCCAGGACGAATCACTGCTGGAGTCCCCGGAGTTCGACCCGTGTTCGCTCCAGGCGCGGCCCACCGATCTGATGCGCCGCCGTCAGCATGTGCGCGCGGTGCTGGTGGCCGTCGTGGCGCTGGTGGTGTGCGGGACGCTGCTGGGCGTGCCGGGGCGAGGCTGGGGGCCGACCGGCGCGGCCGCGCCCTCGTACGCCCGTAATCCGTCCTCCGAACGAGCCCTGGACCCCGCGCGGTTGACGCGGGCCGCGCCCGACGCCTGGCGCACCGCGTCCCGCGCCGGCTTCTCCTCCTGGCCCGCGCGCGGCGACCGCGTCCGGGACACCTCGCTGCTGCGCCGCGCGCTGGCCGTCTGGGCGCGGCCGGGCCGTTCGGTGCGGGTGTCGGCCACCATGGGCACGCAGTCCGGGCCGCCCTCGGGGCCGCCGCAGCTGCTGTTCGCGGGCGAGGTGGACCAGGCCACGGTGGTGCTGCTGTACGACGGGCTGCGGGTGGCGCGGTACGCGGAGGCGGGCGAGGGCGGTGCGGCCGCGCTGGACTTCGCCCGGCTGGACGCGGCCGACGCGGCCACCTCGACCGCACTGGTCCTCAGCCGCACGGACGGCAACGTCCGCTATCTGACCGCCCCTTGGGTACGTCATGCCTGGGTGCGGGATCTGCTCCACCCGGGCGATGCGCCGCGTCCGCTGCACCACACCGGGCACGGGGTGACCGATCCGGTGCGCACCATTCCGCAGCTCCGGCCCTGCCGTGGCTGGCCCGCGCTGCAGTTCGGCTCCCGGCTCGTGGCCGACCTGGGCGAACTGGCCCCGGCCCGGCTCACCTACGGCACCCCCGGCGCCGGTGTGCGCGATGTGGCGGGGCGGGCGGCCCGTGCGAGCTGGGCCAGGACCGGGTGCCGGCTGGCGATGATGCGCGGGCGGGGGGTGCGCTCGGTCAACTCCTGGCGGTTCGCCGCCCAGGCCCTGCCGGAGGCGGGCGGCCACGCGGCCTGGCTGTGCACCCGCGCCGACACCTGGCGGGACACGGGCAGCAAGGTCCTGGCGCAGTTCCAGCCGTGGGACACCCGCCGGGGCGCGGCGGGTGCGGTCGTCTCCAGCGCCGACAACTCCCCCGCCTGCGGCCCGCGCGAGCCGCGGGTGCTGGCGGGAGTGCTGTGGAAGGCGCGGTCCGGCCGGTGGTATCTGCTGGCCGCCGGAAGCCGTCAGGTCACGGGGATCGTCGCCACCGGCGGCGTCCGGGGCCGCTCTTACGGCCGCGGCCTGACCCTCCCCGCCAAGGCGGGTGCCCGCGCCGACCTCAGGGCCCGGCTGACGGACGGTGGCCGGCTGAGCCCGTTGCGCTAGGGGGTGTCCGGCGGAGCTTTCCCCTCCCCGCCCCTCCCCGCAGCGTCGATATGCGGCTCCGCCGCGTGGCAGGGGCTCCGCCCCGGACCCCGGGGTCCGGGGCGGAGCCCCTGCCAATCCAGCCCCTCCGGCGATCGAGGAGCGGGATCCGGGGCGGAGCCCCTGCCAATCCAGCCCCTCCGGCGATTGAGGAGCGGGATCCGGGGCGGAATCCCTGCCAATCCAGCCCCTCCGGCGATTGAGGAGCGGGATCCGGGGCGGAGCCCCGGCGGGGTCCAGGGGCACAGCCCCTGCCACGCGGTCCGCCGGGCCTCGCCTAGCCCCCGGCCGCGTAGACGGCCACCGTACGGCCGGGCACCGTAAAGGTGCCGCTCGCGCGCTCGTACCGGGACGTCTTCACCGTCGCGTCGGCGCCGTGCGCCTGGATCGGGTGGAGGGCGTACGGGCTCCCGGCCAGGGCGGGGACGGTCTGCGACTGCCGGGACGGGGTGGCGTTGAAGACCACGACCAACCCGCCGAGCCGCATGGTGATGACGCCCGGCGTCTCCCCCGTCCCGGACAGCGGGAACGACAACGCCTTCTGCACCCCCTCCGCCGTGGCCTGGCTGAACACCTTCTCGGTGGTGCGGATCCGCAGCAGATCCCGGTAGGCCGCCGAGGCGCCCGTGATCTCTGGGCAGCCGGGGCGCACCGCCGGGTTGGTCAACAGGGGCTTGGCGTAAGGCCACTTGGGCTCGTTGTCCGCCGCCGGGGGCAGTCCCCGGCCGAAGCCGTTGCCGGACGCGCAATCCCAATGGATGGCGTTGAACCAGTCGCCGCTGTCGAAGGAGTTGCGGTCCAGGGACTTCGAGCGCAGCAGGTCGGTGCCGGCCTGGCTGAGCGCCGGGCCCTGGGAGAGGGTGGCGGTGGCCAGGGCCAGCACCTGCGCCCGGGCCCGGTCGGCGGCCGAGGTGGCGGCGGGCAGCTTGTAGGCGAGCGCGTCGTAGAGGGTCTCGTTGTCATGGGCGTCGGCGTAGGCGAGCGCGTCGCCGGGAGCGGCGGCGTAACCGGCCGGGGAGCCGTTGTAGTCGACCTCGGAGCCCTTGACCCGGCGTCCGCCGGTGTCGGTGAAGGTGTAGTCGGCGAGATTGCCGGAGAGCCCGACCTTGATCAGGTCCTGGGCGTGCAGCAGCCGGGCCCGCTGCTCGTCCGGACTCCCGCCCGCGGGCGACCCGTTGGGGTCGGTGAAGAGCCCGGAGGCGAAGCCCTGGACGCGGGGGTCCTCGTCGAACGGCCCGCCGCCGCGCACCGCGTCCCGCGCCCGGTCGCTGAAGGTGGCGATGCCGGTGCCGGCCATATTGCGCTGGGTGGCCTGGACGAAGCGGGCGTCGTCGGCCACCTCGCCGAAGTTCCAGCCCTCGCCGTAGAGGATGATCGACTTGCCGTCCACCCCGTCCTTCGCGGGGGTGAGGGCGTCGAGGGCCTTGCGTACGGCCAGGATGTTGGCCTTGGGGTGGTGGCCCATGAGGTCGAAGCGGAAGCCGTCGACCTTGTACTGCCTGGCCCAGGTGACGATCGAGTCCACCACCAGCTTGCCCATCATCGAGTGCTCGGGCGCGGTGCCGGGGCAGCAGGTGGAGGTGGCCACGCCGCCGTCGTCCAGCAGCCGCTGATAGTAGCCGGGCACGATCCGGTCGAGCACCGACTTCTCGTCCTGCCCGGCGGCCACGGTGTGGTTGTAGACCACGTCCATGACGGTGCGCAGCCCGGCGTGGGCCAGGCCCTGCACCATCTGCCGGAACTCGCGGGTGCGGGCCGGGCCGTCCGGGTCGCTCGCGTAGGACCCCTCCGGCACGGTGTAGTGCAGCGGGTCGTAGCCCCAGTTGAAGCCGTCCTTCGCGGCCGTCTCGGCCACGCACTTCTGCTGCTGGTCGGAGTCGGCGGGCAGGGCGGCCAGCTCGCAGCCGGGCCGGGCCTGGTCGGACCGCCGCTCCGGGACGGTGCCGAAGTCGAAGGCGGGCAGCAGGTGGACGTACGAGGTGCCGGACCTGGCCAGCCGCCCGAGGTGCCGCATCCCGTCCGAGTCGCGGTCGGTGAAGGCGAGGTACTGGCCGGGGTGGGCGCTGGTGCGGTCCGCGCTGGAGAAGTCGCGGATCTGCAGTTCCTGGATACGGGCGTCGCGCAGCGGGACGGCCGCGGGCTTCTTCAGCGACGCCCAGCCGGCGGGGGCGAGCCGGGGATCGGCCAGGTCGGTGACCAGGCTGCGGGCGGAGTCGGCGGTCAGAGCGGTCGAATAGGGGTCGGTGACCTCGTTGGTGACGGTCTTCCCGACGCTCGGCGCCCAGACCTTGACCCGGTAGCGGTAGGGCTTGTCCCGCCACTCGGGTCCGCCGGTCACGCTCCACACCCCGCTGCCGGGGTCCCGCCGCATGGCGACGGTGCGCCCGTCGAGGTCGAGGGACACGCTCCGGGCGGTCGGCGCCCACACCGAGAGGGTGGGGCGGGCCCCGTGGAAGACCGGGCCGAGGCGGGCCGAGCGCGCCCGGTCCGCGTAGAGGTCGTCCAGGACGCCGGGGATCTGCACCCCGGTGCGGTGCAGTACGTGGTCGTGGTCGTCGGCCGCGCGCTGGACGGCGGCGAGCGGGCCGCGCAGCGCGGTGGCGGCCTTGTCGCGATCGCGTGGGTCGAGGCGATAGGCGGGGCGCCCGGCCAGATGGGGGTAGGCGGCCCTCTGGGCATCGGTCAGGGAGGCCGGGGTCAGCCGCAAGGTACCGCCGTCGGCGTAGCTCAGCTCTTCGACGGTCGCGGCGGTGTGCTCGGCTTTCCACACGACGGTGGCGCGGTCGATCCACTGCGCCTCGGCGGGCGTCGCCTCCGCGGTGGCGGGCGTCGCGGCCCGGGCGGTCTGCGATACGGCGGGCACGGCCGCCGCGCCCAGGGCCAGGGTGGCGAGCGCGGCGGCGGTGCGAAAGAGGGTGGCTCTCGGGGGTTTCACGGGGCTGGTGGCTCCTTGAGGTGTGGTGTGGGTGCGGGCTCCGCGCCCCCGCCCCCGCCCCAGGGCGGGGAGGACGTCGGGGGCGATTCGATGCCCGGGGCAGGGGCAGGGGCAGGGGCGGAGCCCGGGGCCTGGTGCGGTACCTGATGCCCGGGGCGACGGCCGGGCAGGCGGAACCCGGGGCCCGAGGCCGTGCCCGAGGCCCGAGGCCGGGGCCCGAGACCCGAGGCCGGGGCCCGAGACCCGAGGCCCGAGGCCGGGGCCCGAGGCCCGAGGCCCGAGGCCCGAGGCCGGGGCCCGAGGCCCGAGGCCCGAGGCCCGAGGCCGGGGCCCGAGGCCCGAGGCCCGAGGCCCGAGGCCCGAGGCCCGAGGCCCGAGGCCCGAGGCCCGAGGCCCGAGGCCCGAGGCCGTGCCCGAGGCCGGGGCACGGGGCACGGGGGACGGGCTGAGCCCAGCCCAGGGGCAGACCCCCGGACCCAAGCCGGACCCCGGACCCAAGCCGGAACCCCCAGCCCAAGCCGGAACCCCCGGCCCAAGCCGGAACCCCCAGCCCAAGCCGGAACCCCCAGCCCAAGCCGGAACCCCCAGCCCAAGCCGGAACCCCCAGCCCAAGCCGGAACCCCCGGGGCAGGGGCGGAGCCCCTTGCCTCCGGGCCCGTCGGTGAAGGCCGCGGCCTACCCGCAGCTACGGGCCCCGGTGTGCAAGGCCACCGCCGTATTCGCACCCAGCGTGGCGGTGAACTTCCCCGAGGAGTCGACCGTCACGGCCTTGCCGCTCTGCACATCGCAGTAGCCGCCGGCCGGGAGCGAGGTCTGGAAGGTCTGGGTGAGGGAGCCGCTTTCGTGGTTGATGGCCACGTATGCCTTGTCACCGCGTCCGAAGGCGATGGCGTTGCTGCCGTTGTCCCACCAGTTGGTCACCGATGCGCCCCGGGCGGTGTTGCGGAGGGCGACCATGCTCATGATCTCGGGCCACTTGTGCTGGCACTTCCAGCCGTCCTGGTAACAGGCGCCCACCGTGCCGCCGTTCGGCGGGCCCGCGTCGCTGTCGCTGAACTCGTAGCCGGAGTGGACGTCCGGGGAGCCGTAGGGCCAGGCCAGCATGAAGACGTTGGCGAGGGTGTAGTCGGCGCCGTTCTTGTAGGTGAGGGTGGAGCCGTTGCGCTCGGTGTCCCAGTTGTCGACGAAGACACCGGACTGGCCGCTCGCCATATAGCCCCAGCCCTCGCCGAAGTTCTTCAGATACGCCAGCTTCTCGCCCTGGAACACCCGCTTGAGGTCACGGCCGTAGCGGAACTCCTGCACATCGCCGTTGGGCAGATACTCCGTCGGGGAGACCGCCTCGCCCTCGCCGTAGATGACCTCCTGCTTCCAGTAGACGCCGGGGTCGCTCAACTGGCTTTTGATGGCGGCCAGGTCCTCGGTCGGGATGTGCTTGGCGCCGTCGACGCGGAAGCCGTCCACGCCGAGCGAGAGCAGGTCGTTCAGGTACTGCGCTATCCGGGTGCGGACGTAACTCTCACCGGTGTCCAGGTCGGCCAGGCCCACCAGCTCGCAGTGCTGCACGTTCCAGCGGTCCTGGTAGTTGCTGATCTGCGAGGTGCAGTCGTCCATGTCCTGGGCCTGGTAGATCCCGGGATAGCCGTACTTGGTGTACGAGGAGCCGCCGGTGCCGGTGCCGGATCCGGCGGACATGTGGTTGATGACGGCGTCGGCGACCACTTTGACGCCCGCCGAGTGACAGGTGTCGATCATGTTCTTGAAGGCGGTGCGGTCGCCGAGCCGCCCGGCGATCTTGTAGCTGACGGGCTGGTAGGAGGTCCACCACTGGCCGCCCTGGATGTGCTCGGTGGCAGGCGACACCTCGACATAGCCGTATCCGGCGGGGCCGAGGGTGCTGGTGCACTCCTTGGCGACGGAGTCGTACTTCCACTCGAAGAGTTCGGCGGTGACGTCCTTGGTACCGGGCGGTGTCGCCCGCGCGGTCTGGGGCAGGGCGACGAGCGCCGCCGCGCTCGTCGCGAGGGCGATTGCGGTGGCAAGGGGGATACGGCTGCTGGCCATCGTTCCTCCGTGGGGGGAGTTCGGGGGTGCCGATTGAGCCTCGTACGGCAACGCGCCATGCCCATAAGGCCAGTTGAAGGTTCTTGCTGCAAGACGTCAGCGGGGGTGGTGACGGGAACGTACTCGCGAGTTTTTGTAGTTGCAAGACCTTTCGCAAGCAATTGCGGCGGTGTTACGTTCAACCACGTTCTCCGGTCCGGCCGGCCGGGGGTCCAGTCAATGGGCCTCACGCGCCCGGCCGGTCGGATCGGTTCGACGGCCGTGGATCAGTGGATCAGTCGCGGTCCTCGACGGCCATTTCCCCGAGGAGGGACCAGTCCTCCTGCGGGACGTTCATGTTGACGATCCGCGGGGTCGCGGCGAGATGCGGCGGCAGGGTCCGCTGCGCGGCCTTGAAGTGCGGCGAGTTGACGTGGGCCGCACCGGCCTCCTCGTCGCGGAACGCCTCGACCAGGACGTACTCGTCCGGGTCCTCGACACTGCGGGACCAGTCGAACCACAGACAGCCCGGCTCGGCGCGGGTGTCCCGGGTGAAATCGCCGGCGATCTCGGGCCACCGGTCCGCATGCTCGGGCAGAACACGGAATTTCGCGGTGATGAAGATCATTGGGGGTTCCTCACGTTGTTGCGGATCGGCCGGCCCCTTGGCATGGACCGGCGGTGTTCCAGGGTCGGCGGTCAGGGGACGAGAATGGCGCGCCCGCGGATCCGTCCGGCGCCGAGGTCGTCCAGGGCGTCCTGGAACCGGTCCAAAGGGTACGTGGTGGTGTGCGGGCGCACGCGATCCCGGGCCTGCCGCGACCCGCGCGCTGACCTCCTACGACTGGCCCGAGAACGTCAGGCAGCCACGCCGGGTGGTGCGGGAGGCGGCGGCCAGGAGAGATGTGATCGACACCCGTCATCTCCCGGCCGAGGTGTTCACCCGCTCGGGCGGCCGGCTGACCCGTCAACGGCAGGCGGAGCCTGGGCCGTCGAGCCGCGGACGACCAGGTCCGGCTGGAAGACGAACTCCGTGTGCTGCACCGGGTTTCCGGCCATCTCCTCCAGCAGCGCCCCCACCGCCGCCGTCGCCATCGACTGCACCGGCTGCCGGACGGTGGTCAGCGGCGGATCGGTGAAGGCGATCAGCGGGGAGTCGTCGAAGCCGACCACCGACACCTCGTGCGGCACCCGCAGCCCCCGCCGGGCCGCCTCCCGGATCACCCCGAGCGCCATCAGATCGCTGCCGCACACGATGCCCGTACAGCCCTGGTCCAGCAGGGTGGCCGCCGCCACCTGCCCGCCCTCGACGCTGAAGAGCGTATGCCGCACCAACTCCCCCGTCTCGCCGGGCGATCGGCCGAGCAGCTCGGTGCTCGCCGCGAGGAACCCCTCGACCTTGCGCTGCGCGGGGACGTAGCGGGCGGGCCCCACCGCGAGGCCGATCCGGTGGTGGCCGAGCGCGGACAGATGGCGGACGGCCATCCGCGCCGCCGCCCGGTCATCGGGTGAGACGAAGGTGGCCTGGATGTGCTCGTTGTAGCCGTTGATCAGCACGAACGGCACCTTGCGGCCGGCCAGCCGGGCGTAGCGGGCGGGGTCGGCCGTGGTGTCGGCGTGCAGTCCGGACATGAAGACGATGCCCGCCACATCGCGCTCCTCCAACTGCTCCACCAGTTCGTCCTCGGTGGCGCCGCCGGGCATCTGGGTGCACAGGATCGGGGTGTAGCCATGCCCGGCCAGCACCTGCTCGATGATCTGCGCGAAGGCGGGGAAGACCGGGTTGGTCAGCTCCGGGATCACCAGGCCGACCAGCCCGGCGCTGCGCCGCCGCAGCCGCACCGGCCGCTCGTAGCCGAGGACGTCGAGGGCGGCGAGCACCCGCTGCCGGGTGGTGTCCGCCACCCCCGCCTTGCCGTTGAGCACCCGGCTGACGGTGGCCTCGCTGACCTTGGCCTGTGCGGCGATATCGGCGAGCCGCGGCCCCGCCGCGGGTGGGCTCGTCACGACTTGGTCGCTCCGGCCGTGAGCCCCGCGACGAGATGGCGCTGGGCCCAGGAGAACACCAGCGCCGCCGGGATGGCGATCATGACGGCCGCGGCCGTCATGGAGCCCCAGTCGGAGGTGTACTGGTTGACGAAGGTCTGCAGCCCGGCGGCGAGCGTGAGGTTGTCCTCGCCCGTCATGAAGGCGGAGGCGTAGGCGACCTCGGCCCAGGCGGTGATGAAGGTGTAGAACGCGGTCACCGCGAGCCCCGGCTTGGCCAGCGGGACGACCAGGCGCCAGAAGGTCCCGAACGGGTTGAGGCCGTCGACCCGGCCCGATTCGTCGATCTCCACCGGGATGGTGTCGAAGAAGCCCTTCATCATCCAGGCGCAGAACGGCACGGCGACGGTGAGGTAGGTGACGATGAGCGAGATCGGCTGGTTGAGCCAGCCCAGCGTCGACATGATGTTGTACAGCGGCACGATGAGGATGGCCACCGGGAACATCTGGGTGATCAGCAGCAGCCACATCAGCGGGCGCATCCCGGGGAAGCGGAAGCGGCTGACGGCGTAGCCGGTGGTGGCCGCGATGAAGACGCCCAGGATCGTGGTGATGACCACGATGAACAGCGAGTTGCCGAACCAGGTCAGGAACTCGGTGTCGCCCAGGACGTGTTGATAGTTCCGCAGTGTCGGGTTCTTCACCACATCGGTGCTGAACGCCTCGCTCTTGGGCTTGAACGAGGTCACCACCAGCCACAGCGGCGGGAAGACCGCGACGGCGGAGGCGATGACGAGCGTCGTGTGCAGCCCGACGGAGGCGAGCGGGCCGCGTCGTTGGTCGCGCATGGCTACCACACCTCTCCCTGCTTGCGGAGCGAACGGCGGTAGACCACCGCGAAGAGCATGAGGATGAGCAGGATCAGCACACCCCAGGCCGAGGCGCCGGCGAAGTCGCGCGGGCTGTTGACGAAGGAGAGCCGGTAGGCGTACGTCACCAGGATCTCGGTGGCGTCGCCGGGTCCGCCGCGGGTCAGCAGGAAGATCACCGGGAACATGTTGAACGTCCAGATGGTGGACAGCAGGATCACGGTGGAGCTGACCGAGCGCAGCCCGGGGAGGGTGATGTGGCGGAACCGCTGCCAGGGGCTCGCCCCGTCCATCTCGGCGGCCTCGTACAGCTCACCGGGGATGGACTGCAGCCCGCCGAGCAGCGCGACCAGCATGAACGGCACCCCGAGCCAGATGTTCACGGCGATCACCGACGCCTTGGCCATGGTGGGGTCGTTGAGCCAGGGCACCGCGTCGATCCCGCCGCCGTCGAGCACCTTGTTGAGGATGCCGTTCTTCTCGTTGTAGAGCAGCCGCCAGGCGAAGACGGAGACGAAGGCGGGGACGGCCCAGGGCAGGATCAGCAGCGACCGGTAGAGGGTGCGCCCGGCGAACCGCCGGTTGAGCAGTACGGCCAGGCCCAGGCCGATCGAGAAGGTGAGCGCCACACAGCAGACGGTCCAGGTGACGGTCCAGCCGAGCCGGTCCCAGAAGACCTGGTCCTCCAGGATGGCCTTGAAGTTGTCGAGGCCGACCGTCTTGTAGGTGGCGGGGATGTGGTTGATCCCGATGGTGCGCTCGACATTGGCCTCGTTGGCGTCGGTCAGCGACAGATAGAGGCCGCGGACCAGCGGATAGCCGATGATCAGCCCGATGACGACCACGACGGGCGCGACCATGGCCCAGGCGTACCAATGGCGGGCCAGTGCGTTGCGGATGCCGCGCGGCGGCGGAGTTCCATCCTTGTGAACCCGGCCGCCCCGGCCGCGGGCGCCCTTCGCGCCCGCGGCCGGGTCCAGCGGCCGGCTGGTGTCGACAGCCATCGTCGCCGGCCCTACTTCCAGTCGCCCTTGAGGAGCTTGCGGTACGCGTCACCGGCCGACTTGGCGGCCTTCTCGGGTGAGGTCTTGCCGGTGAGGACGTTCGGGAACTGCACCAGGATCGCCTGGAAGAGGCTGTTGCCCTCGGGGATCCAGGGGCGCTCGACGGCCTTGTCGACGGCGGCCTTGAAGAACTTCACATTGGGGTTCGCGGCGACCGACTTGTTGGAGTAGACGGAGGTGCGGGTGGGCAGCAGCGAGAGCTTCTCGGTGGTCTTGGCCTGGACCTCGGGCGAGCTCATGTACTGGGCGAAGGCGTAGGAGGCGTCCAGGTTCTTCGACCCGGCGTAGACGGTGAGGTTCTGGCCGCCCTGCGGCGCGCCCTGGCCCTTGCTGCCGGCCGGGACGGGGACCACACCGAGGTTGGACTTGTCCTTGAACGCCTTGCCCGCCAGGGTGTCCTCGATCGCCCACGGCCCGTTGATCGTCATCGCGACGTCGCCGTTCTTGATGGCGTTCTGCATGTTGTCCCAGCCATCGGTGGCGTCGGTCTCCGCCGCCTTGGAGGTGACCAGGTCCCGGGCGGCCGCGAACGCCTTGACGCCGGGCTCGTCGTCGATGGTGACCTGCTTGGCGCCGGTGTCGAGGAGGTCGCCGCCCTCGCCGTAGATGAAGGGCAGGTACCAGTAGGCGTCGTCGCCGCGCAGATACAGACCGGTCTTGCCGGTCTTCTCCTTGATCTTCTTGGCGGCGGCCTTGAGCTCGGTCCAGTCCTTGGGCGGCTGGACCCCGGCCTCCTTCAGCATCTTCTTGTTGTAGAAGAGGCCGAGGGTGTCGATGACCTGCGGTACGGCGTAGGTCTTGCCCTTGAACTTGGCGCCCGCCAGGGCCTTGGGCAGATAGTCGGACTGGTTCGCGAGGGCGGGGGTGCCGTCCAGCGGGGCGAGATAGCCGATGTTGGCGAGGTCCTGGGTCCAGGCGACCTCGGTGCGCAGCACATCGGGCGCGCCGGAGCCGCCGGAGCCCGCGGCGTTCTTGAACTTGGCCAGCGCCTCGCCGAAGGGCACGTTGACGTAGTTGACCTTGACGTCGGGGTGCTTCTTCGCGAAGCCGAGGGCGAGCTCCTTGTAGGTGCCCTTCTCCGCCTCGTTCGACGTATCCCAGTAGGTCACGGTGCCGGAGAGCTTGCCGCCGGACTTCTTGTCGCCGCCGCTGCCGCCGTCGTCACCGCCGCATGCCGTCGCCGCGAGCGCCATGGCCGCGACGAGTGCGGTGGCCGCTATGCCACGTCGCATCTGAACTCCTCCAAAGCCGGCCGCTCCGTCGCGGCCCCGGGTTGCGGAGGAACGTAACAGGGCCGCAAGCCCGCCGAAAGAGCTTGCGGCAAATTTCTGCAAGGCGCTCGGCATCGTTACGTCCGCGTGTCCCCGCGGTAGCCGCTCCGCTCCCGCTCAGGCGCTTGACATGCGTCCACAGCACGACCGGAGCCCCCGCCAAGGGCACCAGCGCGCCCTGCAAGCTCTTCCGCAAGGCATTGCAGAGCTGTTACGTTCGCGCCATGACCCAGGAGCTCACGACCTCCCTTCCCACCGAGCCGGTGCGACCGTCCGAGAGCCCCGGATGGTGGCGCGCCGCCGTCATCTACCAGGTGTACGTACGGTCCTTCGCCGACAGCGACGGCGACGGGATCGGCGATCTGCGCGGGGTGCGGGAGCGGCTGCCGCACCTCGCCGGGCTGGGTGTGGACGCCGTCTGGCTGACCCCCTTCTACGCCTCCCCGCAGGCCGACGGCGGCTACGACGTGGCCGACTACCGCACCGTGGACCCGCTCTTCGGCACCCTCGGCGACGCCGACGACCTGGTGCGCACCGCCCATGAGCTGGGGCTGCGGGTGATCGTGGACGTCGTCCCGAACCACAGCTCGGACCAGCACCCATGGTTCCGCGAGGCGCTCGCCGACCGGCCCGGCGGGGCGGCCCGCACCCGGTACCACTTCCGCCGCGGCCGCGGCGCGCAGGGCGAACTGCCGCCGAACGACTGGGAGTCGGTCTTCGGCGGCCCCGCCTGGACCCGTACCACCGATCCGGACGGCACCCCGGGCGAGTGGTATCTGCACCTCTTCGCCCCCGAGCAGCCCGACCTCAACTGGGACTCCCCCGAGGTGCGTGCCGAATTCGACTCGGTGCTGCGCTTCTGGCTGGACCTGGGCGTGGACGGCTTCCGGATCGATGTCGCGCACGGCATGGTCAAGGCCGCCGGGCTGCCCGACATCGGCCGCACCGAACAGGCCAAGCTGATCGGCTCCCAGGTGCTGCCGTTCTTCGACCAGGACGGGGTGCACGAGATCCACCGCTCCTGGCGCCGGCTGCTGGACTCCTACCCCGGCGACCGGATCGGCGTCGCCGAGGCATGGGCGCCCACCGCCGAGCGGCTGGCCCTCTACGTACGCCCGGACGAGCTGCACCAGGCGTTCAACTTCCAGTTCCTCAAGTGCCCGTGGGACGCGGCCGCGATGCGCGAGGTGATCGACGAGTCGCTGGCCGCGACCCGCTCCGTCGGCGCCCCCACCACCTGGGTGCTCTCCAACCACGACGTGGTCCGGCACACCACCCGTTACGCCGACGGCGGCCCGGGGCAGGGGCTCGCCCGCGCCCGCGCCGCGGCCCTGCTCACCCTCGCCCTGCCCGGCTCGTCCTACCTCTACCAGGGCGAGGAGCTGGGCCTTCCCGAGGTGACCGACCTGCCGGACGAGCTGCGCCAGGACCCGGCCTTCTTCCGTACCTCCCCCGACGGGCAGGACGGCCAGAGCGGTCAGGACGGCTTCCGCGACGGCTGCCGGGTGCCCCTGCCCTGGACCCGCTCCGGCGAGAGTTACGGCTTCGGCCCCGGCGGGAGCTGGCTGCCCCAGCCGGACGCCTGGTCCGGGCTGTCCGTCGAAGCGCAGACCGGCGACCCCGGCTCCACGCTGGAGCTGTACCGCGGCGCGCTCGCGCTGCGCCGTGAGCTGCCGGGCCTGGGGGACGGGCCGATGAACTGGCTGGAGGCCCCGGCGGGGGTGCTCGCGCTCTCCCGGCCGGGCCTGGTGTGCACGCTCAACACGCTCGGGGAAGAGGTCGAACTGCCGGTCCCGGGGCGCGCCCTGCTGTCGTCGGCGCCACTTTCGTACGGGGCCGGAACCGTACGCATTCCGCCTGATTCGTGCGCGTGGTGGGCAATCTGACACGCGACCGGTACAGTCCCACTCCATGACCGCACGGCTTGCTGACATCGCAGCCCAGGCGGGGGTCAGCGAAGCCACCGTCAGCCGCGTCCTCAACGGCAGGCCGGGGGTGGCCACGGCCACCCGCGAGTCCGTCCTCGCCGCCCTGGACGTCCTCGGCTATGAGCGGCCCGTGCGATTGCGGCAGCGCAGCGCCGGGCTGGTGGGACTGATCACCCCCGAGCTGGAGAATCCGATCTTCCCCGCGCTCGCCCAGGTCATCGGGCAGGCGCTCACCCGGCAGGGCTACACCCCGGTGCTGGCCACCCAGACTCCCGGCGGCTCGACGGAGGACGAGCTGACCGAGATGCTGGTGGACCGGGGCGTGGCCGGGATCATCTTCGTCTCGGGGCTGCACGCGGACACCTCGGCCGATATGCAGCGCTATGACCAGCTACGCGGCCAGGGTGTTCCGTTCGTGCTGGTGGACGGCTTCTCGCCAAAGGTGCGGGCGCCGTTCATCTCCCCCGACGACCGGGCGGCGATGGGGCTGGCGGTCACCCATCTGGTCTCGCTCGGGCACACCCGGATCGGTCTCGCGCTCGGGCCGAAGCGGTTCGTTCCCGTACTGCGCAAGATCGAAGGCTTCCAGCAGGCGATGCGGGACCGGCTGGGGCTCTCCCCGGAGGAGTCCGAGGAGTTGATCCAGCATTCGCTGTACACCCTGGAGGGCGGCCAGGCGGCGGCGACCGCGCTGATCGACCGGGGCTGTACGGCGGTGGTGTGCGCGAGCGACATGATGGCGCTGGGCGCCATCCGGGCGGCCCGGCAGCGAGGTCTGGGGGTCCCGCAGAACGTCTCGGTGGTCGGCTTCGACGACTCCCCGCTGATCGCCTTCACCGATCCGCCGCTGACCACGATCCGTAAGCCGGTGCAGTCGATGGGGCAGGCGGCGGTGCGGGCGCTGCTGGAGGAGATCGGCGGCACTCCGGCCCCGCCCAGCGAGTTCGTCTTCCTCCCCGAACTGGTGGTGCGCGGCTCGACGGCGTCGGCCCACGGCGTTGAGGCGCGGGGCCGGGCGGCCGGGAGCGCGACCTAGACCCTGGCCGGGGGACGTAGATGCATATACGCCCCATAGAGGACCCCCGGACCAGGACATAAGCAATCAAGACCCGATGCCGGGGATGATCTGCGGGTGGACGTCGTCTGGCAGACTGTTGCCCTATGGGTGGAGCGACTATCAGGACGACGGCGGGCCGAATGGCCACCCCGGCACCTCTCGCGGACACCGATGCGGCACGGGCGCCGCACCACACCCTGATGGACCGGTTGCGTACGCCCAGAAGGCCCCGGCTCTGGTTCGAGATCGTCCTCATCGCCGTCAGTTACTGGACGTATTCGCTGATTCGCAACGCCGTCCCGGAGCAGCGGCCGGAGGCGCTGCGCAACGCGGGCTGGATCTGGGAGTGGGAGCACCGGCTCGGCATGGCCTTCGAACGGGGCGTCAACCATGCGATCGACTCGGTCAGCTGGCTGATCGTGGGCATGAACTACTACTACGCGACGCTCCACTTCATCGTGACGCTCAGCGTGCTGGTGTGGCTCTACCACTGGCATCCGGGCCGCTACGCCGCCACCCGGCTGGCGCTCTTCGCGACCACGGGCGTGGCCCTGCTCGGCTACTACTTCTTTCCGCTGGCCCCGCCCCGGCTGATGAGCGGCGGCCATTTCATCGACACCGTGGTGGCGCACAACACCTGGGGCTCGATGGCCTCGGGAAACCTCGCCGATATGTCGAACCAGTACGCGGCGATGCCCTCGATGCACATCGGCTGGTCGCTGTGGTGCGGTCTGACCATCGCCACGCTGGCCCGTCCGGTGTGGGTGAAGGTGCTGGGGCTGCTCTACCCCTCGGTCACACTGCTGGTGATCGTCGCCACCGCCAACCACTTCTGGATGGACGCGGTCGGCGGGGTCGTCTGCCTCTCCTTCGGTTTCGTGCTGTCGTGCGCGTGGTACGGCTCGCTGCCGTACCGGCTGCCGAAGCAGGTGGCCGTGATCTGCACGGCTTGATCGTCCCCGGCGGAGCCGCCATTCTCTGTTCCGCAAGGTCGACATGAGGTCAAGGGTCGACATGAGTTCAGGGGCTCCATGTGTCGCGCTGATCGACGCGGAATGAGCACGATGAGCGTGACGAAAGGGACCACCGGCCACCGTGCACACCGCCGACACCGCTGACGCTTCTGTATCCACGTCCGTACCTGCCTCCTCCGTATCCGCCACCGGCGCCGTCGCCGCTCCGGGCGTGCTGCTCCCCCGGCCCCGTACCGCCGGACGGCCCCGCTTCCCGCTGGTGGCCACCGACCTCGACGGCACCCTGCTGCGCAAGGATCTGACGGTCTCGCCCCGCACCCGTGAGGCGCTCGCCCTCGTCCGGGCCGCCGGGGCGCGGCATCTGGTGGCCACCGGGCGCCCGGCCGCGTCCTGCCGGGAGTTCCTGGTCGCGATCGGCTACCGGGGGCTCGCCGTGTGCGGACAGGGCGCGCAGTTGTACGACGCCTCCGCGGACCGGCTGCTGGTCTCGGCGTCGCTGGACCGGGAGCTGGCCCGGTCGGTGGTGGAGCGCACGGAGGAGGCACTGGGCGCGGGGCCGCTGGAGCTCGCCGTGGTGACGGCGGCGCCCGAGAACCGCTTCGTCGTCACCGCTCACTTCACCGACCGGATGCGCCCGGAGTGGGGGCTGGCCGAGCGGGAGGAGCTGTGGGCGGCGCCGATCGAGAAGGTGCTGATGCGCCACCGGACGGTGGCGGACGGGCTGGTCGCCGAGACCGCGGAGCGGGTGGGCGCGGGCGAGGTCGCGGTGACCCACTCCGAGAAGGGCATGATCGAGGTGCTCCCCGCCGGGACGGACAAGGCGATGGGGCTGCAACTGGCCGCCGACCGAATGGGGTTCACCCCCGCGGAGACGATCGCGTTCGGCGACATGCCCAATGACATCCCGCTGCTGGGCTGGGCCGGATACGGGGTCGCGATGGGCAACGCGCATCCGGATCTGATGGCGATAGCCGATGAGGTGGCGCCGTCCCACGAAGAGGACGGGGTCGCGGTGGTGCTTGAACGGCTGTTCGCCCACCCTTGAGCGGCTCTCGCAGCGCACTCGCGACCCGCTGGAGCCGGCCACCCTGCCCTTGACTGGGCATATAGAACTAAACAAAATATCCAAGGTGCGAGCTGAACCACGAGCCGAAGCCCACTACGTCGACGAGCGCTCCGGAGCCACGTACCCCATCGACGACCCCCGCTGGTGCGGTGACGACGGGGCTCCCCTCACCGTCTCCGCGCTGCCCGGCATCACCCGCGAGCAGGTGGACACCGGGGCCCGGTCACTCTGGCGCTACCGAGCGGCCCTCCCGGTGCGCATCGACGCCCCGGTGTCACTGGGTGAAGGGTGCACCCCGCTGGTCGAGAAGGACTGGGGGGAGGATCGGATTCTCTTCAAGCTGGAGTGGTTCAGCCCCACCGGCAGCTTCAAGGACCGCGGCACCAGCGTGATGATCTCGCTCCTCGCCCAGCGAGGCGTACGGGAGGTCATCGAGGACAGCTCCGGCAACGGCGGGGCCTCCGTCTCGGCCTACTGCGCCGCGGCCGGCCTCCGGGCCAGGATCCTCGCCCCCGCCACCACCTCCCCCGCGAAGATCCTCCAGAGCCGGGCGTACGGCGCCGAGGTCGAGCTGGTGCCCGGCGACCGGGACGCCACCGCGGCGGAGGCGCTGCGCCAGTCGGCCCATACGTACTACGCCAGCCACAACTGGCACCCCTTCTTCCTCCAGGGCACCAAGACCTTGGCGTATGAGCTGTGGGAGGACCTGGGCTTCACGGCGCCGGACGCCGTGGTGACCGTGGCGGGCGCGGGCAGCACCGTGCTCGGCTGCGACCTCGGCTTCTCCGAGCTGCTCGCCGCGGGCCAGATCGCCCGCCGCCCCCGGCTGCTCGTGGCCCAGCCCGCCCACTGCGCACCGCTCCACGCCGCGTTCCGCGCGGGCACCGAGACCCCGGTGCCGTTCGACCACGCCCCGACCATCGCCGAGGGCACGGCGATCCGGGAGCCCGTCCGCTTCCCCGAAGTGCTGCGCGCCATCCGCCGCTCGGACGGCGACATGGCGGCCATCCCGGAGGACGAGATCGCCGCGGCGGTCCGCCGGCTGGCCGCGATGGGGCTGTACGCGGAGCCGACCAGCGCGACGGCGGCCGCGGCGATCGAGGTCTTCCGGGCCCGGGGCGCGATCCGCCCCGGGGAGACCACGGTGGTGCTGCTGACCGGGTCGGGCCTGAAGGCGGCGCCCACGATGACAAAGCTCTTCGGATGACCGAGGAAAAGCGTCAGGAGACGACGGGAACACCCGAGGACGAGCTGCTGCTGCGCGAGGCCGAGAAGATCGTGGTCGCCATCGGCCGGATGTTCCCGGGGCTGTGCGAGGTGGTCCTCCACGATCTGCGCAACCCCGACCAGTCCATCCGCGCCATCGAGAGCAATCTCTCCGGCCGCGAGGTGGGCCAGCCCACCACCGAGCTGGGCCTGGCCCGGATCCAGGACCCCGGCTTCCCCGACATCGTCCAGAACTACGCCAACCGCTTCCCGGACGGCCGCCCGGCGAAGAGCACCTCGATCGGCATCAAGAACGGCGCGGGCCAGTACGTCGCGGCCATCTGCCTCAACTTGGACGTCTCCCTCTTCGGAAGCGTCGCCCGCAGCCTCAACAACCTCGTCCGGACCGATGAGCAGCAACAGCCGCTCACCGAAACCCTCCGCGCCCGTACCGCCGCGGAGCTGCGCACCGTCATCGAGGAATTCGCCGCCGCCCGCGGCCAGACCCCGCGCAGCCTCGGCACCCCCGCGAAGAAGGAACTCGTCCGCACCCTCAAGACCAGCGGCTTCCTCCAGGTGAAGCACTCCGTCCAGGTCGTCACCGAACTGCTCGGCGTCTCCCGCGCCACGGTCTACAACTACCTGCGCTCACCCTGACGCCGGGAGCCCCGTCCGGTGCGTCCGTGCTTCAACGCGTGCCAGGTAATCCCGGATCAATCCGACGTAGGCACGGCGCAGGGGTGGTTCCTCCAGGTATCCCATGCCTCAGGCAGAGGGGTTCCCGAAAAAACAGCCGCCGCGAATCTGGTGAAATGGCCCAGCCGCTCTGCCCTCGGCAGAGCGCCGAGCGGGCGGACTTCCCCGGCGCCACGTACGAGGAACTCGCCGGGGAAGCCGAGATCTGGTCGGGCGTCCACGTCGTCCCGCCCCCCGACGGTCTCGTCTCGCGCCTTCGGCGCCTTTGAGCATGGGTCCGGGGGGTGGGGGCGCGGGCGGCGGGCCGTGGGTGGCACGGCCGGTGGCGGCTCCCGTGCTCAGGGGCTTGGGCCGATGCCGGACCGCCGGGGGGGTGGGGTACCCCCTGGAAAACGTTTGACAAATTAGTTGCTTCAGATCAAGCGCTTTCGGAAGGGGTACCCGGAGGGGTCGTCAGTCCGGTCGGGTCCTGGCCCAGGGCCACAGGAGCCGCCACCGGGGCCCACCACCACCGGCCCGTCGGCCGGCGGCGAGGCCCGCGCCCCCGTCCCCCGCGCCCATGCTCAATGGCGCCGAAGGCGCGAGACGCGACCCGCACCGCGCCATCGGCCCCCGCACCGGGCCGAACGGGCGCCCTGGTGGTCAGATGCTTTTCGGCAGCTGGTCGAAGTCCCCCCGCTTTATCCCCCGCACGAACGCGTCCCACCGGGTCGGGTCGGTGGCTATGACGGCTGCCGGGTCGTCGCTCTCGCGTAGGTGTATGACGCCGTTCGGTGTCGTGGCGACCTCGACGCAGTCTTGGCCTCCGACTCCGCTGCTGAAACTCGACTTTCGCCATTCGAGCCCGGACATGAGGATCTCCTCAGAGCGTGTACAGCAGATGCTGCACGAGCCTAAGCGAGTCGCTCCGCATATAGGACTCGCGTTCGGGGCCCGGGTCAATCGGTGGCAGTGCCGCCGTCGTGAGACGTTCGAAAGCAGTGCCGTACTGAGCGAGATGCGTCTGGTCTCCGAGGAACGCCGAGGACACGGGGTGCTCCACGTAGACCGTGTCCAGCTCGGGCACCTCGGCCCCGAAGAGGACGAACGCCGCCGCCGGCGTCGCCGGGGAGAGGGCCGCCTTGAACGGCAGGAGCTGGATGTGGACATGCGGCAGCCGAGCCATCTCCACAAGGTGCTCGATCTGGCGGCGCATAACGCCGTTCTCCACGAACTGCATGTGGAACGCCGCCTCGTGGATGACCGCGTGAAAGGTGGGCGGGGACTCCCTGGCCAAGACCTGCTGACGCTTCAGCCGGAACTCGACGTACGTGTCCAGCAAGCTGCGATCCGCCTCCGGCTCACCTCCGGTCGTGAGGGCTCGCGCGTACTCAGGGGTCTGGAGCAACCCAGGCACGTACATCCACTGGAACGAGCGGTGTGCCACCGAAGTCGCTTCAAGCTCCGCGAGATCATGAGCGCTCTGAGCGAGCGGGGATTTGCGGTAATCCGACCACCAGCCCTTCCCCTTGGACTCGCTCATGGCGACGAGCACGTTGGCAAATGGTTCAGCTTGGCAACCGTATCCGGCGAGCAGCGCACGGAGCTTCGCCTCGGGAATGGCCGTTCGACCCGCCTCAATGTGCCCGAGGTGCGGCGACCCGAGACCGGCGAAAGCCCCCGCCTCCGCTGCGGACAAGCCTCGCTCATTGCGGAGCCTTCGCAGTTCCGACCCCAGACGCCGTTGCCGCTGCGTCGGGTTGGCCCGTAGCCCCATGACGACCTCCTCGTGATCGTGAGCAGTCTGCCCGCTTGACGGAGCAGAGGCCACTCGTTGGAGGGAATCCAGCCACATGAGTTGCAGTATGGAAACCTCAATCTCTACCGTCGAAGACGAACCGCCCAACCGGCGTCCGCCCAACGGCCGTTGGCCGAAGGAGGCAACATCACCATGAGCGCCCAGTTCCCCCGCGCCGACTTCTCCCTCGTCTTCCCGCCCGACCCCGGCTGGGTCCGTACCGCCCGAGAAGCGGTCCGCACCGCCCTGCACACCGCGAACCGCACCGACTTAACGGACACCGCTCTGCTGCTGACCTCCGAAGCCGTCACCAACGCCGTCAACGCCTGCCGGACCAGCGGCTGCTCGGCACCCGTCACCCTCTACGCCGAGTGGGGACCGTACGGCACCCTGCGCGTTCTCGTGAGCGACGACGCCCCCGGCTTCCCCGCCCAGCGCAGCCTCGCCCGGGACACGGCCGACGCCGAGAACGGCCGAGGGCTGCTCATCATCGGCAGTTCCGCCACTGACTGGGGCGTCTGCCACCACGGACCGGGTCCCGGGAAGGCGGTGTGGTTTCAGGTCAACGGGGTGAGTTCATAAGCAGTCCAGTTGCCCTGGCGCGGGTGCCATGCGAGAGGGCTCGGGGCTCGCCTCTCTCAATTCAGGGCAACGGGACGGGTGTGCGCCACCCGCGGAGCTACCGTGACGCCACGTTCCCCTGTCCCTCGGCACCTGGAGGATTGTGTGCGGTACAAAGGTCCGCTTCCGAAGTGACTCACCGGCCGGTTCAACGCCTGGATGGTCGGGCTGCGGTCCTCTCCGCGGTGGGGGCGGAGGGTGAGTGGGCGGCTGACGGTGGTGACGTATACGGGGCGGCGGTCGGGGCGCAGTTTCAGTACGCCGGTCGCCTATCAGCGCGCCGCCGATGTCGTCACGATCACCGTGGCCATGCCCGAACGGAAGCTGTGGTGGCGCAACTTCACCGGAGAGGGCTGGCAGATAGCGCTGGATCTGGACGGGAGTGACCGGACCGGGCACGGGGTCGCCCGGGTCGATGGGAAGGGCCGCGTCACCATCACCGTGCGGCTCGACGAACCGCCCGCCGCGAACGGCCGCTGACGCCTACGGAATTGCCATGGCCCCTTCACGCCGCGTGCGGAGCCGCTGAGTAGGATCGGCGGCCACACGGGGGAAGGGCGTAAATGAAGAAGTTGTTGGGCGGCGCGCGCCGCCGGGCGGCTCTGGTCGGCGGCGCCGTCGCGGTGCTGGTGGCGGCCGGGGTCGGGACCTGGGCCACGGACACCTGGCCGTTCAATGGGAAGGACAGCTACTGCTGGGGTGCCTGGAAAGAGGACAGCGGGCCGGACTTTCTGAGCCGCGAGGCGCTGGACGAGGACAACGCGAGCCGTACGTCCAAGGAGTCCGCGCCGACACCACAACAGCCGCGCGGGCGGTGCACCGTGGCGCTCCACTCCGAGCGCTTCAGCAGCGATGGCGACAAGGTCGTCGAGAGGACCGAGGTCACGGTCACCTACGGCCCCGCTCCCGAGGACGCCGCGCGGCGCATGGAGTGGATCGGCGGATATCTCGGCGACCGGGCGATGCCGCTGCCCGACGGGCTGCCGGGCGCCACCGACGGCGGTCATGCGCTGCTGGTGCTGCCCAAGGGGTGCGACACCCACGACGGGCGGCCGACCGCGGTGACGCTCGACTCGGCGGCGGAGAGCGTCTACAGCGACTCCACCATGCCCGGCGACGCCGGGCTCGGCGGCTCCCCATCGGTGGCCCGGCTGCTCGTCGCGGTCGCCAACCACGCGATGGAGAAGGCGGGTTGCGCCCCGGCGAAGCCGCTCGCGGCCGTATCGCCGATGCCCACCCTGCCCGAGGAGGAGGAGTCCTTCTTCACCCGTGCCTGCCGGATCAGGGGCCTGGAGTTCGGCAAGGAGGCGGCCCGCGACCTGGAGTATCAGGTCGGCGCGGTCACCCGGGACCTCCAGTCCTGTTCGGTACGGACGGAGCGCGGTGAAGGCCGCTACTTCGACGCCCTGATGGTCGCCCAGCCCCGGCTCTCGGCGCTGTTCGACGGGGCCACCGGCAGCAAGGCGCCCGCACGCGGCTGGCGCGGTACGGGGGTCTTCGCCGACGGCTACAAGGTCGTACGGGCCGACTGCGCGGGGCGCCCGTTCACCGTGCTGATGCTCGCCCCGTCGCTGCACGAGACGACTCCGTACTTCGCCACCTTCGCCAACGCCGTGGCGCGACGCCTCGGTTGCGCACCCGTCGCACCTGGGGGATCCGACCGATGAGCGACTCCGAGAACGACAACAGCGACGAGAGCGGGACGAGCGACGAGCGCGTGCCCCTGCACGAGCGGCGCCGCCCCTGGTGGCACTGGCAGCGCCTGACCGGCAGTCGGCCGCGGCTGGCCGTGACCACGGGCGTCATCGGGGTCCTCGCCGGGGCGCTGCTCGGTGGCGCGGGCGTGGCCTGGCAGGCCGAGGCGGGTCCGTTCGCGGACGACCGGGCCTGCTGGGGCGCCTTCAGCCGGGACGATGCGGCGGCGCTGTTCGAAGGCAAAGTCGGCGGCAAAGCGGACGTCAAGAGCTCCGAGGTGCCCATCACCGGCGATCGCACCGGCGCCGAGGGCTCGTCCGGCCAATGCCTGCTGACCTCGGACGGCTCGCGGATCACCGTCCAGGCGCATCAGTTGGACACCCGGTTCGGCGGCGCGGGCGATCAGTGGGCCGATGAGTTCCTGTCCGCGCGGCTCACCCCGCTGGGCGGCGGACTGCTGGGCATGGCCTCGGACACCCGGGCCTGGCTCGCGGTGCCCGACGGCTGCATCGGCCGGCCGCGTGATGCGGACGTCACCGGCGGTCCGACCGTGATCGACCTGGCGACCGGCTGGACGATCTACGACGACGAGGTCAACACGGAGGCCCGCGATCGACTCGCGCGTGCCGTGGTCAGGTTGGTCAACCACTACATGACCGAGAAGGGGTGCACGGGCACCATCGCCGATCCGATCGGCCGGATGCCGGAGCCGCCGCGGTTCCTGGACGAGAAGAAGGACGCCATGTGCGGCGTCAAGGGGCTGCCGCTCCCCCGCGGGTACGGGCGCGACTCGCTGGGCCGCACCCTGGTGACCCGGGGCGCGGGGCCGGTGCGCACCTGCGACCGCCGGGTGCTCTTCCACCATCCCGAACTGCGGCTGATGACGGTGGAGGACCCCCGGCTGGCCATGCTCTACGCGCGGCTGTCCCGGGACGGCGCCAAGGAGCCGATCAAGGCCGGTGAGAACGACGGATACGGCTTCGTCCGCGACGACATGGGGATGTTCCAGGCCGAGTGCCAGACCGGCCCGGTCACCTTCCTGATCCGGGCGGACAGCGGCCGGAGCCGTGCCGAGATCCGTACGCTCCTCCCCCGCTTCGTCGCGGCGGAGGCGGACCGGATCGGCTGTGGCCCGCTGCACGTCACCCTGCCCTCGGACGGCTGACATCAGCCCGTCCGGCGGATCTCGACGCCTGCGGCGGGCTGCTCCGGCGGCTCCGCCCCGGACCCCCTGTACGCCCTTCGGGCGGGTCCTCAATCGCCGGACGGGCTGATTTCAGCCCGTCCGGCGATTGAGGACCGGGGTCCGGGGCGGAGCCCCGGTTACGGCGCCGATCCTCGGTCAGCTCTCGTAGTCGTAGAAGAGCCGCTCCACCACCGCCCGCGCCCGGCGGGTGGTGCGGCGGTAGTCGTCCAGCATCTCGCCGACATGGCCGGGGCCGTAGCCCAGGTAGCGGCCCACGGCGGCCAGTTCGCGGACGTCCGTGGGGAAGGTGTCGCCTGCACGGCCGCGGACCAGCATGACGGCGTTGCGGACGCGGCTGGCGAGGACCCATGCCTCATCCAGGGTCTGGGCGTCCTCGGTGGAGATCAGCTCGGCGGCGTGGGCGGCGGCCAGGGCCTCGCGGGTGCGGGTGGTGCGCAGTCCGGGCTCGGCCCAGCCGTGCCGCATCTGGAGCAGCTGGACGGTCCACTCGACATCGCTGAGACCGCCCCGGCCCAGCTTGGCGTGGGTGGTGGGGTCGGCCCCGCGCGGCAGCCGCTCGGACTCCATCCGGGCCTTGAGCCGCCGGATCTCGCGGATCGCGTCCTCGCCCAGCCCCTCGGCCGGATACCGCAGCGGATCGATCAGCTCGATGAACCGCCGGCCGAGCCCGGGGTCGCCCGCCACCGGCTCGGCGCGCAGCAGCGCCTGGCTCTCCCACACCAGCGCCCAGCGGCGGTAGTAGGCGGCGTACGAGCCCAGCGTGCGCACCAGTGGCCCGGACTTGCCCTCGGGACGCAGATCGGCGTCGATGAGCAGGGGCGGGTCGGCGGTGGGGAGCTGGAGCAGCCGTCGCATCTCGTTGGCCACGGCGAAGGCGGCGCGGGCGGCCTCCTGTTCCTCGGCCCCCTCGCGCGGCTCGTGGACGAAGAGCACATCCGCGTCGGAGCCGTAGCTGAGCTCATGGCCGCCGAAGCGGCCGAGGCCGATGACGGCGAAGCGGGTCGGCAGCTCATCGCCCCAGGTGTCGCGGACGGCGGCGCGCAGGGCGCCGGCGAGGGTCGCGGCGTTCAGATCGGAGAGGGCGTCGCCGACCATGTCGATCAGCGCGGCGGCGTCCACGGGCGGTTCGGCGGCGGAGACGGCGGGGACGGCGGGCCGGGCCGGCATATGGGGTTCGGATTCCCGCAGCGCGCTGGGGACCTCGGGGGTCTTGCCCGGCGAGGCGGCGGGCGCCGTCACCGCCGGTCCCGTGGCCCGGCCCGGCGTCCGCTCGTCCGACAGCGGCCAGCTCACGGTCGGGCGCACCTCGCCGTTGGCCAGCCGGGCGCTTTCGATGACGTCCGCGGCCGCCGTACGGAACATCTCGCGCCGCCGCACCCCGCGGGCCACCGCGACCGCCTGTTCGGCGCCGTCGGCGCGGCCGACGGCGGCCAGCACTTCCTGTTCCAGATGGGCCCGGCCGCGCGGGCGCAGCCCCTCCGGGTCGCCGAGCAGGGCGACCGCCTCGGGGGCGCGCAGCAGCAGATCGGGGGCGAGCCGCCCGGCGGAGAGCACCCGGGCCAGGTTCTCGGCGGCGGCGCCCTCGTCGCGCAGCAGCCGCAGATACCAAGGGGTCTTGCCGAGCGCGTCCGAGACCTTGCGGAAGCCCAGCAGCCCGGCATCCGGGTCGGCGGAATCGGCGAACCAGCCCAGCAGCACAGGCAGCAACGTACGCTGAATCGCGGCTTTTCGGGTCACACCGGACGCCAGCGCCTCCAGATGGCGTAGCGCACCGGCCGGGTCCGCGTACCCCAGGGCCGTGAGGCGCTGACCGGCCGCCTTGGGGCTGAGCCGGATCTCGCCGGGCTGGAGCTGGGCGACGGCGTCCAGCAGCGGTCGGTAGAAGAGCTTCTCGTGCAGCCGCCGCACTTCGCGGGCGTGCCGCCGCCAGGCGGTGCCCAGTTCGGTCACCGGCTCGGTGCGGAACCCCAGCGACCGGCCGAGGCGGCGCTGATCAGCCTCGCCCTCGGGCATCAGATGGGTGCGGCGCAGCCGGTAGAGCTGGAGGCGGTGCTCCATGGTGCGCAGAAAGCGGTACGCGGCGTCGAGCGCGGCGGCGTCGGTGCGCCCCACATAGCCGCCCGCGGCCAGGGCCGCGAGCGCGTCCAGCGTCGTACCGCTGCGCAGCGACTCATCGGACCGCCCGTGCACCAACTGCAGTAGCTGGACCGCGAACTCGACGTCGCGCAGCCCCCCGGGGCCCAGCTTGAGCTCGCGGTCGACCTCGGCGACGGGGATGTTCTCGACCACCCGGCGGCGCATCTGCTGCACATCGGGGATGAAGTTCTCGCGCTCGACGGCCTGCCAGACCATCGGCGCGAGGGCGTCCACATACGCCTGGCCGAGCGCGGCGTCGCCCGCCATCGGACGGGCCTTCAGCAGCGCCTGGAACTCCCAGGTCTTGGCCCAGCGCTGGTAGTACGCCAGATGGCTGGAGAGGGTCCGCACCAGCGGGCCGTTGCGCCCCTCGGGGCGGAGGTTGGCGTCCACGGGCCAGATGGTGCCCTCGACGGTGACATCGGAGCAGACGCGCATCAGCCGGGAGGCGAGCCGGGTGGCGGCCCGCACCGCCTCGTCCTCCTGGACCCCCTCGGCCGCCTCCGCCACGAAGATCACGTCCACATCGGAGACGTAATTGAGCTCGCGGCCGCCGCATTTGCCCATGCCGATCACGGCCAGCTTGCAGGCGGCGGCGTCCTGCGGCTGCTCCTCGGCCGCGATCTCCAGCGCGGCCCGCAGCGTCGCGGTCGCCAGGTCGGCCAGCTCCGCGGCCGTCTGGGTGATGTCGATGGTGCCGCACACATCGCGGGCCGCGATGGCCAGCAGCGCCCGGCGGTAGGCGACGCGCAGCGCGTCGGCCCGGGGCAGCCCCGCCCCGGGCGCGCCCCAGACCCCCTCGGCCAGGGCCCGCTCGAACTCGGGGGTGGCCGGATGCAGATCGGCCGACTCATACGTCACCAGGGCGTGCCAGTCCCCCGGATGGCGGGCGAGGTGGTCGCCCAGCGCCTCGGAGGCGCCGAGCACCCCGAGCAGCCGGTCGCGCAGCGGTTTGGCGGTGACGAGGGTGTCCAGCAGCGCCTGCCGCGAACCGGCCCGCTGCCCGCCGTTCTCCCCCGCGCCGTCCTTCCCCTTCGCCGCCTCCTCCTCGGGCAGCGCCTCGACGAGCCGTACGAGCCCGAGCAGCGCCAGATCCGGGTCGGCGGTCGCGCCGAGCGCCTCCAACAGCACCGAATCGCTGCGCACCGCGGCCAGCTCGGGCACGTCCAGCAGCCGCTGGGCGGCCGAGGCGTCGGTGAAACCGTGCCGCAGCAGCCGGGTGAAATTGCTGCTCCTGCGTCCCTGCGGTACGGACATCCCGCCGCCTCCCGTCCCTGGTCGACTCCGCGCCGTTCGACCACGCGCACACCGGTGATCAAAGGCGCCGCTGACGAGCCTAAGCGACCCCAAGGGCGAAGCGGCAGGTCCGAGCGGGGTCAGGCGACGACGAAACGGGCCCGCGGCTCACCGTGGAGACGGCCCGGCGGGAGCCTGCGGCCGTAGGCGACCAGGAGAAGGTCCTGGGCGGCGCCGGTCAGCTCGGCGCCGGTGCCATAGGACCAGTCGAGGTCGTCGGCGCGGAGCCGGACCCCGTCGAGGTCGGCCCCGAAGAACTTCAGGCTCTTGGGGCTGACCGTCCCCAGCAGGACGCGAAGCCGCTCCTCGGGGACCCGGCGGTCGATCCCGAGCGCGACGGTGATGTCCAGGCCGTGGATCACATCGTGGCCCAGCGCCGTCTCGATCCCGCCGACCGGCGGCTTCCAAGGGTGGTCGGCGTGGTCCCTGAGGAACGCGGCCAGTTCGCCGGTCGAGGCGGTGGCCGCGTCCTTACGGGCGAGCCGGTCGGTCATCCGGTGAAGGCCGCCGCGCGCCTTGGTCAGCTCCCACAGCACCGCGGGCAGCGGATACCGGAACCCCATGGACATATGCGCCGCGACCTCCCGCACCCGCCACCCCGCACACAGGCTGGGCGCGTCCCACTGCTCGGCCGTCAGAGTGTCCAACAGGTCCGCCAGCTCCCGGCGTTCGGCCGCGATCGCTCTTCTGATGTCCACGAGATCCATGAGCTCAAGGGTTTCGGCAGTGCTGCCATAAGTCCAAGAGCTCATGGTTCTCGCAACCAGAAGCGACAGTTATCGGACGTGGGGAGATCAGAGAACGGGCAGCATCTTCCGCAGCTCGAACGGGGTCACCTCGGAGCGGTACTCCTCCCACTCCTGCTTCTTGTTCCGGAGGAAGAAGTCGAAGACATGCTCCCCGAGCGTCTCCGCGACCAGTTCGCTGCGCTCCATCAGGTCGATCGCCTCGCCCAGGTTCTGCGGCAGGGGCTCGATGCCGAGGGAGCGGCGCTCGGCGTCGGAGAGGGCCCAGACGTCGTCGTCGGCGCCGGCCGGGAGTTCGTAGCCGCCCTCGATGCCCTTGAGCCCGGCCGCGAGCAGCACCGCGTAGGCCAGGTAGGGGTTGGCGCCGGTGTCCAGGGAGCGGACCTCGATGCGGGTGGAGCCGGTCTTGCCGGGCTTGTAGAGGGGGACGCGGACGAGGGCGGAGCGGTTGTTGTGGCCCCAGCAGATGTAGGAGGGGGCCTCGCCGCCCGCGCCGGCGGTGCGCTTGGAGCCGCCCCAGATGCGCTTGTAGGAGTTGACCCACTGGTTGGTCACGGCGGAGATCTCCCCGGCGTGGCGGAGCAGCCCCGCGATGAAGGAGCGGCCCACCTTGGAGAGCTGGAACTCGGAGCCGGACTCGTAGAAGGCGTTGCGGTCGCCCTCGAAGAGGGAGAGGTGGGTGTGCATGCCCGAGCCGGGGAATTCGGAGAACGGCTTGGGCATGAACGTGGCCTGTACGCCCTGCTCCAGCGCGACCTGCTTCATGACCAGGCGGAAGGTCATGATGTTGTCGGCGGTGGAGAGCGCGTCGGCGTAGCGCAGATCGATCTCCTGCTGGCCGGGGGCGCCCTCGTGGTGGGAGAACTCGACCGAGATGCCCATCGATTCGAGCATGGTGATCGCCTGGCGGCGGAAGTCCATGCCGATGTTCTGCGGGGTGTGGTCGAAGTAGCCGGAGGAGTCGGCGGGCACCGGGCGGGTGCCGTCCACCGGCTTCTGGTTGAGCAGGAAGAACTCGATCTCGGGATGGGTGTAGAAGGTGAAGCCGAGATCGGAGGTCTTGGCGAGGATGCGCTTGAGGACGAAGCGGGGGTCCGCGAAGGACGGTGAGCCGTCCGGCATCAGGATGTCGCAGAACATCCGGGCGGTCCCGGGGGCCTCGGCGCGCCAGGGCAGGATCTGGAACGTCCCGGGATCCGGCTTGGCGATCATGTCGGATTCGTAGACACGGGCGAAGCCCTCGATCGCGGAGCCGTCGAAGCCGATGCCTTCGTCGAAGGCGCCCTCGAGTTCGGCCGGCGCGACGGCCACGGACTTCAGGAAGCCGAGCACATCGGTGAACCAGAGCCGCACGAACCGGATGTCGCGCTCTTCGAGTGTGCGGAGCACGAACTCCTGCTGCTTATCCATGGTCCCCTATCCTTGCAGGTCAAACGGCTCTTTTCGCGGGCGCGGGGCACCTTCCGCAGCCCAGTATCACGCGGTGGGATTACACGGAGGTTTCGTCCGGGCTCTCCGGTCTCCCCTCAGCTCACCACGATGTGTGCATCGTACTTTCACCCAGCCGGTCCCGGCCCCAGGCGTTCCGCGCCCACCGTGGCGCCTGCGGGAGCTCCATACCCCTTGGGGGTAGGGTGCCGATTATCACGATGATCAAACGGTCAGATGATCTGAACGGTCAGATGGAGGCGGCGGTGCACCAGAGCCCCTCACCCCACAGCCGACCGCTGATGCGTCGCATAGAGCGGCGCGTCGGCCGCCCGCCCTTCCGGCGGGGCGGCGGACGCGCCGACCCTCACGCATCCGGCACACATCAGCATTGGGGTACCGACTCATGCACGAAAAGACTCGCCGTGCCGTGCTCGGCACGGGCATCGCCGCCGCGGGCAGCGGTCTGCTCGCGGCCTGTGGCTCCCCCGGCCCCCACCCCCGGGCCGCGGGCCGCGACGGTATGGACAGCAACACGATGGGCGCCCCCGCCCGGGCCGGCGCGCCCGCGGAGGACGCCCCGCCGGAGTATGTCTCCCCCCACGGGCCGGAGGTCGCCGCGACCGAACAGCGGCGGGGCCCCGGCCCGGTGCGGACGTTCCGGCTCACCGCCACCGCGACCACCCTGGACATCGGCGCCCGCAAGGTGGCGTCCTGGGCGTACGAGGACCAGGTGCCGGGCCAGGAGATCCGGGTGACCGCGGGCGACACGATCGCCCTCACCCTCGCCAACAACCTGCCGCAGCCCACCACGCTGCACTGGCACGGCATCCGGCTGCGCAACGACATGGACGGCGTCCCGGGGGTGACCCAGCGGCCGGTCAAGACCGGCGCCACCTTCGACTACCGCTTCACCGCGTACTACCCGGGCACCTACTGGGTCCATCCGCACTCGGGCGTCCAGCTCGACCGGGGGCTGTACGCACCGCTGATCGTGGAGGACCCGAAGGAGCCGCTGAAGTACGACAAGGAGTGGGTCGTCGTCCTCGACGACTGGCTCGACGGGGTGGGCGGCCGCACCCCGGACACGGAGCTCGAACGGCTGGGCGGCGGCAAGGGCGGCCACTCCATGGGGGACGGCGGCGAACGAGCCGCCAAGGGCGCGGCCAAAGGCACGGCCGCGGGCGCCGCGAAGCGCGGCGCGGCCCGTCCCGCGGCGCCGAAGAAGGCCGCGCCCGCCGCGCCCATGGAGAGCGAGCTGCTGGGCGGCCACGCGGGCGATGTCACCTACCCCTACTACCTGGTCAACGGCCGCACCCCGGAGTCCCCGCAGGTCTTCCGCGCCAAGCGCGGCGACCGGATCCGCATCCGCCTCATCAACGCGGGCGGCGACACCGCCTTCCGCGTCGCCCTCGGCGGCCACCGGATGACCGTCACCCACACCGACGGCTACCCCGTCGTACCGGCCAAGACGGACGCGCTGCTGCTGGGCATGGGCGAGCGCTACGACGTGCTGGTCACCGTCAAGGACGGGGTCTTCCCGCTCGCCGTCCTCGCCGAGGGCAAGGGGCGCTCCGCGATGGCGGTGCTGCGCACCCGCGGCAAGAGCCCCGTGAAGTTCCCGCGCCCCAAGGAGCTGGACGGCGAGCTGCTCACCGCGGACCGGCTGAAGGCGGCGGAGGACGTACGCCTGGCACCCAAGGAGCCCGACCGGATCATCCGGATGCGGCTCACCGGCTCGATGCGGCGCTACGACTGGGCGATCAACGGCCGGCCGTACGACCCCACGCAGCGCTATCCGGTGCGGGCCGGTGAGCGGGTGCGGATCTCCTTCATCAACGGCACCGACATGTGGCATCCGATGCATCTGCACGGCCACACCTTCGGGCTGCCGGACGGCGGCCCCCGTAAGGACACCACGATCCTGCGGCCGCACCACAAGGTGAGCGTGGATCTCGACGCCGACAATCCGGGGCTGTGGATGGTCCACTGCCACAACGTCTACCACTCGGAGTCCGGGATGATGACCATCCTCGGTTACCAGAAGTAGCCGCGGCGTCCGGGACGGCCCGGCCCCCGGAGGCGAAGGGGCCGGGCGGGGTCCGCCCCGGCGCCGCCGTCGGGCGTGAGAAGCGTGAGAAGGGAGACACCCCCGGCTATCGCGTCAGACAGACGATTACACTGGGCGCGTGCCTCAACTTCGCCTCGCTCTGAACCAGATCGACTCGACCGTCGGAGACCTCGACGGCAACACCGAGTCGATACTCCACTGGACCCGGCACTCCGCCGAGCAGGGCGCCCATCTGGTGGCGTTCCCCGAGATGGTGCTCACCGGCTACCCCGTCGAGGACCTGGCGCTGCGCTCGTCCTTCGTCGAGGCGTCGCGCGCGGCCCTGCACTCACTCGCCGAGCGGCTGAACGCCGAGGGGCTGGGCGAGCTGCCGGTGGTCGTCGGCTATCTCGACCGCAGCGAGCGCGCCCGGCGCTACGGCCAGCCGGCCGGCTCACCGCAGAACGCGGGCGCCGTGCTGCACCGCGGCACGGTCGCGCTGACGTTCGCCAAGCACCATCTGCCGAACTACGGCGTCTTCGACGAGTTCCGCTACTTCGTGCCCGGCGACACCCTGCCCATGGTGCGCGTCCACGGCATCGACGTCGCGCTCGCCATCTGCGAGGACCTGTGGCAGGACGGCGGCCGGGTGCCGGCGAGCTGCTCGGCGGGGGCCGGGCTGCTGCTGTCGATCAACGCCTCGCCGTACGAGCGGGAGAAGGACGACACCCGGCTGGACCTGGTGCGCAAGCGGGCCCAGGAGGCGGGCTGCACCACCGCGTATCTGGCGATGATCGGCGGCCAGGACGAGCTGGTCTTCGACGGCGACTCGATCGTCGTGGACCGGGACGGCGAAGTCATCGCGCGCGCCCCGCAGTTCGCCGAGGGCTGTGTGCTGCTCGACCTCGAGCTGCCCGCCGCCGACCCGGACTCCGCCCCCGAGGGGGTCGTGGACGACGGGCTGCGCATCGACCATGTCACCCTCTCCCCCGACCCGTTGCCTGGTTACCAGCCGGAGCTCGCGGGCGGCGAGGCCGAGCGGCTCGGCGGCGACGAGGAGGTCTACACGGCGCTGGTCGTGGGGCTGCGGGCCTACGCGGCGAAGAACGGCTTCCGCAGTGTGCTGATCGGGCTCTCCGGCGGGATCGACTCCGCGCTGGTGGCCGCCCTCGCCTGTGACGCGGTCGGCGCGCAGAACGTGTACGGCGTCGCGATGCCCTCGCGCTACTCCTCCGAGCACTCCGTCGCCGACGCCACCGAGCTGGCGCGGCGCACCGGGCTCAACTTCCGCACGGTCTCGATCGCCCCGATGTTCGACGCCTATATGGACTCCCTGCAGCTCACCGGGCTGGCCGAGGAGAACCTGCAGTCGCGGCTGCGCGGCACGATGCTGATGGCGATCTCCAACCAGGAGGGCCATATCGTCCTCGCCCCGGGCAACAAGTCCGAGCTGGCGTGCGGCTACTCCACGCTCTACGGGGACTCGGTCGGCGCGTACGGCCCGATCAAGGACGTCTACAAGACCTCCGTCTTCCGCCTGGCGAAATGGCGTAACCGCGCGGCGGAAGAGCGGGGCCAGACCCCGCCCATCCCCGAGAACTCGATCACCAAGCCGCCGAGCGCCGAACTGCGCCCCGGCCAGGTCGACACCGACTCGCTCCCCGACTACGAGGTCCTGGACCGGATCCTGGAGCTGTACGTCGACCGTGACCAGGGGCGTAAGGACATCGTGGCGGCGGGGTACGACGATGCGCTGGTGACCCGGATCCTGCGGCTCGTGGACACCGCCGAGTACAAGCGCCGGCAGTACCCGCCGGGCACGAAGATCTCCGCGAAGGGCTTTGGCAAGGACCGCCGGCTGCCCATCACCAACCGCTGGCGCGAGCGCACCTGAGCCGGTGGGCGGGGCCCTGTGGGCTACGCCTGGTTCTACTGGGCGTAATGGGCGTACTTACTGGGCGTCCAGGAACGCCCTGATCAGGCCCAGCCACTCAGCGGGCGCCTCCACGAACGGCAGGTGGCCCGACTCCAGCTCGACGAAGCGCGCGCCGGGGATCGCGTCCGCGACCTGGCGGTGGTGGTACGGCGTCGCCATCGTGTCCAGCGTCGTGGAGATCACCAGGGTGGGCACCCGGATCCGGCCCAGGTCCTCCCGGACGTCGACCAGGCCGACCAGTTCGACCTGGTCGATCGCGCCGGGCGGTACGGAGGCCCGGGCACCCTTGATCACCATGTCGAGCTGCTCGGGGGTCATCCGGTCCAGATACGGCGCGCCCGCGCCGATGAGCGCCGCCCAGCGGGCCGCCGCCTCCTGGTCGTCCGAGCGCAGATGGCGCAGCCATTCGTCGACCAGGAGCCGCATCCGGGCGCTGGGGTGGGCGAAGGTCGCGGTCAGGACCAGGGCGGTGACCCGCTCCGGATGGCGGGTGGCGGCGCGCAGGGCGACCGGGCCGCCGAGGGAGTATCCGGCGATGGCGAAGGTGTCCAGACCCTCCTCGACGGCGGCGGCCACCAGCTGGTCGGCGAGGGTGTCCAGGTCCAGCGGCCCGCTCGCGCGCGGGGTGCGGCCGGAGCCGGGGTAGTCGGGGCCGACCACGCGGTGGCGCTCGGCGAGGCCGTCCAGGATCGGGCCGTAGTTTCCGTCGATGGAGCCGGTCCCGCCATGGGCGAGCAGCAGCCCGGGGCCGGTACCCCGGACGATGCGGGCCAGGGGTGAGGTGCTGGTCATCAGTGGTGTCCTTCGTCTCGCGGCTGAATGACCGGGACGCTAAAGCCTCACATCGGTGTCAAAGTCAAGCGGGACGGGATCCGGGGCGCCCACCCCGGCAACGTATCCAGCGGAGCGCTTAGGGGTGTGCGACGGGTCGTGACGCCTGCGGCGGGCTGCTCCCCTCCCCGCCCCTTCCCGAAACCGGGGCTCCGCCCCAGACCCCGGAACCGGGGCTCCGCCCCAGACCCCGTTACCAGGGGATCCGTGGCCCCGGATCCCGGGACCACGGGGTCCGGGCGGAGGTCCCCGCCACACGGCGGAGCCAATCAGCCCCTCCGGCGTTTGAGGAGCGGGGCCCAGGGGCGGAGCGCCGGCGGGGGTCTGGGGCGGAGCCCCCACCGAGACCCGGGGCGAAGCCCCCACCGGGGCCCAGGGCGAAACCCCCACCAAGACCCGGGGCGAAGCCCCCACCGGGGTCTGGGGCGGAGCCCCAGTTTCGGGAAGGGGCGGGGAGGGGACAGATCCGCCAGACCCCCGTAGCTCAGCGGGCCCCGGGGCGAAGCCCCCGCCGGGGTCTGGGGCGAAGCCCCAGTTTCGGGAAGGGGCGGGGAGGGGAAAGGTCCGCCGGACCCCCGTAGCTCAGCTCACCTCGGACAGGTGCGGCATCGACTCGCTGCTCGCGACGACCCGCGAGCCGCTCGCCGGGGCCCGGTCGGTCCGCCCCGCGATCAGCGCGATCGCCAGACCGATCACCGCGAGCACCGCGCCGACCAGCGTCGGGGAGGTCCAGCCCCAGCCCGCCGCGATGGCGACGCCGCCCAGCCACGCGCCACCGGCGTTGGCCAGGTTGAACGCGGAGTGGTTGGAGGCGGAGGCCAGCGTCGGGGCGTGCTGGGCCTTGTTCATCACCAGCATCTGCAGCGGGGTGGTGGTCATGAAGCCGACCGCGCCCAGCACCACGACCGACAGCAGCGCGGCCCACTTCACATGCACCGTGAAGTCGAAGGCCACGAGCGTGACCGCAAGCGCCGCCAGCGAGCCGTAGAGCGTCGGCCGCAGCGCCCGGTCGGTCAGCGGACCGGCGATCAGGGCGCCCAGTGTCATGCCGATGCCGAACAGCGCCAGCACCAGGGTGATCGTCGACTCACCGAACCCGGTGACCTCGGTCATCATCGAGGCGAGGTAGCTGTAGACGGCGAAGACCCCGGCGAAGCCGAAGACGGCGGTGAGCAGTCCCAGGATGACCTGCCGGTCGCGCAGCGCGCCGAGCTCCTGGCTCAGGCCGCCCTGCTGCTCATGGGAGACCTGCGGGACGAGCCGGGCGAGCGCGCCCATGGCGACCACGCCGATCGCGGAGACGACAAGGAAGGTCGCGCGCCAGCCGAGGTTCTGGCCGAGCAGGGTGGCCACGGGGACGCCGACGATATTGGCGATGGTCAGCCCGAGGAACATGGTGGCGACCGCGCGGGCCCGCCGGTCCTCGGACACCAGCCGCGAGGCGACCACCGCACCGACGCCGAAGAACGCGCCGTGGGGCAGCCCGGCGAGCACCCGGCCCGCGATCAGCAGCCCGAAGTTGGGGGCGAGGGCGGAGGCGAGGTTGCCCACCGTGAAGAGCGCCATGAGCAACACGAGCATCCGCTTGCGCGGGATCCGGGAACCGAGGGCGGTCAGCAGCGGAGCGCCCACCACGACCCCGATGGCATAGGCGGAGACGAGGTATCCGGCCGTGGGTACCGAGGTGCCCAGATCGCCGGCGACATTGGGCAGCAAGCCCATCATCACGAACTCGGTAGTACCAATGCCGAAGGCGCTCACAGCAAGGGCGAGCAGGGCCAGGGGCATGAGAGACCTTTCAAACGAAGGAGAAACGTGCAGAGGATGCGTATGTTCTCTAGCTGAACAAAGTCTCTCACGCCGGATGTTCCCGAGGAGATCCCCAAGATGAACAGGACGTAAGATCTCGCCGGATGGACCGTGAGCTGGGTCACCCGCCAGGGTCGATCCGCCAGGGTTCACCTGGCGGTGTTCACCCGCCGGGGTTCATCCGGCGGGGTTCGTCCGCAGGCTCAGTAGTCGACCGACGCCGCCAGCGGAAGGTGATCGCTGCCGGTCTTGGGCAGCGCCCACGCCGCGACCGGATCCATGCCCCGCACCATGATCTGGTCGATCCGCGCCATCGGGAACGAGGCGGGCCAGCTGAAGCCGAAGCCGTCGCCCGCCGCGCCCTGGGCGGACCGCATCTGCGCGGTGACGGGGGCCAGCGCCCGGTCGTTCATGGTGCCGTTCAGATCGCCGAGCAGGATCACCTTGCGGAGCCGCTCCCGGGAGATGGCCTGGCCCAGCGCCTCGGCGCTGGCGTCGCGCTGCCCGGCGGTGAAGCCCGCGTTGAACTTCACCCGCACCGAGGGCAGATGGGCCACATAGACACCGACCTCACCGCGCGGTGTGGCCACGGTGGTGCGCAGCGCCCGCGTCCAGCCCAGCTTGATGTCCACCGGCTTGGTGCCGGACAGCGGGTACTTGCTCCACAGCCCCACCGTCCCCTGCACGGTGTGGTAGCGGTAAGTGCCCGCCAGGGCCCGCTCGTACGTGGGCACGGCCGCGCCCGTCAGCTCCTCCAGCGCCACCACATCGGCGCCCGATCCGGCCACGTCCTCGGCGGTGCCCGTCGGGTCGGCGTTCTCCGCGTTGACGTTGTGGGTGACGACGGTCAGCTCGCCGCCGCTGCCGGACTTGTCGGAGAACATCAGCCCGCCGAAGAGGTTCAGCCAGACGGCGACGGGCAGCACCAGCGCGAGCACGGCGCTCGCCGACCGCCGCACCAGGCCGAGCACCAGCAGCACTGGCAGGGCCAGGCCCAGCCACGGCAGGAAGGTCTCCAGCAGGGAGCCGAGGTTGCCCACCCGGTTGGGGATCTCGGCGTGGAAGATCATGACCAGCGCGAGCAGGATCGCGATCGCCGCCAGCACCAGTCCGCGCCGCCAGATGCCGCGATCGTCCCGGAGCCGGTGGAGCAGGCGGCCGATCCGGGAGCCCGATCGCCCGGGCGCGTCCCCGAGCTGTCGTGTCTCCTGTGTGTACGCCTGCGTCATTCGCCGTCCCTCACTGCCTCAACTGCCGCGCCTTGGCTACGACCCTAGGTGATGACCAGGGCTTTTCCGGACGCCCCCGGGGCGTCTCCCGTCCGAGGACGTCGGGTCGGCGGCCGGGAGTTCCACCTCCCGGCGCGGGAGGGGGTGTTGTGACACAACAGGCACAAACCGCTCAGCGGCGTGGGGAGACCCCGTCCAGGACCGTGTCGACGATCCGCTCGGCCAGCCCGTCGGGGAGTTCCTTCCACTCGTGGAGCATGGCGCGGGCGAGCATTGGGCCGGTGAAGAGGTCGGCGAGCAGCTCCAGGTCCACATCGGCGCGGATCTCACCGCTCTCCCGCCCCCGCCGCAGCACGGCGCGCAGGGTCGCGCGGCGGGCCGCTATGACGTTCTCGTCGTAGGCCCGCCACAGCTCCTTGTGCGCGTGCATCTGCGTGATGACGCTGCGCAGCAGGGCGGAATTGCGCTTGGCGAGCCCGCGGCGGCGCATGAACTCCAGGACGGTGACGAGGTCGTCGCGCACCGAGACCCCGGCCGGCTCGGGGCTGGGCTCCTCCAGGGAGCGCAGCACATCGAGCATCAGCGCGTCCTTACCGGGCCAGCGGCGGTACACGGTGGCCTTACCGACGCCCGCCTCGCGGGCGATCCCCTCGATCGACAGCCCGCCGACCGAGGCGCCCTCCTCCAGCAGCCGCAGCGCGGCCTCGATGATCGCGGCGTCGGTGGCGGGGCTGCGGGGTCGGCCGCGGAGTTTGGGCGCGGAGCTCTCCGGTGCGGTCATCGGTCGGCCGACGCCTCCTTCCGCGGGTGCGGCCGCCCGCCGTCGGGGGCCTCGCCGGAGGCGCCCTTGCCGGGCAGGAAGGCCAGCACGACCAGCGCCCCGACGAGGGCGACGCCCGCCGAGCCGAGGGCGGTGACATGCATGGCGTGGACGAAGGCGTCCTGCGCGGGGCCCACCAGCTCCTGGCCCCTGGGCCCCAGCTTCTCGGCGACCCCCAGGGTGGCCTCGACGGACTCGCCCGCCGAGTGCCGTACGGAGTCGGGAAGTCCGGGCACGGCGGCCAGGGTGCCCCGGATGCCCTCGCGGTAGGTGGAGGAGAGCACCGAGCCGAGCACGGCGACCCCGAGCGCGCCGCCGACCTGCCGGAAGGTGTTGTTGAGCGCAGAGCCGGAGCCGGCCTTCTGGCGTGGCAGCGCCTGCATGATCGCGGTGGTCACCGGCGGCATGATATGCGCCATTCCGGCGCCCTGGGCGAAGAACAGCACCTCCAGCACGACGATCGGGGTGTCCACGCCCAGCAGCAGGAACCCCGACATGGTGGCGGCCACCAGCAGCATGCCGCCGGTGCACACCGCGCGGGCGCCGAACCGCTCGACGACCAGCCGGGCACGCGGGGCGAAGATCAACTGCGCCACGGCCAGCGGCAGGATCAGCAGCCCGGATTCGAGCGCGCTGTAGCCGCGCACGCTCTGGGTGTAGAAGACCATGAAGAAGGTCACGCCCATGAGGGCGAAGAAGACCAGGGCGACGGCGGCGATGGCGGCGGAGAAGGCCGGGTTGCGGAAGTAGCCGATATCGATGGCCGGGTGGCGGCTGCGCTTCTCGTGCAGCACGAACAGCACCAGGACGGCGAGCCCGGCGCCGATGGAGCCCAGCACCTGGGCGTCGGTGAAGTCGGCGAGCTGGCCGCCCTTGATGATGCCGTAGACCAGCAGCACGAGCCCGACGACGGACAGCAGCACGCCCGGCGGGTCGACCCGGCCGGGCGCCGGGTCCCTGGAGTCGGGGACGAGCACCACCATCGCGATCAGTCCGACGATCACGATCGGCACGTTGACGAAGAAGACCGAACCCCACCAGAAGTGCTCCAGCAGCAGTCCGCCGGTGATCGGCCCGATGGCGATGGCCAGCCCCACCGCGGCGACCCAGATGCCGATCGCCTTGGCCTGTTCCTCGCGTTCGAAGACATTGACCAGGATGGCGAGCGTCGCGGGCATCACGAAGGCGGCGCCAAGACCCATGAGCGCCCGGAAGCCGATGAGTTCACCGGGCGAGCCGGAGAAGGCGGCGAGCACCGAGCCGGCGCCGAACACCACCATCCCGCCGAGCAGGACCTTCTTACGGCCGATCCGGTCCCCGAGGATCCCCGCGGTGAACAGCAGCCCGGCGAAGACCAGCGTGTAGGAGTTGATCGCCCACTCGAGCTGGCTCTGGGTGGCCCCGAGTCCGGTGGGCTTGGGCGAGGCGATCGTCTTCATCGCCACGTTGAGTATCGAGTTGTCGAGGACGACGACCAGGACGCTGAACATCAGGACGACGAGGATCGCCCAGCGTCTGCGGTAGATCGCCTCGGGGACGCCGGACCCGTCCGGGGCGCCCTGAGTGCTGGATGGGGAGGCCATGCCGCCCAGGCTAGGCGACTTACGATACGAGACCGTATCGTATCGGAAGATCTTTGCGAGGCTTTGGCCAACGGGCCGGAGAAGGGCCCGCGAAAAGGTGGTCAAGGCCACCGCCCGGGGGATCCGGGCCCACTTTCGCCCCGGCAGGAGCCGTGCCAGCATGGGGTTGGTCCGGGGACGCCGTCAGGGCGCCTCGAGATGATGAACAGGAGCCGTAGCGATGACGCACGTCAGTCCTGCGCAGAAGCAGTCCGAGAAGGCCCTCTACGGGGGCACCAGCTCCCGCCGCATCACCGTCCGTGACATCGCGGCCGCCAAGGAGCGCGCCGAGAAGTGGCCGATGCTCACCGCCTACGACGCGATGACCGCGTCCGTCTTCGACCAGGCGGGCATCCCGGTGCTGCTGGTCGGCGACTCGATGGGCAACTGCCACCTGGGCTATGAGTCCACCGTCCCCGTCACCATGGACGAGATCGCCCTGCTCTCCGCCGCCGTGGTGCGCGGCACCCGGCGCGCCCTCGTCGTCGGCGATCTGCCCTTCGGCTCGTACCAGGAGGGCCCGGTGCAGGCGCTGCGCAACGCCACCCGCCTGGTCAAGGAGGCGGGCGTGGGAGCCGTGAAGCTGGAGGGCGGGGAGCGCTCCGCCCAGCAGATCGAGCTGCTGGTCCAGTCCGGCATCCCGGTCATGGCGCATGTGGGCCTGACCCCGCAGTCCGTCAACGCCTACGGCGGCTATCCGGTCCAGGGGCGCGGCGAGGAGGCGGCCCAGCAGTTGCTCCGGGACGCCAAGGCGGTCCAGGACGCGGGCGCCTTCGCGGTCGTCCTGGAGCTGGTCCCGGCCGAGCTGGCCGCCGAGGTGACCCGCTCGCTGCACATCCCCACCATCGGCATCGGTGCCGGATCCGAGTGCGACGCCCAGGTCCTGGTGTGGACGGACATGGCGGGCATGACCGACGGCCGGGTGCCGCGCTTCGTCAAGCAGTACGCACAGCTGCGCCAGGGCCTGGGCGACGCGGCGCGGGCCTTCGCGGAGGACGTCGTCGGCGGGGCCTACCCGGCCGAGGAGCACTCCTTCCACTGAGCAGGTCGGAAGAAGTCCGCTACGGTTCGATGGCGCCCCGAAGGGGCGCGGGGAACTGCGCGACCAGCCACGACGGCGCAGCAGACGGCCGACGACGCAGCACGGCACTTCCAGCGGAGCGCTTAGGCACCACGAGCCACTGCGGTACAACGACAGCCCGCCGATCTTCCCCCGTCGGCGGGCTGTCTGCCGCCTGTCGGCGGTCTGTCGGTGACGGCTGTCATCCTGGGCGCATGACGCGGGAACAGAGGATCAGGGACGGCAATGCCGTCGAAGTTCGGGGGCTGGTCAAGCACTTCGGTGACACCAAGGCCGTCGACGGAGTGGATCTGGACGTGCCGGAGGGCACCGTCCTGGGTGTGCTGGGCCCCAATGGCGCCGGTAAGACGACACTTGTCCGCTGTCTGTCCACTCTGCTGGTGCCGGACGCCGGCACCGCGGTGGTGGCCGGATACGACGTGGTGCGCCAGCCCCGGCAGTTGCGCCGCACCATCGGGCTGACCGGGCAGTACGCCTCGGTCGACGAGAAGCTCCCCGGCTGGGAGAACCTCTACATGATCGGGCGGCTGCTCGATCTCTCCCGCAAGGAGGCCCGCGCGCGGGCGGACGCCCTGCTCGAGCGGTTCTCGCTCACCGAGGCCGGCAAGCGGCGCGTGCGCACCTACTCCGGCGGTATGCGCCGTCGGCTCGACCTGGCCGCGTCCATGATCGGCCGGCCCTCGGTGCTCTATCTGGACGAGCCGACGACCGGTCTGGACCCGCACTCCCGTAACGAGGTGTGGGACGAGGTCAGGCGGATGGTCACCGAGGGGGCCACCGTGCTGCTCACCACCCAGTACATGGAGGAGGCCGAGCAGCTCGCCGACAACCTGACGGTGATCGACCGGGGCAGGGTCATCGCCGAGGGCCGGGTGCACGAGCTCAAGGCCAAGGTCGGCGGCCGCACCCTGAAGATCCGCCCGTCCGACCCCGCCGAGGTGCACCGCATGGCCGGCGCCATCGCCCAGGCGGGTCTCGACGGCATCGGCGGCGCGACCGCCGACGCGGAGGAGGGCCAGGTCAGTGTGCCCATCGTCAGCGACGAGCAACTGACCGCCCTGATCGGTCTGCTCAGTCAGCGCGGTTTCGCGATCGCCGGGATCGACACCCATATGCCCAGCCTGGACGAGGTCTTCCTGGCCATCACCGGCCGGAAGGCGTCCGCACCGCAGGACAACAAGACGCTGGAAGAGGTCGCCGCGTGAGTACGGCCACGATGACCGCGCCCGTGCGGGGAAAGAGCGACGGCCGGATCGGCCCCCGCGCCAATCTGCGCCACATCGGCGCGCTGGTGCGGCGCAACGCCATGCAGATCAGGTACGAACCGTTCGCGATGTTCGACGCCCTGGCGATGCCGATCGTCTTCGCGCTGCTGTTCACCTATGTCTTCGGCGGCGCGATGACGGGCGGCAACCGCTCCGAGTACGTCAACTACTTCATCCCCGGCCTCATGGCGATGGGCGGGCTCAACATCGCGATGTCGATCGGCAGCGGCGTCAATGACGACTTCAACAAGGGCGTCATGGACCGCTTCCGCACGCTGCCGATCGCCCGCTCCTCGGTGCTGATCGCCAAGCTGGTCGTGGAGTGCGGCCGGATGCTGCTGTCCACCATCATCCTGCTGATCATGGGCTTCATCATGGGCTTCGAGCTCAAGACCGGGCCGCTGGAGCTGCTGGCCGCGGTGGCGCTGGCCGTGCTCTTCGGATCCTCGCTGACCTGGATCTTCATGCTGCTGGGCATGTCGCTGCCCACCCCGCAGGCGGTCAGCGGCATGGGCTTCCTGGTGATGATGCCCCTGCAGTTCGGCTCGTCCATCTTCGCCCCGACCGCCACCATGCCGGACTGGCTGCGGTCCTTCACCGAGTACAACCCGCTGTCCCGGCTCGCGGACGCCGCGCGGGCGCTCACCAGCGGCCATGGCGCGATAGCCGAACCGGTGACGGTGACCCTGGTCTGGACGGTGGCCATCACGGTGTTCATGGCACCGCTCGCGGTGCGCAAGTTCCGCAACAAGACCACCTGACGGTCCACGGTCTCGAGCCACCGGCCGGGCGCGCCCTACGGGGGGGGCGCCCGGCCGGTCGTCTCTCGCCCCTCCCGGTGCTTCCCCGGCCTGCTCACCGGCCCGCTCAGACCAGTGCGATGGCCTCGTCCAGGGTGAGGTCGCCGCCCTCGGCGTGGGTCCGCTCGTACGCGGCGTCCCCGAGCTCGGCCCGCGCCGCGGCCTCGGTCCACTCCCGGCGCGTCCGCTCACCGGTGGAGATCCGGTACTGCTGGCGCTTGCGCAGCGTGTCGTACGCCCCCAGCAGCCGCGCCGCGGCCGCGGCCCGCTCCGGGTCGCCGAGGCCGCTCAGCGCCTCGGCGGCGGTCAGCAGATGGGTCACCGGGATGAACGGCGCGACCATCTCCGTCATCCGGCCGGTGGTCTTCGCCAGCGCGCCGCGCACGGTCGCCAGGGCGTCGCCCGGCCGTCCCTCCAGCAGGTCCAGCCAGGCCAGCAGCCCCTCCACCATGCCCTCGAACATCCGCAGCGCCCGGTGCTCGAACTCCCCGTGCATGGTGACCAGAAGGGTCCGCGCCTCCGCGAGGCGGCCCGTGATGCCGTAGCGCTGCGCCAGATGGATCCGGGCGTAGGACAGCGCCTCGGCGCCCGCATGCTGCCCCTGCTCGACCACCTCGCGCAGCATCCGCTCGCCCTCGGCGGCCTTCTCCTCGTCCCCGAACTCCACGAACAGCCCGGCCAGCCGGGACCGGAGGAGCAGCACCTGGTCATGGGCCCCGAGCTCCTGGGCGCAGCGGATCGCCGCGCGGTAGTCCGCGGCCGCGGCCGCGCCCTCGCCACGCTTCTCCCGGGTCTCGCCGCGGCCGGCCAGCGCCTCCGCCTCGCCCCATACGTCACCGAGCCTGCGGAAGATCTCCAGGCTTTCGTCGGAATCGCGGGTCGCGCCCTGGTGCTCGCCGCTCGGCTCCCGGTAGAACTTGGCCCGTAGCTGGAGGGTGAACGCCAGCTCCCATGCGTAGCCCAGCTCCCGGCAGGTGCGCACCGCCTCGTCGGCCATCTCCCGCAGCAGGACGAAGTCCCCCCTGAGGAACACCGCGAAGAACCACAGGACGCCCGGGAGACGGCAGGTCTGGGGCAGCCCCGGCCGGTAGGCGGCGACGATGCCCTCCAACTCGCGCTGGGTGTCGTCGCCCACCATGGCCCGGAGGTCGCCGTCGATGTTGGCCAGCGCGTACAGCCGCACTCCCCGCCGCGCCTCCGCCAGCAGCTCGGGCTCCATCGGCGGCGAGGCGGCCGTGCAGCTGACGTACAGCGGCGGCGCGGGGACCACGGGCGGTGCGAAGGGGCTCGGCCCGAGGCCGGCCGCGGCGTTCGCCCACTGGCGTGCCTCGCCGCGGTGGCCGCGCAGATGCCAGAACCAGCCGAGCGAGAGCACCAGGCACAGCGCCTCCTGCTCGTCGCGGGCGGCCACGGCCCGGCGCAGCGCGGTGCGCAGATTCTCGTGCTCCGTCTCCAGCCGGACCAGCCAGTGGCGCTGTGCGGGGCCGCGCAGCAGCGGATCGGCGGTACGGGCCAGTTCCCGGTAGGCCACCAGATGGCGCTGTTCGACCGCGGCCCGCTCGCCGGACTCGTCCAGCCGCTCCGCCGCGTACTCGGCGACGGTCTCCAGCAGCCGGTACCGCATCTCCCCGTCCGCCCCGGGTTCCGGTCCGGGCGCGGTGACGACCAACGATTTATCGACAAGGGAGCCGAGCAGCGCGGCCACGTCCCGGGGCTCCACGGCCCCGGTGTGCCCGGCACGCTGTCCATGTTCCGCGCGCTCTGTGGCTTCCGCGTCTTCTTCGGGGTATCCGCGCACCGCCTCGGCCGCGGCCGCGCACACCGCCTCCGCCTCGGTCAGACCGCAGCCTCCCGCGAAAACGGACAGCCGGGCGAGCACGGTGCGTTCGGGGGCGTCGAGGAGGTCCCAGGACCAGTCGACGACGGCTCGCAGGGTCTGCTGGCGGGGCAGCGCCGTACGGCTGCCGCTGGTCAGGAGGCGGAAGCGGTCGTCGAGGCGGTCGGCGAGCTGCCGTGGGGTGAGCAGCCGCAGCCGCGCGGCGGCCAGTTCGATCGCCAGGGGCAGTCCGTCGAGGCGCCGGCAGATCTCGGCGCACGCGGCCGGATCGTCCTCCGTACGGAAACCGGGCCGGGCCGCCGCGCCCCGGTCCTGGAGCAGCCGCAGCGCGACGGGGTCGGGCAGCGGCTCCACGGGACGCACCAACTCGCCCGGGACGGCGAGGGGTTCGCGGCTGGTGGCCAGGATGGTGACCCCGGGGCACTGGGCGAGCAGGGACTCGGCGAGGTGGGCCGCGGCCGCGACGAGATGTTCGCAGTTGTCGAGCACGATCAGCATCCGGCGCGGGGCGCAGTGCTCGATGAGCCGGGCGCGCGGATCGCGCACGGCCGGGTCGGTCGCGGCGCGCAGCCCTTCGGGCGACGTGCCGAGGAGGACCGTCTCGCGCCCCCCGACCGCGCTGAGCACCGTCTCAGGAACGGTCTCGGGGTCGTCGACGGGCGCCAGCTCGGCCAGCCACACCCCGTCCGGCCAGTCGGGCGCGAACGATTCGGCGGCCTCCTGCGACAGCCGCGTCTTCCCGGCGCCGCCGGGCCCGAGGAGGGTGATCAGCCGGTGGCCGGACAGATCGCCGTGCAGGGTCGCCAGATCGGCCTCGCGGCCGACGAAGCTGGTCAGCCGGGCCCGCAGATTGCCACCGCCGCCACGGGCGGGGGCGGGGCGCGGCGGAACGGGGCCGGGCGGTACGGGAGAGCCCTCATCGGCCGCCGCCAGCAGCTCGGCGTACAGCCCCCGCAGCTCCGGCCCCGGATCGGCGCCCAGCCGCTCGGCGATCTCCGTACGGATCACCTCGTACGCGGCCAGCGCCTCCGCCACCCGGCCCACGTCCCGCAGGGCCCGGATGCGCAGCGCGTGCAGCGGCTCGTCCAGCGGGTGGCCGTCGCAGAGCCCGGTGAGCGCGGGGAGGGCCTGGGCGGGGCGGCCGAGGGCGAGGTCGGCGGCGAGCCGGGCGCGCCGCGCGTCCAGCCGTCGCGCCTCGGCGCGGGCGGCGGGTGCGGTGGCGTCGGGCAGATCGCTGAGCGCCGGCCCGCGCCACAGCGTGAGGGCGGCGTCGAGCAGATCGACGGCCTTGGCCGGATCGCCGTCGGCGAGGGCGTGGGCGCCCTCCTCCGCGAGCCGCTCGAAACGGTGCAGATCGACGTCGTCGGGGTCGGCGGTCAGCCGGTACCCGCCTGGCACGGACTCCACGGCGTCCTTGCCGAGCGCCCGCCGCAGCCGTCCGACCAGCGCCTGCAGCGCGCCGTGCCCGTCGGCGGGCGGATCGGTGACCCAGATCTCCCCGATGAGCGCCCCGGTGGTCCGCGCCCGCCCGGGCGCCAGCGCGAGCGCCGCCAGCAGCGCACGCAGCCGCGCCCCGCCGACGTCCACGGGGGTGCCGTCGTCGTGGCGGGCCTGGGTGGTGCCGAGGATGCCGTAGCGCACGGCCCCATTCTGAGGGATGCCCGTCACCCGGCCGACCGCGCCTGCCCCGGCCGTTCTCCCATTGACCCCGGCCCGGCCATTCTCCCGTTTCCCGTGGCCCGGCCGTTCCCCCCGTTTTCCCTGGCCCGGCGGTTCTCCCGTTTACCCTGGCCCGGAACTCCGCGCCCCCCGTTCGACGTTTCCCCCTCAGCGCTCACCAGCCCGTATGGAGACCCCACTCGATGACCACCGCCATCAGCCGCCGCGAGCGGCGCATCAGCCCCGTCTTCCTCGGACTGTTCGCGATCATGGTCGTGTCCGCGTGGGCGGTGTGGACGGAGTACTCCGCGAGCCCCGGCTTCGCCGTCTTCCTGTTCGTCGTCTCCGGCTGGGTCGTCTCGCTGTGCCTGCATGAGTACGCCCATGCGCGCACCGCGCTGCACGGCGGGGATCTGTCGATCGGCGCGAAGGGCTATCTGACCCTGAACCCGTTGAAGTACACGCATGTGGCGTTGAGCATCGTGCTGCCCGTGGTCTTCGTGATCATGGGCGGGATCGGGCTGCCGGGCGGGGCGGTGTTCATCGAGCGGCACCGGATCCAGGGCCGCTGGAAGCACAGCCTGATCTCGGCCGCGGGCCCGCTGACGAACGTGCTGTTCGCGGCCGCGCTGACCGCCCCGTTCTGGCTCAATGCCACGGACCAGGTGCCGGAGCTCTTCCGCTTCGCACTCGCCTTCCTGGCGTTGCTGCAGGTCACGGCGGCGATCCTGAACTTCCTGCCGGTCCCGGGCCTGGACGGCTACGGAGTGATCGAGCCCTGGCTGTCGCACCGCATCCGGCGCCAGGTCGAGCCGTACGCGCCGTTCGGGCTGCTCGCGGTCTTCGGAATCCTGTGGATACCCGAGGTCAACGAGGCGTTCTTCGGCGCGATCGACGCGGTGATGCGGGCCCTGGGCGTATCGGAGTGGGACACCTACTGGGGGCAGGAGTTCTTCCGCTTCTGGCAGGGCGAGCCCGATATCGCCGGATTCCGCTCCTAGGGGTGCCTGCGGCGGGCTGTTCCCCTCCCCGCCCCTTCCCCTGACCAGGCTTCGCCCCTGGCCCCCCGGGGGCTGGGGCGGAGCCCCAGTTTCGGGAAGGGGCGGGCAGCGGAAAGCATCGACATGCGGCTCCGCCGCGTGGTCCGCCGGACACCCGTAGCAGCTCCCCCATGATCTCGGCCCGCGGCCGTGGCCTCAGCTCGTGGCGCCCGTGCTCTCCCGGTCGGCCGCACGGTCGACCCGGGCCTTGCGGACGTAGTACCAGGCCATATTGGACGAGATACCGGCGATCATGACCCAGATGATCCCGAGCCAGCTCCCCCGCGCGAAGGACACGACGGCCGCGGCGATCGCGAGGACGCAGACGGCCAGGGTGCAAAGGGCGAGGCGGGGCATGGGATCGGCTCCTGTCGGGCGATGTGGCACTCCCCCACATTGTCCCCCATGCACCGCCGCGGGGGCGGGGCGCCCCGGATGCGCCGGTCGGGCGGCGGCGCCCTCAGACGTCGGTGACGCGCAGGCCCGCATGGGCCTTGTAGCGGCGGTTGACCGAGATCAGATTGGCCACCAGCGACTCCACCTGGTGGGCGTTGCGCAGCCGGCCCGCGAAGACGCCGCGCATGCCGGGGATGCGGGCCGCGAGCGCCTGGACCAGGTCGGTGTCGGCGCGCGACTCGCCCAGCACCATCACATCGGTGTCGATCTGCTCGACCTCGGGGTCCTGCAGCAGTACGGCCGAGAGGTGGTGGAAGGCCGCGGTGACCCGGGAGTCCGGCAGCAGGGCGGCGGCCTGCTCGGCGGCGCTGCCCTCCTCCGGCATCAGGGCGTACGCGCCCTTCTTGTCGAAGCCCAGCGGGTTGACGCAGTCGATGACCAGCTTGCCGCTGAGCTCCTCGCGCAGCGAGTCCAGCGTCTTGGCGTGGCCGTCCCACGGGACCGCGACGATGACGATGTCGCTGCGGCGCGAGCACTCGGCGTTGTCCGCGCCCTCGATGCCGAGCTCCGCGCCGCCCAGCTCCCGTGCCGCGGTCTGCGCGCGCTCGGCGGCGCGCGAGCCGATGATCACCTTCTGGCCGGCCCTGGCCAGCCGGTAGGCGAGGCCGCGACCCTGGTCGCCGGTGCCGCCCAGAACGCCGACGGTCAGGCCGGACACATCGGGGAGGTCCCAGGGGTCCTTGGCGGGGGCCTTCTTCGCGGGGGCGCCGGACGCGGAGTTCGGGGCATCAGGAGTAGTCATGACAGTGATCCTGTCACGCACCGCGGCCACCTTCACGGTGACGTCTCTTACGCTTTGACACTCCCCTCCGTCAGCCCTGTGCGCCAGTACCGCTGGAGTACGCCCATCAGCACCATCAGCGGCAGGACGGACAGGAACGCCCCGCCGACCGTGTACTGGTACAGCTCCGGCTGCCGGTCCGCGTACCCCTGCCAGGACGTCAGGCCGAGCTGGATCGGGTAGAGATCGGAGTCGGAGAGCATGACCAGCGGCAGAAAGAAGTTGTTCCAGATGTGCACGAACTGGAACAGGAAGACGGTGACCAGCGCCGGGGTCATCAGCCGCAGCCCCAGGGTGGAGAAGATCCGGGCCTCCCCCGCGCCGTCGATCCGCGCCGCCTCCAGGAGGGAGTCCGGGACGGCGGCGGCCGCGTAGATCCGGCACAGATAGACCCCGAAGGGGCTGACGATGCTGGGGATCAGTACGGCCCAGTAGGTGTTGGCCAGGCCGATCTCGCTGAAGAGGAGATAGAGCGGGAGGGCGAGCGCCGTGCCCGGGATCAGCACTCCGGCCAGGATCACGTTGAAGATGCCCTCCCGGCCGGGGAAGCGGAACTTGGCCAGGGCGTAGCCGGCGGCGGCCGACAGCAGGGTGGCGGCGAGCGCGCCGACGCCCGCGTACATCAGGCTGTTGGCGAACCACCGGACGTAGATGCCGTCGTCGTAGGTGAGCACCCGGTGCAGATAGTCGAACGGGTGCGGGTCGTGGAACCAGAAGCCGAAGGTGCCGAAGAGATCGCTGCTGGACTTGGTGGAGGAGACGACGAGCCAGTAGACGGGGGTCAGGAAGTAGATGGCGGCGACGGTGAGCAGCGAGACGGTGATGATCCGGTGCCGCAAGGGGGGTTCCGTCCCCTCCCGGCCCCTCGCCGCGCGTCGGCCCGCACCGGGCCGGTCATCGGGCGGGACCGCCTCGGGCCGCCCCTGACCGGATGCGGCCTCGTCCGCGGGCTCGCTCGCGACCGCGCCCGCCAGGTCGTTCGCCTCGTTCATCCGCTGTCGCCGTCCTTCCCCCGCCGGCCCACGAGTCTCAGGAATCCGAAGGACAGCACGCAGGCGACGAGGGCGAGCAGGACCGCCTCGGCCGCCGCGATGTGCTGGTTGTTGCTGGTGAACGCCTCGTTGTAGGCGGCCAGATTGGGGGTGTAGCCGGAGTCGATGGAGTTGCTCAGCGGTTTGAGCACCTTCGGCTCGGCGAAGAGCTGCAGGGTGCCGATGAGGCTGAAGACGGTGGTGAGCACGAGCGCGGGCCGGATCAGGGGGAGTTTGATGTGCCGGGCGACCTGCCAGGCATTGGCCCCGTCGATCCGCGCCGCCTCGTAGAGCTCTCCGGGTACGGCCTTGAGCTGGGCGATCAGCACCAGCATGTTGTAGCCGGTGAACTGCCAGGTGACGATGTTGGCGATGGACCACAGGACCGCCCCGCGGCCCAGGAAGTCCACCTCCCAGCCCATCGAATCGGCCATCTCCACCAGCGGGCTGATCCCGGGGACGTAGAGGAAGCCCCACAGGATCGACGCGATCACACCCGGCACGCCGTACGGCAGGAAGAAGGCGGTCCGGAAGAAGCCGACCCAGCGCGCGGAGGCCGCGTCCAGCAGCAGCGCGAGCGCGGTGGCGAAGGCGATCATCAACGGGATCTGGACGGCGCCGAAGAGCAGCACCCGGCCGAAGCCCGCCGTGAACCGGTCGTCCTCCAGGGCGTGGGCGTAGTTGGACAGGCCCGCCCACACCTGCTTGGTCTCCCCGCCGAGGCCGAGCGGCCCGGTGCGCTCGACCTTCAGCAGGCTCTCGTAGAGGGCGTAGGCGATGGGGGCGATGAAGCACAGCAGGAAGAGTGCGAGGAAGGGCAGCAGAAACCCGGACGCCGCCCGGGCGCTGCGTGCCTCGGTCCGGGTGAAGCGGCGGGGGGCTTTGCTCACCCGCCTCACCCGGCCTTCACCTTGAGGCCCTTTTCCTTGAGGTCGGTGATCGTCTCGCCCTGCACCTTCTTCAGCACGGAACGGAAGTCGGACCCGTCCCCGATGGCGGCGGTGAAGGCGTCGCCGAGCCGCTGGTAGAGGGTGTCCGTGGCGGGGCCCCACTTCCAGCTCGTGTCCACGCCCTTGCTCGCCTCGTCGAAGACCTTGCTGTACGCCTGGCCGCCGAAGAAGTCCTTGTGCACATCGAGCTGGGAGGTGGTGTACCCCTGCTTGGCGCCCGGGGTGCCATAGCCGTTCTCGATCAGGAGCTTGATCGACTCGGGGTCGGTGTTGAGCCAGATCGCGAAGGCCAGCGCGTCCTTGGGGTACTTGGTCTTGGCGAAGACCGCGGTGGTGGAGCCGCCCCAATTGGCGTAGGAGGCATCGCCCTTCTTCCACTGCGGCATGGGCACCACGCGCCACTTGCCCGCGGTCTTGGGCGCGTTGCCGACCAGCAGGGCGTCGCCCCAGCTCGCGCCGAGCCAGGCGGCGATGGAGCCGGTCTGAACGTCCTTGTACCAGGCGTTCTGCCGGTCCGGAATGGTCTTGATGAGCTTCCGCCGGGCCAGGTCGTACCAGTAGTCGGCGACCTTACGGGTGGGCTCGTCGTCGATGGATACGGTCCAGGTGTCGCCCTCGGTGCCGAACCAGCGCGCCCCGGCCTGCCAGGCCAGCCCCGCGAAACGGTTGCCGTTGGTGGCCGAGAAGGTCTCGATCCAGGCGCCCTTCTTACGGATCGCCGTGGCCGCCGCCTCGTACTCGTCCCAGGTGGTGGGCGGTTCTATGCCCCACTTGTCGAACAGGTCCTGACGGATGAACAGGCCCATCGGACCGGACGCCTGCGGTACGGCGTAGACGGCCTTGCCGAAGACGGACTGCTGCCACTGCCAGCCGACGAACATGTCCTTGTGCTCGGCGACCCCGTACTTGGTCAGATCCAGCAGCCCGTTGTCGACCAGGAAGCTGGGCACGACCGGGTATTCGATCTGGCCGAGGTCCGGCGGATTGCCCGCCTTGATGGCGGCGTGCATCTTGGCGTACTGGGCGCCGTCGACGGCCGAGACCTTCTCGACCTTGACCCGCACCTCGGGGTTCTTGCTGTTCCACAGGTCGACGGGCTTGTCGATGCCCGGCACCCAGGACCAGAAGGTCAGGGTGATCTTCTCGCCCTTCTTGCGGCCCTTGGGGTCCCCGCCCCCGTCGTCGTCCGAGCCGCAGCCCGCGAGGGCGAACCCGGCCGCCGCGGCGGCCGCGCCGCCGAGGACGGCGCGGCGCGGCGCGCCGGACAGCCAGGTGTTCCGGTTTCTTGCGGTATCGCTCATGCCAGCTCCTCCGTCGGAATGCGCCGGAATGTGATGGTCGAGTAGGCGCTGAAGTCGCCGGTCTCGTAGAGCAGTCCGACCGTGGCGTCGTCGAGCCGGACCAGATCGGAGTAGGCGGCGGGCAGGCCGTTGACGGTGTGGCCGGTCCGCCAGGTGACGCCGCCGTCAAAGCTGGTGCGGACGGTCATCAGCGCCCGGTACGCGGGGTCGGCGGGGCCGGAGAAGAGCAGCGCGTCCGGCTCGCCGAGGTGCAGCACACTGCCCTCGACCACGGGGGCCACCAGACCGGCCTGCGGCCGGAAGGGGAGGTCCAGGGTGGCGCCGCCGTCGCCGGAGTGGGCGTCGGCGCGGGTGCCGGGCGCGGTCGCGTCGGTGCGGGTGTTGAAGTAGACGCGGCCGTCGGGGAGTTGGGCGGCGGTGGTCTCGTTGACGTTGACATAGCCGTCGGGGTTGTCGTCCACGTACCCGATCCGCCAGGTCGCGCCGTCGTCGTCGCTGAGCAGATCGTGTCCGCCGTTGTACCGCCCCTCGGTGCCGTCGTCGCCGGGGACGGTCGGGGGCAGGGAGTGGTTGGCCGCGACGACGATCCGGCCCGCGTGGGCGCCGTAGCGCAGTTGGAGGGCGTGGCCGGGAGTGGTGGCGTACCACCGCCATTCGGGCCGCTTGGTGCTCGCGGTGATCTCGCGGGCCTCGCTCCAGCTCGCGCCGTCGTCATCGCTGTACGTCAGCCACACCCGCCGCCCGTCGGCCGCGCTCACCTCGCCGCGCCGGATCCGGTCCTCGGTGGCGGAAGCGGCGCTGCGGATGTGCACCAGCAGGACGCGGCCGTGGTGGGGGCCGCCGTCGAGGACGACGGGGGCCGGATTGCCCGCCGTGCCATCGCCGTTGCGGGCGACGAGCCGTAAGGCGCCCCAGGTCCGTCCGCCGTCGGCCGACCGCTTGAGCACGAGGTCGATGCGGCCGTAGTCGGCGGAGGAGTCCGCCCGGCCCTCGGCGAAGGCGAGGAGCGTTCCGGCGTGGGTCAGCACCACTGCCGGGATCCGGTAGCTCGCATAGCCCTCGGTCCCCGCCCGGAACGGGACGGACACCTCGTACGAGCGTGCCGCCCCCGTGCCGACTGCCATCAGACCTCCCGATGCCCCGTCGCAATCGAGTGCCGAGTCAGAAAAATGGGACGTAGGACGTCCCTTGTGTGCCGCGACCTTAGGGTTTGCCTCACAGAGCGTCAAGAGACGGCGCATGAACAGTTGGAGACGCAGCAGGAGCACACGCGACCGACGGACACGGACCCGGTCGGCGGCATGCCCCTCGCATATGCCCCGAACGAGTGAGCCGGGCCCGATTCGCGCCCGCGGGGCCGCGGGCCGCGGCAGGATGCGGATGCCATGGACGCCGTAAGGGTTGCACTGCTGCGCGAGGTCCTCGCCGGAACCGAATGGCTCCAGGCCACCCGCCGCTTCGCGGGCTCGCTACGGGCCTCGGTCGGACCGCGCGAGGGCGGACTGCTGCTGGTCGGCAGCGAGAGATACGAACCGTGGCATCTGGCCGCGCATCTCGACGACGAGGCGGCCTGGTCCGGACTGCCCGAGCTGTCCCCCACGCTCGTCCGCCACCGGGTGCCGGAGGGCGCCGCCGTGCCCGCGCATCTGGCGGTCGGTCTTGGACGGTTGGAGCGGGCGGGCCGCGGTGAGACCCTGCTGGTGGTCGCGCCGGGCGACCCCGGGGCCGGGCTGCTGGAGCGGGTGAACGACGCCCGCCGGGGCGGGGCGACCGTGCTCGCCCTCGACGGCGGCGACGCCGGGCTGCAGGCCCTGGCTCATGACGCGCTGTCCGCCCCCGAGGGCGGGGAGCTCGACCTGGACACCCTCCAGCACCTGGTCAGCGCGGCCGCCGGGGAGAACAGCCTGCCGCGCCCCGGCCGCCGCCGCCGCTTCCAGGACCGGCTGGCCAGACTGGCCGAGCACCTGGCGGCTCCTCCTCCGACCCACTGGTGACGGCCCCCGCGCGGGCCTGCTGGTAACGGCGCCCGTTCCGGCCTGCGGGTGACGGCGCCCGCACCAGCCGACTGACCTTGCGGTCGAAGTGGCCTGCGAGCCGGTCCAGGAAGCGGCACACCACCTCCGCGTCGAAGGTCTCGGCGAACACCATGAAGTGCGTCCGGCCCTTCGTGCTGATCGCGGACATCGCGTTGACGGAGAAGCGGTCGCCGGTGCGGCGCACGACCGGCGTGCGTCCCCTCACGCCCCGGGTGCGGCCGGTGACCTGGTCGGAGCGGCAACAACCCGGAACACCTGCCGTTTCGGATCAATATCGGAGCGACGAGTGCGCTGCTCACGAACGTCCGAGTGCGGTGAGCACCTCGCGGGCCACTCTCTCGCCGCTCTCCACGGCCCCGTTGAGATACCCCTGACTATGCGTGCTGGTGTGTTCGCCCGCGAAGTGCAGCCGGCCCTCGGGGCGGCCGGTCCAACCCCAGTACTTGGTGTACTGGCCCGGCCGATACGAGGCGTATGAACCACGTGCCCAGGGGTCGTCAATCCAGGAGTCCAACCAGCCATGGCCGTTGTACGCATCCTTCAGACCGGGTACGAGTGCCTCGAGGTGACCGAGTGCCGCGCCGGTGACCGCGGCGGACGGCTCGCCATGAGGTCTCGCGGTGGGGTAAGAGGAGCCGCTCCAGCCACCGACGAAGAGGGTGAGCAACCCCTCTGCCCCGGTCTGGTAGGACGAAGTATCCCAGGTGGACAACTGCGGGTTGTCGGCGGCGATGCGCCCGCTGAAGTCGTCGAACTGGTAGAACTGCCGGTCGAACTGCAGCAGTAGCTTGGCATCCGTGCCCATACCGTGGTTGTCGATGGCTTCGCGCTTGCGAGCGCTGAGCCCCGAGTCGTCGAGGTCGACACGGCGCAGTGTGGTGAACGGCAGTGCGAAGACGACGCGGTCGGCGATCACTTCCCTGCGGATGCCGCCGAAGCGCAGCCGGTAGGTGTCGCCAGTGCGGCGCACAGCGAGCAACGGGGCGTCGAAGTGCAGGGCGGGCTTGGGCAGTCTGGCCGCCAGTCCGTTGGGAATCAGGTCGTTGCCGCCCTTGACGTGGTACTTCTCATCCGCTCCGCTGCCGTCATCAAATCCGGCGTACTGCTCGATGAGATTGATCGCGCTCAGATCGGCTGCGTCGTTGCCGAAGAAGGTGCCGACTCCGCAGGCGATGCTGGAGCCGAGCAACGAACTCATGCCACCGGGTACGTTGGCCTGAAGCCAGTCGCGTACGGAGAGCTGATCGAAGTCGCGGGCGGCGCGGGAGGCCCGATCGGCGAAGTAGCTGCCGATGCGCTGCGTGTCGGCCCGCAGCCGCTCCAGGACCAGGTCCAGGTCCTTGTAGATCGCGGTCTCGTCCCGCACAGCGCCCTGGAGGAAGTTGATTCCTCGCTTGCCGTGCCGGCGGTCCGGGTTCTCCTCCTCCAGTTCCAGACCGAGTTCGCCCGCAAGCTTGCGGATATGGGTGTGACGCGTGTCGATGCGCTCACCTCCGTGCTCGGCGATCTGGTGGCTCGAGAAACCTCTTGCGGTCCAGCAACGACCGCCTACACGGTCGTCCCGCGCCTCGAAAACCTGGACGTGGACGCCTCGGCGGGCCAACCGGTACGCGGCAGTGAGCCCGGCGAGTCCGGCGCCGACGACGACCACGCGCGCGTCATGCGGTGTGGGCTCCGCTGCCACAGACGAGGAATCCGTCCGGTGGCCGACCGCCGAGGCCGGCTGCCCCGACTGGACGCCGACGGCGAACAGGCCCGCGGTGGCGAGCGAGCCGCGCAGGACCGTACGCCGGGGCGTTCCGGCATCCTCGGCCGTGGTCTGCCGAGTCGCGTCACGCGGCGCGCGCAGGGCTCGCATCCAAGGGGTACTGCCAGAAGGCACGGGGATCTCCTGAGAGGTGGGGGAAGGGGCTCAACGCCCAGTGCGCACCCTGCTTGGTTAATCCGTTGACTGCCAGCCCGGTCCCACGACGAAATTCGCAGGAATCCACCCGTCAAATCGACGGTTATCGTAGCCTGTGGCCCATGTCCCGGGTAATCCTGGCTGATGTGGCGAAAGCGGCCGAGGTCTCGACGGCCACGGTCTCGCACGCCCTCAAGGGCACCGGCCGTATGACCCCGAGTACCCGCGCTCGCGTCCGCGCACTGGCCTCGGCGCTCGGCTACGGAGGGTCTGCCGCCCTGCGCGTTCTCGGCCTCGCCGTCACGACGTATGGGCGCACGGACTGGAATTTCGCCGAAGTCCCGTACTTCTCGCAGTCGATCGTCGCGGCCACGGCCGCCGCCCACAGCCACGGCTACGCGCTCATCACACTCCCCTCCGTCGCACACCAGGACCTGTGGTCGGCACTGCGTGTCGCAGGCGTCGTCCTGCTGGACAGCCCCGCCGATGACCCGATCGCGGAGGTGCTCCGGGCCCGCGGCATCCCACTCGCCTTCAACGGCCGTCCCGTCGACCCGAAGCCCGGTGAAGCGTGGGTGGACAATGACCACGCAGCCGCAACCCGTCGTGTGCTCGACCACCTGGCCGCCCAGGGCGCTCGCCGCGTCGTCCTCCTCACCGGACCAGGAGAGGAGTACTACACGCGCGCCTGCGTCGCCGCCTACACCAACTGGTGCCGCCACCATGGCCACTTACCGCACGTCATACAGAACACCCACCCACGGGACCCCGACGCCCCCTTCGACAGCGTCCTCGCCTCCCCCGACCGTCCCGACGCCGTCTTCGGGATCTACGACCACTGCGGCCGCCGCGTCCTGGCGAGCGCGGCTCGTATCGGCCTCAGTATCCCCGAGGACCTGCTCGTCGTCTGCGCGAGTGAGGATCCTTCGTACGCCCTCTGCGACCCTCCGGTCAGCACTCTGTCGCTCGCTCCTGACAAGTCGATGCCAGCCGCGGTCACCGCGCTGGTCAACCTCATCGAGACACCGGGGCACGTCCCGGTTCCGACCGTGGTCCCCACCCGCCTGACGCTGCGCGCGTCGTCCACCCGAGCCTGCGAGCCTTCACATCCGCCACCGTCACAAGGCCGCTGACCGGCATGGCCGAAGGCGCGGACAGCATCGACGACCTCAACGTCCCGCGCCACGGCGCTATGCCGGCCCTGTTCGGCGGGATCCGTGCCCCTCCACGCCCGGCCCGTTCCTGCGCGCGTTCACCTCCGACCGGGTACCTGGACACGGCTCGGTGGGGGCGACTGCCCCACCGAGCCGTCCGCCCAGGGACAGACGCAGGCGAACGCCGGCTGGTTGGCCGGCTCTCAGCGGTGACGGGGACGGCGCCGGCCAACTGATGACGGCGCCCGCCCCGACCCACCAGTGACAGCGTCCCACGGGCCGTAATTCGGTTGCCCGGCGCCGGGGCCCGGCCGGACGATGTCACCTCGTGACCGTGACCGACCAGGACGACCCCCCGGCGCGCCGCGCGCCGCGTTCCCGCGCGCTGCTGCCCGATCTCGCGCCCTGGCGCTCCTCCCGCGACTTCCGGCTGCTGTGGACCGCGGGGCTGGTGACCGCCTTCGGCAGCTTCCTGACGATGGTGGCGCTGCCGCTGCAGATCAAGGAGTTGACCGGCTCCGCCGCCGCGGTCGGCGCGATCGGGGCGGTCGAGCTGGTGCCCCTGATCGTCTTCGGGCTGTACGGCGGTGCGCTGGCCGACGCCGTCGACCGGCGGCGGCTGATCCTGCTCACCGAGGCCGGGCTCGGGCTGCTCGCCGCGCTGCTGCTGGTCAACAGCCTGCTGCCGGATCCCATGCTGTGGCCGCTGTACGTCGTGGCCGCGCTGGCCAGCGCCCTGACCGGGCTGCAGCGCCCCGCCATCGACGCGGTGGTGGCCCGTATCGTCCCGCATGACCAGCTCACCGCTGCCGCCGCGCTCAACGCGCTGCGCTGGCAACTGTCCGCCATCGTGGGGCCCTCGCTGGCCGGGGTCGTCGTGGCGTACGCCGGGCTGCCGCTCGCCTACGGCCTCGACCTGCTGACCTTCCTGGTCTCCGGGCTCATGGCCCTCCGGCTGGCCTCCGCCCCGCCCGCGCACGACGCCGAGCCGCCGTCGCTGCGCGCGATCGGCGAGGGCGCGCGCTACGCATGGCGGCGCAAGGAGCTGCTGGGCACGTACGCGGTGGACATGGCCGCCATGTTCTTCGCCTTCCCGAACGCGATCTTCCCCTTCCTCGCCGACGATCTGGACGCGCCCTGGGCGCTCGGCCTGATGTACGCGGCGGGGTCGGCCGGTTCGGTGGCGGTGAGCCTGACCAGCGGCTGGACCGCCCGGATCCACCGCCACGGCCGGATGGTGGTCGCGGGCGCGGCGGTCTGGGGGCTGGCGATGGCCGCCGCGGGGTGGCTGTCCAACGTCTGGCTGGTGCTGCTGTGCCTGGCGGTGGCGGGCGGCGGGGACATGGTCAGCGGCCTGTTCCGCTCGACGCTGTGGAACCAGACGATCCCGGAGAAGCTGCGCGGCCGGCTGGCCGGTATCGAGCTGCTCTCCTACGCGACCGGCCCCCAACTGGGCCAGGTCCGGGCCGGAACCATGGCCGGGCTCACCGGCGTACGGGCCTCGGTGTGGTCCGGCGGGCTGGCCTGCGTGGCCTCGGTCGGCCTTCTGGCACTGGCGCTGCCCCGGCTGATGAGCTACGACGCCCGGACGGACGAACACGCCCGCCAAGCGCGCGAGGCGCGCGAGCTCCGCCCCGCCACCGGCTGATCGCCGGGCGCCGGGCGCCCGGCGCCCGGCGCCCGGAAAAGCCTCGGCACCCGGGATAGCTCACGGCACCCGGGAAGCCTCAGCCCGCCGCCGGTGGCTCACGCTCTCGCACGGTCTCCATCGCGCGGGCGGCCTCCTCCGGGGGCGTACGGGCCGAGGCAGTGGGCGGCCCGGCACTGGGGGCCCACAGTGGCGGCGCGGCACTGGCGGCCGGGCCGCTGATCCCCCGGCGCCCCGCACCCGGGGAAACTCTCCGCGCCCCGGCAGGGGCCCGAGCACCCGGGGAAGCTCACCACACCCAGTGCGTCTCAGCGCGCCGCCGGGGGCTCGTCGTCCCGCCAGCGGGGGTCGTTCTGCCACTCCTCGTTGCGCTCGCGCGCGGTCTCCATGGCGTGGGCGGCCTCCTCCGGGGAGCCGTATGGCCCGAGGCGGTCGGCGGCGCGGCATTCCGGGCCCTCTTCGACCTTCTGGTGCCGGATGCAGTAGTACCACTCACCGGGCTTGCCGGCGGTTCCCCTCTTGAACAGCGCCATCCCGGCCTCCGGCCTCCGCTCGTTCCCCAGTGGCCCGAAGGGCCCTTGCGGCCATGCTGCCCCATGCGCCGCCGATACACTCGCTGATATGTCTGGCCAGTCGCTTCTAGTCCCGGGGACGCTCTCCCCCACCCGCCCCGTCCCCGCCTCGATCCCGCGTCCGGAGTACGTCGGCAAGGCGGGCCCGACGCCTTATGACGGGCCCGAGGTCCAGGACGCCGAGACGATCGAGCGCATGCGGATCGCGGGGCGTATCGCCGCACGGGCGATGGAGGAGGCCGCCAAGCTGATCGCGCCGGGGGTCACCACGGACGAGCTGGACCGGGTGGCCCATGAGTACATGTGCGACCACGGCGCGTACCCCTCGACGCTGGGCTACCGCGGGTTCCCCAAGTCGCTGTGCAGTTCGGTCAACGAGGTCATCTGCCACGGCATCCCGGACACCACCGTCCTCCAGGACGGCGACATCGTGAACCTCGACGTCACCGCCTTCATCGGCGGGGTGCACGGGGACAACAACGCCACGTATCTGTGCGGTGAGGTGGACGAGGAGTCGCGGCTGCTCGTCGAGCGCACCCGGGAGTCCCTCAACCGCGCGATCAAGGCCGTCAAGCCGGGCCGCCGGATCAACATCATCGGCCGGGTCATCGAGTCGTACGCCAAGCGCTTCGACTACGGCGTGGTCCGCGACTTCACCGGCCACGGGATCAACTCCTCGTTCCACTCCGGCCTGATCGTGCCGCACTACGACAGCCCGCACCACACCACCGAGATCAAGCCGGGGATGACCTTCACCATCGAGCCGATGCTGACGCTCGGCACCTATGAGTACGACATGTGGGAGGACGGCTGGACCGTGGTCACCAAGGACCGCAAGCGGACGGCGCAGTTCGAGCACACACTGGTGGTGACGGAGACCGGGGCGGAGATCCTCACCCTGCCCTAGCGGCCGGGCCGGTTCACCGAATGTCCTGTGCCGGGGGCCGATTCTTCGGCGGCCGTTTTGCCGACAGCTTGTCGGGAAAGCTATTGACGTAGGCAGTGGTCCCTACTTAGGTAAGCCTAACCTACATACCCCGGCCCCCGGAGGTCCACCGTGGAGTTCTCCACCCTGATCCGCACCGCCTCACGGGAAGCGCACACGGACGTCGGCAGCTCGTCGTTCATGACCGATCTGCTCGGCGGGCGCCTGGGCGTGGCGGCCTACCGCCGCTACTCCGAGCAGCTGTGGTTCGTCTACCGCGCCCTGGAGATCCCTGCCGACGCACTCGCGACGGACCCCGTGGCGGGCCCGTTCCTCCGGCCGGAGCTGGCCCGCATAGCCGAGCTGGAGCGCGATCTGGCCTACCTCGGCGGCCCGGACTGGCGCACCGGCCTCACCGCGCTGCCCGCCACCACGGCGTACGCGGCGCGGGTGGCCGAGTGCGCCCGCGACTGGCCGGCGGGCTATGTCGCCCACCACTACACCCGCTATATGGGCGATCTCTCCGGCGGCCAGTACGTCCGGGACACGGCGGAGAAGACCTGGGGCTTCGCCCGCAAGGGCGACGGGGTGCGGTTCTACGTCTTCGAGTCGATCGGCAACCCCGCCGCCTTCAAGCGGGAGTACCGCGCGCTGCTGGACGCACTGCCGGTGGACGATCTGGAGAAGCAGCGCGTCGTGGAGGAGTGCAAGCGCGCGTACGCGCTGAACGCGGGGATCTTCCAGGAGCTGGCCGAGGAGTTCCGGCTCAGCGCCTGAGGCACCGTACGCGCGGCGCCCGAGGCACCGCACGCGCGAAGCCCGCGCCCACCGGGCAGGAGGGATCGGTGAGCGCGGGCGAAGGGCGCGGCGGATCCGTCAGGGCCCGCCGGGCGCGGGCGCCCGCGCCGCCCTTTCCACCCGTACCGCGGGGGACGCGGTGGTGGGGGTCCCGCACGACCGCGCCGCCGTCCCGGGTCTACCGGCAGCCGGTGGAGGTACTCCCCCATCCCCGCACCGGGGAGCGGATCGCGCCGCCGCGACGTGAGCGGGCGGAGACATGCGACGAGCCGCGCCCGTGAGAGGCGTGCATCACTTTTCCCTGACTCCGAACCGGATCAAATCAGCCATCTTGGCGAAATCTTTGCCATCCACAGGCCATTCCTTGACCTTGCACAGGATCCACACAGGCAAGGCTCAGTTAAGTTAGGCCAGCCTTATCCGACCGCCCTCCGTCCGCCCTGTCCTGATTCCGTCTGGAGCCCGTATGCGAGCCGCTCGCACCTCCGTTGTCGCCGCGATATCGGCGCTGGCGACGATCACCGCCGTCGCCGGCTGCGCCCAGAAGTCCGACGCCAAGGGCTCGGACGCCGTCCAGGTCACCGCCTCCGACGACGCGTGCGAGGTCTCCAAGACCTCCTTCCCCGCCGGGCATGTGAAGCTCGCGGTGGAGAACAAGGGCTCCAAGGTGACCGAGGTCTACGTCTACGCCCCGGGCGACCGGATCGTCACCGAGCGGGAGAACATCGGGCCCGGCACCTCCACCTCGATCAGCGCCGAGATCAAGACCGGTTCGTACGAGATCGCCTGCAAGCCCGGGATGAAGGGCCACGGCATCCGGCAGAAGGTGTCCGCCACCGGCAAGGGCGCGGTGGCCAAGCGCGATCCGAAGCTGGACAAGGCGGTGGCCGCGTACCGCGCCTACGCCCAGCAGCAGGCCGACGAGACCCTGCCCGTGGCCCAGAAGTTCGCCGACGCGGTCAAGAAGGACGACCTCGAGGGCGCCAAGAAGCTCTACGCCCCCTCCCGCGTCGGCTGGGAGCGCACCGAGCCGGTCGCCGAGTCCTTCGGCGACATCGACCCCAAGGTCGATGTGCGCGAGGACGGTCTGGAGAAGGGCCAGAAGTGGACCGGCTGGCACCGGCTGGAGAAGTCGCTGTGGCAGGCCAAGAAGATCACCGCGGCCGACCACGACCTCGCCGACCAGCTCATCAAGGACCTGAAGGACTGGCAGAAGCGCGTCGGCACCGCCGACATCACCCCCACCGGCATGGCCAACGGCGCCAAGGAGCTGCTGGACGAGGTGCAGACCGGCAAGGTCACCGGTGAGGAGGAGCGCTACAGCCACACCGACCTGGTGGACTTCGAGGGCAACGTCGAGGGCGCCGAGACCTCGTACAAGCTGCTCAAGCCGGTGGCGTCCAAGAACGACCCGGAGCTGGCCAAGTCGCTCGACAAGCAGTTCGCGGCCGTCGGGAAGCTGCTGGACAAGTACCGCGAGGGCAAGGGCTTCGTGTCCTACGACACCGTCACGGAGTCCAAGCGCAAGGAGCTGTCCGACGCGGTCAACGCGCTGGCCGAGCCGCTCTCCCGGCTCGCCGCCGCCGTCGTCACCAAGTGAGGGAGCCGGGCATGAGCGACGAGACCGGTACCGCTCCCTCGCGCCGGGCGCTGATCGGCTGGGGAGGCGCCGGGCTCGCGCTCGGCGCCGCGGCCGCGGGCGGCGCGGCGGCCGCGCTGAGCGGCGGTGCGGACGACACCCGGACGGTCGCCGACAGCGGCGCCGCGGTGCCCTTCCACGGGGCCCACCAGGCGGGGATCGCCACGGCGGTGCAGGACCGGCTGCACTTCGCGGCGTTCGACGTCACCACCGACGACCGCGCCGAGCTGATCGCGCTGCTGAAGGAGTGGACGAAGGCGGCGGCCCGGATGACCCAGGGGCACGCGGTCGGCGGCGGCGCGGTGAGCGATCTGGCGGAGGCCCCGCCGGACGACACCGGCGAGGCGCTCGGCCTCAAGGCGTCCCGGCTCACCCTCACCATCGGCTTCGGGCCCACCCTCTTCAAGGACAGAAAGGGCAAGGACCGCTTCGGCATCGCCGACCGCCGCCCCGAGGCGCTGATCGACCTGCCCGCCTTCCCGGGCGACAACCTCGACGCGGCGCGCAGCGACGGCGATCTGTGTGTTCAGGCGTGCGCGGACGACCCGCAGGTGGCCGTGCACGCCATCCGCAACCTGGCCCGGATCGGCATGGGCAAGGTGGCCATCCGCTGGTCGCAACTGGGCTTCGGCAAGACGTCCTCGACCACACCGGACGCCCAGACACCGCGCAACATGATGGGCTTCAAGGACGGCACCCGGAACATCGCGGGCACCGACACCGCCGCCCTGGAGAAGCATGTGTGGGTGAGCGGGAAGGCGGGCCCGGCGTGGCTGGCCGGCGGTTCGTATCTGGTGGCGCGCCGCATCCGGATGCACATCGAGACCTGGGACCGCACCTCCCTCAAGGAGCAGGAGGACGTCTTCGGCCGGGACAAGGGCGAGGGCGCGCCGCAGGGCAGGCAGCGTGAGCGCGACGAGCCGAACCTGAAGGCGATGCTGCCCACCGCGCATGTCCGGCTCGCGCACCCGGACTCCAACGGCGGGGCGCGGATCCTGCGCCGCGGCTACTCCTTCACCGATGGCACGGACGGTCTGGGACGGCTGGACGCGGGGCTGTTCTTCCTCGCCTATCAGCACGACGTACGGGACGGGTTCGTCCCCGTGCAGCGGGGGCTGGCGCGCTCCGACGCGCTCAACGAGTACATCCAGCACGTGGGTTCGGCGCTCTTCGCGGTCCCGCCGGGCGTCCGGGACGCGGACGACTGGTGGGGCAGGGCGCTGTTCTCCTGACGGACTCCCTCCGGATCCCTCGACAAGGAAGGCGAACCCCGTGTTCGGCAATTACCTGATCGGTCTGCGCGAAGGGCTCGAAGCCAGCCTGGTGGTGTGCATCCTGGTCGCCTATCTGGTCAAGACCAAGCGCCGGGACGCGCTGCGCCCGGTGTGGCTCGGGATCGCCGTGGCGGTGGGCCTGAGCATGTCCTTCGGCGCGGCGCTGGAGTTCGGCTCGCAGGAGCTGACCTTCGAGGCGAAGGAGGCGCTGGGCGGCTCGCTGTCGGTCCTGTCGGTGGGCCTGGTGACCTGGATGGTGTTCTGGATGCGGCGCACCGCCCGCCATCTGAAGTCCGAGCTGCACAGCAAGCTGGACGCGGCGCTCGCGATGGGCACCGGGGCGCTGGTGGCCACGGCCTTCCTGGCGGTGGGCCGGGAGGGTCTGGAGACCGCGCTGTTCGTGTGGACGGCGGTGCGGGCGAGCAACGACGGTACGGCGGATCCGCTGATCGGCGTGGTCCTGGGTCTGATCACCGCGGTGGCGCTGGGCTGGCTGTTCTACCGGGGTGCGCTCAGGATCAACCTGGCGAAGTTCTTCACCTGGACGGGCGCGATGCTGGTCGTGGTGGCCGCGGGGGTGCTCGCGTACGGCTTCCACGATCTGCAGGAGGCCGACTGGCTGCCCGGGCTGCACTCGCTGGCCTTCGACATCAGCTCCACCATCGCGCCGGACTCCTGGTACGGCACGGTGCTCAAGGGCGTGTTCAACTTCCAGCCGGACCCGACCTGGCTTCAGGTGTGGATGTGGGCGCTCTATCTGGTCCCCACGCTCGCGCTGTTCCTGCGTCCCGGTAGGGTGTCGCCGTCCACAGCAGCCCCCAGGAATCGGGAGCCGGAGCCCCATGACACGCAGGCCGCCCCGTCGGCAGTTGACAGTTCCGACCGCAGCGGCGGTACTGACGCTGGGGATGACCCTGACGGGGTGCATGACGGTCCACGGCGAGCGGGAGAACATTCCGTCGGTGGACAAGGCTGAGGCGCCGGGGGCGCTCAAGCAGTTCACCGACGCGTACAACAAGGCGTACCGGGAGCTGGATCCGGCGGTGGCGAGCCAGGTGGAGACGGGCCCGCTGGAGGCCATCACCACCGCCGACCTCAAGGCCCAGCACGCGAGCTCCCCGAACGGCAACCCCAAGTACCCGGCGCTGAAGCTGTCCGACGTCACCTACCGCATCCCCAAGCAGGTGGGCTGGCCGAAGTTCTTCGTCGCGGACACCGACAGCAACCGCGACGACAACCGCTGGCTGTTCGTCTTCACCCGTGGCGGTGCGGACGAGCCGTGGAAGGCCGCGTATCTCTCGATCCTCAGCCAGGACGAGGTGCCGGACTTCGCGACCGACAAGGACGGCTGGGCCAAGCCGGTCCCGACGGAGGGGCCGACCCCGAAGCTGGCGACCCGCCCGGACAAGCTGAGCGCGGAGTACACCGACTACCTGATGACGGGCGAGGGCTCGGTCTTCGCCGACGGCCAGTCGACCTCGGGGCTGCGGGACACCCGGAAGAAGTTCCTGCGCACCCCGAAGTTCTGGACGGAGTACATCGACACCCCGGCGCGGGGCGCGCAGGACGCCCCGGTGGGGCTGCGCACCTCGGACGGCGGGGCGATCGTGTTCTTCTCCTCGCACCACCGGCAGAAGCAGACGATGGCGAAGGGCTTCCGGCCCAACCCGGATCCGCAGATCAAGGCGCTGATGACGGGCGAGGCGAAGAAGGCGGTGACGCTGACGAGGGTTTCGGAGTCGGCGGTGCGGGTCCCCGCCAAGGATGCGGCGGACCCGAAGGTGGTCTTCCTCAACCGCCTGGAAGGCGTAACCGCCGCGAAGGGCGAGTAGGCATGGTTGTGGGCAATCGTCCCGCGGGGCGGGACGGGTGGGCACACCCCACGCACCGGCCCGCACCCGACCACGAAACCCGCGAAGTTACCGCCCTATGGGCCAAGCAGCCGCCTGATCCTGGTCCTCGCCCGCGAAGCGGGCACAAGCATCGGTAAGCGTCTCCAGCAACGTCAGCGGATCCGGCAGCGGCCGCTCCGGCCCGAGCAACCACCCCACATGCCCATCCCCCGGCAGCCGAGCGGGCGGCATCAGCACATAGCTGCCCCGGCAATGCCACCGCAGCCCCGGATGCTCGTCCATCGTCTCCGGGTGGCAGTCCAGCTCACAGGGCCACCACTCGTCCTCGTCATCCGGCGTGCCCCGGGTGGCGGTGAAGAACAGCATCCGCCCCTGCTGGAGATCGCCGCTGCTCGTGGCCACGGGCCCGACCTCGACCTCGGCCGCGCCCAGCCGCTCCAGGGCCAGCCGCCCGGCGTCCGCGGGCACGTCGAGCACGTCGTGGACGATGCCGGTGGCGGTGATGAAGTTGGCCTGCGGATCGGAGCGCAGCCACTGCGCGACCTTGTCCGGGTCGGTGGTCGCCTGGGTCTGCCAGGCGAACGAGACGGGGTGGCGACCCGGGGTGGGACAGCCGATGCGGTCACAGGAACAGCCGTAGCCGGAGGGGTGGGCGGCCGGCGCGAGCGGGAATCCCGCCGCCGCGGCGGCCATGAGCAGGTCCTCGCGGACGCCGCCGGCGCCCGCTCCCGTGTCGTGGTCGCCGCCCGCTCCGCTCCTCGGCCGACGCAGCCACTGGGAGAACCTGCCCTTGCGTTCCATCTACCGCCTCGCTTCACCGCCGGTACCGGCGGTACGGCCGGTACCCGATCAATGCTGCCACCATCCTGCTCCGGAAGTGGCCGGTGTCCGCATCCGGGGTGGGTGAGACCACCTCGACCGGGTGTCGATATCAGGGCATACAAGACATCTCGCCCCTAGCGTTCCATCTATGATCAGCAGGCATTTTCTGACCGCCGTCGTGGTGCTCGGCCTCTCCATACCGGCGGCCGTCGCGGCCCACCCCACCGCTCGTCCGTCCGTACGACGTCTCATACCCCCGGCCGGCGAACCGGCGCGGCTCCAGCCCGCGCTCACGGCCCCGTCGGCCGGAAAGCCCGCCGTCGTCTACACCGCGCACCGCGGCGGCGCCCTGGAAGTGCCCGAGAACAGCATGTCCGGGCTGGCCAATGCCTTCAGGCGGCATGACGTCCAGGTCCTCGACTTCGACACCCGCATGTTGCGGGACGGCACGCTCGTGGTGATGCACGACGCGACGCTGGACCGCACCACCGACCGGACCGGGCCCGTACGGGCGCTGACCGCCGCCCAGTGGCGGGGCGTCCGGCTGCGCCCCGACCCCTCCCTGCGCGGCACCTGGCGGCCCGAGCGGCCGCCCACCGTCGCCGAGGCGCTGGACCGGTTCGGCGGCCGGATCACCTTGATGGTGGAGGCCAAGGACCCCGAAAGCCTGCCGCGGCTGGCGCGGATGATCCGCGACCGGGGTCTGATCCACTCCGTCTACGTCAACAGCAACCGCCCCGAGGTGGCCCGCGAGGCCCACCGTAAGGGGCTGATGACCCAGCTATGGCGGTCCGCCCGGCAGATGCGCACCGACACCCCGCGCGACTGGCGCGGGATCGTCGATCTGCTGGACGTCGACTACCGGGCGCGCGAGAAGGATGTGCGGCGGGCCGTCGCCTCCGGGATACCGCGGGTGTGGGCGCACACCGTGGAGACCCCGGCACAGCGGGACCGGATGCTGCGGCTGGGGTGCGACGGCATCATCACGGACGCACCGGCCCTGCTGGTCTCCACGCCCGTACGAAGGCCGTCGGCGCCCAGCGGGGAATGAGCGGCGGTCCGCGGTGGGCGAGCGGGCCGACCAGCCGCCCCGGCCCGGGCGGCGAGGCCGACCCTGAGCGCGGCGGGCCCCGCGAGGCCCCCGGCCCAGGCCCCCGGCCCAGACGGCGACCCCCGGCCCGTGCGCCGAAGGCGCCCCCTCCCGGCCGGTAGAATTCGCCGAATGCACGCCCCCGACGCCGCCCTTACCGACGAGACGCCGCAGACCGCGCTCGCCGGCCTGCTCGACGGTCTGCCGCCTCGCCAGGCGGCCCAGGCGGTCGACCGGCTGATCGGCCACTACCGGGGGCGCACCCCGACCGACGCGCCCGTGCTGCGCGACCGCTCCGACGTCGCCGCCTACGCCGCGTACCGGATGCCCGCGACCTTCGAGGCCGTGCGCGCCGCCCTCGCCGCCTTCCGCGCCCGGACGCCCGCATGGGCCCCGGCCTCGCATATCGACATCGGCGGCGGTACGGGCGCGGCGAGCTGGGCGGTGGCCGCCACCTGGCCCCGGGACGGGCACACCACCACCGTCCTGGACTGGGCCGAGCCCGCGCTCGCCCTCGGCCGCGAGCTGGCCGGGCAGGCGCCCTCCGAAGCGCTGCGCACCGCCCGCTGGCAGCGCCGGGCGATCGGCGACGGGCTCGCGCTGCCGGACGGGACCGACCTGGTCACCGTCAGTTATGTGCTGGGCGAGCTGACCGAGGCCGACCGGCAGGCCGTGGTGGCCGAGGCGGCCCGCGCGGCCCAGGCCGTGGTGCTGATCGAACCGGGCACCCCGGACGGCTATCTGCGGATCCGCGAGGCGCGGGACCGGCTGCTGGCGGCCGGGCTGCGCATCGTCGCCCCCTGCCCGCACGGCGCGGCCTGCCCGATCGAACCCGGCGCCGACTGGTGCCACTTCGCCGCCCGGGTCCGCCGCTCCTCCCTCCACCGGCAGGTCAAGGGCGGTTCACTGCCGTACGAGGACGAGAAGTTCAGCTATGTCGCGGCCGTACGGTTCGACGCCGCACCCGCCGGAGCGCGGGTGGTGCGTCGCCCGCAGATCCGCAAGGGCCAGGTACTGCTGGACCTGTGCGCCCCGGAGTCGGGGCTGGCCCGCACCACGGTGACCAAGCGTCAGGGCCCGCTGTACCGGGCCGCCCGCGATGTCTCCTGGGGCGATGTCTGGCCGCCCGAGGAGGAGCCACCCCGCTAGTGCCTGAAGTTCGTTGCATATGTGTAGCCTTGTCCGCATTGGCGCGCATGGGACGGCCCGGTGGCCGAGGTGACATTGACCGACGACGAGCGCGAGACGCTGGTGCGCTGGTCGCGGCGGGCGACCTCGGCTCAGGCTCTGGCTCAGCGGTGCCGGATCGTGCTGGGTTGCGCGGAGGGGAAGTCGAACCGGCAGGTGGCCGCTGAACTCGGCATCTGGCCACAGACGGTGGGCAAGTGGCGCCGCCGATTCCTGGAGTCGCGCCTTGACCGTCTGGCGGACGAGCCTCGCCCCGGCGCCCGACCGGAGCCGGCAGCCCGGCGCGTTGGCCCGGCCGCTCTACCGACGCCACGTCAGTAGCCCTGGCGCACCTCGTGGTTCACGCTCGCGGCCCCGGCCCGCGCGCCGAGCGCCGCTCATGCCTCGGCGGATGCGCCCGTCGCCGCCGCGATCAGGGCCGTCGCCGCCGCGTGGGAGGTCGCGGCCACCGTGGAGTCGTGGTCCATCAGAGCGGAGATGCCGGCGCCGTCGTAAAGGAGTTGGAGCTGGTGGCCCAGGGCATCGGGGTCGGCGGCGCCGGCCTCGGCGGCGAGGCGGGTGAAGAGTTCGCGCATCCAGCCGCGGAAGGCGTCCGCCGCTTCCTGGACCAGCCCGCCGGGGCCGGCCTCGGCGCCGGCGCGGATGAAGGCGCAGCCGCGGTAGTCGGGCCGGTCGAACTGCCGCCCCTGGGACTCGAAGACCGCCAGCATCTGCTCGCGGGGCGTGTCGCGCTCCGCGACGGCCCGGGTGATCCGGTCGGCGGTGTCCGCGTGCCGCGTGTCGAGGTACGCCCGGACGAGCTGCTCCTTGCCGCCGAAGGTGTTGTACAGCGACCCCTTGGCCACGCCCGCGTGCTCGATGACCCGGTCGATCCCGACGCACTGCACGCCCTCGGCGTAGAACAGCTCGTTCGCGGCGGCGAGCAGGCGCTCACGCGCCGACGGCTTAGCGGTGCTCTGGACACTCGCCATGACGGTCACTCCTTCAGACAGATCTGTCTACATTATGCCCCGGCCGCGCCCCTGCGGCCGAGTCCCGACCGAGTCCCGGCCGGAGTCCACCCCTCAGGTGTTGCCGCCGACCCGCTCGCCCGGCAGGACCGCCGCCCCGTGCCGGCCGCCGCGCAGCAGCCCGAGCAGCGCGAACGTCGCGAGGACGATCACGGCGACGCCGTACTCCTGCGCGGTGGCGGTCAGTCCACCCGCGTGAACGACGAGGAACCCGGCGACCACGGCGGGCACCCCCATGCCCAGGTAGGAGACGACGAAGAGCAGGGACAGCACCCCGGAACTCTCATGCGGCCGGGCCAGCGGCATCACCGTACGGATGCCGCCCTGGAACCCGCTGCCGAAACCGACGCCCGCGATGGCGGTGCCGACGAAGAAGCCGGTGGGGGAGGAATCGCGGATCGAGACGAGGGTGAGGGCCACCCCGGCGAGCAGCGCGAGGATGCCGGTGAGCATCACCGTCCGGGTCGCCGCCTTCCGCAGGACCAGCACCGAGACGGCGGCCACCCCGGCGAGCACGAACAGGCTCAGCCCGCCGAGGACTTCGGACCTGGAACCGGTCAACTTCCGTGCGAGGGACGGACCGAGCGACCCGTACAGCCCGGCCAGCGCCCAGACGGCGAACAGCACCGGCGCGGCCACCAGCATCGGGCGGCGTACGGCGCGCGGCAGCTTGATCTCCGGCGCCAGGCTGGCCAGCGCCCCCGGCTTGCGGATCACCGTCTCGGCCATCAGCGCGACGGCGATGGCCTGGAGGACGAAGACCGCCAGCAGCCCGAGGTAGACCAGAAGCGTGGGGGCGGGCAGGAACTGGACGACGAGGCCGGAGACCAGGGCGCCGGTCGCCGTGCCGATGCCCGGGACGACCGCGTTGGTGATCGTGCCGCGCGGCCGGTCGATGTCCATCATCCCCGCCCCGACCGCGCCGAGCGCGGCGCCGGCCGACAGTCCCTGGACGACCCGGGCGACCATCAGCCCCGACACGCCGTCGGCGGTGGCGAACACGACCATCGAGGTGGCCTGCGCCGCCAGCGCGGCCAGCAGCACCGGCCGCCTGCCGACGTGGTCGGAGAGCTTGCCCATGGTGAGCAACCCGAGCAGCACGGCCACCGCGTAGACGCCGAAGACCACGGTGGTAGTGATCGGGTCGAAGCCCCATTCGGCCTGGTAGACGGCGTAGAGCGGGGTCGGCGCGCTGGAGGCCGCCAGGAACGAGATGGTGATCGAGGCCAGTACGTACAGCGCCACGTTCGGCGGCAGCCGCCGGCCCCGCGCGGATGCGGCAGCGGAGTCGGATCCGGAGGCGGCGGGCGCCGCATCCGAGGTGCATGCCGGTTTGGACGCCGGGACGACCGAGAGATTCGTCATGACCATTCCCGTCCGAGGTTTGAGTAGACCTGTCTGTTCAATCTCGATACATTAGACAGACACGTCTACTCAGGTCAAGCGGGAGAGGCGGTCTTCAACGAACTTCAGGCGCAGGACACCAGGCGCTCCGCTGGATGCCCTGACCTGCCCTCGATCGTCCGCGCGGCGTCGTGACCGATCGCGCCCACTCGGCGGAGCCGTACATCGACACAGCCCCGCGCCCCTTCAGTGCGCGTTCCTATGGGGCGTCCGACAGACCACGCGGCGGAGCCGCTTATCGATGCTTCGGGAAGGGGCGGGGCGGGGAACAGTCCGCCACAGGTGTGGCATCGCCGATGCTGCGGCGGTTGCCCGCGAGGGTCCAGCGGGACCGGGGCGACCTGTCCGTGGTCGCGCCGCATCCGCTCATAGCTCTCGGCCGGATTCCGCAGGTACCGCTCCCCGTACAGCAGTGCGGGGCCGGTGTAGGAGGGGTCGGCGTGGGCGGGGCAGCCGGGGGGCGGCGCCGCCGGGCCCGGGTCGCCGGGCGCGTCCTCCGCGCCCGGTGGGCCCTGAGGGGCCGGAGAGTCCTGCGGGTCCTGGAGGTTGGTCACAGCGGTCTTCCTCACGGCGGTGGAGCAGCGCGGCCGTCCGGGAGTACACGGCAGTTGCACAGGCTAACCAAGCGAACGGATCAGGCCAACTGTCCTGATGCCACCGACTGGTGAGGGCAGGTCAGCCACAGGCGCGGGCCGGCGCCGTCAGTCCACCGCCCGCGCCAGCGCCGTGGCCGCCGCCGCGCGGGGCGCGCTGTCCCCGGGCCGACGCCGCGGATGCACGGTGGTGGCGAGCAGCACCAGATAGACCCCGCGGGACCGGTCCACGACCAGGCTCGTTCCAGTGAAGCCGGTGTGTCCCGCGGCGCCGCGCCCCGCCAACTCGCCCATGAACCACGGCTGGTCGACCTCGAAGCCCAGCCCCGGCGCGGTCAGCATCAGCTCGGTGGACTCCGGCGACAGTACGGGCCCGCCACCGGCCAGCAGGGCCCGGCACAGCACCGTCAGGTCCCCGGCGGTCGAGAAGAGCCCGGCGTGGCCCGCGACCCCGCCCAGCGCCCACGCGTTCTCGTCGTGCACCACGCCCCGCAGCATCCCCCGGTCCACCTTGCCCCAGGGCCGCCGCTGGTCCTCGGTGGCCGCGATCCGGGGCAGCCAGGAGGAGGGCGGGCGGAAGCGGGTGTCGGCCATGCCCAGCGGGCCGGTGACCGTCTCCTGGACGAGCCGGTCCAGCCCACGCCCCGCGGTCCGCTCCAGCACCCGCTGCAGCAGCAGGAAGTTGAGGTCGGAGTAGCGGCGGGCGGTGCCGGGCGGGGTGACCGGCGGCTCGGCCGCGAGCCGGGCCAGCCGCCGTTCCACCCCGTCCTCCTCGTACAGCGGCAGTTCGGGAATCAGCCCCGAGGTGTGGGTGAGGAGCTGCCGCACGGTGATGCCGTGCTCGGCGGCGGCCGTGCACTCCGGGGCGTACGCGGCGACCCGCCCGTCCAGCGCGATCAGCCCGCGCTCGGCGGCCCGCAGCGCCACGATCGTGGTGCACAGCTTGGTGAGCGAGGCGAGGTCGAAGAGGGTGTCGCGGCGCACCGGCACCCACCGCTCGCGCGGCAGCTCCACGCCCCGGTCGGCCCGCTCGTCGTACGCCGCGTAGCGCACCGCCCAGCCGAAGGACTCCTCGGCCAGCGGGCCCGTTGCGGTCCCGGCGGCCAGTGCCACCCCCGAACACCAAGGGCGCTCCCCCTCGGGAAGCGCCCTGACGGTCTCCAGCAGCCGGGTCAGACCACGGTCACGCTCTGCTTGGTACGTCGCTGCCACGGACGGCAGAGTCCCATGAAGCAGGCGATGGCCGCGAGCGCGCAGACGAGCTGGACGACGGCCATCGGCACCGCCGTGGTCTCCCCCGCGATCCCCACCAGCGGGGAGGCGACGGCGCCCAGCAGGAAGGTGGAGGTGCCCAGCAGCGCGGAGGCGGAACCGGCGGCGTGCGGGGTGCGGTTCAGGGCCTGGGCGTTGGTGTTCGGCATGGCCAGGCCCATCGCGGACATCAGCACGAACAGGCTCCCCGCCACCGGGACGAGCCCGGCCTTCCCGAAGACCCCGGAGGCCAGCACGAGCAGCGCGGCCGCCGCGACGGTGATCACGACCAGCCCGACCATCAGCACCTTGTCCATGCTGACCCGGCCGACCAGCACCCGGCCGTTGAGCTGGCCGATGGCGATCAGGCCGATCGAGTTCAGCCCGAAGAGCAGGCTGAAGGTCTGCGGTGAGGCGCCGTAGATCTCCTGGACGATGAAGGACGACCCGGCGACATAGGCGAAGAGCGCCGCGAAGGCGAAGCTGCCCGCGAGCATGTAGCCGGTGAAGACGCGGTCGGCGAGCAGCCCGCGCATGGTGCGCAGGGTCTGGCCGAGCCCTCCGTCCTGGCGCCGCTCGGGCGGCAGCGTCTCCCCCAGCCACCGCCAGACCACGAAGGTGAGCAGGGTGCCGATCACGGTGAGCACCGCGAAGACACCGCGCCAGTCGGTGAAGCGCAGGATCTGGCCACCGATGAGCGGGGCCACGATGGGCGCCACCCCCGAGATCAGCATCAGGGTGGAGAAGAAGCGGGCCATCGCGATGCCGTCGTAGAGGTCCCGGACCACGGCTCGGGCGATCACGATACCGGCCGCGCCCGCGAGCCCCTGGAGCAGCCGGAAGCCGATGAGCAGCCCGGCGGTGGGGGCGAAGGCACAGATGGCGGTGGCGATGACGTAGATCACCATGCCGATGAGCAGCGGACGGCGGCGCCCCCACCGGTCGCTCATCGGGCCGACGGCGAGCTGGCCGAGCGCCATGCCCATCAGGCAGGCGGTGAGGGTGAGCTGGGCGGTGGCGGCCGAGCTGTGGAACCCGTCGGTGACCTCCGGCAGGGCCGGGAGGTACATGTCCATGGACAGCGGCGGGAGTGCGGTGAGCCCGCCGAGGATCAGGGTGACGAGGAGGCTCGTACGGCGCTGCGCGGTGAGCCCGGGAGGGGCGGCAGCGGAGGTGCGGGAGGCGGCGGAGGTGTCGGGGGTCAAGGTTCCGGGCCGGTCGGCCCGGGTGGGAGCGGCGGCCGGTTGGCCGGGCTGCTGCATGCGTACCTTCCATGAGTCGTTGATGCGTCTCTATGCTCTCAGCAATTCGAATGGGGTCGAACTCCTGTGGACAGGGGGGAACGGGGTCGGGATGGCCGGGACAAGCGGGTCAAGGGCCGTGCGGTGGGGGATTCTGGCGACCGGTGGGATCGCCGCCTCGTTCACCACGGATCTGCTGGAGATGGCGGATGCGCAGGTCATCGCGGTCGGCTCGCGTCGGCCGGAGTCGGCCGAGCGGTTCGCGGAGCGGTTCGGGATATCCCGCGCCTACGGCGGCTGGGCGGAGCTGGCCGCCGATGACGACATCGATGTGATCTATGTCGCCACCCCGCACTCGGCCCATCGGGAGGCGGCCGGACTGTGTCTGGAGGCGGGGCGGGCGGTGCTGTGCGAGAAGCCGTTCACGCTCAATGTCCGGCAGGCCGAGGAGCTGGTGGGCCTCGCCCGGGCCCGGGGCCGCTTCCTGATGGAGGCGATGTGGACGTACTGCGATCCGGTCGTCCGCCGGATGACCGAGCTGGTCCACGACGGCGCGATCGGCGAGGTCCGGGCGGTCCACGCGGACTTCGGGCTGCCCGGCCCGATCGACCCGGACCACCGGCTGCGCGATCCGGCGCTGGGCGGCGGCGCCCTGCTGGACCTCGGCGTCTATCCGGTGTCCTTCGCGCAGTTGCTGCTCGGCGAGCCGGACGAGGTACGGGCGGTGGGACAGCTCTCCCCCGAGGGCGTGGATGTGAACACGGGCCTGGCGCTGGGCTGGGACAGCGGGGCGGTGGCGCTGCTCTCCTGCTCGATCACCGCGGATACGCCGATGACGGCGGCGGTGACGGGCACGGCGGGGCGGATCGAGTTCCCGCGCGGCTTCTTCCACCCCGAGCGCTTCGTGCTGCACCGGCCCGGCCGGGATCCGGAGGAGATCACCGCCGTGGACGGGCTGCGCTCCTACCAGCGGGAGGCTGCGGAGGTGATGCGCTGCCTGCGCGCGGGCGAGACCGAGTCTCCGCTGGTGCCGCTGGACGGCACCCTGGCGGTGATGCGCACCCTGGACGCGGCGCGGGAGCGGCTCGGGGTGCGGTATCCCGGCGAGGACGAGCGCGTGGTGTGACGAGGTATGTGGTGTGACGAGGTATGAGGACGAGGTACGAGGGGTGACCCGGGCGGGCCCGGCGCCTGGGGTGCGCGCCGGGCCCCGCCCGTCCGTCAGACCTGCTTCAGCCCGGGGTTCCCGGCCTCGCTGACGAACGACGCCGCCGTGGTGAGCGGCGCGCCCGGGGTGGTGACCGCGGAGACGGTCTTGTAGTCGGCGCGTGCCCGCTCCTCGTCCAGCGAGACGGTCACATAGCCGCGCCGGCCGTTGTAGAACTTCATATGCGGGTTGGCGGCCAGGTAGGTGGCCCAGTTGTCGGGCTTGTCGGCGCCGTCCTTGCCGCTGGTGATGGAGGTGCCGACGAACTCCACGCCCAGGGTGCGGGAGTCCGGGTCGTCGAAGTCCTTCTTGATGTCGAAGGCGTAGTGCACATGCACATCGCCGGTGAGCACCACGAAGTTCTCCAGGCCCGCCTGCTCGACTCCGGCCAGGATCCGCTCCCGGGAGGCGGGGTAGCCGTCCCAGGAGTCCATGGAGAGCTTGGAGCGGGCGGCCGTGGTGTTCTTCCGCTGGGAGAAGGTGACCTGCTGCGGCAGCACGTTCCAGGTGGCGGTGGAGCTCCGGAAGCCGCTGAGCAGCCAGCGCTCCTGGGTGGAGCCGGTGAGGGTGCGCGCGGGGTCCTCGGACTCCGGGCCGGGGTACTGCCAGCCGTCGCCGTACGCCTGGTTGGAGCGGTACTGCCGGGTGTCGAGGATGTCGAACTGGGCCAGCTTGCCGTAGTGGAAGCGGCGGTAGAGCCGCATGTCGGCGCCGTCCGGCTGCTGCGGCATCCGCAGCGGCATGTTCTCCCAGTACGCCCGGTAGGCGGCGGCCCGGCGGATCAGGAACTCGTCCGAGGGGCCGCCGTTCTCGTCGATGTCGTCCGCGTAGTTGTTCTCGGTCTCGTGGTCGTCCCACGTGACGAACCAGGGGAAGGCGGCGTGGGCGGCCTGAAGGTCCTCGTCGGACTTGTAGAGCGCGTAGCGCAGCCGGTAGTCCTCGAGGGTCATCGTCTCGGCGTTGAACACCGCGGGGAGGGTGCGGTCGGTGTACTTCCGGGCGCCGCCCACGGCGTTGACCGCGTACTCGTACTGGTAGTCGCCCACGTGGAAGACGGCGTCCAGGTCCTCGTCCGCCAGGTGGCGGTAGGCGGTGAAGTAGCCGTCGTGGTACGCCTGGCAGGACACCAGGCCGAAGCGCACGTCCCGGACCTTGGCGCCCGGGGCGGGGGTGGTGCGGGTGCGGCCCACCGGGCTGGTCCAGTTCCCGGCCCGGAAGCGGTACCAGTAGACGCGGTCCGGCTCGAGCCCGCCCGCGTCCACGTGCACCGTGTAGTTGAACTCGGCGTGCGCGGAGGTGGTCCCCCGGCGGGCGACGCGCCGGAACTTCTCGTCGCGGGCGATCTCCCAGTCGACCTTGACGGTGCCCTCTTCGGGCAGCCCGCTGCCGGGCTCGTACGGACGGGGCGCCAGCCTGGTCCACAGCACGACCGCGCCGGGCAGCGGGTCGCCGGAGGCCACGCCGAGGGTGAAGGGGTTGTCGGCGAGCGCGCGCGGAGACACCTGCGCGGCGTGGGCGCTGGGCAGGTTGGTGGTGAACGCGAGCGCGGCGGCGGCCCCGGTGACTGTGAGGAAGCGGCGGCGCCCCAGACGTGCGGCAGCGTCCCGTATGGCCTGCTGGTGCGAGTCGTGTGCCATGTGCTCTCCCCTGGCTCGTGGCGTCAGAGGAATTGCAGTGTCGGGGGACGGCCGGCCGCTTGCGTGCACCCGACATCGATATGACCGCTGGGTGAGGTCCGTTGCCGGAAGGGACCATTGCGGCGAATCGACACCTCCACACGGCGAACTGACGTGGCGTACGCTGCGGCGCCATGAGCGACGGTCGTGTGTCGGTGGTGTCGAGAGTGGCGGTGGTGACGGGCGCGGGCTCCGGGGTCGGCCGGGCGGTGGCGCTCGAACTCCTGGAGGCGGGCTGGTCGGTGGTGCTGGCGGGGCGCCGCGAGGAGGCCCTGGCCGAGACGGCGCGGCTGGCCGGTGGCGGTCCCCCGGCCCCCGTGGTGCCGACGGATGTGGCCAGGCCGGAGCGGGTGGAGGCGCTCTTCGAGGCGGTGCGGGAGCGGTTCGGACGGCTCGATCTGCTGTTCAACAACGCGGGGAGCTTCGGCCCGCGCGGCGTGGCCCTGGCGGACCTGGCCTACGAGGACTGGCGGTCGGTCGTGGACACCAACCTGACGGGCGCGTTCCTGTGCGCCCAGGCGGCGTTCCGGCTGATGCGGGATCAGGAGCCACAAGGCGGCCGGATCATCAACAACGGCTCCATCTCGGCGCACGCGCCCAGGCCGGACAGCGTGGCGTACACCGCCACCAAGCACGCCATCACGGGGCTCACCAAGTCGCTGTCGCTGGACGGGCGGCGGTACCGCATCGCCTGCGGGCAGATCGACATCGGCAACGCGGCGACCGAGATGACGGAGCGGATGTCCGCCGGTGTACCGCAGGCGAACGGGGAGGTGGCGGTCGAGCCCGTGATGGACGTCGCGGACGTGGCGCGCACGGTCCGGCATATGGCGTCGCTGCCGCTGGAGGCCAACGTGCAGTTCGCGACGGTCATGGCGACGGCGATGCCGTACATCGGCCGCGGCTGACGGATGAGGGTTCGTCACCCGTCCTAGATAACCCTCCAATTGTGGAGATAATGTGAGGATGCGGGCAATTCACTCCATCGGCGCAGCGGCTCCGACGCCACGGCCGACGCGCCCGCTCGCCCATCCCCGGACCGGCGCCCTCTCCCGCCCCCGGACTGTTCGACGCCCGCTCCATATGGCAGGGTCGTTTCCCACCGCGCCACACCCTTCACCACCGCCCCACGACCGCCTTCCGAACGAAGCGAGACCGCCGTGCGTTCTCTGCCGCTCACCCTGGTCGCCCGTCTGCTGCCCGTCGCCGTCCTCGCCGCCGCGGGGGTGGCCATGACGACGTCGGACGACTCGGACGCGGGCGCCACCCCGGCGGGCCCCTCCCCGCAGACCTCGGCCCCGGCCACCGGCGCCGCCGCGCCGCGCTACGCCAAGCCGCCCGCGGAGGCGTGCACCACCCTCCCCGAGTCGATGATCAAGGACCTGGTGCCGGGCGCCAAAGCGGCCGGGAACGAGCTGAAGTCCAGCGACCTGGGCCGCCGCACGGGCTGTTCCTGGCACGCCCTGGACGACTTCGAATACCGCTGGCTGGACATCGCCTACGACGTCAAGAGCACCGCGGGGAAGAAGAGCGGGAGCGAGGGCGGCAGCGCGGTGCCCGGCCTCGGCGACGACGCGTCGGTGACCGAGAAGACCACCGAGGACGACGACCAGGGCATCCGCGAGGCGGTGGTGACGGTCCACCAGGACAACGCCACGGTCACCGTGACCTACAACGGCGGCGACTTCGAGAGCCACAAGGCCGCCGACGGCGATGCGATCCGTAAGGGCGCCATCAGCGCGGCAAAGAAGGCCCTCTCCGCCCTCGACGGCTGATCGTTCCGCCCAGCCTTCCCGCTCTGCTCGGTCGTTTCGTTCTGCTCGGTTGTTTTGTGCCGCTCGCCCTTTGAGGTCGGCCGCTCAGTCCTTGATGAACATCAGCCGTACGGAAGTGTCCTTCCGGGTGAACGGATACGATCGCGGGCATCGCACCCGAGCTCTGGAGTCCCACCGTGTCCGCCGCCTCCGAACCACGCCTGGGTATCGCCGTCCTGACCATGGGCAACCGGCCCAGAGAGGTGGCCGCCCTGCTGGAGTCGGTCGCGAAGCAGGACGTGCCCCCGGCCCGCATCGTGGTCGTCGGCAACGGCTCCCCGCTCCCGGAGTTCCCCGCCGAGGTGACCGCGGTCGAGCTGGCGGAGAACCTCGGCGTCTCGGGGGGCCGTAATGTCGCCTGGCGGCGGTTGCGCGACTTCGGCGACGTGGACGTCGTCATCGACCTCGACGACGACGGGCTGCTGGTGGACGCCGACGTCTTCCGCAGGGTGCGCGATCTGTACGCCGAGGACCCGCGCCTGGGCATCGTGAGCTTCCGCATCGCGGATGAGACGGGTGAGACCCAGCGCCGCCACGTACCCCGGCTGCGTGCTTCCGATCCGATGCGCGGCGGCGAGGTGACCACCTTCCTCGGCGGCGGCCACGCCCTGTCGGTGGCGATGCTGGAGCAGATCGGCGGCTGGCCGGACGCGTTCTTCTTCACTCATGAGGAGACCGACCTCGCCTGGCGGGCGCTCGACGCGCGCTGGAAGGTCCTCTACGCCCCCGAGCTGCTGCTCCAGCACCCCAAGACATCCCCTGCCCGGCACGCCGTCTACCACCGGATGACCGCCCGCAACCGGGTCTGGCTGGCCCGCCGCCATCTGCCGCTGCCGCTGGTCCCGCTCTATCTCGGCACCTGGACGCTGCTCACGCTCGCCCGCACCCGCTCCCTGACGGGGCTGCGGGCCTGGGCGGGCGGCTTTCTGGAGGGGCTGCGCACTTCCTGCGGTAAGCGCCGCCCGATGCGCTGGCGCACGGTATGGCACATGACCAAACTCGGCCGCCCACCCGTGATCTGACGGACCGACGGACCGACGGGCCGACGGCGCCCGGTGGCGTGACCGGCGGCCCTACGGGGCCAGCCCGAGGGCGGGGAAGACCGACGCCTCGAGGAAGCGCGTCAGGTAGTCGCGGTCGGCGAAGCGGCCCTCCAGCAGATGGCGGACCCGCATCGCGCCGATGAGCTGGGTGGGGACGAACTCGACGGCGGGGTTGTCCGCGGCCACCTCGCCGCGCTCCACGCCCCGGCGGACCATCGCCTGGATCGTCTTCACCTCGTGCTCGATCAGCGCGGTGCGCAGCGCCTGGAGCAGATCGGGGTCCTGCAGCGCGGCGTGCCCAACGGCGTACACCAGCGCCGTGTCACCGCCGCACACCTCCCGCGCCTCCCCCACCGCCGCCGCGACGGCGCGCAGATCGCCCGCGAGGGAGCCGGTGTCGATGCCCTCCAGCGCGAAGGGGCGTTTGCACGAGCGCAGCGCGGCGACGACGAGCTGGGGCTTGCTGCACCACTGCCGGTAGAGGGTGGAGCGGCTGGCGCGGGTGCGGGCGGCGACCGCCTCGATGGTGAGGGCCTCGTAGCCGCCCTCCTGGAGCAGATCGAGGACTGCCTGGTAGAACTCCTGCTCCCGCTCGGGGCTGATCTTGGAACGGCGCTGCGGCGCGGCCGTCCCCGGGCCTTGCGTCGCCATGGCTCTCCTCCTCGGTCACCGGACTCCGGCCCCCTGACCACGCAGTGTACCGACACATCGGCGTACCGATACACCCATGTACCGATACAGCTCAGAACCGGTACACTCTCGTATCGATACGTTTGTGTGCCGATGGCGCCAGGCAGAGAGGCGCCCAGAGGAAGGCACGGTGGATGAACCCGACCGTCATAGCCGTCGCGCTCGCGCTCGCCTCGGCCGTCGCCTACGCGACCGCCGCGGTGGCCCAGGAGCGGCTGGCCGCCGGCGGGCGGCCGGGCCGTATGCCGGGACTGCTGCTGCGCGGCGCCTGGTGGGGTGCGGTCGGCCTCAACTCCACCGGTGCCCTGCTGCATGTGGCCGCGCTGCGGTACGGACCGCTCACCCTGGTCCAGCCGCTCGGCGCGCTGACCCTGGTCGCGGCCGTCCCGCTGGGCGCGCGGCTCGCGGGGCGGCGGGTGGCCCGGAACGAGTGGCGGGGCGTGGCCCTCGCTCTGCTCGGCCTCGGCGCCCTGCTGCCGGTCACCGCCGGGGAGACCCCGCGCGACACGCTCAGCCTGCCGCAGGCGGTCGCGCTCGCGGGCGTCGTCCTGGCGTTCATCGGGCTGTGCGTCCGGCCGGGGCGCGGGGGGCGCGGGACGTCGGGCCGGGGTCTGCGGTACGCCACCGCGTCCGGGGTCGCCTCGGGCGTCGCCTCGGCGCTCACCCAGACCCTCACCGTCGCGCTCGCCGGCTCCCACGCGCCCGGGGCGGCCCTGGTGTCCTGGCGGACGGTGATCGTGGCCGTCCTGGTCGCGGTCTTCGCGGTGAGCGGTCTGCTGCTGGCCCAGAGCGCCTACGGCAGCGGCCTCGGCGCACCCCTCGCCACCCTGACCCTCGCCAACCCGGTGGCGGCGGCCGCCATCGGGATCGTCCTGCTGGACGAGCGCTTCCGGGGCGGCCCGGCGGGCTGGGCCCTGGCCGCCGCCGGCGCGGCGGCGGCGGCCCGTGGCGTGGTCCTGCTCTCCCGGGCGCCCCAGGCGGGCGCGGACGTGCGCGGGGACGCCGTGGCCGTACGGGAGGCCGCCGCGACCGTACGGCGGGCCACCGCACGCGAGGCGGCCGTACCGGCGAGCCGCGCACCCGATGAGACCCTGCGCGAGCCCGCCGCCGTCCCCCGGGAACCCGTGCGGGAACCGGTTCGGGAACCCGTGCGCGAGTCGGCGCGGGAGCCGGTGCCCACGTCCCCGTGATCGTCCGGGCGCCGGGCGGCCCGCCGCCGTAAGGTGGACCGCATGGTGGACGCGAGCGTGTCGACCTCGGCCGAGACCGCTGAGCAGTCGCTGGACGAGCTGCTCCGGGCGTCCCACGAGGCTTCACCCGCGGAGCTCCCGGGAGCCCTGGACCGCTACACCGCGGCCATGCACATGGGCCATGCGGTCGTCTACCTGATCGACCTCCAGCAGCGGCTGCTGATACCGCTCGACGAGGACGTATCGCGCCTGGACCTCGACGACTCCCTGGCCGGACTCGCCTACCGGACCAGCACCGTGCGGGTCAAGGAGGACAACGAGGGCGGGCTGGACGTCTGGCTGCCGCTGATGAACGGCGCGGAGCGGCTGGGGGTGCTGAAGCTGCGGATGGACTCCCTGGACGGGTTCACGCTCTGGCGCTGCCGGACGCTGGCCTCCCTCCTCTCCCTGGTCATCACGTCCAAGCGCACCTCCATCGACACCTTCGCGCGGCGCACCCGGACCCGGTCCATGGAGCTGCCCACGGAGATGGTGCGGGCCTTCCTCCCGCCGCGTTCGATCGGCACCGGCCGGGTGATCTCGACGGCCGTTCTGGAGCCCGCGTACGAGCTGGGAGGCGATGCCTTCGACCATTCGTTCACCGAAGACGTCCTGCACGCCACGATCCTCGACGCCATGGGCCACGATCTGGCGTCCGGGCTGACCACCTCCGTGGCGATGGCGGGCAGCCGCAACGCCCGGCGCACCGGCGCCGACCTGGCGGAGCTGGTCACCACCGTGGACGAGGCCCTGGCCAAATGGCTTCCGGACCAGTTCTGCACGGGCGTCTTCCTCCGGCTGCACATGCCGAGCGGGGCGCTGCGCTGGTCCAACTGCGGCCATCCCACCCCGCTGGTCATCCGCCGCCGGCGGCTGCTGGACAAGGAGCTGGAGCGGACCTCCGAACCGCCGCTGGGGCTGCCCACGCGGCTGTCGGAAACCCCCCGCCGGATCCATGAGACGGCCCTGGAGCCCGGCGACCGGATCCTGCTGTACACCGACGGGGTCGTGGAGTCGCGCGACGAGGGAGGCGAGCAGTTCGGCCTGGAGCGCTTCGCCGACCACATCATCCGCTCGACGGCCGCCGGGGAGAACGCCCCCGAGGTGCTCCGGCTGCTCATCCACGCCATCCTCGACCACGGGCACAGCCAACTCAGCGACGACGCCACGATTTTGATGATCGAGTGGCGGCCGCCGGATCCCTGAGCCGTCGAGGCGATATCCGATGACGACGCCCCCCGACCCCGCCACCCGCCCCGTCCGGCCGAACCCCCCGCCCGGCGCCCCCGACCTGGCCACGGCCACGGTCGACGAGCACGGCGTGGTGACCGGGTGGAGCGAGGGCGCCTGGCGGCTGCTGGGCTATCGCGCCGAGGACGTCGTAGGGCGGTCGGCGGGCGAGCTGTGCGCGGAGAAGACCCTCGGGGACGCCGCGGGCGGCGCCGGGCCGTGCCTGGCGGACGAGCCCCGGTGGAGCGGACGGGTCGCGCTGTGCCACCGGGACGGCCATCGGGTGGAGGTCGAGCTGCTGGCCCAGCGCGGCCCGGTGGGCGATGGATCCGCGGGCTGGCTGCTGGTCTCGGCCGCGCCCCGGGAGCCGCTCCCCGGGGAGTCGCTCTCCCAGCCGCTCTCCCAGGAGCCTGGCGCACCGGTGGACCGCGCGTTCGCCCAGTGCCCGTGCGTCCTGGCGCTCTTCGACACCGAGCTGCGGCTGTCGCGGGCCAACGCCGATATGCAGGCCGCCACCGCCCGCGGCGAGGATCAGATGCGCGGGCTGCGGCTGACGGAGCTGGTGGGCCGCGGGGAGAGCGAGCGGGTCGAGCGGGCCATGCGGGAGGTGCTGGAGAGCGGCGAACGGCTCGAACTGGAGACGCATCTGCGGGGGCCGGGCGAGAGCCATGAACACGCCTGGTCGGTCTCCCTGGCCCCGCTGACGGACCGGTCCGGCGGGCTGTGCGGCGTGTGCTTCGCGGCCCGCGACACCACCGCCGAACAGGAGGCCCGGCAGCGGCTGCTGCTGCTCAGCGAGGCGGGGGCGCGGCTGGACAGCACCCTGGACCTGGACCGGATCGCCCGGGAGCTGGCCGAGGTGGCGGTCCCCCGGCTCGCCGACTTCGCCAGCGTCGATCTGCTCACCTTCCTCCACCAGGGCGACGAGCCCCCGGCGGGGCCGCTGCGCGAGCCCATCACCCTGCGGCGCGCGGCCCACCGGTCCGTCCTGAGGGGCGCCCCGGAGGCGCTGGTCGACATCGGGGACCTGGCCACGCATCCCGAGCACTCCCCCACGGCGGCGTGCCTGATCGAGGGCCGGGCCGCACGGCACCAGGTGACGGAGTCCCTGCTGGCGGGCTGGGAGGCCAAGGACCCCGGCCGGGCCGCCCGAATCCGCGAGCACGGAGCGCATTCGGTGATCGTGGCGCCGATGCGCGCCCGCGGGGTCACCCTCGGTACGGCGCTCTTCGCCCGCCACCGCACACCGGCGCCCTTCACCGAGGACGACACGATGCTGGCCGAGGAGCTCACCGCACGGGCGGCCGTCTGTGTCGACAACGCCCGCCGCTATCTGCGGGAACGCATGACGGCCGAGACCCTGCAGCGCAGCCTGCTGCCGCAGGGGTTGCCCGACCTGACGGCGCTGGAGATCGCCTCGCGCTATCTGCCCTCGGGCGCCTGGGCCGGGGTGGGCGGCGACTGGTTCGACGCGATGCCGCTGTCCGGCGCCCGCGCCGCCGTGGTGGTCGGCGATGTCGTGGGCCGTGGCGTCGAGGCCGCCGCCACCATGGGGCGGCTGCGCTCCGCCGTGCGCATCCTGGCCGATATCGATCTGCCGCCCGGTGAGCTGCTGACCCATCTCGACGACCTGGTCACCCGGCTGTCCGCGGACCAGAAGCCCGAGAGCTTCGGGCCGCTCGGCGCCACCTGTGTGTACGCGGTCTACGATCCGGTCTCCCGCCACTGCGCCATCGCCGCGGCGGGCCATCCCGCACCGCTGGTGGTCGGCCCGGAGGGCACCGCCGATCCGCTCGATCTGCCCATCGGTCCGCCGCTGGGGCTGGGCGGGCTGCCCTTCGAGGTCATGGAGACGGAGCTGCCCGAGGGCAGTCTGCTCGCCCTGTACACCAACGGTCTGGTCGACGGCCGCGACCGCGAGATCGGCGAGGGGCTGGAGACGCTGCGTGAGGTCCTGAGCCGGCCCGCCCCGTCCCTGGACGCGCTCTGCGACAACGTCCTGCGGGCCCTGCTGCCGGTCCGTCCCGACGACGACATCGCCCTGCTCCTCGCCCGCGCCCGGCCGCTCCCCGCCGACCGGGTCACCACCTGGGACATCCCCGCGGACGCGGCCGCCGTCGCCGAGGCCCGCCGGAACACCACCGGGCAACTGCTCGCCTGGGGTCTTGAGGAGACGCTCTTCACCACCGAGCTGATCGTCAGCGAACTGGTCACCAACGCGATCCGCTACGGCCGCCCGCCCATCCGGCTGCGGCTGATCCGCGACCGCGGCCTCATCTGCGAGGTCTCCGATGCCAGCAGCACGGCGCCCCATCTGCGGCGGGCCCGGGTCTTCGACGAGGGCGGCCGCGGTCTGATGCTGGTCGCCCAGATGGCGACGCGCTGGGGCACCCGGCAGGGCGCGGACGGCAAGACGATCTGGGTCGAGCAGGACCTCTCCCCGGACTGACCACGGATGCCCTGTCCCGTGGGTGCATTCGGGACGCCGATATTCGACCTCCGGGCACTGGACCGACAGCGGTCTGATTTGTCACCATTTGCCTAGAGGGCCCGCTAACCGATCCCGCTCCCGCGGCCGACCGGGCGCTGACTGCAGCCCGTGGCCGCCTCGGAAGGAGTTGCCATGGCCAAGGCAGTCGGAATCGACCTGGGTACCACCAACTCGGTGATCGCCGTGTGGGAAGGCGGTGAGTCCTCGGTTGTTCCGAATTCCGAGGGAAACCGCACCACGCCGTCGGTGGTGGCTTTCACCGATACCGGTGAGCGGCTGGTGGGGCAGCTCGCCAGGCGCCAGGCGATTCTCAACCCCAAGGGCACCATCTATTCGGCCAAGCGGTTCATCGGCCGGCACTACGACGAGGTGTCCGCCGAGGCCAGGGCGGTGGCCTACGACGTCGTCGCGGATGAGCAGGGCCTGGCGCGCTTCAAGGTGCGTGAGAAGCTGTACTCGCCGGAGGAGATCAGTGCCCAGGTGCTGCGCAAGCTGGCCGACGATGCCGGGAAGCAGCTGGGCGAGCGGGTGACCGAGGCGGTCATCACGGTGCCGGCGTATTTCAACGACGCCCAGCGCAGCGCTACCAAGGACGCCGGTGAGATCGCCGGGCTGACCGTGTTGCGGATCATCAACGAGCCGACGGCGGCCGCTCTCGCCTATGGCCTGGACAAGAAGGGTCATGAGACGGTCCTGGTCTTCGACCTCGGTGGCGGCACTTTCGACGTGTCGATTCTCGATGTCGGGGACGGGGTGGTGGAGGTCCGCTCGACCGCGGGCGACAGCCATCTGGGCGGCGACGACTTCGACCGTCGGCTGGTCGACCACCTCGCGGACAAGTTCCAGCAGGAGAACGGTATTGACCTGCGCCGGGATCCGCAGGCGCTGCAGCGGCTTTTCGAGGCTGCGGAGAAGGCCAAGACCGAGTTGAGTTCGGTGACCCAGACCCAGGTCAGTCTGCCGTTCATCACGGCGGATGCCGCCGGTCCCAAGCATTTGACCGAGACTGTGATGCGGTCCACCTTCGAGCAGATCACGGGCGATCTGGTGGAGCGCTGTCTGGGCCCGGTGCAGCAGGCCATGGCCGATGCCAAGGCGGGGGAGAGTGATATCGATGAGGTGATCCTGGTCGGGGGCTCGACCCGGATCCCGGCCGTGCAGGGGCTGGTCCGCCGGCTGACCGGCGGCAAGGAGCCCAATATGAGTGTCAACCCGGACGAGGTCGTGGCGCTGGGTGCCGCGATCCAGGCCGGGGTGCTCAAGGGCGAGGTCAAGGACGTTCTGCTGCTCGATGTCACCCCGCTGTCGCTGGGTGTCGAGACCCGTGGCGGGGTCATGACGAAGATCATCGATCGGAACACCACGATCCCGGTGCGCCGGACCGAGACGTTCTCCACGGCCGAGGACAATCAGCAGGCCGTGGACATCGTGATCCTTCAGGGTGAGCGGGAGCGGGCGGCCGACAACCGGGTGCTGGGGCGCTTCCAGCTGACCGGTATCCGTCCGGCGCCGCGCGGTGAGCCGCAGGTGGAGGTGACCTTCGATATCGACGCCAACGGGATCCTGAATGTCACGGCGCGGGATCAGGACACCGGCAAGGAGCAGTCCGTCCAGATCAGCGAGACCGGCAACCTGGATCGCGGGGAGGTGGACCGGATGGTTCAGGAGGCCGAGCGCAACCGTGGCGAGGACCAGGCGCTGCGCGAGGCCGTGGACGCGCGCAATGAACTGGACGCTGTCGCCTACCAGGTTGAAAAGCGCCTTTCCGAGCTGGGTGACGCGGTGCCCTCTCATGAGCGGTCGCGCGCCGAGATGCTGGTCAACGATGCCCGTGAGGCGGTCAGGAACGAGGCCGGTGTGGACCGGACCAGGCCGCTGGTCTCCGAGCTCCAGCAGGTCTACGCGGGCCTGGCTTCCCATGAGACGGCCGGCGCCGGTCCGGACGCGGGCGCGGCGGGCGGCGCGGCCGGTGGGCCCGGGGCGGGCGGCGCCCAGGACACCGGGGCCGGAGGTGGCGGAGGCGATGAGGACGTCATCGATGCCGAGTTCGACAAGGGCTGACCGACCGGCCCCGTACGACTGACCGGCCGATACGGCGAAGGCAGCGGAAGGCTGACGGAGAGGCCGCCATGTCCACTCAACCGCAGCAGCCCGAACCGGTGCCGGAGGGCGCCGTGACGGAGCAGGAGCGGGAGCGGGACCTGCCCGCCCCGGGCACCGCGGAGGCGCGCGGCGCGGGCGGGGAGGGCCCTGGTCCGGACGCGGGCGGCGGCCCCGCCGACGCCGAATCCGGCGAGCAGGCGGCCGCGCTGGCGGAGCTGGAGGACCGCTGGCGCCGGGCTCTGGCCGATCTGGAGAATCTGCGCAAGCGCCACTCCAGGGAGCTGGAGCGGGAGCGGGCCGCCGAGCGGGCCCGTACGGCGGCGGCCCTGCTGCCCGTCATCGACAACCTCGAACTCGCCCTGTCCCACGCCGAGGCCGACCCCGGCTCGATCGTGGAGGGCGTCAAGGCCATCCGCGACCAGGCCGTGAACACCCTGGCCCAGCTCGGCTACGAGCGGCGGGGCGAGACGGGCGTGCCGTTCGACCCGGCCCGGCACGAAGTGCTCGGTGTGATCGAGGACCCCGAGGCCGAACCGGGCACCGTGGTCCAGGTCCTGCGCCCCGGCTACGGGGATCCCGGCAACCAACTCAGGCCGGTGGCCGTGGCCGTGGCGAAGCGGGAGTGAGACGGCCATGGCACGGGACTACTACGACGTACTCGGTGTCTCACGGGGTGCGAGCCAGGACGAGATCCAGCAGGCATTCCGCACCCAGGCCCGCCGCCATCACCCCGATGTGAACAAGGACCCGAACGCGGAGGAGCGCTTCAAGGAGCTCAACGACGCCTACAGCGTGCTCTCCGACCCCGGCACCCGGGCCCGCTACGACCGGTTCGGCGAGGACTACCGCAAGATCCCCGAGGACTGGGAGGAGCGCGTCGGCGCCGGTGCCCCGGGCGGTGGTTTCCACGGCTGGACGACCGCCGGCGACGGCGGCCGGGTGCGGTTCACCCGTGGCTTCGGCGAGGACGCCGGGGGCGAGGGCGTGGACTTCGAGGACCTGTTCGGCGCGTTCTTCGGTGGCGGCACGGGGGGCCGGGGCGGAGGCCGCGTGGACATCCCCGGAGCCGACCAGGAGGCGGAACTGCCGCTCACCGTCGAGGACGCGTACCGCGGCGGCCGCCGCACCGCCACCCTGGCAGGGGCCTCGGGGCAGCAGCGCACCTTCGAGGTGAACGTCCCGCCGGGCGTCGTGGATGGGCAGCGCATCCGGCTGGCCGGGCAGGGTGGCCGGGGCACTGGTGAGGCCCCGGCCGGGGATCTGTATCTGCGGGTGCGGATCCTGCCGCATCCGCGGTTCCGGCTGGACGGCCGGAACGTCCACGTCCACCTTCCGGTGGCTCCCTGGGAGGCCGCGCTCGGCGCGACCGTCCCGGTGCCTACGCCCGGCGGCACCGCCAAGGTGTCGGTCCCGCCCGGGTCCTCCAGCGGGCGTCGGCTGCGGCTGCGCGGTGAGGGCATGCCCAACCCCCGCGGTCCGAACGGCGACTTCTACGCCGAGATCCGCGTCATGGTGCCGCCCGAACTCACCGACCGGGAGCGGGAGCTGTTCGAGGAGCTGGGCCGCACCTCCTCCTTCGACCCCAGGAGGGAGCGATGAGCAGCCACGCGCGAGGGAGCGTCACGGTCACCCGGTACGCGCCCGTCCCGTCCGTCCACTACGAGCTGGTGCCCGCCCGCAGGCTGACCCTGGAGACCGTGGCCCGTCGCACCGGGCTCCATCCCGACCTGGTGGCGAGGTTCGTCGCCCTCGGCCTGGTCGACGCCGAGCGTGACGCCGCGGGGCGGCTGGTGTTCGCCCCCGACGCCCCGGCGGTGCTGGGCCGAGTGGAGCGGCTGCACGCCGGAATGTGCCTGAACTACGCCTCCATCGGTCTGGTGCTCGATCTGCTCGACCGCATTGACCGGCTCGAAGCCGCACTGCGCCGCGGTGGCGCGAGGAGTGAAGAACCGCCATGGACATGAACCGCCTCACTCAGAAGTCCCAGGAAGCCCTCCAGAACGCCCAGACCACCGCGATGCGGTTCGGGCACACCGAAGTCGACGGCGAGCACCTGCTGCTGGCCCTCCTCGACCAGCCCGACGGGCTGACCCCGCGACTGATCGGCCAGGTGGGCGCCGACCCGGAGGCGATGCGCTCGATGCTGGAGGCCGAGGTGGCGCGCAAGCCCAAGGTCACCGGCCCGGGGGCCGCCCCCGGACAGGTCTTCATCACCCAGCGGCTGTCCCAGTTGCTCGATGCCGCCGAGCAGGAGGCGAAGCGCCTGAAGGACGAGTACGTGTCGGTGGAGCATCTGGTGCTCGCGCTCACGGAGGAGGGGTCCGGCACCGCGGCGGGGCGCGTCCTCAAGGAGCACGGTGTCACCCGGGAGTCGTTCCTGGGGGCCCTGACCCAGGTCCGCGGGAGTCAGCGGGTCACCTCGGCCAACCCTGAAGTGGCGTACGAGGCGCTTGAGAAGTATGGCCGGGATCTGGTGCTTGAGGCTCGTTCGGGCAAGCTGGACCCGGTGATCGGCCGGGATGCCGAGATCCGCCGGGTGACCCAGATCCTCAGCCGCAAGACGAAGAACAACCCGGTGCTCATCGGCGACCCCGGCGTCGGCAAGACCGCCATCGTCGAGGGCCTGGCCCAGCGCATCGTGCGCGGCGACGTACCCGAGGGGCTGCGTGACAAGACCATCTTCGCCCTGGACATGGGCTCCCTGGTGGCCGGCGCGAAGTACCGCGGGGAGTTCGAGGAGCGGCTCAAGGCCGTACTCGCCGAGGTCAACTCCGCCCAGGGCCGGATCCTGCTGTTCGTGGACGAGCTGCACACCGTGGTCGGTGCCGGGGCCGCCGAGGGCGCCATGGACGCGGGGAACATGCTCAAGCCGATGCTGGCCCGCGGTGAGCTGCACATGATCGGCGCGACCACCCTGGATGAGTACCGCAAGCACATCGAGAAGGACGCCGCGCTGGAGCGCCGCTTCCAGATGGTGCTGGTGGAGGAGCCGAGCGTGGAGGACACCATCTCCATCCTGCGGGGCCTGCGCGAGCGTCTCGAGGTCTTCCACGGCGTCAAGATCCAGGACACCGCCCTGGTCTCCGCCGCCACCCTCAGCCACCGCTACATCAGCGACCGGTTCCTGCCGGACAAGGCCATCGACCTGGTCGACGAGGCATGCGCCCGGCTGCGTACCGAGATCGACTCCATGCCCGCCGAACTGGACGAGACCACCCGCCGGGTCACCCGGCTGGAGATCGAGGAGGCCGCGCTCTCCAAGGAGACCGACCCGGCCAGTGGGCAGCGGCTGGCCGAGCTCCGTCGGGAACTGGCCGATCTGCGTGCCGAGGCCGACGCCAAGCACGCCCAGTGGGAGGCCGAGCGGCAGTCCATCCGCCGGGTGCAGGACCTGCGCCGGGAGCTGGAGGAGGTGCGCCGCGAGGCCGAGGAGGCCGAGCGCGCCTACGACCTCAACCGCGCCGCGGAACTGCGTTACGGCAGGCTCCAGGAGCTTGAGCGCAAGCTGGCCGCCGAGGAGGAGCAGCTGGCCGCCAAACAGGGTGCGCACCGGCTGCTGCGCGAGGTGGTCACCGAGGAGGAGATCGCCGACATCGTCTCCGCCTGGACCGGGATCCCGGTCTCCCGTCTGCAGGAGGGCGAACGGGAGAAGCTGCTGCGCCTGGACGAGATCCTCCAGGAGCGGGTCATCGGCCAGGACGAGGCGGTCAAGCTGGTCACCGACGCCATCATCCGGGCCCGCTCGGGCATCCGGGACCCGCGCCGCCCGATCGGCTCGTTCATCTTCCTGGGCCCCACCGGCGTCGGGAAGACCGAGCTGGCCAAGGCGCTGGCCGCCGCGCTCTTCGACACCGAGGAGAACATGATCCGCCTGGACATGAGCGAGTACCAGGAGCGGCACACGGTCAGCCGGCTGGTCGGCGCCCCTCCGGGATACGTCGGCTACGAGGAGGGCGGTCAGCTCACCGAGGCGGTGCGGCGCAAACCGTACTCGGTGGTGCTCTTCGACGAGATCGAGAAGGCGCACGCCGATGTCTTCAACACCCTGCTGCAGGTCCTGGACGACGGCCGGATCACCGACGCCCAGGGGCGGCTGGTGGACTTCCGCAACACCGTGATCATCATGACCTCCAACATCGGCTCGATGCATCTGCTGGACGGCGTCACCTCCGAGGGCGAACTCAAACCCGACGCCCGGGGCCTGGTGATGAGCGAGCTGCGCGGCCACTTCCGCCCCGAGTTCCTCAACCGGGTCGATGACATCGTGCTGTTCAAGCCGCTCGGCGAACCCCAGATCGAACGGATCGTGGAGCTGCAGTTCGACGAGTTGCGCAAACGGCTGGCCGAACGCCTGATCGCCGTCGAACTCAGCCCAGAAGCCCGGAAGGTCATCGCCCACGAGGGCTACGACCCGGTCTACGGCGCCCGCCCACTGCGCCGCTTCATCTCCCACGAGGTCGAGACCCTCATCGGCCGCGCCCTGCTGCGCGGCGATGTCGAAGAAGGCGCCACCGTCAACGTCGACGCCCAGCACGGCGAACTCGTGGTCACCTACGAACGCCGACCGGAGATCGCGGGCCTCGGAAAGGCCGCGTGAGAACGATGCCGAGCCGGACCGTGCCGCGACCGCCAGAAAGGATGAACGCCATGGCCATCGAGCCCGATCCGCATCTGTCGATGGTGCGCCCGGTCTCCCCGCGCACCCCCGAGGGGTGCGAGGAGTGCCTGCGCCTGGGGTCCCCCTGGGTCCATCTGCGGCTCTGCCTGACCTGCGGACACGTCGGGTGCTGCGACTCCTCACCGCTCAAGCACGCCCGTTCGCACGCGTACACCGAACAACACCCGATCGTCGAGCCCCTGGAAGCGGGCGAGACATGGCGGTGGTGCTACGCCCACGAGGCCATGGCCTGATGTGATGACGGACGAGGACCGGTCCCGGGCCGCCGCACCGGAGGAAGCCGTACCGGACGACGTACGGGAAGAAGCCGTACCGGGCACCGCACCGGAAGAAGCCGTACCGGACGAGACCCCGGATATTTCCGGCGCTTATCCGCGGCTGACGGACGAGCAGATCGCCTACCTCTCCGGGCACGGCACCCGCCGGTCCGTGGTGCCCGGTCAGGTGCTGATCCGCGACGGCGGCCCGCCCGCGGACTTCTTCGTCGTCCTCAGCGGCTCGGTCGCGATCACCGCACACCGCGGCACCCCGGACGAGCGGCTCCTGAGGGTGCACGGCCCGGGGCGCTTCCTCGGCGAACTGAGCCTGCTCCAGGGGCAGGTGGCCTTCTACACCGCCCACGCCCAGGAGGCCGGGGAGGTGCTGGCCCTCCCGATGGACCGGCTGCGGGCGTTGCTGGCCCGTGACCCCTGCCTCGGCAACCTCGTCCTCCGCGCCTATCTGGGCCGCCGCGCCCAGTTGGTCGGGGGCGGCGTCGGCTTCCGCATCCTCGGCTCGCGCTACTCGCCCGACACCCGGCGGCTGCGCGAGTTCGCGGCCCGCAACCGGCTGCCGCACCGCTGGATCGACCTGGAGGCGGACCAGGAGGCCGAGGCGCTGCTGCGCCGCGTCTCGGTCAGCCCGGAGGACACCCCGATCATCATCTGGCGCGAGCACCAGGTGCTGCGCAACCCCGGCAACGCCGAACTGGCCCAGCTCATCGGTCTCTCCCCACCGATGACCCCCCACAGCCACTGCGATCTGCTGGTCGTCGGCTCCGGCCCGGCCGGGATCGCGGCCGCCGTCTACGGCTCCTCCGACGGGCTGACCACCACGGTCGTGGACACGGTGGCCCCCGGCGGCCAGGCGGGCACCACGTCCCTGATCGAGAACTACTTCGGCTTCCCGGCCGGGATCCCCGGCTCGGAACTCGCCGAGCGGGGCATGCTCCAGGCGCGCAAGTTCGGGACGCAGGTGCGGATCCCGGCGGAGGCGACCTCCCTCGAACCGGCCCACGGCCACTACCGCGTCACCTTCGCCGACGGCAGCGAAACGCTGTGCCGTACCGTCGTCCTGGCCACCGGCGCCCATTACCGCCGGCTGGACGTCCCCGGGATGGAGCGGCTGGAGCGGACGAGCGTCTACTACGCGGCCACCGTCTACGAGGCGCGGCAGTGCGGCGCGGCCCCCGTCGCCGTGGTCGGCGGCGGCAACTCCGCGGGCCAGGCGTCGCTCTTCCTCGCCGAATGGGTGCCCCGGGTGCACCTGCTGATCAGGGGCTCGTATCTGGGCGCCCGGATGTCCCGCTATCTGGTCGACCAGATCGAGCGCCATCCGCGGGTGAACGTGATGCTGGACAGCGAGCTCCGCGAGGTGCGCGGCGAGGACGCGCTGCGGACGATCGTGGTGGGGCACCGCCGCACCGGGGAGCGCCGCACCCTGGACGCCTGCGCCCTGTTCGTCTTCATCGGGGCCAAGCCGTGCACCGACTGGCTCACCGGCGTCCTGGCCCTGGACGACCGGGGTTTCGTGCTCACCGGCGACGAGGCCGAGGCCCGGGCTGCCCACGGCGTCCGGGCGGGCCCCGGCCGCGGCTGTCTGAGCCTGGAGACCACGCTGCCGGGGGTCTTCGCCGCCGGTGATGTGCGCAGCGGCTCGGTCAAGCGGGTGGCGTCGGCGGCCGGCGAGGGGGCGATGGCCATCCACCACGTTCATGACCGCCTCGCCCGCACCGCCGCCGGGCCTACCCACCCGAGCGGCGCCGCTCCAGCTCCGTCCGGCCGGTCCGCCGCGCCGGGCGGTGATCCGCACGTATCGCCGCACGTATCCGCTTCCCCTGCGCAACCGCATCACCCGCGCAGCCGCTCCACCTGACCCCTGACCCCTGACCGGAGGACGAACACCATGGTTGCCACAGGCTTTGCCTCCTTCGACACGACGGTCGACAAGACCAACCGGCTCCTCAAGGAGATCGAGGACGCGTACGGCTGGCCCAAGGAGCGCCGCAAACAGTCCTACGCCGCCCTGCGCGCGGTCCTGCACCAGTTGCGGGACCGGCTGACGGTGGACGAGGCCGTCCAGTTCGGCGCGCAGCTCCCGATGCTGGTGCGCGGCATCTACTACGAGGGGTGGAGACCGGCGGAGACGCCGGTGAAGATGCACAACGAGGAGTTCTACCGGCGGATCCGGCACGACTTCCCGTACTCGATCCACGGCGATATCGAACAGCTCGTGCACACCGTCCTGGAGACCCTGCAGCGCCATATCAGCGAGGGCGAGTGGGACGATCTGCGGGCCCGGATGCCCGCAGATCTGAGCACCGTCATCCCGACCTAGCGTGAACCACCTGGTGGTACTGTCGCACCGTTAGATGGTTTTACGCGTGGTGCGGCGAGGAGGACGGGCGATGGGGACGGCAGCCGGAGAGGGCGGCGAGGGAGTACGGAGTGTACTGCGCGCACTGGATCTGCTCGCCCTGTTCGACGAGTCCCACCGTTCCCGCAGCGTACGGGAGTTGACCGACGCCACCGGACTGGCCAAGTCCACCGTGGTTCGTCTGGTGGCCACGCTGGAACAGCGCGGGCTGCTGTGGAGCCGGGGGGACGGCCGGCTCACCCCCGGTGCGGGCCTGCTGCGCTGGGCGGCGCTCGCACAGGACGCCTGGCGGCTGCCCCCGGAGGCGGTGGAGTGCCTGCGCGTCCTCTCGGTACGGTCCGGCGGCGAGTCCTCGCGGATCTACATCCGCCAGGGGGCCTCCCGGGTGTGCGTGGCCCAGCACGAGGGCACCCAGCAACTGCGCCATGTGGTGCGCATCGGCGAGGAGATGCCCCTGTGGGCCGGTGCCTCCGGGCATGTCCTGCTCATCGGCGGCTCGCCCCGGACCCTGGGCCGGGTGGCCTCGGCGGCCGGGCGCGACGCCGACTTCACCTCCGCCCTGGCCGAACGGGCCCGCCTCGCCGCGCGGCGGGGCTGGGCGGTCAGCCACGGTGAGCGCGAGGACGGGGTGTCCGCCGTGGCCGCCCCCGTCACCGACGCGGCCGGGCAGGTCGTCGCCGCGGTGGGCCTTGGCGGCCCCACCAGCCGCTTCACCGAGGAGCGCGTCGAGTCGTTCCGCCCGGCGCTGACCGAGGCCGCGAGGCGGCTGTCGGAGCTGCGGTTCCTCGGCGAGAGCGGCTGACGTTCACACGCTCTCCGCGCGCCCTGCGCCTTCCTCGTTCTCCCCGCTCTCCTCCCTCTCCGGCCGAATGAGGTCCCGGGGGGCCGGACCCTCGTACGAAGGCAGCAGCCGCCGGGGAATAGGACCCTTGATCCTGGCCCCACCGGACTTCTCCTCCCAGGCGTGGGAGAGGATGCCCACGCTGCGGGAGAGCACGAACAGCCCGCGTCCGAGCTCGGGCGGAAAGCCGAGTTCGCTGTAGACGATGGCGGTGGCGCCGTCGATGTTCATCGGCACGGGACGGCTGCGGCCCTCCGCCAGCGCCCGCTCCAGGGCCGTCCCGGCGCGCAGCGCCCAGCCCGGCGCCTCGCCGTCCGCCACCGCCGCGTCCACCAGGTCGAGCAGAGGGGTGCGGCGCGGGTCGTACGGGTGGAACCGGTGGCCGAATCCGGGGACATGGGAGCCCGTGGCACGGTACTCCGCCACCAGGTCCTTCGCGGCGCCATCGACGTCCGCCCCCTCGGCCACGGCCCGCTCCAGCTCGGCCAGCACCCGCATGCACTGCTGACCGGCCCCGCCGTGGACATCCCCCAGGAGGTTCACCCCGGTGGCCACCGCGTTGTTCAAGCCCACGCCGCAGGTGGCCGCCATCCGGGCGGCGGCGATCGACGGGGCCTGGGGTCCGTGGTCGACGGCGGCGACGAGCGCGGCCTCCAGCAACCGGCCCTGGGTCCGGGTGGGCAGCTCGCCGCGCAGCATCAGCCAGATGGTCTCGGCGAAGGACACCTGGCCGATCAACTGCTCGACCGGGTAGCCGCGCAGCAGGATCTCGCCCGGCCGGATGCGGCTGACGGCGGTGGACCACCAGTCGGTGACCTCCCGCGGATCCACGACGTCCTGGGGAGCCGTGACGTCCTGGGGAGCCGTGACGTCCTGCGTCGGCATGACGCCCTGCGGAGCCATCGCGGCCTCCTGGTCTGCGGACCGGCGGGTCATATCGCACCACGCTCCTTCATCGCGTCGATCTCCTGCGGGCCGTAGCCGAGTTCGGCCAGAACCTGCTCGGTGTGCTGGCCCAGCAGCGGTGGCGGGGCGGTGGCCGCCGCCGGTTCGCCGTCGACCCGGAACGGGCTGCCGAGGACGCGCAGCTCGCGCCCGCGCCCGTCCGGGAAGGGCAGCGTGCGGACGAAGTCCCGCTCCGCGAGCTGCTCCAGGCCCAGCGCGTCGGGCACGGACAGCACCCGCGCGGCCGGCACCCCGGCGTCGGCGAGGATCTCCTCCCACTCCCCGGCGGCCCGCTCGGCCAGCCCCTTCTCGATCTCGGCGCGCAGCTCGTCGCGGTGGGCCTTGCGGTCCGCGGGATGCGCGAAGCGCTCGTCCGCCAGCAGTTCCGCACGGCCGATGAGCCGGCACAGGGTGGCGAACTGCTGCTGGCGGTTGGCCGCGATGTTGAGGTATCCGTCCGCGGTGCGGAACGTCCCCGACGGCGCGGCCGTGAAGTTCTCGTTGCCCATGGGCCGCGGCGGGCGGCCGGTGATCAGATAGTTGGAGGTCACCCAGCCCATCGCGGTGAGCGCGGCCTCCAGCATGGAGACGTCCAGATACGCGCCGCTCCCGGTGCGCTCCCGGCGCACCAGAGCCGCCGCCACGGCGAAGGCGGCGGCCATGCCGCCCAGGGTGTCGGCGACCGGGAACCCGGCCCGCAGCGGGCTGACCTCGGGGGTGCCGGTCACGCTCATCATGCCGGAGAGGCCCTGCACGATCTGGTCGTACGCGGGCCGGGCGCGCAGCGGTCCGGTCTGGCCGAAGCCGGAGACGGCGCAGTAGACCAGCCGCGGGTTCTCCCGCATGAGGACCTCCCGGCCGACGCCCAGGCGGTCCATCACCCCCGGGCGGAAGTTCTCGAGGAGGACGTCGGACTCCCGCACCGCGCGCAGCAGAGCCTCGCGCCCCTTCTCCTCCTTGAGGTTCAGGGTCAGCGAACGCTTACCGGCGTTCTGGGCGAGGAACGACGCGCCCAGCAGATCCTCGCTCAGCTCCCGGTCGGCGCCCAGTTGGCGCGCCAGGTCCCCGGCCCCCGGCATCTCGACCTTGAGGACGTCGGCGCCGTGCAGGGCGAGCTGATATCCGGCGAAGGGCCCGGCGAGGACGTTGGTCAGATCCAGGACCCGGATGCCGTCGAGCAGGGGTGGTGGGGCGGCGGGGGCGGGCGTGCTCAAGGGCTGACCTCCAGCGCGAATAGGGCGTGACCCCTTGCCATGGGGTGTGTGCCTCCATAACATCACCGAACCACCAAGCGGCACAAGCGAACCACACAGTGGTACTCGATTCACGGTGACAAGGGAGTCCCCCATGACGCAAACCGGCAGTTCCGCCACCAGAAGGCCGGTCTTCCAGCCCAAGGTCGCCCTCGCCGCCGTCTTCGGCACCACGGTGGAGTGGTACGACTTCGCCCTCTACGGAACCGCGGCCGCCCTGGTCTTCAACAAGGTCTACTTCCCGGACAGCGATCCGCTGGTCGGCACGGTCCTCGCCTACGGCACCTTCGCCATCGGCTTCCTCGCCCGGCCCCTGGGCGGCGCCTACTTCGGCGAGCGGGGCGACACCCAGGGCCGTAAGGGCGTACTGGTGGCCACCCTGCTGATGATGGGGCTCGCCACCACGGCCATCGGACTGCTGCCGACCCATGCGCAGATCGGCGTCGCCGCGCCGGTGCTGCTGACCCTGCTCCGCTTCGTCCAGGGCTTCGCCGCGGGCGGCGAGAAGACCGGCGCGCTGATCATCCTGTTCGAGAACGCACCGCCCAAGTGGCGCGGTCTGCTCACCTCACTGCCCGCGATCGGCACCGGCACCGGCACCCTCCTGTCCACCGGCGCCTTCGCACTCACCACCGGGCTGCTGTCCGAGGACGCCTTCCTCGACTGGGGCTGGCGGATTCCCTTCCTGCTCAGCGCGGGGCTGACCTTCTTCGGCCTCTGGGTGCGCCGCTCACTGCCGGAGACCGCCGAATTCCAGCAGGTCCAGCAGGCGGGCCCCGCCGCCGCGACGGCGCCGCGCCCGCTGCGGCAGCGGATCGCCGAGAGCCGCTGCGTCGCCGCTTGGCGCCGCTACCCCAAGGAGATGCTCATCGTGATCGGCGCGGGCGCCGCCGAGAACGCGGGCTACTACGTCTTCGGCACCTTCTCGGTCACCTACGCCGAGGACCGCGGGCTGTCGACCAGCGCACTCCTCAGCGGCATCTCGCTGGTCGCGGCCGTGAAGCTGGTGACGGTGCCGGCCTTCGGCGCGCTCTCCGACCGCATCGGCCGGCGCCCGGTCTCGATCGGCGGAGCCCTGGTGCTGCTGGCCGCCTCCTGGCCGTTCTTCGCGGTGATCGACGGCGGCCACACCTGGGGCATCTGGCTCGCGCTCTTCATCACCCTGGGCATCGGTCAGTCCGCCGTCCTCGGCTCCCAGCCCGCCTTCTTCGCCGAACTCTTCGACACCACGGTCCGGTTCAGCGCGGTCGGCATCGCCAACAACATCGGCACCGTCCTCACCGGCGGCCTCGCCCCGATGCTCGCGTCCGCCCTGCTGCTCTGGTTCGACCACAGCGTCACGGGCGTGGTCGTCTTCATCGCCCTGATGAGCGCGCTCACCGTGGTCACGGTGGCACTGGCGCGGGAGACGCGCGGGGCCGCCGAACCGGCCGAGGAGACGGGCACGCGGAAGCAGAACGTCCAGACGGCACCGTGACACCCCGGCGCGCCGCCGGGTCAGGCGCCGCCGCCGGGTCAGGCGCTGTGAAGTCAGGCGCTGCCGCAGTCCCCGAGGAACGTCCGCAGCTGGCGCAGCGTCTCGTCCGGCGCCTCCTCGGGAAGGTAGTGGTCGCACGGCAGGGCCTGCCCGCGCACATCGTCCGCGTAGCCGCGCCAGACCTCCGGTACGTCGTAGTGGCGGCCGACGAAACCGTGCGCGCCCCACAGGGCCAGCAGCGGTGCGGTGACCCGGCGGCCCGCGGCGGCGTCCGCGTCGTCGTGGACCAGGTCGATGGAGGCGGCGGCACGGTAGTCCTCGCAGCTTGCGTGGATGGCCGCGGGGTCCGAGAAGCAGCGGATGTACTCGGCCTGGGCCGCCTCGTCGAACGGGGTTCCGCCACCGTGGCGGGCCCCCATCCGGGTACGGATCCAGAACGCGGGGTCCTGACCGATGAGGTGCTCCGGGATGCCGTTCTCCGCCGCCAGGAAGAACCAGTGGTAGTAACCCAGCCCGAAGTCCTTGTCGGCGTGCTGGAAGACGTACCGCGTGGGCACGATGTCGAGCACCGCGAGCGCGGAGACCGCCCCCGGATGATCGAGGGCCAGCCGGTGGCCGACCCGGCCGCCCCGGTCATGGCCGACGACGGCGAAGCGGTCGAAGCCCAGCTCCCGCATCACCAACACCTGGTCGCGCGCCATGGCCCGCTTGGAATACGTGGTGTGCTCGGCGTCGGACCCGGGCTTGTGGCTGTCGCCGTAGCCGCGCAGATCGGTGAGGACCACGCGGTGGGTGGCCGCGAGCGCCGGGGCGATGTGGTGCCAGATCATATGGGTCTGCGGATAGCCGTGCAGGAGCAGGACGGGCGGCCCGTCCCCGGCGGTGCGCACGTTGATTCCCACACCCTCGACGTCAAGGGTGCGGCGGTCGAAGTCGCCCAGTAGCTGATCGCTCATGATCCGATCCCAGCAGCCGCCGCGGTGCGCGTCCAAGACCCGTTGGCGACAATCCTTATAGGCGCCACCTATGGACGTGTGCGGGTGGCGAGCCTGTGCGGATGGTGAGCGGCCCTATAAGTGCGGCGAGGCGCGGGGAGGCGGCGCGGTGGATGTGCGGCAGCTGGAGTACTTCCTGGCCGTGGTGGACCACGGCGGATTCAACCGGGCGGCCTCCGCGCTGTATCTGTCCCAGCCCTCCCTCTCCCAGGCCATCCGCGCCCTGGAGCGCGACCTGGGCAGCGACCTCTTCCACCGCATCGGCCGCCGGGCGGTCCTCACCGACGCGGGCACGGCGCTGATCGCACCGGCGCGGGAAGCGGTGCGCAGCCTGCAGCTCGCGCGGGCCAGTGTGGAGTCGGTGCACGGGCTGCGCGGCGGCCGGGTGGACATCGCGGCCCCGCCCTCACAGGCCGTCGAGCCGCTGACGGGGCTGATCGACCGCTTCACCCGGATCCATCCCGCGGTGTCCGTGCGGGTGCAGGCCGCGTTCACCCCCCGCGATGTGACGGAGATGGTGCGCACCGGCGTATGCGAGCTGGGGCTGCTGGCCTCCCCCGACGCCACGCCCCAGGGCGATGTGCGCATCTACCCGCTGCTCGAACAGCGCTTCGTGCTGCTGGCACCCCCGGACGGGCCGTTCCGCCCCGGTGTGCCGGTGCGCCACGAGCAGTTGGCCGGACATCGGCTGATCGTGGGCCAGAAGGGCACCGGGATGCGCCGTTTCGTCGACGACCTCCGGGCCGAGGGCGTCGCGCTGACCGTCGTGGTCGAGACCGAGCACCGGGTGGCGATCCTGCCGCTGGTCCTGCGGGGCGTCGGTCTGGCTGTGGTCGCCGACGCCTGGCGCGGCCTCGCCGAGCGGGCGGGGGCGCTGGTCCTGGACCTCGAACCGAGCACCAGCCTGCATATCGCCCTGGTCAGCCGACGGGCCCCGCTGACACCGGCGGCGGAGGCGTTCGTAAGAACAGCCACGGCAGTCCCCTAAATCGAGCAGTCCCCGAAGCCGAGCAGCCCCATAAGCCGAGCAGCCCCATAAGTCGAGCAGCCCCATAAGTCGAGCAGTCCCATAGGGCAGACCTATAAGGCACATGGAATCTGCGTCTTGGACGCGGTGGACGCACCCCTGCTGCAATCCCCTCCATGACGAACCGCCGCACGACCACTCACCGCATCGCCCTGATCCCCGGCGACGGCATCGGCAACGAGGTCATCCCGGCCGCCCGCCGCGTCCTGGACGCCGTGGCCGCCCGGCACGGCCTCGGCTTCAGCTACGAGACGTTCGACTGGTCCTGCGAACGCTATGTCAACCAGGGCGCGATGATGCCCGACGACGGGCTGGAGCGACTGCGCGGCCATGACGCGATCCTGCTCGGCGCGGTCGGCTACCCCGGCGTCCCCGACCATGTCTCGCTGTGGGGTCTGCTGATCCCCATCCGCCGGGGCTTCCAGCAGTACGTCAATCTGCGCCCCATCCGCGTCTTCGAGGGCGTGCCCAGCCCGCTGCGCGAGGCGGGGCCAGGCGATGTGGACCTCGTCGTCGTCCGGGAGAACGTCGAGGGCGAGTACGGCGAGATCGGCGGCCGCCTCGGACGGGGACTTCCGGAGGAAATGGCCGTCCAGGAGGCGGTGTTCACCCGTAAGGGCGTCACCCGCGTCCTGGACTACGCCTTCTCGCTCGCCGAGCGGCGCGGCGGACACCTCACCTCGGCCACCAAGTCCAACGGCATCATCCACACCATGCCGTTCTGGGACGAGCTCGTGGCCGAACGCGCCGCCGTGTACCCGGAGGTGGCCTGGGGCCAGGAGCACATCGACGCCCTCGCCGCCAAGTTCGTCCTCGACCCGCGGCGCTTCGACGTCGTCGTGGCCTCCAACCTCTTCGGCGACATCCTCAGCGACCTCGCCGCCGCGGTCGCCGGCAGCATCGGCATCGCCCCCGCGGCCAACCTCAACCCCGAACGCGACTTCCCGTCCATGTTCGAACCCGTCCACGGCTCCGCCCCCGACATCGCCGGACGCGGTATCGCCAACCCGCTCGGCGCGATCTGGTCCGCCGCCATGATGCTCGACCACCTCGGCCACCCCGAGGCGGCCACCCGCATCACCGACGCCATCGCGACCGTCCTGGCGAAGACCCCCGTCCGCACCCCGGACCTGGGCGGCACGGCCACCACGGAGGAATTCACCGACGCCCTGCTCGAACTGGTCTGACGCGCCCGGGGTGGGGCTGTCCCCAGGGCGGTCCGGGTGGCCGGCCGGATCATTCCCGGGCCCGGCGGCCTCTAGCGTGGCCATTCGGCCGCGTGGGGGCTCGGAGGGGGACGTCGGATGAACGTGATCAAGCGCAGGCGGGTGCGGGGTGGATTGCTCACGCTGGCGGTGGCGATGGGTGTCGCGGCGGTGACACCGGCCGATACGCCGTGGCGGAACACGGCTGTCACGGCCACCACGGCCGAATCCACCGCGGCCACATCCACCACTGCCACGTCCACCACTGCCACGTCCACCAACGCCGCCGACCACACCCGGCTGCGCGCACTCCTACGGCGGCTGACCACGGTCGACGGCGCGCCCGGAGCGCTCGTGGAGGTGCGGAACCGCCACGGCGGCAGCTCCATGCTCACCAGCGGCGTCGCGGACGTGAAGAGCCATGCGCCGATACACCGCGACAGCAGATTCCGGATCGGCAGCATGACCAAGTCGTTTGTCGCGACGGTCGTGCTCCAACTGGTGGGCGAGCATCGCGTCGCCCTCGACGCGCCCGTGGAGCGCTATCTGCCCGGTGTCGTCCGCGGACACGGGAACGACGGGCGGCGGATCACCGTCCGCCAGTTGCTCCAGCACACCAGCGGCGTACCCGACATCCTCGACTACCTCACCCCGCGGGAGATCCTCGAGGACCCGCTCGCCCACCACGACACCCGCGACCTCGTGAACATCGCGCTCGCCCACCCCCCGACCTTCAAACCCGGCACCGGCTGGCGTTACTCCAACACCGGCTATCTGCTCGCCGGAATGCTCATCGAGAAGGTGACCGGCCACACGTACGGCGAGGAGATCCGCCGGCGCGTCATCGCGCCGCTCGGCCTGCGCGAGACGTACGTACCGGGCGACGCCCCGTCGATCCCCGGACCGCACCCGCGCGGGTATGTGCGGCCGGGCGAGGACGCCCCGCTCATGGACATCACCGAGATCAACCCTTCGGTCGCGGGCCCGAGCGGCAGCATGATCTCCAGCGGCACCGACCTCAACCGGTTCCTGGACGCCCTCGTCCGCGGCAGGCTGCTGCGCCCGGCCCAGCTGCGGCAGATGATGAACACCCGCCCGACCGGCAACCCGGACGGCCGGGCGTACGGCCTCGGCCTGGAGAGCGGGCCCCTGCCCTGCGTCGGCCTCTCCTGGGGGCACACCGGCGACGTACTCGGGTACGAGACGATCGGCGGCGCCACGGTCGAGGGCAGGCAGGCGACGGTCATGGTGAACGTCGACCCGGGCGGCTCGGACGCACAGGACGACGACATGCGGGCCGCCGTCCAGACGGCACTCCGCGGGAGCCGCCACCCCTGACGGAATAGCCGCGGTGCATGACACCTTGCCTCTGAGCATGCGCATCTTCCGCACCTACGCGCGCGTCTACGCCACCGACCTGGACGCGGCGCTGGCACCGCTCACCGCCCTCACCGGTGAACCGATCACCACCCGCTTCACCATGCCCAACGGCCTGGAGCTGGCCACCGTCGGCCGGGTTCTGGTGGTGGCGGGAGACGAGCGGACACTGGAGCCGTACAAGGCGACGTCGGCCACGCTGATCGTGGATGACCTGGACGAGTGCCAGGTACGTCTCACCCGGACCGGAGCAGAGATCGTACGCGACCCGCAGGCGGTCCCCACCGGCAGAAACCTGACCGCCAAGCTGCCCGGTGGCGCCCAGATCGAATATGTCGAGTGGGACGAGGCCCAGTGGGAGCGTGCCGGAGGCCGCCCGGACAGCTCGACCCCCTCATAGAGCGACTGACGGGGCTCCCCGTGCCCGGGCGCGGTGGCGCCACGTGCTCGGGAAGCCCCGTCGGTGTCACTCGGCAGAGCGCCTCAGATCAGGACTGGGGACGGCTGCCGTGGTTGGCTCCGTTCTTACGACGGGCCTTCTTCTTGCGACGTCGCTTCGACGACATGTCGCCTCCTCTCCAACGATGCTTTCGCCCTATATGTACCGACCAGATCGGTATCTCAAGCGGTGATCACGCGGGCGCGTACCCAGCCCCGCCCCTCGCTACGTCACCCGCTTCCGTGAAGCACCTCACGTCACAGGCTCGCCTTGCCACCCTGAGGCGGGCGGGGCCGTGAGAGGAGGACAAGGCAGGACCCCATGGACAGACCGGACGCACACGGCCGACCGGCCCCGACACGATCGGCGACCCTCTCGACACGTCAGCCGCCATCGCCCTCACGGACCCCGGCGGCAGCGTGACGGCGTGGAGCACGGAAGCTCGACGGCTGTCGGGGTACGCCCCCGCGGCGGAGATCATCGGCAGTCCCGCGGCCGATCGGTTCGCCCCCGCCACGGGCTTCCCGGCGGGGAAGCGGGAGGAGCAGGCGAAGCAAGGAGAGCAGGGGGAACAGGGAACGCACACCGCCGTCGTCCGCCACCGAGCAGCGGCGGAGCCTATCCCCCGCGGATGCGGGGAGCACATCGCGCCACGCTGCATGACGTCCTGCTCGTAGGGACCATCCCCGCGGCCGCGGGGAGCAGCCAATGCGAAGGATCAACCCGGACGAGTGGACGGGACCATCCCCGCGGGCGCGGGGAGCAGTCTTCGTGTTCTCCTTGATCTTGTCCCAGGCCGGGACCATCCCCGCGGGTGCGGGGAGCAGACTCTGCGACCTGCATGTTTATCTCAGAGTAGGTGGTTCGCAAAGCACTTTCCCCGAGTCCGGCATCCAGGACATACGGCCCACCACTTCCGCGAGCCGCATCGTGGGGGCTTCGACGCCAGCCGAATCGTCCCGCAGAAGCGGGAGAGCCGTCAGCGCCCCGGTGTGCGTCGCTTGCCTGCCATGGAGGGCTACGTAAGCGAAGCAGCTTCGCCCCCGGAACCTTGAAGACCCGGGAGGGCCTTGGAGAGGAGCAGGGGCGGGCCGCCGTACAGTCGGCGCGCCCGGCCGGGGCGTATACCCAGGTCAGAGAGGTGGTGGCGGACGAGTCGGCCTGTACGCCGGGTTCTGTCTCCCGTGGGCCTTGCGGCCCATGGGGAGGCGGCCATCCATCTAGGACCGGCGTTGCCGCCGGTCTCGTGCGGTCTACCCGCGGACTCGGGCGGGCAGCCCTCGATCGTCCGCGCAGAGCCGCCGTGAGGCGGCTCCTCTTGACCTTGCTCCAGGTGGGGTTTACCGAGCCATCCGAGTCACCTCGGACGCTGGTGGTCTCTTACACCACCGTTTCACCCTTACCGGGGACCGAAGCCCCCGGCGGTCTGTTTTCTGTGGCACTGTCCCGCGGGTCACCCCGGGTGGGCGTTACCCACCACCTTGCCGTGTGGAGCCCGGACGTTCCTCGGCGGGATCCGAAGGACCCCGACGCGACCGCCCGGCCGACTCGTCCGCCGTGATGACCATGATACCTGGAGGGGCAGCCCGGACGGCTCAGACGAAGTCATTCGTCTCCAGCCCGAAGGAGAACGGCTCGGGCAGGTCGATCCGCTTACCGAAGGGGACCGTGACGTGCTGCCGGTAGTCGGCGCGCTCCGGGTCGCTGAAGAGCGTCACATCGCTCTTCTCCCGGTCGACGAGCAGATAGAGGGGGATCCCCCCGCGTGCGTGACAATGACGCTTCGCCGTACGGTCCCGGTCCGGCTTGGTCGACGTGACCTCGGCGACCACGGCGAGGCCCTCGCACGGCGTCCAGGACTCGGCACTGCGGAGAAGCTGCAGCTCGGTGGGGGCGAAGGTTGCGTCCGGGATCACATGGTTCCGCACGCACAGTCCGCCGCGCGGAACGGTGAGGCCCCTGTTGCCGGAGAAGTCCATGTCCGTTGCGGACATCCTGATCACCTGCTTCACGACCACATTGATGTGATTCTCGTGGTAGCCGTCCGGCGGCGGTGTCACGACGATTTCCCCCTCGATCAACTCGGCCCGGAAGCCTTCCGGCGTCTCCAGGGCCAAGAAACCCTCCAGCAGGACGTGGTCGAGATCCTGCGTGAGTGGTTCGTGTGCCATGGCGCTCATGCCACCCTCTCCCCTGTCTCGCCGCCAGCGTAGGTACCCAGGGGGGTCTGGCACCTCGCCAAGAGGCTCTTCCTCACTCGATCGTGGCACAGAAGACCACGGGCCGGGGCGGACACGTCGTTAGCTTTGTGCACTGCCGGACGCGGCCCGGCGCGCGGGGGCCTCGGAGGCGGCCGCGAAGGCGCTGCGGCTGCGCCGTTCGCTGGGCGGCGACGAGGGCGTGGCGTGGGTCGGCTCGGTGGAGGAGCTGAGCGCGGGGGTGCCGCACTTCCGGCGTTCCACCGGCTGGCACGGCCTGGACAGGCTCTCAGCGGGCCCGGCGCCGCTGCCGGAGGGCCTGGAGGTGGCGCCGGCCAGCGGTCCGGTCGACGGGGACCGGGCGCTCGCGCATACGACGGTCTGGCTGCGTTGGCGGGAGGTCGTAGGCTCGGGCGGGGCGGGCGTGGTTCTCCGGGTCCGTCCCGCGCCCTGCCGTCCAACGACCCGTTGCCCTGCCGCTAACGACCCGTTCGAGGAGATCCGCCGTGCTCGTCCTGTTGCCGCCGTCCGAGGGAAAGGCCACGGGAGGCTCCCGCTCCCCGCTGGACCTGGGAGCGCTGTCGCTGCCCGAACTGGGCGAGGCGCGGGCGGAGGTCCTGGACGAGCTGGTGTCGCTGTGCTCGGGCGACGAGACGAAGGCCGCCGAGGTGCTGGGGCTGAGTGAGGGGCTGCGCGGCGAGGTCGCGAAGAACGCGGCGCTGCGGGAGGCCGGGACCCGGCCCGCCGGGGAGATCTACACCGGTGTGCTGTACGACGCGCTCGGCCTGGCCACCCTCCCCACCGCCGCCCGGCGCCGGGCGGGCCGGTCGCTGCTGGTGTTCTCCGGACTGTGGGGCGCGGTACGGATCGGCGACCGCATCCCCTCCTACCGCTGCTCGATGGGGGTGAAGCTGCCGGGCCTCGGCGCGCTGGGCACGTACTGGCGGAACCGGACCGCGATGGCCGAGGTGATTCCGCAGGCCGCCGGGCGCGGGCTGGTGCTGGACCTCAGGTCGGCGGCGTACGCGGCGGCCTGGAAGCCCAAGGGGGCGCTCGCCGAGCGTACGGCGACGGTGCGGGTGCTCCAGTCGAAGATCGTGAACGGGGTCGAGAAGCGGTCCGTCGTCAGCCACTTCAACAAGGCGACGAAGGGCCGGATGGTACGGGACCTGCTGACCGCCGGGGTCACGCCGAGCGGACCGGGCGAGCTGGTGGAGGCGCTGCGAGGGCTCGGGTACGTGGTGGAGGCCGCGGCGCCGGAGCGGGCGGGGCAGGCGTGGGGGCTGGACGTGGTGGTGACCGAGCTGTAGGGCCTGGGAGCCGCCCCGGTGACGTTGCGAGCCGTAGTGCCCGGGAGCCACCCCGGTGACGTTCCGAGCCGTAGTGCCCGGGAGCCACCCCGGCGGCGTTCCGAGCCGTAGTGCCCGGGAGCCACCCCGGCGGCGTTCCGAGCCGTAGTGCCCGGGACGCCGCCCCGGTGACGTTGCGAGCCGTAGTGCCCGGGAGCCGCCTCGGGTGTCGTTGCGGCATGTGCAACCGCCATTGCGCGGTGCGCCGCGCCTGGGCAGGATGGGCGCCGTGACTAGCACCGCGCCCTCCCCCGGTTCCCCGGATTCCTCGCTGCTCGACCTCGCCCCCGTCATCCCCGTGGTCATCGTCCAGGACGCGGCCCAAGCGGTCCCGCTGGCCCGTGCGCTGGTGGCGGGCGGGCTGCCCGCGATCGAGGTGACCTTCCGGACGCCCGCCGCCGCGGACGCGATCCGGGCGATCGCCGATGAGGTCCCGGACGCGATCGTCGGCGCCGGGACCGTCCTGAGCCCGGAGCAGGTGGAGACGGCCGTCGCCGCCGGGTCGCGGTTCCTGGTCACGCCCGGCTGGACGGACCGGCTGCTGGGCGCGCTGGACGCGTCCGGTCTGCCGTATCTGCCGGGGGTCTCGACCACTTCGGAGGTCGTGGCGCTGCTGGAGCGCGGGGTCGAGGAGATGAAGTTCTTCCCGGCGCAGGCGGCCGGGGGCACGCCGTATCTGAAGGCGCTCGCCTCGCCGCTCCCCCAGGCCCGCTTCTGCCCGACCGGTGGTGTCAACGCCTCGAACGCCCCCGAGTACCTGGCCCTCCCCAACGTCGGCTGCGTGGGCGGCACTTGGATGCTGCCCTCGGACGCGCTGGCGGCGGGCGACTGGGGGCGCGTCGAGTCCCTGGCCCGGGAAGCCGCGGCACTGCGAGGGTGACAGCCGCTGCCGCGGTCGGCGCCCCTGGCGCGGCTTCCCCGCGCCCCTACCGCAGATGCGCCGTCTCGTTCAGCAGCCTCAACGACGCGTTCCCGTCCGCGTAGTACGCCACCGCCGACAGCGACGCCGCCGAGAGCTCCATGCGGAACAGGGTCTCCGGCGGGGCGCCCAGGGCAAGTCGGACCAGGGTTTTGATCGGTGTGACATGGGTGACCAGCAGCACCGTACGGCCCGTGTAACGGGCGATCAGCTTGTCGCGGGAGGCCGCGACCCTGCGCGTGACCGTCGCGAAGCTCTCGCCGCCGCCGGTGGGGGCCACCTTGGTGGAGGCCAGCCATGCCTCCAGGTCCTCCGGGTGGCGCTCCTTGACCTCCGCGAAGGTCAGGCCCTCCCATGCGCCGAAGTCCGTCTCCCGCAGCCCCTCCTCGACGCGAACGTCCAGGCCCAGGCGCCGGGCCACCGCGTCGGCGGTCTCCCGGCAGCGCCGCAGCGGTGAGGTGACGATGGCCTGGATGGTGCCGCGTGCGGCGAGCGCCGCGGCCACCCGCTCGGCCTGGTGGCGGCCCACGTCGGAGAGCCCGGGGTCGGTGCCGCCGCTGCCGGAGAAGCGCTTCTCGGGGGTGAGCGGGGTCTCCCCGTGCCGGAGCAGGACGAACGTGGCGGGGGTGCCCAGGTCCGCCGAGCCCCAGCCCACCGCCGGGGCGCCGGTGGCGGCGGGCTCGGCGAGGGCGTCGTCGGCCGGAGCGGCGGGGGCCGCGGCCTCCGGCGCGCCCGCCGCCCGTGTGCCGCCCGCCGCCCGTGTGCCGCCGGGCGGCTCCTTCGGCTGCCACTGCTCGCCCCGCTTGCCCGCGTCCATCGCCTCGTTGGCGAGCCGGTCCGCGTGCTTGTTCTTCTCGCGCGGGATCCACTCGTACGTCAACTGGCCGGGCGGCATGATCGCCTTGGCCTCGGCGGCGAGCGGCCGCATATCGGGGTGCTTGATCTTCCAGCGGCCCGACATCTGCTCGATGACCAGCTTGGAGTCCATCCGCACCCGGACCTCGGCCTCCGGGTCCAGGGCTTTCGCCGCCCGCAACCCGGCGATCAGGCCCTTGTACTCGGCGACGTTGTTGGTCGCCGTGCCGATGTACTCGGCCACCTCGGCGAGCGGCTCACCGGTCTCCACGTCGAGCACGACCGCGCCGTAGCCGGCCGGCCCCGGGTTGCCCCGGGACCCGCCGTCCGCCTCGACGACGAAGCGCCGCGCCATCGCCCTACAGCCCCGACTCGGGCGTACGGATCAGGATCCGGCGGCAGTTCTCGCACCGCAGCACCGTGTCGGGGGCCGCCGAGCGCACCTCGTTGAGCTCGGTGATGGCGAGCTCCTGGCGGCAGCCGTCGCAGCTGCGCTGGTAGAGCCGGGCCGCGCCGACACCGCCCTGCTGCTCGCGCAGCTTGCCGTAGAGCTTCAGCAGATCGGCGGGGATGGTCCCGGCGATCACCTCGCGCTCCTTGGTGGCGGTCGCGATCTCGGCGTCGATCCCCTCGGCCGCCGCGTCCCGGCGCGACTGGGCGTCGCCGATCTTGGACTGGAGGGACTCCACCCGCTCGGTCAGCTCGGCGATCCGCTCCTGGGCGGACTCCCGGCGCTCCATGACCTCCAGGACGACGTCCTCCAGGTTGCCCTGGCGCTTGGCGAGGGAGGCGATCTCGTGCTGGAGGTTCTCCAGGTCCTTCGGCGAGGTGACGGCACCGGAGTCCAGGCGCTTCTGGTCGCGGGCGGCGCGCTGGCGCACCTGGTCCACGTCCTGCTCCGCCTTGGTCTGCTCGCGGGCGGTGTCGCTCTCCTCGGTCTGCGCGGCGATGAGCAGGTCGCGGAGCTGGGTGTGATCGGCGTTCAGCGTCTCGATCTCGGCGTGCTCGGGCAGCGTCCTGCGCTTGTGCGCGAGTTGCGACAGCCGGACGTCGAGCGCCTGGACGTCGAGGAGGCGGATCTGATCGGCGGGCGCGGCATTCAGCGTGGGGCTCCAGGGGAGTCGGGTGGAACGGAAAACGAGGTCAGGGAAGTCACGGGGTCAGGGGCGGAAACTGCGAGCGGGCGTTCAAGCGGAGCAGGTCGAGCGGTGCAGGGTCGAGCGGAGCAGGGTCAAGCGGAGAAGGACGGAGCGGCCGCGCGGACGGCGGGGGCCGTGGCGTGGGCCGTCCAGGGATCGGTGACGATACGGGAGACATGCGTACGCAGGCCCCAGCCGTGCCGGTCGGAGATCTCGTCCAACTGGGCCGCGGCCTGTTCCGTCCAGGGCCATTCGGTGGCCCAGTGCGCGGCGTCCACCAGGGCGAGATCGCTGTGCTCCCGTGCCTCCGAGGACGGGTGGTGGCGCAGATCGGCGGTGAGGAACGCGTCGACCCCGACCGCGCGCACCGCGTCGAAGAGGCTGTCGCCGGAGCCGCCGCTGACGGCGACCCGGCGGATCGTACGGTCCGGGTCGCCCGCGGCGCGGATGCCCTGCGCGGTGGCGGGCAGCCGGGCGGCGGCGCGCTCGGTGAACTCCCGCAGCGTCTCGGGGTGGTCGAGCTCGCAGACCCGGCCCAGACCGCGGCGGCCCTCGGGGTCGGTGGCGTCGGGCACCAGCGGGCCGACGATCCGCAGGTCGAGCGCGCCGGCGAGGGCGTCGGAGACGCCGGGGTCGGCGGTGTCGGCGTTGGTGTGCGCGACGTGCAGGGCGATGTCGTTCTTGATCAGCGTGTGCACCACCCGGCCCTTGAAGCTGGAGGCGGCGACCGTGGTCGTCCCCCGCAGATAGAGCGGATGGTGGGTGATCAGCAGATCGGCGCCGAGGTCCACCGCCTCGTCGGCCACTTCCTGGACCGGGTCGACGGCGAACAGCACGCGGGTGACCTCGGCCTCGGGGTCACCGCACACCGTGCCGACGGCGTCCCACTGTTCCGCCCGCTCGGGCGGCCAGAGGGCGTCGAGTGCGGCGATGACGTCGTTGAGTGCGGGCACGGGGCAAGGCTACCTCCCGGATCACGGCTGAGCCCTGCCCCGGCCTTCACTCAGCGCGACGACGGTCGCCACGCGGGCTCCGCCCGGGAGCGGGGCTCGCTCCCGGGCGGCACCGCGAGTTCCCGAGCGGAAACGCTCATCCCTGGACGAGGTAGCCGCGGAGGTCGTCGAGGACCCGGTCGGCGGCGGTGACGCCGAGGCCCAGGTACCAGGTCTCCTCGTCGACGTTCTTGGCCTGGCCCGCCTTGACCGCCTTCAGCTTCTTCCACAGCGGGTTGGACTGGGCCTGGTCGCGCTTGGTGGCCTTGGGGTCGCCGTAGACACCGGTGAAGATCCAGTCGGCGTCGGCGTCGTCGATCCGCTCCGGGCCGATCTCGGCGGCGAGGTCGTTGATCTGCTGGTTCTTCGGGCGCGGCAGGCCGACGTCCTGGAGGATGGTGCCGATGAAGGACGCCTTGGCGTAGAGCCGGGTGGCCTGCGGCATGAAGCGGAGCATGGTGATGGTCGGCTTGTCGGGGCCGATGTCCTCGCCGAGCTTCTTCGCCTTCTGCTCGTACGCGCCGAGTGCGCGCTCGGCGTCGGCGGTCCGGTCCAGCGCCGCGGCGTTGAGGAGGTAGTTCTCCTTCCAGGTGAAGCCGGGGCGGATGGCGAAGACGGTCGGGGCGATCTGCTTCAGCTCGTCGTAGAGCGGCTCGGCGCGCAGCTTGCTGCCGAGGATCAGATCGGGGTGGAGGGCGTTGATGGCCTCGAGGTTGAGGTTGTTGATGGTGCCGACGTTCTTCGGGTTCCCGGCGGCCTTCTTGAGGTAGTCGGGTATGGCCTGGTCGCCCTCGGAGGGTGCGTAGCCCACCGGCTTCAGCCCCAGCGAGACGACGTTGTCCAGTTCGCCGACGTCGAGCACCACGACCCGCTTCGGCTTGCTCTTGAGCTCGGTCTTGCCCATCGCGTGGGTGATGGTGCGGGGGAACGCGCCGGGCTTGGCGTCCGTGCCCATCTTCGCGGTCTGCTCGGCCGCCGAGCCGAAGTCCTTGCCGCCCTGGGCGACGGACTTGCCGCCCCCGCCGTTGCGCTTGGCGCCGTCCCCGTCGTCCGACGATCCGCAGGCGGCGAGGGACAGCGCCCCGGCCAGGGCGAGGGCGAGGGCGGCACTGCCGCGGACGCGCAGGGACATGACGGAGCTCCTGGGATAGCAGGGGCGCGCCATTCTCACGAGCGCGCCAATCGCACTTAGGTGTGCCTTACTTTAATCACAAACCATCCTCCCGTCGCTTACAGCACATTCACCCCCGACCTCTCAGGCGAATCGGGCAAGAGCCACACTTACGGGTGGAGCGCACCCATTACGGCCTTCGGCAGGGAGTGCGAAAACTACGTTCAGTGGCCGGAGGTGACTGACCGATGACTGCCTGTGCCTTCGACACCGCCCTCACCGGGGGCGTCGGCGACCGGCCACGAGGGGGTTTCACCATCGCCTCGGACCGCTCGTACGGCGCGCGGCTCGCGCTCAGCGAGGAGGCGTGCTGCTGGTACCCCGAGCGCTGGACGCTGGACGGCCCGGAGCCCTACGCCGTGCCGCTGCCCGCCGCCCAGCCCGAGGAGCCGGACTGCGAACTGCTGCCCCTGGCCGACGGGCAGGTGCTCATCCACCGCCGGGTGGCCGGACACCACGCCTTCTCGCTGCTCTACCCGGCCGGTCCCGGCACCGGCGAGCGCTCGCTCGGCGGCATCGACCGCGCCGAGGTCTCACTGCTGCCGCCCGCGCCCGGCGGCCTGTGCGCGTTCGCGCTGGGGCGCGGGCCGCGGTCCACCTCCGTCTGGCTGGTGGCCGGGGGCGGCATCCTCTTCCCCCAGCATCTGGCCGAGGTGCCCGGCCGCTGTACGGGCGGCAGTTGGCTGGACCGTACGGGCCGGCTGCTGGCGCTCGACCGCGAACTCGACGGCCGGACGAAGACCGTGGTGGTCGATCTGCGGCGCGGCGGTGAGACCAGCCCGCTGCTGCAGATCACCGAGCGCAGCGACGACCGGCTGCTGCTCGCCGACCCCGACAGCGGTCTGCTGCTCGTACGGTCCGACGCACCCGGGGAGGAGCGGCTGGGGTGGGGGGTGCTGGGCAGCACCCGGCCGGTGCGGTTCCCGGACTGTCTGCGGCCCGCGGGATGGTCGGAGGCCACGCCGTTCGCGGTGCAGCCGGGGCAGGTGCTGACGCCGGAGGCGTGCGCGGTGGCCTTCCGCGTCGACGGACGGGGCGGGGCCGGACGGCCGTGGGTGGGCGTATGGCGCCCGGCCGAGCGGCGGCTACGCGAGTTCCCCGCACCGGAGGGCTGGCTTCCGGGCGCGGGCCTGTGGACCCGGGACGGCGAGCTGCGGCTGCCGTACGCGACCCCGCAGGTGTCCTGCGGGCTGGCCCGGGTGCGGCCGTCGGGGGTGCCGGGGGCGGCGGCGCCGAGGCTGTCGGGGGGTTCTTGGGTACCGGCGGCGGCGACGGGTGGGGCGGGAGCGGCGCGGGTGGCGGACGTGCCGGAGGGGGCGGGCGGCCCGAGTGGTGCCTCGGGTGGCACTTCGAGCGGCGCCTCGGGTGGGGCGGGTGCCGCGGGCGTCGCGGGCGGTACCTCGGGCGGTGCCTTGACCACCCCGCGCGCGGCGGAACCGTCCGGGGCGCCGGAGACGCCGTGGCGATCGGACGACGCGACGGGGTCGTGGCGACGGGACGAGGCGGCGGGAGCGCGGCGACCGGAAGAGGCGGCGGGAGCGCGGCGACCGGACGACGCGACCGGGTCGTGGCGACCGGACGACGCGACGGGAGCATGGCCTCGGGACGAGGCGACGGGGTCGTGGCGACCAAACAGCGCGACGGGAGCTTGGCCACCGCACGACGCGACGGGATCGTGGCGGCCGGATGAGGCGACGGGAGCGCGGCGGATCGCGCGGGTGACACGGGTGTTGTCCAAGCCCTCCGGCCGAGTGGCCGAGGAGCCCCCGGGTCCGGGTCCGGCACCGGCCGCGGCGCGGGACGTGCAGACACCCCGGACGACGTCCCCCGCGGCCGAGATCGCGACCCGGATCACACCGTGGGCCCGGGTCGGCGGCCCCGGCGGCTCGGATCCCGCGCGAACGCCTGGGCTGACGCCGCTGCGGCCACCTGGACCGGCACCGGAGCTGAGACCGTCGAGAACGGCCGGCCTGACGCCTGAGCTGAGACCCTCGCGAACGGCCGGACCGACGCCTGAGCTGAGACCCTCGCGAACGGCCGGACCGACGCCTGAGCTGAGACCCTCGCGAACGGCCGGACTGGCACCGTCGCGGACACCCTCGCCCGAGCCGGTGCCGGTGCGGGAGCGGTCGCCGATGCCGGTGCGGGAATCGATGCCGGTGCCGGTGCGGATGCCGGAGCCCGAGGGCGGATCGGGTGTCGAGCCGTGGGGCGGGACCGGTTCATGGGCCGGGGTCGAGCAGGAGATGGGGCCCGAGCCGGACCCCGATCCCGGCTCCGGTACGAACCCCGCCCTGCGGCCCGTACCGCTGCAGCAGGCCCCGCTCGCCCGGCCCCCGCAGCCCCGGCCACCCCGCTGGGTCCGGGATCACCGCCGTGGTTAGACTCGGGCGGGGGCTGCGCGCCCCGGCGTACCGTCACGCGCGGGGCGCCCCGGGCGATGCGCATGGAAGTGCGTGCGACATCGTGGTCAGCCCCCTTCGCACAGTACAAAGCGATCTGACGGGGTGACGTACCCACCATGTCCGAAACCCACATCGACACGACCCAGGCGCGCCCGCGGAACGCCGCCGCCCAGGCCGATGGCTCTCAGGGCAAGCACCGGGGGCAGGCCGCGTCCGAGGAGTCCCAGGCACCGGCCAACGGCCGCCACCGACGCCCGAATGAGAACGCCGCCTGAGATTCTCAGGATCTGAGATTCCCAGGATCGTCGTGAGAACCTCAGGCTCGTCCTGACACACCTCAGGCTCGTCCCGCACAGGGCGGCTGGCCCTCCGGGGCGCGTTTCCGATCGCGGGACGGGCTGGATTTCCCGCGGAAGTCCAGCCCGTCCGGCGATCGTGGGACGCCCCCGGCCTGGGCCCCCAGGCCCCCGGCCCAGGCCCCCGGCCTGCCCCCGCGGGCCCCCACCCCGGGCCCCCTCCCGTCACCCCCGCTTGAGGCCCAGCACCTCCACCGCCGCGAAGCTCTCCCCGCCCCGCTCCGCGAAGTACGGCGTCAGCACCGCGTCCAGCTCCTCGAAGCCGAAGGCGTCCTCCTTGGCGTCCAGCTTCGCCGCCACCTTCGGCCGCTCCAGGATCGCCAGCATGCCGCCGTGCACCACGAACACCTGGCCGTTCACCTTCGCCGCGCCCGGTGAGGCGAGATAGCCGACCAGCGGGGCCGCGTGTTCGGGGGCGAGTGCGTCGAGCCGGCCGTCCTCCGGAACCTCGAAGTCCGCGAAGACGTCCTCGGTCATCCGGGTGCGGGCGCGCGGGCAGATGACGTTGGCCGTCACCCCGTACTTGGCGAGCGCCACCGCCGTGGAGGTGGTCAGCCCGACGATGCCGCCCTTCGCCGCCGCGTAGTTCGGCTGGCCCGGCGAACCGGCGAGGAACGCCTCCGAGGAGGTGTTGATGATCCGGCCGTGGACCGGGCCGCCCTCCGCCGCCTTGGACCGCTCGCGCCAGTGCGCGGCGGCGAAGCGGATGGTGTTGAAATGGCCCTTGAGATGGACCCGGATCACCGAGTCCCACTCGTTCTCACTCATCGAGAAGACCATCCGGTCGCGCAGGATGCCCGCGTTGTTGACCAGGATGTCCAGCGCGCCGTAGGTGTCGATCGCGAGCTGGACCAGCTCGCCCGCCTGCGCGAAGTCGGCCACATCGCCCGCATGGGCCGTGGCCCGGCCGCCGGCCGCGCGGATCTCCTCGGCGACCTGCTCGGCGGGGCCGGCCGATGCCTCGCCCGAGCCGTCACGTCCGCCCTGTCCGTAGTCGTTGACGACGACATTCGCGCCCAGCCGGGCCAGTTCCAGGGCCTCGGCGCGGCCGAGGCCGCGTCCGGCGCCGGTGACGATCGCGGTCTTCCCTGCCAGCGGGCTCCCGGCCAGCGGGCTCCCGGCCAGTGGACTCCCCTCCGGGGGACCCGTCAGATCTCGATGCATGTGCGCAGCGCCTCCCCGGTCCGCATCTGGCCGATCGCGTCGTTGATCTCGCCGAGCCGCACCCGGTGGGTGATCAGCCCTTCGAGGTCGATCCGGCCCGCCCGCCACAGGTCGATGGTGCGCCGGTAGGAGCGGAGCACATCGCCGCCGCCGTAGAGCGAGGGCAGGATGCGCTTCTCGTCGAAGAACAGCTCGAACATGTTGAACTGCAGGAAGTCGTCCAGCGCCCCGGCCCCGACCACGCACAGCGTGCCGCCGCGCCGGGTGATCTCGTAGGCCCGGCGGGCGGTGGCGGAGCGGCCCACGACCTCGAAGACGTAGTCGAAGCCCTCGCCCGCCGTGACGGTGTTCTTGGCGGTGTCCAGACCGTCCGGCGCCACCGCCTCCGTGGCCCCGAAGCGCAGCGCGGCCTCGCGCCGCGACTCCACCGGGTCGACGGCGACGATCTGCGCGGCGCCCGACGCCCTGGCCCCCTGGATGGCGCTGATGCCCACCCCGCCGCAGCCGATGACCGCGACCGACGAACCGGCCTCCACCCGTGCGGTGTTGAAGACGGCCCCGAGCCCGGTGGTCACCCCGCAGCCGATGAGGGCCGCGATGTCGTACGGGACGTCGTCGGGGATCGGCACGGCACAGGCGGCGGGGAGGACGATCTCCTCGGCGAAGGTGCCCGTCCCGGACATGCCGAAGAGCTCCTGCGGACTGCCGCCGGAGCGCCGGAAGTTGGGGGTTCCGGCATTCATGAACCCGGCCAGGCACAGCTCGGTCTGACCGCGCTGACAGGCCGGACAGTCGCCGCAGGCGGGCAGCCAGCACACCAGCACCCGGTCCCCGGCGCTCAGCCCGGTCACCCCGTCGCCCACGTCGAGGACCTCGCCCGCGCCCTCGTGACCGGGGATGAACGGCGCGGGCTGCGGCAGCACCCCGGCCATCGCGGAGAGGTCGGAGTGGCACAGCCCGGTGGCCCTCAGCCGCAGCCGGACCTTCCCGGGGCCGAAGCCCACCGCCTCGATGTCGTCGAGGACTTCGAGCTTGTCCTGTCCCGTCTCATGCAGTACGGCCGCGCGCACGACGCCTCCTTGGGGATCACACTGGGATCACGCTGGCTCTAGCCGGATCGAGCCGGTTCACGCCGGAACGAGCCTGTCCACGCCGGAACACTGCTCAAGCCGGATCGAGCCCGCTCGAACCGGATCAAACGTGGTCGACGACGGTGTCGGTGAGGACCGGCGCGTCGTCCCGCTCGACGGCCGTCGCCGTCACCTGGACGCGCCCCTCGTCCCGCCACATCCGCACGCGCAGGGTCTCGCCCGGGTACACCACCCCGGCGAAGCGGGTGGTGTACGAGCGCACCCGGGCGACGTCCCCGTCCAGCGCCGTGTCCACGACCGCCTTGAGCACCATCCCGTACGAACACAGCCCGTGCAGGATGGGCCTCTCGAACCCCGCGACCTCGGCGAACGCGGGATCGGCGTGGAGCGGGTTCCAGTCGCCGGAGAGCCGGTAGAGCAGCGCCTGGTCCTCGCGGATGGCCCGCTCCACGGTGTGGTCCGGCTCCCGGGCGGGCGGCTCCACGCGGTCGGAGGGGCCGCGCTCGCCGCCGAAGCCGCCCTCGCCCCGGGCGAAGATCTGGGTGTCGCAGGTCCACAGCGGGCCGTCCGCGTCGGCGACGTCGGAGCGCAGCACGATGACCGCCGCCTTGCCCTTGTCGTACACCGCGGCGACCTTCGAGGTCTGGGTGGCGTCCCCGCTGACCGGGATCGGCCGGTGGAGTTCGACGGTCTGGCCGCCGTGCAGCACGGCGGCGAGGTCGACGTCGATCCCGGGGGCGCTCATGCCCCCGGCGACCGCCATACCGCCGCCCGCGACGGTCGCGAAGCTGGGGAGCACATGGAGCCTGCTCTCCAGGGTGTAGCGGAGCTCTCCGGGGTCGGTGGCGGGGATACCTGCGCCGATGCCCAGGTGGTAGAGCTGGATGTCCTTGTGCCCCCAGGTGAGAGCGGTGCTGCGGGGTTCGGCCGAGATGGCCTTGGCGGCATCGATGGGCATAGGGCGACAGCACTCCTTGGTCCGCTCGCTCGGCCACGGTCCGAAGACCCCGGCCCGCCCGTCCGCACCGTCGGCCGTGCCGGGGTCGTCGCTGGTCGGCCGGGTCGCGTCGCTCGCATGGATATGTAGAACGCGTTCTAGCCGATGGCACCCTGTATAGCCCAATCGCTCCGAAGGGGGAAGAGTGCTGACGGTCCATCAGACAGACATTCGGACCGCCGTCGGATGACCTTCGGACAACCGCTGTCCGGGGTGACGAAGGGCCCGGGACAAATGTCACGGCCATCCCCCGACATCCGCATCTGCCCAGCTCATACGGGCTTCCGTAAGGTCGGACGCATGTATGCCACCGCCGCGCATATCGAGCGCCTCAAGCCGCCGGGCCGCCGCGCCTTCCTGCCGTGGCTCTTCATGCTCTCGGGGGATGTGCAAGCGCTCTTCAAGGGGAAGACCCCCCTGCCCTGGCTCGGCGGCGCGGGGGCGGCGGCCTTCGTCGCGCTCTACGTGACCGCCATCTACACCAGCCTGGACGAGCGCCGCCGCCACACCCGGGCCCCGTTGCTGGCGCTCGCCGGGCTGGCGGTGGTCACCTACGCGCTGGGCGTCGGCTACGCCGGGAACTGGCTGCTGTGCTTCCCGCTGCTGTCACTGGCCTCCGGCATCGTGCTGCGCGGGGGAAGGCGGACGCTGGGACCGGTCATCATCGTCCTGTCGTGCTCCGCCGGAGTCATCTCGGGGCTCCGCGGCGGCGCCTCGGACTCGCTCACGGTCTCGTACGGGACCATGCTGTCCGGCCTGGTGACGGCGGCCATCCTGTCGCTCTTCGAGACCGTCGCCCAGCTCCGCGCCACCCGCCAGGAGCTGGCCCGTACGGCGGTGGAGAAGGAGCGGCTGCGGTTCTCCCGCGATCTGCACGATCTGCTGGGCCACACCATGTCGGTCGTCGTGGTCAAGGCGGAGGCGGTGCGCCGGCTCGCCCCGAAGAACCTGGAGGCCGCGCTGGGGCAGGCCGCGGACATCGAGGCGGTCGGTCGGCAGGCGCTCACCGAGATCCGCGAGGCCGTCACCGGCTATCGCGAGGGCAGCCTGGCCACCGAGCTGGACCGGGCCCGCTCGGCGCTGGACGCCGCCGGTATCGAGGCCGCCGTCCGCCGCTCCGGACCGCCGCTGGCCCCGCAGACCGAGGCGCTGCTGGGGTGGGTGGTCCGCGAGGGCGTCACCAATGTGGTGCGGCACAGCGGGGCGGCCCGGTGCGAGATCGAGGTCCGCGGCGGCATGGACCGGATACGGCTGGAGATCACGGACGACGGCGGCGGCGTAGGCTCCCCGAGCACGGCAACGGCAGGCCCTGGGGGCGCGGGCGGCGGCGCGGCAGAGGGCGCGATCGGCGGTACGGGCCTCAATGGCCTGGCCGAACGGCTGTCCGCGGCGGGCGGCTCGCTGGAGTCCGGCCCCGGCGGGCGCCGCGGCTTCCGGCTCGTCGCCGAACTGCCGGTGGACATGGAGGATCCGATGGAGCCCGAGGTCAAGGAGGCCCGGACGGCGTGAACGACGCGGACGGTGTGAGCGACACGCAGGGCGCGCCGGGTGCACAGGGCACGCCGGGTGCACAGGACGCGAACGACGCGAAGGGCGTGATCAAGCTCCTGCTGGCCGAGGACCAGGGGATGATGCGGGGCGCGCTCGCCCTGCTGCTCGGGCTGGAGGAGGACTTCGAGATCGTCGCGCAGCTCGGGAACGGCGACGAGATCGTGCCCCGGGCCCTGGAGACCCGGCCCGATGTGGCGCTGCTCGACATCGAACTCCCCGGCCGCAGCGGTCTGGACGCCGCCGCCGCGCTCCGCGAGGCGCTCCCGGAGTGCCAGGTGCTGATCCTCACCACCTTCGGCCGCCCCGGCTATCTGCGCCGGGCGATGGAGGCGGGCGCGGCCGGGTTCCTGGTCAAGGACGGCCCGGTCGAGGAGCTGGCGGTGGCGATCCGCCGGGTCCTGGCCGGTGAGCGCGTCATCGACCCGGGCCTGGCCGCCGCCGCCCTCAGCGCGGGCCCCAACCCGCTGACCCAGCGCGAGCGCGATGTGCTCTCGGCGGCGGTGGACGGCGCGACGGTCGCGGACATCGCGGCCAAGGTGCACCTGTCCCCCGCCACCGTGCGCAATTACCTCTCCTCGGCCATCGGCAAGACCCAGACCCGCAACCGCATGGAAGCCGTCCGCGCCGCCCGCCAGAACGGCTGGCTGTGAGCGCCGCACACCGACCCCTCCCCGCCCTGCTGGGGAGGTCGTACGGGAGGATGGGCCGGTGACTCAGTCTGCTGCTGCCACCGCCGCGTCCGCGGTTCCCGACCGCACCGTGCTCGACGCCTTCGAGGAGGCGAAGGGGTTCATGCCGCTGGACGAGGGGCTGGCCCTTCATGCCGCCGCGGCCGACGCCGCCGGTCGGCTCGGGCTGCCGCTGCTCGAAGTCGGCACGTACTGCGGGCGCTCCACCATCCTGCTGGCCGACGCCGCCCGCGCGGCGGGGACGGTCGTCGTGACCGTGGACCATCACCGGGGCTCGGAGGAGCAGCAGCCGGGTTGGGAGTACCACGATCCGGAGGTGGTCGACCCGCAGGTGGGGCGGATGGACACGCTGCCCACCTTCCGGCGCACCCTCCTCCAGGCCGGCCTGGAGGACCATGTCATCGCGGTGGTCGGGCGGTCGCCGCGGGTCGCGGCGGTGTGGGGGCGGCCGGTCGGGCTGGTGTTCATCGACGGCGGGCACACCGACGAGCACGCGAGCGCCGACTACGAGGGCTGGGCGCCGCATCTCGCGCCGGGTGGGCTGCTGGTGATCCACGACGTCTTCCCGGATCCGGCCGACGGCGGCCAGGCGCCGTACCGGATCTACCGCCGCGCGCTCGCCTCCGGCGCGTTCACCGAGGTCTCCGCGACCCGCTCGCTGCGCGTACTGCGCCGCACCGCCGCCGCGCACCCCGCCTGAGCCCTCGCTCACGGCCCGCCCGCCTGTCGTCCGTCCCGGTCCGAGCACGCGGCAGGGCACCCGGCGGGCCCGCCCCCGGCGACCGGCCCGCCTTGCCGAGCCGCGTCCCCGGCCCCCGCCGCCCACCTCGCGCGCGTCCCGGGCGCGGCTCGCCCCGCCGACGACCGCCCCGGCGGCGGACGGCGGACGGTGCCTCCTCGCCGCCGCGCAGAAGGCCCTCCGGTTGCCGCGCGGCAGGGCTTCCCTGCCGTACGACCGACGAAGGCGCCGGGTGGTCGGCCTCGGCCGGAAGCAGCCCGGCGGCCGCCGGGCCGTCCGGTGACACCGTGCGGCACCGGCCTCGGCCGCGCCGGCGGGGGGCCGCGGCCGTCCCGGCGGCCTTGTCGCATCGGTCGGGCCGCTACCATCGCCCGCGTGTCCAACGGCAGCTTTCCTCCTGAGCCCGGTCGCCGCGGCGGCACCCTCGCCATCGTTCTGGCGGCGCTGATTCCCGCCTGCTTCGCGGGCTGGCTGCTGTGGAGTTCGCTGGGCGGTTCGAAGGACGACGGCGCGGACGGGGCGGGCGCGCCCACGACCTCCTCGACGTCCTCCCCGTCGCCCCCGTCGTCCGGCGCGCCCGCCGCGCACTCGCCGCCGACCCCATCCGGAAACGCGTCCGGAAAGCAGTCCGGAAAGCCCCTCGAGGGCAAGGTCGTGGTCATCGACCCCGGCCACAATCCGAACAACCGCGACCACTCCTCGCGGATAGCCCGGCTCGTGGACATCGGCACCGACGAGAAGGAGTGCGACACCACCGGCACGGCCACCAACTCCGGCTACGCCGAGGCGTCCTTCACCCTCGATGTGGCGCGCCGCGCCCGCACCCTGCTCGAAGCGCGCGGCGCCACGGTGCGGTTCACCCAGGACGGCGACCGGCCGTACGGGCCGTGCGTGGACGAGCGTGCGGAGATCGGCAACAAGGCCCACGCCGACGCCGTGGTCTCCGTGCACGCGGACGGCGCTGCCGCCGGGGAGCGCGGCTTCCATGTGATCCTGCCCAAGTCCGTACGCGGCGGCGGCGCGGACACCTCCGCCATCACCGCCCCCTCCCGCCGGCTCGGCGAGCGGCTGCGCAGCCGGTTCGCCAAGGCCACCGGCAGCGAGCCCGCGCAGTACATCGGCGACGGCAGCGGGCTGGATGTCCGGGGCGATCTGGGTGGGCTCAACCTCTCCACCGTCCCCAAGGTGTTCATCGAGTGCGGCAATATGCGCGACTCCCAGGACGCCGCCGAACTGACCGACTCGGCCTGGCGCGAGCGTGCGGCGGACGGTGTCGCACAGGGCATTACGGACTTCTTGAACGAGTAGCGCTCCCACAACCGAACGGGAGGTCACGAGCGGGATACCGATGGGACACCCCCGGTCTCCGCAGGGCGATTCACCCGTACGATGGGGCCCACCCCCGACGCCTTCGCGCCACGCGCCTGGCGGCAGCGCTACGTTAAGACGAAACCGACAAAGGACCTCACGTTGAACATCCGCTCGCTCACTCGAGGCGACGGCGTGGTGATCGGAGCAGCGGTGCTGCTGTTCATCGCCTCCTTCCTCGACTTCTACACCAACGACTGCGGCGGCAGCAGCTTCTGCCAGGACGCCGGTGTGAACGGATGGAAGTCCGACTTCTTCCCCGTACTGCCGTCGATCTTCCTTGCCGGGGTGATCGCCGCGGTGCTCATCGTCTCCGCTCGTTTCCAGCCCGCGCCCCGCAACCTCTTCGGGCTCTCGCTCGACCAGTGGGGCACGGCGCTCGCGGTCTTCGCGGCCTGGAGCTCGCTGTGGACGATCATCGGTGGCCCGGAGGGGGTCGACAAGGGCGTCGGACAGATCCTCGGCCTGATCGGCACGCTGGCGATGGCGGCGGTCGCGCTGCTCACCCAGCGCATCCCGGCCCTGAAGGCCCCGCTGATGAACGCCTCCGGCCCGGCCCCGGCCCCGTACGGTGCCCAGGGCCCGCAGCCGGGGTACGGCTACCCGGGTGCTGCCCAGCCCGGCGCCCCCGCGCCGTACGGCGCCCAGCCCGGTCAGCCGCAGCCGGGGCAGCCGCAGCCCGGCCAGCCCTTCGGCGGCCAGCCGGCCCCGGCCCCGGCTCCGGCGCCCTCGGGCGGCGGGGACTTCGCCCCGTTCTGGTTCGCGGTGCCGGTGGCCCGTCCGCTGTACGCCGAGGACGGTTCGTCGAGCACCATCGCCGAACTGGCCCCCGGCACCTGGTACCTCGCGGTGGAGCAGCGCGGTCAGGCGCTGGTCGCCCAGACGCAGGACGGCCGTCGCGGCGTGCTGCAGGACACCACGGGGATCCAGCGCGGCTGACACCCGCCGCACGCGTTCCGTAGACGCGCCCGCGCGCGTCGCCTACGCGGCCCACGGCCCCTCGCCCGTAACGCTCGGGCGAGGGGCCGTTGCCATGTGCGCCCCCGGCCCGTACAGTCCGGCCGGTGCGGCTGACCTGCCGTCAGTCGCCTCTCCACCCTGTCCGGCGGAACGAGGGGGCTTCCATGCGGCTCGGTCTGGCGCTCGGCTACTGGGGCCGCGGCCCCGACCCCCGCCATCTGGAACTCGCCCAGGAGGCGGAGCGGCTGGGCTACCACTCGGTGTGGACCGCCGAGTCCTGGGGCTCGGACGCCTTCACCCCGCTCACCTGGCTCGCCGCGCACACCACCCGGATCGCACTCGGCACGGCGGTCGCGCAGATGGCCGCCCGCACCCCCACCGCCACCGCGATGCAGGCGCTCACCCTGGACCATCTCTCCGGCGGCCGGATGATGCTGGGGCTGGGGCTGTCCGGACCGCAGGTTGTCGAGGGCTGGTACGGACGCCCGTTCCCCAAGAGCCCGCTGACGGCGACCCGTGAGTATGTCGAGGTCATCCGGCAGGTGCTGGGCCGTGCGGCGCCGGTGCGGCTCGACGGGCGCTACCACCCGCATCCGTACGCCGGTCCGGACGCCACCGGTCTCGGCAAACCGCTGAAGCCCATCGTCCATCCGCTCCGTGCCGATCTGCCGGTGCTGCTCGGGGCGGAGGGGCCGAAGAACATCGCGCAGACGGTGCGCATCGCGGACGGCTGGCTGCCGCTGTACTGGTCGCCGTCGCGGACGGAGCTCTATCAGGAGACGCTGGCCGAGGCCCGGGACGGCTTCATGGTGGCGCCGATGACACAGGTACGGGTGTGCACCGATGTGGCGGAGGGGCTGAAGCCGGTGAAGGCGATGCTCGGCTTCTACATCGGCGGTATGGGCCACGCGGCGCGAAATTTCCACGCCGATCTGATGGCCCGCTTCGGCTACGAGGCCGAGGCGCACCGGGTGCGGGAGCTGTTCCTGGCGGGCCGGCGCGCGGAGGCGATCGACGCGGTACCGGACGCGTTCGCCGATGAGATCTCGCTGGTCGGGCCGCGTGAGCGGATCGCGGAGCGGCTGGAGTTGTGGCGCAAGGGCCCGATCACGGATCTGCTGGCGCTGGCGCCGGATCCGCGGACGCTGCGGGTGCTGGCGGAGCTGGTGGGCTGAGCGCGTCGTACGGGTGTGCGGCCACGCCGTAGTTTGGCTCCGCGGAGGCGGGCAACACGTGAGGCATGTCACGAAGTTATCGCCACGGAAGCAACCAGGCGGCGACCGTCGTGGCGGTCGTCGCGGACGTCATGGCCGTCATCCTCGGCCTCTGGATTCTGTTCGCCCTTCTCGACGCCAACCGCGCCAACGACCTCGTCACGGTGGTCCATGACGCGGCGAGCTGGCTCGCGAGCTGGTCCCATGACCTGTTCACCATGGACACGGACTGGCTCCGGACCGTCCTCAACTACGGCCTGCCGGCCGTGGTGTACCTGTTCATCGGCCACGCCATCGCCGGACGGCTCCGGCGGGGCTAGGGGTTCCGCCCGGACCCTGACGCCTGCGGCGGGCCGCTCCCCCTCCCCGCCCCTTCCCGTTACCAGGGGCTTCGCCCTGGACCCCAGGGTCTGGGGCGGAGCCCCACCACGCGGCGGAGCCGCATATCGATGCCGCGGGAAGGGGCGGGGCGGGGAAAGACTCTCCGGACACCCGTCAGCCCTCCGCTGGAAGTGCCCTGAACTGCCGTCGATCGGCCGCGGCGCCGTCGTGGCCGGTCGCGCCCCTGCGGCGGAGCCGCACATCGACACAGCCCCGCGCCCCTTCGGGCCCGGCCAAACCGCGGCCGACTTCCGCCGATCTGCTCAGCCCGGCAACGGATTGCGGCGGAGCCGCATATCGATGGTGCGGGAAGGGGCGGGGAGCAGCCCGCCGCAGGCGTCAAGAGCCGCCGGACACCCCCTAGCCGCAGCAGTCCGAGTCCAGCCCGCGCGGCAGGCCCTCGCCGCCGAAGACGGCCGTGGTCGCCTCGTCGCCGCCCAGCGCCGCCACGGCGAGCAGCAGCGACCCGGCCGTCCAGGTGGTGCGCTCCTCCGGCCAGACCGCGTCGTCCTCGAAGACGTAGCCCGTCCAGTACAGCCCGTCCTCGGCCCGCAGCGGCGACTGGATCCAGCGCAGGATGTCCACCGCGTGGTCGGACTCCCCCATCGCCCAGAGCGCGAGCGCCAGTTCACAGCTCTCGCCGCCGGTGACCCAGGGGTTGGGCGAGACGCAGCGCACCCCGAGCCCCGGGACCACGAAGCGGTCCCAGCCCTCCTCGATGCGCTCCTTGGCGGCGGCGCCGGTCAGCGCGCCGCCGAGGACCGGGTAGTACCAGTCCATCGAGTAGCGGCGCTTGTCGAGGAACCGCTCGGGGTGGTGGCGGATGGCGTGGCCGAGCAGCCCCGCCGACAGCTCCCAGTCGGGCTGGGGCTCCTCGCGGTGCTCGGCGATGGCCAGGGCGCAGCGCAGCGCCTGGTAGACGGAGGAGGAGCCGGTCAGCAGGGCGTCGGGGTCGATGGTGCCGTCGGCGGCGCGCCGCCAGCCGATCTGGCCGCCGCTCTGCTGCATCCCGAGGACGAACTCGATGGCGGCGAAGACGGTGGGCCAGATCCCGTCGAGGAAGGCGTCGTCGCCGGTGGAGAGGTAGTGGTGCCAGGCGCCGACGGCGATGTAGGCGCAGAAGTTGGACTCCCGGGCGCGGTCGGTGGGGTCGGCGGCGGCCACGCCGTCCGGGGTGTCGGGGTAGGCCGCGTACCAGGAGCCGTCGGGGTTCTGGTGCCTGATCAGCCAGCGGTAGGCGGCCGTGGCGTGCTCGTGCTCGCCCGCCGCGTCCAGCGCCATCGCGGCCTCGATGTGGTCCCAGGGGTCGAGGTGGTGGCCGCGGAACCACGGTATGGCGCCGTCCGCGTGCTGGACGGCGGCGATGCCCTCGACCGTACGCAGCACCTGTTCGGGGCTGAGCACGCCGGGCAGCGCGAGCCGTTCGGTCCGGGGGCCGGGGCGCGGTCCGAGCGCCGTCACGCCTGGTCCTCACGCGGGGTGTGGGGCTTGGTCGCGTAGGCCACGAAGCTCTTGCCGACGATCGGGTTCAGCGCGCGCTCGGCGACCCGGGTGGCCAGCGGCTTCTTCATGATGTCCCACACCAGCAGCTTGTGGTAAGCGCGCACCGGCAGCGCCTTGTCGTTGTCGACCCCGAACGCGCACTTGAGCCACCAGTACGGGCTGTGCAGCGCGTGTGCGTGATGGGTGCCGTACGGCCGCAGCCCGGCCTCGCGCATCTTCTCCAGCAGCTCATCGGCGCGGTAGATGCGGATATGGCCGCCCTCGACCTCGTGGTAGGCGTCCGACAGCGCCCAGCAGACCTTCTCGGGGCCGTAGCGCGGCACGGTGACGGCGATCCGGCCGCCGGGCCGCAGCACCCGCACCATCTCGGCGAGCACGCCCTTGTCGTCGGGTATGTGCTCCATCACCTCGGAGATGATGACCACGTCGAAGCTGTCGTCGGGGAAGGGCAGCGCGAGGGCGTCACCCTCCATGGCGGTGGCCGTGGCGCCCGCCGGGGCCTCACCGGCCTCCTTCATGGCGGCGAACCACTTGGCGACCTCGCGTATCTCCTCGCCGTTCTGGTCGAGCGCGACGACCTGGGCGCCGCGCCGGTAGCACTCGAAGGCGTGCCGGCCGGCGCCACAGCCGAGGTCGAGGACGCGATCGCCGGCGGCGAGGGGGAAGCGGGAGAAATCGACGGTCAGCACGGGGGTCTGCTTTCGTCCGGCGGGTTCGTGGGGCGGGAGGGGGCAGGGGGCGGGGCTCAGCGGCGGGCGGCCGGCGCGGATACGCCGATGGCCCGGCGGTACTGCTCGACGGTGCCGCGCGCGGCCTGTTCCCAGGTGAAGCGGCGCAGCACCCGTTCACGGCCCGCGACGCCCAGCCGTCGTCTGAGGTCGGCGTCGCCCAGCAGCCGGATCAGGGCCGCGGCGAGCGCGCCGGCGTCGCCGGGCGGTACGGCCAGGCAGGTCTCGCCGTCGGGTCCGGCGACCTCGGGGATCGCACCGCCGGTGGTGGCGACCAGCGGGGTGCCGGTGGCCATGGCCTCGGCGGCGGGCAGCGAGAACCCCTCGTACAGCGAGGGCACACAGGCGATCTGGGCGCTACGCACCAGGTCCACCAGTTCGGCGTCGCTGATGCCCTTGACGAACTCGACGGCGTCCTCGAGTCCGTGGCGCGCCATGGTGGTGGCCACCGGTCCCTCCTGCGGCCGCTTGCCGACGACGACCAGATGGGCCTCGGGGTTCTCGGCGCGGACCTTGGCGAGCGCCTCGATCAGATACACCAGGCCCTTGAGCGGCACATCCGCGCTCGATGTGGTGACGATGCGCCCGGGGGTCACGGGGACGGCGGGGTCGGGCGAGAACAGCCCGGTGTCCGCGCCGATGTGCACCACGTGGATCCGGTCCGGCCGCACTCCGAGGTCCTCGACGATCTCCCGGCGGGAGGAGCCGGAGACGGTGAGCACCGAGGGCAGCCGCCGGGCCACCCGCTTCTGCATCCGGGTGAAGCCGTACCAACGGCGCACGGAGAACCGGCGCTTCCAGCCGTCGGCGGCGTCCAGCTCGAGCTGCCGGTCGACGGTGATGGGGTGGTGGATGGTGGTCACCAGCGGGAAGCCGAGCCGCTCCAGGCCCAGCAGCCCGTATCCCAGGGTCTGGTTGTCGTGGACGACGTCGAACTGGCCGGGGCGCGCGGCGAGATGGCGGCGGGCGCGCAGGCTGAAGGTGAGCGGCTCGGGGAAGCCGCCGGTCCACATGGTGGAGACCTCCAGGGCGTCGACCCAGTCCCGGTACTCCTCGCGCCGGGGCGTGCGGAACGGGTCGGGCTGGCGGTAGAGGTCGAGGCTGGGCAGCTCGGTGAGGGTGACGCCCTCCCCGGCGTCCAGCACCGGATACGGCTGGGCGCCGATGACCTCGACGGTGTGGCCGAGCCGGGCGAGCTCCCGGGAGAGATGGCGCACATAGACGCCCTGGCCCCCGCAGAATGGATTCCCCTTGTAGCTGAGCAGGGCGATGCGCAGCGGCCGTTCGCCGGTGGCGGTGGGGGGTGCTGCTCGAAGCGGGTCGGCCCCGGTCTCCTGCGCGGCCTCTGCGGTCACTCGCGCCCCCTCCTTGGTGCAGTTCAGCGGGAGCGTATCCGCTTCCGTTTATCTAGAACAAGTTCCACTAGCGCATCCCCTGAGGAGTCACGAAGATACCTGCCCCGCATGGCCGCTCCAGGGCCGGGGCGGGTGATCCCTACCACTCGGTAGCCAAGACGCCGGGGAGAAGTTGGCAATGGGCGTGTGCACCGGGCGGGCCACCGGCCGACCCGCCCGCGAGCGCCGCGCGGCGACAACCCGCCCCAACTGCCGCGACAGCAACCTGCCTCAACTGCGCGGACACGGGTGCTTCGGGGAGGACCCGCGCTAGCCTAGAACGAGTTCCAGTGACTCGCAGGCCCGGGCCGGTCCTGCGATCATGCACGGTGTCCGCTTGCCCCCGACCCGCACACGCAACACATTCGAAGTGGGACAAATGACCGCAGAAGTCAAGCCAGCCGCCCTACAGCTGACCGAGCGACAGGAAGCGCGCCGCCGGCGCATCCTGCACGCCAGCGCCCGGTTGGCCAGCCGAGGCGGCTTCGACGCGGTCCAGATGCGCGAGGTCGCGGAGAACTCCGGGGTGGCGCTCGGCACCCTCTACCGCTACTTCCCCTCCAAGGTCCATCTGCTGGTCGCGACGATGCAGGACCAGCTGCAGCATATGCATGAGACGCTGCGCAAGCGCCCGCCGACCGAGGAGGAGCCGGCCGCCCGGGTCGCCCAGACCCTGATGCGCGCCTTCCGCGCCCTGCAGCGCGAACCCCATCTGGCCGACGCGATGGTGCGCGCCCTCACCTTCGCCGACCGGTCGGTCAGCCCGGAGGTGGACACGGTCTCCCGGCTCACCACCGCGATCATCCTGGACGCCATGGGCCTGGACGACTCCCCGACGCCCGAGCAGCTCTCCGCGGTCCGCGTCATCGAGCACACCTGGCATTCGGCGCTGATCACCTGGCTGTCGGGGCGCGCCTCGATCGCCCAGGTCAAGATCGACATCGAGACCGTCTGCCGTCTGATCGACCTCACGGCGCCCGCCCCGGCCGGGTAGCCGGGGGCGTTCCGGGCCGAGGCGTCCGATAGCCGGGCGGCGTACCGCACAACAGGGGCGCATGGGCCAAATCTTGCGCCCCTTCGAGCCTCCGGACGTGGTTTGTGCGCCCTCGCGCCCCCTCTTGGCTCAAATTCCGCGTTCACGCTCTGCCCAATCCCGGTATTCATGAACGGCGCGCGACAGAGCGACAACGGCGCGCGACGAGAGAACGCATCGTGGGGGGTGGAGAAGTTCGTGATCAGGTTACTTCTGGTACACGAGTCAGGGCTGCTGAGATCAGCCCTGGCCTCGGTGATAGGGGCCGAACCAGACATCGAGGCAGCCGCGTGTGCCTGGCGTGACGCGCGTAGCCAGGCCCGTTCCTTGGTGCCGCAGGTGTGCGTGGTGGACACGGACTGCCCGGCGGCCGACAAGGCGGCACGCAAGGGCGAGTGGGGGAAGTTCGTCGCCTCCGCCTCTGGGGAGGGCGGGGACTGCGGACTGCTGGTGCTGGTCAACTCGGAGCGGCCGGGCCCACTGCGCCGCGCCCATGAGGCCCGGGCGCTGGGATACGTCGACAAGGACGCCCCACCGCAGCGGCTGATCGAGGCCATCCGGCGGGTGGCACGGAAGGAGCGCTATGTCGACGACGCGCTGGGCTACGGCTTCCTCCAGGCGGCCAAGATCCCACTGACCGAGCGTGAGCTGGGCGTGCTGTCGCTGGCCGCCGATGGCGCCTCCATCCCGGAGATCGCCCGTACGCTCCACCTGTCCACCGGGACCATCCGCAACTACCTGGCCGCGATCACCCGGAAGACCGGGGCGCGCAACCGCGTGGACGCCATACGGATATCCCAGTGCGAGGGCTGGGTCTGACCGTTCCTAATGACTGAGCGGGAGTGAGTCCTGGTGCCAGAGCCCATGCTCAGCCGTGTGCCCCGAACGGTGCTGGGCACACTGGTCCCCCGCTTTCGCTCTCGCGTCCGGCGACACGGATCCTGTCCGTGGTCCGGGAACGGAGGGGCGGGTTCCTTCACGCCCCGAGACGCCCGGTTCGGCCTGGACGGTCCGATGCCCCGCACGATCGCTCCGGTCGTGCGGGGGCGGTGCCGTCCGTCGCCGGATCGGGTGCCCCAGGGCGCGCCTTCCGATCGCCACGGCGGCTGCGTCGTGGCGGGTGGTGGTGCGGTTGGTGCTGGTGAGGGGTTTCTTCCAGTGCTGGGCGCCCCACTTGCTGGTGTAGGCCGGGTCGACGGCGATGACGGTGATGCCGAGTTCGGCGGCCATCGACACCAGCCGGGCCCGCAGCTTGGCCACGGGCATGCCGGAGATCAGGTTGCGGAACCGCTTTCGCCTGCCGTGTTTCTCGCGGGTCTTCTCCGTGGTGAAGTCGAGGTCTTCGATCGCGATGGCCAGGCCGTGGCGTTCGGCCCAGTGCAGCAGGCGGATCAGGGCGTGCCGGACCTGGGCGTCACGGTGTGGGGCGGGGCCGGACAGGTCGAAGCCGAACCGGAGCGGTTCTCCGACGGGGTTGCCGTGTGTGTCCAGGCGCCAGGCTGCGAGGTGGTCGGCGTTGGTATCGACGCCGACCAGGCCGTTGGTGCGGGCTGCGGCCAGGGGCACGGTCTTCACCGGGGGGATGGTCCACGATGCGGTGAGGTACCAGCGCCCGCATGATGTGTCTTCGTGGATGCGGTAGGCGATGGCGCGGTTGGCGGTGACCCTGTCGCGCCACTGCTCACCCCGGTGTGCGAACGCCACCCGCGCGGCGAGCACGTACCGGCCGTGCGGGGCGTTGGCCAGATGCGCCAGCGGGGCGGGGAGTTTGAGGGAGACCTCGCCGTCGGGGGTGACGCGGATGGTCTCGTTGCCGAACCGCTTGCCGGACTCGCCATCGGCTTGGAGGAACCGGCGCACGGCCTGCCACCGCGTGCGCCACCCCTCCTCGGTGAACCCGGCGGCCTGCAGGTGGTGGCGGGTGTTCAGCAGCCCCTTCCCGCCCCGCACCACACGGACGACTCCGGCCTCACGATCGGCCCGTGCCGCCCGAAGCCGGTCTTCGAGCACGTGCAGGCGGCGGGCCTTCGCATGCCACTCCTGCCTGCTGCGGTAGCCGCCCGGAGCGCGCTTGCCGCCCTTCTCCCCGATCGGCAGGGACAGCCGGTGCGCGATCGTGCGCACACCCGCTTCCAGACTCTGGATGTGCGCGAGCTGCCCGCGCCTGGCCAGCGCCCACTGATCATGGGTGGCCTTGGTGATCGACCCGGCCCATCGGGAGGAGGACTCCCGCGTCAGGGTCCTCTTGCGCTCGGCCCACTGGCCAGTGTCATGGTCCAGCCCGGCCGCACACCGCGCTTTCAAGTCCAGGGAGGCGAGCGTACCGAGCAGGTCACCGATCAGACGAAGAACCTTCTCATCCTCAACACTCAGGTGCTTGAGCCGGTCGCGGACCGCGGCTCCGGACGGGCCAAGAGCGACGAACGGTGCCGCCACCTCCCGTAGCCCGCCCATCCCCTCACCCCCGCCCCCACGCTGCCGACAAACCCCTCACCACGCTCAACGACCACCACTGGCAAAGGTCACACATTCGACCAAGGAACCTTCGTTCCCACTCATGGGGTCGTACGTGCCGCAGCCCGAACACTCACTCATATACGCCAGAACACGCCTGCGCGCGGTCAGTCGCCAGCAGTTCACAACCCCTGCCGACGACGACGGCGGTCCGACCCCTGCCGACGGCGGCTGGGGGAGCCGCTACTCGTCAGGGGGAAAGACCTGTTCGCCGGTGTCCGCCAGGCGCAGGGCGATCGCTTCGACCGGACAGCCCTCGGCCGCCGCGAGCACCGCCTCGGAAGCATCGGCCTCCGTCTCGACGGGATGCGACTGCCGCGCCCCGTCGAGCCGGAAGCCGCCCGGCGCGGTGCTCACGCACATCCCCGAGCCGATGCACACGCCCCGGTCCACCTCGATCCGCCAGCGGTCCCCCATCAGTCCGTCTCCCCGTCCCAGCCCTGGGGCAGGTGGATCATCTTGTGCTCCAGATACGCGGCGAACCCCTCCGGGCCGAACTCCCGGCCCAGACCGGAGTTCTTGTAGCCGCCGAACGGCCCGAGCATGTCGAGGCTGAAGGTGTTGACCGAGTAGGTGCCGGTGCGGATGCGCCGCGCGAAGTCGATGCCGTGCCCGACGTCCGCCGTCCACACGGAGCCGGACAGCCCGTAGTCGGAGTCATTGGCGATCCGGGCCGCCTCCTCCTCGTCCCCGTACGGCAGCAGACAGATCACCGGGCCGAAGATCTCCTCACGGGCGATCCGCATGCCGTTGCCGACATCGCCGAAGAGCGTGGGCTCCACATACCAGCCGGTGTCCAGGGCCTCCGGACGGCCGCCGCCCGTCAGCACCTTGGCGCCCTCCCGCTGCCCCAGCGCGATGTAGTCCAGCGACCGCTTCTGCTGCCGCCGCGCCACCAGCGGCCCGACCTGGGTGGCCGGATCCAGCGGGTCGCCGACGACCAGGGCGGAGGCGGCGGCGGCGAAGCGCTCGGCGATCTCGTCGTAGTGGCTGCGCGGGGCGAGGATCCGGGTCTGGGCCACACACGCCTGGCCGTTGTTCATCCAGGCGTTGGGCACGATCCCGGCGACGGCCGCGTCCAGATCCGCGTCCGGCAGGATCACCGCGGCCGACTTGCCGCCCAACTCCAGTGTGACCCGGGTCAGATGGCGCGAGGCGACCTCCATCACCCGCTTGCCGGCCGCGACCGACCCGGTGAACGACACCTTGTCCACGCCCGGGTGGCCGACCAGATACTCGCTGACCTCGCGGTCGGCCGGAAGGATCGACAGCACCCCCTCGGGCAGCCCCGCCTCGGCCGTGATCTCCGCCAGGATGTAGGAGTCCAGCGGCGTCTCGGGGGACGGTTTGAGGATCACCGAGCACCCGGCGAGCAGCGCGGGCGCCAGTTTCGCGGCGGCCACGAACTGCGGCACGTTCCACGGCACCACGGCCGCGACCACCCCGACCGGCTCCCGCCGCACCAGCAGCGGGCCGAGCACCCCGGCCCGCCGCTCCTCGTAGCCGAAGTCACGGGCCACGGTGATGGCCGCGTCCCACACCATCATCGCGCCGAGCGCCTGGGCGAGGACGCTCCAGGAGTACGGGGAGCCGTTCTGCGCGCTGATGACCCGGGCGATCTCCTCATGGCGTACGGCGATGGCGTCCTTGATCCGGGTGACCACCGCGATCCGCTCGGCCACGCTCATTCGGGGCCAGGGGCCCTCGTCGAACGCCGTCCGCGCCACCGCGACCGCCCGGTCCACATCGCCGCGCGCGGCGTGTGGCACCCGGCCGATGACCTCCTCGGTGTGGGGCGAGACGACCTCGATGGTGTCGTCGCCCGCCGGGTCGGTCAGCGTGCCGCCGATGAAGAGCTGCCCGTGCTCGATGAGATCGCCCATCGTTCGCCTCCGGCCGATGACTGAGGGGTACGTCCGGCTGGCCCGCACCCGGGGCCGCCGACAGCCGGCCCGCACTCGGGGCCGCCAACAGCTCGCCCGGTCGCGGGACCGCCACTGGCTCGCCCGATCCGGGGCCGAACAGCTCGCCCGAACCCGGGGCCGCCAATATCTGACGCTGCATCAGAACTGATACCAGTTCCAGCTATAGTGGGCAATGCTTGTGTCGAGGAGAGGGGGAGCCGATGGCGCAGGTGGCGCGGGTGACCGAGCACGGCGGCGGAGTGTGGAGCATCCCGGTCCCGATCCCCGACAATCCGCTCGGGCACACCCTGGTCCACCTTCTCGACACCGACCGCGGCCCGGTCCTGATCGACACCGGCTGGGACGACCCCACGGCCTGGGACACCCTCACCGCCGGGCTCGCCGCATGCGGCACCTCCGTCTCCGATGTCCACGGCGTCCTCGTCACCCATCACCACCCCGACCACCACGGGCTGTCCGGCCAGGTGCGGGAGGCGTCCGGGGCGTGGATCGCGATGCACGCCGCCGACGCCCAGGTCGTCCGGCGCACCCGCGAGGCCGAGCCCTCCCGCTGGCTCGTCTACCTGGAGGAGAAGCTCAGCGCGGCCGGGGCGCCCGAGGAGCATCTGGCCCCGCTGCGCGCCAGCCGCGAGTCCGGCCGCACGGGCCTCCCGGGGCAGCGGGCCGCCCTCCCCGACCGCGAGATCGTCCCCGGTGAACTCCTCGATCTGCCGGGCCGCCGGCTGCGCGCCGTCTGGACTCCCGGCCACACCCCCGGCCATGTCTGCCTCCACCTCGAAGAGGCCCACCCGGCGGCCGGCGAGGGCATGCCCGGCCATGGCCGCCTCTTCTCGGGTGACCATCTGCTGCCCGAGATCACCCCCCATATCGGGCTCTACGAGGACCCCGACGACACGACCGTCATCGACCCCCTCGGCGACTACCTCGACTCCCTCGAACGCGTCGCCGCCCTCGCCCCGGCCGAGGTGCTCCCCGCCCATCAGTACGCCTTCACCGACGCCCCGGCGCGGGTGCGCGCGCTGCTGAGCCACCACGAGGAGCGGCTGGCCGGGCTGCGGGCCCTGCTCACCACCCCGCTCACCCCGTGGCAGCTCGCCGAATCCATGGAGTGGAACCGCCCCTGGGAGCAGATCCCCTACGGCTCCCGCAACATCGCGGTCTCGGAGGCGGAGGCGCATCTGCGACGGCTGGTGAAGCTGGGCCGGGCGGAAGCGGTGCCGGGCAGCGATCCCGTTACCTACCATGCGATTTGATTGACCTACGGGGTGCCGGTCCTCCTGACGGGCAGTTAGCCTTACCCGCTTCGGCGCACCCACCCCCGTATCAGCAGGAGCATGCGTGACGAGCCCCACCCGCGATTCCGCCCCCACCCCCGGCCCGGATTCCGGGCCGACGCCCGGCCCGGATTCCGGCGCGATACCGGGCCCGGATTCCGCCCCGGCCCCAGATCCGGACTCCACTCCGGCAGCCGGTCCGACACCGCCCCCGGGCTGCCCCGCGCACTCCGGTCGGGCCCCGGCCGGGGAACGGCTGGAGTCGCTGCACGGCCCCGAGTTCGCCGCCGACCCGGCCGCCACCTACGCGCGGCTGCGGGAACACGGGCACATCGCGCCCGTGGAGCTGTCGCCCGGCGTCCCCGTCTCGCTCGTCACCAGCTATCAGACCGCGCTGGACATCCTGCGCAGCCCCGAGACGTTCGCCAAGGACGCGCGCCACTGGCAGGCTCTCGCCGACGGCACCATCCCCCTGGACAACCCCGTCGTGCCGATGATGATGTACCGGCCGAACGCGCTGTGCAGCGACGGCGAGGCACATCACCGGCTGCGCGCGGCGATCTCCGACACCCTCGACCGGCTGGACATCCACGCGCTGCGCCGCTACGTGGAGCGCAGCGCCGACTTCCTCATCGACCTCTTCGGCCCCAAGGGCGAGGCCGATCTGCTCAAGGAGTACTCCGCCCGGCTCCCGCTGCTCGTCTTCAACCAGCTCTTCGGCTGCCCGCCCGAGCTGAGCGACAAGCTCGTCAGGGCGCTCTCGGCGCTCTTCGACATCACCGAGGACTCCGAGCAGGCCAACGTGCTCCTCGCGGAGACCCTCTTCGAGCTCATCGCCCTCAAGCGGGCCACTCCGGGGCCGGACATGACGTCCTGGCTGATCGCCCACCCCTCCGAGCTCACCGACGAAGAGCTGGTCCACCAGATCGTCGTCCTCGTCGGCGCGGGCACCCAGCCGCAGCAGAACCTGATCTGCAACGGGCTGTTGCTCCTGCTGTCCGACGAACGGTTCGCGGGCGCTCTCGCGGGCGGCACCATGCTGATCGAGGACGCGCTCAACGAGGTGCTGTGGAAGGACCCGCCACTGGCCAACTTCTGCATCCACTACCCGCGCCATGAGGTGACGGTCGACGGACACCGGCTGCCCAAGGGGGAGCCCGTCGTCATCAGCCTCGCCGCCGCCAACAACGACCCGTATCTGCTGTCGAACCGGCGCGGCAACCGGGCCCATCTGGCGTGGAGCGCGGGCCCGCACACCTGCCCCGCGAAGGACCCGGCCCAGGTCATCGCCGCCGTCGCCATCGAGAAGCTCCTCGACCGGCTCCCCGACCTCGAACTGGCCGTGCCCGCTGAGCAGTTGGAGTGGCGGCCCGGACCCTTCCACCGGGCCCTGGCCGCGCTGCCGGTGCGCTTCCCGCGGACGGCCGCCAAGTCCGATGAGGCGCTGGCCGAGATGGTCGCCGCGGCGACGGCGACCGGCGCGGGAGCGGTGGGCAGCACGCCGCCGGTCGCCGGGGAGAACACCGGGCGGGCCGGGGAGACCTCCCCGCACGACGGTCCCGCCGAGACCGCGCGGTCGGCGGACGACACGGATTCCAGCGCCACGGCGTCCACCGCCACGGCGCCGGAATCCGGCTCCGAGCACGAGGCCCGCCGCCGCTGGTGGAAGTCCCTGGCCCAGTGGTGGCGCCGCGGGTAGCGGAGAGCGCGCCGTCCCCCGGCCCTCCGCGTTATCGGATTGCCGGGTGGTGCCCGGCGGCGTAGCGTCGCGGCGCATGACCGCGACGCTGCGCACCGCGCGCCTGCTGCTCGAGCCGTACCGGCCCGAGGACGAGGACGCCTTCGTCGCGCTGTTCCAGGACCGGCGGGTGTCCCGCTGGATGGGGGACGGGAAGCCCACTCCGGAGGCCGAGGACCGGGCGCTGTTCGGGCGGATCTTCACCAAGGTCTATGCCCGGCGGCTGTTCGACGTCTGGGCCGTCCGCGAGGACGGCCGGTACGTCGGCCACGCCGAGATCAAGCCGACCGAGGTCGCCGGCGGCCACGAGATCGTCTACGCGCTGGCGCCGGAGGCGTGGGGACGCGGTCTGGGGACGGAGCTGGCCGAGGCGGTCGTCGGCCACGGATTCGGCGCGCTCGGCCTGAGCGCGGTGCACGCCACGGTCACCGCGGCCAACGACACGTCGCTGGCCCTGCTCACCCGGCTCGGCTTCGCGCACCGCCGCGACATCGAGGAGGACGACGGCACCACGACGCGCTGCCTCACGCTCGTCCGGCCCCCGTCCGCGGGAGCTGAGGGCGGCTGAGGTCACCCGATAAGTCGGCGGATAAGGTGTCCGTAAACTTCATACGCGTCCGATCGGGGGAAGCCGGTGCGATTCCGGCGCTGACCCGCAACCGTGAGCGCGCCCCGCGGGGCGTACGAGCCGGAACACCCGGGCGGGCGCGACGACGCAGGCTCCCGCCGCCGGAGGACCGGTGGCGGCACCGTCGAGGTATGCGGAGCTGAGCCGGGTGCCAAACGTGTCGCGGAGCGTTCCGCACGCGGATGGACGGCCGTGCGCGGCTGCGTGCGCCCGTCCACCGACCGAGAGGCACCACAGCCATGAACATTCGCCGCAGCGTGGCGGCTCTTCCCCTGTGCGCCGCCCTGTGCGCCGCCCTGGGCGCGGCCGTCGCGCCTGCCGCTGTCGCCGATGACAGCCCGGCCGGGCGTTCCGAGGGGCTCTACGGCGCCAAGGACCCGAAGTTCGACGGAGTGTGGCGGCAGTCGCTGGCGCTGCTCGCCCAGGACGCGGTGGGCGTCACCCCGGCGAAGTCGGCCATCGACTGGCTGACCGGGCAGAGCTGCGCGGACGGCGGCTTCGCGGCGTATCGCGCGGACACCTCGAAGGCGTGCGACCCGAAGAAGGGCGAGTTCACCGACGCGACGGCGGCGGCGATCCAGGCGCTGGCCGCGGTGGGCGGCCGCGCCGACACCGTGGAGAAGGGCATCGGCTGGCTGAAGCGCCACCAGAACGACGACGGCGGCTGGGGCATGAACCCGGGCGGGCCGAGCGACGCCAACTCCACCTCGGCGGCGATCGGCGCCTTCGCCGCCACGGGTCAGGACCCGGCGAAGCTGAACGCCAAGGGCGGCAAGAGCCCGTACGACGCGCTGCTCGGACTGCAGCTCGGGTGCTCGGCGAAGGCGGACGAGCGCGGGGCGTTCGCGTACACCGCGGACAAGGGCAAGCCCGTCGCCAATGAGCTGGCCACCGCGAGCGCCGCGCTGGCCGCCCAGGGCAAGGGCTTCGTCTTCGAGACGGTCGGCAAGGACGGCGGCGCCGAGCCGAAGCCGCTGCGTTGCGCGGGCGGGACGGATGGAGCCGGTTCACCCAAGGACGCCGCCGAGGCCGCGCTGGCCCACCTCTCCCGCGCCATGTCCGACACCGATATGCATCTGAAGTCCGCGATGCCCGGCGCCAAGGACCAGCCCGACTTCGGCGGCACCGCCGACGCGGTGGTGGCGCTCGCCGCCGGGGAGCACAGCGCGACCGCGGGCAAGCCGCTGCAGTGGCTGCAGGGCAAGGACAGCGGCGCGGCGGCCTGGGCCAAGGGCGACCCGGGCGCACTCGCCAAGCTGATCCTCGCGGCCCACGCGGCCGGCGCCGACCCGCGCGACTTCGGCGGCGCCGACCTCGTACAGCAGCTCAACGCCACCGGCCCGAAGCCCGAGGCGGCGGCCCCGGGCGCGAAGTCGGACGGCAAGAGCGAGAAGAGCGGGAAGAAGAGCGACGACGGCGGGGTCGGCGGCGTCTGGTGGACCGTCGGAGTCTGCGCGATCGCGGGCGTGGGCATCGGCTTCCTGCTCAGCGGCCGAAAGAGGCGGCAGCTTTGACCCTCCGCACGGACATGATGCCGACCCCGCGCACGCAGGCTTCGGCGCGGCGCGCCCAGGCGGCTTCGGCCCCGCGCACCGGCGCGGCCAAGGCGCGGCGCGTTCGCGCGGCTTGGGTGCGGTACACGTACGCGGCATGGGTGCCGTGCACGCGCGCGGCTCGGGTTCTACGCAGCCGCGTGGCCGGGGCCCCGCGCGCGTACGCGGCCTCGGCCATACGCACGCACGCGGCCTCGACCCCGCGCGCCCGCGCGGCGTGGGTCCGGCGCGCGTACGCGGCATGGGCCCTGTGCACTCGCACGGCTCGCGCCCTGCCCAGCCGCCCGGCTTCGGCTCCGCGCGCGTACGCGGCCTCGACTCCATTCACGCACGCGCACTTCGCCCCGCGAGCCCGCGCCGCCCGGCCGCTGTTGCCCGTCGTCGGCCTGCTGCTGCCCGTTCTCGTCCTGTTCGCGATGTTCGGCGCCGCGACCGCGCAGGCCGCCGATGGGTATCGCTACTGGTCGTTCTGGCAGCGGGACGGCGGGGGCTGGAGCTACGCCGCCCAGGGGCCCTCCTCGGCGCGGCCCGGTGACGGCGACATGATCGGTTTCCGCTACGCGGTCAGCGAGGACTCGAACGACGCCACCCGGCCACGCGGCATGGCCGATTTCGCCGCCGTCTGCGCCGACACCCCGGCCACGGACGGCACCAAACGGGTCGCGGTGGTCATTGACTTCGGCACGGCCACCGACGCACCCGACCGCCGGACGCCGCCCACGCCCCGTACCGAGTGCGCACGGGTCGGCGAGGACGCGTCCGCCGGGGAGGCGCTGGCCGCCGTCGCGAAGCCGCTGCGCTACAACTCCGCCGCGCTGCTGTGCGCCATCTCCGGCTATCCGGAGACGGGTTGCGGGGACAAGGTGAGCACCTCCGTGGACGCCCACGCCGCCCCGAAGGGCGACGGCGGCAAGGCGGACGGCGGCTCCGGCCCCTCCGCCGGGCTGATCGGCGGGCTCGCCGCCGTGGTCCTGCTCGGCGCCGCGGCGGTGTGGCAGGCGCGCCGCCGTCGCGTATGAGCGCGCGGATGACCGCCATGCCACCGCGTGCCACTCCCGACGCCACGGCCCCGCGCCGCCGCCCCCGCCTCGGGTTCCGCACCCGGTTCCGCACCCGGTTCCGCACCCGGCCGCGGGCCGGGGCCCCGCGCGGCAGTGCCCCGCGCAGCGGAAGCGCGCTGCACGCGGGGGCCTGGTGGCTGTGGGCGCTCGGGCTGGCCACGGCCGCGTCCCGGACCACCAACCCGCTGCTGCTGGGGCTGCTCATCGCGGTCGCGGGCTATGTGGTGGCCGTACGCCGCACGGACGCCCCGTGGGCCCGCTCGTACACCGCGTTCCTCAAGCTGGGCCTTGTGGTGCTGGCCATCCGGCTGTTCTTCGCGGTCTTCTTCGGCTCGCCGATCCCCGGGACGCGGGTGCTCTTCACGCTCCCCGAAGTCCCGCTGCCCCACTGGGCGCAGGGGGTGCGGATCGGCGGCCGGGTGTCGGCCGAGGGGCTGGTGTTCGCGCTGTACGACGGGCTGCGGCTGGCCACCCTGCTGATCTGCGTCGGCGCCGCGAACGCGCTGGCCAGCCCGGCACGGCTGCTCAAGTCGCTGCCCGGCGCGCTCTACGAGGCCGGGGTGGCGGTCGTGGTGGCGATGACCTTCGCACCGCATCTGGTGGCGGACGTCCAGCGGCTGCGCTCCGCCCGTCGGCTACGCGGCCGCCCCGACCGCGGGGTAAAGGCACTGCTACAGGTCGGACTGCCGGTGCTGGAGGGCGCGTTGGAACGGTCGGTGGCCCTGGCGGCGGCGATGGACGCACGCGGCTACGGCCGCACGGCCCAGGTCCCGCCCGCCGTCGCCCGTACCACCACCGCGCTGACGCTGGGCGGGCTGCTCGGCGTCTGCTGCGGTACGTACGGTCTGCTCGCGGCCGAGGGCGCGGGCTACGGTCTGCCGCTGCTGCTCGCGGGCCTCGCCGCCGCGCTCGCCGGACTGTGGCTGGGCGGCCGCCGCTCGGTGCGCAGCCGCTACCGCCCGGACCGCTGGGGCGTCCGGGCGTGGCTGGTGGCGGGGTCGGGTGCGGCGGTCGCGGCGCTGATGATCCGGGCCGCCTCGTACGCCCCGGGGGCCCTCCAGCCGTCCGTCGTCCCACTCACCGCCCCGACGCTGCCGCTGTGGCCCGCGGCTGGGGTACTGCTGGGCCTGCTCCCGGCCTTCGCGTCCCCGGCCCCGACACTGCCTCCGGCCCGCGAACCGGCTACGCCGGACAGGGCCCCCACCAACCCGGCCCACGCCCGGGACCGACGACGCCCCGACCCCCGGGACACCGGCACCCGGCCCGCAGCCGAGCGGCACCTGCGGCCCGACGACGCGGCCACAGATCCGCCCCGGGACGCGTCCCGCCAACCGGCCCCGCCGGACGACGCCCCCGCCAACCCGGCCCGAGCGCGGGACCGAGGGCGACCCGACCTCCCCGGCACCGACACCTGGCCCGCCGCCGGGCGGCACCAGAGGCCCCGCGACACGACAACGGAACCGCCCCCGGACACCACGCCCACACCGGTACCGCCCCCAGCCACGAGCCGCCAACCGGCCCCGCCGGACGACGCCCCCGCCAACCCGGCCCACGCCCGGGACCGGCGACCCCCCAATCCCCCGTACCCCGGCACCCGACCCGCCGCCGAGCCGCACCGGCAGCCCGGCGACGCGACAACGCAACCGCCCTCGGCCCCCGACAACCACCCCAACCCCACCACCGCACCAACCCCACCCGGCGAGCGAGAGGACGAGCGAGCCGAGGCGGGGCCTGAGGAGGCCAGCCCGTGATCCGGTTCGAGCAGGTGTCGGTGCACTACGACGGGGCGGCGCGGCCAGCACTGGCGGGGGTGGATCTGACCGTCCCCGAAGGGGAGTTGTGTCTGCTCGTCGGCCCGTCCGGGGTCGGCAAGTCGACACTGCTGGGCGCCGTCTCCGGTCTCGTACCGCATTTCACCGGCGGCACCCTGCGCGGCCGCGTCACCGTCGCGGGCCGGGACACCCGTACCCACAAGCCGCGTGAACTGGCCGACGTCGTCGGCACCGTGGGCCAGGACCCGCTCGCGCACTTCGTCACCGACACCGTCGAGGACGAGCTGGCCTACGGCATGGAGTCCCTCGGCATCGCGCCGGACACCATGCGCCGCCGGGTCGAGGAGACCCTCGATCTGCTGGGCCTCGCCGAGTTGCGGGACCGTCCCATCGCCACGCTCTCCGGCGGGCAGCGGCAGCGCGTGGCCATCGGCTCGGTGCTCACGACCCACCCCCGCGTCCTGGTCCTCGACGAACCGACCTCCGCGCTCGACCCGGCCGCGGCCGAGGAGGTGCTGGCCGTGTTGCAGCGGCTGGTGCACGACCTGGGCACCACCGTGCTGATGGCCGAGCACCGCCTGGAGCGGGTGGTGCAGTACGCGGACCAGATGATCCTGCTGCCCTCCCCCGGCGCCGCCCCGCTGGCCGGGCCACCGGCCGAGTTGCTGCCGGTGTCGCCCGTCCAGCCCCCCGTGGTGGCGCTGGGCGGCCTCGCGGGGTGGCGGTCGCCGATGCCGCTGTCCGTACGGGACGCGCGCCGCAAGGCGGGGTCGCTGCGGGAGCGGCTGGCGTCGCTCACCCCGCGGACGGTGGCCGATCCGCCGCCGGACGAGCCGGTGGGCGAGGTGGCGCGGCTGTCCGTACGCCACGGCCGCGTCGAGGCGCTGCGCGGAGTGGACCTGTCGGTGCGGCCGGGCGAGACGGTGGCGCTGATGGGACGCAACGGAGCGGGCAAGTCCACGCTTCTGGCGAGCCTGGTCGGACTGCACGAACCGGCCTCGGGGTCGGTGCGGGTCGGCCCGGGCCGGGTCGTACCGCATCGCACCCGCCCCGCCGAACTGCTGCGCCAGGTGGGCCTCGTACCGCAGGAGCCGCGCGATCTGCTCTACGCGGACACGGTCGCCGCCGAATGCGCGGCGGCCGACCAGGACGCGGGCGCGGCGCCCGGCACCTGCCGTGAGCTGGTCGGCCGGCTGCTGCCGGAGGTGGCGGACACCGCCCACCCCCGCGATCTGTCGGAGGGGCAGCGGCTGGCGCTGGCCCTGTCCGTCATCCTCACCGCCCGCCCGCCCCTGTTGCTGCTCGACGAGCCGACGCGCGGGCTCGACTACGCGGCGAAGGCGCGGCTGGTGGAGGTGGTGCGGGGGCTGGCGGCGGACGGCCATGCGATCGTTCTGGCCACCCACGATGTGGAGCTGGCGGCCGAACTCGCCCACCGCGTCGTCATCCTGGCCGAGGGCGAGGTGGTCGCGGACGGGCCCACGGCGGAGGTGGTGGTGTCCTCCCCCGCGTTCGCCCCACAGGTGGCCAAGGTCCTGGCCCCGCTGCCGTGGCTGACGGTGCCACAGGTGCGCCAGGCGCTGGAGGGAACACCGTGAGCGGGCAGCGCCCCCTGAGCGGCGAGCCACACCGGCCCGAGGCATACGGCACACAGCCGACCGCTGCGTACGGCGCACAACCGACCGCTGCGTACGCCACCGAGCCGACCGAGGCGTACGACTCACAGCCGACCACGGCATACGACACGAAGCCGACCGAGACGCACGACACGAAGCCGACCACGGCGTCCAGCGGTCGCATCCGGGCCGTACGCCTCGGCCCCCGCTCCGTGGCGGCGCTCGCCCTCGTCTCCGCGATCGGTGTCGTCGCCTTCGGCTGGCCGCTGTTCGCACCGGGCGACTCCGGGATCACCACCCATGCCGCCGACGCGCCCTGGCTGTTCGCCGCGCTGCTTCCGCTCCTGCTGGCCGTGGTCGTGGCCACCATCGCGGACACCGGTCTGGACGCCAAGGCCATCGCGATGCTCGGGGTCCTGGCGGCGGCGGGGGCGGCCCTGCGGCCGCTGGGCGCGGGGACGGCCGGGATCGAGCCGATGTTCTTCCTGATGGTGCTGTCGGGGCGGGTGCTCGGCCCCGGTTTCGGCTTCGTCCTCGGCGCCGTGTCGATGTTCGCGTCCGCGCTGCTCACCGGCGGCGTGGGGCCGTGGATGCCGTTCCAAATGCTGGCCATGGGCTGGGTGGCGATGGGCGCGGGCCTGCTGCCCGGCGCCGCCCGGCTCCGCGGCCGGGCCGAGTCACTGCTGCTCGCCGGGTACGGGGCGGTGGCGTCCGTGGCGTACGGGACGGCCATGAACCTGCAGGGCTGGACCCTGATGCAGGGCATGGCCTCGGGGATCTCCTACGTCCCCGGCGATCCGCTCGGCGACAATCTGGCCCGCTTCGTGGCGTACTGCCTGGCCACCTCGCTGGGCTGGGATCTGCCGCGCGCCGTGGTCACGATGGTGCTCACCCTGACCCTCGGCGGCGCCATCCTCAAGGCCCTGCGCCGAGCAACCCGCCGCGCGGCCTTCGAAGCCCCAACCACCTTCGAGGCCCCGGCCACCCCGGAGGCCCCGGCCACCCCGGAAGAACCAGCCACCCCGGAGGCCCTGGCCACCCCGGAGGAACCGGCCACGCCCAAGGCCCGCGGCCTCCGGGGACCCGACGCCCCCACAGCCCCCAGCCCTACAACCGCTGAATAATCGTCCCCGTAGCCAGCGCCCCGCCCGCGCACATCGTGATCAGCGCGAATTCCTTGTCCGCGCGCTCCAGTTCATGCAGCGCCGTCGTGATCAGGCGCGCCCCCGTGGCCCCCACGGGATGTCCCAGGGCAATCGCGCCGCCGTTCACGTTCACCTTCGCCAGGTCCTGTTCGAAGACCCGCGCCCAGGACAGCACCACCGAGGCGAACGCCTCGTTGATCTCGACCAGGTCGATGTCCTTCAGCGTCATCCCGGCCTTGCCCAGCACCGCCTTCGTCGCGTCGATCGGCCCGTCCAGATGGAAGTGCGGATCGGTGCCGACCAGGGCCTGGGCCACGATGCGGGCGCGCGGGCGCAGCTTCAGTGCCCGGGCCATCCGTTTGGAGGCCCAGAGCACCGCGCACGCGCCGTCGGAGATCTGGGAGGAGTTGCCCGCGGTGTGCACGGCGTTCGGCATGATGGGCTTGAGCCCGCTCAGCGCCTCCATGCTGGTGTCGCGCAGCCCCTCGTCCCGGTCGACGGCCCGCCACATGCCCTCTCCGGCCGTCTGTTCCTCCTCCGTCGTGGGCACCTGCACCGCGAACGTCTCGCGCTTGAACCGCTCCTCCGCCCAGGCCCGCGCCGCCCGCTCCTGGGAGATCAGCCCGAGGGCGTCCACGTTCTCCCGGGTCAGGCCGCGGTGGCGGGCGATCCGCTCGGCCGCCTGGAACTGGTTGGGCAGATCCACGTTCCACTCCTCCGGGAACGGTTTGCCCGGGCCGTGTTTGGAGCCGCTGCCCAGCGGCACCCGCGACATGGCCTCGACCCCGCAGCCGATGCCGATGTCGATGACACCGGTGGCGATCATGTTGGCCACCATATGGTTGGCTTGCTGCGACGAGCCGCACTGGCAGTCCACCGTCGTCGCCGCGGTCTCGTACGGCAGGCCCATCGTCAGCCAGGCGGTGCGGGCGGGGTTCATCGACTGCTCCCCCGCATGGGTGACCGTACCGCCGACGATCTGCTCGACGCAGTCGGGCTGAATGCCGGTACGGGCGAGGAGTTCGCGGTAGGTCTCGCCGAGCAGATAGGCGGGGTGGAGGTTGGCGAGCGCGCCTCCGCGCTTGCCAATGGGGGTGCGTACGGCTTCGACGATGACGGGTTCCGCGGCCATGGCTGTCTCGTCCTCTCATCGCATCCGCGGGGCTCCCGGCAGCGCCCGCGCCAGAACTAGTACGCGTTCTAGTTCTTCAGCTCAGTCTGCTGAGGCCCGGCCCGGCGGCGCAAGGGTTGTGCAGGGGTTGAGCGGACCAGGAGCGGCACCAATCCCCCGAAACAATGGCCGCGTTCTCTCTTGCGACTTGTAGAACCCGTTACTACGTTGCGGACACTTCTGATAGGCCGTCAGATCTCCCAGTCAGATCTCTGGAGTGGCCATGTCCTGTCCAGCGCTCCCCGAAGGCTTTGACCTCACCGACCCCGACCTCCATCAGCATCGGGTGCCACTCCCGGAGCTCGCCCGGCTGCGGCAGACCGCCCCGGTGTGCTGGATCCCCCAGCCCCACGGCATCGCCGGCTTCGGCGACGACGGCTACTGGGCCGTCACCCGCCATGCCGATGTCAAGGAGGTCTCCACCCGGCCGGAGATCTTCTCCTCGCACGCCAACACCGCGATCATCCGCTTCAACGAGCACATCCAGCGGGACCAGATCGACGTCCAGAAGCTGATCATGCTCAATATGGACCCGCCCGAGCACACCCGGGTCCGCCAGATCGTCCAGCGCGGCTTCACCCCGCGCGCCATCCGCGCCCTCGAGGACGCCCTGCGCGACCGCGCGGAAAGCATCGTGGCAGGGGCCCGGGAGAGCGGCAGCGGGGACTTCGTCACCGATGTCGCCTGCGAACTGCCGCTGCAGGCGATCGCCGAGCTGATCGGCGTCCCCCAGCAGGACCGGTCCAAGATCTTCGACTGGTCCAACAAGATGGTCGCGTACGACGATCCGGAACTGGCCATCACCGAGGAGATCGGCGCCGAGTCGGCCATGGAGCTGATCTCGTACGCCATGAACCTCGCCGCCGACCGCAAGGCGTGCCCGGCCAAGGACATCGTCAGCCGGCTGGTGGCCGCCGAGGACGAGGGCAACCTGGGCTCGGACGAGTTCGGCTTCTTCGTACTGCTGCTCGCCGTCGCCGGCAACGAGACCACCCGCAACGCCATCAGCCACGGAATGCACGCCTTCCTCACCCACCCCGACCAGTGGGAGCTGTTCAAGGCCGAGCACCCCGCCACCGCCGCCGACGAGATCGTGCGCTGGGCCACCCCCGTGATGTCCTTCCAGCGCACCACCACCCAGGACACCGAACTGGGCGGACAGCACATCGAGGCGGGCGCGCGGGTCGGTGTCTTCTACTCCTCCGCCAACAACGACCCCGAGGTCTTCGACCGCCCCGAGGACTTCGACATCACCCGCGACCCCAACCCCCATCTGGGCTTCGGCGGTGGCGGACCGCACTTCTGCCTCGGCAAGAGCCTGGCGGAGCTGGAGATCCGGCTGATCTTCCAGGCCATCGCGGACACCCTCCCGGACATCCGGCTCGCGGGTGAGCCCCGGCGGCTGCGTTCGGCCTGGCTGAACGGGATCAAGGAGCTGAGGGTGACGTATACGTAAGCTGTTCGTGCCGTGCCAGGAGTCCCACAACCTCCCGGACGCGGGCACACTGACCGCCATGAGCGAGATGTACGGTCCGCACGGCGCGGCGGGCGATCGGCGAAGACTTTTCGACTTCATAGCCCTGACCGCCCGCCTTCGTGAGATCGAGCGCGCCAACAACGCCACCCCGGAGCGCAAGGAAAGCGTCGCGGAGCACTCCTGGCATCTGGCGATGGTGAGCTGGATACTGCACGGCGAGTTCGAACGCGAGGCCGGGCAGCGGCTCGACCTCACCAAGATGCTCAAGCTGTGCCTGATGCACGACCTCGTCGAGATGGACGTGGTGGAGCGGGGCGCCGGGGGCGGTGAGCCCCCGCGCTTCGCCTCGCTCCCCGCCCCGCTCGGCACCGAACTGCCGGCGCTGTGGCGGGAGTACGAGGAGGGCCGTACGCCCGAGGCGTGTCTGGTGCGCGGGGTGGACCGGCTCAACCCCACCCTGATGCGCTGTCTGACCGGCCAGGGCTGGGGCGATATGGCCACCGACAGCCACGCTCCCGTGGACGCCGAGGCGCTGGACGGGCTGCATCTGCCACGGGTCGCCGTGAGCGAGACGCTGCGCGCGCTGTACGAGGAGATCAGGAACGCCTCGGTGGAGGGCGGGCTACTGCCGCCGTGAGGCCCGCCCGCCCTCCGGAATCCCGAGACGCCCCCGGACGCCGCTACTTGAACGGCACGTTGACGCACGCCACCCGGGCGCCGGCCTGCCCGGCCTTGCCCGACGCGGTGCCCGTCGCATGCTTGTGGATCACCACGGAACGGGCCTCACCGGACCTGAAGTTCCACTTCACCCAGGACTTGGCCCAGCCCTTACCGGCTCCGTTGGTGGTCACATCCAGCCACACCTCGTTGTGCGGGTTGGCGTACTTCGGGTTGGTCGAGGGCTGCTTGGGGTCCTTCTTGTTCTGGTAGTGCGGCCCCGACGAGTCGGGCTTGGTGCCACACGGCTTCGTATGGACATGGATCCCGAAGTGGTGATCGGCCGCGAGGCCACGCACGCTGATGAACACGAACGTGCCCTTGTGCATCGGGTAGTGGCCGTGGTTCTCCCCACCTTCGTGGTGGTTCTTCATGCCCTTGCCGCTCAGCCGCGCCTCCGCGATGAACACCGACGCGGACGTCGGCACCAGCGACTTGTCGTACGTCACCGCACTGGCGGTCTTCGCCTGCGACGCCGGCTGGAAACTGTCGTGGACGATGACGAAGGGGTGCGGCGGCGCGGCGGCTGCGGGGGTCGCTATGGCCATCGAAGCGCCCATCGCGACCGCCGCGGTTACTGCCTTCACCAGGGACATCGTTGTTCCTCCTCGGTCGGGGTCCCCGCTCCCCGTCTCGATTCCCGGATCCCCCCGTTTAACGCGCTTTCACGCCTTTCCGCCCCCTTCTCACCACGCTAGACCCGCTGGTCATGCCGCTCAACGCGAGCCCGTCCCTCTTTTGGGGGCTCAGCCCCGGCATCGGCGGGCTCGGCGTCGACCGGCTCGGCGTCGTCGTGCCCACCGCTACGCTGCCGCACCAGCCCCGGTACCAGCCCTCTGGCCCGGGCGAGCGTGGCGCCCATCGCCCCCGACAGCGGTGGCGCCTCCTCGCGCGGGCGCTTGCCCACACCGAGCAGCACGTACTGCAGCCCGAACCCGGCCGAGACGATGGCCGCGCCGCCGACCGCGTCCAGCACATAGTGGTTGGCGGTGCCCACGATGACCGCCGTCGTCAGCAGCGGGTACAGGATGCCGAGCACCTTCGCCCATACGTACGGCGCCACGATCGCGATGACCACCCCGCACCACAGCGACCACCCCACGTGCAGCGACGGCATGGCCGCGTACTGGTTGGACAGCTTGGTGAGCGCGCCGAAGTCCGGGTTGTTCAGATCCTGCGGGCCGTGCGCGGTGTCCACGTACCCGAGCCCCATCAGCCGCGGCGGGGCCAGCGGGTAGAGCCAGAAGCCGACCAGGGCGAGCATCGTGGCGAAGGCCAGCGGCGTACGGGCCCAGCGGTAGGTCGCCGGGCGGCGCAGATACAGCCAGGCCAGCAGGGACAGCGGGATTAGGAAGTGGAAGGTGCTGTAGTACCAGTTCATAAAGTCTTTGAGCCATCCGGTGTCGGCCACGATGGCGTTGAACCAGTGCTCGATGTCGATGTGCAGCCAGCCCTCGAGGGTGAGCACCTGGTCCCCGTGGCCCTCGGCCACGCTGCGCTCGTCCGGGGCATGGGCACGGATCCAGGAGTAGGCGAAGTAGCCGACGCGGATCAGCATCAGCTCGAGCATCAGGTTCGGGCGGGACAGCGGCCGCTTGAGGAAGCGCAGCAGCGGCACCCAGGCGAAGCGGCTCTTGGCCGGGTCGGCGACCGGCGTCGGCTCGGGGTCGTCCCAATGCGGCGAGGTGCGGGAGTGGAACGGCACCACACAGGCGGCGACGAGCGCGGCGAGAAGCGGCGCATTGTAGCCGATATGTCCGAGGATCTCGATGTCGGGCAGCAGCGCGGTGCGGCTGAGCGACATCGTCAGCACCACCAGAACCGGCCACACCAGCCGGTCGGAGGCGCGCCGCCCCACCCGGCCGACCACGGCCAGCAGGATCCATAGCTGCTGGTGCTGCCAGGAGGTGGGCGAGACCGCGAGCGCGACGCTGCCGGTGATGGCGGCGGCGAGCAGTAGCTGCCCGTCCTTCGCGTAGTGCACCGCGCGCCGCAGGCCGATCACCGTGACGGCGACCGCGAGCACGGCCAGCAGCGCCAGCTCGACCGGGCCCTCGAGACCGATGCGCAGCAGCAGCCCGTGCAGCGACTGGTTGGCCAGGCTGTCGGCGGGCGCGCCGAGCCCGGCGCCGCCGATGTGGTGGCCCCAGTACGTCCACGAGTCGTGCGGCATGGCCGCCCAGGCGAGCGCGGTGCACCCGGCGAACGTGGCGCCCGCGAGCGCCGCGGCCCGGCGCCGCCCGATGAGCCACAGCACGACGGCGAACAGCAGCAGCGCGGGCTGCAGCGCCGCGGCGACCCCGATGAGCACACCGGCCTGCCGCCCGGAGGTTCTGGGCAGCACGGTGAGGACGACCAGGAGCACCGGGATGATGCTGGTCTGGCCGAGGGTGAAGGTGTTGCGCACCGGAAGCGAGAGCACCAGCAGGCTGATGGCCAGCGGGGCGGCGATCAGCGAGGTGCGGCGGGAGACCGGGCCGGGCAGCGACCGGGCCACGACCAGCCCGAGGACCACGACCAGCAGCAGGGTGCCGAAGGTCCAGGCGACCCCGAGGCTCTGTTCGGCGGCCCGGGTCAGGGGCTTGAGGACGAGCCCGGAGAACGGTGTGCCGGTGAAGGAGTCCCCGTCGTACAGCGACCCCCTGACATGCAGCACACCCTCTTCGCCGATCCAGGTCTCCAGGTCGGTCAGCCGCTCATCGGGGGGCAGCCGCAGCACCGCCGCCGCCTGACGGACCGCCAGCACACCGGCCAGGAGCCACAGGGCCGCGAGCCCCATTCTGGTCCGTGACGTCCGCGCCCCGACGGCACCGGGGCCCGGCCCCGTGTCCGGGGTTCTCCCCAGTCCGCTCCGCTCCACGTTCGCCACGCCCTGCCGCTCCCCCACTCGCCCTTTTCACCTGTCCTGGATGTCTGGAGACCCTACTGAGCCCACTACTCAGACGCCGAACACTCCCACTTCACCTGACCGTCGTCCGAGGTTGTCCGAAAGATGTCAGGCTTTGGCGGGGTGCTTGCGCTCCGTATGAGTCCGTACGGTCCGGCCCAATTTCACCAGGGCTGCGGGGTGCGCCGCGAATCGGGACCCGCGGCGCGCTGAAATGTTCCCGGCGTCACACCGAAGCACCGCACGAACCACCGGTGGAAGTGGCTCTGGTCGGCGAACCCCGCCTGGGCCGCGGCCTCGGCCGCGCTACGGCCCGCCACCAGCAGCCCGCGCGCCCGGCGCAGCCGGAGCTGCCGCTGGAAGTCGCTCGGCGCCATCCCGTAGGCGGCGCGGAACGCCCGGTAGAGCGCGAAGCGGCTGCACCCGGCGGCCTCCGCGAGCCGCGCCGCCGGGATCTCCTCCAGGTACGCCTCCTCCAGCAGCACCCGGGCCCGCCGCGCGGCCCGCGCCTGCTCACCGCTCCCGCCCGGCAGTTCCCGGGCGCGCAGCGGCCCGGTGGCCCCGCGCCGTACCAACGCCCCCACGGCCGCTGTCAGCCGCTCGTCCCGCACGAGTGGACCGGCGCCACCGACCAGGGCGGTATGCAGCCGCAGCAGGGCGGGGACGAGTACGGGATCGGAGACCACCGGCCGGTCGAACAGCGGCAACGCCGCCCGGTCGGCGGCGCTGTCGGCCACATCGGCGAGGACATTCCCCATCACATCGGGACCCATGTGGACGATGCGGTACTTGTAGCCGAGCTCGGCGGCGGCCTCCCCGTCATGCGGATCGTCGGGATTGAAGACCATCACCATCCCCGCCCCGCTGGTCCGCAGCGCACCCCGGCACCGGAAGCGCTGGGCGCCGATCTCGGTGACGGCGAAGGAGTAGGCGTCATGGCTGTGGGGATGGAAGCGATGGCTGAAGAAGTGGGCGTGCATGGCCTCCACGGCCCGGTCGGGATCACGCCAGTACCGGACCCAGTCCGCGGGCCCCCGCTCCCCTTCGCCTGCCACACCCACGCCCCCATTGTGCCGCCGTGCCTCGTACCGCCCTCGCACCAGCGTTCAAGACCCCAGGCCGGAACGGTGGCGAGACTGCCGTCCATGCGTTTCGACACCAAGATCGCCGTCATCGTCCGCACCGACCTCGCCGACTGGCAGAAGCTGAACGTGACCGCGTTCCTCTCCAGCGGCCTGGCGCACGCCACGGACGAGATCGTCGGCAAGCCGTACGAGGACGCCTCGGGCAACGTCTACCTCCCGATGTTCCGCGAACCGGTCCTCGTCTACGCCGCCGACGCCCCCGCCCTCACCCGCACCCACGCCCGCGCCCTCACCCGCGACCTGCCGACGGCCCTCTACACGGAGGAGCTCTTCGGCACCAACAACGAGGACGACAACCGCGCGACGGTCCGCGCCATCGACGCCGAGGCGCTGAACCTGGTCGGCCTCGCGGTCCACGGACCGCGCGGCCAGGTGGACAAGGTGACCAAGGGCCTGAAGCTGCACGGCTGAGGGTGAGGCACCGCCGACGCGCGACATCGGCTACGGCAAGATGGGGCCATGAGCGTAGTCAAGATCAATGTGCTGACCGTGCCGGAGGAACAGCGCGAGGTGCTGGAGAAGCGCTTCGCGTCACGCGCCGGAGCCGTGGAGGGCTCCGACGGTTTCGAGTGGTTCGAGCTGCTGCGCCCGGTCGAGGGGACCGACCAGTACCTCGTCTATACGCGCTGGCGCAGCGAGGAGGACTTCCAGGCGTGGATGGAGGGCCCCATGAAGGCGGCCCACCAGCACGGCGGCGAAGACGCCCCGAAGCAGAAGCCCGCCGCGGCCGGCTCCACCCTGTGGTCCTTCGAGGTCGTCCAGCAGGCCGCGCCCAAACAAGGCTGAGACGGGCCCCTTACGAACATCGTCAGCCCCCTGGCCCTGGCCAGAGGGCTGGCGGTTTCGTGTCGCACCCGTCAGTACGACCGACGGATGGTCAGGTGCGCCGATACACATCGGGGGCACTGACACGGCGGCCACACCGACGTCTCCAGCGGCATCAGGGGGTCGGTGGACCTGATCACGCGCGTCGGCCCGTAGGTTTTCCCGCTGTCCCGCGAAACGCGCAGCGTCATCATCGCGCGGCCCTTCACCGGGCCGCCTCGCTGTGCAGCGGGCCGTTGTGGTGCCGCTGGAGTTCGATGAGACACGTGGTCGCCCACTTTTGATCCCCGTTACGCCTTGCTTCGGCTTGCTGTCGTAACAGCGCCCCGCACACATCGCAGTCGTCGTTGGGCGTGTTCGCGGGTGGGGTGGCTGGGCTAGTGTCCGACACGTTGTCGCTCCTGTTAGCGATGGCCACGCCCCCGGGCCGGTCGCACGGTCGCGGGGGTCCTTGCGTACGCCCAAGACAACCGCGAATGCGCGGTCGCGGTTGGTGATCGCCTGGTGACAGCGCGGTGACGACCGTACCCTGGTCACCATGGGCAGCGGGGAGTTCAGCCAGAGGGTCCGCGACATGCTTCGCGACCGGGACATGAGTGTTCGGGCGGTCGCCCGCCACCTGAATTACGACCACGCCTATCTGTCCCGCGTCCTCTGCGGGAAACAGCAGCCGTCGACGCAACTCGTCACGGCGCTGGACACCCTGCTCGAGACAGACGGGGAACTTGCCGCAATCGCGGCACGAGTAGCACCGCCGCCAGTTTCGCCCGAAGCTGCTGAATCACCGGCCATCACTGATCGGATACTCAGACTCAACGAGGCACGTGGAGCTGACTTCGTACACGCCATCCGGGAGACTTCCCGTCGGCTGGTCGTCCTGGACAACGAACTCAGCGGAGTATCGATCGCAGAGCCCGCAGGCCGCGCGTTCAAGGTCGTGCATCGGCGGCTCGGAGTCGGAGACTACGATCCCCGGTACGAGCGCGACATCCAGTCGGCCGCCGCGGAACTCGCCGAAGTCGCCGGATGGGCTCTTTTTGACGCGGAATTACACGGCGCCGCCCGGCGCTTCAACCAGGAGGCGTTGCTCCTCGCGAATCTCTCGGGGGATCGCTCCATCGCACTGCTGACGCTGCAGAACATGGCGATGCACAGTGAATGGTGCGGACGGAACCAGGAGGCGCTGTCCATCGCCCGGTCGGTGCTCAACCGTAAACGACTGACCCCGCGCGTCGAGGCGATGTTCCGCATCCGTGAAGCGAAGGGACTGGTCGGCACGGGACGTACGTCGGATGCCGTCGAGTCACTTCAACGCGCCCGGTCGCTCATCGAGGACCGTAGCGACGTCGGCGAACCGGACTGGGCATGGTGGGTGACCCACAGGGAAATTGACGGCCACTGGGGCCACACACTTCAGATCGCAGGTGACGTACAGAAAGCCATCGAGCGGCTACTGCAATCCGCACAACCAGGGCGCGGCGTCGCGACCGGCTACGCAGGTATGTCATCCGCACGGCTCGCACAATGTCTGCTGGACGTCAATGCCTGGCGCGACGCGGAAGACGTCATCAGATCCCTGGCCACCGCCGCACCCGGAATCTCCTCGGGACGGACCCTCCGCCTCATCGGTCACGTCGCCGCGCAGCGCGAAAGGCTGAACGGTGCGCCGACAAGGCTTACGGACACTCTTGAGCACCTGACAGAAAAGCTCGACGAGGATCCATTCACGCTGTGATCGCCCCGAGGGCGGCGCTGGTGCCGCCCTCGGGGCGATCGGGTATCAGCGGCGGGTTTCGATCTTCAGGTCACCTGCGGTCACGTTGCGGATGTGATCACTGGCGAGCATGTCGTGCGGGAAGCCGAGTTCAATCGCGCTGACCTCGTCGAGGCGGGCCAGTTGGGCGGCGGTGAAGTCGACCTCCAGGGCGCCCAGATTGTCCTCCAACTGCGCGGGGGTGCGGGCGCCGATGATCGGTGCCGTCACGCTCGGATTCCGCAGGGTCCAGGCCAGCCCGACCTGGGCGGGTGTGACGCCCAGCTCCGTGGCGACCTCCTTCACGACATCGGCGATGGCGAGGTTACGTTCGGTGAGCGTGCCCAAGGCGAGGTTGAAGCTCTTACGGGTGCCGTCGCCGGATGCGACGTTCGCCGCGGTCAGGTCGTCGCGGCTGTACTTGCCGGTGAGCACCCCGCCGGCCAGGGGTGAATACGGGAGCACACCCAGCCCCATCTCGCGTGCCATGGGGATCAGGTCACGTTCCCCGGTACGCTCGATCAGGTTGTATTCGATCTGGAGCGCGACCAGCGGTGACCAGCCGCGCAGGTCGGCTATCGCCTGCATGCGCGAAACCTGCCAGGCCGGGGCGTTGCAGATCGCCACGTACAAGATCTTGCCCTGCCGGACCAGATCGTCCATGCCGCGCAGAATCTCCTCGACCGGTGTCGTGAAATCCCATACGTGCAGGTAGAGCAGATCGATGTAGTCCGTATTGAGCTGTCGCAGACTAGCTTCTACCGAGGTGAACAGGCTCTTGCGGTGGCTGCCCGCGGAATTCGGGTCGCCGGGGCGGCGCAGCGTAGTGTATTTCGTCGCCAGCACCAGGCTTTCGCGGTTGTCGCGGGTGAATTCGCCCAGCATGCGCTCGGAACTGCCATTGCTGTAGGTGTTGGCGGTGTCGATGAAGTTGCCGCCTCGCTCGAGGTAGCGGTCGAACAGCTTGCGCGCCTCGTCCTGCTCGGCTCCCCAGCCCGACTCGGTGCCGAAGGTCGCCGCGCCCAGCGCCAGCGGTGAGACCCGCAGCCCGGAGCGGCCCAGCAGCCGGTAGGTGTCGAGGGTGAGCGACATCGTGTCCTCCTGTGCTCGTGATCCGTTGTCGAGAACAAGGCTGTGACCGCCGCGAGCCGGAGGTAAGGGAAAGAGGTTCCTGGGAACGCCAGTCCCACCCTGGCTGTTGGAACGCACATGACGACCCACACCGTGGACACAACACAGGAGCTGGCCGCGTTCCTGCGGGCCCGGCGCGAGCGGCTGGACCCGCGCGATCTCGGTCTGCCGTCGCGTCGGCAGGCCCGGCGGACCCCGGGACTGCGCCGCGAAGAGGTCGCCGAACTGGCCGGGGTCAGCGTCGACTACATCGTCCGGCTGGAACAGGGTCGCGGGCTGCGGCCCTCAGCGGACGTGGTGGAGGCGCTGGCCCGGGCGCTGCACCTGGCCCCCGTCGAACGCGCCTACCTCTTCAACCTGGCCCAGCAGCGCCCCCGCAACACCGACAAGCCCGCCACCACCGCGGCGCCGCCGCTGGCCCATCTGGTCGCCGACTTGTCTCCGCTCCCGGCCATGCTGATGAACCACCGCTACGACATTCTGGCCTGGAACCGCGAAATGACGAGGCTCCTACTGGATTTCGACACCCTGCCTCCGTCACAGCGCAATTCGATGTGGCTGTGCCTGATGCATCCGGAGATACGCGAGTTCTACGTCGATCGGGAACGCGTCGTGCGAGATGGGGTCGCCCATCTGCGCGCCGCGTGGGCCGCGCATCCGGAGGATCGGGCGTTGACCGACCGCATCGCCGAATTCATCACTCACGACGAGGAATTCGCGCGATTGTGGGCCGAGCGGGACATCCAGGTCAACGGCCGCGGGCACAAGGTGATGCGGCATCCTGACGTCGGTGTGATCGCAGTGGATTTCGAAGTGCTCATACCGCTTCAAGATCCGGATCAGCGATTGGTGATCTTCCGCCCCGCAGACGATGAGAGCCAGTCGGCATTGGACCGGTTGTGCGCACGGTGACATCACCTTGGCCTTGGCCGTCGACGCTGCGATCGTTGCCGTGGGTCGCACACTCTCACGGAGGCGTCGATGAATCCGCATGATGACGACAGCACGCGAGCGGTCTGGAACCGGTCCCAGTCCAGCGGTTGGATGCTCGCCGTCGGCGCGATCCTGGCTCTGGGACTGATCGTCTTCGCCGTCGTCGACGAGACACACCGGTCCGTCAGCCTGGGCCTGCTGCTCGCGGCGGCCGCGTTCCTCATCACCGGGGCCATCAAGGTCACCGTTTCCCCACGCGGCGTCACGGTGGCCTCAGCTCTCGTCCCCTTCCTGCGGCAGAACATCGCGATGGACCGGATCAAGGGTGCCACGGCGCGCCGGACCCGCCCCCTGGAGATCGGCGGCTGGGGCTACCGGTGGAAGCCGGGCGTGCGGGCGGTCTCGCTCCGGGCGGGCGACGCGCTCTGGCTTGAACTCACCCGCGGAACCCGCTTCGTCGTCACGATCGATGACGCGCAAACGGCGGCGGAACTGGTCAACCGATACCTTCCCCCACGCCATGGGGGCCGCTGACCCCGCTCCTCACCAACGCCCGCGCTTCGCGCACCCCTGAAGAAACGAGCTGGCTCAACCGGACGGCGTGACCGCGGACCACACGCCGAACCACTGCTCGGCGCCGCCGTCGGATGAGGCCAGCAGGCTGGAATCACACCAGCTCGGGCTGCGGTTCCGGTTGCAGCGCCGGTGCGGCCTTCGGGTCCCACAGCCTGGTGGTCCGTACGTAGCCGTGGATCACCGAGGCCATCGCCAGCAGGAGAAGCGGTCCGAACAGCCACGGATGTCTGGCCATCTCCATCGGCAGATAGCGATAGGAGACCAGGAGCGCGGCGAAGACCGTCGTGCCGTGGGCGACCAGTTGGATCGCTGACCGGTCCCAGCCACGTGCGAGCGCGCGCAGCACGGTCTCGATCGTGAGGCTGAACACCACGCCCGCGATGAGATCCACGCCGTAGTGGTAGCCGAATCCCAGCGTCGCGCCGAGCGTCGCGATCAGCCAGAACGTTCCCGCGAACCGCAGGATTCGCGGGCCCTGGCGGGAATGGATGAAGATCGCGGTGGCCCACGCCGTGTGCAGGCTGGGCATGCAGTTGCGTGGCGTGATCTCGTCGAACGGTATCGAGTGCGGGGCGCTGATGGGCGGCAGCGTGTGCGGCCACAGGTTGGCCGTCGCCCACAGCTCGCCGCCGGTACCGAAGGCGCCGGTGCCGTAGGCGAAGATCGGTCCGACCACCGGGAAGATCATGTAGATGGCCGGCCCGAGGAGGCCGATGGCCAGAAAGGTGCGCACCAGATGGTGGCCCGGGAAGCGGCGCTCGACCGCCACGTTGCGCAGTTGATAAACCGAGACGATGACCGCGGCCACCGGAAGCTGAGCGTAGACGAAGTCGAGAACATGGGCACCGATCGGCCCCATGGCCGCGACAATCCGGCCTGCCAGCCACGACGGGTTGCCCAGCGCGTGATCGGCGGTTGCCAGGTACGGGTCGAGCACCGCCGGGCGGGTCTTCGCCGTGATGAGCAGCCAGGTATCGCCGGTCTTGCGGCCGGCCACCAGCAGCAGGCCCAGCCCGACGCCCTTGAGCAGCAGGGCGCGTTCCCGGCCGGTGCGGCGCGTGACCGCGATGACCACACAGCCCAGCATCACCCACAACGCGCCGTTGCCGAAGGGGTGGCCGTCGGTCAGCTTTGCGCCGACCGCCCACCGCACCAGCAAGAAGACGACGTCGATGCCGATCGCGGCACCGGCCGCGATGAGCCGCTCCCGCCAAGTGAGCACCAACATCATCAAGCCCATACCGGAGTACAACAGGAAGCCCGATTTGGGGGGCAGTATCACCTCTTGCACCTGATTGGTGACCGGCCCCGGCAGGCCGTAGCGACGCGCGGCGATCTCCAGCGCGATGAAGAACCCGAGGGCCACCACACCCGCCGCGGCGTACAGCATCACCCGTGGTCGACGCCACGTGACGAACGTGGTCCTGCGGCTTATCCGGGACATCACCCGCGATGCTATAGGTATCAATGCTTTGGCCGATTTGCTAGATGTTGGGCATTGGTCACCCTTCGTACCGGATAGCGCCGTTTTCCGGCGAAGGGCGGACGATGGGGGTTCTCGTCGTAAGGTCCGATCATGCTAACGGAGCGATACGGAAGAGTGCCGTCGCAGCGCCGTAGCCCCCCAGTCGGGCCTCGCAGCCCCAACCGGGCCTCGTAACCCCAGCGGGCCGCGGGGTCCCGGCCGACCGCGGGACCCCCTCGGGGTCGGCGGGCACCTCCGTGAGCCGACCGCGCTCGCCCGTTTTTTAAAAATGCCTGAAACAAGTTCTCGCCAATGAGACAGCCCTCGCCCCGGGGGTAGGGTCAATACACCGACCCAGAAACACATTCGGACAGAACGAAAGAACGTGCGCGAATGATGGCATCCCCCACTGCCACCGAGAGCGACACCAAACGATCGATCACCGTGCGCGCCGGAGAGGCGAGCGGTGACCGCATACGTTTGAGCGTCTACGACATGCTCATCGGGCTGGTCTACACCCCACGTACCTTTTTCTACCGCGAGACGCTCGACGGCGAAGCGCTTCGCGCCTCCCTAAGCAGAACACTGCTCAACTTCCCCATGGTTTCAGGCCGCATGAAGAAGGATCCCGACGGCCGTCTCAGCGTGCTCTGCGACGACGCCGGTGTGCGCTTCATCGAGACATACGCATCCCAGCCCATGCCGGATCACGGGCCTCACCACACGGCGAAAAAGGGCATCAATCGCTATCTGAGTCAGGTCAACCCGCTTCAGGTGGTCGACACCGACACACCGCTATTCACGGTGAAGCTCACCCATATGAAAGGCGGCGGCTCCGTTCTCGGTGTCAACATGAACCACGCCGTGGCCGATGGATCCGCCTATATGCGGTTCATGGAGAGCTGGTCGAAGGAGCATCGAGGGCTCGGGTACTCCACACCCGGCCACGACCGCGGCATCATCGACGCCCTCGCGGCGCCGGTCGCGGATGACGCCCGGCCGGACAACGACCACTTCACGGTCACCAAGCGCGGCCGGAAGTCCGCCTATGTGGCCCGTATCCTGCTGAGCGCCGTCGCCAAGGTGACGACGATGGTGACCACCCGCTTCACCGCCGCCGAACTGGGCACCATGAAGGACGCCGCGATGGCCGACCTCGCGGGCACGGAGCGATGGGTGTCGACCAATGACGCGCTGACCGCCCATCTCTGGAAAGCGCTCAGCGCATTGCGGGACCGCCCCGACACGAGCGAGGAAAAGCTGGGCCTCCTCGCCGACTTCCGTGCTTTCGGCGGCGGGGCCGTACCGGACGGCTACTGGGGCAACACCGTCACCAACACCCGGCCCGGGATGCCCGCGGCCGAACTGCGTTCCCGCCCTCTCGGCGAGGTCGCCACGGCGGTCCGCGCGGGCTATGCCGAGAACACGGAGGAGAAAATCCGCCAGGAAACGGCGTTCCTCTGTGCCGAATACGAGGCGGGACGCCTCAAGCGCGTCCTGCCCACCATGACGCTCGACAAGTTCGAGAACACCATCGTGATCAACAACTGGTCGAAGCTCCCCTTCTACAGCCTCGACTTCGGAGCGGGCACGCCCTTCTGGTACGACGTCCCGGCGCTTCCCACTCCCTGGACCGTACTCATAGCGCCGACTCCGGCGGACGAGCCCGGTGGCCGCGATGTGCATATGGCAGTGCCCCGTGCATTGGTCCAGACCCTTCAGGAACAGTCCTGGACCGACCGGTTCCACTGTTACGCGGATTCCGGCGAGGCATCCGCGCTGACTTTCGGATCGCCCAAAGCCGGAGGGTGACGAAACCGAAAGCTGAGGAAAGCGGAAGACCCTGGGCCGTGGGGGCCTGCGCCCCCACGGCCCGCATGAGCCCCCCACGGCCCGCATGAGCCCCACACGGCCCGCATGAGCCCCGCCCTGTCCACCCTGTCCGCCCTGTCCGGATCTCATCGGTCGCGGTCAGGGCCCCGTGCCCCGGAACGGTCGGTTCACGTAGTGTCATGGCGTGTACGGGAGTGTCAGCGAGAAACCAGCGCCCGCCCGTGGCAGCGGGCAGCACATCCTGGTCGTCGACGATGAGTCGAGAATCGCCGAGCTGCTCTCGACCACCCTCGAGCTGGCCGGTTACCGGGTCGGCACCGCGGCCACCGGCGGAGAGGCGCTCGATCGGGTCGGCCGAGAGCGACCCGACCTGGTGATCCTCGATGTGATGCTGCCCGATCTGGACGGCTTCACGGTGTGCCGCCGCCTGGTCGCGGCCGACGAGAACCATCCCCCCGTGCTCTTCCTCACCGCCCGTGACTCGCTGGACTCGCTGGTCACCGGCCTCGGCATCGGCGGAAACGACTACGTGACCAAGCCGTTCCGGATCGCCGAGGTGCTGGCCCGGGTGCAGGCCCTGCTGCGCACCCGCACCCGGCGGCGGGAGGAGCCGCCGCCGCGCTACGCGGATCTGCTGCTGGACGATACGACCCGTCAGGCGCGACGCGGTCGGCGGGCGCTGGAGCTGACCCCGGCCGAGTTCCGGCTGCTGCGCTATCTGCTGGTCAACGCGGGGCAGGTGCTGTCCAAGGAACAGATCGGCGAGCATCTGTGGGTGGCGGACCACGGGCGTTACGGGGACAACGCCATCGAGAAGCTGGTCTCCCGGCTCCGCCACAAGGTCGACGAGACCGGGCCCGCCCTGATCCACACCCGCCGTGGCTTCGGCTACTGGCTCGGCCGGCTCGCTTCCGCATGAACATGAATGAGCACCACGGGGACGGCCGGCGCCCTGAGGAGGACGCGTACGAGCGCCAGCAGCGGCTGGAGGTGATCCTGCACGAGCTGCGCACCTCCCTGACCACCATCCGCGGCTGGGCCGAACTCCCGCTGCAGGGGCTCAGCGACGACCCCGAGCTGATGGTGCGCGCCCTGCGCCGGATCCAGGACGAGGCCGACCATATGCACGAGGCGGTCCAGCAGGTGTCTCCGCGCGCGGACACCTCCTGGGTACGGCCGCTGGACACGGAGCCGGTGGATCTGCGGGACGTGGCCGACGAGGCGGTGGCGGATCTGGGGCTGCTCGACCCCGAACGCCCCATCGCCCGCGAGAACTCCGGCCGGGCGACCCTCGTCGCCGACAACCGCATGCTGCGGCACGCCATCCGCAATCTGCTGGGCAACGCGCTGCGGCACACCCCCGCCGGGTCCCCGGTGACCGTGGCGGTGCGCGGCCCGGTGGCCGGGTCCGGTGGGCAGCAGCACGTCGAGCTGTCGGTCAGCGACCAGGGGCCGGGTATGAGCCCGCGCGACATCGCCCGGCTCACCTCCCCCCGCTCCGCGGACGGCCGGATCGAGCTGGGCGGCGGCGGCCTCGGCCTCTCCATCGTGCGGCGGGTGGTCGAGCGGCACGGCGGCGAGGTGAGCGTGCGCAGCGCACCGGACCTCGGCACCACGGTCACTGTGACCTTGCCCACAGTCAGCGTTTCGTCAGGAAACTGACCGGAGGGCGTCAGGTCGAGCGGGTTCGCTGGTCATCGTCCCCGTAACGCGAAGGTTCACGTCCCCCTGACGCGAAGGTTCACGCTCCGCTCCCATCGGAATCCCCCACCCGAGGAGAGACATGACCGAGACGCTGGCAGAGACCAAGGCCGAGGCGGAAGAGCCGCTTCCGGAGTTCCCGATGCCGCGGGCGACCGGCTGCCCCTTCGACCCGCCCCCGACCACACGGGCGCTGCACACCGAACAGCCGGTCACGCGGGTACGGCTGTGGGACGGCAGCGCCCCCTGGCTGGTGACCCGGTACGCCGACCAGCGCGCCCTGCTCGGCGACCCGCGGGTCAGCTCCGATGCCACGCTGCCCGGCTTTCCGCACCCGAGCGCCGGCTTCCGTGAGAACGCCGGGCGGCGGCGCTCCTTCATCGCCATGGACGACCCCGAGCACGCCCGGATCCGCCGGATGGTCACCGGACCGTTCGCCATCAAGCGGGTCGAGGCGATGCGGCCCGAAATCCAGAAGATCACCGACGATCTGATCGACTCCATGCTGGCCGGGCCGACCCCGGTCGACCTGGTGCGCGCGTTCGCGCTGCCGCTGCCGTCGCTGGTGATCTGCCGGCTGCTCGGAGTGCCGTACGAGGACCACGACTTCTTCCAGCGCAACAGCTCGCTCTTGATCAACCGGCACTCCTCGGTCGAGGAGGTGGTCGGCGCCGACAAGGCGCTGACCGACTATCTGGACGACCTGGTCAGCGCCAAACTCGCCGCCCCCGCCGACGACATGCTCTCCGAGCTGGCCGCCCGGGTCAGGGCCGGTGAGCTGACCCAGCGCGAGGCCGCCAACATGGGCGTGCTGCTGCTGATCGCCGGCCATGAGACCACCGCCAACATGATCGCCCTCGGCACCGTGGCCCTGCTGGAGAACCCCGACCAGCTCGCCGTCCTGCGGGAGACCGACGACCCGAAGGCGGTCGCCAAGGCCGTCGAGGAGCTGCTGCGCTATCTGACGATCGTGCACAACGGCCGGCGCCGGGTCGCGCTGGAGGACATCGAGATCGGCGGCGAGACCATCCGCGCCGGGGACGGGATCATCGTCTACACCGGCACCGGCAACTGGGACGCGGAGGTCTTCCCCGAGCCCGAGCGGCTGGACATCGGCCGCGACGCCCGCCGCCACATGGCGTTCGGCTTCGGCGTCCACCAGTGCCTGGGCCAGCCGCTGGCCCGGATGGAGCTGCAGGTGGTCTACGGCACGCTCTACCGCCGTATCCCCACTCTGCGGCTGGCGACCGGGGTCGACCAACTACCGTTCAAGGACGACGGTTTGGTCTACGGCGTCTACGAACTGCCCGTCACCTGGGCGTCATGAGCAGCGGAGGTAAGGGAGTCACCATGCGTGTGGAAGTCGATGTTCCCAAGTGTGTGGCGTCGGGTCAGTGCGTGATGATCGCGCCCGACGTGTTCGACCAGCGGGAGGAGGACGGCATCGTGATCCTGCTGGACGAGCAGCCCGCGCCCGAACTCCACGCAGATGTGCGTGAGTCCGCGGTGGTCTGCCCGGCGGCGGCGATACGGGTGATCGAGAAGTGAAGCAGGTGGTGGTCGTCGGTGGATCCGCCGCCGGTCTGGCGGCGGCGGAGACGCTGCGGCGGGAGGGGTACGAGGGCACGATCACGCTCATCGGCGATGAGCCGTACCACCCGTACGACCGGCCACCGCTGTCCAAGCAGATCCTCGGCGGGCAGTGGGAGCCCGACCGGGTGCCGCTGCGCGCGCCCGCCGATCTGGACGCGCTCGGCCTCGATCTGCGCCTCGGGGTCGCCGCGACCGGCCTCGACCTCGCGGGCCGTACGGTCGCGCTGGCCGACGGGGAGCGGGTGCCGTACGAGGGCCTGGTCATCGCCACCGGCGTCCGCCCGCGCCGACTGCCCGGCGGCGGGGACGGCAACGGGGCGGGGGACGGGGACGGCACCGGCGAACGCGGGGAGCGCGCGCATGTGCTGCGCACCCTGGACGACGCCCTGGCCCTGCGGGACCGGCTGGGCCCGGGTCGGCGGCTGGCGGTGGTCGGCGCCGGGTTCCTCGGCGCCGAGGCCGCCGCCGTCGCCCGGGGGCTCGGTACGGAGGTGACGCTGCTGGAACCGGCGCCGGTGCCGCTGGCCCCGGCGGTCGGCGAACGGGTCGGCCGGGTGCTCGCCCAGGCCCACCACGACCACGGCGTCGATCTGCGCACCGGCGTCATGGTGGCCGAGGTGGCCGACGGCGGGGTGCGGCTGGCGGACGGCACCCTCGTCGAGGCCGATGAGGTGCTGGTCGCGATCGGCTCGGTGCCCAACACCGGCTGGCTGGAGGGCAGTGGCCTCACCCTGGGCGACGGCCTGGAGTGCGATGAGTACAGCGCCGCCGCGCCGGATGTGTACGGCGCGGGGGATGTGGCCCGCTGGCACAACCCGCTGTTCGGTACGGCGATGCGGATCGAGCACCGGACCAACGCCACCGAACAGGGCATGGCCGTGGCCCGCAACCTCCTCCGCCCGGACGAGCGGCGGCCGTTCGCGCCGGTGCCGTACTTCTGGTCGGACCAGTACGACCTCCGGATCCAGGCCCATGGCCATCTGCGCGGCCATGAGGAGGTCGCGATCGTGGAGGGCGCCCTGGAGGAGCGGAAGTTCCTGGCCGTCTACCGCTCCGGGGACCGGGTGGCCGGTGTGCTGGCCGTCGGGATGCCCCCGAAGGCGATCCGCACCTGGCGCCAGGCGGTCGCGACACGGGCCACGTGGCGGGACGCGGTGGGGGAGCTGGTGCCGGAGGGGGCGTAACGCCCCTCGGCCGCGGCTGCGGGCCGTGGCCCCGGCGGCGCGGGTACCGTACGCGCCCCGGCGGCCCGGCCACAGCCGTAGCCCAACGGCCCAGTGCAGGCCCGTAGCGCGGCGGCCCGACTGCGGGCCGCCGCCCCGGCGACCAGCCGCAGACCACGGTCCCGGCGGCGCCGCTACGGTCCGCAACCCGACGGCCCCGGCCGCAGGGCCGTAACCCAACAGCCCAGCACAGGCCATGGCGCGGCGGCCCGGCTGCGGGCCGCCGCCCCGGCGACCAGCCGCAGGCCGCGCCCCTGCGGCGCCACTACGACCCGCGACCCGACGGCCCCGGCCGCAGGCCGTAGCCCGACTCGGGAAGGGGCGGGGCGGGGGCCGATCAGCCGCCCAAACACTCCCGCACGGCGGCGACGAGGCGAGTGGCGCGGGCGTCGCCGTGGCCGATCATGCGGTTGCCCACATAGGCGAAGCCCACGCCGAACTCGTCGTCGCCGAAGGCGAACTGACCGCCCGCCCCGTCGTTGCCGAAGCTGCGCTCCCCCAGCATCGGCCGGAAGGACGGCGAGTCGAGCAGAAAGCCCGAGCCCCAGCGCGCTCCCATGTCGAAGCCCAGCCATCCCTTGCCGGACGAGATCTCGCGGACCGCGTCCGTCACGGTCTCGGGGCTGAGCAGCCGCCGATGGCCCTCGATACCGGTCACGGCCGCCGCGTACAGCCCGGCGAGCCCGCTCGCGGACGCGGTGGCGCCCGCGCCGGGCAGCTCCATGCCGAGCAGCGCCGGGTCGTTCCAGCCGTGCGGCTCGTCGAGGCCGGGGAAGACCAGCGCGCCGTTCATGGTCACGATGCGGGTCAGCAGATGTTCGGGCCCCGGCATCCCGGGCCGTCCCTCGGCCTCGACCAGCCGGGCCCGCCCGTCCAGCTCCGCCGTCGGCAGCCCGATCCAGGCCCGCAGCCCCAGCGGATCCCCCACGGCCTGACGGAAGTACGCGCCCGGGGTGTGGCCGGTGATCCGCCGGATGACCTCACCGATGAGGAAGCCGAAGACATGGCCGTGGTACTCGTACGACGCTCCCGGCTCCCACAGCGGCGTCTGCCCCTCGATGGCGCGGATCACCGGTGCCCAGTCGGCGATCTCCTCGAACGTCAGCACCCGGTCGAGCACGGGGACCCCCGCCCGGTGCCCGAGGACCATCCGGCAGGTGATGGCCTCCTTGCCGTACCGGCCGAACTCCGGCCAGTACCGGCTCACCGGGGCATCGAGGTCCAGCCGTCCCTCCTGGGCGAGGAGGTGGGCGCAGACGCTCACGACGCCCTTGGCGCACGAGAACACCGGCACGGCGGTGTCCCTCTCCCACGCCCGCCCGCTCCCCTGGTCCGCGACCCCGCCCCACAGCTCCACGACCTTGCGTCCGCCGGCGAAGACGGTGACCGCCGCCCCGAGCTCGGGAAACTCCTCGAAGTTTCGCGCGAACACCTCGGCGACACCGCCGAACCCCTCATCGGCCCACCCGCTGTACCGCTCCATCGCGCCCCGCCCCTTCACGGCCCCTGCCTGGCCCGGCCTGGCCCTGCCTGATCACAACCGCGCCACGGTAGGCCGTGGCCCGCCCCCAGTACGACCGATTTACGACCTGGGCGGCGGCATGAGGTACGGCCGCCGCCCGGAGGGGATCCGGGCGGCGGCCAAGGGGGTTTAGTGGTGGTGGTGTTGTTGTTGTTGACGGTGTTCGGCAGTCAGATGCTGATGAGGCGCTCCAGCACATTGCGGTAGCCCCGCATCGCCAGGCGCAGCTCTTCCGTCTCCGAGATGACCACGTCATCCTCGTGCCAGGCGGCACGGAGCGTGCCGCGGCGCTCGGCCAGGAGATCGGCGAGCCGGGTGGCCACCTCCGCGAGCAGGGCATCGGCCTCCTCGACGGCGCCGCGTGGGGAGTCCACGAAGCCGCTGACCGCGTACCGCAGCCGCTGGGCCAGCATGTCGTGCTCGCTTGTCGGCAGGACGGGAAAGCTGGGGCCGTTCGGGGTCTTCGGCTGCTCGGCGGGCGACACGGACGCTCCGGACGACGCGGACGACGCGGACGACCCGGGCGGCTGCTGTGTCGTCGGCTTCGTTCCGTTCGACGGCCGCGATCCGTTCGACGGCATCGGCGAGTGCCAGGACGTCATCGGATCCGCCGCTTCCCTGTTGTCCCTGTTGTCCCTGTTGGCCACCCCCTGGGACAGCGGCGCCACTTCATGCTTCTCCAATGCGTGGCGCCGCCGGCCGTCGTGCGCCGCCGGGTCGGTCGGATCCGTCACCACGCGCCGCCCTTCCTGGTGTGACCGAACCGCGTATGGCCCGTCCCGGCCCTGGTTCCGGATCCGGTACCAGCCCCGGTCCCGGTCCCGGGCAGCCACCGGCGGAGTCCGCTCCCGCTCCGCCGCTCGCCGTAGGGCTGCCGCGCGGTCTCGGGGCCGGTCGTGGCGCCGGTCGTGGCGCCGTGGTGCGGGGGCCTGACCAGGTCCTCGAAGAACGGCCGGGCGTGCACCACGGCCTCGCGCAGCTTCTCGGTGTCCGCGCGCCCCTCGCGGGCGAGACCGGCCGTGTCATGGATCTGCCGGTAGCCCTGGACGTGCTCGGAGTGGTGCACGGACAGCGCCGCCACCTGCTCCTCGTAACGGTCCGACGGATAGCCACGGTCGTGGGCGAGGCGGGCCAGCAGCCGATCGGCGCTGGTCACCGAGCGTTCCGGAGACTCGATGAACATCTCCTGCACGGCCGCCCACTCGGCCACATACCGCTCGCGCAGCTCACCGGGCAGGGGCTGGGTCCTCAGATCGCCGTACAGCCGCAGCCGTTCGTCCAGTTCCCGCTCCGCCGCCTTGGTGTCGCCCGCGTGCTGGGCGACGTTCAGTTCGTACTCGGGCCCGAAGCGGCGTCGCAGAACGCGTTCCCTACGGCTGGCGCCCGCACGGACGACACGGATGATGAGCGCGGCCGCGAGGACGACCGCGACGACAACCACGATGCTGATTGCAGCAGTTGACATGGTCTGCTTCTGCCTTCCCGCTCGCTTCCCCCTTCGCGTTCGGGGGGCTCCTCTATTCGGGTAGCCCGGACTTCGGCGCTCAAACTGCGGTGCGTGAGGCCGATGGTGGGTGCCAGGATGCCGACCATGACGACTACGCCACGTGCCCAGGCCGGTTCGCGCGCCTCGGCCTCCCCCGCGACGGAGCCGACGAGGGGCTGGACGATCGCCACGCGGCCCGTCGGCGATCCGGTCTCGGCCATGCTGCTGCGCGAATACCTCGTCGATGTCGCCGACCGCTACTACCAGCTCCACGAGGAGCGGGACTCGACCCCGGAGGAGATCGAGCAGGCGCTCGCGGAGATGCCCAGCGACGATCTCGCCCCGCCGCGGGGGGTCTTCCTGCTGGCCCGTCACGACGGCGAACTCGCCGGATGTGCGGGGGTGCGGCTGATGGACGAGCGTACGGCGGGGCTGACGCGTGCGGCGGAGCTGAAGCGGGTGTACGTACGGCCCGCCAAGCGGGGGCTGGGCGGCGGCGCCGCGCTGCTCGCGGCGGTCGAGACGGCGGCGGGCGAACTGGGCGCCGAGCGGATCGCGCTCGATACCCGCCTCGACCTGGTCGAGGCCCGCGCGCTGTACGCGCGGCATGGGTACCGAGAGGTCCCGGCCTTCACGGAGGGGCCGTACGCCGAGGTCTGGATGGCCAAGGAGCTGGGCTGAGGCCCCGAGGTCAGGGCGTTCGCGGTGGCGGTGGGCGGCGGTGGTCGGGGCGGGGCGTTCCGTCTCTCGGCTGTTCCGCGTCGGAGCCGCACAGCTCGTGCGTCAGCTCGTCCACCAGCTCGCTCAGGTCGGTCGGGCGGTCGGGTGACCACCAGTCGCCCAGGAGTTCCGCGAGGGACGCCTCGCGGGCCCGGTAGAGCCTGGTCGCGACCTCGCGGCCGTCGTCCGTGAGGATCAGGTCCAGTCCGTAGCGGCGGCCGAGGCCGCGCTCCTCGATCTGCCGGACCGCCTCGGTGATGGCCCGCAGCGGTACGGGCGAGCGCTCGGCGAGCATCGCGGGTTCGACCGAGCCGTAGTGCTGGATGCGCAGCAGCATCCAGCTCGCGGCCGGTCCGAGGTCGAGGCCGGCGCGCCGGGTGATGTCGACGTAGATCTTCCGGCGGCCCTCCCGGCTGCCGAGCAGGGACAGCGCCCGGGCGCATTCCTCGTGCGAGGAGCGTTGGACGGGGTTGCTGGCGAGTATTTCGCTGCCGTCGGGCGCGGTGACGCTGCCGCGCAGCGGCTCCTCCCGGAGGTACCAGGCGAGGAGGAAGGCGAGCAGCACGACCGGCACCGCGTACAGGAAGACGTCGGTGATGGAGACGGAGAACGCGTGCCGCACCGCCGCCCGGTCCCCCGGGGACAGCCGGCCAAGGCTGCGGGGATCGGAGGTGAGGGCGCCGGGGGTGATACCGGGTGGCAGGCGTCGTCCGGCGAGGGCGTCGGCGATATGGGGGCCGAGGTTGTTGGCGAAGATCGTGCCGAAGACGGAGACGCCGAACGAGGCGCCGATCGAGCGGAAGAAGGTCGCGCCGGAGGTGGCGACGCCCAGGTCCTGATAGCTGACGGAGTTCTGCACGATCAGCACCAGCACCTGGATGACCAGGCCGAGGCCGCAGCCGAAGACGAAGAAGTACGCACTCATCTCGGCCACCCCGCTGGACTCCCGCAACTGGTGCATGAGCAGCAGACCGATGGCGGTGATCGCGGTGCCCAGGACGGGGAAGACCTTGTAGCGGCCGGTGCGGCTGACCAGGTGACCGGAGACGGTGGAGGAGACGAGCGTGCCGAGGACCAGCGGCAGGAGGTGGAGGCCGGAGGTGGTCGGTGAGACGCCCTGCACGATCTGGAGGAAGGTCGGCAGATAGGTCATGCTGCCGAACATCGCGAAACCGACGATGAAGCCGATGACCGCGCAGAGCGTGAAGGTGCGGCTGCGGAAGAGCGTGAGCGGCAGCACCGGCTCGGCCGCGCGGAACTCCACCCGTACGAAGGCCGCCAGCAGCGCCATGCCGACCACCGCGAGCCCGATGATCTGCCAGGACCCCCAGCCGTAGGTGACCCCGCCGAGAGAGGTCATCAGCACCAGGGCGGCGGCGACCGCGGCGATCAGGAAGGTGCCGAGGTAGTCGATGGTGTGCGAGGTGCGGCGCACCGGGATCTGCAGCACGGAGGCGACGACGAGGAGGGCGACGATGCCGATGGGCAGGTTGATGTAGAAGACCCAGCGCCAGCTCAGACGGTCGACGAACACCCCGCCCAGCAGCGGCCCCAGCACACTGGCGGCGCTGAAGACGGCGCCGAAGAGGCCCTGGTAGCGGCCACGGTCACGGGGCGGGACGATATCGCCGACGATCGCCATCGACAGGACCATGAGGCCGCCGCCGCCCAGCCCCTGCAGCGCGCGGAAGGCGATGAGTTCCGCCATGTTCCCGGCGAGCCCGCACAGCGCTGAGCCGATCAGGAAGATGACGATCGCGGTCTGGAAGAGCCTCTTGCGGCCGTACTGGTCGCCGAGCTTGCCCCACAGCGGGGTGGCCGCGGTCGAGGCGAGGAGATACGCGGTGACGACCCAGGACAGATGCTCCAGGCCGCCGAGGTCGCTGACGATCGTGGGCAGCGCGGTGGAGACGATCGTCTGATCGAGCGCGGCGAGCAGCATGCCGAGCAGCAGCGCGCCGATGGCCACCAGGACCGTGCGCCGCGGCCGGCCCGCTCCCGGGCCCAGGGCCACGGCGTCGGGGGCCCCTGAGGCCGGAGCCGGGCTGCCGCCGTCCCGCGCCATGGCGACTCCTCCTCGCTCCTCCGTTCCCTCTTCATCCTCACCCCATCCTCACCTTTATGCCCTGTTACGGCCCGCCGTGCCGGTCCGCACGGCGGGCGAACACCTGCGCGGAAGGGGATCGGATGCGCATAATCGCTGCGAACTCCAGGGAGGGAAAGTTCCGTGACGGCAGAATCCTGCCCGCACTGCTTCGCACCGGCGCGCGCCAACGGGCGCCCCGGCTGTACGTGTGCCGAACGCGCCGCCGCGTCCACCGCGGCGGCAGGCGAGACCGAAGACCAGACCCATCCGCACCCCTATGTGACGCTCTCGGAGGAGCGCCAGAACGGGCCCGATCCGCGTGATCTGCGTCTCTTCGAGGAGGCGGAGAAGAAGAAGGCGGAGAAGGAGGAGGCGGATAAGGGGGACACCGACGAGACGCGGGTGATCGACCGCGTCGAGGAGAGACCCGGCGGGGACGAGACGGGCGGCGGCGCCGCCGGAGGCGTTGGCGGAGAGGCCGGCGGAGTCGCACCGGGGGAGGAACCCGGCCCCGCCCGGCACCGCAAGAGCAAGCGCAAGGTCGTGACGGCCATGCTCGCGGGGGCGGCGGCCGTGGCCGTGGCCGGTTCGCTGGCGGTCGGCACCGGTCTGCTCGGCGGTGACCACAAGAAGGACGGCGGCGGCGGGGGCGCGAGCGACCGCACGCTGGCCGACAGCACCGCCAGCGCGCCGGTCGAGGAGGAGCTGCCGACCGCGGAGGACAGCCCGTCGTCCGGCGCCCCGTCGTCGAGCGCCACGCCCCGCCCGTCCGCGTCCGGCTCGGCACGGGCGAGCGCGTCCCCGAGCGAGACCGGCCCCTCGGCCACCGCCCGCTCTTCGGCGTCGGACTCCGCGACCGACTCGGCGACGAAGCCCGGGCCGACCGCCTCCGGCGGTCCGACCTCCGCCCCGTCCGATCCCCCCGGGCCCACCGGCCCGCCCGCGCTGCGCGAGGGCGACAGCGGGCCCGAGGTGGCCGAGCTGCAGAAGCGGCTGTCCCAGCTGCTGCTCTACATCGGCGTGGCGGACGGGGACTACGACGGCGGGGTGCGGAGGGTGGTCTCCAGCTACCAGGACCAGCACGACATCACGGGTGATCCGGACGGTGTCTACGGCGAGAACACCCGCCGCGACCTCGAATCCAGAACCAAGGAGCCGTAGAGACGAGCCCCAGAGACGAGCCATGGAGGGACCCCCCCTGGCGCATATGGGCCACGCTTTGTATCGTGAAGGAACAAAGTGGTTCCGCCCGTTTCCCCTGACCGGCGGGCGGAGCCGCTTGTGTTTCTTTCCGCGCTCGCGCCCAGGAGTCTCGATGTCGCTCACCGCCCGCGCACTCCTCCTCGACATGGACGGCACCCTGGTCAACTCCGACGCCGTCGTCGAGCGCTGCTGGCGGCGGTGGGCGGCCGAGCAGGGGCTGGACGCGGACAGCGTGCTCCAGATCGTCCACGGGCGGCAGGGCCACGCGACGATGGCCGTACTCCTCCCCGACCGGCCGGTCGAGCAGAACCTTGCCGACAACCAGCGGATGCTGGAGTGGGAGACCACGGATCTCGACGGCGTCGTGCCGGTGCCCGGCGCGCCCGCCTTCATGGCCTCGCTGGCCGGGCTTCCGCACGCCCTGGTGACCTCCGCCGACAAGGGGCTCGCCGGCGCGCGGATGGGCGCCGCCGGGCTCACGATGCCGGAGGTGCGGGTCACCGCGGAGTGCGTCGGCGCGAGCAAGCCGGACCCGGAGGGCTTCCTCAAGGGCGCGGCCGAGCTGGGCTTCGCCCCCGCCGACTGTGTCGTCTTCGAGGACTCGGAGGTCGGCATCGCGGCGGGCCGGGCGGCCGGGATGCGGGTCGTCGGCGTCGGACCGCGCGCCGCGGCACACGCCCCGGACGCCCATGTGCGGGACCTGGAGCAGGTGCGCGTCGAGGCACTGCCCGACGGCACCCTGCGCCTGCACATCGCGGCCTGAGCGCCGCGCCGCCACACGCTCCCCGGCTTCTCCGGACCGAGCGCCACGCCCTACGCGCTCCCCCGGATTTCCCGGGCCCCATGCCCCGCACTCCCCGGGCTTCTCGGGCTCCCCGGGCCGAGCGCCGCGACCCCACTCCCCACGGCTTCTCGGACTGAGCGCCGTGCCTCACGCCCCCGGCTTCTCGGGCTGAGCGCCGCCACCCACGCTCCCCCGGAATTCTCGGGCCCATGCCCCCACACCTGCCGGGCGTCTCGGGCTGAGCACCCTCGACCCACGCGCCCGGCTTCCGGACTGAGCGCCGCGCCACCCCACGCGCCCGGCTTCCGGACTCAGCACCGCGCCACCCCACGCGCCCGGCTTCCGGACTCAGCACCGCGCCACCCCACGCGCCCACGCGCCCGGGCGCCCCAGGAGCCACGCCTCGGACAGCCGGGCGCGCCCCCGGGTGCCCGGGCGCGCCAGTCGGGCCCCCGGGCGTGCGGCCCGCTCAGGCCGCGATGGCCTCGAACAGGCTGAATCCGCCCAGCGCCAGCATCACCAGGGCCGCGACCTTGGTGATCAGCCGGAGCGGTACGTACCGCATCAGGGTGCGGCCGCCCACGATGCCCAGCCCCGCGACGGCCCACAGCGCCAGCACCGCGCCCACGCCCACCGACAGCGGGTCGTCGTAGCGGGCGGCGAGGTTGGCGGTCATGATCTGGGTCAGATCGCCGAACTCGGCGACCAGGATCAGCATGAAGCCCGCCCCGGACACCTTCCAGAAGCTCTGGTCGGCGGGCTTGCGGACCTCCTCCTCCCCGTCGTCCTTCTTGAAGAGGAGCATGGCCGCTCCCCCGAGGAAGAGCACCCCCACGATCGCCTGCAGCAGCCGGTGCGGCAGCAGGGTGAGCACACTGCCCGCCGCGATGGCGAGCCCGACGTGGAGGGCGAAGGCCGCGGCCACGCCGACGAAGACGTACGAGGCGCGGTAGCGGGTGCCGAGCATCAGCCCGGCCAGGGCGGTCTTGTCGGGAAGTTCGGCGAGGAAGACGACGCCGAAGACCACGGCGGCGACGGTGATGCTGAACACGGAATGGATACCTCGTAGATCGGGCCGCACCCAAGGGCCCCGGGGAGGGATCGCTTCGGCACGGCAGCGTCGGACACTGCGGCCGAAGGTCTCGCTGGCGCACGGCCGCCGCGTCACGCGGTGGTCTCGTACGCTCCGGGCGCCGGCCCGCACCTCGAGGGGCGGGCAGTATGTCGACGGTCCGGCGAGGAGCTACTCCCCTTCTGCTGCCGACCAGGATACGGGACCCCGGGCCGCACCCGACCCCCGGGCCTCCGCCCCGGCCCCCACCACCGCCGCCGCCGTCGGCCCGAACAGCCGCACCACGCCTGCCCGCATGGGCGAACCGCCGCCCCGTGCCATGCCGACGAGGGCACCGGGATGTGTGACCAGCCCCACAAGCCGACGGTCCGGTCGAGCCCCGGCGGCAGCGCGCCCGGATGTCCGGCGGAGCCGCATATCCCCCTCCCCGCCCCTCCCCTCCCCGCCCCTTCCCGCGGCATGCATTTGCAGCTCCCCCGCGTGGCAGGGGCTCCGCCCCTGGACCCCGGGCTCCGGGGCAGAGCCCGGCGACGCGGCGCAGCCGCGAATCGACACCACGGGAAGGGGCGAAGCCCAGTCCGAAGTCTGGGCCGAACCCCGGCCCGGGGGCTGGGGCGGAGCCCCACCACGCGGCGGAGCCGCATATCGATGCTGCGGGAAGGGGCGGGGAGGGGAGCAGCCCGCCGCAGGCGGCACGGCCTCCCAGGCCGCCCGTCGCGCCGTCGCCGTTCGCGCGCCCGGCTCGCAGGCGGCCACAAGGGCCGCCACGCGCGCGCCGGGCGACGGAGCCGCGAGTGTCGCCCCGGGCGCGGCGTTGACCGGCGGCGATGCCACCAACGCGAGCGCGGGCGCACGCGATTCGTGGCCGCCTCACGAGCGCGCGACCGCCGCGCCGGATCGCATACGTGGCCCCAACCGCCCCCTGGAACCCCTTGCGTTGACATGACCGCGTCGTCACCCTGTTACCTGGCGCCCACCCCACGGAAACCCGGCGTCGCAAGCATGGCCGGGCACCAGCGGCCAACGACCCCCCACCCTCAAGGGAGTTCGCATGTCAGACATGCTCCGTCATCCCACTCGCCGTCGCGTCTACGCGCGTCGCGCCTCCGTCTTCGGCGGGTTCGTCGCCCTGCTGGGCACGATCGTCATGAGCGGGCCCACCGCCCAGGCTTCCCCGCCCACCCCGCCGAGCGCCGCCACCGCCCGCACCCAGCTCGCCTCGCTGACCGTCAAGACCGAGGGCACCACCGACGGTTACAGCCGCGACAAGTTCCCGCACTGGATCACCCAGAGCGGCTCCTGCGACACCCGCGAGGAGGTCCTCAAGCGCGACGGCCGGAACGTCCAGACCGACTCCAGTTGCAAGGCCACCAGCGGCTCCTGGTACTCCGAGTACGACGGCGAGACCTGGACCGCCGCCAGCGACGTGGACATCGACCACATGGTCCCGCTCGCCGAGGCGTGGAAGTCCGGTGCCAATAGCTGGACCACCGCCCAGCGCCAGGCTTTCGCCAACGACCTGACGCACTCCCAGCTCATCGCCGTGACGGACAACGTCAACCAGTCCAAGAGCGACCAGGACCCCGGCGAGTGGCTGCCGCCCCGGACCGCTTACCACTGCATGTACGCCCGCATGTGGGTCTCGGTGAAGTACACCTACGGCCTCAGCCTCGACTCGGCCGAGAAGTCCGCGCTCAGCGGCATCCTCAACGGCTGCTGAGACGGCACACCGACCGGCATGGCAACCGGCACACCGCCGGGTGGAACCGCCGCACCTTCTCCGTCGTTCCGTACCGTACGCATGACGAGCACATCACAGAACGACGGAGGAGGTCCGGATGGCCGGGCTGCGCCTGGGACCACTACTGCGCCAGGTCGACTGGGAGACCGGCACCGGCGCGACCGTCTGGGTCGAGGCCGACCGGCCCTGCGAGGCCGAGGTGCGGTGTGCCGACGGGGCGGGCGGCACCGCCCGCACCTGGCGGATCGCCGGACACCACTACGCCCTGATCCCGGTCACCGGGCTGCGGCCGGACGCGGAGACCGCCTACCGGGTGCTGCTCGACGGTGAGCAGGTCTGGCCGCTGCCCGACTCCCCCTTCCCCGACAGCACCATCCGCACCCCCGCCCCGGGGACGGACGCGCCCGTGCGCGTGGCCTTCGGCTCCTGCCGGTGGGCCGCGCCGCCCTCCGACGCCTCGCACGACCCGATCGGGCCCGACGCGCTCGACACCCTCGCGCAGGCGCTGGCCCGCGCCCCCGAGCGCCCGCGCCCCGATGTGCTGGTGCTGCTGGGCGACCAGGTGTACGCGGACGAGACCTCCGCCGAGACCCGCCGCTGGCTGGCCACCCGCCGCGATCTGAGCGAGCCGCCGGGCGAGCAGGTCGCGGACTACGAGGAGTACACCCGCCTCTACTACGAGTCCTGGCTGGACCCCGAGGTGCGCTGGCTGCTCTCCACCGTCCCGAGCTGCATGATCTTCGACGACCACGACGTCATCGACGACTGGAACACCAGCGAGGCATGGCAGCGCCGGATGCGCGCCACCCCGTGGTGGCGGGAGCGGATACTGAGCGGTCTGATGTCCTACTGGGTCCATCAGCACCTGGGCAACCTCTCCCCCACCGAACTGGCCGCCGACCCGCTCTACGCGCAGGTGCGCACGGCCGACGACGGCACCGAGGCGCTGCGGGAGTTCGCCACCCGCGCCGACGCCGATCCGTCGTACACCCGCTGGAGCTACCGCCGCGACTTCGGCCGCACCCGGCTGCTGATGGTCGACACCCGCGCGGCGCGGGTGCTGGAGGAGGGCCGGCGGGCGATGCTGAGCGAGAAGGAGTTCGCCTGGGTCCGTGAGCAGGCCATGGACGGCGCGGGCGGTACGCCCGGCAGCCCCGGTCAGGAAGCGTCCGGGGCCCCCGGCCAGGAACAGCCCGGGGCCTTCGGCGGCTACGACCATCTGCTGCTCGGCACCTCGCTGCCCTGGCTGCTGCCGCATTTCGTGCATGACGTGGAGGCGTGGAACGCCTCGGTGTGCGGCGGCGGACGCGGTGGGCGCTGGGCGCGGATCGCCGAGGATCTGCGGCAGCGCGGCGACCTGGAGCACTGGGCGGCGTTCCCCGAGTCCTTCGACGCGCTCACCGACACCATCGCCGAGGTGGGCGGCGCGCCGGGGGCACCGGCCACGATCAGTGTGCTCTCCGGGGATGTGCACCACGCCTATATCGCCGCCCCGGACTGGTCACGGTGGTCGTCCCGGCCGCCCCGCAGCCAGGTGCGGCAGTTGACCTGCTCTCCGGTCCACAACAGCATCTACGCCTCGATCCGGCTCGGCTTCCGCTTCGGCTGGAGCGCGGCGGGCCGCGCCCTGGGGCGGCTCTTCCGGCGCCATGGGCGGGTGCCGGGCTCCCGCTTGACCTGGCACAAGACGGGCGGGCCCTGGTTCGGCAACCAGCTCATGACGCTGACCCTCCAGGGCCGTGGTGCCCATCTGCGCCTGGACCAGGCGCGGGCGGACACCTCGGGCGGCGGGGCCCGGCTGGTGACGGCGCTGGAGACGGACTGGGCCGGGTAGTCGGTCCCTTGGTACCGTTCCGTGCCGTACGTCACGTGATACAGCCCACAACGGAGCTGTACGTTCCGGAGACCACGTCGATTCGTGTGGAGCGAGCGGCATGATGGGCGCGCATCCTGCGTCACATCTGCCCCGGGAGACACGACCTTGGCCGGAGACTCTCACGCGATAGCCGTCGTCGGCGCCGGGCCGCGCGGCACCAGCGTGCTGGAGCGCCTGTGCGCCTCGGCCCCGGAACTGGCGCCCGGCATCCCGCTGACGGTGCACCTGGTGGACCCCTCCCCGCCCGGTGCGGGACGGGTGTGGCGCACCGCCCAGCCGCACGAGCTGCTGATGAACACCGTGGCCTCGCAGGTGACCCTGTTCACCGACGCCAGCGTCGAATGCGGCGGACCGGTGCGGACCGGGCCGAGCCTGTACGAATGGGTCGCGGCGCGCGGTCTGGCACCCGGTCTCGGCCCGGACGACTATCCGAGCCGCGCGCTCTACGGCCGCTATCTGGAGTGGGTGTTCGGCGAGGCGGTGCGGGGCGCGCCGGAGAACGTGACCGTCCGGACGCACCGGGCCCGCGCCGTACGGCTGGAGGAACGGGCCGACGGCGAGCAGGTGCTGACGCTGGACGACGGGAGCCGTCTGGAGGGGCTGCGCGCGGTCGTCCTGGCGCAGGGCCATCTGCCGGCGGCCACCGACGCCACGGAGCGGCGGTACGCGGCCCACGCGGAGCGGCACGGGCTGCGCTACTACCCGCCCGCCAACCCCGCCGATGTCGACTTGTCGCTCATCGCGCCGGGCGAACCGGTGCTGCTGCGCGGTCTCGGCCTCAACTTCTTCGACCATATGGCGCTGCTGACGGCGGGCCGGGGCGGCACGTTCGCACCGCATCCGCGCGGCGGTCTGGTCTACCGGCCCTCGGGGCGCGAGCCACGGCTCTACGCGGGGTCGCGGCGCGGCATCCCGTACCACGCGCGGGGCGACAACGCGAAGGGGCCATGCGGCCGGCACACCCCGCTGCTGCTGACCCCCGATGCGCTCGGCCACTTCCGCAAGCGCGCGGACTCCGGCGATCCACCGGACTTCCTCGCCGAGATATGGCCACTGGTCGCCAAGGAGGCCGAGACGGTCTACTACGAGACGCTGCTGGCCCTCCGCGCACCCGATACCCGTGCCCCGGAGGCCCCGGAAGCCTCCGGGACCGAGCCCGGCGCCCCCGCCCCGTTCACCTCAGCACGTTTCAGGAGTCACTTTTTGGCCACCGGGCACGGCAGCCCCGAAGAGGCCGCCGTGCTCACGGAGTACGGCATACCGAACGCGGAGCGCTGGTCCTGGGACGCGGTCTCCCAGCCGTATCGCGGACGCCGGTTCACGGGGCGTGACGAGTTCCGGCGGTGGCTGCTGACGTACGCCCACCAGGATGTGGCGCACGCCCGGCTGGGCAATGTCGAGGGCCCGGTCAAGGCGGCCCTCGACGTGCTGCGCGACCTCCGCAACGAGCTGCGGCAGATCGTCGATCACGGCGGGCTGACGGGGGCGTCCCGCCGGGCCCATCTGGACCGCTGGTACACCCCGCTCAACGCCTTTCTCTCGATCGGCCCGCCGCGCCGCCGGATCGAGGAGATGGCCGCGCTGATCGAGGCGGGCGTCCTGGACGTCCTCGGCCCACGGCTCGAAGTGACCTTGGAAGGCCAGGGCACGGGGGCCGACGGGGCTGGTTTCGCCGCGCGGTCGGCCGAGGTGCCGGGTCCGCCGGTGGTGGCCACGACCCTGATCGAGGCACGGCTGCCGGAGCCGGATGTGCGCCGGACCGCCGATGAGTTGCTGATCCATCTGCTGGAGACCGGGCAAGGCCGTCCGCATCGGGTGGAGGGCTACGAGACCGGCGGCCTCGACGTCACCACCGCCCCCTACCGGGTGGTGGACGCCCACGGCCGCCCGCATCCGCGGCGGTTCGCCATCGGGGTGCCGACCGAGGGGGTCCACTGGGTGACGGCCGCGGGGGCGCGGCCGGGCGTGAACTCCGTCACCCTCTGCGACACGGACGCGGTAGCACGCGCGGCGCTGCGCGCGGCGCATAGGGGACAGACCCTGCAGGAAGGTGTCCCGATGTGCGCGACAAGGCTCTGAAGAGCGGCTTTTCGGGCGCTATGAAGGGTCCCCGGGGCACTGACATTGGCATAAACTTGAACTTGCAACAAAAGGTGAGGCGAACCTAACCTGGCACTCCGCTGTTCCCTGTCCCCAGGAGCAAGGAGCTCCCCTCCCATGCCTTCTTCCCCCACCCCCCGCACCCTCGGCGAGGCGCTCGACAGCGCCAGGCCATACGTTCTCTCCCTCTTCCGCATCGTCGTCGGACTGCTCTTCTTCTGCCACGGCGCCTCGTCGCTGCTCGGCTGGTTCGGCGGCATGATGGGCACCGGCAAGACCATCGAGGCCGGCACCTGGCCGGGCTGGTACGCGGCGGTGATCCAGCTCGTCGGCGGCGCCCTCGTGATGCTCGGCGTCGGCAGCCGCAGCGCGGCGTTCATCTCCTCGGGCTCGATGGCCTACGCGTACTTCCATGAGCACCAGCCCGAGAAGCTGTGGCCCATTCAGAACGGCGGCGAGCCCGCCGCGATGTTCTGCTGGACGCTGCTGCTGCTCGTCTTCACCGGCCCCGGCCCCTGGGCGCTGGACCGAATATTCGGCTCGGCCCGCGTAAGCGAAGCGGCGCCCGAAACGCGACGCCAGCCGTCGACTGTCGGATAGGCGTCACTTCTCCGCATTCGAATGACATTCAGTGTCACCTGACCGATCACGCCATGCAGGGCCGAACGCCCTGCATGGCGTGATTCGAACAACATCATCACGCCCCTTACCGTTATCCTCGTCAGTCACAGGCGTACGCTGTATGGCTGTTACAGGCTGACGCCTGCCGCTTCCCGGCGACATGCGCAGCGGGGGGACCGGGATCGGGAGTAGAACGTTGTTGGAACATCTGGGGTCGCTGACCAACACCCCATGGATCTATGCGGTGATCGGGGCATCCGTTCTGCTCGATGTTTTCCTGCCCGTTCTGCCCAGCGGAGTTCTGGTCATCACCGCCGCCACCGCGGCCGCCGGCACCACCGTTGACGCCGTCGGCGTGGTGCGCCAGGCCGACGCGGCCGACTTCCCCGCCATGTTCGGCCTGATCCTGTGCGCCGCGACCGCCTCCGTCCTCGGGGACATGGTCGCCTACCGGCTGGCCTGGCGCGGCAGCGACCGGCTCGACCGCGCCATCGCCCGCTCCCGCCGACTCACCTCCGCCCAGGAGAAGTTGGGCACCGCGCTGGTGCGCGGCGGCGGCCCGCTCGTGGTGATAGCCCGCTTCGCGCCCGCGGGACGCTCGGTCGTCAGTCTGAGCGCGGGCGCGGCCCACCGGAGAGTGAAGGAATTCCTGCCGTGGTCCGCGGTGGCCGGGCTCGCCTGGGCGGCGTACAGCGTGGCCCTCGGCTATGTCGGCGGCCAGTGGCTCGGCGCCACCTGGCTGGGCACGGCGGTCTCGGTGCTCGCGCTGTTCGCGGCGGGCGCCGGCGCGGCGTATGTGATGAAGCGTCCGGGCGCGGGCGCGGCCGGTCCGCTCCCCGCGGCACCCACCGGGCAGCCCATGCCCCCGGTCCACCAGGCGCGATAGGGCCGTGTCGGCGACCGATTACGGATCGGCCCGCGAGACCCGCTACCGTCCCTGCATGCGTACCCCTTCCGTACCGCCTCTGGCATGCTGACCCGCGCCGCCGGGCTGGTCGCGGCGTTCCTCGCCGGGCTCGCACTGGTCGTCGCCGCGGTGCTCGTCGTACGGCATCTCACCGCACCCTCGGAACCGGAGCTTCCGGTGGTACCCGAGGCCCGGCGCCCCGTCGTGGAGTCGGCGGTGCGCACCTGCACCCCGCTGAGCGTGCCGCTGCTGGCCGCCCAGATCGACGCGGAGAGCGGCTGGCGCCCGGACGCGGACTCCGGGCACGCCCAGGGCATTTCGCAGTTCTCCCCGGTCACCTGGAAGGAATGGGGCCAGGACGGCGACGGCGACGGCAAGGCCAATATCTGGGAGCCCCGCGACGCCATCCCCTCGCAGGCCCGCTACATGTGCCATCTGTACGAGGTGGTCAAGGTGGTCCCGGGCGGCAAGACCACGTCCGGGGCGACCCGGCTCGCGCTCGCGGCCTACAACGCGGGGCCGAACGCGGTGCTTCGGGCGCGCGGCATCCCGAAGATCCTCGAGACGCAGGACTATGTCGACAAGATCTTGAAGGATCTGCTGCCCAAGTACCAGGAGAGCGAGGAGAAGTACCAGCGGAGCGAGGCGAAGCACACCAGCAGTGCCTCCGCCTCACCGTCCGTCTCGTCTTCCACCTCGCCCTCCGCCGATCCGTCCGCGACCGCCTCCGGCGCCTCACCGTCGGCTACGCGTCGGCCGTGATGAAGTCCTCCACCGCCCGCACGAGTTCCTGTGGAGTCTCATCGGCGGGATAGTGCCCGGCATACTCCAGCTCCACCAGCTCGGCGTTGACGTACCAGCGCAGCCAGGTCTGCCGCATCACCTCCGCCGTGAGCGCCGGGTCGTGGGCGCCGACCACGATCCGGACCGGAACCTGGGCACCGGCTATGTCCTCGTGGAAGTCCTCCAGCGCCCACGAGTCCAGCCAGGCGCGGAGCGCCTTGGGCTCGCTGTGCTCCAGCGAGTGGCGCACCATCAGATCCAGCCAGGCGTCCGGGTGACGGCCGCCGGTGGTGAGGTCGATGATGGTCCGTCGGTTCTCCGGATGGTCGGCGGCGGCCGCGAAAAGCTGCCACTGCTCGCCCTCCATCGGCACTCCACTGGCCGGCACCGGCGCGACCCCGACCAGCCGGCGGACCCGCTGCGGGGCGGCCGCCAGGACGCGCTGGACGACGGCCCCGCCCATCGAGTGGCCGACGAGCGAGAACCGCTCCCAGCCGAGGTGATCGGCGAGCGCGAGCAGATCCTTCCCGGCCTCGCCGGTGGTGTACGCGCCGGGAATGTCGCGCGCCTCGCCGTAGCCGCGCAGATCGGGCAGAACATAGGTGAACCCGCGCCGGTCGACATGCGGCAGCATCGCGGTGTACGCGGCACGGTCCGAGAACCAGCCGTGCACCGCCATCACATGGTGCGGCCCGTCGCCGACGGTCTCATACGGTGGAACGAGGGGTGGAACGATCGGTCCCATGGCACCTCCGGTCCCAGTCGAATACGGGCGACGCGGCGCGTGCCCGTGGGGCTCAACGGTGACGTCTCCCGCAGAGGTGGGCAAGCCCGATGCGCATATGCGTGCCCGCGATACGACCCGTGGAGGGGCCGTATCGCGGGCACGTGGTCGTCCGTGGGGCACGGGGTTCTACGGGTAGTTCACGAGGTTCGCCACATTACTGCCGGAATTGGACGGCCCGCCCGTGTTGTTGATGACGTGGCTGATGGTGCCGGTGCCGCCGAGCGACACGGTGACCATGTGGTGGAAGCGGACGCCCGGGGTGTCGGGGACCTCGAAGGCGCGGGCCGCGACGACACCGGGATTGACGTTGAAGTAGCAGTAGCTGCCCAGCCCCCACGCCTCATGGCTGGTGACGTTCGGCCCGACCTTGTAGGCCGCGTAGCCCTGGGTGTTTCCGTTCGTCCAGGCACCCTGGTTGGGCGGGTCGTAGGGCATTTCGTTCTGGTAGAAGTAGGTCCGGCCGCCGTTGCCGTTCCAAATCGTCTGGTACTGCTGATAGTGCTCGACGAACAGGCCGTACATGGTGACGTCGGCACCGTTCACGGTCAGGCCGTTCGCCGCGGTGTTGGCGTTCCAGCCGACGCCGTCACCGTGGTCGGCCCGCCAGATCCACAGATGGTCGCCGATCACGTTCGAGCTGTTGACCACCAGGCTCTTGGACGCCTTGCCGACCCCGGCCCCGCCGACCCGGAAGAACACATCGTGCAGGGAGGTCGGGTTCGCCGCGTGCTTGCCGCTCGCGCCGCTCGGTCCCACCTCCATCAGGGCGGCGGAATTCACCGTACCGGCGTCGAACAGCAGCCCCGCCACCTTGACCCCGTCGACATCGGCGACCGACATCGCGGTCACACCGTTGTCGGGGACGAGGGTGGCGAGCCCGAGGCCGAGGACGACCGTGTCGGGCCGGGTCACCTTCAAGGTCTCGCCGAGGTGGTAGACCCCCGGGGTGAACAGCAGATGCTTGCCCTGGGCGAGCGCGGCGTTGATGGCCGACGCGGAGACCCCCGGCTTTGCGATGAAGAACTGGTCGATGGGCAGCGACGATCCCGCCGGAGCGCCACCGGCCCAGGTGGTGCCCTGGGAATTCGACCGCAGCGAGGGCACGAAGACCTGGTAGGCGCCCGCCTGGTCGACGTAGAGGAAGGGCTTCTCCCGGACGGTCGGGGTCTGGTTCACCACCGTGTAGGGCGGGCTCGGGAAGTTCCCCGAGGGCGCGTTGAGGGCCCCGACGAACACCATGTTCCAGTTCGATCCGGACCAGCTTCCCCACTGGGTGTTCCGGGAGAGCCACTGCTGCTGCGAACCGGAGCGCACCTGGCCGTCGATCTTCGTATCCGCCATGAACCCGCCGCTCGACCAGCCCCCGTCATCGAGCTGCAGCGAACCGCGGACATGCATCCGGCGGTACGGCGCGGCCTGGGACACCGCCCATCGGTCGGTGCCCGAGGAGGGATTGACCGACAGGTTCTCCGCGCCGCGCCAGAAGTTCTGGGTCGCGTTCCCCTGGAACCAGTCGGCCTCGGCGTGCACCGCGCCGTTGATGGTCACATCGTCCGGTGACATCCCCAGGCCCAGCACCTGCGTGTAGAAGCCCACATTGACGTCGGCACTGTACGTGCCCGGCTTGAAGAGCACCGCATAGCGGTTGGAGCCGAACTGGTTCCGCTCCTGCTGCTGGAAGATGGAGTTCAGACGGCTCTGAATGGCCGACGCGGGCATCGTCGGATCGAAGACGGCGACGTTCGGGCCGAGGTCGGGTCCGTCGCCCGGCTGCTCGGGCGCGGCGGCCACCTGGAAGGACTGGGCGGCGCTGCCGTTGCAGGTGTACTGCGCGAGCTGCACACCGTCCTGGGTGGAGGCGCTGGGCACATCGAGGCATTTGCCGCTGTGCCGGTTGACGAAGTGATACGCCCCGCCGCCCTCGTCCACGGCGCGCCACTGCTGGTTGTCGCCGCCGCTGTAGGTCCATAGCTGGACGGCGGCGCCGTCGGCCGTGGACACATCCGTCACATCCCACGCCTGGGCGGCGTCGTTGCGGTTGTCGACGCGGACATAGCCGTCGCCCGTGTCCTCGAACTTCCAGAGCTGGGCGGCGGAGTTGTTGCAGGCGTACTGCTGGACGGCGGTGCCGTTCGCCGTCGCCGCGCCCCGCGCGTCCACACACTTGCCGCTGCCCTTGTTGACGGCGGTGGCCCAGCCCGTCGGCACCGCCGCGGCCTTGGCGCTCGCCCCGGGCGCCGTCGCCAGCGTGCCGCACAGCGCGGTGAGCATGGCGAAGGCGGCCAGCAGAGCCACTCTCGGGGATCTGCTGGATCTGGGGGGCCTTGGCGGTCCTGAGGGTCTTGGGGGTCTGGAGCGTCTCGCGAATCGTGCCGGTTCTCGCATCACGGAAGCCTCTCCTCGTGGGGTGGGGAAGAGCGCCCCGGTGCGGTCACAGGGCGGTCGCGGCGCGTTCCAACGAGTCCTCGTCACCGGCTGGTTGGTTGGTCTGTACCGCGGCTTTGAGGACGGTATGACCATGGGATTCCGGTGTCAATACGAGCCTTAAGTCAAGTCATGAAATTGTGCGGGCCGTGGTGTGTACGGGCGAGGCCGTGCGGCGTATGGGCGAGCCCGACCCGGTGGCCGCGTGTCAGCCGCGTCGGCCCGGGGCGCACGTAGTGGGATGGACGCTGTGGCGCGCGATACGGGGATCCGGCGGAACAACGGTTTCCGGCGCCACGGTGCCATGGCACTGCGGCTCGTGGCCGTCGCCGCCCTCTACTACGCGGGTGCCTGGATCGGACTGCTGCAGGAGCTGGTGCGCGATCAGGTGACCCCGCTGTGGCCGCCGACCGGAATCGCCCTGGCCTGTCTGCTGACGCTGGGCCCCACGGCCTGGCCGGGCATCGCCCTCGGGGCCGTCGCGGTCAACGCCCCCATCGGCCCGTCGCCCCTGGCGGTCCTCGCGATCGTCGTGGGCAACACCCTGGCCCCGATCTGCTCGTATCTGCTGCTGCGGAACGCCACCCGCCGCCAGATCGAACACGTCTGCGCCCAACTGGCCGAAGCGGTCTTCCGCCTCGCCCCGGACGAGCCCCGCCCGCCCGGAGGCGACCGGAAGTCCACGGACCGGCGATAGCGGGCCGTCCGACGGTGCCGCCGGGAACGGCCGCCGGGCGTGGCGCCGGGCAGTGGTACCGGCCGGCTGGAACCGCCGCCCCGTACCGGCCGTCCCTTCCAGCGACTCTCGACGGACAGGGACTATGACCGCGACCCACGCCACCCGCTATCTCTATCTGACCCGCCACGGCGAGGCCACGCCGGACGAACGCGGGCTCACCCCCACCGGCCGCCGCCAGGCCGCGCTGCTCGGCGAGCGGCTCCGGGACGTTCCGCTGTCGGCGGTCCACCACGGCCCGCTGACCCGGGCGGCCGAGACCGCCCGGCTGATCGGTGACCGGCTCGACGGCGTACCCGCCCATGTCTGCGAACCGGCCGGGGACTATGTGCCGTACACGCCCCACCGAGCCGAACTGCCCGCCGAATCCGCCGACTTCCTGCTCGACTTCGTCCATGGCTTTCCACCCGATGAGCGCGCCCGCGGCCCGCTGCTGGCCCGTACCGCCGAGGAGCGCTTCACGGGGCCCGTGGACGGCCCCGAGGACCGCCATGAGCTGGTCGTCACCCATAACTTCCTCATCGGCTGGCTGGTCCGAGCCGCGCTCGACGCCCCGAAGTGGCGCTGGCTCGGCCTCAACCAGTGCAACGCGGCGCTGACGGTCATCCGCTATCCCCCGCCCGGCCGACCGCCCTCGGTGCTCTTCTCCAACGACATGGCGCATCTGCCCGCACCCCTGCGCTGGACCGGCTATCCGCCGGAGCTGCGCATCACTTCCTGAGCCGGGGAACCGGCTCCTGGCCTTCCGCCGGGGGCCGGACCCGCGCTGTTGGGCCCGGCCACCGCCGTGTCCGAGTACGCAAGCAGCCCAGCAAGCGTGAATAAGGACAGCCATACGGTAGGGCCCGGCACTGACAACGGGGGCGCGGCGAACCGAGGGAGACACTCGAACATATGAGCGCTTCGCCAAGGGCAGAGCGCCGTCCCCTTCCCCTCGGGCGCGACGCTCCTACCCTGAGGGGGTGAGCAGCCACGCGTCGAACCGAGCCCGCGTCATTCCCCTGCGTCCGGCCACCGCGGACCCGGCGCCCCAGGCGGGGGCCACCGCCGGGGCCGCCGGAGCCCCCGCGGCGGGCCCTGCCCTTCCGGCCGCCCCGGCTGTCCCGGGCGCCCCGGTCGGGCGGGAGCAGCCCGGCCGGGAGCCGGTGAAGGAGCCCCTGCTGCGGGATCTCGTCGGAGGGGTGCTGCGGCGCGAGCGGCTCGCCCAGCAGCGCACGCTCAAGGACGTGGCCGAGGCGGCGCGGATCTCGATGCCGTACCTCTCCGAACTCGAACGGGGCCGCAAGGAGGCGTCGTCCGAGGTCCTCGCGGCCGCGGCCCGCGCTCTCGGCATCAGCCTGGCCGACCTCCTCGCCATGGCCCAGGGCGAGCTGATCCGTCTCGTCTCCGGCCCTCGGCGGCGGCGCGACGGTGCGGTGGTGTCGGTCGCGTCCCTCACGTCCGTCACCTCTGCCACCTCCGCCACGTCGGCCACCTCCGTCGCGTCCCCCGCATCCGTCACGGACCGCGGGTCCCGGAACGCGGGGCGGCAGGGCGAGGTACGGCTCGCCGCTTGAGACACCGCCGTCCGAGACATCGCCGCCTGAGACACCCCCGTCCGACGCCCCGCTTCCGGGATACCGACTGTCCGCCCCTCAGAACCCCCTGCCCGCCCGCCGGCTCAGCACCTCGTCGGCGAGCCCGTACTCCACCGCCTCCCGTGCCGTGAAGACCTTGTCGCGGTCCATGTCGGCGCGGAGGGTGGCGGCGTCGTGGGGCGTGTGGCGGGCGAGCACCTCCTCGACCTGCGAGCGGATCCGGAGCATCTCCTTGGCCTGCAGACTGAGGTCCGAGACCGTGCCCTGCTGGCCACCGCTCACCGGCTGCCCCAGCAGCACCCGGGCGTGCTCCAGCACGAACCGCCGCCCGGGGTCTCCCCCGGCCAGCAGCACCGCCGCGGTCGAGGCCGCCTGCCCTACGCAGAACGTCGAGATGGGCGCGGACACGAACGTCATCGTGTCGTAGATCGCCATCAGCGAGGTGAACGAGCCGCCCGGTGAGTTGATGTAGATCGCGATCTCCTGCTCCGAGCTCGACGATTCGAGGTGGAGCAGTTGCGCGATGACGACGTTGGCCACGCCGTCGTCGATCTCCGTGCCGAGGAAGATGATCCGCTCGGACAGCAGCCGGCTGTAGATGTCGTACGCGCGCTCCCCCTGCGTGGTGCGCTCGACGACCGTCGGAATCGTGTACTGCCCCATGTCAGATCCCCATCCTGCGCCGCGCGCCGGCCGGCCGTACGTCCGCGAGGGACTCCAGGACCCGGTCGACCATTCCGTACTCCTTCGCCTGCTCCGCCGTGAACCACCGGTCGCGGTCTCCGTCGCGCGAAATGGTCTCCACGCTCTGCCCGGTGTGTTCCGCCGTGATTCGCTCGATCGACCGCTTCATGAATTCGAGGTTCTCGGCCTGAATCGCGATATCGGCCGTGCTCCCGCCGATACCGGCGGACGGCTGATGCATCATGATGCGGGAATTCGGCAGCGCGTAGCGCTTTCCCGTCGCTCCGACGGTGAGCAGAAACTGCCCCATGCTCGCGGCGAATCCCATGGTGAGCGTGGACACGTCGTTCGGAATCAACCGCATCGTGTCGTAGATCGCCAGCCCCGCCGTCACCGAACCGCCCGGGCTGTTGATGTAGAGGCTGATGTCCGACCGCGGGTCCTCGGCCGACAGCAGCAGCATCTGCGCGCACACCCGGTTCGCGGACACCTCGTCCACCTGCGTTCCGAGAAAGACGATGCGCTGTGTCAGCAGTTGCGAGGCGAGATGATCGTCGAACCGCGTGGGAGCCGTTTCCCCCTCCGCGGCTCGCGGATGCGATCCCGGCTCCCAGCCGGTGGCGAATGCTCCGAATGTTCCCATCGGACCTCCCTGTGAGTGCCGTCTGTGAGTACCGTCTGTGAGTACCGCGACCCACACCGCCGCGACCCACACCGCCGCAGTCCTTTACCGCCGCGGTCCTTTCACCATCGCCCCAATTCGCTTGCGCGGTAAGGAATCTCGGCCCGCAGCAGATTCGCCCACGGCAGACCCGGTCCGGCCCATAAGGCGGTCTTGCGGGGCCGTCCCGCCATTCCCGAGACTGCCGGGAAACGAGCCGACAGGGGGGCACGATGGCCGTACGACGACAGGGGCCACGACGAGGGCTACGGCAACGGCGACGTAAAGCGGCGTTACGGCGGGCCAAGGCACGGCCGCGCCGCACGGCCTGGAGCGGCGGCGCGGTGCTGGTCCTCGCGCTGGCCCTGGCCTGGAAGACGGTGTGGCCGTACGTCGCCGGATTGGTCCTCGTGGGGCTGCTCGGCGGCATCGGCTGGTGGTTGCGGCGAACGCATCTGCGCACCGTGGCGGAACACCGCGTCTGGCAGACCGAGGAGGAGAACGCGGCACGTGAACGGTCCATGGCCGAGGTGGACGCCATGACCTGGCAGCGATTCGAACGGTACGTCGCGGAGCTGTGCCGCCGGGACGGCTGCACCCAGGTCGTCGTCTCCGGGAAGTCGGGTGACCTGGGCGCCGACGTCGTCGGCCGGATGCCGGACGGGCGCCGACTGGTGATCCAGTGCAAGCACTACGCACCCCATCGCACCGTGCCGAGCGGCGATATGCAGAAGTTCCTCGGCACCGCGAAGGCCGAACACGCCGCGGACGTAGCGGTGTTCGTCGCCACCTGCGACTTCACACGGGACGCGGAGAGGCTCGCCGTAAAGCACGAGATCGTCGCCATGCACCGCAACCTCCTCGGCGCCTGGGTGCGGGGCTCCACCCTGGAGTCGCTGATCCCGCTCAACGGGGCGGGCGACGGCCGCCGCCCACGAAGCCCCGGGGCCGGTCGGGGCACAGCCGCCCGCCCCGTGGCGGATCGGCGAGCGCAGGGCCAGTCCAGCCCACCCGGCCCGGGCCACAACAGCCCTCGATAAGCGCCCGGCCCAACCGACCGGCCCATGCCGGTCACAGTCCGGCGGGGCATGCGGGCCAGGACCTCATACGGGCGGTCTTGTGCGCGACCCGTGACACACACAGCATCACGGGCCTACCGTCACAAGCAGGTTCGACCCATGCCGAGCGCGAGCCCCCTCTCCCCAGGTGTGGCCTCTCGCTGCGGTCGAGCCCGCTCGCGCCCCCGCGCCAACCCCGGGGGCGCTGGCATGTGCCCGCACGGTCGCACCCCGGCGTCAGCGTGCCGCGCGAAGCTGTGCGGCCTCGTGGCGCAGCGCCTCCACGGTGGCCGTCACCTCGGGAGAGCGGTCGCGGACCGTGACGGCGACCACCGCCCGGCCGAGCCAGGCGGGGTCGTCGACTCGGACGGTGCGGACGCCGGCGGGGATCGCGGCGGCGGCCACTTCGGGGAGTACGGCGATGCCGAGACCGGTGGCGACAAGGCCGAGTCGCGTGGGCCATTCGCGGGCGGCATAGGCGATCCGCGGGTGGTCGAGGGTGGGCCAGGCGCCGAACTGGGGGTCGTCGCGGAGGCCCTTGCCGACGATCCAGGGCTCGTCCCTCAGCTCGGTCACCGGGATGGTTCCGCGACCGGCGAACCGGTGGTCCGCGGGGACGGCGAGCAGGAGACCGCCGTCGAGGAGCAGATCGCGGCGCAGCCCCTCGAATGCGTAGCCGGGCAGGTCCGCTCCCACGCCGATCACCGCGACGTCGATGCGGTGGGCGCGGAGTTGGCGAAGCTGCGTGGGCGAGGATGCCTCGCCGAACTCGACGATCAGTGCCGGGTGGTCGTCGCGCAGCCGGGCCAGTGTCCTGGGGACGAGCACGGCGGCGGCCGAGGGGAAGGCCGCGATGGAGACTCGTCCGGTGACGTGGTCCGTCAGCCCGGCGAGGTCCGCGCTGACGGCGTCGATCTCGCTGAGGACCGTCGCGGCCCGCCGGGCGAGCGCCATCCCCGCGGGTGAGGGCGTCACCCCGCGGGCGCCCCGGACGAACAGCGGTGCGCCCGCGGCGGCTTCCATCGCCGCCACCTGACGGGACACCGCCGACTGGGTGTATCCGAGTGCGTCGGCCGCGGCGGTGAACGATCCGGTGTCGACCACGGCCTGGACGACGCGGAGACCGGTGAGGGACAGGTCGGCCATGCCGTCATCCTGACACATTCCAAAACCACATGTCTCCTATGCCAGACCTTCGCTGGTGGAATGCCTTGACCAGCCGCACGATGGAAGAGCGACAGCAGACAAGCCATCCCAAAGGGAGCACCGATCATCATGGCGAAGACGTGGTTCATCACGGGCAGCTCGAGGGGGTTCGGCCGCGAGTGGGCGGACGCCGCGCTGGAACGCGGCGATCACGTCGCGGCGACGGCTCGGGATATCAGTCACCTGAATCCCCTGGTCGAGCGGTACGGGGATGCGGTGCTGCCGTTGCGGCTCGACGTCACCGACCGGGCCGCGGTGCATGCGGCGGTGCAGCGCACCCATGCGCATTTCGGTTCGCTCGACATCGCGGTGAACAACGCCGGCTACGGGCATTTCGGCATGGTCGAGGAGCTGACCGAGGACGAACTCCGGGCCCAGATGGAGACCAACTTCCTGGGCGCGGTGTGGGTCACACAGGCCGTTCTGCCCGTCATGCGGGCGCAGCGATCGGGACGGATCCTGCAGGTGACCAGCGAGGGCGGCGTACGGGCCTTCCCCGGCATCGGCGCGTACCACGCCTCCAAGTGGGCCCTTGAGGGATTGTCGGAGTCCCTGGCACAAGAAGTGGCGGCCTTCGGCATCCATATCACCAACGTCGAGCCCGGCCCCTATGCCACCGACTGGCTGGCGCGCGGGGCACGGCACAGTGAGCGGCATCCGGACTACGCCGAAGTCCACGAGGCCACCGCGGTGGAATTCGAGGTCGGCGACCCGCGCGCGACCCGCGACGCGATTCTCCGGATCGTCGACGCGGAGCGGCCCCCGCTGAGGATCTTCCTCGGCAAGTCCTTCACCGATGTCGCCGATCTCTACGAGGAGCGCCTGAAGACGTGGCGGGAGTGGCAGCCGGTCTCCCTGGCGGCGTTCGGTTGAGCGGCAGCCCCCGTCGGCGCTCGGCCCGCCGGCCCCGCCCGGCGGGGCGGTGACGCCGGACGGGCCGGCGTCTTGTCCGCTCCCGCCCCGGCGGGCCAGGGCTCGGCGCGCCCTGTGATCCACGGTCTACGGTCCGCGGTCTACGGTCCGCGGTCCGCGCGCCTGAGCGGGCGCGAGCGGGCGCGAGCGGGTCGTCGTCAGGAGAGCCAGTCGGCGTAGCGGGTGGGGGCGAGGTGGGCGCTCTTGTCGGTGAGAACGTCGCCCTTGACGGCGGCGAACATACCGGCGGTGGGGTCGATGACGACGGTCCGGTCGTCGCCCTTGTGGGACAGGGTGATCCGGCCCAGCTCGTCCAGGGAGAAGACCTCGGGGCCCGCGATGTTGTGAATGCCACGCACCGGGGCGCCCGCGGCGACCTCCGCCACCGCGGCGGCCACGTCCTTGGCGGCGATCGGCTGGATCGGCGTGGCGGGCAGCCGGACGGTGTCACCGTCGGCGGTCCAGGTCATGACGTCGTCCATGAACTCCATGAACTGCGTCGCCCGGACGATCGAGTACGGGACCGGCCCGGCCGCGAGGATCTCCTCCTGGAGCGTCTTGGCCCGGTAGTAGTCCAGCTCCGGCACCTGGTCCACGCCGACGATCGAGAGGATGACGAAGTGGCCGACGCCGCCCCGCTGGGCCGCGGCCAGCAGGTTGTCCATCGAGGTCCGGAAGAAGGCCGGGGACGCGTCGTCGAAGGTCGGGGAGTTGGTCAGGTTGACGACGACGTCGGCTCCCGCCACCGCCTCGTCCAGCCCCTGGCCGGTGATGACGTCGACTCCGGTGGACTGCGAGTGCGGTACCGCCTCGTGCCCGGCGGCGTTCAGATTCTTGACGACCTGCGACCCGATCAGCCCGGTACCGCCGATGACTGCGAACTTCATGACATGCCTTTCGTCAGGATTGCGTCCGAAATACGACATATGGATACCCGCGTGAGTGCGGCATCCATCAAACTCGGACACATCTTGTCCGAGAAAATACCCGGACACAAGTTGTCCGAGTAGACAGGCTGATTACAGTGGTCGCGTGAAGATGTCCGGCGGAGTCGAGTGGGCCCTGCACTGCTGCGTCGTGCTCACGTCCGTCGAGGAGCCCGTCCCCGCGACCAAGCTGGCGGAGTTCCACGACGTCTCGGCCAGCTACCTGGCCAAACAGCTACAGGCGCTGTCCCGGGCCGGGCTTGTCCGCTCGGTCCAGGGCAAGGCGGGCGGCTATGTACTCACCCGGGAGCCCGCCTCGATCACCGTGCTCGACGTGGTGGAAGCGGTCGACGGCCCCGCCGCGGCGTTCACCTGCACGGAGATCCGTCAGCGGGGCCCGCTGGCCACCCCGGCCGAATCGTGCACCACACCGTGCCCGATCGCCCGCGCGATGTCCACGGCGGACGCGGCCTGGCGAGAAGCGCTGCGCGCCGTCTCGATCGCCGATCTGGCGCAGGACGTCGCCGAGACCTCGGGCCCCTCGGCGATGACGCGCGTCGGCGCGTGGCTGACGACGCCGCAAGACTGAGGACCGCACCGCGGCCCTGAGGACCCCGAGACCCTGTGGCCCCCGAGGCCCCCGAGGCCCCCGAGGCCCCCGAGGACCCCTCACCCCCTGCAGACCCTCAATAGCCGTCGATGAACCTGACCGTCTCGTCGAGCGGCGCCCGCCCCGTACGGCCGGCGTTCTCCATGACGTCCTCGTACCCGATCGACATGCCGCAGAAGAGCATGAGCTCCTCCGGAGGCGAAACGATCTCCGCGACGCTCTCGCGGAACTTCGCCCATGCCATCTGCGGGCAACTGTGCAGCCCCTCGGCGCGAAGCAGCAGCATGACGGTCTGCAGATACATGCCGACGTCGGACCACTGGGCCGGGCCCAGGTCGCGGTCGATGTAGCAGAACAGGGCGGCGGGCGCGCCGAAACACTGCCAGTTCCCGGAAGCGGCCCGCTGGCGCGCCTCCAGGTCCTCGCGCGCGACACCGAGTGCCCCGTAGCGCTGCTCACCGAAGGCGGATCGGCGCTCGCTGTACGGGGACTTCAACGCGGGCGGGTACTGCGCGTACTCCGCCTCGTCCCAGGGGTCGCCCGCGGCCAGGCGCTCGCCGGCCCGCTTTTTGAGCTCGGCGAGCGGCCCGCCGGTCAGCACGTAGACGTGCCACGGCTGAATGTTCGATCCGGACGGCGCCCAAGCCGCTGCGGACAGCACACGCTCCAGCGCCTCCCTCGGGACAGGCTGGTCGGTGAACCCGCGCACTGCCCGTCGACTCGTGACCGCCTCGTAGACGTCCAAGATCGCCTGTCTCCCATCTGCTCGATACGACGCGACGCGCCCACCTCAGCTACACTCACGACAGTATCATTCAATACTATCTCGCATTTGACTATCGTCGAGCGTCAACGCTCAGCCCTGCCCAGGGCTCCCCGCCCCGGGCGTCACTCTTGGAGAAAGTTCATGGTCACGCTGCTGCACATCGACTCGTCCGTGCTTCCGGGCGAGGCGTCCTCGTCCCGTTCGGTCGCGGCCGCCTTCCGCAAGGCATGGGAGGAGCAGCACCCGGAGGGCACGGTGATCTACCGCGACCTCGCCGCCAACCCCGTCCCGTATATGACCGCCACCGCCTGGTCCGCCGGTTACACCGCCCCGGCCGAGCGCACCCCGGAGCAGTCCGTGGCGTTCGCCGTGCGCGAGAAGCTCATGGAGGAGCTGGAGCAGGCGGACGCCGTCCTGATCGGCGCCCCCATGCACAACTTCTCGATCCCCTCGACCCTCAAGGCATGGCTGGACAACGTGCTCCTGCTCGGCCGCACCGCGGGCGAGTCCCCCTCCGCCGAGGGCACGCCGGTCGTCGTCGTCGCCAGCCGCGGCGGCTCCTACGCACCGGGCACCCCGCGCGAGGGCTTCGACTTCGTGCAGAACTACCTGGAGGCCGTCCTCAAGCGCACCCTCGGCCTGGACCTCGACTTCATCGTCCCGGAGCTCACCATGGCCCCCCGCAACCCGGCCATGTCCGACCTGGTCCCGCTCTACGAGGCATCCCGCGAACGTGCCTTCGAGGACGCGGCCACCAAGGCCATGGACCTCGCGAAGCGCGTCGCCGCGTAGCCCGCGCCGGACGATGGACGCCGCGTGACACCGAGCCCCAGGAGGTCACACGGCGTCCTCGTCGGCCTAACCCTCCGCCGGATAGGCGAACCGGTTCAGCAGATCCGTCAGCCGCTCGGGCTCGCCGGGCCCCAGCTCGGCGACCAGCCGCTCAGCCAGCGGCTCCGCCGCCACATGGGCCGCGTCGAAAAGCTCGACACCCTGAGGCGTGATCTCCACCGCCCGCACCCGCCGATCCCCCGGAACGGCCTTCCGTACGACCAGCCCCTTGCGCTCCAGGTCGTCCACGACCCGCATGATCCCCGCCTTGTCCGACCCCGTCGCCGCCGCCAGGTCCCGCTGCACCGTGGGCCCGCAGTCGACCAGCACGATCAGCACGGCAAAATGCCGCAACTCAATGCCGAGCGGCCGAAGCGCCTCCCCCATCACCCCAGCCGCCCGCCAGTGCGCCCGGCGCAGCAGCAGCCCGAGAGCGAAGGGCGAGGCATCCCCGGCGCGGCCGGTCGCACGTGAGGCGGTGGAGTGGTGAGGAACATCGGCGGTCATGAGGCCACATTACAGCCATTCATCCGGTCGATACGGTTTCACTTGAAACCAAATCCGGCGAGCAGGCTTTCGCGGCGATCGCTGACGCCGCCCCCTCCCCGCGGCTGGCCTTCGAGCCGGAGAGGGGCTCACCAGCGGCCCACCTCCATGCCCTATTCGGCCTCGAGGAGCCTCAGCAGCATCCGACGCAGTTCAGACTGGTCTCGTTCGTCGAGCCGCGCCATCATCGTCGAGAACTCCGAGGCCAGAGCTTCGAGGGCCTTGGCGCGCACTCGCCGCCCCTCGGGAGTTGTCGTGAGGCGATGGCGGCGCAAGTCGCTCTCGTCGATCTCTCTGCGCACCAGCCCGCGGTCAACGAGGTTCCGCAAGTACGTCGTGATGCTCGCCTTCGGAAGCATCAGCTTCCGGGTGAGCTCGGCTGGGTACTTGCATGCGTCCACCTCGTCGAGAACGAAGAACTCCTTCGTCTCCAGCCCCAGCTCTTCGAGCTGCGGGGCGGCAGCGTTCATGACCCTGGTCAGAAGTCGTTGGTTCAACTTCCACAGCTCAGCAGCGTCATCCGTCGGCATGGCATTCCTTGAGGTATGGTACGACCTTGAGCTAGTTCGGTTTGGAACTAGCTGGAAACCGAACAGCTCCGAAGGATTCTACGCGGAAGGCGCTGACCCCTCATGCCACAGCACATCTCCATCCCTCGCGGCGCCATCGATCTCGCCGCCGATCTCTACCTCCCTGAGGGCTTCGACGCCGCGGAACCTCAGGCCGCGGTCGTGCTCTCCACGCCAGGGAGCAGCGTCAAGGAGCAGATAGGTGCGAACTACGCGTCCCGACTCGCCGAGAACGGCTTCGCCGCCCTCACATTCGACCCTTCCCATCAAGGACAAAGCGGTGGACAGCCTCGTGACCTCGAGGATCCTTATCGTCGCGGCGAAGACATCTCCTACGCGATCGACGAACTGAGCACCATCCCCGGCATCGATCCACAGCGGATCGGCGCGCTCGGCATCTGCGCCGGTGGCGGCTACGCCGTACATACGGCTCGCACCGATCACCGCATCAAGGCGATCGCCACGGTCGTCGCCGGCAACATGGGCGAGTCCTGGCGCGGGCCCGGCTTCTCCCCCAACGGCCCCGCCGCAACACTCGATGACCTTGCCGCGGCGCGGACGCGAGAGGTCATCGGGCAAGACCTCGAGCGGGTCAACTGGCTGCCGGACACCCTCGAGGACGCGGCGGCGGCCGGATTCACCGACATCGACACCACTCAGGCGATCACGTACTACCGAACGCCAAGAGGCGGCAACGAGCACTCGACCAACCGTCGCCTTCGCCGCAGCGACTCGCTGCTGCTCGGCTACGACGCCTTCCACCTCGTCGACCAGCTGCTCACCCAACCGCTCCAGGTGATCGTCGCAGGGCGCCAGGGGAACACCGGCCAGTACGAGGCAGGCATGAAACTGTGGAAGTTGGCCCCCAACCCCATCGATCTGCTCATCGTCGAAGGCGCCGGACACTACGAGATGTACGACGAGCCCCGATACGTCGACCAGGCAATTGAACGTCTGACCGCCTTCTACGGCGAGTATCTGTAGCCGTTGGCCTGGGGTCGCCCTTCCTACCAGGCGTTGTCCGTGCCGAGGAACAGCTCGGCGATCCGCCGCTCGCCCCCGGCGCGTTCGAGCCCGACCGTGTAGAAGCCGGTCGCGACCACGCCCCCGCCCCCGCCCGCGTTCGACGTGAGCATGAGGTAGGCGTGCACCAGCGCCGTGTCGGCGTCCGCGCTGTGGAAGACGGCGTTGGCCAGGTTGTGCCGGCCGGCCGTGCCCGAGGGCCACTTTCCCCGGGCGGATCGCGGCGAGGTGGGCGCTTCCCCAGCCGGGGGCGGCCTTCAGCCGGGGGCAGCCTTCGCGCTCATGCGACCGTCAGCACGATCTTGCCCTGGAGGTGTCCCTGGGCAGCTCGCTCGTGCGCCGCCCGGGCGTCCTCGAGCGGGAAGGTGCTGTCGATCGCCACGCGGATCGTGCCGTCCGCGAGCAGGCGCCCGATCTCGGCGAGCTGCGCGCCGTTCGAGCGGACCTGGGCGGCCGTGACCGTGACGCCCAGCTTCGCGTTCTCCTCGTCGTCGAACTCGCCGAAGTACACCGGGTAGAGGGATCCGCCGCGCTTGAGGGTGCGCAGGAAGCGCCTGCTGTCGGGACCCCCGACAGTGTCCAGGACGAGATCGACGTCACGGGCGACATCCTCGGGCCGCTCCTTGGTGTAGTCGATGAACTCGTCGGCGCCGAGCTCGCGCAGGAACGTCTCGTGGGCGCCGGAGGCCACGGCGATGACGCGGGCCCCCTTCCACTTGGCGAGCTGGAGAGCGAGGTGCCCCACGCCACCGGCGGCGCCGTTGACGAGCACGGTCTTCTCCCTGTCGAGCGCCATCGGGCGGTGCTGGGCCGCCTGGAACGGCGAGGGATGGTCATGCCCGAGCTCGATCAGGAACTGCCACGCGGTCAGCCCCGACATGGCCAGGGCGGCGGCGTGCACATGGTCGACGCCGGCCGGCTTGCGGGCGAAGTCGGACGCCGGCGCGGTGACGTACTCGGCGTAGGCGCCGGCCTGGAGCGTGGTGGGAAAGCGCAGCAGGCCGAGCACCTCGTCTCCGGCCGCGAAGCCGTCGACGTCGGCGGCGACGGCTTCCACGACGCCCGAGACGTCGGTCCCCGGGATCAGGGGGAGATCCATCGGGGGCTTCAGCTCGGCCGGTACGTCGGGCATTCCCTCGCGGGCGTACCAGTCAGGAGGGTTGATGCCGACCGCGCGCACGCGGACGAGCACCTCGCCCGGCCCCGGTTCGGGAACGGGCACCTCCTCGTGACGCAGCACCTGGGGGCCGCCGAACTCGTGCAGCCGGATCGCCTTCATGGTCTGTGTGGGCACAGCTCTCTCCTGCGTCTCCCCGCGGGGTAAACTAAGTGAACCACAGATCCGTTTTTCCGGACCAGTGATCCGATTATACGGGTCAGTGATCCGGATATTCAAGGGAGGGCAGATGAGGGCGGATGCCCAGGCCAACCATGACCGTCTGCTGGCCGTCGCCGGCGCCGTCATCACCGAGCAGGGCGTCGACGCGTCGATGCGCGACATCGCCCGCCGGGCCGGGGTCGGGCTGGCGACGCTGTTGCGTCACTTCCCGACCCGGGAGGCGCTGCTCGAGGCCCTGCTCCGCACGAGCTTCGACGAGCTGACGGCGCGGGCGGCCGAGGTCGAGACCACGAGCTCGCCTCAGGACGCGGTGATGTTGTGGCTGCGCGACTTCGTCGCGTGCACGAAGAACTACCGCGGCGTGGTGACGGCGATGGTGAAAGCGATCGAGGACCCCGAGTCCGCGCTACACACCTCCTGCGTCACCATGCGCGCGGCCGGCACCCGGCTCCTCACTCGAGCCCAGGGCGCGGGCGTGGCGCGGACCGACATCGACGGCGCCGACCTCTTCGCCCTGGCCTCATCACTCGCCTGGCTCGGCGACCAGCCCGGGCTCGAGGCGCGCGCCGAGCACCTCTTCGGGGTGGTGGTGAGCGCGATCCTGACGGATCGAGCGGTGTGACGCCGGATCGCACACCTCTCAGGCGGCGAACGCGTCCACGCCGGTCAGCTCGGCGGACAGCGCCCATAGGCGGGCGGCCTGCTCCGGGTCCGTGGCCCACTCCTTGACGCCGACCCGGGAGCCGTCCGCCGGGGCGGGCTCGGCGATGTCGCAGTCCTCCAGGTAGACGCCGCCCATGCCGTTCAGCCGGGGGGAGGTCGCCGCCCACACCTGCGTGGCCGCACCCTGCTCCGGTGTCTTGAACGCCTCGGGGTGGAGCAGGTTGCCGTCCGCGTCGATCCAGCCCCGCTCCACCATCTCCTGCTTCGGCAGATGCCGCTGAAGGGGAGTGAGGATGCCACCGGGGTGCAGCGAGAAGGCCCGCACACCCCGCTCCCGGCCGAGGCGGTCGAGCTGCACGGCGAACAGCGCGTTCGCCGTCTTGGCCTGGCCGTACGCCTCCCACTTGTCGTAGCCGTGGCGCCAGTGGACGTCGTCCCAGCGGACGGGGGAGGCATGGTGGCCGGTGGAGGAGACCGAGACGACGCGGGCCCCGCCCGGCTCGATCGCGGGCCACAGTCGGTTGACGAGGGCGAAGTGGCCGAGGTGGTTGGTGGCGAACTGGGCTTCCCAGCCCGGCCCGACCCGGGTCTCGGGGCAGGCCATGATTCCCGCGCTGTCGATGACGATGTCCAGGGTCCGGCCCGAGGCGAGGAACCGCTCGGCGAAGCCGCGCACGCTGTCCAGGTCGCCGAGGTCCAGTTCGTCCACCTCGACACCGTCGATCCCGGCCAGGCCCTCCTGTGCCGCACCGACCCGGCGGGCCGGGACCACGACACGGGCGCCGGCCTTCGTCAGCGCGCGCGTGGTCTCGACGCCGATGCCCGAGTAGCCGCCCGTGACCAGGGCGAGCCGACCGGTGAGGTCGATGCCCGCGAGGACGTCGTCGGCGGTGCTCCGGGCGCCGAAACCCGAACCGATCTTGTGCTGGGGTGTGGTGCTGTCGCTCATGGCGGCACGCTACGGATTCGAGTGCGCTCGAAGTCAAGCGCGGCCCGCGGCGGTGGTCCGGACGGGCCGCGAACAAGGAAGCGGCCCCGACCGGACGGGCGAATCGCGCCCCCACGGCTTCGCCTCCGGCAGGCTGCGCTGAAGCCCTTCCGAAGCTCTTCCGGCCGTAGCCCATCAACGCTCGGCGTCAGCCCGAAGTGACCACGACGGCGCTGTGGAGGTCAGACGGATCGAGGCACGATGCTCACCGCGCGGTAGTCGTACCCGTCCTGTTTGAAACCGGGGGCTTCCCACTCGAGGTCCACCCGCTGTCCGGGCGACAGCGTGCGGAAGCCGGTCACCTGGATGTCGGAGAAGAGGCCGAAGCAACCGCCCGGCGTCTCGGGCGAGTCGAGCACGCCCCAGCCTTCCTCATCGCTCCACTCGCGGACAGTCGCAGTCACCATGGGGGAACCTTACGGCTTCCGCTCGGGCCCGTGGAGCTCAAGCCCGTCGAGGTCGCCGAGTTTGGCGTGCTCCGCGTCGGCTGGAGTTCGACGAGTCTGTCGGCGGCGTCCACGCGGGGTCATAAGCCGCTGGTCGGACCTGCCTCTGATGGCGATCACGTCGCGGTGAGGAACTCGACAGCCCGCTCATCCAGCTCAGCCGCACAGCGGGCACCTCGGGCCCGGAAGCGAGCGAGGTCGCTGCGCATGCGCTTCACGGCCTTGCGGGTGCGGACGGACCGCACCCCGTCCATATGGTCCATCGCCTTGTTCCAGGTGGCACACGCCTGCTCGATGCTGCCGCTCTTGAGCTGCAGCTCAGCGCTCGCCACCAAATCGAGGGCGACGATTCGCGCATAGCCTGCCGGGCGAGACACGGCGGCCCGCGCGTACTGCTCCGCCGCCGTCTTCCGATCGCCCAACGTCTCGTAGACCTTCGCATTGCGCGAGTAGACGGACGCCGCAGGCGGACCCCAGGCAAGAGCCCAGAACGGCACCTCGTCCCCGCAGTCCGCGGCCAGGAGCGTGCGCGCCCGCTCGGCCTCGGCGACCGCCGCTCGCCGCTGCCGGGACTTGGCCAGGGTGTGGGCGTGCACGACGCGGAAGAGGGATTCGGTCTGCACGTCCACCTTGCCCTTGGCCCGGCTGAGCCCGGTCTCGGCGAGGGCCTGGCAGTGCTCGGGCCGGTGCAGCTTGAGCCCTTGCATGGCCATCGTGCGCATCACGAACCCGTCGTGCCCGGGAATGCCGGACTCGACGGCGAGCGCGTAGGACTGCAGGTAGTAGCGCTGGGCCAGGCCCTGCTGTCCTGCGTCGTAGGACTTCCAGCCGAGCAGGTGCACGCCCCGGCCGGCGGCGGAGAGCATGTGCCGGCGAATCTCGTCGCTATGGAAGCGGCCTCGGCACAGCGGGGCGACGTCGTCGCGCAGGTATTGGACCAGGGCGCTGCGGCCGTGCTGCCCGCCGTGGCGTTCGTCCATCTCGGAGAAGAGCCGCACCATGTCGCGGACCGCGGCGACTTCACCCATGCCGATGGTCCGGCCGGCGCGGGCGGCCGCGGTGCGGTCGGCGATCTCTCGGACGTACGACAGCGGCAGGCCGGCAGCGGCGACCGAGTAGGCGGACGTGCTGAGGAAGCGGCGCCGGTCCAATTCGTGCCTCCACATCGGCAGCAGGGCGTCCAGCGGATCCTCGCCGAGGGACAGCCCGAGGCTGTCATCCTCCTCTTCGCGTGTCGCGACGCCCAGGCGAGTGGGAGGCAGCGGGGCGCCCTGCCCCCGAGGTCCATCCCCCGCTCCTGGCCCGACGTGAGGACGGGCAAGGTCCGGTCGGCTGGGACTTGCGGCTCGCCGGTGCGCCCGAGACGTGTGCTGGTCCCTGACCCGCTTCGGCCAGGCTCCTGGCAGCACCTTCGATAGACGCTTGTCGCAGGATCATTCCTCCGCGTCGCGGACCAGGAGTGCGATCTGTACCCGGTTCTCGACCGTCAGCTTGGCGAACAGGCTGCTTGTGTGGGCCTTGACGGTCGCCACGCTGATGTGCAGCCGCTGGGCGATCTCCGGGTTGCCCAGTCCGTCCGCGATGGCCCGAGCGGTTTCGCGTTCTCGTTCCGTCAGGGCCGAGAGCTGTTTCCGTGCGGCTTCGCGGGATGAGTCGCGCGCGTGAGTGGACTGCGGGCCGGTGGCTGCGGCGATCACCCGTGCCGTGGCCGCCGGAGACAGCACGGGGTTGCCGTCCGCGACGGTCCGTACCGCGTCGAGGATCTGCGGCGGTGGGGTGTCCTTGAGGACGAACCCGAGTGCACCGGCGCGCAGTGCGCCGAGCACGAGATCGTCGGAGTCGAAGGTGGTCAGCATGAGCACCCGCGGCGGCACCGGTCGGGTGAGGAGTTCCCGGGTCGTGCTGAGGCCGTCGCGGCCGGGCATCCGCACGTCCATCAGCACGACGTCCGGCCGCTGCTCGTCCACCACGGCGATCGCCGCGTCCCCGTCGGCCACCTCCGCGACGACGGTCAGATCCGGTTCGCCGTCGATGACGAGGCGCAGTGCCATGCGCACCAGCTGTTCGTCGTCGACGATGACGACACGCACCGGCTCCCGCTCGCTGTCCACTCATGTTCTCTTTTCGTGGGTGGGGTTCGGCCAAGGTAGTTGTGCGGTGAGGAGGTACCCGTTGTCGGGTGTGCGGTGGTGGTTGAGCTTTCCGCCGGCGAGGTCGATGCGTTCGGTGAGACCGAGCAGCCCGAATCCCGATGCCGGTGGTTGTGCGGTCGCCCTGGTGGCTGCGGAGTTGTGCACGCTGACGTGGAGTGTGTCGCCCGCTGTTCCTTCGACGGCGATACGTACGGAGGCGCCGGGGGCGTGTTTGGCGGCGTTCGTCAAGCCTTCTTGGACGATCCGGTAGCAGGTTCGTCCGACGACGTCGGACGGAACTCCCGTCACGGTGGTGGTGAACGTGACGTCCAGTCCCGAGGTGCGGGCGTCGGCCACCAGGTCGGGGATTCGGTCGAGGGAGGGTTGTGGCGGTTCCGGGCGGCCCGGGTCGGCCCGGAGCACACCGAGGACATCCCGTAGTTCTTCCAGTGCTTGGTGGGAGCCGTCGGCGATGCCGCGGACCAGCACGCGGTTCTCCTCGGCGGTGAGGTCGCCGCGGTGGCCCAGCACTCCGGCCTGCATGGCGACCAGGGAGATCCGGTGCGCGAGCACGTCGTGCATCTCGCGGGCGATCCGGTTCCGTTCCAGGGCGCGTGCCTGCGCCGCCCGTGCGCTCTGCTCCCGTTCCGCGCTCTCCGCCCGATCCCGCAGGGACCGCACTTCGACGCGGCGCGCGCCGATGGCCATGCCCACGGCCACCGCGATGCCCGCGATCAGCGCCGGGGAGGTGAGTTCGAGCCACCACGAGTCGGACGTGCGCTGGACCGGGTAGAGCCCGCCGGTGAACTGTGCCGCGGTCACGAAGGCCAGCCCGACGACCCCGCTCTCCACCGGACGGCGACGAGTCGAGAGCGAAACCAGCGCCAGAAACGCGGCGCCGGTGGCGAGCGCCGACGCGGTCGAGGCGATCACGACCGTCATGGCGACGGCGAGCGGGAACCGCCGCCGCCATACAAGCGCCGTCAGGCAGCCGAGAGCCACCAGCGGATCACCGATGAGGAACCACGAGCCCGTTTCGCCCGTCTGCCCCCGCAGCACCACACCCACGGAGAGCCAGATCGGTATGCCCGCTGCCGCTGCCGCCGCCAGCCGCCAGGTCTGCTGCCACCACCCGAGCCGTGGCGCGACGTCCGTGTTCACCTGGTCATTATCGCGAGACCGTGCGGCCGGTGAATCAGACCAGGGGTGGGGGCGACCTCGACCAGAGTCGAATCACCGCCTCGTCCTTGGTCGAAGGCGATGCGAGCCGCCGGGCCGATGTGCCGGCCGCGCCGCGCGAACAGACTCGTTCACGTGCCGAGACAACCGGACACGAGACGGAGAAACGCGATGCGCAAGGGTGGCTATGTGGCCCTTGAGGCGGTCGGGTTGGTGATCACAGCCCTGGCCGCCCAAACGGTGATCCGCGGATTGCTCGACCAGGACTCCGAGCTGCTGTGGGGCATCGTCGACTGGGTCCCTGGCGACCGTACCGGCCGACTGATCCTCCTCGGATTCATCGCGCTCGTCGGAATGGTGGCCGGTGGCTGGGCACACACCCGCCAGAGGCTGAACACCGGGCGGGGCCGGGCCGGTAATTCCGGCGGAGTCCGCGGCAGAGGAAAGGGCTGACGGCATCCGGGACGACGGGCCCGCCGCAACCCCGCCCGGATCGACGTGCCGGTCCACATGAACGGCCGGCGGCGGGGCCGTACCAAGCCCGCCCATTCCGGCGCCCCCCATGCGCTCCATGCGTCCCGCGTGCCCCATACGCCCTGTGCACCCCTTTCACCCCATGCACCCCATGCACCCCATGCACCCCATGCACCCTTCAGGAGGACCTTCACATGCGTCGAACCCTGCCCCTCGCCCTCGCCACCACCGCGGTGGTGGCAACCGCAATGGCGGCGACCGCGATGCCGGAAGTATCGGTGGCAGCGGCGACGCCGGACACCGTGCGGTGGGGCCCGTGCTCGGAGAAGGCCGCCTCCTCCCGTCTCGAGTGCGCGACGCTCGAAGTCCCGCTGGACTACCGGGATCCGGACGGCCGGCAGATCAAGATCGCGATCTCCCGGCTGGCGAGCGAGAAACCGTCGCAGCGCCGCGGCGTACTGCTGACCAGCCCAGGCGGTCCCGGCATCACGGGACTGGGCTACCCGGCCGTTCTTGCCGCCTCAGGGCTGCCGCGGAAGGTGCTGGACTCCTACGACGTGATCGGCTTCGACCCGCGCGGGGTTGGCCGCAGCACGCCGGTGACCTGCGATCTGACACCGGAACAACAGAAACGCGGCAACCTCCCGCCGTACGCGCACACCGCGGCCGAGGTCGCGCGGGAGGCGGGGAACGCGCGGACCATCGCCGAGCAGTGCGCCACCTCCCGGACGGCGTGGATGCACCCGTACATCACCACCGCGAACACCGCGCGCGACATGGACCGGATCCGCGCGGCGCTGGGCGAGCCGAAGCTCTCGTACCTCGGCGCCTCCTACGGCACCTACCTCGGTGCGGTGTACACGACGATGTTCCCGGGGCGCAGCGACCGGATCGTGCTCGACAGCAACCTGGGCCCCGGCGGTTACGACGTCACGGCCATGCGGTTGTTCGCCCGTGGACTGGAGGACCGGTTCCCGGACTTCGCGGCGTTCGTGGCCGCGCACCCCGAGTACGGTCTGGGCACCACACCGGAGCAGGTGACCGCCAAATTCTTCGATCTCGCAAAGCGGTTGGAGGCGAAACCGGTCCAGGGCTACGACGGGACGTTGTTCCGCGGGATCACCTTCGACTCCCTCTACAGCGATGCGAACATGCCCCAGCTGGCCAAGACCTGGCAGGCGCTCGACACGGACCGGCCGACGCCGCCCAACCCGCCGTTGGCGAACATGGAGAACTTCATGTCCGCCCGTTTCTCGGTGATATGCGGCGATAACCGCTGGCCGGAAACGGTCCGGGAGTACCAGCGGAATGTCGCCGTCGACCGGCTGAGGCATCCGATGCTGGGCGGCTCCTCGGCCGGTATCGGACCGTGCGCGTTCTGGCCGGACAAGCGGGTCGAGCCGCCGGTGCGCATCGGTGACCGGGGCCCGTCGAACGTGCTCATGGTGCAGAACGAGCGCGACCCGGGGACACCGCTGGCCGGCGCCCGGAAGCTGCGGCGGGCGTTCGGGAAGCGGGCCACGATGGTGACGGCCGACCAAGGCGGGCACGGTGTCTATCCGTTCGGCCCCAACACGTGCGCGAACGACTCGGTGACGGCATTCCTGACCACCGGACAGCGCCCGGCGCGGGACCTCGCCTGCGCGGCGGAGCCGGGCAAGTAACGGGGGCCGAGGCATGTTCAAGGACTTGCGGCATCGTCGGGCTGTCCAGCGGGTCAAGCCCGGGGACGGGCGAGCGCTGAAGCGTTTCCGCTGGTGGCAGATGCTTTCCCGGGCACTGTTCTATCTTCGGCTGACGAACGACGACGGCCGGCAGACGGTCTACGCCGTCGACGTCAGGCATCAGTCGTCCGAGAAGGCCATAGCCCACCTGTACCTCGATGGCAGGCATCACGCCGAGTCCAAAGTCCCCGCCGTCTTCCCCGTCCAGGGCGGCACCGTCGAAGTAAGGGCGAGCACCTTCGGGCTCAAGCGCTGCCACTACGTCACCGCCGAGCGGGCCGAGCACCAGCTCATCCCGGACCCCCACTCCGCCGAAGGCCGCCGCGCCCGCCTCGACCGATCGCACCCCGCACTGAGCCGCTGGATCGGTCTCCTCTCGCTGATCGTGCTCGCCATCGGCCTGGTGATGCTGATCCTGCAGCTCGCCGAACAGGTCACCCGGGCGCCGGAGGGCGTCGCCCAGTACGTCGGAACCTTCACCTCGCCCATCGATCTACCGGCCTGGGGCAACGTCGTACTCGGGTTCTGCACCGTGGCGGCCAGCACCGAGCGGGCGCTGCGGCTGCGTTACCACTGGCTGCTCGACGGCGGTGCGGGATGAGGCGGTGAGCAAAGCCCCGTACCGATCTCGGTACGGGGCTTCGTCGCGGGTCCATCACTGTGGGCGCAGACGGGTTCGAACCGCCGACATCTGCCTTGTAAGGGCAGCGCTCTACCGCTGAGCTATGCGCCCTGGGGGAGGTGTCAGCCTACAGGGTCCCCGGGGTGGTGCCGCAATCGTGAAGACGGCCGGGGAGGAGCCCGTATCCGGGGCTCGGGCGAGAGAAGTCCGCAGATCGTGAACCGAACCGAGCGCTGTGCTCGTCTGTGTCGGGTGGGAGAATGACATTCGGACCTGGGCGATCCATCGGGAGCGGGTAGTGGCGGCGACATCTGCAGAGTCTGCGCGTCCATCGCGGGAGTCTGCGCGTCCGGCGGCCCGGGTGCGTCGTTCGGGCCGTCCCTCCGTGCTGGGGCTGATGTTGCTGCCGGTGCCGTTGTTGGCGGTGGTGGGGGCGCTTTCGTTCGCTGGTGGGAGCGGGGGGCGGCGGTGGTTCGGGGGGCGGGGGGAGAGTCAGCGGGCCGAGGCGCAGGCGGCCAAGGACGCCGCGGCCGCGGCGTTCTACGAGCTGGACACGGCGCAGCGGGATCTGCGGATCTCCATCGAGACGATCACCGCCATGGACGATTCGCCCGCCGCGCGCCGGACCGCGGCCGACTTCTCGGCGCTGGGGCAGCGGATCGACCAGGTCAGCCGGGACTACATCACGGCGGTGGACGCGCATGATCTGGACCGGGACGATCTGGACTCGGCGACGGCCTCCCGGGCCCGCACCGATCTGACCAGGGCGAAGGATGCGCTGGAGCGCACCAAGGGGGATCTGGACCGGTTCGCGCAGGGGCTGGGGCCGCTGCTGGAGCAGGCCGAGACGCGGCTGGCGCGGCTGGCGCCGGCGGTGGAGCGGGCGCGGCAGGCGCTGCTCGCGGCGAGTAACGCGCTGGACGCGGTGCGTGCGTCGGGGCTGCGAGCGGACGATCTGGCGGCCCGGCTGGCGGCGCTGTCGCCCGAGTTGACCAAGCTCAACCAGGGGGCCGGGCAGCACGGTGTGCAGGAGACCCTGCGGCGCGCCGATGATGTGCTGCGCAGGGCGGAGGCGGTGCGCGGGGAGGCCGAGCGGCTGCCGGAGCGGTCTGCGGAGATCGACAAGCGGCTGGTGTCGCTGCGCACCCGCGCCCAGGCGATCACCACGCGGGCCGCCGGGGTCGAGCCCGTCCTCAGCGAGCTGCGCCGCCGCTACAGCGCCGCCTGCTGGCAGGATCTGCAGTCGGTCCCCGCGCAGGCGGCGCGGGATGTGGCGCAGGCCGAGGAGAAGCTCAAGGAGGCGCAGGCGGCGCGCGAGGAGCAGCGCTGGCCGGACGCCACCGCGTTGCTGGCCACCGTAAGGGCGCTGCTGAACAGCACGGACGAGGCCGTCTCGGCGGCCGGGGACCGGCTGCGGCGGCTGGACGAGGTGTCGTTCGACCAGCAGAAGGAGATCGAGCGCACCCGGTTCGCGATCCGCGACGCGCAGCGGCTGGCCATGGCCGGGCGCTCCACGCCCGATCCGCGCCACGCACGCCCGCTGGACGACGCCGTGGAGCGCCTGGAGTGGGCCATCGCGGGGCTGGAGGGGCGGCATCCGGACTGGTGGCACTTCCTCTCCGAGACGGAGGCCGTACGGCAGACCGCCGCCCGGGTCGTCCAGGGGATTCGGGAGGAGCGGGGCAGCGGGCACTGAGCCCGCGCGTCAGGGGCCCTGTAGTTTCGGGGGCTGACCTGCGGTTCGGTGGTTATGCTCCTGCCATGCCTCGCTATGAGTACCGCTGCCGCGCCTGCGGCACCACCTTTGAGCTGAACCGGCCGATGGCCGAGTCCTCCGCTCCCGCGTCCTGCCCGGACGGGCACGGCGACACGGTGAAGCTGCTGTCCACCGTGGCCGTCACCGGCGCCTCGTCCTCCTCCGCCTCCTCGGCCCGGCCCCCGTCCGGCGGCGGTGGCGGGGGCGGCTGCTGTGGGGGCGGCTGCTGCGGCTGAGGGTGAGCCGGTGTTGAGCTGCGGGTGAGCCGGTGTTGGGCTGCGGTTGAGCCGACGGGGGCGGGGGCGGATCCTGGGAGGTACGTATCCGTGCCGCGCCTCCGGACGTACGCGACGCACCCGGATGTGCGCGCGTACGTCGAGTACGCGACGGTGGCGTGGCGTCCGCGGGTACCGCCTCGACCGCGAAGAGCGCGAAGCCGAGGTCCGGCGTCAGCAGAAGGAGGCCGGAGATGGCTATGGGCCGCCCCTCCCCCATCGGTCCTCACCCCGCGGGAGTCGCACGGCACTTCCCGGAGCGGATCGGCGCGCACACCTCGCTCGATGAGCATCTGCCGATCGATCACCGGCTCAGCAAGTTCTATCGCGTCGGCGCCGGGCTCATGGGGCTGGTGCTCGTCGCATTCGGCATCCTGGGCCTGATCGACCAGGTCGGCTTCTTCGACATCGGCGGTGACACGGTCGCCGGGCTGAACACCAACGGCGCGCTGAGCGTGCTCTCCATCGTCATCGGGCTGCTGCTGTTCGTCGGCATGGTCATCGGCGGCAACTTCGCCTCGACGCTCAACCTGGTGCTCGGGATCCTCTTCCTGCTGAGCGGGTTCGTCAATCTGGCGGTGTTGGAGACCACGTTCAACTTCCTGGCGTTCCGGATGCAGAACGTGCTGTTCAGCTTTGTGGTGGGGCTGCTGCTGATGTGGTTCGGCATGTACGGACGGGTCAGCGGCGGGCTGCCGCATGACAATCCGTACTGGGTGACCCGCCACCCCGAGCAGGCCGAACGCGAGGCCGTCCACGCCCGGGAACTGATCGCCGCGCGCGGGCGTGCCGCCGAACAGACCGGTACGGCCGCCCCGCCGGGCACCCCGCTCACGCCTGAAGCCCCGGGCGGGCCGGGCGCCCCGGGCAGGCCGGGCGCCCCGGGCGGGCCTCTTACGGCCGATGCGGGGGCAGAGGGAGGCCGTGAGTCCGCGGAGCGCCGTGGGCCCGCCGAGGAGTCGGGTGAACGGCGCGGTCAGCCGCCCGGTAAGTGGGGCAAGCTGGATCAGCCCGGTGGCGCCGAGCCCACCGACAAGCCCGGGAGCCACCGCTGGGCCAGGTTCTTGCGGCGCCCCCGCTCTCGGTGACGCGGTTCGGCCCGGCCCTCGTGACACGGTTCGGCCCGGCCCTCGTGACGCGGTCGGCTCGACCTCCGTAACGCGGTCGGCCCGGCGCCTCAGCCGAGTCGGCGCGCGAGCGTCAGGCCGTCGGCGACGGTGAGCATGACCGCCTCCATCCGGACGTCCGCCGCCACATGATCGTTGAACGCCTGGATCGCGGCGCCCGCGGTCGACGGCGCCGAGGCCATGACGGCCCCGTGGTAGAACACGTTGTCCGCGACGATCAGACCGCCAGGGTTCATCCGCGGGACCAGCTCCTCCCAGTACGGGATGTAGTTCGGCTTGTCCGCGTCGAGATAGGCGAGGTCGATATGGGGCTCGGCGGGCATCGCGCGCAGAGTGTCCAGCGCGGGCGCGATCCGCAGGTCGATGCGGGCCTCGACACCGGCCTTGGCCCACGCCTTCCGCCCGTACGCCGTCCACTCCTCCGACACATCGCAGGCGATCAGCCTGCCGTCGGCGGGCAGCGCCTGGGCCATGGCCAGCGCGGAGAAGCCGGTGAAGGTGCCGACCTCGACGATATGGCGGGCGCCGGTCAGCCGGACCAGGAAGGCCAGCAGCGGGGCCTGCTCCTCGGCGGACTGCATCCCGGCCTGCTGGGGGAGGCTGCGGTGGGTGACCTCGACCAGCTCGCGCAGCACGGGGTCGAGCGGCGGATTGTGCCGCAGGACGTACTCGTACAGCTCGGCCGTGATCGGTGTGCTCTTGCTCTCGGCCATCGCGGCCCCCTTCGGTCTGCTCGGCTTCCCGGACGATGTCGCACATGCCGACTGTGGTGACTTGGTGACTGTAACCCGACGTCACGACAGCGCGAGAGGTTCCGAAGGGGCCCTGCGCGGGTGTTGGGAGGGCGGATCAGTCCCGGCCGCGGGAGACGGCGCGGATGACCTGGCTGCGGGCGCGCGCCCAGGTGACGGATGAGCGTTCGCCCAGGGCGCGGACGATGGCCTCGCCCGCCGCGACGCCCGTCTCCTCGACCACGGTCACCTGGGGTGCCGTCCAGCCGGCGTCGGCCAGTTCGCCGTGGCCGGGGCGCCAGGCGCGGTCGGCCGCGAGCAGCAGATCGGCGTCGAGCAGCGAATCGCCCGCGGCGAGCACCTCGTCCGCTCCGGTGCGGTTCCTGATCTCGGCGACGGCCGCGCTCTTGGTGAGCGGCTTGGGCACCGCGTAGATCTTGCGGCCCTGCAGGGAGACCGTCCAGCCGCGCGGCTCGGCCCACTGCGTGAGCTCCTTGACGTACCCCTGGGGCAGCAGCTCCCGCTCGACCACGAGATAGGCGAACAGCTCCTCGGCCACCCGCTCCTTGAGCAGCCAGGCGGGGTCGGCGGTGGCGCTGAGGTGGGCGCGCACCTCCTCCAGGGGGGCGCACTGGTCGCCGAGGGTGGTACGGACCCGCTGGTTCCAGTCGGCGTCGGGCTCGCCGTTCACCAGCAGCTGGCCGCCGTTGGCGCAGATCGCGAAGCGGGAGGCGGGGCCGGGGAGGCGGATGCGGCGGTACTGCTCGACGGTGCGGGTGGTCGTGGGGACGAAGACGGAGGTGCGGACCAGTTCGGCGAGCAGCCCGGCGGCGGTCTCGGTCATGTACGACAGCGGTCGGCCCTCGTACGTCTCGACGCACAGCAGCCGCGGGGCCTCGACGTCCGGCATGTCGAGGCCGAGCGCGGCCGCGGAGTAGATCAGGGTGCGGTCGAGATCGCTTGCCACCAGGACGCTCATCGTGCGGCCACCGTTCTTTCGTCTCTGTTGGCGATGCCCGCCGTGTTCGCCTCGTCTGTGGTGCCCGCTGTGCCTGCCGTGGTTACCGCTTTTCCGTCGGCCCCGGTGGCGCCCCGGGTGTAGCGCGGGTGGATCAGCCCGACGCAGGTGTACGGAAGCCCGTCGATCTCCTCGACCGGCACGCCGCGCTGCTCGGCGAGCAGCCGCACATGGTCCAGGTCGGCGCCCGCGCCGCGCTGGGCGAGGATCTTCCACGGGACGCGGCGCAGCAGCACCCGGGTGGTCTCGCCGACGCCCGGCTTGACGAGGTTGACGTCGTGGATGCCGTACTCCTGGCTGATCCGCTCGACCGCGGCCCACCCCTCCCAGGTGGGGCTGCGGTCGGTGGCCGCGAGCTGCCTGGCGTCGGCCATGGCGGCCTCGGCGACCTCCGCGAAGCGGCCCGAGACGGTGTCGAGGAAGTATCCGGAGACATCGGAGCCGGCGAGTTCGCGGTAGTACTTCGCGCCGTGGAAGTCGTTCGGGCCGACCAGGTCGGCGCGGAGCACGGTGCGCGATATCAGCCCGGAGACGGTCGAGTTGAGGCACGCGGAGGGGACGAGGAAGTCGTCCCGGGTGCCGTAGGTGTCCACACAGCGGCCGGGATCGGCGAGGACCGCGATCCGCGGATCGAAGTCCGGGTACGGGGCGAGGGCGTCCGACAGCTCGCGGGTGATGGCGCCCTTACCGGTCCAGCCGTCGACGAAGACGACGTCGGAGGGGTCGTGGTGGTCCGCCAGCCAGCGCAGCGCGGCGGTGTCGATACCGCGGCCGCGCACGATGGAGACCGCGTAGTGCGGGAGGTCGAGCCCATGGGCGTGGTACGCCCAGCGGCGCATCAGCACCCCGACGGGGGTGCCGGCGCGGGCGAGCGAGACGAGGACGGGACGCGGGGAGCGCTCGGCGAGCACGGTCTCGGTGACCGCGCCGACGGCGCGGGCGATCCGGGCGGCGGAGGCGTCGAGGGCGGCCCGGAAAAGGTCCTGGTAGCGCTCGTTCGGCTGGTACTCCACGGGCAGCGACTCGGCGTAGTGCGCGCCCCCGCTCTGGATCGCCTCCTCCCGCTCCTCGGTGGGCGCCTCAAGGGTGACGTGGGAGAAGTCCTGGAGCAGCCAGCCGACCTCTTCGGGCGCGTAGGACGAGAAGTCCGGTCCGCGCAGGGGCTCGTACGACGGTTGGTGCATGGGCGGAGCCTGTCGTTCGGGGACGGTGCGGGGGGTGGGTGGGTTCTGGGGGCGATACGACGGCACGACGGCCAGGACCAGCCGGTCCGTGTGCGTGCTCAGCGCGGCGAGCAGCCCGCCGGGGGCGTGCAGTGCGGGCGTGTCGGCGGTCGAGTCGATAACGGCGACGACGGCGTCGAAGCGGCGGTCCGGATCGGCACCGGGCGCCACGTTGTAGGCGTAGCGCGGCCCGGGGCCGTCGGCGGGCTCGTCGTGCGCGGGGAAGGTCAGCCGGGTCCGGATGGCGTATCCGGGGTCGTCGACGGCGAGCACGGGTGAGCGCGTGGTCGTCGAATACCGCACCTCGACGCCGTCGAGGACGTCGTCGAGCGCCTTCGCGATACGCAGCGGCGCGTACATCAGCTCCTCGAACCCGAGGACCAGAACGCGGCGGGAGGAGGGGCGGGGCGGCCGGGGCCGATCGGTGGCACCAGCGCCACCGCCGCCCGAGGCGGGCGGGGCGGCCGGGACGCCCGGGGCGGCCGGGGCTGGCGCGGTCCGGCGCGGGGCCGCGGCGGGGTTGTCGGCGGGCACGGCGGGGTCGTCGGCGGGCACGGCGGGGTCGTCGGCGGGCGCCGCGGGGTCGTCGGCGGGCACGGCGGGGTCGTCGGCGGGCGCGTCCGGCGCGGTGTGGCCTCCGGGGGACGCGGGGGCGCCGCCGCCCGACGGGGCCGGGTGGTCAGGTGCGGCGTATCCCCCGGGAGCCGCGAGGGTGCCGTCGGCGGGCGGGGTCGAGTGGTCCCCGGCGGGCGGGATCGGGTCGTCCGGCGCCTTCGGCAGCGCGTTCGCGAGGTTCGGCGCTTCCGCCAGCGCGTTCGCCAGGCGGGTGGCCATGGTGGGGAGGGCCGCTTCCAGGCGGACGCGGTGGGCGGGGGTGAAGCCGTGGCGACCGCCGTCCGGGAGCGCTTCGGGCCAGCCGAGGTCTACGCGGACGACGGCCGGACCCGCGCCGGGGGCGGCGCCTGCCGAGGGCACCGTGGAGGCGGCACCTGCCGGGGATGCTGTGGAGGCGGCACCTGCCGGGGATGCTGTGGAGGCGGGCGCGGCCTCGTGGTCCGGGGCTGCCTCCTCGTGTGCGGCCACCAGCTTCGCTCCGCGCTCCAGGACGTCGTCCGGGAGGTGCACCGCTCCGGCCGCGGCGGCGACCAGGTCGACGCGGGCGCCGAGGTCTGCCGCGAAGGCGTCCAGGCGGGCGCGGTCCTCGGGCGAGCGCATGTCCACCAGCGCCACCACCACGTAGTGGTCGCGGGGGAAGCGGCGATGGAGAGCGGCGATGGTGTTCAGGACCGTACGGCCCGTGGAGAACTCGTCGTCCACGAGGACCAGGGGGCCCGTCGAGGCCAAGAGCCCGGGGTCCTCGGGGAGCAGCAGATGGGAGGTGGCGTGGCTGTGCTCCTCCTCGAAGCCGCCCACCGTGGCGACGCCCGGGACCGGGCGGCGGGTGGAGTGGAGGTACGGGGCGAGGGCCAGCCCGTCGGCGACGCTGTGGCCGAGGCCGGTGGCGGTCTCCGCGTACCCGAGCACCACCGCGCGCGCCGCCGCCTCGTCGCCCAGCAGCTCCCGCACCCGGCGGCCGAGCCGCACGCCCGCGTCGTGGACGATGGCGGGGCGCTGCGGGACATGCTTGCCGAGCACGTTGGAGACCAGCAGATGCGCCCGCTTGGGATTGCGCCGCAGGGCGAGCCCCAGCAGCTCACGCAGCTCGGCGCCGCCGTCGCCGCCCCGGCCGCTGACGCCGTCGCCGCCCCGGCCGCCGTCGCCCCGGCCGCTGACGCCGTCGCCGCCCCGGCCGCTGAAGCCGCCCACGCCGCTGACACACTCGCCGCCCTGACCGCGGACGCCGCCCACGCTGCTGACGCCCTTGCCGCCCTGACCGCCAGCACCGTTCCGGCCGCTAACGCCGTCGCCGCCCTGACCGCCATCGCCCCGGCCGCTGACGCCGCCCCCGCCGCTGACGCCCTTGCCACCCTGACCGCTGGCGCCCTCGCCGTCCCGACCGCCGCTGGCGCCCTCGCCGTCCCGACCGTTGCCGCCCCCGCCGCTGACGCACTCGCCGCCCCGACCGTCGCCGTTCCCCCCGCTGACGCCCTCGCCGCCCCGCGCGTCGTCGCCGCCCCGGCCGCCGCCGTCGCGGAGCGCCTCGCCCTCGCGGAGCGCCTCGCCGTCCCGGCGCACCTCGCCGTCCCGGGACTCCTCGTCGTCCCGGCGCACCTCGCTCCCCCGGGACCCCTCACCGTCCCGGCGCACCTCGGCGCCCCAGCCGCCGTCCAGCCGTACTCCCAGCCGGTCCGCGACCCACTGTCCCGACCACACGTTGCCCACGCTCACGCCGCCCTGCGCCTCGTTTCCATCGTCGCTCGTCCGGGGTCCGTCCCGGGCCCGGTTCGCTCTACGTCCGCAAGCTTGCCGCCAGCAGTTCCACGAAGCTCACATCCTCCCGGGCCACCCCGAAGACCTCCGCGCGCCGCAGGGTCCGCTCGGCCCATGCCCGGTGCGGCTTCACCTCGTTCATTTTGTTGGTGTACGAGGAACGCACCACACCGCCCCCGCAGCGCTGGGGCTCCAGGATGTCCACCGCGTCGCTGAACTCCTCGTGGCTGACGACGGACAGCGCGTGCACGGGGGCCACATGGGTGGGGTGGATGCAGGTCTTGCCCTGCAGACCGTTGGCCCGGTCCAGTTCGATCTCGCGCAGCAGCCCGTCCATGTGGTGCTCGATCAGCGCGGTGCGCAGGGATTCGGCGCGACCGCTGCTGAAGGGGCTGATCCGCAGTTGCGGTTTGAACATCCGCTCATGGGGTTTGAAGTACTCCCACACCGGTCCGGTGATCGTGAAGCCCGTGCCGTCGGCCCGGCCCAGCATGTTCACCACGTCCGCGATCACGGACGCGATGAGCTGGACGTCGTACGCGGTCATGTCCGGCGCCCTGCGCAGCCCGTACGCCGAGCACAGATCGGTGACCCCGAGGCGCAGCGCCAGCACCCGCTCGCGGTACTTGTCGACAATCCGGCTGATGCCGCTCAGGGTGTCGGTGCGCGTCTCGCGGTGCATCAGCTCAGGCGATTCGAGGACCGGCATCGCGAAGAGCCGCCGTCCGCCCAACGCCTCGGTCACCTGGGCGTTTTCGGCCGACATCAGCGCCTCGAGGAAGGCCCCGCCGCGCTCCTCGGTGAATTTCGGCAGTACGAATCCGGACAGCAGCCGCACACCCGCTCCGAACCGGGTGAGAAGACCGACGATCTGCTCGGGGGTGCGGACCCGGATGAAGAGCAGCGGCAGCGGGGTGCCGGGGCCGAGCCCGGACAGCTCCGCGAACTGCCGTATGAGGTTCTCCTCCGCCCCCGGCACCTCGGCGTCGTCGATGGAGTCCTCCAGGCACAGCACCATGGACACCACGCCGCGACCTGCCTGTTTGACGATGTCCTCGGCGAGCTTGGGCCGGGTCGCCGGGCAGTACAGGGTCGCGCCGAGCGCGACGGCCAGCGTCCGGGCGGGCGAGTCCACGCTGAATTCACCGGGCTCCTGATGAAAGACGTTCGCCCGCACCTCATCCGTCAGATGTCCGAAATGCCGCATCTAACTCCCCGTACTGCCGGTACGCCGCCTCGGCCACGCTGACCCGCGGTTGGCCGATAATCGTACGTGCGGCCCTGGGTCAAAAGTTCCCCAAGGGCGTGAAAATCACGTAACCCATGTGCGTCCGCATGGTGTCCGGCATACCCGCCCTGCCGCCCCGTACCACCTCCCCGCCGCCACCCGCCCCGCACCCTGCGTTGTCCCAGGACCCACTGGGAAGGCAGGATTGCCGCCATGACGCAGGCGATGCTGAAGGGATCGAACATCCCGCTGGAGGCCACGGCCATACGCGCGGTGTTGCGCTGGACCCCCGGCACGGACGTACCCGACGTGGACGCCTCGGCGCTGCTGCTGGACGCGGACGACCGGGTGCGCTCGGACGAGGACTTCGTCTTCTACAACCAGCCGAACCACCCCTCGGGGCTGGTCCGGCATCTCCCCAAGAAGCCGAACCAGGGCGCGCTGACGGACACCATCGAGGCCGAGTTCTCCGGGCTGGAGCCCGCGGTGCGCCGGGTGGTGCTCGCCGCGTCCGCCGACGGCGGCACCTTCGGACAGGTGAGGGATCTGAGCCTGCTGCTCTACGACGCCTCGTCCGGTGCGCCGCGCGAGGCGGACGCCGAGCCGATCGCGATCTTCGCGGTGCTGCCGGAGACCGGCAAGGAGGCCGCGCTGATCTGCGGTGAGCTCTACCGGCGCGGCGACACCTGGAAGTTCCGGGCCCTGGGGCAGGGCTATGAGACGGGGCTGGTCGGGCTGGCCACGCAGTACGGGATCTCGGTGGAGGACGGCGAGGCCGCGGGCGGCTCGGACGGCGACGTAGCCGCAGCCCCGGCCGGGCCGGAAGGCGGCGCCATTCCGGAGCCCCCGGCCACCCCCGCCCCCGAGCCGCTGACCGCTGCCGCTCCGGAGCCTCTGGCCGCCGCCCCCGAGCCTCTGGACGCCCCCGAGCCCCCGGCCACCGCGACACCCGCGGCGGCCCCGGCCGCCGCCACTCACGCACCCCCAGCGGCCCAAGGCACGCCGCCCCCGTCGTCGGCCGATGCGCCGACCCGGCCCCACTCCCCGTCCCCGGCGTACGGCTATCCGCACGCGGCGCCGCCCGACCCCTGGGATCCGCACCGCACCCAGCCCATGCGGCCCCCCACGGCGCATGGCGACAGCGGCTTCGGCTATGTGCCGCCACAAGCCCCGCCCCCGCCGTCGCAGGCCCCGGCCGCGGGGTATCCGCAGCCGCCCGGCCAGCCCCCGGCGCAGCCCGGCTACGGCTATCCGCCCCAGCAGCCGACGTACTCGACGTACGGCTATCCGCAGCCGCCCGCGTACGGCTATCCGCAGCAGGTGCAGCCGACGGGGCCGGTGGCGCCGCCCCCGCTGCCGATTCCCGTCCAGGTGCCGGACCCGCATTTCGTCCTGCCGCCGCAGGGGCCGCAGTTCCAGAACAGATAGCTCCGGAACGGATAGCTCCGGAATGGCTGGGGGCGGGGCCGCGGGACGGGCGGGTCACATCGTGACCCGCCCGCACCGCGGGCGGCCGGTCAGACCTTGGACTTGTAGCCCCGGCCCCACTGGAGGCCCCAGCCGTACAGCCGGTCCAGCTCCGCCTGGAAGCCGTAGACGTACTTCACCTCGCGGCGGACCATCATCTCGCCCTTGACGTTCTCGATCAGCACGACGGCGCAGGAGCGGGCCTGCGGGGCCCGCTCGTCGAGCGCGATCTCCACCCGCGGCCCATTGCTCGGATAGAGCGTGACCAGGCCGTGAGTACGGTCGAAGGCGGGGGTGCCGTCGTAGATGTAGACGAAGACGAGCAGTCGCTTGATGTCGTCCTTGTGGTCCATGTTGACGTAGACCGTCTCGCCGGACCCGGAGCCGAACCGGTCGTCCCCGCTGAGCTTGATGTACGGCGCCTCGTTGAGATTGCCGAAGAACTCGCCGAGCGGCTGCACCACACCCTTGGAGCCGCTCTTCAGCTCGTACATCACCGCGAGGTCGAGGTCGACATTGACCATCGCGGGCCCCTGCGCCTGCACCGGCTCGGGCTTGAACATCCGCAGGGGGTGGCGCAGCGAGCCGCGCCCCGCCCTGCTGTTGAAGTCCGAGGTGCGCATCTGCCAGGAGAGATTGATCCGCAGATTGCCGCTGGCGGCCCCCTGCTTGGTCAGCGAGATCGTCGATTGCCGCTTGGTCAGCTCGACCACACCGGACGCGTCGCCGCTCTCGAACTCACGCCACGCGGACCGTCCCCAGTTGCTCCAGAACGCCATGGTGCGCACCCCCACCCTTCGTGGCTCCGCTGCCTCAAAGCCGATCAACTGCCGCGGGGCGGCCGGGAGGTCGGAAGACCTCGGCCGCCCCGCTCAGAGCGTTCCTCAAACACCGCCGCGTCACACTCCCGGCGGTCGGACTCCGGAGGTGACTTCGGTCGGGCTCGGACTCCGCGCTCGGACTCCGGACCCGGACTCCGGACCCGGACTCCGGACTCAGACTCCGGACTCAGACTCCGGAGGTGACTTCCGCCTTGGTCTCCGAGCCCTCGCCCTCGGCCGCCTCCCGGCGGTTGCGCACGACCGAGGACCAGTACGAGGCGGCGATCAGCACCACGCCCACCAGGCCGGTGATGACCTCGTTGATCTCGTACTTGATCGTGACCAGCAGGATGACGGCGAGCGCGCCGATCGCGTAGTGCGCCCCGTGCTCCAGGTAGACGTAGTCGTCCAGGGTGCCCCTGCGGACCAGGTAGACGGTCAGCGACCGGATGTACATGGCGCCGATGCCCAGACCCAGCGCCATCTCGAAGATGTCGTTGGTGATCGCGAAGGCGCCGATGACCCCGTCGAAGGAGAAGGACGCGTCGATGACCTCGAGGTAGAGGAACAGGAAGAACGCGGCCTTGCCGGCGAGGCCGACCACGGTGGCACCACTGGAGCCACGGCCGCCGCTGCCGTTGAGCTGGGCGTTCGCGGCGCTCTTCGTCTCCTCGCCGCTCTCGTCCGCGCCCTTGGCCTCGTCGGCCTCGTCGTCGTCTTCCTCCTCCTCTTCGAGCTTGTCCTCGAAGTAGCTGGAGATGCCGCCGACGATCAAGTAGGTGACCAGACCGGCGACGCCTGCCAGTAGGACGGTGGCGCTCTTGTCACCGCCGCCGTGGGCCACGTCGGTGGCCACGGTGGTGGCGGAGATCAGCAGCACGACGAGGGCGACGACGACCGAGAACGTGTCCAGCCGGCCCAGCTTGGCGAGGGGCTTCTCCAGCCACCCCAGCCACCTGATGTCCCGCTCCTCGAAGATGAAGTCGAGGAAGATCATCAGCAGGAACATCCCGCCGAAGGCCGCGATCGCCGGATGCGCCGCCGTGACCAGGTGCTCGTACTTGTCCTTGTCGTTGATCGCGAGATCGACGGCCTCGATGGGACTCAGCTTCGCCGTGATGGCGACGATGATCACCGGGAAGACCAGGCGCATGCCGAATACGGCGATCAGAATGCCGACCGTCAGGAAGATCTTCTGCCAGAAGGCGTTCATCTTGCGCAGAATGCCCGCGTTGATGACCGCGTTGTCGAATGAGAGCGAGATCTCCAGGATCGAGAGGATCCCGACGATCGCGAGCCCCTTCCACCCCCAGAGGACGCCGGCCAGGGCCAGACCGATCACCGTCACGGCGAACGACCAACCAAAGGTTTTGAGGAGCACTGCCTACCCAATCCTTCGTCGTAAGGTCTCCCCCGCGCACTATTACGCGGCTTTACGAAACGTTGACTCCGAAGTCTAGAGCGATGCCACGCAGACCCGACGCGTACCCCTGCCCCACGGCCCTGAACTTCCACTCGCCTCCATAGCGATAGACCTCGCCAAAGATCATCGCGGTCTCGCCGGAGGCGTCCTCGGAGAGGTCGTAGCGGGCCAGCTCCTGGCCGTCCGCCTGGTTCACCACCCGAATGAAGGCGTTGCTGACCTGCCCGAACGTCTGGCGCCTGGCATCGGCGTCATGGATCGAGACCGGGAAGACGATCTTGTCGACCTCGGCCGGGACCTTGACCAGATCGATCAGCAGGGACTCGTCGTCACCCTCGCCCTCACCGGTGAGGTTGTCGCCGGTGTGCTCGACGGAGCCCTCGGGGCTCTTGAGGTTGTTGTAGAAGATGAAGTACTCATCGCCGAGCACCCGCCCCGACTGGCACAGCAGCGCGCTGGCGTCCAGGTCGAACGGCGCTCCGGTGGTGGAGCGCGCGTCCCAGCCCAGGCCGATGAGCACGTGTGTGAGATTCGGAGCGGCTTTGGAGAGGGAGACATTGCCCCCCTTGGCGAGTGTGACGCCCATGATGCTGATTCCTCCCCGGGTGGTGCGTGGGTGATGCGCGTCCGGCGCCGCACCCCTGCCGCTGGGGCGCGGGGGTGCGGCGCCGGAATGGCCTCGCGCGGAGGCCGAATGCGGCCTCGTACGGGCCGCTGAACAGCCTTGGACGGCCTGTGACGGCCCTCGACGGCTCGCTCAGACGTTGACGCCGAAGTCCTGCGCGATACCGCGCAGACCCGAGGCGTACCCCTGGCCGATGGCGCGGAACTTCCACTCCGCCCCGTTCCGGTACAGCTCGCCGAAGACCATGGCGGTCTCGGTCGAGGCGTCCTCGGAGAGGTCGTAGCGGGCCAGCTCATTGCCGTCGGCCTGGTTCACCACGCGGATGAAGGCGTTGCGCACCTGGCCGAAGCTCTGCTGCCGGGTCTCGGCGTCGTAGATCGACACCGGGAAGACGATCTTGGCGACATCGGCGGGGACGCCCGCCAGGTTCACCTTGATCTGCTCGTCGTCGCCCTCGCCCTCACCGGTGATGTTGTCACCGGTGTGCTCGACGGAGCCGTCGGGGCTCTTGAGGTTGTTGAAGAAGACGAAGTTCTGGTCGTTGCCGACCTTGCCCTCGGCGTTGGTCAGCAGGGCGCTGGCGTCGAGGTCGAAGTCCGTGCCCGTGGTGGTGCGGGCGTCCCAGCCCAGACCCACGACGACCGCGGTCAGGTTCGGGGCTTCCTTGGTCAGCGAGACATTGCCGCCCTTGCTGAGGCTGACTCCCACGAGTCCTCCCAAAAAGGTTCGTCAGGAGCACTGCGTGCCCCTTCATCAAAGGTTTCCCATCAGGATCAACGCGTCGATCCTAGTGAGCGGTTCCCAGCTGCTACAGGGTTTCGAGGGCCTTGGCGTAGTCGTTCAGGTCCCGCGCGTCGGGCAGGCCGTTGACGATCGTCCAGCGCACCACGCCCTCCTTGTCGATCACGAAGGTGCCGCGCACCGCGCAACCCTTGTCCTCGTCGAAGACGCCGTAGGCGCGGCTGGTCTCGCCGTGCGGCCAGAAGTCCGACAGCAGGGGGTACTCCAGCCCCTCCTGCTCGGCGAAGACCCGCAGGCTGAAGGGCGAGTCATTGGAGACCGCCAGCAGCTGGACCTCGTCGTTGACGAACGTCGGCAGCTCGTCGCGGAGCGCGCACAGCTCGCCGGTGCAGACGCCGGTGAAGGCGAACGGGTAGAAGAGGAGCACGACGTTCTTCTCGCCCCGGAAGTCGGACAGCTTGACCGACTCCCCGTGCTGGTTCTTCAGCTGAAAGTCGGGGGCCTTCGCACCGACCTCTATCGCCATGGGGACATCCCTTCGCTCACGTTCGAAAGATCACGTTCGAATGATCATGTGGTGCGCGTCCACCCTACGTGCAGAGCCCCCCTCCGAAAGGGAACGGAGGGGGGCTCTGAGGTGTGGATCCGCCAAGCCTCAGCGCTTGCCGCTGCGAGCGGCCTTCGGCGTGACCAGACGGCTGCCCGTCCAGTCCTTGCCCGCGTTGAAGCTCTTGGTCTGGGACAGGCCCGCGGTGGTCGCGGCCTCATTGATGTCGCTCGGCTCGACATAGCCGTCACGGCCGGTCTTGGGCGTCAGCAGCCAGACCGGTGCGCCGTCGTCGATCATCTGGATGGCGTCCACCAGCGCGTCCGTCAGATCGCCGTCGTCCTCTCGGAACCACAGCACAACGGCATCGGCCACATCGTCGTACTCCTCGTCGACGAGCTCCTGGCCGGTGATCTCCTCGATGGACTCGCGGAGCTCCTGGTCGACATCGTCGTCGTAGCCGATCTCCTGGACCACCTGTTCGGGCTGAAAACCCAGCCTCGCGGCAGGGTTGGTCCGCTCCTCCGCGTGGTCCGCGGTCGCGCTCACGGATTGCCTCCTGTCATCTTGCATTCACTCTTCGAGTCTGTGGGGCCCCGCGCGCGTACGCGAAGGCTTGGGCGTAGTCCACACGGGCCGGGCGGATCGCGCAAGTACCCGGCCAGCGATCCCGCCCAAACGTTGACGTGTCGCCGCAACTCCCATCATGGAGGAACGACACGCAACAGCGCGCGGCCGACCGGATTGCCCGAGGATGTCCGGCTTACGTGTGTGTCTAGCCACCTTACGCCGCCCAGGCGCCGAACGGCCGTACGCAGACGACCCCGGTCGTGGGCGTAAGGTTGCGATTCGGCCGTCGCACGCCGAACGGCCGCCGGAGCGCCCGTCTCACCTGGTGATGGTTACCACTCGGTAGAGGTGACGTATCCCGTACCCGAGGTACACGATGGACAACGGCGCTACAGCAGCAGAGCACGAATCCATGTGCGTGCACAGCACGACCGAAAAGCGAAGGAATAGCGTGGCTTCCGGATCCGATCGCAACCCGATCATCATTGGCGGCCTTCCCAGCCAGGTCCCGGACTTCGATCCCGAAGAGACCCAGGAATGGCTCGACTCGCTCGACGCAGCCGTCGATGAGCGAGGCCGGGAACGTGCCCGCTACCTGATGCTTCGCCTGATCGAGCGCGCCCGCGAGAAGCGTGTCGCCGTGCCCGAGATGCGCAGCACGGACTACGTCAACACCATCGCCACCAAGAGCGAGCCGTTCTTCCCCGGCAACGAGGAGATCGAGCGCAAGGTCCTCAACGCGACCCGCTGGAACGCGGCGGTGATGGTCTCCCGGGCGCAGCGTCCGGGGATCGGGGTCGGTGGCCACATCGCCACCTTCGCCTCGTCCGCCTCGCTGTACGACGTGGGCTTCAACCACTTCTTCCGCGGCAAGGACCACGACAGTGGCGACCAGATCTTCTTCCAGGGCCATGCCTCCCCCGGCATCTACGCCCGGGCCTTCCTGCTGGACCGCCTGACCGAGGACCATCTGGACGGGTTCCGTCAGGAGAAGTCCAAGCTCGGTCACGCACTGTCCAGCTATCCGCACCCGCGGTCGATGCCGGACTTCTGGGAGTTCCCCACGGTCTCCATGGGCCTCGGCCCGCTCGGCGCGATCTTCCAGGCGCGGATGAACCGCTATATGGAGGCGCGCGGCGTCGCCGACACCTCCAACTCCCACGTCTGGGCGTTCCTGGGCGACGGCGAGATGGACGAGCCGGAGTCGCTCGGCCAGCTCTCCCTGGCCGCGCGTGAGGGCCTGGACAACCTGACCTTCGTGGTCAACTGCAACCTGCAGCGGCTCGACGGCCCGGTGCGCGGCAACGGCAAGATCATCCAGGAGCTGGAGTCGCAGTTCCGCGGCGCCGGCTGGAATGTGATCAAGCTGGTGTGGGACCGCACCTGGGACCCGCTGCTGGCGCAGGACCGGGACGGAATCCTGGTCAACAAGCTGAACACCACCCCGGACGGTCAGTTCCAGACGTACGCGACCGAGACCGGTGGCTACATCCGGGACCACTTCTTCGGCGAGGACCAGCGGCTGCGCAAGATGGTCGAGGGCATGACCGACGACCAGATCCTGCACCTGGGCCGCGGCGGTCACGACCACAAGAAGATCTACGCGGCGTATGCGGCGGCCAAGGCCCACAAGGGCCAGCCGACGGTGATCCTCGCGCAGACCGTCAAGGGCTGGACACTCGGCCCGAACTTCGAGGGCCGCAACGCGACCCACCAGATGAAGAAGCTGACGGTCGACGACCTCAAGCGCTTCCGCGACCGGCTCCACCTGCCGATCCCGGACCAGGAGCTGGAGTCCGGCCTGCCGCCGTACTACCACCCGGGCCGGGACTCGGAGGAGATCCAGTACATGCACGACCGCCGCAAGGCGCTGGGCGGCTACGCGCCGACCCGTGTCGTGCGCGCCAAACCGCTGCAGCTTCCGGGCGACAAGACCTACGCCACGCTCAAGAAGGGCACCGGCCAGCAGCAGATCGCCACCACCATGGCGTTCGTACGGCTGCTGAAGGACCTGATGCGGGACAAGGAGATCGGCAAGCGGTTCGTGCCGATCGCGCCCGACGAGTACCGCACCTTCGGCATGGACTCGCTCTTCCCCTCGGCGAAGATCTACTCCCCGCTGGGCCAGACCTACGAGTCGGTCGACCGTGAGCTGCTGCTGGCCTACAAGGAGTCGCCGACCGGGCAGATGCTGCACGACGGCATCTCCGAGGCGGGCTGTACGGCCTCGCTGATCGCGGCGGGCTCCGCGTACGCCACGCATGGCGAGCCGCTGATCCCGGTCTACGTCTTCTACTCGATGTTCGGCTTCCAGCGCACCGGTGACCAGTTCTGGCAGATGGCCGACCAGCTGGCGCGCGGGTTCGTCCTGGGCGCGACCGCCGGTCGTACGACCCTGACCGGCGAGGGTCTGCAGCACGCGGACGGCCACTCCCAGCTGCTGGCCTCGACCAACCCGGCGGTCGTCGCGTACGACCCGGCGTACGGCTTCGAGATCGCCCATATCGTCCAGGACGGTCTGCGCCGGATGTACGGCGAGAACAGTGAGGACGTCTTCTACTACCTCACCGTCTACAACGAGCCGATCCAGCACCCGGCCGAGCCGGAGAACGTGGACCGCGAGGGCATCCTCAAGGGCCTCTACCGCTACCGGCAGGGCGAGAAGGGCGCCATCCTGGCGCAGATCCTCGCCTCCGGTGTCGCGGTGCCGTGGGCCATCGAGGCCCAGCGCATCCTGGCCGAGGACTGGAACGTCAAGGCGGACGTGTGGTCGGCCACGTCCTGGAACGAGCTGCGCCGGGACGCCGTCGAGACGGAGGAGCACAACCTGCTCCACCCGGAGGAGGAGCAGCGCGTCCCGTACGTCACCCGGAAGCTGGCGGACGCGGAAGGCCCGAAGGTGGCCGTCTCCGACTGGATGCGTGCGGTTCCCGACCAGATCGCGCGCTGGGTGCCCGGCACGTACCAGTCGCTGGGCGCGGACGGCTTCGGCTTCGCCGACACGCGTGGCGCCGCGCGGCGCTTCTTCCACATCGACGCCGAGTCGATCGTGCTCGGTGTGCTGACGGAGCTGGCCCGTGACGGCAAGATCGACCGCTCGGCCCTGAAGCAGGCGATCGACCGCTACCAGCTCCTGGACGTGTCCGCAGCGGACCCGGGCCCGGCGGGCGGCGACGCGTAGCCGTCTGCGACGGCGGGGAGCCGTGACGCGGTAGCCGTCCACGACGGCAGCGACCTCCACGCGCAACCCGTCTGCGACGGCAGTGACCCCGACGCGGGGGCGAGCTGGTTTCCCAGCCCGCCCCCGCGTTTTCGTGTGCCCCGGTGCCCCTGTCCGCCCTGGGCTCCGCCCCGGGCGGACGGGCCGGTTGAGCGCGGGGGCGGAGCCCCACGCCCCACCCGGGGCAGGGGCTCCGCCCCGCACCCCCGGACCCAGCGGCTCCGCCCCGGACCTCGCCCCCGGAGCCCGGCCTGGCACTCCGGCCGGACCCCGCGGGCGGCGGAGCCCGCACCGCGGTGGCCGCCCCACGGACGGCGGCCGACCGGACCAACCCACCGCCGTCCGAAACCGAAAGGCGCGTGAGCACACGCCCGAACGGCACCCGGGGTCCAGTTCGCGAAGGGGCGGGTAGGGGGAACACCCAGCCCCCGGACCGGCCCCAGCGGGCGCGCTAGGACAACGCACCCGACCGGTGTCAGACGGGGCAACGGAGCCGCACCCGATCACGGCCACCCCACGCACTGCGGCCGGACCACCCACCGCCGTCCGCACGACGCGTGAGCACACACCCGATAGGCGCCCGGGGTCCAGGGGCGGAGCCCCCGGTTCGGGAAGGGGCGGGTAGGGGAACATTCAGGCTCCGGGCCCGGGATCCGGTGCGGGCCCCTGCCAGGTCAGCGTTCCCAGATTTTGAAGGCCCGTACCTGGTACGGGGTTTCGGGGGCCCAGGAGCCCGTGGGGTAGGTGCGGAATTCGGCCGTCTCGGCGCACTCGCCGCTCTGATACGCCGTCACCGGACGGCCCGTCCGGTTCGCCAGCGAGGCCGCGGTCGTGCCGGACGGCAGGGGGACACAGCTTTCGATGTCGACACCGGCCAGTTCATGAGTCTGGCGCGCCCCCGTGAAGCCGCCGCTCCGCCACAGGCAGAGCTGACCGGCGGCGCAGTTCCCCAGGCGCGGTGGCGCACCGGCGGCCCGGGCCGTCGCGGCTGTGGCAGCCGTCGCGGCCGGGGCGAGGGTGGCGGCGAGAGTGGCGGTGAGGGCCAGAGCCGAGACGGCGGCGGCCGTAGTGATCTTGCGCATAAACGCTTTCGCTCCCCGTGTGGAAAGAACAGAACGGGAGCCAGCCTGTCCGCCGGCTCCCGTTCGCCACCATGGAGTCGATCAAGGTCCACCCTGATAGGGGGTTGACCGCGAGGGGTCAGATGTGGACGCTCCCGCCGGCCGCCTCCGCGTTCTCGCCGCGCTTGGTGAAGCTCGCGACCAGGGCCGCGACCACCGAGACGACAGCGGCCAGAGTGAAGGCGAGGCCCATCCCTGACACGAAGGTGTCATGCGCGACGGCCGTGATCTTCCCCGCGATCTCCGGCGGAGTGCCCTTGGCGACCGGGGCGATGCCGACCTCGACGGCGTCCGACGCCTTGGACTCCGCGCCCTCGGGCATCGGCGGCAGTCCGGCGTCGGCCCACTTCTGCGGCAGCGTGTTGTCCACCCTGCCCGCCATGACCGCGCCCAGGACGGCCGTACCGAGGCTGCCGCCGACCTGCATCGCGGCCTGCTGGAGGCCGCCGGCGACACCGGCGTGCTGGATCGGGGCGTTGCCGACGATGACCTCGGTGGCGCCGACCATCACCGGGCCGAGGCCGAGGCCCAGCAGGGCGAACCAGATGGACATCTCGAGGCCGCCGCTGTTCACGTCCAGCCGGGAGAGGCCGAACATCGAGACGGCGGTGATCACCATGGAGGTCACCAGCGGCATCCGCGGCCCGAACTTGGTGATCAGCGCACCGGCCAGCGGCGAGGCGACGATCATCATCGCGGTGAGCGGCAGCAGCCGCAGTCCGCTGTCGACGGGGCTCAGCCCGTGCACGTTCTGCAGATAGAAGGTGACGAAGAACAGCCCGCCCATGAAGCCGAAGGCCATCAGCACCATCAGCACGGTGCCCGCGCTCAGCGCCACCGAACGGAACATGCTGAGCGGCAGCAGCGGCTCCCGCGTGCGGCTCTCCCAGAAGACGAAGGCGACGAAGCAGACCACCGACAGGCCCAGGAAGAGCAGCGTGCGCTGGTCGGTCCAGTGCCAGTCGGCGGCGTTGATCAGCGCCCAGATGAGGCAGAACATCGCACCGGACAGCAGCACGATGCCCGGGAGGTCGAAGGAGCGCGGGGCCTTCTCGGCGCGGTGGTCGACCAGCAGCAGCAGGCCGAGGACCAGTGCCAGCACGCCGACGGGCGCGTTGATGAAGAAGACCGACTGCCAGTTGACGTGCTCGACGAGCAGTCCGCCGACGATGGGGCCGGCGGCGGTGGAGGCGCCGATCACCGCGCCCCAGATGCCGATCGCCATGTTGAGCTTCTCGGCGGGGAAGGTGGCGCGCAGCAGGCCGAGCGCCGCGGGCATCAGCAGCGCGCCGCACAGGCCCTGCAGCACCCGGAACACCACGACGAGCGATACCTCGCCGGAGAAGCCGATGGCGGCCGAGGAGATGGCGAAGCCGATGACGCCGATCAGGAAGGTCTGGCGGTGGCCGAAGCGGTCACCCAGCTTGCCCGCCGTGATCAGCGCGACGGCGAGGGCCAGCAGATAGCCGTTGGTGATCCACTGAACATCGGCGAGCGAGGCGCCGAGGTCCTTCTGGATGGCCGGGTTGGCGATGGCGACGATCGTGCCGTCGAGGGCGACCATCGTCACGCCGAGGGCGACGGTGAGGAGCGTCAGCCATGGATGACCCCGAAGCCCCCTGGGGGCCTCGGTTATGGGAGGTTCCGGCGCCGAATCGGCGACGGCGGTCGAAGAGGTCATGACCGGACACTAATGTCAGCGTCTGACAATTGACAAACCGATTCATCCGCCGGTAACTGTCGTTTCTGTCACAGGTATCCTGAGCAGCCGCAACGCGGCCCCCGAGCCGACAGAAAGCGAGCCGATAGGTGACCACGGACGAGGCAGTGGCGGACCCGAACACGCCACCACCGCCCGGGCTGCGCGAGCGCAAGAAGCAGCGGACGCGGAACGCCCTGGTGCGCTCCGCGCTGGAGTTGTTCACCCGTCAGGGATACGAGCACACGACGGTCGACGAGATCGCCGAGGCGGTCGAGGTCTCCCAGCGCACCTTCTTCCGGTACTTCGCCAACAAGGAGGAGGTCGCCTTCGCCAGCCAGGAGTCGGCCGAGTGCCACTTCTTCGCCGCCCTGTGCGGGCGCCCCGCGGACGAGGCGCCGCTGGCGGCGCTGCGCAGCGCGGTGCTCGACGCCTGGGGGAGCATCGGGGACGCGATCGAGCAGATGGTGCCGCCCGAGCTCCATATGCGGATGTACCGGGTGATCGAGTCGACGCCGAGCCTGCTCGCCGTGCATCTGCGCCGCACCGCCGAGATGGAGGAGCGGCTGGCGAGCGAGATCGCCCGCCGCGAGGGGCTGGACATCGACGCCGACCCGCGGCCGCGGCTGGTGGTCGCGATGTTCAGCGGAGCGATCCGGGTGTCCGGGAAGCTGTGGGGCGAGGGCGAGGAGGACAGCATGGTCACTTTGCGAGACCTCACCGCGTTCCATCTTGATTACGTGGGCCCCACCCTCGCCGGACAATGGGATAAATAGCATCAATTCCGACATAGCTCCCAAGGATTCCCGCTGTCAAACGTGAGATGAATCACGGCATTTGGCACCTGGCACCACGCTTCTCCTAGGGTGTGCCGCGGTGACTTCCTTCTCGGAGCTCGGCTCCCCCTCCCCCGGTTCCACCGCTTGGCGCGCCCTGCTCGCGCTGGCGGTGGTGTTCGTTCTCCTCGCCACCACCGGGTGGACGGCCGTACGCAGCCACAGAGGAGCTCCGGACGCGCTCTCCGCGTCGATCAGCGCCTGGCGCCACGGATCGCTCGGCGGCCGCGCGCTGCCCGATCCGTACGGTTCGCCGCGCGCCCTCGGCCGCTGGTTCGACTCGCTCACCAAGGCCCAGACCGACCGCCTGGTGCGGCGCTATCCGCTGGCCGTGGGCAATCTCAACGGCGCGCCGGTGGACCTGCGGTTCCGGGCCAACCGCGTCGCCCTGACCCAGGCGCGCGCCGATGAGCGCAAGCGGATGCACGACGCCCGGCTCACCCCGATGGGCCGCTCGGACGCGACCCGCCGGATGAACCGCTACCAGGACCTGCTGGGCGCGGGGCGGCAGATCCTCTCCTTCGATCCGTCGGGCGCCGGACGGGCCGCCGAGGTCTTCGGCGACCTCGCCCACGCCAACCGGGTCTCGATCGTGGTGCCGGGTGTGGACACCGACATCCTGACCTTCCAGAAGTCCGGGCGCCCGTACACCGCCACGGTCGGGATGGCCCACGCGCTCTACGAGAACGAGCGGGCCGACGCCCCGGACACCAAGACCGCCGTCATCGCCTGGGCCGACTACACCTCCCCCGCCGGGATCGGCATGGACGCGGCCACCGGCAAGCTGGCCGCCCAGGGCGCGGTGCGGCTGCGCGCGCTGGTCGACGCGCTGCCCGCGCTCTCCCGGGTCTCGCTGATGTGCCACAGCTACGGCTCGGTGGTGTGCGGGGTCGCCGCCCGCGATCTGCCGCCCAAGGTCACCGATATCGCGGTGGCCGGCAGCCCCGGAATGCGCGCCGACCACGTCTCCGACCTGGGGACCAGCGCCCGGGTGTGGGCGATGCGGGACTCCGGCGACTGGATCGGGGACATTCCGCATCTGGAGGTCGGCGGACTCGGCCATGGCGCGGACCCGGTCTCCTCGGGCTTCGGCGCCCGGCTGCTGTCCGCGGACGGGGCGGATGGACACGCCGGATACTTCGAACCGGGCACGACCAGCCTGGACAACTTCGCGCGGGTGGGAATCGGCGCTGTCCAGTCCGTGAGCTGCGGCGACGGCGACGACTGCACCGCGGGGCTACGCTGACGCCCGGCGCAAACACCGGAAACTCTAGTGACGCGCGTAGCTTCAAAGGGGGACGGGCGGGCCGCCGCCGCATACGATGAGCCGCATGGGTGATGTGCTGGCCGGTTTTCAGACCGTCTGGGAGTTCGACACCGACTCCATGCTCATCCGCTTCGAACGGGGGATCCGCACGCCGAAGCTGCTCCAGGCGCTCGGCGAACGCCGCATCCCCTTCGAGGCGCTGTCCGGAGTGGAGCTCGCTGTCGGCAAACGGGGAACGGTGGTGCTGCGCGCCGTGCCAAGACCAGGCGCCGACCCCCTGATGGACGCCGCGGGCGGCCAGCTCAAGGAGGCGTACGACCCGTACCGCCTGGTGCTGCCCGCCGAGCGGGAGACGCTCGCGGACTACTACGCCGAGCGGATACGCGAGTCCCTCTGCCCGGACGCGGACGTCCCCGCCGAGGCGCATCTGGTGACCGTGCCCCCGGCGCCGCTGTCCTTCAAGGCGTACGACGGCAAGGCGTCCTTCGACGGCAAGGCGATCTCCTTCCGCTGGTTCTGGACCGGCGCCTCCTCGGAGAAGTGGAAGGTCGGGGACCAGCGGTTCCGGATCGACGAGCTGACCGGTGTGGAGTGGCGGTCCCCGGAGAGCCGGGGCTCGGCGGGCACCGCCCCCAAGGAGGGCTCCGCCAAAGGCGCCTCCGCCAAAGGCGCTTCGGCCAAAGGTGCCTCCGCCAAGGACGGCACGGCCAGGAACGGCACCGGCAAAGCCGCCCCCAAGGGCGGTGGCCACGGCTATCTGCGGCTGCTGCGGCGCTCCGCCGAGGACGAGCCCGCCGGCCGCCCCGACCAGGACCCGGCGGCCGTGGTGTTCGGGATGGGCTACGGCCTCGTCCACCAGTCGCTGCCGTTCGCCGCGGCCGTCCTGGAGGCGATACGGGCCTCCTCCCCGGTGCCGTGGGCCGAGGGCGCCCCGTCCTCGAACCGGGCCGGGGCCCCGCGCCGCGACCCCGCCGACATCGCCGAGCGCATCCGTCATCTGGGCGAGCTGCACACAGCCGGGCTGCTGACCGACGACGAGTTCAGCGCGAAGAAGGCCGAGCTGCTGGCGGAGCTGTAAGTGTCCGGTCCCTCCTCCGCACCGGCCGGCGCGGCCGCCGGCCCGGCGTCCACCGCCGCCTCCTCCACCGCGCACGAGAGCCTGCCCAAGGCCGCCCGGCGGCAGGCGGGCGCCCTCGCCCGGGCCCTGGTCACCCCCAGCTATCCGGCGACACCGCTGTTCGCCCAGTCGCCCCGGCGCTGGCTGCGCCGGGTGCCGTACGGCGTGGCCATGATCCTCACCACGATCCTCGTCCCCACCTCCGCCCAAGTCCTGTCCAACGACTATGGGGTGGGCGGCGGCGTGGCCACGCTGATCGGCATCGTCCAGAGCACCCCGCTGCTGCTGTCCGTCACCCGTCCCCTGCAGGCGTGGTGGATCGTCTTCCTCGCCGACATCGTCTGCGCCCTGGTGGTGCTCGGCACCGCCGAGCACCTGGAGAACCGGGTGTGGCCCTGGCTGCCGGGCCCCATCATCGGCTATCTCTTCCTGCTGCTCGCCCTGGCGCTGCGCGAACCGCGCCGCACCCTGGTGGCGGTGTGGCTGGTCACCGGCACCGCCGGACTGTCGCTCGGCATGGCCTTCCCGGACAAGAGCAACGGCAGCAATGTGGTGCTGTTCGTGCTCGGCGGAGTGGTGCTGCTGGTCGCCGGGGCGCTGCGGGAGCGCGGCGACGCCCAGCGGCGGCTGGCCGAGCAGGAGACGATCAGCGAGGCCGAACGGGCCCATCGCACCCTGCTGGAGGAGCGCACCCGGATCGCCCGCGAGCTGCACGACGTGGTCGCCCACCACATGTCCGTGATCACCGTGCAGGCCGACAGTGCCCCGTACCGGATCGGCGGTCTGCCGTCCGAGGCGGAGCGGGAGTTCTCCACCATCGCCGCCACCGCCCGGGAGTCCCTCGCCGAAATGCGGCGGCTGCTGGGCGTGTTGCGCAGCGAGGAGACCCGCGGTGAGCGGGCGCCGCAGCCGGGGCTGCGGCAGGTGCCGCAACTGGTCGAGGCGACGGTACGGGCCGGCATACCGACCACACTGACCATCGCGGACGAGGTGGCCGAGCTCGAACCGCTGCCGCAGGCCGTGGGGCTGTCCGCGTACCGCATCGTGCAGGAGGCGCTGGCCAATGTGGTGCGGCACGCGCCGGGCGCCGCCACCCGGGTGGCCATCTCGGCGGCCGACGACCGCTCGGCGCTGACCCTGCTGGTGGTCAACGGCCCGCCGGTCAGCGCGCCCACCAAGCCCCTGGAGACCAGCGGCACCGGCCATGGCCTCGTCGGCATGGTCGAGCGCGTACGGCTCGTCGGCGGCATGCTCGACACCGGCCCGCTCCCCGACGGCGGCTTCCGCGTGGCGGCCCGGCTCCCCCTGGTAGACCTCGAAGAGACGGACCCTCCATGACCATCAAGGTGATCATCGTCGACGACCAGGCGATGGTGCGGGCCGGGTTCGCCGCCCTGCTCGCCGCGCAGAGCGATATCGACGTCGTCGGCGAGGCGCCCGACGGGCGGGAGGGCGTGGAGGTCAGCCGTCGCGCCCACCCCGATGTGGTGCTGATGGACGTCCGGATGCCCGAGATGGACGGACTCGAGGCGGCCCGGCAACTGCTGGACCCGCCGCGCGGGGTCATCCACCGGCCCAAGGTCCTGATGCTCACCACCTTCGATGTGGACGACTACGTCTACGAGGCGCTGCGCGCCGGGGCCAGCGGTTTTCTGCTCAAGGACGCCCCACCGGCCGATCTGATCTCCGCGGTCCGGGTGGTCGCGGCGGGCGAGGCGCTGCTCGCCCCGTCCGTCACCCGCCGGCTGATCGCCGATTTCGCCCGCCAGCGCCCCGCCCCGCGCCGCGACGGCCCGTCCGCGCGGCGCAGCGGGCTGACGCCGCGTGAGACCGAGGTGCTGGAGCTGATCGCGCGGGGCCTGTCCAACCAGGAGATCGCCGAGTCGCTGGTGCTCGCGGAGCAGACGGTGAAGACGCATATCGGCCGGGTGCTGGCCAAGCTGGGGCTGCGCGACCGCGCCCAGGCGGTGATCTTCGCTTACGAATCGGGCCTGGTGACGCCGGGTCAGTAGCCCCGGCGGGGCCGCGACCCCCTACTGGGGTATGACATCCCACTTGGCACCGGGGGGTGACGTACCGCCACCCGACGGCTCCCTACCTTCTCCTCCGTCACCGACGGAAGAGGGAAGCCCCGGCCATGTCCCAGACGGTACGCACCAGGCACTACGCGCGACGCCTGATCACCGCGGCGCTCACCATCACCGTCATGGCGGGGACGGCCGGCTGGACCGTGGCCCACGAGGAGCAGGCCATCACCGGCCCGCCGCCCGGCACCGCCGCATGGCTGTCGGACCATTCGCTGGGCGGGGCCGGGCGCGAACTGCCCGATCCGGCCACCACCTCGCCCGCCGAGATCGCCCGGTTCTTCGGCCGGCTCACCGACGTCCAACGGAAGGCGCTGGTCATCCGGCATCCCGAGGTGGTGGGCAATCTGGACGGCGCGCCGCTGAGCCTGCGGTACGAGGCCAACTCCCGGGCGATCCGGGCCGCCTGGCACAGGGAGCGGAAGGCCGACGCCGGGAGCCCGCTCGCCGAGCGGTACGCGGCGCTGCTCGCACCGGGCCGCCGGATCCTCGCCTTCGATCCGCGCGGGCGCGGCCAAGTGGCCGAGGTGTACGGGGACTTGGCGACGGCCCGGCGCACGGCCGTGATCGTGCCGGGCTCGGACATCGATCTGAACGCCTTCGACCGCACGGGCGATCCGTACGGCGCCCCGGCCGGGATGGCGCGGTCGCTGCGGGCGCAGATGGCGAAGGACGCGCCCGCCACCCCGACCGCCGTCATCGCCTGGGTCGGCTACACGACCCCGGTCGGGCTGGGCCCGGACGCCGCCACCAGCCGGCTGGCCAAGGCGGGCGCGCCCCGCCTGGACCGGTTCCTCGCGGGGCTCGCCGTGACCACCGCGGCGACCGCCGACGCCCCGCCCGCCGTCTTCTGCCACAGCTACGGCTCGGTGGTCTGCGGGCTGGCCGCCTCCGCGATGGACCGCGCCCGCGTCGCCGACCTGGTGGTGCTGGGCAGCCCGGGGATGCGCGCGGACAGCGCCGGGGCCTTGCGCACCGGGGCCCGGGTCTGGGCGGCGCGGGACCGCACCGACTGGATCCGGCGGGTGACCGGCTATGACTTCCTGGGCCTGGGCCACGGCGACGACCCGACCGATCCGTCCTTCGGCGCCCGGGTGGTCTCCTCCGTAAGCGCCCAGGGCCACACCGGCTACTTCGCGCCGGGGACCGACTCGCTGCGCAACTTCTCACGGATCGCGCTCGGGGACTTCGACGATGTGCGATGCGCGGAGGAGGACGACGGCAGTCCGGGCACGGGGCCGGACTGCCGCCAAGGTCTCATCTGACCGCCGTCCCGCCCGGCACCGGGCGGTGCCGGGTGCCGTCGGCCACCCGTCGCGCCCTGGCGCCCGCCATCGCCTCCCGGCGGCCGCCCCGCCGCGGCCCGACGCCGCCCGCTACTCCCGGCCCGCGCTCGTCGCGCTCATATCGGCGTAGCGGGCGCCCGCCACCTGTCCCGCGATCGGCTCCAGCGCGGCCAGCTCGTCCGCGCTCAGCTCGATCCGGGTCGCGCCGGTGTTCTGCTCGATCCGGGCGCGGGTGCGGGTGCCGGGGATCGGCACCACGGCGAGCCCGTAGACCTGGGCCCGCTGCTGCACCCAGGCCAGCGCGATCTGGGCGAGCGTGGCGCCGCGCGCCTCGGCGATCTTGCGGATCGGCTCCAGCAGCGCGGCGTTGGTGGCCGCGTTGTCGCCGGTGAAGCGGGGCTGCAGGCGGCGGAAGTCGCCCTCGCTCAGCTCCTGCTCGGCCTGGACGAAGGAGCCGGTGAGGAAGCCGCGGCCGAGCGGCGAGTACGGGACGAGGGCGACGCCCAGTTCGGCGGCGGTGGCCGCGACGCTGTTCGCTCCGCCGCCCTCCACATCGCGGCTGAACAGCGACCACTCCGACTGCACCGCCGCGATCGGATGCACCGCGTGCGCCGCGCGCAGCTCCTTGGCCGTGACCTCGCTCAGCCCGAGGTGCTTGACCTTCCCCTCGGCCACCAGCTCGGCCATGGCGCCGACGCTCTCCTCCAGCGGCACCTCGGGGTTGCGCCGGTGCATGTAGTACAGATCGACATGGTCGACCGCCAGCCGGCGCAGACTGCCCTCGATGGCCTGGCGGATGTACGGGCGGTCGTTGCGGATTCGCTGGTTGCCGAACGGATCGCTCTCGTCGCGCTCGATGGCGAACTTGGTGGCCAGGGTGATCCGGTCGCGGTGGGCCCGGACGAAGGGGGAGATGAACTCCTCGTTACGCCCGAAGCCGTAGACATCGGCGGTGTCGAAGAGCGTGACGCCCAGCTCCAGGGCCCGCTCCAGCGTGGCCCGCGCCTCCGCCTCGTCATGGGTCGGTCCGTAGCCCCAGCTCATGCCCATGCAGCCCAGGCCCTGGACGCCGACCTCCGGTCCGCCGGCCCCCAGGCCGACGGTCGCGATGGTCTCGTTGGTGCTGTTGCTCATACCGGGTCAAACCTCTCCGTCGCCCTCCGGGCGTCAGCGTAGACATCGATCTTGAAGTCGAGGACTTCGAGCGTGCTCTGCAGCTCGGCGATCCGCTCCCGCACATTCGCGCGGTGCGTGGTCAGCAGCTCCTCACGCTCGGCGAAGGTGTGCTCGCCCTCGCGCACCAGCTCGGCGTAGCGGACCATGTCCGCGACCGGCATCCCGGTCAGCCGCAGCTTGCCGACGAGGCCGAGCCAGTCCAGGTCGCGGTTGGTGAAGCGACGCTGGCCGGTGTGCGTACGGTCCACATGCGGCATCAGCCCGATCCGCTCGTACCAGCGCAGGGTGTGCGCCGTCAGCCCGGTGTGGGCGACCACCTCACTGATCGTGTAGCCGTCCTGCCCGCTGGGCCGAGGGTGCCCGCCCCTCCCCGCGCAGGTGCGCACCTTCACCGGGGCGCTCTCCATCAGGGTCATGCCGATTCACCTCTCGCAGGTCGCCGATCCGCACACCTCATCGACGTCTTCAACGCTATTGACTTGGAGTGCACTCCAAGCAAGCGAAGATTTGGCGGAACCTTGGGTGCCGTGAGTCCGCGCGGCGCCCGCCACTAGGCTCTGTGACATGGAGAGCCTGCGGATGATCGAGAACTGGCCGGTCCCGACGGCGGCGGCTGCCGTCGTACGCGCGGACGGCACCCTGGCCGGATCGTACGGCCCGACCGGCCATCGTTTCCCCCTCGCCTCGGTCACCAAGCCGCTCGCCGCCTACGCCGCGCTGCTCGCCGTCGAGGAGGGCGCGGTGGAGCTGGACGAACCGGCCGGGCCCGAGGGCTCCACGGTGCGTCATCTGCTGGCGCACACCTCCGGACTCGCCTTCGACGAGCACCGCTCGGTCGCCGCGCCCGGCAACCGCCGGCTCTACTCCAACGCCGGGTTCGAGGTGCTGGGCGATCACATCGCCAAGGCCACGGACATCCCGTTCCCGGAGTATCTGCGTCAGGCGGTGCTGGAGCCGCTCGGCATGACCGCCACCGAGCTGACCGGCTCGCCCGCCAAGGACGGCGTCTCGACCGTGGACGACCTGGTGCGCTTCGCGGCGGAGCTGCAGGCCCCGCGGCTGCTGGCGGCCGAGACGCTGGCCGAGGCCACCTCCGTGATCCACCCGGGTCTCACGGGTGTGCTGCCCGGCTACGGCCATCAGCGGCCCAACGACTGGGGGCTCGGCTTCGAGATACGCGACGGCAAGTCGCCGCACTGGACCGGCGCCTCCTCCTCGCCCCGCACCTTTGGGCATTTCGGCCAGTCCGGGACGTTCCTGTGGGTCGATCCGGACGCCCGCGCCGCCTGCGTCACCCTGACCGACCGGGCCTTCGGCCCCTGGGCGGTCGAGGTCTGGCCGCCGCTCACCGACGCGATCCTGGCCGAGCTGGCCGCATAGACCCCTCGGCCATAAGCCCCTCAGCCGTAGACCGGCTCCGCGTGCATCTCCCAGATCAGCAGCTCGGCGGGGCCCTCGGCGCGCGCCTCCAGACCCTCCGCCCCGGAGATCCGCGCCGCGTCGCCGGGCCCGAGGGTCTCCCCCTCGATCCGCGCCGCGCCGCGCACCGCGTGCACGTACACCCACGGCGCGTCCGGCAGCGCGGTGCGCTCGCCGTCCGCCAGCCGACGCACATGCAGCACCGCCTCGGTGCGCTCCAGTGCGTACGGGGTGCCGTCGGCGATGCCGCGCACCACCTCGTACCCGGGGTCCGTCGCGGCACCCGGGCCCGGCACCAGCCACATCTGGACAAAGGTGAGGGGTTCCGCGCCCGCGTTGCGCTCGGTGTGACGCACTCCGCTTCCGGCGCTGAGCCGCTGCACATCGCCGGGGCGCACCACGGTCCGTGCGCCGGTGGAGTCCTCGTGCGTGAGCCCGCCCTCGACGACCCAGGTGACGATCTCCAGATCGCGGTGCGGATGCTCGGCGAAGCCCGCACCGGGGGCGAGCCGCTCCTCGTTGCAGGCGACGAGGGATCCGAACCGCACGTTGCCGGGGTCGTAGTACCCAGAGAAGGAAAAGGCGTGGCGCGTCTCGATGCCCGCGCCCTCCCCACCCGGATACCGTGCACCGGACCGCTGTATCCACATCACCCGGTCCACGGTAGTGCGCCCCGACCCGTCCGCCCCGGCCCCGCCCCTACCCCCGCGTAGCCTCCCGCCCCCAGCGCTCACCACCCGATAAGGCAGTCTTGTCCTCGTGCCTGAACCAGCCTCGAACACCCCGCATCCGCACAGTGCCACCCTGCGCCGCCTGGAGAAGTCCTCCGGGAAGCTCGCCGCCAACGCCATCGCGCGCATGGACGAGCAGCTGCCGTGGTACCGCGCGATGCCGCCCGAGAACCGCTCCTGGATCGGGCTGGTGGCACAGGCGGGCATCGCGGCCTTCACCGAATGGTTTCGCCACCCCGAGGCGCCCCAGGCGATCAGCACCGATGTGTTCGGCACCGCCCCGCGCGAGCTGACCCGGGCGATCACGCTGCGGCAGACCGTGGAGATGGTCCGCACGACCATCGAGGTCATGGAGTCGGCGATCGACGACGTGGCGGCCCCGGGCGATGAGTCGGTGCTGCGCGAGGCGCTGCTGGTGTACGCGCGGGAGATCGCCTTCGCCACCGCCCAGGTGTACGCGCAGGCCGCCGAGGCGCGCGGCGCCTGGGACGCCCGGCTGGAGTCGCTGGTGGTCAACGCGGTGCTGTCCGGGGAGGCGGACGAGGGGGCGCTGTCCCGCGCCGCGGCGCTCGGCTGGAACTCCCCCGAGCATGTGTGCGTGGTGCTGGGCACCGCCCCCGACGGGGACAGCGAGCTGACGGTCGAGGCGATCCGCCGGGCCGCCCGCCACGCCAAGCTGCAGGTCCTCACCGGGGTGCTGGGCGACCGGCTGGTGGTGGTCGCGGGCGGCTCGGACAATCCGCTGCAGACGGCGAAGGCACTGATCGGGCCGTACGCCCCCGGCCCGGTGGTGGCCGGTCCGGTGGTCTCCGACCTGCTGGCCGCGACCCGCTCGGCGGGGGCGGCGGCGGCCGGGCTGAAGGCGTGCACGGCCTGGCCGGACGCGCCCCGTCCGGTGATCGCCGACGATCTGCTGCCCGAGCGCGCGATGGCCGGGGACCCCGCTGCCCGTGAGCAGTTGGTGGAGGAGATCTACAGACCGCTGGAGGAAGCCGGTTCGGCACTGCTCGAGACACTGAGTGTGTACCTCGAACAGGCGAGCAGTCTGGAGGGGGCGGCCCGGATGCTCTTCGTTCACCCGAACACCGTCCGCTACCGGCTACGACGTGTGACGGACGTCACCGGATGGTCACCTTCCGACGTCAGGTCGGCGTTTACTCTGCGCATAGCCCTGATCCTGGGCCGTCTCGCCGACGCGAACATATTGTCCTGACCGTTTGTTGGACCTCCACAATTCCCCTGACGGTTCTTCGTCCTTGTCCTCACGGGCGAGTCGGACCATCCACAAGAGAGAGTGTGAGAGTGCTCGTACTCGTCGCTCCCGGCCAGGGCGCTCAAAAGCCCGGCTTCCTCACCCCCTGGCTCGACCTGCCCGGCGTCACCGAACGTCTGACGTGGTGGTCGGCCGTGTCCGGGCTGGACCTCATCCACTACGGCACCAAGGCCGACGAGGAGGAGATCCGCGACACCGCGGTGGCCCAGCCGCTGCTGGTGGCCGCCGGTCTGGTCTCCGCCCACGCGCTGTTCGGCGAGGGCATCGAGGGCGCGACCGGTCCCGCGGGGCTGCCGAGCCGTATCGGCGCGGTCGCGGGCCACAGCGTCGGCGAGATCACCGCGGCCGTGGCCGCCGGTGTCCTCACCGACGAGGCGGCCATGGTGCTGGTCCGCCGCCGCGGGCTCGCCATGGCGGAGGCCGCGAGCCGCACCGAGACCGGAATGGCCGCCATACTGGGTGGTGAGCAGGACGATGTCGTCGCCCACCTCGACAAGCACGGGCTGACCCCGGCGAACGTCAACGGCGCCGGGCAGATCGTGGCCGCGGGCACCGCCGAGCAGCTGGCGGCGCTGGCCGAGGACAAGCCCGAGGGGGTGCGCCGCGTCGTACCGCTCAAGGTGGCCGGCGCGTTCCACACCGACCATATGGCCCCGGCGGTCGCCGCCCTCGAGGCCCTGGTCGCGGGCGTTCCGGTGGCCGATCCGCGCACCGCTTACGTCTCCAACCGTGACGGCGGGGTCGTGACGTCCGGGGCCGGGGTGATCGAGCGAATGGTCGCCCAGGTGTCCAACCCGGTGCGCTGGGACCTGTGCATGGAGACCTTCCAGGAGCTGGGCGTCACCGCGCTGATCGAGGTGGCCCCGGGCGGCACGCTCACCGGCCTCGCCAAGCGTGCCCTGCCGGGCGTCACCAACCTGGCGCTGAAGACTCCGGACGATCTCGACGCGGCCCGTGCGCTGATCGAGGAGCACGCCAGTCCCGCCGTCGCCACACCGGCCGAAGAGGAGCTCCGAGAAGCATGACCGCGAAGATCAAGCCCAGTAAGGGCGCCCCGTACGCGCGCATTCTCGGCGTCGGTGGCTACCGTCCGACCCGGGTGGTGCCGAACGAGGAGATCCTCAAGCACATCGACTCCTCCGACGAGTGGATCCGCTCCCGCTCGGGCATCGCCACCCGGCACTGGGCCGGTCCGGATGAGACGGTCGCCGCCATGTCCGTGGAGGCGGGCGGCAAGGCCATCGCCGACGCCGGTCTGATCCCGGAACAGATCGGCGCCGTGATCGTCTCGACGGTCTCGCATTTCAAGCAGACCCCGGCGGTCGCGACCGAGATCGCGCATCTGCTGGGCACCGGCAAGCCGGCCGCGTTCGACATCTCGGCGGGCTGTGCCGGCTTCGGTTACGGGCTGGCCCTCGCCAAGGGCATGATCACCGACGGCACCGCGGAGCATGTGCTGGTCATCGGGGTCGAGCGGCTTTCGGACCTGACCGATCTGGAGGACCGCGCGACGGCCTTCCTGTTCGGCGACGGCGCCGGCGCCGTGGTGGTCGGCCCCTCCAAGGAGCCCGCGATCGGCCCCACCGTCTGGGGCTCGGAGGGCGACAAGTCCGACACCATCACCCAGACGCTGCCCTGGGACGTCTACCGCGACCAGGACGCCGCCGATGTGCGTTATCCGGCGCTGCGCCAGGAGGGCCAGGCGGTCTTCCGCTGGGCCGTCTACGAGATGGCGAAGGTCGCCCAGCAGGCTCTGGACGAGGCCGGAGTCGCCCCGGACGACCTCGACGCGTTCATCCCCCACCAGGCCAATATGCGGATCATCGACTCGATGATCAAAACCCTCAAGCTGCCGGAGCACGTCACGGTCGCCCGTGATGTGGAGACCACCGGCAACACCTCGGCCGCCTCCATTCCGCTCGCCATGGAGCGGCTGTTGGCGACGGGGCAGGCGAAGAGCGGCGACACCGCGCTCGTCATCGGATTCGGAGCGGGTCTCGTCTACGCAGCGACGGTCGTTACCCTTCCTTAGGCTCCATAGTCCATATCCACGCAGCTCGGCAGAAGTCGGACGCTGCGCCACCACCGCAACACACCGAAGAAGGAGCGCCGCAATGGCCGCCACTCAGGAAGAGATCCTCGAGGGTCTCGCCGAGATCGTCAACGAGATCGCCGGTATCCCGACCGAGGACGTCCTGCTGGACAAGTCCTTCACCGACGACCTGGACGTCGACTCGCTGTCCATGGTCGAGGTGGTCGTCGCCGCCGAGGAGCGCTTCGACGTGAAGATCCCGGACGACGACGTCAAGAACCTCAAGACCGTCGGCGACGCCGTCGACTACATCCTCAAGCACCAGGGCTGAGCCCGTATCAAGGCCGGTCGTCGCCGCCCATGCGGTGGCAGGTCCAGCACCTTCTACACGTGGAGTAGGAATTCCTGTGAACTCGACCAATCGCACCGTGGTCGTCACCGGTGTTGGTGCCACGACGCCGCTGGGTGGCGACGCCCCGTCGACCTGGGAGGCCCTGCTGGCCGGCCGGTCCGGCGTCCGCCTCCTGGAGGAGGAATGGGCGGCCGAGTTGCCGGTCCGCATCGCCGCGAAGATCGCGGTGGAGCCGGGCACGGTCATTCCGCGTCCGCAGGCCCGCAAGCTCGACCGGTCGGCGCAGTTCGCGCTGATCGCGGCCCGTGAGGCATGGGCGGACGCGGGCTTCACCGCCAAGGCGGGCGAGGACTCCTCGATCGACCCCGACCGGCTCGGCGTGGTCGTGGCCTCCGGCATCGGCGGCGTGACCACCCTGCTCGACCAGTACGACGTGCTGCGCGAGAAGGGCGTCCGCAAGGTCTCCCCGCACACCGTGCCGATGCTGATGCCCAACAGCCCGGCGGCGAACGTCAGCATCGACCTCAACGCCCGCGCGGGCGCGCACACCCCGGTGAGCGCGTGCGCGTCCGGCGCCGAGGCCATCGGCTACGCCATCGAGATGATCCGCACCGGCCGCGCCGATGTGGTGGTCGCGGGCGGCACCGAGGCGTCCATCCACCCACTGCCCATGGTCGCCTTCGGCAACATGATGGCGATGTCCAAGAACAACGACGACCCGCAGGGCGCCTCGCGCCCGTTCGACGCCGACCGCAACGGCTTCGTGATGGGCGAGGGCTCGGGCGCCATCGTCCTGGAGTCGGCGGAGCACGCCGCCGCGCGCGGCGCCCGGGTGTACGCGCAGGCCATCGGCCAGGGCATCTCGGCCGACGCCCACCACATCACCCAGCCGGAGCCGTCCGGCAACGGCATCGGGAACGCGCTGCAGAACCTGGTGGAGAACACCGGCATCAACGGTGCCGAGGTCGCGCACGTCAACGCGCACGCGACCTCGACCCCGCAGGGCGACCTGGCGGAGATCAAGGCACTGCGCAAGGTGTTCGGCGACGATGTGGACCATATGGCGGTCTCCGCGACCAAGTCCATGACGGGCCATCTGCTCGGTGGCGCGGGCGGTGTGGAGACGGTGGCCAGCGTGCTCGCGCTGTACCACCGGCTGGCCCCGCCGACGATCAACCTCGTCTCCCCGGACCCGGAGGCGGACGCCGACGTCGTAACCGGCGAGGCGCGGGCGCTCCCGGCCGACGGCCCGATCGTCGCGCTGAACGACTCGTTCGGCTTCGGCGGCCACAATGTGGTGCTGGCCTTCCGCACGGTCTGACGCGCCGCATGGTCTGACGCGCTGACGCGCTGATACGTGGGGGTGGCCCGCCTCCGGCTCCGGCCGGGGGCGGGCCATCGGTGTGTCCAGGCCGCCCGTCCCTCAGGGGGCCTCGCCGTCGAAGCTGGCGAAGTACGAGGCCACCATGTCCTCGTCGCCGTGGCCCGCCTCGATGGCGCGGCGGAACCGCTCCAGGCCCGCCGCCGCCAGGTCCAGCCGCACTCCGACGCGCTCCCCGGCCTCCACGATCAGCCGGGCGTCCTTCTCGGCGGTCTTGGTCGCGAAGCTGGGCGCGAGGTCGCCCCGGAAAAGCTGGCCCGACTTGACCCGCATATAGCCGTTGTCCAGCGGTCCGCCCTCCACCCCGTCCAGGAAACCCTGAAAGTCCACGCCCAGCCCCTTGGCGAGGGCGGCCGCCTCGGCGGTGGCGTGGGTGACATTGAGGACCCAGCTGTTGAGCACCAGCTTGAGCCGGGTGGCGGCGGCCCCCTCCGCGCTGTCGCCGACCCACACCGTACGGCTGCCGATCGCGTCGAAGACCGGCCGGACGACCGGGCGGACGGGGCGAGGGCCGGCGGCCAGCACCAGAAGCTGTCCGCTCTCCGCGGGCTGCTTGGTGCCGAGGACGGGCGAGTCGATGAGGACGAGATCCTTCTCACGGGCGAACGCGGCGAGCGATTCCATCGCCTCCAGCCCCGCCGTGGTGGCCTGGGCCCACACGGCCCCGGGGTGCAGCGCGGAGGCGGCCTGCCGCATCGTCTCGAGGGCCGCGGCGCCGTCGTAGAGGATCGTCAGGACGACATCGGCGCCGTCCACGGCCTCGGCCGGGGTGTCGGTGACGCGTACGCCGTCCTGGCCGAGCGGCTCGGCCTTGGACCGGGTGCGGTTCCACGCACGGACGTCGAGCCCGGAGCGGGCGAGGTTGCGGGCCATGCCGGACCCCATGATGCCGGTGCCGAGGACCGCGACGGAGGTTGCCGGGAGTTGTTCGGTCATGCCGCCACGCTAAGACCTGAAGCGCACTCCAGGACAAAGGAGTGGCGGCGCGTCAGGCGCTCAGACCACCTGGTGCAGCCAGCGGACGGGGGCGCCCTCACCCGCGTAGCGGAACGGCTCCAGCTCGTCGTCCCAGGGCTTGCCGAGCAGCTTGGCGATCTCCGCCTCCAGGTCGCTCTCGCCACGGATGGAGCGGGCGAGGGCGGCGCGCAGCCGGTCCTCGGGGATCAGGATGTCGCCGTGCATTCCGGTGACGGCGTGGAAGATGCCCAGCTCGGGGGTGGAGCTGTAGCGCTCGCCCTCGGCGGTGGCGCAGGGCTCGGCGGTCACCTCGAAGCGCAGCAGATGCCAGCCGCGGAGGGCGGACGCCATTTTGGAGGCCGTACCGACCTCACCCTGCCAGGAGAACTCGGCCCGCCAGGTGCCGTTCGCCGCGGGTTGCTTGATCCAGTCGAGGGTGACACGCACGCCGAGGACGCCCGCGATGGCCCATTCGACGTGCGGGCACAGCGCGCGCGGAGCGGAGTGCACATACAGAACTCCACGTGTCGTCACCGGTGCCTCCTGTGCGGTTCGAGGTGCGCCTTCCCCAGCGGCCTCTCGCCCGTACCGGTCCCGCCCGGGACATCGGATCACATTCTGCCCTAGTGATCACTCCCACACCAGTCTCGACGTCACCTTCAGTGAAATTTATCGTGCAGAATTCTCTAGAAAGTGGACAGGATGTGACGGGGCGTAATGTGTTGATACCGCATAGCGCGCCATGTCGCCGGGACGACGCCCATCGGACACAAGAAAAACGTACCGTGCGAGCCAGCCGGAGGAGTGACGTACCGTCGGTCCGGATAGATATCACCCAACAGCCGGAGGGGGAACAGCCATGCGGGTCAGCGCGACACGCCGGAAGCGATCGGCGGCCGCTTCCTCGACCACGCGTACGGTCGTGCGCCCGACCCCGCGCACCACTTCGCGCACTGGCCGCCGCACGGCCGGGCGCACTGCCGGGCGCGTCGGCGTGGTGCTGTTCACCACCGCCGCCGTGCTGAGCTCGGCGGGCTGCTTCGGCAGCTCGGACGACCCTTCCCGGCACGGTCCGACCCGCGCCGGGAAGACCCCCGGCGCCAAGCGGACCATCGTCTGGAACACCCGGCCGAGCTCGATCGCCTCCCTGGGCGACTCCATCACCCGCGGCTTCGACGCCTGTTCGGTGCTCTCCGACTGCCCCGAGGTGTCCTGGTCCACGGGCACCGATGTGGAGAGCCTCGCCCAGCGGCTGCTGCCCGCCACCACCGCCCGCTCGGGCACCCACAGCTGGAACTTCGCCAAGACCGGCGCGGTCGTGGCCGACCTCCCCGGCCAGATCGAGGCGGCCGCGGCCCGCAAGCCGAAGCTGATCACCGTGATGATCGGCGCCAATGACGCCTGCCGGGATTCGGTCGACGAGATGACCGCCACCGAGCAGTTCCGCTCCACCTTCACCTCGGCGCTCACCCGGCTCCGCCGTGACCTGCCGAAGACCCAGGTGTATGTGGCCAGCGTGCCGGATCTGAAGCGGCTGTGGTCGGAGGGGCGGAAGAACGTCTTCGGCAGGCAGATCTGGAAGCTGGGCATCTGCCCGTCGATGCTGAAGAACTCCGAGCACCTGGACGCCGCCTCCAACGACCGCCGGCAGCGGGTGGCGGACCGGGTGACGGAGTACAACAAGGTGCTGAAGGACGTCTGTGGGCGCGATGTGCTGTGCCGGTACGACCCGGCGGTGCACGAATACCGCTTCACCACGTCCCAGCTGAGCAAGTGGGACTGGTTCCACCCCAGCAAGGCAGGCCAGCAGCAACTCGCCGAAATGGCCTACCGCCGCATCACCGCCTCCACGTCCTGACCCCGAGCCGCAGCCCGGCTCCCGGCCAGGGGCCGGGAGCCGGGCGCGGGCGGTCTGCCCGACCGGGTGAGGGGGCGCCCCACCGGGCCGGGCGAGGTGGACTGGCCGGCGGACGCGAGCAGCCTCGCCGCACGCCGGGCAGGGGTAGCCCCAGCGGCCGGGGCACGGACCCACATCAACCACGGGTGGGCCCCACCGCCTCAGGCGTGGTGTGGCCCCACCGGGGCGGGTGGCGCAGGCGGGTGCACGCCCCACGCGGCCCCCGGGCCGCAGGGGCGGCACGCGCCGGGCGGGCTCAGGCCGTCGTCCGCACCGGGACCGGGGCCCATAGGCGGCGGTCGGCTACGCTGCGGCCTGCTTCTGCCGTGTAGGTGCCCGGGATCAGCCGCCAGGCGCCCTTTGTCCCGTCCCAGATCTCCGCCGCCCGGCGGGGCAGGGGGATGGACACCTCCGCCGTCTCCCCCGGGGCGGCGGTGACCGAGGCGAAGCCCGTCAGGCTCCGGACCGGGCGGTCCTCGGCATCGTCCTGGGTGCCGTTCTCGACGTCGTTCTCCGGCACGGTGAGGTAGAGCTGCACGACCTCACGGCCCGCCCTGGCACCCGTGTTGCGGACCCGCACGGTCACCGTGCCCAGCGCCTCGCCATCGCCCTGCACGGGGGCGAAGTCCATCGCCTCGTAGGCCCAGTCGGTGTATCCGAGGCCATGCCCGAACCAGTACGCCGGAGCGATCCCCTCCCGCCGCTCCCACGCGCGGTAGCCGATGAACACGCCCTCGTCGTAGACCAGTCGGCCCTCGCTGGGCGTCACCGCGCTGACCGGGGCGTCCTCGAGACGCTCGGGCCAGGTCGTGGGCAGCCGTCCGCCGGGCTCCTCCGCGCCCAGCAGGACATCGGCGAGCGCGGCGCCCGCCTCCTGGCCCGGGAACCAGCTCAGCAGCACCGCGGCGACCTCCTCCCGCCAGGCCATCTCGACGGGCGAGCCCGCGTTGACCACCACCACGGTGGGGGTGCCGGTGGCGGCGACCCGCCGCACCAGCTCGTCCTGACGGCCCGGCAGCCGCAGATGCCCGCGGTCGAACCCCTCGCTCTCGACCCTCTCGGTGGTGGCGACCACCACCACGGCCACCTCGGCCGCCGAGGCCGCGGCGACGGCCTCCTGGAGCAGCTCCTCGGCGTCCCGCTCCGGGGCCCGGTGCAGCAGGCCGAAGCTGACGGCGTCGAGAAGGGCCTCCTCGGGGCGGGCCACCGCACAGGTGAGGCTGACCTCCACCGGTGCGCCCGCCGTGAGCTCCACCTGGCCCCGGGGCACCGGTGAGCCCATGAACGCCTCGAAGGGGTCGTCGACGTCCGGCGGGAGCTGCTCCCCCTCGAAGAGCACCTTTCCGTCCACGACCAGCCGGAGGCCGCCCAGCCCCCTGGTGCCGAAGGAGTGCGCACCGCTTTCGCGCGGGGTGAAGGTGCCGACGGTTTCGACGGTGTGCAGCTCCTCGTAGCTCACGCCCTCGGGGAAGTCGCTGATCCACTGCACCTGTCCGCCGGGCAGCCGGGATTCGCCCAGCACCCGCCCGTCGGCGGCCCGGACCACGGCGCGCAGCTCGAACCCCTGGGCGGCGGGGGTGAGTTCGTCGGTGGGGTCGGCGCCCACGGCGTAGCTGAACTGGACCTCCGGCGGCAGGGCGGCCCGCAGTCCGTCGAGCGGTGAGACCACATGGTCGGGGAAGACCACCGCCGAGCCGCCGCCCAGCACCCGGGCGTCGCGCGCCGCCGCGCCGATCAGGGCCAGCGACCGCACCCCGCCTGGGGCGCCGGCGGTCAGGGGCAGCACCGCGCCCCGGCCGCCCGCGCCCTCGTTCCGCAGCAGCACGAAGGACCGCCGGGCGATCTCGCGGGCCAGCGCGTCCCCGTCGATGGGGCCGGGCCGGTCGGCGGGGGCGACGGCCGGGGCCGCGCCGTCCAGGACGCCGACCCGGGCCGCCAGGGTGAGCAGCCGCCGCACCGCCTCGTCCAGCTCCGCCTCGGTCACCCGGCCGTCGCGCACCGCGGCGGCCAGCGCCTCGCCGTAGACGGTCCGCGGGCCGGGCATCGCGACATCGAGCCCGCCCTTGAGCCCGCGCACGGTGTCGCGGGCCGCCAGCCAGTCGGAGACGATGAAGCCGTCGAAGCCCCACTCCTCGCGCAGCACCCCCTGCTGCAGCTCGCGGTGCTCGGTCATGGTCGAGCCGTTGACCCCGTTGTAGGCGGCCATGATGCCCCAGGGGCGGGCGTTCTTGACGATGGCTTCGAAGGGCGCGAGATACAGCTCGCGCAGCGCCCGCGCACCGACCTCGTTGTCGACGGTGAAGCGCTCGGTCTCCGCGTCGTTGGCCACGAAGTGCTTGACGGTGGTGCCCACTCCGCCGTCCTGCACACCCGTCACATAGCCGGTGCCGATCTCGCCGGTGAGATACGGATCCTCGCTGTACGCCTCGAAGTGCCGCCCGCCCAGCGGGGAGCGGTGCAGATTGACCGTGGGCGCGAGCAGCACATGGACGCCCTTGCGCCGCGCCTCCTGCGCGAGCAGCCGGCCCGCCCGCCGGGCCAGCTCCGGGTCCCAGGTGGCGGCGAGCGCGGTGGGGCTGGGCAGGGCGATGGAGGGGTCGTCGGCGGTCCAGTGGACGCCGCGGACGCCGATCGGGCCGTCCGACATCACCAGCGAGCGCAGCCCGATAGCCGGAACGGCGGGCAGGCTCCACATGTCCTGCCCGGACAACAACCGCGCCTTGGTGTCCAGATCCAGCAGGCCGAGGGCCTTCTCCACGGCCTCGGCCGTGCCCTCGTCGTCGATCGCGTCCGCCATCGCTCGCCCTCCCGGTGCGGGTCCTGTCCGGTCCTCGTCCGGGGCCATCCTGGACCCGAGTACCTGTCACCAGGTAGGTACCGTTACCGACTCGTTATCAAACATGCTCTACGGTACGAGCATGGACAGGGCGATGGAGCGCGGTACGCGACGCGGTGCGGAACGACGGGCGGAGATCGTCCGTTCCGCGCTCGAAGTGATCGCCGAGCGCGGCTACCGGGGCGCGACCCTCGGCGCGGTCGCCGAGCGGGTGGGGCTCACCCAACAGGGGCTGCTCCACTACTTCCCCACCAAGGACTCCCTGCTCATCGCCGTACTCAAGGAGCGCGACCAGTGGGACACCGGCTCCGCGCGGCGCGACGGCGGCGACGTATGGCCGCTGGACCTGCTCGCCTCGCTGGTGGAGTACAACGCGATGCGCCCCGGTATCGTCCAGACCTTCTCCGCGCTCCTCGGCGAAAGCGTCACCGACGAACACCCCGCACGCGGCTTCTTCACCCAGCGCTATGAGAACGTGCGCGCCGACATGGCGGCCACCCTGCGCGGCGAGTTCGGCGACCGGCTTCCCGGCGGGCTCACCCCCGAGGCCGCCGCGCCGCTGGTGGTGGCGGTGATGGACGGCCTGCAGTTCCAGTGGCTGCACGACCGGGACGCGGTGGACATGCCCGCCCTCTTCCGGGCCTTCGTCTCCCTGCTGGGACAGGGAGACGAAGAGGCCGAGGAGTGACCTCGCCATGCGGACGTCGGGTGCGGGCCGTCTCGTGACGGCGGCTCAGCCGTGGTCCGCCACCAGCCTGACGTCCTGCTCGACCCCGACCGCGTTCCTCGGAATCGGTACGAAGGCGGCGTCGGCGGCGGGGGCGCCGACGGCGTCGAACCTCAGCAGTGTGCCCTCGGCCTGCGCCGATCCGGGCTCGTACGCCCCTACGTCCACCGCGTCGATCACCCAGCGGTGCCGCTGTCCGTCGCAGACCGCGCTGTGGCCGCCGAGGCCATGCCGCTCCCGGCCCTGGGTGAGGGTGACGAGCACGCTGGCCCGTGGGTTCTCCGCCCCTTCCCGGACACACCGGTAGCTGCCGTACAGCGTGACGGACCCGTCCGGGGTGACGTCCCCGGTGCGGTCGATGGCCAGATCGTCGGTCCAGGGCAGGGGCAGACGCGGCCGGTCGAGCCGCTCTCCCCGGCCGACCAGACCCGAGCCGGGGCGCAGCTCCGGACGGTCGGGCCCGGCGGGAGCGGCGTGGGCGGCCGGAGCCGCCATGAGGAGAACGGTGAGGGCGCCGAGGGCGCGACGGTTGCGCATGGACGTACATACCTCCTGGGGCGGGGAGCGGAGGCCCGCCAGGGGCTCCGTCGCGTCCTCCCGAGCGGAGTCGCCGGACGGATGCCCGTGAACGGGTGCTCATTTCCCCGTACAGCTACCGGGCGCCCGAACCCGCCCGGGGGAACCTCACCCCCGGGCGGCGTGTCCGGCACCGCCCAACGGGTGGCCGACGGGCGCCCGGTTGACCCCGCGGCGCCCTTACGGTGCTCGTGGAGCGCGCCTACGGTGCTCGCGCGCGCCCTTACCGCCCTCGCGCAGCGCCCTTACGGTGCTCGTGGCGCCCTTACGGTGCTCGTTCCTCCGGAGCCGCCTCCTCGAACCTCCCCGCCGACGAGACCACTTGGCGCGGCGCCGCCGGATCGCCCCGCAGCCCCGGAGCCAGGGCCAGTGTGACGGCGACCGAGACCGCCGCCATCGTGGCCATCGCCACGGCCGGCGAGGTGGGCTGGGCCAGCGCGCCCGCGAGGGCGGCGGACACGCCCTGCATGGTGAGCATGCCGGAGGAGTGCAGCCCCAGAGCCTGGCCGCTCATCGCGTCCGGGGTCAGGGCCATCAGCCGCTGCTGGAGCGGCAGCGTGGCCGAGAAGCCGATCGAGGCGAGGGCGACGGCGGCCAGCGCGAGGGGCAGCGGCGGATGCAGGGCGAAGACCAGATACGGCACGGCGAGCAGCAGCCGCAGGGGCGCCGCGAGCCGCTCCCGCCGGTGCGGTGGCAGCAGCCGTCCGGTGAGCAGGTCCCCCATCAGCATGCCGAGGGAACCGGCGGCGAAGAGCAGTCCGGCGTGCCGGGGCGCGTAGGGCACGAAGAGGGATTCACAGCCGACGATCAGCCCGTTGGGCACCCACAGCGCGTAATAGACGTGGCGGCGGGGCGCGGAGGACCACAGCCGCGCGTTGACCCGCCAGGTCTCGGTGACCGAGGGCCGCCCCCCGGCCCGGGCCGGACGCCCGCTCAGGCCGAACCGGGCGGCGGCCGCGGCCAGCAGATACAGTGCGGCGGCGATGAGCAGGGTGCCGCGTGCCGAGAGGGCGGTCACGAGGAGGCCACCGGCCGCGTAGCCGCCGATCTGCATCGTGCCGCCCGACATGTTGATCACCGAACGGCCCAGCAGATAGCCGTCCTTGGGCAGGATCTCGGTGAGCAGTCCGTAGCGGACGGCGCCGCCGAGGGCGGCCGCGGCGCCCAGCCCGAACACGAGGGCGAAGACGGCCGCCACGGGCAGTCCGGGCAGGGCCAACGCGGCGGTCCCCAGGGCGAAGAGCACCGCCAGCCCGGACAGCGCGGCGCGCGGCGGCAACCGGTCGGCCGCCGACAGCAGCGCCAGCGCACCGGCCACTTGGGCGAGCGAGGGGCCGAACATGCTGAGCGCCGAGAGCAGCGGTGAGCCGGTCGCCGCGTAGACCAGGGTGCCGAGGGCGAGCCCGCTCGCCGTCGAGGCGGCCACCTGCGTGGCGGAGATCAGGAACAACGGGGTGAACTCCGGGGTCCGGAACACTTCTCGATAGGTGCGCATGGCCTTCAGGCTCGGGAGTCTCCGCGCGGTGGCGTTAATGTTTCGCGCGGACGCGAAACCACGCGAAGCGACGCGGTGGCGGCGGGGGGCCGGATGGGGCTGTGGCTGGTCGACGCGGATACGCTCGCGCGCAGCCGGTTCGTCCGCTCCGCCCTGGCCGAGACCACCGCGGCCCTGGTCACCCTGGAGCGGGCGAGCGCCGCGCACCCGGGCGAGCGGGCCTGGCTCGACGCCCATCTGCCCGCCTACCGGGCGCGGTTGGCCGATGACCCGGTCACCGCGCTGCTCGTCCGGGCCGCGCTGGGCCGGACCTGGCTCGCGGACTTCCTCACCCAGACGCCGGGCGAGGGCGAGCCGTCCCTCGAGGAGGAGCTGGCCCGGATGCGCGCGACGTCCCCCGCCGCCGCGCGCCACGACCTCACGGTCTCCCTCGGCCGCTCCCCGCTCCCGGCCGCGCTGCGCCGCGACGATCTGCCGGGGCGGCTCGCGGATCTGCTGGAGTGGGTGTGGACGGAAGCCGTACGGCCCTCCTGGCCGCGCCGCCGCCGGATCATCGAGGCCGATGTGGTGGCGCGCACCGGCCGGGTCAGCCAGGGCGGCTGGGCGGCGACGCTGGACGACCTGCGGCCGGGGATGCGGTGGCTGGGCGGCAGCCGACTGCAGATCAACGCCCACGACAACCCGCCCCGCGCGGTCCACGGCGCCCAGTTGCTCCTCGTCCCCGTCACCCCCGCCACCGGATGGGTCTCCTGGGACGCGCCGCACCGCTATGCCGTGATCTATCCCTGCGCCGGCGCCCTGACCACCCCCGGCCCTCCCCCGGCCCCGGACTCCCTGGCCCGTCTCCTCGGCCCGGCCCGCGCGAGCGTCCTGGTCCTGCTCGACACCCCGAAGAGCACCACCCACCTGGTGGCCCTGACCGGCCAGACCCTGGGCTCGGTCGGCCGCCATCTGCGCGTCCTGCGCGAGGCCCGCCTGGTGCGGCGGCGACGGGCGGGACGGTCGGTTCTGTACGACCGGACGACGGCGGGCGAGGTGCTGGTGGAGGCGCAGCGAACCGCCTAGTCCTCGTACAAGCACAGCAACGAACATCCCCGGGACCCATGTTGTCCAGTGAGATGATCGGTCATGATGGTTCTTGATCGGTCATGATGGGTTGTCACGTTCGAATGCCATTCGACGCACAACCATTGACACCCCTGACGAGGGCTGGCTACGGTCACGCCAAGATTTCGAACGTGTGACGAAATATCGAACATCGCGAAGGGTCGATTGCTGTGCGCATCACCGGTATCAGTACGCATGTCGTCGGCACTCCCTGGCGCAACCTCACCTATGTGCAGGTCCACACGGACGAGGGGATCACCGGCGTCGGCGAGACCCGCATGCTCGGGCGGACCGATGCGCTGCTGGGCTATCTGCGCGAGGCCGAGCTCAACCACCTCGCCGGGTCGGACCCGTTCGCGGTGGAGGACCTGGTCCGGCGGATGAAGTACGGCGACTACGGCCGGGCGGGCGAGATCGTGATGTCCGGGATCGCCTGTGTGGAGATGGCCTGCTGGGACATCAAGGGCAAGGCGCTCGGGGTGCCCGTCTGGCAGCTGCTCGGCGGGAAGGTGACGGACAAGGTCAAGGCGTACGCCAACGGCTGGTACACCGTCGAGCGCACCCCCGAGGCGTTCCACAAGGCGGCCTCCACGGTGGTCGAGCGCGGCTACCGGGCGCTGAAGCTGGACCCGTTCGGCACCGGCCACTTCGAGCTGGACCACGCGGAGACCCTGCATTCGATCTCCCTCGTGGAGGCCGTAAGGGACGCGATCGGGCCGGAGGCCGAGCTGCTGGTGGAGATGCACGGGCGATTCAGCCCGGCGACCGCCGTCCGTATCGCCGGGGAGCTGGAACGGTTCCATCCGTCGTGGCTGGAGGAGCCGGTGCCGCCGGAGAACCTCAAGGCGCTGGCGAAGGTCGCGGAGAAGACGCGTCTGCCGATCGCCACGGGCGAGCGCATTCACGACCGCATCGAGTTCCGCGAGCTGTTCGAGTCGCAGGCCGCCGACATCATCCAGCCCGACGTCGGCCACATCGGCGGCATCGGCGAGGCGCGCAAGCTGGCCGCCACGGCCGAGACGCACTACGTACTGATCGCCCCGCACAATGTGGGCGGCTCGGTGCTGACCGCCGCATCGCTGCAACTCGCCGGCTGCACCCCGAACTTCAAGATCCTGGAGCACTTCAACGACTTCGCCGACGCGGAGATCAAAAAGGTGGTCAAGGGCGCCCCGCAGGTCGTGGACGGCTACTTCCAGCTCTCCCACGAGCCGGGTCTCGGCGTGGAGCTGGACACCGACGCGGCGGCCGAATTCCCCCAGCAGCAGGCCCGTTTCGACCTGTGGGCCGAGGGCTGGGAGAAGCGGGACCCGAAGGGCAGGGCGAAGTGACCGCGCTCATCCTCGACGCCCCCGGCGCGTTCCGTCTCGTAGAAACCGGCACCGGGGCCGACACCGGAACCGAACAGCCCGCACCCGGCCCCGGTGACGCGCGGGTGCGCGTCCACGCCTCCGGGATCTGCGGCAGCGACCGCGAGCTGTACCAGGGGAACCGGCCCGAGGGGTACGTCCGCTACCCCGTCACCCCCGGCCATGAGTGGTCCGGCACGGTCGAGGCGGTCGGCGCGGGCGTCCCCGAGGCGCTCGTCGGCCGTAAGGTCGTCGGCGAGGGGTTCCGCAACTGCCAGGTGTGCGACCGCTGTCACGCCGGGGACACCACCTTGTGCACGGCCGGGTACGAGGAGACCGGCTTCACCCAGCCCGGGGCGATGGCCGACACCCTGACCCTGCCGGCCCGGCTGCTGCACCCGCTGTCCGACGACGCCGACCTGGGCGCGGCCGCCCTGCTGGAGCCCGCCGCCTGTATCGCCGCCGCCGCGCTCAAGGCCCACGCCCAGCCGGGTGAGCGGGTCGCGGTGGTCGGCACCGGCACGCTCGGCATGATCGCCGTACAGTTCCTCGCCGCCGTCTCCCCCGCACGGCTGCTGGTGGTGGGCACCCGCCCGGACCGGGAGCGACTGTCGCTGGACTTCGGCGCCACCGACTTCCGCACCCGGGACCAGCTCTCCGACCAGCTCTCGGGCTACGACGTGGTCATCGAGACCGCCGGATCGGCCTCCGCCGCCCGTAGCTCCGCCTCGCTGCTGCGCCGGGGCGGCCGGCTGGTGCTCACCGGCATCCCGGCGGCGGGCGCCGACGGGCTGGACCCCACCGATCTGGTGGTCCGCCAGATCGAGGTGCAGACCGTCTTCGGCGCCCCGCCCGCCGCCTGGTCGCATGCCGTACGGGTCTTCGACGCGGGGCTGTTGACCCTGCGGCCGCTGATCACCCATGAGCTGCCGCTCACGGACTTCGCCTCCGCGATCGAGCTGGTCGGCAGCGGCGATCCGGCCGTCGGCAAGGTGCTGCTGCGTCCGCAGGGCCTCGACTAGCAAGGGCCTCGATCAGCACATGTGGCACGCCTCCCGCACCCGTCTCCCGTCATCCCACCAGCCTCCCGGACCGTCTCTAGTCATCCACCCAGCCCCACCCGGACAACGATGTCCTGGGCAGCACCAGCCGGACGCCGAACCACCGGCCATCACTCCACAGGGAGCACCGTGACCGCCGCCTCACCCACCACTCCCGGCCCCCGCCGCCCCGCCGACGCGGCCCTCGCCTCGCTCGGCCACGCCACGCCCGCCCCCGACCCCGCCGACGCCTCCGCGCACACCTTCCCCGACGGCGGCACCTGGCGCACCGAGATCCCGTCCGTCGAGGGTCCGGAGGCGCTGGCCACCGTGTTCAAGGAGGCCGGGCGGCTCGATGTGCCGATCCACCGGATCAGCCAGGGCAGCGGCGTCTGGATGCTCACCGATGCCGAGATCACCGAGATGGTGGAGTCCTGCGCCGAGCGGAACGCCGAGCTGTGCCTGTTCACCGGCCCCCGCGGCACCTGGGACATCGGCGCCGCCACCCGCTCCGACTCCGGCGGCGGCGGCCTGCGCGCCCGTGGCCATGACGCGGTGGCCGGATGTGTGGAGGACGCGCTGCGCGCGGTCTCGCTGGGCGTGAAGTGCCTGCTGGTCGCCGACGAGGGGGTGCTGTGGCTGCTGAACCGGCTGCGGGAGCGCGGCGAGCTGCCCGCGGACACCACCTTCAAGCTGTCCGCGCTGGTCGGCCCGGTCAACCCGGCCTCGTTCGCGGTGTACGAGCAGCTCGGGGCCGACTCCATCAACATCCCGTCGGACCTCACGCTGGAGCATCTCACCGAGATCCGCCGGGTCTCCCGCGCCCCGATGGACTTCTACGTCGAGGCCCCGGACGACCTCGGCGGCTATGTCCGGCTCTATGACGCGGCGGAGCTGATCCGGCGCGGTGCCCCCATCTATTTGAAGTTCGGGCTCAGCAAATCCCCGGGGATCTACCCGTACGGCGCCCAGCTGCGGGACGTGGCGCTGGGCAGCGCCCGTGAGCGGGTGCGCCGCGGGCGGCTCGTGCTCGATCTGCTGGGCCGGCTGGGCGCGGACGGCGGGATGTCCCCGCTCGGCTCCCGGCTGCCGGGTCCGCTGCGGCGTTTCACCGCCGACGCGGCCCCCCTGAATTCCTGACGCAACGACGCCCCAGGGAAGGACCCCAACACCATGCGCACGGTAAGAGGAGCACGAGCCGCGGCGATAGGCGCCGGCCTCCTCGCGCTCTCGCTGACGGCCACGGCCTGCGGCCAGGAGGCGGTCGGCGGCAGCCGGTACAAGAGCAAGGAACAGGGAGGAACGATCGGCATCGCGATGCCGACGAAGTCCTCCGAGCGATGGATCGCCGACGGCCGGAACATGGCCAAGCAGTTCCAGGCGGCGGGCTACAAGACGGACCTGCAGTACGGCGAGGACGACGTACGCACCCAGGTGGCCCAGCTCGAAAACATGATCACCAAGGGCCACCGGCTGCTGGTGGTCGCGCCGATCAACGGCGGGGCGCTCTCCGACGTCCTGAAGCAGGCCCATGAGGCCAAGATCCCGGTGATCTCCTACGACCGGCTGCTCCTGGGCACCAAGAACGTCGACTACTACGCGACCTTCGACAACGAGAAGGTCGGCCGGCTCCAGGGCCAGTACATCGCCGACAAGCTGGGGCTGTCCAAGGGCCGCAAGGGCCCGTTCTCCATCGAGATGTTCGCCGGGTCCTCGGACGACAACAACACCAAGTACTTCTTCAACGGCGCGATGAGCGTCCTCAAGCCGTACATGGACAAGGGCGAGCTGGTCGTCCGCTCCAAGCAGACCAGTCTCAACCAGCTCTACACCGAGAAGTGGAGCGGCAGCGCCGCCCAGGACCGCATGGAGGACCTGCTCAACAAGGCGTACAGCAGCCGCGATGTCGACGCCGTGCTCTCGCCGTACGACGGCATGTCCATCGGCATCCTCTCGGCGCTCAAGGGCGTCGGCTACGGCAGCAAGGCCAAGCCCTACCCGGTGGTGACCGGGCAGGACGCCGAGCTCGCCTCCGTGAAGTCCATCATCCGGGGCCAGCAGACGCAGACCATCTACAAGGACACCCGCAAGCTGGCGAAGGCCACGGTGGACATGGCCAAGGCGGAGCTGACCGGCGGCAAGCCCCCGGTCAACGACACCAAGTCGTACGACAACGGCGAAAAGGTCGTGCCGACCTTTCTGCTCAACCCGGTCAGCGTCGACAAGTCCAACACACAGGTGCTGGTCGACCAGGGTTACTACACCGCGTCGCAGCTGAAGTAGGGCGGTTCCGGGCTATGAGCACCATTCTCGAATTGCGCTCCATCACCAAGACCTTCCCCGGTGTCAAAGCGCTCTCCGATGTCAATCTCCATATCCGCAAGGGCGAGATCCACGCCCTGTGCGGGGAGAACGGCGCGGGAAAGTCCACCCTGATGAAGGTGGTCAGCGGCGTCCATCCGCATGGCAGCTACGACGGCGAGATCCTCTTCGAGGGCGAGGCGTGCGCCTTCAAGGACATCCGCGCGAGCGAGCAGCGCGGCATCGTCATCATCCATCAGGAACTGGCCCTGATCCCCTATCTGTCCATCGCCGAGAACATCTTCCTCGGCAATGAGCACTCCCGGCGCGGCCTCATCAGCTGGAACGAAACCCTCAGACACGCCACCGCGCTGCTGAAGCGCGTCGGTCTGACGGATTCGCCGCAGACCCGCGTCACCGATATCGGCGTGGGCAAACAGCAGTTGGTGGAAATCGCCAAGGCGCTCGCCAAGGAAGTCAAGCTGCTCATCCTGGACGAGCCGACCGCGGCGCTCAACGACGAGGACAGCGGAAAACTCCTCGATCTGCTGCTGGAATTCAAGGCGCAGGGCATCTCCTGCATCCTGATCTCCCACAAGCTCAATGAGATCCGCCGCGTCGCCGACTCCGTCACCATCCTGCGCGACGGCCAGACCATCGAAACCCTGACCGTCCGGGAGACCCCCGAGGCCGACCCCGAGGTCTCCGAGGACCGCATCATCCGCGGCATGGTCGGCCGCGACCTGGACCACCGCTTCCCCGACCGCACCCCGTACGAGGGCGAGGACGCCTCCGAAGTGGCCCTGGCCATCGAGGACTGGACCGTCCACCACCCCATCGACCAGCAGCGCAAGGTCGTGGACGCGGTGTCGCTGAACGTGCGGCGCGGCGAGATCGTCGGCATCGCCGGGCTGATGGGCGCCGGCCGCACCGAACTCGCCATGAGCGTCTTCGGCCGGGCGTACGGGCGCTACGCGGGCGGCCGGGTGTTCCGGGACGGCCAGGAGGTGCGTACCCGCAGCGTGCCGGAGGCGATCGACCACGGCATCGCGTATGTCACCGAGGACCGCAAGCACTACGGGCTCAACCTCGATGACACCATCAGCCGCAATGTCTCGCTCTCCTCGCTGACGAAGGTGGCACGCCGCGGCGTGGTCAACGAGCACGAGGAGTCACGGGTCGCCGAACGGTTCCGCAAGACCATGAACATCAAGGCCCCCACGGTCTTCGAGCGGGTCGGCCGGCTCAGCGGCGGCAACCAGCAGAAGGTCGTCCTCAGCAAGTGGATCTTCGCCGGTCCCGAGGTGCTCATCCTCGACGAGCCCACCCGTGGCATCGACGTCGGGGCCAAGTACGAGATCTACACGGTCATCAACGACCTTGCGGCCCAGGGCAAGGCCGTCATCTTCATCTCCTCCGAGCTGGGCGAGCTGCTGGGGATGTGCGACCGGATCTACACGATGGCGGCCGGGCGGCTGACCGGGGAGGTTCCCCGGGACGAGGCGACCCAGGAAGTTCTGATGCGCCACATGACGAGGGACAGAGGAGACGAAGGATGAGCACGGCCACCCAGAAGACCGAGAGCCCGGCCCCACCGCCGGCCGAGGGCTCGCCCAGCGTCGGGACGCTGCTGCTGGAGAGCATGCGGTCCAATATGCGGCAGTACGGGATGCTGGTCGCGCTCGCCCTGATCATCGTCATCTTCCAGATCTGGTCGGACGACATCCTGCTGCGGCCGCTGAACGTCACCAACCTGGTGCAGCAGAACGGCTATATCCTCATCCTCGCGATCGGCATGATGATCGTGATCATCGCGGGGCATATCGATCTGTCGGTCGGCTCGCTGGTCGCCTTCATCGGCGCGGCCGCCGGCGTGATGATGATCAAGCACGATATGCCGTGGGGCCTCGCGGTCGTCCTCTGTCTGCTGCTCGGCGCGGTGGCCGGGGCCTGGCAGGGTTTCTGGATCGCCTACATAGGCATCCCGTCCTTCATCGTCACCCTGGCCGGAATGCTGGCCTTCCGCGGCGGAACCCAGATCCTGCTGGACGGTCAGTCCCTGTCGCCGTTCCCCGACGGCTTCGAGAAGATGAGCACCGGCTTCATCCCGGAGATGGGCCCGTACACGCAGTACCACAACCCCACGATGGTGATCGGCCTCGTCGTCTGCGCCGCCGCCGTCTGGCAGGAGTGGCGCGCCCGGCAGCAGCGGGCCGCCTATGAGCTGGATGTGGTGCCGCTGGGGCTGTTCTTCGTCAAGTGCGCCGCGATCGTGGCCGCCGTGATGGCCTTCACCATGACGCTGTCGAGCTGGCACGGGGCGCCGTACGGGCTGCTGGTCCTGGCCGTGCTCTTCGTCCTGTTCAGCTTCGTGATGCGCAACACCGTGGTCGGGCGGCATGTGTACGCCCTCGGCGGCAACCAGCCGGCGGCCAAGCTGTCGGGGGTCCGGGACAAGCGCGTCACCTTCATGGTCTTCGTCAACATGGGTGTGCTGTCCGCCCTCGCCGGTCTGGTCTTCGCCGCCCGGCTGGGCTCCGCCACCCCCAGCGCGGGCCTCAACTTCGAGCTCGAGGCCATCGCCGCCGCGTTCATCGGCGGCGCCTCGGCCAGCGGCGGTGTGGGCACGGTGCTCGGCGCGATCATCGGTGGTCTGGTGCTCGGGGTGCTCAACAACGGCATGTCGCTGGTCGGCATCGGCACCGACTACCAACAGGTGATCAAGGGTCTGGTGCTGCTGGCGGCGGTCGGCTTCGATGTCTGGAACAAGCGCAAGGTCGGGTCGTAACTAACCCCTCGACCGCGGGATCGTCACCCCTCGACCGCGGGGTGACGCCCCCTCGACCGCGGGGTCATGGCCCGTCGGCTGCCGGGTCGTACCCCGTCAGCTGTCCCTCTTGGATCTAGCCTTAGGGAGCCGCATATGACCACGAGCAGACGCACGGTGATCACGGCTGCGGCGGCGGCCGGACTGGCGGCATCGGCCGCCACGACCGGCACCGCCCACGCGAAGAGCGGGGGAGACTCCGCGGGCAGCGGGGGAGACTCCGCGGGCAAGGGAGGCGCGGTGAAGGAACACTTCGGCACGCTCGCGGACGGCACGGACGTCGACCGCTGGACGATCGAGAACGGCCGCACCCGGCTGCGCGTGCTCAGCTACGGCGGCATCGTCCAGAGCCTGGAGATCCCCGACCGGCACGGCCGCCGCGCCAATGTGTCGCTCGGCTTCGACGACCTGGACTCCTACGTCGCCAACAGCCCGTACTTCGGCGCCCTCATCGGCCGCTACGGCAACCGCATCGCCCGCGGCACCTTCACGCTGGACGGCAAGAAGTACCAGCTCCCGATCAACGACGGGCCGAACAGCCTGCACGGCGGCGACAAGGGCTTCGACAAGCACCTCTGGTCCGTGGCGGCGTTCCGCAAGGGCGCGGACGTGGGGCTCACCCTGCGCCGGGTCAGCCCCGACGGCGAGATGGGCTACCCCGGCACGCTCACCGTGCGCGTGGACTACACGCTCACGGCGGAGGGCGACTTCCGCATCGACTACGAGGCCACGACCGACAAGGCCACGGTCGTGAACCTCACCAACCACACGTACTACAACCTGGCCGGGGAGGGCAGCGGCTCCATCTACAACCACCGGCTGGAGATCGCCGCCGCCCGCTACACCCCGGTCGACAAGACCCTCATCCCCACCGGCGAACTCGCCAGGGTGGCCGGGACCCCGTTCGACTTCCGCCGCGCCAAGGAGATCGGCCGGGACATCCGGGAGGCGCACCAGCAGGTGCTCTACGGGCAGGGGATCGACCACAACTTCGTGCTGGACAAGGGCATCACCAGCCGTCCCGAGCACTTCCTGACGGTGACCGAGCCGGAGTCCGGCCGGGTGATGCGGATCGCCACGACCGAGCCCGGAGTGCAGTTCTACACCGGCAACTTCCTGACCGGCACGTTCGCGGGAACGTCGGGGAAGGTCTACCGGCAGGGTGACGCCTTCGCCCTGGAGACCCAGCACTTCCCGGACTCGCCGAACCAGCCGTCGTTCCCGTCGACGGTGCTGCGGCCGGGGCAGACGTACCGGTCGACGACCGTGCACTCGTTCTCGACGCGCTGAGCGGCTCCGCGGCGCGCGGCCCTGTAGCTCATCGGTTCCCCTCCCGTACCGTGCTCAAGAGCACGGTACGGGAGGGGTTGTCGTTTCCCCCGGCCCCGGCCCCCGGCCTCCGTCATCCGGCCCCCGTCATCCGTCACGCCTCACCCGAGAGGACCCCGCATGAGACCGATTCGCCCCCGGCTCGCCCTGCTCGGCGCCGCCCTGCTCGCCGCCACTCCCCTGGCCCTCGCCACCCCGGCGACGGCCACGGCCGACACCACCGCCGCCCCCACCGTGGAGGAGCGACGGCTCGACAAGGCCGTGCCGCAGGAGATCCTTCGCCGCAGCGGGTTCGACGACGCGGCGCCGGACTTCGCCCGCGCACTGGCGGGCGTAGGGTCCCCTGCCGAGGCCGAGCGAGTGATCACCCACGAGGGCCGGGCCCTGTGGCAGCGGGCGGTGGACCGCGTACAGGGCCGGGGCCCCGCGGGCGGGGACCTGAGCAGGGACGACGACCGGCCGCTGTACTGGGCGCGGCTCGGCATGACCCGCGCATTCGGCGAGTGGCAGCCGGGCTTCCCGCTCACCGACGCCCGCCGCGCCGCGCTCCTGCGCACCCTGGAGCGCACCTCGCGCGGCGAGGACTCGCTCGACCTCCCGGCGGGCAAGCACATCAAGCGCATCGTGGTCACCGGCTTCGACCCGTTCCAACTGGACGACGACGTACGCCGCTCCAACCCCTCCGGCGCGGCGGCGCTCGCCCTGGATGGCACAACGATCCGTACGGACAGCGGCCCGGCCCGCGTCGAGACCGCCGTCTTCCCCGTCCGCTGGACGGACTTCGCGGACGGCACGGTCGAGCGGACGCTGCTGCCCGCCTTCCGGTCGGGCCCGCGCCGGGTGGACGCGTTCATGACGGTGAGCCAGGGCCGGGTGGGCCGCTTCGACGTCGAGCGCACCAACGGCGCCTGGCGGGGCGGCTACCCCGACAACGCGAACATCTCCCGGACCGAGACCGCGCCCATCCCGTCCGATGTGCCGACCCAGCACCCCCAGCCCCAGTGGACGACGACCACCCTCCCCTACGAGAAGATCGTCGCGGCGGACACCGGCCCCACCCCCGTCTACGACCACACCGAGGTCACCGAGATCCCGGCGGGCGCCACGGCCCCGGTGGTCCGGCCGAACGGCCCGACCCCCGGCTCGACGGCCCGCGCGGGCGGTGGCGGCGACTACCTCTCCAACGAGATCGCCTACCGCGCCACCCTGCTGCGCGACGCGGTCGGCCTGAAGGCCCCGGGCGGCCATCTCCACACCCCGGTCCTGCAATTCGGCCCGAACAACACCGACCCCACCACGGGCCAGATCACCGACCCCGACTTCGTCCACAACCGCGAAGCCATCACCGCCCAGGTCCGCTCAATCCTCACCGTGGCCGCGACCACGACCCGTTGAGGCCCCGGGCCCGAGGCGCTCACTCTTGGGGAAGTGGTCGCCCGGATCGCCTCGGCCACCGGGTGGCCCTACCGCTATGTCCCCGAGACCGTGGAGGAAGCGTTCGCGCGGCGGTGGCGGCTGGGCGTCAGCGGAGTGCAGATCGAGAGCTGGATCTCGTGGTACCAGGCCATCGCGAGCGGCGAGCTGTCCGCGGTGACCGATGTCGTCCCACGGATCACCGGCTCGCCCGCGACCCCGGCCGAGCGGGCCGGCTGGTGGCCCGCGCCCAAGACGGCCTTGTAGCCACTGCGCCGCAGGCCCTTACGACGCCCCGTTACGGCGCGCCGTTCAAGGCTCCCGCCGGGCCCCCCGCCGTCTCGCCCTGCGGCGCCGCGTCCTCGTCCTCGCCCGTCAGGTCGCGGACCAGCAGGGTCGCGCCCGCGACGGCGCCCGGCATCAGGAAGACCGCGACCAGGGGGAGGAGGTAGAGGAGCGCCAGGGGGACGCCGAAGCCGAGGGCGAGGAGGCGGCGGGAGTGGAGCATGCGGCGGCGGTCCTTCAGCAGGATCCCGCGGCGCAGCAGGGCGATCGAGGTCAGCTCCTCGGTGAGGAAGAAGCCGGTCACGCAGAAGGCCAGCGCGGGGATCACGGTCTGGCCGACGCCCGGGATGAAGCCGAGCGCGAAGAAGAGCACGCTCCAGAGGGTGACGCGGATGAGCAGGGCGATGGCCTCGCGCAGCCCTATCCACAGCTCCGCCCAGATCGACAGGCCGGAGTCGGGGACCGCGCCGCCCTCGGAGCGGTCGACCTGTTCGGAGAGCGACTCGTAGAAGGGCTGGCCGACCAGGAGCGTGACCGCGGTGAAGGTGAGGACGGCGAGGAAGAGGCAGGTGGCGGCGAAGAGGATCGTGAGGGCGCCGCGGAAGATGCCGAGCCAGGGTGAGGACCAGTCGTCGGCGAAGGGCGTGGCCCATGCGATGACGTCATCGGTCCAGAAGAAGAGGGCGACGAGGGCCGCCGCGTAGCCGACGAGGGTGATCAGGGCGGGAATCATCCCGAACCCCCACCATCTCCCGTGCCGGGCCGCCCAGCGCTGCCCCTTCATCAGGTAACCGAAGCCACTCACAAGATCACGCATGGGCCGAAGCCTACTGGCCTAGCGTGGCGCGAAAAGGACGCCGAGTTTATCGATCTCGTCACCGGCGCGGCCGGTGAACCCCACGATCCGCCAGCCAGCGGGAGCGGTATAGGTGGCGGCGTCCGACGTGGGCGATCCGGCCGTCACCGTACGGCCCGTGTCGGTGGTGAACGCCGCCGAGAAGACACGGGTGCGGCCGTCCTTCTGGCCCCGGGTGAGGGTCACGGAGGTGAGGTGTTCGGCGGGGCCGAGGGTGAGGGAGACCGGGGTGCCGCCCGTGCCGCCGTGGGTGAGGGCCGCCCCGCCGTCCATGGCCAGGGACACCGCGTCCAGCCGGGAGCCGCCGCGCAGGGTGAGGGTGCGGGGCGCGGGCGGTGCGGCGGACAGGTCGTCGGCGTCGTTGAAGGCGGTGCCGTGCGGACCGCCGAACTGGTCGCTGCCGCGCAGGGCGCCGGAGGTGCGCCAGGACAGGTCCACGGTGTGCGGATAGTGGTCGGACAGCGGCTTGCCGTCGGCGTCGAGGAACGACGTGTGCTCGTTGTGATACCGGGTGGCGGCGAGCGAGAGCAGCGGGCCGGAGCGGTAGAGGACCTTGTCCACGACCTCGCAGGTGTCGGTGACGTTCTCGGGGTCGCAGACGAGGGCGTCGGAACCGGCGGGCGGCGCCGAGCCGCCACGGACGAGGTCCACCCACGCGTCGGTGAGGCCGTTGCGGGTGGCCAGGTCGCGGATGTTGTCGGCGGCGCGGGTGTAGCGGGTGTTGGTGTCGCCCATGACGAGCACCGCGTTGCCGGCGGAGTTGGCGGTGATGTAGTCGGAGAGCTGGGTGACGTTGGCGCGGCGCGCGGCGAGGTCGGCGTCCGCCGTCCCCGCGTTGGTGTGCACGTTGTACAGGTCGAGATACGCGCCCTCGGCCAGCCGCACCCGGGCGAGGGTGAAGCCCTTCGGGGTGAGGCAGTCGGTGCCGTTGCACCGGTTCCACTTCACCCGCTCGATGTCGTCGTACGGCAGGTCGGAGAGGGTGTTGAGGCCGTCCCCGAAGGCCGCGCCACCGCTGGTGGGGGTGCGGTACGGGTGGTCGTCACCGGCGTAGAGCGCGGCGTGGTAGTTGAAGTCCTCCTGGACGTTCACGATGTCGTACGCGCCGAGCCGGGGCGATATCAGCGGGGTGTTCTTGGCGGGATGGCCGGACGACAGGCCCTCGGGGAGCCCGGCCACGTTGTAGGTGAGCACATTGAACGTGCCGGTGGCGACCCCGGGGGCCCCGGCGCTCCGGGACACCTTGGCGTCCGAGGTGGCGCGGGGCACCTTGGCATCCGCCACCGCGGGCGTGGCGCCGGATGTGGTCGCGCAGAGCGTGAGCGCCGCCGCGGCCGCGACGGCTAAGCGTCCGATGATTCTCAAGGAGACATCCTCTCGGCTGATGACCGGTGACGAGGGGCTGTTGGGCGTGCGGTGTTCGGCTGGTGTTCAACCGCGTTCCTTACCTTCGCGCTCATGGCTCCCGGACATCACCACCCTCATGATGAACACGCGGTGCACAGCCTTCCCCCGGCTCTCGACCTGTCCGTACGGGACGAGGAGCTGACCCCCGACCAGCTCTCCCGGCGCTCGATGCTGCGCCGCGCGGGGCTGCTGGGCGCGGGGCTCGGTGCCGTGAGCGTGCTGGACGGCGGCGCCGCGCGCGCCGTCGCGGCGACCCGCGCGGCGCCCGGCTCCCGGCATCACGGCGGCGGCTATCTGTGGCTGGCCGGGGACCATCACATCCACACCCAGTACAGCAACGACGGCAAGTACCGGGTCATCGACCAGGTGCGGCAGGGTGCCCGGCACGGCCTGGACTGGATGGTGATCACCGACCACGGGAACATCACCCACGCCCGGATCGGGGTCGAGAAGGTCAACCCCGATATCCGCGAGGCGCGCGAGACCCACCGGGACGCGCTGGTCTTCCAGGGGCTGGAGTGGAACATCCCCGGCGCCGAACACGGCACGGTCTTCGTCCACCCCGGCCGTGACGAGGTGGCGGTCCTCAAGGAGTTCGAGACCTCCTTCGACGGGTCGGTCAAGAACGCCGGCGACTCCACCCCGCAGAACGAGGCCCTGGCCATCGCCGGTCTTGACTTCCTCTCCGACGCGGTGCGCCGACGGCGCGTCAAGGCCGCGCTGATGCTCGCCAACCACCCCGCCCGCAAGGGCCTCGACTCCCCGCACGAGATCCGCGGCTGGCGGGACGCCCAGCCGCATATCGCCGTCGGCATGGAGGGCGCGCCGGGCCACCAGGCCGCCGGGGTCCCGGCCTCCGCACACGGCCCGGGCGGTGCGCGCGGGCTGTACGAAAACGCCCCCGGCCCCCAGTCCTTCGCCGCGTACCCGGCCGAGTCGTACCGCACCTGGGGCGGCTTCGACTGGATGACGGCGACGGTGGGCGGGCTGTGGGACAGTCTGCTCGCCGAGGGCAAGCCGTGGTGGATCACCGCCAACTCCGACTCCCACAACGTCTACGCCGACACCGCGATGCGCGGCCCCGGCAGCGACTACGAGACCAACGGGCGACAGGACGACCCGGTGTACCGGGGCGGGCTGGACCTGGAGGAGAACGACTACTGGCCGGGCCAGTACAGCCGCACCCATGTGGGCGCCGAGGACTTCTCGTACGCCGCCGTCATGGACGGCATCCGGGCGGGCCGGGTCTGGGTGGACCACGGCGGCCTGATCAGCGGCCTCGACGCACGGCTCAGCGGCGGCGAACGTCGCGGCGGGACCGCCGGCGGAGGCCGCTCGGTCACCCTCGGCGGCACTCTGCATGTGGAGCGGGGCACCCGGGTGCGGCTCGATATGGACATCGCGCTGGCGAACGGTCCCAACTGGGCCGGATTCATACCCACGTTGGCGCGGGTGGACGTCATCCAGGGCGAGGTCACGGGGGCGGTGGGCGACCGCGACACATTCACGGCGCCGCGCGCTCAAGTGGTCAAGTCGTTCGCGATCAGCCGCACGTCGGGATCGGTGCGGCTCTCCTACGACCTCGGCGCCGTGGACCGTCCGCTGTATGTACGGCTGCGCGGGACCGACGGCAACCGGACGGCGGTGGGCGCGCGGGGCGCGGCGGTGGATCCGCACGGCCCGGCGATGGATGTGCCGGGCGATGCGGATCCCTGGCGCGATCTGTGGTTCTACGCCAACCCCATGTGGGTGCTGCCCTCCTGACGACGGGGCCGGGTGCGTCCGTCCTGACGACGGGACCGGGTGCGTCCGTCCTGACGGCTGGGCGGGGCGCATCCGCGTCTCAGAGCTTGCCCGCGCCCGCCTGGGCGGTGACGGTCGCCACGACGGAGGACGCCGGTTCCGCCGTGTACGCGTACGGCGGGGTGGTGAAGCTGCCGGTCTGGGACACCTCCGTGGCCGCCCCGCCCAGGTCGTTGCCGCGCAACACCGCATAGCCGTCGATGTCGCTGTCCCGGCTGGTGGTCACGGCCACCTCGGTGTCACGGAAGACGTTGTTCTCCACCAGCGTCTGCGCGCCCATCCGGGAGTGCACACCGGTTTCCGCGCCCTGGACGTAGTTGTCGTAGAAGTGGCCGGTGCCGAAGCGCAGGCTGGGGATGCGGGAGTAGACGTTCGTGAACCAGTTGTGGTGGTACGTCACCTTGAGGTGGCCGGTGTCCTCGCTCGCGTTGTTGTCGCTGTGGCCGACCAGGCTGCCCTTGAAGTGGTCGGCGAGTCTGTTCCAGGAGACGGTGATGTTGTCGGAGCCGTGGCTGATGTCCAGCAGACCGTCGTAGTAGTCCTTGTCGTGGTCGCGGTCGGCGGAGAGGGTGTTGTGGTCGATCCACACCTTCGTGGACTTCTGCACGGTGATGGCGTCGGACGGTTTCCGGGGCTTGCTGAGGTTGAGGTTGCGGACGATGACGTTCGTCGCCTCCTTCAGCCGCAGTCCGCCGCCGGTGAAGCCGGAGCCCGAACCCACGCCCAGCACGGTGGTGTTGGAGCCGATGTCCACCTGGCCGGTGAGGGAGAACAGCCCGGAGACCTTGACCACCTTGGCCTTGTCGCCGGTGACGGCGGCCTTGAAGGCGTCCAGGGAGGTCACGGTGGTGGCGGTGGCGTTTCCGCCGCCCGTGGTGCCGGCGCCGAAGCCGATGGGGGTGGTCTCGGCGAAGAGACGCGCGGCGGTGGCTTGTGTGCTCTCGGAGCGTGCGGAGTCGGCCGAGTCCGCGTCATGGGCGGAGACCGTGGCGAGGCCGCCGAGGGCGAGCGTCGCGGCGACGCCCGCGGCGACCGCCGTCAGTCGGCGTCGGTTGCGGGCGGTGACGGGGGTACTCAAGGCGCTGGTGGCATGGGTGGCGCTGGTGAGGTCACCGATGTCGTCCGTGGTGCCGTGGTCGTGCGTCGAGCGCATGGGGGGAGTCCTCTCATTCGGAGGATCTCCACACGGGAGGGGTAATCGCTTGCGGGATGACGCGGATGAGCGGGCAAGCACGCTGATCACAAAGGCCGGTGGAGATCACCAAAGGTGCGGCTCTGACGGGTGCGGGGCCCTGACGCCGGGCGGTGCGGTCAAGACCGCCCCGGCGGACAGCAGCCATCCCGGAAGAAGCTAGTAAGCGCTTGTGACACTGTCAACACCCCTTTACGGCAAGGGAGTTGTCCATAAGCAGAGTTGACGGGAACGGACTTTGCCGAATCCACAGGCGTCCCACAGATACCGCCCCTACCTTTCCATGCTCATGACAGACCTATCCTCCGCCCCCATGGGGCGCCGACGCGTACTGGTCGCCGGAAGCGCGGCCGCCGCGGCCATCGGAATCGGCGCGGGCACGGCCGCCGCCCGCCCCGAGACGGCCTCCACCGCCACCAGAAGCACTGGTACTGCAGCGGCCCGCGATGCCGCCGCCATCTGCACGCTCACCAAGGAGCTCACCGAGGGCCCGTACTACCTCGACCACGCCCTCGTACGCTCCAACGTCGCCGAGGACAAGAAGGGAGCCCCGCTCCAGCTCACCCTCACCGTCGTGGACACCGCCACCTGCGCACCGCTCGACAAGGCGCTGGTGGAGATCTGGTACTGCGACGCGCTCGGCGAGTACTCCGGCTTCGTCGGCAACAACGGCCACCAGGAGCCGGACAACGGCAGGTTCCTGCGCGGTGCCGTACTCACCGGCGCCGACGGGGTGGCCAACCTCACCGGCATCTACCCCGGCTGGTACCGCGGCCGCTGCATCCACGTCCACCTCAAGGTGCACACGGACGTCACGCTCACCTCGGACGGCTCGTTCACCGGCGGCAACGAGATCCACACCGGACAGCTCTTCTTCGACGAGAAGATCACCGAGGCGGTGGCCAAGCTCTCCCCGTACTCCACCAACACCGTTCCCCGCACTCCCCTGTCCGCCGACGGCATCTACGGCAACGGCGGCATCGCCGCCGGGCTGCTCGCCGTGACGGCGCTGGGCAGCACCCCGTCCGCCGGTTACCGCGGCACGCTCACGGTCGGCGTCGACCCGGACGCCTGACCCGACTCCCGGTCCGCCCCGCCCGGCATCCCCGGGCGGGGCCCTTCACGGACGTCGTCCCTGCCCAGGTGCTCAGGCCAGGCGGATGACGTTCCAGGACATCGGCTCGAGCGTGGTGCGCAGAGCGCCGTCCACGAGCGCCGTGCCCTCGCCGGGGTGCGGGATGACGCGCTCGGGGTCCGTGAGGGTGTTACGGGCCTCGGGGTCGGCGTCGGCGAGCACGGTGTGCTCGACCACGCGGGCCACCGGCATGGCGTGCAGGGCGATCTCCAGCGGGAGGGGGCGGTGCTGGTCCCGGTTGACCGCGAAGACCGTCACCGCGCCGGTGGACTCGTCGAGGACGGCGGTGGCGTGCAGCAGCGGGACCTCGCCGTAGACGGCCGTCTCGTACACCGGGCTGTCGACGTTGACCTGCAGCACCCTCCCCCGCCCATGGGCCGACGCCTGCGCGAAGGGGTAGAAGGTGGTCTGCCGCCAGGCCGGGCCGCCGGGTTCGGTCATGATCGGGGCGATGACGTTGACCAGTTGGGCGAGGCAGGCGACGGTGACGCGGTCGGCGTGGCGGAGCAGCGCGATCAGCAGCGAGCCGACCACGACGGCGTCGGTGACGGAGTAGTTGTCCTCCAGGAGGCGTGGGGCCTCCTCCCAGTTGAGCGGCTCGGCGTTGTGGTAGTGGGTCTGGTACCAGACGTTCCACTCGTCGAAGGAGAGGTTGATCTTCTTCTTCGACTTCAGCCGGGCGCCGATGTGATCGCAGGTGGCGACGATGTTCTCGATGAAGGACTCCATGTCCACGGCCGAGGCGAGGAAGGAGTCGCGGTCGCCGTCGCGCTCCTCGTAGTAGGCGTGCAGGGAGATGTGGTCCACGAGGTCGTAGGTCTCCCGCAGGACCGTCGCCTCCCAGGTGGCGAACGTCGGCATCGACTGGTTGGAACTGCCGCAGGCCACGAGCTCCACGTCCGGGTCGATCTGCCGCATCGCGCGGGCGGTCTCGGCGGCGAGCCGTCCGTACTCCTCGGCGGTCTTGTGCCCGGTCTGCCAGGGGCCGTCCATCTCATTGCCCAGACACCACAGCCCGATGCCGTACGGATCCTTGTCACCGTGGCCGATCCGGAGCTCGGCGAGCGCGGTGCCGGACGGGTGGTTGGCGTACTCCTGCAGCTCAAGGGCGTCCGCGACACCGCGTGTGCCGAGGTTGAGCGCCATCATGGGCTCACCGTCGACCTTGCGGACGAAGTCGATGTACTCGGAGAGACCGAACCGATTGGTCTCGGTGGAACGCCACGCGAGATCGAGCCGGCGCGGACGCGACTCCACCGGCCCGACGCCGTCCTCCCACTTGTAGCCGGAGACGAAGTTGCCACCGGGATACCGGATGACGCTGACGCCCAGCTCGCGGATGAGCGCGAGGACGTCGGTACGCAGCCCGGCCTCATCGGCGGCCGGGTGGCCCGGCTCATGGATGCCGGTGTAGACGCAGCGTCCGAGGTGCTCGACGAACGAGCCGAAGAGGCGGGGGTTGACCTCGCCGACGGCGAAGGCGGGGTCGAGGGTGAACCGGGCGGAGTCGGAAGCGGAGTCGGAAGCGGAAGGGATCTGCGGCATGGCGGCCCATCTCTTCGGGTGTCGCGACTGCGCGACGTCGCGGTTTCGCGGCTATTCGGCATATCGACCAGCGCTCGTTTCTTCGAACGCGACCGTAAGATCTCGCCGCCACGTGCGTCAATGGCGGGGCGGGGGTGCGTTGTTTCGGGTACGCGGCTCGGTTGGGTGCGGCTCTCGTCTCGCGCCTACGGCGCAAATTGAGCAGCGGCGGCGGAGGTGCCGGGGCGCGGCCACATCGCCGACTGCCGGACCGGTGGGCGCAACGCCCGGTGGCGGCCACCTCCGCCCGGGGCCGAGGCCCGATGCCGGGCTGCGGGAGGTGGGGCTGTTCGGGCACGGCCCGGCACGGCCGCATCGCCGACCATCAGGTCGGCGGGGGTGCGGGTACCCCTTGAAAAAACGCTTGATATAGCGCAACTAACTTATCAAGCGCTTTTCTAAGGGGTACCCCAACCCCCCTGCTGTCCGGCATCGGCCTCGGCTCCCGGCAGGGGAAGCCGCCACCGGCCCTCGACCCCACCGGCCCGGCGGCCGGCAGCGAGGACCCGGCCCGGCACCCCCTGCCCCGCTGCTCAATTGCGCCGAAGGCGCGAGACGGCGCCGCAGACAACCACACCGCTCAGCCACACCGCCCGGCCGCACCGCCCGGCCGCGCCACCCGGCCGCACCGCCCGGCCGCACCGCCCGGCCGCGCCACCCGGCCGAACACCGCTCACTCCGGGCGGATCCCCGTGCTGGACAGCCTCAGCCGGAGTTCCCGCTCCTGGTCACCCGCCACCGCCCCCTGCTCGCGCACCTCGAAGGCGTGGGCCAGGACGTCCGCCACCTGTTGCACCTGGCGGGGGCCGCCCTGGAGGTCGGCGGTGACAGGGGCCGTCAGGGACGCGGGGCGGGGCTCTTCGCGGGGGTCGGCCACCTCGAAGACGGAGGTCCACACCGTGGGCCGCCCCTCCCCCACGTCCTGCGGAAGATTCGTGGTCGCCTCGTCGGACTCGTAGCACATGCGCAGCACGCCGAAGACGGCCTCGGCGTCGTATCGCGAGATTCCGCTCACCGCCACCAGCACCTGCGAGGCGGACCGAGGCTGTTCCGGACCGGCCATCGTGGACATGGGGCCACCTTTCCGTTCGGTCTTCCGGTTCTTACGGTTCCGTTCTTACGGTTCCGGCGAACGCCGGATCTCTTCGGGTACCCACCGCCCCCGGGCACATCACCTCATGAGCGATACCTGGCCCCCTTGACCCACCCGACCGCCGCCTCTACCGTGCGGCCGACGTTACGGAAACGTTCCGGAACTTTTCGGAGCCGGGAAGGGAAGTTTTCGTGATCCATTCGGTCCGCACAGCCCTCGTCGGCACACTCGCCGCCGCACTGATCCCGCTGACCACGTCGCCCGCCACCGCGCAACAACCCGGCGGCGACGGCACCGTGGATTTCGGACAGCACCTCCAGCCCATCGACGGATTCGGCTTCTCGCAGGCGTTCCAGCGCGCCGATGTGATGCACGGCGCGCAGGGGCTGACGCCGCGACATCAGCGGGAGGTACTGGAGCTGCTGCTGAACCGCGCCACAGGCGCCGGGTTGAGCATTCTGCGGCTCGGCATCGGCTCGTCCTCCGACGAGGTCTACGACCATATGAAGTCCATCCAGCCCACCGACCCGGGCGGCCCGGACGCGCCTCCGCGCTATGAGTGGGACGGCGACGACGGCGGTCAGGTGTGGCTGGCCAAGGAGGCGAAGCGGTACGGCGTCACGCGCTTCTACGCCGACGCCTGGAGCGCGCCGGGCTATATGAAGACGAACGGGACGGACGCGAACGGCGGGACGCTGAAGGCGGAGTGGCAACGGGCGTACGCCAACTACCTGGTGCAATACGCCACGTTCTACCGCCAGGAGGGCGTGCGGATCACCGATCTCGGCTTCACCAATGAGCCGGACCTCGCCACGTCCTACGCCTCGATGCAGTTCACCCCGCGCCAAGCGGTCGAGGTGGTCAAGGCGGTCGGCCCCGCGGTGCGGCGAGCCGGGATCAATCTGGTGTGCTGCGATGCGGCCGGATGGGACGAGCAGGCGTCGTTCTCCGCCGCGATCGAGACCGACGAGGAGGCGGCGGACCAGGTGGCGGTGCACACGGGCCATCCGTATGTCACCCCCTCCGACCAGCCGTTGCCGACGAGCCGCCGCACTTGGATGTCGGAGTGGAGCCCCAATGGGACGACGTGGAACGAGGCGTGGGACGACCACAGCGGATATGACGGTTTCGCGGTCGCGGAGGCGATCCACACGACGCTGGCGGACGCGGGGGCGAGTGCGTATGTGTACTGGTTCGGCGCCTCGGTGGGCGCCACCCGGAGCCTGATCCAGTTGGACGGCCCGGAATACCACGTGTCGAAGCGGCTGTGGGCGCTGGCCGCGTACAGCCGTTTCATCCGGCCCGGGGCGGTACGGGTCGCGGCGGACTCCGGGGCGGACGGGGTGAGGACGACGGCCTTCCGGAACCGGGACGGACGGCGAGTCCTGGAGATCCTCAACACCGGTGCGGACCCGGTGCGCGCGGATTACGCGCTGCGCGGAGCCGGCGCCGACGCCGGGGATGCGCGGGGCGCGGTCTACCGGACGGATGACACGCACGCGCTCAGCCGGGTCGGGGCCGCGCGAGTGCGCGATGGACGGCTGGCGGTCGAGCTGCCGGCGCGTTCGCTGACGACGGTGGTGCTGCCGTAGTCGACCCGCCGACGCCCCCTGCCAACGGGTGGCAGGGGGCGTCGGATCCGTGGCCCGGGTCCTCGCCGGGTCCTCGGTTCGTCAGTCCTCGAACGCGACGATCATCTTGCCGGTGTTCTCTCCACGGAGCATGCCGAGGAAGGCGTCCACCCCGTTCTCCACACCCTTGATGACGGTCTCGCGATAGTGCAGCTTGCCCTCGCGGATCCAGCCGCCGACCTCCTCGAAGAACTGCCCCTGCAGAGCCTGGTGGTCCCCGACCAGCATGCCCTGGATCCGCAGCCGCTTGCCGATGACCATCCCGAGGTTGCGCGGGGCGGCGGGCGGCTCGGTGGCGTTGTACTGCGAGATCATGCCGCAGACGGTGACCCGGCCATGCACCTTCAGGCGGCCGATGGCGGCCTCGAGGTGCTCACCGCCGACGTTGTCGAAGTAGACGTCGATCCCGTCGGGCGCGGCCTCCTTGAGCTGCTCGGCGACCGGGCCCTTCTTGTAGTTGAAGGCCGCGTCGAAGCCGTACTCGTCGAGCAGCACCCGGACCTTCTCGTCCGAACCGGCGCTGCCGATCACCCGGGAGGCGCCCTTGAGCTTGGCGATCTGGCCGACCTCGCTGCCGACCGCGCCCGCCGCGCCCGAGACGAAGACCGCGTCGCCCTCCTTGAAGGACGCGACCTCCAGCAGCCCCGCGTACGCGGTGAGGCCGGGCATGCCGAGCACGCCGAGGTAGGCGGGGAGGGGGGCGACCTCGGGGTCGACCTTGACGGCGCTCTTGGCGCTCACCGTCGCGTACTCGCGCCAGCCGCCGAAGTGCAGCACGTGGTCGCCGACGGAGAGTCCGTCCGCGTTGGAGGCGATGACCTTGCCGACCGCGCCGCCTTCCATCGGCTGGTCGAGCTGGAACGGCGGCGTGTACGACTTCACGTCGTTCATGCGCCCGCGCATATACGGGTCCACCGACATGTAGAGATTGCGGACCAGCGCCTGCCCGGGGCCCGGCTCGGAGACCGGGGCCTCGCGCAGCGCGAAGTCCTCGGGCTTCGGCCACCCCTGGGGGCGGGCGACCAGGTGCCATTCACGACCGGTGGTGGGGATGACGGACATGGAAGGTGCCTCTCATACGTTTCAGCAGATGAAACAATCATGCTGCTGGATATTTCATGTTGTCAAGTAAATGGGTACTCTGGTTGCCATGACGTCCCGCATCGACCCGCTGACCCTCGAGGTCGTCGAGCTCATCGGCACCATCGTGGCCCGTTATCACGAGGAATACGAGGAGGCCGCGGCCAAGCACTCCCTGACCGGGGCACAGGCCCGGGTGCTGGGCCTGCTGTCCCGCGGCCCGACGCCGATGCGCCGACTCGCCCAGCAGCTGAAGTGCGAGCCGTCGAACGTCACCGGGATCGTGGACCGCCTGGAGTCGCGCGGCTTCGCCGAGCGCCGCCTCGACCCGGCCGACCGGCGGGTCAAGCTGGCCGCCGCCACCGACGCGGGCCGGGAGACCGCCGAGCGGCTCCGGGGCTCGCTCGACTTCGCGCGCGAACCGCTGGCGGAGCTCTCGGACGAGGAGCGTACGGTGCTGCGCGATCTGCTCAAGCGGATGCTGGGCGTCGCGCCGTAGCGAAGACGGAACCGTAGCGAGAGCGGAGCCGTAGCGCGCCGGGATGCCCGGCTAGGTGCACCACCACAGGAAGCGATTGCAGGTCTCCGAGGGCGACGGGGTCGGCGTCGGTGCGACGGTCGCCGGGGCGGTGGGCCCCGGATGCGACGGCGTGGTGGGCCGCTGGGCCGTACCGGGACCGCCCGGGGCCGAGGAGGTGGTGTCGGACGGGTCCGAGGACGAGTCCCCGTCCGGATCGGACGAGGTGTCGTCCTTCTCGTCCTCGGACTTCCCGTCGTCCTTGCCCTTGCCCTTGCCCTCGGACGCGTCCTTGCCCTCTCCCTGACCGCTGTCCGACGCCGAGGGGAGCTCGCTCGGGCCGGTCGTGTCCTGGGTGACCGGCTCGTCGGAGTCCGACACCCCGCCGCTGCGGTCGGCCACCGGCTCCTGCCGACTGGGCGACGGGGAGGACTCCCGCCAGTGCCCCTCGGTGGCCAGCTCGGCCACGAACACCGCGGCCAGCACCGGGCCGAGCACCGCCGCCATGATCGTCACCCGGCGGCCACGCCCCCGGCGGGCCCGCCGGGCACGGCTGCCGAAGAGGCGGGGCTTGGGCTTCCGGCGCGAGGCAGGGGTGGCCCCTGAGGCGGGGGACGCCTGCGCCGCACGCCGATCCGCACGCCCGCCCGTACGCCGGTCGGCTCTCCGCTCCGCACGGGGCGCGGGCGTGTCGGCCCCGCCCTCGTGTGCCGTGTCCGATGCGGCGGAGGGCAGGCCGAGGTCCCCAGCGGGCGTCCCGCAACCGGGGCAGGAGACGGCACCGTTGAGATGGCGGCGGCAGGGAGAGCAGTAATCCATTTCGCCGGGCAGGTTATGTGACCAACGGGTAGGTCAGCAGGACGCGGGGTGTGAGGATCCTGTGCAAAGAACGTACGAAAGCCCTCGTCAGGCCCTCTCCCACCGGCGGCCGATGCCCGCCCGGCCCCGCCCGGCCCCGCTCAGCCGGCGAAGGCGGGCTGCGCCAGACCCTGCCCCGCACCCTCGATGACCAGCAGTGACCCGGCGAGCGGCGGCGCGGCGGCGCCCAGTCCGACCCGTGCCGAGGTCAGATACAGATCGGTGAGGTCCGCACCGCCGAAGGCACACGCGGTCGGGCGCGGGAACGGAAGCTCCACCACCCGATCGAGTGTCCCGTCGGGGGCGTAGCGACGGATCGCGGCGCCGTCCCACAGGGCGACCCACACCGCGCCGTCGGCGTCCACGCACAGCCCGTCCGGGTAGCCCGCGCCCTTCTCGACCTCGGCGAACGGCCTCCTGCCCGAGACCGCCGTCCCACCCGCGTCGTCCACGTCGAAGACGTCGATACGGCGGGTGGGGGTGTCGATGTAGTACATGAGGCGGCCGTCCGGGCTCCAGCCGATGCCGTTGCTGACCGTCACCTCCGGCAGGAACTCCGCAGGGGAGCCGTCGGCCCCGATCCGGGAGAGCGTGCCGCCGCCGGCCGTCTCGTCGTAGCGCATGGTGCCCGCCCAGAGCGCGCCGTCCGGCGCCACCGCGGCGTCGTTGCCACGGCGGCCGGGGACCGCCTCGCGCAGCAGCCAGTCGAAGCCGCCGTCGGCCCCGTACACCCCGATGCCGTCCCGGAGGTTGACCACAAGACCGCCGCCCGCGCGGGGCTTGGCCGCGCCGACATGCTGCTCGGTGGCCAGGGTGGTGCGGCGGCCGGTGGCCGGGTCGTAGGTGTGGACGCGGGAGGAGAGGATGTCCACCCAGATCAGCCGCCGGGCGGCGGCGTCCCAGGTGGGTCCCTCACCGAGCACGGCGCTCGCGCGCACCGCTATTTCGAGCGACGGCCGTGTGCTCATATGTCCCGCCTCCGATATCCCAGTCGCACCGACAGCTCGCCCGCGCCCTTGGCCGCCAGCTCCGTCAGCTCGGCCTGGCGCTCCTCGCTCCAGCGGATCGTCGGCACCGAGATCGACAGCGCCGCGACCACCTTGCCCGTGGAGTCCCGTACGGGAGCCGCCACGCAGCTCACATCCGGGTTGGACTCCCGCTGCTCGACCGCGATGCCGCGCTCGCGCACGGTGACGAGATGGCGGCGCAGTTCGACGGCGGAGGTGATGCTGTTGTCCGTCATCGCGGCCAGCGGCTGCTCGTTCGACAGCCGCGCGTCCAGGGCGTCGTCCGGCAGGGAGGCGAGCAGCATCTTGCCGACCGAGGTGCAGTGGGCGGGCAGCCGGCGGCCCGCGGCGGAGACCATGCGGACGGCGTGGGTGGAGTCGACCTTGGCGATGTAGATGACGTCCATGCCCTCGAGAATCGCGACATGCACGGTCTCGTCGCAGGTCTCCGCGACGCTCCGGGCCACCTGCCTGCCCTCGGCGGCCAGGTCGAGCTGCTCGGCGTAGCGACTGCCGAGCTGATACGGCCGCACCCCGAGCCGATAGCGGCCGGGCTGGTCGGGTACCTGGACCAGATAGGAACGGGCGGCCAGAGTGGTCACCAGCTCATGGACGGTCGTACGGGGCAGGCCGAGCCGACGGGTGATCTCGGGTGCGGAGAGGGTGCCGTCTCCGTCCAGGAAGAGCTCGAGTATGTCCAGAGCCCGTGTCACCGCGGGCACCAGGCGTCCCATAGTGCTCGCCCTCCCCTTCTGGTCAGATGGCAAGCGTTCGAGATTCCGGCCGATGGCCGGTATCGCGAACACAGGTTATGCGGAGGGGACTTCCCCCGGCAATGGTCCGGCAAAGTAGGAGCCATGGATTCCGCACCCGGCTCGTTCTCCCAGCCCGACGCGTTCCCCACCCCCTTCCCCTTCGTCCTCGTGCTGCTGCGGCGGATGGCCGACCATCAGCCGGGGCTGGTCGAGGACGCACTGCGCGAGCTGGGCTTCGGGCGTGCGGTGATGCGCGAGGCCAACCGCCGCTGGCAGGCCATGCAGCGCTCACCACGGCGGCGCTCGGCGGTCGCCCGCTACCGCTCCGTGCTGGGCCCGCCCGAGTCCACCTCCACCCGCCGGATCGGCGATCTGACGAGCGAGGCGCTGAGCTGGTCCGTGCCGCTGTGGCCGGATCTGCGGTTCGAGGTGCTCACCGCACCGAACGGGGCGGTGTGGAACGAGTGGCTGGTACGCGCTCCGGGCGCGCCCGCCCCGCGCCTGCGTACGGCCGCCGACCTCGTGCCCTGGTCCTGCACGGTGGACGAGGTGGCGCGCGCCTTCGCGCCCGCGCGGCCCATGGAGGGCTCGGCGCCCACCCGCTGGCGGCTGGCCTTCGACGCGCCGGAGGCGGACAACGGAGAACTCCGCCACTATGTGGCGGAGTTCACCTGGGGTCTGCTGCAGCGTATGGAGAATGTCAGGCCAGCTTCGCCGACAGCGTGATCTCCGTACCGGCGAGCGCCTGGCTCACCGGGCAGTTCTTCTTGGCGTCCTCGGCCGCCGCGGTGAACGCGGCCTCGTCCAGGCCCTCCACCGTGCCCTCGACGGTGAGGTGGATGCCGGTGATCCCGGTGCCGGGCTGGAAGGTGACGTCGGCCTGGGTGGTCAGCTGGGTGGGCGGGTTGCCCGCCTGGGTGAGGCCGTGCGAGAGCGCCATCGAGAAGCAGCTGGAGTGGGCCGCCGCGATCAGCTCCTCGGGGCTGGTCTTGCCGTTGGCCTGCTCGGCGCGGGACGGCCAGGAGACCGGCTGCTGGTCGATGCCGGAGGAGTCGAAGGTGACGGTCCCCTGTCCCTGGGCCAGATTGCCCTGCCAGACGGTGTGCGCGGTACGCGTCGTAGCCATGCTCGGTGTTCCCTGCTTCCTGTCGGACGTGAGATATGCGTGGAGATGATCACCCGGCGGGGGTGCCACCGCTTCCGGTCGCCCCCTGCCCGGAGATCGACTCCGAGCCTACGTTCCAGGCGACCACGGCCGGGCGACCATGCTCAGTTCCGAGTCGACTCACGGTCGCGGTGTCCAGCCGGAAGAGCGCACCGGCGGACGGGGGCAGGCCCAGCCGACGGGCGGTGAGCACCCGCAGGACGTGGGCGTGCGCCACCAGCACCACATCGGCGCCGTCCTCCGCCTCCAGCTCGGCGGCGATCCGGTCGAGCACCCCGTCCACACGGGCGCCGATCCGCTCGGGCGACTCCCCCGGGTGGTCGGGACCGCCCGGCGGGACGCCGTCGGTCCACAGGTTCCAGCCGGGGCGGGTGCGGTGGATCTCGGTGGTGGTGATGCCCTCGTAGCCGCCGTAGTCCCATTCGAGCAGATCGGGCTCGACCGTGAGGTCCTCGAGCCCGGCGAGCCGAGCGGTGCGCATGGCCCGCGCCATCGGGCTCACCAGGGTCAGCCCGATCTTCCGCGCGGCGAGCGGCGGACGCAGGGCGCGCGCCTGCTCCTCACCGCGCGGTGTCAGGGGCACATCGGTCCAGCTCGTGTGCTTGAGCGACCGGCTCCACTCGGTTTCGCCGTGCCGGATCAGCACCAGCTCAGCCACGGTTGCCGGACGCCTTCTCATCTCCGGCGGCGGCCTGCTCCTTCTCCTCGTCGATGGCCCGCTTCTCATTCGACGCGGCGGCGATGGAGGCCCGCACGCTGTCCATGTCGAGGTCGCGGGCCTGGCCGATGACGTCCTCCAGGGCCGGCTCGGGGAGGGCGCCGGGCTGGGCGAACACCGCGATGTTCTCCCGCACGATCATCAGCGTGGGGATGGACTGGATGTCGAAGGCGGCGGCCAGCTCGGGCTGGGCCTCGGTGTCCACCTTGGCGAACAGCAGATCCTGATGGCGCTCGGCGGCCTTCTCGTAGATGGGCGCGAACATCCGGCACGGCCCGCACCAGGAGGCCCAGAAATCGATCAGAACGAATTCGCTCCCGGACACGATCTCGTCGAAGTTGTCCTTGGTGAGCTCAACGGTGCTAGTGCTCATGCCTGCGTTACCCGCTTCCGTACGTCGGCAGATGCCACATGGACGGTAACCCCGCCACCGCCCGCCGTTATTCCGGGGCCGTGGCGCCCTTACGGCTGCTCCGCGGGTCAGGCCGTCCGGAAGCGTATGCCCAGGTCGGCGGGGGTGAAACGGCGTACATCCCTGGTGGACAGCCCGCGATCGGTCCCCCGGAAGACCCAGAAGCCACCCGTCCTGCCGTGGCCGTAGCCGGGAGCGGCGGCGATCACATCGTCGTGTCCATCGCCATCGACGTCGAGGAGTGGGGGCTGGGGGGCGAAGGCGTCGAAGCCGTACGGAGTGTGCCGGCCGGGCACCCCCGGGGTGTCCAGGTCCAGGGTCTGCTCCCCGCCGTTCCCCTCGTGCGCGCTCGCGGCCGGGTCGTACTCGCGGCCGTGCCCGCGCCGTGAACCGGGCAGCAGGGTGAGCAGGCCGTTGCCGTAGTTCTTCTCCGGGGTGGCCACCACCAGGTCGGGACGGCCGTCGCCGGTGATGTCGCCGACGGCCGGGGAGCCGCCGAAGCCATCGCCGCGCCGTGCGTCGCCGGGCAGGCCAGGCCCGGACGGATCGACCGTGAGATCCGAACGCCCCCGGCCCAGACCGGACCTGGCGCCGTGGACGACGGTCAGCCGCCCGGAGCCGCGGTGCCGCCCGGGGCCGAGGGTCCCCTGGCCGGGCGCGAGCAGATCGTCGATCCCGTCGTGGTCGGCGTCCCCGGCCGCGGGCTCGCGCGGGCCGTCCTCCGTGCCGAGGGCGTGGGCCAGGCGCGCCTCGGGCCGCTTGTCCCGCACCAGGCCCTTGGGGCCGCCGCGGTAGTGGGCGACGGGGGTGTCGAGGGGGGCGGTGTCGTCGGGTTCCGGGTGATTCGGCTGGTCGGGCCGGTCAGGGTGGTCGGGCTTGTCAGGCTGATCCGACTGGTCCGCACGTTCCGGCTGAACCGCGTCGTAGCGGTAGGTCAGCACCACATCGGTGCGACGGTCGCCGTCGAAGTCCCCGGCGGTGGCGGTGGCAGGTGCGGTCGCGGGTGCCGCGCGGTGGGACCGGCCGGTGGGGAGCGGGGTGGTACGGGCGGGACCCGCCTTGGCGCCGAACGGCCCGTACAGCACCCGTACCGCACCCCGGCCGTCGGCCGCCGAGGCCAGCAGGTCGGCCGCGCCGTCCCCGTCGAAGTCCCCCACGGCCAGCGCCAGAAATCCGGCCGCGCCGCCCCGGAGCGGGCGCGGCGCGGCCAGCCCACGGGGGCCGCCGCGCAATATCACCGTCTCCCCCGTCCGCTCGCCCCGCGGCGAACTCCCGTGCCGGAAGCGTGCCGTCACCAGGTCGGTGAGGCCGTCGCCGTCGAGATCGGTCCGCAGCAGGGGCCCGACGTAGTCGTCCTCGGCGCCGTCGACGACGAGGCGGTGCCGCGGGTCGAGGCCGTGCGCCGAGCCGTAGACCACCGCCAGCCGGGCGGGCAGCGGCCCCCGGGAGGCGCTGGTGGGGCGGATGGCGGTGGCGAAGTCGTCGTAACCGTCGCCGTTGAAGTCCCCGAGCGAGGCAGCGGCCGTCCCCTTCGTGGCGCCCTCCACCGGCTTCGGACCCCCGTGGCCACCCTCGCTGCACCCGGCGAGCAGCAGCACGGAGACGGTCACGGCGGCGACGGGAACGGACGAACGCACGGCGGCACCTCGCGAGGCGGATCGAGCGGTCACGGACAAGAGGCACGACAACGGGCACGGACAGCGGGCACAGCTACGGACACGAACGCGGATGCGAACGAAGGCTTCACCGCTCAAGGACTCCAGGAAGCCCGCTCGGGTTGCTTCGCGGACGCCCCCGCCGACGCCCCGCGGAATGCGCGCGACACCGGGCGCCGAGGTTGCGATCATGGCGAGAAAACCTCTCCGGACGAGGAAGGGCGATACCCGATGCCGGCCATACCCGCCGACCCGACAGTGCTGCACCCGATGCCCGAGCAGCCACGGGTGGTGCTGCTGAAGCCGCTGATCACCTCGCCGCTGATCGAGGCCGGGGAGTTCACGTACTACGACGACCCGGATGACCCCACCGCGTTCGAGACCCGCAATGTGCTCTACCACTACGGACCCGAGCGGCTGGTCATCGGGAAGTTCTGCGCGCTGGGCGAAGGGGTGCGGTTCATCATGAACGGCGCCAACCACCGTATGGACGGACCGTCCACCTTCCCCTTCCCCATCATGGGCGGTTCGTGGGCCGACCACTTCGACCTGATCACCGGCCTGCCGGGCCGGGGCGACACCGTGGTCGGCCACGACGTCTGGTTCGGATACCGGACGATGGTGATGCCCGGCGTCCGCATCGGCCACGGCGCGGTCATCGCCTCCGGTTCCGTGGTGGTGGACGACGTCCCCGACTACGGCATCGTCGGCGGCAACCCGGCCAAGCTCATCCGCCGCCGCTACGACGACGAGGACATCGCCCGGCTGCTGGCCCTGGCCTGGTGGGACTGGCCGATCGAGCACCTCACCGCCCATATCCGCACGATCATGTCCGGAAGCGTGGACGAGCTGGAGGCGGCGGCCCCGCGCTGAACCCTGAGCAGTAGGGCGCGGTGTGCTCTACGGCCGCGACCGTAGAGCGAACCGCCCCCTTCTGTCAGCTTCTGTCAGCGCTCGAGACTCATGTACAGACGGGTGCCGAGGGGCTGGTAGCCGACGCGTTCGTACACGCGGCGGGAGCCCTCACCCGAGTACTCCAGCCATACCGACTGGGCTCCTCGGGCGAACATCGTCTCGGTCAGCGCGGCGGTGACCGCGGCGGCGATGCCCCGGCCGCGGAAGGCGGGCCGAGTGCCCACGCCCGCCAGTTCCGCGGTGCCCACGGCGGGCGCCGAGCAGGTGGCCCCACCGGCGCAGCCCCCATCGGGTGCCCGGACGAACCGGACCGCTCCCCCGTCCTCCTGTATGCGGCGCAGCCGGGCCGCCCCCTCCGGGGAGGAGGCGAACTCACCGACGAACGCCTCGGACAGCGCGGCGTCGATCGCCCGGTAGTCCTCGTCCGTGGACGGGACCGACACCGGGACGGCCGCCGGACCGGACTCCGCGTCCTGGGGAAGCGTGAGCCTGTCCGGGGTGCACACCAGATACGCGTGCACCGCCTCCACGCTGAACCCCGCCTCCCGCAGCGCGGGCTCCACGGCGGGCGCGGCGTCCGGTGCGAACTCGAGCCGGGGCTTGAGATCGCGTACCCGGAACGCCTCGATCAGCTCCTTGACGTCCCGGGCGGTGGGCCGGGTGCCGGGGAGCGGGGTCGCGTAGTTGATGTACGGGCTGGTGGTGCCGGGCTCGAACCCCGCCACGAAACCCCCGGCCTCGACAAGCACGGGGCGGCGGCGGAGGTTGGCTACGGCGAAGCTCTGGACGTCAGTGCCCATGGTGATGTGACCTCACGAAGAAACGCGGCGTAAGGCGCCGCGAAAGAAACGGTATGCGGATACGTGGGGCCGCCGTGAGGAGACGCGTGTGGCACCGATCGTTCAGTGCCGACGGCGGCCGCTGGGGGACGCCGAGTCCATGGGCTTCAGTCCTTTGACAGGGAAGTGGAATCGCCATGCGGAACGTATCGCACGGCGTGGCCGAGTGACACGTGGTTTTCGAGAGGCGGCGCGCACGTCCGCCCCACCGCTTGCGGCGCCTCAATTGCCCGGCCTCTCACCGACCTTGCCAAGCGGTCGCGCAGCGGCCTCGGGCGGCCTTTCTCCGCACGGAGGATTGACGCGGACACACCACGACTCTACCGTCTCGTCAGATCTCGTCGTTCATAACGAAACACATGCTTCATGTACATGGACGCGCGGTCCATACCAACCCCCCACGGGAAGGCAATTCCCATGCGCATCCGTACGCTGCTCACCGCCGTGGCGACCGTGACCACCGTCATCGGCGGCCTGGCTCTCGCGGCCCCCGCCGGCGCCTCCCCCGCGGCCACCTTCGCCGACCCGTCGAAGGCGCCGGGCGGCAACTTCGACCTGTCGGTGTGGCAACTCCAGGAACCGGTCGGCTCCCCCGGCAAGCCGACGACCATCCCCTCGTCCCGGCTCCAGGGGGCGAACGGATTCCAGGACGACTACTTCTACACCGACAAGCGCGACGGGGCGATGACGTTCTGGGCGCCGGAAAAGGGCGTCACCACGCCGAACTCCAACTACGCCCGCTCCGAACTGCGCGAGATGAACCGCAACGGCGGCGCCGCGGACTGGTCGCTGAGCGGCTCCCACAAGCTGCAGGCGACGCTGCGCGTGGTGTCGGTGACGAAGAACGTCTGCGTCGGGCAGATCCACCTCGGCTCGGGCGGGTCCTCCACGAAGCCGCTGGTGGAGCTGTACTACCGCGCCAACGGCGACATCGTCCTCGGCACGGAGAACTCACCCGAGGGCGGCCAGACGCTGCACAACGTCGGCAATGTGTCGATCGGCAAGACCTGGAACTACACGATCGGCGTCTCCGGCGGCGACACCATCGACCTGACGGTCAACGGCGCCACGACGCACTACGACATCCCGTCGTCCTTCTTCTCCTACAAGCAGTACTTCAAGGCCGGCTCCTACAACCAGTCGTCCTCCGACAGCACCACGAACGGAGCACGCGTCGGCTTCTACGGCCTGACCGTCTCCCACGGCTGAGCGCCCAAGACCCGGCGGTCAAGGGGGCCGCCGGGTCGTCGGTGTCAGCCGCCCGGAAACCGAGCCACCCAGCCCCGCTGCCAAGGGGTCTCGACGGCCCGGCGGTGATGGTGCGCGCGCGTCCAGGCCACCGCGTCCGCGGGCGACACCCCCGCCATGATGGCCAGGCAGGCGATGACGGTCCCGGTGCGCCCGACGCCACCGCCGCAGGCGACTTCGACGGGCGTGCCCGCCCGTGCCCGCTGGTGCAGCGCGCGGATCCGCCGCACGGCCAGGTCACGGTCACGCGGCAGCAGGAAATCGGGCCACTCGATCCACGCGCGCTCCCACTCCAGCTCCCCGTCATGCCGCTGGCGCAGCCGGGTGGACCCCAGGTAGAGACCGAAGCCGGGCAGCGGCCCGTCCGGTCGTGGGTGGCGCAGGCCCCGGCCACGGACCCAGGAGCCATCCGGGAGCCGAAGGGCGCCCGGCAGTGGTGCGTCGCTCATCGGTCCCCGCTCCCGGTCCGAAGACCCACATCTCTCGAAGTGTCGAAGTACAGCCACCTTTGAACAGCGTAGTCCGTTCGGGCGCATATCCCGCTCCCACGCGGTTACCCGCAGGAGACGAGCGGGGCGTGAGCGGAGTGCGGTCCCGTGTGCTCGGCTCGACTCCCCGCCGGGAAGAAAGGGCCACGGCCATGACGACTCCCGGCAATCTGCCCACACCTGAGCAAGGGCTCGTTCTCACCCACTTCCTGACCGTGCGCGACGTCGTGAGATCGAGACGCTTCTACGCCGACATCTTCGGCGGCGAGGTCGTACTGGAGGAGAACCCGGCCATCGTGCGGGTGGCCAACAGCTGGATCATCATGAACCCCGGAGGCGGGCCCACCCCGGACAAGCCCGAGGTGACGCTTGTGCCGCCGGAGAACGGTGCCACCGTGTCCAGTTTCCTGAACGTCCGTGTCGCCGATATCGGCGCCTTCTACGCCGACGCCAAGGCCAAAGGAGCGGAGTTCATCACGGAGCCTCTCGATCGCAAGGCCGAGCTGCGCTGCTATCTGCGCGACCCCGATGGTTACCTCATCGAGGTCGGCCAGGCCACCGGCATGCTCCAGGGGGTGTTCGCCGACCGTTGACTCAACCGGTTTCCTGCGCACAGTGCGTGCCCGACGGTTCAGCAAGTCAGTCGTGCGGCTGCCCAGTCGGCGTGGTCGTAGGAGCTGCCGTCTCCGCCGTCGGTGACTCGCAACTGGAGTCTGGTCGCGCCCGTGAGGTCGACATCGACGGGACTCGCCGGGTCGGCGCCCCTCAGAACAGGACTCTTCCACAGTTGCTTGCCGTCCGCCCAGACTTCGAAAGCGACACTGCCGTTCTGTGCCACCTCCGCGTCCACGCCGACGGCAGCGGTCAGCCTGGAGCACTGTTTGCCGAGGTGGAGGCCCACCTCGGAGGGAGCGTGCACGCCGAGGCCCTTGGCATAGGCCGTGGTGCCGATCGTGAGGGTGCGGCCGTCTCCGACGGCTGAATCGCCGTTGCTCTGGTCGGCTTCGACCGGGCCCCAGCCATTGGTCTGGGAGGTGAAGGTCAGGTCGCTCACCCATGCCTCACCGGTCGGCGGGGCAGGTGGAGCCGCCACCGACACCGTCACGGGGTTGGAGCGGACCCGTTTGCCGTCGTACGTGGCCTGGGCCGTGATGACGGACCGACCGACGCCGACTCCCGTGACCACTCCGTGGCTGTCGACGGTGGCGACGGAGGGGGCCGAGCTGGTGTAGGTGACCGACACGGGCGCGCTCGTGAGGTTGTCGGCGTTCAGGGCGAGATCGTCACGGACGACGGTGACCTCCGAGACAGGCATACCCGCGGTGTTGACTCGCTTGTTGAAGCCCTTGTCGTAGGTGTTGCCGGCGAGAGTGATGTCGTCGGCACCGTCGAAGGTGAAGAGCGGGGCGGTGTTGTTCGCGGGTGGCGCGTCCGTGGAGAGCGTTGCGGTGCCGCCGACGTACAGCGGCTGGCCCGACCCGGTCAGGTGCAGGCCGGCGTAGCGCTGGATCCTGTTGCCGCGGAAGGTGAGGTCGCCGACGCTGCGGCCGGAGATCACCGTCGCGGAGGTGAGGTTGAAGTCGTTGTCCTCGATGCGGACGTTGCGGTGCACCGGCTGTCCGGCGACGGCGTCCTGGTTGGTGGGGTCGAAGAAGATCACCGGGCTGGCCGGACGGTCGAAGACGTTGCCGCGGATGACGACGTCCCGTACGGGGCCGGACTCGTACCAGGAGCGTGCGTCGGACGAGATGGAGATGCTGGACATGGTCATACCGTCGAAGTGGTTGTTCTCGATCAGCACCGGTTTGCGGGTGGTGACGAGAATGCCCCGGGTGGGGGCCGCCTGGAATGTGTTGCCCTTGATCACGACGGACGGGGTGTAGCTGATGTTCTCCGCGGCATAGTCGCCGGGGGTGTCGGCGACCGACTTGGGCAGGGCTCGGTCGAGCGTCACGGTCATGTTGCGCAGGTACGTTTCCGGATCGGCGCCGGCAGGCACACTCCGGCCGGTGGGTCCGTCCACGGAGACAACGGTTGCCGTGGCGCCGGGCACTGCCAGCATGGTGCGTCTGTTGACCAGCTCGATCACGTCGCCGGGGTAGAACTGGGGAAAGCCCGACGTCTCGTTGTGCATGTAGCGCAGATCCAGTCGCTTGCGCTCCGCGTCCAGGCCGGTTGCCTCGAGGTAGGTGCCGTGGACGTTGATGGGGTCGTCCTGCGGGTTGTCGAAGACGCAGTTGGTGATGCGTACGGTGCCTTTGACCCCCGACATTTGAATGTGGTCGGCGAAGGAGGACGTGACGCGGCCGGTCCTGCGGTCGGTCTTGAACACGACCGAGTCGATGGTGATGTCCTCGCTGAACTGGCCGACAAGTCCGAAGCCGTGCAGGTAGCCGAGCCGCATGTGGTCGACGGTGATCCGGGCCGACTCCCAGAACAGGGCACCGGGCGTGTCCCGGGTGTCCTCACGCATGGCATAGACGTATCCGTCGTCCGTCGGTGCGGCGCCGCTCCTGTAGACGATCTCCAGTCGGTTACCGCCCAGGTCGGTGATCTTGGCTACGTTCTCGAAGACCGGGTTCGACGTACGCCAGGTCCGGTTGGACGAAGGGTCGTGCACCTGCGCGTAGTTGAAGGAGTTCGTGCCCGTCCAGTACGGCTGCCCGGTCACCGGACTCCGCTCCCCCGTCCAGCGGACCGAGGCGCCCTCCACGGCGTAGTGGTAGGTCCGGGGCACCGAGATGACGCGGTAGGCCCGTCCGTTCCTGATGCCGGTCTCGGCAACCGTGATGTCGACCGTCTTCGGGGTGACCCAGTCCTGAGTGAAGTTGGTGAACCGTACGTCGGTGGAGCGGATCGTGGCGAAGATGGTCTGGAACCCGTGATTGAGGATGGTCGCGCCGCCGCCGTCCACCACGACGTCGTGCATGTCCTCAAGGAGGATGCCGATGTTCTTCGTCTTGAACGCCTGGTCGGTGCCGACCGTGTTGCTGACGTACAGCTCCCGCTTGGGAGTGCGCTCGGGATAGATCTGGTACGTGCCGGGTTTGAAGCGGATCGTCGTGGGGCGGTGGAGGCGCTTCGCATGCGTGATGGCTGCCGCGATACCGGCCGCGGAGTCCGACTTTCCGGTGCGGTCCGCACCGAAGTCCGTGACATCGACGACGGTTCGTTTGGAGTTGTCGACCGACGCTCGGCTGGCCACAGGTCCGATGACTGAAGTTCCGTGAGTGTCATCCGCGATCTGTTCGGCCGCGGAAGCGGGGGCCACGAAGCACAGTGCCGCAGCACCGCATGCCGCGATAACGCAGGTGAGCACCTGGAAACGGCGCAACGTGCGGGCGGACCACGGATGTCTGGATCTCATGGCGTCCCTTCCGAGGACCGAGCGCGATATCCGATGAATCGACTGCGAAGGAAGATAGAGGCTGACTCATCAGAAGGGCAAGGCACGATCCGCGATCGCAGCGGGGGTGTTTGTCGCCGAGCCGCCGGCGCCCGTGCCACGCGTCTCATGTGGAGAGGTGCGTCATTTCCCGGCTGGGGTGGGGGCTTGGGGGAGGCGAAGCTGGAAGCATGCTCCGAGGGTCCGGGGGGTGAGGGTGAGGGTGCCTTGGTGGCGGTGGGCCAGGTCGCGGGCGATGGCGAGGCCCAGGCCGGTGCCGCCGTGGTCGCGGGAGCGGGCGTCGTCGAGCCGGACGAAGCGTTCGAAGATGCGCTCGGCGTCCTCGGCGGGCACGCCCGGTCCGTCGTCGTGCACCGTGAGGAGGACCCAGGCGTCCTGGTTCCGGACGGTGATCTGGATGCGGTGTGCGGCGTGGCGGGCGGCGTTGTCGATGAGGTTGCGCAGCAGCCGTTCGTACTCGTCGGGGTTTCCGTGTGCGTGTGCGGGGGCGGTGCTGTCGCAGGTGAGGGTCAACGGTCGTTCGGTGAGGGGGTATTGCTCGGTCAGCCGGGAGGCGAGGGCTGTCAGGTCGACGGTTTCGGGGTCGGCTGTGGGGGTGCGGGTGTCGAGGCGGGCGAGGAGCAGCAGGTCTTCGGCGAGGGCCTGGAGGCGGCGGGTCTGTCGTGCGGCGGTGGTGGCCGCGGCGGGCCAGTCGGTGCGTTCCGGGTAGGCGAGCGCGACTTCCAGGCTGGCCAGCAGTGTGGTGAGGGGGCTGCGTAGTTCGTGGGCGGCGTCCGCGACGAAGCGGCGTTGCTGGGCGGCGGCGTTGTCGAGGCGTTGGAGGGTGGTGTTGATGGTGTTGGCCAGGGCGGTGATCTCGTGTCCCGTGGCGGGGACGGTGACGCGTTCGCGGGGGTCGCTCGCGGTGACCGAGGCGGTGAGGACGCGGATGGCTTCGACCGGCCGCAGCGCGATGCGGACGGCGAAGTAGGCGGCGGCGGCGATCAGTACGAGGCTGACGAGCCCGGCCCGCAGCAGCAGGCGGTCGGTGGTCTCGGTGATGGCCTCGGCTGTGTTCGGGAGCACCACCACATAGACCCGCAGGTGGGCGTCGGCGGCGACGCCCAGAGCGGCGACTTTGTCACGGCTGAGTTCATCGGCGCGGATATCGGCGAACATGACCGTGTAGGTCCTGCCGGCCATTTCGAATCTGTCCCCGGAGTTGGAGTCGCGGCGCACCGGTATGCGGAGGGGACGGATCGTCAAGCCTCCGGGCTCCCTGAAATCCGATGGGGTGGGCAGTACATGGCGGGTGCCGGGATCGAAGTCGTCCATGCCTCCGCCGTAGGCGACAGCGGTGCGTCGGCCGGTCGCGACGACCTCGTACGGCAGCACGGCGCTTCTGCGAACGGGAACCACACCCTCGTTCAGCTGATCGACGAGAGCCCAGAGCTGTTGCTCGGCTTGTCCTTCGGCGATCTGCGTGCCCTGGCGGTAGACGTCGTGGTGTAGCCACCAGCCGATGCTGACCAGGATGACGGCGGCGGCCGAGGCGGCTGCCAGGGCCGTGCGGGCTCGTACCGAACGCGGCCACCAGAGCCGTCGCGGCTCAGTCGCGTTCACGGTCGTCCACCAGCCGGTAGCCGGTACCCCGTACGGTCTGCAGGGACCGTCGGCCGAACGCGGAGTCCACCTTCTTGCGCAGTGCGCTGACGCGTGCCTCCACCAGGTTGGGATCCCGGGCTTGGTCGGGCCACGCGTGATAGAGCAGATCCGTTTTGGAGACCGCCTGGCCCGCCCGGCGGGCCAGCAGCTCCAGCACGGCGAACTCCCGGGGTGTGAGCTCCACTCGGGCCCCGGCCCGGCGGCAGACCCGACCGGCGACATCCAACGAGAGGTCGCCCACGGCAAGGACGGGCGGAGCGGCCGTGGCGGCCCGTCTGACCAGGGCCCGCAGCCGTGCGACGAGCACCATGTAGGAGAAGGGTTTGGCCAGGTAGTCGTCGGCCCCCGTGTCCAGGGCCTCTGTCTGATCCCAGTCCCCGTCCTTGGCGGTGAGTACCAGGATGGGGGTCGCGTCGCCCTCCCGGCGCAGCTGGGCGCAGACCTTGTAGCCGTTGAGTCCGGGCAGCATCAAGTCCAGTACGACAAGGGCGTATTCGCCGGTCCGGGCCATCCACAGTCCCTGCCGGCCGTCATGGGCCAGGTCGACGCTGTAGCCCTCGGCGGTCAGACCGGTGTGCAGGGTGTGGGCAAGGTCCACCTCGTCTTCGACCACCAGAATGCGCACGTGGTGCAGCCTTGCACAGCGCCGGCCCGCCTTCCTGATCGGCCGATCAGGTTGGGTCAGCCTCCGGTCAACGAGGTCCGGGCACGCTGACGGAGTCTCTTCGCCGCTGCTGAAAGGCCCTGTCGCCGATGTCCTGTGTTGAGTTCGACATCATCAACGATACGGAAAATGCTCCTCAGGAAGTTTCCTTTCTCTCACGCCGAAGATTCCTCACTCCGCTACTCTTGCCCGTTTCACTGTCCGCCCTTCTCGGTGTATGGGGAATTCGCAGAGATGAAGCCCTGTGGCATGACGAGGCCGTGACTCTCGAATTGGCTTCCCGTAGCCTGCCGGACCTGTGGCAGACGCTGGGTAACATAGACGCCGTGCATGGAGCGTATTACCTTCTCATGCATGGACTGTTTGGCCTATTCGGGACCGACCTCCTGGTGCTGCGTCTTCCCTCTGTTCTCGCCAGTGCGCTGGCAGCGGCAGGAGTCACGGCGCTCGGGGTCCGATTGTCAGGGACGCGAGCTGGAATACTGGCAGGTCTTTCCTTCGCCGTACTCCCAGATGTTCAAAAATATTCACAGGAGGGGCGCTCGTACTCACTGGTCTGCGCACTTGTGGTCTGGGCCACATATTTTCTTGTGAGTGCGGCACTCAGCTGCCGAGCCCCGGTAATTATTAGACGTAGAAGTTCGATGGTGCCGTGGATCGTATATGGCGCTCTCATGCTGGCAGCGTGCATTCTGCATCAGTTCGCCGCCCTTGCCCTGGTAGTACACGCCTTCGCCCTGCCAGACCATGCGCGGCGCCCTTGGGCATACACCGCACTATTGGTTGCGGCAGGAGTCGCACCCCTTGCGGCTCTGGGAATGGCGCAATCTGGGCAAGTCGCATGGATCGACGGCGTCACCGGTAGTGAATACCAGCACTTCGCGATACTGGCTTCTTTCGCGATAGTGCTGTCTTACTTCGCTTCGTCAGGGAACGCTGGCAAAGTTTCCACTGAAGCGCCTTTCAGTCTACGGGCGATCGCCCTGCCTCTGTTCATATTGCCCACTACACTTCTCATGCTAATTTCTCTGTACAAGCCTTTCTATGTAGAGAGGTACGTGCTCTACGGTCTCGTCGGCCTGGCGCTCCTTCTGGGGGCCGTGCTGGATCGTGTGCCTGAACTAGGGCGCAACCTGCGAGTGACCGCAGTGATTGTTGTCGCGTCGGCAATCGCACTGCTCATACCCGAGTCCCTTAAGCTGCGGGCACCGGAAAGCCGATCGGATAATGTCACCGCGCTGGCAAGAATCCTGTCCAGGGAATACGCTCCTGGCGACGGAATTCTCTACTTGTCCGTGAAGAGGCGCGCATGGTCGCTGGCCTACCCATCGGAAAATAGAGGGATGTTCGACCTTGCCCAGGCACTCACTCCGGCAGCCTCGCACGACCTTTACGGCACCGAATTGCCTTCCCCTCAGATTCGTGCGCGCATGCGCAGCAGCGCACGAATTCTCGCAGTAACGGAACCCGAAGGCATTCATATCGAAAGCAACGGGACAGAGCTAATGAAGGAGAGAGTTCTGGCAGAATATTTCACCAAGGACCTCACCATACAAATTGACGGTGCGCAAGTCATTATTTACGAGCCCCGTACGACGGCTACTGAGACTGAACCCGTGGTGTCGTAGGAGCTGACGGTTCGTCGCCCCTCAGGCGTTCCCGGAGCGCGGCGAAAAGGTCGGTCAGATCTGGCTCCCGCATACGGAGATCACCGAGCTGATCGCCCTGCGCACCCACAAGCAGGCGCTCAAGGCGCTCGCCGCGCGGTGCGACGAGATCGCCCCCGGCTTGCGCAAGGCGCTGCGCGACTCGTACCTGTCGAGCCGGGCGGTCGGCGGCGGCTGGAGCGCCTGAGCGCGCGGGCGACGCCGGCAGACAGACACCCCGGTTCGGTGGATCAGCAGGTCGGTGCGTTCAGCGCCGAGAGGCGCGGGTGACCACGGCGTTGGATGTGGTCGCCGCGCTGCAGACCACCCGGGCGAGTTCGGCCTCGATTCCTCCCGCGCTCGGGTGGTAGAGGGTGGCTTGAACGGTACCGACGAGCTGGCCGTCCGCGAGCCGCCGGAGCATCCAGTTCAATCAGCCGTGCCTGCCGTCCGGGGACTGCCCGGCCGACGGCCGCTGGTACTTGGCCTGGGCCCGGTTCACCAGCTCGTCGACCAGCCGGCCGTCCACGGCCTTCGCCGACACGGCCGCTGTCGACTCCACGGCCTCGTGCTCTGCCCTCGGCACGCGGTCAGCGCAGAGCGCGCCGCGCCGCGTACACCAGCACACCGGCCGTCAGCAGGATCAGCCCGGCCAGCGCGCCCGTCGCCGCCCACTGCATGGCGTCCATGTGGGAGAACGGCAGATACTCCTTCGACCAGCCGACCACCCCGTCGCGCCGCAGGCAGGCCGGCCTGTCTTCCGCGTTGGTGCAGGTGCCCCAGCCGCGCAGTGAGCCGTCGCCGGTCACATAGGAAGTGTCCACCTCCAAGGCGTTGTCGGGGACCTTCGGAGACTCGCCCTCGCCGAACCGGCCGCCGCCCGTGGTCTTCGTCACCGTGGTCGCGAACATCATCCGCATCTGCGACCAGACGGTCTTCACCGCCAGCAGGGCTACCAAGGTCACCACCATCGCGGGCAGCGTGCGCCGCGTCAGCAGCCCGGCGGCGGCACCAATCAGCACGCCGAGCACGGCCAGGGCCACCGCGACCGGTCCCGTGGTGTCGAACCCGCCGGCGCTGGTGAAGTCGGCGTTGACAGCCATGTGGTTCACCAGCGGCGTCCACAGGGCCTTCATGGCGATTCCGGTGGAGAGCGCCGCCGCGCCCGCGAACACGGCGGCCATGCCGAGCTTCGTCGCCACCCAGCTCCAGCGGCCGTACGACTGGACGCCCACGAACTTGGCGGTGCCGGTCTCCAGGTCCCCCGCGAACAGCGGGGCGCCGATGAACATCCCGATGATTACCGGCAGGCCCGCCAGCGCCAGACCCAACAACTCGAGCCGTTGGTAAGCGGCGTCGAGGGCCGCGGTCGCGCCGGGGGACGGGTTCGCTTCCTCGGCGGCCGCCACGGCGCTGCTCGCGTCCTGGGCCAGCCACGCCAGACCCGCCGTCGCGACGGCCGCCGCCGCGAGCAGCAGGAGGAACGCCGTCCGGTGCTGGCGCCACACCAGCCAGGCCATCCCGCTCGGACCGAAGCCGCGCGCCCGGGTCCGCCGCCCCGGCAGTCCGGGGGAGCCGCCGTCCGCCCGGTGCGTCTGTATCGTCGTACTCACTTCGCTACCTCCGAACCGACTCCGGGAACGTAGGAGTTGGGGCTGATGAGCGGCGCGGAGCCGTTCTGCTGCAGATAGGCGAGGACCACTTCCTCCAGGGTCGGCGCGCTGTCCTCCCAGACGCCGCCGACCGGTCCGCCGGGGCGGACCAGCGCGGTGGTGTACCGCTGGTCGCCGTGGATCTCCACGACCGTGTGGTGCTCCAGGCCCGCGGGCAGCCCGTCGGGGCCGGTCGGTACCCGGTCGGTGGGCGCGGACAGGGTCCGGTGGACGCTGATGATCTCGTCCACGTCACCGGCCAGCTGCAACCCGCCCTCGGCCACCAGCAGCAGGTAGTCGCACAGCGTGTCGAGTTCGGCCACCAGATGGCTGGAGAGCAGGACGGTGATCCCGCGCTCGGCCACCTCGCCCAGCAGTGCGGCCACAGTCTGCCTGCGCACCAGCGGGTCCAGGTCCGCCAGCGGCTCGTCCAGCAGGACGAGGTCGGGGCGCTTGCCCAGGGCCACCGCGAGGGCGACCCGGGTGCGCTGGCCACCGGACAGCCGTCCCACCTTGGCGTCGAGCGGAACGGAACCGGCCCGTACGAAGCCCTCGGCCAGCTCCTGGTCCCAGCGCGGGTTCAGCTCACGGCCCAGCCGCAGCGTCTCGGCGACCGTGAAGCGCGCGAACAGCGGCTTCTCCTGCGGCAGGAACGCGACGCGCTGCCGCGCCTGCGCTCCGCCGGCCGGTTCGCCGAAGACTCTGGCCTCGCCCGCCGACGCCTCGCGCAGTCCCGCGACGATCTCCAGCATCGTCGTCTTACCCGCTCCGTTCGGACCCACGAGTCCGCAGACCCGTCCGGCGGGCAGCCGGAACGTCGCGTCGCGCAGCACCCAGCGGCGCCCGTACTGCCGTCCGAGGCCGCGCACTTCCAGGGCGGTCCGCACGGCCGTCCCTCCTGTCGACCCGCTCATCCCCGTCCCCCGTTCCGCTCGTCCGTACTGCTGCGGGCGGTGCCCGCCGCCGTCTGCTGACGCTCCTGAAGCGCCAGTTCGACCAGATCCCGCACGTCCTCCTCCATCAGACCCGCGGCCAGCGCCCGCCCGGTCCACTCCGCCAGTTCGGCGTAGAGCGGCGACTCGGCGGCGGGCGCGTGGCTCCGGTCCGCGGCCGCGGCCGCGATGAACGTGCCCACTCCCTGCCGCAGCTCCACCACGCCGTCCCGGTCCAGCTCCCGATATGCCTTGAGCGTGGTGTTCGGGTTCACGGCGCAGGTCTCGGCCACTTCGCGGGCGGTCGGCAACCGGTCACCGGGCTTCAACGCGCCCGCTCTGACGGCCCGTTTGGTCTGCTCGACGATCTGCTGGTACGCCGCGACGCCACGGCGTCTCTCGATGTAGTACCGCATCCACTCCACCGCTAGTCCACTAGTTAAGTAGCTGAATACTGCAGAGGGGGACGGCCCGATGTCAAACGCGCCGGCGGTCGAGCCCCCGCACGCAGGCGGCCCGGACGCGCGCACACGAAAGCGCCGGCCCCCTCGGCGGGGCACCGGCGCGGCTCCGGAATGAAGCGGGAACCAAGCGGGTTCAGGGTGACGTGGGCCGGGCCCAGCAGAGACGAGACCGGCTTCGATCCCCGAAAGGGCCTGGCAGGGCGACATCGCCCGCCCTCTTCGCCCACGGCGCACGGCGCACGGCGCACGGCGCACGGCGCACGGCAGTCAGGTGACACCTGGGCCGTTGGAGCGCAGACCCAACCCGGCTCCGACAGCCGAGGTCAGGACGACGCCGCCAACGCGGCCGTGAAGTGGATACGCGACCGCCCACCACGAACGACCTGGAGCTGGTCCGGGTTGAGAACTTCAACGACCACTACCCCGAGGAGCAACGAGCCGAGTTCTCGCTCACGCGCTGCACGGTTGCCCGCGCCCAGTCCCCGGGCCTCGATGACTGGGCGCTGCCGACGGGCTTGCCATCCGCAGCGACCCGGACCGCCCGCCGGTCCTCGAAGGGGCGCCGGGAGACGGCGTGAAGGCCCTCTTGTCCCCTGAACCGGCCCCGTGTCCCCTGTATGGTCCCTGGATCTTGGTCTGAACGGATGAACGGGAGTCCCCGCATCGGCGCGGCGACTCCCGTTTCTGCGTCTTCGCAGGTCAGGATGGGTCTGCCCGCGTAGTGCCCTGGTGGGGCGGGTGGGACTCGAACCCACGGCCGACGGATTATGAGTCCGCTGCTCTAACCGGCTGAGCTACCGCCCCGTAACGGCGCGTCGTACACATCTGCGCGCGCCGTCTGCCGCAGCATAGCCGCTCATACGATCTGCTGCTTCGAAGGGCCGGTGATGGGAGCCCCCCTGGCTTCGATCATGGCGTAGATCACGTCCACAGGGGCCCGGAAATGAAAAAGGACCCCTCAAGGGGTCCTCCTCACTGCTCCCCCGACTGGACTCGAACCAGTAACCCTCCGGTTAACAGCCGAATGCTCTGCCAATTGAGCTACAGGGGACCGAGCTCCCCCGACTGGACTCGAACCAGTAACCTGCCGGTTAACAGCCGGCTGCTCTGCCAATTGAGCTACAGGGGATTGCTCCGTGTGCCGCGACCGTGACCCCGCCCGGGGCTTCCGGACGGCGTGCGCTCGCTGCGACACATACATTAGCGCAAGCAGGGGGGTGCTCCGCCAATCGGTTCGCCGCGTCCGCCCTCGGGCGATCCGCGGCCGTTCCAGGGATGATCTTCTACGTGATCGTGGGTGATCTGCGGCGCGGGCGGGTAGGCGCGCAGCACGACCCCGGGGTCCGGACGTGAAGGACAGCGAGAAGGGCAGGTCGATGCGCTACCGGCTGACGTTCATCACTGGGATGGCTGTGGGTTACGTGCTGGGCACGCGAGCGGGCCATGAGCGGTACGAGCAGTTGCGCGCCTGTGCGCAGAAGTTCGCGCGGAATCCGGCCGTCCGTAATACCGCCGAGTCGGCCGCACAGGGAGGCCGACTGGCCGCCGTACGGGCGCTGGACAAGGTCAGGCCGCTGCGCGAGAAGATCGGGCAGCGCGACGCCCGCGCGGTGGGCGAGGACGACTGGGGCACCAGCAACACCTAACCGCGGCGGTGGCATGATCTGATCCATGGGGATAGTCGCCGGGTTGGACAGTTCGTCCGAGAGCACACGAATCGTCGTCTGTGACACCGATACGGGTGCCGTGATCAAACAGGGGTACGCCCCGCACCCGGTCGGCGGCAGCGGCGATGTGGATCCGCAGGCGTGGCTGATGTCCCTCGGCGAGGCCGCCGAGGGCGGGCTGCTCGAAGGGGTCCAGGCCATCGGCGTCTCGGCGCAGCAGCACGGGCTGCTGGCGCTGGACGCGGGCGGGGTGCTGGTGCGCCCCGCGCTGATGGGCAACGACAAGCGCGCACAGTCCGCGGCCGCCGACCTCACCGAGGCGCTCGGCGGCCGCACCGCGTGGGCCCAGGCGGTCGGCGCCGTGCCGACCGCCTCGCAGCCGGTGGCCAAGCTGCGCTGGCTGGCGCGGAACGAGCCGGACTCGGCGCACCGCGTGGCCGAGCTGATGCAGCCGCACGACTGGCTGGTGTGGCAGTTGCTGGGGCGGCCGGTGCGGCGTACGACCGACCGCGGCACGGCCTCCAGCAGCGGCTACTGGTCGGCGGCGAACGGATCCTGGCGCCCCGATCTGGTCCAGCTGGCCCTCGGTCACCAGGTGCGGCTGCCCGAGGTCATCGGCCCTGCCGACGCCGCCGGGCACACCCCCGAGGGGCTGCTGATCTCCGCCGGTACGGGCGAGACCATGGCCGCCGCCTTCGGGCTCGGGGTCGGGGTCGGCGACGCGGTGATCTCCCTGGGCGCCTCCGGCTCGGTCTTCTCCGTCCACCATGAGGCGCTGGCCGATCCGACCGGCACGATCCTGTCGTACGCGGACGCCACCGGGATGCATCTGCCGGTGGTGCATACGCTCAACGCGGTACGGACGCTGCGCGGTACGGCGGAGCTGCTCGGTACGGATCTCGACGGGCTCTCCGCGCTCGCGATGAAGTCCACCCCGGGGTCGTACGGGCTGGTACTGCTGCCCTATTTGGAGGGTGAGCGGACCCCGCATCTGCCGCATACGGCCGGCACGCTGACCGGACTGCGACGCGAGTCGATGAAGCCCGAACATCTGGCGCGGGCCGCGTTCGAGGGGATGCTGTGCGGACTCGCGGACGCGCTGGACGTGGTGCGCGGGCGCGGCGTCCAGGTGCGGCGCGTCTTCCTGCTCGGGCCCGCGGCCGATCTGCAGGCCGTCCGCGCGATCGCGCCCGCGCTGCTGGGGGTGCAGGTCGTGGTGCCCCAACCCGCCGACTACGCCGCCCTGGGCGCGGCCCGCCAGGCCGCGTGGGCGCTGGGCGTCTCGCACGGCACCCAGTCGCCGCACGAGCCGCCGCGCTGGCCGGCCGCGGCGAGCCAGGTCTTCGAGCCGGGCGAGGAGCTGCCGGTGGGGCAGGCGGTGCGGCAGCAGTACGTGGCGGTGCGGGAGCAGACCCACCCCGGGGCCTTCGAGCCCGAAGCCTTCGAGCCCGGGACCGTCGAGCCGGGAGCCCAAGAGGCCGTGGGGCATGGGGCGGGGGGTGGGTACGAGGCCGGGGGGTTCGAGACCGGGGGGTTCGAGACCGGGAGTGGTCATGATCATGGGGCGAGCGGAGGGTACGGGGCGATGTGAGGCCCTGGGGTCTCGGGGGCGGGGCGGGTGTGAGGGCCCCTGGGGTTTTGGCCGGGAATGAGCCGCTCTGGAGTGTTTTGGGCCAGGCGTGAGCCCTGGTTTTGGGCCGGGCGTGAGCCCCGAGTTCGGGCCGGGCGTGAGCCCTGGGTTTTGGGCCGGGCGTGAGCCCCGAGTTCGGGCCGGGCGTGAGCCCTGGGTTTTGGGCAGGGTGGGGCTGGGCCCGCCTGCCTGGGGCGGGGTCGGTGCCCGGATCGCTAGTCCAGATAGCCGCGGAGCTGATCGGCGAAGGCGTGGTCGCGGAGCTTGTTGAGCGTCTTCGACTCGATCTGGCGGATCCGCTCCCGCGTCACCCCGAAGATCCGGCCGATCTCCTCCAGCGTGCGGGGGCGGCCGTCGGCCAGTCCGTACCGCAGTTGCACCACCTTGCGTTCGCGCTCGCCGAGCGTCGACAGCACGGCCTCCAGGTGCTCGCGGAGCAGCAGGAAGGCCGCGGACTCCACGGGTGAGGCCGCGTCGCCGTCCTCGATGAGGTCTCCGAGGGCCACATCGTCCTCCTCACCCACCGGGGCGTGGAGCGACACCGGCTCCTGGGCCAGCCGCAGCACCTCGCTCACCCGCTCCGGGAGGAGGTCGAGATGGGCGGCGACCTCCTCGGGGGTGGGTTCGTAGCCGCGCTCCTGGAGCATCCGGCGCTGGACCCGGACCACCCGGTTGATCAGCTCGACGACATGCACCGGGACCCGGATCGTCCGGGCCTGGTCGGCCAGGGCGCGGGACATGGCCTGGCGGATCCACCAGGTCGCGTACGTCGAGAACTTGTACCCGCGGGCGTAGTCGAACTTCTCGACCGCGCGGATCAGGCCGAGGTTGCCCTCCTGGACCAGGTCGAGCATGGTCAGGCCGCGGCCGATATAGCGCTTGGCGACGGAGACGACGAGGCGGAGGTTGGCCTCGATCAGCCGGCGCTTGGCCATCCGGCCCAGGACCACCAACCGGTCGAGGTCCACGGCGAGTTGGGAGTCGAGGTCGGGGGTGTTGCCGAGTTTCTCCTCAGCGAAGAGACCCGCCTCGACCCGGCGGGCCAGCTCGACCTCCTCGACCGCGGAGAGCAGCGGTATCCGCCCGATCTCACGGAGGTACTGGCGGAAGAGGTCGGCGGAGGGGCCGCTGGTGTCGGCGCGGGCGGGCGGCTCGATCGGTTCGATCGGTTCGACGGGCTCTACGACGGTATCGACGATCTCCACGGGCTCGGCGGGCTCGACCGGCTCGGCGGGCTCGGCGGATTCCGCTTCGGGGACGCCGTCGGGGTCGGGGTCGGCAGCTACGGCGGCCATGGCGTCCGGTGCGGCGTCCTGGTCGGTCTCCGGTGCACCCTCCGGGGCGAGGTCCGCCGGGTCCTCGGGCACGGCCGGCGCTACCGGTGCGGCGCCGGGCGGGCGGGCGGACACGGGGTGCGGCGACGCCGCGAGGGCCGCGTCGGTGAGGGTCTGGGTCTGCACGGGGGCGACCTCCAGGGTGATCGCTGCTGAGGGGGCAGAACGATCGGGCACGGCACGGCGGCCGCGCCGCCGTCCGTCCCGTACATCATGAGCGGATCTGCGGGGGATTCCGGCCCTACCTGACCAACACCGCCGCGCTCCGAGGACTCAGGCACCGCATCCCAGTGTGGGGTACGACACAGGCCTGCCACGAGGGGCGTGCGGGCATTTTTTGCTCAGCGGCCCGTGACCGTACGACTACCCGGCGGCTACGGCGCCCCCTGCGGCCCGCCTGCCAAGGCACGAACGCGCTGGCCGGAACCCCATCCACCGGCCCTCCCCCCCCCCTCTGCCCCGCTCGGCCTACAGCGCCGCCGCGCCCCGGTCCCGGAGGGACTGGCCGTACTGCTGCAGCACCCACAGCTCGTTCTGCACGGCGGCGAGATGGGCGGGGTCCGCGTGCTGCCCCAGGCGCTGGAGGGCGCCCCGCACCTCGGTCACGCGCTGATTCACCGCGGCCAGCCGTACGGCCACCAACTGCACGCCCGCGTACACCTCGTCCGGGTCGCGGCGGGTGTGCGGCGGCTCGACGGCGAGCTCGGTGACCATGGCCCGGACCGTGTCGTCGGGGGCCGCCTCGCGGACCCGGGCGAGATAGTCGGCGTCCGCGGCGGCCGTACCGCCCGCGTCCTCGATGGTGCGGCGCACCGCCGCGTACGGCGGGGCGGTGAACTCGTCGATGCCGTAGGCGTCGAAGGCCGGGGAGACCAGGTCCGGATGCTGAAGCGCCAGCTTGAGCAGCTCGCGCTCGACGCGGTGGGCGGGGCTGCGCAGATTCAGCGCGGGACCGCGCGGGACCGGCGGCGCGCCCGCGGCGCCAGGGCCTCCGGACCCGCCCGGCCCGCCATGGCCTCCGGGCCCGCCATGGCCGCCCGGACCGCCGCCGCGCTGGTCACCCCGTCCGCCGTACCGGGACCCGCCCGGGCCGCCGCCCCGCTGATCGCCGCGGCCACCCTGCTCCGGGCCGCCCGAGCCGCCGTTCTGCCTGCTGCGGGCCAGCCCGCGCACCCGGCGGATGATCGACTGCTCCTCCGCCTGGGTGGCGATACCGACCATCCCGATCAGCCGGATCGCATAGCGGTCCCGCAGCCCGGGATTCTTGATCGCCGCGACGACCGGCACCGCCTCGTCCACCGCGGCGATGCGCCCCTCCTCGGTGTCCAGGTTGTACCGGGAGACGATCGACTTCAGCGCGAAGGCGAACAGCGGCGTACGGCTCTCGACCAGGGACGCCACGGCCTCGTCGCCGCGGGCCAGCCGCAGTTCGCACGGGTCCATCCCGTCGGGCGTGATCGCGATGGAGGTCTCGGCGGCGAACCGCTGGTCGTCCTCGAAGGCGCGCAGGGCCGCCTTCTGCCCGGCCGCGTCGCCGTCGAAGGTGAAGACGACCTCCGCGCCCGCGTTGTCCATCAGCAGCCGTCGGAGGATCTTGATGTGGTCGCCGCCGAAGGCGGTGCCGCAGGTGGCGATGGCGGTGGTGACCCCCGCGAGATGGCAGGCCATGACGTCCGTATAGCCCTCGACCACCACTGCCCGGCTGGCCTTGGCGATGTCCTTCTTGGCGAGGTCGATGCCGTAGAGGACCTGGGACTTGCGGTAGAGCGGGGTCTCGGGGGTGTTGAGGTACTTCGGGCCGTTGTCGTCGTCGCGCAGCTTCCGGGCGCCGAAGCCGACGACCTCGCCGGAGATGTCCCGGATCGGCCACATCAGCCGGCCCCGGAAGCGGTCGATGGGGCCGCGACGGCCCTCCTGGACGAGCCCGGAGAGGATCAGCTCCTTGTCGGTGAAACCGCGGCCGCGCAGATAGCGGACGAGATGGTCCCAGCCGGCCGGGCTGTAGCCGACGCCGAAGTGCTGCGCGGCGGCCTGGTCGAAGCCGCGCTCGGCCAGGAAGGTGCGGCCGATCTCCGCCTCGGGGCGCTCAAGCTGCTCCACGTAGAACTGCGCGGCCGCCTTATGGGCCTCGACCAGCCGGGTGCGCTCGCCCTGCTGGCGGCCGGGGGTGTAGCCGCCCTCTTCGTAGCGCAGGGTGATGCCGGCCTGGGAGGCCAGCCGCTCGATGGTCTCGGCGAAGGAGAGGTGGTCGATCTTCATGACGAAGTCGACGGTGTCTCCGCCCTCCTGGCAGCCGAAGCAGTAGTAGAGCCCCTTACTGGGGCTGACCTGGAAGGACGGGGATTTCTCGTCATGGAAGGGGCACAGGCCCTTGAGATTGCCACCTCCCCCATTGCGCAGCTGGAGGTATTCGGACACGACGGCGTCGATCGGGACCGCTGCCCGGACCGCCTTCACGTCGTCATCGTTGATCCTGCCTGCCACGCCCGAATTCTACGGCCGGGGTCCGACACGGCTGTCCGCCGCCTGCCGGACCCCGGTGGGAACGTGCCCCAGGGCCTACGGGAGCAGCGAGGTCAGCGGGACGGACGGGTCGGCCAGGGCCGCCGCGTCGAGCTGGTCGCCGCCACGGATGAGCCGTTGGATCGATTCGGTGACGTCCCAGACGTTGACGTTCATGCCCGCGAGCAGCCGGCCGTCGTTCAGCCAGAAGGCGATGAACTGCCGTTTGCCGACGTCGCCGCGCACCAGCACCTGGTCGTACGAGCCGGGCGGGGCGTAGCCGGAGTACTCCAGGCCGACGTCGTACTGGTCGGAGAAGAAGTACGGCACCCGGTCGTACGCGACGTCCTGGCCGAGCATGGCGCGGGCCGCCGCCGGGCCGCCGTTCAGCGCGTTGGCCCAGTGCTCGACGCGCAGCCGGGCGCTCCGCGGGAGTGCGGCCCGTACGGGGGTGCCCTCGAGGAAGCCGAGCGGGGCGGAGGCGACGTCGCCCGCCGCGAAGATGTCCGGGTCGCTGGTGCGCAGCGAGGTGTCGACCGCGATACCGCCGCCCGCCGCGCGGTCCACCACCTCCAGCCCCGCGGCCTCGGCGAGGGCGGTGCGCGGGGCGGCGCCGATGGCGGCCAGGACGCTGTGGGCGGGGTGCTCCTCGCCGTCGTCGGTGAGGGCGGCCAGCACCATGCCGTCCTGGCCGGTGATCTCGGTAAGGCGGGCACCGAAGTGGAAGCGGACGCCGTGCTCGCCGTGAAGGTCGGCGAAGAGGGCACCCAGCTCGGGGCCGAGGACGGGGTGGAGCGGGGTGGGCTCGGGCTCGACGATGGTCACCTCGGCGCCGTAGCCGCGGGCGGCGGCGGCGACTTCGAGGCCGATCCAGCCCGCGCCCGCGATGACCAACTGGCCGTTGTCCCGGCCGAGGGTGGTGAGGACGCCCTTGAGCCGCTCCGCGTGGGCGAGTCGGCGCAGATGGTGGACCCCGGCCAGATCGGTGCCGGGGATGTCGAGGCGGCGCGGCTCGGCGCCGGTGGCCAGCAGCAGCCGGTCGTAGTGGACCCGGGTGCCGTCGCCGAGGGTCACGGCCTTGGCGGCGCGGTCCAGGTGGACGGCGGGCAGGCCGAGGTGGAGCTCGATGTCGGCCTGGGCGTACCAGGCGGGCTCGTGGACGAAGACGCTGTCGCGCTCCTGGCCGCCGGTGAGGAAGCCCTTGGACAGCGGGGGCCGCTCATAGGGGTGGTCGCGCTCGTCACCGATGAGGATCACCCGCCCGGTGAAGCCCTCCGCTCGCAGGGTTTCCGCGGCTTTCGCCCCGGCCAGACCCCCTCCGACGATGACGAATGTCTGGTGTGCGTCGACCACTTGTGTCCTCCTCGCTGCCGAGCAGTGCCGAGCAGTGCCTCTATGAGTGCCTTACCCCGGTCGCGTCAGGTCGTGCTCTCCGAAAGGGGTGCCAAATGCTGTGCCCATGGCTGTGCCAGAGGCTGTGCTGAAAATCCGTGCCAAACCTGTGCCAAAAGCTGTACCGAAAGCTGTGCGGCACCCTGTGCCGAAAGCTGTGCCGAAAGCTGTGTCACAGGGGAGCCTCCCGCACGGCGAGTGCGTCCGGAAGGGCCCGTACGCCGGACGTGTGCACGCAAGCCGGATCCGGCGGGCCGCGGTTCACGCGGTGAGCCGGGCGTGGAGCCACCGGGCCGAGGTGTCGGTCAGGGAGGCGATCTGGTCGACGATCGCCCGCAGCCGGCCCCGATCGTCCCCGGCCGCGTCGAAGAGCGCGCGGAACTGGGGGTCCAGGCCCTCGGGGGCGCGGGCGATCAGGGCATCGCCCAGCTCGGCGACGACGACGCGCTGATCGGCCCGGACCAGCTCCTGGTCGGGGCGCTGGATGACATACCGGTCGGCGACCGCCTTGAGGACCGCGCACTCCAGGCGCGCGGCGCGGGGGACGACCAGCTCGGCGTAGTAGCGGGCGAAGCGGCCCGTGCCGTACGCCGCGCGGGTGGCGCCCTCGGCGGCCAGGCAGAAGCGGCCGATGAGCTGGCTGGTGGCGTCCTTGAGGCGGGCCTGGGCGACGGACGAGCCGTCGTAGCGGTGCGGCCACCACTCCTGGCCCAGCAGCCGGTCCAGCGCCTCGGCCAGCTCTCCGGGCTCGGCCCCCGGGGCGTAGCGGTCGGCGGCGACGGCGAAGACCTCGCGGCGCTCGGGCTCGGAGAGCAGGCTCGCGGGGTCGAGATGGCCCGCGTGCAGCCCGTCCTCGACATCGTGGACGGAGTACGCGACATCGTCGGCCCAGTCCATGACCTGCGCCTCGAAGGTCGTACGGCCCTCGGGGGCGCCCTGCCGGTACCACGCGAAGATCGGGAGGTCGTCCTCGTAGACCCCGAACTTCGGGGAGCGGGGGCTGTACGGATGGCCGCCGCGCGGCCAGGGGTACTTGGTGGCGGCGTCCAGCGCGGCGCGGGTGAGGTTGAGGCCGACGCTCACCGGCTCACCGGCCTCCGGGCCGGGCACGAACCGCTTCGGTTCGAGCCGGGCCAGCAGCCGCAGCGACTGCGCGTTTCCCTCGAAACCGCCGCAGGGCTCGGCGATCTCGTTGAGCACCCGCTCACCGTTGTGCCCGAACGGCGGATGGCCGAGGTCATGGGCGAGGCAGGCCGTCTCCACCAGATCCGGGTCGCAGCCGAGGGCGGCCCCCAGCTCACGGCCCACCTGGGCGCACTCCAGGGAGTGGGTCAGCCGGGTGCGGGGCGTGGCGTCGTAGGCCAGGGCGCGCCCGGCCGGTCCGGGGTCGGCGGCCGGTGTGGCGGGCACCACCTGGGTCTTCCCGGCCAGTCTGCGCAGCGCGGCGGAGTGCAGCACCCGCGCCCGGTCCCGCTGGAAGGCGGTCCGGCCCGGCCGCTTGTCGGGCTCTGGCGCCCAGCGCTCGAGGTCCGCCGGGGCATAGCCGGGGACATGGCCGGTGCCGGCCTCGGGGGCACCGGTCGGAGGGGCCGGATCCGGTTCAGGAGGTGCGCTGCGACTCATACACCGACGGTAGCCGCCGGTGGTGACAAGGGCGCAAAGGCGAGGGTCTGTTCGTACCGGCGCAGTATGAGACGCGCCACCGCCGGGTGGGCGCCGAGCGGGGCGGCCGCGATCCTGGGGGCGGCGTGTGCGCATTGGGTGACGCCTGCGCCTTGGGCGGCGTTCGCGCATTGGGCGGCGTTCGCGCATTGGGCGGCGAAGCGGCCGGGCGCGGTGAAGTAGGAGGCGACCGCGATCCGGTCATGGCCGAGCGCGGCCAGGGCCCGTACGGCCTCGGGCACGGTGGGCCCGGAGCCGGAGGCGTAGCCGGGCAGGACGGGCACACCGCCGAGCCGGGCGCTGAGCAGGGCGGCGGTCCGGGCCACGTCGACGGCCGCGTCCGGGTCGCGGGAGCCCGCCGCGGCCAGGACGACGCCCGCCCGGTGCGAAGCCGCGACCCCCGCGACGCCTGCCCCGTACGGAGCCGCGACCCCCGCGACGCCTGCCCCGTGCGGAGCCGCGACCCCCGCGACGCCTGCCCCGTGCGGAGCCGCGACGCCCGCGACGCCTGCCCCGTACGGAGCCGCTACGCCCGCCCCGTGCGGAACCCCGGCCCGGTGGCCCGCCTCCGCCAGCCGGGCGTGCAGCGCCTCGGCGAGCAGCGGGTCCGGGCCGAGCGGGGCGGCGATCCGGGCGGCGAGGTGGGGCGCGGCGGCGACGGCGTCCGGGATGTCTTGTTTGGTGTGGTAGCCGCGGCTCAGGAGCAGCGGGACGAGCACGGCCTCACCGCGCAGCGCGGCCAGCGTGTCGGTCAGCAGCGGCTGGTTGAGCTCGATATGGCCGAGGCGTACGGGCAGTCCCGGGCGGAGCGCGCGGACGCGGTCCAGGAGTGCGGTCACGGTGCGCAGCGCCTCGGGGTCCCGGCTGCCGTGGGCGACGGCGACGAGCGTCGGCGGGCGGTCGCGGCCACCCCGGCGGACGTCGTGGCGGCTGCCAGGACGGCTGCTGTGGCCCAGCCGGTCGAGCTGGATGGTGAGCTGTGCGGTGAACTGGGTCATGAGCCGCTGGGCACTGTCGAAGTCCGCCGTGCTGTCCATATCGGCCGTGCCGTCGGGGCCAGGAGAACCGGAGGGGGGCGTCATGACCAGAGCGTGGCAGCGGCAGATTGCACCGCCGTTGCGCGGCCGTGACGGGTGGTTGCGCCGATTTCACCGGCCGCCGGGCCCCGTGCTGAGGTCCGCTTCCCGCAGGCGTAATCCGAGGCGACGCGGGCCGTAACACGGCCGTAGCACGCTCCTTGGCATGGCGCACGTTCCCGGGGAGCACTCCCCCGCCCCCGACCCCGCCCCCGTCGACACGCACTGCCCTTACTGTTCGCTGCAGTGCGGGATGACGCTGCGCCCGCTGCCGCCGGGCGGCGGATCGGACGAGCGGCCGGGCGGTGTCGAGGTCATCGAGCGCACCGCCTTTCCCGTCAACCGCGGCGCGCTCTGCGGTAAGGGCCGCACCGCGCCCGCCGTGCTCTCCTCCCGGGTGCGTCTGACCGAGCCGCTGGTCCGCCGCCCTGACTCCGGTCGGCTCGAACCGGCCACCTGGGAGGAGGCCCTCGACCGGATCGCCGAGGGCCTGGAGGCCACCGGCCGGGCGTATGGCCGCGACGCGGTGGGGGTCTTCGGCGGCGGCGGGCTGACGAACGAGAAGGCGTACGCGCTGGGGAAGTTCGCCCGGGTGGTGCTCGGCACCTCGCAGATCGACTACAACGGCCGGTTCTGCATGTCCTCGGCCGCCGCCGCCCATCAGCGGGCCTTCGGGCTGGACCGCGGGCTGCCGTTCCCGCTGGCGGACGTGGCCCGCACCGGATGCGTCGTCCTCGTCGGCTCGAACCTGGCCGAGACCATGCCGCCCGCGCTGCGCTATCTGACCGAGCTGAAGGAGGCGGGCGGGCGGCTGATCGTGGTCGATCCCCGGCGCACCCGTACGGCGGAGCAGGCGGATCTGCATCTGGCGCCGCGGCCCGGCACCGATCTCGCGCTCGCGCTGGGGCTGCTGCACCTGGTGGTCGCGGAGGGCCGGGTGGACGAGGAGTTCGTCGAACGGCGCACCAGTGGCTGGCCCGAGGCGCGGGCCGCCGCGATGGCCCACTGGCCGGAACTGGTGGAGCGGATCACGGGCGTCCCCGTCCCCGACCTCCGTAAGGCGGTCACGATGTTCTGCGACGCCGAGAACTCGATGGTGCTGACCGCCCGGGGCCCCGAGCAGCAGTCCAAGGGCACCGACACCGTCGGCGCGTGGATCAACCTGTGCCTGGCCACCGGCCGCGCGGGCCGCCCGCTGTCCGGCTACGGCTGCCTGACCGGCCAGGGCAACGGCCAGGGCGGTCGCGAACACGGCCAGAAGGCCGATCAGCTACCCGGCTACCGCAAGCTGGCCGACCCGGCCGCGCGCGCCCACGTGGCGGCCGTATGGGGCGTCGAACCCGACGCCCTCCCCGGGCCGGGGCGCAGCGCGTACGAGCTCCTGGACGCGCTCGGGCGGGACGTCCGGGCGCTGCTGCTGATGGGCTCCAACCCGCTGGTCTCCGCCCCGCGCGCGGCCCATGTGGAGTCCCGGCTGCGGTCGCTGGACTTCCTCGCGGTCGCCGATGTCGTGCTCTCGGAGACCGCCGCGCTCGCCGATGTCGTCCTGCCGGTGGCGCAGTGGGCCGAGGAGACCGGGACCATGACCAACCTGGAGGGCCGGGTCATCCTCCGCCGGGCGGCCCTCACCCCGCCGCCGGGCGTCCGGACGGATCTGTGGGTGCTGAGCGGGCTCGCGGCCCGGCTCGGCTGGGAGAAGGGGTTTCCGGCCGACGCGGAGGAGGTCTTCGAGGAGCTGCGGCGGGCCTCGGCCGGCGGCCCGGCGGACTACTCGGGCATCACGTACCGGAGGATCGCGGAGGAGGACGGGGTGTTCTGGCCCTGTCCGGAGCGCGCGGAGGGGACCGCCCGTAAGGGCGCGGAGGGGACCGACTCGGGAGGGACGGAGCTTGCCGCCAAGGGGATGGAGCGGGCCTCCGAGGGCACGAAGCGGGCCTCCGAGGAGGCGGAGGAGACCGGCTCGGAGCGCGCGGAGGTAGCCGCCGGTCCGCATCCCGGTACGCCACGGCTGTTCCTCGACCGGTTCGCCACCGACGACGGGCGGGCCCGGTTCGCCCCCGTGAGCCATCGCCCGGCCGCCGAGGAGCCGGACGCGGCGTATCCGGTCCTGCTGACGACGGGCCGGGTGCTGGCCCAGTACCAGTCCGGCGCCCAGACCCGGCGCGTCACCGAACTCAACGAGGCCGCGCCCGGCCCCTACGTCCAGCTCCACCCGCTGCTCGCCGAGCGGCTGGGGGCGGCCGAGGGCGTACCGATCGCGGTGGTCTCCCGGCGCGGCCGCGCCGTGGCCCCGGCCCGCATCAACCGAGACATCCGGCCGGACACGGTGTTCATGCCGTTCCACTGGGCGGGGCCGGGACGGGCCAACACGGTGACGAACCCGGCGCTGGATCCGGTGTCGCGGATGCCGGAGTTCAAGGTGTGCGCGGTACGGCTGGAGCTGGCCGAGGGCTGAGGGCCGAGGGTCGAGCGCTGAGGGCTGATCGCCCCAGGGCTCAGCGGGTCCAGCCGTCGACCTCCTTCAGGTACGCCGCCCGCGTCTCCTCGTCCAGGAAGGCGGCCTCGAAGGAGTTGCGGGCCAGGGTGCGCAGGGTGGTCTCGTCGAGGCCGAGCGCGTCCCGTATGGCGGTGAAGTTGTCGCCCACGTAGCCGCCGAAGTAGGCGGGGTCGTCGGAGTTGACCGTCACCAGCAGACCGGCGTCCAGCATCGCGGGCAGCGGATGGTCCTCCAGACGGTCCACGACGCGCAGCCGGACGTTCGACAGGGGGCAGACGGTCAGCGGGGTCCGGCCCGCGACCAGCCGGGCCACCAGCGCCTCGTCCTCCAGGCAGCGCACCCCGTGGTCGACGCGGTCCACGCCGAGGATGTCCAGCGCCTCCCACACATACGCGGGCGGCCCCTCCTCCCCCGCGTGCGCGACACACTTCAGCCCGGCCTCCCGCGCGAGCGCGTACACCTCGCGGAACTTCGACGGCGGATTCCCGACCTCCGCCGAGTCCAGGCCGACGGCGGCGATCCGGTCCAGGTGGGGGCGGGCCGCCTCGAAGGTCGCCAGGGCCGATTCGGCGCTCTCGTCGCGCAGGAAGCACATGATCAGGCGCGTGGTGATGCCGTACGTCCCCGGCGCCGCGTCCAGCGCGCGGGCGATCCCGCGGATAACCGTGTCGATCTCGACGCCGCGCGCGGTGTGCGCCTGCGGGTCGAAGAAGATCTCGGCATGGCGCACACCCTGCGCACGGGCGCGGGCGAGATACGCGTGGGTGAGGTCGGCGAAGTCGTCCTCGGTGCGCAGCACGGTCATCAGCGCGTAGTACAGGTTCAGGAAGTCCTGCAGATCGCTGAAGGAGTACGCGGCCCGCAGCTCCTCCTGGGTGGCGTACGGCAGCTCGACCCCGTTGCGCTCGGCGAGCGCGAAGGCCAGATCGGGCTCCAGGGTGCCCTCGATGTGGAGATGGAGCTCTGCGGTGGGAATCGGGGGCATGGAGGGGATCACCTGCTGGTCCTCGGTAGTGCGGAATGACTGGTCAAGGCTATGCGGGAACGGATGCATCACCCTTGTGGGGGTAATGCGAACGGAAGACGGATACCGCCGGAGGCCCGTCGCTACGGTGAGCGAGACAGTACGCTCCGTAGCAGATGGAGGACCCGGTGACCGCGATATTGGAGCGGCCGATGACCACAGAAGACGCACCGGCAGTCGAGGAGCCCCGAAAGGGGCCCCGCACTGAGTTCGAGGAACTGCTTCGGACCACGGAAGAACTGGATACACCGGACGGCTACAAGGCCGAGCTCATCAGGGGGAAGATCGTCGTGTCGCCGTGGTCGAGGCCGTTTTACAAGCGGCACATGAGGTCACTGCGCCTGCAGCTCGCGCCCCATGTCCCCGAGGGCCATGACGCCGATACCTCCCCCTTTCTCTTCAGCTTCCCCACATCCGAGCGCGCCTACGGCCCGGATCTTCACGTCGCGGACCTGAAGGCGTTCGTGGGTGACGCGCGCCATGTGGACGGCGCGGCGCTGTCCCTCGTCGCCGAGCTCACGTCCGTCTCCACCCGGGATGTCGACTGGCAGGAGAAGCTCGAGGTCTACGGTCGCCATGTGCCGGTCTACCTCGTGCTCGACATGCAGACCGAAGAGATCACGGCCTTCTGGGACCCTTCGGACCACGGCTATCTCGCCCGCATGACGGTCCCGTTCGGCAAACCGCTGCCCATCCCCGCGCCGTTTGGCTTCGAGCTCGAGACAACCGATTTCGTGGATGAGCCCGAAGAGGACCAGGAGGAAACCGCCAAGTAACCCGACGCAACCGCCACCCCCTCTCCGGCGTCCCACAGCGCGACCGGATCGGTGATGCGGAGAGGGGGAGCGCATGCTGGGGTGGGTGCGGGGGCGGTTGCCGCGGACGCGGCGGGGGTGGCGGCGGCTGGTGCAGGGGGGCGTCCTCGTCTGCGTACTGGCCCTGCTCCCCGCGACCTGGCTGCGGCTGAGCACGGACGACCGGATCCATACGGTCGCCGATGTGCCCTCGGCCCCGGTGGGGGTGGTCTTCGGGGCGGGGCTGTGGAACGGGGAGCCGTCGCCGTATCTGGCGCATCGGCTGGACGCCGCCGTGCGGCTCTACAAGGACGGCAGGGTCCGTGCGCTGCTGGTCACCGGGGACAACAGCCGCCATGACTACGACGAACCGGACGCGATGCGCGCCTATCTCGTCAAGCGCGGGGTGCCGGACCGGCGGATCGTGAGCGACTTCGCGGGGTTCGACACCTGGGACTCCTGCAGCCGGGCCCGGCGGGTCTTCGGGGTGCACAAGGCGGTGCTGGTGAGCCAGGGGTTCCATGTGCGGCGGGCGCTGGCGCTGTGCGGGGCGGCGGGGATCGACGCGTACGGGGTCGCGGTCGACGAGCCGCACGACGTGACCTGGTACTTCGGTGGGACGCGGGAGGTCGTGGCGGCGGGCAAGGCGGCCCTGGACGCGGCGTTCGAGCCGGATCCGCACTTCCTGGGGCCGCGGGAGCGGGGGATCGAGCGGGCGCTGGCGGGGCGGGGAGCCGCCGGCTCCCGCTGAGCGGTCGGCCCAGCCCTCGCCCCCTGTCGCCGGTCGCCGGTCGCCGTCAGCCGATCGTCGTCTCCGACACCACCCACGCCAGATAGTCCTCGCTGCCGTTCACGATGGGCATCGCGATGACCTCTGGCGTCTCGTAGTCGTGCGCCTCGCGGATATGGGCCTCCAGCTCGTCGTAGCGCGCGGCGGTCGTCTTGAACAGCACCTGCCACTCGGCCGCCGTCTCGACCTCCCCCTCCCACCGGTACACGGATGTCACGGGCTGGCTGATCTGCGCACAGGCCGCCAGCCGGGCCTCGATCGCCCCGCGGGCCAGCGCCTCGGCCTTCTCGGGGGTGTCGGTGGTGGTCAGTACGGTCAGGTAGTCGGCCACTGCTGCGGTACCTCTCTCCACGGCGCGGTCGTACGGCGCGGCTGCGAACTGGCGCCCACCACGCTAGCCGGTGAGGATTGAGGGAACCCGCCGACGATCAGACCGGACCGATCGAGGGGCACTCATGGATGACCTCACCACGCTCGCGCGCCACCATCTGGACCAGGCCAAGGCCGATCCGCACGGGCGCAGCGCACATCTGTTCCTGCACGACGGCCCGCTGCGGCAGAGCGTGATCGCCATGGTCTCCGGCTGCGAGCTCGATGAGCACAACGCTCCTCCGGCGGCCAGTCTCCAGGTGCTGCACGGGCATGTACGGCTGACCGGCGGCGGTGACCGGTTGGATCTCATCGCGGGCCAGGTGCAGGAGATCCCGCATGAGCGGCACGGGTTGCGGGCGTTGGAGGACTCGGTGGTGCTGCTGACCGCCGTGACCGCCACACAGGGCTGCCCCACCCCCTACGAGGACGCGGCCACCGCCTGACGGCGACCTAGTCGCTGCCGCCCCCGCCACCACCGCCGCCGCAGGAGTGGTGGCCGCCGCCGTGGCTACCACCGTGGTCGCCACCGTGGCTACCACCGTGGCCTCCGCCATGCTCGTCGCCCCACGAGTGCGTCTCGTAGAAGGACTCGTGGTCGGGGTAACCGGGGTCGTAGGCGATGAGGACGTGCCGCTCCCAGTAGGCCGGATCGCCGTTCGGGATGGGTATCGCCGCGCTGACGGCCTTGCGCCGCACCGGCTCCGGGAGGACGACGGGTCCGTAGAAGACGTACGAGGGAAGCGCCCCCTCCCGCACGGCCGCTTCGACCCGGCGTCGGCCCGTGCGGGTGGGGCGGCCCCGGAGGCGGGTGAGCAGACCGCCGGAGGCGAGCCGGTCCCGGATCGCCTCCAGCTCGGGCCCGTGGAGCAGCGTGGGGACCACATGGTCCACCGGCTTCGGGCGGGGGCACAGCGCGATGAGCGCGCGTTCGACCGGGTGCTCGGCCTCCCCCGCCTTGGCGTGTATCCGGGAGCGCCGGAGGGTGATCGCGTCCCGCTCCTGAAGCGCTATCAGGAGGGTCTGGATCACCCACCGCCGCCCGCCCACCAGATAGGCGATGTCATAGAGGTCATGGAGGTCATGGAGGTCATGGAGGTCATGGAGGTCATAGAGGTTCGGCGCCTGGCCCGCCGCCTCCTGTGGCTCCGCCGAAGCGGGGCGTCTGAATATGGCCCACATCGGAATGCCCCCGTCCATCCACGTCGATCCATGTCCATCCGAGTCCATCCGAGTCCATCCGAACTACTCACTTACCGTCAGTTTTGTCCTTCTGAACGGTGATGAACCCGGATCGACGTGGTTTCAGAGCGGGATTTGAGCTTTCCCGCCCTTATCCGGACGGGGTCGTGACGGACACCTCGGCGGACGGGCCGGTGCTGGTGGCCGTCAGGGCCGCGATCGAGAAGGTGTACGCGGTGGATGGGCGCAGCTTGCCGATCACCCGCAGCATGCCCTTGGCCCGGGGCTGGGCGACCAGGACGTCGCGGCCGGTCACGGTGACGGTGCGGCCGTCGGAGACGGTGATCCGGTAGCCGATGACGGGGGTGTCGCCGGTGGTCTTGGGCGGCGTCCAGGACAGCCTGGCGGCCGTGGCCTCCGCGTTGACCTTCACGCCGGTGGAGACGGCGGGCAGGGCGCCGGAGCCGTCGGCGGTGGGCGTGACGGGGGCGGCGGGCAGCGACCTCTCGCTCTGCCCCACCCGGTTGCGGGCCGTGACGGTCACCGTGTACGGCGTGCCGTTGGTGAGCCCGTCGACCACCGCGTACGCGGTGCGCTTGTAGCGCGCCGCCGGGACGGTGGTGGAGACGGTGTGGGTGCCGTTGGTGGCGGTGACGGTGTACGAGGTGACCGGGGACCCGCCATCGACGTACGACGGGTTCCAGGTGACGTACGCCGAGCCGTCCGCCGCGAAGTCGCCCACGCGGGTGGGTGCTTCGGGTACGGAGCGGGTGGCGAACGTGCGGCCGAGCAGCCCTTGGTAGCGGGGTTCGAGACCGGCCGCGGCCACGATGCCCGCCGGTGCCTTCGAGGGGTCGGCCAGGATGTGATTGCCGGACGTCACCACGCCCTTGTCGTTGCCGTCGCGGTCGCCCTGCTCCCAGTAGTTGCCGACGATGCGGGTCGGGTCGTTGTTGCCGAGGTTGTCGCGGTAGTCGACGTGTGCGCTGAGGACGTTGGCCTGGGCGCCGTAGAGGACGTTGCCCTCTACCGTGACGTAGGTGCAGCCGTTATCGGTGTAGATGGTCCGGCCCAGCCCCCATCCGTCGTGGATGACATTGCCGGTGATCTTCTCGCCGTTGTCGAGGGAACTGCCGGTGAGGCCCTGGGTGTAGACGCCCGCGCCGTCGTCGAGGGCCTGCATGTAGTCGAAGATGAGGTTGTTGGCCACCGAGTTGTCGTGCGACACATTGGCGGTGGCCGGTTTGCCGATCTTGTCGGGCCAGCCGCCCCAGCCCATGGAGATCGCCGAGTAGCCGACATGGTCGATCTGGTTGTGGGCGATGGTGTTGTTCTGGGTGTAGCCGTTGAGGATGGCGACACCGCCGTGGTACTCGCGGGGCAGCGCGTAGAGGTGGTTGTTCGTCACCGACACCTTGCGGGTGAGGTCGGCGTCGCTGCCGGGCCGGGGGGCGTCGACCCCGCCGATCTCCATGCCGTTGCCGGAGATGTCGGTGAAGACGTTGCCGCGCACGGTGGTGTTCTGTGTTCCGGTGCCGAGTTCGAGCCCGGCCGCGCCGAGGTGGACGAAGGCGTTGTCGGAGAACTCCAGGTCGCGGCCGTGGCTGATGGCCACGTTGCCGGGCATCCTGTTCCAGGACGCGTACGGGCAGGTGCCGCCCGGGGTGTATTCGCACAGCCCCTGGGTCTTCCAGCCCTCCGCGCCGGTCACCGTGTAGCCCGCCTGCACCTCGGAGAAGCCCTCGGGTGAGGAGGGGGTGAGCCAGGTGGCGTACGAGAACTGGATGCCTCGCAGGGCGATGTCGCGCAGTGGCGCGCTTCCGGTGCCCCGCCCGTCGACCAGCTTCTCCAGGACCGGCGCCTCCACATCCGCGGTGCGCGGGTTCTCCCCGGAGCGCGGGCGGTAGTAGACGGTGCGGGTGTGCCGGTCGAGGTACCACTCTCCGGGCTGGTCGAGGACCTCGTAGGCGTTCTCGACATAGCCGGGCAGTGCGTCACTGGTGAGCTTGCCGGGGCCGACCATGTTGATGCTGCGGCCGGGGATGTCGGGGAACTCCACGCGCTTGGTGGAGTTGTCCCAGCACGGCTGGGCCATGGTGACGGTGGTGCCGGTCATCGAGCCGATCGGGCAGCGCGGTTCGGTCCAGGGGCCGAGGCCGTACTGCTGGACGTTCCACAGCGCCTCACCGCTGGGGTAGACGAACTCGATGTCCGACGGATTGCGCCAGCGGGCGAGGGTGTCGGCGGACGCGGTGTAGCCGGTGGCGGTGGACTTGAGCGTCACCGGTATCGGCCCGCGCGCCCGCTGGGCGCGGACGCCGTTCACGTACAGCTGCCGGGTGTTGTCCAGCCCGGCGGGCGCGGGCGCCGACCACAGCCCGGACCTGTCTTTGACCGGCTTCCAGTGCTGGACGGCCCGGCCGCCGCTGAACACGGTGCCCTTGCTGCCCTGCCAGATGACGCGGTGCCCATTGCCCCCGGAGTCACGGGAGTCGAGGACGAGCGGGCGGGCGAGGCGGTACGTACCCGGCGCGAGGTGCACCGTGAGGTCGGCGGCGAGCCGGTCGGTGCGCTGCCGTACGAGGTCGCGGGCGCGCTCGGGGGTGCGGACTGGGGCGGTGCGGGTGCCGGGCGCGCGGTCGTCGCCGTTCGGCGCGACATACACATCGGGGGCGGGGCGAGGCGCCCGTGCGACGGCGTCGGCGGTGCCGCCGACGGCGGCGCCGAGCGTGGCGAGGACGGCCGCGACGGCGGCGAATCTGGGGGCCTTGCGGGCGGTCCGGGTGCGTGAGCGTACGTACTCCGACATGTCCCTCCCTGCGGAACCTTGCTGGAACCCTGTTGGAACCCTGCTGGAACTCGTGGAGTGGCCCCGGGAAAGGTAGGATCTATAAGAGGAACACGTCAATATAGGTGGCAGAATCCGCCTCGCTTCGCCCCTATGGCATCAATTCATTGGATCTATCGGCCTGGTGTTGACCCCATGAGCGGGGGCGGGAGCACCGGCCACCGCCGACGCTCCCGCCCCCGCCCAACCGCCCGACGGTGCGTCAGGACACCGTGTCGTGCAGGACGGCGAACCGGCCGCGGGCCTCGTCGTCCTCCGACAGCCGCCAGCCCGCGCTGACATGGCCCCGGACCCCGGCCGTCTCCGCACCGGACTCCGGACGCAGAACGCGCGTCACCTGGAGAACGACCCCGTCGCCCACCAGCAGGCGGGTGCCGTCCGGCCCGTTGGCGACGGCCGACGCCTCGGCGACCCCGGCCGGGACCTCGAACCCGGCGCCGGTCACCTCGGCGGTGACGGAGGGGTCGGGGGTGTCGGACAGGCTCTGCGCCTGCGGTTCGGCGCGGCCCTGGAGGAGCGCGAGCAACTGGCTCACGAGCACCGCGTCGTGCGCCCCGTCGTAGACCCACCGCTGCCCCAGCACCCCGTGCTCGGTCGTGCCGATGAGGGCCTGCCCGGCTCCGGCGAGCGGCGCCGCGCGGTAGGTCATCGGTACGTGGTACCAGGCGGGCCGATCACCGGCGTCGTCCCGCACCACCATGAACTCGATCCCCACCTCGCCCTCGGGGTCGTCGAGCCGGAAGCCACCGGCCTTGGACAGCTCCGGCGCGCGCTGGGCGGCGGCGTACCACGGCTGCCCGGGCAGCCAGGCCGTGAGCAGCTCCACCTTGGTCGGACTCATCGTGGTCTTGTGAATGATCGACATGACGGGAGAACACCGTGCCCCGGCGTGTGCTTCCCACGGAACGCGCGAGGGCCCGGCGCGCCATGCGCGCCGGGCCGCCGGCCGATCCCCCCACGGGCCGGCCGGTGGTTCAGGAGCGGGTCGCCCCGACCGCCGCGCTCGTCGCGTCCGCGGACCGGTCGTCGGCGCGGTGCGCTTCCTTGATCACCACGATCTTGCAGGTCTTGGACGGCTTACCGGGCTTGGCCGGCTCACCGGGCCTGGTCGGCTTGCCCGGCTTGGTCGGCGTCGTGGGGCGGGCGGGAACGGCGGAGTCGTCGTCCTTGGTCCCGGCCTTGCCCTTGATGATGACGACCGTGCACACCTTGCCGGGCTTGCCCGGGAAGGCGGGGATGGTGGGGATGGCGCAGACGTCGCCGTGCCCGCGGGCACCGTCCTTCGGCGCCACGGTGACCTTCTTGTCGTCGGCCCTGACCGTCCCGGTGGCCTTGCCCACCTCGGTCAGCCCGACCGCCTTGGCGGACTTGGCGGACTTGGCGGGCTTGGCCGGCTTGACGGCCTTGGCGCCCGGCACCGCCCGGCAGATGGTCGTGTCGCTGGGCTTCGACTTCGCATTGGAGGCGGAGGCCGACGCCGAGGAGTGGGACGAGGACGAAGCCGAGGCGGGGACCGCGGCCCCCAGCGCCAGGGCACCGGCCGCCATGGCGAGCACGACACCGCGCCGCTTCGCGGTCGTGGCCCGGGGCAGGAAATGAGACATGGGCACAGCTCTCCTTCATTCGGGGAGTGGAACCGGCTGCCGAAGGACCCTTGATCCGTCGGCGCACTCACCGTGGCGCACCGATGCTGAGTCCTCGCTGAACCGCCTGAGGCCCCGCTGAAACCGGTGCCGGTTCAGCGGGGCCTCAGCTTGCCCATGCCATCCTGACCGCGTGCGCATACTGGTGGTGGAAGACGACGCCCGGCTCCGCGAACTGCTCACCGAGGGCCTGGAGCAGGAGGGTTTCACCATCGAGACGGCGGCGGACGGGCCCAGCGGCCTGGCGCTCGCCCGCTCCGGCGGATACGCGGCGATCGTGCTGGATGTGATGCTCCCCGGGTGCTCCGGCTATCAACTGTGCTCGCGGCTGCGCGAGAAGGGCGACTGGACGCCGATCCTGATGCTCACCGCCAAGGACGGCGAGTACGACGAGGCCGATGGGCTCGACGTGGGCGCGGACGACTATCTGACCAAGCCGTTCTCCTTCGTCGTCCTGATCGCACGGGTACGGGCCCTGGTGCGGCGCGGCGGGCTGGACCGGCCCGACGTGCTGGAGCTGGGCGATCTGCGACTGGAGCCCGCGGCGTTGGCCTGTGCGCGGGGGAAGGAGGAGGTCACGCTCACGGCCAAGGAGTTCGCCGTGCTGGAGTACCTCGCCCGGCGCGCGGGCCAGGTGGTCTCCAAGTCCGAGATCGTGCAGAGCGTGTGGGACACCGCGTACGACGGCGGGGCCAATCTGGTCGAGGTCTACATCCGGAGCCTGCGCCGGAAGATCGACGTGCCGTACGGACGGCAGTCGATCCGCACGATACGGGGCGCGGGCTATCTGCTGGCCCGCGACGGAGGGTGAGACGGTGGGGCACATCAGCGCGGGCGCGGGCCGCACGGCGCACACGGGGCACATCGCGGACGCCGGACAGGACAGCGGACAGGACGTCGGGCCGGACGTCCGGCAGGACATCGGGCACACGGCCGACGGTGAGTACCCAGGGGACACGGGACGTCGCCGCCCGCGTCTGACGTCCGGGTTGACCGTGCGCGCCAAGGCCGTGCTGGCGGCAGCCGGAACCGTGGCCTTCGCGATCGGGCTGTGCATGCTGGCCCTGGTGCTGGCCCTGCAGCACAACCTCCGCGCCAGCGCCGACGCGGACGCCAGGAACGCCGCCGTGGCGATCAAGGGTCAGTTGGCGCAGGCCCGCCCCGCGCCGCAGCGGGCGTTCATCGTCGCCCCCGGCCAGGTGACGATCAAGGACGTCTCCGGCCGGACGGTCACCCCCACCATGCCGACGGAGACCGGCTCGCGGCAGGCAGAGGCCACCCCGCAGGACTCGGCCGGTTCCACGATGCTTCCGGCCGAGCCCGTCGAGCCCATCCAGGCCGGGCAGCCGTACAGCGTGCAGGTGAGCCCCTCGACCACCGCCGTCGACAACGCCACCGGTCTGCTGCTGCGCCAGGCCGCCCCCGCGGCCGCCGGTCTGGTGCTGTTCGTGGCGGGGCTCACCTGGCTGCTCGTGGGGCGCGCCCTGCGCCCGGTCGCCGCGATGCGGCAGGAGTTCACCGAGATCACCGAGCGCGATCTGCATCGCCGGGTGCCGGTGCCCCGGGCGCGGGACGAGATCCACCGGCTGGCCCGGACCATGAACGCCACGCTGGACCGGCTGCACCGGGCCATGACCCGGCAGCGGCAGTTCGTGGCCGACGCCTCGCATGAGCTGCGCAGCCCCATCGCGGCCGTGCGCGCCCAGCTCGAACTGGTCCTGGCCCGCCCGTCGCGTACCGACTGGCCGGCCGCCGTACACAAGGCGCTGCGGGACACCGACCGGCTGCAGGCCGTCGCCTCCGATCTGCTGCTGCTCGCCCGGCTGGACGCGCAGGAGGCGCCGCGCACCGCGGCGGTGGATCTTGGCGCGCTGGCGGCCGAGGAGGTACGGCGCCACCCGGGCGCGCTCACGTTGGCCGGGGAGCAGGAGCGGGCGGCCGTCGTGACCGGCAGCCGGGTGCAGCTTTCCCGGCTGCTCACCAACCTCGCCGACAACGCCCGCCGGCACACCCGTACCACCGTCTCGATCACCGTGGCGGTCCGCGATGGCCAGGTCGAACTGGCCGTGGACGACGACGGTCCGGGCATCCCCGAAGCCGACCGCGAGCGCGTGTTCGAGCGGTTCACCCGGCTGGATGATGCCCGGGCCCGCCAGGACGGCGGCACCGGTCTCGGGCTCGCCATCGCCAATGACATCGCTCACGCCCACGGTGGCACCCTTACGGTGCTCACCAGCCCGCGGGGCGGGGCTCGCCTGCTGTTGTGTCTGCCGCGAACGGACGTCGCCCGACCCTGACCCCGGTGCGGACGCGCCGTCTCACTCGTGAGAGTTTGGCAACTACCGGACCAGACTGATCAGTTGGTCAGTAGTATCTGCCCTTTCCTGGCCGTGTCCCAGATGGAGGTGTCAAAGGTGCTGTCGGGGACGGAGGCCGTCGTCGTGGCCGCGTCCGCGGTGCTGGTACTGGTGCTGTCGCTGTGCCTCACCTGGGTGGTCAGACTCCGTCGCGCGCTTGCTGACGCGCGTACGGCGACCGAGCGAGAACGAGCCGTTTCCGAACGGGAACGAGCCAATACCGCGCACGAGCGCGCGCTGGCGGCCGAGCGCGGCGAAGAGGTCGCCCGGCTGGCCGCCGTACAGACCGACCTGGACGAGGCGGCGCGCCGGGAGCGGCGGCTGCGCGACTCCGTCCAGGCGTCGTTCGAATCCGTGGCCCGCAATATGCACGCCATGTCGATGGTGCAGCAGCAGGTCCTCGACGGCCTCGAGCAGCATGTCGAGGACGCGCGGCTGATGGGCGAGGTGATGAAGGCGGACCACGCCGCCGCCCAGATGACCCGCAAGGCCCAGACGCTGCTGGTGATGTGCGGGATCTGGCCGGCCCGGCGGGAGACCAGGCCGGTGTCGCTCTTCGACTGTGTGCGCGGCGCGCAGTCGCGCATCGTGGAATTCGGCCGGGTGGACGTCCACGGCGGCCAGGCCCTGTACGCGGTGGCACCCGCCGTGGAGGGCCTGATGCACGCGGTGGCCGAACTCCTGGAGAACGCCACGGTCTTCTCCCCCTCCCGCACCCAGGTCGCGGTCGCCGTCCGGGAGGTCGCGGCGGGCGCGGTCATCGAGATCGACGACGCGGGGCTCGGCATGCCGCCGGACGTGCTGGAAAAGGCCATGGGCCAACTGCGGGACGGTCTCGACCTGGCCCAGCTCGGCGCCGTGCCGCGGCTGGGGCTCGCCTGTGTCGGGCGCTGGTCGCGGGAGCTGGGCTTCGGGGTGGAGCTGTCCACGGCGTCGGCGTACGGCGGTACCCGGGTGGTGGTCTTCGTACCGCACCGGCTGCTGACCGAGCCGGCGAGCACGGTCCGGGCGGCGGACCACAAGCCGGTGGTCGTGGAGCCCGTGACCGTCGGCATGGTGAGCCACGACGCGGGCGGCACCGGCCTCGGCCCGGCCGCCGCGGACCCGGCCGGGAGCGGCTCGCTGGGCGGCCTGTCCGCGGACGACACCCCCGACGCGCCCGAGGCCCCCTCGCCGCTCGGCACCGGACTGCCCCGGCGCCGCAACCGCCGCCGCCCGGCCTCCGGAACCGCCCTGGCCGACACCGCCGACACGGCCACCGCCTCCGGCGCCCCGGCCCGCGCCGCGCCCACCCCCCGGGCCGGCGCCTGGACGCCCGAGGCCGCCCGCGCCTCCATCACCAGCGTCGTCTCCGGCACCCGCCGCGGACGAGTGGAAGCGGAGGCGGAGGACAGGGCCGTACCACTGACGGAAGAAAAGAGTCCGGACCGAGAAGACCGAGAAGGAGGCTGGTAGTGGCCGGAACCATATCCAAATTGCCCGATGTTGGATGGATGCTGCGTCCGCTGACAGGGATCCCCGGGGTGCGGCATGCCGTCGTCGTCTCGGAGGACGGTCTGCGCATGGGCCACGACTCCGCCGAGGGCCTGTCCGGCGAGGTGTCCCGGCTCGGCGTGGACGAGGCCGAGTCGCTGGCCGCCGCCTGTGCCGCGCTGACGGTGACCAGCCAGTCCACCGTGTCGCTGCTGTTCGGCGAGGAGGCGGGGGTGCGGCAGCTGATGATCGAATCCGACAGCGGGTTCGTGCTGTTCACCTCGGCCGGTCAGGGCGCCTCGCTGGGGGTGGCCACCGACACCGAGACGGATGTCGGCCTGGTGGCCCAGCAGATGCAGTTACTGGTCGCGAAGATCGGTGCCCATCTGAGCAGTCAGCCGCGGGACCCGATGGGCCGCCCGGCGTCATGAGCTCGCCCGGCGAGGAACGCACAACGGCCGCGGTGCGCCCCTATGTGATCACACGGGGACGCGCCGGTTCCTCACGGGAAGCTCTGCCGCTGGAAACGCTCGTCATGGCGTCCGGGAGCGCGCTGCCGCCGCATCTGCAGCCCGAGTACCGGCGGATCGCCGACCACTGCCAGGGGCTGCTGTCGGTGGCGGAGGTCGCCGCCCATCTCGGTCAGCCGCCGGCCGTGGTGCAGGTGCTGCTCGCGGATCTCATCGGCTGGGGGCACATCGTGGCGCGTCCGCCGATCCGGGTGGTCAAGCGAAAACGTGCCGATTTGGACTTGCTGAGGAAGGTGCTCGATGGGCTTGAGAACAAGCTCTGAGATCTCGATGGCCGGTACGGACGGCACAACGCAGAGGAACCCCGCGGCCCGCCAGGGCGACGCGGACCGCACGACCCGCACAGACCACACCAACGAGACAGGCGAGACGGACGAGACGGGCGATACGGACGACATGGACGACATGGACGACACCCCCGTCATGTACGTGCAGTCCAGCGTGGCCGGGGCCGCCAAGATCCTGGTGGTCGGCCCGATGGGCGTCGGCAAGACCACGCTGATCGGCACGGTGTCGGAGATCAAGCCGCTCTCCACCGAGGCGACGATGAGCCAGGCCGGGGCCCGGCTCGACACCAAGGTGCGGCCGTCGAAGACCACGACCACCGTCGCGCTGGACTTCGGGCGGATCACGCTGGGCGGCGAGCTGGTGCTGTATCTCTTCGGCACCCCCGGCCAGCAGCGGTTCCTCCCCGCCTGGAAGGACCTGGCGCGCGGCGCGCTGGGCGCGCTCGCACTGGTCGACACCCGCGATCTGGAGGCGTCCTTCGACGCCATCGGGCATCTGGAGGACCTGGATGTGCCGTTCTCCGTCGCGGTCAACGCCTTCCCGGACAGCAAGCAGCACAGCGAGGACGATCTGCGCTCCGCGCTCGATCTGCTCCCGCACACCCCGCTGGTCATCTGTGACGCCCGTGAGCACCAGTCCTCGGTCAAGGCGCTGATCTCGCTCGTCTCGCATCTGATCGAGACACTCACGGAGGCGTCATGACCGCCCCGGCCCCCACCCGGGTGCCGCTGTACGGAACCGCGCTCGACGGTCCGCTGACCGACCTGTACGAGCGGATGCGGCGCGACCACGGTCCGGTGGTCCCGGTGGAGATCGCGCCCCGGGTCGAGGCATGGCTGGTCATCGGCCACCGCGAGCTGCTCCATCTCACCCGCGACGAGCAGTACTTCTCCCATGACCCGCGCCGCTGGAGCCCGCTGCGCGAGGGCCGGGTGGCCGCCGACTCACCGCTGATGCCGCTGGTGGGCTGGCGCCCGGCGCTGCTGTTCGCCGACGGCGCGGCGCACCGCCGGATGCGCTCGGCGGTGGCCGACGCGCTGGGGCGGGTCAACGGCCATGAGCTGATCCGTACGGTGCGGGCCACCGCGGAGCGGCTGGTCGCCGGGTTCGCCGACCGGCACGCGGCGGATCTGGTGGAGAGCTACGCGCGTCTCCTGCCGCTGCAGGTCGTCACCGAACTGCTGGGGCTCGACGAGGAGAACGGGGCGCGGCTGGTCGAGACGCTCACCACGATCGTCGCCCCGACCGTGGCCGCCACCGGCGCCAACAGGCGGATGGGCCAGATCCTGCTGGAGCTGATCGCCGGGAAGAAGCGGCGGCCGGGCGCGGATCTGACGTCCTGGCTGCTGGAGCACCCCGTCGGGCTCAGCGACGAGGAGGTGCTGCACAACCTCGTGGTGATCATCGTCGCGGGGAACAACACCACCGTGAACTGGATCGCCTCCACGATCCAGATCCTGCTCACCGACCCCGCGTTCCGCTCCTCGCTGACCCACGGCCATCTCACCGTCGACGACGCCCTGGACCTGGTGCTGTGGCGCCAGCCGCCCACCCAGAACTTCCCCGGCCGCTACGCCACCCGCGATCTGCGCTTCGGCGGCCAGGACATCCGCACCGGGGACATGCTCATCCTGGGCCTCGCGGGCGCCAACGCCGATCCGGAGGTGCTGCCCGAGGACGGGCGGCCGGTGGTCGGCAACCGCTCGTACCTCGCCTTCGGCGCGGGCCCGCACACCTGCCCGGCGCGCGATCCGGCCCGGCTGATCACCCGTACCGCCGTGGACACCCTGCGCCACCGGCTGCCCGATATGGAGATCGCGGTGCCGGAGGAGCAGCTTCCGTGGATCACCTCGCCGTGGTCCAAGGGGCTGGCCAAGCTGCCGGTGCGGTTCTCGGCGCCGCAGCTCGCGGCCGACACCCCGGGCCGGGCCTCCGACTCCACGGGCCGGGCCTCCGGCTTCACAGCTCCTCCGACCTCCCACTCCGCGGCCCGGTCCTCCCTCTCCACGGCTCCTCCGACCTCCCACTCCCCGGCAACGACCCCCGCCTCCCCGGCCCCCGACTCCCCCGCAGGAGACCGCAGATGACCGACGGCCGATGCCCCGTGTCGCACGCCGACCTCGCACCGCACCGCCTGGACCCCACCGGGGCACACCAGCACGCGGTCAACGAAGAGCTGCGCGCCCGCGGGGCCGCGGTCCCGGTCCTGCTGCCCGGTGACGTACCGGGGTACGCCATCACCCGGCACGAGGAACTGAAGGACTTCGTCACCCACCCCGACGTGGCCAAGAACGCCTGCCACTTCGCCGCCCTGCAGCGGGACGAGCTCCCGCCGGGCTGGCCGATGCGGACCTTCGCCACCGTCCGGGGCATGATCACCGCGGACGGCGAGGACCACAAGCGGCTGCGGTCCCTGGTGACCCGGGCGTTCACCCCGCGCCGGGTGGAGGCGCTGCAACCGGTGGTCAACGAGCTGACCGGCACGCTGCTGGACCGGCTGGCCGGGGCCGCCGCCGCGGATCCGGACGGGGTGGCCGACCTGCGCCGCCACTTCGCGCTGCCGCTGCCGATGAGCGTGATCTGCCGGCTCCTGGGCGTCGACGACCAGTACCAGGACCGGCTGCACGAGCTGTCCAACGAGATCGTCTCCACCCACACGGCCCCGGAGCGGGTCCCGGCCGCCAACCGGGAGATGGTCGCGATCCTCGGCCAGGTGGCGGCGGCCCGGGCGAAGGACCCCGGCGACGATCTGACCAGCGCGCTGATAGCGGCCCGTGAGGAGGACGGCGACCGGCTCGCCGAGGAAGAGCTGATCGGCACCCTGATGCTGACGATCATCGCCGGACACGAGACCACGCTCAACCTGATCACCAACGCGGTACGGGCGCTGTGCAACCACCGCGACCAGTTGGATCTTGTTCGCTCCGGTGCCGCGACCTGGGGCGATGTGGTCGAGGAGACGCTGCGGTACGACGGCCCGGTGAGCTACTTCCCGTTCCGCTACCCCACCAGGGACCTCCCGGTCGGGGACACGGTCATCCCCAAGGGCGCGCCCGTGCTCGTCTCGTACACCGCCGCCGGGCGCGACGAGCGGGCGTACGGCCCGGACGCCGGTCGTTTCGACGTCACCCGCGGCGCCCGCCATCTGTCCTTCGGCCACGGCGCCCACTTCTGCCTGGGTGCCCCACTGGCCCGAATGGAGGCCGTGGTCGCCCTGGAGGCGCTCTTCACCCGCTTCCCCGGCCTCGATCTGGCCGTCCCGGACGAGGAGCTGGTCCCGCACCCCAGCTTCGTCGGCAACAGCCCGCAGCGGCTCCCCGTCCGGCTCGGGGCGGCTCACAGCGCCTGAGCCGGTGCGCTGAGGGCAGCGTTGCCTCCGGGAAACGGCGGGGATGCGGTCGGGTAACAGGCACCCCGCACGCTTCCTGGCATGGAGTCGAACAGGGAGCCGGGGAGCCCGCAGCAGCGGCGGGTGGTGATCGTCGGCGGCGGGATGGCGGGCACCAGGCTGGCGCAGCAGCTAGTCGCGAATGCGGGTGTGGGTGTGGGTACTGGCCCGGTCGCCCTCGACGTCACGGTCATCGGCGAGGAGCCGCACCCCGCGTACAACCGGGTGCTGCTCGCCGAGGTCCTCGCCGGGCGGTACGCCCCGGAGGTCATCGCCCTCCCCGTCCCCGCCGCCGGGGCCGGGGCCGAGGTGCGGCGGCTCAGCGGGGTGCGGGTGGTCCGCGTCGACCGCCCCACGGCGGAGGTGCTGTGCGACGACGGCCGCCGCGTGCCGTACGACGCGCTGGTGCTGGCCACCGGCTCCAACCCGGTGCTGCCGCCGCTGCGCGGCCTGTTCGAGCCGGACGGCCGCGACGACCCCCATGCCCTCCCGGAAGGCGTCCACGCCTTCCGCACCATGGACGACTGCCTGGCCCTCGGCGCGGCCGTACGGCCCGGGACGCGGGCCGTCGTCATCGGCGGCGGACTCCTCGGCGTCTCCGCCGCCCGTGCGCTGGCCCAGCGAGGTGCCCAGGTGGTCCTGGCGCACCAGGGCGAACACCTGATGGAGCGCCAGCTGGACCCGGGCGCGTCACGGCTGCTGCGGCGGCATATGGCGGCGCTGGGCGTGGAGGTCCACACCGAATGCCGGGTCCGGGGCCTGCGCACCCGCGTCGCGGGGCCGGGGGGCGGCGGGCGGGCGGCGCGGGCAGTCCGCGCCGTCGAACTGGCCGACGGATACGCCCTGGAGGCCGATCTGGTCGTGCTCGCGTGCGGGGTCCGGCCACGGGTCGGGCTGGCCCGGGCGGCCGGACTGGAGGTGGCACACGGCATCGTCGTCGACGACGAGCTACGGACGAGTGACCCGCGGGTGTTCGCGATCGGCGACTGCGCGGAACACGACGGCGTCGTGTACGGCCTGGCGGGCCCCGCCCAGGAGCAAGCAGACGTCCTGGCGCGGTTGCTGGCCCCCACCCCGCCCCTTCCCGAAACAAAGGGGCTCCGCCCCCTGGACCCCCACCGGGGCTCCGCCCCGGACCCCGCTCCTCAATCGCCGGAGGGGCTGGATTTTCGCTACACAGGCACCCGTGCCCTCACCCGCCTGACGCTCGCGTCAACGTCCGGCCCCCTGGACCTCGCTGCCTTCGGCAACCCCACCCCCGCCCCCGGCGACGACGTCATCCACCTCACCGACGCCACCCGCAACACGTACCGAAAAGTCGTGGTCCGCGGCGACCGCCTCCTCGGCGGCATCCTTCTCGGCGATCTCGGCACCGTCGGCGCGCTCGCCCGCGCCTGGGAGGGCGATGAGCCGCTCCCGGCCACCCCCCTGCTCCACCTGCTGACCAACGATGGAGGCTCCTGACGATGAGCGCACCGATCACGACGAGCGCACCGAAGCCCGAGACCGCCGCCGCCCCCACCATCGTGCTGGTCGGTCACGGAATGGTCGGCCAGCGGTTTCTCGAAGCGCTCGTCGAGCGGAACGTCACCGAGACCGCCGCCCGCGTCGTCGTGTTCTGCGAGGAGCCCCGGCCCGCCTACGACCGCGTCCAGTTGACCTCGTACTTCTCCGGCCGCACCCCCGACGAACTCTCCCTCGTCGAGGACGGCTTCATGGCGCGGCACGGCATCGAGTTGCATCTCGGCGACCCGGCCGAGTCCATCGACCGCGCCGCCCGCACCGTGACCGCCCGCTCCGGGCTGACCGTGGCGTACGACACGCTCGTGCTGGCCACCGGCTCGTATCCGTTCGTCCCGCCCGTGCCCGGCAAGGACAGCGACGGCTGCTTCGTCTACCGCACCGTCGAGGATCTGCTCGCGATCGAGGAGTACGCCGAGCACCGCACGTCCGGCGTCGTCGTGGGCGGGGGGCTGCTGGGCCTGGAGGCGGCGGGGGCGCTGAAGGGGCTCGGGCTGACCACGCACATCGTGGAGTTCAACCCGCGGCTGATGGCCATCCAGGTGGACGAGGGCGGTGGCGCCGCGCTGCGCCGCACGGTCGAGGACATGGGCCTGATCGTGCACACCGGCGTGGGCGGCAAGGAGATCACGGCGGACGGCGACGGCGCGGTCACCGCCATGGCGCTGTCCGACGGCTCGTCCATCGACACCGACCTCGTCATCTTCTCGGCGGGCGTACGCCCCCGCGATCAGCTCGCCCGCGACTGCGGTCTGGAGGTCGGCGAGCGCGGCGGGATCGCGGTGGACGAGCGGTGCCGCACCAGCGATCCGGCGGTGTACGCGATCGGCGAATGCGCGCTGGCCGCCGACGGCCGGGTGTACGGGCTGGTCGCGCCCGGCTATGAGATGGCCGAGGTCGCGGCGAGCACCATCGCCGGCCAGGCCACCGCGCGCTTCGACGGCGCCGACACCTCCACCAAGCTCAAGCTCCTCGGCGTCGACGTGGCCAGCTTCGGCGATGCCCATGGCGCCGCCGACGGCTGCCTGGACGTCGTCTACTCCGACTCCCGCACGGGCGTCTACAAGAAGCTGGTGGTCGGCGCCGACGGCACCCTCCTCGGTGGGGTGCTGGTCGGCGACGCCGAGGCGTACGGCATGCTGCGCCCGCTCACCGGCGCCGTACCGCCCGTCGCCCCCGAACAGCTCGTGCTCCCGGCGGGGCTGGGCGCGCCCGCCGCGCTCGGGCCGTCGGCGCTGCCGGACGAGGCGGTCGTCTGCAACTGCCACAACGTCACCAAGGGCGCGATCCGTTCGGCCGTCGCCGACCACCACTGCACCACCGTCCCGGAGGTGAAGAAGTGCACCAAGGCGGGCACGGGCTGCGGCAGTTGCGTCAAGGCGCTCACCTCACTCGTCAACGACGAACTGGAGGCGAGCGGCGTCAGCGTCGACAAGGGGCTGTGCGGCTGCTTCGCGTACACCCGCGCCGAGCTGTACGAGATCGTCCGCACCCTGCGCATCACCAGCTACGCCCGGTTGCTGGACAGCCACGGCCGGGCCGAGGCCCGGCAGGGCGACGGCTGTGAGGTGTGCAAGCCCGCCGTCGGCTCGATCATCGCCTCGCTGGCCCCGACCCTGGGCGCGAGCGGCTATGTCCTGGACGGCGAGCAGGCGGCGCTGCAGGACACCAACGACCACTTCCTGGCGAATCTGCAGCGCAACGGGTCGTATTCGATCGTGCCCCGGATCCCCGGCGGGGAGATCACCCCGGAGAAGCTGATCGTGATCGGCGAGGTGGCCCGGGACTTCGGGCTCTATACGAAGATCACCGGCGGTCAGCGGATCGACCTCTTCGGCGCCCGGGTGGACCAGCTCCCCCTGATCTGGGCGCGGCTGGTGGACGCCGGATTCGAGTCGGGCCACGCGTACGGCAAGGCGCTGCGCACCGTGAAGTCGTGTGTGGGGCAGACCTGGTGCCGCTACGGAGTGCAGGACTCGGTCCGGATGGCCATCGACCTGGAGCTGCGCTACCGGGGGCTGCGCGCACCGCACAAGCTGAAGTCGGCCGTCTCGGGGTGTGCCCGCGAATGCGCGGAGGCGCGCGGCAAGGACTTCGGCGTGATCGCCACCTCCACCGGCTGGAACCTGTACGTGGGCGGCAACGGCGGAGCCGATCCGCGCCACGCCGATCTGCTCGCCCAGGACCTGGACGACGAGGAGCTGATCCGGCTCATCGACCGGTTCCTGATGTTCTACATCCGCACCGCGGACCGTCTGGAGCGCACCTCGGCCTGGCTGGAGCGGATCGAGGGCGGCCTGGACCATGTGCGCGATGTGGTGGTCGACGACTCGCTGGGGCTGGGCGCCGAGCTGGAGGCGATGATGGCCGACCATGTGACCGGCTACCGCGACGAGTGGGCCGAGACCCTGGGCGACCCGGAACGGCTGCGGCGCTTCGTCTCCTTCGTCAACGCGCCCGACGCGCCGGACCCGACGGTGAAGTTCGTGCCCGAACGCGACCAGGTCAAGCCGGACCTGACGATCCTGTCCGGCCCCACCCTCCCCGTCCGTACCCTCGAAGGGACTGCCAGCCGATGACCATGGCACCCGAGCGGACCGCCGTCCGTGTGGAACTCCTCATCGACCAGCGGTGGTTCGCGGTCTGCGAGCTGACCGACCTCACCCCCGGGCGCGGCGTGGCCGCCCTACTGCCGGACGGCGCCCAGGTGGCGGTCTTCCTCGACCGGTCGGGACGCGCGTACGCGATCGCCAACCGCGACCCGTTCACCGGGGCGTACGTCCTCTCCCGGGGATTGCTGGGCTCGGCGGGCGGACGGCCGTTCGTCGCCTCCCCGCTGCTGAAGCAGCGCTTCGACCTGGAGACGGGGCGGTGCCTGGACGACGAGACGGTCGCCGTCCAGGCGTATGTCACGCGCACGGGGGACGCGGCAGCGCACGTCGCCTGAGGGGGTCGGCGCACGTCCCGTGAGGCGAGCAGCGCCCGCCCCGGGAGGGGGCAGCCCCTTGAGCGGGGCAGCGCCCTCCGCCAAGGGGGAGTCACCACCCGCCCCGTGCGAGTCACCGCACGTCGCGTGCGGTCACCGCACGTCGCGTGAGACCAGCATCCCGCACTGGACGGGGTCGCTCGCGCAGCCGGCCGTCCCCGCGGCGAACACGCCCTTCGTTCCGGGGACGCCCGCGATGCCGAGCACCGTGGACATCTCGCTGTGTTCGGTGACGTCGGCGGGCAGTTCCTCGGTCGCCCACTCCGTACCGGTCCAGCGGGACAGCACGGAGTGGCGGTTGCCCGGGGTCCAGCCGCCGATCCACAGCCGCCCGGCGCCGTCCGCGCCCACGGCGTTCGCCTCGCCGACGGGGAGCGCGGGCAGCGACTCCCAGCGGCTGCCGGTCCAGCGGGTGGCCATGGTGGCCTTGGGCGTGTCCTCGTTGGTCTTGCCGACCACGTAGACCGAGTTACGGCCGGTGGCCACGGCGTGGCCGGCCGTCCAGCCGGTCGGGGACTCGGCGGGGGTGGGCACCTCGCGGACCGTCCAGCCGCTGCCGTTCCAGTGGTGGAGCAGCGGCTTTGTCACATCGCCGGTGACGGCGTCGGAAGTGACCCAGACATCGTCCGGGCCGGTGCCGGTGATGCTCGAGGGACGCACCTCCCCGCCGCCGGGTGCGGCGGGGAGGGACACCCTCTGCCACCTGGAACCGGTCCAGCGCTCCAGATAGGAGACCTCGGCGCCGCTCTCCGGATTCCAGTCGAAGCCGGTCAGCCAGGCCGACTTCTCACCGAACGTGGCGATGTCGAGGACGAAGCTCAGCGACCCCTCGGGGGCGGCGGCATGGTCGACCTTGTGCCACTTCTTCCCGTCCCAGTGCTGCAGCACGACCGCGGTGTTGTCGTCCAGCGTGCCGGCGGCCCAGGCGTCGTCGGGCGCGGAGGCGGCGATCTCCTGCAGCCACGTGGCCTTGCCGCCGGTGGCGGCGGCGGGCACATCCGTCCACGTGGTGCCGTTCCAGTGCCTGATCAGGGGGGTGGATCCGGCGGCGCCGTCCGTGTTCCGGCCCACGATCCACGCGTCCTTGGCACCGGTCGAGGCGACGTCCCAGAACTCCTTCGAAGCCGTCTCGCCCATCGGCGTCCGCAGCTTCCACGGGGTGGCGGCGCGGGCCGCCGGGTCCGGCGCGGTGGTGGACGTGGCGGCGGTGACGGCGCCCGGCGCGGCGTTCGCCGGGGTGGCGTTCGCCGGGGTGCCGAGGGTGCCGAGTGCGACCGCGCACACGGCGACCGCCGTGCGCAGCCAGATGCGGCGGGTTCCGGGCCGTCCTGTGGTTCTGTCCATGACCTTCCTTCTGCTCGGGTGGGGTTCTCAGAAGGAAATGGCCGCGGCCCGGCCGTTCTTACAGCCCGCCCCGGCCAGTCATTCCGGGGTTTCCGGGGTTTCCGGGGTCTTCAGTTGCCGGTCGGTCCACTCCGACCTGACGGTGGCGGTGTAGTTCACCACCGTGCCCGAGGTGAGCCCCGCCTTCGCGGCCTTCGCGTCCGGCTCGGTCAGGACCTCCTGCTCGGACAGCAGGGCCCCGGTCGCCGGGTCCACGATCAGCTCGGACCGCCCGGTCCCGTAGCCGGGCCGGTCGGACGCGGGCAGGGCGAAGCCGACGCCCTCGCGGCCCAGCGGATCGGTCACCTCGCCGAGCGCGCGGATGCCCGGCAGCCCCGCGATGACGCGGTACGCGGCGGCCCGTACCTCGGCCTTCACCGGCAGGCCGATCAGCCCGGCCGCCTGCCGCCACATCCACTCGGTGCGGCCGCGGACCTCGCTCCCGCCGTCCTCCCGGTACAGGTCCGACAGCACCTTCTTCAGCTTCGCGCTGTCGCCCGGGAGTTCCCGTAGGTCCTCGTAGGTCACATTGCGTGCGCCGAGGGCGGCGATCCGGTCGCCCGAGTTGATGCGGTCCACCGTCGGCCGCTTCCCGGCCCCGGTCTCGATCCGCAGACCGAGCCTGCCGCCCCGTCCGGTGTCGGCGAGCGTCAGGTCCTTCGGCGAGCCGGCGGCCCGCCAGCGCGCCGTATCGCGCTCGGTGCGGGGCTTGGTGGTGGCGTCGAGCCCCATGACGTTGAGGCTTTCCGTGCCGGGCCGTACCCCGAAGGACCGCTGCTGCTTCTCGGAGCTGGACACCGCGAAAGTCTCCCCGGACGCGTCGACGACGGCGATCCAGGCCGACCGGGTGGTCATCTGCCAGTAGGTGCCCTCGTCCGCCGCCGTCCGGTCCAGCCGGTCGGCGACGTGTTGCAGCGCCAGACGGCCGTTGGCCGGGATGTGCCGGGCGCCGTCCGCCGTGGGGCCGACGGACGCCCGGGAGCCCTCGGCGCCCGAGCCGCCCTGGGGGAGGGTGGCGACGAGCACTCCGGCGGCAGCCGCTGTCGCCGCGACGGGCAGCGCCCAGCGCCAGGTGAACATCCGGGGGGACCGGCGGAGTTCCGACGCCTCGGCTGTGCCGACCGTGCCGGCCGTACCGGCCGTACCGGCCAGGATGGTCTCCAGGTCGCGGCGGGCGCGTGCGGAACGGGCCAGGTGGTCCGGATCGAGTTCCGGGGGCCGCGCGTCCGCCAGGGTCTTCATCACATCGTGCCGCTTGCGTGCCATCTCAGGTCTCCTTCACTGTCACGTTCGCGCGAGGGGCGCGAGGGCGGGGGCGAGGGTCAAGGCCGGGCTCGGGGCCGGGGCCGGGGCTGGAGTCCGAGCCGGGGCTGGAGTCCGAGCCGGGGCTGGGGCTGGGGTCCGAGCCGGGGCTGGGGCTGGGGTCCGGGGAGGGCCCGACCGCGTCCACGGCCCGCTCCAGCCGCCGTCTGGCCCGGTGCAGCCGCACCGCGAACGTGGCGCTGGAACAGCCGAGGACGCGCGCGGCCTCTCGCGGGCCGAGCCCGTGCCAGGCGACCAGCGTCAGCAGCTCGCGGTCGGCGGCGGACAGCCCCGCCAGCGCCTGCAGTGCCACCGCGCGCTCGGTCACCCCCGCGGCCACGTCCTCGACCTGGGCGCCGGAGGTGATGACGCGCTGAGCCTCCTGGGCGGCCAGGTTGTACTGCCTGCCGTCTCTGCGCCGCAGCTCGCGGGTCAGATTGCGGGCCACGCCGAGCAGCCACGGCAGCGGCGGCGTCGGGATGTCCCGCATCCGCCGCCAGGCGACCGTGAAGGTCTCGCTGGTGATGTCCTCACCGACCTGCCGACCCACCAGGCTGGCCGCGTAGGCCAGCACACGGGGGTGGCACTCCTCGTAAAGGTCCCGAAAGCGTTGGGCGTCGGTCACGCCGTCTCCTCATCTCGGCTCTCTCACCATGCAGTGGTCGGGGGCCGCGCTTTCTTACACCCGGGGAGAGGAAAGTTTGGGCGGCGAGGTGCCTACACGCTGGAGCGGGGTCACCGGCCAAGTGGTGCGGGGCCAACGGCCAAGCAGACCACGACCTCAGCCAGTCGAACGGGCCCACCGACCAAGCGGACCACGGCGCCCAGCCGGGCGCGCGGGCGGCCCCGCCGAGGGGGAAGTCGCCCGGCACGGTGGCGTGACGGCGGCGGAGGCCGGCCCCGCGGCGCTGCGTAAGCTCAGGAGCTTATGGGGACGTCCCTCTCTCGTCTCTTCACGTCCGATCCGGTTTTCCGGAAGACTTCTGCAAGGTTCCGAGGGTGCGCCCCGGAAAGTGAGAGGCGGGGGTGGCTCCCGTCAACCGAGGAGGCGGAATGGCTACGGAGAGCAGGGGCACCGAGGGCGGCGCCCGGCCCAAGGTGACGATCACGGCCATCGCGCAGGAGGCCGGGGTGTCGGTGCCCACGGTCTCCCGGGTGGTCAACGGCCGTTCGGATGTCTCGCCCGAGACCCGGGCCCGGGTCGAGGACCTGCTGCGGGTCCACGGCTACCGCCGCCGCCAGCGCGTGCCCGGCGACCGCGCCGCCCTGGTGGACCTGGTCTTCAACGACCTGGACAGCCCCTGGGCGGTGGAGATCATCCGCGGCGTGGAGGAGGTCGCCCACCAGGACGGGGTGGGCACGGTGGTCTCGGCCATCCACGGCCGCGCGGGCTCGGCCCGGCAGTGGCTGAAGAACCTGCGGGCCCGCGCCTCGGACGGGGTGATCCTGGTGACGTCCGTGCTGGAGCCGGTGGTCCACGAGGAGCTGCGGCGGCTGAACGTGCCGATCGTGGTCGTCGACCCGGCCGGCTCCCCGGCGCTGGACGCGCCCACCGTGGGGGCGACCAACTGGGCGGGCGGCATGGCCGCCACCGAACATCTGCTGAGCCTTGGCCACCGCCGGATCGGGCTGATCGCCGGTCCGCCGCGGCTGCTGTGCAGCCGGGCCCGGCTGGACGGCCACCGCGCCGCGCTGGAGGCGGCGGGCGTGCCGTTCGATCCGGGGCTGGTGGCGCAGGGCGACTTCTACCACGAGTCCGGTTTCCACGGCTGCGACCAGCTGATGTCCGGGCCCACCCCGCCGACCGCCATCTTCGCCTCCAGCGACCAGATGGCCCTGGGGGCGATCGAGGCCCTGCGGCGTCGGGGGCTGCGGGTTCCGGAGGATGTGAGCATCGTCGGCTTCGACGACTTGCCCGAGGTGCGGTGGTCGGCGCCGCCGTTGACGACGGTTCGTCAACCGCTTGCGGAAATGGGGAAGTTGGCCGCGCGTACGGTGTTGCGGCAGGCGCGGGGGGAGGAGGTCGAGTCGCCCAGGGTGGAGCTGGCCACGCAGTTGGTTGTCCGCTCCAGCACCGCGGCACCGGCCGAGGGCTGATTCCCCACCCCGCCCCTTCCCGAACGGGGGCTGCGCCCCCGCCCCCGCCGGGGCTCCGCCCCGGACCCCGGTCCTCAAGCGCCGGACGGGCTGGAAAATCCAGCCCGTCCGGCGCTTGAGGACACGCCCGAAGGGCGCTCAGGAGTGCGGCCTCCGGCGGGGTATGGAGGCGGAGCCCCGACGGAGGTGCGGGGGCGCAGCCCCCAGCGGAGGCGTGGAGGCGAAGCCCCGACGGGGGCGTGGGGACGCAGCCCCAGCAGGGAGACGGGGGCGCAGCCCCAGCGGGGGGCCGGGGGTGTCCCCCGGTTCGGGGAGGGGCGGCGTGGGGAACAAAGCCACCCGCCGCCAGAACTCTTGACACCGCATCAGCACCCCCATACCTTCCACGCAACCGCTTCCGAGAATTATCGGGCTACTTCCGGAAGGCACACGATGCGCATACCTCGGTCAAGGGCAAGGGCAAGGGCAAGGTCACGGTCAAGGTCCACCCTTCGTGCGTCCACCCTGGCGGCGGCCCTGCTGCTGGCCGGGACGGCACTCGCCGGCTGCGGAAGCGGCGGGCCCGGGGGTTCGGATGACGGGTCCCTCGACGTCTGGGTCTACCAGGACGCCTCGACCAAGGTGCAGCGCGAGGTCGTCAAGCGGTTCAACAAGACCTCCGACATCAAGGCGAAGCTCACCCAGGTGCCCGGTGAGGGCTACTCGGACAAGATGCGCACCTCCATGGGCACGCCCAACGCACCGGATGTCTTCTTCAACTGGGGCGGGGGCAGCATCAGCGACTTCGTCAAGAAGGACATGCTGCTCGGCCTCGACCCGGCCATGGACAAGGACCCGGAGCTGAAGAAGGCGTTCATCCCCACGATCCTCGACGCGGGCGCGATCGACGGGAAGCACTACGGCATCCCGATGCGCGGGATGCAGCCGGTGATTCTCTTCTACAACAAGGACGTCTTCACGGACGCTGGGGCCCGGCCCCCGAAGTCCTGGGACGATCTGCTGAAGCTCATCGACACCTTCAAGGGCGAGGGCGTCACCCCGTTCGCGCTGGCCGGCACCGATCCCTGGACCGAGCTGATGTGGGTGGAGTACCTGGTGGACCGCTACGGCGGGGCCGGGGTGTTCCAGAAGATCCAGAGCCAGGGCATGGCGGCGTGGGACGACCCGGCGGTGCTCAAGGCCGCGCAGACGATCAAGGATCTGGTGGACCGGGGCGCGTTCGGCAAGAACTACAAGTCGGTCAACTACACCGCCGACGGGGCCTCCACGCTCTTCGCCAAGGGCAAGGCGGCCATGCATCTGATGGGTAGCTGGGAGTACGCCAACCAGAAGGCCAATCAGCCCGCGTTCGCCAAGTCGGGGCTGGGCTGGACCACCTTCCCGGCGGTTCCCGGTGGCAGCGGTGACCCCAAGAGCGTCGTCGGCAACCCGACGAACTACTGGTCGATCAACGCCAAGGTGAAGGGCGACAAGCAGAAGGCCGCGCTCGAATTCGTGAAGTTCGCGGCCCGGCAGGACTACTCCGGCGACCTCATCGCCAACGGGGACGTGCCCGCCACCTCCGACGCCACCTCCCTGCTCGGGAAGCACGAGAACCCCGACTACGCGCGGTTCCAGTACGACCTGGTCAAGCGGGCCCCCGACTTCACGCTCTCCTGGGACCAGGCGCTGCCCGCCAAGTACACCCCGCCGCTGCACACCACCGTGCAGAAGCTGTTCAACGGGCAGCTCGGCCCGGCCGAGTTCGTCGACGCACTGAAGGGCATGTGATGGCGGACGCCGCGACGCGCGAGCCGCGCCCGGCACACGAGCCGCGCCCGGCACACGAGCGCCGCCGGAGCGTCGGCCGGTCGGAGGTCGGCTGGCCGGGGGTCGGCCGGCCCGGCGTCGTCTGGGCTCTGCCCGGGGCGCTGTTCTTCGTCTTCTTCGCGGTGGCGCCGATGGTCCTGGTCGGCGCCCTCGCCTTCACCGACTGGGACGGCATCGGCACCCCGAGCTGGACCGGGATGAGCAACTGGTCCCGGTTGTGGGACGACCCGGAAACCCATCAGGCCATCTGGCTCAGCCTGGTGTTGACCGTGCTGACCTGGGTGTTCCAGACGCCGCTCGCCCTGCTGCTGGGCGTGTGGGCGGCCGGGCGGCAGCGCAACCGGGCCGTACTGTCGGCGATCTTCTTCCTGCCGCTGCTGGGCTCCTCCGTGGCACTCGCGCTGGTCTGGAAGTCGCTGCTGGACCCCAACTTCGGCCTGATCGCCGACATCGGGCCCGCCCTGGGCTTCGCGGACGGCGATCTGCTCGGCAGTTCCAAGGGCGCCTTCGGGGCGGTCCTCTTCGTCACCGCCTGGCAGTTCATCCCGCTGCACACACTGATCTACCAGGGCGGCGCCCGCGCCATCCCCCGCTCGCTCTACGACGCGGCCGCGATCGACGGCGCCGGGACCGTACGGCAGTTCTTCTCGATCACCCTGCCCCAGTTGCGCAACACCATCGTCACCTCCTCGGTGATCATGGTGGTGGGCGCGCTGACCTTCTTCGACACCGTCCTGATCCTCACCAAGGGCGGGCCGGGCACGGACACCACGATCGTGCCGTATCTGATGTACAGGAACGGCTTCCAGGCGTTCGACCTCGGCTACGCCAGCGCGGTCGCCACCATCCTCGTCGTCGTCGCCACCACCGTCTCGCTGCTGCTGGTGCGGCTCACCGGCTTCGCCGCGATGCGCAGCACCCGGGAGGGGATGTGACCGACGTCCTGCCCGGCCACCCGAACCGCTCGCCGAACCACCCCCCGGACGGCGTCCGTACGCCGAACAAGACCCCGGCGGCCCCCGGCCCCCGCTTCCGCCGCCGGGGTCCCGCCCGCCGCCCGCGCCTTGTCGGACGCGGCTCCCGGACCCCCAATTACCCCGCCGGGCTGGGCTCCCTGATCTGGCTCGGCATCGTCGGACTGCCGCTGTACGTCCTGGTGGCCGCCACCTTCCAGACCCGCGACGGCTATATCGACGACGGGCCGCTGGCCCTGCCCGACCACCCCACGCTCGCCAACTACCGGCGGGTGCTGCGCTCCGACTTCCTCTCCTACCTCCTCAACACCGCGCTGGTCACGGCGGTATGCGCGGCGATCGTGATCACGCTGTCGGTGACCGTCGGCTACACCGTCGTGCGCGCCCGCGGCCGGGCCTCCCGCCGGATCTTCCAGATCTTCCTGCTGGGGCTGGCGATCCCCTCCCAGGCGGTGGTGATCCCGGTCTATCTGGTCATCACCAAGCTCCATCTGTACGACACCCTGCTCGCGGTGATCCTGCCGACGGCCGCCTTCTCCCTCCCGGTCAGCGTGCTGATCCTGGTCGGCACGATGCGCGATATCGACGAGGAGCTGTACGAGTCGATGGCGCTGGACGGGGCGAGCCCGACCCGGGTGCTGCTCCAGCTCGTCGTGCCGCTGTCGCGGTCCGGGATCTCCACGGTCGGGGTGATGTCGGCCCTGCACGCCTGGAACGGCTTCCTCTTCCCGCTGCTGCTCACCCAGTCCAAGAGCAACCGGCTGCTGACCCTGGGGCTGTACGACTACGTGGGCGAGTTCCGGGTGGACACCCCGGCGCTGCTCACGGCCGTGGTGCTGTCCATCCTCCCGATCTTCCTGGTCTATCTCTTCGCCCGCCGTCAACTGATCAACGGGCTGATGGGCATGGGCGGCAAATAGGCCGACCCCGGCGCGCACAAGCCGCCTCCGGCGGCAGGTAAGCCCGTTCTCCCGCCCCGCCGTCCTCCCCCGACAAGGAGCTTCATGCCTCAGCCCTGGCAGGACACCTCCCTCACCGCCGAGGACCGCGCGGCGGCCCTGCTCTCCTCGATGACGCTGGAGGAGAAGCTCGCCCAACTCGCCGGCGTATGGCCGGGATCCGAGGCCGAGGAGGGCGAGGACGTCGCCCCGCTCCAGCACGAGGTGTCCGAGGCCGTGGACCTCGACGGCCTCCTCCCCCATGGCGTCGGCCAGCTCACCCGCCCCTTCGGCACCTCCCCCGTCGAACCGGCCGAGGGCGCCGCCGCGCTGGCCCGCCTCCAGAGCCGGATCGCCGCCGGGAACCGCTTCGGGATCCCGGCGCTGGCCCATGAGGAGTGTCTGACCGGCTTCTTCGCCTGGCGCGCCACGGTCTTCCCCACTCCGCTCGCCTGGGGCGCGTCCTTCGACCCGGCGCTGGTGGGGCGGGCCGCCGAGCTGATCGGCGGTTCGCTGCGGTCGGCCGGTATCCACCAGGGGCTGGCCCCGGTGCTGGACGTGGTGCGGGACGCGCGCTGGGGCCGTACGGAGGAGTCCATCGGCGAGGACCCCTATCTGGTCGCCACCATCGGCACCGCCTATGTCCGCGGCCTGGAGTCCGCCGGGATCGTCGCCACCCTCAAGCATTTCGCGGGCTACTCCGCCTCCCGGGGCGGCCGCAACCACGCACCGGTCTCCATCGGCCCGCGGGAACTCGCCGATGTGATCCTGCCGCCCTTCGAGCTGGCGGTGCGGGACGGGGGGGCGCGGTCGGTCATGCACTCCTACAACGACATCGACGGTGTGCCCTCGGCCGCCAACCCCTGGCTGCTGACCGAACTGCTCCGCGACACCTGGGGCTTCACCGGCACGGTCGTCGCCGACTACTTCGGGGTGTCCTTCCTGGAGCTGGCCCACCGGGTCGCCGCCACCCGGGGCGACGCGGCCGGGCTCGCCCTGGCGGCGGGGGTGGACGTGGAGCTGCCCGCGGTGCGCTGCTTCGGCACCCCGCTGCGGGACGCGGTGCGCGCCGGGGAGGTGGACGAGGCGCTGGTGGACCGGGCTGCGCTGCGGGTACTGCGGCAGAAGTGCGAGCTGGGGCTGCTGGACGCGGGCTGGTCGCCGATGCCGTCGGCGCTCGCGGAGCCCACGGAATCCGCCGGGCCCGCGGGACCCGTGGGCCCCGGCCTCGATCTCGATCCGCCCGGGATGCGGGCCGTGGCGCGCGAGCTGGCCGAGGAGTCGGTGGTGCTGCTCGCCGACGACGGCGATGTGCTGCCGCTCGCGCCGGACGCCCGGATCGCGATGGTCGGCCCGCTCGCCGACGACCCGGCCGCCATGCTCGGCTGCTACACCTTCCCCCGCCATGTGGGGGTGGAACACCCCGAACTGCCCCTCGGTATCGAGGTACCGACACTGTTCGCCGCGCTGCGCGCCGAGCTGCCCGGTGCGCGGATCACCCACGCCGAGGGGTGCGCCGCGCCCGGCCCGGGCGGGTCCGCCGGGGACCCGGGCGCGGCGGCCTCGGCCGGTGCGGCGGCGCTCACCGCCGAGAGCCGGTTGGCGCAGGCGGCCAGGACGGCGGCGGACGCGGATGTGTGCGTCGCGGTGCTGGGCGACCGCTCGGGCCTGTTCGGCCGGGGTACCTCGGGCGAGGGCTGCGACGCGGCCGACCTGGAACTCCCCGGTGACCAGGGGGCGTTGCTGGACACCCTGGTGGCCACCGGCACCCCGGTGGTGCTGGTGCTGTTCACGGGTCGGCCGTACGCCCTCGGCCGCTGGTCGAGGCTGCTGGCCGCCGCCGTGCAGGCGTTCTTCCCCGGTGAGGAGGGCGGCCCGGCGGTGGCCGGGGTGCTGAGCGGCCGCGTCAACCCCTCGGGACGGCTGCCGGTGAGCGTCCCGTACACGTCCGGCGGCCAGCCCTGGACGTACGCACAGCCGCCGCTCGGGCTGCGGGGCGACTCCAGCTCGATCGACCCGACCCCGCTGTTCCCCTTCGGCCACGGGCTGTCGTACACCTCGTTCGCCTGGGAGCGCCCGGAGGCCGACGCCGCCGAGGTGCCGACCGACGGGGAGACCACGGTCCGGCTGACCGTGCGCAACACCGGTGACCGGCCCGGGACGGAGGTCGTGCAGCTCTATCTCCATGACCCGGTGGCGCGGATCGCCCGGCCGGTGTCCCGGCTGATCGGCTACGCACGGGTGCCGCTGCGGCCGGGCGAGTCGGCCGAGGTCCACTTCGCCTTCCACGCCGACCTCGCCTCGTATCCGCTGCGGGCCGATGGCACGAGGGTGGTGGAACCAGGCGCGCTGGAGCTGCGGCTGGCCTCCTCCAGCGCCGACTCCGGCGTACGGCACACGGTCCCGCTGACGCTCACCGGCCCTGAGCTCACGGTGGACCACCGGCGGCGGATGGTGTGCGAGGCGCGGGTGAAGTAGGGGCGGGGCGGGGCCGGTTCAGACCGGACCCGACGGCCGCCCCGCGCTCGTCCCGCACGGCCGCCCGCTCGGTGACCACGATCCCGGTGCGCAGCCGGGCGGCCGGATCGGCGAACGGGCTCTCCGCCCACATCTCCAGCAGCGCCAGCAGCCGGTCGCGCCGCTCAGGGCGCGTGGACGCGACGGCGGCCCGGAGCGCCACGGCCCCGATCCGCCCGATGAACCGCAGCCACGACCCTTCCCCGGCGACGCCGGGCCCGTCCTCGCTCTCGCCCTCGCCCTCTCCCTGGGCACCCGGCGGATCCCACGTCCCGATCAGAAAGCTGCCGGTCCGCTCGATACAGGCCAGCGCCCCGGGCCGCCACATCCCCGTGCCGTCGATGAGCCCGCCCAGCGCGGGCACCACGCGTCGGTCATCCACAGCCGTCCATGCACCGGTCGCCATCGGACGTCCCCCGCCCTCCCCCGTCGAATGCGCCATGGGGGGGGTGCCTCTATGTCTTTCGTCAAGCGAGGCGTGGGGTTCTGGGTTCGTAGAAGGTGCCGTCGCGGAGCATCGCGAACAGCACGCTGATGCGGTGGCGGGCCAGGCGGAGAAGGGCCTGCGTGTGGGTCTTCCCGCGGGCCCGGCAGCGGTCGTAGTAGCTGCGGGAAGCGGGATCGTGCAGGGCGGCGAACGCGGACAGGAACATCGCGCGTTTGAGCTGGCGATTGCCGCCTCTGGGGGCGTGCTCGCCGTGGATCGAGGTTCCCGAGGACTTGGTCGTAGGGGCGAGGCCGGCGTAGGAGGCCAGGTGGGCCGCGGTGGGGAAGCTGGAACCGTCGCCGACGGTGACCAGCAAGGTGGCGGCGGTCCTGACCGCGACCCCCGGAATCGAGGTCAGGACCGGGGAAAGAGGGTGAGCCTCCAGCAGTTGCCCGATCTGCGCTTCCAGGGCTCGTCGCTGTTCGTGGACGGCGGCGAGCGAGCGGGCCAGGGACGGGATCACGACGTCGAGCGTGCCGGTCCCGGGAACGACGACGGTCTGCTCGTCGAGCGCGTCGAAGACCTCGTCGATCAGCCGCTGAGCCATGCGCGGGGCCCTGGGCCGGATCACCTCGACCAGCCTGCGCCGCCCGGCCTTTCGCAGTGCGGCCGGAGATCCGTAGCGTTCCAGCAGCCAGGTCACCGCGGGGTGGTCCAGGCGCGGCCCCAGGACGCGCTCCAGGCTGGGGTGGAACTGGACGAGCAGGCCGCGTATCCGGTTGGAGGTGCGGGTGGCCTCAGCCGCGAGGTCCTGGTCGAAGCCGACCAGAACGGTCAGCTCGGCGGTGATCTCGTCGGTCACCTCGAGCGAGCGCAGGGTGTGCGGCATCGTCCGCGCGGCGTCCGCGATCACCGCGGCGTCCTTCGCGTCGGTCTTCGCCTCACCCGGGTAGAGGTCGGCGATCCGCCGCATGGCCAGGCCCGGCAGGTAGGCGACCTTGCAGCCCGCGTCCCGGGCGACCGTGAGCGGGAGGGCGCCGATGGAGGCGGGCTGGTCCACGATCACCAGGACGGTGCCGAACTTCGCCGCGAGCTTGTCGAAGACAGCCCGCAGCTTCGGCTCACTGTTGGGCAGTTGCTTGTCGAAGACCCTTTTGCCGGCCGAAGTCAGCCCGTGACCGTGGTGGGCGCTCTTGCCGACGTCCAGGCCGAGGAAGACGCCTACGTCGTCGATGTCGTACAACCCATCCTCCCGAACAGGGCTCGTGCGGTGCTGGCCAGGGTGATGGCGCCGTACGCGCGCATCCACGTTATGCAGACCTGCCGCCCGCAATCGGCCTCGCGTTGCACCAGGCCAGGCGGTAGTCGGACCTCTCATCAGCGTCTCCCACGGCACCCCTCGGGCCCGGTGACACCACCCCCCAGGTCATGCCTTCCAATGCCGTTGCCTTTGTGGGGTCCGGCCGGTTGAGCCGGTGTGCTGATATCGAGGCTGGAGCGGTTGGGGCTGGGGATCTTGACCCAGTCCTGCCCTCCAGAGCTGGTGGACCGGGTCGTCGGGGACGAAGGCCGAAAGGAGAAACGCCGCCGGTTGCTGTCCGCGCGGTTCACCGTGTACTTCGTCCTCGCCATGTGTCTCTTCCCGCAGGCGGATTACCTTGAGGTGCTGCGGCTGGTGAAGGCTGGTGAGTCGACTCTCCGGCCATGGACCGGGGTGAACAAGTCCTCGCTGACCAGGGCTCGGCAGCGGCTGGGCTGGACGGTGATGCGTGAACTGTTCCGCGCGGTGGCACGGCCGCTGGGCGCGGGTCCGGAGCTATTTTGCGGGATGCGGGTACTCGCTCTGGACGGAACGCTCCTGGCCGTGCCGGACTCCGCCGGAAATCTCGAGGCCTTCGGCAAGTCCGGCTCTCAGCGCAGTCCGATGGGATACCCGCAGGCACGGGTGGTCGCGGTGGCGGAGTGCTCGACGCACGCGGTGCTGGACGCCGTGATCGGCGGTTTCAAGGACTCCGAACGGATCGTGTCCGACGAGCTGGAAGCCCATATCGGCCCAGGCTCCCTGGTCTTGGCTGACCGCGGTCTCTGGGGCCTGGCGCGGTGGCACCGGCTGCGCGACCAGGGAGCTCACCTGCTGTGGCGGATCGAGCGACGTAAGGCTCGTCGGGTCGAGGACGTCCTGCCCGATGGCAGCTACCTGGCCCGGATCGAGGCGAACAAGCACAGCAAGGCCGCCGGCACCGTCAAGGCCCCGCCGGTCCGGGTCCGGGTGATCGAGTACCGGGTCGACGGCCAGGCCGACGTGGTCCGACTCATCACCAGCCTGCTCGACCACGAGCAGTATCCGGCCGCCGAGCTTGCGGCACTGTATGCGCGCAGATGGGAGATCGAGCTCGTCTTCGACGAGATCAAGACCCATCAGCGCGGCAGGCCAGTCCTGCGGTCCCAGACCCCGGACGGGGTGCGGCAGGAGATCTACGCGCACCTGATCGTGCACCACGCGACCAGGGACCTGCTGAACGAGGCGGCCCGGCTCCACCAAAGTGTCGCCGAGCGGACCTCGTTCACCCGGGCCCTGAACGTTGTCCGCCGCACCGTGATCGCGCCCGGCGGATTTTCCCCCCTCCGCCCGCAGGCGTGACCGTCGTCTTGCCTGCACGGAGATCGGCCGCAGCCTGCTGCCACCACGTCGGCCCCGTGACTGCCCACGCAAGGTGAGATCGTGCATCACCCCATACGGCAGCAAAGCCCCAGGCGAACCAGCCAGCCGACGCCGGCCCCCGGTCACAGTCACCCTGAACCATCGATGGGAGTGACCCAAAAGCAACGGCATTGTCATGCCTTCGACAGGGGGGAACAGTCATGCCGGGCCCGGAGGCCAGCGGCCCTCTTGCAGGACCGCCAAGAAGATAACGGGGGAATCATCGCTCATGCCTCCGACAGCGGCCCGCCCGCCCGTAGCAGCGGCAGTACGCGGCGATCAGTTGGCCAAGAGGCCATCCACCAGGGCACGGAGCCCGTCCAGGCAGGTGTCCTCGGCGGTCAGCGCGGCCCAGCGGTCCGCCAGTCGCGCCGGGCGGAGAAGTTCGCCGGGGTCCGGATCCGCGAAGGCCCGCTCCCGGTAGGTCGGATGGTCCGCCGCGCGGCGTCGGGCCGCTGTCGCCCGGACCAGGATCTCGCCGGCGCTGTAGTACCAGTTCGCGCGGTATCCGTGCACGGCCCGCTCGGGGGTCAGTCCGCACTCGACCAGGTTGTCGACGATCTGCTCGACGAGCCTGAACCAGGGTGCGGCCCGGGCGGGGCGGGTGCTCGCCGCGCCCGGCCGCCCCCTCGGCTGGTCAGGGCGTTGGTCGTTCAGCGCGGCGCCGTCTCGCGCCTTCGGCGCAGGTGAGCAGCGGGGCAGGGGGTGCCGAAAGCCGCACCCGACCGAGCCGGGCACTACCCCAGCAGGTCTTGCCGATCCGCACGCCTCGCACCTTCATGAACCCGCCCTTAGGCTGTCGCCGGGCACAGGGGCTACCGGCGCGTAGCGCACACCGCGAAGGAGCGCGAGATGAAGGGCTGGACCGCGAGCGACATCCCCGACCAGACGGGCCGCACCGCCGTGGTGACCGGCGCCAACAGTGGCCTCGGCTTCATCACCGCCCGGGAGTTGGCACGGCGCGGCGCGCAGGTGGTCCTCGCCTGCCGCAGCGAGGCGCGCGGGGCCGAGGCCGCGCAGCGGATCCGGGCGCAGGCGCCGGGCGCGTATGTGCGGGTCGCGCCGCTGGACCTCGCGGATCTGAAGTCCGTACGCACCTTCGCGGCCGAGCACCAGGTCGACCGGCTCGATCTGCTCATCAACAACGCGGGCGTGATGGCCCTTCCGCGCCGCAGCACCGCCGACGGCTTCGAGATGCAGTTCGGCGTCAACCACCTGGGGCACTTCGCGCTGACCGGGCTGCTGCTCCCGAAGCTCCTGGAGGCGGGGCCGGGGGCGCGAGTGGTCAGCGTGTCCAGCTTTATGCACATGCTGGGGACGGTCGACCCGCGCGACCTGAACATGGAGCGCGGATACCGCCGCTGGACCGCCTACTCCCGCTCCAAGTCCGCCAATCTCCTCTTCATCCACGAGCTGTCCCGCCGCCTGCGCGCGACGAACGCCCACCTGGTGGCAGCCGCCGCACACCCCGGCTACGCCTCGACCAACCTCCAGACCGCCGCGCCAAAGATGGAGGGCCGCCGGGCGACCGAGCGATTCATGGAAATCGGCAACCGCTACTTCGCCCAGAGCCCGGACCAGGGCGCCCTCCCCACCCTGTACGCGGCCACCGCCCCGGACGTCCGCCAGAACGACTTCTTCGGCCCGCCCTTCCAGGGAATCCGGCACGGCTCCCCCGTCCGCTCGGCCCGCGCCAAGTGGACGCGCAGCGACACGGCGGGGCGGGGGCTGTGGGCCGCGTCCGAGCGGCTGACGGGCGTGCGGTACGAGGCGCTCGCGAACTGAGTACCGAGTCACGTCCGCTGCTGGGGACAGCCGATCTCGGGGCGTAAGCGGTGGGGACCGCAGGCGATCAGGCATACGGAGAGAAACCGCTGCCCGGTGAGATACCACCCTCCGGCGGCGTCCTCCCCGCCGGCGACCGCCTCGGCCGCGCCCTGGACCTTCACCGACAGTGTTTCGGGCGCGCGGTCGTGGACGGAGGCGAAGGAGTGGGCGTGTTCGCGGACCCGCTCGCCGAACCAGGTGGCGGCTTGGGTGGGGTCGGTCCAGGTTCCCTGGACGAAGGTGGGGGGCTTGAGCAGCCAGTGAGCGAGTTCGAGGGGGACGACTTTGGAAGCCTTGAACTCCGGGTGGATGGGGCGTCTGGGGCCGTCCTTGAGGAGGTCGTGACCCGAGCCGAGCCAGGTGTAGCCGTGGTGGTGGTGCAAGATGTCGCCTTCACTGGCCGAAGAGGGCAGCCCCCGCGTTAGCCGGGACTGCCCTGCCTACCGGGGTTATCGACGGCCGCAGCCGTCACCGCCACCGCAGTCGCCGCCCGAAGGGGGCGACGGCGCGTCGGAGTCGGGCATGGTGTCGCCGTCGTCCGGGTCCTGCCGTAAGACGGTCTTGTGTCCTGTCGACCGCATCGGGATGATTCCCTTCTGTGCTGTCGGCACGAGGGCTCTCCTCGTGCCGTCGTGCACCTGCACCCGTTCCGGCTGGGCTCGACCTGCCAGGGCTCCGGTCCAGTCGGTACGGGGGTTCAAGGGGGAGGCGGGACGCGTACCGCCTACGCCGAGGTGACGTTCTTCGTCTGCTCCTCCAGCGCGGCCCGCATCAGGACATCCGCGAGCCGATTCGCGCTGTCGAGGGGAATGCGTCCGAGGGCCACCAGCGGATGGCCGGACACCGTGAGCTCGCCTCGCAGGGTCGGCCAGTACAACTCCCCGCCCTTGACGCCGTGTGGGACGTCCGGGGTGAAGCCGAGGCGGTGCAGGGCCTGGCGCAGCAGATCGGCCACGGCCTGGGCCTCGGCTCTGGCCGTCACGTGGCCATCGGCACCCAGCGCCTCGATGTCCTGTTCGCGGATTCTCATCGCTCCCACTTCCGCCGTGTTCTGCATGAACAGGACGTTAGGGAGGGGTAGCTGGCGGGTGCCATGAAATGTTCTCGAATGTTCTCGCCTCTCTGTTGAATGTTCTTGATTGATCTCACGCAGGGTTAGAGAAGCCATACCGAGCGTGCCCAGAGTGCGGCATGCTCGTGGTGTCCAGATCAACGAGGAAGGACGTGATCATGGCGCGACGACTGCGCTTCAACGGCACGGGGTCATCCAACGGCGCCTGCCCCGCTGTGCATGAAGACCTGGACAGCGGAGAGATCGTCGTCCAAGGCACACCGCTCACTGACCCGGATGACATGGCCCAGCTCCAGCACTTGGGCAAGGGAGAAGTGCCGATCGTGGTGCCACGGGAGCTGCTGGTCGACTTCGGCCCCAAGGAGGTCACCCGGACGCGCCGGATCATCGATCTGGACGCCTTCAGCGACCTCTTCAAGAACTTCGACCACACCGCGTGGCGACTGGAGACCCGCCGCCGGTTCGCGTCGGACGAGGCCACCGACAACTACGCGCAGTTCATCGCGGGCGAGACGGTGCGATGGGACTACAACCACCCATGGTGCACCAACGTCCGAGCACAGACGGAGGAAGGCAAGCGCTTCGAGCGCGTCCGCATCGTCGACAATCCGCCGACTCCCGGGCAGCTCTTTCTTCTCAACAACGCCAAGCGCAACTGTGACGTCGGAGAGGACATCCGCAACCTGTGGCGCGAGGAGGCCGACCGGCTGCGGTTGCCCGCTGAGGACTTCTGGGTCTTCGACTCCCGATTGGTCGCTCTGCTCAACTTCGATGAGGACGACGAGCTGATCGACGTCGAGCTGATCACCGAGCCGGCCGAGGTCAACCGCTACCTTCAGGTACGTGACGCGGCGTGGCATTACGCGGTGCGATACGAGAAGTTCGCGGCGGGACTGACCACGTAGGTTGCAAGTACCGTGTGACCGGTGAGCACTGACTTTCAACAGGCGCGGGTGGCTCTTGGAGCGCGGCTTCGGGAGCTGCGTGCGGCATGCCCTGGAGGTCGGCTCACCGGTCCACAACTCGCCGGACGGCTGGGCTGGCCGCATTCCAAGATCTACAAGTTGGAAAACGGGCGCCAGACAGCGACAGCCGAGGATCTGCGTGCCTGGGCCACGGCAACCGACCAGCCGGAAGCCGCCGAGGAACTGCTCTCCCGCTTTAACGGGCTGGAATCCCACATCCGATCGTGGCGCCGCCAACTGGCCACTGGACACAAGCCCGTACAGGACGCGATCACCGCTGAACACGACCGCACAGCCACACTGCGCATCTGGGAAAACTGTCTCGTGGCGGGCATGCTCCAGACCGCCGACTACGCACGAGCGGTCTTCACCAGGAACGCCGACCTGCACAAGTCTCCGCCAGACATCGAGGCCGCGGTCCGTGCCCGGGTGAAGCGCCAGGAAGGGCTGTACGACTCGCGCAAGCGGTACCACATCATCATGTGGGAAGGGGCCCTCCGTGCCCTCGTCTGCCCGCCGTCGGTGCTCGCAGCCCAACTCGACCGGCTCATGAGCGTCATCGGCCTGGACACGGTTGAGCTGGGCATCGTCCCGTTCGCCGCCCCCTTGAAGATCCAGCCCGCCAACGGATTCTGGATCCACGACGAGCGGCTGGTGCTCGTCGAGGACTGGCATGCCGAACTCTGGATCAACGACGCCGACAGCATCGCCCTCTACCTGCGCGCCTGGAACACCCTCCGCGAATCCGCCGTCTTCGGGGCCGATGCCCAGCGCTTGATCCACGAGGCCCGGCGGGCGCTGATCGGGTAGTGTGGCCGTCGCCCGTACGCACCGAGGAGGTGAGACCCATCAATGCCAGTTCAGGCTGGGTGCTCTCGCCGCAGGGATACACGGGATAGCTGACTGCCGGGAGCGCCCTCGGGGATTCCGAAAGGCTTCCAGGCTCCCATGTCGGCTTCATCAGCTTCACCTTCACTTGTCGCCTTTTCCACCGTCGTCTCCAGGCTCCGCGCCGCCGGGTGCGTGTTCGCCGAGGACGAGGCGCGGCTGATCCTCGCCACGGCCCGTACCCCGGCCGGGCTCCTCGCCATGGTGGACCAACGCGCCGCCGGGCTTCCGCTGGAGCATGTGCTCGGCTGGGCGGAGTTCCGGGGGCTTCGGATATCCGTCGACGCCGGGGTCTTCGTACCGCGTCGGCGCACCGAGTTCCTGGTCGAGCGGGCCGTGGCGCTGGCCCGGCCCGGGGCCGTCGTGGTCGATCTGTGCTGCGGCTCGGGCGCGCTGGGCGCCGCGCTGGCCTCGACCCTGGACGGGGTGGAGCTGTACGCGGCCGATATCGACCCCGTCGCGGTGGCCTGCGCTCGGCGCAACGTCGAGCCCGCGGGCGGCACGGTGTACGAGGGCGATCTCTACGAGCCGCTGCCCGCCGCGCTGCGCGGCCGCGTGGACGTCCTGCTGGCCAACGTCCCGTATGTGCCGACCGAGGAGGTCGGGCTGCTGCCGCCGGAGGCCCGGGTGCACGAGGCGCGGGTGGCGCTGGACGGCGGCGCGGACGGGCTGGACGTCCTGCGCCGGGTGACCGCCGGGGCGGGCCGATGGCTGGCCCCGGGCGGCTCGCTGCTGTTCGAGACGAGCGGGCGGCAGGCGTCCTCGGCCATGGCCATCGTGTCCGGCGACGGCCTGGAGCCGCGCCTGGCCGAATCCGACGAACTGGACGCCACGGTCATCATCGCCACCAAGCCGTCGACGCCGTAGGGCCCGCCCCCATGCGCGCCATGTGGCGGGGGCTTCGTGGCGGACCACCTGACTGCGCGGCCCCCGTACCCCTGCGCACCGTGCGGGCCGGGGCCGCTCGGCTCTCCAGGCCCCGCCCGGCCTGGTGTAGGTCGCGTCCGGCCTGGCGTAGGTCGCGTTCGGGCGAGGTCCGCGCCGCCGGTCCGGCGGCGCGACGGCCAGAGCGGCACCCGAGCGCGCCGCCCCCTGCGCGCCTCGCGCGCCCACGCGCCCACGCGCCTACGCGCGCAGTTCCTCCGCCGCGTCCGTGACCCGGGCGATCAGCCGCAGCAGCGTCTCCCGCTCCGTCTCGTCCAGCGGGGAGAGGAAGACCCGGTTCATCCGGGCCGTCCGTGTGACCAGTTTCCGGTGGACCCTGGCCCCCTCCTCCGTCAGGCGCAGGACATTGCGGCGGCCGTCGTTCGGGTCGCGGACCCGCTCCAGGAGGCCGCGGCGGGCCAGTCGGGCGACCAGGTCGGCGATGGTGGAGCGGTCGAGGTGGACGTGTTCGCTCAGGGTGCGCTGGTCGATCTCCGGCTTCTCCGTCAGCGCGTTGACCACCGCGAACTGCGGCGAGGTGATCTCCTCGGAGACCATCGCGCCCCACAGCAGGGAGTGCGCCTGCTGGAAGCGGCGGGCCAGATGCCCGGGGTGCGTGTTCAGATCCACCGCGCCGCCCATGCCGTGCCTCCCGGCTTCCCCGCTGCTCGATCAGCCCATTGATCTATTAGTCCGTGTACTGAGTGATTCTGCCCTGTGGAAGACCCCATGTCGAGAGGCCGACATTCACCCTAGACTCCCTTGACGAGCGCACCAGCCAATGGCACCGTGCGAAACCAGAACCACAATAGTCAGCACACTGAGCATCCTGATCGCGGACTGAGCGGAGTGACGATGGCCGACATCCGAAGCCTGCAGGACGCCGTGGCGGACCTCGTCCACGACGGGGACACCATCGCGATGGAGGGCTTCACCCACCTGATCCCGTACGCCGCCGCGCACGAGGTCATCCGCCAGGGCATCACCGATCTGACCCTCGTCCGGATGACTCCGGACGTCATCTACGACCAGCTCATCGGCGCCGGACTCGTCCGCAAGCTGGTGTTCTCCTGGGGCGGCAACCCCGGCGTCGGCTCACTGCACCGCTTCCGTGACGCCGTCGAGAACGGCTGGCCGCGGCCGCTGGAGCTGGACGAGCACAGCCACGCGGGCATGGCGAACCGCTATGTGGCGGGCGCCTCCAAGCTGCCGTTCGCCGTGTTGCGCGGCTATCGCGGCAGCGACATCCCGACCCGTACGGACACCGTCTCCACCGTCGTCTGCCCCTTCACCGGGGAGGAGCTGGCCGCCGTCGCGGCGCTCAACCCCGACGTCACCGTCATCCACGCCCAGCAGGCCGACCGCGCCGGAAATGTGCAGCTGTGGGGGCTGACCGGCGTGCAGAAGGAAGCGGCGCTCGCGGCGGACCGGGTGCTGGTGACCGTGGAAGAGATCGTCGAGGAGCTTCAGCCACGCCCCGGCGGGATCGTCCTGCCGACCTGGGTGATCGACGCCGTCTCCGTCGTCCCCGGCGGCGCCCACCCCTCCTATGCCGCCGGGTATTCGACCCGCGACAACGCCTTCTACCAGGCATGGGACCCGATCGCCCGCGACCGCGAGGCGTTCACGCAGTGGATCGACGACAACGTGCGCAACACCGAGGGAGCTCTCACCCGATGACCGCGACCCCCGCCGGCCCGACCGGTTTCACCAGCGACGAGCTGATGGAGGTCAACGCCGCCCGCGCGCTCGCCGACGCCACCACCTGCTTCGTCGGCATCGGGCTCCCCAGCACCGCCGCCAACCTCGCCCGCACCACCGTCAACCCCGGCCTCGTCCTGATCTACGAGTCCGGCACCATCGGCTCCAAGCCCACCCGGCTCCCGCTGTCCATCGGCGACGGCGAACTCGCCGACACCGCCGACGCGGTGATCCCGGTGCCGGAGGTGTTCAACTACTGGCTGCAGGGCGGCCGGATCGACGTCGGCTTCCTCGGCGCCGCCCAGGTCGACCGCTACGCCAACATCAACACCACCATCGTCGACCGCGGCCCGGACAGGCCCGAGGGCCGCCTCCCCGGCGCGGGCGGCGCCCCCGAGATCGCCTCCAACTGCGGCAAGGTGCTGATGGTGCTGCGCCACTCCACCCGCAACTTCGTGCGAAGGCTGGACTTCGTGACGACCCTGGGCCACGGCAGCGGCCCCGGCGACCGTAAGAAACTCGGCATGCCGGGCGCCGGCCCCGTCGCCGTGATCACCGACCTCGGAGTGCTCCGCCCCGACCCGGCCACCGCCGAGCTGGTGCTGACCGAACTGCACCCGGGCGTCACCGTGGAGCAGGTGCGGGCCGCCACCGGCTGGGAGCTGACCGTCGCCGACACCGTGGGCACCACCCAGCCGCCCACCCCCGATGAGCTGGCGGCGCTGCGCGCCCTCAAGGCCGCGGAGAAGCCTGGAGCGGCCGGAGAGCCCGCGACGACCAGGAAGCCCGCAGCCACCGGAGATCCCGGAGCAGCCGGGAAGCCCGGGAAGGAGACCCGATGACCCCCCTGCGTGACATCTATATCGTCGACGCCGTCCGCACCCCCGTCGGCAAATACGGCGGCGCGCTCGCCGGGGTGCGCCCCGACGACCTGGCCGCCCATGTGGTGCGCGGCCTGCTCGCCCGCACCCCCGGCCTCGACCCGGCACGCATCGACGACGTCTACTTCGGCAACGCCAACGGCGCGGGCGAGGACAACCGCGATGTCGCCCGCATGGCCGTGCTGCTGGCCGGGCTGCCCGTCACCGTGCCCGGCGCGACCGTCAACCGGCTATGCGCCTCGGGCCTGGAGGCCGTGCTGCAGGCCGCCCGCGCGATCGCGGTCGGCGACGCGCATATCGCCCTCGCGGGCGGGGTGGAGTCGATGAGCCGCGCCCCCTGGGTGCTGCCCAAGCCCGAGCGCGCCTTCCCCGCCGGGCATCAGCAGCTTTACTCCACGACCCTGGGCTGGCGGATGACCAACCCGGACATGCCGCCGGAGTGGACCGTCGCCCTCGGCGAGGGCGCCGAACTGATCGCCGACAAGCACGGCATCACCCGCGAGGCGCAGGACGCGTTCGCGTTCGGCAGCCATGAGAAGGCGGCGCGGGCGTGGCAGGACGGGGCGTACGACGCCGAGGTGCTGCCGTATCCGGACAGCGACCTCGTCCGCGACGAGTCCATCCGCGACACCACCTCGACCGAGGCCCTGGCCAAGCTCAAGCCCGCCTTCCGCAAGCCCGGCGGCACCGTCACCGCGGGCAACTCCTCGCCCCTCAACGACGGCGCGGCTGCCCTGCTGCTCGTCGACGAGGAGGGGCTGAAGGCCACCGGACGCGAACCCCTGGCCCGGATCGGCGCCTCCGCCGTCACCGGTATCGAGCCGCAGTACTTCGGGCTCGGCCCGGTCGAGGCCGTACGCCGCGCCCTCGCCAAGGCGGGCCGCTCCTTCGCCGATCTGGCCACGCTCGAACTCAACGAGGCGTTCGCCGCGCAGGTGCTGGGCTGCCTCGCCGAATGGTCCGCCCAGGACCCCGGCTTCGACCCCGCGATCGTCAACCCGCGCGGCGGCGCCATCGCCATCGGCCACCCCCTCGGCGCCTCCGGGGCCCGGCTCGCCGGGGCCGTCGCCCATCAGCTCGCCGCCCGCGGCTCGGGGACGGGCCTGGCCACCTTGTGCATCGGCGTCGGACAGGGCCTGGCTCTCGTCCTGGAGAGGTAATCCGGACCGGAACGGCACGGCTGGTAAAGCTGGAAAGGTAAGGCTGACAGCAGACATGGCTCTCACCCAGTCCGACATCGACCGCGAACTCGCCCACATACGGGACGCATACGACAAGGCGCGCGCCGAAGGAGCCCCCGCCGCCGACCATCCGCCGCGCGACTTCCCCCCGTACCGCAGCAGTGTGCTGCGCCACCCCGAACAGCCGCTGGTCGCGGTCCACGGCGACCCGGAGACCGTGGAGCTGCACACCCCCGTCTTCGGCCACACCGACATCACCGCGATCGACAACGACCTCACGGCACAGCACCAGGGCGAACCGCTCGGCGAGCGCATCACCGTCTCCGGACGGCTCCTGGACAGCCGGGGCCGCCCCGTCCGGGGCCAGCTCATCGAGCTGTGGCAGGCCAACGCGTCGGGCCGCTACGCCCATCTGCGCGATCAGCACCCCGCGCCGCTCGACCCCAACTTCACCGGTGTGGGGCGGACGTTGACCGGCGACGACGGTTCGTACCGCTTCACCACCATCAAGCCGGGCGCCTATCCGTGGCGCAACCACGAGAACGCGTGGCGCCCCGCGCATCTGCACTTCTCCGTCTTCGGCTCGGCGTTCACCCAGCGCCTGGTCACCCAGATGTACTTCCCCGGCGATCCGCTCTTCGTCCACGACCCGATCCTGCAGTCGGTGACGGACCCGTCGGCGCGGGGGCGGCTGGTCGCGGCGTACGACCACGCGCTGTCACAGCCGGAGTGGTCGCTGGGCTACCGCTGGGACATCGTGCTGGACGGGCCGTCCGCCACCTGGATCGAGGAGGGTCGCTGATGGCCGAGAGGCTCGTACCCGAGCAGGGGCTCGCGCCCGCACCCGCGCAGAAGCTCGCACCGACCCCGTCCCACACCGTGGGCCCCTTCTACGGCTACGCCCTGCCCTTCCCCGACGGCGGCGAGATGGCCCCCGCGGGCCACCCCGGCGCCATCACGCTCCACGGCTACGTCTACGACGGCGAGGGAGCGCCCGTCCCGGACGCGCTGATCGAGCTGTGGCAGGCCGGCCCGGACGGCTCCCTCACCGCCGCGGGCGGGTCCATGCGGCGCGACCCGGTGACCGGCGGCTACCTCGGGCGCAACGGCGTGGACTTCACCGGCTTCGGCCGGATCGCCACCGACGCGGACGGCCACTGGACGGCCCGTACGCTGCCGCCCGGCGCCCCGGCCGCGCCCGCCGCCCCGTACATCAGCGTGTGCGTCCTCGCCCGGGGGCTGCTGCACCACCTCTTCACCCGCGTGTACTTCCCCGGGAACGCGGAGGCCAACGCCGCCGACCCGCTGCTCGCCTCGCTGGATCCGGCGCGCCGCGAGACGCTGGTGGCGACGGCGGGATCCCTGCCGGGGACGTACCGCTTCGACATCCGTTTGCAGGGTGAAGGGGAGACGGTCTTCCTTGAGTTCCGGTAGTTCTCGTCCTTCGGACAGCCACGACGTGGGGCTGCTGTCCCCGGTGCGGGCCGGGTCGGCGGTGGAGACCGCCACGGGCGACACCGCGTTTGTGCAGGCCATGCTGGACGCGGAGGCCGCGCTGGCGCGAGTGGTCGCACCGGCCGGGGCGGCGGAGGCGGTGGCGGGCGCGGCCCGCGTCGAGCTGTACGACGTACGCGATCTGGCGCTGCGCGCCCGTTCCGGGGGTAACCCGGTCATTCCGCTGGTCGCCGATCTCACGGCGGCGGTGGCCCATACGGACGGCGAGGCCGCGCCGTATGTCCACCGGGGCGCGACCAGCCAGGACATCGTGGACACGGCCACGATGCTGGTGGCCGCCCGTGCGCTGCCGCTGATCGTGGCCGACCTGGACCGTACGGCGGCGGAGCTGGCGCGGCTCGCCGCCGCGCATCGCGACACCCCGATGCCCGGCCGTACCCTCACCCAGCACGCCGTGCCCACCACCTTCGGGCTGAAGGCGGCGGGCTGGCGGGCGCTGGTCCTGGACGCCCGTGACCGGCTGGCGGCCCTGCGGCCACCCGCCCAACTGGGCGGCGCGGCAGGCACGTTGGCCGCCTTCGCGGCGGGGGTCGAGCTGCTGGCGCGCTTCGCCGAGGCGACCGGGCTGGCCGAGCCCGACCTCCCGTGGCACACCCTGCGCACCCCCGTCGCCGACCTGGGCTCCGCGCTCGCCTTCACCGTGGGGGCGCTGGGGAAGGTGGCGGCGGATGTGCTGGTGCTCTCGCGGACGGAGATCGGCGAGGTGGCCGAGGGCGCGGGTGGCGGATCGTCCGCGATGCCGCACAAGTCGAACCCCGTGCGCGCCACGCTGATGGCCGCTGCCGCCCGTCAGGCACCGGGGCTCGCCGCGACCCTGCTGGGCGCGCTGGCCGCGGAGGACGAACGGCCGGGCGGGGCCTGGCACGCCGAGTGGCAGCCGCTACGGGAGCTGCTGCGGCTCGCGGGGGGCTCCGCCCGGGACGCGGCCGAGCTGACGTCCGGTCTGAAGGTGTTCCCCGACCGGATGGCCGACCATCTGCGGCTGACGGGCGGCTTGATCGTGAGCGAGCGGATCGCGGCCGAGCTTGCGGAGGTGGTCGGCCGCGCCCGTGCGAAGGAACTGCTGACCGAGGCGTCGCGGCACGTCGCGGAGGGGGGCGTGGGGCTGGCGGAGGCACTGGCGGGTGTGCTGCCGCCGGACCGTCTGCGCGAGCTGACGGACCCGGGCACGTACGTGGGTGCGGCCCCGGCCCTGGTCGACCGTGCGCTTGAGCGCGATGCGTAACACCCCCGGGCGGCAAGTTCCCCACCCCGCCGCAGCCGCCCACGCACCCGCACACACCCACCGACCGGAGCACCACGTGACCGACGACCGACCTCACCACGACCTCGCCGGACCCCCCACCGCCCCGCCTCTCATCCTCGGCCCCTCCATCGGCACCTCCCTCGCCGTCTGGGAGCCCCAGCTTCCCGCGCTCACCCGGGCGCACCGCGTGCTGCGCTGGGATCTGCCCGGCCACGGCGGCTCCCCCGCCGCGCTGCTGCCCGCCGACGGCTCCGCCACCATCGACGCGCTCGCCGCCCTCGTGCTGCGGCTCGCCGACGATCAGGGGTGGGAGCGGTTCGCGTACGCGGGCATCTCGATCGGCGGCGCGGTCGGGCTGCACCTTGCCGCCCACCACCCCGACCGGGTCAGCCGCCTCTCCGTCGTCTGCTCCTCGGCCCGCTTCGGGGACCCCGCCGTCTGGCGTGAGCGGGCCGCGCTGGTACGGGCCGAGGGGACGGAGGCGATGGTGGCGAGCCGTCCGGGCACGTGGTTCTCGCACCGCTTCGCCCAATCCCCCGTCGGCGCCGCGCTGATCGAGGATCTGCGCGCCACGGACCGTGCGGGCTACGCCGCCTGCTGCGACGTTCTCGCGGCGTACGACATGACGGCCGACCTGGAGAAGATCACGGCGCCCACCCTCGTCGTGGCCGGTCGCGACGACCCCGCGACCCCGCCCGCGCACGCCCGCCGGATCGCGGACGCGGTGCCCGGTGCGAGCCTGCTGGAGATCGCCGGGGCGGCCCATCTGGCGGGGGTCGAGCGCCCGGAGGCGGTGACGGCGGCCCTGCTGGCGCACCTGGCGCACCTGGCGCACAACGCCGACGCGCCCCACGACGACGCCTCCCGCCACGCCGTCGGGATGGCGGTGCGCCGGGCCGTCCTCGGGGACGCGCATGTGGCTCGCGCGGTGGCCCGGACGACCCCGTTCACCGCCCGCTTCCAGGACTTCATCACCCGCTACGCATGGGGCGAGATCTGGACCGGCGACGGTCTGGACCGGCGGACCCGGAGCTGTATCACCCTCACCGCGCTGATCGCCCACGGCCATGACGCCGAGCTGGCCATGCACATCCGGGCCGCGCTCACCAACGGGCTGACCCGGGAGGAGATCGGCGAGGTGTTGCTGCAGTCGGCGATCTACTGCGGTGTCCCGGCGGCCAACTCGGCCTTCGCCACCGCCCAGCGCGTCTTCGACGAACTCGACGCCGACAACTAGCACGCCCTACCCCGCCCCGCTCCAGCCCACCCCTCACCCCCACGTCGACTCAGCGTCACATTCCGGTACCGAAAAGTGACATCCCTTCGCAATACCTCTGTCGTAATCCGCCTCCATCGTTGATCGTTGGGTCGTACGGAGACCGGGAGTCGTACGGACCGGGAGACGAGGGGGCGCACGCCAATGTCCATGAGCCGCCGAAGGCTGCTGGGTGCTAGCGGAGGGCTGGCCCTGACGGGGGCGTTGGCCTCCGCCTGCGGGTCGAACACCGGGCGGGACGGCGATGACCACGCCGGCCAGCCCGTGATCGAGCAGTGGTACCACCAGTACGGCGAGCCCGGCACCGAACAGGCCGTCAGGCGCTACGCCGATGCGTTCGACCGGGCCAACGTCCAGGTGCAGTGGCGGCCGGGCGCCTACGACCAGCAGACCTCCGCCGCGCTGCTCACGAAGTCCGGCCCGGACGTCTTCGAGGTCAACGGCCCGACGCTGGACCAGATCCAGGGCGGTCAGGTGGTCGACCTCACCGATCTCCTCAGCGAGGCCAAGGACGACTTCAACCCGGCCGTGCTCGCCCCGAAGACGTATCAGGGCAAGATCTGGGCCATTCCGCAGGTCATCGACACCCAGTTGCTCTACTACCGCAGAAGCATGCTGGACGACGCCGGGGTGGAGCCGCCGCGCACCCTCGACGCGCTGATCGACGCGGCGAAGAAGCTCACCACCAGGGACGTCAAGGGGCTCTTCCTGGGCAATGACGGCGGCCCCGGCGTCCTCGGCGGCACCCCGCTCAACGCCGCCGGGCTCACGCTGGTCACCGAGGACGGCAAGGTCGGCTTCGACGACCCGGCCGCCGCCCGGACGCTCGGCAAGCTGCGTCAGCTCTACGCCGAGAAGTCGCTGCTGCTCGGGGCGCCCTCCGACTGGTCGGATCCGGCCGCGTTCACCCAGGGGCTCACCGCCATGCAGTGGTCCGGGCTGTGGGCGCTGCCGCAGGTGAAGAAGGCGCTGGGGGACGACTTCGGGGTGCTGCCGTTCCCCCGGGACGGGGCGCACGGCGCGCCCGCGGTGCCGGTCGGCGCGTACGGGGCGGCGGTCAGCGCCCGGTCCCGGCACAAGGCGGTGGCGAAGGCGTATGTGAAGTGGCTGTGGGTGGAGCGGACCGACTACCAGGAGGACTTCGCGCTCCGCTACGGCTTCCACATCCCCGCCCGGATCTCGCTGGCCACGAAGGCGGCCAAGCTGCGGCAGGGCGCGGCCGGTGAGGCGGTGCGCTACGTCACCGACCACGGCCATGCCGAGCCGCTGCTGTGGACCTCGGCGAGCAGGACGGCCTATCAGGACGCGCTGAGCCGGATCATCAAGGGCGGCGCCGACCCGGACGGCGAGCTGCGGTCGGTGGTCCGCAAGACCAAGGCCGAGCTGCGGCGCGTGCGGAAGAAGAACTGATGCGGGGGCCGCTGACCACCGAACTGACACGCAGGCTGCTGGGCCCGCAGAACCGCCATCTGTGGTTCTGGATATTCGTCGGCCCCTTCGTCCTGGGGCTGACCCTCTTCACCTATGTCCCGCTGGCCTGGAGCGTGTATCTCAGCTTCTTCGACGCGCACAACACCGTCTCGCCCACGGACTTCGTCGGCTTGGACAACTACACGGCGATGCTGGGCGACGACGCGTTCACCGGCAGCCTGGTGACCTTCCTGGTCTTCACGGCGTTCATCGTCCCGGCGACCTATGTGCTCTCGCTCGCGCTCGCGCTGATGGTCAACCGGCTGCGCTGGGCGCAGGCGTTCTTCCGGTCGGTGTTCTTCCTGCCGGTGGCGTGCTCGTATGTGGTGGCGGCGCTGATCTGGAAGATGTCGATCTTCAACGGGGTGCGCTTCGGGCTGGCCAACACCGTGCTGGACTGGTTCGGCGCCGATCAGATCGCCTGGCTGTCGACCACAGACCCGCCCTGGTACTGGCTGGTCATCGTGACCGTACGGCTGTGGCTGCAGGCGGGGTTCTACATGGTGCTGTTCCTCGCCGGGCTGCAGCGCATCTCGCCTCGGCTCTACGAGGCGGCGGCCGTGGACGGGGCGCGGCCGGGGTGGCAGGTGTTCCGGCACATCACCTTTCCGCAGTTACGGGCGACCTCGGTCGCGGTGGTGCTGCTGCTGGTGATCAACGCGTTCCAGGCGTTCGACGAGTTCTACAACCTGCTGTCGGACTCGCGCGGCTATCCGCCCTACGCCCGTCCGCCGCTGGTCTACCTCTACTACACAGCGCTGGGCCAGGGGCAGAACCTGGGCCTGGGCAGTGCGGGCGCGGTGATCCTGGCGCTGATCATCGCCGTGGTGACGGTGGTGCAGGCCCGCTGGTTCGGCCTGGGCCGGAAGGAGGACTGATGCGCACTCCCCGTAGCGCTTCCCCGAGCAATTCCCCGGGCACTCGCCAGAACAATCCCCCGCGCGTTCCCCCGAACACGCGCGATGTCCGGGACGCCCTCGTCGGCGTGGGGCGCGCCGTGCGGCTGGTGCTGCTGCTCGCACTCGCGCTGCTCTTCCTGATCCCCTTCTATCTCCTGGTGCGCAACGGTCTGTCGAGCGAGGCGGACATCACCTCGCCGGAGTGGCGGTTCTTCCCGAGCGAGCTGCACTGGTCCAACATCCGCGAGTTGTTCGACGACCCCAACGTGCCGATGGCGCACGCGCTGCTCAACTCCTCGCTGATCGCGGTCCTCACCACCGTGGGCACCCTGCTGCTGGCCTCGCTCGCCGGATACGGCCTGGCCCGCATCCCGTACGCCTACGCCGATGTGGTCTTCTACTGGATCCTGGGCACCTTGATGGTCCCGGCGGCGGTCACCTTCGTGCCCAGCTTTGTGCTGGTCAGCTCGCTCGGCTGGGTGTCCACCCTGCGCGGTCTTGTGGTGCCGACGCTGTTCAGCGCGGTCGCGGCGTTCATCTTCCGCCAGTACTTCCTTGGGTTTCCGAGGGAGCTGGAGGACGCGGCGCGGGTGGACGGTCTGGGCTACTGGCGTACGTACTGGCAGGTCGTGGTGCCGAACTCCCGGCCGGTCTTCGCGGCGGTCGGCACGATCGTCTTCATCGGCGCCTGGAACTCCTTCCTGTGGCCGCTGGTCATCGGCCAGGACCGGGACGCGTGGACGGTGCAGGTGGCGCTGTCGACGTTCACCACCGCCCAGACCGTCAACATCCATGAGCTGTTCGTGGCGGCGGCGGTGTCGATCGTGCCGCTGCTGGTGGTCTTTCTCGTCCTGCAGCGGCATATCGTCGCGGGCGTCGAGCGCAGCGGCATCGACGACTGAGAGGTCGCGCAGATAGGTGCTGTGGGGGCCTCGGCGGCCCCGCACGGCTGAGCGTGGACACCGTCCGCTTCGGCCGGATCGACACCCCACTCCTGCACTCGCGGCCGGGGCTGGACTCCGACGACGCGATCACCGCCGCCGGGTCGACCACTCCTTTCGGCTGCTTCGGCACCGCCGAGGAAGCCGCCGCCTCGGCCCTTTACAACGGAGCGTCCGTCTGCTGGCATGCCGGGGTCGAGAAGGCGGCGAACGCAGCGTCCAGCAGTTTGCCGAGGTCCTCTTGGCCGTCGCTCGCGCTCCATTGCCCGAGGACGATCCACAAGATTTCGAGCGCCGCCGCTACGCGAACGTTGGCGATGACCGATGACCCGTCGGTCGGGGAGGTTGTCTTCTGCAGTCGGGCGACGATCTCTGGTCGCCATTCAGCCTGCTTCTCGCGGAGGCGTGCGCACAGGGCTGGGGTCTGCTCGATGAGGCCGAGGATCGTCACGAGTTCCTGGACGTCGCGCACGAGGAACCTCACGGCTGACTCCAGGGCGTTGCGCAGCCTGCTCCAGTCGTCCTGGTTGGCCCGCTCGGCATCGAGCGCGTCAGTGATGACGTCACCGACAGGGTCGAAGACGAACAGGACCACGTCTTCCTTGGTGCCGAAGTAGCGCAGGAAGGTGCTCCGCGACACTCCGGCGGCTTCGGAGAGGTCGGCGAAGGTGACCTGGTCAAAGCCGGTGAGGCAGAACCGGTTGAACGCGACGCGGGCCAGCTCTGCTCGCACCGCGTGGCGGCTGATCTCACGGGTACCGACTGGCGCTGCGCTCATGGGGGCGAGTGTACTCCTACACACTCGTTTGCTTCTTCGGGTACAGGTTTCTAAGCTGATACTCAGTGTCAGTCGCGATGCTGAGATTCGCGACACTGTCCCCAGCCGGCGGCCCGGTCACGGGCCGTCCCTTACCGCGATATGGAGCCACCTCATGAGCTACGAAGACCTTCCCGCCCTGACGATCGACGTCTCGGACGGGGTCGCGACGGTGACAATCGATCACCCGCCGCTCAATCTGATGGACGCGGTCCTCCTGCCGTCACTCCGGGCATTCGTCGCGCGTGTGCGGGACGACGCCGACGTCCGCGTCATTGTCTTCGAGAGCGCTGACCCGGAGTTCTTCGTTGCGCACGGTGACATGGCCTACCTCACCGACCCTGACGCGCTGCCTGCAGCCACTCGCGCTGCGATCGCGGCCGCGCCGGGCTCGACCGTCCCGGAAGGTCTGAACATCCTCCAGGCGATGAGCGAAGAGGTCCGCTCGCTGCCGCAGGTCACCATCGGCAAGCTGGCGGGCTTCGCGCGCGGCGCGGGCAACGAGTTCTTCATGTACCTGGACATGCGATTCGCGGCGATCGGCAAGTCGGGGCAGGGGCAGCCGGAGTCCTTGATGGGCATCCTCCCCGGAGGCGGAGGCACGGTGAACATGACGCGCCTGGCAGGAAGGGCCCGAGCGCTGGAGCTCATCCTCGGCGCCGAACTCGTGGGCGCGGAGCTCGCGGAACGGTATGGCCTGATCAACCGTGCCCTGCCCGCCGCAGAACTCGATTCCTTCGTCGACACCCTCGCCCGACGGATCGCCGGCCTCCGGCCGGAGGTGATCTCCATCACGAAGGCTGCGGTCGACGCGGTCGCGCAGCCGATTCCGCGTGCGGCGTACGCCGTTGAGAACGAGGGCCTGTTCGCGGCGTTCGGCGATGAGGTCACCGAGCTCGCCCACAAGCTGCTCGCCGCTGGTATCCAGACCCGCGAGGGCGAACGGGACCACGAGCGCATCGCCAACAGCATCTGAGTGCCCAAGCTCTCGCCATCCGTGCGCAGAGGCTCCGTGGGAAGAGTTCCTCAGGCCATTGCCGCCACGCGCGTTGTCGAGTGGTCAGGTCGACCCCCTGGTTCGCCGGGCCTGTCGGGAACACGACCGACTGAAGCGCCGGAAACGGCGGGCAGGGGAGTGGATGGCACAAGTAGCCGCAAGCTTGACAACGCTGTTCGGCCGCGCGGACAGGCGCGGTTGGGAAGGTAGGTAGCCGAGCGGGCACAGGTCCCGTTGATCATGGAGTTGCTGACGCTCTGTGATCACCGAGGAGACCCGTGCCTGCGCTTCCGTCATGGCTGACCGAACCGCTCTGGGACCAATTGCCATGACTCCCCGCTGCTCGCCCCGACCCTGGACCGCCTGAACGACCTGGGTCCGTTGCCCGACGAGGTCACCGTCCACCTGGACGTCGGCTACGACTCGAACAAGACCCGCACGATGCTCGACGAACGCGGCCTGCACGGCCGCATCGCGCACAAAGGCGAGAAGGCGCCCATCCAGGCCAGTCAGCGCTGGCACGTCGAACGCACCCATGCATGGCAGAACGCCTTCCACCGGCTCGCCCGCTGCTACGAGCGGCGCGCCCCCGTCGTCAACGCATTCTTCGACCTCACCGACACGATCATCACCGTGCGCAGCCTGATCCGGCGAGCATGGATGACTCACCGCTGGGACGAACGCCCGAACCGCCGACCATGACCGCACCCCTTTCCGCGCCACCTCTAAGCGCTCCGCTGGAAGTGTCGCGATGCGTCGTCGGCCAACTGCGGCGCCGTCGTGGCTGGTCGCGCCCACGCGGCGGAGCCGCACATCGACACAGCCCCGCGCCCCTTCGGGACGCTGCCCGAACCGTGGCGGACTTCCTCTGACCCGCTTGGACGCCGGTCAGTGCGCCGGGCCGCCGTCCGGGGCCGGGCCGTACCGCCGCAGCCAGACCTCGGTCTGGGACAGATGCGAGGTGGCGGCCGCGGCGGCGGCCGCCGGATCGCGGGCGGCCACGGCGTTGATCAGGGCCTCATGGCCGAGGTCGCTGGCCAGCCGGATGGTGTCGGCCTCGGGGGCGCCGTAGATGCTGTAGTGACTGCCCCGGGCGCGCAGCACATCGGCGAGGGCGGCCAGCGCCTCATTGCCGCCGGCCTGGCACAGGGTGGAGTGGAACTCCCGGTCCAGCGCATGCCGTTCCGCCTCGTCCTCCGAGGCGGCCAGCCGCTTCTGCACCTCGCGCAGCCGGGCGAGAACCCGCTCGTCGGCGCGGGCGGCGGCCAGCGCGGCGGCCTGGGCCTCCAGGGGGCGGCGTACGTCGAACAGCTCCAGCAGCCCGTCGAGCGGCAGGACGTCCACGGTGGCGGCGAACCCGGCCAGCATCTGCCCGGGGCGCAGCGCCGATACGAAGGTGCCGGCGCCGTGGCGGGACTCCAGCATCCCGAGGGCGGCGAGCGAGCGCACGGCCTCGCGCAGCGAGCCACGCGAGACGCCGAGCCGCGCGCAGAGCTCGGGCTCGGCGGGGAGCTGCCGGCCGGGCGCCAGCTCACCCTTGGCGATCATGGCGCGCAGCCCGTCCGCAGCCTCATCGGTCGCGGCCATCCGGCCACCCCTTCCTGCCCACCCGTTTCCGGCCACCCATTGATGGCCACCCATTGATGGCCACCCATTCTGACCATCCGGCCGAGTCATTAGATGACTCCACGCTACCGGTCGACTTCGTTACGCCCATTTTACGTCAAGGGCCTGGTCAGACTCGCGCGATCCCTCTACGGTTCCCGGAAGCTCGACGAAGTCATCGGACAACTTGTCGGACCACTCGCTCACCTCCCCTCAGTCAACCAGGAAGGGACCCATGGCCGCCGCCCCGTCGCACTGGACGCTCGATCCCTCGGTCGTCCATCTCAACCACGGCTCGTTCGGCGCCGTGCCGCGCACCGTTCAGGACGCCCAGCGGGCATTGCGCGAGGAGATGGAGACCAACCCGGACGCGTGGTTCCGCGAGCTGCCCGAGCGGGTGGGCCGGGCGCGGGCCGCCGTGGCGCGGTTTCTGCGGGTCCCGGCGGATCACACCGCCCTGGTGGCCAACGCCAGCGCCGGGGTGAGCACCGTACTGGGCTGTCTGACCCTGCCGCCCGGCGCCGAGGTGCTGCTGACCGATCACACCTACGGCGCGGTGGCGATGGGCACGGCACGGGCCGCCGAACGGGCCGGGGCCCGGGTGCGGACGCTGCACATCCCGCTGGAGGCGACCGCCGAGGAGATCGCGGCCGTCGTCGAGGGGGCGCTGAGCGAGGCCACCGCGCTGGTGGTCGTCGACCAGATCACCTCGGCCACCGCCCGGCTCTTCCCCGTGGCGGAGATCGCCCGGCTCGCCCACGCCGTCGGGGCGAAGGTCCTGGTCGACGGCGCGCACGCGCCCGGCATGCTGGCCGATCCGGTCGGCCTGGCCGGGGCGGCCGACTTCTGGGTCGGCAATCTGCACAAGTGGTGCTGTGCGCCGCGCGGTACGGCGGCGCTGGTCGCGCGCGGCCCCGACGCCCAGGATCTGTGGCCGCTCACCGACTCCTGGGGCACCCCGGACCCGTTCCCGCAGCGCTTCGACGTCCAGGGCACCTTGGACCTCACCGCCTGGCTCGCGGCGCCGCGCTCGCTGGAGTTCATCGAGGAGACGTACGGCTGGGACGCCGCCCGCGAGCGGATGTCCAAGCTGGCCGAGGTGGCCCAGGGGCTGCTGGCCGACGCCCTGGGCGCGGACCTGACCGCCGTCGGGGGCAGCGAGGCCCCGGCGATGCGGCTGGTCCCGCTGCCCGCCGGTCTCGCCGCCGACCACGAAGCCTCCCATGTGCTGCAGCGCGCGATCGCGGCCGACACCGGCTGCGAGACCGCGATCACCTCGTGGGACGGGCGGGGCTTCCTGCGGCTCTCGGCCCATCTCTACAACACCGTCTCCGACTACGAGCGACTGGCCGAGCACCTCCCCGGAGTGCTGCTCAGGGCGTAGTCGTCCCGCTCACGGCGCAGCCGTCCCGCTCACGGCGTAACCGTCCTGCTCAGAGCGTCGTCGTCCGCCGTGTCGCGCCGGGCCCAGCGAAGGAGTGACCACCGCCATGCGCAACAAATCCATCGAAGCCACCATCGAGGACGCCGCGAGCCCCGAGACGCGGCTGGCCCGCGCCCTGGGCCCGCTCCAGCTCACCCTCATGGGCATCGGCGTCACCATCGGCGCGGGCATCTTCGTGCTGACCGGCACCGCGGCCGCGAACTACGCCGGGCCGAGCATCGCGATCTCCTACAGCATCGGCGCGGTGGCCACGGCCCTGGTCGCGCTCTGCTACATGGAGTTCGCCAGTACCGTCCCGGTGGCGGGCAGCGCCTACACCTTCGCCTATGTCTCGCTCGGGGAGCTGGTGGCCTGGCTCATCGGCTGGGACCTCATCCTCGACATGACGATGGGCGCGGGCGCGGTGGCCAGTGGCTGGTCGCAGTACGTCACCGACTTCCTGGCGACCTTCGATATCCGCCTCCCGGCCTCCGTCTCCGGCCCGGACGCCGCCGTCAACATCCCGGCGGTGCTGGTCATCCTGGTGCTCACCGCCGTCCTGGCCTCCGGGGTGCGCACCACCTCCCGGATCAACACGGCGATGACGATGGTGAAGCTCGTGGCCATCGTCATCTTCCTCGCGATCGGGGTGACGCATATCGACGCGGCCAACTGGTCGCCGTTCATCCCGGCGTCCCAACCGGTCGGCGGCAACGGCGACATGTGGGAGCAGCCGCTGCTGGGGTGGGCCGGTCTTGGCGCGGACGCCACGTTCGGCATGGCCGGGATCCTGACCGGTGGCGCGATCATCTTCGGCGCGTACTCCGGCTTCGACATCATGGCCAGCAACGCCGAGGAGGCCAAGCGCCCGCAGCGCACCCTGCCCATCGCGCTGCTGTCCACCGTCGCCGTCTGCGCCGTGCTCTACGTCGCCGTCGCCCTGACCGTGACCGGGATGCAGCACTACTCCAAGCTGGACAACGCCGCCCCCATCACCGGCGCCCTCAAGGCGGCGGGCGCGGACTGGGCGGTGCGGATCGTGGGCATCGGCGCGATCTGCGGGCTGACCACGGTCGTGATGATCATGCTGCTGGGGCAGAGCCGGGTCTTCCTCGCGATGAGCCGCGACCGGCTGCTGCCCGAGTGGTTCTCCCACGTCCACCCGGTCACCCGCAGCCCGCGCCGGATCACCTGGACCCTCGGGCTGCTGGTCGCGTTCATGACGGCGGTGCTGCCCATCGGGGACCTCGCCGAGCTGGGCAACATCGGCATGCTGACCTCCTTCATCGTCGTCTGCGTCGGCGTGGTCTACCTGCGCCGCTCCCGCCCCGACCTGCGGCGCGGCTTCCGCACCCCATGGGTGCCGGTCGTGCCCGCCGTCGCGGTGCTGCTGTGTCTGCTGCTGGTGGGCAGTCTGCCGCTGATCACCTGGGCCCGGTTCCTGGGCTGGATGGCGGCCGGACTGCTGATCTACCTGTGCTGGGGCCGCCGGAACAGCAAGGTGGCCACGGGCGAACTCGCCACCGGAGCCACACCGGGGACGGCGGAGGACCACGCGATGGCCGAGGGCCGAAAGGACTAGCCGCCGCGGACGCTCAGGGCGATGACGGAGACGAGGAACCAGAAGGCACCGAAGGCCGAGTATCCGGCGACGGTGGACAGGCCGCTCGTCGCCGAGGCGGACGTGGCGGCGACGGTGGCACCGGCGAGGACGGACTGCCCGCCGCTGATGACCATGGGCCACTGGGCGCCGACGGTGCGCCGGCGTCGGATCGCCACGACGAGCTGGATCGCTCCGGAAAGGAGGGCCCAGATGCCGAACACGAGAAGGGCCGTCCCGATGGTGGAGAAGACGGCGATGATCATTCCGATGGTGGTGGCGAGGCCGAGAGCCACGTTGATCGTACTGACGCGGTTCGTGGAGCCGGTGGCGGCCATCCGCCGCTCCAGGAGCGTGGCGATGACGTCCCACAGGGGGTAGCTGATGAGCAGCACGGCCGCGATCACTGTGGGCCTGTCCCTCGACACGAGCGAGGCGGAGGTCGTGAGGACGAGTGCCACCCAGATCAGGGAGAAGGCGACTCGGATCAGGTAGAGCGATCGGAGCCCGGAGGGCGCCGTCGTGGTCGTGGTCGTGGTCGGAGTTACGGTGGTCTGAGTCATCGGGTGTCCCGTTGTGATCGTGATGGTGTGAGACGGTCGCCTCGATGAGGAGTCTCAGCGGTCTCGGGACGGGCCACGTACTTCAATCGAAGTAGTTCTGCCATCCGCTTCGATCGAATGAGTTCTGCCGTCTCCACCGGCCGAATCAGGTGCGCCGTCTACTTCGTTCGAAGTACACGGCCTGGGCATGCGTGAACGAGAATCAGGTCATGGTCAAGGCGCAGAACAGTGAAGACGGGCCCGCGGCACCCCTGTGGGTCCGCCGCCCCGAGGCGCTGCACCGAGCCGCCTATGCAGTGGCCGCGCTGGTGTTCACCGGTCAGATCGTGGCAGTGATACTGAGAGGCTCGGATGGGCCGACGGCCCTCTCGGTCCTCCTCGCCGGTGGCGGCGTCGCCCTCTCATGGTGGCAGCCATGGGCAGGACTGGTCGTGACGAGCGCGGCGTCCTTCGCCGTCACAGCGGTGGGCCACGACCCCCTGTCGGTGTGGATGATGGCAGTGCTCGTGCTGTTCTCGGTCACTCTCAGGGGAAAGCAGCCGCTGGCCGGAACCGGCATCGTGGCGGCGTTCTTCCTGGGCGCCTTCATGACGTTGGGAGGATTTCGTGGCGGCGCGATCGTAGGAGCAGCCGCCCTCTTCTCGGCCATAGCGGGAGGTGCGACAGGGGCCGCGCTCCGCATCCATCGAGACCACTGGTGGATCTTGGAGGAGCGGGCCGAAAGCGCCATCGCCACCCGCGAGATCGAAGCCACTCGGCGAGTGACCGAAGAACGACTCCGCATCGCACGAGACCTCCACGACGTCATCGGCCACCAAGTGGCGATGCTGAGCCTGCATCTCGGTGCCGCGGAAATCGGGCTGCCCGAGGACGCCGAATCGTCCCGGCAGGCCCTCGTCTCGGCCAGGTCCAGCGCGCGCACCGTCGTCGTCGAGACGCAACGGATCCTCGCGCTCCTCCGCGTCGGAGACGACACTTCCGACGGCGAGGCGCTCCGGCCGACTCCGTCGCTGAGCGGCCTGGAAGGACTGATCGCCTCGTTCGAGAGCATCGGCCTCGACGTCCAACCCTCCATCGACATCCCCGCCGGTTTCGTGGAGCCCAGCGTCGGCGTGACGGTCTACCGGGTCGTTCAAGAAGCACTCACGAATGCCTACCGGCATGGGGAGGGGGCGGCAACGGTGGATGTGCGCGAGCGCGAGGGCAGGATCTGCGTCACCGTGGAGAACCGTGTCGGTCATTCACTCCGCGGCTCCGGCCCGGGCTCCGGCAGCGGCTCCGGCAGCGGACTCGGACTCATCGGGATGCGCGAGCGCGTCGAGTCCTCCAGCGGGCGGCTGACGATCGACAGTGACGACGGACGGTTCCGGGTCCGTGCGGAGTTCAGCCCCCTTGGAGCCGTCATCTGATGACGAGGATTCTGATCGTCGACGACCAGGACGACATGAGGGCCGGGATCCGGGCGATGCTTCTGCTCGACCCGAGTCTGGTTGTCGCGGGTGATCTCTCCGATGGACTCCAGGTCGTCCCCTTCCTCCGGGACCACCCCGTCGACCTGGTCTTGATGGACATCCGGATGCCCGGCATCGACGGTGTCGAAGCCACCCGCCGGATCCGCAAAGAGCACCCGCCCGAAGAGCTGCGGGTGATCGTGCTGACCACCTTCGACCAGGACGACATCGTTCTCGCCGCCCTTCGCGCGGGCGCCAACGGCTTCCTGAGCAAGACCGTGAGCCCTGCTGAACTCGTCGCCGGAATCAGTGAGGTCGTCCGCGGTGGCGGTGCGCTGTCGGCCGCCGCGACGGCCGCGCTCATCGGTCATATGACCGACAGTCCGCCCCCGGTGATCGACCAGGAACTGCTGCGACGCTTCGACGCTCTGACACCCAGGGAGCGGGACGTGGTCGTTCTCGTCGCAAGCGGTCTCGGCAACGAGGAGATCGCGGCCCAGATGTCCGTGTCGCCGTTCACCGTGAAGACGCATGCGGTGCGGGCCATGACGAAGGTCGGCGCACGTGATCGAGCGCAACTCGTCTCGTTCACCTTCCGGGCCGGTCTCTGTCCCTGAGCCCACCGAGCAGAACCCACCGTACGGTCGGGCCGAATAGCCTCATCCGCGCCCGGACGGCCCCCGCCCGCTCGTGGCGACCGGCGGGAGCTGCGCCGGTGAGCCGAAGACGCGCTCTCCGGGCGCCCCGCCGCGCAGCAGCGCCGCGCCCAGCGGCGTCAGCGTGTGCAGGACGGCGCTGCCCTGGCGCAGGGTGTGCACCAGGCCCGCCTCGCGCAGCACACTGGCGTGCTGACTGGCCGAGGCCAGCGATACGCCGACCCGGCGGGCGAGTTCACTGGTCGTACAGCCGCCCCTGACCTCCAGCAGCACCGCCGAGCGGGTCTGCCCGACCAGCTTGCCGAGCGTCCGGGCGGGCCCGGCCCCCGACGCGGATGCCGCCCCGGCCCCGGGCCCCGACGCGAGGGCGGGCCGCTGCCCGGGGCGGAGCGGCAGGCCGCACGGGGCGTGTTCGACGGGGTAGACCAGTACGGGCGTCAGATCCGGGTTCCGGAACGTCACCGGCGTCCCCCGGCAGAAGAACGACGGCAGGAGCAGCAACCCCCGCCCGCGCAACCGCAGATCGCGGTCCACCGGATAGTCGACCTCCAGCACGGGCGCCCGCCACCGCATCGTCGCCGGCAGCGAGGCCAGCAGCCCATCGGCGCCCCCGTCCAGCAGGGCGCGGCCCCGGGCCGCCCGGTCGGCCTCGATCCGGGCCTGTATATGCGCCCAGTACGGCGCGACGGCGGCCTGATGGTAGGCGCGCAGCGTGCTGATCAGCCGGTCCAGCGGCTTTCGTTCGCCCTCCCCCAGATCCCTTATCCACCCCGGAAGCGCCCGGGCCGCCGGAAGCCCGGCGAGCTCCGCGTTCAGCCGCTCCCCCGGGATGGCGCGCAGCGCGGACATCGCGGCGTCGCAACCGATTACCCCTTCGGCGGGGGTCAAGAAGTCCGGGAAATAGCCGCGCGAGGGAATGAGCGGCGCGAGCAGCCGCGCTTCGCCGTTGAGTCGGTTTCGCGCCTCCGAACGCCATTTTCCGTATACGGACTCGGCCCGGTTCTCCCGCAGCCGATGGAAACTCAAAACGGTTTCCCAGAGCGCGTCCGGTCGGACCGCCATCCGCAGCCGGGCCAGATCGAGTTCACTGAAATGAACACGGAGCACCAGACCCCCACACGTGACATTGCGACCGCCCCCCGATCACCGATGAGTATGCACGCTGGCACGGTCAGTCACCACGCCCTTTTGGCCAGATGTGAAACGGGGAGCGGCGCGGACGCCGGAAGAGGAAAGCTGTTCTCCAGGAAAACCGGGGGCCGCCGGTAAACACTTCCAGGGGCTGTCCGGAATTCAACAGGCGGTGCTCAGAGCCAGATTGCTCGTTCCCGTGGGGGGTGACGAGTACGTTACGGCGACTGGGCACTTGTGTTGCCGCACGTAGCCGATGCGCGCGGCAACAGCTCCCGTGGGGGGAGTGAGAGGGGGCGGCACCTCCGCACAAGGTGCCGCCCCCTTTAAGTTCCGCGGTCGCGATGACGCTGCGCTATGCGGGGACATCGGTGAGCTGCGCTATGCGGGGCGTCGGTGACGGGCGCCCCGCACCCGCGCCGGTCCCGTCGTGTCAAGGAGGCGCGTCGGCCCTCACCGAAATGGGGGCCGATCAGCCGTACCGGCGGAGCGGGTCGCGGGTACCGTTCTGAGTGTCGGAGTCAGAACGGAGTTCAGCATGCCATACGGCAACGACGAACATACCGGCGGAATCGGGCAGCGCATCGCCGAACTGCGCGCCGTCCGTGGCTACTCACTACGACAGCTAGGGCAACGCTCGCACGTCTCCGCGTCCATGCTCTCGATGATCGAGAAGGGGGACCGGAACGCCAGTGAGGAGATCGTGGCGGCTGTCGCCCGCGCCCTCGACGTAGGCGTCTCCAACCTGCGAGGCCAGCCCTACCGCCAGCAGCTTCAGCAGGACCGCATCGACCGCATGATCGAGCCTCTCGGCGGGGCCCTAGACAACTGGGACCTCGACCCCGACCCGGCCGCACCCCCACCGCGCCCGCTCGCTGACCTACGCGCCGACGTGGCGCGCACGATCCAGATGCGCGCCGCAGCCAACCTGGGCGGGCTCGCCGAGAAACTGCCCTCCCTCATCGCCGAGATCCTTCATGCCATCCACGTCCAGGACGGCCCGGGTCATGCGCGCGAGGAGTTGTACGGCCTCCAGGCCGAGGCGGCGCGCGGCGTTTGGCGAGTGGCGTACCGGGTCGGAGAGATGCACCTTGCCCGCCTGGCACTGTCACGTATGGCGCAGGCCGCGACCCAATCAGGTGACCCGCGGCAGGCGGCGGTCGAACGATGGATGCGTGCGCAGACCAGCGTCGAGGGTGGGCGCCCGGGAGTCGATACCGGGCTCCGTCTGGTGAACCAGGCCCTCAAGGAACTGGACGACGACGGCTCCTCGGAGACCCGGGCGGTACGCGGGGCGCTGCACTTGAAGGGCTCCATCCTCGCCTCCCGCCAGGGAGACAAGGACGGTTCTGACGCGTGGCTGGAGGAAGCGCGCGGGATGGCACAAGAGACGGGCGAGACGCGCGTCTACGAGCTGACATTCGGGCCGACGAACGTGGAACTGCACGCGGTTGCTGCGGCGGCGGACCAGGACAAGCACGGGCTGGCGCTGAAGCGTGCGGCCAAGGTGGAGATCCCGCAGGACTATCCACCGGGCCGGGCCGGGCACTTCTACATCGATCTGGCGAGGGCCCAGGTGTGGACCGCCCGCCACGACGAGGCGTTCGAGTCCCTCCTCAAGGCGCGGGAGACGGCGCCGCAGATGACGCGGCATCATCCGCAGGTGCACGAGACGGCGGCGGCGTTGCGGAGGGCGCGGGCGCGGGTGCCCGATCCGTTGCGCGAGTTCTCCCTGTGGTGCGGCGTGTAGCGGGACGATCACCCTAAGTCAAGGACCCTGGCGTTCACAGTCTGTGGACACCAGGGTCTTGCTGCGTAGGCAGCATGTGACGGTCAGAACACAGACCGTGCACGGAGCCGACCATGACGACGACCAGAAACCTGCCGTGGACACCGCCGAACACCGAGGACATCGAGCCGTTACCGGTGGGCAGATGGTGGGACGCCGTCTCCGCGCCCACCGCCGTCGCGAACCGAGCCCTGGAGCTGCTCGGGCGGGACTCGGGCGCCGTCATCCAGGACAACACCTACGGCAAGACCTACTGGCTGATCGGCATCCGCACCGCCCGTAGCTGGTGCATGCGCCAGATCCGCGTCCTCGCCGAACTCGCCGACGAAAGCACCCTCCTCGGCGTACCACCCGCCGCATGGGGGCCCGAGCACCAAACGTACTGGCGGATCCCGCTCGGCCCCGACCGCTATCTCACCGACCCCGACCACCTGGCCCCCGCCCTGCGTCAGGCCGTCGAGGACGTACTCGACCCCGTCCCAGAAGGCCGCCAGCTCTGCTACCGCTGCCAGTTACCCACCGACGAACCCGTCCCCGTAACCATCGAGCACAGCGGCAGCGTCGCCGGCGCCACCATCTACGCCTGCCCCACCCACGCCCGGGACTACCCGCGCGACGCGGTAACCCAAGCCGCCGCCATGCGCCGAGCCCTCGACCAGGGCAGAACCCGATGACGACCCCCGAGCAGACCACCGACCCCTTCTCCGACGAAGCCTGGCGCGCCGCCATCGAACACGCCGCGGGCTGCCTCGCCTGCCGCACCCCCGGCGCCGAATGCGAGACCGGCGAGCGGCTGCTCCGCGCCTACGAGGCGGCCACGCGACAAGCCCGGTCAGCGGAAGCCATGTGAGCCACCGCCGACCGGACTCCGGACCCGATCGGGGGACCCCGGGCCGGGGTGGAGTCCTCGCACAGAAAAGCCCCCCGCCCCGGCCGGGGCGGGCCTTTACAGGCGCCCAGGCGCCCGTACTCAGGAGGTAGAACTGTGACTGTCGAGAACAAGCACAAGGGCGATCCCGCCCCGATCAAGCCGTGGACGCCCCCGCCGCCGCCCCCGCCGGACGGCACACCACCCCCGAAAGGGAAGTGAGGGTCCATGACCGAGGACTGGCGACCACGTCACGCGGCACTCATGGAAGCCCTCACCGCGTCCGGCGAACTCACGGACGCATGGCGCCCGGCCTTCGACGCCGTTCCACGCCACCACTTCATCCCCGGCGACATCTGGGAGCAGCGGGCCACCTGCGTCCCCGTCACGACGGACGCGGCCTGGTGGGACCTCGTCCACCGGGATGTGCCGATCGTGACGCAGGTGGACGACGGGCGGAGTGACGGCCCGGGAATCGCGACCTCGTCCAACTCCATGCCCACGATGGTGGCGCGCATGCTCACCGCGCTGGAGGTCACCGACGGGCAGCGCGTATTGGAGATCGGCACCGGCAGCGGCTGGAACGCCGCACTGCTCGCCGCGCGCCTGGGGAGCCAGAACGTCACCACCATCGAGGTCGATCCGGTGCTGGCGGAGAAGGCCGCGAAGGCCATCAAGGAAACCGGATACAGCCCCGGCGTCGTGTGGGGCGACGGGGCACGGGGGTGGGAGTCCGGGGCGCCGTACGACCGGATCATCGCGACCTGTTCGGTGCGCCGCATCCCTTACACATGGGTACGGCAGACCAAGCCGGGCGGGCTCATCCTCGCCCCGCTGGCGGGGGACTTCTGGTCCGGGACGCTGGTACGGCTCGACGTGGCCGGTGACGGGGTTGCCACCGGCCGGTTCATCGGCGGTGCCCGCTTCATGCCGATGCGCTCGGAGCGCCCCGGCCCGGACGTCCCGGTGGACAGCGGAACCGGGCGGCACGGCAGCACCGGCCCGCTTCCCGCCGACAGCATGACCGGCCTCGGCTTCGCCCTCTACGCGGGCGCGAAACTGCCGGGCGTGGTCATGGCCGACGGAGCACCGGACGGCAGGTATCAGATCTGGCTCCACGATCGAAACGGGTCGGCGGCCACGGTCACCCACGAGGAGGTGTGGCAGTACGGCCCACGCCAGTTGTGGGAGGAGGCCACCGCCGTGCACAGGGCGTACGTGAACGACGGCAGCCCGGACAGCGGCGACTTCGGGCTGACCGTGTCCCCCGGCGGACAGCGGCTCTGGCTCCGCTCACCTGACGCGCCCCTCGGCTGACGGACGAATGAGGGGGCGGCACCTCCGCACAAGGTGCCGCCCCCTTTGAGATCCGGAGCCGCTGCCGGGGATGAGGGTGGGTGTTTCCCGGCGCCGGCTCCGGTGGCCTTATCGGCTGGTGGCCTACCGGCCGTTCGCCGCCGCTCGGCCGGCCTCCAGGCGGGCGACGGGGATGCGGAACGGGGAGCAGGAGACGTAGTCCAGGCCCACCTCGTGGAAGAAGTGGACGGACTCCGGGTCGCCGCCGTGCTCGCCGCAGATGCCCAGCTTGAGGTCGGGGCGGGTGGCGCGACCGGCCTGGGCGGCGTCGCGGACGAGGGCGCCGACGCCGTCCTTGTCGATGGTCTCGAACGGGCTGACGCCGAAGATGCCCTTCTCCAGGTAGGCGGTGAAGAAGCTGGCCTCGACATCGTCGCGGGAGAAGCCCCAGACGGTCTGGGTGAGGTCGTTGGTGCCGAAGGAGAAGAAGTCGGCGGACTCGGCGATCTGGGCGGCGGTCAGCGCGGCGCGCGGCAGCTCGATCATGGTGCCGAGGGTGAGCTTGAGGTCCACGCCGTGGGCCTGCTCGACCTCCGCGATGACCCGCTCGGCCTCCTCGCGGACGATCTCCAGCTCCTGGACCGTGCCGACCAGCGGAATCATGATCTCGGCCCGCGGGTCGGCCTTGGCGTTGCGGCGCTCGGCGGCGGCCTCGGCGATGGCCCGTACCTGCATGGCGAACAGGCCGGGGATGACCAGGCCGAGCCGTACGCCGCGCAGGCCCAGCATCGGGTTCTGCTCATGGAGCCGGTGCACGGCCTGCAGCAGCCGCAGATCGTTCTCGTTGTGGTCCTTGCGGGACTCGGCGAGCGCGACGCGCACCGACAGCTCGGTGATGTCGGGCAGGAACTCGTGCAGCGGCGGGTCGAGCAGCCGGACGGTGACGGGCAGCCCGTCCATCGCCTCGAAGAGCTCGACGAAGTCGTCCCGCTGCAGCGGCAGCAGCCCATCGAGCGCCGTGTCCCGCTCCTCGTCGGTGTGGGCGAGGATCAGCCGCTCGACCATCTCGCGCCGCTCGCCGAGGAACATGTGCTCGGTGCGGCACAGCCCGATGCCCTGGGCGCCGAACCGCCGGGCGCGGGCGGCGTCCTCGGCGTTGTCCGCGTTGGCCCGTACGCGCAGTCGGCGCACCCGGTCGGCGTACGCCATGATCCGGTGCACCGCGCCCACCAGCTCGTCCGCGTCGTCGGCGCCCGCGTGCATGCGGCCCTCGAAGTACTCCACGACCGGCGAGGGCACGACCGGGACCTCGCCGAGGTAGACCTTGCCGGAGGAGCCGTCGATCGAGACGACGTCGCCCTCCTCGATGACGATGCCGTCCTTGCCGTCCCGGCCGGGCACCGTCATCCGGCGCCGCTTGGTGTCGACTTCGAGCTCCTCGGCGCCGCACACACAGGTCTTGCCCATGCCGCGGGCGACGACGGCGGCGTGTGAGGTCTTGCCGCCGCGCGAGGTCAGGATGCCCTCCGCGGCGATCATGCCGTCGAGGTCGTCGGGGTTGGTCTCCCGGCGGATCAGGATGACCTTCTCGCCCGAGCGCGACCACTTGACGGCGGTGTACGAGTCGAAGACGGCCTTGCCGACGGCGGCGCCCGGGGACGCGGCGATGCCCCGCCCGATCTTCTGGACGGTGTCGCCGGAGGCCACCTCGTCGTCGAAGCGCGGGAACATGAGCTGCGCGAGCTGCGCCCCGGTGACCCGGTGCAGCGCCTCGGCCTCGTCGATCAGCCCCTGGTCGACGAGCTGGGTGGCGATGCGGAAGGCGGCACCGGCGGTGCGCTTGCCGACCCGGGTCTGCAGCATCCACAGCTTGCCGCGCTCGATGGTGAACTCGATGTCGCACAGGTCCTTGTAGTGCGTCTCGAGGGTTTCCATGATCTGCATGAGCTGGTCGTAGGACTGCTGGTCGATCCGCTCGAGGTCGGCCAGTGGGACCGTGTTGCGGATGCCCGCGACCACGTCCTCGCCCTGGGCGTTCTGCAGGTAGTCGCCGTAGACGCCCTGGTGGCCGCTGGCCGGGTCGCGGGTGAAGGCGACGCCGGTGCCCGAGTCGGGGCCGAGGTTGCCGAAGACCATGGAGCAGATGTTGACCGCGGTGCCGAGGTCGTGGGGGATGCGCTCCTGGCGGCGGTAGAGCTTGGCGCGGTCGCCGTTCCAGGAGTCGAACACGGCCCGTACGGCGAGGTCCATCTGCTCGCGCGGCTCCTGCGGGAAGCCTCGGCCGGTCTCCTTGGCGACGATGTTCTTGAACTCGCCGACCAGCTTCTTGAGGTCGGCGGCGTCGAGGTCGACGTCCACGGTGACGCCCTTGGCCTGCTTGGCGTCGTCGATGGCCTCCTCGAAGAGGTCGCCGTCCACGCCGAGCACGGTCTTGCCGAACATCTGGATGAGGCGCCGGTAGGAGTCCCAGGCGAACCGGTCGTCACCCGCCTGCGCGGCGAGCCCGGCCACGGACTGGTCCGAGAGGCCGATGTTGAGGACGGTGTCCATCATGCCGGGCATCGAGAACTTGGCGCCGGAGCGTACGGATACGAGGAGGGGGTCGTCCGCCTGGCCGAGTTTCTTGCCCATCTTCGCTTCGAGGGCGTCGAGGTGCGCACTCACCTCGTCGCGCAGGGCCGCGGGTTCCTCACCGCTGTCGAGGTAGACCTTGCATGCCTCGGTGGTGATGGTGAAGCCCGGTGGCACGGGGAGACCGAGATTGGTCATCTCGGCGAGGTTGGCTCCCTTACCGCCGAGCAGGTCTTTGAGATCCTTGTTGCCCTCGGTGAAGTCGTAAACGAACTTCTGCTGATCTTGTGTTTCCGGCACGGGACTCGATCTCCTCGGCTCGGCTGCCCTGACGGCGGGGAGCGTACCCAGATCAAAGGCCCCTGAGCAGGTCCACTCCACCGTCATACGGCTGTAACCACCCGCCTGCCACGTGTTCGAAAGTACGGTGCCCGATCGAGGCTCGCTTGAAGTGCCTTCAAGCCTCGAACACACACCCACCCTCCGCCCGTGGTGGACGCTTGGAATTTCACTATACGTAACCGTTGGTTCGAGGTGTCGAACATCAAGAGGGTGGCACTGAGTGCCACGCATTGGAGAGGTGAGCACAGCGGGGGACCGCCGGATCACCCCTCGATCCCTGCTCATATGAGCGACACCCCGATCAGAGTGGCGAGAATCACGCCTTGCCAGAGCCCATTGTCTCGCCTTTTGGATACAACGAGAGGGGTGCTGCTCAGATGAGCGACACGCCGGGAGGGGCGGCCGAGCCCCCAGCCAGCGCACGGCTCGCGCCGACCGAACTGGCGAGCGGCGCCCGGCGGGTGCTGAGGGGCGGCATGGCGATCGGATCGCGCCATATTTCGCCACGGCGCGCCCGGCGGGAACGGGAAGCCCTGCTCGCCGCCCGAGGGGGGGCGAGCGGCCGGATCCCCCCTCAGGACGCCTGACCGTTCCCATCAGGACATCTGGTCGTCCTCCGGCCCCCGCAGCCCGGCCAGGGCCTCGCGGGTCTTGACGGTGCAGTTGTGCTCCTCGCCCAGGACGCGCTCGCCGATCTCCAGCACGGCCCGCCACTCGGCCTCGGCCTCGTCGAGGCGGCCGAGGCCCTTGAGGGTGGTGCCGAGGTTGTGCCGGGTCCACAGGGTGTTGGCATGCTCCGGTCCCAGGACGCGCTGCCTGGCCGTGAGCGTTTCCCGGATCTCCGTCTCGGCCTCCGCGAACCGGCCCATCTTGTTGAGCACATTGCCCAGGCTGTGCCGGGCGGCCAGGGTGCTCTTGGCCTCGGCTCCCATGGACCGCGTGCGCCCCTCGGCCACCCGGCGGTACAAGGCTTCGGACTCCTCGTAGCGCTTCTGGTCGCGCAGCAGGGCGGCCAGTTGGACCACGGTCAGCAGGGCGCTCGGGTCGTCCGGCCCCAGCACTCGGGCCTCCCCCTCCATGGTCAGGCGGTACTCCTGCTCGGCCTCCTCCACGCGCCCGAGGCTCGACAGGGCCCCGGCGCGGCTGTAGCGCTCCACCAGCGTCCCCGGCGCGTCCGGTCCCACAAGGCGGATCCGGTCCTGGAGCACCTGGGTGTACGCCTCCAGCGCCTCCTCGTGCCGTCCGGCCATCCCCATGCTGACCGCCAGATGGTGCCGGGTGGTGAGGGCGTTGGGATGCTCGGCCCCGAGCACGGCGGTCTGCCGTTCCAGAAGGTCGCGGTAGGCCGTCTGCGCCTCGTCGTGCCGCCCCTGATCGTCCAGGACCAGCGCTCGCGTCCGCAGTGCGGTCAACGACTCGTCGTGCCGCTCCCCGACGGCCGCGAACGTCTCCGCCACCAGCGCGTCGGCCTCGGACTCCGCCTCGGCGTACCGCCGCAACCCGCGCAGGGCATCGACGCGGTTACGGCGCGCCCGGCGCACCCGCCAGTGGGTGGGGCTCAGGGCCGCCGAGGTCCTGTCGACCAGGTCGTGCCACAGCGACTCCGCCTCTTCGTAGCGCTGCCCGAGGTCCAGGATGTCGCCGAGCGTGAAGAGCGCCGTCATCAGGGGTGGGTCCACCTCAGACTCCGCCGATGCCGCGCAGTCCTCGACCGCCGCCCGCATCTCGGCCTCCGCCTCGTCGAGCCGGTTCTGCCGCCGCAGCGCGGTGGTCAGCCAGGCACGTGCGTTGACGGTCTCCTGGTGCGTGGGCCCGTGCAGTTCCCGCGCCATGGACAGCGAGACCCGGATTTCCTCCTCGGCCTCCGCCACCCGCCCGAGGTCCAGCAGCAGGCGCCCGCGCCTGAAGCGCTTGTCCTGGACATGCGACCGTGAGTCGTCGTCCCGCCGCTCCCACGCCTCGATCAGCGCGCGGCACTCCTCCTCCGCCGCGTCCGCCCGCCCGGCGTCGCTCAGCAGGTCGACGAGGTAGCCGCGGGCGAAGAGCGTGTAGTCGGCCTCCGCGCCGTGCACCCTCCCCGAGATCGCGACCACCGCACGCAGCTCGCGCTCCGCCTCGTCGTGCTCCCCGAGCTTGTTCAGGGTGATCGCCAGATGCCCACGGAGGTTGCGGGATTCGAGGTCGTCCCGGGATCTGAGCCCCTCGATCTGCTCCCGCGCCATCTCCCGCAGTTCGGCCACGTGCTCCGGCCACCCGGCGTCGATGAGCTGCTCGGCCACATCGGGCAGGGTCCGCACTCCCCACCAGCCGGTTTCCTCGTTGCGCTCGTCGGCTTCGGCCAGCATCTTGTCGACGTAGTCACGCACCGACTTCGGCAGCCCGTCGTCCGCCGCGATCCGCCGCACCACCGCCATCACCGGCGGCTGGACCTGCTCGGAGGTGTAGGAGCGGGGCGGGACGGCGGTGGCCGGTGCCACCGGCTGCCGTTCGGGCACCTCCGGCGGCGGCGCCGGATCGTCCGGGCCCTCCTCCAGCAGCCCCAGCCGCTGCAGCAGCTCCGGGGACGCCGCCGCGAACGGGCGGGCCTCCTCGGCGACGCGGGAGTCCCCGTGGTCGCCGGAGAGCCGGGCGCGGAACTCGGGGCCGCTGCCCTGGCGGTGCAGCAGGAACGCGGTGACCTGCGCCGCCGTCTCCAGCGCGTCCGACGTCCGGACCGCGTCCAGCAGCAGATCCGCGACCCCCGGGTGGAACTCGTACTCCTCCGCGCCGCCCTCCCGCCTCCGCAGCAGCCCGCCCAGGAACACCTCGGCCAGCTGCGCCGGGTGGAACCGCTCCCCGCGCCCCGCGCCCGCCTGGTGGATCAGCCGCATCACCGGCAGCGTCAGCGGATGGACGGTGGCCAGCGCCCCGGCCAGCCGCTGGGCCTCGGGCGAGGCGGCGCCCCTGAAGCGGCGCAGCCGCTCCTCGGCCGTCGGCTCGGGGACATGGGCCGTGGCCCGCGCGGCCACGGGCTTCTCCGCGCCGTCGAGCAGCATCACCGGCAGCGGCGCGCCGCTGCCGCCCGTACCGGTGAGCGCCGCCCAGGCGCCCAGCTCGCCCTCGGCCAGCTCCAGCACGGGCACGGGCGTCTTGCCGTCGTACGACACCAGGCCGCGCGGCAGCACCGGATGGCGCACGGACAGCGCGCGGCCCGGGCTGCCCTCCCGGCCGCCGGCGTCGACCAGCAGCCGCTGCGTGGGCATTCCGCGCTCCGGCCACATCCGCGCGGGCAGCGGCTGGAGGACCGCCACCGGCGAGTGGCGGGCCCAGCGGCGCAGCAGCCGCGGAATCGCGCCGCCGCGCCACCCCGGGCCCACCCCGTCCGAGAGGACCAGCATCACGGTGCGGCCGGAGGTGTCGGTGAGCTGGCGCGCGGTGCGGCGCGGGGCGCCGGGGGCGTACGGGCGCGCCCTGAGCACCGGTGCGGCGTCCTGGGCGCTGTCCAGGCCCTGGGCGCTGTCCAGGCCGTAGGTCCGTACGGAGCGGAAGGCGCCCTGCCGCTCCAGCAGTCCGCGCACCTCGGCGGCGAGCTGCTGCCACAGGACCATCGACGGGCCGTCGTCCACGATGAGCGCGACGCTCAGCCAGCGCTCCGGGCGGGGGCGCAGCACCACGTCCGGCAGACCGGTTTCGGCGATCCACTCGGCGGTGGCGGTCTCGTCGACGCGGAAGGACGTACGGGACGGCACGCTCCGCCGCAGCGGCCGCAGCGCGCGGGAGAGCCCGCGCGCCGCGGGGAGCGCCCGGACGCCCCGGACGCCGACCGCGCGCGCCGGGCGGGCCGCGGCGGGGCGGGCGGCACCGGGGGCGTAGAGCCCGGCGGGGACGAGGGGGCCGGACTCGGGCTCGCCTTCGGTGGGTGGCCCGGCGGGCTGCCGCTGGTCGCCCTTACCGTCGTCGTCGCCGTCGGCCGCGCCGGAGGCGGGACCGGCGGAACCCGCGGACGGCGTGGGTTCCCCTTCCTCACTTCGCGCCGGGGCCGTGGTCGCGGCGAACCACAGGACGTCGCGCAGCTCCTCCTCGGAGAGCTCGACGCCCGCGTCCTCCAGCAGGGCGCACAGCCGCTCGATCATTACGCGTCGACTTCGTTCAGCGAACGGAACAGCTTGTCGAGGACGTCCTGGTCGACCCGCACCCCGGAGGACCGCAGCCGGACCGCGTTGAGGAGTTGATCGGTGGCCAGCTCCCGCTCGTTGCGCCGGGCCACGAAGTCGGCGATCAGCTCCTGGGCCCGGGCGCCGATCTCCTCGCCCAGATGCATGGTGACGATTCTCTGGAGCTGCTGCTCATCGGGCTGCTTGAGGTCGAGCCGGACGCAGCGGCGCAGAAACGCCGGGGGGAACTCGCGCTCGCCGTTGCTGGTGATGACGACGACGGGGAAGACGCGGCAACTGACCCAGCCACCGGTGATCTCGACCTTGTCCCGGGAGCCTGCGAACTGCACGTGGATCCCCGTGCCCTCCCCCAGCCGGGCCAGTTCCGGAATCTCGAACTCGCCCTCCTCGAAGACCGTAAGGAGGTCGTTGGGCAGGTCCACATCGCCCTTGTCTAGCTCGTCCACGAGCAGAACCCGTGGCTTGGCCACCGGGAGGAGCGCGGTGCCGAGCGCGCCGAGCCGCAGATAGTCGCCGATGTCCGGTTCGGCTTCGGCGGTCTCGTCGGCGCGCCGCTTGAGGGAGGCTTCGCGCAGCCGCCCCACCGCGTCGTACGAGTAGAGGCCCTCGGTGAGCGTCGAGCGGCTGTTGACCGGCCAGTGCAGCACCTCGCCCAGCTTGAGCTCGCGGGCGATGGCGTGGGCCAAAGTCGACTTGCCGGTGCCGGGGCGGCCGGTGACCAGCAGCGGGCGGTGCAGATGCAGCGCCATGTTGACGACGTCGCGGTCCTCGTCGGAGATCAGATACGGCAGCGGACGCTCCTGATCCCGGCGCCGCGCGTCGTCGCCGAAGCGCCGCCACGGCGGGGCGGTGGGCCAGGTCTCCACGTCGTGGGGCTCGGTGTCGCCGCCCTGGAAGAGCCTCCAGTCCTGTGCCATCTTCTTCGTCTCTCCTCAGGGTGCGGACAGGTCGAGTTGGTCGGGGAGCGGGCGGTGCGGATCGTCCCACAGGAGCGCCATATGGCGGCCGTGGTGGCTTTCGTCGGCCTCGCTCGCCGACCGGAGCTTGCGCAGATGCTGGGGCAGGGACCGCAGCCGTTCGGTGCCGAGCAGGGCCGTCAACTCGGCCCGCGCGGCGGCGGCTTCCGCCTCGCCATGCCATATGAGGACGGGCACTCCGTCGAACAGGCAGGCGTTGAAGACGTCCGACCGGGCCCGCAAGGGGGTGGTCAGCACCACGCCCGGAGCGTCCTCCTGCCCCTGGAGGACGCCGTGGACCTGCTTGAAGGTGTCCAGGTGAGCGGGCAGCCACTCCAGATCCTCGGTCCCCGCCGAGTCGACCCTCTCCCACCGCTGCTTCCAGACGTGCCGCTGGTTGTCCCGGAGGTCGGTGCAGCGCACCACGACCGGGTAGTCCGTGCCGAGCGAGCGCTCCAGGGGCCCATCGGCGTCGAGCTGCCAGCGGTGCACGGCCAGTTCGAGGTCGGTGGGGGCCACGAAGAACTCCACGAGGGTGTCACGCGTGCGGGCATGTCTCCTCAGAAGGGCGTCGATGCCGCGCTGTATCTCCTCCAGGGAGGCGGGGGTGTCCTCCTTGGCCAGGGAGGTGACGTCCTCACCGCGCCGCGTCCACACCTCGTACGCACGCCGCTGTCCGGCGCCGTCGGACGGATGGAGCCGGATCTGGATGCGCTGGTCCTGGGCGAGACCTGCGGCCTTGACGCCCTCGGCGTACTCCTCGGCCTCCCCGCGCCGCTCCATCAACTGGCCCTTCAGCCCCAGCCGTTCGGCACACCGCAGCGACCAGGCGCGCAGACCGGCCGCGACCGCCCCGTCATCGACTGCCGCGAAGCGCTCCACGACCCTGAGCAGTTGGGGAAGCTGATCCGGTTTGGGGAGCAGCTCCTCCAGCGCGTCGGCGAGCACGGCCGGATCGTGGCACGAGAGATCGACGAGGCCGAACAGCGCGCGGGCCTCCTCGGCGACGTCGTACCGGCCCCGCTCGTCCAGCCGCCCCAGCAGCGCGACCAGCTCCGTGTACTCGGCGCGGGTCAGCCACTGGTCCTGCAGCACATGGCACGCCTTGCGGATCTCGGTACGGACCGGGGCGTGGGCGCTCAGCTCGGCCAGGAGGGTAATGGTGCCGTGCGGGTTCTCCAGCGCCCAGTCGACCAGTTCCTCGGCCGAGGGCGGCGTCGTGGCGGGCGGGGCGGTGGTGAACTGCTCGCAGAGCCGGGCGGCGACCCTCCCCGCCGATCCGGCCGCATCCGCCCCGAGCAGCCCGGACGCCTCCAGGACCAACGTCTCCCGGAACCGCCGCTTCTCCGGATCGAGGGGCGGGGCGGGCGGGCCGAGCCGGACCGTCCGCTCCTCCTGCTCCCAGTTGATGACGTGCATCGTGGGGTACTGCCGACTGCTCCCGGTCGCGCGCACCTGGGCGAACTCGTCCTGTACGCCCTTCCAGACCCGGTCCAGATCCAGCCCCGGCCCGTCCGCGCCCGCCGTCTCGAGCTGCCGCAGCAGTGCGGAGGTGAAGCGCCCGGCGCCGTCCTGCTCCATGGCGACGGCCCCGGCCTGGCAGGCCCGCATCCAGAAGACCGGCCGATCGGATCTGGTCTGGGTCACGTTGGTGAGCGGCTGCGGGACGTCGGCCAGCTCGTGGATGTCGAGGGGAAGGGCCCGCCGGCAGGCGTCGATGACCACGGTGACCCGGTCCGCTCCGTCCCAGTGCACATGGTCGGTGCGCACCAGGTCCATCAGGCTGTCGGCGTCCAGCCCCTGGAGGTCGGTGTCGGAGGTCTCCGGATACAGCAGGCTCCACCGGCCGCCCGGTGCCTGCACCCCATGCCCGGCCCAGTAGATCCACAGCCAGTCGCCGTCGATCTCGCGCAGCCCGTCCCGGAAGACCTTGCGCACATCGGCGCGCTCCGCCGGGCGGTAGCCGGGGTGCGCCTCCTCCAGGGCCGCCCTGTTGTGCTCCATGGGCGAGGCCAGTAACCGGATGTTCTCCGGCGGTACGCCCCGCCCGGTCAGCCACTTCCGCATGCCGATGGCGTCGCGCACCGGGCCGTCGAGGTTCAGGGCGTCGCTGCCGTTGTACCGCTCGACCGCCACGATCACGGCATGGGTGCGGCGCCAGTCGTGCTCCACCGCTGTCACTTCGGCAGCTCCGGGGCCAGCAGTTCGTACATCCGTTGGTGGGCGAAGTACGAGGTGTGGGCGCGCGGGAAGGGCTGGCGGGTGTTGACGCGCAGATCGGTGACCCGGTCGGGGAAGACCTTCTCCCCGACGAAACCGAGCAGATCCTGCTCGTCGTAGACATTGATCCAGCGGGGGAAGCCGGTGGGCAGTGACTCGCCGCGGCGCAGCGCGGTGAGCGCGTCCAGCTCGTAGAGGAACGGCGCCTGCGAGCCGACCGTCACCAGCAGGTCCACCCCGGCAGGCGGATCGGGCTCGGCGAGCAGATCGACGCAGGCGATACCACCGAGGCTGTGGGCGAGCAGCACCACCGGGCCGCCCCCTGACGCGATCTCAGCGCGCACTGCCTCCCGGATCGCGGCACGCACCCCGGCGCCGCGCACCTGGTAGCGGAGGATGTCGCCGCTGGCCGGGACGGATCCCTTGGTGATCCCGCCGCGGAAGGTATGGGCCAGTGAAGACAGCGGCGAGAGGTAGGAGTTGAGCGCCCGTACGGCCACGCTCTTCGCGGCGCCGGCGACGAATCCGCCCCGGCCGGCGCCGCCCAACTGATCGGTGAGCGCGCCAACGACGGTGTCCCGGTCGGCGCCGTCCACCGCGAGCGGCTCATCGTCGCCGTGCGGGCCCTCGGCGCGCTGGACGGCCAGGGCGTACACGGCGCGGGCCGCGATCGCCTCGATACCGTCGGCGGGCGGCGTACCGCCCAGGGTGCGGGAGATCTCCTGGGCCACGCGGCCACCGGCCGTGCCGAGGTGCGGCGCGAGGTCGGACACCAACGCGTCCAGGCTCCCCCCGCCGCCGGTCACCGCCTCCAGGCTCAGCCCGCGTGCCGTATCGGCGACGGCCTGCCAGGGGTCCTGACGGCCGGGGGCGAAACCGGCCCGCGCGGCTCCGCCGCGCCGCGCCTTCGCCGCCGCCGCGAACTCCCGCAGCTCGGCGAACGGATCCACCTCCAGCAGCGCCCACACGGCCAGCGGATCGTCCTGGTCCAGCAGCTCGTCGCCGCCGACGCCGCGGTGCTTCGTCCGCACCGGGATCGACGCCCCGTCGAGCCCCAGCGACGCTCCATGCTGCTCGCCCCAGAGGCAGCGGACGACCCGGATATCGGCTCTCACCCGCCCCAGGCCGCTCACGACCCGCGCGAAGCTCTTCTCGTACGACTTGGCCCGGACCCCCGTGCCGTGGACGAAGACGACGCTTGTCACCGATCCCCCCAGATCGTCCAGATCCCACCGCGACCACGAGCCCATCACTTTAACCCGTGATGACCTCGTGTGACCCCCGGACTACGGGACTGCTGGACTGCTGGAGGCTGGACTGCTGGAGGCTGGATTGCCGGGGTTCAGCCGCCCGAGGTGTCCAGCTCCGCGTCCGCGCCGATTCCCGCGCAGTCGTACGGGTCGTCCAGCCAGCCGTCGGGCAGCACCACGCGGTTGCGGCCCGAGGTGCGGCCGCGCGGGCCGTCGGCGCCGAGGGGCCACTCCTGGTCCAGGTCCAGCTCGGCCAGCAGGGCGTCCAGCTCGGCGAGGGACGAGGTGATCGCCAGCCGCTTGCGCATCTCCGAGCCGACCGAGAAGCCCTTGGTGTACCAGGCGACATGCTTACGGAAGTCAATCACTCCGCGCTCCTCGTCCGCCAGCCACTCGGCGAGCAGCTCGGCGTGGCGGCGCATCACGGCCGCGACCTCCTTGAGCGTCGGCCGCGCGTATACGGGCGCCCCGGAGCCGGGCACCGGCACCTCGGAGCCGTCCACCGGCCCCTCCTGGCCGGACTCGAACGCGGCCACCAGATCGCCGAAGAGCCAGGGCCGCCCGAGGCAGCCGCGCCCCACGACCACGCCGTCACAGCCCGTCTCGCGCATCATCCGGACCGCGTCGTCGGCCGACCAGATGTCGCCGTTGCCCAGCACCGGGATCTCCGGGACGGCCTCCTTCAGGCGGGCGATCGCGTCCCAGTCGGCGGTGCCGCCGTAGTGCTGGGCCGCGGTGCGGCCGTGCAGGGCGATCGCGGTCACGCCCTCCTCGACCGCGATCCGGCCCGCGTCGAGGAAGGTGATGTGGTCGTCGTCGATCCCCTTGCGCATCTTCATGGTGACCGGCAGCGGACCCGCGGCGGTCACGGCCTCGCGCAGGATCGAACGCAGCAGATGCCGCTTGTACGGAAGCGCCGAGCCGCCGCCCTTACGGGTCACCTTCGGCACCGGGCAGCCGAAGTTGAGGTCGATATGGTCGGCGAGATCCTCGGCCACGATCATCTGGACGGCCTTGCCGACGGTCACCGGGTCCACCCCGTAGAGCTGGATGGAGCGCGGCTTCTCGCTGCCGTCGAAGTGGATCAGCCGCATCGTCTTGGCGTCCCGCTCCACCAGCGCCCGGGTGGTGATCATCTCGCTGACGAACAGCCCCTTACCGCCGGAGAACTCCCTGCACAGGGTGCGGAACGGAGCGTTGGTGATCCCGGCCATCGGTGCGAGAACGACCGGCGGCTGGACCATATGCGGTCCGATCCGCAGCCGCGTCCGCGGCTGATGCGGAGTCTGGGGCGGCTGCGGCGTCTGCGTCATGGGGTCAGCTTCCTTGTGCGTACTACGGTGGAGAGGACGGGCCGATCTCTCATTGTCCCGCACCCGCCAGAGGGACCGACAGGGCGGTTATGACCGCCGCACCGACAGTATCGATGTAGCGTTCAACCATGTGTGAGCTCAGCCATCGGCGGCGCATGCTCGTGCTGGCGATCTGCTGCATGAGCCTGCTGCTCGTCAGCCTCGACAACACCGTCCTCAACGTCGCCCTGCCCTCGATCCGAAGCGATCTGCACGCATCCGTCTCCGGGATGCAGTGGACGATCGACGCGTACACCCTGGTCCTCGCCGCGCTTTTGATGCTCTCGGGGTCGACGGCCGACCGGGTGGGACGCAAGCGCACCTTCCAGACCGGGCTGGTGATCTTCACCCTCGGGTCGGGGCTGTGCAGCCTCGCGCCCAACCTGGAGACGCTGGTCATCTTCCGCATGGTGCAGGCGATCGGCGGTTCGATGCTGAACCCCGTCGCCATGTCGATCATCACCAATGTCTTCACCGAGCCCAGGGAGCGGGCCCGCGCGATCGGGGTCTGGGGCGGGGTCGTCGGCATCAGCATGGCGGCCGGGCCGATCGTGGGCGGAGTGCTGGTGGAGTCCGTCGGCTGGCGCTCGATCTTCTGGATAAACCTTCCGGTCGGGATCGCGGCGCTGCTCCTCACCGCCCGCTACGTACCGGAGTCGCGTGCCCCCAAGCCGCGCCGGGCCGACCCCATCGGCCAGTTGCTCGTCGTCGCGGTGCTGGGCACCATCACCTACGCGATCATCGAGGCGCCCGACCTCGGCTGGGACTCGCCGCTCATCGTGACCTTCGTGGCCATCGCCGCCGTGGGGCTCATCGCGCTGATCCGCTACGAGCTGCGGCGTGCGGAACCGCTGATCGATGTGCGGTTCTTCCACAGCGCGCCATTCAGCGGGGCGACGGTCGTCGCGGTGTGCGCCTTCGCGGCGCTCGGCGGCTATCTCTTCATGAACACGCTCTATCTGCAGGACGTGCGAGGGCTCGACGCGCTGCACGCCGGGCTGTGGATGCTGCCCATGGCGTTCATGTGCTTCGTCTGCGCACCGCTGTCCGGACGGCTGGTGGGCGCCCGCGGGCCCCGCCCGTCGATGCTGGTGGCCGGGGTGGCCATAACGGCCAGCGGGGTGATGTTCGCCGTTTTCGACGTCCAGACGACCGATATCGGGCTGCTGCTCGGCTATGCGATGTTCGGCCTCGGCTTCGGCATGGTCAACGCGCCCATCACCAACACGGCGGTCTCCGGGATGCCCCGCTCCCAGGCCGGAGTCGCCGCGGCCGTCGCCTCCACCAGCCGCCAGGTGGGCCAGTCGCTCGGTGTCGCGGTCATCGGCGCGGTGCTGGCGGCGGGCGCCGCCTCGGCGGCGGCGGGCCAGATGGGGCACGCCGCCTCGCCCGCGGCCACTGCCGCGTTCGTGGACGCCGCCCGTCCGGCCTGGTGGATCATCACCGGATGCGGTGCCGTCATCCTGCTGCTGGGGATCGTGACCACGGGTCGCTGGGCCGAGAAGACGACCCGGCGCGCGGCCGCGCTGCTCGAAGAGAGCGCGCCGGCGGGACGGGCAGCGGCGAACGCGAAGGCGTAGTTGGCCCGAGGGGGGCGAGCGTCCGGCGCACGGTGCCGCCTGCGGCGGGCTGTTCCCCTCCCCGCCCCTCCCCGCGGCATCGATACGCGGCTCCGCCGCGTGGTGGGGCCCCGCCGCGCGGCGGGGCTCCGCCCCAGCCCCCGGGCCGGACGACCCGGAGGGGGTCCAGGGGCGCAGCCCCAGGGAACGGGAAGGGGCGGGGAGGGGAAAGATCCGCCGCACGGCAGGCCCGGGGCCCGGCGAGTCAGGCCGCCCCCGCCCCGGCCCCCTCCGCGAGCGCCATGGCGTGCAGCCGCTCCAGGCGCTCATGCGTCTCCGCGTCCGCCGGGGTGTAGGTGAGCAGCTTGGGGCCCTGCCTCGGGCCGGTCCACAGGCTGGTGGAGGCCAGCCGGAGGATGCCCACCTGCGACTGGCGGTAGACCTTGATCTTGTCGCCGGGCCGGAGCACCTCATGCCGCGCCCAGATCTCCCGGAACTCCGCGGAGGCGTCCTCCAGCCGCTTCACCATCGCCTTCCAGGCGGGCTCGGCGACATGCTCGGCCATGACGGCACGGAACTTGGCCGCCATGAGCCGGATCGTCTCGTCCCGGTCCACCAGGCTCGAACGCCACTCATCATGGGTGAAGGCCAGCCACAGGCAGTTGCGGTCCTCCGGCGGCACCTGGTCCAGGTCGCACATCATCAGCCGGTAGGTGCGGTTGTAGGCGAGCAGGTCGAAGCGGCTGTTCTGGACGCAGGCGGGGAACGGCTCCAACTGCTCCAGCATGTGCCGCAGCGACTGCGGAACGCCCGTGCACTCGCTCGCCGGGCTCGGGTCGACGGTCCCGGCGAGCGCGAAGAGATGGGCCCGCTCGCTGCGGTCCAGGATCAGCGCGCGGGCGATGGCGTCGAGGACCTGCGCCGAGACATGGATGTCGCGGCCCTGCTCCAGCCACGTGTACCAGGTCACGCCGACGGTCGAGAGCTGCGCGACCTCCTCGCGGCGCAGACCCGGGGTGCGCCGGCGGCGGCCCCGGGGCAGCCCCACCTGCTCAGGGGTGATCCGCTCCCGCCGGCTGCGCAGAAACGCGGCCAGCTCGCCCCGCCGTATCTCGGCCCCCGCACTCCTGCTTTCGGCCGTGGCACCCGTCGCGGTACCGGCCGTGGCTTCCCGCACCATCGTGGTCATGGCTCCAGGGTGCCTGAAGGGCTCAGCCGGTTGCCAGGTACTTCTTGTACCAGGATAAAGACACTCTGGTACCAGCCTGAGCGACCCAGGATCTTCGTAAGCGTGACCGAAACGCAGATTTCCACGATACGAACGAGAACCCCCGCCCCGGACGCAGCGAAGACGACCGGCACGAAGAGCGCTGGCGGGAAGACCACCGGACGGACCCACACCTCCTCCGGCCCCGCGCTGAGCCCCCTCGGGCTGTTCACCGTGCTGCTGGGCGCGGCGCTGCCGCTGATCGACTTCTTCATCGTCAACGTGGCCCTGCCCACCATGGACCACGATCTCCACGCCGGTCCGGCCGTACTGGAGCTCGTCGTCGCCGGATACGGCGTGGCGTACGCGGTACTGCTGGTCCTCGGCGGCCGGCTGGGCGACACGTTCGGACGCCGCAGGCTCTTCCTCGCCGGGATGGCGGCCTTCGGGCTGACCTCACTGGCCTGCGGGCTCGCGCCGGACGCCTGGAGCCTGGTGGGCGCCCGGGTGGCGCAGGGCGCCTCGGCCGCGCTGATGCTGCCCCAGGTGCTGGCCACGATCCACTCCTCGACCAGCGGGACGCGCCGCGCCCGCGCGCTCAGCATGTACGGCGCGACGGCCGGTCTGTCCATGGTGGCGGGCCAGATCCTGGGCGGTGTGCTGGTGGCCGCGGACATCGCGGGCACCGGGTGGCGCGCGGTCTTCCTGGTCAATGTGCCGGTCGCGGTGATCGGCCTGATCCTCGCGGTCCGTACGGTCCCCGAGACCCGTTCGGAGCGGCCCGCGCCGGTGGACGTGCCGGGCACCGTACTGCTGGCGCTGTCGCTGATCACGCTGATGGTGCCGCTGACCGAGGGCCGGGCGGCGGGCTGGCCGCTGTGGACCTGGCTGACGCTGGGCGCGTTCCCCCTCGTGGCCGCCGCGTTCTACGTCGTGGAGCGGCGCGCCGACCGGGCGGGACGCACGCCGCTGCTGCCGCCGAGCCTGTTCGCGCTGAACGGGCTGCGGCGCGGGCTGCCGATGGTGGTGCCGTTCTCGATCGGCTTCGGTGGCTTCATGTTCGTCATCGCGGTCGCACTGCAGCAGGGGCTGCGGTACGGGCCGGTCGAGGCCGGGCTGGCGCTGGCGCCGATGGCCACGACGTTCTTCGTGGCCTCGCTGATGGGGCCGCGCCTGGTGGGCCGGTACGGCAGCCGTGTGGTGACCGCGGGCGGGCTGATCCAGGCCGTGGGCATCGCGGTGCTGATGCTGGCCGTATGGCGCGACTGGCAGGGTCTGTCGCTGGCCGGGCTGCTGCCGGGCGTCGCGCTGGCCGGGTTCGGACAGGGGCTGCAGCTTCCGGTGCTGATCCGGATCGTGCTCGCCGACGTGCCGAACGATCGGGCCGGGGTGGGGAGCGGCGTGATGGTCACCACCCAGCAGTCCGCGCTGGCACTGGGCGTGGCGACGCTCGGCACGCTCTTCCTGTCCCTGGAGCCTTCGATGGGCATGGGTGACGCACTGGTCATCACGCTCGCGGCCCAGCTCGCCGCGATCGCGCTGACCCTGCTGCTGAGCCTGCGCCTGCCGCGCGCGGTGGCGTAAGAGGTGACCGCCATCGAGGATGGCTGTCCCGGCGAACGCCGCCGCGGGCGCCCGCTACCCGGAGGCCCGGATGGCCACCCTCGGCAGTGAGAAGAAGCAAGGGACCCGATGCCGCCGCCCGAGACTTCTTCTGCTGGGGCAGCCCGCGACCAGGTCGTGCACCGGGTGGTCCAAGGCCCGCTGTGTCACGACGGTGTCGTGCCGGCGCCGGCGTATACGCGGGGGCTGCTGGCGCCGTTGGAGCGTAAGAACGGGTGGCCGGTGGCCGAGGAGGCCGGCCATGGCGGCCCGGACCGGATGCAGCGGCTGCTGAACCGCATCGGCTGGGACGCGAACGGGGTCCTCGACGACCGTGCGCGCCTACGCCCGTGGCCCCTACTAGCCCACGCCCAGGAACCGCAGCACGGCCAGCACCCTGCGGTGGTCCGCCTCGGCGACCGGCAGGTCCAGCTTCCCCAAGATGGAGTTGATGTGCTTGGCCACCGCGCTCTCGCTGATCACCAACGCCCCGGCGATCCCCGCGTTCGACCGCCCGCCGGCCATCAGCTCCAGTACGTCGCGCTCACGCGAGGTCAGCCGGTCCAGCGGATCGCTGTGCCGCCGCACCAGCAACTGGGCCACGACCTGCGGGTCCAGGGCGGTGCCACCGCCCGCCACCCGGCGCAGCGCGTCGATGAACTCCTCCACGTCCGCGACCCGCTGCTTGAGCAGATAGCCGATCCCGCTGGTGTGGGACGTCAGCAGGTCCGCCGCGTACCGCTCCTCGACGTACTGCGACAGCAGCAGCACGGCGGTGTCCGGCCACTGCCGCCGGATCAGCAGGGCCGCCCGGACGCCCTCGTCCGTGAAGCCCGGGGGCATCCGGACGTCCACGACCGCGATGTCCGGGCGGTGTTCCTCGACCGCCGCCAGCAGCCCCTCGGCGTCCGCCGCCTCCGCCACGACCTCGAAGCCCGCGGTCTGTACGACCTTGACCAGGCCGATCCGCAGCAGAACCGAGTCCTCGGCGATCACAGCGCGCACGGCAGCTCCACAGTGATGACGGTCGGGCCCCCGCGGGGGCTGCTGATGTCGAACGTGCCGTCCACCGACCCGGTCCGTTTGGCGAGCCCGCCGAGGCCGCTGCCCCGCGCGGGGTCGGCGCCGCCCACCCCGTCGTCCTCGACGACGATCCGCAGCGTGCCCCCGGCGCGGACGACCGTGACGTCGGCCCGCTCCGCCCGGGCGTGCTTGGCGACGTTGGCGAGCGCCTCGGACACGACGAAGTACGCGACGGCCTCGACTGTCGGGGCGGCTCGCTCCGGCACATGGACATGCAGCCGCACCGGCAGTGGGGCGCGCGCCGCGATGCCGGAGAGGGCGGCGTCCAGACCGAGTTCGTCGAGGACGGCCGGGTGCAGCCCGCGCACCAGGCTGCTCAGCTCCTCGATGGCCCCCTTGGCCTCCCGGTGCGCCTCGTCGATGACCTGCCGCGCCTCGTCCGGCAGATCCTTGAGAGTGGCCTTCGCCAGCCCCAGGTTGACCGCCATGGACACCAGCCGCTGCTGGGCGCCGTCGTGCAGATCGCGTTCGATGCGGCGGCGCTCGGCGTCGGCCGCGTCGACCGCCCCCGCACGGCTCTCGGTCAGGTCCTCGACCCGCCGTTCCAGCTCCTTGGCGGGGACGGGGCCCAGCAGCGTGGTGGCGGCGCGGGTGTCGAGCCGCGCGAGGGCACCGATGAGCGCGTAGGCAAGGCCCAGCAGGATCAGGCCGCCCGCCGTGACATACGCGGCCTGGGTCGAGTATCCGACGTGGTCGAGCCGCCAGGACAGCGGGACGCCCCATATCCACAGGTACACGGTGGCGGCCCCGAGGCCGACGAGGGCCATCGTGGCGGCCAGTACCCCGCCCCAGGCGACCGCCGGTCCGGCCAGCAGGTGGTACCACAGTTGCCGCGGAGCCCACCCGGGCCCGGTGATCTCGATGTCGAGCAGCTCCTTGAAGCGCCACCGCTGGACGCGCGTCAGCACGGGCGTGGCCACGGCCGGGACGACGAGCGGGAGGACGAGGGCGAGCACGACCCACCCCAGGGCCGCGATGTCCTCGTAGATCAGCCACGGAACGCTCATGGGGATCGCCCAGGCCACGAACTGCGCCGCCGCACCCGCGACGCCGAAACCGAGGTCGCGCCGCAGCCGGTGAAGCGTCCGCTCGAACGCGGGCCGCAGCGCGGTGGGGAGTCTCATACGGCGACTCTAGAGCGGCTCGGTGCGGCCGCGCGCTGGAGCGCGGACCCGGAAAAGGAGTGCAGCCAGTGCCACCCCACAACGGCAACTGCCTTGAACGACACGGGCGGTGGCGCCGACAAGGCTGGTGGGCAGGCCCGATCCCCGGGCCGTCCGGAAGGAGACCCGCCCCATGACCGCCCTGTACGCCCCCGCCCGGCCCGGCCGCAGCACATCTCGCTCCCGGCCCGCGTGGATCACGCGGATACGCCCCGAGCCGGTGCTGCTGGCCTCGGGGGCGGCGCTGGTCCCCTGGCTGTACGTACTGGCCCGGACGGTGCCGTCCACGGCCCAGGTCGGCCACTGGAACGCCGCTTGGGTGGGCCTCGACGCCCTCGAGGCGCTCGGGCTGCTCTCCACCGCCGCGCTGCGCAGACGCGGCGACGACCGCCATCGTCTGACCGCGGCGGCGACGGGAGCGCTGCTCGTGGTGGACGCGTGGTTCGACACGGTGACCGCCGCGCCGGGCGGGGAACTGGCGGTGGCGGTCGCGATGGCGGCCTGCGCGGAGCTGCCGCTGGCGGCGCTGTGCACGGCGCTGGCGCTCGGCCGGGGGCGGCGGACCGTCCGCGACAACGCGCGGCTCACCCCTGCGAGGCGGCCCACCACAGAATGACCGCTGCCGCCGCGAAGCAGGCCAGCATGATCAGCACGACCTGCCGCCGCGCCGCCGCGTCGGCGGTCATCCGCGGGGAGCCGAGGGCTCCGTGCGCCTGGGCGAGGTGGTCGAGTCCCTTGTGGCGGGCGCCGCCGTAGGTGATCCGCTCCTGCCAGTCGCAATGCTTGCAGCCGAGCAGCCGCCGCTGCCCCGGACCGTAGCCGTAGCTCACCTCGAAGACCGTGCCGTCCTCGCGGGTGGCGGTGATGTGATGCGTCACGCCTCGCACGATTGGTGAACCCCCCGTTCTGCCGAACCGACGGGCCCCGGCGCCACGGACATCGCGTCCGCGGCGCCGGAGCCCGTCGTCGGGTATGTGTCCGGTGCCCGTGGCCCGGGCGCGATGGCCCGGGCCAGGTCAGCAGCCGATCAGGCGGCCGCCCAGGTAGGACTGGATCTGGTCGAGGGAGACCCGCTCCTGCTTCATCGTGTCGCGCTCGCGCACGGTCACGGCGTTGTCGTCGAGGGTGTCGAAGTCCACGGTGACGCAGAAGGGCGTGCCGATCTCGTCCTGGCGACGGTAGCGGCGGCCGATCGCGCCCGCGTCGTCGAACTCGATGTTCCAGTGCTTGCGCAGGTCCGCCGCGAGCCCCTTGGCCTTCGGCGAGAGCTGCGGGTTGCGGGACAGCGGCAGCACCGCGACCTTGACCGGCGCCAGACGCGGGTCGAGCCGCATCACGGTGCGCTTCTCCATCTTGCCCTTGGCGTTCGGCGCCTCGTCCTCGACGTACGCGTCGAGCATGAAGGCCAGCATCGCGCGGCCCACGCCCGCCGCCGGCTCGATGACGTAGGGGGTCCAGCGCTCGCCGGCCTCCTGGTCGAAGTACGACAGGTCCTGGCCGGACGCCGCCGAGTGCGCCTTCAGGTCGAAGTCGGTGCGGTTGGCCAGGCCCTCCAGCTCGCCCCACTCCGAGCCGCCGAAGCTGAAGCGGTACTCGATGTCAGCGGTGCGCTTGGAGTAGTGGGAGAGCTTCTCCTTCGGGTGCTCGTACCACCGGATGTTCGCCTCCTGGAGACCGAGGTCCCGGTACCAGTTCCAGCGCTGCTCCATCCAGTACTCGTGCCACGTCTCGTCCTCGCCCGGCTTGACGAAGAACTCCATCTCCATCTGCTCGAATTCACGCGTCCGGAAGATGAAGTTTCCCGGCGTGATCTCGTTGCGGAACGACTTGCCGACCTGCGCGATACCGAACGGCGGCTTCCGGCGCGAGGTCTGCTGGACGGCGAGGAAGTTGGTGAAGATGCCCTGGGCGGTCTCGGGGCGCAGATACGCGATCGAGCCGGAGTCCTGGGTCGGGCCGAGGTGGGTGGCGAGCAGCCCGGAGAACTGCTTGGGCTCGGTGAAGCTGCCCTTGTTGCCGCAGTGCGGGCAGTTGACGTCGGCCAGGCCGTTCTCGGGGAGCCGGCCGTGCTTGGCCTCGTACGCCTCCTCCAGGTGGTCCGCGCGGAACCGCTTGTGGCAGGAGGTGCACTCGGTGAGCGGGTCCGTGAAGGTGGCGACGTGGCCGGACGCCTCCCACACCTCACGGGCCAGGATCACGGACGAGTCGAGTCCGACGACGTCGTCACGAGAGGTGACCATCGAACGCCACCACTGCCGCTTGATGTTCTCCTTCAGTTCCACGCCGAGCGGTCCGTAGTCCCAGGCGGCGCGCTGGCCGCCGTAGATCTCGCTGCACGGGTAGACGAAGCCACGGCGCTTGCTGAGGCTGACGATGGTGTCGATCTTGTCGGCGGCCACGGTGCTCTCTTCATTGATGACGACACTGACGACGAAGCGAATGCTTCAGGTTACCGGCGGCGGCACCCCCCGGATCAAATCGGTAGTCGAAGCGATCAACAAGAGGACAGTTGTTGACAATCGTTTCCATCTTTGTTGAAAATGAGAGTCATGAACATACGCCGCCTCAGGCCCACGACCGCCCTCGTCGGAGCCGCCGCACTGGGCCTGACCACCCTCACAGCCTGCTCCTCCAACGTTGGCGACGGAAGGACGGACGGCAAGCTGGACGTGGTGGCGTCGTTCTATCCCCTGCAGTTCCTCGCCCAGCGGATCGGCGGGACCGCCATCCATGTGTCCTCCCTGACCAAGCCCGGCGTCGAACCGCACGATCTGGAGATCAGCCCCCGGCAGACCGCCGATCTCAGCAAGGCGGGCCTGGTGGTCTACCTCAAGGGGCTGCAGCCCTCCGTCGACCGGGCCATCGGACAGGCCGAGCCGAAGCACGTCGCCGACGCCGCCTCGTACACCACGCTGGAGGACCACGGCACGGAGGTCGAGGGCGACCATGACCACGGGGGCGAAGGCGGTCACGGGGGCGAGGGTGACGAAGGGCACGAGGGCCACGCCCACTCCGGCGACGCCGCCGCCGACCCCCACATCTGGCTGGACCCGGTGCGCTACGCCCAGGTCGCCAAGGGTGTCGGCAAGGCGCTGGAGAAGGCCGACCCCGATCACGCCACGACGTACAAGAAGAACACCACCGCCCTGGTCAAGGAGCTGACCACGCTCGATCAGGACTTCCGGAGCGGTTTGAAGGACCGTTCGTCGGACACCTTCATCACGACCCACGCCGCCTTCGGCTATCTCGCCGAGCGCTACGGTCTGCGGCAGGAGGCGATCTCCGGCCTCGACCCCGAATCCGAGCCCAGCCCGGCCCGGATCAAGGGGCTGCACAGCGTCGCCAAGAAGGACAAGGTCAACACCGTCTTCTTCGAAACCCTCGTGAGCGACCGGACGGCGAAGACGCTGGCGGGCGACCTCCATCTGCGGACCGATGTGCTCGATCCCATCGAGGGCATCGGCGACAAGTCCAAGGGTGACGACTACATCCAGGTCATGCGATCCAACCTGAAGGCCCTGCAGAAGGCGCTGGGCACCAAGTGACGGACCACCCCACGGAGGTCGAGGAAACGATGGCGACCGAGGAACCGGACATAGCCCCGACCGCGCCCCCGCATCCAGGACCCGAGGCACCCACACATCCGGCCCCGACCTCAGCACCGACCGCCGACCCCATATCCCTGCGCGGCGCCACCGCCACCCTCGGTGGCCGCCCCGTGCTGCGCGGTATCGATCTGACCGTCCGCCGCGGCGAGGTCGTGGCGCTGCTCGGCGCCAACGGCTCGGGCAAGTCCACCGCCGTACGGTCCATCGTCGGCCAGGTGCCGCTCACCGGCGGTGAGCTGGCCCTCTTCGGCACCCCCCGCCGCCGCTTCCGCGACTGGGCCCGGATCGGTTACGTACCGCAGCGCACCACCGCCGCCAGCGGCGTCCCCGCGACCGTACGCGAGGTCGTCTCGGCGGGCCGGCTGGCCCGGCGCCGGTTCGCCCCGCCGCGCAAGGCGGACCGGGCGGCCGTTCAGCGGGCCCTGGAGCTCGTCGGCATGGCCGACCGCGCCCGGGACCCGGTGAGCGCCCTCTCCGGCGGTCAGCACCAGCGCGTGCTGATCGCTCGCGCCCTCGCGGGCGAACCGGAACTGCTGATCATGGACGAGCCGATGGCCGGGGTCGACCTCGCCAGCCAGGAGATCCTCGCGGGCACCCTCCGCGAGCAGGTCGCCGCCGGTGCCACGGTCCTCCTCGTCCTCCATGAGCTCGGCCCGCTGGAGCCGCTGATCGACCGCGCGGTGGTGCTCCGCGACGGCTGCGTGGTCCACGACGGACCGCCGCCCAAGGCCGTGGGCCAGCACGCGCTGCCCGGCCACGATCACGTCCATCCCCATGCGGCGCCCGACGCCGAACCGATCCGGACAGGGTTGCTGACCTGAGATGCTCGAGATCCTCGACTACGCCTTTATGCAGCGGGCCCTGCTCGCCGCCGTCCTGGTGGGCATCACCGCGCCCGCCGTCGGCATCTACCTCGTCCAGCGCCGCCAGGCGATCATGGGCGACGGGATCGGCCATGTCGCCCTTACCGGCGTCGCCCTCGGCTTCCTGACCGGCGCCAACCCCGTGTGGACCGCCGTCGCCGTCTCCGCCCTCGGCGCGATCGCCATGGAGCTGATCCGCTGGTACGGCAAGACCCGTGGCGATCTCGCGCTCGCGATGCTCTTCTACGGCGGGATGGCGGGCGGTGTGCTGCTGATCAACCTCTCGCCGACCGGCTCCAACGCCAACCTCACCACCTATCTCTTCGGCTCGATCACCACGGTCTCCCCCGAGGACGTCGTCGCGATCTCCCTCCTCGCCGCATTCGTCGTACTGATCACCTTGGGGCTGCGCCGCCAGCTCTTCGCGGTATGCCAGGACGAGGAGTTCGCCCGGGTGACCGGCCTTCCGGTGCGCACGCTCAACCTGCTGCTGGCCGTCACCGCGGCCGTCACGGTCACCGTCGCCATGCGCGTCGTCGGCCTGCTCCTGGTCAGCGCCCTGATGGTGGTCCCGGTCGCCGCCGCCCAGCAGGCCACCCGGGGCTTCGCGATGACGCTCGCGCTGGCGATCACCATCGGCGTCGTGGTGACCCTGTCCGGCACGGTCTTCTCCTTCTACAAGAACGTCCCGCCCGGCGCGAGCATCGTCGTCCTCGCCATCGGCGTCTTCGCCGTGATCACGGCCCTGGCCGCGCCCCTGGCGAAAAGACGCGCTCAACGGGTGGCCGCGGCCGGGGAAGGGTGCACGGTGAGGGACGATGTACTCGTATAACGACTAACGACGACACTCGTATAGTCCACGTACTCGCACACTCGGCCACCCAGTCTGTCGCTCTCGTCCGCCCCCCGAGCGATAACTGGCACAATGGCCGGGCAGAAGACGCAGTGGGCGCGGAGAGAGCCCTGAGAGCGACGGAGCATGTGAGGTTGAGGAGGCAGCTGTGGTGACCGCGGGTCCCCCAGTACGCGGCCGGTCCACCAGGCAGCGCGCCGCGGTGGCGGCAGCACTGGACGAAGTGGACGAGTTCCGCAGTGCGCAGGAGCTCCACGACATGCTCAAGCACCGAGGCGACTCGGTGGGCCTGACCACCGTCTACCGCACCCTCCAGTCCCTCGCCGACGCCGGCGAGGTCGACGTCCTCCGCACCACTGAGGGCGAGGCGGTCTACCGCCGCTGCAACAGCGAGGAGCACCACCACCACCTGGTCTGCCGCGCCTGCGGCAAGGCGGTGGAGGTGGAGGGCCCCGCCGTCGAGAAGTGGGCCGACGCGATCGCCGCCGAGCACGGCTTCGTGGACGTGGCCCACACGATCGAGATCTTCGGCACCTGCGGCGACTGCGCGGCGACGAAGGCCGCGCAGGGCTGATCTTCACGTCGCGGGGTTAGCCCCACTTCGCGGGGCCCACCTCCTACCGTCCGCGTTTCCCCAGCTACGGTCCGCTTCCTTCCAGGTCGTCACAGCCTCGTACTGAAAGCACGGCCGAACACGCGTCGCCCCGCTTCATCGGCGGGGCGCCGGGTACGGTGCCAAGTACATGAACATTACGGCTGCTTGGGGGGAAGCCTGATGTCCTTGTTTCCTGATCTACCGGGACTGCCGGACCTCTTCGTCGATCCGCCGTCTCCGAAGAAGAGCGCGGGCGCCTTCCACACCACCAGCGCGACGGGGCAGAACAAGACCAAGCTGGACGACCCCGAGGCCGCCGGGAAGGCCCATTCGGGGTGGGCGCTCGCGGGGCCCAACCAGGAGTGCGTCACGGCGTGGCGCAACCGTCTGCACGAACTCGGCAAGTCGGCCAGAGAGGCGGCCTCCGCCATCACCGATGCCATGGACGACTACATGGAAACCGACCACTCCATCGAGGCGGAACTCCGCAAGGACGCCCGCTGGCTGGAGGGTGCCTGATGGTGTCCGTACCCGACCTCCGGTCCGCGAGCCCGCAAGCCTGGCGCGACGCCGCCACCGACGCCCTCACCGCTGCCAAGCACTGCGCCGAGATCGGCACCTTCGCCCGCGATGATGTGGCCCGCACCATCGAGAAGCAGTGGGTGTCCGACGCGGGGCTCGCCGCCCGCCGCACCTTTGTCAAGCACGCCGAGGACTACGAAGCGGCGAACCTGGCCTTGCGCGAGCTCTGCCGCGTCTACGACGACCTGGCCGACGACATCGAGGCCGCCCAGCGCGATCTGAGCAGCGCGCTCGGCTACGCCAAGGACCATGAGCTGTCCGTCGACGACAGCGGTCGCGTCTCCCACTCCAAGCCGGTGGCCTCCGATCCCGGTGACGACAGTCAGTCGGAACCGGTCCGGCACGCCCAGGGCATCATCGAGGGCGCCTTGTCCCGCGCGACCAAGGCCGACACCACGGCGGCGGCCGCGCTGCGGACCATCAGGGGCCTCACGGAGATCTCCGATCCGAAGCTGGTCAAGGAGGCGCTGAAGAAGAACAGCCCACTGGCCATCGCGCTGCGCCTGACGGGAGCGCCGGACGGCCCGCATCCGATCAACGTCTCCCCCGCGCAGCTCGCCGCCGTGGAACGGGCCGCGAAAGAGACTGGCATGAGCAAGACGCTGCTGCTGTCGATCCTCTGGCAGGAGCAGCAGTGGTACCAGAACTACGACAAGGACGGCCGTGGTTTCCTGCCGAGTATCGGCAGGATGTTCAACTGGACGCTTCAGCAGACGATCAAGCCGGACAAGTCGCTCGGCATCACGCATATGAAGCTGGGAACGGCCCGCAACGTCATAGGGCAGCACCGGCAGGCGTTCACCACGCCGGACGGCACCTATCTGGGAGACCTCAGCGATGCCCAACTCACCAAGTACATCGAGGAGAACCCCAACGAGGACATCCGCCTGAGCGCGTACCACCTGCAGGAGTTGCAGAAGAATCCGTACGGCTCGGACACGGACAAGCAGTTGTTCATGCTCTACGCCGCCGACACTCCCGACGTCCGTGAGAAGAACGAGCAGTACGGGGACGACTCGGACCACCGAGGGGGCGACATCAAGGCCCGCGGCGAGAACTGGGACAAGCTCCAGCCGCGTCTCGAGGACGCCAAGGCATGGGAGGCCCTGAGCGACGAGGAGCGTCAGAAGGCCCTGGAGCAGTTGGAGGGCGACACGCCCAAGGGGCACTCGTTCACCATCGACCCGATCTACGGCGGCGATTCGCACGGCACCGGCACCGGCGAGCCGGAGCCCGGCACACCGTCGCCGGAGCCCGGGCCCTCCCCCACTCCGCCGTCCGATTCCTCAGGCGACAAGGATGACGGGGGCGGAGACAAGAAGCCGACCGAGCCCAGCCCCGGTCTCACACCGCGCCCCTCGGCGACGGGCTAGGCCCCCTGAAGAAGTGAGTTCATGAAGCGAGTGATCAGCGTGTTCGCGGCGGGGGCGGCCATGGCCGTCCTCGCCGCGTGCGGCAGCACCACGCAGGAGGGCACCGACTCGTCGCCCAGCCCGAGCGCCACCATGCCGGGCAACGTGCCCACGAAGCCCGAGTACGCGAACGCCGACGCGGTCGTGAAAGCCCTCGAAGCGGGGGGTGTCCCATGCGAGGTCACCCGCCGCTCGCAGGGCGGCAGCGCCGGAGGAAGCGGCCTCGGATGCGCCTCCGTCATCGACGGCACCAAGTTCGAGAACGACATCCAGGTACTGAACCCGAAGAAGTTCAGCCGCGACGAGATCGGCGAGTCCATCGCCTCCCACAGAGAGCCGCCGACCAGCCACACCTTGGTTGCCGCTGGTCACTGGTTCGTATGGGTCACCGAACCCCGCTTCGCGAACCGGATCGCGGCCGCTCTCGGCGGTGTCGTACTGCCACCCAAGAAGGCCAAGATCCCCGCGTATCCGCTCCCGGACATCCCCCGCACACCCCGCTACCGGACCGTCGGCACCCTCGCCGACGATGTCGCGGCGGCGGTGGGCTGCGACGACCGGAAGCAGCGGTCGGACACGGTGCTGACCTGCACCACCGGCAAGAGCACCGGCGCGGCCAACTGCGCCACCCTCGCCCTGCATGCCTCGGACGCCGACCGTAATGCGGTGCTGCGCGAGGCCATCGCCTACAAGGGCGTGCCCGCGACGCTGGTCACGGCCGGCAACTGGACCGTCAACCTCTGCGACTACGACATCGGTTCACGCGTCGCCGACGCCCTGCACGGCACGGTCGTGTCGTACGACGGAGGCTGACTGCCGATGCCGATGCCGGTGCCCTCAGGAAACCCCGACCGCGCTCCTGCCCGCGCGCTGCGCCGAGCGGGCTCCGCCCTCGGGCGCGGGAGGTCGGCGTTCGTACGCCACTGGTCCCAGCCGTGCCTGAAGTGGCCCAAGCGCGTCGCCGTGGGCACCGGCGTGCTCCTGGTCGTGCCCTTCCTGACCGCCGGAGTGTCGCTGCGGCTGCAGTACGCGGGAGACCCCGCCCCCGGAACGCATACTCGCGAGCGGGACGCGGTGTGGCTCGGGCACGCCTGGGTGGACGGGCGCAAAGGCGAGGACCAGCTCGCCGAGCTGGTCCAGCGAGTGCGCGACACCGGCATCCGGGACTTGTATGTCCACGCGGGCCCGCTGGAGCACGACGGCACCCTGCCCGCCTCGCGCTACCCGAAGGCCCGCTGGCTGGTGGACGCGGTGCGGCGCGAACTGCCCGGTGTGCGCGTCCAGTCGTGGCTCGGCGACGTCCTGTCCACCGAGGGCCGAACGGGCATGGACCTCGGCGAGCGGGCGACGCGCGAACGAGTCGTGCGCTCGGCCCGCCAAGTGCTGGACGCGGGGTTCGCGGGCGTCCACTTCGACCTGGAGCCCCTGCACTCCGGCGACCGGGACTACCTGTCGCTGCTGGACGACGTGCGCACGGTCACTCGCGCCCACCGCGCGCCGCTGTCGGTGGCCGCGCACCAGATCGATCCCCTCCCCTCCCTCCACTCCGTGGCGGGTTTCGTCGCCGGTCACCCCAAGTGGTGGTCGCAGTCTTATTTCGGTGCGGTCGCTCGCCGAGTCGACCAGATCGCGGTGATGTCCTACGACACGGCGCTGCCGCTGGAGAGCCTGTACGGGGGCTATGTGGCCCAGCAGACGCGACTGGCCCTGGAGGCGACCCCACGCGGCACCGACCTGCTGATGGGCCTCCCGGCATTCCATACCGACGACATCGGCCACCACGAATCGGCCGAGACGGTGGCGGCGGCCGTCCGGGGCGTCCGCCTCGGCCTGAGCCGCGAAGACGCGGGCCGCGAGCGGTTCGGTGTCGCGCTGTATGTGGACTTCGCGGCGACGCCGGGTGACTGGGCCGCGTATCAGAGGGGCTGGGGTGCGCCGAAATCGGATTGATCCCGGCTGGGGATTGTGGATACGGTGTCCGACGTGACGAGCCCTGAATCAGACAGAACGGAGCCGCCGGTCGCTCGGCGGCGAGCAGTTGTCTGAACCGCTGACCTGACTTTTGGTTTGGGTCGATCTCGCTTCCAGCGACCGGACACGACTCCGTGTGTCTGGTTCCGTTTCGGGCTCGCCGTATCCATGGCGTAGTCATGACGTATTCATGGCTCGTCATGGCGTAGTCCGACATCCAGCACGCGGCTGTTCTTGCCCGCATCCGCTCTTCGCTGGAGTCGACCTCTTGCCTGTTTTCCTTTATGTCCTCGCGCTCGCTGTCTTCGCGCAAGGAACATCCGAGTTCATGCTGTCCGGTCTCGTACCGGGCATCGCCCGCGACCTCTCCGTATCGGTGGGAGCCGCGGCGAGCCTGACGTCCGCGTACGCGATCGGGATGATCGTCGGCGCCCCGGTGATGGCCGCGCTGAGCGCGCGATGGCCACGGCGGAGGGCCCTGGCGGCGTTTCTGACGGCGTTCGTGGTGGTGCATGTGATCGGCGCGGTGACGACGGACTTCGCCGTGCTCTTCGGTACTCGTATCGTCGCCGCGATCGCCAACGCCGGTTTCCTGGCGGTCGCGATGTCCGTCGCGACGGCCCTCGTACCGACGGCGCGGCACGCCAGGGCCACCGCCGTTCTGCTGTCCGGGGTCACGCTGTCGTGCGTCGCGGGTGTCCCCGCGGGGGCGTTGCTCGGGGAGTGGTCCGGCTGGCGTTCCGCGTTCTGGGCCGTGGCGGCCCTGTGCCTGCCCGCGCTGGCTCTGGTCTTCCGCCAGGCACCCGCCGACGCGGCGGGTCGGGAGGATGTGTCGATCAGGCGGGAAGTGCGAGTGGTGGCGTCGCGCCCGGTGCAGTGGGCCATGGTCCTGGCGGCCGTGGTCAACGGGGCGACCTTCGCGACCTTCGCCTACCTGGCCGTCATCGCCACGGACATCACCCACCTCCCCGACGCCGCCGTCCCCGCCCTTCTCGCCGCGTTCGGGGTGGGCGCCTTCGTGGGGGTCACCACGGCCGGCCGTAGGGCCGACGGCGGGTTCGGGAGGGGCCTGCTCCTCGCGCTGTTCACCCTGCCTGTGGGCTGGGCTTTGCTGGCGCTGGCCAGCCCCTATACGGCCCCGCTCTTCATCGCGACGATCCTCCAGGGCGGCCTGTCGTTCGGCATCGGCTCAACCCTCGTCACCCGCGTCATGCACACGGCCGCCCAGGCCCCTTCACTGGGCGGCTCGTTCGCCACGGTCGCGCTGAACACGGGTGCCTTCCTGGGCCCGTTGGCCGCGGGCGTCGTGACGGAGACGACGGGCGACTACCGGGGGGCGGTGTGGGTCAGCGCCGCGCTGGCCGCGACGGCGGTGGGTGCTGTCGCCGCTTCGCGGGCATGGGGTGCCCGCGCGGGTGTCGAGGAAGCCGGGTACTGACGGCGATCCGCGCTGCGGGAGTCGGACTTCCGCAGCGCGGATGCGGCCCGGGCCGACAGTCCGATGCCCGTCGCCTGGCGAATGCGGCCCCTCCGAACTCCATCAGCCAAGGCTCACGCTCCAGACGTCCCCATGCCCCGGGCAGTCGTCACGCTCCTCCTGGTTGTCCACCACCAGCACGGAGACCTTGGTCTCCGGTGCGCGGTATTCGAGCGGAGCATTCCGTACTCTTCGTCGACCACGTCAATGAAGTCGACTTTCAGCGCCTGATCGACATCGCCGATGGACGATCCAACGCCGACGCCGTGCAGTCGCCCCGTGGCGATGAAGCTCGCCATGAAGGAAATGCCGTTCACGTGCTCAGTCCTCCAGAAACTCGATAATCTTTTGCATTTCCCCAGAGCGACTCTGCTTATTTCCCCAGTTGATGAGGAGGACCTTGGCCTTCTCCTCGATCTCACTGCCGAAACTCACCGATGGCCGCCCGCACCCGGACCCTGATCATGACCCGAGCCATGCTTGGCCTTGGTGAACATGCCCTCGATGAGCTTGTCGTTGTCGACATGACCATCGGCCATGTCGTTCATCGCCTCATAGATGCTGGTCAGCCCGAGGACGAGAATGCCGGCCGCCGACTCGATGTGCTTCTGGTTCGGCTTGTACTGCTTGCCGAAGTCCTTACCGGGCTTGTCGTCCCCCACGGCTCCCCATAGCCGTCCAGCGTCGTGATCAGCTTGGTCAGCGCCTCGCTCAGCTTCACCGACTGGTGGTGGAAGGTGGGCGCGACGGACTTGATGTCCGCCACCTTGATGTCCAGGACCTTGCCGTCGCCGTGCCCGCCGCCGCTGCCGCCACTGCCTCCACTGCCGCTGCCGCTGCCGCCGCCCATGCGACGCCTCCCCCCGTTGAGCGTTTGTCGTGCAAAGCTTCCAGGCGATGGCGGCGAGCATCATGGACCGTTCAATGTGGGCCCTACAACGAGTAAAGAGCGCTGAGCGCCATGGCTAGCGGCGCGTGAGGTGGGTGAGGGTGACGCCGCCGGGGAAGGCCGTGCGCTCGGCGACGTCGAAGACGGTGGGGTCGAAGGCGCCGTCGAAGGCCGGGACCCCGGCACCGGCGACGACCGGGTAGTTCTTGATCACCAGCTCGTCGACCTCGGGCAGCAGGGCACCCGCCAGTTTGCCACCGCCGCAGAGCCATACGTTCAGCCCGGTGCCCTCCTCCCGCTTGAGCTCGCGTACGAGGGCGAGCGGATCGCCCGGGACGACGGTGACGGCCGGGTCGATGTCGGGCTTGAGGGTGCTGGACACCACGTACTGACGCAGATGCGCGTACGGGCTGGTGATCCCCGCGTCGAGGGCGGGGCGGTAGGCGCCGAGGCCCATGACGACGGTGTCGAAGTGCCGGTTGGGCGTGTCGGTCAGGCCGGCCGCGGCGCGGTGGGCGGTCGGGACCGTGTCGGGAAACAGCGTGTTGGTCCAGGCCGAGTAGGCGGCGGACTGCCGTTCGTCGCCGGCGAAGTAGAAGTCGTACTCACCGCCGGGACCGGCGATGCGACCATCGAGCGTGACGGCGACGTAGTACACGAGCTTTCGCATTGTTGGCAGCTCCATCTGTAGTACTCTGACTGAAGTGGTTTGAACGTAGTACTACAGACGGAGTGGTGTCAATGGTGAGACGGAACGACGAGCGGCGCGCCGCACTCGTCGACGCTGCGATCGAGGTGTTGGCCAGGGAAGGCGCACGCGGCCTGACCTTCCGGGCGGTGGACACCGAGGCCGCCGTCCCCGCCGGTACGGCGTCCAACTACTTCGCCAACCGCGACGATCTGCTCACCCAGGCCGGCGCCCGCGTCTATGAGCGGCTCCAGCCCGACGAGGCCACGATCGCCCGCCAGCGGGCGGCAGGCCGCGACCGGGAGACCTACGTGGAGCTGATGCGTGAACTCGTCGGCCGCGTCGCCTCGTTCCGCACCGGCTATCTGGCCCTGCTGGAGCTCCGCCTCGAGGCCACCCGGCGCCCCGCGCTCCGTAAGGTCCTCACCGAGCGGGTGCGGGCCGACGTCGATGCCAACGTCGCCTACCACGAGGCGTCGGGGCTCCCCGGCGACGCCATGGCCGTCAAGCTGCTGATAATGGCTCTGAACTGGCTGATCGTCGAGCAGCTCACCTTGCCGGACGTCTTCACGGAGGCGGAGCGTGACCGGCTGGTGGCGGCCGCGGTGGAGCGCATCGTGGCGGCGGAATAGGCGTGGCGGCGGCGGACCAAGCGGCCGCCGCTCACGCCGCCTGCGCGCTTACTCGGACGGGGAGTCGTCCTTCTTCAACTGGTCCTCGTTCGGGATCGCCCCGCCGAAGCGGCGGTCCCGCGAGGCGTACTCCAGGCACGCCCGCCACAGGTCGCGGCGGTCGAAGTCCGGCCACAGCACGTCCTGGTACACCATCTCGGCGTACGCGCTCTGCCAGATCAGGTAGTTGGACGTCCGCTGCTCGCCCGAGGGGCGCAGGAAGAGATCCACATCCGGCATGTCCGGGTAGTAGAGGTACTTCGCGAACGTCTTCTCGTTCACCTTCGACGGATCGAGCCGCCCCGACCGGACGTCCTCCGCCAGCGCCTTCGCCGCGTCCGCGATCTCCGCCCGGCCGCCGTAGTTCATGCAGAAGTACATCGTCATGGCGTCGTTGTCCTTGGTCTGCTCCTGGGCGACCTGGAGTTCCTGCGCCACCGACTTCCACAGCTTGGGCATCCGGCCCGCCCAGCGGATCCGTACGCCCATCGCGTCCATCTCGTCGCGGCGGCGGCGGATGACATCGCGGTTGAAGTTCATCAGGAAACGCACCTCATCGGGCGAGCGCTTCCAGTTCTCGGTCGAGAAGGCGTAGAGGGAGAGGTTCTTCACGCCCATCTCGAGGCAGCCCTTGAGCACGTCCAGCACGACGCCCTCGCCGACCTTGTGCCCCTCGGTGCGCGGCAGCCCGCGCTCCTTGGCCCAGCGGCCGTTCCCGTCCATCACGCACGCCACGTGCTGCGGCACCAGCTCACCGGGGATCTTCGGCGGCCGGGCGCCGGACGGGTGCGGCTCCGGGATCCGGTACTCGCGCCGCTGTCGGCCCAGAAACCCGCGTCCTGCCATGCCTGCCACGTCTCCCTCAGCTCTTGCTCTCTGTGCTACTGCCTGTGCCGCTACTTCTCTACGTACCGCAGCGACCGAAGTCCCCGCTCCAGGTGCCAGGACAAATACGCCGCCACGAGCCCGCTGCCCTCCCGGGCATGCCGCAGCTCACACGCGTCCGCCGTCGCCCAGTCCCCCGTCAGCAGCGCGCCCAGCAGCGTCAGCGACTCCGCCGAGGGTACGACGCTTCCGGGCACCCGGCACTCTCCGCAGATGACCCCGCCCGCGCCGACCGAGAAGAACCGGTTCGGACCGGGCATCCCGCACTTGGCGCAGTCGTCGAAACTCGGTGCGTAACCGTTGACCGCGAGCGAGCGCAGCAGGAACGCGTCCAGGACGAGATGCGGCTCGTGCTCCCCGGCGGCCAGGGTGCGCAGGGCGCCGACGAGCAGCAGATACTGCTGTACGGCGGGCTCGCCCTCATGGTCGGTGAACCGCTCGGCCGTCTCCAGCATGGCCGTACCGGCGGTGTAGCGGGCGTAATCGGTGACGATCGTCCCACCGTACGGCGCGATCGTCTCACTCTGCGTACACAGCGGCAGCCCGCGGCCGATCAGCTCACCACCGCCGCGCGAGAAGAACTGCACGTCGACGTGGCTGAACGGTTCGAGCCGCGCCCCGAACTTCGACTTCGTCCGCCGCACCCCCCGCGCGACGGCGCGGACGCGGCCGTTGTTGCGGGTGAGGAGGCTGATGATCCGGTCCGCCTCGCCCAGCTTCTGGGTGCGCAGCACGATGCCGTCGTCGCGGAACAGACTCATGGCGCCCATTGTCCCCTAGCGGGACAGATGATCGAACCGCCCGGCCCGGGCGGCCCGGGTGAGCGCCCGGAGGGCGGCGGGGGTGGTGGCGATCACGGTCTGCGGCTCGTCGCTCTCGCGGAGGAGTATCGCGGTGGCGTCGGGGACCTGGGCCAGTTCGACGCAGTTGTTGGCTGCGTCACCTGAGTACGAGGACTTCCGCCAGTGTTGTATGTCAGACATCTCCATGCCTTCAGAGCTGTTGCGCGATGTCGCGAACGAAGTCGCGCGTGTCCTCAGGGCTGAGTGACAGCCCCTGCGTCCGGTCCAGGACTTCCCGGTAGTTGGCAACGAGCGTTTCCGCGTCCACCAAAGCGACTCCGGTCGCCACGTCGAGCTGAACGGTGTCCAGCTGCGGCACCGGTCCGGCCGCATAGAGTACGGAAGCCCCCGCGCCAGGAAAACCTCCGGCCGCGAATGGAATCACGCGCACGGTCACGTTGTCGCGCTCGGACGCCTCCAGCAGGTACTCCAACTGGCCACGGGCCACCTTGGCGCCGCCGAACCGCATCCGCAACGCGGCCTCATGGACGAGGAAGGTGCACTGCGGCGGATTGTCCCTGTCCAGTACGTCCCGACGCTTCAGCCGGTGGGACAGCCTGCGACGGTGCTCGGCCGCGGTGAGATCGGGTACCGCCGTAGCGAACACGGCTCTGGCATAGTCCTCCGTCTGCAGCAGCCCTGGGATGTGCATCGGCTGCATCGTCCTCAGGTTCACCGCGTGGTGTTCCAGTTCGGCCAGATCGAGCGCGCCTGCGGGCAGCTTGCCCCGGTACTCCTCCCACCAGCCGCGCACCCGTTCCACGGCCATGGCCGCCAACGCGTCAACGTACGCCTGGTCCGCGCACGAGTAGATTGCCGCGAGCGTCCTCACTCGCTCCTCGCTCATGCCGAGGCGGCCTGCCTCCATGTTGCTGATCCGAGTGCGATCCGCGCCCAGCTCCTCGCCGGCGCGGGCCACGGTCATTCCGGCGTGCTCGCGCATCTTGCGCAGTTCCGTACCGAGGCGCCGCTGCCTCGCGGTCGGGCCTGACCTGGGTGACACCAACACCCTCCCCTTCAGTCACATCCACTCAGTTAACGGTTACCGGAAGCGTAGTGCACACGTGCACTCAGATGCTCTATGGTCCTGGTAGCGCAGCGCATCGAACCAATCACGCACCGCGTTGGGAGCACTACCATGCCTGAAACCGCCGAACCCCCGTACGCCTACCGCCTCAGCGCCCCCAACTCCCCCAAGAGCCCCAGGGTCTGCCGGGACGCCATCGCCGCCCTCCTCCAGGCCAACGACCTGCACGACCTCGCGGACACGGCGAAGCTCCTGGTCTCCGAGGCCGTGACGAACGTCAACCGGCACACCAACACCCAACTGATCCACATCGACACCCTCGTCCGCGACCGCATCGCGACGATCGCCGTACGCGACGGCTCCCCGGACCGCCACCCGTACCCCCGCGACGCGGCGCCCGACGAGGAGGGCGGCCGGGGGCTGTTCCTGATGCAGGAGCTGGCCTACGCGTGGGGCGTCACCTGGGAATACGGGCTCCGCCCCACCAGCAAGCACATCTGGTTCGAGCTCCGCGAACCCGTCGCCGAATGAAGGCGAGGAAACGGCGCCTTGAGTGACTTTGCGTATATCTTCTAGTGCGCCTAGTGACGACCTCTCTAGGGTCCGGGCGACGCCAACGTCGTATCCCTGGAGGATTCATGGCACGTTCCCGCACACGGTTGGCCATGTTGGGCTCGGCCGCAGTTCTCGTCGCATGCGCCCTCGCGCCCACGCAACTCGCCGGAGCACAACCCGCCGCCGCGGCGGCGGCCTACCAGTGGGCCGCCCTGGGCGACTCCTACACCGCCGGAGTCATCCCCGCCGCGGGCGACACCTTCGAAGTGCCCCGCGACGGCTGCGAGCGCACCGACCAGTCCTACCCGCAGGTCATCGACCGCGACCTCGGCTCGCTCTTCGAGCTGACCAACGTGAGCTGCGGCGCCGCCACGATCGAGAACGTCACCTTCAGGGCACAGGAGCCGATCGGCCGTCACCTGCCGCCCTTCTCCGAGGACCCGGACTACCCGTTCCCGGCGGTGCCTCCCCAGTCCGCGGCGGTGGACCCCGGCACCGACGTGGTCACCGTCGGCGCGGGCGGCAACACCCTCGGCTTCGCCGACATCCTCTTCCAATGTCTGCAACTGGGCGGAGGCAGCGGCGGCGTGGGCACCCCGTGTCGGGACGACCTCGCCGGGGACATCCCCAGCCGGCTGAACAAAGCGAGCAGGGACTACGACGAGATGCTCACCGTGCTCCACGAGCGCGCCCCGCACGCGAAGATCCTGGCCGTCGGCTACCCCACGGTCATCCCCAAGGACACCTCCAAGTGCCGGTACAACGACCTGGAACAATTTGCCTCGATTACCCCGGGCGACCTGGACTGGCTGCGCCAGGACGTCATGGAACCTCTCAACAAGGTGATCGAGAAGTCGGTCGCCACACACGACGCCGCCCGTTTCGTCGACCTCTACGACTCCTCCCAGAACCACAGTGCCTGCGACACCGGCAAGTGGGTGGAAGGCATCTTCACCCGCGTCCCTGACCAGCCGGCCCTCGTACACCCCAACGCCAGGGGCCACCGCAACGCCGCCGATCACGTCTCGGCGGCAATGCTGGATGCCATCGGCGTGGGCTGACCCGCATACGGCGACCAGCCCGCCCTCCCATGACGAACCGCCTCCGGCACCACAGCCGGAGGCGGTTCACGTTCCGGACCGATGGGTTACGTTCCCGCGTCCGAGTTGCCGCGCAGTTTCACGTTCGCCGTGCTCGCGTTCTTGATCGCCGTCTCGATCTGGGCCATCGACGAGCCGGAGTTGATCCCGGGCACGGTCGCGCTGTTCAGGGCGTAGAGCGTGAAGGTGTACGGATGGGTCGAACCGCCGGGGCAGGGGCCGAAGTACTGCTGGGCGTTGGCGCCGCTGCCCATGGCCTTCTGTTTGGCGCCGTCCTGGCCTGGGACGTTGAATCCGGATCCCAGCGCCTCGGGCAGGGAGAGCTTGGCCGCCGGGATGTCCCAGATCGCCCAGTGGAGCTTGTTGCCGCTGTTCGCGACGTCGGCGAAGACGATGGCCCAGCCGCGTGCGCCGGTGGTTCCGGCGCCCCAGGCCAGCGGCGGTGAGGGGTCCTGGCCCGCGGTTCCGTCGCCGGCGCAGGTGTGGCGTTCCGGGATGGTCGCGTTGTCCTTGAAGGCGCTGCTGCTCAGCTTGAACTCACCGGCGGTGCCGTCGTCCGAGTAGACGATGTCGATCCGCAGGATGCGGTCGTTGCCGTCGGTGCCGTCCTTGTCGGTGGAGGTGGTGAGCCAGATGTCGCCGTCGTGGTCGACCTCGACCGTGCGCAGCCGGTCGTAGGTCCCCTGGAAGTACGTCTTCTGCTCGACGAGGTTGGCGGAGGAGTCGATGCGCATCCGGTAGACGCGCTTCCCCACGGTGGTGGCGACGAAGACATGGTCATTGATGATCGTCAGCCCGCTGGGTGAGGCCGAGGAGGTCGACCAGGTCTTCTTCGGCGCGATGTAGTCGGAGTCCGAGCAGTCGCCGCTGGTGCCCTCGCAGTTGGGCCAGCCGTAGTTGCCGCCCTTCTGGATGAGGTTGACCTCGTCCATGACGCTGTTGCCGAACTCGGACTCCCACAGGCGGCCCTTTGAGTCGAAGTCCAGGCCCTGCGGGTTGCGGTGGCCCAGCGACCAGACGGCGTTGCCGAAGGGGTTGTCGGACGGGATCGAGCCGTCGGGGTTGATCCTGAGGATCTTGCCGTTGAGCGAGTTCCGGTCCTGCGCCCGCGACTCGGTCTGGGCGTCGCCCATGGAGGCGTACAGCTTGCCGTCGGGGCCGAAGCGCAGCCGTCCGCCGTTGTGGAAGCGGCTCTTCTCCATGCCCTGGAGCAGCACCTTGTAGCCGCTGAGGGTGTTGTTCTCCAGCGTCATCCGGGCGATGCGGTTGCCCTCACTGGAGGTGTGCACGAAGTAGAGGTAGTGGTCGGTGGCGAAGGTCGGGGAGATCTCGAGGCCCAGCAGACCGCCTTCGCCGCCGGTGGTCTGGGAGTTGGGCACCTTGCCGACCAGGGTCTTCGTGCCGGACTTGGTCAGCTTGTAGACGTTGAAGGTGTTGCGCTCGGTGAAGATGCCGGTGCCGTCGGGCAGGAAGCCCAGGCCCCAGGCCACGTCCACGCCGCTCGCGATGGTGCTGACCGTGCCGGGGTCGGGGGTGCCGCCCGGCTGGCTTCCGGAGGTGGTCACCGTGATCTCGGGCGTGAAGGGGGACTTGTTGCCCTTGAGGTCGTACGCCCTGACCTTGAAGGCGTACGCGGTGTTCGGAGTCAGGCCCGCGACGCTGGTGGAGGTGGTCTCCGAGGTGCCGGACAGCACGCCGTCGCGGTAGATCTCGTAGCCCGTGACCTTGACGTTGTCGCTCGACGCGGACCAGCCCAGATCGACGGTGGTGGCCGTCTTCGAGGGGGAGGTCAGGTTGGCCGGGGCGGTCGGCGGCTCGGTGTCGGGCGGTGCGGGCAGGGTCGCGATGGTGACGGCGTTGGATGCCTCGGAGGCGTTCCCGGCCGCGTCCCGCGCGAAGACGGTCCAGTCGTACGAGGTCTCGGGGTCGAGGTTCTCGACGGTCGCCGCGAGGACGTCCGCGCCGACCTTCTTCATCAACTGGCCGTGCTGATAGATGTCGTAGCCGGTGACGCCGACATTGTCGGTGGACGCGTCCCAGGCCAGCGAGACGGTGGTGGCCGTCGGCTCCTTGTCCTTGCGCAGATTCGCGGGGGCGGTCGGCCGCTCGGTGTCGGCGGGGCCGGTCGGGGTGACGGTCAGCTTGTCGAGGTTGGGGCCGTCGGCGCCGGAGGTGGTCGCGCGGACCGTGTTGCCGCCGGCCTTGAGCGTGGCGTTCACGCTGACCGTCTTCCAGGTGGTCCAGGCGCCGGTCGCCGGGAAGGAGAGGTCGTCGGCGACGGTGCCGCCGTTGACGGTGATGTCGAGCGGGCGGTCGGCGGAGGCGCTGGCGTAGCGGAAGTCGAGCCGGGCGGGGCCGGCTTGTGCCGCGTCGACGGTGAATTCGACGTAGGCGCCCGTGACGACGTCGAAGTTGACGAATCCGGTGCCGGAGTGGCCGTCGTGGTTGGACTCGACGGCGCCCTGGGAGATCTTGGCGGATTCGGCCTCGTAGTCGGTTCCGGCCGGTCCGTCGGCGGCGGTGACGTCGATGTAGTCGAGGTTGGGGCCGCCCTCGGCCGCCGCCGAGGTGGTGCGGATGGTGTTGGCGCCTGCCTTGAGGGTGACCGTGGTGGTCACGGACTCCCAGTTGGTCCAGGTGCCGGTGGACGGGAACGCCAGGTTGTCCACCGCCTGGTCGCCGTTGACGGCGATGTCCAGCGGGCGGTCGGCGGCTGTGCCGTTGGCGTAGCCGAGGGTCAGGGTGGCGCTGCCCGCGGCCGGGGCGTTCACCGTGAACTCGACGTAGGTCCCGGCCGCGTTGTCGAAGTTGACGAATCCGGAGCCGGAGTAGCCGGCGTGGTTGGACTCGGCCGCGCCCTCAGAGATGACGGCGGACTCGGCCTCGTACCGCACGGATGCGGCGGCGGCCTTCGCGTTGGAGGGCTGGGCCGCGCTGATGTTCGGCAGCGTGATGGTCAAGGCCGCGGTGGCCGCGGCCAGGAAGGCACCGACCGCTCGGCGCGGTCTGCGGGGGATGGACGCCACAGGGTTTCCTCCGGACAGACTGATAGGAAAGGTTCCTATCAGTGACGCGTAGCGACGCGTTCACGTCAAGAGGCGTGCATGGTACGGAATTTGGTGTGCACGGCATGGATGTACGGGCGGGCGGTCCGAAGTGATCCGCGATGTCACAACTGTGTGCTGGGCGCGATCTGGGGCGGTCACAACCCGGCGGTGGGGCGGCAGTTGGCGCCCGGTCCGCGTTCTCCATTGCGCACACTGGTTCTACAGAGCGGGTCAGCACGGGCACAACGGATGACGAGTGGGAGGAACGCGCCATGGCGGACGGTTGCCGGGACTGTGAGACGTGTACGAGGTCGTGGCTGGGGCGGCTGTTCCAGAACGCGGCGGTGGGGCTGATGCATGTGGTGACGATCGGCATCAGCTATCTGATCAAGAAGGGGTTCAGGCGGCACTGCCCGCAGTGCAAGCACCTGCTGTCACGGCACTCGCGCCGGGATGACGGTTCGTTCCGGGACTGAGCACTCCTCACGGCGTGAAGGTCGGTTGTCCGAGGGTGCCCTTAAGGTCATCGGATCAGCTTGCTTCGACGAGTGAACGAGTGAAGAGGGACCATGTTCGAAGAACGGCTCGCGACGTTCTCCCGTGAGCGGCTGGACGGTCGTCCGATCCCCGACGACCTGCGCACGATGCTGGTGGCGCAGTGGGAGAACCGCACCGAATTCCGTGCCCTTCTCGACCTCAGATTCTTCGAATCCGATCAGCTCCATCCACTCCTCGACACCAGCTATCTCAGCGAAAAGGAACGCGCCGACCCCGAGATGCAGGCCATCAACGCCGGAGCCGCCGAGATGGCCAAGTACGTCAAGCTCGTCGCGGAAGGCGGCAAGGGCTGGATCGGCTATTGGCTGCACCCCGACGAGCCCACGGACGGTCCTTGGCCCGTCATCGAGCTGGACACCGAGTTCTCGTACTGGAGCATGGCGGGCAGCACGCTGGCCGAAGCGTGTGCCGCGGACAGGGCCCATTACCACGACGAGCCCGACGACGCCCCGTCCGCGTTCTCCCAACTGTCCGCCCGGCTGGCCGAGTTGGGGCTCCCTCTCAGCGGGCAGGACCATGACGACCTCTACGATCCCGAATGGATGGTGGATCCTGAGGAGCTCATGGAAGAGCTCATCGATGCCGAGCGCGCGAAGCGGGGTATCGCCTGAGCCAACACCACTGCCGAGGTCTGGCGCGGCGACGACCACCTGCCCGACCTGGCCGCCCTCGTCGCTTTCGCCGATCTGCTCGGCGGTCAGTCCGGAGACGAGGGCGTTCGCGATGGGCTGTCCGAGCTCGCCCGCCGCGCACGCCCGGCCGAGCTGCGTGCGGTCCACGCACTTCGGGTGACGGTGCGCGATCTGATCGATCACCCCGACCGCGATCACCTCATCGCCGGTGCCACCGCGCTCACCTCGCCCGCCCAGGGCACCACCCTGATTCCCGATCCCGGGCGCGAGAACCGCACCCGCTGGGCCGCCCCGCTCCGGGACGGAGCAACCGTCGCCGACGCCCTCCCGCTGATCTGCGGCATGGGCATCCTCGGGGCCGTACACACCCTCGGCGAGCAGCGGTTCCGCCCGTGCACCGCGCCCACCTGCCGTGGAGTGTTCATCGACACCACCCGGCCCGGTAGCCGTCGCTACTGCATGCCCGGCCTGTGTGTGTGCGGCAACCGCGCCAATGTCGCCAACCACCGCGCCCGTCACGCCGCGACGCGCGGACGGGGCGCCAACCCCCAGTAGGCCGCCGCTGCTATGGGACGGCCCCTGCTCCCGGTGGGGTTCCCGCCGGGCCCGGGATGGTCGCACTGATCATGCCGGTCAGGCGGTGCAGTTGCGCGGCCAGGGCGCGGCGCTCCTGCGGGGTGAACTGCGACAGCGCCTCGTACTGGCGCGCCCGTAGCTCGGTCCGCATCGCGGTGAGGCGTTCGGCGCCTTCTTCGGTGAGGCGGACGAGGACCTGGCGCTCGTCCTGCGGCGAGCGACGCCGCGTGATCACACCCTTGGCCTCCAGTTGCTGGAGCATGCGGGTCGCGGTGGGCACGCTGACCTCGGCGCCGGCCGCGAGGCGGCCGACCGGCAGGCCGTCCCCCTCGGCGCCCTGCGCCAGGGGGTCGAGCAGGGCCACCTGCGACATGGACAGGCCGACCGCGGACTGGCCGACGGTGGCGGCCCGCGAGCGCCGCATGGCGTAGAAGAGCCGGTCGGCGGCCTGGGCCAGGTCTTCCACGCCCGCCTCGGGGGCGCAATCGGGCGCGGGACCGGCCACTGGTTCGCCCGTCTCTTGGTTGCCTGCCTCTCGCATGATTGTTAGCTTACTAAATAAGATTGGTTAGCAAGCTAAGTACTAGGAGGCTCATCACCATGACCTTCCCCGCCCGTATCGACGTCCACCAGCACATCGTCCCGCCCATCTGGGCCCAGACCCTCGCCGCGCACGGCCTCGACTCCGGCGGCTGGGCCATCCCCGCCTGGAGCCCGACCGACGCCATCGCGATGATGGATCAGCAGGGCATCGCCACCGGCGTCCTGTCGGTCACCTCCCCCGGCGTCCACCTGGGCAGCGACGCACAGGCGCGCGACCTCGCCCGCGCCGTCAACGAGTACGGCGCCGAGGTCGTCAGGGACCACCCCGGCCGCTTCGGCCACTTCGCCAGCGTCCCGCTGCCCGACGTCGACGCCGCCCTGGCCGAGACCGCGCACGCGCTGGACACCCTGGGTGCCGACGGCATCGTCCTGATGTCCAACGCCCACGGCCGCTACCTCGGCGACCCCGACTTCGAACCGCTGTGGGCCGAAATCGACCGCCGCGGCGCCACCGTCTTCGTCCACCCCGCCCAGCCGCCGATGCCGCTCCTGCCCGGCACCCCCGCCCCACTGGCCGACTACGTCTTCGACACCACGCGCACCGCCCTCAACCTGGTGCTGAACGGCGTCATGAGCCGCTACCCGGACATGCGCGTGATCCTCTCCCACGGCGGCGGCTTCCTGCCCTACGCCGCGTACCGCTTCTCCGGCCTGACCTCCACCGTCGTCGACCGCGAGCGCGAGGCCGAGGACATCCTGCGCGACCTGAAGCGGTTCTACTTCGACACCGCCCTGTCCGCGAGCCCCAGCGCCCTGCCCGCGCTGCTGACCTTCGCCGAGCCCGGTCACGTCCTCTACGGCAGCGACTGGCCCTTCGCGCCCCAGGACGCCGGGACCTACTACAACCACTACCTGGAGACCTACCCCGACTACGCCCCCGGGCAGGCCGAGGCCATCGACCGCGGCAACGCCGAGGCGCTCTTCCCGCGCCTCGTCCGCTGACCCGCCGCCTCGTCGCCTCGCTGCCTCGCCGCCTCGCCGCCTCGCCGCCTCGCCGCCTCGCCACTGGGAGGGAGACGCAGGTCACATGCGGTCCTGTCACATCTCCCCGAACCGTTCCGTCAGGGAGGTGTCACCACAGCCACCGCAACGGCATAGGAGAGCTCACCATGGATGCTCGCTTGAACCTCTTCGGCAACCCGCTCCTCGGCACGTTCCTGAAGCACATCAACTCCGCGGGCAAGGCGGTCACGGGCTCGGCGCTGCCGGCCGCGACGCAGGAGCTGGTGAAGCTCCGCGCCAGCCAGATCAACGGCTGCGGCTTCTGCACCGACATGCACACCAAGGATGCCGCGAAGGCCGGGGAGAGCTCGACGCGCCTCAACCTCGTCGCGGTCTGGCGGGAGGCCACGGTGTTCACCGACGCCGAGCGCGCCGCCCTGGAGCTGGCGGAGCAGGGCACCCGCATCGCCGACGCGGCCGGTGGGGTCACGGACGAGGCGTGGGCGAACGCGGCCAAGCACTACGACGAGGAACAGCTCGCCGCCCTGGTGGCCATCATCGCCATCATCAACACCTACAACCGCCTGAACGTCATCGTCCAGCAGCCCGCCGGCGACTACCAGCCCGGCCAGTTCGGCTGAGACCGGCCCGGCGTCCGCCGTCGGAAACCCTCATGGGCGGTCGAGCCGGAGGCGCTCGGCCTTCGGCAGCCCCGCGACCACCAGGTCGTAGGAGTCCTCGATGAGCTCCCGGACCAGCCGGTCCGGGAGGCCACCGTCGACCGTCACCGTGTTCCAGTGGCGCTTGTTCATATGCCACCCCGGGATGATCAGCTCCGGATGCCCCTCACGGAGCCGGCCCGCGTCCGCCGGGTCGCACTTCAGATTCACCGTGAGGGGGCGGGCGTCCAGCGTCGTCAGGGCGAAGATCTTGCCGACCACCTTGAAGGCCGCGACCTCCGGGTGGCGGGAGAACGGGAACTCCTCCACCGCCGCGTTGAAGGAGAGGCAGAAGGACCGCAGTTTTTCGGGGGTCACTCCGGATTCTCCTCGTACTAGACGCACTCGACGCACTCGACCGAAAGGCTCAAGGGGTGCAACAACGAACCCAGAACCCACCGTAGCCCGTGCCTCCGACAGCCGACTGGCGAAAATCCGTGGAGGCTCGGCAGAAACGCTCGTGGTTGATGCCACCGCCCGTGCATAACCTGCCGAAAAGCGCGATTCCACGCGCTCTCGGCACACCACGGAGGATCGAGTTGGCAGGCGAGACGACGACACAGGAGAACGGCCCGCAGGCGGGCGCGGCCGCACGTCCGATGGACGTCGGCATGTTGCTGTACGGAGGGCATACGACGCTCGACTTCGTCGGTCCGCATCTGGCCTTCGCGAGTGCGGGCATGCGGGTCCACCTGGTGTCGCACTCACTCGAACCAGTGGTGTCCGACATCGGCCTGGCCGTCCTGCCGACCGTCACCCTCCAGGACTGCCCCGCCGACCTGGACATCCTGTTCGTACCCGGCGGACGCGTCGACGAGGTGCTGCTCGACCGCACCACGCTCGGCTTCCTCGCGCACCATGGGCGTACGGCCTCGTACATCACCTCGGTCTGCACCGGCTCGCTCGCGCTCGCCGCGGCGGGCCTGCTCGACGGCTACCGGGCCGCGACCCACTGGGCCACGCGGGACCAACTGGCGCGGTTCGGCGTCGAGGTGTCGAGCGAGCGCGTGTGCATCGACAGGAACAGGGTCACCGGCGGCGGTGTGACCGCGGGTATCGACTTCGGGCTCACCCTCATCGCGCGCGTGCTCGGCGAGGACGCCGCGAAACTCGCCCAGCTGGCCATGGAGTACGACCCCCAGCCCCCCTTCGACGCCGGTTCCCCCGAGGGCGCCGGGCCCGAAGTGGTGGCCCGATTCGCCGAGTTCGTCGAAGCCACCATCGGCGAACGCATCGACGAATCCATCGCCCGCGCCGTCTCGCGGGCATTGGAGCAGCGCGCGGCGCAGAACGCGTGACGGAATCACCTCAACGCGCCCTGCCGTTGTCGCCGACCGGCAGCCTGGGCTGGCTTCCGGGCTGCGGGCTGCGGGCTCAGACGTGGTTGAACGGTTCGGCGTACGCGAAGGCCCCCTTGAGGGTGGGCTGATAGGCGGTCAGGGTCCGGACCTGGAAGTATTCGCCCCAGGCCGGGTCCGGGGCCGTGATGCCGTAGTCGGTCGACGGGCGGAAGCCGAACCGGCCGTAGTAGGCGGGGCTGCCCAGCAGGGCGACCAGCGATTCACCGAAGGCGTCCGCGGCGCCGAGCACCGCGTGGACGAGCGCCTGGCCGACGCCGCGGCGCTGATGGGCGGGGTGCACGCTGAGCGGTCCGAGACCGAGGGCGAGGGCCAGGTCGGAGCCGACATGGCCACGGGTGCAGACGACATGTCCGATCACCTCGTCGCGGTCGCCGGTGGCGACGAACGACAGGGCGGGCAACCAGCCGTCGCTGATCCGGAGTTCGTCCAGCAGCGCGGTCTCGACCGGGACCGGGGTGTCCGGGGTATCCGAGGTGTCCGGCTTCGCGAACGCGGCCGAGGTGACGGCCCGGATGGCGTCGATGTCGGAGCGGGTCTCTCGTCGGATCAACATCGGGTCAGGATGCGTCCCAACACGGTGCGGGAGCAAACCAATTGTGCGCCCTCGCGCGGGGCGGGCTCCCGGGTCAGCCCTTCGTGGCGCGGGCGGCGAGGGCTCGTTCGACCTGGATGTACGTCACGTCGTGGTCGGCCAGGACATGCGCGGCGACACCGGGGCGGGCGGTGAGGGCGAGCAGCAGATGCTCATCCCCGATGTGCTTGTCGCCGCGGGCGAGGGCGATCCGCAGCGAGCGCTCCAGCACCGACTTGGTCTCCCGGGAGAACGGGCGGCGCAGGGGGCGCCTGCCGCGGCGGGGAGCGCGTGCGGAGGCGGATCCGGGAGCGGAATCGGGGGTGGAGTCGGGGGTGGATCCGGCCGTGGCGAGGGCGCCCACGCCATGGGCCTCCTCCACCCGCGCGACGATCTCGTCCACATCGATGCCGAGCCCGGCCAGCGCCTCCACATCGGCGCCGGTGATGCCCCCGCGTCGGCGGACCTCGGCCAGGGCCCGCTCGATCGAGGCGCGTCGGCCGTGCGCGCCGAGGGCGGTGAGAACCTCGGCGGCGGGGCTGCCCTTACGGTCGCCGCGGGCACGGCCGCCGCCCTTACGGCCGCCGGGAACCTCCGTATGGCCGCCGCCGTCCTCCGTACGGCCGCTGTCGGCACCGCTGCCGCCCGTGCGGCCGCTGTCCGTACGGTCCAGGAGCGCGAGCAGCAGCTCGGCCTCGCCGACCGTGTCGGCCCCGGTGTCCTCCGCGTGGCGGACGGCGCCGCGTACGACCTCGCGGGCACTGGTGGTGAACCTCTCGAACATCAACGCCTCCCGTGCTTCTTGTGGACCGCCTGCCTGCTGACGCCCAGTTCGGCGGCGATCTCCTGCCACGACCAGCCCTGGGCACGGGCGCCGCGCACCTGCACGGCTTCCAGTTGCTCCAGCAACCGGCGCAGCGCGGCGACGGCACGCAGTCCGACCCGGGGGTCCCGGTCGCCCGCGCGCTCGGCGAGATCCGTTGCTTCGGTCATGCTGTCAATGTAGGTTGACGCCACGCCCGCCGTCAACATGGGTTGACGAATGAGCCCGTAATTGGTTCGACGCGGCGGCCGTACGTCCGGCAGCCTCCCGTCATGGACCCCCATTACTGGCCCCTGTACGGGCTTCGCCTTCGTACGCCGCGCCTGGAACTGCGGCTTCCCGACATCCCCCTGCTCGACGAACTCGCCGCGGTCGCGGCGGACGGGGTACACGACCCGGCCGAGATGCCCTTCAGCATTCCCTGGACCGACGCGCCCCCGGAGGAGCGCGGACGCAGCTCCTTCCAGCATCTGCTGGGCACGATCGCCGAGTGGCGGCCGGAGAAGTGGGCGCTGAGCCTCGCGGTGCTGCATGAGGGCGCGGTGATCGGGCGGCAGGACCTGTTCGCGACCGAATTCGCGGTCACGCGGGAGGCCGAGACGGGCTCCTGGCTGGGCGCCGCCCATCAGGGCAAGGGCCTGGGCACGGAGATGCGGGCGGCGGTGGCACACCTGGCGTTCGAGGGCTTGGGCGCGCTGTCGCTGACCTCGGGCGCGATGGTGGAGAACGGCCGCTCGCTGGGGGTCTCCCGGCGGCTCGGCTACCGCCCCGACGGACTGTCCGTGGTCGCCGTAAGGGGCGAGGCCCGCACCATTCAACGGCTGCGGCTGGACCGCGCGGCCTGGGAAGAGCACCGCACCACCCCGGTCGAGATGGCCGGACTGGAGCCGTGCCGCGCGCTGTTCGGCGCTCCGTGATGGGACTGATGGACCTTGATTGGACCCTGATGGGCCTCGATTGGACCTCGATGGGCCTCGATGGGCCTCGATGGGCCCTGACGCCCCTCTGATGCGCCCTGATGCGAGAGTGCGAGGCCGCATCGCCCGCTCTACGGTGGTTTGAGGGGGTCGGTGCGGCTAATGGAGGTGGCATCCATGGCGGGCAAGTTCGAGATCTACGAGGACAAGGGCGGCAAGCACCGCTTCCGGCTGAAGGCGGGCAACGGCGAGATCATCGCCGTCGGCGAAGCCTACGAGTCCAAGTCGGCCGCGCAGAAGGGCGTCGAATCCGTCAAGAAGAACGCCCCGACGGCCGAGATCAAGGAAATCCCGAGCGACAAGATGTAAGCGCGGCAAGCGCGGAACGGCGGAGGGCAGGCGCGGGCCCGACGACGGCCGCCCGCGGCGAACCGGGGACGGGCCAGGGGCAGGCCGGGGAAGGGCCGGGTAGCCGTGCCGTCGTGCGGGCAACCGCGTTCGCACCGCGCTGGTTACCCTCCCTTCCGTGGTCAAACCTCATATATCGAAGCCTCTGGCCAAGGGGCGCGCCTCGCTCCGGCGTCTGCGCAAGGCGTTCCTGCGGCGCTGGCGCCATCCGCGGCTGAAATGGCCCAAGCGGATCGTGGCCGCCTTCGTCGGCTGCCTGGTGCTGGCCGTACTCGCCGCCGGGATCTCCCTGCGGCTGCTGTACGCGGGCGATCCCGGGCCCGGTACGCAGACCCGGGGCCGGGACGCCGTATGGCTCGGACACGCCTGGGTGGACGGTCGCAAGGGCGAGGCCGAACTCCAAGGGCTGGTGCGGCGGGTGCGCGGCACCGGGATCCGCGATCTGTACGTCCACGCGGGCCCGTTGGAACATGACGGCACCCTGCCCCAAGGGCGCTACCCGAAAGCGGGGTGGCTGCTGAAGGCGGTGCACCGCGAACTGCCGGGCGTCCGCGTCCAGGCATGGCTCGGCGACGTTCTGGACACCGAGGGCCCGACCGGGCTCAGCCTCGCCGACGGCGACAACCACACGCGGATCGTGGCCTCGGCGCGCCAAGTGCTGGACGCGGGGTTCGACGGCGTCCACTTCGACCTGGAGCCGCTGCACTCCGAGGACCGCGCCTACCTCGCCCTCCTCGACGCGCTGCACGCCCTCACCCGTCCCCGCCACGTCCCGCTGTCGGTCGCGGCCCACCAGATCGACCCGCTGCCCGCCCTGCACTCGGTCGCGGGGTTCCTGACCGGCCACCCCAAATGGTGGTCGCAGTCGTACTTCGGGCAGGTGGCACGGCGGGTCGACCAGATCGCGGTGATGTCGTACGACACCTCGATGCCGCTGGAGAGCCTCTACGGCGGCTATGTGGCCCAGCAGACGGAACTCGCGCTCGAGGTCACCCCGCCGACCACGGATCTCCTGATGGGCCTCCCCGGCTACCACACCAACAACTTCGGCCGTCACGCCTGGGCCGAGACCGTCCCGGCGGCGGTACGCGGCGCCCGCCTCGGCCTCGGCCGCGAGGACCGGCGGCGTGAGCGCTTCGGGGTGGCGCTGTACGTGGACTACGCGGCGACGGACGAGGACTGGGCGGCGTACCGGGAGGGCTGGGGGCAGCGCGAGGCGGGCTGACGGGGGGAGCGTGTGGAGCGGGGGCGCCCGGGGCAGGGCGCCCGGTCAGGAGCGGGACGGGGTGACCAGGCCGGACTCGTAGGCCGCGATGACCAGTTGGGCGCGGTCGCGGGCGCCCAGCTTGCCCATGATGCGGCTGACATGGGTCTTGGTGGTGAGCGGTGAGAGGCCGAGGGTCTGGGCGGCCTCGGCGTTGTTGAGGCCGCGGGCGACGAGGGCGAGCACCTGGCGTTCGCGCTCGGAGAGCGCGGCCAGTGCGGCGGGGGCCGGGGCGCCGGGCGGCGGGGCGTCCGGGAGCCGCAGGACGCGGGCGATGAGACGGGCGGTGGGGCCGGGCGAGAGCAGGGACTCCCCCGCCGCCACGGTCCGTATGGCGTCCAGGAGTTCGGCGGGCCGGGTGTCCTTCACCAGGAAGCCGGACGCGCCCGCGCGCAGCGCCTCGACGATGTGCTCATCGGTGTCGTAGGTCGTCAGGACGAGGACCCTGACACCGGCGAGGTCCTCGTCGGCGGCGATGCGGCGGGTGGCCTCGATGCCGTCGAGATCGGGCATCCGGATGTCCATGACCACGAGGTCGGCGCGGGCGGTGCGGGCCAGTTCGACGGCCTCGCGGCCGGTGCCCGCCTGCCCGACCACATTCATGTCGCGGGCCGAGGAGACCAGCATGGCGAAGGCGGAACGGACCAGCCTCTGGTCATCGGCGAGCAGCACCCTGATCGGCGCGGCGGTCCCGGACGCCGGATCCGGTGGGGTGGTTCCGGAGGCGGGATCCGGTGGGGTGGTTCCGGACGCCGGATCCGGTGGGGTGGTTCCGGAGGCGGGATCCGGTGGGGTGGTTCCGGAGGCGGGATCCGGCGAGGTGGTCCCAGGGGCGGGGCCCACTGGGGCGGGGCCTGACGCCGGGTCCGCTGGGCTGGTCCGTGGCGCCGGGTCCGGTGCGGTGGTCATGCGGTGGCCTCCCTGGGCGCTGCGGCGGTCTGTCCGGTGCCCGTACGGCCGCCGGGCGCGCCGTCCCTGCCCCACGGCAGCGCGGCCCTGATCGCGAAGCCTGGGCCGTCCTCGCGCGGTCCGGCGGTCAGGGTGCCCGCGACGCTGCGGGCCCGCTCGCGCATGCCGACGATGCCATAGCCCGGTTCGGTGGGCGCGGTAAAGGGCTCACCGTCGCCGTCGGGGCCGTCGTCCACGGCGGCGACGCACAGCTCCCCCTCGTCCCGTACGAGCGTGATCCGCACCCGTGTGCCGGGCGCGTGGCGGACGGCGTTGGTCAGGGCCTCCTGCACGATCCGGTACGCGGCGGCGCCCACGGCGGGCGACAGCTCGACTCCCTCCACGCCGACCGTAAGGTCCACGCGTACGCCCGCCGCCTCCGCCGCCGCGGCCAGGTCGGCGAGTCCGGCGAGCCCCGGCAGCGGGCCGATGTCCTCCTCGTCCGCGCGGTCGGCGTCGCCGTCCGCGCCCCCGCGGAGCACCTGGAGGGTGGCCCGGAGTTCGGCGCGGGCGTCCCGGCAGGTGTCGGCCATCGCGTCGAGTGCCTTGGCCATCGCCTCGCGGTCCAGCCGCTCGGGATCGGCGATCAGGACATGCGCCGCGACGGAGGTCTGGACGCCGATGAGGGTGATGCTGTGCGCGAGCAGATCGTGCAGATCGCGCGCGATGCGCAGCCGTTCCTCGGCGACCCGCCGGGCCGCCTCCTCCTCGCGGGTCCGTTCGGCGCGTTCGGCCCGCTCCAGGATGGCGGCGATGTACTTACGGTGGATACGGACCGCCTCGCCGATCACCACGACCGACAGCACCCAGCCGGAGCTGCGCAGCATGTCGGCGCCGGCCCGCAGGTTGCTGCCCAGGGCCATCGTCGTCACCATGCTCGCGAGCAGAAGGCCGACCGTAAGGAAGGACCGCAGCGGCGGGCCGATCACGGCGAGGGTGTAGACGGCGAGGAGCCCGGCCGGGACGACCGCGATATGGACGTTGCCCATGGCGTGGTACGGCCCGACCATGAGCACCACGGCCGCGGTGACCACCATCGGGCTGTGCCGCCGCCCGACGAGCGCCACGGCGCTGGCGGTGAGCAGCGCCCAGCCGATCGCGTCGGGGCGATGGCCGTTCCGATCGAAGTTGAGCAGGGCCAGCGTGATCTGCAGGACCAGCACCGCAGCGGCGATCCCGGCATCCACCCGCCGCCGCCTGCGGGCCTCGTCCCGGGTCTCGGCGGGGCGGGGGCCGCTGTGCAGGGCGCGCAGCACGGAGGCGACCGCGCGGTGGGCGGTGAAGTGCGCGGTCGAGCGCGCGGCGGGGTGCGCCGGTGGGGCGGTCGCGGGGTGGGTCGCGGGGTGGGTCGCGGAAGGTGCGGGCACGGGCTCCATCCTCGGGGATCCGCCTCGGGCCGATCCATAGGGCGGTACGAAAGGGCGGCGCGAAGGGGGCGGTGCGCAGGGGCGGTGCGCAGGGGGTTCCGGACCGGCCGTCCCCTGTGCGGCCGGTCCGGGCTCAGAGGCGGCCTCAGCCGCCGCGTACGGCCGGTTCGGGACGGGCCTCGGAGCCGGAGGCGCCGCCCTGGCCTGCCGACGCCGAGGAGGCCGACGAGCCGGACGAGCCGGACGAGCCGGACGAGACCGACGAGGCGGGCGTACGGCGGAAGAGGGCACCCGGCCACCACACCCACCGCTTCAGCAGCAGGCTCGCCGACGTCACCAGATACGTCCGCACGAGGAAGGTGTCGAGCAGCACGCCGACCGCCACCACGAACCCCATCTCGACCAGCATCACCATCGGCAGCGAGGCCAGCACCGCGAAGGTCGCCGCCAGCACCAGACCGGCCGAGGCGATCACCCCGCCCGTCGTGCGCAGCGCGGTCACGGCCGCGTCCGGGATGTCCGCCCCGCGCAGCGACTCCTCCCGCATCCGGTGCATCAGGAAGATGCCGTAGTCGACGCCGAGGGCGACCAGGAAGACGAAGGAGAGCAGCGGCAGCCCGGGGTCGACCCCGGCGAAGCCGAAGACCGGGTCGAAGAAGAGCCCGCCGACTCCCATCGCGGCGCCCCATACGGCGACCACGGCGACGACCAGGACCAGCGGCGCGACGAGGCTGCGCAGCAGCGCCGCGAGGATCAGCAGCACGGCGATCAGCACCAGCGGGATGACCAGCATCCGGTCGCGGGCGTTGGTGTCCTTCAGATCGAGCTGCTGGGCGCTGGGCCCGCCGACCAACGCGTCGGCGTCCTCGACCCGTACGAGACCGGAGCGCAGGGCGTGCAGGGTGGCGGTCTCCCCCGCCGACTGCGGGGCGCTCTGGGGGAAGACGTCGATCTCCGTCCAGCCGCCGCCGCTGCGCCCGCGGTCCGCCCGCGCGACCCCCTCCGTGTCGCGCGCCCGCCGCAGCACCTCGTCCGCCCCCGCGGTGCGCGCCAGCACGCTGATGGGCTGGCTGCTGCTGTCCGGATAGGCGTGGGCGAGGGTCTGGGTAGCGGCCACCGACTCGGGCTTGTCGGTGAAGGTGTCCTCCTGCTTGAGGTCGCCGGGGAGATTGAGCACGCCGATGGCGAGGGCGCCCAGCAGTGCGGCACCGCCGAGGAGGACGGCTCCGGGCCGGCGGCGGGCCGAGCCGCCCATCGCCTCGAAGAACCCGCGCCGGGTCGCCCGCGGCTCACTGCCGTAGGCCGGGATCAGCGGCCAGAACACCCGCCGCCCCAGCAGCACCAGCACCGCGGGCAGCAGCGTCATCATGGCCGCAAGGGCGCAGACGACCCCGACGGCGCCGACCGGGCCCAGTCCGCTGCTGCTGTTGAGGTCGGCGGCGAGCAGACACAGCAGCCCGGCGGCGACGGTGCCGCTGGAGGCGAGCACGGCCGGACCGCAGCCGCGCAGGGCCTCGCGCATCGCGTCGTACGGGGCGCGGTGGCGGCGGAGTTCCTCGCGGTAGCGGGAGACGATCAGCAGGGCGTAGTCGGTGCCCGCGCCGAAGACCAGCACCGTCATGATCGAGGAGCTCATGCTGGTGACGACGAGGTCGAAGCCCTGGACAAGGCCGTAGACGATCGCCATCGCGGCCATGGCGGCGACGCCGACCGCCCCCAGCGGAACCAGCCACAGCAGGGGGCTGCGGTAGGTGATGATCAGCAGCAGGGCGACCACCCCGGCGGTGGCGAACATCAGCGTGCCGTCGGTGGAGGCGAAGACCTCCTGCGAGTCGGCGCTGAGCGCCCCGGGACCGCCGACCTGGACGCTCAGGCCCTCGGGGTGGGAGGCGAGCTCGGCGCGGACGTCCTTGACGGCCTCGGCCCGCTCCTTCTCGTCCGTCACGCCGGTGAGCGCCATGGGGTACATCAGGGTCGTGCCGTCCTTGGACGGTATGGCGCGTGGCGCCTGCCCACCGACGATGTCGTGGCGCCCCGCCACCTCGGCGACCTTCCCGCCGGCCGCCTTACGGTCGGCATCGGTCAGCCCGCCGTCGCGGTGGTAGACGAGGACGAGGTCGATGGTGTCGCCACCGGGCAGCCGCTCCTGGAGCCGCGCCACCTGGGTGGAGTCGGCGCCCGCCGGGAGGTAGTCGACGGCCGTGTCCCGCTTGACGCCCTCGAGCTTGCCCGCGAAGGGGACGGCGACGAGGAGCAGCAGCACCCAGCCCGCGATGAGCGCCCAGGGCAGTGAGCGGCGCCCCTTGCCGCCGGGCCCGGCGGGCGGCCCGGCCGCGGAGGGCGGCGCCGTGTCCGATTGATGGGGATCGCTCGGGATCCCTGACGATGTCGTCTGCATGCCCCCAGGCTTCCGGCGCGGGGGCGCCGATACGTCGCGCCGACGACGGAGATGGCGGCTACTGCGCCGGGGGCGGGACGGGGCCGATTACTCCCTGGGGAGTAGGGAGGCGAACCGGAATCTCCGTTTCAGAGCGCCGCCCTTGTGGTTTCAGGACGGCTGCCCTCGTGGCGGCTTCAGGACGGCTGCCCTCGTGGCGCCTTCAGAACGCCGCCCGCGTCGCGGCCAGCAGTCGGGCCGTGTCGTCGGGGCAGATCATCAGGGCCCGGCCGACGGTTTCCAGGACCGCGCGCTCGGCCGGGCGGTACGGGCCGTCGGCCACGGCGATCCGGGCGCCCTGGAGGAGGATGGCCTCCCGGCCGGTGGGGGCCAGATGCGGGGCCAGCGGCTCCAGGGCCTCATGCAGCTCGATGGCCAGCGCCGTACCGCACGGGTCCAGACCGTCGCGCTCGCCGCACGCGCCCGGGAGCCGCCCGGTGTCGGCGGCCAGCGCCTCGATGAGCGCGAGGAGCTGGTCCTCGCTGCAGTCGGCGAACCCGGCGGCGCGCACCGCGCCGACCGCGACCTGCCGGACCGCCGTCGCCTCGGTGCCGCCCGCGGCGAGGACCGCGAGGGCCACGGTGTGCACCGCGTCGCGGAGCATCGCGGAGAAGCGGATGGTCGTGGGGTGGTCGAGCACCTCCGTGCCGTAGCGGCCACCGCAGGCCGCGCATTCCACGATGGGCGCGACCGGTCCGCGTGGAAGCACGGGCAGGCCGAGCACCACGATGCGACGGCGGCCGGTACGGCGGCGGAAATTGCGGTCACCTCCGCATTCCGGGCAGAAGAACTCACCATCGCCGACGGTCCGCCACAGAGTGCGCACGCCTACCACACACAGGTCCCGGTCACGGCGGGCTCGCCGGTGCACCACGTCACACCTCCATAACGCTTCGGCCACGTTGCCGCGTTGACGTGATGCTAGCCACATCCATGATGTGACGTCAGTACCCCGAACGGAGACAACAGGCCAAACCCGAGGCCCCGCCCACCTCGCATGGTGAACGGGGCCCGTGTGGGTGACAAGGTCAACGGGGTGATGGACCCGTCGGATCCGCCGGATGAGAGATCATCTACGCACCGGAAAAATCACCGGCGCGCCCGGTTCACCGCGGAGACGACCGCCTTGAGCGAGGCCCGCACGATGTTGGCGTCGATCCCGACACCCCACAGCACCTGCCCGTCGATCGCGCATTCGATGTACGCGGCGGCCTGGGACGCGGCGCCCTCGCTCAGGGTGTGCTCGGAGTAGTCCAGCAGCCGTACGTCCACATCGATCGAGGCCAGAGCGTTGAAGAAGGCCGCCAGCGGGCCGTTGCCGGTGCCGGTCAGCACCGTCTCGGCGCCGTCCACGACCGCCTCGACGGTGAGCGCGTCGGTGCCCTCGCTGGTGGTGGACGTCTGCGCGCTGCTCAGCGCGATCCGGCCCCACCGGTTGTCGTCGGTCGGCAGGTACTCGTCCTGGAAGGCCGCCCAGATCTGGCCCGGGGTGACCTCGCCGCCCTCGGCATCGGTCTTGGCCTGAATCGTCTTGGAGAACTCGATCTGCATCCTGCGCGGCAGGTCCAGGTTGTGGTCGTTCTTCAGGACATAGGCGATGCCGCCCTTGCCGGACTGGGAGTTCACCCGGATCACGGCCTCGTAGGAGCGGCCGACGTCCTTGGGGTCGATGGGCAGGTACGGGACCGCCCACTCGATCTCGTCCACCGTCTTGCCCTGCTCGGCGGCGCTCGCCTCCAGCGCCTCGAACCCCTTCTTGATGGCGTCCTGGTGGGAGCCGGAGAAGGAGGTGTAGACCAGATCGCCCGCATAGGGGTGGCGCGGGTGGATCTCCATCTGGTTGCAGTACTCGGCGGTGCGGCGGATCTCGTCGATCTGCGAGAAGTCGATCTGCGGGTCGACGCCCTGGGAGAACAGGTTCATGCCCAGCGTCACCAGGTCGACATTGCCGGTGCGCTCGCCCTGCCCGAACAGACAGCCCTCGATCCGGTCCGCCCCGGCCATGATCGCCAGCTCGGCGGCGGCGACGGCGGTGCCGCGGTCGTTGTGCGGATGCACCGACAGGCAGATGTGCTCGCGCCGGGAGAGATTGCGCGACATCCACTCGAAGCGGTCCGCGTGGGTGGACGGGGTCGAGCGCTCGACGGTGGCCGGCAGATTGAGGATGATCTCGCGGCCCGCCTCGGGCTGCCAGACGTCCATGACGCCCTCGCAGACCTCCAGCGCGAAGTCCAGCTCGGTGTCGGTGAAGATCTCCGGGCTGTACTGGTAGCCGAAGACCGTCTCATCGCCGAGGATCTTGTCGGCGTACTCCACCACCAGCCGGGTGCCGTCCACCGCGATCTGCTTGACCTGCTCCCGGGTGCCGCGGAAGACGACGCGGCGGAAGGTGGGGGCGGTGGCGTTGTACAGGTGCACGGTGGCCCTGTGCGCCCCGCGCAGCGACTCCACGGTGCGCTCGATCAGCTCCTCGCGCGCCTGGGTGAGGACGGAGATCGTCACATCCTCCGGGATAGCGCCCTCCTCGATGATCGACCGTACGAAGCCGAAGTCGGTCTGGCCGGAGGAGGGGAAGCCGACCTCGATCTCCTTGTAGCCCATGCGCACCAGCAGGTCGAACATCTCGCGCTTACGGGCCGGGGACATCGGGTCGATCAGCGCCTGGTTGCCGTCCCGCAGATCGGTGGACAGCCAGCGCGGGGCGACGGTGATCCGGTTGTCCGGCCAGGTGCGGTCCGGGATGTCGACGGCCTCGTACTGGCCGTACTTATGGATCGGCATACCGGAGGGGCGCTGGGTGACGGTCGCGGCCGTGAGGGGCGTGGGACGCCCGACGGCGCTACCGGAGGTCTGGGAATGGCCGGGCGTATCGGAGTGAGTCGTCATGGTGCGCGGGGCTCCTTGGGTAATCCGCTGTCCACAGGACGAATCCGTTGTCGCGGAGTCCTGGGGCGGCCGACAGGGCGTGATCACTGCAACGCCGAACTCCGCGGGGAGGGGGTCGGCCTACGACTACAGGCCCTCGCCGCGGCAGCTAAGAAGAAGCAGCCCGAAACGCATGATGCTGAGCAGCCTAACCGAGACGCACCGGCGCGGCGGAACCCGTATCACCATGCGGACCGAAACATGGTCTGCGGAGGAATACACATCTTCCACTCGATTTCAGCAATCATGACCGCAAGGCGTGACACCCACCTCACACGGTGCGACATTGCCAGCCATGGACGCCAACGCCAATGCCCCCGCGCAGGCCCGCAGTCACCGCCGCGGCACCTTCTGCACGATCGTGCCGCCGCATGTCCTCGACAAGCTGTCCCATGCCGAGGACGCTTCGCTGGCCGATCTCGCCCGCCGCACCCTGGAGCACGACGCACTGCAGCGCACCCGCCGCCGGATCACCACCGTGCGCGGGGTCCCCGCCGCGCGGGCCGCCGCGCCCTCCGACAAGCCCGAGCGCACCATCTACGACGCCCACCACAAGACCTCGCTGCCGGGGAAGAAGGTGCGCGGCGAGGGCGACCAGGCGAGCGGGGACGACTCGGTGAACCGCGCCTACGACGGGCTCGGCGCGACCTTCGAGCTCTTCCTCAAGGCGTACGGCAGGCGCTCGATCGACGACTCCGGCCTGCCGCTGAACGCGAGCGTCCACTACAGCGAGGGCTACAACAACGCCTTCTGGGACGGCGAGCAGATGGTCTTCGGCGACGGGGACGGCGAGGTCTTCCTGGACTTCACCATCCCGGTCGACGTCATGGCCCACGAGCTCACCCACGGCGTCACCCAGTACACCGCCAACCTCGAGTACTTCGGCCAGTCCGGGGCGCTCAACGAGTCGATGTCCGACGTCTTCGGCTCACTGGTCAAGCAGCATGTGCTCGGCCACAGCGCCGAGCGGGCCGACTGGCTGATCGGCGCGGGGCTGCTGACGGACCGGGTCACCGGAGTGGCCCTGCGCTCGATGAAGGCCCCGGGCACGGCGTACGACGACGATGTGCTGGGCAAGGACCCGCAGCCGGGCACGATGGACGACTACGTCCACACCTCACGCGACAACGGCGGCGTCCACATCAACTCCGGCATCCCCAACCACGCCTTCTACCTCGCCGCCACCGCCCTGGGCGGCAACGCCTGGGAGCGCGCCGGGCAGATCTGGTTCGACGTGCTGACCGGCGGCGATCTGGCCTCCGACGCGGAGTTCACCGACTTCGCCCACCTTACGGTGGCCGCGGCGCACGCCCGCTACGGCGAGGGCGAGGAGCAGACGGCGGTGCAGGAGGCGTGGGCCGGGGTGGGCATCACCGATCTGCGGGCCCGCGTGGGCGCGCGCTAGAGCACGCCATCGGGTAGTGATGGAGCCATGCGCATCTCCGTCACCCGCACCGGCGGTTTCGCCGGAATCGAGCGCCGGGCCGAGCTGGACACCACCGGCCGGCCCGACGCCACGCATCTGGACGCCCTGGCCCACCAGGCCGTCGAGACCGGCCACATCACGGCCGCCCGCGGCGTCCCCGACGGCTTCCAGTACGAGATCACCGTCGACGGCCGCACCGTCCACGCCGCGGACCCCCATCTGAGCGACGCCCAGCGGGAACTGATCCGCACGGTGCTGAAGGAAGGCGCGTAGGGACGCGCAACGGGGGCTCAGAACCCCCGTCTCCGCGGCCGCGTGGGCCAGGCTCAGAACCCCAGCTTCCGCAACTGCTTCGGATCCCGCTGCCAATCCTTGGCGACCTTCACATGAAGGTCGAGGAAGACCGGCGTACCCAGTAGCGCCTCGATGTGCTTGCGGGACTTGGTGCCGACCTCCTTGAGGCGGCGACCCTTGGGGCCGATGATGATGCCCTTCTGGCTGGGCCGCTCGATATAGAGGTTGGCGTGGATGTCGAGGAGCGGCCGGTCCGCGGGGCGGTCCTCGCGGGGCAGCATCTCCTCCACGACCACCGCGATGGAGTGCGGCAGTTCGTCCCGTACGCCCTCCAGCGCGGCCTCCCGGATCAGCTCGGCCACCATGACCTGTTCGGGCTCATCGGTAAGGTCGCCCTCGGGGTAGAGCGTCGGGCCCTCGGGCAGCAGCGGGACCAGCAGATCGGCCAGCAGGCCCACCTGCTTGTCGCCGACAGCCGACACCGGGACGATCTCGGCCCATTCGAAGCCCAGCTCCGTGCCGAGCCGGTCGATGGCGATCAATTGCTCGGCCAGCTGCTTGGACTCGACCAGATCGGTCTTGGTGACGATCGCGATCTTGGGGGTCTTCTTGATCCCCGCGAGCTCGGTGGCGATGTAGCGGTCGCCGGGGCCCAGCTTCTGGTCGGCGGGCAGGCAGAAGCCGATGACGTCGACCTCGGCCCAGGTGGTGCGCACGACATCGTTGAGCCGCTCGCCCAGCAGGGTGCGCGGCTTGTGCAGACCGGGGGTGTCGACGAGCACCAGCTGGGCGTCGGGGCGGTGCACGATGCCGCGGACGGTGTGGCGGGTGGTCTGCGGGCGGTTCGAGGTGATCGCGACCTTCGTCCCCACCAGCGCATTGGTCAGGGTCGACTTGCCCGCGTTGGGGCGGCCGACGAAGCAGGCGAAGCCCGAGCGGTGCGGGGTCTCCCGCTGCTCGGTCGGGGACGGGGAGGTACCGGCAGTCATGGACCCCATTCTCCCCGATGCCCCGGCCCGCTCGGACCAGTCGTCCCGGGCCTAGTACGACCGGCCGTCCCGGGCCTAGTACGACCGGCCGTCCCGGGCCCCGTACGGCCAGTCGTCCCGGGCCTCGTACGGCCAGTCGTCCCGGCCTCGTACGGCCAGTCGTCCCGGCCTCGTACGACCGCCGGTGGCCGGTGGGTCGGTCAGGCGGGGAGCGTGGCCCGCAGGGTGCCGTCGAGGCCCGCCAGCAGCACCGGCGTCCCGGCCCCGCCGAGGTCCCGTACGGCCGCGCGGTCCTCGTCCGACGCGCTCTCCGCCTCGGTCACCACGGCCGCGGCCTCCAGGGACGTGGCACCGCTCGCCACGGCCATGGCGACGGCGGTCCGCAGGGCGCTCAGCTTCAGCGAGTCGAGGGCCACGGTCCCGGCGACATACGTACGCCCCGTCTCATCACGGACGGCGGCGCCCTCCGCCACGGAGTTACGGGCCCGCGCGGAGCGGGCCAGCGTGATGATCTTGCGGTCTTCGGGGTCCAGCTGCGCTGCTTCGCTCATGCGGATGAGCATATGCGGGGCGTTGACCGGCGGTGACGCCGGTGGGGTGGACGGGGAGCCGGTCCCGAGCCCGCCCCCGGGCACACCGCGGCCCGCGCCGGGCCGCTGTGCGGCGGCCCGGCGCGGGCGACTTGCGCGGTGCGGGTGTGCTCAGGCCCTTACGTCAGGGCCTTACGTCAGGGCCTTACGTCAGGGCCTTACGTCAGGGCCTTACGTCAGGGCCTTACGGGAGGATCGGCGTCGGCTGGAAGGTCAGCGAGGCCGAGCCCGACGACGGGTTCAGGCCCGGGGCGCCGGCGAAGGAGGCGGTGTACGTCGAGGCGGTGAGCACGGTCGGCGATACGGTGACGTTGCTGAGCGTCGCCGTGCCGCTGGCGTTGGTGACCGCGCTGCCCAGCGGGATCGGGCCCAGTGCGGAGTTGGCGACGAAGGTGAGGGGCTGGCCGGAGATCGGGTTGTTCGACGCGTCCCTCAGCGTCGCGCTCAGGGTCGGGATGATCAGCGTGCCGTTGAACCGCAGCCGGATGGTGGCCGGGGTGGCGGTCACGGTGGTCCCGACCGACGCCGTGACCACGTTCTGGGTGATCGTCGGTGAGGTCGAACCGCCGAAGCAGGTGTCGCCGCCGTAGGTGGCGGTGACCGTGTGCGCTCCGGTGGTGAGGGCGTTGGTGCTGGCCGTCGCCATACCGGAGGCGTTGAGCGTGCCGGTGAGGGTGGGCCCGCCGCTGATCACGAAGGTGACGGTCCCGGTCGGCGTGCCCGTCGCCGGCGGCACCGGGGTCACGGTGGCCGTGAAGGTCACGTTCTGGCCGGGCGCGGACGGGTTCGGCGAGGAGGTGAGCGTGGTCGTGGTGGTCGCCTGGCCGACGGTGACGGAGCCGGAGGCCGACGAGCCCGCGACACCGGTGTTGCCCCCGTAGGTGGCCGTCACCGCATGCGCGCCGGTCGGGATGGCACTTGTCGTCACACATGCCTGGCCGCTGGCGTTGAGCGTTCCGGTCAAGGTCGGACCGCCCGCGATCACGAACGTCACGGTTCCGGTCGGAACGCAGGTGCCGGGCGCATTCGTCGTCACCTGCGCGCACAGGGTCACCGCCTGACCGCACACCGGGGAGGCGGGCGTGATGGTCAGCGTGGTCGTGGACGCGGCCTGGCCGATGGTCACGGAGCCGGAGGCCGACGAGCCCGCGACACCGGTGTTGCCCCCGTAGGTGGCCGTCACCGCATGCGCGCCGGTCGGGATGGCACTTGTCGTCACACATGCCTGGCCGCTGGCGTTCAGCGTCCCGGTCAGCGTCGGACCACCCGCGATCGTGAATGTCACCGTCCCGGTCGGAACGCAGGTACTGGGCGCCACGACCGTCACCTGCGCGCAAAGGGTCACCGCCTGACCGCACACCGGAGAGGCGGGCGTGATGGTCAGCGTCGTGGTCGAGACGCCCTGGTTGACGGTGATGGACCCGGTGGCGGACGAGCCGGCGACGCCGGTGCCACCGGAGTAGGTGGCCGTCACCGCGTGGGTGCCGGGCGGGATGGCGCTGGTGGTCACGCACGCCTGGCCGGTCGCGTCGAGCACGCCCGTCAGTGTCGGACCGCCCGCGATCGCGAAGGTGACCGTTCCGGTCGGGGTGCAGGTGCCGGGCGGCGTCGTGGTGACCTGTGCGCACAGACTGACCGTCTCGCCGCACGACACCGTGCTGGGCGTGATGGTCAGCACGGTCGTCGAGGACGCCTGGTTCACCGTGACGGAGCCGGTCCCCGTCGAGCCCGTGACACCCCCGTCGCCCTCGTAGGTGGCGGTCACGGTGTGCGTGCCGACCGGGATGGCATTGGTGGTCACGCATGCCTGGCCGGTCGCGTCGAGCACGCCGGTCAGGGTCGGACCGCCGGTGATCACGAAGATCACGTTCCCGGTGGGGAGGCATGTGCTCGGCGGCGCGACGGTCACGTCCGCGCAGATGGTCACCGTCTCACCGCAGACGGTCGGGCTGGGCGAGACGCTCACCACGGTGCTCGACGTGCCCTGGCCCACGGTGACCGACCCCGAGCCGGTGGAGCTCGCGACGCCCGTGTCGCCTCCGTACGTGGCCGTCACGGTGTAAGACCCCGCGGTCAGCGCGTTGGTGGTCACACACGCCTGGCCGGTCCCGTCCAGCGTGCCCGTCAGGGTCGGGCCACCGGTGATCACGAAGGTCACCGTGCCCGTGGGCGTACAGGTGCTCGGCGGCGACACCGTCACCTGGGCGCAGATGGTGACCGTCTCACCGCAGACCGGTGCGGCCGGGGACACCGTGACCGTTGTGGTCGAGGCTCCCTGGCCGACCGTGACCGTTCCCGTACCGGTCGAGCCCGCGACATCCCCGTTGCCGTTGTAGGTGGCCGTCACGGTGTGTGTCCCCACCGGGATATCGCCGGCCGTCACGCACGCCTGGCCACCCGCGTCGAGCGCGGCGACGACGAACGGGACACCGTCGACGGCGAACGTCACCGTGCCCGTCGGGGTGCAGGTGCCCGGCGCGACCACCGCCACCTGGGCGCACAGGGTCACCTCCGCACCGCAGACGGGCGCGGCGGGGGACACGGTGAGGGTCGTGGTCGAGTCCGCCGGGTTGACGGTGAGCGGCGTCAAGGCCGAGTTGGAAGCCGCGAAGTTGGTGTCGCCGTTGTAGAACGCGGCGACCTGGTGCGTGCCCACGCTCAGGGCGGGGACGGTGACGGAGGCGTTCCCGGCCCCGTCGAGGGCCCCGGTCACCGTCGGCCCGTCCGCGCTGATGATGAAGGTGACCGTACCGGTGGGTGTGCCGCTGCCCGGGGGCACCGCCGCCACATTGGCGGTCAGCGTCACGGTCTGCCCGCAGACGGGCGCGGGCGGGACGAAGGTGACGGTGGTGACCGTCGCCGACTGGTTGACCTGCTGGATGGTCGTGCCGGACGAATTGTCGACCGGATCGCTGGAGTTGACGAAGTTCGCCGTGACCAGATGGGAGCCGACGGCAAGGGTGGAATCGGTCACACTGGCCGTGCCGGAGTCGACCCCGGTTTGGGTGAGCGTTACGGGTCCGATGGTCGGGCCACCGGCGATGACGAAGGTCACGTCGCCCCACGGAGGGGTCCCGGTGGTGATGCCGGTGACATTGGCGGTGTAGGTGACGGATTGACCGAAGACGGAGGGATTCGGCGTGGAGGTCACCGCGGTGGTGGACATGGAAGCGGCCGCCCTTTCCTGATCTCAGGGGGATGAGCCGCCCGGCTCCGCGCGGCGCATGCCGCGCGGAGCCATGGCCTCTGCACGGGGGTGCCCATACGGCCGACCTGTCTACGTCAAGCAAGACAAGTCGGCTGTCCCCCGACAGAGGTATGGGCGACCCACCAGTCGGTATCTGCAAGTAAGCGGGTGCCTACGCCAGATGGGCCAGGGAGCGGACGGCTATTCCACTCGCATGGCGCAGCGCGGGCCGCGCGTTGCCGATGCGCTGGCGCGACGGCCCGCTGTCGCGCAGGCGGGTGCCGCGCCCCGGCGCGTGCCGCGGGAGCGCGGAGGGGCGGGTCTCGCGGCATGGCAGTGCGGCCCGGTTTCTCGGCATGACGGTGCGGCCCCGGTTTCGCGGCATAACGGTGCAGCCCCGCCCACGGGGTGTGGACGGGGCCGCGTCACGGGCGCGTGGGGGCTGCTACAGGGCTACTCCGGCTCGGCCGCGGCGGTCTCGCGGACCGGCTCGACCAGCACCGTGACAATGCGGTTGCGGCGGCCCGCCGGGGACTCGGCGGTCAGCCGCAGCGCCTTGAGCGCGGGGTCGATGCCGCCCTCGGGGACGTCGACCTCGGCCGTGGCGCCCGCGATCGGCACCCGGCCCAGCGCCTTGGCGAGCAGCCCGCCCACCGTCTCGACGTCCTCGTCCTCCAGGTCGGTGCCGTACAGCTCGCCCAGGTCGCCGAGGGCGAGCCGGGCGGTCACCCGGTGGGCGCCGTCGCCGAGGTCCTCGATGGGCGGCAGCTCGCGGTCGTACTCATCGGTGATCTCGCCGACGATCTCCTCGAGGATGTCCTCGATGGTGACGATGCCGGCCGTGCCGCCGTACTCGTCGATCACGACGGCGACATGGTTGCGCTCCTGCTGCATCTCGCGCAGCAGATCGCCCGCGTTCTTGGTGTCCGGGACGAAGGTGGCGGGCCGCATCGCGGTGGAGACCAGCTCGGCCTCGGCCTCGCGGTTGATATGCGTCTTACGGACAAGATCCTTGAGGTAGACGACCCCGACGATGTCGTCCTCGTTCTCCCCGGTGACCGGGATCCGGGAGAAGCCGGAGCGCAGCGCCAGGGTGAGGGCCTGCCGGATGGTCTTGAAGCGCTCGATGACCACGAGGTCGGTGCGCGGCACCATCACCTCGCGCACCAGGGTGTCGCCGAGCTCGAAGACGGAGTGGACCATGCGCCGCTCCTCGTCCTCGATCAGCGACTCCTGCTCGGCGAGGTCCACCAGGGCGCGCAGCTCGGCCTCGGAGGCGAACGGGCCCTTACGGAAGCCCTTGCCGGGCGTGAGCGCGTTACCGAGGAGGATCAGCAGCGGCGGGATGGGGCCCATGACCCGGGCCAGCGGGATCAGCACATAGGCGGCGACGGTCGCGGTGTTGAGCGGATGCTGGGCGCCGATGGTGCGCGGGGAGACGCCGACGGCCACATACGACACCAGGACCATCACGCCGATCGCGACGGTCAGGGCCTTCCAGGTCTCGTCGAACTCGCGCAGACTCGCGAACGTGACGACCGCGCCCGCCGCGACCTCGCAGGCGACCCTGACCAGCAGCGCCACATTGAGATAGCGGGTGGGGTCCTCGGCGACGAGCATCAGCTTGGCGCTGCCGCGCCGCCCGGAGCGCACGGCCTCCTCGGCCCGGAACCGGGTGGTGCGGGCGAGACCGGCCTCCGCGCAGGCCGCCAGCCAGGCCACCACGACCAGCAGGACGGTCGCGGTGACGAGTTGGGCGCTCATCGGACGGTGGGGGCCGGCGAGGGGCCGGTCAGGCCCTGCTCCGCGCGCCAGCCGTCGACGATGGCGGCCTGCAGGCCGAACATCTCGGCGCGCTCGTCCGCCTCCTCGTGGTCATAGCCGAGGAGGTGGAGGACGCCGTGGACGGTGAGCAGGTGCAGCTCCTCGTCCATGGAGTGCCCGGTCGGCGCCTCCTCCCCCTGCTTCTTGGCCACTTCGGGGCAGAGCACGATGTCCCCGAGGAGGCCCTGCGGGGGCTCCTCGTCGTCCTTGGCCGGCGGGCGCAGCTCGTCCATCGGGAAGGACATGACATCTGTCGGCCCCGGCAGGTCCATCCACTGGATGTGCAGCTGCTCCATGGCGTCGGCGTCGACGACGATCACCGAGAGCTCGGAGAGCGGGTGGATACGCATCCGGGCCAGCGCGTAGCGGGCGACGTCGAGCACAGCCCGCTCGTCGATATCGATACCGGACTCGTTGTTGACGTCGATCGCCATGGGGGTTCGTGGTTACTTTCCGTTGCGGCTGTCGTACTGGTCGTATGCGTCGACGATACGGCCGACCAGCTTGTGACGGACCACGTCGGTGCTGGTGAGCATGGAGAAGTGAACGTCCTCGACGCCGTCCAGGATCTCCCGCACCTGGCGCAGACCGCTCTTGGTCCCGCCGGGGAGGTCGATCTGGGTGATGTCGCCCGTGATCACTATCTTGGAGTCGAAGCCGAGCCGGGTGAGGAACATCTTCATCTGCTCGGGGTTCGTGTTCTGGGCCTCGTCGAGGATGATGAACGCGTCATTGAGCGTCCGGCCGCGCATATACGCCAGCGGCGCGACCTCGATCGTGCCCGCGGCCATCAGGCGCGGGATGGAGTCGGGGTCGAGCATGTCGTGCAGCGCGTCGTAGAGCGGGCGCAGATACGGGTCGATCTTCTCGTAGAGGGTGCCGGGCAGGAAGCCGAGCCGCTCCCCCGCCTCGACCGCCGGCCGGGTGAGGATGATCCGGGTGACCTGCTTGGACTGCAGCGCCTGGACCGCCTTGGCCATGGCCAGATAGGTCTTGCCGGTGCCCGCGGGGCCGATGCCGAAGACGACCGTGTGCTTGTCGATGGCGTCGACATAGCGCTTCTGGTTGAGCGTCTTGGGACGGATGGTGCGACCGCGGTTGGAGAGGATGTTCTGGGTGAGCACCTCGGCAGGCGTCTCCTGCCCTCCGCCCTCTCCATTTTCGGCCGCGCGCAACATGGAGATCGAGCGCTCCACCGCATCCTCCGTCATCGGTTGACCGGTGCGGAGCACCAGCATCATCTCATCGAACAGACGCTGGACCAGGGCGACTTCCTTCGGATCCCCGGTGGCGCTGACTTGGTTGCCCCGTACGTGAATATCGGTCGCCGGGAACGCCTTCTCGATCACACGCAGCAGCGCGTCACCCGATCCCAGGACCATGACCATGGGGTGCTTGTTCGGGACCGTGAACTGCGCATGCGCCTGCGGTGCTGTGGTTGGTTGCGTCATGGGCCGGCTCTCTGGCCTGCTTCTACCTCCTGGCACAAGGGTTCTCGCCGCTCGACAACCTTGGCTACAAGGGTACGACGGAGCACCGACAAGACCCGAGCGCTTTTACTCCTCATCCACTCATCACCTCACTCACCTGGGGCTCCCGCGCCCCGGCCGTCCCAGGGTCCGGGGCGTCGGCCGGGGCCTCGGCGCTACGCCTGGCGGAAACCGATCGTCGGAACGGCCCGGCGCAGCGGCCAGGGGCGGGCGGCGGCCGGGAGCAGCCGGTCGAGGAAGGCATAGCGGCGCAGCGCGCGGCCGGGCTGGTCGTCGTAGGAGCGGGCGTGCTGCCACCAGGCGGCGATCTCGACCCAGCCGGGCGCGGACAGCGAGCCGCCGAACTCCTGCACCGACAGCGCGGCGGTCAGCCCGGCGAAGGCCAGCCGGTCGCCGAGCGGCCAGTCGGCGAGCGTGCCGGTGACGAAACCGGCGACGAACACGTCCCCGGCGCCGGTCGGGTCCAGGGCCTCCACGGAGATCGCGGGCACCTCCGCGGTCTCGCCGGTGCGGCCGTCGACCGCGTACGCCCCCTCGGAGCCGAGCGTGACGACGGCGAGCGGGACCAGGTCGGCGAGGGCCCGGGCGGCGGCGCGCGGGCAATCGGTGCGGGTGTAGCGCATCGCCTCCTCGGCATTGGGCAGGAACGCCTCGCAGTGCTCCAGCTCGGCGAGGTCGGCCGGATCCCAGCGGCCGGTGTCGTCCCAGCCGACGTCCGCGAAGACCCTGCTGCCGCGGCGGGCGGCCTCGGCGACCCACTCCTGGCCGTGGCCGGGCACCAGGGAGGCCACGGCGGCGCGGGCCGGGGGCGGGGAGCTGGGGGCGGGCTCCTCGGGCGGCGGGGCCTCATGGCCGTGGGAGACCATGGTCCGCTCGCCCTCGTAGGCCATCGAGACGGTCACCGGGGAGTGCCAGCCGGGGATCGTGCGGGAGAGCGAGAGATCGATGCCCTCGCCGCGGTCCAGGGCGTCCTGGCAGTAGTCCCCGTAGTGGTCGTCGCCGAAGGCGGCGGCGAGCGAGGTGCGCAGGCCGAGCCGGGCCAGGGCGGTGGCCATATTGGCGACGCCGCCGGGGCTCGAGCCCATGCCGCGGGCCCAGGATTCGGTGCCGCGGACGGGGGCGGTGTCCAGACCGGTGAAGATGATGTCGAGGAAGACGGTGCCGGTGAGATAGACGTCGCACGCCGGGTCACCGGGCCGGCGAACGGCCTCGAGCGGGTCGAGCAGGGGGTAACCCGCTGTGAGCTTGTCGCCGTTGTGTGTCGTCACCGCGCTCTCCCAGGTCTGACCGGTCCGCCTCCATCGTCGGATGCGGGTGCGGACAGTGTGCACGATGGCACGGACATCGGGCCGGGGACCGGCAAGCGTCACCCCCTCGGGGCGTCCGCCATCCCCACCGGTCCGCAGGACCCCGTCGCGGCGCGGGCCTGTATCGTCCCCGCGGCCCGGGCGGCCCCGTCCCGGCGCGGCATGCGCCGTCCCCGGGGCCCTACGCCCTCGCCCTGGCGCCCTCAGCGCCGTTTGGGCAGCGCCACCGTCATCAGGTCCTCGGCGACCGTGAGCTCCCCCTCGAACCCGGCGGCCCGCGCCTGACGCTCGAAGTCGGACGGATCGCCGTAGCGCTGCGAGAAGTGCGTCAGCACCAGATGCCGCGCCCCCGCCCCGGCCGCGACCCGGGCCGCCTGCCCGGCGGTCAGATGCCCGTACTCGACGGCCAGCGCCTCCTCCTCGTCCAGGAAGGTCGACTCGATGACCAGCAGATCGCACCCCTGCGCCAGCGCGGAGACGCCGTCGCACAGCCGGGTGTCCATGATGAACGCGAAGCGCTGCCCCCGGCGCACCTCGCTGACCTCTTCGAGCGTGACCGTACGCCCCTCGATCTCCAGCGCCCGATCCCGCTGCAGTCGGCCGATGTCCGGGCCGCGGACGCCGAACGCGGCGAGCCGCTCGGGCAGCATCCTGCGGCCGTCCGGTTCGATCAGGCGATAGCCGTACGACTCGACGGGGTGCGAGAGCCGGGCCGCCTCCAGTGTGTACGCGGGGGTGCGGGCCAGCACCGCGCCGTCACCGTCGACCGGCTCCTCGGTCAGCGCCACCGTCTCGCGGTAGGCGGTCGCGTACCGCAGCCGCTCGAAGAACCGCTGTCCGCTCGCCGGGTAGTGGGCGGTCACCCGGTGCGGCACCCGGTCGAGGTTGATCCGCTGGATCACCCCGGCCAGGCCCAGGGAGTGATCCCCGTGGAAATGCGTGACGCAGATCCGGTCGATGTCATGGGCGGCGACCCCGGCCCGCAGCATCTGGCGCTGGGTGCCCTCACCGGGGTCGAACAGCAGGCCCTCGCCGTCCCAGCGCAGCAGATAGCCATTGTGGTTGCGGTGCCGGGTCGGCACCTGGCTGGCGGTGCCGAGGACGATCAGTTCCCGTGCGGACAAGGGTTATCCGGGGGGCCAGTTGAGCCCGCGGCCGCCCAGGACGTGGGCGTGGGCGTGGAAGACGGTCTGACCGGCGCCGGAACCGGTGTTGAACACCACGCGGTAGCCCGTCTCGACGAGCTTCTCATCGGCGGCGACCGTGCCCGCCTCGCGCAGCACATCCGCGGCGGCCTGCGGTTCGGCCGCGGCGAGGGAGGCCGCGTCCGGGTAGTGCACCTTGGGGATCACCAGGATGTGCGTGGGTGCCTGGGGGTTTATGTCGCGGAAGGCGACGGTGGTGTCCGTCTCGCGCACGACGGTGGCCGGCACCTCCCCCGAGACAATCTTGCAGAACAGGCAGTCGGCCTGCGGTTCTCCCGCCACCGGTGGCTCCTTACGGATCGTCGGCACATACGGTCCGGATGGTACCGGGAGCCCCTGCCGACGGGAGAGATCGCGGCCTATTCGCCCTGACTACCGCCCTCGGTACCACCCTTACCGGCGCTGTCCCCGGTACCGGACTGACCGGCGCCGCCTGCGGTCGTCGGGTGGTCCCAGGGGTGGCTGCGGGCCGGCTGGGGGCGGTCCGTGGTCGGGCGGTCCCACGGGTGGCTGCGGGTCGGCCGGGGGGCCTCGGTGGTCCGGTGGTCCCAGGGGTGGCTGCGGGTCGGCTGGGGGCTCTTCGTGCTCGGGCGGTCCCACGAGTGACTGAAGGTCGGCCGGGGGCTGTCGGTGTCCGGGCCACCGCCCTGGCACTCCCCGATCACCTGCGCCTCGAAGACCTTCCGGCCGTCCACCTCGCCGGTCACATCGCCCCGGACGCAGTGATCCGCCCGTACGTAGGTCACCCGGCCTTTGATCCTGATGTCCTTGTCGTTGTCGGTCCTGCCGTGGCAGTCCACCCGCGCGTCGGTCTCCCCGGACCGCTCGCTCCGCGAGGGCGAAGCACCGGCCGTATGGCCGTTCTTGAACTCGGCGTTGCAGCTCATCCAGCGGACGCCGACGCCGCCCCGCTCCAGCGCCTCCGTGACGACCTGGTCCGTGGTGATCGCGACCGTCACGGAGCTGATGCCGCCGCCCGTCGGCTCACACGCCGTCACCGCGACCGCCGCGCCGACCGCCGCGACGGACAAGAGCGTCCGTCCCCGCCTTGCCTGACTCAATACCCCCATAGGGGATAGGTTCCCATCGGCCGGCGCCTATCGGAAGGCCGTCCTCGGCCAGGTACGGGCGCACAGAAGCGCGAAGAGACCCCAGAGGGGCCCGCTCATCCCAGAGGGGCCTCTCTCATCCCCAGCGGCCGGTGCGGCCGAGCAGCAGCGCGGCGGCCGCCGTTCCGGCCGTGGAGGTGCGCAGCACGCTCGGGCCCAGCCGGTACGGCCGCGCGCCCGCCTCCGCGAAGGCCGCCAACTCCTCGGCGGAAACGCCCCCTTCGGGCCCGACGACCAGCACGATCTCGCCACTCGCGGGCAGTTGTGCCGTCGCGAGCGGTTCGCCGCCCTCCTCGTGGAGCACGGCCGCGAACGCGGCTTCGGCGAGAAGCCGGGCAACCTGCTTGGTCGTCATCGCGTCCGGGACCTCGGGGAAGGTCAGCCGACGGGATTGCTTGCCCGCCTCGCGCGCGGTCGCCCGCCACTTGCCGAGCGCCTTGAGGCCGCGCTCGCCCTTCCACTGGGTGATGCAGCGGGACGCCGACCACGGAACGACGGCGTCCACACCGGTCTCCGTCATGGTCTCCACCGCCAGCTCGCCCCGGTCACCCTTGGGCAGCGCCTGGACGACGGTGATCCTCGGGTCCGGGGCCGCCTCCTGGTGCACCTCGTCCACCGCGATCTGCAGCCGGTCCTTGCCCTCGACGGCCGCCACGGTGCCCTGGACGCCCGTACCGTGACCGTCCGTCAGCACCACGGGCTCACCGACGCGCAGCCGCCTTACGGACACCGCGTGGCGCCCCTCCGGGCCCTCCAGCCAGACCCGGGCCCCCGCGACCGCACCCGCCAGTGAGTCGGCCACGAACACCGGGGCGGTCACGACACCGCACCCCGCTGGGACTGAAGACCCAACTCGGCCCGCGCGGCGTCGAGTTCCGCCGCGAGCGTCTCCACCAGCCGCGCGGCGGGCAGCTCACGCGCCAGCCGGTGCCCCTGCCCGGCCCACAGCGCCATCCCCTGCGGATCGCCCGCCTTGGCGGCCGCCTTACGGAGGCCGGACGTCATGTGGTGCAGCTGGGGGTAGGCGGCGGGCGCGTGCGGGCCGTGCTCGCGCATGAAGCGGTTGACCAGGCCCCGGGCCGGGCGGCCGGAGAAGGCGCGGGTCAGCTCGGTCCGGCCGAACAGCGGATCCGTCATCGCCTGCTTGTGCAGGGCGTTCGCCCCGGACTCGGGGCACACCAGGAACGCGGTCCCCATCTGGGCCGCGACCGCGCCCGAGGCCAGCGCCGCGGCGATCTGCGAACCGCGCATTATCCCGCCCGCCGCGATGATCGGGATCTGGACGTACTCACGGACCAGCGTGATCAGCGACAGCAGACCGAGCCCGGCGCCCATCCCATCGACGGCCGGGTCATTGCTGTACGTGCCCTGGTGGCCGCCGGCCTCCACGCCCTGCACACAGACGGCGTCGGCGCCCGCCCACTGGGCGGTCTGCGCCTCGACGGGCGAGGTCACGGTCACGATCGTGCGGGTGCCGGCCTTGGCGAAGGCGTCGAGGACCTCGCGAGTCGGGCAGCCGAAGGTGAACGAGACGACCGGAACCGGGTTGTCGAGGAGTACGGCGAGCTTGGCGTCGTACGCGTCGTCCGAGCCCGCGTTCGGGTCGCCCAGCGGAGTCTCGTACCAGGCCGCCTCGCCCGTGAGCCGCGCCCGGTAGGCCCCGACGCCGGCCGTGTCGGCGTTGGACGGCTGCGGCATGAACAGATTGACACCGAAGTGCCGGCCGGTCAGCCCTCGCAGCTGTTTGATCTCCTCATACATCGCTTCCGGCGTCTTGTAGCCGGCAGCGAGGAAACCGAGGCCACCGGCCTCGGAGACAGTGGCGGCGAGCTGCGGGCAGGAGGCTCCACCCGCCATCGGCGCCTGCACGATCGGGTACCGGTAAAGATCGGTCAGCGCGGAGGACATGGCCACATCGTGCCATGCCCTCCACACGGACCCACCACCGGATCAGCGGCGCCCTTACGGGCCGTATCGCGGCCCGGAAGCGCCTACCGTCCGTTGAACGCATCCTTCAAACGCGAGAACAGCCCTTGCTGCCCCGGCTTGAATTCGCCGATCGGGCGCTCCTCGCCACGCAGCTTCGACAGCCGCCGCAGCAGCTCCTCCTGCTCCGGGTCGAGCTTGGTCGGGGTGGTCACCTCGACATGCACGATCAGATCGCCCCGGCCGCCGCCCCGCAGATGGGTGACGCCGCGCTGGTGCAGCGGGATCGACTGGCCGGACTGGGTGCCGGGCCGGATGTCGACCTCCTCCATGCCGTCCAGCGTCTCCAGCGGCACCTTGGTGCCCAGCGACGCCGCCGTCATCGGGATGGTCACCGTGCAGTGCATATCGTCACCGCGCCGCTGGAAGACCGGGTGCGGGACCTCGTGGATCTCCACATACAGGTCGCCCGCCGGGCCGCCGCCCGGTCCGACCTCGCCCTCACCGGCCAGCTGGATCCTGGTGCCGTTGTCCACACCGGCGGGGATCTTCACGGTCAGGGTGCGCCGCGAGCGGATCCGGCCGTCGCCCGCGCACTCCGGGCACGGAGTCGGCACCACGGTGCCGAAGCCCTGGCACTGGGGGCACGGCCGCGAGGTCATGACCTGGCCCAGGAAGGACCGCGTCACCTGGGAGACCTCACCGCGGCCACGGCACATGTCACAGGTCTGCGCCGAGGTGCCCGGCGCCGCGCCCTCGCCGCTGCACGTGGTGCAGACGACCGCGGTGTCGACCTGGATGTCCTTGGTGGTCCCGAACGCGGCCTCGCTGAGCTCCACGTCCAGCCGGATCATCGCGTCCTGACCGCGCCGGGTCCTGGAGCGCGGACCGCGCTGCGAGGCGGTCCCGAAGAACGCGTCCATGATGTCGGAGAAGTTGCCGAAGCCCCCTCCGAAGCCGCCGGCACCACCGCCGCCCGCCCCGGACATCGGGTCCCCGCCCAGGTCGTAGACCTGCTTCTTCTGTGGGTCCGACAAGACCTCGTAAGCGGCGTTGATCTCCTTGAACCGCTCCTGGGTCTTCGGATCCGGGTTCACATCCGGATGCAGCTCGCGTGCGAGCCGGCGGAATGCCTTCTTGATCTGGTCCTGCGAGGCATCACGCGGCACGCCCAGGACTGCGTAGTAGTCCGTCGCCACTTACGACTCCGCCAGGATCTGTCCGACGTAACGTGCCACTGCGCGTACCGCTCCCATCGTTCCGGGGTAGTCCATGCGGGTCGGTCCGACCACGCCGAGTTTGGCGACCGCCTCGTCGCCGGAACCGTAGCCGACCGCGACGACCGAGGTGGCGTTGAGCCCCTCGTGAGCATTCTCATGCCCGATCCGCACGGTCATACCCGAGTCCTTGGCCTCGCCCAGCAACTTGAGGAGGACGACATGCTCCTCGAGTGCCTCCAGGACGGGCCGGATCGTCAGGGGGAAATCATGCACGAAACGGGTGAGGTTCGCGGTGCCGCCGATCATCAGCCGCTCCTCGGTCTCCTCCACAAGCGTCTCGAGCAAGGTCGACAGCACGATCGAGACGGTCCCCCGGTCCTCCTGTTCGAAGGACTCCGGAAGATCCTGCACCAACTGCGGCACATCCGCGAAACGCCGACCCACGACCCGGCTGTTGAGCCGGGCGCGCAGATCGGCCAGCGAGTCCTCGGTGATCGGGGTGGGGCAGTCCACCATGCGCTGCTCCACCCGGCCGGTATCCGTGATCAGCACCAGCATCACCCGGGCCGTGGCCAGCGGCAGCAGCTCCACATGGCGCACCGTCGAACGGGTCAGCGACGGATACTGCACCACCGCCACCTGCCGGGTCAGCTGCGCCAGCAGCCGGACCGTGCGGCCCACCACGTCATCGAGGTCGACCGCGCCGTCCAGGAAGTTCTGAATGGCCCGCCGTTCCGGGCTGGACAGCGGCTTCACTCCCGCCAGCTTGTCCACGAAGAGGCGATAGCCCTTGTCCGTGGGGATCCGCCCGGCGCTCGTATGCGGCTGGGCGATGAACCCCTCGTCCTCCAGAGCGGCCATGTCGTTACGCACCGTGGCCGGGGAGACCCCCAGCCGGTGCCGCTCGGTGAGCGCCTTGGAGCCGACCGGCTCCTCCGTCCCCACATAGTCCTGGACAATGGCACGCAGCACCTCGAGTCTGCGTTCGCTGAGCACCCCGCGCACCTCCAGTCCAGCGGTCTCATCAGGTCGTCCGCCTGGCACTCACCGGGCACGAGTGCCAGAACCCCTCTGCCAGTGTACGGCGGGGTGCGGTGGCATGGGCAAGAGCCGCCGCTGGCAGCAACTCTCCCCCATCCCCGTTGAGCTAGCGTCGCGGTATGGAGACGTGTTGGGAAGAGGCAGGCTGGGAGCGGCTCGCACCCGGTGTGGCCCGCCGTCGGATGCCGGAGTGGGACGAGACGGTCGGCGTGGTCGTCGGCCGGACCGACATCCTCGTCGTGGACACCGGCGCGACCCTGCGCGCCGGGGCCGAGCTGCGCGCCCTGATCACCCGGCTGACCGGCCGCCGCCCCACCCGGATCGCGCTCACCCATCCGCACTTCGACCACGTCCTGGGCTCGGCCGCCTTCGCGGGCTGCGAGGTGTACGGGGCCACGGGCATGGACGAGCTGCTGCGCCGCGAGCGGGAGACGCTGCGCGAGGACGCGATCCGCCACGGAGTGGACCGGGACGCCGCCACCGAGGCCGTGGACCATCTGGTCGGCCCGCACCACCTGGTCTCCGGGGAGCTCACCCTCGACCTGGGCGACCGGCCGGTGCTGCTGGCCAATGTGGGGCCCGGCCACACCGCCCATGACCTGGCCGTTCTGGTGCCCGGCCGGCCCGAGGTGGTCTTCTGCGGCGATCTGGTGGAGGAGTCCGGCACGCCCCAGGCCGGGCCCGACGCGATCCCCGGCCGCTGGCCCGCCGCCCTCGACCGGCTGCTCGCCCTCGGCGGCCCGGACGCGCGGTACGTCCCGGGGCACGGCTCGGTCGTGGACGCCGGGTTCGTCCGGGCCCAACGCGACGAACTGGCGGCCCGCTTCGGCGCGTCTCTCTAGGCGTCCACCTAGCCGCCCAACTAGGCGTCCACCTAGTTGTCCGCACTTCAGGAGTGGGCGGTCGGCGCGCGCTATCGTCATCCGGATGCGACAGTACGACCCGGACCTGACCCCGTCCTGGAAGCGGCAGCGGCCCGCCCCCGAGGTCCCCGCCGAACCGGACCTCGTCGTGGAGGAGGTCACCACCGGCTTCTGCGGCGCCGTGATCCGCTGCGAGAAGACCGCCGAGGGACCCACGGTCACTCTGGAGGACCGCTTCGGGAAACATCGTGTCTTCCCCATGGAGCCGCGCGGTTTTCTGCTCGAAGGGCGTGTCGTCACCCTCGTACGCCCGCGCGCGGCGGCGCCCAGCGCGCCCCAGCGCACGGCCTCGGGGTCGATCGCCGTTCCGGGAGCGCGCGCGAGGGTCGCCCGTGCGGGGCGCATCTATGTCGAGGGGCGCCATGACGCGGAGCTGGTGGAGCGGGTCTGGGGCGACGATCTGCGCATCGAGGGCGTCGTCGTGGAGTACCTGGAGGGCGTCGACGACCTGCCCGCCATCGTCGATGACTTCTCCCCCGGCCCGGACGCCCGGCTCGGCGTCCTGGTCGACCATCTGGTGACCGGCTCCAAGGAGTCCCGTATCGCCGCACAGGTCACCGGCGAGCATGTGCTGGTCCTCGGCCACCCCTATATCGACATCTGGGAGGCCGTGAAGCCGTCCTCCGTCGGCATCCCGGCCTGGCCGACGGTGCCGCACGGCCAGGACTGGAAGAAGGGCGTCTGCCGCGCCCTGGGCTGGCCGGAGAACACCGGGGCCGCCTGGCAGCGGATCCTGTCCTCGGTCCACTCCTACAAGGACCTCCAGCCGGAGCTCCTGGGGCGGGTGGAGGAATTGATCGATCACGTAACCGCAGGGCGGTAACCCCTGCCCACGTCCTCCCGTTGACACGGTGGTGGGCCGGCCGCTTCGCTCCGCCACCGCGGCGGTGCTCCGTCGATCAGGTCGATCAGCTCGTCCACACTCCCCAGGAGGTCGTGGTCCCCGCGCCGGCGGGGATGTGCCCGGTCAGTCCACCAGGTCGCGCACCACGCGGGGATGTGCCGGGTCAGTCCACCAGGTCGCGCACCACCGCGTCCGCCAGCAGCCGCCCGCGCAGCGTGAGCACGGCCTGCCCCCGTCCATACGGCTCCGGGTCCAGCAGGCCGTCCTCCAGCGCCCGTGCCGCGGCCGCCGCCCCGGCCGGGCGCAGCAGCTCCAGCGGGCAGCCCTCGGCCAGCCGCAGCTCCAGCAGGATCCGCTCCACCCGGCGCTCCTCGGCGGTCAGCAGCTCCCGGCCCGCGCCGGGCGACCTGCCCTCCCCCAGGGCCTGCGCATACGCCCCGGGGTGCTTCACGTTCCACCACCGCACGCCGCCCACGTGGCTGTGCGCGCCGGGGCCGGCGCCCCACCAGTCGGCGCCGCGCCAGTACAGCTCGTTGTGCCGGCAGCGCCCGGCGGGCGAGGTGGCCCAGTTGGAGACCTCGTACCAGGCGAACCCGGCGGCCGACAGGGTCTCCTCGGCGATCAGATAGCGGTCGGCGTGCACATCGTCGTCGGTCATCGGGACCTCGCCGCGCCGGATCCGCCGCGCCAGCTGGGTGCCCTCCTCCACGATCAGCGCATACGCCGACACATGGTCCGGCCCCGCCCCGAGCGCCGCCTCCAGGGAGGCCCGCCAGTCAGCGTCGCTCTCCCCCGGCGTCCCGTAGATCAGGTCCAGGTTCACATGGTCGAATCCGGCCGCCCGCGCCTCGGCCACGCACGCCTCCGGCCGCCCCGGGGTGTGCGTACGGTCCAGCACCTTCAGGACGTGCTGCCGGGCGCTCTGCATCCCGAAGGAGATCCGGTTGAACCCCGCCTCCCGCAGCTCCGCCAGATAGCGCGGATCGACCGACTCCGGATTCGCCTCGGTCGTGACCTCGACCCCCTCGGCCAGCCCGAACTCCTCCCGGATCGCCCCGAGCATCCGCCCGAGATCCGCCGCGGCGAGCAGGGTCGGGGTCCCACCGCCGACGAACACGGTCTCCACGGGCCGTGGGTCGTCGCCCAGCACCTTCCGCGCCAGCCGCACCTCCTCGACGACCTGCTCGGCGTAGTTGTCCCGCGAGGCGAGCACACCGCCGGAGCCGCGCAGCTCACTGGCGGTGTAGGTGTTGAAGTCGCAGTAGCCGCAGCGGGTGGCGCAGTACGGCACATGCAGATAGAACCCCAGCGGCCGCCGCTCCGCCCCCGCCAATGCGGTCGCGGGCAGTGCGCCGTCCTCGGGCATGGGCTCACCATCTGGCAGTACGGAAGGCATGCCCCCATTGTCCGTCACGGCCCGCGCCGCCCGGGACCACGAGGCGCGGGGCCCCCGGGGCCGGGGCCCGGGGCCCAGGACCCGCCTGGGCCTGTCCCGCGGATCGTCAGCGGAGCGGCCCTCGCCGGATGGGGCCCAGACCTGGCCTAGACCTGACCTAGACCTGACCTAGACCACCTTCAGGACCAGCATCGCCAGGTCGTCGTCCGGCGGCTCCGCCGCGAACTCGTCCACCGCCTGCCGCACCCGCTCCGCGACCTCCCGCGCGCTCAGCCCCGCGCACAGCGCGAACGCCGCCGCCAGGCCGTCCTCGTCGTCGAACTGCCGGTCGCCGGATCGGTGCTCCGTCACCCCGTCCGTCACACACAGCAGCGTCTCCCCGGGCGCCAGATCGAACGATTCACTCTCGTACGTCACATCGTCCACAACGCCCAGCAGTATCTGCGGCGCCGCGACGGTCCGCACCTCTCCTTCGGGCCGCAGCACCAGTGGCAGCGGATGCCCCGCGCTGGCCAGCGTGCAGTGCACCCCCTGGCCCTCGCCCAGCGGCTCCAGCTCCCCGTACAGCAGCGACAGGAACCGTGCGACCCCGCCGCCCGCCGGGAGCCCCGTGCCGACCAGGCCGCCGTCCATCAGCTCCACGACCCCGGCGGCGCCTCCCGCGGCCTCCACACCGGCCGCCACGGCCTCCGCGGCGCCCTCGACCGCCTGTTCCACCGCCTCCTCGCCCAGGAGCTGGTTGAGCCGGTCCAGGACCTCTCCCACGCCGTATCCCTCGCGGGCGAGCAGCCGCAGCCAGGGCCGGACGAGGCCGGTCACCACGGCCGCCTCCGGGCCGTTTCCGCAGACGTCGCCCAGGACGAAGCACCAGCGGCCGTCACCGGCCGGGAAGACGTCGTAGAAGTCGCCCCCGGCCGAGATGTCGCCGGTCGGCTCGTACACGACCGCCGACTCGACGCCGGGGATCCGCGGGATCACGGACGGCAGCAGCCCGCGCTGCAGCACCCGGCTGATGGTCGCCTGCCGGGTGTAGCGGCGGGCGGAGGCGAGCGCCAGGGCGACGCGGCGGGCGAAGTCCTCGACCAGGCCGACCGCCTCGTCCGGCATCCGCACCAGCCCGGCCCGCCCCAGCAGCAGCGTGCCGAGCGCGCGGCCGCCCGCGACCAGCCGGCAGGCGAGGGCCGCGCCGCCGGGCCCGTACGCGGCGGGGTCGGCCGGCCAGGGCCACGCCACGGCGCTGCCGCGGACGGCGGCGGGCACCTGGGGCGGCTCCTTCTCCAGCACCCGCCGCAGGCCCTCGATGCGCCCCTCGCTGGCGTGCCAGACCCGGGCCAGCCGGGGCGGGCCGCTCGTGGAGTCGAGCCAGATCGCGCACCAGTCGGCGAGCCGGGGCACCAGGAGCTGGCCGGCGAGCGAGGTCACCATGTCCTCGTCGAACTGCCCGGCCAGCAGGTCGGACGCCTCGGCGAGGAAGGAGAGCGCGCCGCGCTGGATCCAGTCGGGGTCGAGACGGACGGGGGCGCGGCCCTGCGCGGGCGCGACGATCTCGACGGCCTCCTTACGGCCTTCACGGACGACTCCCGCGCCCTCGGGAACGGAGCCCGGGCCCTCGGGGGCAGCCCCCGCCCCGAACCCGCCCTCGGGCTCGGGCACGGTGGCGGTCGCCGGGTCCATGGCGGCCGCGGCATCCATGAAGCCCGAGCCCATGGCGCCCGCCCCCGCGGCGGCCGAGCCCGTGGGCGCCACCGCCATCTGGAACCACACCGACTTGGTCGCCCGCCGGTAGGTCGTCCCCCAGGACTCGGCGATCTCGGCCACCAGCCGCAGCCCGTGGCCACCGGCGTACTCCGGCCCCTCGTCCGGATCCGGCGGATCGCCGCGCACCACCCGGGTGGGATGGTGGTCGGTCACCTCCACGACCAGGGACGGCGGTTCGCCCTCGCGGTCCGACACATCGAGCGCGCAGCTCACCTCGACGGCGGTGCCCGCGTGCACCACCGCGTTGGTGACCAGCTCGCTCACCAGCAGTATGGCCTCGTCCGCGACCCGGTCGGTGACCCGGTCGGCGGCCGGGACCTCGAGCGCGGCCCAGTCGGCGAGGGCGGCACGGACGAACCGGCGGGCGGCCGAGGCCGCGAGCGGAGTGCCGGGCAGGCTGACGCGTGCCGAGGCACTGGTACGAACGGGGCCAACCCCACCCCCGACCGGTAGAACAACCCCACCGCCCTCAACCGACCCACCAGAAGTGGCAGAAGATGACGTCCCCACTGTGCGGCTCCTGAAGAAGCTCCGTCATAACGCCGTATCCGTAACCGTATCCGGCACGGACAGAGTGACAGACGGACCGCCCTCATATGCACCGGGTTACGCAAGTGAACCGCGATAAGGGGAAAATTCATGTGTCCGGCGGGCCGGTCAACCTGAAATCCGGTGCGGGGTCGTATCCTTGCCCGTTAAACCTCCCGCGTTCCCGCGTACATGTCCTCGATCAGAGCCTTGTACTCACGCTCGACCACCGGCCGCTTCAGCTTCAGACTGGGCGTCAACTCCCCGTGTTCCACGTCGAGATCGCGCGGCAGCAGCCGGAACTTCTTGATCGTCTGCCAGCGCTGCAGCCCCTCGTTGAGCCGGAGCACATAGCTCTCGATCAGCTTCCGCGCCTCATCGGTGGCCACGACCTCCGCGTAGGACTTGCCCCCGAGGCCGTGCTCGGCCGCCCACTTCATGATCGTCGGCTCGTCGAGGGCGATCAGCGCGGTGCAGTAGTTGCGGTCGGCGCCGTGCACCAGGATGTTGGAGACGAACGGGCACACCGCCTTGAACTGGCCCTCGACCTCCGCCGGGGCGACGTACTTGCCGCCCGAGGTCTTGATCAGGTCCTTCTTGCGGTCGGTGATCCGCAGATAGCCGTCGGGGGACAGCTCGCCGATGTCTCCGGTGTGGAACCAGCCGTCGGACTCCAGCACCTGCTCGGTCAGCTCCGGCAGCCCGTGGTAGCCCTGCATGATGCCTGGTCCGCGCAGCAGCACCTCGCCGTCGTCGGCGAAGCGCACCTCCAGGCCGGGGAACGCCTTGCCGACCGTGCCCGTGCGGTAGTCCGCCGGGTTGAGGAAGCTGGCGGCGCTGGACTCGGTCAGGCCGTAGCCCTCCAGGATGTTGATCCCGGCGCCCGCGAAGAAGTAGCCGATGTCGGGCGCGAGCGCGGCGGAACCGGACACCGCGGCCCGCAGCCGGCCGCCGAACGCCTCGCGCAGCTTGCCGTAGACCAGCTTGTCGGCCACCGCGTGCTGGGCCTTGAGGGCGAAGGGCACGGAGGCGGTGCCGGTGCGGCGGAAGGAGTCCTGCGAAGTCCTGGCGTAATCCCGGGAGACCTCGACCGCCCACTGGAAGATCTTGTACTTGGCCCCGCCGCCCTCGCGCGCCCGCTGGGCCACCCCGTTGTAGACCTTCTCGAAGATCCGCGGCACGGCACACATATAGGTCGGCCGGACCACCGGCAGATTGTCGATGATCTTGTCGACCCGGCCGTCCACCGCCGTGGTGTGGCCGACGTAGATCTGCCCCGCCGTCAGCACCTTGCCGAAGACATGTGCGAGCGGCAGCCACAGGTACTGCACATCGTCGGGGTAGAGCAGCCCGTCCTGGGTGCCGATCACAATGGCCATGTACGACCAGGAGTCATGCGCCAGCCGTACGCCCTTGGGGCGCCCGGTGGTACCGGAGGTGTAGATGAGCGTCGCAAGCTGATCGCCGCGCAGGGCGTCCATCCGCTCCCGTACGGCGTCCGGCTCGCGCTCCAGACGGGCCGCGCCCCGTTTCTCCAGCTCGGCGAGCGAGAGCACCCAGCCCTCGGGGTCGTCCGCGGCGGGGACCGCGTCCCCGGCCTCGATCACCACCACATGGGCCAGCTCGGGAAGTTCATCGCGCTGCGCCCGCACCTTGGCGAGCTGCGTCGCGTCCTCGGCGATCAGCACCCGGCTGCCGGAGTCGGAGAGGATGAAGGAGGTCTCGTCGGCATTGGTGGTCGGGTAGACCGTGGTCGTGGCCGCGCCCGCGCACAGCACGCCGAGGTCGGCCAGGATCCACTCGACGCGGGTCGAGGAGGCCAGCGCCACCCGCTCCTCGGGGCGGATGCCCAGTTCGATCAGCCCGGCGGCGATGGCGAAGACCCGATCCGCGCTTTCCCGCCAGGTCAGCGGCCGCCAGTCGTCGGGGCCGGTGCCCGAGGCGGGAGGCACCGGATAGCGGTACGCCTCCCCGTCCGGTGTCGCCTCGACGCGCTGGAGGAAGTGCGTCGCCAAGGACGGCGGCCGGTTCTCGAGCAAGATCTGTGTGTCGGTCACGGCATCCTCCGGGGCCCGCCTCATTGCTTGGTGACTCGCGAGTAACCTTCGAGTGGTGATCAGGGTAGGGGCCGAATCCTTACTGCGTAAGGGGTGAGCGTCACGTTGTTCTCACGAGATGCCCAAGAGGTTCCCCCGCACGCAGCAGGCCCGGCGCATCCATCACGCCAGGCCCGCTGACCACACCCGTTCCGTGGGCTCCGCCCTCACCTTCGCCAGGGCTCCGCGCCCGCCCGGGGCGGCTCCTACTTCTTCGCCTTGGCGTCCTTACCGTCGGAGTCGGAGGACAGCACCGCGATGAAGGCCTCCTGCGGGACCTCCACGTTGCCGACCATCTTCATCCGCTTCTTGCCTTCCTTCTGCTTCTCCAGCAGCTTCCGCTTACGGGAGATGTCACCGCCGTAGCACTTGGCGAGGACGTCCTTACGGATGGCACGGACCGTCTCACGGGCGATGACCCGGGAGCCGATGGCCGCCTGGATGGGCACCTCGAAGTTCTGCCGCGGGATGAGCTCGCGCAGCTTGGCGACCAGCCGGACGCCGTACGCGTACGCCTTGTCCTTGTGGGTGATCGCCGAGAACGCGTCCACCTTGTCGCCGTGCAGCAGGATGTCGACCTTGACCAGCTCCGAGGTCTGCTCACCGGTGGGCTCGTAGTCCAGCGAGGCATAGCCGCGGGTCTTGGACTTGAGCTGGTCGAAGAAGTCGAAGACGACCTCGGCCAGCGGCAGGGTGTAGCGGATCTCGACCCGGTCCTCGGAGAGGTAGTCCATACCGAGCAGCACCCCGCGGCGGTTCTGGCACAGCTCCATGATCGCGCCGATGAACTCGCTCGGGGCGAGGATCGTGCCCCGGACGACCGGCTCGTGCACCGTGTCGATCTTGCCCACGGGGAACTCGCTCGGGTTGGTCACCGTGTGCTCGCTGCCGTCCTCCATCTCCACCCGATAGACCACATTGGGTGCGGTGGCGATCAGGTCGAGATTGAATTCGCGCTCCAGGCGCTCACGGATGACCTCCAGGTGCAGCAGCCCGAGGAAGCCGACGCGGAAGCCGAAGCCGAGAGCGGCCGAGGTCTCCGGTTCGTAGACCAGCGCGGCATCGTTGAGCTGCAGCTTGTCCAGGGCCTCACGCAGCTCCGGGTAGTCGGAGCCGTCCAGCGGATACAGCCCCGAGAACACCATCGGCTTCGGGTCCTTGTATCCGCCCAGCGCCTCCTGCGCACCGCGGGTGACCTGGGTGATCGTGTCACCGACCTTGGACTGGCGGACATCCTTCACACCGGTGATCAGATAGCCCACCTCGCCCACGGACAGCCCGTCGGCGGGGGTCATCTCCGGGGAGTTGGTGCCGATCTCCAGCAGCTCATGGGCGGCACCGGTGGACATCATCTTGATCCGCTCGCGCTTGCTGAGCGTGCCGTCGACGACCTTCACATAGGTCACGACGCCCCGGTAGGCGTCATAGACGGAGTCGAAGATCATCGCGCGGGCGGGTGCGTCATAAACGCCCACGGGGGGCGGTACGAGCTCGACGACCCGGTTCAGCAGCTCGGCCACGCCCTCACCGGTCTTCGCGGAGACCCTGAGCACGTCGGAGGTGTCGCAGCCGATGAGATGCGCAAGCTCGGCGGCGTACTTCTCGGGCTGGGCGGCGGGCAGGTCGATCTTGTTGAGGACCGGGATGATCGTAAGGTCGTTCTCCATCGCCAGATAGAGGTTGGCGAGGGTCTGGGCCTCGATGCCCTGGGCCGCGTCGACCAGCAGGATGCAGCCCTCGCAGGCGGCGAGGGAGCGCGAGACCTCATAGGTGAAGTCCACATGGCCGGGGGTGTCGATCATGTTGAGGATATGGGTGGCCGGCTCGCCGCCCTCGTCCTTCGTCGGCGCCCAGGGCAGCCGGACCGCCTGGGACTTGATCGTGATGCCGCGCTCGCGCTCGATGTCCATGCGGTCGAGGTACTGCGAGCGCATCTGCCGCTGATCAACCACACCGGTCAGCTGGAGCATGCGGTCGGCGAGCGTCGACTTGCCGTGGTCGATGTGCGCGATGATGCAGAAGTTACGGATCAGAGCCGGATCGGTACGGCTAGGCTCCGGCACATTGGTAGGGGTCGCGGGCACGCAGGGTCCTGTGTCTAGGCGGGACTCGGTGTTATCGGTATGGGTCAGTCCCGTCCATGGTCCCATGAATGGCGACCTCTTCCGGGTTTGGGACGCCATGGACCCTGCTGGTAACCTGGCCGACTGTGTCTCGTGCCCCTCGCTGACGGACACCTCCATGGACTCTCATGGACACCTCCACGGGCACGGACGCACACCGAAGCAAGCGAAACCCAACGAACCTGCGAAGGCTTTCTACGTGGCGAACATCAAGTCCCAGATCAAGCGGAACAAGACGAACGAGAAGGCGCGCCAGCGCAACAAGGCGGTCAAGTCCGAGCTGAAGACCGCCATCCGCCGCACCCGCGAGGCCGTGGCCGCCGGTGACGCCGAGAAGGCCACCGAAGCCGCCCGCGCCGCCGCGCGCAAGCTCGACAAGGCCGTCAGCAAGGGTGTTCTGCACAAGAACAACGCCGCCAACAAGAAGTCGGCGATCGCCCAGCAGGTCGCCGGTCTCAAGGGCTGACACCCTCCCGGCTGATCTCGAAGGCTGACCCTTCCGGGGCACACCGCCCCACCTCGCCGCCGGTTTGGGCACAGCGGTCCCTCTCACCCGCTCCGACCGGCAGCCGAGAGCTTCTTCAGCTCTCTCAGCGGCACCGCGCCGCACGCGGCCTGCGTTCGCCACGCGGGTGCGGCGCACTCGATCGACGCGAAGGCCCCGCGCCTGTCCTTTCCCCAAGGACAGCGCGGGGCTTTCGCGCTTAATTCGGGTATGTTCACGTCATGTCGACACCGGGGGAAACACCCAATCCGTACGGCCCGCCGCAGCCGCCCCAACCCCCTCAGCCACCTCAGCAGAGTCCGCCGCAGAACCCTCCGCAGAGTGCGCCGCAGAGCCCGCCGGAGATTCTGTCTCAGGGGCCCCAGGGATCACCGCAGGGGCCGCCGCAGAGCCCGCCGCCCGGCCCGTACGGTCAGGTGCCGCCCCAGCCCCAGCCGTCGCAGAACCCTCCGTACGCGTACGCCCAGCCGACGATGCCTTCCATCCCCCTGGGCGGTGGGTACGGGCCGATGGGCATGCCGCCCGGGGCACCGCCCACGGGCTCCGGAGGCGGGGGCGGCGGCAAGGGCTGGCTGTGGGGGCTGGGCGGGGCCGTCGTCGCCTCGGCGGTCTGGGCCGGGGTGCTGTTCGCCACGGGAGGGTTCGAGGACGAGACGAAGGCCGATCTCGCGGGCTACCGCTATCGGACCAATCTGTGCACCCCGACGGATACCCAGCCCTTCGAGGACGCCGGATACGAGAAGAAGGACGAGAGCGGTTCGACGTCGACATCGACGTCGAACCCGCAGCACAGCAGCTCCGAGAACGCCGCGCTGGACTCGATGACCTGCAATATCGACTTCGAGCCGAGCGGCTCGAGCAGCAGCGACTACTCCTCGGTCTGGCTCTACACCACGGCGTCGCTGCACAAGAAGACCAACCCCGGGCCGGAGTTCGAGGCCCAGTACCGGTCGTACGAGGACCAGAAGACGTCCACCTACAGCTACGAGGTGAGCCCGGTCAGCGGGCTGGGCGACGAAGCCTATGTGGTGAAGCAGAACAACAGCAGCAGCTCCAACACCGGCGCCTATGTGATCCTCGCCGTGCGAGACGGCTGGATGACCTATCAGTCGACCTGGTCGCAGTATGTGTCGTCCTCGTCCAGCGGCTCGGCCAAGACGCCCGAGGAAGCCACCGAGCTGCTCAAGAAGAGCGCCAAGTCGACGCTGGAGAAGATGAAGGAGTAACTCGCGGGGCCGATCCCGGGCCGCCGCTCCGCTCCGATCGGAGCGGATCGTATCGGAGCGGAGCGGATCGGATCGGATCGGATCGGATGCGGATTGCCCGCGGCCCCTCGGCCAGGACCTACGGCTGACCTCGGCCCGCCCGGGCGGCGCGGACGATCGTGACGACCGCCTTCTCCAGGGCGTACGCCGGATCGTCTCCGCCGCCCTTGACCCCCGCGTCGGCCTCGGCGACGGCGCGCAGCGCGACCGCCACTCCATCCGCCGACCACCCGCGCATCTGCTGCCGCACCCGGTCTATCTTCCACGGCGGCATGCCCAGCTCACGGGCGAGATCGCCGGGGCGCGCGTTGCGCGGCGCGGAGGCCAGCTTGCCGATCGCGCGGACGCCCTGGGCCAGGGCGCTGGTGATCAGCACCGGCGGCACCCCGGTGGAGACGGCCCAGCGCAGCGCCTCCAGCGCCTCGGCCGCCCGGCCCTCGACGGCGCGGTCGGCGACGGTGAAGCTGGACGCCTCGGCGCGGCCGGTGTAATAGCGGGCGACGATGGCCTCGTCGATCGTGCCCTCGACATCGGCCACGAGCTGGGAGACCGCGCTGGCCAGCTCGCGCAGATCGCTCCCGATGGCGTCGACCAGAGCCTGGCATGCCTCGGGGGTGGCGGACCGGCCGGTGGCGCGGAACTCCGAGCGCACGAACGCCAGTCGGTCGGCGGGCTTGGTCATCTTGGGGCAGGCGACCTCGCGCGCCCCGGCCTTACGGGCGGCGTCGAGCAGCCCCTTGCCCTTGGCCGCGCCCGCGTGCAGCAGGACGAGCGTGATCTCCTCGGCGGGGGCGCCGAGATAGCCCTTCACATCCTTGATCGTGTCGGCCGACAAATCCTGTGCGTTCCGCACCACGACCACCTTGCGCTCGGCGAAGAGCGAGGGGCTGGTGAGCTCGGCGAGGGTGCCGGGCTGGAGCGCGTCGGGCGTCAGGTCGCGCACATCGGTATCGGGGTCGGCCGCGCGGGCAGCCGCCACCACCTGCTGCACGGCGCGGTCGAGCAGCAGGTCCTCCTGGCCCACGGCGAGCGTCACGGGGGCGAGCGGATCGTCGGTCGTCGTCTTCCTGGCCATCGCGGTCCAGCATCCCACGGACCACCGACAACCCCGCCGCGTGCTGCCGTCCGGATGTCCGACAATGTTCCGGTGATCGATGAAGGACTGACCGGCGCCCGGCACATCCTGGTGCTGCCCGACCGCGACGCCGCGGAGGAGGTCGCCGAGGCCCTGCCGGAGCGCTTCGGCATCGCCCAGGAGCCCCAGTTGGTGCGGGACGCGCTGGCGGGCGAGGACGACGCCGAGGACGCCCAGTGGCTGGTGGTGATCGAGGACCCGGCCAGGGGCCTGGACCCGGCGGCGCTGGACGCGTTCGCGGACGAGTACGACGGCTGGCTGGAGGCCGAATAACCTGTCCGTTGGCCAGGGTCATGGCTCATCGTGGTCACTGAAGGTGGTCGAAGCGGGTCGTCGGCCGCGATGAGGCCGGGAACATCGTGCGCAAGGCCGGAGGCGTCCGTTCCGAAGGCGTCCGTTCCGGAGGCGCTCATATTCCCGTGCGCGACATCTGGCCGGGCCCCACACTGCGCGCATGGAGGAAACCACCGGCGCCGCGGCCGTCACGCCCGCACAGCAGTCGAGTGAGCTACTGGGGCATCCGCCCGATGCGCGGCTGCTGATCGTCAACTGCGATGACTTCGGCATGTATCCAGCGATCAACACCGCGGTGATCGAGTCGATCGAAGAGGGCATCGCCAGTTCATGCAGTCTGATGGTCCCGTGCCCCGCGGCACCGCAGGCCATGGAACTGCTCGGCCGACGGCCGCGGATCCCGTTCGGAATTCACCTCACCCTGGTGTGCGAGATGCCCGACTGCCGATGGGGGCCGATCACCGCCAGGGAACGAGTTCCCTCACTCCTGGACCCCGCGGGTGAACTGTTCCCGCCGACGCCGGCCGGACGGGCCGCCCTGCTCGGCCAGGCCCGGCTCGATGAAATGGAGCTAGAGTTCCGCGCCCAGATCAATGCCGTCGCCGACGCCGGGCTCACGCCGACCCATCTGGACTTCCACTGCCTGGCCGATGGCGGCCGCGACGACATCCTCGAGCTGACGGTAGGGCTGGCCGCGGAGTACGGCCTCGCGGTCCGGGTCTGGCTCGAACCCGGGCGCCAGAGGATGCGGCACCGCGGGCTGCCGGTCACCGACAACGACTTCCTGGACAGTTTCTCGCTCGCCATCGAAGGAAAGGCGGCCCGATACGTTCAGATGCTGCGCGACCTGCCTGCCGGGCTCAATGAATGGGCGGTGCACCCGAGTGCGGGAAACCAGGAGTCGCGGGCCGTCGACGATGGCTGGCGCGTGCGCCGGACGGACTACGAGTTCCTGATATCGCCGCAGGCCCGTGAAGTTCTCCAGCAGGAGGACATAGCCGTGATCGACTACCGGACCATCCAGCGCGTCTGGGGCATGGCCGTGACGCCGGAAAAGCCCGCCGCGGCCTTCATTCGCCCTGCGCCAGGGCCTTGACGAGTTCCTTCGCGAGCGGGCCCGAGGAAGCCGGATTCTGCCCGGTGAAAAGGTTGCGGTCCACGACCGTATAGGGCTCCCAGGCGGGACCTCGCGAGTACTGGGTGGGCAGCGTCTTCAGCTCGTCCTCCAGCAGCCACTTGGCTTTGTCGGCGAGACCGACACCGGCCTCCTCTTCGTTACAGAAACCCGTCAGACGGTAGTCGGCGAAGGGTGTGTCGCCGTTCGCGTCACGAGTGGCGAGGAGAGCGGCGGGGGCGTGGCAGACAATGGCGAGCGGATTGCCGGAAGCGAGTGCCTTCCGCAGCAGTTCCCCGGAGTCGGCGTCGACCGAGAGGTCTTGCATCGGGCCGTGCCCTCCGGGGTAGTAGATCGCGTCATAGTCCTCGAGGCGCACGTCCTTGAGGGAGATGGGGTGCCGCAGCTCATCCGCCGACTCGATGACGGCCTCCTCCTGAAGGGCGTTCTCCTCGCCGCCCGCCATACGGGGTTCCAGACTCATCGTGTCGACAACCGGGACGACCCCATTCGGAGTTGCCACGGTAACTTCGTGTCCGGCGCCGGTGAATACGCTATAGGGCGCCACGAATTCCTCGGCCCAGTACCCGGTGGGGTGCCGGTGTCCGTCTTTCAGGGTCCAATAGCTCGCGCCGGTCAGCACGCACAGGATCTTGGCCATGGGACGCTCCTTTGAAGCCGTCGCCCTGGAAAGGGGCTGCGTCCGGGATTGAACATATGCAGCAAGTGTGGGCGGGCGTGCTGGGGGCTGCAACTCGGCAGGAGCGCTACAGACATGGGTGAGGCGCCAGAGTCAAGGAAAGACCTCTGGCGCCCTACCCGCGGCCGAGCCGCTTAGCCGTGACGTAGAGCCTCAACGATCGCTGCCCAGACGGCTCGCGCCGCTAGGGACACCGCGAAGCGCTCCACGAGACTGCCGCGCCACCTTTTTCCCTTTTTGACGGACGACCTGAAAAAGCCGACCACCATCACCACCTCCTGGGGGTTCCACCCACCGCCCGCTGCGGTAGGCCCGTCCCTCCCCCTTCGGGGTCAGGCCGACCTGATGGCGGTGAGGAACCACACCTCGTCCGTGGTGACAGACTCAAAAGTACAACCGAAGCAAGATGATCGGTAGTTGGGCGTCAGAGGCGTCGCGACTCACCGGCGCGGACGCCAAGCGGCCGTGACCGGCCCGACAGTGCCTAAGCTTTCGCCGTGGACGACACGACACCTGGCATACGCGTCAGACCAGGCAGCCTGGCCGACGCACCGGCCATTCTGGACATGCTCGACTCCGCGGTGGCCTGGATGAACGATCGCGGCAACACCGAGCAGTGGGGCACGACGCCGTATTCGCAGAAGACAGGCGGCGTGGCGCGGGTCGAGCGGTACACGACCGTGAATGCCCCGTATATCGCGGAGTTGGACGGAACGCCCGTCGGAGCCATGGTGCTGGACTCCGGGCCCAGCCCGCAGGTGCCGATCGCACCGGCCGGGGAACCCGAGCGGTACGTCCGGCTGCTGGTCTCCGACCGACAACACGCCGGCCTCGGCATCGGGGCGGCGCTGCTGGCACATGCTGTCGAGGAGACCCGGCGGGCCGGCGTGGGACTGCTGCGGGTCGACTGCTGGGCGGGCGGCGGGGGCGAACTGGTCGCGTTCTACGAGCGCAACGGTTTCACCGCCACCGACCGTTTCCTGTCCGGATCCTGGCCCGGACAGGTGCTGGCCCGGCGGGTCGACTGACGGCACGGGCAGGCAGGGCGGAGCAGGGCGCCACAGTGGCACCACGTGGCACCGCCAGCGACACCAAAGCGGCCGAGGCCCCACATGGCACCGCATTGACGCAATTCGACACCAACACGTTTTCGCAGGCCAGAGCCGCCTGACGCACCCCGGACCACGACCACCACCCTTACCGTCTTGCGCGTGGCGCCATTATGGTGCCACTATGGCGTCATGGACCTGACGCCCTATGTCGACAACCTCCGCCGCGAACTCGCGGTGGCCGCCGAAGCCGGCGGCGAAGAAGCCCGCGAGCTGGCCGACCGGCTCACCGCTCCCCTGGAGTCGGCGACCCGGCTGACGATGCTCAATGTGCTCTCCGCCGCGATGGACGAGATCACCCGCGAACTCGCCCCCGGCTCGGTCGACGTACGGCTGCGCGGGCTCGACCCCGACTTCGTGGTGACACGGCCGGCGGGCGGCGAGGCGTACGAGGACAGGAGCGGACCCGCCGAGCCGCTCAAGGCACCGGCCCCGGCACCCGCCGACGGCGACGACGGTGGCACCGCCCGCGTCAATCTGCGGCTGCCCGGCCACCTCAAGGCGCGCGCCGAGGAGGCCGCGAACCGCGAGGGCCTGTCGGTCAACGCGTGGCTGGTACGAGCCGTGTCGGCCGCGGTCGACGGCGGCGCCCCGTCACGTACGACGGAGCAGCCGCGCACCACCCGCACCGTCGGACAGAGCTTCACGGGCTGGGTGCGCTAACCGCGCCCCGCCTACGCCACCTCACCCGCACCACCTCACCCACACCACGTCCCACCAGCAGGGACGCCACGACGACCCAAGAGGACGGGACAGCCATGCCTTCTTTCGACGCGCCTTTCGCCACTCCCCAACCGATCTCGGTCACCGCCCACGTGGAGGCCGGATCCATCCGGTTCATCGCCGCCGACCGGCTCGACACCCTCGTCGACGTGCGGCCCCGCGACCCGAAAAAGGACCAGGACGTACGGGCGGCGGAGCAGAGCGAAGTGCGCTACGCCAGTGGCCTGTTGACCATCAGGACGCCCAAGCAGCGCTATCTCATCGGGCGCACCGGCACCGTCGATGTGACGGTCGAGCTGCCCACCGGCTCGCAGGTGGAGATGACCGGCGCCTGGGCCCAGGTGCATGGCGAGGGGCGGCTCGGCGAGGTCCGGGTGAAGACCTCGTCGGGCGATGTCCGCCTCGACACCACCGGGCCGCTGCACCTGATCGCCTCCCACGGCACCATCACCGTGGACCGCGTCGAGGGGCCCGCCGAGATCACCACCAGCTCCGGCAGCCTGCGCGTCGGCGCCATCGACGGCGTGGCCGTCCTGAAGAACTCCCACGGCACCACGACCGTCGGCGACGCCCTGGGCGATCTGCGGGTGAGCGGCGCCAACGGCGACATCTTCATCGAGCACGCCGAGGGCTCGGTCACCGCCACCACCGCCCACGGCGCCGTCCGCCTCGATGAGGTCGCGCGCGGGACGGTCCAGTTGGAGACCTCCTACGGCGCCATCGATGTCGGCATCCGCGAGGGCACCGCCGCCTGGCTCGACGTCAGCTCGAGCGCCGGACAGGTGATCAACGCGCTCACCGCGTCCGAGAGCCCGGACAAGTCCGAGGACACCGCCGAGGTCAGGGCCCGTACCCGCTTCGGCAACATCAACATCCGCCGCGCCCGGACCTGACCCGCCCCATCTCCCGACAACCAAGATCACTTCACCGCTCACCACGCCTTCGAAGGGGAGGGCCCCGTGCCTTCATCTGTCATGCCCACGTCCAGGCATGGCGGCCAGCAGCCGCCCGCCGTCTCCACCGCGGATCTGCGCAAGTCGTACGGCGACAAGACCGTCCTCGACGGCATCGATCTGCGCATCCCGTCCGGCTCCGTGTTCGCGCTGCTCGGGCCGAACGGCGCCGGAAAGACCACCACCGTGCAGATCCTGTCCACGCTGCTCGCGGCCGACGGCGGCCAGGCCCAGGTCGCGGGCCACGACGTCGCCACCTCACCGGAGGGGGTACGCGCCGCGATCGGCGTCACCGGGCAGTTCGCCGCACTCGACGACCTGCTCACCGCCGAGGAGAACGTGCTCCTCATGGCCGACCTGCTGCGCCTCGGCAAGCGCGAAGGACGCAGGCGGGCCAAGGAACTGCTGGAGCGGTTCGACATCGCGGACGTCGCGCACAAGCGCGCCGCGTTCTTCTCCGGCGGTATGCGGCGCCGGCTCGACCTCGCCATGACACTGGTCGGCGACCCGCAGGTGATCTTCCTCGACGAGCCGACGACCGGGCTGGACCCGCGCAGCCGCCGCACCATGTGGGAGACCGTGCGCTCACTGGTCGCCGGTGGTGTCACCGTCTTCCTCACCACCCAGTACCTGGAAGAGGCCGACCAGTTGGCGGACCGGATCGCCGTGCTCGACGGCGGCCGGATCGTCGCCGAGGGCACCGCCGACGAGCTCAAGGCGCAGATCCCCGGCAGCCATGTACGCCTGCGGTTCACCGACCCCGACGAGTACGAGCGCGCGGCCGCCGCCTTCCCCGACGCGGCCCGGGACGATGAGCAGCTCGCCCTGCGCGTCGCGGGCGACGGCGATCTCGACGCGCTGCGCGCCCTGTTCGACCGGCTCGACGCCGCCGGTATCCGCGCCGCCGACTTCTCCGTGCACACCCCCGACCTCGACGACGTGTTCCTCGCCCTGACCGGCGACGGCAGCACCAACACCGCGCTCCACGTGAAGGAGACCCTGCGATGAGCACGCTCACCTACGCCGTGCACGACTCGATGACGATGCTGCGGCGCAATATCAAGCACGCGCTGCGCTATCCGGGCGTATCGCTGGGCGCCTCCATGATGCCCATCATGATGCTGCTGCTGTTCGTGTACGCCTTCGGCGACTCGATCGGCTCCGGCATGGGCGGCGGCCGGGACGCGTATCTGAACTATCTGACGCCCGGCATCATCATCATGGGAGTGGCCGCCGGCTCGATGTCGACCTCGGTCGCGGTCTGCACCGACATGACCGAGGGCATCATCAACCGCTTCCGCACCATGAACATCACGCGCTCGTCGTTCATGACGGGCCATGTCGTCGGCAGCGTCCTCACGACGATGGTGAGCCTCGTCCTGGTGGTGGGCGTCGCCCTCGCCATCGGCTTCCGGCCGAACGCCAATCCGCTGGAATGGCTGGCCGTCGCCGGCCTCCTCACGGCCATCGCGTTCGCCGTGACGTGGTTGTCGTGCGCGCTCGGCCTGATCTCCAAGACGGTGGAGTCCGCGAGCAACAAGCCGCTGCTGGTCCAGTTCCTGCCGTTCCTCGGCTCCGCGTTCGTACCGGCCGAGTCGATGTCCCCGGGCCTGCGCTGGTTCGCCGAGTACCAGCCGTTCACACCGATGACCGAGACACTGCGCGGCCTGCTCTCCGGCTCGGAGATCGGCAACGACGGCTGGATCTCGCTCGCCTGGTGCGCCGGTATCGCCCTGGTCGGCTACGTCTGGTCGCGCTCGCTCTTCAACAACAGCACCACGCGCTGAACACCGGAACACACCCGGGCGGGGTGCCCACTCACCGGCAGGGAGTGGGCACCCCGCCCGGGTGTGTCCGCGCTCAGGGCCCACCGTGGCCTCCGAGCACCGCGCGCAGTCCCGGATCTCGTATCACCGCGATCGGCCCATCGGTGTCGGTCCGCAGCACGGCGGCTCCCTGGGCGCGCAGGGCGGCGATGGTGCGGGGCGACGGATGGCCGTAGGGGTTGTCGGCTCCACAGGAGATCAGGGCGAGGCGGGGGCTGAGGCGTCGGAGCAGGTGCGGGTCCTGGTAGGCGGAGCCGTGGTGGGCCACCTTGAGGACATCGACCTCGGGGAGAGTGGGGTACGCCGTCCGCAGGGCCTGCTGGGCCGGGGGCTCCAGGTCGCCCAGGAGGAGCAGGGTCAGGCCCGCCGTGCGGACGAGGAGGGTGACGCTCGCGTCGTTCGGCCCCTCGGCCCCGGCCGGGGCGGGCGGCGGCGCGGGCCACAGAACCTCCCAGGCCAGCGGGCCGAAGCGGCGCCGCTCCCCCGGCACCGCCGCGACGACCGGGACATGCGCCGACCGGGCCCCGCGCCGTACGAACTCGGCCTGGCCGGGCGGCTCTTCCAGACCGGTCGTCTCGATGGCGCCGACCGCGCGCCCGCGTAACGCACCGGTCAGCCCGGCCACATGGTCGGCGTGGAAGTGGGTCAGGACCAGCAGCGGGATCCGGACGACGCCCAGCGAACGCAGACAGCGGTCGACGGCCCGCGGCTCGGGCCCGGTGTCCACGACGACGGCCGTACCGGGCCCCGCGGCCAGGACGAGGGCGTCGCCCTGGCCGACATCTTCTCTGTCAAGTTCAGCATGTTGAGCGGGATCACTTCTCGATGAGTGAGGTGGGTCGTCCAACACCGGCTGGATGAACTTCGATTGAGGCGTCAGCGTTGAGTAGCACCCTTCGCCCGGGGTAGGTCCGCTCGGCTGTGATGACGTCGCGCTCGTCGAACGCGCCGCTGAAGACAAGGACGCCGCGGATCAGCTCGGCTTTGAGCGCGCTGGTGGGCCATCGGTGGAGAAGGGCCTTGGCTGTCATCGGTTGGTGAGGGGCGGGAAGGTCTGGTCCGGGCATGGGAGGTCCCTCATTGAACTGGGGGTCGGAACTGGGTCGGGATTTATTCCCCACAGTGTCCATGTCTCATGAGACAGCGACACCTTCGAAGTTCGACGCCTCGCCGCACACACTCAGCGCCCCTCGCCAGGACCATGAGACACCCGGACAGGGAATAGCGTGTGATGCGAATCCTCGAGTTATCTGGGGGTCGGGGCCTCATTGCGCAGCTCAGGCAGTTAATCGCGAGTGCAGGCAAGTTAGGCAAGTACGGCTTGTCATGCCCAAGGAAGGTGGTTCGACCGAACCGCATTCTGGACTCCCGTTCGGACAAGATGACGAGCCGTGGGGTCAGAGAGCTGGGGCGGACGGGGTACCGGCGGGCGGGTCGATGAACTTCGGGCCGTGGCCGGTGATTTCCCATTTGAGGCGATTGGTGTAGGCGATGAAGGCCTGTATGGCCACGGCCTTGGGGCACAGCGGTACAGCGGTACAGCGGTACAGCGGTACAGCGGTACAGCGGTACAGCGGTACAGCGGTTAACGTTAAGCCGGTGGAGGGTGTCCCGGTCTGGGTAGGGTCCGGGCTGTGAATGGTGATCAGGAGATCCGTGCCCGCGCCGTGGACCTGGCCGCTCGTACGCTGGCGGCGCTGTATCCGAACGGCGAGTTGGCCAACCATCCGGCTGCCATCACGGACGACGTACTGTCGCTGGCGCCGTACGTGGCCGACTACATCAAGACCGGCGAGTTCGACCGCCAGTCGCTGCTGCGGCACTGCCCCGGAGGGGACCTGAACCGAAGGCCGGTCTGATCCGCAGCCGGGGCTCAATATGCCGGACCGGCCTTACAGCAGCTCAGTGTTCGGGTGGGGCTGGGCCTGAAGCCGCTCGCGGAGGTCGATCTCCTCGGGGGTGAGCGGGTCCTCGGGCCGGCGGATGCGTACAGGCTTGGGACGCAGCGGCAGGCCGTCGTCCGCCGCGGCGGCCTCGGCTTCCGCGAGGGCCCGGTAGAGCGAGGCGACCGACGGGGAATTGCCCGCGTTCTTGCCAACCTTGATGGTCAGCTTCTTCGCGATCTCGGGGACGGGGACGCCCTTGTCCTTGAGCGCGACGGCGAAGGTGAGCATGTCGTCGTCGATTACCTTCGGGCGTCCGCCGTGGTTGCCCTTGGACGCGGCGATGACCTGGCCTTCGAGGGTCTTCTCCCGGATGTAGTTGCGCTCGATCTGCCCGGCGACAGCGAGGACGGCGAAGAACATGGCGCCCATGCCGTTGGGGTCGTAGATGCCGGTGAGCGGGCCGGTGAGGAGTTCGAGCTGGATGCCGCTGGCCTGGAGCTCGGCGGACAGCGTCATCAGCTCGGCGGCGTTGCGCGCGAGGCGCTTGAGCTCGTGGACGGTGAGGATGACCGGGGTCTCGGGAGCGGCCTCCTTGAACTGGTGGGCCAGGGCGAGCGCCTTCTCCAGTTCGGGCCGGACCTTGACGCGGGTGCTGATCTGCTCCTTGAAGACCTTGTGGCACTCCGCTCGGTGGAGGGCTTCGAGCTGGCTGGCCAGCTCCTGCCGGGCGGTTGACGTCCTGGCGTAGCCGATGCGGACCAGGCGTTCGGTGCGGGGCGCGGGTACGACGGCGAGCGCCGGGCCCTGCTTCCACGCGCGGCCGGGGTGGCGGTCGGCGGGGACTAGGACTTCGAGTTCCTCGCGGAGGGCGGGACGAGGACGAAGCGGGGGGTGTGGTACTTCGCAGCGGTCTTCCCGCCGCGGGTGCGGCAGGCGGAGCCGGCGGGCGCGTCACAGTTCGGGCATTCGTGATGTTCTACCGCCAATGCGGCCCGATCGGGTGTGAGATCCATCCGGGAAGTCTCTCAGAAGTGCCTCGCACAACGAGCGGGTTTCGAGAGGACTTTTGCGAATGGCGACCTGGGGAAACGTGATCGCTACGGGGGTTCTCGCAGAACTCTCGCATCTGGTCATTTATGAGAGCGGCTGAGCGCGGTGCCACGGCGAGGCGAAGCTCATCGGGCGTTATGAATTTGTAATGTTCAGTGTTTTCCGTGCCTCCCGGCGCCGTTTCCGTTGGCACAAGTGACACACGCCGTCGCCCCGTTTCACCTACCGAGCCGCGCGGAAATCCATGCAGATCCGGGCCGAAACCCTGCGGGATGCACCACCCCTTGAGTGCTGCCCAGGACGCAGACGCTGGTCACCGGCCTGCGCGCGCTCCGGCTGCACGGCATCCCGCTCCGGGAAATACCCGCCTCATCTGTCGGATTCCGCTACCCGTTTTTTGACACGTGAGGAGTCAGGAAACATCGGTTGTGACAACAGAAACCGCTGGTCATCGGCCTAATTCGAGGGTCGCGAGGGAACGTGGGGATGAGTTACGTTCTGTGGCGTCCCCGTCACCGGCGAGGGATACGCAAAGTGGCAGGAGCCCCGCGGGCCTGCGGGGCTCCTGCCACCCGTCAACCGGAACCAGTCGGCCTGCATGTGACAGCGCGGGGCCGACCAGAGAGTTGGAGGACAGGATGGCAGACATCCTCAAGCTGTGCAGTACACCGCCCGGCCCGTTGCCGGAGCGAGGGCTGCTGGTCACGGCCCGGCCCGCCGCGTGGCAGGCGCTGGGTGTCGCGCTCGCGACGGCGGCGGCGGTGTTCGCCCCCATCGCCGCCCCCGCTGCGCCGGCCCTGTACGTGCTGTGCGCGGTGCGGCTTCGCCGCGTCCGCCTGTAGCGGCGCGCGTGCCGCACGACCTCGTGTGACTCGACGGCCGACCAGCAGCCGCCGAGATTCCGTCAACCGAGACGAAGAGATGGCGAACGTGAGCAACTTCCCCACTGGCGTATTGAGCACGATCCGGCACGCCCTTGTGTTCAACCTGCGCGAGTACCACCAGCGGTTCGGCGAGGATCTCCCGGACTCGGACCTATACGTCGACATCGTCAAAGCGGTGAAGTGGGTACACGAGACGGACCCGCAAACCGCTGTCAGCCTCGTATGGCACGCCTTCCAGGAGGCCACGGTCGATGACGGCCCGACCTTGGAGGACGCGGCACGCTGCCTGCGTCTCTCGCTGACACAGTCCAGCGAGCCCTACGGCCGGTGGACCCCGGAGGAAGCGGACGGCTTCGTCGCAGCCGCCCTGATCATGCGCTGACAGCCCTCCGGGAAGACCTCCGGCCAGCTCCTCCAAGAGGGGCCCGCCGGGGGTCTTCTGCTCGCCGGACATGCCCCTACCCGCAGGACAGGGGCTACTCATGCTGCGGTGCCTGCGCGTCGCCGATGGTGACGCACAGAGCTGTCAGTCCAGCACGTCGTACGTGCCCGTCGGCCAGTCCGCGAACAGGGTGTACTGCACCTCGGTCCGCTCCGGCGCTGACTTCGTCGCGGGCCAGCTCAGCTCGACGGGTTCACAGTCGACCAGGACGCGCTCTTGGCATCCCTCGAAGTTGCCCGGGTCGGACGCAATGCCGACGTAGACGGGCGCGTCGTCGGGGAGATCCTTGATTGCTTCGCGAAGGCGTCCAGCCGTCCAGGCCTCGGGCGAGTGAGCGTAGGTGTCAGCCATGCCGGGAGTATCCCATTTGACGCTCTCCCTCCGGGGCGAATGCGCGACTGCCATCACCCTTCGGGCTTGCGGTAGTTATCAGGGCATGGAGAGCAACCCGATCCTGTCCCGGACACAGTCTTCGAAGCGCTCACAGGCGTGCCTGCCCCGCGGGCCGGCGCCGTCGCCGAGCCGATGAACATGGAAGTCGGCGGGACCGTCTGCGACTTCTGCCCGACGGACCCCTTCGCTGACACGGACCCCGAACCGGTGGTGTGGGCCTTCCCCGCGGGCGAGGCCACGCGGTCGGCGGAACAGGGCAGCGCGCGAGGACAGGAAGTCCCCGGCTCGGGCGAGGAAGTCGTCGACGTCTTGGGTGAGGTGCCAGCCATCCCGGAGCATGCTTCATGATCCCGGACCCTTCGCCTTCACCGGGGCCCGGCGCCCGGCCAGGTCCAGCTCCTCGATGTTGACGCCGAGGATCTCCTCCGACCGAGCGACCGTCTCGTACAGCATCCGCCACAGCGTCTTCTCCCGGAGGTGGACGTCGCGGCGGGCGATCAGCCGGTCGACGGCCATCTTCGACCGGGCCGGGGTCTCCGAGTCCGCCGGGGGCATCCGCTTCACCCACGCCGGGACCGCCGGGCCGTGGTACCCGCGCTCGCAGCACCAACCCAGCCAGGAGAGCACCGCCGCCCGGCGGGCGTCCAGGTGTTGACCGCCGCGTCGCCCACAGCTGTTCGAGGGCTCCGCCGATCTCGTCGTCCGCCACAGTGACGAGCGGTCGGTCCTCGCCGAGGCGTTCAGCGGTCTTGCCGACCCCGATGCCGTACGACCGGAGGGTGTTGGCGTTGTCGAGCGAGTCGAGGAACACGTCCGCCGCCGTGCGGACGGTCAACGCCTTCCCGGCGGGCAGCTGCACGACCGCGGACGCGGTCTCCTCCTTGCCACAGATACAGGGTCGCTTCGCGCACGGCCCCGCAGACGTCGCCGCAGGCCACGATCAGCAATGCCGCAGATAATAGGGCGTTATCTGTGGGACGACTTCAGATCGACCCCGCCGCCGACACCCCGTCAGCCCCTCCAGGGCCGACGAAGGCTTAGCGCACGATCTGACACGGATGTTCCTCAACCCCCAGGTCCGCCGCGCGGCTCTCGACGCCCGCGGCCACCAGGGCGAAGACGTCGGGCCAGGCGTTCGTCTGCCGGACGGCCTGGAGCAGGATCTCGCGCATGGCCTGCAGGTGGGTCGAGGCGTTCGAACCGGTTGCGTGCCAGGCACCGACACGTTCGTGGCGGCGCCTGGCACGGCAGCAAGCTAGGCAGTCAAAGGGCCTGATGCCGCGCAGACCACCTGCCGCACAATGGCCCTGCCAGGCGCGCAGGGCCTTCGGTCTAACGGGTCTGCCACCAGACGTAGAGCAGGAGTGCTCCGCTAGCGACGGCCTTCACCAGGACGCGAGTCGCCTCGTCCGCCGCCGTGTGCATCAGACGGCGGACTCGGCGGTGAGCAGTTCTCGGGAGTTCCTGCTGCTCAGAGCCCAGAGGCGGGCCGGACAGGTGATCCAAATGGCAGCAGTGACACTGGTTGGACTTACCCTCGTTGTAGTCGGGATTGATTGTGGGCCTCCCATGATCTCGATCCGGACGAGCATCGGCGGCCTCCTGTTGCGAGCAGGGGGCCGCCGCCGTTTCCGGCAGAAGCCCGCTAGGCCGTAGGCACCATTGTGAGCCCTAGCCCCGACAACCAAGCCCGAAGCACCCCCCGTTGTCAGACGCGTGCATCGACTTAGTGGGGGGCCTTTTACCAAACGCGGCCGACAGCAAGGACACCGCAGGTCAGAGCACTAGTCCCATCACGAAACCACCCCTGCCTGCGCAGAGATCCAACACTCCAATACGTGACACGGTTGACAGCCAGACGAACCGTCACACGTGTCGTGGCCTCGTAAAACGACCTCGTGAAACGCACGCCGTCGTCGTCGAACGCGTCGCTCTCCTCCAGCACGTCCTTCTTGCCCACAGCAGTGCGCACGGAAGGAGAGAGTCTGCACCGCTAGGCCCACCACCTGCGCAATGGAACATTGAGCAACACGACGTTATCCGGCCCCCCTCGCAGCCCGGTCTGCAGCGTCGACAACTGCATGCCACTCCCGGGCGCGCTGCGCCTGGCCCTCGACTCCTACGGTGCCGAGCGCCCCCGCCCTGCGCAGCATCGACTCCTTCGTGTACGTGGCCCTCCCCGAGCCCCTCACGCCCCGGCCACCCCCTGCCCCGGTTAGACCTATTGGGCCCAACAGACCTAACCGGCGTTGGCCTGCCCTTACTCGTCCTGCGGGTCCGCTCCTCGCACGGGGCCGACCAACGCCTCGGCGTCCTGCAGTAGCCGGTCGACGGGGTGCTGGTCTCCGAGTTCGACGGCGAGCGCGGCCCGCACGAAGGCGGTGAGATCGATGCTGCCGGTCCGCAGATGGAAGGAGCGGAGCACCGCCCCGGCGTCGGCGACGTGGTGGCCGCACCCGGCATGCAGGCAGTGCCCCTTGGCGGCCAGACCGAGCCGTTTGAAGAGGGCGGTCTTCTCCTCGGTGAGCTGGGCCGGACAGCCGAGGTGGTCCAGCGTGATCTGGAAGTGCTTGCCGTCCTTCCTGACGGTGAGCCGTCCTCCGCCGGGTGTGACGTAGCGGCCGCCGACCGCCACGGCGCCGTACGGGTGCAGCAGTGGCAGGTCCGTCTCCGTGGCGTGCAGGACCGGCAGGTTGCCGTACTCGATGTACGGACCGGCGCCGCCGCGGTGCTCGCTCGTCATCAGGTGCTCGTCTCCTTCGCACCGGCGACGGTGAGCTCGCGCCCCTGGTCCTCGTCGTCCTGGTGGTCGTCGGCGGGCCAGGCGCCGAACGGGAGAAATTTTTTACCCGCACGTTTCCCCGCAAGTTCACAGGCGAACAGCGTGCACTGCGTGTGATTCGCGAGAGCACCCCCAACACGGACCTTCGAATGGAAGCTTTCTGCCCAAAACTACCGGACACAAAGGGTTACCTAGGCCGCAACGTCCTTAGAAAACAAGGTACTCTGGGCGTGCTTCGCCGATCCTCCTGTAACTGAGTGGTACGAGCCGCCAGTTCACCGACCCCCGGGACCAACGCGACCAGGTACCGGACCGGGAGGGGAAAGTGAGGTGGTGCTGATGAGCGGTCCATGGGACAAACGCGGCAGGAACGACTGGCCCGAGCCGGATAAGTGGCAGGTCTTCCTGACGGCAGCGAGTCTGCTTGTGGCGATCATCGCCCTGGTGAGGTAGTTCGCTCAACGGAGGTTGAGTGCTCACCCCGAAGCACGGTCGACGGGCTGCTCCACATGCAGCGAGCCCGGTCGCATGATGCTCGACCGGGCTCGGCAACTGCATGAGGCCTGGCTCCGGGCGGCCACCCGGGGCTGGGCCTTCGTGCGTGGGCCCACTGTGCTGGCAAGCCACTCCACACGCCGTGACTCATAAAAACCTCACCGACCCCAGCGGGGCGTGCAAGCCTTAAGAGTCGAGACAACCATAACGCCTTTGCGTCATGGCACGTCATGCGGCGGATGTTGCGCCAACACCGCCAACCGCCTCCGACACTGTTCAGACGGTAGGCACCGCAGGAAGATGCTCACCGGCACCAAGTTCGGCGAGTAGTTCAAGGGGCAGCTCTTCGTCGAGCGGAATCTACAGCGGGGTGAGGCGGGAGGTGCGGTCCAGGGCCCGCAGCAGCTCGGGCTCCCATCCGGCGCGCGGGGTGTCGTACGCGACTAGGCCGGAGGCGGCGAGCGCGGCGAGCTGCACCTGGTGCTCGACGCCGAGCCGCCACGCCTCGCGCAGGACGCGCCGAGCCTCATCGCGTGGGGCACGGCCGGTCGTCGCAGTAGACCGGGCGTCCGGCAGAGCGGCGAGCTGGCGGCCGGTTTTCTCCAGGCGGTCCATGAACTCGGCGGCCTTCTCGGCGTCCGGGCGTGGCGGCACGAGGATGAGCTCGGGGGCGGCGACGCCGCGGCGCAACTGCTCCATTCGCTCGGGCAGCGGCGTCCAGCCTTCGCCGCCCGCGAGTTCGGTGTTCACCTTGGAGACCGCCGCGGCGTAGGCCCGCCCGGCGCCGCGCGGCCGCAGAGGGGTGCCGGCAGGCCGGTACAGGGGCCCGTCGTCAGTGACGGTGCCGCTGTGGTTGCCGCGTACGGACACCCACAGGGCGTCGGCGGCGCCGGTGACGTCGACCATCAGCAGGCGGCGCACCAGGAACCAGCACTGAAGCGCGGCCCGAGTCGCCCGGCGCAGCGGGTAGACCTCGACCGAGACCGGATCACCCGGGCGGGCGTTCTGCGGCCGGCGCACGATGCGCACCTCCGCCAGGGCAGGAGAGAGGTCCTCTAGCTAGTCGGTGTCGCGGTCGTCACCCTGCTCCACGTCCTCCTGGGGCGGCGCTGATCAGGAGATTGACACCGTTACCGTCATGGCTGCGACGCGAGGAGGGGTGTCCGGGGCCGGGCAGCAGGTCGAGGATGGCGCAGATGATCGGTGGCGACGGTGGGGGCGTCGGCGGATCTGGAGAGTTTGCGGCCCCCTGGGGGTCTACCTGGGCCTCCGGCTCGGGGCCGTCCAGGCCCGCACCGCTTGACATGCGGCCCTGCGCTGGGGCGGCGATACGGCCCATGAACTCTCCACTCGTTCGAGTCTCAATCATCGATCCCGAATTCGAACGCGAGGAGGGCCGCTCTGTGCCGCTCAACGTGATCCACTTCAAATCGGGGGCGCACACAATCTCCGCGCGCCCCCCTTTGCTACTGAAGGGTGCGAAGGTGCCGCCGAAACGGTTACCCAGTGCGTCTACCTGCGGAAACGCCATCAGATACTGACGGGTAGGTATTTCTGCCCGCAATCAAGGGCCTTTGGAATTGCCGGTTCCGCGCATGATCGTCCCTCAGTTCCCTGCGGAATCCATGAAGTTCTCCACCGGGGTGATCCTGGGGGCGCAGGTGCTGTAGTCGGGAACCGGTAGAGTTCTGACCGCACCTTCTTTCTGATGGCGGGTTCGGTCGGCTTGCTCGGCCGGGGTCGACCGCTCCGGGGAAGGAGGTGATGCGCGTGGAAAGCAACCCGCCTCAGGGCGGGGAAGCCCCGCCCCAGGGTGGGGGGACCCCACCTCCGAGCGGGGAGGGTCGGTACCGGAAGGTCGGTAAGCAGATTCTCGTCTGGCTGACGCTCCAGGGCCTGAAGGCCTTGATCCGTCACGTGATCGAAAAGCTGTGAAAACGGCGCGGGCCCCCTGATGGCACAGGGGACCCGTTTTCGGGAGACTGAGCTCCCACGCCGGCCTCGTGCCCCTCGCTGGCCTCGCGAACCGATGGGGGGTACGGGGCCTCTTCTCTATGTACCCACGTACACCTCTGTGCTGCATGCGGGTTCAGACCCGTGATCTAAACCTGCTCTCAGCGGCCCCCAACCTCGCCTATTTCCGGGCCTGCATCTAGCGGTTTGGCCAGTAAAATGGACGCCTGTCGAGGTCAGAGACTGACACCGTGATATCAAGTCGCCGCTTGGGAGTAACGACAAGGTACCCCTAAACTGCTCCCTTCTGCACGTCGTCTGCACATTGAGAGGAGAGCCAATGTCTCGGGGGCTGGCTGACTTCGATCCTGCAGCGCTCTCCAGTCTGCGTACCAACTACATCGGTGAGGACGGCGTTGGAAGGGGGCTGACAGCCGAACAGCTCGCAGTGATGGCCGGGGCCACCAAAGCTCAGGTTCTCGCTTACGAGAACGGGCGCCGGGTGCCCGACCCCGAGCGCATCCAGGCGCTGGCCGACGCTCTGGGGGTCAGGCCTCGCCGGTTGATGGATCGGAGCAGGTCGCATCTCTGGAGCGTGGCGGATCTGAGGCGAGGCTGCGGCTTCACCGCCCAGCGCCTTGTAGAGGAGCTCGGCATCTCCCCCAAGTCCTACCGGCGGTTCGAGCAGCAGGCCATCGTTCCAGCTCGACGGCCGCGGTTCCTTGATGACGTAGCCGGGAGTCTCGGGGTCCAGCTCACAGCGCTGGAACTTGCTATCGACAACATTCCAGCCGTTGCACGGCGCCATCAGCGGGCCGCGGAGCTCACAGCCGTGCTGGCCGCGCGCTACGTTTCACGTAGCGGTCTCTGGAAGGGGCCAGCCGCCGAGGACGTGGAGCTTCTGGAGTTGGCCGCGCTCTACGGGCGGCCGCCGCAAAGGCTTCGGCGAGTGCTGACCCACCAGCTCGGCGAGCTGCGGCACATGATGGTACGGATCAAGCGCGAGCAGGTGATCGCCGAATACGATCCAGATCTGCCTCGCCAGCAGAAGGCATCCAGCGCGGCCGAGCGGTGGGAGGAGATGTATGAGAGGGATCTTGGGGCGATCCCGCTTCGGCTGGAAGAGTTCCACCGCACCTCCCAGCCTTCAGATGCCTGGCAAGCGCTCGTGGATCTCCACGACGCAGACGCACGGCCCGAAGGTTTCTGGGTGCCTTCAGCTCTGCTGGCGCGAACAGACACTCTGACGCTGCTGCCCCCCTCGCTGGTCGCCCAGCGCCTGTTCGATGACGTCCCAGCAGCCCAGCTCACCAGGCGTGGACTCATCCACCTGCGCAAGTTTCGCGAACTCTACGCTGCTCTTTTCCCGGGTATCCGCCGTCCGCGCCTTTCTAATCGGTCTTCCCGAGGGGCATCTGGCGCAGCACGTTCTCCCGCGCCCCCGCCTGAGCTCTCCATCCAGCTACCCGGCCGCTCGGAGCGTTTTGCCGTTCCACCACTCACGTTGAGCAAGCTGGTTCGCCAGTCAGAGGCCAAAGGCGTCACCGACATTCGGCTCTCCTCGACCATGGTCATGCGCGTTGGCACACAACGGCCCTCTGCAACCGTGGGCGCAGAGGAGCCGACCGACAACGAAACCTTTTGACCCCTTAAGGTGCGGCGACATCGACTACCGGGGGCCCGGGGCCAGATCGCTCCACAGGCCGCGCTGGATGGGTTGGCCGTCCGTGAGCAGGCCCAGAGCGGCGGCCACCTGCCGTCGGGATGCCCGGGCCTCGTAGGCCCGCTGCCGGCATGAGCGGCGGCAGTAGTCGCGCTTCCGGCCGGTGCCCGTCTGGCAGATCGGGGGTTGAAGAACATCGGAACGAAAACCGGCGCTAAGCCTTCGTCGGCCCTGGTGGGCGGCTGACGGGGCGTCGACGATGGGACCCATATGAAGTCGTTCCGCAGATAACACCCCAATATCTGCGGTAGCTTGATCCGTCACCTGCGGTGACGTTCTCCGGCCGCTGCGTGAAGCGGCCCTGTTATCTGCGGCAAGGGGGAAGCGGTGCCCACCGTCGTGCAGCTGCCGACCGGGAAAGCGTTGACCGTCCGCGCGGCGGCCGACGTGTTCCTCGACTCGCTCGGCAACCCGAACACGGTCCGGAACTATGGCATCGGGGTGGGCAAGACCGCCGATCGGCTCGGCGTGGCCCGGCCGCTGGCGTCGGTCGCGGACGACGAGATCGGCGAGGCCCTGGAACTGCTCTGGGGCACCGCGGCGGTGAACACCTGGAACTCCCGCCGGGCGGGGGTGCTGTCCTGGCTCCGCTGGTGCCGTGAGCGCGGCTACGAGGGGCCGACGGTCCCGGCCTGGGCGAAGCGGCTGGCGGTGCCGGACTCCGAGACCCCAGCCCGCTCGAAGATGGCGATCGACCGGCTGGTCGCGCGGCGAGAGGTCCACCTCCGAGAGAAAACGCTGTGGCGGATGCTGTACGAGACCGCCGCCCGTGCGGAGGAGATCCTGGGTGTCAACATCGAGGACCTGGACTTCGCCGGACGCCGCGGCCCGGTTAAGGCCAAGGGCGCCCGGACCAAGGTCCGCCGCCGCGGCCAGGTGCGCGAGGACTACGTGCTGGAGACCGTCTACTGGGATGCCGGCACTGCCCGGCTGCTGCCCCGGCTCCTCAAGGGCCGCACCCGCGGGCCGGTGTTCGTCACCCACCGCCGGCCGGGGCCGGGCAAAGTGGTCAGCTCCCGCGACGTGTGCCCGGACACCGGACTGGCCCGCCTGTCGTACGGGCAGGCCCGCGCCTTGCTCGACGAGCACACCGCAATGCGCGGGCCCGGGACAGGATGGGACTTGCACGAGTACCGCCACTCCGCCCTGACGCACCTCGGCGAGCAGGGTGCATCGCTGCTGATGCTGATGGCCAAGTCCCGGCACAAGAAGCCGGAGAACGTCCGGCGGTACTTCAAGCCGTCCCCCGAGGCGATCACCGAACTCACCAGCATCCTCGCTCCCGGCGACAGCAGACGCTGACGGCTACGTCACATGCCGCGCAGGGGGCTCGTGAGGCAGCAGGCCCAATACCCCTTCCTAAAACCGAGAGGTAAGGAACACAGATGCCCCAAGGGCGCCGGAAAGTGAATCTTCGTCCACGCTTGAAAGCAGTAGAGAAACAGGCACGTAAGAGCGGATATCGGATTTCCGTCACGGCCGCTGGATATCGAAGAATCCAACGAGAATATGACCGACGGCGGGTGATGCGAGGCAGGGGCATCTGGGCCTTGGCTGCAATTGGCGCAGCGGCACTCTTTCTGCTCGTCTGGAAGGGGCCATATTCACTGGAAGGTGATTACATCAGCAAGAGTGATGTGCGCAGCGGTTCTGCAGCGCTCATCACTGGCTTACGGACGTCTCTGATCTCCTTCGCTGCTGCGATAGGGGCAGCTTTCGCACTTGTCTACACGATTCGCACGTACAAACTGTCGCGCAAGGGTCAGATCACGGACCGGTTCACTAAGTCCCTTGAGAGGCTCGGCTCCGACGACATCTACGGCCGCATCGGTGGCGTCATGGCGCTAGAGCAGATCGCCTACGACGCTCCAGAGCAGGCAGAGAACGTTTCGCAGATCCTGATCCACTTCCTGCGTCATCACGTTACGAAGAAGAAGGGAAAGAAGGGCAAGAAAGGCGGAAATCGTAAATCTGCGAATGAGATGCGGGTCGGAAGGCCCGATGGACATGCACCAGAGAGCCCGATCGAAGCGGATGTCCAGGCCGCCCTGCGGGCCGTGACCCGGTACCAGATGCGAGCCTTGCTTGAAAAGCGGTCGCGACTTGGAGAGATGCTCGCCATCTCCGTAAACACCAGGGGGCAACACTTGGACGGCGCCGAAATCAACCTTTCGGGTGGTCTCAAACTTTCCAACGCCTACCTTCCGTTTGCCAATTTGTCTGAGGCTAACCTCCAAGATGCAGATTTGTCATTCTCAATCCTCGTTGGTGCTAACCTGAGCCGATCGAGCTTCAGTCGAGCGAATCTCGAAAGGTGCGATCTTGATGGGGCCGACTTCTCTGGTTCCATGATGTGGGAAACAAACCTTAGCCACACATCGCTCCATAATTGCAAGTTCAATAAAGCTACGATGACTGATGCGCGGCTCGAATGGGCGCGGCTGTACGCGGCAGATCTAACCGGCGTAAAACTCATTAACGCGCATCTCACTAACGCCACATTCACCGGGTGCATCCTTAAAGACGCAAATCTGGGGCGCGCTGACTTGCGTGGAACGGACCTCTCCGAGGCGTACATGGACGGGGCGTCACTCGGGAAAGCCATTCTAGATCGCCACACAAAGCTCCCTAACTCAATTTTGGGCACCTTGAGTGACGCGCAGAGGGCTGCGCTCATTGGGGAGGCTGACCCCGGCTCGGTTGGCCCGTATTCCACCTAACGCCAGTCTTCGACTACGGCATCTAGGCCCAGCAGCGCCTTGCGTCACGGTCACGCCCAGCGCCCCAGCCCTCAAGCGGCCGTGTCGCTGGGCACCGCCGACACCAGATGACGGCGGTGCCCACACTGCGGTCTCACTCGTCGGCAGCACTTGGGTCCCGCAGGGACCGGAGGCCCCCGGGCAGGTCGGGGAGCTGGAAAGAGTACCGGCCCAGCATGTTGATGTGGTGCCACACGAACGGCGACAGGCGGGCCACGTCCTCGTCGCGGACATCGAAGCCGTCCGCGCGTAGTTGGTTGACCGCGGCGTTCATGTACCGCGTGTTGAAGAGTACGAGGGCGTTGAGGACCAGGCCCAGGGCGCCGATCTGGTCTTCCATGCCGTCCTGGTAGCGCTGGTAGAGCTGCCCGTGCCTGCCGTGGAAGATCTTCCGGGCGAGGGAGTGGCGGCCCTCCTGGAGGTTGGCCTGGCTCTTGATCTGCCTGCGGTAGCCGGGCTCGTCGGCCAGGCGCAGGATGTGCAGGGTCTTGGCGATCCGCCCGTAGTGGGCGATCGCGTCGCCGAGCGGCGTGGGGCGGCCGTCACGGGACAGCATGCGGATGACGTCGTACGCGCGCACGGCGCCGGTGTGGATGGAGCCGATAATCCGCAGGATGTCCTCCCAGTGGCGCTCGATCCTCGCGAGGTCGATCCGGCCGCGCGCGGCGTCCTGGAAGGCGCCGTAGTCGGCGGCGCGGTCGATGCGCCACATCTTCTGATCCGGCAGGTCAGCGAGCTGCGGCGCGTACGCGAACCCTGCCAGGGTGAGCAGCCCGAAGACGATGTCGCTGTAGCTCGCGGTGTCGGTGACGATCATCTCGGGGCGCTTGCCGCCGTCGCGGTCGTAGAGGACATCCAGCACGTACAGCGAGTCACGCGGGGTGCCGGCCACCACCTTCCCACCCAGCCCCGCCGCGTGGTCGTTGATCATGTTCAGCCACGTCGCACCGCCCCGCCGCCCGAAGTACTTCGGGTTCGGCCGCGCGTACACGCTGGGCACGGGGACGACGAACCGCATGCCGTCCACGGAGGCCACCAGCCCGCCGCCCCACGCCTGCGCGAGCGGGATCGACGCCTGGTGGTCGATCAGGGTCGCGTTCGCCGCCCGGTACGTCGCGAGGCGCAGATACGTCTGGTCGACGTGGGACAGCCGCCCGTACTTCAGCGCCTCCGCGGCCCCGATGACCGGGGTGTAGCCGATGTTGCACCCGTGGGCGACCAGCAGCGCGGCAACGGTCACATGCAGGTCCTTCAGCCTCGCCTCACCGCCGGTGACCGAGGTGAACGCCTGGTCGGCGCCGGTCCACGAGAACACCTCCAGCAGGGCCTCCGGCAGGTCGACGCGCGGCAGCATCGCCTCCACCGCCTCCCGCAGGGCCCGCAGGGAGGCGGGGTCGGGCTCCGGCTCCAGGGCGGCGAAGTGCAGCCGCCCGTCGTCGTCGAACACGATCTGGGAGTTCGCCGGCACCCGGGCGGCGACCTCGCGGTAGGTGCCGTCCAGCAGCTCGGCTCGCGCCGCCAGGTGCTCCCCCGCCTCGGCGGGCAGGTTGAGCGAGGCAAGCACGGTCGGCTTGGCCTGCTCCCACGCCTCGCCGTCCAGCAGCTTCGCCCTCGGGTCGCCCCACTTGGAGGAGTTCTTCGCGAACACCTGCTTGCTCCGCAGCATCCGGTGCACCTGCTCCAGCACGCAAAACGCGTACGCCTTCCAGTCGACCGTGCCCGGCTCCAGGTGCGGCGCGGACGACACCAGGCGCCGCCACGACCCGGTGAGCAGGCCGGTGTCGATCTCTGCCGGGCCGACCTTCTTGCGTCCCATCAGATCAGGCAGCGACTTCAGCGCGGCCAGAACGGGCAGACCCTCCGGGGTGGCGCCGAAGTCGACCACCGTCACCAGGAGCTTCAGGAACGGCCGCACGGTGCCGAACCGGGTGACCAGCTGGGCCCGCCATGCCTCGTCCGCGTCCGAGTCGAGCGGCGGCGTCAGCTCGAACAGCGCGGCGATCGCCGCCGCCAGCTCGTGCCGGGGCACCACCTGCTCGATCCGCTCCCACATCGCCTCCAGCGTCTCCACCTCGGGCGGGCTGATCTCCCCGGTGTCGGTGTCGACCTGCTCGCTGGTGGTGTCGAACACGATCTGGAACGCGGCGGCCAGCTTCGCCGACGCCCGCTCCACCCGCGGCAGGGTCTTCAGCTTCTCCTTCGCTGTCTCCCGCTCCGCCCTGGCCAGCAGCTTCGTCGCGATCAGCACCTCCAGTAGGTCTAGGGCGTCATCGACCGCCCGGGAGGTCAGGTAGACCGCGGTGGCCAGCAGCGTGGCCAGGCGCCGGGAATCACCGTGCCGCCGCAGCAGCGACGCCTTGCCGTCGACCCCGTACCGCGACAGCTCCGCCAGCCGCCGCGGTGGTATCGCGGACACGTCCACGTCGCCCATCCCGAAGGCCGCGATCTCCTCGGCCCGCTCCAGCGCCCACTTCATCTGCGGCCCGGAGATCCGCACGGGACCCCGGCGCAGCCGGTCCAGCTCCGACACCCGGGCGCCCGGCGGCACCGTCAGCAGGGAGTCCAGCACCGCCCGCTGCCCGGTGCTCAGCAGCCCGTAGAGGGTATCCCACAGCCGCTGGTTCGCCGCCTCCCGCACCGTGGCCACCAGCCTGGCCAGCGTCGTCACCCCGGGCAGCAGCACCCGCCGCTCACGCAGCCACCCCGCCGCCGCGTCGAACAGCGCCTTCGGGCCCTCCCCGGTCGTCCAGGCCCGCGCCTCAACCCACGCCCGCAGCTCCGCCTCAGCCTCGGCGAACTCCGTGTACTCCAGGACCCGCCGCAGCTCACGGACGTGATCAAGCCGGGTGTTCTCCCGCTCGCCGTACGCCTTCAGCGCCGACGCGTCCGCGACGCCCAACTGCTCGGCGAGGTAGTCGACCACCTCCGCCGGCACGTCCGACGGATCGTCCAGGAACACCCCGAGGAACCGCACCGTGGTCATCTGCACCGCGAACCCGAGCCGGTTGTGAGCCCGCCGCTTCGGCTCGATCAGCGCCCGGTCCACGTCGTCCAGGAAGAAGAACCGCTCCAACTCCGTACGGGACGGCGCCCCGTCGTACGCCGCATACTTCGCGGCTTGCTCATCCGTCAGAAACTCGACCGGCACCCTGGACCTCCAGACAGTCAGTGATCAACACGACTGCCGAAGGCTCCGCCCCCGCCGAACCCCAGGTCAAAGCGCTCTCCAGCCCTCCAGAGGCTTAGCGCCGGTTTTCGTTCCGATGTTTCTCAACCCCCAGATCGACGTGCCGCGCCAAAGGCACAGGCGGTTGCCCTCGTCGTCCTGAGGAATCTGGGTCATTCGCCCGCCCGTTCTTCCCTGCTCGGCGCAGCCCGTACGCCGTGTCTAACCGCCGTAAGCCGCGTGCACAGCCTCGGGGCTGGTGGGCTCGGGTGTTGAGGTGTCGCGAGGACTGTTGCTGATCAAGCCCCTTGTAGATCACCGGAGTTGGCGGACATCGAGTGTCGGTGGGCGGCTGTACCGTCGAGCTGAGCGCCCGGATTGGGCCTGCTTTTCGCTCCTGCCTGACTCACCCGAGGAATTCCCCGATGTCATATGTTCGTGGGCACTACCGCCGCGACGGCTCCTACGTCCGCCCGCACTACCGCCGGTCCAGGCCGTCGACCGGCGCTGCTGGATCCGTTCGCCCCGCCACCCATCGCCGCGTCGGCACGACCGCGCCCAGCTCCGGGTCTGCTCCGGCAGGTCCGGTGACGCGCGTACGAGGCCACTACCGCGACGGGTACTACGTCCGGCCGCACTATCGCCGGATCAGCGCTCCTGCTGCCGTTGCGGTGGCCGGCGGGGGTGGCGGCCTGTTACTCCTGCTCCTTGTGCTGGCGCTCGTTGGCGGCGGCGGAAAGGGTTCACAGGACGTACCGGACAAGAAACCGACAACGTCTGTCAGCTCTCGGACCCACACCGAATCCCGGTAACTGCCCGGACCTGGGTACGGTACGGCAGAGCCCCTCGGAGGCAGCTCCAATGCCTCCGAGGGGCTCGTCATGTGTGCAACCCCGCAAGCTGCAAGAAGTCCTCGACCATGCCCGCCTCCAGCAAGGTGACGAGCAGTGGCGAACCAAGTACAGAACCCGCGCGGGCATCGAGGGATCCATCCACCAGGCCGTCGCGGTCACCGGGATGAGACGTGCCCGCTACCTCGGTCTCCAGAAGACCCACCTGGAGCACGTCCTCTCCGCCGTTGCGCTAAACCTCATTCGCCTCGATGCCTGGTGGAACGGCCACCCGCTCGACCGCACCCGCGTCAGCCACCTTGCCCGCCTCGGCCTCTCCCTCGCCGCGTAACCGAATAGGCCAGCAGGATCGGTGACAGAGTTCTTACCGGCACCCCGTATCCGCGAATGTCGGTGTGCGATCGGCAGTCGGTGGCGCCGGTTGAGCGCCGGCCGACAGGCCCTGAGGTTGGAAAGGGCTCAGTGTTTGATCACTGGTGCATCGACTGGCTGAGCGAGGCTGTTGCAGCTCGGTCGAAGGGAAGGTCTTTCAATGGGAGCAGGTGTTTCGTCAGCTCTGGCACTGCCTTCGATAGGCAGTCCATAGCAATTCCCAGGGCCTGTCGATGCTCGCGTGCGAAGAGTTGATCGAACGCTGGTGCCTTCCAAGCCTCGCCACCGAGAAGGGCGTCGAATACGGCCAGGTCGATGGTCTGCGGCAGTTGGCGAGCAATGAGGCTCCGGCGGCGCAGTCGTTCGGCGAGGTCCATGAAGTTAGCTAGCCACGTTGGCGTCTGCGCCATCGCGTCGCGAACAGAGGGAACAGCGCGCTCAATCGAAGGTGCGCCCGCTGACCGGTACGCCTGATGAATGGTTACGAGCTCTTCACGGAGCAAAGCATCAGCCATATCCGCCACTCTCAGGATCTGGCGATCGTGAGGATCTCCAGTGTTCAGCCCCTGTTCGATCTCTCGTCGTGTCCCCTCAGAGCCCACAGTGTCAGTCCGGCCGCCGGCACGTAGGGCCGCAGATACCAGAGCCTGAAGAACGTGACCTGCTAGCAGCTTGGCCAACGGGTTGGGAAGAACCGTCCCATTGCGCGTCACCTCATCCAGAGTAAGCAGCGCTCCGAGGACTCTGTGAGGATCAGCCAAGAGCGCATCGTGCCTGAGGAAGGAGACGAGCCCCGACGGGAGGTCTCCGATCCTCTTGAGTTGCTGGTCAGCGGCAGCGCTTTCCTCCTTGAAGGCGGTCTCCCCAATGGTGGCGAAGTGCTGCGGTACGTGCTCTAGGACCTGCTCACGACGCTCCAGCTCCGAGCTGGCAAACAAGTCGACCCCGATGTGGCGAGCTACCCCGCGGCCCGCCTCAGTGACGGTTTGGCGTACGAGAGCCGAGCGGTCCGCACCAACCAGTGCCTGCAACCCGCGCAGCCACAGGAGGCGGTCCTGCTCGCCGCTCTGCCCTCGGGTGGACTTGCACTCGCTGATGCCGATGTGGGGACGGAGCCTTGAGTCGAAATCGATCGCCAGCACATCGATGTCCGTCACCGTCCGCGTCCGCCCTCCGACGCTTTGCGTGACGGGGTGACGTACACGGACGAGTGCGCCATCTGCGAACTCCGCACGGGCAAACCGGCGTTCTAGTTCGTCGCCCTTCTCCTTTCCAGCCTTACCGGTCATAGCGCCGTCGCCCCATTTCCTGTCGCAGTGCAGCGAGAATATCTTGCGAAGCGCTGGGGCTGGGGGCGGCTTCCCTGGATGGCTGAACCAGGCGCCGCGCACGTTCTGCCTCGGGATGGCGGTAGCCGCGCTGCCCTTGGAGCGCACCCGACGTGGTGTCCCCGTCTGCGCTGTCCTCAAGATAGGTGATGGCCTCTTCGGCGACATCTGCCTGCAGAAGGACGAACCTCTTGAACCTGTACGCAGGCTCAACGCGGACGATGCCGGCAGTTTCGAGCATGGAGTAGTCAGTGCCGATGTTGGAGGCGTCTCCCGCCTCTCCGGTGCGTACTAGCTTTCGGAGGAAGGCTGTTGGGGCAAAGAGGCGATTGCTGGCGAATCGTCGAGCGAAGACCATGGAGCCGATGAGCTGCCGCACGTGCCCGGAAGGGTCCGCTCCCGTCGGGGCGTCGAACACGGATCGCCCCATGTGTGGAGAGAAGAGGAATGCTCGCTCTTGGCCTCCGAGCGTAGTGACGATAGACCGCAGCAGAAGCCCTTGGGAGACGGCATAGTCCACCCACTTCCGATCCCCGGACTGGATCGCGTCCTCGGGCATTCCAGCTGTCGCAGCCACCTCTTCCAGAACGCCGCTCAGCGCCGCGCGCACGGCCCCATCCTCGGCCTGCAGAGCGGAATGAGAATGGTCCTTGTCCACGGCCCAGACATTGGGGTTGAAGAGTACCTCGTCCCCATCTGCGCTACGTTGACGAGTGCAGAGATGCAGGGATTCAAGGTCCTCGATGGCTCGAAAGGCGAGGTCCTCAGGCCCGAGTGCCGCGCACTCCTCCTTAGCCGTCGAGATGGTAATGGGCATGATGGTGGTCGTGCGGAGAATCGTGAGCGCCATCATCTCCAGCGGTTCAGGCATGACGTTGCTCAGAACGCTATCGGCACGTTGGTACAGGTCGTCGATAGGCGGGATCTTCTCGGACACCACCTTGATGGCACCTTCACGGTCGCGCTCAAGGTCGACGAGGCCCAGCACCTCAAGTGTGGGAAGGAACTCCCTGCGGATCTCCCGCTTACTGATGCCGGCGCTGACCCCAAGGGCATCGACACGCTCGGGTGTGCTGACGCCACTGCCGCGAAGGCGGAGGGCGAGCTCGAAGATTCTGCCAGCGAACTCAAGTTGGGCGAGGTCAGCCTTCGGCTGGCTGGCCCCGTAGGTGCTCAGGTGTCGTGACATGCCGACGAGCAGTTCTGCAGTTGGTAGCAACGGAGTCTCCGGGAGGGCAGCGGTGAGCCGCCCTAGCATCGTCGTGGTCCGGCGGCTGAGTGAACCTCAGCCGCCCACCATGGTGCGACAAAGCCCGCCCAGATAGTCACTCTTTCGGAGATTTGATCCGCCTCCGGCGTTCAGACGTTCCATCCTGGGGTCGCTGCCCGGGCACGGTGAGCTTCGGAACGACCGCAGCACCCCGGAAGGCTGAGCCGCGACCGCGACTCGGCTCGTGCGCATCAGACGCCTCGCGGCTCAGTCCGTGCCGCGCCGAGAGTCCAGGGAGACCACTGTGGACGTTGTTGGCTTCTCGGCCAGTTGGAGCCGGAGCTGACGGTTTTCCATCACGACCTGGTGCATTGCGCCGACCAGGGCCTCGTTGTCGGCCTTGAGTCGTGCGATCTCCTTAAGTGCTTGGGCCCTGAGTTCCTTGGCCTTCACCAGCTGGCGTCGGAGCCGCTTCTCGCTGTCGGGCGTCTCTCCGCGGGCTCGGACCTTCTCGTAGAACTCGTTCTTGAGATCGAGGTGCCGCTGGGTGAGTGCGTTGCGGGGGACCTCCGCCTCGGCGGCCAGGGCGACGATGGTCAGGGAGCCGTTCGACCGCTGCGGAGTCCCGCTGAGGATCCGGTCCATGGCCGCGTGGATGCGGTCGCGTTCATCGGGCGCAGGACTCATGCAGGCGCCTCCGCCGTGGTGATCCGTTCCCGCTGGTGCTTGTCCGCGAGGGCTCGAAGCCCTGCGGCATGCTCCCGAAGCCGTTCGGTCAAGGGATCCGGCAAGAGCTCGCTGGCAGCTTGCTTGTCGAACTCGTCTGCCTTTAGCGCTAGTTGGGACGCGTGGCGATCGGTGCGGGCGATGTTCGCGCAGGACGACACGCAGCGTTCCAGGCTGGGAGTCGCCTGGCTAGCGCGGAGTCGGCAAAGAGCCTTGTCCGGGTTATAGACGCAGGTCAAGAAGGCGTTCGGGTTGTCGTGGACTGCCAGAGCCGAATTCGCCAGGAGCTTGCGGGCCTGCTTGGCGGTGAAGACGATGCCCTCGAAAGTCGGTGCCTCAGCGGCGGCGAGAACAGCCCGTCGGGCGGCCGGACCGGAGATCCCTCCACCGGCTGCTCGGTCTGCCGCCAGCGACGCGAGGGTGTCCGCCGTCGCTCGGGCAGTCTCGATGTCGAGCAGGTCGTGGATGCCGTCACGGCTGCGGGAGGCATAGCCGGCACTGACGGCGGTGCGCATATGGCCGTACTGAATCGCCAGGGCGACCAGTCCTCCCGGACGCCGGGCGATGTGCCAGGCCAGGGTGCGGCGGAATCGGCTCGGGCTGATGGTGCCGTGCAGGTCTGGCGGAATCACCTCGTGTGGCCGCTCCAGGCGAAGGGCCGTCTGTGAGGCCCAACTCATGAAGTCCGCGATCCGATCGCGCAAGGTCTCCGGGCGGAGGGCCGCTGTGGTCCGCCGGCCGAAGAGACCGAAGTGGTGGAACCTGTGGGATTGGCTTCCGAAGAGGAGTTCCCCCTGGGGGACGAATCGCTCCAAGACGCGGATGGCGGAGACGACTGGGGCGATTGCGACCCAGGGAACGTCTCTCAGAGTGCCGCTGGAGAGGTGGTTGCCCTCCTGGTCCACGGCCGTCTTGTAGACGTATCCGTGGATCACGTGTCGCTGTCCAGGCTCCTCAGGTTCCGGGCAGCAGCCGGTCCGCAGGCCGAGCACCTCGCCGGGCCGCATGCCTGTCAGGTAGGACAGCACGATGAAGCAGGCTGTCCCCAGGTGGCGCATGAGGAGAGGAGCTTCATCGAAGTCGATGCTCTGGGTCCAACTCGCCCCGCCGACGGTGCCGTTGACCGGTGAGGGTAGCGGGCATCCGCCGGGATGAGCTGCCAGATGTTGCTTCCACCGGTGGCCTTTGTTCACGGCGCTGTCGACCTGGAGCACGGAGGATCCGGTGAGGCCGGCGATGTAGTGACTCGCACTCTGCCGGCGCCCGCCGACCACGATTGTGGGCATGGGGCGGCCCTGCTCGACCAGGTCGCCAAGGTAGGCGTTCAGCCGGGCAAGCCCCTCCTTGGTCCGCGGCGCCGCCCTCGCGGCCGCAGCCAACCGCAGCCGCTGCGACCAGGCGGCCAGGATGTCCTCGGCAAAGTCGTCGACAAACCGCAGAGCCCAGATCAGTAGCGGTCCCATCGTCTCCGACGTGATCGCTTCCGTGAGGTTCTCCCCGCCGGCCGACGCCGCAGGCAGGAAGTCGTCGATCCCCTCGCGTTCCCAGGGCGGTTCAGGGACCTTCAGCGGGACCGGGCTGGACTGGTCGAACAGCCACAACCGCGTCAGCTGTAGCAACTGGGAGCCGACCGTGTTGCGGGTGGCCTTCGGCCTGCGAACCAGGGAAACGGCGTACTCGCGAAAGTCCTCACTCGTGCAGGCGGTCAGACTGGTGATGCCGCGCTTGTCCAGCCAGAGGGCAAACAGCCTCCATTGCAGGACGCTGCGATAGATCGTGCTGGCGGACTGCCGCGTCCGCATGGAGGGAGCACGCCCCTCCAGGAAGATGTCCGGCAATGCGGTGTTGATCATCAGCCAGGCGAGGAAGCGGAACTCCTCCCGTGTCGAGGCGGGAAACGGCTTCCAGTGGATCCGGCCGCGTTCGGTACTCGGGTTGGCGTTAATCGGGTCCAGTAACCAGATCTCGTCACCGTAGGTGGAGACCGGGCCGTTGTAGTTGCCGACGAACAGGCCCTCGGGGATGACGGGTGTGCCGGCGTCCGGCAGGGGCCGCGAAAGGTTGGCGTGCAGCACACTCATGTGTCGAAATGTCCGTTCAGAAGGTCGTCGATGATCTGCCGGTCCAGGACGCTGGCGTTGCGCTGTGCCTGTTTCCAGACCTCCGGGCCGAGCCGCTGCCGGAGGTCCTCCAGCCGGGCGTGCGCGTCGTTCCAATCCGCGTTCCAGGTGGCCGGGTCCAGGACACTGCGGAGGTTTTCCAAGGCGGCGTGCAGATGCGCCAGTCGGGGGTGGTGGACCGGCGCGACCCGCGCGTTCGGGCAAGCCGTGCAGAGCAAGAACGAGGCCCCGCAGCCCGTGCCGGACGACGTGAACGGACTGCGTTCGAAGTCCGCGCAGGAGGCCGTCGCAGTCTCCTGTCCATCGGCCTGCCGGGCCTCGACCAGCTGAGCTGCCAGCAGCGTCTTGCGGGCAGCCGTGACGGCGTCGTTGGCGCCCTCCGAGATGACCTTGCCGGCCGCTTGCTGAACCTGTGGTTCGGGCAGCGCGTAAACGCGGTCATGAGTGTCCTGGGTGTTCTGCCCGGGCTCGCGGCGGTGCAGCACGTTCACCGTCTTGCGGCCCCGCCGTAGCACCTTGCCGGGCATGCCTTGTGCTTGCGCCCAACGAGCCGCCGCCATCGCGTCGGCTCCGAGGCCGAAGGGGCCCACCCTGATCAGCTCACCGACCGAGTTGGTCACCTGCGTGTTCCTCTGGCCCCGCCAGACCAACAGCCGGTCGATGTCGGGAGCGTGGTCCCTGACGTAGGCCCGGGCCAGTGCCGTGGCCTCCAGAGCATCGGAGATCAGCCGCCCGGCCGAATCGGCTCCGTGGTCGGTGATGTTGCGGGACTCGTAGTGGTTCCCGGTATGGCGCCGGCGCTTCTCCAGCTCCAGCCGGTAGACGCGAACACCGCTCGTGTCCCCGGAGTCCGGGACGGCCCGCGGAACGCGCAGCTCGGACATGGTCGTGGCGTTGAACCCGAACTCCATGACCAGCAACACCGCGAGGCCGGCCGCTTCCACCTGCGAGAGGAAGAGCCGTTTCCAGGTGTGGTCCGCACCCGCTCCTCCCAGCGCCGTCGCATAGTGCCAGATGACCTCACGTTTCATGCCGTCGGGGCCTGTCCTGCGGGGTAGATCGCCGGTTCTCGCCAGGATGTCCAGCGCTTCACCGATCACCCAATCTCGGCTTTCTGGACTGATGTTGCCGTTGCGCCAGGCGTTGAGGTGTTCGGTGTTCTGCCGGATCCGCAGCAGCGCGGTGCGAAAGGTCCTCCTGGCTGCTGCCTTGATTTTGCGGAACTCATCCGGCTCGAAAGCCTTCTCCTTCTTCTTCGGCTCCGGCAGACGCCGGGCCATCACCTCCCTGACCTGCTGCGGTAGGCGGTGGTCGGCCCGTAGCAGCAGTTGGGTGGCCATGATCTGGTTGTAACCGATCTCGGTCTTCACGTTGCGGCTGAGCCGCCAGGCCGACCACGTTCCAGCCGTCAGATCCGGGATGTCGTCAGGCGGGTTGTCCAGCTCGGCCAGGTACTCGCTCAGAGTCTTGAGATACCGCCAGATGGCTTCACTCGACCGCAGCGAAGTCCAGGATCCGCCGGCGCATTTCCCGGCGAAGAGCACCGCGAGGGAGCGCTGCATCGCCTGAGGAATCGGGAGCTGTCCGAAGTCGTAGGCTTTGCTGGCGCCCTGCTTGGTGGTGTGCAGGACGATCAGGTCGCCCGGGCCGTCGCCGAGCACCGGGAGACGGCTGAAGCCTGCTGCGGGCAAAGTGCCCTTGCGACCGCGGCCGCTCATGCCGACACCACCGGGACGAGCTTGGCGTCGATGTCCTGGATGCCCTCGCTCTCCTCGGCGATCCGGGCCAGCAGCGAGGTGACGCGGTCTCGGGAGAATCCTTCCCCGCCCGCCGTGGGCTCCGGATCTGCCATCAGTGATCTCAGCTGAAGGTCCGAGACAGGGGCGAGGTAGATCTCCCTTGTCGTCTCCAACTGGGCGTGTCCGAGCAGGTCCTGGACCATCCGCCACGGGTCTCCGTAGAGAAGTCGGAAGTCCCGTCTCTCCTCCGGGGTCAGCCCCATCCGCAGGTCAACGACGTGGTGCAGGACCACCAGCATGTAGAGGGCGAACGAGTGCCTGGCCATGTGCGGGGTGCAGAACGGAGGCTCGGCGACGACGCCGTCCAGCACTTCGGCGCATCGTTGCGACGCGGTGCGAAAGACGTTCTCCCACGAAGCCGGCCGGAACGGCAGCCCGGACTCGTTCAGCCACAACCACAGCGGTTCCGGCCCTGACGGGCCCTCGATGAACAGGGTCATCCGCTCGGCCACGTCCGCCTCGGACAACGGCGTCCGACCTTCGATCCCGTCCTGGTCCCGCCAGTGCAGCACCTTCTTGCGTAAGCCCGCGACCTTGGTGACCAGCCGCATTCGTGGCAGCCGCTCGTACCTCCCCTTGGCCTGGGCCCGCCGGATCGCATCCGCCCGCGACGACTCCATGTAGCCCTCGACCTCACCAGCCACCGGGGCGGAGGCGTAGAAGGTGCGAGCACGCTTCGACTTCGTCACCGCCGGCGCCAGGCGGCCCGGGTAGTAGCGGGCACCGCCCAGCCGGGTGTGCGGCATCTCGATGGTCAGCAGCGACGCCGACTCGGTCAGGCGTATCCCCGACGACAGCAGCAGATCCGCGAAGGCCGCGTTGCGGTCCTCCAGCCGTCCCACCCAGTTCGCCGCCGGCACCCCCTGGGCCGTGTGGCCGCGCAGGCCGACATTCACCCAAAGGCGGAACGTCCGCGGTGTCAGCCAGTGGACGTCGCTGGTCTTGGCGTCCTTCGCCCGGGCCTGCGGAACCCGGATCACCTCGCCTGTGCGGCCGATGAAGTCGCGCATCAACACCGGGTTCCGTACGACGTACTCGCGTCGCTCGGCCCACTCATAGAGGCGGGTGAGCGCGGCCAGCCCCCGGTTCCAGCGAGACCCGCCGACCTTCCCAGGGTTCGCACTGGCCCGGGTCCGCCAGTACTCGAAGTCCGCGAGGTCGTCGTCGGTGGCCTGGTTCCAGACCTTGCCCCGGTCCCACAGGAAGTCGAAGAACAGGCAGTAGTCGTCCGTGTAGTTGCGCTTGGTCTCCGGTGCCAGCCTGGCGAACCCCGACCGGCAGAGGTAAAGGCTCAGCAGCTCGTCGATCCGGTAGTCCGGCGACAGCATGATCGGGTCACCGGGATGGATTCCCAGTCGGTCCTCGCGATCGGAGAGGTCCTCCATCCCCGCGAGTACGGGTATCCGATCTGTGGGTACCGATCGCCTCTCGGGTACCCAGTACACCCGCCAACCCACATGCCCTACCTGTCCGTTGTGCCGTATCAACACGCTCATTCAACAGGGAAGCCGCAGCACGCCACCATTCGCCAACCGGGCGGTGGCCAGCCGGTGATGATCCGGGCCAGGGGCGCCGGCCGTACGACGGCCAGCAGCACCAGCAGAGCGCACACGGCACACAGCAGGCGGTGCCGCAACAGTCGGCGGCCGACCAGGATCACGACCAAGGTGGCGACGGCCAGCAGCAGCGCGCCGGTCCAGCCGTCCGGCCAGTCCGCCTCGGCCCCGGGCAGCGCCGCGCCGGTACGGGCCACCTGGGCGATCCATCCGGCGGGCCAGCCCGCCGGCCAGGCGATCCACGCGGCGAGCGGCGGCGCGACGGCGGCCACCGCGAGCGCGGCGAACCCGAGGACGGTGGCGGGGGCGACCGCCACCTCGGCGATGAGATTGCAGGGAATCGCCACCAGGCTCACCCGCGCGGCCATCGCCACCACGACCGGTGCGCAGACCGCCTGGGCCGCGGCGGCGGCTGCCAGCGCCTCGGCGAGCCGGGGCGGTACGCCACGGCGCCGCAGAGCCGCGCTCCATCCCGGTGCGATGGTGAGCAGGGCGCCGGTGGCCAGCGCGGAGAGCAGAAAGCCGTAGCTCCGGGCCAGCCAGGGGTCATAGAGCACCAGCGCGAGGACGGCGGCGGCCAGGGCCGGGAGCAGGGAGCGGCGGCGGCCGGTGCCGAGGGCGAGCAGCGTGATCAGCCCGCAGGCGGCGGCGCGCAGCACACTGGGCTCGGGTCTGCAGACGATGACGAAGGCGAGCGTGAGCCCGCCGCCGAGGAGGGCGGTCGTCCGCAGCCGGATGCCGAGCGCGCCCGCGAGACCGCGCCGCTCGGCCCGCCCGGCCAGCCGCGGCGGACCCGTGAGCAAGGCGAGCACCAGCGTCAGATTGCTGCCGGAGACGGCCATGAGATGGAGCATGTCCGTGGCCCGGAACGCCTCGTCCAGTTCGGGCGGCACCCGTGAGGTGTCCCCCACGACCAGCGCCGGGAGCAACGCCCGCGCGTCCGGGGTGAGTCCGTCGGTCGCGGTGCGCAGCCCGGCGCGCAGCCGCCCGGCCAGCCGCTGGACCGCGCTGGGCGGGCCCGTGACCCGCGGGGGTCCGCCGCCGTTCACGCGCACTACGGCCGCTATGCGGTCCCCGTCGCGCAGCGGCGGCGCCAGGCGCCCGTGGACATGCAGACGGGTGGACGGCAGCAGCCCGAGCCAGGCCGTCCGCTCCTTACCGGCCCTCGGGTGGACCGTCACCAGGACGGGGGTGCGGGTGGTGGTCGTGGTGCCGTCGGGGCCGGTGACCCGATCGGCCTCGGCCTCCAGGACCACGGACGCGGGCGCGAGCGCCGCGCCCCGCACGCGTGGCCGGGTGAGCCGTGGGTCCCCCGTGACCGTCACCTCGGCGGTGGTCTCGGCGTACTCCCGGGCCAGCGCGGGCACCGGGCCACGGCGTACGTCCGCCGCGTGCAGCCCGGCGACCGCCCCCGCGGCGGCCCCGCACAACAGCACGGCCGCCACCGCTCCTGCCGTACGGCGGCCACGCCACGCGACGCGGCGGGGCGGTGGCGAAGTGTCTTGCTGCCGCGTCACGTTGTGGCCTTCGCCCGCGCCCGGACGGACGCGGGCCCCGGGTGCGGCATTGGGCGCGACACCGGGTGAGCGGCCGGCCGTTGACGGCGGTGCCTTCCGCTCCCGCTGCCGAGACTCGGCGCCGCGTGGCCGCGACGGGGCCGGGTCCGACGGGGCGGGGTCCGACGGGGCGGGCCCGAGCGCCCGTCGGCCGTCCAGGAGGGGTACCGGCGAGGGCGTGTCCGGCTCGCGCCGGGGACGGGGTGCGCCGCGCCGTCGTCCACCCGGTGTCGGTGCTCGTCGGCGGGCCCCGATGAGCAGCGCGGCCGCCACTAGGGAGGCAACCGTGCAGACGAGGGCCACCATGTGGGCCGGTGCGTCCAGGGCGAGCGCCGCGGCTGCCCAAGCGGCCAGGGCCGGGGGCACGAGGCGAAGGTCGGGTGGGCCCTCCTGGCGTGGCTGTGACGCACCGCGCGGGGACACGGCCGCCGCATGGACCGGGGCGCGGGTCCGCGGGGGCCTCGCGACCGTCATGGCCGGACCAGCGGGCGCAGGTCGGCGAACCGGCGCTCGCCGATGCCGTTCACCTCGCGGAGTTCATCGATGGAGCGGAAACCTCCATGCTGGGTGCGGTAGTCGATGATGTGCCGGGCCAGGACGGGGCCGACTCCCGGGAGGGTGTCGAGCTGTTCGGCGGTCGCGGAGTTGAGGCTGACCGAGCCACCGGGCGCACCGGGACCGGCCGGTGCGTTCGCGCCGTTGGCCACGTTCGGGTCACTGGATGCGCTCGGGCCGTTGGGTGCGTTCGGTGCGCCGGCGGCCGGATCTGCGGCCGCACCCGGTGCGGGTGGTCCGCCCGCGGGGGCGCCGACGACGATCTGCTCCCCGTCCACCAGTGGCCGGGCCCGGTTCAGCCCGCTCAGGTCGGCGCCCGGCCGTACTCCACCCGCCGCTTCGAGGGCGTCGGCGACCCGCGCCCCGGGCGGCAGCTTCCGCAGCCCCGGACGGCGGACCTTGCCGGTCACATCCACGACGACCGTGCGACCCCCGCCGGATGGGGTGAGCCGCCCCCTGGGCATCGGACCGGGTTCGGAGGGCGCGGCGCGCGGGGGCTCCGGATCCGGTGCGCGCACGGTCTGGGGACGGCCGGTCCAGAAGTGATACGCCGCGAAGGCCACCGCGGCGAGCAGGGCGACCGCCAGTGCGGCTACCGTTCTCAGCTCCATACCGCAGCGCAACTGAAGCCACACCGGCAGCCGCTCGCGCAGGGCGAGCCTTACCCGGTCGCGTCGGCGCAGCGGCCCGCCCCCGGGCGCGCCCTCAAACGCCTCCTCGGACGGCCCATTACGCACGTCCCCGGGCGGCCCCTCGGGTTCGTCCCCGAACGGCCCCTCGCTCGCGGCTCGGGGCTGCTCCTCGGGCTCGCCCCCGAGGGGCCACTCGTTCCTTACCTCCCCGCTCCGTACCTCCTCCGCCTCCGCAGCCGACGCCTCCCTGGCCAGGCGCTCCTCGTCCCGGGCCTTCGCCACGCCCCTCGGCCCGTCCCGGCTGCCCAGGGCGATCGACCCGACCGCGATCGGGGACGCCGACGGTGTGGAGAAGAGCGCCGCCACGCGGCTGGCGCGTGCGGGGGCCGTGGAGTGGGCCCGGCGGTCGGCGGTGCGGTGGTGGCCTCCGGCGCGGGACGAACCGGTGCCGGACGGCGGGCGGGGGCGGCGGCCCGCCCCGCCGTCGCGATGGCGGCCACGCCCTGGACCCGTGGTTACTGTGCGTGATCGTGTCCTCATGCACCCGACGGTAGACACAAGCGGCCGATCGCGCCGATCCGCCTCAATTCCCGGGGATAACCCCCAGGTTGTGGATAACTCCGTCACTCCGTCGAGCGAGGACCTTGCCCGACCAACCAAGTACCGCCCGCCCAACCAAGAACCGCCCGCCACCCTCCGCTACCGCGGAGAGACCACCGCTCCCAGCAGCCCCGGCCCGGTGTGTGCCCCGATCACCGCGCCCACCTCACTCACATAGAGCTCCGCCAGCCCCGGCACCCGGTCCCGCAGCCGCTCCGCGAGCGCCGCCGCCCGTTCGCCCGCCGCCAGGTGCTGCACCGCGATGTCCACTGGGCTCCGGCCGGCCCGCTCCACCACGATCTCCTCGAGCCGGGCGATGGCCTTCGAAGCGGTGCGGACCTTCTCCCGCAGCTCGATCCGCCCCTCGTCGAGCTGGAGCAGCGGTTTGACCGCGAGCGCCGAGCCGAGCAGGGCCTGGGCCGCGCCGATGCGGCCGCCGCGCCGCAAATAGTCGAGGGTGTCGACGTAGAAATAGGCGGCGGTGCCGTCGGCCCGTTTTTCCGCCGCCGCCACGGCCTCGTCCAGCGTGCCGCCACCCTCCGCCGTCTCGGCCGCCGCCAGCGCGCAGAAGCCCAGCGCCATCGCGACCATTCCGCTGTCCACCACCCGCACCGGAACGGGCGCGTCCTGTGCCGCGAGCGCCGCCGCGTCGTAGGTGCCGGAGAACTCGGCCGACAGATGCAGGGAGACGATGCCCGTCGCGCCCTCCTCGGCGGCGGCCCGATAGGCGGCGGCGAACATTGCCGGACTGGGCCGGGACGTCGTCACCGGCTTCCGCTTCTGCAACGCCTGCGCGAGGGACCGGGCCGAGATCTCGGTGCCTTCTTCCAGGGCCCGGTCTCCGAGCACGACCGTCAGCGGCACCGCGGTGATGCGATGGCGCTCCATCGCATCCTGCGGCAAGTAAGCCGTTGAATCGGTGACGATCGCGACATGGCGGGACATGACTGGGAGGTTATCGGGGGATGGAGCCTGCCGACAGCGCGACCCCAGCGGATGATCAATTGCCTTACCCATCATGCCCTGTTCAGACGTGGCTCAGATCCTGGTTCTCGGGCCGGGTTCCGGGGTCTCAGGCCGGGGGTGTGGGGTCCCGGGCCGGATGGTGGCACTCAGGCCGTGTTCTCGGGACGGCGGGACTGCTGCCAGGGCTTCTGCCACGCCTGGGGCTCCGTCTGGGGCCTCGCCCCGAGCGACGGCCGCGGCGGCTCCGGCTCCTGCCCCGCCTCGGGCCCCGATCGCGCCCCCGCCTCAGGCCGCGCCCCCGCCCCGGGCGCCGTCCGAGGTCCCGCCTCGGGCGCCGGCCACGACCCCGCATCCGTCCGCGGCTCCTCCGGCTCCACCGCCGTCCAGTGCCGCAGCGCCCCGGCCTCCATCTCGATCTCGCGGTTCAGCGAGTCCAGGTCGTCATGCGCGAACCGCTGCGTCCGGTCCCGCACCGCCCAGCGCAGCGAGTCGGCGGAGTGGGTGATCCGCTCCGTACGCTGCCGCAGGTCGGGCAGCAGGGCGATGAGACGGGCCCTGTCGGGCTCCTGCTCCAGCCGCTTCAGATCCGCCTCCAGATCCTGCGCATGGGCGCTCAGCCGCTGGAACAGGACCAACGACTCCGACAGTGACTGGTCTTGCGGGGCGGCCGCCTGCAGCGCCTGGCTGGTGGCGCGCATCGAGCCGCGCAGGGAGAGCCGGAGCTGGGCGAGCTCACCGGCCGCGCCCGGCTGCGCGAGCTGCCGGGCCCGGAGTCTGGTGTCCTCCACCGTGCGACGGGCTTGATGCACGGTGCGGTCGATGCCGCGCTTCGCCGCCCTGACCGCGCGAACGGCCGCATAGACCCCCGCCAGCATGATCAGGACGAAAAGCAGCAACAGGATCCAGATGGCTTCCATGTGCGCTCCTTGGGGCGGCGGTCACGGCACGGTGGCGGTCGTCCTCTCAGCGTAAACGCGCCGGGCGGGCCAGAGGTTCCTGACGAACCCCCAACCCGCCCGCATGTGGCACTCCGCGGATGGGACGGCCCTTACAGCGCGGCCCCGTCCCCGCCCCGCATCACGCCGGAACGATGTTGACCAGCTTCGGCGCCCGCACGATGACCTTACGGATGCCCGCGCCGTTCAGCGCCGCCACGACCGCCGGGTCACCCAGCGCCAGCGCCTCCAGCTCCTCGTCCGAGACCGAGGGCGCGACCTCCAGCCGGGCCTTGACCTTGCCCTTGACCTGGACCACACAGGTGACGGTCTCGTCCACGACATACGCCGGGTCGGCGACCGGGAAGGGCTCGTGGACGACGGACGTGGAGTGGCCCAGCCTGCGCCACAGCTCCTCGGCGACATGCGGGGCCAGCGGCGAGATCAGCAGCACCAGACCCTCGGCCACCGAGCGGGGCACCTCACGCACCTTGGTGACGTGGTTGTTCAGCTCGGTGATCTTGGCGATGGCGGTGTTGAAGCGCAGGCCCTCCATGTCCTGCCGGACGCCGTCGATCGCCTTGTGCAGGGCGCGCAGCGTGGCCTCGTCGGGCTCGGTGTCGACGACGGTGACCTCTCCGGTGCCCTCGTCGACGACATTGCGCCACAGCCGCTGCAGCAGCCGGTACTGGCCGACCACGGCGCGGGTGTCCCAGGGCCGCGAGACGTCCAGCGGCCCCATGGCCATCTCGTACAGCCGCAGGGTGTCGGCCCCGTACTCGGCGCAGATCTCGTCCGGCGTGACGGCGTTCTTCAGGGACTTGCCCATCTTGCCCAGCAGCCGGGTGACCTGCTCGCCCTCGTACCAGTAGGCCCCGTCCCGCTCCTCGACCTCGGCGGCCGGGACGGCGATACCGCGGCTGTCCCGGTAGACGTACGCCTGGATCATGCCCTGGTTGTACAGCTTGTGGAACGGCTCGACCGAGGAGACATGCCCCAGGTCGAACAGCACCTTGGACCAGAACCGGGCGTACAGCAGATGCAGCACCGCGTGCTCGGCGCCGCCGACGTACAGGTCGACACCGCCGTGCGGCTGACCCTCGCGCGGCCCCATCCAGTAGCGCTCGGTCTCGGGGTCGACCAGCCGCTCGCTGTTGTGCGGGTCCAGGTAGCGCAGCTCGTACCAGCAGGATCCGGCCCAGTTGGGCATGGTGTTGGTCTCGCGACGGAACGGCCGCGGCCCGCGCCCGTCGCCCAGGTCCAGCACCACGTTGACCCAGTCCTCGTTCCGGGACAGCGGGGTCTCCGGGGAGGTGTCGGAGTCGTCCGGGTCGAAGGTGCGCGGCGAGTAGTCCTCGACCTCGGGCAGCTTCAGGGGCAGCATCGACTCGGGCAGGGCGTGGGCCACACCCTCCTCGTCGTAGACGATCGGGAACGGCTCGCCCCAGTAGCGCTGCCGGCTGAACAGCCAGTCGCGCAGCCGGTAGTTGACGGTGCCCTCACCGATAGCGCGGGACTCCAGCCACTCGGTGATGCGCGCCTTGGCCTCGACGACGCCCAGCCCGTCCAGCGATACGGACTCCCCCGTCGAGTTGACGATCTTCGCGTCGTACGAGGCGAAGGCGTCGTCCCAGGTGGACGGGTCCGTGCCGCGATCGTCGGACGGCTCGACGACGCAGCGCATGGGCAGCTCGAAGGCGCGGGCGAAGGCGAAGTCGCGGCTGTCGTGCGCCGGAACGGCCATGATCGCGCCGGTGCCGTAGCCCATCAGGACGTAGTCGGCGATGAAGACCGGCACCTGCTCGCCGCTGACCGGGTTGATGGCATACGCACCGGTGAAGACGCCGGTCTTCTCCTTGACCTCGGCCTGCCGCTCGACGTCGGACTTGGCCGCGGCCTGCTTGCGGTAGGCGTCGACGGCCTGGGCCGGGGTGGCGTGCCCGCCGGTCCAGGCGTCGCGGGTGCCCTCGGGCCATGCGTCCGGGACGATCTCGTCCACCAGGCCGTGCTCGGGCGCCAGGACCATATAGGTGGCGCCGAACAGGGTGTCCTGGCGGGTGGTGAAGATCGTGATCTTGGCGTCGGCGCGGCCGGTCACCGGGAAGTCGACCCGGGCGCCCTCGCTGCGGCCGATCCAGTTGCGCTGCTGCAGCTTGATGGCCTCGGGCCAGTCCAGCTCGTCCAGATCGTCCAGCAGCCGGTCGGCGTAGGCGGTGATGCGCATGTTCCACTGGCGCAGCTTGGCCTTGAAGACCGGGAAGTTGCCGCGCTCGGAGCGGCCGTCCGCGGTGACCTCCTCGTTGGCCAGCACGGTGCCCAGGCCGGGGCACCAGTTGACGGGCGCGTCCGAGGCGTAGGCCAGCCGGTACTCGCCCAGGATGTCGGCGCGCTCGGACTCGGTCAGCTCGCCCCAGGGGCGGCCGTCGGGGGTCGGGCGCTCACCCGAGGCGAACTGCTGGACCAGGGTGTCGATGGGGCGCGCGGTCTTCGCCTCGGGGTCGTACCAGGAGTTGAAGATCTGCAGGAAGATCCACTGCGTCCACCGGTAGTAGTCCGGGTCGATCGTCGCGAAGGAGCGGCGCTGGTCGTGGCCCAGGCCCAGACGGCGCAGCTGCCGCCGCATGTTCTCGATATTGGCCTCGGTGCTGACCCGCGGGTGGGTGCCGGTCTGCACCGCGTACTGCTCGGCGGGCAGGCCGAAGGCGTCGAAGCCCAGGGTGTGCAGGACGTTGTGGCCCGTCATGCGGTGGTACCGGGCGAACACATCGGTGGCGATGTAGCCCAGCGGATGGCCCACGTGCAGCCCCGCACCCGAGGGGTACGGGAACATGTCCATGACGAACTTCTTGGGCCGGGCGACGGCCTCGGCGTCGCCGGCCAGGTCGCCGCTCGGGTTGGGCGCCTCATACGTGCCGTGCGCGTCCCAGAAGTCCTGCCAGCGGGCTTCGACGTCGGCGGCCAAGGCGGCCGTGTAGCGGTGCGGCGCGGCCACCTCGGCCGCGGCATTGGTCTCGCTCATGGTCCTCAAAGCTCCATCGGTCGTCTCTGCCTGCGGCAACGCAGCGGATCCCTCACGCTTCCGAAACAAAAAGACCCCTCGCACAGGAGGGGACGCCGCGCTGATGCCGACCGGGGCTGTTCTCGGTCGGTGCTGGTCAGCGCGGCCCGCTAAGCAGAAGGCGTACGGCACGCATGGAGTCAGGTTACCGCAGGGCACTGACGGCCCGCACGGAGGTGAGCCCCGTCACGCACGACGAAAAGCGGGCCGTCCTTGCCGGACGGCCCGCCTCTTTGATGTGGAGCTAAGGAGAATTGAACTCCTGACCTCCTGCATGCCATGCAGGCGCTCTACCAACTGAGCTATAGCCCCAGGTCTCGCTCCGCCCGGTTTCCCTGGCGGCGACGCCTACATTACACGGACGCCCCGGCCTTCCGCCAAATCGATTACCCGGGGGCCGGAGCAGAGCCCCGTTACGCCGTCGCGAACGAATAGAAACGCTTCAGCGTGCAGTGCTCGTCGAGGAGCCGACCATAGATCGGCTCCCCTTCGAGCTCGCGGTAGGTCTCGATGGGATCACCCCTGATGATCAGCGCCCGCGCGCACTCCGCACACCAATACTGGTAGTCGGAGTTGAGCGGCTCCATGTCGCGGACGATCGGTGTGCCGGTGCCGCACCAGTCGCACTTCCGGCTGTGGGCTCCCATCTCACTCAGCTCCAGCTATGGCCACAGGCCGTACACACGTAGGAAACACCACCGTTGTCACCGAGGACCTGGGCCACATGCGCGGAGCCGCAGGACGGGCACACGATGCCCGCTCGTGCCCTGCGGGACGGGTCCTCGATCGCATCGAGGATGCTGGTCCGCATCCCACCTGCCCTCCCCATCGGACGTGTCGGCCCCATCCCCCTCCGGCCGTCCGATTCTGCCACGGGACGACGCGCAGGTCAGCGGAGATTCCCCACTCGTCTCACCAGACTCATCAGTACTCCGCACAGCGCGGCCCCGGCCAAGGCGCCGCAGGTCACCCACAGGGCGTCCGCGGAAGTACCCGCACTGGGCACCGTACCGTCCGTCGCGCCCAGGAACACGGCCCCGAAGACCGCGACGCCGGTGAGCAGGCCGAGTTGAGCCGCTGTCACCAGAACTCCCGTCGGCGTCCGCCGCGTCCTGCCGCCTTACGGTCGCCAACGTCCGCGTGAGCAGGGGGCGGTAGGGGAACGAGAGCCCCGCGCCGGAGGCCGTAAGGGCGACGAGGTGCCAGGGGCCGCCGTCCGTTCCCTCGCGCAGCACCTAGACCGGTCCCGGCGAACGAGGCTGCCGCCGGCAGGAATCCGCCCGGTACGGCCACGGACTGCCAGCGCCCGGGCAGTCGCTGCCAGTTGAGGCCCACGACGCCGAACGCGACCGCCGTGGGGACGAACGAGAGGCCCGCCCGCAGCGGGCTGTAGCCGAGCCCGCCCTGCACCTGCAGGGGTTTCGGCACGAGCCGCGGCCAAAGAGACGGTCCCGGCGGCGGGAGCCGCCGGAAGCGGCGCAGAAAGCAGCGATCCCGCCTCCCTGTGAGGGAGACGGGATCGTGGATCTGTGGAGCTAAGGAGAATTGAACTCCTGACCTCCTGCATGCCATGCAGGCGCTCTACCAACTGAGCTATAGCCCCGCTCTTCTCGGCGCCGAAGCGCTTCGAACGAGAAGGAGCATAGCCGGTGACCTGCCGGAAAAGGAAATCCGCTCAGTCGTCGTCGCCGAGCACCGGCTCGGGCAGCGATCCGGCGTTGTGCTCCAGCAGCCGCCAGCCCCGCGCGCCCTCGCCCAGAACGGACCAGCAGCAGTTGGACAGGCCGCCCAGCGCCTCCCAGGTCCGGGGCTCCAGTCCGAGCAGCCGGCCGATGGTGGTGCGGATCGTGCCGCCGTGGCTGACCACCACGAGCGTGCCGTCGTCCGGCAGCTTGTCGGCGCTCTCCAGCACCACCGGCGCCGCCCGGTCGGCGACCTCGGTCTCCAGCTCACCGCCACCGCGCCGGACCGGCTCGCCGCGCTTCCACGCCGCGTACTGCTCGCCGAAGCTCTCGATGATCTCCTCGTGGGTCAGCCCCTGCCAGGCGCCCGCGTAGGTCTCCCGCAGCCCCGCGTCATGTGTGACCGAAAGCCCCGTGACGGCGGACAGCTCGGCGGCCGTGGCCGCCACCCGCTTCAGATCGGAGGCGATGATCGCGTCCGGCTTCAGGGCGGCCAGCAGCCGGGCCGCCCGCTGCGCCTGCGCGACACCGGTGTCGGTGAGCTCGATGTCCAGAGAGCCCTGGAAACGCCGCTCTATGTTCCAGGCGGTCTGGCCGTGGCGCCACAGGACGATGCGGCGGCCACGGCCGCCTTGCGTGCCGTTCAGCTCAGCTCACCACCCACGCCGCCGTCCGCGGCCTGCGCCTGTGCGTACTCCTGCCCCTTGCCGCGGGTGGCCTTGGCGTCGGCCGGGAGCTCCAGCTGCGGGCAGTCCTTCCAGAGCCGCTCCAGGGCGTAGAACACCCGCTCCTCGCTGTGCTGGACGTGCACCACGATGTCCACGTAGTCCAGCAGCACCCAGCGGGCCTCACGGTCGCCCTCGCGGCGCACCGGCTTGGCGCCCAGGTCCTTGGTCAGCCGCTCCTCGATCTCGTCGACGATCGACTTGACCTGGCGGTCGTTGGGGGCCGAGGCCAGCAGGAAGGCGTCGGTGATGGAAAGCACATCGCTGACGTCGTACGCGATGATGTCGTGCGCGAGCTTGTCGGCGGCCGCCTGGGCGGCGGCGTTGATGAGCTCGAGGGAGCGGTCCGTGGCGGTCACAGGCAAAGCTTTCGGTCGGTGGTACCTCGAAGGTCTGGCTTCCCCCAGGATCTCACGCCCCACCGGCACGCCGGGTGGCCGTTCCTCGGCCGCCCGGCGTGCCCGGGGAGAACGCCGGGAGTACCCCGGGGGAACGCCCGGGGCGCCCGGAGGAACGGGGCGCCCGGGCGGCATGGCTCAGCCCGTGGCGTCGTAGTCCGAGCCGAGGAGGACCGTGATGTCCGCGTTGGCCGCGCCCTTGCCCTTCCGCACCGCCGTCTCCGGCAGCCCGAGCGTCTTGGCGACCTCCTTGGCCTGGCCCGCCTGTGCGGCGTCCGCGTAGGTCACCCGCGAGGCCGACTGCGGCGTACCGCCGCCCTCGGTGGCCGTGACGACCGTAAAGCCGCCATTGACCAGCGCGACCCGCGCGGCACCCGACCCGTCCTTGGGGCCTCCGGCGTTGGTCACGCTGACCCGGGGCGCGGTGTTCTTGTCGGTGTTCTTGACCGTGCCGCCCAGGATGTCCTTGACCACATGGTCGGTCGCCTGGCTGCTGAGCGTCCCGTCCGACTGGACCGGCAGCATGGCGGTGTCGTAGGCACCGCTCTTGGCCTGCCCGGCCAGCTTCGCCAGCGACGCGCCGAGCTGCTGCTCGGACAGCGACGGGTCGGGGATCTGGGCCAGCGACTCCACGGTGCTGGTGGCGCCCTTCGTATCGCTGGAGACCTTCTTCAGCGCCGCCTGCATGACCTGCCCGAACCGCGCGAGCTGCTTGGACTGTGCCTCACCGGGCCCGCGGTAAGTGGCGTACGCCACGGCCGCCTGGCCGCTCAGGATCTGCTTCTTGCCCTGCTTGACCAGGGGATCCTCGCCCTTCTGCGGGCTGGGAACGGTCGCGTCGGTGTCGAGGGTGATCCCGCCGACCAGCTCCACGAGGTTCTCCAGATACGGCGTGTCCAGCCGCCAGGTGCCCTGGATCTTCGAGCCCAGCAGGGTGCTCAGGGAATCCCGGGTGGAGTCGGAGCCCTCGTCGGTCACCGACTTGCCGAGCGTGGTGGAGGCGCCGTCCTCGGTGGAGACGGACAGCGAGTTCGGCAGCAGGACGGTGGTGCCCTTCTTGGTGGTCTCGTTGTCCACCAGCAGGGCCGTGGAGGTGCCGCCGCCCTTGGTCTCGCGCAGATGGACGACGATCACATCGCGCTTCTGCGGGCCGCCCGCGGCCGCCTGGTCCTCGGCGCTGTCGGACAGCCCCGGGAGCTTGCCCGCGTACCAGAGGTAGCCGACACCGCCCGCCGCGGCGATGACCAGGACCACGACGAGCGCGATGACGCGGTTGCGGCCCTTACGGCGGCGCTCGTCACGGCGCTCGGAACGGGTCTCGGCGAACTTCAGCCAGTCGATGACATCGCCGGATTCCTCGTCCTCCTCCTCGACGAAGGAGAACTGCTCGGTGTGGTACTCCTCCTCATCGGAATCCCCGGGGCCCCCGGGCCGCTTCGGCTGCGCGGCCCGGGGCTCCTCGGCCGGAGGCGCCTCGGGCCCGCCGCGCAACTGCTCCGGGCTCAGCTCCTCGTAGGGGTTGGGCTCGCGCTGCGGGGGGACGGCGGCAGGGGCGGCGGCCGGTGGGTAGCCGTAACCGTAGCCCTGTTGCTGTTGCTGTTGCTGGTGGTACTGCTGCGGCTGCTGGTACTGCTGTTGTTGGTGCTGATGCTGCTGTTGCTCTTGCTGGGCGTACGGGTCGTAACTCTGCGTCTGGGTGTGCTGCTGGTGGGGCTGGTGATGCTGCGGCTGGGCGTAGGGGTCGTAGCCGTACCCGTCCTGCTGTTGTTGCTCCCCGTACTGTTGCTGCGGCTGTTGCTGGGCGTACGGGTCGTAACTCTGCTGCTGTGCCGCCTGCGGCTGGTAGACGGGACGCCCATAGGCGTCATAGCCGTAGATCTGCGGCTCCTGGCCATACGGGTCCTGTGCGTACGGGTCGTACGGATCCTGCCGGTCGTTCACCGGTACCCCTTCAGCAGTCGTGCCGGTACAGCTCGCGCTTGTCGATGTAGCGCACCACGCCGTCCGGCACCAGGTACCAGACGGGGTCGCCATGAGCGACCCGCGCCCGGCAGTCCGATGACGAGATCGCCAGTGCCGGAACCTCCACCAGCGACACCCCGCCCTCCGGCAGCCCCGGGTCGGCCAGTATGTGCCCCGGTCTGGTCACCCCGATGAAGTGGGCCAGCGAGAAGAGCTCTTCGGCGTCACGCCAGGTGAGGATCTGGGCGAGTGCGTCGGCCCCGGTGATGAAGAACAGATCCGCGTCACCGTTGAGCGCGCGTAGTTCCCGGAGCGTGTCGGTGGTGTAGGTGGGGCCGCCGCGGTCGATGTCGATACGGCTGACCGAGAATTGCGGATTCGACGCGGTCGCGATGACCGTCATCAGATAGCGGTCCTCGGCCGGGGAGACCTTCTTGTGGCTCTTCTGCCAGGGCTGACCGGTGGGCACGAACACCACCTCATCGAGGTGGAACTGCGAGGCCACCTCGCTCGCCGCGACCAGGTGACCGTGGTGGATCGGGTCGAACGTCCCGCCCATCACACCTAGTCGCCGCTTGCCGGACCCTTTCTGCTCTTCCATGCGTGCAGACCCTACTGGGCCCGGCCCGGAGCCGGGGCCCATAGGGGCGATCGCCCAGCTCAGCGGTCCCGGTTGAAGCGCGTGGTGATCCACAGCAGCAGGAAGAGGATCACCAGGGCCGCACCGCCGGTCATGTAGGGGCTGATGGTCGGGTGGGTGTCGGTGTGCTCACCACCCTCGGCCGCGAGCGTGGTCAGGGCAGCATGTGCGGTGCTGATAGCGGTCATCGCAGGCAGTACCTATCCGGGTCTAGGCGACACAACACGTCGGCCACATCGTATGCGAGCCGGTTTTCGGTCCTGCTGTCCGTCCTGCTGGTATCCGCTCAGTCCTGCTTGTATCCGCGCAGCAGGAACCAGGCGAGCAGGGCGGCGCCCACCACGCCGACCACGATGACGATGCGCAGCAGCGCTCCCGGGCCGTCGTTGCTGTGGGAGGTGGCGGCGAGGGCTTCGGTGAGGCCAGTCATATCGGGCATGTCTCCACGCTAACCCTCGGACGCTCAGGGCCTAGGCTGGGGGCCGCCGGACGAGGGGCCCGGACCGGGCGCCCCGTCGAGCGGGCAATCGACCGAGGGGGCCAGATGAGCGACACTCATGAGACCGGCGGCGGAAGCGGGACGGGAGACGCCCGGGAGCATGTGCCCAGCCGGGAGCGGCGGCGGTTCCCCGGGATCTCCTCACGGGCGTACGAACATCCGGCGGACCGCTCGGCGCTGGTCGCGCTGCGCAAGCTGACCGGCTTCGACACGGTCTTCAAGGCGATGAGCGGTCTGCTGCCCGAACGGAGTCTGCGGCTGCTCTACCTGTCCGATTCGGTGCGGGTCGGCGACCGGCAGTTCGCCCATCTCCACGACATGCTGCGGGACGCCTGCTACATCCTGGACCTGGAGCGGGTCCCGGCCATGTACGTCACCCAGAACCCGCAGCCGACCGCGATGTGCATCGGCATGGACGCGCCGATCATCGTGATCTCCACCGGTCTGGTCGAGTTGCTCGACGAGGAGGAGATGCGGGCGGTCATCGGCCATGAGGTGGGCCATGCGCTGTCGGGACACTCGGTCTACCGGACGATACTGCTGTTCCTCACCAGCCTCGCGATGAAGGTCGCCTGGATCCCCCTCGGCAATGTGGCGGTGCTGGCGCTGGTGACGGCGCTGCGGGAGTGGTTCCGCAAGTCGGAGCTGTCGGCGGACCGGGCGGGGCTGCTGGTCGGGCAGGATCTGCGGGCCTCGATGCGCGGGCTGATGAAGCTCGCGGGCGGCCACCACCTCCATGAGATGAACGTGGACGCCTTCCTGGAGCAGGCGGAGGAGTACGAGTCGAGCGGCGATCTGCGGGACTCCGTCCTCAAGATCATGAACATGCTGCCGCGCAGCCATCCGTTCACCACCGTGCGCGCCGCCGAGCTCAAGAAGTGGGCCGCGACCCGCGACTACCAGCGGCTCATGGACGGCCACTACCCGCGTCGCGACGAGGACGGGGACGCCTCGGTCAGCGACTCGATCCGGGAATCCGCGACCCACTACGCGGAGTCGGTCCGCAACAGCAAGGATCCGCTGTTCGCCTTCGTCAGGGACGTGGCTGGCGGCGCCGGGGACCTGGGCAGCAAGCTGCGCGACCGGTTCACCGGCGGCGGGGGCAAGCAGGGCGGGGAGACCCCCGAGGAGGGCGCCACGCCCGGGGACGGGCCCCAGGACGGGACTGACGGGACTCAGGACCAGCGGCCCGGGGACGGAACTGACAGGGCTCAGGACCAGCGGCCCGGGGGCGGACCGGAAGAGCGGCCGGGGAACGACGACGGGCCCAGGGACACCCCGCCACAGCGCTGAGACCGGCCGAGGCGGCCCCTGGAGGCCCTCAGGACTGCCCGAGGCTCTCAGGAAGGTCCGTTGAGGGCGGGCTGGGTTCCGGGGGCCAGGACGCCGCACAGCGAGACCGCGGTGCGGCCCGTGGTGTACGGGTCGGTGCCCGTGGGGGCGTCGCCCTTGGCGCTCTGTCCGGCGAGCAACGGCCGCAGATAGCCGGAGGTGTTCGCGGCACATGCCTGCGGGCCCGCCAGTGCGGTGCTCTGCACCAGTTCCAGATGGTGGTCGCGCAGATCGTTCCGGTCGAAGCGGAACCGCGCCTCCCGGCGCACGGTGAACAGCGAGGCATGGTCCGGTCCGCGATCATGGGCCCGCTGGACCGCGTAGACGAAGACGTGGTCGGCGGCGACCTCCAGCGTCGCGGGGCTGCGCTCGATGACCGTAAGGGTGCCGCGGACCCGCACCGGGGTGTCGGCCAGGGTCACCTCGGCCGGGTTGAAGCGGGTCAGCCAGCCGGTGGCCGCATGCCGTCCGTCGTCGACCGGATGGGCGAAGCTCCGGTCGAACTGGGTCTGCTGGGCCGGATCCAGCAACAGCCTTACGGCCTGCACCGGGCCGCCGGTGAGCACACCCGGGTCGATGGCGGACTTGACCAGATACTCCTTGGCGGTGGTGAGCGCCGTCATCACCTGGCTCTCGGAGAAGCTCTGGGTGCGGCGGGCGCCGGGCACCGTGACCCCGTCGGCGCCGGTGCGGAACTCGGCGGCCGGGCTGCTGCGGAACAGCCGGTCCGGCGGCCCTCCGGGCACCTCACCGCGCGGTGCGAGCGGCACCACGCTGCTGTGCAGCGGCTCCACGGTCTGCGGCTGCGGCGTCTGGTACGGGTGGCGCACCCCCATGTAGACGGCCGTGGCGAAGGCGATGGCGATCAGCAGGACCAGCGCGACGGCCTGGCGCGACGCCCCGGCCCTGGCCCAGGCGTGCCGGCTGCGCACCGCCCGCGCGTGCTCGCCCATGCGCTCCTGGGCGGAGAATTCCTGGAGCCGGGCAGCACGGACGAACGACTCGTCGAATACGACGGAGCGGTACTCGTCCTCACCACCTCCCGGGACGCCCTCGGGTGTCCCCTCGGGAGGGTCTCCACGCCCGGTCATATCTCAAGAGTAGGTCGCCAGGGGCGACGGTAAACGCGGTGATACTCCACAACTTGGGAGGCGAGTGAGGAGGAAACGCCCCATACGCCACGACGTGCTAGCGATGCGCGAGGTGGTCACCGCGACGGCGGTACGGCGGAAGCGGGCGACCCCTTGGACCCGGTCGGCTCCGGCGCGGCCGACTCCGACCCCGACGGCTCCAGGCGCGGCTGTCCGCTGGGCGAGCCGTCGACACCGCTGGTGGCGGGCGGTGGAGCGGGGTCCTGGCGGTTGCCCGATGCGCCCCGGTAGACGGCCGTGAAGGCCAGGGCGACCACGCCGATGCCCATCAGGATGGCCAGCAGCCAGGCCACTGGGCGGTGCCAGCGGGCATGACCGCGGTAAGGACGCCCCGCGCTGCCGTACCGCCCATAGGGGCCATAGGCGTCGTCCGCGTCCCGTCCGGGGCCGAAGCGCCCGTCGGCGTCGTCCACGCCGTAGAACTCGGCCTCCTGGCCGTAGCCGTCCTCGAAGAGCTCGTCCTCGGGAGGCACACCGGCCCTGCGGCGCCGGGACGCCTCGGCCTCGGCACGGGCCTCGGCGGCGGCCAGCATCCGCTCGATGGCGGTGGGCTCATGGATCGAGGCCGACCGCACGAAGTCCTCGTCGAAGACCACGGCGGCGAACTCGTCGTTCGTCTCGCCGTGGCCGCGCTCGTCGGGCTCGTCGCCGTCCGGGAACGGCTTGCCCCCCACGTCGTCCGGCACCCATTCAGAGTAGACCGGACGGGTCATTTTGGGCAGGGTGAAATGGTATTCGGGGGAAGATCCACCCCAGCGCCGCCGGGAATCGGGTACCCCCCGAACGGGTGAGTCAGCGGGTGTGGCCGTCGCCGGTGACGATGTACTTCGTCGATGTCAGCTCGGGCAGCGCCATGGGCCCCCGGGCGTGCAGCTTCTGGGTGGAGATGCCGATCTCGGCGCCGAAGCCGAACTGCCCGCCGTCGGTGAACCGCGTGGAGGCGTTCACGGCGACCGTGGTGGAGTCCACCAGCTGGGTGAAGCGGCGGGCGGCCTGCTGGGAGGACGTGACGATGGCCTCGGTGTGCCCGGAGGACCACAGGCGGATGTGGCTCACCGCGGCGTCCAGGGAGTCCACGACACCCGCCGCGATGTCGTACGAGAGGTACTCGGTCTCCCAGTCCTCGATCACCGCCGGGACCACCGTGGCCTTGGAGCCCTCCGCGAGCGCCATGACGCGCTCGTCCGCGTGGACCGTGACCCCCGCCTCGGCCAGCGCCTCCAGGGCGCGGGGCAGGAACCGGGGGGCGATGTCCTGGTGCACCAGCAGCGTCTCCGCCGCGTTGCACACGCTCGGCCGCTGGGCCTTGGAGTTCACCAGGATCTCGACCGCCATGTCGAGGTCGGCGTCGGCGTCCACGTACACATGGCAGTTGCCGGTGCCGGTCTCGATGACCGGGACCGTGGACTGCTCGACGACCGTACGGATGAGGGACGCGCCGCCGCGCGGGATCAGCACGTCCACCAGGCCGCGGGCGCGCATCAGCTCGCGCACCGACTCCCGGCTCTCGCCCGGCACCAGCTGCACCGCGTCCGCGGGCAGCCCCGCGCCGCCGACGGCGTCGCGCAGGACCTTCACCAGCGCGGCGTTGGAGTGGGACGCCGACGAGGAGCCACGCAGCAGCACCGCGTTGCCCGACTTCAGGCAGAGCGCCGCGGCGTCCACCGTCACGTTCGGCCGGGCCTCGTAGATGATCCCGACGACGCCGAGCGGAACGCGCACCTGGCGAAGGTCGATCCCGTTGGGCAGCGTGGAGCCGCGCACCACCTCGCCGACCGGGTCGGGCAGCGCGATCACATCGCGGACATCGGAGGCGATGGCCCGCACCCGCTCGGGGGTGAGCGTCAGCCGGTCCACGATGGCGTCGCTGGTGCCGGCCTCACGGGCCCGCTCCACATCGGCCGCGTTGGCCTCGACGATCTCCTTGGTGCGCACCTCCAGGGCGTCGGCCATCGCGAGCAGCGCGTCGTCCTTGACGGCGCGCGGCAGCGGCGCGAGATCGGCGGCCGCGGCCCGGGACCGGTAGGCGGCCTGGAGGACCGGGGACTTCGGCCAGGGGTCGGTGAGCGGCGACGTGGGTGCGCTGGTCATGCACGAAGCGTACTGAGCCGACGGGCGAAAGCCGCGCGCTATTCCGCAGTTCGAGATGGCATTCTCATATCCCGGCGCCGCGCATCCGTCCTCAGAACGGATGCACGCCAACCGGGGAGGCCGGTGGCGGCCCGTACCCCTCCGCGACCCGCTGGTGGTACGTATCACGGTCGATGACCTCGAGCCCCACGATCTCCCAGGGCGGCAGCTTGGCCGAGGCCCGGTGCTCGCCCCACAGCCGCAGCGCGACCGCCGCGGCGTCGTGCAGATCACGGGCCTCTTCCCAGTAGCGGATCTCGGCGTGATCGACCGCATAGCGGCTGGTCAGCAGGAACGGATGGTCATGGGCCAGCTGCTCCAGAGCCCTGCGGACCTCCCGCAGCGGCGCCTCGCTCCCCGAGACGCTGAGGGTGATGTACCACAGCCGGGACGCCTCGCCGCGCTCGGCGGCGTGCGCCATGGCGTCGCCGGTCGCGGCGTCGCCCGCTCCGACACTGGTCAGGGTGCGCTCCGCCGCCCCTCTGGGCGACGCCCCCGGGCGCCCTCGTCTCACCGGCGGCCTCCTGTAACTCGCTGCTCCGCTCACGCGCGGGCGGAGCACTCGTGACGGTGCCATGGCCGCGGCGTTCCGCTCGGTCTCCGCCGCGTCTCCCACAGCCGGCGCGCTGCCCCGCGCGACCCCGTTGAACAAAGTTGACCAGCCCTCGCCCGCCCGCGGGGCGCTTTTGAGGTTTTTCGGAGGTGGGTGTTTTCCACGGGCTCGCCACGGGCTCGCTTCTCCCCCCGGCTACCGCCGGGAGGTGTCCCCGCCGGGGCGCTCGGGCCGCCGGAGCGGCTCAGTCCAGGAGGACGAGGTCGTCGCGGTGGACCACCTCGCGCTCGTAGGCCGGGCCGAGCTCCCGGGCCAGGTCCCGGGTCGAGCGGCCGATCAGCTGGGGAATCTCCTTGGCGTCGAAGTTCACCAGCCCACGGGCCACGGGGCGGCCCTGGGTGTCCCGCAGCTCGACCGGGTCACCGGCGGTGAATTCGCCCTCCACGGCCGCGATCCCGGCCGGCAGCAGCGAGGTGCGCCGCTCCACGACGGCCCGTACCGCACCGTCGTCCAGGGTCAGGGCGCCACGCGGCGCGGAGGCGTGGGCGAGCCACAGCAGCCGGTTCGCGGAGCGGCGGCCGGTGCGGTGGAAGAACGTGCCCGTATGGCGGCCGAGCAGGGCGTCACCGGCTCGGCTGGCGGAGGTGAGCACCACCGGGACCCCGGCCGCGGTGGCGATCCGGGCCGCCTCGACCTTGGTGACCATGCCGCCGGTGCCCACCCCGGAGCGGCCCGCGCTGCCGATGGAGACGCCGTCCAGGTCCTCAGGGCCCCGGACCTCGTCGATCCGGGAGGTGCCGGGGGTCCTGGGGTCCCCGTCGTACAGGCCGTCCACGTCGGAGAGCAGCACCAGCAGATCCGCCCGTACGAGATGGGCGACCAGGGCCGCGAGCCGGTCGTTGTCGCCGAACCGGATCTCGTCCGTGGCCACCGTGTCGTTCTCGTTGACGATCGGCAGCGCGCCCATGGCCAGCAGCTGGTCCAGGGTGCGGGTGGCGTTGCGGTAGTGGGCGCGGCGGCTGGTGTCGTCCGTGGTGAGCAGCACCTGGCCGACGCGGCGCCCGTAGCGCGCGAAGGAGGCGGTGTAGCGGGCCACCAGGAGCCCCTGTCCGACGCTCGCGGCCGCCTGCTGGCGGGCCAAGTCGCGGGGGCGCCGGTCCAGGCCCAGCGGCGCCAGTCCGGCGGCGATGGCGCCGGAGGACACCAGCACAATCTCCTTACCGTTCGCGCCGCCCCTGCCGTCGCCACCCTTGCCGTCGCCGTCCCTGCCGCCGTCGCCCTTACCGTCGCCGTCGAGCACCTTGGCGAGCACGTCGACCAGCGCGTCCACACGGTCCGCGTCCAGGCCCCCCGCCGCGGTGGTGAGGGAGGACGAACCGATCTTGACCACGATCCTCCGGGCGGCGGCCACCTCGTCCCGTACGGCCGACCCGTCCTGCTCCGCCACGCCGCTCCCCTGCTCGTCCCCGGCTCACCACACGTCCCGAAGAAACGCATGCCCTACACACTCATCATGACAAGTGGGCAATCTACGACAGACGAGGCCCGGCCCGCCTCGGCATTTCAGCCCCCGGACACCATCCGCGCACACCGCCTTACGCACCGGCGCGAGCACCGCGCGGGCCTCCTCGGGTGACCATTGACACCGATTGCGACCGGTTGGCACCGGCGCGGATTGTCACCGGGCCGGGCGTCGGCATACGGTCAGGGGTCCCCCCGTCAGTCCCCCTCGCCCTCCTGCCAGGAGCCCATCCCGTGCCCTCTGCCGGAATCGCCCCACGCCGGGTCGTACAGCTGACGGCGCTGCTCGCGATGCTCGTGTTCTTTGCCACACAGCTCGTCGGCGCCGTGCTTCCGAACGTACCGCTTTTCATCGCCGCCTCGGCGTGCGGTCTCGCGCTCGATCTCTTCCTTCAGCACAAGCAGCCCGGTCTGCTGTCGCTGCTGGGCAAGATCCGCCTTGACGTCACGGTGCGCCAGCTGTTCCGCGACATGCTCATCATGGTCGGGCTGCTGCGCATCGAGGGCATCAATCCCCTGCACGAGCAGGCGCCCCTGACCGTGGGACTGCTGCTGTTCAACCTGGTGCACTTCGCCTGCCAGGCGGCGGCCATCCTGGTCCGCCGGAGCCGGCAGCTGCCGTTCGTCACGCGCAACATCGACGCGTCCGCGCTGCGCCTGAGTGAGGCCCCGCCGCGGCTGTTCGCCCGTCAGCACGGGCGCCGTCTGCTGCGTCTGGCCGCGCCGGCCACCGCCGGTCTGCTGATCACCGCCGGCACCAAGGACGCCGTCTGGGGCGGTGCCGGTCTGGCGATCGCGCTGCTGATCGGCATCGGCGGCACGGCGCACCTGGCCTCCTGGATGCTGCCGCGCAAGCGCGTGGCGAACGAGGCCGCGGCCCTGCGGTGGCTCGACAAGTGGCTGGCCGACTACCAGCCGACCGTGGGGATGTACTTCTCCGGCGGCAACTCCTCGGCGTACCAGGCGAACATGTGGCTCTCCACGCTCGCCGCGCTCGACGGAAAGCCGATCATCGTGCTCCGTGAGCGGTTCATGGTGCAGAAGATCGACGCGACGGACGTGCCGGTCGTCTGCCTCCCCAAGGTGGCGCATCTGATGCGTCTGGAGCACTCGACGCTCAAGGTGCTGCTGCACCCGGCCAACTCCGGCAAGACCTCGCAGGTGCTGCGCATCCCCTCGATCAAGCACGCCTTCATCAACCACGGCGAGAGCGACAAGCTCTCCAGCTGCAACCCGTACGCCAAGGCGTACGACGAGGTGTGGGTCGCGGGCCCGGCGGCGCGCGAGCGCTACCAGCTCGCCGACATCGGCGTCGAGGACAAGGACGTCGTGGAGGTCGGCCGGCCGCAGCTTGCCCCCATCCGCCCCTACGCGGGCGTGCCCACCGGCGCCCTCGGCGGAGCCGGTACGGAACACTTCACCACCGTGCTGTACGCGCCGACCTGGGAGGGCTGGGACGGCAACCCCGGTAACACCTCGGTGATCCTGGCCGGTGAGAACATCGTCCGCGAGCTGCTCACCGACCCCAAGGTTCGCCTGCTGTACAAGCCGCACCCGATGACCGGTTCGGTGGACCCGCGCGCGGGCCGCGCCAACGACCGCATCAGGGCGATGATCGCCGAGGCGAACACCAAGCGCACCGGCGACCGCCCCGGCCCGGAGGCCGCCGCCGAGCTGGCCCGGTGCGCCGATGAGCTCAACCGGCTCACCAGCACCGCCTTCCGCCCCAGCGCGGACGAGATCGAGCGCATGAAGCTCCAGGGTGCCCCGGATGGCGACCGCGCGGCGGCCGTCACCGCGGCCACGACCGCCTGGGAGAGCGCCTATTGGGCCTCGCTGCCGGTCTGGGAGCACCAGATCATCACCGGCCCGCGTCCGGCGATCTTCACCTGCTTCAACCAGGCCGACGTGCTGATCAGCGATGTCTCCAGCGTGGTCTCGGACTACCTCACGAGCGAGAAGCCGTACGCGGTGGCGAACACCAGCGGGATGACGGAGGAGGAGTTCCGGGCGGGCTTCCCGACGGTGCGCGCCGCCACGATCCTCACGCCGGAGGCCAAGGGCACGGCCGGACTGCTGGAAGCTGTCCGCGACCCCGAGAAGGACACCCTCGCGGCCGCCCGCGCCGAGCTGAAGGTGCATCTGCTCGGCCCGTCCGACCCGCCGTCGCTGGTGCGCTTCAACCAGGCCACGCAGGAGCTGTGCGACAAGGCCGATGAGCGCCGGGCCCGGATGGCCACCCGGCTGTCCGACGAGATCCCCTCGCAGCGCGAGGCCCGGGACGCGGCGGAGGAGATGGAGCTGGAGTCCGGCTCGCCGGAGCCGGAGGAGACCGCGACGGTCTGAGACCGGCCGTACGCGCGGCTGAGGGCGACCGCCGAGAGCGACGACGAAGGGCCCGGGAGATCCCTCCCGGGCCCTTCGTCATGCCACCTGCCAAGCGGCGCGGAGACGCCCGCTCAGACCGCTCAGAGCCCACGAGGGGGCCAGGGGGCGGCTACGCACCCCTCAGAACGGCTTGAACGCGTCGTACTCCTGCTCCGCCTCGTCCCGCTCGACATCCCGCTCACGCCGCCGCTGCGCGGCCGGACGCGGGGCGTCGAAGCGGTGATCCTCGCCGCGGCGGCCCAGCATCTCCGCGCCGGTCGCGAGGCTCGGCTCCCAGTCGAAGACGACCGCGTCGTCCGCGGGGCCGATGACGACCTCGTCGCCCGAGTGGGCGCCCGCCTTCATCAGCTCTCCCTCGACACCGAGGCGCGCCAGGCGGTCGGCGAGGTAGCCGACGGCCTCGTCGTTGGCGAAGTCGGTCTGGCGGACCCAGCGTTCGGGCTTCTCGCCCAGCACGCGGTAGAAGCCCTCCTCGGCGACGACCCTGAAGCCCGCGTCGTCCACGGCCTTCGGCCGGATGACGATCCGGGTCGCCTCCTCCTGCGGCTTGGCCGCCCGCGCCTCCGCGACGATCTGCGCCAGGACGAAGGACAGCTCCTTGAGGCCGAGATGGGCGACCGCCGAGACCTCGAGGACCTGGTAGCCGCGGGCCTCCAGTTCGGGCCGGATGATGTCGGCGAGGTCCTGGCCGTCGGGGATGTCGACCTTGTTGAGCACGACGACCCGCGGCCGGTCGTCCAGACCGCCGTACTGGGCCAGCTCCGCCTCGATGACATCGAGGTCGGTCAGCGGATCGCGCTCGGACTCCAGGGCCGCGGTGTCCAGCACATGCACCAGCACCGAGCAGCGCTCGACATGGCGCAGGAACTCCAGGCCCAGGCCCTTGCCCTGGCTGGCGCCGGGGATCAGGCCGGGGACGTCGGCGATGGTGTAGACGGTCGAACCGGCCGTGACCACACCGAGGTTGGGCACCAACGTGGTGAACGGATAGTCGGCGATCTTCGGCTTGGCCGCCGAAAGCACCGAGATCAGCGACGACTTGCCGGCGCTCGGGTAGCCGACGAGGGCCACGTCCGCGACGGTCTTGAGCTCGAGGACGACGTCCCCGGAGTGACCCGGCTCACCCAGCAGCGCGAAGCCGGGGGCCTTACGGCGGGCCGAGGCGAGCGCGGCGTTGCCGAGGCCGCCGCGGCCGCCCTGGGCGGCGATGTAGGTGGTGCCCTGCCCGATCAGATCGGCCAGGACGTTGCCCTGCTTGTCGAGGACGACGGTGCCGTCCGGGACCGGCAGGATCAGATCGGTGCCGTCCTTACCGGAGCGGTTCCCGCCCTCGCCGGGCTTGCCGTTGGTGGCCTTGCGGTGGGGGCTGTGGTGGTAGTCGAGGAGCGTGGTGACGGACTGGTCCACGACCAGGATCACATCGCCGCCACGGCCGCCGTTGCCCCCGTCCGGCCCCCCGAGCGGCTTGAACTTCTCGCGGTGCACGGAGGCGCAGCCGTGGCCCCCGTTACCCGCGGCGACGTGCAGTTCGACGCGGTCCACGAAGGTGGTCATGACGGGTGCCTCCAGTTAATGCGGATTCAGGGGTGTTCTGATGTGCCTCACGCTCGTAACGCGCCGAGGGCGGACCCGCTTCCCGTCACGGGAAGAGCGGTCCGCCCTCGGAAAGGCTGTGCGATATCGCCCGGGCTGATTACTCAGCGACGGGGACGATGTTCACGACCTTGCGGCCCCGGCTGGTGCCGAACTGCACCGCACCGGCGGCCAGCGCGAACAGCGTGTCATCGCCGCCGCGGCCGACACCCGTGCCCGGGTGGAAGTGCGTGCCGCGCTGGCGGACCAGGATCTCGCCCGCGTTGACGGTCTGGCCGCCGAAACGCTTGACGCCGAGCCGCTGGGCGTTGGAGTCGCGACCGTTCCGAGTGGACGATGCGCCCTTCTTGTGTGCCATCTCTCCTCAGTCCCTTACTTCGCAGCCGAGTCGATGCCGGTGATCTTCAGCGCGGTGTGCAGCTGGCGGTGGCCGATCCGCTTCCGGTAACCGGTCTTGTTCTTGTACTTCAGGATGTCGATCTTTTCACCCTTGTGGTGATCAACGACCTCGGCGTGAACCCGCACGCCGGCCAGCACCCACGGGTCGCTGGTGACGGCATCGCCGTCGACAACGAGCAGAGTCGAGAGCTCGACGGTGTCGCCGACCTTGTTGGTGGCCAGACGGTCGACCTCGATGACATCGCCCACGGCCACCTTCTGCTGGCGGCCGCCGGTGCGCACGATTGCGTACACGCGGTTCTCACTCTCTCGCTAGAAAACGGGACCTCTGATGCCAGCCGCCCAACACGGCCCACGAGGGGTCGTGACAACCGAGTGATTCATTTCGATTCACCATCGGCCGAACGGCCTCTTCCGGCGAAGCGGAAGGGATGTGCTCAGGGGTTTGGCGTATAGACGCCGAAGGTTAAGGCTACCAGAGCCCGGAGGGGCACCCTGCCACGTGACAGGGTGCCCCCGGTCGGCCGTACGGCCAGGTCAGTCGTCGGCGGCGGCCGAGACCGACCGCGGAGTCTGCTGCTCCGCCGCCGCGGTCTTCTTCGTCGCCGACTTCTTGGCGGTCGTCTTCTTCGCCGTGGTCTTCTTGGCCGTCGTCTTCTTCGCCGCCGTCTTCTTCTCGGCGGTCTTCTTGGCCGCCGTCTTCTTGGCGGGGGCCTTCTTGGCGGCCTTACGGGCGGTCTTCTTCGCCGGCGCCTCGGACTCGGCTTCGCCCTCGGGCGCCGCCTCCGCCTTCGGCTCGGGCTCCGACTCCGCCGAAGACGCGCTCACGACCACCACGGCCGCCTCCTCGGAGCCCGTCGGCGAGCCCGCGGGGGCGGTCACCTTACGGGTCACCCGACGACGCGTACGCGGCGCGGGAACGGCCTCCAGCGGGGCCGCGGACTCCGGCTCCTCGACGGGAGAGGCAGCGGGGGCCTCGGCGACCGCCTCCGCCTTGGGCGCCTCCCTCGGCTCGTCGGCCACCACGACCACCGAGCCCTCCGACTCCTTGGCGGCCTTCGGCGCGCCCGCCGGGGCGGACGCCTTACGGGTGGCACGGCGGCGCGTACGCCCACGGGTCGCTGCGGCCTCGGCCTCCGCGGCGCTGCTGTACAGCTCCTCGTCCGCCGCGAAGACCGGCTCGGGCTCCTGCTTCGGGTGAGTGGCCTCCGCCGCGATCTCGGCCGCCGCCTCGGTGACGTCCTCGGGCTCGGCCTCGGTCACGGCGGCCTGCTCCTGCTCGGCCGGCTGCTGGGCGCCACCGGCCGACTTCTTCTTCTTGCGCTTGCCGCCACCGCCGCCGGCGGCCGACGCCTGGTCCATGTGGACGATCACGCCGCGGCCGTTGCAGTGCACACAGGACTCGGAGAAGGACTCCAGCAGCCCCTGGCCGACCCGCTTACGGGTCATCTGGACCAGGCCGAGCGAGGTGACCTCCGCCACCTGGTGCTTCGTACGGTCCCGGCCCAGACACTCCAGCAGCCTGCGCAGCACCAGATCGCGGTTGGACTCCAGCACCATGTCGATGAAGTCGATCACGATGATGCCGCCGAGGTCACGCAGCCGCAGCTGGCGCACGATCTCCTCGGCCGCCTCCAGGTTGTTCCTGGTGACCGTCTCCTCCAGGTTGCCGCCCTGGCCGGTGAACTTGCCGGTGTTGACGTCGATGACGACCATCGCCTCGGTCCGGTCGATCACCAGCGAGCCGCCGCTGGGCAGCCAGACCTTGCGGTCCAGCGCCTTCATCAGCTGCTCGTCGATCCGGTAGGTGGCGAAGACGTCGACGTCCGAGGTCCACTTCTGGAGCCGGTCCGCGAGGTCGGGCGCCACGTGCGAGACATAGCCGTGGATGGTCTCCCAGGCGTCGTCACCGCTGACGATGACCTTGGAGAAGTCCTCGTTGAAGATGTCGCGGACGACCCGGACGGTCATGTCGGGCTCGCCGTAGAGCAGCGACGGGGCGTTACCGCTCTTCGACTTCTTCTTGATCTCTTCCCACTGCGCCTGCAGCCGGGCGACGTCGCGGGACAGCTCCTCCTCGCTCGCCCCCTCGGCGGCGGTGCGTACGATCACGCCCGCGTCCTCGGGGACGATCTTCTTGAGGATCTGCTTCAGCCGCGCCCGCTCGGTGTCGGGCAGCTTGCGGCTGATGCCGGTCATCGAGCCCTCGGGCACATAGACCAGATAGCGGCCCGGGAGGGAGACCTGGCTGGTCAGCCGGGCGCCCTTGTGGCCGATCGGGTCCTTGGTGACCTGCACCAGGACGGACTGGCCGGACTTCAGGGCGGTCTCGATGCGGCGCGGCCCGTTGGAGAGCCCCAGCGCCTCGAAGTTCACCTCGCCCGCGTACAGCACGGCATTGCGGCCCTTGCCGATGTCGACGAAGGCGGCCTCCATCGACGGCAGCACGTTCTGAACCTTGCCCAGGTAGACGTTGCCGACGTAGCTGGTCGCCTGCTCCTTGTTCACGAAGTGCTCGACGAGGACGTTGTCCTCCAGCACGCCGATCTGGGTACGGTCGCCGTTCTGCCGGACGACCATGACCCGCTCGACCGCCTCGCGGCGAGCCAGGAACTCGGCCTCGGTGATGATCGGAACGCGGCGGCGGCCCTGCTCACGGCCCTCGCGACGGCGCTGCTTCTTGGCCTCGAGACGCGTCGATCCCTTGATCGACTGCACCTCGTCGGCGCTGGACTCGGATTCCTTGCCGCGCCGCTCACGGGGCTCCCGGGGCTCGCGGACCTTGACGACCGTACGCTCCGGGTCATCACCGCCCGCCTCCGCCTCGACCGCGTCGCCGCTCCGACGGCGGCGCCGACGGCGACGACGGCTGCTGGCGCTGCCGCCGCCGTGCTCACCGGCCTCGGCGTCCGCCTCGTCCCGGCCCTCGCCCTGCTCCTCGTCGCTCTCGCCCTCGGCGGCCGACTCGTCCTCGTAGCGCTCACCGGTCTCGGCCTCGGAGCGTCCCTCGGCGCCCTCGCCCTCGGCTGCCTCACCCCGGCGACGGCGACGTCCGCCCCGGCGGCGGCGACGGGCCGGACGGTCGCCCTGCTCCTCATCGCCGTGCTCGCCCTCGGGCTGACCGGACTCGGCCTCGACGGCCTCGGTCTCCTCGGCCTCCGGCTGCTCCTCGGCGGGCTCACCGCCACGGCGGCGGCGCCGACGGCGGCCGGTGGGCGCCTCGGGCTCGACGACCTCGGTGGCTTCCTCGGCCGTCGGCTGCTCCTCTTCCTCCTCCTCGGTCTCCTCCAGCGCGGCGGCGGCCTCGGCGGCGGCGCTCTCCGGCGTCTGGAAGACCGGCTCGGTGAAGACCGGCGCCTGGAACACGGCCGTCGGCGGGCGGACCGCCCGGCGCCGCGAACGGGGCGCGGGCTCCGGCTCGGCGTCGGCGGCAGGTGCCTCGGCGGTCTGCGGCTCCGGAGCGCTGCTCGGCTCCTCGGCGGCGGTGCCTCGGGTGGCGCGCCGGCGGGCGCGGCTACGCGGCGCCTCCTCGGCCTGCGCACCGGCGGGCTCCTCGGCGCTCTCGCCCCGCTGCTCGGCGGCGGGCTCCTCGGCGGCCTCGGCCTCCGCGGGCGTTCCGGCGGGGGCGGTGGCCTTACGGCTCGCACGGCGACGGGTACGGGCGGGTGCCGGGGGCACGGTCTCCGCCTCGGCCTCGGCCTCCACGGCCTCCTCCGGCTCCACGACCTCCGCCTCCGCGGGCGCACCCGCCGGAGCGGTGGTCTTACGGGTCGCACGACGACGCGCACGGGTACGCGGGGCCTCGTCGGCCGGGGCCTCGTCGGCCGGGGCATCGGCTGCGACTGCGGCTGGGGCCGTGGCCTCGTCACCACTGCCACCAGCGGCCGCCGCAGACGACGCGTCCGCGTCGGCGGCCTCCGCCTGCGGCGGGCCCGCGGGGGCCGTGGCCTTACGGCTCGCACGACGGCGCGTACGGGCAGGGGCCGCGGGCGCGGTCTCCGCCTCGGCCTCCGGAGCCGCAGCGGGCTCCTCGGCCTGCTCCGGCGCCACGGCCTGCTCAGGCGCCGCGGTCTCCGCCTCCGCGGGCGCACCCGTCGGAGCGGTCGCCTTACGGGTCGCACGGCGACGCGTACGGGCGGGCGGAGCGGCCTCGGGGGCGGCTTCCGCCACGGGCTCGGCGGCGGCCTGGGGCTCCTCGCCGCCATGGCCGGCATCGGCCGTCACCACGGTCTCCGCGGCCTCCGGCGAACCCGCCGGAGCCGTCGCCTTGCGCGCCACCCGACGCCGCGCACGGGCGGGCGGAGCGGCGGATTCGGTGTCGGACCCGGATGCGGATCCGCTCGCGCTGATCCCGGCGGCACCGGCGGCGACGGGCTCGGAAGCGGCCTCGGACGCGGCGATGGCAACGATCTGATCAGCCGGTATGGCCGGCGATGAGGGCGTGGTGACCTCGGCGCCGCTCACTCCGCCGACCGGCGGACCGGCCGGGCGGGAGGCCGCACGGCGGCGGCGCGGCGGCAGCGTGTCGCTGGGCGTGCTCTCGATGGGATCCCCGGGCGCCGCGGCACGCGGCGCGGACGGCTCAAGGGGCTGGACAGGTTGGGTCGGCTCAATTGGTTCGAGCATGCGGGCGTTTCTCCCGTCACGCTCCCGGGCGCCGCGCCTGCCTCCGGCCGGCCACCCGCGCACTGTGCGCGTGTCCCGCCGCCCGGGGCGCGGTCGCCGCACGGGAGCTGTCGTCTCGCTCACCGGGACCGAATGTGTCGGGACCGGCGAAAGTCTCCTGGTCAGTGCGCCAGCCGTACCCGGGTGGCTCCCAAGTGCATCGGCGGCGCATCGACGGCGGCCCTACGCGGAACCTCCCGGCGCCATCGCGGCGGTCAGCTCGGCGGCCGTGGTTGGGGCGGCCTGAACTGCCTCGCGATCGGGCGCGAGCGGGTCGGTCACCGTGCCGGACTCCTCATCGAGCAGCCCCTGCGCCAGCCTGGTCACCGCTGCGGGGACCGGCGGCGCCAGGTCGGCCGTAGCGCGGAGACCGGACAGGACGTCGTCGGGTCGCACGGCAGGTGTCAGATGCCGTACCACCAGCCGCAGTATCGCACAGCCAGCGTCTCCGGGCCTATCGGCCCGAGGCGGAAGCACCTCCAGCCGGGCCACCGCCGCACGGGCGTCGAAGGTTCGCAACCCGTTTTTCGTCCGGCGCTCCACCTCGACCGTGTCGGCCTCGAGGAAGGCGGCGGCGGCACGCTCGGCATCCGCCTGGGCGACCTGGTCGAGCCGGATCTCCCATACGGACGCCTGCAGCCGGTCGGCGAGCCCCGAGGTGCGGGCCTCCACGGCCTCGATCACATCGAGCCCCGCGGGCAGCGACTCGTTGAGCAGCGCCCGGAGCTTCTCGGGGTCGCGCGTCTCGGTCAGCTGGATCTCCAGGTACTCCGCTTCGCTGCCGGTGCCGGTGGGTGCGGCATTGGCGTAGGACACCTTCGGATGCGGGGTGAAGCCCGCCGAGTAGGCCATCGGCACCTCGGCGCGGCGCAGCGCCCGCTCGAAGGCGCGCTGGAAGTCGCGGTGGCTGGTGAACCGGAGGCGGCCGCGCTTGGTGTAACGCAAACGGATGCGCTGCACCGCGGGAGCGGGCGGCGGGCCTTCGGGCTGTCGCTTGCCCAGGGGACTGTCTCCTTGTACTTCCTTGCGGTCGAGCACCAGGGCCGCAGGGCCCCGGTCTCTTCCAGCCTACTTTGTGGGCACCCCGGTGGCGGAGGGCCGCCGGACGGCTACTTCACCGACAGCGGCAGCAGCTTCCGGCCGGTGGGGCCGATCTGGATCTCGGTCTGCATCTGCGGGCAGACGCCGCAGTCGAAGCAGGGGGTCCAGCGGCAGTCCTCGACCTCGGTCTCGTCGAGCGAGTCCTGCCAGTCCTCCCACAGCCAGTCCTTGTCGAGGCCCGAATCGAGGTGGTCCCAGGGCAGGACCTCCTCGTAGGTGCGCTCGCGCGTGGTGTACCAGTCGAGGTCGAGGCCGAACTGGGGCAGGGCCCGCTCGGCGCACTCCATCCACCGGTCGTACGAGAAGTGCTCACGCCAGCCGTCGAAGCGGCCACCGTCCTCGTAGACGGCGCGGATGACCGCGCCCACCCGGCGGTCGCCGCGCGAGAGCAGACCCTCGACGATGCCGGGCTTGCCGTCGTGGTAGCGGAAGCCGATCGAGCGGCCGTACTTCTTGTCGCCGCGGATCCTTTCGCGCAGCTTCTCCAGCCGGGCGTCGGTCTCCTCGGCGCTCAGCTGCGGGGCCCACTGGAAGGGGGTGTGCGGCTTGGGGACGAAACCGCCGATCGAGACGGTGCAGCGGATGTCGTTCTTGCCGGACACCTCGCGGCCCTTGGCGATGACCTTGGTCGCCATGTCGGCGATCTGCAGCACATCGTCGTCGGTCTCGGTGGGCAGACCGCACATGAAGTACAGCTTCACCTGCCGCCAGCCGTTGCCGTACGCGGTGGCCACCGTACGGATGAGGTCCTCTTCGGAGACCATCTTGTTGATGACCTTACGGATGCGCTCACTGCCGCCCTCGGGGGCGAAGGTGAGGCCCGAGCGGCGCCCGTTGCGGGTCAGCTCGTTGGCGAGGTCGATGTTGAAGGCGTCCACCCGGGTCGACGGGAGGGACAGGCCGATCTTGTCCTCCTCGTACCGGTCGGCGAGGCCCTTGGCCACGTCGCCGATCTCGGTGTGGTCGGCGGAGGAGAGCGACAGCAGGCCGACCTCCTCGAAACCGGTGGCCTTCAGCCCCTTGTCGACCATCTCGCCGATCCCGGTGATCGACCGCTCGCGCACCGGGCGGGTGATCATGCCCGCCTGGCAGAAGCGGCAGCCACGGGTGCAGCCGCGGAAGATCTCCACCGACATCCGCTCATGGACGGTCTCGGCCAGCGGCACCAGCGGCTGCTTCGGGTAGGGCCACTCGTCGAGGTCCATGACGGTGTGCTTGGACACCCGCCACGGCACGCCCGAGCGGTTCGGCACGACGCGCGCGATCCGGCCGTCGGCCAGGTACTCCACGTCGTAGAACTTCGGGACGTAGACGCTGCCGGTACGCGCGAGACGGAAGAGCAGCTCATCGCGGCCGCCCGGGCGGCCCTCGGCCTTCCAGGCGCGGAGGATCGCGGTCATGTCGAGCACGGCCTGCTCACCGTCGCCGATCACCGCGCAGTCGATGAAGTCGGCGATCGGCTCCGGGTTGAAGGCGGCGTGGCCGCCCGCGACCACGACGGGGTGGTCCTCGGTGCGGTCCGCGGCGTCCAGGGGGACGCCCGCGAGGTCGAGCGCGGTGAGGAGGTTGGTGTACCCCAACTCGGTGGAGAAGGAGACGCCGAGGAAGTCGAACGCGGACACCGGGCGGTGCGAATCCACGGTGAACTGCGGCACCTTGTGCTCGCGCATCAGCTCCTCGAGGTCCGGCCACACGCTGTAGGTGCGCTCGGCGAGCACACCCTCGCGCTCGTTGAGGACCTCGTAAAGAATCATGACGCCCTGGTTGGGGAGACCGACCTCGTAGGCGTCCGGGTACATGAGCGACCAGCGGACGTCGCAGGAGTCCCAGTCCTTGACGGTGGAATTGAGCTCACCGCCTACGTACTGGATGGGCTTCTGCACATGCGGCAGCAGGGCCTCGAGCTGTGGGAAGACCGACTCGACAGACATCGCGGACTTTCGTGAAGCTGACAGGGGTGACCCTCTAGCCTACCTGCCGCGCCGGACTCCCTCGCCACGGATCTACGACTCCAGCGCCGCCCGGTGCTTCTTACGGGAGACATCGGCCCACAGGCCGGGCAGCTCACGCTCGCGGGCGGCGGCCCGCGCCTCCTCCCTGCCGTACAGCAGGCCGAAGGTGAAGTCACTCTCCCCCGCGCCGTGGGCCTGGGTGGCCAGCGCCCGCAGCGCCTCGCGCACGACGACGCTGTCCTGGTGGTCGCCGAGCACATCCTGTACGGCCTGCATACGGCGGGCGAACTTCTTGGCGGGCTTGCCGAGCGCTGGCCGGGCCGTCTCCGCGGCGTAGCGGACGCGCTTGGCGGCCTTACGGGCCTGATGGACGGCCACATCGCGGTCCGGCCCCGCGGGCGTCTCCAGGGCGGTGGCCATGCGGGTGGCGAGCCGCTCGTAGTCGCGCAGCACGGCCCCCACGACCACCGGCGCGGCCGGCTTCGCGGCGGCGGGGCGCAGCGGCGGATCGGCCGCCAGGGCGTCGAGGGTGTCCAGGAGCGTGAGATGGCGCTCGCTGTCCAGCGCGCCCAGGACGGCCGCGCGGGCGCCGTCGCGGCGCCCCTGCGACCAGTGGTCCAGCCGGTTCCGCACCGGGCCGAGCCGGAGGTCGTCCGGCAGCTCGGCGAGACGGCCCTCGAGCCGCTCGGTGAGCACCTCGCGGTCGCGTTCCACACCGAGCTCACCGGCCAGCCACTTCAGCTCGTCGCCGATCGGATCGGTCACCGTACGGTCCAGGACCTTGCGGTAGGAGCGGAAGGCGCTGCGCAGCCGGCGAGTGGCGACCCGCATCCGGTGCACCGCGTCCGGCAGGTCCCTGCGCACGGCGGGGTCCAGCCGCACCATGGCGTCGATCTGACGGCGTACGTAGTCCAGGACGACGTCGTCGGCGCCGAGCGGCCGCCGGACCGCCGACGCGGCCTGCTCGACCTGGCGGGCGCTCTTCGCGGGCTTCCCGGGCTTGGCGGACCGGCCGGGCCCGTCTCCGCCGGTCTCGACCGCGACCGCGGCCTTCTCCGTCTCGGCCAGGGCCTTGGCGAGCTTGGAGGGGGTCTCGGCGCGGTGCAGACCGCCGTCGCGCAGCCGCCCCTCGACCGCGTCGAGCAGCCGCTGATCGTGGCCCCGGCCCTCGGCGAGCTCGACCTCGACCTCGGTCCACCGCACCGGCTCGCTCTCCTCGGGCGCCAGCCGCCGGGCCGTGACGCGGTCGACGGACACCTCGGCGAGGACGGTGCCGTCGGCGTCCACCAGATCCTTACGGTCCCGCTCGGTGTGCAGATGGGCGAGCGGGCGCAGCGGATCGTGGCGGACCCGCGAGCGCAGCAGCGCGGCCATCTCTGCGGGCACCTCGACGCCCAGCGGCGCCTGCAGCTCCTCCCGGGTGTCCGGGCCGACGGGCAGCTTCAGATGCCAGCCCTCGTCGGCGCCGCCGGTGCGGTGGCGCAAGGTGATGCCGTCGGCCAGCAGCCTTCGCCCGGGGGTGTCGTAATAGGTGGCCTCGAGGGTCGCGACACCTCGGCTCACCACGGTCGCGACCGGACCCGCCCCGGTCAATTCGGGAAGACCCGGCAGGTCGGGCCGCCCGGACGGACCGGCTTCTTCGGCGGTGGCCTCGTACTTGCGTTCTATCTCCTGCTTCGTGTCCACCATGTGATGTCACGTACCCGAACTGGGGCCAATCAGCCCTAAGCGGAGACGGGCCGCTGCACTCGGATGGACTGCAGCAGCCCGATCGCGATCCATACGGCGAACATCGAGGTTCCGCCGTAGGAGACGAACGGCAGCGGCAGACCGGCCACCGGCATGATGCCCAGCGTCATCCCGATGTTCTCGAACGACTGGAAGGCGAACCAGGCGATGATCCCGGCCGCGACGACGGTCCCGTACAGCTCCGTGGTGTCGCGCGCGATCCGGCAGGCGCGCCACAGCACGACCCCCAGCAGCACGATGATCAGGCCCGCGCCGAGGAAGCCGAGCTCCTCCCCCGCGACCGAGAAGACGAAGTCGGTCTGCTGCTCGGGGACGAACTGACCGGTGGTCTGGGTGCCGTGGAAGAGCCCCTTACCGGTGAGACCGCCCGAGCCGATCGCGATCCGCGCCTGGTTGGTGTTGTAGCCGACCCCGGCCGGGTCGAGCGCGGGGTTGGCGAAGGCGGCGAAGCGGTCGATCTGGTACTGGTCGAGGACGTGCAGCTGCCAGATGAGCAGCGCGCCGACCACGGCCGTGAGGATCAGCCCGGCGATCCAGCGGTTGGACGCGCCGGAGGCGAGCAGCACGGCGAGCACGATCACCGCCATGACCATCACCGAGCCGAGGTCCGGCATCAGCAGCACGATCGCGATGGGCAGTGCGGCCAGGCCGAGCGACTGGACGACGGTCCGGTGGTCGGGGTTGAGCCGGTCACCCGCGTCCACGCGCGCGGCCAGCAGCATCGCCATGCCCAGAATGATCGTGATCTTGGCGAACTCACCCGGCTGCAGGGAGAATCCGCCGCCGACCACGATCCACGCGTGCGCCCCGTTGATCGTCGAGCCCAGCGGGGTGAGGACGGCGAGGACGAGGACGACGGACAGGCCGTAGAGGACCGGGACCGCGCCCCGCAGGGTGCGATGACCCAGCCAGACGGTGCCGATGGCGAGCACCAGCCCGATGCCGGTGTTCAGGGCGTGCCGGACCAGGAAGTAGTACGGGTCGCCCTGGTTCAGCTCGGTGCGGTTGCGGGTGGCGGAGTAGACGAGCGCCCCGCCGATCGCGGACAGGGCCAGCGCGGTGAGCAGCAGCACCCAGTCGAGGCGGCGCACGACGGAGTCGCGCGCCATGAGCTTGCTCCAGGTGCCGCGCTCCGGAGTGAAGCGGCGGACGGAGTATCCGTGCGTGGACGCGCTCACGAATCCCCTCCCCGCCGCCGCTCACGGGAAGCCGCCTCGAACTGCTTGCCCAGGGGCTGGGGCTCGATGGAGCCGTCCGAGGAGATCTTCGGCAGGTTGGCCTGCGGCTGGGGCAGCAGCGCCTTCTTCTTGTCGATGCCGCCCTTGGCGTCGACCCCGTACAGCGCGTTGTAGATCTTGCGCACCGCCGGGCCGGAGGCCCCGGATCCGGTACCGCCCTGGGAGATCGTCATGACGATCGAGTAGTCCTTGGTGTACGTCGCGAACCACGAGGTGGTCTGCTTGCCGTAGACCTCCGCGGTACCGGTCTTGGCGTGCATCGGGATCTTGTCCTGCGGCCAGCCCTGGAACCGCCAGGCGGCGGTGCCCCGGGTGGCGACGCCCGCGAGCGCGCTGTCGATCTTCTCGCGGGTCTGGCCCTTCATCGGCAGCTTGCCGTGCGACTCCGGCTTGATCTCCTGGACGTCCTTGCCGTCGGGGCTGACGACCGCCTTGCCGACGGTCGGGTTGTAGAGCGTTCCGCCGTTGCTGATGGCCGAGTAGATGGTGGCCATCTGGATCGGGGTGACGAGGGTGTCGCCCTGGCCGATGGAGTAGTTCACGGAGTCACCGGCGCGCATCTTCATGCCCTCGAGGCAGTTCTCGTAGGCGATCCGCTCGCCGTAGCTCCCGTTCTTCTTGCCGGTCTTGCACCAGGCGTCCTTGTTGGCCTTCCAGTAGTCCTTCTTCCACTGGCGGTCCGGGACCCGGCCGGTGACCTCGTTGGGGAGGTCGATGCCGGTCTCCTTACCGAGGCCGAACTGGTGGGCGGTCCGGTAGAACCAGTCCCCCGGCTTCTTCTTGGGCTTGTTGCCGCCGTCCTTCTTCCACTGCTCGTAGGCGAGGTGGTAGAAGACGGTGTCGCAGGAGACCTCCAGCGCGCGGCCGAGGCTGATCCCGCCGTAGTTCTCGGACTCGAAGTTCTTGAAGACCTGGCTGCCGATGTTGAACGAGCTGGTGCAGGGATACGGCCCGTTGAAGGAGTAGCCGGCGTTGATCGCGGCGGTCGTCGGGACGACCTTGAAGATCGAGCCGGGGGCCGCCTGTCCCTGGATCGCCCGGTTGAGCAGCGGGTAGTTGGACTTCTTGCCGGTGAGCTGCTTGTAGTCCTTGCCGGAGATGCCGCCGACCCAGGCGTTGGGGTCGTACGACGGGTTGGACGCCATGGCCACCACCCGGCCGGTCTTGGCCTCCATGACCACGACCGCGCCCGAGTCCGCCTTGTAGTTGGTGCCGGTGTTCCGGTCGTGCTGCTTGCGGGCGTCCCGCATCGCCTGCTCCAGCTCCTTCTCCGCGACCGATTGGACACGCGAGTCGATGCTGGTGACGACGTTGTCGCCGGGACGCGCCTTCTGACTCTCCCGCTGACCGATGACACGGCCGAGGTTGTCGACCTCGTAACGGGTCACCCCGGCCTTGCCGCGCAGCTCGCTGTCGTACTGGCGCTCGAGGCCGTTGCTGCCGACCTGGTCCGAGCGGAGCAGGGGCGACTTGGTGTGCTCGGCCTCCTTCACCTGCTCATCGGTGACCGGGGAGAGATAGCCGAGCACCTGGGCGGCGTTGGAACCGGCGGGAGCGGCATAGCGGCGCACGGCGGTGGGCTCGGCGCTGATGCCGGGGAAGTCCTCTTCGCGCTCGCGGATCTGCAGCGCCTGCTTGGCGCTGGCCTCGTCCGTGATCGGGATGGGCTGGTACGGGGAACCGTTCCAACAGGGCTGCGGGGTCTTGGCGTCGCACAGCCGGACCTTGTCCATGACGTCCTTGGGCTTCATGCCCAGGACGTCGGCCAGGCGGGTGAGGGCGGCCTTGCCGTCGTCCGGCATCTTCATCAGCTCGGTGCGGCTGGCGGAGACGACCAGACGGGTCTCGTTGTCGGCGAGCGGCACCCCGCGGGCGTCCAGTATGGAGCCGCGCACGGCGGGCCGGACGACCTGCTGGACGTGGTTGTTGGCGGCTTCGGCGGTGTACTCGTCGCCGTTGCGGATCTGCAGGTACCACAGGCGCCCGCCGAGGGTCAGCAGCAGCGAGAAGACCAGGATCTGGAGGCCGACGAGCCGGATGGTGACCCGGGGGGTCCGTCCGGTCTCGGGGATATTACTCATGGCATCCCCTGAGGGCGGTGGTGGGCGACGAGCGGACGGCAGAGGGGAGGGCGGCGGGCGGCGGGAGGGCCGTGCTCACAGGCGCTTGACCCCCTTGATGCGTGCCGTCCTGTTCTTCCCGGTGCGGGCCAGCAGCCCGCCGCGCTGGCTGCCGATCCGGGCCGCCCGGCCCGGACGCTTGAGCCGGCTCATCCGGCCGGCCCGGCCGGTGCTGACGCCGCCCGCCGTGCTGATCCAGCGGGACGGGCTCTCACCGCCGCCGCCCGCGCTGTCGGCCATCGGATCGTTCTCACTCCGTCTGGCCAGCCCCATGATCAGCGGCACCGTGAAGGGTGCCAGCAGCAGGTCGTAGAGGGCCGCGGTGAACAGCAGCTTGCCCAGGCCCACCTGGCGGGCCGCGTCGTCGCCGACGAGGATGCCGACCCCGGCGTACAGCAGCGTGGCGCCGATGGCCGCCGCCACGACCACCAGCATCGGCCCGGTGGCCGACCTGAGCTGGCCGGACTCCGGTTTGGCGAGCCCCGCCAGATAGCCGATGACGCAGAGCACCAGGGCATAGCGGCCGGCGGCGTGGTCGGCGGGCGGGGCGAGGTCGGCGAGCAGGCCCGCGGCGAAGCCGATGAGCGCACCGCCGGTGTGGCCGTAGACGAGCGCGAGACCGAGCACGACGAGGAGCAGCAGGTCCGGGACGGCGCCGGGCAGTTGGAGCCGGGCCAGCACACAGATCTGGACGACGAGGGCGAAGACCACCAGGCAGGTCGACAGGACGATCCGGTTGAGGTGCAGCATCGGTCAGCTCCTGTTGGCGGCCGGGCTCGTGGCGGTGGCTGAGGGGTTGGCCGTGACGGTGACCGTGGGCGTCGGCTTGGGCTTCGCGGGCTTGGGCGGCAGCACGGTGTCACGCGGGTTGCCGCGCGGCGGCTGGACGACGACCCCGACGATGTCCAGCTTGCTGAACCGCACGTACGGGCGCACTTGAAGCGTGCGGGTGAGATCCCCTCCGGTGGGGTCGACGCGCACGACCTTGCCGACCGGGACTCCGGGGACGAACGGCTTGTCCGCCTGGGAGCCGAAGGTGACCATCCGGTCGCCCGGCTTGATCCGGGCCTTGCCGTTGAGGAGCTGCACATGGAGCGAGCGGTCGCCGCGTCCGGTGGCGAAGCCGAGCTCGCCCGACCCCTCCATACGGGTGCCGACGGTGAAGTCCGGGTCGATGGCGAGCAGCACGGTCGCCGTCGAGGAGCCGACGGTGGTGACCCGGCCGACCAGCCCGTCGCCGTTGATGACGGTCATGTCGCGGCGGATGCCGTCGTTACTGCCGATGTCGAGGGTGACGGTCCAGGAGAAACCCTGGGCGGCGCCGATGCCGATGACCTGGGCGCCCTTGATGCCGTATTGGCCGGCGCCCGCGGTCTTGAGCAGCTTGTCGAGCTCGGCCGAGCGGGCGCGGTTGCGGGAGTCGTTGCCGAGCTTTTGCTTGAGCTTGGTGTTCTCTTCCTCCAGGCGGCGGACCCGATCGCGCCGGTCACCGGATTCCCGTACGGCCGCGACGGCGTTGCCGACCGGGTCGACGGCGGACGCGACGCCGTCCTCCACAGGCCCGAAGACGGAAGCGGCGGCCTGACGGGCGCCGTCGAGGGGTGAGTCCTCGCCGCCGCGGATATCCACCGTGATCAGCGCGAACGCGATGGCGACCAGCAGCACCAGGAGCAGCCGGCTCTCTCGTGTGTCCCTCACGTGCGGCGACGTGCCTTCCTCGTCGAAGTCGGACCGGTGCCGGTGCCGGTGATGTGGTGACCGGCCGGTCCTGGGGAGCCTTATGCCTGTATATCAGCGTTCCGCCGCACGGGCAGCCAACCACCCGCACGGCCGGTTCGCCGGATTGTCATCTGCGGGGCTGGGCGTCCAGCACCTGCTGGAGCGCCTCGAACTCCTCCACGCACTTGCCGGACCCGAGCGCGACGGAGTCCAGCGGGTCCTCGGCGATATGGATCGGCATCCCGGTCTCCTGGCGCAGCCGCTCGTCCAGGCCGCGCAGCAGCGCACCGCCACCGGTGAGCACGATGCCGCGGTCCATCACGTCGCCGGAGAGCTCCGGGGGGCACTTGTCGAGGGTGGTCTTGACGGCGTCGACGATCGAGTTGACCGGCTCCTCCATGGCCTTGCGGACCTCGGCGGCGGAGATCACGACGGTCTTGGGGAGGCCGCTGACGAGGTCACGGCCGCGGATCTCGGTGTGTTCCTCTTCGTCGCTCTCGGCCGCGGAGCCGATGGTGATCTTGATGTTCTCGGCGGTGCGCTCGCCGAGCAGCAGGCTGTACTCCTTCTTGATGTGCTGGATGATCGCGTTGTCCAGCTCATCGCCCGCCACCCGGATGGACTGCGCGGTGACGATGCCGCCCAGCGAGATGACGGCGACCTCGGTGGTGCCGCCGCCGATGTCCACGACCATATTGCCGGTGGCCTCGTGGACGGGAAGGCCGGAACCGATGGCCGCGGCCATGGGCTCCTCAATGATGTGCACCTGACGGGCGCCCGCCTGAGTGGACGCCTCGATGACGGCACGGCGCTCGACTCCGGTGATACCGGAAGGCACACAGACGACCACTCGGGGCCGGGCGAGATAGCGGCGCTTATGAATTTTCAGGATGAAGTACCGCAACATCCGCTCGGTGATCTCGAAGTCGGCGATAACGCCGTCCTTGAGCGGACGCACAGCGACGATGTTGCCAGGGGTGCGGCCGATCATCTTCTTCGCCTCGGCGCCCACGGCGAGAATTCCGCCAGTGTTGGTGTTGATGGCGACGACGGATGGCTCGTTGAGGACGATCCCGCGGCCCCTGACGTACACCAGCGTGTTGGCGGTCCCGAGGTCGACAGCCATGTCACGGCCGATGAACGACATGTTGTTCCCCATGAGGATACGTCAGGCCTTCCCTGCTGGAGCGATTGCTTGCTAGAGGTCGGCAGGATGGGTGTGCGCTGCGAGGCGCGGAGGCTTCATCGTAGTCACGCCCGCTCGAACACGCTGCGGGGGTCCTCCGCCATTGTCAGCAGAACACGACCCCGCCTCCTCTAATGGTGACGTCGTGTCGCGGAGATGCGTTCCCCCGATCGGCTCCCATATGCCGAAGGGCGGCCGAGCAATTCGGCCGCCCCCAGGTCAGCAGGGGTGTGGCAAGCAGATGATCAAACTGATGGCCGATCAGTACCGCTCGGATCGGGATCAGGCGAGCCCGGGAAAGAAAATCTTGATTTCCCGTTCGGCGGACTCCTCGGAGTCCGAGGCATGGATCAGATTTTCCCGAACGATGGTGCCGAAATCGCCACGGATGGACCCGGGCGCCGCGGCGATCGGGTCGGTCGGCCCGGCCAGCGCCCGGACTCCCTCGATGACCCGCTCGCCCTCGACGACCAGCGCCACGGCCGGAGCGGAGGCCATGAACTCCATCAGGGGCTCGTAAAAGGGCTTGCCGACATGCTCGGCGTAGTGCTGCTCCAGGACCTCACGGTCCAGCTGACGCAGCTCGAGGGCGCTGATCGTCCAGCCCGCCTTCTTCTCGATCCGCCCCAGAATCTCGCCCACCAGACCGCGTCGGACGGCGTCGGGCTTGAGAAGGACGAGCGTGCGCTGGCTCACGGTGCGGGCTCCTTTGGGGAATGGCGTGCGGGTGGCGCTGTGAGGCAGAGGCTACATGGGTGAACGAGGGCCACGTCACGCAGCGTCAGGCGAGGCGGCCGAGGCCGCGGCGAACCGCGCCTTCGCCTCGTCGACCTTACGGCCGAAGTGGACCGAGGCCCACCACAGCGCGGCGAAGACCACCCCGAGGACGAACATGGTGGTCACCACGAAACCGCTCAGCACCAGGCCGATCTGCAGGGCCCAGCCGATCTGCACCGCGCCCGGACGGCTCAGCATTCCGCACAGCAGCACACACAGCGCCATGGCGATCCCGCTGACCGTCCAGACGGTGCCCGTCGACAGCCCGGACGTCTTCATCGCGACCAGCCCGGCGAAGCCGATCACAAAGAACTCACCGATGAGGGTGGAAGCGCACAGCGTCCGCATATCAGCCCCTTCCCAGAAGCAGCCGGGCCTCGCCGACCGTGATCACCGACCCGGTCACCAGAACACCCGCTCCGGCGTATTCACCCTCTTCCTCCGCCAGGGTGATGGCTTCCTCCAGGGCGTCGTCCAGCCGCGGCTCGACCTGGACCCGGTCGGAGCCGAAGACCTCGACGGCGATCGCGGCCAGCTCGTCCGGGTCCATCGCGCGATGGCTGGAATTGCGGGTCACCACGACCTCGGCGAAGATCGGCTCGAAGGCTTCCAGCAGACCGCGGACATCCTTGTCGGCGCTCGCCCCGACCACGCCGACCAGCCGGCTGAAGTCGAAGGACTCGGTGACCGCCTCGGCCGCCGCACGGGCACCCGCGGGGTTGTGCGCGGCGTCCAGCACCACGGTGGGGCTACGGCGCACAACCTCCATCCGGCCCGGCGAGGTCACGGAGGCGAAGGCGGAGCGGATCGTGTCGATGTCGAGCGTGCGGGCATGCTGGGAGCCGACGCCGAAGAACGCCTCGACGGCGGCCAGCGCCATCGCCGCGTTGTGTGCCTGGTGGGCGCCGTGCAGCGGGAGGAAGACATCGGGGTACTCCCCGCCGAGGCCGCGCAGGGTCAGCAGCTGACCGCCGACCGCCACCTCCCGGGAGAGCACCCCGAACTCCATGCCCTCACGGGCGACCGTGGCGTCCACCTCGACGGCGCGCTTGAGCACCACGGAGGCGGCCTCCACCGGCTGCTGCGCGAGCACCACGGTGGCGTCCTGCTTCACTATGCCGGCCTTCTCCGTGGCGATCTGCTCCGGAGTGGTGCCGAGCCGGTCGGTGTGGTCCAGCGAGATCGGCATGATCACCGCGACGCCCGCGTCGACCACATTGGTGGCGTCCCAGGAGCCGCCCATGCCGACCTCGACCACCGCGATGTCCACGGGCGCGTCCGCGAAGGCCGCGTACGCCATCCCGGTGAGCACCTCGAAGAAGGACAGCCGGTGCTCCTGCTGGGCGTCGACCATCTCGATGTACGGCTGGATGTCCTGGTACGTCTCGATGAACCGCTCGGCGGAGATCGGCGCCCCGTCCAGGCTGATCCGCTCGGTGATCGACTGGACATGGGGGCTGGTGTAGCGGCCGGTGCGCAGCTCGAAGGCGCCCAGCAGCGACTCGACCATACGGGCGGTGCTGGTCTTGCCGTTCGTGCCGGTGATGTGGATCGAGGGATAGGACCGCTGCGGCGAACCGAGGATGTCCATCAGCGACTCGATGCGCACCAGCGACGGGTCCAGCTTGGTCTCCGGCCAGCGCTTGGCCAGCTCGCCCTCCACCTCGCGCAGGGCGCGGTCCACCTCCGGATCGGCCGGGCGGGACGGAATGCCGTCCCCCTGCGGTGGCCCGGACTGCGCACGCAGCGTCCGGCTACCGGCCTCGATCACCGCCAGATCGGGGTCACGGTCGGTCTCGGCTTCGACGATCTCTTCGAACTCGTCGGACTCGTTCTGGGGGCGCTCCTCGCTCACGCCGACCAGTCTACGAGGCAGGGGTGACAAGCCGGGCCAGCGCCATCCCCGGGGTCACGACCCGGTATCTGTGACAAGGCGGCTCGCCTCCGGGGGCGCTCCAGTCGCTGTCGACGGTCGACCGTGCTCGGTCACTCGTTCCTCGCTCCCTGCGCGCGCTCTCCCTTACGACAGCGACGCGCCCCTTCGGCTCACTCGCCGCCGAGAGCAGCCTTCATCATCGACTTGGCGATCGGCCCCGCGAGGCCGCCGCCAGAAATGTCGGCGCGGGCCGCGTCGCTGTCCTCGACCACCACCGCGACCGCGACCTTGTGGCCGCCGCCGGCATCCGCGTAGCTGATGAACCACGCGTAGGGATTGGCGCTGTTGTTCTCACCGTGCTGGGCGGTGCCGGTCTTGCCGCCCACCGTCACCCCGGGGATCTTCGCGTTGGTCCCGGTGCCCTGATCCACGACCGTCCGCATCGCGGACTGCAGCTCGGACGCGGTGTGCTTGGACATCGCCTCGCCGTAGGTCTTGTCCTGGTTACGGTCCAGGGCGGAGGCAGTGCCGTCCGTGGTGCGGTCGACCTCGTACGGGGTCATCAGCTTGCCGTCGTTCGCGATGGCCGAGGAGACCATCGCCATCTGCAGCGGAGTGGCCGTCACATCGAACTGGCCCATACCGCTCAGGGCCGTCTGCGAGTCGTTCATCCCGCTCGGGTAGAGGCTCTTCGCGGCGCGCACCGGGATGTCCAGCTTGGAGTCGTCGAAGCCCAGCTTCTCGGCCTGCGCCGACATCTTGGACTGGCCCAGGTCCACGGCCATCTTCGCGAAGACCGTGTTGCACGAGTACTCCAGGGCGGTGCGTATCGTCGCGTTCTTACAGGGCGCCGACCTGTTCTCGTTGTGCATATCGGTGACCGTGCCCGGCAGCCGGTACGGATCCGGGCTCTTGGTCGGCTCGTCCACCGACGAGTACAGCCCGTTCTCCAGCGCCGCGGCGGCGACCAGGACCTTGAAGGTCGAGCCCGGCGGGTACGTCTGGCGCAGCGCGCGGTTCAGCATCGGCTGCTTCTTGTCCTTCTGCAGCGCGAGCCACGCCTTCTGGTCCTTGGTGGAGGAGCCCGCGAAGCTGCCGGGGTCGTACGAGGGCGTGCTGGCCAGGCCCAGGACGGCGCCGGTCGTGGGGTCGAGTGCCACGGCCGCGCCGGTCTTGTTCCCCAGGCCCTCATAGGCGGCCTTCTGCACGGCCGGATTGATCGTGGTGATCACATCGCCGGGCTTGGACCGCTCCCGCGTCACCGCCTCGAGCGGGTTCTTCAGCCGGCTGTCGGAGCCGTCGAGGACCTGCCGGTCCAGGGCCTCGAGCTGAGTGCTGCCGTAGGACTGGGAGGCGTAGCCGGTGACCGGGGCCCAGAGCTTGCCGTCGGTGTAGGTGCGCTTGTACTTCAGGTCGCCGTCGGTGGACGCCGAGCCGGTGATCGACTTGCCGCCGGCCAGGATGTCGCCCAGCGGGCCGGCGTACTGGGAGATGGCCACACGGCTGTTGTGCGAGTTGTCCCGGAGACTGTCGCCTCTCGCCAACTGCACATAGGTGGCCCAGGCGAGCAGGGCCAGCACGAGCAGAAGCGAGAAAATGGAGGCCCTTCGCAGCGGCTTGTTCATGGAGGGTGGAGCTCCTTCCGGGACGTACTGCCGGAGAACTCCCGGAAGGCAGTGTTTGGTTCCCAGTGGGGCTTTGCTGTGCGGTGCCTGTGAGGCGTTTGTGAGGCGTTTGTGAGGCTTCTCAGGGCGTCTGTGGCACATCGCACACACCAAGGCGCCCCCGCCGGAATCCGGCGGGGGCGCCTCGTGCGATCAGTGCCGACCGGCCTTCGGCCAGCCCTCGGTCAGCCCCCGGTCAGCCCTCGGTCAGCCCTTGGGGAGGGCCGCCAACTGGGCGGTGATCCGAGCGATATCGGCCTCGGCGGTCGCCTGCCGGGTGCGGATCTTCTCCACCACATGGTCGGGGGCCTTGGCCAGGAAGCCCTCGTTGGACAGCTTCGCGGTCGTCTGCGCCTTGTCCTTCTCGGCCGCGGCGAGGTCCTTGGCCAGCCGCTTGCGCTCGGCCTCGACGTCGATCGCACCGGAGAGGTCCAGCGCCACGGTCGCGCCCGCGACCGGCAGCGAGGCGGTGGCCGTGAAGTCCTCACCGGCCGGCTGGAGGCGCAGCAGGGAGCGCATCGCGTCCTCGTGGGCGGCGAGCGAGGTGCCGGACAGCTCCAGCCGCGCCGGGACCCGCTGACCGGGCTGGAGGCCCTGGTCGGCGCGGAACCGGCGGACCTCGGTGACCACCTGCTGGAGGTTCTCGATCTCCCGCTCGGCAGCCTCGTCCCGGAAGCCGCTGTCGCCGGGCCACTCCGCGATGACGACGGACTCCCGGCCGGTCAGCGAGGTCCACAGCTTCTCGGTGACGAACGGGACCACCGGGTGCAGCAGCCGCAGCGTGATGTCCAGGACCTCGCCGAGGACGCGCCGCGCGGCGTCGGCCTCCGCACCGCCCTTGGCGAAGGTGGTCTTGGACAGCTCGACGTACCAGTCGAAGACCTCGTCCCACGCGAAGTGGTAGAGGACGTCGGAGAGCTTGGCGAACTGGTAGTCCTCGTAGTACGCGTCGACCTCGGCGACCACCGCGTTCAGCCGGGACAGAATCCAGCGGTCGGTGGCGGACAGCCGCTCGGGGGCAGGGAGTTCGCCCTCGACCGTCGCCCCGTTCATCAGCGCGAAGCGGGTCGCGTTCCAGATCTTGTTGGCGAAGTTGCGGGACGCCTGGACCCAGTCCTCGCCGATCGGAACGTCGACCCCGGGGTTGGCGCCCCGGGCCAGGGTGAAGCGGACGGCGTCCGATCCGTAGGTGTCCATCCAGTCCAGCGGATTGACCGCGTTGCCAAAGGACTTGGACATCTTCTTGCCGAACTGGTCACGCACCATGCCGTGCAGCGCGATGGTGTGGAACGGCGGGGTGCCGTCCATCGCGTACAGGCCGAACATCATCATCCGGGCGACCCAGAAGAAGAGGATGTCGTAGCCGGTGACCAGGACCGAGTTCGGATAGAACTTCTCCATGCTCTCGGTCTGCTCGGGCCAGCCGAGCGTGGAGAACGGCCACAGGCCGGACGAGAACCAGGTGTCCAGGACATCGCTGTCCTGGTGCCAGCCCTCGCCGCTCGGCGGCTCCTCGTTCGGTCCGACGCAGACGACCTCGCCGTTCGGCCCGTACCAGACCGGGATCCGGTGGCCCCACCACAGCTGGCGCGAGATGCACCAGTCGTGGAGGTTGTCGACCCAGTCGAAGTAGCGCTTCGACATGTCCTCCGGGTGGATCTTCACCCGGCCGTCGCGGACCGCGTCGCCCGCGGCCTTGGCCAGCGGGCCGACCTTGACCCACCACTGCATGGACAGCCGCGGCTCGATGGTCGTCTTACAGCGCGAGCAGTGGCCCACGGAGTGGGTGTACGGGCGCTTCTCGGCGACGATCCGGCCCTCGGCGCGCAGGGCGCCGACGACGGCGCTGCGCGCCTCAAGGCGGTCCAGGCCCTGGAAGGGGCCGTGGGCGGTGATGACCGCGTGCTCGTCCATGACGGTCAGGTTCGGCAGGCCGTGCCGCTGGCCGATCTCGAAGTCGTTCGGGTCGTGGGCCGGGGTGACCTTGACCGCGCCGGTGCCGAACTCGGGGTCGACATGCTCGTCGGCGACGATCGGGATCCGGCGGCCGGTGAGCGGCAGTTCGATCTCGGTGCCGACCAGATGGCGGTAGCGCTCGTCGCCGGGGTGGACGGCGACCGCGGTGTCGCCCAGCATCGTCTCGGCACGAGTCGTCGCCACGATGATAGAAGCGTCGCCCTCTCCGTACCGGATCGAGACGAGTTCGCCGTCATCGTCGTCGTACTCCACCTCGATGTCCGAGATGGCCGTAAGGCAGCGCGGGCACCAGTTGATGATGCGCTCGGCGCGGTAGATCAGCTCGTCCTCGTAGAGCCGCTTGAAGATCGTCTGGACGGCCTTGGAGAGCCCCTCGTCCATGGTGAAGCGCTCACGGTTCCAGGCGACGCCGTCGCCCAGGCGACGCATCTGGCCGGAGATCTGGCCGCCGGACTCGCCCTTCCACTGCCAGACGCGCTCGACGAACGCCTCACGGCCCAGGTCGTGGCGGGAGACGCCCTCCTTGGCCAGCTCGCGCTCGACCACGTTCTGCGTGGCGATACCGGCGTGGTCCATACCGGGCTGCCAGAGCGTCTCAAAGCCCTGCATTCGCTTGCGCCGGGTGAGCGCATCGATGATCGTGTGCTCGAAGGCATGGCCGAGGTGGAGCGAGCCGGTCACATTGGGGGGCGGGATGACAATGGTGTAGGGCTCTTTGTCGCTCTTCGCGTCCGCCTCGAAGTAACCGCGCTCTACCCAGCGCTCGTACAGCGGCCCCTCTACATCGGCCGGCGCGTACTGGGTCGGCAGTTCGGGGTGGCTGTTCGGCCCGCTCGTGGGGCGCTGCGAAGAGTTCTCGGTCACCTCCGCAGTCTAAAGGGCCGCGGCCTTCCGTTACGAACCCGTTGTGGCCCCGGGGCCAAGGCGCCCTGGGCCGTCGGGAAGGATGTTTGGAACTGTCATGCGCATAAGGAGAGGCACATGAGCCATCAGCAGCCGCCGCCGCAGCCCGGCCCCTACGGGGGCCAGCCAGGGGCGTACGGCGCCGGCCAGCCGCCGGTGCCCAATCCGTATGCGCAGACACCGGGCTACGGCCAGCCGCCGCAGGGCGGCTACGGTCAGCCGAGCCCTTACGGCGGGTCCGGCGGCTATGGACACCCTCAGCCCGCGAACCCTTACGGGCAGCCTCCCCAGCCGCCCCAGCCGAGCCCTGTGCCCCAGCAAGGCCCCGTGCCCCAGCAGGGCCCGGGTTACTACGGCGGGCCCCAGGCGCCGCCGCCCCAGGGACCGGCGGCCGGTGGCCGCGGTAAGGGCCGCAAGGTGGGTCTCGCGGTCGGCGCGGTGGTGGTCGTGGGGGCGCTGGGGGCGGGGGCGTTCATGCTGTTCGGCGGCGGCAGCGGCGGCCCGTACAAGCTGACCACGCCCAAGACCGTGGCCGCGGACTACGAGCGCCAGGGCTCGGGCACGGACGACAGTGATCTGTCGGCGGCGGGCAGGAAGGACCTCCAGCAGGTGCCGGTCGTCAAGGACCCGCATCTGGTGGCGGCCGACTACCAGACCTCCGGCAAGGAGATGCTGAAGTTCACCGGCGTCTGGGGCGAGGTGACCGACCCGGCACGGGGCGCGGATCTCGCACTGGCGGTCATCGTCAAGACGCTGCAGGACAACGGCACCGCGCAGGCCAAGGGCAGCCCCCAGACGTTCTCCCCGGACGGCTTCGACGGGGACGTCCTGAAGTGCCAGTCCATGAAGTTCACCTCGGATCAGGGATCCATGGAGGCCCCCGCGTGCGTCTGGGGCGACAAGGACACCCTGGGCGTCACAGTCATGGCGGACCCGGCGGCCGCGGTTCTCGGCGGCGGTATGTCCCTCGAGGACGCCGCCGGCCTCACGGCCAAGGTGCGCAAGGACGCGCGCGTCGAGATCGACGGCTAGCCCGCGACCGGCGAACAGCAACACAACAGCGGTTTCACCAACGAGGGATACAGATGAGCTACAACCAGCCGGGCCCCTATGGCCAGCAGCCCCAACAGCCGGGTCCCTACGGACAGGGTGGTGCGGCCGGCCAGCCCGGCTACGGCTACCCGCAGCAGCCGGGTCCCTATGGACAGCCGCCGCAGCCGCCGCAGCCGGGCTACGGCTACCCCGGGCAGCCGCAGGGGCAGCCGGGCCCCTACGGACAGCCCCCGAACCCGTACGGCCAGCAGCAGCCGTACGGCCAGCCGGGCATGCCGGGCCCGTACCAGCCGGACCCGGGGCAGGGTGGCGGCAAGAAGAAGGGCCTGTGGGTCGCGATCGGCGCGGTGGTCGTGGTGGCCGCGATCGTCGGCGGCGTCCTGGTGATCCAGGGCGGGGACGACAACGGTGGCGGCGGCGGCGGTAAGGTCGCCGACGACGGCAAGCGGTACAAGCTCACCACCCCCGAGACGGTGGCCGGCGACTACACCAAGGAGTCCTCCGGCGCCGGCGGCGGGCTCACCTCCTCGGACGCGGACGACTTCGAGAAGTTCGGCGTCAGCAACCCCGAGCCCGTGAGCGCGGAGTACAAGTCCGGCGAGGGCATGAGCGTGAAGAAGCTGCAGCTCAACGGGGTCTGGGGCGAGGTGAAGGACCCGGAGGCGGTAGTCGACGGCGCCTTCGCGAAGATCGCTCAGGAGGCCGAGAAGGACTCCTCGACCAGCAGCGGGATGAAGGCCGAGCTCGTGGGCAGCCCGGAGTCGGTGACGCCCAGCGGCTTCGAGAACGCCGTGATGAAGTGCCAGAACACCAAGTTCACCCCGGGCGAGGGCTCCAGCTCCAGCGGCATACCCAGCAAGGGGTTCACGATCCCGATCTGCATGTGGGGCGACAACAGCACGGTGGGCTATGTGGTCGTCTCCGACGCGGCCGCGGCGCTGTCCGGCAACGGCATGTCGCTCGACGACGCCGCTGACATCACCGCGAAGGTCCGCAACGACGCGCGCGTGGAGATCAAGTAGCCGAGCGGGCCGCCCAGTTCACAGGCCACAGCCGATCCGGAGGGGGACCCCCACAGCCATGAGCCACAACCAGCCACCGCCACCGGGGCCCTACGGCGGCGGACCCAGCCCGTACGGGGGCGCTCAGCCCAATCCGTACAGCGGAGGGCAGCAGCAGCCCGCGGAGCCCAACCCGTACGCGCAGCCGCAGGGTTACGGCTATCCGCAAGCGCCGCCCCCGCAGGGCTACGGCTACCCGCAGCAGCAGGCGGGTCCCTACGGCCAGCCGCCCTACCCCGCGCCGCCCCCGGCCGGCGGGGGCGGCAACCGCACCAAGATCATCGCAGTGACGTTGGCCGGGCTCGTGGTGGTGGGCGCGATCGTCACCGGCGCCGTGGTGCTGTCCGGCGGCGACGACGGCCCGAAGTCGATGAAGCTGGTCACCCCCAAGACGCTCGACGACGGCACGTACACGCTGGACAAGGGCACGGACGACCTCGACAACGAGGGCACCAGCGTGCAGGGCAGCATGCCCGAGGGCGCGACCTCTGTCCTGGCCCAGTACAAGCGGTCGGACGACGACAACTCGGGGCTCGCCTTCTCCGGGATGTACGGCGAGATCAGGGACCCGGAGGCGGTCCGGGACGAGATGTTCAAGGGCTTCGCGGGCGGCGACGGCTCCCCCACGGTGGAGGAGAAGCGCAAGCGGTTCCAGCCGGAGGGCGCTGACGGCCCCTCGGTGGAGTGCGAGGTGGTCAAGCTCTACGACCGGATCTACGCCCCGGCCTGCGTCTGGGCGGAGGAGACGGACGCGGCGATGGTGCTCGACGTCAACGCGGAGAACACCTCGCCGTCGGACGCCGACATGGAGTCCTTCGCCAAGGTGACCGCGGGCATCTACCAGGACACCCGCAAGCCCGCCTGAACCGCCCGTAAGGCGCCCACAGGGCGCGTACGACACGAAGAGGGCCCCGGGAGACCGGGGCCCTCTTCGCATGCTCTCTGCGGGGCGACTACGCGTGCGTGGCGCCTACGCGCTCTTCTCGTGCCGCTCGCCCGGCTCGGTGCCCCGGGTGCGGGGCACCAGCGTGGGATTCACATTGGAGTGCACGACGTCCTCGGTGATGACGACGCGGGCCACGTCCTTGCGGGACGGCACCTCGTACATCGCCGACATCAGCACTTCCTCGATGATGGCGCGCAGGCCCCGGGCCCCGGTGCCGCGCAGGATCGCCTGGTCGGCGATGGCCTCCAGGGCCGGACGGTCGAAGTCCAGCTCCACACCGTCGAGTTCGAACAGCCGCTGGTACTGCTTCACCAGCGCGTTCCGCGGCTCGACGAGGATCTGCAGCAGCGCCTCGCGGTCGAGGTTGTGGACGGAGGTGATGACCGGGAGACGGCCGATGAATTCCGGGATCATTCCGAACTTCACCAGGTCCTCGGGCATGACCTCCTGGAACTGGTCGCTCGCCTCGATCTCGCGCTTGGAGCGGATCGTGGCGCCGAACCCGATGCCCTTGGCACCCGCCCGCGACTCGATGATCTTCTCCAGACCGGCGAAGGCACCGCCCACGATGAACAGCACATTCGTGGTGTCGATCTGGATGAACTCCTGGTGCGGATGTTTCCGGCCGCCCTGCGGCGGCACCGACGCCGTGGTCCCTTCCAGGATCTTCAGCAGCGCCTGCTGAACGCCCTCGCCGGACACATCGCGGGTGATCGAGGGGTTCTCGCTCTTACGGGCCACCTTGTCGATCTCGTCGATGTAGATGATGCCCGTCTCGGCCTTCTTGACGTCGTAGTCAGCGGCCTGGATCAGCTTGAGGAGGATGTTCTCCACGTCCTCGCCGACATAGCCCGCCTCGGTGAGCGCGGTGGCGTCGGCGATGGCGAAGGGGACGTTGAGCATCCGGGCGAGGGTCTGCGCCAGCAGGGTCTTGCCGGAGCCGGTGGGGCCGAGCAGCAGAATGTTGGACTTGGCCAACTCGATGCCGTCGTCCCGGCTGTGGCCGCCGTTCTCGCCCGCCTGAACCCGCTTGTAGTGGTTGTAGACGGCGACCGAGAGGGCCTTCTTGGCGGCCTCCTGGCCGACCACGTAGCCCTCGAGGAATTCATAGATCTCGCGCGGCTTGGGGAGTTCCTCCCAGCGCACTTCGGAGGTCTCGGCGAGCTCCTCCTCGATGATCTCGTTGCAGAGATCGATGCATTCATCGCAGATGTACACACCCGGGCCCGCGATGAGCTTCTTCACCTGCTTCTGGCTCTTCCCGCAGAACGAGCACTTGAGCAGGTCGCCGCCGTCACCGATGCGTGCCACGAGGTGCTTCCCCTTCGCCTTGGATCCGCTTTGCTGCGCGGAACCGGGTGCTTGCGCTGCGCTTTCTGCTTCTTTTCCCGTGGGCCGGGGCCCCCAGCCCTCTACGACGGTACCTTGCCGGGCCCCCGGTTCGGGCCCCCCTTGGACCTACTCGGTCCAAGGGAGGTGTCGCCACCGAAGATTCAGCCGAGACCGACCGACGTCTTGCGGGTGGAAACGATCTGGTCGACAAGACCGTACGCCAGGGACTCCTCGGCCGTGAGGATCTTGTCCCGCTCGATATCGTCGCGGATCTTCTCGATGGGCGTGGTGGAGTGCTTGGCCAGCATCTCCTCGAGCTGCGAGCGCATCCGCAGGATCTCGTTGGCCGCGATCTCCAAGTCGGAGACCTGACCACGCCCGGTCTCACTGTACGGCTGGTGGATCAGGATGCGGGCATTGGGCAGGGCCATCCGCTTGCCCGGCGTACCGGCGGCGAGCAGCACGGCCGCGGCGGACGCCGCCTGACCCATGCAGACCGTCTGGATATCGGGCTTGACGAACTGCATCGTGTCGTAAATGGCGGTCAGCGCGGTGAACGAGCCGCCGGGAGAGTTGATGTAGACCGAAATGTCACGGTCCGGGTCCATCGACTCCAGGCACAGCAGCTGCGCCATGACGTCGTTGGCCGAGGCGTCGTCGATCTGGACGCCCAGGAAGATCACGCGCTCCTCGAAGAGCTTCGCGTACGGGTCGTACTCGCGGATGCCCTGGGAGGTGCGCTCGACGAAACGCGGAACGACATAGCGGGATTCGGCCATCGGGCCCGTGTACAGGCCGCTGCCGGGGAAGTTGCTCATCTGGGTCTTCACCATCCTGTGGCGATCTGGGGGCTGGAGGTCGGCTACGGGACGGCGGGACTCAGGCCCCGGTGCCGCCCCCGCCCGGAACGCTGGAGGCGGACGTCATGACGTCGTCGACCAGGCCGTACTCCTTGGCCTCCTGGGCGGAGAACCAGCGGTCGCGGTCGGAGTCACGGACGATCTGCTCAACCGTCTGGCCGGTGTGGAAGGAGGTCAGCTCGGCCATGCGCTTCTTGGTGTGCAGCAGCCGCTCGGCGTGAATCTTGATGTCCGAGGCGGAACCCGCCAGACCCGCGGAGGGCTGGTGGATCAGGATCTCGGCATTGGGCAGCGCGAAACGCTTGCCCGGGGTGCCCGCGCTCAGCAGGAACTGCCCCATCGAGGCGGCCAGGCCCATCGCGATGGTGACCACGTCGTTCTGGATGTACTGCATGGTGTCGTAGATCGCCATGCCGGCCGAGATCGAGCCGCCCGGAGAGTTGATGTAAAGGTAAATGTCCTTGTCCGGATCGGCGGCGAGCAGGAGCAGCTGAGCCGTGATCTTGTTGGCGATGTCGTCGTCGACCTGCTGGCCGAGGAAGATGATCCGCTCGCCGAGCAGCCGGTTGTAGACCTGGTCGCCGAGGCCACCGACGGTCGGCTCGCCGGCGGCGGAAGGCATCGTATTCGTCACGTATCCACCTGCTCGTCTCTGACGGCTGACTGGCCGTCTCAGCGTCTTCTTCTGGGGTGCGGGGGGTGTGGCCGCCGGTGCGGCCCCGGCGGGCTTGCGAGACTCCCCTGCCCTCGTATCTACGGACCCTAACGCGCTGGTCGGCGGGCGCCATCCCGCATCAGGAACTGTTCGCTCTGAGCGCATGTTCCGGAACCGGACCGGTATCGCGGAACACGAACGGGCCCGGACGCGTGCAGACGTTCGGGCCCGTTCGTACGGGCTGTGGAGCGGACCGGGATCAGCTCTCGGCCTTGTCCTGCTTCTCCTGGGACTCCGCGGGCTCCTCGGCGGTCTCGGTCGCGGCCTCGGCCTCGGCGGGCGCCTCGACGGCCTCCGAGGTGGCCTCGACCGTCTCGCCGGTCTCGTCCTCCTCGTCGTCCAGGTCGACGGTCTCGCCCTTATCGTCGACGACCTTGGCGGCCTCGACCACGACGGCCAGCGCCTTGCCGCGGGCGACCTCGCCGACGAGCATCGGCACCTGGCCGCCCTCGACGACGGCCTGGGCGAACTGGTCCGGGCTCATGCCGGAGGACTGCGCACGGCGCATGAGGTGCTCGGTGAGCTCCTCCTGGCCGACGGACAGCTGCTCCTTGTTGACCAGCTCGTCGAGGACGAACTGGGTCCGGATGCCCTTCTCGGCCTGCTCCTTGAGCTCGGCGTCGAACTCCTCGGCGGTCTTGTCCTGCATCTGCAGGTACGACTCGAGGTTCAGGCCCATCTGGCCGAGCTGGTGGTGCTCGAGGTTGTGCTTACGGGTGTTGATCTCTTCCTCGAGGAGCTTCTCGGGGATCGGCACCTCGACCAGCTCCAGCAGGGCGTCCAGCACCTTCTCCTGGGCCTGGGTGGCCTGCTCGAACTTCTTCGACCGCTCCAGGCGCTTACGGCTGTCCGCGCGCAGCTCCTCGAGGGTGTCGAACTCGCTGGCCAGCTGGGCGAAGTCGTCGTCGAGCTCCGGCAGCTCACGGGCCTTGACCTCGGACACCTTGACCGAGACCTCGGCCTCCTTGCCCTGGGCGGAGCCGCCCTTGAGCTCGGAGGTGAAGGTGGCCTCGCCACCCGCCTCCAGGCCGGTCACGGCCTCGTCGATGCCGTCCAGCAGCTCGCCCGAGCCAATGGTGTAGGTGACGCCGCTGGCGACACCGTCCTCCAGGACCTCGCCCTCGACCTTGGCCTCGAGGTCGATCACGACGATGTCGCCCTCGGCGGCGGCGCGCTCCACCGGGCTGGTGGTGGCGAACCGCTCGCGCAGCTGCTCGACGGACTTGTCGAGGTCCTCGTCCGAGACCTCGACGGCGTCGACGGTGACCTCGATACCGGAGTAGTCCGGGATCTCGATCGTCGGGCGGATGTCGACCTCGGCGGTGAAGGTCAGGAGCTCGTTGTCCTTGAGCTCGGTGATGTCCACCTCGGGCTGGCCGAGCGGGTTCAGCTCACCCTCGTTGACCGCGTCGGTGTAGAACTTCGGGAGCGCCTCGTTGACGGCCTCTTCCAGGACGGCGCCACGACCGAACCGCTGGTCGATGATGCGGGCCGGGATCTTGCCCTTACGGAACCCAGGCACCGTGACCTGCTGGTTGATCTTCTTGTACGCCGCGTCGAGGCTGGGCTTGAGCTCCTCGAAGGGCACCTCGACAGTGAGCCGAACCCGGGTCGGGTTCAGGTTCTCCACGGCGCTCTTCACGGTTGGGTCTCCTTGGGGGGCTGACGTGTGGTGTTCAGCTGCGGTGCGCTGTCGCGTCGCAGCGGATTCGCGTCCGGTTAAAAAAGACACAGACACGCAGCTTGCATAGTAACCGCAAGCATGACGGGCCCCACAACGCGATCTTGACGCCTGTGGATGGTCGGGGTGGCCGGATTCGAACCGACGACCTTCCGCTCCCAAAGCGGACGCGCTACCAAGCTGCGCCACACCCCGTCGGTGCGACACGTAGGGTACATGCCCGCGGACCCCCTGGCTGCCGGTTATTCGACTGGTGGGCAAGGGTGTGCGGGGAACGGCGGGGAACCGCTACGATGCATCTCGTGCCGCGATCCGGGTGATCATGCCTGGGCGGAGGTGTCCGGGTGACCGGTGCATCCGTGTACGCGGCGTGTGCGGGCGTAGCTCAATGGTAGAGCCCCAGTCTTCCAAACTGGCTACGCGGGTTCGATTCCCGTCGCCCGCTCCACTGCTTTCGGCCCGGCCCGGGGAACTCCCCGGAGCCGGGCCGTTTGCGTATGCGCACACGCCCGGGCATCCGCGCCCCCGTGACGCGGGGCGCGGATGCCTCAGGGGTCGAGCCGGGTCGGCGTCAGGGGTTGATGTCGGCAATCGCCTCGGCGGCCGAGTCGAGGAACTTCTGGATGTCCGGCGCGACGTTGGACGAGGCGAGCAGGAACCCGAAGAGGATCGCGACGAGGGCAGGGCCCCACTTGACCCGGCCATTCCGGATCATTATCACCAGGATGATGCCCACCAGCAGCACCAATGACAGGGAAATGGCCACAACATCCCACCCTCAGTCGCACACGTCTCACAGGCCCCGGAAGCACGCGACCCCGCACACCCCCGCAGTCACCATCGTGCCATCAACTCCCCCCGCTCAGCAGCGGGATGGAGCGATATACGGTCACCTGTGCACACGCCACCCACCCCTTCGGTACCCATCCGGTAACCGCTCATTCAAAGGGGCGCGGGTGATGCTGCCCACAACTCGGCGGGGCGCCCGGCTGGTTAATTCCGACCGCCCCGGATGATCTCGGGCGGGAATTCGGAATTCGTCCGGCGATCACTCGACAGGGTGACAAAACATCAATGAATCAGACATTCCGCCAGAGCCTCCTGCAGGGCATATGCCCCAATTAAGTAGGATGAAAATGGTCAGAACGGACCGCCTGGGCCGGGATATCGAATGATCGCATCGCTTTGTCGACTCCCCGCCGACTTCCCCGAGTCGGCTATCGGCCACGATGCGAAGGCCATGAACGGAAAGCAAACAGAACGAGGTTTTACGTAATACAGGTTTGAGCGCTATCGTGCCTTAGATGTTTCACGCTGCCATGACTCCCCCACGCGCAGTGAGGTCCCGGGTGGTCTCCCCCAGTTCCTGGTGGGAGGGCCTGTGACCAACTCCCTGCGCCCACACGGTTATCAGCGGACCCCCCTCCCCCAGGAGGCGGCGCCCACTCCCCCTACGCCGCGGGCCGAAGAGCCAGGGCAGCAGGCGTCCACCCCGCCCGCCCCCAGCGCCCCCGCCGGACAGAAGCCCAAGCAGCGGGACGCGTTCTTCGACAACGCGAAGTACCTCGCGATCGTGCTGGTCGCGATGGCCCACTCCTGGGAGCCGCTGACCGACTCCAGCCGCACCGCGGAAGCGCTGTACATGGTCGTGTACACCTTCCACATGCCGGCCTTCATCCTGATCTCCGGCTACTTCTCGCGCAGCTTCGACATGCGACCGGACCGGCTCAAGCGGCTGGTCACCGGCGTAGCGGTGCCCTACCTGATCTTCGAGGTCGCGTACACGCTGTTCAAGCGCTGGGCGGACGACGACCCGACGTACGACTTCAGCCTGCTCGACCCCTGGTACCTCACCTGGTTCCTGGTCGCGCTGTTCGTATGGCGGCTGACCACTCCGCTCTGGAAGCTGGTGCGCTGGCCGATCCCGCTCTCGCTCGCGGTCGCCACCCTCGCGGCGGTCTCGCCCGACATCGGCGACGACCTGGACATGCAGCGGCTGCTGCAGTTCCTGCCGTTCTTCGTCCTCGGCCTGTGCATGAAGCCCGAGCACTTCCAGCTGATCCGCCGCCGCTCCGTGCGGATCGCGTCCGTGCCGATCTTCGCGTGCGCCCTCGTCTTCGCCTACTGGGCGGCGCCGCGGATGAGCTCGGCGTGGTTCTACCACCGCGACAGCGTCCAGGAGCTGGGCGCGCCGCCGTGGACCGGCCCGGTGATGACGCTCGCCCTCTTCGGCTGCTCGGTCGTACTGGTGAGCTGCTTCTTCGCCTGGGTGCCGCGGCGGCACATGTGGTTCACGGTGCTGGGCGCCGGGACGCTGTACGGCTACCTGCTGCACGGCTTCCTCGCCAAGGGCTCCCGCTTCTGGGGCTGGTTCGACAACCACGAGTGGCTGCACAAGCCGCTGGGGGAGATCGCGGTCACGGTCATCGCCGCCTCCGTGGTCACCGTGCTGTGCACACCTCCCGTCCAGCGCGCCTTCCGCTTCGCCATGGAACCGAAGATGGCCTGGGCCTTCCGTAAGGACCCCGCCGAACAGGCCCGCAGCCGTACGACGACGTCGGCCTAGCGCGCCGGCGGTCACGACGCGAAGGGCTGGACCGCGGACCCCACGGGCCAGCCCTTCACGGCTTCGGCGTGGTGCGGCGCAGCGCCGCACGGGCCGGGAGCGCCGTCGCCGCGAGGCCCAGCGCCACGGCGGCGCCCGCGAAGCCCGCGTAGGTGAGCGGCGGCACGTACGGGTCCTCGCCGGTCAGGCCGCGCATCATCGGCACCAGCGTGGCCATCGCGATCGCCGTTCCCAGGGCGATGCCCGCCGTGGCCACCAGCAGCGCCTCCCAGCGCACCATCCCGAGCACCTGCCGCCGGGTGGTGCCGATCAGCCGCAGGGTGCCCAGTTCCCGGCGGCGGTCCAGCACCGTCATGACCAGGGTGTTGACGGCGGCGACGGCGGCGAAGCCGCCGAGGACGGCCGCCATGACGGTGTTGGCCCAGGCGTTCAGCTTCCGGTCCTCGTCCTGGGCCGCCGCGTAGCCGTCCCGGTCGGTGACCTGCTCGCCGAGCCGGCCCAACGCCGCCGCGACGGCCTTACGGTCCGCCCCCTCCGCGTCCCGCACCAGCACATCGCTGTCGAACGACGACGTCACATGGCCGGCCAGCGCCGTACGGGGCAGGGTGAGCTCGGCGATCCCCAGCCCGCGCCCGTAGATCGCGACCACGGTGGGCGAGATCCTCGTACCGTCCGGGAGGTGGAGGGCGAGCCGGTGCCCGACCCGGGCGTGGGCCGCCTTCGCCAGGAGCGCGTCGACCGCCACCCGGCCCGGCCCCAGGGCGTCCAGGCGGCCCTTACGGACGTCCAGGTCCTGTACGGCCGCCAGGTCGCGGCCGCTCCCCGAGACGCCCTGTGTCGACGCGGTCCGCAGCCAGCGGCCGTCGCCCGAGCCCGCCGGGACCAGCACCCCCGTGCGCAGCAGCCCCACCGACGCGGCCACGCCCCGTACGGAACCGGCGCGGGCCGCGGTACCGGAGGGGAGCCCGTCCGGGGCGGAGATCACCTGGTCGGCGACGATGCCCGCCCGCCGCTGGCGGTCGCCCGCGCGGTCTTCGCTGGTGTGCATGAACACGAGCGTCGAGGCGAAGGCCATGGCCAGCACGATGGGGGTGATCGCCGAGGCCAGGCGGCGGGCGTTGGCCCGGCTGTTGGCCGAGGCCAGATGGGCCGACGCCGGTCCCGCGCGCAGCGGCAGACCGATCAGCCAGGCGCACAGCCGGGCGATGACCGGGCCGAGCAGGGCCACGGCGAGCATGAACAGCATCACGACCCCGAGCGCGGCGTTGGCCGCGTCGTCGCCGGAGGCGGAGGCGGCGACCCCGGTCATGACGATGCCGCCGACGAGGGCCGCGACGCCGAGGACCGTACGGATCACACCGGGCCGCAGCCGTTCGACGGCCGCCTCGCCGAGCGCCCGCCCCGGCGGGATCCGCGCCGGGCGGCGGGCGGCCATCAAGCCGGCCAGGAGCGAGGTGAGAAGCCCCGCGCCGACGGCGGTGACGAGCGGGATCCAGGAGACGGAGAGCCCCACGGGCCCGGGGATGGCGCCCTTCTCCTTGAGCTGTCCGAACCACCAGTGGGCGAGCGCGTACCCGGGCAGCAGGCCGACCGCGCCCGCGAGCGGTGCCACCAGCACCGCCTCGGCCGCGACGGAGCGGCGGATCTGGCGCGGGGTGGCGCCGATCGCCCGCAGCAGGGCCATCTCGCGGCCGCGCTGCCCGACGGAGAGGGCGACGGTGCCCGCCGTGGTGAAGACGGCGACGGCGGTCGCGATCCCGCCGAAGGAGCCGCCGAGCCCCATGAGCGTCTCCCTGGCGTTCGCGAGCGCGGGCTCCTCGATCGCGCCGCGGTCGCCGCCGGTGTGCACGCGCGGGGAGTGCGCCGCGCCCTTCACGGTCCGCTCCAGATGGGCGGCCAGCCGGTCCGGCGTGGTGCCGGGGCGGGGGCGGACGAGGACGGCGTCCACAGTGGTGGGATGACCGCTCAGCGCCTGGGCCCGGCGGTCGGTGAACCACGCCGTAAGGCCGTCGCCGTCGGCGCCGCCCGCCTTACGGGTCACACCGGAGACCTGGAACGTGTGGCGGCCGTCCGGCGCCGTCACCGTGATCCGGCCGCCGACGCCGGTACCCGCCGCACGGGCGGCCCCGGGGCTGAGGACCGCCTCGCCGTCACGGGGCGCCGCGCCCGAGGCGAGCGCCACCCCCGTGAAGGGCGCGGCGCCCCAGCCATGGCCGGTGAGCGCCCCGTGGGCGGTGCGGAGAGGGAAGGTCATATCCGGGGCCGCTGCCGCGGCCCCCTGGGTGCGGGCGGCGGTGGCCACCAGGGAGGCGTCGAGCCGGGCGCGGTCGGGTACCTGCTCGGATTCGTCCGAGCGGCCGTCGCCATGGCCGATGACGTAGTGCACCCGCTGGTCGGCGGCGACCACCACCGGGGCGCTCGCATAGCGCTGCGGCGGTACGGAGGCCCGGATCCCGGTCTCCAGCAGGATGCCGCACGCGGACACGATCGCCGCGGCCACGGCCAGGGCGATGAAGGTGCCCGCGAAGGCGGACGGCTTGAAGCGCACGGCGGCGCGGGCCAGCCCGTTGGTGAGCGGCTTCACCGGACCCCCTCCGCGGCCCAGGCCGTGGCAGGGGCCGGAGTGCGGGCGGTGAGGCGGGTCATCCGCTCGGCTATCTCGTGCGCCGGGGCGCGGAGGAGCCGGTCGGCGATCGCGCCGTCGGCGAGGAAGAGCACGCGGTCGGCGTAGCTCGCGGCGACCGGGTCGTGCGTGACCATCACGACGGTCGCGCCCATCGCGTCCACGGCCTGCCGCAGGAGGGTGAGCACCTCGGCGGCGGTGTTGGTGTCCAGGGCGCCGGTCGGCTCGTCGGCGAAGACCACGTCGGGGCGGGTGACCAGGGCGCGGGCGATGGCCACGCGCTGCTGCTGGCCGCCGGAGAGCTCACCGGGCCGCCGCCTGGTCTGTTCCCCCAGCCCGACCTGGGCGAGCACCTCACGGGCCCGGTGGCGGTCGGGGCGGGTGCCCGCGAGCCGCATCGGGAGCAGCACGTTCTGCTCGACGGTCAGGGAGGGGAGGAGGTTGAAGGACTGGAAGACGAACCCGAGGCGGGCGCGGCGCAGCGCGGTGAGCTTGTTCTCACTCATTCCGGTGATTTCGGTGCCGCCGAGCCGCACGGACCCGGCGGTCGGCCGGTCGAGCCCGGCGGCGCACTGCAGGAACGTCGACTTGCCGCAGCCCGAGGGGCCCATGACGGCGGTGAAGCTGCCGCGCGGCAGGGCGAGGTCGATGCCGCGCAGGGCGTGGACGGCGGTGCGGCCGCGGCCGTAGCGGCGCTGGATGCCGTGGAGTTCGATGGCATGGGCGTCGTGGTGCGGCGCCGGTGCCGCCGTCTCTCGCCGCTTGCGCAGCCGCATGGTGGTGACCCTTCCGAGGAGTTCGCCCGATTCCCCTCGAACGTACGGATCGCGGCCCCTTGGCAGCCATGACGGCGACCGGCGTATCCGGGGTGGGGTTAACCCCCGCCGGGACCTCGCGGGCAGGCGCCATCGGGCGGTCGGGCGGGAAAGGTGCGGCTACTGGCGGCAGATCAGCAGCAGGGCCCGGTCGTCGTTGACGTCCTTCGCGACCGTCTCGATCAGATGCCAGGCCGCGCCGTGGAAGCCGGAGCCGACGTAGCGGTCCGCCTCGCCCGTAAGGCGGTCGATGCCTTCGCTGATGTCCCGGTCGGCGGTCTCGACGAGGCCGTCGGTGAAGAGCATCAGGACGTCGCCGGGGCGGAGGGTGCCCTTGGTGGGGTCGAACTGGGCGCCGTCGTAGACGCCCAGCAGCGGACCGTCGGCGGACTTCTCCTCCCACTTGCCGGTGCCCGCGCTCAGCTGGAGCGCGGGCAGATGTCCGGCGGAGAAGAGCTCGAAGTCGCCGCTGTCGAGGTCGAGGACGAGATGGATGGAGGTCGCGAAGCCCTCGTCCCAGTCCTGGCGCAGGAGATAGCCGTTGGCGGCCGGGAGGAAGCCGTGCGGGGGCAGGGAGCCGAGGAGGCCGCCGAAGGCGCCGGAGAGCAGCAGGGCGCGCGAGGCGGCGTCCATGCCCTTGCCGGAGACGTCGGTGAGGACGACCTCGAGGGTGCGGCCGCCGCCGGTGCGGGCGGCCACGACGAAGTCACCGGAGAAGGACTGTCCACCGGCCGGGCGCAGCGCCATCTCGCGGTGCCAGCCACGCGGCAGACCGGGCAGCTTGCTCTGGACTCGGATGCGCTCGCGCAGGTCGAAGAGCATGGTGCCGCCGCGCCGCCAGGGCACCCCGACGCGGCTGCGGAACTGGGCGATCAGCAGGCCGAAGAAGCCCACGGCGGCGACGACCAGGATGGTGCCGGGGGTGACCCGGGAGGAGGCGTCCTCCTCGGTGTACGGGCCGAGCACGGCGGACTCCACGATCAGGGCCGTGGCGGCCGCCGCGTAGAGGGCGAGCAGGCTGGCGGGGCGCAGCAGCAGCCCGCCCGCGACGATGGGCAGGACGAGGGCGGACGGGGAGCACCAGTCGGGCTGGGCGATGGTGCCTCCGGCGATGGCGGGGATGCCGAGGAGCAGCGCCGTCAGGGCGAGCCGGTCGGAGCCCTCGCCGCGGAAGTAGTCCACTCCGGCTTTGCGCACGCCTGTGCGAGCCCGGTGCAGAGCTCTGCGCATCCGGGCCCACGGAGTGTCCACGCCGCCAGTCATTGCATCGGGACCCTACCCACCCGTTCGGACGCGCGTCGATTCGTGGCGCGTTGAACCACCCTGCCAGGGGGGCAATAGTAAGCGAAATTCGTTCGCGTGTACGGGAAACGGCTGCTAGGGATGGGAATATGAGGACTGAGCTGCGTGTGCTCGACCCATCGATTTGGGATGATTGGTACGGAAAACTGGTACTCGCATTCGGAGGAGTTCCCGAAGCGCCGGAGGAATCCGCGCTCTGGAGGGAGTTGACCGAATGCGAGCGCTCGATCGGCGTGTGGGACGGCGCCGACATCGTCGGCACGGCGGGGCTGTTCAGCTTCCGGCTGTCGGTTCCCGGCGGGGCGATCGTCCCCACGGCCGGTGTCACGATGGTGAGCGTGCAGGCCACGCACCGGCGGCGCGGAGTGCTGCGGAGCATGATGCGGCGGCAGTTGGACGACATACGTGCGACGGGCGATGAGCCGCTGGCCGTTCTGACCGCATCGGAACCGGACATCTACGGACGGTTCGGGTACGGCGCCGCCACGCAGAACGCCTACGCCGAGATCGACACCACCCAGGTGCGGCTGACCGTCCCCGAGGGCACCGACGACGTGCGGCTGCGCGTGGTGCCCCCGGAGTCGGCCGTCGAGACGTGCGAGGCCGTCTACGCCCGGCGGGTGTCCGCCCGGCCGGGCATGCTGGCGCGGCGCCCCGGCTGGGAGCGGCTGTCGCTGCTGGACCCGCCCGGCGAGCGCGAAGGCGCGTCCCCGCTGCGCTGTGTGCTGGCCGAGTCGGACGGCGAGGTCAGCGGCTATGCGCGCTTCGCGGTCAAGCCCGACTGGGATCTGGCCGGGCCGAAGGGCACGGTCATCCTGCGTGACCTGGAGGCCCTGGACCCGGCGTCCTACGCGGCGCTGTGGCGCCTGCTCTTCGAGCTCGACCTGACCTCGGTGATCCGGACCGGTTCCCGCCCGGTCGACGATCCGTGGCAGCACCTGGTCTCGGACATCCGGCGGTGCGGCGTAAGGCTGCGCGACTCGCTGTACGTCCGCCTGGTGGACGTGGGGGCCGCGCTCGAGAGGCGGACGTACACGACCCCGGTGGACGCCGTCCTGGAGGTCACGGACCCCTTCTGCCCGTGGAACGAGGGGCGCTGGCGGCTGAGCGGCGACGCCAAGGGCGCCTCCTGCGAACGGACCCAGGACGCTCCCGATCTCCGGCTGGGCGTACGGGAGCTGGGGGCGGCGTATCTCGGTGGGGTTTCGCTGACCGCGCTGGCGGGTGCGGGACGCGTCCAGGAGATCCGTCAGGGCGCCCTTACGGAGGCAGCGACGGCTTTCGCCTCCCCGGTCGCCCCATGGTTGCCCCACGGCTTCTGACGGCTTCGGGGCGGCGGACGCGGCCCTGAGGGTGAGCGGCCCGGCGGCCGTTTCAAGGGCGCTGCCTTGCGGCTGCTGCCTTACGGTCGCCGCCTTACGGTCGCCGCCTTACGGTCGCCGCCTTACGGCCGTCGCCTTAGGGCCGCTGGCAGTCAGGGCACCAGAAGAGGTTGCGGGCGGCGAGATCGGCGGTACGGATCTCGCCACCGCAGACATGGCAGGGCTGTCCGGCGCGCCGGTAGACATAGACCTCACCGCCGTGGTCGTCCACGCGCGGCGGGCGGCCCATCGCCTCGGGGGTGTGCTCGGGGCGGACCGTGTCGATCCGGTTGTTCCGCACTCCCTCGCGCATCAGCGCCACCAGGTCGGCCCAGATCGCGTCCCATTCGGCGCGGCTCAGCGCACGGCCGGGCCGGTAGGGGTCGATGCCGTGCCGGAAGAGCACCTCGGCGCGGTAGACGTTCCCGACGCCGGAGATCACCTTCTGGTCCATGAGCAGCGCGGCCACGCTGACCCGGCTGCGGGAGATCCGGGTCCAGGCCCGCTCGCCGTCGTCCGCCGGGCGCAGCGGATCGGGGCCCAGCCGGTCGTGGATCGCCTGCTTCTCCCCGTCGGTGATCAGCGCACAGGCGGTCGGGCCGCGCAGATCCGCGTAGCCCTCGGGGTTCGCCAGCCGCAGCCGGACGGTGTCGGTGGCGGGCGGGGCGGGGGCCGGGCCGAAGGCGTACGTACCGAAGAGCCCGAGGTGGACGTGGACCCAGCCGGTGGCCGCGAAGTCCAGGAAGAGGTGCTTGCCGTGGGCCTCGGCGTGGTGCAGCGGCTGGCCGTCGATCAGCCCGGCGCCGTCGGCGAACTTCCCCTGTGGGCTGGTGGCCCGGACGGGCCGGCCGCCGAAGCTCTCGAGGTGGTCGGCGGCCAGCCGGTGGATCGTGTGCCCTTCGGGCATCAGTCGCCTTGCGGGTGGTGGGCCGGGATGGGCGGCAGCTCGCCGGTGGTCTCGTAGGCGCTGAGCATCTCGATGCGGCGGGTGTGCCGCTCCTCACCCGAGTACGGGGTGTTCAGGAAGATCTCGACGAACTTGGTCGCCTCGTCCTGCGTGTGCATCCGGGCGCCGACGCTGATCACATTGGCGTTGTTGTGCTCACGGCCGAGGGCCGCGGTCTGCTCGCTCCAGGCCAGTGCCGCGCGCACCCCCTTGACCTTGTTCGCCGCGATCTGCTCACCATTGCCGGATCCGCCGATGACGATGCCGAGACTCTCCGGGTCGGCGGCGGTCCGCTCCGCGGCGCGCAGGCAGAACGGCGGGTAGTCGTCCTGCGAGTCGTAGACGTGCGGGCCGCAGTCGACGGGCTCGTGGCCGGCCGCGTTGAGCCACTCCACGAGGTGGTTCTTGAATTCAAAACCGGCATGATCCGAGCCGAGGTACACGCGCATGTAGCGAGTGTGTCATGGCCGTGTGACCCCCGCCGCTCCGGGTAGGCGTCGCACAAAACTCGGTAGCGCCAAGGAACCTCATGAAAACCTCAAGTAACAATCTGGAATCAAAGGTTCAACTGGCGGACCTCCTGAGATTCACTGGCGTCGCTCGTAACGCGAGAGCAAAGGAATCCAGCACATGAGCGCACAACCTGCGACCACGCCGGAGCAGCAGCAGGCACCCGGCGATCCGGGCTCGCCCGACGGCCTCAAGGCGGGGCTCAAAAACCGCCATCTGTCGATGATCGCGATCGGCGGGGTGATCGGCGCCGGTCTGTTCGTCGGCTCCAGCGCGGGTATCGCGAAGGCCGGTCCCGGCATTCTTGTCTCGTATGCGCTGGTCGGCCTCATGGTCGTCTTCGTCATGCGGATGCTCGGCGAAATGTCCGCCGCCAATCCCACCTCCGGCTCCTTCTCCGCCTACGCCGACCGGGCGCTCGGCCGCTGGGCCGGTTTCTCCATCGGCTGGCTGTACTGGTTCTTCTGGGTCGTGGTGCTGGCGGTCGAGGCCACCGCCGGCGCCAAGATCCTGGAGGGCTGGTGGCCGGCGGTCCCGCAGTGGGGCTGGGCCCTGATCGTCATGGTGGTGCTCACCGCGACCAACCTGGTCTCGGTCGGCTCCTACGGTGAGTTCGAGTTCTGGTTCGCCGGGATCAAGGTCGTGGCGATCGCCGCGTTCATCGTGGTCGGCGGGCTCGCGGTCTTCGGAGTACTGCCGCATTCGGACAACGAGGGCGCGGGCCTGGCCCACCTCACCGATCACGGCGGCTTCCTGCCGAACGGGCCGGGCGCCATCCTCACCGGTGTGCTGCTGGTGGTCTTCTCCTTCATGGGCAGCGAGATCGTCACCCTCGCGGCCGGTGAGTCCGAGAACCCGCAGCGAGCGGTCACCAAGGCCACCAACAGCGTGATCTGGCGTATCGCGGTCTTCTACCTGGGCTCGATCTTCGTCGTGGTCACGCTGCTGCCCTGGGACTCCAAGGCGATCGCCGACGACGGCAGCTATGTCGCGGCGCTGGACTCGATCGGCATTCCGCACGCCGGCGACATCATGAACGTGATCGTGCTGACCGCCGTGCTCTCGTGTCTGAACTCCGGCCTCTACACCGCCTCCCGCATGGCCTTCTCGCTCGGCCAGCGCGGCGACGCCCCGGCCGCCTTCGCCCGCACCAACGCCCGTGGCGTGCCGGCGGCCGCGATCCTCGGCTCGGTCGTCTTCGGCTTCGTCGCGGTCTGGTTCAACTACCAGTGGCCGGACACGGTCTTCACCTTCCTGCTGAACTCCTCGGGTGCGGTCGCGCTCTTCGTCTGGCTGGTGATCTGCTTCAGCCAGCTGCGGATGCGCGGGATCATCCTGCGCGAGAACCCCGAGAAGCTGATCGTCCGGATGTGGCTGTTCCCGTATCTGACCTGGGCGACGATCGCGATGATCTCGTTCGTCCTGGTCTACATGCTCACCGACAAGGACGGGCGCGAGCAGGTGATCCTCTCCGCGCTGGTGGCCGCACTCGTGGTGGCCTTCGCCCTGGTCCGGGACCGCCTCGTGGCCGGCCGCGGCCCCGACCCGGCCGCCTCCTCCGACGCCTCCGCCAAGGAGACGGCGGCCCCGTAGAGGCACTCTCTGCTGAATTCCCCTGTGCCCCTGGGCGACGGTGTACCGGCCGCCACCCGGGGGCACAGCCGCGTCCGGGGGCCGGGCCCGGTGGGCCGCGTCCGGGGGCCAGGTCCGGTGGGCCGCCTCCGGGGGCTGTCTCGGGGGCTGCGTACGGGAGCTGCGCCGGGGTCAGACGACGCGCGGAAGGACCCGCTCCGCGAAGGCCCGGACCGCGTCCAGCACCCCCATGCCCCGGTGCCCGACGCCGGGCACGATGTCGAGGGTGACGTCGATGCCCAGCGCGGTGTAGTTGTCCCGCAGCGCGGTGATGCGCTCCACGCGGGTGCGGCCGACGGCGTCGGCGCCGTCCATCCAGTTGGAGTCACCGGGGTTGTTGATCTCCCAGGTCTCGGTGTCCTCCGCCCCGACCGCCATGTGCACGGGCACCTTACGGATCTCATCCAGCCGCAGCGGCACCCCGAAGCGCTCCTCGAACCCCGCCGTGCCCAGCCACCACTCGCGGTCGGGATCGATCAGCGTGACCCGGCCGGGCGCGCCGATGGACACTCCGCTGAGCCGCTCGGGGTGCAGATACAGGAAGCGGTGCGCGAACTGCCCGCCACCCGAGAAGCCCTGCAGCAGAAAGCGCTCGGTGTCGATGTGGAACCGCTCCCCCGCCTCGGCCACCATCGCCAGCAGTTCCTCGTCGTAACGGATGCCGCCGTACTCGATGAACTTGAAGTTGTGCAGGTCCTCCGGGTCCCCGATGCCCGCCGGGAACAAGGGGGTGAGCACGACACAGCCGTGCCGCTCGGAGAACTCGGCCATCGCGTCCCGGTACTGGGCCGCGGTGCGCGCGGTGCCGTGCTGGATCACCATCAGCGGCAGCGGGGTGTCGGTGGTCTCGTGCACCGACGGGATGTGCAGGCCGAACGAGAACCGCTGGTCGTGCCGTGAGGCGAACCAGGTGGTGGAGCCGGTGCGGTAGAACGCCTTGGTGGTCTTGACGCGGGGGGTGGTCACGTATCGCTTCCTTCTGCCGTGGCGGGTGCCGCCACGATCCGGGGCGGTCCGCACGCCGCTCAAGATGATTGCCTCCTGAGCGTCAATACCTTCGGTCGGTATGAGCGGCGCAGCCGGTCTCAGCGGCGGAGCGCGGAGGGCGATCTCAGCGGTGCAGCGCGGAGAGCAGATCGACGCCCAGGTTGCGCACCGCCGCCTCGTCCAGCTGGTAGTGCACCCGCGCGCCCTCCCGGTGGGTGTGCACCATTCCGGCCTCCCGCAGCTTGCGCAGATGCCGTGACATCTGCGGGGGCGTCATCTCGAACTGGGTGGCCAGCTCCGTCGTCGTCATCGACTGCCGCAGCAGTGCCCGGCACATCCGGATGCGCAGCGGCTCGTCCAGCGCCCGCAGCCCGCGCATCACCACGTCCAGGGGGGCGGTTGGCTCCGCGCCCGCCGCGTCGCGCACCGGGTACTGCACCACGACCGGGTATCCGGGGTAGTGCTTGATCGCGAGATGCGGGTTGATGTGCAGCGACGGCACCAGCAGACAGGGGCTGTCGGCGAGGCTGGCCCGCGCGTTGTAGAGCTTGTCGAAGACCACCCGCGGCGGGTCCTGTTCCATGTGGGCGGTGGGGAATCCGGCCAGCACGGCCGCCCCGTAGCGGGACTGTTCATGGCCGCGGATCCGGGCGTCGGCCTCCAGGGTCGCGCGCAGCCGCGTCCACTCCGCCTCGAAGACCTCCTCGGCCACGGCGGACAGAAAGGCGAGCAGGCCGTCGCGGAAACCGGCCGGGTCGGCCAGCAGCCGCAGCCCCAGGTCGAACCGGCGCTCGGAGAGCTGCCGCAGCCGGGCCAGGAAGCGCTCCGGCGAGCGGCCGCCGCGCCGGGATCCGGAGCCCGGGCCATGGCCGTTCTTGCCGACGAGCGCCTGCTCGGTCATGGTCGTGAACGTCTCCTCGTCCAGCCGCGCCACCTCCGCCAGCTCCTCCTCCAGGTCGCGCTCCGGGCCCGGGGTGAGGGGCAGCAGATAGCGGGCGCGGAAGGCGCCCCACAGCGGCGCCCACAGCCCGGCCCGCTCCAGCAGCCGTTCGTCCGCGCCGTGCAGGACCGCCCCCACCCAGCGCCGGCTGGCCGGATGGTGGCGTGGCCCGTCCAGCGCGTGCAGACAGGCGCACAGCTCGGCGAGCGGGGACAGGCGGGTGCTGATGCGGTGCTCCGGGGCGGGCCCCAGCTCGATCACGACGGGCATCCGGGCAGCGTCGGCCATTGACGCCTTCCAGTCAATCGTCTTGTGGGGGCCGTCGGCGGAGGCGCAAGCTCCAGCCCACTTCGCCTTCCCCTCCCTCGCCTGGAGCGTCCCCATGCCTCCTCTCCTCAGGAACGGCCCGCGGCTGGCCGCGGTGGTCGCCCTCGTGGCCACGGTGAGCAGTGCGTGCACCATCGGTTCGCTGGACGACTCGGGCGCCGTCGCCGACTACCCCTCCCGCGGGCTGTCGATCCTCGCTCCCGGGAGCGTCGGCGGCGGCTGGGACGCACGGGCGCGCGGCATCGGTTCAGCGCTCACCACCTGCAAGACCATCGACGAGGACGTCACGGTCACCAACGCCCCGGGGGCGGGTGGCACCATCGGGCTCGCCCGGATGGCGGGGCGGGGAGGCGATCCGTACCAGCTGATGACCATGGACACGGTGACCATGATCGGCGGCGCCATCCAGAACCACTCGCCCGTGAAACTGTCCGAGCTCACGCCCGTGGCCGGGCTCACGGTGAGTACGACCGCGATCGTGGTGCCGGCCCGTTCCTCCTTCCGCGACCTGCGCTCGGTGCTGGCGGCCATGCGGAAGGACCCCAAGAGGACGTCCTGGGTGGGCGGTTCGCTGGGCGGCCCGGACCACATCACGGTGGCCGCCCTCGCCAAGGCCGCGGGCGTCCCGGCGCGCAAGGTCACCTATGTGCCCACCGGTGGCGGCGGGGAAGTGCTCAACCTGCTGCTGAGCGGGGCCTCGAAGGTCGGTCTGTCCACGCTGACGGAGGTCCGTCCGCAGATCGAGGCCGGAAAGCTGCGGGTCCTCGCGGTCAGCGGCGACAAGGCCCCCGAGGGCATCGACGCCCCCACCCTCTCCGCACTCGGCTACGGCGACGAGAGCGTGGTGAGCGTCGGCGGGGTCATGGCCCCGCCCGGGCTGAGCGACGACGAACAGCGGGCGATCGTGAAGGTGGTGGACCGGATGCGCCGGACTTCGTGCTGGAAGCGGGCGTTGCGGCAGAACGACTGGAAGAGCGTGTGGGTGCCGGGGAAGACGTACGGCGCCCTGATCGACAAACAGCAGCGCCAGGTCGGCCAGGCGCTCACGTCCGTGGGGCTCGGCTCATGAGCGCGCGGGACGAGGCGGTGAGCACACCGGGCGAGGCGGTGAGCGGGCGCGGCGAGGCGGTGAGCGGGCGCGACGCGGCAGTGACCGCGCGCGACGCGGCAGTGACCGCGCGGAACGATGTGGCGAGCCCGGCGCAGGATGCCGCGGGCGCGCCCGGCGGCGCCGCCCCGCCGGAGGGGCCGCTCTGGGGGCCGCGGGTGGCCGCGCTGCTCTTCCTCGCCGCGGGTGTGGCCGTGCTGGGCTGGGCGTTCGCCATTCCGGAGGGGGCCATCGACCAGGACGTGGGCCCCCGGGCGTTCCCCCTGCTGGTCGGCGTGGGGCTGTGCGTCGCGGCGTCGGTCGCCGTCGTCCAGGCGTTCCGCGGCAGCGACCCGGTGCAGGCCGAGCAGGCGCGCGAGGAGGCCCGGCTCACCGAGTGGCGCCCGGTGGCGGCCCTGCTCGCGCTGCTGGTCGGCTATCTGTTCGCGCTCGCCCCCTGCGGCTACTGGCAGTCGACCGCCGTGCTCTTCGCACTGGTCGCGCGGGTGCTCGGCAGCCGCCGACTCCTCCATGACGCCCTGATCGGCCTGGTGCTCGCGCTGGCCGTGTACTTCCTCTTCGACCGTCTGCTGGGCATCCATCTGCCGCCCGGCATCGTCCGATTGGCGTTCTGACCATGGATGTCCTCAACGACCTCATGGGCGGTTTCGGCAGCGCCTTCAGCCCCATGCATCTGCTGCTGGCGTTCGCGGGCTGCACGCTGGGCTCGCTGGTCGGCGTGCTTCCCGGTCTGGGTCCCGCCACCACGGTGGCGCTGCTGCTCCCGCTCACCTTCGTCTTCGACCCCACCGGAGCGCTGGTGCTCTTCGCGGGCATCTACTACGGCGGGATGTACGGCGGTTCCACCACGGCCATCCTGCTGAACGTGCCCGGGGAGACGGCGTCGGTCCCCACGACCCTGGAGGGCCATCCGATGGCCCGATCGGGGCGCGCCGGGGCCGCGCTCGCCACGGCCGCCATCGGCTCGTTCGTGGCGGGCACGATCTCCACCGTCGGGATCACCTTCGCGGGCCCGGCCATGGCGCAGATCGCCGAGAAGATCCAGCCCGCCGAGTACTTCGCCGTGATGATCCTCGCCTTCGCCACGGTCACCGCGGTCGTGGCCGACGCCCCGGCGCGCGGGCTGTGCAGCCTCTTCCTGGGCCTGGCCATCGGGCTCGTCGGCATCGACAGCCTCACCGGCCAGGCGCGCTACACCTTCGGGGTGCCGGAGCTGTACGACGGGATCCAGATCGTGGCCGTCGCCGTCGGCCTCTTCGCGATCGGGGAGGCGCTCTACACCGCGGCCCGGTTGCGGCGGGCGCCCGAGGAGCGGGTGCTCCCGGTGGGCGGCAGGATCGGGATGAGCCCCGAGGACTGGCGGCGGTCCTGGAAGCCGTGGCTGCGGGGTACGGCGATCGGCCTGCCGATCGGCGCCCTGCCCGCGGGCGGCGCGGAGATTCCCACGTTCCTGAGCTACAACGTGGAGAAGCGGCTGTCCCGGCACAAGAAGCAGTTCGGCAAGGGCGCCATCGAGGGGGTGGCGGGCCCCGAGGCCGCCAACAACGCCGCGTTCTCCGGGGTGTTGATGCCTCTGCTGACGCTGGGCATCCCCACCTCCGCGACGGCCGGGGTGCTGCTGATCGCGTTCCAGATGTACAACGTGCAGCCCGGCCCGCAACTGTTCGAGACCCAGTCGGCGCTGGTCTGGACGCTGATCGCCAGCCTCTACATCGGCAATGTGATGCTGCTCGTGCTCAACCTGCCGCTGATCCCGCTGTGGGTGAAGCTCCTCCGGCTGCCGCGCCCGCTGCTTACGGCAGGCATCCTGGTCTTCGCGGCCCTGGGGGTGTACGCGCTGTCGCAGAACGCGGTCGACCTCGGCATCGCGGTGCTCTTCGGCGTCCTGGGCTTCGGCATGCGCCGCACCGGCTATCCCGTCGCCCCGCTGATCCTGGGCGCCGTGCTGGGCCCTATGGCGGAGACCCAGTTCCGGCGTGCGCTGGCCTTCAGCGAGGGCGACTGGACGATCTTCTTCACCCGCCCGCTCTCCGCGGCGATCCTGTGCCTGTCGCTGATCGCCCTGGTCGGCCCGATGGCCGCACGGGCGATCCGCCGGACGCGGGGGCGGGCGCCGGAGACGGCGGGCTGACCGCCGTGGACCACCGGGGCCCCGCGCGAGCCGTCCGCGCGGGGCCCCGGTGGCGTCGGGGGACAGTTTCCCCACGCACACCTCTTGTCATCGACCGGCCGGATCCACAGAATCCTTCGCAGATCAGCTACGACCCATATCGCGAACATGGTTCGATATATCGAATGGGAGTGGTTTCCTCATGCGCCTTGCCCTCCGCGGCCTGTCACGCTTATTCCGCCCCGACCGGCCACGCCCCCGATCACGGCCCCGATCATGGCCCTGGCGCCTGACCGGGGCGCTGCCGGCCGTTCTGCTGTCCGTTCTGCTGACCGTCACCGGGCTGGGCTTCACCGGGCTGGGCTTCACCGGGCTGGGCTTCACCGGGCCGGGCTTCACCGGGCCGGGCGCCGTGGCATACGCGGCGCCCTCGGCCCCCGCCGCGTCCGCCCCGCAGATCGACGTACCCGCCGCGCCCATGGGCTGGGCCTCGTGGAACAGCCTGGCCAGCCAGATCGGCTACGACACGATCAAGGCCCAGGTGGACGCGCTGGTGTCCTCCGGCATGGCCGAGGCCGGGTACGAGTACGTCAACATCGACGAAGGCTGGTGGTGGGGCACCCGCGACAGCAAGGGCAACATCACCGTCGACTCCCAGCAGTGGCCCGGCGGGATGAAGGCCATCGCCGACTACATCCACAGCAAGGGGCTCAAGGCCGGGATCTACACCGACGCCGGTAAGAACGGCTGCGGCTACTTCTACCCCACCCCGCCGGGCACCCCGCCCGCCCCGGGCAGCGGCAGCGAAGGCCACTACGAGCAGGATCTGCGGGCCTTCCAGGAGTGGGGCTTCGACTACGTCAAGGTCGACTGGTGCGGGGGCCAGGACGAGGGGCTCGACCAGGAGGCCACCTACCGGTCCCTCAGCGAGGCGAACAAGGCGGCGACCGCCGTCACCGGCCGCCGTCTCGTGCTGTCGCTGTGCGAATGGGGCTCGGGCCGACCGTGGAACTGGGCCCCGGGCGTGGGCGATCTGTGGCGTACCAGCACCGACATCATCTACTGGGGGCAGACGCCCTCGGCCACCGCGATGCTGTCCAACTTCGACCAGGGCCTGCACCCCACCGCCCAGCACACCGGCTACTACAACGACCCGGACATGCTTACGGTCGGCATGAAGGGTTCCAACGCGACGCTCGACCGCACCCATATGAGCCTGTGGGCGATCTCCGGCGCCCCGCTGCTCGCCGGGAACGACCTCACCACCATGACGCGGGAGACCGCCGCCAACCTCACCAACCCCGAAGTCATCGCCGTCGACCAGGACCCGCGCGGGCTGCAGGGGGTGAAGGTCGCCGAGGACGCCGCGGGGCTGCAGGTGTACGCCAAGGTGTTGTCCGGCACCGGGCAGCGCGCCGTGCTGCTGCTCAACCGCACCTCCGCCGCCAAGCCCATCACCGCCCGCTGGACCGACCTCGGGCTGACCGGCGCGGCGGCCTCCGTCCGCGACGTCTGGAAGCGCGCCCCGGTGGGCACCCACAGCGGCGGCTACACCGCCACCGTCCCGGCCGGTGAGGCGATGCTGCTGACCGTCTCGGGCACGGAAGCCCCCGGCACCACCTACCAGGGCACCGGCTCCCTCACCGTCACGGCCAAGACGGCGGGGCTGAAACTGGCCGACCTCACCTACGCCAACGGCGGCACCGCCCCGCGCACCGCCACCCTCCGCGTGGGCGGCCAGTACGCCACCACGCTCGCCCTGCCGCCCACCGGCTCCGCCACCGCCCGCCGCACCGTCTCCGTCCTGCTCTCGCTGGCCAAGGGCGCCAACACGGTGACCTTGAGCGGCGGCCCGGACACCATCACCGTCCAGGACCTCCCCGGCACCGACGGTGCCGAGATCATCGGCGCCGCTTCCGGGCGCTGCGTCGATCTGGACCAGAACACGATCACCAACGGCGCCCAGGCTCAGCTCTGGGACTGCCAGGGCGGCCAGAACCAGCTCTTCCGGCTCACCTCGCGCAATGAACTGACCGTCTACGGCAGCAAATGCCTGGGCGCCGAGAAGGACGGCACCGCCGACGGTACGAAGGTCGTCATCGGCGACTGCACCGGTGCCACCGGCCAGAAGTGGCAGGTGAACGCCTCCGGCGCCCTCGTCCACCAGGGCTCCGGCCGCTGCCTGGACGCCTACGACAACGGCACCGGCAACGGCACCCGGCTGGTGCTGTGGAGCTGCCACAACGGCTCGAACCAGCGCTGGACCCTCACCTGAGGACACCACTCCCACCAACGGCAGGGCCCCCGCGCGAGTCGACCGCGCGGGGGCCCCTTTTCCGCCTGCCCGGTGTTCGGTGAGAAGACGATCACGCAAGCAGGTGGTCTGGCGGGCGCTCCGGGTTACGGGGCCAGCAGCAGGTTGTGGGCGCGCTCCTTGGCGGCCGTGTAACGGCGCGCCACATCCTGCCAGTTGACGACCTTCCACATGGCCTCGATGAAGTCCACCTTCTGGTTCTTGTACTGCAGATAGAAGGCGTGCTCCCAGGCGTCGAAGACCAGGATCGGCACCGAGCCCTGCCCCACGTTCCCCTGGTGGTCGTAGACCTGCTCGACCACCAGCCGCCCGCTGACCGGCTCGTACGCCAGCACACCCCAGCCCGATCCCTGGGTGGTGGCGGCGGCCTTGGACAACTGGGCCTTGAAGCCCGCGAAGGATCCGAAGTGCTCGGCGATGGCGTCGGCCAGCTCTCCGACCCCGTCCCTCTCCAGCGGCTCGCCGCCGCCGTCACCGGTCATGTTGTGCCAGTAGATGCTGTGCAGGATGTGGCCGGACAGATGGAAGGCCAAGTTCTTCTCGAGCCCGTTGATCGAGCCCCACTGATCCTTGTCCCGCGCCTCCGCGAGCTGCTCCATCGTGTCGTTCGCGCCCTTGACGTACGCGGCGTGGTGCTTGTCGTGGTGCAGCTCGATGATCTCGGGGCTGATGACCGGGGCCAGCTCCGAGTAGTCGTACGGAAGTTCAGGAAGTGTGTAGATGGCCATGCGAAGCCCTTCGGACCGCGTTATTGCAATTAACTTGCAAGTACACGCTAGCAGCAAGAGCGTTTTCCGCCACCGCATGCACGCCGGTCGGGCCGGGGCTCCGTGCACCGGGAGTGGCCTGATCTGATCCATGCGCAGGGTGAACGGCGGACCTATGATCAAAGGTCGCTCGAAGGGGGAGGGCATGGATCCGCAGATCGCCGATCTCGCGAGGACGGCGGGCACCACCATGGTCACGCTGATGGCCACCACCGCCTGGGAGTCGGCCAGAGACGGCCTCGTCTCGCTCTGGCAGCGGTTCCAGCCCGCCAGAGCCGACGGCATCGGCGAGGAGTTCGAGGCGAGCCGCGCCGATCTGCTGCTCGCGCGTGAGACGGGCGACGAGGACTCCGAGGCGGAGCTGGCCGCCGAATGGCAGGGACGGGTGCGCCGACTGCTGGTGGCCCAGCCGGAGGTGGCGGACGAACTGCGCCGCATCCTGGACGAGTTGAGCCCCCGCCTCCCCGATCAACGACCCGCCGTCGGCGAGATCCACATGACGGCCGAGGCGTCCGGCAGCGGCCGGGTCTACCAGGCCGGCCGCGACCAGCACATCACCGAGCGATGAGCGGGCCGGGCCCCATCGACGGCCGCGCGTCCGGCCAGGGCCGGGTCTTCCAGACCGGCGGCGACCAGTACATCGAGGAGCACCATCACCACTACGAGCCCGGCGCGGCCCCGCTGCTCGCTCCGGTCTCGACTGCCACTCGGGGCATGACCGCCCCCGACTCCGTCCGCGTCCCGCTCGTCGGCCGTGCGCCGGGCATCCTGCGGGACCGCGCCGCCCTTATGGAGCGCCTCCGGGCGGCCGTCACCGGCCCCGGTGGCGACGTTCACGTCCTGCACGGCCTGGGCGGCTGCGGCAAGACGGCGGTGGCGCACGCCCTCTTCACGGAGGCCGTAAGGGACCAGGGACGCATCGGACTCTGGGTGAACGCATCGGAGCGGATCTCCCTGCGAGCCGGCATGCTCGCCGTGGCGGGCGACCGGGGCGCGACCACGGGGGAGCTGGCCGCCGCGGCCAGCGGCCAGCGTGCCGCCGCCGACCTCGTCTGGCACTACCTGGACCACTCAGCCCAGCGCTGGCTGCTGGTCCTGGACAACGCCGACGACCCGACGGTCCTGGAGGAGGGCGGCTGGCTGCGCACCAGCCCGCTCGGCACGGTCCTGGTGACCACGCGGCACGCGACGTCGCCGCTGTGGCGGGGCACCGGGTCGGCACGGCACCCCGTCGGGGTGCTGCCGGAGGCCGACGCGGCACAGGTCCTCTGCGATCTGGCGCCGGACGCCGGTACCGTCGAATCGGCCCAGAAGGTGGCGCGACGGCTGGGCTGTCTGCCACTGGCCCTGACCCTGGCGGGTTCGCATCTGTCGCATCAACTCCTGGAGTCGTGGTCGATGGACGAGTACGACCGGAAGCTGAGTGAGGACTCGACGGCGCTCGTCGACCAGGGCGCGGCGGGCACCGGCAGCGGCCAGTCCCGCCACTTGGTGGGCCGCACCTGGCAGTTGTCCCTGGACGCCCTCGCCGGGCAGGGGCTGCCGGAGGCGACCACATTGCTGCGGCTGCTGTCCTGCTGGGCGGCGGACCCGGTGCCGCTGTCTCTGCTGATGCCGGTGGCGCGAGGGGAAGTGGACCTCGGCCATCTCGCCCCGCCGCTTGCCGCGGACCGGGTCGAGCCCGCGCTGCGCGGTCTGCTCGACCACTCGCTGATCGGCATGGTCGAGGCGGACGGCCGTCGGTGCGTACAGGCTCATGGAGTGCTGCTGGACAGCGTCGCGGTAGGGGTTCCGGAGGGGCAGCGTGCGGCGCTGGCCGAGGCGGCGGGGCGGTTGCTGGAGGCGACGCTGCCGCCGGAGGATGCCGCGCCGGTTGAGACACGTACCGAGTTGCGGCTGCTGGCCCCGCACGCCTCCCGTTTGCTGCACGGCTCGCCGGGCGAAGGGGCGGCCCGGCTGGCCGTCCGCGTCGTGGAACAGCTCTTCACGGCGGGTGACTTCGCAGTGGCGTTGTCGATGTCCGTGACCGTCACGGACGTGGCCGAGCGCCTTCTGGGCGAGGAGCACCCCGTGGTCCTGAGCGCGCGCCACATCATGGGACGGACCCAGCACCGCATGGGGCACTACACGGAGTCCGAGGCGACGCTCAGGAAGGTGCTGCGGAGCCGCGAGCGGATTCTCGGCGTCGATCATCCCGACACTTTGCGCACGTGTGCCGTTTTGCATGTGCCGGTCGCCATCCTCGGCCATGTGGAAGAAGCGGTGCACCTGCTGCGACGCGCGATCGCCGGGCAGCGGCGGGTGCTCGGCGAAGACTCCGGGGAGACGCTTTTCAGCCGGGCGTGGCTTCTTGAGGTTCTGCCGCGGCTCGGCGACTCGGAGGAGTTCGACGAGGCGGCCCGGGTCGTCGAGGACTGTGAGCGCGCCTTGCCACACGGCCACCTAGCAACCCTCATGGCCCACCACAACCATGCCGAGGGGCTGAGGGTGCTGGGCCGATACATGGAGGCCGAGCCGGTGGCCCGCCGTGCCCTGGCCGAGCGCATCCGCTTCCAAGGTCCTGATCACCCGCAGACTCTCGCGGCCTTGAATCTGAAGGCACGGGTCGCCCACGGGCTCGGCAAGCTGGACGAGGCCACCGCGACGCTCCGGGAGGTCATCGAGCGCCGCGAACGGGTGCTCGGCCCCGAGCACCCGTTCGTCACGCAGAACCGTGAGTCGCTCGCCGAATGGCAAGCGCAGGCCGAAGCCCAATCCCGGCCCTGATCAGCCCTCCTGCCGCGCCACCGCCGTCCGCTGCCGTACGTACCCGATGATCGCGAGCGCGATCGCCATCACCGCCGTGGCGTACAGCTGGCTGCGGGTGTCGCTCTCGCGCAGCATCAGCACCAGCACTCCGACCGTCGCGGCCAGGGCGACCCAGGTCAGGTACGGGAAGAGCCACATCTTCACCACGAGCTTTTCCGGGGCCTCGCGCTGCAGGCGGCTGCGCATGCGCAGTTGGGCGGCGGCGATGAAGCCCCAGACCACCAGTACCGCGGCGCCGACCATGTTGAGCAGCCACTTGAAGATGGTGTCCGGCCACCAGTAGCTGAGCAGCACCGCGACGAAGCCGAAGAAGGAGGAGGCGAGCACGGTGAGGCGGGGGACGCCGCCGGTGACGCGGCCCAGGAAGGCGGGGCCCTCGCCGCGGGTGACCAGGGAGTAGGACATGCGGGAGGCGCCGTAGATGTTGGCGTTCATCGCGGAGAGCAGCGCGATCAGCACGATCACGTTCATGATGTCCCCGGCCGCGGGGATGTCGAGGTGGTTGAGGACGGCGACGTAGGGACCCTCGGCGACCAACGCCTTGTCGTTCCACGGGATCAGCGTGACCACGACCACCATCGAGCCGACGTAGAAGAGGGCGATGCGCCACATCGCGGTGCGCACCGCACCCGCGACGCTCTTGACCGGGTTCTCGGACTCGGCCGCCGCGATCGTCACCGTCTCCAGTCCGCCGTAGGCGAAGACGGAGGCCAGCAGGCCGACGACCAGGCCGTTCACGCCGTTGGGGAGGAAGCCGCCGTCACCGGTGAGGTGGGAGCCGCCGGGGGCGTCGGTGCCCGGCAGGACGCCGAGAATCGCGAGTACGCCGAGGACGAGGAAGATCGTGATCGCGGCGATCTTCAGCGCGGCGAACCAGAACTCGAACTCGCCGAAATTGCTGACCGCCGCGAGGTTAGTCGCGCAGAACATCGCCATGAAGAGGGCGACCCACATCCAGGAGTCGGTGCCCGGGAACCACTGGACCATGATCCCGGCCGCGCCGATCGCCTCGGCGGCGATGCCCACGCACAGCAGGATCCAGAACATCCAGCCGACCGTGAACCCCGCCCAGGGCCCGATCGCCCGCTCGGCGTGCACGGAGAACGAGCCGGAGGCCGGGTTGGCCGCCGACATCTCGCCGAGCATCCGCATCACGAGCATCACCAGCAGCCCGGAGACCGCGTAGGCCACCACGATCGACGGACCGGCGGCGGCGATTCCGGCGCCGGAGCCGACGAACAGCCCCGCGCCGATCACACCCCCGAGGGCGATCATCGACAGATGGCGCTGCTTGAGGCCGTGGGAGAGCGGTGGCGTGGCGGTCGCGCCCGTGCCGGTCGCCTCGGCGGTGCCGGATGGCCCGGAGGACGCGGATGTCCGGTTCATTCTTCTTCTCTGTCCCTTACGAGGCGGGCGGGCGGGCGGATGCAAAACGTCCCTAGTGTGAAGGGCGCGTCCTATCAGGACAACATCACGACCAAACTTTTCTGGATATCGGACACCTGCGTCACGCTCCGTATCGGGTGTCTCTGCCAGAAGCCGCCAAGTCGATGCGTCCGGCTTTGTGGTCATCCGACGGTGTCCGGGGCCCGCGCGTTGGGTTAGCGTCGCCGTATCCACCCTCTGACCTGGGAGCATCGCTGATGAGCACGGTTTCTGCCGCCGCCACACCCGGTACGGTCCTCGCGGACGCGGTCTTTCCCGCGCGGCGCGTCCTGGCCCGGGACACCGCGCTGGTCATCGGGGGCGCCGTGCTCACCGGTCTCGCCGCCCAGATCTCGGTGCCGGTCCCCGGCTCGCCGGTGCCGGTGACCGGCCAGACGTTCGCCGCCCTGCTGGTGGGCACCTCGCTGGGCGCCCGGCGCGGCTTCCTGTCGCTGGCGCTGTACACCCTGGTCGGCATGGCGGGCGTGCCGTGGTTCGCCGAGGGCAGCTCCGGCGCCGCCATGCCGTCCTTCGGCTATGTGCTGGGCATGCTGCTGGCGGCGACCGTGGTGGGCGCGCTGGCCCGGCGCGGCGGTGACCGCGGGGTGCTGCGCACCGCGGGCACCATGGCGGTCGGTTCGGCGGTCACCTACGCCGTGGGCGTCCCGTATCTCGCGCTGGCCACCCACATCTCCCTCGGCGAGGCGATCGCGGCCGGGCTCACCCCGTTCCTGATCGGGGACGCGCTGAAGGCCGCGCTGGCGATGGGCGCGCTGCCGGCCGCCTGGAAGCTGCTGGGCCGCCGGGGCTGAGCCCCTGCCCCCGGGCCCAGCGCCCGGGCATGGCCACTCGGCCGCCCATGCGTGTGCCCACGCATGGGCGGCCCGGAAGCGAAAAGGGCCCCCGCGCGGTCGACTCGCGCGGGGGCCCTGCCGTGGCGGCGGCTCAGGGGGTCAGTCGAAGATCGGGCCGACCGTACGAGTCCGCTTGATCTCGTAGAAGCCGGGGATCGAGGCGACCAGCAGCGTGCCGTCCCACAGCTTGGCGGCGTCCTCGCCCTTGGGGGCGGGGGTGACCACCGGGCCGAAGAAGGCGACCTGCTCGCCGTCCGAGCCCGGGACGGCGATGACGGGGGTGCCCACGTCCTGGCCGACCAGCTCGATGCCCTCCTTGTGGGAGGCGCGCAGCTCGGTGTCGTACGCGTCGGAGTCGGCGTAGTCGGCGAGGTCGGCGGGGAGACCGGCCTCCTCGAGGGCGGCCACGATCGTCTCGCGGTTCTTCTCCAGGCCCTGGTTGTGGAAGCGGGTGCCGAGGGCGGTGTAGAGCCGGCCGAGAACCTCGCTGCCGTGCTTCTGCTCGGCGGCGATGCAGACCCGGACCGGGCCCCAGGCGGTCTTCAGCAGCTCGCGGTACTCCTCGGGCAGCTCATCCAGCTTGGGCTCGTTGAGCACGGCGAGGCTCATGACGTGCCAACGCACCTCGACCGGGCGCACCTTCTCCACCTCGAGCATCCAGCGCGAGGTCATCCAGGCCCAGGGACACAGCGGATCGAACCAGAAATCAGCAGGAGTCTTGGCAGTCTCGGTCACGGTTTCTCCTCGAGCGGGCGCGTCGTCATCGCAAATGAATAGAGAGCTGGCTACCTCACCCAACGCGGGCGGGAGGGGAGCCCATTCCCCGATACCGGCTGTCAGTGCACCGTGACATGATTTCCGCTGTCCGATATCCGAGATGCGAGACATTGCCGAGGGAGCCGCGTCGTGCCCGGTGAGAACCTGACCCGTGACGAGGCCCGTGCGCGGGCGAAGCTGCTGGCCGTCGAGCGTTACGAGGTGGCGCTCGATCTGCGGTCCGCGGTCGGTGAGCACACCGGGTCCGGGCCGCGCACCTTCCGCTCCACGACCACGATCCGCTTCCGCTGCGCCGAGCCGGGCGCGGCGACCTTCGCCGATCTGCTGGCGCCCTCGGTGACCTCGGTGCGGCTCAACGGCCGGGAGCTGGACGCGGCGGCGGTCTTCGACGGCTCCCGGATCGCCCTGGAGGGGCTCGCCGCCGAGAACGAGCTGGTGGTGGACGCGCAGTGCGCCTACAGCCGGACCGGCGAGGGCCTGCACCGCTTCGTGGACCCGGAGGACGGCGAGGTCTACCTCTACACCCAGTACGAGCCGGCCGACGCCCGCCGGGTCTTCGCCAACTTCGAACAGCCGGATCTCAAGGGCCCGTTCACCTTCTCGGTCACCGCCCCGGAGGGCTGGACGGTGCTGAGCAACGGGACAGTGGACCGGGTCGAGCCGTCCGGTGCCGGCGATGGTGCCGCGACCAGCCACTTCGTCCCGACCCGGCCCATCTCGACGTACATCACGGCCGTGCTCGCCGGTCCGTACCACCACGAGAGCGACCTCTACCGCCGCACGCTGCCGGACGGCTCCGAGCTGGAGATCCCGCTGGGCGCGCTGTGCCGCAAGGGGCTGGCCAAGCACTTCGACGCGGGCGACATCTTCACGGTCACCAAGCAGGGTCTGGACTTCTTCCACGACCACTTCGACTATCCGTACCCGTTCGGCAAGTACGACCAGGCGTTCGTGCCGGAGTACAACCTCGGCGCGATGGAGAACCCGGGCTGTGTGACCTTCCGGGAGGAGTTCATCTTCCGCGGCAAGGTCACCCAGGCGTCGTACGAGAACCGGGCCAACGTCATCCTGCACGAGATGGCGCATATGTGGTTCGGCGACCTGGTGACCATGGAGTGGTGGGACGACCTGTGGCTCAAGGAGTCGTTCGCCGACTTCATGGGGGCCTTCGCCCTGGTCGGGGCGACCCGCTTCACCGACGGCTGGATCACCTTCGCCAACCGCCGCAAGGCCTGGGCCTACCGCGCCGACCAGTTGCCCTCCACCCACCCGGTCACGGCCGACATCCGTGACCTGGAGGACGCCAAGCTCAACTTCGACGGGATCACGTACGCCAAGGGCGCGTCCGTGCTCAAGCAGCTGGTGGCCTACGTCGGGCAGGACGCCTTCCTGGAGGGCGCGCGGCGCTACTTCAAGCGGCACGCGTACGGCAACACCCGGCTGTCGGATCTGCTGTCGGTGCTCGGCGAGACCTCTGGGCGGGACATGGCCACCTGGTCGCGCGCCTGGCTGGAGACCGCGGGGGTCAACGCGCTCACCCCGCAGGCCACCTATGACGCCGAGGGGCACATCACCGAGCTGGCGGTGGAGCAGGAGGCCGCCGAGAGCCATCCCACGCTGCGTCCGCACCGGGTGGCGGTGGGGCTGTACCGCAAGGAGGCCCCGGCCGGTGAGCGCCCCGGGGCGCTGGTGCGCTACGCCCGCGCCGAGGTGGACGTCGACGGTCCCCGTACGGTCGTCCCCGAGCTGACCGGCGTCTCCCGGCCCGATCTGATCCTGGTCAACGACGACGACCTCACCTACTGCAAGATCCGCTTCGACGAGAAGTCGCTGGACACCCTGCGCCAGCACCTGGGCGAGCTGACCGACCCCCTCGCCCGCGCGCTGAGCTGGTCCGCGCTGTGGAACCTCACTCGTGACGCGCTGCTGCCCGCCCGCGACTATCTGGAGCTGGTGCGGCGGTTCGCGGGGGCCGAGAGCGACATCGGCGTGCTGCAGATGGTCCAGGCATGGGCGCTGTCCGCCCTGCACCACTACTCGGCGCCGGACGCGCGCGAGGCGGCGGGCGCCCAGCTCGCCGAGGTCGCGCTGAGCGAGCTGCGGCTGGCCGAGCCGGGTAGCGGGCATCAGCTCGCCTGGGCGCGGTTCTTCGCGCAGGTCGCCGTCGCCGAGTCCGAGCTGCGGATGCTGAGCGGGCTGCTGGACGGCACGGCCCGGATCGACGGACTGGACGTGGACCAGGAGCTGCGCTGGACGTTCCTGGCCGCGCTGGCCGCGAGCGGTCAGGCCGACGAGGCGCTGATCGGCGCCGAGCTGGCGCGCGACGACACCGCCTCCGGCAAGCGCCACCAGGTGCGGTGTCTGGCCGCCCGGCCCTCCGCCGCGGTCAAGGCCGAGGCATGGGACGCGGTGGTGGAGTCCGACCGCCTCTCCAACGCCCTGGTGGAGGCCACCATCTCCGGTTTCGACCAGCCGGGCCAGCGGGATCTGCTGGCGCCGTACGCACCGCGCTACTTCGAGGTGATCGAGCGGATCTGGCAGGAGCGGTCGATCGAGATCGGGATGGCGATCGTGCGCGGGCTGTTCCCGGCCGCCCAGGGCGACGCCCGCGCCCTGGAGGCGGCCGACGCCTGGCTGGACGGCCACCCGGACGCGGCGCCCGCGCTGCGCCGGCTGGTCCTGGAGGCACGCGACGACCTCGCCCGCGCCCTGCGCGGGCAGCAATGCGACGAGAGGGCAGCCGCCTAGGCCCTGTCCGGTGGATCTTCGCGGATCAGCCCGCGGCGTCTGGTGCGGTGCATCGCAAGGCGGAGGGTCGCCCTCGTACCGGGTCGCACTCGGACGATCCCGACAACGCGGCCGGGGGCACCTCCCAGCGGTAGCTGGGGGCGCCGTGCCAGGCGCCGCGGGCCCGCGAAGATCCGCCGGACAGGGCCTAAGGCGCACGCCGACCCTCGGACGCCCCCGCGGCGCCCCCGGCGACCGCCGGGCAAGCGCCGCGCGGGCACCGGGGCGGGACGTCGCGGCTGGACCCCGCGGCCGGTTCGTGCGGCCGGACCCCGCAAGCCGGGCACCACTGCGGGCCTCGCGGGACCCCGCGGCCGGACTCCGTAGCCGGGCCGCTTGGCCGGACCTCGCAGCTTGGCCCCGCAGCAGGGCCTCGCAAGTCGGACTCCGCAGCCGGGCCTCGCAGCGGAACCCCGCAAGCCGGGCACCCCTGCGGGGTCCAGGGTCCAGGGTCCAGGGTCCAGACGATGGAAATCTCGCCCGTGACCGCGCCATCCTCCCGGGTGATCGCGATGTTCCCCGGGAATTCGGGGCGCTCCCCTGCGTCCAGCTCGGCGGCCACCTCGGCGACGGTCCGGCCCCTCACGGCCGGGCACCGTAGCCGGGCCGCGCGGCCGGGATGGCGGAGCGCGGCCAGGAAGGTCGGACGCGGCCAGGAGGGCGCGGCGGGGATGGCGGGGCGCGGCCGGGATGGCGGGGCGCCCGCCGGGATGGCGGGGCGGGGAGCCTTTTCGGCATTCGAACTGCCGTACTTTAGTGCGGGGTTGTCCGCTTTTGTCGACGACTCTGTAACAGGGGTTAGCCGGGGCGGCGGGCGCGGGAATGGCGGGGGCATGAGCCACAACACGCCGCTGTCCCCCCGCCCCCTCCAGCACCTCTCGGACGTCCAGCGCCGGGTGTTGACAACCCGTCAGCTTCGCCAGCACGGAGTGACGGCGTCCGTCGCCGCGGAGCGCAGCCGGGCCGACGGGCCCTGGCAGCAGATCCTGCCGGGCGTCCATCTGCTCCACCCCGGCCCGGCGACCAGCGAGGAGCGGCTGCTGGCCGCGCTGCTGTACACCGCGAGCCGCGGCCAGGGCGCCGACGGCTCCCCGCCGGGCGGCGGCGAGCCGCACGGCGAGGCGATGATCACCGGGCTTGCCGCGCTCGCCCTGCACCACTTCTCCTCCGCTCCCCCGCTGGCCTCCCTCGACCGGATCGACGTCCTGGTGCCGCGCACCCGGCGGCTGCGCGCCACCGGCTTCGTCCGCTTCGTGCGGGCCGGCACCCTGCCCGGCCCCCAGTACGTCGCGGGGGTGCCCACCGCCCCGGTGGCCCGCGCCCTCGCCGACGCGGTCGCCCGGCTCACCGACGCCGTCCTGGTCCGCAGACTGCTCACCGAGTCCGTGCGTCACGGCCACTGCGAGGCCACGGCCGTCGTCGCGGAGCTGAACTCGGCCCGGCTGCTGTCCCGGCCGCATGTCGTGGACGCCGTGGACGCGCTGCTCGCCGAGGGCCGGGCGATCGCCGAGGGGCGGCTGTACGACCTGATCCGCGGCCACCACCTGCCCGAGCCCCTGTGGAACGTGGAGCTGCGGCTGCCCGGCGGGCCCGCTCTCGGCGGGGTGGACGCCTACTGGCGTGACCAGGCGGTGGCGGTGGAGATCGACACCCGGGCGCCGCGCCAGGACGAGGAGGTCTGGCGCGGCGGTTTCGGCCGCAAGCGCGAACACCTGGAGCGGCTCGGGATCACGGTCGTGCGCGTCACCCCGAAGAAGCTCCGGGAGACCCCGGAGGAACAGGCCGCGGTGGTCCGTACCGCCCTGATCGCGGCGGCCGACCGCGACCCGGCCTCCTATGTCGTGGTCCTGCCACGCTGACGTCCCGGTGCCCCGGCACGGAGGCGGGGTATCGGGACGTCGGGACAAGCCCGGGAGAGCGGCCCAGGCTCACGGTTCAGGGCTTGCGCAGCAGCAGCTCGGTGTTGCGGTCCGTCGCGTCACCGGCCAGCTTCTGGCTGGCGCCGGGCGCGTTGAAGGACAGCTCGCGGTAGAGCGCCGCGAGACCGGTCTGGGACAGGTCCGAGAAGTCCGTGCGGTGCGGCGCGGCCGACTCGATGAGCGTGGTGAACAGGGAGATCGTGCCGTCGTGGTTGTCCACGACCTCGAACACCCGGGCCAGCTGGGGGAAGTCCACATGCGAGGCGGTGGTGATCTCCCAGAAGGTGCCGCGCGGGGTGATCTCGTTCTGGTGGCTGTGGCCGTTGATCCAGGCCAGCACCTGAGGGTGGCGCTGGAACAGGGCGACGACCTCGTCCCCGCCGTGGCGGGCCTCGCCCGGCCGGCCCGGGTCGTGGTTCATGTTGTCCAGGCTGCGGCTGTAGTGGTGGCTGAAGACGATGACGTAGTCGTCCTTGTGGGCCTTCAGGGTCCGCTCCAGCCAGCGCAGTTGGGCGGTGCCGAGCGAACCGGTGTAGTGGCCGCCCGGGTCGGTAGTGTCCAGGCTGATGCCGATCACCTTCTCGGAGACCCGGAACGAGTAGTAGAGGGTGCCCTCGTCGAGGTTGGCCTTGGTGTAGCCGTGGCCGACCGGGCCGGGGCCGGTGGCGGCCGGGTCGAGATGCGCGGCCAGGTACTCGGCCTGGGTGAAGGGGGCGCGGCGCTCGTCGGGGGTGACCGTGCGCATGTCCTTGGCGTGCGCCTCCAGCAGCGCCTTCATGTCCGCGCCCTTGGGGTCGGCCCCCTTGCGCGTCCCCTTGTAGAGCGACTCGGCCTCCGCGGCCGGGATGATCTCCAGCTTGCGCTTCCCGGTGGCGAAGTCCGCGTAGAAGTCGTGGCCGAGGGAGTAGACACCGCCCGCCAGATCGTCGTGGTTGCCGATGGTGGAGTACCACGGCAGCCGCAGCCCGGGGCTGTTGACGGTGCGCAGCGCGGCCTTGAGGAAGCCGTCGATGCGCGGGAAGCCGAGCTTCTTGTCGGCGTCGCGCAGCGCCTCCTCGGGGTGCCAGAACTCCTTGAGCCCGCTGTTCTGCACGCCCTCGTAGCGGCGCGGATCGCCGGTGTTGGGGGTGATCCGGCCACCGTTCATCGCGGCCAGGAACCAGTCCAGCTCGATCTTGGCGTTGTTGTCGGTGTTGTCGCCGGTGGTCATGACGAACGACAGCGGCGCCCCGGTGGCGGGTCCGCCGCGCAGCCCGTTGATCCGCTCGATGAGCGAGGCGACCCCGGCGATGGTCAGCGCCTCATGCGGCCGCCAGGCCCCGGCGCGCCCGCTGCGCAGGAACTCGTAGCGCATCGGGTGCTGGACGTCGGTCAGGTGCAGATCCGTGAGCTGGACGAACGAGGCGAGCGCGGTGCGCCGGTCCTCGCGGCCGCCCTTGGCGCCGGTGATCTCGCCGCGGACCTCACGGGTCCAGGCGGGGCCGCCGGCGAGCCGCCGGTAGCCGGTGGCGCCCCGCGCGGCGGAGAACGTCTCCAGCGTCGTACCGGCCGTCGAGGGCGCCGCCGGGGCCTGCACCACCCGGCGGCCCGCGGCACGCGCGGTGGCGGGCTGCGTGGCGTCGGCCGAACCACTGCCGGGCCCGAAGGCGAGCCCCAGACCGGCCGTGGCACCGGTGGCGGCGGTTGCGGCGAGGAAGGTGCGCCGGTCGAGGTGGGCGACGGCGGCTGCGGCGGACCGTATGCGGGACATGCGCGATCTCCCCGAGTGGACACGCGGAAACGGGCGGACAGCGACGCTGCCCTCACCTCGGATCGTTGGCATCGGGAATGGCCTGGCGGTGAACGAGGCGGCAACGCCGGTCGCCGATCTCCACACGTGGATCTTGGCGGTAGCAAACGGTCATCGCGCCCTTGTGAACAGGAATTCTTCTCCTCACTCGGCGTTCATCCGCCCTGGGAACCGCCCCCGCCGTGGGATAAATCACGGGACGGTAACGGACCCGCCTGAGACACTTGCCAGGAGGGTAGGCGCCTCGAACAGGCACAACCAAGGAAAAGGGCTGATATGAGGATCGGAATCGTCGGAGCGACCGGCCAGGTCGGCGGAGTGATGCGCAGGGTGCTCGCCGAGCGTGACTTCCCGGCCGAGCAGCTGCGGCTGTTCGCCTCCGCCCGCTCGGCCGGGCGTACGCTCCCGTGGCGCGGTACCGAGATCACCGTCGAGGACGCCGCCACGGCCGACTACTCCGGTCTGGACATCGTCCTGTTCTCCGCGGGCGGCGCCACCTCCAGGGCGCTGGCCGAGAAGGTCGCCGCACAGGGCCCCGTCGTGATCGACAATTCCTCGGCCTGGCGGATGGACCCCCAGGTGCCCCTGGTCGTCGCCGAGGTCAACCCGCACGCCGCGGTGGACCGCCCCAAGGGCATCATCGCCAACCCGAACTGCACCACCATGGCCGCCATGCCAGTGCTGCGCCCGCTGCACGCCGAGGCCGGGCTCACCGCCCTGGTGGCCACCACCTACCAGGCCGTCTCCGGCTCCGGGCTGTCCGGCGTCGCCGAGCTCGACGGCCAGATCCGCAAGACCGCCGACCGCGCGGCCGAGCTCACCCACGACGGCGCGGCCGTGGACTTCCCCGCGCCCGAGGTGTACGCCCGCCCGATCGCGTTCAATGTGCTCCCGCTGGCCGGGAAGATCGTCGACGACGGCCGGTTCGAAACCGACGAGGAGCACAAGCTCCGCAACGAGAGCCGCAAGATCCTGGAGATCCCGGAGCTGAAGGTGTCCGGCACCTGTGTCCGGGTGCCGGTCTTCAGCGGCCACTCGCTCCAGGTGAACGCCCGCTTCGAGCGTCCGATCAGCGTGGAGCGCGCCTCCGAGCTGCTGGCCGCGGCCCCGGGCGTGGCGCTCTCGGAGATCCCGACCCCGCTCCAGGCCGCGGGCCAGGACCCCAGCTATGTGGGCCGGATCCGGGTGGACGAGACGGTCGAGCACGGTCTCGCGCTGTTCCTCTCCAACGACAACCTGCGCAAGGGCGCCGCGCTGAACGCGGTGCAGATCGCCGAGCTGGTGGCGGCCGACCTGAGCTGACGCCCACGCCTCGTCCGAGGGGGAGCGGCCGGCCGGCCGCTCCCCCTCGGTGTTCCTCCCGTTCAGTCGCCCTTTGGCCTACCGACGCCGACCGGCCGACGTGCGAGGATGGCCATCCGCCTGACGCATGGCGTACCGCACATGACGAACGGGAGTTGGCCGACGTGCCTGGCACCAACCTCACAAGGGAGGAAGCGCAGCAGCGGGCGCGCCTCCTCACGGTGGACGCGTACGAGATCGAACTGGACCTGAGCGGCGCCCAGGAGGGCGGTACCTACCGCTCCGTGACCACGGTGCGCTTCGACGCCGCCGAGTCGGGCGCGGAGTCGTTCATCGACCTGGTGGCGCCCACGGTGCACGAGGTGGTGCTCAACGGCGACGCGCTCGACCCGAACGAGGTCTTCAAGGACTCGCGGATCGCGCTGCCGGGGCTGCTGGCCGGGCGCAATGAGCTGCGGGTGGTCGCGGACTGCGCGTACACCAACACCGGTGAGGGGCTGCATCGCTTTGTCGACCCGGTCGACCAGCAGGCGTACCTCTACACCCAGTTCGAGGTGCCCGACGCCCGCCGGGTGTACGCCAACTTCGAGCAGCCCGACCTGAAGGCCACGTTCCAGTTCACCGTGACGGCGCCCGAGGGCTGGACGGTGATCTCGAACTCGCCGACGCCGGAGCCGAAGGACAACGTCTGGCGGTTCGAGCCGACCCCGCGCCTGTCGACCTATGTCACCGCGCTGATCGCGGGCCCGTACCACAGCGTGCACAGCTCGTACGAGAAGGACGGCCGCTCGGTGCCGCTGGGCATCTACTGCCGTCCCTCGCTCGCGGAGTACCTCGACTCGGACGCGATCTTCGAGGTGACGCGGCAGGGCTTCGAGTGGTTCGAGGAGAAGTTCGACTACGCGTACCCGTTCGCCAAGTACGACCAGCTCTTCGTGCCGGAGTTCAACGCGGGCGCGATGGAGAACGCGGGCGCGGTGACCATCCGCGACCAGTACGTCTTCCGCTCCAAGGTCACCGACGCGGCGTACGAGGCGCGGGCCGAGACCATCCTCCACGAGCTGGCCCATATGTGGTTCGGCGATCTCGTCACCATGGAGTGGTGGAACGACCTGTGGCTGAACGAGTCGTTCGCCACCTACACCTCGATCGCCTGCCAGGCCCATGCGCCGGGCAGCAGGTGGCCGCGCTCCTGGACCTCCTTCGCCAACTCCATGAAGACGTGGGCCTACCGGCAGGACCAGCTTCCGTCCACCCACCCGATCATGGCCGAGATCAACGACCTGGACGACGTCCTGGTCAACTTCGACGGGATCACCTACGCCAAGGGCGCCTCGGTGCTCAAGCAGCTGGTCTCGTACGTCGGGATGGACGAGTTCTTCAGCGGCGTCCAGGCGTACTTCAAGCGCCACGCCTACAAGAACACCCGGCTGTCGGATCTGCTCGGCGCGCTGGAGGAGACCAGCGGGCGCGATCTGAAGACCTGGTCGAAGAAGTGGCTGGAGACGGCGGGCATCAATGTGCTGCGGCCGGAGATCGAGACGGACGCGAGCGGCACCGTGACCTCCTTCGCGGTGCGGCAGGAGGCCCCGGCGCTGCCGCCGGGCGCCAAGGGCGAGCCAACGCTGCGGCCGCACCGCATCGCCATCGGGCTCTACAACCTGAACGCGACCGGCAAGCTGATCCGCTCCGAGCGCATCGAGCTGGACGTGGACGGTGAGCTGACCCAGGTGGAGCAGCTGATCGGCGCGAAGCGCTCCGCGGTGATCCTGCTCAACGACGACGACCTCACCTACGCGAAGGTGCGGCTGGACCCGGACTCGCTGGCCGTCGTCACCGAGCACCTGGGCGACTTCGCGGAGTCCCTGCCGCGCGCGCTGTGCTGGGCCTCGGCCTGGGACATGGTCCGCGACGGCGAACTGGCCACCCGCGACTACCTGGCGCTGGTGCTCTCGGGCATCGCCAAGGAGTCCGACATCGGCGTCGTCCAGTCGCTGCACCGCCAGGTGAAGCTGGCCCTGGACCTGTACGCCGCCCCGGCCTGGCGCGAGACGGGCCTGGCCAAGTGGACCGAGGCCACGCTCGACCATCTGCGGGCGGCGGCGCCGGGCAGCGACCACCAGCTCGCCTGGGCGCGGGCCTTCACCGCGACCGCCCGTACGGACGCGCAGCTCGACTTGGTCGCCGGGCTGCTCGAGGGCACCGAGACGATCGAGGGCCTGGCCATCGACACCGAGCTGCGCTGGGCACTGCTGCAGCGGCTCACCGCCACCGGGCGGGCGGACGAGGAGGCCATCGCGGCGGAGCTGGAGCGCGACAAGACCTCCGCGGGCGAGCGCTACGCCGCGATGGCGCGGGCCGCGCGGCCGACGCCGCAGGCCAAGGCGGAGGCGTGGGCGTCGGTCGTGGAGCGCGACACCCTGCCGAACGCGGTGCAGGAGGCGGTGATCGGCGGCTTCGTCCAGACCGACCAGCGAGAGCTGCTGGCGCCGTACACCGAGAAGTACTTCGCGGCGGCGAAGGACACCTGGAACAGCCGCAGCCATGAGATGGCGCAGCAGATCGTGGTGGGGCTCTACCCGGCGCTGCAGGTCTCGCGGGAGACCCTGGACGCCACGGACGCGTGGCTCGCGTCGGCCGAGCCCACGGCGGCGCTGAGGCGTCTGATGACGGAGTCCCGGGCGGGCATCGAACGCGCCCTCCGCGCCCAGGCCGCAGACGCCAACGCGGGCTGACCGGGTTGCGGCGCAGTGCGGGGCCCGGCGCCCCGCACTGCGCCGCCCAGTTGTGGGCGTGCGCTCTACTGGTTGTGGGCAATCGTTCCTCCCCCAGCTACCGCTGGGAGGTGCCCCCTGGCGGAACGGGTGGGCACAACCCGGCCACCGAGTGGCACCCGGCAGCGATGCCTCAGCCAGGGCCCGGCTGGGCCGCACCGGGTCGGCCCGTCGACGGCCAGGGTTTCGTTCCTGAGTACGGGCCGGTGGGCGGTTTGTGCCCACCCGTCCCGCCCCGCGGGACGATTGCCCACAAACCGGTTACCCAGGGTCGGGCATGGCCAGGCCGGCCATCGGGCCGTATTGGCGGAGGAGGTCCGGGTACGCCTCGGCGGCCACCCGGAGCCACCGCTCCGCCTCCTCCACCCGCCCCAGCCCCCGCAGGGCCTGCGCGAGCCAGTACGGCGCCTCCTCGTGCTCCCCCTCGCACGCCACCCTGAGCAGCGGCTCGGCCTCGCCATAGGCACCGCGCCGGACCATGCTGCGCCCCGCGAGAAACGCGGGCGGCACCAGACCGCTGCGCGCGGCGCGGACGTACCAGCGCTCGGCGTGCTGCGGGTCGCCGCCCCGCTCCTCCGACGTCCAGCCGAGCCACCACGCGGCCCGCCCGTGCCCGAGGTCGGCGGCCCGGCGGAACCAGATCTGGGCGGTTCGCCGGTCCCCGGCCTCGTCGTGGATGCGGCCGATGTCGTACGCGGCCCCGGCGTCGCCCTCCGCCGCCGCGGGCTCGTAGTACGGCACCATCCGCAGCCCCGTGGCGCCGCCCACTTCGTACAGCATCCGCCCGAGGGCGAGCAGGGCGCGCGGGGTGCCCGCCCTGCGGTACCACTCGGCGGCCTCCGGGAGCCGGTACAGCCGGTCGAGCGCGTCGGCGTACGCGCACCAGGCGTCCGGACCGCCCTCCTCGGCGCGGGCCCGCAGCCCGGGCAGGCGTTCCTCCCACTCGGCGGGCGGCATCCGCTCGGGGTCGGCGCGGATCGCGGCGATGTCCTCCAGCGCCCTGACGATCCGCTCCTCGCCCTCGTCGAACGGCCCCCGGCCCTCCGCATCCGCACCCTCGGCGCCTTCGGCACCGTCGAGCCCCGTGGCCCGCAGCCATCGTTCCGCCTCGTCCAGCCGCCGCTGCCGTACGCACAGCACGCCGAGGTTGAAGCAGGCCCATATGTGGCCGCCGTCCGCCTCGTCGGCCGTGCGGTACCACTCCTCGGCGGTGCGCAGTTCGCCGTTCTCCTCCGCCCAGACGCCGAGGACGTACGCCGCGCCGTCGTAGCCCCGCTCATGGGCGCGTTCGACGAGGGCGCGGGCCTCGTCCCAGCGGCTGTCGTCGCGAGCGATGAAGAGGGCCTGGTCCACCAGTGCCTTGGCACTGCCGACCGCGGCCGCCCGGGCGTACAGCGCCTCGGCCTCCGCGACCATCCGGGGGTAGCGCGCGAACATCGCCCTGCGGTCCGGATCGAGCAGGTCGCGCAGTGCCTCGTACGCCTCCTCGGGGTCGCCCTCCGCTTCGGCCCGGGCGAGGGCCTCGCGCCAGCCGTCCAGGTCGCTCAGCATGTTCCGGATGGCCCCGCGAGTGCGGGTGGCGATCTCGTCGCCCTGGGCGGACGCCTCGGCCAGCCGCTCCAGGGCGGTGTCCCATTCGCCGCGGGCGGCCAGCAGCACGGCGCCGTTGGTCGTGCACTCGACGCTGCCGAGCGCGGCCCCGTGCTCGTACCACCTCTCGGCACCGGCCGTGTCGCCGGCCTCGTGCAGCAGCCGGGCCAGACCGAACGCACAGCCGCCGTCGCGATCGGCGGCTGTGCGGTACCACCGCTCGGCCTCGGCGAACTCGCCGCGGTCCTTGTGACAGATCGCGAGCGTGCGAGAGGCGTCCGCGTCCCCGGCGTCGGCGGCCCTGGCCCACCACGGCAGGGCCTCGTCCAAGCGGCCCTCGCCGGTGAGGAGTTCGGCGTAGGCCCGGTAGGCATCCGGCTTCCCGGCGGCCGCGGCGGCCCTCAGCCGGGCCGCCTCGGCCGCCGGATCCAACGCCGGATCCGGCTCCTCAGCAGGCTCCTGATCCGCCGCCGTCCGGTCCGCCATGGCGGGCATTTCACCGTGAGCCGCGCCGGACGTCCCTTGCGATGAATGTTCGACCATCACCCGATGGTGCCAGAGTGATCACGAACGTTCGGCACGGGCCCTGCGACGGGCCAGCAGCGCCTCGCGCCGCTCGTCGAACTTGGTGGCCTGATCGTCCAATCCACCCATGTAGAGCCCCAGTTCCTCCTGCGCCTTGAGCCCCTCCGGGCCGAGCCCGCCGATCTCCAGGACCTTCAGGAAGCGCAGCACGGGCTGCAGGACGTCGTCATGGTGGATACGCAGGTTGTATATACCGCCAATGGCCATCTGGGCGGCGGCGCGCTCGAAGCCGGGCATCCCATGACCCGGCATGCGGAAGTTGACCACCACATCGCGGACGGCGCCCATGGTCTGGTCGGGGGCCAGCTCGAACGCCTTCCCGAGCAGGTTCCGGTAGAAGATCATGTGCAGGTTCTCGTCGGTGGCGATGCGCGCCAGCATCCGGTCGCAGACCGGGTCGCCGGAGTGATGGCCGGTGTTGCGGTGCGAAATGCGGGTGGCCAGCTCCTGGAAGGCGACATACGCCACGGTGTGCAGCATGCTGTGCTGGTTGTCCGACTCGAAGCCCTCGGACATGTGCGCCATGCGGAACCGCTCCAGCTCCACCGGGTCGACGGCGCGGCTGGTCAGCAGGTAGTCCCGCATCACGGTGCCGTGGCGCCCCTCCTCCGCCGTCCAGCGGTGCACCCAGGTGCCCCAGGCGCCGTCCCGGCCGAAGAGGGTCGCGATCTCGTGGTGGTAGCTGGGGAGGTTGTCCTCGGTGAGGAGGTTGACCACGAGCGCGATCCGGCCGACGTCGCTGACCTTGGACTGGTCGGGCGCCCATGCCTCACCGCCCATGACACCGTCGAAGTTCCGGCCGTCGCTCCACGGGACGTACTCGTGCGGCATCCACTCCTTGGCGACTGCCAGATGCCGGTTGAGCTCGGTCTCGACCACCTCTTCAAGCGCGTACAGGAGCTGGGTATCGCTCCATACGGCCTGACCGTGGCGGTGGGTGGGGGCGAGTGTCACGGTGGCGCTCCAGGGGACGGGGGCGACGGGCTTTACCTACGGACCCGTAGGTTACGACACCGTAGGTTAAAGCGAAAATAAACGGCCCGGGGCCTGTGGATGGCACGTGGTGAACTCGGCGTGACACGGTCGCACTTGGGGATCCGGGGCGGCGGAATGCGGCGCGGCGCGGATGGCCTACCCGGTACCGACCGGCGGCCCGAGACGGGCCACCCCAGCGCGCGGCCCGAGACGGCCCGCCCCACCCGGGCCGGAGACGCCGCCTTACACGACAAGAGCGCCCCGGCCGGATGGCCGGGGCGCTCCGCAGCGGCGTGCGCGCTTCGTAGATCGTCGCCTCAGTCTGTCTGCTTACGGGACTTCCTGTCTCCCGCCATCACCAGACCCGCGATCACCAGGAAGAGAATGATCGGAGCGGCGACATAGAGGCCCAGCGTCTCGGCGACGCTCAGGCCCGGACCCGGGTCGTCACCGTCGTCGCGGGTGAGCGCGAACGCGGGGGACGACATCAGCAGCATCGCCGTCGTCGCGGCGATGACTGCACCGGCGCGCACGGCGTTCTTTTTGACCTTGTTGCTCACGGACTCAAGTTATCCGATGCCCCCCGGCGCCGCGTGCCCGGGGTGGCCTTTACCACCGTGTTGAGATGGCCATGACCGCGGCCTCGGAAGTCGGCTCAGCGGCGGCCCGCCGCGCTGAGGTGGACGGTAGGTGGCAGCAGCCGTGGCGCGGCGCGGGAGGCGAGGACCCGTACCCGCAGCCCGTCGGCGGTGACGGGCGCGGCCAGCGGAAGGATGCGCCGGGCCCCGATGGTCGTACCGGAGGCGATGTCCCGCCATGTCCCCGCCACCCGGGCCTGCACGGTGAACTCCTCCACCCGCTGTCCCTCGCGGATGTCCTCGCCGAGCCGTACCCGGTCGAAGGTCACCGGATGACCGGTGGCCGGCCGCGATCCGGTGCCGTATGTCGTCCTTACGGCTTTGCCGAAGGCCGTAAGGGAGGCGATGTCGGTGTCGTCGATCCGGCCGTTCTTCGCGGGCGGGACGTTGAGCAGCAGCGAGGCGTTGCGGCCCACGCTGCGTTCGTACAGCGACATCAGTTGGCCGGGGGTCTTGGGCCGCTCCGCCGGGTCGTGGAACCAGCCGGGGCGGATCGAGACATCGGCCTCGGCCGGGTACCACTGCAGATGGCGCACGCCCGGCGCGGTCAGCTTCGCGCGCGAGCCGATGTCGGCATCGGTGGAGTCATTGGGCAGCCCGCCGCCCACGACCGTCCACGGGTCGACCGCGGACGGGGTGACCGACCATTCGGTCTCCCGGGCGATGCCGTCCTCGTTGCCCACCCAGCGCACGCCCTGCGCGCCCTGGAAGACCACGGCATCCGGGGAGAGCGCGCGGATCAGCTCGAACCAGTTCCTGACGTTGTAGTTCTGGGTGACGCCCGCACCGCCCCAGGGGTTGGCGCCGTCCAGCCAGAACTCGTCGATGGGGCCGTACTGCGTCAGGATCTCGTAGATCTGGTTGAGGTAGTACGCGTCGTAGTCGTCGGCGGTGAAGCGGAACGTGGGCAGCGCGCCCGAGGCGACCTTGTCCGCCCGGTCGTCGCCGGGGACGAGAGTGGGGATGGTGCGCTCGGTGGGCTTGCTGCCGTTGCCGTAGCGGCCCTGGCCGGCGGGTGCGCGGTCGCCGTCCTCCAGGGCCATGCGCTCGGGCAGCGACAGCTCCTCGCCGTTCTGCTGCTTCTCGCGGATCTTCTCGACCCACTGGGCGTGCCAGGCGTGCGGCAGCTCGGCCCCGTCGGCGGGCGAGAGGTAGACGCCGACCTTGAGTCCCGCCTTACGGGCGGCCTTGACGTACGCGCCCAGCACATCGCCATCGGGATTCCTGCCGTCGGGGCCGTTCGTCCACCAGGGGCTGGCCTCGACGTCGTGGTCCGTGTAGCGGCTCGGGTAGAGCACGAAGCCGTCGTGGTGCTTGGCGGTGAGCATGACCTGCTGGGCGCCGGCGGCCTTGTACGCCCGCATCCACTGGTCCATGTCGAGCTCGGGCGGGTCGAAGAGCTTCTCGTCCTCGGCCCCCGAGCCCCACTGGCGGCCGGTCATGGTGTTCATGCCGAAGTGGGTGAAGGCGGTGATCTCGCGCTTCTGCCAGGCCCGCTGTCCGGGGGTGGGGACGGTGTGGACGGCCTTGTCGATGATGCGGGCGGGGGTGTCGCAGTCCTCGACGGTCTGCTGCGGGGCGGGGGTGACGGGCCCCTGGCATCCGGCTCGCGCGGCCTGCGCGGGGGTCTGCCCGGGGGCCTGCGCGGGAGCGGCCTGCGCGGGGGCGGGAGGTACGGCGACGGCCGCGAGGGCGGCCAGGGCGAGGGCGCGGAGCGCGAGCAGCGCTCGCCGTCGTCCGCGTGGTCGGTGGGTGCCGGGCGTTCCGCCCAAGGGTCGGGCCATGGTCCCCTCCAGCTCTCCGGTCGTCATTGATCGGATCTCTATGGCGGTGTCCATGACAGACTGCCAGAGGAGAGGCGTTCTGGGGAGACTGCGCAAAGCAGAGATCCAACCTATGGGCGGGCCGAGGCAGCCATGGGCGGAGTCGGACAGCTACGGGGCAGGGGCGAGGCAGCCACGGCAAGGCCGGGGTGGCTATGAGGCCGGGGCAGCTATAGGGAACGGTTACGAGGGGCGAGCCGGGCCACCTCGTCCATCAGCGCCCGCAGCCGGGGCGAGGCGACCAGCTCCTCCAGGGACATCGGGCGCCCCTCGGCGTCGGCGATCGGCAGCCGCCAGTTGGGGTACTGATCCCAGGTGCCCGGCAGATTCTGCGGTCTGCGGTCCCCCACGGCGTCCGGCAGCCATACGCCCACCATCCTCGCCGGGGTGCGCAGCAGAAAGCGGTGGACCGCCTTGACCGCCCCCTCCTCGTCGCCCGGCCCCTCCGGCAGCAGCCCGAGCCGCCCCAGCAGCGCCAGCCACTCGGCGACCTCGACCGCGTCCGACGCGCGCTCCTCGGCGAGGGGGCGGGTCAGCAGGCCCAGCCGGTGCCGGAGTTCGACATGGTCGCCGGTGAGCCGGGCGGCCGTGCTCGGCAGATCGTGGGTCGTCACGGTGGCCAGGCAGTCCGCGCGCCACTCCCCGGGGGACAGCGGCCGGGCCGCGCCCGCCGCGGCGGCGCTGTCGTAGTGGCGCTCGAACCACATCACCGATGTCCCCAGCACCCCGCGCCGCTCCAGCTCGTCCCGCACGCCGGGCTCGACCGTCCCCAGGTCCTCCCCTATGACGACCGTCCCGGCCCGGTGCGCCTCCAGGGCGAGCACGCCGAGCATCGCCTCCGCGTCGTAGCGGACGTAACAGCCCTCGGTCGGCTCACGCCCCTCGGGGACCCACCACAGCCGGAAGAGGCCCATCACATGGTCGATGCGGAGCGCGCCCGCGTGCCGTAAGAGGCCGCGCAGCAGATCGCGGTAAGGGGCGTAGCCGGAGGCGGCGAGCGCGTCCGGGCGCCACGGCGGCAGGCCCCAGTCCTGGCCCCGGGAGTTGAAGGCGTCCGGGGGCGCGCCGATCGACATACCGGAGGCGAAGACGTCCTGGAGCGCCCAGGCGTCGGCGCCCGAGGGATGGACTCCGACCGCCAGATCGTGCACGAGGCCGATACCCATGCCCGCGTCGCGCGCGGCGCGCTGGGCGGCGGCCAACTGGGTGTCGGTGAGCCAGGCCAGCCAGCAGTGGAAGTCGGTGCGGTCCAGATGCTCGGCCCGCGCCCGGGCGGTGCCCGCCGAGCGCGGATCGGCCAGGCCGCCGGGCCAGGTGCGCCATTCGGGGCCGTGGGTCTCGGCGAGCGCGCACCACAGGGCGTGGTCCTCCAGGGCCTGGCCGCGCTCGGCGAGGAAGTCGCAGTAGGCCGCGCGACGGCCGGGGCTGAGCGGGACCGTCCGCACCAGCTCCAGCGCCTCGCGCTTGAGGGCCCAGACGGCGTCCCGGTCGATCAGGGCGCCCTCGCGCAGGACAGACGTACGGAGGGTGGCGGCGGCCTCCAGGAGCTGATCGGCCCGCTCGCGGGCGCGGCCGCGCAGCTGGACGTATTCGGGCACGTCTTCGATCCGCAGATGGACCGGGTCGGGGAAGCGGCGCGAGGAAGGGCGGTAGGGCGAGGGGTCGGTCGGCGCGCCCGGGGCGCCGGGCACGGCGGCGTGCAGCGGGTTGATCTGGACGAAGCCGGCGCCGAGCGCCCGCCCCGACCAGGCGGCCAGATCGGCCAGGTCACCGAGGTCGCCCATGCCCCAGGAGCGCGCGGAGAGCAGCGAGTAGAGCTGCACCAGAAAGCCGTGGCTGCGGACCGGGGATAACGGCATCCGGTCGGGGGCCACGATGAGGGGCGCGGTGGCGCGGCGGCCGTCGGGGGCCTCGGCGAGCAGGGTATGGGCACCGGGTGGCAGCGCGGCGAACGCGGTAAGGAGGCCGTCGGCGGTGGTGTCCTCCGTAAGAACGCCACCCGTATGAGCGCCGCCCGTAAGAACACCACCCGTATGAGCGCCGCCTGTGCGGGCCTCCGTAAGGGAGCCATCGGCCCTACGGGTCCCCGCGGCCGCCCGCCCCCGCGTGTGCGGTGCGCCGTCTTCGGGGCGCACCCGCAGCGCCGTGCCCTCGGGCAGGCTCAGGCGTGGCGCCTTGCCGGGGCGCACCACCACGCAGGGGGGAAGCAGCTGGTCGCGCTGCCGGCGCTCATGCCGGTCCAGCGCTTCGCGTACCGATTCGGGGGTCGAGGCGTCCACGCCGAGCGCGGCCAGTACGGCGACGACTGTGTCCTCGGGCACCTGGACGGTGCGACCCGGGGCGGGCTCGTAGGAGGTGGCGACACCGTGCAGCTCGGCGAGCCGCGCTCTGCCCATCAGTACTCCATCGGCTCGCAGCCCGCGCCCACGCCGGTGAGGGCGGCGGTCGGCTCACTTGTCAGGGGGCGTTCGGCGGCGAGCGGGGGCTCGCTGGTCAGGGGAACGTTGTCGGCGAGCGGGGGCTCGCTGGTGAGGGGCGCCTCCGTGGCGCTTCCGGACCCGAAGCCGTCCAGGCCGCACAGTCCACAGTCGGGGCCGGAGACCCCGTCGAAGGGATCCGGTTCACTGGACATCTCGGGTCCGGGTTTGGACAGGGCGGAAAGCAGGAGCTGAGCTGACGCGGCCACACGGACCTCCGTGGGGTTGTCGGCAGTGGGTCACCCCGAGCCCTACCCACTCCGGACGGGCGCAGACGTAAACGCCCCCCGTACGTGCTGTAGGTCACATGCCTTCTGGACGGCGATTTCACGGCTGTAAGGGATCGGGAGCACAGAGTTTACGAACAGGACCGCCCTTCATCCGTCAGACTTGCGCCGGGCGCGCCGCGCCCGGCCCCGGTCCGCCCGATGCCTCGCGCACGCGGCAATGCCGACAGTTCGGTCGTCCGCGTTGACACCCTCACCGGCCTGGTGGTGGGCTCACGCCTATCGGCGCCATACCTACGGGGACCGGCTATCTGGATCGAGGAGAGGCCCGTGCAGTTCGGGGGGAAGAGGCCCAGGGCCGCGGGGGCGACGGCCATGGCTGCCGCGGTCATCGGCGGGCTGCTCGGCGGCGCCCCCGCGGCCGCCGCCGCACCGGTGGACCACGGCTCCCCGGGCGCCTCCACACCGGAGCGCGACAGCAGCGACGGCATACCGCCCGTATGGCCGCGCCCTCAGTCGCTGCGGGCACACGGGGCGGAGCTGGCCCTGGGGGACGAGGCCACCCTCATAGCCGACGGTGACGCCGATCCGTACGCCCTGGACGCGCTGCGCGGCCTGCTGCACGACGCGGGGGTGCGCACCGTCGACGAAGCCACGCCCGGCGGCAAGGCCCCGGCGCGCGGACTGGTGGTGCAGGTGGGCGGCCGGGGCGCGAACAGCGCACTGCGCGCCCTGCGCGCGCCCGAGCGCGGCGACCTCCCGTCCGGCGGCTATCTCCTGGCCACGGGCCCGGTGGAGGGGCGGCCCACGGTCGCGCTGTCCGGCGTCGGCCCCGACGGTCTCTTCCACGCCGTCCAGACCCTGCGCCAGCTCCTGGTGAAGCGGGAGGGCCGGGGCTCCGCCGTCGCCGGGGTGACCGTCCGCGACTGGCCCGGGACGGCCGTAAGGGGCACGACGGAGGGCTTCTACGGCTCCCCGTGGTCGCACCGCGACCGGCTGGCCCAGCTCGACTTCATGGGCCGCACCAAGCAGAACCGCTATCTCTACGCGCCCGGCGACGACCCTTACCGGCAGGCCCGCTGGCGCGACCCCTACCCCGCCGAGCGGCGCGAGGAGTTCCGCGAGCTGGCCACGCGCGCCCGGGCCAACCACGTAACCCTCGGCTGGGCGGTCTCCCCCGGCCAGGAGATGTGCTTCTCGTCCTCGAAGGACCTCAAGGCGCTGCTCCGTAAGGTCGACGCCATGTGGGCGCTCGGGGTGCGCTCCTTCCAACTGCAGTTCCAGGACGTCAGCTACAGCGAGTGGCACTGCGACGCCGACGCCGACACCTTCGGCTCCGGCCCGGAGGCCGCCGCCACCGCACAGGCCAAGGTGGCCAACGCCCTCGCCCGCCATCTGGCCGGCCGCTACCCCGGCTCGGCCCCGCTGTCCCTGATGCCGACCGAGTACTTCCAGGACGGCGACACCGAGTTCCGGCGCGCGCTGGCCGGTGCGCTCGACGACGGCGTGGACGTCGCCTGGACCGGGGTGGGGGTGGTGCCCAGGACCATCACCGGCGGTGAGCTGGCCGGTGCCCGGTCGGCGTTCGGCCACCGCCTGGTCACCATGGACAACTACCCGGTCAACGACTGGGCGCAGGACCGGATCTTCCTCGGCCCGTACACCGGCCGCGACCCGGCGGTGGCCACCCAGTCCGCGGCGCTGCTGGCCAACGCCATGGAGCAGCCGACCGCCTCCCGGATCCCGCTGTTCACCGCCGCCGACTTCGCCTGGAACCCGCGCGGCTACCGCCCCCAGGAGTCCTGGCAGGCGGCCATCGACGACCTCGCGGGCCCGGACGCCAAGAACCGCGCCGCCCTGCGCGCCCTCGCCGGGAACGACGCCTCCTCGATGCTCGGCGGCGACGAGTCCGCGTATCTGCGCCCGCTCTTCGACGCGTTCTGGACGGCCCTGGCCGGTACGGACGTGGGGCGGCTGGAGCGGTCCGGGGACCGGCTGCGCGACGCCTTCCGGACCATGCGTGACGCCCCCGAGCGGCTGTCCCGCACGCTGGGCGACGATGTGCGGCCCTGGCTCGACCAGCTGGGCCGGTACGGCGACGCGGGCGTACGGGCCGTGGACATGCTCACCGCCCAGGCACGCGGCGACGGAGCGGCGGCCTGGAAGGCCCGGCTCGCGGTGGAGGCGCTGCGCGAGAAGATCGGGGACAGCAGGGTCACGGTCGGCAAGGGCGTGCTCGACCCCTTCCTCGCCAAGGCCCTGACTCGGGCGGACGCCTGGTCGGGCGTGGACCGGACCCCGAAGCAGGGACTGCGGACCGGCAAGGACGACCACGCGGCGGCCGACGGTAAGGCGGCCACGGAGGTGGCGTCCCCCGGCCGCCCGGTCACCGTGCGCTTCGGCCGCAGCCGTCCGCTCTCCGCCGTCTCCGCGCTCACCACCCGGGTCCAGGACGCCTCACCGGGCACCGTGGAGGCGCATGTCCCCGGTAAGGGCTGGCGCAGCCTCGGTGCGCTCTCGGGCAGCGGCTTCACCCAGGTCAGGGCGGCGGACGGGGACAAGGACGTGCTGGCGGACGCGATCCGGCTGAGCTGGCCGACCGGCACCACCCCGCCCGCTGTGCACGAGATCACCCCCTGGTTCGGCGACACCCCGGACGCCGAACTCACGCTGTCCCACAAGACGGCGGACGCGGAGATAGGCGGCGGCGCGGCCGTCGTCGAGGCCCAGTTGGTCTCCCACCGCCCCGGCGATGTGAACGGCGACCTCACGGTGAAGGCGCCGCACGGCATCACCGTGCGCGCCCCCGGCGGGGTGACGGCCCCGCGCGGCGGCGCGGTGACCGCCCGCTTGGAGATATCGGTGGCCCAGGGCACCAAGGCGGGCAGCTACTCCCTTCCGGTCCGCTTCGGGTCGGAGGAGCGCATGCTGACCGTAAGGGTGTTTCCGCGCACCGGCGGCCCGGACCTGGCCCGTGCGGAGGGCACCAAGGCGACCTCGTCCGGCGACGAGACCGCCGACCTCCCGGCGTCCGCCGCGATCGATGGCAAAGCGGACACCCGCTGGTCCTCCCGGCCCGAGAACGGCGCCTGGCTCCAACTGGAGCTGGCCCACCCGGCCCGGATCGGCCGCCTTGAGCTGAACTGGCAGGACGCCTACGCCTCCCGCTACCGCGTCCAGGTCTCCGGGGACGGCCGCACCTGGCGCGACGCGGCGACGGTCGCCCATGGGAAGGGCGGGCGGGAGTCGATCGGCATGGACGCCCCGGACACGCGTTTCATCCGCGTCCAGGGCGTCGAGCGCGCCACCCGCTTCGGCTACTCCCTCTGGTCGGTCGCCGCCTACGCGGTCCAGAAGGACTAGGGTCCTCTCCCTTAAGGACTAGGGTCCTCTCCCTTTCGGCTCCCCGGTGCCCGGCCGGGCACCGGGAGCTTCCGGCCCCGGGTCCTACCGGCCAGGGGCGAACCGAGCCGCAAAAAAATGGTGACCCGGGTCTCAGGCAGATTTGCCGTCGATCCGGGCCATGGCGTCTTCCGCGCCGTATGCCTGCAGGTATGGCAGCCAGCGCGGGTCCCTATGCCCCGTGCCGATGATCCGCCACGCGAGCCCCGAAGGCGGCGCGGGTTGATGGCGCAGCCGCCAGCCGATCTCGGCGACATGGCGGTCTGCTTTGACGTGGTTGCAGCGACGGCACGCGGCGACCACGTTTTCCCAAGTGTGCTGCCCGCCACGGCTGCGCGGGACGACGTGATCGACGCTGGTTGCGACGCCACCGCAATACGCGCATCGGCCGCCGTCGCGGGCGAACAGCGCGCGGCGGGTGAGCGGGACGGGGCCGCGAAAGGGCACCCTCACAAAGCGCTTCAGCCGGACGACGCTGGGTGCGGGGATCGCGCGGGTAGCGCTGTGCATCAGGGCGCCTGAGTCCTCGAGGCTGATGGCCTTGTCATTGAGGACGAGTACGAGCGCGCGGCGGAGCGGTACGACGCCGAGGGGCTCGTACGACGCGTTGAGGACCAGGACATGCGGCACGGGGGCCTCCTTGTACGCCGGCGGCGCGTGGCTCGCGCCGGGACGATCTCCCCCAGTTTCCCCTGAACCCTGGCCGGAACGCCACTATCACCGGGTTAACGGTTGAGAGGCATTTCCGCGTACCGCGCGTATACCGCCCGCGCGCGGTAAGGGCGGCGGCCCCTTGACCACCGTCCCGACGGCCTTCCGGCATCCTCGCGCGCGGGGTGCGCGGGCGAGGGGACACCACTGCGGAGTGGCAAGAATCACGGGACCGTCCGAGCGGTGCCGCCGTCCGGCCCCGACCGGGGCAGAAGGTGGAATTGCGGCCTCCGGCCCCGCTCATACGCGCCCCCTGAGCACGCTCGCGCGCTCTCGAACACAGGAACGGCGCGTCTCGCGCCCGGCTACTGTGTCAGAGGTTGCGCGCGCGGGTGATCCGTGCGGGCATGTCGCATACGAAGGGTTTCTGCTGTGTTCTGGTCCGCTGCTGCTCTGGCCGCAGACTCGACGCCTCGTCCCACGACTCTCGACGATGCGCATAGGAGCGCCACGAACGCCGCGGGCTGGGTGGAGGAGAACTGGTCCACTTGGCTCGGCACCGGCCTGCGCATAGCCCTGATCCTGATCATCGCCTTCGTGCTCCGGTCCGTCATCCGGCGGGCGATCACCAAGCTGATAGAGCGCATGAACCGCACGGCCCAGGCCGTCGACGGCACCGCGCTCGGCGGGCTGCTGGTCAATGTGGAGCGGCGGCGACAGCGTTCCGCGGCGATCGGCTCGGTGCTGCGCTCCGTCGCCTCGTTCATGATCATGGGCACCGCGGCGCTGATGATCCTCTCCGCGCTGCAGATCAATCTGGCGCCGCTGCTGGCCAGCGCCGGGGTCGCGGGTGTGGCGATCGGTTTCGGCGCCCGCAATCTGGTCACCGACTTCCTCTCCGGTGTCTTCATGATCCTCGAGGATCAGTACGGGGTCGGCGACACGGTCGACGCCGGGGTGGCCTCGGGCGAGGTGATCGAGGTCGGTCTGCGCGTCACCAAGCTGCGCGGGGACAACGGCGAGATCTGGTACGTGCGCAACGGCGAGGTCAAGCGGATCGGCAACCTCAGCCAGGGCTGGGCGACGGCCGCGCTCGACGTCCAGGTCCGGGCCGAGGAGGATCTGGACAACGTCCGCTCCGTGATCACGCAGGTCGGTGTGGACATGGCCAAGGACGAGCCGTGGAACGAGCGGCTGTGGGAGCCGATCGAGGTCCTGGGGCTCGACGCGGTCTATCTGGACTCGATGATCGTCCGGGTGTCGGCGCGGACCATGCCCGGCAAGTCGCTCGGTGTCGAGCGGGAGCTGCGCTGGCGGATCAAGAAGGCGCTGAACGAGGCGGGCATTCAGCTCGTCGGCCGGCCCTTGGACCCGGAGCTGCAGACCGAGGGCGTCGATCCGTCGGCCACCACGGCGGCGCCGTCGGCGCTGTCCAACCCGGACTCGCCGCAGTCCACGGCGGCCAGCCCGCTCTCCTCCCCCGCCGCTCCGTCCGCCGCCCCCTCCGCGACGGTGCCGCCGCCCGCGCAGAAGTGAGCGCGCCGCCCACTCAAAAGTAGGCGCGGCAGTAGGCGCGGCGGGCATGGCAGGGCTCCCGCCCCGGGGAGGGACGGGAGCCCGATGAGAACCGTAAGGAGCTAAGGCCCGGCTCAGCGGCGGTGGTGTCCGCCGAACGAGCTGAGGTAGCCGGCCGCGGGGGTGCCCACGCCGGTCACATCGTCGTAGCCCACGACCGCGTGCAGCGAGCTGTCCCGGCCGAGGCTGCGCAGCGAGGTCACCAGCCCGTCGGAGTCGTCGTGGCTGTTGACGTAGTCGACCCGGACCACGCCCAGCGAGACACCGGCGCCCAGCGGGTGGTCGGTCACATCGTGGTACGAGGCGGTGCCGTACCGGTCGTACAGCGACGGGTTGGCGAAGCCGATCGGCTGGCCGCCGCGCGCCTGCTGGGCGAGCGCCTGGACACCGGCGATCACGGGCGCGGCCAGCGAGGTGCCGCCGATGCGGTACTCGCCGTACTGGAGCGATCCGTCCGGGAAGGTCTGCGTCTGGCCCACCAGGAAGCCGGTGTTGGGGTCGGCCACGGCCGCGACGTCCGGGGTCACCCGCCGCTTGGCCGTGCCGCCGTCTGCCAGGGCGAGCGAGTCCGGCACCACTCCGCGCTGGTAGAAGGGCTGGGCGACGGTCTTGCTGGTGCCGCCGCCGGCGCCGGAGGTGTACCCGCCGGGCAGCGCGTCCCAGTTGGTGCCGTCGGCCGAGAGGTTGGCCTTGGTGGTGCCCCAGCCGGTCTCCCACTGGTACTTGTCGCCCTTGCCGACGGCCAGGGAGGTGCCGCCGACCGCCGTCACCCACGCCGAGTTGGCCGGGGTGTCGACCTGCTTGGTGCCGGTGGACGCCACGTTGTCGCCGTTGTCACCGGAGGAGAAGTAGAAGCCGATGCCCTCGACCGCGCCCTGCTGGAAGATCTGGTCGTAGGCGGCGGCCACGTCCGGCGTCTCGTTGGCCTCCACATCGCCCCAGGAGTTGGAGACGATGTCGGCCAGCCGGTTGTCGACGACCTTGGCGAGCGAGTCGAGCAGATCGTCGTCGGTGCAGGAGGCTCCGCCGACGTAGACGATGTCGGCCGCGGGCGCCACCGCGTGTACCGCCTCGACGTCGAGGGTCTCCTCGCCGTACCAGCCGCCCGCGTCGCACTCCTCGGTGTTCCGGTAGTCGGCCGGCAGCACCTGCGTCAACTGGCCCTTGCGGTAGGCCGCATCGCCGTTGCGCTGGGCGTACTCGGAGGCGTCCGCGGCGATCGTCGGCGAGGCGAAGGCGTCGGTGATGGCGACGGTGACGCCCTTACCGGTGTTACGGCTCTTGGCGCCGTAGGCGGCGCGCAGCTGCTCGCCGGTGTACCCCTTGATCGCGTACGGCTGCTTGGCGCCGTACGCCGACGGCAGGCTCCGGTTGGTCCGGGAGCCGTAGGAGGTGGAGAACGGCCCGGCGTTCTTGAAGACCGGTCCGGGGGGCGGGAGGGTCTCGTCGTGCTTGGCCCGCTTGGGCGCGTTGTCCAGGCCGACGACGGTCAGCACGGCGCCATGGAGCGAGGCGGGCACAGTGGCCGCGTTCGACGGCGCCCGGTAGACCGTGCCGTCCTTGGTGTAGTTGCGCAGTTGGGTGCCGAACGCCCGCTCGGCGGCGGCGACTTCGCCGGTGACGGACAGATAGTGCTGGTTGCCGCCGGTGACGTCGAGCCCGGAGCCCTTCAACCAGGCGGTCACGGCGTCCTTCTGTTGCCGTGTCGCTCCGAAACGTGCCTGGGTCTGCCGGACCGGGAGATACCTGCCGTAGTCCGGCGAGGAGGGGTCGGACACGGCCTTCGCGTAGTCGGCCAGCCCCTTGGCGTCCCGTCCGGCGAGGTAGACGCGGGCGGTGACCTTATTGCCGTCATCGGTGGCGCCGCGGTCCGAACGCACCGTCGCCCAGGTGGGCTTGGTGCCGCTCAGGGTGTCACGGCCCTGTGGTGCGGAGTCGGCCTGGGCCGTGGGTATGCCCAGTGCCAGCGCACCGGCCACCAACGGCAGCGCCGCCGCCAGCCCCAAGGCCGCGCGCTGTCTGGAACGGGCCGCGCGCTTCCGGGAAGAAGATCTCACCAAACCCCCTGCGATACGAGTAGTCGCATTCCGGTGGGGGCCGGCGATCACAGCCACCCCACCGCAGGCCACTCTTACGGTGACTTGTCCATGCCAGGTACATGCGAGATCCATCTCTTCGCCAAGAACCCGCCAAGGAAAGCCCACCCATGACCCATTGACGCCACCCCGGTCCGCCCCCTAGCTTGCTGTTCATCAATAGGAAACTTTCTTAACAGAGTGAGGACGGGGGCAGCACATGGCCGCACCACCCGGCAGCAGCACGCAGGGCGGCACGCCCGGGACTCCCCGCGTCCTCCGCGCCATGAACGACCGCGCCGCACTGGAGCTGCTGTCCGCACACGGGCCGCTCACCCGGACCCGGCTCGGGGAGCTGACCGGGCTGTCCAAGCCCACCGCCTCCCAGCTACTGACCCGCCTGGAATCCGTCGGCCTGGTCCGCACGACCGGCAACGTCACCGGACGGCCGGGGCCCAACGCGCAGCTTTACGAGATCGATCCGGCCGCCGCCCATGTGGCCGCGCTCGCCGTCGACCAGGAGGGCATCACCGCCGCCGTCGCCAGCATCACCGGCCAGGTGGCCGGTGAGCACCGGGTGACGGCCCCGGCGACCGACGAGAGCGTGACCAACCGGACCGGAGAGCTGGTCGCCGAGGCGGTGGACGGCGCGCTGGCCGCCGCCGGGCTCGGCCGCGACGATCTGCACTCCACGGTGATCGGCACCCCCGGCGCGCTCGACCCGCGCACCGGGAAGCTGCGCTACGCCCCGCATCTGCCCGGCTGGCAGTCCCGCACCCTGCGGGACGAGCTGGCCGAGGTGCTGCACACCCCGATCGTCATCGAGAACGACGTCAATCTCGCCGCCATCGCCGAACAGCACCACGGCACCGCCCAGGACTTCGACGACTTCGCGCTGGTCTGGGCCGATGAGGGGGTCGGCGCGGCCATCGTGCTCGGCGGCACCCTGCTGCGCGGCGCCACCGGCGGGGCCGGGGAGATCGGCTATATGCCGCTGCCGGGCGCCCCGCTGGCCCGGGGCGGGCCGAACGAGGCCGCCCGGCCGGACGGGGGCGGGGGGTTCCAGATGCTGGTCGGCTCGCCCGCCGTCGTGGAACTGGCCCGTGACCACGGGATCGACGCGCCCACGGCCACCAAGGCGCTCGCCGCCGCGCTGCGCACTCCCGGCGCGGGCGACGAGGTGCTGACCGAGCTGGCCCGCCGGCTGGCCACCGGGCTGGCCTCCGTCGTCGCCGTGGTCGACCCGGAGCTGGTCGTCCTTTCGGGTGAGGTCGCCCAGGCCGGCGGGGAGCGCCTGCGCCAGCTGGTCGAGGCGGAGATGACCGGTCTCGCACTGCCCCGCCCGCAGTTGCGGATCAGTGAGATCGAGGGGGATCCGATTCTCATCGGCGCACTGCGGACGGCGGTCGCCGATGCCCGTCAGACCGTTTTCGACACCGCCCGATTCGACGCCTGATTAACCGCCCCACTCTCCCCGTACGTCCTCGTTCATCATCCGGCGCCCGCACCGCCGCTTCCCCCTGCCGTCCCCCCGTACCGCAGTAAAGGAAGTCCCCCATGCCACGAAAACTGGCCGCTCTCGCGTCGGTGCTGAGCGCCGGCGCCCTCCTCCTGACGGGCTGCGCCAATCCCAGCACCGGCAGCGCCGAGGACGATCCGACCAAACCCGTCACGCTGAAGTTCTGGCACGGCTGGTCGGAGAAGAGCGAGGTGAAGGCGATCGATGCCGGCATCGCCCGGTTCGAGAAGCTCCACCCCAATATCAAGGTGAAGGCGACCGGGAACGTCACCGACGCCACCGTGAACCAGGCGCTGCGGGCCGGCGGAAGCGACGCCCCCGATGTCGTCTCCTCTTTCACCACCAACAATGTGGGGCAGTACTGCTCGTCCGGGATGTGGGTGGACCTCAATCCGTTCATGAGGAAGACCGGGCTGGACAAGGCCAAGGTCTTTCCGAAAACGCTGCTGGACTACACGAGCTACGAGGGCGACCAGTGCGCCCTCCCACTGCTCGCCGACGCCTACGGCATGTACTACAACAAGGACGCCTTCGCGGAAGCGGGCATCAAGCGGCCGCCGCGCACCATGTCGGAGCTGCGGCGCGACGCCGTCAAGCTGACCAAGCGCACCAAGAGCGGCGGCTATCAGCGGGTGGGGTTCATGCCCAATTTCCGGCTCTACCAGAACAGCCCGGACCGGCTCTTCGCCCAGTGGGGCCCGTCCTATTTCAACAAGGACGGCAAGGCGCGGCTGGCGAAGGAGAAGGCGGCCAAGGAGTTCTACGCCACCACCCGGGAGCTGATCCGGAGCCAGGGCGGCTATGGCCCGCTGGAGACGTTCCGCACCTCCTTCGGCGATGAGATGTCGTCCCAGAACGCCTTTCTCACCGGAAAGCTCGCCATGCATATGGACGGCGAATGGCGCGGGCTCTTCATGAAGGGCGCGAAGTTCAAGTGGGACACCGCTCCGCTGCCCGTGCCCGACGACCGGCCCGAAACCTATGGCCGGGGCTATCTCACCGGCACCGTGGTCGGCATCGCGCACAGCAGCACCCACCAGAACGCCGCCTGGGAGCTGGTGAAGTTCCTGACCGCCAACACCGATCAGGTGGTCGCCTTCGCCAACGCCATTCACAATGTGCCGTCCACCAAGGCCGCGCTCACCTCCCCGAAACTGGACTCGGATCCCACCTTCCGGGCCTTCCTCGATATCGCGCAGAACCGCTACAGCACCGCCCTGCCGCCCTCGATCAACGGCGGTCAGTACGTCACCTCGCTGCAGGACTTCTCCTACGGCGTCGAGGCGGGCAAGGTGCACGATCTGGACGCGGGGCTACGGAAACTCGATGACGAGATAGACGCCGACAATCTCCAGGCACAGAACTGACGGAGTGCGATATGGCCACCTTGACGAACGCCCCCGCTCTGCGCCGCAAAGCACGGCGAGAGCGGCTGCGCACCCTCGGTTTTCTCTCCCCCTGGCTGGTCGGCTTCACCGTCTTCTTCGGCTATCCGCTGATCGCCACCGTCTACTTCTCGTTCATGCACTACAACCAGATCGAGGCCCCGACCTTCGTGGGGCTGCGCAACTGGCGTTATGTGCTGGAGCAGATGCCGCTGTTCGGACCGGCGCTGTGGAATACGCTCTGGCTGGTCGTGGTCATGGTGGCGCTGCGGGTCGTCTTCGGCCTGGGCATCGGGCTGCTGGTCACCAAGATCAAGTCCGGGGTGGGATTCTTCCGCACCGCCTTCTATCTGCCGTATCTCGCCCCTCCGGTGGCGGCCACCGTCGCCTTCGTCTTTCTGCTCAATCCCGGTACCGGCCCGGTGAACGACATCCTCGGGACTATCGGGATCCACGCGCCGAACTGGTTCAACGACCCGGCCTGGGCCAAGCCGTCCCTCGTGCTGCTCTCCCTGTGGGGCATCGGGGATCTCATGGTCATCTTCATGGCGGCCCTGCTGGATGTGCCCAAGGAGCAGTACGAGGCGGCCGAGCTCGACGGCGCCGGGGCATTCCACAAGTTCCGCTATGTGACCTGGCCGTCGATCACTCCGATCGTGATGTTCGCGGTCGTGACGGGCGTCGTCCAGACCATGCAGTACTACACCCAGGCGCTGGTCGCCGGAAAGCTCGCCTCCGGGGTCAGCGTCGGGCCCGGCACGGTCATCCAGCCCGGCTATCCCGACCACTCCACGCTCACCGTGCCGCAGCTCGTCTACTCGCTCGGCTTCCAGAACTTCAACACCGGAGCCGCCTGCGTGCTCTCGCTCGTGCTGTTCGCGATCGCGATGGCCGTGACGACGCTGCTGATGCGCAAGCGTGCCGGACTGCTGTCGGCCGAGGACTGAGCCGAGGACTGAGAGGACCGATCCGCCATGACCGCCACCACCGCCCTCTCGGCGCCATCCGCGCCCGCGCGGCCCGCCGCCGGCCGCTCCCCCGCCCCTGCCGCCCGCCGCCGCGCCGCGCTGCACTGGATCGCCGTGCACACGGTCGCCATCGCCGCCGCGCTCTTCTTCATCCTGCCCTTCGTCTTCGTCTTCCTGACCTCGGTGATGAGCGATGATCAGGCGCTGAGCGGCGATCTGTGGCCCACCGAATGGAACTGGTCGAATTACGCCGATGTCTTCAACACTCCGGGCTTTCTGGACTGGTGGCGCAATTCGCTGTTGTACGCCGGGCTCGGCACCCTGTTCACGGTCTGTTCCTCCATTCCGGTGGCCTACGCCCTCGCCAAATTCCGCTTCCGCGGTCGCCGCACCGCCATGATCATGGTCATCTCCACGATGATGCTGCCGCCGCAGGTGATCGTGATCCCGATGTATCTGGTCTGGGCCCAGCAGCTTCATCTGTCGGGTTCACTGTGGCCACTGATCATTCCGATGGCGTTCGGTGACGCGTACTCCATCTTTCTGCTGCGCCAGTTCCTGCTGACGATTCCCCGGGAGTACCTGGAATCGGCGAAGGTCGACGGCAGCGGTGAACTCGGCACGCTGCTGCGCATCGTGGTCCCGATGGCCAAGCCGGGGATCGCGGCCGTCGCGCTCTTCCAGTTCTTCTACTGCTGGAACGACTACTTCGGCCCGCAGATCTACGCCGCGCAGAATCCGGGCGCCTGGACACTCAGTTACGGCCTGGAGAGCTTCAAGAGCGCGCACAGCGTCAACTGGAATCTGACGATGGCCGCGACCTTGCTCGTCATGGCCCCCGTCATCATCGTCTTCTTCTTCGCTCAAAAAGCCTTCGTCGAAGGCGTCACACTGACAGGAGTCAAGGGTTGAAGCTCGCAGTCGTGGGGGGCGGATCCACCTACACCCCCGAACTCATCGACGGATTCGCCCGGTTGCGGGACGCGCTCCCGCTGGAGGAGCTCGTCCTGATCGACCCGGCCGCCGACCGGCTGGAGCTGGTCGGCGGGCTGGCGCGCAGGATTTTCGCCAAGCAGGGCCACCCGGGCACCATCTCGTGGACCGACGACCTGGACGCGGGCGTGGACGGCGCGGACGCGGTCCTGCTGCAGCTGCGGGTCGGCGGTCAGGCCGCGCGGAATCAGGACGAGACCTGGCCGCTGGAGTGCGGCTGTGTCGGACAGGAGACCACCGGCGCGGGCGGGCTGGCCAAGGCGCTGCGCACCGTCCCGGTGGTGCTGGACATCGCCGAGCGGGTGCGCCGCCGCAACCCCGACGCCTGGATCGTGGACTTCACCAACCCGGTCGGGATCGTGACCCGGGCGCTGCTCACCTCCGGGCACCGGGCGGTCGGGCTGTGCAATGTCGCCATCGGCTTCCAGCGGAAGTTCGCGAAGCTGCTGGGCGTGACCCCCGGCGAGGTGACGCTGGAGCATGTGGGCCTGAACCACCTCACCTGGGAGCGCGCGGTGCGCATCGGCGGCACCGACGGCGAGGATGTGCTGCCCAAGCTGCTCGCGGAGCACGGCGAGGCGATCGCCGACGATCTGCGGATGCCGCGCACGCTGGTGGACCGGCTCGGCGTCGTCCCCTCCTACTATCTGCGCTACTTCTACCAGCACGACGCGGTGGTCAGGGAGCAGCGCAGCAAGCCCTCCCGGGCGGCGGAGGTCGCGGCGATCGAGCGGGAGCTGCTGGAGATGTACGGCGATCCGACGCTGGACGAGAAGCCCGAGCTGCTCGGCAAGCGCGGCGGGGCGTTCTACTCGGAGGCGGCGGTCGATCTGACCTCGTCCCTGCTGGGCGACACCGGTGAGGTGCGGATCGTCAATACGCTCAACGACGGCACCCTGCCCTTCCTGCCCGACGACGCGGTGATCGAGGTCCCGGCGGCCGTCAACGCACAGGGCGCGAAGCCTCTGCCCGTGCGCCCCCTCGAGCCCCTGTTCGCCGGCCTGGTCTCCAATGTCACGGCGTACGAACACCTGGCGCTGGAGGCGGCGTTGAAGGGCGGCCGGGAGCGGGTCTTCCAGGCGCTGCTGTCCCACCCCCTCATCGGCCAGATCGAATACGCCGAGAAGCTGACCGACGACCTCATCGCGCACAACCGGGAGCATCTGGCGTGGGCCTGACCCAGTCCGTATCGACCCCCTCTCCTTCCCCTTCGTCTCCTGCCTCCGCTTCCTCCGCGTCCGAGCCGGACCGGTCGGTCCTGGCGATCGACGCGGGCAACAGCAAGACCGATGTCGCGCTCGTCGGCCCGGACGGCTCCGTCCTCGGCGCGGCCCGCGGCGGCGGCTTCCGGCCGCCTGTCGTGGGCGCCGAGGCCGCGGTCGGCTCGCTCGCGCCCCTGGTGGAGGAGGCGGCGCGGCAGGCGGGCGGATCCGGTCCACCGCGCGCGGGGCATATCTCGGCATGCCTGGCCAACGCCGATCTGCCCAGCGAGGAGGAGGAGCTGACGGGCGTACTGGCCGATCGCGGCTGGGGCGCCACCGTCACGGTCGCCAACGACACCTTCGCCCTGCTGCGGGCCGGGGTCGCCGACGACGGCGAGCCGACCGGCGTCTCCGTGGTCTGCGGCGCGGGCATCAACTGCGCCGGGATCGGTCACGGCGGCCGGGTGGCCCGCTTCCCCGCCATCGGCCGGATCTCCGGCGACTGGGGCGGCGGAGGCTATCTGTCGGAGGAGGCGCTGTGGTGGGCGGCGCGTGCGGAGGACGGCCGCGGCGAGCCGACCGAGCTGGCCCGCGCCCTGCCCGCGCAGTTCGGCCTGACCACCATGTACGAGCTGATCGAGGCGCTGCATCTGGGCCGGCTGGACGGGGCCAGGCGGCATGAGCTGACGCCGGTGCTCTTCGCGGTGGCCGACGCCGGCGACGAGATCGCGCGGGCGATCGTCGACCGCCAGGCGGAGGAGGTGGTGACCATGGCCACGGTCGCCCTCGGCCGCCTCGATCTGCTGGGCGAGGAGACACCGGTGGTGCTGGGCGGCGGGGTGCTCGCGGCCCGCCATCCGCTGCTGGACGACCGGATCCGCGAACTGCTGGCGGAGCGCGCCCCGAAGGCCGAGCCGCGGGTGGTCACCGCACCGCCGGTGCTGGGCGCCGCGCTGCTGGGCCTGGACCGCACCGGCGCGCCCGAGGCGGCGTACGCCCGGCTGCGCGCGCACTACGCCCCAGCTGATGACGCGGAAAGTGGAACCGAAAGTCCGTCCGAAGCGTAATGAAAAGGGGAGGGAAGATCGCGATCCGAACAAGATCCAGGCTCGACCGGTGACCTCTCCTGGCGCCGCGGTCCATACTGCTGCGACACCGACCGCGACACCAACTACGGAATCCGGGCGAAGGGGGAGGTCTTGTGTCATACCCGCCGACCACCGGCAGAGCCGCGCCGCCACCCGTGCCCGCGGCCCCGCCGCGGACCGCGTGGCGTGAGGGGCTCGACCGGGCGCGGGCGGCGGCGACGACCGAGCCCGGCCGGCTGCGCGTCATCGGAGCGGTGCTGGCCGCACTGGTGGTCGCGTTCGGCGCGGTCACGGCCTGGCAGGTCTCCGACCGGCAGACCGCGGCGGACGCCGTGGCCGAGCGCAGCCAGCCGCTGAGCGCCGACGCGGCACAGATCTACCGCTCCCTGGCCGACGCGGACACCACGGCGACCCGTGGCTTCCTGGCGGGCGGCCAGGAGCCCGCCCAGGTCCGCCAGCGGTATGTGCGGGACATCGACACCGCCTCCAAGCTGCTGGTGAGCGCCGCCGCCAATACAGGAGGCTCGGCCTCCGCCCGCGACGAGATACGGAAGATCAATCAGCTGCTGCCGGTGTACACCGGGCTGGTCGACTCCGCGCGCGCCAACAACCGCCAAGGGCTGCCGCTGGGCGGCGCCTATCTGCGCTATGCCAACGACACCATGCGCACCCGGCTGCTGCCCGCCGCGGGCAGGCTCTATCAGGCCGAGACCGCCCGTCTCGGGGATGACTACGAGGACGCCGAGGCATGGCCGTGGGTGGCGATCGGCACCGGCCTGGTCGCCCTGGGCGCGCTGGGGTGGGCCCAGCGCCGCCACTACCAGCGGACGAACCGGGTGCTCAACCACGGCATGCTCGCCGCCACGGCCGCCTCCACGGTGGTGATGCTGTGGCTGGTGGTCGGCCATGCGGTCGCCAGCACCGAGCTCAGCGACTCCAATGACCACGGGGCGAAGTCCCTCCAGGTGCTCAACGAGGCGCGGATCGACTCCCTGCGGGCCCGCGCCGACGAGAATCTGACCCTGGTGGCGCGCGGCGCGGTCGTCGTCGACGAGGACGGTGCCAACAAGGGCAAGGACGCCTACGAGGTCAGCTACGGCTCGCGGATGTCCGCGCTCGTGGGGGAGTCGTCCGGCGCCCGTCCCGCGGAGGGCAGCCTGCTGGACAAGGCGCGCGCCCTCGCGGACGACGACGCGGGCCGTGAGCCGCTGGAGAAGGCCGCCGACCGGGTCAAGGAGTGGCAGGTGCGGCACAAGGCCGCCCGCACCGCCGATGACGGGGGCGACTACAAGACGGCGCTGACCAAGGTCATCGGCGCCAAGGACAGCACCGGCGAGTCCTTCGACGCGGTGGACAGCAAGCTGGCCGAGGCCCTCGACCACGAGCAGCGGGAGTTCCAGCAGGCCGCCGACGACGGACGCGGCGCGTTCACCGCCATGGCACTGGGCGCCGGGGTGCTGGCCGTGCTGGGAGCCGCGGGCGCGGTGCTGGGCATAGGCCGCAGACTGTCGGAGTACCGATGAGGACGATGGGGGGCGGAAGCATGCGATCGCTGCGATCGGCCGCCGCGGTGACGGTATGCGCCCTGGGCGTGGCCACGGCCATCGCGGTGCCGGCGATGATGGACGACGGCGGCCACGGCGACAGCAAGGGCGGTGCGCAGCGCCCGCAGACGATGCGGGCCGGCGCCGAGGCCGAGGCCGCGGCGGACAACTGCCGCGATCCCGAGGCGAGCCTGCGCCCGTCCAGCGCCAGCGGCCCGGCCATCAAGCGGATCAAGAACCGTGAGGTCAACGGCCACAAGCTCAACAAGCTGATCGCCGGCGTCGACCAGAACAGCTACCGCTGGGGATACCGCGATCCGGCCACCGGCGACCTCACCGGCTTCGACATCGACCTGGTGCACGCCATAGCCGAGGACATATTCGGCGATCCGGACGCGGTCATCTTCCGCACCATCCCCACCAGCCAGCGCATCAAGGCCCTGCAACAGGGCAAGGTGGACGTCGTGGTGCGCACCATGACCATCAACTGCGACCGGATCAAGGACGTCGCGTTCTCCACCGCGTACTTCCAGGCCGGGCAGCAGGTGCTGGTCGCCGACGACTCGTCCATCACCGGCTACAACAAGACCCTGCGCGGCAAGAAGGTCTGCACCGCGCAGGGTTCCACCGCCGAGGCCGAGCTGGACAAGCCGGACACCGGGGCCGAGCATCTGGGCGCGATCAAGGTCAAGCCCGTTCCCAACCAGCTGGACTGTCTGGTCAGGCTGCAACTCGGCCAGGTGGACGCGGTGATCACCGACAATGCGCTGGCGGCCGGCCAGGCGGCCCAGGACCCCTCCGTCAAGCTGGTCGGCTCGCGATTCACCGATGAGCTCTACGGCGTGGCGATGAACAAGGACGACGACGACCTGGTACGCCGGGTCAACAAGGTTCTGGAGAACTACCGCCAGGGCGGTGTCGGCAGCCCCTGGATGCGGGCCTACCAGAAGTGGCTGGCCAAGGACTTCAGCACGGCACAGGAGAATCCGGCACCACCCGCCCCCGAGTACAAGGACTAGCCCGGACCCGGACACATCGGGTACGTGCAAGGATCACGGACCGGCAAGGATTAGCACCCGCCTCACACGCGTAGGGATGACGCTGCAGACGGATCACACAACGGTTACGGACATGGAGAGGTGATCGATGGGGGTCCCGGGACCCTTCCCCAGCTTCGCGGGGGCACCCGACGGCCCGGTCATGGGCCGTGAGGAGGTGGACCGCGCGCTGGCGAAGCTCGCCGCCGAACACGAGGCGATCGAGTCCTCGCTGCTCGCTCTCCAGGACCACGCGGGCAGAAGGCTTCTCGAGGGCGCCGAGCTCACGGGCGTCACCAAGGACCGGTGGTCCACCACCGAGCAGGCCATCTCTCTCCTCTGGAGCTACTTCGACGCGTACTCCGAGGCCCTCACCCGCGCCCGTGAGCTGCGCTCCCGTCACCGCTGGCCGACGCAGGAAGAGCTGACCGAGCTCACCGAGCTGCTGTGCGGCACCGCGATCACCCTGCCCAGCAGCGCCACCCTCGGCGGATCGCCCCTGCTCAGCGAGGAGTTGAGCCTGGACCGGCTGGTCGACCGGATGAACCGCTGGTACGCGGAGGCCCTGGGCGTCATCGTCAGCGCCGACGCCGTATGGTCCGCGCTGCCCGCCCGGATCGACATGCTCTCCGCCGAGCTGCACCGCACCCGTTCGCTCGCCCACTCCGTCGGAGTGCGTCCCGGCGAGCACCCCTCGGGGGACGATCTGGAGCAGATCACCGCCGAGCTGACCGCGCTGCGCGCCGAAGTGGTCTCCGACCCGCTGGCCTTCTGGAAACCGGCCGGCGGCAGCTCCGCGCCCGGCGGCGGCAGCCCCGACACCCAGCGCTATGACCGCTCCGCCCGCGCACTGGAGGATGTGCGACGGGAGATCGAGGCGGTCCTGGATGTGCGGCAGGACGCCGAGCGGCGGCTGATGCGGCTGCGGGATGTGCTCTCCCGCGCCGATCGCACCCTGGCGGAGGCGCGCCAGGCGCGCGGTGAGGTGCTCGCGAAGATCGCGGCGTCGGAGGTGCCGGCCGTCAGCGGCCCGCCGACCGCGCTGCACGAGCAGCTGGTCGCCGCCGCCGACTACCGCAGGCGCTCCCAGTGGCACCGGCTCTCGCCGCTGCTGGAGAGCCTGGAGCAGCGCGCCGACGACGAATTGCTGCGGGCCCGCGAGTCGTTGACCGCGGTCACCGCGCCGCTGGCGGTCCGCGCCGAGCTGCGCGGCCGTCTCGACGCGTACAAGGCGAAGGTCGCCCGCCACGGCATGGCGGAGGATCCGATGCTGGTGGAGCGGTATGACGCGGCCCGCCGGATGCTGTGGAGCGCCCCGTGTGATCTGCGGGTGGCCGAGCAGGCCGTGCTGCGCTATCAGCGGGCGGCGGCCGAGGCCCTGGTGCCACGCCAGACGGGCCCGGCCGACGAAGGTATCGAGGGAGGCACGAAATGACTGCGGCGGTCGCCGCCTGCCAGCGGCGTGACTGCGGCGGGTCCTACGAGGACGTGGGCGGAGGAGAGCTGTACTGCGATGTCTGCGGTATGGCCCCGGTCGTCTCACCGCAGGGGTTGGTGGCCTCACCGCCCACCGGGATCACCGGGCGGGGCGGACCGGTCGGGGGCTCCTCGTCCTCGGGAGGGGGCTCGTCGTCGGGCGGCGGATCCTCGTCGTCGGTCAGGGGCTCCTCCCTGCCGTCCGGCCAAGGATCCTCCCCGTTGTCCGGCCGGGACTCCTCGTCCGGCGCCTCGGGCCGATCGCGTTCGGCACGCTCCTCCTCGTCCCGGCGCTCGGTGTCCGGGCGGCTGTCCCGCTCCATGTCCGGGCGGACCTCCTCGCGTTCGGTCTCGGTGCGCAGCTCCCGCTCCTCCACCTCGGCCTCCTCCGGGCGGAACGCACTGGGCGCCGGTCTGGTCAGCGTCCCGGATGTGCCCCGCCCCGATCCGCGGACGGCGGCGCTCGCGGACCCCGAGGTCCCCGAGCGGAAGCGGTTCTGCAGCCGCGGGGACTGCGGTGCCCCGGTGGGCCGCGCCCGCGGCGAGCGGCCGGGCCGCACCGAGGGGTTCTGCACCAAATGCGGCCATCCGTACTCGTTCGTACCGAAGTTGAACCCCGGTGACATCGTCCACGGCCAGTACGAGGTCGCGGGCTGTCTGGCACACGGCGGGCTCGGCTGGATCTATCTGGCCATCGACCGCGCGGTGTCGGACCGCTGGGTGGTCCTCAAGGGCCTGCTGGACACGGGCGACGAGGAGGCCCTGGCGGCCGCCGTCTCCGAGCGCCGCTTCCTCGCCGAGATCGAGCACTCCAACATCGTCCGGATCTACAACTTCGTCGAGCATCTCGACCAGCGCACCGGCAGCCTCGACGGCTACATCGTCATGGAGTACGTGGGCGGCAAGTCCCTCAAGGACATCGCCAACGCCCTGCGCACCACCGACGGCCGGCGCCATCCGCTGCCCGTCGAGCAGGCCAGCGCCTACGGCATCGAGGCCCTGGAGGCGCTGGGCCATCTGCACAGCCGCAATCTGCTCTACTGCGACTTCAAGGTCGACAACGCCATTCAGCAGCAGGACCAGCTCAAGCTGATCGACATGGGCGCGGTCCGGCGGATGGACGACCACGACAGCCCCATCTACGGGACGGTCGGCTACCAGGCCCCCGAGATCGCCGAGACCGGCCCGTCGGTCGCCTCCGATCTCTACACGGTGGCGCGCACCCTGGCCGTGCTCACCTTCGACTTCCAGGGCTATACGAACGTCTTCGTGGACAGCCTGCCGGACCCCGAGCACATCGAGGTCTTCCGGCGCTATGAATCCTTCTACCGGCTGCTGGTGCGGGCCACCGACCCGGACCCGGGGCGCCGCTTCGCCTCCGCGCGGGAGATGGCCGACCAGCTGACCGGGGTGCTGCGGGAGGTCGTGGCGCTGCAGACCGGGCGGCCCCGGCCGGCCCTGTCCACCCTCTTCGGACCGGAACCACGCGTCGTGGACACCGAGTTGTTCGCTGACGACGGCCAGGATCCGTCCCTGCTGGGCGCCCGGCCCATCGGCCGGGGCGCCACCGCGCCCGTCCCCGCGCAGCGGCCGCCGGGCCCGCTGGCCCTGCCGCTGCCGGCCATCGCCACGCTGGAAGGGGGAGCCACCGCGCTGGCGCTCCCGGTCCCGCTGGTGGACCCGGACGACCCCAACGCCGGATTCCTGGCCGGGCTGCTGGCCGCCGAGCCCGCCGAGATGAGCGCCGCGCTGCGGACCGCGCCGGTCGACTCGGTCGAGCTGCGGTTGCGCCGGGTCCGCGCCCAGCTCGAGCTGGGCCAGGAGCAGGACGCGGGCGTCGCGCTCACCGGTCTGGAGGCCGCGTACAGCGACGACTGGCGGATCGTCTGGTACCGGGGGCTGCACGCGCTGAGCACCGGCGACCGCGAGACGGCCGCGCTCTCCTTCGACGCCGTCTACGACGCGTTCCCCGGTGAGCCCGCGCCGAAGCTGGCGCTCGGCGTCTGCGCCGAGGTCCTGGGCCAGTTGGACAATGCGGCGGAGTACTACCGGCTGGTGTGGGCCACCGACCCGAGCTTTGTGAGCGCCGCCTTCGGCCTCGCCCGGGTCCTGCTGTGCTCCGGGGACCGGGCGGGCGCGGTGCGGGCCCTGGAATCGGTCCCGGAGTCCTCGATCCACTACACGGCGGCGCGGGTCGCCGCCGTACGGGCCCGGCTGCGCCAGCGCGCCCCGTACGACGCCCTGCTGGGCGATCTGGCGGCCTCGGCAGCCCAGGTCGAGCGGCTGGGCGAGTTCGGTCTTGACGCGGTGCGGCGCGAGCGGCTGCGTACGGAGGTCCTGGGCAGTGCCCTGGATTGGGTACTGTCCGGCAGCAGCGGGGCGCCCCCGGGACACAACCGGCCGCCTCTGCTCGGCAGCAGCCTCGACGAGCGCGGGCTGCGCTTCGGATTGGAGCGCTCGTACCGGGTACTCGCCAGACTCGCGCAGCGAGGCGAGGAGAGGATCGAACTGGTGGAGCGGGCCAACCGTTTCCGCCCCAGGACGTGGGTGTGATCGATGTCGCAGATGCCGCAGCCAGCCCAGCTGTCAGCCTGCCCGACCTGTGATGAGCCGCCGCAGGCGGGAGACAGATACTGCGATCAGTGCGGTGCCGATCTGACGGCGGCGGCCACGCCGGCGGCGCAGGCGCCCGGCGACCGGCCGGTGCCGCCGCAGCTGAACGGCGCGGCGCGGTCCCCCCACCCTGAGCCGGAGCCGGACGACTACGAGCTGGCCGCCCCGGCCCCCGACGGGTACGGGCAGCCGGCCGATCCGCGGGCCGCCGGGACGCTCGGCGCGCCCGAGGCGGCGCCACCCACCGAGACCGGCACCCCCGCGGAAATCGACACGGGGACCAACGCGAGTACGCACACCAGCGCGGCGACCAGCACGGGCAGCATGGCGGGCACCGGCACCGGGGCGGACCCCCGGCTGCCCGGCGGCGAGCACCGCGCCCGGTGCGCCGCGTGCCAGGAGGGCACCATCGACCAGGACGGATACTGCGAGCGCTGCGGACACGCCCAGGCACGCGAACGCGACCATATGGAGAGCGAGTTGGAGGGCATCGCCGCGGCCACCGACCGAGGGCTGCGCCATCACCGCAATGAGGACGCGTACGCGGTGTCCACCGCCGAGCTGCCCGACGGCTCACCGATCGTGATCGCCGTGGTGTGCGACGGCGTCTCCTCGGCCACCCGCCCCGACGAAGCCTCGGCCGCCGCGGCCCATGCGGCCGGTGAGGCGCTGCGGGCCTCGCTGCCGCGCGGCGCCCACCCCCAGCAGGCCATGAACGAGGCGATCGTCGCCGCCGCCGAGGCGGTCAACTCACTGGCCGTGGAGACCGGCGCGGCCGCTGCGCACCCCGAGGGCCAGCGCCATCAGAACGCACCGGCCTGCACCATCGTCAGCGCCGTCGTCACCGGCGACATCCTCACCATCGGCTGGGTCGGCGACAGCCGCGCCTACTGGGTCCCCGACGACCGTACGGCCCCGCCCGCCCGGCTCACCGAGGACGACTCCTGGGCGGCCCAGATGGTCGCCGCGGGGCTGATGTCGGAGGCCGAGGCGTACGCGGACGAGCGCGCCCACGCCATCACCGGCTGGCTCGGGGCGGACGCGTATGAGCTGGAGCCCCACACCGCCTCCTACAAACCGGACCGGCCGGGCGTCGTCGTGGTGTGCACCGACGGGCTGTGGAACTACGCCGAATCGCCGGAGCAGATGGCCCGCGCGGTGCCGCCGGACGCCCGCTCCCGGCCGCTGAACAGCGCCCAGATCCTGGTCGGCCACGCCCTCGACGGCGGGGGCCACGACAACGTAACAGTGGCGGTCGTGCCGTTCCCCGCGGCCCCGGGCCGGGCAGGATCCGCCTGACGGTCGCCAAGGAGCGGATGATATGGCCCATTTCTCGACGCCCGGCGCACCGCGGTTCTCGGTCGAGGTCTATCAGAACGAGTACCTCCCCGAGGGAGGCCGCGAGGTGAACGCGATCATCACCGTCACCTCGTCCGGCGGCGGGGCCGCGGGAGACCCGCCGATCCCCGCTCCCGCCGCCGCCCCCGAGGCGTACGACGGCGTCCCCGGCGGGTACGACGGTGTCCCCGGCGCGTACGACGGCGCCCCCGGCGCGTACGACGGCGGGGGCGTCCCGGGCGGCGCCTCCGCCCGCGCGGCCGTGGTGATCATGGTGGACTGCTCCGGCTCGATGGACTATCCGCCGACGAAGATGCGCCACGCGCGGGAGGCGACCGCCGCCGCCATCGACACGGTGCGCGACGGCGTCTCCTTCTCCGTGGTGGCGGGCACCCATAAGGCGGTCGAGGTCTTTCCGGGCAACGGGCGGCTGGCCATCGCCGATCCACTCACCCGCGCCCAGGCCAAGGAGGCGCTGCGGAGCCTGAGTCCGGGCGGCGGCACCGCGATCGGCACCTGGCTGCTGCTGGCCGACCTGCTGCTCGGCTCCGCCGATGCCACGATCCGGCACGGCATTCTGCTCACCGACGGCCGGAACGAGCACGAGGAGCCGCAGCGGCTGCGGGCGGTGCTCGACGCCTGCGCGGGCCGCTTCACCTGCGACGCCCGCGGGGTGGGCACGGACTGGGAGGTCGAGGAGGTCACCGGGATCGCCTCCGCCCTGCTCGGAACGGCCGATATCGTCGCCGATCCCGCCGGACTCTCCGCGGACTTCACGCGGATGATGGAGGCGGCGATGGGCAAGGAGATCGCCGACGTCAGCCTCCGGCTGTGGACTCCCAAGGGCGCCGAAGTGGCGTATGTGAAACAGGTCGCACCGACGGTCGAGGATCTGACCGCCCGCCGCGTCGAAGCCGGTCCGCGCGCGGGCGACTATCCCACCGGGTCCTGGGGCGATGAGTCCCGCGACTATCACCTGTGTGTGAGAGTTCCGGCGGCGGAGGTCGGCCAGGAGATGCTCGCGGCCAGGATTTCCCTGGTCCAGCCGCCGCCCGACGGAGCCGGCAGCCCGCCTAGCCCGCTGGCACAGGGGCTGGTACGCGCGGTGTGGACGGCTGACCTGGCCGTCTCCACCGCGATGAATCCGCAGGTGGCGCACTATACAGGCCAAGCCGAACTGGCCCAGGTCATCCAACAGGGCATGAATGCCCGCAAGTCCGGCGATGCCGAACAAGCGACCGCGAAGCTGGGGCGTGCCGTACAGCTGGCGACCGCATCGGGGAACGAGGACACGGCGAAACTGCTTGCGAAGGTGGTGGACGTCCTCGATGTGGCGGCAGGTACTGTGCGACTCAAGGCGAAGGTCGCGGAGGCGGACGAGATGACACTCGAAACGCGCTCCACCAAGACAGTTCGCGTCAAGAAGTAGCACATAACCAGCACTCACGTAGCACTTCTCGGCAGAAACACCGAGAAAGCCACAAGAGGGGGATCCGACATGCCGACCTGTCCCAACGGCCACCACTCGGCGGCCGACGACTGGTGCGAGGTGTGTGGCCACCGGATGTCGGGGACACCCATGCCCTCCGGTGCCGTCTCGCCACCTCCGCCACAGCCCGCGCCGGGTGGCCACGGCCTGCCCGTGCCTCCGGGTGGCTACGGGAGTCCGGGGCCGGGCGGCCCACCGCCGCCCGGCGGCGCGGGGGGCTACGGCTATCCGGCGCAGCAGCAGGAGCTGTGCCCGCAGTGCCGCACGCCGCGTGAGGCGCAGGCTCCGTTCTGCGAGGAGTGCCGGTTCAACTTCCAGACGCACACGCCTTCTCCGTACGGGCCGCCGCAGGGCGGTTACGCGCCACCGCAGCAGCCGGGGCACGGGGTGCCGCATGTCCCGCACCCGGGGCAGGGCGGCCCCGGTCCCGCCTCCGCTCCGGGGTTCGGCGGCGACAGCGACTGGACGCTTCCGCCGCCGCAGCAGGGAGGCACGCCCCCGCACGGCGCGCCGCAGCAGGGCGCCCCGGGCCACGGCCAGGGCGCGCCCCCGGCCGTGCCGCAGTACGGCTACGGCTACCCCCAGGCTCCGGCGCCCCCCGCCCAGCCGTACGGGAACGAGGGGTACGCCCCGCCGCCGCAGCAGCAGGGGCCGGGCCACCAGCCGCCACAGCAGCAGCACCCCGGCGCGCCGCAGCACTCGACGCCGCCCGGCGGCGCCCAGTACGGCCAGGGTGGGGCTCCGGCGTCGGCGCCCGGGAACTGGATAGCCGTGGTCGCCCCGGACCGTGAGTACTTCATGGCGATGATGAACCGCAGCGGCCCGGAGGCCGCCGGGCTGAACCTCCCGGCCTACTCCCCCGAGCAGCAACTGCCGCTCAACAGCGGCCAGATCACCATCGGCCGGCGCCGCCACAGCACCGGTGAGGCCCCCGACATCGACCTCGGGCGCCCGCCCGAGGACCCGGGCGTCTCGCATCAGCACGCGCTCCTCGTCCAGCAGCCCGACGGCGTCTGGGCGGTCGTCGACCAGGACTCGACGAACGGGACGACGATCAACGGCGGCGAGGAGCCGATCCAGCCGTTCGTGCCGGTCCCGCTCCGGGACGGCGACCGCGTCCACGTCGGCGCGTGGACGACGATCACGGTGCGCCGGGGCTGAGGCCGGGACGGGCGGGGTGGGACCGGACGGCTGGAAGGACTGAAGCCCTAGAAGGGCTGAAGCCGGGGCTGAAGGCCGCCGGGAGGGCCCAGCGGCCAGCCGTAGGCGCCCTCCGGGTCGTCCAGCCAGACCCATTGACGCTCGCCCCGCACCGTCACCCCGTAGCGCTCCCGCCCCGGCCTGCCCTCGTGCTCCCATAGCGCGAGGGCCTCGACCGGCTCCATATGGCCCGCGGCCACGTTCAGCAGGAAGCGGAAGGAGTCGTCCAGCAGCGGCCGGGACGGCAGACCGTGCGTGGGCACCTGAGGCGGCGGGCCGCTGCCGCGCAGCGGGACGAAGTACGCGGGCATGGCCAGAAAATGCCCCTCCGCATGGCGGGCGTCGGCGACCCTCAGGGCGATCAGCCCGGTCGCGAGCGGCGTCAGGATCAGCGCGCCCGGACGGCACTGGCCGAGCCATGCGGACGGGATGGACGCCACGGCGCAGGTGGCGATGATCCGGTCGTAGGGAGCGTGCAGCGGACAGCCGCGCGCCCCGTCGCCCGTGACGACCGCGGGACGGAACCCGGCGGCGGCCAGATGGTTACGGGCCGCCTCGGTGATCTCCGGGTCGAGATCGAGAGTCGTGACCTGGGTGTCGCCGAGCCGATGGGCCAGCAACGCGGCGTTGTAGCCGGTGCCCGCGCCGATCTCCAGCACCCGGTCCCCGTCCCGCACCTGGAGCGCCTGGAGCATCCGCGCCATGAGCGACGGCTGGCTGCTGGAGGTGATCAGCTCGCCGTCGCGCACCCGCGTGGCGAGCGGGGCGTTCGCGTACGCGCCTACCAGCCAGCGGGCCCGCCGCAGCGGGTGGGGGTCGTCGCGCCACAGCCGGGTGTAGCCGACCGTCCCATGCGCCGCACCGGCCCGCGCTGCCCCTGCTGTCTCGCGGCCCGACGCATTTGCCGCGCCCGCTGTAGCTGGTGTGCCTGCCGCACCCGTCGTGCCCGCCGCACCAGGCGCACCCACCGCACCCACCGCACCCACCGCACCCACCGCACCCACCGCACCCACCGAGCCTGCCGCACGTGCCGCCGTGCCTGCCGTACCCGCCACGCGTGCCGCGCCTGCCGTGCCCACCGCACCCGCCGCGCCTGGCGCACCCGCCGCCGTGCCCGCCGCCGCCGTGCCCGCCTCCCCAGCCTCGTAGTAGTAGGGCACGAAGAGATGGCGCGGCACCTCCTCGAAGGCCGCCCGCCAGGCGGGGTCCGTGAGGCCGCCGCCCGCCACGATCTCCCGGACCAGCCCGGACCGTACCGCCGCGGCCTCCTCGGCGCACCCATCGGCCTCCCGGCCCATACGCTTCCCCCGCGCCACACGCTCCACGGCGTCCGGCGCACTGCGTGTGCCACCGCCCGTGCTGCCCATGACTCCACTCTCCTGCGCCAGCCCTCCAGCCGCGACCCACGCCCCCTTTTCCAGCCGGGGGTGTCTGAGACCATGGAGGCGTGAATGAGATTCCGCGAGGCACACTTCAGGAGCAGACCTTCTACGAGCAGGTCGGCGGCGAGCAGACCTTCCGGCGTCTGGTCCACCGCTTCTACCAGGGAGTCGCGGAGGACCCGGTGCTCCGGCCGATGTACCCCGAGGACGACCTGGGGCCGGCCGAGGAACGGCTCGTACTCTTCTTGATGCAGTACTGGGGCGGCCCCCGCACCTACAGCGACAACCGCGGCCACCCGCGGCTGCGCATGCGCCACGCCCCCTTCACCGTGAACCGCGCCGCCCATGACGCCTGGCTGCGCCATATGCGCGACGCGGTCGACGAGCTGGAGCTGGCCCCGGAGCTCGAGGGCCAGCTGTGGCAGTACCTCACGTACGCCGCCGCCTCCATGATCAACACGGAGGGCTGACCGGCGAGCCCAGAGAGCTGACCCTGCGGACTCAGGCGGGTGTGACGGACAGGCCGGAGAGGCCCGACGTACGCACCGCGATGGAGCCGTACGGAGTGCGCAGCCGCAGCCAGCCGCCCGCGGCGAGCAGCGCCAGAGACTCGGCCGTGGGGCCGGGCGCGGCCGTGGCCACACCGCCTCCGGCACCGGGGGCGGAGGCGGCCGGAGCCGCCGCCCGGACCGGGCGCAGGAAGCCCAGCGACTGGGCGGCATGCACGGCACGCAGCGGGAGCCCGGTGTCACCGAGCGTGCGGGACCAGATCTCATGGCCGATGCGGTCACGCTCGGCGCGCGTACGGCGCTCCTCGGGAAGCTCCGCGTCGCGGGCCCGGAACTCGGCGACGGCGGCGGCGACCTCCCCGCGCACCTCGTCCACGCCCGGCAGGCCGCTCACCCGGCGCCAGCCGCCGCGCGGCGGCAGCACCCCGGCCCACGGCGGACCGGTGACAGCCTGCGGCACGGTGACCACCAGGCCCCGGTCACGGACCTCGGGGCCGTCGGCGGTCCGCCCGGCCCGCGCCGTGTCCAGCGCGTCCTCGAGCTCGCCCGCCGAGACCGTCGTATCCAGGGCGCCGGGCCCGCTCGCCGCCCCGGCGGCTCCCGCCTCCCCGGCCGGCGTGGCATCGGTGCCGATGATCGCCTCGAGCCGCGCCGTGCGGATCGCGAGGACCTCGAAGGACGGCGGCCGGCCGAAGACGGCGAGCACACCGCCGCCCGCCTGCAGCCGCACCGCCGCCGCCCGGTCGTAGTGGATCAGCCGGGCCAGGAAGGCGGCGAGATCGGTCGCCTCCCCGGCGTCGGCGAAGTGGAGCTCCTGGCCGGCGGCCGTCATACGGCGACGGCCCCCTCCGGCCGCTCGGCGCCACCGACGCCACCGACGGATCCGGCGCCACCGGCGGATCGGCCGGACTTCGCAGCCGCCTTGCCTGCGCCCTTCTTCACCGGGTCCGGCTCCAGGTACTCGGTCAGGAACTTCTCCTCTTCCGGGGAGACCCGGCGCGGACGGCTCTGGTCGAGGTCGTAGGGCACGATGCGAGTGGCGGCACGCACATACAGCGCGTCCTCGTCCTTGATCTCGTAGCGCAGGGTGAGATACGCGGCTTTGATCTCCGTCACCCAGGTCTCGACCGTCACCGGGCTGTGCCGGTGGACGAGGGGCTTCAGATAGTCGATCTCATGCCGGGCCACGACCACGCCGCCGGTGAACGCGTCACTCCCGTTCCCCGGCGCCAGCCGCCACATGAAGTCGACCCGTGCCTCCTCCAGGTAGCGGAGGAAGGTCACGTTGTTGACGTGGCCGAACGCGTCCATGTCGGACCAGCGCAGGGGACAGGGGTAGATATGGCGTGCCATCCGCTCAGCCCCGGGTGAGCTTCTTGTAGGTGGCGCGGTGCGGACGGGCCGCGTCCGGGCCGAGCCGCTCGACCTTGTTCTTCTCGTACGACTCGAAGTTGCCCTCGAACCAGAACCACTTGGACTCGCCCTCGTACGCCAGGATGTGCGTGGCGACGCGGTCGAGGAACCAGCGGTCGTGGGAGACGACCACGGCGCAGCCGGGGAAGTCGAGCAGCGCGTTCTCCAGCGAGGAGAGGGTCTCGACGTCGAGGTCGTTGGTGGGCTCGTCGAGGAGCAGCAGATTGCCGCCCTGCTTGAGGGTGAGCGCGAGGTTGAGGCGGTTGCGCTCACCGCCCGAGAGGATGCCGGCCGGCTTCTGCTGGTCCGGGCCCTTGAAGCCGAACGCGGAGACATAGGCACGGGACGGCATCTCGACCTGGCCGACGTTGATGTAGTCGAGCTCGTCGGAGACGACCGCCCACAGCGTCTTCTTCGGGTCGATGTTGGCGCGGCTCTGGTCGACGTAGGAGATCTTGACGGTCTCGCCGACCTTGATGCTGCCCGCGTCGGCGGTCTCCAGGCCCTGGATCATCTTGAAGAGCGTCGTCTTACCGGCGCCGTTGGGGCCGATGACGCCGACGATGCCGTTGCGCGGGAGGGTGAAGGAGAGGTCGTCGATGAGGACCTTCTCGCCGAACGCCTTGGAGAGGTTCTCCACCTCGACCACGACGCCGCCCAGGCGCGGGCCCGGCGGAATCTGGATCTCCTCGAAGTCCAGCTTCCGGGTCTTCTCGGCCTCGGCGGCCATCTCCTCGTAACGGGTCAGCCGGGCCCTGGACTTGGCCTGGCGGCCCTTGGCGTTGGAGCGGACCCAGTCCAGCTCCTCCTTGAGGCGCTTGGCGCGCTTGGCGTCCTTCTGGCCCTCGACCTTCAGCCGGGCCTGCTTCTTCTCCAGGTAGGTGGAGTAGTTGCCCTCGTAGCCGATGGCGCGGCCGCGGTCGAGCTCCAGGATCCACTCGGCCACGTTGTCCAGGAAGTACCGGTCGTGGGTGATGGCCACGACGGTGCCCGCGTACTTGGCGAGGTGCTGCTCCAGCCAGTTGACGGACTCGGCGTCCAGGTGGTTGGTGGGCTCGTCCAGCAGCAGCAGGTCGGGAGCCTCCAGCAGCAGCTTGCAGAGCGCGACCCGGCGCTTCTCACCGCCGGAGAGGGTGGTGACCGGCCAGTCGCCGGGCGGGCAGCCGAGGGCGTCCATGGCCTGCTCGAGCTGGGCGTCCATGTCCCACGCGTTGGCGTGGTCCAGGTCCTCCTGGAGCTTGCCCATCTCCTCGAGCAGCGCGTCGCTGTAGTCGGTCGCCATCTGCTCGGCGATCTCGTTGAAGCGGTCGAGCTTGCCCTTGGTCTCCGCCACGCCGTCCTGGACGTTCTCCAGCACGGTCTTGGACTCGTCGAGCGGGGGCTCCTGGAGCAGGATGCCGACGCTGTAGCCGGGCGAGAGGAAGGCGTCACCATTGGACGGCTGCTCCAAGCCGGCCATGATCTTCAGCACCGTCGACTTACCGGCGCCGTTGGGGCCCACGACACCGATCTTCGCGCCGGGGTAAAAGCTCAGCGTGACGTCGTCGAGGATCACCTTGTCGCCGTGCGCCTTGCGCGTCTTGCGCATGGTGTAGATGAACTCAGCCAAGAGAAACCGTCCGGCAATCTGGTAGGTATCGAGATGCGGCTCCACCGCGGGGTCCGTATCCGTGGCGGCTCCACCGCATGAGGGTAGATACAGCCATCTTGCCGTACGCCAAGCCCGAGGCGGAAACCCGTTTGGTCCGGCGTGCGGCGTGAGTCCGGCATTCGCGGTCCCCACGACCCCGGTATCCGCCGCCCCCATGACGCGAAGGGCCGGAACCTCTGCGAGGCTCCGGCCCTCCATCACCGCGTTTTCGATGATCACCACACTCGGTGACCTTCGTTTCACTCAGCGATCACTGCTGCCCTGGCGTCGCCGCCCAGGCGTTTCACTGGCCCGCGGGCGCCTTCTTCTTGCGGACGAAGAAGACCGCGCCGCCACCGACGACGACCAGTGCCACGGCGATGCCCGCGATCATCGGGGTGTTGCTGCTGCTACCGGTCTCGGCGAGGTCGCCACCGGAGGTGTCACCGCCGGTGCTGCCACCGGCCGACGCGGGGCTCGGCTGCGAGGAGGGGGTGTCGCTGCCGCCACCGCTGCTGGCGGTCTTGCAGTCGAGAACGCCGGAGAAGGTCTTCTCGAAGCCGTTCGGACCGGTGATGCTGAACTTGTAGCTCTGGTCCTCCTTCACCGGGGCGGTGACGGTCTTCGACTGGCCCGCCTCGACGGTGTACTTCTGGCCCAGCAGCTCGAAGGTGAACGCCTCGTCGCCCTTGTTGCTGGCCGTGATGTCCACGCCGCCCTTGGCGCAGTCCTTCTCGGCGGAGACCGCCGGGACCGCGCCCTTCTTCGCCCAGTTCGCGGTGGCGGTGGCGGAGACGGTGCTCTCGCTGGACCCGGCCAGGATCTGCGTCTGGCTCTTGGTGGCGCTGGCGAACGCGCGGCCCACCGGAACCTTGGTGGCGGCCTGGGCGGTCAGCGTGGCGGAGCCGTCCGCCGCGCCCTTCGGGACGTCGAAGTACACCTCGCCGCCGTCGGCGGCGCTGGTGAGGGTCTTGCCGCTCTTGTCGACAAGCTTGACGCCACTGCCCCCGCCCTCGGTGCCCGGGGTCAGGGTGACGCTGTCGGCGTTGGTGTGGACCTTGACCGGGCCGAGGCGCTCACCGGCCTTGCCGGAGACGGCCGGCGGGTCCAGGCTCAGCGACGCCTTGGGCTCCCCGAGGTTCTGCGCGCTCTTCTCGAGGTAGTCGGCCAGCTTCTCGGCCTGCGGGTCGATCGCGTCGACCTTCGCGTTGTCGGAGAAACGCCAGATGGCGACCTGCGTACCCGCGGCGGCGGTCTTCTCGGTGAGGGCACCGGTGCCGGCCGTCTTCGCCAGCGCGCCGAGGTCGTTCACCTGGGGGTAGGAGTTCTGCAGAACCCAGTTGATCTTGCCCGCGTTGGGGTTGTTCGCCAGCGACGTCTCGGCCCAGGACTTCTCCTCGTACTTCGCCTTGCTCTGCGTCGGGTTGTGCAGATCAATGCAGTACGTCTGGATGGAGCCGCCGTTGTCGACCGACATCTCGAAGAGGCCGGCGCCGACCTGCTGGTCCTTGCCGTTCTCGTGGATCACGGCCTTGTCGAACGTCTTGAGACCGCCCAGCGTGGCGGTGGCGCCGCCCTGGCTCGGGGGCGCGTCATCGGCGGCGGCGGTGCCGGCGGTGACTATCGCACCCGCCGCGACCAGGCCGGACGCCAAAACGGCGGCCGCAAGGCGGGCAGCGCCCCGCCTCTTTACAGAAATCATGGTTTCCCCTCCGGGCGAGCGCCAGTCTGTTGGTGCGCCTCGCCAGCGAACTCAAAACTCAGGAACCCCCGTTGGGCACGCAGGGATCCTAGGGAGAAAAGAACCGCACGCTCCCCGGCAATACCTAGACCCAACCGATCCGAATCGGAATCGTTATCTAATCCCCAGATCACTTATGACCTGGGATTATCGACAAATCTCCCGTGATCGCCGTCACTCACGGGGAAGTTGCCCCGGTCGGTGCGTTTAGAAGCGGTTTAGCCTGTGAAACACGGCGAAAAGCGGATGTACCCCGCGTAAGATCATGTCCGACCGCCATCGCGTCGATCTCCGCGGTGACCCAGCGCCTGGGCTGATTCGGCCCGCCGCCGGAATCCACGGCCGGCACCGGGTCCGCTGCCGCGCCTCCCCCTTCTCCCTGAAGCGGCCGATCCCTCTCTCGCTCCCGGTCCCATTCGCGCTCCCGCACCCGCAACGTCCCATGGACAACGAGGGGTTCACCGAGCGATACCGACCCGGCGACATTCGCGGCGAGCGTGCGCCACGTCCAGACCGTATAGAAACTCGTGTACGCGTCCGCCCACGCGTCCCGCCCCCGGTCCCACCGGCGCACCGTCACCGCCAACCGGAACCGGGCCACCGCGACACCCGCCGCCGTCTCCCAGAAGTCCGGCCGCGTCGCGGCATTGCCCACCACGGTCACCCAGCTCTCATTCACCGGCTACGCCTCCCCCATCAATTCCCGGCTCTGCCGTGCTGTTCGTGAACCATGCTGCCCGGGATCGCGAAGCCCCGCCGGGCCCTGTGCACGACCCCGTGGTTGTGGACAACTCGGTCACCCGCCCGGGTGACCGACCGTCACGCGCCGCCCGCCGCGATGACGTACTGCGCCCGTACCTCCCCGTACCGCGCCAGCTCCGCCTCCACCGGCTCCAGCACCCGCCTGGCCCCGCACTCGGCCGCCGCCTCCCGCAACCGGCCCTCCACCGACCGGCCATGGCGCCGGGCGGGCCCCCGCGCCGCCACCCGGGAGCCCCACGCCAGCGCCGGGCCGACCGCCGCACCGCCCACCAGCAGCGCCGGCATCCACCACTCGGGCCCACCGAACACCCCGGCGGTGGCTCCCAGCAGCCACAGCACCGCCATCACTTGCACCACCAGCAAGGTCACCTGAGCCGCCGCCACCATCGACCACCACACCGGCCGGATCGGCTGCCGGTCCACCGCCGCGGCCGCCACCGCCTCGTCGACCGCCTCCGCCAGTCCTCTGCCGCCCCACCCCGCCGCCTCCCGTACGGCCTGCGCCCAGGGGCCGGGCAGCCCGGCCGTCGCCCGGTCCCCGAGCGTCCGTACGGCCTCCTCCACCGCGGGGCGCGCCGTGACCGCCTCCACCGCGACCGTGCGCGCCCGCGCGCCCGGGATCTCCATCCGCTCCGCGGCTCCGGGGGTTCGCGAGGCCCGGGAGCCCCCCGAGGCGCGGGTCTTCCTCCCCCGCACCCGCCCCCACGGCGTTCCGCACCGCCACTCCGCGTCCCTCAGCCAGGCGCGCTCCGCCGCCTGTCCGGCCGCGGCCGCGCCCGCCGCCTCGGCAAGCCGGTCCTCGAACTCCGCCCGCGCCCGCTCGGTGAGCCCGACCGGCCCGTTGTCCGCCACATACTGCGGGCGCAGCCGCGTCATGGTGCCGTCCACGTCCGCCGACAGCCGGCGCTCGGCCGCCCCGCATTCGGCCGTGAGCCGCCCGAGCGTCTCCCGCAGCTCTCCGACGCCCTCACCGGTCAGCGCGGACAGCGCCAGCACGGCCGCCCCCGGCTCCCCGTGCTCCCCAAGGGCGAGCCCGTCCTCGTCCAGCAGCCGCCGCAGATCGTCCAGCACCTGGTCCGCGGCCTCGCCCGGCAGCCGGTCCACCTGGTTGAGCACGACGAAGGTCACCTCGGCATAACCGGCGAGCGGCCGCAGATAGCGCTCATGGAGGACCGCGTCCGCGTACTTCTCGGGGTCCACCACCCACACCACCGCGTCGACGAGACCCAGCAGCCGGTCCACCCGCTCCCGGTGGCCCGGGGCGGCCGAGTCGTGGTCGGGCAGGTCGAGGAGGACGAGACCGCGCAGCGCGGGGTCGTACGGATAGCCCGGGTTGCGCCGGTCCACCGCCGGGATGCCGAGCCGGTCCAGCAGGCCGTCGGCGTGGTCGGTCCACGCACAGGCGAGGGGCGTGGCGGTGGTCGGACGGCGGATCCCGGCCTCGGAAAGGGGGGCTCCGGCGAGGGCGTTGAAAAGTGTCGACTTACCGCTTCCAGTGGCCCCGGCGACGGCGACCACGGTGTGCCCGTAAGGATGCCGTCCCCGCGCGTCCGCCTCGTCGAGCACCCGCGCGGCCCCGGCGAGCGTGCGCCCCTCGAGCCGGGACCGGGACAGCCCGACCAGCTGGCGCAGGGCCTCGAGACGGGGCCGCAGGGTGCCCGTGGCGAAGCTGCGGACGCCCGCCTGGTACACGGCGTAGGGAGGGCCGCCGAAGGACCGCCGGGCGGTCTCCTCCCCCGGGAAGTAGCCGGCCGTGGCGTGGGAAACGCCCGTCGCGGCCTCCTGCGGCCTCCCCTCGTCCACCGCACGGGCCGGACGGGCCCCGGCACGTCCTCCGGTCCAGCGGCTCGCACGCCGGGCGATCAGGCCGTCGTCCCATGTGTGGCGGCCCCCCGCCGCCCGGTCTCCCCCGCCGCCCTCGTTGCCGCCGTTGCCCTCCGTGGCCGTCACCTTCGGTCACCTCTCCTTCTGCAGTACGGACAGCGCGGCGATCAGCTCGACCTGGTGCTCCGGGGACATGTCCAGGGCGTCCAGCGGGGCCAGCCTGCCGTCGCGCTCCGCCCGCATGGCGCGCGAGACACAGCTGTCGAGCAGCCGTCCGCCGCGGTCGCCCAGACGCAGCGCCGCATGCGCGCCCAGGGTCTCGGCGAGCTTCTCGCCCGCCTTACGGGCGCGGCGTCCGCCCAGCAGGGACGCGGCGAGCAGGGCGGCGATCTCCTCGGGCGCGCAACTGCCCCCGTATTCGGCGATCCGGGCCCGGGCCTCCTCCTCGGCCAGTTCCTCGGCACAGCGCCGCCAGTGCCGTACGGCCACGCCGATCCGCTCGGCGGCGCCGGGCGCGTCGCACGGAGCGAGCCCGGCCCGCGCGACCGGGTCCTGCCTCCCGGCCTCCGCGACCCGCTCGTCCGCGGTGGCGGCCGCGCCGCGCAGCAGGGTGGCCAGGGAGTCGGTGAGAGCCGTAAGGAGCTCATCGGGGGTGCTGTCATGCGGCAGGCCCTGCCAGTGGGTGAGCGCACCGCCCGCGAGCGCCGCGCCCTGCGCGATCTCGCGCCGCACCCGCTCCGCCGCCTCCCCGTACGCGCCCTCGACCCGCTGGACCAGCCGCACGGCGGCCGCGTGCTGCGCCGCCGCGGCTCCGGCCAGCGCGGGCATCCGGGAGCTCAGCGACGCGAGCGTCCCGGCGGCCGTACGGGCGGCGGCGACGGTACGGGCGTACGGATCCTGTGCGTGCTGGGTGAGCCAGGACCGCAGGGCGGCGACGGCGGTGGACGGCAGCAGCCCGCTGCCGCCGCCCGCGGATTCGGGGAGCTCGGGGATGGTGAAGCGCGGGACATCGCCGAGCCCGGCCGCCGTAAGGAGCCCGGCGTACTGCCGGGAGACCTCGGCGGCCACCTGGTGCGGCACCCGGTCCAGGACGGTGACGAGGGTGACGTCGTACTCCTTCGCGGTCCGCAGCAGATGCCAGGGGACGGCGTCGCCGTAGCGGGTGGCCGTGGTGACGAGCACCCAGATGTCCGCGGCGCAGATCAATTCCGCGGCCAGATCGCGATTCCGCGCGACCAGCGAATCGATGTCGGGCGCGTCGAGCAGCGCGAGCCCCCGCGCCAGCCCCGGGTCGGTCTCCACCCGCAGCGCCGCCGGCCCCTCCTGCGCCCGCCCCTCCTCGTCGTACGCGCTCTCCGCCCGCTCCCCCTGCGTCGGCACCCACACCCGGGTGAGCCGCGGCAGCACCCGCTGCCCGGCGAACCAGGGGTGATCGTCGGGATGGCACACCAGCACCGGCGTACGCGTCGTGGGCCGCAACACACCGGCCTCGGTGACCCGTCGGCCGACCAGCGAATTGACGAGGGTGGACTTGCCCGCCCCCGTCGATCCCCCGATTACCGCCAGCAGGGGCGCTTCGGGGGCGCGCAACCGGGGCACGAGGTAGTCGTCCAGTTGAGCGAGCAGCTCGGCTCGGCTGCGGCGAGCGCGGTCGGCGCCGGGAAGGGGGAGCGGAAACCGAGCGGCGTCGACACGGTCACGCAGTGAGGTCAGCGCGTCGAGCAGCCGGGGCCGTACATCCAAGATCGCCACGTGGTGAAGAATGCACGCTTTTGGTGCCTTTTTGAAGCGTATGGTCACTCGTGCGCGTCAAAGAGACCCACCCGGATCACCCTAAAAGGGGCATGAGGCGGACGTGACGACAGGGGCGCGGGCATAACGAGTAGACAACACCCGTTCCCTGAGGCGCGAAAAACGATGCAAGTTTCAGACCTGCCTGCGATTATCAGACCGCTTCACTGAACCTCCACAACGTGCCACGGAGGTGAAGCAACCGGGGCGAGGCGCAAGGAGCCCTATCCTTGTCCCGGCAAGGTCACGGTCCGTCGAGCCCGGCCACTAGCATCACGGCCGCCCCGTCGGCCCCGCAGGCACCGGGGGCTCAGCAGCTCCGCGACCACCACCGGCCCCCGTAGCTCAGTGGATAGAGCAGGCGCCTTCTAAGCGCTTGGCCGCAGGTTCGAGTCCTGCCGGGGGCGCACTGGACCCTCTTCTCTACGCACGTAGCGAAGAGGGTTTTCTCGCTGTTCGGAGCCGGTTCCACCGGCCACGGCCGCCCCGGGCGCTCCCCGACGATCAGGGGCAGGCTCGGGACCCGTCCGCCCTACTCCATGCCCCGCTTGCCCGGCGTCCAGAACGGCTTGGTGAGCACCGCGCGACGGTCCCAGCCCGCCTCCCGGACGAGCACCTGCCGCACCCGCTGCACGGTACGGGCCTCCCCGGCGACGTAGGCGATCCCGCCCGGTTCAGGGGCGAGGCTTCGTACCGCGTCCGGGAGTGAAGCGTCTCCCCTGGTCAGCCAGTTGAGGCGGTACGAGTGGGGCAGCGGAAGGCGGTCCGCGGCCGTCTCCGTCTCCACGCAGCCGGAGACCCGCGCCCCGGGCGGCAGTGCGGCCAGCATCGCGCCGAAGGGGACGGACGCCGTCTCCTCCCCGACGAAGACGTGGTGGGCGGCCTCGGGTCGGAGCGTGAACGACCCCTCGGGCTTGCCCAGCCGCACCCGCTCGCCGACCTGGACACTCCTGCCCCAGCGCGCCCCCGGCCCCGCTTCGGCGTGATCCAGCACGCACAACTCGATGGCGCCGGAGGGGTCGTAGCGCCATACGGAGTACGTACGGCGGGTCAGCCCGGAGCCGACCAGGACGCGCACCTGCTGTCCGGGGCGGACGTCGAGCCCGGCGAGGGTGTCGCCCTCGATGCGCAGCCGGCGCATGCGGGCGGCTATCGGTTCGGCCTCGGTGACGGTGCCGCGGAGCATCAGCAGGTCCAGGACCGGATCCAGCAGCGTGGGCATGGGAGTGCTCCTCGGGGAACTCGGGTGAATGCGGGGCAAGTTGGGCAGCCATCAGCGGCCGGACGCGATAGTACGCGTTTCCGGTTGGATGCGATAGTGCGCGTGTGCGCGGCTTGCCCCGGACCCGGCCCCGAGAGGGGCAGCCCTCAGAGGGGGTCAGTCCTTGCGGTCCCCGGTGCCCCCGCCCGTTTCGGGGCCGGGCTCGCCGTCGGTGCGCCCCGCCCCGGAGAGGGGCGGCCTGTTGGACGTGGCCACCTCCTGGGGGATGACCTCGGGGTGGTGGAGGTCGAAGGCGGGGGATTCGGAGCGGATCCTCGGCAGGGTGAGGAAGTTGTGCCGCGGCGGCGGGCATGACGTGGCCCATTCCAGAGAGCGGCCCCACCCCCAGGGGTCATCGACCTCGACCCGCTTTCCGTACTTCCCGGTTTTCCACACGTTGTAGACGAACGGCAGGGTGGACAGGCCCAGGAGGAAGGAGCCGATGGTGGAGACCGTGTTCAGCGTGGTGAAGCCGTCGGCGGCCAGATAGTCGGCATAGCGGCGCGGCATGCCGATGACGCCCAGCCAGTGGTGCACCAGAAAGGTCGTGTGGAAGCCGACGAACAGGGTCCAGAAGTGGATCTTGCCGAGGCGCTCATCGAGCATCTTGCCGGTGAACTTGGGCCACCAGAAATAGAATCCGGCGAACATCGCGAAGACCACCGTGCCGAAGACCACGTAGTGGAAGTGGGCGACGACGAAATAGCTGTCGTGGACCTCGAAATCCATCGGCGGCGAGGCGAGGATCACCCCGGTCAGCCCGCCGAACAGGAAGGTGACCAGGAAGCCGATGGACCAGAGCATCGGTGTCTCGAAAGAGAGGGAGCCACGCCACATGGTTCCGATCCAGTTGAAGAACTTCACCCCGGTCGGCACCGCGATGAGGAACGTCATGAACGAGAAGAACGGCAGGAGCACCGCTCCGGTGGCGAACATATGGTGGGCCCAGACCGTCACGGAGAGGCCGGTGATGGCGACGGTGGCGCCCACCAGGCCGATATAGCCGAAGACGACCTTGCGGGAGAACACCGGAATGATTTCGGTGATGATCCCGAAGAACGGCAGGGCGATGATGTAGACCTCGGGGTGGCCGAAGAACCAGAAGAGGTGCTGCCAGAGCATCGGCCCGCCGTTGGCCCCCTCGAAGACGACCGCGCCGAATTTACGGTCCGCCTCCAGCACCAGCAGGGCCGCCGCCAGGATGGGGAAGGCGAGCAGCACCAGAATCGAGGTGAAGAGGATGTTCCAGGTGAAGATGGGCAGGCGGAACATCGTCATGCCCGGGGCGCGCATGCACACGATGGTCGTGACGAAGTTGACGGCGCCCAGGATCGTCCCGAAGCCGGAGAGGGCTAGGCCCATCACCCACATGTCGCCGCCCACGCCCGGTGTGCGCGCCTTGCTGCTGAGCGGCGTATAGGCCGTCCAGCCGAAGTCGGCCGCGCCGCCGGGGGTGAGCAGACTGCCGATCACGATCAGCCCGCCGAAGGCGAAGAGCCAGTAGGAGAACATGTTCAGCCGGGGGAAGGCGACATCCGGGGCACCGATCTGCAGCGGCATGATCTCGTTGGCGAATCCGGCGAAGACCGGCGTGGCGAAGAACAGCAGCATCAGCGTGCCGTGCAGGGTGAAAGCCTGGTTGTACTGCTCGGGACTGACCAATTGCAGTCCGGGCCGGGCGAGTTCGGCCCGCATGACCATGGCCAGAAGGCCGCCGATGAGAAAGAAACCGAACGCGGTCACCAAGTACAGGTGTCCGATTTTCTTATGGTCCGTGGTGGTGAGCCAGTCGACCATGATGCTGCCGAGTTTGGTGGTTTCGGCGGGAGCTTGAAATTCGGGCTTGGTTGTCGTCGCCATGTCCGTGTCCGCTCCTCGGCAGGATGCATGTGGGGGCGGCCGGCGGTACCGGCCGACGAATACGTTGTATTGATTCGCCCACCATTACCCGAAGCGGGACGGCGATTCGGACCCGACTCGCCGTAGAGGTCCTTCGTCGATCACCGCGTCCTGAGCGGACCGGACGGAAGTCAGCCGCCCGGACGGAAGTCAGCCGCCCGGACGGAAAACCATGCGGACACAGCCGTTCGTTTTATATATGCCGCCCTTACGACTGTGGCTTTGTACGTGCCGCCCTTACGGCTTTGCCCGTGCCGCCCTCCAACTGGGACTTCGCCTCGCGCAGGGCGCGGCGTACCTCCGGGCGGGGGTCCTGACCGGCCAGCCTGCCCGGCAGGGCGATGGCGAGCCGCGAGGGCTGATCCTTCGTCCGCGCCGCCAGTTCGGTCCCGCAGTTCCCGGGCGCCGGGCGGATCCGGATCTCCAGCCGGTCTCCGTAGCGCTCCAGCGGCTCCGGCAGCGCCTCGGCCGATACGTCCGTGGGCGGCCGGTTGACGGTGACCGTCTGCCATCGGCCGCCGTTCTGGGTGTCGGCCAGCCGGGCCATCCGCGACGGCCTGTGCCGCCAACGCCGGATCCCCGCGCTCACGACGATCGCCGCGGCGCTGAGCAGCGCCGATCTCACCCGTCGCACACGTGACATCGGTTCCTCCCGTCCTCCGGGCTGAGGATGAGCAGGCGCCCCGCATTCGGGCACCCGCCTATGCGGACATACTCCACTCTCCGCACGGCACCCGCCCGTCGTGCGCCCAGGGTCCAGCCCCGGTTACCCATGGCCCGAGGACTCAATCAGATGGCTCTCCTCGAGCGGGCGTTGGTGGAAGCGGACCGTTTTCCCCACCCGATCCGGGTCACCCGGAAGGGTGACGTCGGGTACGGCCGAACGAATCCAGAAAAGTGTTCGACCGGACGAGGGGCCCGCTGAAGGGCCCCTGAGCTGGGCCGTCGCGGACGCTGACGGTCGGGGCCGCACCACTCCCGGCCGGTTTTGCCATTCCAGAAGGTATACATGGGAATCCCTTTACCATCCCATTCGTTCCATGCATGCCCCCCACGGAACAGAGAACGAACCCAGTGACAGCGAAGGAGTGGACGCCGCGATGGTGTTCAAACGAGTGCTCGGCTCGCTCGGGGTCGGCGGACCCGTCGTGGACACGGTCCTGGACCGGGGGCCGGTGCGCCCCGGTGGGGTGGTGCAGGGGCAGGTGCGGCTCCGGGGCGGAGGCCGGGCCTGCGATATCGAGCACCTCGCACTGGAGCTGGTCGCCAGGGTCGAGGCGGGGCACGGCGGCGAGGAGGGCGCGGGCGGCGTGGTCTTCGACCGCCTCCGGCTCAGCGGGGGGTTCCGGCTCGACACGAGAGAGCACAGAGACGTTCCGTTCACCCTTCACATACCGTGGGGGACCCCGCTCACCGAGCTGTCCGGGCAGCCGCTGGGCGTCGTCCTGGGCATCCGGATCGAGCTCGCGTCGGCAAGCGAGAAGGACCACGGCGATCCGGAAGAGCTGATCGTGCGCCCGCTGCCGGCCCAGGAAGCCGTGCTGGGGGCGCTGGGGCGGCTCGGCTTCGGCCTCGTCGCCGCCGATCTGCGGCTCGGCCATATCGCCGGCACCGGGCAGACGCTCCCCTTCCACCAGGAGATCGAGCTGACCCCCGCCCCGCGGTACATCCACGACATGAACGAAGTCGCCCTGACCCTTCTCACCGGCCCCGACGGCATGGAGGTCGTCCTGGAGGCCGACAAGCGCGGCAGGCCCTTCTCCGGCGTGGCCTCCCGCGGCGAGTCCTTCCCCGGTCCGTCCTCCCCCGGCGAGCGCCTTCCCGGTGGCCCTGCCGCCATGGGCCGCCACACCGTGAGCCATGAGGGCCTCGGTCATCGCGACTGGACCGCTGAGGTCGACTCCTGGATCCAGGCGCTCATCGAGGCCCGCGCCGCCCACACGCCCCGCTCCGGGGCGATCGCCTCGGGCATCTCGGCCGGTACGGCGGCCGGGGCCGCGGGCGGCGGCATGGTCGCGGCCGGGCTCGGCGACGCGTCAGGGAACTTAGAGGGGTTAGGAGACTTAGACGGCTTAGGGGGCTTGAAAGACTTGAGGGACTCAGGGCACGAGGAAGCGGACCGGGGCTGAGACACGCGGAAGAGCCGCGGATCTCCCCACGGCCCTCCCTGTACGCACCGGCGAACGGTTATGAACGGCGCCCCACCGCATCGGGGTCGTCCACCGTCTCCCGCGGCTCCTCCGCCACGCCATCGCCCCCGTTCTCGACCGCCGCCGCAGCAGCGGCCTCGCGGCGCGCCGCCAGCCGGGCCGTGACCCACCGGGCGACGGGCTCCGTCCAGCGGGCGGTGAGCGGGCCGAGGACGACCAGGATCAGGACATACGCCGTGGCCAGCGGGCCCAGCGAGGGTTCGATACCGGCGGTGACGGCGAGTCCCGCGATGACGATCGAGAACTCGCCCCGGGCCACCAGTGTGCCCCCGGCCCGCCAGCGGCCCCGTTCGGAGATCCCGGCCCGCCGCGCCGCCCAGTAGCCGGTGGCGATCTTCGTACTGGCGGTCAGGACGGCCAGCGTCATGGCGGGCAGCAGCACCGGAGGGATGCTGGCCGGATCCGTATGCAGGCCGAAGAAGACGAAGAAGACGGCGGCGAACAGATCCCGCAGCGGGCTGAGCAGATGATGGGTGCCCTCGGCGACCTCCCCGGACAGGGCGATACCGACCAGGAACGCGCCGACGGCCGCCGACACCTGGAGCTGCTGGGCGATCCCCGCCACCAGCAGCGTCAGCCCGAGCACCACCAGCAGCAGCTTCTCGGGGTCGTCGCTGGAGACGAAGCGGGAAATGTGCCGGCCGTAGCGGACGGCCAGGAACAGCACCAGACCGGCCACGCCGAGGGCGATGGCCAGGGTGACGCTGCCCGCCGCCAGGCCCGCACCGGCCAGCAGGGCCGTGACGATCGGCAGATAGACGGCCATCGCCAGGTCTTCGAGGACCAGGATGCTCAGGATCACCGGGGTCTCGCGGTTGCCGAGCCGGCCCAGATCGCGGAGGACCTTGGCGATGACGCCGGAGGAGGAGATCCAGGTGACGCCGGCCAGCACGACAGCGGCCACCGGCCCCCATCCCAGCAGCAGGGCCATGACGGCGCCGGGCAGCGCGTTGAGCGCCGCGTCGACGAGGCCGGCCCGGTACTGGGTCTTCAGATTGCTGACCAGATCGCTGGCGGTGTACTCCAGGCCGAGCATCAGCAGCAGCAGGATGACGCCGATCTCGGCGCCGGTCGCGACGAACTGCTCGCTCGTCCCCAGCGGCAGCAGCCCGCCCTCGCCGAAGGCCAGTCCGGCCAGCAGATACAGCGGGATCGGGGAGAACTGAAACCGTCCGGCCAGCCGCCCCAGCAGCCCGAGGCCCAGGATGACCGCGCCGAACTCGATCAGAAAGACGGCAGACGAATGCATAGGCTTACACCCGCCCGAGTATCGCCGCGGCCGACTCCACGCCCTCGCGGGTACCGATCACGATCAGCTCGTCCCCACCGGCCAGCCGGAAGTCCGGGGTCGGGGAGGGGATCGCCTCCGCCCTGCGCAGCACCGCCACGATCGAGACGCCGGTCTCGGTCCGCATCCGCGTCTCGCCCAGCACCCGCCCGTTCCAGTACGACGTGGACGACAGCTCGATCCGCTCGGCCACCAGCCCCAGCTCGGTCGTGGACAGCAGATTCGGGCTGTGATGGGTTGGCATCAGGACCCCGACCAGCGCCTCCGCTTCCCCCGCGGTCAGCCTGGTGGACAGGGCGCACTCATCGGGATCCTCCTTCCGGTACGCACTCAGCGTCCGGTCGCCGTCGCGGTGCGCGATGACCGCCAGCAGCCTGTTCTCTCGTGTCGTCAGGTCGTAGCGGACCCCGATGCCGGGCAATGGCGTACTGCTCATCCGCGGAGCGCCCACAATCATCCCTCTCGTCGCTCGAGTCTCATGCCACCCTAACCAATGGCAAAGAATTGGTAATGAGGGCCGGTGAGTGAGGGCGCGATGGGACGATGCCGACCGCGTAAAGGTGGGGTGGCCATCGACAGGCGGGAAGGATGGCGCCCAGAGGAGGATGGTGCCCATGATTGAGTGGAGGCGGCTCAGCACAGGCATCAGGCCGGTTCCCGACCCGGTCGCCACTCCCGTCGTCTGGGGTGGGGCCTTCCTCGGTGCGCTGGTGCTGGTGGTGACCCTGAACTTCCTCGGCGGCCATGGCCGCCCGGTGTTCGCCCTGATCGGTCTCTCGCTGCTGGCCGCCCTGCTGGGGCTGTGCGCGCGTTTCGTCGCGGCGCCCGGTACGGCGGCACTGTGCTGGCTGTTCCTCAACGGCTTCGCCATTCCGCCCGCGGGGCGGCTCTCCTGGGCGGGCGACCGCGACGCCGGCTGGCTCGGCTGCCTCCTGGCGGCGGCCGTCGCGGGCACCGCGCTCGCCCGTATCGTCAACGCCCGGGCGGGATACCGCCGCATCTCCCCACTCGGCCGCCGGCCGGGGCCGCCGGAGTGAGCGACGACCGGTCCAAGGTCGTAGAGGTCCCAGTCGTAGAGGTCCCAGTCGTAGAGGTCCCAGGGGTGTAGCGCCCGGCCCCTCGCGCTAGTGCGGCATCGTCAGGACCGCCACCCCGTTGACGCGGTCGGCGGCGAGGTCGTCGAGAGCGGCGTCCGCCCGGTCGAAGGGGTAGGGCGTGACCGTGGCGCTGACGCGGTCCTCGGCGGCCGCGGCGAGGAATTCGCGTCCGTCCTCGCGGGTGTTGGCGGTGACGCTGCGCACGGTGCGTTCGCGGAAGAGGTGGCGGTCGTAGTCGAGGGACGGGATGTCCGAGAGGTAGATCCCGGCGATGCTCAGCGTGCCGCCGGCGTCCAGGGCCTCCAGGGCGACCGGGACCAGTTGGCCCACCGGGGCGAAGAGGATGGCGGCGTCCAGGGGCTCGGGCGGGCGGTCGTAGGAGTCGTTCGCGGAGGCGGCGCCGAGTTCCAGGGCGAGGGTCTGGGCGGCGGGTGACCGGGTCAGGACGTGGACGACGGCGCCCTGGGCGATGGCGACCTGGGCGGTGAGGTGGGCGGAGCCGCCGAAGCCGTAGATGCCGAGCCGCCCGCCCGGCGGCAGGTCGGCCCGGCGCAGGGCGCGGTAGCCGATGATGCCGGCGCACAGCAGCGGGGCGAGTTCCTCGTCGGTGTATCCGGAGGGCAGCTCATAGGCGTAGGCCGCCGGTACGGTGACGTACTCGGCGTAGCCGCCGTCCGCGTCCCAGCCGGTGTACTCCGAGGACGGGCAGAGGTTCTCCTGGCCCCGGAGGCAGTAGCGGCAGCGGCCGCAGGTGCGCCGCAGCCAGGGGACACCGAGCCGGACTCCGGGGCCGGGGCCGTGCGCCCGCGAGCCCGCCGCGACCACCTCGCCGACGGCCTCGTGGCCGGGGACGACGGGGCTGCGGTGCGGGGGCAGATCGCCGTCGCGGACATGCAGATCGGTGCGGCACACCCCGCAGGCCCGGACCCGGATCAGCAGTTCGTCCTCCGCCGGCCGTGGCACCGGCAGCTCCACCTGCTCGATCCGGCCCGGGGCGGGGACCACCCATGCCCGCATGGTCGCCGGAAGGTCGGTGTTCGTGTCCGTCGTCACACCGTCAACGTAACGCCGTGGGGCCCGTCGCGACCGTAAGGCACGCGTTCGGGCCATCCGGCGCCAAAAGGGAAGAGATACGGCCGGAAACTGCCAACCGAGTGCGGGTGCGGTCAGGCCGAGGTGCCGTCCATCGCGGTGATCAGGCTCTTGGGCCGCATATCGGTCCAGTGCTCGTTGACGTAGTCCAGGCACGCCTGGCGGTCGTCCTCGCCGTGGGCGACCGTCCAGCCCGCGGGGACCTCGGCGAAGGCCGGCCACAGGGAGTGCTGCCCCTCCTCGTTGACGAGCACGAAATAGCGGCCGTCGGGGTTCTCGAAGGGGTTGCTCATCGCTGTTCTCCTCGCTCGCGATCGGCGTCGACAGGCTTGACGGTACCGGCCGGAGCGGGCACCCGCCGAGGGGTTCCCCGAGGGCCCTGGGAAAAAGCCTGGGATACGGAAATGGCACCTTCCTGACGGAATTCAGTGTTCCGGTATGTCCCTCGCCTACGGTCCGCGGCATGGTCGCGTCCGCCACAACCGAGTCCAGAGGCTCCATGGCCATGGAGCTCACCACCGGCGACCCCGCGCTCACGGCCCGGCTGGAACGCGGGATGGACGCCTCGGAGGAGCAGCTCCGCGCTCTCGCCACCGAGGCCCGGGACCCTTTGGTCGCGGAAGTCGCCGGACATCTCTTCGGCCCCGGCGGAAAGCGGCTGCGTCCGCTTCTGGCGCTGGTCGGCGCGGAGTTCGGCGAGCGCGACCCCTCCGCCGCCGTGCAGGCCGCCACCCTGGCCGAGCTCGTGCATGTCGCCTCGCTCTACCACGACGACGTCATGGACCAGGCCCGCACCCGGCGCGGGGTTCCCAGCGTCAACGCCCGCTGGGGCAACGCCACCGCCGTACTCGCGGGCAATTGGCTGCTGTCGAAGGCGGCCCAGCTCGCCGCGGAACTCGGCCCGGAAGCCATCCGATTGCAGTCCAAGGTCACCAATCGGCTGATCATGGGCCAGATCCGGGAACTCGTCGGCCCCTCGGACGACGACGATCCGCTCTCCCACTACTTCACCGTGGTCGCGGGAAAGTCGGCCTCGCTCATCGCCATGGCGCTGCAGCTGGGGGCGGTCCGGACGGGCGCCCCGGAGCCTGCCGTCCAGGCGCTCGCCGAATACGGAGAACATCTGGGAATCGCGTTCCAGATATCCGACGACATCCTCGACATCACCTCCACCTCCGAGGTCTCCGGCAAGGAACAGGGCAAGGATCTCGCGATCGGCGTCGCCAGCCTCCCGGTGCTGCTGGCGCTGGCCGACGAGCGGCCGGAGGCAGGTGAGTTGCGCACCCTGCTGACCGCCGCCACCGCGGGCCCGGAGGGCGCCGGGCTGCCGAGGGCCGTCGCGCTGCTGCACCACTGCGGGGCCCTGGCGGAGGCGCGGACGGTGATGCACGCCCGGCTGCTGCGCGCCCGGACCGCGGTGAACGGACTGCCGGACGGGCCGGCGACGCGGGTTCTGCACGCGCTGTGCGACTTCGTGGCGCGCCGGGATCACTGACCGGCTCCCGTACGCCCTCGCCCGTCCGCGCCGTCCTCCCGGGTTCGTTTCCGTCGTCCTCCCGGGTCCGCTTCCACCGTCCTCCCGGGTCCGCATCGCGCCGTCCTCCCCGGTCCGTTTCCGTCGTCCTCCCCGATCGGCCGGTGTCGCCGTCACGACGTAGCCTGATGCCCATGGGCAGCTCACGGTCGGATGTGGTGGACGAGCCCATCGACCCCGATACCGGCCCGGCCCCGCCCGCCCGGCACCACCCCTGGCGGGGGCAGGGCCCCGTGGTCGGCGTGGTGGCGGTGGGCGGCGCGCTCGGGGCGACGGCACGCTACGGGGCGTCGCTGCTGTGGCCGACCCCGTCCGGCGCCTTCCCCTGGACGACCCTGCTGGTCAACGCCGTCGGCTGCGCGGTCATCGGCGTCTTCCTGGTGCTGATCACCGAGATGTGGACGGCCCACCGGCTGATACGGCCCTTCTTCGGCACCGGTGTGCTAGGCGGCTTCACCACCTTCTCGACGTATGCCGTGGACTTCACCCGGCTGGTCCAGGACGGCCGTTTCGCCATCGCCTTCGCCTATCTGGCGGGGACGCTCGTGGTGGCGATGGCAGCCGTATGGGCCGCCGTGGCGGCGACCCGGGGTGTCCTGGGCGCTTACGGCGGCGGGCCCGGCGGGAGGGCGGCCCGGTGACCGGCGAGCCCGCGCTGCGGCTGACCGTCTTCATCGGCGAGAACGACACCTGGCATCGCAAGCCGCTGTCCGCCGAGATCGTGCACCGCGCGCATCGCGCGGGGCTCGCGGGTGCGAGCGTGTTCCGCGGCGTCGAGGGGTACGGCTCCTCGTCCCTGATCCACACCTCGCGGCTGCTGTCGCTCGGCGAGGATTTGCCCATGGCCATCGTGATGATCGATACGGAGGAGCGGGTGCGGTCCTTCCTGCCCGAGCTGGAGGAGATCGTGGGTGACGGCCTCGTGGTGGTCGACCCGGTCGAGATCGTGCACCCCCGGGGCCGGGCCCGGTGAACTGGCTGCTGGTGATCGCGGGCGGGATGGTCGGTGCCCCGCTGCGCTATCTGACCGACCGCGCGGTCCAGGCACGGCACGACTCGGTGTTCCCCTGGGGCACGTTCATGGTCAATGTGGTGGGCTGTCTGGTGCTGGGCCTGCTGACCGGTGCGGCGGTGGAGGGGGCGGCGTCCCAGCGGCTGCAACTGCTGCTGGGCACGGGGCTGTGCGGGGCGCTGACGACGTACTCGACGTTCTCGTACGAGACCTTGCGGCTGACCGAGGAGGGCGCCCGGCTCTTCGCCGTGGCGAATGTGGTGCTGAGTGTGGCGGCCGGAGTGGGCGCCGCCTTCGCGGGTGCGGCGCTGGCCCACGCGATCTGGGGCTGACGGCACGACCCTCGCGGCGGCCTTACCGCCGCCCCGCCCCGTGGCACACGCCTCGCAGCAGCCTTACGGTTCGCACCGCCCGCCCCATCCCGCCCTACCCTCACACAGCTACGGCAGCAGTCGCGTCGTGTTCGGCGGCAGGCCGAACTCCCCCGCGGCCGCCGTCCGCAGATGCTCCAGCATCACCCGGCGCAGCTCACGCGCGGCTCGGGGCGGCGCGACGTCCTTACGGTGGGCGACGGCGATGGTGCGCTGCATATCGTGGCCCGCGAACGGCGTGATCCGCAGTCCGGACCGGGCCGCCACCATCCCCGGCAGTACGGCGATGCCGAGCCCGGCCCGTACGAAGCCCAGCACCGCGTCCATCTCGCCGCCCTCGACCGTGAAGGACGGCTCGAACCCGGCCGCCCGGCAGACCGCCGTGGTGAATTCGCGCAGGTCGTAGCCGCGCCGGAACATCACCATCGGCCGGTCCCGCAGATCCTCGACCAGGATCCGCCGACGCCGGGTGGGGGGTGGGGACGCGGGCGAGGAGGCCACCACCAGCTCCTCCCGCAACAGCTCGGTGGCGGCGAGGGCGGATGCCTGGCCGGGCAGCGGGGTGATGATCAGCGCGAGGTCCAGCTCGCCCGCGGAGAGCGTGCGGACCAGGTCCTGGGAACCGCCCTCGTCCACGATCAGCTCGATGCCCGGGAACTCGTCGTGGAAGCGGCGCAGCACATCGGGGACGAAGCTGGCGCACAGGCTCGGCGTGGCCCCCAGCCGCACCCGGCCGCGCCGTAGCTGGGCGACCTCCTGGACCTCGCGGTGCGCGGTCTCGGCGTCGGCGAGGATCTGGCGGGCCAGCGGGAGCAGTGCCTCTCCCGCGTCGGTGAGGGCGATATTGCCGCGCGCCCGGTGGAAGAGATCGGCTCCCAGCTCCCGCTCCAGGGTGCGGATCTGCTGGGACAGCGAGGGCTGGGCGACATGCAGGAGCTCCGCGGCGCGGGTGAAGTGCCGGGTCTCCGCGACGGTGGCGAAATAACGCAGCTGATGCAACTGCACACCACGATGATAGGCACCGGCTATGGACGGGCTATGGACGCCTGGCCACAACGTGCCCACGACAGATGGCCCAGGACAGATGGCCCACGACAGATGGGCCAGGACAAGGCAGCAGGGCGCCACCCGGCGACCGGCCTCGGGGTGAACGGCCGTCGCCGGGTGACGACGCGCGCCCTACTGGTGGGCGGCCAGCGCCCGCGTGCCCGGGCTACAGGATTCGAGCAGCGGGGTGAGCTCCGCCTCGGGCAGCTTCCGCGCCGCGCCGGGCCGTCCGCCGTCGAGGTGGGCGATGGACGCGTCCAGCCAGGTGCGGTGCGGTTCCACCCCGATGAACTCGGCGAGCCGGATCAGTTCCTTCTCCGGCTCCTCCAGCAGGCTCTCGTACGACAGCGCGGTGCGCTGCTCCGCAGGGACGTCGTCCAGCTTCCGCAGACCGTCGACGATCGTCTCGGACCACAGGGTGCCGAACGCGCTGAGCGGGATGGGACGCTCCATCACCAGCTCCGGGTCGTACCGGTCGCTCAACAGCGGTGCCAGGTCGGGCGGGAGCTGGGCCGCGTGCTGCGGCGTCAGCTGCTGCGGGGTCTCCAGACCGAGGTGCATGGCCATCTCCCACAGCATCGGGATCATCCGGAAGCTGAAGTGGCGGCTCATGGAGACGGCGCAGTCGGGGCCCTCGCGGTAGAGGTGCACAAAGCGCGCCTCGGGGAAGGCGCGGTGCATCTCCGGCACGCGGCCGATGGACAGGCCGGTGCGCTCGACGACGGCACCGGGGTTGCCGAACCGTGCGCCGAGGGAGACGAAAAGGGCCGTCCAGTGATCTGCCGGACGGCGGGTGGGCCAGGAGGTGACCTCGGACTCCAACTCGTCGAAGAGCGCGTCGGGATCGTCGGTCAGATGGGGCAGCACCATGACGCTGATGGCCGGAACACCGGTGGTCTCCGCGTCGAACCGCCGCTTGGGCATCCGGTGGTAGAGGAACTCGGGCGGAGTGGCGCCATTTTTGATCATGCTATTGGTGACCACATTGGGCCGGGACAGATATCCCCAGAACTCCGGGCCGCTCAGCGGAGCCTCGTCCAGCATCTCCGCATCGGGAATGCTGGCGAACAATTCATTGATGCTGAGAACATCCGGATGAATATTGATGACCTGAGACAGGGCCGTCGAACCGCACCGGCCGGTGCCGACGACAAATGTCAACTTCTGGTTGACCACGCGCACTTCCTCCCGTTTTCTCGGACAACTAGTCGCTTCCCTAGTAGCCGTTCCCATAGTGGCCCATGACACAGCGCAGCCCATTCGGCGGCCGCGGCGATGCTAATGGACGCCCGGGGCGACGATGACTACGACCATGGAACAGGGGAAACACACACAAGGGGACGCGAGGGGGCGAACTCGAGGTTCAGTAGTTTCCGACACTTTTGCGCAACTTTCACATCCGACAGGGGTGTTACCCCCAGCAACCCCCCAACCACCAGCGGCGAAGCGCGATCTGAGAGTCGACGTGCGGCTTCACAACTCGGTTACGGGGGCGAAACCGTAATCGAACAGTTTCTCCCGTGACGAGACGGTCATCTTTTCCTACCAACAGCACTGCTAGAGTGCGCATCCGCCCCATACCCCTGATCCCGGGCTGGCATGCCCAACCCGGCCGGGAGGGGCGGAAGAAGAGGCGACATGACACAGAGCAGCCATACCGCCGCACAGGGTGTCAACAACGGAAGGGATCTGGGGCACAACAGCGGGGCGGCATTTTCGACTCGGGGGACGATGCATTACCAGGTGCGCCATGCACGGTGATTCGCTTTCAAGACCCCCTGCGCATACGTTAAATCGGGGAAGGTGTTTCGTACGTGTTGGTGGAGCGCGATCAGGAGATGGCCCGGCTCAATCGGCTCCTCTTCGAGGGCGCCCGCGAGGGAAGCCGGCTCGCCGTGATCAGCGGCGCCGTTACGTCGGGAAAGACCGCACTGCTGCACACCGTGGCGGACACGGCGGGTGGACGCGGCGTCCGGGTGCTGCCCGCGGTCGCCTCCGCCTCGGAGCAGAAGTTCCCCTATGCCGTGCTCGAGCAGCTCTACCAGGGCGTGCCGGCCCATCTGCGGCCCTCCCGGCCGCGGCCCGGCCTCGAGGCGCTCCGGAACCCGCACGGCCCGGTCGAGGCCGAACTCCCGCTGCTCCAGGACTTCCACCGCACGCTCGACGAGCTGACCGGGGACGCCCCCCTGCTGATCGCCATCGACGACGTCCAGTTCGCCGACCTTCCGTCGCTGCGCTGCCTGGCGTACGGCATCCGCCGCTGCCGCTCGGAGGCGCTGTCCGTCGTGGTCAGCCGCGGGTCGCTGACCGGCCCCGCCGCCACGGCCCTGGACGAGCTGCTGCACGAGCCGAAGGTGTGCCATGTCCGGCTCGCCCCGCTCACCGTCGCGGGCGTCTCCACGCTGCTGACCCAGGAGTTGGGCACCGCGGAGGCCGGGCGGCACGCCGCCGCGTACCACGAGATGACCGGCGGCAATCTGCTGCTGCTGCGCGGCCTCCTGGACGACCGGTTCTCCCGCCTCACCCGCGGCCCCCTCGACCCGGCGCCCGGAACGGACGCCCCGGTGGCCGGGGAGCTGTTCCGGCAGGCGGCGCTGTCCTGCGTGTACCGCGGCGGCCCGGCCCACCGCCGGGTGGCCCACGGGGTCGCGCTGCTGGGTGACGCCACGTCCGTTCCCCTGCTGAGCAGGCTGATCGAGGTCGAGGAGCGGCTGGTCCGGCAGTCCGTCGGGCTGCTCACCGAGGTGGGCATCCTGCACGGCGGGCGGTTCCGCAGCGACTCGGTGCGCACCGTACTGCTGGACGATCTGGAGCTGCACGAGCTCGGCCCGCTGCACCTGCGGGCCGCCCGGCTGCTGTACGAGGAGGGCGCCGACCCCATCGACGTGGCCCGCCATCTCCTCAGCCACGAGGCGCCCGGGCCGGTCGAGGAGTGGATCTCGCAGGCGCTGTGCGACGCGGCCGTGCACGCCATCGCCGCGGACCGCAGAGAACTCGCCATGAACTGCCTGCAGATGGCCGACCGGTACAGCACCGACGAGCGCGAGGCGCTGCAGCTCCAGGCGACCATGGTGCAGGCCATGTGGCCGTTCAACCCGCTGTCCCAGATGCGGCGGCTGCAGGCGCTGGCCGGTCCGGCCGGCAGCGGGCTGCTGCCCGCGCCGCAGACCATCCCGGTCGTCATCGGGCTGCTGGGGCTGGGGCGGATGGGCGAGGCCGCCGCCGCGCTGGAGCAGGTCAGCCGGGCCGCCGACGAGCACCCGGGCACCGATCTTGACACCGCGCTGCGCGCCATCCGGCTCGCGCTGTCCTCCACCTACCCCGACCACCCCGAACTGCGGCCCTTCCTGGACCAGGAGGAGTCCGACGGCCCTTGGGACATCGGCCCGCTGTCGCCTGACCAGTCCCCGGAGTCGCCCCAGCTCACCGCGTTCCGGGCGCTGCGGACCGTACTGAGCCGCGGTGTCGACGAGCGCGCCGTGCGGGCCGCGGAGCGGGTGCTGGAGACAGTCCGGCTCTCCGACCGGACGATGCTGACGGTGCACGCCGCGCTGCAGACGCTGGTGTACGCGGACCGCCACGCCACCGCCACCAGTTGGTGCGACCGGCTGATCGAGGAGACCTCGGAGCGGGGCGCCAAGGCGCTGCTGGCCTACTTCTGTGTGCTGCGGGCCCAGATCGCGCTGCGCGTCGGACGGTTGCGGGACACGGTCCGGTACGCGGAGCGGGCGCTGGAGGAGCTTCCGGCGCGCGGCTGGGGGGTCACCGTCGGCATGCCGCTCGGGATGCTGATCAACGCGCACACCGCGATGGGCAACCACGACGCGGCGGCCGAACTGCTCGCCCGGCCGGTGCCGGAGGAGATGTACCGGAACCGCTTCGGGCTGCACTACCTCTACGCACGGGCCCGCCATCAGCTGGCCACCGGCCGGCAGCACGCGGCCCTCACCGACTTCCGCGCCTGTGGCGAGAAGATGGCCGCCTGGGGCCTGGACTCGCCCGCCACCCTGACCTGGCGGCTCGGTGCCGCCGAGACCTGGCTGACCCTGGGCGGCCAGGAGCGGGCGGCGCGGCTGGCGGAGGAGCAGTTGGAGCTGGCCGGGGAGTCCTCGTCCCGCACCCGCGGCGCCGCGCTGCGGGTCCTGGCCGCCACCCGGCCGCTGAACGAGCGGATCGCGCTGCTGCAGCAGGCGGTGGGGGTGCTTCAGGCGAGCGGCGGCTGGTACGAGATGGCGCGGGCGCTGGCGGATCTGGCGGAGGCGCACAAGCTGCTCGGCGATCTGGACACCAGCCGGCTGATGACCCGCCGGGCCCTGCGGCTCGCGGACAGTTGCGGCGCGGAGGAGCTGTCGCGTTCGCTGCAGCGCACTCCGGCCCGTTCGGCCCTGTCGGAAGCGACCCGTACGGGCGAGGATACTGCCGCCTTTTCCGAACTCTCCGATGCCGAGAGCCGGGTCGCAGCACTAGCAGCTTCCGGCTACACCAACCGGGAGATCGCCGCTAAGCTCTACATCACGATCTCCACGGTGGAACAACACTTGACCCGTGTCTACCGGAAGATCAACATCAGCCAGCGCCGAGAACTGCCCGCGAGCCTGGATTTCGATGTCGCTTACACCGCCTGATATCCCCGCGATGCCACTCGGCCCCAAGAGGTTGATGCCATGACGTGCGCTACCGCGTCCGCCACGACCATGCTCGTGCCGGATTTCCCCTTTTCCTATGACAGGTGGCTGTCCCACGCAGCGGGTTTGGGCGCCCTGCCTGCTGCGATGCACGGGACCGAAGTCGCCGTCATCGGCGGCGGAATGTCCGGACTGACCGCGGCCTATGAGCTTCTACGACTAGGGCTTTCCCCAGTTCTTTATGAAGCGGAGCAACTGGGCGGCCGGATGCGGTCCACGCCCTTCCCCGGGAATCCGGAATACAAGGCGGAGATGGGCGCCATGCGCTTTCCCGTCTCCGCGCGATCGCTGTTCCATTACATCGATCTGCTGGGCCTGTCCACTCGTCCTTTCCCTAATCCTTTGGCGCCGGCCACCGCGAGCACGCTGATCGACCTGAACGGCGGTCAGGACCGGGTGCGCACCGCGGCCGAGCTTCCAGGGGTCTACCAGGAGGTCGCCGACGCGTGGGACAAGGCGCTCCAGGAGCGCGCCGACCTGGCCACGCTGCGGGACGCCATCCAGCAGCGGGACGTCACCACGCTGAAGACCATATGGAACTCGCTGGTCAAGGAGTTCGACGACCAGTCCTTCTACGGCTTCCTCGCCACCTCTTCCACCTTCCAGTCGTTCCGCCACCGGGAGATCTTCGGCCAGGTGGGCTTCGGCACCGGCGGCTGGGACACCGACTTCCCCAACTCGGTGCTGGAGATCCTGCGCGTCGTGGTCACCGAGGCCGACGACAACCAGGTGGGCATAGTCGGCGGCTCCTCCCAGGTGCCGAACGGGCTGTGGGAGCACCAGCCCGAGACGCTCGCCCACTGGCCGCGGGGCACCTCGCTGGCCTCGCTGCACGGCGGCCGGCCCCGCCCCGCGGTCACCCGGCTGCGACGGACCGCCGACGGCGTCCGGGTGACGGACGAGAGCGGCGAGGAGCGCGAGTTCCCCGCGGTGATCTACAGCCCGCATCTGTGGACACTGCTGAACCGGGTCGACTGCGATCCGTCGCTGCTGTCCACTCCGCTGTGGACGGCGGTGGAGCGCACCCACTACATGGGCGCGTCCAAGCTGTTCGTCCTGGTCGACCGGCCGTTCTGGCGGGACGCCGACCCGGCGACCGGCCACGACGCGATGAGCATGACGCTCACCGACCGGATGCCGCGCGGGGTCTATCTGTTCGACGACGGGCCCGACCGGCCCGGGGTCATGTGCCTGTCGTACACCTGGAACGACGACTCGCTGAAGGTCGCCACGCTCTCGGCCGAGGAGCGGCTGGAGACGCTGCTCAGCAAGCTGGCCGCGATCTATCCGGACGTGGACATCCGGTCGCACATCATCGCGGGGCCGCTCACCGTCACCTGGGAGACCGAGCCCCGTTTCATGGGGGCCTTCAAGAACAATCTGCCCGGCCACTACCGCTATCAGCGGCGGCTGTTCACCCAGTTCATGCAGGACGGGACGGATCCGGCGCAGCAGGGCTTCTTCCTGTGCGGGGACGACGTCTCCTGGACGGCCGGGTTCGCCGAGGGAGCGGTGACCACGGCGCTGAACGCGGTGTGGGGAGTCCTCCGCCACCTCGGCGGCACCACGCACCCGGACAATCCGGGCCCCGGCGATCTCTTCGACACCTTCGCGCCGCTGGAGCTTCCGTACGACTGACGGCCACGGCCGTACGCATACAGCACACAACGGCCGTACACATACAGCACACCGGGGGAGCCGACGCGCGCCGTCGGCTCCCCCTGTCATGTCTCAGCCCTGGGCGATCTGCTCGAGCCGGCGCTTGTCCGGCTTGCCGTTGCGGTTGAGCGGGAAGCTCTCCAGCACCTCGACCCGGTTGGGCTGTTCGTAGAGCGGGAGCACCTGGCACAGCCGCTCCCGCCAGTGCTTGGCGTCCCGCAGCTCGTCGTCCTCCACGAAGAAGACGAGCTGGGTGTCGCCGGCCCGGCGCTCGTCGGGGAGCGGCACGATCCGGGTGGAGATCTCGGCGAGGGCGGCCTTCCGCTCGATCAGCTCGGGGTGGAGCGTGTAGCCGGAGCGGTGCACCGCGAACTTCCGCCCCAGGACGAACAGGTTGTCGTTGGCGTCGAGGTAGCCGAGGTCGCCGGTGGTCTGCCAGCCGGTGGGCACGGCGTCGATGGTGCCGTCCTCGGCGAGATGGCCCTCGAGCGCGTCCGGGGTGTCGACCTCGATCTCACCGGCCTCGCCGGGGGCGGCCGGGTGGCCGTCCTCGTCGATGACGCGCAGCTTGATGCCCTCCATGGCCCGGCCGCAGGAGACCGGGTTCTCCAGGGTGGCGAAGGCTATGTTGCCCAGCTCGGTGCTGCCGTAGCTGTCCAGCAACGGCAGGCCGAACTCGGCCACATAGCGCTCGGAGAGCGCGCCGTCGAGCGGCGCGGCGCCCGAGCAGAACATCCGGACGCCTTCCAACTGCGCCCGCAGCGACGGCTTCCGGCCGACCAGGTTGAGCATGGTGCGGTAGCTCGACGGAGTGGCGTCGATCACCGTGGCGCCGGTCCGTCCGGCCATCTGCACGGCCCGGTCCAGGCGCTTGTACGGGGCGATCACCAGCGAGCAGCGGGTGAGCCAGGCGATGAGCACCATGGACAGCCCGTACTGGTGGGCGAAGGGCAGCAGCGGCAGCAGTACGTCGTCCGGCCGGTGCCCGACCTGGGCGGCGTTGCGCTCCAGGTTGGTGAGGAACTTACGGCCGGACTTGACGGCCCCCTTGGGCTCGCCGGTGGAGCCGGAGGTCCACATGATCAGGCCGTCGCGCCGGTCGGCCCAGGCGTCGAAGGAAAGCTCCCGGGTGGCGAGCGGGCGCCCGGCGGCCGGGGCGATCAGTTCGTAGAGGTTCACCGTACGGATGTCGGCGTGGATCGGGGCGTCGTCGTCCACGAAGGCGATCGCGGCGCCGGTGCGCCGGGCGATCCGCCGGGTCTCGTCCGGGTGCTCCTGCTGGTCGATCAGCACGATGGAGGCTCCCACGTGCATGAGCGCGAACAGCACACTCACATAGGCGGCGGAGTTGCCCGCCTTGAAGATGACGCGGTCGCCGTGGGTCACCCCGTGCTCGCGGATCACATCGGCGACGCGCAGCGCGTCCAGCTCGAAGTCGGCCAGGGTCTGCACCGAGTCGAGCGCGTAGATCTTCGCGGTCATCGAACGTACTCTTTTCCTTTTCGCTCAGGAGTTCGCTCAGGAGATACGGGCAGCCCTGGGCGGGTCCCCCCTAGGCTCCCTGGTCTTCGAAGCCGGTCTCCCACTCGGCATCGACGGGGACGTGCGAGAGCAACTGGTCGTGCACCAGGTTGACGACCTCTCTCCGGCTCGAGTCGAGGTAGTAGCGGGCGCCGGGAAACACCTCGAGGTCGAACCGTCCGCTCGTACGCCGCCGCCAGGCCCGTACGCCGCGCAGCGGGGTCTTGGGGTCGCCCTCACCGGCGAGGGCGACGATCCGGCAGCCCAGCTCCGGGGGCCCCAGGGACATGCCCCAGTGCGCGGTGCGGCCGGATACGAACAGGGTCAGCAGCGCCGTCCCGGTCTCCCGTTCCAGCCGCTCGGCGACGCGGTAGGCGAGGTCGGCGCCGGCCCGGTGGCCGAAGAAGGCCAGCGGGCGGTCCATCCACTCCCCCAGCGCACCGAAGATCCGGTCCGCGAGGCCGGCCGAATCGGTCAGCCGCTCGTCGTCGTCGACGCCCACGTACAGGGGGTACTGGATCGCCAACACCTCGACGGTGGGCAGCAGAAGCTCGGACAGCGAGAGGTAGTACGCGGTGGAGTGGGCGGATTCCGGGAAACAGATCAGCCGGAAACTACTGGGAGTTTCCGTTTGCAATATCCGAATAAGGCCCACATCATCGGGCTTGATCTGGCTCAAGGAGTACATCCCCGCGATTGCACTGAGGGGCCGGGTACGAGTGCGATGGTGGGGCGCGTCGACCACGCTCGTCCGAGATGCTGACTCCGTGAGGCTATGAGCCCTTCTCCGGGGCCACAACCCCTAGTAACCGCTATTCGAGGTACGCGCTATTTGCGGGTACCACGCCATCCCGGCGTGGCCGGGGACACAGCGGGACACAGCAGGCGCCCCCTAAGGCCCCCTCACCCGTGCCACCACCCCCTAATCTGCAGGCAGTTAGGGGTCAGGAGTCAAGCCGTCGTGTTAAACAAGAGGAAAGTAATGTTCTCCTCAAGCCAATTAAATCGGTGCGACGACAGCGATGAACACAACACGCCCTATTGACTTCGCCGTCGTTGTCGACGGCTTGATCAAGAAGTATCCCGGCCGGCCCGTTCCGGCTGTCGACAATCTAAGCTTCACCGTCCGGCACGGCGAGGTCTTCGGCTTCCTCGGGCCCAACGGAGCGGGTAAGACCACCACCATCGGCATCCTGACCACCCGTGTCGCCCCCACCGGCGGGCGTGCCTTCGTGCAGGGTGTCGACGTGGTGCGCAGGCCGGCGGTGGCGCGGCAGTCCTTCGCCATCGTGCCGCAGCGCAACAACCTGGACCGGTCACTGACGATCCGTCAGAATCTGACCTTCCACGCCGGCTACCACGGTCTCCCCCGCTCGGAGCGCAACCGCCTGGCGGACGAGAGCCTGGAGTGGGTCGGCCTCGGCGACCACGCCAAGGCCCGGGCGGACCAGGTCTCCGGTGGTCAGGCACAGCGCGTGATGATCGCGCGGGCGCTGATGCACCGCCCCCGGGTGCTGTTCCTGGACGAGCCGGCCACCGGCCTCGACCCGCAGTCACAGATCTTCGTACGCGACCGGGTCGCCGAACTGAAGACCCGTGGCGTCACGGTGGTCATCACCACCCACGACATGGAGGAAGCCTCCAAGCTGTGTGACCGGATCGGCATCGTCGACCACGGCAAGCTGCTCGCCCTGGACACCCCCGAGGCACTGACCAGCCGGATGAGCAACACCGCGCTGACCGTCTCGGTGCGCCCGCCGCACAGCGGGATGAACGGCGTGGTCCACATGGTGCAGGGCCTCGGGGTCGCCGAGCGGGTCGAGGTGCTCAGCGCCGAGGACGAGATGGCCGCAGCCATGGGCGGGGCCGGGGCCGACGACGGCACCTTCCGGATGAAGGTCTACAGCAACGCGTCGTCCTCCGTACTTCTGCCCACGGTCATCAAGGCCCTGACCGACACCGGCTGCGAAATCAAGGACCTGAATGTGAGCAAGGCGAGCCTGGAAGACGTCTTTGTCGACCTGACAGGGAAGGAGATGCGATGAGCTCCTCCTCTCGACCCACGTCATCGACGGACGGGACCACGGGTGGCAAGGCCGCGGAGGAGAAGCCCGCGGCCGGCGCCGGGGGACCCGCGCACCAGGGCGGCGCCACCAGGGGCGGTGAGCACCGGCCCGCCGACCCCAGGACCCCCGCCGCCAGGCCGGACGGGAACGGCACCACCGACCCGCGGACCGCGGAGTCCAAGTCCCCCGAGGACGACGGCTTCGAGGACACCAGGACCGTGCTCGTCCGGTCCAAGCCGGCGGCCCCGCGTCCGGGCGCCGAGGTGCAGAAGGCCGGCCCGAACACGCCGGTCAAGCACGAGGGCAAGGCGCCGGAGGTCCGGCAGCCCGACCCCCGGCAGCAGCAGAGCCGGCCGCAGGAGCACCGGCACCACGAGGCCAGGGGCATGGCCGCCCCGCACGGCGGCGGCGACATCGGGGACACCCTGACGCTCGTCATAAAGCCGATACCGGCCCCGTCGGCGACCCAGGCCGCACAGGACGCCAAGGCCGCGCTGAACGCCATCATCGCGGCGGCCGACGCCCGTTCGCCGCTCGTGGAGCCCGAGCCCCAGCCGCAGCCCGAACTCGAACTCGAACTGCCCGACGCCAAGCGCCGCGCCGGGCGCCACCGGCGCCGCGCCAACCGGTGGCGGACGTTCTTCTTCATCCTGTGGCGCGACATCTTCGTCACCGGCCGCGAGATGGGCCCCTTCCTGGGCCAGGTCATCGTGGAACCGTTCTTCATGCTGTTCGTCTTCGGCAAGGTGCTCGGCGAGATCGGCTTCACCCAGCCCGGCTTCCAGCAGGTGCTGCTGCCCGGTGTGGTGGCGCTCAACAGCTTCCTGGTCGCCCTCCAGAACACCGCGCTGCCGCTGGCCATCGACTTCTCCTGGACCAAGGAGATCGAGGACCGATTGCTCGCCCCCATCCCGGTCTCCCTGGTGGCGGTGGAGAAGGCGATCTTCGGCGCGATGCGCGGTCTGATCGGCTCCCTGGTCATGATCCCGATCGGTCTGGCGCTGCTGGACGATGTCTCCTGGCCACTGGAGAAGATGCCGGTGACGCTGGGCATCCTGAGCCTGGGCGGACTGGTCGGCGGCTGCGTCGGCCTGACCCTGGGCACCCTGGCGCCCGCGCGTCATATCTCCATCGTCTTCGCCATGACGCTCACCCCGATCATGTTCACCGGGGCCACGCAGTTCCCGTGGCGGAGCCTGGAGGGTGTCCGCTGGTTCCAGATCCTGTGCAGCTTCAACCCGCTGACCTACGTCACCGAGGCGATGCGCGGACTGCTGCTGGAACCCGGGCCCAAGGTGCCGGAGTCGATTCCGCTGTGGATCTGCTTCTCCGCGATCGGAGCGGCGATCCTGCTCTTCGGGACCATCGGCATCCGGGGCTTCAACCGCAGGGCGCAGGACTGAGCGACGGCAGGATCGAGAGTAAAGGCACCACACCATGACGGCATCCGAGCAGACGAAGACAGCCATCGTGTTCCCCGGTATGGGGCCCTCCGGCTTCTCCGAGGTGGGCAGGTTCCTGACGCTCGACCCGTTCGCCCGCAAGCGGCTCGCCGAGGCCGACGAGGCGCTGGGCTACTCGGTCTTCGACCGGCTCCGCGACTCCGAGGACGACTACTCCGAGGCCACCCAGATCGCCTTCCTGGTGAACTCGATGGCCTCGGCGGACCGCGCGGAGCAGGAGCACGGACTGGTCCCGGACCTGTGCGTGGGCCCCAGCTTCGGGCAGAAGGCGGCTGCGGCGTACGTCAGTTCGCTGCCGTTCCCCGAGGTGGTGCGGCTCACCGCGGAGCTGGCCCGCTGTGAGCACGCGTACTTCGCCGAGGAGCACCAGGACGCGGTCACCCACACCTTCGTCCGCACTCCGCAGGAGAAGCTGACGGAGATTCTCACCGAGCTCGGCGAGCGCGGTGAGTGGTACGACTACTCCGGCTATCTCGACGACGGCTTCTTCATGGTCTCGCTGCGCGAGCAGGAGCTGGAGGGGTTCAAGAAGGCGATCAGCCAGGCCGGCGGCTACTCCATGTACACCATGGTCCCGGCGGTGCACGCACCCGCTTTCGCGGAGCTGCGGCGCCGGGCCGCCGAGGAGATCCTGCCGAAGTACGACATCCTCGACCCGAAGCTGCCCGTGGTCACCGACCAGGACGGCACCATCGTGACCTCGGCCGACGCGCTGCGCACGATGCTGCTGGACACCTTCGACCTGCCGATCCACTGGCCGAAGGTGGTGGACACGCTGAAGGGCGCCGGGGTGTCGAAGATGTACATCACCGGGCCGGACAACCTCTTCCACCGGCTGGACCGCACCAAGTCCAACTTCGAGGTGGTGACGGTGGGTCCGGGCAAGCGCTCGCGCCCCGCCCGTAAGCGCTGATCCCACACCCCGCACAACGCATAAGGGCCGGGCCCCGCTCCCCTCCTCGGAGGGGGCGGGGCCCGGCCCTTTGGCGGCTCGGGCCCGTGTGGGGGGTGCGGGCCCGAGCCCGTCAGTCCGCCAGCCAGTCGGCCACGGCCCGTGCCGTCGTCCCGGCGTGCTCCTCCATCATGGTGAAGTGGTTCCCCGGCACGTCCAGCGCGGTGTGCGGGAGCTGCCAGTACGACCGCCAGTCGCCGTGGCGGGACCAGTCGAAGAGCCGCTCCCCGGCCCGGACCAGCAGCGTCGGCGTCTTGACCTCCTTGGGCCGCCACTGGCCGAACAGCCGGAAGTAGGCGCCCATGGCCAGCAGCCGGGTGTCGTCCACCGGCACCTGGCCGGCGCTCCGCTCGTCCATCCCGGCGCTCAGCCCGGGCTGGAGGGCCACGGCCGCGTCCCGGTCGTGCGAGTAGATGTCGAGCAGGACGACCGCGTCCGGGAAGACCCCGGTGCTCTCCAGCCGCGCGGCCACCTCATGGGCGAGCAGCCCGCCCGAGGAGTGGCCCAGCAGCACGAACGGCGCCCCGTCGGTCTCCCGCAGCACCGCCTCGGCCTGCGCCTCGATCACGGCCTCCGGGTTGGCCGGGAGCCGCTCCCCGGCGACGAAGCCGGGGTTGCCCAGCGCCCAGACGTCCCGGTGGCCGCGGAATCCGGCGGCGAACCGGGCGTACTGGTGCGGGCCGCCGATCGACAGGATCGAGGAGAAGCACACCAGCGCGGGGCCGGTCTCACCGCGCGACAGCCGTACCAGCGCGGGCGTCTTGTCCAGCTCGGCGGCGCTCGCGAACGAGGGCCGGAACCGCGAGACGTCCATCAGCAGCCGGGTGAACTCCTCCTGCTTGCCGAGCTGTCCGGCCTCCCGCATCATCGCGCCGAACACGGCCGACGGCTCCGCGCCCGCCGCCTCCGCGCGCGCCGCGTCCGAGACCGCACCGCCCTCGGCGGCCACCGAACCGGCCAACTGCGCGAGCAGTTGCCGGGCGACCAGTTCGGGCGTCGGGTGGTCGAACAGCAGCGTCGGGGCCAGCCGCAGCCCGCTCGCGGCGTTCAGCCGGTTGCGCAGCTCGACGGCGGTCAGCGAGTCGAAGCCCTGCTCCAGGAAGCCACGCGTGGCCCCCACCGCCTCCGCGTCCGGGAAGCCGAGGACGGCGGCGGCCTGGCCGCGGACCAGGTCAAGCACGGCCTTCTCGCGCTCCGCCTCGGCCAGCCCGGCCAGCCGCCGCGCCAGCGAGGGGCCGCCCGTGTCGGCCGCCCCCGCGGCGACGGTACGCCGCCGGGCCGGAGCCCGGACCAGCCCGCGGAACACGGCGGGCAGTCCACCCTCGGCGGCCTGCTCGCGCAGCGGCGCGATGTCCAGGTGCAGCGGTACGAGCACCGCCGCACCGCCGACCGTGCACGCCGTGTCGAACAGCTCCAGACCGTCCCGCGAGGACAGCGGCGCCATCCCGGAGCGCTCCATACGGGCCACGTCCGCGTCCGCCATGCCGCCGGTCATCGCGCTGCGCTGCTCCCACAGGCCCCAGGCCAGCGAGAGCGCGGGCAGTCCGGCGGAGCGGCGATGCGCGGCAAGGGCGTCCAGGAAGGTGTTGGCCGCCGCGTAGTTGGCCTGGCCCGGCGCGCCGAAGGTACCGGCGGCGGACGAGAACAGCACGAAGGCGGAGAGGTCCAGATCGCGGGTCAGCTCGTGCAGGTTGTGCGCCGCGGCCACCTTCGGCCGGAAGACCGTGTCGATCCGGTCCGGGGTGAGCGTGGGCAGCAGCCCGTCGTCCAGCACACCCGCGGTGTGCACGACGGCGGTGAGCGGATGCTCCGGATCCACCTCGGCCAGCAGCATCGACAGCGCCTCGCGGTCGGCCACATCGCAGGCCGCGACGCTCACCCGGGCACCCAGCGCGGTCAGTTCGTCGACCAGCTCGGGCATCCCCGGGGCGCGCTGTCCGCGGCGGCTGTTGAGCAGCAGATGCCGCACACCGCGCTCGGCCACCAGATGGCGGGCGAGCTGTCCGCCGAGGACACCGGTGGCGCCGGTGATCAGGACCGTACCGTCCGGGTCGAACTCCGGCAGCGCTTCCGATACCCGGCCCTCGTTCTGCTCCTGGGTGGCGACCCGGGCCAGCCGGGGCGCGTGCAGGGCGCCCGCGCGGACGGCGAGCTGCGGCTCCCCGCCTGCCACGGCCGCCGTGAGCAGATCGGCCGAGGTCTCCTCACCGTCCAGGTCGAGCAGCAGGAAACGGTCCGGGTTCTCGGTCTGGGCGGTGCGGATCAGGCCCCATACGGCCGACCGCGGCAGGTCGTGCACCGCGGCGTCCGGGGACGTGGCGACCGCGTGCCGGGTGACGAACGCCAGCCGCGCCCCGGCGAGACCCTCCTCCGCGAGCCACGACAGCGCGCTGTCCAGCGCGGCGTGAGTGGCCAGCCGGGCGCCCTCCGCCACATCGCCGCCCCCGGCGGGGCCGGTGTGCGGGAGGAGGACGACGTCCGGCCGGGGGCTGCCCGAGGCCACCACGGCCGCGAGTTCGGCCAGGTCGGCGAAGACGGCGCAGTCGGCACCGGCGGACTCCAGCGCGGCGACGAGCCCGAAGGCGTCCGTGCCGTGCGCGGCGTCCTGGCCGACGCTGTTGGCCGCGTCTTGGCCGGTGCTGTTCGCGGCGTCCTGGCCGACCAGGGCCCAGCGGATGGTCCCGGGGGCCGCCGAGGGCGTCGGCACCGGCGCCCACTCCAGCCGGAACAGCGAGTCGTGGTAGGTCACCTGGGCCGCGCGCAGTTGCTCCGGGGCGATACGCCGCAGCACCAGGGAGTCCACCGACGCGACCGGGCCACCGTTCTCGTCCGCGACGTCCAGGGCCACCGTGTCCGGCCCGGCCGGGGCGATCCGTACGCGCAGCGCCGTGGCGCCCGCCGCGTGGAGGGTGACCCCGGTCCAGGAGAACGGCAGCCGGATCCCGTCGGCCTCGGCGCCCAGGAAGTCGCCGAGCACGACCCCGTGCAGCGCGGCGTCCAGCAGCGCCGGATGCAGTCCGAACAGCGCGGCGTCGGCGTGCTGCCGCTGCTCCAGGCGCAGCTCGGCGAAGACCTCCTCGCCGCGCCGCCAGGCGGCGCCCAGCCCCTGGAACGCCGGGCCGTAGCCGAAGCCGCCCGCCGCGAACCGCTCGTAGAGGTCGTCCACGTCGAGGGCGACGGCCTCGGCGGGCGGCCATACGGACAGGTCGGCGCCGCCGTCCGTGGCGTCACCGGAGGCCAGGACACCGCTGGCGTGACGGATCCAGGGCCGGTCCGAGGCGTCGCCCCGGTCCGCGTCCGGCTCCGGGCGGGAGTAGACCTCCAGCGTCCGGCGGCCGCTCGCGTCGGGCGCGCCGACGGTCAGCCGGAGCTGGATCCCGCCCCGGCCGGGCAGGATCAGCGGCGCCTCGATGGTCAGCTCCTCCAGCAGATCGCAGCCGACCTGGTCACCGGCGCGGATCGCCAGTTCCACGAAGGCCGTCCCCGGCAGCAGCGCGGTGCCGGACACGGCGTGGTCGGCGAGCCAGGGGTGGGTCTGGAGGGAGAGCCGCCCGGTGAGCAGGAAGCCATCGGAGTCGGGCAGTTCGACGGCGGCGCCCAGCAGCGGATGCCCGGCGGCGCCAAGCCCGGCGGAGGCGACATCGCCCACCGAGAGCGGGACCTCGATCCAGTAGCGCTCGTGCTGGAAGGCGTACGTGGGCAGCTCGACGCGCTCGGCGCCCGTCCCCTCGTACACCGCCTCCCAGTCGACGCTCACACCACGCGTCCACGCCTCGCCCAGCGAGGCCCAGAAGCGCTCCAGACCGCCCTCGTCACGGCGCAGCGACCCGATCGCGGCGGCCTCCCGGCCCGCGTCCTCGGCGGTCTCCTGCACGCCCATCGTCAGGACGGGGTGGGCGCTGGACTCGATGAACACTCCGAAGCCCTCGTCGAGCAGGCGGCGGATGGCGCCCTCCAGCTCGACGGTGCGACGCAGGTTGGTGAACCAGTACTCGGCGTCCAGCTCGGAACCGTCGACCCACTCCCCCGTCACCGTGGACAGGAACGGCACCTCGGCCGCCTTGGGCTCCACGGGCGCCAGCAGCTCCAGCAGCTCCTCGCGCAGCAGCTCCACCTGCGCCGAATGCGAGGCGTAGTCCACCGGCACCCGGCGCGCCCGCACCTCATCGGCCTCACACGCGGCCAACAGCTCGTCCAGCGCCTCGGGCTCACCCGAAACCACCGCCGACGAGGGGCCATTGACGGCAGCGACGGAGATCCGCTCCTCGCCCCACGCCGCGATCCGCTCCCGGACCTCCGCCACCGGAAGCGCCACCGACACCATGCCGCCCTTGCCCGCCAGCACCCGGCCAATCGCCTGACTCCGCAACGCCACCACCCGCGCCGCATCCTGAAGCGACAGGATCCCGGCCACGCAGGCGGCGGCGATCTCACCCTGGGAGTGGCCGACCACTGCGGACGGCCGGACGCCCAGCGAACGCCACAGTTCGGCCAGGGACACCATCACCGCGAACAGCACCGGCTGGACCACATCCACCCGCTCCAGCGAGGGCGCACCCTCGGCACCGCGCAGCACCTCCACCAACGACCAGTCGGTGAACTCCGCCAGCGCGGCGGCGCATTCGTGGATCCGGGCCGCGAAGACGGGCGAGGCGTCCATCAGCCCCACCGCCATACCGGCCCACTGCGACCCCTGCCCCGGGAACACGAACGCCGTCTTGCCGGCCGTTCCGGTGCCCTGGACCAACTGGGCCACCGCCTCGCCCCGGGCGAGTGCCGTCAGGCCGCGGATGAAGTCGTCGCGGTCCGTGCCGACCAGCACCGCGCGCCGGTCGTGGACGGCGCGGGTGGTGGCCAGGGAGTAGCCGACGTCGGCCGGGCGCAGGCCCGGATCGGTGTCGAGGTGTGCCAGCAGCCGCTCGGCCTGGGCACCCAGCGCCGCCTCGCTCCTGCCGGACAGGATCCAGGGCAGCACACCGGGCTCGGGCGCGGCGTCGGCGGCCGTGGGCCGCTCCGCCGGGGCCTGCTCGATGATGGTGTGCGCGTTGGTGCCGCTGATGCCGAACGAGGACACGGCGGCCCGGCGCGGACGGCCGGTCCGCGGCCAGTCCAACTGCTCGGTGAGCAGCGACACCGCGCCCGCCGTCCAGTCCACGTGCGGCGACGGCTCGTCCACATGCAGGGTCCTGGGCAGGACGCCGTGCTCGATGGCCTTGACCATCTTGATGATCCCGGCGACACCGGCCGCGGCCTGGGTGTGGCCGAAGTTGGACTTCACCGAGCCGAGCCAGAGCGGCTCGTCCTCGGTCCGCTCCTGGCCGTAGGTGGCCAGCAGCGCCTGCGCCTCGATCGGGTCACCCAGCGTCGTACCGGTGCCGTGTGCCTCGACCACGTCCACCTCGGCGGCGGACAGCCGGGCGTTGGCCAGGGCCTGCCGGATCACCCGCTGCTGGGACGGCCCGTTGGGCGCCGTCAGACCGTTGGAGGCGCCATCCTGGTTGATCGCGGAGCCGCGGACGATGGCGAGCACCGGATGGCCGTTCTTCCGCGCGTCCGACAGCCGCTCGACCAGCAGCATGCCCACGCCCTCGCCCCAGGCCGTACCGTCGGCCGCGGCGGCGAAGGGCTTGCAGCGGCCGTCGGTCGCGAGACCGCGCTGCTTGCTGAAGGCCACGAAGGTGCCGGGGGTGGCCATCACGGTCACCCCGCCCGCGAGCGCGAGCGAGCATTCGCCGCTGCGCAGCGCCTGCACCGCCATGTGCAGGGTCACCAGCGACGACGAGCACGCCGTGTCGACGGTGACCGCCGGGCCCTCCAGACCGAAGGTGTACGACACCCGGCCCGAGGCGACACTGCCGGAGCTGGCCGTGCCCATATAGCCCTCGAGGCCGTCGGGGGCGCGGTGCAGCAGGGTGCCGTAGTCGTTGTACATGACGCCGGTGTAGACACCGGTCCGGCTGCCGCGCACCGCCGCCGGGTCGATCCCGGCCCGCTCGAACGCCTCCCAGGTGGTCTCCAGCAGCAACCGCTGCTGCGGGTCCATGGCGAGCGCCTCACGCGGCGAGATCCCGAAGAAGACGGGGTCGAAGTGGTGGGCGTCGTGCAGGAATCCGCCGTTGCGGGCGTAGCTGGTGCCCTGCTGGTCGGGGTCGTCGTCGTAGAGCGACTCGATGTCCCAGCCGCGGTCGGTGGGCATGTCGGTGATGGCGTCCTCGCCATCCATCACGAGCCGCCACAGGTCCTCGGGCGAGGTCACCCCGCCGGGGAAGCGGCAGCTCATCGCCACGATGGCGATCGGCTCGTCGGCGCCCGCGGTGGCGGTGGCGACGGGTGCGGCGGCGTCCTCCTGGCTGCCCTGGGCCTCGGCCCGCAGATACGCGGCGAGGGCGGCGGGGGTCGGGTAGTCGAAGATCAGCGTGGCGGGCAGCCGCACGCCGCTGACCCCGGTGAGGCGGTTGCGCAGTTCGACGGCGGTGAGCGAGTCGAAGCCGACCTCGCTGAACGCGCGCTGCGGCTCGACCGCTTCGGGCCCGGCGTAGCCGAGCACGGCCGCCACCTGCGTACGGACCACGCCGAGGACGATCGCCTCGGCCTCGGCGTCGGACGCCCCGGCGAGCTGCTGGGCGAGCGCGCCGGACCGCGCCGCGGCGGCGGCCTGGGCCGCGCGGCGGGGCGGGACGCGGACCAGACCGCGGAAGAGGGGCGGCAGCATTCCGGCGCTCGCCTGCGCCCGGAGGGCGGCCAGGTCGAGGGGCATGGGCACGAGAAGGGCCTCGTCGGCGGTGTCCGCGAGGTCGAACAGCTCCCGGCCCTGGTCGGCGGTGATGGCGGCGACGCCACCGCGCCGCAGCCGGTCCAGCTCCGCCTCGTCCAGCTCCCCGGCCATGCCGCCGGACTCGGCCCACAGGCCCCAGGCGAGGGAGGTGGCGGGCAGGCCCTGTGCGGTGCGGTGCTGGGCGAGGGCGTCCAGGAAGGCGTTGGCCGCCGCGTAGTTGCCCTGGCCCGCACCGCCGAAGACACCGGCGGCGGAGGAGAACAGGACGAACGCGGACAGGTCCGGGTGGTGGTCGCGGGTCAGCTCGTGGAGGTTCCACGCCGCGTCGACCTTCGGGCGCAGCACGTGGGCCATGCGGTCGGGGGTGAGGGAGGCGATGACGCCGTCGTCCAGGACGCCTGCTGTGTGGATGACGGCGGTGAGGGGGTGCGCCGCGGGTACGGACGCGATGACCTCTGCGAGGGCGGAACGGTCCGCCGCGTCACAGGCGGCCCAGTGTGCTTCGGCGCCCAATGCCGCGAGCTCTGCGGTGAGTTCGGGCGCGCCCGGCGCCTGGTCGCCTCGGCGGCTGAGCAGGAGGAGGTGGCGTGCGCCGCGCTCGGTCACCGCGTGGCGGGCGAAGAGCATGCCCAGTGTGCCGCTGGCACCGGTGATCAGCACCGTGCCGTCCGGGTTCCACGCGGGGGCCTGGGTCTCCGCCGCCACGGTGGCGCGGGCCAGGCGGGGGGTCCGGACCTCGCCGTTGCGCACCGCGACTTCCTGCTCGCCGGATGCCACGGCGGTCGGCAGTGCGTCCAGCGAATCCGCGTGGCCGTCCACGTCCACGAGCAGGATTCGGCCCGGGTTCTCCGACTGGGCGGAGCGGATCAGGCCGCGGGCTGCGGCGTGGGCCAGGTCGGCGCCGGAGATGAGGACGACCAGATGGGAGTCCGCGAAGCGGTCTTCGGCCAGGTAGGTCTGGAGGAGGGTGAGGGTTTGGGTGGTGGCTTGGTGTGCGGCTTCGGTGGGGTTTTCCCCTGTCCCGCCCCTTCCCGCAACCATGGGCTCCGCCCCTGGACCCCGGGTCTCAATCGCCGGACGGGCTGGAGATGCCGCGCCCGGACGGGCCGGGTGGGGGGTGCTGTCCCCGGCTTGGGGCACGGCAGGTGCCCCGGCACGCCCTCCGGGCGTGTCCTCAATCGCCGGACGGGCTTGGTTCGCGGCCAGGGACACCACGATGTACTCCGGGGCCTCCGCGCCCGAGTCTACGGCGGTCGCCAGCGCCGCCAGGTCCGGGTATGCGGCGGGGAGGCTCAGGGCGTTGGGGCCTACGGCGGCCCAACCGGCCCTGGAGTCCGGCTCGGACTGGGCCGGGACCGGGGTCCAGTCCACCCGGAACAGGGCGTCCGACGCGCCGCCCGGGTTGGTCGGGCTTAGCTGGTCCGGGGAGACCGTGCGCAGGGCCAGCCGCTCCACCGAGGCCACCGGGGCGCCCGTCACGTCTGCCAGCGCCAGCGACACCGTGCCGTTTCCGGCCGGGGACAGCCTGACCCGTACGCTGTCCGCGCCCACCGAGTGGACGCGGACACCGGTCCAGGAGAAGGGCAGTCCGCCCTGGCCCGGGTTCTCGGTCAGGTCGCTGAGGCCGATGGTGTGCAGTACGGCGTCCAGCAGCGCCGGGTGCAGGCCGAAGGCGGCGGCGCCGGGTTCGGCGTCCTCGGGGAGGGCGACCTCGGCGTAGACCTCGCCGTCGCCTCGCCAGGCGGCCCGTAGCCCCTGGAAGACCGGGCCGTAGCCGAAGCCCGCCTCGGCCAGGCCCTCGTACAGGCCGTCGGTCTCGATGCGCTCCGCCCCGGCAGGCGGCCAGGCACTCAGGTCGAACGAACCCTCCACCATGCCCGCCGCCAAGGCGCCCGTGGCGTGGCGCAGCCACGGCTCGTCGTCTCCGGCCTCGTCGGGACGGGAGTGGAGGGCGAGGGTGCGGCGGCCGGTGTCGTCCTGGGCGCCCACGGCGATCTGGAGTCGGACCCCGCCCCGCTCGGGCAGGATCAGCGGGGCTTCCAGGGTGAGTTCCTCGACCAGGTCGCAGCCGGCCTGCTCACCGGCGCGCACCGCCAGCTCCACGAACGCGGTGCCGGGCAGCAGGACCGCGCCCATGACGGCGTGGTCGGCCAGCCACGGGTGGGTGTCCAGCGCGAGCCGCCCGGTGAACAGGAAGCCCTCCGCGTCGGCCAGCGACACGGCCGTGCCGAGCAGCGGATGGTCGGCGGTGCCGAGGCCGAACGAGGTCACGTCGCCGTAGGCGGTGCCCGCGTCCAGCCAGTAGTGCTCGCGCTGGAAGGCGTAGGTGGGCAGTTCGACGCGCTCGGCGCCGGTCCCCGCGTAGTACGCCTCCCAGTCGGGGGCCGTGCCCCGGGTGTGCAGGGTGGCCAGGGCGGTGGTCAGGGTCTCGGTCTCGGGGCGGTCCTTGCGCAGCGCGGCGGCGAACGCCACCTGCTCGGACTCGCCCACCAGGCACTCCTGGCCGAGCGCGGACAGCACACCGTCCGGGCCGAGTTCGAGGTAGGTGGTGACGCCTTGCGCCTCCATCGCGCGCATGCCGTCGAGGAAGCGCACGCCCTCGCGGACATGGCGGACCCAGAAGTCGGCGGTGGCGATCTCCGCGGCGGGCGCTATGCCGCCGGTCAGGTTGGAGACCACCGGGATCTTCGGGGCCTCGTACGTCAGGCTCTCGGCGACCTTGCGGAACGCCTCCAGCATCGGGTCCATCAGCGGCGAGTGGAAGGCGTGGCTGACGGTGAGCCGCTTGGTCTTACGGCCCTGGGTCTCGAAGCCTTCCGCGATCTCCACGGCCGCGCCCTCGTCACCGGCGATGACGACCGACGTCGGGCCGTTGAGCGCGGCGATCGAGACGCGGTCGTTCAGCAGCGGCGTCACCTCGTCCTCGGACGCCTGGACGGCGATCATCGCGCCGCCGCCCGGCAGCCGCTGCATCAGCCGGCCCCGGGCCGCCACCAGCAGTGCGGCGGCGTCGAGCGAGAGCACCCCCGCGACATGCGCGGCGGCGATCTCGCCGATGGAGTGTCCGGAGACCACGTCCGGCTTCAGGCCCCACGACTCGACGAGGCGGAACAGCGCCACCTCGATGGCGAACAGCGCGGGCTGGGTGAAGCCGGTGCGGTCCAGCGCGGCGGCGTCGTCCCCGAACAGCACGTCCTTCAGCGGCCGTTCCAGGCGCGGGTCGAGCGCGGCGCACACCGCGTCCAGGGCCTCGGCGAACGCCGGGTAGGTCGCGTACAGCTCACGCCCCATGCCGAGGCGCTGGCTGCCCTGGCCGGTGAAGAGGAACGCCAGCTTGCCCCGGGTCTCCACACCCTGCACGACCCCGGCGGCGGGCTCACCGGAGGCGAGCGCGGCGAGGCGGTCGAGGAAGGTCGCGCGGTCACCGGCGATGACGGCGGCCCGGTTCTCCAGGGCGGCGCGGGTGGTGGCCAGGGAGTGGCCGAGGGACACCGGGTCCAGCTCGGGGCGTTCGGCCACGTAGCTGTGGAGCCGGGCGGCCTGGGCGCGCAGGGCGTCCTCGCCCTTGGCGGAGACCAGCCACGGCAGCAGCGGGAGGTCGCGGGGCTCCGTCGGCTCCGCAACGGGGGCCTGCTCGGGGGCCTCTCCGGCCTCCTCGCCGTCGGTCTCCGCCTCCGCCACCGGCGCCTGCTCGATGATCAGGTGGGCATTGGTGCCGCTGATGCCGAACGAGGACACGGCGGCCCGGCGCGGGCGGTCGGTCTCCGGCCACGGGCGGCCCTCGGTCAGCAGCGAGACGGCCCCGGCCGACCAGTCGATATGCGGCGACGGCTCGTCGATGTGCAGGGACCTGGGCACATAGCCGTGCTCGATGGCCTTGACCATCTTGATGATCCCGGCGACACCGGCGGCGGCCTGGGTGTGGCCGACGTTGGACTTGATGGAGCCCAGCAGCAGCGGCCGCTCCGGGCTCTTCTCCTTGCCATAGGTGGCCAGCAGGGCCTGCGCCTCGATCGGGTCGCCGAGCGTCGTGCCGGTGCCGTGTGCCTCGACCACGTCGATCTGGTCGGCGGTCAGCCGGGCGCTGGCGAGCGCCTGGCGGATGACGCGCTGCTGGGACGGGCCGTTGGGCGCCGTCAGACCGTTGGACGCGCCGTCCTGGTTGATGGCCGAGCCACGGACGACAGCCAGCACCCGGTGGCCGTTCTTGCGGGCGTCCGACAGCCGCTCCACCAGCAGCATGCCCGCGCCCTCGGACCAGCCGGTGCCGTCCGCCGACGCCGCGAAGGACTTGCAGCGGCCGTCGAAGGACAGCCCGCGCTGGCGGCTGAACTCGGTGAAGGTGCCGGGCGTCGACATCACGGTGACACCGCCCGCCAGCGCCAGCGAGCATTCGCCGTTGCGCAGCGCCTGCATGGCCAGATGCAGGGTCACCAGCGACGAGGAGCACGCCGTGTCGACGGTGAGCGCGGGGCCCTCCAGGCCGAAGGTGTACGCCACCCGGCCGGAGGCGATGCTGCTGGAGCCGCCGGTGCCGAGATAGCCCTCGACACCGGGCGGCACGGCGCGCAGCCGCGAGGCGTAGTCGTGGTACATGACGCCCGCGAAGACACCGGTACGGGTGCCGCGTACGGAGGTGGCGTCGATGCCCGCCCGCTCGAACACCTCCCAGGTGGTCTCCAGCAGCAGCCGCTGCTGGGGGTCCATCGCGAGGGCCTCGCGCGGATTGATGCCGAAGAACGCCGGGTCGAAGTAGTTGGCGTCGTGGAGGAAACCGCCCTCCCGGACATAGCTCGTGCCCGCGCCGTCCGGATTGTCGTCGAAGAGCCGCCCGATGTCCCAGCCGCGGTCGGTGGGGAACTCGGAAATGCCGTCCCCGCCCTCGGACACCAGCCGCCACAGGTCCTCGGGCGACTCGACGCCGCCCGGGTAGCGGCAGCTCATGCCGACGATCGCGATGGGCTCCTGGTCCTCCGACTCCACCTCCTGCAGGCGGCGCCGGGTCTCATGCAGGTCGGCGGTCACCCGCTTGAGAAAGTAGCGGAGCTTTTCCTCATTCATACGTGCGTTTCCCTCTCGAGGAATCCGGAAGACCTTGTCACTTCACGCCGGCCACGGTCATTTCAGGAGATCCCGAATTCCTTGCCGATGAAGTCGAAGAGGTCGTCGTCCGTGGCGGACTCCAGCTCCTCCGCGACTCCGGCGCCGTCTTCCGGTCCTCGGTCGTCATTCCATTGCGCGAGCAGCGCCTGCAGTCGCGCGGTGATCCTGCTCCGGCCCTCGTCGTCCGGGGCGGCCCCGGACAGGGACTTCTCCAGCCCGTCGAGCTCCGCGAGCAGCGAGGTGACCGCCGTCGCGTCGTCCGGCAGGATCTCGCCGCGCAGGTACTCGACCAGTGCGTTCGGTGTCGGGTAGTCGAAGACCAGCGTCGCCGGGAGCCGGACTCCGGTGGTCGCGTTCAGGCGGTTGCGCAGCTCGACCGCCGTCAGCGAGTCGAAGCCGACCTCGCTGAACGAGCGGGCCGGGTCGACCGTCTCCGGGCCCGGGTAGCCGAGGACGGCCGCCACCTGGGTGCACACCAGCTCCAGCAGCACCTCTTCCCGCTCGGGCTCGGAGAGCCCGGCGAGCCGCTCCCGCAGCGCCTCGGCACCGGCCGCGGCAGCCGCCGCGGACTCGGCGGCGCGGCGGGCGGGGGCCCGGACGAGGCCACGGAAGAGCGCGGGCAGCATGCCGCTTCCCGCCTGTGCCCTGAGGGCGGCCATGTCGAGCGGCAGCGGTACGAGGAGGGCCTCGTCCGAGCCCTGCGCGGCGTCGAACAGCTCCAGGCCGCTCTCGGCCGTGAGCACGCCGACGCCTCCGCGGCGGATGCGGGCGATTTCGGCCTCGTCCAGTTCACCGCCCATGCCGCCGCCGGCCACGGACCACAGGCCCCAGGCGAGGGAGGTGGCGGGCAGGCCGCTGGCCCGGCGGTGCTGGGCCAGCGCGTCCAGGAAGGCGTTGGCCGCCGCGTAGTTGCCCTGGCCGGGGCCGCCGAAGACTCCGGAGGCCGAGGAGAACAGGACGAACGCGGAGAGGGCGCTGTCGCGGGTGAGCTCGTGGAGGTTCCACGCCGCGTCGGCCTTCGGGCGGGCCACGGTGGCCATGCGCTCGGGGGTCAGCGAGGCGATCACACCGTCGTCCAGGACGCCTGCCGTGTGGATCACGGCGGTGAGGGGGTGGGCGGTGGGGATGGACTCGATGGCCTCAGCGAGGGCGGTGCGGTCGGCCGCGTCGCAGGCCGCCCAGCGCGCTTCCGCGCCCAGCGCGGTGAGTTCAGCGGTGAGTTCGGGAGCGCCTGGTGCCTGGTCGCCTCGGCGGCTGAGCAGGAGGAGGTGGCGTACGGCGTGGTTGGTCGCCAGGTGCTTGGCGAACAGGGTGCCCAGGGTGCCGGTGGCGCCCGTAATCAGGACCGTGCCGTCGGGGTCGAACGCGGGGGTCTCCCGCTCTGCCGCCACGGCGGCCCGTGCCAGCCTCGGTGCCCGTGCGGTGCCGTTGCGCACGGCCACCTGCGGTTCGCCTGCGGCGAGGGCGGCGGCCACGGTCTTCCGCGGCTCGCCCTGGCCGTCGGTGTCCACCAGGACGATGCGGTCCGGGTTTTCCGCTTGTGCGGAGCGGACCAGGCCCCATACGGCGGCTTGGGCCGGGTCGGGCGCGGACTCGTCCGTTCCGGTGCTTACGGCGCCGGTGGTGAGGATGACCAGGCGGGTGTCGGCGAAGCGGTCTTCGGCCAGGTAGGTCTGGAGCAGGGTGAGGGTGTGGGTGGTGGCCTGGTGTGCGGCTTGGATGGGGTTTTCCCCTGTCCCGCCCCTTCCCGCAACCATGGGCTCCGCCCCTGGACCCCGGTCCTCAAGCGCCGGACGGGCTTCAAGTGTCGCGGCCGGTGCCCCGGCACGCCCTTCGGGCGTGTCCTCAATCGCCGGACGGGCTTGATTTGCCGCGCTCGGACCGGCTTGGAGTGCCGCACCGGCCGCGAGGGACGCCACGATGTACTCCGGGAGCGCCTTGCCCCCTTCCACCGCCTCTGCCAACGCCGCCAGGTCCTGGTAGCCCGTCAGGGCCAAGGTGTCGGGACCCACGGACGCCCAGCGGTCGGGGGTTACCTCTCCGGACGGCGAGGCCGTCACCGGCACCCAGTCCAGGCGGAACAGGGAGTCGGACGCGCCGCCTGGGCGGGCCGCGCCGAGCTGGTCCGGGGAGATCGTGCGGAGGGCCAGGCCCTCGACCGATGCCACCGGGGCGCCCGTTGTGTCGGCCAGCTCCAGCGTCACCGTGCCTGTGGCCGTGCCGTCCAGCCGCACCCGTAGGGCCGAGGCGCCCACCGCGTGCAGGGATACTCCGGTCCAGGAGAACGGCAGGCGGCCCTGGCCGCCGCCCTGTTCGGCGGCGCTCAGACCGAGCGCGTGCAGCGCGGCGTCCAGCAGTGCCGGGTGCAGGCCGAACGCGGCGGCGTCGGACTTGCGGTCCTCCGGCAGGCTGACCTCGGCGAACACCTCGTCTCCGCGCCGCCAGGCGGCCGTCAGGCCCTGGAAGACCGGGCCGTAGTCGAAGCCCGAATCGGCCAGGCCCTCGTACAGGCCGTCAGTGTCGATGCGCTCCGCCTCGGCGGGCGGCCAGGCGCTCAGGTCGAACGAACTTTCCGCCGTGCCCGCCGCCAAGGCGCCGGTGGCGTGGCGCAGCCACGGCTCGTCGGCCGGGGCGCCCTCGGCGCGGGAGTGCAGGGTCAGCGCGCGGCGGCCGGTGTCGTCGGGCGCGGCGAGCGCGAGCCGGAGCTGGACGGCGCCCTGGTCGGGCACGATCAGCGGGGCTTCCAGGGTGAGTTCGTCCAGTCGGTCGCAGCCCGCGTGGTCCCCGGCGCGCAGTGCCAGCTCCACGAACGCGGTGCCGGGCAGCAGCACCGTGCCCATCACGGCGTGGTCGGCCAGCCAGGGCTGGGTCTGCAGGGAGAGCCGTCCGGTGAAGGCGATGCCGTCCGAGTCGGGCAGCTCCACGGCGGCGCCCAGCAGCGGGTGACCGGCCGCGTGCAGGCCGATCGCGGTGGCGTCGCCGCCGACCGGCCCGGCGTTCAGCCAGAACGAGCGGCGCTGGAAGGCGTACGTCGGCAGGTCGACCTGGTGCGGGCCGTACGGCGCGTACAGCGCGGTGAAGTCCACGGCGGCGCCCCGGACCTGGGCGGTGCCGACCGCCGTGAGCAGCGTCTCGGCCTCCGGCCGGCCGCCGCGCAGGGCGGTGGCGAAGGAGCCGCCGTCCTCGGTGACGCAGTCCTGCGCCATCGCGGTCAGCACCCCGTCGGGGCCGAGTTCGAGGTAGGTGGTGACGCCCTGGGTTTCCAGGGTGCGGACGCCGTCCAGGAAGCGGACCGCCTCGCGGACGTGGCGTACCCAGAAGTCCGGGCTGGTGATCTCCTCGGCAGCCACCACGCCACCGGTCAGGTTCGACACGATCGGGATCTTCGGAGCCTGGTACGCCAGCCCCTGCGCCACCTCGCGGAAGGCGTCCAGCATGCCGTCCATGTGGGGCGAGTGGAAGGCGTGGCTGACGGTGAGGCGCTTGGTCTTACGGCCCTCCGCCTCGAACGACGCCGCGATCTCCAGCGCCGCGTCCTCGTCGCCCGCGACCACGACCGAGGTCGGGCCGTTGACGGCCGCGATGCTCACCCGCTTGCCGAGCTGCGGGGTCACCTCGTCCTCGGACGCCTGGACGGCGATCATCGCGCCACCGGCCGGGAGCCGCTGCATCAACCGCCCACGAGCGGCCACCAGCTTCGCCGCGTCCGCGAGCGAGAGCACACCGGCCACCTGCGCGGCGGCCAGTTCGCCGATGGAGTGGCCGGACAGGTAGTCCGGCTGCACGCCCCAGGTCTCGACCAGGCGGAACAGCGCCACCTCGACCGCGAACAGCGCGGGCTGGGTGAAGCCGGTCTGGTCCAGCGCCTCGGCGTCGTCCCCGAACAGCACGTCACGAAGCGGCCGTTCGAGATGTGCGTCCAGCTCGTCGCAGACCGCGTCGAGCGCCTCGGCGAACGCCGGATAGGCGTCGTACAGCTCACGGCCCATGCCGAGCCGCTGGCTGCCCTGCCCGGTGAACAGGACGGCCAGCTTGCCGCCCTCGGCCACCGCGCCCTCGACCAGCCCGGTCGCGGTGCGGCCCTCGGCGAGGGCGTCGAGACCGGCCAGGAAGGCGTCCCGGCCCGCGGCGACGAGCGTCGCCCGGTGCTCGAAGGAGACCCGGGACGTGGCCAGCGAGTGGCCGACGTCGGCGAGGGACAGCTCGGGGTGGTCGGCCACCTGGGCCCGGAGCCGGGCCCCCTGGGCGCGCAGCGCCTCGGGGGTCTTGGCGGACATCACCCACGGCAGAACGGACGGTTCCACGGACGGCTGAGCGGCCGGGAGCGCGGGCGCCTCCGCCGGTTCGGGCTCCGGCAGCTGCTCGATGATGGCGTGCGCGTTGGTGCCGCTCATGCCGAAGGAGGAGATACCGGCCCGGCGCGGACGCCCGGTCTCCGGCCACTCCCGCGCCTCGCTCAGCAGCGAGACCGCGCCGGACTCCCAGTCCACATGCGGCGACGGCTCGTCGATGTGCAGCGACTTGGGCAGGACGCCATGCCGCATCGCCAGCACCATCTTGATGATGCCCGCGACACCCGCCGCCGCCTGCGTGTGACCGAAGTTGGACTTGATCGAGCCCAGCCACAGCGGCTGGTCCTCGGTCTTCTCCTTGCCGTAGGTGGCCAGCAGCGCCTGCGCCTCGATCGGGTCACCCAGCGTCGTACCCGTACCGTGCGCCTCGACCGCGTCCACTTCACCAGCCGACAGGCCCGCGTTCGCCAGCGCCTGCCGGATCACCCGCTGCTGCGACGGGCCGTTCGGCGCCGTCAGACCATTGGACGCACCGTCCTGGTTGACCGCCGTGCCCCGCACGACCGCCAGCACCCGGTGACCGTTCTTCCTCGCGTCCGACAGCCGCTCCACCAGCAGCATGCCCACGCCTTCACCCCAGGCCGTGCCGTCGGCGGCGGCGGCGAACGGCTTGCAGCGGCCGTTCCTGGCCAGTCCGCGCTGGCGGCTGAACTCGGTGAACACATCGGGGGTGGTGATGATGGTGACACCGCCCGCGAGCGCCATGGTGCACTCGCCGTTGCGCAGCGCCTGCGCCGCGAGGTGCAGCGCCACCAGCGACGACGAGCACGCCGTGTCGACGGTGACGGCCGGGCCCTCGAAGCCGAAGGTGTACGACACCCGGCCGGAGGCGATGCTGCTGGAGCCGCCGGTGCCGAGGTAGCCCTCGACGCCCTCCGGGACGGTGTGCAGCCGCGACACGTAGTCGTTGTGCATCTGGCCGACGAACACGCCGACCTGCTTGCCGCGCAGTGCGCCCGGGTCGAGGCCCGCCCGCTCGAAGGACTCCCAGGAGGTCTCCAGCAGCAGCCGCTGCTGGGGGTCCATGGCGAGCGCCTCGCGCGGGTTGATGCCGAAGAAGGCCGGGTCGAAGTGGTGGGCGTCGTAGTAGAAGCCGCCCTCGCGGGCGTACGAGGTGCCGGGCCGGTCCGGGTCCGGGTCGTAGAACGCGTCGAGGTCCCAGCCGCGGTCCTCCGGCAGCCGCGCGATACCGTCCCGGCCCTCGGCCAGCAGCTCCCACAGGTCCTCGGGGGTGCGCACATCCCCGGGGAAGCGGCAGCTCATGGCGATGATCGCGATCGGGTCGTCCGCGTCGGCCACGCCACCCGCCGGGCCTTCCGCCCGTGCGGGAACGGCCGCCGCCGCCTCGGAGCCGAGCAGCTCCTCCAGCAGATATCCGGCGAGCGCGGTCGGCGTCGGGTAGTCGAAGACCAGCGTGGCGGGCAGCCGCAGCCCGGCGGCGCCGCCGAGGCGGTTGCGGAACTCCACCGCGGTCAGCGAGTCGAAGCCGAGGTCCTTGAAGGCCCGGCTCGCCTCGACCGCGTCGGGCGAGTCATGGCCGAGGACCACGGCCACCTGGGCGCGCACCAGGTCGAGCAGGGTCCGCTCGCGCTCGGCCGCGTCCAGCCGGACCAGCCGCTCCACCAGCGAGGAGGCGTCCTGGGCCGCGCCCGATTCGGCGGTGCGGCGGGTCGTACCGCCGCGCACCAGACCGCGCAGCAGCGGCGGCACCATCTCGATGGGCGCGCCGGTGAGCGGCGCCAGGTCGAGCTGCATGGGCACCAGGAACGCGTCGCCCACCTCCTGGGCGGCGTCGAACAGCGCCAGGCCCTCGTCGGAGGACAGGCCGAGCACACCGGAGCGGGTCATCCGGGACTTGTCGGTGGCCTCCAGCTCACCGGTCATCCCGCTGGCCTCGGCCCACAGGCCCCAGGCCAGCGAGGTGGCGGCGAGGCCCTGGGCCTGGCGGTGGCGGGCCAGGGCGTCCAGGAAGGAGTTGGCCGCCGCGTAGTTGGCCTGCCCGGGGCCGCCGAACGTACCGGCGGCGGAGGAGAACAGGACGAACGCGGCGAGGTCCTGGTCGCGGGTCAGCTCGTGCAGGTTCACGGCCGCGTCCACCTTGGGGCGCAGCACCTTCTCCAGCCGCTCCGGCGTCAGCGAGCCGATCACACCGTCGTCCAGCACACCGGCGGTGTGCACGACGGCGGTCAGCGGATGCCCGGCGGGGATGTCGGCCAGGACCGCGGCGAGCGCGTCCCGGTCGGCGGCGTCGCAGGCGGCGATGGTGACCTCGGCGCCCAACTCACGTAGCTCGGCGGCGAGTTCGGCCGCGCCCGCGGCCTGCTCACCGCGTCGGCTGGTGAGCAGCAGACGGCGGGCGCCGCGCTCGGTCACCGCGTGCCGGGCGACCAGGCCGCCCAGGGTGCCGGTGCCGCCGGTGATCAGCACGGTGCCGTCCGGATTCCACGGGGCGGGCACGGTGAGCACGACCTTGCCGATGTGGCGGGCCTGGCTGAGGTAGCGGAACGCGTCCGGGGCCTGCCGCAGATCCCATGCGGTGATCGGCAGCGCCCGCAGCGCGCCCCGCTGGAACAGCTCCAGCAGCTCGCACAGCATCTCCTGGATGCGGTCCAGGCCCGCCTCGGTCAGGTCGAACGCCTGGTAGGAGACGCCGGGGTAGGCGGCGGCGACCTCTTCCGGCAGCCGGACGTCGGTCTTGCCCATCTCGACGAACCGGCCGCCGCGCGGCAGCAGCCGCAGCGAGGCGTCCACGAACTCCCGGGCCAGCGAGTCCAGCACCACATCGACCCCGCGACCGCCGCTGGCCTCGCGGAACGTGTCCTCGAAGGCCAGGTCGCGGGAGGAGGCGATGCGGTCGTCGGCCAGCCCCAGCGAGCGCAGCGTGTCCCACTTGCCCTGGCTGGCGGTGGCGTAGACGTCCACGCCCCAGTGGCGGGCGAGCTGCACGGCGGCCATGCCGACACCACCGGCGGCGGCGTGCACCAGCAGCGATTCGCCGCCCTGGAGGTCGGCCAGGTCGCGCAGCGCGTAGTAGGCCGTCATGAAGACGATCGGCACGGACGCGGCCTGGGCGAACGACCAGCCCTCCGGCATCGGCGCGATCATGCGGCGGTCGACGACCACCAGCGGTCCGAAGCCACCGGGCAGCATGCCCATCACCCGGTCGCCGGGCGCCAGATCGGTGACCCCGGGTCCGGTTTCGAGGACGACACCGGCGCCCTCGCTGCCCATCAGGCCCGCGTCGCCGGGGTACATGCCGAGTGCGTTGAGCACATCGCGGAAGTTCACACCGGCGGCCCGGACCGCGACCCGCACCTGTCCCGTCTCCAGCGGCGCGGCGGCCTCCGGGCTGGGCAGCAGGGTGAGGTTCTCCAGGGTGCCCTTGTCCTGGATGTCGAGCCGCCAGGCCGGCTCGCCGGGCGGCGGCACCATGGGCCCACTGGCGGCGGTGCGCGCCAGCCGGGGGGCGTGTACGGCGCCCCGGCGCAGCACGAACTGCGGCTCGCCGGAGGCGATCGCGGTGCCCAGCGCCTCGTAGGAGGCGTCGGTGCCGTCGAGGTCCACCAGCACCAGCCGGTCCGGGTTCTCCGACTGCGCCGAGCGCACCAGACCCCACGCGGGGGCGTGGGCCAGGTCGTGGGTACCGGCGTCGCCCGCGGTGGCCACCGCGCCCCGGGTGACGAGCACCAGTTGGGACGCCGCGAACCGGTCGTCGGCCAGCCACGCCCGTACGAGCGCCAGTGTCCGCTGGGTGGCGGTGTGGACGGCGGCGGTCACCTCGTCATCGGTGGCGCCGCGCGGGTCGAGGTAGACCAGGACGTACTCGGGCGCGTCCCCGGCCGCGGCCAGCGCGTCCAGATCGGCGTGGACCGCGGCACCGGAGGTCAGCGCGGCGGGCGCGCCCTCGCCGAGCACCGTCCACGCCGCGGTGGCCGCGCCGTCCGTGGCGAGCGGCACGGTGGCCCAGTCCAGCCGGTACAGCGACTCGTGGTAGGCGGCGGACCGGCCGTCCGTGAGCTGTCCGGCCGAGACCGGGCGCAGCGCGAGCTGTTCGACGGAGGCCACCGGGGCACCGGTGCCGTCGGCCAGCTCCAGCGTCACCCCGTCGGCCCCGGCCGGGGTCAGCCGGACCCGGAGCGCGTCGGCGCCGACCGCGTGCAGCGACACCCCGCTCCAGGAGAACGGCAGCCGCCCCTGCTCATCGCCGTCGGGCCGGGCGAACGTGCTGTGCAGCGCGGCGTCCAGCAGCGCCGGGTGCAGCCCGAACGCGGTGGCCTCGGACTTGCGGTCCTCCGGCAGCCGCACCTCGGCGAACACCTCGTCGCCGCGCAGCCAGGCCGCGCTCAGCCCCTGGAACATCGGCCCGTACGCGAAGCCGCCCTGCGCCAGGTGCTCGTAGAGCCCCTCGACCTCGGCGGGCTCGGCGCCCGGCGGCGGCCATGCGGTCAGGTCGAACGAGGGCCGCGGGGCACCGGCCACCAGCACACCGCTCGCATGGCGGATCCACGGCAGCTCGGCGGGCGCGTCCTGCGCCCGCGAGTACAGCTCCAGCGTGCGGTGCCCGGCCTGCTGCGGGGCGCCGACGAGGATCTGGAGCTGGACCGCGCCACGCTCGGGCAGGACCAGCGGCGCCTCGATCGTCAGCTCGTCCAGCCGGTCGCAGCCCACCTGGTCACCGGCGCGGATGGCCAGCTCGACGAAGGCGGTGCCGGGCAGCAGGACGGTGCCCATGACGGCGTGGTCGGCCAGCCACGGGTGGCTTTCGAGGGAGAGCCTGCCGGTGAACAGGAAGCCGTCGGAGTCCGCCAGCGGCACGGCCGCGCCCAGCAGCGGGTGGTCGGCCCGGTCCAGGCCCGCCGACTCCACGTCGCCCACGAAGCCCGCGGGGGACGTCAGCCAGAAGCGGCGGTGCTGGAAGGCGTAGGTCGGCAGGTCGACGCGGTGGGCGCCGGTCCCGGCGAAGTACGCGGACCAGTCCGGCGTCACCCCACGGACCTGCAGGGCGGCGAGGGCGGTGGCGACGGTCTCGGCCTCGGGACGGCCGCCGCGCAGCGTGGCGGCGAAACCGGCCGCGTCGGCGTCGGCGAGGCAGTCCTGGCCCATGGCGGACAGCACACCGTCGGGGCCGAGTTCGAGATAGGTGGTGACGCCCTGCGCTTCGAGGGTGCGGACACCGTCGAGGAAGCGCACGGCCTCGCGGACGTGGCGCACCCAGAAGCCGGGGCTGGTGATCTCCTCGGCCAGGACCACGGTCCCGGTGAGGTTGGAGACGATCGGGATGCGCGGGGCCTCGTAGGTGAGACCCTCGGCCACCTCGCGGAACGCCTCCAGCATCTCGTCCATGCGCGGGGAGTGGAACGCGTGGCTGACGGTGAGCCGCTTGGTCTTACGGCCCCGCTCCTCGAAGGCCGCCGCGATCTCCAGTGCCGCGTCCTCGTCACCCGCGACCACCACCGAGGTCGGGCCGTTGAGCGCGGCGATGCTGACCCGCTCGGTGAGCAGCGGCAGCACCTCGTCCTCGGACGCCTGGACGGCGATCATCGCGCCACCCGCCGGAAGCGCCTGCATCAGGCGGCCACGGGCGGCCACGAGCTTCGCCGCGTCGGCGAGCGAGAGCACACCGGCCACCTGCGCGGCGGCCAGCTCTCCGATGGAGTGGCCGGAGAGGAAGTCGGGCCGCAGGCCCCACGCCTCAGCCAGGTGGAACAGCGCGACCTCGATGGCGAACAGCGCGGGCTGGGTGAACCCGGTCTGGTCCAGCTCCTCGGCGTCGTTCCCGAACATCACGGTCTTGAGCGGCCGTTCGAGGTACGCGTCCAGCTCGTCGCAGACCGCGTCCAGTGCCTCGGCGAACGCCGGGTAGGCGTCGTACAGCTCACGGCCCATGCCGAGCCGCTGGCTGCCCTGGCCGGTGAACAGGAACGCCACCTTGCCGTCCGCCACCGAACCCTGGACCAGCCCCGACGCCGACTCGCCGCGCGCCAGCGCCTCCAGGCCCGAGACCAGCGCCGCACGGTCCCCGCCGACCACGACGGCACGGTGGTCCAGCGCGGCACGGGTGGTCGCGAGCGAGTACGCCAGGTCGGTCGGCGACAGCTCCGGCCGCCGCTGAAGGTCGGCGAGCAGTCGCTCGGCCTGCGCCCGCAGCGCGTCGGCGCTCTTCCCGGACATCATCCAGGGCAGCACGGACGGCCGGGCGGCCGGCAGCGCGGACCCCTCCGCCGGTTCGGGCTCCGGCGCCTGCTCGATGATGGCGTGCGCGTTGGTGCCGCTGACGCCGAAGGAGGAGATACCGGCCCGGCGCGGACGCCCGGTCTCCGGCCACTCCCGCGCCTCGGTCAGCAGTGAGACCGCGCCCGACTCCCAGTCCACATGCGGCGACGGCTCGTCGATGTGCAGCGACTTGGGCAGGACGCCATGCCGCATCGCCAGCACCATCTTGATGATGCCCGCGACACCCGCCGCCGCCTGCGTGTGACCGAAGTTGGACTTGATCGAGCCCAGCCACAGCGGCTGGTCCTCGGTCTTCTCCTTGCCGTACGTGGCCAGCAGCGCCTGCGCCTCGATCGGGTCACCCAGCGTCGTACCCGTACCGTGCGCCTCGACCGCGTCCACCTCGGACGCCGAAAGACGCGCGTTCGCCAGCGCCTGCCGGATCACCCGCTGCTGCGACGGGCCGTTCGGCGCCGTCAGACCATTGGACGCACCGTCCTGGTTGACCGCCGTGCCCCGCACGACCGCCAGCACCCGGTGACCGTTCTTCCTCGCGTCCGACAGCCGCTCCACCAGCAGCATGCCGACACCCTCGGCCCAGCCGGTGCCGTCCGCGTCGCCCGAGAAGGACTTGCAGCGGCCGCTGGCCGACAGACCGCCCTGGCGGCTGAAGTCGATGAAGGTGTCCGGGGTGGACATGACGGTGACACCGCCCGCGAGCGCCATGGTGCACTCGCCGCTGCGCAGCGCCTGCGCCGCCAGATGCAGCGCCACCAGCGACGACGAGCACGCCGTGTCGATGGTGACCGCGGGGCCTTCGAGACCGAAGGTGTACGCCACCCGGCCCGAGGCGACACTGCCCGCCGTACCGGTGCCGAGGTAGCCCTCCAGGCCCTCCGGCAGGGCGGTCAGCCGGGAGAGATAGTCGTGGTACATGACGCCCGCGAAGACACCGGTCTTGCTGCCGCGCACGGTCGCCGGGTCGATCCCGGCCCGCTCGAACGCCTCCCAGGAGCTCTCCAGCAGCAGCCGCTGGTGCGGGTCCATGGCGAGCGCCTCGCGCGGGTTGATCCCGAAGAAGTCGGGGTCGAACTCGCCCGCGTCGTAGAGGAATCCGCCCTCGATGGTGGCGCTGGTGCCGGTCTGCTCGGGGTCGTCGCCCAGCAGCCCCTCGAGCTGCCAGCCGCGGTCGGTCGGGAAGCCGGAGATGGCGTCCACCGAGCCGGTGACGAGCTGCCACAGTTCCTCGGGGCTGGTGACCCCGCCCGGGTAGCGGCAGCTCATGCCGACGATGGCGATGGGCTCGTCGTCGGCGACGGCCACGGTGGCGGCGGGGGCCGACGCTGCCTCGTCGGCCTGGTCGCCGAGGATCTCGGTGCGCAGGAAACCGGCGAGCGAGGTGGGCGTCGGGTAGTCGAAGACGAGGGTGGCCGGGAGCCGTACGCCCGTGACGGCGCCGAGGCGGTTGCGCAGCTCGACGGCGGTGAGCGAGTCGAAGCCCAGCTCCTTGAAGGCGCGCCCGGCGCCGACGGCTTCGGGACCCGCGTAGCCGAGGACAGCGGCGACCTGACCGCAGACGATCTCCAGCAGCAGCCGGTCGCGCTCGGGGACGGACAGTCCCAGGAGCCGCTCCACGAGCCCGCCGGGGGCCGCGCCGCCGCCCGCCTCCACCACACGGCGGCCGGGGGCCCGCACCAGGCCGCGCAGCAGCGCGGGGACCATGGTGGCGTCGGCGTGGCGCAGCGGCGCCAGGTCCAGGTGCATGGGGACGAGCGTGGGGTCGCCCACGGCCAGCGCGGTGTCCAGGAGGGCGAGGCCCTCCTCGGAGGAGAGCGCGGCCACTCCGGCGCGGGTGATGCGCTGGATGTCGGTGTCGTCCAGGTCGCCGGTCATCCCGCTGCGCTCGGCCCACAGGCCCCAGGCGAGGGCGGTGGCGGGCAGCCCCTGGGCGCGGCGCCGGTGGGCGAGGGCGTCCAGGAAGGCGTTGGCGGCCGCGTAGTTGGCCTGGCCGGGGCCGCCGAGGGTACCGGCGGCGGCGGAGAACAGCACGAACGCGGACAGGTCGAGGTCGCGGGTCAGCTCGTGCAGGTGCCACGCGGCGTCGACCTTGGGCGGCAGGACGCGGTCGACGCGCTCGGCCGTCAGCGAGCCGATCACACCGTCGTCCAGCACGCCCGCCGTGTGCACCACGGCGGTCAGCGGATGCTCGGCCGGGATGGCGGCCAGGGTCGCGGCGAGGGCGGTGCGGTCGGCCACGTCGCAGGCGGTGAGGGTGACCTCGGCGCCCGACGCGCGCAGTTCGGCGACGAGTTCGGCGGCGCCGTGGGCGTCGGCCCCGCGCCTGCTGAGCAGCAGCAGGTGGCGCACGCCGCGCTCGGTGACCAGGTGGCGGGCGACGAGCCCGCCGAGGGTGCCGGTGGCGCCGGTGACCAGGGCGGTGCCCTCGGGGTCGAGCGCGGGGGCGGTCTGCTCGGGGTCGGCGGCGACCTTGGCCAGACGCGGGACGACCACGGTCCCGGCGCGGACCGCGAGCTGCGATTCGCCGGTGGCCAGGGCGGGGGCGAGCGCGCGGTACGAGGCGTCGCCGCCCTCGATGTCGACCAGGGTGAAGCGGTCCGGGTTCTCGGACTGCGCGGAGCGCAGCAGACCCCACAGCGGGGCGTGGGCCAGGTCCACGGTGTCGGCGTCGGCGTAGGTGGCGACGGCGCCACGGGTGGCGATCACCAGCCGGGAGCCCTCGAAGCGGGCGTCGGCGAGCCAGCTTTGGACCAGCTCCAGCGCGCGGTGCAGGGCCTCGCGTACGGCGGCCTCGACGGGACGGTCCGTCCCGTCCGCGAAGAACGGGACGACGACGGCCTGCGGCACCGGAGTCCCGGCGTCCACGGCCTCGCCGAGCGCGGCCAGGTCGGCGTAGCCGGCGGCGGTGGGCAGCGCGGCGGCGAGCTCGGGGTGCTCGGCGCCCAGCAGCGCCCACTGCCCGGCCACGACGGTGGTGGCGGCGGGCACCGGGGCGGGGGTCCACTCGACGCGGAACAGCGCCTCGTGGAAGGCGGCGCGCGCGGCGTGCACCTGGTCGGGCGAGACCGGGCGCAGCAGCAGCGAGTCGACGGAGGCGACGGGTGCGCCGCTCTCGTCCGTGACCAGTACGGCCACGGCGTCCTGACCGGCGGGCGAGAGCCGGACGCGGAGCGTGGCGGCACCGACGGCGTGGAGCCGGACGCCGCTCCAGGAGAAGGGGAGACGGCCGTGTTCGGTGTCCTCCAGGAGGGAGCCGATGCCCACGGCGTGCAGGGCCGCGTCCAGCAGCGCGGGGTGCAGTCCGAACAGCTCGGCCTCGGCGCGGGCGCTCTCGGGCAGCCGCACCTCGGCGTACACCTGGTCCTCGTGCTGCCAGGCGCCCTGGAGCCCCTGGAAGACGGGGCCGTAGGCGAATCCGCTCTCGGCGAGCCAGTCGTAGAGGCCGTCCACGGGGACCTCGGTGGCACCGGCCGGCGGCCAGGCGGTGAGGCTCTCGGAATGGACGGAGGGAGTGGTCGCGCCGGTGCCGAGCACACCGGTGGCGTGGCGGGTCCACTCGCCCTCGCCCCAGGTGCCGTCGGCGGCGTCCTCCAGGCGCGAGTGCAGGGTCAGCGAGCGGCGGCCGGTCTCGTCCGGGGCGCCTACGGACACCTGGAGCTGGACGCCGCCCTGCGGGGCCAGGACCAGCGGGGCTTCGAGGGTGAGCTCCTCCAGGACGTCCGCGCCGACGTGGTCACCGGCGCGGATGGCCAGCTCCACGAAGGCGGTGCCGGGCAGCAGCACGGTGTCCATGACGGCGTGGTCGGCCAGCCACGGGTGGGTCTGGAGGGACAGCCGCCCGGTGAAGAGGAATCCGGCGGCGTCGGCGAGCGACACGGCGGCGCCGAGCAGCGGATGGTCGGCGGAGCCGAGTCCGGCGGCGGTGACGTCGCCGGTCCAGGGGCCGGGCGGCTCGGGCCAGTACAGCTCGCGCTGGAAGGCGTAGGTGGGCAGTTCGACGCGGCGGGCGCCGGAGCCCTCGAAGACCGCGGCCCAGTCGACGGCCACGCCGTGGACGTGGGCGCGGGCGAGCGCACCGGCCAGGGCGGTGGCCTCGGGGCGGTCGCCGCGCAGCATGGGGACGAACACGGCGCCGTCGGAGGTGACGCAGTCCTGCGCCATGGCGGAGAGCACCCCGTCGGGGCCCAGCTCCACGTAGGCGCCGACGTCGTACTCCTCGAGCCGGCGGATGCCGTCGGTGAAGCGGACCGCCTCACGGACGTGCCGGACCCAGTAGTCGGGCGAGCAGATCTCGTCGGCGGAGACCGATCCGCCGGTCAGGTTGGAGATGATGGGGATGACCGGCGGGGCGTAGGTCACCTGCCGGGCGACCTCGCGGAAGGCGTCCAGCATCCCGTCCATGCGGGGCGAGTGGAACGCGTGGCTGACGGTGAGCCGCTTGGTCTTGCGGCCCTGGGCCTCGAAGGACGCGGCGATCGCGACAGCCGTCTCCTCGTCACCGGCGATGACGACCGAGGTGGGCCCGTTGAGCGCGGCGATCGACACCCGCTCGGTGAGCAGCGGCGCCACCTCGTCCTCGGCCGCCTGGATCGCGATCATCGCGCCACCGGCGGGCAGTTCCTCCATCAGCCGGCCACGGGCGGCCACCAGCTTCGCCGCGTCGGCGAGCGACAGCACACCGGCCACATGCGCGGCGGCCAGCTCTCCGATGGAGTGGCCGACGAGGAAGTCGGGCTTCACACCCCAGGTTTCCAGCAGCCGGAACAGCGCCACTTCGAGGGCGAACAGCGCGGGCTGGGTGTAGCCGGTCCGGTCCAGCAGTCCGCTGTCCTCGCCGAACATCACCTCGCGCAGCGGCCGCTGAAGGTGCTGGTCGAGCTCGGCGCACACCTCGTCCAGGGCGCGGGCGAAGGCCGGGACGGCCGCGTACAGCTCACGGCCCATTCCGGTGCGCTGGCTGCCCTGGCCGGTGAAGAGGAACGCGACCTTGCCCTCGCCGACCTCGCCGCGCACGACGCCGCCCGCGGGGGCGTCCTCGGCCAGCTCGGCCAGTCCGCGCAGCAGTTCCTCGCGGCCGCCCTCGCCCGCGAGGACCACGGCCCGGTGGTCCAGCGCGGCGCGGGTGGTGGCCAGCGAGTGGGCCAGGTCGGCCAGGCCGAGGCCCGGCTCGTCCCGCACATGGGCGGTGAGCCGCTCGGCCTGGGCACGCAGCGCCGCCGCGCTCTGCGCGGACACCAGCACCGGCACCAGACCGCCGACGCCGGTCCACTCCGAAGGCGTCGCGTCATCGCCGGGGGCCTCGCGGTCCTCGGCGGGCGCCTGCTCGATGACGGTGTGCGCGTTCGTACCGCTCACACCGAAGGAGGAGATGCCCGCGCGGCGCGGCTGGCCGGTCCGAGGCCACGGGGTGTTCTCGGTGAGCAGGGAGACGGCGCCGGCCGTCCAGTCCACGTCCCGGGAGGGCGCGTCGACATGCAGGGTCCTGGGCAGCACACCGTGCTCGATGGCCTTGACCATCTTGATGATCCCGGCGACACCGGCCGCGGCCTGGGTGTGCCCGAAGTTGGACTTGATCGAGCCGAGCCACAGCGGGCGGCCCTCGGCCCGGTTCTGCCCGTAGGTGGCGAGCAGCGCCTGCGCCTCGATGGGGTCGCCGAGGCTGGTGCCGGTGCCGTGCGCCTCGACGGCGTCCACCTGGGCCGGGGTGAGCCGGGCGTCGGTGAGCGCCTGGCGGATGACGCGCTGCTGGGACGGGCCGTTGGGCGCCGTCAGACCGTTGGACGCGCCGTCCTGGTTGATGGCGGAGCCACGGACGATGGCCAGCACCGGGTGGCCGTTCTTGCGGGCGTCCGACAGCCGCTCGACGAGCAGCATGCCGACGCCCTCGCCCCAGCCGGTGCCGTCCGCGCCGTCGGCGAACGCCTTGCAGCGGCCGTCGGGCGCCAGGCCCCGCTGGCGGCTGAAGTTGATGAACGCGCGCGGGCTGTTCATCACCGTGACGCCGCCGGTGAGCGCCAGCGAGCACTCGCCGCCTCGCAACGCCTGGATGGCCAGGTGCAGCGCCACCAGCGACGCCGAGCACGCGGTGTCGACGGTGAGGGCCGGGCCCTCCAGACCGAAGGTGTAGGAGATCCGGCCGGAGATGACGCTGGCCGCGTTGCCGGTGAGCAGATACTGCTCGACGCCCTGCGGCAGCGTGTGCATCAGCTCCGGGTAGTCCTGGCCGTTGGTGCCGACGAAGACACCGGCCTTGCTGCCGCGGAGCGTGGCCGGGTCGATCCCGGCCCGCTCGAACGCCTCCCAGGACGTCTCCAGCAGCAGCCGCTGCTGCGGGTCCATGCCGAGGGTCTCGCGCGGGCTGATCCCGAAGAACGCGGCGTCGAACTCGCCCGCACCCTCCAGGAATCCGCCCTTGTCGGTGTAGCTGGTGCCCTGCTGGTCGGGGTCGTCGGCGAAGAGCGCATCGGTGTCCCAGCCGCGGTCCGTGGGGAAGTCCGCGATGGCGTCGCCGCCCGCGGCCACGAGCTCCCAGAGCTGCTCCGGAGACGTGACGCCGCCGGGGAACCGGCAGCTCATGCCGACGATCGCGATCGGCTCAGGCTCCTGCGACTCGACCTCGCGAAGACGCTGCCGCGTCTGGTGCAGATCGGCAGTTACCCGCTTGAGGTAGTCGAGGATCTTGTCCTGATCCGACATTGGAGTCTCACCCATGCTTCTCGTCACAAACCTTGCGCCCGGGGACCTTCAGATCCTCAGATTCCGAGTTCTTTGTCGATGAAGGCGAAGACCTCGTCGGGCGTCGCCTCCTGCAACTTCTCCGTCACGGTCCCGCTCTCGCCGTCCGCCGCCTCGGCCTCGGCCGTACGGGGCTCCGCCCACTTCGCCGCGAGGTCCCGCAGCCGGGCCGCGATGTCGTCCCGTGCCTCGCTGTCGGGGTCGAGTACGGACAGCGCGGACTCCAGCGCCTCGAGCTCCGCCAGCCCGGGGGCGGCGGCCGTACCGCCGTCGCCCACGATCCGGCCGCACAGGAACTCGGCGAGGACCGCCGGGGTCGGGTAGTCGAAGACCAGCGTGGCGGGCAGCTTCTGCCCGGTGGCGGCGGTCAGCCGGTTGCGCAGCTCCAGCGCGATGAGCGAGTCGAAGCCCAGCTCCTTGAACGCCCGCCCGGCGCCGACCTCGTCGGTCGAGGGGTGGCCGAGCGCGGCGGCCGCGTTGGTGCGCACGACCTCCAGGACGACCACGGACTGTTCGGCCCGGGAGATCCCGGCCAGCCGCTTGCGCAGCGCGTCCGCCGGGGACCCGTCCGAGGCCGTACCGGGCTCACCGGCCGCGGCGCCGGTCTCCCGCAGCCGCCGGACCTCGGGCAGTTCGCCGATGAGCGGGCTGGGGCGGACCGCCGTGTAGCCGTAGGCGAAGCGGTCCCACTGGATGTCGGCGACGGCCACGACCGTGTCGGCGTGGTCCAGGGCCCGCTGCAGCGCCGTGATCGCCGCGTGCGGCGCCATCGCCGGGACACCGCCCCGGTCCAGCCGCTCGCCGATGGCGCCGTCGGCGGCCAGACCCGTCTCGCCCCAGCGGCCCCAGGCCACCGAGGTGGCGGGCAGGCCCTGGGCGCGGCGCTGTTCGGCCAGCGCGTCGAGGTAGGCGTTGGCCGCCGCGTAGTTGCCCTGTCCGGCGTCGCCGAGCGTGCCCGCGATACCGGAGAACAGCACGAACGCGGACAGCTCCAGGTCGCGGGTCAGCTCGTGCAGGTGGCGCGCCGCGTCGGCCTTGGGGCCGAGGACGGTGGCGAACCGCTCCGGGGTGAGCGCGTCCAGGACACCGTCGTCCAGGACGCCCGCGGCGTGCATGACCGCCGTGAGCGGCTGGTCGGCCGGGATGGCGGCCAGCAGCGTCTCGACGGCCTTGCGGTCGGCCACATCACACGCGGCGACGGTGACCTTGGTGCCCAGTTCGGTCAGCTCGTCCCGCAGCTCGGCCGCGCCCGGCGCCTCCGGCCCACGGCGGCTGGTGAGCACCAGATGCTCGGCGCCGCCCGCGGCCAGCCAGCGCGCCACATGGGCGCCCAGCGCGCCCGTACCGCCGGTGACCAGCGTGGTACCGGCCGGCTTCCACGTCCGTACGGCGGGCGCACCGGCCAGCGGGGCGTGCGCGAGCCTGCGGGCGAACACCCCGGCCGCGCGCACCGCGATCTGGTCCTCGCCGTCGGCCCCGGCGAGCACCCCGGCGAGCCGGGCCAGCGCCCGCTCGTCGGGCGATCCGGGCAGGTCGACCAGACCGCCCCAGCGCTCCGGGTACTCCAGCGCCGCGGTCCGGCCCAGGCCCCAGACGAGCGCCTGATCGGGGGATTCCACGGTGTCCGTCTGCCCGACGGCGACCGCGCCCCGGGTGGCGCACCACAGCGGCGCCTCCACCCCGGCGTCGCCCAGCGCCTGGATCAGCGCGGCGGTGCCGGTCAGCCCGGCGTTGACACCGTCGGTGCCGGGCGCGGTGCCCTGGTCGAAGGCGAGCAGCGACAGCACACCCGAGACGGTCGCGGCGTCGGCCAGCTCCTCGCGCACCAGACGGGTCAGCGACGCGCGGTCCGACTCCACGGCGGTCGGGGTGATCTGCCGTACCTCGGCGCCGCGTTCGGTGAGCATCCGGACCGCGCCGAGCGTCCAGTCGTCGATGGCGGCGGACTCGGGCACGGCCAGCAGCCAGGTCCCGGACAGCCGCGGGGCCTGGCGCTCGGTCAGGGAGGTCCAGGTCGCGCGGTAGCGCCAGCCGTCCACCGTGGACTGCTCACGGGCCTGCTTGCGCCAGGTGGCCAGGGCGGGCAGGACGGCGCCGAGCGAGGACCGCTCACCGTCGTCCGCGAACGCGAGGGTGTCGGCCAGCGACGCCAGGTCCTCGCGCTCGACGGCCTCCCAGAAGCGGGCGTCGACGGCATCGGACGGCGCGCCCGACTCGTCGGCCGGGGTGTCGGCCGCCCGCGGCCAGTAGCTCTGGTGCTGGAAGGCGTACGTGGGCAGCTCGACGCGCTCGGCGCCCGTCCCCTCGTACACCGCGTCCCAGTCGACGCTCACACCACGCGTCCACGCCTCGCCGACGGAGATCCAGAAGCGCTCCAGGCCGCCCTCGTCACGGCGCAGCGACCCGATCGCGGCGGCCTCCCGGCCCGCGTCCTCGGCGGTCTCCTGCACGCCCATCGTCAGGACGGGGTGGGCGCTGGACTCGATGAACACTCCGAAGCCCTCGTCGAGCAGGCGGCGGATGGCGCCCTCCAGCTCGACGGTGCGACGGAGATTGGTGAACCAGTACTCGGCGTCCAGCTCGGAACCGTCGACCCACTCCCCCGTCACCGTCGACAGGAACGGCACCTCGGCCGCCTTGGGCTCCACGGGCGCCAGCAGCTCCAGCAACTCGTCACGGAGCAGCTCGACCTGCGCGGAGTGCGAGGCGTAGTCCACCGGCACCCGGCGCGCCCGCACCTCATCGGCCTCACACGCGGCGACCAGCTCATCGAGCGCGGTCGGCTCACCGGAGACGACCACCGACGACGGTCCGTTGACGGCCGCCACCGAGATGCGCTCCTCGCCCCAGGGCTCGATCCGCTCCCGTACGTCCGCCACCGGCAGCGCCACGGACACCATGCCGCCCTTGCCCGCCAGCACCCGGCCGATCGCCTGACTGCGCAGCGCCACCACCCGCGCCGCGTCCTGAAGCGACAGGGCTCCGGCCACACACGCGGCGGCGATCTCACCCTGCGAGTGGCCCACCACGGCCGCCGGGACGACACCCAGCGAACGCCACAGTTCAGCGAGCGAAACCATCACGGAGAACAACACCGGCTGAACAACGTCCACCCGCTCCAGTGACGGTGCGCCCTCCGCCTCGCGCAGCACATCCACCAACGACCAGTCGGTGAACTCTGCGAGCGCGGCGGCACACTCATCAATACGGGCAGCGAACACCGGTGAAGCATCCAACAGCTCCACGGCCATGCCTACCCATTGTGACCCCTGTCCTGGGAACACGAATGCGGCCTTGCCCCCGATTGAGGCCCCCTGCACCAGGTTGGGCAGGACCTGCCCCCTAGCGAGGGCGTCCAAACCACCGGTGAATTCGTCCCGGTCCGTGCCCACCAGCACCGCGCGCTGCTCGAAGGCGGCGCGGGTGGTGGCCAGCGAGTGGCCGATGTCCAGCGGGCGCAGGGCGGGGTCGGCGTCGAGGTGGGCCAGCAGCTTGGCGGCCTGGTCGCGCAGCGCCGCCTCGCTCTTGCCGGACACCGTCCACGGCAGCGCGCCGGGCCGCCGGGTCGCCGGCTCGGTCTCGTCCGGCTCCTCGGCCGGGGCCTGCTCGATGATGGCGTGCGCGTTGGTGCCGCTGAAGCCGAACGAGGACACCGCGGCCCGGCGCGGACGGCCGGTCTCCGGCCACTCCCGCGCCTCGGTCAGCAGCTCGACATCGCCCGCCGACCAGTCCACATGCGGGGTGGGCTCGGCGATGTGCAGCGACTCCGGCAGGACGCCGTGACGCAGCGCGAGCACGAGCTTCATCACACCCGCGACACCGGCGGCGGCCTGGGCGTGGCCGATGTTGGACTTGATGGAGCCGAGCAGCAGGGGCTGCCCGTCGGGCCGCTCCTGGCCGTAGGTGGCCAGCAGCGCCTGCGCCTCGATCGGGTCACCCAGCGTCGTACCGGTGCCGTGTGCCTCGACCACGTCCACCTCGGCGGCGGACAGCCGGGCGTTGGCCAGGGCCTGCCGGATCACCCGCTGCTGGGACGGCCCGTTGGGCGCCGTCAGACCGTTGGACGCACCGTCCTGGTTGATGGCCGAGCCCCGCACGACCGCGAGCACCGGATGCCCGTTCTTCCGCGCGTCCGACAGCCGCTCGACCAGCAGCATGCCCACGCCCTCGGCCGGGCTGAAGCCGTCCGCGTCCGAGGAGAACGCCTTGCTGCGGCCGTCGGAGGACAGTCCGCGCTGGCGGCTGAACTCGATGAAGGTGCCCGGGGTGGCCATCACGGTCACCCCGCCCGCGAGCGCGATCGTGCACTCGCCCTGGCGCAGCGACTGAACGGCCAGGTGCAGCGCCACCAGCGACGCCGAGCACGCGGTGTCGACGGTGACCGCCGGGCCCTCCAGACCGAAGGTGTACGAGAGGCGGCCGGAGACGACACTCGCGGCGCTGCCGGTGGCCAGGTGGCCCTCGTAGCCCTCGGTGTTGCTGCGCATGACGATGGAGTAGTCGGAGCCGTTGGTGCCGACGAAGACACCGGACGGGGTGCCGTGCAGCGTGGCCGGGTCGATGCCCGCCCGCTCGAACGCCTCCCACGACGTCTCCAGCAGCAGCCGCTGCTGCGGGTCCATCGCCATGGCCTCACGCGGCGAGATCCCGAAGAAGGTGGGGTCGAAGTCGGCGGCCCCGGTGAGGAATCCGCCCTCGCGGGTGTAGCTGGTGCCCTGCGCGTCCGGATCCGGGTTGTACAGGGACTCGATGTCCCAGCCGCGGTCGCCCGGGAACTCCGACAGCGCGTCGCCGCCGGAGGTGAGGAGCTGCCACAGCTCCTCGGGAGTGCGCACACCGCCCGGGAAGCGGCAGCTCATGGAGACGATGGCGATCGGCTCGTCGTCGGCGAGCGCCGCCACGGTCGGCAGCGCGGCCACGGCCGCCCGCTGCCCGCCCGCGATCTCGGTGCGCAGATGGCGCGCGAGCACCGTGGGGGTGGGGTAGTCGAAGATCAGCGTCGGCGGCAGCTTCAGCCCGCTGGCGGCGCTGAGCCGGTTGCGCAGCTCGACGGCGGTGAGCGAGTCGAAGCCCAGTTCCTTGAAGGCCCGGCCCGCCTCGACGTCGTCGGCGCCCGCATAGCCCAGGACGGCCGCGACGGCGGTGCGGACCAGCTCCAGCACCAGCCGCTCCTGCTCGGCCTCCGGCACCCCGGCGAGCTGCTCGGCCAGCGCGACCGCGCCCGCGCCGTCCGCCTCGGCGTCCCCGGCCATGTCCTGGATGACGTCCCGCGCCTCGGGCAGGTCGTACAGCAGCGGACGGGAGCGGCCGGAGGTGAAGGCGAGAACGAAGCGCTTCCACTCCATGTCGACGACGGTCAGCACCGACTCGTCGCGGTCCAGCGCGTGCTGGAGCGCGGTGACGGCCGACCTCGGCGCCATCTCGATGACGCCGTGGCGGCGCATCCGGTCGCCGACGCCGCCCTCGGCCATCCCGCCCTCGCCCCACGGGCCCCAGGCCAGCGAGGTGGCGGGCAGGCCCTGGGCGCGCCGGTGCTCGGCGAAGGCGTCGAGGAAGGCGTTGCCCGGGGCGTAGTTGCCCTGGCCGGGCGCGCCGAAGGTGGCCGCGAAGGACGAGAACAGCACGAACGCGGAGAGGTCCAGCTCCCGGGTCAGCTCGTGCAGATGGCGGGTGGCGTCGACCTTGACCTTCAGCACCCGGTCCACCTGGTCCGGGGTCAGGCCCTCGATCACCCCGTCGTCCAGCACGGCGGCCGTGTGGACGACGGCCGTCAGCGGGTGCTCGGCGGGGATGCCCGCGAGCAGCGCCTCGACCTGGGCACGGTCGGCCACATCGCATGCGGCGACGGTGACCTTCGCGCCCAGCTCGGTCAGTTCGGACCGCAGATCCGCCGCGCCCGGTGCCTCCAGGCCACGGCGGCTGGTGAGCACCAGGTGCTCGGCGCCGTTGGTGGCCAGCCAGCGCGCCACATGGGCGCCCAGCGCGCCCGTACCGCCGGTGACCAGCGTCGTACCGGTCGGCTCCCAGGACCGTACGGCGGGCGTGGCGGCCAGCGGGGCGCGCACCAGACGGCGTACCAGCAGCCCGGTGGCGCGGATCGCGACCTGGTCCTCCTCCTCGGCCCCGGCGAGCACGGTCACCAGCCGGGCCAGCGCCCGCTCGTCGGGCGCCCCGGGCAGATCGACCAGACCGCCCCAGCGCTCGCCGTGCTCCAGCGCGGCCACCCGGCCGAGCCCCCAGACCAGCGCCTGCTCGGGGGATTCGAGGGTGTCCGTTCGGCCGACGGAGACCGCGCCACGGGTGGCGGACCACAGCGGCGCGCCGATCCCCGCGTCGCCCAGCGCCTGCACCAGCGCGAGCTGCGCCGCCACCCCGGCGGGGACGGAGGGGTGATGGGGGTGCGGGTGGCCGTCGAGGGCCAGCAGCGACAGGACTCCGGCGAACGGGATGCCATCGGTTTCCGTGAGCGCGGCGCGCAGCCGCTCGATCAGCTCGTCCCGGCCGTCGGCGTCGGTGTCCACGGCGATCCGCCGTACGTCGGCGCCGCGTTCGGCGAGCACACCGGCCACGGCGTCGGTCCAGGTGTCCTCGGTGGCCGGGGCGACGACGAGCCAGCCGCCGGACAGCCGCGCGGGCTGCCCGTCGGCGAGCGGCTTCCAGGTGACGCGGTAGCGCCAGCCGTCCACCGTGGACTGCTCACGGCTCTGCTTGCGCCAGGTGGCCAGGGCGGGCAGCAGCGCGCTGACCCGCTCATCGCCGTCGACGTCCAGCTCGGCGGCGAGCGCCTGCCAGTCCTCGCGCTCCACGGCCTCCCAGAAGCGGGCCTCGACGGGGTCGGCGGCGGTGGCGGCAGCGGCGGGGGTGCCCGCTTCGAGCCAGTAGTGCTGGTGCTGGAAGGCGTACGTGGGCAGCTCGACGCGCTCGGCGCCCGTGCCGTCGAACACCGCGTCCCAGTCGACGCCGACACCACGCGTCCACGCCTCGCCGAGCGAGGCCCAGAAGCGGTCCAGGCCACCCTCGTCACGGCGCAGCGACCCGATCGCGGCCGCGTCCATACCGGCGTCCTCGGCCGTCTCCTGCACACCCATCGTCAGCACGGGGTGGGCGCTGGACTCGATGAACACACCGAAGCCCTCGTCCAGCAGCCGGCGGACCGCGCCCTCCAGCTCGACGGTGCGACGCAGGTTGGTGAACCAGTACTCCGCGTCCAGCTCCGGACCCTCGGCCCACTCCCCCGTCACCGTCGACAGGAACGGCACCTGGGCGCTCTTCGGCTGTACGGGGGCCAGCAGCTCCAGCAGCTCCTCACGGAGCAGCTCCACCTGCGCCGAATGCGAGGCGTAGTCCACCGGCACCCGGCGCGCCCGCACCTCATCCGCCTCACACGCGGCCAACAGCTCGTCCAGCGCCTCGGGCTCACCCGAAACCACCGCCGACGAGGGGCCATTGACGGCAGCGACGGAGATCCGCTCCTCGCCCCACGCCGCGATCCGCTCCCGGACCTCCGCCACCGGAAGCGCGACCGACACCATGCCGCCCTTGCCCGCCAGCACCCGGCCAATCGCCTGACTCCGCAGCGCCACCACCCGCGCCGCATCCTTCAGCGACAGGATTCCGGCCACACACGCGGCGGCGATCTCACCCTGCGAGTGGCCCACCACGGCCGCCGGGACGACACCCAGCGAACGCCACAGCTCGGCCAGGGACACCATCACCGCGAACAGCACCGGCTGAACAACGTCCACCCGCTCCAGCGACGGCGCGCCCTCCGCCTCGCGCAGCACCTCCACCAACGACCAGTCGGTGAACTCCGCCAGCGCCGCGGCACACTCCTCGATCCGCGCGGCGAACACCGGCGAGGCGTCCATCAGCCCCACCGCCATACCGGCCCACTGCGACCCCTGCCCCGGGAACACGAACGCCGTCCGGCCGCCGACGACGGAGCCCTGTGTGACGCCCGCCGCCATACCGCCCTCGGCCAGGGCGGTGAGCCCGGCCAGCAGGTCGGCGCGGTCGTGGCCGCGCACCACGGCGCGGTGGTCGAGCTGGGCTCGGGTGGTGGTCAGCGAGAGGCCCACGTCGACCGGGCTCGGCCCGGCGTCGGCCTCGAGGTGCGCCAGCAGCCGCTGCGCCTGGTCGCGCAGCGCCGCCGCGCTCTTGCCCGACACCGCCCACGGCACCACGTCCAGCCGCTTCGCCGACGGGGCCGGTCGCTCGGTGGCTTCCTCGGCCTCCTCGGTCTCCTCGGCGGGGGCCTGCTCCAGGATGGTGTGCGCGTTGGTGCCACTGAAGCCGAAGGAGGACACCGCGGCCCGGCGCGGGTGGTCGGTCTCCGGCCAGGGGGTGGTCTCGGCGAGCAGCGACACCGCGCCCGCCGACCAGTCGACATGCGGGGTCGGCTCGTCGATGTGCAGGGTCCTGGGCAGGACGCCATGGCGGATGGCCATGACCATCTTGATGATCCCGGCGACACCGGCCGCGGCCTGGGTGTGCCCGATGTTGGACTTGATCGAGCCGAGCAGCAGCGGCTGGTCCTCGGTGTGCTCCTGGCCGTAGGTGGCCAGCAGCGCCTGCGCCTCGATCGGGTCGCCGAGTGTCGTACCGGTGCCGTGTGCTTCGACGGCGTCGACATCGGCCGCGGAGAGGCGGCCGTTGGTGAGCGCCTGGTGGATGACGCGCTGCTGGGACGGCCCGTTGGGCGCCGTCAGACCGTTGGACGCGCCGTCCTGGTTGATGGCGCTTCCGCGCACGATCGCCAGCACCGGGTGGCCGTTCTTCCGCGCGTCCGACAGCCGCTCGACCAGCAGCATGCCGACGCCCTCGCCCCAGCCGGTGCCGTCCGCGGCGGCGGCGAAGGGCTTGCAGCGGCCGTCGGCGGCGAGTCCGCGCTGCCGGCTGAACTCGGTGAACGTCGAGGGGGTGGCCATCACCGTGACACCGCCCGCGAGCGCGAGCGAACATTCACCGTTGCGCAGCGCCTGGACCGCCATGTGCAGGGTGACCAGCGACGAGGAGCACGCCGTGTCGACGGTGACCGCCGGGCCCTCCAGACCGAAGGTGTACGACACCCGGCCCGAGGCGATGGAGCCGGAGCTTCCGGTGCCGAGGAAGCCCTCGACGCCCTCGGGTACGGAGTCGAGCCGCGAGGTGTAGTCGTGGTACATCACGCCCGCGAAGACACCGGTCCGGCTGCCGCGCAGCCCGGTCGGGTCGACCCCGGCCCGCTCGAACGCCTCCCAGGAGGTCTCCAGCAGCAGCCGCTGCTGCGGGTCCATCGCCATGGCCTCACGCGGCGAGATCCCGAAGAGCGTGGGGTCGAAGCCGCCCGCGTCGTAGAGGAATCCGCCCTCGTTCACATAGCTGGCGCCCGCCTGGTCGGGGTCGGCGTCATAGAGCGACTCGATGTCCCAGCCGCGGTCCGTGGGGAAGCCGGAGATCGCGTCCTCGCCGCCCAGGACGAGCCGCCACAGCTCCTCGGGGGTGCGGACACCGCCCGGGTAGCGGCAGCTCATCGCGACGATCGCGATCGGCTCCTGGTGCCGCTCCTCGACCTCGCGAAGCTGTCGGCGGGCCTGACGCAGGTCGGCGGTGGCCCGCTTCAGGTAATCCCGGAGCTTGTCCTCGTTATTCACCATTGCGTCGGCTCCTTGCGAAGAGGGAGGGGGTGCTCATGTGTTCAGAACGCTCCCGTTCAGGAGGAGCCGAGTTCGTCGTCGAGCAGATCGAAGAGCTCATCGTCGGTCGCGGATTCGAGGTCGTGGTCGTCGGTGTCGCCGTCCGCGGTCGCTTCCTGGGCGTCGTTCCACTTCGCCAGGAGCGCCTGGAGGCGCATGGTGATCCTGGAGCGGGTGACGCTGTCGTCCGCGGCCACCGCCAGGGCGGCTTCCAGACGGTCGAGTTCGCCGAACACCGACGGGCCGCCGCCGTCCCCGTGCGGGAGTTCCGCGCGCAGATGGTCGGTCAGGGCGTCGGGGGTCGGGTAGTCGAAGATCAGCGTGGCGGGCAGCCGGAGTCCGGTGGCCGCGCCGAGCCGGTTGCGGAGTTCGACGGCGGTGAGCGAGTCGAAGCCCAGCTCCTTGAAGGCCGCGCCGGGTTCGATCGCCGCCGCGCTGCCGTAGCCGAGCACGGTGGCCACCTGGCCGCAGACCAGGTTGAGCAGGAAGCGGTCCCGTTCGGCCGCGGACATGCCCGCGAGCCGCTCGGCGATGCCCGCCGCCTCGTCCGCCCCGCCGCCACCGGCCGCGGCCCGCCGTACGGGGGTGCGGATCAGCCCGCGCAGCAGCGGGGCGACCCCGCCCGTGGACTGGGCGCGCAGGGCGCCGATGTCCAGGGCGGCGGGGATCAGCACCGCGTGTCCGGCGAGCCCGGACACGTCGAACAGGGCCAGGCCCTCGGCGTTGCTCAGCGCGCCCATGCTGCCGCGGCTCATCCGCTGCCGGTCGGCGTCGGCGAGGGTCGCGGCCATGCCGCCGTCGTCCTCCCACAGGCCGAAGGCCAGGGAGACGGCGGGCAGGCCCTGGGCACGGCGGTGCTGGGCGAGGGCGTCCAGGAAGGTGTTGGCCGCCGCGTAGTTGCCCTGCCCCGGGTTGCCGAAGACACCGGCCGCCGAGGAGAACAGGACGAACGCGGAGAGGTCGCTGTCGCGGGTCAGCTCGTGGAGGTTCCACGCCGCGTCCACCTTGGGCCGCAGCACCCGCTCGACGCGCTCCGGAGTGAGGGATTCGATGATCCCGTCGTCCAGGACGCCCGCCGCGTGGATCACGGCGGTGAGGGGGCGGTCGGCGGGGATGTCCGCCAGGACGCCGGCGAGCGCGTTCCGGTCGGCCGCGTCGCACGCCGCCCAGGTGACCTCGGCGCCCAACGCGCCCAGCTCGGCTGCCAGTTCGGCGGCACCCGCCGCCTCCGCGCCACGGCGGCTGGTCAGCAGCAGCCTCCGGGCGCCGCGCTCGGTCACCAGATGGCGGGCCAACTGCCCGCCCAGGGTGCCGGACGCGCCGGTGATCAGCACGGTGCCCGTCGGGTCGAGGCCGGGCACGGCCGCCTCGTCCAGGGCCGCCACCCGGGCGAGGCGCGGTGCGTGGACGGTCCCGGCGCGGACGGCAAGCTGGGGCTCGTCCGTCCGCAAACCCGCCACCAGGGCGGGGAGCCAGCCGTTGGCGGCGCTGTTGGCCGGGTCGCCGTGGACATCGAGGTCGCCGTGGACACCGAGGTCTCCATGGACATCGACGTCGCCTTGGACATCGACCAGGACGAAGCGGCCCGGGTGCTCGGCCTGCGCCGACCGCACCAGGCCCCAGGCGGCGGCGTGGGTCAGGTCGTCCACGCCTTCGGCCCCTTCGGCCCCGGTGTCGTCGCCGGTGGTCACGGCCACCGCGCCACGGGTGAGGAGGACCAGCCGGGAGTCGGCGAACCGCTCGTCGGCGATCCACTCCTGGACCAGCGCCAGCGTCCGCCGGACGACGGTGTGCGCGGCGCCCGCGGTGTCCCCGGGCGTGCCCAGGTCGGGCAGGCACGGCACGAGGACCACATCGGGTGCGATCCCCTCGGTCTCCACCGCCTCGGCGAGCGCGGAGAGCCCCGCGTAGGTCTCGGCCTCGATACCGGTGTCCGCGTCCGTCAGCGCGGCCGTGATCTTCAGATCGCCGCCGGTGCCGTCCAGGACGGCCCACAGGGCGGTGTCCTCCGGCTGCGGCTCGGCGGGCGCGGGCAGCGCGGCCCAGTCGAGACGGAACAGCGCCTCGTGGTGTGCGGTACGGGCGGCCGCGAACTGCTCGGCGTCCAGCGGTCGCAGCGCCAGCGAGCCGACCGACACCACCGGGGCACCGGCCTCGTCGGTGATCTCCAGCGCCACCGCGCCCTGCCCGGCCGGGGAAACCCGCACCCGCAGCGCGGTCGCGCCGACCGCGTGCAGCCGTACGGCGTCCCACGAGAACGGCAGCCGGGCCCGGCCCGCCTCCTCGGCCGGGAAGAACCCGCCGAGCGCCACCGTGTGCAGCGCGGCGTCCAGCAGCGCCGGGTGCAGCCCGTACGCACGGGCCTCGCCCTGCCGGTCCTCGTCGAGCGCCACCTCGGCGAACACCTCGTCCCCGCGCCGCCAGGCGGCCCGCAGCCCCTGGAACACCGGCCCGTAGACGAGGCCGAGCGCGGCGAAGCCGTCGTACAGCCCGTCCACGTCGAGCGGTTCGAGGTCGTCGGTGGTCCCGGTGGCAGCCGGGGGCCATTCCGCCGTGCCGGTGGTGACGGCGGAGGAGGAGCCGGAGACCGTGAGCACACCGGAGGCGTGCCGGATCCACGGCTCGTCGGCGGCGTCCTCCAGCCGCGAGTAGACGGTCAGCGCGCGGCGCCCGTCGGGGCCGTCGGGCTCGTCCACGGCGACCCGAAGCTGCACTCCGCCGCGCTCCGGAAGGATCAGCGGCGCTTCGAGGGTCAGCTCGTCCAGCAGATCGCAGCCGACCTGGTCACCGGCGCGTACCGCCAGCTCGACCAGGGCCGTACCGGGCAGCATCACGGTGTCCATGACGGCGTGATCGGCCAGCCAGGGGTGCGTACGGAGCGAGAGCCGGCCCGTGAAGAGGAAGCCCTCGGAATCGGGCAGATCCACCGCCGCGCCCAGCAGCGGGTGATCGGCCGAGCCGAGACCGGCCGAGACCACGTCGCCCACGGCTCCGGCGGGAGCCTCCAGCCAGTAGCGCTCGCGCTGGAAGGGGTACGTCGGCAGCTCGGTGCGCTGGGCGCCGGTCCCCGCGTAGAACGCCGCCCAGTCGACTGCCACACCGCGCACATGGGCACGGGCGATGGCGGCCGTCAGGGTCTCGGCCTCGGTGCGGTCCTTGCGCAGCGCGGCGGCGAACGCGGCGTCCTCGCCGGTCACACAGTCCTGGGCCATGGCCGTCAGGACACCGTCGGGGCCCAACTCGACGTAGGTGGTGACGCCTTGGGCTTCCATCGTCCGGACGCCATCGAGGAAACGGACGGCCTCGCGGACGTGGCGCACCCAGAAGTCGGGGGCCGTGATCTCCTCGGCGGAGACCACGGTCCCGGTCAGGTTGGACACGATCGGGATGCGCGGGGCCTCGTACGTCAGCCCCTCGGCCACCTCACGGAACCCGTCCAGCATGCCGTCCATGCGCGGGGAGTGGAAGGCGTGGCTGACCGTGAGGCGCTTGGTCTTACGGCCCTGCGCCTCGAACGCCGTGGCGATCGCGACGGCCTCGTCCTCGTCACCCGCGATGACCACGGAGGTCGGCCCGTTGAGGGCGGCGATGCTCACGCGGTCGGTGAGCAGCGGCGCCACCTCGTCCTCGGCCGCCTGGACGGCGATCATCGCACCACCGGCAGGCAGTTCCTGCATCAGGCGGCCACGGGCGGCCACCAGCTTCGCCGCGTCCGCGAGCGAGAGGACACCCGCCACATGGGCGGCGGCCAGCTCACCGATGGAGTGGCCGGAGAGGAAGTCAGCCTTCAGACCCCAGGTCGCGACCAGCCGGAACAGCGCCACTTCGATCGCGAACAGCGCGGGCTGGGTGAACCCGGTCTGGTCCAGCGCGGACGCGTCCTCGCCGAACAGCACCGTCTTCAGCGGCCGTTCAAGGTGCCCGTCCAGCTCATCACAGACCGCGTCGAACGCCTCGGCGAACGCCGGGTAGGCGTCGTACAGCTCACGCCCCATCCCGAGCCGCTGGCTGCCCTGCCCGGTGAACAGGAACGCCACCTTGCCGTCCGCCACCGCGCCTTCGGTGAGCCCGGCCGCCGACTCGCCATGTGCCAGCGCCTCCAGACCCGAGGCCAGTCCGGCCCGGTCACCGCCGACGACCACCGCACGGTGGTCCAGCGCGGCCCGCGTGGTCGCGAGCGAGTACGCCAGGTCGGTCAGCGACAGCTCCGGCCGCCCCTCGACGTCGGCGAGCAGCCGCTCGGCCTGGGCGCGCAGCGCGTCGGTGTTCTTGCCGGAGAGCACCCACGGCAGAACGGACGGCTGGGCGACCGGGGCGGTTGGGGCCTCCGCCGGTTCGAGCTCAGGGGCCTGCTCGATGATGGTGTGCGCGTTGGTACCGCTGAAGCCGAACGACGAGACCGCCGCCCGCCGGGGACGACCCGCCTCAGGCCACTCCACCGACTCCCGCAACAACGAAACCGCACCCGCCGACCAATCAATATGCGGCGACGGCTCCTGGGCGTGCAACGTCCGCGGCAACACACCATGCCGCATCGCCATCACCATCTTGATGATCCCCGCAACACCGGCAGCAGCCTGCGTATGACCCATGTTCGACTTGATCGAGCCGAGCAGCAACGGCCGCTCCGCATCCCGCTCCTGGCCATACGTGGCCATCAACGCCTGCGCCTCGATCGGGTCACCCAGTGACGTACCCGTGCCATGCGCCTCCACCGCATCCACATCACCAGTCGACAGACCCGCATTCGCCAACGCCTGACGAATCACCCGCTGCTGCGACGGACCGTTCGGCGCCGTCAGACCATTGGACGCACCATCCTGATTGATCGCAGAGCCCCGCACCACCGCCAGCACCGGATGCCCATTCTTCCGCGCATCCGACAGCCGCTCCACCAGCAGCATGCCCGCACCCTCGGACCACCCCGTGCCATCCGCATCCGCCGAAAACGCCTTGCACCGACCATCCGCCGCAAGCCCACGCTGACGACTGAACTCCACAAACGGCGCCGGAGTCGCCATCACCGTCACACCACCCGCCAACGCCAGCGAACACTCACCGTTCCGCAGCGCCTGAACCGCCAGATGCAACGCCACCAACGACGACGAACACGCCGTATCCACCGTAATCGTCGGCCCCTCAAGACCAAACGTGTACGCCAACCGCCCCGAAATCACACTCGCCGCATTACCCGTACCGACGAATCCCTCCACGCCTTCCGGAAGCGCCGGCAGCGAGGAGGCGTAGTCGTGGTACATCACACCGGCGAAGACACCGGTCCTGCTGCCGCGCAGCACACTCGGGGCGATCCCGGCCCGCTCGAACGCCTCCCACGACGTCTCCAGCAGCAACCGCTGCTGCGGATCCATCGCAAGGGCCTCACGCGGCGAGATACCGAAGAACGCCGGGTCGAAGTGGCCCGCCCGGTCGACGAAGCCGCCCTCGCGAGAGTACGAGGTGCCCGGGTGGTCGGGGTCCGGGTGGTAGAGCCCATCCAGATCCCAGCCGCGGTCGGTGGGGAACTCGGAGATCGCGTCCCGGCCCTCCATGACCAGCCGCCACAGATCCTCCGGAGTCTCCACCCCACCCGGATAACGACAACCCAACCCCACAATCGCGATCGGCTCATCATCCGCCGCCGCCACCACAACCGGCCCGGACACAGCAGCCGCCGCACCCACAACCTCAGCACGCAGGAACTCCGCCAACACCACCGGCGTCGGGTAATCGAAGACCAGCGTCGCGGGCAGCCGCAGCTCACTCACCGCACCCAGCGCATTCCGCAACTCCACCGCCGTCAGCGAGTCAAAGCCCAGCTCACGGAAGGAGCGATGCGGTTCGACGGTGTCCAGCGAGTCATGGCCGAGTACGGCGGCCACCTGCGTACGGACCAGCTCCAGCAGGGCGTCGAGCTGCTCGGCCTCGCTCAGACCGGCCAGCCGCCGCGCCAGCGCACCCGACGCCGCCACACCCTCCGCCGCACGCCGCGCCGGAACCCGCACCAGCCCCCGCAGCAGCGGCGCGACCACACCGGCCGACGCCGCCTCGGCGCGCAGCACGGCCAGGTCCAGCCGGACGGGCACGAGCAGCGCCTCCTCCGTGCGGTACGCGGCGTCGAACAGCTCCAAGCCCTCGGTGGCGGAGAGCGCGACCACGCCACCCCGGCTCATCCGGGACACATCGGCCTCGTCCAACTCACCGGTCATCGCGCTGGAGTCCGCCCACAGACCCCAGGCCAGCGAGGTACCGGCCAGGCCGTGCGCCCGACGGTGCTGGGCCAGGGCGTCCAGGAAGGCGTTGGCGGCGGCGTAGTTGCCCTGCCCCGCATTACCGAAGACACCAGCGGCGGACGAGAAGAGAACAAACGCCGACAGATCGAGATCGCGGGTCAGCTCATGCAGATTCCACGCCGCGTCCACCTTCGGACGCAGCACCCGCTCCAGCCGCTCCGGCGTCAGCGAACCGATCACACCGTCATCCAGCACACCGGCCGTGTGGACGACCGCCGTGAGCGGATGCTCGGCGGGGACGTCGGCGAGGGTCGCGGCGAGCGCGTCCCGGTCCGCCACATCACACGCCGCCCAGCGCACATTCGCGCCCAACTCGGAAAGCTCAGAGCCGAGTTCGACGGCACCCGGCGCCTGGTCACCACGGCGGCTCACCAGCAGCAGCCGCCGTACACCACGCTCCACCACCAAGTGGCGGGCCAGTAGCCCGCCCAGCGTGCCACTCGCACCCGTGACCAGCACCGTGCCCTCGGCATCGACATCGAGCGGCTGCTCGGTATCCACGGCGGCCCGTGCCAGACGCGGTGCCCGCAGCGCCCCGTCCCGTACGGCCACCTGCGGTTCACCGGACCCCAGCGCGCCCGCGACCGCCGACAGCGAACCGGCCGCACCATCGACGTCGACCAGGACCAACCGGCCCGGGTTCTCCGACTGCGCCGAGCGCAGCAGTCCCCATACGGCGGCACCCGCCAGGTCCGCCACCGGCTCGACGGCCTCGGTGGCCACCGCGCCCGAGGTCAGTACGGTCAGACGCGCATCCGCGAACCGCTCATCGGCCAGCCAGGTCTGGATCAGCTCCAGCGCCCTCGCCGTGGCCTGGTGTACGGCGGCCGGACCGCCGTCCCCGTCGGACGAGAAGTCGACGAGCACCTCATCGGCCACTGCCGCGCCCGACTCGATCGCCGCGCCCAGTGCGGCCAGATCCGCGTACGCGGCCACGTCCGAACCGGAGAGGCCACGCTGCAGCGCCTCGGAGCCGAGCACCACCCAGCCGCTGCCGACCCGCGCGTCCGTCTCGGCCGCGAACTCGGTCCACTCCAGGCGGAAGAGGGAGTCCTGACGACCGCCCCGCGCACCGCTGATCTGCTCGGCCGACACCGGCCGCAACACCAGCGAGTCCACCGACAACACGGCACGCCCGGCACCATCCGCCACCGCCAGCGACACCGCATCCGCACCGGCGGCGGACAACCGCACCCGCAACACCGAAGCACCCACCGCATGCAGCGACACACCAGCCCACGCGAACGGCAGCCGCGCCCCGTCCGCACCCTCGATCAGACCACCAAGACCCACCGCATGCAGCGCCGAATCCAGCAACGCCGGATGCAGACCGAACGCATCCGCCTCCGCCCGCGCCTCCTCCGGCAGCTCCAGCTCCGCGAAGACCTCGCCACCGACCCGCCACGCGGACGTCAGCCCCTGGAACACCGGGCCGTAGGCGAGCCCCAGGCCCGCCATGCCCTCGTAGAGACCATCGAGCTCGACCGGCGTCGCACCGGCCGGCGGCCATACGCTCAGGTCGAACGACGGCGCCGAAGCGCCCTCCACGAGCGCACCCGAGGCGTGGCGCAGCCACGGCTCATCAGCGGCCGAGTCCTCGAACCGGGAGTACACCTCGAACGCGCGGCGGCCGGAGCCATCCGGCGCCCCCACCGAAAGCTGAAGCTGAACGCCTCCCGTCTCGGGAAGCACCAGCGGCGCCTCCAGCGTCAACTCCTCGACCTGGTCACAACCAACCTGGTCACCCGCACGAACCGCCAGCTCCACAAAAGCCGTACCCGGCAGCAGCACCGAACCCATCACGGCGTGGTCCGCCAGCCACGGATGCGTCTGCGCCGAGATCCGCCCGGTCAGCAGCAGTCCATCGCCGCCCGCGAGCGGTACGACGGCGCCCACGAGCGGATGGTCGGCGGCGGCCAGTCCGAGGCCCACCGTGCCGCCGACGCCGTACGCCGACGCCTGGGGCCAGTACCGGCGGCGCTGGAAGGCGTACGTCGGCAGGTCGGTCAGCTCGACCCGAGCGGCGCCCGTACCGGCGAAGACCGCCTCCCAGTCCACCGCGACACCACGGACATGCGCCCGCGCCACGGCGGCGTGGACCGCCCGCGCCTCGGGCCGACCGGCCCGCAACACGGCGGCGAATCCGGCGGCCTCGGCGTCGGCGACGCACTCCTGGGCCATGGCGGTGAGAACGCCGTCGGGGCCGAGTTCGAGGTAGGTGGTGACGCCTTGGGCTTCCATCGTCCGGACGCCATCGAGGAAGCGAACGGCTTCGCGGACGTGGCGCACCCAGAAGTCGGGGGTCGCGATCTCCTCGGCGGAGACCACGGTCCCGGTCAGGTTGGAGACGATCGGGATGCGCGGGGCCTCGTAGGTCAGCCCCTCGGCCACCTCACGGAACCCGTCCAGCATCCCGTCCATGCGCGGGGAGTGGAACGCGTGGCTGACCGTGAGCCGCTTGGTCTTACGACCCTGCGCCTCGAACGACGCGGCAATCTCCTGAGCCGCGTCCTCGTCACCGGCGATGACCACGGAGGTCGGGCCGTTGAGCGCGGCGATGCTGACCCGCTCGCTGAGCAGCGGCAGCACCTCGTCCTCGGACGCCTGAACGGCGATCATCGCGCCACCCGCCGGAAGCGCCTGCATCAGACGGCCACGGGCCGCCACCAGCTTCGCCGCGTCCGCGAGGGAGAACACACCCGCCACATGGGCGGCAGCCAGCTCACCAATCGAATGCCCGGAGAGGAAGTCCGCCTTCAGCCCCCAGGTCGCGACCAGCCGGAACAGCGCCACCTCGATCGCGAACAGCGCGGGCTGGGTGACCCCGGTCTGATCCAGCGCCTCGGCGTCGTCCCCGAACATCACGTCACGCAGCGGCCGTTCGAGATGTGCGTCCAGCTCATCGCAGACCGCGTCGAACGCCTCGGCGAACGCCGGGTAGGCGTCGTACAGCTCACGCCCCATACCGAGCCGCTGGCTGCCCTGCCCCGTGAACAGGAACGCCACCTTGCCGACAGCGGCGCCCGAGCCCTGGATCACCTCCGCGCCGGACTCGCCGCGTGCCAGGGCGTCCAGACCGCGCAGGAAACCCTCGCGGTCGTCGGCCACCAGCACCGCGCGGTGGTCCAGCGCGGCGCGCGTGGTCGCGAGCGAGTAGCCGAGGTCGGCCGGTGCGATCTCCGGCCGCTCGTCCAGGTAGGAACGGAGCCGCACGGCCTGCGCACGCAGCGCGTCGGCCGTCTTCGCCGACAGCGGCCACGACGTCACGCCAGGCGCGGTCGCCACCTCACGCGGGGCCTCGTCCTCGATGGCCGGGGCCTGCTCGATGATGGTGTGCGCGTTGGTACCGCTGAAGCCGAACGACGAGACCGCCGCCCGCCGGGGACGACCCGCCTCAGGCCACTCCACCGACTCCCGCAACAACGAAACCGCACCCGCCGACCAATCAATATGCGGCGACGGCTCCTGGGCGTGCAACGTCCGCGGCAACACACCATGCCGCATCGCCATCACCATCTTGATGATCCCCGCAACACCGGCAGCAGCCTGCGTATGACCCATGTTCGACTTGATCGAGCCGAGCAGCAACGGCCGCTCCGCATCCCGCTCCTGGCCATACGTGGCCATCAACGCCTGCGCCTCGATCGGGTCACCCAGTGACGTACCCGTGCCATGCGCCTCCACCGCGTCCACATCACCAGTCGACAGACCCGCATTCGCCAACGCCTGACGAATCACCCGCTGCTGCGACGGACCGTTCGGCGCCGTCAGACCATTCGACGCACCATCCTGGTTGATCGCAGAACCACGCACCACCGCCAGCACCGGATGCCCATTCTTCCGCGCATCCGACAGCCGCTCCACCAGCAGCATGCCCGCACCCTCGGACCACCCCGTGCCATCCGCATCCGCCGAAAACGCCTTGCACCGACCATCCGCCGCAAGCCCACGCTGACGACTGAACTCCACGAACGGCGCCGGAGTCGCCATCACCGTCACACCACCGGCCAACGCCAGCGAACACTCACCGTTCCGCAGCGCCTGAACCGCCAGATGCAACGCCACCAACGACGACGAACACGCCGTATCCACCGTAATCGTCGGCCCCTCAAGACCAAACGTGTACGCCAACCGCCCCGAAATCACACTCGCCGCATTACCCGTACCAAGGAAGCCTTCGACGCCCTCCGGCACCCGCTCCAGCAGCGAGGCGTAGTCGTGGTACATGACGCCCGCGAAGACGCCGGTACGGCTGCCACGCAGCACACCCGGATCGATCCCGGCCCGCTCGAACGCCTCCCACGAGGTCTCCAGCAGCAACCGCTGCTGCGGATCCATCGCAAGGGCCTCACGCGGCGAGATGCCGAAGAAGCTCGGGTCGAAGTGGCCGACGTCCTCCACGAAGCCGCCCTCACGGGCGTAGCTCGTACCGCTGTGGTCCGGGTCCGCGTGGTAGAGCGCCCCGAGGTCCCAGCCACGGTCGGTGGGGAACTCGGAGATCGCGTCCCGGCCCTCCATGACCAGCCGCCACAGATCCTCCGGAGTCTCCACCCCACCCGGATAACGACAACCCAACCCCACAATCGCGATCGGCTCATCATCCGCCGCCGCCACCACAACCGGCCCGGACACAGCAGCCGCCGCACCCACAACCTCAGCACGCAGGAACTCCGCCAACACCACCGGCGTCGGGTAATCGAAGACCAGCGTCGCGGGCAGCCGCAGCTCACTCACCGCACCCAGCGCATTCCGCAACTCCACCGCCGTCAGCGAGTCAAAGCCCAGCTCACGGAAGGAGCGGTCGGGGTCAACCGTCTCCGGACCGGCGTATCCGAGCACCGTCGCGACGTTCGTACGGACCAGGTCCAGCAGCACATCGAGCTGCTCGGCCGCGTCCAGCCCGGCGAGCCGCCGCGCCAGCGCACCCGACGCCGCCGCACCCTCCGCCGCACGCCGCGCCGGAACCCGCACCAGCCCACGGAACAGCGGCGCCAGCGCACCGCTGCCCGCCTGCGCCCGAAGCGCGGCCATGTCCAGCGCCATCGGCACCAGCAGCGCCTCGCCGAGACGGCCCGCGACGTCGAACAGCTCCAGCCCTTCGGTGGCGGAGAGCGCGAGGACACCGCCCCGGCTCATCCGGGACACATCCGCGTCGTCCAACTCACCGGTCATCGCGCTGGAGTCCGCCCACAGACCCCAGGCCAGCGAGGTACCGGGCAGACCGCGCGCCGTACGGTGCTGGGCCAGAGCGTCCAGGAAGGCGTTGGCGGCGGCGTAGTTGCCCTGACCCGCATTACCGAAGACACCAGCGGCGGACGAGAAGAGAACAAACGCCGACAGATCGAGATCGCGGGTCAGCTCATGCAGATTCCACGCCGCGTCCACCTTCGGACGCAGCACCCGCTCCAGCCGCTCCGGCGTCAGCGAACCGAATACGCCGTCATCCAGCACACCGGCCGTATGCACCACGGCCGTCAGCGGATGCCCGGCCGGAATCCCCGCCAGCGCCTCGGCCAGCGCGCCACGGTCGGCGACATCACACGCCGCCCACCGCACCTCGGCACCCAACTCGGCCAATTCCGCGCCGAGTTCGGCCGCACCCGGAGCCTCGCCACCACGACGGCTCACCAGCAGCAGCCTCCGTACGCCACGCTCCACCACCAGGTGGCGCGCCAGCAGCCCGCCCAGCGTGCCACTCGCACCGGTCACCAGGACCGTGCCCTCGGCGTCGAACGCCGGCGCGTCCTCCCCAGAACCCGAGCCCGCGGCGGCGGCCCGCGCCAGGCGCGGCACCCGCACCTCGCCCGCACGCAGCGCGAGCTGCGACTCGCCCGAGGCGAGCGCGGCGGACAGCGTACGGAACGACGCTTCCTGGCCGTCGAGGTCGACGAGCACAAGGCGTTCCGGGTTCTCCGACTGCGCCGAGCGCAGCAGACCCCACACCGCCGCCTGGGCCGGATCGTCCAGCGACTCCTCCGCGCCGGCGGCCACGGCACCCGAGGTCAGCACGGTCAGACGCGCATCCGCGAACCGCTCATCGCCCAGCCACGCCTGGACCAGCTCCAGCGCCTCGGCAGTGGCCCGGTGCGCCGCACCCGCCACATCCTCGCCGCCATCGGCGGACGGCGAGACGAACACCAGCTCAGGCGTTTCGGCACCCGCCGCGACCGCCTCGTTCAGCGCGGCCAGATCCGCGTACGTCGCGATCTCGGCGCCAACCGCCCCAAGCCCGAGGTCGCCCGAACCGAGCGCCGCCCAGCGGACCGTCGGCACGGGGGCGGAGGACACGGTCGCGGGCAGGCCGACCCACTCCAGGCGGAAGAGGGAGTCCTGACGACCGCCCCGCGCACCGCTGATCTGCTCGGCCGACACCGGCCGCAACACCAGCGAGTCCACCGACAACACAGCACGCCCAGCGCCATCCGCCACCGCCAGCGACACCGCATCCGCACCGACGGCGGACAACCGCACCCGCAACACCGAAGCACCCACCGCATGCAGCGACACACCAGCCCACGCGAACGGCAGCCGCGCCCCGTCCGCACCCTCGACCAGACCACCAAGCCCCACCGCATGCAGCGCCGAATCCAACAACGCCGGATGCAGACCGAACGCGCCCGCCTCCGCCCGCGCCTCCTCCGGCAGCTCCAGCTCCGCGAAGACCTCGCCACCGAGCCGCCACGCGGACGTCAGCCCCTGGAACACCGGACCGTAAGCGAGCCCCAGGCCCGCCATGCCCTCATACAGACCATCGAGCTCGACCGGCGTCGCACCGGCCGGCGGCCATACGCTCAGGTCGAACGACGGCGCCGAAGCACCCTCCATCAGCACACCCGAGGCGTGGCGCAGCCACGGCTCATCAGCGGCCGAGTCCTCGAACCGCGAGTACACCTCGAACCCACGACGCCCGGACCCATCCGGCGCACCCACCGAAAGCTGAAGCTGAACGCCTCCCACCTCCGGAAGCACCAGCGGCGCCTCCAGCGTCAACTCCTCGACCTGGTCACAACCGACCTGGTCACCCGCACGAACCGCCAGCTCCACAAAGGCCGTACCCGGCAGCAGCACCGAACCCATCACGGCGTGATCCGCCAGCCACGGATGCGTGTCGAGCCCCAGTCGGCCCGTGAGCAGCAGCCCCTCACCACCGGCGAGCGGCACGGCGGCCCCGACCAGCGGATGGTCGACGGTCGCCAGCCCCAGCCCGGCCGTACCGCCGAGGGCAGCGGCCGGGAGCTCGGGCCAGTAGCGCGCGTACTGGAAGGCGTACGTGGGCAGCTCGACCCGAGCCGCGCCGGTACCGCCGAAGACGGCGTCCCAGTCGACCCTCACACCACGGACATGCGCCCGGGCGACGGCGGTGGTCAGCGTCTTGGCCTCGGGACGGTCCTTGCGCAGCACGGCGGCGAACGCGGCGTCATCGCCGGTCACACACTGCTGGGCCATGGCGGTGAGCACACCGTCCGGACCCAGCTCGACGAACGTGGAGACGCCCTGCGCCTCAAGGGTCCGCACACCATCGAGGAAGCGAACGGCCTCGCGGACGTGGCGCACCCAGAAGTCGGCCGTCGTGATCTCCTCGGCGGACACCACGCCACCGGTCAGATTCGACACGATCGGGATCTTCGGAGCCTCGTAGGTCAGCCCCTGCGCGACCTCACGGAACGCGTCCAGCATCCCGTCCATACGCGGCGAGTGGAACGCGTGGCTGACGGTGAGCCGCTTGGTCTTACGACCCTGCGCCTGGAACGACGCAGCAATCTCAAGCGCCGCGTCCTCATCACCCGCGATGACCACGGAGTTCGGCCCGTTGAGCGCGGCGACCGACACCCGCTCGGTCAGCAGCGGCGTGACCTCGTCCTCCGACGCCTGGACGGCGATCATCGCGCCACCCGCCGGAAGCTCCTGCATCAGACGGCCACGCGCAGCAACCAACCGGCACGCATCCGCCAGCGACAACACACCCGCCACATGCGCGGCGGCCAACTCACCAATCGAGTGACCCGACAGGAAGTCCGCACGCAGACCCCACGCCTCCACCAGCCGGAACAACGCCACCTCAACCGCGAACAACGCAGGCTGAGTGAACCCCGTCCGATCCAGCGCGTCAGCATCGTCCCCGAACAGGACGCCCTTCAAAGGCCGTTCAAGGTGCTGGTCCAGCTCATCGCAGACCGCGTCCAGCGCCTCCGCGAACACCGGATAGGCGTCATACAGCTCACGCCCCATCCCCAGCCGCTGGCTCCCCTGCCCCGTGAACAGGAACGCCACCTTGCCACCGGCCACCGAACCCTGAACGAGCGCCGCAGCGCGACGTCCCTCGGCCAGCGCCCCCAGAGCCTTCAGCAGCCCATCCCGGTCCTCGGCCACCACCACCGCACGGTGGTCGAACGCCGATCGGCCGGTCGCCAGCGAGTAGCCCAGGTCGACCGCGTCCAGCTCGGGCCGGTCCGTCGCATGGGCGACCAGCCGCTCGGCCTGGTCCCGCAGCGCAGCCGCATCCCGCCCCGACAGCACCCACGGCACCACGGCGGGCGGGACAGCGGAAGCCGCCGGAGCCTCCGCCGCCGCCGCCACCTCCGGCGCCTGCTCGATGATGGTGTGCACATTGGTGCCGCTGATGCCGAACGACGACACGCCCGCGCGGCGCGGGCGGCCGGTCTCCGGCCATTCCACCTGATCCGTCAGCAGTGCGACCGCGCCCGCCGACCAGTCCACATGCGGCGACGGCTCGTCGGCGTGCAGGGTCTTCGGAAGCACCCCGTGCCGCATGGCGAGGATCATCTTCATCACACCCGCGACACCGGCGGCGGCCTGGGTGTGGCCCATGTTCGACTTGATGGAGCCGAGCAGCAACGGCCGCTCCGCGTCCCGTTCCTGGCCGTACGTGGCGAGCAGCGCCTGGGCCTCGATCGGGTCGCCCAGCGTCGTGCCCGTACCGTGTGCCTCGACCGCGTCCACATCGCCGACCGACAGCCCGGCGGCGGCCAGCGCCTGCCGGATGACGCGCTGCTGGGACGGGCCGTTGGGCGCCGTCAGACCATTGGACGCACCGTCCTGGTTCACCGCGCTGCCGCGCACCACGGCCAGCACCGGGTGACCGTTCTTCCGCGCGTCCGACAGCCGCTCGACCAGCAGCATGCCCGCGCCCTCGGCCCAGCCCGTGCCGTCCGCGTCCGCCGAGAACGCCTTGCAGCGGCCGTCGGCGGACAGGCCGCCCTGGCGGCTGAAGCCGACGAACGTGCCGGGGGTCGCCATCACCGTGACGCCACCGGCCAGCGCCATCGTGCACTCACCCGAGCGCAGCGCCTGGATCGCCCAGTGCAGCGCCACCAGCGACGACGAGCACGCCGTGTCGACGGTGACGGCCGGGCCTTCCAGGCCGAGGGCGTAGGCTACGCGGCCGGAGGCGATGGAGCCCGTGCTGCCGGAGCCGATCGCGCCCTCGCCGCCGCCGTCCGGTGCCTGTTCCACCAGCGTGGCGTAGTCGTGGTACATCACGCCCGCGAAGACACCGGTACGGCTGCCGCGCAGCGTGGCCGGGTCGATGCCCGCGCGCTCGAACGCCTCCCACGACGTCTCCAGCAGCAACCGCTGCTGCGGGTCAGTCGCCAGCGCCTCGCGCGGCGAGATCCCGAAGAAGGTGGGGTCGAAGTCGGCCGCGTCGTGGAGGAAACCGCCCTCGCGGGTGTACGAGGTGCCGGGGTGCTCCGGGTCCGGGTGGTAGAGCGCGTCCAGGTCCCAGCCACGGTCGACGGGGAAGCCGGAGATCGCGTCCTGGCCGGCGGACAGCAGCCGCCACAGGTCCTCGGGGGTGCGCACCCCGCCCGGGAATCGGCAGCTCATGCCGACGATGGCGATCGGCTCGTCGTCGATGGCGCCCACGGCCTGGACGGGCAGGCCCGACTGGGCGCCGGTGCCCGCCAGTTCGTCCCGGAGGTGTTCGGCCAGGACGAGGGAGGTCGGATAGTCGAAGACCAGGGTGGCGGGGAGCCGCATCCCGGTGACCGCGTTCAGGCGGTTGCGCAGTTCGACGGCGGTCAGCGAGTCGAAGCCCAGGTCGCGGAAGGCGCGATCGGGGTCGACGGAGTCGGCCGTGCCATAGCCCAGGACGGCGGCGACCTGGGTACGGACCAGCTCCAGCAGCGTCTCCAGCCGCTCGGTCTCGTTCAGGCGGGCCAGCCGCTGTGCCAGGGCGCCCGTTCCGGCGGAGCCCTCCGCCGTACGCCGCGCCGGGACGCGCACCAGCCCGGACATCAGCGGGGCCACCACACCGGTGGACGCCGCCTCGGCCCGTGCCGCCGCCAGGTCCAGCCGCACCGGGACGAGCAGGGCCTCGCCCGCCCGTCCGGCCGCGTCGAACAGTTCCTTGCCCTCGTCGGTGGCGAGCGCGGCGACGCCGCCCCGGCTCATCCGGGACACGTCGGCCTGGTCCAGCTCACCGGCCATACCACCGGATTCGGCGGCCCACAGGCCCCAGGCCAGGGACGTTCCGGGCAGGCCGAGCGCCGTACGGTGCTGGGCGAGCGCGTCCAGGTAGGCGTTGGCGGCGGCGTAGTTGCCCTGTCCGGCGGCGCCGAAGACACCGGCGGCGGACGAGAAGAGAACGAACGCGGACAGGTCCAGGTCGCGGGTCAGCTCGTGCAGGTTCCAGGCGGCGTCCACCTTCGGACGCAGCACCCGCTCCAGCCGCTCCGGCGTCAGCGAACCGATCACACCGTCATCCAGCACACCGGCCGTATGCACCACGGCCGTCAGCGGATGCCCGGCCGGAATCCCCGCCAGCGCCTCGGCCAGCGCGCCACGGTCGGCGACATCACACGCCGCCCACCGCACCTCGGCGCCCAACTCGGCCAATTCCGCGCCGAGTTCGGCCGCACCCGGAGCCTCGCCACCACGACGGCTCACCAGCAGCAGACGCCGTACGCCACGCTCCACCACCAGATGGCGGGCGAACAGAGCGCCCAGCGTGCCGCTCGCACCGGTGACCAGCACCGTGCCGTCGGCGTCGAACTCCGGCGCGTCCTCCCCAGAACCCGAGCCCGCGGCGGCGGCCCGCGCCAGGCGCGGCGCCCGCAGCACCCCGTCCCGTACGGCCACCTGCGGTTCGCCCGACGCCAGCGCGTCCGGCACCGCCCTCAGCGAATCGGCCGCGCCATCGACGTCGACCAGGACGAACCGGCCGGGGTTCTCCGACTCGGCGGAGCGCACCAGGCCCCAGACCGCGGCATGGGTCAGATCGGCCACCGGCTCGTCCGCACCGGCGGCCACGGCACCGGAGGTCAGCAGGACCAGGCGCGAGTTCGTGAAGCGGTCGTCATTCAGCCACTGTTGCAGCAGGCTCAGCGCCTGGGCGGTGGCGCGGTGCACCGCGTCGGCGGGTGAGGAGCTTTCCCCTATCCCGCCCCTTCCCGCAACCTGGGGCTCCGCCCCAGGACCCCGGTCCTCAATCACCGGACGGGCTTGAAGGGCGACCACCACGTCATCCGGCAGCGCCGCGCCGGAGTCGACCGCCGTGGCCAGCGCGTCCAGGTCGGCGTAGGTATCGAACCGCTGGCCGGTCGACGCCAGGTCGAGCGCGTCGGATCCCAGCAGTGCCCCGCGTCCCGCCGGGCCCTGGGCGGATACCTCGGCCCAGTCGAGCCGGAACAGCGACTCCTGACGGCCGCCCCGTGCGCCCTGGATCTGCTCGACGGACACCGGCCGCAGCACCAGCGAATCCACCGACAACACGGCACGCCCGGCGCCATCGGCCACCGCGAGCGACACCGCGTCCGCACCGGCCGACGACAACCGCACCCGCAACACCGAAGCACCCACCGCGTGCAACGACACACCAGCCCACGCGAACGGCAGCCGCGCCCCGTCCGCACCCTCGACCAGACCACCAAGACCCACCGCATGCAGCGCCGAATCCAGCAACGCCGGATGCAGACCGAACAGCCCCGCCTCGGACCGCGCGTCCTCCGGCAGCTCCAGCTCCGCGAAGACCTCGCCACCCAGCCGCCACGCGGATGTCAGCCCCTGGAACACCGGACCGTACGTCAGCCCCGCCTCGGCCAGACCCTCGTACAGACCCTCGACGGGCAGCGCCGACGCCCCCGCCGGAGGCCACGCCGCCAGGTCGAACGACGCCGCGGGCGCGCCCGAACCCAGCACACCCGACGCATGCCGCACCCACGGCTCGTCGACCGCCGCGTCCTCGTGCCGCGAGTACACCGTCAGCGCGCGCCGCCCCGAACTGTCGGGCGCGCCCACCGATAGCTGGAGCTGGACACCGCCCACCTCGGGAAGCACCAGCGGCGCTTCCAGCGTCAGCTCCTCCAGCAGATCGCAACCGACCTGGTCACCGGCGCGGATCGCCAGCTCCACGAAGGCCGTGCCGGGCAGCAGCACCGAGCCCGCCACCGCGTGATCGGCCAGCCACGGATGGGTGTCCAGGGCGAGACGGCCGGTGTAGAGGAAGCCGTCGGAGTCGGCGAGCGCCACCGCGGCACCCAGCAGCGGGTGGTCGGCCGCGCCGAGCCCGGCGGACACCATGTCGCCCGCCCAGTAGCCGGTGTCGAGCCAGTAGGTGTCGCGCTGGAAGGGGTAGAGCGGAAGGTCCGTACGGGCCGTGTCCGTCCCGGCGAACACGGCGGTCCAGTCGGGGGAGACACCGTGGACGTGGGCCCCGGCGACGGCGGTGGCCAGGCTCTGGAGCTCCGGGCGGCCGGAGCGCAGTGCGGACACAAGGGTGGCGTCGTCGCGGGTCAGGCAGTCCTGGGCCATGGCGGTGAGCACACCGTCCGGGCCCAGTTCCACGAACTTCGTGACGTTGCGCTCCTCCAGCGTCCGTACGCCGTCGAGGAAGCGGACGGCCTCGCGGACATGGCGCACCCAGAAGTCGGGGGTCGTGATCTCCTCGGCGGCCACCACGCCACCGGTCAGATTCGACACGATCGGGATCTTCGGAGCCTCGTACGACAGCCCCTGCGCAACCTGCCGGAACGCGTCCAACATGCCGTCCATACGCGGCGAGTGGAACGCGTGACTGACCGTGAGCCGCTTGGTCTTACGCCCCTGCGCCTCGAAGCCCGCCGCAATCGCGACAGCCTCGTCCTCGTCACCCGCGATGACCACCGACGTCGGCCCGTTGAGCGCGGCGATGCTGACCCGCTCGGTCAGCAGCGGCAGCACCTCGTCCTCCGACGCCTGCACCGCGACCATCGCGCCACCCGCCGGAAGCTCCTGCATCAGACGACCACGAGCCGCCACCAGCTTCGCCGCATCCGCCAGCGACAACACACCCGCCACATGCGCGGCGGCCAACTCACCAATCGAATGCCCGGAGAGGAAGTCGGGCCGCAGACCCCACGCCTCCACCAGCCGGAACAACGCCACCTCAACCGCGAACAACGCGGGCTGGGTGAAACCGGTCTGGTCGAGCGCCTCGGCATCGGCCCCGAACAGAACGTCCTTCAAAGGCCGCTCAAGGTGCGCGTCCAGCTCCGCGCACACCGCGTCCAGCGCCTCCGCGAACACCGGATAGGCGTCATACAGCTCACGCCCCATCCCCAGCCGCTGGCTCCCCTGCCCCGTGAACAGGAACGCCACCTTGCCGCCGGTGACCCTCCCCTCGACCAGCCCGGTCGCGGGCTCCTCGCGGGAGAGTGCGTCGAGGGCGCGTATCAGGCCCTCGCGGTCGTCGGCGACGATCGCCGCCCGGTGGTCGAAGGCGGCCCGGCCGATGGCCAGCGAGAAGCCGACGTCGGTGAGGCGTAGTTCGGGGTGGGCCTCGAGGTGGGCGCGCAGGTTCGCGGCCTGGGCGCGCAGCGCGGGGCGGCTCTTGGCCGCCACGGTCCACAGCGGCAGCGCGGCGGCGGCACGGGCTTCGGCGGGGGCGCCGTCGTCGGCCGTCTTCGGGGTCTGCGGCTCCTCGGCGCCCGGCTCGGGCGCCTGCTCCAGGATGGTGTGCGCGTTGGTGCCGCTGATGCCGAACGAGGACACCGCGGCCCGGCGCGGCTGGTCGGTGTCGGGCCAGGCTCGCCCCTCGGTCAGCAGCGAGACGGCGCCGGCCGACCAGTCGACGTTGGGGGTGGGCTGGTCGACGTGCAGGGTCCGCGGAAGCGTCCCGTGGCGCATCGCCATGACCATCTTGATGATGCCCGCGACACCCGCGGCGGCCTGGGTGTGGCCGATGTTGGACTTGATGGAGCCCAGCCACAGCGGCTGGTCCTCGGTGTGGTTGCGCCCGTACGTGGCGAGCAGGGCCTGCGCCTCGATGGGGTCGCCGAGCGTGGTGCCCGTGCCATGGGCCTCGACCACGTCGATCTGCCCGGCGGAGAGCCGGGCGGAGGCCAGGGCCTGGCGGATGACGCGCTGCTGCGAGGGGCCGTTCGGCGCGGTCAGCCCGCTGCTGGCGCCGTCCTGGTTGATGGCGCTGCCGCGGACGAGGGCGAGCACCTGGTGGCCGTTGGCGCGGGCGTCGGAGAGCCGCTCCAGCAGCAGCATGCCGGCGCCTTCGCCCCAGCCGGTGCCGTCGGCGGCTGCCGCGAAGGACTTGCAGCGGCCGTCGGCGGCGAGTCCGCGCTGGCGGCTGAACTCGGTGAAGGTGCCGGGGGTGGACATGACCGTGACACCGCCGGCCAGGGCCAGCGAGCACTCCCGGCGGCGCAGCGCCTGGGCGGCGAAGTGCAGGGCGACCAGGGAGGAGGAGCAGGCCGTGTCGATGGTGACGGCCGGCCCCTCCAGGCCGAAGGTGTAGGCGACGCGGCCGGAGGCGATGGAGCCGGAGCTGCCGTTGCCGAGGAAGCCCTCGACGTCCTCGGGCGCGGAGAACAGCCGGGAGGCGTAGTCGTGGTACATCACGCCCGCGAACACACCGGTCTGGCTGCCCTGGAGCGAGGTCGGGTCGATGCCCGCGCGCTCGAACGCCTCCCAGGAGGTCTCCAGCAGCAGCCGCTGCTGCGGGTCCATGGCGAGGGCCTCGCGCGGCGAGATCCCGAAGAACGCCGGGTCGAAGTCGGCCGCGTCGTGCAGGAATCCGCCCTCGTGGACGTACGGCTCCTGGCCGCTGTCCGGGTCCGGCTCGAAGAGGACGTCGGTGGCCCAGCCGCGGTTGGTGGGGTACGGCGTGGCCGCGTCACCGCCGCGGGCGACGAGCTCCCACAGCTCCTCGGGGGTGCTGACCCCGCCGGGGTAGCGGCAGCTCATCGCCACGATGGCGATCGGCTCCTGCTCACGCTCCTCGACCTCGCGCAGCCGCCGCCGCGCCTCGCGCAGGTCGGTGGTGGCCCGCTTGAGGTAGTCGAGGTACTTCTCTTCGTTCGCCGTCGCCATTACGCCGTCCCCGCGGTGCTGAGATGAGTCGATGAGCTCTTGTGGAGCTGGTCAGGAGAGCCCGAGCTCGTCGTCGAGGAGATCGAAGATCTCGTCTGCCGTAGCGGACTGGATTTCACGGTCTTCTGCGGTGCTGTCCGTAGCACTTTGCGTTTCATTCCACTTCGACAGGAGGTCGCGCAGGCGGGTGGTGATGCCGGGGCGCTCGATGTCGTCCGGGGCGATCGTGGCGAGGATCGCCTCGAGCTTGTCGAGTTCCGCGTGTACGGGCGGGTGTCCGGCCGCGCCGGCGGCGCCGTCCAAGCTCAGCTCCTCGCGCAGGTATCCGGCGAGCGCGGTGGGCGTCGGGTAGTCGAAGATCAGCGTGACCGGCAGGCGCAGCCCGGCGGCGGCCCCCAGTCGGTTGCGCAGATCCACGGCGGTGAGCGAGTCGAAGCCGAGGTCGAGGAAGCCTCGGCCGGCGTCCACGTCGTCCGGGGTGGCGTAGCCGAGGACGGCGGCCACATGGCTGCGGACGACCTCCAGCAGCTCCCGGTCGCGTTCGGTCTCCGAGAGCCCGGAGAGCCGCTCGGCGAGCGAGCCCGCGCCCGAGTCGGCCAGGGCCCCGGCACCGGTGGTCCCGGTGTCGGCGGAGCGCCGTACGGGGGTGCGGACCAGGCCACGCAGCAGCGGCGGCAGCAGCCCGGCGGCGGCCTGGCCGCGCAGCGCGCCCGTGTCGATGCGGATCGGGACGAGCACGGCCTCGGGCAGGGTGCCCGACAGGTCGAACAGGGCCAGGCCCTCGTCCTGCGGGAGCGCCGCGAAGCCACCGCGCGAGATGCGGGTCACATCGGAGGCGTCGAGGCTTCCGGCCATGCCGTCGGCCGCCGCCCACAGGCCCCAGGCCAGCGAGCTCGCGGGCAGGCCCTGGGCGTGGCGGTGCTGGGCGAGTGCGTCCAGGAAGGTGTTGGCCGCGGCGTAGTTTCCCTGTCCCGAGCTGCCGAAGGCACCGGCGGCCGAGGAGAAGAGCACGAACGCGGCCAGGTCGAGGTCGCGGGTCAGCTCGTGGAGGTTCCACGCCGCGTCCACCTTGGGGCGCAGCACGGTGTCGATCCGCTCACCGGTCAGCGAGCTGATGACGCCGTCGTCCAGGACGCCCGCGGTGTGCACCACGGCGGTCAGCGGATGCGCTGCCGGGATCGCCGAGAGGGTGGCGGCCAGGGCGTCCCGGTCGGCGGTGTCACAGGCCGCCCAGGTGGCCTCGGCACCCATCTCGCCCAGTTCGGCGGCGAGTTCGGCCGCGCCCGGTGCCTGGCCACCACGGCGGCTCACCAGCAGCAGACGCCGGACCCCGCGCTCCGCCACCAGGTGGCGGGCGAAGAGTCCGCCGAGCGCGCCGGTGGCGCCGCTCAGCAGCACGGTGCCGTCCGGGTCGCCGAGTCCAGTCGGCTCGGGGGTGTCCGGCCGGGCCGGGACCCGGGCGAGCCGGTAGGCGTGGCCGGTGCCGGAGCGCAGGGCGAGCTGCGGTTCGTCGGTGGCGAGCACCGACGGCAGGGCCCGCTGGGAGGCGTCGGTACCGTCGAGGTCGACCAGGACGAAGCGGCCGGGGTTCTCCGACTGCGCGGACTTGACCAGGCCCCAGGCGGTGGTGTGGGCCAGGTCGGCGATCTCCTCGCCGGGGGCCGCCGCGACCGCGCCACGGGTGACGAGGACGAGGCGGGTGTCGGCGAACCGCTGGTCGTTCAGCCAGTTCTGGACCAGGTCCAGGGTGTTCCGGGCGACGGCCCTCGCGGTGTCGGGCAGGGACGCCGCGCCGCCGGTGGCGGTGAGGGGTGCCACGACCACGTCGGGGGCGGACGCGCCGCCGTCGAGCGCGGTGGCGAGTGCCGCGAGGTCCGCGTAGTCGTCCAGCCGCTCGCCCGCGACGGTGAAGCCGGTGGCCGTGAAGCCGGTGGCGGCTCCGAGGGTCACCCAGCGCTCGCCGAGTGGGATGTCGGTGGCGGACGCGGACAGGGCCGCCCACTCGGGGCGGAACAGCGACTCGTGGTGTGCGGCGCGCGAGGCGTCGAGCTGCTCGGTCGAGAGCGGGCGCAGCACCAGGCCGTCGATGGTGGCGACGGCGGCGCCGGTGCCGTCGGCGAGGTGCAGCGACACCCCGTCGGCGCCGGGCCGCAGCCGTACGCGCAGCGATGCGGCGCCCCCGGCGTACAGCCGTACGCCGGTCCAGGCGAACGGCAGCCGCGCCCCTTCGTTCTCCTCGCCCTCCGGGTCGAGCCCGAGCGTGTGCAGGGCGGCGTCCAGCAGCGCCGGATGCACCCCGTACGCGGCGGCCTCGGGCTCGAAGCCCTGGGGCAGCCGGATCTCGGCGAACAGCTCGTCGCCGCGCCGCCAGGCGGTGTGCAGCCCCTGGAAGACCGGGCCGTAGCCGAGTCCGGCGGTGGCCGCGCCCTCGTAGAACTCCTCGGTGGCGAGGGCCGTCGCGTCGGCCGGAGGCCATACGCCCAGGTCCACCTGCTCGGTGTCGGTCGCCTGCTCGCCCGGGGCGAGGAAGCCGGTGGCGTGGCGGATCCACGGCTCGTCGACGGGGACGTCCTCCCGGCGGGAGTGCAGGGTCAGCGAGCGGCGCCCGGTCTCGTCGGCCGCCGCGAGCTCCAGCCGCAGTTGGACGGCGCCCTGTTCGGGCAGGACCAGCGGCGCCTGGAGGGTCAGCTCCTCGACCGTGTCACAGCCCGCCTCGTGGCCGGCCCGCAGCGCGAGTTCGACGAAGGCGGTGCCGGGCAGCAGCACGGTGTCCATGACGGCGTGGTCGGCCAGCCACGGGTGGGTCAGCAGCGACAGCCGCCCGGTGAACACGAAGCCGCCGGTGTCGGGGAGTTCCACCGCCGCGCCCAGCAGCGGATGGTCGGCCGTGCCGAGGCCCGCGGAGATCACGTCCTCGACGGAGATGCCCACGTCGAGCCAGTAGCGCTGGCGCTGGAAGGCGTAGGTGGGCAGCTCCACGCGGCGGGCGCCGCGCCCGGCGTAGACCGCCGCCCAGTCCGGGGCGGCGCCGCGGACATGGGCGTGGGCGAGGGCGGTGGCGAGCGCCTGGGCCTCGGGGCGGCCACCGCGCAGGGTGGGGACGAACACCGCCTCGGTGCCGGCCTCCGCTTCGGTCCCGGTCTCCGTGTCGGCGAGGCAGTCCTCGCCCATCGCGGAGAGCACCCCGTCCGGGCCGAGCTCCACGAAGGTGGTCACACCCTGGTCGCGCAGGGTGCGGACCCCGTCGGCGAAGCGGACGGACTCCCGGACATGGCGCACCCAGAACTCCGGCAGGCGGATCTCATCGGCGGAGGCCACGGTGCCGGTGAGGCAGGACACCAGCGGGATCTTCGGGGCGTTGTAGGTCAGGCACGCGGCCAGCTTGCGGAAGTCCGCGAGCATCGGGTCCATGTGCGGCGAGTGGAAGGCATGGCTGACCGTGAGCCGCTTGGTCTTGCGACCCCGCGCCTCGAAGTCCGCCGCGAGCCGCGTCGCCGCGTCCTCGTCACCCGCGATGACCACGGAGTTCGGGCCGTTGAGGGCGGCGATGCTCACGCGGTCGGTGAGCAGCGGCGCCACCTCGTCCTCGGCTGCCTGGAGAGCGATCATCGCGCCGCCGGCGGGCAGCTCCTGCATGAGGCGGCCACGGGCCGCGACCAGCACGGAGGCGTCGGCGAGCGAGAACACACCCGCCACATGCGCGGCGGCCAGTTCGCCGATGGAGTGGCCGGACACGTAGTCCGCCTTCAGGCCCCACGCCTCGACCAGCCGGAACAGCGCCACCTCGATGGCGAACAGCGCGGGCTGGGTGAAACCGGTCTGGTCCAGCGCCTCGGCGTCGTCGCCGAACAGCACCTCCCGCAGCGGCCGCTCCAGATGCCCGTCCAGATGCGCGCACACCTCGTCCAGCGCTTGCGCGAAGCGCGGGAACGTCCGGTACAGCTCACGGCCCATGCCGAGCCGCTGGCTGCCCTGGCCGGTGAAGAGGAACGCCACCTTGCCCTCGGTGGCGACACCGCGCAGCGCCTGCGCCGGGTGGTCACCGCGCGCCAGCGCGTCGAGCGCGCCCAGCGCGTCGTCGTGGCCTTCGGAGACCAGGGCGACGCGGTGTTCGAGCGCGGCGCGGGTCGTGGCGAGCGAGAAGCCCAGGTCGGTGAGGGCGGCCCGGGGTTCGGCGGCGATCCGCGACCGCAGCCGCCGCGCCTGCGCCCGCACACCGTCCTCGGTGCGGGCCGACAGCAGCACGGGCACATACGGCAGGGCCTCGGGCTCCGCCGCGGGCTCGCTCGGCTCGGGGGCGGGCGGCTGCTCGATGATGGCGTGGGCGTTGGTGCCGCTGATGCCGAACGAGGACACCGCGGCGCGGCGCGGGCGGCCGGTCTCCGGCCACTCCAGCTGCTCGGTGAGCAGCGACACCGCGCCCGCCGACCAGTCCACATGCGGCGACGGCTCGTCCACGTGCAGGGTGCGCGGCAGCACACCGTGCCGCATCGACAGCACCATTTTGATGATTCCGGCGACACCGGAGGCCGCCTGGGTGTGGCCCAGGTTGGACTTGACGGAGCCCAGCCACAGCGGCCGCTCCGCGTCCCGGTCCTGGCCGTAGGTGGCCAGCAGCGCCTGCGCCTCGATCGGGTCACCGAGCGTCGTGCCGGTGCCGTGCGCCTCGACCACGTCCACCTCACCGGTGGTCAGGCGGGCGTTGGCCAGCGCCTGGCGGATGACGCGCTGCTGGGACGGGCCGTTGGGCGCGGTCAGACCGTTGGACGCGCCGTCCTGGTTGACGGCGCTGCCGCGCACGATCGCCAGCACCTCATGGCCGTTGCGGCGGGCGTCCGACAGCCGCTCCAGCAGCAGCATGCCCGCGCCCTCGCCCCAGCCGGTGCCGTCGGCGGCGGCCGCGAAGGACTTGCAGCGGCCGTCCCTGGCCAGTCCGCGCTGGCGGCTGAAGTCGATGAACGTACCCGGGGTGAACATCACCGTGACACCGCCGGCCAGCGCCAGCGAGCATTCGCCCTGACGCAGCGCCTGCGCCGCGAGGTGCAGCGCGACCAGCGACGACGAGCAGGCCGTGTCGACCGTGACGGCCGGACCCTCCAGACCGAAGGTGTACGCCACCCGGCCGGACACCACACTGCTGGAGCTGCCGGTGCCGAGATAGCCCTCGACCTCGTTCGGGACGGCGTGCAGCCGGGACCCGTAGTCGTGGTACATGACGCCCGCGAACACACCGGTCCTGCTGCCGCGCACCGACAGCGGGTCGATACCGGCGCGCTCGAACGCCTCCCAGGAGGTCTCCAGCAGCAGCCGCTGCTGCGGGTCCATGGCAAGGGCCTCGCGCGGCGAGATCCCGAAGAACGCCGGGTCGAACTCGGCGGCGTCGTGCAGGAATCCGCCCTCGCGGGCGTAGGAGGTGCCCTGGGTCTCCGGGTCCGGGTCGTAGAGCGCCTCGAGGTCCCAGCCGCGGTTGTCGGGGAAGCGGGAGATGCCGTCCTCGCCCGCGGCGAGCAACTGCCACAGCTCCTCGGGGGTGGTGACCCCGCCGGGGTAGCGGCAGCTCATCGCCACGATGGCGATCGGCTCGTCGTCGGTGGCGGCCACGACCGGCACCGGGGTGTGCACCGCCGGGGTCCGCGTGCCGACGAGCTCGGTGCGCAGATGGCGGGCCAGGACCTGCGGGTCCGGGTAGTCGAAGATGAGCGTGGCGGGCAGCCGCAGCCCGGTGACCGTGTTGAGCTGGTTGCGCAGCTCGACGGCGGTCAGGGAGTCGAAGCCCAGCTCCTTGAACGCCCGGCCCGAACCGATGGTCTCCGCACCGGCGTAGCCGAGCACGGTGGCCACCTGGCCACGGACCAGGTCCAGCAGCAGCCGCTCCTGCTCGGGCTCGGACAGTCCGGTGAGCCGTCCGGCAAGACCGGCCTCGCCGCCCGCCGCGACCGCGTCCACCGCGCGCCGTGCCGGGATCCGCACCAGACCGCGGAACAGGGGCGAGACCGCGCCACTGGCGGCCAGGGTGCGCAGGGCCGCGATGTCCACCCGCATCGGCACCAGCGACGCCTCGCGGACGGTCAGCGCGGTGTCGAGCAGTGCGAGGCCCTCCGCCACCGGCAGCGGCGGCAGTCCGGCCCGCCGCATCCGGGCGATGTCGGCCTCGTCCAGGGTGCTGCCCATACCGGCCCCGGCCCACAGGCCCCACGCCAGCGCGGTGGCGGGCAGGCCCTGGGCGGCGCGGTGCTGGGCGAGGGCGTCCAGGAAGACGTTGGACGCGGCGTAGTTGCCCTGGCCCGGGCCGCCGAACACACCGGAGGAGGACGAGAACAGCACGAAGGCCGTCAGGTCCAGCTCGCGGGTCAGCTCGTGCAGATTCCACGCCGCGTCCACCTTCGGACGCATGACGTGGTCGACGCGCTCGGGCGTCAGCGAACCGATCACACCGTCGTCCAGCACACCGGCGGTGTGTACGACGGCGGTCAGCGGATGCTCGGCGGGGATGGCCGCCAGGGTCGCGGCGAGCGCGTCCCGGTCCGCCACATCACACGCCGCCCAGCGCACGCTCGCACCCAACTCGGCCAGCTCGGCGCCGAGTTCAGCAGCACCAGGAGCCTGGTCGCCACGACGGCTCACCAGCAGGAGCTGCCGTACGCCACGCTCCGCCACCAGATGCCGGGCCACCAGACCACCCAGCGAACCGGACGCACCGGTCACCAGCACCGTGCCCTCGGGGTCGAGGCCCCGGGCGTCGTCCCGCTCCGGCTCCACGGCCACCCGCGCCAGCCGCGGCACGGACACCGCGCCCGCGCGGATCGCCACCTGCGGCTCGTCCGAGGCCAGGGCGGCGGGCAGGGCACGCAGCGACTCGTCCCGGCCGTCGGTGTCCACCAGTACGAACCGGCCCGGGTTCTCCGACTGCGCCGAGCGCAGCAGACCCCACACGGCCGCACCGGCCAGATCCGCCACCGGCTCGTCGGCCTCGACGGCCACCGCGCCACGGGTCACCACGACCAGCGGGACGTCCCCGAACCGCTCCTCGTCCAGCCACCGCTGGACGGAATCGAGCGCCGCGGTGGCGGCGCGGTGCGCCGCGCGGGCCACCCGCTCACCGGTCTCGGCGGACGGCGACACGACGACGTACTCGGGCGCGGGCGCCGTGCCCGCGGCGACCGCATCGGCCAGCGTCGCGAGGTCCCCGTACGCCGTGGTCCCGAGCCCGAGCGGATCGGCGCCCAGCACCGCCCACCGGCCGTCGGCCGGCACCTCCGCCCCGGCCGTGTCGGCGAGCCCGGACGGCGTCGTCCACTCCAGATGGAACAGCGACTCGTGGTAGGACGTGCGCGCGCTCCGCAACTGCTCGGCCGAGACGGGGCGCAGCCCGAGCGTCTCGACGGCCGCGACCGGCGCACCGGTGGTGTCGGCGATCTCCAGCCGGACGCCCTCGGCGCCAGCGGGGGCCAGCCGCACGCGCAGCGCCGAGGCGCCGCTCGCGTACAGCGACACACCGGTCCAGGCGAACGGCAGCCGCCCTTCCCCACCCGTGTTGCCCAGACCGGCCAAACCGATGGCGTGCAGGGCGGAGTCCAGCAGCGCCGGGTGCAGCCCGAACGCGGCGGCCTCCTCGGCCGTGTCCTCGTCCAGCGCCACCTCGGCGAACACCTCGCCGCCGCGCTGCCACGCCCTGCGCAGCCCCTGGAACGCGGGGCCGTAGGCGAAACCGATGTCCAGCAGGCCCTCGTAGCGGCCGTCCAGCTCCACCTCGGCCGCGTCCGCCGGGGGCCATGCGGTCAGCTCGAACGACGCCTCCGGACGGCCTCCGGACGCCAGGACACCGGCGGCGTGCCGGGTCCACGGCTCCTCGGCGGGCAGGCTCTCCAGCCGGGAGTGCAGCGACAGCGGACGGCGGCCCGTCTCGTCGGCCGCGCCGACCGACAGCCGTAGCTGGACACCGCCCTGCGCGGGCAGGACCAGCGGCGCTTCGAGGGTCAGCTCTTCGAGGTAGTCACAGCCGACCTGGTCACCGGCGCGGATCGCCAGCTCCACGAACGCGGTGCCGGGCAGCAGCACGGTGTCCAGGATGGTGTGGCCCGCGAGCCACGGATGGGTCGAGAGCGCCAGCCGCCCGGTGAACAGCATCCCGTCCGCGTCCGGCAGTTCGGCGCTGGCGCCGAGCAGCGGATGCTCGGCCTCGCCCAGCCCGACCGCGGCCACATCGCCCAGGAACAGCGAGGAGACCTTCGGCCAGTAGCGCTGCCGCTGGAAGGCATAGGTGGGCAGCTCGACCTGAGCGGCGCCCGTTCGGGCGTAGTACGCCGCCCAGTCCACCGCCGCCCCACGCACATGCGCCCGCGCGACGGCCGACAGCAGCGCTTCGGCCTCGGGGCGGTCCTTGCGGAGCACGGCGGCGAACGCGGCGTCCTCGCCGGTCACACAGTCCTGGGCCATGGCGGTGAGGACACCGTCGGGGCCCAGCTCCACGAAGGTGGTGACGCCCTGGGCCTCCAACGTGCGGACGCCGTCGAGGAAGCGGACGGCCTCGCGCACGTGGCGCACCCAGAAGCCGGGGCTGGTGATCTCCTCGGTGGAGACGACGTTCCCGGTCAGGTTGGACACGATCGGGATGCGCGGGGCCTCGTACGTCAGCCCCTCCGCGACCTCGCGGAACGCCTCCAACATGCCGTCCATACGCGGCGAGTGGAACGCGTGGCTGACCGTGAGCCGCTTGGTCTTCCGACCCTGCGCCTCGAAGCCCGCCGCAATCGCGACAGCCGCGTCCTCATCACCCGCGATGACCACCGACGTCGGCCCGTTGAGCGCGGCGATGCTGACCCGCTCGGTCAGCAGCGGCAGTACCTCGTCCTCCGACGCCTGCACCGCGATCATCGCGCCACCGGCCGGAAGCTCCTGCATCAGACGGCCACGCGCCGCCACCAGCTTCGCCGCATCCGCCAGCGACAGCACACCGGCCACATGCGCGGCGGCCAGCTCACCGATCGAATGCCCGGAGAGGATGTCCGCCTTCAGGCCCCATGCCTCGACCAGGCGGAACAGCGCCACCTCGACCGCGAACAGCGCGGGCTGGGTGAAACCGGTCCGGTCCAGCGCCTCGGCGTCGTCGCCGAACAGCACCTCTCGCAGCGGCCGTTCCAGATGCGTGTCCAGGTGGGCACACACCTCGTCCAGGGCGTCCGCGAATGCCGGGAAGGTGTCGTACAGCTCACGGCCCATGCCGAGCCGCTGGCTGCCCTGCCCGGTGAAGAGGAACGCCACCTTGCCACCGGCCACCGAGCCCTGGACGAGCCCGGCCGCCGTACGTCCCTCGGCGAGCGCCTCCAGGCCGGACAGCAGCCCGTCCCGGTCCTCGGCGACGAGCGCCGCGCGCTCCTCGAAGGCGGTACGGCGCGTGGCGAGGGTGAAAGCCACGTCGGTGAGGTCCAGTTCGGTGCGCTCGTCGAGATGGGCGCGGAGCCGTACGGCCTGGTCGCGCAGGCCCTCGGGGGACTTGGCGGAGAGCACCCAGGCGGCCGGGACGCCGGACCGGGGAGCGGCGGCGGGCGCCAGGTCCTCGGTCTCGTCCGCGTACGCGGGGGCCTGCTCGATGATGGTGTGCGCGTTGGTGCCGCTGATGCCGAACGAGGACACGGCGGCCCGGCGCGGACGGCCGGTCTCGGGCCACTCCCGTGCCTCGGTCAGCAGCGACACCGCGCCCGCCGACCAGTCCACGTGCGGGGTGGGCTCATCGACGTTGAGGGTCTGCGGCAGCAGGCCGTGCTCGATGGCCAGCACCATCTTCATCACACCGGCGACACCGGCCGCGGCCTGCGTATGGCCGAAGTTGGACTTGATGGAGCCGAGCCACAGGGGCTGGTCGGCGTCGCGCTCCTGGCCGTAGGTGGCCAGCAGGGCCTGCGCCTCGATCGGGTCACCCAGCTTGGTGCCGGTGCCGTGGGCCTCGACCGCGTCCACCTCGGACGCGGACAGACCCGCACCCGCCAGCGCCTGCCGGATCACCCGCTGCTGCGAGGGACCATTCGGCGCCGTCAGACCGTTGGACGCACCGTCCTGGTTGATCGCGCTGCCACGCACGACCGCGAGCACCGGGTGGCCGTTCTTCCGGGCATCGGACAGCCGCTCCACGAGCAGCATGCCCACGCCCTCGCCCCAACCGGTGCCATCCGCACCGGCCGCGAACGCCTTGATCCGACCATCCTCCGCCAGCCCACGCTGACGACTGAAGTCCACGAACGAACCCGGCGTCGACATCACCGTCACACCACCGGCCAGCGCCAACGAGCACTCACCCGCACGCAACGCCTGAATCGCCCAGTGCAACGCCACCAACGACGACGAACACGCCGTGTCCACCGTCACCGCAGGACCCTCGAGCCCCAGCGCATACGACACCCGGCCCGACATCACACTGGCCGCGTTACCCGTCCCCATGAAGCCTTCGGAGCCATCGGGGGCGGACAGGATGACGGGCAGATAGTCCTGGCCGTTGGTACCGGCGAACACGCCGACCTGCTGACCGCGCAGCGTCGTCGGGTCGATCCCGGCCCGCTCGAACGCCTCCCACGACGTCTCCAGCAGCAGCCGCTGCTGCGGGTCCATCGCGAGCGCCTCGCGCGGCGAGATACCGAAGAAGACGGGGTCGAACTCGGCGGCGTCGGCGAGGAATCCGCCCTCGCGGACGTAGCTGGTGTGCTCGCCCGTGCCCTCCGGGTCGTACAGCGTCTCCAGGTCCCAGCCACGGTCGGCGGGGAAGTCGACCACCGCGTCCTGTCCGGACGCCAGCAGCCGCCACAGCTCCTCGGGCGAGCGCACACCACCGGGGAAGCGGCAGCTCATGCCGACGATCGCGATCGGGTCGTCGTCCAGGGCCACGCCCACCGACGACGCACCGGTCACCGCCGGGCGCGAGCCGATGAGTTCGGCCTGCAGATGGTCGGCGAGGGCGATCGGGGTGGGGTAGTCGAAGATGATGGTGGCGGGCAGCTTCAGCCCGGTGAGGGTGGACAGCAGGTTGCGGATCTCGACGGCGGTCAGCGAGTCGAAGCCGAGGTCGCGGAAGGCGCGGCTGGGCTCCACCGAGTCCGGTCCGGGGTGGCCGAGGACGACGGCCACCTGGGTGCGGACGAAGTCCAGGGCGATCTGGTCGCGTTCCTCGTCGGTCCCGGCGTCCGTCAGCCGCTGGGCCAGCGAGGTGGGCTGGCCGGGGATGGCGGGGCCGCCGGTGGCGGTGCGCGCCGCCTCGATCGCGCGGCGCGCCTCGGAGAGCTCGGTGAGCAGCGGGTTCGGGCGGTGGCCGGAGAGGCCGGGCGCGAAGCGGTCCCATTCGATGTCGACGACGAGGGAGAAGGTCTCGTCGAGGTCGAGCGCGGCGCCCAGGGCGGCGGTCGCCGGTTCGGGGGCGAGGGCGGGCAGCCCGGACTGCCGGAGCCGCTCGGCCACCAGCTCGTCGGTGGCCATGCCGCCGTCGGCCCAGGCGCCCCAGGCCATCGAGGTGGCGGGCAGGCCCTCGGCGCGGCGCTGTTCGGCGAGCGCGTCGAGGTAGGCGTTGGCGGCCACGTAGTTGGCCTGTCCGGCGGCGCCGAAGGTGGCGGCCATGGAGGAGAAGAGCACGAAGGCGGACAGGTCGAGTCCGCGGGTGAGTTCGTGCAGATGGCGGGCGGCGTCGGCCTTGGCGCGCAGCACATCGGCCATCCGCCGCGGGGTCTGGGCGTCGAGGACACCGTCGTCCAGTACTCCGGCGGCGTGCACGACCGTGGTCAGCGGAAGGTCCGCGGGGACGGTCGCCAGCAGCTCGGCGAGGGCGGCGCGGTCGGCGACGTCGCAGGCGGCGATGGTCACCTGGGCGCCGAGGGCGGTGAGTTCGTCGCGCAGCTCGGCGGCGCCGGGGGCGTCGGGGCCGCGGCGGCTGGTGAGCAGGATGTGCTGGGCGCCGTGGGCCACGAGCCAGCGGCCGACGTGGCCGCCGAGGGCTCCGGTGCCGCCGGTGATCAGCGCGGTGCCGTGGGTGCTCCAGCCGTCGCCGGTGGTCTCGTGGTGCGGTGCGCGGGCCAGCCGGCGGACGTGGATGCCCTGCGGGCGGATCGCGAGGTGGTCCTCGCCGCTGATGCCCTCGGGTCCGGCGAGGATGTCGGCGAGCCGCCCGAGGGCGCGGTCGTCGGCGGTCTCGGGCAGGTCGATCAGACCGCCCCAGCGCTCGGGGTGTTCGAGGGCGGCGGTGCGGCCCAGGCCCCAGATCTGGGCCTGGTCGGGGCTGGTGAGCCGGTCGGAGCGGCCGACGGAGACCGCGCCGCGGGTGGCGGCCCACAGCGGGGCGTCGACCTCGGCGTCACCGAGGGCCTGGACGAGGGTGAGGGTCCCCGCGAGTCCGGCGGTGAGGGAGGGGTGCCGGTCGTGCGGGCGCTCGTCCAGGCCGAGCAGGGAGAGCACACCGTCGGCGTGCGGGACCCCGCCGGTCTCCCGCGCCGGGTCCGGGGTCAGGGCCGTGCGGATCCGCTCGGCGAGGGCGGCGCGGTCGGCGGTGGTGCCGTCGACCGCGATCTCGTGGACCGTGACGCCGCGTTCGGCCAGCAGCCGCAGCGACTCGGCCACCCAGGGGTCCTCCGCGCGCGCCTCGGGGGTGATCACGAGCCAGGTGCCGGTGAGCGGCTTGTCCTGGGTCTGCGGCAGCGGTGTCCAGGTGATGCGGTAGCGCCAGCCGTCGACGGTGGTGTCGACGTGGCTTCGCCGCCGCCACGCGGACAGGACGGGCAGCACCTCGCTGAGGGGCTGGTCGCCGTCGAGGCCGAGGGTGTCGACCAGGGCGGCCAGGTCCTCGCTGTGCACGACCTCCCAGAACCGGGCGTCGGCCACGGCCGGGGCGGCGGCTTCGGCTTCGGCGGGGTCGGGGCCGTACGAGAAGGGGTTGGCGGGCCAGTAGCGCTGCCGCTGGAAGGCGTAGGTGGGCAGCTCGACGCGGCGGGCGCCGGTGCCCGCGTAGTACCTGGCCCAGTCCACGGGCACGCCGCGGACCTGGGCCTGGGCGAGCGCGTGGCCGAGGGTGCGGGCCTCGGGGCGGCCGGAGCGCAGGGCGGGCAGGAACGCGAACGTGCGGTTCTTGCCGCCGGTCACGCACTCCTGGGCCATGGCGGAGAGCACCCCGTCGGGGCCCAGTTCGACGAAGGTGGTCACGCCGTGGTCCTCGAGGCGGCGGACGCCGTCGAGGAAGCGGACGGCCTCGCGGACGTGGCGGACCCAGAAGTCGGGCGTGGTGATCTCGTCGGCGCTCACCAGGGTGCCGGTGAGGTTGGAGACGATCGGGATCTTCGGAGCCTCGTAGGTCAGCCGCTCGGCGACCTGACGGAAGTTCTCCAGCATCCCGTCCATGTGCGGGGAGTGGAACGCGTGGCTGACGGTGAGCCGCTTGGTCTTCCGGCCCCGCGCCTCGAACGACGCCGCGATCTCAAGCGCCGCGTCCTCGTCACCCGCGATGACGACCGAGGTGGGCCCGTTGAGCGCGGCGATCGACACCCGCTCGTTGAGCAGCGGCGTCACCTCGTCCTCCGACGCCTGCACCGCGATCATCGCGCCACTGGCGGGGAGTTGCTGCATGAGCTGGCTGCGCGCGGCCACCAGAGCGGAGGCGTGGGTGAGCGACAGCACCCCGGCGACATGGGCGGCGGTGAGCTCGCCGATGGAGTGGCCGGCGAGGAAGTCGGGGCGCAGCCCCCAGGATTCGACGAGGCGGAAGAGGGCCACCTCGACGGCGAACAGCGCGGGCTGGGTGAAGCCGGTCCGGTCGAGCGTGGCGGCGTCGTCGCCGAACAGCACGTCCTTCAGCGGCCGGTCGAGGAACCGGTCGAGCTGGGCGCAGACCGCGTCCAGCGCCTCGGCGAACACCGGGTAGATCTCGTACAGCTCACGGCCCATGCCGAGCCGCTGGCTGCCCTGGCCGGTGAAGAGGAACGCGACCTTGCCCTCGGCGGCCAGCCCCTCGGCCAGCTCGGGGTGGTGGCGGCCTTCGGCGAGCGCGTCGAGGCCCGCGAGCAGCTCGTCGTGATCGGCCGCGAGGACCACGGCGCGGCGGTCGAGGGCGGCACGGGTGACGGCCTGGGAGTAGCCGAGGTCGGCGAGGCGGTGGCCGGGGCGGGCGGTCAGATGGGTGCGCAGCCGGAGGGCCTGGGCCCGCAGCGCCTGCTCGTCCTTGCCGGAGAGCACGACCGGGACCAGGGGCGGTTCGGCCCGCTCCGGCTCCGGGCCGCCGCTCTCGGCGGGGGCGGCGAGGGCCGGGGGCTCCTCGAGGATGGTGTGCACATTGGTGCCGCTCATGCCGAACGACGAGATGCCCGCGCGGCGCGGGGTCGCGCCCTCGGGGTCCTGGGGCCATTCGGTGGTGGCGGTGAGCAGTTCGACGTCCCCGGCCGTCCAGTCGACGTGCGGGGTGGGCTCGGTGAGGTGGAGGGTCTTGGGCAGCACACCGTACCGCATCGCCATGACCATCTTGATGACGCCGCCGACACCGGCGCCCGCCTGGGCGTGGCCGATGTTGGACTTGATGGAGCCGATGAGCAGCGGTTTGCCCTCGGGCCGGTCCTGGCCGTAGGTGGCGAGCAGCGCCTGGGCCTCGATGGGGTCGCCGAGGGCGGTGCCGGTGCCGTGGGCCTCGACGGCGTCGACCTGGTCGGGGCTGAGGCGGGCGTTGGCCAGTGCCTGGAGGATGACGCGCTGCTGCGAGGGGCCGTTGGGCGAGGTGAGGCCGTTGCTGGCACCGTCCTGGTTGACGGCGGAGCCGCGGACCACGGCGAGGACCGGGTGGCCCTTGCGCTGGGCGTCCGACAGCCGCTCGACGAGCAGCATGCCGACGCCTTCGCCCAGGCAGAAGCCGTCGGCCTCCGGGGCGAAGGGCTTGGAGCGGCCGTCGAGGGCCAGTCCGCGCATCTTGCTGTAGTCGACGAAGACGCCGGGCGCGCACATGAGGGTCGCGCCGCCGGCGAGCGCGAGTGAGCATTCGCCGTTGCGCAGGGCCTGGACGGCGAGGTGGAGCGCCACGAGCGAGGAGGAGCAGGCGGTGTCGACGGTGACGGCCGGGCCCTCGAAACCGAAGGTGTAGGAAAGGCGGCCGGAGGCGACGCTCGCGGCGTTACCGGTGCCGAAATAGCCCTCGAAGTTCTCGTTGGAACTGAGGATCGCGCCCAGGTAATCGTGATTGCTGGTGCCGACGAAGACGCCGATCTGCCGGCCGCGCACCGCGACCGGGTCGATTCCGGCCCGCTCGAACGCCTCCCAGGACGTCTCCAGCAGCATCCGCTGCTGCGGGTCCATGCCGAGCGCTTCTCGCGGGCTGATGCCGAACAGCGACGGGTCGAAATCGGCTATGCCGTCGACGAATCCGCCCTCGTGCACATAGCTGGTGCCGGGGTGGTCCGGGTCCGGGTGGTACATCGTGTCGACATTCCACCCGCGGTCCAGCGGGAACTCGCTGACCGCGTCGACGCCCTCGCTGACGATGCGCCACAGGTCCTCGGGCGACTGAACGCCCCCGGGATAACGGCAGCCGATCCCCACGATCGCGATGGGGTCGTGGTTCTTCGCCTCGGCCTCTTGCAGGCGGAGGCGAGTCTGGTGCAGATCCGCCGTTACCAGCTTGAGGTAGTCCCGCAGCGTCTCTTCATTCGCCATTTACGCAATCCAATTACGGCAGACGGCATCGGAAATGCTCCACAGATCCTCAACAGGGGAGCCGGTAACCAACAACCAAATCAGTCGACTTCTCGCTGAGAGGCTATATGCGAACTAACCCTCACAACAACCCCTAGATGCCCCCTACGACCCCCTGGAGACCCAAGGAGCGATAGGGGGCAACCGGTATTCGGCAACTCTATTGAAGGGTATGGAAAATCCTGTCCGATATCGAGAACGACGTCAATAGCAGAATTCCCGTCATGCCCTTCCGAGACCCTTGTTGATGAATGCGAAGAGCTCTTCGTCGCTGGCCGACTGGAGCTGCTCGGCGTCGACCGTGTCCTTCGCCGGACGCTCCGGCGCCGCCGTGGTGGCGGGTTCGGCGGTGACCGCCGTGCCGTCCGACTCGTTCCACTTCGCCATCAGCGACTGCAGGCGCATGGTGATCCGGGCCCGGGTGATGTTGTCGGGCGCGGTGCCGGTGAGCGCGGTCTCCAGCTTGTCGAGTTCTTCGAGCACCGCGGTGCCGTCGGCCGCCTCGTCGGGCGCGATCCCGGCCCGCAGATAAGCGGCCACGGCGGCCGGGGTCGGGTGGTCGAAGATCAGGCTCGGGGGCAGCTTCAGCCCGCTCGCGGCGCCGAGCCGGTTGCGGAGTTCGACGGCTGTCAGCGAGTCGAAGCCAAGCTCCTTGAAGGCCCGGCCCGCCTCGATCGCCTGGGCGCCGGAGTGGCCCAGCACGGCGGCCACCGCGCTGCGCACCAGATCCAGCAGCACCCGCTCCCGCTCGGTCTCCGGCAGCGCCGCGAGCTGCCCGGCCAGGGCCGCCCCGGCGGCCGCGCCGCCGCCGTCGGCCTCGGCGGTGGCCATTTCCTCGACGACCTCGCGGGCCTCGGGCAGGTCGTGCAGCAGCGGACGCGACCGGTCGGCGGTGAAGGCGAGGGTGAAGCGCCGCCAGTCCATGTCGATGACGGTCAGCGCGGTCTCGTCCCGGTCCAGCGCGTGCTGGAGGGTGGCGGTGGCCGGTTCCGGCGCCATCTCGTTGATGCCGTGGCGGCGCATCCGGTCGCCGACCGCGCCGTCCACCGTGCCGCCGTCGCCCCACGGACCGAAGGTCAGCGTGGTGGCGGGCAGCCCGTCCGCGCGGCGCTGCTCGGCGAAGGAGTGCAGGAAGGCGTTGCCGGGCGCCTGGTTGCCCTGGCCGGGTGCGCCGAACGTGGCGGAGAAGTGCGAGCACAGCACGAACGCGGTCAGCTCCAGGTCCCGGGTGAGCTCGTGCAGATGGCGCGTGGCGTCCACCTTGAGCCGCAGCACCCGCTCGACCTGATCCGGGGTCAGCCCCTCGATCACCCCGTCCTCGATGACCGCGGCGGTGTGCACGACGGCGGTCAGCGGCTGGTCGGCCGGGATGGCCGCGAGGGTCTCGGCGAGCGCCGCGCGGTCGGTCACATCGCAGGCGGCGAGGGTGACCTTGGCGCCGAGCCCGGTCAGCTCGGCCTCCAGCTCGACGGCCCCGGGGGCGTCCGGGCCCCTGAGGCTCGCCAGCACCAGATGGTCGGCACCGTTGCGGGCCAGCCACCGGGCGACCTGCGCGCCGAGCCGTCCCGTACCACCGGTGACCAGCGTGGTGCCGGTCGGCTTCCAGGACCGTACGGCGGAGGTGTCGGCCAGCGGGGCGCGCACCAGGCGGGGCCCGAAGACGCCCGTGGCGCGGATCGCGGCCTGGTCGTCGTCGCCGTCGGACGCGAGGAGGCCCACCAGCCGGGTCAGGGCGCGCTCGTCGGGCGTTTCGGGCAGGTCGATCAGACCGCCCCAGCGCTCCAGGTGCTCCAGCGCGGCCACCCGGCCAAGGCCCCAGACGAGCGCCTGCTCGGGGGCGGCCGGCCGGTCCGCGCCACCGACGGAGACGGCGCCGTTCGTCAGGCACCACAGCGGCGCGCCGATTCCGGCGTCGCCCAGGGCCTGGATCAGCGCGAGCTGGGCGGCCGTTCCGGCGGGCAGCGAGGCATGTCCGGGGTGCGCGCCCTCGGCCGGGGCCAGCAGCGACACCACCCCGGCGAACGAGCCGCCGTCGGCTTCGGCGAGCGCGGTGCGCAGCCGCTCGGCCAGCTCGTCCCGGCCGTCGGTGCCGGTGTCCACGGCGATCCGCCGTACGTCGGCGCCGCGTTCGGCGAGCACACCGGCCACGGCGTCGGTCCAGGTGTCCTCGGCGGCCGGGGCGACGACGAGCCAGCCCCCGGACAGCCGCGCGGACCGCTCCTCGGCGAGCGGCTTCCACGTGACGCGGTAGCGCCAGCCGTCCACCGTGGACTGCTCACGGGCCTGCTTGCGCCACGTGGCCAGGGCGGGCAGGACGGCGCTCATGGGCTGATCGCCGTCGACCGTCAGCTCGGTGGCCAGGGTCTGCCAGTCCTCGGCCTCCACGGCGGCCCAGAACTTCGCCTCCACGGGGTCGTGTCCGGTCTTTCCGGCGGCCCGCTCGGGCGCGGCCTCGGGCCAGTAGCGCTGCTGCTGGAAGGCGTACGTGGGCAGCGCGATACGGCGGGCGCCGGTGCCGTCGAACACGGCCTCCCAGTCGACGCTCACCCCGCGCGACCACGCCTCGCCGACCGAGGCCCAGAAGCGGTCCTGGCCGCCCTCGTCCCGGCGCAGCGACCCGATCGCGGCCGCGTCCACACCGGCGTCCTCGGCCGTCTCCTGCACACCCATAGTCAGCACGGGGTGCGCGCTGGACTCGATGAACACACCGAAGCCCTCGTCCAGCAGCCGCCGGACCGCGCCCTCCAGCTCAACCGTGCGACGCAGGTTGGTGAACCAGTATTCGGCGTCCAGTTCGGAACCCTCGGCCCACTCCCCCGTCACCGTCGACAGGAACGGCACCTGGGCGCTCTTCGGCTGCACCGGGGCCAGCAGCTCCAGCAGCTCCTCACGGAGCAACTCGACCTGCGCCGAATGCGAGGCGTAGTCCACCGGCACCCGGCGCGCCCGCACCTCATCGGCCTCACAGGACGCCAGCAACTCGTCCAGCGCGGTCGGCTCGCCGGAGACGACCACCGAGGACGGCCCGTTGACCGCCGCGATGGAGATGCGCTCCTCGCCCCACGGCTCGATGCGCTCGCGCACGTCCGCCACCGGAAGCGCGACCGACACCATGCCGCCCTTGCCCGCCAGCACCCGGCCAATCGCCTGACTGCGCAGCGCCACCACCCGCGCCGCGTCCTTCAGCGACAGAATCCCCGCCACATACGCGGCGGCGATCTCGCCCTGCGAGTGGCCGATCACCGCGGACGGGACGACCCCCAGCGAACGCCACAGCTCGGCCAGGGACACCATCACCGCGAACAGCACCGGCTGGACCACATCCACCCGGTCCAGCGACGGCGCGCCCTCGGCGCCGCGCAGCACATCCACCAACGACCAGTCGGTGAACTCCGCGAGCGCGGCGGCACACTCCTCGATATGGGCCGCGAAGACGGGCGAGGCGTCCATCAGCCCCACGCCCATCCGCACCCACTGGGACCCCTGTCCGGGGAAGACGAACGCCGTCTGCCCGGCGACCACCATGCCCCGCTCCACACCGGCCGCCATGCCGCCGTCGGCGAGGGCGTTCAGCCCGGCCATCAGCTCCTCGCGGTCCCGGCCCTGGACCACACCGCGGTGGTCCAGCGCGGCGCGGGTGGTGGCCAGCGACAGGCCGATGTCCACCGGGCGCAGCGCCGGTTCGTCGTGGAGCCGGTCCAGCAGCCGCCGCGCCTGGGCGCGCAGCGCCGCCTCGCTCTTGCCGGAGAGCACCCACGGCAGCACACCCGGCTGCTTGGACACCAGCTCGACCGGGCCCGGCTCCTCGGCGGGGGCCTGCTCGATGATGGTGTGCGCGTTGGTGCCGCTGAAGCCGAAGGAGGAGATGCCCGCACGGCGCGGGCGACCGGTCTCGGGCCACGGCGTGGCCGACCTGACCAGGGCGACCTTCCCCGCCGCCCAGTCGATGTGCGGGGACGGCTCGGCGATGTGCAGCGACTCGGGCACCACCCCGTGCTCCATCGCCAGCACCATCTTCATCACCCCGGCGATGCCCGCGGCGCCCTGGGTGTGGCCGATGTTGGACTTCACCGATCCGAGCAGCAGGGGCAGTTCCTCGGGCCGGTCCTGGCCGTAGGTGGCCAGCAGCGCCTGCGCCTCGATCGGGTCGCCCAGCGAGGTGCCCGTGCCGTGGGCCTCGACGACGTCCACATCGCCGCCGGACAGCCGGGCGTTGGCCAGCGCCTGCTGGATGACGCGCCGCTGGGAGGGGCCGTTGGGCGCGGTCAGCCCGTTGGACGCGCCGTCCTGGTTGACGGCGGAGCCGCGCACCACGGCCAGCACCTTGTGGCCCCGGCGACGGGCCTCCGAGAGCCGCTCCAGCAGCAGGACGCCCACGCCCTCGGCCGGGCCGAAGCCGTCGGCGTCCGCCGCGAACGCCTTGCAGCGGCCGTCCTGGGACAGCCCGCGCTGGCGGCTGAACTCGATGAACAGACCGGGGGTGGACATCACATGGACGCCGCCCGCCAGGGCGAGCGAGCATTCGCCCAGCCGCAGCGACTGGACGGCCAGGTGCAGCGCCACCAGCGACGCGGAGCAGGCCGTGTCCACCGTGACGGCCGGGCCCTCGAGGCCGAAGACGTAGGAGAGCCGGCCGGAGACGACGCTGCTGGCGTTGCCCGTGCCGAGGTGGCCGCCGAAGTCGTCCTCGGCGTCGAGCGCCACCGACAGATAGTCGGAGGCGTTCATGCCCGCGAAGACACCGGTCCGGCTGCCGCGCAGGGACGCGGGGTCGATCCCGGCCCGCTCGAACGCCTCCCACGACGTCTCCAGCAGCAGCCGCTGCTGCGGGTCCATCGCCATGGCCTCACGCGGCGAGATCCCGAAGAACGCCGCGTCGAACCGGGTGGCGTCGCCCAGGAAGCCGCCCTCGCGGGTGTAGGTGGTGTCCGGGGTGTCCGGGTCCGGGTCGAACAGGTTCCGCAGGTCCCAGCCGCGGTCGGCCGGGAACTCCGTCTGCGCCTCGCCACCGGAGGCCATGAGCTGCCACAGCTCCTCGGGGGTGCGCACACCCCCGGGGAAGCGGCAGCTCATGCCCACGATGGCGATCGGCTCATGGGCCTGGTCGTCGACCTCCTGCAGCCGCCGGTGGGCGGCGGTGAGGTCGGTGGTGACCTTCTTCAGATATTCGCGGAGCTTGGCTTCGTTCGCAGTCGCCATGGACGTTCACCTATTCGCAATGCTCTGGTTCGTCGGGGGGTTCGGATGGGTGTGCTGCCGCGCTTCAGCCGTTGCCGAACCTCTTGTCGATGAAGTCGAAGAGGTCGTCGTCACTGACCTCTTCGAACGCGTCCGCCTCGGCGTCCGCCCCGGCGTCGTCCGCGGTGCGACGCACGTCGTTCCACTTCGCGAGCAGCGTCTGGAGGCGCACCGCGATGTTCGCATGCGCGGCCTCGTCCTCCGTCACCGATGCCAGATCCTCCGGCGTCAGCGAGGACAGGCTGTTCTCCAGCCGCTCCAGTTCCTCCAGTACGGACACTCCGGGGCCGTCGGCCTCCGGCGCCACTTCCTGGCGCAGATGGTGCGCGAGCGCCACCGGTGTCGGGTAGTCGTAGACCAGCGTGGCCGTCAGCCGCAGCCCGGTGGCCGCGTTCAGCCGGTTCCGCAGTTCCACGGCCGTCAGCGAGTCGAAGCCCAGATCCTTGAACGCCTGCTCGGCGCCCACCTGGTCCTTCGAGGCGTAGCCCAGCACGGCCGCCACCTGACGGCGGACCAGGTCCAGCACGGTCAACTGCTGCTGGGCCTCCGACTGCCCGGCCAGCCGCTGGGCCAGGGTGCCGTCCCCGGTGTCCGCCACCGCCTCCGGGGCGGCGGGGCCGCCGGTCGCGGCGCGGCGCACGGGCGTGCGCACCAGGCCGCGGTAGAGCGGCAGCAGCTCCCCGGTGGCGGCGGCCGCGCGCAGCGTCGCCATCTCCAGCCGTACGGGCACCAGCACCGCCTCGTCGGCCACGGCGTGGGCCGCGTCGAACAGGGCGAGCCCTTCCTCGGCGGACAGCGGCAGCACCCCGCCGCGCGCCGCCCGCTGCTGGTCGGCCTCGCCCAGCCGGCCGCCCATGCCCCGCTCCTCGGCCCACATGCCCCACACCAGGGACAGCGCGGTACGGCCGGTGGCGCGGCGGTGGCCGGCGAGGGCGTCGAGGAAGACGTTCGCCGCCGCGTAGCCGCCCTGGCCCGCGCCGCCCATCGTGCCGGCCGCGGCCGAGAAGAGCACGAAGGCGGACAGGTCCAGCTCGCGGGTCAGTTCGTGCAGGTTGACCGCCGCGTCGACCTTGGGCCGCAGCGCCGTGTCCACCCGCTCGGGCGTCAGCATGTCGATGACACCGTCGTCGAGGACGCCCGCGGTGTGCACCACGGCCGTCAGCGGACGGTCGGCCGGAATCGTGGCCAGCAGCCCGGCCAGCGCCTCCCGGTCGGCCGCGTCGCATGCGGCGACGGTGGCCTGTGCGCCCAACTCGGCCAGCTCCGCCACCAGTTCGGCCATGCCGTCGGCGGCGGGGCCGCTACGGCTGGTGAGCAGCAGATGGCGGGCGCCGTGCGCGGTGGCCAGATGGCGGGCGAACAGCCTGCCCAGACCGCCGGTGGCGCCGGTGATCAGCACCGTGCCGTCCGGGTCGATGGCCTTGCCGGTGGGCTCGGTTGCCTTGCCGGTCGGGTCGACGGCCTTCCGCTCCGACGTCTCGGCGGCCGGGGCCGTCTCGACCCTGGCCAGGCGCGGCGCGTACGCCGCCCCGGCACGCAGCGCCAGCTCGGGCTCGCCCGAGTCCAGCGCCGCCGCGAGCGCCGGGTAGGACACCTCGCCGTCCACGTCCAGCAGCACGAACTGGCCCGGGTTCTCCGTCTGCGCGGAGCGCAGCAGACCCCACACCGGCGCGTGCGCCAGGTCCGCCACCGCCGGGTCGGCGGCGGCGGCGACCGCGCCACGCGTGACCACGACCAGCCGGGCCGAACCGGGCCGGCCACCGTTCAGCCACTCCTGGAGCAGGCCCAGGACGCGGTGGGTGGCCGTGTGCGCACCGGCGGCGAGGCCGCCCTCCGTGGCGCCCGGCTCCGGCGGGAACGGCACCAGCACGGTGTCCGGCGCGGCCTCGCCCGCCTCGACCGCCGCGTTCAGCGAGACGAGGTCGTCGTGGACCGTGGCGCGGAACCCGGCCGTCTCCAGGGCCACGCTCAGCTTGAGCTCATCGCCGCCGATGACGGCGAAGCCCGCCGACGCGGCCTGCGAAGGCACCTGCGAAGCCGCCTGCGAGGACGTCCGCGAGGACACCTTCGAGGGTGCCGCCACCGGCGCCCAGTCGATACGGAACAGCGACTCATGGCGGTCGGAGGCGGTCGCACCGGCGATCCGGTCCACCTCCAGCGCCCCGGTCTCCAGTGCGTCCACCGACGCGACGAGCGCACCCGTCTCATCGGCCGCCACCATCGACACCGCGCCGTCCTCGGTCAGCGCCAGCCGTACGCGCAGCGCCTCGGCGCCGACCGCGTACAGGCTCACCCCGCGCCAGGAGCGCGCCACCGCGGCACCGCCCGCGCCCAGCGCGAGCGGCTGCAGCGCACCGTCCAGCAGGGCCGGGTGCAGGGCGAAGCGGGCGGCCTCGGGCTGCCGCTCCGCCGCGACCCGGACCTCCGCGAACAGCTCCTCACCACGCCGCCAGACGCGGCGCAGGCCCTGGAACGCGGGGCCGTGCAGCAGCCCGGCGCGCGCCATGCTCGCGTACAGCTCATCGGTGTCGACCGCTTCCGCGTCGGCGGGCGGCCACACGGACAGCGCCTCGGCGCCGCCACCCGCCAGGGCGTCACCCGCCAGGGCGTCACCCGCCGGAGCCACGCCCGCCGAGGACACGCCCGCCAGGGCCTCGCCCGAGGCGAGCACACCGGCGGCGTGCCGGGTCCACGGCCGGTCCGCCTCCGCGTGCTCGTCCCGCGCGTACACGCCCAGCGGGCGACGCCCGTCGGCGTCCGGCTCGCCGACCGACACCCGCAGCCGCACCCCGCCGCGCTCCGGCAGGATCAGCGGCTCGTCCAGGGTCAGCTCCGCCAGCAGCCCACAGCCCACATGGTCCCCGGCGCGCACCGCCAGCTCCACGAACGCGGAGCCGGGCAGCACGGCCGTGTCCGCGACCGTATGGTCCGCCAGCCACGTGTGCGAGGCGAGCGACAGCCGCCCGGAGAACACATACGCGTCCGCGTCGGGCAGTTCCACCGCCGCGCCCAGCAGCGGGTGATCGGCCGAGCCGAGCCCCGCCGAGGCGACCTCGTCCAGGCTCAGCAGGGCGTCGACCCAGTAGCGGCCGCGCTGGAAGGCGTACGTCGGCAGCGCGACCTTCCGCGCACCCGTACCGGCGAAGAACGCCTCCCAGTCCGGGGCCGGGCCACGGACGTACAGCCGGGCCAGCGCACCGGTCAGCGCCTCGGCCTCCGGCCTGCCCTTGCGCAGCGCGGGCAGCAGCTCGGCCGCGTCGGGCTCGGCCAGGCAGTCCTGCGCCATGGCGGTGAGGACACCGTCGGGGCCCAGTTCCACGAAGGTGGTCACGCCCCGGGTTTCGAGGGTGCGGACACCGTCGAGGAAGCGCACGGCCTCCCGGACGTGGCGCACCCAGAAGCCGGGGCTGGTGATCTCCTCGGCGGAGACCAGCTCGCCCGTCAGGTTGGAGACGATGGGGATGCGCGGGGCCTCGTAGGTCAGCCCCTCCGCGATCTCGCGGAACGCGTCCAACATGCCGTCCATACGCGGCGAGTGGAAGGCGTGGCTGACCGTGAGGCGCTTGGTCTTACGGCCCTGCGCCTCGAACGCCGCGGCGATCGCCACGGCCTCGTCCTCGTCACCCGCGATGACCACCGAGGTCGGCCCGTTGAGGGCGGCGATGCTCACGCGGTCGGTGAGCAGCGGCGCCACCTCGTCCTCGGCCGCCTGGACGGCGATCATCGCGCCACCGGCAGGCAGCTCCTGCATCAGACGGCCACGAGCCGCCACCAGCTTCGCCGCATCCGCGAGCGACAACACACCCGCCACATGGGCGGCGGCCAGCTCACCGATGGAGTGGCCCGACAGGAAGTCCGCCTTCAGACCCCAGGTCTCCACCAGCCGGAACAGCGCCACCTCGACCGCGAACAGCGCGGGCTGGGTGAAACCGGTCCGGTCCAGCGCGGTGGCATCGTCGCCGAACAGCACATCCCGCAGCGGTCGTTCGAGATGCGCGTCCAGGTGGGCGCACACCTCGTCCAGCGCGTCCGCGAACACCGGGAAGGTGTCGTACAGCTCACGCCCCATCCCGAGCCGCTGGCTGCCCTGCCCGGTGAACAGGAACGCCACCTTGCCACCGGCCACCGAACCCTCGACCAGGCCCGGCACCTCGGACTCGCCCCGCGCCAGCGCCGCGAGACCGGCCAGCAGCCCGTCCCCGCTGTCCGCGGTGAGCACGGCCCGGTGGTCCAGGGCGGCGCGGGTCGTGGCCAGCGAGTAGGCCACATCGGTGGCGGCCGGTGCGGTCTCGCCGCCGAGGTGGGCCAGGAGCCGTTCGGCCTGGCCGCGTACGGCGGCCGGGGACTTGGCCGACAGCACCCACGGCACCGTCGGCAGCTCCGCCGCCGGAGCGACGACGGGGTTCTCCGCAGGCTCCGGGGCCTGCTCCAGCAAGGTGTGCGCGTTGGTGCCGCTGATACCGAACGCCGACACCGCCGCCCGGCGCGGACGGCCGGTCTCCGGCCACTCCCGCGCCTCGGTCAGCAGCTCCAGTTCCCCGGCGGACCAGTCGACATGCGGCGTCGGCTCGTCCACGTGCAGGGTCGGCGGCAGCACACCGTGCCGCAGCGCCAGCACCATCTTCATCACTCCGGCGACACCGGCAGCGGCCTGCGTGTGTCCGATGTTGGACTTGATGGAGCCGAGCAGCAGGGGCCGCTCGGGGTCCCGCTCCTGCCCGTAGGTGGCCAGCAGCGCCTGCGCCTCGATCGGGTCACCCAGCGTCGTACCGGTGCCGTGGGCCTCGACCGCGTCCACCTCGGACGCGGACAGACCCGCACCCGCCAGCGCCTGCCGGATCACCCGCTGCTGCGAGGGACCATTCGGCGCCGTCAGACCGTTGGACGCACCGTCCTGGTTGATCGCGGAGCCGCGGACGACCGCCAGCACCTCATGGCCGTGGCGCCGGGCGTCCGACAGCCGCTCGACGAGCAGCATGCCCACGCCCTCGCCCCAACCGGTGCCATCCGCACCGGCCGCGAACGCCTTGATCCGACCATCCTCCGCCAGCCCACGCTGACGACTGAAGTCCACGAACGAACCCGGCGTCGACATCACCGTCACACCACCGGCCAGCGCCAACGAGCACTCACCCGCACGCAACGCCTGAATCGCCCAGTGCAACGCCACCAAGGAGGACGAGCAGGCGGTATCCACCGTCACCGCCGGGCCCTCAAGACCCAGCGCATACGACACCCGACCCGACATCACACTGGCCGCGTTACCCGTCCCCATGAACCCATCGCCGCCGTCCGGCGAGTGGAGGACGAGCGACATGTAGTCCTGGCCGTTGGTGCCCGCGAACACGCCGACCTGCTGACCGCGCAGCGTCGTCGGGTCGATCCCGGCCCGCTCGAACGCCTCCCACGACGTCTCCAGCAGCAGCCGCTGCTGCGGGTCCATCGCGAGCGCCTCGCGCGGCGAGATACCGAAGAACGCCGCGTCGAAGTCCCCGGCGTCCGCGAGGAATCCGCCCTCACGGACATAGCTGGTGTTCTCGGTGGCGGAGTCCGGGTCGTACAGCGCCTCCAGGTCCCAGCCACGGTCGGCCGGGAAGCCCGTCACCGCGTCCTGCCCGGAGACCAGGAGCCGCCACAGCTCCTCCGGCGACCGCACGCCGCCCGGGAAACGGCAGCTCATCCCGACGATCGCGATCGGATCGTCGGCGACGGCCACCGTCATGGACGGCACACTGCCCCTTGCCTCGGCCGCGCTCTCCTCGCCCAGGATCTCCGTACGGAGGTGGGCGGCGAGCGCCGAGGACGACGGGTAGTCGTACACCAGCGTGGGCGGCAGCCGCAGCCCGGTCACGGTGTTCATGCGGTTGCGCAGCTCGACGGCCGTCAGCGAGTCGAAGCCCAGATCCCGGAACGCCCGGTCCGCCTCCACGGCCTCCGCGTCGGAGTGGCCCAGCACATCGGCCACGGCCGAGCGCACCAGGTCCAGCAGGATCCGCTCGCGCTCGGCCGCCGGGACCCCCGCGAGCCGCTGGGCCAGCGAGGACTCGTCCGCGCCGCCACCGGCCGTACGGGCCGTCCGCCCGCTTTCGGCCTCCAGCGCGGTACGCACCTCGGGCAGCTCCAGCAGCAGCGGGCTCGGCCGGGAGGCGGTGAAGCCGGGGGCCAGCCGCTCCCAGTCGATGTCCGCGACCGTCACCGCGGTCTCGTCCAGGTCCAGCGCGCGCTGCAGCGCGGCGATGGCCAGGTCCGCCGCCATCGGCGGCACACCGGCGCGGCGCATGCGCTGCTCCAGCGCGTCGTCCGCGGCCATCCCGCCCTCGGCCCACGGGCCCCAGGCCACCGAGGTGGCGGGCAGGCCCTCGGTCCGGCGGCGCTCGGCGAGCGCGTCCAGGAAGGCGTTCGCGGCGGCGTAGTTGGCCTGACCGGCGGCGCCGATCGAGCCCGCGAACGAGGAGAACAGGACGAAGGCCGTCAGGTCCAGGTCCCGCGTCAGCTCGTGCAGATTGGCCGCGGCGTCGGCCTTGGCGCGCAGCACGGAGGCGAAGCGCTCGGGGGTGAGCGACTCCAGAACGCCGTCGTCCAGCACCCCGGCCGCGTGCACCACCGCCGTCAGCGGCAGTTCGGCCGGGAGCCCCGTCACCAGCGCGGCCAGCGCCTCGCGGTCGGCGGCGTCGCACGCCGCGACGGTCACCCGGGCGCCCGAGGCGGCGAGTTCGTCCCGCAGCTCGGCCGCGCCGGGGGCGTCGAGGCCACGGCGGCTGGTGAGCACCACGTGTTCGGCGCCCTTGTCGATCAGCCAGCGGGCCACATGCGCGCCCAGCGCGCCCGTACCGCCGGTCACCAGGACCGAACCCGCACCCGGTCGCCAGCCGCGGCCGTGCCCGGTGTTGGCGGACCGGGTCAGCCGGCGGCCGAAGACGCCGGAGGCGCGCACCGCGACCTGGTCCTCGCCCGCGCCAGCGGCCAGCACACCCGCCAGCCGCGACAGCGCCCGGTCGTCCACCGTCTCCGGCAGATCGACGAGACCGCCCCACCGCTCGGCCAGCTCCAGGGCCGCGACCCGGCCCAGGCCCCAGACCCGCGCCTGCCACGGGTCCACCGGCCCGTCCGCCCGGCCGGTCGAGACCGCGCCGCGCGTGGCGACCCACAGCGGCGCGTCCACGCCCAGATCGCCCAGCGCCTGCGCCAGGGCGGCCGTGCGGACCAGCCCGTCGGCGCCCTCCGCCAGGGACTGCAGCGCGAACACCCCGGCCACCGGGGCGTCGGCGACCGCCTCACGCAGCCGCTCGGCCATGCCCGTGCGGTCCGTGGCGGCCAGCTCGACCCGCTGGACCTCGGCGCCGCGTGCGGACAGCGTCCGTACGACACCCTCGGCCAGTGCGCCGTCCGCCTCTTCAGCGGTGGTGACGACCAGCCAGCGGCCGGTCAGCGCCCCCTCGGCGCGGGCCGCCACCGGCTTCCAGGTCACCTGGTAGCGCCAGGCGTCCACGGTGGACCGCTCGCCCTGGCGGCGCCGCCACGAGGACAGCATCGGCAGAACGGCGCCCAGCGAGGAGAGCGCGTCGGCGTCCTCGGACTGGAGCGTCCCGGCCAGGGCCTCCAGGTCCTCGCGCTCGACGGCCTCCCAGAACCGCGCGTCCACGGAATCCATGGCCGCGACGGCCTCGCGGACCTCCTCCGGGTTCTCCACCCAGAAGCGCTGCCGCTGGAAGGCGTAGGTCGGCAGCTCGATGGCGCGGGCTCCCGTACCGGCGAAGAACGCCGACCAGTCCAGGGCCAGCCCCCGGGTGTGCAGCGCGGCGAGGGCCGCCGTCAGCGCCCCCGGCTCGGTACGTCCCTTGCGGAGCGCCGAGACGAAGGCGGCGGCATCGCCGGAGACGCACTCCTGGGCCATGGCGGTGAGGACACCGTCGGGGCCCAACTCGACGTAGGTGGTGACGCCCTGGGCTTCCATCGTCCGGACGCCATCGAGGAAGCGAACGGCTTCGCGGACGTGGCGCACCCAGAAGTCGGCCGTCGTGATCTCCTCGGCGGACACCACGCCACCGGTCAGATTCGACACGATCGGGATCTTCGGAGCCTCGTACGACAGCCCCTCGGCCACCTCACGGAACGCCTCCAGCATTCCGTCCATACGCGGCGAATGGAACGCGTGGCTGACCGTGAGCCGCTTGGTCTTCCGACCCTGCGCCTCGAAGCCCGCCGCGATCTCCAGAGCCGCGTCCTCATCACCCGCGATGACCACGGAGGTCGGCCCGTTGAGCGCGGCCATCGACACCCGCTCGGTGAGCAGCGGCAGCACCTCGTCCTCCGACGCCTGCACCGCGATCATCGCGCCACCGGCAGGCAGCTCCTGCATCAAACGGCCACGAGCCGCCACCAGCTTCGCCGCATCCGCCAGCGACAACACACCCGCCACATGCGCGGCAGCCAACTCACCAATCGAATGCCCGGAGAGGAAGTCGGGCCGCAGACCCCACGCCTCCACCAGCCGGAACAACGCCACCTCAACCGCGAACAAAGCGGGCTGAGTGAACCCCGTCCGATCCAGCGCCTCGGCATCCTCCCCGAACAGCACATCACGCAGCGGCCGTTCGAGATGCGCGTCCAGCTCATCGCACACCGCGTCCAGCGCCTCCGCGAACACCGGATAGGCGTCATACAGCTCACGCCCCATCCCCAGCCGCTGGCTCCCCTGCCCCGTGAACAGGAACGCCACCTTGCCGCCCTCGGCCACCGTCCCCTGGACCAGCCCCGCGGCCGACTCGCCGCGCGCCAGCGCCTCCAGGCCGGACAGCAGCCCGTCCCGGTCCTCGCCGACGACGACCGCGCGGCGCTCCAGCGCCGCCCGGCCCGTCGCCAGCGCGTGGCCGACGTCCGTGGTGTGCAGGTCGGGGTGGGTGCCGAGGTGGGCGAGGAGCCGTTCGGCCTGGCCGCGCAGGGCGGCCTCGGACTTGCCCGAGAGCACCCAGGGCACCGTCGGCAGCTCCGCCACCGGACGGGTCGCGGGGATCTCCTCGGGGGCCGGGGGCTGCTCGATGATCGTGTGCGCGTTCGTACCGCTCACACCGAACGACGAGATGGCCGCCCGGCGCGGCCGGCCGAGCTCCGGCCACGGCCGGGCCTCGGTCAGCAGCTCGAGGTCGCCCGCCGACCAGTCCACATGCGGGGTGGGCTCGTCGATGTGCAGCGTCTGCGGAAGCACGCCGTGCCGCATCGCCATGATCATCTTGATGATGCCCGCGACACCCGCGGCGGCCTGGGTGTGGCCGATGTTGGACTTCAGCGAGCCCAGCCACAGCGGCTGCCCCTCCGGCCGGCTGCGGCCGTAGGTGGCGAGCAGGGCCTGGGCCTCGATCGGGTCGCCCAGCGTCGTGCCCGTGCCGTGCGCCTCCACCACATCGACATCGGCGGTGGTGAGCCGGGCGCTGGTCAGCGCGTCGCGGATGACGCGCTGCTGGGACGGGCCGTTGGGCGCTGTCAGACCGTTGGACGCACCGTCCTGGTTGATGGCCGAGCCCCGCACGATCGCCAGGACCCGGTGTCCGTTGCGCCGCGCGTCCGACAGCCGCTCGACGAGCAGCATGCCCGCGCCCTCGGCCCAGCCGGTGCCGTCCGCCGACGCCGCGAAGGACTTGCAGCGGCCGTCGGTGGACAGGCCCTGCTGGCGACTGAAGTCGATGAACGTGTCCGGGGTGGCCATGACGGTCACACCACCGGCCAGCGCCAGCGAGCACTCGCCGTTGCGCAGTGCCTGCGCGGCCAGGTGCAGTGCCACCAGTGACGACGAGCACGCCGTGTCGATGGTGACCGCCGGGCCCTCCAGGCCGAAGGTGTACGCCACCCGGCCCGAGGCGATGGAGCCCGCGCCGCCCGTGCCGAGGTAGCCCTCGAGCCCCTCGGGGACGGCGGTCAGCCGGGTCAGATAGTCGTGGTACATGACGCCCGCGAAGACACCGGTCTTGCTGCCGCGTACGGCCGCCGGGTCGATGCCCGCGCGCTCGAACGCCTCCCACGACGTCTCCAGCAGCAGCCGCTGCTGCGGATCCATCGCCATGGCCTCGCGCGGGTTGATCCCGAAGAAGTCGGGGTCGAAGTCGGCGGCGTCGTGCAGGAAGCCGCCCTCGCGGGTGTAGCTGGTGCCCACCTGGTCGGGGTCGTCGCTGTAGAGCGCGTCGAGGTCCCAGCCACGGTCGACGGGGAAGTCGGAGATGGCGTCGGTGGCGCCGATGACGAGCTGCCACAGCTCCTCGGGGGTGGTGACCCCGCCCGGGTAGCGGCAGCTCATCCCGACGATGGCGATCGGCTCGTCCTCGGTGACGGCCGTCACCGGGACCGGGGTGTGCACCTCCGCCGACTCCTCGCCCACCAGCTCGGTCCGCAGGTGGCGGGCCAGGACCTGCGGGTCCGGATAGTCGAAGATGAGCGTCGCGGGCAGCCGCAGCCCGGTGACCGAGTTGAGCTGATTGCGCAGCTCGACGGCGGTCAGCGAGTCGAAGCCCAGATCCTTGAACGCCCGCCCGGAACCGATGGTCTCCGCACCCGCGTAGCCGAGTACGGTCGCCACCTGCGCCCGGACCAGGTCCAGCAGCAGCCGCTCCTGCTCCGCCGTGCCCAGCCCGGCGAGCCGCCCGGCAAGACCGGTCTCGCCGCCCGCCGCGACCGCGTCCACCGCGCGCCGCGCCGGGACCCGCACCAGGCCGCGCAGCAGCGGCGAGATCGCGGGCTGGTTGCGCAGCGCCGCGAGGTCCAGGCGCATCGGCACCAGCGACGCCTCGTCGACGGTCAGCGCGGCGTCGAAGAGCCGCAGTCCCTCCGCCACCGGCAGCGGGGGCACTCCGGCCCGCCGCATCCGGGTGATGTCGGCCTCGTCCAGGGTGTCTCCCATGCCGCCACCGGCCCACAGGCCCCACGCCAGCGCGGTGGCGGGCAGGCCCTGGGCGGCGCGGTGCTGGGCGAGGGCGTCCAGGAAGACGTTGGCCGCCGCGTAGTTGCCCTGGCCGGGGCCGCCGAACACACCGGCGGCCGAGGAGAACAGTACGAACGCCGAGAGGTCCTGGTCGCGGGTCAGCTCGTGCAGGTTCCAGGCGGCGTCCGCCTTCGGACGCATGACGTGGTCGACGCGCTCGGGGGTGAGCGAGCCGATCACACCGTCGTCCAGCACACCAGCCGTGTGGACGACCGCCGTGAGCGGATGCTCGGCGGGAATGGCGGCGAGGGTCGCGGCGAGCGCGTCCCGGTCCGCCACATCACAGGCCGCCCAGCGGACGCTCGCGCCCAACTCGGCCAGCTCGGCGCCGAGTTCGGCCGCGCCCGGGGCCTGCTCGCCACGACGGCTCACCAGCAGGAGCTGCCGTACGCCACGCTCCGCCACCAGGTGGCGGGCGAACAGGCCGCCCAGCGAACCGGACGCGCCGGTGACCAGCACCGTGCCGTCCGGGTTCCACTCCGGGGTCTCGCTGTCGGCCGCCGACGCCGCACGGGCCAGGCGTGGCGTCTTGACGACGCCCTGCCGCACCGCGACCTCGGCCTCGCCGCTCGCGAGCGCCGCGGACAGCGCGGGCAGCACGGTCTGCACGGTCTGCGCGGTCTGCGCGGTCTGCGCGGTCTGCGCGTCGTCGTGGCCGTCGAGGTCGATCAGGAGGAGCCTGTCCGGGTTCTCGGACTGTGCCGAACGCACCAGACCTCGGACGGCGGCGCCCGCCGGATCCGTCACCGGCTCACCGGCCTCGGTGGCCACGGTCCCCGAGGTCAGCAGGACCAGACGTGAGTCCATGAAGCGGTCGTCGGACAGCCACTGCTGCAGCAATCCCAGCACCTGGGTGGTGGCCTGGTGCGCCGTGGTGGCGGGCGAGGGGCTTTCCCCCGCCCCGCCCCTTCCCGAAACTTGGGGCTCCGCCCCAAGGCCCCGGTCCTCAGACGCCGGACGGGCTGAAGATGCCGCACCCGGGCCTTCAGATGCCGCGCCCGTACGCCCTTCGGGCGTGTCCTCAATCGCCGGACGGGCTTGATTTGCCGCACCCGGGCCTTCAAGTGCTGCGTCCACACGGGCTTCGGGTGCCAGGTCCACCACGACGTACTCCGGCAGCGCCGTTCCGGAATCGACGGCCTCGCTCAGCGCGGCCAGGTCCGGGTATGTGGCGAGGCCCAGGGTGTCCGTGCCCAGCGCCGCCCATCGGCCGTCGGTCGCAACGTCCGCCCCGGCGGCGTCCACCAGCCCGGCCGTCGTCCACTCCACGCGGTACAGCGACTCGTGGTACGCCGTCCGCGCGCTCCGCAGTTGCTCGGCCGAGACCGGGCGCAGCACCAGCGAGTCCACGGCCGCGACCGGCGTGCCCGCGGCGTCCGCGATCTCCAGCCGGACGCCGTCGCCGCCCACGGCGGCCATCCGCACCCGCAGCGTGGCCGCGCCGCTCGCGTACAGCGACACCCCGGTCCAGGCGAACGGCAGCCGCCCCTCGGTCTCGGTGCCGCCGAGCCCGGCCAGGCCGAGCGCGTGCAGTGCGGCGTCCAGCAGCGCCGGGTGCAGCCCGAACGCGGCGGCCTCCTCGGCCGTGCCCTCGTCCAGCACCACCTCGGCGAACACCTCGCCACCGCGCCGCCATGCCTTGCGCAACCCCTGGAAGGCGGGGCCGTACGCGAAACCGACGTCCCGCAGCTCGGCGTAACGGTCGCCGACCGCCACCTCGGCGGCGTCCGCCGGGGGCCATGCGGTCAGCTCGAACGACGCCTCCGGACGGCCACCGGACGCCAGGACACCGGACGCATGCCGGGTCCACGGCTCCTCGGCCGACAGGTGCTCGGCCCGGGAGTGCAGCTCCAGCGGGCGGCGGCCGGTGTCATCGGCCGCGCCGACCCACAGCCGCAGTTGGACGCCACCGTCCTCGGTCAGGACCAGCGGCGCCTCGAGGGTCAGCTCCTCCAGCACCTCGCAGCCGACCTGGTCACCGGCCCGGACCGCCAGCTCCACGAACGCGGTGCCCGGCAGCAGCACGGTGTCCATGATCGTGTGATCGGCCAGCCACGGGTGCGTGGACAGCGCCAGTCGCCCGGTGAACAACATCCCGTCCGCGCTGGGCAGTTCGGCGCTGGCACCGAGCAGCGGATGCTCGGCCTCGCCCAGCCCGACCGCGGCCACATCGCCCAGGAACAGGGAGGAGACCTTCGGCCAGTAGCGCTGCCGCTGGAAGGCGTACGTGGGCAGCTCGGCCAGCTCGTCCGGCGCCAGTCGGGTGGCGCCGGTCCCGGCGTAGAAGGCCGCCCAGTCCACCGCCACACCGCGCACCTGCGCCCGTGCCACGGCCGTGGTCAGCGCCTCGGCCTCGGGACGGTCCTTGCGCAGCACGGAGACGAACGCGGCCTCCGACGCGGAGTCGGTCACACACTCCTGAGCCATCGCGGTCAGGACCCCGTCGGGGCCCAGCTCGACGAACGTGGTGACGTTGCGCGCTTCGAGGGTGCGGATGCCGTCCAGGAAGCGGACGGCCTCGCGCACGTGGCGCACCCAGAAGTCGGGGGTCGTGATCTCCTCGGCGGAGACGACGGTCCCGGTCAGGTTGGAGACGATCGGGATCCGGGGAGCCTCGTACGTCAGCCCCTCCGCAACCTCACGGAACGCCTCCAGCATCCCGTCCATACGCGGCGAGTGGAACGCATGGCTGACCGTGAGCCGCTTGGTCTTCCGACCCTGCGCCTCGAACGACGCGGCAATCTCAAGCGCCGCGTCCTCGTCACCCGCGATGACCACGGAGTTCGGCCCGTTGAGCGCGGCGACCGACACCCGCTCGGTGAGCAGCGGCGTGACCTCGTCCTCCGACGCCTGCACCGCGATCATCGCGCCACCGGCAGGCAGCTCCTGCATCAACCGCCCACGAGCCGCCACCAACTTCGACGCATCCGCCAGCGACAACACACCCGCCACATGCGCGGCGGCCAACTCACCAATCGAGTGACCCGACAGGAAGTCCGCACGCAGACCCCACGCCTCCACCAACCGGAACAACGCCACCTCAACCGCGAACAAAGCGGGCTGAGTGAACCCCGTCCGATCCAGCGCCTCAGCGTCATCCCCGAACAACACCGTCTTCAACGGCCGTTCGAGATGCGCGTCCAACTCATCGCAGACCGCGTCCAGCGCCTCCGCGAAGGCCGGGTACGCGTAGTACAGCTCACGGCCCATGCCGAGCCGCTGGCTGCCCTGCCCCGTGAACAGGAACGCCACCCGGCCACCGGCCACCGAACCCTGAACGAGCCCGGCCGCCGTACGTCCCTCGGCGAGCGCCTCCAGGCCGGACAGCAGCCCGTCCCGGTCCTCGGCGATCAGCGCCGCGCGCTCCTCGAAGGCCGAGCGGCCCACGGCGAGCGCGTAGCCGAGGTCGGCGGTCCGCAGCTCGGTCCGCTCGGTCAGGTGGCCGTGGAGCTGCTGTGCCTGCTCGCGCAGCCCCTCCGCCGTCCGGGCCGAGAGCAGCACCGGCAGGGCCGTTCCGCCCGCGTCGGCGTGCTCAGCGGCCTCAACAACGTCAGCCGCCGGAGCCTCTTCCACGACGGCGTGGGCGTTGGTGCCGCTGAAGCCGAAGGAGGAGATGCCCGCGCGCCGCGGATGGCCGGTCTCCGGCCATGCCACCTGCTCCGTCAGCAGGCTGATGTCGCCCGCCGACCAGTCGACATGCGGGGTGGGCTCGTCCACGTGCAGTGTGCGCGGGAGCACCCCGTGCCGCATGGCGAGGACCATCTTCATCACACCGGCGACACCGGCCGCGGCCTGCGTGTGCCCGATGTTGGACTTGATGGAGCCGAGCAGCAGCGGCTGCCCCTCCGCCCGGTCCTGGCCGTACGTGGCGAGCAGCGCCTGCGCCTCGATCGGGTCGCCCAGCCGGGTGCCGGTGCCGTGTGCCTCGACCGCGTCCACCTCGGACGGGGCCAGACCGGCACCGGCGAGCGCCTGGCGGATGACGCGCTGCTGCGACGGACCGTTCGGCGCCGTCAGACCATTGGACGCACCGTCCTGGTTGACGGCCGTGCCGCGTACGAGCGCGAGCACCGGGTGGCCGTTGCGGCGGGCGTCCGACAGCCGCTCGACGAGCAGCATGCCGACGCCCTCGCCCCAGCCGGTGCCGTCCGCCTCGGCCGCGAACGCCTTGATCCGGCCGTCCTCCGCGAGCCCACGCTGACGGCTGAAGTCCACGAACACACCGGGCGTCGACATCACGGTCACACCGCCCGCGAGCGCGATCGAGCACTCGCCGCCGCGCAGCGCCTGGATGGCCGAGTGGAGGGCGACCAGCGAGGAGGAGCAGGCGGTGTCGATGGTGACCGCCGGGCCTTCGAGGCCGAAGGTGTAGGCGAGCCGGCCCGAGATCACGCTGGCCGCGTTGCCCGTGCCCATATGGCCTTCGAGGCCCTGCGAGTCGCTCAGCAGCAGGGACAGATAGTCCTGGCCGTTGGTGCCGACGAAGACACCGGCGGTGGAGCCGCGCAGCGTCGCCGGGTCGATCCCGGCGCGCTCGAACGCCTCCCACGACGTCTCCAGCAGCAGCCTCTGCTGCGGGTCCATGGCAAGGGCCTCGCGCGGCGAGATGCCGAAGAACGCCGGGTCGAAGTCGGCCGCGTCGTGCAGGAAGCCGCCCTCGCGGGCGTACGAGGTGCCCTCGACGTCCGGGTCCGGGTTGTAGAGCGTCCGCAGGTCCCAGCCGCGGTCGGCGGGCATGTCCACGATGGCGTCCGTGCCGGACACCAGCAGATGCCACAGCTCCTCGGGGGTGCGGACACCGCCCGGGAAGCGGCAGCTCATCGCGACGATCGCGATCGGATCGTCGTCGGCCGCGGCGCCCGCCACCGGCGACGCGCCGCCCGTGACCGCCACCTGCCCGCCGAGCAGTTCGGCGAAGAGGTGGTCGGCGAGGGCGAGCGGCGTCGGGTAGTCGTAGATGAGGGTGGCGGGGAGCCGCAGATCGGTGGCGGCGTTGAGACCGTTGCGCAGTTCGACGGCGGTGAGGGAGTCGAAGCCGATCTCACGGAAGGCCCGTTCGGCGCTGATGTCGGACACATCGGCGTGGCCGAGGACCTCCGCCACATGGGTCCGTACGAGATCCAGCAGCGCCCGGTGGCGCTCCGCCTCGGGCAGGCCGAGGAGCCGCCGCGCGAGCGCGGAGGCCGTCTCGACGGGCGCGGCCTCGCCGGTAGCGGTGGCGGCGGCGCGCGTGGCGGCCTGGCGCACCTCGGGCAGGTCGGCCAGCAGGGGGCTGGGGCGACCCGCGGTGAAGCCCGGGGCGAACCGGTCCCAGTCGACATCCGCCACGGTCACGGCCGCGTCGCCCAGGTCGAGGGCGCGCTGCAGGGCGTCGATCGCGAGATCGGCGTCCATGGGCGGCATCCCGGCGCGGCGCATCCGCTGCTCCAGCGCCTCGTCGGCGGCCATGCCGCCCGCGGCCCACGGGCCCCAGGCGATCGAGGTGGCGGGCAGCCCCTCGGCGCGCCGCCGCTGGGCGAGCGCGTCCAGGAAGGCGTTGGCGGCGGCGTAGTTGGCCTGGCCCGCGGCGCCCACGGTGCCGCTGGTCGAGGAGAACAGCACGAACGCGGACAGGTCAAGATCACGCGTCAGCTCGTCCAAGGCGAGCGCGGCGTCGGCCTTCGCACGCAGCACGGAGGCGAAGCGCTCGGGGGTCAGCGACTCCAGAATGCCGTCGTCCAGCACCCCGGCCGCGTGCACCACGGCCGTCAGCGGCAGCTCGGCGGGGAGGTCGGCCAGCAGCCCGGCCAGGGCCTCCCGGTCGGCCACATCGCAGGCGGCGACGGTGATCCGGGCGCCGGAGGCGGCGAGTTCATCGCGCAGCTCGGCCGCGCCCGGGGCGTCGAGGCCACGGCGGCTCGTGAGCACCACGTGTTCGGCGCCCTTGTCGATCAGCCAACGGGCCACCTGGCCGCCCAGCGCGCCCGTACCGCCCGTCACCAGCACCGTGCCGCGGGCGCTCCAGCCCTCGGCCTCCGCCACCTGCCGTGCGGTCGCCCGCGCCAGCCGGCGGCCGAACACTCCGGAGGCGCGGACGGCGATCTGGTCCTCGTCCCCGGCCCCGGCGAGCACCACCGCGAGCCGCGACAGCACCCGGTCGGTCAGGGTCTCGGGGAGGTCGATGAGACCGCCCCAGCGGTCGGGCAGCTCCAGGGCCGCCACTCGGCCAAGGCCCCACACCTGGGCGCGGGCCGGGTCCACCAGCTCGCCCTGACGCCCCGTCGAGACCGCGCCCCGGGTGGCACACCACAGCGGCGCGTCGATCGCGGCGTCACCCATGGCCTGCACGAGGGCGGCCGTGGGCAGCAGGGCGTCGGCGTCCCCGGTGGCCAGCAGCGAGAGCACACCGGCCACGGCGCCGCCGTCGGCCGCCGTGCGCAGCCGCTCGGCGATGCCCGCGCGGTCCTCGGCGGCCAGGTCGAGCCGCCGCACCTCGGCGCCCCGCTCGGTCAGCGTCCGGACGACACCGTCCGTCCACGCGTCGGCGGCGGCATCGTCGGCGGGGGCGGCGACGAGCCACACCCCGGACAGCCGGGCCGCGGAGCCCAGCGACAGCGGCTTCCACGCCACCTGGTACCGCCAGCCGTCGACACCCGCGGCGGCCAGGCTCGCCACCGGCTCCTCGGGCCAGTAGCGGCGGTGCTGGAAGGCGTAGGTCGGCAGGTCGACGCGGTGGGCACCGGTCCCGGCGAAGTACGCGGCCCAGTCCGGCGCCACGCCCCGCACATACGCGCGGGCGACGGCCGTGGTCAGCGCCTCGGCCTCGGGACGGTCCTTGCGCAGCACGGAGACGAACGCGGCGCCGCCACCGGTCACACACTCCTGTGCCATCGCGGTGAGGACGCCCTCGGGACCCAACTCCACGAAGGTGGTGACGCCTTGGGCTTCCAACGTCCGCACACCATCGAGGAAGCGGACGGCTTCGCGGACGTGGCGCACCCAGAAGTCGGGGGCCGTGATCTCCTCGGCGGAGGCGACGGTCCCGGTGAGGTTGGAGACGATGGGGATGCGCGGGGCCTCGTACGACAGGCCCTCCGCGACCTCGCGGAACGCGTCCAACATGCCGTCCATGCGGGGCGAGTGGAAGGCGTGGCTGACGGTGAGGCGCTTGGTCTTCCGACCCTGCGCCTCGAAGCCCGCCGCAATCGCGACAGCCACGTCCTCATCACCCGCGATGACCACCGACGTCGGCCCGTTGAGCGCGGCGACCGACACCCGCTCGGTGAGCAGCGGCGTCACCTCGTCCTCCGACGCCTGGACGGCGATCATCGCGCCACCGGCCGGAAGCTCCTGCATCAGACGGCCACGAGCCGCCACCAGCTTCGCCGCATCCGCCAGCGACAACACACCCGCCACATGCGCGGCGGCCAACTCACCGATCGAATGCCCCGACAGATAGTCGGGCCGCAGCCCCCACGCCTCCACCAGCCGGAACAACGCCACCTCGACCGCGAACAGCGCAGGCTGGGTGAAACCGGTCTGATCCAGCGCCTCGGCGTCCTCGCCGAACAGCACCGTCTTCAACGGCCGTTCGAGATGCGCGTCCAGCTCATCGCAGACCGCGTCCAGCGCCTCCGCGAATACCGGATACGCCTGGTAGAGCTCACGCCCCATCCCCAGCCGCTGACTCCCCTGCCCCGTGAACAGGAACGCCAGCTCACCCTCGGCGACCGCCCCCTCGACCAGTCCCGGCGCGGACTCCCCCCGCGCCAACGCGTCGAGGCCGCGCAGCAGATCGTCCCTGCCGTCCGCGACCAGCACCGCGCGGTGGTCGAGCGCGGCGCGGCCGGTGACCAGGGTGTGGGCGACGTCGGCCGGTGCGAGGTCGGGGTGCGCGGTCAGATGGGCGCAGAGCCGCTCGGCCTGGGCCCGCAGTGCGTCGGTGCCCTTGGCGGAGAGCGCGTACGGCAGCACATCGGAGCCGCCCCGCTCGGGCTCCTCCGCCACCGGTTCGGCCGTGCCGGCCGGGGCCTGCTCGATGATGGTGTGGGCGTTGGTGCCGCTGATGCCGAACGAGGACACCGCGGCGCGGCGCGCGCGGCCGGTCTCCGGCCACTCCCGCGCCTGCGTCAGCAGCGCGATGTCACCGGCCGTCCAGTCGACATGCGGCGACGGCTCATCCGCGTGCAGCGTCTGCGGCAGCACACCGTGCCGCATCGCCATCACCATCTTGATGATGCCCGCGACACCGGCCGCCGCCTGGGAGTGGCCGATGTTGGACTTGATGGAGCCGAGCCACAACGGCCGCTCCGCGTCGCGCTCCTGGCCGTAGGTGGCCAGCAGCGCCTGTGCCTCGATCGGGTCGCCCAGCGTGGTTCCCGTGCCGTGCGCCTCGACGACGTCCACATCGCCGCTGGTCAGCCCGGCGCTGATCAGCGCCTTGCGGATGACGCGCTGCTGGGACGGGCCGTTCGGCGCCGTCAGGCCGTTGCTCGCACCGTCCTGGTTGACGGCCGAGCCGCGCACGACGGCCAGCACCTGGTGGCCGTGGCGCCGCGCGTCGGACAGCCGCTCCACGAGCAGCATGCCGACGCCCTCGCCCCAGCCGGTGCCGTCCGCACCGGCCGCGAACGCCTTGCAGCGGCCGTCGGCGGCCAGGCCGCCCTGGCGGCCGAACTCGGTGAAGTGGCCGGGCGTCGTCATCACGGTGACACCGCCCGCGAGCGCCATCGTGCACTCGCCCTGGCGCAGCGCCTGGATCGCCCAGTGCAGCGCCACCAGCGACGACGAACACGCCGTGTCGACGGTGACCGCCGGGCCCTCAAGACCGAGGGCGTAGGCGATACGGCCGGACATGACGCTGCCCGCGTTGCCCGTCATCACATGGCCCGCGACCTCCGCGCCGGCCTGCTCCAGGCCCGCGTCGTAGCCGCTGTAGGCCGCGCCCACGAACACGCCGACGGAGCGGCCACGGAGCGAGTCCGGGTCGATCCCGGCGCGCTCGAACACCTCCCAGGACGTCTCCAGCAGCAGCCGCTGCTGCGGGTCCATGGCCAGGGCCTCACGCGGCGAGATGCCGAAGAACGAGGCGTCGAAGAGGTCCGCGTCGTGCAGGAAGCCACCGGCGCGGGCGTAGCCGGACGGGGCCGCGTCGGCCTCGTCGCCATCCGCCGCCCACTGGCTCTCCCAGTTGCGGTTGCCGGGGAATCCGGTGATGGCGTCCGAGCCCGTGGCCACGAGCTGCCACAGGTCCTCGGGCGAGCGGACGTCGCCGGGGTAGCGGCAGCCCATCGCGACGATGGCGATCGGGTCATCCGCGAGGGAGGCGGCGGTGGCGGCGAGTGCCGGGTCCGCCTGCTCGGCCTCGGCCTCGGCCCCGTCGACGTCCGGGCCGAGTAGTTCGGCGCGCAGATGGTCGGCGAGGACGGTGGGGTTCGGGTGGTCGAAGACGATCGTGGTGGGCAGCTTGAGCCCGGTGGCGGCGGAGAGCCGGTTACGCAGTTCGACGGCGGTGAGCGAGTCGAAGCCCAGCTCCTTGAAGGCGCGGCGGGCCTCGATGGCGTCGGCGGAGGCGTGGCCGAGAGCCGTGGCCACATGGCCGCGGACGAGGTCGAGCAGCGTCCGGCGGCGCTCGTTCGGGGAGAGCGCGCGCAGCCGCTGGGCCAGCGACGAACCGGCGGCGAGCGCGCCCGCGGCGGTGCGCCGGCCGGTCGTGCGGATCAGCCCGCGCAGCAGCGCCGGGACCGGGCCGGATCCGGCGGCGGAACGCAGCGCCGCGAGGTCGAGCCGGGCCGGGATCAGCAGGGTCCGGCCGGTGCGGCGGGCGGCGTCGAAGAGCGCCATGCCCTCGTCGTCGGTGAGGGCGCCCATGCCGCTGCGGGCCAGCCGCAGCAGATCGGTCTCGGTCAGCTCGCCGGTGATACCACCGGACTGGGCCCACAGGCCCCACACCAGCGAGGTGGCGGGCAGGCCCGCCGCGTGGCGGTGGGCGGCGAGCGCGTCGAGGAAGACGTTGGCCGCGGCGTAGTTGGCCTGGCCCGCGCCGCCCAGCGTGCCCGCGATCGCGGAGAACAGCACGAACGCGGACAGGTCGAGGTCGCGGGTCAGCTCGTGCAGGTTCCAGGCCGCGTCCACCTTCGGACGCAGCACCCGCTCCAACTGCTCGGGCGTCAGGGCGGCGGCCGTGCCGTCGTCCAGCACACCGGCGGTGTGCACGACGGCCGTCAGCGGATGCTCGGCCGGGACGGCGGCCAGGGTCGCGGCGAGGGCGTCGCGGTCCGCGGCATCGCAGGCGGCGAGGGTGACCTCGGCGCCGCGCTCACGGAGTTCGGCGGCCAGCTCGGTGGCGCCGTCGGCGTCCGCGCCACGGCGGCTGGTCAGCAGGAGGTGGCGTACGCCGTGCTCGGCGACCAGGTGGCGGGCGAGCAGCCGGCCCAGGGCGCCGGTGCCGCCGGTGATGAGCACGGTGCCGTCGGCGTCGAACGCGGGGGTGGCGTCGGAGTCGTTGTCCGGGGCCGAGGCCGGGGCCAGGGCCGAACCCGAGGCCGAGGCCAGGGCCGAACCCGAACCCGAGGCCGAGCCCAGGGCCGAACCCGAGCCCGAGCCCGAGGCCGGGGCCATGGCGCGGGCCAGTCGGGGCGCGAGGGCCCGGCCCGCGCGCAGGGCGAGCTCAGGCTCGCCGGTGGCCAGGGCGTCGGAGAGCGTGTCGGCGAAGGTGTCGGCGACCTCGGCGGCGCCAGCGGACCCAGCGGCCCCGCCGGACCAAGCGGCCTCGGCAGTCCCGGCGGCTTCAGCCTTCCCGGCGGCCTCGGCGGCCTCGGCGGCCTCGTCTACGTCTACGAGGACGAAGCGGCCGGGGTTCTCGGTCTCGGCGGAGCGCACCAGACCCCACAGGGGCGCGTGCACCAGGTCGGTGACGCCCTCCTCGGCGTCGGCGGCCATCGCGCCCCGGGTGACGACCACCAGGCGCGCGTCGGCGAACCGCTCATCGGCCAGCCAGCCCTGCACCAGGGCCAGCGCGCGCCGCGCCTCCCGGTGCGCGGCCTCGGCCACGTCCTCGTCCGGGCCGCCGGGTGCGGGCGCGAAGGACGCGAGGACCAGCTCCGGGGCGGCGGTGTCGCCCGCCTCGACGGACGCGCCCAGCGCGGCCAGATCGGGGGCGGAGGCGGCGGCCACTCCGGCCGGGACCAGCCCGAACGGGTCCTCGCCCAGGACGATACGGCGGACGGCGGCATCCGGACCGGCGGAGGTGGTCTGCGGGGCCACCCAGTCGAGCCGGAACAGGCTCTGCCGCGCCACGTCGCCGTCGCCGGTGAGATCGTCGGGGAGCGCACGGCAGCGCAGACCGTCAACGGCGGCGACCGGCTCGCCCGTGGCATCGGCGAGCGCCAGGGTCACGGTGTCGGCTCCGGCGGGCGCGATCCGTACGCGCAGCGCGGACGCGCCCTCCGCGTACAGCCGGACGCCCTGCCAGACATCGGTCAGTTGGGCGCCCTCGCGGCCATGGAGGGCGTGCAGGGCGGCGTCCAGCAGCGCCGGGTGTACGGCGAACTCCCCGGCGCCGGGCTTGACGTCGTCGTCCAGCCGGACCTCGGCGAAGAGGTCGTCCCCGCGCCGCCAGGCGGCCGTGAGCCCCTGGAATCCCGGGCCGTGCCGCAACCCGGCCTCGGCCAGCCGGGCGTAGAGCGCGTCGGGCTCGATCGCCTCGGCGGCGGTCGGCGGCCACTCGGCCAGGTCGAACGACGGGCTGGGGGCGCCGGAGGCGAGCACACCGCTCGCGTTCCGCACCCACGCCGTGTCGGCGGCGGCATCCTCCGGACGGGAGGAGACGGTGAACGAGCGACGCCCGGCGTCGTCCGGCGCACCGGCGGTGACCTGCAGCCGGACGCCACCGCGTGCGGGCAGCACCAGCGGGGCGTGCAGGGTCAGCTCGTCGAGCAGGTCGCAACCGACCTGGTCACCGGCCCGGACGGCAAGCTCCACGAACGCCGAGCCCGGGACCACCACCGCAGCCCGGACCGTGTGATCGGCCAGCCACGGATGGGTGTCGAGGCCAAGTCGTCCCGTGAAGACGAGTCCATCGGACTCGGCCAGCGGCACCGCCGCACCCAGCAGCGGGTGTCCGGCCAACTCCAGCCCCACGGAGGCCACATCACCGACGGACCCGGCACCCGGCTCCAGCCAGAACCGCTCATGCTGGAAGGCGTACGTCGGCAGGTCGACGCGAACCGCGCCGGTCCCGGCGAAGTACGCGGCCCAGTCCGGCGCCACGCCACGGGCGTGGGCCCGCGCGATGGCCGTGGTCAGCGCCTCGGCCTCGGGACGGTCCTTGCGCAGCGCGGAGATGAACGCGGCGCCCTCGCCGGTCGCGCAGTCCTGCGCCATGGCGGTGAGGACACCGTCGGGGCCCAGCTCGACGAAGGTGGAGACGTTCTGCGCCTCGAGCGTCCGTATGCCGTCGAGGAAGCGGACGGCCTCGCGGACGTGGCGCACCCAGAAGTCGGCGGTCGTGATCTCCTCGGCGGAGACGACGGAACCGGTGAGGTTGGAGACGATCGGGATACGCGGGGCCTCGTAGGTCAGCCCCTGCGCCACCTCGCGGAACGCGTCCAACATGCCGTCCATACGCGGCGAATGGAACGCATGACTGACCGTGAGCCGCTTGGTCTTACGACCCCGCGCCTCGAAGCCCGCCGCAATCGCGACAGCCTCGTCCTCATCACCCGCGATAACGACGGAGGTGGGCCCGTTGAGCGCGGCGATCGACACCCGCTCGGTCAGCAGCGGCGTCACCTCGTCCTCGGACGCCTGGATGGCGATCATCGCGCCACCAGCGGGCAGCTCCTGCATCAGACGGCCACGGGCGGCCACCAGCTTCGCCGCGTCCGCCAGCGAGAGCACACCCGCCACATGCGCGGCAGCCAGTTCACCGATCGAGTGACCCGACAGAAAGTCCGGCTTCAGACCCCACGCCTCAACGAGACGGAACAGCGCCACCTCAACCGCGAACAAAGCGGGCTGAGTGAACCCCGTCCGATCCAGCGCCTCCGCGTCATCCCCGAACAACACATCCCGCAGCGGCCGCTCCAGATGCGCGTCCAGCTCCGCACATACCGCATCCAGCGCCTCGGCGAACACCGGATAGGCGTCATACAGCTCACGCCCCATCCCCAGCCGCTGGCTGCCCTGCCCCGTGAACAGGAACGCCACCTTGCCACCGGCCACCGAACCCTCGACCACACCCGGCGCACCACGGCCCTCGGCCAGCGCACCCAGACCAGCCAGCAGCCCGTCCCGGTCCTCGGCCACCACCACCGCACGGTGTTCAAAGGCGGACCGCCCGGTCGCCAGCGAGAACCCCACATCCACCGGCCGCAGCTCGCCACGCGCCTCCACATGCGCGACCAGCCGCTCGGCCTGGTCCCGCAGCGCGGCCACACCCCGCCCCGAGAGCACCCACGGCACCACAGCCGGAGCCGCCACGGGAGCCGAGGCAGCCTCCGCCGCTTCGGCCTCCGGCGCCTGCTCGATGATGGTGTGGACGTTGGTCCCGCTCACGCCGAAGGACGAGACGCCCGCCCGGCGCGGCCGGCCGGTCTCGGGCCACGGCCGCGCCTCGGTCAGCAGGGACACCTCTCCCGCCGACCAGTCGACGTGCGGGGTGGGCTCGTCCACGTGCAGCGTCTGCGGCAGCACCCCGTGCCGCATCGCCATGACCATCTTGATGACGCCGCCGATACCGGCGACGTTCTGCGTGTGGCCGATGTTCGACTTCAGCGAGCCGAGCCACAGCGGGCGCCCGTCCGGCCGTTCCTTGCCGTAGGTGGACAGGAGGGCCTGTGCCTCGATGGGGTCGCCCAGCGTGGTGCCCGTGCCATGGGCCTCCACCGCGTCCACGTCGGCGGGGGTGAGGCGGGCGTTCTCCAGGGCCTGCCGGATGACGCGCCGCTGCGAGGGGCCGTTCGGCGCGGTCAGGCCGTTGGACGCGCCGTCCTGGTTCACGGCGCTGCCGCGCACCACCGCGAGCACCGGGTGCCCGTTGCGCCGCGCGTCGGACAGCCGCTCGACCAGCAGCACCGCGACACCCTCGGACCAGCCGGTGCCGTCCGCCGAGGCGGCGAAGGACTTGCAGCGGCCGTCGGCGGAGAGTCCGCGCTGACGGCTGAACTCCACGAACACATCCGGGGAGGACAGCACGGTCGCGCCCGCCGCCAGCGCGAGCGAGCACTCGCTCTGCCGCAGCGCCTGGACCGCCAGGTGCAGCGCGACCGAGGAGGACGAGCAGGCGGTGTCGATGGTGGCCGCCGGACCCTCCAGGCCGAAGGCGTACGAGAGCCGCCCGGACGCGACGCTGGAGGCGGTGCCGGTGAGCAGATGGCCCTCGACACCCTCCGGGAGGTCGTACTCCCCCGCCCCGTACGCCTGCGTGGACGCGCCGACGAACACGCCGGTGCGCGAGCCCCGCATCGTGTCCGGGTCGATCCCGGCCCGCTCGAACGCCTCCCAGGAGGTCTCCAGCAGCAGCCGCTGCTGCGGGTCCATCGCGAGCGCCTCACGCGGCGAGATCCCGAAGAAGCCCGGGTCGAACCGGCTCGCGTCGTACAGGAAGCCGCCCCCGCGGGCGTAGAACGTGCCCTCGCGCTCCGGGTCCGGGTCGTACAGCGACTCGATGTCCCAGCCGCGGTCGGTGGGGAAGCCGGAGATGGCGTCCTGGCCGTCCACGACGAGCCGCCACAGCTCCTCGGGGCTGCCGACGCCGCCGGGGAACCGGCAGCTCATGCCGACGATCGCGATCGGTTCCCGGGACGCGTCGGTGAGCTGCTGGTTCTGCTTCCGCAGCCGCTCGGTTTCCTTCAGCGAGGCCCGCAGCGCGTCAACGAGCTTTTCGTTGGGGGTTGTCATCGTGTACTCCGTGCTTGGGCCCGCGTCAGGAATCGTTGCCGTCGAGGCTGTCGAGGTCGAGCGCCATGTCGATGAGGTGCTGGACGTCCATCTCGTCGATGGACTCCGCCTCGTCCTCGACGCGGCTGGGATCGGAAGTGGCTGCTTGTGGATCGGCCAGCCGGAGCAGCGTGTCCAGCAGCCCCGCCTCCCGGATCCGGCCCATCGGGATGGTGGCCAGGGTGCGGCGCAGCTCGGCGTCCTGCGGATCGGTGTCCACATGGGCGGGGGCGTGGCCGTGGCCCGGCCCGTCCGGGATCAGCTCGGTCAGCAGATGCTCGGCGAGCGCGGCCGGTGTCGGGTAGTCGTAGACCAGGCTCGCGGGCAGCTTGAGGCCGGTGGTCGCGCCGAGCCGGGTGCGCAGTTCGACCGCGGTGAGCGAGTCGAAGCCCAGCTCGCTGAAGGCGCGTCCGGCCTCGACCTCGTCGGCAGAGGCATGCCCGAGGGCGCTGGCCACATGGGTGCGGACCACCTCCAGCACCGCGTCCTTACGGTCGGCCACGGCCAGTTGGGCGAGCCGCTCGCGCAGCGCGGAGGCGCCGTCGGCCGCCGCCGTGTCCGCCGATTCGCCCTCGCCGCCGCTCCGCAGGGCCTTGGCGACCTGCGGCAGATCGTCGATCAGCGGGCGGGGGCGGGCGGCGGTGAAGGCCGGGGCGAACCGCTCCCAGTCGACATCGGCCACCGTCACGGCGGTCTCCTGGCGGGAGAGCACCCGCTGGAAGGCGACCATGTTCAGCTCCGGCGCCATCGGCGGCAGTCCACGGCGGCGCAACTGCTCCTCCGCGTCGCCCTCGGCGGCCATACCGCCTTCCGCCCACGGACCCCAGGCCACGGAGGTGGCGGTGAGACCGCGGGCCCGGCGCTGTTCGGCCAGCGCGTCGAGGAAGGCGTTTCCGGCCGCGTACGCCCCCTGGCCGCCACTGCCCCACACCCCGGCGATCGAGGAGAAGAGCACGAAGGCGTCCAGCTCGGCGTCCTCGCCGAAGAGGGCGTCGAGGTGGACCGCCCCGGTCGTCTTGGCCGCCACGATCCCGGCGAACTCGGGGAGTTCGGTGCCGGTGCCGGGCTCCTGCGAGATCCCGGCCGAGTGCACCACGGCACGTACCGGGGTGCCGTTGGCGGCCAGCTTCTCCACGAGCGCCGCGAGCGCGTCGCGGTCGGCCACATCGCATGCCTCGACGGTCACGGCGGTGTCGGTGCCGGACAGTTCGGCCACGATCTCGGCCGCGCCCGGCGCGTCGGGGCCCCGGCGGCTGAGCAGCACCAGCCGCTCCGCGCCGTTGTGGGCCAGCCAGCGGGCGACATGCCGCCCCAGGGCGCCGGTGCCACCGGTCACCAGCACGGTGCCGCGCGGCGTCCAGGGCTCGGCGGCGGCGGTGGCCGCGTCGCGCGGGGCCGGGACGAGGCGGCGTACGAAGACCCCGGTGGCGCGGATCGCCACCTGGTCCTCGTCGTCGGCCCCGGCGAGCACGGCCGCGAGCCGGTCCAGCGCCCGCTCGTCCACGGTCTCCGGCAGGTCGACCAGACCGCCCCAGCGCTCGGGCTGCTCCAGGGCCACGACCCGGCCGTAGCCCCAGACCTGGGCCTGGGTGGCGCTGTCCAGCCGGTCGGCGCCACCGGTCGCGACCGCGCCCCGGGTGGCGCACCACAGCCGCGCCGGGGCGTCGTCACCCCGCAGGGCCAGCGCCTCGGGCCGCGCCAGCGCCTCGGCCAGCGCACCGGTCAGCGCGAGGCCGACCGGCACCGCCGGATGCGCCGGGTGCGGCCGCTCGTCCAGCGCCAGCAGGGACAGCACTCCGGCCACCGGGCCGTCGGCCGTCGCCTGGGCGAGGCGGTCGGCCACGGCCGCGGGGTCGGTGTCCGCGGCGTCCAGTTCGACGCGGACGACCCGCACCCCGCGCCGCGTCAGGTCGTCGGCCACGGCGGTGATCCGCGGGTCGTCGGCGTGGTGCGCGGGAACGAGGGTCAGCCAGGTGCCGGCCGGGGCCGGGGAGCCCGACGGGCCCTGCGGACGCGGCTTCCACACCACGTTGTAGAGGTGGCCGTCGGCGGCGGACCGCTCGCGCTGGGCGCGGCGCCATGTCGACAGGGCGGGGAGCAGCGCGCTGAGCGGCTGGTCGCCCTCGACCCGCAGCTCGGTGGCGAGCGACTCCCAGTCCTCGCGCTCCACGGTCTCCCAGAACCGCGCGTCCACCGCGTCCACGGCGCCCTCGGCCGAGGTCCCGGTCTCCAGGGCGAACTCGGGCCAGTAGCGGCGGCGCTGGAACGCGTACGTCGGCAGGTCGACGCGGTGGGCGCCGGTCCCGGCGAAGTACCCGGCCCAGTCCACCTCGGCGCCCCGGACATACGCCTGGGCGAGCGCGGTGGTGAGGGTCTCGGCCTCGGGGCGGTCCTTGCGCAGCCCGGCCGCGAAGCCCGCCACGTCGGCGTCGGTGACGCACTCCTGGGCCATGGCGGTCAGGACGCCGTCGGGGCCCAGCTCCACGTAGGTGGTGACGCCTTGGGCTTCCAACGCCCGTACGCCGTCGAGGAAGCGGACGGCCTCGCGGACGTGGCGCACCCAGAAGTCGGCCGTCGTGATCTCCTCGGCGGAGGCGATGGCGCCGGTGAGGTTGGAGACGATCGGGATGCGCGGGGCCTCGTACGACAGCCCCTCGGCCACCTGCCGGAACGCTTCCAGCATCCCGTCCATGCGGGGCGAGTGGAACGCGTGGCTGACGGTGAGCCGTTTGGTCTTACGGCCCTGCGCCTCGAACGACCCGGCGATCTCCGCCGCCGCGTCCTCATCACCCGCGATGACCACGGAGGTCGGCCCGTTGAGGGCGGCGATCGAGACGCGCTCGCTGAGCAGCGGCGTGACCTCGTCCTCCGACGCCTGCACCGCGATCATCGCGCCACCGGCGGGCAGCTCCTGCATCAGGCGGCCACGAGCCGCCACCAGCGTGCACGCGTCCGCGAGGGACAGCACACCGGCCACATGCGCGGCGGCCAGCTCACCGATCGAGTGGCCGGAGAGGAAGTCCGCCTTCAGACCCCATGCCTCCACCAGGCGGAACAGCGCCACCTCGACCGCGAACAGCGCGGGCTGGGTGAATCCGGTCCGGTCGAGCGCCTCGGCGTCGTCCCCGAACAGGACGTCCTTCAGCGGCCGTTCCAGATGGGCGTCCAGCTCCGCGCAGATCGCGTCCAGCGCTTCGGTGAACGCCGGGTAGGCGTCGTACAGCTCACGCCCCATCCCCAGCCGCTGACTGCCCTGCCCGGTGAAGAGGAACGCCAGCTTGCCGCCGGTCACCGAGCCCTCGACGAGCCCCGTGGCACCGCGCCCGTCGGCCAGCGCCGCGAGCTGCTCGCCGAGGAGGCCGCCGTCCCGGCCGAGCGCCACGGCCCGGTGTTCCAGGGCGGCGCGGGAGGTGGCCAGGGAGTAGGCGAGGTCGAGCGGGCTCGGCCCGTCGGCGCCGCCGTCCACGGAGGCGTCCGCGAAGGCGTCCACGGAGGGGCGCAGCCGTGCGGCCTGGGCCCGTAGCGCGTCCTCGGTACGGCCCGAGACCGGCCAGGCGAGGACGGGCAGGGCCCGCTCCGGAGCGGGCGCGAAGACCGCGTCCACGGCCGGGGCCTGCTCGATGATCGCGTGCGAGTTGGTGCCGCTGAAGCCGAACGACGACACACCCGCGCGGCGCGGACGGCCGGTCTCCGGCCAGGGCCGGGCCTCGGTCAGCAGCTCGATGTCGCCCGCCGACCAGTCGACGTGCGGGGTCGGCTCGCTGACGTGGAGGGTCCGCGGCAGCACACCGTGCCGCATCGCCATGACCATCTTCATGATGCCGGCGGCGCCCGCCACGGCCTGGGTGTGGCCGATGTTGGACTTCACCGAGCCCAGCCACAGCGGCCGGTCCTCCGGCCGGTCCTGGCCGTAGGTGGCGAGCAGCGCCTGCGCCTCGATCGGGTCGCCCAGCGTCGTACCGGTGCCGTGGGCCTCCACGACGTCGATGTCCGTGGCCGAAAGACCGGCGTTGGCCAGGGCCTGCCGGATGACGCGCTGCTGGGACGGGCCGTTGGGCGCGGTCAGGCCGTTCGACGCGCCGTCCTGGTTGATGGCGGTGGAGCGCAGGACGGCGAGCACCGGATGGCCGTTCTTGCGCGCGTCGGAGAGCCGCTCCACCAGGAAGAGGCCCACGCCTTCGGCCCAGTTGGTGCCGTCCGCGTCACCGGAGAACGCCTTGATCCGGCCGTCGGCGGCCAGTCCGCGCTGACGGCTGAACTCCAGGAAGGCGCCCGGGGTCGACATGACCGTGACGGCTCCGGCCAGCGCGAGCGAGCATTCGCCGTTGCGCAGCGCCTGCGCGGCCAGGTGCAGCGCCACCACCGACGACGAGCAGGCCGTGTCGATGGTGACCGCCGGGCCTTCGAGCCCGAAGGCGTAGGAGAGCCGGCCGGAGGCCACGCTGGAGGAGTTGCCGGTGCCGAGGTGTCCTTCGAGGCCCTGCGGCTCGTTCAGCCACAGCGTCAGATAGTCCTGGTCGTTGGAGCCGATGTAGACACCCGTACGGCTGCCGCGCAGGGACGCGGGGTCGACCCCGGCCCGCTCGAACGCCTCCCAGGAGGTCTCCAGCAGCAGCCGCTGCTGCGGGTCCATCGCGAGGGCCTCGCGCGGCGAGATCCCGAAGAACGACGCGTCGAAGTCGGCCACATCGTGCAGGAAGCCGCCCTCGCGGGTGTAGCTGGTGCCCTCGAGGTCGGGGTCGTCGCTGTAGAGGGTGGCGAGGTCCCAGCCGCGGTCGGCGGGGAACGGGGTGATGGCGTCGTCACCGGCGACCAGCAGTTGCCACAGCTCCTCGGGCGACCGCACGCCGCCGGGGAAACGGCAGCTCATCGCGACGATCGCGATCGGGTCGTCGCGGTCCACCGCACTGATCACCCGGTCGGGCACGATCGCGTCGGCCGCGTCCCCGACGATCTCCTCGCGCAGATGGCCCGCCAGGCTGGTCGAGGTGGGGTAGTCGAAGACGAGCGTGGGCGGCAGCCGCAGCCCGGTCGCCTCGCGCAGCAGATTGCGCAGTTCGACGGCGGTCAGGGAGTCGAAGCCCAGGTCCTTGAAGGCCCGGCCCTCCTCGACGGCCTGCGGACCCGCATAGCCGAGGACGGCCGCCACCTGCGTACGGACCAGGTCCAGCAGCAGCCGGTCCTGCTCGGCCGCGCTCAGCCCGGCCAGCCGCTCCGCAAGCGCGGAACCGCCGCCCGCGGCGGTGTCCACCGCGCGGCGCACCGGGACCCGCACCAGCCCGCGCAGCAGCGGCGCGAGCGCGCCCGCCGCGGCCTGGGCGCGCAGCGCCACCGCGTCCACGCGCATCGGGATCGGCACCGCCTCGTCCGTGGTGAGCGCGGCGTCCAGGAGGGCAAGGCCCTCCGCCGGGGAGAGCGGCGGCAGTCCGGCGCGCCGCATCCGGCTGATGTCGGCCTCGTCCAGGCCACCGGCCATACCGGCGCCCGCCCAGGGGCCCCAGGCCAGCGAGACGGCGGGGAGGCTCTCGGCGCGGCGGTGTGCGGCGAGGGCGTCCAGGAAGGCGTTGGCGGCCGCGTAGTTGCCCTGGCCCGGGGTGCCGAACACGCCCGAGGCGGAGGAGAACAGCACGAAGGCCGTCAGGTCCAGGTCGCGGGTCAGCTCATGCAGATTCCACGCCGCGTCCACCTTCGGACGCATGACGTGGTCGACGCGCTCGGGCGTCAGCGAGCCGATCACCCCGTCGTCCAGCACACCGGCGGTGTGCACGACGGCGGTCAGCGGATGCTCGGCGGGGACGGTGGCGAGGGTCGCGGCGAGCGCGTCCCGGTCCGCCACATCACACGCCGCCCACGCCACGTCGGCACCCAACCCGGCCAGCCCAACCGCGAGTTCGGCCGCACCCGGGGCCTGCTGCCCACGACGGCTCACCAGCAGGAGCTGCCGTACGCCACGCTCCGCCACCAGATGCCGGGCCACCAGCCCGCCCAGCGAACCGGAGGCGCCGGTCACCAGCACCGTGCCCTCGGAGTCAAAGGCACCCTCGGTGGCCGCCGTCTCGTCCGCGACCGGCACCCTGGCCAGGCGCGGGATACGGGCGACGCCCGTACGGACGGCGAGTTGCTCTTCGCCCGCCGCCAGCGCGGCCGGAAGCGCCGCGAGCGACGCGTCCCGGCGGTCGATGTCCAGGAGGACGAAGCGGTCCGGGTTCTCGGCCTGTGCCGTGCGCAGCAGACCCCACACCGCGGACTGCGCCGGATCACATACCGGCTCGCCCTCGCCGAGGGTCAGGAACACCAGCCGCGAGGTGGCGAACCGCTCATCGGCCAGCCACGCCTGGGCCAGGCCCAGCGCCTCGGCCGTGGCCCGGCGCACCGTGCCGGGCACCCCGCCCGGCACCTCGTCGCCGCCCTGCGTGGACGGCGTCACGAACACGTACTCCGGTACGGCCGCCCCGGACGCCACGGCCTCGCCCAGCGCCGTGAAGTCCGCATACGCACCGGCACCGGCACCGGCGGTCGCGAGCCCGAGGGCGTCCGCGCCGAGCACCGCCCACCGGCTGCCGCCGGGCGCGCCGGCGCCCGCTCCGGCCGGGAGTTCGGTCCACTCCACGCGGAACAGCGACTCGTGGTACGCCGCCCGCGCGGCCCGCACCTGCTCCGCCGACACGGCGCGCAGGACCAGCGAGTCCACGGCGGCGACCGGCGCACCGGCCGAGTCCGCGATCTCCAGCCGGACCCCGTCCACGCCCCGCAGCACCAGCCGCACCCGCAGCGCCGAGGCGCCGCTCGCGTACAGCGACACACCGCTCCAGGCGAACGGCAGCCGCCCGCCCTGGCTCTCGCCGTCGCCCAGGCCGTCCATGCCGAGCGCGTGCAGCGCCGAGTCGAGCAGCGCCGGGTGCAGTCCGTACGCCTGCGCGTCGGAGGCGGCGGACTCGTCGAGCCGCACCTCGGCGAAGAGTTCGTCCCCGCGCCGCCATGCGGCCGTCAGCCCCTGGAACACCGGGCCGTACCGCAGACCGCCGTCCGCGAGGGCCGCGTACAGCTCCTCGGTACGGGCCGCCTCGGCGCCCTGCGGCGGCCACGCGGTCAGCGCGAACGACGGCCGGGGCGCGCCCGAGGCGAGCACACCGTCGGCGTGTCGCGTCCACGGCTCCTCGGCCGGGGCGTCCTCCGCGCGGGACAGCACGGTCAGGGACCGCCGTCCGGCGCCGTCGGGCGCGCCGACCGTGAGCTGCAGCCGGATGCCACCGCGGGCGGGCAGCACCAGCGGGGCGTGCAGGGTCAGCTCGTCGAGCAGGTCACAGCCGACCTGGTCACCGGCGCGCACGGCAAGCTCCACGAACGCGGTGCCGGGCAGCACCACCGTGTCCCGCACCACATGGTCGGCCAGCCACGGATGCGTATCCACACCCAGCCGTCCCGTGAAGACCAGCCCATCGGTCTCCGCCAGCGGCACCGCGGCGCCGAGCAGCGGATGCCCGGCCAACTCCAGCCCCACGGAGGCCACATCACCGACGGACCCGGCACCCGGCTCCAGCCAGAACCGCTCATGCTGGAAGGCGTACGTCGGCAGATCCACCTGATCCGCGCCCCTACCGGCGAAGAACCCGGCCCAGTCCACGGCCACACCGCGCACATGCGCCCGTGCCACGGCCGTGGTCAGCGCCTCGGCCTCGGGACGGTCCTTGCGCAGCGCGGAGATGAACGCGGCGTCCGACGCGGAGTCGGTCACGCACTCCTGAGCCATCGCGGTGAGCACACCGTCCGGGCCCAGCTCGACGAACGTGGTGACACCCTTGGCCTCAAGGGTCCGTACGCCGTCGAGGAAGCGGACGGCCTCGCGGACATGGCGCACCCAGAAGTCGGGGGTCGTGATCTCCTCGGCGGACACCACGCCACCGGTCAGATTCGACACGATCGGGATCTTCGGAGCCTCATACGACAGCCCCTGCGCAACCTGCCGGAACGCGTCCAACATGCCGTCCATACGCGGCGAGTGGAACGCGTGGCTGACCGTGAGCCGCTTGGTCTTCCGACCCTGCGCCTCGAACGACGCGGCAATCTCAAGCACCGCGTCCTCATCACCCGCGATGACCACCGACGTCGGCCCGTTGAGCGCGGCGATACTGACCCGCTCGGTCAACAGCGGCAACACCTCGTCCTCCGACGCCTGCACCGCGATCATCGCGCCACCGGCCGGAAGCTCCTGCATCAAACGGCCACGCGCCGCCACCAACTTCGCCGCGTCCGCCAGCGACAACACACCCGCCACATGCGCGGCGGCCAGCTCACCAATCGAGTGCCCCGACAGATAGTCGGGCCGCAGACCCCACGCCTCAACGAGACGGAACAGCGCCACCTCAACCGCGAACAACGCGGGCTGGGTGAAACCGGTCTGGTCCAGCGCCTCGGCATCGGCCCCGAACACAACGTCCTTCAAAGGACGCTCAAGGTGCCGGTCCAGCTCCGCACACACCGCGTCCAGCGCCTCGGCGAACACCGGATAGGCGTCATACAGCTCACGCCCCATCCCCAGCCGCTGGCTCCCCTGCCCCGTGAACAGGAACGCCACCTTGCCGCCGGTGACCCTCCCCTCGACCAGCCCGGTCGCGGACTCCCCCCGCGCCAGCGCCTCCAGGCCCGTCGCCAGCCCGGCGCGGTCCTCGCCCACGACCACCGCGCGGCGCTCCAGCGCCGCCCGGCCGGTGGCCAGCGAGTAGGCCACATCGGCGGTGTCGAGGGCGGGTTCGCGGTCGAGGTGGGAGGCGAGGCGGCGGGCGTTGTCGCGCAGCGCCGCCGCGTTCCCGGCGGACAGGGGCCACGGCAGCACGGTGGCGGTGACGACCGCCGCCGGGGGGGCGTCCTCGTCCGTGGCCGACGGCTCCTCGGCCTCCGGCTCGGGGGCCTGCTCCAGGATGGTGTGGGCGTTGGTGCCGCTCACGCCGAAGGCCGAGACACCGGCCCGGCGCGGCCTGCCGGTCTCGTCCCAGGGGCGGGCCTCGGTCAGCAGGGACACCTCGCCCGCCGACCAGTCGACGGTCGGGGACGGCTGGTCGACGTGGAGGGTCTTGGGCAGGATGCCGTGGCGTATCGCCATGACCATCTTGATGATGCCCGCGACACCCGCCGCCGCCTGGGCGTGGCCCAGGTTGGACTTGAGCGAGCCCAGCCACAGCGGACGGCCCTCGGGCCGCTCCTGGCCGTAGGTGGCCAGCAGCGCCTGCGCCTCGATCGGGTCGCCCAGTGTGGTGCCCGTGCCGTGCGCCTCGACGACGTCGATCTCGGCGGCGGACAGTCGGGCGTTCTCCAGGGCCTGGCGGATGACGCGCCGCTGCGAGGGGCCGTTCGGCGCGGTCAGGCCGTTGGACGCGCCGTCCTGGTTCACCGCGCTGCCGCGCACCACGGCGAGTACCGGGTGGCCGTTCCTGCGGGCGTCCGACAGCCGCTCGACGAGCAGCACGCCGACGCCCTCGGACCAGCCGGTGCCGTCCGCCGAGGCGGCGAAGGACTTGCAGCGGCCGTCGGGGGCGAGGCCGCGCTGGCGGCTGAACTCCACGAAGACGTCCGGGTTGGGCATCACGGTGACGCCGCCGACGAGGGCGAGCGAGCATTCGCGCTGCCGCAGCGCCTGGGCCGCCCAGTGCAGGGCGACCAGCGACGACGAGCAGGCCGTGTCGATGGTGGCGGCCGGGCCTTCGAGTCCGAAGGTGTAGGCGATACGGCCGGACAGCACGCTGGTGGCGCCGCCGGTGAGCAGCAGGCCCTCCAGCTCCTCCGGCGCGCCCGAAACATCCGAGCCATAGCCCATGGCCGAGGCGCCCACATAAACGCCGGTGCGGCTGCCCTTGACGGAGGTCGGGTCGATTCCCGCGCGCTCGAAAACCTCCCAGGAGGTTTCCAGCAGCAGCCGCTGCTGCGGGTCCATCGCGAGGGCCTCGCGCGGCGAAATGCCGAAGAATCCGGGATCGAATTCGGCGGCGCCGTCGAGGAATCCGCCGCCGCTGTTGTAGAAGGTGCCCTTGCGGTCGGGGTCCGGATCGGCCAGCCCCTCGATGTCCCAGCCGCGGTCGGCGGGGAATCCGGAAATGGCGTCACCGCCCTCCGCGACCAATTGCCACAGATCCTCGGGCGAACCGACACCGCCGGGGAACCGGCAGCTCATCGCGGTGATCGCGATCGGTTCCTGCGCGTCCGCCTCCACCTCGGTCAGGCGGCGACGGGCCCGGCGCAGCTCAGTGGTCATCCACTTCAGATTGTCGAGAAGCTTCTCTTCGTTCGCGCTAGCCACGGAAACGTCACCTCCTGAGGTCAGTTGAATTGAGGGCGGTCATCACGTCAGGACCTTCCGAATTCATTGTTGATGATGTCGAAGATGTCTTCGGCGGAGGCGGCGTCGAGGGCGAGTTCATCGTCCTCGCCGCCGTCGGCGCCCGCCGCGCTCTCGGTCTCGTTCCATGTCCGCAGCAGCGCTTCGAGGCGGGCCGTGACCCGTTCGCGTTCCGTCGCGTCGTCGGAGACGTGGGAAAGGGTGAATTCCAGCTTGTCGATTTCGGCGAGGGCCGGGAGTTCGGGTGTGGTGTCCTCGCCGAGGAGGTCGGCGCGCAGCACATCGGCGAGCGCGCCGGGCGTCGGGTGGTCGAAGACCAGGGTGGCGGTGAGCTGGAGCCCGGTGGCCGCATTCAGCCGGTTGCGGAGTTCGACGGCGGTGAGGGAGTCGAAGCCCAGCTCCTTGAAGGCCCGGCCCGCCTGGACGGCCGTGATGTCGTCGTGTCCGAGGACGGCGGCGACCTCCGTACGGACGAGGTCGAGCAGGACCTTGTCCGCCTCGGACTCGGTGAGCCCGGCGAGCCGCTGCCGCAGGGACTCCGCCGATGCCTCGGCCGTGCCGCCGTCCGCGCCCTCCGCCGGGTCCGGTGCCAGGGCGGCGCGGACCTCGGGCAGATCGGCGATGAGCGGGCGGGGGCGGGCCGCCGTGAAGGTGGGGGCGAAGCGGTCCCAGTCGACGTCGGCCACCGTCACCACGGTCTCGTTCCGGTCCAGCGCCTGCTGAAGGGCGGCGATGGCGGAGTGCGGGGCCATCACCGGCAGACCGCGGCGGCGCAGTTGCTCGGCCGCCTCGTCGTCGGCGACGAGTCCGCCGTCCGCCCACGGGCCCCAGGCCACGGAGGTGGCGGTGCGGCCACGGGCCCGGCGCTGTTCGGCCAGCGCGTCGAGGAAGGCGTTTCCGGCCGCGTAGGCGCCTTGGCCACCGCTGCCCCACACCGCGGCGATCGAGGAGAAGAGCACGAAGGCGTCCAGCTCGGTGTCACCGAGCAGCGCGTCCAGATGGGCCGCGCCCGCGACCTTGGCGGCGACCACATCGGCCACCTCGGCCGGGGTGGTCTCCGCGAGCGGTGCGAACTGCCCGGCGCCCGCCGTGTGCACGACGGCGGTGAGCGGGTGCCCTGGGTGTTCGTCGCGGATCCGGGCCAGCAGCCCGGCGATCGCGTCCCGGTCGGTGATGTCGCAGGCGGCGACGGTCACCTGGGCGCCCTTCGCGATCAGTTCGGCCGCGAGTACGTCGGCGCCGGGGGCGTCGGGGCCCCGGCGGCTGGTGAGCACCAGATGCTCGGCGCCGTTCTCCGCCAGCCAGCGGGCCACATGGGCGCCCAGCGCGCCGGTGCCGCCGGTGACCAGGACCGTGCCACGCGGCCGCCAGGGCACACCGGTGGCCGGGGTGGACTCGGCGTGGGCGAGTCGGCGGGCCAGGATTCCGGCCGTACGGATCGCCAACTGGTCCTCGTGGTCGTCGCCGTGTCCGCCGAGCACACCGGCCAGGCGGTCGGCGGCCCGTTCGTCGAGCGTCGCGGGCAGGTCGATCAGACCGCCCCAGCGCTCCGGGTGCTCCAGCGCGACCACCCGGCCCAGGCCCCAGAGCTGCGCCTGTGCGGCGCTGCCGACCGGTTCCGAGGCGGCGGTGGAGACGGCGCCGGTGGTGGCGCACCACAGCGGCGCGTCCAGGCCCGCGTCCCCGAGCGCCTGCACCAGCACTCCGGTGCGCAGCAGCCCGGTGGGCACGGCGGGGTGGTCGGGGTGCGGGCGCTCGTCCAGCGCGAGCAGCGACAGCACACCGTGCACGGGCTCCTCGGCCGCCGCCCGGCGGATCCGGTCGGCCAGGGCGTCCCGGTCGAGGTCCCCGCCGTCGGCCGGGGTGATGCCGATGCGCCGGATGTCGGCGCCCCGGTCGGCCAGCGCGGCCACGACGCGCCGCACGGTCTCGGCGTGGCCCGCGGCCGCGGCCGGTTCGGCGACCAGCCAGACGCCGGGGGCGGCGGCGAGCCGCGGCTCCTCCAGCGGCTTCCAGGTCACGCGGTAGCGCCAGGCGTCGAGCGCGGACTGCTCACGTTCGCGGCGCCGCCACGCGGACAGCGCCGGGAGCAGCGCGCTGAGCGGCTGGTCCATGTCGATGCCCACCGCGTCCGACAGCGAGGCGAGATCGTCGCTCTCGACGGCCTCCCAGAACCGGGCACCGGCCGCGTCGACGGCCGTGGCCGCCTCGCCGGACGTCTGGCGCGGGGTGCCGTCCAGCCAGTAGCGCCGCCGCTGGAAGGCGTACGTGGGCAGCTCGACGCGGTGGGCGCCGGTCCCGGCGAACAGCGCCTCCCAGTCCACGGCCGCGCCCCGCACGTGCAGCGTGGCGAGGGCGCCGGTCAGCGTCTCCGTCTCGGGGCGCCCGGCGCGCAGTACGGGCACGAAGGCCACCTCTTCGGCGCCTTCGCCTCCGGCGGTGACGCAGTCCTGCGCCATGGCGGACAGCACCCCGTCCGGGCCGAGTTCGACGTAGGTGGTGACGCCTTGGGCCTCCAGGGCGCGGACAGCGTCGAGGAAGCGGACGGCGTGGCGGACGTGGCGCACCCAGTAGTCGGCGGCCATGCCCAGCTCGTCGGCGACCGGCTGCCCGGTGACCGTGGAGACGATCGGGATGCGCGGCGCGCGATACGTCAGCCGCTCGGCGACCTTGCGGAAGTCGGCGAGCATGCCGTCCATCAGCGGGGAGTGGAAGGCGTGGCTCACGGTGAGCCGCTTGGTCTTGCGGCCCCGCGCCTCGAACGACGCCGCGATCTCCAGCGCCACGTCCTCGTCGCCCGCGATGACCACCGAGGTGGGCCCGTTGAGCGCGGCGATGCCGACGCGCTCGGTGAGCAGCGGCTCGACCTCGTCCTCCGCCGCCTGCAGCGCGACCATCGCGCCACGGGCGGGCAGTTGCTGCATCAGCCGGCCGCGGGCGGCCACCAGCGTGGCGGCGTCCTCCAGCGACAGCACCCCGGACACATGCGCCGCGGCCAGCTCGCCGATGGAGTGCCCGGCCAGGACGTCCGGCCGCAGCCCGGCGGCCTCGGCCAGCCGGAACAGCGCCACCTCGATCGCGAACAGCGCGGGCTGGGTGAAGCCGGTCCGGTCCAGCGCCTCCTTGTCGTCCCCGAACAGCACGTCGTACAGCGGCCATTCGAGGTGCCGGTCCAGCTCGGCGCAGACCGCGTCCAGCGCCTCCGCGAAGACGGGGCTGGCCTCGTACAGCTCACGGCCCATACCGAGCCGCTGGCTGCCCTGCCCGGTGAAGAGCACGGCGGTGCGGCCCTCGGCGGGCACACCCCGGATCAGTTGCGCGGCGGACTCGCCGCGCGCGAGGGCGGTGAGGCCCACGAGCAGCCGGTCCCGGTCCGGGCCGAGGACCACCGCGCGGTGCTCCAGGGCGGACCTGGTGGTGGCCAGGGAGTACGCCACGTCCACGGCGCCGAGCCCGGTGTCGGCCTCGAGGTGGGCGCGCAGCCGCTCGGCCTGGGCCCGCAGCGCGTCCTCGCCCTTGGCCGACAGCGGCCAGGCCACCACATCGGGCCGTACGAGGGGGCTCTGCGGCTGGGCTTCCTCGGCGGTCGCGGTCGGCTCCGGGGCCTGCTCCAGGACCGTATGGGCGTTGGTGCCGCTGAAGCCGAACGAGGAGACGCCCGCGCGGCGCGGACGGCCGGTCTCCGGCCACTCCACCTGCTCGGTGAGCAGCGACACCGCGCCCGCCGACCAGTCCACATGCGGCGACGGATCGTCCACGTGCAGAGTGCGCGGCAGCACACCGTGGCGCATGGCCAGCACCATCTTGATGATGCCCGCGACACCGGCGGCGGCCTGCGTGTGGCCGATGTTGGACTTGATGGCGCCCAGCCACAGCGGCCGGTCCGCGTCCCGCTCCTGGCCGTAGGTGGCCAGCAGCGCCTGCGCCTCGATCGGGTCGCCGAGCCGGGTGCCGGTGCCATGGGCCTCGACCGCGTCCACCTCGGCGGCGGACAGGCCCGCACCGGCCAGCGCCTGGCGGATGACGCGCTGCTGGGCGGGGCCGTTGGGCGCGGTCAGACCGTTGGAGGCGCCGTCCTGGTTGATGGCCGAGCCACGGACGATCGCCAGCACCGGGTGGCCGTTGCGGCGGGCGTCCGAAAGCCGCTCCACGAGCAGCATGCCCACGCCCTCGCCCCAGCCGGTGCCGTCCGCACCCGCCGCGAACGCCTTGCAGCGGCCGTCCGGAGCCAGTCCGCGCTGGCGGCTGAACTCGATGTACGCGCCGGGGCTCGACATGACCGTCACACCGCCCGCGAGCGCGAGCGAGCACTCGCCCTGGCGCAGCGCCTGGATCGCCCAGTGCAGCGCCACCAGCGACGACGAGCACGCCGTGTCGACGGTGACCGCCGGGCCCTCTAGACCGAAGGTGTACGCGAGCCGGCCGGAGACCACGCTGGCCGCGTTGCCCGTGCCCAGGTAGCCCTCGACCTCCTCGGGGACGGTGTGCAGCGAGGCGTCGTAGTCCTGTCCGTTGGAGCCGACGAAGACCCCGGCGGAGGTGCCGCGCAGCGTCGCCGGGTCGATGCCCGCGCGCTCGAACGCCTCCCAGGAGGTCTCCAGCAGCAACCGCTGCTGCGGGTCCATGGCCAGCGCCTCACGCGGCGAGATCCCGAAGAACGGGGCGTCGAAGTGGCCCGCGTCGTAGAGGAAACCGCCCTCGCGTGCGTAGAAGGTGCCCCGCCGGTCGGGGTCCGGGTCGTAGAGCGCGTCCAGGTCCCAGCCGCGGTCGGCCGGGAACTCGGCGATCGCGTCCCCGCCCGCGGTGAGCAGTTGCCACAGCTCCTCGGGCGTACGCACCCCGCCCGGGAAGCGGCAGCTCATCGCGACGATCGCGATGGGATCGTCATCGACCGCCGCCGTCACGGCCGCGGGCTGCGAGGCCCCGGCGGCGACGGTGTCCGCCCCGATGAGTTCGCCGCGCAGATAGCCCGCGAGGGCGGCGGCCGTCGGGTAGTCGAAGACCAGGGTCGCGGGCAGTTGGACACCGCTGGCGGCACCGAGCCGGTTGCGCAGCTCGACGGCGGTCAGCGAGTCGAAGCCCAGCTCGCCGAAGGCCCGGTCGGCGGCGATGGACTCCGAGCCGTCGTGTCCGAGCACCGCGGCCACCTGCGTACGGACCAGGTCCAGCAGCAGCCGGTCCCGCTCCGCCTCGCCCAGTCCGGCCAGCCGGGCGGCGAGCGAGGAGCCGTCGGCCGCGGTCTCGGTGGCGGTGTTCTCCGCCGCCGCGCGCGTCTCCGGGAGGTCCGCGAGCAGGCGGCTGGGCCGGGCGGCGGTGAAGTCCGGTGCGAACCGGTCCCAGTCGATGTCCGCGACGGTGACCACGGTGTCATCGAGGTCGAGCGCCCGCTGGAGCGCGCCGATCGCCAACTCGGCGTCCATCGGCGGCAGTCCGGCCCGGCGCAGCCGCTGCTCCAGTGTTCCGTCCGTGGCCATGCCGCCCTCGGCCCACGGGCCCCAGGCGATCGAGGTGGCGGGCAAGCCCTGGGCGCGGCGCCGCTCGGCCAGCGCGTCCAGATAGGCGTTGGCGGCGGCGTAGTTGCCCTGGCCCGCGGCGCCGAACGTGCCGCTGATCGAGGAGAACAGCACGAAGGCCGACAGCTCCCGGTCGCGCGTCAGCTCGTCGAGATGGGCCGCGGCGGCTGCCTTGGCGCGCAGTACGGACGTGAAGCGCTCGGGGGTGAGCGAGTCCAGTACGCCGTCGTCCAGCACCCCCGCCGTGTGCACGACGGCGGTCAGCGGCAGCTCGGCGGGAAGACCGGCGAGGAGCCGCGCGAGCGCGTCCCGGTCGGACACGTCGCAGGCGGCGACGGTCACCCGGGCACCGGAGGCGGCGAGTTCGTCACGCAGCTCGACGGCACCAGGGGCGTCGATGCCCCGGCGGCTGGTGAGCACCACATGCTCGGCGCCGCCCGCGACCAGCCAGCGGGCCACCTGCGCGCCCAGCGCGCCCGTACCGCCGGTGACCAGGGTCGTACCGGCGCCCGGCGTCCACGTGTCGCCGGAGGACGCGGTGGCCCGTACGAGCCGACGTCCGAACACGCCCGACGCCCGCACCGCGACCTGGTCCTCGCCACCGGCACCGGCACCGGCCAGCACCTCGGCCAGCCGCCCCAGCGCACGCTCATCGGCCGTCGCCGGGAGGTCGACCAGACCGCCCCAGCGCTCGGGCAGCTCCAGCGCCGCCACCCGGCCCAGACCCCACAGCCGCGCCCCCTCCGGGCTGACCGCTCCGTCCGAACGGCCCACGGCCACCGCGCCCCGCGTGGCCACCCACAGCGGCGCGCCGATGCCCGCGTCGCCCAGGGCCTGCGTCAGCGCGGCCGTCCGCAGCAGCGCGTCGCCGTCCGCGGAAGCCAAACCGTCAGCGGAAGCCAACCCGTCCGCGTGTGCCGGACCGTTCGCGGGGCCCAGACCGTCCGCGAGGCCCAGCAGGGACAGCACGCCACCGGTCACGGGCTCGTCGCCGACGACCCCGGCCAGCCGCTCGGCCACCGTGGCGCGGTCGTCGTCGGCGGTCAGCTCGACGCGGCGTACGTCGGCACCGCGCTCGTTCAGCAGCCGTACGGCACCCGCGCCCCAGGCGTCCTCGGCCGCCTCTGCCGGTACCACCACGAGCCAACGGCCGCCCAGGGACGTGGCGGAGCGGTCGGTGACCGGCTTCCACGACACCCGGTAGCGCCAGCCGTCCACCGTCGAACGCTCCGACTGCTGCCGCCGCCACGACGACAGCGAGGGCAGCAGGGCCTCCAGCGCGCCGTTGTCCTCGGTGCCGAGGTTCAGGGTCTCGGCGAGCGAGGCCAGGTCCGCACGCTCGACGGCCTCCCAGAAGCGGGCGTCGACCGCGTCCTGAGCCGTGGCGTCGGGGGTGGCGACGGAGGTCCGCACATCCAGCCAGTAGCGCCGCCGCTGGAACGCGTACGTCGGCAACTCCACGCGCCGCGCACCGGTTCCGGCGTAGAACGCCTCCCAGTCCAGGGCCACGCCCCGGACCTGCAGCGCGGCGAGGGCGGAGGTGACGGTCTCGGCCTCGGGGCGGCCACCGCGCAGGGCGGCGACGAAGGCCACCGCCGCGTCGCCCTCGGCAAGGCAGTCCTGGCCCATGGCGGACAGCACACCGTCGGGGCCGAGTTCGAGGTAGGTGGTGACGCCGTGGGCTTCCATCGTCCGGACGCCGTCGAGGAAGCGGACGGCCTCGCGGACGTGGCGCACCCAGAAGTCGGCGGTCGTGATCTCCTCGGCGGAGACGACGGAACCGGTGAGGTTGGAGACGATCGGGATACGCGGGGCCTCGTAGGTCAGCCCCTGCGCCACCTCGCGGAACGCGTCCAACATGCCGTCCATACGCGGCGAATGGAACGCGTGGCTTACGGTGAGCCGCTTGGTCTTGCGGCCCTGGGCCTCGAAGGTCGCCGCGATCGAGACAGCCGCATCCTCATCACCCGCGATGACGACCGAAGTGGGCCCGTTGAGCGCGGCGATCGAGACGCGCTCGCTGAGCAGCGGCGTCACCTCGTCCTCCGAAGCCTGGACGGCGATCATCGCGCCACCGGCAGGCAGTTCCTGCATCAGACGGCCACGCGCCGCCACCAGCTTCGCCGCATCCGCCAGCGACAGCACACCCGCCACATGCGCGGCGGCCAGCTCACCGATCGAATGCCCGGAGAGGAAGTCCGGCCGCGGCCCCCACGCCTCGACCAGCCGGAACAGCGCCACCTCGACCGCGAACAGCGCGGGCTGGGTGAAGCCGGTCCGGTCCAGAGTCGTGGCGTCGTCCCCGAACAGCACCTCCCGCAGCGGCCGTTCGAGATGCGCGTCCAGGTGAGCACACACCTCGTCCAGCGCCTGCGCGAACACCGGATAGGCGTCGTACAGCTCACGCCCCATCCCCAGCCGCTGGCTCCCCTGCCCTGTGAACAGGAAGGCCAGCTTCCCGGCCACCGGCGAGCCCTGCACCAGGCCCGTGGCCGGTTCGCCGGAGGCCAGCGCCTCCAGAGCGCGCAGGAACCCGTCGCGGCCGTCGGCCACCAGCACCGCGCGGTCTTCGAAGGTGGTGCGCCCGGCGGCCAGGGTGTAGCCGATGGCGGCCAGGTCCACGTCCTCGTCAGTGGAGTCGGCGCGCAGCCGGTCGCGCAGGTGGCGGGCCTGGTCGCGCAGCGCGTCCCGGCTCACGGCCGACAGCGGCCACGGCAGCACCGGCGGTACGGCGGTGGGCCGCGCAGCCCCGTCCTCGTGGTCCTCGGCGGCCGGCGGCTGCTCGATGATGGTGTGCGCGTTGGTGCCGCTGATGCCGAACGATGACACACCGGCGCGGCGCGGACGGCCGGTCTCCGGCCACTCCACCCGCTCCGTCAGCAGCGAGACCGCGCCGTCCTCCCAGTCGACGTTGGTCGAGGGCGCGTCCACGTGCAGCGTCTGCGGCAGCACACCGTGGCGCATCGCCAGCACCATCTTGATGATGCCCGCGACACCGGCGGCGGCCTGCGTATGACCGATGTTGGACTTGATGGAGCCGAGCCACAACGGCCGCTCCCCATCCCGCTGCTGCCCATACGTGGCCAGCAGCGCCTGCGCCTCGATCGGGTCACCCAGCGTCGTACCCGTACCGTGTGCCTCGACCACGTCCACATCGCCGGTCGTCAGCCCGGCGGCGGCCAGCGCCTGCCGGATGACGCGCTGCTGGGACGGACCGTTGGGCGCCGTCAGACCGTTCGACGCACCGTCCTGGTTGATCGCGGAGCCCCGGACCACCGCAAGCACCGGGTGACCGTTACGCCGCGCGTCCGACAGCCGCTCCACGAGCAGCATGCCCGCGCCCTCGCCCCAGCCCGTGCCGTCCGCCGACGCCGCGAAGGACTTGCACCGGCCGTCCGTGGCCAGGCCGCGCTGACGGCTGAAGTCGATGAACGTCTCGGGGGTGGCCATGACCGCGACACCACCGGCCAGCGCCATGGTGCACTCGCCGGCGCGCAGCGCCTGGATCGCCCAGTGCAGCGCCACCAGCGAGGACGAACACGCCGTGTCGACGGTGACCGCCGGGCCCTCAAGACCGAAGGTGTACGCCACCCGGCCGGATGCGATGGAGCCCGCGTTGCCGGTGCCGATGTAGCCCTCGACACCGTCGGGGATGCCGTCGAGCCCGGTCACGTAGTCGTGGTACATGACGCCCGCGAACACGCCGGTCCTGCTGCCGCGCACGGTCGCCGGGTCGATGCCCGCGCGCTCGAACGCCTCCCACGACGTCTCCAGCAGCAGCCGCTGCTGCGGATCCATCGCGAGCGCCTCCCGCGGCGAGATCCCGAAGAAGTCCGGGTCGAAGTCGGCGGCGTCGTGCAGGAAGCCGCCCTCGCGGGTGTACGAGGTGCCCGCGTGGTCGGGGTCCGGGTGGTACAGACCGTCGAGGTCCCAGCCACGGTCCACGGGGAAGCCGGAGATGCCGTCGCCGCCGGTGGCGACGAGCTCCCACAGCTCCTCGGGGGTGCGCACCCCGCCGGGGTAGCGGCAGCTCATGCCGACGATGACGATCGGGTCGTCGTCGACCGCCGGGGCCGCGCCCGTCCGCACGGGGACGAGCGGCGCCGTGGTCTCCTCGGTGCCCAGCAGCTCCTCGCGCAGATGACCGGCCAGGGCGGTGGGGGTCGGGTAGTCGAAGACGAGCGTCGCCGGGAGCCGCAGCCCGGTGACGGTCTTGAGGTCGTTGCGGAGTTCGACGGCGGTGAGCGAGTCGAAGCCCAGCTCCTTGAACGCCCGCCCGGCCTCGACCGCCTCCGGGCCCGCGTAACCGAGCACCGCGGCGACCCGGCCGCATACCAACTCCAGGAGCTCACGGTCCTGTTCGGGCCGGGCGAGCCCGGCCAGCCGCTGGGCGAGCGAGGAGCCGTCGGCGGTGCCGGCCGCGGCGGCGGCCCGCCGGACCGGGGTCCGCACCAGGCCGCGGAACAGCGCCGGGACGCTGCCGGTCGCCGTGGCCTCGGTGCGCAGCCCCGCGTAGTCGAGCCGCATCGGGAACAGCACGGCGGCACCGTCGGCGCGGGCCGCGTCGAAGAGCGCGAGCCCCTCGTCGGCGGCGATCGGGGCGACCCCGCCACGTGCGATGCGCCGCAGATCGACCTCGTCAAGGCCGCTGCCCATGCCCGCGCCGCCCCACAGGCCCCAGGCCAGCGCGGTGGCCGGGAGCCCCTGGGCCACGCGGTGCTGGGCCAGCGCCTCCAGGAAGGAGTTGGCGGCGGCGTAGCTCGCCTGTCCGGGCGCGCCGAACACGGCGGCGGCACCGGAGAACAGCACAAACGCCGACAGCTCGTGGCCGCGGGTCAGCTCGTGCAGGTTGAGCGCCGCGTCCACCTTGGGACGCAGCACCCGCGCCACCCGCTCGGGCGTCAGCGAGCCGAGGATGCCGTCGTCCAGGACACCCGCCGTGTGCACCACGGCGGTCAGCGGATGTTCGGCCGGGATGGCGGCCAGGGTCGCGGCGAGCGCGTCGCGGTCGGCCACATCGCAGGCCGCCCAGGTCACGGTGGCACCGGCCGCCGTGAGGTCGGCGCCCAGCTCCTCGGCGCCGTCGGCGTCGGCGCCACGGCGGCTGACCAGCAGCAGTCGCCGTACGCCATGGGCGGAGACGAGGTGGCGGGCGAAGAGGCCGCCGAGGGTTCCGCCGGCGCCGGTGATCAGTACGGTGCCGTTGGGGTCGTACGACGGGGCGGTGGCGGTATCCGCGTCGGCGTCCGCGCCGGATGCCTCGTGAGCGTCGATGGCGTCGGTGTCAGCGGTGTCAGCGGTGTTCTCGGTGACCGGCACCCGGGCCAGCCGGGGCGCGAGCGCCGCGCCCGCGCGCAGCGCCAGCTCCGCCTCGTCCACGCCGAGCGCGGCGGGCACCGTACGGTACGAGCCCTCCTCGCCGTCCACGTCCAGCAGCACCAGACGGCCGGGGTTCTCCGACTGCGCGGAGCGGAACAGACCGCGCACGGCGGCGTACGGCAGATCCGCCACGCCCGCCCCCGGCTCGGTCTCCACCGCGCCCCGGGTCAGCAGCACCAGCCGCGAGGCGGCGAACCGCTCATCGGCCAGCCACGCCTGGAGCAGGGCGAGGGTGGTCTGCGTGGCCTCGTACACGGTCGCCGCGTCGGTGCCGTCGCCGTTGCCGTCACTGAGACCGACACCGGCATCGGCACCGGCCAGCAGGACGGTGTCGGGCGCGGGTGCCCCGGCCGCCACGGCCGTCCGCAGCACCGACAGATCGCGATACGCGGCGAGCCGGATCCCGGACCCGAACGCGCCCTCCAGCACGGCCAGTTGACCGGCGTCCGCGCCGAGCACCGCCCAGTCGCCCGTGGCCGCGCCCGTCGCGGGCGCCGGAACCGCCGTCCAGTCCAGCCGGAACAGCGACTCGTGCAGTCCGCCACGCGCCGCGCGGACCTGGTCGGCGGAGGCCGCCCGCAGCGCCACCGACTCGACCGTGGCCACCGGGCGGCCCGTGCCGTCGGCCACCAGCAGCGAGACCGCGTTCGACGGCCGCTCGGACAGCCGCACCCGGAGCGCACCGGCCCCGGCCGCGTGCAGCTGAACGCCGTTCCACGCGAACGGCAGCAGCGCGCCCTCGGCCAGTGCCGTCTCGCGGTCGGCGCTGTCGAGGCCGATGACGTGCAGCGCGGCGTCCAGCAGGGCCGGGTGCAGGCCGAACCGCTCGGCCTCGGCGCCCGACGTCAACGGCGCGTCCTCGGGGAAGCCCACCTCGGCGTAGAGGTTCTCGCCGAGCCGCCAGGCGCCCTTGAGCCCCTGGAACACCGGCCCGTAGCCGAGACCCGCCCCGGCCAGCTCCTCGTACAGCCCCTCGACCGCGATCGGCGTCGCGCCCCGCGGCGGCCATACGGCGAGCTCATCGGGCTCGCCGGACTCGGAGATCCGGGCGCCGGGCGCGAGCACACCGGTGGCGTGGCGCGTCCACGGCTCGGTCCCGAGCGCGTCCTGCCGACGCGAATGCAGGCTGAAGGAACGGCGGCCGGACTCGTCCGGCCCGTCCACGACGAGCTGCACCCGCACCCCGGTGTGCTCGGGCAGCACGAGCGGGGCTTCCAGGGTCAGTTCGTCCAGCCGCTCGCAGCCGACCTGGGCGCCTGCGGCGCCGGCCAGCTCGACGAAGGCCGTACCGGGCAGCAGCACGGTGTCCATGACCGCGTGGTCGGCCAGCCAGGGGTGCGTGCGGATGGAGAGCACACCCGTGAGCAGGAGCCCATCGGCGTCCGCGAGCGCGACGGCGGCGCCGAGGAGCGGATGGTCTATGTCGCCCAGCCCGATCGACTCGGGGTCGCCCGCCGCGAGGGCGGCGGCGCTGGGCCAGTAACGCCGGCGCTGGAAGGCGTAGGTGGGTAGCTCGGCCGGGTCCACCGGGGCGGCGCCCGCACCGGTGAAGACGGCGGCCCAGTCGGGCGTCACCCCACGGACGTGCGCTCGCGCGACGGCCGAGAGCAGCGCCTCGGCCTCCGGGCGGTCCTTGCGCAGCGCGGCGGCGAAGGCGGTGTCCTCGCCGGTCACGCACTCCTGCGCCATCGCGGAGAGGACACCGTCGGGGCCGAGCTCGACGAAGATCGTCACACCCTGGGCTTCCAACGTGCGGACGCCGTCGAGGAAGCGGACGGCCTCGCGGACGTGGCGCACCCAGAAGCCGGGGCTGGTGATCTCCTCGGTGGAGACGACGTTCCCGGTGAGGTTGGAGACGATCGGGATGCGCGGGGCCTCGTAGGTCAGGCCCTCGGCCACCTCGCGGAACGCGTCCAGCATGCCGTCCATACGCGGGGAGTGGAACGCGTGGCTGACCGTGAGGCGCTTGGTCTTACGGCCCTGCGCCTCGAACGAGGCGGCAATCTCCAGCGCCGCGTCCTCGTCACCCGCGATGACCACGGAGGTCGGCCCGTTGAGCGCGGCGATGCTGACCCGCTCGGTCAGCAGCGGCAGCACCTCGTCCTCCGACGCCTGCACCGCGACCATCGCGCCACCGGCCGGAAGCGCCTGCATCAGACGGCCACGAGCCGCCACCAACTGCGCCGCATCGGCAAGCGACAACACACCCGCCACATGGGCGGCAGCCAACTCACCGATGGAGTGACCCGAGAGGAAGTCCGGCGTCAGACCCCACGCCTCCACCAGCCGGAACAACGCCACCTCAACCGCGAACAACGCAGGCTGAGTGAACCCCGTCTGATCCAGTACGGCCGCGTCATCCCCGAACAGCACATCCCGCAGCGGCCGCTCCAGATTCAGATCCAGATGCGCACACACCTCGTCCAACGCATCCGCGAACACCGGATAGGCGTCATACAGCTCACGCCCCATCCCCAGCCGCTGGCTCCCCTGCCCCGTGAACAGGAACGCCACCTTGCCCTCAGCGACCGCCCCCTCGACCACGGACGGGGCGGACTCGCCCCGGGCCAGGGCATCGAGCGACCGCAGCAGCTCGTCCCGGTCGCCGACGGTCAGCACCGCACGCCGCTCCAGGGCGGCACGGCCGACGGCCAGGGCGTGGGCGACGTCGAGCGGCGCCGACTCCGGTCGCGACGCGAGGTGGGTGTGCAGCCGCGCGGCCTGCTCCCGCAGCGCTTCGGCGTTCTTGGCGGACAGGACGAACGGCAGGAGGCCGCCGAGGCCGTTCCGCTCGGGCGCCTCGGCCGGGGCGGCCGGAAGGGTCGGGGCCGGGGCCTGCTCGATGATGGTGTGCGCGTTGGTGCCACTGATGCCGAACGAGGAGATACCGGCACGGCGCGGACGGCCGACCTCCGGCCACTCCACCTGCTCCGTCAGCAGCGAGACCGCACCCGCCGACCAGTCCACATGCGGCGACGGCGCGTCCACGTGCAGCGTCTGCGGCAACACCCCGTGCCGCATCGCCAGCACCATCTTGATGATGCCCGCGACACCGGCGGCGGCCTGCGTATGACCGATGTTGGACTTGATGGAACCCAGCCACAACGGCCGCTCCCCATCCCGCTGCTGCCCGTACGTGGCCAGCAGCGCCTGCGCCTCGATCGGGTCACCCAGCGTCGTACCCGTACCGTGCGCCTCGACCACGTCCACATCGCCGGTCGTCAGCCCGGCGGCGGCCAGCGCCTGCCGGATGACGCGCTGCTGGGACGGACCGTTGGGCGCCGTCAGACCGTTCGACGCACCGTCCTGGTTGATCGCGGAGCCCCGGACCACCGCCAGCACCGGGTGACCGTTACGCCGCGCGTCCGACAGCCGCTCCACGAGCAGCATGCCCGCGCCCTCGCCCCAGCCGGTGCCATCGGCCCCGGCCGCGAACGCCTTGATGCGGCCATCGGCGGCCAGTCCGCGCTGACGGCTGAAGTCGATGAAGTTCTCGGGGGTGGACATCACCGTGACGCCGCCCGCGAGCGCCATCGTGCACTCACCCTGCCGCAGCGCCTGCACCGCCATATGCAGCGCCACCAGCGACGACGAACACGCCGTGTCGACCGTGACTGCCGGGCCCTCAAGGCCGAAGGTGTACGCCACCCGGCCGGACACCACGCTCGCCGCGTTGCCCGTGCCCAGATGGCCCTCCAGGCCCTCGGGCGCCTGCATCAGCAGCGACAGATAGTCCTGGCCGTTGGTCCCGGCGAAGACACCGATCTGCTGACCGCGCAGCGCACCCGGGTCGATGCCCGCGCGCTCGAACGCCTCCCACGACGTCTCCAGCAGCAACCGCTGCTGCGGGTCCATCGCAAGCGCCTCGCGCGGCGAGATCCCGAAGAACGACGCGTCGAAGTCCCCGGCGTCGTAAAGGAAACCGCCCTCGCGTGCGTACGACGTGCCCGGACGGTCCGGGTCCGGGTCGTACAGCCCGGCCAGATCCCAGCCACGATCGGACGGGAACTCCGCGATCGCGTCCCCACCGGCCGTCAGCAACTGCCACAGCTCTTCCGGCGACCGCACCCCACCCGGGAAACGGCAGCTCATCGCCACGATCGCGATCGGATCATCGGCCACCGCGACCGCAGGCGCGGCCACGCCACCGGTCACCGCGGCGTCCGCGCCCAGCAGCTCCGTGCGCAGATGGTCCGCGAGGGCGGTGGCGTTCGGGTAGTCGTAGATGAGCGTGGCGGGCAGCCGCAGGGCGGTCGCCGCGTTCAGCCGGTTGCGGAGTTCGACGGCGGTGAGCGAGTCGAAGCCCAGCTCCTTGAAGGCGCGTCCGGCCTCGACCGCCTCGGCCCCGCCGTGCCCCAGCACCGACGCGACCTGCGTACGCACCAACTCCAGCAGCGTCTGTGCGCGCTCGTTGTCCGTCAGACCGGACAGCCGCTCCGCCAATGTGCCGGTCCCGGCGGTGGCGGCCACGCGCGGCGCGCCCTCGGCGGCCGGCGCCGGACGCGCGGCCCGTACCTCGCCGAACAGCGCGCTCGGCCGTACGGCGGTGAACTCGGCCAGGAACCGGTCCCAGTCGATGTCCGCGACCGTCACGGCGGTGTCATCGAGGTCCAGCGCCTGCCGCAGCGCGGTGAGCGCCGACTCGGGCGCCATGGGCGGCACGCCATCGCGGCGCATCCGCCGCTCCAGCGCCTCGTCGGCGGCCATGCCGCCCTCGGCCCACGGGCCCCAGGCGATCGAGGTGGCGGGCAAGCCCTGGGCGCGGCGCAGCTCCGCCAGCGCGTCCAAGTAGGCGTTGGCCGCCGCGTAATTGCCCTGCCCGGCGGCGCCCACCGACCCGGCGAACGAGGAGAAGAGGACGAACGCCGAAAGGTTCAGGTCGCGCGTCAGCTCATGGAGGTTCTGCGCGGAGGTGGCCTTGGCGCGCACCACGCGCTCCAGGCGCTCGGCGTCCAGCGTGTCCACAAGGCCGTCGTCCAGCACACCGGCCGCGTGCACGACGGCGGTCAGCGGGAACTCGGCCGGTATGGACGCCAGCAGCTCCGCGAGCGCGTCCCGGTCCGCCACATCACACGCGGCGACGGTCACCCGAGCACCCGACGCGGCCAGCTCATCCCGCAGCTCCACCGCGCCCGGGGCGTCCAGCCCCCGGCGGCTGGTGAGCACCACATGCTCGGCACCGTTCTCCACCAGCCAGCGGGCCAGATGCGCACCCAACGCGCCCGTGCCGCCGGTCACCAGCACCGAACCCGAGGGCCGCCAGCCCTCGTCGTCCGACATCCGGGTCCCGGAAGCCTCGGTCAGCCGACGCCCGAAGACGCCCGAGCCACGTACCGCGACCTGATCCTCGCCACCGGCCCCGGCCAGCACATCCGCCAACCGCCCGAGCGCACGCTCATCCACCGACTCCGGCAGATCGACCAGACCGCCCCACCGCTCCGGCAGCTCCAACGCCGCCACCCGGCCCAGACCCCACACCAGAGCCTGACCCGGATTCACCCCACCATCCGAACGCCCCACCGCCACCGCACCCCGCGTCGCCACCCACAACGGCGCACCCACACCCGCATCACCCAACGCCTGCACCAACACAGCCGTCCGCAGCAAACCCGACTCATCGTCGACCGTCGCCAGCAGGGAGAACACCCCCGCCACCGAACCGCCCACGACGGCCGTACGCAGCTCATCCGCCATCCCGGCGCGATCCACCGCAGCCGACTCGACCACGCGCACATCCACACCACGCCCGGCCAGCAACCGCACCACACCCGAGGCCCACACACCCTCGGCCCCCTCCACCGGGACCACCACCACCCAGCAGCCACCCAAAACCCCAGCCGCAGACCGCTCCGTCAACGGCCTCCACGACACCCGATAACGCCAACCATCCACCGCCGAACGCACCGACTCCTGCCGCCGCCACGACGACAACGCAGGCAACACCTCACCCAGCGAAACCCCCGGATCCACCGCCAACTCCGCAGCCAACGCGGCCACATCCCCGCGCTCCACCACATCCCAGAACCGCCCGTCAACGGCACTGCCCGATGCGGCGGCCTCCGCCGCCGGGGCCTCCTCCCACCAGTACCGCGTGCGCTGGAAGGCGTACGTCGGCAGCTCGACCCGCCGGGCACCGGTGCCCTCGAAGTAGCCGCCCCAGTCCAGGGACTGGCCCCGGACATGCAGCAGGGCGAGGGCGGCGGTCACCGACTCGGCCTCCGCACGCCCCTTCCGCAGCGTGGCGGCGAACGCGGCCTCGTCGCCGGTCACGCACTCCTGGGCCATCGCGGAGAGGACACCGTCGGGGCCCAACTCGACGAAGGTGGTGACGCCTTGGGCTTCCAACGTCCGTACACCGTCGAGGAAGCGGACGGCCTCGCGGACGTGGCGCACCCAGAAGTCGGCGGTCGTGATCTCCTCGGTGGAGACGACGGAACCGGTGAGGTTGGAGACGATCGGGATGCGCGGGGCCTCGTACGTCAGCCCCTCCGCGACCTCGCGGAACGCCTCCAGCATCCCGTCCATACGCGGCGAGTGGAACGCATGGCTGACCGTGAGCCGCTTGGTCTTCCGACCCTGCGCCTCGAACGAGACCGCAATCTCCAGCGCCGCATCCTCATCACCGGCGATCACGACCGACGTCGGCCCGTTGAGCGCGGCGATGCTGACCCGCTCGGTGAGCAGCGGCAGCACCTCGTCCTCCGACGCCTGCACCGCGATCATCGCGCCACCCGCCGGAAGCTCCTGCATCAGACGGCCACGCGCCGCCACCAACTGCGCCGCATCCGCCAGCGACAACACACCCGCCACATGCGCCGCAGCCAACTCACCAATCGAGTGGCCCGACAGGAAGTCCGGCGTCAGACCCCACGCCTCCACCAACCGGAACAACGCCACCTCAACCGCGAACAACGCAGGCTGAGTGAACCCCGTCTGATCCAGTACGGCCGCGTCATCCCCGAACAGCACATCCCGCAGCGGCCGCTCCAGATACAGATCCAGATGCGCACACACCTCATCCAACGCATCCGCGAACACCGGATAGGCGTCATACAACTCACGCCCCATCCCCAGCCGCTGACTCCCCTGCCCCGTGAACAGGAACGCCACCTTGCCCTCAGCAACCGCCCCCTCGACCACACCCGAGGCAGCGGACTCACCCCGAGCCACCGCGTCCAGGCCCGCGAGGAATGTCTCGCGGTCAGTGGTGATGAGCGCCGCGCGCTGTTCCAGCGCGGTGCGGCTGGTGGCGAGCGAGAAGGCGAGGTCGGTCGCGCTCAGTTCGGGGTGGGTGCGGAGGTGAGTGGCCAGTTGTGCGGCCTGGGCGTGCAGCGCCTGGCCGTCCTTCGCCGACAGCAGCCACGGCAGCGCGGGCAGATCACGCGGCGCGGGCTCCACGACCGCAGCCGGAAGGGCCGGGGCCTGCTCGATGATGGTGTGCGCGTTGGTGCCACTGAGCCCGAAGGACGACACGCCCGCGCGGCGCGGGCGGCCCGTCTCCGGCCATTCCACCTGCTCCGTCAGCAGCGAGACCGCACCCGCCGACCAGTCCACATGCGGCGACGGCGCGTCCACATGCAACGTCTGCGGCAACACACCATGCCGCATCGCCAGCACCATCTTGATGATGCCCGCGACACCCGCCGCCGCCTGCGTATGACCGATGTTGGACTTGATGGAACCCAGCCACAACGGCCGCTCCCCATCCCGCTGCTGCCCGTACGTGGCCAGCAGCGCCTGCGCCTCGATCGGGTCACCCAGCGTCGTACCCGTACCGTGCGCCTCCACGACATCCACATCACCGGCCGACAGCCCCGCACCGGCCAGCGCCTGCCGGATGACGCGCTGCTGGGACGGACCGTTCGGCGCCGTCAGACCGTTCGACGCACCGTCCTGGTTAATCGCGCTGCCCCGCACGACCGCGAGCACCGGGTGCCCGTTCTTCTCCGCGTCCGACAGCCGCTCGACCAGCAGCATGCCGACGCCCTCGCCCCAGCCGGTGCCATCCGCACCGGCCGCGAACGCCTTGATCCGGCCGTCCTCCGCCAGCCCGCGCTGACGGCTGAAGTCGACGAACGCCTCCGGCGTGGACATCACCGTGACGCCACCCGCGAGCGCCATCGTGCACTCGCCGCCGCGCAGCGCCTGAACAGCCATGTGCAGGGCCACCAGCGACGACGAACACGCCGTGTCCACCGTCACCGCCGGGCCCTCGAGACCGAAGGTGTACGCCACCCGGCCCGACACCACGCTCGCCGCGTTGCCCGTGCCCAGATGGCCCTCCAGACCCTCGGGCGCGGTGGAGACGAGGTCGGCGTAGTCCTGTCCGTTGGTGCCCGCGAAGACACCGGTACGGCTGCCGCGCAGCGTGGCCGGGTCGATGCCCGCACGCTCGAACGCCTCCCACGACGTCTCCAGCAGCAACCGCTGCTGCGGGTCCATCGCAAGCGCCTCGCGCGGCGAGATCCCGAAGAACGACGCGTCGAAGTCCCCGGCGTCGTAAAGGAATCCACCCTCACGCGCGTACGACGTCCCCTGACGATCCGGGTCCGGGTCGTACAGCCCCGCCAGATCCCAGCCACGGTCGGACGGGAACTCCGCAATCGCGTCCCCACCGGCCGTCAGCAACTGCCACAGCTCTTCCGGCGACCGCACCCCACCCGGGAAACGGCAGCTCATCGCCACGATCGCGATCGGATCATCGGCCACCGCGACCGCAGGCACGGCCACGCCACCACTCACCGCAGCATCCGCGCCCAGCAGCTCCGTGCGCAGATGGTCCGCGAGGGCGGTGGCGTTCGGGTAGTCGTAGATGAGCGTGGCGGCCAGCCGCAGGCCCGTCGCCGCGTTCAGCCGGTTGCGCAGCTCGATCGCGGCCAGCGAGTCGAAACCCAGCTCCTTGAAGGCACGTCCGGCCTCGACCGCCTCGGCCCCACCGTGCCCCAGCACCGACGCGACCTGCGCACGCACCAACTCCAGCAGCGCACGGTCCTGTTCGGCCTTCGGAACACCGCGCAGGCGCTCGCCGAGCGGAGTGGCGGAGTCGGCGTCGGTGACGACCTGTCCGGCGTCCGCGCCGGTCGCGGCGCGCGGCCCGGCCTCCGCCGCCAGCTCGGCGATCAGCGGGCTCGGCCGTACGGCGGTCAGAGTGCGGGGGAAGTTCTCCCAGTCGATGTCCGCGACCGTCACGGCGGTGTCATCGAGGTCCAGCGCCTGCCGCAGGGCGGCAACGGCGGATTCGGGCGCCATCGGCGGCATGCCCTCGCGGCGCATCCGCCGTTCCATGGCGTCGTCACCGGCCATGCCGGAGTCGGCCCACGGGCCCCAGGCGATCGAGGTGGCGGGCAAGCCCTGGGCGCGCCGCCGCTCGGCCAGCGCGTCCAAGTAGGCGTTGGCCGCCGCGTAATTGCCCTGCCCGGCGGCGCCCACCGACCCGGTGATCGAGGAGAAGAGGACGAACGCCGTAAGGTCCAGGTCGCGCGTCAGCTCGTCCAGATGGCGCGCGGCGTCGGCCTTCGCCCGGAGCACCGAGGCGAACCGCTCGGGCGTGAGCGAGTCCAATACGCCGTCGTCGAGCACACCGGCCGCATGGACGACGGCGGTCAGCGGAAGCTCCGCCGGAAGCCCGGCCAGCAGCTCCGCGAGCGCGTCCCGGTCCGCCACATCACACGCGACAACGGTCACCCGAGCGCCCGACGCGGCCAGCTCATCCCGCAGCTCCACCGCACCCGGAGCGTCCAGCCCCCGGCGGCTGGTGAGCACCACATGCTCGGCACCGTTCTCCACCAGCCAGCGAGCCAGATGCGCACCCAACGCGCCCGTGCCACCAGTGACCAGCACCGACCCGGCACCCGGTGTCCACGAGCCCTCGGAGGTCGACCCCGCCGCAGCCGCCCGCACCAGCCGGCGCCCGAAGACGCCCGAGCCACGTACCGCGACCTGATCCTCGCCACCGGCCCCGGCCAGCACATCCGCCAACCGCCCGAGCGCACGCTCGTCGGCCGTCTCGGGAAGGTCGACCAGGCCACCCCACCGCTCCGGCAGCTCCAACGCCGCCACCCGGCCCAGACCCCACACCAGGGCCTGACCCGGATTCACCCCACCATCCGAACGCCCCACCGCCACCGCACCCCGCGTCGCCACCCACAACGGCGCACCCACACCCGCATCACCCAACGCCTGCACCAACACAGCCGTCCGCAGCAAACCCGACTCATCGTCGACCGTCGCCAGCAGGGAGAACACCCCCGCCACCGAACCGCCCACGACGGCCGTACGCAGCTCATCCGCCATCCCGGCGCGATCCACCGCAGCCGACTCGACCACGCACACATCCACACCACGCCCGGCCAGCAACCGCACCACACCCGAGGCCCACACACCCTCGGCCCCCTCCACCGGGACGACCACGACCCAGCAGCCACCCAAAACCCCGGCCGCCGACCGCTCCGTCACCGGCCTCCACGACACCCGATAACGCCAACCATCCACCGCCGAACGCACCGACTCCTGCCGCCGCCACGACGACAACGCAGGCAACACCTCACCCAGCGAAACCCCCGGATCCACCGCCAACTCCGCAGCCAACGCGGCCACATCCCCGCGCTCCACCACATCCCAGAACCGCCCGTCAACGGCACTGCCCGATGCGGCGGCCTCCGCCGATCCGGCCAGGGCCGGGGCCGGGGCGTTGAGCCAGTACCGCTGGCGCTGGAAGGCGTAGGTGGGCAGGTCGATCGTGCGGGCGCCGGTGGTGGCGTACGGGGCGGCCCAGTCGGCCTTCTTGCCCCGGACGTACGCCAGTGCCACGGCCGCGGTCAGGGTTTCGGCCTCGGGGCGCCCGCCGCGCAGCGTGGCGGCGTACGCGGTGCCGTCGGCGTCGGGCAGACAGTCCTGGGCCATGGCGGTGAGCACGGCGTCGGGGCCGAGCTCCAGGAAGGTGGTGGCGCCCTTGTCGGCCAGCGTCCGCACACCGTCCAGGAAGCGGACGGCCTCGCGGACATGGCGCACCCAGTACTCGGGCGAGCACAGCTCCTCGGCGGTGGCGACGCGCCCGGTGACGGTGGAGACCACGGGGATGCGCGGCGGTGCGTAGTCCAGCACCTGGGCGACGCGCCGGAATTCGGCGAGCATGCCGTCCATGAGCGGGGAGTGGAACGCGTGGCTGACGGTGAGCCGCTTGGTCTTGCGGCCCCGCTCCTCGAAGGACGCCGCGATCTCCAGCGCCGCGTCCTCGTCGCCCGAGACGACGACGGAGTGGGGGCCGTTGACGGCGGCGATGCCGATCCGGTCCTCGCGTCCGGCGAGCAGCGGCAGTACCTCGTCCTCCGACGCCTGCACCGCGATCATCGCGCCACCGGCCGGAAGCTCCTGCATCAACCGGCCACGGGCCGCCACCAGCGCGGCGGCGTCCTCCAGGGACAGCACACCCGCCACATGGGCGGCGGCGAGCTCGCCGATGGAGTGTCCGGCGAGCAGTTCGGGGCGCAGTCCCCAGGACTCGACGAGGCGGTAGAGCGCGACCTCGACGGCGAACAGGGCGGGCTGGGTGTAGTCGGTGCGGTCGAGGAGGGCGGCTTCGGGACTGCCCTCTTCGGCGAAGAGCACGTCGAGGAGGGGGTGTTCGAGCTGTTCCTCGAGGTACCAGCAGGCATCGTCGAGGGCTTCGGCGAAGGCGGGGTGGGCGTCGTAGAGCTCGCGGCCCATGTCGAGGCGCTGGCTGCCCTGTCCGGTGAAGAGCAGGGCGAGCTTTCCGGCGGCGGGGGTGGAGCGTACGACGGTCGGTGCGTCGCCGTCCTCGGCGAGGGTGCGCAGGGCGGCGAGGAAGCCGTCGCGGTCGCCGGCGAGGAGCACGGCGCGCTGTTCGAAGGTGGCGCGGGTGGTGGCCAGGGAGTGGCCGATGTCGGTGAGGGCGAGCCCGGGGTCGGCCTCCAGCAGCGTGTGCAGCCGTTCGGCCTGGCCGCGGAGGGCCCCGGTGGTCTTCGCGGACAGGGTCCAGGGCAGGACGGCGGGTTCCGCGGAGCCCTCGCCATCGGGGTCCTCGGCTTCGTTCCGCTCCTCGCCGTCGGCCGGGGGCTGTTCGATGATGGCGTGGGCGTTGGTGCCGCTCATGCCGAACGAGGAGACGCCCGCGCGGCGCGGGCGGTCGCTCTCCGGCCAGGGCCGCGCCTCGGTCAGCAGCTCGATGTCACCCGCGGTCCAGTCGACATGCGGGGTCGGCTCGTCGATGTGCAGGCTGCGCGGCAGGACGCCGTGGCGCATCGCCATGACCATCTTGATGATGCCGCCGACACCGGCCGCGGACTGGGTGTGGCCGATGTTGGACTTGAGCGAGCCGAGCCACAGCGGCCGGTCCGCCGCGCGCTCCTGGCCGTAGGTGGCGAGCAGCGCCTGGGCCTCGATGGGGTCGCCCAGCGTCGTACCGGTGCCGTGGGCCTCCACCGCGTCGACCTCACCGGACGACAGCCCGGCGTTGGCGAGTGCCTGGCGGATGACGCGCTGCTGGGCGGGGCCGCTGGGGGCGGTGAGGCCGTTGCTGGCGCCGTCCTGGTTGATGGCGGTGGAGCGAACGACGGCGAGGACCCGGTGGCCGTTCTTCTGGGCGTCCGAGAGCCGTTCGACGAGCAGCATGCCGACGCCCTCGCCCCAGGCGGTGCCGTCGGCGGCGGCGGCGAACGGCTTGCAGCGTCCGTCGGCGGCGAGGCCGCGCTGGCGGCTGAAGGCGATGAACGAGCCGGGGTTGGCCATGACGGCCGCGCCACCGGCGAGCGCCATGGTGCACTCGCCCGCGCGCAGCGCCTGGACCGCCAGGTGGAGCGCGACCAGGGAGGAGGAGCACGCGGTGTCGACGGTGACGGTGGGGCCTTCGAAGCCGAAGGTGTAGGCGATCCGGCCGGAGGCGACGCTGGCGGCGTTGCCGGTGACCAGATAGCCCTCGAAGCCCTGTTCGGCCTCGTGCAGCCGGGGGCCGTAGTCCTGGGTCTCGGCGCCGACGAACACACCGGCCCGGCCGCCCCGGAGGGTCGCGGGGTCGATACCGGCGCGTTCGAAGACCTCCCAGGAGGTCTCCATCAGCAGCCGCTGCTGCGGATCCATGGCGAGGGCCTCGCGCGGCGAAATGCCGAAGAACGCCGGATCGAACTCATCGGCGTCGTGCAGGAATCCGCCTTCGCGGGTATAGCTGCTGCCTGCCTTGTCCGGGTCGGGGTCGTAAAGCCCGGCGAGATCCCAGCCCCGGGTCACCGGGAATTCGGAGATGACGTCTTTTCCGCCCGCGACGATTTCCCACAGTTCTTCGGGAGAGCCGACCGAACCGGGGAATCGGCAGCTCATTCCGACAATGGCGATGGGCTCGTCGGCGGCGATCGGGCCCATTGTGGCGTCGGCCGAGGACGCGTCGGAACCGTCGTTCTCACCGAGCAGTTCGGCGCGCACATGGCGGGCGAGGTCGGCGGGGGTGGGGTGGTCGAAGGCGAGGGTGACCGGCAGTCGCAGTCCGGTGGCGGCGGTCAGCCGGGCGTGCAGATCGACCGTGGCGAGGGAGTCGAAGCCCAGGTCGAGGAAGGGGCGCTCGGGGTCGAGGAGGTCCGGCGCCTTGTCCTTGAGGGCCTGCTCGACGATCTCGCCGACCCAGGCGGTGAGGGCCTCGGCGCGCTCGGCCTCGGGGATCTCGGCGAGCCGGTCCCGCCACGGGGACGCTTCCTCGGGGCTCGTGCCCCCCATTTCGGTGTGCTCGGGCGTGAAATCCACGGACTCACTCACCATCGCGCGCCCCATTACCCTCGCAGACATAACACCAAGACCGTACGTCAGCTTTACACAGGGCAGGGCGGCTAGAAACCCCTTCAAACCCCCTATGGACCCCTATCATCCCTTTGGGGTCCCGTATCCGGGGGGCATCGGGCAATGGCCACGCTTAATTCACCAGAGTGCATGAGAATTCCGGTGGCGACAAGGATCTCGAGCAAATAATGCGCCCAGTATTCAATTTTTCTGAGGTGGAGGGGCTGCAGAGGAGGAGGGGTTCAGAGGTGGAGGGGCGGCCTTTCGGTCCGCCCCTCCACCTCTCGGGGGATCGCCAGTTGGTCTCGGGTGGTGTCAGCCGCGGTCGGGGGCTCTCTCGATGAACGGAGCGAGCAGCCCCGGTACCGCGGTCTCTGCGAGGGCGATTCCCTGGCCTTCGGTCAGGTCGTGCACGTGGTAGACGCCTTCACCGGCGGCGGTGGTGGCGCCGAGGGTGATCAGCCCGACCCGGCGCTGGAACGGCGTCCGGGAGAACTTCCAGCCGATGATCGCCTCACGCTGATGGGCGACGGTGCGGCGGGCGAACGCCCCGGAGCACATCACCAGGAAGCGGCCGCGCAGGAGATGGCCGAGGCTGTGGTAGGCGTTGAAGGCGAACGCCACCAGGACCGGCACCAGCACCACACCGGTGATCACGCCGGTGATGACGAGCCAGGAGCCGAGCCACAGGCCCAGGCCCACCGGGACGGCCGCGATCAGGACCGACCAGATGAGGGCCCGGTTGATCCGGCGCCGCAGGGCCGCCCGGGGGTGCGGGAGAAGACCCTTGCGCTCGATCAGGCCGGGGCCGGTCGGCAGCGCCTCGGCGGCGACCCGCAGGGCCTCGCCGCGCGGGGTGGGCGGGGTCAGGGCGCGGCGCCTGCGGTTGTCCTCCTGGTTGCCCAGGCCGCTGGCGACGGCGTTGAGCTTGGCGCCCTTGGCCCAGCGCAGCGGGATGGGCTCGACGAGCTCGAGGCCGCGCAGATGGCGTTCCTCGATGCTCACGGAGCGGGTGGCCAGCAGTCCGCGGCGGATGCGGAAGATCCCGCCGTCCTCGCGGCGCAGCTCGTAACCGGCCCAGTTCTCGATGAAGGTGGCGGTCGAGCCGATCATGCCGAGGACGACGATGAGGACGGCGGCCAGCAGGGCTCCGTACCAGAGCGGAATGGTGCCAAAGCGGTTCTCGAGGTCCTTGATGATGCCGAGGTCGAGCGGGTCGACCTGGAGCTCGCTCAGGGTGCGGTACGCACTGGCCACGGCGATGAAGACACCGCCCACGCCCCACAGGGTCAGCGGGCCGTAGCGCAGCCATGACCAGTCCAGCCGGCTGAGCACACCGTCGCTGTCGGCCACCGGCCGGGCCTGGCCGGCGTCGCGCAGGGCGATGATCCGGCCGCGCAGTTCCAGGGCCTCGGCCTTGGTGATGCCGTCGAGGGCGAGCCTGCGCGCGGCGGCGTCACTCTGGTCCCCGCTGTCGATCCGCAGCGTGGTGAGGCCGAAGATCCGGTGGACCGGGTTGGCGGTGAGGTCGACACCGCGGATGCGGCCGATCGGGACCGAGCGCTCGCTGCGGAAGAGCAGACCGGTGTGGAGCTCGAAGCGGTCCTCGGTGAGCCGGTAGCGGGTGGTGAACAGCCGCATCAGCCCGATGCCGCTGATGACCAGGAAGGTCACGAACAGCGAGCCGAGGGTGATGATGACCTGGAGGTTGGTGTCACCGCCGGTGACCGCGAGGCTGACCAGGAACATGGCCACCGGTGCGGCGAGGATGGACAGGTTGACCAGGAGCAGCCGGCTGTTGAGCCGCCCCCAGTCATGGCCGGCCTCGTGAGAGGACGGCCGTACGGTGGTGTCCGACGTCATGTGGCGTCTCCCGGGACGGCCTGGGTGGACTTGGCCAGGTACTCGACCAGGTCCGCCGCCATCTTGTGGTCGATGCCCTTGATCTTCACCGCGCCCGCGGCGGAGGCGGTGGTCACGGTGACGCCGGAGAGCCCGAACATCTGCTGGATCGGGCCGCGCAGGGTGTCCACGGTCTGGACCCGGGAGAGCGGAACGACCCGCCACTGCTGCCAGAGCCAGCCGGAGGCCGCGTAGACCGCCTCGCCGGTGGCCTCCCAGCGGTGGACCCGGTAGCGCCAGGCCGGCATGACGGCCATGTAGAGCAGCCCGGGGACCAGCGAGATCAGCGTGGCCCACATGAAGAACTCACGCGTGGGGGGGATGGAGGCCCACAGGATCCCGAAGACGAGCGGCAGAGGCAGGGCGAAGACCGCGGACTGCACGGTCCACCAGCCGATCGCACGGCGGTCGACCCGGTGCCGAGGCGGTCGGAGCCTCAGGTTGTCATGGCGTTCCACTGCTTCACCCTGCTCTTGCGTCTGGCGGGTGCCGGGGCGGGCCCGGCGGGGTTGGTGGACTATGAAATCAGGCCGTTCAGACCGACGCACCGGTGGTGGTCTGCTGCGGCAGCGGGCCGCTCGCGGCGTCCTGGCCCTTCAGCTTGCGCATCTTGGCCAGCAGTACGGCGGTACGGGTCAGCACCATGGCCAGCGACATGAAGACGAAGGCGTTGGCGTAGGTGTCCTGACCGCTGATCTTGTAGTCGATGGAGAACTTGACCAGGTCCATGGTGAACCAGTGCTCGGCGCCGTAGGCGAAGAGGATGCGTCCGCTGGAGAGGACGATCCACACCAGGGCGTAGCCGATGCCACCGATGGTGTAGAGGTCACCGGACGTGGCGTCCTTGTAGGCGGGCAGCAGCACTCCGGCGATCAGACCGCAGATGACACCGGTACCGACGCCCACGAGCTGCAGGGAGAGGTCGTTGCCCTTGGTCGGGAAGGAATCGACGAAGATCGCGATGACGATGGCCACGGCGATGACCGAGCGCACCATCCGCATCGTGGTGATGCGGCGGCGGCCGATGTCGGTCGCCAGGATGATGATCAGGATCGTGCCACTGGCGATCAGTGCGGACATGAACTGGCTCATCTGTGGCATACGGGACGTTCTCCAAGCCAAAAAGGGTGATGTGCAGGCGGTGTGACGACTCTCCGTCCCACCTGGCTCAACGCTAGAAGCGGACCGGCCGCCGCGAGACGACTGAACGGTGGGTTCTGGCTGTCAACCGTCCGGTGGACACGGTGGACACGCGTGGTAGTACTGAGCCCGTGCGCAATCACTCTCCGGGGGAGGGCTCGCAGACCGGGGCGTACTACGGTCCCGAGTCCGGCACCCGCTGGTTCGGCCTGTGGGACGGCTTCTTCGCCGTCTCCTATCTCGTCACCGCGATCCTGCTCTTCCTCTCCAGCGGCTCCCAGGCAAGCCACTCCATCCCGATCGCCGCGCTGACGCTGTGCGTGCCGTGGTACGCGGCGGTGGGCCGGACGCTGATGATCGAGGACACCTACGGCCCGCGGAACCTGGTGTTCGCGGCGGGCCTGGTGGCGTTGTTCTGCGTCACCACGGCGTTCAACCTCATCGGCGCGTTCGCGCTGTTCGCCGTCATCCCGATGCTGATCATGAGCCTGCCGATGGTCTCGGCGGTGGCGCTGGCCACGGTGGCCAATCTCTGCCCCGTGCTGGTGGTGGCGTTCATCGGGGAGGACCTGGGGCTGAGCGTCCTGGGCGTCCTGCCCATCTCGCTGCTGAGCATCGCGCTGTCGATGCTGCTGGGGCTGTGGATCAAGCGGGTGGTGCGGCAGAGCAAGGGGCGCGGGCAGCTCATCGAGGAGTTGCAGCGCAGCCGGGAGCGGGTGGCGCGGCTCTCCCACGAGGCCGGCATCTCGGCCGAACGCGAGCGGCTGGCCCGGGAGATCCACGACACCCTGGCGCAGGGCCTGACCAGCATCATCAGCCTGGTGCAGGCGGCCGAGTCGGAGGTGCGCGACGCCCCGGACCAGGCGGTGAACCATCTGTCGCTGGCCGGGCGGGTGGCCAAGGAGTCGCTCGCCGAGGCCCGTGACTTCGTGGCCGCCCTCACCCCGCCCGCGCTGCGCGGCGGTTCGCTCTCCCAGGCGGTGCGGCGGCAGGCGGAGGGGCTGATCGCCGAGACCGGCCTGGAGGTGCGGTGTTCGGTGATGGGCGAGGAGAAGTCGCTGCCGATGGCGGTGAGTGTGGTGCTGCTGCGCACGGTGCAGGAGGCCATCGCCAATGTGCGCAAGCACGCCCATCAGGCCCGTACGGTGGATGTGATCGTGGTCTTCGACCAGGGCGGCGTCCGGCTGCTGGTCCGCGACGACGGCGAGGGTTTCACCCCGGACGGCACCCAGGAAGGCTATGGGCTGCGCGGCATGCAGGCCCGGGTGGAGGAAATCGACGGGGTGGCGTCCGTGACCAGCAGCCCCGGACGGGGCACCACCGTGGAGGTGAGCGTGCCGGTGACGGCGCTGAGCGGGGAGGCAGTGAGTGGCTGAGGGTATGCCGGGCAATCCGAGTGGCCCCATCAGGGTCTTGCTGGCCGATGACCATCCCGTGGTGCGGGAGGGGCTGAGCGCCATGCTGGAGTCCGCCGAGGGGATCACGGTGGTCGGGCAGGCCGGTTCCGGTGAGGAGGCGGTGGTCCAGGCGGTCGCGCTGCGGCCGGACATCACCCTGCTGGATCTGCGCATGGGCGGGATGGACGGGGTCGAGGCCACCGGGCAGATCCTGCGGCAGGTGCCGGGCTGCAAGGTGGTCATCGTGACCACGTACGAGGACGACTCCGACATCCTGCGCGCGGTGGAGGCGGGCGCCGCGGGCTATCTGCTGAAGGGCAGTTCACGCCAGGAGCTGATCGACGCGGTGCAGACCGCGGCGCGTGGCGAAACGGTGCTCACCCCGTCGCTGGCGGGCAAGCTCTTCCGCTCCCGGACGGTCGAGCCGTCCCCGCTCTCCGGCCGTGAGCGCGAGGTGCTGCGGCTGGTCGGCCGGGGGCTGACCAACGCCGAGATCGGCGCCGAGCTGTTCGTCAGCGAGGCCACGGTCAAGACGCATCTGCTGCGGTCATTCAAGAAGCTCGGCGTCTCCGACCGCACGGCCGCGGTGATGAAGGCGATGGAGCGCGGGTTCTTGAGCTAGCGCGGCCATGACGGGGTGACGGCGGCGGGTAGCCCGAAGCCCGCACACCGTCCCCGTCCGGCTGAAGCCCGCACACCGTCCCCGTCCGGCTGAAGCCCGCTACACCGTCCCCGTCAGGCTGCTGTCCGAGAGCTTGGCGGGCAGGTCACGGCGCCGCTTGACGTTCAGCTTGCGGTAGATGCGGGTCAGGTGCTGCTCCACCGTGCTGACGGTGACGAACAGCTTGGACGCGATCTCCCGGTTGGTGTTGCCGTGCGCGGCCAGCACCGCGATCCGCACCTCCGCCTCGGTCAGCGCCTCCACATCGCGCTGCTGCTCGGCACCCTGGCCCGGCTGGGCGGCGGCCGCCGCGAACTCACCGGTGTCCGCGTGCCGGGGCATCAGCTCACGGCACAGCGGATCGGCGCCGCAGGTCTTGGCCACATGCCACGCCTTGCGGACGAACACCCGCCCCCGGTTGAAGTCGCCCAGCGAGCGGTAGGCGCGGCCGAGTTCACCGAGGGCGATGGCGAGCTGGATCCGGTCGTCGCCGCCCTCCAGGATCTCGACGGCCTCCTTGAGCCGGGGCACCCGGCGCTTGAGCTCGTCGGTGCGGGCCAGGACGACCAGCAGGGCGCCGCGCAGCCGGGCGTCCTCCGGGCCCAGCCGCAACTGCTCCTCGGCCAGCGCGCGGGCGCGCTTGGGGTCGCCGAGGGCCAGCCAGGTCTCGGCGGCGTCCACCCGCCAGGGGGTCAGCAGGGGCATGTCCATCCGCCAGGCGTCCATCAGCTCACCGGCGGCCGTGAAGTCGCCGAGCGCGGCGTGGTAGCGGCCGGTGGCCAGATGGCAGCGGCCCCTCGCCCGCAGGTAGAACAGCCCGGGGAGGGTCTGGAAGAGCTCGTCGGGCAGGGGCTGTTCGAGCAGCGCCATGGCCTCGTCGTAGTGGCCCATCCCGGTCTCGGCCTGGATCAGGGTGGACAGCAGCAGCCCGATGCCCACGCCCCAGCCCTGGACCGAGATCCGCGACATCGCGGTGCGCGCCTGGTGCGCGGCCACCTGCAGATCGCCCTGGCGCAGCGCGATCTCGGCCCGTACGGCGGACAGCAGCGCCTGCCAGGTGGGGACGCGGCGGGCGGAGCATTCGCCCAGCAGCCGCTCGCACCAGGACAGGGCGAGGTCGAGCCGGCCGGCCAGGACCAGCGCCAGGAGCGCGATGACCAGCGGCTGGAGGGTGCTGTCGCTCAGGTGGTGGCGCTGCAGGACCCGCTCCGCCTCGATGACGGCCCGGTCGGACTGGCCCTCGGTGAGCGCGGCGGACATGGTGGCGGCGGCATGGGCGTAGGCCAGGTAGGCCATGTCGCGGGGGGCGCCGGTGGCCGCCGTGACGCCGGTCCCGACGGTGGGGAGGCGGTCGCGCAGCGGGGGGCTGAGCATCGTCAGCCACTGGGCGGAGGCGGAGACGGCGGCGGTCATCGCGGGGTCCTCGCCGGTGCCGGCCGAGCGGGCCAGCGCGGCGACGGCGTCGGCCGCCGCGTCCAGCCGTCCCGACCAGACGAGGTAGGAGGTGATCGGGGCGACGTCGCGCGGGGCGAGCCGGCCCCGCTCGGCGTCCTCGATGAGCTCCGGCAGATGGCTCTCGGCGGCGGCCGGGCCGATCCGCCAGGCGATGCTGACCAGCCGGGCCTTGAGCGCGGTGCGCTCGGGACCGGGCCCGCAGGCGTGGTGGGCGTGCTCCAGGCAGCGGAGCGCGAACTCCAACTCCTCTTCGACCAGGGCGAATTCGGCGGCCTCGCGCAGGACGGGGACGGTCCAGCGCTCGCCGTCCTGCCGGGCGGAGACCAGTTGGCGGGCGACGTCGAGGGCGGAGGCGCCGTCGGCGTGCAGCAGCCGAGCGGCGCGGGCGTGCAGGGCGCCGCGGGCGGTCGCGGGGGTCGCGTCGAGCACCGCGGTGCGGGCCACCTCGTCGCGGAAGGCGTTGTGCTCCAGGACGGCGCACTGGTGCAGGTCCTGGACGCCCTGCTGGACCGTGCTGACGCTCAGGTCGAGGAGCTGGCCGAGCAGCCGTGGGGAGCGGGCGTCGCCGAGGACGGCGACCCCGCGGGCGACCTCCAGCACCTCGGGCTCGCCCCGGTGCAGACAGCCGAGGACGGCGTGGGCGAACGCCTCGCCGGGCGCGGGGCGTTGCTGGGCCTCGCCGTGCTCACCAACGGTCCGCCAGTCCTCCAGCAGGGCGCGCAGCAGCATCGGGTTGCCACCGGAGACGCGGTGGCACTCGGGGGCGAGGCGGGCGGCGACGGTGGCGGACAGGGAGCCGGACAGCGCCTCGGCGACGCCCGACTCGGTGAGCATGTGCAGCCGCATGCGGACGCAGTTGGGCTGGCGGAGCAGTTCGGCGTGGAAGGTGAACTGTTCCTGACGAAGCCGGGGGGATTCGGTGAGGACGATGAGAACCTTCGCCTGACGCACCCGGCGGGCCAGGTGGAGCAGGAATTGCAGGGACTGATCGTCGCCGCAGTGCACATCGTCGACGAGGACGACAAGAGTGCGATCGTCGACCATCCGCAGCAGTACCGAGGAAATCTGGGACATCACGTGCATGCGTCCCGCGGCGGTGGTTTCCAGCCCGTTTCCGTCAAGCAGTGCGATCACTTCGGATCGCACTTCGGAGGGCATCGCGCCGTTGTCGAAGATCTTCCGGAGAATCCCGAACGGAAGATCCCTCTCGGCTCTCGAACCGGTCGCTTCCAGGAGCAACGCGCCACTTTCGATGGCCTGTTCGGCAAAGGTGTTCAGCAGCGTGGTCTTCCCACTGGCCACCGCGCCGCTGACCAGAGCCAGCCGACCCCTGCCCTGGGTCGCGCCGCGCAGCATTTCGCGCAGGGCGGAGAGGTGGTTCTCCCATTCGAAGAGGTTCGCAGGCAAAGAATTCATCCCCCGATGAACGCCACCTGATACCCCCAACGGACCGCCGGGGGCAACATGCGTGACGAGTGGTGTTTTCCAGTACGTCGGCCAGGTCCCTGAAGCGCCCGGGTCAGGGTCTCGACCCCGAAAGCCGCTCCGCGACGAGACTCATAATCGGCTCTTGATGCCCGGCCAAGAAGAAGTGACCACCGGGGAACACCTGGATGTCGAACGCGCCGGTGGTGTGCGATCGCCATGCCTCCGCCTCTTCGAGGCTGGTCCTGGGGTCGTTGTCGCCGGTCAGCACGGTGATCGGCGAGCGGAGGGCGGCACCGGGCGCGGAACGGTAGGTCTCGATCGCCTTGTAGTCACCGCGGATCGCCGGCATCGCCATGCGCAGAATCTCCTCATTTCCGAGGACGCGGGAATCGGTGCCGCTCAGCAGCTTCATCTCGCGTACCACGCCGTCGTCATCGCGCCGGTGCACATTCTCATCGCGGTAACGGGAGGGCGCCCGGCGGCCCGACGCGAAGAGGGCGAGCGCGGAGAACTCCGCGTCGGCCTCCTCCAGCCGCCGGGTCACCTCGAACGCGAGAACGGCGCCCATGCTGTGGCCGAAGAAGACGACCGGGAGATCGAGCCACGGCTTCAACTCCGCGGCGATGGCGTCCGCGTACTCATCGATGTTCTCGATCAGCGGGTCCTGCCGCCGGTCCTGACGCCCCGGATACTGCACGCACAGGACATCCGCGGACGACGAAAGCGTTTGGGACATCGGGAAGAAGAACGACGCCGAACCACCGGCGTGCGGCAGACAAATCAGACGGGCGCGACTCTCGGGCGCCGGATGGAATCGTCGTATCCAGACGCTGTCTTCTCGCTGTGCACCCATGCGTAGGGAAGTTCTTTCACTCGTCAGGCAATCCGTGCGGGCAGACGGCAGAGCCTACCGGGCGTGCATCCAGGGCACCTCGGCACAGCACTGCCCCTCCATGATTAACACGCCCATTGATGTAGGGGGCACCCCTAGTCTAGGGGGATTCTCCTTGACCGGGACCCCGGGGCGTGTGCGACTGTCGTGCACTCCGGCTGAGCGCCTCCGCCAGATCGTCCAGGGCGTGCACGAGTTGCTCGGCGTCGCGCAGCGCCACCCCCGGACGGTCCCCCGCCTTCTGCCGCCACCGCTCCAGCGACTGGTGCACCGCCTGCCAGTTCGGCGGCCGCCGCTGCCGTACCGCCTCGGCCGCCTTCGGCATCGCCTGCCGCAGTGCCGCGGCGAAGTCCCCGGCCCCTTCGGACGGCGCCGCGTCGCGCTCCGGCAGATGCGCCTCCAGCAGCATGACGACTCGTCCCATCGTGGACAGCGCCGTCTGCGCCGCGCGCGCCGCCCGCCGCGACAGTCCGCGGTGGCGCACCGGTTCCCGGTGTGCCTGTGACTCGCTCTGCTCCCAGGCCGCCCGCGCAGCGCGGGCGTCCAGCAGGGCGTCCCGCACCTGGCGGGGGCGGCGGTCGGCGGGGCGGGCGTAGGCGTCGAAGACGGCGGTGGCGAAGGAGCCGTTGGCGGTCAGCCAGTCCGCGAGCCGGTCCCGCAGCCGCGGTGTCTCCCAGGCGGGGAAGACCGCGTACGCGACCATCGCCAGCACCCCGCCGAGCAGGGTCAGCGCCACCCGCGCCTGCACGGTCTGGCCCCACGCCTCGCCCGCGATGCTGAGCAGGAAGACCACATACGCGCTCACGCACGCCGAGGTCACGATGAAACCGGTGCGCAGCAGCAGGTACATCGCCAGGACGCACACCACCGCCAGCCCGGCGCTCAGGTAGGAGCCGGGGTGGACCAGTGCCACCACCCCGCCGCCGACCAGCACACCCACCAGAGTGCCCAGGAAGCGGGCGACGCCGCGGGAGTACGTCTGGGCGAAGTCCGGCCGCAGCACCATTGTGGAGGTCAGCGGCGCCCAGTAGGAGTGCCCCAGCGGCAGGGCCGCGCTCAGCAGATAGCCGCTGACGTCGACCGCGCACAGGCGCACCGCGTGGCGCAGTACCGGCGAGGACCAGCGGGCCTCGCGGCGGATGGAGCGCAGCGCCATGGTCACGGTGCCCGGGATACCGGGGCGGGGCAGGAAGCGGTGGACCGTCCATCCTTCGGCGGACACCTCCTCCACCGGCTCATCGGACGCCTCCACCACGTCCGCCACCAGCGAGAAGAGCCGCAGCGCGGCACGGCGGGCGGCCCCGCTCAGCTTCGGCCCGTCCTCCGGCATCCGCAGGACGGACATGGCGTCGGAGGGCACCCGCACCGGTGTGCCGTGGCGGATGGCGTGGGCCACCGCGTCCAGCACGGTGCCCGTGGCGGCCAGCAGTTCCCGCACCCGGTCGCGCTCGGGCCCCTCCTCGGGGGCGCCGACCACCGGGTCGGCGAGCGAGGCGAGCACCGGACGGATCCGCTCGGCCAGCAGCCGGTAGCCGCGCAGCTGCCTAGGCCGCCGCCGGGCCTGACGCGGGGTCAGGGCGGCGGCGCTGCGGGCCTCCATCAGCGGCTTGGGGTCGAAATGGGCCACCGGTTCGTAGCGCAGCTTCCGGGCGTAGTCCGCGACGGCGGCCAGCGCGTCCGCGAGGGCGTCGCGCTGCACGCCCCACGGGCGTACCGGAAAGAGCACGATCAGCGCGGCCTGCACCACGCCGCCGAGCCCGACCAGCAGGGCGTGCCCCAGGGCGCCCAGGGTCGAGGTCGGGAGGGTGACCGTGATCAGCATGACGGCCACCATCTGGGTGGAGACCAGCCCGGAGACCGGGCCGACCGCCCATGACATGCCCGTCATCAGCGTCCATACGGCGAGCATGATGACGAAGGTGAAGGTGTGGGTGGCGGCCAGATAGCCGAGGAAGGTGCTCACCGCGAGACCGGCCGCGGCGGCCAGCGCCAGCCAGGGGCGGGGGCGCCAACTGCGCTGGAAGGTGGCGATCCCGGCCGAGAAGGCGCCGAAGGCCGCCGAGACGGCGAGCGTCGGCGAGCCGAGCCACAACGCCATCCCGATGACGAGCGCGACCCCGCACGCACCGCGGAGCGCGACCAGCGGCTCCGTCCTGGTGCGCTCGATCGCAAGGCCGGTCCGGGCGGTCTCCTTCAACGCGTGCGACCAGGTCATGCGGCGAGACTACGGGGTGACCCCGGGAGAACTGAACCAACCGTTCCGCTCTGCTTTCCCCCGGGGCCGGCCCCTGGCGGGGATCAGTCCCCGGGCTCGCAGTCCACCTTGAGGAGCTGGAGCGGCCGGCTGCCGTCGAGGTCCACATAGGCGGTGAAGGTGCGGGTCTCCGGCTCCTGGCCCCAGCGGGTGGTGATGGTCGCCCAGCCGACCCGCGCGGACTGGGCCGTGGTCACCTCGCCGACCTCGATGTCCTCCGGCTGGTTCTGCGCGCACAGCAGCAGGTCGAAGTCGGGCGTCTGGGCGGCCTGCTCCTTGAGCTGATCCGAGACCAGGTTCTCCCGCTCCCAGGCGCGCGGGCCGTGGTTCCCGTAGAAGCCCTCCAGGAAGTGGTGGATCTCCTCGGCGGTGTAGCGGCCGTTCGGATCGGTCTGCGCGGCGGCCGAGGCGGGCGACCCGGCGGCCAGCGCGAATCCGAGGCCGAGCGCGGCCACACAGCCGCCGGCCACCGCGGCACGGGAGCGAAGTGAGCGCATCACAACAGACATGACAAATCCCCCTGTATACGGTCTTGCTTTGATGATTCGCCCCTTATTCGGGCGAGCACACAAGAAGACCCTTCAGCCCCGCCAATGGTTGCCTCAACTGTCCCTGGGACATGAGAACTTCCCCCGCGGCCCCCAGTGCGTCGCCCGCCCGGCCGGATTCTGGGTGAAGGCGCCGCAGTAGAGCACCGGCTCCGAGCCCCGGTCGGTGTGGTGCAGGATCACCAACGGCTTGTCCCGGGGCACCGAGCGGCCCCGCCCGACGTCCAGATAGCCGCTGGCGCCCTGTTTCCGGATGCCGTTGTCGAGACCGATCTGCACATTGGAGCGCTCCACGTTGTCGGTGCTGCGGAAGGCCCGGTTGGCCGCCTCGGCCATCAACTGCATCGCGTCGTACGCCAGGGCGGCCCGCCCGTCGTCGCGCCACAGGTCATGGGAGCCGAAGTCCCTGGCGTAGTCGGCGTTGAACTTCTTGGCGATATCGCTCAGCCGCGGATGGCCCGCGGGCAGCACATGGACGGTGTGGTACAGCCGCAGCCAGGGCCGGTCCGCGTACTCACCGGCGAGGGCGGCGGTGGTGAGGTCATTGCCGCCGAGCACCGTCAGCTTTCTGCCCTCGCACGCGGTGTTGTCCCCGAAGTCGTCGAGGAACGCGCTGAACTGGAGGGCGCGGGAGGCCCAGTAGACGACCGTACGGGGGTTGGCGATGACGCGCTCGCACACCGCGTCGGCCAGCTCGCCGATGCTGTCCTTACGGGCGACACCGTCCTGCCCCGGCCCCTGGGCGATACCGCCGGACCGGCCGCCGGGGGTGTACTCCAGGGTGAACGGCCGGGCGCCGAACCGCTCGGCGAACAGCGTCCCTATCTCATCGCTGTACAGATCCCGGGGGTCCTTGACGACCACGGCGGCGCGGGCCGGGGAGCAGCTCCCGGTGCCGTCGTCCATGATGTTGCCCCGGCGGGCGAAGTCGGCCTCGATCGCGGCCTCACGGCTGTCGGTGGGCGCCACCCTGCGGTAGTACCCGTCCACCTGCATCAGATCCGCCGTGGCCGTGGTGCCCACTACGGGGATCCGGGCACCGCCCAGGATCCGCACGGCCTCCTGGGTCTGCTTCAGGCTCTTGGAGAAGCCCACCACCCCGATGATCCGCGAGCCCTTCTTCCGGGCGTCCTCGGCGACCTGGCGGGCGATACGCGGCGCGTTGGCGAAGTCGTCCCCCGCGTTACGGCTGTCGACGCGCAGCCACACCTTCTGGGAGTCGTTGCGCGCCTCGTCGTTCAGCGCGCGCTGGGCCAGTGCGATACCGCGCAGCTCGGGCACGGCCGCGTTGTACCGCTGGCCCTCCGGGTCGGCGGCCACGTCCGAGCCGATGTGCACCACCGTACGGGCGGTGCCGTCGCCGTCCCCGACCTCGCGGTCCACCCGTGCGTTCTCCTCGCGGATCAGCCGCCGGGCGTCCTCGTACTGCTTCCGGGGCGAGTCCGCGCTCAACTCGGGCCGGCCCGCGACGACCTCGCTGGACGCGCCGCCCAGACAGCCGCGGTCCGGCTCGTCCGTGACCCGGTCCAGCAGCCACACACCCGGGGCGCTCAGCAGAGCCGCCACCACCACCCCGGTCAGGGCCAGCTCGGCGGCCGGGCCGAGCCGGAAGGTGCGCGGCGAGACGGGGTCGAGGTCCAGCCCCTCCGACTCCGGCACGGGTGCGGGCAGCGCGGCCCGCAGCGGCCGGGGCGCACGCGACGGCATCCCGCTCGCGCCGCGCAGCCTGGCGGCCGCGCGGCCCAGGCCGCCGCTCTCCCCCGCGGTCGCCCCGTCCGCCGGGGACGAGGCCGCCCCGTCCGCCCGGGATACGCCCACCGCGCCCGCCGGGGACGCGGCCACCACCACGACCGCCGCGCACCGGGTGTCCCGGGCGGCCTCTGCGTACCGCTCCAGGAAGCGCTCCCCGGCCGCCGCACCGGCGGCGCCCTCCGGCAGCTCCAGCAGAAAGACACACCGGGTGCGCCGCCGGCGCCGCCAGGGCGAGATCCGGCCCGGCCGGGCCGCGCGCCGCAGATCCGCCAGCAGCGCGTGCAGCAGCAGCTCCTCCCACCGGCCGACCGCCGCCTCCGGGTCGCGTCCGCGCTCGGCGCGCAGCAGCCGCGCGGCGTTCTCGAAGAAGTCCTCGGCGGTGCGGCCATGGCTGATGCGCCGCCAGTCCGCGTACCAGCCGCGCCGGGTGGAGCGCAGCAGCAGGCGGGTGCGGCGCCGCCCCCACCACCAGCGCGGCAGCAGTTGGAAGAGGGGGCGCATCAGCAGCCGGCGCAGCTCCGCGACCCACCCCGGCCCCGCCGTGCCGCCCTCCGCGCTGTCGCCGCCGAGCGTCCATAACGCCCGCAGCAGCGGCCCTCGGGCGATCCGCTGTGCGTAGCAGTGGTCGCGCAGTGCGCGGCCATCCGGCTCGGGAGCCCGCGGGTCCAGCGCCTGCTCGACGATGTCCCGCGTCAGGAAGAAGTCGGTGAGCCGCAGGCGGCCGGTGCGGCGGGGCACATCGACGCACAGCTCGCGGCCGAGGTCGAGCGTCAGTGGCCGGCGACCGGCGGCGGCGCGGATCTCATCGGGGCCGAGCGCCGCGTACGGCACCCGCTTGGCGCCGTCGGGATAGAGCATCCGGCGCAGCCCCCGCATCGCCTGATGGGCGTGGGCCGCCGCCCGCTCGCCGTCGGCGAGCAGCAGCACGGGCGGCAGCAGATCCCGCCCCTTGGCCTTCCGGTCCCGGGGCACCACGGCGCCCTTGAGCGCCTCGATGAACTCCTCGGCCCCTTCTCCCTCCGTGAACCCAGGCATGCCGCCACCCCCGCTTTCCCCCGTTTTCTCCGTGGGCCTGGGATCCCCGGCCCCCGAGACGGCGAAACCCCCTGCCGGACCGGGTCCGGCAGGGGGCGGGGGAAACCACTCAAACGTGCGAATCACACGTCACATACGCCTCAGAGGTTCGTCACATACACCTCTGTGGTTCGTCGCCTACGCCTCAGTGGTTCTTCGGGAACCCGAGGTTGATGCCGACCTCCTCCGACGGCTCCGGCCAGCGGGTGGTGACGACCTTGCCGCGGGTGTAGAAGTGCACCCCGTCGTTGCCGTAGATGTGGTGGTCGCCGAAGAGCGAGTCCTTCCAGCCGCCGAAGGAGTGGTAGCCCACCGGCACCGGGATCGGCACATTGACGCCGACCATGCCCGCCTCCACCTCGAGCTGGAAGCGGCGGGCGGCGCCGCCGTCGCGGGTGAAGATGGCCGTGCCGTTGCCCCAGTTGGAGCTGTTGATCAGCTCGATGGCCTCGTCGTAGGTCTCGGCGCGCACCACGCACAGCACCGGGCCGAAGATCTCGTCACGGTAGGCGTCGGCCGTCGGCGGGACCTTGTCCAGCAGCGAGACGCCGATGAAGAAGCCATCAGCACATTCAGGGTGGTCCTCGACGCTGTACCCCGTGCCGTCCACGACCACCTCGGCGCCCTGGGCCGCGGCCCCGCGCACATAACCGGCGACCTTGTCGCGGTGCTCCTTGGTGATGAGCGGGCCCATCTCGGAGGCCGGGTCGTTCCCGGGGCCGATGCGCAGGCGGGCGGCCCGGTCGGCGATCTTCTTCACCAGGTCGTCGCCGATGTCGCCGACCGCGACGACGACGGAGACCGCCATGCAGCGCTCACCGGCCGAGCCGTAGGCCGCGTTGATGGCGTTGTCCGCGGCGAAGTCCAGGTCCGCGTCGGGCAGCACCAGCATGTGGTTCTTGGCACCGCCGAGCGCCTGCACCCGCTTGCCGTGCTCGATGGCCCTGGACTGGATGTACTTCGCGATCGGCGTGGAGCCGACGAAGCTGACGGCCGCGATGTCCGGGTGCTCCAGCAGCCGGTCGACGGCCACCTTGTCGCCGTTGACGACATTGAGCACCCCGTCCGGCAGCCCCGCCTCGGTGGCCAGCTCGGCCAGCCGGCGGGAGGCCGAGGGGTCCTTCTCGCTGGGCTTGAGGACGAAGGTGTTACCGCAGGCGATGGCCACCGGGAACATCCACATCGGCACCATCGCCGGGAAGTTGAACGGCGTGATGCCCGCGACCACCCCGAGCGGCTGGCGGATCGAGGACACATCGACCCCGGTGGAGACCTGGGTGGACAGCTCGCCCTTCAGCTTCTCGGCGATCCCGCAGGCCAGCTCCACGATCTCCAGACCACGGGCCACCTCGCCGAGCGCGTCCGAGTGGACCTTGCCGTGCTCGGCGGTGATCAGCTCGGCGATCTCGTCGCGGTGGGCGTCCAGCAGCTCGCGGTACTTGTAGAGGATCGCGGTGCGCTTGGACAGGGACACCGTGCCCCAGGAGCGGAACGCCTCCTTTGCCACGGCAACGGCCACATCGACCTCTTCCACGGAGGCCAGGGCGACCTGGGTGTCCTGGGCGCCGGTGGCGGGGTTGTAGACCGGTCCGTACGCGCCGGTCGCGCCCTCGGCGGTCTTTCCGCCGATCCAGTGGTTGACGGTCTTCATGGGTGCGGAGCCTTTCTCTCGAAAAACGTCAGAAACGTCAGAGGTGGCGGCGGCGTGCGGCGGCCTGCCGGTCGTACTCCTCGCGGGCCTTCACGGCGGCCGGACGGGTCGCGGTCTGGGCGACAGGCACATCCCACCACGCCTGTGCCTCGGGTGCGCCGGACACTGTGTCGGCCGTTTCGGTCTCCACATAGACACATGTGGGCCGGTCCGAGGCGCGCGCCGCGGCCAGCGCCTCGCGCAGCTCGCCCACGCTCTTCGCGCGCAGCACGTCCATGCCCAGCGAGGCGGCGTTGGCGGCCAGATCGACCGGCAGCGGATCGCCGGTGTACTGCCCGTCGGCCGCCCGGTAGCGGTAGGCGGTGCCGAAGCGCTCGGCGCCGGTGGTCTCCGAAAGACCGCCGATCGAGGCGTAGCCGTGGTTCTGGAGCAGCACGATGTTGATGTTGATGCCCTCCTGGACCGCGGTGACGATCTCGGTGGGCATCATCAGATACGTACCGTCGCCGACCAGCGCCCAGACCGGGGTGGCGGGCGCCGCGAGCCGTACGCCGATGGCGCCGGGGATCTCGTAGCCCATGCAGGAGTAGCCGTACTCCAGGTGGTACTGGCGCGGGGAGCGGGCGCGCCACAGCTTGTGGAGGTCGCCCGGCAGCGAGCCCGCCGCGTTGATCACCACGTCCTCGTCGCCGACGACCGCGTCCAGCGCGCCCAGCACCTGGGTCTGGGACGGGCGGGCGGTCTCGTCCTCCGCGGCGTACGCGGCGTCCACCCGGCGCTCCCACGCGGCCTTGCCGGTGCGGTACTCGGCCTCGTACGTCTCGTCGACCCGGTGGCCGGCCAGCTCGGCGGTGAGCGCTTCGAGCGCGGCGCGGGCGTCGGCGACCACGGTGGTGGCGCCCAGCTTGTGGGCGTCGAACGGCGTGATGTTGAGGTTGAGGAAGCGCACGGCCGGGTCCGCGAACAGGGTCGCGGAGGCGGTGGTGAAGTCGCTGTAGCGGGTGCCCACGCCGATGACCAGGTCGGCGGTGCGGGCGAGGTCGTCGGCGACGGCGGTGCCGGTGTGGCCGATCCCGCCGATGTCGGCGGGGTGGTCGTAGCGCAGCGAGCCCTTGCCCGCCTGGGTGGAGGCCACCGGGATGCCGGTCGCGTCGACGAGCGCGCGCAGCGCGTCCTCGGCCTCGCTGTGGTGGACCCCGCCGCCCGCGACGATCAGCGGCCGGCGGGCGGCGCGGACCGCCCGCGCGGCGGCGGCCACCTCCGCCGCTTCGGGGGCGGGGCGGCGGACATGCCAGACCCGGTCGGCGAAGAACTCCTCGGGCCAGTCGAACGCCTCGGCCTGGACGTCCTGCGGAAGGGCCAGGGTGACGGCGCCGGTCTCGGCCGGGTCGGCCAGCACCCGCATGGCCTGCAGCGCGGCCGGGATCAGCGCCTCGGGGCGCATCACCCGGTCGAAGTAGCGGGAGACCGGACGCAGCGCGTCGTTCACCGAGATGTCGCCCGCGTACGGGACTTCGAGCTGCTGCAGCACCGGGTCGGCGGGCCGGGTGGCGAAGATGTCGCCGGGCAGCAGCAGCACCGGCAGCCGGTTGACGGTGGCGAGCGCCGCGCCGGTGACGAGGTTGGTGGCGCCGGGGCCGATGGAGGTGGTGACGGCCTGGGCGGCGAGCCGGTTGCGCTGGCGGGCGTAGCCGACCGCGGCGTGCACCATCGCCTGTTCGTTACGGCCCTGGAGATACGGCATGGTGTCCGGCCCGGACTCCAGCAGCGCCTGGCCGAGCCCGGCCACATTGCCGTGGCCGAAGATGCCCCAGGTGGCGTTGATCAGGCGATGCCGGCGCCCGTCCCGCTCGGTGTACTGGTGGGCGAGGAACTCCACCAGCGCCTGGGCGACGGTCAGGCGGCGCACTGCCGAAGCGGTCATCGTGGGTCTCCAGCGGATGCTTGATCGGGTGCTTGATAGAGGGGCAGACGGGGGTCGACGGGCTGGTCCGGCCAGGTGGAGCGGATCCAGCCGTGGTCGGGGTGGTCGCAGATGAGCCAGGCGCGCTCCTCCTCCGGGCCCGCCATGACGTTGAGGTAGTACATGTCATGGCCGGGGGCGGCGATGGAGGGGCCGTGCCAGCCGTCGGGGATCAGGACGGTGTCCCCGGAGCGGACCTCGGCGAGGACGTCGGTGCCGCGGCCGTGGCCCGACGGGGAGACCCGCTGATAGCCGATGCCCTCGTTGCCGTGGGCCTCGGCGATCTCGAAGTAGTAGATCTCCTCCAACTCGCTCTCCTCGCCGGGGCGGCACTGGTCGTGCTTGTGCGGCGGGTACGAGGACCAGTTGCCGCCCGGGGTGAGCACCTCGACGGCGATGAGCTTGTCGCATTCGAAGACGCCGGCGGCGCCGAAGTTGTTCACCTGGCGCGAGCAGTTGCCGCTGCCGCGCAGCTCGACGGGGACGGCGGAGGCCGGTCCGTAGCGCGCGGGCAGCCGCCGCTCGCAGCGGGCGCCGGTGAGCGCGAAGCGGCCGCCCGCACCGCTGGCGATCTGGGCGTGGGAGTCGCGCGGCAGATAGACGAAGTCGCTCACCCCGCTGAACACGCTCTCCCGGCCGTGCAGTTCAAAGGTCTCGCCCTCGGCGATCACGGTGCAGCCGCCGCTCAGCGGCAGCACGATCCACTCGCTGTCACCGGTGGCCAGGGAGTGCGAACCGCCGGGCGGCAGCTCGAGAACCCGCAGGCTGGAGTAGCCCCAGCCGGCCCGCTCGGGGGTGATGTCCACGGCGTAGGGGCCGTCGGCCGCCTTGCCGGCCTGCACATGGAAGCCGGGGAACGGATCAGTGGTGGTCATGGCGTGAAGTCTCTGCCTTCCGTAGCGTCACGTCTCGTAGCTCACGTTGCGTAGCGTCACAACAGGCCGACGGCGGTGTCCACGGCGGTCTCGACGCTGCCCTCCGCCGGATAGAGCAGGGAGCGCCCGACGACCAGCCCCTGCACGGTGGGCAGACCCAGCGCCTTGCGCCACTTCTCGTACGCCTCCTCCTGGTCCTGCGGAGACTTGCCCACGTCGCCGCCGAGCAACACCGCCGGCAGGGTGCTCGTCTCCATCACCGCCGCCATCTCGTCGGCGTCGTGGGTGACCGGCACCTTCAGCCAGGTGTAGGCGGAGGTTCCGGCGAGGCCGGAGGCGATGGCTATGGACTTGGTGACGGCCTCGGCGCTCAGGTCGTTGACGACCTTTCCGCCCGTGCGCCGGGAGATGAACGGCTCGACGAAGACGGGCAGCCGCCGCTCGGCCATCTCGTCGATGGCGCGGGCCGTGGTGACCATGGTGGTCAGCGAACCGGCGTCGTCGTAGTCGATGCGCAGCAGCAGCTTGCCGGCGTCGAAGCGCAGCCGGGTCAGGTCCTGGGGGCGGTGTCCGGTGAACCGGTCGTCGAGCTCGAACGAGGCCCCGGCGAGGCCGCCACGGTTCATCGAGCCCATGACGACCTTGCCCTCCAGGGCGCCGAGCAGCAGCAGGTCCTCAAGGATGTCGGCGGTGGCGAGCACCCCGTCGACCCCGGGACGGGACAGCGCCACGCACAGCCGCTCCAGCAGATCGACCCGGTTGGCCATGGCCAGCTTGTGGCCACCGACGGCGAGGGCGCCGCGTGCCGGATGATCGGCGGCCACGATCATCAGACGGCCACTGTCACCCATGAGGGGGCGGCGGACCCGGCGGTCGGCCGCCTCGGCGATGGCCTCAGGGTGGCGGCTCCGCACCGTCACGAGGTCGGAAACGCTGATACTCAAGATTCTTCCTCGCATTCGCGATTCATGAAGGGCACACGGAGCGCGGGGACCGCGTGACCGGACGAGGGAAGCGCCTGGCGCCCGGGGTCAGGCCCCCGCCAGCAGGGCCTCGACCTCCGCTTCCGTGGGCATCGCGGAGGAGCAGGCGAGGCGGGACGCGACGATGGCGCCCGCCGCGTTGGCGTACCGCATGACGCGCTCCAACGGCCGGCCGGAGAGCAGCCCGTGGCACAGGGCGCCGCCGAACGCGTCGCCCGCGCCGAGTCCGTTGACCACCTCGACCGGGACGGGCGGGACCTCCGCGGTGGTGCCGTCGCGGTGCACGGCGAGCACCCCGCGGGGGCCCTGTTTGACGACGGCGAGCTCCACGCCCGCGTCCAGCAGCGCCTGCGCGCACGCCTTGGGCTCGCGCGCACCGGTGGCGATCTCGCATTCGTCCACGTTGCCGACGGCGACGGTCGCATGGCGCAGCGCCTCGACGTAGAAGGGCCGGGCGGTCTCCGGGTCGGCCCAGAACATCGGCCGCCAGTCGAGGTCGAAGACGGTGGTGCCGCTCTTGGCCCGGGCGGCGAGCGCGGCGAGGGTGCTGGTGCGGCTGGGCTCCTCGCTGAGCCCGGTGCCGGTCATCCAGAAGATCCGGGTGGCGCGGATGGCGTCGAAGTCCAGCTCATCGGAGTGGATCTCCAGATCGGGTGCCTTGGGGCGGCGGTAGAAGTACAGCGGGAAGTCGTCGGGCGGGAAGATCTCGCAGAAGGTGACCGGGGTGGGGTACTGCTCGACGGGGGTGACGAAGCGGTCGTCCACCCCGAAGGCCCGCAGCTCCTGGTGGATGTAGTCGCCGAACGGATCCGCCCCGGTGCGGCTGATCACCGCGGAGCGGCGGCCGAAGCGGGCCGCGGAGACCGCGACATTGGTCGCCGAGCCGCCGAGAAACTTTCCGAACGATTCGACCTGCGGCAGTGGCACACCGGTCTGCAGCGGATACAGGTCCACTCCGATGCGGCCCATCGTGATCAGGTCGTACGGCTCACTCATGCCTGCCCCTTCGGGAAAGACGCAGCTCAGGGTCTGGTGCACAGAACTCCGGGAGGTGCCCCGGCCCTTCAGGTCTAGACGTGTCCCCCAGCCACTGTCAAGGCTTTGTCATTACATACTGACGTAACCATTCGAGCCTCTGGTGGATGTTATCGCGTCGTTACGTCCAGATGAAATGTTGTCATGACAAAGCCTTGACAGGGGGCAGCGCCGGGGAGTTGGCTCCCGTTCTGCACGGCCGTGCCAACTCGACGGACCTGCCTTGAGAGGTGCTGGAACGGATGGACCTCAGAATCAATCGACACCGCAGAGCGGGCCTCGCCGCACTCGCCACCGCCGCCGTCCTGCTGGCAGCGGGCTGCAGCAGCCAGGGCGGCAAGAAGGCCCAGGAAGCCGACTCCGGCATCGCGGCCGGCAAGGCCGACACCCCGCGGCTGAAGATCGCGATGATCACTCACGCGGCCCCGGGAGACACCTTCTGGGACACCGTGCGCAAGGGCGCCAAGACCGCGGCGGCCAAGGACAATGTCGACCTCGTCTACTCCAGCAACCCCAACGGAGCCGACCAGGCCAACCTGATCCAGAACGCGATCAACCAGAAGGTCGACGGCATCGCCGTCACCCTCGCCAAGCCCGACGCCATGAAGGGCGCGATAGCCAAGGCGAAGAAGGCCGGGATCCCGGTCGTCGCCTTCAACGCCGGACTCGAGCAGTGGAAGGACATGGGTCTGCTGGAGTACTTCGGCCAGGACGAGAGCATCGCGGGCCAGGCACTCGGCAAGCATCTCAACGAGATCGGCGCCAAGCACAACATCTGTGTGATCCAGGAACAGGGCCATGTCGCCCTCGAGGCCCGCTGCGCGGGCGTGAAGAAGACCTTCAAGGGCAAGACGGACACCCTCTACGTCAACGGCACCGACATGCCGTCCGTCAAGTCGACCATCGCCGCGAAGCTCAAGCAGGATTCGAGCATCGACTATGTCGTCACCCTGGGCGCCCCGTTCGCCCTGACCGCCGTCCAGTCCGCCAAGGACGCGGGCGGCAAGGCCAAGGTCGCCACCTTCGACCTCAACAAGGACCTCGTCTCCGCCGTCCAGAGCGGCGATGTCCAGTTCGCCGTCGACCAGCAGCCCTATCTCCAGGGCTATCTGTCCATCGACTCCCTGTGGCTCTTCAAGAACAACGGCAACTTCAGCGGCGGCGGGGAGAAGCCCGTGCTCACCGGGCCCGCGTTCGTCACCAAGGAGAACGTGGACACCATCGCCACGTTCGCCAAGAACGGAACGCGGTGACCCGGCCATGACCCATACCGCCACCCCGGCGGCCGCCACACCGCCCGCCTCCCCCGCGGCCCCGCCGAAGACCCGCACCGCCGAGCGCTCGCTGGCCCGGCGGGCGCTGGCCCGCCCCGAGGTCGGGGCGCTGGTCGCGGCCATCGGCGTCTATCTCTTCTTCTTCGTCGCCGCCCCCACCTTCCGCCAGGCCGACTCCTTCGCCACGGTCCTGTATCAGGCGTCCACCATGGGGATCATGGCGCTCGCCGTCTCCCTGCTGATGATCGGCGGTGAGTTCGACCTGTCGGCCGGGGTCGCGGTCACCTCCTCGGCGCTGACCGCCAGCATGTTCAGCTTCCAGCTCACCACCAATGTGTGGGTGGGCGTGATCGTCGCCCTGCTGGTCTCGCTCACCGTGGGGCTGATCAACGGACTGCTGCTGATCAAGACCGGGCTGCCCAGCTTCCTGGTCTCCCTCGCCAGCTTCCTGATGCTGCAGGGCGCCAACCTGGCCATCACCAAGCTGCTGACCGACAATGTCGCCACCGACTCCATCACCGACATGGACGGCTTCGACCAGGCCAAGTCGGTCTTCGCCTCCGAGGTCGACATCTTTGGCGTCGATGTGAAGATCACCGTGCTGTGGTGGCTGATCTTCGCCGCCATCGCCACCTGGGTGCTGCTGCGCACCAAGTTCGGCAACTGGATCTTCGCGGCCGGTGGTTCGAAGGAGAGCGCACGGGCCGTGGGCGTACCGGTGAACCTCACCAAGATCGCCCTCTTTATGACGGTGGGCTTCGCGGCCTGGTTCGTCGGCATGCATCTGCTCTTCGAGTACAACACCGTGCAGGCCGGCGAGGGCGTCGGCAACGAGTTCTACTACATCATCGCGGCCGTGATCGGCGGCTGCCTGCTCACCGGTGGCTATGGCTCGGCGATCGGCGCGGTCCTCGGCGCCTTCATCTTCGGCATGGTCAACCAGGGCATCGTCTACGCCAACTGGAACCCCGACTGGTTCAAGTTCTTCGTCGGCGTGATGCTGCTGCTCGCGACCCTCGTCAATCTGTGGGTGCGCCGTCAGGCCGCCAGGAGGTGACCGTAATGGCAACGAACGAACCCAAGAACAGCCCCGCCGGCGCAGCGCAGGCCGCCGCACCGGCCGATGAGCCGGTGGTCCGGCTGCGGGGCGTGGGCAAGCTCTACGGGAACGTGCGCGCCCTGGAGGGCATCGACCTGGCCGTCCGGCCGGGCCGGGTGACCTGCGTACTCGGCGACAACGGCGCCGGTAAGTCCACCCTGATCAAAATCATCTCGGGGCTGCACCAGCACGACGAGGGCGAGTACCTCGTCGACGGCGAGCCGGTGCGGCTGAACAACCCGCGCGACGCCCTCAACCTGGGCATCGCCACCGTCTACCAGGACCTGGCCACCGTGCCCCTGCTGCCGGTCTGGCGGAACTTCTTCCTCGGCTCCGAGCTGACCCGCGGCCCCTGGCCGGTGCGCCGGCTGGACATCCAGCGGATGAAGAAGATCACCGACGAGGAGCTGTCCGCCATGGGCATCCACCTCGACAACCTCGAACAGCCCATCGGCACCCTCTCCGGCGGCCAGCGGCAGTCCGTGGCCATCGCCCGGGCGGTCCACTTCGGCGCCCGGGTGCTGATCCTGGACGAGCCGACCGCGGCGCTCGGCGTCAAGCAGTCCGGTGTCGTGCTCAAGTACATCGCGGCGGCGCGCGAGCGCGGGCTCGGGGTCATCTTCATCACCCACAACCCGCACCACGCCTATATGGTCGGCGATCACTTCGCGGTGCTGAGGCTCGGCGCCCTGGAGCTGAACGCCGCACGTGAGGACGTCAGCCTCGAAGAGCTCACCAACCACATGGCCGGGGGCGCCGAACTGGCCGCGCTCAAGCATGAGCTGTCCCAGGTCCGCGGGGTCGATGTGGACGAGCTGCCCGGGGAGGTGACCGCCCCTTCCGCCTGACCGAGCACCTTCCCCCCTGACAGGACGCCATCCTCCGGATGTCATTCTCCTGACAAGACGTCCGAATGTCCTGACGAACTCTTGACGGCCGCCCGCCCGGCCGGTGAAGCTGCCCAAAACAGTACGACGCGGGCACCCCAGCACACCGAGGAGACCCTCTGCCATGACTGCCGACGCCTCCCCCGCACCCGCCCTGGACCGCATCCGGGTCGGCTCGGCCCCCGACTCCTGGGGGGTCTGGTTCCCCGACGACGACCAACAGGTCCCCTGGCAGCGCTTCCTCGACGAGGTCACGCAGGCCGGCTACCAGTGGATCGAGCTGGGTCCGTACGGCTATCTGCCGACCGACCCGGCCCGGCTCACCGAGGAGACCAGCCGGCGCGGCCTCACCGTCTCCGCGGGCACCATCTTCACCTCGCTGCACCGGGGCCCCGAGGTCTGGGACGCCACCTGGGAGCACGTCTCCCAGGTGGCCGAGCTGACCCGGGCGATGAACGCCAAGCACCTGGTGGTCATCCCCTCCTTCTGGCGGGACGACAAGACCGCCGAGCTGATCGAGCCCTCGACGCTCACCGCCGAGCAGTGGCGCCATCTGTCCACCGGGATGGAGCGGCTCGGCCGTGAGGTGCGGGAGCGCTTCGGGCTCGACATCGTCGTCCACCCGCATGCCGACACCCATATCGACACCGAGGAGAACGTGGCCCGGTTCCTGGACGCCACCGACTCCGACCTGGTCAACCTCTGCCTGGACACCGGCCACTACGCCTACTGCGGCGGCGACAGCGTCAAGCTGATCGAGACCTACGGCGAGCGCATCGGCTATCTCCACCTCAAGCAGGTCGACCCGGAGATCCTCGCCGATGTGGTCAAGAACGGGGTGCCGTTCGGCCCCGCCGTGCAGCGCGGCGTCATGTGCGAACCGCCGAACGGCGTTCCGGAGCTGGGACCGGTCCTGACCGCGGCCCAGAGGCTGGATGTGGACCTGTTCGCCATCGTCGAGCAGGACATGTACCCCTGCCCGCCCGACCAGCCCTTCCCCATCGCCGAGCGCACCCGGCGCTTCCTGCGCTCCTGCGGCGCCTGACCTCCCTTCCGCCCCCACGGGCCGTCGAACCGTCCAGAGAGCAGAGAGAGAAGAGAGATCAGCCTATGACGCAGCAGGGAACGCTCGGGGTCGCCGTCATCGGGACCGGCAAGATGGGCGCCGACCATGTCCGCCGCATCAACGAGGTGATCAGCGGCGCCCGGGTGGCCGCCGTGGTCGACATCGACGAGGCGCGGGCCAAGGCGGTCGCCGACACCGCCGACGGCTGTCAGGCGTTCACCGACCCGGCCGCCGCGATGGCCGCACCCGGTGTGGACGCGGTGCTGATCGCCTCGCCGGGACCCGCGCACGAGGCCGCGCTGCTCAGCGCGTTCGAGCGCGATCTGCCGGTGCTGTGCGAGAAGCCGCTCACCCCGGACTCCGCCTCCGCGCTGCGGGTGCTGGAGGCGGAGCAGAAGCTGGGCCACCGCCGGGTCCAGGTGGGCTTCATGCGCCGCTACGACACCGAGTTCATGAAGCTCAAGGCGCTGCTGGCCGGTGGTGAGCTGGGCCGCCCGCTGCTGCTGCACTGCCGCCACCGCAACGCCTCGGTGCACTCGTACTTCACCAACGAGATGATGATCACCGACTCGGTGGTGCATGAGATGGACCAGTCGCGCTGGCTGCTGGAGCAGGAGATCACCGCGGTCACCGTGCTCAAGCCGACCCCCAGCTCGCTGTCCCCCGAGCCGCTCAGCGACCCCCAGCTTGTGGTCTTCGAGACCACCGGCGGTGCGATCGTCAATGTGGAGATCTTCGCCACCTGCGGCTTCGGCTACCAGGTCCAGGCGGAGGCGGTCTGCGAACGGGGCACCGCCCGCGTCGGCGACGCCCACGGCATGCTGGTCAACCGGCCCGGCACCTGGGGCGGGGAGATCGCCCCCGACTTCGTGGCCCGGTTCGAGGAGGCGTACGACCGGGAGGTGCAGGCGTGGGTCAACGCCACCCGGCGCGGGGAGGTCGAGGGCCCCAGCGTCTGGGACGGCTATGCCGCGACCGCCGTCAGCGAGGCGGGGGTCCGGGCCCAGGCCACGGGTGAGCGCACGGCCGTCGAGATGATCGAGCGCCCCGCGTTCTACAGCTGACGCCCCACCAACCGACCCACAGCGGACCGGCCGTTTCCCCACGGCCGGTCCGCTGTCGCCATGGCAGGGGGCCATCGTCCGGTGCGTCACTCGTGCGTCACAGCCGTCACATCTCCACACGTCTACGTCACAGGTGCTCAACAGCCCCTGGCCGTCCGTCACTCAGCGTCGTTGACCCGGGCACAGGCTGATGGAGCGTGAGCAGGCGCGCCGCGGCTCCCCCGACGGCCCCACTGGGCCGTGGCCGTGACGACCTGCGGAAGGGCATAAGAGATGACCGACCGGAGGCTGTGGACCTACAAGGAGATCGCCGCACATATCGGTGTGCAGACCGACACTGTGCGGTCCTACCGCAAGCACGGCCTGCTGCCGCCCCCCGATCTGGTGGAGGGCGGCAAGCCGTACTGGTACGCGGATACGATCCGCTCGTGGGTGGCCCGCAGACCCGGCAACCGCCGCGCCCGGCGGGACGCCAGGGATTAGCGGCGCGGGCGCCGTGGTGCCGTACCCCCGTGATCCGCTAGCGGCCCGTACTCACCCGGTCCCGCACCGTCTCCCCCTCTCCGGGCAGCCCGTCCTCACCGTGAGACCCCTTCTCGCCACGAGGCCCGCCCTCGACCCCGCACCGGCCGTCGGCGTCGCTGCCACTGGCGCCATCCGTGCCAGCCCCGGCGTCCGTGCGGCTTCCGGCGGGCGCGGACTCCCCCTCGCTCAGCCCGAACCGGGTGTGCAGCCGACGGAGCGGGCCAGGGGCCCACCAGGTGGCCCGGCCGGTCAGCTTCATCACCGCCGGCACCAGCAGACCGCGCACCACCATCGCGTCCATCAGCACGGCCAGGGCGATACCCAGCCCCAGCATCTTGGTGTTGGTGACCCGCGAGGTGCCGATGCCCACCATCACCACGGCGAGGATCAGCGCCGCCGCCGTGATCAGGCCGCCGGTGCGCCGCAGTCCGAACTCGACCGCCGCCTGATGGTCCCCGGTGCGGTCGTACTCCTCCTTGATCCGGGAGAGCAGAAAGACCCCGTAGTCCATGGAGAGCCCGAAGGCGACGCAGAACATCAGGACGGGCAGCGTGGTCTCGATATCGCCGGAGGTGGTGAAGGAGAGCGGACCGGACAGATGCCCGTCCTGGAAGACCCACACCACCGCGCCGAACATCGCGGTCAGACTGAGCGCGTTGAGCAGCACCGCCTGAATCGGTATCAGCACGCTTCCGGTGAGCAGGAAGACCAGCAGCAGGGTGACGGCGACGATGATGGCGGCGGCCCAGGGCAGCCGGTCGCCTATGGAGTCCTTGGTGTCCACCAGGACGGCGGCGGTGCCGGTGACCGAGGTGGTGAATGGCGGCTCCTGGGCGCGGATCGTCCGCACCAGGTCCTGGCTGGCGGCGTCCACGGCCTCGCCCTTGGGCAGCACGGTGATGTCGGCCGAGCCACCGGCCAGACGCGCGGCCTCCGCCGGCCCCGGCTCGGCCACCCGCCGCCCGTCCGTGAACCGGCCCGCCGGGCCGTCCACCCGCAGCACCTGGGGGAGGGCGGAGACCTTGGCGCTGTAGTCGGCGAGGGCCTTGGTGCCGGTCCCGCCCTCGGCGAGGACCTCCACCGCGCCCCCGGGACCGCCGGGGAACCCCTCCCGGATGTGCTGCTGCACCACATGGGACTCGGCGCTCGACGGCAACTGACGGTCGTCCGCGGTGCCGAACTCCACCCTCAGGAACGGCAGTCCCAGCGCGACCAGACCGGCGACGGTGGCCAGCGCGAACAGCGGGGCGCGCCGCATCACCAGCCGGGCGAGCCGCGCCCAGCCCGCTCCGGGCTCACCCTCGCGGGCCGGGCGGCCACGGCGCAGCAGCCGGGTGAGGTCCAGTGCGTTGACCCGGTCCCCCAGGAGGATGAGCGCCGCGGGCAGGACCACCAGGGCGGCGGTGGCGGCGATCAGCACCACCGCGATCCCCGCATAGGCGAAGGAGCGCAGGAAGTACTGCGGGAAGACGAGCATGGCGGAGAGCGAGGCGGCGACGGTCAGCGCCGAGAAGAGCACGGTGCGCCCGGCGGTGCGCAGCGTGGTCGCGACGGCGGGCAGCTTCTCCGCGCCCTGGGCCAGTTCCTCCCGGAAGCGGCGCACGATGAACAGGGCGTAGTCGATGGCGAGTCCGAGGCCGAGCGCGGTGGTCAGATTCTGCGCGAAGACCGAGACATCGGTGAACTCGGTGAGCCCGCGCAGCACCGCGTCGGTGCCGAGGATGGCGATGATGCCGACGCCGAGCGGAAGCAGGGCGGCCACGGCGCTGCCGAAGACCATGACGAGCAGCACCAGGGTGATGGGCAGGGCGATCATCTCGGCCCGCAGCAGATCCTCCTGGATGGTGGTCTGCAGCTCATGGCGGACCGCGACCATCCCGCCGACCGACACCTCGACCGGACCATGGGCGCCCCGGTAGTGGGGCGCTATGCGCTCCAGCGTCTTGCCTGCGGCGGACTCGTCGCCCACGATCCGCGCGGCGATGATCGCCTCGCCCCGGTCACGGGCCCGCAGTGAGGGCGCGCCGGTGGCCCAGTACGAGGTGACACCGGTGACCGCCTGCTCATCCGAGAGCTTCTTGGCGAGGGCCCGGGCCTCGGCCGCGACGGCCGGATCGTCCACGGTCTTGGCGCCGGTGTCGACGAGCAGGATCAGATTGGGCTGGGAGGCGGGGAAGCGCTTCTCCAGTGCCTTGGTGGCATACGAGGACTCGGCCGCCGGGTCCTCCCAGCCGCCGCTTCCCAGCCGGTCGGCGACCCCGCTCCCCGCCACGACGGCCAGCGCCGTGAAGACCAGAGCGATCAGGAGGGACAGCCGCGGCCGCGCGGTGACCAGGCGCGTCCACCCTCCGATCCGGTCCCCGGGTGGGCGGTTGACATCGGTCATGGCGCGGTGTCCCCTTCATCTGTGCCCCATGCCGCCACCCACACGTCCGTAGGCAGCATGGGTCGCTGATTACCATGGGTAGTAAACACGAGCGACCGCTCGCGTTTCTCAAGAATGCGAGCGGGCGCTCGTGTTTGTCAATCGAACACGGAGAGCCGGGGAAAACAGGTGAGCGAGAGCAAGGTGGATCAGCGCGACGAAACGGCGAAGCCGCGCCGCAGACAGGCGCGCGGTGAGCGCCGGATCCAGCAGCTCCTCGACGCCGCCGCCCAGGTCTTCTGCCGCACCGGCTACACCTCGGCGAGCACCAACGCCATCGCCCGCGAGGCCGGGGTCTCCCCCGGCACGCTGTACCAGTTCTTCCCGAACAAGGAGGCCATCGCCGTCGAGCTCGGCGAGCGCCTCAACCGCCGGATGGTGGAGACCCACGGAACGGTCTTCACGCCCGAGAACGTCGCACTGCCCCTCGGCGAGCTGCTCGACACGATCCTCGACCCGATGATCGAGTTCAATTGCGCGAATCCGGCCTTCCTGGCCCTGATCCAGTCCTCCGACGCACCGGGCCGGCTCCTCGAAGAACACGCCGAACTGCACGACGCGATCCAGGACCGCATCAGCGAGCTGATCGGCGTCCGCAACCCCGACCTCTCCCCCGAGCGCCGCACCCACACCACCACCATGGCGTTCGCCCTGTTCAAGGCCGGGCTGACGCTGATCCTCGGCCATGAAGGCACGGAACGGGAGGCGTACGTCGCGGAGTTGAAGACCGCCCTGTACGGCTATCTCGCCCCGGTGCTCGGCACCGGGGGAGTCAGCGCCCGCCCCTGACCCCACGCCGCACCCTCTCCACCCACCCCTCGTCCGCTCCGGACCGGGGAGGAGTGCGCGCGGGCGCGGCACACCCGTCACGGACCGGCGCACCACCGGCTTCCATCGATACCCCCTAGGGGTATAAAGTGGGGATCGTCAGGAGGCGCTGAGGCATTCCGGTGCCTCCTGCGCACCGACCGTCACGCTCACCCCACACAGGAGAAACCCCATGAGCTCCGAGGCTGTCACCACCGTCTACCAGGTGACCGGTATGACCTGCGGCCACTGCGAAGGCGCCGTCTCCGAGGAGATCGGCTCCCTGGACGGCGTCACCTCCGTCAAGGCCGTGGCGTCCACCGGCCAGGTCACCGTGATCTCGGCCGCTCCGCTGGACGACGAGACCGTCCGCGCCGCCGTGGACGAGGCGGGCTACGAGCTCACCGGCCGGGCGGCCTGAGCGAGCCCCCACCAAACCTCCGCCGGGACCGTACCGCCCTGCTCATACAGTCGCCGTACGGCCCGGCCCTCCTCCCAGGAGACCAGACATGACCAGCACGGCACCCCCCGCCGGGGCCGCCACCGACACCACGGCGACGGCCGGCGAGCCCTCGCAGGTCCAGCTCGCCATCGGCGGCATGACCTGTGCGTCCTGCGCCGCGCGTATCGAGAAGAAGCTCAACCGCCTCGACGGCGTCACCGCCACGGTGAACTTCGCGACCGAGAAGGCCAAGGTGTCCTACGGCGCGGGGATCGAGGTCGCCGACCTGATCGCCACCGTCGTCAAAACCGGGTACACCGCCGAGGAACCGCGCCCCCCCCTGCCCGAGCCCCGCACCCCCGGGGACCCCGGCGCACCGGAGGCCGACCGGCGCGGCGAGGCCGGACCGGACCCGCTGCGCCACCGCATGCTCGTCTCCCTCGCCCTGTCCCTGCCCGTCGTGGTGCTGGCGATGGTGCCGTCGCTGCAGTTCGACAACTGGCAGTGGCTCTCACTCACCCTCGCCGCGCCGGTCGTCGTCTGGGGCGGCGCGCCCTTCCACAAGGCCGCCTGGACGGGCGTCCGGCACGGCGCGGCCACCATGGACACCCTGGTCTCCATCGGCACCCTCGCGGCCCTCGGCTGGTCCCTGTGGGCACTGTTCTTCGGCCACGCGGGCATGCCGGGAATGCGCCACGGCTTCGATCTCACCGTCTCCCGGGCCGACGGGTCGTCCGCGATCTATCTGGAGGCGGCCGCCGGGGTGACCACCCTCATCCTGCTGGGCCGCTTCCTGGAGGCGAAGTCCAAGCGGCGGGCGGGCGCCGCGCTGCGCGCGCTGTTGGAGATGGGCGCCAAGGACGTGGCCGTACTGCGCGGGGGACGGGAGGAGCGGATCCCCGTCGGCGAGCTGGCGGTGGCCGACCGCTTCGTGGTGCGCCCCGGCGAGAAGATCGCCACCGATGGCACGGTGGTCGAGGGCTCCTCCGCCGTGGACGTCTCGATGCTGACCGGCGAATCGGTGCCGGTGGACGTGGTGGCGGGCGACACCGTGGCGGGCGCCACCGTCAACGCGGCGGGCCGGATCGTGGTCGAGGCCACCCGCGTGGGCGCGGACACCCAGCTCTCGCGCATGGCCAAGCTGGTCGAGGACGCGCAGAACGGCAAGGCCGAGGTGCAGCGGCTCGCCGACCGGGTCTCGGGGATCTTCGTGCCGATCGTGCTGCTGATCGCCGTCGGCACCCTGCTGGGCTGGCTGCTCACCACGGGCGAGACGGCCGCCGCCTTCACCGCGGCCGTGGCCGTCCTGATCATCGCCTGCCCCTGCGCCCTGGGCCTGGCCACCCCGACCGCGCTCATGGTCGGCACCGGCCGCGGCGCCCAGCTGGGCATCCTGATCAAGGGGCCCGAGGTGCTGGAGTCGACCCGCCGGGTGGACACCGTCGTCCTGGACAAGACCGGCACGGTGACGGCCGGACAGATGCGGCTGCGCGGGGCCGTCACGGCGCCCGGCGTGGACGAGGAGGAGCTGCTGCGGTTCGCGGGCGCCCTGGAGCACGCATCGGAGCACCCGATCGCGCGCGCCATCGCGGACGGCGCGGCCGAGCGGATCGGCGACCTCCCGACGCCCGCGGACTTCCGATCCGAGCCCGGCCTCGGCGTCCAGGGCACGGTGGACGGTCACGCGGTCCTGGTCGGCCGCGAGAAGCTGCTCGGCGCATGGGCCATCGAACTGCCCGAGGACCTGGCGACCGCCAAGGCGGCGGCCGAGTCGGAGGGGCAGACGGCGGTCGCGGTGGCCTGGGACGGTAAGGCGCGCGGCGTCCTCCTGGTGGCCGACGCCGTCAAGGAGACCAGCGCCGAGGCGGTCGCCCAGTTGCGGGCGCTCGGCCTCACCCCGGTACTGCTGACCGGCGACAACAGGCTCGTCGCCGAGGCGGTGGCCCGCGAGGTCGGCATCGACGACGTCATCGCCGAGGTGCTGCCCCAGGACAAGGTGGACGTCGTGAAGCGGCTGCAGGGCGAGGGCCGTACGGTCGCCATGGTGGGCGACGGGGTCAACGACGCGGCCGCCCTCGCCACCGCCGACCTCGGGCTCGCGATGGGCACGGGCACGGACGCGGCCATCGAGTCCGGGGATCTGACACTGGTCCGGGGCGACCTGCGGGTGGCGGCGGACGCGATCCGGCTGGCGCGCCGGACGCTCGGCACCATCAAGGGCAACCTCTTCTGGGCCTTCGGCTACAACGTCGCCGCGCTGCCGCTGGCGGCGGCGGGACTGCTGAACCCTATGATCGCGGGAGCGGCCATGGCGTTCTCGTCCGTGTTCGTGGTGACGAACAGTCTGCGACTGCGGGCCTTCACAGCGTCCACATAGATTCACCAAGTCCCCATAAGCCGCACAACACCCATACAGCAGAGCCTCGATCTTCAAATCGAGGCTCTTGCCCTTCTATGGCCCATATGGCAAGAGACGCAGATCACATACAACCCAACGTAACCATCGAGGGGGGTCGCGAGTCTAATGGGACGGTGGGGATTCGTCTTGGGGGACGTATCCCGCTACGCGTAGCCGGGACGACGTACTCGGGGAGCTTTGAGCGGCCCTCCCGTAGGTGCGCGTCCCGGCGGATCGCGTCACCATACGGCCCGCAAGGGCCCGTAGACACCCGGCCGGATCCCGTGGGGGGAATCCGCTCCGGGGCAAGGGAAGCGCCCCGCTCCGACCCGTGGGGGGATCGGAAGCGGGGCGCTTCTGTATTTTTTTGAGGCTCGGTTCACCTCCGGGGCGCAAAAGCCTGTGTCGACGGTCGACGTGCTCGGTCGCTCGTTCCTCGCTCCCTGCGCGCGTCTCCCTTTCGACACAGGCGCGCCCCTTCGGCTCACTCGCCGGAAGACCCCATGGGGCGGATGCGCGAAGGTGCCCGGCTCAAATACAAGTGCCCCCGACCTAGCAGGACGGGGGCACCGGAGAAGCGAAGGTCAGCGCTCCTCGACCGGGACGAAGTCGCGCTCGACGACGCCCGTGTAGATCTGGCGCGGGCGGCCGATGCGGGAACCCGGCTCCTTGATCATCTCGTGCCACTGGGCGATCCAGCCCGGCAGCCGGCCGAGCGCGAACAGCACGGTGAACATCTCGGTCGGGAAGCCCATCGCCCGGTAGATCAGACCGGTGTAGAAGTCCACGTTCGGGTAGAGCTTGCGCTCGACGAAGTAGTCGTCCGCGAGGGCGTGCTCCTCCAGCTTGAGCGCGATGTCGAGCAGCTCGTCGGACTTGCCGAGCGCGGAGAGGACATCGTGCGCCGCCGACTTGATGATCTTCGCCCGGGGGTCGAAGTTCTTGTAGACGCGGTGCCCGAAGCCCATGAGCTTCACGCCGTCTTCCTTGTTCTTCACCTTGCGGATGAAGGTGTCGACGTCGCCGCCCGAAGCCTGGATGCCCTCGAGCATCTCCAGCACGGACTGGTTGGCGCCGCCGTGCAGGGGGCCCCACAGCGCGTTGATGCCCGCCGAGATGGAGGCGAACATATTGGCCTGCGAGGAGCCGACCAGCCGGACCGTGGAGGTCGAACAGTTCTGCTCGTGGTCGGCGTGCAGAATCAGCAGCTTGTCGAGCGCGGAGACCACGGTCGGGTCGAGGTCGTACTCCTGCGCGGGGACCGAGAAGGTCATCCGGAGGAAGTTCTCGACGTAGCCCAGGTCATTGCGCGGGTACACAAAGGGGTGACCGACCGACTTCTTGTACGCATACGCGGCAATGGTCGGCAGCTTGGCCAGCAACCGGATCGTCGAGAGGTTGCGCTGCTTCTCGTCGAAGGGGTTGTGGCTGTCCTGGTAGAAGGTCGACAGCGCGCTGACCACGGAGGACAGCATCGCCATCGGGTGGGCGTCCCGCGGGAAACCGTCGTAGAACCGCTTGACGTCTTCATGCAGGAGCGTGTGGCGGGTGATCTCCCCACGGAAGGCCGCCAGTTCATCGACGGTCGGCAGCTCCCCGTTGATCAGCAGGAAGGCGGTCTCCACGAAGGAGGCGCGCTCCGCCAGCTGCTCGATCGGGTAGCCGCGGTATCGCAGGATGCCCTGCTCACCGTCCAGATAGGTGATCGCGGATTTGTACGCGGCGGTGTTGCCGTAACCGGAATCCAGGGTCACCAGACCGGTCTGGGCACGCAGCTTGCCGATATCGAAGCCCTTGTCGCCGACAGTGCTGTCGACCACCGGGTAGGTGTATTCGCCGTCCCCGTACCGCAGTACTACAGAGTTGTCGCTCACGTCATCCCTCACCGACGTCTGGTTCTCTTCTTCGAGGTGCCCTGACTCCCCCCACCTTCCCCTACTCGGGTAGAGAACGTGCACTCGGGGTCGGCTGAAGAGCCTTTTGGCGGCACTCAGTGCCGCCTTCACGGCCATCCTGCCCCGATCGTCATCGTTCGGAAACCCTCTTGACACGCTCGACTGTCACATCGCCGCCGAGTCGGTGATCCAGCGCGGTACAGCGCCTCCCCGCCGAGACGGTGCGCACCGCCTGCCCCAGCGCGCGGCGCGAGCCGACCAGCACCACAAGGCGCTTGGCACGGGTCACCGCCGTGTACAGGAGGTTGCGCTGCAACATCATCCAGGCCCCGGTGGTCACCGGAATCACGACGGCCGGGTACTCACTGCCCTGTGACCGGTGGATGGTCACCGCATAGGCATGAGCCAGCTCGTCCAGCTCGTCGAAGTCGTACGGTACCTCCTCGTCCTCGTCCGTCCGCACGGTCAGCCGCTGCTCATCGGTGTCGAGTGAGGTGACGACGCCAACCGTGCCGTTGAAGACCCCGTTGGCCCCTTTCTCATAATTGTTACGGATCTGGGTCACCTTGTCGCCGACCCGGAAGACCCGGCCTCCGAGGCGGCGCTCCGGGAGGTCCGGGCGGGCCGGGGTGATGGCCTGCTGAAGCAGTCCGTTGAGCGTGCCCGCGCCCGCCGGGCCGCGGTGCATCGGGGCCAGAACCTGCACGTCACGGCGGGGGTCGAGACCGAACTTGGCGGGGATACGGCGGGCCGCGACATCGACCGTGAGCCGCCCGGCCTCCTCCGTGTCGTCCTCGACGAAGAGAAAGAAATCCGACAGGCCCCGGGTGACCGGCGGCACCCCCTCGTTGATCCGGTGGGCGTTGGTGACCACACCGGACTGCTGGGCCTGGCGGAAGATCCGGGTCAGCCGCACCGCCGGGACGGGGCTGCCGGGGGCCAGCAGATCGCGCAGCACCTCCCCGGCGCCCACGCTGGGGAGCTGGTCCACATCCCCGACGAAGAGCAGATGGGCGCCGGGCGGGACCGCCTTGACCAGCTTGTTGGCCAGCAGCAGATCGAGCATCGACGCCTCGTCGACCACCACCAGATCCGCGTCGAGCGGGCGGTCCCTGTCATACGCCGCGTCCCCGCCGGGCCTGAGCTCCAGCAGCCGGTGGACGGTGGACGCCTCGGCGCCGGTCAGCTCGGACAGCCGCTTGGCGGCCCGGCCGGTGGGCGCCGCGAGCACCACCTTCGCCTTCTTGGCGCGGGCCAGCTCCACCACGGACCGCACGGTGAAGGACTTGCCGCAGCCCGGCCCGCCGGTGAGCACCGCGACCTTCTCGGTCAGCGCGAGCCGCACCGCCTGGCTCTGCTCGGGCGCCAGATCGGCCCCGGTGCGGCTCGCCAGCCAGTCCAGCGCCTTGTCCCAGTCCACGTCCCCGAAGGCGGGCAGCCGGTCCTCCTGGGTGCGCAGCAGCCGCAGCACCTGGCCGGCGAGGGAGATCTCGGCGCGGTGGAAGGGCACCAGATAGACGGCGGATACCGGCTCGCCGTCCGCCGGGCCCGGGACCGGCTCGCGCACCACGCCCTCGGCCTCGGCCGCGAGCTCCCCCAGGCAGTCGATGACCAGACCGGTGTCCACCTGGAGCAACTTCACGGCGTCCGCGATGAGTTGCTCCTCGGGGAGATAGCAGTGGCCCTGGTCGGCGGACTGGGACAGCGCGTACTGCAGGCCGGCCTTCACCCGGTCGGGGCTGTCATGCGGAATGCCGACCGACTGGGCGATCTTGTCGGCGGTGAGGAAGCCGATGCCCCAGACGTCGGCCGCCAGCCGGTACGGCTCGTTCTTCACGACCGAAATCGACGCGTCGCCGTACTTCTTGTAGATCCGCACCGCGATGGAGGTGGAGACGCCCACCCCCTGGAGGAAGACCATCACCTCCTTGATGGCCTTCTGCTCCTCCCAGGCCGCGGCGATCATCTTGGTGCGCTTGGGGCCGAGGCCCGGGACCTCGACCAGCCGCTCGGGCCGCTCCTCGATGACATCGAGGGTGTCGACGCCGAAGTGCTCGGTGATCCGGTCGGCGATCCGGGGGCCGATGCCCTTGATCAGCCCCGAGCCGAGATAGCGCCGGATGCCCTGGACGGTGGCGGGGAGGACGGTCTGGTAGTTCTCGACGGTGAACTGTTTGCCATATTGCGGATGGGAACCCCAGCGGCCCTCCATCCGCAGTGACTCGCCCGGCTGGGCGCCCAGCAGCGAGCCGACGACGGTCAGCAGATCGCCGGAGCCCCGGCCGGTGTCGACCCGCGCGACCGTATAGCCGTTCTCCTCATTGGCGTAGGTGATCCGCTCCAGGACCCCTTCGACCACCGCGAGTTTGAGCATGCCCCGACCGTACCGCCGGGAGCCGACACGCGGTTCGGGCCTGTGGACAACGCCTGTGAACAACGCCCGCGGGGAAGAACGGGGCCGTGGATCCCGCGGCGGAATATCACGATCCGGTTTCACCGGCGGCCGACCCCTTGCCTCCTTCGATGTAATCGATTCCAATCCATGTAATCGATTCCACAAGGAGGTGGACGATGCCGGCCATCAAGGACGTGGCGCGGCGTGCCGGGGTCTCCGTCGCGACGGTCTCACGGGTGCTCAATGACCACCCCTCCGTTCGCGTGGACACCCGTGAACGGGTGCTCGCCGCGGTCGCCGACCTCGGCTATCGCCCCAACGCGGTGGCCCGCTCGCTGCGCACCGATCAGACCCGGACCCTGGGGCTGGTCATCAGCGATGTGCTGAATCCCTTCTTCACCGAGCTGGCCCGCTCGGTCGAGGACGCCGCCCGCGAGCTGGACTACAGCGTGATCATCGGCAACGCCGATGAGCGGCCCGAGCTCCAGGACCACCATGTGCGCACCCTGATGGACCGCCGCATAGACGGACTGCTGGTCAGCCCCACCGACGGCGGCTCCCCGATGATGCTGGCCGCCGCCCGCGCCGGCACCCCCATGGTCTTCGTCGACCGCTGGATCGAGGGCGAGGGCCTGGACGCGGTGCCGGTGATCCGCACCGACGGGCGGGGAGCCATCCGCGATCTGGTGGACCATCTGTGCGCCCTGGGGCACCGCCGGCTCGCGATCATCGCGGGCCCGGCGGCCACCACGACCGGCCGCGAACGGGTGGACGCCTTCCGCTCCGCGCTGCGCGAGTTCGGTCTGGCGCTGTCCGAGGACCACATCGGCCAGGGGGACTTCCAGGCGGACAGCGGCCGCCGGGTGACCGCCCGCTTCCTCGATCTGCCGCACCCCCCGGACGCGATCTTCGCCGCGGACAACCTGATGGCGCTCGGCGCGATGGACGAGATCCGCGCGCGGGGCTTGCGGGTGCCGGACGATGTGGCGCTCGCCGCGTTCGACGACATCCCCTGGTTCGTCCACACCGATCCACCGATCACCGCCGTCGCCCAGCCGACCGGAGCGCTCGGCCATGCCTCCGTACGCGCGCTGATCGATCTCGTCGAGGGGCGGCCCGCCGAATCGGTGACCCTGTCCGCCCGTCTGGTCACCCGCCGCTCGTGCGGCGAGCCCGAAGGGAGCAAGCCATGAGTGCCGAGTCCGAGCGGTCCTCCCCCGCCGGGGCGGAGCTGCTGCGCATGGAGGGCGTCCGTAAGACCTTCCCCGGGGTGATCGCCCTGGACGGGGTGGACTTCGATCTGCGCCGGGGCGAAGTGCACGTCCTCCTGGGCGAGAACGGCGCGGGCAAGTCCACGCTGATCAAGATGCTCTCCGGCGCGCACCGCCCCGACGGGGGCCGGATCCTGGTCGACGGCGGCCCGGTGCGCATCAACGGCGCGCAGGACGCCGAGCGGCTCGGAATCGCCACCATCTACCAGGAGTTCAACCTCGTCCCGGACCTCACCGTGGCCGAGAACATCTTCCTGGGCCGCCAGCCGCGCCGCTTCGGCATGATCGACCGCAAGGCCATGGACGAGCGCGCCGCCGAGCTGCTGGCCCGCGTCGGGGTGGACGTCTCGCCCCGGACCCGCGTCCGGGACCTCGGCATCGCCCGGCTGCAGATGGTGGAGATCGCCAAGGCGCTGAGCCTGGACGCCCGCGTCCTGATCATGGACGAGCCGACCGCCGTGCTCACCACCGAGGAGGTCGACAAGCTCTTCCGGATCGTGCGCACGCTGCGCACGGACGGAGTGGGCGTCGTCTTCATCACCCATCACCTGGAGGAGATCGCCGCCCTGGGCGACCGCGTCACCGTGCTGCGCGACGGCCGCAGCGTCACCCAGGTCCCGGCCACCACCGAACAGGACGAGCTGGTGCGGCTGATGGTGGGCCGCTCCATCGAGCAGCAGTACCCACGGGAGCGCACGGACGCCGGTGACCCCCTGCTGAAGGTCCGGGGGCTCACCCGGAACGGCAGCTTCCAGGACATCGGCTTCGACGTGCGCGCCGGGGAGGTGGTGGGCCTGGCCGGGCTGGTCGGCGCGGGCCGTACGGAGGTCGTCCGGGCGCTCTTCGGCGCCGATCCGTACGACTCCGGCTCCGTCGAGGTGCTCGGCCGCCCGCTGGCCCGCCATGACGTGGTGGCCGCCATGCGGGCCGGGATCGGCCTCGTCCCCGAGGACCGTAAGGGCCAGGGCCTGGTCCTGGACGGCACCGTGCAGGAGAACCTGGGCCTGGTCACGCTGCGCGCCGCCACCCGCGCCGGGCTCGTCGACCGGGCCGCTCAGCGGAGCGCGGCGGCCGGTGTCGCCGAGCGGCTGGCCGTCCGGATGGCCGGGCTCGACCAGCGGGTGCGCACCCTCTCCGGCGGCAACCAGCAGAAGGTCGTCATCGGCAAGTGGCTGCTCGCCGACAGCAAGGTGCTGATCCTCGACGAGCCGACCCGCGGTATCGACGTGGGCGCCAAGGTCGAGATCTACCAGCTCATCAACGAACTCACCGCGTCCGGCCACGCCGTTTTGATGATCTCCAGCGATCTGCCCGAGGTGCTGGGGATGAGCGACCGGGTCCTGGTCATGGCCCAGGGCCGGATCTCGGGCGAGCTGACCGCGCGGGAAGCGACCCAGGACGCCGTGATGGCCCTGGCAGTGAAGGACGTCAAGGGCGCCGACGAAGGAGTCGGCGGCAACGAAAAGGAGGGCTCCCGTGGCCACTGACACGCTTACGAAGGACCCCGGGGGCTCGGCGGTGCTGCGCCGCGTGCTGCTCGACAACGGCGCCCTGAGCGCCCTGGTGCTGCTGGTGGCGGCCATGTCGCTGCTGTCCGGCGACTTCCTCACCACCGGCAATCTCCTCAACGTCGGCGTCCAGGCGGCGGTCACCGCGATCCTCGCCTTCGGCGTCACCTTCGTCATCGTCTCCGCGGGGATCGATCTGTCGGTCGGCTCGGTGGCCGCGCTGTCCGCCACCGTGCTCGCCTGGTCGGCGACCTCACAGGGGCTGCCGGTGTGGTTCGCGGCGCTCCTGGCCGTCGCCACCGGTGTCGCCTGCGGTCTGGTCAGCGGGGCGCTGGTCTCCTTCGGGAAGCTGCCGCCGTTCATCGCCACGCTCGCGATGCTGTCGATCGGCCGCGGCCTGGCCCTGGTGATCTCCCAGGGCAGCCCGATAGCCATCCCCGAGTCGATGTCCGGCCTCGGCGACACCATCGGTGGCTGGCTGCCCATCCCGGTGCTCGTGATGATCGGCATGGGGCTGATCACCGCGGGTGTGCTGGGCCGCACGTACGCGGGCCGCGCGATGTACGCGATCGGCGGCAACGAGGAGGCGGCCCGGCTCTCCGGGATCCGGGTGACGCGCCAGAAGCTGGTCATCTACGCGCTCTCCGGCGGCTTCGCGGCCGTCGCGGGCATCGTGCTCGCCTCCCGGCTGTCCTCCGCGCAGCCGCAGGCGGCCGTCGGCTACGAACTCGACGCGATCGCCGCGGTCGTCATCGGCGGCGCGAGCCTGTCCGGTGGCGTCGGTAAGGCGTCCGGCACGCTCATCGGCGCGCTGATCCTCGCGGTGCTGCGCAACGGGCTCAACCTGCTGGAGGTCTCCCCCTTCTGGCAGCAGGTCGTCATCGGTGTCGTCATCGCGCTCGCGGTGCTGCTGGACACGGTGCGCCGACGCGCCGGTGCAAGCCCGGGCGCGCCCGGGGCCGCGGCGGGCGGATCGTCCGGTGGCGGCCGTAAGAAGGCCGTCAACGCGGGCAAGTTCGCGCTCGCCGCCGTGGTCGTCGCCGCCATCGCCGTGGGCGCCTCCGTCTGGCGCTCCGGCTCCTCCGGGGGCGCGTCCACCAAGGTCGGGCTGTCGGTCTCCACCCTCAACAACCCCTTCTTCGTGCAGTTGAAGGCGGGCGCCCAGGAGGAGGCCAAGCGCGCCGGGGTCAGCCTTACGGTCACCGACGCCCAGAACGACGCCTCCCAGCAGGCCAATCAGATTCAGAACTTCACCAGCCAGAACATGAAGTCGATCATCATCAACCCGGTCGACTCCGATGCCGCGGGCCCGTCCGTCCGGGCCGCCGACAAGGCGGGCATCCCGGTGCTGGCCGCCGACCGTGGCGTCAACAAGGCCGAGATCGCGACCCTGGTGGCCTCGGACAACATCACGGGCGGCAAGCTGGCTGCCAAGACGCTCGCCGAGCGGCTCGGAAAGAAGGGCACGATCCTGGTGCTGCAGGGCACCCCCGGCACCTCCGCCTCGCGTGAACGCGGTAAGGGCTTCACGGAGGGCCTCAAGGCGTACCCGGACATCAAGGTCGTCGGCAAGCAGACCGCCGACTTCGACCGGGCCAAGGGGCTGGATGTGACCACCAATCTGCTCCAGGGCCACCCCGGTATCGACGGGATCTTCGCCGAGAACGACGAGATGGCGCTCGGCGCGGTCAAGGCGCTCGGCTCCAAGGCGGGCAAGTCCGTCGACGTCGTCGGCTTCGACGGCACCCCGGACGGGCTCAAGGCCGTCGAGAACGGCAGCCTCGCCGCGACCGTCGCCCAGCAGCCGAAGGAGTTGGGCCGGATGGTGGTGCGGAATGCCGTCAAGGCGGCCAAGGGGCAGAAGATCGACGGCACGGTGAAGGTGCCGGTGAAGGTCGTCACCGCGAAGTGACAAGGGTCGTCACGGCGCGGTGACGAAGGTCGTCACTGCGAAGTGACAAACGAAAGGACGTGCGGATGCACGACTACGACCTGCTGGTCGTGGGGTCGGCCAACGCCGATCTGGTGATCGGAGTCGACCGCCGCCCCGGGGCCGGCGAGACCGTCCTCGGGTCCGACCTCGCGGTCCACCCGGGCGGCAAGGGGGCCAACCAGGCCGTCGCCGCCGCCCGGCTGGGGGCCCGGACGGCGCTGCTGGCCCGGGTCGGCGACGACGGCTACGGCCGGCTGCTGCTGGATTCGCAGCGGACGGCCGGGGTCGACACCGTCGGCGTCCTCGTCGGCGGCGCGCCCACCGGGGTCGCGCTGATCACGGTGGACCCCTCGGGTGACAACAGCATCGTGGTCTCCCAGGGGGCCAACGCCCGGCTGACCCCCGGCGACGTCCGGGCCGCGGCGAGCCTGCTGGCCGCGGCGCGAGTGGTCTCGCTGCAGTTGGAGATCCCCCTGGAGACGGTCGCCGAGGTGGTCCGCGCGGCGGGCGCGGGCTTCGGCGGCCGCCCCGGGCCGCGGGTGGTGCTCAACCCCTCGCCGACCGCGCCGCTGCCCGCCGATGTGCTGGCCGCCTGCGATCCGCTGGTGGTGAACGAGCACGAGGCGCGGTTCCTGCTGAGCGACGCCCCGGTGGGGTCCTCCGACGACCCCGAGGAGTGGGCCGACGCCCTGCTGTCGCGCGGTCCGCGCTCGGTCGTGGTGACCCTGGGCGCCGAGGGCGCGCTGGTCGCCGACGGCGACCGTACGGTGCTGGTGCCCAGTCCCGCGGTGACGGCCGTGGACACCACGGGCGCCGGGGACGCCTTCACCGGCGCGCTCGCCTGGCGCCTCGGCGTCGGCGACGACCTGGGGACCGCGGTGCGGTTCGCGGTGCGCGTGGGCGCCGCCGCGGTGACACGGGCCGGGGCGCAGGCGTCCTTCCCGAACGCCGAGGAGGTGGCGGCGCTGTGAAGCGATCCGGGATTCTCAACCGCCATCTGAGCGCGGGCATCGCCCTGTTGGGCCACACCGACACGGTGATGGTGTGCGACGCGGGCCTTCCGATACCGGACGGGCCGTTCGTGGTGGACCTCGCCTTCACGGCCGGGGTGCCGTCGTTCGAGCGGGTGCTCACCGGGCTGCTGGACGAGCTGGTGGTCGAAGGGGCCACGGCGGCGCGGGAGGTACGCGGCCACAACCCCGAGGCGACCGCCCTGCTCGACCGCCTCTTCCCGGCCCCCGCGCTGGATCTGGTCCCGCACGAGGAGTTCAAGACGATGACGGGACGGGCGAGGCTGGTGGTGCGTACGGGGGAGGCGCGGCCGTACGCGAATGTGCTGCTGCGGTGCGGGGTGCCGTTCTGAGGCGTGCGACGCGCGGTCGTCCCCGGGGTCGGCCTCGCGCGCCGGGGCGCGGTGTGACGCGGGCGTCCCCGAGCGCGGGATGACGCGGGCGTCCGGGGGCGCGGTGTGACGCGGGCGTCCGGGGGCGCGGTATGACATTTCGAGGGGCCCGGCCGTGGTCCGGGCCCCTCGTTTTCCCCTCCCAGGGCTTCCTCTCGAATCCCCCCCGGAATCCCCCCAGGAAGCCCGATGCCAGGTACGACCCGCCAAGGGCCGGAACGGTTGCACGGCGATCGGCGAAAGATTTTTCCGGGGCGCGACAACCTCGGGTGGGGCCGCACGTCTGGTGGGATGAAGGCGGGTTCCGGAACGGGTCCACGGATCCTCGGCGCACGCCTCGCCCTTCAGCGTTCGCTCAATCCTTTCGGGAGTCGTTCCGTATGCAGCACGACCGCGCCAAGAAGCCCAACCGCCGTCTGCGCCCCTGGATCGTGGGGTCGGCCGCCGGAGTCGCCCTGATCGTGGGCGGGGGCATCGCCGCCCAGGCGGCCACCGGCGACCACTCCGGCCCGGCCAAGCCGACCCCGTCGGCGACCTCGAAGCCGGCGCCCACCAAGCCGCCGACCAGCAAGCCCGAGCCGACCAAGCCGCCCACCAGCGTGCCCGAGCCGACCAAGCCCGCCCCCACGAAGCCGCCGACCAGCAAGCCCGCGCCCACGAAGCCGCCGACCAGCAAGCCGGCGCCCACGAAGGCGCCCACGAGCGCGCCCGAGCCGACCAAGCCCGCCCCCACCGAGCCGCCCACCAGCGTGCCGGAGCCCACCAAGCCCGCCCCCACCAAGGCCGGTCGCTAGCCGCAACCACGGATGGGGCGGGGCCGGTTCCGGAGCCGGCCCCGCCCCACCGATGAGGTGAACGAGGACGATGCAGCTCACTCTTGTCCTGCCCTGGTGGACCCGGCTGCTCCGCCGCGCCCGGACGACCGCCTCGACGCCGCCGGTGGAGACGGCGCGCGCCGGGCGGCGGCTGCGGGCGCTGAGGCCGGTGGGCGGCCGGGACGACGGGGAGCCCGGCCCCACGCTGGCCGATCTGTACCAGGCCCGGCGGCTGGACATGATCCGGCTGGCGGTCTTCCTGGTGGACGACCTGCACACCGCCGAGGACGTCGTCCAGGACGCCTTCGCGGCCGTCTGCCGCCGGCACGGCTCGCGGCTGGACAGCCTCCAGGACGCGCACGCCTATCTGCACACCGCCGTGGTCAACGCCGCCCGCTCGGTGCTGCGCCGACGGCGTACGGCGCGCGCCTACACCCCGCCGTACCAGGGGCCGGGAGCGCCCGTGGACGAGCCGCTGCTGCTCGCCGAGGAACACCGGCAGGTCCTCGACGCGCTGGCCGAACTCACCGCGCGCCAGCGCGAGGTGCTGGTGCTGCGCTACTGGTCGGAGCTGACCGAGGCCCAGATAGCCGAAACGCTGGGCGTCTCCCGAGGCACCGTGAAGTCGACCGCGAGCCGTGCGCTCGTCACTCTGGAAAAGCTGCTGGAGGCGGCCCGATGAGCACTCCCCCACCCGTCGAGGACCGGTTGCGCGCCGCGCTCGACGCCCGTGCGCGGCTCATCGACGCCCACGAGCTGTCCCCGTACCGGCCACCCACCGGCCCGGCCTGGGGCACCCGGCGGATCCGGCGGGTCGTATCCGCCATCGCCGTGGCGGCGGCAGCGGCGGCGGCCGTCGCCTTCCTGCTGCTGTCCGGCTCCCCGGAGGACAACCGTCCGGCCCCGCCCGCCCGCGACCCCCGCACCTCCCCTCCGACCACCTCGGCCCCCTCGTCCAGTACGGGGACTCCGAACCGGCCCTCCCCCACCTCTCCGCCCGCCGCCCCGACCTCGACCTCCGTCCCCACCCAGCCCTGACGCGGTCGCCTCGCACGCCCCCGCCACCGGCCCCGGACCATCCCTCCGACGCCCCTGACCCCCGAGCACCCCAGCGCCCCGAGGGCCCTACTGCGAACCGGTTGAGCCCGGCTTCCTTGGCGTGCTCGGTGATGACGGCCCGCTGGAGCGTTCGGACGCCCACTGGGCGCGTGGCGCCGCCCGCATCGGCCTCGGCGGCGTGCTCATGAGTCTCGCCGCCCGGTGGATGAACCACCCGTCCAGAGCGTCTGCCGCGGAGTTCAAACCCCAGCAGCTCCGCACCGCACGTTCCATGGGGCTCGCCACTCCCCGAACTCTGATCACGAACTCCGCGGATGAGGTGCGGACATTCGCGGAGAACGTCAAAGCCCCGTTGATCACCAAGCCACTGGGGACGCCGCACGTTGCCCACTCCCGGGGCTCGGAGACCATGTATACGCGCGAGGTCGACCTTGACGCACTGGGCGGTGTGGAGCTCACTGCGCACCTGTTCCAGGAGCGTGTCCCCAAGCAGTACGAAGTGCGCTTGATCGTCGTGAGCGACACCTGCCACAGCGTGAAGATCAAGGCGCACAGCGAGGCCGCTCGCACGGATTGGCGGTCCGACTACGACGCGCTTGAGTACGAGCCGATCGAGACGCCGGCCGATGTCGTCAACGGAGTGCGCGGGTACCTGGCTCGACTGGCCCTCACCTACGCTGCCATGGACTTCATCGTGCAGCCGAACGGTCAGTGGACGTTCCTGGAGGCAAACCCCTCGGGCCAGTGGGCATGGCTCAACAGTGCGGAAATCCCCCTAGCCGCTTCGATCGCTCAAACCCTGGAGAACTGGTGTCGCCGGTGAACTGGAAACCGCTCGCTCAGAATCTGGCAAGCCTCCTGGAGGGCTCGGACGACCTGGTCTCCCCTCACTGGAAGCAGGCGTTCGAGGAGGTGCCCCGGCACATCTTCGTCCCGCGCTATTTTCAGAATCTGGGGGGCGCGCCAACTCGATGGAAGCCGCTCGACGCCGCGGACGGTGGGGACTGGTTCAACCCCATCTACACCAACGCCACACTCGTCACTCGTCTCGACCCGGAGACGGCGAAGTCCGCGGATGGGCTGTTCACCGGCGTCCCCACGTCGTCCAGCACACAGCCGAGCCTCACGGCCCGGATGCTGGAGGCCCTTGACGTACAGCCTGGAGACCGGGTCCTCGACGGGGGCACTGGCACCGGCTACCAAACCGCCCTCATCGCTCACCGCCTGGAGAGCGCTGACCAGCTCGTAACGGCGGACATCGATCCGGACCTGACATCCGAAGCCCTGCCCAATCTGGAGGGCATCGGCATCACACCGAACATCCTCACCGTGGACGTGAGGGACTGGACTTGGCCGCCGGAGTCGTTCGACAAGGTGATCATTACGTGTGCCCTCCCGCGGATCACCGAGACATTGAGGTCCGCGGTCGCTCCCGGGGGACGACTCGTCGCGAACCTCTTCCCGCCGCTGAGCGGGGGTCTGGCCGTCCTCGACCGCATGCCGGACGGGAGCCTGGAGGGACGGTTCCAAGCAGGCGGCGGGTCCTTTATGGCGGCGCGCACGGCGGCGCCGGCCCCTCCCCCACCGCTTGCATCGGGACCGGTAGACGCACACGGGGAATCCCGCGTACCGGTCACGGCCTTCGACAGCTACCACTTCACCTTCCTGCTGGCGTCCACGCTGCCCGGGGTAGTGCTCCAGTACGGCACTGACGACGAGGAGCGCACCATGCGCCGTCTGGTGATGCCTGACGGGGCGTGGGCTGAGGCCATCTTCGCGGGCGAACAGACACAGTTCCGCGAGACGGGCGAGCGCCGCATCTGGGACACCGTCGAGAGCTGGTGGGGGTGGTTCACTGCTCACGACATGCCGAAATGGGACCACTTCGGTCTGACGGTCTCGAGCGAAGAGCACCGCCTCTGGTACGAAACGCCCCGGGGCCCCTCATGGCGGCTGCCTGTGTGAGTGAGGCGCGTAGCCAGAGCACGAAAGGGCCTCCTCCCGGCGGGAGGGGGCCCGGTGTTCCCGGCCGTCGGCTACACCGCCGCCTCGCGGCGTCGGACATGGTTCAGCGGGTCTCAGGACTCCCCGCGCCGGGGTGCGTTCGGCTGCCTGGACGCACGCCTGCCCAACACACCCCGAAGCAGTCGCTACAGCACCAGCGCCCGGTAGCGGTCGGCGACCTCCGCCAGGACCTCCGCGCCGTCGCGGGCCCACAGGTCCGGGTTGAAGATCTCCACCTCGATCGGGCCGGTGTAGCCCGTGGCGTCGACCTGTTCGCGGAACCAGCGGAAGTCGACCGAGCCGTCGCCGAGTTGGCCCCGGCCCAGGAGGACGCCCTCCGGGAGGGGCGTGATCCAGTCGGCGAGCTGGAAGGCGGCGATACGGCCGCCCGCGCCCGCGCGGGCGATCTGGGCGGCCACGGTGTCGTCCCACCACAGGTGGTAGGTGTCCACGATCACGCCCACCTGGTCCGCCGGGAAGCGCTCGGCGAGGTCGAGGGCCTGGGCGAGGGTGGAGACCACGCAGCGGTCGGCGGCGTACATGGGGTGCAGGGGCTCGATGGCCAGGCGGACGCCGTGGTCCGCGGCGTACGGGGCCAGCTCCCCCAGTGCGTCGGCGATGCGCTCGCGGGCGGCGAAGAGGTCGCGGCTGCCGGGCGGGAGGCCGCCGGAGACCAGGACCAGGGTGTCGGTGCCCAGGGTCGCGGCCTCGTCGATGGCCTTACGGTTGTCGGCAAGGGCTGCGGCCCGTGCCTCGGGCTCGATCGCGGTGAAGAAGCCGCCCCGGCACAGGCTGGTGACGGTCAGGCCCGCGTTCCGCACCAGCTCGGCGGCGGCCGCCACCCCGTACTTCTGGACCGGCTCGCGCCACAGGCCGACGCCGGTGACGCCCGCCTTGACGCAGCCCTCCGCCAGCTCGGGCAGCGACCACTGCTTGATCGTTTCCTGGTTGAGGCTCAGCCTGGACACGGCGCTCATCGATCGACTCCGTACACGGACAGCAGGTCTTTCATCCGGGATTCCGCCAGCGCCGGGTCCGGGAACAGGCCAAGACCGTCCGCCAGTTCGTACGCCCGCGCCAGATGCGGCAGCGAACGGGCCGACTGGAGGCCGCCGACCATCGTGAAGTGCGACTGGTGGCCCGCCAGCCAGGCCAGCAGCACCACGCCCGTCTTGTAGTAGCGGGTCGGGGTCTGGAAGAGGTGGCGGGAGAGTTCCACCGTCGGGTCCAGCAGGGCCCGGAAGGCGGTGGCGTCGCCGGTGTCCAGCCTGCGCACGGCCTCGGCCGCCAGCGGGCCCAGCGGGTCGAAGATGCCGAGCAGGGCGTGGCTGAAGCCCCGGTCGTCGCCCTCGATCAGCTCGGGGTAGTGGAAGTCGTCGCCCGTGTAGCAGCGCACTCCGTCCGGCAGTTTGCGCCGCAGGTCGATCTCGCGCTGGGCGTCCAGCAAGGAGACCTTGATGCCGTCGACCTTGTCGGGGTGGGCGGCGATGACGTCGAGGAAGGTGCGGGTGGCGGCGTCCAGGTCGGTGCTGCCCCAGTAGCCCTCCAGGGCCGGGTCGAACATCGGGCCCAGCCAGTGCAGGATCACCGGCTCGGCGGACTGGCGCAGCAGATGGCCGTAGACCTCGAGATAGTCCTCGGGGCCCTTGGCCACGGCGCACAGGGCGCGCGAGGCCATCAGGATGGCCTGGGCGCCGGACTCCTCGCAGACGGCGAGCTGTTCCTCGTAGGCGGCCCGGACCTCGGCCACGCTGTGGGGGTAGCCGATCTCGGTGGCGGAGAGCTGGTCGGTGCCGACGCCGCAGGCGATCCGGCCGCCGACCGCCTTCGCCTCGGCCGCCGAGCGGCGGATCAGCTCGGCGGCGCCCGCCCAGTCCAGGCCCATGCCGCGCTGGGCGGTGTCCATGGCCTCGGCCACGCCCAGCCCGTGCGACCACAGGTGGCGGCGGAAGGCCAGGGTGGCGTCCCAGTCGACGGCGGCCGGGCTGTCGGGGGTCACATCGGCGTACGGGTCGGCCACCACATGGGCGGCCGAGAAGACGACGCGGGAGGTGAAGGGGGCCCCGGGGGTCAGCGACAGCGGCTCGGTGCGGGGTTCGTAGGGGCGGGTCGTACCGCCCGGCGCGGGGAGGTGGACGGTCACAGGCTCAGCTCCGGTACGTCCAGCCGGCGGCCCTCGGCCGACGACTTCAGGCCCAGCTCGGCGAGCTGGACGCCGCGCGCGCCGGCCAGCAGGTCCCAGCGCCAGGGCTCGTCGAGCGCGACATGGCGCAGGAAGAGCTCCCACTGCGCCTTGAAGCCGTTGTCGAACTCCTCGTTGTCCGGCACCTCCTGCCACTGCTCGCGGAAGGACTCGGTGGCGGGCAGGTCGGGGTTCCAGACCGGCTTGGGGGTGGCCGAGCGGTGCTGGGCGCGGCAGTTGCGCAGGCCCGCGACGGCCGAGCCCTCAGTGCCGTCGACCTGGAACTCGACCAGCTCGTCGCGGTTCACCCGGACCGCCCAGGAGGAGTTGATCTGGGCGATGGCGCCGCCCTCGAGCTGGAACACGCCGTAGGCCGCGTCGTCGGCGGTGGCCTCGTACGGCTTGCCCTGCTCGTCCCAGCGGGTCGGGATGTGGGTGGTGGCCTGCGCCTGGACGGTGCGCACGGCGCCGAACAGCTCGTGCAGCACGTACTCCCAGTGCGGGAACATGTCGACGACGATGCCGCCGCCGTCCTCGGCCCGGTAGTTCCAGGAGGGCCGCTGGGCGCTCTGCCAGTCGCCCTCGAAGACCCAGTAGCCGAACTCCCCGCGCACGGAGAGGATGCTGCCGAAGAAGCCGCTGTCGATGAGGCGCTTGAGCTTCAGCAGCCCCGGCAGGAAGATCTTGTCCTGGACGACCCCGTGCTTGACGCCCGCCGCCTCGGCGAGCCGGGCCAGCTCCAGGGCGCCCGCCAGACCGGTGGCGGTGGGCTTCTCGGTGTAGATGTGCTTGCCTGCCGCGACGGCCTTCTTGATGGCCTCCTCGCGGGCGGCGGTGACCTGGGCGTCGAAGTAGATGTCGACGCGGTCGTCCGCGAGTACGGCGTCCAGGTCGGTCGAGACATCCGCGACCGGGTCGAGGCCATGGCGCTCGGCCATCTCCTTGAGCACGTGCTCCCGGCGGCCGACGAGCAGCGGCTCGGGCCACAGCACGGTGCCGTCGCCGAGGTCCATGCCGCCCTGTTCGCGAATGGCGAGGAGAGAGCGGACGAGGTGCTGGCGGTAGCCCATCCGGCCGGTCACACCGTTCATGGCGATCCGCACTGTCTTGCGTGTCACGTGGGTTCTTCTCCTCACCGCGAGTAACAGTAAGCGCTTTCTAAGCATTAACGCTAACCGCCCCGCCCCGCCCCTGTACAGAGCGAACACAGGGGCGAACGCGGGACAGTCAGCGCTTCAGCGCAGCGTCAGCCGATAGCGCAGGGGCGAACGCCCGGTGATCAGGACCCGCTGGCCCGCCGGGGTCAGATCGCCGCCCATCCAGCTATAGCGCTCGCCGGAGTCCACGACGGCGGGCTGGCGCGGGCCGCTGCCGTTGCCGGGCCCGAAGGTGATCACGTCATCGCCCGCCGTATACGTCCCGTACCCCTTGACGAGCTGATACGTGTCCTTCTGGCCGGGCACGGGGTCGACCCCGGTCAGCTTTCCGCCGCCGCGGAAGCACAGTTCGAGGGCGAGCGGGACCTCGGACTCACCGATCCGGAGGTCCAGGTTCCAGCCGCCGTCGGCCGCCGCGATCCGTATCTCGGTGCGCAGGGTGCGCCATTCCTTGGGGCGGTGCGGAAAGTCCATCGCGGACCAGAACCGGCCGTCGTCCGTCAGCGGATACCGCCCGTCGGGGCGGCGGTGCTGGGCCGGCAGCGGCAGATGGAATCCGGCCCGCACCTCGGCCCACAGCCGCCAGCCGTCCGCCGTGGCCTCCACGTCCTCGGCCCGGAAGTGGCCGAGCGAGAAGAACTGCGGGGACAGCCGGAGCGAGTCCAGGATGGCCGCGCCCTTGCGCCATTTGAAGAACGTCGGGTTGGTGGACAGGCCCGAGGAGATCGCGTGCACGTCGGGGAAGTCGGTGCCGCCGAAGACGGTGGTCCGCGTCTCCCCCTTCGCGATCCGCACCAGCCCGCAGTCCCGGTCGTGGAAGGTGAACTCCTCCGGCGCCCCGGTGGCCTTGGGCAGCGGCGCGGCCAGCTCCGGATGGTCCAGCACCTCGGCCAGGAAGTCCCCGAGCGGGGTCTCGTCGAAGGTCTGGTCCGCCCCGCGCCGCTGGATGGTGGCGGCGACGGCCGCGAACCGCCCGTCCCGCTCCCGCAGCGCCAGCGCCCGGAACTGCAGCCAGTACTCGGACAGATGCTTGAGGGACTTCTGGTCCTGGCGGCGCGAATGCACCGTCTCCACCTCGCCATTGGGCTCCAGGAGATGAAGGGTGGCTTCCAGGTTGTGGCGCACGTGGTCGTAGAACCGCGGACGCTCGGTGAGCCGGGCGAGGGTCAGCAGCGAGGGGTTGGTGACGATGGGCGCGTAGGTGGCGCTGCGCTCGCTGTACTGGCCGCTGTCGTACTGGTCGATGCCCTCGGCCAGCCAGGCGTCGATACGGCGGGTGTAGCGGGCGTCGGGCCAGAAGGAGTTGATCCGGGCCAGCGCGGCGCACACCTTCCAGCGGTGGTTGGGAGTGTGCACCCCGCCGGTGGACAGGCCCTTGCCCGCCTTGAGCAGGATCGTCTTCAGGGTGGCGCGGATCGCGCGGGTGCCGCTGTGGCCGTCCGCGTCCAGCAGGCCGTACACCAGGCCCAGATCGACGATCGAGAAGGCGGTGTCCGGGGGCGAGTGGACCGCGCCCTGGTCGTAGAGGCCGTCGTCGAACTGGGCGGCTGCCAGGGCGTCCACGAGCCGGGTCATCGGCGCGATCAGCGCGCCGTCGTGGTGGTGGGCGGCGTCGCCCCACACGTGGACGGAGGTGAGCAGCCGCAGGCTCCGGGCGGCGGGGCGGGCCTGGCCGAGGTTGTTCAACTGGTCGAGGGCCGCGTCGAGCCCGTCCACGACCTCGGCCACCCGGGCGTCGGCCGCCTCGGTGAGCAGGGCCAGGAACGGCTTGTCGACCCGGCCCGCGGCCGAGGCGGCACCCGGGGCGCCGACGGCCAGCAGTCCGCCCGCGACGGCGGTCCCGGCGAGGAAGTGACGGCGGGGCAGGGGTGTCATCGGTGGTGCTCCGTGGCTCTCATAGGTGGTGCTCCGTGGCTCTGGCGGCGATCGCGAGGGGGCCGGGGACGAGGAAGAGCAGCGGCGGATAGGCCCAGGCGCAGACGGCGGCGGTGGCGACGGCCAGCAGCAGCACGCCGCTCGCGCGGGGTGTGCGCACGCTGTCGTACGCCGCCGAGCGCAGCGCGGTACGCCAGCTCGTCGCCGACTCGGGGCGGGCGCAGGCCCGCAGACAGACGACGGCGAGCAGTCCGGCCACGGCGAGCAGCGCGGGCCGGAAGACCACCGCGCCCGGCAGCCCCGCGCCCGCCGCGAGCGCGTTGAACAGCAGCAGGACGCCACCGGCCAGCAGCCCCGCCCCGGCCAGCAGATCGCCGGTGCGCAGCCGTTGCCGCAGCGCGCGGAGGTAGCCGCCCGCCGTGGTGGGCGCGTCCTGGCGCACCCGCCGGTCCAGGACGGCGCAGGCCGTGGACATGGCGGCCGGGGCGGTGATCAGCGGCAGCGAGGCGGCGGCGGTGGCCAGGCCCACCGCCAGGACGTCGGCGAAGAGCGCGAAGCGCGGGCCGAACAGCTCGCCGGGTTCACGTTTGGTGGCGGTGTCCATGGCCGGTCACCCCTTCAGTCCGGAGCTGGCCATGCCCTCGACCAGGAACCGCTGGAACGCGAGGAAGAAGAGCACGATGGGCAGCAGCGCGAACACCGACATCGCGAACATGGGGCCGAAGGCCGACTGGCTGGAGGCGTCCACGAAGGACCGCAGGGCCAGGGTCAGGGTGAACTTCTCCGGCTCGAAGAGGTAGATGAGCTGGGTGAAGAAGTCGTTCCAGGTCCAGATGAAGGTGAAGATCGCGGTGGTGATCAGCGCGGGCCGGGTCAGCGGCAGGATGACGCTGAAGAACGAGCGGAAGGGCCCGCAGCCGTCGATCCGCGCCGCCTCCTCCAGCTCACGCGGCAGTCCGCGCATGAACTGCACGATGAGGAAGACGAAGAAGGCGTCGGTGGCCAGGAACTTCGGCAGGATCATCGGCCAGTAGGTGTTCACCATGCCGAGCTGGTTGAAGATGATGTACTGCGGAATGAGGATGGCGTGGTGCGGCAGCATGATCGTCGCGATCATGAACGCGAAGAGCGGACCGCGCATCTTGAACCGCAGCCGTGCGAAGGCGTATGCGGCCAGCGAGCAGCTGATGACGTTGCCGAGCACCGCACCGCACGCGATGAGCAGCGAGTTCCACAGCAGCCGTCCGACGCTGACCTCGTTCACCCCGTCCAGGGCGGTGGAGTAGTTGCTCCATTCGAAGTGGCTGGGCAGCAGCTTGAGGCTGGCGACGACCTCGTCGGCGGGCTTGAACGAGGTCGCCAGCAGCCAGGCCAGCGGATAGAGCATTACCAGCAGCACGGCGATCAGGCAGGCGTGCAGCACGATCCGGCCGACGGGCCGCCGCCGCGCCGCCGGGGTGGCCGGGGCGGTGGAGATCGGGGCGGTGGTCATCGGCCCCCCTCGTTGTTGTCGTTGGCGTAGAAGACCCAGGCCCGGGAGGTCCGGAAGAGGACCGCGGTGACGGCCCCGATGGCCAGCAGCAGCGCCCAGGCCATGGCGGAGGCGTAGCCCATATGGGAGGCGGTGAAGCCGCGGTCGTAGAGGTAGAGCGTGTAGACGAGCGTGGAGTCGGCGGGTCCGCCCTTGCCCGCGCTGACCGCGAAGGCGGGGGTGAAGACCTGGAACGCCTGGATCATCTGGAGCACCAGGTTGAAGAAGAGCACCGGGGAGAGCATCGGGATGGTGATGGAGCGGAACTGCCGCCACCAGGAGGCCCCGTCGACCGCGGCGGCCTCGTACAGCTCGACGGGTATTTGCTGGAGCCCGGCCAGGAAGATCACCATGGGGGCGCCGAACTGCCAGATGGTCAGCAGCGCGACCGACAGGATGGCCCAGCCCGGCCGATTGATCCAGCCGCCGATGTCGATGCCCATACCGGAGAGCAGGTTGTCCACCGAGCCGCCGTCGTTGAAGATCGCCCGCCAGACCAGGGCGATGGACATCGACGCGCCGAGCAGCGAGGGCGCGTAGAACGCCGAGCGGTAGAAGCCCTTGCCGCGCTTGACCGACTTCAGCGCTATGGCGACGGCGAGCGCCATGGCGAGCTGCAGCGGCACCGCGATCACGACATACGTCAGGGTCGTGATGACCGACCGCCAGTAGCGGGGGTCCTCGGTGAACATCTGTGTGTAGTTGCGGAAGCCGATCCACTGGGGCGCGTCGAACATGTCGTAGTCGGTGAACGACAGATACAGGGACACGGCCATGGGCAGCAGCGTCAGCACGGCGGCGCCGAGCACCCATGGGGACAGGAACACCCAGGCGGCCCCCTGCCGCTCGCGCTTCGGCGCCCGCTTGCCGCCGGTGGCGGGGGGCGCGGCGTCCTGGGGGCGGGTCGCGGTCGCGGTCATTGCCTCAGCTCCGCCTTCGCCTCGGTGATGTAGTTCTCCGCCGCCTCGCGCGGCGACAGGCGCTCGTAGCTGACCTGGTCGTAGTCGCGCGAGAAGGTGGACTGCAGGGAGGTGTCGCCCTTGGGCGGCGCGGGCGGCGGGTCCTTGAGCTTGCCCTCGAACTGCTTCTGGTAGGTGGAGATGACCTGGTCGAAGCCCTCCAGCTTGGGCAGGACGCCCTGCCGGATGGCGTCGTTGGCCGGGATGCCGCGGGTGGCGCCGAGGATGGCGCCCGCCTTCTTGTCGTTGAGCAGGAAGTCGATGAACTGGGCCGCCTGCTTGGGGTGTGCGGTCTTGGCCGAGGCGCCGAAGAACATCGACGGTTTGAAGTACTGCCCGGGGGTGCCGTCCTCGCCGACCGGGAGCGGTGCCAGCTTCAGCCCCTCGCCGACGATGGCCGCGTAGCCGCTGGTGGGCGCGTCCCAGTTGAAGTCGGAGACGGACTTGAGCCGGCCCAGCGGAGTGTTCTCCACCGTCCCGTCCATCTGGGTGGTCTGCTCGGCGGACGAGACCGCGCCCTCCTTACGGAGCTTGGTGCACCACTCCCAGTAGCGGGTCAGATCGTCGGCGGTGAAGCCGAGCTTCTCGTCCTTGGCGTAGAGGGCCTTGCCCCGGCCGCGCAGCCAGATCTCGAAGACGTCCTCGCTCTGGCCCGGGTCGGTGGAGCCCACCCGCCCCTGCGTCGCCTTGGACGCCGAGAGTTTGCGCATGGCGTCGGCCCAGTCGTCCCAGGTCCAGGTCAGGGTGGGTTCGGGGACGCCCGCCTTGCGCCACAGCGCGGCGTCGTACGCCACCGTCTCGGTGCCGCGGGCCACCGGCAGCGCGTACTGCTCGCCGTCCACCACTCCGGTGGCCAGCAGCCCCTTGTCGATCTCCGACGTGCGCAGCTCGGGATGTTTCCCGAGGTCCAGCAGGATGCCGGAGGTGGCGTACTGGTTGATCTGCCGGTAGTCGAGCTGCATCACATCGGGGGCGTCGCCGCCCGCCGCCTGCGTGGCCAGCTTCGCCTTGTAGGTGTCGAAGCCCGCGAAGGACGTGCTGATGTCGATGTCGGGGTGGCGCTTCTCGAAGAGCTTGACGGCCTCGTCGGTGCGGGCGGCCCGGTCGGGGTTGCCCCACCAGGTGAACCGCAGGCTGACCTTGCCGCCCGAGCCGCCGCCGCCATCGCCGCCGCAGCCCGTGAGGGTCCCTCCGAGCGTAAGCACGAGAGCCAGGGCGCAGGACGCCTTTGTCCTGTTTCTGCGCATACCGGAGCCGACCTCCCTTCTGAATTGTCCGTTGAGCGTATGAGCGTGCGTGGTGGTGTTCTACGGCGACTATTCGCCGTAGTACGGGAGCGTGACACCGGGCAGTTCGTACTCGTCCCGGCGGCCGCACATGCCGTAGCCGCCCCGGCGGCTGGGCCCGGTCGCGGTGACCCGCGCCTCGGCCAGATGCGCGGGGTCGCCCGCGGCGAGCGCGGTGAGCTGCTCACCGGTGCGCCGCGCGGCGGCGAGCGCCCCGTCCCGCCAGCGCGGCTCCCACTCCTTCACCTTGGGCGCGACGATCCGCACCGCCGCCTCGTGGAAGGCGCGCAGCGGCCCCTCGTCGCCCTTCTCGGCGGCGGCCCGCAGCGTCAGATAGCCCTCGATCGCCAGGTCCCGGCGGCGCCGGGCCGCCGCGTCGGCCTCCGGCCCCTCCTTGGCGGGCAGCGCGGCGGCCGCCGCGTACCGCTCGGGGTCGGCCAGCACCTCGGGAGGGAAGGTGAAGACGGCGTCCCCGGCCTCCGGCAGCCCGCTGTTCTGCATCAGCACGGTCACCTTGAGACCGCCGCCCTGCACCATCCGGTGCACCGTGCCGGGGGTGAACCACACCACCGCGCCCGGCTCCAGCGGGGTCTCGGTGAAGCCGTCCCCGACGGTCAGGGTCTGCACGGCGCCGCGTCCCGCGGTGACCACATATGCCTCGGTGCAGGCCAGATGGAGATGGGGGCTGCCGCCGCACACCCCGTCGGCGGCCTCCCACTCGTACGCGCTGATGTGGGACATCCCCACACCACCCGGCAGCGGGGCGAACATCTCGGACGACGCGGCCATGCGGCTCACCACCCGTGGTTCTTGAGGTAGCCCTCGGCGCGGGCCCGGTCCCAGGCGCCGTCCGCGACCACCACCCGGTAGCGGTAGCCGAAGGACTCCCCCGGCGGAAGCTCGAACTCCTCGAAGAACGCCCAGGAGGGGGCGACCGAGGGGATCGGCTCGGAGCGCACGAACCAGTGGGAGGCGTGGATGGATGCGGTGTTGTCGAGGTTTTCCGGCGCGTGGGCGAACAGCAGCGTGGAGTGCCCGTCCACGCCGTCGTGCTCACCGGTGAACGCGACCCAGGGGGCCTCGGCGGCCGGGGTGCCCATCAGGTCCGAGGCGCCCTTCTCGCCCTCGCCGCCGCGCCCGTCCGGGCCGATCACGTCGCCGCCGGTGAAGTCGCGCGGGCCGCGCCAGTTGAGCCCGGTGTACCCGGCCATCTCCCGGCCGGCGGTGGTCGGGGAGCCGAAGTGCAGGGCCTCGCCGCGGATGTTGGTGAGACGGATGGACCAGTCCAGAGCCCAGGTGCCCTCCTCCGGTTCCACCGAGTGGAGTTCGATGGTGCGCACCTCACGCGCCCACTCCTGGCCACCGTTCTCCACCCACGTGAGGGTCTCCACGAAGCGCAGCCGGTCATCCGCGACCGCGAACTCCTCGAAGCCGTCGTGGCGCATCGAGCCGACGCGCTCCTCGAGGTGCTGATAGCCCTGCTCGGGGCCGAGGTAGGAGTTGCCGCCCCAGAAGTTCTGGCCGGACAGATGGCTGGAGGTCATCTGCAGGCCCTTGTGCCAGCGGTGGTCGCTGGGCCGGTAGCCGGAGACCGGGTTCCCGGCGAGGGTGCGCAGCGGGTGCGCGTAGGGCTTACGGGCCTCGAAGGCTTCCGGGTCGGGCCGGTAGACGTAGGCCATCAACTCGACGCCGCCGGAGGCGACCGAGATCTGTTCGCCGTGGGTGTGGGTGACGGTGATGCGCTGGGTCATGACGGCCTCAGCTCTCCTTGGTGGTGGCGGTCGCCGCCTTCGGCGCCCATTCGGGGTGGTTGCCGTGCATGGCGTCGTAGTACGGGTCACCGGGCACGATCTCGCCCGCGCGCACGGGCTGTCCGGTGAAGGCCGCCTTGTAGAGCGCGGCGATGAACTCGAGGGTGCGGCGGGCGTCCTGGCCGCTGCCGGGCGGCCGTACGCCGTCGCGCATCGCGTCCAGCAGCCCGGTGAGCTGGGCCCCGTGCGAGCTGGGCAGATCCGCGGCCGGGGTGCGCCAGCGCTGCTGCCGGGCGGGCTCGTCGCGGACGTGCGGGGCGGGGGTGTAGACCCAGTCGTCGTTGCGGTGGCCGTAGAGGTGGGTCAGCTCGACGGTGGCGTCCGCGCAGTCGATACGGATCCGGCTGACCTCGTCGGGCGAGAGCACGCTGTTGACGACGGTGGCCATGGCGCCGTTGGCGAACCGCACCAGCGCGGTGGACACGTCCTCGCTCTCCACCTCGTGGATCAGCCGTCCGGCCATGCCGCGGATCTCGGTCCAGTCGCCGAGGAGATGGAGCAGCAGATCCATCTGATGGATGCCGTGGCCCATCGAGGGGCCGCCGCCCTCGGTCTCCCAGCGGCCGCGCCACGGCACCGCGTAGTAGGCGGTGTCGCGGTGCCAGGTGGTCTGGCAGTGGGCCACCAGCGGCTGCCCCAGGGCGCCCTCGGCCAGCAGCTCGCGGGCGTGGACGGCGCCCGAGCCGTAGCGGTGCTGGAAGACCACCGAGGCGTACGGGCCGCCCGCCTCCCGCTCGGCCGCGGCTATCTCGTCGTACTCGGCGAGCGTGAGGCACAGCGGCTTCTCGCACAGCACCCAGGCGCCGGCCTTCAGCGCGGCCACGGTCTGCTCGCGGTGCAGGGAGGGCGGGGTGCCGATGAGGACCAGGTCGGGTCGCTCGGCCTCCAGCATGGCCGCCACATCGGGGTAGCCGGTGACGGCGAAGGTGCCGCCGTCGGCCGCCGTGGCGCGGAAGGCGTCGAGTCGGTCGGCGGCCACGTCGACGGCGGCGACGAGGTCCACACGGTCGGCGTGATCACGTAGTGCGGTCAAATGGCTGCCGGTGACGATGGCTCCGGTGCCGACCACTGCGGCACGGATACGGGCGGTGGCTGCTGCGGCCATGGGCTGAGGCTCCTCGCCGGGGGTAAGCGCTTGCTGGAGAGGACCCTAGGCATGGTCCGGATGACAGGACAAGCCCCTGGACGGCAGAATCGCGCCGCTCATGGAGTGAGAGCATGGGGGCGCCGACAAGTGCGCGCGGTGTCCCAGAAGGTGACCACCGGGTGACCATCCAACGGAGGAAACATGGCAGTGACCCTGGCCGATGTGGCGGCACGTGCTCGGGTCTCGGCGGCCACCGTGTCGCGCGTCCTGAGCGGCAACTACCCCGTGGCGGAGTCGACCCGGACCCGGGTGCTGCGCGCCGTCGATGAGCTGGAGTACGTGGTCAACGGCCCGGCAAGCGCTCTCGCCGCCGCCACCTCCGATCTGGTCGGGGTGCTCGTCAATGACATCGCGGACCCCTTCTTCGGAATCATGGCGGGCGCCGTACAGGCCGAGATGGGCGCACCGGCGGGCGAACCGGGCCGGGGCGGCGAGAAGCTCGCGGTCATCTGCAACACCGGTGGTTCGCCCGAGCGCGAGCTGAACTACCTCACCCTGCTGCAGCGGCAGCGCGCCGCCGCCGTCGTGCTCACCGGCGGCGCGGTCGAGCACCCCGACCACGCCGCCGCCGTGGCCACCAAGGCGTCCCGGCTGGCCGCGTCCGGCACCCGGGTGGTGCTGTGCGGGCGCCCGCCGATCGCGGACGCGACCACCCTCACCTTCGACAACCGCGGCGGCGCCCGCCGCCTCACCGAACATCTGCTGACCCTCGGCCACCGCCGCATCGGCTATGTGGCGGGCCCCGCCGAGCGCACCACGACCCGCCACCGGCTGGAGGGCCACCGGGCGGCGCTCGGCGCCGCCGAAGTGAACAGTCTCGACGCCGACCTGGAGCGGCTGACCGTGCACGGCCTGTACGACCGCGCCTCCGGCTATGACGCGACCCTCGAACTGCTGCGCCGCGACCGGGGGTTGACGGCCATAGTCGCCGCCAACGACACCATCGCGCTCGGCGTCTGCGCCGCCCTGCGCGACCAGGGCCTGCGGATCCCCGAGGACGTCTCGGTCGCGGGCTTCGACGACCTTCCGTTCAGCGCGGACGCGGTCCCCGCCCTCACGACGATGCGGCTGCCCCTGCACGAGGCGGGCGCGCGGGCCGGACGCCTGGCCCTGGGCCGCGAGCCGCAGCCGCCGGGCGGGGTGGCGATGGTCCGCGCCGAACTGATGGCTCGCGCCTCGACGGCCCCGCCGCGCGGCTGAACGCTACTGCGGAGCTGAACCCTGGGTGGGGCCCCGCCCACCCCGTCTATGCGCCGGTCCGCTGGCGAGGCGCGCGGATCACCGGGCGGTCGCCGTCCGGCGGGGCGGGGCGCTGTGCGGCGCGGGCCGCCTCGCATGCGGCGCGGGCCGACTCGCACGAGGGGGCACAGACGTATAGCTGGTACGTCTCGGTGACGCTGCCGTAGTCCACCTCCACCGTGCAGATCGGCCGGTCCGCGTAGAGGCGTGCCGCGCACAGGGCACAGTTCCAGCCCTGGAGCTGGCCGAAGACCCACTTCCTGCCCGGGGTCCGCAGCTCCGCTATCCGCTCCCGATCGGTGCGCTCGTCCTCCGTCACCGGGTGTGCCCCCGTTCGCGGGCGCGGCGCATGGCGGCGGCCTCGGCGACCGGGTCGCGCCGGTAGGCATGGGCGTGGGGAGGGCAGGCGTACACCGTGCGGCCGGGTCCGCTGCCGCCGTGCTGGACATCGACGACGACCGGCTCGTCGGTGGGCAGCTCGCAGCGATAGCAGGTCTGGCGCCCCTGCGGGACCGGGCCGTATTCGATGCGGTCGGCCTCGGCCAGCGCTCCCCACAGCTTCCAGGCGTCGGTCAGGTAGTGATCGACCGAGAGCGGCAGGCGCCAGTGGGTGCCGGGCGGCGTGGTCCAGGAGTCGGGCGGCACGCCGAGGTAGGTGCACTCGTCCGTCAGCTCGGTGAGAACCCGGACCTGCCGCAGATGCCAGCTCGTGGCGGAGCCCACCGCGACGAGCCAGTACAGGGTGCCGTACTTGTCCTGGATGACGGCGCCGTTCTCGTCGCCGAGGAGCTTCAGGGCACGTTCCCCGACGGTCGACGCGGCCCGTACGGCATCCCACCACTTGCCTGCGGGTAACGCCTGGACATCCGTGGCGGGCGGCGGTGTCCACAAGGCTCTGGTGGTCATGGTCGGCTCCATGTACGGACGGTGTGCTGACCGTCACATGGTGGCCACCCGCAAGCACCCGTGCGTTGCCCAACTGGCAACGCACAGGCGGTTGACCAACTACAGAGCGTGCGCTACACGCCGCACCACTCCGCGTACTCCCTGAGCGGCTCATCCGCACGCTGTCGCGCCCGCAACAGCGTCGCCACCGTCTCGTGCACCGAATGGTGATAGCGCGTCAACTGGGGCGAGTTCTCACGAGCGGACCGCAACGAACTCAACGCATCACCGTGTTGTGCTGTCCACGCCTCGGCGCGGGCCCGGTCGATCCAGTAGTGCGCCGCCCGCGTCGGCGGATAGTCGTCCGGGAGTCGCACCTGGAGGGCGTGCTCAAGCGCTTCCGCGTGCTCGTCCCGATCACCGGCCGCCGCGATCTGGTGCAGCCGAACATTCAGCGGGCCGAACGCCAGGGCGTAATGCCGCGTCTCCCCTATCCGCTCCGCCAGTTCGGCGGCCTCCCCGAGCCAATCGTCGGCCGCCGCATCGTCACCGTCGCGCGCCGAAAGGACGGCGGCTCGGAGCTGGAGCGTGCCCCGCACCGCTCGGGTGGCGCGATCGCCATCGTCGTCCAAGTCCCGCAGCGCGTGCCGCATCAACGAGACGCCACGGTCCAGACGGGAGTTGTCCGCCGCCATCTGCGCCCGCTCGTATCGCTCGATCGCGACCTGCCGCGGGTCACCGGACTGCGGCGCGGCGACCGCCATGCGGGACAGCGCCAGACGGGCCAGATCCATGTAGCCGAGGCGGTACGCGACGATCGCTGCCGTCCGCGAGACTTCCGCTTGTAGATCATGGGCCCGCTCACGGTGTTGGCCCGATGATCCGTGCAGCTGGGTGGTGACCGCGACTTCGCTGATCAGGCCCGGTAGGCGTGCGGCGATATCCAGGAACTCGGCCTTCACCCGGAGCCGTACGATCCGCTCGATCTCGGCTTCCAACGCATCAAGCGGGCGGGGAGGTGGGGCGTCGTCAGGCGGGATGTCCCAGTCATCGAACGAGGTGCTGATGGGAGTGAGCAGGGCGTCCAGCTGATCTTTCTGGAGAGCCTGGATGTAAGGCTGCCCCCGCAAGACGGAGACGCCGACGCCGAGGGCACGGGCGACGGACGCGATGACGGGTTCGCTGGGGTATCGCTCGCCGTTCTCGATGCGGCAGAGCTGACTCGTGGATACGTGGGCGCGACGGCCGAGTTCAGAGAGGGAGTAGTCGCGGATGAGGCGGAACTCGCGGATGCGAGCGCCAATGCTTTCCGTAGACGTGTCGGGGTTGCCGGGCATAGTGACTCCCGTTCTGTGCTGACACTCAGAACGGTACCGGCGGTCGGCTCCGCAGGTACGGGTGATCGGCCCCCATTTCGGTGAGGGCCGCCGCGCTTCCTTGACACGGCGAAACGCCGAACATCTACCTCCCCGGGAGGGGACCCCCTCTTCCCAAACACTTGATCTGGCGCAACTATAAGGTCAAGCAAAATCGACACAGGCGTACGGAGGGGTGCCGGATGGGCCCGCGCGACAATCTCGATCTGGCCGTGGACGAAGTCCGCGACTTCAACCGGATGTACACCCGCCTGATCGGCGTCCTCGACTACCCCGGGCAGCTCAACACCCCGTACTCGCTGGGCGAGGCCCGCATCCTCTACGAGCTGGCGCGGCGGGAGCGCACCCACGTCTCGGCCCTCCGGGAGCACCTCGGCGTCACCGCCGCGCATCTGAGCCGGACGCTGAGCCGGTTCGAGGAGCGGGGGCTGGTGACGCGCGAGCGCCACTACCGCGACGCCCGCTTCCAGGAGGTACTGCTCACCGCCGAGGGCCGGGCGGCGGCGGAGGATCTGGACCGGCGGTCGCGGGAGGCGGTGACCGGGCTGCTGGCCAAGGTCCCCTGGAACGAGCTGGGGCGGCTGCGGGAGGCGCTGGCGACCGCGCGGCACACGCTCACCGGTCCGGCCGACCCCGAGTTGCGGCTGCGCGGGCTGGAACCGGGCGACCTGGGCTGGATCGTGCAGCGCCACGGCGCCGTGTACGCCCGGGAGTTCGGGTGGAACGCCGAGTTCGAGGCCCTGGTGGCCCGGATCGTCGGGGAGTTCGGCGCGGGCCACGACCCGGCCCGCGAGCGGGCGTGGATCGCGGAACTCGACGGCCGCCCCGTCGGGTCGGTGATGTGCGTCCGGGACGAGCAGCCCGATACGGCCCGGCTGCGACTGCTGCTCGTCGAACCGGAGGCGCGGGGGCGGCGGCTCGGCGAGCGGCTGGTCGGCACGTGTATCGACTTCGCACGCGAGGCGGGCTACCGCGATCTTGTGCTGTGGACCAATGACGTCCTGACCTCCGCCCGCCGGATCTACGAGGGGGCCGGGTTCGAGCTGATCGCCGAGAAGCCGCACCGCGGCTACGGCTCGCCCCTGATCGGCCAGGACTGGCGGCTCACGCTCCAGGGCCCCTGACAAGCCGGGGCCGCTGTCCGCACCGCGGCCGTCCCCACAGATCTGCCCCTCGCCGCCGCCACACGCGCACGCCGCAGCGAGGGGTCGCGCCTCGGGTTACAGCAGGCGTGCGAGAGGCAGCGCCGCGATGTCGGGAGCGGGCCGGGAGACATACAGGTCGGTGTGGTAGAAGCCGTCCGCTTCCTTGCCCGCCGCGTGCAGTCCGTTCACAGCCAGGGCGTCGAACGCCGCGTACCGTTCGGCGCTGTCGGCGAAGCGGCGCTGCCGGAAGGTACGGGTGGGCAGCTTCTCCGTCACCAGGCCCGAGCGGGCGAGCAGATCGGCGATCGGCCGGTAGGGCACGGTGCGCAGCACGAACGCCGCGACCCACGGCGGGGTCGGCATGGAGTCGAGAAGCCTGGTGAAGGTCCGGGTGAAGACGTAGCCGACGCCGCCTGTGACGGTGATGAGGTCCGTGCCCGCCAGTGTGCGGCGCAGGGCGGGGCTCGGTTCGGTGACTTCGAGGTTCTCCGCGAAGGCGTGGTCGAGCAGGCCGACGGCGCGGGCGTATCCGACGGCCCGGGCCGCCGAGTCGATGCCTGTCGCCGTCGCGGCTTCCGGGCGGCGGCGCGCCGCGAAGAAGGTCCGGTCCTCGGCCGCGAGGTGCCGGGTCGGCAGGGCGGAGAGGCGGTGGGAGGTGTAGCGGGTGGACAGGTCCGCCAGAGTGACCCGGTAGTTGAGGAGAGCTGTGTTGATCCCGTAGGAACAGCACAGATCCACCACGTTCAATGGCGTCCGGTCGGGGTGCAGGCAGCGCAGGGCATGGGCCAGCGCCCGGAAGACGGCCTGGCCATGGTGGGGTATCTGGTACTCGAGGGGTCCCAGGGTCGCGAAGTACGGGCGTGGGTCGGGACAGTCGTAGATGTCGTTGAAGTTCGCTTTGCCCCAGTCGTCATTCGCGGTGGTGTTACTCACTCCTGCCGCCATGAGCGGTCTCCTGACCTGCGCTGACCGGGGGAAGGACCCGATGACCGCAGGGATAGGGCCGGCGCCTGTGCGCTCGGCGGGCCGCGCCACGGCCCCACTCTCCCCTCTCCGGCACCCGGCGGCAGCCTGAAGGGGCCGATAGGGTGATTACGGTACGTAACCGGCACACGATTGACCGAGTTATGGTGTGACGCAGATCACTGCAGCGTGGATCGCGCGGTGGACAGGGAGCGGTATGGAGACTTCACTGCGCACCCGCGTGCGAGCCGGAGATCCGGATGCCTTCGGGCAGCTCTTCGACGAGTGCGCCTCGGTGGTCTACCGGCCCGCCGTCCGGCTGACCGGCGACTGGGGCATGGCCGACGACATCGTGTCGCTCACCTTCCTGGAGGCATGGCGGCTGCGCGAGCGGCTGCTTCCGGGGGACGGCAGCCTCCGCCCGTGGCTGCTGGGGATCGCGACGAACGTCACGCGCAACACCACGCGGGCGCCGCGAAGACACCAGGCCGCGCTCGCCGAACTCCCACCGCCGGACCCCGTTCCGGACTTCGCCGACGAGGTGACCCGGCGCCTGGCCGACACCGAGGAGCCGGCCGCCGCGCAGAAGGCGTTGCGCACGATGCGCCGAGGGGAGCGCGAGGTGTTCACGCTCCGTGCGTGGGAGGGCCTGGACGCCGCCACGGTGGCCGAGGCCCTGGGCGTGGCCACCGGCACCGTACAGGGCCCGGCTCTCGCGTGCGAGAAAGATCCTGGCCGCCCGTCAAGCCGCTGAAGGGCGTCCGCCCGGCGGGCGCCCTTAACGGTCGCACAGGTGACGAGGCGTCACCTCGACCGGAAATCCGCTCGCGCGGACGGGCCCCGTACGGGAAGGATCGGCGCATACGCAGGCCCGTACAGCACGCGGACACGGCACGGGGAACGTCCACACGACGCACCCGTACAGTGCGTCGGAACGGCACAAGAGCAAAGGGTGTACCCCCTGAGTACCCAGCAGGTCATCGAGTGGACCGAGGACGGCCGGACCCGGACCGCCCACTGGCGCTCCGAGAACGGCACGCCGCCGCCCCGGCGGATCGAGGTGGCGGACGACCGGATGCGCGCCGGCACCGCCCACCGCCTCGCCTGTGAGGGCACCGCGCTGCTGTGGCGCGGCGACTACCAGGGCGCCCGCCAGCTACTGACGGCGCTGGCGCGCCGGATCGACCGCGGACCGCGCCGGGCCAAGGAGCGGCGGGCCCCGGCCGCGTCACCGGCCGAAGCGTTTCACCGGCACCGCCAGGCCCAGTCCCGCCGGGCCCGGCTGCTGGGGATGCTGCTGGTGCCACTGGACCCGGACTTCGGCATTCCGCTGCGCCGGGCGCCGGACGTACGGCAGGCGTGCGCCGAGGCGTACGGCCCGGCGAGCGGGCACCCGTCGGTGACCTCGCTGCCGGAGCTACTCGGGCTGATCGGCGCGCATCAGTGGCGCCGTAAGGGCGTCAAGGTGCCGGCGCTGGGCGGGGACCGCGTCCATCCGCACTACGGGGTCTTCTCGCCGGTGCGCGGCGAGTACGTCGACCTGGTGGCCGAGGCCCCGCTGCCCACGCATGAGCTGGCCTTCGACATCGGCACCGGAACCGGCGTCCTGGCCGCCGTCCTCGCCCGGCGCGGCATCCAGCGGGTGGTGGCCACCGACCAGGACGCGCGGGCGCTGGGATGCGCCCGCGAGAACGCGGCCCGCCTGGGCCTGACCGACCGGGTCGAGGTGGTCGAGGCCGACCTCTACCCGCCGGGCCGCGCCCCGCTGGTCGTCTGCAACCCGCCGTGGGTCCCGGCCCGGCCCTCCTCACCGCTCGAATACGCGGTCTACGACCCGTCCAGCCGTATGCTGCGCGGCTTCCTGAACGGGCTGGCCGAGCATCTGACCCCCGGCGGCGAGGGCTGGCTGATCCTCTCCGACCTCGCCGAACACCTCGGCCTGCGGCCACGCGCCGAACTCCTGGCCGCCTTCGCCACGGCGGGCCTGACGGTCACGGACCGCCTGGACATCCGCCCCACCCACCCCCGCGCCGTCGACCCCACCGACCCCCTCCACACGGCCCGCGCGGCGGAGGTCACATCGCTGTGGCGCCTGAAGGCGGACTGAGCGAGCGCGGCACCGAGCCCACGACGCCCCGGGCCGCTCGCCCGGGGCACCGGGCGCCCGCACACGCCGCGAGCTGAGCGACCACGGCTCCGCCGGGGGGACCACGCTTCCACGCCCCGGCCGCACGCTTCCACGCCCCGGCCGGGCCCGGCCACCCGCACGGTGGCACCAGACGCCCGCAGAACCGGGCGGTCGGCCACGGCACAGCGCGCCGCCACGGCTTGACCGACTGCCGAGGCCGTCGGCGCTGCCCCCGCCCCGCCGAGGGTCGGCCGCCGCAGTTCAACAGCCCGGCCGGGCGCCCGCAGAACCGGGCGGTGGGGCCACGGCGTGGCTACCCGCCAAGACACGCCGTAGGCGTGAGGTCAGGATTGACCCGACTCGTGGCCCTGCTTAGCGTCCGGGATGAAGGGCAGGAAGATCCCCACGAACCGCACGACCCCCATCAAGGGAGCCCGCATGAAGCTCGCCTTCTCCACTCTCGGCGTCCCCGGTATGCCCATGTCCGACGTCGCCCGGCTCGCCGCCGGGGCCGGGTACCACGGCGTGGAGCTGCGCGCCCACCCCGAGGAGCCGGTGCACCCGGGGATCGGGGCGGACGAACGTGCCCGGGTGGTGGCGGAGTTCCGGGACGCCGGGATCGAGATCCTCACCGTCGCCGGGTATGTGCGCGCCGCCCAGGCCGGGCCGGACGAGCCGGTGCTGGCCGGGCTGCGGGAGCTGCTGGAGCTCGCCCACGACCTGGGCGCCCGCCATGTCCGGGTCTTCCCCGGCGGCGGGGAGCAGAGCCCGGAGGAGGCCGACGCCACGGCTGCCCGGCGGCTCGCCGCTGCCGCGCCCCGCGCCGCCGACCTCGGCGTACGGCTGCTGCTGGAGACCCACGACTCGCATCGGACGGGCGCGGACGCGGCCCGGGTCCTCGGGCTCGTCGGCCATGGCAGTGTCGGGGCGCTCTGGGATGTGATGCACACCTGGCTGGGCGGTGAGGACCCGGCCACCAGCTATCCGGCGCTCTTCCCGCATCTGGGCTACGTCCAGGTCAAGGACATCGCCTCGGCCGACGACACCACCCCGCTGCCGCTGGGCGAGGGGGTGCTGCCGCTGACCGAGTGCGTGGAGCTGCTCAGCCGTGAGGGCTGGGACGGCTGGCTGTGCTGGGAGTACGAGAAGCGGTGGTATCCGCAGGCCCGGGAGTTCCCGGAGCTGCTGGCCCCGGGCCGGGAGCACCTCCTACGTCTGCTGACCGACGCGGCCTGACCACGCCGGGGCTCCGGCGGACCCTGACTCCGGCCCGCCCGGCTCCGGCCCGCCCAACTCCGGGCCGCCCGGCTCGGGGCCGCCCAGCTCCGGCAGAAGCGGCTCGGGGCCGCGGTCCGGCCCAGGCGCATCGGCTCGGGGGTCCACCTCGGGCACATCGGGGCGGCGGTCCGACCCGGGCGCATCGGGGCGGGCGCCCACCCCGGGCACCTCAGCTCGACGGCGCGGCCCACGCCGTAGGCGCAAGCGCGGGAGCGAGGTCAGGGCCACGCCGCCCACCAGCAGCGCCGCCGCCAGCCAGCGCGGTGCGCTGATCCCCTCCCCCAGCACCAGCGCCGCCGAGGACATCCCGAAGACGGGCACCAGCAGCGAGAAGGGGGCGACCGTCGAGGCGTCGTAGGTGCGCAGCAGGAAGCCCCAGACCCCGAAGCCGAAGACGGTGGTGACCCAGGCGACGTAGACGATCGCGCCCACTCCGGCCCAGTCGAGCCTGCTCAGCGCGTCGAGGTCGGGCCGCGCGCCCTCGAACATCAGCGAGAGCCCGAGCAGCGGCAGTACGGGCACCAGGCTCACCCACACCATGAAGTTCAGGGCGTCGGGCGGCGCCGCCTTGCGGGTGAGGACGTTGGAGACTCCCCAGAAGGCGGCTGCCGCGACGACGAGGACGAAGCCGATGAGCGGCCCCGAGGTGCCCTCGTCCACGGCGGCCACCGCGATCCCGGCGAGGGCGACGGCCATGCCCAGCAGCCGCCGTCGGCCGGGGCGTTCGCCGAGCACGACGGCCGCGAACAGCGCGGTGAACACCGCCTGGATCTGCAGCACCAGCGAGGACAGCCCGGCGGGCATCCCCTCGTGCATCCCGATGAACAGCAGCCCGAACTTGGCCACGCCCAGAGCCAGCCCCACCCCCAGGATCCATCGCCAGGCGACCCTCGGCGGGCCGACCAGGAAGACGGCGGGCAACGCGGCCACCAGGAATCGCAGGGCGCAGAAGAGCAGGGGCGGGAAGTGGTCGAGGCCCACCTCGATGACCACGAAGTTGACCCCCCACAGGGCCGTGACCAGCACGGCGAGGGCTATGTGCACAGGTCGCATGGGTCGAGGATCAGGTGCCGGGACCTTGTAGCACCAGCGCGGATGTCTTCATGCTTGGATGCAGTAACGGTTAAAGATGCGGGACCGGTTCAAAGATGCGGTACCAGCCAAAGGTGTGAGAGGGAGGGCCCATGCTCGATCTGGCCCGGCTGCGGGCGCTGCACGCGGTGTCCGTACACGGCTCGGTCAGCGCCGCCGCGACCGCGCTCGGCTACACCCCGTCCGCCGTATCGCAGCAGATCGCCAAGTTGGAGCGGGAGACCCGGACCACCCTCCTGGAGCGGCAGGGCCGGGGCATCGCGCTGACCGACGCGGCCCGGCATCTGGCCGCCACCGCCCAGCAGTTGCTCGCCATCGTCGAGGCGGCCGAGACCACCCTGGAGGAGCGGCGCGGACAGCCGACGGGCCGGCTGGTGATCGGCGCCTTCGCCTCGGCGGCACGCGGGCTGATGCCCGTGGTGCTGGCCGCGCTCGCGGCCGAGCACCCCTCCCTGGACGCCCGGCTGCTCGAAGTGGATCCGCATCTGTCGGTGGACCTGGTGGCACAGGGGGTCATCGACCTGGCGGTGGCCCACGACTGGGACATCGCCCCGCTGCCCGCCCCGGAGGGGCAGGAACGGGCGGTCATCGGCGACGACCTGTGCGATCTGCTCGTCCCGGCCGGACATCCGCTGGCCGACCGGGCCGCACGGCGGACGCTGCGCCGCGAGGACCTGCCGGGCCAGCGGTGGATCTGCCAGCCGCCCGGGTCGGTGTGCCACGACTGGCTGGTCCGTACGCTGCGCGCCTCGGGCCATGAGCCGGACCTGGCGTATCAGGCGGCCGAGAACCACACCCAGATCGCGCTGGTGGCGGCCGGTCTCGGCGTCGCCCTCATGCCCCGTCTGGGGCGCGGTCCGCTGCCGGACGGGGTGCTGGCGCTGCCCCTGGAGCCGGTCCCGGTACGGCGGCTGTACGCCCTGTGGCGCACCGGCGCGGCCCGCCGCCCCGCCATCACCGAAACGGTGCGGCTGATGGGCGGCCTCTGGCCGCAGCGCACGGCCTGAGCACCGGCCGACCATCAACACAGCACCGGCTCAACTGGCTTCCCCATGCTGCCACTTGGGGCGCGTACGCCCCCTCCTCACCGATCCGCGCCGCGCACCCTCCGTACGGAACCGGCGCGGGCCGCCACGCGTCGAAGCGGTGTGCTGATGGGGAGTCTCCGCATGGCGGTAATCGGCCTCGCCGCTGGCTGCGACGCTGACCACCTCACCGCCGCCCGCGGCCAGCAGCACCCCGCCGCCGACGCGACACCCCTCCCAGAGCGTCGGCGGCGCCCAAGGGCCACATCGAGGGGCACCCAAAGGGGCACCCCAGGGGGCACGGTCCGCCCTTACGGCGGCCGTCGGACAGGAAGCCCTCAGACGGGCAGCTCCGCCTCGATCAGGTCCGCCGCGCGGTCCGGTCCCCCCTCGGCGGCCATCCGCGCCTTGAGCGCGGCACAGCGGGCGGCCACCTCGGGGTCGTCCACCAGGTCGAGCACCGCCTTGCGCAGCGCCGACGCGGTGGCCTCCTCCTTGGGCAGATGGCGGCCGACCCCGAGCGCTTCGAGGGTGTCCGCGTTGCTGAACTGATCGACGGCCTGCGGTACGGCGACCATCGGCACCCCGCAGGCCAGCCCCTCCTGGGCGCCGCCCGCACCCGCGTGGGTGACGAAGGCGTCGGCCTTCCGCAGAATGCTCAACTGCGGTATCCAGCTGTGCACTTCGACATTGGCGGGGATCTCGCCGAGGTCCGCCCGGTCGACGAACTCGCCGATCTGCAGCACCACGTACCACCCCGGCAGATCGCCGAACGCCGCGACGCACGCGCGGTAGAAGCCGGGCTCCCTGGTCCAGGTCGAGCCGAGCGAGACCAGCAGGATCCGGTCGGTCTCGGCGGCCCGCTCCGGGCGGCGCCACTCCGCCACGTCGCGGCGGGCGCTCTGGCAGCCGCCGACGAAGCTGTAGACGGACGGGTCGACGCGGTCGGCGTTGGGCTGGAGCAGCTCGGGGATGAGGGCGACACAGCGGCTGGGGCGGCCGATGAGCCGGTCGGGGTCGGTGCCGGCCAGTCCGTTGTCCTCGAGCCAGGCGCGGTAGCGCGCGTAGTAGGCCCGGCCTCGCTCCGAGCACCGAAGCTGCCCGTACATCGGCTCGAAGACCTCTTCGCGGTACCCGTCCCAGGGCACGAAGCTGGGGGCCAGCTCGACCGCGGACACGCCCCAGCGATGGGCGAGGACATGCGCCGGGTACGCCGTGACGTCGTACATCACCAGATCCGGCTCATCGCCTTCGTAGGCCGCCAGATGCTGCGGAAGCGCCTGTTCCGCCTCGGTGAGAAACGGCTCGATGTAGTCGATCAGCTCGGAGCCTCTGGCGCCCGGCACATTCTCACCGTGGAGGACCGAGGTGTAGGTCTTCGGCTCGGCGCCGGTTTCGGCGACCTTCTCGGCGAACGACTCGGGGATGGCGTAGGTAACCCGGTGGCCGCGGGCCACCAGCTCGCGGATCACCTCCAGGCTCGGGTTGACGTGCCCGTGCGCCGCGATGCCGAACATGGCGATATGTGTGGGGGGCTTGGCACCCGTCGATGGGGTCATGAAAACGGAACCTAAGCGAGAACGGATGCCTCATACAAATAGTGCACATACCCGATCGATACATTAGCGCCGGTTTCGCACGAGCACCAGATCCCTGTCTTTAACGAGTCTTTTCCTTTACGCTTCCGGGCCGTCAGGAAGTCCAACTCTCCTTGACCCGGCAGCGCTTTGTGTCCCAGCGTGTCCTGCACCACCTTCGGCCACCCCCTCCGAACGTCCCATGGAAGGAGTGCGGGTGCACACGACGACGTCTCGCCGCGCCCTGCTCACCGCCACTCTGGCCGCCGCCGCGGCCGGTGCCTGCAGTGCGCCGACGAACAGCTCCCCCGCGCCCGCGGCCCCCGCGCGCCGCACCACCGCCGGTTCCGGCGGCCCTTCCGCGACGCCCTCACGAGCCACCACACAGCCCGGCCGGGACCAGGAGCGCGACCGCCGGCGGATCGACGAACTCATCGGCCGGATGACGCTGGACCAGAAGATCGGCCAGCTCTTCGTGATGCGGGTGTACGGCCATTCGGCCACCCGCCCCGACCCGGCCGATGTCGCGGCCAACCGTAAGGACATCGGCGTCGACAACGCCGCCGAGCTGATCGCGAAGTACCACGTGGGCGGGGTGATGTACATCCGCTGGGCGCACAACATCCGCGACCCCCACCAGGTCGCCGCGCTCTCCAACGGCATCCAGAAGGCCGCGCTGGCCGCCTCCGTGCCCGTCCCCGTCCTGCTCTCCACCGACCAGGAGTACGGCACCGTCGCCCGGATCGGCGCGCCCGCCACGCTGTTCCCGGGCGCCATGGCGCTCGGCGCGGGCGGCAGCGCGGCCGACGCCCGTACGGCCGCCCGCACCGCGGGGGCGGAGCTGGCCGCGCTCGGCATCCGGCAGGACTACGCCCCGATCGCGGACGTCAACGTCAACCCCGCCAATCCGGTGATCGGCGTGCGCTCCTTCGGGGCCGATCCGAAGGCCGTGGCCCGGCTGGTGGCGGCCCAGGTGAAGGGCTATCAGAGCGCCGGGGTCGCGGCCACCGCCAAGCACTTCCCCGGCCACGGCGACACCTCCGTGGACAGCCATGTCGGCCTGCCGCGGATCACCCACTCCCGCAAGGAGTGGGAGCGGCTGGACGCGCCGCCGTTCCGGGCCGCGATCGAGGCCGGGATCGACTCGATCATGACGGCGCACCTTCTCTTCCCCGCGCTCGACCCGGCCGACGACCCCGCCACGCTCTCCCGCCCCATCCTCACCGGTGTGCTCCGCGAGGAACTGGGCTACGACGGGGTGGTGGTCACCGACTCGCTCGGCATGCAGGGCGTGCGGGAGAAGTACGGCGACGACCGGGTGCCGGTGCTCGCGCTCAAGGCGGGGGTGGACCAGTTGCTGAACCCGCCGAACCTGTCCCGTGCCTTCGAGGGCGTGCGCAAGGCCGTCCGGGCGGGCGAGCTCGACGAGGACCGGATCGACCGCTCACTGCGGCGCGTCCTGGAACTCAAGGCGCGCCGGGGGCTGTTCGACGATCCGTACACCAGCGACCGCGCGGTCAACCGCACGCTGGGCACCCGGGAGCACCGTGCCACCGCCGACCGGATCGCCGAGCGCACCACCACCCTGATCACCAACCGTGGCGGGCTGCTGCCGCTGTCGCCGCGCCGCCATCACGACCTGCTGGTGGTGGGGGTGGACGCCGCCGCGCCCTCGGGCACCGGGGGCCCGCCGACGGCCGTTCTGGCCCGCGCCCTGTCCGGCCTCGGCTTCAAGGCGGAGGCGCTGCCCACCGGCACGGGCAGCGCGCCCGGCCCCTCGCCCGAGCGGATCGAGGCGTCGGTCGCGGCGGCGCGGGGACGGGACGCGGTGATCGTGGCGACGTACGACATCACGCCCGGATCCGCCCAGCGCACCCTGGTCGCACGGCTGGTGGCCACCGGTGTGCCAGTGGTGCATCTGGCGCTGCGCGACCCGTACGACATCGCGCGGCTGGGCGGACGCGGCACCGAGCCCGGGGCGTCGCTGGCCACGTACTGCTGGACGGATGTGGAACTGCGCGCCGCCGCCCGGGTGATCGCGGGGCGGGTCACCCCGCGAGGCAAGCTGCCGGTCGCGGTGCGGCGCGCGGACGACCCGTCCCGGGTGCTGTACCCGATCGGGCACGGGCTGGGGTATTGAGCGTCGGTCAGATCACCGAGCGGATCGTGCCGCCGTCCACGCGGAGCGTGGCGCCGCTGACGTAGGCGCCGTACGGACCGGCCAGATAGGCGACAGCGCCCGCGATCTCCTCGGGGCGGCCGAATCGGCCGATGTCGTTGGGCACGAAGTCGCGCGCGGCGTTGGGCTCGATCTCCTCCCAGGACTCGCCCCAGCCGTGCTCCGGCGCGAGATCGGTCACCAGTTCCTTGACCGAGTCGACGAGGATCGCCCCGGGAGAGACCACGTTGGACGTCACCCCGGTGTCCTTCAGCTCGCGCGCCAGCGAGACGGCGAGGTTGTGACGCGCGGCGAGCGTGGCGTTGTAGTGGGGTTGCTCGGGCATCGGCTGCGACGCGAGGCCGCCGCCGATCTGGATCACCCGGCCCCAGCCGCGTTCGCGCATCCCCGGCACCAGCCGCTGGATCATGCGTACGGCGGAGATCACGTTGATCTCGTACAAACGGGCCCACATGTCCGGGGTGGCCTCGGCCCAGCGGTGCGGGTGGCCGTACGCACCGGCGTTGTTGACCAGGATGTCGGCCTCACCGGTGACAGCGGCCACCGCGTCGGCGCCCTGGTCCGTGGCGAGGTCGCCGGTCGCCACGGCGACCGCGCCGATCTCCTCCGCCACCCCGTGGGTCCGGGCCTCGTCCCGGCCGTGCACCACGACATCGGCGCCCTCGGTGGCGAGCAGCCGGGCGATCGCCGCGCCGAGCCCGGAGCTGGAACCGGTCACGAGGGCCCGGCGGCCCGTCAGCTTCAGGTCCATCGTGATGTCCTTCGGTCATGTCCCCGGATACGGATATGGATACGGATGGAGACATGATCCAGTTTGCCCGCGACGAGGGTGTCCGCCGGAGCGGACACCCTCGTCGCCACGAATGGGCTCGCTTACGGCCGCAAGGCCGGTTCGCGCTCGACCTCGCGGCGGTCCAGCCTGGCGTCATGCCGGGCGAGCGGCTCGCTGGTCTGGCTGACGCCCGCCCACCGCTGCACCTCCGCCGTGGCCTCGGCCTTCTCCTCGCCCGCGAGCTGGGCGATGCTGGAGCCGTGGTTGCCACCGGCGACCGTGTAGACGTGAGAGTCCTTGGCGCCCTTGCCGACCCGGAAGCGCTCGGCGCCCCACGGGTCGTTCTGGCCGTAGACGAAGAGCATCCGCCGTGCGTCATGCCGCACCCAGTTGTCGACGTCCCGCATCACGCCCTGCTTGAACCGCATCGGGATGTCGCGGGGCACATAGTTGCGCGGGGCGTAGATGCCGGGGTAGCGCAGCAGCCCGTCCAGGTGCGGGGTCTCGAAGGTGGGCGAGCCGAGCTCGGTGCCCGCCTGGTAGTAGTACGGCGTGTAGGTCTCCAGGCCCTGGTCGGTGTAGGCGGAGAAGCCCGAGATCTCGTCGATGAAGCCGTACAGCTCATCGGTCGACGCGGTCGGGGCGGGGACGTCCGCGCAGTCCTTCAGCAGGTGGTACTGCCAGAAGGCCCACACCAGGTCCAGGACGACGTTCTCGTACGCCTTGTCGGCGCTGCCGACGACGGTGAAGGTCTGCCCCTCGTCGTCCGCCCACTTCTGGTAGCGCTGCACGATCTCGTCGCGCCGCACCAGCGCCTCGCGCTGCACCGCGTTGAGCTTGGTGCGGCATTCGGCCGTGCCGACGCCCGCGAAGAAGCGGTCGTAGGAGGAGTCCTCGTTGTTGGCCACGTCGTTGGGCGCGACATACGCGACGGTGCCGTCCATGTCGTGCGGGTAGAAACGGCGGTAGTAGGTGGCCGTCATACCGCCCTTGCTGCCGCCGGTGGCCAGCCACTTCTTGCCGTAGATGGGCTTCAGGGCCCGGTAGAGGCGGTGCTGGTCGCTCGCGGCCTGCCGGATGTCCAGCTTGGACCAGTCGGCGGGCTGCGGCCGGGAGGGAGTGAAGAAACGGTACTCCATGGACACCTGGTTGCCGTCCACCAGTTGCGTCGGCTCACTGCGGCGCGGTGCGGTGGTGACGTTGTAGCCCGAGGTGTAGAAGACCGTGGGCCGGTCGGTGGCCTTGTGCAGCAGGGTGAACCGCTGCTGGAAGGTGCCCTTGGAGGGATGCCGGTGGTCCACCGGCTGGGCGTAGGTGAAGACGAGGAAGCGATAGCCCTCGTAGGGCTGCTCCTCCACGAAACGCATCCCGGGAATCGCCAGGACGCGCTCCTTGATATCCGGCTGAGCGGGGGCGGCCGGCTCCGCGGACGCGCCTCCGGCGCCCGCACCGACCGCCCCCATCAGTATCGCGAGCGCCAACAGCCATCTGAGCATCTTGCGCATGCACCCTCCCCTTGTTGCCGTGATGACCCTTACGGCCCGAGAATTCCCACAGGCCGCCGAGAACCTATCCGGGCACACGCTCGGGTCGCCAGAGGTCGTCGGTGCCCCAACACGACGCCGAATACGGAGAGTTGTTACCGTCGCCCTCTTTCGTAGCGGGCTGTGATGGCTCATGCTGCCTGTATGGACCGAGACGAACGGCACGACCGGAGTGAACGGGCCGAGCGGCTGACGCGGTATCTGAACGAATTGCAGGAACGAATCGATCCCCGCTCGCTCGAGCTGCTGATGCGGCTGCTGCGCGAGTTGAGCACCTCACCGGCCGTCCGCGGGGGGACGTACGAGCTCGGTATGGGGCCGGAGGAGAAAGAGCTGTTCACCCCCGCTCTCCAGGCCGAGCTGCTGGTGCTGTTCGGCCTGCTCACTTCCCAGGACGAGCGGGTGGTGGTCGACCTCGGCGACAGCCCGCACGCCAAGGGCATGAAGGTGCTGGTGCCTCAGGAGCGGGCCGGGGACCCCGATTTCCTGCACCGCCACAAGCAGCGGGTGGCGGCCGAGGCGGAGCAGCGGGAGCAGGACCGGCGGGAGGTGGAGGCCATCGCGAGGGCCAGCGGCATGGAACCGTGATGTTACCGTACGTAACAGTGGGCGAACGCTAAGCGTCACCGCCGTACGGCGGATGACCGGTGCACACCCCACCGCACCACCCACACCGCCCCTGCGACGCGGGCCCATCCGCCGCGCTGCCGCGCGACGAAGGGCCCACGCGACGAAGGGCCCACGCGTCGGCGGGGCCACCGGCGAGCTCTCGGCGAGCTCTCGGCGGGCTCCAAGTGACGCTCTCACGACGGCAGGTCGGGGCACTTCCAGCGGCGCGCTCAGACGGTCGCGGGGGCCGTCTCGCCCATGAACGTGCGCCACAGCGCGGCGTACCGGCCGTCCCGCGCCACCAGCTCCTCATGAGTGCCGTCCTCGACGACCCGGCCATGGTCCAGGACCACCACCCGGTCCGCACGAGCGGCGGTGGTCAGCCGGTGTGCGACGACCAGCGTGGTGCGCCGTCCCGTCAGCCGGTCCGTGGCCTGGTTGACCAGGGCCTCGGAGGCCAGATCGAGCGCGGCCGTGGCCTCGTCGAGCAGCAGGACGTCCGGGTTCACCAGCTCGGCGCGCGCCAGCGCGATCAACTGCCGCTGCCCTGCGGAGAGATTGCGCCCGCGCTCGGAGACCTCGTGCAGATAGCCACCGTCGAGCGACGCCACCATGGCATGGGCGCCGACCGCCCGCGCGGCGGCCTCCACCTCCGCGTCGCTCGCGCCGGGCCGCCCGTAGGCGATGGCGTCGCGCACCGTCCCGGGGAAGAGATACGGCTCCTGCGGGACCACCCCGAGGTGGCCGCGGTACCCGGTGAGGTCGAGCTCGCGCAGATCCGCGCCGTCCACCCGCACGGCGCCCCCGGTCGGGTCGTAGAACCGGGCCACCAGCTTGACCAGGGTGGACTTACCGGCCCCGGTCTCCCCGACGAACGCCACGGTCTGCCCCGCGGGGATCGTGAGCGAGATGCCCGCCAGCGCCTCCTCGTCGTCCCCGTACCGGAACCGCACGTCGTCGAAGGCGATCTCGCCGCGCATGGTGCGCACCTCGCGCGGGTCGTCGGCGACCGGTGTGGTGGTGGGCTCGCGCAGCAGCTCCTGGATGCGGCCCAGTGACACCGATGCCTGCTGATAGCCGTCGAAGACCTGGGAGAGCTGCTGGACGGGGGCGAAGAACAGGTCGATGTAGAGGAGATAGGCCACCAGCGCGCCGGCCGACAGCGTGTTGTCCCCGACCCGTCCGGCGCCCACGATGAGCACCAGCGCGGAGGCCACGGACGACAGGAGCTGGACGAACGGGAAGTACACCGAGATCAGCCGCTGACCGCGCATCCGCGCCTGGCGGTAGGCGTCGCTGCGGGCCGCGAACCGCTCCCGGCCGGACCGCTCGCGCCGGAACGCCTGCACGATCCGCAGCCCCGCCACGCTCTCCTGCAGATCCGCGTTGACCACGCTCACGCGCTCGCGGGCCAGTTCGTACGCCTTGACGCTGAGGCGCCGGAAGACGATGGTGCCGATGATGAGCGGCGGGAGGGTCAGGAAGACCACCAGCGCGAGGCCCACGTCGATGATGAGCAGCGCGACCAGGATGCCGAAGAAGGTCAGCAGGCTGACGACGGCGGTGACCAGGCCGGTCTGGAGGAATGTGGACAGCGCGTCGACGTCGGTGGTCATCCGCGTCATGATCTTGCCGCTCAGCTCGCGCTCGTAGTAGTCGAGACCGAGCCGCTGCAGTTGCGCGAAGATCTTGACGCGCAGTGCGTAGAGCACCCGTTCACCGGTCCGCCCGGTCATCCGCGTCTCGCCGATCTGGGCGGCCCACTGCACGAGGACCACGAGGAGCGCGAGCCCGGAGGCGGCCCACACCGCCCCGAGCGCGAGCCGCTGGACGCCCTGGTCGATCCCGTGCCGGATGAGCACGGGCAGCAGCAGCCCGGCGACCGCGTCCACGGCGACGAGCAGCAGCGCGACCGACAGCGGCGCCCCGAAGCCGCGCAGCAGCCGCCGCAGTCCGTAGGTCTCCTCGGGGCGGGCGGCCTGCTCCTCGTCGATGTCGGGGGTGTCGGTGGCGGGCGGCAGCGCGGCGACCTTGGCGAGCAGCTCGGGGGTGGCGGGCATTCCGGACAGTGCCCCGGCGATCCCGGGCCCGGCCACGGCCGCCGCCCCGGCTCCCGCTCCCGTGCCGTCCTTACGGCCGTCACCATCGGGCCGCACCCATAGCTCCGGGGTCACCCCGCCGGGGTGGGGGCAGCCTTCGGCGTGCTCGGGGTCGTCCCCGCCGCGCGGCAGCAGTTCCGCCACGTGGTCGCCGTCCCCGTGCGGCAGCAGTTCCGCCACCTGGTCGCCGTCCCCATGCGGCAGCAGTTCCGCCACCTGATCGCCGTCCCCGTGCGGTTCACCGTCGAGACAGGGCTCGACCAGCGCCGTCGCGGCGGACTCCCCGCCGAACCCACCGGCGAGGCCCACCGCGTGCTCCGGATCGTCCCCGCCCCGGGCGGCGGCGGGCTGGGCGTCGTCCGCCAGCAGCCGCCGGTACACGGCGCTCCGTGCCCTCAGCTCCTCGTCGGTGCCCACGTCCACGACCCGGCCCCGGTCCAGGACCGCGATGCGGTCGGCGAGGGCGAGGGTGGAGGGGCGGTGGGCGATCAGCAGGGTCGTACGGCCCGCCATGACGCCCCGGAGCGCCTCGTGGATCTCGTGCTCGACGCGCGCGTCCACCGCCGAGGTGGCGTCGTCGAGGACGAGCAGCCGGGGATCGGTGAGGATCGCGCGGGCCAGGGCCAGCCGCTGGCGCTGGCCGCCGGAGAGGGTCAGCCCCTGCTCGCCGACCTCGGTGTCATAGCCGTGCGGCAGTGCGGAGATGAAGCCGTCGGCCTGGGCGGCGCGGGCGGCGGCCAGGATCCGCTCCTCGCTCGCGTCCGGCTGCCCGTAGGCGAGGTTGGCACGCACGGAGTCGGAGAAGAGGAAGCTGTCCTCCGGCACCAGTCCGACCGCGCCGCGCAGCGAGTCGTACGTCAGCTCCCGCACATCGTGGCCGCCGATCCGCACCGCGCCCGACGACACGTCGTAGAAGCGCGGCAGCAGCATGGACAGCGTCGACTTGCCGCTTCCGGAGGCGCCCACGACGGCCAGGGTCTCGCCCGGTTCGATCCGCAGGGACACCTCGGAGAGCACCGGGCGCTCGGGGTCGTAGCCGAAGCTCACCCGGTCGAACTCGACCGTCGCGGGGGCGTCCTCGGGAAGCTCCCGGGCGCCGGGGCGCTCGTCGATGACCGGCTCGGTGTCGATGAGCTCGAAGACGCGCTCGACCCCGGCCCGCGCCTGCTGCCCGATGGTCAGGAGCATCGTGAGCATCCGCACCGGGCCCACGAGCTGGGCGAGATACGTGGAGAAGGCCACGAAGGTGCCGAGGGTGATCTGGCCGCGGGTGGCCATCCAGCCGCCGAGCGCCAGCATGGCGACCTGGCCGAGGGCGGGGACGGCCTGCAGGGCGGGGGTGTAGCGGGAGTTCAGCCGTACGGTCCGCAGCCGGGCGGCGAACAGCCGGCGGCCGACCGCCCGCAGCTTGTCGGTCTCCTGCGCCTCCTGCCCGAACCCCTTGACCACCCGGACACCGGTCACCGCCCCGTCGACGACACCCGCGACGGCGGCCGCCTGCCCCTGGGCGTACCAGGTGGCCGGGAAGAGCCGGATGCGGCTGCGCGAGGCGAGGATCCACAGGGCGGGGGCGACGGCGAGGGCGACGACGGTGAGCAGCGGCGACAGCGTCGCCATCACGACGAGCGAGACCAGGAAGAGGAGGATGTTGCCGATCATCATCGGCACCATGAAGAGCAGGCCCTGGATGAGCTGGAGGTCGCTGGTGGCCCGGCCGATGATCTGGCCGGTGGAGAGGTTGTCCTGCCGTCTGCCGTCGAAGCGGGCGATGGACGCGTACATCTCGGTGCGCAGGGCGTGCTGGACGTCGAGGGCGAGCCGTCCGCCGTAGAAGCGGCGGATGTAGGTGAGGACGTAGACCACGAGGGCGGCGATGATCAGCAGGGTGGCCCAGGGGGCGAGCGACCGGTCGTGCTGGACGATCACATCGTCGATGATCAGCTTCGGCACCAGCGGGACGAGCGCCATGACGGCCATTCCGGCGAGCGAGGCACCCAGGGCGAGCAGCACATCCTTGCGGTACAGCCAGCAATAGCCGAACAGCCGCCTTACCCAGCCCTGCCCGGTATCCGGCCCGTCCGCATCTGGTCCACCCGTATCCTTTTTGCCCGTTTCATCCGTTGCGTCCGTCACTACGTCCGCCACCCGTTGACCTCCCGATCCGCACACGCTTCCGGAAGGCACCAACACACTGATGTGCGGATTTCATCCTTCGGCAACAATCGGACCGGGTCACATCGGGCCAGGCCGCCGCCGCGGCCCGCGCCGCCCCGCCCGGATACGCGTTCGCGGAATCGCCCAAAAGCGGACTGTTCAATACCGGACCGTTCATCAAACACTTGGCAGGGCTGTCTAAGGTCGCGTCCACCGAAAAGCTCACCACCGTACGGCGAAAGGGTGATGATCGTGACGGGACTCCAGATCGACGACATCCCGCCCGCGGAGCGATTCGCGGCCTGGCGCGCCCTGTGCGAGCTGACGGCGATACCGATGGAGCTCCGCAGCGACCATGAGCACGACTTCCGCGCGAGCGTACGGGGCGGAGTGAGCCTCGGCGAGGTGATGCTGACCTCCACCTCCGTACCGTCACTGCGGAACGAGCGGACGGCGGCCCATATCCGGCGCTCCGACCCGGAGCTCTACCATCTGCGGCTCACCCTGCGCGGTGAGAGCGATGTGCGCCACGGGGACACCGAAGCCACGGTCGGCGCCCGGCAGCTCATGCTCACCTCGACCTCCACGCCGTATGTGGCGGTGTGCGAGCGCGGCAGGGTCGACGGGATGTCGATCACCCTCCGCCCCTCGCTGCTGCCGTTCCCGGCGACCGAGCTCAACCGGCTGCTCGGGCGGCGGCTGTCCGGGCGGTCCGGCATCGGGGCCATGCTCGCCGACTTCCTCACCCGCCTGGCCGCCGATTCCGACCGCTACGGCCCGGCCGACGCACCGCGCCTCGGCACCGTCGCCGTCGATCTGCTCAACGCGCTGCTCGCGCATGAGCTGGACGCCGGTGCCGAGGCGCGCGCCGAGAACCGGCTCACCCCCGAGAGCCGTCGGCGCACCCTGCGGTTACGCGTCGAGGAATTCGTCCGGCAGAACCTGCACAGCCCGGGGCTCACCCCGGCGTCGATCGCCACGGCCCATCACATCTCGCTCCGGTACCTCTACCGCCTCTTCGAGGAGCAGGGGCACACGGTCTCCGCGTGGATCCGCGCCCAGCGCCTGGAACGCTGCCGCCGCGACCTGGCCGATCCCGCCCTGGGCGACACCCCCATCCATGTCATCGCCGCCCGCTGGGGTTTCAGCCACGCCGCGGACTTCAGCCGTGCCTTCCGCGGCGCCTATGGCGTGCCCCCACGGGACTTCCGCCATACGGCGCTGTGGACGAACAGGTGAGCGGGGCTCCCCCCGTGGTAACCCTGCTCACCCGTCACTGATCAGCATGGGCCGAGCGGGGCCGGGATGTCATTGGCATCCTGTGCACAGTGCCTTGATCCTCTGTGCACGGACCGCACTGTCCCGCCTGCCAGGCCGTCACTTGGCCCGGCTCACCCGCAGCTCCTCGATGCCCGCGCGCTTCTTGTCGTCCGCCGAGCGCAGGGTGACGCGGACGTAGCGGGCCGGGCCGGTCGTCCCCTCGTGCCAGTGGCGGCCGTCGGGCGAGGTCCGCACCTCATGGGAGGCGGGCCGGGTGCGGGTCCACTCCGGGCTGACCTTCGCCAGGCGCACCGTGCGACCGAGGTCGGCCGTGAGCGTGCCCTGGGCCGCGTCGGGGACCCAGGCGGTGGCGAGGTCGGTGGCGCGCCCGTCGGACGCGGTCCAGCTGAGCGAGGTCCGCACCAGCCCGCAGCGCATGAAGACCGTCTGCCGGTAGTGGGAGATCCGCCCGGCGGACGTCCGGGAGCCGAAGGTCTCCGAACCGGCGTCCCCGGTGGCCACGTTCAGCGTGGACCAGGTGGGGACGGCGGCGGCGACCTGCCGGTTCTCGGTGGTCTTCGCGTTGTGCGCGTACAGCCCCGAGACGAACGCGCCGTCGTAGCAGGGGGGTTGGGAACTGCTGCCTGTTGGCTGCGATTGAGTGTGTTCTGGCGTGCATGAGTGAGTGGCGGCGTCTGCGCCCGGTGTGCACGGCGGAAGTGAACGGGAGTTCTTGCATCGAATGGGTGACCTTTGCGTGCGGTGGTCGTTGAGTGCGGTGACGATGTCCTGGAGTCGGGTGGGGGTGGCAGGGTTGGGCGGGTTGCGGGAGATGGCGGCGCCGTTCGTGGTGTCCGGCCCCGCCGGGGCGGCGATCCGGGACCGGCTCAAGGGGTTGACCGTCGAGGACGAGGAGGTGCTGCGGCTGGTCGGCGGTCACCTCGGTTCGCTGGCCTCCCGGGATCTGAAGGCACGGTGTGCGGACGGGCTGGAGCACGGCAGCGAGCGGTGGGCGGTGCGTAAGCGGGCGCTGACCGGGGAGTCGTCGTCGCGGTGGGCGGGCAGCATCACGAAGGCCACGCATGATCAGTGGGGGCTGGCCCGGCGTGGTCAGGCCGCACACCTCCACGATCTGGAAGCCGGGATCGACACGGTCCGGCACCGGCTGTCGTTGCCCCTCGTGGAGTGGGGCCCCAAGCGGGCGGCGGGCGGCTACCGCAGCCAGAAGGAGTGGTTCGCCAAGTCGCGGCGCCTGCACGTGCTGGAGGACCGGCTGGCCGCCGTCAGGGCCGACCAGGAGGCCGGGCGGGTGCACGTGGTGCGGGGCGGGAAGCGGCTGCTGAACACCCGCCACCACCTGGAGAAGGCCCAGCTCGACAAGGCCCAGTGGCGGACTCGGTGGGAGGCGTCGCGCCGGTTCCTGCAGGCGGACGGCGAGTCCGGCAAGCGCTGCGGCAACGAGACGATCCGCGTCAGCCCGGACGGCGAGGTGAGCATCAGGCTCCCGGTGCCGCTCGCGCATCTGGCCAACGCCGCGCACGGCCGCTACGTGCTCGCTGCGCGAGTGGCCTTCCCACACCGGGGGGAGACCTGGCGCGACCGGATCACCGCGAACCGGGCCGTCGCCTACCGCATCCGCGAAGACACCGACCGGGGGCGCTGGTACCTCACCGCCTCCTGGACCGTCCCCCCGGTCCAGACCGTGCCCTTTTCCACCGCCCGGGCAAGTGGCCTGATCGGTGTGGACACCAACGCCGATCACCTGGCCGCCTGGCGACTCGACGCGCACGGCAACCCGGTCGGCGCCCCGCGCCGCTTCGACTACGACCTGTCCGGCACCGCCGCACACCGCGACGCCCAGGTCCGCCACGCCCTCATCCGCCTGCTGCACTGGGCCAAGCGGTACCACCTGGCCGTCGCCGTCGAGGACCTGGACTTCACCGCCGAGACCACCCGGGAGAAGCACGGCCGACGGAAGCGGTTCCGCAAGCTGATCTCCGGCATGCCGGTCGCCCGGCTGCGGGCCCGGCTGCTGGCCATGGCCGCCGAACTCGGCATCCCCCTGGTCGCCGTCGATCCGGCCTACACCTCCAAATGGGGCGCCCAGCACTGGAAAAAACCTCTCACCAGCAGCAAACGTAAGACCAGTCGCCACGACGCTGCCGCCGTGGCGATCGGAAGGCGCGCCCTGGGGCACCCGATCCGGCGACGGACGACACCGCCCCCTGCTCACCAGAGCGATGAGCAGGGGCATCGGACCGTCCAGGCCGGACCAGCCACCCCGGGGCGTGAGGGACCCCGCCCCCGCATCCCCGGACCACGATCGCGAGTCGTGCCGCCCGGACGCGGAGCGAAAGCGGGCAACCAGAACACCCACCACCGTTCGGAGTGTTCGGCTGAGCATGAGACCTGGCAACAGGACTCACCCCCGCTCAGTCTTTAGGACGGTGAACAGCGGCCAGCCGGTCTTGTCGTCCCCTCCGGAGTACCCGGTCCCCTGGGGCGGCACCCGCTGCCCGAGATAGCCGTTGCCCACATACGCGTGGGAGCTGTCCTGGGGATCGATACGGAACCAGGCGCGCCGGCCCGTCAGAACGCGGACGGGCGCACCAGCCCCGTCTCGTACGCGAAGACCGCGGCCTGGGTCCGGTCGCGCAGCCCCAGCTTGAACAGGATCCGGCTCACATGGGTCTTCACGGTCTGCTCGGCCACCACCAGCCGTGCGGCGATCTCCGCGTTCGACAGCCCCTGGGCGATCAGGGTCAGCACCTCGGTCTCGCGCTCCGTCAGATCGCCCACCCGGCCCCGGAGGGGACCGCGCGGGGCGGCGGCGCTCACCCGGGAGAACTCGCCGATCAGGCGCTTGGTGATGTTCGGCGCCAGCAGCGCGTCACCGGCCGCCACCACCCGTACCGCGTGGGCCAGTTCGTCCGCCGAGGCGTCCTTCAGCAGAAACCCGGACGCGCCCGCGCGCAGCGCCTCGTAGACGTACTCGTCGAGGTCGAAGGTGGTGAGGACCAGGATCTTGACGGTGGCCCCGGCGGGTTCGGTGAGCCGCCGGGTGGCCTCGATACCGCCGACTCCCGGCATCCGTATGTCCATCAGGACCACGTCCGGGGCCAGTTCGGCGACCTGGTCGATGGCGTCGGCCCCGTCCACGGCCTGGCCGACGACCTCGATGTCCGGTTCGGCGTTGAGGAGCACCGTGAAGCCCTGGCGGACCATCATCTGGTCGTCGGCGATCAAAACGCGGATGGTCGTCGTCATGCGGGGTCCTCGGCGGTTTCGGTCGCGGCGGTGGACGGGTCGGGGTGGTGCGTGGGCAGCACGGCGGTCACCTCGTAACCGCCGTCCGGCGTCGGGCCAGTAGTCAGCTCACCCCCTAGCATCGCAGCGCGCTCCCGCATCCCGAGCAGCCCGTGCCCGGCGCCCGGCGACGGCGGGGCGGGCCGGTCCGGCGTCGTATTGACGATCCGGACGGTGAGCCCGCGCCGCTGGTACCCCAGCTCCACCCGCGCCTCAGCGCCCGGCGCGTGCCGCATCACATTGCTCAGCGCCTCCTGCACGATGCGGAACGCCGACAGCTCGACGCCCGGCGGCAGCGGCCGCCGCTCCCCGGTGACATCCGTAAGGATCGTGATCCCGGTCCCGCGCACCGTGCCCACCAGCTCGTCCAGCCGGTCCAGGGTGGGCTGCGGGGCGTGCCGGGCGCCGTCGGCCAGGGCGTCCTCGGAGCGCAGCACGCCCAGCACGCGGCGCAGTTCGGCCAGCGCCTCGACCGCGTTCTGCCGGATGCCCGCGAGGTTCTCCTTCAGGTCGTCGGAGGGGTTCTCGGCCAGATGCGGGGCGACCTGCGCCTGGATGGAGATCACCGACATGTGGTGGGCGACCACGTCGTGCAGCTCGCGGGCGATGCGGTTGCGCTCCTCCAGCAGAGTGCGCCGGGCCCGTTCCTCCGCGGTGAGCTCCTCCTGCTCGACCAGCCGCCGCCGCGCCACCCGGCGGCCGCGCAGCGCGGCGCCCACCACCACGGCGGTCGTGAAGGACACGAACGCCTCGTCCAGGCCGTCCGCGTGGGGCCGGGTGGCGAGGGCCGCGGTGACCGTCCCCACCAGCAGCGTCAGTATCAGCGCCTCGGCGGCGATCCGGGGCCGGACCCGCAGCGCGAGGAGGAGCAGCACGACGGTGTGCAGCGCGATCTGGCCGTAGTTCCAGGGGTAGAGCACATATACGGGGACCCGGCCGTCCACCTCCAGCGCCGTCACCAACAGCATCGCGGTCGAGAGCCACCACGCCGGTATCGGGCGGGTCAGCGCCACCTGGACGGCCAGCGCTTCGAGCACCACCAGACCGATCACGGGCACCGGGTCCTGGGCCGTCCCCGGGCGGGCGGGCTCCTGGAGCTGCGCCATGCTGAGCCAGGCCATGAGCACCGCGAGCAACACCACATGGCCATGGGGCAGCCGGCCCAGCCAGCGCATCCGCGGCAGCGGGTCGCGCGCCATCGTCCACAGGTCCGCGCGGAGGATGCCCGGCGCCGCGCGCAGTCCCTCGCCCATCGTGCGCGGCAGGGCGCGCGCGCCCTCCGCCAGCCGGTCCGCCATCCGCCCGCCCGTCATGGCCTTGACTTTAGACACTGGGCTTCTCCACCTGCCGGGCCTCCCGGGCCGAACGTCCCTCGCGGACGATGCGGCTCCCACCGCGTACGGCCCCGCCACCACCGCGGACGACTCCGCCGCCACCCTTGCGCGGTCGCCCCGCCTCGTACCCGTGGAACGCCGCCCAGCAGACCAGCAGCGCCCCCGCGAACACCGGCAGCCAGCACAGCCGCGCCAGCACCCAGCCGGGGCCGTCGGGCACGGTGTGCAGCCCGGACAACGGCCCGTACAGCCGCAGGGTGGTCACGCTGACCGCCATCATCGCGGTCTGGTGCCACAGGAACACGGTCATCGCGGAGAGGTTGACCAGCGCCACCACCGCCCACGCGGCGGGCCGCGCCAGCACCCGGCGCAGGGGGCCGCGCAGCAGCAGGGCCGCGCCGCACTGGGTGAGACCGAAGGTGACGGCGGCCAGGGTGGGCGGGTTGAGGTTGGAGATCGGGGCGCCGGGCACCCCGACCATCGCCGCCGGATAGCCGCCGAACAGGACGAGCCCGGCGGTGACCGCCGCGCCGCCGATCAGCAGCACCCACCCGGCCGTCCGGCCGCGCAGCATGCCCCGGCCCCAGGTGGCGCCCAGGCAGTACGGGACCAGCCAGCCCGCCGCCAGATTGATCCAGCCGAGCCAGGCCGGGCCGCCGAAGCCGAACCGGATCAGGTCGACATGGAGCACGACGGCGAGCGGCCACAGCGGATGCAGCCGCGCCACCAGCGGGGTCGCGGCCGTGAGCACCGCGTAGACCAGCAGGAACCACAGCGGGGACAGGACGAGTTTGAGCAGCGTGTGCACGGTCAGCAGGCTCACCCCGGAGCCCAGCATCGCCCCCGCCGCCACGGCCCACACGGCGAGCACGGCGGCGACGGGCCGGAACAGCCGGGCCAGCCGGGCGCGCAGCCACTGCCGGTAGCTGATGCCCCGGGCGCGGGCGCAGGCGTGGCTCTGGGCGCCCATCTGCCCGCCGACCAGGAAGAACACCGCGAGGGTCTGGAACGCCCAGGAGACGGGGGTGAGTTCGGGCTGGTACAGCAGCGGGCTGGCCGCGCGCAGGGTGCCGCTGTCGGCGACCAGGGCGGTCACCAGCCAGTGGCCGAGCACCACGCCGAGGATGGCGATGGCCCGCAGGGCGTCCACCGCGCGGTCGCGGCCGGGCGGGGTGGCGGCCTCGATCCGCCGGACGAGGTCACGCAAGCGGAACGTGTCACGCGTACGAACCGTGTCAGGCGTACGGAATGTGTCACGCGTACGAACGGTGTTACGCATCGCGGCCCTCCACGATCCGGCCCATGCTCGCCAGAGCGGCGGATCCGGGCTTGAGATAGTCGCTGTGCCCGACGTCCCCCGCGTCGAATTTCCGTGCGCCGAACCGCCCGGAGACGGGATCCGTCCCGAAGCCGACGGTCATGCCCAGCAGCCGGATCCGCACATGCGGCACCCCGCCGATCCAGTCGTTCCCACCCCGCCCGGCCCAGACGGTGGCCCGGGTGTGCAACTGCCGGGCGTCGTCGAACCCCGTACCGGGGCTGCCGTACAGGACGATGTCCGCGGCGTTCAGCCCCCGCGCGGCCCGGGCGCAGACCACCGAACCGTAGGAGTGGCACAGGAGCGAGATCCGGGCCCGGGGCTTGGCCGCGTTCAACTCCCGTACGAATGCGGCCAGTCGGGGAGCGGCACCGGCGGCCCGGCCCGTGGTCAGCACCTCGGGTCCCACGGTGCCCGGCGTCTTGTACCCGAGCCAGCCGACGACGGCCGTACGGCTGCCGAGCCGATGGCTCAGCGCGAGGGCCCCGGCCCGGAACCGGTCGTACGTCTCCAGGTTGGTGTCCGACCCCGGCACCAGCACGGCGACGCGCGTGGCCCGGCCCAGGTCCCCGTACACCTCGACGGCACGGCCGCCGTCCCGCCCGTCGAAGGACAGGAAGTGCCGCGACGGCTTCCTCATCTTCCGCAGCGCCCGCTCCCGCGCGCGGTCGCCGTGCCGGGCCGCCATCGCCTCGGCCGCCGCGATCCCCTCCCGGTTGGCCTCGTACCGGTGGTCCAGCCCGGGGACGCTCACGGGCCCCAGCGCCACGGGTGCGGGCGCCGGCACCTCGCTCGGCCCTGCGGCCCCCATCAGGGGCACCACCACCGAGGTGGTGACGAGCGCCGCGAGCAGGGCGCGGCGAAGACGGGACGCCATGGCTGTTCCTTCCGTACCGACAGGTGGTGTGAGTACGGAAGTTATGGAGTCGGCCGTGTGGTTGGCGTCCCACCGGGGAGTGCATCCGCGGGGTAGTCCCCAGGTACTACGGGTAGGGGGTCGGCCCGGTGCGGTGGTCGCGAACCGCATCGCGGTGGAGCCCGGGTCCACGGCCGATACGTGGTGACGGCTGATACGCGGCTGATACGCGGCTACGGCTGATACGCGGTTGATGCACGGCTGAGCGACCCCGGAGGCCCCGCTCCGCCGAAGGAGAGATCTCCTTCGCCCAAGGTGACGCCGGTGCGCCGACGCGGCGCACCGGTCTCACCGTAGGAGGTCACGAAGTTCCCTGCCCCCACCCACCGGGCGCGTCGCCGCCGTACCGTGCTCATGGCCATGGCGGCCTCGACGGCGGCGATGGCGACCGTCGCGGCCGGTCCGCCCGGCTGGGCCGGTGCCCCCGCGGGCGACCCGGCCTCCCCAGGCGCCCGGAGCGCCGGTGACCGGCTGCTGCCGTATCTGGGCAACGGCGGTTACGACGTCCGCTCGTACGACGTCGGCTACACCTACCGGCCCGGGACCACGCTGATGGACTCCTCCGTACGGATCCGGGCCACCGCCACCCAGGCGCTGTCCCGGTTCAGCCTCGACGCCGCCGTGGACGAGATCAAGACGGTCACCGTCCAGGGCGAGCCGGCCCGCTTCGCCGTGGACAAGGCGGGCGAGAAGCTGGACATCACCCCTTGGCAGGCGCTCGGCAAGGGCCGGTCGTTCCACGTGAACATCGCCTATCGCGTCGACCGGAGCGACAACCGGGCCCGGCCCGGCGACCCGACCAGCCCCGCACCGCGCCTGACCCCGTGGGTGAACAAGAAGGACGGCTTCGTGGTCTTCGGCCAGCCGGACCGCGCGCATATGTTCTTCCCCGCCAACGACTACCCCACCGACAAGGCCCGGTTCACCTTCCGCGTCACCGCGCCGAAGGACCTTCAGGCCGTCGGCATCGGGACGCCGCGTTCACGGACGACGGCGGGCGACGACGCCACCACCGTCTTCTCGACCGCCGACGAGATCTCCACCCAGGTCGCCCAGGTCGGTGTCGGGCACTACAAGAAGATCCGGGGCCGCGGCCCCCACGGGCTGCCGCTGCGCAGCTATGTCGACACCGACGCGTTCGAGGCGGCCAAGCCGCTGGTCAACCGCATACCGGACCAGCTCTCCTGGTTGGGCGCGGGGTTCGGCCTCACCTGGCCCGCGTCGTTTCCCGTGGCGAGGATCGACCACATACTCGTCCGCGGCGTGGAGCCGTGCTCGTCCTGGACGCTGCCCGCGACCGACAGCGATCACCTGCCGGTGGCGGCACGGCTGAAGCTATGACCCGCCCCGGGGGCCCTCACGGCGGGCACGGCGGGCCCTCACGGCGGGCCCGCGCGACTACCCCTGAGGTACGTAGAACTCCGTGGTCGCCCGCATCGTGGCGGCCGCCACCTCCGCCGGCGCCCCCGAGGCTTCGTATGCCGCGCCCCAGGCCGCGCTGGAGCGGGTCATGAACTCCCGCGCCTCGTCCGAGGTCTGCCATGCCTCCGGGTCGGCGGGCGTCCGGCCCGCCAGATGCAGGGCGAGGCCGAGCAGTCCGCCGTCCCAGCCGACGCCGACCGCGCCGGGGCCGAACTGGTCCCACATCTCGGGCGGTACGACGGCGACATGCTCCAGCTCGAAGACGGTGCGCTCCTCGCCCTCGGCGCTCAGCCGCACCTCGACCTCGCTGAAGCCGGGGTTCTCGCCGAACAGCCAGCTCACCGCGAGCAGCCGCGGGGGTTCGCAACGCAGGATCTCTCCGCCCGCGTTGCCCTCCAGCTGGTAGTGGCCACCGAGCTTCAGATCGCCGCTCACCGGCAGGAACCAGCGGCCGATCCGCTGCGGGTCGGTGCACGCGTCCCATACGTCCTCGATCGCGGCGTCGTAGGTGCGCCGCAGCAGGACGGTACGGGCCTCGCCGTCGGGCACCTCACGGGTGCCGACCTCGCGATGGACGTCGTTGATCTGGTCGACGATCTCGCTCATGACTTATGTTTCCTCACCGGTTCGACTGTCGCCGCCGCGCCCCTGATCGAGCCGCCGCCGCTTGCCTCGCGCCAGTTCGGTCCCCAGCGCGTCCAGCCGCTGCTCCCAGAAGCCCCGGAACTGATCCAGCCACCGGTCGACCTCCCGCAGGGGCGCGGCCTCGACGGCGTATAACCGCCGTGTGCCCTCGGCCCGTACGGAGGCGAATCCGCCCTCCCGCAACACCCGTAGATGCTGTGACACGGCGGGCTGCGAGATGCCGAACTCGGACCGGATCACGGTGCTGACCTCGCCGGAGGATCGCTCCCCCGCGGCCAGCAGCTCCAATATCCGGCGCCGAACGGGGTCTCCGAGGACATCGAGTGCGTGCACGCCAGGACTATGCCAGTCGCCGCTTATATAAGTCAACGCTTAAATACACTCACGCCACCGTCGACGGTCGCGTGATTCCGCCCACTCGCGGAAGTGCGGGAGGCCGGCGCGTCCTCGACGCCCTTACCGTGCCGCGCCGCGCCGGTGGGTGTCAGCCCTCCAGCGGCTTCCCCAGAAGGTCCGAGGCGGTCTCGATGGGGTCGGCAGCCGCGACCGCGGGCGCCGGGTGGCAGGTGAAGCCGAGGCGCGTCATGGCACGGATCACCTCGCCCGCCGTGAAGTCGCGGCGGTCCTGGCGGGTGACCACGGCGCCGACCTGCTTGACCGGGTAGGCACGGCGGCCGATCTGCACCGATGGGCCGGTGATCGGTTCCGGGCTGACGCCGCTCATCGCGTCCGTCACCTCGCGCGCGGTCAGGTCAAAGGCGAAATTGGCGATGATGCAGCGCATAGTGCCTCAACGGGGAGAGAAGGGAGCCGGGACGACCAGCGTGTCACACCTCGAAGCGGGATGGCACAGCCCGGCGGCAAAAATCGCCCACGTGGTTCCCGCCGCTCCCAGGTGGCACGTGATAGGGTCCTTACTAGTTGCAGTTTTGGTACCCATGGACTTGTGTGCGCCTGACGATATGTAGCGTCCGGCGCATTTTTTGTTTCTGCCGGTCATTTCCGGATGGGGTCATTTCGGCGACTCGGGACGCGTTTCCTGCGCGTTCCGGACCGATCCCAGGTAAAAGGAGAATGACATGGCTACTGGCACCGTGAAGTGGTTCAACGCGGAAAAGGGCTTCGGCTTCATCGAGCAGGATGGCGGCGGCGCCGACGTCTTCGCCCACTACTCGAACATTGCCACCCAGGGCTTCCGTGAGCTGCAGGAAGGCCAGAAGGTGACCTTCGACGTCACGCAGGGCCAGAAGGGCCCGCAGGCCGAGAACATCGTTCCCGCCTGATAGCAGCGCCTGTCACGAGCCGGGGCCCGCACCTGAAGGGGTGCGGGCCCCGGCTCGTACGCATTCCCACAGACCACGCCCAGCCGAAAGGCATCGCGTTGACCCGATCCACCCGTTCGCACCGCCGCAAAAAACCCGTAACCTCCCGTTCCGCCGTCAGTGGGCGCCCCCGCTCTTCCGGCGCAAGCGAATTCGCCCTGGCGCCCGGCTCCACCCCGGTGCTGCCCGCCGTCACGTCCTTCGCCGAGCTCGACATGCCGAAGGAACTGATCACGGAGCTGACCCAGCAGGGCGTCACCGTGCCGTTCCCCATTCAGGCGGCCACCCTCCCGAACGCGCTCGCCGGCCGGGACGTACTGGGCCGTGGCCGGACCGGCTCCGGCAAGACCCTCGCCTTCGGCCTCGCCCTGCTGGCCCGCACCGCCGGGCAGCGCGCGGAGCCCCGCCGCCCCCTCGCGCTGGTGCTGGTCCCCACCCGGGAGCTGGCCCAGCAGGTCACCGAGGCACTCACCCCCTATGCCCGGCGGCTGGGGCTGCGTGCGGCCACGGTGGTCGGCGGCATGTCGATCAACCGCCAGGCCGATGCCCTGCGCCATGGCGCGGAGGTGGTCATCGCGACCCCCGGGCGCCTCTACGACCTGATCGAACGCGGCGACTGCCGGCTGGACCAGGTGCGCATCACCGTCCTCGACGAGGCCGACCAGATGGCCGACATGGGCTTCCTGCCCCAGGTGACCCGGCTGCTGCGGCAGGTCCCCGCCGACGGCCAGCGCCTGCTGTTCTCCGCCACCCTCGACCATGACATCAGCAAGCTGACGCGCCAGTTCCTCGACGACCCGGCCGTGCATTCGGTCGACCCGTCCGCCGGTGCCGTCACCACGATGGAGCACCACGTCCTGCACATCGCGGACACCGACAAGCGCTCCGTCGTCACCCGGGTGGCCGCCCGGGACGGCCGCGTCCTCCTCTTCCTGGACACCAAGCGCGCCGTCGACCGGCTCACCCGGCATCTGCTGACCAGCGGTGTACGGGCGGCGGCGCTGCACGGCGGCAAGTCCCAGCCGCAACGCACCCGGACCCTGGACCAGTTCAAGTCCGGCCATGTCACCGCGCTGGTGGCCACGAACGTCGCGGCCCGGGGCATCCATGTGGACGATCTCGACCTCGTGGTCAATGTCGACCCGCCCGCGGACCACAAGGACTATCTGCACCGTGGCGGCCGTACGGCCCGTGCGGGCGGATCCGGCAGCGTCATCACGCTGGTCACCCCGGACCAGCGCCGGGAGATGGGCCGTCTCATGGCCGATGCGGGCATCACCCCGCAGACCGCCCAGGTCCACTCCGCCGACCCCGAACTCACCCGGATCACCGGCGCCCAGGAACCCTCCGGCGTGCCCGTGATCATCAGCGCGCCCCAGCCCCAACCGCAGCGTGCGCGCCGTCCCGGCGCCCCCCGTCGCTCCGCCCGGAGCCGTCGCCCCGGCCGTTAGACCCGATACGGGGGCCCGGGCGGCGGCCGTCCAGGCCGACATCCGGAATTTCGCCATGATCGCATCACGCCCGACCGGCGGCGGATGTCCCCATTCCCTCGTCGGAGAGGCGACAATGGGCCACATGCCGATACCCAGCGCCGTGCCCAGCCGTGCCGAACTGATCGACCACCTCATCCGTACGCGCATCGCGGGTGATGTCGCCACTCCTCGTGAGAACAACCTCTCCCACTACCGCAAGCTCGCGAACGGCGACCGCCACTACTGGCTCGGCCTGGAGCTGGGCGACCGCTGGACCGATGAGCAGGACGTGCTGGCGGTCATGGCGGAGCGGTGCGGCGTGGTGGACGACCCGGAGTACCGCTCGGGGCAGGACACGATCGACCCGGAGCTGACGGTCGGCGCGCTGGACCGGATGGCCTCGGTGCTGCGGAAGGCGGCGGAGGCGAACGAGCGGGTGCTGTTCGCCACCGGGCATCCGGGCGGGCTGCTTGAGGTCCACCGGGCCACGGCGGCGGCGCTGCGGGACGCCGGCTGCGAGATCGTGGAGATCCCGGGCGGACTGCAGGCGGACGAGGGGTATGTCTTCCAGTTCTGCGATGTGGCGATGCTGGAGCGGGGCGCCACGCTGTGGCACACCCACTCCCCCGCGCCCATGGCGGCGATCCTCGACGGGCTGGCCCACGAGGGGCGGCCGCTGCCCGATCTGGTGGTCGCCGACCACGGCTGGGCGGGCTGCGCGGGACAGCGGGGCATCGACGCGGTCGGCTATGCGGACTGCAACGACCCGGCGCTCTTCCTCGGCGAGTCCGAGGGCACTCTGTCGGTGGTGGTCCCGCTGGACGACCACGTCACCAGCCCGCGGTTCTACGACCCGATGACGGCGTATCTGCTGGACGCGGCGGGGCTGTCGGCCCAGTTCTGACGGCGCCGGGCCGCCGCGGCAGGCGCCCGGCGGGTCCTGGCCGCCCCCGCGGGCGCCCGGCCGGCCCGGACCGTCCTTACGGACGTCTGGTGGCCCCGGGCCGTCCCTGCGGACGTCCGGTGAGCCCGGGCGGCCCCGCCGCCCGCCACGCTCACTTCTTCTTCTCGCGCGGCACCCGCATGACCCCCTCCTGGATCACGGAGACGGCCAGCCGCCCGTCGGCGGTGAAGATACGGCCCTTGGCCAGGCCGCGTCCGCCGGAGGCGGAGGGGCTCTCCTGGTCGTACAGCAGCCAGTCGTCCACCCGGAACGGCCGGTGGAACCACATGGCGTGATCCAGGCTGGCCCCGACGATGTCGCCGACCGCCCAGCCGCCGCGCCCATGGGCGAGCAGGATGGAGTCCAGCAGCGTCATATCGGACACATAGGTCGCCAGGCAGACGTGAAGCAGCGGGTGGTCGGCGACGCCGTCCAGTTTGCCGTTGGTCCGGAACCAAACCTGCGACTTGGGCTCACGCGGCCGTCCGACGCTGCCGAAGGGCGGCTCGTCCACGTACCGCAGATCGATCGAGGCCCGCGCCTGGAGCATCCGCTCGGTCACCCCGGGGCCGAAGAGGTGCTCATAGCGGGGCAGCAGCTCATCGGCGGTGGGCAGGGTCAGCGGGTCCGGTACGTCCGGCATCGGCTCCTGGTGCTCGAGGCCGTCCTCGTAGAGCTGGAAGGAGGCCGAGAGATGGAAGATCGGCTGCCCGTGCTGGACGGCGACCACCCGGCGGGTGGTGAAGGAGTGGCCGTCCCGGATCCGGTCGACGGTGTAGACGATGGGCGCCCCGGGGTCGCCGGGCCGCAGGAAGTACGCGTGCAGCGAATGCGCCGGGCGGTCCTCGGGGACGGTGCGGCCCGCGGCGACCAGGGCCTGGGCGGCGACCTGACCGCCGAAGACCCGCGGTACGAGGGGGGCGGCGTCGCTGGTGCCACGGAAGATGTCCTCCTCGATCTGCTCGAGATCGAGCAGATCGAGAAGGCTCTGAAGTGCGTCATTCATGGTTCAAGCAGTCTTGCAGACCTGGATTGCGGTCCTGTTGCCGCTGCTCATGACGGTCGTCACAGCCCCATCGACTTGGCGACGATGGACCGCATGACCTCGCTGGTGCCGCCGTAGATCCGGTTGACGCGGGTGTCCGCGTACAGCCGGGCTATGGGGTACTCCATCATGTAGCCGTAACCGCCGTGGAGCTGCAGGCACTTGTCGATGACCACGGCGGCGCGCTCGGTGGTGAAGAGCTTGGCGGAGGCGGCGTCGGCGGCGGTCAGCTCATCGGCGTCGTGCGCGTCCAGGGCCCGGTCCACGACCGCCTGCATCGCGTCCACCTCGGACTGGCAGTCGGCGAGCACGAACTTGGTGTTCTGGAACGACGCCACCGCCTGGCCGAAGACGGTGCGGTCCCGGACGTACTCGGTGGCGAACCGGACGGCCGCCGCGGCCTGTGCGTACGCCCCGACGGCGATGCCCAGGCGCTCCTGCGGCAGATTGTGGGTGAGGTAGCCGAACGCCTTGCCCTCCTCGCCCAGCAGGTCCTCCACCGGCACCTTGACGTCGGTGAAGGAGAGCTCGGCGGTGTCGGAGGTCTTCAGGCCCAGCTTCTCCAGCTTGCGGCCGACCGCGTAGCCCTCGCTCTTGGTGTCGACCACGAGGATGGATATGCCGCCGCGGCGGTCCTCGGGGGTGGCCGGGGCGGTGCGGGCGCAGACCAGCACCCGGTCGGCCAGGACGCCGCCGGTGATGAAGGTCTTGGCGCCGTTGAGGACGTAGTGGGTGCCGTCCTCGGAGAGCTTGGCGGTGGTCTTCATGCCCGCCAGGTCGGAGCCGGTGCCGGGCTCGGTCATGGCGATGGCGGTCATCAGGTCGCCGGTGACGAAGGAGGGCAGCCAGCGCCGCTTCTGCTCCTCGTTGGCGTACTTGAGGAGGTACGGCAGGCACAGCGCGGTGTGGACGCTGCTGCCGCCGAAGCTGACCCCGGCGCGGGCGGTCTCCTCGGTGATGACGGCGTTGAACTTGAAGCTGGTCTCCCCCGCCCCGCCGTACTCCTCGGGCACCTCGATGCCGAAGACACCCAGCTCGCCGAGCTTCTTGTAGAAGTCGCGCGGGGCCTGGCCGGCCTCCCGCCACTGGTCGTAGTACGGCACGACCTCGGCCGCGATGAAGTCGCGGATGGTCTCCCGGAACGCCTCGTGGTCCTCGTTGAACACCGTGCGGCGCATTGGCGCGGCCCTCCTTACGGCTGAGCCGCCGCCGCTGCGCGGACCGGCCTACCGCCGTCGTGATTCCTCAACTGATAGCTTGGCAACACTCACCTAAGCGCTTGCTCAGTGAAAGCTACCCGTGAGTCACCAGGGCTGTCCAGCCTCCTTATTCTGCCCACCCTTCTTCTTCATGAGGCGTGGTTCGCCTCAAGAGGCCCGGTTCGCTTCACGAGGCCCGGTTCGCCTCGCCATCCACACCGTGAGCACCGCCGAAGGCTCCGAGGGCCAGGCGGTGCAGCAGGGCGGCGGTGGCCGCGCGCCCCGGGAGGGCGCCGGGGCGGCCGAGGTGGGGCGTGGAGTTGAGCAGCCCGAAGACGGCATGGACACACGCACGGGCCTCGGCCTCGGCGAGCCGGGGGTAGACCTCGCGCACCACCTCGACCCACAGCTCCACGTACTGCCGCTGGAGCGAGCGCACCAGCTTGCGGTCGGTGTCCCGGAGCCGGTCCAGCTCGCGGTCGTGGAGGATGATCAGCGGGCGGTCGTCGAGGGCGAAGTCGATATGGCCCTCGATCAGCGAATCCAGCACCTCGGCGGGGGCGAGCCCGGCCCCCTCCCCCTCGGCGGCGCGCAGTTTGCCGCCCGTCAGCAGCCGGCCGCTGATGCCGACGAGCAGCTCGGCGAGCATCGCCTCCTTGCCGGGGAAGTGGCGGTAGAGACCGGGGCCGCTGATGCCGACCGCGGCGCCTATCTCATCGACGCCGACGCCATGGAAGCCGCGCTCGGCGAAGAGGCGGGCGGCCTCCTTGAGGATCTGCTCACGGCGGGTCGGGGCGGCTGCTTGCGTGCTCATGAAATCGATTCTAGACAGCCGGGTTAGTGGTCGTTAACCTGGTGGTAACTAGTTAACGTTCACTAACAGTACCGAGCGAGGGGGCTCGCAGCCATGGAGCAGGCACCGGCGCTGCACAGCGGCGCCGACCCGGCGTCCGACGCCTGGAAGGCCAATGAGGCAGCGCACCGCGAGCTGGCCGCGCGGCTGCGCGAGAAGCTGGCCGTGGCGCGGCTGGGCGGCGGGGAGGGGGCGCGGGCGCGGCACACCTCGCGCGGCAAGCTGCTGCCGCGCGACCGGGTGGACACACTGCTGGATCCGGGCTCCCCGTTCCTGGAGCTGGCCCCGCTCGCCGCCGAGGGGATGTACGAGGGCCAGGCCCCGGCGGCGGGGGTGATCGCCGGGATCGGGCGGGTGGCCGGCCGTGAGGTGGTCGTGGTCGCCAATGACGCCACCGTCAAGGGCGGCACGTACTACCCGATGACGGTGAAGAAGCATCTGCGCGCCCAGGAGGTCGCGCTGGAGAACCACCTGCCGTGCGTCTATCTGGTCGACTCCGGCGGCGCCTTCCTCCCCATGCAGGACGAGGTCTTTCCGGACCGCGACCACTTCGGGCGGATCTTCTACAACCAGGCGCGGCTGTCCGGCTCCGGGATTCCGCAGGTCGCGGCGGTGATGGGGTCCTGCACGGCGGGCGGGGCCTATGTCCCGGCGATGAGCGACGAGGCCGTGATCGTGCGCGGGCAGGGCACGATCTTCCTGGGCGGGCCGCCGCTGGTGAAGGCGGCCACCGGGGAGGTCGTCTCGGCGGAGGAGCTGGGCGGCGGCGAGGTCCACTCCCGGGTCTCGGGCGTGACCGACCATCTGGCGGAGGACGACGCCCACGCGCTGCGGATCGTCCGCTCCATCGTCGCCACCCTGCCGCCGTCCGCGATGCGGCAGGGGTCGCCGCCGTGGGCACTGGAGCCCTCCCAGGAGCCCGCGGTCGACCCGGCGGGGCTCTACGGGGCGGTTCCGGTCGACTCGCGCACGCCGTACGACGTGCGGGAGGTCATCGCGCGGCTGGTGGACGGCTCGCGGTTCGCCGAGTTCAAGGCCGAGTTCGGCACCACGCTGGTCACGGGCTTCGCGCGGATCATGGGTCACCCGGTGGGCATCGTCGCCAACAACGGCATCCTGTTCTCCGAATCGGCCCAGAAGGGCGCCCATTTCATCGAGCTGTGCGACCAGCGCGGCATCCCCCTGGTCTTCCTGCAGAACATCTCGGGATTCATGGTGGGCCGCAGCTATGAGGCGGGCGGTATCGCCAAGCACGGCGCCAAGATGGTCACCGCCGTGGCCTGCACCCGCGTCCCCAAGCTGACGGTCGTGATCGGCGGTTCCTACGGCGCGGGCAACTACTCGATGTGCGGGCGCGCCTATTCGCCGCGCTTCCTGTGGATGTGGCCCAACGCCAAGATCTCGGTGATGGGCGGTGAGCAGGCCGCCTCCGTGCTCGCCACCGTCAAGCGCGACCAGATGGAGGCGCGCGGGCAGGAGTGGAGCGCCGAGGAGGAGGAGACGTTCCGGGCTCCGGTCCGCGAGCAGTACGAGGCGCAGGGAAACGCGTATTACGCCACCGCCCGGCTCTGGGACGACGGTGTGATCGACCCCCTGGAGACCCGCACGGTGCTCGGCCTCGCCCTTACGGCCTGCGCCAACGCACCGCTGCCCGGCCGTACGGCCACCGAGCCCGCGGCGCCCGGCTACGGCGTCTTCCGGATGTGAGGGGGATGCACCAGATGAGCCCGATGAGCCCAGTGAGCTCGACGAGTGGTCAGCGTGCGGCGAGCCCGTCGCCCGCGATGTTCGACACCGTGCTGGTGGCCAACCGCGGCGAGATCGCCGTGCGCGTCATCCGCACCCTGCGGCGGCTGGGCGTGCGCTCGGTCGCCGTCTACAGCGACGCGGACGCGGACGCCCGCCATGTGCGCGAGGCGGACACGGCGGTGCGGATCGGCCCCGCCCCCGCCGCGGAGAGCTATCTGTCCATCGAGCGGCTGCTGGACGCCGCGGCGCGCACCGGCGCCCAGGCAGTCCACCCCGGCTACGGCTTCCTCGCGGAGAACGGGGCGTTCGCCCGCGCCTGCGCCGACGCGGGCCTCGCCTTCATCGGGCCCCCCGCCGAAGCCATCGAGCTGATGGGCGACAAAATCCGCGCCAAGGAGACCGTGCACGTGGCCGGGGTGCCGGTGGTGCCGGGCTCCTCGGGCAGCGGACTGACGGACGACCAGCTCACCGCCGCCGCCCGGGAGATCGACATGCCCGTGCTGCTGAAGCCCTCGGCGGGCGGCGGCGGCAAGGGCATGCGACTGGTCCGCGACGAGGCGCTGCTGGCCGACGAGATCGCGGCCGCCCGGCGCGAGGCGCGCGGGGCGTTCGGCGACGACACGCTGCTGGTGGAGCGCTGGATCGACCGGCCCCGGCATATCGAGATCCAGGTGCTGGCGGACGGCCAGGGGCATGCCGTGCACCTCGGGGAGCGCGAGTGCTCGCTGCAGCGCCGCCATCAGAAGATCATCGAGGAGGCGCCCAGCCCGCTGCTGGACGAGGCCACCCGGGCGCGGATGGGCGAGGCCGCGGTGGCGGCGGCGCGGTCGTGCGGCTATGTGGGCGCGGGCACGGTCGAGTTCATCGTGCCGGGCGCCGATCCGTCCGCGTACTGCTTCATGGAGATGAACACCCGGCTCCAGGTGGAGCATCCGGTCACCGAGCTGACGGTGTCGGTCGGCGGGCAGGCCGGTCTGGACCTGGTGGAGTGGCAGTTGCGCGTCGCCGCGGGCGAGCCGCTGCCGTTCGGGCAGGACGAGATCGGCTTCAGCGGCCATGCGGTGGAGGCCCGTATCTGCGCCGAGACCGCCCGCGCGGCGGCCGACGGCCGGGTGGACTTCCTGCCCTCGGCCGGCACCGTGCTGGCGCTGGACGAGCCGGACGGCGAGGGGGTGCGGGTCGACTCCGGGCTGAGCGCGGGCACCGAGGTCGGCACGGTCTACGACCCGATGCTCGCCAAGGTCATCGCCCACGGCCCCGACCGCCCCACTGCCCTGCGCCGGCTGCGCGCCGCCCTCGGCTCCCTGACCGTCCTCGGCGTGGACACCAACACCGGCTTTCTGCGCCGGCTGGCCGCCCACCCCTCGGTCGCCACCGGCGAGCTCGACACGGGCCTGGTCGACCGCGCGGCGGCCTCGCTGATCCCACCGGCCATACCGGAGGAGATCTACGCGGCGGCGGCCTTGCTGCGCCAGGCGGCCCTGGAGCCCGCCACTTCGCGTGGCGGCGGATCCGGTGGGCGCCCGGAGCCCGGCGGCTCCGGCCTCGGCGACCCGGCCGCGGACGTCTGGGTCGATCCGTTCTCGGTGCCGACCGGCTGGCGCCTCGGCGGCGATCCCGCCTGGACGGTCCACCGCCTCCGTGTAGCGGGCCACCCCCCGGTGACGGTCCGTGTGCGCGGCCGCGCCCAGGACGCGGAGCTCCTCATCGAGCACCCCGACGGCACCTCGGCGGCAGCCGGGGCGAAGGACCAGCCCGGCGGGCCCCAGGGCACGGGCCAAGGCGGCGCGGGGGCCCCCGCCACCGGCCGGACCGGCGGGCCGCAGGGGGCGGCCGCCGAGGCCGCCCGGCCCATGGGCGCCGCGGGCGAAGGCGGCGCGGATGTCCCGGCCACCCGGACCAGCCACGACGGCACCGTCACCGGCGCCAGTGTGCGCACCCCGAAAGCGGAAGCGGACGAGCAGGCTGCCGCCGCCCACCACGCGGCAGCGGACCGCCGCCCCGGCGGGGCGCACGCGGCGGCGGACACGGCCCCGCGCGCGGCGGGCGCGGCGGGCGCGGCGGGCGCGGCGGGCGCGGCGGGCGCGGCGGACATGACCGCCGCGGCGGACCCGCGCCCGGCCGTCGACGCGGGCGCGGGCACGCGGGCGCGGCTCATCGCCCTCGACGAGGGCACCGTGCTGCTGGACCTCGGCGGGGTCACCCACCGCTTCCGGCATGCCGCGCACGGCGCGAGCCACTGGCTGGGGCGGGACGGGGACACCTGGCGCGTGGTCGGGCACGACCCCGTGGAGGAGGCGCTGCGCGGAGGCGCCTCCACCGCCCACGCCGGGGAGCTGACCGCGCCCATGCCCGGCACCGTCACCGTCGTGAAGGCGGCCGTCGGTGACGAGGTCACCGCGGGTCAGGGCCTGCTGGTGGTCGAGGCGATGAAGATGGAGCACCTCATCTCCGCCCCGCACGACGGCACCGTCACCGAGCTTGATGTGACCCCCGGCAGCACGGTCGCCATGGACCAGCTCCTGGCGGTCGTCACCCCGCACGAGAGCGAGGAGCGTGAGCGATGACCCTCCCCATGACCGTCCCGGCCCCCGGGCTGCCCGCCCGGGTCCGGATCCATGAGGTGGGCCCGCGGGACGGGCTGCAGAACGAGCAGGCGCTGGTCCCGGTGGCCGTCAAGGCCGAGTTCATCCGGCGGCTCGCCGAGGCCGGTCTCACCACCGTCGAGGCCACCAGCTTCGTCCATCCGAAGTGGGTGCCCCAACTGGCCGACGCCGAGGAGCTGATGCCGCTCATCGACGACGTGGCCGCCCGGCTCCCCGTGCTCGTGCCCAATGAGCGCGGTCTCGACCGCGCCCTCACGCTGGGCGCGCGCGAGATCGCCGTCTTCGCCAGCGCCACGGAGTCCTTCGCCAAGGCCAATCTCAACCGTACGGTGGACGGCGCGCTGGAGATGTTCGAGCCGGTCGTCGCCAAGGCCAAGGACGCGGGCGTGGCCGTGCGCGGCTATCTGTCGATGTGCTTCGGCGACCCGTGGGAGGGGCAGGTCCCGATCTCCCAGACCGTCTCGGTCAGCCGCCGCCTGCTGGACATGGGATGCGACGAGATCAGCCTCGGCGACACCATCGGCGTGGCCACCCCCGGCCATGTGCGGGAGCTGCTGGCCACGCTCGACGAGGCGGGCGTCACGAACGACCGGCTGGCCGTGCACTTCCACGACACCTACGGCCAGGCACTCGCCAACACCCTCGCCGCGCTCCAGCACGGCGTGACCACCGTCGACGCCTCCGCCGGTGGCCTCGGCGGCTGCCCGTACGCCAAGAGCGCCACCGGCAATCTCGCCACCGAAGACCTCGTGTGGATGCTCGACGGCCTCGGCATCGAGACCGGGGTCGACATCGGCCGTCTCACCGCCACCAGCGTGTGGATGGCCCGGCATCTGGGCCGGCCCAGCCCGTCCCGCACCGTCCGCGCCCTCTCCCAGAAGGAGACCTGAGCCATGTCGATCGACCACCGACTCTCCCCCGAACACGAGGAACTGCGCCGCACCGTCGAGGCGTTCGCGCATGATGTGGTCGCCCCCAAGATCGGGGAGTACTGGGAGCACCATGAGTTCCCGTACGAGATCATCCGCGAGATGGGCCGGATGGGCCTGTTCGGCCTGCCCTTCCCGGAGGAGTACGGCGGCATGGGCGGGGACTACTTCGCGCTCTGCCTCGCCCTGGAGGAGCTGGCCCGGGTGGACTCCTCGGTGGCGATCACCCTGGAGGCGGGGGTCTCGCTCGGCGCGATGCCGATCTTCCTCTACGGCACCGAGGAGCAGAAGCGCACCTGGCTGCCGGGGCTCTGCTCCGGGGAGACGCTGGGCGCGTTCGGCCTGACCGAGCCCGGCGGCGGCTCGGACGCGGGCGCCACCCGCACCACGGCCCGGCTGGACGAGGCCACCGGCGAGTGGGTGATCAACGGCACCAAGTGCTTCATCACCAACTCCGGTACGGACATCACCACGCTGGTCACCGTCACCGCCGTCACCGGCCGCAAGGAGGACGGCCGCCCCGAGATCTCCTCGATCATCGTGCCGTCCGGCACCCCCGGCTTCACCGTGGCCGCCCCCTACTCCAAGGTGGGGTGGAACGCCTCGGACACCCGCGAGCTGTCCTTCGCCGACTGCCGGGTCCCGGCCGCGAATCTGCTGGGCGCGGAGGCCCGGGGCTACGCCCAGTTCCTGCGGATACTGGACGAGGGCCGGATCGCGATCTCCGCCCTGGCCACCGGGCTCGCCCAGGGCTGTGTGGACGAGTCGGTGGCGTACGCCAGGACCCGCGAGGCGTTCGGCCGCCCCATCGGCGCCAACCAGGCCATCCAGTTCAAGCTGGCCGATATGGAAATGCGCGCCCATATGGCCCGGGTCGCCTGGCGGGACGCGGCCTCCCGCCTCGTCCTCGGCGAGCCGTTCAAGAAGGAGGCGTCCATCGCGAAGCTCTACTCCTCCGAGATCGCGGTGGACAACGCCCGCGAGGCCACCCAGATCCACGGTGGCTACGGCTTCATGAACGAGTACCCGGTGGCCCGGATGTGGCGCGACTCCAAGATCCTGGAGATCGGCGAGGGCACCAGCGAGGTCCAGCGGATGCTGATCGCGCGGGAGCTGGGCTTCGCGAGCTGAGCCACCACGGAGTGGGTCCCGGGGGCAGCGCGCCCCCGGGACCCATCCCCGGCACCGGCACCAGCACCGTGCCGGGAGAGGCTCAGCTCGTGGGCCAGGGGATCTGCGGGGAGTGGTAGTACGTGATGCCCATGGCGTCCCAGCGGGGGCCCTGCGCCGCCACCCGGACGCGGTAGCTGTCCCAGTCATGTGCGCTCGCGGGGGACCAGCCGAGTTCGGCGATGCCGGGGAGACGGGGGAAGGCCATGTACTCGATGTTCGCGCTGGTCTCGATGGTCTCCGACCACAGCGGCGCCTCGACACCGAGCACCGAGGACGCCGGAGCGTCCTTGATGTACGTGCCCGGGTCCCAGTCGTAGGACTGCTTCGCCTCGACGTACCCGGCCCAGTTCTGCCCCAGTGGCGTGTTGGCGTCGTACTTCATGTCCAGATAGGCCCGGTTGGCCGGTGAGAGGATCAGCTTGGTGCCCGCCTTGGCCGCCTCCGCGACCTCCTTCTCGCTCCCGTCCGTCCCCCAGTACTGGGCGATCGCGCCCTTCGCGGGATGCGCACCGGTCAGCTGATGCCAGCCGACCGCCGTCTTGCCGTACTTGGCGACCACCGGCTGCACCCGGTCCATGAAGGCCACATAGTCCTCATGGCTGGTGGAGTGGGCCTCGTCCCCGCCGATGTGGAGGTAGGGGCCGGGGGTGAGCGCGGCGAGCTCGCGGATGACGTCGTCCACGAAGTCGTACGTCACGTCCTTCGGCACGCACAGCGAGCTGAAACCGACCTCGGTGCCGGTGTAGAGCGGCGGGGCGACGCCGTCGCAGTTGAGCTCCGCGTAGGAGGCGAGCGCCGCGTTGGTGTGGCCCGGCATGTCGATCTCGGGGACGACGGTCAGCTCACGGCTGGCCGCGTAGCTCACGATCTCGCGGTAGTCGTCCTTGGTGTAGTAGCCGCCGGGGCCGCCGCCGACCTGGGTGGAGCCGCCGTGCGTGGCCAGCCGCGGCCAGGAGTCGATGGCGATCCGCCACCCCTGGTCGTCCGAGAGGTGCAGATGCAGCCTGTTGATCTTGTAGAGGGCGAGCTGGTCGATATAGCGCTTGACCTGGTCCACGCCGAAGAAGTGCCGGGAGACATCGAGCATCGCGCCCCGCCAGGCATAGCGCGGCTCGTCGGTGATGGTGCCGGCGGAGACCCGCCAGGGGCCCGCCTGCCGGGTGGTGCGCTCGATGGACGCGGGCAGGAGCTGCCGCAGCGTCTGGACGCCGTGGAACAGCCCCGCGGAGCCGCGCGCGGTGACGGTGATCGCGCGGCCGGTCACCGCCAGCCGGTATCCCTCCGCGCCCAGCTTCGACACCGCGGCGGCCTTGGGCGTCAGCCGCAGCCGGATGCCGTCGCCGCCCGCCCGCGCGGTGACGGGCAGCCGATAGCCGGTGGCGGGCCGCAGCACCGTCGCGAGGTAGTCGGCCACCCGGCGCGCCGAGCGCGCCGAGCCGTCGGAGCCGGACACCCGGATGGGAGTGTCGGGGTGGATCGCGTACGAGCCCGCCGCGGGCCGTACGGACGCGGGCGCGGGCACGACCCGGTCCAGGGGGGTCGGGGCGGCCGCGGCGTCCGGCGCGGAGGAGGAGGGAGCAGCCGGAGCGGCGGAGGCGGAGGAGGCTGCGGTCCCCGCCCCGGCCACCACGGTCAGCAGCAGGGAACACAGAAGTCGGGCACGACGTCGTCTCACAGGGGGTCCCTTCAACGGCACGTGGCATCTTGGGTACCGCGAGGCTCAGTTGCGGTCAAGGTGTAGACCAATGTGTCGCTGTGGGCCTGTCAGAATTCACCGCATGGCGGAAATCACCCAGCGCGATGGCGCCTGGAGCTTTGACGGGGAAGCGATCCGGATCGTCCCGGGGCGGGACCGCAGCGTGCACGCCGTACGGCAGGCGCTCGGCGAACTGACGGTACCCCTGGTGGCCTTGGCCGGTGTCGCCTATGAGCCGGGGCGCAAGTCGGGCCGGCTTCGGCTGCGGCTGCGCGAGGGGGCGGACCCGCTGCTGCAGACCACCGGCGGCAAGCTGCCGGACGCCGCCGATCCGTATCAGCTCTCGGTGGAACCGGAGCGCAGGGATCTCGCCGAGTATCTGGTCGACGAGGTCCGCCAGGGCCTGGCCCTGGATCAGGTGCCGTCCGGCCCCTGCGACCACTATGTGCTGCCCGGCCCCTCGGTGCCGGTCTCGGCCTCGGCGGGCGACGCCACGGCCTCGTTCGACGGTGAGCGGATCCGGCTGGACTGGAACTGGAAGACCGAGGAGTCGAAGAAGTCCGGCGGCCCCCGCACGATCCTCCTGCCGGACCTGGAGCTGGTGGAGTGGGTCCCGGCCGCCGGGCTGGAGAACGGCTACCTCCGCTTCGTCGTGGCGAAGGCCACGGCGACGGCCGCGCCCAAGTACGACCCGCATGCCGTGGTGCTCTACGGGTTCAAGAAGGATCCGCTGATGGCGCTGGTCGCGGCGGCCGTCATCGCGCGGATGCCGCATCCGGGTGCCCCGGCGAAGGCACTCCCCGCCCAGCAGCCCGCCCCCGAGCCGCCCGTGGACACCACGCCCACCGGGGGCGACGAGAGTGACGTGGATCACGACGCCCTGCTGCGACGACTGCGCGAACTCGGCGATCTTCACCAGAGCGGGATCCTCACCGAGGCGGAGTTCACCACCGCCAAACAGGCCGTACTCCGCCGCTTTTCCGACGCCTGAGTCGCGGGCTCGCGCCGCCGAGGAGCGGTTTTCACGCCATTGAGGCCCAGCCCTGCCCGATATCGGGCAGGAATGTTGCGAAACACTTCGCCGCATCGCAGTATCTACGGATGCTCGACCGCCGAATGTCCCACGATGACCTGATCGACCACCTGGTCCGCAGTACGCCGCTCAGCCGCGGCGAGGCGAGTCGGGTGGTGCTGGACGTACTGGCGTACTTCGACGAGACGACAGAGGAGTTCGTCCGGCGCCGCCACCGCGAGCTGCAGTCCGGCGGGCTGAGCAACGCGGACATCTTCGAGCGGATCACGGCCGAGCTGCCGTACCGCGCGGTGGCCCCGCCCGAACTCTCGCTGCGCCAGCTGCGCCGCATCGTCTACGGCTGACGACACCGGCCCACGACACCGGTCCACGATGGCGGCCGCCACCGCCGGACTCGAGCACGAGCATGCACAAGCGATCAATGGGAGGGCCTGAACACCATGTGCGGAATCGTCGGATACATCGGCAAGCGCGATGTGGCACCACTGCTGCTGGAGGGGCTGCAGCGCCTGGAGTACCGCGGCTATGACTCCGCGGGTATCGCGATCCAGGGCAAGCCCGCCAAGGGCGCCCAGAGCGCCGGACTGAAGACCGCCAAGGCCAAGGGCCGGGTCCGCGAGCTGGAGGCCAGGCTTCCCAAGCGGTTCGCGGGCACCACCGGAATCGCCCACACCCGCTGGGCCACCCATGGCGCGCCCAATGACACCAACGCGCATCCGCATCTGGACGCGGACGGCAAGGTCGCCGTCGTCCACAACGGCATCATCGACAACGCCGACGATCTGCGCGCCAAGCTGGCCGCCGACGGCGTCGAGCTGGCCTCCGACACCGACTCCGAGGCGCTCGCCCACCTCATCGGCCGCTCCCAGGCGCCCACCCTGGAGGAGAAGGTCCGCCACGCGCTCTCGATGGTCGAGGGCACCTACGGCATCGCCGTACTGCACGCCGACTTCCCGGACCGCATCGTCGTCGCCCGCAACGGCTCGCCCGTGGTGCTGGGCATCGGCGAGAAGGAGATGTTCGTCGCCTCCGACGTCGCCGCGCTGGTCAGCCACACCCGCCAGGTGGTCACCCTGGACGACGGTGAGATGGCCACCCTCAAGGCCGACGACTACCGCACCTACACCACCGAGGGCAGCCGCACCTCCACCTCCCCGACCACCGTGGAGTGGGAGGCCGAGTCGTACGACATGGGCGGCCACGACACCTATATGCACAAGGAGATCCACGAGCAGGTCGACGCCGTGGACCGGGTGCTGCGCGGCCGGATCGACGACCGGTTCTCCACCGTCCGGCTGGGCGGGCTCAACCTGGACGCCCGCGAGGCGCGCGGGGTCCGCCGGGTCAAGATCCTCGGCTGTGGTTCGGCGTACCACACGGGCCTGATCGGTGCCCAGTTGATCGAGGAGCTGGCCCGGATCCCGGCGGACGCGGAGCCCGCGAGCGAGTTCCGCTACCGCAACCCGGTCGTGGACCCGGACACCCTCTACATCGCGGTCAGCCAGTCCGGCGAGACCTACGACACCCTGGCGGCCGTCCAGGAGCTCAAGCGCAAGGGCGCGCGGGTGCTCGGCGTCGTCAACGTCGTGGGCAGCGCCATCGCCCGGGAGACGGACGGCGGGGTCTACGTCCACGCGGGCCCGGAGGTGTGCGTCGTCTCCACCAAGTGCTTCACCAACACCGCCGTCGCCTTCGCGCTGCTCGCCCTCCACCTGGGCCGGATCCGCGATCTCTCGGTCGCCGACGGCAAGCGGATCATCGCCGGGCTGCGCAAGCTGCCCGAGCAGATCGCCGAGGTGCTGAGCGGCGAGGAAGAGATCAAAAAGCTCGCCGCGGAATATGCGAACGCAAAGAGCATGATGTTCGTCGGGCGGGTCCGCGGCTACCCGGTGGCGCGCGAGGCGTCCCTGAAGCTGAAGGAGGTCTCCTACGTCCACGCCGAGGCGTACCCGGCCTCCGAGCTCAAGCACGGGCCGCTCGCGCTCATCGAGCCCGAGGTGCCGACCGTGGCGGTTCTGCCGGACGACGACCTGCTGGAGAAGAACCGCGCGACGCTGGAGGAGATCAAGGCCCGCAGCGGCCGGATCCTGGCCGTCGCCCATCGGGAGCAGGAGAAGGCGGACCACACGATCGTGGTACCCCGCAACGAGGTGGAACTCGACCCGATCCTCATGGGCATCCCGCTCCAACTGCTCGCCTATCACACGGCGCTGGCGCTCGGCCGGGACATCGACAAGCCCCGCAACCTCGCCAAGTCGGTGACGGTCGAATAGCCCCGCGCACCCGCGCGACCTCGGCGAATCCCTCCGCGAGCCCTCGGCGGTCCCCCGCGTGTGCCACCACGCACGCGGGGGCCGCCTCCCCTGCGCCGGCGTCGCCCTATTACGCCGGCGGCTGGCCGACGCGCGGGAACCGTCACTTCCCGCGCGTCGGCACGATCGAACGTTTTGTACCCCTCACAAACGCACAATCCACCTCTACGCGCGGGTAGGTTTGTCCGTTGTCAAGATGAACTTGCCGCCATCTCACCTGCGGTCAAGGGGAGTTGAGGGTGTCCGGTTCCAGGCGTCCGCGCCAAGCCGTGCCGACGGCAGAGGTTTTGGGCTGAACAACCGCGCTTGACGAACAGGCGCCGGGGCACGGCGCGCCAGGGCACGGGGACTTGGAGGGGCCGGAAAGCCCCGGAGAGGCCGCTCAGGGGCGCTCGGGGGCCGCTCGGGGACATGTGGAGCGCCTGGAGCGCTCCGAGGCGCCAGGAGGCACGGAGGCACCCGGTGGCACTCGGGAGATGCTCAGCGGACGCCCAGGGGACGTCCAGGGAATGCCCAGCGGACGCTCGGGGGGTGCCCAGCGGACGCTCGGGGGCCCAGCGGACGCTCAGGGGTGCCCAGCCGACGTCAAGGGACGCTCAGCCGACGCTCAGGGGATGACGATGACGGGCCGCTGCGCCCGCCGGGCGAGCCGCCCCGCGACCGAGCCGAAGATCCGCCCCACCAGCCCATGCGTGGAGCCCACCACAATGGCGTCGGCCGCGTACTCCCGGCCGACCTCCTCCAGCTCATGGCAGATGTCCCCGCCTCGCTCGACGAGGATCCAGGGCACCTCGGAGAGATGATCGGCACAGGCCAGCTCAAGCCCCAGCACCTCGGTGCGGTGATCGGGGACGTCGACGAAGACCGGCGGCTCACAGCCCGCCCACACCGTCGTCGGCAGCCGGTTGGCCACGTGGACGATGATCAGACCTGAGCCTGAGCGCCGGGCCATGCCGATGGCGTAGGCGAGGGCGCGTTCGCTCGACATGGAGCCGTCGAATCCCACCACAACACCGTGCTGGAACGCTGGATCGCAGGAATGACGTGTTTCTTCCGCCGCTTCGGGGGTCGCCATGTGATCGGCGACCCGCTTGCGGTCCGCGGGTTCGGGGATTTCGTGACCGGCCATCGGTGTCTCGGCGAAGGATGTCCTCGTGCGGAGGGATCGGCGGGGGCTCAGGTTGGGGGTTGTCGGGGGACTTGAGCTCCGCTGGAGCTCGGGGACGATCTCGAGGGGTCGAAATCCGTCCGGGATTCATCTTTCCAAGCCCTTACCCCCAAGGGTACGGCGGCATTCCACCACCTGCCCAGAGGTAGCCACGGGAGCGGAGCCGCCCGAAGCGTTCCCCGGAGCATGCCGGAGGGCGGCCCGTAACGCAATGCCCCAAGTGGTCCCCGCCACGCCCGGGCACCGGCCCGGTGCCCGGCCCGGCCGGACCGCCGCGGTACGCCGCGCCGCCGCCCGGCAGTGACCTGGGGGCGGGCCGGGCGTTGTAGTAGCGGCAGCCGCTGCGGCGGCCCCGGCCCGACCCGCTCACCTGCCCGGATCCCCGGCCCGCCGCCCCTCCCCACCCCCGCGCGGAGCGCCCTGCCGACATCTCGCCGGCCGCTCGAGAGGAGCCTTGCCCGTGTCCGTCGCCCGCGAGTACGACGCCCCCGGCGACACGGCCGGGACACCCGGACGGCCCCATATTCCAAGCCCCGCTCGAGCCCCGGTCCAGCCCACCGCTAGCGACGCGGTGAGCGAGGTGATCCGCTGGGCGGCTTTCGGCTGCGCCGTGGTCCCCGTCGTCCTGCTCATGTGCGGATTACCCGTCGGCGGCGCCCTGGGTGCCGGTGCGGGTCTGGCCGCCGTGACGGCCGCCAGCCGCGCCCTGCTCCGCCATTCCGAGCGCACCGCGGCCCGGCTGGACGCGGATGGCGTCAGCCCGCACCGGGGCCGCCACGGCCGTACGGGGATCGGCGCGCACCGGGGCGGCCGCCGCGTCTGAGGACGCGCGAAGGGACCGGGGCCGGGGACGCGGTCCGTAGCGCTCCGTACACTCAGCGCTGATGGAGCGCCGCTGGAGCGTCGCTCGAGCCCGGAGATGTACGAGCCGGCCGTACGCCGGTCGCATGACGCATCCGTACGCGTGCGCCCGCTTGTTTTAAGCCAACTTCGGGCCACACTTCTTCCCTTGGCAAACGCCGTGCTCAACACCCGTCCGGCCAGCGTGGAAAGGGGTCAGCGGCACACGTACCCCCTACGGGAAGTGGGTGTCCGCACAAGGCGTACTTCACAGCGAGGGCTACGAGTGCAACGCTTCGTGATCGAATGCTTCGCGCCAAGTTCCCATGTCGACATAGTGGCGGGTGGTGAACTGGTCACGGCGACCACACGCGACACAGTAGATTCGATCTTGGCCATGACCGGCGGGGGAACCGTTCAGGACCGAGGGGAAACGTGCAGGACCGAGAGGACGCGACCACCGAGGGGGGCTTAGTGCCATGAGCCAGGACTCCACGACCGTACCGGAGACCTCGCGCAAGCTCTCCGGACGCCGGCGACGAGAAATCGTCGCGGTGCTGCTGTTCAGCGGCGGCCCCATCTTCGAAAGCTCCATCCCGCTCTCCGTCTTCGGTATCGACCGGCAGGACGCCGGAGTCCCTCGGTACCGATTGCTGGTGTGCGCGGGCGAAGATGTGCCACTGCGAACGACTGGCGGACTGGAACTGACCGCACCATACGGCCTGGAGGCACTCTCCCGGGCCGGCACCGTCGTCGTACCGGCCTGGCGGTCGATAACCCAGCCGCCACCGGCCGCCGCGCTCGACGCGCTGCGCCGCGCGCACGAGGAGGGCGCGCGGATCGTGGGCCTGTGCACCGGGGCCTTCGTACTGGCCGCCGCCGGGCTGCTGGACGGCCGCCCGGCGACCACCCACTGGATGTACGCGCCGACGCTCGCCAAGCGCTATCCGTCGGTCCATGTGGACCCCCGCGAGCTCTTCGTCGACGACGGCGACGTACTGACCTCGGCGGGCACCGCCGCCGGGATCGATCTGTGCCTGCACATCGTGCGCACCGACCACGGCGCGGACGCCGCCGGCGCCCTCGCCCGGCGCCTGGTCGTCCCGCCACGCCGCAGCGGAGGGCAGGAGCGCTATCTGGACAGGTCGTTACCAGAGGAGATCGGGGCGGATCCGCTCGCCGAGGTGGTGGCGTGGGCGCTCGAGCATCTGCACGAGCAGTTCGACGTCGAGGCCCTGGCGGCCCGCGCCTATATGAGCCGCAGAACCTTCGACCGCAGGTTCCGCTCGCTCACTGGGAGCGCTCCACTGCAGTGGCTGATCACCCAGCGGGTGCTGCAGGCGCAGCGGCTCCTGGAGACCTCCGACTACTCGGTCGACGAGGTCGCGGGCCGCTGCGGCTTCCGTTCGCCGGTCGCGCTGCGCGGGCACTTCCGGCGGCAGCTCGGGTCCTCCCCGGCCGCCTACCGGGCCGCGTACCGCGCCCGCAGGCCCCAGGGCGGGCCGGTGGAGCGTACGGACCGCCCCGACCGCCTGGAGCGGCTGGAGCGGGCCGACCGGCCCGACCGCGCCGAGGTGATCGAACCCCGCTCGGGCGACCACTCCCTGCCGCTGCGGCGGCAGGGCGCGCCCGGCGGTCCCACCGGTCACTCGGGGCATCCTCCGCACCACCATCACGCTCCGCATCCGGACCCTGGCAAACCGGAGTCGGACGCCTACGCCCCACGGCTGCCCGAACAGGCGACGGGCCGCGCTCCGGGCCGTCCGTCCCTGCCCGGCCAGCGGGAACGCCCCGTAGGGTGAGACGTATGAACGATCGCATGGTGTGGATCGACTGCGAGATGACCGGGCTCTCGCTGGCGAACGACGCGCTTATCGAGGTGGCCGCACTGGTCACGGACTCCGAGCTCAACATCCAGGGCGAGGGAGTGGACATCGTTGTCCGGCCCCCCGCGGAAGCGCTGGTCACCATGCCCGAGGTGGTGCGCGACATGCACACCACCTCCGGCCTGCTCGCCGAGCTCGAGGGCGGGACCACGCTCGAGGACGCCCAGGACCAGGTCCTGGCCTACATCCGCGAGCACGTCCCCGAGGCCGGCAAGGCCCCGCTGTGCGGAAACTCGGTCGGCACCGACCGGGGCTTCCTCCTCCGGGACATGCCGACGCTCGAGAGCTACCTCCACTACCGGATCGTCGACGTCTCCTCGATCAAGGAGCTGGCCCGCCGCTGGTATCCGCGGGCCTACTTCAACAGCCCCAAGAAGAACGGCAACCACCGCGCGCTCGCGGACATCCACGAGTCCATCGCCGAGCTGCGCTACTACCGTGAAGCGATCTTCGTTCCCGCGCCCGGCCCGGACTCGGACACGGCGAAGACCATCGCGGCCAAGCACGTCCTGCCCGCCCGGCAGACCTGACCCGGGCCGGCCCGACCCGGTGCTCGCTCCCGACACCCCGAAAGCCGGGAGCGAGCACCCCTTCGGACCCTGTACACTTTTTCTCGGCCGGTGCGGAAAGCGCCGGTCATGGTGGGTATAGCTCAGCTGGTAGAGCACCTGGTTGTGGTCCAGGATGTCGCGGGTTCGAGTCCCGTTACTCACCCTCTGCGAAGAGGCCGCTGACCTGTGTAAGTGGGACAGCGGCCTCTTTCTCGTATCTCCCTGCAGCCACACCGGTGGCCACCCGGGATCTTGAGAAGGCTCTCCCTTCCCTCCACGCCCTCTGCCCCCGTCCGGCCACCCGTCCGCCGGCCAGCGAAGAACGGGACCAACGCCCCATCGACATCCAGACGATGCGTACCAGTACGCGCCGTCTGCTCGCCGAGGACACCGAACTCCCCACGGCCGAGGAACTGGAGACGCTCACCCTCCGGCTGCGCGGGCACATCATGGTCGCCGTCCCCGAAGTCGAGCAGCTGGCCGGCAGTCTCCCCGAGGACGACACGCGGTGCGCCTGCGCACGTGCCTGCGCACGCGCCTGCATCGGCGAGGCCCGCATGCGGACGCGCCTGGAACCCGGCGCCACGCTGCCCGCCAAAGTCGCGCACGCCCAGCGGCTCGCCCGCTCCGTCAACGCCCTGTGCGACCGCTACGAGAACCTCGGCGGGAGCTGACCGTGTCATCCCGCGTCGAGTGGCGGTGGCGCGATGAGGGCAGCAGCTACGGCCACTCCCAGAATGCCGTCGTCACGGCCCCGAGTTTGCGAGGCCCGGCCGCCGAGACCGAATGGCGCGCAGTCCTGGAGCACGCCACAGGGTGCCTGGCCTGCCGGACGCCTGGCGCCGCGGTTCGGAGGGCGAGCGGCTGCTCAGCGTCTACGAGGAGACTGCGCGGCAGGACCGGTCGGGAGGCGACGGCGAATGAGGCACCGTCGCCAGGCGTCGGGCTGTACGGGCCGGGCCGCTCGTCTTCCGCGCCGCCCGGATGGGCCTGCGTGAATTCTTCACGGCGATCGTCAATGCCCCCTCCCGGCCGCGGCCGGGAGGGGGCATCTCCTCGTGCTCTTGCTGACCCCGGTCTGGGGCACACATCTACTCGATGCCGCTTACGGCTCCGGGTCCAGCGGAATCTGAAGGGTCACGAGTGCGCCTGCGCGCCTGACGACGACCGGGTAGGTGGCGCCCGACCTCTTACCGCTGAGGACCGCATCGAGGTCGTTGACGGTGGGGGTGGGGATTCCCGCGACTTCGGTGATGACATCACCGGGCAGAAGTCCTGCGGCTTCGGTGCTGCTGCCCGGGTCGACGGCGAGCACTCGTACGCCTCCGCCCGCAGGGCTGGTGTTCTTGAGGTTGCCCGCGATGATGCCCTGGATGCCGGGGGCGATGTACACGGTGAGCGGCTGGGTCACCCCGTTCAGGGTGAAGCTCCCGGTGAACGTCCCCCCGGCCAGAGGAGCATCGCTGTCTGCGACGACGTGGACGGTGAAGGGCCGGATGAAGTCCCAAGTGCTGGCCGAGCCCTGCGCGGTGGCGGACCTGCCGTCCCCGGCGATCTGCACCGGGCACGACATCCCTGTGCATCGCAGATCCAGTCCGACAATGCGAGTGTGCGGCGGTGCCTGGATGCTGATGGAGCTGGGCTGGTGGTACCGCTGCCCGTCCGGCGGATAGTCGACAGTCTTCGCCGGCCCGCCTGCGTCCAGGCTGGGGACGTTCTGCTGAGGGGGCAGGGAACGCACCTGAGAGGAGGCGGACGCCGCTGCCGACGCGGAAAACGCAGTGGCGGGTACAGCCGCTCCGGCTGCGAGCAGAGCGGTGCCCAGGGCGAGAACGCCCCAGGCCCGGCCAAACTTACCGATCATCGGGACCCTTCCTGATCGTAGAGCCCCAAATGTCCCAGTCGAGGCCAGAGCTCAGCTCGAATTTGGGTGGTGTACGGCCTGCTTCACCGCGGCCGGCCTGGATCGCTTCGGCGGCACGCCAGCGAATCCACTGGGCGGTGTGCTCTTCGCCGTCGAGGCCACGGAGCTTGGCGTGCTCGGCGTCGGCCGCTTTCTGCGGTTGACGCGTCTGCCGGAGATCTCCACGGGCGGATCATCGGCCGGTCACCACGCGCCCCTTCGTTTGACCTGCGGGCCGGGCCCGATGACGTGAGGACGGCTCCCGCGAGGGCCCCTCAGCCCAAGGTCTTCGACTCCCAACCCGAGGCCCGGCAGCCAGCTCGGCAGCGGAAGCTCAGCGAGCATCACGGCGAAGAGCGGAGAGTCCGGGAAGGGCTGGCGCTCCCCCACCTTCCGGAAGCCCCAGGACTCGTACAGGGCCTGCACCCGGGGATGTTCGGTGTCCACGAGCAGGACCGCAAGGACCTCGTCCCGCCCTGCCATCAGCGTGCGGGTCAGCCGCTCGGCCAGTCCCCGCTTGCGCCACTCCGGGATCACGGCCAGCTCGGAATACGAGAAGGTCAAGTCCTTCTCCGGCGCCGGGTCAAGGTAGTCGCGCCACCACTCACGACCGGGGCTGGCCGGGGCGCCGTACGCGAAGCCCACTGCCTTGTCGCCGTCGAACGCGATCACGCAGGAGAACCCGGGGAGGCCGCCCCAGTGGTCGACGAACCAGGGGAAGCGCTGATCGAACTCATCCTCCATCGCCTCGCCTTGGGCGTCGGCGTGCACATCGATCAGCGTCTGGCGGATCTCCGGAAGGTCCGCGTGGGTGAAGTGGCGGACGTCCAGACCAGCGGCACTCAAGATCGGCTCCATTCGGATCGGTAGCGGTCTGCCCACTCCCGGGCGACACTCGCGTCCGGGGCAAGGGTGATCAAGTCCCGGTAGTAGTCGCCGAGGAGGGAACGCATCCGTCCGGGGATCGGGTGTCCGGCCATCAGCGTGAAGACAGTGGAGGCCGTGGCGCACGCCTGGTCGATGTCACGCTGATGAAGCTGGGTCGGGGCGAGCCGGGCGGTGGCCAGGGCGCGGTTGCGGCGGAACTCCTTCGGGATGCTCGCCAGGGCCTGGTGAGAGGCGGCCTCGCCCTCCACGGGTTCGCCGATCTTGTCCCGGGCGATGGCCGTCGCCTGGGCCGCATAGCCGCAGTGGACGGCCTCGGTGTACGCACCGCGATGATGGGAGAGGCTGGAGTACAGGTTCCAGGCTTCCAGCTCGGCAGTGGGGTCCTCAGTGGCGACAACACCCGAGGCCGGGGGCTGCTGTTGGTCGACGCCCTCACGGACCGATGGGGGACGGACCGGTACCGCTGGGGCAAGCAGGTCTGGGGTGAGCTGAAGTGCGATTGATCATCCGCAGCAACGAGCACCCGCAGCACGGCCGTCCGCGTGGCCTCACCGCCTTGTATCCAGGGGAACCCTGGTCAACCGTCACCGCTGGTCCGGTTCAGGCTTCGGCGCCGGTTCTTCCGGGAGCGCCGCAACTGCTCCCCCACGGCAAGCGTCACGGTCGCCACGACGCGGGCCCAGCGGGGCCCGCCGCGTTCGGCCCACACCACACACGCACATCCGCCGATGGCAAGTGCCAAGGCGCCGAGCAGCACCAGAACAGTCATGTCCCTACCCCTGCATTCGTTCTTACGGTCCTCCTGACCGTCTCACCAGGGATAGACGTGGCCGAGTTGGGCCGGGTTGCGGGATGCAAGGAACCATGAAGGTTCTCCTCGGCGTGGCACATGATGAAGGCGGTCGTCCCGTCAGAAGCGAGGTGTCGCGTTCCGATGAAGCGCAAGACCAGAATTCTCCTGGCGGGCCTGGCCTCGGTGGGTGGCGCCATCGTCGGCGCGGGCATGGTGCACAACCGGCGGCCCGATCGCAGGGAACGCCTTCACGCCACGGTCTACAGCGAGCCCGGCTACATGGGCCGCAACAAGACGCTGACCTGGACCGGCGGGAAGCGCGAGGTCGTCCCGCTCAGCCGGATAAAGCTGCCGCGCATCGGCTCGATCAGACTGGTGCGGCTCGTCTACCGCTTCCAGCCCGATGTGCGGCTGCCGAACCCGTACTTCCTGTGGCACGCCCTCACCGAGCGCCCGGACTCCACGGATCCCGAAGGGGGCATAGCCAGTTTCATCGCCATGCACCAGCTCGCCGGGATGTTCTCGGTGGGCTTGTGGGAGCCGGTCCGCGAGTCCGAGGCGCGGTCGGGGGTGCGGCTCTGCGCCGGGCGCCCCGCGCGTGACCCGGGGACCCCTTCCGGTAAGGCGGCCTCCGGCGGCTCGCGCTGGCACGACGTCCTGACCAACGCGCCCGATCTCGGCTCCTGGAGTACCCGCGCCCGCTACCTCGAACTCGGCTACCACGGCGGGATCGGCGCCCGCGGCGCCCGCCGCTGACCGGCCGTCTGCCCTGCCTGCTCCCGCGCCGCCGCTACGGTGGATCAAGCGCTGAGCGGGGCGCACCGGATCTCGCCGTCGACCATGCCGTCGGCCGCGGTCATGAGGGCCTCCAGGTGGTCGCGGGCCCTCGCCATGTCGGCGATCTGGGCGTTCATACGGTCGCGTTCGGAGGTCAGGCGGGCGCGCATGGAGGGGGTGGCGACGCCGGTGTGCATGCAGGGGACGAGTTCGCGGATGGCCTTGCTGGACAGGCCCGCGGCGTAGAAGCACTGGATCATCAGGACGTGGGCGACCGCGGTGTCCGGGTAGTGGCGCTGGCCGCTGGGGCTGCGCTCCGAGGTGAGCAGGTGCTGCTCCTCGTAGTAGCGCAGCGCTCGCACACTGACGCCGGCCTGGGCGGCGAGTTCGCCGATGCGCACCGTGACTCCTACCTCTGACGTCAAGGGTCGTTTCAGAGTAGTCGAGGGCAGGAGCGTCAGTGCGCTGTCGGGTTCGGGTTCCCGCCGCCGATCGGCCCGTCGGCGTTCTTGCGCCGGGCCTCGTCCTCGACGAGCAGGGAGAGGAGCGAGGCCACGGGGAGTCCGGCCTCGGCCGGGTGGCGCAGGACCTTCCCCGGCTCGATGCGGTACGTGTTCGTGCGCCCCTCACGGGTGTGGGACAGATAGCCGTCCTGCTCCAGGTCGGCGATGATCTTTTGGACGGCGCGCTCCGTCAGCCTGCAGTGTGCGGCGATGTCGCGGATCCGCACGTTCGCGTCGTCGGCGATCGCGGCCAGCACGCGGGCGTGGTTCGTCAGGAACGTCCACCCAGTGTGCGATTCAGGCACTCCTCCCATGCGCTCATGATATTGCCGAAGCGATGATGACGCATCTGGAAACATGAATTATGCTTCGTGTAAAGCAAGTCGTGTGATGCCGGTGGGACGACTTGAGGGGAGACAGAGACAGATGCACGCCCGAGACGTCTCCACGCCCGAGCCCGGGCATCGCTCGCCGTACCGGCCCGCACACGATGCGGCACCCGGGGCGACGGTCGGGCCGACGCCGTCGCGGCCCGCGTCCACGCCCCCGTCCGCCCTCATCACCGACAGCTACCAGGAGGGACCCCGGAAGGTTGTCGTGATCCGGGGGGAAGTGGACTACGAGACCGCCCCCGCCGTGTCCGCCGCCCTGCACACGGCCCTCCGCGCTTCCGGCGAGGGCGTCGACGTGGACCTGAGAGCGGTGAGGTTCTGGGACTGCTCGGGCCTCAACGCACTGCTGAGGCTCCGCCGGGAGGCGCTCGCGCACGGCAAGACGGTCACCGTCCGCTCCCCGAGTCGCGCGGTCAGGCGAGTCCTCGGCCTGACCGGCACAGCATCGCTGTTCCGGCCGCCGCACCTTCGCCGTTGGGCCGTCGAGGGGCGCTCGATCACCCCTCCATCTCGTCCTTGATGGCCTCGGCGATTCGGGTCAGTGCCTTGGTGAGGGTGTCCACGGCGGTGGCCTTGTCGATGCCCAGGCCGGTCAACAGGCCCGCGTCATCCTCGTGTTCGAGGAGGGCGAGGAGGATGTGCTCGGTACCGATGTAGTTGTGGCCCAGCCGCAGGGCCTCCCGGAAGGTGAGCTCCAGGACCTTACGGGCACCCGCGTCGTACGGGATGAGCTCGGGCACCTCCTCGGCGGCCGGGGGAAGGGCCTCGGTGGCCGCTTGGCGGACGGTGTCGAGCAGGACGCCCTGGGCGAGGATCGCCTTCGCGGCGAGGCCCTCCGGCTCATGGAGGAGGCCCAGGACCAGGTGCTCGGGGCGCACCTCGCCGTTGGAGGCCGCGCGGGCCTCGTTCGCCGCCGCCATCACCGTGTTCCGCGCCCGCGGGGTGTAGCGGCTGAAGCCCTGGCTGGGGTCGAGGTCCGAGGGTTCGCCGGGCGCCTTGGGGACGAAGCGCTTCTGGGCCGCCTGCCGCGTCACCCCCATGCTCTTGCCGATGTCGGTCCAGGAGGCGCCGGAGCGGCGGGCCTGGTCCACGAAGTGGCCGATGAGATGGTCGGCCACCTCATCGAGGTGCTCGGCGGCGATCACCGCGTCGGTGAGCTGCTCGAGAGCGTCGGTGTGGACCTTCTTGATGGCCTCGATCAGATCGTCGAGGCGTACGGGATGACTGAGTCCGACTGGTTTCGTCATGCGTCAACCATAGGTTGACACTCCGCAGGGTGTCAACGTCGGGTTGACAGTGAATCCAAGCTCGAGCCGCCCGCGGGCCCGCCTAGCCGCGGTGCTCGTGGCGCGACCGATGCGGGGGCCAGAACGACGTCCAGGTGAACTTGTCGCCGCCCACCCACCGGACCACATCCGGATCGTCCAGATCGACATCGTCCAGACCCACCTCCCGGGCGATCTCGATGACGTCCAGGACCGAGTGCGCCTTGCCCGCCAGCTCACCGGCGATCTCGACCAGACGGTACGGGGGGTCGTTCTGCTGCACGCCGAGCACCACGATCGGAGGCCGGTGAATGCGCGGCGCCTGGGATTCCGTCATATGTCCCAGGCTGCTCCCCGCGCCCCCACGCCGCACCTCGGAGGCGCCGGACCGCGCGGCCGGATACTCCGTCGGACCGCACCGGCTCGCCCGCGTCCGCGGCGCGGCCCACGATGATCCGGTGGACGGAGAACAGGGCCGCACAACCGGCGGGCTGGTCCGCCGGGGCTTCCTCGGGGCCGCGGCGGCGGCCGGTGCCGGGGCCGCCGGGGTGGCCGCGACGGGCTGCGACTCCTCCGGACGCGATGGCCACCGCGCCCGCCCCTCCCGTCGCGCCGACGCCGCGCGCCGGGCGGAGGAGGCGGAACGGGCCCGGCCGGGCAGTGCCGACTGGCGCATCCGCTCGACGGGGCCGCCCGACGCCATCGAGGGCTATACCGACCGGGTGAGCGTGCTGCCCGACGAGGAGGTCGGCCTCCATGTGTCGACCACCGCCCCCGCCTTCCGCGTATCGGCCTACCGGATCGGCTGGTACGGCGGGGCGCAGGCGCGGCTGGTGTGGCGGTCGGGCCGGGTGGACGGCAGGAAGCAAGGCGCGCCCCTGTTCCTCGACGCCACCCGCACGGTGCGGGCCGACTGGGACCGTTCACTGCGCATACGCGCCCGGAACTGGCCGGAGGGCGCGTATCTGCTGCGGCTGGACGCCTCGAACGGCCATCAGCGCTATGTGCCGCTGATCGTGCGCTCACGGCAGGCGCGGGGCCGGACGCTGCTGATGCACGCACCGGCCACCTGGCAGGCGTACAACACCTGGGGCGGCTACAGCCTCTACCAGGGCCGGGACGGTGCGTACGGGAGCCGCTCGCTGGCCGTCAGCTTCGACCGGCCGTACGCGAAAAGCGGGGCGGAGAAGTTCCTGGTCTACGAGCGGGCCCTGGTGGTCCTCGCCGAACGGCTGGGCCTTCCGCTCGCGTACACCACGGGCGTGGACGTCCATCTGCGACCGGCCGTGCTGAAGGGCGCCTCGGCCGCCCTGTCGCTCGGTCACGACGAGTACTGGACCCCGCAGCAGCGGCAGTACGTGACCCGGGCCCGGGACGACGGCACCAATCTGGCCTTCCTCGGCGCCAACACCTGCTTCCGCCGGATCCGGCTGGAGCCCGGCCCCGGCGGTGCCCCCGCGCGCACCGTGGTCTGCTACAAGACCGCCTACCGGGATGACCCGTATCTGGTGAACCATCGCGACCTGGCGACCACCGACTTCCGTCAGCCCCCCGCGCCCGATCCCGAGTCCTCGCTGACCGGCGTCCTCTACGAGGGCTACCCGACCGACGCCCCGTACGTCGTCCTGGACAGCGGCCACTGGCTGTTCGCCGGGACCGGGGTGGACGACGGCGACTCCTTCGACCATCTGGTGGGTGTGGAGTACGACCGGGTCACCCCGGACGATCCCACCCCGGCGCCGCTGCGGATCATCGCCCACTCCCCTCTGGTCTGCCGGGGGCGGCACAGCCACTCGGACTCCGCGTACTACACCGTGGCGAGCGGGGCGGGGGTCTTCGCCTCGGGGACGATGCGCTGGGTGGAGGCCCTGATGGCGGGGACTCATGAGAACGGGCGCGACCACAGGATGGACGCACGCACCGGGGCCTTCGTCACCCGCGCCACGGAGAATCTGCTGCGCGCCTTCGCGGCGGGCCCCTGCGCGGAGCACCGGCCGAAGCCGACGGACAACGTGGCCGCCGTGTACCCCGGGGTTTCACGCGTGCGGGCGTGACGCGCGTTCTCCCTGGCGGGGCGGACTGGCATGCAGGGCAGGGACAGCACGGCCCCTGGCAGCACGGATGCGCCGGCCGGGCGTCAAGGTGACGCGATACTGGAAACGAAGCGCATACCACCATCGCGCGAATGTCGCTTTGCGGCCGAACACCGGGTCGGTACCGAACGAGTGCTGTTCTCGGTGCCGTTGTCCTGACTCGGCCAACCGCCGCCAGCAGTACCTTTCCCGCCCGGTCCGACGCGCGCGCTGGGCCGGACGGGCGATGTTCCCCTCTCGCGCAGCCCGCCGGTGGACACGACCCGCGAACATACTGCACAGATGCCCGAGAAGCGGGGAATTGCACCCCTGATCCACCAGACTTGGAAGAACACGGACGTACCGCAAGAATGGCGGACCTGGTCGGAGTCCTGGCGCCGGCACCACCCCGACTGGGAGTACCGGCTGTGGACGGACGAGGACAACCGCGCGTTCCTCGAGGAGCACTACGCGTGGTTCCTGCCCGTCTACGACGGCTATCCCGAGCCGATCAAACGGGCCGACGCGATCCGCTACTTCCTGCTCGACCACTTCGGCGGGCTGTACGTCGACATGGACTTCGAGTGCCTGCGCCCGGTGACCGGGCTCCTCTCCGGGAAGGAGCTCGTCCTCGGTCTCGAACCGGGGGAGCACGCCCGGCTGCCATGGAGCCGCCGGAACGGTATGCGGCGCATCGTCTGCAACGCGTTCATGGCGTCGCGGCCCGGCCATCCGTTCTGGTCTCATGTGCACCGGCAGTTGGTGGGCGCCCACACCCTGTCCGACCCGCTGGGCGCGACGGGCCCGTTCTTCCTCACGCGCGCGGTCGACAGCGCCCCCGAGGGCTGCTCCCCCACGCTACTGGAGGCCGACGTCCTGTACCCCAAGCTGAGCCCGGCCGCGGCGGAGCTGTTCGGGCCGCGGCAGGTGGACCTGGACCGGGCGCATGCCGTGCACCACTGGTCGGGCAGCTGGGACCGGGAGGACTCCGGGGCAACGGGGGTCTCCACCAGGCGCCAGGTCAGCTTCTGGACGAGCCAGGATCTGCAGCCCTGCGCCCACGGCCTGGTCGACCTCGACGCCCAGCGCAGGCGCTGGGCCGCGGGTTCGCCCGCGCCCACGGTGTCCTGTCTGATGGTGACCAAGGACCGGCTGCCGCTGGCCGAGCGGGCGATCCGGTGCTTCCTCGCCCAGACCTACTCCCGCGCGGAGCTGGTCGTGGTCGACGACGGCGCGGACGGCGCCATCGAGGACCACGTACGAGACCTCGCCGACGAACGGATCCGGCTGCACCGGCTGCCACCGGAGGGGCGGACGCTGGGCGAGCTGCGCAACATCGCCGTGGACCTGGCCACCGGGTCCTACGTGTGCCAGTGGGACGACGACGACCTGTACGACCCGGAGCGGATCGAAGTGCAGTTGGCGGCGGTTCTCGCGCTGGATGCCACGGCGTGTTTCCTGGCCCGGGAGCGGCTGTGGTGGCCCGCTCGCCGCACGATGGCGATCTCCGGGGTACGGGTGTGGGAGGGCTCCATGCTCTGCGCGAAGGAGGCACTTCCCCGCTATCCCCAGCTGCGGCGTGGCGAGGACTCCCCGGTCGCGGAGGCCGTGGTGCGCGGCGGACGAACGGTGTCCCTGGACGCGCCGGAGCTCTACACCTATGTGTTCCACGGGGCCAACACCTTCGACGAGCCGCACTTCACGAGCCTCTTCGACGCCGCGACCCAGGTGTGGTCCACGGGGAGCGCCTACGTGGACCAGGTGCACGCGATGGCGGCGCGGCTGCCCCTCGACTCGGCTGATGTCCCGGAGGCGGATGTCCCGGAGGCGGAAGACACCGCGGAGAACACCCCCGACCCGTCGGCGCGCGTCCCTCACGCCAGACGGCCCGCCCCCGTGTACGTACACGCGGACGCGGACGGGCACCCGCCGCTGCTCGTCCTCACCCCCCTCAAGGACGCCGCCGCCTTCCTCCCCCGCTACCTGGACAACCTGCGCGCTCTCGACCACCCGCGCGACGTGCTCTCTGTCGGCCTGCTGGAGGGCGACAGCCGTGACGGCACCTGGCAGGCCCTCCAGGACGCCCTGCCCGCGCTGGAGGCGGACTTCCGGCGGGTCACCCTCGTACGACGCCACTTCGGCCTGCGGCTCACCGGGCCGCGCTGGGAGCGGAGCGTCCAGCGGCAGCGGCGGTCGGCGCTGGCCATGGCCCGTAACCACCTCCTGTCGCGCGCGCTCGCGGACGAGCGGTGGGTCCTGTGGCTCGACGTCGATGTGACGGACCATCCGGCCGACCTCGTCCAGCGGCTGCTCGGCGCGCGTGAGGAGATCGTCGCCGCGCACTGCGTCACCGAGCCCGGCGGGCCCAGCTTCGACCTCAACACCTTCGTCCTGCACCCGGACGCCGGCGCTTTGGACTGGGACCGATGGCTCCGGGACGGGATCCTGCAGCCGCCCAAGGGATTCGCCCGCAGCTATCTCGACGAGCTGCGCGGGCACGAGCGGGTCCGCGTCGACGCGGTCGGCGGTACGGCCCTGCTGATCCACGCCGATCTGCACCGCGACGGGCTGGTGTTCCCGGCCGTCCCCTACCGGCGGCTCATCGAGACCGAGGGGCTGGCCGCACTGGCCCAGGACATGGGCGTCACGTGCTGGGCGCTGCCCGGGGTGGAAGTGGTGCACCCCGCCCACCCGGGTGGTGGCCCGCTGAGCCAGGCAGGTGAAGCCGCCACCGAGAGCGAAGCCCGTGGCGTCGAGCGTCGTTAGCCAGGCGTCCGCAGGTCTCTGCGAAGAGGAGGAGAATCACATGAACATCGGCAAGACGGCCGCGCTGGTGACAGCGGCGGCCGGGGCAGTGGCCTTCGGCGGGGGCGACGCCGGCGCGCTCTCTTGGGACAACCCCACCCAGCAGGTCAACGACTGCGACTCCAAGCGCGGGGTGGGCGTCTCGGGGCCGGGGGCGGGGTCGCACTGCCTCAACTTCGCGCAGATCTTCGGCGACCCGCACGGCGTGGTGCAGCGGAACCACTGCGACACCACCGTCGGCACCTCGGCCAACGTGACCATCGTCGTTCCCCCCGGCGGCGGCTCCGGGACGGGCTCGCACTGCGCCAACATCGCCGTCTCCGGCCAACCGAGGTCCAAGGCGGCCCAGCCCGGCGGGTCCGGGCAAAGCCGGTACGGCAACGGGCTCCGATGACCTCGGCTCCCTCCGGCCCGGAACGCGGCCCCCTGGAGGCTGGATGCCTCCCGGGGGCCGCGGCGTCGTCGGCGTCGCCGTCCGAGGGGTGCGGCTCGCCTGCCCTGGTCTCGGTGGTCATCCCCTGCCACGACTACGGCCACTACCTGCCGCAGGCGGTGCACAGCGTGCTGGCCCAGACCCACCCGGACTGGGAGCTCGTCGTGGTCGACGACGGCAGCACCGACGACACCGCGGCGGTCGCCCGGTCGCTGATCGCCGACCACCCCGATCGGCGCATCCGGCTGCTGCGCCAGGCCAACGCGGGTGTCTCGGCCGCCCGTAACGCGGGCATCGCGGCCACCACCGGCCGCTACGTACTGCCGCTGGACGCCGACGACGTGATCGCCCCCACCATGCTGGAGCGTACGGTGGCGGTGCTGGACCAAAGGCCGGACATCGCCATCGTCTCCACAGACGTCTCCGTCTTCACCGACGACGGACTGCCCGCGCAGGCGCTGCAGCTCCCGGCCTACGACAAGGACCTGCTGCTGCGGCGGCTGATCATGTTCTACTGCTCGCTCTACCGCCGCGAGGTGTGGCAGACGGTGGGCGGCTACGCCGAGGACATGCGTGCCGGGGAGGACTGGGACTTCTGGATCGCCTGCGCCGAGCGCGGCTTCACGGCCCATCACCTCCACGACGCGCTGTTCGGGGCGCGCAACAAGGACGACGGACTGCATGTGGAGGCGGCCGAGAACGACCTGGCGGTCCGCGCCAGGATCGTGGCGGGCCACCCCACGATGTTCAAGCCGGTCACCCTGGCCTGGGCACAGGCCGTGCTCGCCCAGGACGAGCGGGAGTGCCTGGCCGATGATCGGGTGCCCGACGACATCCTCACCCGGGCGGCCGATATGGACCAGTTTCTGCGGGTGGTCATGACGCTGCAGCGCTCGGCGCGGCTGCAGCACCGTCACATCCAGCGGCTGGAGCGGGCACTGGCCGAACGGAACGACCCGGTGCCCGTCTGAGAGCGGCGAGCGCGGGGCTCCTGGTGGAGCCCCGCCCCGCGTCCCGGGTGGCGCGTCCCGGGAGGTGTGTGCCGCTGTTCGTGCGTGTGCCGCTACTCGAAGAGGTCCGCGTACGACCCCATCGCCAGCGCGATGTCCGCCTGGGCCCAGAACCGGTGGTACGTGAAGCTGGGCACCGCGCCGCCCTTCAGATACGCCTCGACCTTCGACCAGGCCGGGTCGTTCTTGTAGAAGGAGCGGATCGACTGGAAGGTGGAACCGGCGTCGATCTTGTCACCGTTCGGCATGGTCCCCGTCCATCCGCTGGGGACGTAGACCGGGTCGTCGAAGCGGTTGTAGTCGGCGCGGGACTCGGGGACCGCGATCCCGAGGGCGTCCTGGTAGTTGTTCCACATGCCGTCCAGCAGCGCCTTCGCGGTGTCCCTGGCCTGGGTGTCGCCGGACTTGGCGGCGTAGTAGGACAGGGTCTTGGCGTACGCGGCCGCCACGCCCACATCATTGGTGTAGTCGGCGACGGTGACGTGCAGGCTCGCGTTGGCGCCGGGGCTGGAGGCGTTCCAGGTGTCGGGCCGGCCGGACCACTGGAGGGTGGACGGGATCTGGTAGGTGCCGTTGGCGTTGACGGTGGTCTTGGACAGGGCCCACTTGACCCACTTGTCCAGGACCGTCTTCGCGGAGGCGTCGCCGGTGCGGTTGTAGTACTCCGCGACCCGCTCCATGGACCATGCCTGGAAGCCGAACCACTGGTTGGACGGCGGGTCGTGGTAGACCGGCTTCTCGTCGTAGTACATGCCGTAGAAGGTGGACGTGCCCGACGGCGGCGTGGCGTAGCGGCCCTGCCAGCTATTGGTGGCGCCGCCCGCGATGGCGCCCTCGCTGGACTGCAGCCAGCGGTAGAACTCGAGCTGGCGCTTGAGGCTGGTGGACCAGTCGCTCGCGCCCGTCGCGGACTTGGGCTTGAGGTCGGCGTACGAGCTGAGGGCCCAGGCCGCCATGGGGTTCTGGTAGCCGCCGTGGGCGTGGCTGGAGCCGATGCGCCAGGACCAGCCCGCGGAGGTGTCGGTGGCGCCGCCCCAGGCGTAGTACCAGGACAGCAGGTAGTGGGAGCTGTTCTTGCCATTACCCGCCGCGCAACCGGTCTCGCCGACACAGTTGCCGATCTTCTTGAAGTACTTGTCGTACATCGCGTAGCGCAGATAGTCGCCCATCTTGGCGGCCTTGGCGATGTTCCCGGAGATCTGGCCGCCCTTGCCCTGCGCCTTGGCCCACTCCGAGGCCCAGTAGGCGGCCTGGACGACGCGGGCGTCGGCGTCGGGGGCGTTGGTGAACTTCCACTGCTTGGCGTACGCGGCGTCGCCGGTGAACAGGTCCAGATAGCCGTTCTTGCCGCCGTACTTGAAGCCGTCGCAGGTGGGCTGGGTCACGGTCTCCCAGACCGACTCCTGCGGGCCGCGCTGGAAGGTGTTGACATAGCTCGGGCCGGTGTCGCTCGGGCCCGCCTCGCACTTGCCGGGCGCGTTGCCGTAGCCGTAGACGTTGTCGACGTCCTGGATCCAGTGCATGCCGTAGATGTCATCGGTGCCGTACGCGCTCTTCAGCTCGGCGGCGATGGGGTCGTTGCCGACCGGCACATTGCCGTTGAGCTGGGAGGGGTACTGGGAGGGCTGGTCCCATTCGGGCGCGTAGGTGGCCGGCTTGGAGGCGTTGTAGAAGCCGCCCGTGGGCTGGTCGGCGTGGGTGGGGATCATGTACTTCTCCATGATGTCCCACGCGTTGTTGAACTTGGCCCAGTCGCCGGTGACCTTGCCGTACATCGCCTGCAGCCAGATCAGATAGCTGTACGCCTCGGAGGTCGTCTCATGGCCGTGGTCGGGGGCCTCGACGATCAGGGTCTCCACCGAGTGGTACGGAACGCCCTCGGGCGAGAAGTAGCCCGCCGACGGTGCGGTGATCTTGTTGTAGAGGTCCAGGAAGCGGGCGTCGTAGACCTTCGCGGCGGCCAGCTGGGTGACGGTGACCTCGGCCTTGGTGTGGCCGGCGGCGGTCGCGGTGAAGGTGGCGGCGCCGGTGCCGCTGTTGGCGGCGGCCACGGTCACCTGCTGGGCGGTGTCCCAGTTGGCGGGGGTGAAGGTGAGGGTGGCTCCCGAGGAGATCGTCAGCCCGGTGTTGCCCGAGGTGCGGGCCACGGAGACGGTGACGTTCGCGGACGGCTTGGTGGACAGCTTGACGCCGAACGTCCCGCTCTTGCCCTGCTGCACTCCGAGTTGACCGGGGCTCGCCACCAGCGTGGGGCCGGCCGCCACATGGATGCCGACGGGAGTGGACTCGGCCGAGGCGCCCTGGCTGTCGTACGCCTTGGCATAGAGCGAGTAGTCGCCCGCCGGGACGTCCTGGTGGTCGAAGGCGTACGGGGAGGTGGTGTCGGTGCCGAGGAGCTTGGTGTCGCTGTAGAACTCGACCTTGGTGATCGTCGCCCCGTCGGCCGCCGCGGCCGTGGCCGTCATCGGGACGGTGCCGCCGGAGGTGAAGACGGCACCGGGGGACGGGCTGCTCAGCACCGCGATGGGCGGCTGATGGGCGCCCCGGCAGGCCACGCCGTTGACGGCGAAGGAGGTGGGGGCTGCGTTGGTGCCGCTGTAGGTGAACTGGGCGCCGGTGGTGACATTGCCCCCGGCCGCGATCTTCGCGTTGTGCCCCGCGTTGGTGACGGTGACGGTCTTGCCGGACTGCGACCAGCTACCGTTCCAGCCGTTGCTCAGCTTCTGGTCGCCGGCGTAGTCGTAGGTCAGGGTCCAGCCGTCGATGGCGTCGGTGCCGGGGTTGGTGAGGGTGAGGTCGGCGGTGAAGCCGGAGCCCCAGTCGTTGGTCTTGTAGTCGACCCCGCACTGGACCGCCGCGGCGTGCGCGGGGGCGGCACCGCCCGCCGCGGTCATGGCCACGGGGAGCGAGAGCGCGGCGGCCAGGGCGGTCACCAGCCGTCTCATGCGTCGCCGTGCCCCTGAGAGCCGTGCCCCTGAAAGTCGTGCGCCGGATAAGGGCGAGCCACGCTGTACGCGCATCGGGGGACCTCCTCGCGGTTCGTGCGGGTGGTGGGGGAAAGTGCGAACCAGTGGGAGCGCTCCCAAGGTTCATATCAGGCTGATGAGGTGTCAAGTCTTTGAACAACACCGGGTGCTCAGAGGTCTTCTACCGATAATTCCGTGAACGGGAACTGTTGACATGAGCCCGTCGAGCGCTACCTTCACTTCAACCAGTGGGAGCGGTTCCAGCAGTCTGCGCCGTATCGAACGGCGCTTGGACCTCAAGGAGTCGCTCCATGCGAGCACCCCCGCGCCTTTATGCCTTGGTGGCCGCCGCGGTCTTATCCGTGGTGGGCACCGCCCTGGCGCCCACCACCGCGTCGGCGGCGAGCGGACCGGCCATGACCACCGCGTCGGTCGCCCCCGCCGACGCGCCGTCCAAGCCACTCCGCCCGAACGCCGCACCGCCGAAGCTGCGTGCCTCGGGCAACAAGCTGGTCGACGAGAACGGCGCCACCCGGCGGCTGCTCGGCGTCAACCGCTCCGGCGGTGAGTTCATGTGCGTCCAGGGATACGGCATCTTCGACGGCCCCGTGGACGACGCCTCCGTCAAGGCCATCGCGGACTGGAAGGTCAACGCGGTCCGGATCCCGCTCAACGAGGAGTGCTGGCTGGGCCTTTCCCATATCAACCCGGCCTATGGAGGGGCCAACTACATCGCGGCGGTCAAGGCACTCGTCGCCCGGCTGGAGGCCCATGGCATCACGCCCATCGTCGAACTCCACTGGTCCCACGGCAGATACACCGGAGGGGACAGCCACTGCCCCGGCACCGAGTACGCCACCTGCCAGAAGCCGATGCCGAACGCGCAGTACACCCCGGCCTTCTGGACCTCGGTCGCCCAGACCTTCAAGAGCGACCAGGCCGTGGTCTTCGACCTGTTCAACGAGCCGTTCCCGGACCGCGCCACCTCCGACCTCACGGCGGCGTGGAAGTGCTGGCGCGACGGTGGGAGCTGCCCCGGAATCGACTTCCAGGTAGCCGGGATGCAGACCCTGCTGAACGCCGTAAGGACCACGGGTGCCAGGAACCTGGTCCTGATCCCGGGGGTCGCCTACTCCAACGATCTGCGCCAGTGGCTGACGTACAAGCCGAACGACCCGGCGGGCAACCTCGCCGCCGCCTGGCACACCTACAACTTCAACACCTGCTCGAGCGAGAGCTGTTTCAACGAACAGCTCGCCCCGGTCATCGCCCAGGTCCCCTTCGTGGCGGGCGAGATCGGCGAGAACACCTGCTCCCACGGCTATATCGACCGGGTCATGGCCTGGCTGGACGCCAAGGGCGCCTCGTATCTGGGCTGGACCTGGAACACCTGGGACTGTTCCTCGGGCCCGTCGCTGATCAGCGATTACAACGGCACGCCGACCAACTTCGGCGTGGGACTCCGTGATCACCTGAAGGGAATGCAATGAGCCGCAGAATCCGAATGGCGGGCACTCTGCTCGCCGCCTCCGCGCTGACCATGGGGGCGCTGACCGGTGTGGCGTCCGCCCAGGTGGACAGCGGCAGGGCGGCCGCCGCGAAGGTCGACAACCCGTACGCGGGCGCCAAGGTGTACGTGAACCCCGACTGGTCGGCGAAGGCCGCCGCCGAACCGGGCGGCAGCAAGATCTCCAACCAGCCGACCGGCGTCTGGCTGGACCGCATCGCCGCGATCAACGGCGCGAACGGCGCGATGGGGCTGCGCGCCCACCTCGACAAGGCGCTGCAGCAGTCGGCCGGCAGCCCGACCGTCGTCCAGTTAGTGGTCTACGACCTGCCCGGCCGTGACTGCGCCGCGCTGGCGTCCAACGGCGAGCTCGGCCCGACCGAGATCGACAAGTACAAGACGCAGTTCATCGACCCGATCGCGGCGATTCTCTCCGAGTCGAAGTACGCCAACTCCAATCTGCGGATCGTGACCACGATCGAGATCGACTCACTGCCCAACCTGGTCACCAACACCGGCGGCCGTCCCACCGCGACCCCGCAGTGCGACACGATGAAGGCGAACGGCAACTACGTGAAGGGCGTCGGCTACGCCCTCAACAAGCTGGGCGCCATCGGCAACGTCTACAACTACGTGGACGCCGGGCACCACGGCTGGATCGGCTGGGACGACAACTTCAACGCCACCGCCCAGGTGCTCAAGCAGGCGGCGACGGCCGAGGGCAGCACGGTCGACAAGGTGGCCGGCATCATCGTCAACACGGCCAACTACAGCGCGCTGAAGGAGAACAACTACACCATCGACGACTCGGTCAACGGGACCACCGTGCGCCAGTCGAAGTGGGTGGACTGGAACCGGTACGTCGACGAGCTCTCCTTCGCCCAGGCGTTCCGCCAGGAGCTGGTCAACGTCGGCTTCCCGAGCAACGTCGGCGCGCTGATCGACACCTCCCGCAACGGCTGGGGCGGCAGCGCCCGGCCCAGCGGCCCCGGCGCGAAGTCGGACGTGGACACGTACGTCAACGGCGGGCGCTACGACCGCCGGATCCACATCGGCAACTGGTGCAACCAGTCCGGTGCCGGACTCGGTGAGCGGCCCAAGGCGGCACCCGCGTCCGGGATCGACGCGTATGTGTGGATGAAGCCCCCGGGCGAGTCGGACGGCTCCAGCTCCTCGATCCCGAACGACGAGGGCAAGGGCTTCGACCGGATGTGCGACCCGACGTACACCGGCAACCCGCGCAACGGCAACAACATGTCGGGGGCGCTGGCGAACGCTCCGCTGTCGGGCCACTGGTTCTCGGCCCAGTTCCAGGAACTGCTGAAGAACGCCTACCCGGCGCTGTAAGCGCCTGGCCCGCCCTCTGGTCGTGGGGCCGGTGGACACTGTCCACCGGCCCCATGCCCTTTGCGGCCCCTCAGGAAGACTCCCGCCGCACCAGCTGGGTAGGAAGTACCATCTGCGGCCGCTTGGAGGTGCGGTCCGACAGCCCCTCGATCTCCTCCAGCAGCACCCGCACCATCGCCCGGCCCATCTCCTCCGTGGCCTGCCGGACGCTGGTGAGCGGAGGGTCCATATGGCGGGCGACGGCCGAGTCCTCGAAGCCGACCAGCGCCACGTCGTCCGGGACGTGGCGCCCGCTCTCGCGCAGCACCTGCCGGGCGCCCGCGGCCATCACGTCCGAGGCGGCGAAGACGCCGTCCAGGTCCGGGCGCTGGTCGAGGAGTTGGCGCATGGCCCGGCGGCCACCCTCCTCGGTGAAGTCCGCGGAAGCCACCAGCTCCGGTTCCACTTCCCGGCCCGCCGCCCGGACCGCGGCGCCGTAGCCCTCCAGGCGGCACTGGGCGACATACATGTCCAGCGGTCCGGTGATGGTGGCGACCGTCGTGCGGCCGCGGCCGATGAGGTGTTCCACGGCGGACTGGGCGCCCCCGGTGTTGTCCGAGTCGACGTACGGGACCGATTCATGCGCCGAGCGGCGGCCGCTGAGCACCGCGGGCATCTCGATCTGCTCCAGCAGGTCCGGCAGCGGATCGTCCGCGTGCACGGAGACCAGCAGCACCCCGTCGACCCGGCGCGCGGAGAGGTAGTCCGCGAGCCGCTGCCGTTCCTTGGGGGTGCGGATGAGGGTCAGCAGCAGTTGCAGGTCGGTGTCGGCGAGCTCGGCGCCGACGCCGCGGATGATGTCGGAGAAGTACGGTTCGGCGAAGAGCCGGGTCTCGGGCTCGGGGATGACCAGGGCGACGGCGTCGGCACGGTTGGCGGCGAGCGCGCGGGCCACCCGGTTGGGCACATAGCCGAGTTCGGCGACGGCCTGCTCGACGGCTGTCCGGGTGCGGTCGCTGACCCGCGGCGAACCGTTGATCACGCGGGAGACGGTGCCGCGGCCGACTCCGGCGCGGGCCGCCACTTCCTCGAGGGTCGGCCGTCCCCGCCCCCCGCCATGCCGCCGCGTTCCTGCCATATCGCGCCTCCAGCCGTCCGTACCCAGCAGCTCCAACCCCCCGATGGGCGGCTGCGGGGCCATTCAACAGCAGTGTGGTTTCGGGAAGTTGTTTCGCGCACTCCCTTGACACCCCAGCGGGGAGCCGCGACCCTTCAACACATCACAGCTGGGAGCGCTCCCACAGTACCTGAGCCATACACAACCCGCACGATGTCCACCCGGCTCGATGCATCTCAAAGTCCCATGTATCGCTACTTATTGGCCGGAAGCCATTGGGCGGGGCGCTAGGAGGACAGAATGCGCAGGAACACTGGTAGTCACCGCAGCACAGCCGTGGTCCTCGCGGCCGTCGCCGCTTTAGGAGCTGGGCTGCTCAGCGGTTGCGCCGATGACGGCGACGACGGATCCGCCGGCTCCTCCGGCGGCGGCGACAGCAAGGGCAAGACGCTCGTGACCGTCGGCACGTACGGCGTCATGGGTTTCAAACAGGCCGGGCTCTATGACGAGTACACAAAGCTGCACCCGGATATCAAGATCGAAGAGAATGTGATCGACCCGGCCTCGAACTACTACCCGCAGCTGCTCACGCATCTCGGCTCGGGCAGCGGGCTCGCCGATATCCAGGCGGTCGAGGTGGGCAACATCAATGAGGTCACCACCACCCAGGCCGACAAGTTCGTTGATCTTTCGAAGGCGGACGGCGTCAAAAAAGAGAACTTCCTCGACTGGAAGTGGGCGCAGGCCACCGCCAAGGACGGAAAGACGATCGGCCTCGGCACGGATGTGGGCCCGATGGCGATCTGCTACCGCAAGGACCTCTTCCAGCAGGCCGGGCTCCCGGCCGACCGTAACGCGGTCTCCGAGCTCTGGGCGGGCGACTGGCAGAAGTACCTCGACGCCGGCAAGGACTACGCGAAGAAGGCGCCGGGCGGAGCCGCGTTCCTGGACTCGGCCGGCGGACTGTTCAACGCGGCGGTCTCCGGCGGCTCGGAGGTCTACTACGACAAGAGCGGGAAGCCCATCTACAAGGACAGTCCGGCCGTCAAGAAGGCGTGGAAGCTGGCGACCGACGCGTCCACGGCCAAACTCTCCGCAGGGCTACAGGAGTTCACCAAGCCCTGGCAGCAGGCGCTTGCCAACGGCAAGTTCGCCACCGCCTCCTGCCCGGCCTGGATGCTCGGCCAGATCAAGGAGTACGCCGGGGACAAGTACAAGGGCAAGTGGGACGTCGCCGCCGCACCCAAGCCCGCCAACTGGGGCGGCTCCTTCCTCTCGGTGCCGCAGGCGGCGAAGAACAAGGACGAGGCGGTCAAGCTCGCCACCTGGCTGACCGCACCCGAACAGCAGGCCAAGCTCTTCGAGAAGCAGGCGAGCTTCCCCAGCGCCCAGGCCGCGTACGACCTGCCCCAGGTGGCCGACGCCAAGCTCCCCTACTTCAACAACGCGCCCATCGGCAAGATCTTCTCCCAGGCCGCGAAGGACAGTCCGACGCAGGTCCTGGGCCCGAAGGACGCCGTCATCAAGCAGAACTTCACCGATGTCGGCCTGCTCCAGGTCGAGCAGCAGGGCAAGTCCGCCAACGAAGGCTGGAAGGCCGCGATCAAGACGAACGACAACGCGCTGGACCAGTGACCCGGACATGACCGCACCTTCCGGTTTCACCCCTGATACGGCCGCGCCCCCCGCAGGGCAGGGGGGCGCGGCCCCGCGCGCCGCGACCGCGCCGGCGCCCGACCCGGCCGAGCAGCGGCGTCGCGACCGGCGCAGCCGCCGCTACCGCTGGGATCTGCGATGGAGCCCGTACGCCTTCGTCGCCCCCTTCTTCGTCTTCTTCGCCGCCTTCGGCCTCTTCCCGCTGCTCTACACGGGGTGGGCCTCGCTGCACCAAGTGGAGCTCACCAACCCCACCCATATGGAGTGGGCGGGGTGGCACAACTACTCCAGGCTGTGGGAAGACGAGTTCTTCTGGAAAGCGCTGCGGAACACCTTCACCATCGGGGTGATCTCCACCGTTCCCCAGCTGATGATGGCCCTCGGGATCGCGCATCTGCTCAACTACCGGCTGCGCGCCTCGATGTTCTTCCGGGTGGCGATCCTCACCCCGTACGCCACCTCCGTCGCTGCCGCCACGCTGGTCTTCGCGCTGCTCTTCGGGCATGACTACGGCATGGTCAACTGGTCTCTGGGGCTGGTCGGACTGGACGGCATCGACTGGCAGAACGGCACCTGGACCTCGCAGATCGCGGTCTCCACGATCGTCATCTGGCGGTGGACCGGTTACAACGCGCTGATCTACCTGGCCGCCATGCAGGCCGTGCCGAACGATCTGTACGAGTCGGCGGCGCTGGACGGGGCCTCGCGCTGGAAGCAGTTCCTGCATGTCACCGTCCCGTCGCTGCGGCCCACCATCCTCTTCACGGTCGTCGTCTCCACGATCGGGGCCACCCAGCTCTTCGGTGAGCCGCTGCTGTTCAACACCGCGGGGACGGCCACCGGCGGCGCCGATCACCAGTACCAGACGCTCGGCCTGTACATGTACGAGCAGGGCTGGGTGAACCTGCACCTCGGCCGGGCCTCCGCCATCGCCTGGACGATGTTCCTGATCCTGCTGCTGATCGCCGCAGCCAACGCGCTGTTCGCGCGACGGCTGCGAAAGAGCCAGTGAGGGAGACGAGGAGAACCATGAGCGCCACTGTCTCTTCCCGGCGGACACTCGATCCGGCGGCTCCCGCGCGCACCACTCCGCGGGGCGGAAAGGGCCGCGGCCGAGCGGGCAGGCAGCTGCACGGGGGCAAGATCACCTACGCCGTGCTGATCCTGTTCACCATCGGCTCGCTCTTCCCGCTGGTGTGGACCGCCATCGCCGCCTCCCGCACCAACACCCGGCTGGCCCAGACACCCCCTCCCCTGTGGTTCGGCGGCAACCTCCTCAACAACTTGGACAAGGCGTGGAACGGCGCCAACATGGGCACCGCGCTGCTCAACACGACGGTGGTGGCGGGCACGGTCGCGGCGTCGACTGTGCTGTTCTCGACCATCGCGGGCTTCGCCTTCGCCAAGCTGCGCTTCCGCTTCAAGAACATCCTGCTGATGCTCACCATCGGGACGATGATGGTGCCGCCCCAGCTCAGCGTCGTGCCGCTGTACATGATGGTGGCCAAGCTGGAGTGGACCGACCAGCTCCAGGCGGTCATCGTGCCGACACTCGTCAGCGCCTTCGGGGTCTTCTTCATGCGGCAGTACCTCACCCAGGCGCTGCCGACCGAGCTGATCGAGGCGGCGCGGATGGACGGCGCGAGCAGCTTGCGGATCATCTGGCATGTCGTCTTCCCGGCGGCGCGTCCGGCGATGGCGGTGCTGGGAATGCTCACCTTCGTCCAATCGTGGAACGACTTCTTCTGGCCGTTCATCGCGCTCACGCAGAACGGCAACCCGACCATGCAGGTGGCATTGACCGGTCTGAGCCGGGGGTACACCCCGGATCAATCACTGATCATGGCGGGGGCGCTGCTGGGCACCCTGCCGCTGCTGATCGCCTTCGTCCTCTTCGGCAAGCAGATTGTGGGGGGCATCATGCAGGGCGCGGTCAAGGGCTGAGCGGCCCGCCACCACCACTCAGTCCTCCCTCCCCGTTTCCCCCTCCCCACGACCTCGAATGGGAGCGCTTCCATGACCCTTACCTTCCCGCCCGGATTCCTGTGGGGCGCTGCCTCGGCCGCCTACCAGGTCGAGGGCGCCGCCCAGGAGGACGGCCGCACCCCGTCCATCTGGGACACCTTCAGCCACACCCCCGGCAAGGTGCTCGCCGGTGACACCGGTGATGTCGCCGTCGACCACTACCACCGCTTCCGCGAGGACGTCCGGCTGATGGCGGAGCTGAACCTGGCGGCGTACCGCTTCTCGGTGTCCTGGTCCCGGGTGCAGCCCACCGGCCGGGGACCGGCTGTGCAGCGCGGGCTCGACTTCTACCGCTCGCTGGTGGACGAGCTGCTGGGCGCGGGCATCCAGCCGGTGCTCACCCTCTACCACTGGGACCTCCCCCAGGAGCTGGAGAGCGCTGGCGGGTGGCCGGAGCGCGAGACCGCCGAGCGGTTCGCCGAGTACGCGGGCATCGTGGCCGAGGCGCTCGGCGACCGCGTCGAGTTCTGGACCACCCTCAACGAGCCGTGGTGCAGCGCCTTCCTGGGCTATGGCTCGGGAGTGCACGCCCCGGGCCGCACCGAGCGGCTGGCCCCGCTCCGCGCCGCCCACCATCTGAACCTCGCCCATGGCCTCGGCGCCCAGGCGCTGCGCGCCGCGCTCCCCGCCCGCGCCCAGATCGCCATCAGCCTCAACCCGGCCGTGGTCCGGCCGCTCAGCGACAAGCCCGAGGACCTGGACGCAGCGCGGCGTATCGACGCGCTGGCCAATCGCGTCTTCACCGGGCCGCTGCTGCGCGGTGCGTACCCCACCGACCTGATCAAGGACACCGCCTCGATCACCGACTGGTCGTTCGTCCGGGACGGAGATCTGGCCGTCATCAAGCACCCCCTCGACGCGCTGGGCATCAACTACTACACACCGTCATTGGTAGCAGCGGGCACCGACAACGAGGGCTCGCCCGCCCGCCACGACGGCCACGGCGCCAGCACCCACTCCCCCTGGCCGGGCTCGGAGCAGGTGGCCTTCCACCAGACGCCGGGCGAGCGCACCGAGATGGGCTGGACGATCGACCCGACCGGACTGCACGACCTGCTGATGCGCTACAGCCGTGAGGCGCCGGGCGTACCGCTGTACATCACCGAGAACGGCGCCGCGTTCGACGACAAGCCGGACGCGGAGGGCGCGGTCCACGACCCGCGGCGGATCGACTACCTCCGGGACCATCTGGCCGTCGCTCACCAGGCCATCGCGGACGGCGCCGATCTGCGCGGCTATTTCCTGTGGTCGCTGATGGACAACTTCGAATGGGCGTACGGCTACAGCAAGCGCTTCGGCGCGGTCTACGTCGACTATCAGACGCAGGCCCGGGTGCCGAAGTCCAGCGCCCGCTGGTATGCCCAGGTGGCCCGCACCGGAGAGCTTCCGGCGGCGTAGCGGACCCGCGTCCGCGGCGCCGCCCGCCGGGGGGCGGGCGGCGCCGCGGACGGCAGTCGAGGCGGGGCGCAGGGGCGCAACCGGGCCGGTGCGTTCTTCCTTCAAAGGGGTTACACCCTGATCCACCCGGCCGAAGAGAGCCGTCATCCATGGAGAATGCCTGGTAAACCCATTGAGACATGAGAGCATTTCCGGAGCGCCGACAGAGGTTCCGCAATGAGGGATCCGGTCGGCGCGCGCCCGCCGGAAAAGGTGAGGCCCTCGCCGACTGGTTGGACGGTCGGGTGGGCCTCTTCAAGATGGGCAAGGCCAATCTGCGCAAGGTCTTCCCCGACCACTGGACCTTCCTGATCGGCGAGATCGCCCTCTACACGTTCGTCATCATCATTCTGACCGGGGTCTATCTGACCCTGTTCTTCAAACCGGCGATGAACGAGGTGGTCTACCACGGCCGGTGGACGCCGCTGAACGGCATCCGCATGTCGCAGGCTTTCGAGTCCACACTGGACATCAGCTTCGATGTGCGCGGCGGGCTGCTGATGCGGCAGGTCCACCACTGGGCGGCGATCGTCTTCATCGCCAGCATGCTCGCCCATATGATGCGGACGTTCTTCAACGGCGTCTTCCGCAAACCCCGTGAGATCAACTGGCTCTCCGGCGCCGCTCTGCTGTTTCTCGGGATGTTCGACGGCTTCATGGGCTATTCACTGCCCGACGATCTGCTGTCCGGCACCGGTCTGCGCTTCATGGAAGGCGCGATCCTGTCGATCCCGATCGTCGGCACCTATCTGTCGTTCTTCTTCTTCGGCGGTCAATTCCCGGGAACCGACATCGTGCCACGGCTGTTCACCGTGCACGTACTGCTGATTCCGGGCATCATGCTCGGGCTGCTGGCGCTCCATATGATCCTGCTCGTCTACCACAAGCACACGCATCTCCCGGGGCCCGGCAGAAGGAACATGAATATCGTGGGGCCGCCCCTGTGGCCGGTCTATGTGGCCAAGTCCGGCGGTTTCTTCTTCCTGGTCTTCGGCGTCACCACGCTGATGTCGGCCATCGCCCAGATCAACCCGGTGTGGGCCTATGGCCCCTACCGGCCCGACCAGGTGTCCACCGACGCCCAGCCCGACTGGTACATGGGCTATTCCGAAGGGCTGATCCGGCTGATGCCGGGCTGGGAGATCAATCTCTGGGGCCACACTCTGGTACTCGGGGTGCTGATCCCGTTCCTGATCTTCCCCACGGTGCTGCTGGTCATCTGGTTCTATCCATTCCTGGAGGCATGGATCACCGGGGACAGGCGCGAGCACCATCTGAACCAGCGCCCGCGCAACGCCCCGACCCGCACCGCCTTCGGCACCGCCTGGATGGCCCTCTACGCGGTCCTGCTGGCGGGCGGCGGCAACGACCTCATCGCCACCCACTTCGATCTGTCGATCAACGCGATCACCTGGACCTGCCGGATCGGCTTCTTCGTGGCGCCGGTCGTGGTCTTCGTCATCACCAAGCGGATCTGTCTCGGCCTCCAGCGCAAGGACCGGGAGCTGCTGCTGCACGGCCGCGAGACCGGCATCATCGAGCGGCTGCCGCACGGCGAGTTCGTCGAAGTGCACGAGCCACTGTCGGCGGCGGAGAAGTACACGCTGACCGCGTACGAACAGTACGAGCCGCTGGAGCTGCCACCGACGGTCGACGAGGCCGGGGTCGCCCGCAAGCTCTCCTTCATGGAGCGGCTGCGCGTCTCGCTGTCCCGGAGCTACTTCGGTATCGACGGCCAGATCGCCAAGCCCACGAAGGAGCAGGTGGCGGAGCACGAGGAGCACGAGGAGGAGGAGAGGGCCGAGGAGCCCCAGCGCCCCTAGCTCCCTTATGGGAAGCGGATCCTGACCGAGAGGCCGCCGCCCGGGTTGGCGTCCGCGGTGGCCTCGGCGCCGTGGGCGCGCGCGATGGACGCGACGATGGACAGGCCGAGTCCGGCGCCTTCCCCGGCGGTGTGCGCGCGCTCGTTCAGACGGCGGAACGGTTCGAAGAGCCGGGGGACCGTGTCCGCGGGGATCTCCGGGCCGGTGTTGGAAACCCGCAGCACCCGGCCGGTGAGGTCGACGCGGATGCGGCCACCCTGGTGGTTGTACGCCACCGCGTTGGCGACGAGATTACGGACCAGATGGGCGTGCAGGACCGGGTCGCCCGGAACCGTCAGCGGCTCCACGGTGGTCGTGACCGTGATCGCCTTTTCGTGGGCCTCGTCGGAGAGTCCGGCGGTGACGACCGCGACCGTCTCGTCCGTCTCGACGTGCTCGCGGCGCTGGATGCCCTGGTCGGTGGAGGCGAGCAGGAGAAGCGACTCGATGAGTCTCCCGCTGGTGTCCGCGGCCTTGATCAGCTCGGCCCGGATCCACGCCACGTGTTGGGGGTCGGCGTCGGCCAGGCCGATCTCGGCGGCGGCCCGCTGGACGGCCGGCGATGTGCGCAGCTCGTGCGCGGCGTTCGCCGCGAACCGCTGCTGGGCCGTCACCAGTTGTTCCAGCCGGTCCAGCCTCAGTGCTGGAGCGCCGCTACGAGATCGGCCTGCGCCGCTCCATCGGTGCGACCCGAGGTCAGATCCGAGGTCAGTTCGTCACCGAGTCGCTGCTGCTGTCCGGGCTCGGTGGTCTCGCCGGCATCTTCCTGGGCGCCGCCGCCACCGGCATCTACACGATCAGTAGCGGCGTTCCCTGGGTGATCCCGCCGTGGACGATCGGCGGCGGCTTCGGCGCCACCCTCGCCATCGGCACCCTCGCGGGCCTCTACCCAGCGGTCCGCGCCTCCCATCTGTCCCCCACCCTCGCTCTCCACGCGACCTGATCCAGGCGGCCCCGCCACGGCGAAGCCGGATGTGGGCGTGACCTGTGACGACAACCCTCAAGGCGACGGAAACGGCGGGGCGCGGCGGGTGGGGGATTCCGTCCGCGCCCCGCCGTGTGGGGGGTGCCGTGGGGGGTGGTGATGGTGGGGCCCATGGGGCTGACAGGCCCCGCGGCTTATGCGGCTGACAGGCGGTGCGGGGCCGCCCCGGTGTCAGCCGGCGTCAGCCGTTCAGCCGTTGTAGGCGCCGAACGCCTTGGTGAAGGCGAACTCTTCCTGGTCGATCGAGCTGCAGGTCGGCGACGCGGTGTCCTGCGGGCTGGGGCACTGCTTGTCGCGGGTCGCGGACCACATCGACAGCCAGGCCAGCCCCTTGGACTTGGCGAACTCCACCACCTGGGAGGCGTCGTCGACCTTGAATATCTCGTTCTTGACGTCGTTGACGCCGATCATCGGGGTGACCGCGACGGCCTTCCACGCCTCGTCGTCGCTCAGCTCGAGGGCGCCCTTGATCTGGCCCTGGGTCGCCGTGGCGGCGTCGATGGCGTACTGGCCCATGTCGTCGCCGAAGGAGGGTCCGTAGTCCATCGCCATGATGTTGACGGCGGAGACCTTCACCCCGTTCTTCTTGGCGTCGGCGACGAGGTCGACACCGTCCTGGGTGAGGCCGGTCGGGAGCACCGGCAGGGTGAAGGAGACGTCCAGGTCGGGGTTGTTCTGCTGCAGCTTGGCGATGGCCTGGGCGCGGCGGGTGTTGGCCTCCTTGTTCGGAAGCGCGCTGCCCTCGATGTCGAAGTCGACCTTGGTGAGCTTGAGGGTGTCCACGACCTTGCCGTAGGCGGCGGCGAGCTCGTCCGCCGAGGTGCAGGCCAGGCCCAGCTCGGAGCCGGACGCCCCGCCGAAGGAGACCCGGACGTCGCCGCCGGCCGCCCGCAGTTGCTCGGTCTGCTTGGCCACGGCGTCGTCGCCGACCTCGGTAACGCCGCCCCACTTGGGGGTACAGCCGCCACCGGAGGTGATGAAGGCGAGGTTGAACTGCTTGACGCCGGTCTTCTCGGCGGTGCCCACCATGTCGTAGGCGGGGTAGAGCGAGGTGTCGATGTACGGGGCGAAGCCACCGCTCGCCGCCGCGGCGGCCTTCTCGGAGGCGGCGGGCTTCTCGGAGACGGTGCCCGCGTTCGCCGCCCCGCTGAGCGCGAACGCCGTGCCGCCGGCCACGACGGCGGCGACGGTCGCGCCGATCGCCTTGGTGGTCCGGCTCGCCTTGCGACGGTGCGTGCTGCTCATCAGGTCCCTGCCTTCGCTGTGCGGATGTGGGGGGTGATGGTGCGGGCGCCACGCTAGCGAGGGGAAGTCGGACAAACGGCAGGATCCGTGCACCGGCCACGGATCTTATGGCTGCCTTAAGGAACCCATCGGCGGCGATTAATGCTCCGCGGGCTCCTTGGGCCGAGTGCGGCCCCGGGTCTTCCGCTTACGGCCGCGCCGCCGCTGCCGCGGGTCCGCCGAGCCGCCGCCGTTCAGCGAGAGCCACACCCGTACCTCGGTGCCGCCCAGCACCGACCGCCCGATCCGCAGATCGCCACCCGTGGACTCCGCGACCCGGCGCACGATGTCCAGGCCGAGGCCGGTCGAGCCGGGGCCGCCGTCGCCATGGCCACGGCGGAGCGCCGCGTCCGGGTCGGCGATGCCGGGGCCCGCGTCGGAGACCAGGATGATCACACTGTCCTCGCCGTTGTGGACGTCGACCGCGAGCGCCGTCCCCTCGGGCGTGTGCCGGAAGACATTGCCGAGCAGGGCGTCCAGCGCGGCGCCGAGTTCGGGGCGGGCCACCGGCACCCGTACGGTCCGGTCGACCCCGGCCAGCCGCACCGTACGGTCCTCGTCCTCGGCGAGCGCGGACCAGAACTCCATCCGGTCCCGGATCACCTCGGAGGCGTCACAGCCGGATGGGGTGTGCGTCTTCTGCTGGCGCGCGGTGCGGATGATCTGGTCGACCTCGCCCTCCAACTGGGCGACGGCGGCCCGGGTCTGGTCGGCCGCCGGTCCCTCGCCCAGCGAAGCGGCGTTCAAGCGCAGCACGGTGAGCGGCGTACGGAGCCGGTGGGAGAGGTCGGCGGCCAGCTCACGCTCACCGGCCAGGAGCTGGACCACCTGGTCGGCCATGGAGTTGAACGCGGCGGCGGCCGCCCGGAGTTCGGCCGGGCCGTCCTCCGGGACCCGCACCCCGAGCTCGCCATGGCCCAGGTCGTGGGCGGCGTCGGCGAGCCGCCCGGCCGGACGCACCAGCCGGGTGCCGAGCCGGTCGGCGGTGGCGACCGCGCCGACGATCAACGCGAGGCCGACGCCCGCCAGCACCAGCCAGGACGTCGTCACCCCGCTGGTGACCACCCCACGCGGGACATACACCTCCACGACCGCGACCTGACCGCTGCTCAGCGCGGTCGGCTGGAGCAGTGCGTAGCCCCCGGGGGCAGTGGACACCGAGGCGCGGCCCAGCCGCCGCGCGGTGGCCAGCTCGCCCTTGGCGGCACGGCTCTTGCCGAGGTCGTAGCCGCTCCCCCGCTCGCCCGGCTCATCGGGGACATGCACCGCCATCCGGCCGTCCCCGCCCGCCTGGGTGCTGGCGACCGCGCGCTGCAGCCACGCCCGCTCGGTGGTGATGGCGAGCGCCGGGCCGATGGTGGCGGCCTGCCGCTCGGCGTCGGCGAACGCACGGTCCCGGGCCAGTTCCTTGACGACGAGGCCGAGCGGTACGGCGAAGGCGACCGCCACCATCGCGGTGACCGCCAGGCAGACCTTGACCAGGGCCCATCTCACGTGGGCTCCGCCGGGGGCTCCAGTTTGACGCCGACCCCGCGCAGCGTATGGAGATAGCGCGGCCGGGCGGCCGTCTCGCCCAGCTTGCGGCGCAGCCAGGACAGATGGACGTCTATCGTCTGGTCGTCCCCGTACGCCTGCCGCCAGACCTCGGCGAGGAGCTCCCTGCGCGGCACCACGACGCCGGGCCGCCCGGCGAGATAGGCCAGCAGATCGAATTCCCGCCGGGTCAGATCGAGCGTCACCCCGTCCAACTGGGCCTGGCGGCGCAGCGGATCGACGGCAAGACCGCCGACCCGGAGCACCGCCGGGGGCGCCGCCACACCGCCCGGCTCGCCCGCCCCGCCGCCGCGGACGCGGCGCAGAACGGCGGTCATCCGGGCGGAGAGATGCGCCACGGAGAACGGCTTGACCAGGTAGTCGTCGGCACCGTCGTTGAGCAGCCGGACGATCTCGCCCTCGTCGTCACGGGCGGTGGCCACGATGACCGGCACATCGGTGATGCCGCGCAGCATCTTGAGCGCCTCCGCCCCGTCCAGATCAGGCAGGCCGAGGTCAAGGATGACGACGTCGAATCCGATCTGTGCCACCTCGCGCAACGCCTCCAGGGCGGTGCCGACGCTGCGCACGGTATGGGACGCCTCGGTCAACTGCCGTATGAGGGCTGAGCGTACGAACTGGTCGTCCTCGACCACGAGCACACTTGCCATGAGCGGCACCGTACGCCATTCGGGTGAGGCAAGATGGGGAAGATGCGAAGAGGTCTGGTCCAATGTCTGGCGTGGGTCCTCGCGACCGGCGCCGCGGTCACGCTGTCGTGGTACGGCGTGCGGACCGTGCTGACCGGGACGGCCTACGATCCGCCGCGCGCACTTCCGATCGCGGACGGCTCCCGTTCGGCGACCGGGGCCTGGTCCTCCTCGACGCACCGGCCCAAACCGCCGTCGTCCTCGGCGACTTCACCCTCTTCCCCGTCCTCGCCTTCACGTCCCGGGGCGGACGCGGGGGCCGATGGAGACAAGGACAAGGGGTCCGGTTCTGCCGGGCGCACCCGGAAGCCGACGCAGGCGCCGACCCGGCGGGAAACGGCGCGGCCGGAGGAGAGCGGAGAGGTGCGCAGCTATCCGGCCAAGGGCGGCCGGGCGGTCTTCGACATCCGGGCGGCGTCGGCGGATCTGGTCTCGGCCACACCGGACGGCGGCTGGCAGATGCAGGTGTGGAAGCAGAGCGAGTGGATCCGGGTGGACTTCGTCTCCGGGGCCGACACCACCACGATCTTCTGCACCTGGCATGACGGCCCGCCGCAGGTCCGTATCGACGAGCACTGAGCGCTTCGCTGGAAGTGCCCTGACCTGCCGTCGATCGTGCGCGGCGGCGGCGTGGCCGGTCCCACGCGGCGGAGCCGCACATCGACACAGCCCCGCCCCCCCTTCAGGGCGCCTTTCGCACCGCGGCCGACTTCCGCCGGTCCACTGAGGCCGTGCTGGTCTCCGGTCAGGTGAAGACGGCGGGCGGCGGGGCCGGGGAAGGGGCGGCGGTCGCGTCGGTGACCGGGGCCGCGCCACCGGTGAAGTCCGCGAGCCCGCGCCCGTGTTCGACCCGGGCGGGGTGCGGATCTCCGGCGGCCCGGCGGGTGAGCTCGGCCAGCGGCAGGTCACGGTCGGCGGTCAGCAGCACGGCATTGCCGAAGCGGCGGCCGCGCAGCAGGGCGGGGTCGGCGGTCAGACACACCTGGCCGAACGCGGCGCGGGCGGTGGCGATCTGGGCCTTCAGATGGGCCAGCGGCGGACCGTCGGCGAGATTCGCGGCGTACCACCCGTCCGGGCGCAGGGCGCGCCGCACCTCGGCCAGGAACTCCACACTGGTGAGATGGGCGGGCGTACGGGCCCCGCTGAAGACATCCGCGATGATCAGATCCGCCCAGCCGTCGGGCACCTTGGCGAGCCCGGCCCGGGCGTCGGCGCCGCGCACCCGTATCCGATCGCCGGGGTCCAGCGGCAGCTCACCGCGGACGAACTGGACGAGCGGGGCGTCGATCTCGATGATCTGCTGGGTGGAACGGGGGCGGGTCGCCGCTATATAGCGGGCGAGCGTGAAGGCGCCGCCGCCCAGATGGACCGCGTGCAGCGGACGGCCGGGAGGGGCGACGAGATCGGCGACATGGCCGAATCTGCGCTGGTACTCGAAGTCGAGATACGCGGGGTCGTCGAGATCCACATGCGACTGCGGCTTGCCGTCGAGCAGCAGCGTCCAGCCGCGTGGCCGGTCCCGGTCCGGCACGAGCTCGGCGAGCCCCCCGTCGACGGATGCGGTGACCGGCTCGGGGCTGCGCCCCCGCGCCGCTCCGCGCCCGCGCGCGGCTCGCTTGTTCGTGCCTTTCGCCATGTGTCCCAGTATGCGGCGGACCACTGACAGCCGGTCGCCGGCAGGAAGGGGCGGATGGTCACCGCCTCACCGCCTCACTGGCAGCGGTCGACGGCCTCGATCGTGCGGGCCGCCTCGCCGAGCGCCGCCCGGAGCTCGGCGGGGTCGGTGGCGACCGTGTACGCCGCGTCGGGCGGCACCAGCCAGCCGGTGCCGATGCCGGGCGGCGCGTCGTCCCCGGCCGCTCCGGCTTCGATGTCTCCGGCTTCGGTGTCTCCGTGGGCTGCGTCTCCGGGCGGGATGTCCCCGGCTCGGGTCTCTGCGGATTGGGTGTCCGCGGATTGGGGGTCTCCGGCTTCGGCGGGGGTGCCGGTGCCGGAGCCGATATTTATCCGGATCCCACGCCCGGATGTCTGGGTACACGCCGAGCCCGGCAGATCCCAGCCGTCCGCCGTTCCGGGCGGCACCAGGAAGCCGAGAGTGTCGCCGGCGTTGTCATGCAGGACGGGACCAAGGCCGTCACACGCACGACGCAGGATGTCCACCGCCTCCAGCCCCTGGCGGGCGGGCACGGTGACGAGATCGCAGTCCTGGCGCTGGGGGTGCTGGGCAGTCGTCCGCGAGCGGCTGATGTCCACTCCGGCCTCCCTCTTCATCGGGTCGCACCTGATTCAACGCGCGGCGGTGTCAACGGCTACGGCCGAATGCCGCCGTAAAGGATGGCAGTTCATGGCAGATCATGGGCGAGATGTAACGTTTGCCGGAAATCTCCGAGTGTCGGAGATCTCGCAGCCGGTACGGTTCTCCCCCGCCCACCTGGCATCACCAAGGGAGAGGCACAGCATGACGCCGCTTCCGGAGCCCCCGCCTCCCCGGCCGAACACCGCGTTCCGCCGACTGCGCGGACAGCTCTCGCCCGCGGAGTTCGCGGCATCCGTGCGCCGCGCGGCCCGAGAGATCGGCGAGCAGGTCTCCTGCGACGCCCGCTATATCGGCCGTGTCGAGTCGGGGGCGATCCGCTGCCCCAACTACGCCTACGAGCGGGTCTTCCGCCATATGTTCCCCGGCCGCACCCTTACGGATCTCGGCTTCGCCTCCCGTGAGTCGGTGCGCGGCCACCAGGCCCGCGGCCCCGCGGGCCCTCCCGTACCCCTGACCGTGCCCGTATCGCTCCCCGGCCCGCGCCCCGGGCCTTCCGAGCCCCAGGACAAGGGGACCGTCGACATCTTCGAGGAGAGCGAACTGCTACGGCGCTCGTTCATGGCCGGTGGGGCGGCGGCCGCCGCCGTGGCCGCCGCGCCCCGGGCCGGGACGCCGCCCCGGCGGACGGGGCGACGGGTAGGAGAGGCCGAGGCCGCCGCCGTGGAGGAGGCCGTACGGCGGATCCGGGTACTGGACGACCAGCACGGCGCCGATCCCCTCTATGCGCACACCGCCAAACCGCTGAGCGCCGCCTACGCGCTGCTCGACGCGGGCGGCTACAGCCGCTCGATCGCCGAGCGGCTCTTCGCGGGCGCCGGTGAACTGGCCATCTCGGTGGGCTGGCTGGCCCATGACTCCGGGCGGCTGTCCGACGCACGGTCCCACTACGCCGAGGCCCTGGCCACCGCCCGGGTTTCCGGCGACGCCGCCCTCGAGACGCACGCGTTCTGCAACACCGCCTTCCTCGCCCGCGACGCCGGGCGCCCCCGCGAGGCCGTACGGGCGGCGCAGGCGGCCCAGCGGGTCGCCGAGCGGCTCGCCTCGCCACGGCTGCTGTCGCTGCTCGCGCTGCGCGAGGCCGGGGGGCTCGCCTGGCTGCCCGACCGGGGCGGCTGTGAGCGGGCGCTGCTGCGCGCCCGGACACAGTTCGGGCGCGGGCCCTGCGACGCCGACCCCGAGTGGATGAGCTTCTTCGGGGAGGCCGAACTGGAGGGGCTGGAGGCGCAGTGCTGGTCGGCGCTCGGCGACTGGAAGCGCGCCGCGGAGCACGCCCGGCGCGCGGTCGCCCTCCAGAACCCGCACTTCACGCGCAATATCGCGCTGTTCACCACGGAGTTGGCGAGCGATCTGGTGGCCGGGGGCGCGCCGGACGCCGCCGCCGCCGCGGCCGGCCGGGCCCTGGGCCTGCTGGACCAGGTGAAGTCGTCGCGGATCCGCCGGATGCTCGACGACACGGCCCGGATACTGCGTCCTTACGGTCGCGATGAGGCGGTCGCGGACTTCCTCGACCGCCATGAGGCGACCGTCACCCGTCCCGAGGCGGCCGTCACCCACCCTGAGGCGGCCGGCCGCGCCTGCCCGGTCTGACGCCGGTTCGGCTCTCAGTCGAGATGGCCGGTGTCGTTCCAGCGCTCGATGGCGGGTTCGCCGTAGGCCCAGCCGAGCACCGACAGGGACGTCGGATCGAGCCGGATACGGGCGGCGAAGGAGGCGTCATGGCCGAGCCAACGGGCGCCCAGCGTCCGCAGGATGTGGCCGTGTGCGAAGACCAGCACATCGCGGTCGGCCGAGCGCGCCCACTCCACGACCTCGTCGGCCCGCGCCGCGATCGAGGCGATCGACTCGCCCTCGGGCACCCCGTCGCGCCAGATGAGCCAGTCGGGCCGGGTGGCCTTGATCTCGGCGGGGGTCATCCCCTCGTACGCGCCGTAGTCCCACTCCAGGAGCGCGTCCCACTCCCGCGCCCGGTCGCCGAAGCCGGCCAGCCCGCAGGTCTCCTTCGCCCGCGACAGCGGGCTGGTGCGCACCTCGACGTCCGGAAGGCCCGCCCAGGGGCCGTGATGCAGTCGCTCGCCGAGCAGCTTGGCACCGCGCCGCCCCTCGTCCAGCAGCGGGATGTCCGTACGGCCGGTGTGCTTCCCGGAGAGCGACCACCGCGTCTGTCCGTGCCGGGCCAGGAGGATGCGTGGGGGCATGGGTACTGCCTTCTTTCACCGGTTTCGCACCGCCGCGGCGCCGTGCGCCATTACACGCCGCTGCCTGCGGTTTCATGCACTCTTCGGGACCGGCACATGGCCGATCGCCATCCCTCCATCATCGCGCATGTGATCGGCGGGCAACCTCCGGGTCACTCCTGGCGTCTTCCAGTCTGCGCGCGGGTCCGCCAGGGGGTTCCGACAGTGGGCGCCGCTCGCGGACGGGGGCGGTGCGTTGGTCGCTTCGCCTACACCGTACGGTTGACCGCGCGCCTTCTTGTGGCCGCCCGAACTTTGGAGAGCGTCCGAATGCCCCATACGGTGCCCCGTGCCGGAGCAGCACAGGGCAGTCGGCCCCGTTGGTGGACCGAACTGCCGCTCATAGCGGTGGTGTACGCCGCCTACTCGGCCGGTCGGCTGCTGGCCCGCGGCGACGTGTCCAGCGCCGTCGATCATGGTCTGGCGATCCTCCATTTCGAACAGCGTCTGAACATCGACTTCGAGTCGCCGCTGAACGATCTGTTCACGGCCCACGCGGTGATAGGCATACCGGCGGACTTCGCCTACGCCTCGCTGCACTACGTCCTGACCCCCGCGATCCTGATATGGATGTGGAAGCGCCGTAAGGCGTCGGACTACCGCTTTCTGCGCACCTGGCTGCTGGTCTCCACGATCATCGGGCTCATCGGCTTCACGCTGCTGCCGACCTGCCCGCCGCGGCTTCTGGAGGGGAGCCACGGTTTCGTCGACACCATGGCGCAGTACAGGTCGTACGGCTGGTGGGGCGGGGACGCCAGCGCACCGCGCGGACTGGGCGGGCTGACCAACCAGTACGCGGCGATGCCCAGCCTCCACGTGGGATGGGCGCTGTGGTGCGGGGTCGCCCTGTGGCGGCACGGACGCTCGACGTGGACCAAGATCGGCGCGGTCGGCTATCCACTGGCGATCACGCTCGTGGTGATGGGCACCGCCAACCACTACTTCCTGGACGCTGCCGCCGGCGCCGCCACCATGGGGCTCGGGGCGCTGCTGACGGTCCCCGCGCTGCGGCTCACGGAGTCGCTGCGCACCCGCCTGCGCCCGGCCCGCGAGACCGTCGCCGCCTCCCGAAACGCGGGTGTGCCCGCGAATGTCGGTGACAAGTGCGAGACTTCGGCGCGTGAACGGGAACGGATCCCCCGACAGCAGGGCAGGGGCGCGGACAGGCAACGCACCGACGGTGCCGCGGATGACGGCGGCCGGGGAGCCGGTGCCAGTGCCGGAGGCGGCCGGGAAGCCACTGCGAGCGGCCCGGCCCCCGCGGCAGGTGACGGGGCTACGGCAGCGGCTCGCTGAGCTGCGCGGCCCGGCCACCGTTCCGCATCCGATGGACGCCCGCGCGCTGGCGGCGCTGGCCGCCAACCCGGGCTGCCGCCGCCGCGCGCTGCTGGACGGGGCCGGGGTCGACAAGGGCGCGCTGGCGTCGGCGCTGGGGGCTCCCGCGAACTTCGGCCAGTCGCAGTTCGCGCATCAGCGCGGCAACTCCTTCGAGGCCCGGGTCAAGGCCGACGGCGGCGCGGATCTGGTGCGGCTGCTGCACGAGCGGCTGCGTGACGGCTCGGAGGCGCCGGGTCCCGGCGCCGTCGCGACCCCCGATCTGACCGCGCCCGGGCCGCAGGGCCGCACGGCCCGTACGGCGCTCGCGCTGCGCGAGGCCACGGAGGCGGGGCGCTGGGCGCTGCTGGACCATCCGATGGTGAGCCTGGACGTCGCGGGCTCGCCCGCCTTCCTGGAGCCGGACGCGGTCGTGGTCCACCCCGACGGGTCGTGGACGGTCGTGGAGATCAAGTCCTTCCCCATGGTGGACGGCTCCGCCGACCCGGCCAAGGTGGGTGCGGCCGCCCGCCAGTCGGCGGTCTACACCCTGGCCCTGGAGCGGGTGGCGTCGATGATCCGCCGACCGCCGGAGGACGGGGGCGACACGGCGGACGCGGCAGACGCCGTGGACGCCGTGGCCGTGGAGACGGCGAGCGCGGCGAAGACGGCTGAGGCGGCCGGGGGAGCTGAAACGGCGGGTCCGGTGGCCCCGGCGGAGGCGGCAGCCTCGGCTGACCCGGCCGGAACGGCGGCGCGGGAGCGCCCGGTGACCCCGGCGGAGGCCGCTTTGCGGGCCCGGGTGCGGCATCACGTGCTGCTCGTCTGCCCCAAGGACTTCTCCAACCTGCCGACCGCCGAAATGGTCGACGTGCGCAAGCAGCTCGCGGTCACCCGGCGGCAGCTGGACCGGCTGACCCGGATCGAGGAGATCGCCGCCGCCCTCCCCGAGGGCACCACCTTCGACCTCCGGCTCACCGACGACGGCCGGACCCCGACCCGGCCGGTCGAGGAGCTGACGGCCGCCGTCGAGGCGGTGGACGCGGCGTACGCCCCGGAGTGCCTGTCCACGTGCGAGCTGGCCGCCCACTGCCGGACACGGTCCCGCGCGGCGGGCCGGGTCGAGGCGCTGGGCCGTGGCGTCCGGGGCGAGCTGGGCGGGCTCACCACCATGGACGCCGTCCTTACGGCCGCCATGGAACGCCCCGCCGACGACGCCCCCACCGGCGACCCCACCGTGGATGCCCTGCGCCGCGCGGCGGCCCTGCGCGCCGAGGCACTCGCGTCCCACCCCGAGGCGGTGGCATGTCGCTGATCACCACCCTGGCCCGGATGGAGGCGGTCCGGGAGGGGCGGGCCCAGCCCCTGACCACCGTGCGCCACCGCCATCTGTCGGAGCGTCCGCTGGCGTTCGTCCCGCTCACCACCGCCGGTGAGGCGGGGGCGCCGCTCGGGGCGCTGGTGGGCACCGACCGGGACGCGCCGCGGCTGCTGATCGTGGCCCAGCCGCGCGACCGCGACCTGCGGTTCGCGTTCCTCGCCGCGCTCGCGGAGGAGATCCAGCCGTATCTGGACTCGTACGCGGACGAGGTCGAGCTGGAGGAGCGCAAGGAGACCGATCCGGAGACCGGTAAGAAGGTGCCGGTCCAGGTCGAGCTGTGCGAGGACGCGCCGCAGCTCCTGGTGCCCAGCGCCGCGGGCGTGGCGTTCGTCCGGCTGCTGGGCCGGTCGATGCGGTTCCGGCGGACCGCCGAGCAGGACCCGGAGACGCCCTTCCCGGCGCCCGCGCGGGTGCCGCTGCTCGGCCGCTGGCTGACCCACTACGGGGAGCGGTCGCGGGTGCCCGGCTCGTCTCTGCTGCTGTCGCTCACCGAGCTGCTGAGCCGTCACTGGGCGACCGGGCAGAGCAACCTGGAGGATCAGCACCTGGGCTCGCTGCTGGCCTGGATCGACCCCCCGGAGGACGTACCGGGGGCGGAGGCGGCGCTGCGGGCGGAGTCGGAGCGGGACGAGGACGGCCAGTTGCGCTGCCCGCCCGCCGGCCCGGCCACCGACCCCGCCTTCGACAACAAGCTGCTGGCACCGGCGATGTCCCGCTACGACGCGGCGCGTGCCGAGACGTCCCAGGGCATCGCCGGGGGCGAGGCGCGGCTGCGGCTCGCCGAGGCGGAGCTGCGCGGGCTGATCGAGTCGCAGCTACGGCCCACCTGGGACGCGCTGTGGCACGGGGTGGATCTGCTGCGCGCCCTCCCGGAGGGCGCGCGGGTGGCGGACCGCTGGAAGCGGGACCGCTGGTCCTACACCGGCCACCGGGACCGGGTCCGGGCCGGGGAGCCGCCGCAGCCCAAGCGGGACGACGCGGTGACGGCGGCGCAGAAGCTCGCCGCGCGCGAGACCGCGCAGGCCCAGCTGGACGCCCATGAGGCGCTGGACGATCCGCTGGTCATGGCGGGGCGGCGGCTGGCCGGTGAGGCGTTCGCGGGCGAGGTGATCGATGTGGAGATGGCCTGGTCGGACGCGAAGGTGCCACGCCCGCGCCCGCTGGTCACGGTCCGCACCGAGGACCGTCCGCATCTGGCCGAGCGGGTCAAGCTGCACCGGGTCATGGCCGACGGCAAGGCGCAGAGCGGGGAGTTCGCCGGTTTCGCGGACACCGACGCGCCTGGTGAAGCCGTCGAGTCCGACGGCATCGACGAGGCGGACGCTTCGGGCGCCGCGGAGGACCCGGCCCGCGCGCTGGTGGTGCGGCTGACCGGCGGGATGGGCCGGGGCAAGCAGCCGGAGCCGGGCTCGGTGCCCGAGAAGGGCGACCGGGTGTGCTGGACGCTGTTCGAGCACGCCCCGCGCGGCGGCCCGGAGCTGCCCGACGCGGAGAGCACTCCGTGGACCCATGGCGGCCCGCCGGACGCCGCCGCGCCCGCTCAGGGCCCCGAGCCCGACCCGATGACCGAGGAGGACTATCTGTGATCGGCGCGGACCCGGCCGCCGCCGCGGCCCACCCGGGCCGTGCCCGAGCGGGCGAGCCGTTCGACCCGTCGGCCGCGGCGGCGCGCGCGACCGAGGCGATCCTGCGGGACACGCTGCACGGAGCGGACCGCGGCGTCGTCGTGGACTCCCCGCCCGGTGCGGGCAAGTCGACACTCGTGGTGCGGGCGGCGCGGGAGCTGGCCGCCGCCGGGCGGCCGCTGATGGTGGTCGCGCAGACCAACGCCCAGGTGGACGATCTGGTGGACCGGCTGGCCACGGCGGACCCCGACCTGCCGGTGGGGCGGCTGCACAGCAGCGATCCGCATCCGTACGACCCGGTGCTCGACGGTCATGCGTCGGTCCGCGCCTCCGCGAAGATCGCCGACCTCGCCGGGCTCGACATCGTCGTCTCCACGGCCGCGAAGTGGGCGCACATCAAGAACGTCGAGCCATGGCGGCACGCGATCGTGGACGAGGCGTACCAGATGCGCTCCGACGCGCTGCTGGCGGTCGCCGGGCTGTTCGAGCGGGCGCTGTTCGTGGGCGACCCGGGGCAGCTCGACCCGTTCAGCGTGGTGGGCGCCGACCAGTGGGCGGGGCTTTCGTACGACCCGTCGGCGAGCGCGGTCACCACCCTGCTCGCGCACAATCCGCGGCTTCCGCAGCACCGGCTGCCGGTCTCCTGGCGGCTGCCGGCCTCGGCCGCGCCGCTGGTCTCGGACGCGTTCTATCCGTACACGCCCTTCCGCAGCGGCACCGGCCACGGCGAGCGGCGGCTGAGCTTCGGGGTGGCCTCCGACGGCTCCGGGCCGGACCGGGTGCTGGACGAGGCCGCCGCGTCCGGCTGGGGCCTGCTGGAGCTGCCCGCCCGGCGCACCCCGCGCACCGACCCGGAGGCGGTGGCGGCCGTGGCCCAGGTGGTGCGGCGACTGCTGGACCGGGGCGCGGTGGCGGTCAGCGAGCGGTCCGACGAACCGCTGCCGGTCGCGGCGGACCGGATCGCGGTGGGCACGGCCCACCGGGACCAGGCGGCGGCGGTCCGGGCTGCGCTGACGGGGCTCGGGGTCTCCGGCGTCACCGTCGACACCGCCAATCGACTCCAAGGGCGTGAGTTCGAGGTCACGGTCGTTCTGCACCCGCTGTCGGGGCGGCCGGACGCCACGGCCTTCCATCTGGAGACGGGCCGGCTGTGTGTGCTGGCGTCGCGGCACCGGCAGGCGTGTGTGGTGGTGTGCCGGGCGGGGGTGGCCGAGCTGCTGGACGAGCATCCGTCCACGGAGCCGGTGCAACTGGGCGTCACCGTGAAGTTCCCTGATGGCTGGGAGGCCAACCACGCGGTGCTGGCGCATCTGGCCGAGCACCGCGTGACATGGCGGCCGTAAGGGCGCGTTGGCGGCGGCCATGGCTGGCGTGAGGGCATGTCGGCGGCGGCCGTAAGGCTGTGTCGGCGGCAGCCGTAAGGCCGTAACGGCGTGTCGGCGGCGGCCGTAAGGGCTTGTCGTCGGCGGTCGTAACGGCGTGTCGGCGGCGGCCGTAAGGGCTACGCGTCACCGGCGGCCGTACGGTGCGTCACCAGGGGCGACGGTCCGGCCATGGTTCAGGGGGCGGCGGGGTGGGGAGAGACCCCAGGTCGGCGGCGTACGGCGGGGGCGCCCTTGCCCTACGCGCGACAATGGAGACAACAGGACCACCGCGAACCGTAGGTGCCTCACGACCCAGGAGGAGAGATCACATGCCCGAGCCGGATGCGGCTCAAGGCCGGCACGGCTCCGCGCCCCGGCGGCTGAAACCAGCGCCCTTGCTCTTCGAACCGGCCGCCGCCGCCTCGGACGAGGCGCACTTCTTCGACCTGGAGTCGATCGAGGACCCGCGTGAGCTGCTGTCCCGCTCGACGGAGCTGGTGCTGGCGTTCCGCGCGGCGACGGACCGGGCCATGGAGTTCCAGGCGATGGCGGCCGCCCAGCTCGCCGACCCGAGGCGGTTCGATCGGCTGACTCCCGCCGTGATCGCCGAGCGTGCCGAGTGGACCGAGGACTACGCCAAGAAGATGGTCGAGTTCGGCCGTGAGCTGATGCGGAGCGGCGAGGTGCCGGACTGACGGCAGGCGTGAGCCTGGGGCATATGCGGGCGGAAGATACCCGATGCCGACACCCGATGTCCCGGTTTCGCCTCATCTCTCTACACCGTCATCGCCGACGGTAAAGGTGGAAACATGACCAGAACGCCGCAGGACGCACTCCACACCGCCGCCTATGTCACCCCGGCGGGCGCGGACTGGCTCGCCTCGGCCAGCGCCTCGCCGCGCGGTGTGCAGGCCCTGTGGGCCGGAGCCCCGACCGCGGCGGTGACGCTGCCGTGCGGTACGGCGTTCGACGTCATCAGCATGGACGCGCTCTTCGGCCGCCGGGTGGTGGGCCGGTTATGGACCGACGGCCCCGGCACCGGGCCGGTCGCGGCCCGGTGCGGCCGCGTCATGCTCTTCGCCACCCCGGGCACCGCCCAGCGGCTGCCGGCGCTGCTCGGCTGGGAGGAGTGGGGCGCGACCGCTCCCCCACTGCTCTGCTACGGGCGGGGCGACGCGGTGACCGTGCCGCCACTGTTCCCACCGGACCCCGATCCGCCGGAGGCGGCGCCCCTGGAGCGCGACGCCCGGGAGACCGGGAACCATGAGCCCGGCGCCCGGGAGTGCGCCCCGGTGCCGTCGCCGCGCTGGCTGGTCGCGCCCGATGTCCGCAAGCCCTGGCTGCCCGGTCCCGAGGTGCTGCTGTGGGCCTGTGTGAGGGCGGCCCGCGCCGCCGGTTGTGATCTTGTCGGCACGGCTGTGACCAGCACACCCGCCGTCTTTCCGGGCTGAAAGTTATCGATTTTCGCTCCGTGGCGTCCGGGTGCTAAGGTCTCCTACGTCAGCAGGCGCCGCTAGCTCAGTTGGTTAGAGCAGCTGACTCTTAATCAGCGGGTCCGGGGTTCGAGTCCCTGGCGGCGCACAGACAGCCAAAGGCCCCTCACTTCGGTGAGGGGCCTTTCGCGTACGACGACCCTCACGTCGCCGGGCCCGTGAGCCGGGTGACCGCCAGCACCGCCTTGTCCGGGCCGGGCATCGCCAGCGCCTCCCGCCGCAGGGCGTGCGCCGCCGCGGCGTACGAGGGCTGTTCCAGCAGTGTGAACAGGTCCAGGGCCAGCCGACCGCCCGCCGCCCGCGCCCCGTGCCGCGTGCCGTCGAGGGCGTCGGCGGGCAGATACATCCCGGCGCCCGCCCGGGCCAGCCGCGCCCCGTTCAGCTGCTGCTCGAGGCGGGGCGCGACGACCAGCTGCGGCACCCCGGCCGTGGCGGCGGCCAGCACCGCCGCGCCCCCGCCCTGGTGGAGCAGGGCCCGGCAGCCCGGCAGCACCCGGTGCAGCGGCCCGGCGGGCGGCCGCCCCTCGGCGGCGCTGCCGACCCGGACGACCTCCACGCCCCGCGCCTCGGCGGCCCACAGTGCGGCCCTTACGGCGTCCGGCGGGCCACTGGCGTCGTCCCACGCCGCGCACACCCGCACCGGCCCGGAGCGCCTCGGGCCGCCCGGCCCGCGCCGCCCGTTCGACGCGGTGACCTGGCGCGCGGGGTACGGCCCGGCGCGGCGGGCCTCGTAAGGCGACGGCGCCTCATGCGGCGACGACCCATCCTGCGGAACGAGGCGCACCGGCATCCGCCGCGCCCGCGAGGGCAGTGCGAGGCTCGGCGGGCAGGGGTCGAGCCAGAGGTCGGGCTCGCGCGCCGGGTCGGCGCCGTAACGCCGCATCAGCCGGGCGTAGCCGGGCAGCGGCGGGCCTTCGAGCCGCTGCCGGTCCAGCCGCAGCACGGCCGCGCTCCCCCACAGCTGACCGATCGCGGGCACCCCCAGCGCCCCCGCGGCCACCGTGCCCGCGTACGCGCTGGCGTCATGCACCACCAGCTCCGGCTGCCAGCAGCGGGCGAAGGCCACCAGACCCTGGGCCATCGCCTCGGCGATCCGCACCTGCCGATCGCCCAACGCGCGCAGCACGCCGTGCTGCTCCGCGGTGAGCGCGGCGGGCCGCACCGGCCAGTCCGTCGGCCAGACGCCGCGCGGGCGCCGCGTCGCGTCCGGTGCCCTGACCACCGCCACGGGCAGGGCACCGATCTGCACCGGCACCAGGCCGGTCCGGGCGACGGCCGCCGCGCACTCGGACGGCACCGCGACCCGCACCTGGTGCCCGGCTCCGAGCAGGGCGCGCGCCAGCGGCACCATGGGAACGAGATGGGCGCCCGAGGCCCAGGTCGTGAAGAGGACGCGCACGGTTCACCTCCCGCAGAGGTTGAGCCGGCCGGACCGCCCGGTCCGGCCGATGGACATGACACCGAGCCGACCCATCGCTCCCCTCGCCGGGCTCAGCGGCACCCCCCGAGCGTCAGCGCTTCGCCGGTGACCGTGCCGTTGGCCGCCGAGCACAGGAAGAGGAGGGCGCGGGCGATGTCCTCGGGGGTGGCGGGCGGCCGGTCAGGCGGAGTCGGCGGCCGGTCGGGCGAGGTCGGCCCGGGGCACACGGCGTTGATCAGCACTCCATCGCCGCCCACTTCGCCCGCCAGTCCGCGGACCAGACCGTGCAGCCCGGCCCGCGCCACCGCGTGGAACTCCCCGTCGACCGCGCCGTCCGGTGCCTGCGGTGAGGCCACCAGCGCGATCCGGCCCCAGCCGCGCTTGCGCATCCCGGCGACGGCCCACTGGACGGTGCGCATAGCGGGCACGAAGCCGTCGGCGACGAGGGGCCGCCAGTGCTCCTCCGGTACGTCCTCGAACCGGGTGTGCGGATCGCGTCGCGCGCCCCGCCGCCGGGCGGCCGCCACCAGCACGTCGAGCCCGCCCCAGTGCTCCTCCACGGCGGCCACGACCCAGCGTGGCGACGCGGCGTCGTCCAGGGCGTACGGCACGGCGAAGGCCCTGCCACCGTCCGGTCCGGACAGCTCGGCGGCCAGCGCCTCGGCGGCCTCGCGGTGGTGCCGGAAGGCGAGCGCCACCCGGGCGCCCTGCTCCGCGAAGGCGCGTGCGGCGGCCCGGCCGATGGCCCCGGTGGCCCCGGTGACCAGGACCGTGCGCCCCTCCAGGCCGAGGTCCAACATGGGCGCTCCTCGCGGTCGTTCCCACTGAGAAGGCCATGGTCGCCGCCGTGACTCGAGTACGCCTCGACCTGTGCCCGAGGCTGCCCAGGGGACCGCTCGGCGGCTATCCGGCGTTTCGCTGGAAGGCGGAGCGGTAGCTGTGCGGGCTGGTGCCGACGACGCGCTTGAAGCGGTCCCGGAAGGAGGTGGGCGAGCCGAAGCCGACCTGAGTGGCGATGCGCTCGACCGGGTGGGTGGTGGCCTCCAGCAGATACTGCGCCTGCCGGATCCGGGCGCGGTGCAGCCACTGCAGCGGGGTGGTTCCGGTGTGCTCCCGGAACCGGCGGTTGAGGGTGCGGGTGCTCATGCCGATGTGGGCGGCGATCTCGTTGAGGGTGAGGTCCCGTCCGGCGTTGTCCTCCATCCACCGCAGCAGCGGTTCGAACAGCGATCCGCGCGGTACGGGCGGCTGGTCGTGAACGATGAACTGGGCCTGCCCGCCCTCCCGTTCCAGGGGCATCACGGACAGCCGCGCGGCGTCGGCGGCCACGGCGGAGCCATGGTCGCGCCGGATCATGTGCAGACACAGATCGAGCCCGGCCGCGGCGCCCGCCGAGGTGAGGATCTGGCCGTTGTCCACATAGAGCACATCCGGGTCGACCTGGATCTTCGGATGGAGCTCGGAAAGCAGCGCACCGGCGAGCCAGTGGGTGGTGGCGCGGTGTCCGTCGAGCAGCCCGGTGGCGGCGAGGACGAAGGCTCCGGAGCAGATCGAGGCGATACGGGTGCCCCGGTCGGCGGCGTCCCGCAACGCGTCGATCACCTCGTCGGGGACCGGAAGCAGCGCGTCGCTGCGGCCGGGCACGACGATCGTGTCGGCCTCGGCGAGCGCCTCGAGCCCGTACGGGGCCTGGAGAGCGAACACCCCGGCGTCGACGCTGGGGGCGGGGCCGCAGACCCGGACCCGGTAGGGCTCCCGGCCGTCGGGCAGCCGGGTGCGGGTGAAGACCTCGATCGGGGTGGCCAGATCGAAGGGGATGACCTGGTCCAGCGCCAGGATCACGACAGTGTGCATGGCCTCAACTTAGGCGGTGCGGCATATGCACTCGAAGCCGGGGTGGCGATAAGTCGGCGAACTAGTGCTTTCCAGCCATCGCGCTCCGGGGTGTCATATCCGGCCACACACTCCGGCGTCGGCGATGCGGATCGACGGGTTGCCGTAGGCCATGCGCTGCAGGATCTTGCGATAGAACGGCGTACGACGCAGCGCCCGCGCGAGACGGGGGCGCACCCGGGTGGTGAACGTGCCCTGCGAGAGGATCGCCCGGCTCTGCAGGGTCTGCATCCGCATCACCGCCGCGATATCGGGCCCGCGCCGCCGCTCGAACTCCGCCAGCCGCTCGGCGCTGGTGTCGCCCTCGGCCAGGGCGCGGGCCAACAGGGGGTGCAGCACCACCGCGTCCTGCACCGCGAGGTTGATGCCCTGGGCGCCGATCGGGCTGTGGGTGTGGGCGGCGTCGCCGATCAGCACCAGCCCATCGGCGACCCAGCGCTCGGCGCGTGCGGAGAAGACCTCGAGCACGCCGAGGTCGGCCGGGGTGCGGATCTGATCGCGGATCAGCGTGGCGTACCCCGGCACGGCACGCACCAGCCGCTCCTTGACTTGGTCGAGGCCGAGGGCGGCGATATGGCCGTAGCGCCGGTGCGGCAGGGTCCAGCCGATCTGGATCCGGTTCGACCAGGAGCCGTAGACCAGCACCGGGCCGCCGCCGGCGCGGAACACCCGCACATCGCGGAGCGGCGGCTCTTCCCGGGGCGCGATGAGCGTGCACCACAGCACATCCTGGGCGAACGCGTCGGCGCGGCCCGCTCCGATGCCCGCCAGCCGCCGGATCCGCGAGAACCGGCCGTCCGCGCCGACGACGACCCGGGCTCGCACGGCACAGCGGTCCGGCGGTCCCTCGGCGATGACCCCGGCGATCCGCTCCCCCCGCCACAGCAGGGCCCCGGCCCGGCGTCCGGGCAGATAGCGGAAGCCTGGCGAGCGGCGGCAGCGGGCGAGGAGCTCATCCAGCAGATGGGGGCGCGGAACGCTCAACAGGTGGTCGTACGGGGCCGCAAGCAGCCGGTAGTCGGCCTCCAGCAGCACTCGCTCGCCCTCGATGACCAGGAATCGGTCGTGCTCATGGGCACCGCGGGCGCGGGCGCCGGCGAGCACACCGAGCGCGTCCAACAGCGCCATCGCGCCGGGTTGGAGGATTTCGCCGCGGAACACGCGCTGATGCGCGCGGGCGCACTCCACCACGGTCACCCGGGCCCCCGACCGCAGCATCAGCAGCGCCAGCACCAGACCGGCCGGGCCGCCGCCGACCACGCACACATCGGTGTCGATCTCGCGCGTCATCGCGCCTCCTGCTGGTCGAGCTCCAGGACATGGGCATCGGGCGCCTGTGGCATCCCCTGGACGCACTACGGCTCCGCTTGCCCGCGCGGGGGGATCGGGCAGCGGAGCCGTAGCGAGCCCGGCTGAAGGGCGGCGCCGGGCGTTCTTGGGGGGATGGTTCGCCGGACGGGGACGGCTGGTGGGGGGGCTAACGGGCTCCGGACGAGGGCGGTGTCGGGGGGCTGTGGGGGCTATCGGCTGTGGACTGTTGGCTATTGGCTGTGGACTGTTGGCTATTGGCTGTGGACTGTTGGTCTATGCGGCGAACAGGTCGAGCACCGGGCGGCGCCATTGGCCGTCCAGATCCAGATCGAGCGCCGGGTCGGAGGCGAGCACCGCCTGCTGGAGCTTCTGCAGTCGCGGCGACGGCTCCAGCCCGAGGTCCTCGACCAGTCTGGCGCGCAGCCCCTGGTAGACCTCCAGCGCTTGCCAGGGGCGGCCCGCGCGATAGAGAGCGGCCATGCACTGGGCGTGCAGCCCCTCGTGCAGCGGATGACGGGCGGTCAACTCGGTGAGCTCCGTGAGCAGCTCGGCATGGCGACCCAGCCGCAGATCGGCCTCGATACGGCGCTCCAGGACGCCGAGCCGGCTCTCCTCCAGACGGGCCAGCTCGATCTCCAGGACCGGCCCGACCTTCACATCCACCAGCGCGGGGCCGCGCCAGACGGCCAGCGCCTCGCGCAGCAGCAGGGACGCCTGGACATCGTCCCCGGCGTCCAGCGCGTCCCGCCCCGCGGCCACCAGCCGGTCGTACTCATGGATGTCCACCGCGCCCGGCTGGGCCTCCAGCACATATCCGCCGTAGCGCGTGGCCAGGACGTCCTTGGAAGCCTGCGGGGCCTGCGGCCCGTAGGCCGTGGCCAGCCTGCGGCGCAGCTGCAGGATGTAGGTCTGCAAAGTGGTGAGCGCGCTGCGCGGCATCTGCGTGCCCCAGATTTCCTCCATAAGAGTGGGCACCGGCAGCATCTGGTTGGCGTAGACGGAAAGCAGTGCAAGGATCTGGCGCGGCTTGCCCGCGCTGGGCACGATCGACTGACCGCACGCCTCGACGCTCAGCGGCCCCAACACCTTGATGTCCATGGTCGTGTACCTCCGTCAACGGTCCGTCAAGTGCCTCCTGGCCGCGCGGCCTGCCACCGAGGCATTTAAGAGCCTCGCTTGTGGGCGACCTGTGCGGCCAGTGCCGGAGTAACGAGCTCGATATGAGTTCCAGAGCGTCGCACCATGACAAATTCACACCCTGGCGATGAGAGAGTCCGCGATGACCGATACGCCCGTCCCACATGAGTTCACGAGCCCCGCCGTCCTGGCTCGTTCCGCCGAGAACACCGAGGTCACCGGAGTCGTCGAGATCGCCGAGCGCGCCAGGATCACCCGGCGCGCCGGGGCCATCGGGACCACCGCCGGGTCCATCGGGACCGCCGCCGAGACCCTTCAGCCGCCCGCCGAGGACGACGACCTGGTCATCGAGGACCTCTCCGACGCCGCCTGGCCCATCGGCGCGCCCGCCATCTGCATCTGCACCGTCGGCGCCGAATAACCGGCCGATGACCGGCGAACTGGGCTTCACACCACATCTGCGGGTCGAGCCGGTGCCGGGCGAGGCCGTGTATCTCGTCTCCGAGCACGGGGTCACGGCGCTGCACGGGCGGGCGATCGCCGCGCTCGCGCCGCTGCTCGACGGGTCGCGGGACCTCGCCCACATCCTCACCGAGGCCGCCGCGCCCGCCCGCGCCGCGGGTCCGCCCGGGGCGGTCCCGCCCGGCGCGGTCCCGGCCGGGCAGGCCGAGCGCGTGATCGCCCGCCTCCGCGCGGCCGGGCTGGTCTCCGAGCGCGACCACGCGTGGACCCCCGAGGAGGCGTACTGGGAGCTGGCCGGGCTGAACACCGCGGGCGGCTCCGCCCCGGCCCCCGCGCCCCAGCCCACCCGCCCCGCCGTGGCCCCGCTGGTCCTCGGCTCGGCCGACCCGGGCGAGGTGGTCCGGGCGCTGCGCGCCGCGGGGCTGAGGATCGCGGACCTGAGGACCGTGGACGGAAAGGCGGCGGACGGCGATCCGCCGGCTTCCGGGGCTACTAGCCCTCGGCGCGAGATATGTCAAATCACCCCCCGTCAACATGACGACGCAGAACTCACCCTTGTGGTGTGCGATGACTACCTCGATCCGCGGCTCGCCGCCGTGGACGCCGCGCACCGCGCCGCCGGCCGGCGCTGGCTGCCCGTCAAACCAGTGGGCACCCAGGCGTGGCTGGGCCCGTTCCTCGGCGCCCCCGACGACCCGTGCTGGGTCTGTCTGGCCGACCGGCTGTGGCGCGGACGGCAGGCCGAGGCGTATCTCCAGCACCGGCTCGGCCGCCCCGGACCGGTGCCGCGCCCGCCCGCCTCACTGCCCGCGAGCCGCGCCGCCGCGCTCCAGCTCGCCGCGCTGGAGGCCGCCAAGTGGCTGGCCGGGCACCGGCATCCGGGCCAGCGGGAGCTGCGCACCCTGGACAGCCTCACCGCCACCGTGGACCGCCATCCGCTCTCCCGCCGCCCGCAGTGCGCCGGCTGCGGCGATCCGGCGCTCGTCGCGGCCCGGATACGGGCGCCCCTGGCGCTGCCGTCGCCACGGGAGCCGCTGGCCGAAACCGGCACCGGCACCTCCCCGCGCCGGATCATGGAGCGCTACGGACATCTGGTGGACCCCGTCACCGGGCTGGTCACCGAGATCCGGCGCGATCCGCGCGGCCCCGCCGTCCTCAACTGCTTCCACGCCCGCCACCCTTCGTACGCGGGAGCGGGCCCCCAGAGCGGCCTGGACGCCGTAAGGGCTGGGCTGCGGGCTGCCGCCCACGGTAAGGGCCGCACCGCCGAGCAGGCGCGGGCGAGCGCGCTGTGCGAGGCCCTGGAGCACTACAGCGGCCATTTCCAGGGGGACGAGCCGCGGCAGCGCGCCCGCTACCGCGATCTGCACCCGGACGAAGTGGTGCACCCGGACACCGTCCAGCTCTTCGACCCGCGCCAGTTCCGCGACCCTGCCCTCCCCGCGCGCCACCGGATCCGCGATCCGTTCGACGAGGGCGCGGAGCTGGACTGGACCCCGGTGTGGTCGCTCACCGCCGAGCGCCACCGGCTGCTGCCCACCGCGCTGCTGTACTACGGCGCCCCGCAGCCCCCGGGCCACCGCTGCTGCCGGGCGGACTCCAACGGCGCGGCGGCGGGCGGCACACTGGCCGACGCCGTCGTACGGGGCTTCCTGGAGCTGGTGGAGCGGGACGCGGTCGCCCTGTGGTGGTACAACCGCACCCGGCAGCCCGCCGTGGCCCTCGACGCCTTCGACGACCCGTGGCTGGCCGAAGTGCGCGCCGCCCACCGGGGGTTGCGGCGCGAGGTGTGGGCCCTGGACCTCACCACGGACTTCGGCATCCCGGTGGTCGCCGCGCTCTCCCGGCGCCTCGACAAGCCCGCGGAGGACATCACCCTCGGCTTCGGCGCCCACTTCGACCGGCACACCGCGCTGTGCCACGCCTTCGCCGAGCTGAACCAGATGCTCCCGGCGGTGGTCGAGGCCCGCGCCGACGGCGGGGGCTACGGCGCCGCCGAGCCCGAGGCGCTGCGCTGGTTCCGCACCGCGACCGTGGCCGACCACCCGTATCTGACGCCCGACCCGGCCGCCGTACCGCCCTCGGGGATATCCGGCCCCCCGGAGGGCGGCGCACTCGCCGCCGTAAGGGAGTTGGCGCGGCAACGCGGGATGGAGTTGCTGGTGCTGGACCAGACCCGGCCGGATGTGGGGCTGCCGGTGGCCAAGGTGCTGGCGCCCGGAATGCGCCCGCACTGGGCCCGGTTCGCGCCCGGCCGGCTCTTCGACGTCCCGGTCGCGCTCGGACGGCTGCCGGGGCCCACGCTCTACGCGGACCTCAACCCGATTCCGTTTTTCCTGTGATCCCCCGTGATAACGAGTAACTCTGCGTACACCATGAGCCTTCCACGCGGCCTCTCCACCCCCGGCAAAGATCGGATACTCTCGGGCAAGCCGCCCAATCCGGCCCGACCATCCGGAGGACGAGTGCAGGGGAGCCTCTTGCCCGACGATGCCGGGAACCACCCACCGCGCCAACACGACAATCTGGCGCCGCGCCTGGCCGTCGTCATCACGGTCCTCGTGCTGGTGGGCTACTTCGCCGTGGCCGTCACCTATGTGGTCGACGGCAATCGTTCGGGCAGGACGATCGACGCGGCGATGCTCGGGCTGGCCCTGCTGCCGATGACCGTGCTGCTCTGCCTCCAGATGCTGCACTCCTTCCCCGGTCTCGCGCCCCAGCTCAGCGGCGCGCGCCGCTGGACGCTGACGCTCCAGGCGGTGCTGACCTTCGCCCCCTTCGCGGTCTTCAAGCACGCCTGGCTGGGCATGCCGGGCTTTCTGGCCGGTTCCTCGCTGCTGGTGCTGGCACCGGCGCTGGCGTGGCCGGCGTTCGCGGCCATCCTGCTGTGCACGGATGTGCTGCTCTTCCAGGTCGGCTTCGGCTGGGGCCAGGTCGCGTACACCTCGGTCTCCACCGCGCTGACCGGGCTGGTGGTCTTCGGGCTCTCACGGCTGTCCGGGCTGGTCTCCGAGGTGTCCCGGTCCCGGGCGGAGCTGGCCCGGCTGGCGGTCGCCCAGGAGCGGCTGCGGTTCTCCCGGGATGTGCACGATCTGCTCGGGTACAGCCTGTCCACGATCACCCTCAAATGCGAGCTGGTGCACCGGCTGGTGCCCCGGCAGAACTCCCGTGCCCAGCAGGAGCTTTCCGAGATCCTGCAGACCTCCCGTCAGGCCCTTGCCGACGTACGGGCCGTGGCCAGCGGCTATCGCAAGATGTCGCTGTCGGCGGAGTCGGCGACGGCCCGCTCGATGCTGGCCGCGGCGGGTATCAGCGCCACGTCCGTGATCGACTGCGGGCCGCTGCCGGAGCTGGTGGACACGGTGCTGGCGAGCGTGTTGCGCGAGGGGCTGACCAATGTGCTGCGTCACAGCAAGGCCGACCACTGCGCGATCGAGGCGCGGCGCAGCGGGCACCAGGTGTGGCTGACCCTCGTGAACGACGGGGTCGGCCGGCCGTCCACGATCCTGCGCACCGACAGCACGGACGGCGGCAGCGGAATCGGCAACCTCCGGGTCCGGGTGGAGAACCTCGGCGGGCGGCTGCGCGCGGGCGTACGGCCGGACGGCTGCTTCGAGTTACGGGCGGAGCTGGATGTGTCCGTGGACGCGCCGCCGCGGAGCGGCCGGGAGCGCGGTTCGAAGGACTCGAAGGACTCGAAGGACTCGAGGGAGGAGTACGGCCCGGGGCCGGCCGTGACGGCGTGACGGGCGTGCGGGCCCGACGGGCGTGCGGGCCCGACGGGCGTGCGGGCCCGACGGGCGTGCGGGCCCGACGGGCGTGACGGGCTGACGGGCGTGACGGGCTGACGGGCGTGACGGGCTGACGGGCGTGACGGGCTGACGCGGTCTACAGCCAGCCCGCCTCGCGGGCGATCCGGATGGCGTCGACCCGGTTGCGGGCGTCCAGCTTGGTCACGGCGGACGTCAGATAGTTGCGCACCGTGCCCACCGACAGAAAGAGCTTGACCGCGATCTGCGCGGACTCCTCCCCCTTCGCGGCGAACCGCAGGACCTCCAGCTCACGCGGCGTCAGCGGCTGCGGACCGTCGTCGAGGGCGGCCAGCGCGAGCTGTGGATCGATCACTCGCTCGCCCTGGGCGACGGCGCGGATGGCGTCGCTCAGCTTCTCGGGGCTGCTGTCCTTCAGCAGAAAGCCGGAGACATGGGCGGCCAGCGCCCGGCGCAGATTTCCGGGGCGGCCGAGGCTGGTGAGCATCATGGTGCGGCATTCGGGAACGGCGGTGCTCAACTCGGCCGCGGCGGTGAGCCCGTCCATACCCGGCAGATCGATATCGAGGACCGCGACATCCGGGCGGAGTTCACGGGCGCGCGGCAGGATATCGGCGCCGTTGGAGAAATCGGCCACCACCTCGATGTCCGGTTCGAACTCCAGCAGGGCGACCAATGCCTTGCGCAACATATGCATGTCTTCCGCGATCAGCACCCTGACCATTCCGCCCCCTGTTTCCCCGCCCCGTCATCACCCGCATGCCGATTATTCCCGCGCTCTCCCAGCCCTTCCATAGATTCGCGGGCAAATACGCCCGTCGAACGCATATCTCGTTGCGCGAGCGCGACCGCGCGCCCCCGTGTCATGCCGCACCACCCCGGCAGGGCTCACCGACCTCCGGACCGAACTCGGCGTGCAGGGCGCGCACTTCACCTCGTAGATAGCGCTCGCGCAGCAGGGCGCGCCGCACCTTGGCGGTTCCCGCCCCGCGCACGGTGCCGGGGCGCACCAGCAGCAGCGCGCCGGTCACGACGCCGAACTCCTCCGCGATCAAGGCGCGGATCCGCGCCGCCAGCCGGGGCAGCCCGGTGCGCGCCCCGCCCGCCGTACGGACGACCTCCTGGACGACCACCAGCGCCCCCGCGCCGGGCCCCGCGCAGAACACCCGGGCCGACCCCAGCGCCCGTGCGCAGCGCAGCAGTTCGCGCTCCACGTCCTGTGGATGCAGGGTGTGGCCGTCCACCAGGAGTGCGTCACGGACCCGGCCGGTCATCCGGAGCCGGCCGTTCACCGTAAGGCCGAGGTCACCGGTGCGCAGAAAGCCGCCCGGGCCCTCGGCGACGCGGGCGGCGAACAGCAGCGCGGTGTCCGGAGGACCGCCCCAGTGGCCGGTGGCGACGGCGGGGCCGCGCACCCAGATCTCCCCGGGCGCCCCGTCCGGCAGCCGGCGCCCGGTCAGCGGGTCCACGACGGCGAAGTCCGCGCCCGGCACCGGTGCGCGCCCCGTGGCCAGCGCCACCGGGGATCCCTCGGCCGGGACGTATCCGGCCACCAGGGTGCCCGGGCGCAGCCCCAGCGGCGCGCAGCGGTGGGGGAACGCGGCCATGGTCCCGGCCGAGACCGGCTCCCCGGCGTTCAGCGCGGTCCGCCAGCGGGAGAGGTCGAGCCCGGCCGGTGGCTCGTCGCCGAGGAGGGCGGCGCAGCGGGCGTGGAGGATGTCGGGCGCGACGGTTTCGGTGATGCCGTGGCGGCTGATGGCCCGCAGCCAGCCGAGCGGATCGGTGCGGAACGGCTCCGCCGGAAGTGTCACGGCGGTGGCGCCCAGCCACAGCGGATGCAGCACCTGCCCGATCAGCCCGGGGGTGTGGCAACGGGGCAGCCAGCCGCCGATCCGGGAGTGGCGGTCGGTGCCGAGCGTCCGCCGCAGCCCGGCCATGGCCGCCGTAAGGCTGCCATGGGTGAGCAGGGCGCCGCGTGGGGCGGTGGCTGGCCCCGAGTCGTAGGCGAGCAGCGCGAGGCTGTCGGCGGTGGTGCGGACGGGTTGCCAGGGCGCGTCGGCGTACGCGTCGGGGCGGAGTCCGTCGACGGCGAGGCAGGTCAGACCGGCGCGGCCGACCCGGGAGAGCCTGCGGGAGGTCTCGGTGGCGTGGGCGGTCTCGGTGAGGACGAGGTCCACGGCGGCGTCACGGACGATCGAGGCGGTGCGCTCGGTATCGGTCCGGGAGGCGGACGGCGCGGGGACGGGCACCGCGACGGCGCCCGCGTACAGACAGCCGAGCAGCGCCACCGCGGCGTGCGGACCGGGGTCCATGGCGAGCAGCACCCGGCGGCCGGCGGCGTCCCGGGCGCGCAGCCAGACGGCCACGGCGTCGGCGCGGGCGTCGAGCGCGGCGTAGGACACGCGGTGTTCGGTGCCGTCGTCGGCGGGGTGGGCGAGCGCCGTACCGTCGGCGTGCCGGAGGGCCCGTTCCTTCAGGGCCTCGGCCAGATTCGCGTGTCGCGGCATTCTCAACTCCCGGGCGCCCGACGTCGGAAAGGGGCCCACAGTCTCGAAGCGGCACCTCGAAGCCGACTTGATCACCGGTTATGAGCGCGCCCCGGCGATCGGCGCGGCTCCGTCAGCGGCCCGACCTGGTCATCTTCGGGGCGTCGTCAGCGGCTCGACCGGACACCGGCTCGACCGGACATCGGCGCGGCTGGACATCGGCGCGGCACCGTCATCACCGCGCCCGGCGGTTGACCCGGACGGTCCAGCCCCCGTCGGCGGCGCGGCCGGCCACCGTGATCCGTACGGAGTCCTCCTTGACCGACAGGCTGTCGCCGACGCCGAGCGGGGCGTCGGCGAGTTCGGGGTAGACCGACTCGTTCCAGCAGGCGGAGGTGGCGGGGTGGCCGTCCAGCACCTGGACGGGACCGTCGCCCGACGCCTTGTCGTTGTGGACGCGGTAGACCAGCACGCCCTCGGTGCAGGTGCCCGCGTCGTTGCCACGGCCGCCGCGCGCCTCGATGGCCAGCGCGGTGGTGGGCCCGGTGCGGACCACGACCAGCCGGGTGCGGGTGTCGGCGCCGGGCCTGCCTCGCCCCATGGGCGCGGCGAGGGGCTGGAGGGTGTACCGGCGCGGACCGATGGCGCGGTCGCAGGCCACCTGGCGCGCGCCGAGCCAGCCCAGCTTCCACTTGTGCCAGCCGAACGGATCGGGTGCCATGCCGAACTGGCTTCCCATCAGATCCCAGTCGCCGACGTAGGTGTCCCATTCGGCGCTGGCGTCGGTGTCCTTCGGCCGGTGGTAGAGGTCGGGCAGGTCGAAGACATGGCCGGTCTCATGGGCCAGGACATTGCGGTCCGGCGGATGGTGTTCGAAAACAGTGACCAGACGGCGCAGATCAACACCATCGGCGCGCAGTGGCTTTTCGAAGTTGACCACTTTCGTCGCGTCGGCGTCCACACCGGGAGCATCGGGGTCGGCGACCAGATAGACGAGGTCATAGCGGCCGAAGTCGAGGTGCGGATCGGCGGACGCGATGGCGTCGCGCAGATACGCGGCGCGGCGCTTGGCGTTCCAGTCGCGCTGTATGGCGTACGCGGTGGAGCGCTGGGGCATGGTGAGCCAGCGCCGCAGTGGATGCACCCGCAGCGCGAACTTCCCGTAGGACGCCCGCTTGAAGAAGTCGGGAGTCGCGGGAATATGGTCGGCGGCCAACCGGGCCGGGGTTACTCTGGGCTTGGCGTCCGGGAACGACAGGAAGACCATCGCCGCGTCCAATCGGCGCACCGGGCGCGGATAGCGGGAGTTCCAGGTCTCCAGGCCCTCCGAGTGGTGGGCGTCGGTACGTTCCAGGTCACAGGGTCCGCCGGGGCCGGCCGCGACAGCGGGGCCCGCCACCACGGTGGTCGCGATGAGCGCGCTCAACGAGGTCAGCAGGGCCCCGGTCCGGCGCAGCCGAGGCTGTCGGTGCACCCCCTCGGGTACCTGAGGACGCACCATGTCGACCTCCCGGGCGTAGTCCGAACACCCACTCCACCCTGAGGTGAATTGGCGGGGTACGCCCTGTTGGGATGGGCTGGTCGAGTGAAGAGGCCGCGATCCGGGTACGTAACAGACGGTCACAATCGGTCAGAGCGGCAGTTGGCCCGCGCAGAGTCGAACAGATACGACCAAACACATTGTCAAGACGGCGGTGAGCGCGATGACGTCGATGGAACGCCCGGAGTACGAGCCCCTATGATCGGCACATGTCCAGCGGGGAATCCCCCTTCAGGCAGGAAATTACGGTCTGCCCGGCACCCGGTGTGAGACAACAAGATGCGTACGAACAACCTGGACACAACGAACGCCACGCGGGAGCGAGCGGTGAGCGGAATCCCTGACGGGCAGGGCCGCGCCCTGGGCGCGACGCTGCCGACGATCACAGAGCGTGATGCTGCCCCCAGCGTCCTCCCTGTTGCGGAGGACGCCGGCGCACCTCGCCCGGCCATCGGCGCGCCGTCAGCCCCGGGCGCGCCCCCAGCCCTGGGCGCGCCCCCGACACCGGGGGCGGCTCCGACACCGGGGGCGCCCTCGGCGTCAGACACGCCCCCGGGCGCCGGCCCAACCCCGGGCCCCGCGCCCGGCGACTACCGCGCCGCCTTCAATGTGGCGCGCCTCGCCATGGCCGTCGTCGACCGCGAGGGCAGGGTGCGCGACGCCAACCCCGCGCTCGGCGCCCTGCTCGGCACCGATCCGGCCGTGCTGACCACCCGCAGCGCGGCGGATCTGGCCAATCTGCGCGAGGATCCGCGCACCTGGAAGGAGTACCGGGACGTCCTGGGCGGCCGTCTCGCGCGGCTGCGCCGCACCCGGCGCCTGCTGCGCGCCGACGGCCATGCCCTGTGGGCCGAGGTCACCATCGAGCCCGCGCCGGACAGCCGCAGTCTGCTGCTGTCGATGGCCGACATCAGCGATCAGCGGGATCTCCAGGGACGGCTGCGCCATCTGCAGATGCACGATCCGGTGACCCGGCTGCCCAACCGCAGCCTGTTCTTCGAGCGGATGACCTCGGCACTGGAGGCGGCCACCTACGACCACGGAGGCACCGGCCGGATCGGGCTCTGCTATCTCGACCTGGACGGTTTCAAGGCGGTCAACGACACCCTCGGCCACCGGGTCGGCGACCGGCTGCTCGGCGCGGTCGCCCAGCGGCTGACCGAATGCGCGGCGCCCGGCGGCCATCTGGTGGCGCGGCTCGGCGGGGACGAGTTCGCCCTGCTGGTCCGCAACTCCACCGGCACCGAGCAGTTGTGCGACCTCGCCCGGTCGCTGCTGGCCGCCCTGCAGGAACCGTTCGACGTGGGCGGGCAGCGGCTGTCGGTGTCGGCGAGCATCGGCGTGGTGGAGCGGCCCGCGGCCGGCACCCACACCACCTGGCTGATGCAGGCCGCGGACACCACGCTGTACTGGGCCAAGGAGGACGGCAAGGCGCGCTGGACCCTCTTCGACCCGGAGCGCAACGCCCATCGGATGACCCGGCAGGCGCTGTCCAGCACCCTGCGCCCGGCGGTCGAGCGGGACGAGTTCGTGCTCGACTACCAGCCGCTGGTGGGGCTGGGCGACGGGGTCGTCCGCGGGGTGGAGGCGCTGGTGCGCTGGGATCATCCGCAGTTCGGGCGGCTGTCGCCGAACCGGTTCATCCCGCTGGCCGAGGAGAACGGCGCGATCGTGCCGCTGGGCCGGTGGGTGCTGCGCACCGCCTGCCGCCAGGCCCGCGCCTGGCAGCTGGCCAATCCGACCCATCCGCTGGTGGTCAGCGTCAATGTGGCGGTCCGCCAGGTGTGGGACTCCGACCTGGTCGCCGATGTCGGCACGATCCTGGCGGAGACCGGGCTGCCGCCGCATCTGCTGCAGCTGGAGCTGACCGAGTCGGCGGTGATGGGGTCGACGGGGCGTCCGCTGCAGGCGCTGCAGCGGCTCAGCGACATGGGGGTGCCCATCGCGATCGACGACTTCGGGACGGGCTACTCCAACCTCGCCTATCTCAGCCGGCTGCCGGTCTCCACGCTCAAGCTGGACGGTTCGTTCGTCCAGGGGTTCCGGGCGGAGGAGCATCCGAATCCGGCCGACGAGACCATCGTCGAGGCGCTGGTGCAGCTCGCGCACCGGCTGGGCCTCACCGTGACGGCCGAATGCGTGGAGAGCGCCGAGCAGGCGGAGCGGCTGAGGCGGATCGGCTGCGACACGGGACAGGGGTGGTTCTACTCCCGTCCGGTGCCGCCGGACCGCATACAGACGATGATCACCTGCCCGGCGTCCGGGTAGGCCCTGTCCGGTGGATCTTCGTGGATCAGCCCGCGGCGTCTGGTGCGGTGCATCGCAAGGCGGAGGGTCGTCCTCGTACCGGGTCGTACTCGGACGATCCCGACAACGCAGCGAGGCGCCGTGCCAGGCGTCGCGGGCCCGCGAAGATCCACCGGACAGGGCCTGGGGCTACGCCTCCGTCTGCGCCGTCGGGAGATCGTAGGCATCCGCGATCAGCTCGTACGAGCGCAGACGGGCGTCACGGCCGTGCGCATTGGCCGTGATCTTGATTTCGTCCACTCCGGTGCGCTTGATCAGCCCGTCGAGCCCCTCGCGGACCTGGTCCGGGGTGCCGTATTCGACGTTGGCGAGCCAGCTGTTGATGAAGTCGCGCTCGATCTCGTTGAACTCGTACGCCTCGGCCTCCTCGGGCGTCGGCACCAGGCCGGGGCGGCCGGTGCGCAGCCGGACCATGGCCAGGGCGCCGGTGAGCACCTGCCGGTGGGCCTCCTTCTCGTCCTCGGCGGCGAAGGCCGAGACGCCGATCGAGGCGTACGGCCGGTCCAGCGCGGCGGACGGCCGGAAGGTCTCGCGGTAGAGGTCGAGCGCGGGGACGGTGTTGGCCGCGGAGAAGTGGTGGGCGAAGGAGAACGGCAGACCGAGCATCCCGGCGAGCCGGGCGCTGAATCCACTGGAGCCCAGCAGCCAGATCGAGGGCCGGTCGGCGGACTGGACCCCGCCGGGCACGGTGCCCTGCACCGGCCCCGGCACCGCGTGGATACGGGCGTAGCGGTGGCCGTCGGGGAAGTCGTCGTCGAGGAATCGGGTCAGCTCGGCGAGCTGCTGGGGGAAGTCGTCGGCGCCCTCGCGCAGCCGGTCGGTGCGGCGCAGGGCGGCGGCCGTGGCCCCGTCGGTGCCGGGCGCGCGGCCGAGGCCGAGGTCCACCCGGCCGGGGGCGAGCGCCTCCAGGGTGCCGAACTGCTCGGCGATGACCAGCGGGGCGTGGTTGGGGAGCATCACCCCGCCGGAGCCCAGCCGGATCCGCTCGGTGTACGCGGCGAGATGGGCGAGGATCACCGCCGGGGAGGTGCTGGCGACCCCGGGCATGGAGTGGTGCTCGGCGACCCAGAAGCGGTGGAAGCCCCGGCGCTCGGTGAGCCGGGCGAGCTCGGTGGTGGTCCGCAGCGCCTCGGCGGCCGTCACCCCGCTGCCGACGGTCGCGAGGTCCAGCACCGACAGGGGCACCGGTGCGCTGCCGAGGGGCCGGGCCCGGATGGTGTCGTGCTGGTCGTCTCGCCGGTCCTGCTCATCGGCCACGGTGGCCCGCCTCCCTGGTCGCACTGCGGTGCGCGTACGTCTGTCCGGGTACGCCTCTACGTCTACCGCCTGCATTCAACCGGAGAAAGGCTCCGCTTTATTCCCAGCCGCTGCTTCCCCGCCGCTGCACCCCGCCGCTGTCTCCCCGCCCCCGCATATGGCCGGGTCCGCCGCCACCTGGGGAGGAGGTGTGGCGGCGGACCCGACGGCGGTGTGCCGTGCTCGCGCGGACGGGCCTAGCCCGCGGTCCGCACGGTGCGGCGGCGGTGGATGGCCAGTGCCGTACCGGCACCGCCGAGCACCAGCACACCCGCCGTGAGGCCGATGGGCAGGGCGGCGGAGGTGCCCCGGTCGTCGGCGAGACGCCGGGTGGTCAGCGCGTTGGCGGCCGCCGCGTTCACGATCGGGGCGTGGGCGGCCAGTGCGGAGGTCGTGTAGTGACCGGCCTTGTGGACCGACGCGACCGAGCCGTCGGACTTCAGCAGCACCTGGGTGTTGTTGGGGTGGCGGAAGTCGAACAGCCCGGAGAGGGAGTTCGCCCGGCTGTCGAAGGAGGCGTCACCGATCCGGCCGGTGTGCCAGTTGTCCTCGATGAAGCGGGTGACCGAAGTCTGCTCGGTCTGGGTGTGGTCGACCTTGTTGGCCTTGCTGAAGGGGGAGATCACCAGCAGCGGCTGCCGGGGGCCGGGGCCGCAGCGGTCCTGGTAGCCGGCCGCGGGCTCGGGGCCGGACTGGCAGGCGGGGCTGTCGGTGGCCTTGCCGTTGGAGCCGGCGGTCTTGTCCTTCGAACCGTTGAGCGGCTTGGCGTAGGCGTGGTCGTACCAGCCGTCGCTGTCGTCGTACGCGACGACGACCGCGGTGTCCTTCCACTGCGGCGACTTCTGGATCGCGTTGATCTGCTTGACCAGGAAGTGCTGCTCGTCGATCGGGTCGGAGTAGGCGGCGTGGCCGTCCTGGTACTCGGCGGCCTTCAGGAAGCTGACGGCCGGCAGATGGCCCGTCTTGAGCGCCGCGTCGAAGTCGGTGAGGTCGTAGTTGTGGTTGGCCTGACCGCTCCGGCCGATCTCCCGCACATTCTTCGGCGGGAGGTGATGCGGGTTGGCCGTGGACTTGTAGTACTGGAACGGCGCGTGGTGCGGGCTGTAGTCCACCGACTCGGCGCCGCCGACGTTCTTATGGGTGGTGCCGGAGCACTTGGCGTAGTGGTCCTGCTCGCCGTCCCAGGCGGTGCTGGGCCGGAAGCCGCCCTGGAACCAGCCCCAGGTCACGCCCTTGGCGTTGAGCAGATCACCGAGGTTCCTGCCCTGCATACGGGCCAGGGCGTTCGCGCTGGTGTGGTCCTTGTTGGCGCAGTCGTCGAAGGCCGGATCCGGGTCGTTGATCATCGTGCCGACGCCCTTGGCATCCGGCGAGGCCACTGTGTACGCGTCCGGCTTGTCGGTCTGCTGGGGGTTCTCGGTGGAGGACTTGGGGTCGGTGGAGATCACGCCGTGGGTCTGGCCCGAGATCAGCTCCAGCGCTCCGGGGGTGGAGGGACCGTAGGCCGAGCTGAAGGAACGGTCGCTCATCGCATAGTGCTGGGCGTAGTTCCACAGGCCGGTGACGGTGTTGCCGTCGTAGTAGTCCATCACCAGGCCGGGCTCGCCGAACAGCCCGGTGCACTTGCTGACCTCGGTGTTCTCCACGAATTTATCGGCCTTGCCGCCATTGGCCGCGTACTGCTCGGGACCGTAGGAGTGGTTCTGGTCGCAGGTCATGGCCTGGTCACTGGCCAGCCGCTTGGGCTTGTAGAGATTGGGGTTCTTCTTCAGCAGCCCGGCGTGCGCCAGGGTGTCGATGTTCTTGGGTGTGTGCTTGGACGGCGTGAACTTCGTGCCGTCCGTGTTCGCCGCCTTCGGGTACGTGCCGAAGTAGTGGTCGAACGAGATGTTCTCGTCGAAGATCACCACCACATGCTTCACCGGGGTCGCGGTGTCGCCGCCCTTGGCGGGCGCGGCCCATGCGGGGGCCACCCCGCCCACGGTCGCCAGGGCCGCGGCGCCGGCCAGGGCACCCCAACGCGCTACCCGGCCACGCCGTCGGCCGCCTTCGGATCCTGCCGTGCCGCCCATGCCATGCCTCCACACGATTCGCGATTCACGCCTGCGCCTGATCCTGTGCCGCGGGCAGGACTCTCCGATGGAATCCATGGAGGCGGCCGAGTGAATAGAGGGTCAGAAGAATCCAAGGAACTCTTGAGGTGTTCTTGACCGGAAGGTGGGGCGGTGTCAGGACAGAAGGGTCCGTCCCAGCCAGTCGGAGCGGTCCTGCACACCGGGAAGCGCGAAGAAGTAGCCGCCACCGAAGGGGGTGATGTAGTCCACCAGCGGCTCCCCCGCCAGACGCTTCTGCACGGTTTCGAACTGACGCACGAGATCCTGCTGATAGCAGCAGAACAGCAGCCCCATGTCCAAGTTGCCGTTGGCGTCCATGCCCCGGTCGTAGTTGTAGGCACGGCGGAGTATGCGCTGATCCTCGGTCCGGGCGGTGCGCGGATTGGCCATCCGTATATGGCTGTCCAGCGGGATGATGTCGCCCTTGGGGTCCTGTGCGTAGCGCGGGGTGTCGAACTCGTGCTGACCGTCCAGCGGGGCGCCCGAGTCCCGGTTGCGACCGAACATGCGCTCCTGCTCGCTGATCGAGACCCGGTCCCAGAACTCCACCAGCATCCGGATCAGCCGGATCACCTGATAGCTGCCGCCGGTCGTCCAGGCCGGCTCCGCGGAGTGGGCGCCCACCCACACCAGACGGTCCATCGCACGGGCGTCATCGGTGTCCGGGTTGGCGGTGCCGTCCTTGAACCCCATGTGGTTGCGCGGGGTGCCGGACGGGCGCGGCGGGCTGACGAAGCCGTCGACGCGCCAGCGGATCTGCAGCGCGCCCCGGGTGTGCCGGGCGATATCGCGCAGCGCGTGCAGCACCGTGTCCGTGCTGTCGGCGCAGAGCTGAAGGCTCAGATCGCCATGGCACCAGTCGGGGTCGAGATCGTCGTCGGGGAAGGACCTCATCGCGGTCAGCCGCCGGGGCTTGCGGTCCCGCAGTCCGTACCGCTCGTCGAAGAGCGAGGCGCCCACGCCGACCGTCGCGGTCAGCCGGTCGGCGGCCACCTGGGAGCCCAGGGTGCCGGAGTCGGCGGGCGGCGCGGTGATCCCGACCGGGTCGGGGGTGCCTCCGGTGGTGAGAAAACGACACCGCTCGGTGAGCGTACGGAAGGCGTCGGCCAGCTCCTCGCGCCCCTCGGCCATGGCGTCGAAGGCGATGAGGGCGGTGGCCCGCTGGGGCGGGGTGAGGATGCCGGCCTGATGGGCGCCGTGGAAGGGCACGCGGGTGGGCTTCTTCTCCCGCTCCCCCTCCTTCGCGGCCGCCGTACCCCCGGCCACGCCCGCCACCGCGCCGACCGTGCCCGCGGCCGCACCCAGCAGAAAGCCCCTGCGCAGCACCTCGCTCACCGGGTCCTCCGCACATCCATCAGCGCCGCCACCTGCGCCAGCCGTTCCACCAGCGCGCCCGCGTCCGCGTTGAGCCGCTGGCGGTCGGTGCGGCTCAGCCGGTCCAGCGGGGTCCAGCGGTCCCCGTGGTGCGCGCGCTCCACGGTCCGCTCGGTGCGGTCCAGATCGCTCTTCAGCTCGGGCAGCCACGGGGCACGGGGCTTCAGCAGCGGCTCCAGCCGGGTCAGCACGGCCCGGGTGCCGTCGAGGTTGGCCCGCGCGGTGGCCACATTGGTGCCGCTGCCGTAGTCGGTGCGGCCGGTCAGCTCGAACTGCACGGTGTTCTCCATGATTTCGTGCGCCCGCAGGCCCAGGTCGGCCGGGTCCATCCGCTCCTGCGGCCAGTGGTCCCGCAGCCCTCGGACGTCCTTGACGAGCCGGTCGGCGACCGGGTGCAGGGAACTCGCGGACTGGCCGTGCCACAGGCCGTACTCGAGGCGGTGGAATCCGGTGAAGTCCGGGTCATGGACCCCGCCGGACAGCCCCGCCGTGGTGCCGTTGATGGCCCCGTCGGCGTCGCCGAAGGCACCATAGGCGGCGCCCATCCGCTCGTACACCAGATGGGCGGGCAGCCAGGCCGCACGGGCCGTGGCCAGATCACCGCAGCGGATGGCCGAGCGCAGCGCGTCCGTGCGCCGCACCAGCTCGTCCATCCGGCCCGTCACCCACTTCTGGTAGGCGATGGTGGGCGGGATCAGATCCTGCTGGCCGACCGGAACCGCGGCCGGTCCACCGCCCCGCGCCGGTCCGGGGACGGTGACGGTGGGTCCGGTGACCGCGTCCACCTCCTCGGGCAGGCAGACGAAGGCGTAGGAGCCGCCGCCGAGCGTGACGCTCAGCGGTCTGCTGGTGCCGGGGCCCAGGCCCTCCACCTCTCCGTAGACGGCGCCGTTCGCCGGATCGGTGAGATAGACCTCGGCCGGTCTGCTGGAGGTGTTCCGCAGATCGAAGACCTGCTTGCCACGGGTGGCATCGGTCCAGCCACGGCCGCAGCCGCCCTCGGACACCTCGACGGAGGTGTGCCGAAGCCCGTCCGATGCCTTCGCGGACGCGCTTCCGCTCGCGGAGGGGTTCGCACGAGGGCCGTCCGAGGAGTCTCCGCCGACCGCCAGCACGCCGATTCCGACGGCCGCGGCCACCGTCACCGCACCGGCGACCAGCAGATGACGTGCCGGCGGGACCGGGGAGAGATGTTGGCGACGCACGGCTGCATGCTAGGCGCAGTCCGATAAGCGGAATGCCATGATGGCGAAAGAGCGACATGGAATTCCGCCGGGATTCAGCTCCCCGTCACCGGCCTTCTCGGCCACCGTGCCGCGCCCCTCCGCGGCCGGACCACCCGCCGCTATCCGCCGCTCCGGGCGAAGAGCGTGCCCAGCCGGTCATGGACCGGATCGCGGCCCAGCAGCCGCAGCCCCTCCCAGACCGTGACCTGGTTGGCCGTGAGCACCGGCTTGCCCAGCTCCGCCTCCAGATCCGGAATCCAGGCGGCGGTGTGCAGGGCGGTGTCCGGCAGGAGCACCGCCTGGGCCTCGGGGTGGTCCCCGGCGCGGGCCAGCTCCAGCACCTCTTCCCGGCCCCAGGTGCCGACCTCCGCGGCCGTGATGATCCCGCTGCCGCGCATCGCGACCACCTCGGCGCCCGCCGCCTTCAAAAATGCCCTGAAGTGGTCGGCGACATCCTCCGGATAGGTGGCGGCGATGGCCACCCGCTCGGCGCCGAGCGCCTGCACCGCGTGGGCGAAGGCGAAGGAGGTGCTGGAGGCGGGCAAGCCGGCCGTCTCGCTCAGCTCGCGCACCTGCTCATGGGCGCCCTCCCAGCCGAAGACGAAGCTGGCGCTGGTGCAGGCCCAGACCACGGCCCGGGCACCGCGCTCGGCGAGCTCGGCGACCCCGGCCGCGAGACGGGCCGCGGAACCCATCTCCAGCAGGGCGTCCACCCGATGGGCGTCCTCACCGATGTCGGTATGGACCAGGGGAAGCCGGATATCGCCGCTGTCGCCACCGAGCATGCCTTCCAGGCGGGGGTATTCGTCCTCGGCGGAGTATCCGGGGTAGAGAAAGCCGACCGTGTCCGGGGCCGGGCGCGTCGAGTCCACCATGACTGCCTCCTTACTGGCGGCCCCCGTGAGCGCCGCCCCCTGCTGCACTGCTGTTACTTCTCCTACACCGCGGAGGCCCGGCGGGTTCCCACCCGCCGGACGACTCCCCTCGCGCAGGTGACGGGTCTGCCCTCCACGCCGGCGGCGGACCTGCCCGTCACACCGGCGACAGGCCCGCCCCTCAGTCCGGCGACGGGCCGCCCCGCTACACCGGCGACGGGCCGCCCGAATCGTCGAGGTAGGGGCCCTCGCCGAGACCGGATCCAAAGCCCGGGTCGAGCCCGTCGGCCGGATCGCCGTCCAGCCCGGGCGACGCCGCCCCGGCCAGCGCCGCCTCCGGCTCGTCCACCACGGTCTCGACCGACTCCACGGCCTCGATCACCGATTCGACGACGGGGTCCGTCACCGGGAGCGGGCGGCTCATCGGCGACACCGACATCCCCGCCGGACCGGACCGGGCGGCCGGGTCCATCAGCGCCTGGTACGGCCCGACGGCCGGTGCGCCGATCGCCCGCAGCGCCGCCCACATCGTGACCTGGTTCGCGGACAGCACGGGCATCCGCAGCTCCGCCTCGAGCTGCGGAATCACATCGTAGGTCGGCAGATTGGTGCAGCTGATGAAGAGCGCGTCGGTCGCCCCGACCACCGCCTGCCGGGCCATGTCGACCACGTCGCGGTACGGCACCTTCCAGATGTGCCGGGTCAGGCCGAGATACGCCCGTCCGGTGACGGTCATCCCGCCCTCGGCGAGATACTCCTCGAGCGAATCGGTGACCGACCGGGTGTACGGCGTCACCACCGCGATCCGCCGGGCGCCGATCTCCCGCAGCGCCTCCAGGAGCGCGCCCGAGGTGGTCAGCGACGGGATCTCACCCGCCTGGGACATGGCCGCGCACATCGCGCGCTCACCGGCCACACCGCCGACGAAGCTGCCCGAGGTGCAGGCGTACGCCACCACTTCCGGTGCGACGGCCGCCAGTGCCTGCACCGCGTCGTGCAAGGTCTCGTGTTCGCTCACGAGCCGGGCCAGGTCGAGGCTGACCTCGACGGGTACGAACGGGGTACGGGTGAGGTGCAGGGAGACCTCATCGGGTACCCAGCGCCATAGTTCACGATCGAGTGCGAAGTCGAACGGTGCCACCACACCCACACCGCGCTGCGGCTGTGGGCCACCCAGAAAAGAGACGTCCAAAGCGAGCCCCAATACGGAACGGAGGGACTGGACCATTGGCCAGAGGTTGCGATGGAGAGAGACCGGCCTACTGCCGGGGACGCCGGGACAGATACCGTTGTTGACGACGGTAGTTTCCGCTGCCTAGCGTGGTCAATCCTCAAACTGAGGCGCCTGCCCCCTCCTTCTTCAGGCAAACCCATCCACGTTTCGAAACGGTTTCCCGCCTATGTCCGAAAGCACAGTTGTCGTCTTCGGCGACCAGCCGCCGGTCCACCTGGACCGGGTGGCCGATCGGGCGAAGGTGCTCGTCTGCGACGAGCATTCACTCCCCCAGGCGCTCCCTGCCGCGGATGTGCTCCTGGTCTGGGATTTCACCTCCGACGCGGTCCGCGACGCCTGGCCGGGCGAGGGCCCCCGGCCGGCCTGGGTCCATACCGCGAGCGCGGGGGTCGACCGGCTGCTCTGTCCCGAACTCGTCGCATCCGACACGGTGTTGACCAATGCCCGAGGGGTCTTCGAGCAGCCGATCGCCGAGTATGTGGCCGGCCTGGTGATCTCCATGGCCAAGGACTTCCACGGAACCTGGGAGCTGCAGCGGCAGCGCCGCTGGCAGCACCGGGAGACGATGCGGCTGGCCGGTACGCGCGCCGTGGTCGTGGGCGCGGGCCCCATCGGCCGGGCGATCGACTCCACCCTGGCCTCGCTCGGCGTGGTGGTCGACCTGGTCGGCCGCACCGCGCGGCAGGGCGTGCGCGGCGGCGGCGAGCTGCCCGAGCTGCTTCCCTCGGCCGACTGGGTGGTGTGCGCGGCGCCGCTCACCGACGCCACCCGCGGCATGTTCGACCGGACGATCTTCGACCGGATGAAGTCCACCGCCCGGTTCATCAACGTCGGCCGCGGTCCCCTGGTCGTCGAGAAGGACCTTACGGCGGCCCTGGTGGCCCGCCGGATCGGCGGCGCGGCCCTGGACGTCTTCGAACACGAGCCGCTGGCCTCGAACGATCCCCTGTGGGACGTGCCGGGGCTGTTCATCTCGCCCCATATGAGCGGCGACACGGTCGGGTGGCGCGACCATCTGGCCGACCAGTTCCAGGACAACTACGAGCGCTGGTGCGCGGGCGAGCCACTGCTCAACATCGTCGACAAACGCCTCGGGTACGTACCGGTGGACTGATCGCACGACCTGAACGGAGAGCCGGATGACGGACATTCACAACCTGACAGCCGTTCAACTCATCGAGCGCTATGCCTCCGGTGAGCTCTCCCCGGTCGAGGCGACCCGTGCCGTCCTCGACCGGATCGAGCAGATACAGCCGGAGGTGAACGCCTTCAGCCGGGTGGACGCCGAGGGCGCGCTGCGGCAGGCGGAGGAGTCCGCCGAGCGGTGGCGGCGCGGGGCCCCCGCGGGCCTGGTGGACGGCGTCCCGGTGTCGGTGAAGGACATCCTGCTGCTGCGCGGCGCGCCCACGCTGCGCGGTTCGCGGACCGTACGGCCCGAGGGCCGGGCGTGGGACGAGGACGCGCCCTCGGTGGCGCGGCTGCGCGAGCACGGCGCGGTGTTCGTGGGGAAGACGACCACCCCGGAGTTCGGCTGGAAGGGCGTCACCGACAGCCCGGTCTACGGGGTCACCGGCAATCCGTACGACCCTCAGCGGACCGCGGGCGGCTCCAGTGGCGGCAGCGCGGCAGCGGTCGCGCTGGGCGCGGGTCCGCTGAGCCTGGGGACGGACGGCGGGGGTTCGGTCCGTATCCCGGCGGCCTTCTGCGGCATCTTCGCGTTGAAACCCACCTATGGGAGGGTTCCGCTCTATCCGGCGAGCGCGTTCGGCACGCTGGCCCATGTGGGGCCGATGACCCGGGACGCGGCGGACGCGGCGCTGCTGATGGATGTGATCTCCGGTCCGGACTGGCGCGACTGGTCCCAGTTGGCGCCCTCCGGGGGCGGCTTCCAGGAGGCGCTCGCCCCCGGCGGGGGCGGCGTGGACGGGCTGCGGGTGGCCTACAGCCCCTCGCTCGGCGGTGCGGCAGCCGTCGACCCGGAGGTGGCCGCGGCGGTGCGGCGGGCGGTGGATCTGCTGGCGGAGCTGGGCGCGGTGGTCGAGGAGATCGACCCGGGGTTCGAGGATCCGGTGGAGGCGTTCCACACGCTGTGGTTCAGCGGCGCGGCCCGGGTGGTGCAGCCGCTGGGGGCGGAGGACTGGGAGCTGCTGGATCCGGGGCTGCGCGAAATCTGCGCCCAGGGGGCGTCGTACAGCGCGCTGGACTATCTGGCGGCCGTGGATGTGCGGATGGCCCTGGGCCATGCGATGGGGCGGTTCCACTCCGCGTACGACCTGCTGGTCACCCCGACACTGCCGATCACCGCGTTCGAGGCGGGGGTCGAGGTGCCCAAGGGATCGGAGCACACCCGGTGGACGGGCTGGACGCCGTTCACCTACCCGTTCAACCTGACCCAGCAGCCCGCGGCATCGGTGCCGTGCGGCCTGAGCGGCGCGGGTCTGCCGATCGGGGTGCAGCTGGTGGGCGCGCGCCACGCGGACGCGCTGGTGCTGCGGGCGGCGCACGCGCTGTTCGAGGCGGGGCTGGCGGACGGAGTGCGCCCCGCGGCGGCCTGAGACGCGCGTCCGGGCCCGGGGCGAAGCCGCCCCGGGCCGGACGCGTGCGCTACGCCGGGCGGAAACCCATGGTCTCCGCCCAGCGAAAGCTGAAGCTCTCCGCCCGGCGGAAACCGACGGCCCCGCCTGGCGGAAACCGAGAGCTACGCCGGGCGGAGACCGACGGCGCCCCCGCCCGGCGGAAACCAAGAGCTACGCCCGGCGGAAACCGACGGCCCCGCCCGGCGGAGACCGAGAGCTACGCCGGGCGGAGACCGACGGCGCCCCCGCCCGGCGGAAACCAAGAGCTACGCCTGGCGGAGACCGACGGCCCCGCCCGGCGGAAGCCGAGAGCTACGCCTGGCGGAGACCGACGGCCCCCGCCCGGCGGAAACCGAGAGCTACGCCCGGCGGAAGCTGAGGGTCTCCCCCAGCGCCCCGGCGCGCCACAGGTCCTGGCAGGCGTCGGCCATCCGGTCGAGGCCGTCGACGACCGAGCCCCAGACGATCCCGGGCACCCAGCCCGCGTCGCCGTTGATCAGCAGGTTGTTCCGCTCGTAGAAGAGCGCCAGGTCGACGACCTGCTGCCGCCCCTGGTGCTTGGCGTCGGTCTCGTATCCGTACGACTTGGTCCCGAGCTGGGTGTCCGTGAAGGTGAAATAACACAGGTCACCGGGGATCGGGGTGATCGTCGGGTTCTCCAGGGGCGGCTCCTCGGGTGCGAAGGGCGGCAGCAGCGCGTAGATCTCATTGCGCGCGTACTTCGCGTGATATACGTCACCCCCCAGCGGCAGTGCGTTCCACACCGCCTCGCAGGTGATCGGCGCACGCTCGTCGAGGAGCTTGGCCGTGCAGCTCACCCCGCGCTTCTCGAGCGAGACCTCGATGAACCGGTCGGCTCGGTCAACCATCGACTTTCCTCCAGGTCGCTTCGGAACCAGTCCTGCTGTAGGGGCCTACCCAGGCATCGGCTATATCAAGGGCCGGAAACAGCCTGCATATATTTGCCGGAGTCGGGTAGCCGCGCGCCCATGGCTCCACCACGTGAGAAAGACACCGATAGCAGAGAAATAGCGAAAATGGGCCCAAGCCGCCGCTCTCTTCTCGCCGGCGGCGCGGCCCTGGGTCTGCTGGGCGCGGTCGGCTGCAGCCGGGTGTCCGGCTCCGGCGCCGAGGACGGGGGCAATCTGCTGGAGCGACTGCGGTCGCAAGGCACGGTCCGACTGGGAATAGCGGGGGAGATCCCATTCGGCTATATCGACAAGAACGGCGAGTTCACCGGCGAGGCGCCGGAGATCGCGAAGGTCATCTTCAAGCGGCTGGGAGTGGCCAAGGTCCAGCCGGTGCCGACCGAGTTCGGCTCGCTGATCCCGGGCCTTCGCTCGCAGCAGTTCGACGTGGTCTCGGCGGGGATGTACATCAACCCCGACCGCTGCGCCCAGGTGATCTTCTCCGACCCCGACTACCGCATGCGTGACGCGTTCATCGTGCGCAAGGGGAACCCCAAGAACCTCCACAACTACGAGGACATCGTCAAGCAGAAGGCCAAAATGGCCACCGGCACCGCATATGCCGAGATCGGCTATGCGGAGGCCGTCGGGATCAAGCAGAGCGACATGCTGATCCTCCCCGACCAGCTCGCCGGGCTGCTGGCCGTGGAACAGGGCCGGGCCGATGTCTTCGCGGGCACGACCGTGACCGTCCACAACGTGGTGAAGCAGCGGAACAGCCAACGGGCCGAGGCCACCGAGCCGTTCCAGGCGTACGTCGACGGCAAACCGGACATCGGCGCCGGCGGCTTCGCCTTCCGGCCGGAGGAGACCAAGCTCCGGGACGCCTTCAATGTCGAGCTGCACAAGATGAAGAAGAGCGGCGAGCTGTTGCGCATCGTGCGGCCCTTTGGCTTCACCAAGGAAGAGATGACCGATCTGACCGCCAAGGAGCTGTGCTCATGACGGCCGGACTGTGGGAAAACTGGCTTCTTCCGGGCATCTGGATCACCATCCAGCTGACCCTGTTCAGCGCGGTCTTCGCGACCGCCGTGGCGTTCGGCATCGGGATCGCCCGCACCTCCCGGCTGTGGATCGTCCGCTTTCTGACCGGCTTCTATGTGGAGATCTTCCGCGGCACCTCGGCCCTGGTGCTGATGTTCTGGCTGTTCTTCGTGATGCCGCTGGCCTTCGGGTATCAGCTGGTGTCGATGTGGGCGGCGGTGCTGGCGCTGGGCCTCACCTACGGGGCGTACGGCTCGGAGATCGTGCGCGGCGCGATCGCCTCGGTGGCCCCGGCGCAGCGTGAGGCGGCCATCGCGCTCAGCTTCACCCCCGCACAGCGGATGCGCCGGGTGATCCTGCCGCAGGCGATCCCGGAGATGATCCCGCCCTTCAACAATCTGCTGATCGAGCTGTTGAAGGCGACCGCCCTGGTCTCCGCGGTGAGCGTCGCCGACATCACCTTCGCCGCGCAGCTCTCGCGGCTGGCGACCGGCGACAGCCTGGAGATCTACGCGATCATCCTGGTCCTCTACTTCGCGTTGGCCTTCGTCCTCACCCGGCTGATGCGGCTGCTGGAACGGCGCGCCAAGGCGGGCATCGGCCAGGCTCCGGTGAAGTCCGACAAGGGCCCGCTGATCACCCGGAAGCTGTCCGCGCGCCAGGAGTCCGAGCAGTCGTCCAACATCATCACGGGAGGTGCCCAGTGACCTGGAACTGGGATGTGGCCAAGGACTTCCTCCCGGAGCTGGGCCGCGGACTGCTGATCACCCTGGAGGCGACCGCGCTGGGCTCGGTCCTGGCGTTCGCGCTCGGCCTGGTGTGGGCGATGGCCTTCCGCTCGCCGACCCGCTTCGTCCGCTGGCCGGTGGCGGCGGTCGTGGAGTTCATTCGCAACACCCCGCTGCTGGTGCAGCTCTTCTTCTTCTACTACGTGCTGCCGACCTGGGACATCAAGTTCTCGGCGCTCACCACCGGGGTGATCGCGCTCGGTCTGCACTACTCGACGTACACCGCCGAGGTCTACCGGGCCGGTATCGACGGTGTGCCCAAGGGGCAGTGGGAGGCGGCGACCGCGCTCAGCCTCTCCCGCAGCCGTACCTGGACCGCGGTGATCCTGCCGCAGGCCATCCGCCGGGTGGTGCCCGCCCTGGGCAACTACGTCATCGCGATGCTGAAGGACTCCCCGATGCTCGCGCTGATCGGCGTCGTCGACATGCTGCAGAAGGCGCGCGCGGAAGGCGCGTCGTCCTTCCAGTACATCGAGCCCTACACGATGGTCGGCATCGCCTTCATCGTCATCGCCTATCCGGCTTCCCTTCTGATGCGAGCCCTGGAGCGTCGTCTTGGCCACTGAAACCGACCACACGAATCCTGCCGTGGACGGCAGTGAACTGATCCGCTTCGACCAGGTGACCAAGCGCTTCGGCAGCAATACGGTCCTGGACAACCTCGACTTCTCGGTGTCCTCCGGCAAGCACGTCACCCTGATCGGCCCCTCGGGGTCGGGCAAGACCACGATCCTGCGGCTGTTGATGACGCTGATCAAACCGGACGAGGGCACGATCAAGGTCGACGGCGACTACCTCACCCATGAGGACAGAGGCGGCTCGCTGGTCCCGGCAGGTGAGAAGCACACCCGCGAGGTGCGCAAGAAAATCGGAATGGTCTTCCAGCAGTTCAACCTCTTCCCCAATATGCGGGTGCTGCGGAACATCACCGAGGCCCCGGTGCATGTGCTCGGCCTGAGCAAGGACGAGGCCGAGACCCGCGCCCGGGAGCTGCTCGACCTGGTCGGGCTCGGCGACAAGTGCGACGCGTACCCGACGCAGCTGTCCGGCGGGCAGCAGCAGCGGGTGGCGATCGCCCGGGCGCTGGCGATGCGGCCGCAGGTGATGCTGCTGGACGAGGTGACCTCGGCGCTGGACCCGGAGCTGGTGGCCGGGGTGCTGGATGTGCTGCGCGACATCGCTCATACGACGGACATCACCATGCTGTGCGTCACGCATGAGATGAACTTCGCCCGGGACATCTCCGACGATGTGCTGATGTTCGACGCGGGCCGGGTCATCGAGTCCGGGCCGCCGGAGAAGATCTTCACCGAGCCGGAGCACGAGCGGACGAGGGAGTTCCTGAGCGCGGTTCTCTAGATCATCCGTCCCCTGCCAGGTAGATCACCCGGCCCCTGTCGGCACTGCCCCCGCGACCCATCCGCGGGGGCATGCCTATGTCATATGCCGTGGATATACGCCCCTGCTGGCCGGGGTGCGGCACCTCGGCAATATCCTCAACAGCCGATCCGGATAAGGCCCTTGGCGGTTATCGTGATACAAAGCCACGCCAACCTGCGAGGGGGGAAATCGTGGCGCTCAGGCCCGAGCCGACCGCACCGTTCCACTCGGTGCAGCACGCCCTCCGGATCCTGGAGGTGGTCGCCAAACACTCGTCCGGCGTCAGCGACATCATGATCGCCCGGGAGACCCGGCTGCCGGCCCACCAGCTCGCCGATCTGCTGCTGATGCTGCGCCGCGAAGGTTATGTGGAGCAGATCGCCGACGGCGCCTATGTCGGCGGCATCTCCCTGACCCTGCTGGGGTCCGCCGGCCCCGGCCACGGCCATGCCGTCCAGGACAAGCTCCAGCGCTCCCTCACCGCACTGCGCGACTCGGTGGGCGCGGCGGTCTATCTCAGCCGCTACGTGGACGGCGAAATCAAGATCACGCAGTATGCGGACGGACCGCGGACGCCCAAGGTCAACGAGTGGGTGGACTTCCGCTCCGCCGCCCATGCGATGGCGCTCGGCAAATGCCTGCTCACCCAGCTCGACCACGACAGCCGCCGCGATCATCTCTCCCGCCACAAGACGGTGCGGCTCACCTCCCGGACCACCACCAACGAAAGGGTGCTGTTCCGCAAGCTGGACAGCCAGCCCGCCACTGTCCCCGTCCTTGACCTGCAGGAATACGCGATCGGCACGGTCTGCGCGGCGGTTCCGGTCAGCGCCGGCCGCTCGGTGGGCTGTCTGGCCCTCTCCCTCCCCCTGGCCCACGCCCACCGGCTGCGCCAGGCCGCGGACGCCCTCAACCGTGAGGCGGCCCCGATGCTGCTCTCCCTCTCCATCTGAGCGCGGATCCCGGCCCCGGCTGGTCCCGGAGGGAGCCCCGGCCGCTCGGAGGGCTCCGCTATGCCCCGGAGAGCGTTGGTCAAAACCACCCTCCCGGACCAGGTAGTATTTACGTCGTCAGCAGGCGCCGCTAGCTCAGTTGGTTAGAGCAGCTGACTCTTAATCAGCGGGTCCGGGGTTCGAGTCCCTGGCGGCGCACAACTGATCAAGCGAATGGCCCGGGTGTGCAAGAACCCCGGGCCATTCAGCGTACTGCCCCGCCTCGCACCTCGAGCGAGTCCAGCAGCTCGCCCGTGGCGGCGGCGATCGCCTCGACGGCCTTGTCGAATGCCTCCGCGTTATGCGCGGCCGGCCGGCGGAAGCCGGAGATCTTGCGGACGTACTGCAGCGCCGCGGCGCGCATATCGTCCTCGGTGACCGCTTCGGCGTACGGCGGGCGGAGTGTCTTGATGGATCTGCACATACTGACGACGGTACGCCGGGGGTCCGACAGTCCCTAGGCCGTGGCGGCGCCGCCGAGGACGAACGAGCGGATCAGGTCGGCCAGCGGCCCCGGCTGGTCCTCGGGGATCAGTGTGTAGCTGTCGGGGATCTCCACCAGGCTGCCGCGGGGAAGCAGACCGGCCAGGCGCAGGCCGTGCTCGGGGGGCATGACGCGGTCCTCGGACGCCCAGGCCACCAGGGCGGGGCGGTCGAAGGTGCGCAGCGCGTCGGCCCAGCGGAGCAGCTCGTCCACCGGTGGCACCCCCAGGACGTATTTCCGCAGGTCACGGCGGATCTCCGGGGAGGTCCACAGCGGCTGGAACCAGGCGTCCATCACCTTTCGGTCCACCGGGCGCTTGGTCATCCATCCCCAGGTGATCGGAAGCCGCCGCAGGGGCTCCACCTTCAGCAGCTTGAAGGCGGCGTTGAGCCCACCCGGCAGCTTCGCGGCCATCCGCAGATTCCGGCCGGGCAGCCCCGGCGGGAAGTTCTCGAACGCCTCGCAGGAGGTGATCACCAGTCGGCCGATGCGCTGGGTGCGGCCGTCGGCGATCAGCGCCTGCGCACCGCCCCAGTCGTTCATGGCCAGCGTGACGTCCGTAAGGTCGAGCCGTTCCAGGAACTCGGCGACCAGCCGGGCCACCCCGAGCACCGACAGATCCGCGTCGGGCCGCATCGCACGGCGGTGTCCGCCCAGGGGGAGGGTGGGGACGACACAGCGGATGCCGGGGCTCAGCGCGGCGACCACATCGCGCCACAGGGAGCCGTTCATGGCGACGCCGTGCAGCAGGACCGCGACGGGCCCCTCGCCTCCCGTGTCCTCGTACTCGACGGTGCCTGCCGAGAGTTCCACCTCGAGATGCGGCATGGCGCCGACTGTACCGGGACCGATCAGCCCAGAGGCAGACCGGCCACGGTGACCACCGGCCGCGCCGGGCCGCCGGGCGCGGCCTCGTCCCGTACGGCCACCGCGGCGTGGTAGCCGGGCGGTGCGTCGATGTCGGCGAAGGCCCAGCCGCTGGGGCCGGAGGGCGCGTCGGCGGGGGCCAGCCCCTCGGCGAGACCGACATGGTGGGCGCTGATCCCGCCCGGCAGCCCGGTGCCGATGCCCTTGAGGTACGCCTCCTTACGGACCCAGCAGCCCAGGAACGCCTCCGCCCGCAGCTCCTCCGGAAGCGCGTCGATCGCCGCCCGCTCCTCCGGGTGCAACTGCCCGATCAGCCCGGTCAGCCGGGTCCCGGTGCGCTCGGGGTCCCGCTCCTCGACATCGGCGCCCACGGGCGCCCCGGCGACGGCGCACAGGGCGGCGTCCCCGGAGTGGGAGAGGGAGAAGTGCAGCGAGTCCTCGCCCGTGAGGGCCGGGCGGCCGTGCGGCTTGTCGCAGTCCGGCATTCCGCAGGTCTCCCGGACGAACTCGACCTCGCCCGGGGCGATGCCGAGATAGCCGCCGAGCAGCGTCCGCAGCCCCACATGCGAGGTCACATAGCGCTCGCGCAGCAGGTCGGTCCGCAGCCTCGCCGCGCGCTCGCGCTCCCGCTCGTCCAGCATGCCCTCCGCGACGGCGGCGGCAGCGGCGGCGGACGGCGGGATCCGCAGCAGCCATACGGCCACCTCACCGGGGCCGGGACGGTCTCCGGGGCCGGGCAGGGCGCCGACCGGGGCCCATCGCCGGGGCTCTCGTGCGGGCTGAACCGGGCTGGTGAAGGACACTGTTCCGCTTCCCCCGTGCTATCGGCCGATGATGCGCTCGCTGTGGACGTACTGACGGTACAGCGGCGCGCGCGGCGCGCCGTGGGCGCCCCGCCGTCCGAACGCGCCGCCACGACCCGTTCCCGCGCCCCCAACGCCCTTGCCTCGCGGCGGCGTTGCGAATCACGGACACCCGGTGACTTCGGCCACGTTCACCTCCCGGCCGACGCGGTCACCCGCCCATCCGCACTACGATCGCGCACGTCCGGGCACGAGCGGTGATAGGGGTTTGACGACCATGGCGACGGGATTCCTGGCCAAGGCGGCCTCGGCGGTGACCCTCCCGGTGGCACCGTTGTACGGCGCTTTCCTCTCGTACATGATCTACCACCCGCCCCGCAGGCCACATCACAAGAAGCCCGCCGACTTGGGGCTGACCAGCACGGATGTCAACGTTCCGCTGAACGGTCAGCGGGGGCGTGGACTGCATGTCTGGCTCATCCCCGGCGACACCGAGCGGGTCGTGGTCCTCGGACACGGCCTGGGGCTGAGCAAGTCCGCGAGCCTGGCGCAGGCGCGGCTGCTCAGCGAGGCCGGCTACACGGTCGCGATGTTCGACCACCGCAACCACGGTAAGAGCGTCGCGGACCGGGCGGGCTGGGGCATGAGCGACCGTCACACCGACGATGTGGTCGCCGTGGTGCGGCATATGCGCTCGATGGACGAGTACGCCACGGCTCGCATCGCGATCTACGGCTTCTCCATCTCGACCTTCCCCTCCTTCTACATGCTCAAGAGGGAGGACTGCCCGGTCGACGCGGTGATCTTCGACAGCGGTCCGGCGCTGGAGCTGGCCCCGCTGTTCCGCAACTTCGTCGCGGCCGGCGGCGTTCCCATCCCCGGCCCGCTGGGCACCGGCCCCTCCCGCGCGGTCGTGGAGACGGTCGCCTCGTCGGCCGCCGTGGCGATGCTGCGGGTGCAGTGGCCGCCGCCGCTCGGGGGCGCGTACGAGCGCACCCCGATGCTCTTTCTGACCGGTGAGCTCGACACCATGATCCCCGCGTCCGGGGTGCGGGCGCTGGCCGAGCGCTATCCGCTGGCCGAGGTGCACACCCTGCCGGACACCGAGCATCTGCAGGGGATCAAGACCCAGCCGGAGACCTACGCGGAGACCGTTCTGGGCTTCCTGGAGCGGACGCTCAAGGACTGAGCGCAAGGGCCGGCCTCAAAGACTGACCTTGAGGACCGGCCTCAAGGACTGAACGTGACGGCGGGCCCCGCTCGGAGCCCGCCGTAAGGCTGCCATGGCGGCGGGTCAGTCCTTGAGTTCGCAGATCACGGCGCCCGCGCTGACCGAGGCGCCGACGTCCGCGTTCAGGCTCTTGACGATGCCGCCGCGGTGGGCGTTGAGGGGCTGTTCCATCTTCATGGCCTCCAGGACGACGATGAGGTCGCCCTCGGCCACGGTGTCGCCCTCGTTGACGGCGACCTTGACGATGGTGCCCTGCATGGGGGAGGCCAGGGCGTCGCCGGAGGCGGCTGAGCCGGACTTCTTGACCGCCTTGCGCTTCGGCTTCTTGGTCCCCGGGGCCTCCCCGGGCGACACTGCCAGGCCGAGGACCGCCGGAAGCGAGATCTCCAGCCGCTTGCCGCCGACCTCGACCACGACCGTCTCACGGGCGGTGGGCTCGTCGGCCTCGTCCATCCCCGTCGGAGCGAAGGGGGTGATGGTGTTGTTGAACTCGGTCTCGATCCAGCGGGTGTGGATCGTGAACGGCTCGCTGGTGAACGCCGGGTCCACCACTACCGCCTGGTGGAACGGGATCGCGGTGGCCATGCCCTCGACCTGGAACTCGGCCAGCGCGCGGGCGGCGCGCTGGAGGGCCTGGGTGCGGGTGGCGCCGGTGACGATCAGCTTGGCCAGCAGCGAGTCCCACGCCGGGCCGATGACGCTGCCGGACTCCACGCCCGCGTCCAGCCGGACACCGGGCCCGGCGGGCGGGACGAAGGAGGTCACCGTGCCGGGGGCGGGCAGGAAGTTGCGGCCCGGGTCCTCGCCGTTGATGCGGAACTCGAAGGAGTGGCCCCGCATCTGCGGGTCGTCGTAGCCGATGGCCTCGCCGTCGGCGATGCGGAACATCTCGCGGACCAGGTCGATGCCGGTGACCTCCTCGGTGACCGGGTGCTCCACCTGGAGACGGGTGTTGACCTCGAGGAAGGAGATGGTGCCGTCGTTGCCGACCAGGAACTCCACCGTCCCCGCCCCCACGTAGCCCGCCTCCTTGAGGATGGCTTTGGAGGCGGCGTAGAGCTGGTCGTTCTGTTCCTGGGTCAGGAAGGGGGCCGGGGCCTCTTCGACGAGCTTTTGGTGGCGGCGCTGGAGGGAGCAGTCACGGGTGGAGACGACCACGACGTTGCCGTGGGTGTCGGCCAGGCACTGGGTCTCCACATGGCGGGGCTTGTCCAGGTAGCGCTCGACGAAGCACTCTCCGCGGCCGAAGGCCGCGACGGCCTCGCGGACGGCGGAGTCGTAGAGCTCGGGGACTTCTTCCATGGTGCGGGCGACCTTCAGGCCGCGGCCGCCGCCGCCGAAGGCGGCTTTGATGGCGATGGGCAGGCCGTGCTGTTCGGCGAAGGCCACGACCTCGTCCGCGCCGGAGACCGGGTCGGGGGTGCCGGCGACCAGGGGGGCGCCGGCGCGCTGGGCGATGTGGCGGGCGGCGACTTTGTCGCCCAGGTCGCGGATGGCGTGCGGCGGGGGGCCGATCCAGGTCAGGCCCGCGTCCAGGACGGCCTGGGCGAATTCGGCGTTCTCGGAGAGGAATCCGTAGCCGGGGTGGATGGCGTCGGCGCCGGATTCGGCGGCCGCGGCCAGGACTTTGGCCTGGTCGAGATAGCTGGCCGCCGGGGTGTCACCGCCCAGCGCATAGGCTTCATCGGCCGCGCGCACATGCACAGCGTCCCGGTCCGGATCGGCGTAGACGGCTACGCTCGCGATCCCGGCATCCCGGCAGGCACGGGCAACACGGACAGCGATCTCGCCACGGTTGGCGATGAGCACCTTTTGCATGCTCTCTCTTCCCTCTTCCGAAAAGTTCCGTCCCGAGAGGGACGGTCAAGGTTGCTACCCCAGGGCCCGCTCAAGGAAATCCAGCACCACGCTCGCGTAGCCTTCGGGATCGGTCTCCAGCCCGAGCAGATGCTCGGCTCCCGGCAGGACGTGCGTCTCGGCCTGGGCATAGCGCTCGGCCAGCGCGTCCACCGAGGACGGGGGCACGATCGCATCGTGCTCGCCCGACATGAACAACAGGGGGATCTTGGCGAACTTGCCCGTCGCGGGCGGGGGCCACTCGGCCCGGAGCATCGCCGGGCCCACCGCGCACAGCGTCCGCGCCACCACCGAACGGGCCGGTTCGCCCTTCAGCAGGGCGGGCAGCGGCAGCGCCTCCGCCTCCAGGAACTTGCGCAGCAGCGGCGGGACATCGTGCCCCGGCCCGCTGTCGCACACCAGCGCGTCAAGTTCGAATCCGTCGTGCGTCAGCGCCCACATGGACGAGAAGCACGAGAACGAGAAGCCGTAGAAGGCTATCCGCGCCGTGCCGTACCCCCGCTGGTCGCGCAGATGGGACACCACGGCGGTGACATCGCTCGCGAACCGGTCGCCGAGCCCGAACAGCGCCCGGTCGTCGCTGCTGGCCCCGTGGTTGCGGTGGTCGAACAGGCAGACGGTGTATCCGGCGTCGTGCAGGAACTTGGCGTGGCGGAGGCTGTGGTCCTTCGCCGTGGCCATGCTGTGGCCGAGCACCACCACCTTCTCGGGGGACGCCGGGCACAGCCAGGTGTCCAGGTGCTTCCGCGGCGCGAAGGGCACCTTCAGCTCCGTACAGGGCAGCCCGTGGTCCCGTGGGTGCTCCCGCTGTTCCCGGCGCCGCGGATGGAAGGCCAGATACGCCAGCGTGGCCCCGTACAGCGGGGCGATCGGCAGGGCCGCGGCCGAGAGGGCGCGGGCTCCCAGGGAGGGGGAGCGCGCCGACGTCTGGCGTGGCTCGGGCATCTGCGTCCTCCAGGAGGGGGAGTGTCCGTCGGCGGTCAGGGCGTTCTCGTCTCGGTCGCGGCGGGCAGTGGACGGGCGGTCGGGACGGGCGGGTGGACGGCGGTCGGGACGGGCGGTGGACGGGCGACAACGTGTGAACGAGCGGGCGGGCGAAGAGTCAGCCACAGCCTCCGGCATGGCCCGGATCGGCCGACCGGGCGGCGGCGAAGTCGGTGTCCGAGGGCACGGCGGCGGGCGTGTCCCGGGGGCGGGGGCCGGATCGGTCACCGGAGCCCGTGCCCGGCCCGGAGCCGGAGCGGACCGCGCCGACGAAGGCCGGCAGCCGGTCCACGCCCCAGAACTTGTCATAACCATGGGTGAAGAACGGCACGCCGAACGCCCCGGCGTCGCTGAGCGCGAGCAGGGCCTGGAGTCCACGGCCGCCGCGCAGCTCCTCGTCATCGGCCGCTGCCGCCGCCCGGCCGGCCGGAAGCCCCAGCTCACCGGCGATGGCCGCGATGGTCGTACGGTCGCAGATGTCGCGGCCCTCCTGCCAGCGCGCCCGGTAGACGCGCTCGATGTAGGCGGGGCCGAGCCCCCCGTCCAGCGCCAGGAAGTACGGCAGATGCGGCACCTCCCAGACCGGGTCTTGATCCACCGGCCAGTTGACCGCGAGGCCGCGGTCGGTCGTCAGCCGGCGCACATCCTGGAGGATATAGAGATGCTTCTCCCGGGACATCGCCGTATACGGAAAGTGATGGCGTTGTTCGGCCATACGGCGCTCACCATCCGCGTCCGGTTCCCACCACGGGTGCCATTCCACCGCCTGTGCGACATCCGGATAGCGGTCCATCAGATCACGGTAGGCGATCCAGCTGTACGGGCTGCGGAAATTGAAATAGAAGCGCGGTACTTTGCTGCGCTTGGCTGCCACGTCCGTACCCCCTCGCTCGTCCGTCTCGTGCCTGACGCTCATTGAGCGGCCCTCAACCGGCGAACACCGCTCGAACAAAGGTGCCGACGGTGCCCGTCAGAGGACGATGCCGCCGTCGACCTGGAACACCGCACCGGTCACATACTCCGCCCCGACCAGGTACGCGACCATGTCGGCGACCTCCTCCGGACGGCCGAAGCGACGCAGCGGGATGCTCTGCTCCGCCTCCTTGCGCACCCGGTCGGAAAGCTCCGCCGTCATATCGGTCTCGACGAAGCCGGGCGCCACCACATTGGCCCGTATGCCGTACCGTCCGACCTCCTTGGCGAGCGACTTGGTGAAGCCGATGATCCCCGCTTTGGAGGCCGCGTAATTGCTCTGGGTCGCATTGCCGTGGACACCGGCGACCGACGAAATGTTGATGACGCATCCGGACTTGCGTTTCATCATTCCGAACACCACGGAACGGCACAGGTGATAAGTGCCGTCCAGGTTGACCTCCAGGACGTCCCGCCACTCCTCGTCCTTCATCAGCAGCAGCGGATTGTCCCGGGTGATCCCGGCGGAGGTGACCGCGACGTCGACCGGGCCGAGCGACTCCTCGGCGAAGGCGACCAGTTCGCGCACCGCGCCCGCGTCGCGGACGTCCGCCTGCCGGCCGATCACCCGTCCGCCGCCGTGCCGCGCCGCCTCCTCCTCCAGCTCACGGGCGGCATCGGGGCTGGAGTGATGGCAGAACGCCACGTCGAAGCCGTCCCGGGCCAGCCGCAGCACGGTGGACCGGCCTATGCCGCGGGAACCGCCGGAGACCAGCGCGACGCGCGGCGTCGGCTCCTTGTCACCGGATGCGCGGCCCGTGTCGTCGGATATTCGGTCGGACATACGGTGAGGTCCTTCTCCCGGAGGTGGTGTCGGTCAGAGGGGGTCGGGCACAGGGGGGTCGGGCACGGGCGGCGCGGCCACCGGCGGCCCGGCCACCGGCGGGTCGGCCACCGGCGGGTCGGTCGCGGGCGGGCCGGTCACAGGTGAGGCGGTCAGGGGCGGGGCGGGCACGGGCGGGGCGTCCAGGTCGGAGGCCGGGCGCATGGTCATCGTCAGCCGCCCGACGGTGAGGACGGTCTCCTTCCCGACCAGGCTCTCGCCCTCGAAGACGAAGGTCTCGCCGACCTGGCGGGCCAACCGCACATGATGCTCCACCACATCGCCCGGCACCACCGGGCGGTGGAACTCGGCGTCGGTGATCCCGCCGAGCAGCATCGCCTTGCCCTTGCGTACGTCGGGATTGGGCCGGTCCCAGGCCACCAGCACCCCGGCCACATGGCACCAGGACTCGATGAGCACCGTCCACGGATAGTGGTAGTCCTCCTCGGACGCGGTGTCCGGCATCCCCTCGTACCAGGGCTCATTGCAGGTGACCGCCTTCAGCCCACGGGCCCGCTCGCCCGGCACCAGCTCGGTGACCCGGTCGACCAGCAGCATGGGGTAGCGGTGCGGCAGCACCCGCTTGATCTCATCGACACTGATCATCCGGCGTCCGCTCCTCGGCCCTGGCCTCTCCACTCCCCTGCCCCGGCCTCCGCGCCCTGGGCGTCCCGGTTCTCGAAGCGCAGCCTTATCTGCGCGGCGGGTCCGCGCCCGGTGGCCGCCGAAGCCCGGCAGCGCACCGCCCCGTCCTTGCGCGACCAGACGTATTCGCTGGTCAGCTCGTCTCCGGGGTAGACCGGGCTGAGGAAGCGGGAGGACTCGACGGCCGCCAGGACCCAGCGCCCGCCCGGTTCGCGCTCCGGCAGCGTGGCGAGGGCACCGCGCTGGACGTACTCCACGACACATACGCCGGGGAAGATGGCGAACCCCGGGAAGTGCCCGGCGAACACCTTCTCCGACGCGCCGACCACGGCCACGCACCGGGCGGGCCGCTCACCGGGGACGCCGGGGTCCACGACCTCCACGGTGCCGTCGACCGGTCCGCACGCGGCCGCCGTCATCTCACTTCTCCAGCTTCGAGGCGAGCAGGTCGTGCACCTTGCGGAGCGTGGTGATGTCCTTCATCTCCCGCTCCTCCAGCTTCACCGAGTACTTCTTCTCCAGGACGACCATGACCTCGAGGGCCATCAGGGAGTCCACGCCCAGCGTCTTGACGAAGTCGGCGTCGTCGGTGACGTCCTCCTCGTCCACATCGAGCACATCCGCGACGAAGGTGCGCAGTTCGTCCATGTCCAGGGCGGCGATGGCGTCGGCCATGCGGGGGTCTCCTTCCGCTCTCAAAGTGTGAGGCTCAGCGGGGTTCGGGGGTTCCGGGTGTTCCGGAGTTTCCGGGGGTTCCGGGGGTTCCGGAGCTTTCGGGGGTTTCAGGGGTTTCGGGGGTGGTGAGCTTGGCGAGGGCGGCGGCCGACTCGACCGGGACGGTGAGCGCGCCCTTCGCGATCCGGCGGATCATGCCGGTCAGTTGGCGCCCGGGGCCAAGCTCCACGAACCGGGTGCAGCCCAGTTCATCGGCGAGCGTGCGGACGCTCTCCTCCCAGCGCACCGGGCTGGTGAGCTGGTTCAGTTCGAGCTCCCGCCAGCGCTCGCCGCTCGCGTACGGGCGGGCGTCCACGTTGGCGACGACCGGGAGGTGCTCGGGGGCGAATCGCACGGCGGCCAGGGCCTCGCGCACGTCGTCGGCGGCCGAGGCCATCAGCGGGCTGTGGAAGGCGCCGCCGACGGCGAGCCGGATCACCTTGCCCTCGCTCTCGACGGCCAGTTCGGCGAGCCGGTCCACGGCCTCGGCGGTGCCCGAGAGCACGATGGCGCCGGGTGCGTTGACATTGGCGATCCAGACCTGGCCGCCGTCCTCCTGGACCCGGGCGACCAGCGCCTCCACGGTCTCGGGGCCGAGCCGCACCACGGCGGCCATGGTGCCGGGCGACCGCTCGGCGCACGCGCGCATGGCCCGGCCGCGGGCGGCGACGAGGCGGGCGGTGCCGGCGAGCGGCAGGGCCCCGGCGGCGTGCAGCGCGGTGTACTCGCCCAGGCTGTGCCCGGCGCAGGCCACCACCCCGCCCAGCAGCCCGGCGGCCTCCGCCTCGCGGTGGGCGAGCACCTCGGTGGTGAAGACGGCGATCTGGGCGAGATCGGTGCGGCGCAGCGTCTCGTCGTCGGCCTTCAGCAGGAGTTCCTCGACGTCGATACCGGTGTACTCCGATACCTCGGCCACCAGCGCCCAGGAGGCGGTGTCCCGCCACGCCTGGCCCATGCCCGCCTTCTGGGCGCCCTGCCCGGGGAAGACCAGCGCCGTACGGGGCGCCTCTCCGTCGGGAGCGCCGCCCGTCATCTCTCGGTCCGTCATCTCAACCAGCTCCTTCAGCTCAGGGGGCGACCGGCCCGTCACCGGATCCGCAGCAGGGCCGCGCCGACCACGCCGTCCCGGTCCACGGTGGTGACCAGGGCGGTATCGCCCGAGGCGATCTCCTTGCGCTCGGCGAGCGCCAGGACGGCGGCGATCTGGAAGGCCGCCGCCGCGGCGCAGGTGTCCCCGACGGTGTCGGCGGCCGTGATCCGCGGCGGCTCCGCACCCCCGAGGGCATCAGCGAGGGCGGCGCGCTCGGCCTCCCCCTCGGCGCCGGGGGCGCCGGAGTCGGCGACGGCGCTCAGCTCGCCGGGGGTCACGCCGGTGCGGTCCAGCAGCCGGCCGATCGCCTCGGCGAGCACCGTACGGGCCTGCTTCGCGTCCGCCGCGCAGCCGAACTCCAGGCCCAGGACCTCGGCGAGCCCCTTACGGCCGTGTTCGCGCGCCGAGGCGTCGGGCTCCAGCAGCCACACGGCCGCGCCCTCCCCGAGGACGGCGGCGCTGTCCTCGTCGGCCCGGGCGTGCCACTCCAGCCAGGCGCGGGCGGAGGAGAACTCCTCGACCGCCCCGCACAGCACGGCCTGGGCCCGTCCGGCGCGCTGCAGCCGCAGCGCGTACCGGAGGGCGAGCAGTCCGGTGGCGCGGCCGCCCGCGATGGTGGTGTTGGGGCCCCTGAGCCCGTGCCAGATGGCGGACTGACCGGCCGCGCAGTTCATCACGGTGTTGGGGAACCGGGCCGGGTCCACGTAGAAGGGCTTCTTACCCACCAGCGAGTCCCGGGTGAAGTCCATGATGCTCTGGGCGGAGCCGGTGCTGGTGCCGAGCGCCAGGCCGGTCTCCTCGCCCACCCCCGGCAGCCGCTCGGCCTCCTCGTGTTCCCGCTCCCCGGTCAGCAGATGGCGGATCGCGGTGACGGCCAGTCCGGTGGCCCGGTCCATGGAGCGGGTGCCCTTACGGCCGAGGATCTGCCGGATGTGGAAGTCGGGCACGAGGCTCGCCTCGCGGAACGGCACCGACCACTCCTCGGGGTCCAGCGGACGGCCGGCCGCACGGCCGGACCGCAGGGCCGCGGTGAAGTCGGCCCCGCGCAGTCCCAGGGGCGATACGGCGGTCCAGGCCGAGATGACCGGGGCTGCCCCGCCGGGGGCGTTGACCATGGGTTCGGGTACTCCTTCGGTAGAGGCCCGGGGGCCGTGGGAGGGGCGGGTCACAGGAACCACACCTGTTCGTAGGAGGGCCAGCGCGCCGCGAGGTCGTCGCCCTCGATGACGCGTACGCCGGGCAGCAGCCGCTCGGCGGCGGTACGGCCGAGCGCGGCCAGGCCGTCCTCCTCGACCAGCACGGTCACCCCGGCGGCCAGCAGCTTCGCCACGGAGGCCGGTGGATGGGGCAGGGTGTCCAGGGTGTGGTTGCCCAGGCGCAGCGAGGGCCGCGGGCCCGTGTCGAGGGCGTAGCCGACGGCGGGGCCGCGCAGCGCCACATCGCAGCCGCCGCTCTGCCGGTGCAGATCGGGCACGCAGTACAGCACGTCGGCGTACTGGGTCTCGATCGAGCCCCGGTACGCCTTCTCCACGATCACCAGCCAGCGCGCCTGGTCGCCCATGGCTCAGCACACCCCCATGAGCAGGCTCTTGTCCGCCGCGTTCACATGCTCGGCGAAGACGAAGGGGGCCCGCGTGCGCACCTGCGGAATCTGGTCGGCGGCGCCCCGCTCCTCGGCGCAGTAGCGGCACACGTACCAGTACAGCCGGTCGGGGTGATCCTCGATCAGCTCGCGGACGACGCGGGCGGTGGACGGATGCTCGCGCCCCAGGTCGGTGTAGTCGCGCGGTTTGTTCTCGCCGAGGGCCGCGCCGGTCAGCCGGGTGGCGTCGCCGCAAGTCCAGATCTGCACCCGGGCGCCCCGGGCGAGCAGCGCGGACGCCAGCCGCAGCGCCGAGGTGACCAGGTCGGTCTGGTGGGGCGCGCCGAAGAGATTGAGCAGCACATCGGTACGGGGGACGGGCCTGGGCATCAGTGCCACACCGCCCTGACCCGCGGTTCCAGCAGCTTGGCGGCCACGTCGTCCATCTCCACCAGCCGCGCCCGGGGCGTCAGATCGGCGGCGGGCAGGGCGCGCTGGGCGGCGGAGAAGGAGTCCACCCACAGCTCGCCGCCGTCGCCGAGGAACGTCTCGATGCCCGGTGCGGTGCCGGGGACGGCGGCGGTCACGCCGTTCTCGACGAGGAACAGCACCACCTGGTGGCCGTCCCTGACCAGCCGCGCGGCGTCGCCGAGGAACCGCTCGCAGGCGGGTCCGGTCTGCGGCCCGCCCGTCTCGATCAGCAGATGGGCCGTCATGTCAACAGCTCACCGCCGTCCACGCCGATCACATTGCCGGTGATCCAGGAGGAGTCGGTGCGCGAGAGCAGCGAGACGGCTTCGGCGACGTCCTCGGGACGGGTCAGCCGCCGGTGCGGATTGAGGTCCCGCGCGTGGACGGCGAGCCGGTCGCTGCCGGGGATGCGCTCCATGGACGGGGTCGGGGTCACCCCGGCGCGCAACGCGTTGACGGCGATGCCGGAGGGGGCGAGCTCCAGGGCGAGCTGGCGTACGTGGGACTCCAGGGCGGCCTTGGCCGCGGAGACGGCGCCGTAGTGCGGCATCACCCGGGTGCCCCCGGCGCTGGTCATCGCGTACACCTTGGCGCCCTCGCGCAGCAGCCCCGCGGTGAACAGGTCCTGGGTCCAGTAGACGAGGGAGTGCGCCATCACGTCGAGCGTCATGTTCATCTGGCGGGCGGTCAGGCTGTCCTCGCCCTCCGCGCCGACGTACGGCAGCAGGGTGCCGAAGGCCAGGGAGTGCACCACGATCCGGATGCCCGTACCGCCGGTCAGCTCCTCGAACCGGGGCAGCAGTTCCTCGCGGGTGCGGGCGGAGGCGGCGTTGGCGTTGAAGAAATGGGCCTCGACGCCGTGGCCGCGCATCTCCTCCCGGGCGACGGCGGCCTTCTCCTGGCCGTCGGTGGTGTCGAAGTGGACGCCCAGGATGTGGACGCCCTCGCGGGCCAGTTCATGGGCGATGGCCAGGCCCATACCGCTGGAGGCGCCCAGGACCAGGCACCAGGAACCTTCGAGTCGGGTGATCATCGGCCGCTCGCCCTCCGTCGTCCGCTCATCGGCTGCTCGCTTCCGCGCTGCTCGCTTCCGCACCGGCGGCCCCGCCCGGGGTGACCAGACAGACCGCGGCGTTCCCCTCGGCCGCCGCGGTGACGACGGCGTGGACATGCCCGGCCGGTGCGCCGAGGGCGGCGGCCACGCGCGCCACCGGCTCCAGGGCGCCCGCTCCCGCCGGGACCCGCTCGGGCTTCCCGGCCGGTGTCCGCCCGCCCGGCGCCTGCTCGTCCAGCACCTTCTCCTCCAGCGCCGCCGCCACGGCCTCGCCGACCGGGGAGCCGTCCAGGACGGCGGTGACGGCCAGCGGTTGGTCCGGCCGGTGGCCGAGGGCGTCCAGCGCGTCCCGCAGCAGCGCCGCGGCCAGCTCGGCCCCCTCGGCCGAGGCGGCCACCCGCGGCGGCAGGAAGAACGAGCGGACGCCCACCCGGCCCAGCGCCGCCGCCCCCCGGCTCCGGGCGGCCGTCTCGGGCTCCAGCACCAGCGCGACGGCTCCGGCCTCCGAGGTCTCCGCCCCCGGTTCGCCCTCGGGCAGCGCCTCCTCGGTGGCCCCGGCCAGCAGCCACCGGGCCCGGCCGGTGGCGAGGGCGCGGCGGCCGTTCTGGAGCGCCTCGAGGCCCGCGACCCGGGGGCTGGTGAAGGTGAGATTGAAGCCCTTGAGGTCGTGTTCGGTGGCCAGCCGGCTGCCGAAGAGGTTGATGGAGAAGTAGGGCGCGGTGACCGGGGACAGATCCCCGGCCCCGGTGGCGGTGACCGTACGGTCCATCGTGTGGTGCAGGGCGACGGCCGCGCTGTTGGTGCCCACCGCGGCGCCCCGCTCCTCGGGCCCGACCGCCTCCAGGGCGTCCGGGCCCGCCTGTGCCAGCGCGCACTTGGCCGCGGCGAGGAAGTACTGGGAAGCGGCGGGCAGGTACTTGTAGCCGTGCCGGCCGAGCGCCGTACGGAAGTCGAAGCCGTCCGCGCCCACGGTGCCGATGCCCGTCACCACCAGGCCGACGGCCGGTTCGCTGCGCGCCGCCTCCTCGTTCGCTTCTCCGCCCACGCGGCGCGGAGGCGCGGCTTTCGTCGCCATCCGCGGCCCGGCGGCCGCACGTGCGTCGCTCACGCGGCGGCCTCCCCGAAGACGAGCGAGATGTTGTTGCCCCCGAAGGCGTAGGCGTTGACCAGCCCGTAGGCCCCGGTCATGGACGCGGAGCCGTACGCCAGCGGCACCGAGCACTCCGGGTCCGGCGTGCCGACCGGCACATTGGGCGGCAGCGTCTTGTGGTGCAGCACCAGACTGGCGGCCAGCGCGGCGAACGCGCCCGCCGCGCCGCCGGTGTGCCCGATGAGCGCCTTGACGCTGTAGAGCGGGGTCCGGGGGGTCAGCTCGTCCAGCACCCGGCTCTCCACCACGTCGTTGAGCGCGGTGCCGGTGCCGTGCGGGATCACGAACCCCAGCCCGCCGGAGCCCGACTCGGACCCGGACCCGGCTCCTGCCCCGGCCCCCGCCTCCCGCAGCGCCACGCGCATCGCGCGCTCGATCTGCTCGCCGGAGGGCTCGGGGGCGGTCGCGTGGTAGGCGTCGCAGCTCCAACCGGCGCCCGCCAGACGGCCGTAGACGGTGCGCGCGCCGCGCGCGCGGGCGTGCGAGGCGGACTCCAGGACGAGCACGGCGGCACCCTCGCCGAAGACGGTGCCGCGCCGCTCGGCGGCGAACGGGCGGCAGCGCTCGGGGTCGATGGCGCCCAGCCGGTTGAAGCAGGCGAGGGCGACCCGGGAGTACGCCTCGGCGCCGCCCGCGATGACCACGTCGGCCTCGCCGGAGCGGATCAGATCGGCGGCCATCGAGAGCGCGTAGCCGCTGGCCGCACACGCGTTGCTGACGCAGGTGTTGACGCCCTGCGCGCCGAACCACCCGCCGACCACCGAGGCCAGCGGAAAGGCGGGCGCCCAGCGGCCGGACGCGGGGGCCTCGCCGGTCCACCAGCCCTCGTGCAGATCCGTGTCGCCCATACCGGTGCTGAGGGCGACGGCCACCCGGCGCGGATCGGGCCCGGTGCCCGTGGTGCCCGTGGCATCCGGCCCCGACGGCCCTTCCGGCCCCGGCAGCGCGGCCAGCCCCGCGTCCGCGACCGCCTCGCGCGCCGCCGCGAGCGCGAACTGGGAACCGCGCCCCAGCGGCAGCCCGTCCCGCTCCTCAGGACCGTCCGGAAGGTCGGCCTCCGGCACCAGGTACATCAGCGGATGGTCCATATGCGCGAGCGGATCGGGGACCCGCACCGGCGCGGTGTCCGCCGCGTGCATCCCCCGCCAGAAGGCGTCGACGCCCGCGCCCAGCGGGGACAGCGCGCCGAGGCCGGTCACCAGTACGTCGTCCATCAGGTGCCGCTCTGCTCTCCGGCCAGCGCGTCCAGCACCCGCCGGTCGAAGGGGACCAGCCGCCAGTCACTGCGGTTCTCGATCACCGCGTAGCCGTGGGTGATCCGGCCGGTGGCGGTGAGGGTGAGCGCGCCGTCACGGACGACGAAGCAGTCCATCCGGGCGGTGTAGGTCAGGTCCTTGAAGATCTCCTCGACCGTGTAGACGGTGTAGAGGTCCTCCTCCATCACCGCCTCGTCGATGACGCGTACCGAGGACTGGGGGACGACCGGTATCCACCTGCGGTCGTCCAGCAGGGTCTTGATGGAGATGCCGCGGTCCAGGACGAAGCGGTCCTTGGCCTCCTCCATCAGCCGCAGATAGCCGGACATCTGCAGCCGCTCGGTGAAGTGGCAGTACGGATAGGGGATGTTCCACTTCCAGGCGTAGGCGTTGCGGCCCTCGGTCAGCGAGGCCAGGACGGCGTCCTCGTCGGCGTCCGGCAGCGACACCCGGATCCGCGCCAGCTCGCCGGTGGGCCCCTCGGCCCCCAGCCGGTCCACCACGAAGGGCGCGAATTCGGCGGGGGGTTCGGCGGGCTCCGGCAGATAGGCGTCGGCGCGCAGCGAGACCCGTACCTTGGCGGCGACGGCTTTGAGGACCGAGCCGTCGCGCTCCACGCGCAGGGTCACCCGGAAGCCGAGGGTGCGGTCGTCGTCGGCGGTGTCCGGCGTCACCTCGGCCTCGGCCACGTCGTCCATGTGGAAGGCGTGCAGGATTCGGGTCTCCAGGGCGACGATGTCCAGCCCGAGACCGTGCTCCTCGTACAGCCGGCGGGCGGGCGCCCCGGAGTCCGCGAAGTGCACCAGCACGGCTTCCTCGACGAGGTAGTTGACGTGTTTGAAGCCGATCCAGGTGCAGATGTTCGAGCCCTCGTAGCGCGGGCGCAGCCGGACGGTGGTGGCGTCCGTCAGCAGGGCTTTGGTCGACATCGGCGGGGCGGCGGCGGTCATCGGGAACACTCCATGGCAGAAAGGGGGGCACGTGGGGGGTGCGGGTGGCACCGGTCGGGCGTGGGGCGCAGCAGCAGTCCGGCCACGGCGTCCGCGGTGTCGTCACCGCTGGTGATCAGCGCCTGGCGGGACGCGGGCACGGGCACTGGACCCGGCGCGGCCCCGGGACCGGCGCCGAAGGCGGTGCCACTCCCGGCTCCCGCGTCCGGCCCGGCCTCCGGCCCGGCGCCGGTCTCGGCATCCGTCCCGGCCTCGGCGCGGGCCAGCCAGCCGATGGCCGCCGCGCACTGCAGCACCCCGAGGGCCCCGGAGGCCCGGCCCACCGCGCTGGTGACGTCGTAGCGCGGCACTGACCGCGGAGGTACGGCGGCTGGCCCGTCGACCCCGGCGGGCCCCTCGGCGTAACGCTCGGGGGTGAACCAGACGCCGGGCGCGGCGCCGCCCGGCAGCAGGGCCTCCACACAGCCGCCGAGCCCGGCCCGCCGTTCATACGGGCCGAGGGCGGCGGTGGCTCGCGCCCCCCGGGCCTCGGCCCACCGGGCGCCCTCGACCACGAGGGCTGCCGCGCCGTCCAGCAGTTCATCGGCGGGCCGGCCGAGCAGATCCTCGACGACGGCGTTGTGCGTCTCCACGCCGATCACCACCGCGCGCCGGACCCGGCCCGCCGCGACCAGTGTGGCGCCCCAGTGGACGGCGTCCAGGCCGGAGGTCGCCCCGTTGCAGAGCATCAGGTTGGGGCCGCGCAGACCGTGGCGGATGGCGACCCAGGAGGCGATCACATTGCTGGAGGCGTTCGGCAGGCTCATGGGGCTGAGGTCCACAGCCGACCGCTCGGCGATGGCGGCGGCGGTGAGGCAGGCGGTGTCGAGGTTGCCCAGGTTGGAGCTGGCGACCACGCCGACGGTGTCGCCCGGCACCGTCACCTCCTCGCCGTCGGAGGGGATCAGGCGGGCGTTCCGCAGCGCGTCGAGCGCGGCACACAGCGCCAGCCGGGTGGCCCGGTCCTTGTAGCGGTGGCCGCGGCGGCCGATCCGGGCGGCGGTGTCGAACGGTTCGGCGGCGGGCCCGGTGACGGGGCAGGCGGTGCGGCGCAGCAGCGCGTCGGGGGTGTCGGCACCCGGGAGGGCCAGGCCGACGCCGGTGACGACGACTTCGCCGGGGCCCTGCGTCATCGGCCGGCCCTCTCCACGATGGCGACCGCGTTGACACCGCCGAAGCCGAACGCGTCGATCTGCGCGACCCGCAGATCCCCGCCGTCCCGCGCCTCCTCCCGGACGAACCGGAACGCCTCGGCCTCGGGCAGCGGTTCGACCAGACCCAGGGTGGGCGGCACCCGGCCAGACGCCAGGGACTCCAGCGCGACGATCAGGCTGAGCAGACCGGAGCCGCCCGAGGTGTGGCCGGTCATGGACTTGATGGCGGTCATCAGGGGCCCGCGCACCTCATGGCCGAAGACCTCGGCGATGGCGGCGGCCTCGGCGGCGTCGTTCAGCTGGGTGCCGGTGCCGTGCAGCAGCACCAGATCGATGTCGCCGGGTTTGACGCCCGCCCGCCACTGCGCCTCGTGCACCGCCCGCGCGATACCGCGGGGGTCGGGGGCGGTCACATGGCGCGCGTCGCAGTTCATGCTGACGGCGCGCACCCGGCCGAGCGCGCCGGTCCCCGCGCCGGGCTCCTCCCGGCGCAGCACCACGGCCGCCGCGCCGTCGCCCATCAGCACCCCGCGGCGGTCCCGGTCGAACGGCCGGACGCGGTCGGGGGGCTCGCCGTTGACCCGGTCCAGCAGCCCGTACATCGACTCGGTGAGGGTGTCCACACCGGCCACCACCACGGTCTCCTCGGCCCCCGTGGTCAGCAGGTCGGCGGCGAGTGCGAGCGCGTAGAGGGAGGCCGAGCAGGCCCCGGAGAAGGTGTGGGTGCGGACCGCGCTGAAACGTGTCCGCAGTGCGGTGCCGAAGTGCAGCCGGCCGATGTCGAAGGGCGCGCCGTCACGCCAGGCGAGTTCGGCGGAGCGCAGTTCCCGCAGCCCGGTGCCGACGAGGACGGGCACCTCGCTCAGGTCCTCGCCGAGTCCGGCCTGGGCCGCGGCCTCGCCGACCGCGCGCAGCAGCCAGTCGGTGGCGCGGCCGGGGAGGTCGGCGCCGGGCGCGGGGCGGTCGTCGATCTCGTAGGCGTGGCGGGCCCGGTACCGCTCCGGGTCGAAGCCGCGCAGTTCGCCGAGTCCGCTGATGCCGGAGCACAGAGCCTGGAAGACCTCGTCGACGCCCTCGCCCACGCTCGCCACGGCCCCGGCGCCGGTCACCAGCTGACTCATGACCAGTCCGCTCGACTCTTGCCGAAGATGACGACGGCGTTGTTGCCGCCGAAGGCCAGGCCGTTGTTCTGGACCACCTTCAGATCGGCGTCCACGGCCTGGTTGGGCACACAGTCCAGACCGCATTCCGGGTCGGTCTCTTGGTGGTTGATGGTCGGCGGGATGAAGCCCTCGGTGAGCGCGAGGGCGCAGGCGATCGAGGCCAGCGCCCCGGCGGCGCCCATGGAATGGCCGATCATCGACTTGATGGAGACCGTGCGCGGCGGGGCGGCGTCCCCGAACACCTGGCGGATGGCGCGGGCCTCGGTGATGTCGTTGGCCTTGGTGCCGGTGCCGTGCGCGGAGATGAAGTCGACCTCTTCCGGCTTGACGTGGGCGTTGTCCAGGGCGAGCCGCATACAGCGGGCCACGCTGTCCTGGTTGGGGGCCACGGGGTGGTCCGCGTCGCAGTTGAGTCCGTAGCCGAGGACCTCGGCGTAGATACGGGCGCCCCGGGCCAGCGCCGACTCCAGGCTCTCCAGCACCAGGATGCCCGCGCCCTCGCCGGTGAGGATGCCCTTGCGGTCCTTGTCGAAGGGCTGGCAGCGCTCGGGGGCGATGGTGCCGAGGCGGTAGAAGCCGGTGAAGGTCTTACGGCACAGGGCGTCGGCCCCGCCGCACAGCGCGAGGTCCACGTCCCCGCCGCGGATGGCGTCGAAGCCGTAGCCGATCGCGTAGTTCCCGGCGGCGCACGCGGTGGGGAGGGTGACCGCCTCGGCGCGGGTGAGCCCGAACTCCTGGGCGATCGCGCTCGAAAGACGTCCGGCGGGCACCCGCCGGGCGACCGTGGGATCCATTCGCTCGGGCCCCAGGTCCACTTCCTCCTCGACCAAATGGTCCAGGTCCCTGGACTCGCCGTCGGTCGTGCCGACCGAGATCAGACAGGGGATGTCGCGCAGCGCGCTCTCCGACTCGGCGAATCCGGCGTCGGCCACCGCCATACGGGCCGCCGCGACCGAGAACCGGCTCGCCCGGCCCAGGGTCCGGACATCGAGATTTCGAATCCACCGGTCCGGCTCGAAATCCTTGACCTCACACGCCGTAGAGCGGTCGAAGCCCTCCGTGTCGAACGCGGTGATGGGACCCGCCGCGCTCTTCCCGGCGCGCAGTCCGGCGAGGAATTCCGCCGCGCCGATGCCGATCCCGGACACCGCACCGAGGCCGGTGACGACGACCCTGCGACCCGGCTCACCACGCATTTCGCCCTGCCTTCCAAGAGACCGCCAAGATCCGGCGGTCACCAGCCCGCCGCGTCGGAGACAACCTCGTAGACGCCTTGAAGGTTCACCATCCGGCTGAGTTCGGACTGCTCTATGACGATATTGAAGGTCTTCTCCAAAGCCGCGAGTATTTCAATGGCACGCAGTGAATCCGCGTCATGCTCTTCTTTGAAGAGACTGGTCTCAGTGACCTCGTCGGGGTCGATCTCAAGAATATCGGTGACGATTTCCTTGATGGTTTCACGACGCTCTTCGACGATGGCGGTCATTACCGCGCACCTCCATTTTCGGGCATGGGCAAAGCGACGAAGCTTCCGCTGACGCTAGGCGCCGGTCCGGGAGGGGACAACCCCAGAGTCCACTAGCTGTCACATGCCGGGTGAACACCAGCGTTCGACTGGTCCGGGTGTCATAAAGCTGCAGACGGCAGCCGGTTACCGCGCGGTCAGAACTTGGAATCTGCAGGAAGCTGCCAGGTCGTCAGCGGACAGAACGGTGCCAATAACGTTCAAACCGCCAACAACCCGGCTGCCCGGGTATGCGGCCCGCCCCTAGTCGGGGTCGGACTCCATCAGCCCGGCACGCACGGCGCGCACTCCGGCCTGGAACCGCGATTCGACCTGCAGGTCCCGCATGATGTCAGCCACATAGCGACGGTAGGTACGCACCGAAAGGCCGAGTTTGCGGGCCGCGGCGTCGTCCTTGTAGCCCTCCGCCATCAGCTTCAGCACCTCACGCAGCACCCGGCCGCGCGCGCCGCCCTCGAACGACAGGGGCCGCATCGGGCGCTGGGCCGTGTCCCACATGCCGCACAGCAGTTGCTGCAGCATATCGGCCACGGTCGAGTTCTGGATCATCGAGGCGCGGGAGCCGCCGGGCTCGCCCGGCGAGGCGTCGGGCGCGATGACCGCCGCGCCGTCCACGACCACCAGCTCCTGCCGCACCCCCTCGCAGACGCGGACCTCCAGCCGCGCCACGGTCCCCACCGAGCGCTGCCACGCCGCGCCCCGGATGACGCCCGGCGGGCAGAGCATCCGGGTCCTGACCCCCTTGCCCGCCAGTTGGGCGAGCGTCTGTCCGACCAGCCGGGCGTGGTCCTCGCCCGTCACCTCGGGCAGGCTCCAGATCACATCCCGCTCGGCGCGCAGCACCAGCCGCGCCACCCACCCGGCCACGGCCTCCCCGGCCACCGGCAGTTCGGCGGACGCCGAGGCCAGCGCGGAGCGGCGGTGGTGGTGCACTGCGGACTCCAGCAGGCGTAACGCCTGGCCCAGAGTCTCCTCCAGGTTGTCCGACCCCATGTCCGGCTCCGTTCGAACCGCTCTCCCCGCGCCCACCTCCGCGTCAAATCCGTCAATAGGCACTCGCCCATTTGGTTGAATTCCGAAATGGCTCAAAGGACACCCCCGTTCCCTTTCCGGGAACAGTAACGAGCCCCCTGGCACACGGCAAGGAAGATCGTTCCTTATGGGACACTTCCCGCCGGGAAATACCCTCCCGTTCCGGCCACGACACCTCCCCGTGTCGGCAAGGGGCTGCGCCCCCGCTCGGCGGATTGGTAACTTCCTCTAGAGCCAGCACGCCATCCCTTGCCATACGACGCGGACCCCCCACACCTCCCCTCGGGTCCCGAAAGGCGCCGCCCCCATGGCTGCACAGAACACCGCGACCACCGATGCCGCGCAGGCCGGTTCCGCGCACTCCCCCACCGGCCGCCAATGGCTCGCGCTCTCGGTGCTCGTCCTGTCCCAACTCGCGGTGTGGCTGGACAACACCGTGCTCAATGTGGCCCTGAAGACCCTCGCCGATCCCGATGAAGGGCTCGGGGCGAGCCCCAATCAGCTCCAGTGGAGCATCAGCTCCTACACCCTGGTCTTCGCGGTGCTGCTGTTCACCGGCGGTGTGCTCGCCGACCGCTACGGCCACCGCCGCTTACTGCTGACCGGCATGGTGCTCTTCGGCGCGGCCTCCGCCTGGGCCGCCTATTCCGGCTCGGCCACCGAACTCATCGTGGCCCGCGGCGCGATGGGCATCGGCAGCGCCCTGATCATGCCCGCCACCCTCGCCCTGATCGCCCAGGTCTTCGACGAGCGGCACCGGGCCACCGCCATCGCCATCTGGTCGGGTTCCAGTGGAATCGCGATCGCGACCGGGCCGATGCTCAGTGGAGCGCTGCTCGACCACTTCTGGTGGGGGTCGGTCTTCCTGGTCAATGTGCCGATCGTGGTGCTGTGCGTGGCCGGTTCGTTCGTCTTCCTGCCCGGTGTCGTCACCCGGGTGCGGCAGAAGTTCGACCCGCTGGGCGTGGTGCTCTCCACCGCCGGGCTCTTCGCCATCGTCTGGGGCGTCATCGAGGGCGGCCACCGCAACGACTGGACCGATCCGGCCATCGTCGCCTCGCTGGCCGGGGGCGTGCTGCTGGTCGCGGTCTTCGTCCTCGTCGAACTGCGCGTCGCCAACCCCAGCTTCGACGTCCGGCTCTTCCGCGACATCCGCTTCACCGGCGCCAGCGTCGCCGTCATGCTCACGTTCTTCGGGCTCAACGGCTCGATGTACTACACCAGCTTCTATCTGCAGGGCGTCCAGGGACAGACGCCGCTGGAGTGCGGGCTGTCGATCGCCCCGGTCGCCCTCGGCGTACTGCTGGGCGCCCCGCTCTCGGCCAAGCTGGTACGCAACCACGGGGTGCGCCCCGTCGTCACCGCGGCCATGCTGATCGCCACCACCGGCTTCGTCGCCTACGTCTTCCTGGACGAGAGCAGCGGACTGCCGCTGTTCTGGGTCTTCCTCATCCTCCAGGGCCTGGGCATGGGCGCCGCCGTCGCGCCCACCACCGAGGCGATCATGGCCATCCTCCCCGCCGACCGGACCGGCGCCGGCTCCGCCGTCAACAACTCGCTGCGGCAGATCGGCGGGGTCCTCGGAGTGGCGGTCCTCGGCTCCGTCCTGGTCAGCGTCTACCGCGACCGGGTCACCCCCCGGCTGAGCGGGCTGCCCTCCGGTGACGCCGCCGCCGCCGGGGAGTCGCCCGAGGCCACCCGGCTGCTCGGCGCGAAGATGCGGCTGCCCCGGCTGTCGGACATCGCCGACGAGGGGTTCGTCCACGCCATGCATGTGGCCTCCGTCGTCGGCGCGGCCGCCGCCGCTGCCGGAGCAGTGATCATCTGGTGGGCGTTCCGCAGGACGTCTTCCGGTGCGCGATCCAGCATGTGATCGTTCTTCCTTGCCACCCCTGCCGCCCCGACATAGCCTCCCGGCACAACATCCTTAATCCGGAAGGCAGTTCACATGCGTACAGCTGTCATCACGGCGGCCGGCCAGGTGGAGATCAGAGAGATACCTGTCCCCGACATCGGTGACTCCGAGGTGCTGGTACGCATCGCGGCCTGCGGCATCTGCACCATGGAGGCCAATCTCTACGCGGGCCGGATGACGGTCTACCCGGCCGCCGCCGGACATGAGATCTCCGGCTGGGTCGAGCGGATCGGCGCCAAGGCCGCCGCACTGGAGGACATGCCCGCCGTCGGCTCCCTCGTCACCCTCGACGGACTGCCGCGCTGCGGGGCCTGCCGAAGCTGCCGGCGCGGCCAGACCGCCATCTGTGTCGCGCTCCAGGGGCACAAGCGGGAGGACGGCGCGATCACCATGGGCGCGGGGCTCGCCGAATACATCGCCCTGCCCGCCTCACGGGTATGGTCGGTCGGCGACACCGACCCCGCCGTCGCCGCCATGGGCGAACCGCTGGCCTGCGTGGTCCACTCGCTGCGCCGCGGCGGCTTCCGCGCCGGGGACCGCGTCACCGTCATCGGCGCCGGCTACATGGGCCATCTCCACCTCGCCGTCGCCGCACATCTGCAGGCCCGCGGCGTCGCGGTGGTCGAACGGGACGAGCAGCGGCTGGCCGCCATCGCGGCGGCGGGCGCCGACGCGGCCGTCACCCCCGAGGACATCGGCGGGCTGCCCCCGGCGGACGTGGTCTTCGTGACCATCGCGTCCAGGGAGGCCATCGCCGCCGCCCTCGCCGCGGTCGCCGACGGCGGCACCATCGTCCTCTACGGCGGCGGCCCCGGCGGCCCGCCCGCCGAGCTCCCCGGCTACGAGGTGCACCGCCGCCAGCTGACCGTCACCGGCTCCTTCAGCCATGAGCCGGACGACTGGCGCGCCGCCGCCGAACTGCTGCGCGGCGGCCGGCTGTCCGCACGGCTGGAGACGCTGGTCACCGCGCGCTACCCGCTGGACGAGGTCGAGAAGGCGCTCAAGCAGGCCGCCGAAACCCCCGTCTACCGCGTGGTCGTCACGCCGTAACGGCTCCGCTTCGGCCGCGTCACCAACAGAGCCACCAACAGAGTCGCCCACACCGTCCCCCACAGAAAGGATTCACCTCCGTGTCCCTGCGCGTAGGCGTGCAACTCCACCCCCAGCACACCGGAATCGCCGAGCTGCGCACCGCGTGGCGCGAGGCCGACGCCCTCGGGGTCGACTCGCTGTGGACCTGGGACCACTTCCTGCCGCACACCGGCGACCCCGCCGGCCGCCACTACGAGTGCTGGTCGCTGCTGTCCGCGATGGCGGTCGAGACCCAGCGGGCCACCATCGGACCGCTGGTGAGCTGCACCGCGTTCCGCAATCCGGATCTGCTGGCGGACATGGCCCGCACCGTCGACCAGCTCAGCGGCGGGCGGCTGGTGCTCGGGCTGGGCGCGGGCTGGTTCGAGGCCGAGCACACCGAGTACGGGCTGCCCTTCCCCGGACCGGCCGGGCGCATGGACGCCTTCGCCGCGTCCGTCACCGCCGTCAAGGAGCGGCTGGCCAAGCTCAACCCCGGCCCCGCGGGCCCGCTTCCGCTGCTGATCGGCGGCGCCGGGCGGCGGCGCACCCTGGAGCTGGTGGCCCGCGAGGCCGACTGGTGGAACTGGTACGGCTGGGCCTCCGAGGACCCGGTCGCCGACTTCCGCGAGCTCAGCGGCGTCCTGGACCAGTGGTGCGAGCGGGTCGGCCGGGATCCGGGCCAGGTCGCCCGCACGGTGATGGTCAACCCGGACCAGCTACCGCTGGTCGAGGGGTTCGCCGAGGCCGGGGCGGTCCATGTGGTGCTCTCCCTCCCCGCCCCGTACGACCTGCGGAAGGCCGAGGAGCTGCTCAAGGTGCGCGCCGCGCTCACCTCGTGACGGCCCTGCGCGCGACGGCGCCCCGCACGCCCCTGGGGCGCCGCTTCGGCCTGCTCATGGGCGCGCTGCTGCTCTCCAGCCTGGGCAATGGGCTGTGCTTCCCGTTCACCTCGATCTACATCAGCCAGTTGCTGGGGCTCGGCGGCCGGGCGGCGGGCGGCTACTTCATCGCGATGGCCGCGGCCAGCTTCGCCGCCGCCCTGGCCGGCGGGCCGCTGGCCGACCGGGGCAGCCCGCACCGGGTGGGCGCGCTGGGCGCCGCGGCGCTCGCGGCCGGATACGCCCTGCTGGCGCCGGCCGACTCGGTGCCGCTGGTGCTCGCCTCGGGGGTGTGCGTCGGGGTCGGCTTCGGCCTCTTCTACGCCTCGATCGTGGGCGTCGTCGACACGGCCGTCCCCGAAAGCGGACGCCGCGCGGCCTTCGCCATCCGGCACATCGTCAACAACGCCGGGATCGGGCTGGGTTCGGTCGCGGCCGGGCTCGCGCTGCACGGCGCGGACACCCCGGCGGGGACGCTGCGCTGGCTGTACCTGGCCAACGGGCTGGCGGCGCTGCCGCTGATCGCGGTGATCCTGGGCGTACGGCCCCGGGCCGGGGCCGGGCCGAAGGAACAGCCCGACGGCGCACGGCCGTCCGGGCCCGGGCCCACCTATCGCTCCCTGCTGCGCGCCCGCCCCATGGCCCTGCTGATCCTGGCCCAGGCACTCTTCGCGATCGTCGGCTTCACCCAGATCGAGGCGACCGTACCGCTGCTGTTGCATGACCGGATGGCGGTCACGCTGGGCTGGGTCAGCGTGGTGGTCGCGGCCAACTCCTTCGCCCTGATCGCCCTGCAGCCGCTGCTGCGCGGCCGGCTGGAGCGGCTGCCGGAGACCGTGGTCCTGGCGGGCGGTCCGGTGCTGTGGGCGGTGGCGTTCGGCTGCGGTCTGGGCGCGGCGCTGGCCGGACAGGCGGCCCCGGCCGCCGTACGGTACGGGCTGTTGCTGGCCTTCGCGGTGGTCTTCGCGGCGGGCGAGCTGATGTACTCCTCCGCCTTCTATCCGCTGCTGCTGCGCTGGTCGGGCGAGGAGGCGGTGGGCCGGGCGAGCGCGCTCGCGTCACTGGCCTGGAACCTGGGAACGGCCTCCGGGCCGCCGCTCGGGCTGTTCATCGTCGCCCACGCCTCGGCGACGGGCAGCTGGCTGGCGCTCGCGCTGGGCGCGGCGGTCGCGTTCGCCGTGACCGCCGCGCTGTATGGCCGGACGGCGGACACCTGATCGTCCGCCGCCTCCCCAACCTTCCCCAATCGGCTACGACTTGGGCAGGTAGGACGTGTCGTAGGCGTCCTCCGGCGTGACGGTCTTCTCCAGGAGCCCCTGGTCATACATGAAGTCGGCCATCCGGGTCCAGGTCTGCGGGTCGATCGCGCCCAGCTCGCCCTGGTCGTTCTTCATCAGCGGCGCGGTGGCCTTGAGCACGGCGCGGGCGTTGTTCCGCTGCTTCTCGCCGCGCAGCCCCGGCACGTACTTCTCGCTGAGCTTGATGGCCTCGTCCTGGTGGTCGATCGCATAGCGAAGTCCGCGCAAAGAGGCGTCGACGAACTTCCCGATGTCGTCACCGCGCTTGTCGAGCGTCTTCTTCTTGGCGCCCAGACCCACGCCCACCAGCGGATCTCCGGCCGTGCCCGAGTTGAGGGTTATCGACCGGACGTCCTTGCCGGCCTCCTTGAACGAGACGGCGTCATTGTTGAGATAGCCCATCACCCCCTCCACCTTGTTTCCGGTGAGGGCGGCCTGCTGGGTGAAGCCGATGTTCTGTACCTTGGCGTCCTTGGTGGAAAGGCCGCCCTCCTTGAGGAGCGCCAGCAAACCGAAATAGGTCTCGCCGAAGGGACCGGGTGTGCCGATCTTCCGGCCCTTGAGGTCGGCGGGGGTGCGGATCTCGGAATCCTTGGGCACGATCAGCCCCACCGGATATTTCTGGTAGAAGGTGGCGATGTCCACGACCGGCACATTTTTGGCGCGCGCCTGGAGCATCTCGTCACCGCCCGCGTAGATCACATCTTCCTTGCCCGAGGAGAGGGCCCCGAAGAGATCTTCGGCCGCGCCGTGGTGGCGCAGCGTCACATTGAGTCCGGCGTCCTTGTAGTAGCCCTTTTCGGCGGCCACATAGAACGGGGAGAACTGGATGTTGGGGGTGTAGGTCAGCCCCACCGTGATGCTTGTCCCGCCCTTGGCCCCCGCGTTCTTCGGCTCCTCGGCACATGAGGTCAAAGTGGCCAGGGCCACCATCGACGCGAGGGCCGCGCCCATGACCCGGTGTCTGCGAGCACGCCTCATGGACGTCTGCACGAAACGCACGTACTTCTCCTCTGGGATGAAAGTTGTCAGTCGCGCTGAACGAGCCGCTCGACCAGGCGGACCACTCCGTACAGGACGGCGGCGAGAAGGCCGAGCATGACGAGCGTCGAGAACAGTCCGATGGTGTCGGCCTCCTGGCGCTGCACCGACAGGAGCTGTCCCAGGCCGTCGCCGCCCATCACGAATTCGCCGACGACCGCGCCGGTGATGGAGAGCGTGAGGCCGTTGCGCACCCCCGCGAGGACACTGGGCAGGGCGAGCGGAAGCTCGATGTACCAGAGCATCCCCCACCACCCCACCCCGTCCACCCGCGCGGCCCCCATCACATCGGGGTCCAGCGAACGCAGCCCCAGCACGGTGTTGACGAGGATGGGGAAGAAGACCAGCAGCGCGCAGAGGACCGCGATGGGCAGCAGTCCGTATCCGATCCACAGGGCCAGCAGGGGGGCCAGCGCCACCGCGGGCATGGCCTGCGAGGCGGCCACATACGGCTGGAGCGCCGCCGCCGCGAGCTCACTGCGGGCGATCAGATAGCCGAGCGGCAGCGCCACTCCGATCCCGATACCGCTGCCCGCCAGCGCCTCCCACACCGTCTCCTTGGTGTAGTCGACGAGATCACCGTGGAACACGTCGTCGAGGAAATGCCGGGCGAGGTCGAGCGGAGCCGGAAGATAGAACTCCGCAACGGCGCCGGTCCGGGTCACGAAGTCCCAGACGACAAGCAGCAACAGCCCGAATACCAGCGGCGGCAGCACACCCCGGAACAGCGTTCTCCGCCGGTCGCCGGAGGCTGCGCCAGATGCCGCTCCGGCCATTTTCCGACTGTTATCGGCCCGTGACTTCTCACCATTTCCGCCGCTGTCGCCGGTCTTTCGCGCATGTCCCGGTCGGGGTGAATGCGGCTCGTCCGTACTCGGCTCGCCGTCCGCACCCGCCGTGGCGGTCGCGCCCCATCCGTGCCCTTCGGTCATCCCCAAATCCCCTTGCATTACCGGCTGTTGCCAGATCTCGGCACGCCCGCAGGCAACCTATCGCCAGCACGCTCCGGATCACAATGTCGATGGGGAAAACGAAATTATCATGTGGAACTATTTCCGAGGATGCCGAGCTCAGTGGCGCGCACCCCCGCCTGGAAACGGGAGTTGGCCTCCAACAGCTCCAGGATCCCGGTGACATAGCGGCGGTACGTACGCACCGAGATCGCCAGATCGCGGGCGGCGGCCTCGTCGGTGACCCCGTCGCGCAGCCGGGCCAGCACCCGGCGGACCATTTCGGTACGGGCGCGGTTGCCGAAGTCGAGCGGGCGGGCGGCGGGCACCGCGCCGCCCCAGATGGAGCCGAACATGCCGTACAGGGTGGCGACCACCACCGGGTCCTCGATGACCGAGGTCTGCCGCCCCTCCTCGGCCTCGGTGCACACCAGGGCGGTCCGGCCGTCGGCGATCACCGCGGTGGGCAGCGGCACCGAGGCGATCCGCACCTGGGCGGGGGGCGCTGCCGGGGCGGAGCCGGGCGCCTCGGCGGACGGCGCGGGCCCGGGGATGGGCCGCGGCACGGGTCCGGGCGACGCTCCGGCGGCGGGTCCGGGCGACGCTCCGGCGGCGGCCCCGGGGCCGGTTCCGGAACCGGCGGACCCGGATCCGGCGGTTCCGGAGCCCGCAGTTCCGGAGCCGGGGGCGGATCTGCCGCGCAGCACCCGCACCCCGACCGGGTCGCCGAGGTCCTCCACCAGCGCGCCGAGCGCGGCCTGCACCGGCGCCATCCGGGCCGAGCACTCGGGGAAGACGGCGTCCACGCTCCGCCCCGCCTGGCCGATCACCTCCTCGGCGGCGGCGAGGAACGCGGCGTCCTCCACTCCCACCTCGGTGAACCGCGCGTCCCGGCTCCGCCGGGCGCGGTGCTGGATCACCGTGGACTCGATGAGGTCCCGTACCTCCCGTAGCGTCCCCTCCAGCAGGTCCCCCGCGAGCGCGGCCTCCGGTCCAGGATCGCGTCCGCGGTCCTTCATGTCGACATTCCCGTACTTCCCGCCCCGTGACGTGGTCAAGGTCTCGAGCGCCGTCAGTGACGGCCGGGCAGCAGCCCCATTTCCACCGCCCGCACCCCCGCCTGGAAGCGGGAGTTGGCCCCCAGTTCTCGCATGATCTCCGCGACGTACCGGCGGTAGGTGCGCAAGGAGACCTGCATCGTGCGCGCCGCCACCTCATCGGTGTGGCCGGTGCGCAGACACTCCAGAATCCGCCGTACGGAATCCGGGCACAACCGCCCGCCCAGCCGCGGATGGTCGGCGAGCGCCACGGCGTTCCCCCAGGTCCCGGCGAACATCATCTCCAGGGCCCGCACCGTGGCGGGGTCCTCGACGAGCGACGCCCGCCCCGGGCCCCGCCCCGGCTCCGACGGTCCCCCTCTGAGGTAGACCACCTGGCCGTCGATGAGCAGCGCCTCGGGTAACGGCGGCAGCCCGCCGTCGCAGATCCGGATCTCGCACCGCGGATCGGTGCGCGCCAGCGCCCGTACCGCACTCGAGGCCAGCACCGGCTCCTCGCACAACAGCCGTACGGCGACGGCGTGCCGGCTTCCCCTAGCCGGGCGGGCGAGCGCGGCGCAGACGGCCCGCGTCTGCTCGTCGTTGCCCGACAGCACCACGTTGACGGTCCGCTCGGCGCAGTCGACCAGGGTGTCGACCACCTCGGCGAGCGGCACCTTCCCCAGAGCCGTCCCCGCCCAGGAGTCCTGGGCCAGCTCCCTTCGGTGCCGGGTGACCGTCGACTCGAGCAGATCACGGGCGGCCAGCAGCGCGTGCTCGACATAGTCGACGGCGCCTGACGAGGGAGTCTCCGTGCTCAGCGGCGAAGGCTCGGACACCCTCACAAGACCAACCATGACTTCCCCTGCCGGGCGACAGTGACCTGGTTATGCGAATACCGGCCTGATTCTCGTCAATTCCGCTGCCCCGAATTGCCGAGGCAGCATTGTGCGAAATCCACGACGACACTAATTCGCGCACAGCTACCACGTCAACGCGGGGCGTGAGGTAAAGAGTTGGCAAAACCGGGTGCGGCGACCCGCGTCATGCGGTCGCGCCGCCGATGCGCCGGGGGCGCGTGTCCACAAGTTACCGGCGAGTCCGGCTTCCGGACGCGGCGGGACTACGGACCGCAGCGATCCGGCTCCGTTCGACGACGCGGAGTGGGGGCCGGTGTCCGGTTGCTGCCAGCTCGGCACCGGACGTCCCTTCCCCCCGTCCCCCTCGTCCAAGGGGTCGCCGCCGGGTATCAGCCGAAGCTGATCGGCCCGTGGAAGTCCCGTCCCTGGATGACCGGGCCGGTGATGCGGGCATCGCCCGCGATGGAGTTGTGCACGGCGCCCGCCTCCCCGGCCGCCTCGCCGTGCTCATGCATCCAGGAGGCCAGGTCACGGCCGAACTCCGGGTCCTGCCGGGCCCGTTCGACGAGCAGGTCGGCCAACTGGCGCAGCCGCTCGCCGTCGTCGTACGGAATGGCGACCGGCTCCGGCTCACCGGCCGGCTCGCCCTCGCCGTCGCCCCGCCGCAGCACCCTGCGGACCAGCGTGCCGAAGGACTCCAGGGCCCGCCGCCCGGCCTCGCCGCCGGCGCCCGACACCGCCGCGTTCACCGCCGTGACCAGCGCTCCCGCCGTCACCGGATCCATGGCCCACCCCCTGCCCTCGTGCGCGGCTCCACGCTACCGGCGCCGCTGGTCACGGTTCCACCGATTCCGAGCGCAGGGTGAACCAGACGGTCTTGCCCGCCGGGGTGAGGTCCGTGCCCCATTCATGGGCGGTCTTGCTGAGCAGGAACATCCCCCGGCCGCTCTCGGAGAGGAAGTCCGGCTCCTTGACCACCGGCAGCGCCGCCTCGGAGTCGCTGACCGCCGCGCGGATCCCGTGCGGAAGCCTCTCCAGGGTGAGGACGCATTCGGGAGAGGCCGCGTGCTTGTGGACATTGGACAGCAGCTCGGTGACGCACATCCCCGCCGCGCTGATCAACTCCTCACGCCCCCACAGCCGCAGGCGCGCACCGACGGCACGCCGAATGTCGGCAAGCATCCGCGGATGAGCGCGAAGGCGCAGTTCGTATCGCTGCGAGATGTTCTCAGCCATATGATCCGGGGCCCCTCCACACCACGGCGCGCTGCCGTGTCCCCTAGCGATCCTGGCCTATGGAACGTCCCACTCGCAATGTTTCGACCCAGTCGCACAAGACTGGCATATGCCCGGCTGGTAGGCGTAGTTGGCAATACGACAGACTGGCGACATGTCCTACCAGCCAGTGCCCACCGTTCGGCGCAGGCGCCTGGGCTCCACGCTGCGACAACTGCGCACCGAAGCAGGGATGACACTGGACGCGGCGGCAGCGGCGCTCAACGCGGCCGCGAACGGATCCGCCGACGCCCGCCGCTGGACCGCGCCGAAGCTCTCCCGGATCGAGAACGCCAACGCCACGATCCGCGCCGCCGAGGTCGAAACGCTGCTGAGGGCCTACGCCGTCACCGACCCCACCACCCGTATCGCCTTGGAGGGCCTGGCCAAGGACGCGGGCAAACGCGGCTGGTGGCAGACATACCGTGGCGTCGTCGCCCCCGCCTACGCCGACTACATCTCGCTGGAGAGCGACGCGGAGAGCGTCCGCGACTACGCCCCGCTGGTGGTCCCCGGTCTGCTGCAGACGGCCGACTACGCCCGCGAGACCATCGCGGCGAACGCCGTGGCCCGCACCGCCGCCGAGGTCGACGCCCTCGCCGAGGTGCGCCTGGCCCGCCAGGCCGTCCTCACCCGCTCCTGCCACCCGCTGCGGCTGTGGGCCGTCATCCATGAGGCGGCGCTGCGCCGCCGGTTCACCGGGCAGCCCGACATCATGACGGCTCAGCTACGGCGGCTGCTGGAGGTGGCGGAGTGGCCCACCGTCACGCTGCAGGTGATGCCGATCGACGTGCCGCCCAACCCGGGGGACGCGGGCGCGTTCACACTTGTGGCCTTCCCGGGCCCGATGCCGGATGTGGTCACACAGGAGAACCTGCGCGGCCCCTCGTACGTCGAAGGAGTCGACGACGTCAACGTCTTCGCCGACGCCTTCGGCCATATCGTGGACTGCGCGCTGTCCACGGATGAGACGAAGGCCCTCATCGCTGGTCTGGTATGAGAAAGAGGGCCCCACATATGAACACCTCTGAAACGACCACGCACCACCGCCCCCACTGGCGCAAGTCTTCGTACTCCGCGGGCGAGGGCCAGTGCGTCGAGGTCGCCGTCGCCGGCGGCCACGTCCGGCTACGGGAGAGCGACGCCCCCGGCACCGTCCTGACCACCGTGCCACCGGTTCTGGCCGCCTTCGTCCGCAGTGCGAAGGCGGGCGCGTTCGACGCCTGATCGTCACGTCGGTGCGGTGCCGTCCCGGGACGGCACCGCACCCACCCGCACTACCGGATCGACCGGATCGACCGGACAGCGGTCAGAACTGGACGTCCGAGCAGGCATAGAAGGCGTTCGAGGTGTCCGCGATGGTCCACACGGCGAGAATCACATGTCTGCCGCTCTTACCGCCCGGGATGGTGCCCGAGTGGGAGAGCGTGGACGGCGGACGCTGGCCGTTGTACGGAACGGTCAGGAAGGGCTGGGACTCCAGGCTCGCACGGGTGAGCTTCTGGCTGGGGTTCCAGCCGTTCTTGGTGATGTAGTACTTGAAGTCCGTGGTCGAGTGGGAGGCCGTGAACCGCCAGTTGAAGGTGTAGCTCTGCCCGGCGGTCATCCTGGTCGCGGGCCAGCTGCCGCCCCGCGGGTCGTCGAGCTGGGAGAACCGGCTGTTGCCACCCGCACAGATCGTGCCGTCCGCGGGACCGCCGGACGGGAAGCCCTTCGGGCCCTCGACGCTCTGGGGCTCGTACTGGATGTCACCGCAGCCCGTCACCGTGCCGTTGGCGCACAGCTTCTGGCGGCTGATGGGTGAGTCGGTGTAGCCGTGGCTGGAGGCGCTGCCGCCGGTCGCGAGGACGGAAATCGCCGCGAGACCGATGCCGATGACGGCGGCGCTGATCTTCTTGCGCATGCTTCGCTCCTGAAGACGTGGGGAGTGCTTCGATGAGCCGTGCACGGCGGTCTAGACCAAGTTGAGAGTATCCAGGGCCAATAGTCATGTCCATACCAATGGCGCAAGGCCGCGGCGGGTTCCATGACGTCCTGACCACCGTCCGAGATCGGGTAGAATTTCCACGTCGGCAGGCGCCGCTAGCTCAGTTGGTTAGAGCAGCTGACTCTTAATCAGCGGGTCCGGGGTTCGAGTCCCTGGCGGCGCACCAGCGAATAGATCGCCGACCTGGGCGTCCTCGGTTTCCGAGGGCGCCCATCAGTCGTGGTCCCGCTTCCGGACACCCACCGCGGCTCGCGGAGTGGGAGCGCTGGGAGGCGGTCTCCCGCGGAACCGCACCCGCGATCGCGAACGCGCCCGCCGAATAGTCTCCCTTTGACGTGTCAATCGACCCCAGCGGTGCTGCTTATGCGCGCGAGACGTGCCGAAGATGACATGTAAGATTCCCATATGTCTCTGTCGCACGCACTGCTGGGCCTCCTCGCCATCGAGCCCGCGAGCGGCTACGAACTGAGCAAGGAGTTCGAGCGCGACCTCGGGCGGTACGCCTGGCAGGCCGGCCACACGAGCGTCTACCCCGAGCTGATCCGGATGACGGAGCAAGGGCTCGTCGAGGTGACGCATGAGGGCGCTCGCCGTAGCCGTACCTACGCCGTGACGGAGAAGGGCCGTGCGGAGCTGAGGAAGTGGCTGCTCGCGCCATGGGGGCAGGGCGTGGTGCGCAATGAGCAGGTCCTGCGGCTGTTCCTGCTCGAAGCACTGGAACCGGACGAGACCGTCACCGCGCTGCGCGACCTCGTCGAACACGCCGAGAAGCGCATCTCCGAACTCCGCAGGCTCCGCGAGGACCAGGACGCCGAACCACGACAGGGCCGCGACACCCTCGGGCAGCTCGCCGCGGAGTACGGCCTGCGCCAGTACCAGGCGACCCACGACTGGGCACTATGGGCCATCGAGCACGTGAACAGGCGCCAAGGGTCCGATTCGGCATAGGCATCGCCTCCTCCGAGGACCGCGGCCCAACGGACGGGGGCGCCACGGAATCCGTGGCGCCCCCGTCCGTGCTCCGCCGCCGCGTCCCGGTCGGCGACGCCGCCAAGTTCCCACCGCCACAGGGTGGCATCGGTCTCGTTGTAGACCGGTAGCGGGCCACGTGCATCGCGATCCGCCCGCTGTCGGGCCCCTCGTCGTACGCGTTCAGCGCGTGGAACACCCAGCACGGCTCGATGGGGAGCCAGCGGATAGCGCCGAAGGGGCCATTGCGGCGCAGCACGCCGAGCCGCGTTGATGAGGGATTTCGGCCACCGTGGGCCGTCACCTCCAGTCGGTGAACCGGCGCGCCCGGCGCCGCTGTCCGCGACTGCGAATGAGGTCCAGCCGATCGCCCTGATGCCCGTCGGCGTACGGCGCCGCCGGGGCGGTGCCGTACGGCCGCCCGGGAGCCTCGTCGTCCAGTGGCGGGGGGCGTGAACCGCTGCGACACCTGCTCCGGGAACGTCCTGCCGTCCCGCTCCGGGGCGAACGCCATGCCGGAGGACATCACGCGCGGGACGAGGACGAGCGCCTGTCCGAGCCGGTTGACGCCCAGCATCAGCAGGATGGTCGCTGAGGACGCCGCCACCTTCGCGTCCACCACATGTGCGACGGCCATCATCCCCACGCGGGTGACCACCAGCAGGGCCCACAGCCACAGGCCGACCGCCGGCATCCGCGCCCACAGCACCCCGGCGCGCCGCTCCAGCCGGACCGTCGCGCCCTGAGCCGCGCCGATACCGGCGGCCAGCAGCGCTCCGATCACCAGGCACACCACGTCGGCGGAAGTCGGATGACGGTCGTGCCAGCTCAGGTCGGCGATGCCGATCACCGTGAGAACCACGGGCAGCAGCATCAGCCGCCGGCCGGTGAGCGCCTCTCCACGCAATTGGCGCGCGATGAGGGCAACGACGACCGCTACGGCGGCCAAGACCTCGAAGAAGCTCATGCGCTTCAATCTACATGTCAGTCTCGACATGTCAAAAGTAACGATTATGACGCTGGCGCCCGCACGGAAGGGCGGCTCTTCAGCAAGATGAGGAGACTTGACATGTCACATCAGCAGTATGCAGAGCCCCACCGGACCGCACCCGCACCCAACATGAACAAGGAGCTCTTGACGGTGAGATCTCTGCACGGAATCGACGTCGAGCGGATACGAGCGTTCTCCGACGCGGTCTTCGCCATCGCCATCACGCTCCTCGCCCTGGAGATCACGGTCCCGGAGGATCTCCCCACGGCCGAACTCGGGCACGCGCTGAAGGAGGAGGCGCTCCCGTCCGTCGCCGGATATCTGCTCAGCTTTGTCGTGGTCGGAGCACTGTGGATCTCACATCATCGGCTGTTCCGGATGGCCAAGGTGGTGGACGGCCCGCTGCTCTACGTGGATCTGGCGCTGATGGCCCTCGTCGCCGCCCTGCCGTTTCCGACGAAGATCGTCACGGAGTACCACAGCAGCGCGATCGCGACCTCGCTGTACGCCGGCACGATCACCCTGCGCAGCGGAGTACTGGTGGCTCCTGGCCGTTCCCGTCCGGTATTGCCTCGGACGGCACCACACCAAGAGGAACAAGCATGCGGCGGTCGCGGCGCCCCGCCTGCCCTCGTGACCACGGATGCGGTGAACTCCTTTATATACGCTATTTCTTGACGGGACGTCACGGCTGCCGGGACGCCCGCCGGCCAAGTCCATGCCGCTGGCCGTGCAGTACGAACTCGGCATGGCCGACGGGATGGCCAATGGCAGGATGATGCGGTGAGCGAAGAACCTTCCCTACTGGCGGCCGATTCGGCGGGCGGGCACAACTCGATCCTGCTGCTCTTCATCTGTCTGATCGGGGTCATCGTCATCTTCACCCTGATCGGCATACTCGGCTCCGGCGTCTCCAAGCGCACCGGCCGCCGGAAGACACGGGCGGACTGGCTCGGCGGAATCGCCCTGCTGTCCGTCTGCGCGACCATCGCCCTGTACATCTGGGGCGCACTCCATGTGATGTTCATGGAGAACTACAACATGCGCGAGGAGTGCACCCGGGCGGGCGGGGCGGCGAAGGCGGCTCAGGTCGACCGCTATGAAGCGCACTACCTTCCCCTTCGCTTCACCTGCCATCTCGACGAGGGCGGAAGTTACGACGCCGCGGTCCCCGGATACGTCAACCCGGCCTTGGCCATCGCCTTCGTCCTGGCCATTGCCACGGGCGCGGTATCCGTAGTGGCCCGCGACCAGGACCGGTCCACCAGCCCTACCGTCACGAGGGGACGATGAATGAGCGTGTTCGACCCGTCCCGTAGGCAGCTCCTCATCCGCTCCGGTGCGCTGACCGGCGCGGCGGCCCTGGCCTCGCTCCCCGGTTCGGCCCTGCTGGCGACGCCCGCGTACGCCGCGTCCTCGCACTCCAAGACGCCCACCGGCGAGGAGATCCGGAAGGCATACCGCCGCTTCCAGCCGAACCAGGTCCGGTGCTGACGGGCAGACCGAGCCCGAACGGCTGGGAGATGGAGAAGGTCACCGACGGCGGCGGAACCATCTGGTCCCGTCCGGTGCCCGGCACCCCGCTGGAGGGCGTCACCGTCCGCATCGGCGCACCGGAGGCCGTGCTGGTCCATGTGATCCGGCGGTTCCACTACGAGATCGACGAGCTGCGCAAGGGCGATGTGGTGGGCTGGCGCCGCCCCGGCGCGGTCCGCAAGGGGCTGCCGGAGGGCAACCAGGCGTCCGGTACGGCGGTCCGGATTCACCCCGGCCACTACCCGCGGGGCGTCAAGGGCGGCTTCTTCCCCCAGCAGGAGGTCGTGATCCGCGACATCCTCGCCGAGCTCGACGGCGTGGTCCGCTGGGGCGGGGACGACCGGAAGCCGGACGAGTCGCTCTTCTACCTCGCCGTCAAACCCGGCGATCGGCGGCTGGCCGAGGTCGTGGCCAGGCTGGGCCGCTGGCGCGAGACGCCCGGCAGCGGCGCGGGCGCCCCCGTCGACGTCCTCGCGCCCAAGCGCCGTAAGGCCGCGACGTCCTTGGCGCACCGTGGCGCGCACCTCCGGATGCGCGGCGAGCTCGCTCATCCGCGCCGGCGCGCGGCCGCCTGAGCGGCGGACCGCGGGACGCGTCCACGAGGGGCGGGCCTGGTCAGCGCGTGCTGACAAGGTGCGCGCCCACAAGGTGCGTTTCCACAAGGTGCGTTTCCACAAGGTGCGTGCCCACAAGGTGCGCGCCCACAAGGTGCGTGCCCATGGAGAACGGGGAGCCCCCGGCGCGTGGGGCGCCGGGGGCTCCCTTTCGCGATCAGCCGCAGGAGGGACAGGGCGTACAGTCCCGGACCATCACGTCGTCGATGACCGGCCCGTAGGCGGAGTTGTTCGTGCTGGCGAACGCCAGCGTCGTGGAGGTCCCACGCGCCACGAAGGTCACCTCCTGGGTCACATAGCCCATGTTCCCGAAGGACTTGCCGGTGATGTCGAAGGTGAAGTTCCGGAAGTTCTGCCCGTCGACCAGCACCGCTCCGGTCTTCACGGTGGGACCGCCCGCCGGGTTGCCGGCCAGGGAGTACGTCACCGTGTACCGCTTCCCCGGCACCGTCGTGAAGGTCTGCGCCACCGTGCCGGCGCCCGTACCGTTGAGGTCCACGGACTGGCCCCCCTCGGCCGCCTGCCAGAAGCCGTCCCCGATATGGTCCACGTTTCCGGATGTGACCTGCCACGGCCCGATGGTCCCCCCGGCCGCCACGGTCCCGAACGTGTTGGCCCCCACCGTGGGCGTCTCGAAGCTGCCGTCGTCGAAACGGCTGACGGCGGCGGCCGACGCGGCACCTGCCCCGGTGCCGGCCAGCACGCCGGCGACGGCGAGTGACGCGACAAAAATGCGAATAGGCGACATGTTCCCCTCCAGTGCGACACATTCGGCAATGCACCGAATTGCTTGCGCGGCAGAATCTTCCGCACCAGCGGGACACACGCCAGAGCCCCACCCCCGGCGCACGGTGGTGCGGACCGAGTCAAGTGCGGCTGGTGCGCCGGTCGATCACGCCTGCCGCCCCTCGGGCAGCCGGGTGGCCGCGTGGCAGCCCGGACCGCCTTCATCGCTGCACATCTGACCTGCTCGCGCCGCCGCCGCTAAGCTGTTCGGATCGGAGGTGGCGGTGGCGGCACACTCGAATTCGCATTCCCGCGCGCGGGGGGTTTCGCGGGGGATGACGAACGACATCCAGGAACGCATCAAGCGGCTGATCATCGACCAGCGGCTCCGCTCGGGCGCTCCGCTGCCCACCGAGACCGAGCTGATGGAGCTGCTCGGCGTCAGCCGCAACTCCGTGCGCGAGGCGCTCAAGGCGCTGCAGGCGATGGGGATCGTGGAGATCCGGCACGGCTTCGGGACGTACGTCGGGCCCATGTCGATGGCGCCGATGATCGAGGGGTTGATCTTCCGTACCGTCGCCGGGCACTACCGGGGCGAGGACAGCCTGCTGGAGCTGCTGGAGCTGCGCGAGGCCGTCGAGACCGGACTGATCGCGCGACTGGCCGGGCGGATCCCGGAGGCGGATCTCGCCGAGCTGGACGCGGTCGTACGGCGGATGGAGGCGGAGGCGGCGGAGGGCGCGGTGCGGGCCGAGACGGATCGGGCGTTTCACGCCGCGCTCTACGGGAGCCTGGACAACACGCTGCTGAGCGAGGTGCTGGAGGCGTTCTGGGACGCCTTCCACCGGGTGCGTACCGACCTCGTGGACGTGCCCACGGATCCGAGGGTCACCTGCAAACAGCACCGGGAGATCCTGGAGTCGGTGCGCTCGGGGGACGCCCTGCGGGCCGAGGGCGCGATCCGCGACCACTTCGGGAACATCCGCATCCGACTGCGTTCGGCGCATCGCGAGTAGGCCGATTTCAAGCCGGGAGTCGGGGCCCACCCCTTGCCCATGTTTGTCCGATAAACAGACCGTTCACACTTGCGATCATCGGCGCCTGTTCGACACCCTGCAGTGAGGCGCATTCGCATCAACTCCGCCTGATCAGCGGGCCGTCGAGGCACGCCCTGAGGGGATGCGGACCAAGCGAGTTCGTTTACCGCGCAAACATGCGGAAGGTAGCCATTCCATGTCCGTAAGGTCGGCTGCCTCCACTATCGTTCCCCTGCGGCCGAAGGGGGGCCGGGGGGCCGACAGAACGTGACGGCACGCATTCAGCCATGCGTGCGGGGGGATAACTCATGACGTCGACGCCGACTGGCGCCCGCCATCCGTCGTACGGCGGGTACGACTCATCCAGGACCACGCGCCTGCGCATCCCGCGGCAGCACCAGACCGCGCCGGACCGGCACCGGCCCCGGCGGCGGCCGCTGCCGAAGTACGACTACGAGCACTACAGCAGGCTCGCCGGACCGCTGACCCAGCCCGAGCCCGGCACGCCGTACCGGGTGCGCTACCGCAGCCTGCTCGCCGAGGAGCCGCACCGGATCCGCGCGGCGCTGCTGCTCGGCGCCGCACCGCTGGTCTCGCTGGGGCTGCTGATCTGGCTGATGCAGCCCGCGCACTGGACCAGCCGGGAGGGCACCAGCCCGGTCCTGGCGGTCATGGACGTGGTGATGCTGGTCTCGATAGGGCTGATCGAGTTATTCCGGACGATGAACGTCGCGTCCAACGCGCATGCGACGCTCGTCGCCCGCGACCCCGTCCCCGTCGTGCCCGAGACCGGCACCAAGGTCGCCTTCATCACCACCTATGTCCCCGGCAAGGAACCGCTGGAGATGGTGCGCAAGACCCTGGAGGCCGCGATCCGCGTCCGGCACCGCGGGGTGCTGCATGTCTGGCTGCTGGACGAGGGGGACGATCCGGAGGTCAAGGAGGTCTGCCGGCGGCTGAACGTCTACCACTTCACCCGTAAGGGCGTCGAGAAGTGGAACCAGCCCAAGGGACCGCACCGCGCCAGGACCAAACACGGCAACTACAACGCCTGGCTGGACGCGCACGGCGAGGAGTACGACTTCTTCGCCTCGGTCGACACCGACCATGTGCCGCTGCCCAACTATCTGGAGCGGATGCTCGGCTACTTCCGCGATCCGGACATCGCCTTCGTCGTCGGCCCGCAGGTCTACGGCAACTACGACGCGGCCGTCACCAAGGCCGCCGAGAGCCAGCAGTTCCTCTTCCACGCGCTGATCCAGCGGGCCGGCAACGCCTACCGGGCGCCGATGTTCGTGGGCACCAACAACGCGGTGCGGATCAGCGCCATCAAGGGGATCGGCGGGCTGTACGACTCGATCACCGAGGACATGGCCACCGGATTCGAGCTGCACCGCCACCGCAATCCGGCCACCGGCCGCGCCTGGGGGTCGGTCTACACCCCCGACGTACTGGCGGTCGGCGAGGGGCCGAACGCCTGGACGGACTTCTTCACCCAGCAACTGCGCTGGTCACGCGGGACCTACGAGACGATCGTCAAGCAGTTCTGGAAGGCACCGTTCTCGCTGCCGCCCGGCAGGCTCTTCAACTACTCCCTGCTGGTGATCTTCTATCCGATGTCGGCGCTCAACTGGATCCTGGCCGCCCTGAGCTGCGCACTGTTCCTGGGCTTCGGCGCCTCCGGCGTCGAGATCGACCCCGCCATCTGGATGATGCTCTACGGCAATGCCTCCGCCCTGCAGATCGGCCTCTACGTCTGGAACCGGCGGCACAACGTTTCGCCCCATGAGCCGGAGGGGTCCGGCGGCGTAGCCGGAATGGTGATGTCGGCGCTGGCCGCGCCCATTTACGCCCGCTCGCTGCTCGACACCGTGCTGCGCCGCAAGAGCCGCTTCGTGGTGACGCCAAAGGGCGACTCCGCGAGCCCCGACACCCTCTTCGGCACCTTCCGGACCCATCTTTTCTTCCTGGCGGTCTTCGGCGGGTCGCTCGCCTCTTCCTTCTACTTCGGCCACAGTCATCCAGCGATGACCGTTTGGGCATCAATTGCCCTGGCTGTCACAGCCGCACCGATCATCGCCTGGCGGTGGACCGTCCGCCAGGAGAAACGGAACCCGCAGCCCGCACTTGGGGGACGATAAGAAGTGAAGTACCGACCGAGTCGCCGCACCCGCCGCTTCGGGATCGGTGCGGCGGCAATCACCGTGCTGGCCGGGATGAACGGCCCGGCTCTCTACCGTTTCAGCTCGGACAAGTACCACGCGTACAAAATCAACCAACCGGAGTACAAGGCGGAGAACGGCCACTGGGATGTGGTCGACGTCCCCGAGCAATACCGGATCAATACGATCCACGCCGCCCTGCTGCATACGGGCAAGGTGCTGCTGGTGGCCGGCTCCGGGAACAACGCCAAGAACTTCGACGCCAAGTCCTTCCGCAGCGTCCTGTGGGACCCGGAGAAGAACACCTTCACCAACATTCCGACCCCCAAGGACCTCTTCTGCTCCGGGCACTCCCAGCTCCCGGACGGAAAGCTGCTGGTGGCGGGCGGCACCCAGCGCTACGAGAAGCTCAAGGGCGATGTCGAGAAGGCGGGCGGACTGATGTTCGTCCACAACGAGAGCCCCGACAAGCCGAAGACCCTCCCCGCCGGGACCCGCTTCACGGGCAAGGAGAACGGCAAGACCTTCGTGTCCAAGGACCCGCTTCTCGTTCCGCGCGCGACGAAGAAAAAGAACCCCAAGACCAAGAAGGTCACGGTCAGCGCGAGCACGGCGCGGGTCTATGTGGAGGCACTGCGCAAGGGCAGAAAGCACCAGACCGGCACCGAGGACAATTACCGGATCTCCGGGCTGAAGGGCAAGGACCGACAGAACTTCTACGGCATCGCGCAGAAGCTGTCGTTCGACAAGAAGGACTTCCAGGGCATCAAGCAGGCGTATGAGTTCGACCCGGTGGCCGAGCGGTACATCCCGGTCGATCCGATGAACGAGGCCCGCTGGTACCCGACCCTGACCGGCCTCCAGGACGGCAAGGTGCTCGCGGTCTCCGGGCTGGACGAGATCGGCCAGGTGGTCCCGGGGAAGAACGAGATCTACGACCCCAAGACCAAGAAGTGGAAGTACCTGCCCAAGCAGCGCTTCTTCCCGACGTATCCCGCGCTGTTCCTGACCGGCAAGGGCCGGATCTTCTACACCGGCTCGAACGCCGGATACGGCCCGGACGACAAGGGCCGCACCCCCGGCATCTGGGATCTGAAGAGCAATCGGTTCGACGTGGTCCCGGGCATCAGCGACCCGGACGCCCTGGAGACCTCGATGTCCGTGCTGCTGCCGCCCGCACAGGACCAGCGGTACATGGTGCTGGGCGGGGGCGGGGTCGGCGAGGACGCCAAGTCCACGGCGAAGACCCGGATCGTCGATCTGCGCGCCGATAAGCCGCGCTTCAAAAACGGCCCGGAGCTGTATGCGAAGGTGCGCTATCCGAGCAGCGTGATCCTGCCCGATGACACCATCCTGACCACCAACGGCTCGGGCGACTACCGGGGCCGCGGCGACACCAATGTGCTCAAGGCCGAGCTCTACACCCCGAAGACCAACACCGCGCGCTCGGTGGCCGATCCGCTGGTGGGCCGCAACTACCACTCGGGGGCGCTGCTCCTGCCGGACGGCCGGGTCATGACCTTCGGCTCGGACTCGCTCTTCGGCGACAAGGCCAACACCAAACCGGGTGAGTTCCAGCAGCAGATCGACCTCTACACCCCGCCGTATCTCTTCCGCGGCTCCCGTCCGAAGCTCACCGACACCGCGCCCAGGACGGTCAAGCCGGGTGCGAAGACCACCTACCGGACCGCGCACGCATCGGCGATCACCAAGATGCGGCTGATCCGGCCCGGGTCCTTCACCCATGTGACCAATGTCGAGCAGCGGTCGATCGCGCTCGACTTCACGCGGACGAAGGACGGGGTGACGGTGACGCTGCCGAAGGACGCGTCACTGGTACCGCCGGGGTGGTACATGCTCAACGCGGTGGACGACCAGGGCACACCGTCGAAGGCGGTGTGGGTAAAGGTGCCCGCGCCCAAGAAGAAGTAACAGCCGGCCGGCCGCCCTAACCGACCTAGCTGTCCTAGCTGTCCTAGCTGTCCTTACGATTGGCGTTACGGGCGAGATCGAGCGCGTACCGGGGCCACCACCGACCCGCGGTGGGACCGCCCTTGCAGGTGCCGTCCGACTCGCCCGGACGCTTGATCCACAGATAGGCGTCGACCAGCCTGTCCCCGGTGTCGGTGGTCGGCCGCTCGCCCAGCGCCCGGCCCTTCGGATTGCACCACGCCTGCGGATCGTCCTTACCGGGGGCCGGGCCATTGCCGTTACGGCTGGTGTCGATCACGAAGGGCTTGCCGCCGGTCAGTGCGGACAGCCTCTTGCCGTACGCCCTGTTCTCCTGGGTCGTCTGGTAGTTCGAGGTGTTCAGCGCGAAGCCGTCGGCCTTACGGATACCGGCCCGCTTCAGCGGCTCGACCAGCCGGCGCGGGTCCTTGATCCAGTGGGGGTTTCCGGCGTCCAGATAGACCTTGGTGCGCGGCAGCCCCTTGAGCTTGTCCACAGCGCCGGTCAGTAAGTCGTACCGCTCCTCATGGAACTGCTTGGGCGTACAGCCGTCCACCACGTGCGGCAGCGCGTCTGGCTCCAGGATGACCGTCGCCCGCCGGTCGCCGATCCCCCGGACCGTCTTGTCCAGCCAGGTGCGATAGGCATTGCCGTCGGCGGCGCCGCCCTTGGAATACTGCCCGCAGTCGCGGTGCGGGATGTTGTAGAAGACCAGCAGCGCGTCCCGGTTCACCTGATCCGCGGCCGCGGTGAACCCCCGCGCCTGCCCCTCCGGATCGTCCACCCCGAGCCACTCCGCGACGGGCTGCTCCGCGATCTTCTGTATCAGCCTGGCCTCGCCGTCCGCCCCCTTCTTCCGATACGCCGCCACCTGCCGCGCCGCGCTGCCATCCGGATTCACCCAGTAGGGAATCGTGGACTTGGGCCGCTGCTTCGCCTGCCCGGCGAGGGAGGCATGATCACTGTCACCCTTCGAGGCCCCAAAGCACCCGGAGAGCACCACACACGACAACAGCGCCCCGGCGGCGGAGAGCGCGCGAGTGCGAGTGCGAGTGCGGATGCGGATGGTACGGGCAACGTGACGCGAACGGCCGGTGTAACTGCCGTACATCCACTCCCCCTTGGGTGCACGCTCCGGGGAACAGACGGTGATCCCCCGGCGGGACAAGACCGGTCGAATCAATCCTTACACACCGCCCCGAACCACCACGGCCTCATCCACAACCCACCCAGTTTTTCGCCCGTACGCCATGACGCGATGCGCCCCGCGGGAGGGGCGGAGCCCCGAGCAGGGGTGCGGGGCCCAGCCCCGAGCGGGGTCCGGGGCGCAGCCCCGAGCGGGTTGCAGGGGCGCGGGCCTCTGGTTTCGGGGAGGGGTGGGGTGGGGGCTTTGGCCGCTGCAGGGGACCGGACCGCCTAGTGCGCATTGCGGCTTCCGGCCGACACATTGTGGGCGGAGCCCGTCGTGCCGGTCAGGTAGGCCGAGACGACGACGTTCGCCGTATACGTGCGCGTCGAGCGGTTGAACTTCCCTCCGCAGGTGATCAGCCGCAGCTCCGCACGGTCATGGGACCGCGATCCGTACACCCGTCGCGCATCGAAGTGCTTCTCCGGCACCACCTCGACGTCCTCGACCGTGAACTCCGCCGTCGTACCGTCCGATCGCGCGACCCGCACCCGCTCCCCCCGCTTGAGGTCGCTCAGCCCGTGGAAGACCGCAGGTCTGCTCTTCGTGTCGAGGTGGCCGACCAGCAGCGCGGCGCCCGGGGAGCCGGGCTCGGGGCCGGCGCGGTACCAGCCGACCGTGCCGGGGCGGCTGACGGACGGGGGCTTCACGGCTCCGTCGCGGTCGAGGCCGCTGGCGACGATGGGGGCGCGGACCCCCGCCGCCTCGATGACGACCCGCTTCGGCCGGGCGGACGCCAGCGGCGCGTGCGCCGGGGGCAGCGGATGGGCGGGCGGGCGGCCGACCGCGGCCACGTCCCCGGTCATCGGCGCCGGACCGCCCGTTCCCTCCGTGGTGTCCCGGCCCCACATCCACAGGCCGAGCAGCAGCGCCACCCAGGCCACCCCCGTGGCCAGCCGTCCGAGGCCGGAGAAGCGATTCCCGTCCACGTTCCCGTCCATCTCGGTGTCCATGTCCATGGCGATCAGCCCGCCGTACCGGAGGGATGGCGGCGGCGGTGGACCGCGAGGCCGCCGACGGCCAGGGCCGTACCGCCCGAGAGCACCAGGCCGTACGCCTCCGCACCGCCGATGTCATCACGTGCCCGGGTCTCGTCGCGCGCGGTGCCGCCTCCGCCCGCGCGGACGGGGGCGACGGGCGAGGGCGGGCGTTCCACGGCGAGGGAGACCCCGCCCATGCCGCCCTTACCGTCCTCACGGCCCTCACGGCCCTCACGAGCGAGGCCGTCCGCGCAGTCCACGGTGACCCGGTGCGCCCCCTTGGTCGCCGTCGAGCGGATCGTCGCCTCGCTGAAGAGCGCGTCCCCCTCGGGGGTCAGCTCCGCGTCGTCCACGAACACCGGTGACGAGGCCGTGGCCTCCCGGTCAGGGCAGCCGAAGGCCCAGACCTCGACCTCGGCGCCGGGGGCGAGGGCATGCGGACTGATCCGGATCGTGGCGGTGGCGGAGTGGCGCTGGTCGGCGAGGGCCGGAGCAGCGGCCGTCACCGCCGCGACGGCGGCGCATGCTGCGGTACAGAGAGTGAGTGCGACGATGCGCATGGTGAGAACCTCCCGATACCAAGAGGCTCACGCGCCCGGCAGGGGCCCGCATCCGCTGCGGGCGCCTACTGCGCCATCCGGGGCACAGGGGGCGCTGGCGGGTCGGACAGGGGCCACCGGCGGGTCAAGCAGCGGCCCGGCGGGTCAGGCGATGCGTTCCACGAGATCCGCGATGGAGTCGACGACCGTGGACGGGCGGTACGGATACCGGTCCACCTCTGCCGCCTTGGTCACCCCGGTGAGCACCAGGAAGGTCTCCATACCGGCCTCGAGCCCGGCCCGGACATCGGTGTCCATCCGGTCGCCGATCATCGCGCTGGTCTCGGAGTGGGCACCGATCGCGTTCAGCCCGGAGCGCATCATCAGCGGATTGGGCTTGCCGACGAAGTACGGCTTCTGGCCGGTGGCCTTGGTGATCAGCGCGGCCACGGAGCCGGTGGCGGGCAGCGCACCCTCCGCGGAGGGGCCGATCTCATCGGGGTTCGTGGCGATGAACCGCGCACCGTCGTTGATCAGCCGGATGGCCTTGGTGAGCGCCTCGAAGCTGTACGTACGGGTCTCGCCGAGCACCACATAGTCCGGCTCGACATCCGTAAGGACGTAGCCGATGTCGTGCAGCGCGGTCGTCAGCCCCGCCTCCCCGATCACATACGCGGTGCCGCCGGGGCGCTGCTCGTCCAGGAACTGGGCACTGGCCAGCGCCGACGTCCAGATGTTGGCCACCGGGACGTCCAGCCCGATCCGGGACAGCCGGGCATGGAGGTCGCGCGGGGTGTAGATGGAGTTGTTGGTGAGCACCAGGAAGGGCGTGCCGGACTCGCGCAGCCGCTTGACGAAGGCATCGGCACCTGGCACCGGTATGCCCTCGTGCATCAGGACACCGTCCATGTCGGTGAGCCATGACTCGATCGGCTTGCGCTCTGCCACTGGTTGCTCTCCGCTCGGAATCGACCTTTGGCGACGACCTCAGCCTAACCGGGGAAAGCCCTGGGGAGACCGCCCCGTGTCCGGGAGCACAATGCGTTCGCCGTCCGTTCGCGCCCCGTCCCAGCGCGACAGATCCGCACAGGTGTCTGATCCTGAGGGAGGGGCGGACTCCGCCCCTCCCTGGAACGAGCCGGACCGTAAGGAGGCCGCGATGGGCATGATGGACAAGCTCAAGGGCGCGATCAGCAAGAACCCCGACAAGGCTCGGAAGGGCACTCGCAAGGGGGCCGAGGCCGCCGACAAGAAGACGGGCGGCAAGCACTCGGAGCAGATCCAGTCCGGCTCGGACAAGATCGACGACGAGCTGCGCCGCCGGGGCGAGGGGCCCCGGGGCCAGTAGCTCGGAGTTGAGGGCGTCGGGGACGTCGGGGCTTCAGGTCCCCGAGCGCCGGGACCTCACCACGAGGACGGTGCCACAGGTCACGAGCGCGGCGCTGATGACGCCGAGCCCCGCGAGCAGGGCGGTGTGACGGCCCGTCGCGGCGAGTTCGGGCATCCGCTCGCGCTCGTGGCCGCCGTCCTGCTCGTGACGTCCGTCGGCGCCGGTGCCGGTGCTGGGGTCGGCTTGGGACTCACGTCCGGGTTCGGTTTCGGCGCCAGGGTCGGTACCCGGGTCCGTTTCAGCGCCGGGGTCCGTTTCGGTGCCCAGGTCGGATTCGGCGCTGGGGTCGTCGGTCTCCGTGCCCAGCTCGGTGTCGGTGCCCAGGTCGGTGTCGGTGCCCAGGTCGGTGTCGGTGCCCAGGTCGGTGTCGGTACCGAGGTCGTCCGCGTCGAGGCCCTCGTCGAGGTCGGTACCGGTACCGGTACCGGCGTCGGCGTCGGCGTCCGTCCCAGTGTCCGTACCTGCCTCGGTGTCGGCGCCCGTATCGGTGTCGGTACCTGTGCCGGCGTCCGCGCCCGCGTCCTCGCCGAGGTCCGCGTCCGTGTCGGTGTCGACATCAGCGCCCGGCTCAGTATCGGTACCCGTGTCCGTATCGGCATCCGCTCCGGTCTCCGTGTCCGTTTCGGCACTGGGATCGGTGTCGACGTCGGCCTCCGCGTCGGCATCAGCGTCGCTGTCGGCACGGGGCGGCACTACGGCCGAATGGCTCTCCTTATGGCTTGCACCGGAGCTCGGGGTCCGGCTCGGCGCGGCGGGGGCGGAGGTCCGGGTCTTCTCCGGCGTTCGCGTCGGAGCGGCCGTGGGGCTCTTGGAGCGGGTGGTCGGCTGCTGCGGCGCGGGCTTTGTCTCGGTAGCTCCGTCGGTGTCGGCTCCGGCGCCGACACCGGCATCCGTCTCCCTATCCCTGACGGCGCCCGTAGCCGCCCTGGTCCGCGTTCCGGTACCCGTCTGGGCCTCCGTGCCCGTCCCGGCCTCCGTACCGGCACCCGTGCCCGTGCCCGTGCCCGAACCCGCCCCCGTAGCCGCCGGGCCGATGCGGAATTCGTAGTCGTTCGACTGTCCCACCCAGTCGCCGTCGTCCGCGCGCCGCTGTACGGCGATGGCGTTGGCCGTCACCGACCCCTCGGGCGCGTCCTCGGTGAAACGCGTACGCACCTGGACGTCGACGGTCTTGTGCGCGGGCACGGTGAAACCCTTGAAATGGCTGTTGTCGAAGACCCCGATGTTCTCGTCCTCGTCCGTCGTCTGGAAGGAGACGGCTCGCCAGGTGGCGCCGCCCTCCGCGGACGGGTCCAGGAACTCGAAACCAATATGGCGGGGCCGCAGTTCACGGGCCTGGTCGAGCAGAACGGCGATGGGGTGGATGGCACGGCAGCCGGTGTCCGTGGCATTGCGCAGTTCGAGGTGCCAGCCGCGCCAGCCGCCGCCCCGGGCGTACTGATCCGGCCCATCGCGCAGATGGGCTTCGATCGGGAAGTCGGAGGCGTTCCGGCCCCCGCAGGCGGCGGACTCGGCCTCGGCGGCGTACACCGGGATTCCATAGAGGGCGGGGGCGAACGCGAGCGCGGCCGCCGGAAGGACAGCTCGTAGGGACAGTGCGGTGGGCAAGCGCATGAGTGACCTCTGCTGTGCGGGGTTTCCCCGAGCACTGCGCTACATTCCGCGTCCGCACGCCGACACACCGCACCAGGCCCGGATTGCCCCCGACTGGCGGTCAGGATCCCCCTCGATCAGCCCAGTGCGAACAGTGGTGCGAGTACGAGCCGGGCGGCGCCCTCGACCACGGCCCGCCCGCCCCGCTCCACGACATCCACGGGCACGGGGAGGCGGCTGGCGCGGGCGGAGTCCTCGGCGATCATCGTGGCCACACCGCGAACGTAGGGCTCGGGGTCGGCCAGCACCACCCGGCCGCCCAGCAGCACCCGGTCGATGTCGAGGAGCCGTACGAGGTTGGCCGCGCCGACGCCGAGCAGCCGCGCCGCGTCCGTATGGTCGTCGCGTGCGACGGCGGCGAGGCACAGCGCCTCCAGGCAGCCGCGATTGCCGCATTCGCAGGGCGGCCCGTCGAGCTGGATCACCTGATGCCCGAACTCGCCCGCGTCGGTTCGCGCCCCCCGGTAGACGTCCCCGCCGAGCATCAGACCGGCGCCCAGACCCGTGCCCAGATGGAGATACGCGGCCGACGCGGCGGTCCCGGTGGTCACCAGCCCGAGCGCCGCGGCGTTGGTGTCCTTGTCGAGGACGACGGGCAGGGCGAGCCGCTCGGCGAGCGCGTCACGCAGCGGGAAGCCGTCCCACTGGGGGAAGCCGGTGACACGGTGCAACACGCCGGAGCCGTGGTCGAGCGGTCCCGGCGCGGCGACGCCGACGCCGAGCAGCCCACCGCCCAGCCCACCGCCCGCCGCGCCGCCGGTCGCGCCACCAGTCTCCGTGCCAGTCTCCGTAAGGCCGGTCCCGGCATCCGTAAGGCCGGTCCCGGCGTCCGCGAGGAGCGCCCTGACCTCGGCGGTGGCCGCCGCGAGCGCCTCCTCCGCCCGCGCGCCGAAGTCGAAGGGCGCGGTGCGGGCGGCGACCGGTGTACCCGCGAGGTCGACGAGGACGGCCGTCAGCTCATCGCGGTCGAGCTGCAGCCCGATCGCATGGCGGGCGCCCGGGACCAGGCGGAGCACGGCGGGCGGTTTGCCGCCGGTCGAGGCGCGCTGCCCGGCCTCCACCGCCAGCCCCTCCGTCCTCAGGCGCGCCGTGATCTTGCTGACGGCCTGGGGGGTCAGCCCGGTGTGGCCGGCCAGCTCCGGTCGGCTGACGCCGTCCTCGCCCGCGTCCCGCAGCAGACGCAGGACGAGCGCGGCGTTATGGCTGCGCAGGGCGGTCAGATTGGCTCCGGGCCCGGCCGCCCCCGACATGGTGCTGTTCACTCCTCCATTGTGGCCATCGCTTGCGCTTTAGCAACACTGTTGCCAAAGTGGCCCTCATGGATGCCATGGATGACAGCAGTACCGTCCGCGTGGGACTGATCGGCTACGGCCTGGCCGGATCCGTCTTCCACGCCCCCTTGATCGCGGCCACCGAGGGACTGGTCCTGGACACCATCGTCACCTCCAGCCCGGAGCGGCAGCGGCAGGCACGCGCCGAGTTCCCCGATGTCCGTCTCGTGGACTCCGCCGATGAGCTGTGGGGCCGGGCGGATGAACTGGACCTGATCGTCATCGCCTCCCCGAACCGCACCCATGTCCCGCTCGCCCGCACCGCCCTCGAGGCGGGGCTGCCGGTCGTCGTGGACAAGCCGCTGGCCGCGACCGCCGCCGAGGCCGAGGAGCTGGCCGCGCTCGCCGAGGCCCGCGGGCTGCTGCTGAGCGTCTTCCAGAACCGCCGCTGGGACAACGACTTCCTCACCCTCCGCAAGCTGCTCGCCGAGGGCGCGCTCGGCGACGTGCAGCGCTTCGAGTCCCGCTTCGAGCGGTGGCGGCCGCAGCTCAAGGGCGGCTGGCGGGAGTCCGGCGACCCGGCCGAGGTCGGCGGGCTGCTGTACGACCTGGGCAGCCACCTCGTCGACCAGGCGCTCACCCTCTTCGGCCCCGTCGACTCCGTCTACGCCGAGGTCGATGTGCGCCGCCCCGGGGCGCAGACCGACGACGACACCTTCATCGCCCTCACCCACACCAGCGGCGTCCGCTCCCATCTGTGGATGAGTGCGATCACCGCCCAGCTCGGCCCGCGCTTCCGGGTGCTGGGCAGCGGCTCGGGCTATGTGAAGTACGGCCTCGACCCGCAGGAGGCCGCCCTGCGCGAGGGGCTGCGCCCCGGCGACCCGTCCGTCGAATGGGGCACCGAGCCGGAGAGCGAATGGGGCCGGCTGGGCGCCGGAGAGTCCCCGCTGACCGGCGGCGGGGTCCCCGTGCCGACCCTCCACGGCGACTACCCCGCGTACTACGCCGCCGTCGCCGCCGCCCTCCGCGACGGCACCCCGCCGCCGGTCACCGCCGCCGAGGCCGCGGCCACCCTGCATGTGCTGGAGGCGGCCCGGCTGTCGGCCGCGGAGCGCCGTACCGTCCGGATCGAGGTCCCCGCATGAGCGAGCACGCCGAGCTGATATCCCGCCTCGAGGAGCAGGAGCGCCGGCTGCGCCTGCCCCGCTTCGACAACGACGACGCCTGGCGTCTGGGCTGCCTCATCGCCGACCTGGCCCAGGAGCGCGGCGCCGCCGTCACGATCGGCATCCACCGGGCCGGTCAGCGGCTCTTCCACCGCGCGCTGCCGGGCACCTCCGCCGACAACGACGCCTGGCTGGAGCGCAAGTGCCGGGTCGTGGAGCGCTACGGGGCGAGCTCGTTCCTCGTCGGCGCCCGCTTCCGCGCCAAGGGCGCCAGTTTCGAGGAGTCCTCCCGCCTCGACCCCGACCGGTACGCCGCGCACGGCGGCGCCTTCCCCCTCCATGTGACGGGCACGGGCGTCATCGGCGCGGTCGCCGTCTCGGGACTGCCGCAGGCCGAGGACCACGCGCTGGTGGTGGAGGCGCTGGAGCGCTATCTGCCGACGACGGCCTGAGGCGGCCGTGCGGAGGGGCGGCCCCGGCAGGGCCGCCCGCCCGGCGTCCGGCTACGCGTCCTTGAACTCCTGGCGCTGGCGGCCCAGTCCGTCGATCTCGAGCTCGACGACATCGCCGGAGCGGAGGTACGGCTTGGGCTCGGGGCGGCCCATGGCCACGCCCGCCGGGGTGCCGGTGTTGATGACATCGCCGGGGTAGAGGGTCATGAACTGGCTGAGGTAGCGGACCACATGGGCCACGCCGAAGATCTGGTCCGCGGTGGTGCCGTCCTGCTTGACCTCGCCGTTGACCCAGAGGCGCAGGCCCAGGGCCTGCGGGTCGGGGATCTCGTCGGCGGTCACCAGCCAGGGGCCCAGGGGGTTGAACGTCTCGCAGTTCTTGCCCTTGTCCCACTGGCCGCCGCGCTCGATCTGGAAGGCGCGCTCGGAGACGTCGTGGGCGATCGCATAGCCCGCGACCGAGGCGAGGGCGGCCTCGTCGGAGTCGAGGTAGCGGGCGGTGCGGCCGATGACGACGGCGAGTTCGACCTCCCAGTCGGTCTTCACGCTGCCGCGCGGGACGAGGACCGTGTCATCGGGGCCGACGACCGTGTCCGGGGCCTTCATGAAGATGATGGGCTCTTCGGGGGCGGTGGCGCCGGTCTCGGCGGCGTGGTCGTGGTAGTTCAGCCCGATGCACACGATCTTGCCGATACGGCCCAGCGGCGGGCCGATCCGCACCCCGCCGTCCTCGATCACGGGCAGCGCGTCGTCGCCCTCGGCGGCCGCTGCCGCGCGCAGCCGCGCGAGAGCGACCTCGTCGGCGAGGAGGGCGCCGTCGATGTCCGGGACCAGGGCGGACAGATCGCGCAAGGTGCCGTTCTGATCGAGCAGCGCGGGGCGTTCCGCGCCCGCCGGTCCGACTCGCAGCAGTTTCATCCCAAGACTCCCGAGGTCACAGGCCGGTGCGAGGCGCCTACCGGCTGATCGATCCTCTCTTCAGGGGCGTCCAGCCCGCAAGACCTCATTCACGGACTGGGACAGCGGTTTCATTCCTGACTCCGGCGAGTGTCGTCGCGGGCCCCGTCATGGGTGCCGTCATCCGCGGTGCAGCAGGGCCCGTTCCACGGCCGTCCAGGTGGTGCTGGTCGCCAGGTACAGCGCCGCCGCCAGCGGGACCACGGCGGCGGTGACGAGGGTCCCGAACGACAGCAGCGGCAGCGCCCGGGCCACTCCGGGCGCCCCGGGGACGGTCGTCCTACGGGCGCGGAGATACGTCCAGGTCGCCACGGCCGCGATCAGCGCGAACAGCCCGAGGTAGACCAGACCCGGCGCACCGTTGAGCGCCCCGCCCCACCGGGCGCCGAGCGGGGCCCCGGCGAGGGTGTGGTCGAGGAGGTCTCCGGCGCCGCTGCCGGTGGAGAACACGTGGTACATGACGAAGAAGACCGGAAGCTGGGCGAGCGCCGGAAGACAGCCCGCCAGCGGTGACGCGCCCTCCTTCGCCCGCAGCTCCGCCATGGCGCGCCGCAGCCGCTCGGGGTCGCCCTTGTGCTTGCGGCTCAGCTCCGTGAGCTTCGGCGCGAGCGTGGCCCGCGCCTTCTCACCGCGCACCGCGGCACGGGCGAGGGGATGCAGCGCGGCGCGGACGCACAGCGTGAACAGGACGATGGCGGCCGCCGCCGCGGACGCGCCGAAGAGCGGGTCGAGGCCGCCCGCCATGGTGGTCAGCAGGGTGCCGAGGGAAGAGAAAAGGGACATGGGAGCCCTCCGCGGGTCTCGTCGTGCCGGAGTGAGGAAGACATCGGCGTGACGAGCCGCGTGGCGCGGCGGTACGAATACTGGAGCTTCCGGGGCTCCGCCCCGGACCCCGCTCCTCAAACCGGAGAGGCTGGGGTCCGCCGTACAGCGAAATGGGTGCGCCTACGCGGCCGTCGGGAGACGACGGCCCGGCGCTCGCGGCCTCGGGCGTCCTGAGGCATCGGGATCCCGCTGGGGCAGGAACGCCGTACGGCGCTCACGGTCCCGTATCGCGGTGCGAATCCGCCCGGCGGGGGCGGGTATTCGGCCACGGGAGGCGAGGATCGCGCAGGTCAGCAGCGCCGTGGCGACGGCGGCCGTGGCCGCGACGGTGGCGGCGAGGGCGACGGCGCTGACGGTCCCGCTCTGCGCCAGCAGAACCCCGGTCAGCAGAAACAGGCAGACGCCCAGCTGCATGCGCAGCGCTTCGAGTCGTCGCGACACCGTCACACCCCCTCTCCCGGCCGGTCTCCCCTCCTGGCTCCGCCAGTCTAGTGGCCCCCACTGACAGCCCGTGGGGCGGCGGCCCGCAGCCGGGCCCAGACCACCAGGCGGTAGCGGGAGGTGAATTCGGGGGTGCAGGTCGTCAGCGTGAGGTAGTAGCCCGGTTCGGTGTAGCGGTAGCGGGGATGGGCGGAGCTGTACGGCACCCGGGCGACCACCGTGCCGTCGGCGGGCGAGGTGCGCGGCAGGGTGCGCTCGACCGTGTACGTGTAGCGGGCGTCGGCGGTGTCGATGCGCACCGTGTCGCCCGGGCGCACCTCGTCCAGTTGCCGGAAGGGCTCGCCGTGGGTGTTGCGGTGGCCCGCGAGGGCGACGTTGCCCGCCTGGCCCGGCTGGGCGGTCCGCGGATAGTGGCCCACGTACCCCTTGTTGAGCACCGCCGCCCGGCTGATGCCCTCGGCGATGGGCACCGTAAGGCCGATGCGCGGGATCCGGAGCACGGCGTACGCCTGGTCCCGGCGCGGACCCTGGCCCCCGCCCCCGGTCGCCCGGTCACGGTCGCGTCCGTCCCTTTGAGGGGAATCGGAGGATCGCGTCGCCCCCGGCGCCGGTGTCGCGGACTCGGCGGCCCCGTCGTGCCACTGCCGCTCCAGTACGCCCACCTCGTGCCGTGCGCCCGCCCTCGCCTGCCGGTTGGTCCACCACAGTTGGTGGACGACCAGGAGCAGCACCACGAGCCCGAGGGTGACGGCGAGTTCACCGGCCGTCCACAGCCCCCGGGCGAGCACGGCCCGCCCTCGACGACGTCGCACGCGCGCACCATAGGCCAGACCGCGCGCACCTGCCAGAGACAGGGCGCGGCTATCCGCCCATCGCCCGCGAGACCGTATAGATCACCAGCCCGGCCAGGGCACCCACCACGGTGCCGTTGATCCGGATGAACTGCAGATCCCGGCCGATATGGGCCTCGATCTTCCGCGAGGTGTGCTCCGCGTCCCAGCCCGCCACCGTCTCGGTGATCAGCGAGGTGATCTCGTCCCGATACGTCGTCACCACATAGACGGCGGCGTCCTCCAGCCAGCCGTCGACCTTGTCCCGCAGCCGCTGGTCCGTCACCATCCGCCTGCCCAGCGACAGAATCGCCGCCCGCGCCCGCTGCCGCAGCTCGCTGCGCTCGTCCTCGGCCGCCGTGACGATCATCGCCCGCACCGAGGCCCAGGCCGTGGCGATGATGTCCTGGACGTCGCCGCGCCCCAGCACCTCGCTCTTCACCCGCTCCACCCGGGCCCGGGTGTCGGTGTCGGACTGCAGATCCCCGGCGAAGTCGGTGAGGAAGCGGTCCAGGGCGCCGCGCGCCGGATGGGCGGGCATATCGCGCATCTCGGTGACGAAGCGCAGCAGTTCCTTGTAGACGCGGTCGCCGACCTTGCGGTCCACGAACCGCGGCGTCCAGCCGGGGGCGCCGCCGGTCACGGCCTGCATCACCGATTCGTTGTGCTCCACCAGCCAGTCGTGGGCGCGCAGGCACACCAGGTCCACGGCGCGGCGGTGACCGCCCTCCGCGACAACTCGCTCCAGCAGCTTGCCCAGGCCCGGCGCGACCTCCTGGGCGTCCGCCCGGCGGGTGATCGCCTCGCCCACCACCGCCTGCACATCGGAGTCGCGCAGCACCGTGAGCGCGCCGCGCAGCGCGGTCGCCAGCTCGGCCGTCACCCGCTCGGCATGCTCGGGCCGGACGAGCCAGGTGCCGAGCCGGCTGCCGATGCCGACCGCGCGCAGCCGCATCCGTACGACGTCGCCGGAGAGGAAGTTCTCCCCGACGAACTCCCCGAGGCTGGCCCCGAGCTGGTCCTTCTTGGTGGGGATGATCGCCGTATGGGGAATCGGCAGCCCCATGGGCCGCCGGAAGAGCGCGGTGACCGCGAACCAGTCGGCCAGGGCGCCCACCATGCCCGCCTCGGCGGCCGCGGCGACATAGCCGGGCCAGCCGTCGATACCGGAGGAGCGCGCCCAGGTGGCGAGCACGTACACCAGTGCGACACCGAACAGCATGCCGGTGGCGAGCGCCTTCATCCGGCGCACTCCGCGCCGCCGTTCCACGTCCAGGGGGCTGTCCGTGACAAAGGGCACAGCCGCGCCCCGGGGCGGCGGGGCCGCCGCCTCACCAGTCGTTCTTCGCTCCATACGCTCCACCCGGTCGACCCGTCCCCTCATGCATTGTCTCTTTCCGGTCTCAGTCGCCCATGGGTGGAACGAACGGTGAGTTCCCGTCGTCTGTCTGGGGGAGCGACCCAGCACATTGGGGGCAGGCCGACAGGCGGAGCCGGGTCCCGCCATGGGATCATGAGTCACCGACCGGACCGCATCGGCGCTGCCGGATACCACCCGCCGTTCCCGTCCACTTCCGGAGCCTCGGGCTCCGTCCGCCCGAGGAGACAACCCGCTCATGAGCATGCCCCCAATGCCCAGACGCACGGGGTATGCCGTGCTCGCTGCGCTGGCGGCTGTGGTGATCCTCGTCTCCACCGCGATATTCATCGGGCTCGGTGGCGACAAGGGGGGTACGGACTCCCGTGCGCAGGGGGCCCGCGGCTCGGCCGACCCGGCCTCGGCCGGATCCTGGGTGGGCACCTGGTCCACCTCGGCCGCGGCCGCCGAGCCGAGGACGCTGCGCGGCCTGTCGGGCATGTCGATACGGAACGTGGTGCACACCACCATCGGCGGCACCAGCGCCCGCATCCAGCTCTCCAACTTCTACAGCAGCCGTCCGCTGACGATCACGCATGCCTCGCTGGCGCTGGCCGCCGCGCCCAGCAACCCCACCGCGGCGACCGGCACCATGCGCCGCCTCGCCTTCAACAACCGCACCTGGGTGACGATCCCGCCCGGTAAGGCCATCACCAGCGACCCGGTGCGGCTCGCCGTCCCGGACTCGGCCGATCTGCTGGTCACCACCTACACCCCGCAGGCGTCCGGCTCGGTCACCTACCACCCGCACGCCCGCCAGACGTCGTACATGGCGCATGGCGACCGTACGGAGGACACGGCGGGCGCCGCCTACACCCAGCAGAGCCCGTACTGGCGCTATCTGACCGGCGTGGACGTGTGGTCCAAGCAGGCCGAGGGCGCGGTCGCGGTGCTGGGCGACTCGATCACCGACGGCATCACCTCCACCGCCGGGGCCAACCACCGGTGGACCGACTTCCTCTCCGAGCGGCTGCGCAGCGAGCCCGGCGCGCCCCGCTTCGGCGTGCTCAACCAGGGCATCAGCGGCAACCGCGTGCTGAGCGACGGCACGCAGTACCCGCCCAACAACCCCAGCGGGCTCTCCCGCTTCGACCGCGATGTGCTGTCCCGTACGGGCGTCAAGGCCGTGATCGTCGAACTGGGCGTCAACGACATACTGCGCATCCCCCATGAGACCGACCCCAACCGGATCGTGTGGGGCCTGAAGCGGCTGACCGAACAGGCCCACGCCCGGGGCCTGCGGGTCATCGGAGCCACCCTGACGCCCTTCTACGGGCACCGCGGCTACACACCCCAGCTGGACGCCGTACGCGAGCAGGTCAACGCGCGGATCCGCGCCGGGAGGGTCTTCGACGAGGTCGTGGACTTCGACAAGGCGCTGCGCGACCCGATCAGCCCGCTGCGGCTGCGCCCGATGTACGACTCGGGCGACCATCTGCACCCGAGCGACGACGGCTACCGGGCGATGGCGCGGGCGCTGGACCTGGACCACCTGCGGGGCCGCACGGCGGCCGAGCTCTAGCCGCAAGCTCAGCCGGGGCTTCTCGCCGATCTCCGGAGCCTGGAGGGCCCTCGGGTCCTTCCGGGCCCCGTAAGGGCCCAGTAGCCCCGTAAGGGCGTAGTGCCGAAGGGGCCTAGTAGTCGTCGCGGCGGCGGTCCTTCTCCAGGGACAGCCGGCGCTCCTCCCGCTCCTCACGGCGCTCATCGCGCCGTGCGCCCCGCAGTTCCCGGCGCTCGGCGCGCAGCTCGTCCCTGCGCTCGGCCTTCACCCGGCGGCGCTCCTCCTTGAGGCGCTTGTGCTCCTCCTTACGGAGCTTGCGCTCGACGCTGACCCCGCCGAAGATCGCCAGGCCCGTAACGGTCACCCGAGGGCCGGTGGGATCCCCGTCGGCGGACCCGGTGTGGTCGAAACCGCCCATGAGACCGATACCGCCGACATGCGTCTCCACGTCCGGCGGGACGATGATCTGCACCCCGCCCATGAGGGCGAAGCAGCGGATCACCACATCGCGGTCCTCGAAGCGGGCCTCGCGCAGATCGATCTCACCGCCGCCCATGAGGGTGAACGCGGTGAAGGCGCGCGGGACGGTCCAGGTGCCCTTACGCTGGAAGCCCCCCATGATCGCGATCCCCATGCGGGACGTCGGGGTGCCGCCGATGCGCTCCCTCCAGCCGGTGGGATCGGCCGGGGCCGGCGGGGTGGGAACGGCGCTGCCGGGCACCGGGAGATCCCGTACCAGCGGCTCCAACTCGCCGTGGGTGCGCGCCGTGTAGGCCGCGTTCAGCCGCTCGTCGAACTCCTCCATGTCCAGGCGGCCTTCGGCGACGGCTTCGCGGAGGACCTCCGCGATCCGCTCACGCTCGGCGTCGGAGGCCCGCATCCCGGCCGGGTCCGGGAGGTCGGGGCTCGCCCCCTGGGAAGAACCAGCGCTCGTCATACGGACAGACTAACGGCGGGCACCGGCCGTGGCCCGTATCTCGTACGGGGGTGCCGCCCCCGATCCGTCCCCGGTTCCCGGCCCCCGATCCGTCCCCGGTTCCCGGCCACCGACCCGGTCACGGGCCCCGCTCACACTCCGCGCCCGGCCGCCCCGCCCTCCCCGCCGTGCAGCATCCTCGCGATCACGTCCTCGATCTCGGGCTCGCGCACCGAGAGGTCCACCAGCGGATAGCCGTCGGCGACCGCCGCGACGATCGGCGCCGCGCTGCTGTTCGCCGGGAAGGCCAGCCACTGCCGTGGCCCCTCGACCCGCACCGTCCGGGCGCCGGGGATCTCGATGGGCGGCAGCTCCTGCTCCAGGTCGACCACGAGCGTGCGTTCGCTCTCCCCCACCGCGTGCAGCCCGTCGAGCCCGCCGTCGTAGACCAGCCGGCCGTGGTCGATGACCATCACCCGCTTGCACAGCAGTTCGATATCGGTCAGATCGTGGGTGGTGAGCAGCACGGTGGTGCCCTGCTCGGCGTTCACATCGCGCAGGAACTCCCGCACCTTCGCCTTGCTGACCACATCGAGCCCGATGGTCGGCTCGTCGAGATAGAGCACCTCGGGGTCGTGCAGCAGGGCGGCCGCGATATCGCCGCGCATCCGCTGGCCGAGCGAGAGCTGACGCACCGGCACGTCCAACAGCTCGCTCAGGTTGAGCAGTTCCACGCAGCGGTCCAGGTTCTCCCGGTAGCGGTCGTCGGGGATCCGGTACATCCGCCGCACCAGCGCGTACGAATCGCGCAGCGGCAGATCCCACCACAGGGTGGTCCGCTGCCCGAAGACCACCCCGATCCGGCGCGCGAGCCGCGTCCGCTCCCTGGAGGGGTCGATTCCGGCGACCCTCAGCCGTCCGCCGCTGGGCACCAGGATCCCGGTCAGCATCTTGATGGTGGTGGACTTCCCGGCGCCGTTCGGGCCGATGTAGCCCACCATCTCGCCGCGCGGCACCCGGAAGCTGATGCCGTCCACGGCGCGCACCTCGCGGCGCTCACGGCGCATCAGCCCGGCTCTGCGCCGCACCTGGAACACCTTCTCGACACCGTCGAGCTCGATCAGCTCGTCCATGGCCATCCCTCCCCCTCAGCTCCCCGTGCTCTGATACGCCCGCAGCCCCGCCCGCCAGGCCAGCCCCGCCACCGCACAGCAGCCGCACGCGACCAGCGGCGCCGCGAAGCCGATCCGGGCCGGGAGCCCCAGCGGATCGGGGCGGCCCAGGATGTGCAGCGCCGGCAGCCAGTTGACGAAGGCCAGCGGGATGACGAAGGTGACGCCGCGCAGCAGCTCCTTGCCGAAGACCGTCGGCGGGTACTCCAGCAGCGTGGTCCCGCCGAAGGTGAAGGCGTTCTGCACCTCGGAGGCGTCCTTGGCCCAGAACTGGAAGGCGCCGCCGAGCACGAACAGCGCCCCGAAGATGGCACCCCCGCTCAGCAGCATCACCGGCATCAGCAGCGCCCGGTCCACCGTCCAGTCGATGTCCAGCCGGGCCAGCGACCAGCCGAGCAGCACCGCGCCCTGGGTGATCCGGCCCAGCCGGCGCAGCGCGAAGCGGTCGGCGGCGACCTGGGCGAGTATCGGCACCGGCCGCACCAGCAGGGTGTCCATCGTGCCGTCGCGCACCCGCTGGCCCAGCCGCCCCATGGTGCCCAGCGTGAGATCGGCGAGGCCGAAGGCGATGCTGGTGGTGCCGTAGAGGAAGGCGACCTCGTCAAGGGTGAAGCCGCCCAGTTGCCCGATGTGGGTGAACATCAGCGCGATCGCGACGAAGTCCAGTCCGGTCGCGAGGAGGTTCCCCAGCGTCATGATCAGGAACGAGGTGCGGTACGCCATCGTGGAGCGCACCCACATCCCGACGATCAGGACGTAGGCCCGGAGCCCGTTGGACACGGCGGACTCAGCCACCCTGGACCACCACCTTCCGGGTCGCCACCGACTGCAGCACCCGCCCGGCCGCCAGCAGCACCACCAGCCATCCCGTCTGGAAGGCGAAGGCCCCCAGCAGCCCCGCCCCCCGGTGCTCCTCCAGGAAGACATCCGCGGGCACCTGGAGCATCGCCGCCCAGGGCAGCGCGCGGGCGATCTCGCCGAGCTGCCCGGGGAAGACGTTGAGCGGCAGGATCATCCCGGAGAAGAACAGGCACAGCAGCCCGCTCAGCATGGACAGCCCCGTCCCGTCGAGCAGCCAGAAGGAGGCGAGCGAGACCAGATAGCGCACCGCGAAGCCGACGCACACCGCGAGCGCCACCGACAGCAGGAACCACAGCCAGGTCAACGGCGAGGCGGGCAGCCGGAGTTCGAAGACCAGCGCCCCGATCCCCATCGGCACCACGCCGCGCCCCAGCAACTGGAACAGCGCCCGGCCGAGCTCGGTGGCCAGCCACCACGACTGGAGGTCGACGGGGCGGTAGAGGTCCACGGCGATGTCACCGGAGCGGATGCGGTCCTGCAGCTCCTCCTGGAAGCCGCCGCCCATCAGCGCCACGGCCGCCAGCAGGGCCTGACCGAGCCAGACGAAGGTCAGCGCCTGGTCGAGGTCGTAGCCGCCGAGGTGCGGCCGCTCGTCCCACAGCGCGGTGTAGGTGTAGGCGAGGATGAAGCCGAAAACGGTATTGGTGAAGACCCCGGCCACGGTGGCGACCCGATACGTCGCGTAGCGTTTGAAGCCGCTGACCGCGACGGCCGCGTACAGCCGCATCCGCCCCGTCCCTCCCTCCCCGACCGCACCGCCCGATCGGCGCCAAAATCCGGAGCCTAGTGGGGTGACCGGAGAGACGGCCAGCCAATATTCACCGGATGGTGTGAGCGGAATCATCCATATGGCCGGTCACAGACCAGTCACGGGTGCGCGCCACGTCCCCGGCCCGGAACGGATGATGCGACAGTGTTTTATCGGGCGTACGACGCGAATCGCCCGACCGTGCACGATCCTGCCGCCGCGCAACCTTCGACGGCGGCCGAGGAGTCTCAGGAGACATGAGCGACGAGCCCCAGTTGATCGATGGTGGCGCGGCCGGAACGGGTGCCCGGCCCGGCATCGACGATGGCAACCACGACACGCCGCACCGCGCGGACGGCCTCCCCGCAGGCAAACCGGCCAAGGGCAGAAAGGGCCGCCCCCAGCGCACCGGATGGCGCCGGCTGCTGCCCACCTGGCGCATGCTCCTCGGCGGCTTCCTCCTGATCGTCCTGCTGATCGCGGGCGGGCTCGTCACCGGCTATCTGCTCGTCGACATCCCCCCGGCGAACAGAGCCGCCATCGCCCAGAGCAATGTCTTCCTCTACTCCGACGGCTCCCAGCTTGCCCGTGAGGGCAAGGTCAACCGGGAGAACGTCCAGCTCAGCCAGATTCCCAAGCGGATCCAGCACGCGGTGCTGGCGGCCGAGGACCGGGACTTCTACTCGGAGTCGGCCATCAACCCCGAGGCGATGGTCCGGGCCGCCTGGAACACCGCCACCGGCAAGGGCAAGCAGTCCGGCTCCACCATCACCCAGCAGTATGTGAAGAACTACTACCTGGACCAGGAGCAGACGGTCACCCGCAAGGCCAAGGAGTTCTTCATCGCGATCAAGCTGGACCGGGAGGTGAGCAAGGACAAGATCCTCGAGGGCTACCTCAACACCAGCTACTTCGGGCGCAACGCCTACGGAATCCAGGCCGCCGCCCAGGCGTACTACGGCAAGGACATCGGCGAGCTCGACACCGCCCAGGGCGCGTATCTCGCGACCCTGCTGAACGCCCCCAGCGCCTACGACATCGTCGCCCATCCGCAGAACAAGGGGCGGGCCACGGCCCGCTGGCACTACGTCCTGGACGGCATGGTGAAGAAGGGCTGGCTGACCAGGGCCGACCAGCAGAAGATGACCTTCCCCGCGCCCTCCGAGGCCAGGGCCCCCTCGGGCATGTCCGGCCAGCGCGGCTATCTCGTCGAGGCCGTCGAGGACTACCTCACCAGCAACGGGATCATCGACGAGCAGACCCTGGCGCGCGGCGGCTACCGCATCACCACCACGATCGACAAGAAGAAGCAGGACGCCTTCGCGGGGGCCGTCCGCGACCGGCTGATGAGCAAGCTCAGCCCGGAGGACCGCAAGGTCGACCGCTACGTCCGCGCGGGCGGCGCCTCGATCGACCCGAAGACCGGGAAGGTGGTCGCGCTCTACGGCGGGATCGACTACACCAAGCAGTTCGTCAACAACGCGACCCGCCGTGACTACCAGGTGGGGTCCACCTTCAAGCCATTCGTCTTCACCTCGGCGGTGCGCTACGGGTCCACCACCCAGGACGGCCAGACGATCACCCCGGACACCCTCTACAACGGCGACAACAAGCGCGAGGTCGTCGGCCCGGAGGGGCCCACCGGCTACTCCCCCGCCAACGAGGACGACGTCGACTACGGCGACATCGACGTCACCACGGCCACCGACAACTCCGTGAACTCGGTGTACGCGCAGATGGCCCAGGACGTCGGCCCCGCCAAGGTCAAGCAGACCGCCATCGACCTGGGCGTCCCCAAGAACACCCCCGATCTGCACGCCTCCCCCTCCATCGCGCTCGGCCCCGCCACCGCGAGCGTGCTGGACATGACCGAGGCGTACGCGACCCTCGCCAACCACGGCGAGCACGGCAAGTACAGCCTGGTCGAGGAGGTCACCAAGGACGGTGCGCGGGTCGGTCTCCCGGACCGGGAGAACCGGCAGGCCATCCCGCGCGGCGCCGCCGACACCACCACCTCGATACTGCAGAGCGTGGTCGACGGCGGCACCGGCACCGCCGCCCAGGCCGCCGAGCGCCCGGCGGCGGGCAAGACGGGCACCGCGGAGGAGGACAAGGCCGCCTGGTTCGCGGGCTACACCCCGGATCTGGCGACCGTGGTCGCGGTGATGGGCCAGGACTCCAATACCGGCGTGCAGAAGCCGCTGTACGGGGCGACGGGCCTGGAGCGGATCAACGGCGGCGGCTATCCCGCCGAGATCTGGGCGCAGTACACGTCGGGCGCGCTGGACGGCAAGCCACCGGCCGAGTTCGATCTGCGGCTGGAGGACGGGGCGAGCACCCCCGACGGCTCCCAGCCCGGCCAGCAGTCTCCGGGCTCCCTGCCGCCGGTGGTCACCACTCCCCCGACCGACGCCCCGCCGGACACCTCGGTCCCCACGGCGCCGGCCGACACCCCGCCGACGCCGCCGACGACCCAGCCGCCGGTCACCACCCCGCCGACGGACTTCCCCACCGGGGGGCCGACGACCGAGCCGGGCCCGGGCGGGCCAGGTGATCCGGGTGGCGATCCGGGCGACCCAGGGGGGCCGGTGGGCGGCTGAGACCGCGGACCACGAACAGCGGAGGGTGGTGACGGAGACCGTCACCACCCTCTGTCATGTCCGATCCCGCGGTGTCCCTACAGGTAGAGCCCCGTGGAGTCCTCCGCGCCCTCCAGCCGCTCGGCGGCCACCGCGTGCAGGTCGCGCTCCCGCATCAGGACGTAGGCGACCCCGCGGACCTCGACCTCGGCCCGGTCCTCCGGGTCGTAGAGCACCCGGTCACCGGGCTCCACAGTCCGTACGCTCTGCCCGACCGCGACCACCTCGGCCCAGGCCAGCCGCCTGCCGACCGCCGCGGTGGCGGGGATGACGATGCCGCCGGACGACCGGCGCTCGCCCTCCGGAATGTCGGTGCGGACCAGCACACGGTCGTGCAGCATCCGGATGGGCAGCTTGTCATGGGTCGTGTTCGCACTCACGCCATGACCGTACCTGGCCGGACGGCGCGATGACGCCTCAGGGCCGGTGCGGGCCGTCTTCGCTCAGCGGCACCGGGCCGCCCTTCGCTCAGCGGTGCCGCTTGGCGCACCACGAGGAGCGGGACGCCTTGGCGGACCGGGAGGACCTCGCCGAGAGCGCGAGCAGTCCGACCAGCCCGGCCACGGCGAGCGCGACCGGCACGATCCGCTCCATGCGGGGTTGGCCGTCCTCCGACACCAACTGGCCCCGCACGCCCGTCACCACGCGGTTGGCGGACACATAGGCCCGCCCGGCGGTCCGGTCCACGGCCGACGCCGCCTTCGCCTTCGCGTCCCCGATGATCGTCTTCGGGTGCATCCGCACCCCGATCTCGTCGAGCGTCACGGCGAGCTCCTGCCGCCTGCGGGCGATGTCCGCCTCGATCTGCGCAGGGGTCCTGGCATCCGACACCGCGCTGCCTCCGTCAGTCTCGATGATTCGTGATGGACAGTCTGTCAGCTCGCCCTCCTCCCCGCCCCACGGCACCCCCGGACGGGAAGCTGGCTAATGTCGGGTACGTACCCCCGACGCCACGAGGAGCACCAGACCATGAGCGAGCGACTGCAGCCCGGCGACACCGCCCCCGCCTTCACCCTCCCCGACGCGGACGGCAAGGAGGTCTCGCTCGCCGACCACGCCGGCCGTAAGGTGATCGTCTACTTCTACCCCGCCGCCCTCACCCCCGGTTGCACCAAGCAGGCGTGCGACTTCACCGACAACCTCGCCTTCCTGGCCGGCCACGGCTACGACGTCATCGGCATCTCCCCCGACAAGCCCGAGAAGCTGGCCAAGTTCCGCGACCAGGAGGACCTCAAGGTCACGCTCCTCGCCGACCCCGCCAAGGAGACCCTCGAAGCGTACGGCGCCTTCGGCGAGAAGAAGCTCTACGGCAAGACGGTCATCGGCGTGATCCGCTCCACCGTCATCGTCGACGAGCAGGGCAAGGTCGAGCGCGCCCTGTACAACGTCAAGGCCACCGGCCACGTAGCCAAGATCATCAAAGACCTGGGGCTGTGACGGACCCGGGGCTGCCGCCCCGGACCCCGTTCACCAGGCAGTACCATGACCGTGCCGAGCGGCCGTGATGGAATTGGCAGTCATGCTGGGTTTAGGTCCCAGTGGGGTAACTCCCGTGAGGGTTCGAGTCCCTCCGGCCGCACGCCGCGCGAACGCGGGCCCGGCCCGCCTCATCGCGGGCCGGGCCTGCGGCGTCCTACGGGGCCGCTCACCCCAGGAGTTCGCGGACGATCGGGGCGATCGCGCGGAACGCCTTGCCGCGGTGGCTGATGGCGTTCTTCTCCTCGGGGTCCAGTTCGGCACAGGTGCGGGTCTCGCCGTGCGGCTGGAGGATGGGGTCGTAGCCGAACCCCCCGCCGCCCACGGGCTCATGACGGAGCGTGCCGGTGAGCCGGCCGGAGACGACGCGCTCGGTGCCGTCGGGGAGGGCGAGGGCGGCGGCGCAGGCGAAGTGGGCGCCGCGGTGTTCGTCGGGGACGTCGGAGAGCTGGGCGAGCAGCAGGTCGAGATTGGCGCGGTCGTCGCCGTGCCGGCCCGACCAGCGGGCCGAGAAGATGCCCGGCGCCCCGCCGAGGACGTCCACGCAGAGGCCGGAGTCGTCGGCGATGGCGAGGTGGCCGGTGGCCTGGGCAAGGGCGTGGGCCTTGAGGAGGGCGTTCTCCGCGAAGGTCACGCCGGTCTCCTTGACGTCCGGGACCTCCGGATAGGCGTCGGCGCCGACGAGTTCGGCGTCGAGGCCGGTCTCGCCCAGGATCGAGCGCAGTTCGGTGATCTTGTAGGCGTTGCGGGTCGCGAGGACCAGACGGCGGGGGCGCGGGCGGTGTCCCTCAGTGTGTTGCTGCATAGCTCTCGATTATCGAGGGGAGGTCAGGGCGAGCAGACACCGGTCAGCTCGCCCGCCGCGTCCCTGACCGGAGTCATATCGGGGTGCTTGCCGCTGTCCACGGACTTCTGGACGTTGTCCAGGGCCTTCTGGAGGTCGTCCACGGCCTTGCCGACGTCCGCGTTGTCGGTGCGGTCGCCCACCTTGTCGATGTCCTTGTCGAGGGCGTCCAGGATCTTGTCGGCGTCCTGCGGATTGACCGCGGCGCCGGTCAGGGCGTCCTGGAGGTTGTCCACGTCGTTGGATATCTCGACCGCGAGCTGGGCACAGTCGAGGGCCTTCTCCACCGCGCTGCAGCCGACGGTGACCGGCACGATGAGCGCGACGGCGGCGAGGGCGGTGACGGCGGTGGTACGGCGGTGACGGTGGCGCGGCGCCATGGAATGGGTCCTTCCCCGGGAACGGTGCTGGTACCTGACTAAACGCCGGGCGCCGCGCGACGGTTGCTCGGCGCCGTCGTCACATCTCCTGGGCCAGCGCCGCGCGCTGGATTCCGCCCAGGGTCTCGCAGCCGGCCACGGCGAGGTCCAGCAGCCCGTTCAGCTCCTCGCGGGCGAAGGGCTCGCCCTCCGCCGTGCCCTGTACCTCGACGAAGCGTCCGTCACCGGTGCAGACCACGTTCATGTCGGTCTCGGCGCGCACGTCCTCCTCGTAGCAGAGGTCGAGCAGGGGCACGCCGCCGACGATGCCGACGCTGACGGCGGAGACGGTGCCGGTCAGCGGCTGCCGGGTGGCCTTGATGAGCTTCTTGCCCCGGGCCCAGCCGATGGCGTCGGCCAGCGCCACATAGGCGCCGGTGATGGCGGCGGTGCGGGTGCCGCCGTCGGCCTGGAGGACATCGCAGTCCAGGACGATGGTGTTCTCGCCGAGCGCCTTGTAGTCGATCACCGCGCGCAGCGAGCGGCCGATGAGACGGGAGATCTCATGCGTACGGCCGCCGATCTTGCCGCGGACGGACTCGCGGTCGCCCCGGGTGTTGGTGGAGCGCGGCAGCATCGCGTACTCCGCGGTGACCCAGCCCTCGCCGCTGCCCTTGCGCCAGCGCGGCACGCCCTCGGTGACGCTCGCGGTGCACAGGACCCGCGTATCGCCGAAGGAGACGAGGACCGAGCCCTCGGCATGCTTACTCCATCCGCGCTCGATGGTCACGGGTCGGAGCTGGTCGGGGGTGCGGCCGTCGATACGAGACATGAGATGAGCCTATCGGCATCGCGGAGGCCCCCGGTCCGCGTCCGGCGAGGGCCCCGCTCCCGGGGGACGGCGCTCCGGCCCCGGAAGGTCACATCAGGTCTCGGGAGGTCACATCAGGTCTTCGATCTCGGCGGCGACGGGGTCCGCGTCGGCGCCGATGACCACCTGGATCGCCGTGCCCATCTTCACCACGCCATGGGCACCGGCGGCCTTCAGGAGGGCCTCGTCGACCAGGGCGGCGTCCTTGACCTCGGTGCGCAGGCGGGTGATGCAGCCCTCGATCTCGACGATGTTGTCGATGCCGCCGAGCCCCTCGACGATCTTGTCAGCCTTGGTGGCCATGTTCGCTCCTGTCGTCCTGCTGTCCGCGTGGTGTCCGCGTTGCGGCAAATGGTCTACACCATTATGCGGGTGAGGAAGTCACTCGTCACTTGGAACGATAGATTCCTTTAGCGGATCCCTACGTGCTACAACAGGTCTACACCACATGTGGTTTAGACCATAGCGCGGGCCGCCCCTCCCCTGAGAGCCCGCCTCACCAGGAGGAATCCGATGAGTACGGCCACCGCCCCGGCCGCGCCCGCCCAGAAGCGGGGTGCCGGTCTGATCAAGGGTATGCAGAAGATCGGGCGCAGCCTCCAGCTCCCCGTCGCCGCTCTGCCCGCCGCGGGCATCCTGAGCCGCCTCGGCCAGGACGACGTCTTCGGCAAGACGGGACTCGGCTGGAACAAGCTCGCGGAGATCTTCGCCCACGCGGGCGGCGCGCTCTTCGACAACCTGGCCCTGCTCTTCTGCATCGGCGTGGCCATCGGCTTCGCGAAGAAGTCGGACGGCACCACGGCGTTCGCGGGCCTGGTCGGCTTCCTCGTCTACAAGAACGTCCTGACCGGCTTCGTCAGCGAGGTGACCGGCAAGCCGGAGGACCCGGGCGTCCTCGGCGGCATCGTGGTCGGCCTGACCGCCGCGGTGCTGTGGGAGAAGTACCACCGCACCCGGCTGCCGGACTGGCTGGGCTTCTTCAGCGGCCGTCGCTTCATCCCGATCCTGATGTCCTTCGCGGGCGTGATCTACGGCGTGCTCTTCGGTTACCTGTGGGGCCCGATAGGCGACGGCCTCAACAACTTCTCCGAGTGGCTGTCCTCCAATGGCGCGGTCGGCTCGGGGATCTTCGGTGTGGTCAACCGGCTGCTGATCCCGGTCGGCATGCACATGCTGCTGAACTCGTTCGCCTGGTTCCAGTTCGGCGACTTCAGCTCCGGCGGCCAGACCTGGCACGGCGACATCGCGCGCTACTTCCACGACGACCCGTCGGCCGGAATGTTCATGACCGGCTTCTTCCCGATCATGATGTTCGCGCTGCCCGCCGCCGGTCTGGCGATCGCGCACTGCGCCCGTCCCGAGCGGCGCAAGGCCGTGATGGGCATGATGATCTCGGTCTCGCTGACGGCGTTCGTCTGCGGTGTCACCGAGCCGATCGAGTTCTCGTTCATGTTCATCGCGCCCCTGCTGTACGGCATCCACGCGGTGCTGACGGGCCTGTCCATGGCGCTGACCTGGGCACTCGGCATCCGCAGCGGCTTCACCTTCTCCGGCGGGCTGTTCGACTATCTGCTGGGGTGGTCGCACAGCGAGAAGGCCTGGATGCTGATCCCGATCGGGCTGGCGTTCAGCGTCGTCTACTACGTGGTCTTCCGCTTCGTGATCACGAAGTTCAACATCCCGACGCCGGGACGAGAACCGGAGGACTCCCTGGACGACGCCGCGGTGGCGGACGGCAAGAAGTAGCCACCGGGCACGCACCACGGTGAACGGCGAAGCGCCGGGCTGGTCCTCCAGCCCGGCGCTTCCGCGTTCACCGCCCGTTACACCTCGTAGACCGCGCCCGCCTTGGCCAGCTCCACCGGGCCGCCGAAGACCGCCTGGGCGTCGCGCTGGTTGATCTGGGGGTCCGTCCACGGCGGGATGTGGGTGAGCACCAAGCTCCCGACCCCCGCCCGCAGCGCGTGTTCACCCGCCTGGCGGCCGTTGAGATGCAGCTCCGGGATGTCCTCCTTGCCGTGCGTGAAGGCCGCCTCGCACAGGAAGAGGTCGCCGCCCCGGGCCAGGTCCACCAGGGCCTCACAGGGGCCCGTGTCGCCCGAGTAGACCAGCGAGCGGCCGCCGTACTCGATCCGGAAGCCGAACGCCTCCACGGGGTGGCAGACGCGCTCGGCGCGGATGGTGAAGGGGCCGATGTCGAAGCTGCCGGGCGTCAGGGTGCGGAAGTCGAAGACCTCACGCATCGACTTCTCATCGGGCAGGTCGTCGTACGCCTGGACCAGCCGCCGCTCGGTGCCCTCGGGGCCGTAGACGGGGATCGCCTCGGCGCGGCCACCGTCGTGCCGGTAGTAGCGCGCGACGAAGTATCCGCACATGTCGATGAAGTGATCGGGGTGAAGATGGGACAGCAGTACAGCGTCGAGGTCGTAGAGACCGCAGTGGCGCTGCAGCTCGCCAAGGGCGCCATTGCCCATGTCGAGGAGCAGCCGGAAGCCGTCGGCCTCTACGAGGTAGCTCGAGCAGGCCGATTCCGCGGACGGGAACGACCCTGAGCATCCGACGACGGTGAGCTTCATGAAGCAGGAACCTCCTTGAGGGGTCCCCATGCCGAAGGCCATGGGCGGTGCGGGGGGTCATGCGGTGCCCACGAGCGTAAGGCGCAAAAGCCCAGGCAGCTCCTCCATGGGCCCGCGTTGTGGGCGGAATCACCAGGACGGAGCCGGGTGGCGCCCGGCCATGCCCCCCGCCGGCCGACCGGCCCGAAGGGCTACGCCCAGAGCTGGCCGTGCAGCGTCGCGATCGCCTCCTCGGTGGTGGCCGCCGTGTAGACACCGGTGGAGAGGTACTTCCAGCCACCGTCGGCGACGATGAAGACCACATCGGCGCTCTGCCCGGCCTTGACCGCCTTACCGGCGACACCGAGGGCGGCGTGCAGGGCCGCACCGGTCGACACGCCCGCGAAAATGCCTTCCTGGGCGAGGAGTTCCCGGGTGCGGGTCACCGCGTCCTCGGAGCCGACGGAGAAGCGGGTGGTCAGCACGGACTCGTCGTACAGCTCGGGGACGAACCCCTCGTCCAGGTTGCGGAGTCCGTAGACGACGTCGTCGTACCGCGGTTCGGCCGCGACGATCTGGACGTCCGGCTTGTTCTCGCGCAGGAAGCGGCCGACGCCCATCAGGGTGCCGGTGGTGCCGAGACCCGCGACGAAGTGGGTGAGGGAGGGCAGGTCGGCGAGGATCTCGGGGCCGGTGGTGGCGTAGTGGGCACCGGCGTTGTCGGGGTTTCCGTACTGGTACAGCATCACCCAGTCCGGGTGCTGCTCCGCCAGCTCCTTGGCCACCCGGACGGCGGTGTTGGAACCGCCGGCGGCGGGCGAGGAGATGATCTCCGCGCCCCACATGGCGAGGAGCTGGCGCCGCTCCTCGCTGGTGTTCTCCGGCATCACGCAGACGATGCGGTAGCCCTTGAGCTTGGCCGCCATCGCGAGCGAGATACCGGTGTTGCCGGAGGTGGGCTCGAGGATGGTGCAGCCGGGGGTCAACCGGCCGTCCTTCTCGGCCTGTTCGATCATATGGAGCGCGGGGCGGTCCTTGATCGAGCCGGTCGGGTTGCGGTCCTCCAGCTTGGCCCAGATCCGTACGTCGGAGGAGGGCGAGAGCCGCGGCAGCCGGACGAGCGGCGTATTGCCGACCGCGGCCAAGGGGCTGTCGTACCGCATCAGAGCATTCCGCCGGCCACGGCGGGGAGGATGGTCACGCTGTCGCCGTCCGCGAGCTTGGTGGAGATACCGTCGAGGAAGCGGACGTCCTCGTCGTTCAGATAGACGTTGACGAAGCGGCGCAGCTCACCGCCGTCGACCAGGCGCTCCTGGATCCCGGCGTGCCGGGTCTCGAGGTCGGTGAAGAGCTCGGCAAGCGTGGTCCCGCTGCCCTCGACCGCCTTCTGGCCGTCGGTGTAGGTGCGGAGGATGGTCGGGATGCGGACCTCGATGGCCATGTCTGGGCTCCTGTCGGAGGGCGGGGTGGTCTCCCGGGCCGGAGCGGCCGGGAGGGCGTCGTCGAAGGGCGTCGGGGCGTCTCGGGCGCGCGCTCAGGCGGCCACGGCGCGGCGCGGACACATCGCGCTGGCGAGCCGGCACAGGTCGACGTGGAGCCGCGCCACGAGCAGCATGCCCGGCGTCTTCTCGCTCACGTCATCGAAAACCATGGACTCATCGTATCGATTCCCGGTCCGGGCTCCGGTAGGTCATCCCGTGATACGGACGGGTAACGACCGCGATACGAGACGCGCAGGTCACTCAGGTGCCCGGGACGATCTCGACCTCTTCCTCGGTGACCTCGCCGTCCACGATCCGGAAGGACCGGAACTGGACGGGTCCCTCGTCATTGCCGCATTCGGCCGTGGAGACCAGGACGTAGTGGGCACCGGGCTCATTGGCGTAGGAGATATCGGTGCGGGAGGGGTATGCCTCGGTGGCGGTGTGCGAGTGGTAGATGACCACCGGCTCCTCGTCCCGGTCGTCCATCTCGCGGTAGAGCTTGAGCAGGTCACCCGAGTCGAACTCGTAGAAGGTGGGCGAGCGGGCCGCGTTCAGCATCGGGATGAACCGCTCGGCTCGGCCGCTTCCGGCCGGGCCCGCGATCACGCCGCATGCCTCGTCCGGGTGGTCCGCGCGGGCGTGCGCGACGATCTTGTCGTGGAGCGCCTGGGTGATGGTCAGCATGACAGAAGAATAGGAGGCGGGCTCCGGACAGTGGTCCGGAGCCCGCCTGCTGAGATACGGCGCCCGAAAGGCGATACGGCTTACTTGCGCGCGTACTCCGGCTCCGCCTCGGCGTGCGCACCCGGCTGGCCACCCTCGCGCGACTTCAGCATGAACCAGCCGATCACCAGGAACACGGCCCAGCCGGCGCCCACGTACAGACAGACCCGGGCGTCCTTGTCGTACGCGATCAGGCAGGTCACGCCGATCAGGAAGATCAGCGCCACCCAGCTGAAGACGGCGCCGCCCGGGGCCGGGAAGGACGAGGCCGGCAGCCGGCCGGAGGTCACGGCCTTGCGGTACTTGATATGGCTGATAAGGATCATCGCCCAGGCCCAGATGCCCGCGGCCGTGGACACCGAGGTGACGTACGTGAACGCCTTCTCCGGGACGACGTAGTTGAGGATCACGCCGATGCCCATCAGCAGCGCCGAGACGGTGATGCCGATGGCCGGGGTCTTACGGGCGTTGAGCAGACCGAAGGCCTTCGGGGCCTCGTTGTTGGCGGACAGGCCGCGCAGCATCCGGCCGGTGGAGTACATCCCGGAGTTGCAGGAGGACAGCGCCGCGGTGAGCACGACGAAGTTGACGATGCCGGCCGCGAACGGGATGCCGATCTTGGAGAAGGCGTGCACGAAGGGGCTCTCGCCGGCCGAGAACTCGGTCCACTTGACCACGGCGAGCAGCACCACCAGGGCACCGACGTAGAAGATGATGATGCGCCAGGGCAGCGTGTTGATCGCCTTGGGCAGGGTCTTCTCGGGGTCCTCGGACTCCCCCGCGGTGACGCCGACCAGCTCGACGGCGAGGTAGGCGAACATCACACCCTGGAGGGTCATCAGGCTGTCGCCGATGCCGTTGGGGAAGACCCCGCCGTGGGACCAGAGGTTGGAGGCGGCGGCCGTGTCACCGGCGTCGGAGAAGCCGAGGGTGAGCACGCCCAGGCCGATCACGATCATGCCGATGATGGCGGTGACCTTGACCATCGAGAACCAGAACTCGACCTCACCGAAGATCTTCACCGAGATCAGGTTGACGCCGAACAGCACCACCAGGAAGACCAGGGCGCTGACCCACTGCGGGATCGAGGGGTACCAGTAGTTGATGTAGATGGCGGCGGCCGTGAGCTCGGCCATGCCGGTCACCACCCACATCAGCCAGTACGTCCACCCCGTGACAAAGCCGAAGAACGGGCCGAGGAACTCCCGAACGTATTCCGCGAAGGACCCGGAGACCGGGCGGTAGAGGAGCAGCTCACCGAGCGCTCTCATGATGAAGAAGATGACCACGCCCGCGAGGGCGTACATCAGGATGATGCTCGGGCCGGCCTTGGCGATGTTCGCTCCGGCGCCCATGAACAGGCCGACGCCGATGGCGCCACCGATTGCGATCATCTGTACCTGGCGACTGCCCAGGCCGCGCTCATAGCCCTCTTCAGGAGCCGCTGAGGTCATATTGCTGCGCCTTTCTCCCTGTGGCGGCTGGCTGGCGATCGTGAAGATTTACCACGACCGCAACGCCGATCGACTGAGCCGCGTGTGGTGCACGCCACAGGGAGAAGCGGACAAACGTTATGTCGCGCAATAAAGTTCACAACCGCAGTGATGCGATCGTTATCCGGAGTTGAGCATCCTCTAAACGAACACTCAGTAATCGCCGGAGGGAGTTATTCCGGCATCAGGGTCTCGACGAGGGTCTCCTGCAGCCCGCCGAGCCAGAAGTACGCCATCACCATCGGCTTGCGCGGATCGGAGTCCGGCAGCCGCAGCAGGTCACCGCCGTCGTCCTCGTCGGTGACCTCCAGCCGGGTCCCGATGGCCAGCCGCAGGTCGTTCAGGGCGGTCAGCCAGTGCCGGGCCTTCTCCGGCGCCAGCTCCAGCACACCCGGGGCCCCGGCGGACGCCCCGGAGGCCAGCGAGTCCAGGTCGCGCACGATCGTCAGGGCGTCGTCGCGCTTGCGCGCCCGCAGGTCGTTCTCGGTGAAGCGGCGGAACTCCGCGGACGCCTCCCGCGCCTCCCTCTCCTCCCGCGGCCCCAGCTCCTGGTCCGGGGCGCAGTAGGCGTCCGGGAACAGCCGGGCCAGCGCGGGATCGGCCGGCGGCTTGCTGGGGCCGTCGGCGAAGAGCGCGTCCAGGGGGTCACCGCCCTCGGCGGGCTGGTCGCCCGGGCCGATCAGCTCGGCGAGCTGCATGGCCAGGCTGCGCAGAATGGAGATCTCGACCTCGTCCAGCGCGAGGGCGGCGCCGCCGCCGGGCAGCGGCTCGAAGCGTCCCGACATCAGCGCTCCTGCTGGAGGGTTGCCCACAGGCCGTAGCCGTGCATCGCCTGCACGTCGCGCTCCATCTCCTCGCGGCTGCCGCTCGAGACGATCGCGCGGCCTTTGTGGTGGACGTCGAGCATCAAACGGTGCGCCTTGTCCTTGGAATAGCCGAAATAGCTCTGGAAGACGTAGGTCACATAGCTCATGAGATTGACGGGGTCGTTGTGCACCACCGTCACCCAGGGAACGTCGGGCTCGGGCACCGACATCGGTGCTTCACGGGTTTCGGGACGTTCGATCTCCACGGGCGTGACACTCACACGTCCCATGCTGCCACCCGGCACTGTCCGTCGCATAAACCGGCACCCAGATCTCGTCAGTCTGACGAGTACGGGAGGTAGCATCGTCAACCATGGACACTGCGGACTTGGGACTGCCGGTGGACGTGCCGTCGACCGCACTCTTCACCGACCGGTACGAACTCACCATGCTGCAGGCCGCGCTGCGGGCGGGCACCGCCGACCGCCGCTCGGTCTTCGAGGTATTCACCAGGCGCCTCCCCGAGGGCCGCCGCTACGGTGTCGTCGCGGGCACCGGGCGGGTGCTGGACGCCGTCGAGAACTTCCGCTTCGACAGCGACGTCCTGGACTTCCTCGCCCAGCAGCGGATCGTGGACGAGCCGACGCTCACCTGGCTCGCCGACTACCGCTTCCGCGGCGACATCTGGGGCTACCCCGAGGGCGAGGTCTACTTCCCCGGCTCGCCGATCATGCGGGTGGAGGGCACCTTCGCCGAGGCGGTGCTGCTGGAGACGGTCATCCTCTCCATCTTCAACCACGACTCCGCGGTGGCCGCCGCCGCGTCCCGGATGTCCACCGCCGCCGGTGGCCGGCCGCTCATCGAGATGGGTGCCCGCCGCACCCATGAGCTGGCCGCCGTCGCCGCCGCCCGCGCCGCCTACGTCGGCGGCTTCGCCACCACCTCCGACCTCGCGGCCGGATTCCGCTACAACATCCCCACCGTGGGCACCAGCGCCCACGCCTTCACCCTGCTGCACGACAGCGAGCGGGACGCCTTCACGGCGCAGGTCCAGGCGCACGGCAGCGGCACCACCCTGCTCGTGGACACCTATGACGTCGCCGAGGCGGTGCGCACCGCCGTGGAGGTGGCCGGCAAGGATCTGGGCGCCGTAAGGATCGACTCCGGCGATCTGCTGCTGCTCGCCCACCGGGTGCGCCAGCAGCTCGACGAGCTGGGCGCCAAGAACACCAGGATCACGGTGACCAGCGATCTCGACGAATACGCGATCGCCTCGCTGGCCGCGGCTCCCGTGGACGCGTACGGGGTCGGCACCCAGCTCGTCACCGGCAGCGGCCACCCCACCTGCTCGATGGTCTACAAGCTGGTCGCGCGAGCCGGTTCGGACACCCCGGACGCACCGCTGCTGCCGGTGGCCAAGAAGTCCATGGGCGCGAAGTCCTCGGTGGGCGGCCGCAAATGGGCGGCGCGGCGGGTGGACGAGCACGGTGTGGCCGAGGCCGAGGTGGTCGGCACCGGTGCGGTCCCCGAGGAGCTGGCGGGCCATCAGCTGCTGGTGGAGCTGGTGCGCGGCGGCGAGATCGTGGCCCGGGAGCCGCTGGACGCGGCGCGGGACCGGCATATAGCGGCCCGGGCCGGGCTGCCGCTGTCGGCGACCCAGCTCTCGCGCGGGGAGCCGGTCCTGCCCACCGAGTACCTGCCGGCCTGAGGCGCGTCATGAGGGGGAACGCGGGGCATGCCCACTGCCGCAATCGACGCGGAGTGTCTACCCTCGGTGACATGCACCGGGCACTGATCGTCGTCGACATCCAGAACGACTTCTGCGAGGGCGGAAGCCTCGCGGTGACGGGGGGCGCGGATGTCGCCGCCGCGATCACCGATCTGATCGGGGAGGCGACGCCCGGTTACCGCCATATCGTCGCCACGCGTGATCACCACATCGCCCCGGGCGATCACTTCTCGGACAACCCGGACTACGAGCACACCTGGCCGGTGCACTGCGTCGCGGGCACCGAGGGTGTCGGGTTCCACCCGAACTTCGCGCCCGCCGTCGGCTCCGGCGCGATCGAGGCGGTCTTCGACAAGGGCGCGTACAAGGCGGCGTACAGCGGTTTCGAGGGTATCGACGAGCACGGCACCTCGCTCGCCCAGTGGCTGCGCGAGCGGGAGGTGACCGAGGTGGACGTGGTGGGCATCGCCACCGACCACTGCGTCCGGGCCACCGCGCTGGACGCGCGCCGCGAGGGGTTCGCCACGCATGTCCTGCTGGACCTGACCGCGGGCGTCTCCCCGGACACGACCGAGCGCGCCCTGGGCGAGCTGCGGGCGGCCGGGGTCGAGCTCAGCGGCAAGCCGGTCGTCTGAGGGCGCCGGAGGCGCTCTGGGCGCCTCCCAGCCGCCCTGGCGGCCCCTGCGGCCGCCCTCCGGGCCCCGGCGCCACGAGGGGCCCGATGCTACGAGGAGCCGGCGTTACGAGGCCGGGGCCGAGGTGCCCCGGCGTTACGAGGCCGGGGCAGGCGGTCTGAGCAGAGCGGCGATCGGATGCCAGAGCTCCCCTCCCCGGTCCGGCGCGGTGCGCCAGACCAGCCCGTCGGGATGGTGCAGCACCGCCGTCACCTCGTCGGGTGTCGGCGGGGCCATATTGCCGCGCAGGTAGACGGCGCGAAGCCCGAGATTGCGCAGCCTGGTCAGGGCGCGCTGGCGGTTCATGGCGTGTACCAGGACGCGGACGCCGCCCTCGCCCAGCGGGCTCGGCAGCGTCAGTGCGACCACCACGCTGCCGCCGGGCAGCTTGGTGAATCCTCCGTTGGCCATTGCGGGTCATGTCCCCCGTGAGACGTCGTGTCAACAAGTTGGTCGTAGGGGCATCTAAACGCGAACGGCCGCCGCCCGCTAGGGGGCGACGGCCTCTGCCGCTCTGACCTGCGATAACGCAGACGGTGTGGATCTAGGAGGCGGACGGTCCGACCTGGACGGTCATCGTCGAGCCGCCCGGGAGCTCCTTGAGGATCTTGACCCGGGTGTTGGTGTCAGCAATCTTCACACTGCCGGTCGGATTGCCCTTGTCCCAGTACGTCCCCTTGTGGTCATCGAAGACCGGGATGCCCGGCTTCGGCTTCACCTTGGCGGCCTTACCGTCGTTGTGCAGCGTGAAGCCGTCCGACGGGAACCGGCTGAAGGGCGAGTCGTACGCCTGGATCCGGTTGCGCATCAGCGTGCCGTCGGCCCACTTCTCGGGGGTGGCGTGCGCGTCGATCGGCAGGATCAGACCGCTGCCCGGGTGGACGCCGACGTTGTTGTCCGGCTGCGAGGTGTCCCACTGCCAGATCAGCAGGCCGTTCTGGTACGGGAAGTGCTCGACCCAGTCGGGCCGGGTGGAGGCCCAGCCGAAGTTGTACGGACCGGTCTTCAGGGTGGTGTCGTACGACACGTACTGGCGGTTCTCGGCGATGTAGTACTGCGGGTAGTCCTTGCTGAAGGACGCGCCGATGCGCGAGAAGCCGTTCGCGGTCCAGCCGTTGTCATCGCCCTCGGCGCCGTCGCTGAAGACCGGGGTGCCATCGGCGGTCAGGGTGATCGCGTCGGCCGCGAAGCCCTTCTGCGCCACACCGCCGTCGGTCTGGTAGCGGAAGCGGAGCTCGATCTTCTTGCCCGCGTAGGCGTCCAGCGGGAAGGAGAGCTTCTTGTACGCCCCGGCGGTGCCGGTCAGCGCGGGCTTGTCACCGGCGTCGCGCGGGATGGCCTTGCCGTCCGCCGTACCGTCGATCGGCGTCCAGTTGGCGCCGCCGTCGGTGGAGACCTCGGTGTAGAGGTAGTCGAAGTTCTCCTCGATGTCCCACCAGCCCTGGAGGTCCAGGCTGGCCTTGGACTTACCGGTGAGGTCCACGGACCGGGTCAGGGTGTTCTTCAGGTCGTCCCCCATCCCGCTCCACCACTGCTTGGTGCCCTCGGCGGGGGCGACCACCTCGGTGGTGACGGGCTTGGCGGGCAACTCGACGACCAGCGCCTGCTTGTTCTTGGTGTTGTACTCCGCGACCCCGAGCGTGTGGGTCGACTTCTTCCCGGCCTTGGCCGTGGCGTAGTTCAGCCACCCGAGCTGCAGCTTGTCCCAGGCGTTCATATCGCCGGGCAGATCGCCGATGGCGTCCTTACCGGTGCCGAGCCAGGATCCGGCGGACATCAGCGACCAGTAGGCGACGGACGACTCCCCCTTACCTGTGGTGTCGTACTCGTCCGGCAGGCCCAGGTCATGGCCGTACTCATGGGCGAAGACGCCGAGGCCGCCGTTCTCCGGCTGCATCGTGTAGTCGCCGACCCAGATGCCGGTGTCGCCGATCTGCGTACCGCCCGACTTGTTCTCGCCCGGGCCGGTGTTGCCCGCGTCGGTGCCGTACGCGTACCAGCGGTGCGCCCAGATCGCGTTCTCGCCCTCGGCCCCGCCGCCCGCGGACTCGTCCTCACCGGCGTGGACGATCTGGAAGTGGTCGATGTAGCCGTCGGGCTCGTTGAAGTTGCCGTCGGCGTCGTAGTCGTAGCGGTCCCACTGGTCGTACTTGGCCAGGTCCGCCTTGATCTGCGCGTCGGTGCGGCCGGCCGCCTTCTGGTCCTTGGCCCACTGGTTGACGCCGTCGCGGATCAGGTCCCAGGCGTTGGCGCAGTTGGTGTCACCGCAGTAGTTGGAGCCGTACCGGGCCTCGTTCCAGTCGACCTTGACCCAGTCGGAGACCTCGCCGTCCACGGAGTAGCGGCCCGAGGACTGCTTCTCGTAGTACTTCTTCAGGGACTCCTTCTTCTTGTCCTTGGAGAAGTAGAGGTCCTGGAAGTGCTCGCGGTTGTAGTCCTTCTGCCAGGCCGTGCTGTTGTCGTCGGCGCGGTCCGGCTCGGCGATGGTGTTGTGCGCCGGGCCGGGCTCGCCGCCGTACTTCTTCACCGGCGGCTCGGGGCCGTCACCGTCCGGGTCGTACATGGTGGTGTCGTCCACCTTGTCGCCGAACTCGACCAGGATGGTGAAGATCTTGTCGGTCTTCTCCCGGGCCAGCTCGACGTACTTGCCCTTGCCGAGCTTCACCACCTTCGACGCCCCGCGCGTGGTCGCCTTGGTGTCGCCGGAGATGACCTGACGCAGCGCCTCCTGGCGCTGCGCCTCCTGCTGCTTGCTGTACGGGCCCTCGAGATCGTGCTGGACATCCGTCTTCGCGGGCGCCGGATCATGGCGCTCAACACGCGTAGACGGCGCGTCCGCCTGAGCCATGCCAGTCGAGAGTGCCGCCGCGCCGAGCGCGGCCACCACGGTGGCTATGGCGGCCGATCTGGCCGTTCTCCGTTGGCTGTTCACTCGCTCAGTCCTCCCCTTTCACACCGGTGCCGGACATTTGACCGGAGTGGCAGGAGAAAAGACAGACCTTGACTTGGGCTGATGGGGCAAGTACGTTCTGCGATCCCGGCGTTCCGGTTAACGGACAGCAACGGGCGCGCCGTGCGCGCCGGTTGGAACAGCCGATGATTCCGTGCGCCCCCTGTGCAACGGCGCCGTGGGTGAGGTCACGCTTACTTCCGTTCCCCCTCGGGCATTCACCACCGTAGAGTCAAGCTGACGGTCACATCAGCCTGACCCATGCCCCCTGCATATCGCCCTTGAGGACGGATACCGCCATGCCGCGTCCGACTCCTGCACAGCTTGCCTATGGTTCGGCCACCGTCGTTCTTTCGACCTTCGCCATGCTGCTGCTGTCCCAGACCCAATCGGGACTCGGTATCGCGGTGGTCACCGTGGTCGGGCTCGCGTCCGGGCTCCTCGTCGCCGTCACCGTGCCGGTGGCCCGGGCGTCCCGCCCCAGCCGCACCGTCCGCACCAGCAGCCCCGCGGCTGGGTCCGGACCGGCCGACTCGGCGGGGGCGCGCACCCGGGCGCACGCCGACTCAATGCGCGGCTGACACCACCACGGTCCGCGCGGCCTTGTCGTGCAGACAGCGCTGGAACGGCTTGTCCCACAGTAGGGAGGCCGAGTTGACCAGCCAGAAAACCGTGCCGACGAGCAGCGGGATCAGCATCCCGGGCAGTACGTAGACCGCCGCGCGGACCCAGCCCTGACCGGCCGGCACATCCCCGTCGGCGAGCATCGCCACCCGGATGCGCAGCGCCCTCTTGCCGAGCGTCTGTCCGCTGCGGGCCAGCATGACGCCCTCGTAGCCGAAGTAGACGGCCATCGTGATGATGAGCGCGAGGGTCACCTTGCCCATGTGCTGCTCGCCCGGGTGGTCCATCGTGTACTGGAGCGCGCCGGTCGCGATGAGCGCCACCGTCCAGATGACGCCGAGGACGATGATGTCGATCAGCCGGGCGGCGAAGCGCTGACCAGGGGTGGCCAGCGGGGGCATCCCGGCGGGGAACGCGTGCGGGGGCGAGGACAGCGGGTCGGGGGCCATGCCCCGATTACATCAGCGCTCCTGGTGGACCGGAAGCTCAGGGTGGCACCTCTGAGGCTCGGGGACTCAGGGGCTCAGGGGCTCAGGGGCTCAGGGCACGGCCGAGACCACGAGGGTCTTGGCCGCCTTGTCGTGCAGGCACTGCCGGTACGGCCGGTCCCAGGTGCACCACAACACATTGATCAGCCAGAAGAGGAAGCCACAGCAGGGCACGATCTCGGGCAGGGCGTAGACCCCGGCGCGCACCCAGCCCGCCTGACCGGCCGGCGGCTGGCCGTTCGCCAGCAGGGCGACCCGGATCTTCATCGCCTTCTTGCCGACGGTCTGGCCGTCCCGGGTCAGCATCAGCCCCTCGTAGACGAAGTAGATCAGGACGTAGATCAGCGTGACGATGGTCGAACGGGCGCTGCCGTCGACCGGGTCGTAGCCGCCGGCGATCGCGCTCAGGACGAGCCCGACCGGGATGCCGATGAGCAGCGCGTCGATGATTCGGGCGATCAGACGGCGGCCGAGGTGCGCGAGCGGGGGCATCCCGGCGTACGGCTCGGCCCCGGCGGTGTGATCCCCGTACGGGGATCCGTTCGCCCGCGGATATTTGGCGAACGGATCGCTGCTGTCCTGATCCCGGGGCTCATCGGGCCCGGGGGGCGGCTGGTCGGTGCTCATGGCCCGAGTCGACCCCGGAGCCGGGCCTGTCGCATCCGGCGCGCACCGTTCGGGCGACCGGGATCGTCCATCCGCCTCAGCGGGGGCGGGCGGGGCGGAGGCCCAGTGGTCGGGAAGGGAGCGGCGGCGCCCACCCGGCCGCGGCCGTGCTCAGTCGGCCGCCGCGATGAAGGTGCGGGCCGCCTTGTCGTGCCAGCACTGCCGCCACGGGCGGTCGAACAGGCACCACAGCACGTTCAGCACACCGATGACGAGCACCCCCAACACCGAGTAGACCAGCCAGCGGCGCAGCGCGGCGCCGAAGGACGGGGTGTCGTGCCCCTCGATGTCCAGCACCCGCACCCCGCTCAGCTTCTTGCCCAGCGTGCGGCCCCATTTGGCGGTCGGCAGCGCCTCCAGGACGACGCCGAGGACGAGCAGCAGACCGAGGACGATGCCGAGATAGCCGCCGGTCGTGCCGTCCAGGAAGTAGACCGTGACGGTCTCACCGCTCTGCTTGGCCGTCTCGACCTTCTCGTCGATGTGGTCGCTCGCCTTGCCCCACAGCGGGAACGCGACGGCACCGACGACGCCGAACAGCACGACCGTGTCGATCAGCCGGGCGGCGAGGCGGCGGCCGAGCGGGGCGGGCCGTCCCTGGGCCTGGGCGGCCAGCAGGAAGGGGTTGTCGACGGGCGGCTTCCAGGGGATGACGCTCTCGGGCGCACCCGGCGGGGCGCCATGCGGTGCGGCCTGCGGGGCGCCCTGCGCCGGGCCGGGCTGCTGGGCGAACTGGTGCCCCTGCTGCTGCCAGGCCGGGCCGCCGCCCTGGGCGGGGATACCGCCGAAGGGCTGCTGGGGCTGCTGGGGCTGGTACGGCTGCGGCGGCTGCTGAGGCTGGTGTGTCTGTGGAGGCTGCTGGGGCTGGTGCGGGGCCCGGGCCGGGGGCGCCGCTTCGGCGCCCTTGCGCGAGCCGCCACGGCCGATCGCCCGGATCGCCATCGTCCCGTCGTCGCGGCCGGACGCCGAGTTCCGGCCCTGGACCTGCCCCTGCCCCTGGCCCGTCGTGGGCGCCGCTCCGTCGCCGCGCCCCACCGCACGGATCGTCATCGTCCCGTCGCTCACCGGAGCGGGCGTCTCCCCGTCGTCCGCCGAGGGCAGCTCCGGGGCCCGGCGCACCGGCGGCAGGGCCTGCGTCGAGCGGTCGACCGTCCCGCCGCTGCCGCCCGCGCGCATGGTCAACGTGCCCTCATCGCGTCCGGCACCCTCGCCCGGGCCCGCCCGCCGCGGGTCGGGCACCCCGGGCCACTGCCCGCCATCGGCCTGCCCACCACCGGCCCGGTCGTCGCCAGGGGCGTCCGTCTCCGAGCCCCAGGAGACCCGGTGGTCCTGCTCGCCGCCGAATCCGCCCTGCCGGGACGCGTCCGCCTGCCAGGCCGACCCGGCATCGGGGCGGGTGCCGTACAGCCGCTGGGGATCGTTCCAGTCGACGGATGCCGGGACCCCGCCGGGCGGCACCGGCCGCGCCCCCATGCCACCGGCCGCCGCCTCGGGCGGCCCGCCCGCGCCCCGGAGGTCCATCTCGGCGCTCCGGCGCAGCTCGGGCAGTGCGCTGCCGGTCTCCTCCGCGGGCCGCGGGGCCGGCTCCTCGTCCAGGAACATCGGGCCCGTCTCGTCCGGCGCCGGGCTGATCACCTGGGTATGGGTGACGCCGGGCGGCGGCGCGGGCATGGCCTCGCCCGCGGCCGGGGCGGGACGACTGGTGCCGGGCACCCAGGCGGCACCGTTCCAGTAACGGATGTAGCCGGGGATGGACGGATCAGGATAAAAGCCAGGAATGGAGCTGCCGTCCGCGGATCCTGAGGTAGGGGCGCTCATGATCTCCGATGTCCCATATCTGCTCGGCCGTGCTGTACTGCGCTGCGCCTTTACGGTGCCTCGCGGTGAGGGGGGCGTAAGCAGTTTGCCGTACAGGAGCCGCTGTGCAACCCGGAACGCGCGCTGTCATGGTCTATCAGACCGGCCCGCCGACGGCGCCCACAGCTCCTCGCCACCACTCTCCCGTGCGAGCGCCACGAAGCGTTACGAGCGGCGACGGCCCGCCTGGCACCGCCCGGCCTAGGTTCAACAGACCTACTCTGACACGCTCGGATGGCATTTCCGTTGCCAATACTGGAACCCATGGACCGCAATACCGAGCTCAGTGAGTTCCTGCGGAGCCGCAGGGCTCGTCTGAGCCCTGGGGACGCGGGCGTGAGCGTGACCAACGACAGTCCCCGTCGAGTGCCGGGGCTGCGCCGCGAGGAGCTGGCGCAGCTGGCCGGGGTGAGCACGGACTACTACACGCGTCTGGAACAGGGCCGCCACCTCAATGTGTCGGAGACGGTGCTGGACGCCGTGGCCCGTGCGCTGCAGCTCGACGACACCGAGCGCGCGTACCTCTTCGAGCTGACCCGGCCGCGCCCCCGGCGCACGGTGCGCCGCCGGCCGCCCCGCCCCCAGCGGGTGCGGCCCGGGGTGCATGCGCTGCTGCGGACGCTGGACGGGATCTCACCGGCCTTCGTCCTCGGCCGCAGGGGCGATGTCCTGGCCTCCAACCAGCTGGCCCGGGCGCTGATCATCGACTTCGAGGCGCTCCCGTACCACGAGCGCAACATGGCCCGTTTCATGTTCCTCGACGAGGCGGCCCGTTCCCTGTGGCCGGACTGGGAGACGGTCGCGGCGGAGATGGTGGCCTCACTCCGGCTGGAGGCCGGGCGCCATCCCGAGGACCCCCGGCTGACCGAGCTGGTGGGCGAGCTCACCATCAAGAGCCCGGACTTCCGCAAGTGGTGGGCGGACCACAACGTGCGGGAGAAGACCCACGGCGTCAAGCGCTACCACCATCCGGTGGTCGGGGACATGACGTTGTCCTACGAGAACGTGGCCATTCCCGGCGATCCCGACCAGGCGCTGTGCATGTACACGGTCGAGCCCGGCTCTCCCTCCGAGGCGGCCCTGCGGCTGCTGGCGAGCTGGACCGCGCCTCCTTCCGCCCGTTCCTCCGCGCCCTCTTCCGATGCGCGTCCTTCGGGGGGACCGTCCTCCGACGTTTCCCCCTGATCTCACCGACCCCCCTTTTCGCACCAATCCGTCCCTTCGCACCAATCTCCCTTTCACGCCATTTACACCATCCGCACCATTCGTCTGACCACCCCCATGCCTGCCACCCCCCGCATTCATCGCATTCCCCTCATTTCCTCCAGGGAGACAGCACTATGACCACCAGCGTCACCGCCTACGCAGCCCCCGCTCCGAAGGCTCCGCTGGAAAAGACCACCGTCGAGCGCCGCGCACTGCGCGAGCACGACATCCTCATCGAGATCGCCTACGCCGGTATCTGCCACTCCGACATCCACCAGGCCCGCGAGGAATGGGGCTCCGCCCAGTTCCCGATGGTGCCCGGCCATGAGATCGCCGGTGTGGTCGCCGAGGTCGGCCCCGGTGTGACCAAGTACGCCGTGGGCGACCGGGTCGGCGTGGGCTGCTTCGTCGACTCCTGCCGCGAGTGCGCGAACTGCCTCGCGGGCGAGGAGCAGTTCTGCCTCAAGGGCGAGGTGGCCACGTACAACGGCAACGAGTACGACGGCGCCCCCACCTACGGCGGCTACAGCACCCACATCGTGGTGGACGAGAACTACGCCCTGCGCATCCCCGAGGGGATTTCGCTGGACATCGCCGCCCCGCTGCTGTGCGCCGGGATCACCCTCTACTCCCCGCTCGCCCACTGGAACGCCGGTCCCGGTAAGAAGGTCGCCATCGTCGGCCTGGGCGGCCTCGGCCACATGGGCGTGAAGATCGCCCATGCGATGGGCGCCGAGGTGACCGTGCTGAGCCAGACGCTCCGTAAGAAGGACGACGGGCTGCGGCTGGGCGCCGACCACTTCTACGCCACCGGTGACGACTCCACCTTCACCGAGCTGGCCGGCACCTTCGACCTGATCGTCAACACGACCTCGGCGAACCTCCCGCTGGACAGCTACCTGTCGCTGCTGAAGGTCGACGGCACGCTGGTGCACGTGGGCGCGCCGGAGAACCCCAGCGCCTTCGCCCAGTTCTCGCTGATCATGGGCCGCAAGTCGATGGCCGGGTCGAAGATCGGCAGCATCCGGGAGACGCAGGAGATGCTGGACTTCTGCGCCGAGCACGGGCTCGGAGCGGAGATCGAGCTGATCAACGGCGACCAGATCAACGAAGCGTACGAGCGCGTCGTGAGCAGCGATGTGCGGTACCGCTTCGTGATCGACATCGCCTCTCTCAAAGCCTGATCGAGGTCACCTCGCTGGAGGTGTGATCGGGTTCTGAAGCCGAGGCCGTCCGGACCACCCCCGGGTCCGGGCGGCCTCACCGTCTCAGATCTTTATTTCAAGCTGCCTTCAGATGGGCGACTTCGCGCGCCCGTTCGGCGACACTGCGCACAACCGGCAGCGACGCATACGGCTTGAGGCCGGTGCGCAGCTTCCGCAGGTGCTCATCCCCCCGCGCAGAGCTGATCATCTGGTGCTCGTCGAGGAACTCGTTCCAGGTGGCACAGGCCGCCTCGACGTGCCGCATAGCCATCTGCCGTTGAGCGATCACTCCAAGGCAGTGCACTCGCCCCTGACGTTCTTGGAGGCTGCGGGCGGCGTTGGAGCGGCGCAGGGCCTTGATGCTGCCCGGCCCGTCCTTGAGTGACCACCTGACGTGCGCCTCGTGGAAGTGGAAGGCGGCTTCGTCGTACCCACCCACGGCATCCCGCCGGTTGTCTGCCTGAGCCAGCGCGGCCTCCGTCTCACGCAAGCGCGTCACAGCGGTGTTCCGGTCGCCGGTCATCGCCGCCGCGGCGGCCTGCTGTCCACGCAGGAACGCCACCAGACGCGGCCCAGATGCGGGTGCGGCCTCCGCTGCTGCGTCCGCAAGTTCCAACGCCTTTGGCCCGTAGCCGAGGTGGGACGCCTGCAAGGACATGCCTCGCAGGGTCCGGCAGTAGGTGACGTGGTCCTCGCCCCTCGCCGCGAGATCGAGCGCGCGCAGGTAATACTTCTGCCCAAGCCCTTGCTTCATCTCGTACATCGCCATCCAGCCCGTGAGGTACACGAAGTCAGAGACGGCCGCGAGCATGGCCTTGCGCACCTTGTCCGAGGCGTCAGCGCGCAGATAGGTGCCGATGGTGTTGGTGATGAACGCCGCCGCCATCGGCCGAGCGTGACCAGCTCCGATCTCGTCCAGGATCTCGGCGACCTTGTCCGTCATCTTGGTCACGGTCCCAACGTCGCTCATACCGATACGAAGAGGGCTCCCCGCGCGGGTGTCCTTCACACGCTGGTCCGGTTCCCCGGCTAGCTCGTCGTATGTGGGGACCACCAGCGTGGCCGCGTACATAGCCGCGGTCAGCACGCTGCGGCGGGACGGTTCCATATCTGCTCGGCTCAGCGCCATCACTCCAGAAACAACATCGCGCTCTTCGGCCGGATCGTCCCCCCAGCCGACTTCGGCGGACGTTACCGGCCGCCCGGCGAGTCGGGAGAGCGCTTCGAGGATCGCGGGCCGTGCCTGCGGCTTCGGTGTACTGCCGGCGAGCCACTGCGAAACGCTCGACTTGTCGTAATGCAGCGTGACCCCGAGTTCTTTTCCGACGGCGTTTGTGCGCCGCGCAAGCTGCGCGTTTCCGATCCCCTCCATCTGCATCAGGCCCGCGAGAGCCCTATTCGGCGTGCGCAGTCGTCGTGCCATCCCAACCCCCGAGCTGTGTTCAACCAGTTCAACCGTGCCTTCACTCTGCTCCCTTACCCCGATGCACGCACTGGAGTTGAGTGATTACCGGCCGTTCGGTGATCGAGATCGGGCGGCCGGTTGACGGTCGCACCGGTTTCTTCACCCTCAACCCCCAAGAAGGACCGGCGCGGTTTTTCCCCCGCCCCCCTGACCAAGGCGTGATCCATAACGATGACGGCAAGCAGAGCCCGCGCGACGGGATGCCAGGGCTACAGCGAGACCCACCCGCGCACAAAAGAGACGGCATCCGTGGCTCGCGGCCTGGTCCGCACGGCGTGCGCCGCGTGGGGCCTCGGCGACGAGACGGCGGAAGCCGCCGCGCTAGCGATGTCCGAACTCGTCACCAACGCCGTGAACCACGCCCGGGGGCACAGCCTGCGCGTGATCGTGGACCGCCCGGCGAATGACCGGCTGTACCTGGCGATCGTGGACATGGACCCGTCCCGGGTGCCGATGCTGCGCACCCCCGGAGGCGACGACACCGACGGGCGGGGCCTGATCCTGGTCGACGTTCTTGCCGACCGGTGGGGCTACGACCTGTTGGGCCCCGCGCGGCGGCCGAACCGTAAGCGTTGCTGGGCCGAAATGAAGGCGGCCCCGTGATGCTGCTCGACGGCTTGGACGAAGCGGTGAAGGAGGCTACCCGGCCGCAGCGTCGGCACAGCTCCGCCTCGTGCCTTGCCCGTGCCCGCCTCCGGGAACGGGGCGATTCGCACCGCACGACCACCGAGGCCACGCCGTCGGGGCGCGGCCGACCTGTCACAGGAAGGAACGCGGAATGACCACAGCCACCGCTGATGTGAGGGAAGCCTTCCCGCTCGCGCCCCAGGGTGGGCGCATCCCGTACAGCAGCGCACCGCCGAGCGGACCGGACACGCGCCCATGGATTCTCCGTTTCGCCCGCGTCCCCGACGCCACGCAGGCGATCGTGAAGCCGCCGGCCGTCTACGACAACGAATTACAGATGTCCCGGGGCTTGTACGACGGCCCGCTCCCCTACATGCAAACCCACAACCCCACGGTTCCCGACGGCAGTGTGAAGAACCCCCCGCCGCTCGACGAGGGCGCGAAGGACTGATGCCCTCATGTCCACCGTTCTCGTGATCGCAGCGCGCGACGACTGGCCGACCGACCGCGTCGTCAAGGCACTCACGGACGGTGGAGCGGAGGTGTTCCGCATGGACACCGCCGAGTTCCCGCAAGAGGTCACCCTCGCCGGGCGTATCGACGCTCGGCGAGGGTGGTCCGGCGGACTCACCACCGCTCACCGCGCCGTCGACCTCGCCGACGTCTCCGCCGTCTACTACCGCGCCCCGAACCCGTTCAGCCTGCCCGCGACCATGTCGGAACCCGAGAACCTGTTCGCCGCCGCGCAGGCCCGCGCCGGACTCGGCGGCATCATCACCGCCCTCGACTGCCGATGGGTCTCCCACCCCGCCGCCATGTCCCGCGCCGAGTACAAGCCGCTTCAGCTCGCCACCGCTCGAACCTCCGGCTTGACCGTTCCGCCCACGCTCATCACCAACAGCCCCGATGCCGTCCGCGCGTTCGTCGGCGACATAACCGGTCCGATCGTCTGCAAGCCGGTGGCCACACCTGTGCTCATCGAAGACGACCAGTTCAAGGCCGTGTACACCCGTCGTGTCACCGAGGACGACCTCGCCGACCTGCGCGGCATCAGCACCACCGCGCACCTGTTCCAAGCGTGGGTCGACAAGGCGTACGAGGTGCGGCTCACGGTCGTCGGCGACCGGCTGTTCCCCGCTGAAGTCCACGCGGGCAGCGACGCCGCACATACGGACTGGCGCAGCGATTACCGCTCGCTCACGTACCGGACCGGGACAGCCCCACCCAACGTCGTCGAGGGCGTGCGACGCTACATGGATCGCCTTGACCTCCGGTTCGCCGCCTTCGACTTCGTCGTCAGCCCCGACGGGGTGTGGACTTACCTGGAAGCGAATCCGTGTGGGCAATGGGACTGGATCGAGCACGCAACCGGCCTGCCCATCGCCCAAGCCATCGCCGACGAACTGCAAGGAGTCTCCCGATGAACGCCCCAGCCCTCGACCAGGCCCGCCCCTACATGGCGGCCCTCGCCGACGAGCTCACTCAGGCCGGCGCCATCCGCACCCGCCCATGGGCCGAAGCGTTCGCCAATGTCCCCCGCCACGTGTTCGTCCCCCAGTGGTTCGAGCAGGAGACCAACGACAGGGGCATCGCCGTCTGGCGCGAGCACCGCGCTACCATCGCCGAGGACACCCTCGCCGCCGTCTACCGCGACCAGACGCTCGTGACCGCCCTCGACCCGGCCACCACCGAGCAGGTCGACGAGACGGCATGGACCGGCGTCCCGACCTCGTCCAGCACTCTGCCAAGCCTCATGGCCGGCATGCTCGAAGACCTCAACACCGAAGATGGACACCGGATTCTCGAAATCGGCACCGGCACCGGCTACAACGCCGCCCTAATGTGCGCACGCCTCGGGGAACACCTCGTGCACTCCATCGACGTCGACCCCGTCCTCGTCGAGGCCGCACAGCGGCGCCTCACCGACGCCGGATGCACCCCCCAAGTCATCCCGGGCGATGGAACGCGGGGCTACCCCACCGGGGACACGTTCGACCGGATCATCGCCACCTGTTCCGTGCCCGCCATCCCCCAAGCGTGGATCGACCAGAGCAAGCCCGGAACCATCCTGATCACCGACGTCGCCCTCGGCATCGAGGGCGGCCTCGTCCGCCTCGCCGTCGACGAGCAACAGCGCGCCCTCGGCCACTTCACCACCACCGCCGGCCGCTTCATGGCAGCCCGCACCGACGCACGCACCTACGCCCCACCCCCACGACCTGAACGGGCACCGGAAACAGAAACCCGACCCACGGTGGTCACCGCCGAGAACATCCGCGGTCACTACCCCTTCCGCCTGTTGCTCGCCTTCCACCTGCCCGAGGCGGAATTCGTCTACCACCTCGACGACACCACAGGCACCATGGCCATCCAGATTCAGCAGCCCGACGGGTCTTGGGCCCGCGCACCCCTGACCGGCGACAACACCGGAACCGTCAGCTACGGCGGCGACGCCGAACTCTGGCAGCAAGCCGAGTCGGCTTGGCGTTGGTGGAACGACGTCGGCCGCCCGTCGCAGGACCGGTTCGGGTACGCCCGTGAAGCGGACGGAAGCGCTTACGTCTGGCACATCCCCGACGGAACCCGATGGAGCCTCCCCCACTCCACAGCTGGGCGTGCATGAAAGACACCACATGGGGCACCGTCGCCCGACTCGTCGAGCGGCTCGACACAGCGAGCGCGGCCGCGTCCGAGGCCGCCCGCCTGCTGTGCGTACTCAAGATCAGTGACGAGGCGGGCGAGGTCGCGCAGAGGGCTTGCCCCAAGGCGGGGACCTGCCAGGGCCGCCGTCAAAAGAGCTTGCCGGGGTTGAGCAGGCCCAGCGGATCGAAGACCTGCTTGATCCCTTGCTGCAACTCCACCCCCACCGGGCCCAGTTCCCGCGCCAGCCACTCCCGTTTGAGGACGCCGACGCCGTGCTCACCGGTGATGGTGCCGCCGAGCTCAAGACCCAGCGCCATGATCTCGTCGAACGACTCCCGGGCCCGCCGGGACTCGTCGGGATCCGCCGGGTCGAAGCACACCGTCGGATGGGTGTTGCCGTCCCCGGCGTGGGCCACGACGCCGATCGTGAGGGCGTGCTTCTCGGCGATGGCGGCCGTGCCGTCGATCATCTCGGCGAGCCGGGAGCGGGGCACACAGACGTCGTCGATCATGGTGACGCCCTTGACCGCCTCCAGTGCCGGAAGCGTCATCCGGCGGGCCTGGAGCAGCATGTCGGACTCGGCGGCGTCCTCGGCCGGGACCACCTCCGTCGCACCGGCCGCCGTGCACAGCTCGGCGACGGCGGCGAGGTCGGGGGCCGGGTCCGGGGTGTCGAACGCCGCCATCAGCAGGGCTTCGGTGGACTCCGGGAGGCCCATGTTCCCCATCGCGTTGACCGCGCGGACGCTCGTCCGGTCCATCAGCTCCAGCAGCGAGGGGGCGTGGCCGCGCTCCATGATCCGGCAGATGGCGTCGCAGGCGGACGCGGTGGAGGGGAACTCGGCGGCCAGGACGAGCTGTTCCAGCGGGGCGGGCTTGAGGGCGAGGACCGCGCCGACGACGATGCCGAGGCTGCCCTCGGAGCCGACGAACAGCCGGGTCAGGTCGTAGCCCGCGACGCCCTTGGCGGTGCGGCGGCCGGTCTTCAGCAGCCGCCCGTCGGCGAGGACGACATCGAGCCCGAGGACGTATTCGGCGGTGACGCCGTACTTCACACAGCACAGCCCGCCGGACGCGGTGCCGATGTTGCCGCCGATCGTGCACTGCTCCCAGCTGGAGGGGTCCGGCGGGTAGTAGAGGCCCTTCTCCATGACGGCCCGGGACAGGGTCGCGTTGATGACGCCCGGTTCGACGACCGCGATCCGGTCGACCGGGTTGATCTCCAGGATCCGGTCCATCTTGACCAGGGACAGCACGATGCAGCCCTCGGACGCGTTGGCCGCGCCCGACAGGCCGGTGCGCGCGCCCTGGGGCACGACCGGGACGCGCAGCGCGGTGGCGGTGCGGCAGACATGCTGCACCTGCTCGACCGTGCGCGGGAGGACGACGACGGCGGGCGCGCCCGCATCGCAGAAGCTCGCCATGTCGTGTGCGTAGGCCCCGGTCACATCCGGGTCGGTCAGCACGGCCTCCTCGGGGAGGCCCTCCCGCAGCAGCTCGATGAGGTCCGTCATGCGTCCAGCCTCGCACCCGGGAAGCGCGCGGGGAAGATCGCGGCAGCGGACGGGTTACCGCGAAATTGCCACGAGGAGGGCCCCGGGACAGGCGGCGAGGAGAGCCGCCGGGAGGGCCGCGCCTCGCGGGCTCTACTGCGCCTTGTAGTAGACGCTGACCTTACGGTCTCCGGCGGCGCCCGAGGCGAAGCCCATGCACAGCCGTCGGGGGCTGGAAAGCTGGACGGCCAGGCCCTCCGGCTCGCGGTAGCTCAGCGAGTAGGCGGCCTCGGTGCGGGCGCGCTGAACGAGTTCGCCGGTGCGCAGATCGATGCAGGAGACGTAGGTGTTGCCGTGGCCGGAGGGCGGGTTGGCGCCGTCCTCGTCGGTGTAGGCGGTGCCGGTCATCTGGTACGCGTAGTCGCCGAGGACCGTGAAGCCCTGGAAGACCTCGCCGTCCTCGACGCCGGTCTGGGGTATGTCGTCGTACACGGCGGTGTAGTCGCCCGCGCTGACCCCGGAGAGGCTCATCAGCCGGTAGCGGGCCTCGCCGCCGAGGCGGTAGCGCAGCAGCAGCCGGCGGTTGAGCATGTCGACGGCGGGCTGGTTGCTGGTGGAGCCCGCCACCGGGCGGTGCTTGACCAGCGAGGACGAACCGGACGACAGCACGGTGCCATCGGCGAACTTGAAGCGGCTGATGGCGCGGCCGTAGCCGGAGTCGGGGTTCGCGTCCGACTCGGTCCACAGATAGGCGGTGGAGCCGACCGGCTCGCAGCCCATCGCGACGCCGTGCCCGAATCCCTTGAGGTACATGGAGCCCAGCTCCGCTCCGGCGAGGGACAGCTTGGTGACGCACAGATCGCCGTGGGCGGCGCGGTCGGCGCCGGAGACGGGGGCGGATTCCCCGCTGAGCTGGATACCGCCCTGCATCAGCTGGACGGTGTAGAGGTGGCCGCCCACGTCGTCGAAAGCGAAGGACTGCAGCACGGTGGCGTTGTGCGGGGTCTTCTCGCGGATCAGCGGGGTGGAGGGCACCGACAGATCGAACCGGCCCCCCGCCACGGTGGCGGCCCCCGCGCGGGCGGCGAAGGCACCGAGCGCGCCGGCCGCGGCCACGCCCCCGCCGAGGGTGAACCTACGCCTGGTCAAACGACCCGCAGTGTACTTTTCCGTGTGCATTGATACTCAACAACTCCCATGCGATCACGCCGTGTTGGAGTGAACAGATCGCCGAGAGTGTAGACGGTGAGAAAGCGCTCCCGTTCGGGTGTTCGCTTTTTCTGATACCGGCGGCACAACCGCACAGCTCAGTAGCGCCGAACGCCGACGAGACGAGGATGCGGCCCGGGCGGCCCCTCGCGCGGTCCCGCATCGCCGCCCGGCGCGAGGAGATCACCCGCCCGCGAAGCTCTCAGCCCGACGTGGCCACGAGGCTCGTCGGCCCGCGGGAAGGAGATCGGCCACCCGGCCACGGACCCGGGTTTCGATCTCCTTTCCAAAAGGCGGGATCCAGAATTTGGAGGATGCCGAAGTCAGTGAGCGCTTGATTTATTTCTCAAGCCGTGAGCACAGCCTTTCAAGGATCGATCCCTGTGTTCACATTCTGATCCGCGTTGTCAAGCGCGATCAGGAACACATCTCACATCCCGATCTCGTTTCTTCGCCCGTGCCGTGCGGGTGTTAAGGTTCTTGCTCGTCCCGAGTTCAGTTCGCATGCTGTATCGGTGTGCCGTTCTCGGATTGCATGACCGACGCCTCCCCTCTCTCCGATGGGGGTTCGTCCTGGCCTTTCCCTCGAAACGAAGTGCGGCTTCTCTGTCTGCCGCTCGCTCGCCCGGGGAATTCTCCTGTCCTTTTTTGGAGCTTTGCAATGTCTGCTGGCAGTACGGTCACCCCCGCGTCCTCGCGGGGGGACACCAACACGTCGGAGATCTCGGCAGGAGGAGGCCGTCATCTAGGGCTCGCCCTCGTCGTGATCGCGGCCGCCCAGCTGATGGTGGTCCTCGACGCCACGATCACCAATATCGCCCTGCCCGCCATCCAGACCGACCTGGGCGTGTCCGACGCGAACCTGGCGTGGATCGTCAATTCCTACGCCCTGGCCTTCGGTGGCCTGCTGCTGCTCGGCGGCAAGGCCGGCGACCTGTTCGGCCGCCGGCGGATGTTCCAAGCGGGCATCATCGTCTTCACCCTCGCCTCGCTGCTGGGCGGACTCGCCCCGAACGAGGGGCTGTTGATCGGCGCCCGCATCCTGCAGGGTGTCGGCGCCGCGCTCGCCGCGCCCAGCGCCCTGGCCCTGATCACCACCACGTTCCCCACGGGCAAGCCGCGCAACACCGCGATGGGTGTGTACGCGGCGATGGGCGGTGTCGGCGCCACGGTCGGCCTGCTGCTCGGCGGCACGCTGACCGACGTACTCGACTGGCGCTGGGTGTTCTTCGTCAACATCCCCATCGGCCTGGCCGTACTGGCCGGCACCCGCACCCTGGTCGAGGCCGACCGGCACCCCGGCCGCCTCGACGTGCCCGGCGCCGTCACCGGCACCGGCGGCCTGATCTCCCTCGTCTACGGCATCACACGCAGCGGCGAACACGGCTGGACAGGCGGTCTCACCCTGGCCTCCTTCGCGGCCTCCGCCGTACTGCTCGCCGCCTTCCTGTTCCTCCAGGCCCGGACCGCGGACCCGATGATGCCGCTGCGCCTGTTCAAGGACCGCAACCGCTCAGGCAGTTACGCCACGATGCTGTTCATCGGCTCCGGCATGTTCGCCACCTTCTACTTCCTCACCCTCTACATGCAGCTCATCCTGGGCTACAGCCCGGTCAGGACCGGCTTCGCCTACCTCCCCTTCAGCTTCGGCATGGCCGCCGCCGCGGGCATCAGCTCCAAGCTGGTCGCCCACCACGCGCCCCGGCTGATCGCCGGTCCCGGTCTGCTGGTCGCGGCCGGCGGCATGTTCTGGTTCGCCACCCTGGAGCCGGACTCCTCCTACGCGGCCCACCTCCTGCCCGCGATGTTCGTGACCGCCCTCGGCCTGGGCATGAGCTTCGTCCCGATGACGCTCGGCGCGGTCAGCGGGGTCGACCACCAGGACACGGGGGTCGCCTCCGCGCTGCTCAACACCGCCCAACAGATCGGCGGCGCCCTCGGCCTCGCCGTCCTCTCGACGATCTCCACGTCGGCCGCCGACGACAAGCTCCCCGAGGCGGCCGCCGGCCTCTACCGGGGCCTGTCCACCAAGGACTTCGCCCTGGTCGCCCGGGCCGGCGACGCGGTGACCCACGGCTACACCATGGCCTTCGTGGCCGCCGGCGCGATGTTCCTGGCGGGCCTGGCCGTCACCGCGTTCGCCGTCAACGCCGGCAGGCAGCACCACACCGAGGGCGGCGCGGCCCCGGTGCACATGGGCTGACCCCGAACCCCGCGAACGGCGTGAGAGCCGCCGCCCGCCCCGGTGAGCGGCGGCTCTCACGGCCCCCTGGAGGAGACCATGACGACGCGCGCAGAACAGCCGGATCGGACCTCTTGATAAACATGGCTGGAATGCGCACTCAGAGCGGGTTCGAAGATAACGATTCAGCAATGCACCGGGGCCCATATGCGCTAGGGTTCGCATTGGAAAACGTCGTCCGTTGCCTTGCCTTCCGTCGCGCGATCCACGAACTGACCTGTCCCTTGCGTCAGCCCGTGCGCCGGTTTTGGTAGTGCGGGTCTCGCTCTGTCTCCTGTGAAAGCGGGAAACCACTTTGAGCAATCCCCACACTCCCGGACACGAGATTCCACTCGTCGTCGCGGAACGGACCGAAGCAGCCGATGGCGTGGCCGTCCTGACTCTCCGCCACCCCCACGGTGAGCCGCTCCCGCAGTGGCAGCCCGGTGCCCACATCGAGCTGCTGCTCGACAACGGCCTGGTCCGCCACTACTCGCTGTGCGGTGCCCCCGGTGACCGGTCGGCCTGGCGCATCGGTGTGCTGCACGCCCCGGAGGGCCGCGGCGGCTCGGCGTACGTGCACGCCAAGCTGCACGTGGACGTAGAGGTGCGGACACGGACACCGCGCAACAACTTCGCCCTGCGGCCGGCCCGGCGCTACCTGTTCATCGCGGGCGGCATCGGGATCACCCCGATCCTCCCGATGCTGGCGGCGGTCGAGGCCGCCGGGGCGCACTGGCGGCTGCTGTACGGCGGTCGGAGCCGTTCCTCCATGGCCTTCCTCGACGAACTGGCCGGGTACGGCGAGGCCGTGACCGTACACCCGCAGGACCGGCACGGTCTGCTCGACATCGACGACTACCTCGGCGATCCCGACCCCGAGACCCTCGTCTACTGCTGCGGCCCCGAGCCGCTCCTCGCCGCCGTCGAGGAGCGGTGCCGGGCGTGGCCGGACAGGGCCCTCCAGGTGGAGCGGTTCCAGGCCAAGGCGCAGGGCGTGCCTTCGCGGGGCGCCTTCGAGGTCGTGCTCGACCGGTCCGGGATCACCGTCCAAGTGGCGCCGGAACGCAGCGTGCTGGATGCCGTACGAGAGGCCGGTGTGGCCGCGCTCTCCTCCTGCGCCGAGGGCATCTGCGGCACCTGCGAGACCGAGGTCCTCGACGGCGAGCCCGACCACCGCGACTCCGTCCTCAGCGCGGAGGAACGGGAGTCCGACGAGATCATGATGATCTGCGTCTCCCGTTCACGCGGGCCCCGGCTGGTCCTCGATCTGTGACGGCAGCTCTGCGGCCCCTTCCACCTCTCCGGTACCGCCTCGGCCCTTCCTGCCGCGGCAAACCGATGCCCACGGGAGAATCACGTGCCACCTCCTGAGCCCAGCGAATCCACCGCGACCGTCCGGTCGCGGCCGGGCTACGGCCTGCTGCCGAAGCGGTTGGACCAGGCGCTGACCGGCGCCTGCCCCGTCGTCGCCAGCTACGGCGGACGCGACCGCATACTCGCCGCCGACGCGTGGAGGCGCATCGAGACGTTCTTCGACACCCACCTCAAGCACAACGACCAGCACGACAACCCGAAGAAAGTGAAGTCATGAGCACGACTCAGGCAGAGCGGGAAACCCAGGCCGAGCACGGCACCGAGGCGGCGCCCGCGCAGAACGAGGGCTGGTCCGTCGACGACCGCTGCATCAACTGCAACATCGCCCGCCAGCTCGCCCCCGGCATGATCGGCTTCAAGGAGGGCGGCGAGTACGGCGGCCTGTCGACCGTCATCCGCCAGCCCGAGACCGAGGCCGACGTCGAGAAGATGTACATGGCGGCGCATGCCTGCCCGACCCGTTCCGTCCACCCGCCGGCCGACCAATGGGACGCCGACTCGGACCCGTACCCGAAACCGCTGGACGAGGACGGAGTCGTCTTCCTCTGCGGACACGCCTCCCCGCAGACCTACGGCGCCACCTCCTACCTCCTGCGCCGCCCCGACGGCACCGCCATGATGATCGACACCCCGCGCTGGCGGCCCGCGCTCGCCCGCCGCTACGAGGAGAAGGTCGGCAAGGTCACCGACGTACTCATCACCCACCTCGACCATGTCGCGCACGCCCGCAAGTACGCCGACGCCTTCGGCGCCCGGCTGTGGATCCACGAGGGCGACCTGCACTCCCTGCCCTCCGCCGACCACATCATCCGCGACACCGAGCCGGTCGAGATCGGCCCGGGCGTCATCGCCCACCCCTTCCCCGGACACACCGAGGGCAGCACGCTCTTCATCGCGGACGAGAAGTACTGTTTCACCGGCGACGCGTTCTTCTGGTCGAACGGTCAGCAGACCCTCGAAGTCGCCCACAGCGTCGTCTACGACTCGATCAAGACACTCGCCGAGTCGGTGGCCCGCGGGGCCGAGGAGCTGATCTTCGAGTGGGTGCTGCCGGGCCACGGCGATCTGCACCACCTCCCCGCCGACGAGATGCGCGCACGCATGAGGGGCCTCGGCCGCCGCGCCGCGGCGTACCCCGAGGAAGAGATCGACTACGGGGCGGTCCGCTACTGACGGGCTGACCCGCGGACCATCCCGCACCGGGTTCAGGGGCGGACCCGAGCCTCGCGTTCGCCCCGCGCCTACCTTCCCGGACAGCAGCCGCGGCCGGGCGATGGGCATCCACGGAGGAGTGTCCGGCCCGGCCACACGGGCACGGCCGCGCCGGGCGGGCCGACCGGCGGCGGCCCACCCCGCGTGGCGGTCAGAGGCGGTCAGAGGTTGCCGCGTTGGGCCTGCTCGCGCTCGATCGCCTCGAAGAGGGCCTTGAAGTTGCCCTTGCCGAAGCCCATCGAGCCATGCCGCTCGATCAGCTCGAAGAAGACGGTCGGCCGGTCCTGGACCGGCTTGGTGAAGATCTGCAGCAGATAGCCGTCCTCGTCGCGGTCGGCGAGGATCTTCAGCTCGTGGAGGGTCTCCACCGGGACGCGGGTGTCGCCGACCCACTCCCCCAGGGTTTCGTAGTACGAGTCCGGGGTGTCCAGGAACCGCACCCCGGCCGCACGCATCGCCCGCACCGTGGCGACGATGTCGTTGGTGGCGAGCGCGATGTGCTGGACGCCGGGGCCGCCGTAGAACTCCAGATACTCGTCGATCTGCGACTTCTTCTTGCCGACCGCGGGCTCGTTGAGCGGGAACTTCACCTTGCGGGTGCCGTCCGCCACGACCTTCGACATCAGCGCGGAGTACTCGGTGGCGATGTCGTCGCCCACGAACTCCTTCATGTTGGTGAAGCCCATGACGTTGTTGTAGAAGCCGACCCACTCGTCCATCCGGCCGAGCTCCACATTGCCGACGCAGTGGTCGATGGCCTGGAAGTTCCGCCGCGCGGGCGGGTCGACGATCGGCTCGGCCTCCGCGAAGCCGGGCAGGTACGGGCCGTCGTAGCCGGTGCGCTCGACGAGGGTGTGGCGGGTGTCGCCGTAGGTGCGGATGGAAGCCACCACCACCGTGCCGTGCTCGTCCTTGAGCTCATGCGGCTCCTCGATCCCGGCGGCGCCGTGCTCGACGGCGTACGCGTACGCGGCGCGCGCGTCCGGCACCTCCACCGCGAGGTCGATCACACCGTCGCCATGCTCGGCGACATGCTCGGCCAGGAAGCGGCCCCAGGCGCTCGCCGGTTTGATGACGGAGGTGAACACGAAGCGGGCGCCGCCCGAGACGAGGACGTAACTGGCCGTCTCCCGGCTGCCGTTCTCCGGACCGGAGTAGGCGACGAGCTTCATGCCGAAGGCGGTGGCGTAGTAGTGCGCGGCCTGCTTCGCGTTGCCGACCGCGAAGACGACCGCGTCCATCCCCTTCACGGGGAACGGATCGGCGTGCCGTGCGTCCCCCTGCTGCAGCATCTCTGTCGTCTCAGTCATACTTCGCAGCGTCCTCCCATGGCTCAAGGTGCGCAACACTTCGCGAAAGCGCTGGTCAGTGTGTATAGCCAGAGCGGTCTGCCATAGAGCATCCTGTACAGGGTGACTACCGTCACAGAGAACGTCACAAGGGCCACGGAGACCTCAAGGGGGACCGCATGGGGATCGACGGGCTCGACGCCCGCCTGATCGAGCTGCTCGCCGAGGAACCGCGGATAGGCGTGCTGGAGGCGTCGCGCCGCCTCGGTGTCGCCCGCGGCACGGCGCAGGCGCGGCTGGACCGGCTGCGGGCGCAGGGGGTGATCCGCGGCTTCGGCCCCGATGTGGACCCGGCGGCGCTCGGCTATCCGGTCACCGCGTTCGCGACGCTGGAGATCAAGCAGGGGCAGGGGCAGGACGTACGGGCCCATCTGGCGACCGTTCCGGAGATGCTGGAGCTGCACACCACCACGGGCCACGGGGACATGCTCTGCCGGTTGGTGGCCCGCTCCAACGCCGACCTTCAGCGGGTGATCGACCTGGTGGTGGGGTTCGAGGGGATCGTCCGGGCCTCGACGGCGATCGTGATGGAGAACGCGGTTCCGCTGCGGATCATCCCGCTGGTGCGGCAGGCGGCGCTGGACTGAGGACTGGGGCCCGCGGCGGCCCCTGAAACGGATCCAAAGACTCTGTTGCAAAGAAAGTGTTGCAACTGAGTCTTTGCATGCTTACGCTGCCGCGCATGGCACAGAACGAAGAGCCTGCGCCCGACGACGTCCGGGTGCTCGACCCCCGCTCCCTGCGCGGGCTCGCGCATCCGCTGCGGATACGTCTGCTCGGGGCGCTGCGCGAGTACGGACCGGCCACCGCGTCCCAACTGGCCGACAGATTGGGCGAGTCCAGCGGCGCCACGAGCTACCATCTGCGGCAGCTGGCCGCCCACGGCTTCGTCAAGGACGATCCGGAGCGGGGCAAGGGGCGGGAGCGGTGGTGGAAGGCGGCGCAGCGGGGCGTGCGGGTGGGTACCGACAGGTTTCTGACCAGCCCCGACCCGGCCGTACGCGGAGCAATGAACACCCTGCTTCACGAGTGGGCCACCATCCACGGCCAGGACCTGTCCACCTGGTTCAGCACCATGCACGACTGGCCCTCAGCATGGCGCAGCGCTTCGGACATGAGCGACTTCGCCATGCGTCTCACGCCCGAACTCGCCGGCGAAATGCGCGACAAGGTGCACGAAGTGATCGAGAGCTACCGCGAGAAGGAGGTGGACCGGGACACCGAGGGCTCCGCCCCGTACCGCGTCCATCTGCATGCCTTCCCGCGCGAAGAGGACTGACCGATCCCTGGGGGGAACGACATGTACGGCGACGAGATCCATCTGTGGCTCCACCGAATACGCGCCGAGCGTCTCCAGCATGAGGCCCACGAGGCGCCCCAGTCCCACCGCCGGACCCGCCCCGCCCGAACCCGTCCCGCCCGCGTCCGGGCGCTGCGCGCCCGGCTCGGCTGGACGCTGGTGGAGGTCGGGCTGCGGCTGGCCACCCCACGGCTGCCGCAATCCGGTCTGACGGCGCGGTTCGACCACTGACATGACCGACGACACAGGACACAGAGAGCGCCGGGGAAACAACGGTGGCCGAAGACCGCTCATGCTCGTCCTCGCCGCCAACACCGTTTCCATAGCGGGCAACTCGCTCACGCTGATCGCCGTCCCGTGGTTCGTCCTGGAGACCACGGGCAGCGCGGCCAAGGCCGGGTTCGTGTCCTTCTGCGCGACCCTGCCGGTGGTCGTCTCCGCCGTGATCGGCGGGCCGGTCATCGACCGGGTCGGCCGCAGGCGGGTCTCCATCGCCTCGGACGCGCTGTGCGGGGTGGCCGTCGCCACGATTCCGGTGCTGCACTTCGCCGGGCTGCTGCGGTTCTGGCAGTTATGTGCGCTGATGGCGTTCTGCGGACTGCTCCACGCACCGGGCGAGACCGCCCGCCAAGTGCTCGTCCCCGCGCTGGCCGAACGGGCGGGCACCACCCTCAGCCGCGCCGCCAGCTTCTACGACGGGGCCTCGCGCGGGGCCCGGATGCTGGGCGCGGCGGTCGGGGGGCTGCTGATCGCGCTGCTCGGCCCGCCCTCCGTACTGCTGCTGGACGCGGCGACGTTCGCGGCCTCCGCGCTGCTGATCATGGCGGGGCTGCGCGGGCTGCCCGCCGCCGCGCCGCGCAAGCCCGTCGTGCCGGTGTCCGCCCGCGCCTACCGCGCGGAGCTGCGCGAGGGGTACCGCTTTCTGCTGCACCATCGGCTGCTGCTGGCCATCGTGCTGATGGTCATGGTCACCAACGGCCTCGACCAGGGCCTGTCGTCCGTACTGCTGCCCGTCCACGCCGAGCGGCACCTGGGCGGTTCGGTGCAACTGGGGCTGCTCACCGCGCTGTTCGGCGGCGGTGCGCTGGTGGGGGCGCTGCTCTACGGGGCGGTGGGCGACCGCTTTTCGCGCCGGACCGTCTTCGCGGTGAGCTTCCTGGTGTGCGGGCTGCCGCGCTTCCTGATCGCCGCGTTCGTCCCCGGTGTGTCCCCGCTCGCCGTGACGATGGCGGCCAGCGGAGTCGCGGCGGGAATGCTCAACCCGATCCTGACCACGGTGACCTACGAGGCCGTCCCCGATGAGCTGCGCAGCCGGGTCTCGGGCGCGCTCACCGCGGGGGTGTGGGTGGTGATGCCGCTCGGCGGGCTCGCGGCCGGATGTCTGGTGGAGGGCGTGGGGCTGACCGCCGCCTTCCTGGTGACGGGCGGGGTCTACTTCCTGGCCACGCTCAGCCCGCTGGTCTTCCCGGCCTGGCGCGGGATGGACGAGGGGGCGGCCGTTGGCCAGGGGGCGGCGGGGGACAAGGGGACGGCGGTGGACGAGAGGACGGCGGTGGACCAGAGGACCGCGGTGGACCAGAGGACCGCGGTGGACCAGAGGACCGCGGCACCGCTCAGCAGTGCGGGACCGCGCCGCCCGACCGCAGCGCCCGCAGAGCCGTCACGGCACCCTTGAGGGTGGTGACGGGGATCAGCCGCAGCCCCTTGGGCAGTTCGGCGGTGGCATCGGCGCATTCGGCCTTCGGCACCAGGAAGACCGTGGCGCCGTCCCGCTTGGCGGCCCGCGTCTTCAGCGGAACCCCGCCCACGGCCCCGACCTTGCCCTTGGCGTCGATGGTGCCGGTGCCCGCGATCGTCCGGCCACCGGTGAGATCGCCACCGCGGCCGTCCCCGTCCAGCTTGTCGATCACGCCGAGGGAGAAGAGCAGCCCGGCACTCGGTCCGCCGACGTCGGCCAGGCGCAGGGTGACCTTGACGTCGCGCGGGGAGCGGTGGAGATAGCCGAGCGCGGCGCTGGTGGCCGAGGACTGTGACTCCCGCATCTCCTCGGCGTTGTGCCGCTCGATCTCCTTGGTGGTGCCGCCGACGTAGACCGAGTCATGCGGCATGACCGCGCGATCGGTGGCGAACCAGCCGCTGATCACGTCCTTGAGCCGCACGGTGGCGTCCGGGCCGGTGGCCAGGATCGTCGTCATCCTGAGCTGCCCGCTGGTCTTGCGGGTGCCGCTCCCCGAGACGCTGATCACCTGCTTGCCACGGTCGGCGCCGAGGACGTTCACGGTCGAACCGGGCTGGGCCACGGTGAACGGCAGCGGGGCGAACGCGGCCACCGCGAGCAGGGCGAGCACGGGCGCGGAGCAGAGCGCGAGGATGCGGGCGCGGGGGGAGACGGCAGGCATGGTGCGAATCTAGTTGACCGCCGGGACGGACGAGGCGCCACCCCGACCCCCAAAGCCCTGACGGGCAGCGAACACGAGCCCTGGGCTGGCTGCGGGCGCGAGCCCTGGGCGGGCAGCGAACACGAGCCCTGGGCGGGCGGCGGAGACGGACGGCTTGGCGGGCGGCGGGCGCGGACGGCTTGGCTCAGCTCGTGACGCCCGGCCGACGCGGGCAGGCGCGCGGCGCCCGACCAAGGGCGCCGGGCTCACGGCTCCCGGCCGCATGGCGCGGCGGCCATGCCGACGGGCGCGGGCGGGGCGGGCCCAGTGGGGCCGCCACTGTCACGCCCAACACGGGTCCAGCGCCACCGCCGGGCCCGGGCCACCGTGCGACAGCGGTCGCACCTTCGCGGCGGCGCTCATCCGCGCCGCCGCTTCATCGGCCGCACCCCGCAGGGCGCGGCGCTGCCGCACGCCGCGTGTCGTCAGATGGGGGGCACCCTGCTACCGCGCCATGCCCGGGCCACGGCGCCGCAGCGCGTTGTCCCGCGCCGGGGCCGCGCGGACCGGGCGTGCCGCGCGGTTGCGAGCGCGGTTGCGAGCGCGGTTACGGCGCACCGCCGGGTTACGGCGCACCGCGTCCATCGAGGCCGCCGCCACGGCGTGCTGTTCGCGCCGGGGCCGCGCCGGGCGCTCAGCTCAGGGCGTCCGAGACCTCTCGGGCCGCGTCGACGACCCGCGGGCCGACCCGGTCCGGTACCGAGTCGCAGAGCATGACGACCCCGACGCTGCCCTCTATCCCCGTCACCCCGATGAGCGGGGCGGCCGCGCCGCTCGCGCCCGCCTCCAGTTCGCCGTGGGTGAGGGCGTACCCGGGGTCGTCGGGGCGGCCGGCGCGGGCGGCGAGGATGGCGCGCCCGGCGGCGCCCCGGTCGAGCGGATGCCGGAATCCGGCCCGGTAGGCCACGTGGTAGTCGGTCCAGGTCGGCTCGACGACCGCGACGGCGAGGGCCTCGGTGCCGTCGACCAGAGTGAGGTGAGCGGTCGCGCCGACGTCCTCGGCGAGGGAGCGCAGCGCGGGCAGCGCCGCCTCCCGTACGAGCGGATGCACCTGGCGGCCGAGCTGCAGCACCCCCAGCCCGACGCGCGCCCGTCCGCCGATGTCCCGGCGGACGAGGGAGTGCTGCTCAAGGGTGGCCAGCAGGCGGTAGACCACGGTGCGATTGACGCCGAGCTTGTTGGACAGCTCGGTCACGGTCAGCCCGTGGTCGGTGTCGGCGAGCAGTTTGAGGACGCGCAGTCCCCGATCGAGCGTCTGAGAGGTCTCCGCGGTCACGACGCCCCCTCCTCGGTGATGAGTGGCGGCTCTTCGTGCGGTGCCCCGTCGGTCCCGACGACGGCGCGCGAAGAGGCCGCCGGTCGCGGTGGTCACGCACCGGCTGCGCTCCGCGGCGGCGCTGCCACGGGGCGTGTGCGTGCCCGAACGCTAGCGAGCCGGTCCGCTTTGCGGAAGGGTTTGTCCAGAATCCGAGCAGAGCTGCCAAAGCGAACGACATGAGGGCACCCCAGATCGACCCGGTTCGTCCGGATAAACAAGGGGGGCGTGCGACCGGTTCATGAAACTTTTCGAAAAGGGGTTGCGCAGGGCATCACCGCCCTGCGTCTATGTCACCGCGCGGGGTGTCCGACGGATCTTGCCGCCCGCGGCGGGCTGTTCCCCTCCCCGCCCCTTCCCTCGACTGGGGCTCGCCCCTGGACCCCGGGGTCCAGGGGCGAGCCCCTGCCACGCGGCGGAACCGCATATCGATGCTGCGGGAAGGGGCGAGGAGGGGAAGGGAAGGGAAGGGAAGGTCCGCGCGTCAGCGCATGCGCGTCGCCCACTCCTGGACCTTCTTGATCCGCTCGCGGATCTGCCCCGCCGTCGCCTCCGCGCTCGGCGGGCCGCCGCAGACCCGGCGCAGCTCGGTGTGGATCACGCCATGCGGCTTGCCGCTCTGGTGGACATACGCCCCGACCAGCGTGTTGAGCTGCTTGCGCAGCTCCAGCAGCTCCTTGTGGGTGACCACCGGCCGCCGCTCCGCCGGGAGCTCCAGCAGATCCGCCTCCTCGTCCGGCTTCTTGCGGCTGTGCGCGATCTGCTTGGCCTGCCGCTTCTGGAGCAGCATCTGCACCTGGTCGGGTTCGAGAAGCCCGGGGATGCCGAGGTAGTCCTGTTCCTCGTCGCTGCCCGGATGCGCCTGCATGCCGAACTCGGCGCCGTCGTACAGCACCCGGTCGAAGACCGCGTCCGACTCCAGCGCCTCGAAGGGGAGTTGGTCCTGTTCGCCGGTGTCCTCGTCCTGCTGCTTCTCGGCCTCCTCGAGGAGCTTCTCCTCCTCCGCGTACGGGTTCTCCTCCTCGCCGTCCTTCTTCGGCTTGTCCAGGACGTGGTCGCGCTCGACCTCCATCTCGCCCGCGAAGCCGAGCAGCATCGGGATGGTGGGGAGGAAGACGGACGCGGTCTCGCCGCGCCGCCGCGACCGTACGAAACGGCCGACGGCCTGGGCGAAGAAGAGCGGTGTGGAGATGGTGGTCGCGTAGACCCCGACCGCCAGCCGGGGCACGTCCACGCCCTCCGACACCATGCGGACCGCGACCATCCAGCGGTCGTCGGAGTGGCTGAAGTCCTCGATCCGCTGGGACGCCGCCGCCTCGTCGGAGAGCACGAGCGTCGCCTTGTTGCCGGTGATCTCGCGGATCAGCTTGGCGTACGCACGGGCCGAGTCCTGGTCGGCCGCGATGACGAGCGCCCCCGCGTCCGGGATGCCCTTACGGACCTCGGACAGCCGCTGGTCGGCGGCGCGCAGCACATTCGGCATCCAGTCGCCGCGCGGATCGAGCGCGGTGCGCCACGCCTGGGAGACGGCGTCCTTGGTCATCGGCTCGCCGAGCCGCGCCTCGATCTCGTCGCCCGCCTTGGTCCGCCAGCGCATGTTGCCGCTGTAGGAGAGGAAGATGACGGGGCGCACCACACCGTCGGAGAGCGCGTTGCCGTAGCCGTAGGTGTAGTCGGCGGAGGAGCGCCGGATCCCGTCGTTGCCCTCTTCGTAGGTGACGAAGGGGATGGGGTTGGTGTCGGACCGGAACGGGGTGCCGGTGAGCGCCAGCCGCCGGGTCGCCGGCTCGAACGCCTCCAGACACGCCTCGCCCCAGGAGCGGGAGTCGCCGGCGTGGTGGATCTCGTCGAGAATGACGAGCGTCTTGCGCTGCTCGATCCGGTTGCGGTGCAGCATGGGCCGGACGCCGACGCCCGCGTAGGTGACGGCGATCCCGTGGTACTCCCGGCTCAGCGGACCCGCGCTGTACTCCGGGTCCAGCTTGATGCCGATCCGCGCGGCGGCCTCCGCCCACTGCTTCTTCAGATGCTCGGTCGGCGCGACGACCGTCACCTGCTGGACGACGTGGTGGTGCAGCAGCCAGGAGGCGAGGGTCAGCGCGAAGGTGGTCTTACCGGCGCCGGGGGTCGCGACCGCGAGGAAGTCCCGCGGCTGCTCCTGGATGTACTTGTCCAATGCGCCCTGCTGCCAGGCGCGCAGCTTGCTCGCGGTACCCCAAGGAGCCCGGCCGGGGAAGGCGGGCGAGAGGTGATGGCTGGTGGAGGCGGCAGTAGTACTCACGGTCTCCGTCGGGCTGGCTCGGCGAGGTCGATCGGGAACCGCGTCAGCCTACCGGTGCCATCGTTCACGCTCGGGGGTACGGGCTGATCCCGCCCGAGGGTGGGATCAGACTCACATCGCCTCGTGCAGCCTCCGCAATCGGGACGCGATGTCCGCCACGTCCTCGAGCGCGCCCGCGGCCACACCGACCACCAGCTTGTACGCCTCGTCCTGGTCGACGTCGAGCATCTCGGTGCCGTTGATGTCGAGGAAGACCACCGTGCACATCCACGCCATCCGCTTGTTGCCGTCCACCAGCGGGCGGTTGACGGCGAGCGACTGGAGCAACGCGGCGGCCTTCTCGAAGTGGTCGGTGTACGCCTCTATGCCGAACATCTGCGACTGCGGACGATGCACAGCCGAACTCAGCAACCCCAGATCGCGCACCGCGATCCGCTGCCCCCCACAGGCGATTTCCGCCAGGTCCAGCACTTCCTGGACCGTCAGATACTTCACTTACTCCCCCAGCCTCCGCAGAAGGTCCGCGTGGCGTGCCGCGTACTTCGCCCCCAGGCGCTGGACCGACTCGCGGTCCGCCTCTTGCTCGAGATACCGATCGATCGCCTGAAGCACTATGGCGTGCATACTGCGGCCCTCCTCCTCGGCCCGCTGCTTGAGCGCCTCTTGCTGGTCGTCGCGCAGTCGGAGATTCATAGCCATACCAAAACGGTACCACTAGTGGGGTCATGGTGGTACTACGCGGTGACGAGCCGCAACCGCGTCGTCACCCACGCCCCCGCCAGCGCCACCGCCGCCATCGCCACGTAGACCGCGCCGAAGGCGGCCGGCTGGTGGGAGGCCGTCGAGCCGGTGGCGGCGATATCGCCGCCACCGAAGGAGACGAAGAGGACACCGCTGAGGCCGACCAGCGTGATGTTGCCGAGCGCGTCGGAGACCTGGAGGGAGGCGGAGTTGCTGCCCGCGTCCTCCGGACGGGAGAGCTTCAGCAGCAGCACGCTCCCGCTGGAGATGGCCAGCCCCATCCCATAGCCGCCGATCACCCAGGCCACGGCCACGATCCAGGCCGGGACGGAGTCGATGAGGGCCAGGAGCACCGCGGCGATGGACACGGCGATCAGAAGCATGCCGAGACCCATCAGCCGTTCGCGGTGCGGCTCCAGGCGGGGCCGGCTCTGGGTGTACGAGCCCAGGGCCCAGGTGAGTCCGCCACCGGTGAGGGAGAGCCCGGCGGCGGTCGCGGACAGGTCGCGCTGGGTCACCAGCATCAGCGGAACGAAACTCTCCGCGCCCAGGAAGGACCCCGCCGCCACCCCGCGCAACAGGATCACCGACGGCAGTCCGCGGGCGGCGCGGAAGGTGCCCTCGGGGAGCAGCCGCAGTACACACGGGACGAGCAGGGCGAGACCGGCGGCGGCCGGGACGAGGGAGAGCCAGTTGAGGTCCTGGCCCGCGTACTGCAGCAGCCCGGCGCCGGCCGCGACGGCGAGCGCGAGGAGGATCCGGCGGCGGTTCATGCCCGCGGAGCGCTCGCTCGGGGGCAGGGCGCGCAGCGCGGGGAGCATCACCGCGAGCGGCGGCAGCACCAGCACCGGGATGGCCAGGAACACCCAGCGCCAGCCGACCTGTTCGGTGACGGTCCCGGCGGCGAGCGGGCCGACGATGACCGGCAGCACCCAGGCGGCGGAGAAGGACGCCAGCACGGCGGGCTGCAGCCGCTGCGGATAGGCGCGGCCGACCACCACATACAGCGCGACGATCACCAGCCCGCCGCCTATGCCCTGCACCGCGCGCCCGCCCACGAACATCCACATCCGCTGCGCCGAACCGGCCACCAGCAGCCCGGCGGCGAACGCCGCGATCCCGGTGAACAGCGGCGCCAGCGGCCCCTTGCGGTCGCACCACTCCCCCGACAGCGCCATCGCGAACAGGCTCGCGGTGAAGTAGGCGGAGAAGGCGTACGCGTAGAGCTCGACCCCGTCCAGCGCGCGGGCCGCGACCGGCATCGCGGTATTGACCGCGCTCGCCTCGAAGGCGATGAGGGAGACGACGGTGACGATGCCGAGGGTGAGGGCGCGGTAGCGCCTCCCCAGTACGGTGTCGCCGCTGCCGCCGCCGCCCTCCAGGCCCAGGTCCAGGTCTCCGTCTTGCGGCTCGGGCGGGACGGGGGATGCCCGGGGCGGCAGGGGGGCGGCGCTGTCCGTGACGGCGGCGTCGGCGTCATGCGGGTCGCGAGGGGTCATGGCGTCAGAGTAAGTGGCGTTCCGGGAGGTCACACCTGTCGCGGGACGGAGCCGCGCTCGGCCGTTGGCCCTAGGGCGCTCTGCCCACGACGCGGGCCCGGCCGAGCCCCGCCACCCTGGCCGCGCCCCCGGCACCCATGACTGCAGGCCGGGCCCTGGCCGTACCCCGCGACCCGGCGCCCCTGGCCGCGCGCCCGCAATCCTGGCCGTACCCCGGCCCTGGGACCGCGCGCCCGCTCCTGGTCGGCGCCCCGGCCCTGCGGGCCCTCGCCGCTCCTCGGCACCCCTGGCCGCGCCCCGCGCCTTACGTCGTGAGCAGCACCCCCGCGTACGACGCCCCCGCGATCACCACCCATGCGCACAGCCCCAGCGCCGCGACCCGGGCGCCGGTGCGGGTGAGTGAGGGGAGGTGGACGGCGCTGCCGAGGCCGAAGAGGGCGGCGGCGAGGAGGAGTTCCTGGGCCGTGGCGGCGGTGTCCAGCGCGGCGGTGGACAGGAGGTCCGTGCTGCGCAGGGCGGTCATCGTGAGAAAGCCGAGGACGAACAGCGGCACCAGCGGCGGCCGCCGCTTCGCCGCCTCGCTCGCCGCCGTCCCCTCGCCCGCCGCCGCCTTGGCGCGCTCCCGCGCCCGTACGGACGTCGCGAGCGCCGCGACCAGCGGGGCGAGCAGGGCCACCCGCACCAGCTTGACCAGCACCGCGTCGCCCAGCGTCGCCGGCCCGGCGGTCTGCGCGGTGGCCACGACCTGGCCCACGTCGTGCACGCTCGCGCCCACCCACCTGCCGAACGCCACGTCGTCCAGCCCCAAGGGGTGCTGAAGCAGCGGCAGGACGGCGATGGCGAGCGTGCCGCACAGCGTCACCAGCGCCACGGAGGTGGCCACATCGCGCTCATCGCTCTCCGACACCTCGCTCACCGCGCCGATGGCGGAGGCCCCGCAGATCGAGTAGCCGGTCGCGATCAGCAGGGGCTGATCGCCGCGCAGCCCCATCCGGCGGCCGAGCCACCAGGTGCCGCAGAAGGTGGCCGCGACGACGCCCAGGACCATCGCCACGGTGGCCCAGCCGAGGCCCAGCACATCGTTCAGGCTGAGCTTGAGGCCGAGCAGCACGATGCCGAGGCGCATCAGCCGCTTCCCGGCGAAGGAGAGCCCGGCGCGGCAGACGCCCCGGACGAGTCCGCGCGCCCCCGGCAGATGGGCCGCGACGATGCCCAGCACGACGGCGGCGGTCAGCAGGGGTACGGCGGGGAGCAGCCGGTGGACGCCCCAGGCGGTCGCGACCCCGGCCGCGGCGAGCCCGAGCCCGTACGCGGTGGCGGGCGGCCGCCATCCGGCGGCCTGCCGCGCCCGGCCGGGCGCGGCGGTCAGCGTCACTGGCCGTCCGCCGTCGAAAGGCCGTGGGCCTCGTCCGCCGTCGAAAGGCCGTCGACCTCGTCCGCCGTCGGAAGGTCGTAGACCCGCCGGACGCTGCTGCCCAGGCGGGCGATGTCCGCCCCGTAGACATGGATCGAGATCGCCTTCGTCCCGCAGGCGTTCCACACCCTGTGGATATCTCCGGGCGGCGCGAAACCGCACACCGCGCCCCGCGGGTTGACCACGTCCTCCACCGCGATCAGCCGCGAGCCCGGACCGTCGGGCACGAGGCGGTAGCGCCGCTCGTGCTCCTCGCCCTCATGGACGCCGGTCACACACCAGGACACATGGTCATGGATCGCCGTGCGCTGGCCGGGCAGCCACACCAACGCGACGATCGAGAAGCTGCCGTCGGGCTCGGCGTGCAGAACGTGCTGGCGGTAGCGGTCGGGGTCGCCCTCGCGCTGCCCCGGGGTGAGCAGATCGGCCGCGCCGAGGTGGGGCGCCAGCCGCTCGCCGACCAGATAGGCGGTCACATCGGGCGCCAGCCCCCGGTCGACGGCCTCGCGGACGTCGCCGACGAACTCGCCGAGGCGTGCCGTGAGAAGACGGGAGGACGGATACGCGGTCGGGGTGCTCATGGTGGCAGCGTCCTGCCGCCCGCTCCATCACGTCCAACGACAGGTTGTTGAGCCGTCTCCAAGATCTGCTTATGGATGGCGCTTATGGACAGGCGGTCAGCGCACGGCCGGGCTCAGCATCCGACCCGGTTCCCCGCCACTGTCTTCAGCTCCTCCAGCACCCGCGCGGTGGCCGGTATCTCCAGATGTTCGCGCAGCACATACGCCGAGACATGGCGGCGCGAGGCGGGGTCCAGGGCGCGCCCGGTGACCTTCTGATGGCACAGGAACGAGAGCACCAGCCCCGGCATCATCGCCACGCCGAGCCCGGCCGCGACCATGCTCTGCACCACCAGATTGTCGTCGGTGGTGAAGGCGATGTCCGGGGCGAAGCCCTGCTCCGCGCATTCGTGCAGGAAGTTGGCGCGGCACCGCAGGCACCCGGCGATCCAGCGCTCCTCGCTCAGCTCCGCCAGCTTGACCGCCCGCCGTCTGGCCAGCGGATGCCCGGTCGGCAGCAGCACCGTGAGCTGGTCCTCCAGCAGCGGGATCTCCACCAGCTCGGCGGGGGTCTCCTCGCGCAGCCCGGGATAGGTGAAGGCGAGCGTGATGTCGCACTCCCCGCGCACCACCCGCCCCATCGAGTCCGGCGGCTCGCCCTCCAGCAGCTCCACCCGCACCCCCGGATGGGCGGCGGCGAGCCGGGCCATGGCCTCGGGGATGAGGGTCGCGTTGGCGCTGGGGAAGGCGCAGACCCGCACTCGGCCCGAGCGCAGCCGGGTGATGGCGTTCATCTGCTGCTGGGCGGTGGAGATGCTGGTCAGGATGGTGTCGGCGTGACGGGCGAGGGTCTCCCCCGCCTCGGTCAGCCGCATCCCGCGGCCGACCCGGATGAACAGTGGACTGCCGACGGCCCGTTCCAGCGCCTTCATCTGCTGGGTGATGGCCGGCTGGGTGTAGCCGAGCGCGCGGGCGGCTCCGGAGTAGGAGCCGGAGCGGACCACCTCGTGGAACGTCTTGACGTGCCGGGAATCGAACACATTCGCATCATACGGAGAAGCGGACGGAAACCATAAGCGTAATTTGGGTTCGCACAAGATCACCCCAACCGAAGCTTTTGCGTCACGCGGACCGCCGCCCACGGCCCATGCGCCACACCCGGCACACCACGCCCCCGGGCAAGCACGGTCAAGATGACGATGCTGGGGCAAGCTGACTCCATGCCGCACTACACCTCGTACGACGGAACCGAGCTGGCCTACCGCGTCCTGGAGGCCCGGGACGGCTCAGCGGGGCCGCCGCTGATCTGCCTGGCGGGCGGGCCGGGGCGCAGCGCCGCGTATCTGGGCGACCTCGGCGGACTGAACGCCCATCACACCCTCGTCATCCCCGACAGCCGCGGCACCGGGGACTCCCCGCCCGCCGTCGACCCCAGTGGCTACGCCTTCCCGGGGCTCGCCGAGGACCTCGAGGCGCTCCGCCGCCATCTGGACCTCGCCCGCTTCCCGCTGCTCGCCCATGACGCGGCCGCCGCGACGGCCCAGGCGTACGCGGCCGCCCACCCCGAGCGGCTCGGCCGGCTGATCGTGGTCTGCCCGGGCGCGCGGCTGCAGGGCGAACTCCCCGAGGACGCCCGGGAGATCTTCGAGTCCCGCTCCGACGAGCCCTGGTGGCAGGAGGCGTATACGGCGGTCCGGCTACTGCCCGACACCACCGACCTCGCCGAGGTGCGCAGGCTGCTGCTGCAGGCCGCCCCCATGGCGTACGGCCGCTGGGAGGAACCCCAGCGGGCGCACGCCGAGAGCGAGGGCGAGCAGCTCGGGCCGGTACCGCGGGCCGGATTCTGGCAGGGCGTCGACGAGGCGGGGCGGCGCGCGGTGCTGGCCCGGCTGCGCGAGGTGCCGTGCCCGGTGCTGGCGATCACCGGCGACCGGGACGCGGTGACCGGGATGCGAGCCGGGGAGCTGGTCGCCGAGTCCTTCCCGGACGGGCAGGTGCGGCCCCTGCCCGGGGTGGGCCACTATCCGTGGGTCGACGACCCGGATCTCTTCCGCCAGGTGGTCGAGGACTTCCTGGCGGATCGCCCCGCGCCGTGAGCCGGGGCCCGGCCGCCCCCGAGCGGGCGTACCCGAGCGGGCGTACCCGAGCGGGCGTACCCGAGCGGGCGTACCCGAGCGGGCGTACCCGAGCGGGCGTACCCGGGCGGGCGTACCCGGGCGGGCGTACCCGGCGGCCATGAACGCAGTGTGTCAGTCGTATGGCAGCCCCCGTCTCGGCGTTGTGCCCGCCCCACCCCCGTCCTATCGTCGGGAACAGAGCACGACATCGGCCGTGTGCCCGAGTGGTTGAGGGGCTCGACTGCAAATCGAGTTACGTGGGTTCGATTCCCGCCACGGCCTCCAGTTCTGAACGGGGTAAGTGCAGGGACAGCGCCATTGCGGGGTGCCCCCTTGGTCCTGTCCGTCTCACTTCTCCATCGGGAAGCCAGTTGGCGCTCCAGTTGGCCAGTCCCGTGCTCAGGCGCCCGTGTTGTCCGAACAGCGCGCACCGCCGCGGAGGTGGCGGGCCGGGTCACAGGTGCTCGATGACCAGGGCGGTGTCGTCGGTGACTCCGCCGGGCGGGAGCAGGTCGGCCAGCAGGGCGTCGGCGAGAGCTTCGGGGTCGGCTGCCTGGTGGCGAACCAGGGAATCGGCGAGCCGCGCGAGGCCCGTGTCGATGTCTTCGCTGCGGCGTTCGATCAGGCCGTCGGTGTACAGCGCGAGGACGGCGCCCTCGGTGAAGGGCGCGGTGGCCTGGGGCCGGGAGGCGTGTTCAGGGCGGGCGCCGAGTGGCGGGTCGGTGGCCCGGTCCAGGAACTCCACGGTGCCGTCCCTCCGCAGGAGGGCCGGTGGAGGGTGGCCGGCGCTGCTGTAGGTGACGGTGTGGGTGCCCCAGTCGACGAACGTCGTGGCCACTGTGGTGTTCTCAGCACCGGCGATGGAGCGGGCGTACAGCCCGAGGACTTCCAGGGCCCTGTCGGGACCGTCGGCCGCGCGGCAGGCGGCGCTGAGCGCGCTGCGCAGTTGTCCCATGACTTTGGCCGCGGACAGACCGTGGCCGACAACGTCGCCGACGGCGATCGCGATGCGGTCGCCGGGCAGGTCGACCAGGTCGTACCAATCGCCGCAGACGTGCAACGTGTCGACAGCGGGCCGGTAGCGTACGGCCGCCTGGTGGCGCCCGACCGGGCAGGAAACGGGCAGCATGGCCTCTTGCAGGCTCAGCGCGACTTCGCGGGCGCGGATGAGTTCGGTGACCTCCTCCACCCGATGCAGCAGCAGCGCCACCCGCCCATCCGGACCGAAGACGGGAACGTTGGTCCAGGTCCAGTACCGCTCCTCCCGTACCCCGGGCCGGTCAGGGTTCTCCACGTCGGCCCGCTGCAGCGCCAGGATGTCGCGCTCACCGGTTTCCGCCACCCGGAGCAGTGACGCCTGAATGTTGGGCACGACGGCCGCGGCAGGGTCGTCCGGGTTGTCGCGGAAGTCGTCGGGCAGGTAGCTGCCGATGACCTGCTCGCGGGTGCGGCCCAAGGTGCGCAGGAACTCCGCGTTCACGTCCGCGTAGATCAGCCGCGGGGTCAGCAGTGCCACCGCCCCGGGAAGGGCCTGGAACACCGCCGCGTAGTCGGTCTCCGCTTCCGCCACGTCTTTTCCCGCCTTGGCGCCACCCCTGGTGTCTGTCTCCACGGTACTCCTGCGGCGGGGCCGGGCAGGTCGCACGGGGCGGCGGCCGGCGGGGAGGGCCGAGGAAGTCCGTTCGTCGCCCTCGGGAAGGCATGCCGGGCCGTGGACGCAAACCGGCTCGCCAAGAACTCTCGGACTCGCCGGCCGAAGCGCTCAATCGAGTTACGTGGGTTCGATTCCCGCCACGGCCTCCGCACACCTTGCGCGGGCGCCCTCATGGGCGTCCGCGCAATGCGTTGCCGCTCGGTGAACTCTCGGACATGCTCTGGACACACGCGCCCTCCTGACGCATGCTCATCCACGCCATCCAGCCGTCTCGGCACCGGGATACCCCAGGTAAATCCCTAGGGCTTCGGCGATTTTCACACTCTCGCCACCGAACGGTCTCCTGACCCCCTCACTGAGTGCAATTGCGTCTCATAGGGTCAGTGTGGTGCCTGCGGCCGCGTGGAAAACGACTCCCGGTCGACAGGCACCTTTTTCGACCGTGGTTCCATCCTCAATGGGGGAAATGTGCAGCCCGCCGCACCGGCCGCCCGTCTGCCGCTCTCGACCGGCCAGAGTGAGATCTGGTTCATTGAGCAGCTGGAGCCGCCGGAGAGCACCACCTTCAGGGTCGGCGAGTACCTGGAGATACAAGGACCGATAGACACCGAGATATTCGAGCGGGCGCTGCGCCGGGCCGTGGTGGAGGCCGAGCCCTACAACGTGCGGGTCGGCGAGGACGACGGGGAGCCCTGGCAGATCCTGGACCCGGTGACCGACTGGGAGCTGCCGAAGCTGGACCTCACCGGCGAGGACGACCCCTGGGCCGCGGCCGAGCGGTGGATGAAGAACGACCTGGCCACGGGGGCGCTCAGGCTGGGCGACTACCCCGCGTTCTCCTTCGCCCTGCTGAAGGTGGAGCCCGAGCGCTTCCTCTGGTACCAGGGCACCCACCACATCGTCTCGGACGCCGGATCGGCCGCCCTGCTGGGCCGGCGGACCGCCGAGGTGTACACCGCGCTCATGGCGGGGACCGAACCGGCCGAGGGGGAAACGGTCTTCGGCTCCCTCCAGGCGATGGTGGACCAGGACGCGGAATACCGGGCCTCGCCGGATTTCGCCAAAGACCGCGCGTACTGGCTGGAACACGTCGGCGATTCCCCGCGCCCCGCACGGCTTTCCACCCACCCCACCAGGGAACTTTCCACCGTCCTCCGGCAGACCGCCTACCTGACCGAGGAGGAAGCGGTCGAGCTGCGGGCCGCCGCGCGTAAATACGCCACCCACTGGTCGGCTATGATCATCGCAGCGACCTCCCTTTATCTGCATCGATTGACCGGTAAATCGGACATCATTCTGACGCTGCCGGTATCGGGCCGTACCGATGCCACCGCCCGTGCCATTCCGGGGATGTTCGCCAATGTGGTGCCGCTGCGCATCCAGGTGCGCGCCGATATGCGAATACGGGACCTGATACGGCAGATCTCACGGGAAGTCAGGCAGGCCCTGCGCCATCAGCGCTACCGCCGTATCGACCTGGCCCGGGATCTGCGACTTCCGGACGGCGGAAACGGATTGCTCGGCCCGCACGTCAACATCATGACGTACGACTACGACTTCCACTTCGCCGGTCACCGGGTCAAGGGCCACAACCTCTCCAACGGAACCGTCGAGGACCTCTCGATCATGGGATACGACCGGTCCGACGGCACCGGTATCCGGATCGACCTCAACGCCAATTCCAACCTCTACACCGAGGACGCCCTCATCGCCCACCGGGAGCGCTATCTCGGCCTGCTGCGCTCCCTCTCCGACATCTCCGACCTGCAGCGCACCGTCGGCTCCATGGAGCTGCTGTCCGCCGAGGAGCGCCGGCGGGTCCTGGGCGCGCCGGGCGAGACGGCGCATCCGACCTCCGGCGCCCTCCTCCCGGAGCTGCTGGCGGCCCAGGCCGCCCGGACTCCCGACGCCCGGGCCCTGGTCTGCGCCGACACAGTGGATGACACCGTGCTCAGCTACGCGGAGCTGGACCGGGCGGCGAACCGGCTGGCCCGGGTGCTCATCGCACGCGGCGCCGGGCCCGAGCGCACCGTCGGTGTGGCCCTGCCCCGCTCCGCCGACCTGGTCATCGCGCTGATCGCGGTGCTGAAGACGGGGGCCGCGTATCTGCCCCTGGACCTGGACTACCCGGCCGAGCGGCTGGCGTACATGCTCGACGACGCGGGCCCCGCCCTCGTCGTCACCCGCGCCGACAGCGCCGGGGCGCTGCCCGCGCGCCACGGTGTGGGACGGCTGCTGCTGGACGTCGTGGACATCACCGGCGCCCGGGGCGCGGGAGACGTTTCCGCTCCGGCGGTGGCGATCGACCCCGAGCACCCCGCGTACATCATCTACACCTCGGGCTCCACCGGCCGCCCCAAGGGCGTCCTCGTGCCCCACCGGGCCGTCGCCAACTGCCTGGAGTGGATGCAGGACGCCTACGGCCTCACCCCCGGGGACCGGATGCTGCAGAAGACCCCGGCCGGGTTCGACGCCTCGGTCTGCGAGTTCTTCTGGCCGCTGCTCAGCGGCGCGACCCTGGTGGTCGCCAAGCCCGGCGGCCACAAGGATCCGGCGTATCTGGCGCGCACGGTGCGCGAACAGGGCATCACCGCGCTCCAGTTCGTACCGTCGATGCTCCAGGCGTTCCTCGCCGACCCGGCCGCCGCCGACGCCTGCGCGGGCATCCTGCGGCGGGCCTCCAGCGGCGGTGAGGCGCTGCCGCGCGAGACCGCCGAGCGGTTCCACGAGCGGTTCCCCGGCGTGCCGCTGAACAACCTCTACGGGCCCACCGAGACCACCATCCAGATCGCCCACCACCCCTCCGCGCCCGGCGGTGAGGGGCCGGTGCCGATCGGCCGCCCGGTGTGGAACACCCGGATGTACGTCCTCGACACCGCCCTGAAGCCCTGCCCGGCCGGGGTCACCGGCGAGCTGTACGTGTCCGGGGCCCAGCTCGCCCGCGGCTATCTGGGCCGCCGGGCCCTGACCGCCGAGCGGTTCGTCGCCGACCCCTACGGCCCGCCCGGCACCCGGATGTACCGCACCGGCGATCTGGCCCGCCGACTGCCGGACGGCGACATCGAGTACGTGGGCCGCACCGACGGCCAGGTCCAGCTCCGCGGTTTCCGCATCGAGCTGGGCGAGGTCGAGGCGGCGCTGCGGACGCTCCCCCAGGTCGCCGAGGCCGCCGCGGCGATCCGCACCGACCGGCCCGGCGACCAGCGGCTGGTCGCCTATGTGACGGCCGCCGGGGACACCTCGCCGGACGCCGCCACGGCCCGCGAGGCGCTGGGCGAGGTGCTGCCCGAGCACATGGTGCCCAGCGCGGTCGTGGTCCTCGGCACCCTCCCCCTGGACGCCAACGGCAAGCTGGACCGCGCCGCGCTGCCCGCGCCCTCCTTCGAGGCCGCCACGGGCGGCCGGGCGCCCCGCACCCCGCGCGAGGAGACGCTGTGCGCGCTCTTCGGCGAGGTCCTGGGCGTCGACGGCGTCACCATCGACGACGACTTCTTCCTGCTCGGCGGCCATTCGCTGCTCGCCTCCAAGCTGGCCAGCCAGGCCCGCGCCACGCTGGCCACCGAGCTGTCGATGCGCGACCTCTTCGAGGCGCCGACCGTCGCCCGGCTGGTGGCCCGCCTGGACGCCACGGGACCGGCCGAGGCGCAGCGGCAGCAGCCGCTGGACATCCTGCTGCCGCTGCGCGGCGAGGGGCGGCGTCCGCCGCTGTTCTGCGTCCACCCCGGCGGCGGTCTCGGCTGGTCGTACACCGGGCTGCTCCGTCATCTCGCCCCGGACCAGCCGGTGTACGCCCTCCAGGCGCGCGGGCTGACCGAACCGGACGTCCTCCCGGCGAGCGTCGAGGAGATGGCCGCCGACTATCTGCGGCAGATCCGGACCGTCCAGCCGGCCGGTCCGTACCATCTGCTCGGCTGGTCCTTCGGCGGGCTGATCGCGCACGCCATGGCCACCCGGCTGCAGGCCGAGGGCGAGGAGGTCGCCGTGCTGGCCGTGGTCGACGCCTATCCCGACAACGCCCAGGCACTGCCCGAGGCACCGGAGCTCAGCAAGCGTCAGTGGCTGGGGGTGCTGCTCGACGACATCGGGGGCGGCGACATCTTCGCCCCGGGCTGGCTGCAGGCGCACCCCGACGGCGCGGACGGCACCGCCGACCTGGTGGCGGACCTCTGCCGGGAGACCGGGCTGCCCGCCCGGCTGCTGGAGGGCGAGACCAGCTTCCCGCTGCTCGACATCCTGCTCAACGACCAGGAGCTGATGCGGAAGTTCGCGCCCGACCGGTTCCACGGCGACATGCTGGTGTTCCGGGCCATGGAGGAGATCCCCGGCTACCGGCGCGATCCACTGCATGTGGCGGACGCCTGGCTCTCCTTCGTGGACGGCGCCCTTACGGTGCACGGCGTCCCCGACCACCACTACCGGATGATGCGGGAGGAGTCCCTGGCCCGGATCGGCCCGGTGGTGGCGGCGGCGCTCGAACCCGGCCGCCCCGCGCTCGGCACCGGCCGCCCGGCCGAGCACGACCGCCCCGTACTGAGCGCCGCCGCCATGCGCTGAGCACGGAAGCCGAGCCCGAAAGCCGGGCACGGAAAACGGGCGCCCCGCGACGACGGGGCGCCCACGGCCTACGCCTTACGGACGCGTCGGCTACGTACGGCCGACGCCTTATGGACGCGTCGGCTACGTACAGTTGACGACCGCCGCCTGGGGGCGGATCGGGAGGCGGTTGACCGGACGGCCGGTGGTCCGGGTGCCGGACCACACCACGCGAGGTGCGCAGGTTCTCTGTGAGCGCCTTCGAATGTGGCGAAGGAGATGAGCTCCCGGCGAGGAGGCACGTAGTTGGAAGGAAGGCTCGCCATGACAGTGGACGCACGTGACGAGGTGGAGCGGTTCATCCTGGGAGACCGGTTCGCCTGCCTGGCGGGACGGTCCGCCTGGCGCAAGGGTGGCATCACCCATCGTCACTACGACCTGATGGGATCCGAGGATTCGGCCCGGCATATGGCATTCGATCTCGCGGATTTCGTGGACTCGGCCGACTGGAGCCACCGCTCGTTCACGAGCTTCATCGCGACCTTCGAGCGGCCTCGCGGGGTGGATGAGCTGCGGTTCGAGGAGTTGCTGTGGGAACAGCTCCAGCTACTCCACGAACAGGACGCCCGGTCCTATCGCTGGGCCGAGGGCTGTTCGTCCGATCCGCAAGCCGGCGAGTTCGCCTACAGCGTCGCCGGTCACCCCTTCTTCGTCATCGGGCTGCACGAGACCCACCGCCGCTGGGGCCGCCGCCCTCCCTTCCCGATGCTGGCCTTCAACTCGCATGAGCAGTTCGACCGCATCAAGGGCGCCGAGATGTGGGACCGCCTCGTGGAGAAGATCCGCAAGCAGGACATCCAGCTCCAGGGCGACATAAACCCCAACCTGCTCGAGTACGAGCAGCTCTCCGAGGCCCGCCGCTACTCCGGCCGCCCGAAGCCCGCGGACTGGCAGTGCCCGTTCGCGGCCCGCGAGGGCGAGCGCGAGCCCGCGCTGACGGGTCCATTCCCGGCCTGAGAGGGCCCGGCCGCGTCCCCGTCCGTGGGGACGCGGGCCGCGGGAACGACCGTCAGCGCACCGGGAAACCGAAGCTGTACCCCTGCTGCTTCAGCCACGGCAGGACCTGGCGCAGCGCCTCGACCGTCTGGCTGCGGTCGCCGCCCGCGTCGTGGAAGAGCACGGTGGGGCCGCTGGAGATCTCGTTCTTGACGGTGTTGACCATGGCCGCGACCCCCGGCTGCTTGAAGTCCTCGGAGTCCACGTTCCAGCCCAGCGGCCGCATGCCCTGCGAGGCGGCGATCTGACGACTGTACGGGGTGAACGCACCGCCCGGGGCACGGTAGTAGAGCGGCTTGACGCCCCCTGACGCCTTGGTGATCATTCGCTGGGCGCCGAGGATCTCCTTGGACTGGTAGGCCGGTGACTTGCCGCCCATCGTCGTGTCGTGCGATATGGAGTGGTCGCACAGCCGGTGTCCGTCCGCGACCACATCCTTGACCAGGTCCGGGTGGGCCTGAGCCTGCGGACCGACCATGCAGAAGGTGGCCTTGACGCCGTTGGCCTTGAGCACCTGGAGGACCTGCGGGGTCCAGGTCGGATCCGGACCGTCGTCGATCGTGATGTTGACGCCCTTGGCGCCCTTGTCGGAGGCGTGGGCCATGTCCATGTTGACCACGGGAGCGGGCAGTTCGGGGTCCGGCTTGGAGGTCTGGCCCACGATCGGCGTCGGCTTCGACGTCGGTGACGCACCCGGCCCCGCGACGGTTCCGGCCTGAGCGGTCCACACGGCGGCCAGGGCGGTCACTCCCGCCACACCCAACGCCGCCACCACCACTCGGCCATTCGCCCCCATGATCCGGTGCCGCGCCATGTCCGCCTCGCTCCCCATGTCTCCTGTGTCGCTTTCGCAAACATGAGGATGGAGTTGGGGCGGGGAGGGATCCCTCTGTTACACGTCTCGGACAATCCCGCGCCGCGGACGGCGAGGCGCGGGCGGCGGGCCCTCCCGCGGCCTCTTCCGCAGGCGCCCCAAGCGGCCTCGCTGAAGTCCGGTGCAGTTCGGGTGCACCCCGAAGGGGCGCGGGGCTGTGCCGATGTGCGGCTCCGCCGCGGCTGTGCCGATATGCGGCTCCGCCGCGTGGGACCGGCCACGACGCAGCCGCAGATGAACGACCGCACCTCGCGGCACTTCCCGCGGAGCGCTCAGCCCCGGTTGACGACCGCCGCCTGGGGGCGGATCGGGAGGCGGTTGACCGGACGGCCGGTGGCCGCGCGGACCGCCGCCGCCACCGCCGCCGGGGAGGTGACCACCGGCACCGCGCTGACCGGCTTGGCGCCGAAGGGGGCCACCACGTCCCGCTCCTCGACCAGCTTGACGATGCGGATGTCGGGGACGTCCAGGGCGGTCGGCAGGGCGTAGCCGGTCAGGTCCGGGTGCCGGACCACACCGCGCGAGGTGCGCAGGTTCTCGGTGAGGGCCGCGCCGATGCCCTGGGCGACGCCCGCCTCGATACGGGCCCTGAGCTGACGCGGGTTGAGGATCCGGCCCACGTCCTGGGCCACCGTCATGTCGACGACCCGTACCGCGCCGATCTCGATGTCGACGTCCACCACGGCGCGCACCGCGCAGTAGGCGAGCCCGACGAAGGCGTCACCCTGCCCGGTCTCGTCCAGTGGCTCGGTGGGATGCGGACGGCACTGCGCGGTGGCCCACAGCTCCTTGCCCTCCAGGGCCTCCTCGACGGTGGTGCTGAGCACTCCGTCATACGAGGTGATCTTGCCGTCGGCGATGCTGAGCAGCTCGGTCGACATGCCGAACGTATGCGCGAGGGGCTGGAGGAGCTGGGTGCGGACCATCTTCGCGGCCCGCTCGACCGCACCGCCGGAGACCCAGGTGTGACGGCCGCGCGAGGCGGGGCCGGCCGGGGGCTGGTCGGTGTCGATGGGCGCGATATGGACCTCCTCGATGCCGAGGACGTCCTGGACGATCTGGCGGGCCAGCGTGGCGAAGCCCTGGCCGGTGTCCACGGCCGCGCAGATCACGGTGGCCACCGGGCCGGTGACCTTGACGGTGGCGGTGGAGACCTCGTCGGCCCCCTCGGCGCCGAGCATATGGACCATGCCCAGGGCGTAGCCGACCCCGCGCCGCACCGCGGCCGGGTCGCCCGCGCCCTCCAGACCGCCCGGCAGCAGCCACTCCTCCTCGGGGTCGTCCTTGGGGAGGGCGGGCAGCGGTGCGTCCCTTACGGCCTGCAGCAGTTCGGCGACCGGGGCCGGGCAGGTGACGGTCTGTCCGGTGGGCAGCAGATCGCCGGTGGCCATCACGTTGCGCATCCGGATCTCGAGGGGGTCGATGCCCAGCTTGGCCGCCAGCTTGTCCATCTGGCCCTCGTACGCCGCGCACACCTGCATCGCGCCCTCGCCGCGCACATGGCCGGAGGGCGGGTTGTTGGTGCGCACGGCCCAGCCCTCGATGAAGGCGTGCGGGACGACGTAAGGGCCGCAGGCGAAGGAGACGGCGGCGGCCAGGGTGTCGCCCGAGGAGTCGGCGTAGGCCCCCGCGTCCAGCAGGATCTGCGCCTCGACCTTGACCAGCTTGCCCTGGGAGTCCGCGTGGTGGCGGTAGCGCAGCAGGGTGGGGTGGCGGTGGGCGTGGCCGAGGAAGGACTCCTCACGGGTGGCGGCCAGCTTCACCGGATGTCCGGTGCGCAGCGCCAGCAGCCCGAGCGGTAGCTGCATCCCCGGGTCCTCGCGCTCGCCCATGGCGCCGGGGACGCCGGTGACGACGACCTTCACCCGCTCCGGCTCCAGCCCGAAGCAGGCGGCGGCCAGGTCGCGGTCGGCGTGCGGATCGGTGGAGGCGGTGTAGATCTCCACCCCGCCGTCGGGGCGCGGCACGGCCAGGCCCGCCTCGGCGCCGATGGGCGCCGGGTCCTGACGGCCGATGCGGTACAGCCCCTCGGCGATGACCTCGCCGACCACGTCCGGGTCACCGAAGGCCAGCGGGATATGGCGGACCAGATTGCCGTCGGGGTGCAGCGGCTCGGCGGAGAACGCCTGCTCGGGGTCGGTGACCGGCTCCAGCACCTCGTACTCGACGGCGATGGCGGCGGCGGCCAGCCGGGCCGTGTCGGGGTGGTCGGCGGCGACCGCGGCGATGGGCTCGCCGTGGTGGCGGACCAGATCCTTGGCGAAGACCGGACGGTCGGCGACCCGGCGGCCGTGGGAGGCGTCGCCGGGCACGTCGGCGTGGGTCACCACGGCCCGTACGCCGGGCATCTCGTCGGCCTGCGTGGTGTCGATGGAGACGATGCGGGCGTGCGGGTGCGGGGCGCGCAGCACCGCGGCCCACAGCAGCCCCTCGGCCCACAGGTCGGCCGCGTACGGGAAGGTGCCCGAGGTCTTGGCCGCCGAGTCGGCGGGCGGCAGGGACACGCCGAGGCCCATGGTGGACGGGGGCTGGATGGGCGTTCCGGCGGCGGGGGTGGCGGTGACGGCGCCCCCGCCGTCCGCGATTCCGGTCATGCCGATGCCCTTCCGCTACCGCTTCCGTTGACGCTCCCGTTGCCGGTGATGCCGTGCGGTCCCGTCTGGTGCGGGATACGGGCCGGGTCCTGGTGAGAGTCGGGTCCGCCGTCCGGCTCGGCCTGCGCCGCCTCGTCGGCGGCCTCGCGGCCCGCTACGACCTCGCGGACGGCGTCGAGGATGCCGCGGTAGCCGGAGCAGCGGCAGAGGTTGCCGGAGATCGCCTGGCGGGTCTCCTGGTCGGTGGGGGCGTGGTTGCCCTCGAGGAGGTCGTGCATGGTCATCGCGAGCCCGGGCACGCAGAAGCCGCACTGCACGGCCCCGCACTCGGCGAGCGCCCGCTGGACGTCGGAGGGCTGTCCGCCGGTGGCGAGGCCCTCGACGGTGCGGACCTCGCTGCCCGCGGCGGTGGCGGCGGGCACCAGGCAGGAGGCCACGAGCCGCCCGTCGACCTGGACCGAGCAGGCCCCGCACTCGCCCTGCGAGCAGCCGTCCTTGGCCCCGGCGAGGCCGAGGCGCTCGCGCAGGACGTAGAGCAGCGACTCGCCGATCCAGACGTCGGTGACGGGGCGGTCGGCGCCGTTGACGCGCAGCACGTAGGAGGCGAGCGGATGCTCGCTGTGGCTCGGCTGCTCATCGGCGGCCGGGGCGGCCTCGGCGGACGCGGGGTCCGTAAGGGGCTCGGCGGGGGCGTCGGCGGCCTCGGGAGCGTCCGTCGGGGTCCCGGCCGGGGCGGGGGCCGCGGCGGCCTCAGTGGCCGCGAACTCGGCCTCGGCAGCGGCCGGTTCCGGCTCGGCCGCGGGCTCGGGCTCGGGCTCGGCGTCGTCCGGCAGCGCTTCGGCGGGGGCCTCGGCGGCGCTCGGCGCGGCGTCGGGCGCGTCGGTGCGGCCCGCGTCGTCCTCGGGGCCGGGGTGCGGGGCGTGCCCATGGGCGTCGCCCGCGAACCGGTCGTCCGCGAACCGGTCGTCCGCGAACCGGTCGTCCGCGAACGCGCCGGGCCAGCTCGTCTCCTGGGGCAGCCCGGGCGCCGGGCTGCCGTGCGGCGGGCTGCCGTGCGGCGGGGTCTCCAGCCCGGCGTGCTGGCCGTCGACCGGGAACTCGCCGGAGTCCCCGGCGGCCGGGCCGCCGGGCCGCCGCCCGGGGCCGTCGGCGGGCGTCCGCTCATCGGGCGCCGGGTTGCCATGGGGCGGGGTGCCACGGGGCGGGGTGTGCAGCCCCTGGTGCCCCTCGGCCGCGAACTCGCCCGAGTCCCCGGCGGAGGGCCCCGGCCACGCCGGATCCTGTCGGTCGGGCATGCGCAGCCGACGGCGGGCGGGCGGCTGTGTGGGCGTGGCGGGCGGGGCGGACGCGGCCGGGCCCGGGTGGCCCTCGACCGCGTACTCCCCGGAGTCCTCCGCGCCCTCCTCGGCGGCCGGAACCGACCACTGGCCGCTGTGCCCCTGCTGCTGCCCGGGCGCGGGCTGGTGGGGCTGGTGGGGCTGCTGCCGGGGCGCCGACCCGGCGAAGGGCATCCGCAACTGGGCCGTCGTCTGCGGGTCCTGAGGGCCGTCCGCGTGGCCGCCGTACGGAGGCACGGCCGGGCCGGGGTGGTCGTCGACCCGGTACTCACCGGTCTCGTCCACACCCTCGTCACCCGCGACCGGGATGGTCCACTGGCTGGTCTGCACGGGCCCGCCCGCGCCGTTGTCGGACGAGGCGGGCACCGGCCAGTCGTCCACCGGCCAGTCGTCCACCGGCCAGTCGTCCACCGGCTCCTCGGCCGCCGGAGCCGGCCAATGGCCGGTGTGCGGCGGGTGGTGGCCCTGCTGGTCCTCGGTGGGCACCGGCCACTGGACGGAGCCGTGCGGATCGTGGTGGCCGCCGTACAGGTAGCCGCCGTCGGTCTCCGCGGTGGTCCAGTGCCCGGTCATGCCCTGGTCGTGGGCCGCGCCCTGGCCATGGGCGGACGGCTGCCACTGGCCGCCATGGGACGGGTCACCGTGCCCCACGTCCATCGGCGGGGGCGCGTAGCCGGTGCCGGGCGCCGCGAGCGGGTCCCAACGGCCGGACGGATCGGTCGGGTCCGGGTGGGCGTAGTCGGGCGGCAGCTGTACGAAGGCCGTCGACTCGGCGTCGTACTCCGGGCCGTGCGGCATCGGCTGCCATCCGCTCCCCGGATCCTGCCGGTGCGGCTGCTGTTCATCACTCACGCGAGTGCCCTCCCCAGAGCTCGGCGGGCCAGGGCCGCCACGGTACGCCTCAGGTGGATCGCGGCAGGTGGCAGGGGGACCGGCTCGCTTCCGTCCTGCGCGGGCAGCGGATCGGGGATGCACGCGGCGGCGACGTACTCGCCGAAAGCGGTGGTGACCTGCGGATCGAGATGGCCGCGGTCGCCGTCCCAGTCGATGAGCGAGGCGACCCAGCGCTCGGCGTCCAGGGGGCGCAGCGGCATCGGCGCGACCGCCCCGACCGCACAGCGCACCCCGCGCCGCGCGGGGTCGAGGACGAGGGCGACGGAGGCGGTGGCCCGGCCGGGCCCGGTGCGCCCGGTGGCCTTGATGAAGGTCTGTGGGGCGTGCAGCAGCGGAACCCGGACGAATCCGACGAGTTCACCGGGGTTCAGCAGATCGACCCCGGCGAGCAGATGGCTGACCGGGATCTCGCGGCGGGACCCCTCGGGCCCGGCGATGATGACCGTGGCCTCCAGTGCGGCGAGCACCGGCAGCGCGTCGCCGGTGGGGGCGGCGGTGACGATGTTGCCGCCGAGGGTGCCCGCGTTGCGGATCTGCGGTGGTCCGGCGGCCCGCGCGGCCGCGGCCAGCGCCGGGATCAGCGCGGCGAAGTCGGGGCGGCCCATCCGGGCGTGGGTGAGTCCGGCGCCGAGGAGGGCGTGCCCGTCCAGATAGCGCCAGCCTCGGATTTCGCTGATCCGGCCGAGGCCGACGAGCGCGGCGGGCCGCAGCAGGCCGGAGTTGACCGCGGCCATCAGATCGGTACCGCCCGCCACGGGTACGGCGGCGGGCATGGCGGCCAGTGCCGCCACGGCCTCGTCGAGCGTGCCCGGCAACGTCACCGTGTGCGCCGCCTGCGGTGCGTGCGTGGTCAACCCAGCTGCCCCTTCCCCGGTGTCCCGGCTGTTGCGCCGTACGGTACGTGCTGACAGCCCGGACGTGGCAACTCTGGCACATCTTGCGAGCCCGCCGTCGTGGGGGTCCGTGATCCGTGGATCCGTCCCTGACCTGGGGGATGGTACGGGTTTGGGGCGAGGTCTCCGGCGGGAGTGGATTGCCACGTTTCAGGGACCCTTGTGCGATTTGGTCTTGCGCCGGAGGGACTACGCTCCCAGGGGCGGCGGAGCGTCGGCGCGCACCTTTCCAGGGCCCGGTTACCCGGCCGCGACCGGGGGTGCCCCCGGCCGCGGCGGGGCGGCTCACACGATCGGGGGCGCTCCCTCGCGCGGACGTCCGAGCAGGCCGGGGCGCCGCTGCCAGGGAAGCGGCCCGGCGGGCGGGCGGTAGCTCACGCCGAGCGCGTCCAAACGCGCGTAATGTGCCTCCATGCGCCCCTGGAACGCACCGAAGTCCCGTTCGGACGACGGCGGCAGCGCCGACCAGACGACCTCGGCGAAGGCGGCGAGCCGGGGGAAGGTCTGGTAGTCGACCCGTCGGCGGTCCTCCATCACCTCGGTCCAGACATTGGCCTGGGCGCCCAGCACCCGGTCCGCGTCGGCTCCGGTGAGCTGTGGTGGAACCGGTTCGAAGCGATAGACATCCTCCAGGGTGCGGACGTAGCCGATCGGGACCGGCTCGTCCTCGCCCGGAGCCTGCCGGTGGTCGAAGTACACCTGCTGCTCGGGGCACATGACGACGTCATGGCCGGCCCGCGCGGCGGCGATCCCGCCCGCGTAGCCCTGCCAGGAGGAGACCGCGGCGCCCTCGGGCAGCGGGGCGTCGGGCGCGCCGCCCTCGAGGATCTCGTCCCAGCCGATCAGCCGGCGCCCGCGCTCGGCGAGCCAGTGGCCGAAGTGGCGGATGAGCCAGCTCTGCAGCTCGCCCTCGTCGGCGAGGCCCTGCGCGCGGATGCGCTCCTGGGCGGCCGGGGACGCCTTCCACTGGTCCTTGGGGCACTCGTCGCCGCCGATGTGGACGAAGGTGCCGGGGAACAGCTCCAGGACCTCTTCCAGCACGTGCTCGAAGAAGCGGAGCGTGTTGTCGGTGGGGGCGAGTACGTTCGGGTTGACGCCCCAGGTGGTCCAGACTCCGAGGGAGGCGGTGTCGATGACATCGGTGTTGCCCAGCTCCGGGTACGCGGCGATGGCGGCCTGCGAATGCCCGGGAATGTCGATCTCCGGCACGACGGTGATATGCCGCTCGGCGGCGTAGGCGACGATCTCGCGGATGTCGTCCTGGGTGTAGTAACCGCCGTGCGGCCGCTCGTCCCACAGCGGGGACGCCCGGTGGCCGAGCTTGGTGCGCTCACGCCAGGCGCCGGTCTCGGTCAGCTTCGGATAGCGGCGGATCTCGACGCGCCAGCCCTGGTCGTCGGTGAGATGGAAGTGGAAGACATTGAGCTTGTGGGCGGCGAGCAGGTCGAGATACGCGAAGACGCCGTCCTTGGGCATGAAGTGGCGGGCCACATCCAGCATCAGCCCGCGCCAGGCGAACCGGGGCGCGTCCTCGACCGTCCGCTCCGCCAGCTCCCAGCCGCTCTCCGCGTCCCTGAGCGGGGCGCGCCGGAAGGCGTCGGGGCCCAGTAGCTGACGGAGCGTCTGGGTGCCCCAGTGGACGCCCGCGGCCGTGCCGCCCGCGATCTCCACCCGGCCGTCGGCGACGGTGAGCCGGTAGCCCTCGGGCTCCAGCGCGGCGTCGATCCGCAGCGAGACGGTGTCGGGGCCGCCGGGTTCGCCGTCCGGCAGGGACAGGCCGAGCGCCTGGCCGAGGGTGGTGCGCAGCAGGCGCGCCACGCCCTCGGTGCCGGGGCCGGCGGCCAGGGCGGTGTGCCGCGGGTGGATCCGCGCGCCCGCGCGGCCCGTACGGCTCTGGTCATGGCGGGGCGCGGGGATCAGCCCCGCGGCGTCGTGTGTCATCTGCTCCCTCATCGGCCCTTGGCGGCGCTTGCTGGCGCTTGCCGGCGCGTTGACAGCCCTTGTCGGTCCGTTCGTCGGTCTCTTCGTCAGTCCTTCACGGCGCCGCCGAGACCGGAGACCAGTCGGCGCTGTACGAGGACGAAGAAGATCAGCACGGGGATGGTCATGACGGTGGACGCCGCCATGATGCCTCCCCAGTCGTTGCCCTCGGCCTTGAAGAAGACCAGCAGCGCCATCGGAAGGGTGGAGTTCTCGGTCGCGCTGATGATGAAGGACTTGGCGAACAGGAAGTCGTTCCAGGTGGAGATGAAGGAGAAGACGCTCGTCGCGACCAGTCCGGGGAAGACCAGCGGGAAGAGGATCTGCCACAGGAAGCGGGAGCGGCTGGCCCCGTCGAGATAGGCCGCCTCCTCCAGCGCCTCGGGCACGGCCTTGACGAAGCCGCGCAGCATCCAGATGGCGAACGGCAGCGAGAAGGCGATATGCGGCAGGATCAGCGAGCCCAGGGTGTTGAGCCCGATCCCCGGCACCGACTCCCCCAGATCGCGCATCAGGAAGAACAGCGGGATGGTCAGCGCCTCGATCGGCACCATCTGCGCGACCAGGAACATGATCAGCAGCGTGGTGCGGAAGCGGAACCGGAAGCGGGCGACCGCCGTCGCCGCGAGGAAGGCGATCAGCGCCGAGGCGACCACCACCACCGCGGCCACCAAGAGGCTGTTGAGGAAGTAGCGCCCGAAGTCCTCCTGCTGGAAGACGCGCCGGAAGGAGTCCAGCGACGGGGCCGTCGTCCACGGCCGGGGCTCGGTGGACTGGATCTCCCCCTCGGGCTTGAAGGCCGAGAGCACCATCCAGTACAGCGGGAAGGCGACCACGGCCGCCACGATCAGGGCGGTGGCCTCGGCGGCGAAGCGCCAGGGACGGCGGATGCGCAGCGAGACGCGCGAGTGGCTCACAGTTCTTCTCCCTGGCGTCGCAGCAGCCGCAGATACACCAGCGTCACGACCAGCAGGATCAGCAGCATCACCACGCCGATCGCCGAGCCCAGGCTGTACTGCGAGGACGCGAACGCCTTCTGGTACGCGTACACGTTGAGCACCATGTTCTGGCGCGCGATCCCGCCGCCGTCGGTCATGACGTAGATCTGGGTGAAGACCTTGAAGTCCCAGATGATGGACTGGATGGTCACCACGACGAGGATCGGCCGCAGCATCGGCGCCATGATGGTGCGCCAGATCCGCCAGGTGGAGGCGCCGTCGAGGGCGGCGGCCTCCAGCACCTCGGTGGGGATGGACTTGATACCCGCGTAGACGGTGACCATCACGAACGGGAACGAGCACCATACGACCTCGAACAGCACCAGGGCGAAGGCGCTGTAGCGGTCGTAGGTCCAGGAGTAGTTCTCGAACCCGGAGAGCCCGAACCACACCAGGATCTTGTTCACCGGCCCGAAGTCGGGGTCGAAGAGGAAGACCCAGACCGTCGAGCCGGTGATCGCCGGGGTGGCCCAGGCGCCGAGCGCGGCCAGCATCAGCGCCAGCCGCGGAATGGCCCGTACGCGCGTCAGCAGCACCGCGAGCGCACAGCCGACGGCGAGGGTCGACACCACGCAGACGGCGGCGAAGAGCAGGGTGGCGACGACGACGTTCCAGAACTCGCCGTCGCGGAACAGCTCGGCGTAGTTGGCGAATCCCTCGAAGGTGGTGGGTTCACCGCCGCTGACCTGCGCCTGGGTGTACTCCAGGAAGGAAATCAGGCCGAGCTGGTAGATCGGGTAGATGAGCAGCCCGCCCAGGACGACGAGCGCCGGGGCGAGATAGAGCCAGGGCGTCCAGGCTCCCCGCCGGGAGCCCTTCCCGGCTCGGCGCCCGGCCGGGACGACGGGTCCCGGCCGGGACCGGCGGCCCTTGGCGGGGGCGCGCCGGGCGTGCTGTGCGGTGCCGGAGATCACTGCTGGAATGCCTCGTCCATCTTCTTCGCGGCGTCCTTGGTGGCGGTCTCCACGTTCTTACGGCCGCTGACGATCTCCTGGAACATGGTGGGCAGGATGAGCTGCGCGTCGATGGCCGCCCAGCCGGGCGAGGCGGGCACGAACTTGGCGCTGTCGTTGAGGGTCTTCACGAAGGGCTTGACGAAGGGGTCCTTCTGCGCGACATCGCCGCGCACATCGGTGAAGGTCGGCAGGAAGCCCATGGCGTCGTAGAGCTTGCGCTGGGTCTTCTTCCCGGAGAGCGTCTGCAGCAGGTCCACGGCGAGGGTGCGGTGCGTGGTGCTCTTGAGCACCCCGACGTTGTTACCGCCCGCGAAGGCCGGGGCGATGTCGCCCTTCTTCACGCCCGGCAGCGGCACGACCTTGTACTTGCCCTTGACCTTGCCCGCCTCGATGGCCTGACGGCTGAAGTCGCCGCCGATCGCCATGCCCGCCTTGCCCGAGGCGAACGCCTCGACGGTGTCGTTGCCGCCCCACTGGGCGCACTTGGCGGCCGGGCAGTTGTCGTTGCCGAAGAGCGAGGTGTACGCCTTGACGCCCTTCTGGGCGTCGGCGCTGTCGATGGCCGCCTCGTACTCGTTCGAGCCGAACTTGCCCTTCTCGCTGGCGAGATCGCCGCCGTTGGCCCAGATGAAGGGCATCGCGCCGTAGGTGTAGGCGCCGCCGACCGCGAGACCGTACAGATCCGACCGCTCCGAGCGGATCCTCTTCGCGGTCGCAATCAATTCGTCCTGGGTGGTCGGGGGCTCCAGGTCGAGGTCCTTGAAGACGTCCGTCCGGTAGTACAGCGCCCGGACACCGACGAAGAGCGGAGCGCCGTAGACCTTGCCGCCGATGGTCAGCGAGTACTTCGCGGTGGGGTCGATGTTCGTCGAGTCACCCCAGGCGCCGAACTCCTTGCTGATGTCCAGCAGTCCGCCGTCCTTGACGTAGCCGGCGGTGTCGGTGTTGCCGTACTCGATGACGTCGGGAGCGCTCTTGGGGTCGTTGAAAGCCGCCTTGATCTTCTGCGCCCGGGTGTCGATCGGGATGTAGGTCACCTCGACCTCGGTCCCGTCGTGCTCCTTCTCGAAACCGGCGACCGCCTCGTCGATCACCTTCTTCTTGGGCGCGTTGTTGACCTCCTGGAAGAGCCAGACACGCAGCTTGCCGCTCTTCTCGTCCTTGTCGGAGCTGTTGTCGGAGGTGGAGGGAGCGCATCCGGTTGCGGCCAGCCCCGCCAGGGTCAGTGCCGCCACGGGCACGGTGACGCGGGAGGACAAGCGGGAGAACACGGAGAGATGGGACGACTTCATGAGGACCCTTAAACATTTGGCGTTGCAACATATGCAACGCATGTTTCGCTCAGCACAATATGCGTGAGGCTAGGGAACCTTGAGCGACCCCACAAGAGGTCTGAACCACTCCGTGACCAAATGAGCCGAACCACCGTGCGGCGAAACGAACTTCGCGCTAGCGACGCGGTAACTCTTCGCCCGGATAGGCGGGTTCAACATACGGCACGGCCTCTACCCGCGCACCCGCTTCCTCCAGGCGCGCGATCACCCGGTCCCAGTCGGGCCAGGTCTTCCGGATCCGCTCGAGGACGCGGTCGCTGGCCACCAGCACCACGTCACAGCCCGGGTCTGCCGCCCACTCCAGAAGTCTGGGAAGAGTCGGCTGCGCGACCGACATCACACAGCTCCCGGCGGGCCGGTAGCCCCGCTCGGCGGCCAGCCGCCCGCACTGTTCGAGCTGGGCGTCCCAGTCCTTCTCGAACTGGCAGTAGGCGCTGGCGCCTTCCGCATCGGGCTCGTCGACATCGGGCTCGTCGACCTCACGCGCCCCGAACACCAGATAGGCGGCCCGCGCCGCCCCGTTCTCCGTACGCCCGCTCATGGGCCGACCCTACTGGGGTCATCCGGCGCGCGGCAGGGCGCACAAACACGGCATGCCCGGCCCGCGACCCCCGAGTGGGGTCGCGGGCCGGGCGAGCCGTCTGTCGCGCGAGGCTTTCCGTCAGGGCCTGGGGCCGACGGACCGGCTACTTCTTGCCGTCGCCGTCCTTGCCCTTGTCGCCGCCGGCGCCCATGCCCTCGAAGATCTCCTTGCACATGGGACACACCGGGTACTTCTTCGGGTCACGACCCGGGACCCAGACCTTGCCACAGAGTGCGACGACGGGAGATCCGGAGAGGGCGCTCTCCATGATCTTGTCTTTCTGTACATAGTGGGCATAGCGCTCGTGGTCGCCGTCACCGTGCGACACCTGAGGTGTCGGCTCAACGAGGGTCCCCGTGCCTGCCCCGCGCTCGGGCTCAAGAGTGCTCATACAGCCCTAGGGTACTCATGCCTAGTTGAGAGAAGGGTCGTCCGGATACGTGGCGACCATGGCCAGCTCACTGCGCTGGCGGCGCAGCACCGCGCGCCACAGCCGCTCGGGGGCGGGCGAGGACACATCGCCCGGTTCCGACTCCACCACGTACCACGCGCCCTCGGCGAGCTCGTCCTCCAGTTGCCCCGGCCCCCAGCCCGCGTAACCGGCGAAGATCCGCAAGGACCCCACGGCGGCCGCCAGCAGCTCCGGCGGCGCCTCCAGGTCGACCAGCCCGATCGCCCCGTGCACTCTGCGCCAGCCGAGTGGCCCGTCCTCGGTGCGCGCCGCGGACCGCCCCGATTCGCCCGGGACGACGGCCACGCCCAGCGCGGAGTCCAGCGAGACCGGACCGCCCTGGAAGACCACCCCCGGCTCCCCGGCCAGCTCGGCCCACGACTCCAGGATGTCGCCCACCCCCACCGGGGTCGGGCGGTTCAGGACCACACCGAGCGAGCCCTCCTCGTCGTGATCGAGGAGGAGCACCACCGCGCGGTCGAAATTCGGGTCAGCAAGCGCCGGTGTCGCGACAAGCAGCCGTCCTGTGAGCGAGGACACCTCGGTCATGGCCACATGATCCCCCATATCCGGGCCGGAGGGGGAGTGGAAGACGAGTCCCGTATGAGAGCAGGTCGGGGCGCAAGACAGCAGATGCGGCGCACGTGACTGTGGGCTCTTCGAGAGGGACGGAACGTGTTGCAGCCCACTCGGGAGGACTCAATGCGCGCAAGAGCCTTACGGAGGCGGTCTCCAGGGCCATTACTCTTGCCCTTTGGCCCCTGTGCCTTTTGGCCCCTGCCCGTCTCAGGAACGCGAGACCCGATGACCCGCTCGAACGATGTCCTGCTCGTCCACGGCGGCACCCCGCTCGAAGGCGAGATCCGTGTCCGCGGCGCGAAGAACCTCGTGCCGAAGGCCATGGTGGCCGCCCTGCTCGGCAGTGGGCCCAGCAGGCTGCGCAACGTCCCCGACATCCGCGATGTGCGGGTGGTGCGCGGGCTGCTGCAGCTGCACGGCGTGACGGTGCGCCCCGGTGACGAGTCCGGTGAGCTGGTGCTCGACCCCACGCATGTGGAGAGCGCCAATGTCGCCGACATCGACGCGCACGCCGGTTCCTCGCGGATCCCGATCCTCTTCTGCGGCCCGCTGCTGCACCGTCTCGGCCACGCCTTCATCCCGGGCCTGGGCGGCTGTGACATCGGCGGCCGGCCGATCGACTTCCACTTCGACGTACTGCGCCAGTTCGGGGCGACGATCGAGAAGCGGGCGGACGGGCAGTACCTGGAGGCCCCGCAGCGGCTGCGCGGCACCAAGATCCGGCTGCCGTACCCCTCGGTGGGCTCCACCGAGCAGGTGCTGCTGACGGCGGTGCTCGCCGAGGGTGTGACGGAACTCTCCAACGCGGCGGTCGAGCCGGAGATCGAGGACCTCATCTGCGTGCTGCAGAAGATGGGCGCCATCATCTCCATGGACACCGACCGCACGATCCGGATCACCGGTGTCGACAAGCTCGGCGGCTACAACCACCGCGCCCTCCCGGACCGCCTGGAGGCCGCCTCCTGGGCGAGCGCGGCGCTGGCGACCGAGGGCAGCATCTATGTGCGCGGCGCCCGGCAGCGCGAGATGATGACCTTCCTGAACACCTACCGCAAGGTGGGCGGCGCCTTCGACATCGGCGACGAGGGCATACGGTTCTGGCACCCCGGCGGCAAGCTCGACGCGATCGCCCTGGAGACCGACGTCCACCCCGGCTTCCAGACCGACTGGCAGCAGCCGCTGGTGGTGGCCCTGACCCAGGCGTCGGGCCTGTCCATCGTCCACGAGACGGTCTACGAGTCGCGGCTGGGCTTCACCTCGGCGCTCAACCAGATGGGCGCCCACATCCAGCTCTACCGCGAATGCCTGGGCGGCTCCGCGTGCCGGTTCGGCCAGCGCAACTTCCTGCACTCCGCGGTCGTCTCCGGCCCCACCAAGCTCCAGGGCGCCGACCTGATCATCCCCGACCTGCGCGGCGGCTTCTCCTACCTGATCGCGGCCCTGGCGGCCCAGGGCACCTCGCGGGTCCACGGCATCGACCTGATCAACCGCGGCTACGAGAACTTCATGGAGAAGCTCGTGGAGCTGGGCGCCAAGGTAGAACTCCCGGGCGGCACCGCCCCCGCATAACCCCTCCCCCGGCCCGACGGCCAAGCCCCGACCACCACGGCCAGCCCGCCCCGGCACCCGGGGCGGGCTGCCCCATCCCCACACCCCGAGCCACGACGACGCCCCCCGCCGGGGGGATGCAGCGTGGGGAAGCTGGTCGGGCTCGGCTCGGAGGTGGAGCTGCCGGGGGCCGCGCGGCCCGCGCGGGCGCGGTGGCGCCGAGTCCGACGCCTCGTAGCGGCGGGCTCGGGCGCCGTAGGCCGCGTAGACGGGTCTCAGGGCCCGTAGGAGCGCCAAAAGGGGCGGCCACCCGGAGGGTGACCGCCCCTTTCGTTCGCGAGGGCTTACTTGCCCTTGGCGGCTTCCTTGAGCTTGGAGCCCGCGGAGACCTTCACGCTGTAGCCGGCCGGGATCTCGATCGGCTCACCGGTCTGCGGGTTGCGCGCGGTGCGAGCGGCACGGTGGGTGCGCTCGAAGGTCAGGAAGCCGGGGATGGTGACCTTCTCGTCGCCCTTCGCGACGACCTCACCGGTCACCTCGGCGAGGGCGGCCAGCACGGCGTCGGCGTCCTTTCGGGTCACCTCGGCGCGCTCGGACAGAGCGGCCACCAGCTCACTGCGGTTCATGTTGTACTCCCGTGTTCATCTTGCCAATGAGGCGTGAGATCGAAGCCGATGCTGCCAGGGCCCTCGGACAGTCCCCGGACCCGGGTCTGCTGTTCAGACCCTCGCGCCCGGAACGCATCCTGCCCGCACCTGTGGCGGGAAAGCCAATCCGGAGCCCTCGAGAGTCACACGAAAAGCGCCGTGGCGGTCGTTTTCCTGCCCGCCACCCTAAGGCTGCCTCCGGGACCCCACAGCGCGCGACGCGCCGTGCCGGGCCTAGACCGCAGTGGTACCGGTCACAGGGCGCGCCGCGTCCCGTACGGCTCCGGCGACCGCCCCCGCGACCTTGTCGTTGAAGACGCTCGGAATGATGTAGTTGGCGTTGAGCTCGTCGTCGTGGACGACGTCCGCGAGCGCGCCGGCAGCGGCCAGCATCATCTCGGTGTTCACCGTACGCGACTGCGCGTCCAGCAAACCACGGAAAACGCCCGGGAACACCAGCACGTTGTTGATCTGGTTCGGGAAGTCCGAGCGCCCGGTGGCCACCACCGCGGCGGTCTGGCGGGCGATCGCCGGGTCCACCTCGGGGTCGGGGTTGGCGAGCGCGAAGACGATCGCGCCGTCCGCCATGGCGGCCACGTCGTCGCCCGAGAGCACGTTCGGGGCCGAGACGCCGATGAAGACGTCCGCGCCGCGCACGGCCTCGCGCAGGGTGCCCGTGACGCCCTCCGGGTTGGTGTTGTCGGCGATCCAGCGCAGCGGGGACTCCGGGTCGGCGGAGACCAGGTCCTCGCGCCCGGCGTGCACCACGCCGTGGATGTCGGCGACCACCGCGTGCCGCACGCCCGCGGCGATCAGCAGCCGCAGGATGGCGGTGCCGGCGGCGCCCGCGCCGGACATGACGACCCTCACATCCTCGATCTTCTTGTCGACCACCCGCAGCGCGTTGGTGAGGGCGGCCAGCACCACGATCGCGGTGCCGTGCTGGTCGTCGTGGAAGACCGGGATGTCCACGGACTCGCGCAGCCGTGCCTCGATCTCGAAGCAGCGGGGAGCGGAGATGTCCTCCAGGTTGATCCCCGCGAAGCCGGGGGCGATGGCCTTCACGATCGCGACGATCTCGTCGGTGTCCTGGGTGTCCAGGCAGATCGGCCAGGCGTCGATGCCCGCGAAGCGCTTGAACAGGGCCGCCTTGCCCTCCATGACCGGCAGGGCCGCCTTGGGGCCGATGTTGCCGAGGCCGAGGACCGCGGAGCCGTCGGTGACGACGGCCACACTGTTGCGCTTGATGGTGAGGCGCCGGGCGTCCTCGGGGTTCTCCGCGATGGCCTGGCAGACCCGGGCGACGCCCGGGGTGTAGACCATGGAGAGGTCGTCACGGTTGCGGATGGGGTGTTTCGACGACATCTCGATCTTGCCGCCGAGGTGCATCAGGAACGTACGGTCGGAGACCTTGCCGAGCGAGACACCTTCGATGCCCCGCAGCTTCTCCACGATTTCCTGGGCGTGCGCGGTCGAGGTGGCGGCGATGGTGACGTCGATACGGAGCTTCTCGTGGCCGGAAGCGGTCACATCGAGGCCCGTGACCGAGCCACCGGAGGACTCCACGGCCGTGGTCAGCTGGCTGACCGCGGTACCGCTCGCGGGCACCTCCAGCCGGACCGTAATCGAGTACGAGACGCTGGGCGCCGTTGCCATGGCCTGCTTCCTCTGCTTTCCCTTGTTCATGCTGTCCGGGCCGCGGGATTGCCGGGCCACGTCCTCAGATAGTTGCACCTACCTCTCGGTACGGGGTAACCCGCCCCGACTTTCGGACATATTGTTCTGACATAGCAGAGTGGGGTCAGCCGAGTGGAAAGCCCCACTCCTTCGCGGGAACGCCTGGCGAGGCGGGCCGTCCGCCGCATCCACCGTCCTAGGCTCTGGCGCGCTACAGCGTCAGAGGAAGAGACAAGAGGAGCGCGGGCATGGCTCAGGGCACCGTGAAGTGGTTCAACGCCGAGAAGGGCTACGGCTTCATCGCCCAGGAGGACGGCGGACCGGACGTCTTCGTCCACTACAGCTCGATCGACGGGAGCGGCTACCGCAGCCTGGTCGACGAGCAGCGGGTCGAATTCCAGATCGTGCAGGGCCGCAAGGGCCCGCAAGCGGAAGAGGTCCGCATCCTGGGCGGCTGACACCGCCCGGCGCGGACCTCGTACGCAAAAGATGAGGGTTCGGAAGAGAAGGGTGGCACCGACCCGCCATGCTCGCCTCGCGGCAAGTGGTCGCTCGAAGCGACGAAGGTTGGGCCCGGGGGCTTGGATCGGGCCGGTGCCACGTCAAGGCTAACAAACAGGTCCGGGAAGGGATTCCCCTCCCGGGGGTTGATTTCGCCCCCGCCGTCCCGAGCGGACCAGGCCCCCCTTACGGCCGCCTCCCAGCGGCGGCCGGGGGGCCTGGGCGCCCCCGGCCGAGCGTGCCGGAAGATTCACTCCCGCAGCAGGTCGGGGACGCCGTGGGGGTCCGGCTCGTCGCGTGCGCCCGACACCACCGTCAGCCGCTGGGTCGCGCGGGTGAGCGCCACGTACAGCACCCGTAGCCCCGCGGGCGACTCGTCGGCGATCTCGGCGGGCGAGACCACGACCGTCGCGTCGTACTCCAGCCCCTTCGCCTCCAGGCTGCCCAGCGCCACCACCCGGTGGCCCAGACCGGTCAGCCACTGACGGGCCTGCTCGCGGCGGTTCATCGCGACGACGACGCCGACGGTGCCCTCCACCTCGTCCAGCAGCCGGAGCGCCTCCCGGCGCGCGGCCGCGCCGAGGTCGCCGTCCACGCCCGGTGCGAACTGCGGCTCCACGCCCGTGGAGCGGACCGCCTCGGGCGCGGGGGTGCCGGGCATCGCGAGCGTGAGGACCCTGGTGGCCAGCTCGGCGATCTCGGACGGGTTGCGGTAGTTGACGGTGAGGGTGAAGCGGCGGCGCGGGCGGCTGCCGAGCGCCTCGTCCCGGGCCCGCCCCGCCTCGTCCGGGTCGGACCAGGAACTTTGGGCCGGGTCGCCGACGACCGTCCAGGTGGCGTGGCGGCCACGCCGTCCGACCATCCGCCACTGCATGGGGGTGAGGTCCTGCGCCTCGTCGACGATGACGTGGGCGTAGTCGGCGCGCTCCCGCTCGGCCCGGTCGGCGCGGCTGCGGCGGGGGCCGACGCGGTCGGCGTAGGTGGTCAGCTCCTCCAGACCGGTCAACTGGTCCAGCGGATCCACCTCGCGGGGGGTCGCGGGGCGGGCGGGGAGGCCCAGCAGGGTGTTCAGCTCGTCCAGCAGCGCCACGTCGTGGACCGACAGCGGGCCCTGCCCGTCCGGGCCGAGCCGGGCCAGCGACCGGGCCACCTGGCGGACCTCGCGGGGGTTGAGCACCCTCCGCGACCAGCGCGCCAACCGCTTCTCGTCGGCCATGGCGGCGAGGACGGAGCGGGGGGTGAGCTCGGGCCACCAGGCGTCCAGGAACTCCTGGAAGACGTCCTCGGAGGAGATGTCCTCGTCGAAACCCTCCCGCGCCTCGGCGGCCAGCTCGGGGTCGGTGTAGCGCCGGGGCGCGCCGGAGCGGGTCCACAGCGCGTCCAGGAGCAGCCGACGGGCGCGGGGGCGCAGCAGGTTGACGGGTGCGGTGCCGCCCAGCACGTTCTGGCGGATGCGGCGCAGCTCATCGGCGTCCAGCTCGATCCGGGCGCCGAAGGCGACCACGCGCAGCCGCTCGGGCGGGCCGCCGGGTCTGGTCCCGGAGCCCGCGCCGGGTCTGCCGCCGTCGTTCGGCGAGGTCGCGGCGGGGGCGCCGAGCGCCGCGTCGAGGGTCAACTGGCCGTCGTCCGACGGTGAGGCCGACGAGGGGTCTGACGAAGAGTTCGATGAATGATCCGACGGCGAGGCCGATCCGGCGGCGGCTCCCCGCGGCATCTCCAGCGCGCCGCGGGCGGCCTTGCGCAGCACCCTCAGCATCCGGGAGGAGCCCTTGACGCGGGCCACGGCCGGGGTGTCGTACGTGGTGGCCTCGGCGCCCTCCACCAGGGAGCCCACCGCGCGGATGGCCACCTGGCCCTCCTCGCCCAGTGAGGGCAGCACGCCCTCGGTGTAGGCGACCAGCAGCGGGGTGGGGCTGACCACGAGGATGCCGCCCGCGTAGCGCCGCCGGTCCTGGTAGAGGAGGTACGCCGCGCGGTGCAGCGCGACCGCCGTCTTCCCGGTGCCGGGGCCGCCCTCGACCTCGGTGATGGAGGCGGCGGGGGCGCGGATCACCTGGTCCTGCTCGGCCTGGATGGAGGCGACGATGTCCCGCATGGTGTGGCCGCGGGCCTGGCCCAGCGCGGCCATCAGCGCGCCGTCGCCGACCACCGGCAGCGCGGCGCCGTCGAGGGTCGCGCTGAGCTCCGGGCGCAGCAGGTCGTCCTCGACGCCGAGCACCCGGCGGCCCTTGCTGCGGATCACCCGGCGGCGGACGACCCGGCCGGGGGCGACCGGAGTCGAGCGGTAGAAGGGCGCGGCGGCGGGCGCCCGCCAGTCGATCACCAGCGGTGCGTAGTCGGCGTCGAGCACGCCGATGCGGCCGATGTGCAGGGTTTCGGCGATCTCCGCGCGGTCGCCGTCCGGGCTGGTGCGGATGGCGTCGTCGGCGGGCTCGACGGAGGTGTAGGCGCCGTCGGGGCCGCGCTCGCCGTCCTTGCCCGGCAGCAGATCGATGCGGCCGAAGAGGAAGTCCTCGAACTCGCTGTTCAGCCGGTTGAGGTGGACCCCGGCCCGGAAGACCTGGGCGTCCCGTTCGGCGAGCGCCCCGGGCGTACCGACCTGGCCGCGCTTGGCGGCGTCGTCCATGAGGAACTCCGCCTCGTGGATCTTCTCCTCGAGACGGTGGTACACCCGGTCCAGATGCGTCTGCTCGATCCGGATCTCGCGGTCCCGGACCCCGTCCGCGCCGTCCCGCCGCGGTGCCGTCCGGTCGTCATGCGTGGCGTTCTGCGCGGCCACCCAGGCCCCCTTCTGTGTTCTTAAGGGCAGCCGTCAACCGTACACCCCCGGGGAGAGGGATTTTCAGAGCCTGACCTCGGCCAGGCGCTGGCCGTCCAGCGTGCGGACCTCGAAACGCTCGATGTCGTCGGTGTTCATGGCGGCGCCGCCCTGGGCGTAGAGCGGCTCCTTGCTCCAGCGCGAGCCGTCCCCGTCCGTGATGCCGTAGCCCGATGTGGGCACGGCCCAGGTGGTGATGGTCTCCTCGTGGCCGTCCTTGCCGATGGCCACCAGGTCGCAGGTGCGCGGCCCCTTGAGGTTGCCCAGCTTGAGGGCGACGGAGGTGCCCCAGCCCTTCTGCTGCAGCGAGACGGACGCGTCCACCTTGGTGACCGGGTCCACCGCGCTGAACTTCTTGCCCTGGTCGTACACCTGCTGGGAGGTGGAGACCACCGCCTGGGTCTTCCCGCCGTCGTCGGAACTCGCGGTGAGCGCCGCTCCCGCGAGCGGGCCGCCGACGATGAGGACGGCGGCCGCGGCGACGAGGTAGAGCCGCCTTCTGCCGGATGCCTTGCGGCTGACCGTGACGTCTTCCAGGAGCCGGTCGAGCAGTTCGGGCCCGGGGCGGGCGGTGACCACCGACGGATCCGGGAGCGCGGTGCCGTCGGCGGCGGTGGCGTACTCGGCCAGCAGGGGCGGGAGGCCCATCAGCTCGTCGAGCTCGGCGGCGCACCGCTCGCACCCGATGAGGTGGTCCTCGAAGCGCGCCGCGTCGGCGGGGTCGAGCACTCCGAGCGCATAGGCGCCGACCGCGGTGTGCTGCTGGTCGTCCGCTGCCGGCATCATGCCGTAACCCCCCGTTCCTCGAGCGAGAGCTTCAGGGAGCGCAGCGCGTAGAAGACCCGGGACCGTACCGTCCCGGCGGGAACGCCCAGCACTTCGGCCGCCTCACTCACCGTCCGTCCCTTGAAGTATGTCTCCACGAGGGCCGCTCTATGTGCATCGGTGAGGTCATTCAACGCGTCGGAAATGGTCATCTGGCGCAATGCGCGGTCGATGTCGTCCGCGGCGGGCATCACGTGGAGCGGTGCCGCGTCCACTTCATGGGGACGTGCGCGGCGCTGACGGTGGCCGTCGATGACGATGCGGCGGGCCACGGTCACCAGCCAGGGCCGTACCGACCCGCCGGAACGCCGGAGTTGGTCGGCGTTCCGCCAGGCCCGGAGCAAGGTCTCCTGGACCACGTCCTCGGCGCGATGCCGGTCGCCCGCGACCAGGCGCAGGACGAAGGCGAGAAGCGGGCCCGCGTGCTCCGCGTAGAGCGCGCGCATGAGCGCGTCGTCCGGTGTCGTCCTCTCGGTCACGAGGGCATCTTTGCGTACGCAAGCCGCCGGGTCGAGGGGGGAACGGGCTGGAAACGCTCGGCGTTCATCGGCCACCGTGTGATGTACGTCCCAATTCCGAGCTGAACATCTCCCCCTGTGCGATGCGTACTTGAGCCCGAGTAGGCCGACGCCGGGCGGGTGTCGGCCATCAGGAAGGGCTCCCTCCCCAAATCCGCCCCGCAGGCCCCGGTCCCCCCATCCGGGGCCTGTGTCATGTCTGAATCTGGTTCATGTTTTGCTGAAGTTTGGGTTTAGGTGACGGTTGGGGTTACCCGAGGGCTGGGTTCACCCGACGGCGGTGACGGGCGACTCGTTCGCGGTTTCCGCAGATTTCGCTGGAGCACCAGCGCCTCCGGCGGCCGCGCGAGGTATCGAGGTAGAGCAACGAGCAGGTCTCCCCCTCGCAGCGCCGCAACTGCCCGCGTGCCACCGGGTCGGTGAGCAGCTGCACCGCGTCCCGGGCGATCTGGGAGAGCAGCGCGCCGCAGTCGGGCTTCCCGGCGAGGGCACGGACCAGGGTGCCGTCGGGGGTCCGTACGGCGCGCAGGGCGGGCGGGGCGGTGGCGGCCAGCGCGTTCATCCGCTCCAGGTCGGCGCCGGCGGCGTGGCCCTCGACCTCGGTGTGGACGATGCGGTGCAGCAGATCGCGGGCCGCCCGGAAGCGGACGAGCCAGCGGTGGTCCACGACGTCGAGCGAGGTGCCGCCGGGCACCAGACCGGCGCCGAGCAGCCAGGCTCTGAGGGGCTCCACACCGCCGAGCCGCTCCACGGGCGCCTCGCTGAGCCGGCCGCCGACGGTGGCCACCAGGTCCAGGCAGATCCGTCCCGAGTCGAACCGCAGGTCGTAGCCCGACGCCGCCGCCATGTTCCTGTCACCCCTTGGGGAAGGGCCGATCCGGTCACCTTTCAGAGTGCCCGCCCCGCCTGTCACCCGGAACCCCTCCGGGGGCGAGGCCGGGCGAACGCCTCGCAAACGCTTTGCGCGGGGCTCGGCGTGGTTGCCCTGTGGGGTGGTGGTGCCGAGTGCGGACCGTGGACGCCTCCGGCGGAAAGTCCCCCACCCCGCCCCTTCCCGAAACGAGGGGCTCCGCCCCTCGCCCCCGCCGGGGCTCCGCCCCGGACCCCGCTCCTCAAACGCCGGAGGGGCTGAATAGCGGGCTCCGCCCCGGACCCGCTCTTCAACCGCCGGAGGGGCTGCATTCACGCCCCCGGGACGGGCAGGCGCCCTGGGCCACCGGCGGGTAGCCGCCGACGAGACGGGAGGGGGCGGGGTCGCAGGGGTGGGGTCCTGGACGCTTACGTGTATTTGTGGCGCCAATCCCCGACCAACTCAACGCCCCCGGCCAATGGCGCCGTAAATATACGGTCCAGGGCGCCGCCCCGGAGGCCCCGCACCCGGCACCCACCACACAACCGACCGCGCACCCCACCGCACCCCCGGTGGGCAGCTACGCGTCCGCGTACTTCGTTTCGGCCGAAGGGTCCAGCGCCAGCCGGTACCCGCGTTTGACCACGGTCTGGATGAGTTTGGGGGAGCCGAGGGCCGTGCGCAGGCGGGCCATCGCCGTTTCCACCGCGTGTTCGTCGCGGCCCGCGCCCGGCAGGGAGCGCAGCAGGTCCGCGCGGGCCACGACCCAGCCGGGGCGGCGGGCCAGGGCGCGTAGCAGAGCCATCCCCGCAGGTGGCACGGTGCGCAGTTCGCCGTCGACGACCACCGCGTGGCCGCGGATCTCCAGGCGTCGCCCGGCGATCGGCAACGGGCGGACCCGGCCCGGGAGTTCCGCGGTCAGCAGTTGGACGAGGGGGCCGAGGCGGAACCGTTCGGGCTGGGAGGTGGGTATGTCGTGGGCCTCCAGCGGGAGCGCGGTGACCGGGCCGACGCAGGCCGCCAGCACGTCGTGGCGGAGCGCGTCGAGGAGTTCCTCGCGCATCCCGCGCCGTTCGGCCCGGTCCAGCAGGCTCGCGGCGGCGGGGGCACTGGTGAAGGTGACGGCGTCCAGGGCGCGGGCGACCGTGGCGTCCAGCAGCCGGTCGACGGGCCCGATGTCCTCCGGTGGCATCCAGCGGTAGACCGGCACCCCGACCACCTCCGCTCCCCCGGCGCGCAGCGACTCGACGAAGCCGGGCAGCGGCTCGCCGTGCAGTTGGATGGCGATGCGCTGCCCCTCGACGCCCTCCTCCAGCAGCCGGTCGAGCACCTCGGCCATGGACTCGGAGGGCGGGGACCACTCCTCGGTGAGCCCGGCGGCCCGGATCGCCCCGCGCACCTTGGGCCCGCGGGCCAGCAGCCGCACCTCGCGCAGCCGGTCGAGCAGCGCGTCGCCCACGCCCCAGCCGTCGGCGGCCTCGACCCAGCCGCGGAAGCCGATGGCGGTGGTGGCGATGACGACGTGCGGGGCGTGGTCGATCAACTGCTTGGTGGCGGCCAGGAGTTCGGAGTCGTCGGCCAGCGGCACGATCCGCAGCGCCGGTGCGTGCATCACGGCCGCGCCGCGGCGCCGCAGCAGCGCGCCGAGCTCATCCGCGCGCCGTGCCGCGGTGACCCCCACGGTGAATCCGGCGAGAGGGCCGACGGGTGCTTCGTCGCCCGCGGCTCCGGTCTGTTCTCGGTGCATGGCTCTCGTCCCGATCTCCCGATTCACTCGCGTATGGGCGCCTCCGGTTCCGCATCCTGTCGCCGTCCCGTGACGGTGGCGGTTCACGGAGGTTTCCCACCTGTAACGGGGCGTACGGCCGGAGGCTTCCCCGGTCGACCGTACGCCCCGAGCCGCTCAGACGTCCGCGTAGGCGGGTTGCCGCTCCGACCGCGGATCATGCGTGTCCGGCTCGGCGGCGGGCGCCGGGGCCGGGCGGGCGCCGCGGAGGTATACGGCCCAGGTGACCGCGGAGCACACGGCGTAGAAGGCGAGGAAGGAGACGAAGGCGGGGGTGCCGGAGTGGGCGCGGGCGAACGACTCCCGGAAGACGAGGTTGATCCCGAGCCCGCCGAGCGCGCCGACCGCCCCGATCAGCCCCATCGCCGCGCCCGAGAGCCGCCGCCCGTAGGACGCGGCCTCTTCGCCCGCGAGGCCCCGGGCGAGGGCCTTCGCCTGGAAGATGCCGGGGATCATCTTGAAGGTGGAGCCGTTGCCGAGCCCGCTGAGGACGAAGAGGGCGATGAAGCCGGCGAGGAAGACGGGCAGCGACTTCTGCGCGGAGGCGTAGACGACCACGAGGGTGGCCACGGCCATGGCGGCGAAGTTCCACAGGGTGATCTTCGCGCCGCCGTGGGTGTCGGCGAGCCGCCCGCCGACGGGGCGGATGAGCGAGCCGAGCAGCGGGCCGATGAAGGTGAGCGAGGCGGCCTGCAGCGGCGTGCGGTCGAACTGGTTCTGCAGCACCAGGCCGAAGGCGAAGCTGTAGCCGATGAACGAGCCGAAGGTGCCGATGTAGAGCAGCGACATGATCCAGGTGTGGGCGTCCCGCGCCGCCTCCTTGGCCGCCCCGGAGTCGTTGCGCACCGGCGCCAGGTTGTCCATGAACAGCGCGGAGAGCGCCGCCGCGACCACGATCAGCGGGATGTAGACGGCGAGCACGAGCCGTGGATGGGCCGCCCCGGCGGTGCCGATGACCAGCAGTCCGATCAACTGGATCACGGGCACACCGATGTTGCCGCCGCCCGCGTTGAGCCCGAGCGCCCAGCCCTTCTTGCGCAGCGGGTAGAAGGAGTTGATGTTGGTCATGGACGAGGCGAAGTTGCCGCCGCCGACACCGGTGAGCGCCGCGACCACCATGAAGGTGGTGTAGGAGGTCCCGGGCTCCATCACCGCGGCGGCGGTGACCGCGGGCACGAGCAGCATCGCCGCGCTGATGATCGTCCAGTTGCGGCCGCCGAACCGGGCGACGGCGAAGGTGTACGGGACCCGAAGGATCCCGCCGACCAGCGTGGGCATGGCCACCAGGAAGAACTTCCCGGCCGCGTCGACGCCGTACTCCGGCCCCATGAACAGGACCATCACCGACCACAGGCTCCAGATGGAGAACCCGATGTGCTCGGAGAGGATGGAGAAGACCAGATTGCGGGTGGCGACCCGCTCCCCCCTCTCCCTCCAGAAGGTCTCGTCCTCCGGGTCCCACTGCTCGATCCAGCGGCCCCCCTTGCGTGCGGCGGTGGTCGGGGCAGTCATCACGCCTCCACAGTTCTCGGTGTCGCTGCCCGACGGTAGGGACGGCGCATTACCGCGCTGTGGCGGCAGGTGACGCGGACGAAACCTTGCACTCACCTGCGGGGGCGGGTGGCGGTGAGGGGTTTCCGGGGGCTCGGAGTGCCGGGGCCGGGGCGGGGGCCCCGGGGTCTGGTCCCGGAGTCCCGGAGTCCCGGAGTCCCGGAGTCCCGGGATCCCGGAGTCCCGGAGTCCCGGGATCCCGGGGACCGGGGCCGGGGCGGGGCCCCTGGGGCTGGTTCCGGAGTCCCGGGATCCCGGGGATTCCCTCCTGCGGTGGAGTCGTGGCCATCGCATACGCGACGCCAGGTATCGCCCGGTACCGTACGCGGTGCACCGCCCGCCCGCCCCGCCGGAGGATCGCATGAGCAGCCAGCCGGACCACCCGCACGTGCCTGTCATCCCGCAGCCGCCGATGACGCGGGACGCCTTGCGGGAAGCGGTCAAACGGCTCGACCTGGCGCGCATCGCCGAGTTCGACCGCGAGCTGGGCGAGGCGTTCGACCGCGCCGTGCAGACCGCTTCGACCACGCCGATGCGGCTGTTCCTGGAGAAGTGGGCGACTGTCGTCGCGATCGAACGCCACCCCGGGAGGTTCCACGCCATGCGCGAGGCGGAGCGCGTCACCGGCGATCCGCAGGCCACGGAAGAGGAGTTCCGTTCTGCGCAACAGACCATCACCCGCATCCTCCGCGAGGCATCCGCCGAGGCCGGGGCCGCCGGGTGAACACACGGGGCGAAGGCGTCGAGGACACCGTCGGCTGGGCCTGGGAGTACAACCCCGACGCCGAGTGGGTCGTCGGCGGCATGAAGGACGCGGACCGGCGCGCGGTCGAGGTGATCGGCAGCGCCCTGGCCGATCTCGCGGCCCAGGGGCTCGGCCCGGACGGTCTCCTCGACGACGACCCCGAACCCCATCGCCTGCGTACGTACAGCGTCGAGACGATGCTCGTCTGGTACCAGGTCATTCCGCATCGCAAGCGCGTCTACATCAACCGCGTCAATCTCTGATCATCACTGCCCGCCTCGGGGCGTGGCAGCCAGGCGCCCGGTGGGCGGGCGAGCCAGTCGGACGTGGTGGCGAGCGTGCGGGCCGCCGTGTGAAGGGCGTCCAGGCCGGGGTGGTGCAGGTCGCGGCGCCAGAGCAGGGAGACCGGGGAGAGCGGGACCGGGTCGGTGAGGGGGCGCAGCACCGTGCCGGGGAGGTGGATGAACACCTCGCTGGCCAGCACCGACCAGCGGCGCTTGGTCACCACCCGGATGAACTCCTCGTCCCCCTCGATCTCCGGGAACGGCTCCGCCATCGCGATCCCGCGCCCCGCGAAGAGCTGCGCGGCCAGGTCGGTCCACTCGGTGGTGGTGGGGTTGCCCGCCGCCGCGTACAGGGTCTCGCCCGCGAGCGCGGACAGCGGGATCTCCTGGAGCCGGGCCAGCGGGTGGTCCTCGCGCAGGACCACGGCGATGCGCTCATAGCGGATGAGGCGGTGTTCCAGCCGGGCGAGTACGGCGGGGTCGAGGCCGTGGGCCCGGCCGAAGGAGACGTCGAGGCGGCCGGCGAGGAGTTCGGCGGCGGCCCCGGCCAGGCCGCTGTGGAAGCGGGCCACCAGTTCGGTCTCGGGGCCGAGGCGGTGCCGCGCCTCCGTCAGCACCTGGTTCCCCGTGCTCACCGGGGCGCCCACGTCCACCAGCAGCGGGCGGCGCTCGGCCCCGCTGAAGGCCGCCGCCAGGTCGTCCTGGGCCTGGAGCACCCGCCGGGCGTACGGGAGCAGCCGTTCGCCCGCGGCCGTGAGGGCGACCTGGCGGGTGGTGCGGACGAACAGCTCCGCGCCCAACTCCCGCTCCAGGCGGCGGATGTCGCGGCTGAGGGCCTGCTGGGCGACGTAGAGGCGGGCGGCGGCTCGGGTGAAGTGCAGTTCGTCGGCGACGGCGGTGAAGGCGCGCAGCAGGCGCGGTTCGAGGTCCCGGTTCACGCGCACCATGGTGACCGACGCGATCCCCGATCCTTCACCCCCACTCGGCATTGACAACGAATATGCGTGAATGGGCCCGGATCAGGTGTTGGACCGCCCCCGGGCGGCCCCGGGACCGTGGTGGGGTGATCCTCTTCCTCGCCTCCCGGCCCGTTGTGCCGCGTCCCTCCCGCCCCGCCTCCCGTCCCGGCGTCGCCCCCGCCCCGCCGCGCCGCCGCAGGTCGCCACTCGCCCCGTACCGTCGGCTCTTCGCCACCCCCGGCGCGCTCGCCTTCACGCTCGCGGCCCTTGTCGGACGGCTGCCGGGCTCGATGCTCGGCGTCTCCACGGTGCTGATGATCGCCACGGTGCGGGACTCGTACGCGCTCGCGGGCGCCGTCTCGGCGACCGGAGTCGCGGTGACGGCGGTCGCGGGGCCGCTGCTGGGGCGGCTGGTCGACCGGTACGGGCAGGCCAGGGTCGCGGTCCCGGCCGTCGTCGTCTTCGTCGCCGGGGCGACCGCCATGGTGCTGTGCGTCCACTTCGGCGCCCCGGCCTGGGCGCTGTTCTGCTGCGCGGCGGGCTCGTCCGGTGTGCCTGGCCTGGGCGCGATGACCCGCGCCCGCTGGGCCGCGCTGCACCGCGACGACCCGGTCGCCCGGCACACCGCCGCCTCCTTCGAGCAGGTCGTGGACGAGGTCTGCTTCATGGCCGGGCCCGCGCTGGCCATGGTGCTGTGCACGGCGGTGCTCCCCGAGGCGGGGCTGGTCACGGCGGCGGCGCTGCTGTTCACCGGCACCCTGCTGTTCGCCGCCCAGCGCCGCACCGAACCGCCGCCGGAACCGCACGCCGCCCGGGGGCGCGCGCTCCTCACCCCCGCTCTGCGCGTCGTCCTGTTGACCTTCCTCGCGACCGGCGCGGTCTTCGGCTCGATGGAGGTGGCGACGGTCGCCGCCGTCGGCTCGTACGGGGGCTCCACGGCGAGCAGCGCCGTCCTCGCCCTCCAGGCCGCCGGGTCCTGCGCCGCCGGGCTGGTCTTCGGCGCGCTGCCACCGCGCGGTACGGCCGGAGGGCGCCTGGTGGCGGGCGTGGCCGCGATGGCCCTGGCCGTCCTCCCCCTCCTGACCGCCCATAGTCTCGTCACCCTCGCCCCGCTGCTCTTCCTGGCGGGCATGGCCACGGCCCCCACGATGATCACCGGCATGACCCTGGTCCACCGCCTGCTCCCGGCCGCCCGCCTCAACGAGGGGATGACCACCGTGTACACCGGTCTGCTCATCGGCATCTCCACGGGCGCCGCGGTGGGCGGCTGGACGGTGGACCACCTGGCCCCCACATCGGCCTACCTCACCCCGGCGACGGCAGCCGCCCTCGCCTTCGCCATCGCCTGGTCGGGCCGGGGTTGTCTGCGGGCCCCGCTCCGGTCCCTGCCGCAAGCACACGGCTCGGAGGGCCGGCCATGACCACATCGCCGGAACACGCGGACATCCGCACTCAGTTAGGTTGACCGAGCCGGGTGTCACGACCCGTCCGCCTCCGCCAGGAAGGGCGCGAGCAGCGACAGCAAGGGGCCCGGGTGCTCCTCGGGGAGGTGGTGGCCGCTGTCGTCGATCACGGCACCGCGGGTCGCCGGGGCGACCTGGCCCAGGCTGTGGAGAGGGGCCGCGCCACCGGCCCGGCCGCAGCCGACGGCGAGGGAGGGCATCGGCAGCCGGGTGCGGGCGAGTTCGGCGATGGCGGCGGTGTCGGCGGGCGCGTTGCGGTAGTACGCGAAGCCGTTGGCCAGCCGCCCCGGCCGGGTGTAGGTGCGCAGATAGGTGTCGACATCGGCGGGGCGGATGGCCCCGCTCTCCATGGCGGGCCCGTAGAAGTGCTCCAGCAGGATCCGCTCCCGGCCCTCCGCCAGCTCCTCCGCGAGACCGGGCACCGAGAAGAAGCCGAAGTGCCAGAGCCCGGCGCGGGCGATCAGCTCGCTCAGCCCGAAGCCGTGCAGCGGCACGGCGAGCAGGGTGAAGCTGCGGACATGGGAGGGGTGGGCGGCGGCCCACGCATAGCCGATGGGGCCGCCCAGATCGTGGCCGACGACATGGACCCGGTCCAGGCCCAGTTCGGCGCGCCAGGCGTCGAGGAGGTCGGCGGCGATCCGGACGCCGTGGCCGCGCGGGGAGGAGCCCGAGTCGCCGAGGCCCGGCAGGTCCACCGCGAACACCTCGTGGTCGCGGGCGAGTTGGGGGATCACCTTGCGCCAGGCGTACCAGGTCTGCGGCCAGCCGTGGAGCAGGACGACGGGGGTCCCCGACCCCGCCCGCACCCAGTGCAGCCGTACGCCCTCGACCGTCGTCTCGCGGTGTTCTGGGTGCTCTAGGTGCTCTCGGTGTTCCAGGTGTTCTAGGTGCTCTCGCGTCGCGTTCATGCGGGCCAGTCGAGCACCGGCACATCGGTATTTTCTTCTTTGATATATGAGAGGTGAAGGAATTATTCGCGATCGAATATAGGCTTGTCCCTCATGGAGCTGCGCCATCTGCGCTATGCGCTCGCCCTTTCCGAGCACGCCCACTTCGGCCGCGCCGCCGCCGCGCTGGGCATTCGGCAGCCGCCGCTGTCCCAGCAGATCAAGGCGCTGGAGACCGAGTTGGGCGTACGGCTCTTCGACCGCACCGGGCACGGCGTGCGGCCCACCGCCGCGGGCGAGGCGTTCCTGGCCCGGGCCCGGCAGGTGCTGGACCATCTCGACCTCGCCGTACGGGACGCGGCCGACGCCGGGCGGGGCGAGACCGGTTCGCTCGCCATCGGCTTCCTCGGCACCGCGCTGGCCGCCGTGCTGCCCGAGGTGCTCACCGCCTTCCGGACCCGCCGCCCGCAGGTCCGGCTGGAGCTGCGCGAACTCCCCAGCGCCCGGCAGATCGAGGCGCTGCTGGACGGCAGCCTGGACGCCGGGGTCATCTGCGGCCCGCCGCCCGTATCCGCCCGGCGGCGGTTGAGCAGCCTTCCGCTGGGCCGGGAGACCCTGGTGGCGGCGGTGCCGTCCGGCCATCCGCTGACCGGTGCCGCGTCCGTGCCCGTACGGGCGCTGGACGGCGAGCCGCTGATCCTGTCCTCGCGGCAGGCCGAGCCCGCCGCCGCCGATGTGGCGCTCGCCGTATGCCGCGCCGCCGGGGTCGAGCCGAGGATCGCTCATGAGGCGCACAATCTGCACACCCTGCTCGGGCTGGTCGCCTGCGGGCTGGGCATCGGCATCGGACCGGCGGGGATGCGGCGGTTCCGGCATGTGGGAGTGACCCTGCTGCCGTTGGAACCGGCCGCCGCCGGGCTGGAGTTCCACCTCGCGCATCGCTTCGGACCGGTGCCGAGCGTCCTGGGCGCCTTCCTCCGCACGGTGCGCCAGGTCCATCGGGGCTGAGCCCGGAAACGCGACCTCCGCGCCCGCTCCCGCCCGTTTTGTCAACGGCATTGACATATCTCTCTCACCCCTCGTATACCTCTCCCCATCGAAGCGCTTCGACGAACGTTGCACGTGCGCCATTTCTTCCCACCCTCCCGGAGGCAGCGGATGTTGACGGCACGGAAACGGACGAAACGAACAGTGGCCGTCATCGCGGCCGCGCTCGCGGGAGCCCTGGTCATGGCGGGTTGCGGGGACAGCGGGGACGAGGCCGGGGACGGCAAGTCGCTCAGGCTGTGGCACTACGAGGCGCCCAACAGCGCCATGGGCATAGCCTGGAAGCAGGCCATCGCGGAGTTCAAGAAGAGCCATCCGGGCGTCACGGTGAAGGTCGAGGAGAAGGGCTTCGAACAGATCCAGAAGACCGCCTCGATGGTCCTCAACTCCGGTGACGCACCCGACCTGATGGAGTACAACAAGGGCAACGCCACCACCGGGCTGCTCTCCAAACAGGGCCTGCTCACCGACCTCACCCCCGAGGTCACCAAGCGCGGCTGGGACAAGCCGCTCAGCCCCGGGGTGCGCACCACCAGCCGCTACGACGCACAGGGCGTGATGGGCTCCGGCAACTGGTACGGGATCCCCAACTACGCCGAGTACACGATGGTCTTCTACAACAAGACCCTCTTCGAGAAGCACCACGTCAAGGTCCCGACCACCTTCGCCGAATTCACCGCCGCCCTGGCGGCGTTCAAGGACAGGGGCGTCACCCCGCTCGCCAGCGCGGGCGCCGAATACCCCGCCCACCAGTACGTCTACCAGCTCGCCCTCTCCAAGGCCGACCGCTCCTGGGTGGACGCCTACGAGCAGTACAAGGGCAAGCCGGACTTCCACGACGCCGCCTGGACCTATGGCGCCACCACCTTCGCCGACTGGGTGAAGAAGGGCTATATCGCCAAGAGTTCGAGCGGCGCCAAGGCCGAGGACGCGGGCGCGGCCTTCATCGCGGGGAAGTACCCGATGTTCTTCTCCGGGAGCTGGTGGTTCGGCCGCTTCACCTCCGAGATGAAGGACCAGTGGGGCACCTTCCCCTTCCCCGGCTCCAAGCTCACCCTCGGCTCCGGCGGCAACCTCTGGGTCGTCCCCAAGGGCGCCAAGAACAAGGAGCTCGCCTACGACTTCATCGACATCACGATGAAGAAGGGCATCCAGAACACCCTCGGCAACCACGGCGGAGTGCCCGTGGCCGCCGATCCGTCGGCGATCACCGACCCCCAGTCCAAGAGTCTGATCCAGGACTTCACCACCTACGCCGATGGGGACGGCCTGGCCTTCTACCCCGACTGGCCGGTCCCCGGCTTCTACGACACCCTCGTCTCCGAGACCCAGAAGCTGATCACCGGCAGCGCGGATCCCGACGCGTATCTGGACGCCCTGAAGAAGGCGTACGACGCGGGCGCGCCGAAGGGATGAGCTCCCACAGCAAGGCACCGCTGCTACGGCGCCGCGAGTATCCGTACGCCCTGTTCCTGCTCCCCGGCGCGCTGGCCTTCCTCGCCGTCATCGTCGTCCCGTTCCTGATGAACACCGGGATCAGCCTCACCCACTGGCAGGGGGTGGGCAGCCCGAAGTGGGCCGGGCTGGACAACTACCGCACCCTGCTGGACGACTCCGCCTTCTGGGAGTCCTTCCGGCACAGCCTCGCGATGGTGGTGGCGATGGCCGTGCTCCCCACCGCGCTCGGCCTGGTGCTGGCCGCCGCGCTCTTCGACTACGTCGCCAAGCACATCGGCACCCGCACCGCGAGCGTGCTGCGCGCCTGCTTCTATCTGCCGCAGGTGCTGCCGATCGCGGTGGCCGGGATCGTCTGGAGCTGGATCCTCGCCCCGGAGGGCGGCGCGCTGAACGAGGCGCTGGACGCCGTCGGCCTCGGCTCGCTGCGCCATGACTGGCTGGGCGACCCGGACTTCGCGCTCTACAGCGTGATGGCCGTGATGGTGTGGGTCCAGCTCGGCTTTCCGCTGGTGGTCTTCATGGCGGGGCTGCAGCGCGCCGACCCGTCCCTGCACGAGGCGGCCGAGCTGGACGGGGCCTCGTGGTGGCGGCGGTTCTGGCATGTGACGCTGCCGCAGATCCGCCCGGAGATCTCCGTCGTGCTCCTGTGGTGCACCATCGCGGCGCTGAAGGTCTTCGGCGCGGTGTATGTGCTCACCAAGGGCGGGCCCGGTGGGGCCACCAATGTCCCCTCGTACTTCTCCTTCCAGTCCTTCTTCGAGAAGACGCAGGTCGGCTACGGCTCCGCGGTCTCCACCGCCCTCACCGTGATCATCCTGGCGCTGGCCCTGGTGGCCTTGCGCCTGCAAACCCGGGCGGAGGACCAGCAGCGGTGAATGCCCTCAAGCGACACCACGCCCCGGCCCGCTTTCCGGTGCTGGCCGCACTGAGCGTGGCGGCCGTACTCATGGTGCTGCCGTTTCTCGTGGTGGCCCTCAACGCGGTGAAATCGCCCGCGGAGTACTCGGCGAACGGCCCGCTGAGCCTGCCCGAGGGGATCCATCTGGACGGGCTGCGGGACTTCTGGCAGCGGGTCGACTTCGGCCGGAAGCTGTTCAACTCCGCGCTGATCTCGGGCTCGGTGGCGGTGCTCGCCGCGCTGCTGTCGGTGCTCAACGCGTATGCGATCGGCATCGGACGGGTCAAGGGCCGCCCCTGGGTGCTGGCCTTCTTCGTACTGGCCAACATGCTGCCGCAGGAGGCCCTGGTCTATCCCGTCTACTACCTGTCCAAGCAGGTGGGCCTGTACGACACCCGGCTGAGCGTGATCATCGTCTTCACCGTGATCCAGTCGGCCTTCGGCACCTATCTGCTCTCCTCCGTGCTCGGCGCCTTCCCCAAGGAGGTCATCGAGGCGGCCCGGATCGACGGCGCCAACAAGTGGCAGGTGCTCTGGCGGGTGGTGGTGCCGGTCAGCCGCCCCACCCTCGGGGTGCTGCTGGTCTTCTTCTTCATCTGGACCTGGAACGAGTTCCTGCTGCCCCTGGTGATGCTGATCTCCAACGACAACCAGACGGTCTCGGTGGCGCTCGGCGTCCTCCAGGGCCAGCGGCTGATGGACGCCACCATGACCAACGCGGCCGCCCTGCTCGGGGTGCTCCCCGCGTTCTGCTTCTTCCTGATCTTCCAGCGGACCCTGACCCGTGGCATCGCCATGGGCGCGGTCAAATGACGAGGAGGGCCGCATGAGGTTCAGCGACGGCTACTGGAGGCTGCGCGAGGGCGTCCGCGCCGCGTACCCCCAGGGGGTGCTCGATGTGGAGACCGGCCCCGGCATCCTCACCGTCCACGCCCCCACCCATCCCGTCCGCCACCGCGGCGATCTGCTCAAGGGCCCCGCCCTCACCCTGACCTGCACCTCCCCCATGCCCGATGTCATCGCCATCCGGATCACCCACTTCGCCGGCGGGGTGGAGCGCGGCCCGTCCTTCGAGATCGCCCGCCAGGACTGCGACGCCGAGGTGAGCTGCGACGCCGAGGAGGCCCGGCTCACCTCGGGCGCGCTCTCGGTGCGCTTCGCCCGCACCGGCCCCTGGCGAATGGACCTCGAAGCCGCCGGGCGCACCCTCACCAGCAGCGGCGCCAAGGACATGGGCATCATGGAGACCCCCGACGGCCACCACCACCTGCGCGAACGGCTCGCGCTGCGGGTCGGCACCGCCGTCTACGGGCTCGGCGAGCGCTTCGGCCCGCTGGTGAAGAACGGCCAGGCCACCGACATCTGGAACGCCGACGGCGGCACCGCCACCGAACAGGCGTACAAGAACGTCCCGTTCTTCCTCACCGACGCGGGCTACGGCGTCTTCGTCGACCACCCCGGCCGGGTCTCCTTCGAGGTCGGCTCGGAGGCGGTCTCCCGGATCCAGTTCAGCGCCCGGGACCAGGAGCTCACGTACTACGTCATCCACGGGCCCACCCCCAAGGAGATCCTGCGCCGCTACACCGCGCTCACCGGCCGCCCCGCACTGCCGCCCGCGTGGTCCTTCGGGCTGTGGCTGTCCACCTCCTTCACCACCTCCTACGACGAGGAGACGGTCACCGGCTTCGTCGACGGCATGGCGGAGCGCGGACTGCCGCTGTCCGTCTTCCACTTCGACTGCTTCTGGATGCGCGAGTACCAGTGGTGCGACTTCACCTGGGATCCCCGGGTCTTCCCCGACCCGGAGGGCATGCTGCGCCGACTGCGCGAACGGGACCTGCGGATCTGCGTCTGGATCAACCCGTACATCGGCCAGCGCTCCCCGCTCTTCGCCGAGGGCAAGGCGGCCGGCCATCTGCTGAAGCGGCCGGACGGCTCGGTGTGGCAGTGGGACCTGTGGCAGCCGGGCATGGCGCTGGTGGACTTCACCGACCCCGACGCCCGCGCCTGGTACGCGGCCAAGCTGACCGCGCTGCTGGACATGGGCGTGGACTGCTTCAAGACCGACTTCGGCGAGCGGGTGCCGTTGGACGTGGTGTACGCGGACGGCTCCGACCCCGAGCGGATGCACAACTACTACACCCACCTCTACAACCGCACCGTCCACGAGGCGCTGCGCGAGCGGCGCGGTGAGCGCGAGGCGGTGGTCTTCGCGCGCTCGGCCACGGCGGGCGGCCAGCGGTTCCCGGTGCACTGGGGCGGCGACTGCGAATCCACCTACGAGGCGATGGCCGAATCGCTGCGCGGCGGGCTCTCGCTGGGGCTGTCCGGCTTCGGCTTCTGGAGCCATGACATCGGCGGCTTCGAGGGCACCCCGGACCCGGCCCTGTTCAAGCGGTGGATCGCCTTCGGACTGCTGTCCTCGCACAGCAGACTGCACGGCTCGTCCTCCTACCGGGTGCCGTGGCACTTCGACGAGGAGTCGGTCGAGGTGCTGCGCTACTTCACCCGGCTGAAGCTGCGGCTGATGCCGTATCTGTACGAGGCGGCACGGCAGGCGCACACCGAGGGCGTCCCGGTGATGCGCGCCATGGTCCTGGAGTTCCCCGACGACCCGGGATGCGCGGGCCTGGAGCGGCAGTACATGCTCGGCGGAGATCTGCTGGTAGCCCCGGTCTTCGACGACGAGGGCGAGGTGAGCTACTACGTGCCCGACGGCGTCTGGACCCATGTGCCGAGCGGGCGGACGGTGCACGGGCCGCGCTGGGTGCGCGAGACCCACGGCTTCCTCAGCGTCCCGCTACTGGCCCGGCCCGGCGCGGTGATCCCGTTCGGGGCGGCCGACGACCGCCCCGACGCCGACTGGGCGGACGGGATCACGCTACGGGTGTACGAACCGGCCGCGGGCCGCCCGGTCACGGTGCGGGTGCCGCGCCCGGACGGCACGACGGCCGCCACCTTCACCGTCGTCCGGGACGGGGCGGAGCTGCGCGCCGAGGCCACCGGCACCTCGGCGCCCTGGCGGCTGGAGGTGGCCGGCGGCCCGTCGGCCGAGGCGGCGGCGGGGACGGCGGTGCTGACGCTGCCGATGCCGTAGCCGTAGCCGTGGCGCTAGGGCTAGCGCTAGCGCTCAACAGCGCCGGGGCTTGACCCAGGCGCATTCGAGTCCGGCGTCGGCCGTGGCGCCCCGTACGGCACGGGGCCGCACCGCCTCCGCATGGCCCTCGCCGGACTTCGCGAGCGTCACCACGATCGCGTCCTCCAGGCTCTTCACCGACTCCGCGAGGTAGTTGTTGAGGACGACGCTGTAGACCAGCTCCCTGCCGTCCGCGTCGGTGACATAGCCGGAGAGCGCGGAGGCGCCGGTCAGGGAGCCGGTCTTGCCGCGTGCGTTGCCGGCCGCCGGGGTGGAGCACATCCGCGTCCGCAGCGTGCCGCCCACGAACCGGTCCGGTGCGCAGGCCACCGGCAGCGAGGCGTACCAGTCGGCGTACCAGGGCTCGTCGCGTACCGACAGCAGCAGCTCGGTGAGGCGCCCGGCCGCGATGTTGTCCATCCGGGACAGCCCCGAGCCGTCGACCTGGCGCACCGCGCCGGTGTCCACGCCCTGCTTCTTCAGCCAGTCGGCGATGGCGCCGAGCCCCGCGTCCCAGGTGCCGCGACCGGCCGTCTCATAACCGATTGCCTTGGTGAGCGCCTCGGCGTGGATGTTGTTGGACAGCTTCATGAAGGGGATCAGCAGTTCCTTGAGCGGCATCGAGCGGTGCGCGGCGAGCGTCCGGGCGTCCGCCGGAGTGGCCCTGCCCAGGCGGGTGGGCCCGGCCACGCGGACGCCGTGCCGGTGGAGGGCGTCGGCGAAGACCGAGGCGGCGTAGCCGGTGGGCTCCCAGACGCTGACCCACTCCTTGGCGGTCGCCGCCCCGGCCGGAATCGCGCCGCTGACGGTGATGGTGTTGGAGCCGTGCCCGCGCTCGACGGTGAGGCTGCCGCTTCCGGTGGTCGCGCGGTTGTCGATCCGCACGTAGGAGTTCGGCGGCGTGACGGTGACCTTCGGCCGGTCGCCGGGGGCCGCGCCCGGGGCGACCTCGACGATGACGCTGCCCGCGTCGTAGTCGGTGTCGGGGGCCAGGGTCAGCGCGGAGATCTGCGCCGCGTAGTACGAGGACTCGTCGTCGGCCGCCCAGGAGCGGCCCACCCGCCGCGCGTCGAAGCGGGTGTCATCGGCGATCAGCCGCCCGGTGACCTTGGTGATCCCCGCGTCAGCGACGCTCTTGGCCAAGCGGTCGTAGTCCCCGGCGAGCATCGTGGGATCGCCGGTGCCGCGCAAGAACAGATCGCCGCGCAGGACCCGGCCGTGGCGGCTGCCGTCGGTCAGGACATCGGTGCCGAAGCGGTGATCGGGGCCGAGCAGCCCCATGGCGGCGGCCGAGGTGAACAGCTTGGTGTTGGAGGCGGGCATCAGCCGGTCGTCGGCCCGGTGCCGGTAGAGGGCGGCGCCGGAGTCCGCGTCGGCGACCACCACCCCGGCCGCGCCGCCCTTCAGCAGGGGGTCGGCGAGGATGGTGTCGAGGGCGTCGCCGATCCCGGCGCGAGAGGTGTCCGCACCGGCAGGCGAACTCCAGGTGAGGGTGAAGGCGAGTCCGATGACGAGGGGCCAGATCCAGCCGCTCACACGACGCTTCAGGGGTCTGCTCATGTCACGGGAGGATCCCGCACCCCGTCATTTCGCGACAGGGTGCGCGGGCGGCAACCGAAGCTCCGGATCAACGCGTCTCCTGTGGCGGGCGGGGGATTCGAACAGGACGAGAGGCGATTCATCGATGGGCACCCCGCGGCCGAGACGCTGTGCATCACGATCGGGCTGTTCCTCTACGCCTGCGCCGTCCGCGACGCCCGGCTGGTGCGACGGCTGCGCCGAGAAGGTGTCCGTACGGAGGGCCTGGTAGTCGCCAACATCGTGGACCGCCGAAACCAGAACCGGAACCCGACGCAGACGCCGGTCATCCGGTTCCACGACCACCAGGGCTACGAGGTGGAGTTCACGACCGCGATCCAGGGCATCGGGATGGGGCTGCCGACCGGCCGGAGAGTGGGCGTGGTGTACCTCCCGGGCAACTCGCAGAAGGCCCGGGTGCGGATGCGGCGCCAACTGGTGGGCCCGGCGGTGGGCATGACCCTGACCGGCACGCTCTTCCTCGGCTTCGGCCTGCTGATCACCTTCGCCTGAAGGGCGGCCATCGGCGCGGCGGCCATCGGCGCGGCACGGCGCGGCGGCCATCGGCGCGGCACGGCGCGGCGGCCAGCCGTCAGCGACCCCGGGCGCGGCGCGGCCGCCGGGCCTGGCTGCCAACCGGGCGCCACCGCCAGCGGGCCACGCGCGGCCGCCAGGCGTCAGCGGGACGTGGTCAGGGCGAGGCTGCCGGGGAGGGCGGCTACCGCCTCGCGGAGGCGGGCGGCCAGATCATGGCGGGGCATGGGCTCACCGCGTATATGGCCCGCCTCGCCGGCCTCATCTGCCTGTGCCACCCAACTCGCCAGCGCCCCGCGGAACGCGGCGATCAGCATGTCCACGGCCAGCCGCGGCCGCAGGTCGCCCGACCCCCCGAGGCCGAACCGGCGGTGCAGGATCTCCAGCGCCTCCTGGGTGGTGGCCTCGCAGAACTGCAGACCGTGCGCGCCCATCGAGGGGGTCCGCTCGGCCAGCCGCCGGCTGAGCAGCATCCGCCGGGCCCAGCCCTCGTCGTCCATCCGCTCCAGCGCGGCCAGCAGCGCGTCCCGCCCCAGCTCCACCACCGGCAGCGCGTCCGGGTCCGCGGTTTCCAGCTCCTCCAGGAAGGCCCGCCACAGGTCCTGGTCGGGGGCCATCGCGACATCTTCCTTGCTGGTGAAGGTGCGGAAGAAGGTGCGCTTGGAGACCTCCACCTCCTCGCACAGCTCATCCAGCGTCACCCCGCCGAAGCCGCGCCGGGTGAACAGCTCCAGCGCGGTGTCTATCAGCGCCTGACGGGTGCGCCGCTTCTTGCGTTCGCGCAGTGAGGAGTTGGGAGCGGCAGTCACGGCGGAAAGTGTAACCGTCAGCAGTGATGCCACTTGCGCGCTTTTGCCACTCGGTGGCATAACTGTGGTTGTCACCCTTCACCGAAAGGCGAACCGCCATGCGCGCTTTGCTCGTTGACCACTCCGCCCCCTCCGGCCTCCGCCTCGGCGAGACCGCCGACCCCGAACCCGCCCCGCACCAGGCACTGGTCCGGGTGACCGCCACCTCCCTCAACTACGGCGAGGTCGCCCACCGGGCCGATGCCCCCGACGGCATCGTGCCGGGCTGGGACGCCGCCGGGGTGGTCGAGCGCGCGGCCACCGACGGCTCCGGACCGGCGGCCGGAACCCCCGTCGTCACCCTGGGCGCGGACGGCGGCTGGGCGGAGCTGCGCGCGGTGGACACCGGAATGCTCGGCGTCCCGCCCGCCGGTGCCGACCCCGGCGCGATCAGCACCATCCCGGTCGCGGGCGCCAGCGCCCTGCGCGCCCTGCGCCGGATCGGCGACACCCTCGGCCGGCGCATCCTGGTCACGGGCGCCACCGGCGGCGTCGGCCGGTACGCCGTCCAGCTCGCCCGGCTCGGCGGCGCGTACGTCATCGCCTCCACCGGGGATCCGGCGGCCCACGGCGACGGCCTGCGGGCACTGGGCGCCCACCAGGTGGTCACGGACCCGGCCGAGATCGACGAGCCGGTGCACGGAGTGGTCGACAACGTCGGCGGACCGCAGCTGGTGGCCGCGTACGACAAGCTCGCCGCGCACGGCACCCTGGTCTCCGTCGGCCATGTCACGGGCCAGCCCGAGACCTTCCCGTTCGGCGCCCTCTACGGAAACGAAGGCCGCCACAACCGCTCGATCGTCACCTTCTACCTGCTGGACCGCCCCGACATCGGCGCGGACCTCGGCTGGCTCGCGGAGCGCGTCGCGACGGGCGACCTGGACCCCCAGATCACCTGGCGCGGCGGCTGGGACCGAGCCGAGGAGGCCGTCGCCGCCCTCCTGGACCGCCGCCTCCACGGCAAGGCGGTCCTGGACATCGGCTGACCCACCAGCTGAACGGCAGCCCTACGCCCGGGCGGGGCGCACCATCACCGTCAGGATCGGCGCCTCCGCCGAGGACCGCGCGGTGCCCACCACCACGTACCCCCACGTTGCCATCCACCGCGTCAGTCGGGCAGGGCCCCGGTGCGGGCCGCGAATTCCCGCACGCCCGGTACGCGGACGGGCAGGTACAACAGGTCCGCCGTCAGGGCCCGCAGTGCCGGCCGCCGCACTTCCTGCGGCGCCTCCTGCTCCACCTTGCGGAGCGCCGCGAAGGTCTGCGGCTGGTCGCCGAGGGCGTGCCACATGCGGGCCGTATCCGTCCAAGCGCGGGCGCGGCGCTCCGCCGTCGGCATACGGTCGATGTTCAGCCTTGCGGCGACCTCCACACCCTCATCAGGCGTGCCGAGTGCGTTGAGCACGCCGATCCGGTAAACGTCCACCTGTGTCTGGCTGACGTCCACGGTGAACAGCCCCGGCACCGCTTGGCGCCGCTCTGTCTCCTCCTGAGCCTCGTCCAGCAGGCCCAGCGCCGTGGCACGGTCCCTGCTGGTGGCCGCCGTGTACGCGGCCGTCAACATCAGCGTCGTACGCACGGCCCCGGTCGGGGACTGGCCGACATCTAAATCAGCCGCCTCCTGAGTGAGCAGCCGCACCGCCGCCGGGCACCGCCCCGACCGCCGCACGGTGATCGCGAGCACCCGAGAAGACTCACCGATCGGAACCGGGTGGCCGCTGGCCCGGGCCGCGGTGAGCGCACGGTCGGCAGCCACCCAGGCCGCGTCGTTGTGCTGTTTGAGCGCCAACTCGGCGGCCAGCACGTATGCCCGCGCGAGCACCACGCTCACCTGCTCTCGCGCCCGCCCGCTCAACGCGTCCCGCGTCGCCGAGGCCGCGGCGAGCAGGCCCGGGAGCGCACGGCCCAGAGAGGCGTAGCGAGCGGCGCAGAAGTCCGATCGTGCGGCCGCTGCCTGCTGTACGAGACGGCCCGGCGGAGCCGGGGCAGCAGAGGGGAGCCGGAACAGAGCGTCCTCCAGGCCGGCCGCCGGGTCTAAGGGGCCGGACGCGGCACCGGCTGGTGCAGCGCCTACAACGGCCGTGGACCCGGCCGCCAACGCACCGGTGAGCAGTTCCCTACGACGCACCGCATCCTCCTCGCCCGATGGACACTCCACGGTATCGACCATGGGTGCGCCCGGCACAGGAGTCGCGATCAGCCGGTCGAGTGGGAGGTTCAAGAACACTGCGAACCGCACCAGCGCGGCGTGATCGAGCCGCATGCGACCGGACTCGATCCGGGAGACGGCCGACGCGGAGTAGCCGCACGCCTGGCCGACTTGCGCCTGGGTGAGGCACGCGGGTTCATCACCGCCCACGGGCAGGTGATCACCAAGACGCTGCGATGGACCCCGTACGAGCGAGACGGCGTCGGCCTGACCAGCTGGGCCGAGCCCGTGACCGCCGACGAGGTGGACGACACCGTGGCCAATGGCGCCGCACCTGTTCCAAGCCCGTGTGGACAAAGTCGCCGACCTCCGGGTGCTGGTCGTTGACCGGCAGTCGTTCGCCGTCCGCATCGACTCGGACCTGCTGGACTGGCGCAAGGACTACTCCGCCCTCTCGTACCGCGTGGTAGACCTGCCGGATCGGCTGGAAAAGGCGCTCCTCACCTGTCTCGACCACTTCGGCCTTCGCTCCGGGAGCTTCGACCTCGCCCTCGACCGCGACGGCGAACTCCACTGGCTGGAGCTGAACCCGAACGGCCAATGGGGGTGGCTGGAGGAGAGGACCGGTCTGCCGATGGCCGCCGCCTTCGCCGACCTGCTCGCTCAAGGAGACACCGTCCGATGACACCCGACACCGCACCGGAGCGGCGTGACCTCGCCGACCGGCTCCAGGAGGCCGGAGTCCTCACCCATCCGAGGTGGCGCGCAGCGGTCGAGGCCGTACCCCGTGAAGTGTTCCTCCAGCCCGGCGTGTTCCTGCCCGCCGACGGCGGACACTGGCGGCCCGTGACCGCGCTCGGCACCAATCCGAAGGAATGGTCCAAGATCGCCTACCGCGACGAGTCCCTGGTGACGCAATTGGACGGGCACCTCACCGCCGACCAGGTCACCGAACCCGTCCCTGGCGTGCCTACGTCATCCTCCACCACGCCTGTGACTGTCGTCGGCATGATCGAGGCCCTGGACATCGAGAACGGTCACACCGCGCTGGAGATCGGCACCGGCACCGGCTACTCCACCGCCCTGATGTGCCACCGGCTCGGAGAAGACAACGTCACCACGATCGAGGTGGACCCGGGCGTGGCTGCCCGTGCGGATGCCGCTCTGGAGGCCGCCGGATACTCCACATGGACCGTGACCGGCGACGGACTCCTCGGCCACCCCCGCCGCGCCCCCTACGACCGCGTCATCGCCACATGCGCGGTACGCCGCATCCCCCACACCTGGGTACGTCAGACCAAGCCGGGCGGCACCATCCTCACCACCCTCGCGCCCGGATCATGGGCGTACGGCACCGGCCTCGCCGGGGTCACCGTGAACGAGGACGGTACGGCCGAGGGTCGGATCATCGGGGAGTCGTCGTTCATGCAGGCCCGCTCCCAGGCCGTGGTACCGCTCGCCGGGGACCTGTCGGCGCGCACCGCCTACGCCGACAGCGAGCGCGAAGCGAAGGTGGCGCCGACCCTGCTGGAGGAGTGGATGCCCGCCTTCCTCGCCCAGCTCGCCGCACCCGGCGCCCAGCTCGTACGTGCTGCCCGAAACGATGGCACCCCGCAGCTCTATGTGTTCGATGCCGACCGCGAATCCTTCGCCGCGTTCGCCGAGAACGGCTCCGGCTGGACCGTCCGGCAAGGCGGACCGGCGGCGCTGTGGGACGACATCGAGCGGACGCTCATCGCCTGGCGGGACGCCGAACGTCCCGACATCAGCACCATGCGGCTCCGCGTCACCCCCAGCTCCCACACGTACTGGATCGACGACCGGCCCGCACTGCGCTGGGAACACCGGCTCCTCTGAGCACCGATGAGCACCGAAACACGACGAGGGCCCCGCCGGCTGGCGGGGCCCTCGTCGTACATGGGATGAGTGGAGATGGCGGGAATCGAACCCGCGTCCACCGGTGTGGAATCAGGACTTCTCCGAGCGCAGTCCGCTGTGATTTTCTCGGCCCCGGAGATCACGCGGACAAGTCTCCGACGGGCTCAGTCACTGTTTGATTTCCCACTACGCCCCGTGACCGGGCTTAGTGGTTTAGTTCCCTAGCTGATGCCAGGATCCGGGTCGGGAACAGCCCCGGGCTGACACTTCGCAAGTCGCTACTTAGGCAGCGAGGGCGAAGGAATCGCGCTTGGTATTGGCGATTATTGGTTGCGACATATGGTTAACGAGATCATTGCCGCTTCCTCGGCTCGCTTCTCCTGCTTCGACAGCCGCTGTCGAAACCGATCATCCCCATGTGGTGTTTTCAAAAGGTGGTGCCGCGCCCTCGGAGGGGCACAGCGCCATCATAGGTGAACAACGCGCGACGGGGCCACATCATTCCCGCCGCCTGGAGTCCAGCTCAGGCCCGCTGCCGCCGTCGCGCCGCGGAGATCGCCCGATCGGACTCCCGGCGGTCCTGCCGCTCGCGGAGCGTCTGGCGCTTGTCGTACTCCTTCTTACCCTTGGCCAGCGCGATCTCGACCTTGGCCCGGCCGTCCTTGAAGTACAGGGCCAGCGGCACCAGGGTGTGCCCGGTCTCCTGCGTCTTGCCGATCAGCTTGTCGATCTCCGCCCGGTGCAGCAGCAGCTTCCGCCGACGGCGCGCCGAGTGGTTGGTCCACGTCCCCTGGCTGTACTCGGGGATGTGCACGTTGTGCAGCCATGCCTCGCCACCGTCGAGCTGGGCGAATCCGTCCACGAGCGAGGCACGCCCCTGGCGCAGCGACTTCACCTCGGTCCCGGTCAGCACCAGACCGCACTCGTATGTGTCCAGGATGTGATAGTCGTGCCGCGCCTTCTTGTTCTGCGCGATCAGCTTGCGACCCGTCTCTTTAGCCATAGCCAGGCCATTCTCGCACTAGGACCCACCCCCGAGGCCACTCAATACTGTGCGCGCCCGCGCCTCGGCCGACGGGCCGTCGTCGCCCTTGACCGTCAGATCCGGTGCGATGCCCTCGCCGTCGACGTTACGCCCGGCCGGGGTCCGGTAGTGGCCCACGGTGAGCTCGGCGACCGAGCCGTCGGGCAGTTCGCTCGGCATCTGCACCGAGCCCTTGCCGAAGGTGCGGGAGCCCACGACCACGGCGCGGCCGCGGTCCTGCAGGGCGCCGGTGAGCAGCTCGGCGGCGCTCATGGTGCCGCCGTCGACCAGCACCACCAGCGGGCTGTCGGTGTCGCCGCCCGGCCGCGCGTCGAGAACTCGCTGGTCACCACGGACGTCATAGGTGGCGACCAGGCCACCGTCGAGGAGGGAGGAGGCGGCGGTGACGGCCTCGGAGACCAGCCCGCCGGAGTTGCCCCGCAGATCGAGCAGGATGCCGTCGCCCCGGGGGATGGAGCGCACCGCCCGCCGGATCCGCTCTCCGGTGTCCTTGGTGAACGAGTCGACCTTGATCCGGACGGCGCCGGGTCTGTGGTCGTCGTAACCGCTGAGCCGGTCGACGGTCACCGGGTCGGTGGTCAGCCGGGCCCGGCGGAGCTCTTGCGTCCATTTCTGTCCGCCACGCCGCAGCCCGAGCTCCACCCGGGTGCCCGGGGAGCCGTCGGCGGGGCCGCGCAGCAGGGCCACGACCTCGGTGACCGGCCGCCCGGTCACGTTCTTGCCGTCGACCGTGCGCAGCCGGTCATCGGCCCGGATCCCGGCCTTCTGGGCGGGGCTGCCGGGCTCGACCCGCTCGACGGCGATCCGCCCGTGGGCGTCCCGGTGGGCGGAGATCCCGACGCCGACGTACGCACCGTCGAGGTTCTGGCGGAAGCCCTCGTACTCACGGGCGCTGTAGACCGCGCCCCACCGGTCTCCGCTGCGGCTGACCACCTCGCGGGCGGCCTTCGAACCGGACTTCCCGTCCTCCTGGGCCGCGGCCGCGGCCGCCTTGACCTGGTCGCTCTCGACCGCGCCGACATAGGCACGAGCCGGCATCCGGGCGGGCTGGGGGTCCTGGCGCGGTCCGGGCTCGGCGCCCCAGGAACCGACGGCCGCCCCGGTGGCGAGCACGCTCACGAAGACCAATGTCAGGGCGGCCCCGCGGCGAATGCGGCGGGGCTGGACGAACAAACACGGGCCCGACATGCCGGTGAGTGTAGGGCACCAACAGGCGCCGTACCGGGGGTTGTCCGGTACGGCGCCGTAGGCGAATGTCACACCTTGAGGTACTTGCGCAACGCGAAGAACGCCGCGAGCGCGGGCATGAGCAGGCCAATCGCGAGCACCAGCGGCAGCTTGGCGAGCACCGCGTCCCAGCCGATGAAGTTGATCACATCGATCTTGTCCACCAGCCAGTTGTTGACCAGGAAGTACTGCCCGCTCACCAGCAGCACACAGGCGAAGCCCGCGCCCAGCAGCCCCGCGATGGCGGCCTCCATGATGAACGGCATCTGGATATAGAAGCTGGACGCGCCGACCAATCGCATGATCCCGGTCTCCCGGCGGCGGCTGAACGCCGACACCCGCACCGTGTTGACGATCAGCATCAACGCGACGATCAGCATCAGCGTCATCACGCCGAGCGCCGCGAAGTTCATGCCGTTGAGCAGATTGAACAGGTCGTCGACCAGGGCCTTTTGGTCCTGGACCTCCTGCACCCCGGGACGGGCGGCGAAGGCCGTGGAGATGACGTCATAGCGCTCGGGGTCCTTCAGCTTGATACGGAAGGACTCCTGCATCTGGTCCGGGGTCAGGGAATCGGCCAGCGGCGAGTCGCCGAACTGCTCCTTGTAGTGCTTGTACGCCTCCTCACTGGTCTCGAAGTGCACCGACTCGACGATGTTCATCTGCTTGAGCTCGGACTCGATCTCCTGCTTCTGGGCCTCGGTGACCGCGCCCTTGGCACAGTTGGCCGAGGTCTCCTTGTCGTTCTTGTTGCAGAGGAAGATCGAGACGTTGACCTTGTCGTACCAGTAGCCCTTCATCGTGCTCACCTGCTCGCGCATGAGCAGGGACCCGCCGAACAGGGCGAGCGAGAGGGCGACGGAGACGATGACCGCGAAGGTCATCGTGAGATTCCGGCGGAGACCGACGCCGATCTCCGACAGGACGAACTGGGCGCGCATGGCGTCCTTTCAGTGCTGGTAGCCGTAGACGCCGCGGGACTGGTCGCGGACGAGGCGGCCCTTCTCAAGTTCGATCACGCGCTTGCGCATCTGGTCCACGATCTGCTGGTCGTGTGTCGCCATGACGACGGTGGTGCCGGTCCGGTTGATCCGGTCCAGCAGCTTCATGATGCCGACGGACGTCTGCGGGTCCAGGTTTCCCGTCGGCTCGTCGGCGATCAGCAGCATCGGACGGTTGACGAACGCGCGGGCGATGGCCACCCGCTGCTGTTCACCACCGGAGAGCTCGCCGGGCATACGGTCGTCTTTACCGCCCAGTCCCACCAGATCGAGCACCTCGGGGACGGTTTTCCGAATGGCGGTGCGCGGCTTGCCGATCACCTCGAGCGCGAAGGCGACATTCTCCCCGACCGTCTTGTTGGGGAGCAGCCGGAAATCCTGGAAGACGGTCCCCAACTGGCGGCGCATCTGCGGCACCTTCCAGTTGGACAGCCGCGCGAGATCTTTGCCCAGCACATGGACCGCGCCATGGCTGGCGCGCTCCTCGCGGAGGAGCAGCCGGAGGAAAGTGGACTTTCCCGACCCCGAAGAGCCCACGAGGAAGACGAACTCGCCCTTCTCGATCTCGAGCGAGACATCCCGAAGTGCGGGACGGTTCTGCTTGGGGTATGTCTTGGATACGTTGTCGAATCGGATCACTGGAGCACCACGGTGACCTGGGTAGCGGTACGGGCTGCAGCCGAAGCGGCTCCCGTCGGTGAGCGTGACCATACGCGAACCGCGCGCGAGCGCGCAGTCCACCGTCCGGCGCGGGTGGGTTTCTTCACTGCACTATTGGGGTCAAACGGTTGACAAACCGCCTGTCGTGGCGGCTGAAACGGCCACGAAACCGGTACGGATGCGGCACGGAATCGTGCGGGGCGCGCCGAACCGGACGGAAGCTGGCACAGTGGAAGGGGAACCAACCCATTTCGCTGGGCGTTGGTCCCGTGTCTACTGCGGCACCGCCGCGCGGGAGGAGAAAGCGCATGACGTACGACAGGCTCGTCTGCGCCAACTGCGCGAGCCCCGTCAGCGAGGGCCGCTGCCCGGTCTGCCGGGCCAGCAGGGAGCGCATGCAGCAGGACGGCATCTTCGGTGGGCTGACGCCGGCCGCGCTGATAGCGCTGCTGGTGGCGCTCATCACGGTGGCCGTGCTCGCACATGAGATGGCGACGGCGTAACGGAGCGTTACGCAGGCTATACATCGGGTGTGGCACACCCTCTGAACGCACGGCACACCCTCTGAACGCACAAGGGGCCCGGAGCTCTGGAGAGCTCCGGGCCCCTTACCGTGCGTAGAGCGCGCGATCAGGCGACGTTGTTGCGGTTCACCAGACGCGGCACAAAGCGGAAGCCGATACCGCCGGCGATCATCGTCGCGGCGCCGACCAGCAGGAACGTGGTCTCGGAGGAACCGGTCTCGGCCAGCTGCTCCTTGGCCTTGCCCTGCTCCACCGGCTTGGAGCCGACGTTGTCGGTGCCGGTGTTGTCGTCGCAGTTGGTGCTGTCGAGGTCCACCGTGCAGGTGCTGTCGTCGCCACCACCGCTGCCGCCACCCTGGCCGGGCGAGCTCGGCGCGGTGGTCGGCTCACCGGTGGGCTCGTCGGTGGGCTCGTCGGTCGGCTCACCGGTCGGCGGCTGAGTGGGCTCATCCGTCGGCTCACCGGTCGGCGGCTGAGTCGGGTCCTCCGTCGGCGGGTCGGTCGGCTCGTTCGTGGGCGGGTCGGTCGGCTCTTCGGTCGGCTCGCCCGTCGGGATCGAGGTCGGCTCTTCGGTCGGGTCCTCGGTCGGCTTGCCGTGGCCGTTGCCGATGCCGACACCGACGTCCAGGCCCTTCTCGTCCGCGTTCGCCGAAACGTTCACGCCGCCGATACCGACGTCAACACCAACGGCCGATGCGGCGCCGGCGGCGGTGAGCGATGCGCCGGCGGCGATCACCGCACCGGCAGCTATGCGCGCAACGCGCAGCCGCGTCTTCTTCGTCATCTGCCTGCTACCCCCAGTAGCTGTACTCGTCAATGGAGCAGCTATGCACGGGGCAACGGCTCGGGGTGTCGCATTCTCCGCGGTCCCCATCCCTCTGAGGCGGTCCGCCGGCCCCCGTTCACACGCGCCCCAGTCATACGCATGCCGCGCGTCAGCCTTCCCAGTTTTCAGATCATCGTCAAGGCCATTGCATGCGAGATGTCCGCTATGGAAGTGGATGCGGCATGCATGGGTACAGGACTGTGACCAAAACCGTGGTGTACGGGGCCCGTTGGGGGCCCAGCGGGAAGGTTACTTCCCCTGCTCCTGCTGCTTGCGCCAGCGGATTCCGGCCTCCAGGAAGCCGTCGAGCTCTCCGTCGAGCACCGCCTGCGGATTGCCGACCTCGAACTCGGTGCGCAGGTCCTTGACCATCTGGTACGGGTGCAGGACGTACGAACGCATCTGGTTGCCCCAGGAATTGCCGCCGTCGCCCTTGAGCGCGTCCATTTTGGCCTGCTCCTCCTGGCGGCGCCGCTCGAGCAGCTTGGCCTGGAGGACGTTCATCGCGGTCGCCTTGTTCTGGATCTGCGAGCGCTCGTTCTGACAGGAGACGACGATGCCGGTGGGGATGTGGGTCAACCGCACCGCGGAGTCGGTGGTGTTGACACCCTGGCCGCCGGGGCCCGAGGAGCGGTAGACATCCACGCGCAGCTCGGACTCGTCGATCTCGATGTGGTCGGTCTGCTCGACGACCGGCAGCACCTCGACGCCCGCGAAGGAGGTCTGGCGCCGGCCCTGGTTGTCGAACGGCGAGATCCGCACCAGGCGATGGGTGCCCTGCTCGACGGAGAGCGTCCCGTAGGCGTACGGAATCTGCACGGCGAAGGTGGTCGACTTGATGCCGGCCTCCTCCGCGTACGACGTCTCGTAGATCTCGGTCTTGTAGCCGTGGCGCTCGGCCCAGCGCAGATACATCCGCTGGAGCTGCTCGGCGAAGTCGGCGGCGTCCACCCCGCCCGCCTCGGCGCGGATGTTCACCAGCGCCTCACGGGAGTCGTACTCGCCGGACAGGAGGGTGCGCACCTCCATCTCGTCGACCGCCTTGCGCACGGCCTCCAGCTCGGCCTCGGCCTCGGCGAGGGCGTCCGCGTCGCCTTCGTCGGCGGCGAGCTCGAACAGCACCTCGAGATCGTCGATCCGGCCGCGCAGCTCCTCGGCCCGGCGCAGGTGCCCCTGGAGATAGGAGAGCTTGCTGGTCACCTTCTGCGCGTTCTCCGGGTCGTCCCACAGGGACGGGGCCGCCGCCTGCTCCTCGAGCACGGCGATGTCGGCCCTCATCTTGTCGAGGTCCAGGACGGCCTCGATCGACCCCATGGTCGAGGAGAGGGACTTCAGCTCTTCGGATGCATCGACGACTGCCACGGGACCAGCGTAACCGCTACGGAAGACCGACCGTCCCCGGTCATGGCGTACCGGGGTCCTGGGAGACGGAGTGCTCGCCGCCCTTGGGCTGGTCGCCACCGTCGTCGCCGCCCGCCACCAGCCAGCCGCCGAGCCCCACCGCGATCAGGGCGGCCAGCGTGATCGCCGCCACCTTGAGCCGGCGGCGGCGCAGCGCGCCCGCGACCGCGGGGTTACGGGCCGAGCCCGCCCGGCGCTGGCCGTGCACCCGGGGGGCGCGGGCGGTGCCATGGGCGCCGCCCGCGAGCTCGTCCGCGCTGGGCACCCGCATGCTGGTGTGGGTCTCGCGGCTGGAGTCCGGCACCGCGCCGGGGACCAGCGGCACCGCGCCGCGCCGCCGCGAAGGCGTAGGAGCGGGCCCGGCGGCGGGCACGGAGACGCCGCGGCGCGGGGTCTCCGCCTCCGCGCCCTCCCGCCGCTCGCCCTCCTGCTGCTCATCGGGCTCGTCGATGTCCAGCGGCGGATATCCGGCCAGGCTGGGCAGCAGCTCGCGCAGCCGGGTGGCCAGCTCGGAGGCGCGCAGCCGGGAGGCGGGCGCCTTGGCCAGGCACTGGAGAAGGAGCTGCCACAACTCGTCGGGGATCCCGGGCAGTGGCGCCACGGTCTCGGTCACATGGCGGCGCAGGATCGCGCCGGGATGGCCGCCGCCGAAGGGCGTGAAGCCGGCCAGCATCTCGTAGAGGACCGTCGCGAGGGCGTACACATCCACGCTGGCCCGGGGCGGCAGCCCCTCGACGATCTCGGGGGCGAGATAGTCCGGGGTGCCGATCACGCTGCGCGGGTTCGGCGAGCGGCCCTGGGACGAGGCCCGGTCGCGGGCCGGCTGGGCGCGGATCGGGGTCGGCTCGTCCACCAGGCGCGCGATGCCGAAGTCGGTGAGCAGGGCGGGGTGCGCACCGCCGGGGCCGAGCGGGCCCCGCATGTCCAGCAGTACGTTCTCCGGCTTGACGTCGCGGTGGACGACCCCGGCGGCGTGCGCGGCGGACAGCGCGTCCGCGACGTCCACCGCGATCGCGACGGCGGCCTCGGGGGCGAGCCGGCGCTCGCGGTCGAGGCGGGTGCGCAGATCCGTACCGCGGATCAGGTCCATGACCAGCGCCAGGTCATTGCCGTCGACCACCAGGTCGCGCACCCCGACCACCCGGGGGTGGTCGAGGCCGAGCAGTACGGTGCGCTCCTGGACGAAGCGCTCCACGAGCTCCTGGTCGGAGGAGAGGTCCTCACGCAGGAGCTTGATGGCGACGGGGCCCTCGGGTCCCTCGCCCAGCCACACCGTGCCGGCGCTGCCGCGCCCCAGGAGCTGATGCGCGGTGTACCGACTGCCGATCTTCCGTGACAAGACTGCTCCGAATCCTCCGACAAGGGGGGCACGTTGGCGACAAAGCTACGCGGCTACTGGCGCGTTGGGTGCACCAGACAGCGCCAACTGTCACTTCTGCGGCGGAAAACACCCTTCGGATGTCGACAAATCACCTGAGTCGGAGGTGAGGAGGCGAGGATGGGGCCGGAGAGTCGAGGCGGAGACGGGGCGGAGACGGGGCGGAAACGGGGCGGAAACGGGGACGGTAAAGCTGACGGATCAGCTACTGGGGCCGCCGAGGTCCTCGATCCACTTCTGGACGTCGCCGGCCCAGCCCGTGACCGCGTCCCAGTAGCTCTTCCCATCCGCGATCCAGTCCTTGAGCGGGCTCAGCTCCCAGACCAGCCAGGAGCCGATGATCAGGACCACGATCACGAACAGGCAGCCCTTGAGGCACCCCAGACCCGGGATCTTCATCCGGTTGGGGCTGGAGCCGCGCTGCCGGGGCTCCTGGCGCGGCTCCGGCTGCTGCGGCGGCGGAGCGTAGCGCTGCGGCTGGGGCTGCTGGGGGTGGTGCGGCGCCGGGGCGTACTGCTGCGGCTGCTGCTGGGCGTACGGCGGCGGCTGCTGGCGGCCCCGTCGGCCCTGGGGCGGCTGCGGCTGGGGCGGCTGCTGGGGCTGCTGATACTGCTGCGGTTGCTGGTATTGCTGCTGCTGATACGGCTGTTGGGGCGCGGCGCGGTGCGGGCGGCGGCGCAGCGGGTCCTGGCTCGGGTCGAGGTACTGGACCTGCGTCTGATCATTGCGGTCGCGGGCCGCGCGTAGCTGGTTCTGCCAGGGGTGCGGATCGTCCTGGCCCGGCGGCACGGGCGGCATGGCGCGCGTCGGATCGGCGCCTCCGGCCGGGCCGGAGCCGGTCGGCAGCACCTGGGTGGGGTCGGCGTTGCCCCCGGCGTTCGCCCCGGTGGTCGGCATCACGTTGGTGGCCGCGGCCGGGTCGTACGAGGGGGTGCCCCCCGGCGCGTTCGGGAGCACCTGGGTCGGGTCGGCCGTGCCCGCGGGCGCGGTGTCCGGAACCGGCGCGGGCGCCGGGTCCGGGGCGAGCAGCGTGGCGACGCCGAGCGCCGCCTCGGCCTGCGCGGCGGAGGCGTGCACCCCGACACCGGCGGCGACCACGCGCAGCGCACGGGCCAGGCTCTCGGCGCTGGGGCGCTCCTCGGGCCGCTTGCGCAGACAGCGCTCTATGACGGTCCACAGCGGCTCGGGCACGGTCGAGGGGCGGCGCGGCTCCTCGCTGAGGTGGCGGTGGAGGACCTCGAGGGCGGTGTTGCCGGCGAACGGCGGACGGCCGGTGACCAGCTCGTAGAGCATGATGCCCGCGCCGTAGATGTCCACGGCGGAAGTCTGCGGACGGCCCTCGGCGGACTCCGGCGCCACATAGGCGGGGGTGCCGACGAACTCCTGGGTGCGGGTGAGGCCGGGCGAGTCGGCCAGGCGCGCGATGCCGAAGTCGGTCAGCATCGGGTGCATTTCCTGGCCCTCGCCGGTGCCCGCGAGCAGCACGTTGGCGGGCTTCAGGTCGCGGTGCACGACGCCGTCGGCGTGGCTGGCGGCGAGCGCGTCCGCGATCTGGGCGGTGAGGAGGGATGCGGCGACGGGGGTGAACGGGCCGTTGCTGCGCAGGTATTTGTGCAGATCCGGACCGTCGATCAGGTCCATGACCAGGGCCAGCAGATCACCCTCGACCACCAGGTCACGGGTGCGGACGATATTGGGGTGGGTGAGCCGCAGCAGCACCGAGCGCTCACGGAGAAAGCGCATGACGATGTCCGCGTCGTTCGCGAGCTCCTCCTTGAGGACCTTGATCGCGACGGTCTCGCCGGGCTGCCCGGCCACGGCGGCCTCGGCTCCCGCCGCCTCCCGCTGGCTTGCCCGCCATACGGTGCCCGTGGCTCCGCGCCCGAGCGGCTCCTCGAGCAGGTACTTGCTGCCTACCGGCCGCACGTCATGCGCTCCCTGATCGTGGTCTTACTTCGGTGGTCTGCGATGGGTCTGCTTGCTGCGCTGCTTACTGCTCTGCTTGCTGCTCTGCTTGTGGTGCTCGTCCGCCCCACTGTAATGGCGACGCATGATGAGCCCTATCCGATCACCACACGAGGGTCCGGCGCCGGGGAAGACGTGTGATCCGGGCAGATGGTTGCCGAAGGCGGTCCGGGCCGCTCGATCGCCGCTCGATCGGGACCCGCCGGGCGTCTCAAGGGCGGCCGTTCCGGTCGCAATCAGCCAGTTTCGGCCGACTAGCCGACCAATCAAGATCATGTGGCGCCGGGCGGCGGGCGAAGTGTCGGTGGCAGGTGCGAGGATGCAGGCAGCACGGAAGCGCCGAGCGCCGGGGGGCTCACGCTCCGTGACCCGTACGACCCCGTACGGACCTGTACGTGCCGAAGGGCCTGGGGGCGGTGGTGGGGGTCGGCACCCCTGCCCGGCCCCCCGGACAGAAGGGACCGTTGACGGCGATGCAGATTCGGCTGACCGTCCTCGGGCCGCGCAGCGCCCACCCGGGCCGTTCCGGCCACCATCCTGCGCCCGCGTCCGCGCCGCATGCCCTCATGGGCGCGGTGGACGTCCTGGTCACCGCCCCTGTCGGCACGGCCCTCGCCTCGGTGGCCAGCGGGCTCGCCGACGCGGTCGCCGCGGCCGGGTACGAGTCGGGGGGCGGCAGCGGTAGCGGCGGCGCGGTGGTGCTGTACGCGGGGGGTGAGCGGCTGGACCCGCAGCGCTGTGCGCTGGGCGAGCCGCCGCTGGTGGACGGCGCGGTGCTCTCCCTGCACGCCCCGGCCGATCCCGACTCCGGCCACTACCCCGGCTATCCCGGCCTCCCCGAGACCGCCGTAGCCGACGCCACGGTCCATCTGGACGTGGTCGCGGGGCCCGACGCGGGCGGCGTCCATCTGCTCCACGGCGGCCAGGTCCGCATCGGCCGCTCCGCCGACGCGGACGTCCCGCTGGACGACCCCGACGTCTCCCGGCTGCACTGCGCGGTCACCGTCGCCGAGGACGGCCGTGTGACCATCGCCGACCTCGGCTCGACCAACGGCACCGCCGCCGACGGCGTCCCCGTGGGCACCCATCCGGTGCCGCTGGAGCCGGGGGCGCTGCTGCGGATCGGCGAGTCCGCCCTGCGGCTGCGCGTCCCCTCCGCGACGTCAGCGTTCCCGTCGGCCCCCTCGCGCCTTCCGGTCCACGCGGACGGCGAGGGCCACCTCCGCGTCACGCCCGCCGGGGACCACCCCACCCACGCGGAGGGCCCCTGGACCGGCGCCCCCCAGTCCGCCCCGACCCACTCCACCGAGGGCGCCTGGACACGTCCCGGCCACCACCCAGGCACCGGCTGGACGCGGGTCGCCCAGCCCGGTGACGAGGCTCACTCCGCGTCCAGGCCGTACGACGGGGGCGCGGGCACCGGCCCCCGGGACCCCCGCCGGGGCGAGGAGGGCTGGGGCTCCGGCGAGGGGGCGCCCTCCGGGGCACGCGGCGCGGGCACCGGGGCCCGGGGCGGGGCGGGTGGCCAAGGCCACCGCGACGGCGACGGCTGGGGTCCCGGCACGGGACCCACCGGAGCACGCGGCACGAGCACCGGAACCCCGGGCGGGGCGGGTGGCCAAGGCCACCGCGACGGCGACGGCTGGGGTCCCGGCACGGGACCCACCGGAGCACGCGGCACGAGCACCGGAACCCCGGGCGGGGCAGGCGCCCAGGGCCACCGCGACGGCGACGGCTGGGGTCCCGGCACGGGACCCACCGGAGCACGCGGCACGAGCCCCGGAACCCCGGGCGGAGCGGGCACCCGCGGCCACCGGGAAGACGACAACTGGGGTCCTGACACGGGACCCACCGGGGCGCGCGGCACGGGCGCCGGGGCCCCGGGCGGGGCAGGCGCCCACGGCCACCGGGACGACGGATGGCGCCCCGGCGCCGGGGCCGCCGCCGGGGCGGGCGGTCGCGGGTCCGGCCACGAGAGCCAGGACGGGCAGGGCGACCACTGGCCGACCGGCGGCACGGTGAGCCCGGGCGGCTCGCCTTACGGTGCCGCGGGCGCCGGTCGGCGGGGCGAGCGGCCGCGCGACGAAGGACAGGGCGAGACGAGCCGCCGCGGCCGGGATCCGCAGGGCCCCTCGGCCCCCGGCGACCAGCCGTACGACGACCCGTCCACCACCCCCACCCGACGCGGCGAGCGCATCCCCCGGCCGGGAGCCGCCGGACACGGCCCGGCGGGGCAGCCCGAGCGGTCCGCCCAGGACCGGCCCGGCACGGGCGGCAGCGGCGGCGGTCAGCCGGGCCAAGGCCCACGGCCGACCGACACCCGATCCCCGGGTGCCACCCCGCGCGGCGGGCAGCCGCACGGTCAAGACCGCGGCGAAACCCCCGAGCGTACGTACCCCGGCGACTCGCCGTACGGCGGCGCGGGCGCGGGCCGCGGTCGGCAGGGCGAGGGCGACGCGGGCTACGGCGCCACCCCACGCGGCGGGCAGCCCTACGGCCAAGGGCGCGGCGACACGGACGGACGCGGCCGACGCCCACAGCGGCCCTGGTCAGCCGGCAACCAGCCCGCCGACGCGAGCCCCGGCGGCTCGCCCTACGGCAGCGCGGACTCGGGCCCCGGCGGCTCGCCATACGACAGCGTCGACGCGGACCACAGCCGCCACCACGACGGCGACGCCGACTCCGGGCGGCAGCCGGGTCCGGGCGGAGGTTACGGCGCCACCCGGCGCGGCGGGCAGCCGTACGGCCAGGGACCCTCCGCCACCGGCGGACAGCCCGCCGACGCGGCCTACCAGGGAGCGCCGTACGACGGCCCATCAGCCGCCTCCGGACAGCGCACCCCCTACCCCGGCGGTCAGCCGGGCGCCGGGCCGCGCGGCGGCCACAGCTCGGCCGACCCCGGCCATGCGGGCCAGGGCGGGGCTCCCGCCGACAGCGGGCAGCGCGAGCGGCCGCAGGCCGGGGGCTCGGGGGCCGGCGGCCCTGGGCGGCGTGGGGCGGGTGATCGTACGCATGCCGGGGCCTATGCGCTGGATGCGCCGGGGGCGCAGGCGCGGCGGCGGGGGATAGGGGCCTGGGTGCGGCAGTTGGCCGGGGGGAAGTCGGCCGAGCGGGGCGAGGTGCGGCAGGACGGGGACGCGCGGGGCGCGGCGGAGCGGGCGGCAGCGGAGGCGGAGGTGCTGCAGCGGCGGTGGCCGGATCCGGCCACCGTGTTGATGACGGCGCTGGGGCCGGGCTCCCGGTTGTGGGAGCGCGCCCAGGGGCATCCCGACGCGCTCACCGTGCGTCTCGGCTCGGCCGACCAGTTGGCGGCGGACGGCGGGTTGCCGGCCGCCGCGCCCGTGACCGTCGATCTGCGGCAGTGCGGTTCGCTGGGGCTGGCGGGGCCGCGGGCGCGGGTGGCGGGGCTCGCCCGGTCCGTCGTGGCGCAACTCGCGGCGCTGCACTCACCGGCCACGCTGGAGATCGTGCTGATCAGCGGCGAGGAGCGGCTGGCGGAGTGGTCGTGGCTCGGCTGGCTGCCGCAGGTCCAGCCGTTGCGCGGGCAGGACTGCCGGTTGCTGCTCGCGTACGACGGCGAGCAGGCCACGGCCCGTACGGACGAGCTGACCCGGCGGCTGGAGGACGGGCCGCTGGGTCCGGGCTGGGCGAGCGCCTCCCCCGCCGCCGCGGCGTCCGCGGCGGCGCGCCACGTCGGGCCGCGCACCGTGGTGGTCGTGGACGGCGCCCCCGGTCCGGCCGCGCTGAACGACACGCTCGCCCGGCTGGCGGTGACCGGCTCGGCGGCCGGGATCCATCTGCTCTCTCTGGCCGAGGCGCCCGCCGCGTCGCCCACGTCCCCGCTGCCGATGAGCTATGAGGCGGCCTGTGCCGCGTCCGCGGCCTTCGCGGCCTCCGGGGTGGCGGCCGTGCTGAGCGGCGATGTGGCCACAGGACTGCAGATCGTCCACGGGGACAGGGACGGGGACGCGTCCGGCATCGCCGGGGTCACTGGTGTCTCCGGGCTCACCGGCGCGACCGGCGCCACCACGACCGTGACCGTGGACGCGGTGTCGGCGGCGTGGGCCGAGAGGTTCGCGCGGGCGCTCGCGCCCCTGCGCCCGGCCGCCTCCGCGCAGGGCGGCGCGTTCGGCGGCTCCGACGGCCCGCCGACCGTTCCGCTGCCGGACTCGGCGCGGCTGCTGGACGAGTTGGGCCTGGCGCGGGCCACGCCCGCGTCGCTGCTGGCCCGTTGGGCGGCCGCGGCGGACGAGGTCCCGGCGGGCGGCCGGGCGCTGGCGGTGCTCGGCGCCGGGCCGCGCGGCGCGCTCGCGGTCGATCTGGCCGCCGACGGTCCGCACGCGCTGATCGACGGCACGGCGGGCACCGGTAAGACGGAGTTGCTGCGCTCGTTCGCCGCGTCGCTCGCGGCCGCCGAACGGCCGGACCGCCTAGAGCTCATTCTCATCGACGGAGCCGGGGCCGGAGCCGGGGCCGGAGCGGGCGAGGGGCTGCGGGTGTGCACGGATCTGCCGCATGTCTCGACGCATCTGGCGGCCACCGACCCGGTGCGGATGCGGGAGTTCGCGCAGGCGCTCAGCTCGGAGCTCAAGCGCCGCGCCGAGTTGCTGGACCGGCTGGATTTCACCGCCTGGCACGCCCGGCCGCACCACGGCGATGGCAAGGGCGGCGGCGGAGGCGGCGGTGACGGCGCCGCCGACCCGGGCGGCACCCCAAGCACCCCAAGCACCCCAAGCAGCACCCCGGGCGCCCCCGGCCCCGGTTCCGCCCGCGTCGTCGCGCCCCGCCCGCCCGGCGATATCGACCCGCCACCGAGCGACACCCTCCACACGCTCAATCTGCGCGCTCAGCGCACCGCGAGCGCGGCAGCGGCAGCGGCAGCCGCCCGCCCGCGCCCCTTCCTCCCCCGTCTCGTCGTGCTCGTCGACGACTTCGACGCGCTGGTGGCCCCGGCCCTCGGCAGCCCCGGCCGTCCGGCGGCCGGTTCGGTCGTCCGCGCCCTGGAGGCGATCGCCCGCGACGGCGCCCGCCTCGGGGTGCATCTGGTCGTGACGTCCGGCCGCCCGGACCGTACGGCGGACACGGTGGCCGCAGAGCGGGCCGGACTCCGGATCGTCCTGGACCCGCGCCCGCTGAACCCCGCACACCCCACCGCCGCCGCACACCCCACGGCCCCCAACCAGCCCACGCACCGCCATGGGGAGCCCGAGCGGCCCGATACGGCCCCCGCCACATCGCCACGCTCGGTCACATCCACCCCCGCGGCCGCAGCCGCCCCGGGCGGCGACCCGGCCCCGGGCCGTGGGCGGCTGTTCCGCCCGGAGGACGCCGGGGGCACCCCGTTTCAGGCGGGCCGGGTGACCGGGCGGATACCGCGCACCGCCACGCAGCGGCCCACCGTCGTGCCGCTGGAATGGCGGCGGATGGGCGATCCGCCCACCCGCCGGCCGCTGCGCGAGCTGGGGAACGGCCCCACCGACCTCGCACTTCTCGCCAGTGCGCTGCAGCGCGCCGCGCAGTCGGCGGACGCGCCCACCGCACCCGCGCTGATCTGATCGCCCCCGACCGCCGCTGCCCGCCCCCGACCTCCGCAGGCCGCGCCCTGCCCGTTTCCTGCCCGTTCCCGACCGATCCCGTCGCTCCTGACCGGCTTTTCGAGCCGTTCCGCCCATCCTCCCGTCTGACCCACCTGCCCCGTTCTCTGCCGATCGTTCATCACGGCCCGATCACGATCCGTGAGTGAACGCCGGACGCAGTATTGCCACGTTCGGTGACCGGGCGTAGGACTACTCGCACGGGACACGGCCGCACGGGGGCGGTCGGCATCGGAGGGAACACGGGGATGCACGTATCGCTTCCTGCGAAGCGTTCGACACGAGCTGCGGTGGCCCTGCTGGCGGCGGGAGCACTCATGCTCACCGCCGCGGGCTGCGGCGGTGACGACGGAGACACGGTCAGCGGCGGTCCACCGCCGAACACCGTGAAACTGCCGAATCTCAAGGGGCAGAAACTCCAGGTCACCGCGGTATGGACGGGCACCGAGCAGGAAAACTTCACCAAGGTGCTGAAGGAGTTCGAGAAACGCACCGGCGCCAAGGTCTCCTTCGTGCCGAGCGGTGACGACATGGCGGGCTTCGTCGGCTCGAAGGTCGCGGGCGGCGCCCCGCCGGATGTCGCGATGGTCGGGCAGGTCGGCGTGATGCGCGAGTTCGCCCAGAAGGGCTGGGCCAAGCCGCTCGGCGCCGCCGCCAGTGCGGAGCTGGCCAAGAACTACGCCAAGGGCTGGCAGGACCTCGGCTCGTACCAGGGCAAGCCCTACGGGGTGTATTTCAAGACCAGCAACAAATCCCTGCTCTGGTACAACACCTCCGCGTTCGACTACGCGGGCGCCAAGGTGCCGAAGACCTGGCAGGAATTCCTGGCACAGGCCCAGCTCATCTCCGACTCCGGCACCGACGCGGTCGCGATCGGCGGCCAGGACGGCTGGACGCTCACCGACTGGTTCGAGAACGTCTATCTCTCCCAGGCGGGCGCGGAGAAGTACGACCAGCTCGCCCAGCACAAGATCAAGTGGACCGATCCGTCGGTGAAGAAGGCGCTCGAGACGCTCGCCGAGCTGTGGGGCACCAAGGGTCTGGTCGCGGGAGGCCGCAGCGGTGCGCTGCAGACCGCGTTCCCGGACTCCGTCACCAAGGCGTTCGGCAACAAGGCGGAGCCGGACGCGGGCATGGTCTTCGAGGCCGACTTCGTCGCCGCCAACGTCGCCGACGCGGGCGCGGAGCTCGACCAGGACGCGAAGGTGTTCCCGTTCCCGGCGGTGGGCGGCAAGGCACCGGTGGTGACCGGCGGCGACGTCGGCGTGGCGCTGACGAACAGCAAGGCGGCGCAGGCGCTGCTCACCTTCCTCGCCTCCCCGGACGCCGGGACGATCTGGGCCCAGTCCGGCGGATTCATCTCGGCGAACAAAAACGTCAAGTTCAGCGCCTATCCCAATGCCTCGATGCGCAAGATCGCACAAGCGCTGATCGCGGCGGGCAATGACTTCCGGTTCGACATGTCCGACCAGGCTCCCGCCTCCTTCGGCGGCAAGCCGGCCCAGGGCGAATGGAAAGCGCTCCAGGACTTCCTCAAGAACCCGAGGAATGTCGAAGGCATCCAGCGCCAGCTGGAAGCGGATGCCGCCAAGGCGTACAAGAACTGACCACTCGACCGGGAGAACCACATCATGTCGACCGCGACAGCGGACGGCGCGGCCACACCTGGCCGGGCATCGTCCGCCCCACCGGCACAGCGACCGGGCGCCAAAAAGAGGAAGAGCGTCATGGGCACCCGCCCCTGGCTGGCGGCGGTGTTCCTGCTGCCCGCCCTGGTGCTGCTCGGGGCCCTCGTCGTCTATCCGATCGGCTACTCCGTCTACCGGAGCTTCTTCGACGCCTCGGGCAATGGCTTCGTCGGCCTGGACAACTACCAGGAGATGTTCTCCGACGACGCCACCAAGACGGCGATCAAGAACAACATCATCTGGCTGATCCTGGCCCCGACCGTCTCCACCGCCCTGGGCCTGATCTTCGCCGTGCTCACCGAGCGGATCCGCTGGGCCACCGCCTTCAAGCTGGTCGTCTTCATGCCGATGGCGATCTCGATGCTGGCGGCGGGCATCATCTTCCGGCTGGTCTACGAGCAGGACCCGGACAAGGGCGTGGCCAACGCCATGTGGGTGGGCGTGCATGACTCCTTCAGCGAGTCGCCGCCGTTCCCCGGCGCCCATCCGCGTCCCACCGCCGGGCTGACCGAGGCGTCGGGCGGCTCGTTCACCACCCGGGACACCGTCCGCGCCGGCACCCCCGCCTCGCTGCCGCTGGTCGCGGCCAAGCGCGGGGACATCAGCGAGGCGCAGGACGCCAAGGCCGCCAAGGCCGAGCCGGGGAAGGTGACCGGCACCGTCTGGTTCGACTTCACCCGGGGCGGCGGGGGCGAGCAGGGCGCCATCGACAAGGGCGAGAAGGCGATGGCCGACCTCAAGATCGAGGCGGTCAAGGACGGCAAGGTCGTCGCCCGGACGACATCGGCGGCGGACGGTACGTACACCCTCCCCGCCAAGGCCGATGGCGCCCAACTGCGGCTGCCCGCCTGGAACTTCGCCCAGCCGTACAACGGCGTGGACTGGCTCGGCCCGTCCATCGTCACCCCGGCCATCATCGGGGCGTACGTCTGGATCTGGGCCGGTTTCGCGATGGTGCTGATCGCGGCGGGGCTCGCGGGGGTGCCGCGTGAGCTGATGGAGGCCGCGCGGATGGACGGCGCCACCGAGTGGCAGGTCTTCCGGCGGATCACGGTGCCGATGCTGGCGCCGGTGCTCTCGGTCGTCGTCGTCACACTGATGATCAACGTGATGAAGATCTTCGACCTGGTGTACATCATCGCGCCGGGCCCCTCGCAGGACGACGCCAACGTGCTGGCGCTCCAGCTCTTCCAGTCGTCCTTCGGCACCGATGTCAACCAGGGTCTCGGCAGCGCCATCGCCGTACTGCTGCTGCTGCTCGTGCTGCCCATCATGTTCGTCAACATCCGCCGGATCCGAAGGGAGAGCCGCCGATGACCAGCGCGGACACGGTCGTACAGGCGAAGCAGTCCCTGGTCGCGCGGATCGCCGCCCGCGCCGGCGGCGGGGTGATGCGGGTCGTCCTCCTCCTGATCGGCCTGCTGTGGCTGATGCCGACCGCCGGACTGCTGCTGTCCTCCCTGCGGGACCCGGCCGAGGTGGATCTCTCGGGCTGGTGGAAGGTCTTCACCGACCCCGGACAGCTCACCTTCAGCGGCTACGACAAGATCCTGGGCAATCAGCAGATCACCGATTCGCTGTGGACCACGCTCGCGATCACCGTCCCGGCGACGCTGCTGGTCGTGGTGATCGGCGCCTTTGCCGGTTACGCCTTCGCCTGGATGGACTTCCCCGGCCGCGACTGGTGGTTCCTCATCGTGGTCGGCCTGCTGGTCGTCCCGGTCCAGGTCGCGCTGATCCCGGTGGCCAAGCTCTTCGGCGAGATCGGCATCTTCCAGACCACCACGGGCGTGGTCCTCTTCCATACCGCCTTCGGCCTGCCCTTCGCGATCTTCCTGCTGCGGAACTTCTTCGCGGAGATCCCCCGGGAACTGCTGGAGGCGGCCCGCCTGGACGGCGCGGGCGAACTGCGCCTGTTCCTGCGCGTCGTGATGCCGCTGGGCGGCCCGGCCATCGCCTCGCTGGGCATCTTCCAGTTCCTGTGGGTCTGGAACGACATGCTGGTCGCCCTGATCTTCGCGGACAGCGGCAACCCGCCGATCACGGTCGCCCTGCAGCAGCAGGTCCGGCAGTTCGGCAACAACATCGACATCCTCGGCCCGGGCGCCTTCGTCTCGATGCTGATCCCGCTGGCGGTCTTCTTCGCCTTCCAACGGCAGTTCGTGGCGGGCGTGATGGCGGGCGCGGTGAAGTAACCCCGCACCGCCCGGCACACCTCGGCCCGGCGCCCCTCACTGGGGGCGCCGGGCCGCCCCTTTGTGGTCAGTGGCAGCCGGACCGCGTCTCGGCGGTGTCCTTCAGTCGTCGCACCCAGTCCTTGAGGCCCGTGTCGAGGCTGCTCTGATTGCCTGGGATGTCGGCTTCGACGGGAGGGCCCGCCCAAGACTCCTCGGTGGTGGCGAGCACGCCGCCCTTGACCGGTTCGAAGGTGAACAGGTGGACACCGGTGATGCCGTTCACGGGCGCGCCCCATGCGGTGCACCGCAGCGGCTTGACCGTCTTGACCGTCGACTTGACCTTCATGTTCTGCGGTGACCATTCGAAGGACGAACCCGGCCGCAGCGGCCCCGGCGTCGTCTTCCGCGCCGGGGTGATCTCCGGTATCCAGCTCGCCCAGTGGTCGATGTCCGTGTGCAGACGCCAGACCGTCGTCAGAGGCGCCTTGATGAGAACGCCGGCCCTGCTGATCACGGGGGCGTCCTTGTCGACGGTCACCCCCCGGCAGCCCTGGTGGGTCCGGCCACTCGGCCGCGCCTCGTCCGCCGCCGCCACTGGCCGCACGGCCAGAGTCACCGTCGTGCCGAGTGCGGCGACACCGATGCCCTTCAGGAGCTTGCGTCCTGCGTTCATCAAGATCTTCCTCTTCCCGATCACCCATGCATATACTTACGACCGTAAGGCTACGGCTGTAAGTTGACCGCGACAAGAGGTTCACGCCGATAAACTTCGGGGTGTAAGGTTACGGAGTGGAGAAGACCAGCGCGGCAGGCCCGGCCGCACCGAAACGGGCGCGCGCACGCAACCGTCGCGGCGAGGGCAGCCGCCTGCGCGAGGACATCGTCTCCGCCGCCGCGGCACTGCTCGACGAGACCGGCGACGAACACGCCATCACCCTGCGGTCGGTCGCCCGCAAAGTGGGCATCGCCGCCCCGTCGATCTACCCGCACTTCCCCGACCAGCCGGCCATCATGCTGGCCGTCGTACAGCGGGAATTCGCCGAACTGGCAACCCTCCTGCGCTCCGTCGCACAGGAGGCCGGTGACAACCCACGAGAACAGCTGTATGCCGTCTGCCGGTCCTACCTCGCCTTCGCGAAGAGCCACCCCGAGCGCTACCGCACGATGTTCGGCGGCCTCTGGATGCCAACCTTGGGCGACAACTCCCTGACCGAGGAGGACCTCGTCAGCCTCGGTTCGACGGCCATACAGGTACTCGTCGACGTTCTTACGGACTGCGCCGACGCGGGCCAGTGCGCCATCAGCGACCCGTCGCTCGACGCGATCACGCTGTGGCTCAGCCTGCACGGCCTCGCGCACCAGCGCGCCGTCATCCGCGCCTTCCCCTGGTCCGAGGAGAGCATCGCCGACTCCATCATCACCAGGATCACCTGCCTCAAAGACGCCTGATCACCGCCCCCGGGCAACACCTGGCCACCGCGCCCCGGGCAACACCTGACCACCGCGCCCCGGGCAACACCTGACCACCGCGCCCCGGGCGACGCCTGGTCACCGCCCCGGGCAACCCACACACTGCCAGGGACGACGGACGCGCCGTCAGCGACAGCGCGCCCCGCCTTGCGCGGCACCCGGGGGCGTCGAGCCCGGCGATCCCCCCTTCGAGGGCCTTCACCCCTTCTTGAGACCGGTCGCCTTGAGACCGGTCCACAACGAGGCCCGCGCCGGTCTTCTTCGATCCGTAACCTTACAGCGCGAAGTTTACGTCCGTAGCCCCTTGCTCGCACTCGACTTACATGCGTAGCCTTACTTGCGTAAGCACACAGTCGAAGCCTCAAGGAGCCCCCATGAGTACGCCGGTCGCCACCCGCGCCACCGAGATCGTCCTGCCCGGCGCGGTCGAGCCGAGCGGCCTGGAGGTCCGGACCCGCGACCTTCCCGCTCCGGACACGGGCCAGGTCCTCCTGCGGATGGACGCGACCGGAGTCTGCTTCGCCGAGCAGCAGATGCGCCGCGGCAAGTACTACAACCAGCCACCGTTCCCCTTCGTGCCCGGGTACGACGTGGTGGGCACCGTCACCGCGACGGGGCCCGGCGTGGACGCCGGGATGACCGGACGCCGGTTCGCCGCGGTCACCAAGGTCGGCGCATGGGCCAGTCATCTGCTGATCGACGCCGCGGAACTGACGCCGGTGCCGGACGGCATGGACGCGGCCATGGCGGAGACCGTGGTCGTCAACGGGATCACCGCCTGGCAGATGCTGCACCGGACGGCCAAGGTGCGCGCCGGCGGAACCGTCGTGGTGCTGGGCGCCAACGGCGGTGTCGGCTCCATCCTCGTGCAGCTGGCCCGGCACGCCGGGATCACGGTGATCGGCACGGCCTCGGCGCGGCACCACGCGAGCGTGCGGGAACTGGGCGCGATCCCGGTCGACTACCGCGACCCGGACATGTACGACCAGATCCGGGAGATCGCGCCGGACGGCGTCGACGCGGTCTTCGACCACGTCGGTGGCCCCGGAGTGGTGCAGTCGTGGCGGCTGCTGCGCCGGGGCGGAACCCTGGTCTCGTACGGCACCGCGGCGACGAAGGACGAAGAGGGCAGCTCGCAACTGCCGATACTGAAGCTGTTCGGGCAGCTCGCGGCGTGGAACTCGCTGCCCAACGGCAGGAGCGCGCACTTCTACAACTTCTGGGCGGGCCGGCGCTGCCGGACGGAATGGCGGCGCCGACTGACCGAGGACCTCACCGAGGTGCTGCGCCTGGTGGCCGACGGCGTCCTCACCCCGCAGATCGCCGCCGAGATCCCGCTGTCCGACGCCGCCTCGGCGCTGGCGCTCGCCGAGTCCCGCACCGTCGTCGGCAAGGTCATCCTCGTCCCGGGGGCCTGACCGTCCCGGGGCCTGACCCGGCGCGTTCTCCTCCCGCACGCCTCTGACCACGGCGGCCGACCCGCTGATGCCACGCGGCATCTCGCGGCCCACCGCCACGTACCACCCACTCGGCCCGGCACACGGGCAGCTTCCCGGACCACGCACGTACACGTGCCGGCTCTCGGCCACCTCTGCCGGTCCGCCCGTCTCGTCAGTTCACCCCACCCCACCACCCCGGAGGTTCCGTCATGCCCCTCGCCACCGCCGTCCCCCAGGTCACCGCCCCCAACACCGCCGCCGCGATGCGCTCACCGGGCGACGTCGACAACCGCGCGGCCTACATCGGCTTCGGACTGGCCTACGTGTTCGGGCACGGCTCCGCCGCACTCTCCAAGGGCACCAGCCCGCTGCTCGATCTGCCTTCCTGGCTGCCCATGGCACTCCTCGGCGCCGGACTCGCGGCCGGCACCATCCAAGCCACCCGCGCCGCCCTGCGCGCCCAGCGCGGCGCCGCGGGGCCGGACCTGCTGTCCGGCAAACTGCTCGGCGCCTCCTGGCTCATCGGCTTCGCCGCCCTGTTCCTCGCCATCACCGGCCTGGCATCCGCCGTCGAGATGCCCGACCTGCAGTCCATGCTCTGGCCCACCGGATCCGGCCTCATTGTCGGCCTGCTCTACGTCAGCGAAGGCGCCGCACGCCGCAACGTCCTGCACTACGGTCTCGGCGTCTGGCTCGCGCTGACCTCCACCGCCGCGCTCTTCCTCGGCACCCCCGGCCTCTACTGGGTCCTCGCCATAGCCGGCGGCGGCGCCTACGCCGTCGCCACCGTCCTCGAACGCCGCCGCCTCGGCGTCCGCTGACCACCCACCTTCACCCACCACGGCAAGGAGAACCCGATGATCTACCACGGCATCCGCATGAAGCTCAGGGAAGGCATCACCTCCCAGCGGATCGACGAGGCGCTGGACTGCCTCAAGGACCAGGGCCGGGCCATCCCCGCAGTGAAATCGTTCATCTTCGGCCGCGAATACAACAGCGACTTCGACTGGAGTGCGGTGTTCGCCCTGGAAGACCTGGATGCGTACTGGGAGTACCTCAGCCACCCGGTGCACGTGACATCGGAACGGGTCGGCTTCCCTCTGATCGAAAAGTTCGAGACCTTCGACATCTCCGACACCCCCCACCCAGAACTGGGCGCCAAGATCGCAGAGCTGCAGAAGCGGCACTACGAAGCCGACCCGGGGCTCGCCGAGCTGCTGTCCGGCCTCGACTCCCACACCGGCAGCAGCGCCCTTGCGCACGGGAGTTGACCGCGTCACCTCACCGCGCACCGCACTCCGCCCACACCGTCTTACCGACCGGGATACGAGGGGTCGTGCCCCAGCGGGTGGCCAGCAGGTCGACCAGGAGGAGCCCACGCCCCGATTCGTCATCGGCCGTCGGCGCCGACGGAGTGGCCGGGAGGCGGTCCTCGCGGGCGGACAGCCTGCTGGTGGACATGTGGCCGTACGTCTACCGGGAGGCGTTCCCGGACTGGTCGCGGGCGTTCATGGCCTACTCGGAGCGGGCGGTGTCCATCAGGCAGTACGCAGCGCATGTGGTGCCCGGCCTGTTACAGACCGAGGGCTACGCGCGCGGTACTGAGTCTCGACCCCCTGCTCAGCGGCGAGCAGCAGTTGGAAGGACGCGTCACCGCTCGCCTCGGACGGCAAGAACGACTCCGTTCACCGGACCGGCCGGAGCTATGGGTGGTCCTGGACGAGGCGGTGTTACGACACCCGATCGGTAGCCACTCGGCGTCGTCCCCATCCGTGGCAGCAAGCGGCCCGACGGCCCCGCGCTGGTCTTCCCGGCAGGTTCCTGGGCCGCCTTCATTGATGAGCTGAAGTTGGGAGCATGACTGTCGGAAATAGGCTCCCCGGCGCACGGAACCTCCCCCGGACGTCGCACATCTTCAGGTGCGCAGGCGCGCACTGACTTCGCGCGCCGATTCGTATGCGAGGGGATCCCCAAACTTCATGAAGAACAAGCTGACCGCCGTGACCCTTGCGGCCCTCGTCGTCGCGGGCACTGCCGCTACGGCCATCCCGGCCTCGGCCGCCACCGCCAAGGCCGCGCCGACCCGCTGCCACACCGCCGACCTGAAGGCCGGCTTCGCCATGGGGGAGGACGCGAAGCCGGAGATGGATCAGACCGAGAGGCAAACCCAGGCGTACATCTGGTTCACCAACAAGAGCACGCGCACCTGCACCCTGTCCGGCTTCGCCGGTGTTGACATGATCGGCGCTCAGGGGACTGACGGCACCTGGTCGCTGGCACGCTCCTCCAAGGCGCCCGAAAAGATGGTCCTGGGGCCGGGAGACACGACGGACTTCAGCATCAACCTGCTCCCGGTGGCCGAGTCCACGCCGCAGAAGGAGAAGTTCGTTCCGGCGAAGTTCCTGGTCACCCCGCCGAACGAGACGGCGCACTTCACCCTGAAGTGGCCGTTCGGCGGCCAGATCCTCAAGCAGGACGGCGCCACCCACCCCGCCACCTACCTCAACCCGGTCGGGCTGTAACCAAGCCGGACAGCCCCTCACCGCCGTCCCTGAGTCGGCCAGGGGCCGGTCCGCGTCGTCATTCCGGGCCCGCCGGACCCTCGTACGCGAGGGCCCGGCGGGCCACGAACTCCCCCAAAGAACCGGGATAAAGAACTACCCGCCCACCCACCCTTCCTCCTGGTCACCCGTACGAGTGACCAGCTTGCGGGCGAAGCACGCCGGTCGTTACGTTCACCGCAACACAACCGCAAACAGACGACGGCCCCCGGCCGGGACTGGCATCCCGAACGAGGGCCTGACCGATCAGGAAGCAGAACCTTCCCGAATGGCTGAGCCGCAGTCTAACGCGCACCCGCGCGCCGACGCCGGAGCTCCGACCTCCGGCGTGATCCACGTCCGTACCCGCCTCACCGCCGACTTCACCGTGATCGCCAACGCCCTCGCGCAGCGACGCGGAAGCGCGGTCACGATCGGCGTCGCGGCGTACATCTCGTCACTCCCCGATGGCACGCCCGTGAGCATCGCCGCACTGTGCGAGCACTTCACCGAGGGCGAGATCCTGATCTCGCGAGCGTTAAGGGAGTTGGAGTCCGCGGGCTACCTGGAGCGACGCCGCGAACGCGGCCCCGGGGGCGTCATCCGTACCCGGACCTACTTCTACGACGCCCCAAGGGGCGGTGGCTCACCCACCCCACCGCGTCCCCGAAGGCCCCGGCCGAACGGGGCCAAGACGGCACCCGCCGCGCAGACAACACCGCACACACCCAAGCCGGAAGCCGCTGCCGACACCAGCCCCACCCCGCGCCCGCCCTCCCTCGCCGACGCCGACGAACAGGCCGTCGCCATCCTCACCTCGCTGCGCATCCTCGACCCCCGGCTGATCCTGTCCCGGCGGGAGGTGGCCAACCTCGCTCCGGCTGTCGGACAGTGGCTCGCTGCGGGCGTGGGACCCACGCAGGTAACCCGTGCACTCACCACCCGCCTCCCCGACCATCTGTTGACGCGCCCCGCCCGCATCCTCGCCTTCCGCCTCAGCGAACCCCCACTGCCCGTACCCACCCCGGCCGCCCCACCCAGCACACCACCCGCCCTCCCTTGGCGGACCTGCGACGGCTGCGACCGTGCCTTCCGCTCCGCGAACGACGGCCGCTGCCGCGACTGCCGAGCCGCACACGAAGAACCCACGGCCGCCGCCTCCGGGGAGGATCTGCGGACGGCCTGCTGAGCGGCGGGTCGGTCAGTCGCTGCCGGACGTGTGGGGGTGCTCCATGGAGGAGAGCCACGTCGTCAGGAGCGTTTCGAGTGCCGAGGCGTCGGTGGGCGTGAGGAGATCCAGCAGGCGGCGTTCATTGCGCATGTGGTCGGCGAACGCTCGGTCGATCAGCTCCAGTCCTGGGCCGGTCAGAGCGACGATCCGGCCTCGTTGGTCGCCGCCGGAGCGGCGGCGGGTGACGAGTCCGGCGCGCTCCAGGCGATCGATTCTCTTTGTCATCGCGCCGGTGGTGACCATGGTGTGCACGGCGAGCTCGCCGGGTGCGCGTTCGTACGGCTCGCCTGCGCGTCGGATCGCGCACAGCACATCGAACTCCCCCTCGCTCAAGCCGTAGCGGCTGTAGACGAGGCGGAGTTCTTCGCTGAGCCGGTCGGCCAGACGGTGCAGTCGGCCGATCACTCCTTGCGGGGTGACGTCGATCTCGGGTCGCTCGCGGCGCCACTCTGCCTGGATACGGGCCACATGGTCCATCGGTCGTCGGTCCTCCATGGAAGACAATATAGCTTCTCAGGAAGCTATATTGTCTTCCATGGAAGCTAATGTGCGTTGGGTGGCGCTGACCGCGGTCGCGCCGGTGGCCTGGGGGGCCAACTACTACGTCACCCGGGAGTTCCTCCCGGCAGACCGCCCGCTGTACGGGGCCGCCCTGCGGGCGCTGCCCGCGGGTCTCGCCCTGCTGGCCTTGCGGCGGCGACGGCCTTACGGCGTGTGGTGGTGGCGGTCCGCCGTGCTGGGGCTGCTCAATGTGAGCGTGTTCTTCGTCCTGGTCTATGCCGCCTCGCAGCTACTGCCGACGAGCGTCGCATCGACGGTCATGGCGGTGTCCCCGCTGACGATGATGTTCATCGCGTGGCCCCTGGTGGCCGAGCGGCCCAGGACCGCGCACCTGTCCGGGGCCGTGATCGGGCTCGCCGGTGTATGTCTCATGTTGCTCATGGGGGCAGGGGCGAGCGTGCCGGGGATCCTTGCCTCGGCGACGGCCGTACTGGTGTCATCGTTCGGCCACGTCCTGACCAAGCGGTGGAGTGGCAACGCCGACCTGCTCGCCTCGACCGCCTGGCAGCTCACCGCCGGAGGACTGTTCCTGCTTCCGGTCGCGGCGGCCGTGGAGGGCACTCCGCCCGCGCTCACTCCACCCGTATGCGTCGCGTTCTGCTACGTCGCCCTGGTGGCCACCGCCCTGGCCTTCACCGCCTGGTTCACCGGACTGCGACATCTGCCCGCGGGCACCGTGGGCCTGATCGGACTCCTCAACCCCGTTACGGGCGTACTGCTCGGCACGGCGCTCGCCGGAGAGGCGCTGACCGTTCAGCAAATATGCGGGCTGGCCATGGTCCTGGCGGGCGTCGTCCTGGGGCGCCCCAGGCGCGCCGACCGACGCGCCGGTGGTCGGGAGGCCAACGGCGGGAACGTCGGCTCCCGCGGCCCGAATCAGACGCCCGCCTTGGCGGCGCACGCAGGTGACCCGGCCGCGGAGCGGCCCCGACACGGCTGATCAGGCGTCGGGTCGCTCCGCGGCCGCCCGCCGCGACTCCTCCACGACGCGGTGCAGCGCCGCCACGTGTCTTTCGAGTGCGGCCCGTCCGGTCGGGGTGAGGGCGAGCCAGGTTCGGGGGCGTTTGCCCACGTAGCCCTTCTTCACCTCGACATAGCCCCGGGCCTCGAGCGTGCCGGCCTGCTTGGAAAGTGCGGAGGGCGACATTCCCACGGACTCGCGCACCCATCCGAATTCGGCCCACTCCACACCCACCAGCAGCGACACGATCGACAGTCTCGTCGGGTCGAGCAGGGCGGTGTCGAAGTCAGCGGGATCCATGGGCGACACCGTTCATGCCGGCCTTACCGTCGCCGCGCATCGCCAGGGAGTTCAGGCCCCGCCGCAAACTGCGGCCGAAGATGATGAGGGTGGCGCCGAGCACCGCACCCGCCACCGCCCCCGCGTACGGGAACAGATGGTCCGGCAGGAAGGGTGCACCGACGAAGCCGATCAGCACGACGGCGACGATCGTCAGCTGGGCCGGCCGTGCGAAACGCGGGGAGATCTCGCTCCTGCGCACGCGGGTGGGCCGACCCAGGAGGGCGCCACCGCGAGGGGTTCGCAACATCACCGCGTACGCCACGATCAATGCGGTGACCGCCAGGGAGATCCCGGAGCGCACGTCGTCACCGAAGAAGTCGGGTGCCGCCAGTTCGGCGAAGATCGCGACGCCGAACATGACGCCTACCCAGCGGGATTCCTGCACCGAGGCGCGGGCCTGGCCGCGGCGCTGCTCGATGTCGCGCAGTGCGCGGGCGGCCTCGGCGGGCGGGGTCACACGGTCGGACATGGGGTACCTCCAGGCGCTTGGACATGCTCCAACAGAACTAGTTTCCGCACAGGAAACTAGTTCGCCCAAGTGGAATAGTCAACGACAGGACAGTCATGTCCTTCCCTGGCGGACCCGCGACGGCCGCGACCAAAGGCAGACGCCCCGCGGAACAAGGACTCATCGGTCTGCTTCCCCGCCGGGGACCTCGGTCCGCTCCTGGTGTGTGAACCCGGTAGCGAGCGCGGCCGCAGGCGTCAGGAATCGGCGGACCACACCCGGCGGCCGCCGACCCAGGTGGATTGGACGGGGATCTCGGAGATACCGTCCGGGTCGGTGTCGAAGGGGCTGGCGCCGAGCACCACGAAGTCGGCGAGCATCCCCGGTGCCAGGCGACCCTTGAGGTGGGACTCGCCGGTGGCGTGAGCGGATCCGGCGGTGTACACCTCGAGCGCCTGGGCAACCGTCAGCCGCTGGTCGGCGCCGAGCACCCGGCCGTCCGCGGTGCGCCGGGTGACCATGGTCTGGACAGCGAGCAGCGGGTTGAGCGGTCCGGCCGGGTAGTCGGAGGAGCCCGCGACAGTGATACCGGCGTCCAGCAGATTGCGGTGTGCGCACACCTGCTCGGCGCGCTCGTCGCCGTAGTAGCCGATGAGCTTGGCGGCGTGCCCGTGGACGAAGGAGCCGAACGGGACCGGGGTGACCCCGCTGCGGCGGATCCGTTCGACCAGGGCGTCGTCCACCATGCTGCAGTGCTCGATCCGGTGGTTGACCGTGTTCTGCGGATGCAGGGCGCGGGCCCGTTCGATGGCGTCCAGCACCTTGCCGACCGCCAGGTCGCCGTTGGCATGGACGCCGACCCGCAGCCCGGCGGCGTGCGCCGCCTCCACCGTGGCCGCCAACTCCTCGTCGCCCATCACCTGGATGCCGTTGTCACCGCCGGTCTCCGCCCGGTACGGCCTGCTGCACAGACAGGTGCCGCCCGCCAGCGCACCGTCGGCCATCAGCTTCACGCCGACCACCCGCACCCACTCGTCACCGAAGCCCGCGCGCAGCCCGGCCCGGCGCAACTCGTCGAGGTAGCGGAACCACAGCAGCATGCCGACGCGGGCGGTCAGCCGCCCGCGCTCGGACGCGAGCTGGTACAGCCGCAGCTCCTTGGGGGTGACCAGGGCGTCGCACCATGAGGTGATACCGGTGGCGTGCAGGTCGGCGCAGACCTCTGCCAGCGGGTCGACGAGGTCCTCGATGCTGTGGCTGGGCAGGAATTCGGGTTCGCCGACCGCCCGGTACCACTCGTCGAACCAGGCCCGCTCGTATATCCAGCCGTCCAGCCGCCCGGTGGCGTCCCGGCCCAGGTCGCCACCGGCCGGGGCGGGGTCGCCGTCCCGGAACCCGGCGAGTTCCAGCGCGGGCGAGTTGGCGACGGCCATATGGCAGGAGAAGTGGATGACCACCACCGGACGGCCCGGGGCAAGGGCGTCCAGGGCGGCTCGGTCGAGTCGGCCCTCGGGGTCGGCGCGCGGGTCGTAACCCTCGACGGTCACCCAGCCGCCGGGTGGGGTGGCCGCGATGGCGGCGGCGATGCGCTCACGCGGCGGCACGGAGGTGTCTCCGCTGCCCAGGTGAAGGCGCAGCTTGGTCTCGGCGAGGCAGGAGGGATGGCAGTGCGCGTCGTGGAAGCCGGGTACGACGTGGCCGTCGCCGAGGTCGGTGCGGTCGGCGGTGGGAAAGGCCGCGGACAACTCGGCCAGACCACCGGTGGCGACGATCCGGCCGGCCAGGACGGCAAGGGCCTGGGTCTGCGGTCCGGCGAGGGTGGTGATCGCGCGGGCGTGGAAGATCCGCACCCTCTCCGGCCGGTGCGATGCGGCGGCCGGCACCGGGGAGGCGGACCGCGGAGCGGCGGCTGGGTTTGTCATGGCGTGCTCCTCAGACTGTGGTGGGGGCGGAGGCGGATGAGGGGGCGAACGGCTCGTCCGGGAGTACGGGTGCACCGCTGCGGGCCCGCAGCACCAGTTCCACGGCGCCCGCGACCACGACGTTGACGGCCAGTGCGATCAGCCCAGTGCTGATGGCTCCGTGGTAGGAATCGCCGAAGGTCAGCCAGATCAGTACCGCCTCGCCGGCGACGACGCCGGCGCCGGCCGACCAGGCGCGCAGCAGCGGGCGGCGGGTGAGCGCGGCGGCGGTGGCGGGCGCCATCTGTCCCAGGCCGCTGTACGTGAGCAGCAGGAGATTGGCCAGCGCGTCGGGGCGGGTGATCCCGAGCACCAGTGCGAGGGTGACCGCGATGACGACCGTGCCGTGGTTGACCAGCAGCCCGGCACGGGCGCCGCGCGGGCGCAGCACATTGCGGGCGACCAGGGTGGACATGCCGAGCACGATGCCCGCCGAGGGCACCATGGCGGTCGCGGCCGCGGCCACCGCGATAACGCCGAGCAGCCAGTCGGGCATCGCGCCGGAGGCCAGCTGCAGCAGGACGCCGTTGCCGTTGGCCGAGGCCGCGCCGCTGAGCGTGGTCAGTGCGGTGAAACCGACGATCATCGGGATGGCCTGGGTGGCGCCGTACACCGGTATCCAGATGCTGTTCTTGCGCAGCGCCTGCTCGCTGCCGGCCGCCAACACGGGGGCCCAGCCCTGCGGCATCGTCAGGAAGAGGACGCTGAAGAGGCTGGTGAGCATGGCGGTGAAGAACCACACCTGGCCGAACGGTCCACCGGCGGGCACGCTCAGCAGCTCCGAGTGGTGCTCGCGCAGCTGGGCGCCGAGGTGGCCGATGCCGCCGTTGTAGTGCGCGGGGACCATCACCAGCATCGCCAGCAGCGCGACCACCATCAGTGCGTCCTTGAGGTAGGCCGCCTTGGCGACGCCCTGGATGCCGGACCACAGCACGAAGGCGACCACCAGCACCGAGGCCGCGATCATGGCGGGGGTGCCGGCGTCCTTGTTGCCGGTGGCCAGCTGGATGACCAGACCGAGTCCGGTGATCTGCAGTTGCAGATACGGCAGCAGGAAGACCACGCCGAGGACGGAGGTGAGCCCGCCGAACAGGCGGCTTCCGTAGCGGTCGACGAAGAAGTCGCCCTGGGTGAGGTAGCCGCGGTCGCGTCCCATCCGCCAGATGACGGGCGCGATGGCGTACAGGCCCACATAGGCGAGCGGCAGGTAGGGCAGCGCGTAGGTGACGGCCACACCCGAGGTGCAGGCGAGTCCGGCGAGGCCGAGGAAGGTGAAGGTGGTGTAGATCTCGCCGGCCTGGAGCAGCCAGGTGGTGAACGCGCCGAAGTTGCGTCCCCCGACGCTCCACTCCTCCAGGCTGGCGGCGGGCCGACGGCGGCCGAGCAGACCGAGAGCGCCGATGGCGACCATGCCCAGGATGCAGACGAGCAGCGTGACGGACATCAGCGCTCCTCCCCGGTGGCGGTGGCGGTGGCGGTGGCAGTGGCGGTGGTGTTGCGGCAGCGCTCCACGTAGGCCAGCGCAGGGGTCAGTGCGAGCACCCACCCGACGGACCAGACCAGCAGCGAGGGCAGCCCCAGCCACAGCTGGGGACCGTTCACGAAGGGCAGCCACACGGCCGCCAGTAGTGCCACCACGGGCACGGCGAGAAGTGTCAGCGCAAGGGGCATGTTTGTGCTCCGGACTCCGGAAAGGGTTCCAGCCCGCGTCGTTGGTTGCGAGGCGGGATCGGGTCGCAGCAGCATCGGCCCTCGCTGGCAACAGGGCCTTGATTTTGCAGCAAACCGGCATTCAGATAGCGCGCATGAAGTTTTCCGCCGATCTGGACGAGACGGACCTCGCGCTCGTCACCGCGCTGCAGACCGCGCCGCGGGCCTCCTGGGCGCTGGTCGGCCGGGCGCTGGGCATCAGCCCGGTCACCGCCGCCCGGCGCTGGGAGCGGCTCGCGGAGGCCCGGCTGGCCTGGGTGACCGCGTACGGCGGCGGCTTCATCGCCCGGCACCATGTGGAGGCGTTCGTCGAGGTGGACTGCGTGCCCTCGCGGCTGTCCTCGGTGGTGGCCGGGCTGGTGGAACAACCACAGGTGGCCAGCGTGGAACACACCTCGGGGCAGCAGGACCTGCTGCTCACCGTGCTGGTCTCGGACCTGGCAGCGCTCTCCCGGCTCCTCACCGACGTGATCGGCCGCCTGGACGGGGTGCTGGCCACCCGCAGTCAGATCGTCACCGAGCTGCTCACCGAGGGGTCCCGCTGGGACCTGCGGGCGCTGGACCGCGACCAGCGGCAGGTCATGCTCGACAGCCGCGACGACCCGGCGGTCCAGGAGCCCGACCCCACCCCCGCACCCGAGGACATCCCGCTGATGCTGGCGCTCGGCCACGACGGACGGCTCGGCTACCAGGAACTGGCACAGCGTACGGGGATGAGCGAGTCCACCGCGCGGCGGCGCACCTCGCGGCTGCTCCGCACCGGCGTGCTGGTGCCACGGTGCGAGATCGCGCACTCACGGTCCAACTACCCCGTGTTCGTCACCTACCGGATGAACGTTCCTTCGGCCGCGTTGGCCAGAGTGGGCTCCGCGTTGTCCGGGGTGCCGGCGGTGCGGATGTGCGCCTCGATCTCCTCGGCGCACAACCTGGTGGTCAACGGCTGGGTGCGGTCGGTGCCGGACAGCCGGCGGCTGGAGGAGTATCTGGTCGAGCGGTTCCCGGAGATCACATTGGTCGACCGGTCGCTCACGCTGGCGAACTTCAAACGGATGGGCTGGATTCTGGACGACGAGGGCCGGGCGGTGCGCCCCGTCCCCATCGACCTGTGGCGTGCCCCTGCCACAGTGTGACGGCGGCGCCGTTCACATTCCGAAAAGTGCCGTTGTGGGCTGGGCCGAACGGGGGGCTTTTGCGGGGCGCCCCGCCACGTCGCCGCCTCATCTGACAGGCATTCAGATGATGGTGTGAGAAATCATCATTGCCGCGTCGACCGATGGGATGCGCCGTGCCCCGGTTCAGCGTCATCGTGCCCGCATACGAGGTCCAGCCGTATCTGAACGACTGTCTGCGGTCCGTGCTGGAGCAGGACTTCACGGATCTCGAGCTGATCGCGGTCGATGACCACTCCCCGGACGCCTGCGGCGCGATCATCGACGAGGCGGCGGCGTGCGACCCCCGGGTGCGGCCCGTGCATCTGCCGGAGAACGCGGGGCTCGGCCGGGCCCGGAACGCCGGGATCCGCCGGGCCACCGGCGACTATCTGCTCTTCCTCGACGGCGATGACACTCTCGCCCCCGGCTCGCTGCGCGCCATCGCCGACCGGCTGGCGCGGACCGGCGAGCCACAGGTGCTGGTCTTCGACTACGCGCGCGTGGACTGGACGGGCGAGGCCGTGCGGAACGTCCGGGCCGAGTTGCTCCGGCAGGGCGATCCCGAAGATCCCGAGGACCCGCACGCCCGCCAGGTCTTCCGGCTCGACCAGCGGCCCGAGCTGCTGCGGCTGCTGATGGTCGCCTGGAACAAGGCGTACCGCCGGGACTTCGTCCGTAAGGAGGGCTTCGCCTTTCCGCCCGGCTTCTACGAGGACACCCCCTGGACCTTCCCCGTGCTGCTCACCGCGGAGTCCATCGCCGTCCTGGACCGGGTGTGCGTGCACTACCGGCAGCGGCGGCGCGGCGGGATCCTGCGCACCACCAGCCGCCGCCACCTCGATGTGTTCGAGCAGTACGACCGGGTGTTCCGGTTTCTCGACGCCCGGCCCGGGCTGGCCCACTGGCGTCCGGCGCTGTTCCAGCGGATGGTCGACCACTTCGGTGTGATCGCCGCCGCGCCGGGGCGGCTGCCGGTGCGGGCCCGGGCCGAGTTCTTCCGCCGGGCGGGCGCGCACCACCGCCGCTACCGGCCGCTCGGCGCGGCCACCCCGCCCGGCCGCGCCCGGTGGCGGGGTCTGCTGCTGCGGCTGGGCGCCCGCCGGGCGTACCACCTGCTGCGCGGCGCCGACCGGCTGCGCCGCCGCACCGCCGAATGCGGCCTTACGGCGTTCACGAGGGCCCGCCGCGCGGCGCTGTGGCTGCACTACCGGGTGCAGCGGTGCCGCCCCGTCGATCCCGGGCTCGCCGTCTTCGCCGCGTACTGGCACCGGGGCTACGCCTGCCATCCGGCGGCCATCGAGGCGAAGGTCCGCGAGCTGGCGCCGGGGCTGCGCACCGCCTGGATCACCACCCCCGAGTACGCGCACACCCTGCCGCCCGGGGTGCGGCGGCTGCACCCCGGCTCGGCCGCGTACTGGACGGCGCTGGCCCGCGCCCGCTTCCTCGTCAACAACGTCAACTTCACCCAGGGGATGCGCAAACGGCCCGGTCAGATCCATCTCCAGACCCACCACGGCACCCCGCTCAAGCACATGGGCCTGGATCTGCGGGACCGCCCGGCCGCCGCCCGCGGCATGGACTTCGGCAAGCTGCTGGAGCGGGTGGACCGCTGGGACTACAGCCTCTCCGCCAACCGCCACACCACCCTGGTCTGGGAGCGGGTCTACCCCTCCGGCTACACCACGCTCCCCTACGGCGCCCCGCGCAACGACGTCTTCCAGCGCGCCACCGAGGACGAGGTGGCCAGGCTGCGCGCCCGGCTGGGCATCCCTGTCGGCACCGTCGCCGTGCTGTACGCGCCGACCCACCGCGACTACCAGCGCCGCTATGTGCCGCGGCTGGATCTGGAGCGGGTGGCCCGCGCGTTGGGCCCCGGGTTCACCCTGCTGGTCAGGACGCACTACTTCCATGCCCCGGCCACCAGCGTGGCGAGCCCCACCGGGCGGGCGCTCGACGTCTCGGGGCACGGGCGGGCGCTCGACGTCTCGGGGCACGGGCGGGCGCTCGACGTCTCGGGGCACGGGCGGGCGCTCGACGTCTCCGAGTACAGCCGGGTGCTCGACGTCTCCGAGTACAGCCGGGTGCTCGACGTCTCCGGGTACGGGCGGGTGGAGGAGCTGTGCCTGGCGGCCGACGCGCTGCTCACCGACTACTCGTCCCTCATGTTCGACTACGCCAACCTCGACCGCCCCATCGTCATCCACGCCGACGACTGGGACGCCTATCGCGCCGCCCGCGGCGCCTACTTCGACATCACCGCCGCCCCGCCCGGCCCGGTCTCCCGCACCGAGGACGAACTGATCGCCCTGTTCGCCGGCGGCGCCTGGTGCGGTCCGCGCTCGGCCGCGCTGCGCGCCGCGTTCCGGGCCCGCTTCTGCCCGTACGACGACGGGCGGGCGGCCGAACGCGTGGTGCGCCGGGTGTTCCTCGGCGAGCGCCCCGCACTGCTGCCGCCCGTCGTCCCGCTCGCCGAACGCCGCCCCGCCCCTGCCGCCGTCCGCACCCTTCCGAACGTTCCCGCCGGTCCTGGCGGTTCTGGCGGTTCTGGCGGTTCTGGCGGTCCCGCCGTTCCTGCCGGTCCCGACCGGCCCGCCGAGCCCCGGGCGGCGCGACGGGCCGGGGTGGTGTGCGCCTCACCGGCCGCCTCACCGGCCGCCACGCCCGTCACCGCTCCCGCCACCGCCCCCGCCAACGCGCCCGTCTCCGCCCCCGCCACCTCACTCCCCCACCGGAGCCGCCCCCACTAGCCCCGCCACCCCCACCGGCCCCCGCGTCCCACCCGCCGCGGGAACCGCCGCGCCCGCCGTCCCGACGCCCCGACCCAGGACGCACAATGCCCCTCACCGCACCGCCCGCCGCCCCCCGCCCCTGGCTCGCCGACCCGCCGCCGCTGGTGCGCGGATACCGGCGCACGGTCCCGCTGCCACTGCGCCGCGCGGTCGTCGCCGTGACCGGCCCCGGGCTGCGCCGGGCGGCCATGCGGGGCCTCGGCGGGCTGTCGGCCGCCTCCGGCGCGCTGCGGCTGCGCCGGGCGCGGCGGCGGATGCGCCGGGCCGGGCTGCTGGCGGGGTCCGGCCGGATGGTGGTCGCCGGGCCGCGGGGCGCCCTCGTGGTGACCCTGGCCCCCTCCCCCACCCCGCTGTTCGCGCGCGGAGAGAATCTGCGGCTGGTGTGCGAGGCGCTGGACCGGGCGCGGATCGACCACTTCGTGGTCCGCTGCCACAGCAACGTCGGCTCGGCCGTGGGCGTCCGGGCCGATCAGCGGGCGGAGGTGGTCAAGGCGGTGTCCGCGCTGTGCGCCGAGGAGGCCGGGTATGTCTCCCTGCCCCCGCGGCGGGGCCGGGCGACGGCGACCCCGCCCCGGCTCGGCGGTACGCGACGGGCCTGGCGGCGGCTGGCCGCCGCCCCCGTGGTCCGCTTCACCCGCTTCCACGCCGGGCCGGGCGGACGGCTGGTCCTCGGCCCGGCGCACGGCTGCGACATCGAGTTCTGGGAGCCCGGCGGGCAGCGCGAGGAGCGGGTGCTGATCGCGCCGCGCTTCAACCGCACCACCGCGTCGGTGCCGCTGGTCGGCGAGCCGGTCCGCGCCCCGGACCAGTTGTTCACCCGGCTCGCCCCGGCCATCGGCTGGCAGCCGGGGCCGCTGGTGCGCACCCGCCCGGAGTTCCTCACCCGGCTGCCGGACGAGGTCCGCTTCCCCATCGACGTCGTCTACACCTGGGTCGACGGCTCGGATCCGCAGTGGCAGCGGCGGCGGGCGGCCCTCGCGGGCGCGGGCTATCACGCCCAGGCCGCCAACGCCGCCCGCTACGCCAACCGCGACGAGCTGCGCTACTCCCTGCGCTCGCTCTACATGTACGCCCCCTGGGTGCGCCACATCTATCTGGTGACCGACCGTCAGGTGCCCGACTGGCTCGCCGTCTCGCACCCGGGGATCACCGTCGTGGACCATCACGACATCTTCGACGACACCAGTGTGCTGCCCACCTTCAACTCCCACGCCATCGAGACCCGGCTGCACCACATCGAAGGACTCGCCGAGCACTTCCTCTACTTCAACGACGACGTCTTCCTCGGCTCACCGGTCACCCCCCAGGACTTCTTCCTGGCCAACGGCGTCTCCAAGTTCTTCCCGTCCCGCGCGCTGATCCCGCTGGCCCCCGTGGGCCCCGGCGACGTGCCCGTATCGGCGGCGGGCAAGAACAACCGGGCGCTGCTGGAGGAACGGTTCGGCCCGGCCGTCACCCAGAAGATGAAGCACACCCCGCACGCCCTGCGCACCAGCGTCCTGGCCGAGATCGAGAAGGAGTTCCCGGACGCGGTCCGCGCGACCATGGCCAGCCGGGTGCGGTCGACGTCGGACATCTCCGTACCGTCCTCGCTCCACCACTACTACGCCTTCCTGACCGGACGCGCGGTCCCCGCCCAGCTGCGCTACGACTACTTCGACCTGGCCCAGCCCACCATCCGCGCCCGGCTGGCCAGACTGCTGCGGGCGCGCCACTGCCAGGCGTTCTGCCTCAACGACACGGTCTCCTCCGAGCACGACCTCGAGGACCAGCTCGCTCTGGTCCGCCCCTTCCTCGACGCCTACTTCCCCCTCCCCAGCCCGCTGGAGCGGGCCGTCACCCGACAGGAGACGCGGCAGCCATGCCCCTCGCCATCACCCTTCCCCTGAACCCGGACGTCCTCGAGGCGGGCGGGCCGTATCCGCGGGCGCTCAATGTGCTCAGCCGCAAACAGACCGCCGTACAGCGGCAGTTGCGGCGCGCCGGGCTCGCGGGCTACGAGCCGACCACCCAGGCCACCTTGCTGGCCCTGGCCCAGCAGGCGCCCGAGGGCAGCGCGATGTACGACATCGGCGCGCACATCGGGCTGTACTCGGCGCTGATCAGCGCGGTGTACGGGAACGGCGGGCCGCGGGCCATCGCGTTCGAGCCGACCCCGGAGACGGCCGCGCTGTGCCGCCGGATCCGGGACTGCAACCGTCTCGGCTTCGAGGTGCAGCAGACCGCGCTGGCCGCCGAACCGGGCACCGCCGAGCTGTACTTCTCCCACAAGTCGGAGTCCTCCAACTCGCTCAACCCGGCCCACCGCCGGCACACCGAGTCGGTGACGGTGCCGGTCACGACGGTCGACGCGTTCACCGGGGAGCGCGGCATCACCCCGCATCTGATCAAGATCGATGTGGAGACCTTCGAGGCGGCCGTGTTGCGCGGGTCGTACGACACCATCCGCCGCCACCGTCCCTGGATCGTGTGCGAACTCCTCCCCGGCGCCGACCACAACGCGCTGCGCACCGCCTTCGCGCCGCTGACCGCCATGGACTACGGCCTCCACCCGATCACCCCGGAGTCCCCCTGGCACCGCTACGACGAGACGACCTACCGGTCCGCGGTGAGCGGCCAGTGCCGCGACTGGCTACTGGCCCCGCGGCCGCTGACCCCGGCGTTCCACCGGGCGGTGCGGCGGTGGCTGATCGCGATTCTGGCGTGCGACGAGACGACGAACATCATCAGCACCGATAAGGCGTCGTTCCCTTACGGCTGGAACGCGCCTTACCGCTCGCCGCGGGGTGCGACGCGGGTGCCCCGTACGGGGCTGCTGCGGCTGGCGGGGGCGGCCGCGCTGGCCCGGCGGGCGGTGGTCCCGGCGCGGCGGGCGCCTGGCGCCCAGGCGACGGGCAGCGGTTCGCTGCGGGGGTGAGGGGGGCTCGCGGTGGCGGTTAGCTGGTCGCGGGCGGGCGTGGCTTTCCCCACCCCGCCCCTTCCCGATGCTCCAGACGGGTAGTTCTGGAGTGATCGACAGTGGCGGTAACGCGGCAGGTCAAAGCGGCCTCGCACCTCTTGCTCCCCCCGGAGGATGGAGACGAATACGACGGCAGGAGTCGGCGCTGCTCGGTAGCCTGCCCGCTCCGGCCCCGCGCGGACTAGGGCGCGTATTCGGTTGCGATCAGCAGATGGCCCGGGCGAGGTCCTTGAGCCAGCTCATCGAGGCGCGAAGGCAGAGGCCGGAGAAGTAGCTCGCGTGTGTCTTGTCGTACCGGGTAGCGATACCTCGCCACGCCTTCAGCTTCCGGCCAACCGTGCGCTGGGCACGATGCGCGCCATCGCCATGCACGTGGGTGTCCGCGCGCCGTCAGGTTATCGAGACACGCCTCCTCCAAGCCACCGCCCCAGCCCCGGACCGTGCGTGAGACACACCTGAATCGGCGCTTACGAGAGCGCTCATGCCTGCGCGTATCCACCGTCGGCGAAGAACTCGGCACCGTTGACGTAGCTCGACGCGTCCGAGGCGAGGAACGTCGTCACGGCGGCGATCTCCTCGGGCTCGGCAAGCCGGCCGAGGGGAACAGCGCCTTCGGCCTGCTTGAGCATCTCGGGTGTGACCAGCTCAAGCAGACCAGAGGTGCGCGTACCGCCCGGGGATACGACGTTGACCCGGAAGCCGTGTGTGCGCGCGCTGAGAGCCCAGCCGCGGGCGAGGGTGCGGACTGCGGCCTTCGACGCTGCGTAGACCTCAAGTCCCAGGTTGGGCCGTGTCGCAGCGGTCGAACCCGTCAGGATTACCGAAGCGTTTGTGCTGAGCAGCGGCAGCGCCTGCTGGAAAGTGAAGATCGTTCCCTTGACGTTGGTGGCGAACACCGAGTCGATCAGATCTTCCGTCACCTCGCCGAACGGCGCCGCGGTGCCGACGCCGGCGTTGGCGACCAGCACGTCGATGCGTCCGGCCTGGTCGCGCACGGTGCTGTAGAACGCATCGAGCTCTGAGGGCACCGAAGCATCGCAGACCACGCCGGTCACGCCAGGTCCGAGCTCGGCAACCGCGGCGTCGAGCGCGTCTTTGCGGCGACCGGTGATGAACACCGTGGCGCCCTCGTCGCGGAATGCGCGCGCGGTCGCGAACCCGATGCCGGTGCTGGCCCCGGTGACCACGGCGACCTTGTCTTCCAAGACGGCCATGCCGCCCCCCTTCAAGTTATGGACTGTCACGTCCACAACCTTCCCCGATATGGACCGCCCAGTCAAGATTGCTTCGGCATCGGGGCTTCCTGGCGCGGCCCCGTAGACGGGCTGCGCAGGCCGCGGGCAGTTGTCCCGCACCCGCGACCTCTGGTCGGACAACTGCGGGGCCACACCATCGGCAGCGCCGACCGCCGCGGCGGTATCGGCCCGCCGGGTCGCGATTCGAGTCGCCTGACGACTGGCAGCGCGCAGGAGCCCGGCCCGCGGAGCGCGGCCCTCCACAGGAGCCGCAGCGCACAGCTTCAGGGCGCGCCCCAGGGTTCGGAGCCGGTTGCAGGCCGTGGCGGTACAGGTCGGCCGGTGCGTTGCCGCTACTGCGCCGGAGTGGGCAGCAACCGCGCCAGGGCGGACTGGGCTATCACGGTGAGCGCTCCGATGTCCATGCCGGTGCGGCCGAGAGCGATGAGGCCGAGTTGCGCGACGAGGGCCGCGCGGGCGGTCTCAGAAGGGTCGATGTCGGGGTCGAGGTCGCCTTCGCTCTGGGCGCGCTCCAGCGCCGCGGTGAGGACGGTGGCGATCGCGTCGTAGCTGCGGCGAGCCTCGGCCGCGACGTCCGGAGTGCTGGCGGCAAGCTCGGCGTTGCTGTTGGCCAGCAGGCAACCCCGACGCGCAACCGCCCCGGTCGGATCGCCGGTCAGGCCGAGTACGAACTCGCGCACCACGTCGATCCCCCGCGCCGCGGAAACCAGACGCTCGCGCAGCACCAGCAGGTTCGCGTCGTCGTAGTCGCGCAGCACCCGCAGGAACAGGCTGCGCTTATCCCCGAACGCCCCATAGAGGCTGCCTTTGCCCAGCCCGCTCACGCGCAGCAGGTCGTCCATCGATGTCGCCGCGTAGCCCTTGTCCCAGAACTCGTCACGGATAGCGAGAAGCACACGATTTTCATCGAACTCACGAGGTCGAGGCATACCCGCACAATACAAATTCTGGACCGCATGGGCCACAATGAAGGGGGCGGGCATGAACCGGGCCACGTACCGTTTCCGTGGGTTCCAGCTCATCCCGGACACCGAGCCTGACGCCGAACCGATCACATTCGCCATGCAGTGCGCGGTGTGCGAGCAGACCGGACAGCCCAGCGAGGAGCAGGCCGCCGCGCACGCGTGGGCGACCGGCCACCTGAAGGCGAACCCGGAGCACTTCACCTATCGGGAGATCAACACCCGCCCCTGCCGGTTCGAACCGGGAGCGTGGCAGTGACACGAACCATTCTTAAAGGCTCGGACCTGGTGCTCAGCGCCGAACGCGCCCAGGGAGCGCCGGACGGGATCTATCACGCCGAATGCATGACGTGCCCCGCCACGTCGGGGCGGGTGGACAGCGATCCCGGTCCCGTCGCGCGCTGGGCCATCCTCCACACCCAGCAAAGCGGACTGAACCATGGACAATTCCTCGTGACCGTTGAGCGTCACTGGCGCGTGGACCCCGTACGCCCCCGGGACGGACACGGCACGGCCACGCTGTCCCAGACCCGCAGCGCCAGCACCGCCGACCGGACGCCCGCCACGCACCGCGCCCCCGGACGCTGGGGCGCCTGCCGGCGGCGCGTCGTGGCGTGGCTGGGGCGATTCGCCGGACCGCTGGTCCTGACCACGTTCATCGTGGCCGCCGGACTCGGCGGCTACCTCGTCGGGACCGGCCAGGACACCGGCTGAGCTGCTGATGACGCCCGCACGGCCGGGGATGCTCCCCCGTAGCCTCCGGCCGCGCGGGATCGGCGGCGCTCCCGACCGGACAAGCGATCCGCCGTGCGGGTCATCAGCGGGCCCTCGGGAGCGGTTCACCGCGCAGTCGACCCACCGGGGCCTCCGCCTCCGAGGAACGGCTCACGGCACGGGGGACCACGCAGGTGACCGGCCGGGGCCTTCGGGGAGCGGTTCGCCGCGCGGGGGACCGCCGTAGCCCTCGGGGCCCACTCCGGAGATCTTCGGTCAGCGGTGTCACCCCCGGGCCCTCGAGACCCTCTGGGTGCTCGGTTCAGCGGGCGGGCCCCGCCCGCACATAGTGCTCCAGCCGGATGCCGGGCAGGCACAGCGAGTACGCCAGTTGGAAGCGCCCGGTCAGCACGGTCGCCTTCGCCCGGCGCGTCTCCGGCTCATCGGCCGCGATCACCCATGCCGACCGCGCACCGCCGAGGCGTCGCAGCAGCTCGGCGCGGCCGACGTCGACCCCGTAGAGCGTGCCGGAGGCGGGGCCGGGCGCCCCCAGCGCGATGTCGCGCAGCCCGGCGAGGGGGCGCGGATAGGCGATCGCGATCCGCCGTTCCTTGGGCGGGTCGTACAGCACCGGCTCGCCCGGCCGGGTGAGCCTGCCCACCGCTGCGGCCAGCGCCGCCAGGTTGTCCTGACGGCTCAACGGCTCCCGCTCCCGCTGGTGCAGCGGAAGCTGCCAGACGAAGCCGCAGCCGACCACGAGGACCCCGGCCGCCACGACCACGGCCCGGCGCCTGCCCACCACGGCGCGACGCCGGTCGGTCACCACCCCGGCGAGCCGGTCCACCCTCACGTCGGCCCGACACCGCGCCACCACCCGGGCCAATCGGCCCGCCACCGCCCCGGACCGCCGGTCCACCCTCACCCTGGTCCGCCGAGCGGCCACTACCCGAGCCGGCGGCTCCACTGCCCGCGCCAACCGACCCACCACCGCCCGGGCCAACCGGTCCGCCACCGCCCCGGCCGACCGGTCCGCCTCCACCTCGACCCGCCGAGCGGCCACCACCCGAGCCAGCCAGTCGGCCCCCGCCCCCGCCAGCCGGTCCACCCCCGCCGCCGCCAGCAGGGGGATGCCCGCGAGGGCGAAGAGGAGGTAGCGCTCGTGGAAGCAGGGGCGGTGGAGGGCGAGGGCGAAGAGGAGGACGGGCGGGACGCAGAAGAGGGGGAGGGCCACCGCGGTCAGCGAACGCCACCGAGGGCGGACCACAGCGACCGCGATCAGGAGGAGGTTGAGGGCCAGGACGAGCGCGCTGGGGCCCGCGAACTCCTCGACCACCGCCCACAGCCGACCCGGCGTCGGATGGCGGATCCAGGCGATCTGCCCGCTCTGCCGCCGGGCCAGCACCGCCAGCGGCACCACCGCGGCCAACGCCCCGGCCGCCGCGCTCCCCCAGCCCCACCACACCCGGCGCGGGGCGCGCGAGACGAGCAGCGTCAGGGCGTGCGCGGCGAGCACGAGCACCGCGAAGACATGCAGCAGCGCGGTCACGGCCACCACACCTCCGTACGCCGCCCACCGCCACCCCGCCCCCGACGCCACCCGCTCCGGCCCCGGCGCCGAGGCGGCCCACCGCGCGACGCGAGGCACGCCGCCGCGGACCAGTACGGCCGAACGGACGCGTCTGCCCGGCGCCGCCCTGCCCGCCTCCCCGGCCGCTCGGGAACCCGCCCCGGGCCCGGGCATGGGCGCCTGACCCGGCGCGGGCCGGTCCGCCGGGGTGGCCGCCGGACCCGGCGCCGCCTCGCCCGCAGGCCCCGCCGCTCGGGTCACCGCCCCCGGCCCAGCGCCCGCACCCGGCCCCACCGCTGGCCGGTCCGCCCGGGCGGCCCCCCGACCCGCCGCGGGCCGGTCCGCCGAGGCCGCCCCCGGACCCGACGCCGCCTCACCCGCAGGCCCAGCCGCTCCGGCAGGCCCAACCGCGGGCCCGGGCGCTCCGGCAAGCCCAGCCGCTCGGGACACCGCCCCCGGCCCAGCGCCCGCGCCCCCGCCCGCCCCTGGCCCCGGCCTCGCCGCGGGCCGGTCCGCCGTGGCCGCCCCCGGGGCACCCCCCGCCGCGGCCCCCGTAACGCCCCCCGTCGCCGCCCCCACCGCCAGTCCCGCCGCGCCCACCAGCAGGTACGTCGCCCACGCCGCGCACGCCGCGACCAGTGCGTAGGAGCGGCCCTCCTGGGCGTAGTGGGTGACCACGGGGGTGGTCGCGTAGAGCAGTCCGGCCCACAGGCCCACCCTGGGCCGGGCGAGGCGGCAGCCCAGGGCGGCTACGAGGGCGGTGGCGGCCACGGCGGCCAGGACCGATGGCAGGCGCATGGTCACCTCGGAGGGGTGCAGCGCCAGCAGCGGGTGCATCAGGAGGTAGTAGAGGCCGTGGACGGCGTCCACGGTGCCTAGCGCGTCGCGGATCTGAGGGAGGGTCCGCCGTGCCATCTGGTACGTCGCGGACTCGTCCCGCCACATCGTGCCCCGGTCCAGGCCCCACAGCCCCAGCCCGAGCATGACGGCCATCGGGAGCACGATCGCCGTCGGCTCGGAGATCCCATCACGCTTCCGCACCCTCGCCCTCGCCCTTGCCCTCGCTCTCACCCTCATCCTTATCCACCCCACATGACAACAAAAGGCATAAATACGACTATTCGCCTACAGTGTGCAGTCAGGACGACACATCCGCCGCGAAGGGCACGCGTCATGAACCGCCTCGGTATCGAAAACCCCCGCGGTCTCGTTGCCTTCGCCGCGCTGACCGGGTGTCTGGTGACCCTGGCGGTGGCGGCGCTCACCGGGGCCGGAGGGGTCTTCGCCGCGGCGGGGCTGGCGGGCTGCGGCTGTGAGCTGCTGCTGCACCGCACCGAACCGGGGCTGATGGCCCGTCTGGGGCGGCTGCACATGGGCGCCACGTCCCGCTTCGAGATCCGCTGCGTCCTGCTGCTCCTGCTGCTCGGCCGACTCCATGTCACCGGCCCCATCGGGCTGGCCGCGGCCATGACGCTGGTGCTGTGCCTGCTGGCCGGGCAGGCCCTGCACGCCGCGCTCATCACGCTGATCCGGCGGCGCCGCGCCCTCGCGGTCGCGGCCCGCAACATCGATCTGCGCCGACTGGACATCAGCGACCGGCCGCCCCGCAGGCTCACCGAATGGCCCGGTCAGCGGATGCTGGTCTACGAGTTGTCCGCCCTGTTCGGGTTGACCGCGTCGCTGATGACCGGCGACGCCCGCTGGGTGGTGGCGGCGCTCACCCTCGCCGCCGGATCCTGCCTGATCACGGTCGTGGCGCTCGTTCCGTACCTCGTCCGGGCCATCCGCCGGCTGCCCGGCGCCGCCCAGGTGCTGGCCGAGGTCGACGCCTGGCTGATCCAGCGCCGCCCGCGCACGGTGCTGTACTTCTCCGGTCCGCGCGACCGTGCCGACCAGCTCACCCGATGGCTGGGGCCGGTGGCCGCGCTGCCCACCCCGTCCCTGGTCATCGTGCGCGAACGGGAGCTGCTGGAGGCGCTGGAACCGACCCCGCTGCCGGTGCTGTGCGTGCCGAGCGCCGCGCATCTGTCGCAGTTGGACCTGGGCGGGGTGCGGGTCGCGCTCTACCCCGCCAACACCGGCCGGAACATCCACCTCCTGCGCATCCCCACCATGCAGCACGTCTTCCTGGCCCCCGGCGGCGACGGCGACGAGGCCGCCGCCGTCGATCCGTACAGCAAGGTCTACGACCAGGTGTGGGTCGCGGGCGAGGCGGGGCGCCGGCGCCATGTCCAGGCCGCGGTCGGCGTCGAGGACGCCGACATCGTGGAGATCGGCCGCCCCCAGCTCGACGGACTGCGCGCCGACCGAACCGGCCACACCCCCGCGCCCCTGCCCACCGTGCTGTACGCGCCCACCCGCGACGGCGCGGCGGGCGAGCCGATCGTACGAGCGCTGCTGGACAGCGAACGCCCCCTCCGGGTGCTCTACCGGCCGCATCCCCCCACCGGCCACCGCACCCCCGAGGCCCGCGCCGCCCACCGCCGCATCGTCGCCCTGATCCACGCCGCGAACGAGCGGCGCCTCGCCGACGCCCTCGGCGAGGCGCCCGAGGACGCCGAGGCACAGCGCACCGAGGCGCAGCGCACCGAGGACGCCCGCCGCCGCGCCGAACTGACCAAGCGCATCGCGGCGCTGGACGCGCGGCTGCGCCGGGCGGACGCCGACGAGGCCATGCTCACGCGGGACCGGGCCGCACCCGATCCGGCCCTGCTCACCGAGGCCGAGGGCCTGCGCCGGCAGTGGCACCAGGCCCACTGGGCGGCCTCACCGCCCTGGCTCCACCAGGTGATCGAGGGGGATGTGCCCACCCTCCACTCCTGCTTCGACCAGGCCGATCTGCTGATCGGCGATCTCTCCGACGTGGTCGGCGACTTCCTGGCCACCCTCAAGCCGTACGCGCTCACCGCCCCGGCGGGGCTCGGCGAGGAGGAATTCCGGCGGCAGAACGTCGTGGCCCGGGCGGCCTATCTGCTCGGGCCCGGGGCATCCGGCATGCAGGACCTCCTGCGCCCGCTCTTCGACCCGTGCCTCGACGAGCTGCGCACCGCCCGCCACGAGGTGAAGGAGTTTCTGCTCGGCCCCACCACCCCACCGTCCATCCAGCGCTTCACCGACGCCGTCGACGCGCTCGCCGAGAAGGGCGAGACGGTCGTCCGGCTGCGTGACCTCCACACGGCCCCGCCCCCCGGCGTCGGACGCTGGTCCGTCATCCGATAACAAGACATCCCACAGGTACGTCATCCGACAGCACGTCACCCCACATGCACGAACACCCCACAGCTACGTCACCCCACATGTACGTCACCCGGTAGCAGCACATCCCACACCCGGACCTCACCCCAGGCCCTCACCATGAGCTTCCACCCCAGGCCCCGCCCCCAGGAGCCCCCCTCCCACGTCTCCTGAGCCCCCCGCACACCCTCCGGAGCCAGCATGCCGCGCAATCACCGCCCCGGCCCGCCTCCCCGTGTCAGCGTGATCGTCCCCGCCCGTGACGCCATGCCCGGGATCACCCGGGCCGTCACCTCCGCCATGGAGCAGACCCTCGGGCTCAGCCGACTCGACATCATCGCCGTCGACGACGGATCGGCCGACGGCACCGCGGAGGAGCTGGACCGGCTCGCCGCCGGCTGCCCCTCGCTCCATGTCGTCCGCAACCCCCACCCCTGCCGCGGCGGCGCCGGCGGCCCCCGCAACACCGGACTGGCCCGCGCCCGCGGCGACTTCGTCTTCTTCCTGGACGCCGACGCCCGCCTGGCACCCGACGCGCTGCGCCGCATGGTCGCGATGGCCGACCAGAACGGCACCGACGTGGTCCTGGGCAAGATGGTCTCCCCGGACGGACGCGGCGTCCCCAAGGCGGTCTTCCGCCACAACCAGCTGCGCACCGACGCCCACAGCTCCCACGCCTACGCCACCCTGGAGCCCTGCAAGCTCTTCCGCCGCTCCCTGATCGAACGGCTCCGGCTGCGCTTCCCCGCCCACCTCCACCACGGCGAGGGCAAGCCCTTCACCGCGGCCGCCTATCTCAACGCCTCCGGGATCTCCGTCGTCGCCGACTACGACTGCTACCACCTCGGCCCGGGCCGGGGCCGCACCGCCGCCGGTCTCGCCGACCGCGTCGACGCCATGCGGCCGCTGTTCGAGACCGCCGCCCGGCACACCCGGCCCGGCACCCGCCGCGACGCCGTCATGCTCCACCACATCCGGCGGGAGCTGTGCCCGGCGCTGCGCGCCCTGCCGCGCGAGGACGAGACCGAGGCCCGCGAGCGGTTCCTGCCCGAACTGCGCCGATGGGCGCTGGCCCACTGCTCCGACACGCTCTTCCCCACCCTCACCGCCCCCGAGCGGCTGATGGTCCATCTGCTGCGCACCGGCCGCTTCGAGGATCTGCTGTCCGTCGTGCGCAACACCAAACGCGACGCCCGGTGCGGCCATCTCGTCGAGAAGGGCAGCGTCTACTGGCTCCACCCCTTCTTCCGCGACCCCGACGCCGAAGTCCCCGACGCCTGCTTCGACGTCACCGACCGGCTGCCGGTCCGCCACCACCTCGCGGGCGCCGCCTGGCACGGCCGCAGCACCCTGCGGGTGCGCGGCCGGGCGGCCATCGACGGGCTGGCGGCCGACCCCGAGGAGGACCGCGCCGAGCTGGTGCTGCGCCGCCGCGAGGCACCGGACGAGGTGCGGATCCCGGCGGTGGCCACGGCGGAGGACGACCCCGCGGAGTTCGCGGCCGATGTGAACATCGCCGCCGCCGACGGCGGCGCACCACTGCGCCCCGGCGTCTGGGACGTCTTCCTCGACGTCCGCGCCCAGGGCATCAGCCGCACCGTACGGTTCGGCAACCGCCATGACGACACCCTCGACATCGGCACCGCGCGCCGGGTGGTGGCCGCCGGGCCCGGGCTGCGCGCCCGGGTCACGCCGTACTTCACCAGCCCGTACCGCAATCTCTCCCTCGACATCGGCCCGGCCCCGCGCGGCGCGCCCTGCGAGGTGACCGAGGCCGTATGGCATCCGTCCGACAAGGGCACCCTGGTCGTCGCCGGACGGCTGCTGCCGCCCGGCACCCCGGCGCGCGGGCGACTGCTGCGGCTGCGCGCCGAGCATGCCGACGGACGGGTTTTCGACCATCCGGTGCGGTTCGCCGCGGGGCATCCGGCGGGTGCCTTCACCGCCCGGCTGCCGGTGCGGGACCTGGGCCGCGGCCGGTGGACGGTGACGCTTGCCGTCATCGGCCCCGGCGACCAGGCCCCGGGGCACCTCGCGCCCGCCGCGCCCGTCCCGCCGCCCGCCCGGCTGCCCGGCGCCCGCTGGGTGCGCCGCGGCCGTCCGTACTACGCCAAGCCGCTGATGGGGCGCGGCGAGGTGACGTTGGAGCTGCGGGTGGCGCCGGTCCGGCTGCTCGCCGCCGTACGCAACCGGCTGCGGTGGTGACCGCGTGGCGGGTGACTCATGAGCCGTGACCCCGTGGCGGGTGACCCGTGAGCGGTGACCCCGGGGCGAACGATGGCGGTGGCTCCGTGGACGATGGCCCCGCTCACCCCCGCAGCCGCCGCCGCACCCCCGTGGCAACCTTGATCGGAGCCACCTCCAGGCCGAGAGCCCGGGCCGGGCCCAGGGCCACCGGCTTGGCGTAGTACGGACGGCAGCCGAAGCGGAGCCAGCGGGTCGCGTCCAGCCGGTCGAAGTACGGCACGACCGCGGAGCGGCGCGGCGTGTCCTCGCCGGGGCCGTCCATGATCAGCGTCAGCGTCCAGCGGCCCGTGCCCAGCCTGCCGACCGGCAGCCAGGCGGTGAAGACGGACGTGGAGCCGCCGGGCTCACAGCGCACCGGCACCTCGTGCACCGTGCCCGTACCGCCCTCGGCGCGCAGCAGCAGCGTCCCGCCGTCCCGCGCCGCGTCCTCGGTCAGCCGTCCGCCGACCAGCAGGGTGCTCCGGGTGCGCCAGAGGGTCCGGAGCACCTGGCAGGGCGGGTCGAGGGGATGAGCGGTCTCGCCGACGTCGAGCGAGAGATTGCCGTACGGGGTGTAGTACGGCACCACCACCTCCGCCCCCTGGGACGTGGTGACGCGGCGCCGGGACGGATGGGTGACCTCACCGCCGTCGCGGCGGTTGCCGAACCGCACCGTACGGCTGACGCCCTGGGCGCGGACGTCCAGGTAGATGTTCCACAGCCCTCGTTCCAGCGGGGCCCCGCCGTCGGCGGTGGCCGGGTCGATCTCGGCGGTGAAGCCCGCCATCTCGTACCGCCGCCCCTCCCCGGGCAGCGGGTTGGCGGAGAGGCACGGCGTGGTGGGCACCCGCACCTCGGGGCGGTCGGCCCGGTACTTGCGCAGCACGATCTCGGTGGCCGGGTCCAGGGCTTCGACGTCCTCGATATAGGCGTGGCCGGCCAGCCGCAGCGCCCCGCCGTACCAGCTCGCCGCCTCCAGGTGGTGGTGGACCGGCAGCCGGTCGGTGACGTCGAAGCAGACGTCGGGGACGGCGGCGGCATGGTCCCGGAAGAACGGATGGAGCCAGTAGACCCGGCCCTTGTCGACGAGATGGCCGCGCCGCCCGTCCCGCCCCGCGTTCCGGGCCACGGTCAGCACCTCGTCGAAGCGGTCGGCGCGCAGCAGTTGGATCAGCAGCCGGTCGGGGGCGTCGAGCCGCTGGAAGAGGGCGTCGCTCACCCACGTCCTCGCCCAGTGCCGGAACTCCGGGAAGAACCGCTCCCGCGCCTCCTGTTCGCTCTCGCGGGGCAGCAGGGCGCGCAGCGGACCGCACAGCTCCCACTCCACATGGCGGCGCATGATCTGGTCCCGGCGCGGGCCCGGTTCCAGATAGCGGGCCACGGTCTCGAAGCACAGCCGGCTGCCGTCCATGCGGTGGGCGAGATCGGCGGCGGTGAGGGTGAGGTTGTTGCGGTTCTCGCGGTAGCGGACGTAGTAGCAGTCGTAGTCGGCGACCACCGAGATGCCGGATGCGTTGAGGTAGGCGGCGGCGGTGAACGGCTTGTCCTCGCAGTTGCGGTAGGGCGGGAAGCGCAGGTGCAGCCGCTCGATGAGGGAGCGGCGGAACAGCTTCCACGGGCCCAGGGTCAGATAGGCGTGCGAGGAGAAGACGTCGGTACGGGGCTGATTGTGCTGGAAGACGGCCCGGGGCACGGCCCGTCCCCCCACGGAGGCGATCTTGCCCAGCACGATGTCGGTGCCGTGGGCGTCGGCCATGGCGACCATGCGGCGCAGCGCGTCCGGCCCCAGATAGTCGTCGGAGTCGAGGAAGAAGACGAAGTCGCCCCGGGCGTGGTCCAGTCCGGTGTTGCGGGGTATGCCCGCGCAGCCGGAGTTCTCCTGGTGGATGACGCGCAGCGCGGAGCAGATGCGGGCGAGCCGCTCCAGCTCCTCGCCGGTGCCGTCGGTCGAACCGTCGTCCACCGCGATGATCTCGACCCGGTCCGGGCCCAGGGTCTGGTCCATCGCGGAGGTGACGGCGCGGGTCAGCTCCGGCAGGGCGTTGTAGGCGGGGATGATCACACTGACACGAGGTCGGGATACAGCGGGCATGACGGCCTCCTGACTCCGGGCTCTCGACGGGTCGGGGGTCGGGGTCGGGGGTCGGGGTCGGGGGTCGGGGTCACTCGGCGGTGAGGACGCCGCCGCGCGGCCCCGCCGGGGCGCTGTCGCCGTCGGCCGGCAGGGGCCGCGTCCGCGGCGCGGGCGCGAGGGGGAGCGCCGTGTCGTCCTGGCCCAGCATCAGGGTCCGTACCACCCGTTCGGCCGCGTGGCCGTCGTCGAACCGGCAGAAGCGGGCCCGGAAGGCGGTGCGCAGCGCGCTCGCGTCCGCGTCGCACCAGCGGCCCTCGCGGAAGACCTCGGCCAGCTCCCGCTCGGTGCGGGCGACGGCCCCCGGGGTCTCGCCGGGGGATCCCGAGAGGAGGTCGAAGTAGACCCCGCGGGAGGACCGGTAGATGTCCCAGTCGTCGGCGTAGATGACGATGGGGCGGTCCAGCAGGGCGTAGTCGAACATCATCGACGAGTAGTCGGTGATCAGCGCGTCGGCCGCCAGGCACAGTTGCTCCGCCGACGGGTGGTGCGAGACGTCGATCACCAGCCCCGCCTCCTGGAGCCGGGACAGTTGGTGCTGCGGCCGGTAGGAGTAGTGGGCCCGCACCAGCAGCGTGGTCTGCGGGCCGAGTTCGCGGCTGAGCCGCTCCAGGTCCAGCCGGGGGGTGAACCCCTTCTGGTAGTCGCGGAGGGTGGGCGCGTAGAGGAGGGCGGTGTTCCCGGCCGGGATGCCCAACTCCCCGCGGATCCGCCGGATGTCCTCCTCGGACGCCGTGAAGAAGACGTCATTGCGCGGATATCCGTATTCCAGCAGCCGGTACGCGGCGGGGTAGACCCGCTCCCAGATCTGGCTGGAATGCGGATTGGAGGAGAGGGCGACGTCCCAGCGGTCGATGCGCTTGAGCAGATTGCCGAAACTCATCCCGCCCGCGGCGGCCGGATAGCGCTGCTGGTCCAGCCCCATGCATTTGAGCGGGGTGCCGTGGAAGGTCTGCAGATGCACCGTGCCCGGCCGTTTCACCACCTCATTGGGGAAGTTGACGTTGTTGATGAGGTATTTCGCGCGGGCCACGGTGCGGTAGAAGTCGCGGGTGCCGGTGACGACGTAGTCGACGCCTTCCGGGAGGGACTCGATCTCCGACTGCTTGACCGCCCATACCCCGTGGATCTCCGGTGCCAGCTCCCGCGCCTTGTGGTAGATCGCCCCCGGATTGCACAGCACCCCACGGCCCCAGTACGCGGAGTAGACGGCCAGGTGGGGGTCCACCGGCCGCTGCCGGTGCAGCCGGTACAGGCCCCGCTTGGCGCGTGCGGCCAGGGGCGGCCGGACGGTCCGGCGCAGTTTGCGGGCTCCGGCCGCCGCCCGTACGCCCAGCTCGCGCTCCCGGTAGCGGAGGAAGGAGCCGGACGCCAGCGCCTCGAAGCGCCACCGGCCCTCGACCGGCGGGGTGAACCCGGCGGGCAGTCGGCCGCGATACCACGCGGCGGCCCGTCCGAAGAAGCGCGGCCGGTCCGCCGTCGCCACCCGGGACGTCCGGTCCAGGCAGAACAGGAAATGCGAGACGGCCCGTTCGAAGAGCAGCGGGCGCAAAGGGTCCAGCTCCGGGTGGTCGTCGAGGAAGTCGAAGAGCCGGGCGTACTGCTGGAAGATGACGAAGTGCTTCTCCCCGGGGCTTCCCGTACTGGCCCCGACCCGCCGCTGCCGGTATTCCAGGCCCACCAGATCGACACAGGCTATTCGCCGCGCGGTGAGCATCGTCTTGTACGAGAGCAGTGCGTCCTCGTAGATGCCCTCGCTGAACGCGAAGCCATGACGGGTGTAGAAATCCCGGTGGTAGACGCGATTGGACGACATCGCGAACAGCCGCAGGAATTCCGGGCGTTCGACGACGGAGAAGACATCGGTGCCCGCCGAGGCCAGCAGATCCCCGAAGAGGCTGGGGGCCCGGCGCTCCGACCAGTAGGTGCGCACATGGTTGAAGTAGAGGATGTCCGGGTCATGGGTGAGGGCGAGCCGGTCGGCGAGGCCCTGGAGGGTGCCCGGGGCGAGGGTGTCGTCCCCGTCCAGGAAGAGCAGATAGTCCCCGCGGGCCCGCTCGACACCGGCGTTACGGGCCCGGCCCGGCCCGGAGTTGACCCGCTGGTGCACGGGCACGACCCGGCTGTCGCGCGCCGCGTACGCGTCGATGATCGCGCCGCAGTGGTCCGGTGAGCAGTCGTCGACGGCGACCACCTCCACGTCCTGACACGACTGCGTCAGCACGGAATCCAGGCAGGCGCTCAGATAGCCCTGGACGCGATAGGCGGCGATGACGATGGTGAAGCGGGGCATAAGGCTCCTCGGGACGCGACGGCGGTTCGAGGTGCGAAGCACTCACTGACCACCCACGCTAGGTGGGTTCGTCCCGGTATGCCCGTTCGGTCGTTGGACGGGCGCCCAAGCGGGTGACAAACGCCCCCGGCGGACATGAAGTCCGCCGGGGGCGCCGGTGCCGCCACATTCTCCTCCCGCGGCCTTCCCTCCACGTCGGCGCGGTGCCGCGCTTCACGGACGTACGGCGTCGCGGGCGCCGCGCCCGCCAGGCGCCCGGGCCCTGGCCCGATGTCGTGGACAAGTGCGGCGCGTGGGCCATGCGGCGCCGCGGGGTCATGGCCCGGACGCACCGCGCCGCCCGGGGCGCGGGGCCCGGGCGGCGCGGTGTCAGCTCGGTGGCGGATCAGCTATGCGTGCGCAGCAGCGTTCGCATCGTCCGCATCGCGACCGACAGATTGGCCAGGTCGAAGGTCTCCGACGACTGGATCTCATCGAGCGTGGTGCGCGCACGCTGCAGGATCGCGGCGTTCTTCTCCTCCCACGCCTTGAAGCGCTGCTCGGGCGTGGAGCCGCCGTTGCCCACCGACAGCACATCGGAGGTCAGGGCGGCCTGGGCCGCGTACAGGTCCTCGCGGATGGAGACCCGGGCCATGGACTGCCACCGGTCGGCGCGCGGCAGCTCGATGATCCGGTCCATCAGCTGGCTGATCCGCAGCCGGTCGGCCAGGTCGTAGTAGACCTCGGCGACCGCCAGCGGCTCCTTGCCGGTGCGGTCCGCGATGGCGACGATGTCCAGCGTCGGGAAGGCCGAGGAGAAGCCCGCCACCCGGGTGGCCAGGTCCTCCGGGACACCCGCCGCGGTGATCTCGTCGAAGATCCGCTGGTACCACTCGATGTCGGAGCCGCGCAGCAGCTTCGGCATCTGAGCCCGGACCGCGGCGACCCGCTCGCCGAAGAAGTCGATGGTCTCGGCGAGCTCCAGCGGCTGCGGCCGGTTGTTGAGCAGCCAGCGGGTGCCGCGCTCGACCAGCCGCCGCGAGTGCAGCCGCATCCTGGTCTGGATGTCGGCGTCGACGACCGTGTCCAGCGCCTCGACCTCGTCCCACACCTGGTTCAGCTCGAAGATCGCACGGGCCGCGGTCTGGGCGCGCACGACCTCCTCGGTGGAGGCCCCGCTCTCCTCCCGCATCCGGTGCAGGAAGGTCGTCCCGGCGGTGTTGAGCGTGTCGTTGACCAGCACCGTGGTGATGATCTCGCGCCGCAGGGCGTGGCCGTCGATGTACTCGGGGAACCGCTCCCGCAGCGCCTGCGGGAAGTACGCGTGCAGCAGCCGCTGAAGGTACGGGTCGTCGGGCAGCCCGGTGGCGATCAGCTCATCGGCCACCGTGATCTTGACGTAGGCGAGCAGCACGGCCAGCTCGGGCTGGCTCAGACCGCGCCCGGCGGAGAGCCGCTCGCGGATCTGGCGGTCGGTGGGCAGGAACTCCAGCGCCCGGTCCAGCCGTCCCTCCCGGCCCAGGCGGCGCATCAGCCGCTGGTGGGCGTGGAGCAGGCTGGGGGCCTGCACTTCCGAGTTGGCCAGGGCCACGTTCTGCGCGTAGTTGTTGCGCAGCACCAGCGCGCCGACCTCGTCGGTCATCTCGGCGAGCAGCTTGTTGCGCTGCTTGAGGGTGAGGTCGCCCTCGGTGACCAGGGCGTTGAGCAGGATCTTGATGTTCACCTCGTGGTCGGAGGTGTCCACACCGGCGCTGTTGTCGATCGCGTCGGTGTTGATCCGGCCGCCGCCCGCGGCGAACTCGATCCGGCCCAGCTGGGTCAGGCCCAGGTTGCCGCCCTCGCCGACGACCTTGACCCGCAGATCCTGGCCGTCCACCCGGATCGCGTCATTGGCCTTGTCGCCGGCATCGCCGTGGGATTCGGTGGATGCCTTGACGTAGGTGCCGATGCCGCCGTTCCACAGCAGGTCGACCGGGGCCTTGAGGATCGTCTTCATCAGATCGGCCGGGGTCATCTTGGCGACCCGCTTCTCGATGCCGAGCGCGGCCCGCACCTGCGGGGTGATCGGAATGGCCTTGGCCGTACGGGGGTGGATGCCGCCGCCCGCCGACAGCAGCCCGGTGTCGTAGTCCTCCCACGAGGAACGCGGCAGCTCGAACAGGCGGCGGCGCTCGGCGTAGGAGGTGGCCGCGTCCGGGTTGGGGTCCAGGAAGATGTGCCGGTGGTCGAAGGCGGCGATCAGCCGGATGTTCTCGCTCAGCAGCATGCCGTTGCCGAACACGTCACCCGACATGTCGCCGACGCCCACGACCGTGAAGTCCTGGGTCTGGGTGTCATGGCCCAGCTCACGGAAGTGGCGCTTGACCGACTCCCAGGCGCCGCGGGCGGTGATGCCCATGCCCTTGTGGTCGTATCCGGCGGAGCCGCCGGAGGCGAAGGCGTCCCCGAGCCAGAAGCCGTACGACTGGGCCACGTCGTTGGCGATGTCGGAGAAGGTCGCGGTGCCCTTGTCGGCGGCGACGACGAGATAGGTGTCGTCCCCGTCGTGGCGGACCACGTCCTTGGGCGGCTCGACCTGGCCCGCGACCAGGTTGTCGGTGATGTCGAGCAGACCGGAGATGAAGGTCTTGTAGCAGGCGATGCCCTCGGCCATCCAGGCGTCGCGGTCGACGGACGGATCCGGCAGCCGCTTGCCGACGAAGCCGCCCTTGGCGCCCACCGGCACGATGACGGTGTTCTTCACCATCTGCGCCTTGACCAGGCCGAGGATCTCGGTACGGAAGTCCTCACGCCGGTCGGACCAGCGCAAGCCACCGCGCGCGACCTTGCCGAACCGCAGATGCACACCCTCGACCCGCGGCGAGTACACCCAGATCTCGTACGCCGGGCGGGGCGCGGGCAGATCGGGCACGGCCTGCGGGTCCAGCTTGATCGACAGGTAGTCGTGGGGCTTGCCGTCCCCGTTCATCTGGAAGTGGTTCGTCCGCAGAGTCGCCTTGATCAAGGTGAGGAACGAGCGCAGGATGCGGTCCTCGTCCAGCGAGGCCACCTGGTCCAGCGCCGCGTCCAGCTCCTCCAGCAGGGCGTCGGTCAGCTCCACGCCCGCCCGCTGCCGCTCCGGCGACATCCGCGCCTCGAAGAGGGAGACCAGCAGCCGGGTGGTGTGCACATTGTTGCGGAGGGTGTCCTCCATGTACGACTGGCTGAAGGTGGAGCCGGCCTGCCGCAGGTACTTGGCGTAGGCCCGCAGCACCATCGCCTGCCGCCAGTCCAGCCCCGCGCCCAGCACCAACTGGTTGAAGTTGTCGCTCTCGGCCTGGCCGGTCCACACCGCGGCGAACGCGTTCTGGAAGCGCTCACGGGCGTCGTCGGCCAGCGCCTCGCCCTCGCGCAGGGGCAGCCGCAGCCCGAAGTCGTAGACCCAGGCGGTGGTCTTGTCCGAGCAGCGCAGCTCGTACGGGCGCTCGTCGACCACCTCGACACCGAGGGTGTTGAGCACCGGGAGCACCGCGGACAGCGAGATCTGGGCCCCGGCCCGGTAGATCTTGAAGCGGCGCTCGGCATGGGCCGCGCCCACCGGCTCGTAGAGGCTGAGCCCGAATTCCTTCCCCCGGTCCTTCAGCCGCTCCAGGTGCTGGAGGTCGGCCACGGCACCGCGCGGGGTGTGGTCCGCCTTGTACCCCTCGGGGAAGGCGTGCTGATAGCGGCGCAGCAGCTCGGCCGCGCGCTCCTCACCGGCCTCGGAGACCAGCGCCTCGGCGAAGCCGTCGGCCCAGGAGCGGGCGGCCTCGATCAGCCGGCCCTCGATCCGCTCCACATCGGCGTCGGTGAGGTCGGGCAGCTCGGTGCCGGGCTGGAGGCGGACCACGAAGTGCAGCCGCGAGAGCACCGATTCGGTGTGCAGGGCGGTGAAGTCGACCGGCGGGCGGCCGCTCAGCTCCTCCAGCAGGATGTCGGTCAGCCGCAGCCGCACATCGGTGGTGAAACGATCACGCGGCAGATAGACCAGCGCGGAGTAGTAGCGCCCGTACTCGTCCTGGCGGAGGAACAGCCGCAGCCGGCGGCGCTCCTGGAGGTAGAGCACGCTGGTGACGATCGAGCGGAGCTGGTCGACCGGGGTCTGGAACAGCTCATCGCGCGGGTAGGTCTCCAGGATCTGCAGCAGATCCCGGCCGTCGTGGCTGTTGGGCGCGAAGCCCGCGCCCGCGAGCACCTCGACGACCTTGCGGCGGATGACCGGGACCCGGCGCACCGACTCGGTGTACGCGGCGGAGGAGAACAGCCCCAGGAAGCGGCGCTCGCCGATCACATTGCCCTCGGCGTCGAACTTCTTCACGCCGATGTAGTCGAGGTACGAGGGGCGGTGGACGGTGGCGCGGCTGTTCGCCTTGGTGAGCACCAGCAGCTTGCGCTCGCGCGCCTTGGCGCGGGCGTCGGCCGGAAGCCGGTTGAAGGACGGCGACCCCGGGCCCCCGGGGCCCACGGGGGTGCTCTCGTCGGTGTCCTTGTGCTGCGGATCGGAGCGGAGGATGCCGAGGCCCGTGCCGGGCACCGCGGTCAGCACGTCCTCCTCGCCACCGGCCTCGGTGGGGACCTGCGTCAGCTCGTACTCGCGGAAGCCGATGAAGGTGAAGTGGTCGTCGGCGAGCCAGCGCAGCAGCTCACGGGCCTCCTCGACCTCCTCCTCGCGGACCTCGGCGGCCTTGGGCTCGTCCGGCAGGCCCTCGGCGATGCGCATCGCGGACTCGCGCATCTTCTCCCAGTCCTCGACCGCCTCGCGGACATCGGACAGGACGCGCAGGAGATCGGCGGTGATCTGCTTCAGATCGCCGCGGTCGGTCTCGCGGTCGGTCTCGACATGGATCCAGGACTCCACGACCGCGTCATGCGGGAGCTTCTTCCTGGCCGGGCCGTCCGGGGAGACATCGAGCAGCTCGATCAGCTTGCCGGTGATGTCACGGCGCACGATCACCTGCGGGTGGATCACGACATGGATGCCGCGCCCCTGGCGGGTGAGCTCATTGGTGACCGAGTCGACCAGGAACGGCATGTCGTCGGTGACCACCTCGACCACGGAGTGGCTGCAGGTCCAGCCGTGCTCCTCGACGGTCGGGGTGTGCACCCGGACGTTCGCCGTGCCCTGCGGACGCACCTCGGCGAGCCGGTAGTGGGAGAGCGCCGCCCCGAAGACGTCGACCGGGTCGCGGTCGGCGAGGTCCTCCGGAGGCGTGTGCAGGTAGTAGTGCTGGAGGTATGCGGTCAGGGTCTCCGGTCCTGGGCCCTGAACCGGTTTTCCCCCGGCAGGGCTGTTCTCAGCGACCCGGGCGGCCCGTTCGAGCAACTCGGCCTTGGCTTCGTCCAGCTTGGTCTGCATGTCCTCTGGCTCCTGTCGCGCGCCGTTGCGTGACATCGATGGCGGTGGCATGACGCCGCGACGCGAAAAATCCGGTCGTTGACGACGGTATGCCGGATCGGGGAATGGCCGGGGTGTACTGGGCCGTAAGTGACCAAGAACCCACGCGCCACGGGTCAGCGGCGGCTCGGGCCCGGGGCCGGTGGGGCTCCGGGCGCGGAGCGAGGGCCTCATTGCCCTCACGGACTATCGCGCTGATCACGCAGTAAGGCTATCGCTCCTCCCCAGGGGGTCGTCATGAGCCGTTCGTGTACAAAACCGAGCCCTGAAGTTTGACGAAATGGACAGCGACCGCGGGCGCGCGCGAACCGATGATGTGCCGCTCATGCATCTCTGATGCCTTCTGATGCCCTCTGATGCCCTCTGATGCCCTCTAGCGCCCTCTTGTGCCCTCTTGGCAACGCGCCGGCGCGGATGCACCGTGGCGGATGCACCGTGATCGGGACGGTGGTAGACGGTGGTAAGCGTGGATGTGAAGGTGGAGGTGGGCGGCATGACTGCGAAGATCCTTCTGGTGACCGGCGACGCGGCCGAATCGCTGGAGGTGCTCTACCCCTACCAGCGGCTGCGCGAGGAGGGGTACGAGGTCCATATCGCGGCCCCGACCCGCAAGACGCTGCGCCTCGTGGTCCATGACTTCGAGGAGGGCTTCGACACCTACACCGAGAAGCCGGGCTACACACTCCCCGCCGACCTCGCCTTCTCCGAGGTCGACCCAGGTCAATACGGAGCCCTCGTGATCCCGGGCGGCCGGGCCCCGGAGTATCTGCGCAACGACCCCGAGCTGCGCAAGATCTGCAAGGCGTTCTTCGACGCGGACAAGCCGGTGGCGCAGATCTGCCACGGCCCGTTGCTGACGGCGGCCGTGGGCGGCCTGAGCGGGCGGCGGGTCACCGCGTATCCGGCGCTGGAGCCGGACATGCAGGCGGCGGGGGCGGAGTACCAGGACGCCGAGGTCGTGGTCGACGGCTCGCTGGTCTCCTCCCGGGCCTGGCCGGACCATCCGGCGTGGATGCGGGAGTTCCTGGCGGTGCTGCGGACGAAGGCGCCGGTGGTATGAGGGGTGGGGCGGCCCACGGCCGGCGGCCCACGGCTGACGGCTGACTTCCGACGGGCCGCTCCGGCTTACTCGCTTACTCGTCGGCCATGCGCTCGGCCTCCCGTACGGCCTCCTCGAGCGTGTCCACGACCGGCACCCCGGCCGCCTCCAGACTGGCCCGGCTGTGCGAACCTCCCGTGTAGAGCACGGCCCGCGCCCCCACATGGCGTGCCGCCACCGCGTCGTCCACGGCGTCCCCGATCACCACCATCCGCTGCGGCGGCACCCCTTCGAGCTCGGCGATATGGCGCATCATCTGCTCGGCCTTGCCGGTGTTGCTCTGGCCGACGCGGCCGTCCACCCGGATGAAATGGCGCTCGATGCCATGCGTCCGCACCAGCGGGACCAGATGCTCATGCGGGGCCAGTGAGCACAGCGACTGGGTGAGCCCCGCCTCCTGCCACTCGACGAGCAGTTGCCGGGCGCCGATCGCCAGCCCGGCGCTCTCCGCCAGCGCCCAGTAGTGCCGGTGGAACGCCTCGTCCATGACCGCCCACTCCTCGTCGGTGGGCAGCCGCCCCATCAGCCGCTCATAGAAGCGCGGGACCGGGACGCAGTACAGGTCGCGATAGCGCTCGAGGGTGATCGGCGGCAGGCCGACCTCCCCGAACGATGCGTTCGTCGCCGAGATCACGGCGTCGATGTCGTGGAGCAGCGTGCCGTTCCAGTCCCAGACGAGGTGCGTCACGTGGTTCTTCCCCATTCCACGACCGTACCTGCCGGGTCCGACAGCGGGCATCACTCGATGAGATTGGGGATCTCCTGGGTGGCGTACCAGAGCAGCTCATGGTCCTCGGCGCCGTCCACGGTGAACTGCGCGTCGTCGTCACCGAGGTCCGCCGCGCCCAACGCGTCGGCGGCCGCGGCGATGTCGCGCTCGGCGTCATCGGCGTCCAGATGCACGGCGGCGGCCTTCGCCAGCGGTACGGCGGTCTTGATCCGCACCTCGCCCAGCGCGGACTGGTCCAGCCCCCGGTCCGGATCGGCGACCGCCTGCCCGTCGGGCACGTCCACGGCCACCACGACCCGACGGCGGGGCGCGCGCGGATCGACGGCGAGCAGCCGCAGCGACGCCTGCGCGGCCCGGCTCAGCGCCGCGTACTCCAGCTCCTCGATATCGTCCGACACGTACCACTCGCGGAGCGCGGGGGTGACCGCGTAGGCCGTCAACGGCGTCGGCCCCAGTTGGCCCTCCTTGTGCGCCTCGGCGAGAGCGGAGAGGGTCAGGGGGACGTAGACGCGCATGTCTGCCGCTTTCATCAGAGACCAATAGGCCCCCAGCATACGATCGCCCGTCCCCAGTCCCGAGCCTTCTTCACAGGCCCGGTGGTCCCCTTTCGGGGGACGGGGTACGACGGCGCCGCACAAAGCCGGGCTTGTGCCTTGCCCGACCCCGCGACCAGGGGCGATGAGCGCCCGGATGCCCCGAATAGGTGAACCGAGGCGTCGACCGCGACCGGGGGCCGCGCTCATTGCGGAGGCCGAAAACCCCCCGGTAGAAGACTCTCCGACGAAAGCTACCGCCCGGTATTCGGCCGGGCCGGAGAGAACGGGGCCAGAAGCATGCGCGAGGGCGTCCGGGCGACGGATCGGGCCACGGCGACCGGGGAGGGCGTACGACGGCGCGGCGGCAGCGGACCCGGCCGAAGCGGCCCCCCAGGCCGCAAGGACCCCCGCCGCCCCCGCACCACCCCCACAACGTCGGCACCCCCCACCCCGACAGCCACACCCCCCACCCCAACCACCCCACACAACACAACCACCGCCAACGACGCCCTCACCGCATCCCGCGCCGCGGCCGTATCGCGCAGTGCGGCCGCCGCAGCGGCGTGTCGGCAGCGGGACCGGTTGCCGCGCTACTGGTTCGCCAACCGGCTGGTGCTCACCCTCAGCGGTCAGCGCCCCGTTCACACCCTCCTCGGGCATGCCCTCCCGGCCGCCTACGACCGACTGATCGAACTCGCCCCGCGCGCCCCGCTGCGCCCCGCCTCAGGACGTGCCACGGCACCCGTCGTACGGCGCTGTGGCGAGTACCAGCCCCGGCACGGGGTCATCGAGGCGTTCGCCCGGATCGCCTCCGGAGACCGGCTCAGCGCGCTCGCGTTCCGGCTGGAGCTCGGCGCCGACGCCCGCTGGCGCTGCGCCGCCATCGACCTCGGGCCACTCGCCCAGGCGGTGTCCAACGGATCATGACGCCTGCGGCAGGCTGCTCCCCTCCCCGCCCCTTCCCACAGCATCGATGCGGCTCCGCCGCGTGGCGGGGCTCCACCCCAGACCCCGGTGCCCAGGGCGCCTTCCCGAAACCGGGGCTTCGCCCCAGGTCCCGTGGTCCAGGGGGCGAAGCCCCTGGCAACGGGAAGGGGCGGGGAGCCAACCCAGCCCCTCCGGCGTTTGAGGAGCAGGGTCCAGGGGCGGAGCCCCGGCGGGGCCAGGGCCCAACCCCCGGTTTCGAGGAGAAGCGGGGAGCCAACCCAGCCCCTCCTGCGTTTGAGGAGCAGGGTCCAGGGCCGGAGCCCCAGCGGGGCCAGGGCCCAACCCCCGGTTTCGAGGAGAAGCGGGGAGCCAACCCAGCCCCTCCGGCGTTTGAGGAGCAGGGTCCAGGGGCGGAGCCCCGGCGGGGGCCGGGGCCGGGCCCCGGTTCGGGAAGGGGCGGGTAGGGGAAAGATCCGCCGGACACCCCATAGGCCCACAACCACGGCCACGGCCACGGCCACGGCCACAACGCGACGGGCCGGGGTGCCGCGCTCTCGCGCGGCACCCCGGCCCGTCCACCAAAACCCTGCCGGACTACTTCTTGCGGCGGCGCCCCTTCTGCGCCTTACGCCGCTCCGCCCGCGTCATCCCATCGGCCTCCGACCGAGGCGCCGGCGGCGTCTCACCGTTGGGGAAGTCGCCCTCGACGACACCGCCCTCACCGTCCACCGTCGGGGCGGAGAAGTGCAGCCGATCCGGCCGCTGCGGGGCCTCCAGGCCCTTGGCGCGGATCTCGGGGCGGCCCGAGGAGCCCGCGGCGGGCGCGCCCGCCGGCACCGCGTCCTCCACGTCCTTCGCGAGGGCGACCTTCTCGTCCGCCGCCTCGACCGGGACCTCCTCGACCTGCTGCTCGACCTGGACCTCCAGGTTGAACAGGTAGCCGACGGACTCCTCCTTGATGCCCTCCATCATGGCCTGGAACATGTCGAAGCCCTCGCGCTGGTACTCGACCAGCGGGTCCTTCTGGGCCATCGCGCGCAGCCCGATGCCCTCCTGGAGGTAGTCCATCTCGTAGAGGTGCTCGCGCCACTTGCGGTCCAGGACGGAGAGCACGACCCGCCGCTCCAGCTCACGCATGATCTCGGAGCCCAGCTGCTCCTCGCGCGCTTCGTACTGCTGGTGGATGTCGTCCCTGATGGACTCTTCGATGAACTCGGCGGTGATCCCGGCGCGGTCGCCGGCCGCCTCCTCCAGCTCCTCGATCGTCGCGCTGACCGGGTAGAGCTGCTTGAAGGCGCTCCACAGCCGGTCCATGTCCCACTCCTCGGCGAAGCCCTCGACCGTCTCCGCCCGCACATAGGCTTCGATGGTGTCGTCCATGAAGTGGCCGACCTGGTCCTCCAGGTTCTCGCCCTCCAGGACGCGGCGGCGCTCGCCGTAGATGACCTCACGCTGCCGGTTCAGGACCTCGTCGTACTTCAGGACGTTCTTACGGGTCTCGAAGTTCTGCTGCTCGACCTGCGACTGGGCGGAGGCGATGGCCCGCGTGACCATCTTGTTCTCGATCGGGACGTCGTCCGGGACGTTCGCCATCGCCATGACGCGCTCGACCATCTGCGCCTTGAACAGCCGCATCAGATCGTCGCCGAGCGAGAGGTAGAAGCGGGACTCGCCGGGGTCGCCCTGACGGCCGGAACGGCCACGGAGCTGGTTGTCGATCCGGCGCGACTCATGGCGCTCGGTGCCCAGCACATACAGCCCGCCGAGCTCCTTGACCTCCTCGAACTCGGCCTTGACCGCGGCCTCGGCCTTCTCCAGGGCGGCGGGCAGCGCGGCGGCCCACTCCTCGGAGTGCTCCACCGGGTCCAGACCGCGCTGGCGCAGCTCGGCCTCGGCGAGGTCGTCGGGGTTGCCGCCGAGCTTGATGTCGGTACCGCGGCCCGCCATGTTGGTCGCCACCGTCACGGCGCCCTTACGGCCGGCCTGGGCGACGATCGTCGCCTCCCGGTCGTGCTGCTTGGCGTTGAGCACCTCATGCGGCACCCCGCGCTTGGCGAGCTGCTGGGAAAGGTACTCGGACTTCTCCACGGAGGTGGTGCCGACCAGGACCGGCTGGCCCTTCGTGTGCTTCTCGGCGATGTCGTCGACCACCGCGTCGAACTTCGCGACCTCGGTGCGGTAGATCAGGTCGGACTGGTCGATCCGGGAGAGGGGGCGGTGGGTCGGGATCGGGACCACGCCGAGCTTGTAGATCTGGTGGAACTCGGCGGCCTCGGTCATCGCCGTACCGGTCATGCCGGAGAGCTTGTCGTAGAGGCGGAAGAAGTTCTGCAGGGTGATCGTGGCGAGCGTCTGGTTCTCGTCCTTGATCTCCACCGCTTCCTTCGCCTCGATGGCCTGGTGCATGCCCTCGTTGTAGCGGCGGCCCGCGAGGATACGGCCGGTGTGCTCGTCGACGATCATGACTTCGCCGTCCATGACGACGTAGTCCTTGTCCTTCTTGAAGAGCTCCTTGGCCTTGATCGCGTTGTTGAGGTAGCCGACCAGCGGGGTGTTGACCGACTCGTAGAGGTTGTCGATCCCCAGCCAGTCCTCGACCTTGGTGACACCGGACTCATGGATGCCGACGGTGCGCTTCTTCTCGTCGACCTCGTAGTCCCCGGTCTCCTCCACGCCCTTCTGCGGCTCGGCGGCCTGGCCCCTGCTGAGCCGGGTGACCAGCTTGGCGAAGTCGCCGTACCACTTGGTGGCCTGGTCGGCCGGGCCGGAGATGATCAGCGGCGTACGGGCCTCGTCCACCAGGATCGAGTCGACCTCGTCGACGATCGCGAAGTTGTGGCCGCGCTGCACCAGCTCGTCCTGCGACCACGCCATGTTGTCGCGCAGATAGTCGAAGCCGAACTCGTTGTTGGTGCCGTAGGTGATGTCGCACGCGTACTGCTCGCGGCGCTGCGCCGGGGTCATGTTGGCGAGGATGCAGCCGACCTCCAGGCCGAGGAACCGGTGCACCCGGCCCATCCACTCGGAGTCGCGCTCGGCCAGGTAGTCGTTGACCGTGATGAGGTGGACACCCTTGTCCGACAGCGCGTTCAGATACGCCGGGAGGGTGCCGACCAGCGTCTTGCCCTCACCGGTCTTCATCTCGGCGACATACCCGAGGTGCAGCGCCGCGCCGCCCATCAGCTGGACGTCGTAGTGACGCTGGCCGAGCACCCGCTTGGCCGCCTCGCGCACCGTGGCGAACGCTTCGGGCATCAGGTCGTCGAGGCTCTCACCGTCGGCGTACCGCTGCTTGTACTCGTCGGTGAGGGCGCGCAGCTCGGCGTCGGAGAGCGACAGGAAGTCCTCTTCGATGGAATTGACCTGGTCCGCGATGCGGTGCAGCTTGCGCAGGATCTTTCCTTCGCCTGCACGCATGAGCTTGTTGAGGACGGACACGTAGGCTGGCTCCTTGCCGGTCGGGCCTGGCACGGTCGGGGTGCGCTGGCGCGGCATTGTCAAGGGGCGCAGGCCCCGCCGCAACGGCCATCGTAAGACAGACCCCGGCACGCCGGGAGGTCCGTCACCACGAGGACCGGATGTCACCTCACCGTGTCAACGCCCGAGAGCTCCCCCAGGTGCCCTCCAATTCGCGGAAACCGCTCGCGGTGAGTGACGACGGCGGCGCAGACTCGGGACGCATGGAGCCTGTCACCCTCACCACCGAGCGTCTGGTCCTGCGCCCCTTCCGGCCCATCGACACGGACGCCCTCTTCGCAGCTTGTCAGGACCCGGACATCCAGCGATGGACCACCGTGCCCTCCCCGTACGAACGTGCGCACGCGGAGGACTTCACCGGCCGGATCTGCCCGGAGAACTGGCGCGACGACGTGACCTACGACTTCGCGATGGTCACCAAGAGTGACGACACCCTCGTCGGCGCCATGGGCCTGGTGCGGCTGGCCCATCTGCGCACTCTCGAGCACCAGGCCGAGCTGGGCTACTGGACAGTCCGGGAGCACCGGCGGCGCGGCTATACGGACGAGGCGGCGCGGGCCGTGATCGAGTGGGCGTTCACCGGGCTCGGGGTGGAGCGCCTGGAGTGGTGCTGCGAGGCCGGGAACGAGGGCTCGCGGGCGGTCGCCCTCGGGGTGGGCTTCCGGATGGAGGGGACGGACCGCGCCCGGATCGTCCACCAGGGGACCCGGCGGGACGCCTGGCGGGGCGCGCTGCTGCCCTCCGACTGGGGGCTGCCGTCGACGACGCCGTATCTGCCCGCCAAGGCGTCGGAGGCGCCCAACGCACCGCAGGCTCCCGAGGCGTCCGGCCGGGCGTCCACGGCGCCGTCAGCGGTCTGAGAGAGGCCCTGAGGGGCCGCCGGGGCCAACGGCCGTAAGCGGCCGCCGGGGCCGAGGCGTGGCGGGCCCGGCGGCCCAGGGCGCCGGGGGTCTGGGCGGCATGGGAGGCGTTGTCAGTGGGTGCTACTACGGTGGCGCGCATGACGAACGCCGCCACCGGGTCCGCCGTGGACCGCACACCCGAGGCCACGCTCTCCGCCGACGAGGCGCGCCGGATCGCGCTGCGCGCCCAGGGGCTGCTGGGCGCCCCCGACCGGCGTGGCGGGGTGCGGGGCGTGCTGCGCCATCTGGGCGCGGTGCAGCTCGACACGATCTCGGTGCTGGCCCGCTCGCATGAGCTGATTCCGTACGCACGGCTGGGCGCGGTCGGCCGTAAGACGGTCGAGTCGGCCTATTGGAGCGACACCCACGCCTTCGAGTACTGGTCGCATGCCGCCTGTGTGCTGCCGATCGAGGAGTGGCCGCACTTCGCCTTCCGGCGCCGCGCCTACCGCCTCCGTCCGCACTGGCACCACGAGCTGCCGGACGGGGTGTACGAGACGGTGGTCAAGCAGTTGCGCGCGGAGGGCCCGCTGACCGCGACGGAGCTGGGCGGGGCCAAGAACGGCGGGCCGTGGTGGGACTGGTCGGCGGCGAAGATCGCGGTCGAGCGGGCCCTGATGTTCGGCGAGGTGGTGTGCGTCGAGCGGCGCGGCTGGAAGCGGGTGTACGACCTGGCGGAGCGCGCCGTGCCGGATGCCCTGCTCCATGACGACCTGGACGACCGGGAGTGTCTGCGCCGGCTGGTCCGGCTGGCCGGGCAGTCCCTGGGCGTGGGCACACGGGCGGATATCGCCGACTACCACCGGCTCAAGGGCGAGCAGGTGGCCGCGGTGATCGCGGACTCGGGGCTGGTGCCGGTGGCGGTCGAGGGCTGGGACAAGCCGGCCTGGGTGGACCCCGAGGCGCTGGCCGCCCCGCCGCGCGGCCGGCACCGCACCACGCTGCTCTCGCCCTTCGACTCGCTGATATGGGACCGGGCCCGCACCGAGCGGATCTTCGGCTTCACTCACCGGCTGGAGGCGTATGTGCCCAGGCCCAAGCGGATCTACGGCTACTTCGCCATGCCGCTGCTGTCGGGCGGGCGGCTGCTGGGCCGGGTCGATCCGGCCCGGGAGGGGAAGACCCTGGTCGCCCGGCAGGTGTCCCTGGAGTCGCCGAAGGCCGTGGCCCCGATGGCACAGGCCCTACGGGAGGCGGCCGAATGGGTGGGCTGCGACTCCGTACGGGTCGAGCGCGTCGACCGCCCGGAGCTCGCCGCACCGCTCGCGGCGGCCGTCGTCTGAACCGCCCGCCCCGGCGGACGCTCGGCCGGGGCTCCGGCTCACCTGGGGCTCCGGCTCACCTGGGCTTCCGGCTCATCCGGGGTGATGGCTCACAGAGGGCTCCGGCATGTCCGGAGCTCCGCAGCTCCGGCGCCGGGCGCATCCCTCACCTGATCTCGAGGATCTTCTCCCGCATCGCATAGACCACGGCCTCCATCCTGGAGTGCAGCTGCAATTTCTCCAGAATGTTGCGAACGTGGTTCTTCACGGTGTTCTCACTGATGAACAGCTCCTTGGCGATATCCCGGTTGTTCATTCCGGTCGCCACCAGCTTGAGCACCTCCAGCTCCCGGTCGGTGAGCCGGGGCGCGGGCACCAGCCGCCGCTCATCGGTGCGCTGGATCATCGACTTGAACTCGGTCAGCAGCTTGGCCGCCATCGACGGGCTGATCTGCGACTGGCCGTCCGCCACCGCCCGGATGGCGGTCGAGACCTCGTCGGTCGAGATCTCCTTCAGCAGATAGCCCGTGGCACCCGCCTTGATCGCGTCGTAGAGGTCGGCTTCCTCATCGCTGATCGTCAGCATGATGATCTTGGCGCTGGGTGCCACCTCCTTGATGGCGGTGCAGGCCTCGATCCCCCCGCGCTTGGGCATCCGCACATCCATCAGGACGATGTCCGGCAGCAGATCCGCCGCCTTGTCCACGGCCTCGGCCCCGTCCCCCGCCTCGCCGACGACCTGGATGTCCTCCTCCTGGGCCAGGACGATCTCCAATCCACGCCGGAAGAGCGCGTGGTCGTCCACGACGAGGACCCGAATCGGCTCCTTGCGCGGTTCGCCGCGCGGCTCACCCCCGTCCGGACCGACGCCATGGTCTTCACCGGCGTCGGACACGGGCCCGAAGCTGTCCGCCATCGTTCCTCCCCCTGAAGGCCATGGCCCTTGCGGTCCGCACCCTGGGTGCACTCGGTCTGGCGTCAACCGGTGCATTCGATACACCGGTTGGCCGCCCGGCCATGATTTCATGCCCGGACGGCGGAATGTTCCTACCTTGGTCGCACGGCGGTGCCCCGGGGGCGCGCAGGCGCTCCGGGGCACCACTTACTTGTCAGGCTGGATTCGGCTGAATTTCTCGGTCAGCCGCCGAGTGCGCCACCGGCGCCGCCGGGTGCCTCTCCGACGAACGCCTCAGGCTGAAGATGAATCACCCCGTAGTCATAACCATGCCGCCGGTAGACGACGCTGGGCTGGTTGGTGTCGGAGTCGACGAACAAATAGAAGTCGTGCCCGACCAGCTCCATCTCGTAGAGAGCCTGGTCGAGGCTCATCGGAGCCGCGGCGTGGGTCTTCTCCCGGACCACCAGGGGGCCCTCACCCTGGACTTCCAGGGGGCCCATCCGGGTGGTGGGGACGGTCTCCGTCGTGCGCTGGGGGGCGATGTCCCCATGCCCGTTGATGCGGGCCGCGTTGGGCACGGTGACAGCCACGTCGCTGGCCGGAATGCGACCGTTTCCACGACGCGTATGGCGCTTGTCGTGCTGCTTGCGCATCCGTGCTTCCAGCTTGCTGGCCGCCAGGTCCAGCGCCGCGTACGGATCGGCCGCGGCGGCCTCCGCCCGGATCACCGGGCCGCGCGAGCGGAGCGTGATCTCCACTCGGTCGGCGCGGTCGGCCTGCCGCGGGTTGTGCTCCTTGGACACCTCGACGTCGAGGCTGATCACCTTGCCGTCGAGCTTCTGGATCTTATCCAGCTTCAGCTTCTCGGCCACGTGCTTCCGGAACCGCTCGGGCACCTCAGTTTTACGGCCCTTGACGACGATGTCCACGCAGAACTCCGTTCCCGGGTAGCTCCAGTCAGTATCGGAGCGTCATCCCTTGTGCACTTGGCTCCGGCATCCTCCGGAGCCATCGGCTTGGCGCTTTCAGCTCCTCCTTCCCACGGAGAGGATCTCAATCCCGTTTGTTCCAAGCCTCACCAGAATGCAGGCAAAACACGCCAAGCGGATGAGCGAGTCATAGCACTCGCCTTTCCTCACAACCGAACATAGCTCGACCGGCCGGAAGTCGGCACCCCCTACCGGCACGTACCTCCGATCAGGTGCTTTGCCGCGGTTACCACCTGCAACGATGCGGCTTCGTATTCAGTTCCGGTTGATGCGCATCAGGGGTGCGGCCACCACGGCCGCGCCGATGACCAGCCCACCGGCCGCCGTCACCGCTCGCGCCGCCTCCGCGAGCGAGGCCCCCGTCGTCATCAGGTCGTCCACCAGGACGACCGGGCCTGCCGCCAGCAGCCGGCCGCTGCCGGGGACCGCCTCCAGCGCCCCCGTCACATTCGCCCGCCGCTGCCGTGCGTCCAGCCCCGACTGGTCGCTCACCCGGCGCCGCTGGCGCAGCACCGCCGGGACCCGCGCCGAGCGCCCGCCACCGCGCAGCACACCCGCCGCAGCGAGCGCGATCCGCCGGGCCGGGTCATGCCCCCGGGCGCCCACCGCTCGCCGGGCCGATGGCACCGGCACCAGCAGCAGCGGACCCCCGCTGGGTCTCGCCCCGGATCCGTACCCGGGTCTCGCCCCGGCACACGCTCCCGATCCAGTACCCGGTCTCACCCCGGATACCCGGTCCAATCCCGCGCCCGCCCATCTTCGGGACCCCGCACCGGGCCCTGAGCCGGGCTCTGGGCCAGACCCTGAGCCGGACCCCGGGCCGGGGCAAGCCGCCCGCACCGCCCCCGCCAGCGCCTCACCCAGGGGCCGCGCCAGCCGGAGCGCTCCGCGCTCCTTGTGCGCGAGCAGCACCGCCCGCGCCTCGTCCACGTAATCCACCGCCGCATGGACCACCGGCAGCCCCGGCGGCACCGGGCTCGGCTCCACCCGGCGCGCCCCGGACCCGCGCAGCGCCCCACGACAACGCTCACACAACGCGCCGCCCGGCCGACCGCATCCGGCACAGTCGGCCGGCAGCGCCAGATCGGCGATCTCCTGCCACCAGCCCCGCATGAACACCACTGTCCCGGCGGCCAAGCCCCCGCGCCACCCCTTGTGGACAACCGCGCACATGTGGACAACCAGCCACCCCCGACCGGTGTCCTGGCCTGGAAGATGCCGCTACGGCCCCGCCTAGCCTGGGTAGACCGGAGCCGAACCGTCCTGGTCCACGGTCTTCCAGTCGGTGTTCGGCAGCAGCCGCACGATGCCGTTCTCCCTGGTCTCGGCGATCAGCGGCCGGGTCTGGTCCTCCGAGGCGCCGATCGACTGCACGCCGTTCGGACCCGGCACCTCCGGGATGTTCGACGGGGAGCCGTCCGTCTCCACGTACTGCAGCTGCTGCACCCCGTCCGACTCCCGGCCCGCGACCACCAGCCGGCTGTCGCCCGCCCAGGAGAAGGTGTCCACGTCCTCCAGCTTCGGCGCGACCGCCCGCAGCGCCCCCACCGACAGCTTCGGGGCCGCCTCGGTCCCCCGCCGCTCGATCCGGCCCAGCCGCAGCGTGGTGTGGCCGGACCGCTTGACCAGCATCGCGATCCTGGAACCGTCCGCCGAGACCCGCAGCGCCGTGATCCGGCCGCCGTCCAACTGCGGCAGCGCCACCTCGTCCGCCGCTCCGATGCCGCCCCGCAGCCGCAGCAGCCTCGGCCGCTGCGGATTGCGGTCGGCCACCCACAGACCGCCCAGCCCATCCCAGCTCGGCGCCGTCAGACCGTGCTCCACGCTGCCGCCCTGGCTGCGCAGCCGCACCTTGCCGCGCTCGGCGCCTGGGGCCATCTGGGTGACGTACAGCGCCTGGCCGTCGGCGGTGACCCCCGCCACGTCCCGCTCGTCGCGGGAGACCGCCACCGTGCCCAGACCCGCGTCCTCGGAGCCGAACGGCCCCGGAACCGGCTGTGGCCGGTCCTCGTCGTCGGACAGCCGGACCATCCGATGATCGGAGTCCACGAAGTACTGGTGGCGCGGATGGCCCTCGACCCCGTCCGGGGCGTAGGCACGCGCCGCGTCACTGGAGAGGGCACACAGCTCCGAACCGTTCTGCCGCTCCAGCCGCACCCCGCTGACCTCGGACGATCCCTCGCCCAGATCCTGGACCGTGAACAGCGTCTGCGCCGCCATCCGGGCACACCGCGCCCCGCTGACCTGCGCCGCCCGGTCGCTCAGCCGGACCTTCAGCGTGTTCGAATCGTCCAGCGACAGCCGCTCGTCCCGGCGGCCGAGTGCCGAACCGCGCGGGAAGGAGCTGCTGACCACCGGCTCCAGCCACTCCGTGGGACCGCCCAGCAGCGCCTTGACGGTCGCGGTCACCGGATCGATACGGCGCCGCACATAGACCGGATCGGCCACCAGCACGTTGTCCCCGGCCGTCGACTCGTCGGCGTCCGGGGACAGATCGGCGAAGTAGTACTTGTTGACCGAGCGGTAGATGCGCTGAAAGTCGGACTCGCCGAGGATCAGCCCCCGCGGCGGCCCGTCGATCCGCCACTCCGAACCGCTCAGCGTGAGATGGATGCGCTCCTCGTACGGCTGCGCATCGGGCTTGTAGGCGTGCGTTTCGTCCACGACGGCGATCCGCTTGCCCGACAGCACGACCGTCTTACCGCTGCCGTCCCGGTCGCCCGGGTCCGTCTCCACCCGCACATCCGGAGCCTGCTCCAGCACGGTGGTGGCCGCGAACGGCTGCCACCGCCTGACCGCGCTCTTGGTCAGATACTCCTTCGCGGTGCCGAAGTTCTCTTCGTCGCTCGTCGTGGCCTCCAGGAAGCCGGAGACCAGCTCCGCGGGCTGCTCGCCCTTGCCCGGGCTCACCCCGTACACCCGGACCTGCGAATCGACGTCGGAGCGCGGTGAGGAGTCCACCCGCCGCACATCGCCGCTGTCGGGCATCGAGGCACAGCCGGACAGCAACAGGGCGCCACAGGCCAGCAGCGCCGGCGTGCTCAGGGCCCGGCCGTCCGGGCGGCGCCCACGGCGGCGGAAACGGCGACGGTCGGCATGGTCAGCGCCCACGAGGGCGGCCCTCCCCTTCGTTCGATGTCGTCGGCCGGGCGGCCGGCGCCCTGCCGCCCCGCGGCCCCTCGGACGGCGTCTCCGGGGCGCCGCGCACCACCCGCGACCCATTGCCCGGCAGGGCCGTGGGATCGGCCGACGGCGCCGCGGCTTCGGCGGGCAGCGCGGACCGCGGTTGCGCGGGCACCGCCGCCGGCCCCTCCGCAGGAGGCTGCGGGGCCCCGGCGTCATCCGTACGGCGGTTACGCCGGGAGTCCTCGGGCTCCAGCGGGATCGGCGAGCCGCGCAGCACATCGCCCGCGGTACGCGGCAGCGTCAGCCGGAACTGCGAACCGCCGCCGGGCTCACCCCACGCCTGCAGCCAGCCATCGTGCAGCCGCGCGTCCTCCACCGCGATCGACAGGCCGAGACCGGTGCCGCCGGTGGTGCGCGCACGGGCCGGATCGGCCCGCCAGAAGCGGTTGAACACCCGCGTCGCCTCGCCGGGCTTGAGCCCGACGCCGTAGTCCCGCACCGCGACGGCCACCGCACCGCCCGCCGTCGCGAGCCGCACGACCACATCGCGGCCCTCACCGTGCTCCACGGCGTTGACCACCAGATTGCGCAGCACCCGCTCGACACGGCGGGTGTCCGCCTCCGCGATCACCGGCGCCTCGGCGCCCCGCACCAGGATCCGGGTGCCCTTCGCCTCGGCGAGCGGCTCGGCGCCGCCCACCACCCGGTGCACCACATCGCGCAGATCGATCGGCTCGGCCTCCAGCGCGGCCGCGCCCGCGTCGAACCGGCTGATCTCCAGCAGATCGCTGAGCAGCGACTCGAAGCGGTCGACCTGGCCCCACAGCAGCTCGGCGGAGCGCGCGGTGATCGGGTCGAAGTCCTCACGCGCCTCGTGAATGACGTCCGCCGCCATCCTTACGGTCGTCAGCGGAGTGCGCAGCTCATGGGAGACATCGGAGACGAAGCGGCGCTGCATCCGGGAGAGCTCCTCCAGCTGCTGAATCTTGAGCTGGAGGTTCTGCGCCATCTTGTTGAACGACTCCCCCAGGCGGGCGATGTCGTCCTCCCCGGTGACCTTCATCCGCTCCTGGAGCAGACCGGCCGCCAGCCGCTCGGAGATCCCCGCCGCCATCCTTACGGGCGTCACGACCTGCCGGACCACCACCCAGGCGATGGCCCCGAGCAGCACCACCACGAACACCCCGGCCGTGGCCAGGGTGCCCTTGACCAGGCTCAGCGACTTCTCCTCCTGGGTGAACGGGAAGAGGTAGTAGAGCTGGTAGGCGTCGCCGTTGTTGTCGTCCAGACGCTTGCCGATGATCAGCGCGGGCTCGGCGTCTCCGGAGCCCGCGTGCACGATCTTTCCGTAGCGCTCGTACGGCGCCGTCCGGCCCTCGTCCACCCTCCGGCGCAGATCGGCGGACACACTGTCCGGCTGGACATCGCCGGAGGCCCGCGGCCCCCGGCTGGCCACATAGGGCGTCTCACCGGAGTCGGAGCTGAGCGCCACCACCGAATACGCGCCCTTGCCGCCACTGGAAAGCTGCTCCACCAGCGCGTTCAGCCAGGCGCCGGAATCCTCGGCACCGGCCCCCGGCCCGTCCTGGCCACGGGAATCGCTCCTGCGGTCGGCCATCTGCTCGGCCACCTCGAACCCGCCGACGGCCTGCCCCTGCGCCGCATGGCGCTTGGCGTCCAGCAGACCGTTGCGCACCTGCCCGATGACCACCAGGCCCAGCAGCAGCACCACACCGAGCGACATCAGCAGCGTGGTGGCGACCACCCGCAGCTGGATGTTCCGCCGCCACAGCCGGGCAGCGGGCAGCAGCGGACGGCGCACCCACCGTCCGAACAGCCGGATCACCGGATGGGCCGGCCCTCCGGACGCCCCGTCGGGCAGCAGATGCCCGCCGCTCCACAACCTCCGCAGCAGCGGTATCTCACCCGCCGGGTCGGGCCGCCCCATCCGGGCACCCTCCGGAGCCCCGCCTCCCGGTCCTCCGGGCTGCGGCGCCGTACCACCCGTCATCTCAGCTTGGCCCGGCCTTGTAGCCGACACCGCGCACGGTCACCACGATCTCCGGCCGCTCCGGGTCCTTCTCGACCTTCGACCGCAGCCGCTGCACATGCACATTCACCAGCCGGGTGTCGGCGGCATGCCGATAGCCCCAGACCTGCTCCAGCAGCACCTCACGGGTAAAGACCTGCCACGGCTTACGAGCCAGCGCCACCAGAAGATCGAACTCCAGCGGGGTCAGCGCTATCGACTGGCCGTCCCGCTTCACCGAATGGCCCGCCACGTCGATCACCAGATCGCCTATGGCCAGCTGCTCCGGTGCCGGCTCCTCGGAACGCCTCAGCCGGGCCCGGATCCGGGCCACCAGCTCCTTCGGCTTGAACGGCTTGACGATGTAGTCATCCGCCCCGGACTCGAGACCGACCACCACATCGACCGTGTCGCTCTTGGCCGTGAGCATGACGATCGGGACCCCCGACTCGGCCCGGATCAGTCGGCAGACCTCGATGCCGTCCCGTCCGGGCAGCATCAGATCGAGCAGCACCAGATCGGGCTTGGTCTCGCGGAAGGCGGCAAGAGCCTTGTCGCCGTCCGACACAAACGACGGTTCAAAGCCTTCGCCGCGCAGCACGATGCCAAGCATCTCTGCCAGTGCGGTGTCGTCGTCGACGACAAGGACGCGTCCCTTCATATCGACATCATCCCATTACCCGATCGTGACCTGGCCCACAGCTCGGCGATACCGTCCGCCGTGACCGGAGAGATCACACCCTCCTCGGTCACGATCGCCGTCACCAACTCCGGTGGTGTGACGTCGAAAGCCGGATTGTGGGCCTGTGTCCCCAGCGGAGCGACCGGCACTCCGGTGCCCGCCTCGTGCCCGGCGATGGGGGCGTAAGGAATTGTGATGTCTGTCACCTCATGTCCAGGGCGCTGCTCGACCTCGATCGAGGCGCCGTCGGGAGTGGCCGGGTCCACCGTGGTGGTCGGGGCTACCACCACAAACGGCACATGGTGGTAGCGGGCCAGCACCGCGAGCGGATAGCTGCCCACCTTGTTGGCCACCGAGCCGTCCGCGGCGATCCGGTCCGCCCCGATCAGCACCGCGTCCACCTCACCGGCCGCGAACAGCGAGCCCGCCGCGTTGTCCGCGAGCAGCGTGTACGCCATACCGGCACGCGCCGCCTCGTACGCGGTCAACCGCGCCCCCTGGAGCAGGGGCCGGGTCTCGTCCACCCAGAGCCGCCGCAGCTGACCCGCCCGGTGCACCGCCTTGACCACGGCGAGGGCGGTCCCCTCACCCCCGGAGACCAGGGCGCCGGTGTTGCAGTGAGTGAGGATTCGATGACCACCGGCAGGCAGCAGCTCATCGAGGAGCGCTTGACCATGAGCCGCCATGCGGTCGCTGGCCTCGGCATCCTCCCGATGCAGAGCCCGGGCCTCGGCGAGGGCGGCCGCGGCAGCCTGAGCATCGTCCGCGTCGTCCCGGATCGCGCCGTGATACGCGGCGACGGCCCGGCGAACGCCATAGCCGAGGTTGACGGCCGTGGGACGGGCATGGGCGAGCGATTCGGCGGCCTCGTCCACATCGAAACCCCGGGCCGCGGCAAGCGCGATCCCGTATGCCCCGGCGAGGCCGAGCAGCGGGGCGCCGCGCACGGCGAGAGAGCGGATCGCCTCCACCAGCGCCGGCACATCGGTGCACACCAGCTCGACCTCTTCGGCGGGCAGCCGGGTCTGGTCGAGAAGTACCAGTACGGGCCCCTCCGGGGGCTCCTCCCAGCGCAGCGCCAAGGAGATGGGAGGTATGGGGCCTTCCGGGGACACCGGATGCTGATCAGCCATCCGCCCAGTCTGCCCTGTGCGCCACCGACTATTGAAGTGCCGGACCGCCCCCAGTGACCGGCACGAGGCACAACCCACCGTGGCACGATGGCTGGCATACGCCCGCCGCGGACGCCGCGGCCGGTCAACGAACAACCTACGGAGCGACGATGAATGACACTCCGGGCTGGGCCCCGCCCGGATCGTCCCCTTCCGACGAACCGGACCACGGCGCTCAGCAGCAGAACGAGCCCGCCGACCAGCCCGCCCCGGAGCAGCCCACCTGGGGCGGCCAATGGGCCCGGCGCCAGCCGCCGCCCGGCCGCTGGTCCGCATCGGGACGAGGCCCCACGCCACCGCAGGTGCCGCCCGCTCCCACGCCGGGCGGCGGATGGGGCACCGGACCGCATCAGCCACCTGCTCCCCGCCCCGGTGTCATTCCGCTGCGACCGCTGGCCGTCAGCGAGATCCTGAACGGCGCGGTGGCCATCATGCGCGCCCACTGGCGCACGGTCCTCGGCATCTCGCTGATCGTCTCGATCGTCATCCAGGGTCTGATCACGGCCGCCACAGGACTCTGGTTCAACGACGCCCGCGGCAACGAGAGCAATGTCCTCGACGATCGGGACGTCACCGTGAACCAGGCGATGCGCGCCGTCGGCGCCGCGCTCGGGGACAGCGGAGTCACCCTGCTGCTCGGCGTCCTCGGAACGATCGTCACCACCGCCCTGCTGACCGTGGTCACCGCCCGGGCGGTGCTGGGCCGGTCCGTGTCCACCAAGGAGGCATGGGGCGGTGCCCGCCCGCATCTCCTCCAGCTGTGCGGGCTGCTCCTTCTGATCCCCGCCATCGCCGTGGCCGTCATCGCCGCCGGCATGACGCCGGGTCTGCTGCTGGCCTTCGCGGGCGTGCACAGCGAGGGCGCCGCACTCGCCTCTCTCGGCGGGTTCGCCGCGGCCGGCGTCGCCGTCTGGCTCTGGGTCCGCTTCAGCCTCGCCCCTCCCGCGCTGATGCTGGAGAAGCAGGGGATCATCAGGGCCCTGCGACGCTCCTTCAAGCTGGTGCGCGGTGCGTGGGGGCGCGTCTTCGGCATCCAACTGCTCGCCGTCGTCCTGGTCTTCATCGTCGGCGCCATCGTCGAGATCCCCACCAGCCTGATCCCCATGGTCATCGGCGGGGACAACGCCATGGACTGGCTGTCCGGTGAATCCGTCTCCGTCAGCTGGACCTTCCTGGTCGTGGTCGGCGTCGGCGGAGTGATCAGCTCGACCATCACCTTCCCGATCAGCGCGGGTGTGACGGCTCTTCTCTACATGGACCAGCGCATCCGGCGCGAGGCTCTCGACCTCGAGCTCGCCCGCGCCGCGGGAATGCCGGGCGACCCCACGGAAGGCCATGGCAAGGACCAGCCGACCGTCGCCTCGACGTCCGGGAACTGACGGACTCACAGGCGGGCACGAACGGGGCGTCACCCGACGCCCCTTCACCGCACAGGTCGTCACTCGCACAGGCCCTCACCTCCCCCGTCCGCCCGTTCGGCGTCGCGCCTGCGGCCTGCTGACCGGTCGTCAACGGACCTGTTGGACCCCGGCCTCACTGACAACTCTGAGTGCCGGCAACCGCGCCACGCCAGGACCCTGAGGGCTTTTCACTCGATCCGGTGGAACATCCGATCGAATGGGAACGCAAAAAAGCCTCGGTCCCGAGCACTGAATGCTCGGGACCGAGGCTAAAGATTGTTCGGCGGTGTCCTACTCTCCCACAGGGTCCCCCCTGCAGTACCATCGGCGCTGAAAGGCTTAGCTTCCGGGTTCGAAATGTAACCGGGCGTTTCCCTAACGCTATGACCACCGAAACACTATGAAACTGAACCGGAACCACACCCCAAAACAAGAAGGGGGGTTCAATACGGTTCATTGCTTCAGAACCAACACAGTGGACGCGAGCATCTGAGGACAAGCCCTCGGCCTATTAGTACCAGTCAACTCCACCAGTTACCCGGCTTCCATATCTGGCCTATCAACCCAGTCGTCTACTGGGAGCCTTAACCCATCAAGTGGGTGGGAGTCCTCATCTCGAAGCAGGCTTCCCGCTTAGATGCTTTCAGCGGTTATCCCTCCCGAACGTAGCCAACCAGCCATGCCCTTGGCAGGACAACTGGCACACCAGAGGTTCGTCCGTCCCGGTCCTCTCGTACTAGGGACAGCCCTTCTCAAGACTCCTACGCGCACAGCGGATAGGGACCGAACTGTCTCACGACGTTCTAAACCCAGCTCGCGTACCGCTTTAATGGGCGAACAGCCCAACCCTTGGGACCGACTCCAGCCCCAGGATGCGACGAGCCGACATCGAGGTGCCAAACCATCCCGTCGATATGGACTCTTGGGGAAGATCAGCCTGTTATCCCCGGGGTACCTTTTATCCGTTGAGCGACGGCGCTTCCACAAGCCACCGCCGGATCACTAGTCCCGACTTTCGTCCCTGCTCGACCCGTCGGTCTCACAGTCAAGCTCCCTTGTGCACTTACACTCAACACCTGATTGCCAACCAGGCTGAGGGAACCTTTGGGCGCCTCCGTTACCCTTTAGGAGGCAACCGCCCCAGTTAAACTACCCACCAGACACTGTCCCTGATCCGGATCACGGACCCAGGTTAGACATCCAGCACGACCAGAGTGGTATTTCAACAATGACTCCACACTAACTGGCGTTAATGCTTCACAGTCTCCCACCTATCCTACACAAGCCGAACCGAACACCAATATCAAGCTATAGTAAAGGTCCCGGGGTCTTTCCGTCCTGCTGCGCGAAACGAGCATCTTTACTCGTAGTGCAATTTCACCGGGCCTATGGTTGAGACAGTCGAGAAGTCGTTACGCCATTCGTGCAGGTCGGAACTTACCCGACAAGGAATTTCGCTACCTTAGGATGGTTATAGTTACCACCGCCGTTTACTGGCGCTTAAGTTCTCAGCTTCGCCACACCGAAATGTGACTAACCGGTCCCCTTAACGTTCCAGCACCGGGCAGGCGTCAGTCCGTATACATCGCCTTACGGCTTCGCACGGACCTGTGTTTTTAGTAAACAGTCGCTTCTCGCTGGTCTCTGCGGCCACCACCAGCTCAAGGAGAAAATCCCATCACCAGCAATGGCCCCCCTTCTCCCGAAGTTACGGGGGCATTTTGCCGAGTTCCTTAACCATAGTTCACCCGAACGCCTCGGTATTCTCTACCTGACCACCTGAGTCGGTTTAGGGTACGGGCCGCCATGAAACTCGCTAGAGGCTTTTCTCGACAGCATAGGATCATCCACTTCACCACAATCGGCTCGGCATCAGGTCTCACCCTTCAATGAGGAACGGATTTACCTACTCCTCGGGCTACACCCTTACCCCGGGACAACCACCGCCCGGGCTGGACTACCTTCCTGCGTCACCCCATCACTCACCTACTACAGGTCTGGACCGTCGGCTCCACCACTCCCCTCAACTCCGAAGAGATCAGGGCGGCTTCACGGACTTAGCATCGCCTGGTTCGACGTTGGCGCTTCAAAGCGGGTACCGGAATATCAACCGGTTGTCCATCGACTACGCCTGTCGGCCTCGCCTTAGGTCCCGACTTACCCTGGGCAGATCAGCTTGACCCAGGAACCCTTAGTCAATCGGCGCACACGTTTCCCACGTGTGTATCGCTACTCATGCCTGCATTCTCACTCGTGAACCATCCACAACTCGCTTACACGGCTGCTTCACCCGGCACACGACGCTCCCCTACCCATCACAGCGATCGTTGGACCACATGCTGCAATGACACGACTTCGGCGGTACGCTTGAGCCCCGCTACATTGTCGGCGCGGAATCACTTGACCAGTGAGCTATTACGCACTCTTTCAAGGATGGCTGCTTCTAAGCCAACCTCCTGGTTGTCTCTGCGACTCCACATCCTTTCCCACTTAGCGTACGCTTAGGGGCCTTAGTCGATGCTCTGGGCTGTTTCCCTCTCGACCATGGAGCTTATCCCCCACAGTCTCACTGCCGCGCTCTCACTTACCGGCATTCGGAGTTTGGCTAAGGTCAGTAACCCGGTAGGGCCCATCGCCTATCCAGTGCTCTACCTCCGGCAAGAAACACACGACGCTGCACCTAAATGCATTTCGGGGAGAACCAGCTATCACGGAGTTTGATTGGCCTTTCACCCCTAACCACAGGTCATCCCCCAGGTTTTCAACCCTGGTGGGTTCGGTCCTCCACGAAGTCTTACCTCCGCTTCAACCTGCCCATGGCTAGATCACTCCGCTTCGGGTCTTGAGCGCGCTACTAAACCGCCCTATTCGGACTCGCTTTCGCTACGGCTTCCCCACACGGGTTAACCTCGCAACACACCGCAAACTCGCAGGCTCATTCTTCAAAAGGCACGCAGTCACGACCGTGCTCCGAAGAACACGGCGACGCTCCCACGGCTTGTAGGCACACGGTTTCAGGTACTATTTCACTCCGCTCCCGCGGTACTTTTCACCATTCCCTCACGGTACTATCCGCTATCGGTCACCAGGGAATATTTAGGCTTAGCGGGTGGTCCCGCCAGATTCACACAGGATTTCTCGGGCCCCGTGCTACTTGGGAAATGAACAAGCAAGCCACTACGATTTCAGCTACGGGGGTCTTACCCTCTACGCCGGACCTTTCGCATGTCCTTCGCCTATCGCAATGGTTTCTGACTCACCCAGCCGCCGGCAGACGACTGAAGTTCACTCCCACAACCCCGTATGCGCAACCCCTGCCGGGTATCACACACATACGGTTTAGCCTCATCCAGTTTCGCTCGCCACTACTCCCGGAATCACGGTTGTTTTCTCTTCCTGCGGGTACTGAGATGTTTCACTTCCCCGCGTTCCCTCCACATACCCTATGTGTTCAGGTATGGGTGACAGCCCATGACGACTGCCGGGTTTCCCCATTCGGACACCCCCGGATCAAAGCTCGGTTGACAGCTCCCCGGGGCCTATCGCGGCCTCCCACGTCCTTCATCGGTTCCTGGTGCCAAGGCATCCACCGTGCGCCCTTAAAAACTTGGCCACAGATGCTCGCGTCCACTGTGCAGTTCTCAAACAACGACCCGTACCCCGTCACCCACACCTCACGATGCGGTTCACCGGGACCGGCCGAAGGACGAGCGTCATAGCCCGTACCTTCAGACACCCAACAGCGTGCCCGGCCCGACCTCCGGATCCGGCAGTCTCGTTCCACGCCCCGAAGGGGCAGTACTAGAAACAGCGGACCAGACGGCCGTGCCGAATAGTCAACGTTCCACCCATGAGCAAACCGTGCGAGACATGCGCTCGCAGTCGGCTATGTGCTCCTTAGAAAGGAGGTGATCCAGCCGCACCTTCCGGTACGGCTACCTTGTTACGACTTCGTCCCAATCGCCAGTCCCACCTTCGACGGCTCCCCCCACAAGGGTTGGGCCACCGGCTTCGGGTGTTACCGACTTTCGTGACGTGACGGGCGGTGTGTACAAGGCCCGGGAACGTATTCACCGCAGCAATGCTGATCTGCGATTACTAGCGACTCCGACTTCATGGGGTCGAGTTGCAGACCCCAATCCGAACTGAGACCGGCTTTTTGAGATTCGCTCCACCTCACGGCTTCGCAGCTCATTGTACCGGCCATTGTAGCACGTGTGCAGCCCAAGACATAAGGGGCATGATGACTTGACGTCGTCCCCACCTTCCTCCGAGTTGACCCCGGCAGTCTCCTGTGAGTCCCCATCACCCCGAAAGGCATGCTGGCAACACAGAACAAGGGTTGCGCTCGTTGCGGGACTTAACCCAACATCTCACGACACGAGCTGACGACAGCCATGCACCACCTGTACACCGACCACAAGGGGGCCCCTGTCTCCAGAGGTTTCCGGTGTATGTCAAGCCTTGGTAAGGTTCTTCGCGTTGCGTCGAATTAAGCCACATGCTCCGCCGCTTGTGCGGGCCCCCGTCAATTCCTTTGAGTTTTAGCCTTGCGGCCGTACTCCCCAGGCGGGGAACTTAATGCGTTAGCTGCGGCGCGGACAACGTGGAATGTCGCCCACACCTAGTTCCCAACGTTTACGGCGTGGACTACCAGGGTATCTAATCCTGTTCGCTCCCCACGCTTTCGCTCCTCAGCGTCAGTATCGGCCCAGAGATCCGCCTTCGCCACCGGTGTTCCTCCTGATATCTGCGCATTTCACCGCTACACCAGGAATTCCGATCTCCCCTACCGAACTCTAGCCTGCCCGTATCGAATGCAGACCCGGAGTTAAGCTCCGGGCTTTCACATCCGACGCGACAAGCCGCCTACGAGCTCTTTACGCCCAATAATTCCGGACAACGCTTGCGCCCTACGTATTACCGCGGCTGCTGGCACGTAGTTAGCCGGCGCTTCTTCTGCAGGTACCGTCACTCTCGCTTCTTCCCTGCTGAAAGAGGTTTACAACCCGAAGGCCGTCATCCCTCACGCGGCGTCGCTGCATCAGGCTTTCGCCCATTGTGCAATATTCCCCACTGCTGCCTCCCGTAGGAGTCTGGGCCGTGTATCAGTCCCAGTGTGGCCGGTCGCCCTCTCAGGCCGGCTACCCGTCGTCGCCTTGGTAGGCCATCACCCCACCAACAAGCTGATAGGCCGCGGGCTCATCCTGCACCGCCGGAGCTTTCCACACGCATCCCATGCGGGAGCGTGTCATATCCGGTATTAGACCCCGTTTCCAGGGCTTGTCCCAGAGTGCAGGGCAGATTGCCCACGTGTTACTCACCCGTTCGCCACTAATCCCCGGCCGAAGCCGGTTCATCGTTCGACTTGCATGTGTTAAGCACGCCGCCAGCGTTCGTCCTGAGCCAGGATCAAACTCTCCGTGAATGCTTCCGGGATATCCCGGTCACACAGTCACGAGAGCGGAGCAGACCGGAGGAATAATCCAGTCCGCTCACAGCGTCCTCGCTGTGTATTTTTCCAAAGGAACCTCGTCCGAGATGGACGGGGTATCAACATATCTGGCGTTGACTTTTGGCACGCTGTTGAGTTCTCAAGGAACGGACGCTTCCTTTGAAACCGTTTCACCGGTCTCTCCGGGCGCTTCCCTTCGGTGTTTCCAACCTTACCAGATTCTTTTTCGGTCCGTTTCCGGTCCGAATTCTGATTCCGGTGGCCGTTGGAGGGGCCTTTGCCTTTCGGCGTGTTTTCGACTTTAGCAGACACGCATCCGCCGAACCTAATCGGCTTCGGATGATGCCCGCGGGTGTCAAAAGTGCTCCGTTGGATTTCCATCCGTCTGCGGAGCGAGTTCAGATTAGACGTCCGTGAATGAGCAGATACTGCTCACCACAACCGTTTAACCCTACCTCCCCGGGTGAACCTCGTCAAGGATCCTGGGGAAGATTCTTTGTGCGGCCTCACCGAAGTGCCTACGCTCTCCGTCCGCCGCGACATTCCAACCTACACATCCGTACTCCCTGCGTCAAGGCAATCCCAGATGATTCTCAACGTCGCAGGTCAGAGGGGGCGTGGCGGCGGTCAGGCGGCGAAGGACGACGGCGGGCTCTCCAGGTCCTCGAGCTCGATGCCGGGGGCTGCGAGGACCACGTCGCCAGCGATATGGATCGTCCGGACCTCTCCGGTGTCCAGCTCGCTGACCTGGTATTCATCCACAACGAGTGGGCCAGTGTCGGTGGTGTGTCCGGCTCTGTCGCGAAGTGCCCAGGACTGGTCCAGGGTCAGGGGCGCGAGGACCGGATCGGTGAAGGCCACGAGGCGGACGCGGACGGCTCCGGCGCCCGGCTCCAGCCGCAGCAGGCGGGAGATGGCGACCAGGAAGGCCGGGGAGGCGCCGGTGAAGGCGTGGGCGCCGACATTGCCCTCGGTCGCGTGCTCCCCGGTGGGATCCGTACGGACCCAGGTGACCCCGTCCAGTGCGGCGCCCTTGACCTGCCAGCTCGCCGCGTGCAGCTCGACCCTGAGCGGTCGGCCCAGTTCGTCGAGGGTGAGGTCCACGGACCCGGCGTGATCGCCGGAAGGTGAGGTCCGCTGTGCGACATAGCGCCATCCGCTGGGGCCGGGCGCGCACTGGAAGTGCTCCTCACCCAGCGGGGTGTGGTCGTGCGGGTCGTGGAGGGAGTAGCGGCCGCGAGGCATGGTGAGGTCCTTGACGAACGTCGGGCCCGCCCCGCCGGACGGCGCGGACGGGCCCTGGGGCCCCCGCCGGGGCGGGGGCCGGGTCAGCGGCCGCCGACCGTGCGGTCGACGGGGCCGGTGCGATCAGCGGATGTGATCAGTAACGGTAGTGCTCGGGCTTGTACGGGCCCTCGACCGGGACGCCGATGTAGGCGGCCTGCTCGGGCCGGAGCGTGGTCAGCTTCGCCCCCAGCGCGTCCAGGTGGAGGCGGGCGACCTTCTCGTCCAGGTGCTTGGGGAGCACGTAGACGTCGGTCGGGTACGACTCCGGCTTGGTGAAGAGCTCGATCTGGGCGATGGTCTGGTTCGCGAAGGAGTTGGACATCACGAACGACGGGTGACCGGTCGCGTTGCCGAGGTTCAGCAGACGGCCCTCGGAGAGCACGATGAGCGTCTTGCCGTCGGGGAAGGTCCAGGTGTGGACCTGCGGCTTGACCTCGTCCTTCACGATGCCCGGGAGGGCGGCGAGGCCGGCCATGTCGATCTCGTTGTCGAAGTGGCCGATGTTCCCGACGATCGCCTGGTGCTTCATCTTGGCCATGTCCGCGGCCATGATGATGTCCTTGTTGCCGGTCGTGGTGATGAAGATGTCGGCGGTCTCCACCACGTCGTCCAGGGTGGCGACCTGGTAGCCGTCCATCGCGGCCTGCAGTGCGCAGATCGGGTCGATCTCGGTGATGATCACCCGGGCGCCCTGGCCGCGCAGCGACTCGGCGCAGCCCTTGCCCACATCGCCGTAGCCGCAGATGACCGCGACCTTGCCGCCGATCAGCACGTCGGTCGCGCGGTTGATGCCGTCGACCAGGGAGTGGCGGCAGCCGTACTTGTTGTCGAACTTGGACTTGGTCACCGCGTCGTTGACGTTGATCGCCGGGAAGAGCAGCAAGCCGTCCCGCTGCATCTCGTAGAGGCGGTGGACGCCGGTGGTGGTCTCCTCGGTGACCCCGCGGATCTCGGAGGCCAGCTGAGTCCACTTCTGCGGGTTCTCGGCGATGGTGCGGTTCAGCAGCTCGAGGATGACGCGGTGCTCGTCGTTCTCGGCGGTGGCGACGTCAGGGGCGGCGCCGGCCTTCTCGTACTCGACGCCCTTGTGGACGAGGAGGGTGGCGTCGCCACCGTCGTCCAGGATCATGTTGGGCCCGCCGGTGGGGGTGCCGGGCCAGGTCAGGGCCTGCTCCGTGCACCACCAGTACTCCTCCAGGGTCTCGCCCTTCCAGGCGAAGACCGGGATGCCCTGCGGGTTCTCCACAGTGCCGTTCGGACCGACGGCGATCGCGGCCGCGGCGTGGTCCTGGGTGGAGAAGATGTTGCAGGAGGCCCACCGGACCTCGGCGCCAAGGGCGGCCAGGGTCTCGATCAGCACGGCGGTCTGCACGGTCATGTGCAGCGAGCCGGTGACACGGGCGCCGGCCAGGGGCTGCTGCTCGGCGTACTCCTTACGGATCGCCATCAGGCCGGGCATCTCATGCTCGGCGAGGGTGATCTCCTTACGGCCGAAGGCAGCCAAGGAGAGGTCCGCGACCTTGAAGTCCTGACCGGAGACGGCTGTCGTCATGAGTGCTGCTCCTCCTCGATCGTGTGTGAGCGAGAGTGGTTTCGGCTGGGCATGTGAGGCGCTGGACAGGGCCCCGCGCAGCGGGCACACCTATCCCCTTCTACCTCACAGTGCGCAGTCCGTCGGAGGCCCTCTCTCCCTCGGCCGACCCGGTGTACGGGCCGCCCGACCGCCATCAGCAGCGACGTCTGGCTCGGTCACGAATCTACACCGATCGGCGCGGCGAACCCCAGCCCCCATGGGCCATCTTCGGCCGTAAGGCGATGACCTGCGCCGACGGCCACGCCGCTCGGGGAGCCCGGTGGCTCACCCCGTCGCTTTGATCCTGGCCGGATGTATTGCACGATGCCGCGAGCGCGGGGACGCTGGCAGCTTCCCGCGCCCGCTCGATGCGTTGTTAAGGAGAACCACGTGACCAGTCCAGCCGATCCCCCCAACGGTGCGGGGGCCAGCGGACCGGGGCTCAAGCTGCTCGCGGTGACCGCTTGTCCCACGGGTATCGCCCACACCTATATGGCCGCTGAGAAGCTGGCTCAGGCGGCGGAGTCACTCGGCCACAGCATGAAGGTGGAGACCCAGGGCTCGATCGGGGCCGAGAACGTTCTGTCTGACAACGATGTCAGTCAGGCCGACGGCATCATCATCGCCGCCGACAAGGACGTCGACCGCAGCCGTTTCATCGGTAAGAGAGTGCTCGTCGTCGGGGTCGCCGACGGCATCCACCGCCCGGAGCGGCTGATCGAGCAGGTGCGCAACGCGCCGGTGTACCAGGGCGACGGCCAAAAGCCCCAGCGCGGCGCCGCCTCGGCGGCTTCCGGCGACGGTAAGGGGCGCAGCGTCACCTATAAGGCGCTCATGAACGGCGTCTCGTACATGATCCCGTTCGTCGTGGTCGGCGGTCTGCTGATCGCGGTCTCGCTCGCCCTGGGCGGTGATACGACGTCCAAGGGCATCGTCATCCCCGACGACTCCTTCTGGAAGACGGTCAACGACATCGGGAGCATCGGCTTCGCGCTGATGATCCCGGCCCTGTCCGGCTATATCGCCTACGCCATCGCGGACCGGCCCGCGCTGGTGCCGGGCATGGTGGGCGGCTGGATCGCGGCCCACGGCGAGCTGTACGACAGCGAGGCGGGCGCCGGTTTCATCGGGGCGATCGTCACCGGCTTCCTGGCCGGCTATCTGGTGCTGTGGATCAAGCGGGTCAAGGTTCCGAAGTTCGTCCAGCCGATCATGCCGATCATCGTGATCCCGATCGTGGCGACCTCGGCGCTCGGCCTCTTCTTCATATATGTCCTCGGCGAACCGATCTCCTGGGTCTTCGAGCGCCTCACCGACTGGCTCGGCGGGCTGACCGGCACCAGCGCGGCGCTGCTCGGCATCATCCTCGGGCTGATGATCGCGTTCGACATGGGCGGTCCCGTCAACAAGACCGCGTTCCTCTTCGGTGCGGGGTTGGTGTCCAAGAACCCTGAGGTCATGGGGGCGTGTGCGGCGGCCATTCCGGTTCCGCCGCTGGGCCAGGGGCTGGCCACGCTGCTGCGCCGCCGGATGTTCGACGACCAGGAGCGGGAGACCGGGCTCGCGGCGCTCTTCATGGGTTTCTTCGGCATCACCGAGGGCGCGATTCCGTTCGCCGCGGCGCGTCCGGCGCGGGTCATCCCGGCGAACATGCTGGGCGGCGCGGTCGCCGGGGCGATAGCCGGGGTGGCGTCGGTCGAGGACAACGTGCCGCACGGCGGGCCGATCGTCGCGGTGCTCGGCGCGGTCGGCGGGGTGCCGATGTTCTTCGTGGCGGTTGTCGTCGGTACGGCGGTTACGGCGCTGGTCACGATCGCGCTGATGTCGCTGGGCGGCGGGCGGGGGGCGGATGCGGATGCGGATGCGGCGGGGGCCGCGGAAGCCGTCTCCTTGGTTCCGTCGCCGGCGGGTGCGCCGGTGCTGGCCGGGGTGGGCAGCGGGGGCGGTACGGGGGCGGCGAGCGGTGCCGTGGCGGATTCCTCGGCGAGCGGTGCCGTGGCTGCCTCTGACGCCGCCGCCCTTAAGACTGTGTCCGTCTCGGCCGCTGAGCCGCGGGGCGGTGGTAAGGCCGAGGCCGAGGCTGAGGCCGCTCCGGAGGCTGAGGCCGCTCCGGAGGTCGATGCCGCGGACCAGGTGCTGTCCGGCTATCTCACCGGGCAGACCGTGAAGGAGCGGCTGACGGCGGACGGTAAGGACGCCGCGATCCGCGAGATGGCCGAGCTGCTGGCCGCGACCGGCAAGGTGGCGGATACGGCGGAGCTGGTCCGGGCCGCGTTCGCCCGGGAGGACCAGGGCACCACCGGTCTCGGCGAGGAGATCGCGATTCCGCATGCCAAGACGGACGCGGTGACCGCTCCCGTCGTCGGCTTCGCGCGCTCCCCCGAGGGCATCGAGTGGGGCGCGCCGGACGGCACGAAGGCCAGGCTGGTGTTCATGATCGCGGTGCCGGAGGCGGCCGCGGGCGATGAGCATCTGCGGATTCTGGCGCTGCTGTCGCGCAAGTTGATGGGCGCCGAGTTCCGGGAGCGGTTGCTGGGGGCGGCGGATGTGGCGGCGATTCTGCGGGTGCTCGGGGAGATCGAGTAGGCCCCTTGTGGGCAGCCCCCTATCGGCAGCCCCTTGTGGGCAGGTGCGCCCCGGTTGCGTGGGCGGCGTATGCCGTCGGCGGCCGGGGCGCGCTTCCGGGTGTGGCCCGGCTGTTCGTGCGGCGCGCGCCGTCGGCGGCCTGGGCACTTTGCCGGGTGCGGCCCCGTTGTTCGTGCGGGGCGCGCCGTCTTCGGCCAAGGTGCGTTTCCGGGTGCGGCCCCATTGTTCGTGCGGGGCGCCCCGTCGCCGGCCAAGGTGCGCTTCCGGGTGCGGCCCGGTGGCCGGTTTGTGCCCATCCGTTCCGCCCCGCGGAACGGATGCCCACAAACCGGCGGGGCGGCTCTGCCGTATGCGTTCAGGTGGGTGTGGATGTGCGGAGGATGTCCGGTTCCAGGTAGATGACTCGGGCGATGGGGACCGCCTCGCGGATGCGCGCCTCCGCGGCGTCGATCGCGCGGGCGACCTCCACCGCCGTGTCGTCGTGCTGCACCGCGATCTTGGCGGCGACCAGCAGTTCCTCGGGGCCGAGGTGGAGCGTGCGCATGTGGATCAGCCCGGTGACGGTCTCGCCGTCCACGACCGCTTCGCGGATCTTGGCGACCTCGGTGACGTCGGCCGCCTCGCCCAGCAGCAGCGACTTGGTCTCGGCCGCGAGCACCAGGGCGATCAGCACCAGCAGGACGCCGATGCAGAGGGTGCCGATGCCGTCCCAGACGCCGTCGCCGGTCAGCAGCGCGAGCCCGACCCCGCCGAGCGCGAGGACCAGTCCGACGAGGGCGCCGAAGTCCTCCAGGAGGACGACGGGCAGTTCGGGAGCCTTGGCCCGGCGCACGAACTGCGACCAGCTCAGCTTGCCGCGGATCTCGTTGGACTCCTTGATGGCCGTACGGAAGGAGAAGCCCTCGGCGATGATCGCGAAGATGAGCACCCCGACCGGCCAGTACCAGTGCTCCACCTCATGGGGATGCTTGATCTTCTCGTAGCCCTCGTACAGCGCGAAGACGCCGCCGATGGTGAACAGCACGATGGAGACGAGGAAGCCGTAGATATAGCGCTCGCGGCCGTAGCCGAAGGGGTGCTCGGGGGTGGCCTCGCGCTTGGCCTTCTTCCCGCCGAGGAGCAGCAGCCCCTGGTTGCCCGAGTCGGCGAGCGAGTGCACGCCTTCGGCGAGCATCGACGACGAGCCGCTGAAGGCGAACGCCACGAACTTGGCTGCGGCGATAGCCAGGTTCGCGCCCAGCGCGGCAACAATCGCCTTGGTTCCGCCTGATGCACTCATATGTGCCGAATGTCCCTTCCGCTTCATTACAGCTCATGGCGGCTTTGCCAGCGCTTTACCGCCTCACGGCGGGCCATTGTTCCAGCCCCTCGAACGGGCCGTACGTCAGGCCGTCACTGTGGCCCTGAACACAGTGCCGTCGCCGCCCAGTACGGCCTCCTCGCCGGCCGGTACGAAGGCCGACTGCCCGCGCGTCAGCGGGAGTTCGCCGTCCGCGCCGCGCAGGGAGACCTCGCCCGAGGCGCACAGCAGGATCTGCGGGCCGGTCGCCGGCAGCGGGCGCGGAGCGGCGCCGTCGGCCAGGACGTGGCGGGAGAGCCGGAACTCGCCGATCGGGGTGGTGTAGAGCTCCTCACCGGAGGGGTCCGCCTCGGGCCGCAGGACGGCGGGGGCGGCGCTTTCGAAGCGGACGACGCGCAGCAGCTCGGGGACGTCCACATGCTTGGGCGTGAGCCCGCAGCGCAGCACATTGTCGGAGTTGGCCATGATCTCGACGCCCAGGCCGTCGAGATAGGCGTGCGGTACGCCGGCGCCGAGGTAGAGCGCCTCGCCGGGCTGGAGGGTCACGAAGTTGAGCAGCATCGCGGCGATCGCCCCGGGGTCGCCCGGGTAGTGCTGCGCGATGGAGGCGTACGCCGCGTACGCCGGGGCGTGCGGTCCGTCCAGCGCGCCGAGCCGCTCGGCGGCGGCCGCTGCCTGCCTTACGGTCTCCGTCATCGCCTCAGGGTCGGCCGTCAGCACGGCGGTCAGCACCTCGCGCAGGGCGTGCGACTCCGGGTGGGCATGCAGGATGTCGACGTACGGCTTGAGCGAGTCGACCTCCAGGGCGGCCAGCAGTTCCGCCGCCTCGTTCGGGTCGCGGAAGCCGCACAGCCCGTTGAACGGCGTGAGCGCGCATATCAACTCGGGCTTGTGGTTGGCGTCCTTGTAGTTGCGATGCGGGGCATCGGCCGGAACGCCGCGCTCCTCCTCGTCCGCGTAGCCCTCCTTGGCCTGCTCGAGGTCGGGGTGGACCTGGAGCGACAGCGGCGAGGCGGCGGCCAGCACCTTCAGCAGGAACGGCAGCTGCGGCCCGAAGAGGCTCACGGCGTCCGCGCCGAGCTCGCCCTCGGGATCCGCCGCGATCACCTCGGAGAGCGCGACGGGGCCCGTGCCCCGGTCGACCCGGGACGGCGCCCCGGGGTGTGCCCCCATCCACATCTCGGCCTGCGGCTCCCCCGTCGGCCGGACGCCCAGCAGCTCGGGGATGGCGGTGGTGGAGCCCCAGGCGTAGGGGCGCACGGTGTTGACGAGGCGGTCCATGCGGTGCGGTTCCTGACTGTGCAGTGAGGGACGTGGGGCGGGTGGTGGGTGGTCTTACGGCGTCACGTTCTGACTGCGTCAAGTTCTATCGGCCGAAGCGAGCGCGAGGTAAACGGCGGCGAAATCCGTGATGGCGAGAAGTTCCGCGGCGCTCTCCAGCGGAGTGCCCCCGGCCGGTTCCAGCTCGCTGAACGCGGTGTCATGCGCCAGCGCGAGCTCCCGGGCGGTCGGCACCGCCGAGACCGGGCCCACCGGCTCCTCGTGGAGCAGCACGATCCGGGCGCGGAGCGCCTCGGCCTCCTCCACCCGGTCGCGGAAGAAGTCGTCCGGGTCGGCTCCGCCCGCGAATGCCCCGGTCAGCATCGCGCCATGTGCGGCGAGCGCCCCGGGGAGCTCGGCGACGAGCGCGGGGCGCCCGGCGAGCGACGCGAGCAGCCTCGCGAAGCGCCGTCCGGTCGCGGCGGCGACCGGGCCCTCGGTCCACAGCAGCGGAAGCGCCCCGGCGAGCTCGGCCGCGAGCGTCTTGGCGGGGTTGGTGTAGGTGGCGATGGCCGGGCCGCAGCGCTCGGCGACCTGGTCGAGTCGGTCGGCGACCTGCAGCAGCGCGGCGGGCGACGCGGACACCAGGCCGATCCGGTCGACCAGCAGCAGCAGCGGCGTGAGCAGGGCCCACAGCGTGCCGGGCAGCGCGGGGCCGGTCATCTCGTCGGGCGCGGTGCCGGGCGGCTCGACGGGGTGCGGGACGGGAGGCGTCCCGTATGTGCCGGGGGCATCGCCCAGGGCGCCCTCGGCGCGGGCGGTGTCGTCGTCCTCGGCCGTGCCCGGCGCGTGCGGGTCCCTGCGGTACGGATCGGTGCTGTACCCGCCCGTGGCGTACGGGGCCGTGGCGTACGGCGCGGTGGCCAGCGGCACCATCAGGCCGCGCGCCTGCGCGACCGCGTCGGTCAGCGGGGACTGGCCCGGGGCGACCGCGACGATCGCGCAGCCGCGGCGGTACGCCTGCTCGACAAGGCGCGGAAGGCCCGGTTCCGTACCGTCCGGCGTCGCGACGACCAGCAGGTCGAGCGGGCCCGCCCAGCCGGGCAGCGTCCAGCGCAGGGCGCCCGGCGCGGGGGCCACGCCGGTGGGCGCGATCAGGCTGACCGGGCAGTTGCCCCCGCTGAGCGCGCCGAGGAGGTCGGCGGTGCAGGTTCCGGCCGCCCCTGGGCCCGCGACCATGACGGCGCGCGGCCGCCCGTCCGGCTTGAGATCACCGATCCCCGCCTCGGTGGCATGCCGGGCGGCGGTGCGGATGCGGGCGCCGGATTCGGCTGCTCCGCGGAGCAGCCCGCAGCTATCGGCGCGGGCTAGGGCCTCTGGGGCGTCGAGGAGGGATTCGTCGAGCATCGTGCTTCGGCCTCCGATCGCCGTGGCGGGCGGTACGCGCGGGACCGCGCGGGGCTGGGGCTCCGGCGGGCCGCCGGGTCAGGCCGGGCGGCGGGCCTCGTCGACGAGCAGCACGGGGATGCCGTCCCGGACGGGGTACGCGAGACCGCACCCCTCGCCCGTGCACACCAGCTCGGGGGTCTCCGGGGACTGCTCCTCGCGCAGCGGGGCGTGGCACGCCGGGCAGGCGAGGATGTCCAGAAGACCGGCTTCGAGCGGCATGGGGCGTCCCTTCGGGTATGGGTCCAGCCGGACATCGGCCCGGCGTGGTCAGCGTACCGCCGGGCGGGGGCGCGGCGCGGCCGGTGGGCACCGGAGCCCGGGGGCTCGCCCCCGGGCTCCGGTAACGCCGTGCGCCCCGCGTGCGGTGTCCGCCGTAAGGACGCGGACGGCCGCGGGGTCCGCGCGCGGACGGCCGTAAGGCTTACGCGCGGACGATGGAGAGGACCTCGTCGCGGACCCCGGCCACCCGCTCCGCGTCCCGCGCCTCCACGTTCAGCCGCAGCAGCGGCTCGGTGTTGGAGGGGCGGAGGTTGAACCACCAGTCGGCGGCGGTGACCGTAAGGCCGTCGAGTTCATCGAGCTCGACGCCTTCGCGGTCCTCGTACGCCGCCCTGACCGCCTCCATGCGCCCGGTCTGGTCGTCGACGGTGCTGTTGATCTCCCCGGAGGCCGCGTACCGGTCGTACTGCGCGACCAGCTCCGACAGCGGGCCCTTCTGGCCGCCGAGCGCGGCCAGGACGTGCAGGGCGGCCAGCATGCCGGTGTCGGCGTTCCAGAAGTCGCGGAAGTAGTAGTGCGCGGAGTGCTCACCGCCGAAGATCGCGCCGGTGCGGGCCATCTCGGCCTTGATGAAGGAGTGGCCCACGCGGGTGCGGACGGGGGCGCCGCCGTTCTCCTTGACGACCTCCGGGACCGACCACGAGGTGATGCAGTTGTGGATGACCGTCCCGCCCGGGTGCTTGCCCAGCTCGCGGGCGGCGACCAGGGCGGTGATGGCGGAGGGGGACACCGGCTCGCCGCTCCCGTCCACGACGAAGCAGCGGTCGGCGTCGCCGTCGAAGGCGAGCCCGAGGTCGGCGCCGGTCTCCAGGACCCGGGCCTGCAGATCGACGATGTTCTTGGGGTCGAGCGGGTTGGCCTCGTGGTTGGGGAAGGTGCCGTCCAGCTCGAAGTAGAGGGCGTCGAGCTCGAGCGGGAGCCCCTCGAAGACGGTCGGGACGGTGTGGCCGCCCATGCCGTTGCCCGCGTCCACGACGACCTTCAGCGGCCGGATGGCGGTCAGGTCCACCAGCGAGCGCAGATGGGCGGCGTAGTCGGCGAGGACGTCCCGCTGGGTGATGGTGCCGGCCTCGGCGGCGGGCGCGGGCGCGCCACTGTCGGCCCATTCCTCGACCAGGGCGCGGATGTCGGCGAGCCCGCTGTCCTGGCCGATGGGGGCGGCGCCCGCGCGGCACATCTTGATGCCGTTGTACTGCGCGGGGTTGTGGCTGGCGGTGAACATCGCGCCGGGCAGGCCGAGATGTCCGCTCGCGAAGTAGAGCTGATCGGTCGAGCACAGCCCGATCTCGGTCACGTCCACCCCGAGCGAGGCGGCGCCACGCGCGAAGGCCCGCGCCAGACCGGGCGAGGAGGGGCGCATGTCATGGCCGACGACGATCGCGTCCGCGCCGGTCACCCGGGCGAAGGCGGCGCCGAAGAGTTCCGAGAGCGACTCGTCCCACTGGTCCGGGACCACACCGCGCACGTCGTACGCCTTCACGATCTGCGACAAGTCGGGCACAGCCAACCCCTTCTGGAGGTCCTGGTGAAGATGTATCTGCGGACGCCTCTGGGGACGTCCCTACGGACCTCAAAACCTACCCGCAGGACCTGGGCCGGAACTGTGAGCCCCGTCGCGCGGCGTGCTGCCGGGCCTCCCGGGCCGGGTCACGACAGCATGGCGTACTGCCGGGCGTCCCCGGGCGGGTCACGGCAGCATCCAGCTCAGCAGGAACGACGACTGCGCGACGACGATGAGGCACATCACCAGCAGCAGCGCGAGGCTCCACGGCAGCACCTTACGGAGCAGATCCCCCTCGCGCCCCTTCAGCCCGACCGCCGCGCAGGCGATGGTGAGGTTCTGCGGGGAGATCATCTTGCCGAGCACCCCGCCCGAGCTGTTGGCCGCGGCCAGCAGATCCGGGGAGAGCCCGGACTCATGGGCGGCGGTCACCTGGAGGGCACCGAAGAGGGCGTTCGCGGAGGTGTCCGAGCCGGAGACGGCGACGCCGAACCAGCCGAGCACCGGAGAGAGGAAGGCCAGCCCGGCCCCGGCGGCCGCGACGAAGTGCCCGATGCTGGCGGCCTGCCCGGAGAGATTCATGACATAGGCGAGCGCGAGCACCGAAGTGACCGTAAGGATCGCATGACGCAGTTCGTGCACCGTCGCTGTCCACTCCCGCGCGGCGTCACGGGCGGTCACCCCCAGCACAGCGACGGTGGCCACCCCGGCCACCAGCACCAGGGTCCCGCCGGTGGCGATCAGCGGCAGCGAGAAGACATTGGCGCCGACCGGCTTGCCGTCGGGCGCCGCGACGTCCAGGAAGGGCCAGTCGAAGGTGCGGGTGGCCTTGGCCAGGAGATCCTTGACCGGGCCGATCTGGGCTATGGAGAAGATCGCCACGATGAGCGCGTACGGGGCGTAGGCGCGCAGCACCTCGGGGCGCGGGTCCTCGCGGTCCAGATCGTCGCTGCGTACGCCGGTGAGCACGGCGGCGCGCACCGGCTCCTCGGCCGGGCGCCGGGCGGCGGGCATGGCCACCAGCACGGCCGCGCCGACCAGCGCCGCCGCGATGTCGGCGAGCTGGACGGAGAGGTAGTTGGAGACGGTGAACTGGGCGACGGCGAAGGCGACCCCGCAGGCGAGCGCGGGCGCCCAGGTCTCGCGCAGTCCGCGCCGGCCGTCCACGAGCGCGACCAGCAGCAGCGGGACGACGAGGGCGAGCAGCGGGGTCTGCCGCCCCACGACGGAGGCGACGGAGTCCAGCGGCAGCCCGGTGACCTGAGCCAGCGTCACCACGGGGGTGGCCATGGCGCCGAAGGCGACCGGCGCGGTGTTGGCGACGAGCGCGACCACGGCGGCGCGCACCGGGTCGAAGCCGAGCGCCACGAGCATGACCGAGCAGATCGCCACGGGTGCGCCGAACCCGGCGAGCGCCTCCAGGAGCGCACCGAAGCAGAAGGCGATGACGAGTGCCTGGACGCGGGGGTCGTCCGAGAGCCGGCCGAAGGAGCGGCGCAGCACGTCGAAGTGGTCGGTGCGGACGGTCATCCGGTACACCCACAGGGCGTTGACGACGATCCACAAGATGGGGAAGAGACCGAAGAGCGCCCCCTGGACGGCGCTGGAGAGAGCCTGGCCGACGGGCATTCCGTACGGGAGGCAGGCGACGAGCGCGGCGACGACGAGCCCTATGGGGCCCGCGTAGTGGGCGCGCATCCGCACCCCGCCGAGCAGGACGAGGACGGTGACGAGGGGAAGGGCGGCGACGAGGGCGGACAGGGAGAGTGAATCGGCGACGGGGTCCAACTGCTGCACGAACACACGGGCCTCCCGGCATGGGCCATCCCTGGAAGGTCACATCCGTAATGCGGAAACGGAGGACCCTGGCGTGCAGGCATGGTCGTGTCCGCGCCAAGTCACAGTCAATGCTCCGTCAGCAAGTGATCCCAACAAGGGGCCGGAGAGGACCGCGAGACGTTCGCGAGAAGATCGCGGGGAAAGATCGCGGGGAAAGTGCGGGAAGGCCGCGGGGGAAAGTGCGGCTAGCGGCCGATCAGGGCTCGGGCGACCGCAGGACCCGCAGATGGCCACGGCGCGCGACCTCACGCGGGTCGCCCTCCCGGCCGCCGTGTCCGCTCCCGGCCCCGGAGCCTCCCGAACCGGACGCCGCCCCCGCCGCGCGCTCATGCGGGCGGGCGGCCTCGCGGACCGCGTTGGCCAGCGCCTCCAGATCGTCACCGCTGGGCCGGGTCGGGCCGGTGTCGACGGCGAGCCGGACGACCTCCCAGCCACGCGGGGCGGTCAGCCGCTCGGAGTGCTCCGAGCACAGGTCGTAGCAGTGGGGCTCGGCGTAGGTGGCGAGCGGCCCGAGAACGGCGGTCGAGTCCGCATAGACGTACGTCAGCGTCGCGACGGCGGGGCGGCCGCAGGCGGTGCGCGAACAGCGACGTACAGGGCTCACGACGTTGGACGGTACCGCACTCTTGAGCGGGCCGCGACGACTCTCCACCAGCTCACTCCGCCGTGTCGTCCTGGTTCGCCCCGTGCACCCGAAACGTGAACTTACCGGTTGACCAGCATGGACTTCCGGCGCGACAAAAACCGCCGACAACGAATCCGGTCAGCACTCGAACCGAGAGAGATCATCCTGGGCCAGGGAAGCGACGCAAGAGACGTCCGTTTTTGGACCCAAGCATGGCTGGAATGCTCATTTGGCGACATCCGGCACGGCTGTCCGGTAAGCGCATGGGGGGTGGGCAGGCGACGGCTACCCTCGTGAGTGATGACCAGGCCCGTACATCCCCAACAGTCCGAGCCGCGCCCTCGCCGTCGCGACCGCCACGGACGAGGTATGCGCGGCCCTATCGCGCCGCCCCAGGTGCCGCTCTCGGTCAGTCGTGCGGAGTCCTTCGTCGATCTGGTGCAGGACTCGGCGGAGCGGCTGGAGAGACGCTGGCCACAGCTTTCCGGAGTCGACTTCACGGTGCTGGAGGTGCCCACGTCGGGACTCGGCGGCCCGGGGCCGGGCGAGGGCCCGGACGGGCACGGCGGACCGGACGGCTGGGACGGCGAGTCCGTGCCGCTCGGGCGCTTCATCGCGGCTCGCGGGGACGCGCCGGACCGGATCGTGATCTACCGCCGCCCGGTCGAGATCCGGGCGAAGAACCGGGACGAGCGGGCGCTGCTGGTGCACGAGGTCGTGGTCGAGCAGGTGGCGGAGCTGCTGGGGCTGGCTCCGGAGTCCGTGGACCCGCGGTACGGGCAGGACTAGCGGGCGGCGGCGCCCCAAGGCGCGAGGCGCTCCGAGGCACGCGACGCCCAGAGACGCGACGCGCCCCGAGGGACGAGACGCCCAGAGACGCGGTCCGCCCCGGGGCGGACCGCGAACCTCCGTGGCACGCCCCGGCACGGGCCGCAGGACCCCAGGCCCCCAGGCCCCGGGAGCCGGCCCTAGACGTCCCCAGGCGCGGCCCTAGTCGTCGTTGAGCAGGGACAGGTCCTGGCCCGCCTCGGGCACCGCGACCATGCCCCGGTCGTCCGGCAGCGGCTGGATCGTGAACATCGGGACCCCGTCCTGCGGCAGCGCCAGCATCCGCGAGGCGTGCACCGGGCCGCCGGAGAGCCGCTCGACCGTCACCGCGTACGGGCCCTTGCCCGAGGCCGGGCGCGGTGGCTCCAGGGCCTGGGTGGTGCCGCCCTTGACCTCGTAGGTCTTGCTGACCGGGCTGCCGCCGCCGGCGCCCGCCGAAGCGGTGATCCGCACCTTGGCGGTCGCTCCCGGCGCCACCAGGGAGAGCGTCGAGCCCTTGGTGCGGTTGTCGGCCGCGGTGGCGCTGCGCTCGATCGCGCCGGTCGCCGGGATGAACGCCGTCTCCTGGTCGCTCCCCTTGCCCCGGGTCACCTGGAGCCCGGCCACCACCGGTGTGGCCGGGCCGTCGCCGCCCTCGGGGGTGAGCAGCAGCGAGCCGGGCTCGCCCTTGGTCACGTCGCCGAGGTCGATCGCGGTCGTCATCCCGCTCTTGACGTGCAGCGACTCATGTCCGGCGGGGGTGATCGAGTTGTTCGGCCCGGCCAGCCGCACCTTGAGGTCCGCGTCGTCGGCCCCGGGCGCGAAGACGACCAGGCGCGCCGAGGTGGCGTCCTTGGGGAGGCCGGGAATCGCCACGCTCGTCGAGGGCACGGCGGAGGCGGGAAGCCAGTCGCTCCCCGCCTTCTGGTCCACGGCCTGTACGGCCGCGCCGATCCGGCCGGTGCGGGCCGTCACGCGGAGCGAGGCGCTGGCCGCCCGCTGGTCGGTGAGGGTCGAGAGCAGGACCGGGACCGTGGAGCGCGGCGGGACCGTGATCGACTCGTCGGTCGAGGGCTTCAGCCGGCCGCTCGGTCCGTAGAGCTTCAGATCCACCTCGGCGGCGGCGTCGTCCGGGTTCGTCAGATGGACGAAGTCCTGGCGGTTCCGGTCGGTGCTGACACCGGGGAACCAGAAGTCCGTGTCGGGCGCCGTGCACGCGGTGCCCAGGATGCCGCGTCCGCTGCCCGCGTCGATCGTGGTGGTCTGCTGGACGGTCCAGCCGGGCGCGAAGCGGCCGTCGGCGGTGCCGATGAGCGCGGGGGCGCCCTCGCTGTCCTGGTCGGTGGTGACGGGCTTGCCGGGCTCATTCAGGGGCAGTATGGGCTTGTCGCCGCCCGGGGACGGCTGGCCGCCCTTCTTGCCGTCCTTGCCGCCCTTACCGCCGTCGTCGCCGCCGGGATCCGCCACGTCGTCAGCGGGGTTCTGGGCGGGCAGCAGTTCGGCGGTGCCGTCCTTGGCGTCCACGCCGTCCCGCTTGGGCGTGTACGCGGTGTAGGTGGTGCTGCTCACATCCGAGGAGGAGGGCGTCGGGCACAGCAGCGTCGAGCGCTGCACCGGCAGCCGGGTGGCGGCCTTCGCGACGGAGTCCGCGTCATCGGAGGAGCCCCCGGTGAGGGCCGCGACGCCGGTGACGGCGGCCAGCGCCGTGGCGGCGCCGATCAGGGACAGGGTGGTGCGGTTCATCGCTGCTGCTCGCTCCCGTCGCGGCGGTCCTCGGGGTCGGCGCCGCCGTACGTCGTATCGCCCTGCGGGGGGTAGCCGCCGTCGGGGTAGGGCTGCTGCTGGTCGTAGCCGTAAGGATCGGCGTACTGGCCGCCCGCGTACGGGTCCGCCGGGTACTGGCCCTCCTGGTACTGGCCCTGGCCCTCCTGGTAGCCGGCCGGATAGCCGGTGTCCTGATAGCCGCCCTGGTAGTCACCGGCCGGGTACTGGCCGCCGGGGTACTGACCCGGGTAGCCCTCGCCCTGGTACTGCTCGCCTTGGTACTGCTCCCCCTGGTACTGACCGGCCGGGTACTGGCCGTATCCGGCGTCGGCGTACGTCTGCGCGTCCCACTGCTGCCCGTACTGCTCCTGATGCGGCACGGCCTGCTGCTGATGCGGCACCGCCGCGTACGGATCACCGGCGGCCGTCTGGTCGCCGTACGGATCGTTCGCCACCGCCTGGTCACCGTAAGGGTCGTTCGCCGCGGCCTGGTCACCGTAAGGGTCGTTCGCCGCGGCCTGGTCGCCGTAAGGGTCACCCATGGCGGCCGGCTCGACGGGCGGCCGCATCGGCGGCTCGCCCGGCTGCGGGGGAATCTCGTCCGGCTGCGGGGGCATGGCGTCCGGCAGCGGGGGCATGGCGTCCGGCAGCGGGGGCATGGCGTCCGCGGCGGCCGGATCCGCCTCCGGCCGCCCCTGGGCGGCCTCGGCCCGCACGGCCTGCGCCTCCGCGGCGGCCCGCAGCCGCCGCGCCCGGCGTCCGTCGCCCGCCATGTCCTCGGCGGTGATGACGGCGGCCGCGGCCTCCGCGTCCGGCAGGTCGTCGTCGACGTTCCGACGGCGGCCCGGCAGGGCGAGCACCAGCAGCACGACCGCGAGCAGCCCCTGCGCCCACACCCACGCCGTGTGCGTGATGGGTGTGTCGTAGGTGAGGTCCAACCGGCCGCCGTTCGCCGGGAGTTCGAAGCCCTGCGCCCAGCCGTCGACCGTCGTCGCCTTCAGCGGCTTGCCGTCGAGCGTGGCCTGCCAGTCGGGCGCGGACCGGTCGGCGATCCGCAGCACCCGCCCGGCCGTGCCGTCGGGCACCGTGGTGTGCGCCTCGACGGGGCCGGACGCCACATGCACCGGCTTGGCCGCCGCGCCGCCCGCCGGACGGCCCGAGGACTCCGCCGGGACGATGGAGACCCGCGAGACGCGCTGGTCGACCCGCCACAGCACGCCGCCGTGCTCCCGGCTGAGCTGAGTGAGGCCCGGGGTCGCGTTCAGCACCCGCTCCATCTCGGACGGCGCGCCCTTCTGGACGTACACGTAGCGCACCGCGTAGCCGCCGAGCTGACGGGTCTGGTCGGCGCCGGAGCCCGCGATCAGATTGGCCACGACACCGTCGAGCCGGGTGTCGGCGCCGCCGGCCGCCGCGAGTTCGCCCTCGCCCAGCCGGGCGCCGGAGCCGCGCACCAGGGCGTAGTCGGCGTGGGCGGCGCTGCTGCCGCCGCCGAGCACCAGGGTGCGGGCCTGGTCCTCGGTGGCGCTCTCGGCCGCCACGAACGCCGGAACCTGCGAGGGGTCGCGCCGCTCCACCGGGCCGTCCGCGCCGCTCACCATCCAGCTGACGGCGGCGTACAGCGGCGCGGCGACCGTGGCGACCGCGATCAGCAGCGCCACCGGCTGGCGCCAGCCGAAGCTCTGCGCCGCGACCCGCTCGCGTGCGTTCTCGGCGGCGACCACACCTGCGGTCAGCAGCGCCAGGCCGTAGACGAGGGTCGCGGGCCCGGCCCAGCCGGAGCCGCCCGTGAACGCCGCGAAGAGGAAGCCGGTGAGCGCCACGACCCACGCGGTGCGCACGACCGTCTGCCGCTCCCCGCGCATCAGCGCGGCGAGCGCGGCCAGGACGAAGCCGAGCAGCAGCAGCGTGCCGCCGCCCTTGGGACCGCCGGGGCTGAGCGCGAGCAGGTCCAGGGCGGACGCGGAACCGGCGCCGCGGTCCAGCCCGGCCTCCTCGAGGAAGCGGGCGGGGTCGGTAAGGAGGTCCAGCGACCAGGGGGCGAGCACGACGAGCGGGGTGACGACCACGGTCAGGAACCGCAGCCCGTACCCCATGAGCTGCTCGGTGCCGCTCTGCCGGTAGCGCAGTACGAGCACGCCGACGCCCAGGAGGACCGCCATCGGCCAGACGACCGGGGTGAAGGCCATGGTGAACGTCAGCAGCAGCGCGTACGCCCACGCCGCCCGCCAGCTCGGCAGCCGCGTCCCATCGCTCGTGAACCCGCTCGCCGCGGCAGCGGCCCGGGCCATCAGCGGCAGCAGTATGGCGAGCACGGCGGTGCCGAGCCGCCCGCCCGCGAGCGCCCCGGTCGCGGCCGGGAGGAAGGCGTACGCGACGCTCCCCCAGGCACGCAGCAGCCGGGACTCGACCAGGGGCCGGGAGGCGAAGTACGCGATGAACCCGGCCAGCGGCACCGAACAGACCAGCAGCAGGGTCAGCGTGAAGCCCGTGGAGCCCAGGAAGACCGTGCCCAGCGCGGCGAGGGCGGCCAGATACGGCGGCGCGGACTGCGTCCCGCCGGTGCCGACCGGATGCCAGCCGTCCACATAGCTCGACCACAGCTCGGAGACATGAGCGGGCGCGGGCAGCAGGGCGCCGCCCGCGAGCGCGCCCGCACCGAGCAGATCCCGGCAGGCGACCAGCGAGACCACCAGCAGGACGAGGAAGAGCATCGGCCCGGGCTTGCGCGCGATCCGCTTGAGCCGGGCGAACTGCTCGACCTCCAGGAAGTCGGCGTCATCGCCGCCGGGCCCGGACTCGACCGCGCCGTGCCGCCCGCCGGAGGACAGCTCGGGCTCGGAACGGCCGCCTATATTGCTGGCGACCTGCTCGACCGTCGCCCTTACGGTCGCGCCGGGCGGCGGGAACAGCGGCCGCAGCTCGCTCGGCTCCGCCGCGGGGCGGCCTCTGCGCTTGCGCGCGGCGAGGATCCGCCCCGGCCGCAACAGGATGCCGAAGAGACCGGCGACCTCGTCCAGGGCCTGCCCCGGCACCTTGCCCACGAGATAGGCCAGGGTGCGCAGCAGCGTGCCGAACAGAAGCCGCAGCATCACATAGGGCAGCAGCGCGCCGCGGGTGTTGACCAGCAGGGTGTAGACGGCGCCGGCCTTGTCCACGCGATGGGGGTTCGCCACGGAGCGCCCCACGCAGTCGATGGGCCGCCGCTCGCGCGCGGACGCCTCCGCATGCCGCAGTACGGCGTCCGGAGCGATCAGCACCTGGTGCCCGGCCGCCTGGGCGCGCCAGCACAGGTCGACGTCGTCCCGCATCAGGGGCAGCCGGGTGTCGAAACCGCCCAGCTCCTCCCATACGTCGCGGCGCACCAGCATGCCCGCGCTGGACACCGACAGCACGGGGCGCACCTGGTCGTGCTGGCCCTGGTCCTGCTCGCGCCGCTCCAGACCGGTCCAGCGGCGGCCACTGCGGGCAATACTGACGCCGACTTCGAGCAGCTGCCGGCGGTCGTACCAGCCGCGCAGCTTGGGGCCGACGATCGCGGGCTCGCGGTTGGCGGTGAGCTCGGCGTCGACGACCCGCAGCAGCTCGGCCAGCGCGTCGGGCTCGGGCGCGCAGTCGTCGTGCAGCAGCCACAGCCACTGGACGGGCTCGCCGTGCGGCAACTCCGGCAGGTCGTACGCGTCATCGCGCCAGGCCCGGTTGACGGGGTCCCAGCCGCTGGGGCGCTTGAGGTACGTGAGCTCCTCGGGGCCGAGCTCCGGGGCCGTACGGACCGCCTCGGCGACGGCCGTGCCGAAGCCGCTGCGGCGCGCCATATGCAGCACCCGCTGCTCGCCGAGGGTCTCGGTGAGCAGCCGGGCGGAGTCGTCGGCGCTGCCGGTGTCGGCCGCGACGACGCTCTGGACGGGGCGCTCCTGGCCGAGCAGACCGGACAGCGCGTCGGGCAGCCAGCGGGCGCCGTCGTGGGCGACCAGGACGGCGGTGACGACATGACGCGGATAGGCCGGTGCCTGAACCGGTTCTTGAGCGGGCGCAAACGCGGCGTTGGCGGCCGGATATTGGGCCGCCTGGTGGCTGTGCACGGACATCGAGGTACGGGCCCCGGTTCGCTGGACTGCGGTGGACGCGCGCGCCCCCTGGGGGCGTTGGAGCGTCTCGGACGGGGCCCCACACTAACGGCTGTGTATGCGACCGGTCCGCCTCCCGTCACCATGCGGGCAGGGGGCGGACCGGTCGCGGTGGCTCAGCCCGCCGCGAACTGTGCGGATATGTCAGCGCGGGTCATACGGTTCCGGCAGGTCTGACGGGCCCGACGAGTCGACGGGACCGACGGGTCCGGCGGGTCCGGCGGGTCCGGCGGGTCCGGCGTCGGGTGTCAGACGGCGGCCTTCTTCAGTCGGCGGCGCTCACGCTCGGACAGACCACCCCAGATGCCGAACCGCTCGTCGTTGGCGAGGGCGTACTCAAGGCACTCGGAACGGACCTCACAGGCGAGGCAGACCTTCTTCGCCTCACGGGTGGATCCGCCCTTTTCCGGGAAGAACGATTCGGGATCGGTCTGGGCGCACAGTGCGCGCTCCTGCCAACCGAGCTCCTCGTCCGCCTCTTCGACCAGCAGTTGCTGGAACAACTCGGTCATGTGCGCCCCTCGTCTGTCTTTGCGTCCCCGTGCCTGATGCCGTCGATGAACCGGCAGAACGACACGAGTGAAATTACAAGTGCGCCGATCCGGGCCAGTCAAGCCGAGATCTGCTATTGGGCCTCTTATTCACTCTGCGGAACCAAGGCTGCGCGGAAAGTGTTCAAATCGGCCTAAACGCGACACCTTCCCCATCCGACGCCCGGGCCCCTCCTCTCACGCTCACTGAGGAGGACGCCATCGACGCCGGTCCCGTTGCATCGCGCGGGAGATGGTGCGGGGTGGCGCGGGGGTCGTGCAGGGATCGTGCAGGGGTCGTGCGGGGGTGGTGCGCGTCGATGCGCGTTGGTGCGCCCTCTCACCGGTACAACGCGCGCACAAACCTTTCTGCCTCCATAGCGACCTGATGAGGTGAACCTTGAGCTGAAACGTGAGATCAAGTTGACAGCGGCGCGGCGATCCGGGTCTCCTTGGTCGCATGTCAGTGACCCACGCGCCCCTGCCGACCCGTGACCACGGGTTCCGCTGCGCTGTGCAGGCTCGCTGTCGCTGTTCGAGCTGTTGATGCCCCCCGAGCTCCAGCTTTCTCCGCGTTTCTCTCGCATCGCTTACGGCGTCTCGTCCTGAGACCGCGTTCGCACCGCACTTCGCGCCCTTACCGCGTCCCCTACGGCGCACCTCTCCGCGCCCTTCCCGCCGAGGAACCCCCGCCATGAACAGCGACGTCCAGATCGCCGGTGACCCGCTCGCCATCCCGCATCTGCTGCCGCCCGTACCCGCGCACCCCTCCACCGTCTCCGCCTTCGCGGGCCTGGCCCGCACCATCGCGGCCGACCGCGACGGCTGGGCGTCCCTCGTCCAGTACGACGCCACCAGCCGCTGGTACCACCGGCTGCGCACCGGCCCCGGCTATGAGGTGTGGCTGCTCAGCTGGGTGCCCGGACAGGGCAGCGGAGCCCATGACCACGGCCGCTCCTCCGGGGTGCTGACCGTGCTCCAGGGCGAGCTCACCGAACGGGTGGGAACGCGCGGCGCGCGGCATGCGCTGCGCGCCGGCGCACAGCGCGTCTTCGCGCCCGGTTATGTGCACGACGTCGTCAACGACGCCCTCGAACCGGCCGTCAGTCTGCACATCTACTTCCCCGGGCTGACCGAGATGCCGCTGCACCCCACCCAGAGCGCCGAGTTGTCCGCCCCCGCGCGCCCTGTCGCTGCCCCCGGCACGCTGGGCGTCCCGGGTCGCTGAGCCGCCCCGAACGCCCGCGATGTCCGGGGCTGCTGCCAGACTGTCTCCCATGCGCATTGTGGTTCTGGCAGGCGGTATCGGCGGCGCCCGTTTCCTTCGCGGTCTGATGTCGGCGGCTCCGGACGCCGACATCACCGTCATCGGGAACACCGGCGACGACATCCACCTCTTCGGCCTCAAGGTCTGCCCCGACCTCGACACCGTGATGTACACCCTCGGCGGTGGCATCCACGAGGAGCAGGGGTGGGGCCGGGCCGACGAGACCTTCACCGTCAAGGAGGAGCTGGCGGCGTACGGGGTGGGGCCCGAGTGGTTCGGCCTCGGCGACCGCGACTTCGCCACGCACATAGTCCGTACGCAGATGATCGGCGCGGGCTATCCGCTGAGCGCCGTCACCGAGGCGCTGTGCGCCCGGTGGCAGCCGGGGGTGCGGCTGCTGCCCATGACGGACGACCGCGTCGAGACCCATGTCCTGATCGACGACCCGGACGCCCCGGACGGCGAGAGCCGTAAGGCCGTCCACTTCCAGGAGTACTGGGTGCGGCTGCGCGCCTCCGTGCCCGCCCACGCCGTCGTCCCCGTCGGCGCCGACCAGGCCAAACCGGCGCCCGGCGTCCTGGAGGCCATCGCCGACGCCGACGTCGTCCTCTTCCCGCCGTCCAACCCGGTCGTCAGCGTCGGCACGATCCTCGCCGTGCCCGGCGTGCGCGAGGCCATCGCCGATGCCGGGATCCCGGTCGTGGGCCTGTCCCCCATCGTGGGCGACGCGCCCGTGCGCGGCATGGCCGACAAGGTGCTCGCCGCCGTCGGCGTCGAGTCCACCGCCGCCGCCGTCGCCAAGCACTACGGCTCCGGGCTGCTGGACGGCTGGCTCGTCGACACCGTGGACGCGGGCGCGGTCGACGAGGTCGAGGCCGCCGGGATCCGCTGCCGGGCGATCCCGCTGATGATGACGGACCTTGAGGCCACGGCGGCGATGGCGGCCGAGGCGCTGGTACTGGCGGAAGAGGTGCGGGGATGAGCGCGTTGCGGGACGGGGTGGCGGGCGTGCCGGGTGGCGCGTCGCAGGAGCTGCCGTCGTATCAGGTGTGGGCCCTCCCCGGTATGCCCGAGGTCCGGCCCGGTGACGACCTCGCCAAGCTCATCGCCGACGCCGCGACCTCCGGCGGTCTGCCGGGGCTCGCGCACGGCGATGTGCTGTTGGTCACCTCCAAGATCGTCAGCAAGGCGGAGGGGCGTGTCGTCGAGGCGACCGACCGCGAGGCGGCCATAGACGCCGAGACGGTGCGGGTCGTGGCGCGACGCGGCCGCACCCGGATCGTCGAGACCCGTCACGGCCTGGTCATGGCCGCCGCCGGGGTCGACGCCTCCAACACCCCTTCCGGCACGGTCCTGTTGCTCCCCGAGGACCCCGACGCATCGGCGCGGGCGATCCGGGCCGGGCTGCGGGAAGTACTCGGCGTGGAGGTCGGCGTCATCGTCACCGACACCTTTGGCCGACCGTGGCGGACCGGGGTCACCGACGTCGCCATCGGGGCCGCCGGTGTGCGGGTCCTGGACGATCTGCGCGGCGGCGTCGACGCGTACGGAAACGCGCTGAGCGCGACCATCGTCGCCACCGCCGATGAGCTGGCCGCGGCGGGTGACCTGGTCAAGGGCAAGGCCGAGGGGTTGCCGGTGGCGGTGCTGCGGGGGCTTCCGCAGGTGGTCGCGTTCGAGGGGCTGGGCGACGGGCCCGACGGGGCGAGCGGGCTTGGCGGGTCTGACGGGGCAGCAGGCGGGCTTGGCGGGTCTGACGGGGCGGACGGGCTTGGCGGGCCTGACGGGGCGGACGGGCTTGGCGGCTCTGGTGAGCACGAGGTCGATGAAGGCGCGCGGGCGCTGGTGCGCGGTGCCGCGGACGACATGTTCCGGCTGGGCACCTCCGAGGCCGTACGGGAGGCCGTGACGCTGCGCCGTACGGTCCGGGAGTTCACCGACGAGCCGGTGGACGGCTCGGCGGTGCGGCGTGCGGTCGCCGCCGCCGTCACCGCACCGGCGCCGCACCATACGACGCCGTGGCGCTTCGTCCTGCTGGAGTCGGAGGAGTCGCGGACGCGGCTGCTGGACGCGATGCGGGATGCCTGGATCGCCGACCTGCGGGAGGACGGCTTCTCCGAGGAGAGCATCGCCAAGCGGGTGCGGCGCGGCGATGTGCTGCGCAAGGCGCCGTACCTGGTGGTCCCCTGCCTGGTCGCGGACGGCGCCCACACCTACCCCGACCCGCGGCGGAACACGGCGGAGCGCGAGATGTTCGTGGTCGCGGCGGGCGCCGGGGTGCAGAACCTGCTGGTCGCGCTGGCGGGTGAGGGGCTGGGGTCGGCGTGGGTGTCGTCCACGATGTTCTGCCGCCCGGTGGTGCGTGAGGTACTGAGCCTGCCGGACGACTGGGACCCGATGGGCACGGTCGCGGTGGGCCAGGCGGCAGTTCCGCCGGTGGCACGGCCGGAGCGGGGGGTCGAGGGGTTCGTGGTGGTGCGGTAGGACGTCGGGTCCGGGGGGCGGGGCCGGGGGTCGAGGTGGGGGTCTGGGCGGGGGGTCGGGCGGGGGGTCGGGCCTGGTGACCGGGGCCGAGGTTGTGCGAGCCGGTTGTGCGAGCCGGTTGTGCGGTGGGGTCGTGTGCGCGGGGGCAGGGGGGCGCGCGTTGTGCGGGGTGGGGGCACGGGTGCGGGAGCGTTTGCTGGGGTGCGCCGCGGGGTTGCCCTTGAGGCGGGGCGCCCTTGGATGCGCGGTGGGGTGTGTGGTGGGTGCGGGTCCGGCTTGCGGGTGCGGGTGCGTGGGTGGTGCGCGGTGGCGTGTGTGGTGGGTGCCGGGTGCGGGGCCTCCGGGGCGGCGCCCTGGACCGTATATTTACGGCGCCATTGACCGGGGGCGTTGGGTGGGCCGGAGATTGGCGCCACAAATACACGTAAGCGTCCAGGACACCACCCCTGCGACCCCGCCCCCTCCCGCCTCGTCGGCGTCCATGCCTCGGTGGCACAGGGCGCCTGCCCGTCCCGCGTCCAGCCCCGAGGCCAGGTGCTGGGCGGGGGCGGCAGCGACCCCCCACCCCTCCCGCCGTCCCGCGGCCACCGCCGATGACACCGGGCGCCTGCCCGGCCCACGTCCAGCCCCAGGGCCGGGTGCTGGGCGGAGGTGGCAGCGACCCCCCACCCCTCCCGCCGTCCCCCGGCCACCGCCGATGACACCGGGCGCCCGCCCGGCCCACGTCCAGCCCCAGGGCCGGGTGCTGGGCGGGGGTGGGAACGACCCCCACTCCCTGCCGTCGTCTTGCGGCCACCCGCCGGTGGCACCGGGCGCCTGCCCGGCCCCGGCCAGTCCGGGGGTGGGAGCGCCCCGCCCCCTACCGCCGTCCCGCGACCATCTGCCAGTGGCGCGAGCCGCCTGTCCGGTTCCGGATCGCCCGAGGACGAGTGCGGCCCTCGCTGGCGACCGTGCCGCGATGACACCGGCCCCGCCCTGGTGGCCCTCCAGGGGCCGAGTGTTGGGCGGGGATGGGCGCGGCCCTCGCCCTCCCAGCTCCTCGGCGAGCGGGCGCCAGTGGCACACCCCCGGGGCGGGGGAAGTGTGGATTGGGTGGGTCGTAGGGTGGCGGGGTGTGTGTGAGACGTACCTGGAGCCCTTCGGGGCCCTGCGACCTCGCGCGTAACCTCGGCGTGCTGCAGCGAGGCCCAGGGGATCCCGCGTTTCAGGTCGGCGCGGACGGCGCCTTCTGGCGGGCGAGCCGGACGCCGGCCGGGCCCGGGACCATACGGATCGCGCGCAAAGGTGCGGAGGTCGAAGGCCGGGCCTGGGGGCCGGGCGCGGAGTGGCTGCTGGACGGCCTGCCCGCCCTCCTCGGGGCGGACGACGACCCGTCCGCGTTCGTGCCCCGCCATCGGCTCGTCCACGAGGCGCACCGCCGCCACCCCGGTCTCCGGCTCATCCGCACCGGGCTGGTCCTGGAATCCCTGATTCCGTCGATCCTGGAGCAGAAGGTCACCGGCGTCGAGGCGTACCGCGCCTGGCGGCTGCTGCTCCAGCGCCATGGCGAGCCCGCGCCCGGTCCGGCCGAGGGGATGCGGATGCGGGTCATGCCCGATCCGCGTGCCTGGGCGTTGATCCCGTCGTGGGAGTGGCACCGCGCGGGCGTGGACACCAAGCGCTCCTCGACGATCCTGCGGGCCGTCCGGGTCGCCCTACGGCTGGAGGAGGCCACGTCCATGGACCTCGCCACCGCCTCCGCCCGGCTACAACTCATCCCGGGTATCGGGCCCTGGACGGCGGCGGAGACCCTGCAGCGCAGCAATGGCACCCCGGACGCGATCACGGTCGGGGATCTGCATCTGCCGCAGATCGTCGGCTACGCGCTCACCGGAGAGCGGGGTGCGGACGACGAGGCGATGCTCGAACTCCTGGCCCCCTACGCGGGCCAGCGCTACCGCGCGACCCGGCTGATCCTCCTGTCCGGCCGCACCCCACCCCGCCGCGCCCCCCGCTTCGCGGTCAGGGACTTCCGGACGATATAGTCCCCGGTCCGCCTGTCACCGGGCAGGCGATCGGGCCACCGGCGGGAAGCCATCGGTGAGGCGGGAGGCTCCCGCCTCCGCCCAGTATGCGGATCCAGGTGCCACCGGCGGTCCGGAGCCGGGAAAGCGGCCTGTGCCATTAGCGCGCGGCGGCCGGAGGGGCACTCCCCTCGTCCATCCGGCGCCCTCACGCTGAACGCGGGACGGGCTGACGTCCTGTGCCACCGGCGGATGACCGCGGGCCGACGGAAGGGGGCGGGGGCCACCCCCGCCCAGCACCCGGCCTCGGGGCTGAACACAGGACGGGCAGGCGCCCTGCGCCACCGGCGGGCGGTCGCCGACGAGGCGGGAGGGGGCGGGGTCGCAGGGGTGGTGTCCTGGACGCTTACGTGTATTTGTGGCGCCAATCTCCGACCCACCCAACGCCCCCGGCCAATGGCGCCGTAAATATACGGTCCAGGGCGCCGCCCCGGAGGCCCCGCACCCGGCACCCATCCCCGGACCCACCGCGCACCACCCACGCACCCGCACCGCACCACGCACCCGCACCGCACCCCACCGCGCAACCCAGCGCCCCCAGGGCAACCCCGCCCTACGGCACCCCCGTCACTGGTCGGACGAGAAGCGGACCGCCCCCGCCGGGATGTCCGCCCCGCACCACACGCGTACGCCGTCCCGCAGCTCGTTGTCCGGGCCGACCAGCGCGCCGTCCCCGACCACCGCGCCCTGCAGCACCGTACGGGCACCGATGCGTGCCCCCGCGCCGACGAGCGAGTCGCGCACCTGAGCGCCCTCCTCCACGACGGCGCCCTCCAGCAACGTGCTGCCGTCGATGCGCGCGCCCGCGCCCACCCGGGCCTGGGGGCCGATGACCGTGCCGCCGGTCAGCTTGGCGTCGCCCGCGACCGAGGCGCTGTCCAGGACGAGGCGGTCACCGCAGCGCCCCGGTACGGCCGGGGAGGGGGCCCGGCCCAGCACCAGGTCCGCGGAGCCGCGGACGAAGGCTTGGGGGGTGCCGAGGTCGAGCCAGTACGTGGAGTCGACCATGCCCTGCAGATGCGCGCCCGCGGCCAGCAGACCGGGGAAGGTCTCGCGTTCGACGGAGACGGGGCGGTCGGCGGGGATGGTGTCGATGACCGAGCGGTTGAAGACGTACGCGCCCGCGTTGATCTGGTCGGTGACGATCTCCTCGGGGGTCTGCGGCTTCTCCAGGAAGGCGGTGACCCGGCCCTGCTCGTCGGTGGGCACCAGCCCGTACGCGCGGGGGTCGGGGACCCGGGTGAGGTGCAGCGAGACATCGGCGCCCGTCGTGCGGTGGTTGTCGACGAGGGCGCGGATGTCGAGGCCGGTGAGGATGTCGCCGTTGAAGATCAGCACCGGGTCGTCGGGGCCCGAGCGCAGCCGGGAGGCGACGTTGCGGATGGCGCCGCCGGTGCCGAGGGGTTCCTCCTCCGTGACGTACTCCAGGTGCAGGCCGAGCGCGGAGCCGTCACCGAAGTACGGCTCGAAGACCTCCGCCAGATAGGAGGTGGCGAGCACGATGTGCTCGACCCCGGCGGCGCGGGCGCGGGCGAGTTGGTGGGTCAGAAACGGAACGCCGGCCGCCGGGACCATCGGCTTGGGAGTGTGCACCGTCATCGGGCGCAACCGGGTTCCCTTGCCGCCGACCAGGAGGATCGCCTCTGGCGATGGCGTTGCTGGCGCAATGGTCACGTAACGTCTCTGCTTCCTGCTGGGGCTCGCCGGTCGGCGGCCAGTGTATGCAGATCCCCGGACCGCGCCTGATCAGCGCCCCTGGAGGCGGGCGGCTGTCTTCCGTACCGAACCGAGCTTCTTGTAGAGGTCCTTGCCCGGGCACTCGGTGGCAAAGCCGTCGCGGTGACCTGCGATCACATGGAGCTTCACGTTGGCGCCCTTTTTGTACTTGTTGCCGCCGCCGGACACCAGATGCGTGGTGCCACGCGGATTTCGCTTGAAGAGGCCCAGTTTCCACGCGGTGAGCTTGGCGATGGCCTTCACGGCCTTGGCCGGGGGCTTCTTGGCGGAGAAAGTACCGAGGACAGCGACGCCCATGCTGTTGGTGTTGAAGCCCAGCGTGTGCGCTCCGCGTACGGCTTTGGTCACACCACCGGAGCGGCCTTCGTAGATTTTTCCGCACTTGTCGATGGTGAAGTTGTAGCCGTAATCGCGCCATCCCAGGCTCTTCACGTGGTAGCGGTAGATACTGCGCAAAACGGAGGGCGCCTGGGAGCAGCTGTACTTATTGCCCGTCACGGTGTGGTGGACGAAGGTGACCTTCACGGTCTTGCTGTAGACGTGGCCCGTTTCACGGATCTTCTCGTCGGCGCCCCAGCCCGCGCGGGTGACGATGCTGGGCCGCGGCGCGCTGTAGCGGGCGGCGTTCGCCTTGGCCGCCTCCTCGGCGAGTGCGCTGGGCGGCGGGGTGATGGCGCCGGGCGGCGGCGTGGGCTGGGTGGAGTGAGTGGAGTGGGTGGAGGGGTACGGCAGCGGCTTGGCGGATGACCCGGAGGGTCTGGGGGACGGCTTCGCGGACCACCTGGAGGGCCAGGACGGCTTGACGGATGGCCTGGAGGGCCTGGGGGGTCTGAGGGACGGCCTCGCGGACCACCTCGAGGGCCCCCAGGACGGCCCCGCCGACGGCCTCGCACCCGGCGCGGCACCCCCTGCCGTCGGCGCCGGATGCGCCGGAAGGGCACGCAGTACGGCCCGGTCCGGGGGTGGCGGCGCCGGGGCCTCGCCGGGATCGATCAGCTCCAGCCGCAGCCCGGACGGCAGCGCCGCCGACCGGGCACCGGCGCCTGGGCCCCCATCCGCACTCGCGTCTGCGGCAGCGCCCCCGCCCGCGTCCACACCGGCACCCCCACCCGCATCAGCGCCCCCACCCGCATCCACACCGGCACCCCCACCCGCATCAGCGCCCCCACCCGCATCCGCACCCGCGCCCGCACCCCCGCCGGTCACCGCCACCCCTTCCGGCCGCACCCGCGCCTGGACCCCGTCCGAGTCGCCCACCCACAGCGGTGCGGTGCCGCCGTGGGCCCGTACGCCCCGGAGTTCGGGCGAGTCGGGGTCGGGGCCCTCGTCCCCGTACGGCAGCAGCTCGCGCCATGGGGACCATTCGCCGCCGACCGCGCGGGTGCGGACCTGCACCCGGCCGTGGAGGTCGGCGGAGGGCTGGTCCCAGACGACGCCGACGAGCGAGAACGGCCGTACGCGCGACGCGGCGACCCCCCGGTCGGCCGGGGCCGGGGCCGGGGCCGGAGCGTCGCCGCCGGGCGCGACCACACCCCGGTCGAGTCCGTCCGCCACGAGGGGAAGGAGCGGCAGCGACTGCGTGGAGCCGGAGGATGCGGCGGTCCGCTCGGCCCGGGCGTGGGCGGGGCCGGGATAGACGGCGAGGGGCAGGGCGAGGGCGGCGGTGCACGCGACGCCGATCGAGGATGCCAGGTATGCACGCATGATTGAAATCGTCTACATAAGGGGACAAACCTGTCCATTCGGAAGAGCGGGCAGGTCGCGGACCGTCCGCTTGGCCAAGCCCCACCGACCCCGTCCGCGCCGCATCTTCGGCGCGTAGTCTTGCGCGCGTGAACGCCACCGATCGCACCCCCGCCGACCTGCTGGGATCCGCGCTCGCCGCGGACCCGCCCCGCCCGCTCGTGACCTTCTACGACGACGCCACGGGCGAACGTGTCGAACTCTCCGTGGCCACCTTCGCCAATTGGGTGGCGAAGACCGCCAATCTGCTCCAGGACGATCTGGCCGCCGCGCCGGGCGACCGATGCGCACTGCTGCTGCCCGCCCACTGGCAGACCGCCGTGTGGCTGGTGGCCTGCTCCTCGGTCGGGGTCCTCGTGGACATCGGGGGCGACCCGGCCTCCGCCGATCTCGTCGTCAGCGGCCCGGACACCCTCAAGGAGGCACGGGAGTGCTCCGGTGAGCGGGTGGCGCTGTCGCTGCAGCCGCTGGGTGGCCGGTTCCCCCAGCTGCCGGAGGGGTTCGCGGACTACGCCGTGGAGGTGCCCAGCCAGGGCGACCGTTTCGCCCCGTACTCCCCGGTGGATCCGGAGGCGCCCGCGCTGGCCGTCGGCGGTGTGGAGCTGACGAGCGCGGAGGTGGTGGAGCGGGCGCAGGCCGACGCCGCGGCGCAGGGGCTCGGGCCCGGTTCGCGGATCCTCTCGGGGCTTGCTTACGACCACTGGGAGGGACTGTCGTACGGGCTGTACGCACCGCTGGCCACCGGCGGTTCGGTGGTGCTCTGCCGCCATCTGGACCGGCTGGACGAGAAGGGGCTGGCGGGGCGCAAGGAGAGCGAGCGCGTCACCGCCACCATGCCCTGAGGCCACGGCCACAGCCACGGCCACAACTCCCTGGGGCCGACCACCCCACCCCGAAACCACCCCGAGACGACTCCGAAACCACTCCGCAGCCGCCCCACCCCAGACCTCAGACCCCACGCCCCACCCCCCTTCCCACCCCTGACCCGTCCGGCGGACCGCGGGCCGAGTCCACGGGCCGCGTCGCCCACCCCGCGCGATGATCTACGGATACGTACAACCATGTACGGGCTTCGCATGTCTGTTCCGTCAATCGGTATCCCGGCATGCGATGCCGCTCCGCCCGCCGGGCGGAAGACGGGTGGGAGGACGCGGACGTGACGACCGACAGCTCTGAGCCTGCGCCGAGACGCAGGCGCCGCTGGCCGCGTGTTCTCGCGCTGGGCGTGGCCATGCTGGTGCTGTCGGTCGCCGGGGCGGGGTGGTGGTTCTACGAGCGCCTCGACGGCAATATCCGCACCGATACCCGGACCGCGGACGAGCTGAGGAAGTACGAGGCCGAGCGGCCGGTGTCGGTGGTGCGGGACGCGCAGAACATCCTGCTGATCGGCTCCGACAACCGGGGCGGCAAGGGCAACGGCAAATACGGCAAGGACACCGGCACTCAGCGCTCGGACACCACGATCCTGCTGCATCTGCAGGCCGGTGGAAAGAGCGCCACCGCCGTCTCCATCCCCCGCGATCTGATGGTGGACATCCCGGCCTGCGACCAGCCGGACGGAAAGCGGGCCCGGGCCCGGTTCGCCCAATTCAATTGGGCGTTCGAGGCCGGTGGCGCGGCCTGTTCGATCCGCACCGTCGAGAAGCTGACCGGGATCCGCGTCGACCACCATCTGATCGTGGACTTCAGCGGCTTCAAGCGGCTGGTGAACGCGGTCGGCGGGGTGGAGATGTGCCTGAAGGAGCCCGTGGACGACGATGACGCGCATCTGAAGCTGCCCGCGGGCCGTCAGGTCCTCCACGGGGAACAGGCGCTGGGCTATGTGCGCGCCCGGTACAGCATCGGCGACGGCAGCGACACGGAGCGCATCGGCAGACAACAGGAGTTCATGGGCTCGCTTGTGAAGAAAGTGCAGAGCAATGGTGTGCTGCTCAATCCGGCGAAGCTGTATCCGGTGCTCAACGCGGCGACGTCCTCGCTGACCACGGATCCGGGGCTGGATTCGCTCAAAGATCTGTACGCGCTGGTGCGCGGAGTGCGGGACATCCCGCGGGAGAAGATCCGGTTCCTCACGATTCCGCGGCAGCCCTACACGTACAACAAGAACCGGGATGAGCTCGTCCAGCCCGACGCCGACCACTTGTTCCGGCAGTTGCGGCTGGATCGCCCGGTGCCGGTGGCCCATACCGTCACCGCCTCGACGGGCGGCGACCAGAAGGCCGGCAACCTCAACCCGTACCAAGGGACGACGGCCGCGCGAGGCATCTGCGAGTAAAAGCACGTTAAGGGCGGGCCACGAATCGTGAAGGATGAGATAAGGATTGGGCAGATTGCCCAGTTGTAGGGAAGTGGAATTTGTCACCGGCGTCGCTTGACGCTGATCTGGGCGGATAGTGTGAGCGATCCGGTGCGCTCTACGAGGTGGCCGCGCACTGCACCAAGACAGATGGAGCGCCTTGAGGGGGAGGCGCCGCGTGGCACCGACGGAGGACACAGACGACCGTGGACGCGCAAGGCCCTGGCGGGGCAGGTGACTTCGACCCAGCCGATCAGTGGGTGTTCGACCCGAATACGGGCAATTACGAGCTGCGGCTGAACGACGCCGAGACATCGGCGGACGACACCACGGAGCTGCGACGGGTCTCCAGATCGTCGAGCCGTGACGACGCCACCGACTCCGAACCCAGGGGGCGCCGGCGGGCGGCCAAACGGGAGTCGGAGAAGGAGAAGGCGACGGGCCCGGTCAGCCGTCGCAAGCCGAAGCCGAAGAAGTCGAAGACGAGGAAGGCGCTGTACTGGGGCAGCGGCACCCTGGCCTTCCTGCTGGTGGGCGGTTCTGCCGCGGCGTACTTCGTCTATCAGCAGCTCAACAACAACATCAGCAAGGTCGACGTCGGCGAGAACAACGCCGCGGTCTCCGACGGCCCGATGAACATCCTGCTGATCGGCACCGACCGGCGCGACGGCAAGGGCAACGAGGGGTACGGCGACGCGGGGAGCGTCGGTCACGCCGACACCACGCTGCTCTTCCATGTCTCGGAGGACCGGTCCAACGCGACCGTGCTGTCCATTCCGCGCGACATGATCACCGACATCCCGAACTGTCGTACGAAGCAGAAAGACGGTTCCTTCAAGAGCATCCCGGGCGAGTCGGAGGTGCGCTTCAACACCAGCCTGGGCCAGGAGGGGCGCGACCCCGGCTGCACCTGGCAGACGGTCGAGAAGCTCACCGGGCTGGAGATCGACCACTTCATGATGGCCGACTTCAACGCGGTCAAGGAGATGTCCTCGGCGGTCGGCGGGGTCGAGGTGTGTCTCGCCAAGGACGTCAACGACCCCAAGTCGCATCTGAACCTCAAGAAGGGCCGCCATACGATCAAGGGCGAGGAGGCGCTGGCGTTCGTCCGGACCCGGCACACCGTCGGCTTCGGCGGCGACCTGGACCGCATCAAGCTCCAGCAGCAGTTCCTGAGCTCGCTGATGCGCAAGATGAAGGACAGCGGGACGCTCACCAGCCCGGGCAAGATGTGGGACCTGGCCCAGACCGCCACCAAGGCGCTCACCGTGGACACCGGGATCGGCACCGTCAACAAGCTGGCCTCGCTGGGGAAGAACCTGAGCAAGGTCGACCTCAAGAACGTCACCTTCGCGACCGTCCCGGTCGTCGACAACACCGACGGTGCGACCGTGCTGCTCGACAAGACCAAGGCCGAGCCGCTGTTCTCCATGGTCCGCCAGGACGTGTCCCTGACCGAGGTCAAGAAGAAGGAGAAGGCGGCCAAGGACGAGCAGGCGGCGCGGCTGAAGGGGCCCAAGTCCGATCCCGCCGATGTCCGGGTCAAGGTGCTCAACGGCAGCGGGCAGTTCGGCGCCGCCCAGGAGACCGTCGACTGGATGCAGAACACCGAGGGGATGCTCCTCACCAGCAACGGCGGAAACGCTCCGGCAGAGCTGAAGAAGTCGACGCTCGAGTACGCTCCCAACCAGGCCGACCAGGCGCGTCGGCTGGCCGACAGCATGGGGCTGCCCGCCTCCGCCATGAAGGAAGGCACGAAGGACGCCGAGCCTAAGGCGGAGATGAACCTGACGCTGGGCGCGGACTTCAAGGGCGCCGGCACACCGATCTCCGCTCCGGCGAAGGCGCCGAAGGACATTCAGAGGGTCGAGGCCGACGACAAGAACGTCTGCGCCAAGTGACCTCACCGGCCAATCCACCCTCTTCCATTGGGCCGGACGACAGACAGACGGCAGGAGGCCCGATGCGGCAGAGCAGTGTGCGGGGGAAAAGAGGGCGGCGGGCCACCGTTCCCGAACCCCGTGAGCACGGTGAGGACGACAGCCCGCCGCAAGGGGAGGGCCTCGCGTCGAACGGCGCGGGGCGCCGGCCGGGCGGTCGGCTGCGGCCAAAGCCAAAGCGGAGTCGCGGGGTGCGGATCCTGCGCTGGACCGCCCTGACGCTGGCCGTGCTGGTACTCGGCGGGGCCGGCGCCGGATACTTCTACTACGAACACCTGAACGGCAATCTGAAGAAGGCGGATCTGGACCTCGGCGACAGCAAGCTCGGCAGACCCGAGCCCAACGCCGCCGGACAGACCCCCCTCAACATCCTGCTCATCGGCTCCGACGGCCGGAACACCGCGGAGAACATCAAGCTCGGCGGCGCCAAGCGGGACGCGGACCGCAAACCGCTGGCCGATGTGCAGATGCTGGTGCATGTCTCGGCCGACCGCAGCAATATGTCGGTGGTCAGCATTCCGCGCGACACCCGGGTGACCATCCCCCGGTGCACCGATCCGGAGGACGGGACGGTCTACCCGAAGACCGTGGGGCCCATCAACGAGTCGCTCCAGTACGGCGGTCCGGGCTGCACGGTCGCCACCTGGAAGGAACTCACCGGCGTCTACATCGATCACTTCATGATGATCGACTTCTCCGGGGTGGTCTCCATTGCGGACGCCATCGGCGGCGTACCGGTGTGCGTGAACAACAACGTCTACTCCCATGACAGCGAGGGCCACGGCTCCGGTCTGAAGCTGACCAAGGGCACCCACAACGTCAAGGGCGTCCAGGCACTCCAGTGGCTGCGCACCCGCTACGGCTTCGAGGACAACACCGACATAGGCCGGGCCAAGGCCCAGCACATGTACATGACCTCGATGATCCGCCAGCTCAAGTCGGGGACCAAGCTCAGCGACCCGGGCAAGCTGATGGACCTCACGGAGGCCGCCACCAAGGCGCTGACTGTCGACCACGGCCTCGGCTCCCCCAAGAAGCTGTACGACCTGGGCAATGACCTCAAGCGGGTGCCGACCAAGCGCACCACCATGATCACCATGCCCTGGGTGTACGGCGAAGGCGAGAAGTACGTGCTGCCCAAGCCGGGCGACGCCGAGCAGACCTTCTCGCTGCTGCGCAACGACATAAGCCTGGACGGCAAGGACAAGAAGAAGCCCGACGCGACCCCGAAGCCCACCGCGCCCAAGGACCAGCTCCCGGTGGTGGTGCAGAACGGCACCGCCAGCACCGTCCTGGGGCCGGCCTCCGGCCGGGCCTCGGAGATCACATCCGAGCTGGTGCGGCTGGGCTACGCCAAGGCCACCGCGAACTCGGTGCTGATCTCGCAGGCCGACACCACCGTCCTCTACCCGGGCGAGGACCGGCAGGGCGACGGCCTGGCGGTGGCCAAGGCGCTGAAGCTGCCGAAGTCCGCGGCGAAGTCGTCGACGTCGGTCCAGGAGATCACCCTGGTGGTCGGCAACGACTGGCGCGAGGGCGCCACCTATCCGAAGGCGGCGACGGACGACGACAGCAAGACGCCCGAGAGCGCGGACGCGCTCAACGGCGAGCAGAAGGGCTGTATGAAGGTCAACCCGGGCTACAGCTTCTGACGCCCCCGTGAGGGCACGATGCCTCCGTGACGGCACGACAAAGGGGCCGGACCCGCGGCGGGTCCGGCCCCTTCGCGTAGGGCTACGGGGCCATGACCGCCGGGCGGCGGCTGGCGATGACCCGCTTGGCGAGCGCGCGCGGGCTGGTCAGAAAGCCCCAGCCCCAGGACATGTGCATGGTCGCGAGCGCCACCGGGACCCGCAGCCGGGCCATCGCCGGAAGCCCCTTGCCCGCCGGGATCGAGCCCGCGACGATCGCGGCCAGATAGCCGCCGGGGATCACGAAGGCCCACGGGGTGACGGCCGCGCCCACCACGATGCCCGCCGCGATGGCGACGACGGCGGTCGGCGGGGCGAGATAGCGCAGATTGATCGAGCCCTGATGGAAGCGGGCGACGACATGGCGCCAGCGTCCGTAGTCCTTGTACTGCTTGGCCAGGGCCCGCACGCTCGGCCGCGGCCGGTAGGAGACCTTCAGCTCGGGCGAGAACCAGATCAGCCCGCCGGCCTCGCGGATCCGGAAGTTCAGCTCCCAGTCCTGGGCGCGGATGAACTCCTCGTTGTAGCCGCCCTGTTGCTCCAGCGCCTCGCGCCGGAAGACGCCCAGATAGACGGTCTCGGCGGGGGCCGCGTCGCCGCCGGTGTGGAAGGCGGCGTTGCCCACCCCGATCTTGGAGGTCATGGCGGCGGCGACGGCCTTCTCCCAGTCGTTCTCGCCCTCGGCGTGCATGATCCCGCCGACGTTCTGCGCGCCGGTCTCCTCCAGGAGCCGGACGGCGGTCGCGATGTAGTTCGGCGAGAGCATGCCGTGGCCGTCGACCCGCACCACCACCGGATGGCGGGATGCCTTGATCGCCGCGTTCAGGGCGGCGGGGGTGCGGCCCGTGGGATTGGGGACCGTATGCACCCGGGGGTCCTCCGCCACCAGTTCGGCGGCGATCTCGTCGGTACGGTCCGCGGACGGGCCGAGCGCGATCACCACCTCCATCTCACCGTCGTACTCCTGCTCCAGGATGTGCCGCACGGCGTTGCGCAGATGGCGTTCCTCATTGAGCACCGGCATGATCACGGAGACGGCCGGGAGCTGATGCGGGGGCATGGCACCTCGGGGTTCGGGGGCCGGGCCCCAGGAGACTGGGGGTGGGGCCCCAAAAGGCTGCGATATCGCGCCCACGTTACCGCGAATGGTGGACACCGGGACGCGCCGCCCGGGTGGCAGCGCGCCACCCGGGCGGCGTGGGGCCGTCAAAGCGATCGTCGTATGGGCCTACGGTGAGGCGGTTCCGCCCAGCCCACCCGTTCGCCCACCCGTTCACGGAGGTCCCCGGAGTGAGTGCACCGGCCCGATCGCCGCGCCCGCCGCGCCCCCGCTCCCGTCGCCCCCGCTGGGGGCTGCGGCTCGCCACGGGCGGCGCCGCTCTGGTGCTGGCGGTCAGCGGCATCGGGCATCTGCTGGTCAGTGAGCTCGAATCCGGGATCCACCGGGTGGATGCCTTCGGCGGCCTGGACAACCGTCCGAAGAACACCGGCGGGGGCGTCAACTTCCTCGTGGTCGGCACGGACGGACGGGAGAAGATCACGCCTCGGGAGAAGGCGCTGTACCGGCTGGGCGGAGCCCCCTGCCGCTGCACCGACACGATCATGCTGATGCATCTGTCGGCCGACCACCGCCGGGTCAGCGCGGTCAGCCTGCCCCGCGACTCGTACGCCCAGATCCCCGCGTACACCGACGCCACCGGCAAGCGCCATCCGCACCATCCGCGGAAGCTCAACGCCGCGTACGCCGAGGGCGGGCCGAGCCTGACCGTGCGCACCGTGGAGCAGCTGACCGGCATCCACATCGACCACTACCTCGAGGTGGACTTCACCAGCTTCATGAAGACGGTCGATGTGCTCGGCGGGGTCAAGATCTGCACCGCGCGGCCGCTCAAGGACGACCACACGGGGCTTGACCTGGCGGCCGGCACCCATGTCCTGAACGGCGGCCAGGCGCTGCAGTACGTCCGCTCCCGGCATGTCGACGGCACCTCCGACCTGGGCCGGATCCAGCGCCAGCAGCGCTTCCTGGCCGCCGTGGTCCACCAGACCACGGCCGGTGGCATCCTGCTCAACCCGGTGCGGTTCAACCGGGTGGCCGGGGCCCTGCTGGGCTCGGTCCGCGCCGACCACGGCTTCGGGGCGGCGGACATGGTCGCCCTGGGGCGGGCGATGAGCGGCGTCACCCCCTCGTCCTCGGAGTTCGCCTCGGTTCCGGTGATCCTGCCCGGCGTCCCGGTGAAGGGGGCCGGCTCCACACTGCGCTGGGACCAGCCCAAGGCCGAGCGGCTCTTCACCACCCTCCGCGAGGACCGGCCGCTGGTCGCCCACCGGCCGAAGCGACCCGGCGCCACCCCGGTCGACGTGGACCCGGGCCGGGTCCGGGTCCATGTGCTCAACGGCACCGATACGGCGGGGCTCGCCCGCCGCGCGGACCGCGCGCTGCACGCCACCGGCTTCGCCACCACCGGCTCCCCCGCCGACGCCGCGACCCCCGACGTCCGGCGCACGGTGATCGTGTACGACCCCGTCTGGGACCGCTCGGTGCGCTCGCTGGCCGCCGCGCTGCCCGGGGCCCGGCTGAAGCCGGTGGTCGGGCAGGGCGCCGTGATGCAGATCACGATCGGCGCGGACTACACGGGTGTGCGGCCGGTCCGGGTCGAGAAGCCGCGGAGCGACACGGCCGGGTTCGGGGCCATCACCGGCGACGAGGTCGTCTGCCCCGAGGGCGCCACTCACTCCCTCTGACCCGAGGGGTCATCGCCCGGCGTCCTCGGTGTCGTCGTCGGCGCGCGGGGCGACGCGCCGGGCACGGAGTTCCTTGATCGCGCGGCGGCGGGCCAGCCGGTGGGTCCGGCGGATCTCGGCCTCCTGGTAGCGCCGCTTGTCCCGCTCGGTCTCCGGGATGACCGGGGGCACCGGCCGGGGCTTGCCGTCGGCGTCGACGGCGGCGAAGACGAGATAGGCGCTGCCGACCTGGGTGGCGGGCGTGGACTCGTTCCACCGCTCGGCCAGCACCCGCACCCCGATCTCCATGGAGGACCGGCCGGTCCAGTTGACCTGGGCCTTCACATGAACGAGGTCGCCGACCCTGACCGGTTCGAGGAAGACCATCTCGTCCATCGACGCGGTGACCGCGGGCCCCTCGGAGTGGCGTCCGGCGACCGCTCCGGCCGCGTCGTCCACCAGTTTCATGATCACGCCGCCGTGGACGGTACCGAGGAGATTGGTGTCACTGCCCGTCATGATGTGTGACAGCGTGGTACGGGAGGCGGAGGTGGGCTTTCCCGGAAGCTCCGGTTCCGCACCGTGGGCCTGATTGGTCATGCCGTCCACCTTATGCGGACCAGATTCTTATCAGGTCTGCAACAGCCGTGCCCCGATCCGGCCCCCGCCCTGTAAGGCGACCCACCCGACCAGGCACACTGCCTTGCATGAGCGAATGGCCCCAGGGATCGACCGGCGACCGCAGCGGCCGGTACGGACGTGGTAGCGGCAGCCCTGACCCAGAGGGGGCGCGTGCTATGCCGCAAGTGAGGCGCTCGGCGCCCGGTGCGGGCGGTCCGCCGCCGTACAACGAGCCGCCGCTGCCGCCCGACCTCTCGCCCCACGGCACCATTCCGCGGCAGCAGGCGTCCCAGGGCTATGACGACTACGACGACGGCTACAACACGGGGCAGGTCTACGGCCACGGCCCCGGCGGACCGGGCGGCGGCGACCCCCACGGCCCCGGCGGTCCGGGCGGCCCCGGCCCGCGTCCGGTGAGGCCGAAGAACTGGAAGCGCCGGATAACCATCGGCCTGGTCACCCTGGTCGTCCTGCTGCTCGCCGTCGGCATCGGCACCTACATCTGGGCCGACTCCAAGCTCCGCAACGAGGTGGACCTGAGCAAGGTCGAGGACCGGCCGGGCGGCGGCAAGGGCACCAACTACCTCATCGTGGGTTCGGACAGCCGCGAGGGCATGTCCGACGAGGACAAGAAGAAGCTGCACACCGGCTCGGCCGATGGCCGCCGCACCGACTCCATGATCCTTCTCCATGTCGGTGAGAACGGGAACACCATGGTCAGCCTCCCGCGTGACTCCTGGGTCACCATCCCGGCCTTCACCGGCTCGGAGAGCGGCCGGCGGATCCCGCAGAGCCAGAACAAGCTGAACGCGTCGTACTCCTCCGAGGGCCCCTCGCTGCTCGTCCGCACGATCGAGTACAACACCGGCCTGAAGATCGACCACTACGCGGAGATCGGCTTCGACGGCTTCGCCAATCTCGTGGACGGGGTCGGCGGCGTCGACATCGACGTCCCGCAGGACATGAAGGACAAGAAGTCCGGCAATGACCTGAAGAAGGGCAAGCAGACGCTGGACGGCCAGCAGGCGCTCGCCTTCGTCCGGCAGCGCTACGGCCTCGCGGGCGGCGACCTGGACCGCACCAAGAACCAGCAGAAGTTCCTCTCCGCGCTGGCCAACAAGGCGGCCTCGCCGAGCACGATCATGAACCCCTTCAAGCTCTACCCGACGATGGGCGCCGGCCTGGACAACCTGGTCGTCGACAAGGACATGAGCCTGTGGGACGTGAAGGACATGTTCTTCGCGATGAAGAGCGTCTCCGGCGGTGACGGCAAGCAGATGAACATGCCGATCTCCAACCCCGGCCTGGCCACCTCCAAGGGCAGCGCGGTGCAGTGGGACATGACCAAGGTCAAGCAGCTCATGGGCGAGCTGAAGAACGACGACACGGTCACGGTCTCCAGCAACTGATCCGAGCGGGAGAGACGAGCGGCGCCGGGCCCGTCGGGCCCGGCGCCGCTCGTTCGTATCGACGGACTACGGCAGGTTGCGCGCCATCACGATGCGCTGGACCTGGTTGGTGCCCTCGTAGATCTGCGTGATCTTGGCGTCGCGCATCATCCGCTCGAGCGGGTAGTCACGGGTGTAGCCGTAGCCGCCGAGGAGCTGGACGGCGTCCGTGGTGATCTCCATGGCGGCGTCCGAGGCGTAGCACTTGGCCGCGGCGCCGAAGAACGTCAGGTCCTCCTTGCCGCCTCCGGCGGAGACCCGCTCGGACTTGGCCGCCGCCGCGTAGGTGAGCTGCCGGGCGGCCTCCAGCTTCATGGCCATGTCGGCGAGCATGAACTGGACGCCCTGGAAGTCGCCGATCGGCTTGCCGAACTGCTTGCGCTCCTGGACGTACCCCTTGGCGTAGTCCAGGGCGCCCTGGGCGATGCCGAGGGCCTGCGCGGCGATGGTGATCCGGGTGTGGTCGAGGGTCTTCATCGCGGTGGCGAAGCCGGTGCCCTCGGCGCCGATCATCCGGTCGGCGGGAATCCGGACGTTGTCGAGATAGACCTCACGGGTCGGGGAGCCCTTGATACCGAGCTTCTTCTCCGGGGCGCCGAAGGAGACGCCCGGGTCGGACTTCTCGACGACGAAGGCGGAGATGCCCTTGGAGCGCTTCTCGGGGTCGGTGACGGCCATCACCGTGTAGTACTCGGAGACCCCGGCGTTGGTGATCCAGCGCTTGACGCCGTTGAGGACGTAGAAGTCGCCGTCGCGCACCGCCTTGGTCTTCATCCCCGCCGCGTCCGAGCCCGCGTCCGGCTCGGAGAGGCAGTAGGAGAACATCGCGTCGCCCTTGGCGAGCGGGGCCAGGTACTTCTTCTTCAGCTCCTCGGAGGCGGAGAGGATGACCGGCAGCGACCCCAGCTTGTTGACCGCGGGGATCAGGGAGGACGAGGCGCAGACCCGGGCGACCTCCTCGATGACGATCACGGTGGCCAGCGCGTCCGCGCCGGAGCCGCCGTAGGACTCGGGGACGTGCACCGCGTGCAGATCGTTCGCGACCAGGGCGTCGAGCGCCTCCTGGGGGAAGCGGGCCCCCTCGTCGACCTCTGCCGCGAAGGGGGCTATCTTCGCCTCGGCGAGAGAGCGGACGGCGTCCCGGAGCATGTCATGCTCCTCGGACGGCCGGTACAGGTCGAAGTCGTTCACCGAGGACGCCAAGCCTCTCACTCCCCAAGAGTGCTAACTACCGTTAAGTAACTGAATTCTAGGGGCGACGCCCCGGTAGGTATACGTGAGTTACCTGACAGAGTCGGCTGAGCCCGTCCCGGGGTCCCGACTATGCTCAGGCACCGCATCTGCGATCGACCGTTCTGGAGCACTGCATGGCCCTCAAGATCACTGTGATCGGCACCGGCTACCTCGGCGCCACCCACGCAGCGGCCATGGCGGAACTGGGCTTCGAGGTGCTCGGCCTCGACATCGTGCCCGAGAAGATCGCGATGCTCACCGAGGGCCGGGTGCCCATGTACGAGCCCGGCCTCGAGGACCTGCTGCGGCGCCACGTCGCGGGGATCGAGGGCGCCACCGGGCGGCTGCGCTTCACCACCTCCTACGAGGAGGCCGGGGAGTTCGGCGACATCCACTTCATCTGCGTGAACACCCCGCAGAAGCACGGCGAGTACGCCTGTGACATGAGTTACGTGAACGCCGCGGTGGACTCGCTCGCCCCGCATCTGCGCCGCCCCGCGCTGGTCGTGGGCAAGTCCACGGTGCCGGTCGGCAGCGCCGACCTGCTCGCGGCCCGGCTGGCCGAGCTGGCCCCGGTGGGGGCGGACGCGGAGCTCGCCTGGAACCCGGAGTTCCTGCGCGAGGGGTTCGCCGTCCAGGACACCCTGCACCCGGACCGGATCGTGGTCGGCGTCGCCGGCGACCGGGCCGAGAAGCTGCTCCGCGAGGTGTACGAGACGCCCATCGCCGAGGGCTCGCCCTTCGTGGTGACCGACTTCCCGACCGCCGAGCTGGTGAAGGTCGCGGCCAACTCCTTCCTGGCGACGAAGATCTCCTTCATCAACGCCATGGCCGAGGTCTGCGAGGCCGCTGGCGGCGATGTGGTCAAGCTGGCCGAGGCCATCGGCTACGACGAGCGCATCGGCAAGAAGTTCCTGCGGGCCGGGATCGGCTTCGGCGGCGGCTGTCTGCCCAAGGACATCCGTGCCTTCATGGCGCGCGCCGGTGAGCTCGGCGCCGACCAGGCGCTGACCTTCCTCCGCGAGGTCGACTCGATCAACATGCGGCGCCGCGGCCACATGGTCGAGCTGGCCCGCGAGGCCGTCGGCGGCAGCTTCCTGGGCAAGCGGGTCGCCGTGCTGGGCGCGACCTTCAAGCCGGACTCCGACGACGTCCGGGACTCCCCCGCACTCAACGTGGCCGGTCAGATACAGCTCCAGGGCGCCCAGGTCACCGTCTTCGACCCCAAGGGCATGGAGAACGCCCGGGCCCTCTTCCCGACCCTCGCCTACGCGGCGACGGCGGCCGAGGCGGCACAGGGCGCCCATGCGGTGCTGCATCTCACCGAGTGGCGCGAGTTCCGCGAGCTGGACCCGGCGGCCCTCGGCAGCGTCGTCGCCGAGCGCCGCATCCTGGATGGGCGCAACGCCCTGGACCCCGACCACTGGCGCGAGGCCGGCTGGACCTACCGCGCGCTGGGGCGCCCGCTGGCGTAGCCGTCGCCCTCCCCCGACATAGCCGTCGCCCCCGCCGGACGGTCTCCGGCGGGGGCGGCGTCGGGTCGGTTTCAGCGGCGGGGGCGGTGGCCGCGTTCCTGCCGCGGGGGCTTCTGGTCGGCGCCCGGCAGGGTCGGCTTGGGGAGGTTCTCGACGTCCTTCTTGGCCTGCTCCAACTGCTCGGCCGTGTCGTCCGGCAGCTTCGGCGGCTTCGGCGCGGCGTGCGAGAAGCCGAAAGCCGAGGTGAGGTCGCCGAAGGTACGGCGGCGCCACTGGCTGATGTTCGGCTCCTCGACCCCGGTCAGCCGCTCCAGGAACTGCAGTACCGAGGTGTGGTCGAACGCCTGGCCCGCGGCCCAGCCGCCCACCGTCCACGGCGAGACGATCAGGCAGGGCACCCGGAAGCCGCCGCCGATGGGCAGGCCGCCCACGAACTCGTCCACGGTCCCCTGCTTGGGGGTGGGCGGCGGGACGTGGTCGAACAGACCGTCGTTCTCGTCGTAGTTGAGGACGAAGACGGTCTTGCGCCAGACCTCCGGGTTCGACGCGATGGCCTCGATCTTCGAGGCCACGTAGTCGGCGCCGGCGGCGGGCAGATAGTCCGGGTGCTCGGACTGGGTGCTGGTGGGGATGATCCAGGAGACAGTCGGCAGCCGGTCGTTGCGGGCGTCTTCCTCGAACGTCCCGGCGGGGCTGACCACCATGCCGCGGTCGTGCAGCGGATCGCCGGGCTTGGCATCCCGGAACTGCTGGAACTGCTCCAGCAGATTGCAGCCGTAGTCGTCCTCCTCCTGGTACACCTTCCAGCTCACACCCGCCTGCTGGAGGCGCTCGGCGTACGTCGTCCAGCGGTACGGCCGCGGGGCGGTGTTGTCCAGGATCGGGCCGCCCTTGCCGCCCGTCGGGTCGATGGTGCCCGTCATCCAGTACAGCCGGTTGGGCCAGGTGGGGCCGAAGACCGAGCAGAAGTAGTTGTCGCAGATCGTGAACGCCTCGGCGAGCGCGAACTGGAACGGGATGTCCGCACGGGTGTGGTAGCCCATGACGTACGGGCCGTTCTTGCCGTCGGCCTTACGGTGCGCGGGCAGCCACTTGTCCATGGCGCCGTTGTTCCACGCCTCGTGCTGCACCGACCAGGCGTGACTGGTGGAGGGGATCGCCTGGGCGCTGGTGGAGTGGGTGTCCAGGTGGAACGGGAGCAGATAGCCGTCCGGGTTCTCCTCGTCCGGCTGGTAGAAGACGGACTTGCCGGTGGAGAGGGTCAGGGCGTCCGGGTCCGCGAAACCGCGCACTCCCTTGAGGGTGCCGAAGTAGTGGTCGAACGAGCGGTTCTCCTGCATCAGCAGGACGACGTGCTCGATGTCGTGGAGGGAGCCGCCCTTGGCCGGGCCGGCGGCTATCGCCCGCTGCACACTCGGCGGCAACAGCGACGCCGCCGCGCCCACACCGAGCGAGCCGGCGGCGGCACCGAGAAGTCTACGGCGGGTGAAGTCGGGCATAACGCCTCTTTCTCGTTGAGCGCGTGAGAGATCGTCAGACCGCTTCGACTCTCTCGCCCGCAAGGCAACGAGGAAGAGGAGAATTGCGTGAACGATGCATCAAGGCATCGCAAAGGCACCAAGAGCCGCTAAAGCGGCTCTTGGTGCGTCAGGTTGGTCAGTGCGCCGGGCGGCGGTGCGTCAGGCGGTGGCCGCGCCGTCCAGTTGGTCGATGGTCGCGAGGGACGGGCCGCGGGTGCCCTGCGCCGCGCGCGCCACGTCCTCGGCACCGCGCAGCGTACGGACCGCGTTCTGCCAGGTCAGCTTGGCGAGGTCGGCCGGTGACCAGCGGCGGTCGAGGAGCTCGGCGATCAGGTTCGGATAGCCCGCGACATCGGTGAGGCCCTCGGGGGTGAAGGCGGTGCCGTCGAAGTCGCCGCCGATGCCGATGTGGTCGATGCCCGCCACCTCGCGCATATGGTCGAGGTGGTCGGCGACGGTCGACACGGTCGCCAGGGGGCGCGGGTTGGCCTCCTCGAAGGCGCGCTGGACCTTCATCCCGGCGGGCGTCATCTCCAGCGGATGCATCCCGTGGGCGTGCATGTTCTCGTCCGCCGCCTTGGTCCAGGCGACCGCCTCGGGCAGGACGAACTTGGGGACGAAGGTGGCCATCGCCACGCCCCCGTTGGCGGGCAGCAGCCCCAGCACATCGTCCGGGATGTTGCGCGGATGGTCGCAGACGGCGCGTGCGGAGGAGTGCGAGAAGACCACGGGCGCCTCGGTCACCCGGAGCGCGTCCCGCATGGTGTCGGCCGAGACATGGGAGAGGTCGACGAGCATGCCCAGGCGGTTCATCTCGCGCACCACCTCCTCGCCGAAGCGGGTGAGGCCGTGCGCCTTCGGCTCGTCGGTCGCCGAGTCGGCCCAGGGGACGTTGTCGTTGTGGGTGAGCGTCATGTACCGCACGCCCAGGTCGTACAGGGTGCGCAGGGTGGCCAGGGAGCAGTTGATGCTGTGGCCGCCCTCGGCGCCCATGAGGGAGGCGATCCGGCCCTCGGCCCGCGCCGCCTCCATGTCGTCGGCGGTGAGGGCGGGGCGCAGGTCGGTCGCGTAGCGGTCGGTGAAACGGCGGACGACGTCGATCTGTTCGAGGGTGGCGCTGACGGCGGTGTCGCCGCTGAAGTCCGAGCGCACGTACACCGACCAGAATTGGGCGCCTACGCCGCCCGCGCGGAGGCGGGGGATGTCGGTGTGGGTGTACGGGGTGAGGTCGGCGGCCATGTCGCGCTGGTCGAGGTCGTAGCGGACCTGCTCGCGCAGGGCCCAGGGGAAGTCGTTGTGGCCGTCTACGACGGGGTGGGCGGCCAGCAGGTCGTGGGCTTGCGCGAGGTGATCGGTCATCCTGGCATTTTCGTCCGTGGCTCGGCCGAAGTCACGTGTTGGGGTGCGGCGCGTGTGCGGTGGGGGGCGCCTGCGGCGGGCCATGCCCCCACCCCGCCCCTTCCCGAAACTGGGGGCTTCGCCCCCAACCCCCCGCTTTCGGGGGCTCCGCCCCCGGGCCCCCGCCCCGGACCCCGCTCCTCAAACGCCGGAGGGGCTGGATATGGCGATCCTGGTCCGGACCCCGCTCCTCAATCGCCGGAGAGGCTGGAAAACGCGGCCCGGGCCGGGAGGCACCGGCCCGGACCGGGATGCGCCTCCCGGGGCACGGGATTCAGCGGCCGAAGCCGAAAGCGTCGGCCCCGTCCACCTTGGCCCGCAGGCGCTTGCCCTTTTCCGTGGCCTGGGCGTTGAGTTCGTCCTGGAACTCGCACATGCGCGCCTGGAGTCCGGGGTCGTGTGCGGCCAGGATTCGGGCGGCGAGCAGGCCCGCGTTGCGGGCGCCGCCGACGGAGACGGTGGCCACCGGGACGCCCGCGGGCATCTGGACGATCGACAGCAGGGAGTCCATGCCGTCGAGGTACTTCAGCGGTACGGGCACCCCGATGACCGGCAGCGGGGTGACGGACGCGAGCATGCCCGGGAGGTGGGCGGCGCCGCCCGCGCCCGCGATGATGGCCTTGAGGCCGCGGGACGCCGCGTTCTCCCCGTAGGCGACCATCTCGCGCGGCATGCGGTGGGCCGAGACGACGTCCACCTCATACGGGATCTCGAACTCGTCGAGGGCCTTGGCCGCTTCTTCCATGACGGGCCAGTCGGAGTCGGAGCCCATGACGATGCCGATCACAGGAGCGCTCATTCGGTGATGGTCCCTCGGAGGTAGTCGGCAGCGTGCCGGCCGCGCTCGCGCACATCGGCCAGGTCGTCGCCATAGGTGTTGACGTGGCCGACCTTGCGCCCGGGCTTCACGTCCTTGCCATACATATGGATCTTGAGCGCCGGGTCGCGCGCCATGCAGTGCAGATACGCCCCGTACATATCGGGGTAGTCGCCGCCGAGCACATTGGTCATCACGGTCCACGGCGCGCGCGGCCGCGGATCGCCGAGCGGGAGGTCCAGCACGGCCCGCACATGGTTGGCGAACTGGGAGGTGACGGCGCCGTCCTGGGTCCAGTGACCGGAGTTGTGCGGGCGCATCGCCAGCTCGTTGACCAGCAGCCGGCCGTCGCGGGTCTCGAACAGCTCGACCGCGAGATGGCCGACCACCCCGAGCTCCGCCGCGATCTTCAGCGCCATCTCCTGCGCCGTGCCGGACAGCTCCTCGGAGAGGCCGGGGGCCGGGGCGATCACGGTGTCGCAGACCCCGTCCACCTGGATCGACTCCACGACGGGGTAGGCCACGGCCTGGCCGTGCGGGGACCGTACGACATTGGCGGCGAGCTCACGGGCGAAGTCGACCATCTCCTCGGCGAGGACAGGGACCCCCGCGCGGAACGGCTCGGCCGCCTCCTCCACGCCGCGGACGACCCAGACGCCCTTGCCGTCGTAACCGCCGCGCACCGTCTTGAGGACGACCGGAAATCCGTCGCCCTCCCCCGCTTCCGCCGCGAACCGCGCGACGTCCTCGGGGTCGGCCACGATGCGGTGGCGGGGGCACGGCACACCGGCCTCGCTCAGCCGCTCGCGCATCACCCCCTTGTCCTGGGCGTGCAGCAGCGCCTCGACTCCGGGGCGGATAACCACGCCATCCGCTTCCAGGGCGCGCAGATGCTCCGCCGGGACATGCTCGTGGTCGAACGTGACCACATCACAGCCTTGTGCGAAAGCCCGAAGAACGTCCAGGTCGCGGTAGTCGCCGATGACGACATCGCTGACCACCTGGGCCGCCGAGTCCTGGGGGGTGTCACTGAGCAGCTTGAACCTGATGCCGAGGGGGATGCCCGCCTCATGGGTCATACGGGCGAGCTGGCCGCCACCGACCATGCCGACTACCGGGAATGTCACCCTCCCAGGGTAACTTCCTCCGCCGACCGGCCCTGACCTGCGTTGGAGGAACCTCCAGAGATACGCACCGGACACTTGATCGCGGCCTGAAGGGCACGGGGCACGGCCGCTGGTTAGCATGGGGGGATGGACGACACCGACGGGACGGGGCTGAACGATCACCATGAGTGAACGGAGCACACTCGGCGGGCTGCGCGCCCAGATGGGGCAACTGGCCCGCGAGATCGCGAAGTTCGGGGTGGTCGGCGGTGCCGGCGTCTTCGTCAATCTCGCGGTGTTCAACCTGGTCCGCAGCGTCACCGAACTGCCGGTGGTGCGGGCCAGCATCGTGGCCACGGTGGTCGCCACCGGCTTCAACTACGTGGGCTACCGCTACTTCACCTACCGGGACCGCGACAAGCAGGGCCGCACCAAGGAGCTCAGCCTCTTTCTGCTGTTCAGCGCCATCGGCCTGATCATCGAGAACGGTGTGCTCTACGCCGCCACCTACGGCTTCGGGTGGGACAGCTCGCTGCAGAGCAATGTGTTCAAGTTCCTCGGCATCGGCCTGGGCACCCTCTTCCGCTTCTGGTCCTACCGGACCTGGGTGTTCCGGACACTGCCCGCGCGGGACACCGTCGTGTGCGCGGAAGCCTTCCTGTCGGACGCGCCGCCCGCCCAGGCCACCCGTAAGCAGCCGGTCCGCAAGTAGCGCCCGAGGGGCCTCGGGCGCCGCTCAGGAGCCCGAGGCGTCCTCGGCCTCCCGGCTGAGGAAGAGCGCGAACACCGGCGGATACTGCTGCAGCAGCTCCAGCCGCCCGCCGTCCGCCTCGGCCAGATCCCGTGCGACGGCCAGCCCGAGCCCGGTGGAGTTCCGTCCGCTGACCGTCCGCTCGAAGACCCGCGCCCCCAGGTCCGGGGAGACCCCCGGACCCTCGTCGGAGACCTCCACCACGGCCTGGTTGCCGGTGACCCGGGTACGCAGCGCGACCGTGCCGTCACCGTGCATCAGCGAGTTCTCGATCAGCGTCGCCAGCACCTGGGCGACCGCGCCCGGGGTGCCCACGGCGCGCAGCCCCTTCTTGCCCGAGCGCACGATGGCGCGGCCCTCGCTGCGCGAGGCCGGGCGCCACTCCTCGATCTGCTGCTTGACGACCTCGTCCAGGTCGAAGGCGACCGCGGAGCCGCTGCGCGGATCGCGCGAATTGGTCAGCAGCCGCTGGACGACGTCGGTGAGCCGCTCCACCTGCCCCAGCGCGATCGTCGCCTCCTCCTTGACCGTCTCCGGGTCGTCGGTGAGCGTGATCTCCTCCAGCCGCATCGACAGCGCGGTCAGCGGCGTACGGAGCTGATGCGAGGCGTCGGCGGCCAGCCGCCGCTCCGCGGTGAGCATCCGGGCGATGCGCTCGGCGCTCCCGTCCAGCACATCGGCGACCCGGTCCAGCTCCGGCACCCCGTAGCGCCGGTGGCGCGGCCGGGGGTCCCCGGAGCCCAGCCGCTCGGCGGTCTCCGCGAGGTCGGTGAGCGGGGCGGAGAGCCGGTGCGCCTGGCGTACGGCGAGGGCGACGGCGGCGAGCACGGCGAGCAGCGCGACGGCGAGGATGATCAGCATGGTGCGGCCGACCTCGCGGCTCACCGTGGTCCGGGACGCCTCGACCCGTACGACCTCGCCCTGCTCACCCGGCTCCTCGGCGGAGATGACGCTGCCCGTGGGGCGCTTGCCGATCTCCACATTGCGGTGGTCGGGCATCCTGATCAGGGCATAGCGGCCGGGCTCGATCTGCTCGCGCAGCACTCTGGGGGTGACCCCCTCGCCCCCCAGCAGCCTGCTGTCGACGATGCTGACCAGGCGCACCGCGTCGGAGCTCACGCTCTCCTGGGCGCTGTTCTCGATGGTCCGCGTCTCGACGATGACCAGCGACAGGCCGAAGACCGCGATGACGACGAGCACCACGGCCAGCGTGGAGTTGATCAAGCGACGGCGCATTGCCCTACCGTGTCAGCCCTGGTCAGTTTCTTCAGCTTTTCTCGAATCGGAAGCCGACGCCACGAACGGTGGCGATATAGCGGGGGTTGGCCGCATCGTCACCGAGCTTCTTGCGCAGCCAGGAGATGTGCATGTCGAGGGTCTTGGTGGAGGACCACCAAGTGGTGTCCCACACCTCGCGCATCAGCTGATCGCGGGTGACGACCCGCCCGGCGTCCCGCACCAGGACGCGCAGCAGATCGAACTCCTTGGCGGTCAGCTGCAGCTCCTCGTCGCCCATCCAGGCGCGGTGCGACTCGACGTCGATCCGCACCCCGTGGGTGGCCGGCTGCTGTTGCTGCGTCTCGACGGCACCGCGCCGCAGCAGCGCCCGGACCCGGGCGAGCAGTTCGGCGAGCCGGAAGGGCTTGGTGACGTAGTCGTCGGCGCCGGCGTCCAGGCCGACCACCGTGTCCACCTCGTCCGCGCGGGCCGTGAGCACCAGCACCGGAAAGCCGTGGCCCTCCGTACGGAGCCGACGGCAGACCTCGAGCCCGTCCATCCCGGGCAGGCCGAGGTCGAGGACGAGCAAGTCGACGCCTCCTTGCAAACCGGCGTCGAGCGCGGTGGGTCCGTCCTCGCGCACCTCGACCTCGTATCCCTCGCGGCGCAGGGCGCGGGCGAGCGGCTCCGAGATGGATGCGTCATCCTCGGCGAGCAGTACTCGGGTCATGGGGGTGATGGTAGTCCGCTGAGGTCGGGGCACGGGGCGCGTACGGCGCGACGGACGGAGCACGGAAGGTTGCACGCCTCCGCCGTGAGCTATCTCTCACCGTCTCCAAGAGTGTCAAGTACGTGTCGTATGGTGAAACAACGTCTGTAGCACTCCTCCGGGACCTTTGGTGACGACGACGCACCCAAAGGTCTCTGTCATGTCCGGAGCGAGGAAGGGGCCGGCACGACCGGCCCGGACCACGTCCGGCGCTCAGTCGCTCAGCCATCCCCCCATGGGCGCTGGCCCTGTCGGCAGCGCTCTCTGAGCACGCAAGGAAACCACCATGGCGTCCAGCCTGACGAAGGGCGCCACCGCGCAGGGGACCCCTGCCGGCGGCAAGACCTTCTTCGGCCACCCCCGCGGCCTGGCCACTCTCTTCATGATCGAGATGTGGGAGCGGTTCAGCTTCTACGGCATGCGGGCCCTCCTCGTGGTCTATCTGATCTCCGGCGGCCCCGACGCCAAGGCCGGCGGGCAGGGCGGCGGGCTCGGGCTGACCGAGGGCAACGCGGTGGCCATCTACTCGGTCTACCTGGCCATGGTCTATCTGCTGGCCATGCCGGGCGGCTGGTTCGGCGACCGGGTGTGGGGCCCGCGCAAGACGGTGATCATCGCGTCCGGGATCGTCATGGCCGGGCATCTGGCGCTCTCCGTCCCCGGCCAGGCGACCTTCTTCGTCGGCCTCGCCCTGGTGGCGCTCGGCTCCGGTCTGATCAAGGCCAACATCTCGACGATGGTGGGCCAGCTCTACGACGGTCCGCAGGACCCGCGCCGGGACGGCGGCTTCACCCTCTTCTACATCGGCATCAACGTTGGTGCCTTCGCCGCTCCGTTGGTGATCGGCACCGTCGGCCAGTCGTACAACTGGCACCTGGGCTTCGCGCTCGCCGCGCTGGGCATGGCACTGGGTCTGGTCCAGTTCCTGATCGGCACCCGCCATCTGAGCCCGGAGAGCAACGTCGTCCCCACCCCGCTGGCGACCGAGGAGCGCCGCTCCTGGCTGCGCAAGGCGATGATCTGGCTGATCGTCGCCGCGGTCTTCTACACCGGCGTGGTGCTCAGCGGGAGCTGGACCCTCAACTGGGTGCTGATCCCGATCACCATCCTGGGCCTGATCATCCCGACCGGCGTGCTCATCCGGATCAAGCGCGACCGGGACCTCTCGGCCGTCGAGCAGACCAAGGTGAGCGGCTACATCTGGTTCTTCGTGGCCGCCGCCGTGTTCTGGATGATCTACGACCAGGGCGGTTCGACGCTGTCCGCCTTCGCCGAGTCCAAGACCGCGGACACGATCTTCGGGCTGCACTTCCCGTCCTCGTGGTTCCAGTCGGTCAACCCGCTGATGATCATGGCACTGGCCCCGGTCTTCGCCTGGCTGTGGCTGTGGCTGGCGCGGCGTGACCGGGAGCCGAACACCACGCTGAAGTTCGCGATGGCCCTGGTCCTGATCGGCGCCTCGTTCTTCGTCTTCGTCGTGCCGATGGGGATGGCCCAGGACGGGACCAAGGTCAGCCCGCTGTGGCTGGTGTCGATCTACATGGTCCAGACGATGGGTGAGCTGTGCCTGTCGCCGGTCGGCCTGTCGGTGACCACCAAGATGGCGCCGGCGAAGTACGCCAGCCAGATGATGGGCGTGTGGTTCCTGGCCGTGACCGCGGGCGACTGCGTCACGGGGCTGCTGTCCATCGCCGGGGTCGACCTGAGCGGCGTCGGGGTGATCACGCTGGAGGCGGCCCTGGCGGCGCTCGCGGGCTTCGCGGTCTTCATGTACCGGAAGAAGGTCGTGGCCCTGATGGCCGACGTCCACTGACGTTCGCAGTGGTACGCCGCACTCGGTAGCGATACGAGGGGCCCGGCGCGGGAAACCGCGCCGGGCCCTTCGCCGTTCGGTGTGGCCACTCGGTTCAGCGGGTGGTGCCACGCAGCTTGCGCCACGGGGTGAGGGTGAAGATGGCGCCGCCGAGCAGAACGGTGGTACCGGCGATCAGGGCGAGCGCCTTCAGCCCGCCGTGGTCACTGGCGCCGGTGTCGGCGAGCCCACCGCTGGTGGCCGAACCGCCGCTGCCCGAGGTGCCGCTGCCGCCGGAGGTGCCACCCCCGGAGCCGCTGCCCCCGGTCGTGCCACCGCCGGTCGTGTCACCGCCGGTGGTGCCGCCGGGCTGACCGGTGGTGTCCAGTTCGAGCGAGGCGCCGGGGTCCTTGGACGGGGTGCAGGTGGTGGTCGTACCGAGCGCCTTGACCGTCAGCACGCCGGGAGTGAGCGTCGACTTGCCGCTCGCGCCCGGCTTGTAGGTGCCGGTGAGGTCGGGGATCTCGATCGGATCACCGGACTTGATGGGCCCCTTGTTGGTCGGCCCCGCCACGGCGACGGTGCCCTTGTCGGCACCGCCGACCTTGACGGCCATCGACGGCTTGACCGAATCGGCGGGGATATCGGCCGGGCTGTCCATCACGGACTTGCCGAACTTCACGGTCAGCGCGAAGCTCCCGCCGCTCTTGGTGGCGTTGATCTGGACCGGGGAGGTCGCGTTCTTGTCGCCGATGGGGGTCTTGCAGGCGTAGGCGACCTCAACCTCCTTACCGGTGTACGAATCGTCTCCGCCGCCCCCGCCACCGGTGTTCCCGCTGGTCGTGCCGCTTGTGGTGCCGCTCGTGGTGCCACTGGTGGTACCGCTGGTCGTCCCGCTCGTCGTACCACTGGTGGTGCCGCTTGTCGTGCCGCCCGAACCGCTGCCGCCGTCCGTCACCTTGATGGTCGCGGCGGCCTTGACGGCCTCCTTCGCCGAGCACTTGGTGTCCGTGGACAGCGGCTTGCTGACGTTGATGTTGTAGCCGCCGGGCGTCAGCGTCACCTCGCCCGCCTTCGTGAGCTTCAGCTTCCCCTTCATGTCGGAGAGCTTCATCTCACCGCCCTTGGGGATCGCCGGGTTCTCCCGCGGCCCCTCCAGGGACAGGTCACCGGTCTGTGCGCCGCCCACCGTGATGGTGCCGGTCGGCAGGATGGTGTTGGCCTCCAGGTCGAGGATCGGCGGGTTCTTGGAGGCGGCCTGCACCGTCTTCCACACCACCTCGACCTCCTCCCCGACCTTGGCCGTCGCCGGTGCCGTCACGGCCACGGTCGTGGTGCCCTCCACCGGCGGCAGACCGGAGATCGGAGGCGGTAGACACTCGGTCTTGTACGAGACCTCGGCGCCCGCCGCGCTGCCCGCGCCGAGCAGCACGCCCGCACCGCCGAGCAGCAGCGCGACAGCGGCCGCACTCACTCTTCGTCGCATCTCAGGTGGTTCCTTTCGGAGTCGATCGGATCTCCTCGGACGGTGCGGAAATCTGGTGGTGCGGCGGTGCCTCCGGCGCCGTGTCGGGGGTGAACCAGGGCAGCGCCGGATGCGCGCCGTTCGCCGCGGCCGGTCCGGACGCGCTTGATCCGGACGACGGGGGCGTGGACGGGCGCGGCGGTGGCACGGCCCGGGACGTACGGGGCCGTACCTTGTCCACGACGGCCATGCCGATCCGGAAGACCGTCGCCGCGACCACCACGCACAGCAGGACCCAGAAGAGCGTGACGCCCCAGGGCCGCCCCACCGTCCACGGCTGTTCGACGAGCAGCTTGGCTCGGTAGCGCAGCGAGACCAGATAGTCGCCATGGGCCCCGGCCGACAGTTCGACGTCCAGCTTGACCTGCGTCTTCTTCCCCGGCTGGAGCGTCCCGCGCCATCGCTGCTCCTCCCAGGAGGGGGCGAAGACGCCATGCGAGGTGCCCACTTCGAAGACCGGATCACGGGCGGGGGTCGAGCCGAGATTGCCGACGGTGACGACGAGCCGTCGACTCGGCGGCGCGCCGAACCAGGTCAGCAGCCCGCTGGACCCGTCGAGCCGGGCCGAGAGCACGCTCAGCCGCTCGCCTCCGCTCCGCTCCTTCGGCAGCGGCGCGACCGGATGCCCGGCGACCTTGAACGCCACGTCCGCGGCGGCGGCCTCACCGGTCGCGGTCGCTATATGGATGACACAGGGACAGGGTTTGGACGGCTCGGCGACCGGCAGCTTCTTGGTGAAGGTGCCGTCCGCGCCGACGGTGACCGCCCTGCCGTCGCCGTTGGCACAGGAGTTGGTGCCGCCGATCATGTTCTGCCCGCAGATGAGCAGCGTGAGCAGGGCGCGCGGCCGCCATCGGGCGCCGGTCACGGTGACCGTGCCGCCCGTGCCCGCCTCGGCCTGGGAGACCTTCGCGGTCGGGCCCTCGGCCGCCTTGGCGCCGCCCGTAAGGGGCGCGCCGAGGGTGAGGAGGACCAGGGCGAGCACGGTGACCACGGCGGAGGGCCGGGCCGGGGTGCCTGCGAATCGGCATGCGTTCACGTGGTCGCTCCTGCCCCTGTGCTCTGCGGTTGTGGCTGAGGTCGCGGGGTGCGGGGTCGGCGCCGTCGTCTCCGCAGCAGCCAGACGCCTCCGCCGGTGCCCGCGCCCACCAGAGCCGCCGCCGCGGGGGCGAGCAGCCACCAGGGGACGGCCGTGTATCCGGCGCTCGCCGTGGCGTGCGCGCCCCCGTCCGCGGTGACCGTGAGCCGCACGTCCACCGAGTCGAGGGCGGGCGGGTGCGGCCAGCTCTCGGTGAGCCGCACCCGTTTGCCCGGCGGCAGCTCGACCGGCAGGGTGCGGGGGTCCCGGCGCAGCACCTGGCCGAAGAGCCCGTCGGCGCGTACGGCCAGCCGCGGGGTGAGCACGGTGTTGCCGCGGTTGACGAGGGCGTAGCGGATGGCCGCCCGGTCGCCGCGGCCCTGGATCGTCACGTCCTCCACGGCGAGGGCGGACAGCGTCGCGCCGCTGATCCGCAGCCGCAGCCGGACCGCGATCTCGCGGTCGCCGGAGGAGACCATGATCGCGCCGGGCCGTTCGCCGGGCACCGCGTCGGAGGGGACGGTGACGGTGAAGGGGATGTCGGCGCGGGTACGGGGCGGCACCGTCACCCGCCGTTCGGCGAGCGCGATACGGGCGCCGTCGGCGCCGCGGAGCCGGACGGTGCGGGGGCGCTCGCCCTTGTTGGTGACCGACAGCTTGTCCTCCAGGACGGCGCCGGGCCCGCCTTCGAGGTAGATGTACGGCCGGTCGCCCGCGCCCGGTGCGCTGCCGCCCCCGGCGGCGGGAGCAGCCGACCAGTCGGGTCCGGCGGCGGCAGCCGGGGAGGCCCCGGACACCGGGCTCGCCGGGGTCACCAGGGAGGCGGCCAGCAGGGCCGGGGCACAGACGCGGACGGCTGGGCGGATGACGGTGTGCACGGCCGCACGGCCGACCGCTCGGCTCACTGCGCGGATACGCGACGGCATCGGCGGCTCCTCGGCTGCCGCGAGCGTCAGGGGGTCCGCTGACGGCGGGTCAGCCAGAGCGCCCCGGCCACTCCGGCGAGCAGCACCGTGCCGCCGAGGGTGCCGAGCGCGACGGCGGAGTCCGCTGGTCCGGTCTGTGGCAGTTGGTCGTTGCCGGAGCCGCCCTGCGCACCGCCGGATCCGCCCGTGCCGCCCGTACTCGTACCGCCCGTACCGCCCGTACCGCCGGTGGAGCCGGAGTCCCCGCCGCCGCCCGCGCCCTTGACGTCCAGCGTCAGCGAGGGCTTGGGGTTGTTGCCCGGGGTGCAGGTGGTGGTCGTTCCCAGCGCCTTGATGGTGAGGGTGGAGGCGGTGAAGGTGACCTTTCCGCTCTTCTTGGGGGTGTAGGTGCCCGACAGATCACTGATCTTGATCGGGGTGTTGGCCGGGATGGCCTTGTCGTTGGCGGGCCCCGACACCGACAGCGTGCCGCTCTCCGCCCCGCCCAGTTTGATGAGCGCGCTGGGGTGCATGGCGCCCTTGCCGAGCTCGACGGGACTGGAGGAGACGCCCTTCTCGAAGGACATCGTGAGCTTGTAGGAGCCGCCGCTCGCGACGCTCTTGATGTCGATGGGCGATACGGCGCTCTTGTCGCCGATCGGTGTCTTGCACTGGTAGTCGACGTCCACGGTGTCGGCGTGCGCGGCCGGGGCGGTGAGGAGCACCACGGAGCCGGCCAGGGCCGCCGCGAGCGTGAGGGCGCCGCCACGGCCGGCCGGGCGCCGTTGGTTGTGGGACACCACGAGATCCCCTCTCGTCAAGCGCCGCAGCCGAATGTAACTGACGGCACATCAGATTGGGCGCTGACGGTACGCCGGGGACCTTGCCAAGGGAAGACAAAAAGCACGCCGGATCGGCGCGAAGCGGAGAAGAGGGGTGAAGTGGCCGCCGTGGCGGCGGGGATCAGACGGGCTCGGGGCCGGAAAAGCCGGAGGAGACCCCGGCCGTGGATGGCACGGCCGGGTCGACCACGGCCGGACCGGCGCGACGGATCAGCCGGGCCTGCGAGTGGACGGTGGCATCGCGGTGGGGCCTGGGCCGCGCTCTTCAGCCCGGCGCGGCGAGTTCGGCCCAGACCGTCTTGCCGGATCCCTCCACGTTCCGCACGACCCCCCAGTCGAGGCACAGCCGCTGGACGATGAACATGCCGTGGCCGCCGGGCCGGCCGGCGCGGTGCGGGGTGCGCGGTGCGGGCGTGCCGGTGCCGAGGTCCACGACCTCGAGGCGGAGCACCTTGGCGTTGCAGCTCACGCGCAGCTCCTCGGGACCCTCGGCGTGCAGACAGGCGTTGGTGACCAGTTCGGAGACGACGAGCAGGACGTCCTCGGCGGCGGCCCGGTGGTCGGCGGTCGCGGCCGGAAGCCACCCCCAGTCGCGCAGCGCCTCGCGTGTGAAGTCGCGCGCGCGCGGAACGGCCCCGCTGGCCCCGATCAGATGGAGCCTGCGGGTCTGGCGGATGGGGCCGGCGGTCGGGGGTGGCGGGGGCGCCGGTGGGGAGGCCGAAGCCGCGGGGCCGTCCGGGTCCGGGCCGCGGTCGCCCGGCGGGTACGGCCGGGTGGTGCTCATCAGCGCTTCACCTCACCGATTCACCGATTCAGGGTCAAGGGATACCTGATCTCTTCAACAGTTTCAGCCTGTCTCCTGCCCGGCCAAAGCGTGAGAACACCCACTACTTCCGCCCCACCGATGTGACGCGGGCAACGCATCGATGACCTACCGATGACACGCCGGAAACAGGAGTGATCTACGTCACTCGACAAGGGCCGCGTCAAGCGACTCATGCACCGTAAAGACGGCGTCCGCGCCCGTGATCTCGAACACTCGGGCAACGATCGGCAGCATCCCGGCCAGATGGACGCCGCCGCCTTCGGCCTCGGCCTTGAGCCGTGCGCCGAGGAGGACATTGAGCCCGGTGGAGTCGCAGAACTCCAGCTTCGAGCAGTCCACCACCAGCCGGACACGTCCCCCCTCTACGCACTTCTCGAGCGGCTCGCGCAGCACTTCGGCGGTGTGGTGATCCAGCTCACCCGCCGGTGTCACGATCGCGCTCGCCCCGTGGTGCCGAACCTCGACCTGGAGCCGGCCTTTGCTGGCGCTGCCGACCATCCCGCGGTCCATCTGCGCACCTCTTCTGGCGTCTCGTTGCTTTCGATTGCGCGCATCGAACCCTACGCCTTCTACCCGGTCCTCTGGTAGCTGAACATTTCGCATAGTTCGGCAAATTCGGCAAATATGGACAACGTGGACTTGCCACTTGGTGGCCGATGCAGGTAGGCGTAGAGGGTCACATCCGCTTACGGCCCGGCTTTGGAGGCGCCGCTCACCGGAGCAGCACGTTATGGCACCGGCAGCCATATGCCGAGAACGATGGAGGAGACTATGTCACCCCGCCTCGACGACACGCGTACCGAACCCTCGGGGAGTACTCGGACCACCGTTTCGTCGGCTCCCCTGCCCGAGCAGTTCACCCCCGACGCGGACGCCCAGGCGGCCGTTGGCCACCTTTTCGACGAACTGCCGGAATTGTCCGATCTGCCGGAAATACCTCCTTATGACACGGTAGCACCGGTGGACGCGAGGGCTCTGTCGAAGACCCTTTTCGAGCGTCTCGAGGTGCTGGAGGAAGGCACCCACGAATACGCCTATGTGCGTAACACCCTGGTCGAGCTCAACTTGGCGCTGGTCAAGTTCGCCGCCTCCCGGTTCCGCTCCCGCAGCGAACCGATGGAGGACATCGTCCAGGTCGGCACCATCGGCCTGATCAAGGCCATCGACCGCTTCGAGACCGGCCGGGGCGTCGAGTTCCCGACCTTCGCGATGCCGACGATCGTCGGCGAGATCAAGCGCTTCTTCCGCGACACGAGCTGGTCGGTGCGCGTACCGCGGCGGCTGCAGGAGCTCCGTCTCGACCTGGCCAAGGCCGGCGACGAACTCGCCCAGCGGCTGGACCGCGCCCCCACCGTCAGCGAGCTGGCCCAGCGGCTGGACATCAGCCAGGCCGAGGTCGTCGAGGGCATGGCCGCGAGCAACGCGTACACCGCGAGCTCGCTGGACGCCCAGCCGGAGGAGGACGACTCCGAGGGAGCGCTGGCGGACCGGATCGGCTACGAGGACCACGGACTCGAAGGCATCGAGTACGTCGAGTCCCTGAAGCCGCTGATCGCCGATCTGTCCGCGCGCGACCGGAAGATCCTCTCCCTGCGCTTCGTGGCGAATATGACGCAGTCGGAGATCGGTGAGGAGCTGGGCATCTCCCAGATGCACGTCTCGCGGCTGCTGTCGCGCACCCTCCGTCGGCTCCGTAAGGGTCTGATGATCGAGGAGTGACGCCTCCGCAGACGGGTAAGGGCCCGCCCCCGGCCGACCGGGACGGGCCCTTATCCGTGCGCGCTGCCGTTCCGTCAGGCCAGGTCAAGGTCAGATCTGAGCAGGGTGCCGTTGTGCCACACCGCCGAGACCAGCGGGACACCGGGACGGTAGGCGAGGTGCACATGGGACGGGGCGTCCAGCAGCACCAGATCGGCGCGGGCACCCGGGCTCACCCGGCCCACATCGGTACGGTGCAGGGCCCGCGCCCCACCGGCCGTGGCGGCCCACACCGCCTCGTCGGGCGTCATTCCCATCTCCCGTACGGCCAGGGCGACGCAGAACGGCATGGAGCTGGTGAAGGACGAGCCCGGGTTGCAGTCCGGGGACAGCGCGACCGTGGCGCCCGCGTCGAGCAGCCGGCGCGCGTCCGGATAGGTCGAGCGGGTGGAGAACTCCGCTCCGGGGAGCAGGGTTGCGACCGTCTCCCCCTGGGCCAGCGCGTCGACGTCCGCATCGGTCAGATGGGTGCAGTGGTCGGCTGAGGCGGCGCCCAGCTCCACCGCGAGCTGCACGCCTGGGCCGTAGGAGAGCTGGTTGGCGTGGACTCGCGGGATCAGCCCGCGCTCCTTGCCCGCGGTCAGGATGGTGCGGGCCTGGTCGCCGTCGAAGGCGCCCTGCTCACAGAAGACATCGATCCAGCGGGCGTACGGGGCGCAGGCGTCCAGCATCGGGCCGGTGACCAGATCCACGTACGCGGCCGGATCGTCGGCGAACTCGGGGGCGACGATATGCGCCCCGAGGAAGGTCACCTCGTCGGTGTGGGCACCGGCGATGGTCAGCGCGCGGGCCTCGTCCTGCGAGGTCAGCCCGTAGCCGGACTTGATCTCGACGGTCGTGGTGCCCTGGCGGCGCGCCTCGGCCACATAGCGGCCGACGTTGGCGTGCAGCACGTTGTTCGACGCGGCGCGGGTGGCGGCGACGGTCGTGCGGATGCCGCCGGCGCTGTACGGGCGGCCGGACATCCGGGCGTTGAACTCCTCGGTCCGGTCGCCCGCGAAGACCAGATGGGAGTGGGAGTCCACAAAGCCCGGAATGGCGGCCCGGCCACCGGCGTCGACCCGGTTGTCGGTGGCGGGTGCTTTGCTGGACTCACCGACCCAGGCGATGCGGTCGCCGTCGATGACGACGGCCGCGTCCCGGATCAGGCCGAGGGGGCCTTCACCGAGGGAGGGGTCATTGGTGACCAGACCGGCGATGTCGGTGATGGCGGTCGTGGTCGGCGTGGTCGTCGCAGTCGTCGCGGTGGTCATCGTGGGGGTGTTCTCCTTCGTCGGCCGTTGCGGTGGCGGCCGGATCACCGTCCGTGCAGGGCTTCGATGGACTCGGCCAGCGCTTGCGGGACGCGCGGGACGAGCTGATGGGTGCCGTCCCGTACGACATGGCGGCCCCCGACCACGGTGTGCCGGACGTCCGCGTTGGTCGCCGCGAATACGGCGGTCTCGGCGCCCAGCCGGGGCGGCGGCCCCGCCGTGCGCACCGAGTCCAGCGCGACCGTGGTGAGGTCGGCGAGCGCGCCCACCTCGATCCGGCCGGCCTCCGCACCCCAGCCGAGCGCCGCGTGACCGTCCACGGTGGCGGCCCGCAGCAGCTGGGCCGCGGTCCAGTGGCCCCTTGCGCGGGTGTGCAGCCGCTCGTCGAGCTCCATGGCGCGGGCCTCCTCCAGGATGTCGATCACGGCATGGCTGTCGCTGCCCAGCGAGAGCGGTGAGCCCGCACGCTGCAGCTCGGCGGCCGGGCCGATCCCGTCGGCGAGGTCACGCTCGGTGGTCGGGCACATGCAGACACCGGTGGCGGCATGGCCCAGCAGCCGGATGTCGCCGGGGGTGAGGTGGGTGGCGTGCACGGCGGTCGTCTCCGGGCCCAGCACACCGTGGTCGGCGAGCAGCCGGGTGGGGGTGAAGCCGTGCGCCTCCACACAGGCGTCGTTCTCCGCGGTCTGCTCGGAGAGATGGACGTGCAGGGGCGCCGTGCGCTCCTGGGCCCACCCGGCCACGGTCGCGAGCTGATCGGCGGGGACGGCCCGCACCGAGTGGATCGCCGCGCCGATGCGGGTGTTGCCGTCGCTCTTCAGCTCGGAGACCCGCTCGGCCCAGGCTTCCGCCGTGCCGTCGGAGAAGCGCAACTGATGCTCGTTGGGCTCGGCCCCGAAACCGGAGGAGAGATAGCAGGTGTCGAGCAGGGTGATCCGGATACCGGCCTCGGCCGCGGCCGCGATCAGGGCCTCCCCCATCGCGTTGGGGTTGCCGTAGCGGGCGCCGCCGGGCGCGTGGTGGAGGTAGTGGAACTCCCCCACGCAGGTGATCCCGGCCATCGCCATCTCGGCGTAGACGGCGCGGGCCAGCTCGAAGTAGCTGTCCGGGGTCAGCCGGTCGGCGACCCCGTACATCACCTCGCGCCAGGTCCAGAAGGAGTCCGGCGCGCCCGCCGCCTCGGTCTCCGCCTCGCTCTCCGCCTGTACGACACCGCGCAGGGCCCGGTGGAAGGCGTGGCTGTGGGCGTTGGCCAGACCGGGGATCGTCAGACCACGGAGAGTGACGGATCCGGCGGGCGGGCGCGGACTCCCGGGCACCACCGCCGTGATCCGTCCGTTGGCCGCGGCCACGATCACCACGTCCGACCGCACGCTTCCGTTCACCCAGGCGTGCTCCGCCCAGTACGTCTGCGCCGTCAGTGACACGCCAGGCCCTCCAGTACCTCCGCGAGTGCGGCCACACCGGCGAGGCAATCGTCCTCGCCCGCCGTCTCCGCGGGTGAATGCGAGACGCCGGTGGGGTTCCTTACAAACAGCATGGCCGTAGGAACGGACGCGGACAAAATGCCGGCGTCGTGCCCGGCTCCGGTGGGGAGGATCGGAACGCCGCCCAGCAGCCCGGACAGCCGGTCCCGAAGGTCGTGGGCGAACTCGACGACCGGAGTGAACGACTCCCGGGTGACCCGCACGTCCACCCCGTCGCGCTCCCCGCGCTCCAGCGCGGCGCGCTCGATCTCGCCGACCACGGCGGCCAGGGTCTCCTCGTCGGCGGCGCGCGAGTCCAGCCAGCCGCGGACCAGGCTCGCGATCGCGTTGACCCCGTTCGGCTCGACGCTGACCTTGCCGAACGTCGCCAGCGCCCCGGCGATCCTGGCCTTCTTACGGGCCGCGAGGACGGTGTTGGCGTAGGTGAGCATCGGATCGCGGCGGTCCTCGATCCGGGTCGTCCCGGCGTGGTTGGCCTCGCCGTGGAAGTCGAACCGCCAGCGGCCGTGCGGCCAGATCGCGGACGCGACGCCCACGGCGTCGTCAGTGTCCGCCAGGGCACGACCCTGCTCGATATGCAGCTCGACGAACGCGCCGATGCGGGCCAGCCGCTCCGGGTCGGGGCCGATGGCGTCCGGATCGTATCCGGCGCGCTCCATCGCCTGCGGGAGGCTCAGCCCGTCCGCATCGCGCAGCAGGTGCGCCTGGTCCGTGGTGAGCTGCCCGGCGGTCAGCCGGGAGCCTACGCAGGCCAGGCCGAAGCGGGCGCCCTCCTCGTCGCCGAAGTTGACGATGGCGAGCGGTTTGGTGGGGTGCGCACCCCGTGCTCGCAGCTCGTCGAGGGCGGCGAAGGAGGAGACGACGCCCAGCGGGCCGTCGAAGGCGCCGCCGTCGGGGACGGAGTCGAGGTGGGAGCCGGTGACCACGGCGCCTTGGGCGGTGGGGTCACCGAGCCAGGCCCATTGGTTGCCGTTGCGGTCCACCTCGTAGGTGAGGCCGCGGTTCTGGGCTTGCTCCTTGAACCACGTTCGGCAGTCGGCGTCGGCTTCCGTCCAGGCGTAGCGGCGGTAGCCGTTTGTTGTCGTGTTGCGGCCGATGGGCGCCAGGTCGCGCCACATCTCGTGGAACGACGCACCCGTGGTCGCGGGTGCGCCTGCCGCCGCCGGTCCTTCCGTTTCGTGCGCGGGTGCGGCCGAGTGGGTGGGCTGTGCCCACCCGTCCCGCCCTGCGGGACGATTGCCCACAACGCGGCTCACTGCGCTTCCCTCATGGGGATCCTCACGTTCCGCTCCTCCGCCACCTCGTCCGCGCGGTCGTAGCCCGCGTCCACGTGGCGGATCACGCCCATGCCGGGGTCGTTCGTCAGCACCCGGCGGATCTTCTCGCCCGCCAGCGCGGTGCCGTCGGCGACCGTGACCTGGCCCGCGTGGATCGAGCGGCCCATGCCGACGCCGCCGCCGTGGTGGATGGAGACCCAGGACGCGCCCGAGGCCACGTTGACCATGGCGTTGAGCAGCGGCCAGTCGGCGATCGCGTCCGAGCCGTCCAGCATGGCCTCGGTCTCGCGGTACGGGGAGGCCACCGAGCCGCAGTCGAGGTGGTCGCGGCCGATCGCCAGCGGTGCGGCGAGCGTGCCGTCGGCGACCATCTCGTTGAACCGCTCGCCCGCCTTGTCGCGCTCGCCGTAGCCGAGCCAGCAGATACGGGCGGGCAGCCCCTGGAAGTGGACCCGCTCCCCCGCCATCTTGATCCAGCGGGCCAGCGACTCGTTCTCCGGGAAGAGCTCCAGCATCGCCTTGTCCGTGGCCGCGATGTCCCTCGCGTCGCCGGACAGGGCGGCCCAGCGGAAGGGGCCCTTGCCCTCGCAGAAGAGCGGCCGGATGTAAGCGGGCACGAAGCCGGGGAAGGCGAAGGCGCGGTCGTAGCCCGCGAGCTGGGCCTCGCCGCGGATCGAGTTGCCGTAGTCGAAGACCTCGGCGCCCGCGTCCATGAAGCCGACCATGGCCTCCACGTGGCGGGCCATCGCCTCGCGCGCCCGCTGGGTGAAGTCGGCGGGCTTCTCGGCGGCGTACGACGCCATCTCGTCGAAGTCCACGCCGATCGGCAGATACGCCAGCGGGTCGTGGGCGCTGGTCTGGTCGGTGACGATGTCGATCGGGGCGTTCATCGCGAGGAGCTGCGGGACCAGCTCGGCCGCGTTCCCCAGCACGCCGATCGACAGGGGGCGCCGGGCGTCGCGCGCCTCGGTGGCCAGCCGCAGGGCGTGGTCCAGGCTGTCGGCGCGGACGTCCAGGTAGCGGTGCTCGATACGGCGCTCGATGGCGCGCGGGTCGCAGTCGATGCAGATCGCGACGCCGTCGTTCATGGTGACCGCCAGCGGCTGGGCGCCGCCCATGCCGCCGAGGCCCGCGGTGAGGGTGATCGTCCCGGCCAGGGTGCCGTTGAACTTCTTCGCCGCCACGGCCGCGAACGTCTCGTACGTGCCCTGCAGGATGCCCTGGGTGCCGATGTAGATCCAGGAGCCCGCGGTCATCTGGCCGTACATGGTCAGGCCCAGCGCCTCCAGGCGGCGGAACTCCTCCCAGTTGGCCCAGTCGCCGACCAGGTTGGAGTTGGCGATCAGCACCCGCGGCGCCCATTCGTGCGTCTGCATGACGCCCACCGGGCGGCCCGACTGGACCAGCATCGTCTCGTCCTGCTTGAGCGTGCGCAGAGTGCGGACCATGGCGTCGAAGGAGCGCCAGTCGCGGGCCGCCTTACCGGTGCCGCCGTAGACGACGAGCTTGTCGGGGTGCTCGGCGACCTCCGGGTCGAGGTTGTTCTGCAGCATCCGCAGGGCGGCTTCCTGCTGCCACCCCCGAGCGCTGAGCTCTGCACCACGCGGCGCCCGTACGGGTCGCGGTCCTGTCATGGGGCCAAGCCTCCCTGCCATCGATTGGATCGAGTTATTCACATCTTGATGCCGATGAATATGACTAGTCAATACCGTGGAGCTGCGCATACACCCGGGTGGTTCAGCGGCGCGGGCTCGCGGTGGCACGAACGGCACGGTCCGGCCCTCCGGGGTAGCGTCAGCGGGAGGTGTCCGCTCCGCCCGCCGAGGAGCCCCGCGTGTCCCTTCCCGCCACCCACCGCGAGGTCCGTCTGGCGGCCCTGCCCGAAGGGGCGCTCACCCCCGGTCACTTCGAGGTCGTCACCGCTCCCGTCCCCACCCCCGGCCCCGGACAGGTGCTGGTGCGCAACCGGCTGATGAGCGTCTCCGCCGTGATGCGCCCGCTCACGCTCACCGCCCCCGACACCCTCGGCCTTCCCCGGCTGCTGCACAAGGCCGGCGAGGTGATGCGGGGCCCGGCCCTCGGGGAAGTGATCAGCTCGCCCGGCACGGAACTCGCCCCCGGGACCCTCGTCCGCCACCGCGCGGGCTGGCGCGAATACGCGCTGCTCGACGCCGCGCGGGCGTCGCCCATCGACCCCGAGGCGCTGCCGGATCCCGCCGCCCATCTGTCGCAGGGGTTCGCCGCCTGGCTGGGCGTGGTGCGCGGGGCCGGGGTGCGGCGCGGCGACACGGTGTTCGTCACCGGCGCGGCGGGCGGCGTGGGCTCCCTGGCCGGGCAGTTCGCCCGGCTGCACGGGGCCGAACGGGTCATCGGCTCCACCGGCTCCCGCCACAAGGCCGACCGGCTGACGCGGGAGCTGGGCTACGACGCGGTCGTCCTCCGGGGCGCCGGGCCGATCGAGGAGCGGCTCCGCGCGACCGCCCCCGACGGCATCGACGTCCTCTTCGACACCGTCGGCGGCGAACAGCTCCGGGCCGCCCTGGCGCTGGCCCGCCGCAACGCCCGTTTCGCCCTGGTCGGCGCGCTGGCCACGCAGCTCTCGGACGATGCGTCGGCCCCGACCGGGATCAGCACGCCGGCCCTCATCGCCCGGGGCGTCACGCTGCGCGGCATCAGCGCGATGGACCACCAGGACGCCATGCCCGCGTACACGCGCGAGTTCGGCCGGGCGCTGCGCGAGGGCACCCTCACGTATCCGTACACCCGGCTGACGGGGATCGGCCAAGCGCCGCGCGCGCTCTGCGAGTTGGTGGCGGGCCATCACCTCGGGGCGGTGCTGGTGGAGCTGTAGACGTGGGCGGTGTGCTGGGGGTGGTAGCCCTCGGCGGCGCTGGTGGGGGTTGTCGAGCGCGGTCAGTCCGAGGCCAGGAGCCGCTCCGACGTCGCCCAGAGGCGGTCGGCGCCCTCCGGGTCGAGGGCGTACGGGGCGACCCCCGCCATCATGGCGATGAGGTCCTCGGGGCGGCGGCTCACCGGCTCGGCCTCGGCGCAGTCCGCGAAGTAGCGCCCGCCGACGCCCTCCAGCAGTGGCGAGGCGGCCAGCAGCACCGAGGTGGCCGCCCCCTGCTCCGGGGTCTTCCACACCATCGCAGGGGCCGTGATGTTCCCGACGTGGCGCTGCAGATTGGTCCGGATGCCCCCGGGGCTGAGGGCGTTGGCCGTGATGCCGTCGCCCGCCCAGCGCGCGTGGGCGCCGACCGCGAAGAGCACGTTCGCGGTCTTGGACTGCCCGTACGCCTGCATCGGTTCGTACGGCCGGTAGTGGAAGTGGAGGTCGTCGAAGACGACCGGTGAGCGCAGATGCGCGGCCGAGCTGACCGAGACGATCCGCGCGGCCCCGGCCGCCGCCAGGGCGCCGTGCAGGCCGCGCGCCAGCGCGAAGTGGCCGAGGTGGTTGACGGTGAACTGCCGGTCCCAGCCCTCGGGCGTACGCCCCTCGGGCAGGGCCATGACGCCCGCGTTGTTCACCAGGATGTCCAGCGGCCCGTCCCAGACGTCGGCGAACGCGGCGACCGAGACCCGGTCGGCCAGGTCCAGCGGTGCGACCCGCAGCCGCTTGTTGCCGGTGCTGGCGGTGATGTCCTCGGCGACCCGGGCCCCGGCCTCGAGGTTCCGCACCGCGAGGGTCACCTCGGCCCCCGCCCCGGCCAGCGCCCGCGCGGTCTCGACGCCGATGCCGGAGGCGGCCCCGGTGACCACCGCGCGCTTGCCCGACAGGTCGATGCCGTCGATCACCTCGGCGGCGGTGGAACGGGCGCCGAAAGGTGTCGTCATACGTGTTTCGTTACGGTCCATGCCCCTAGCGTCACCCCGCCCACCACCCCCAGCCAGGACCCCACGCATCCTGGGAGTCACAGGGACAGGCTCAGATCGCGCCACCGCCCCCACGGCCACGCGGACCGCGCCCACGGCCACGCGGACCGCGCCCGCGCCCCGGGCGGCACGGGGCCCTCGTCGGCACGCCGGGAGGGCAGCCGCCCGCCCGCCGCGATCAACCGGACTCACGGCTGATCGCTTGTCCCGGGGGCGGACAGGCACGGGCCGCCCGCGCCGGGCGCCCCACTCCACCTACGACCTCATGCCGGGCGACGGACGGGCCGCTCCCGGCGGGCGGCGGGGCCGCGCCCCTCCCCACCGCCCGCCGGTCCAGCCCGCCGCACAGCCGGATCCTGGGAGTCACAGGGACAGGCTCAAATCGCGCCGGGCGCCTAGCGTGGAGGTATGGCGGAGAGCGCGAATCGGCTGGGCGAGTATCTGCGGGCGCGCCGCGAGCTGGTGCGGCCCGAGGACGTCGGGCTGCCCGCCGTGGGGCGGCGCCGGGTGCCGGGGCTGCGCCGTGAGGAGCTCGCGCTCCTCGCGGGCATCAGCAGCGACTACTACCTGCGGCTGGAGCAGGGCCGCGACCGCCACCCCTCCGAGCAGGTGCTCGACGCCCTGGCCCGCGTGCTGCGGCTCGACGACGACGCCACCGCCCATCTGCACCGGCTGGCCCGCCCCGCGCCCCGCCGCCGTCGTCCGCGGCGGCCGGAGCGGGTGCCCGCCGGGATCCAGCAGCTCGTGCTGTCCTGGACGCGGAACCCCGCCTTCGTCCAGAGCCGCTATATGGACATCCTCTTCGCCAATCCGCCGGCCATCGCCCTCTCCCCGCTCTGCAGGCCCGGCGTGAACGTCGTCCGCGCGCTGTTCCTCGACCCGGAGATCCGTGAGGCGCACGGCAGCGAGGCCGCCACCGCCGGTGTCGTGGCCGGCCTGCGCGCGCTCGTCGGCACCGATGTCGACGATCCGCCCCTCGCCGAGCTGGTGGGTGAGCTGTCGGTCAGGAGCGAGCGGTTCCGGCGGCTGTGGGCCCGCCATGACGTCAAGCCCAAGGCCGGCGCCGGTACGTCCACCTTCCAGCACCCGCAGATCGGCCCGATCGAGCTGAGCTACGAGAAGCTGGCCGTCACCGGCACCGAGGGCCAGCTCCTGGTGGTCTACCACGCCGCCCCGGGCAGCCCCGCCGAACAGGCCCTGGCGCTGCTGTCGGGGCTCGCTGCCGACGCCGGGCAAGGCCCCCGGAACACCGGGAGCAGCCCCGGGAGCAGCCCTGGGGCAGTTGGTCCGCGGCCGTCCCCGGATGGTTGGCTGAGGTCATGACTTCGAAACCGGTTGCGATGGCCGCCCGGCGCGAACGGACCGTTCGGGCCGCCGTGGAGCAGGGGCTGCTCGGCCCGGATCAGCCCGTCGTCGGGCTGCTGGACGTGGCGGGAATCCGCGCCGCCGCCGCCGAACTGCGCGCGGCCTTCGAGGAGGTCGTCCCGCCCGGCACCCCCGTCCTGCACGCCTTCGCGGTCAAGGCCGCCGCGCTCGTCCCGGTCCTGCGGCTGCTGGCCGACGAGGGCCTGGGCTGCGAGGTGGCCAGCCCCGGCGAGCTGGCGCTGGCCCGCGCGGCGGGGGTGACGCCCGACCGGATCGTCCTGGACTCCCCCGCCAAGACCCCGGCGGAGCTGCGCGAGGCCCTCGACCTGGGTATCGCCCTCAACGCCGACAACCCACAGGAGCTGGACCGGCTCGGCGTGCTGGTGGGGCACCGCGCGGACCCGCCCGCACCCCTGGGCCTGCGGATCAACCCGCAGGTGGGCGGCGGCAGCATCGACGCGATGAGCACGGCCACCGCGACTTCCAAGTTCGGCGTCGCCCTCCAGGACCCCGGGGCACGCGAGTGGGTCGTCCGCACCTTCACCGAGCGCCCCTGGCTGACCCGGCTGCACGCCCACGTCGGCTCCCAGGGCTGTCCGCTGGAGCTGATGGCGGCGGGCATACGGGCGGCCTACGAACTGGCCGAAGAGATCAACGGGGCGGTCGGCCGACAGCAGATCGACGCCCTCGACATCGGCGGCGGCCTCCCGGTGAACTTCGCCTCCGACGAGATCACCCCCAGCTACCGGGAGTACGCACAGCTCCTGCGGACCACCGTGCCGGGGCTCTTCGACGGGCGGTACAAGCTGGTCACCGAGTTCGGACGGTCCCTCCTGGCCAAGTCCGGCCTGGTGCTGGCGCGGGTCGAGTACGCGAAGTCCGCGGGCGGCCGCCCGATCGCGGTCACCCACGCGGGCGCCCAGCTCGCCACCCGTACGGTCTTCGCCCCCGAGGTCTGGCCGCTGCGCGTCCTGGCCTACGACGCGGAGGGCCGCCCCAAGGCGGAGACCGGCGACGGCCAGCTCCCCCAGGACATCGCCGGTCCCTGCTGTTTCGCGGGCGACCTGGTCGCACGAGACCGGCCCCTGCCGGAGCTGGCGGCGGGCGACCTGGTCGGCCTGCTGGACACGGGCGCGTACTACTTCTCCAACCACTTCGCGTACAACAGCCTGCCCCGGCCCGGGGTCTACGGCTTCGACGCCACCGGCGACCAGGTGCGCTTCGCGACGGTGCGGGAGCCGCAGACGGTGGACGAGATCGTGGCCGAGAGCGGCGCGGCGCATGCTCTGGGGCTGAGCCGTCTGCGGTAGCCCTCCGCGCCGCGCCCGCGACCTCTCAGCGCGTGGCCGCCGCCACCGCCCGCGAGCGGCGCGCGCCGCCCGGGCCCGCGTCCCCGGCCACGATTCCCGTCGTCTGGTAGGCGTCCACCGCCTTGCCCGCGGGCCGCCCGCCGGAGACCCGCTCGGTGCGTACCCACAGCAGCACATCGTTCGCGCGCTCCCAGCGGCCCAGCCACCGCGCCTTGGCCCACAGCCCGGCGCCGAGCCCCGCCATCAGCATCCCGCCCGCCGCCGGAACGGCGAAGGACGAGCCCATCGCGGCGAGGAAGGCCAGCAGCAGCCACCACCGCAGGGCGCGTCGGCGCGCCTTCACGGTCACCGCGCGGTCCTGGAGGAAGACCGACTTGCTCGCGCGCGAGGCACCGCGCGCCAACTCCAGATACCGCTTCCGACGCATCACGAACACCACGACCGCCGCGATCAGGAAGAGCGCCGCCCCGGCGAGCACTCCGATCCGGCGCCCGGTCAGCCCCGGCACCAGCGCTCCGATCCCCGCGGCCAGCACACCGGGCCACCACAGCCATCCGGCAGGGGCCCTCACGACCACCGCCACCCGTGCCAGCGCATACGCCCCGCGCCCCACGACCGACCTCCTCACCCTGGCGAATCCCTGATGAAATCCCTGTCGAAATCCCTGACGAATCGAAGAATCTAGCCAGGATGCCTGAGAATTGGGTGAGAGGGACGGGGGTTGGCATACAGAGCGGCGCGGAAGCCCGGGCTCACTCCACGAACAGGCCCCGCTCCGACGCCTTCGCGTCGAACTCCTCCAGCCGCGCCTGCGCATCCGGCAGCGCGTCGCACATCGCCTCCAGCAGCACCCGCCCCAGCAGCATCGGCGCACACGCGGTGTCGAAGGCCAGGCCCGTACCGACCGCCGCGGGCAGCAGCAGATCGCTGTGGCGGGCGATCGGGGCGAAGGCGCTGTCGGCGACGGCGACCACGGTCAGGCCCGCCTCCTGGGCGTACTCCAGACCCTCCACGACCTCCCGCGGATGCCGCGGCAGCGCGAAGCACAGCAGCGCCGTCGCGCCCGCGCGCTTCGCCGCGTCGACGCGGTCGGCGAGCATCGTGCCGCCCTCGTCGAGCAGCCGGACGTCCGGATGGACCTTGCGCGCGAAGTAGGTGAAGCCGCGCGCCTGCGCGGAGGCGGCGCGCAGCCCGAGGACCAGCAGCGGGCGGGAGTCGGCGAGCAGCCGGCCGGCGCGGACGACGGGGGCGGGGTCGGCCAGCAGCGCGGCGAGATGGCGCAGATTGTCGATCTCGGACTGCACGGCCTGCTGGTACTCGTTGTACGACCCCTCGTCCGCCTCCGGCTCGGCGGGGGCGACATCGCGCAGATGCTTGCGCAGCGCCGGATAGCCGTCGAAGCCGAGGGCGACCGCGAAGCGGGTCACGGACGGCTGGCTGACGCCCGCGAGTTCGGCCAGCTCGACGCTGGAGAGGAACGGCGCGTCGGCGGCCCGCCGCACCATGCAGTGGGCGATCCGCCGCTGGGTCGGGGTCAGCCGGTGGCCCTCGAAGAGCGCCTGCAGCCGAGCGGCGGTCGAGGCACCGGAACCCGTCGTAGCGACCAAGCCACCCGCATCGCCCGCGCCCGCCGACGCCCCCGCGACATCCTCGCCCACTGGCTCCATCCGAACACCGCTCACCCCGTCGCTCACCCCATGGTCCGTACTCATCGCGTCCTCCCGAACCTCGTACCCTCGTCCCTCATACCCCTGCCAGCCGGTCGAGCAGACGCGCGGCCACCGCCACATCCTCCGTCAACGGCCGGTCCTCCATGCGGGGATCGAGCACTTCCGACGCCATGGCGAAGGCGACACCGGCCGGGAGCTCCGGGTCCGGTTCCAGCCCGCGCTGGCGCAACGCCCGTACGGCCGCGACCAGTTCACAGCCCAGCACCAGCCGGTAGTGGTCGGCGACCCGGAGCGTCTGGCGGGCGCCGAGCGAGGCGAAACTGGCCTGTTCCTCGACACCGCGGGAGAGTACGGCATGGCCCAGCGAGGCGGGGTGGGAGACCGCGCGCATCTCGCCGAGGGCCGCTCCCGCCGCGTATTCGAGGATCATCACGCCCGAGCTCGCGGGCGCGGCGTCGCCGAGGAAGGGGCGCAGCCGGGTGAAGTCGGGTTCGCTGAGCGCGGCGAGCCGGGCCGTGGAGAGCCGGGCGGTCTGCAGCGCGGCGAGCCGGAAGGCGTCCAGGGCGAGGGCGGCGTGCGCGGCGTAGAAGTTGCCGTGGTGGTAGGCGGCCTCGTCGGCGGAGCTGATCAGCGGGTTCTCGGTGGCCGCGTTGAAGTCGACGGTCAGCACCCGTTCCAGCGACTCCGCCGCGTCCAGCGCCGGTCCGTGGATCTGCGGCAGACAGCGGAAGCCGTACGGGTCCTGTATGCGCCCGAGCGGCGGGGTGGGCCGGGCCGGGGCGCCGAGCAGCGCGCGCATCCGGGCGGCGGCCGCGACGGAGCCGGGGTGCGGCCGGGCGGCGTGCACGGGTTCGGCGTACGCCTCGTACGACCCGCCGACCGCGATCAGCGAGAGCGCGGCCACCGAGAGCGAGGCGGACAGCAGCCGCTGCAGCTCGGCGAGGGCGAGCGCGGACTGGCCGAGGGTGAGGGCGTTGCTGCTGATGAGCGCGAGGGCGTCGTTGCTGTCGAGCACGATGGGGTCGGGGGCGCGGCGCCCCGGGGTGGCCTCGGTGAGGTCCCAGGGGTGCTCGCCGACGAGCGCGAGACCGGTCTGGGCGAGCGCGGCGAGGTCTCCGGTGCCGACCGCGCCGTATTCGTTGATCACCGGGTGGGCGCCGCTGTCGAGCCCCTCGACGAGCGCGGTGACGACGGCGGGACGCAGCCCGGCACCGCCCGCCAGGAGCTGATTGGCGCGGACGGTCATCATGGCGCGCACCTCGCGCGCGGGCAGCGGTGCGCCGATCGCGCCGGCGTGGCTGCGCAGCAGCCGCAGTCCGTGGTCGGAGTCGGCCGGGCCGACGTCCTCGGTACGGTTGGCGCCCACGCCGGTGCTCCGGCCGTAGACGCGGCCGGTGGCGGCCAGCCGGTCCGCGGTCTCCCAGGCGCGCTCGGCCAGGGCGAGCGCGGTCGGGTCGGGCGCCGTGGGCCGGCTGATGCGATCGGCCAAGCGGGCGATATCGACGACGCGTAGGCTCCGGCCGTCCAATGTGATCCGCTGAGCTGTGCCGCCTGTGCCCTCGGCCGCCGCGGCATCAGCATCCAGCATGTGAGACAACATTTAGGGCAACCCCTCTCAGAACGCCCATTCCGGGCCAGCCGCCAGGCACTTCGTCCACATCGCGAGCAGAAGTAACCGGTGATTAACGCAGACCTCTTGACTTCTATTCACTCGACTATGACTCTGCATGACTATATGCAGACAGGGCAAGGGGAAGCGGATGATCAGCTTCAAGGACGTCAGTAAGCACTACCCGAACGGCACCACCGCGGTGGACCGTCTCAACCTCGAACTCCCGGAAGGGGGCATCACCGTTCTCGTCGGCTCGTCGGGCTGCGGCAAGACCACCACCCTCCGCATGGTCAACCGCATGGTCGAACCGAGCAGCGGCACGGTGAGCGTGGCCGGGCGTGATGTCCTCGCGGCGGACGCCGCCGAGCTGCGGCGCGGAATCGGCTATGTGATCCAGCAGGCCGGGCTCTTCCCGCACCGCACGATCCTCGACAACATCGCCACCGTCCCGCTGCTGCTGGGCTGGGGCCGCCGCAAGGCGCGGGCCCGCGCCGCCGAGCTGCTGGAGCTGGTCGGGCTGCCCACCGACTCCGGCAAGCGCTATCCGCACCAGCTCTCGGGCGGTCAGCAGCAGCGCGTCGGGGTCGCCCGCGCGCTGGCCGCCGATCCGCCGGTGCTGCTGATGGACGAGCCGTTCGGGGCGGTCGACCCGGTCGTACGGACCCAGCTCCAGAACGAGCTGCTGCGGCTGCAGAGCGAGCTGCGCAAGACGGTCGTCTTCGTCACCCACGACATCGACGAGGCGGTACGGCTCGGCGACCGCATCGCGATCTTCCGCACCGGCGGCCATCTCGTCCAGTGCGCGCCCCCCGCCGAGCTGCTGGCGAGCCCCGCCGACGACTTCGTGGCGGGCTTCCTGGGCGCCGAGCGCGGGCTGAAGCTGCTCTCCCTGTCCACCCTCGCGGACCTGCCGCAGGAGCCCGCGCCCGCCGGGGACCGCTGGCGGCTGGTCACCTCCGAGCGCGGTGAGCCGCTGGGCTGGCGCGACACCGAGGGGCCGGACGGCGACCGGGCCCCGCTGCGGCCGGTGCGGGCGCTGCGGGACGGCGATTCGCTGCTCACCGCCCTGGACGAGTCGCTGGCGTCCCCCGCCGGTCTGGTGGCCCGCGTGGACGCCGACGGCGTCCTGACCGGGGTCACCGGGCGCGAGCGAATACACGAGTTCGCGGGGCGCCGCCACGCGGAGGCGGGCCGCGCGGCCGCCCTCGAGAACGCCACGGAGGCCGCCGGGGCCTCTAAGACCGCCGAGGCCCCCGAAGCCGCTGAGGCTCCCGGGACCGCCAAGGCCGCCAAGACCCGCGGCGAAGCCGATGACGAGGGCACCCAGGGCTCCGACGACACCCCGGCCTCCGACCCGAGCGTGACCGCATGACCGTCGACTGGGGCTGGTTCCCCGATCATCAGAGCGACCTGGTCACGCTCACCCTCGACCACCTCTCCACCGCCGTCCCCGCCGTCCTCTTCGGTCTGCTGATCGCGCTGCCGCTGGCCGTGATCGCCCACCGGGTGCGGGCGCTGCGCGGACTCCTGCTCGGGCTCTCGAACATCCTGTTCACGATCCCCTCCATCGCGATCTTCGTCCTGCTGCTGCCGGTCACCGGCCTCACCCGCACCACCGCCATCACCGGCCTGACCGTCTACACCCTGGTGGTGCTGCTCCGGAACACCGTCGAGGGGCTCGACAGCGTCCCCACCAAGGTCCGCGAGGCATCCACCGCGATGGGCGCCCGTCCGCTGCGCACCCTGCTCACCGTCGAGCTGCCGCTCGCCTTCCCGGTGATCATGGCGGGCGTACGGGTCGCCACGGTGATGGCGATATCCCTGGTCAGCGTGGCCAGCTACATCGGGTACGGCGGTCTCGGCCAGCTGTTCACCGACGGCTTCCAGCGCAACTACCCCACCCCCGTCGTGGCCGGGGTCCTTCTGTCCCTGCTGCTCGCGCTGGTCGCGGACGCCGTGCTGGTCACCATCCAGTGGCTGTGCACCCCGTGGCTGAGGAGGCGTGCCTGACATGATCGAACTGCTGAAGGACCTCCTCCGCTGGCTGACCAGCGGCTCCCAGTGGTCCGGGACCGACGGCATCGCGACCCGCCTCCTGGAACACCTCCAGTACTCCCTGCTGGCCACCCTGGTCGCCGCCGCCATCGCCCTCCCGGTCGGGCTGCTCATCGGGCACACCGGGCGCGGCGCGTTCATCGCCATCAACCTCTCCGGCTTCGGGCGGGCGCTGCCCACCGTCGGCCTGGTCACCCTGGTCTTCCTGGCCAGCGGGCTGAGCATGTGGCCGGTGTACATCTCGCTGGTCGCCCTCGCGGTCCCGGTGATCGTCACCAATACGTACGCGGGCATGGCCGCCGTCGACCCCGAGGTCCGGGACGCGGCGCGGGGCCAGGGCATGCGCTGGTACCAGGTGCTGTTCCAGGTCGAACTGCCCCTCGCGCTCCCGTTGATCATGACCGGGCTGCGGCTGGCCTGCGTCCAGGTCGTGGCCACCGCCACCATCGCCGCGTACGTCAGCTTCGGCGGGCTCGGCCGCTACGTCTTCGACGGGCTCGCCCAGCGCGATCTCGTGCAGGTGCTGGGCGGGGCGGTGCTGGTCGGCGTGCTGGCCATCGCCCTGGACCTGGTGCTGGCCGGAGTGCAACGCCTGCTGTTCCGCAACCGCCCCCCGCGCGCCCACGCGCACTGACGTCATGACGTCACCGACTCACTCCGGATCCGAGGAGAGCACCCCATGAACCGCAGGAAACTGCTCGGCGGCCTGCTCGCCGGCGCCTCCGTACCCGCGCTGGCCGCCTGTAGCGGCGGCGTCACCTCGCTCAAGGGCGACGGCGGTAGCGGTGGCTCGGGCGGTGGCAGCAGCCTGGGCGGCCTGGTCATCGGCACCGCCAACTTCACCGAGAACCAGCTCCTGGGCTATCTCTACGCCGAGGCGCTGAAGGGCGCGGGCATCAAGACGAGCGTGCGGCCCAACCTCGGCTCGCGCGAGATCGTCATCCCCGCCCTCCAGCAGGGCGATATCGATCTGCTCCCCGAGTACCAGGGCAATCTGCTGCTCCACTTCGACGACAAGGCCCCCCAGACCGAGGCCGGCGACCTCCAGAACGCCCTCACCGTCGCCCTCCCCAGCGGCCTGGAGGCCCTGTCGTACGCGGCGGCCGAGGACAAGGACGTCTTCTGCGTCACCCGTGAGGCCGCGCAGAAGCACGGTCTGCGCAGCTTCGCCGACCTGGCCAAGCAGAACGGCAAGCTGATCTTCGGCGGCCCGGCCGAGGACAAGAACCGCGTGGTCGGCCTGGTGGGCCTCAAGGACCGCTACGGCGTGACCTTCAAGGAGTTCAAGGCCCTCGACGCCTCCGGCCCGCTGGTCAAGGGCGCGTTGAAGAAGGGCGATGTCGACGTCGCCAACCTCTTCTCCACCGACCCCGACATCGAGGCCAACGACTGGGTGATCCTCGCCGACCCCAAGGCCCTCATCCCCGCCCAGCACATCGTGCCCGTCGTCCGCTCCGCCAAGGCCGACGCCAAGGTCCGCAGGGCCCTGGCCCGTCTGGGCGGCGCCCTCACCACTCAGGAACTGGCCCGTCTCAACAAGCTGGTGAGCAACGACAAGAAGGACCCGGACCGGGTCGCCGCCGACTGGGCGGCCAAGAACGGCCTCACCAAGAAATAGCGGCAGGAGCACCCTTATGCCCGACTCTCTCGACTCCCGCGGCTCCCGCGACACCCTCGACTCTCTCGTCGAGAAGCGCTCGATCGACGTCGTCCCGGACGCGGAGCGCCATGGCACCGCCTTCAGCCAGTTCACCCTGTGGCTCGGCGCGAACCTCCAGATCACCGCCGTGGTGACCGGCGCGCTGGCCGTCGTCTTCGGCGCGGGCGCCTTCTGGTCGATCATCGCCCTGCTGCTCGGCAACCTGCTCGGTGGAGCCGTCATGGCGCTCCACTCGGCCCAGGGGCCCCGGCTCGGCCTCCCCCAGATGATCTCCTCCCGGGCCCAGTTCGGGGTCCGGGGCGCGATCGTCCCGCTGCTGCTGGTCATCGTCATGTACGTGGGCTTCTTCGCCAGCGGCAGCGTGCTGGCGGGCCAGGCGGTCGGCGAACTCACCCATCTCGGCGACACCACCGGGATCATCCTCTTCGCCCTCATCACCGGTGTGGCGGCCGCCGTGGGCTACCGCCTGATCCACACCCTGGGCCGGATCGCGGGCGTCGTCTGCGCCCTGGCCTTCGTCTACCTGGGCATCCGGCTGCTGGACCGCACCGACCTGGCCACCCTCCTCCACGACCGGACCTTCGACTTCCCGCTCTTCCTCCTCGCGGTGTCGCTGTCCGCCTCCTGGCAGCTCGCCTTCGGCCCGTACGTCGCCGACTACTCCCGCTACCTGCCGCGCACCACCTCCCCCAAGGCCACCTTCTCCTGGACCCTGGCCGGCACCGTCCTCGGCTCGCAGTGGTCCATGACCTTCGGCGCCCTCGCGGCCGCCGCGGCCGGCCACGCCTTCGTCGGCAACGAGGTCTCCTACATCGTCGGCCTCGGCGGCGGCGCGGCCGTGATCACCTCACTGCTCTACTTCGTCATCGCCCTCGGCAAGCTGACGATCAACGTCCTGAACACCTACGGCGGCTTCATGTCGATGGTGACCAGCATCAGCGGCTTCCGCGGCAACGCCACCCTCTCCCCGCGCGGCCGGGCCGCCTATATCGCCGGGATCATGGTCGCGGGCACGGCGGTCGCGCTGCTCGGCAAGGACAGCTTCCTGTCCTCCTTCAAGGACTTCCTGCTGTTCCTGCTGACCTTCTTCACCCCGTGGAGCGCGATCAACCTCGTCGACTACTACGCCATCGCCAAGGAGCGCTACGACATCCCCGCCCTCAGCGACCCCAACGGCCGCTACGGCGCCTGGCGCTGGAAGGCCCTGTCCACCTACGCCGTGGGCGTCCTGGCCCAATTCCCCTTCCTGTCCACCCACTTCTACACCGGCCCCTTCGTCGCCCCGCTGGGCGGCGCGGACATCTCCTGGCTCGTCGGCCTCGCCATCCCCGCCGCCCTCTACTGGCTCCTGGCCCACCGCGACACCGCCCATGTCCCCGACCACATGATCCTCGCCCCGGAGCCGTCCCCCGACCGCCCGTACGCCACCGAGCCCGGGTGAGCCGGACCGGCACCGCTCATGTGCCGCCCGACTCCAGGGCGGCGACGACGTGTTCGCGCAGCGCGGCGGCCCGGGGATCGTCGTACGAGGCGAGCGCTTGCAGGGCCTCGGTCCAGTGCCGCCGCGCCTCCTCGACGCCGCCCGCTTCCTCGGCGCCGCCCGCCTCGTCGGCCTCGCGCAGCGCGACGGCGAGGCCGTCGAGGGCGAGCGCCGCGTGCCACAGGTCGTCCAGCTCCCGGTGTGCCGCCGCGGCCCGGCGGTGGAAATCGGCCGCCTCGCCGGGCCGCCCGAGCCGCCGGTAGGTCTCCCCCGCACCGTCCCACGCCCGGGCCTCCCGCGCCCGGTCGCCGAGGCGGCGCTGGAGCGAGGCGGCCCGCTGGAACGAGACCAGGGCGGCGTCGAACGCGCCGTTGGCCTGCTGCGCCCGGCCCAACTCCAGCAGCCAGTACCCCTCCCACATGTGGTTGCGGTGGGTTCGGGCGATCTCCAGCGCGCCCTCGGCGGAGCCCAGCGCCTCCTCCGGCTGCCCGCGGTCCCGCTGAACGGCGCTCAGGATGCGCAGCGCGTTGCCCTCGCCACCCTGGTTGCCCAGTCCGCGGTGCATCTCCAGGGCCCGCCGCACAAAGCCGGACGCCTCTTCGGGCCGGGCGAGCTCGTACGTCACCTCGGCCAGGTTCGCCAGCACAACGGCCTCCCACTGGACGGCCCCCAGCTCCCGGAAGACCGCCGCGGCCTGCTCGAACCGCTCCTTCGCCGCCTCCAGCCGGCGTCCCCGCAAGTGGATCAGCCCGATGTCGTTCAGCGAGAGCGCCTCCCCGAGCCGGTCGCCGGTCTCCCGACGGGCGGCGAGGGCGCCCTGGTGGTACTCCGCGCCCTCGGCGAGGCGATGCGACTGCGTACAGGCCATCCCGAGGCTCTCCAGCAGCTCGGCCTCCGCGGTACGGTCGCCCAGCCTGCGTGCGGCGCACAGTCCGATACGGCCCATGGCGAGCCATTCCTCGAACGGGTTCAGCAGCATGTGCACACTGCGCAGCACCGCGGGAAGCTGCCAGGCGATCACATCGAGACCGGCTTCACCGGCGGCGCGGGTCGCGGCCAGCAGATTGCCGCGCTCCGCCTCGTACCACCGCATGGCCTCCTCGTAGTCCGCGAAGGACGCGGGGGTGAGGTCATCGCCCGGCGGATCGAGCGGGATATGGGCCTCCTGGGGGTTGATCCAGGTCTGGGCCGCGTCCGCGGAGTGCAGGTACCAGACCAGCACCCGGCGCAGCGCCGCCGCGCGCTCCTCCGGGGGCTCCTCGTGCCGCGCCTGGTCGGCCGCGTAGGCGCGCAGCAAGTCGTGGAACTCGTAACGGTCCGGTCCGGTCTGCTCCAGCAGATGGGCGCCGACCAGCACGTCCAGCAGATGCCGTATACGGCCGGTGCCCGCGCCCCCGCCGAGAGCGGCGGCGGCCGCGGTGCCGAACTCGGCGCCCGGATGCAGCCCGAGCAGCCGGAAGAGACGCGCCGCCGCCGCGGGCAGCGCCCGATAGGACCAAGCGAACACGGTACGCACCGCCTCGGCCTCCTCGTCGTCCCCCACGCTCAGGGCATCCCACAGGGCTGACTCGTCGCGAAGGTCTCTTATCAGCTCGTCCAGCCCCATCCGCGGACGGCTGGCGGCCCGCTCCGCGGCGATGCGCAGGGCCAGCGGAAGGCGGGCGCACAGCCGCGCCAGCTCGATGAGCTGGTCCTGGTCGTCCTGGGGGCGGTAGGCGGCGGTGACGACGCTCAGCAGCGCGACGGCCTCCGTCTCGTCCAGCGTGCTCAGGGTCAGCGTGTGCGCCCCGTCACGGACGGCCAGTCCGGACAGCCGGCTCCGGCTGGTCACCACGACCAGGCAGCCCGCGGCGCCCGGGAGCAGCGGTCTGACCTGGCCCACGGTGGCCGCGTTGTCCAGGATCACCAGCACCCTGCGCCCGGCCAGCAGCGACCGGTAGAGCGCCGCGCCCGCCTCCAGGTCCGCCGGAATCGCCGCCACCGGTACGCCCAGGGCCGAGAGGAACCGGTGCAGCGCCTCCTGCGGGGTGACCGGTGCGCCCGGGTCGTAGCCGCGCAGGTTCACATACAGCTGGCCGTCCGGGAAGCGGTCCTGCGCGCGGTGCGCCCAGCGCAACGCCAGGGAGGTCTTGCCGACGCCCGCGGTCCCGGCGAGGACACAGACCGGGACGGAGACGGATTCACCGCCGCCGTCGGTCAGGATGGCGTCGAGCCGTCCCAGCTCCTGTCCCCGGTTGACGAATCCCCGGACGTCCCCGGGCAGTTGCCGGGGCTTGGGGCGGTCGGGGCGGCCGCCGCTGTGGAAGTGGATGCCTCCGCTGATGTCCCGGGCCTGCACCACCTCACCCGCGGATCCGGACAGTTCGGAATGCGTCCCATGATCCTCGTTAATCTGCTACTCCGGCTGTGGTGGCGGTAAATGCGCTACTTCGCGAGCGAAATACGACTCCAGGTCCTCACCGGCACCGTAGAGACCCCTGGTGAACGCGCGGCAGCGGACGGTGGTCCCGGCATCCGTGAACCGCACCGCGCCGTCGAGAATCCCCTGGTCCGTATAGCGGATCCGATAGGTCGTGCGGTCGCCCAGCGTCAAAAGCTCCGGCAGCTTTTCGGATCTCTCCAGCTCGCCGAGGTGTTCGGGGCCGACCACCCGGATCCTCTCCCCGCATTCGGCGCGCAGCCGCAGCAGATGCAGCTCCCATTGCAGATACGGGGCGATGGGCTCCTCGACCACCCGGACCCGGTAGAGGGCGATCCGGTGGTCTTCGACCTCCTGCGAGAATTCCCGCAGATAGTCGCGCTCCTCCTCGATGAGACGCAGGGATTCGTCCCAGTCGCCCCGGGCGAACGCCTCCCAGCTGGCGAATCCCGGCTCCCTGAAGCTCTGTTGACGCTCCAGCTTCCAGGAGTCCTGGCCGTCGATCGTCCACTGCCGCTCGCGGAAGTCGCGGCGATAGGCGTCGAGGGGGAGCACTTCGCCCCAGGTGGTGTCGAGGCGAGGGCCGTCAAGTCCGAGCATCGGGGATGTCCGGTTTCGCGGCGCTCAGGGTGGAACCCGGGATGACGACGAGGCGCTCGTCCGGGGCGATGCTGGCGTCGTCGGGGAGTTTCGCCCGGTAGGCGTCGGTGAGGTCGCGGCCGATGACCGCGATGTCACCGTTGTCGAGCTGCCAGATGTCGGGACACCCGTCGCGTCCACCGGTGTTTCCGAGTTCGCGCGCCGACTTTCCTAATCGGCGCGCGAACGATGCGGACGGGTCGGCTTCCCATGCGCGGACCATCGGTCTCTCCACTCATCCGTCGTGGTCACTGAGTGTAGGAATGAGCGTCACGGATGGCAACGGCGGCCGGGAGCCGCGGGCGGGATCAGGCCGGGGGCCGGGATCAGGCCGGGGGCCGGGGTCAGGCCGGGGGCCGGGATCAGGCCGGGGGCAGGAGCTTCTTCTGGGGCTTGCCCATGGCGTTGCGCGGCAGGGCCTCCAGGAAGCGGACCTTACGGGGTCGCTTGTGGACGGAGAGCTGGGAGGCGACGAAGTCGATCAGCTCCTGTTCCCCGATGCCGTCGGCGACGACGTAGGCGACGATCTCCTGGCCCAGATCCTCGTGCGGGGCGCCGACGACGGCGGCCTCGCGGACGGCGGGGTGGTCGAGGAGGGCGTTCTCGACCTCGCCCGCGCCGATGCGGTAGCCCCCGGACTTGATCATGTCGGTGGAGGCGCGGCCCACGATGCGGTGGAAGCCGTCCGGGTCGACCGCGGCGATGTCGCCCGTGCGGAACCAGCCGTCCTCGGTGTATGAACCGGCCGTGGCCTCGGGCCGGTTCAGATAGCCGTCGAAGAGGGTGGGGCCGGTGAGCTGGAGTTCGCCGATCTCGGCGCCCTCCTCGGTGGCGATCCGGGTGCGGATGCCCGCCAGCGGGGTGCCGACGTAGCCGGGGCGGCGCTCTCCGTCGGCCCGGGTGGAGAGGGTGATGAGGCTCTCGGTCATGCCGTAGCGCTCGATGGGGCGCTGGCCGGTGAGCCGCTCGAGGTCACGGAAGACGGGGGCGGGCAGCGGGGCGCTGCCGGAGACCAGCAGCCGGGCGGAGGCCAGGGCGCGGGCGGAGTCCTGGTCCTGGACGATCCGGTTCCAGACCGTCGGCACACCGAAGTAGAGGCTGCCGCCCGCCGCCGCGTACGCCGCCGGGGTCGGCTTGCCGGTGTGGACGAGACGGCTGCCCGTCCGGAGCGCGCCCAGGACGCCCAGCACCAGGCCGTGCACATGGAACAGCGGCAGCCCGTGGACCAGGGTGTCCTCCGCGGTCCAGGCCCAGGCCGCGGCGAGCCCGTCCAGGTCGGCGGCCACCGCCCGCCGGGAGATCAGCGCGCCCTTGGGCGCCCCCGTGGTCCCCGAGGTGTAGAGGATGAACGCCGTGGACTCCGCGTCCGGCTCCGGCTTCGTCCACGCGGCCCGCTCGGCCGGGTCCACCGGGACGGTCTCGATCGGGGCCGCTATGGCCTCCCCGGTGAGCAGCAGGGTGGCGCCCGAGTCCCGCAGTATGTGGTCGCGTTCGGCCGGGCCGGAGTCCGGCGGTACGGGCACCACCGGCACCCCCGCCAGCAGCGCGCCGACCACCGCGACCACCGTCTCCGGGGTCGCGGTCGCCCGGACCGCGACGACCGGCGCACCGGCGATACGGGCCGCCACCGCGCCCGCGGCACCGAGCAGTTCCTCGCGCGAGAGGGAGCGGCCGCCGACGCTCAGCGCGTCGGGGCGGTCGCCGCCGGGCGCGGCGAGGGACGTGAGGAGAGGTGCGGTCACGGAACTGACTCCTTCCACAGCGGGCCGGGGGTACCAGGGGTGTACCTCTTCGCGCCCGCGCGTCTTTCGGGGGCTAGCCCTACCGACAAAGCGTCCCCGCGACCGTACCGTCATTAAGCATGGACGCCCGTGACCCGGATCTGAAAAAGGAACTCGACGCGGCCCTGCAGACCCGTAAGGAGCTGGGTGCGGAGTACGAGTCGGAACTGGTCGACTCCTTCATGGAGAAAGTCGAGCAGCGCTTCAACGATACGGCGGACCGGCATGTCCGCCGCCAGCTCGCCGAACAACAGATGGCGGCGGCACGCGGCACCCGCCCGTACTTCACCGGCGCACATTCGGACCAGCCCCACGGGATGGGCATCGGCGAGCGCTTCGCCTTCGTCGGGATCTCCCTGGTGCTGGCGATCCCGCTGTCGGCGATCGGCGTGGTGAACGAGGGCCTGCCCGGCCTGCTGATCACCTGGGCCGGGATCTTCGGCGTCAACGCGGTCCACGCGGCGGGCGGCTTCTCCTGGCTGCGCCGGGGTCGGAGCCAGGAGGAGAGCAGGGACTAGGTTCTGCGAACGCCGAACCTCCGAAAAGACTGCGCGGGGACCGCCGCACCCCGGTGCTGGGCACCGAGGGCGGGACGACGGCGGTCCCCGCGGGGGACGCGGGCCGGGTCAGGGCCGGGCTTCCGCGTCCAGGCGACCATGGAGGTCCGGGAGCCGCTCCGGATGTCCTGTCGCCTCATCCTGGGTGTCGGTGTCGTCCTTCCGACACCCACTAATCTGCCGGAGCTGTGTTAAGCCTGTGCTGCGGGCGCGTGACACGCACGTACCACTTCCTCGAAGCCCCGGCGGGCCTCCCTCGAAGGGCAGTTGGGCCCCCTTTGGAGCCCTTACTTGACGCCGCTGGCCAGGTACGCGAGCAGGTCCTGCCGGCTCACCACGCCCTTCGGCTTCCCCTCCACCAGCACGATCGCCGCGTCCGCCGTGCCCAGCACCGCCATCAGGTCCTCGACCGGCTCGCCGGAGCCGACGTGCGGCAGCGGCGGACTCATGTGCTTCTCCAGCGGGTCGGTCAGCTCCGCGCGCCGGGCGAACAGGGCGTCCAGCAGCTCGCGTTCCACCACCGAACCGATGACCTCGGCGGCCATCACATCCGGGTGCCCGGCGCCCGGCTTGACGATCGGCATCTGCGAGACGCCGTACTCGCGCAGCACGTCGATGGCCTCGCCCACCGTCTCGTCCGGGTGCATATGGACCAGGGAGGGCAGTCCGCCCTGCTTGCCCTGGAGGACGTCGCCGACGCGCACCGAGGGGCCGTCCTCCTCCAGGAAGCCGTAGTCGGCCATCCACTCATCGTTGAAGATCTTGGACAGATAGCCACGGCCGCTGTCGGGCAGCAGCACGACCACCACATCGTCCGGTCCGAGCCGCTCGGCGACCTTCAGCGCGGCCACGACCGCCATTCCGCAGGAGCCGCCGACCAGCAGCCCCTCCTCCTTGGCCAGCCGCCGCGTCATCTGGAAGGCGTCCTTGTCGGAGACCGCGACGATCTCGTCCGCGACGGTCTGGTCGTAGGCGGTCGGCCAGAAGTCCTCACCGACGCCCTCGATCAGATACGGGCGGCCGGAGCCGCCGGAGTAGACCGAGCCCTCGGGGTCGGCGCCGACCACCTGGACCCGTCCCTCGCTGGCCCCCTTCAGATAGCGGCCGGTGCCGGAGATCGTGCCGCCGGTGCCGACGCCCGCGACGAAGTGGGTGATCTTCCCCTCGGTCTGCTCCCACAGCTCGGGGCCGGTGGACTCGTAGTGGGAGAGGGGGTTGTTCGGGTTGCTGTACTGGTCGGGCTTCCAGGCACCCGGCGTCTCGCGGACCAGCCGGTCGGAGACGTTGTAGTACGAGTCGGGGTGCTCGGGGTCCACGGCGGTGGGGCAGACCACCACCTCGGCGCCGTAGGCCCGCAGCACGTTGATCTTGTCCGTGGACACCTTGTCCGGGCAGACGAAGATGCACTTGTAGCCCTTGCGCTGGGCGACCATCGCGAGGCCCACGCCCGTGTTGCCGGACGTCGGCTCGACGATGGTGCCGCCCGGCTCGAGCTCACCGGAGCGCTCGGCTGCCTCGATCATCCGGACCGCGATCCGGTCCTTCACCGAGCCACCGGGATTGAAGTATTCGACCTTGGCCAGGACGGTTGCCCGGATGCCCTCGGTCACGGTGTTGAGCTTCACCAGCGGGGTGTTGCCGACCAGCTCAATCATCGATTCGTAGTACTGCACACCTGCTCCTGGTCCGGTTCCGCGGGATCTCCGCGTCGGGGCGGCCGCCATCGCGGCGCCGTGCTGTCAGCTTATTGCGCGCCCCCGCCCTGCGACCCATGCGTTGGGAGGAAGGCTGTGCGGGGCAACAAGTTGTTAGCGAGGCGTACAAAGGAGAAGGAAGCGCGTGCGCGTGCGGACGGAGGTGGCCTGGACCCATGTCGATGTCGAGGGCGAGGGTGGCGCGGCGGATCGCGGCCGCGGCGGCGTACGGGGGCGGCGGGATCGGGCTGCTGGGCGGGGTGACCGCCGTGCTGTTGCTCACCGAGGTGTCCCATGCGAAGCGGGCCGTGGGCGGGTCGGACGATCCTCCGCCGCGCGCGGACGGCCGATATGGCTTCGCCTTCGCCCGCAGGACCGGCCAGCCCCCACTGCGGCTGGCCTTTCTCGGCGACTCCACGGCCGCCGGACAGGGCGTCCACCGCCCTAGTCAGACACCGGGCGCGCTGCTCGCCTCGGGGCTCGCGGCGGTTGCCGAGCGCCCGGTGGACCTGCGGAACGTGGCGCTGCCGGGGGCGCAGTCCAGCGATCTGGAGCGCCAGGTCACGCTGGTGCTGGGGGATGCGGAGCTGCTTCCCGACGTGTGCGTGATCATGATCGGCGCCAATGACGTCACCCGTCGGATGCCGCCCGCCAAGTCGGTGCGGCTGCTGTCGGACGCGGTGCGCAGACTGCGCGAGAGCGGCTGCGAGGTGGTGGTGGGCACCTGTCCCGACCTCGGCACGATCGAGCCCGTCTATCAGCCGCTGCGCTGGGTCGCGCGGCGGCTGAGCCGACAGCTTGCCGCCGCGCAGACGATCGGGGTGGTGGAGCAGGGCGGGCGCACGGTCTCGCTGGGCGATCTGCTCGGCCCCGAGTTCGCGGCCAATCCGCGCGAGCTGTTCGGCCCGGACAACTTCCACCCCTCGGCGGAGGGGTACGCCACGGCCTCGATGGCCGTTCTGCCGACCCTGTGCGACTCGCTGGGCCTGTGGCCCGAGGAGGCGGCGGAGACGCTCGACGAGGGCATCCTGCCGGTCGCCACGGCGGCGGCCGAGGCGGCCGCCGAGGGTGGCACCGAGGTCACCGCGGCTCGCGGGCCCTGGGCCCGGTTGCTGCGGCGCCAGGGCCCCGCCAAGGAGCCCGCGACCGTGTCCGGCTCCCCCGACACCTCGTCCCCGACCTCCCCGCCCCCTTCGGGCTCCTGACCCCCACCGGGCCCGGCTCCCCTTGGACCGCGGGCCCCAGCCCACCCAGGGGCCTGCGGCCCCAGCCACCCGGGCCTGCGGGCCTGCGGGCCTGCGGGCCCAGCCCACCCGGCGTCTGCGGCCCCAGCCCACCCGGCGTCTGCGACCGCAGCCCATCCGGGGCCTGCGGGCCCCGGGCCGGGCTGCCACGCCATCGCCGGACTCCGGCTGCCACGCCGCCACGGCGGCGGCCCCTCCTCGGGCTGCCGTGCCCCTCCGGGGCGCGCTGATGTGCCCGGCCGGGCGCGGCCTTCGTCTCGCGCCTTCGGCGCAAATTGAGCAGCGGCGACGGACGTGCCCAGCCGAGCCCTCGCCACCGACCGCCGGGCCGGAGGGGCGAGAGCCGGTCGCGGCTCCCGCCGCCAGGGGCCGAGGCCAACACCGGACAGCAGGCAGTGGCGGGCCGCGCCCTCGCCACCGGACCAGTAGCGGCTCCTGTAGCCGCGCCCCGGCCGCCATGACCCTCCGGGGCAGGCTGATCTACCCGGCCGAGCGCGGCCTTCGTCCCGCGCCTTCGGCGCAAATTGAGCAGCGGCGACGGACGTGCCCAGCCGAGCCCTCGCCACCGACCGCCGGACCGCAGGGGCGAGAGCCGGTCGCGGCTCCCGCCGCCAGGGGCCGAGGCCAACACCGGACAGCAGGCAGTGGCGGGCCGCGCCCTCGCCACCGACCGCCGGGCCGCAGAGGCGAGAACCGGTCGCGGCTCCCGCCGCCAGGGGCCGAGGCCAACACCGGACAGCAGGCAGTGGCGGGCCGCGCCCTCGCCACCGGACCAGTAGCGGCTCCTGTAGCCGCGCCCCGGCCGCCATGACCCTCCGGGGCAGGCTGATCTACCCGGCCGGGCGCGGCCTTCGTCCCGCGCCTTCGGCGCAAATTGAGCAGCGGCGGCAGAGGTGCCCGGCCGGGCCCTCGCCGCCGACCGCCGGGCCGGAGGGGGCGAGGGCCGGTCGCGGCTCCCGGCGGCGGGGGCCGAGGCCGACGCCGGGCAGCAGGCGGGGCCCAGCCGGGGCCGCGTCGCCGGAGGCTGGGCCGGGCGCGGCTCCCGCCGCCAGGGGCCGAGGCCGACGCCGGGCAGCAGGCGGTGGCGGGCCGGGGCCGCGCCATCGGCCGTCGGGGCGGTGGCGGCTTCCGTGGGACGGGGCGAGGCCCATGCCGGGGGGGGTGGGCTACCCCTCTGGAAATCCCTTGATGGATTAGTTGCATTAGGGCAAGTACTTGGCGCGCCGGGGGCAGGGGCACCCGGCCCCCGGGACCTCCCGCCCGTCCGGGTAGCGGGCGCGCGGTCCGCGTTCGGGGCCCGGGGGCCGGTGGGTCCTGGAGGCGGCGCCCGGGCGGGTATCGGCGCCCCGTAGGGCGCGAGGGAAAGTGCCGCGGGCAGGGCGGATCCGGGGCCACTGAGCGTACGCTTGGAAAAAAGAGTTCCGCGTCACAGCCCGCACCCCGTGACCCTGCCGATACGTACGGGTAACTTCCCTGAGAGTCCCACCCGCACCCCCGCCCCCATGGAGCCGTGATGCCCGAAGCAGTGATCGTTTCTGCAGCCCGTTCTCCCATCGGCCGCGCCTTCAAGGGATCGCTCAAAGATCTGCGCCCGGACGACCTCACCGCCGAGATCATCCAGGCCGCGCTCGCCAAGGTCCCCGAGCTCGATCCGCGCGAGATCGACGACCTGATGCTCGGCTGCGGTCTGCCAGGCGGTGAGCAGGGGCACAACCTGGGGCGGATCGTGGCCGTGCAGATGGGGATGGACCACCTCCCCGGCTGTACGGTCACCCGCTACTGCTCCTCCTCCCTCCAGACCTCGCGGATGGCGCTGCACGCCATCAAGGCGGGCGAGGGCGATGTCTTCATCTCGGCGGGCGTCGAGATGGTCTCGCGGTCGAAGAAGGGCACCTCGGACGGGCTGCCGGACACCCACAACCCGCTGTTCGCGGAGGCCGAGGCCCGTACCGTCGCGCGCGCCGAGCAGGAGGGCACCGACTGGCACGACCCGCGCGAGGACGGTCTGCTGCCCGACCCGTACATCGCCATGGGCCAGACCGCCGAGAACCTGGCCCGGCTCAAGGGAGTCACCCGCGAGGACATGGACGAGTTCGGCGTCCGGTCCCAGAACCTCGCCGAGGAAGCCATCAAGAAGGGCTTCTGGGAGCGTGAGATCACCCCGGTGACCACCCCGGACGGCACGGTCGTCAGCCAGGACGACGGCCCCCGCGCGGGCACCACCCTGGAGGCCGTGCAGGGCCTGAAGCCGGTCTTCCGCCCCGACGGCCGGATCACCGCGGGCAACTGCTGCCCGCTCAACGACGGCGCCGCGGCGCTGGTGATCATGTCCGACACCAAGGCGCGGGAGCTGGGCGTGACCCCGCTGGCCCGGATCGTGTCGACCGGCGTCTCCGGGCTCTCCCCCGAGATCATGGGGTACGGGCCGGTCGAGGCGTCCAAGCAGGCACTGGCCCGCGCCGGGATGTCGATCGGCGATATCGACCTGGTGGAGATCAACGAGGCGTTCGCCGCGCAGGTCATCCCGTCCTACCGCGACCTGGGCATCGACCTGGACCGGCTCAACGTCAACGGCGGCGCGATCGCCGTGGGCCACCCCTTCGGCATGACCGGCGCCCGGATCACCGGCACGCTGATCAATTCGCTGCAGTTCCACGACAAGCAGTTCGGCCTGGAGACCATGTGCGTCGGCGGCGGCCAGGGCATGGCGATGGTCATCGAGCGCCTGAGCTGAGCCGGGCTGAGCCGGGCGGCCGAGCCCGGCCGAGCCGCTGGGCCGAGCCGGGCCGGACCGAGGGGCCGAGCCGCCCCGCGTCTGAGACACTGGTTTCGATCGAGCCGTGACCGAATCTCCCCCAGGATGTGACAAAGGTCCTGGGGGAGAGCCGTCTGCCCAGCTCAGCACCGGTGACCAAAGGCCCTTCCGGTACCGAATTCTGTCCATTTGGTGACGGTATGCACTGACGTCGAGAGGCGATAAGCCTCAAGCTGAGGTAGGAATTCGGGGGATCAACAGCCAACCGGGAGTACGTCAGTGAGCCCCACGACTCTTGCCCTCCTCCTGGCCGCGGTGACCGCCACGGCCGTAGGGGCGGCCGCCCTGCACACCGCGCGCGGTATGCGCCGGCAGATCTGTGAGCTGCGCGCCGAGCTCGCGGCCACCGTCGCCGCCGGCGCCCAGGCGGGCAGAGGCGGCGAGGAGAACGGTGTGACGGTGCCCGCACCCCGCGCCACCCCGGCCGCCGAGATACGCGCGGCCGTGGCCGAGGCGCTCGCCGAGGAGCGGGAGCGCGAGCTGGCCGAGGCGCGGGCGTTCTGGGCCGCCCAGGAGGCCAGGGACTCCGCCGGAACGGCCGACGCCCACTCCCTGCTGGGCGGGCCCGGCGGGTACGGCGAGGACGCCGTACAGGACGCGCAGCTCTTCGTGCCCCGCCAGGCCGATCTGGCCGGGCTCGAACCGCTGCTCGGCCTGGACGCGCTGGGCCCCGAGGCGCTGGACTCCGCCGGGGACCAGGAACCCGAGGTCGAGGCCGAGGTGGAGCTGGAGCTGGGCGCCGAGCCGGAGCCGGCGGCCGAGCCCAGGGAGTCGGCCGAGCTCGCGGCGGCCCGCCGGCGCCATCCGTCCCACCCCGACTTCTCCCCGTCGTCACCCGTGGCCGACCACGACCGTACGGTGACCCGGATCACCGAGCTGGCCGACGCCCGCACCCCGCTGTCCGATGTGCGCCCCGGGCCCCTCGGCACCCTGGATGTCTACGTCTTCGCCGACGGCACCACGATCTGCATGACCCCGGGCCACCGGGAGACGGCCGAGCGGCTGGCGGACGCGCTGCGCGAGGGCACCACCCCGGTGCTGCTCGGCGGCTCGGGCGTCTCCGGTGCGTATGCGCTCACGTTCGGTTGCGGCGAGGACAATGTGTACGTCCTGGCCGACCGCGTCATCGCCTCGCTCTGAGCCCCGGTACGAACCCGCGGTAAGCCTCGGCGACCGGCGCCCTCAGACCCCGCAGCGCCCGGCCGTCTCCACCACGAGCGCCACCGCCTCGGTGACCCCCCGCGCCGCCCGGCCGCCCCCGGAGCCGCCCGGCGCACGCTCCAGCGCGTGCACCAAGTCATGTCCGGCCACCGCCACCTGGTCGGCGACCACGAACAGCCCCGCGTCCGGCATGATCCGCGGCGGGGTTCCCGGCTCCTCCAGACGCTGTGCGCGCGCCGACAATTCCCTAGCCAGCGCCAGTCCTTCGGCCGCCGCACCCGCGCGCAGCCGGGACTGCGGAAGGGCGCGCAGCCGGTCGGCGAGCCGGTCGACGGCGGTCATGAGGGGGGTCGTATCGTCCACGCTCCGAGCGTATGCGCCACTGAGGGACTGTTGCCAACGGGCGAACACTCAGGCACGGTGAGCTGAAGGAAACCCGGGCCATGGACCCGGGGGCCGGCATGGAAGCGTCCGGAGGCGCCGATGTCCCAAATCTTCTCCGACGAGACTCACCGGAACCTACTCTCCCGCATCCCCCAGTGCACGGGCCGTGAAGTTGCCGACTGGCTGCGCACGGTCGACGATGGCCCCGCTTTCTTCCGCTTCGAGGAGAAGGTCAGCTGGTTGCGCGGCGAGCACCAGCTCGCCTACGGCCATGCGAAGGCCATCATCCATGAACACGACTTGAGGCGTGCGGCACGCAAGCTGCTGTAGCCGCTGCCCGGAGGCAGAAGCGTGTATGACAGACCCACCGAACCGGGCGGCTTAAGCCGCACAGGAAGAAGGGCCCGCGGAGGTCATCGCCTCCGCGGGCCCTTTCAGGTGCGCCGGGTCCGAGCCGGTGGTGCGGACGAGGCCCGCACCACCCGACGCTAGTCCCTGAAGATCGAGATCAGCCGGAGCAGCTCCAGGTAGATCCACACCAGCGAGAGCGTCAGCCCGAAGGCCGCCAGCCAGGACTCCTCGCGCGGAGCGCCGTACTGGACGCCGTCCTCGATCTGCTTGAAGTCCATCGCCAGGAACGCCGCGCCGAGCACGACACCGACGAGGCCGAAGACGATGCCGAGGCCACCGCTGCGGAAGCCGAGGCCGTCCCCGCCACCGATGGCGGCGAACAGCAGGTTGACCGCCATCAGCAGCACGAAGCCGATGGCGGCGGCGAGCACAAAGCGCTGGAATCGCGCGTTCACCCGGATGAGACGGGTCTTGTACGCGACGAGCACACCGACGAACACGGCCATCGTGCCGAGCACGGCCTGCATCGGGATGCCGGACCAGCGCTCGTTGTACACCTGGCTGATGACGCCCAGGAAGAGGCCCTCGAAGAGGGCGTAACCCATGATCAGCGCAGGCGAGGCCGTGCGCTTGAACGACTGGACGAGACCGAGCACCATCGCCACGAGCGCGGCGCCGATGCCCACGCCCACCGGAAGCTGCGCGATCCACGCGGCCGCGGCGGCGACGATGACGGTGCCCAGCGTCATACCGGTGCGCATGACGACGTCGTCCATCGTCATGCGGCCGGTCTGCAGCGGGCCCGCCGGCGGCGCGCCGTACATCTGCTGCAGCTGCTGGGGGGTCAGATTCTGCTGGTCGCCCGCCGCATAGGGGTTCGTGGGCGCCTGTGTCTGCGCGTACGGATTGCCCTGACCGGCGACGGGGCTCCCGGCCTGCGGTGCCGCGCCGAAACCGGCGTAGCCGCCGCTGCGGCTGAACCCCCGTCGCGAGAAGACCGGGTTGCTGCTCCTCATCTCACTCCTCCATGGCCGCCGGGCGCGACCTTGACTCAAGAGTAATAGGTAAGCAAAGAAAGCACCCTAGTGCCCAAGGAGGATCTTTTCACGCAGGGAGAGACCGCGCGAGGCCCCTGCGGGCCCCGCGCACGCACATTGGGCGACCATCCACACACGCTGAGTGCGCCCACCGGATCTGAAGGTGCCCGGAACCGGACTTGAACCGGTACGCCCGCGAGGGGCAGCGAGGTTTAAGCTCGCCGTGTCTGCATTCCACCATCCGGGCGGCGGTTCCCCCTGGGCCGTACGGAGCGCATACGGCCCTCCCCTGGAAGAGAGCAGCACGAGCCTATCCGGGGACATGCCCCCGCACAGCGACTCCGCGGACCGAGGTTGTCTTATTTTATTGGCAACTGAGGGTGCATCAGCAGCGGGGCGGGGTACCCGAAGATGCCGACGGCCATTGGACCTGCCGATATGCCCTGAACCCCCATTAACTGGGGATTGACGCAATCTCGACGCCCCGCCCGGGGTGTCTTCTCCTCCTCAAGGAGGACTCCGCCACCACCACCTACATCGCGAGACCCCCCGCAGAACCGGAGCACGGGCTGATCCCGTCCCCCTTCACAACCGGAACCATGGAGTGACGTCCCGCCACTCCCGCAGAGCACGACAGGAGCCATCCACCGTGACCACCACACCCTTCGGCGTCGAAACCGCCCACCGCACCTCAGCGGCGGCCGCCCGGGCCACCGATCTCTCCAAGGTCTACGGCGAGGGCGAGACCCAGGTCATCGCCCTGGACTCGGTCTCCGTCGAGTTCCGCCAGGCGGAGTTCACCGCGATCATGGGCCCCTCGGGCTCCGGCAAGTCGACGCTGATGCACTGCATGGCGGGTCTCGACACGATCTCCAGCGGCTCGGCCCGGATCGGCGACGTCGAACTGACCACGCTCAAGGACAAGAAGCTCACCCAGCTTCGCCGTGACAAGATCGGCTTCATCTTCCAGGCGTTCAACCTGCTGCCGACGCTGAACGCGCTGGAGAACATCACCCTCCCGATGGACATCGCCGGTCGCAAGGCCGACCAGGCGTGGCTGGACCAGGTCGTGGCCACGGTCGGTCTGGCCGGGCGGCTCAAGCACCGGCCCAACCAGCTGTCGGGTGGTCAGCAGCAGCGCGTCGCGGTGGCCCGCGCCCTGGCCGGCCAGCCGGAGATCATCTTCGCCGACGAGCCGACCGGAAACCTGGACTCCCGCTCCGGCGCCGAGGTCCTGGGCTTCCTGCGCAACTCGGTGCGGGAGATGGGCCAGACGATCGTGATGGTGACCCACGACCCGGTCGCCGCGTCCTACGCCGACCGCGTGGTCTTCCTCGCCGACGGCCGGATCGTGGACGACCTGCCCAACCCCACCGCCGACTCGGTCCTCGACCGCATGAGGCGCTTCGACGCCAAGGGCCGTACGAGCTGACGCGGGGCGCGCCCGTATCCGTACGCCGCCTCGCACTCCCCTCCCCACCCCTCAGGACTGACACTCATGCTCCGTACAGCCCTGCGCAATGTGCTTGCGCACAAGGCCCGGTTGCTGATGACCGTGCTCGCCGTGATGCTCGGTGTGGCCTTCGTCGCCGGCACCCTGGTCTTCACCAACACCATCTCCGACGCCTATCAGAAGAGCTCCCAGAAGGGCTTCAAGGGCGTCGACGTCGCCATCGCCCCCGACAAGAAGGATGACGACTCCGCCAACCCCGGTGATGCCCCCCGGCTGAGCCAGCAGTTGCTCGACAAGGCCGCCAAGGCGCCCGGCGCCGGCTCCGCCTTCGGTGTCGTGAAGGGCAACGCCGCCCTCGCCGACAAGAAGGGCGACCTGCTCGGCGGCGGCTTCTCCAACGTCGGCGGCAACTACTACCCGGGGGCCGACGGCAAGGACCCCCGGTACACGATGACCGAGGGCCGCGCCCCCAAGGCCGCGGGTGAGATCGCGCTCGACTCCAAGACCGCCGAGCGCGGCGAGTACAAGGCCGGGGACTCCATCCGGGTGTCCGTCGACGGCCCGGTGCGCACCGAGAAGGTCGTCGGCGTCTTCACCACCGACGACGGCAATGTCGCGGCCGGCGGCACCCTCGCGCTGTACGACACGGTCACCGCCCAGAAGCTGTTCGCCAAGCCCGGGCAGTTCGACGAGATCGACGTGAAGGCCGCCGCGGGCACCTCGCAGGCGACGCTGAAGTCCGCGATCGACAAGGTCCTGCCCGAGCAGGCCAAGGCCACCACCGGCAAGAAGCTCGCCAAGGACCAGGCCAAGGCGATCGAAGACGGTATGAGCAGCATGCAGACCGCGATGCTGGTGTTCGCCGGGATCGCGCTCTTCGTCGGCATCTTCATCATCGTCAACACCTTCTCCATGCTGGTCGCCCAGCGCACCAAGGAGCTCGCCCTGATGCGCGCGGTGGGTGCGACCCGCCGTCAGGTGACCCGCTCGGTGCTGATCGAGGCCACCTTCGTCGGCGCCGTCGCGGCCGTGGTGGGCCTCGCCGCCGGTGTCGGCATCGGCGCCGCGCTGCGCTCGGTGCTCAACTCCTCCGGGGCCAACGTCCCGGACGGCCCGCTGATCGTCGCGCCGACCACCGTGCTGGTCTCGGTGCTCGTGGGCGTCGTGGTGACCGTGCTCTCCGCCTGGCTGCCCGGCCGCCGCGCCGCCAAGATCCCGCCGGTCGCCGCGATGAACAGCGTGCACGCCGCGCCGACCACCCGCGGTCTGGTGGTCCGCAACACCATCGGCTCGATCCTCGCCGCGGCCGGTATCGCCCTGGTGGTGGCCGGTGCGGGCATGGGCGGCGACGGCCAGGGCCCGATGGCGTTCGGCGCGGCCGTCCTGGTGATCGGCGTCTTCGTCCTCACCCCGCTGCTGTCCCGGCCGCTGATCGCGGCCGCCTCCCCGGTGCTGCGGCTCTTCGGGATGCCCGGCAAGCTGGCCCGGCAGAACGCGGTGCGCAACCCGCGCCGTACCGCCGCCACCGCCTCCGCCCTGATGGTCGGCCTCACCCTGATCACCGGTATGACGGTGATCGCGGGGAGCATGCAGAAGGGCATCGACAAGATGGCCGCCGACGGGCTGAAGTCCGACTACGTCGTCAGCATGGGCGGGACCACCCCGCGGCCGATGTCGCCGGATGTGTCCAAGACCCTCGCCAAGCTGCCCGAGGTCACCGCGATCAGCTCGCTGCGCTCCTCCCCGGCCCGGGTCGCCGGTGACACCGACACCCTGACGGGCGTCGACCCCAAGGCCATCAAGGACCTGGTGAACGTGGACTTCACCGAGGGCTCGTTCGGCGCGCTCGGGGGCACCAAGGTCCTCATCGACGACAAGATCGCCGACGAGAACCACTGGAAGGTCGGCTCCACCATCCCGGTGACCTACGAGGACGGCAGCAGCGGCCGGCTGACCGTGGGCGGTGTCTACGAGGGCAACCAGATGATCCGCGGGGTCATGCTCGACAACGCCACGGTCACCCCGCACATGACGACCGTCGCCGACTTCCAGGTGATGCTGAAGACCAAGGGCGGCGCGACGCAGGACACCAAGGACCTGCTGAAGAAGACGCTCGGCGAGAACCCCGCGATCAAGATCCAGAACAAGCAGGACACCTCCGACGAGATCGCCAGTGCCTTCACCCTGATGCTGAACATGCTCTACGGGCTGCTCGGCATGGCCGTGATCGTCGCGGTGCTCGGGGTCATCAACACCTTGGCGATGTCGGTCTTCGAGCGGTCCAAGGAGATCGGCATGCTGCGGGCGATCGGCCTGGACCGGGCCGGCATCAAGCGGATGGTGCGGCTGGAGTCCCTGGTCATCTCGCTCTTCGGCGGGGTGCTCGGCCTCGGCCTCGGCGTCTTCTTCGGCTGGGCGGCCGGTGAGCTGATCGCCACCGAGCTGCCGAGCTACGAGCTGGTGCTGCCGTGGGCCCGGATGGGTCTGTTCGTGCTGATGTCCGCGCTGGTCGGCGTGATCGCCGCGCTGTGGCCGGCCCGGCGGGCCTCCAAGCTCAACATGCTGGCGGCCATCAAGGCCGAGTAGCGGCGAGCCGATCGGCGAACCGCTACCGGACGTCCCCGTCCGCCCCCTCTCCGGGGCGGACGGGGACGTCCGCGTTTCAGCCGCGCCAGTCGCGGGCGCGCAGCGGCAGCCCCGAGGTCCCGCTCTCGGGGGTGCGGACGGCGAGGATCTGATTGACCCCGATCCGGTTGCGTTCGAAGGAGAGGGCGGAGGCCGCCATGTAGAGCCGCCAGACCCGGGCCCGGCCCGGGCTGGTCAGCCGCATGGCCTGCGGCCAGGACCGCTCCAGGTTGGCGACCCAGCCGCGCAGCGTGAGCGCGTAATGCTCGCGGATGGCCTCCACATCGCGTACCTCGAAGCCCGCCTCCTCCAGCTGGGTGACGGTCCGGCCGACCGGGGCGAGCTCACCGTCGGGGAAGACATACCGGTCGATGAACTCGTCCACGTGGTAAGCCTCTTCGTCCGGCTGGGGGCGCCGGGCGATCTGGTGGTTCAGCAGCCGCCCGCCGGGCCGCAGCAGCCGGTGCAGGATTTCGGTGTACTCGGCGTAGCGCACGGAGCCCACATGCTCGGCCATGCCGATGGAGGAGATGGCGTCGTAGGGCCCGTCCGGAACCTCGCGGTAGTCCTGGACCCGGATCTCCACCTGGTCGGTGAGCCCGGCGTCCGCGATGCGCTTACGGGCGTACGCCGCCTGCTCCTCGGAGAGCGTGACGCCGACGGCGCGCACCCCGTACTCGCGCGCCGCGTGCAGCACCATCGAGCCCCAGCCGCACCCCACGTCCAGCAGCCGCTGGCCCGGTTGCAGGGCCAGCTTGCGGCAGACGAGGTCCAGCTTGGCGCGCTGGGCGTCCTCGAGCGTCGCATCCGGGGTGTCCCAGTAGGCGCAGGAGTAGACCATCGAGGGGCCGAGCACCAGCTCGTAGAAGTCGTTGCCGACGTCGTAATGGTGGCTGATGGCCTTCTTGTCGCGGCGCAGGGAGTGCAGCGGACCGAAGCCGGACCGCGCCTCCTCGCGGGGCGGGGTCGGCGGCAGCCCCGGCCCGGCGAGCGCGATCAGCTTCCCGGCGGCGGTGCGCAGCGCGGGGTCGCGCAGCACCTGGATGCCGGTGCGGAGCCGGGACCGCGGCGCGGTGGCGGGGCCGCGCTCCCACAGCAGCCCGGACAGCCGGTCCAGGGCGTCGTACAGATCGCCCTCGACATCCAGGTCACCGGCGACCCAGGCGCGGGCCAGGCCCAGCTCGCCCGGCCGCCACAGCAGTCGGCGCAGCGCGCGGCGACGCCGGATGACCAGGGTGGGGGCGCCGGGCGGGCCGGTCTCGCTGTGGTCCCAGGCGCGGACGCGGATGGGCAGGGGGTCTCCCAGCACCTCCTTGGCCAGGGTGGCGATCCGCCCAGCGGCGTCGGACATGTCACACCTCCGTGATGGCGAGTCAAGAAGATTCACTCACCACGTAAACACCATGGAACCCGCTTTACAGTCCCGCCGACACGTCTGGAATCGGTAAAACAGCTTCAAAAGGCGGGCCATCGGCGGGCAGACGAAAGGGCGTCCGCCCCACGGATGGCGGACGCCCTCGGCGTCAGATGTGCGGGTCCGGCCCGGAGGTCAGGACGCCTTGGCCTTCTCGGCCGGTGCCGACGGCTTGACCGCGGCGGCGGCGCTGACCGGGGAGGCGGCCTCGTAGAACTCCTCGCGGGGGTTCTCGATGGCACCGAGCGAGACGACCTCGCGCTTGAGGAACATCCCCAGCGTCCAGTCGGCGATCACCCGGATCTTGCGGTTGAAGGTCGGCATGGCCATGCCGTGGTAGCCACGGTGCATGTACCAGGCGAGACGGCCCTTCAGCTTGATCTTCATCTTGCCGAAGACGATCATCGCGACGCCCTTGTGGAGGCCAAGGCCCGCGACGGCACCCTTGTTGGCGTGCTTGTACTGGCCCTGCGGGAAGCCCCGCATGCCCGAGATCACGTTGTCGCCGAGGACCTTGGCCTGGCGCAGCGCGTGCTGGGCGTTCGGCGGGCACCAGGCGCCCTCGCCGCTGGCGAGGTCCGGCACCTGGGCGTTGTCGCCCGCGGCCCAGATGTAGTCGGTGCCCTGGACCTGGAGGGTCGGGGCGGTGTCCACGTGGCCGCGCGGGCCGAGCGGCAGGCCGAAGCGGGCCAGCGCCGGGTTGGGCTTGACGCCGGCGGTCCACACGATGGTGTTGGAGTCGACCTCGAGGCCGTTCTTGAGGACGACATGGCCGTCGATGCAGGAGTCCATCGAGGTCTTGAGGTAGACCTCGACCCCGCGCTTCTGGAGGTGCTCCAGACCCCACTGGCCCAGCTTCGGGCCGACCTCGGGGAGGATCTTGTCGGCGGCGTCGACGAGGACGAAGCGCATGTCCTCGCGCTTCACGTTCGGGTAGTACTTGGCCGCGTCACGGGCCATGTCCTCGATCTCGCCGATGGTCTCCGCGCCGGCGAAGCCACCGCCGACGAAGACGAAGGTGAGCGCCTTGCGGCGGATCTCCTCGTCCGTGGTGGAGTCGGCCTTGTCGAGCTGCTCGAGGACGTGGTTGCGCAGGCCGATGGCCTCCTCTATGCCCTTCATGCCGATGCCGTTCTCCGCGAGACCGGGGATCGGGAAGGTGCGGGAGACCGCGCCGAGGGCGATGACCAGGTAGTCGAAGGGCAGCTCGTACGTCTCGCCGACGAGCGGCTGGATGACGGCGACCTTGCGGTCCTGGTCAATGGTCGACACTCGGCCGGTGAGGACCTCCGCCTTGGGGAGCACGCGCCGCAGCGGAACCACGACGTGGCGCGGGGAGATGCTGCCGGCCGCAGCTTCGGGGAGGAAGGGCTGGTACGTCATGTACGAGCGGGGGTCGACGACCGTGACGGTCGCCTCGCCGTACCGCATCTTCTTGAGGATGCGGCGTGCCGCGTACAGGCCTACGTACCCACCGCCTACAACGAGGATCCTGGGACGCTCCGTGGTGCTCATGTTTCGAGTATCCAGCACCCTCCGAGGGGGACCTCGTGAGCCCCTTCACAAGCATGGTGACAGTATCTGCTACACTCCGCCGCCCCCGTGACGGATGCCATACCGGCAGAGGGGAACCACAAGGCGGACCGGCACGTTCCCGCCCCCTCTGAGCAGGGCTTGTGGTTGAACTCGGGAGTAGACCAAGCGGTCCGCGCCGGGGCCCGCGAAACCCCCCTGACACCTCACGATCCGGTCAGCGACGGGGCACGGCCACCGAAACCGCCCCGGAGGGCCGCATCGGTCGGCCACCAGGCGCCTTTTTCATGTGAAGAGTTTCACGAACTTTCTCGGAGGCGGTTCGCGGAAGGCCCCCGAAGGGGGTTCCGTGGCCGCTCATACGTTATTCCGCCCGCTCAGGCGATGCTCCAGGCGATCCCGTCGAGGATGTCATGTTCGCTCACCACGACCTCCTCGGCGCCGGTCCGTTCCATGATCGAAAGCAGGATGAGGGCCCCCGCGCCGATCACATCGACCCGCCCCGGGTGCATCACCGGAATCTCCGCCCGCTCGGCGTGGGTGGAGCCGAGCAGCTTCGCGGTGATCTCGCGGACCTGGTCGACGGTGATCCGCGAGTGGTGGATCGCGGAGGAGTCGTACTCCTCCAGACCCAGCGCGATCCCGGCCACAGTGGTGACCGAACCGGCCAGCCCGACCAGTGCGTGGCCGTCCGCGGGACGGCAGGCGCCGGTGAGCGGCACGGTCCGCTCGGCGAGGTCCAGCGCCGCGTCCACATCGCCCTTTATGCCGGCGAGCTGATCCTCCGTCGGGGGATCGGTGATCCCGCCGTCCGCCACCAGATGGCGCTCGGTCAGCCGGACGCAGCCGATGTCCACGCTGCGGGCCGCCCGCACCCGCTCGCCGCCCTCGACGAACTCCGTCGAACCGCCGCCGATGTCCACCACCAGATACGGCCCGGCCACATGATCATGGCCCTTGAGCTCCTTGGTGGCCCCGGTGAAGGAGAACTCCGCCTCCTGGTCCCCGGTGATCACCTCGGGTTCCACGCCCAGGATCTCCACGACCCCGCGCACGAACTCCTCGCGGTTCTCGGCGTCGCGGGAGGCGGAGGTGGCCACGAAGCGGATGCGCTCGGCGCCCAGCTCACCGATCACCTCCGCATACTCGCGGCAGGCGGCGAAGGTGCGCTCCAGGGCCTCGGGGGCGAGCCGGCCGGTGCGGTCCACGCCCTGGCCCAGCCGGACGATCTTCATCCGGCGGTCGAGTTCGATCAGCTCCCCGGTGGCCGGATCGGCGTCCGCCACCAGCAGCCGGATCGAGTTGGTGCCGCAGTCCACGGCGGCGACGCGGGTCATGCGCTCCCCTCCCGGCTCGCGCCCTCGGCCCCGCAGGGGCTCACACACGGGCCCTTGCGCCACCACTCCGGCAGCATCGCGAGCGCCTCGTCCCCGAGCGGATTGACACCGGGCCCGGCCGCGAGGGCGTGGGCGACCAGGACGTGCAGGCACTTCACCCGGTCCGGCATCCCGCCCGCGCTGGGGAAGCCCTGGAGCACCTCGATGGCGTCGCGGCGCGCGATGTAGTCCTCATGGGCGGCGCGGTAGGCGGCGGCGAGCTCGGGGTCGGTGGCCAGCCGGGCCGTCATCTCCTTCATCACGCCCTCGGCCTCCAGCGTGCCGATCGCGGACGCGGCGCGCGGACAGGTCAGGTAATAGAGGGTGGGGAAGGGCGTACCGTCCTCGAGCCGCGGCGCGGTCTCCACGACGTCCGGATTGCCGCAGGGGCAGCGGTGCGCGATCGCACGCAGGCCCCGGGGCACGCGGCTGAGCTGCTCCCGTACGGCGTGAATGTCCGCGTCGGTGGGCGCGGTGGGCTCCGTCTGGGGCGGGGGCGTTTCCATGAGTGGGAAGTTCTTCTTCTTCGTTTCGATTCGTCACCGGGTGCGACCGGTGGCCGGAGCGCGGCGCCTCAGCGGCGCGCGCTGCCCGCCCCCGCCGCGTCCGCCGTGTCCACGGCGTCCCAGAGGTTGGAGTACCAGGGGCGGCCGGCCGCGCCCTGGTCGGTGGAGCGCTCGGTGGAGCCGCTGCCGTCCACCACGCTGTAGCCGGTCTCCCCCGGCATCAGGAAGTGCAGCCGCTCCCGGGCCTGCTGCTCGGTGTAGGCGGGGTCACGCAACCGGGCCTTCCGCTCGCGCAGCTTCTTCACGTCCTCGCGGGCCCGCTGGGCCTCGCTCCGCTGCTCGGCGATGTCGGAGCGCTGGGAGATGTACTGCCGCATCGGGTAGGCGAGCGCCACCACCAGGGAGCAGACGACCAGCGCGAGCAGGGCCGCGCGGCCGGTCAGCCGGCCTCGGCGGCGCTTGGTCCGCACCCGGTAGACCCGGGCGGCGGCGTGCTCGCCGAGCGCCTTGAGCCTGGTCGCGGTGGAGAACCGTTCGCGATCCGCCGGCACGTCGCCTCCCCGGAGATGACTTCGCTTGAGTGACGCGTAACGCCGTCCCCGGTCACGGTACGGGACCGCGGCCGGGGACGGGTGTCAGACGTGTCTGCTACTTGAGGTCGTACGCAGGTCAGCCCTTGAAGCGCGGGAAGGCCGAGCGGCCCGCGTACACCGCGGCGTCGTCGAGGATCTCCTCGATGCGCAGCAGCTGGTTGTACTTGGCCACCCGCTCGGAGCGGGCCGGGGCGCCGGTCTTGATCTGGCCGCAGTTGGTGGCGACGGCCAGGTCGGCGATGGTGACGTCCTCGGTCTCACCGGAGCGGTGCGACATCATGCACTTGTAGCCGCTGCGCTGGGCCAGCTCGACGGCGTCGAGGGTCTCGGTCAGCGAGCCGATCTGGTTGACCTTGACCAGCAGGGCGTTCGCGGTGTCGCTGTCGATCCCGCGGGCGAGCCGCTCCGGGTTGGTGACGAAGAGGTCGTCGCCGACCAGCTGGACCTTGTCGCCGAGCTGCTCGGTGATGGTCTTCCAGCCGTCCCAGTCCTCCTCGTTCAGCGGGTCCTCGATGGAGACCAGCGGGTACGCGGCGACCAGCTCGGCGTAGTACGAGGTCATCTCGGCGGCGGTGCGGGACTTGCCCTCGAACTCGTACGACCCGTCCTTGTAGAACTCGGAGGCGGCGACGTCGAGCGCGAGCGCGATGTCCTGGCCCGGCTGGTAGCCGGCCTTCTTGACCGCCTCGAGGATCAGGTCGAGGGCCTCACGGTTGGAGCCGAGGTTCGGCGCGAAGCCGCCCTCGTCGCCGAGGCCGGTGGACAGGCCGCGCTCCTTCAGCACGGACTTCAGGGTGTGGTAGACCTCGGCACCCCAGCGCACGGCCTCGGAGAAGGACTCCGCGCCCACGGGCGCGATCATGAACTCCTGGATGTCCACATTGGAGTCGGCGTGCGACCCGCCGTTGAGGATGTTCATCATCGGGACCGGCAGCAGATGGGCGTTCGGGCCGCCGAGGTAACGGAAGAGCGGGAGGTCGGACGCCTCGGAGGCGGCGTGCGCGACCGCGAGGGAGACGCCGAGGATGGCGTTGGCACCGAGCGAGGACTTGTCCGGGGTGGCGTCCAGGTCGAACATCGCCTGGTCGATCAGACGCTGCTCGGTGGCGTCGTAGCCGACCAGCTCGGGGCCGATCTGCTCGATGACGGCGAGGACGGCCTTCTCCACGCCCTTGCCGTTGTAGCGGTTCTTGTCGCCGTCACGGAGCTCGAGGGCCTCGAAGGCGCCGGTGGAGGCGCCGGACGGAACGGCGGCACGGCCGGTGCTGCCGTCGTCGAGGCCGACCTCGACCTCGACCGTGGGGTTGCCTCGCGAGTCGAGGATCTCGCGAGCTACGACGACGTCGATGGACGGCACGAGGTTCTCCTTCGTATGGGTCAGCGGTAGCAGCACGAGCCTAACGGGCCGGGAGGGCTGCACCCCGCGTTCGCCCGCCCCACGAGACGGGGGCGTGACACAAAAAGCCAGATTCTGAATCACATATCCAGATTTCTGGTGAATCGGGCAATGAGGGAACCCCGGTGGGCGCGCCATAGGGGCGGCACGCCCGACCGGGGCTCGTCTCAGGGTTCTCGGGCGGCGGCCTCAGGCCGCGGCTGCGACCGTGACTCAGCCGAGGTGCAGCTTCTGGCCCGGGTAGATCAGGTCGGCCTTCTCCACGATGTCGTCGTTCAGCTTGAAGAGCTTCTTCCAGCCGCCCTTGACGTGGTGCTCCTTGGCGATCTTGCCGAGGGTGTCGCCGGACTTGACCTTGTACTCGCCGTCACCCTTCTTGATCGGGCCACGGGGCTGCTCACGCGTGGCACGCTCGGGCGCGGTGTGCGGCTGGGCCTTCGGCTGGGCAGGCTGGGCGGCCGGGGCCGACTTGGTGGAGGCCGACGGCTGGTCCTGCGAACCGGAGGGCGCGGAGGGCGCGGACGGCGCGGAGGGCGCGGACGGGCTGCCGCCGGAGGTCAGACCCTTGCCGCAGACCGGCCAGGCGCCCTTGCCCTGGCTGCCGAGGACCTTCTCGGCTATCTGGATCTGCTGGCCCTTGCTGGCCTTGTCCGCGGTGGGCGCGTAGGCGGTGCCGCCGTACGCGGCCCAGGTGGAGCTGGAGAACTGCAGGCCGCCGTAGTAGCCGTTGCCGGTGTTGATCGACCAGTTGCCACCGGCCTCGCACTGCGCGACCTGGTCCCACTGGGCGCTGGTGGCCGCGGAGGCGGAGGTCGCCCCGATGAGGGGCGCCGCCACGGCGGCACCGGCGAGACCGGTGAGCGCGGCGATACGGGTGGCCTTGGAGGGACGGCGGTGCTTCCCGTTGGACTTCAGCATCGTTGGTTCGTTTCCTCACCGACGCCTACGAGGTGAGCTGTCGGGTTCGGACGTGAGTTGCCCGGCCGGTCGCGATGATCGCTCCCGGCTTCACCCCTAGCCGACGAGCCCGTGTCCACAGGCCACTCGGCACCTACCTTGGGTCCCCCGCTCCTGCCTTCGGCGCTGACGCGTCGGATTCCCCCCGACCGCCGGCAGGATTCGGCGTGACGATCGACGGTGCCCGCGGTGGCGAGCGGAAAGACGTTAAACACACCTCCCGAGAACGTTCAAACACCCCAATGGCAGCGAATGGGGCTGTAATTGATCTCACCCGGCCCACATCGGCGCAGGTAGGGCCGGGTGAGGAGAGATCGGACACGAGGTGCGCCCCGGAAATTGTGACGAGATGTATGTCTCATCGGAACCAGATCGGGCAATTCACCCCGAATCACTGCTCCCTGATGGTGAGGTCAAGTCGCTGACCAGGGATGATCAGGTCGGGGTCGATTCCGATGAGGTCCTCGTTGCTCTCGTAGAGCCCTTCCCAACCTCGGGACACATTCCGGTCCTCGGCGATGCCTGACAGATTGTCACCGGGGCGAACGGTGTAATCGTCGCCCGCGGGGCTCCGGTCGCGGTCCGCGGCGTCGCGCGAGGCGTGGCGTCCGGAGGGCTGCCCGTCCGCCGAATCGCCGTCCCCGGCCCGCTCCCCGGCATCCGGGGAGCCGCGGTGGCGGCCGGAGGGCGAGGGGTCGGCGGAGGGATCCGCCGAGGACCCCTTCGAGCCGTCCGACGCCGAGTCGCCCGAGTCGCCCGAGCCATCCGAGCCATCCGAGGCCGGGTCATCCGAGGCCGAACCGTCCGACGTCGGGTCATCCGATGCCGAGCCGTCCAGTCCGTCGGGGGACTTGGAGGTGTGGGGGGCTTCCGGCTTCTCGGTCGATCCGGACGAATCCGGCTTACCGGCACTGTCGGACGTCCCCGAACGGTCCGACTCCGGGGAGGAGGAGCCGTCCCGCTCCCGGTCCCCCACCTCGCCCCGGCCCGCCCCCGGGTCCCGGGTGGCCGTGCCACCGGGGTCCACATCGGGGGCGCCGGAGCCGTCGGTGAGCCCGGCGCCCAGCGCACAGCTCGGCCAGGCGTCGGGGCCGCGGTCGCCGAGGATCGACTGGGCGATGGATATCTGCTGGGAGCGGCTGGCCAGGTCGGGGCGCGGGGCGTACTCCGTGCCGCCGTAGTCCTTCCACATGTCGAGGGTCAGCTGCAGTCCGCCGTAGAAGCCGTTGCCCTCGTTGGCGCTCCACATGCCGCCACTCTCGCACTCGGCGACCTGATCCCAGGTGGCGGTCTGGGCGGCCTGTGCGCCGGACGCCCCGAAGAGGGGCAGGGCGATGCTCGCTCCCGTGACCCCCGCCGCGACGATGATGGCCGGAGCCTGACGGGGGCGACGGTGTCGACCATTACCGGAACGCATGCGATTGCCCTCTCTATGGCGAACTCGGTTGCCGGTGAACATAGCGAGGGCACTCGATCATCACAAGCCGATGTATCCCAGGTCACGCCACGGTCACACGGCTGACCATTCGTCACCAATGTCCGTACGTACGGGGCTTGGCGGCCTCAGTGGTCCGCGGAATTCCAGGTCACCGGGAGCGTGCGCAGCCCGCGCATGATGAGCCCGCCGCGCCACCGCAGATCCTCCGGCTCCGCCGCGAGCCGCAGTCCGGGCAGGCGCCGCAGCAGGGTGGCGATCGCGGTCTGCGCCTCCAGCCGGGCGAGCGGGGCGCCGAGACAGTAATGGATGCCGTGGCCATAGCCGAGGTGCTGGTTGTCGCGGCGGGTGAGGTCGAGGACATCGGGCGCCGCGAACCGCTCGGGGTCCCGGTCGGCGGCGGCGAGCACCACCAGCACCGGCTCCCCTTCGGCGATGTGCTGCCCCGCGAGGGTGAGCGGTTCGGTGGCGAACCGCCAGGTGGCGATCTCCACGGGTCCGTCGTAGCGCAGCAGCTCCTCGACCCCGGCGGCCAGCAGCCGCTCATCCCCTTCTTCCAGGGCCCGCTGCATGACGGCGCGCTGCTCCGGATGGCGCAGAAGTGCGTAGACGCCGTTGCCGATGAGGTTGACGGTGGTCTCGAAGCCGGCGAACAAGAGGATGAAGGCCATGGCCGCGGCCTCGTTCTCGGTGAGGTGCTCACCGTGGTCGCTGGCCCGGATCAGCCCCGAGATCAGATCCTCCCCGTCCTCTTCTTCCCTCCGCTCCACGAGCTCCAGGCGCTTGCGGTGGATCAGCTCGCCGAGATACGCGCGGATCCGCTTCACGGCGCGGGCCACTCCGCCGCGCGGGCCTCCGCCGTGCCGGATCATCGCGCCGGCCCAGTCCCGGAAGTCGTCCTGGTCCTCGCGCGGCACCCCGAGCAGATCGCAGATCGCATAAATAGGGAGAGGGAAGGCGAACTCATGGATGAGGTCCGCCTCTCCCCTTTCCTCGAAGGCGTCGATGAGCTGATCGGTGAGGGTCTGTACCCGAGGGGTGAAGGCGGCCACCCGGCGCGGGGTGAACGCCTTGGAGACCAGGCGCCGCAGCCGGGTGTGATCGGGAGGGTCGATGTTGAGCAGATGCGTCATCAGATCGGCACGCTGTTCGCCGGGAATGCCCACCTTGCCCTTTGCGTGGGCCGCCGCACTGTGCCGCTGGGGGTTCTTGGAGAGCCGGGGATCGGCCAGCACCTTCCTGGCATCTGCGTAACGGGTCACCAGCCAGGCATCGACACCGCTGGGCAGCGTGGTCCGGTGCACCGGGGCGTGCTCGCGTAGCCAGGCGTACGCCGGGTAGGGATCGGTGGCGAACTCCCAGGTGAAGAGGGTGGGAGCGGAGCTGTCACGGGGCTGTTCCGACACGCCCCGACGATACCCGCGCGCAGTCGCCCCCTCCGGCCTGCCGGAAGTAACGGGCAACAAGAGAAATAAGTGAATAAGCGGAACAAAAAGAATAAGAGGGCAATGACCGGGATGAATGTCTAGCGGAATTCCCCATTCATCTCCACACACCCTTCACCACCCATGCACAGCGCGGGTCGAATGCCCGGATATCTGATGGCTGCGACCGCCGTTCGGTGGTTGCCCGCGCCGCCCCGATACGAACCCCCGGGACATGCCCTGACGTCGGTCAACGCGGTGAACTGGCGGTGTGACTGAAACAACGTCAGGTGAACGAATGGGACTGGGGCACATGCACGGGGCCCAGTGATACCGGTGATACGATCACCGCGCTTGCCAGGCGAGCCAAGGGCGCGTAAGACACACGGCGATCCGGCACATCAGCCGAGAGGATCCCCACCCTGAGGAGCATTATGCCGCCAGTTGGGCATATGGAGCCGTTCCGGCGCACCGACGCCTGTGCGCTGCCGTCGGCAAGACGAGTGCGATGTCCCCGGAACCCGCGGGCGCCGTACGGGCGCTGACTTACCGCTGCTCAGGCACCTTCCAGACGCATAACGCACCACACCTCCCTAAAGTCCCTGGCGGTCTAGTCGTTTAAAGAGAGTCTTAATGACGCAATATCTACAGGATCCAGCACTCTGGGCCCTGATCGCTGGCACGCCTCTCGCCGCAACCGCCATTATTCGCGGGCGAAAGGCGCGGGCGAATCTGCGCCAGGAGAAGGCGGAGCTCGAGAAACGCGCGGCCGACCTCGACAACAATTACGCCGAGGCGGTCCAGGAGGCTCACAACCGCGCCGAGGAGGCCACCAAGAGCGCGCTGAAGTCCGCTATGCGTACGCTTCAGGGCCTCGCCAACGAGCAGCAGTTGGCCATCTCCAAGACACAGGACAAATACGGCGAGCATCAGCTTCTCCAGGACCTCCTGGAGATCGACCACATGAACTCGCAGTTCGGTCGGCGCGCGCAGTCCATCGCGGTGCTGTGTGACGGCTGGCTGGGCCGTCAGCGCGCCGTCGCGTCGGTGTACGACGTGGTCCGCAGCGCGAAGGGCCGCATCCGGCACTACACCCGGGTGGAAATCCGCTCACAGAGCAACTTCGCCCTGGTCAGCCGGGCCGTGGAACCGGTCGCGCTGGCGCTGGCCGAGCTTTTGGACAACGCGACCAGTTACTCCGCGCCCGACTCGCCGATCGACATCACCATCCGCACCGTCCCCAAGGGCGTCTGCGTCATCATCGACGACGCCGGTGTCGGTATGAACGAGGAGGAGAAGAACCGGGCGGACAAGCTGCTCTCGGCCACGCACGCCACCGGTGTAACGGGACTCGGCAATCCGCCGCAGTTCGGTTTCGCGGTGATCGGTGTGCTCGCCGCGCGCTACGGCTTCACGGTGTCCGTCGATTCGGCCTCTCCCTACGGTGGTGTACGCGCGGTCGTGCTTCTCCCCGAGGACCTTCTGACCAATATGCCCGAGCCGGAAGAGCAGCCGACGACCCACTTTCCCGCCGAGGCCGAGCAGCCGCAGCCGAGCGGTTCCGCCATGTCCGGTTCCACCGTCAGCGGTTCGACCGTGAGCGGTGCCACCGCCGGAGGCCTGCCCAAACGTCGCCGTAAGGGCTCGATTTCCATCGTCCCCAGAGCGGACTCCACCAGTGCCCCGGCCCGGACGAGCGAGGAATCCGCATCGATCATGGGCGCGTTCCAGCGCGGCACGCAGTCCGGACGCTCAGCAAACCCGAACAGGGAAGGGCATGATCCTCAGTGAACAACGACCTGTCATGGATGCTTGAGAGCGCCCTGGAAGTACCAGGGGCTCGTCATGCGATCCTGGTCTCCGCCGACGGTCTGCTGATGGCCCGTTCTCAAGAGGTCAAAAAGGACGAGGCCGACACCGTCGCCGCGGCGATGAGCGGCATCCAGTCGCTGAGCCGCACCATGGCCGGCTTCTGCGGTGGCTCCCATATGACATGGCGCCAGACCCTGGTCGAGTTCGACGGTGGCTGGGTCTTCCTCATCTCCGCGGGTGAGGGCGCGTATCTGGCGGTCTCCTCCGCCCCGGATGTCGACATGGCCGACATCACCTTCCGGATGCAGCAGCTTGTCGGGCAGCTCGGCAAGGCGCTTTCCACACCGCCTCGCGAAAACACCGGAATACAGGCATGACGGCACCAGGCGAGCAGGAGCCCCAGTCCGCTCAATTAGTGCGACCGTACGTCATCACGAACGGTCGCGGGCTGCCGGAGAATGACCAGTTCAACCTGATCACGCTGGTCACCGCGTCCGAACAGAGACCCCCCAGTCAGCTCGACCCGGAGAAGCGCAGCCTCTTGGAGCTGTGCGCGGGTGGTTATCTCTCGGTTGCCGAGATAGCGGGGCATATGGGGCTGCCGATCGGCATCGTGAAGGTCCTGCTGTCCGATCTCTCATCGGACGGGTACCTCATCACCCGTGCCCCCGCGCCTCCCGCGCAGCTTGTCGACGTTTCGCTCCTTCAGGAGGTGCTGGATGGGCTCCAGGCCCGTTTCGGATGACGATGTCTATCTGAACGAAGCGGTGCAGATCGCGGCCAAGATCCTCGTCGTGGGGCATTTCGCGGTCGGAAAGACGACGTTCATCGGCACCATGTCCGAGATTCCTCCGCTGCGCACCGAGGAGCGGATGACTCAGGCCGGAGCCCACGTCGATGACCTCATGGGCACCCGGGGCAAGACCACGACCACCGTGGCCATGGACTTCGGACGTCTCACGCTGAGCGAGAGACTCGTCCTGTATCTCTTCGGCACACCCGGACAGGAGCGCTTCGTCCAGGTGTGGGAGGACATGACCCGAGGCGCTCTCGGGGCACTGATCCTGGTCGATCCCGAACGCATCAAGGAATCCTTCCCGGTGATCGACCTGGTGGAGCACTACGGACTTCCCTATGCGATTTCCGTCAATCACTTCGACGGCACGCCGGCCCGCCCCGACGCAGAATTGCGCGAGGCGCTCGATCTGCTGCCCGAGACCCCCATCGTCACCTGTGACGCACGTGACGAGAAGTCATCGGCCAATGCCCTGATGGCGCTTGTCCGTTACCTACAGGAACGTACCCGCTAGGAGCACCTGATGAACACGCAATCGGATTTTTCGGCGGTACCGCCACCCGGCTGCCCCGCCCATGGCAGTGGCAAGCGGGTGCCGCTGTACGGGACGGAGTTCGCCGCCGATCCGGGTGCCTATTACGCGTATATGCGCTCGTACGGCCCGGCCGCACCGGTCGAGCTCTCCCCGGGTGTCGAGGCCACGCTGATCACGGACTACTCGGCGGCGCTTCAGCTGCTGCAGAACCCCGACACCTTCCGGAAGGACTCGCGCCGCTGGCGCGATTACAACGAGGGCAAGGTCACCCGGGAGAATCCGGTCGTCCCGTTGCTCGAATACCGGCCGAACTGCATGTTCACCGATGGCGCCGAGCATATGCGGCTGCGTCAGGCGGTGACCGACAGCCTGGCCCGGGTCGATACGCATCGACTGAGCCGCCATGTCGAGCGCGTCGCGGACTACCTGATGGACCAGTTCATCTCCCGCGGCTCGGCCGATCTGCTCAATGACTATGCCAAACTGCTGCCGCTGTTTGTTTTCAATGAGCTCTTCGGATGCCCGGCGGAAATCGGCGACCGGGTCATCTTCGGCATTTCCGGGATCTTCGACGGAATCAATGCGGAGAAGGCGAACGAGGTCCTCGGCCAGAGCGTCAGCGAACTCGTCGCACTCAAGCGCAGGCAGCCCGGGGAAGATGTCACCTCCTGGCTTATGCAGCACCATGCCCAGCTGACCGATGAGGAAATGGTTCACCAGCTGGTGCTGCTGCTGGGCTCCGGCGCCGAGCCCGAGCGGAATCTCATCGCCAACGCGCTGCTCCTGCTGCTCTCCGACGAGCGGTACGCGGGTGCTGGGCTGCTGGTCGAGGACGCCCTCGACGATGTGCTCTGGAACAGCCCGCCGATGTCCAACTACGCCCCCCATTACCCGGTTTCCGACGTGGACTTCGCCGGAACCCGGCTGCGGGCGGGCGATCTGGTGATGGTCTCCATCGCGGCGGCGAACAGCGACCCCGCGCTGTCCGCCTCCCGTCAGCAGCTCAGCAAGCGGGCGCACCTCGCCTGGAGCGCGGGTCCGCACGCCTGCCCGGCCAAGGACACCGCTCAGCTCATCGGTGTGGTGGCCATCGAAAAACTGCTCAACCAGCTGCCCGACATTGAACTCGCGGTGCCCGAGTCGAGTCTGACTTGGCGCCCCGGTCCGTTCAACCGCGGATTGACCGCACTGCCTGCCCGATTCACTCCGATACGTACTGACAAACAGCCCGTTGCACAGCAACAGATCCCGACGGGCGACCATCGCGGCCACGCCCAGAATAAGCACGAGAAGGGCGGCTTGTGGAGTTCGTTCCTCTCGTGGTGGAGAGCGTGATCCACACCACATCCGGAACCCATTTCATACCGCATGAATGTTCAACTGAACGGGTAGGCACTATCGCGCAATTTTTGTTGGCCCATCCCTAAGAGGAGCTGTCGTGAGGTCTCTCGCCGCCGACGACACCACTGTCGGTCGACGATCCGCGGTTTCACTCATATCCCGACCGCACCACCCCCGCGGCCAATCGAACACCTACCCTAATTTCGCGGCAGCACACGCGATGGGAGCCGAGATACCCGCCCCACGGGGCGGGTATCTTCTCGTGGCGCATGACCGCCCGATTACCCCGCCGCACAAACCCAAACAGCCGTTCCTCTCGATTCAGCGGGAGGTTCGATGAACGGTTTCAATTCGGGTGAGGCGCTGCTCGGCGACCTCGCCACGGGCCAGCTCACCCGGCTGTGCCAGGTGGCGCGGCTCAGCGAGGCCGATACGGCCGCCTATACAGGGGTACTGATGGAGAGTCTGGGCGCCTCGGCCGGACGGCCGTTGGCGCTGCCACCCCCGTCACGGACCTTTCTGTCCGACGACCACAGCCCCGTGGAGTTCTCCCTGGCCTTTCTGCCGGGCCAGGCTCCGGACCTGCGGGTCCTGGTGGAACCGGGGTACTCCCGGGGCGACGACCTCACGGAGAACGGCCGGGCCGGTCTGCAGGCGATCCACGCCATGGCGGACCGCTGGGGGTTCTCGACCGACCAGCTCGACCGGCTCGAGGACCTGTTCTTCCCCCACTCCCCCGAGGGCCCGCTGGCCCTGTGGTGCGCCCTGGAGCTCCGCCCCGGCGGCGTCCCCGGGGTCAAGGTCTACCTCAACCCCTCGGCGAACGGCGCCGACCGGGCCGCCGAGACCGTACGCGAGGCGCTGGCCAGGCTGGGCCATCGGCAGGCGTTCGACTCGCTGCCCCGGGCGGACGGCTTCCCGTTCTTGGCCCTGGACCTCGGCGACTGGGACGCCCCGCGGGTGAAGGTCTACCTCAAGCACCCCGGTCTGTCCCCCACCGAGGCGGGCTCCCTCCCCCGGATGTCGCCCGCACCGGGCCGGGAGCGGCTGGAGGAGTTCTTCCGCACCGCGGGGGACCTCCCCGCCGCCGAGGACCTCAGCGCCGATGAGGACGCCGGCCGGCTCACCGGGCGCCCCGCCCTCACCTGCCACTCCTTCACGGAGACGGCGACCGGGCTGCCCAGCGGATACACCCTCCACGTGCCCGTCCGCGACTACGTCCGGCACGACGGCGAGGCGCGGGAACGGGCGGTCGCCGTGCTGCGCAGCCATGACATGGACAGTACAGCGCTCGACCGGGCGCTGGCCGCCGTGAGCCCGCGCCCCCTCGACGACGGGGTGGGCCTGATCGCCTACCTGGCGCTGGTCCATGAGCGCGGCCGGCCGCAGCGGGTGACCGTCTACGTCTCCTCCGAGGCGTACCGGACCCGGCCGCCCCGCGAGACGGTCCCCACCCGCGACCGGGTGCGGGCACGGCTGTGACATCCGCCGAGACACCGAACAACGAAAAGACAGGAGCAGCGGTCAGCGTGGAGCCGTACAGGATCAAGGTCGTCGAACCGATACCCTTCACCACCCGGCAGCAGCGCGAAGAGGCGCTGCAGCGTGTGAACTACAACCTCTTCGATCTGCGCGCCGAAGAGGTGACCATCGATCTGCTCACCGACTCGGGCACCGGAGCGCTCTCCGCCGCCCAGCTCGCCGCGGGCATGGCCGGCGACGAGTCCTACTCGGGCTCCCGCTCGTTCTACCGGTTCCACGAGACGGTCACCGAGCTCACCGGTTACGCGCATATCCTCCCCGCCCACCAGGGGCGCGCCGCCGAGCGGGTGCTGTTCACCACCCTGCTGGAGCGCGGCGACCTCGTGCTGTCGAACACCCACTTCGACACCACCCGGGCCAATGTCGAGCTGAACGAGGCCGAGGCGCGCGATCTGCCGTGTCCCGAGGCCAAGAACCTCGACAGCACCGAGCCGTTCAAGGGCAACATCGACCTGGAGGCGCTCGCTCAGACGCTGTCCGGGCCCGACGGCTCCCGGGTCGCCGTGGTGGTCATGACCATCACCAACAACGGCGGCGGCGGCCAGCCCGTCTCCATGGACAACCTCAAGCGGACGGCGGCCCTGTGCCGTCAGCACGGCGTCCCGCTCTTCCTGGACGCCGCCCGGTTCGCCGAGAACGCCTGGCTGGTCACCCGCCATGAGGAGGGCTACCGCGACCGCACCCCCCGGCAGGTCGCGGAGGAGGCGTTCCGGCTGGCGGACGGCTGCATGATGAGCGCCAAGAAGGACGGCATCGTCCACATCGGCGGCTTCATCGGCACCAACGACCCGGAGCTCGCCCAGAAGTGCGAGCTGCTCCTCATCGCCACCGAGGGGTTCGCGACCTACGGCGGTCTGGCCGGACGCGACCTCGACATGATGGCGCAGGGGCTGACCGAGGTGACCGAGCCGAGCTATCTCGCCGAGCGCGCCGAGATCGCCTCCCACCTCGCCCACCGGGTCCGCGCCGCGGGCGTGGACATCGTCGAACCGCCGGGCATGCACGCGCTCTACCTCAACGCCGGGCGGTTGCTGCCGCACATCCCGCCGCACCAGTACCCCGGCCACGCCCTGGCCTGCCAGCTCTACCTGGAGGGCGGCATCCGCTCGGCCGAGCTGGGCTCGCTCTACCTCGGTGAGGAGGACGAGCACGGGAACCCGATCAAGAGCGCGCCGTACGAGCTGGTCAGGCTCGCCCTGCCGCGCCGGGTCTACACCCGCAGCCACTACGACCACGTGGGCGAGACGCTCGCGAAGATCGCCAAGAACGCGGACCAGGTGTACGGCTTCCGGATCACCGACCAGTCGCCGATCCTGCGCCACTTCCGCGCCACGCTGGTGCCGGTGCCCATCACGGGCTGACCGCACCGCACGGCAGGGGCACGGACAAGGGCCCGGCACCGGACACCACCGGTGCCGGGCCCGCGTCATGCGCCCGTATCGCGCGCCCGCGTCATGCGCCCGCGCCGCGGTGGGCAGCCCGTGCCCCGGCGCCCCGTGGCCGGGTCCCCGGCGCCCCGTGGCCGGGTCCCCGGCGCCCCGTGGCCGGGTCCGCGCCTCAGCCCTTGCCGAACGAGCCGCTGCTGCCCCCGGTCCGGGTCGGCCGGCCCTCGGCGCCGCCCTTGCCGGAGTCCCGCGTCCCCGAGCCGCCCAGCTCGGACGGGAACCGGCGGCCACGGTCCCGTTCCAGCTCATCGGGCTCGCGGTGCTGGGTCACATAGCCGACGCCGCCGTCGTCGTCCTGATGCCCCGGGCCATGGCCCGCCGCCCGTGCCTCGTGGTCGGCCTCCTGGGCCTTCTGCCAGGCACCGGCGCGGGGCTGCGGCTGCTGGGGCGGGACCGGTTCACGGGCCCGTAGCCGTATCCCCCACCACACGGCCCCGAGGCACAGGATGACGACCACCAGACCGACGATGAACGGCCCGGTCCCGATCAACAGGCCCCGGGTCACGGCGAGACCCTCGGTGTACGTATCCATGGCGGCCGGGTACCCGGACCCGGTCGGATATCACTCGGGCCCCATGGGCGTCACGCCCTGCCCGCGGCACCGCGCCGCGCCACCCGCGCCGCGCCACCCGCGCCGCGCCCTCGCCCCCGCCCCCGGATCACCGCGCCGCGTCACCGCCCCGCGGAGCCCTCCGCCGCCCGTATCGCGTCACGGTAGGCACGGGCCGCCGCGCGCAGCGCCGCCTCCGGGTCCACGCCGTCCGCCTCGGCGCGCGCCGCGAGCGCCAACAGCTCATAGCCGACGCCCGCCCCGTCCGGCAGGGCCACGTCGAGGGCGGCCGTACGGGCGCGAGAGGCCAGCTTGGCGGTCAGCGCGAGCGCGGGCTGACCGAGTGGCACCCCTTCGGTGACCGAATCGCGTTGCTTCTCGGCCGCCTTGGTCCGCAGCCAGTGCCTCTGGACGTCCTCGGCGGTCTCGGCGGTCTCGTCGCCGAAGACATGCGGATGGCGGTGGATCAGCTTGTCCACGATGCCGCCCGCCACATCGTCGATCGAGAACGGGTCCTCGGGGTCGTCCTGGGCGATCCGGGCGTGGAAGACGACCTGCAGCAGCACATCGCCGAGCTCCTCCAGCAGCGCCTCGCGGTCGCCCTCCTCGATGGCCTCGACGAGTTCGTACGCCTCCTCGATGCCGTACTTCACCAGCTCCTCGTTGGTCCGGGTGCCGCTCCACGGGCACTCGGCGCGGATCCGGTCCATGACCTGCACCAGATCGAGCAGCCGCGCGCCCGGCAGATCGTAGGAACCGGGCAGCAGCTCCAGGTCCGGCATCGCCTCACGGCCGGATCCGGCCAGCCGCGCCAGCCCGTCGGTCAGCTCGGACTCGCCCTCGGCCGAGGTGAGCACGACGGCCGTGCGGCCGCCCTGGGCCACGCAGTAGTCCACCAGCTCGCGCGCGGCCGGTGAGCCCGGCTCCACCTCGACGCCCGCCTCCCGCAGATACGGGAGCTGCGGATGGTCGGGATCGCCGGAGAGCACCCGGTCCGCGCCGTGCAGTGCCTGCCAGGCGGGCCAGGACAGCAGCCCCGGCGCCACCCGGTGGGTAGTGGTGAGGAGGACGATACGGCCGGTAGGGGCGGCGGCGGGGACGGGCGAGTCGGCTGCGGTCACCCTTGCAACGTAACTTACGCCTGCTCCGGGGTGCCGCCGGAGGTGCGCAGCCATGCCTCCCTGGCGAGGACGGCGGTGCCCTGGGTGTTGTCCCACTTTCCGTAGCGGGGGTTCACCTTGATGTCGAGCGCCTTGGAGGTCCGGGCGAACACCTCGTTGACCTTGGAGGTGCCCAGCTTGCGCAGCAGCGCGTTGCGCGTGAGGTCCATCCGGACGGCCTCGTCGATCCCGCCGGGCGCGATGCCCTGCTGCAGATACAGGGCGCGCAGGGCGGTGGCCCCGCCGCTCTGCCCCTCTGCGGCGGAGCGGGCGCGCTGGATCTCGCGGCGGGTGAGGCTGATCCCGTTGTCCTTACCGGCCCGCTCGATCACCCGGAACTGGATCATCCGGATCAGCGTGTCCTGGCTCAGCCGGCCGCTGCCCGCGACCATTTGAGCCGCCCTCGGATCATGACGCTGCGCCTCCCGGACGGCCTTGACCTGCCCCTGGAGCTCGGACACGGTGATCCGGCCGCCGTCCATGACCGCCGCGGCGCCGGGCCGCGGGGCCTCGCCGCACGCGGTGAGCAGCGGGGCGGAGAGGAGGAGCGCGGACGCGGCGGAGACGGAGAGCGCAGTATGGCGGCGGATCATTGAGCCTCCCGGCAGAGATCGTGCGGCGCGACAAACGATCTGGCGTTGATCGATGGTATGGAGTCGGCGCGGCCTAGGCCACTGCTTGGACAACGATTCACGGCGGTCTTGGTCAGCCTCCGGCCGCCATCGGCCGGTGCGGGCCTAGCGCCCACCGGAGCGCGCGGGCAGCTTGGCCGTGGGGCAGCCGCCCAACACCCGCTTCATCGCCCCCTTCTCGGCCTCGGTCACCCAGAGCCCGTACGCCTTCTTCACGGCCACCTGATGCGCCACATAGGCACAGCGGTACGCCTTGTTGGGCGGCAGCCAGGTCGCCGCGTCGCCGTCTCCCTTACGGCGGTTGGCGGACGCGTCCACGGCGATCAGATTGAGCGGATCGTTGGCGAACGCCAGGCGCTTGTCCCGGTCCCACTTCTGGGCGCCCTTCTGCCAGGCGTCCGACAGCGCGACCACATGGTCGATGTCCACCTTGCTGCGGCCCCGGACGAACCGCACATCGCGGCCGGTGTACGGATCGTCGGTGAGCGTGCCCGAGGCGACCAGGCAGTGGCCGTCGCGGAACCTCACGTCCTTCAGGTCCCGCTTGAGGATGTCATCGCGGGTCCCGCAGCCGTTGTCGTCGGTGTCCACCCACGAGCTGCCGAACTCACCGCGCTCATAACCCGTCTTCGGCGCACGCCCTTTGACTGTGAGCGAGGACACAGCCGCGAGGGCCGATCCGGACGCCGCGGGTGCGCTCGAAGCGCCCCCGCCCTTGCCGCCGCCCTGGTCACCGTCCTGGTCACCGGCCTTGCAGCCGCCGACCGCCAACAGCGCGGCCAACACCGCCACAGAACTCCGCATCGGTATGCGAAACCGTCCCTGCAACCTTCCCGCCCCCTTCGCGTATCTTTTCGCACAGACCGCCCACACGATAAGGACCCTGGATGGACACGGCCGCAACCGCTCCGCCCGGCACCGGCGCCGAGAGGGCCACCGCCGTCACCACGGGGCGTACCCGGCTCGTCGCGCGAGCGGGTTTACTGCGGCATCCGCGGGCCGATCCGTACTGGCTGGCCCTCGCCCTCTTCGCCGCCTTCACGGCGCTGTCGGTCTGCCGCTTCCGCCGCATGGCCACCATGTCCTGGGACCTGGGCATCTTCGAGCAGGCGATACGGGCGTACGCGCACTTCCAGGCCCCCATAGCCGATCTCAAGGGCCCCGGCGCCAATATCCTCGGCGACCACTTCAGCCCCATCACGGCGCTGCTCGGGCCCGTCTACCGGCTCTTCCCCGGCCCTGTCACGCTGCTGGTCGCGCAGGCGGCGCTGTTCGCCGTCTCCGCCGTTCCCGTCACCCGCGTCGCCGCCCGGCTGCTGGGGCGCGGCCGGGGGCTCGCGATCGGCATCGCCTACGGGGTCTCCTGGGGCATCCAGCGCGCCGTGGACTTCGACTTCCACGAGATATGTTTCGCCGTTCCGCTCATCGCCTTCTCCCTGGAGGCGGTGATCCGGGGGCGCTGGTATCCGGCGATGCTGTGGGCCGCCCCGCTGGTCTTCGTCAAGGAGGACATGGGCGCCACCGTGGCCGCGATCGGCGCGGTCGTGTGGATCCGCGCCCGGCGCGACCCCGAGCGCGGCCCCCGCGCCGTTCCGCTCGCCGTCGCGCTGATGGGCTTCGGCGTCATGGTCTCGGCGCTCGCGCTCGGCGTCGTCATCCCCGGCTTCAACGGCGGGGGCTCGTACGACTACTGGGACAAGGTCGGCAGCGGCGGTGAGCAGACCGGCACGATCCCCTTCGGCACCGCGCTGCGCACCCTGCTGTGGATCCTGCTGCCGACCACCGGTCTGCTGGCGCTGCGCTCCCCGCTGCTGCTGGCCGCCGTGCCCACCCTCGGCTGGCGCTTCCTCTCCCACGACGACCACTACTGGGGCACCGACTGGCACTACAACGCGGTGCTGATGCCGGTCGTCCTGCTGGCCCTGGTGGACGCCCTGGACCGCACCCGCGCCACCCAGCGGCCCTGGCTCGCCTCGTACGCCCGTCAGCTGCCCGCCGCGGTGTGCGGCGCGGCCCTGGCGCTGTCGTCCTCCATGCCGCTGTACAGCCTCACCCAGGGCGCCACCTACGACAAGCCGCCGCAGGCCGGTGCGGTGGAGCGGCTGCTGGACCGGATCCCGGACGGGGCGACGGTGGAGGCCAACGTCGGGCCGATAAGCCGGCTCACCAGCCGCTGCCGGGTGCTGTGGGTCGGCGCCACGCGGGACGTACAGCCGGACTACATAGCCCTGCAGGAGCCGCCGGAGCGCACCGTGCGGCAGGTGGTCGACTACGCGGGGCAACTCCACCCGGACACGCGGTACACGCCCATCGGCTCCACCTCGGGCTACTTCGTCCTCAAGCGGGGCTGAGGTCCTCAAGCGGGGCTGAAGGGGCGCCGAGGCCCTCCAGCGGGACCGAGCGGGACCGAGCGGGGGTCCGCGCCGGTTCGGCCCGCGGCTCAGCTCATGGGCTTCGGGGCGATGAGGGCGAACGGCGCCCCCTGCGGGTCCTTCACCAGGGACATCCGGCCCGCGACCATGTCGTACGGCGGGCGGAGGACCGTGCCGCCCTCCGCGGACACCTTGGCCGCGGAGCGGTCGGCGTCCTCGACGGCGAAGTAGACCAGCCAGTGCGGGGGCACCTCCGCCGGCGTCCCTTCCCGCAGCGGCTGGAGCCCGCCGACCGTGCGGCCGTCGACGGAGAGCGCGAAGTAGCCCTCGGCGCCCTCCATCGGGGTCGACTCCAGGCCCAGCGCCTCCGCGTAGAAGGCCGAAGCCGCCTCCCGGTCGGTGGTGTTGAGCTCGTTCCAGATCAGCGTGCCCGGCTCGTTGACGAGGCCCGTGCCGGAGAAGCCGAGCGGCTGCCAGACGCCGAAGACGGCCCCCAGCGGATCGGCCGCCACCAGCATCCGCCCGAGGTCCATCACGTCCATGACCGGCAGCAGCACGGTGCCGCCGGCCCGGCTGATGGCCTCCGAGGTGGCCTGGGCGTCGGCGGAGCAGAAGTAGGTGGTCCACACCGTCGGCGGCGGGCCCTCCCCGGACATCGACTGCGCGGACATGACCCCCGCGACGGGCTTGCCCTTCAGGGTGCACATCGCATAGCCGCCGGTCTCCGGAGGGCCGACCTCGGCCTCCCAGCCGAACAGCCCGGAGTAGAAGTCCAGTGCGGCCCGTTGGTCGGGGATCATCAGATCGATCCAGCAGGGCGTTCCGGGCTGATAGGACGTGACTTCGGGCATGGGGCCGCCTCCGTATCGCCACCTCCGGCCGGGCGTGGCCGGATGGGATGGCCCCCTTCGGCCCATTCTCCTCCGGCCGGGGCGGCACGCCACTCGACGGGGATCGCTACCGCGCGCACCGGTCCGTGAGCGGCCGTGCACACGGCCTACCGGCCGTTCCCGAGTCCGCCGTGAAACCGCCGGGCGGCGGCCGGCCCGAAGGCCGACCGCCGCCCGGCGGTGGTGAGAAGAGGGTGTGTCAGGCGCCGCCGACGGCGCTTCCGGCCACCCACTTGCTCCAGTCCATGTTCCATCCGTTGAGGCCGTTGTCCGGCTGGATGGTCTTGTCGTTGGAGTTCTTCACGACGACGATGTCGCCGACCTGGGAGTTGTCGTAGAACCAGGCGCCGTCCGTGTTGGCGTCGCCCGCTCCCTTGGTGTCCGACAGGCCGACACAGCCGTGGCTGGTGTTGACGTTGCCGAAGATGGACTTGGCGCCCCAGTAGTTGCCGTGGATGAAGGTGCCCGAGGTGGACAGCCGCATCGCGTGAGGCACGTCCTTGATGTCGTACTCGCCCTTGCCGTCATCGTCCGTGAAGCCGACCGTCGCACCGTTCATCCGGGTCTCCTTGAACTTCTCGGAGATCACCATCTGACCGTTGTAGGTCGTGTTGTCGGGGCTGCCGGCCGAGATCTTGATGGTCTTCAGCAGCTTGCCGTCGCGGACGACCTTCATCTCCTTGGACTCGGCGTCGACCGTGGAGACCTGCGAGTGGCCGATCTTGAAGTTGACGGTCTTCTCCTGGACGCCCTTGACACCGGGCGCCGCCTCGACACCGTCCAGGTCCAGCTTCAGGGTGACGGTCGAGTCGGCCTTCCAGTAGTCCTTCGGGCGCAGGTCGAGCCGGTTCCCGTCGAACCAGTGGCCGACTACCTGCTGGCCGCTGCTGGAGGTGACCTTGATGTGCGACTCGACGTCCTTCTTGTTGGTCACCGCCTTGTCGAACCGGATCGACACCGGCATGCCCACGCCGACCGTGGAGCCGTCCTCCGGCGTGAAGTTGCCGATGAAGCTGTTGGCGGGGGAGACGGTGGTGAAGGACGAGTTCTCGGTCGCCTTACGGCCCTTGGAGTCCTCGGCGGACGCGGCGATCTTGTACTGGGTGGCCCGCTCAAGCTGCCCGCTCGGCTTCCAGGACGTCTTGTCGGGAGATATGGTCCCGGCCACGGTGTCGCCGGTCGCCGCGGACGTCATCGTGACGGAGCTGAGCTTGCCCCCGCTGACCGTGACCTTGGTGTCACTGTTGATGCCCGCGTTCGTCGCACCGGCCTTCGGCGTGATCTTGATGTGGGCGTCCGACGCGTCCTTGGCCGCTGCCTCGTCGACCTGCGACTGCGACTTGTTCCCGTCGTTCTTGGCGTCGTCGCCGCCGCCATCCCCGCCGCATGCGGCGAGAGTGAGTACGCCGCCGAGTACGGCGGCCGCGGCCACCAGCCCCTTACGGCGCTTGCCGTCCGTCATCACACGCTTCTCCATTTGATCTGGATCTTGATCTGGACCCCAGAAACCCCGGACCTGCCTGAAAAGAACGCCTGTACCTTTTGGCCGGTTCCACGCACAGTAAAACTGTGCGCAAGGCCACTTAGCAAAGACACCGGACAAGCCTAAGACCCGCCGGCACCCGGACCCGTACGGCTCAGCCGTCTTCGCCCCGGATTCGCCGCCCTGAGCCCCCTCGGTGCCGCCCTGAGCCGCCGCGTGCGCCGCCCTGGGGCCACCATGGGCGCCGCGCCGGCTCAGCCGCCCTAGCCGCCCTAGCCGTCCTCGTCGTCCTCGTCCAGCTCGGCGAAGGCCCCGGACCACTCGGCGGCGCGAGGATCGTAGTCGATGTGCTCACTGCTCCAGGACGCCTGGGCCAGTTCGACCCCCGGCACCTCCTCCACCATCTCGAACGGCTCGACCAGATACGCCAGCGCCTCGGCCTCGTCCGACTCCACCACACGGCGCGCGTGTCCTCGCTCCTCCGCGGCCAGGGACTCATCGCCGTCGATCCGCTCGAACGTCGCGCGCCGCAGCCCGTCCGGATCGGTGATCTCCACCACGAGCTCCACGCGAAGCCTGACAAACCGGGATGTCTCGGTACTCGTCATGCGACGGAGGTTAGGGGTCCTACCCATCTCGCTTCCGCACGACCCGCAGTTGTCACTACGATCGGCGCACGGGGTCAATTTGCCGCAGCCTCAAGGAGGATGCTGTTGTCCGCACGCCGACCGCTGCTGACGGCCGCCGCTGCCGGTTCGCTGCTGTGCGCCCTGTGGTTCGTTCCGTCCGCCAACGCCACGGTGGAGGACCCGGGGTCGCCGTCGGCGCCCTCGCAGACCTCGCCCGGATCCGGGCCCAGGACCGAGGCCGTGCCCGACGGGGATCTGGCCGACACCGGCAGTGTGGACGTCACCCCGTATCTCTTCGGCGGCACGGCCTTTCTGGGCCTGGGCGTCGCGATGGTGACGGCCTCCGTGCGGCGGACCCGCCCGGAGGCGTACTGACACCGCAGGCGCGGCGCGTTCGGTCCGGGCGGACCGCTCAGTCCAGGCGAACTGTTCAGTCCAGGCGGCCCGTCACCGACTCCACGGCCTCGATCAGCTCTCCGGATCGTACGAACGCGTCCGCCGCCGCCAAGTCGGGCGCCAGATAGCGGTCCCCGCCCGGCCCCTCGACGCCCGCCCGGCGCACCGCCGCCAGCACCGCCCGGCTCGCGGGCGCGGGCTCCAGCCCCTCGCGCAGCTCGACACCGCGGGTGGCGGCGACCAGCTCGACGGCCAGCACGCGGGCCAGGTTGTCCACCGCCGTACGCAGCTTGCGCGCCGCCGACCAGCCCATCGAGACATGGTCCTCCTGCATCGCGGAGGACGGGATGGAGTCGACCGAGGCAGGCACCGCCAGCCGCTTCATCTCGCTGACCAGCGCCGCCTGGGTGTACTGGGCGATCATCAGCCCCGAGTCCACGCCCGGGTCGCCGGCCAGGAAGGGCGGCAGGCCGTGGGAGCGGTTCTTGTCCAGCAGCCGGTCGGTGCGGCGCTCGGCGATCGAGGCGAGGTCGGCCGCCGCGATGGCCAGGAAGTCCAGGACATACGCCACGGGGGCGCCGTGGAAGTTGCCGTTGGACTCCACCCGCCCGTCCGGCAGGACGACGGGGTTGTCCACGGCGGAGGCCAGCTCGCGGTCAGCGACCAGCCGGGCGTGCGCGAGGGTGTCCCGGCCGGCGCCCGCGACCTGCGGGGCGCAGCGGATCGAGTACGCGTCCTGGACGCGCGGCGCGTCGTCCTGGTGGTGCCCGGTGAGCCCCGAACCCTCCAGCACCCGCAGCATGTTGGCGGCGCTGGCGGCCTGCCCCGGGTGGGGGCGGATGGCGTGGAGCTCGGGCGCGAGGACGCGGTCGGTGCCGAGCAGCGCCTCCAGCGAGAGGGCGGCGGTCACATCGGCGACGGTGAACAGCCGGGCGAGATCGGCACAGGCCATGATCAGCATGCCGAGCATCCCGTCGGTGCCGTTGAGGAGCGCGAGCCCCTCCTTCTCGCGGAGCTCGACCGGCTCGATGCCGTGCTCGGCCAGCAGCTCGGCGGCCGGCCGCACGGCCCCGTCGGGGCCCTCGGCCTCGCCCTCGCCCATCAGGGTCAGGGCGCAGTGGGACAGCGGCGCGAGGTCCCCGGAGCAGCCCAGTGAGCCGTATTCGTGCACCACGGGGGTGATCCCCGCGTTGAGGATCGCGGCCATCGTGCCGACCACGACGGGCCGGACCCCGGTACGGCCGGACGCGAGCGTCTTCAGCCGCAGGAACATCAGCGCCCGCACGACCTCGCGCTCGACCCGCGCGCCCATGCCGGCGGCGTGCGAACGGACGATGTTGCGCTGCAGCTGGGCGCGGAGCTCGGGGCTGATGTGGCGTACGGCGAGCGCGCCGAAGCCGGTGGAGACGCCGTAGACGGGCTCGGGCTTGGCGGCGAGATCGTCGATCACCTGCCGTGAGGCCGAGACGGCGTCGAGTGCCGCCTCGGAGACCTCGACCCGGGCGGCGCCGCGCGCCACGGCGATGACATCGTCGGCGGTCGTTCCGGACGTCCCCACGACCACAGAGTGCATATCCATATTCAGGCACCCTAGAGAGTGAATCGCCCCCTGTCACCCCGCTGGGCCTTCCCCCACCGAAGCCCGATCTTCCAGCCCCTCCGGCGATTGAGGAGCGGGGTCCGGGGCGGAGCCCCGGTTCGGGAAGGGGCGGGGTGGGGGACGGAGCGCGTCGTGCGCCCTAGCGGCGGCCCCGGAAGCGGCGCCGCTCCGGCGGGTGCGCAGCAGACGTATCGGCCAGCCGAATCACCGAGTCCTCGGTACCTCCATCCCGCCCCGCCACCACCGGCTTCAGCGAGCGCGCCGCCTTGGCCCGATACTGCGCCGCGTCCGCCAGACGGAAGAGGCGGCGGGCCGACGGCACGGGCCCGATCGGATCGCCCGTGGAGGCGATCCCGCAGGCGACCCCCTCGCCCATCTCCAGCTCCGCGGCCCGGCGGCACAGCTCATCCGCCACCCGGACCACCTCGTCCGCCGGGGGGCCGACCCCCAGCAGACAGAACTCATCGCCGCCCAGCCGGGCCACCAGCGCCCCGGGCAGCATCGCGCCGCAGAGCGAGAGCAATGAGCCAAACCGTTCCAGCAGGCGATCGCCGACCGCATGGCCAAGAGTGTCGTTGACCCGCTTGAGGCCGTTGAGATCGCAGACCACCAGGCTCACCACCGTGCCGTCCGCGTGATACGCCTCCAGCGCCTCGTCCAGCCGTATGTCCACCGCGCGGCGGTTGCCGAGGCCGGTCAGCGGATCGGTGAAGGCGAGGCGGCGGGCCTCCTCCAGGCGCTCGGTCTGGGCCAGCCCGGCGGCGGTCACCGAGGCCAGCACGGTCGCGAAGTCGGCGTCGTCGCGGTCGAAGACGGGACGTCCGGCCGCCCGGGCCACATACAGCTCGCCCCACGCCCGCCCGTGCAGCACGATCGGGGCCACCACACAGCTCCCCCGGCCGCGCCGCCGCAGGGCGGCCACCCTCCCCCAGCTACCGCTGGCAGGCGCCCCCTGATGGCCGGGCGGGGCCGCGCCGGGGCGTACGCCGTCGGCGGTCTCGACCCAGGCGTGCGGCTCCCCGCCCGCGGCCCAGTGCTCATGCAGGAACTCGGCGATCTCCGGGAAGTCGTGCACCGGATACGACTCGTCCTCCGGCAGCGGCTCCTCGCCCGCCATCAGCTCGCCCACGTTGACCAGCACTCGCAGCCGCCCCCGCGCACGCTCCCACACCGAGATCGCCGCGAAGCCGCCGTCGAGGGCGCGGCGGGCCGCCTCGGCCGCCGCGCCCACCGACTCCTGCGAGGTGTGCGCCGCCGCCATCTCCTGGGCGAGCCCCACGACGGCCCGCAATCGTCCATCGACCCCGGCGGGCCGTCCGCCGATCTCCCCGTTGTCCGTCACGACGGCCTCGCATTCCTCACGGCCATGCATCGTTCGCTCTGCTCTCCAGCGTAAGAACGTCGAGAACAATCCGCTGCGGGCCGTTCACCCCGGGTATCCGAGCGAACGGTCACCCCCGGTGACCGCGCGCTCCCCGGGCCGGGGCCATTCCCCGGATCCGGTCAGCTTCCCCGGTCCGGGATCCCTACTCCCCCGGCCCTCTACTCCTCCGGCCCACTTCTCCCCCGGCCCCTGGCCAGTCCGGCGGACGTGCTTCCCACTCCCGGCCAGTCCGGCCGACCCGCTTCTCACTCCCCCGGCCAGTCAGGCGACCTCTTCTCGTTGAACGCGGCAACCCCCTCCGCGCGATCGCCGGAGAAGGCCACCGTCCGCCACGCCGCGTCCTCGACCTCCAGACCGGCCCGCAGATCCAGCCCCTGCCCCAGCCGCAGCGCCTTCTTGGCGGCCCGCACGCCCACCGGGGAGTTGGCGGCGATGCCCCGGGCCAGTTCCAGCGCCTCGGCCCGGTCCGCGCCCTCCGCCGCCAGCCGGTCCACCAGGCCCAGCCCATGGGCCTCCGCGGCGGCCACCCGGCGCGCGGAGAAGATCAGCTCGGCGGCGCGCGCGGCGCCCACCCGGCGCGGCAGGAGCTGGGTGCCGCCGCCGCCCGGGATCACCCCGACCGACACCTCGGGCAGCCCCACCACGGCGGTGGGGTCGGCGACGATCACGTCACAGGACAGGGCCAGCTCGAAGCCGCCGCCCAGCGCATAGCCGTGCACCGCGGCGATGGCGGGCATCGGCAGCTCCAGCACCCCGGTGTAGGCGGCGCGGGAGACCGGCCGATGCCGCAGCATCTCGGCGTCGGAGAGCGAGTTGCGCTCCTTGAGGTCCGCGCCCACGCAGAAGGCCCGCTCATGGGTCGAGGTCAGCACGACGGCCCGGACGTCACGGTCCTCGGACAGTGCCGCGCAGGCCGCCGTGATGCAGCGCGCCATCTCGGAGGAGACGGCGTTCATGGCCTTGGGCCGGTCCAGCACCAGCTCGGCCACGAAGCCGTCCTTACGGACCGCGACCCACTCCCCGTACCGCTGCTCACTCATCACGCACTCTCCCGGTTAACGACCGTGAACCCAATGCGGCGATCATTTCAGCTCCCCGGGGTGTGCGGAACCTTTGAGCCGCCCGGACCGGGCCTAGCGGGCCCGCCGCCACCGGTTCAGGAAGCCCAGCAGGATCGACCGTTTCTGCCCGTCCTCCTCCTGCTGCTCCAGGTCCGTCCCCTCCAGGGGCTCGCCTCCGGACTCGGCCGCCCCCTCGGTGGCGAGCGGCAGCGAGAGCGGCGCGATGGACGGCGGCGGGGGCGCCCCCTGCGGCATCCCCTGCGGCATGCCCGGCGCCTCGTGCCGCCGGTCCTGCGGATCCCGCTCGCCAGGGCGGCCGGCGGGCGGGCCGGGGCGCCGTCCCCCCGGCCTGGCGACGGGGGCGAACCGCACCGGCAGGGAGACCACCCCCCGTACGAAGATCCCGGACAGCCACTTCAGCTCCTCGACATCCCCGGCCAGCGCGAGGTCCGGGATCCGGTCCAGCAGCTTCTCCAGTGCGACGGAGGCGATCAGCCGGGCCGAGCTCCGGCCGGGGCAGGCGTGGGGGCCCGCGCCGAACGCCAGATGGGCCCGGTTGCCCTGCTTGTGCGGGGACCTCAGCAGGGCGTCCCGGTTGGTCGCCGCGAAGCTGATCATCACGGCGTCGCCCGCGCGCAGCCGCTTCCCGGCGAGGTTGGTGTCATGGACCGGGAAGTAGAGCCCCATGTTGGCGAGCGGCGGATCGGTCCAGAGCACCTCGTCCAGGGCGTCCTCGACGAGCATGCTGCCGCCCATCAGCTCGCCCGAGAACCGCTCGTCGGTGAGCAGCACCCGCAGCGAGTTGCCGATCAGGCCGGGCACCAGCCCGGTCACCATCCCGATCAGCAGCAGAAGCTGCTCGACCAGCTCCTCGTCGGTCAGCCGCGCCGAATGCGCGATCAGCCAGGACGTGATGTCGGCGCCCGGCTCGCGCCGCTTGAGGCCGATCAGCTCGCGCAGCGCCGCGGCCGCGGCCCGGTCCCCGCCCGCGGGATCCGAGCCGTCGATGAACGCCACCACGCCCCGCAGCAGCGGGTCCATCGCCTGCTGCTGGAAGCCGAAGAGCTGGCTGGTCACGAGCACCGGGACCAGTGCGCAGTACGTCCCGATCAGCTCGGTCTCGCCCGCCTCGCAGAACTGGTCGATCAGCGAGTCGGCGATGCGCTCGACATAGTTCCGCAGCGCACCGGAGTCGATCCGGCCGGTGCAGTCATCGATGGCGCCGCGCAGCCGCCGGTGCTCCTCGCCGTCCACGAAGTCGGCCTGTGGCCGGGGCCTGATGACCTGCGGGGCATAGCTGGTCCCGGGCAGCACGCCCTCGTTCCTGGCCCGCCAGTGACGGGGGTCCTTGGAGAAGGTCTCGGGGCGCCGCATGATCTCCAGCGCCGTGTCGTACCCCAGGCACAACATGGCCGGGACGCCTCTGTCCAGCTCCACCGGCGCGAGCTGGCCGTGGGTCTCGCGCAGGCGCCGGTAGACCGCGAAGGGGTCTCTTCCGAACTCGGGCGCGTGGAGCGGCTCTGCACCGGCCCCCTCATGGGCGGGGCAGCCCGGCGGAGGTAAGGCGCCCGGACGCTGAGCACTCGAATCGTAAAGCGGGGTCACACGTGCTCCTGGACACCGCCGGGCCCACCCCGCGGGCGGACGCGGACGGTGCTACTTCGACGACAGGACCTGGGATCCACCGAGTGGATCTTGCGGACGTAGGCTAGCCCAACAGGCCCGGATCCGCGCCCAGTTCAACGATCCGGCCGAAGCCACCGAAGGGATCCGGACGAACGTCGCCCGCCGCGTCCAGCCCGGCGGCGACCCGGGGTCCCGCCCGGCGACCGCCCGGGGTCATGCCCGGCGACCACCCGGGGTCATGCGCGACGGCTCAGCAGCCACGGCTCCACGACCCCCAGACCACGCACCGGCCGCTGCCACATCGGCTGGAGCGCGAACCGGTACGAGGGCGGCTCCTCGCCCTCCTTCTCCGCCGCGGCGGCCGCCTCCGCGGCCTCCGCCTCCGACACCGGGGCGTCCCCGGTGCGGCTCAGCTCCTCCGCGAACGCGCCGTCCACCAGGACCGCGTTCTTGGGGGCTATGGACGTCAGCCGGCTCGCCAGGTTCACCGTCGTCCCGAACACGTCTCCCATGCGGGTCGTGACCGTGCCGAACGCGATCCCGACCCGCAGCTCCGGCATCGTCTCGTCGTGCGTGAGCGTCTCGATCAGGCGCAGTCCGATCTCGGCGGCGATGCCCGCGTCGTCGGCCGCGTAGAGCACCTCGTCGCCCAGCGTCTTGATCAGCCGCCCGCCGTGCGCCGCCACCAGGTCGGCGGCCGTGGTCTCGAACGCCTCGACCAGCTCGCCCAGCTCCTCCTCCTCCAGCCGCCGGGTCAGCCGGGTGAAGCTCACCAGGTCCGCGAAGCCGACCGCCAGCCGACGGTTCACCATCTCCGCGTCGTCCGCCGCCTGCACCACCCGGCCGGTCGCGGCCGCGAGCTGGCGCCGGTAGACGTAGACCAGGAACTCCTCCAGCTCCGGCAGCAACAGCTCGACCAGCGGATACGCGATCTCGGTCCGGGTCATCCCGGTCTCCTGGGGGTCGGTGAGCCCCTCCAGGAACGAGTCGATCTGCCAGTCGGCGAGGCGGGCGCTGGTCTGGCCGGTGGACCGCGCCACCTGGATGGCCATCGGCTCGCTCAGCAGCCCGGCCTCCACCAGACCGGACAGCCGGCGCAGCGCCAGGACATCGGCCTCGGTCAGCGCCTTGGCCTGGCCGATGTCGGCGAAGCCCATGGCCCGCCAGAAGCGGGTGGCCAGCTCGACCGAGACGCCCGCGCTGCGGGCGGCCTGGAAGGGGGTGTAGCGCCGCTCGGCGCCGAGGATGAGCTGCTCCAGCCGGAGCGCGATGGGATCCGGCTGGTCCTCATCCTCGAGGGCCTCCTCGAGGGCCTCCTCGGGGGCCTCCTCGGGGGCCTCGTCGAGGGCCTCCGCGGCGGCGCTCTCCCGCGCCCCGGTGTCCCGTACGGCCCCGTCCGGCGCGGCGGCGTCCCACGCCTCGCGCTCCTCGGCCGTGCCGGAACCCGCGTCGTCGGCGGTCACCGCCCGCCCCCTGTCAGATCCCTGCGCACTGCCCTTCCGTTCCCTCTTCCCGGTTGGGGTTCCGAATCGCCCACAGCCGCCCCGAGCTGGACCGACCGCGACCACGATACGTCAGGTGTGCCGTAGCTCACTCTCCACGGCAGGGGTTCATTCCTCCCTCGGTACGGAGCGTAGATGCACGATGTCCCCGGCGGAGACCGGCTCCTGAACCCCGCCCTCGGTGGCCAGAACCAGCCGCCCGTCGCCGTCGACCGCGACCGCCTCGCCGACCCGCTCCCGGCCGCCCGGAAGCTCGGCGCGCACCTGCCGCCCGAGGGTCGCACAGCCCGCCGCGTAGCTCTCCTGGAGGCCGCTCGCGCCGGGGTCGCCCTCGAAGCGGCACCACTCCCCGTACCACTCCGCGATCGAGCGCAGCACGGCCCGCAGCAGCGGATCGCGGTCGGTGGAGATGGCGTCGGCCAGGGCCAGCGACCCGGCGGTGGGCACCGGAAGCTCACCGGCGCGTAGCGAAACGTTCAGCCCCATGCCGATGACCACCGCGTCCCCGGCCCGCTCGGCGAGGATCCCGCCGAACTTCCGCTCCTCGCCCGCGACCGTCACCAGCAGGTCGTTCGGCCACTTCAGCGCGGTGTCCACGCCCGCCGTGCGGCTGAGCGCCCCGGCGCTCGCGACCCCGGCGAGCAGCGGCAGCCAGCCCCAGCGCTCGGTGGGCACGCCGGCGTCGGCGGGCCGTAGCAGGATGGAGAAGAAGAGCCCGGACCTGGCCGGGGCCGTCCAGGCGCGGTCGAGCCGGCCGCGCCCCGCGGTCTGCTCCTCGGCGACGAGCACCGCGCCCTCGGGGGCTCCGGCCCGGGCCCGGGTGACCAGATCCGTATTGGTCGAGCCGGTCGCCTGCACCACCTCGAACTCGGTCCACAGCCCGCCGGGGAGCACCAGCCCCCGGCGCAGCGCGGTGGCGTTCAGCGGGGGCCGCTCAAGATCGGACCAGCGGCCGGGCCCGTCACCTGGGCCGCCTGAGGTGTCAGAAGGCGTCATGAGGGCCAGCCTAGGGTCAGGAGGTGTGGCCAACGACGCAGTGCCACCAAGCGGTGCCGCCGATACGCTACGTGCCGGTAGCCCAGCCGGCGCAACAGCCGCCGAACGGTCCGTAACCACCGAACGTCCGTAGGCCCCACTGATCACGATTCCGACCCCTCACCCCGTTTCCACCGCTTCCCCCGATTCCCTCCGACCCTGAAGAAGTCCGCCGTATCCAGAAGTCCGCCGTATCCACCCCCAGGACGAGCAGGAGCCGCATCCCGATGTCCGAGCCGGAGATCGCCCCCGAGATTCCAGACCGTCACACCACCGCGGGGAAGCTCGCGGATCTGCAGCGCCGTATCGAAGAGGCGACCCATGCGGGGTCCGCGCGCGCGGTGGAGAAGCAGCACGCCAAGGGCAAGCTGACCGCGCGCGAGCGCATCGGCCTCCTCCTGGACGAGGGGTCCTTCACCGAGCTCGACGAGTTCGCCCGGCACCGTTCGACCAACTTCGGCATCGAGCAGAACCGCCCCTACGGCGACGGGGTCGTCACCGGCTACGGCACGGTCGACGGCCGCCCGGTGGCCGTGTTCTCCCAGGACTTCACGGTCTTCGGCGGGGCGCTCGGGGAGGTGTTCGGCGAGAAGATCGTCAAGGTCATGGACTTCGCGCTGAAGACCGGCTGCCCGGTCATCGGCATCAACGACTCCGGCGGCGCCCGCATCCAGGAGGGCGTGGTCTCACTCGGCATGTACGGCGAGATCTTCCGCCGCAACACCCATGCCTCCGGAGTGATCCCGCAGATCAGCCTGGTCGTGGGCCCGTGCGCGGGCGGGGCGGTCTACTCCCCGGCGATCACCGACTTCACGGTGATGATCGACCAGACCTCGCACATGTTCATCACCGGCCCCGACGTGATCAAGACGGTCACCGGTGAGGACGTCGGCTTCGAGGAGCTGGGCGGCGCCCGGACGCACAACACCACCTCCGGTGTCGCGCACTACCTGGCCGGGGACGAGAAGGACGGCATCGAGTACGTCAAGGCCCTGCTGGCCTACCTCCCCTCCAACAACCTCTCCGAGCCCCCGGCCTTCGCCGACGAGGCCGATCTGGAGGTCTCGGACGAGGACCGGGAGATGGACACGCTCATCCCGGACTCGGCGAACCAGCCGTACGACGTGCACAAGGCCATCGAGCACGTCCTGGACGACAACGAGTTCCTGGAGACGCAGGCGCTCTTCGCGCCCAACATCATCACCGGCTTCGGCCGGGTCGAGGGCCATCCGGTGGGCATCGTCGCCAACCAGCCCATGCAGCTCGCCGGCTGTCTGGACATCGACGCCTCCGAGAAGGCCGCACGCTTCGTGCGCACCTGCGACGCGTTCAACGTGCCCGTGCTGACCTTCGTGGACGTGCCCGGCTTCCTGCCCGGCACCGACCAGGAGTACAACGGCATCATCCGCCGCGGCGCCAAGCTGATCTTCGCCTACGCGGAGGCCACCGTCCCGCTGATCACGGTCATCACCCGCAAGGCGTTCGGCGGCGCCTACGACGTCATGGGCTCCAAGCATCTGGGCGCGGACCTCAACCTGGCCTGGCCCACCGCACAGATCGCGGTCATGGGCGCCCAGGGCGCGGTCAACATCCTCCACCGGCGCACCATCGCCGCCTCCGACGACCCGGAGACCACCCGCACCGAGCTGATCGCGGACTACGAGGACACCCTGCTGAATCCGTATATCGCGGCCGAGCGAGGGTATGTGGATGCTGTGATCATGCCGTCCGAGACCCGCCGCCACATCGTCCGCGGACTGAGGACCCTGCGGAACAAGCGCGAGTCGCTGCCCCCCAAGAAGCACGGCAACATCCCCCTCTAGCCCCCTCGAGCGAAGGGCTAATTCCATGATCCGAATTGTCCGGGGCAACCCGACCCCCGAGGAGTTGGCCGCCGCACTGGCGGTGGTGCAAGCACGCGCGGCGGCCGTCACGGCCGCTGCGCAGAGCGAGGACGATCCGGAGGAGTGGTCCGACCCGGCCCGCACCGTCCCCAGCCACCGGGTGCCGCATCCCGGCCCCAAGGCGTGGCGTACCACCTACTGGCCCGCCTGAGAGCCGCGCGGTAAGGCCGGAATGGCACCTTCGCGCCGGGGCGCCTGAGTACGCGTACTCAGGCGCCCCGCCGTCTGCGGCCCCAGGATCGGTCCCATGCTGTGGTCCGAGCCGCCCGATGAGCCGCCCGAGGAGCTGCGGCGCGCCGAGGCCATGCTCCGCCGCGCCCGCACGGTCCTGACCGTCTCCGTGCTGCTCGCGATGTGCCTCCTCAGCATGTGGCCGTGAATACGGCCCTGATCCGACCCCCGGCCTGATCTGGCTCAATCTGACCTGCCCTGACCTGCTCCGACCTGCCCGAGAAGGCCGGTGCCATGGCCCGGCTCCGGCCCCCGGCCGGGCCGTCCCGGGGGCGGCTTACCCTGGTGCGCATGACTGCGCAGCGCACTCTCATCCTCGCGTCCGCCTCGCCCGCCCGGCTCGGACTGCTGCGGCAGGCCGGAATGGCGCCGAAGGTGATCGTCAGCGGGGTGGACGAGGACGCGCTGAGCGCGGCGACACCCGCCGAGCTGGCCCGGGTGCTGGCCGAGGCGAAGGCCACCGCCGTGGCCGGGCTTCCGGAGGCGGCCGACTCTCTCGTCATCGGCTGCGACTCGGTGCTGGAGCTCGACGGTCTGGCGCTCGGCAAACCGGCGGACGCCGAGGAGGCCACCGCCCGCTGGAAGTCGATGCGCGGCCGGGCCGGAGTGTTGCGCACCGGGCACTGCGTGATCGACACGGCGAGCGGCCGCCGCGCCTCGGCCACCGCGTCCACCACCGTCCGCTTCGGCGAGCCGACGGACGAGGAGATCGCGGCGTACGTCGCCAGCGGCGAACCGCTGCATGTGGCGGGGGCGTTCACGCTCGACGGCCGTTCGGCGCCGTTCATCGACGGCATCGAGGGCGACGCCGGAACCGTGATCGGGCTCTCCCTGCCGCTGTTCCGCCGTCTGCTGGCCGAGTTGGGCGTGCGGATCACGGCCCTCTGGGACTAGGGGTCTCCCTGCCTCTTGGCGACTGGTCTCCCCGCCTCTCGGGCGACTAGGGACTCCCCTGAGTCAGGCCAGGCCGGGGGCTAGGGATTCCCTCCCGAATCAGGCCGGGCCCGGCTAGGGATTTCCCCTGAATCAGGCCGGGCTGGGGGCGTCCTGGCCGCCGCCCGCGGCCGCCGCGGAGGGCTCGGCGGGCGGCTCCGCCTCGTACCCCAGCAGGCTCAGCACGATCAGCCCCAGCACCACCATCAAGAACGCGAACGCCGACCAGCCCACCAGGCCGACCGCGAACGCGCCCACCAGCCCGTGCACCACCGCACAGGTGACGAGCAGGATGCGGGCGAGGCGGCCGGGCGCGCGGTCGCGCACGGCGGTGCGCAGCAGCACCACCCCGCACACCAGCAGATAGAGGCCGAAGAGGCCGCCCCCGACCCAGGTGCCGATGGACATCGCGTCGGTGTCGAGGCCGCCCAGGGACATCTGCTGACGGTCCACGACCAGGCCGAGGATCCAGTTCAGCAGCGCTATACCGACCGCTTCGAACATGAGCGTCACAGCCGCTACCGCGGCCACTGGTCTGCGCGCCACCGTGTTCCCCCTCCACTCCGTCAGTGCCGAAGCACGCTACTAACGGGTAAGCGCTGCCACAAGGGGTGCGGACGAGCTGAACGCCATGGCAAAGTTTCCGCCCGGCATTCGTAGGGTTTCCACAAAGAAACGTGAAGCGCCGCAGCACGGCGGGCCAGAGACCTTGCCCACACCGTGGACGGCGCACCAGCCCCGAAAACCGGGCGTACGGTGGAGCGACGGGGGATTTGGTCGCTCGCTCAACGCGAGGTTCACGCTCCGTGTGGTCAAGCTCACGCCCGGGATCTTCTCGGCGCGAGGTGTCGCCTGTACCTAAACTCGGCTTGTTTCAAGGAGGGAGCCATCGTGCGCAAGGTGCTCATCGCCAACCGTGGCGAGATCGCTGTCCGTGTTGCCCGTGCCTGCCGGGATGCCGGGATCGCGAGCGTAGCCGTCTACGCCGATCCGGACCGGGACGCTGTGCATGTGCGCGCGGCCGATGAAGCCTATGCGCTGGGCGGTGACACCCCGGCGGCCAGCTATCTCGACCAGGCCAAAGTCCTGGCCGCGGCCGCCGAATCCGGCGCCGACGCCATCCACCCCGGCTACGGATTCCTCTCCGAGAACGCCGAATTCGCCCAGGCCGTCCTGGACGCGGGCCTGACCTGGATCGGCCCCCCGCCGCACGCCATCCGCGACCTGGGCGACAAAGTCGCCGCCCGCCACATCGCCCAGCGCGCCGGCGCCCCCCTGGTCGCCGGCACCCCCGACCCGGTCTCCGGCGCGGACGAGGTCGTGGCCTTCGCCGAACAGCACGGCCTGCCCATCGCCATCAAAGCCGCCTTCGGCGGCGGCGGCCGCGGCCTGAAGGTCGCCCGCACCATGGAAGAAGTCCCCGAGCTCTACGACTCCGCCGTCCGCGAGGCCGTCGCGGCCTTCGGCCGCGGAGAGTGCTTCGTCGAGCGCTACCTCGACAAGCCCCGCCATGTGGAGACCCAGTGCCTGGCCGACACCCACGGCAACGTCGTGGTCGTCTCCACCCGTGACTGCTCCCTCCAGCGCCGCCACCAAAAGCTCGTCGAAGAGGCCCCGGCCCCCTTCCTGACCCAGGAACAGAACGACCAGCTCTACGCCGCCTCCAAAGCCATCCTCAAGGAGGCGGGCTACGTGGGGGCGGGGACGGTGGAGTTCCTGGTCGGCAACGACGGCACCATCTCCTTCCTCGAGGTCAACACCCGTCTCCAGGTGGAGCACCCGGTCACCGAGGAGGTCACCGGCATCGACCTGGTCCGCGAGATGTTCCGCATCGCCGACGGCGAGGCCATCGGCTACGACGACCCGCAGATGCGGGGCCACTCCTTCGAGTTCCGCATCAACGGCGAGGACCCGGGCCGCAACTTCCTGCCCGCCCCCGGCACGGTGACCTCCTTCGTCCCGCCCGCCGGGCCCGGTGTCCGGCTGGACGCGGGCGTGGAGTCCGGCAGCGTCATCGGCCCGGCGTGGGACTCGCTGCTGGCCAAGCTGATCGTCACCGGCGCCACCCGCACCCAGGCCCTCCAGCGCGCCGCCCGCGCGCTGGCCGAGTTCCAGGTCGAGGGCATGGCCACCGCGATCCCGTTCCACCAGGCGGTAGTGGTGGACCCGGCGTTCACCAGCGAGCCGTTCACGATCCACACCCGCTGGATCGAGACCGAGTTCAACAACACCATCACCCCCTTCGCCCCCGTCAGCCCCGACGAGGACGAAGAGCCCACCGGCCGCGAGACCGTCGTGGTCGAGGTCGGCGGCAAGCGGCTTGAGGTCTCGCTGCCCGCCTCCCTGGGCATGGCCACCGCCCCGGCGGGCGGCTCGAAGAAGCCGAAGCGCAAGGCGGTCAAGAAGTCCGGCTCAGCCGCCTCCGGCGACGCCCTGGCCTCCCCCATGCAGGGCACCATCGTCAAGGTCGCCGTCAACGAGGGCGACACCGTGGCCGAGGGCGACCTCATCGTCGTCCTGGAGGCCATGAAGATGGAACAGCCCCTCAACGCCCACCGCGCGGGCACCGTCAAGGGCCTGGCCGCCGAGGTCGGCGCGTCCATCACCTCGGGCGCGGTCATCTGCGAGATCAAGGACTGACGCGCAGATCAGGGACTGAGGCGGAGATCAGGGACTGAGGCGGGGATCAAGGACTGCCCCGCCTCCCCCCGCACATGACGGCGGGCCCCGACCGGAATCCTCCGGCCGGGGCCCGCCGTCGTCGTGTCCGACCCGCTCAGCGGCCGTGCACCACGTCCTGGGGGAAGGTGAGCTGGCCGTTCATCCAGCGCAGGGCCGTGGGCAGCTCGCGACGCCAGGTGCGGAAGTTGTGGCTGCCCCGGTCCAGGATGATCGACTGCGCGCTCATCGGGGGCCGGACCGCGGCCAGGAAGTCGCGCGTGGCGGCGTAGTTGGGCTCGCCCCGGCGGCTGGAGGACACCAGCACCGACACCTGCGGCTGGGGCAGCCGGCGCAGCCGCCACAGCAGATCGTGCTCACGCTTGCCGCGCTCGCCCTGCGGGCCCGGGCCGAAGAGGTCGCCGGTGGTGGGGTCATTGACCACGCGGTAGTCGGGCGACAGGGCCGCGGCCGCGCCGTAGACGCGGGGATGACGCAAAGTCAGCTCAAGGGCGCAGGTGCCGCCCGAGGAATAGCCCAGCACGCCCCAGGCGCTGGGGTCATGGCCGATCCGGTAGTGCCCCCGCAGCGCCTCGGGCAGGTCCTGGGAGAAGTAGGTCTCGGCCTGCGGGCCGCCGGGGACGTCCACGCATTCGGTGTCGCGGGGCGGGGCGATGGTGGGCCGCACCATCACGATGACCGCCGGCTGCATCGCCCCGGTGCGGATCAGCCCGCCCGCGGTCTGGGGCAGCCGCAGATGCTGGGCCAGCAGGAAGGATCCGCCCGGATAGCCGCTGATCGCCACGATCACCGGGAAGCGCTGCCGGGCGTACTGGCGCTGGAAGTACTGCGGCGGCAGATACACATACGCCGGGCTGGCCACCTGGCTGCGGCGCCCCAGGATCCGCACCGACTCGACCTTGCCCGCCTTGTCGGGGGGCCCGCTCGGCAGTCCGTGCACCGTGTCCAGCCCCTGCGGCGGGGCGGGCCGCACCAGCCCGCCCGACGCCCCGACCGGCTCCGCGGCGCCGCCCTGCACATGGGACAGGGCCGCCGGTGCCGCGTCGTCCTCGCCCAGCAGTTCGTCCCAGGACCCGTAGAACTGGAAGTTGGTGTTCACCGCGAGGGCCAGCGCGGCCACGATCGCGCACTGGGTCACGGCGAGGGCGGCTAGCCGGCCCAGCCAGGCCCGTACGCCCCGGCCCGCGAAGCGCGGCCACAGCCAGAGCGTCAGCCCCGCGCACCCTACGGCGAGGGCGATCATCACATACTCGAGTGAGCGACTGGTCAGTCCCATCGTTCTTCCACTCCGACGCACCGCAACGCACGATGCCGTCGCCCTGTTTGATGCCGTTCGCGGCACCCGCGTTGCCTGGCCAGGGCGTGCCTCCGGTCACGAAATGGCATGCTTGACTCACGGGCAGCCACGGCAGGGAGGACCGCGATGGCGATCGAGACAGCCACGGCGCAGATGCCACCGCGCCCCATGCGCGCCGACGCGCGCCGCAACTACGAACGGCTGCTGGCCGAGGCGCGCACGGCCTTCACCCGGCACGGTACCGATGCCTCGCTGGAGGACATCGCACGCCGCGCGGGCGTCGGCATCGGCACGCTCTACCGCCACTTCCCCAACCGCACCGCGCTGATGGGCGCGGTCTTCCAGGGCGAGATATGCGCCCTGCTGGAGCGGTCGCGGGAGCTGGCCAAGGCGCCGCGGCCATGTCAGGCGCTGATCGACTGGCTGCGCGCCATCGTCGACCACGCCAGCATCTACCGCGGGCTCTCCCGGGCCCTGATGGCGTGCTCGGGAGACGAGACCTCCGCGCTGTCCCGCGGCTGCGGTCTGCCGCTGCGCGAGGCGGGCAGTGAACTGCTCGCCCGCGCCCAGCAGAGTGGTGCCGTACGGTCCGATGTGGTCATCGCCGATCTGATGCAGCTCACCAACGCGATCGGGCTGGCCGTGGAGCAGTCGCCGGACGACCCTGAGTTGGCCGACCGGCTGCTGGCACTGGCCTTCACCGGTCTCAAGGCCCGCTGACACCGGCCGGCGCCCCTCGCTAGCGGCGGCGCGGCGCCAGATCCGCCACCCGCCCCGGCTGTTCCCCCAGCGGCACCGCGCCGCGCAACTGCGCGGAGCCGGGGCCGCCCGGCGGATGGGGGTGGTTACGGCGCGGCCCCGGCAGCGGCAGGCCCTCCTCGCCGCCGCCACGGCCCTGGGACGCGCCCAGCCGCCCCGACTGCCGCCCCGCCGAACCACCGCCCTCACCGCTCCCGGCCGGGCCGGACCCCGCGCCCGGCCCGGCCACGGCGATCTGAACCCCTTGGTCCGCGAGGGCCTGGAGCTCGGTCAGGGCACGGTCGTCATGGGCGGGTGGTTCATCGGTCACCAGCCGCGTGATCACATCGGTGGGCACCGTCTGGAACATGGTGTCGGTGCCCAGCTTCGTATGGTCGGCGAGCACGACCACCTCCGCCGCCGCCTGGACCAGCGCCCGGTCGACGCTGGCCGAAAGCATGTTGGAGGTGGACAGGCCGCGCTCGGCGGTCAGCCCGCTGCCGGACAGGAAGGCGCGAGAGACCCGCAGCCCCTGCAGGGACTGCTCGGCGCCGCTGCCGACCAGGGCGTAGTTGGAGCCGCGCAGGGTGCCACCGGTCATCACGACCTCGACCCGGTTGGCATGCGCCAACGCCTGTGCGACCAGCAGGGAATTGGTGACCACGGTCAGCCCCGGAACCCGCGCGAGCCGGCGGGCCAGCTCCTGCGTGGTGGTTCCGGCGCCGACGACCACGGCCTCGCCCTCGTCGACGAGACCGGCCGCGAGATCGGCGATGGCCGTCTTCTCCGCGGTCGCTAGATGGGATTTCTGCGGGAAGCCGGACTCCCTGGTGAATCCGCCCGGCAGCACCGCACCGCCGTGCCGGCGGTCGAGCAGTCCTTCTGCCTCCAGCGCCCGCACATCACGCCGTACGGTCACTTCGGAGGTCTGGACGACGCGGGCGAGCTCCCGGAGCGACACCGCTCCGTTCGCACGCACCATTTCAAGGATCAATTGGCGACGTTCTGCAGCGAACACGAAACTGACAGTAACGCCAACGACCGTCTGTTTTCAGCAGCTTGCACCAATTAGCAGAAGTTGGACATCTCTGAAGGCACGAAGTGCTATAAGGACCGGATCTACGACTCTTCCTGAGTCTTCCGGGTGTGCAACTGCCGCGCCACCTCGGCGATCGAACCGGACAGCGAGGGGTAGACCGTGAACGCCTTGGCGATCTGCTCCACCGTCAGGTTGTTGTCGACCGCCAGCGACATCGGGTGGATCAGCTCGCTCGCCCGCGGCGCGACCACCACACCACCGACCACGATGCCGGTGCCCGGACGGCAGAAGATCTTGACGAAGCCGTCCCGGATGCCCTGCATCTTCGCCCGCGGATTGCGCAGCAGCGGCAGCTTCACCACCCGGGCGTCGATCTTCCCGCCGTCCACATCCGCCTGCGAGTAGCCGACCGTGGCGATCTCGGGGTCGGTGAAGACGTTCGCGGAAACCGTCTTCAGGTTCAGCGGCGCCACCGCGTCCCCCAGGAAGTGGTACATCGCGATCCGGCCCTGCATCGCCGCCACCGAGGCCAGCGCCAGCACCCCGGTGCAGTCACCGGCCGCGTAGATGCCCGGCGCGCTGGTCCGGGACACCTTGTCGGTCAGGATGTGCCCCGACTCCGCGAGCTTGACCCCGGCCTCCTCCAGGCCCATGTCCGCCGTGTTCGGGATCGAGCCGACCGCCATCAGACAGTGGGTGCCGGAGATGACCCGCCCGTCCGAGAGCGTGACCTCCACCCGGTCCCCGACCCGCTTGGCCGCCTGCGCGCGCGAGCGGGACATCACGTTCATCCCCCGGCGCCGGAACACGTCCTCCAGGACCGCCGCCGCGTCCGGGTCCTCGCCCGGCAGCACCCGGTCCCGGCTGGAGACCAGCGTGACCTTCGACCCCAGCGCCTGATACGCACCCGCGAACTCCGCACCCGTGACACCGGAGCCGACCACGATCAGCTCCTTGGGGAGCTCGTCCAGGTCGTACACCTGCGTCCAGTTCAGGATCCGCTCGCCGTCCGGCTTCGCGTCCGGGATCTCCCTCGGGTGGGCACCGGTCGCCACCAGCACCGCGTCCGCCACCAGCGTCTGCTCGGTGCCGTCCACCGCCCGCACGATCACCCGCCGCGAGCCGTCCAGCGACTGCTGCGGCTCCACCCGCCCGTACCCGCGCATGACCCGGCCACCGGCCCGGGTGACCGAGGCCGTGATGTCGTGCGACTGGGCGAGCGCGAGCCGCTTCACCCGGCGGTTGACCTTGCCGAGATCCACGCCGACCACCCGGGCCGCCTGCTCCAGCGGCGGGGTGTCGTCGGCGACGATGATCCCCAATTCCTCATAGGAGGAATCGAAGGTCGTCATCACCTCAGCGGTGGCGATCAACGTCTTCGACGGCACGCAGTCGGTGAGCACCGACGCGCCGCCCAGACCGTCGCAATCGACGACGGTCACCTCCGAGCCGAGCTGCGCGGCGACCAGCGCCGCCTCATAGCCGCCGGGTCCGCCACCAATGATCACGATCCGAGTCACATGCTCCATTGTCCCGCACCGGTTCGACTGGCTTCAGCCCGGGGGGTTTCGCGGGGGCGACTGACGTACGAACCTCCCACCCCGAGGGCCGTTCCGCCCCACTCCCGTACCCTCAGACCCATGTCGCTCTACGCCGCGTACGCCGGCAACCTCGACGCGCGGCTGATGTCCCGCCGCGCACCGCACTCCCCGCTGCGCGGAACGGGCTGGCTGAACGGCTGGCGTCTCACCTTCGGCGGAGAGCAGATGGGCTGGGAAGGCGCCCTCGCCACGATCGTGGAGGCCCCGCGCTCCCAGGTCTTCGTCGCCCTGTACGACATCGCGCCCATGGACGAGGACTCCATGGACCGCTGGGAGGGCGTCGGCCTCGACATCTACCGCCGGATGCGGATCCGCGTCCACACCCTGGACGGCGACGAACCCGCCTGGCTCTACGTCCTCAACGGCTACGAGGGCGGCCTGCCCTCGGCCCGCTACCTGGGCGAAATCGCCGACGCGGCGGAATCCGCGGGCGCGCCGCACGACTATGTGATGGAGCTGCGGAAACGCCCCTGCTGAGTCCGGTGTTTCCGGTGTGCCTGTGTCTCCGGGCGCGCCGTGTGCCCCGGGGGGCCTGGGGGTCTGCGTCTCCGGGGGCCCGGCCGGTCCAGGGATTATGCAACGATCCGAATACTCGGCGGACTCCGTCTACGCGCGTAGGCAGTTACCGGCTACCCTCATGCGCGTGAACGCATCAGTTTCTTGGGACGACATCCAGGGCGACCCCCACGCCGCCGCCGACGACGCCGCCACCCGCCTGCGCGAGCTGACCGGCGCGGAGACCCACGACGTCGCGCTGGTCCTGGGCTCCGGCTGGGTCCCCGCCACCGACGCCCTCGGGGCGCCCGAGCACGAGTTCCCCGTCACCGAGCTGCCCGGCTTCCCGCCGCCTGCCGTCGAGGGGCATGCGGGCCGGATCCGCTCGTACCGGATCAACGACAAGCGGGCGCTGGTCTTCCTCGGCCGTACGCACTACTACGAGGGTCGCGGTGTCGCCGCCGTCGCACACGGCGTACGCACCGCCGTCGCCGCCGGCTGCAAGACCATCATCCTCACCAACGGCTGCGGCGGCCTCCGCGAGGGCATGCGCCCCGGCCAGCCGGTACTGATCAGCGACCACATCAACCTCACGGCCACCTCCCCGATCGTGGGCGCGAACTTCGTCGACCTCACCGACCTCTACTCCCCGCGGCTGCGCGCCCTGTGCCAGCAGGTGGACCCGACCCTGGAGGAGGGCGTCTACGCCCAGTTCCCCGGGCCGCACTACGAGACCCCGGCGGAGATCACCATGGTCCGCACCCTGGGCGCCGACCTGGTGGGCATGTCCACCACCCTGGAGGCCATCGCGGCGCGCGAGGCGGGCGCGGAGGTCCTGGGCATCTCCCTGGTCACCAACCTCGCGGCCGGTATGACCGGCGAACCCCTCAACCACGAGGAGGTCCTCCAGGCCGGCCGCGACTCCGCCTCCCGCATGGGCAGCCTGCTGTCGCAGGTCCTCGACCGCATCTGACCTCGCCGGTCGGGCGACCCTGTTCCGACGCGCGGGCGCTGGCGCTGGTGGCGGCGGTGGCGGTGGCGTCACGGCGTGCTGCGCGGGTACTCACCCCTCAGCCAACTGAACAGAGCGTCGCATCGCACCCTCTGCCGGGGCTGAGGCGGGGGCGCGGTGGGGTGCGTGGTGGGTGCCGGGGGCGGGGCCTCCGGTGCGGCGCCCTGGACCGCATATTTACGGCGCCGGTGCCCGGAGGCGTGGAGTGGGCCGGAGATTGGCGCCACAAATATGCGAAAGCGTCCAGGACACCACACCTGCGACCCCACCCCCTCCCGTCTCACCGGCGGCTCCCCACCGGTGGCCTCCAGCCCTGGTCCGGTTCCGCGTCGCCTGGTGGCGGGCGCTGGGCGGGGATGGGTACGGCCCCGCCCCACCTACCGCGTCGCGGTGGCACGAACTCCGGTCCCTTCCGGACCGCTCGGGAGGGCCGGGTGCCGGGCGGGAGTGGGTACGACCTCGCTCCCGCCTGCCTAGTCGGCAACCGCGCCCCGGTGGCTCGAGTCTTGGCCGCCCCCGGATCGCCCAATGGCAGTCCCCGGAGGGGCTACGAAGCGGGCCGGTGTCGCTCGGGGCGGATGCCGACAAGATGCTGGGAGGCATGGCCGCCGCCCCCAAAGGCCGAGGGCACGGTCCGCCACGAGGCCAGCGGAGGCGGGGCCGGGCACGGACACCGACAAGGGAGAAGGAGACGGGCCGCACCCGGCATCCGGGCGATCCGGAACCGGGCCGGGGCCCGTGCCACCGAGGCATGGTCGCCGACGAGGCGGGAGGGGGCGGGGTCGCAGGGGTGGTGTCCTGGACGCTTACGTGTATTTGTGGCGCCAATCTCCGACCCACCCAACGCCCCCGGCCAATGGCGCCGTAAATATACGGTCCAGGGCGCCGCCCCGGAGGCCCCGCACCCGGCACCCATCCCCGGACCCACCGCGCACCACCCACGCACCCGCACCCGCAAGGCCGGACCCGCACCCACCACGCACCCCGCCACGCCCCCGAGCAACAGCACCGCGCACCCCGCACCCCGCACCCCGCACCCCGCACCCCGCACCCAACGACCACCCCCCAGGAGGCCCCCCATGGCCACGGAGCCCGATCTCATCGCACAGGCCCGCGCATGGCTCGCCGAGGATCCCGATCCCGAGACTCGCGACGAGCTCAGCAAGTTGCTCCAGGCCAACACGGACGGCGCGGAGGACGCGGAGGACGCGGAGGACGCGTTCGACGAGATCGCCGATCGGTTCTCCGGCATGCTGCAGTTCGGTACCGCCGGGCTCCGGGGTGAGCTCGGCGCCGGTCCCATGCGGATGAACCGCGCCGTCGTCATCCGCGCCGCCGCCGGACTCGCCGCGTATCTGCGCAAGCAGCATGAGCAAGGGCTCGTCGTCATTGGTTACGACGCGCGCTACAAAAGCGCCGACTTCGCCCGCGACACCGCCGCCGTCATGATCGGCGCAGGCTTCCGCGCGGCCGTGCTTCCGCGGCCCCTCCCCACGCCCGTCCTCGCCTTCGCCATCCGCCACCTCGGCGCCGTCGCCGGTGTCGAGGTGACCGCGAGCCACAACCCACCCCGCGACAACGGCTACAAGGTCTACCTCGGCGACGGCTCCCAGATCGTGCCGCCCGCCGACGCCGAGATCGCCGCCGAGATCGCCGCCATCCGCGGTCTGGACGACGTGCCCCGCCCCGACAGCGGCTGGGAGACGCTGAACGACGACGTCCTCGACGCGTATCTCGCCCGTACGGACGCCGTGCTCACCCCGGGTTCGCCCCGCAACGCCCGCGTCGTCTACACCCCGCTGCACGGCGTCGGCAGCGAGACGCTCATCGCGGCCTTCGCGCGGGCCGGTTTCCCGGCGCCCGCGGTCGTCCCCGAGCAGGCCGAGCCCGACCCGGCGTTCCCCACGGTCGCGTTCCCCAACCCGGAGGAGCCGGGGGCGATGGACCTGGCCTTCGCGACGGCCCGCAAGGTCGCTCCGGACATCATCATCGCCAACGACCCGGACGCCGACCGCTGCGCCGTCGCCGTGCCCACGATCACGAATCCCACGGCCCCCACGGACGCCGCCGGCTGGCGGATGCTGCGCGGGGACGAGGTCGGCGCCCTGCTCGCGACCCACCTCGTCCACAAGCGCACCCGTGGCTCCTTCGCGACCACGATCGTCTCCTCGTCGCTGCTGTCCCGGATCGCGGAGGGCGCCGGGCTCCCGTACGCCGAGACGCTGACCGGTTTCAAGTGGCTGGCCCGGGTGGACGGGCTGCGCTACGCGTACGAGGAGGCGCTCGGCTACTGCGTGGACCCGGCGGGCGTACGCGACAAGGACGGCATCACGGCCGCGCTGTTGGTCGCCGAGCTGACGTCCGAGCTGAAGGAGCAGGGCCGCACCGTCACCGACCTGCTGGACGACATCGCGGTCGCCCACGGCCTGCACGCCACCGACCAGCTGTCCGTCCGCGTCACGGACCTCTCTCTGATCGGCACCGCGATGAAGCGGCTGCGCGAACAGCCGCCCACCGAGCTCGCGGGGCTCGCCGTGACCTCGGCGGAGGATCTGTCGCGGGGTACGGAGACGCTGCCCCCGACGGACGGCCTGCGCTACCAGCTCGCCGGGAAGGAGACCGTCCGATCCGCCCGTGTGATCGTCCGGCCCAGCGGCACCGAGCCGAAGCTGAAGTGCTACCTGGAGGTGGTCGTCGACGTGCAAGGGGCGGTCGCCCTGGTCCCGGCCCGCGCCACGGCGGACAGCGTGCTGGCCGCGCTCAAGAAGGATCTTTCGGCGGCAGCGGGAATCTGATCGGTTCGATGTCGGTGACGGTGCCGGAGCCGTGTCAGATCCGGCTGAGGTAGCTGAACCCGGTGTCGGGTCCGACGCAGGACTGAAGGGTGAGGTCGCCCCAGCAGAGGCCGTGGGCGGGGGCGCCGCGCCCCGGGTTCAGGTGGTGGGCGTAGCCGCGGTAGCGGAAGGTGCCGCACGGGCCGGTCACGGTGACGACCGTGCCGATGGGCAGGGTGGCGAACTGCTGGAAGCCGCGGTAGTCATGGCCGACGACGACGGCCGTACGCATCGCGGCGCCGTTCTCCGTGCCGTGGCCGAGGGTGGGCCCGGCCCACTGGACGGCGCCGCGGCAGGCGTCCACGGCGTCCTGGCCGCCGCGGACGACCCGCGCCGGCGAGGAGCCGATGCGCAGCGTGGTGGCCGCCCCGTCCGCGCCCCGGGCGCGTTCCGGACGCGTTCCGGACGCGTTCCGGGCCGCGCGGCGCTCAGCCGATCGCCAGCATGATGACCAGCAGCACCGCACCCGCCAGCGTCGGCGCGATGACCTCGAAGGCCCACCGGACCTCGGGCGCCCCCTGGGCGCCATCGCGTTGGGCGTTGAGTTCGGCCATTTCGCGCAGGTCGCCGATCGCCGCGTCGGAGGGGGCCCGCCGGTCCTCCCCGGCCTTGTTCGCCGACACATGGGCCGACGTACGGCTGAAGGGGTCCTCGGAGGCCGCCCTGGCCTGCTGCCTCGCGGCCCGCTTGCGCTGCCGCAGCGAGACCGGGATCGCCCAGAGCTGGTACCTCGCCCCGCCCGCCAGCACCTCGCTGGTGTATCCGGCGCGCAGCCCCTCGACCGAGGCCCAGGGCAGTGTGACCGTACGGAACGGGTTGCGGACGAGCAGCCGGTCCTGCCCCGCGTACACCGCCGGGCGCACCGTGAAGGCGATCACCACCGGCACCGCGAACAGCAGCCCGGCCAGCGCCAGCCACGGCGTCCGTCCCTCGCCCCGGATCATCGCGTCGATGCCCAGCCAGCCGCTGAGCGCGAGCAGCAGCACCCCGCCTCCGATGCCGCTCGGGGAGCGGTAGACGCGGTCCGAGAAGGTCTCGGGCACCGAGGAAGGCACCGAGGAAGGCACCGAGGAAGGCACCGAGGAGGATGCGGCGGGGGCGGAGTCGTCGTCCGGGCTCGTCATGCGCCCGATTGTGCACCACACTCCCGGGACGGGGGACGCCCAGGGATCGCTCGCCCCGGCCCTCAGGGAATCCGGGGGCGGGGGTGACATCCGACTACGCGCGTAGATATGCTCGTCTGGTGACCATGCCCACCACAGTTCCCGCATACGGCAAAGAGGCCGCGGAGCGACTCGCGTCGATGGCGGACGTGACCGCCGACGACCGCGCCCTGCGCCGCTTCCTGCACGGCCTGCCGGGCGTCGACGCGGTCGGCCTGCAGGCCCGTGCCGCGACCCTCGGCACCCGCTCGATCAAGACCACGGCGAAGGCGTACGCCATCGACCTGGCGATCTCGATGATCGACCTGACGACCCTGGAGGGTGCCGACACCCCGGGCAAGGTCCGGTCCCTGTGTGCCAAGGGGATCAACCCCGATCCCACCGACCGCACCGCCCCGCAGGTCGCGGCGATCTGCGTCTACGGCGACATGGTGGCCACCGCCAAGGAGGCCCTGAAGGGCAGCGGCATCCACGTGGCGGCCGTCGCCACCGCCTTCCCCTCCGGCCGGGCCGCGCTGCCGGTCAAGCTGGCCGACACCCGGGACGCGGTGGCCGCCGGGGCGGACGAGATCGACATGGTGATCGACCGCGGCGCCTTCCTCTCCGGCCGCTACCTCGACGTCTTCGAGGAGATCCGGCAGGTGAAGGACGCCTGCGTCCGCGAGGACGGCACCGCCGCCCACCTCAAGGTCATCTTCGAGACCGGTGAGCTGCAGACGTACGACAACGTCCGCCACGCCTCCTGGCTGGCGATGCTCGCGGGCGCGGACTTCATCAAGACCTCCACCGGCAAGGTGGCCGTCAACGCGACCCCGCCCGTCACCCTCGTCCTGCTGGAGGCGGTCCGCGACTTCCGCGCCGCGGTCGGCGTGCAGGTGGGCGTGAAGCCCGCGGGCGGCATCCGCACCTCCAAGGACGCGATCAAGTACCTGGTGATGGTCAACGAGACGCTGGGCGGCGAGTGGCTCTCCCCGGATTGGTTCCGCTTCGGCGCCTCCAGCCTCCTCAACGACCTGCTGATGCAGCGCCAGAAGCTCAGCACCGGCCGGTACTCCGGTCCCGACTACGTGACGGTGGACTGATACGCCATGCCCGTTTTCGAGTACGCACCGGCGCCGGAGTCCCGCACGGTCGTCGACATCGCCCCGTCCTACGGCCTGTTCATCGACGGGGAGTTCGGCGAGGCGGGCGACGGCAAGGTCTTCAAGACCCTCTCCCCCTCCTCCGAGGAGGCCCTCTCCGAGGTCGCCCAGGCCGGCGCCGAGGACGTGGACCGCGCGGTCAAGGCCGCCCGTAAGGCGTTCACGGCCTGGTCCGCGCTCCCCGGCTCGGAGCGCGCCAAGTACCTCTTCCGCATCGCGCGCATCATCCAGGAGCGCTCCCGCGAACTGGCCGTCCTGGAGTCGCTGGACAACGGCAAGCCGATCCGCGAGTCGCGCGACGCCGATCTGCCCCTGGTCGCGGCCCACTTCTTCTACTACGCGGGCTGGGCCGACAAGCTCGCGTACGCCGGCTACGGCACGGACCCGAAGCCCCTGGGCGTCGCCGGCCAGATCATCCCCTGGAACTTCCCGCTCCTGATGCTGGCCTGGAAGATCGCCCCGGCGCTCGCCACCGGCAATACGGTCGTCCTCAAGCCCGCCGAGACGACGCCCCTGAGCGCCCTGTTCTTCGCGGACATCTGCCGTCAGGCCGGGCTCCCCAAGGGCGTGGTGAACATCATCACCGGCGACGGCTCGACCGGCGCCGAGCTGGTCGCCCACCCCGGGATCGACAAGGTGGCCTTCACCGGCTCCACCGAGGTCGGCAAGGCCATCGCCCGTACGGTGGCCGGTACGAAGAAGAAGGTCACCCTCGAACTCGGCGGCAAGGCCGCGAACATCGTCTTCGACGACGCCCCCATCGACCAGGCGGTCGAGGGCATCATCGGCGGCATCTTCTTCAACCAGGGCCATGTCTGCTGCGCGGGCTCCCGCCTTCTGGTCCAGGAGTCCGTCCAGGACGAGCTGCTCGACGCGCTCAAGCGCCGGATGGGCACCCTGCGCGTGGGCGATCCAATGGACAAGAACACCGACATCGGCGCCATCAACTCCGCCGAGCAACTGGCCCGGATCCGTGCGCTGGCCGACGCGGGCGAGGCCGAGGGCGCCGAGCGCTGGGCCCCGGAGTGCGAACTGCCCAGCTCCGGCTACTGGTTCGCGCCCACCCTCTTCACCGGCGTCACCCAGGCCCACCGGATCGCCCGCGAGGAGATCTTCGGCCCGGTGCTGTCGGTGCTGACCTTCCGCACCCCCGAAGAGGCCGTGGCCAAGGCGAACAACACGCCGTACGGACTGTCGGCGGGCATCTGGACGGAGAAGGGTTCGCGCATCCTGTGGATGGCGAACAAGCTCCGGGCGGGCGTGGTGTGGTCCAACACGTTCAACAAGTTCGACCCGGCCTCTCCGTTCGGCGGCTACAAGGAGTCGGGATACGGCCGCGAAGGCGGCCGTCACGGCCTGGAGGCATACCTCGATGTCTGAACGACTCTCGGTCCTGAAGACCTACAAGCTGTTCGTGGGCGGCAAGTTCCCACGCTCGGAGAGCGGGCGGGTGTACGAGGTGACCACAGCGAAGGGCCAGTGGCTGGCCAACGCCCCCCTGGCCTCCCGCAAGGACGCCCGGGACGCGGTCGTCGCCGCACGCAAGGCGTTCGGCGGCTGGTCCGGGGCCACCGCGTACAACCGGGGCCAGATCCTCTACCGCATCGCCGAGATGCTGGAGGGCCGCCGCGACCAGTTCGTCCACGAGGTCGCCGAAGGTGAGGGGCTGAGCAAGGCCAAGGCCACCGCCCAGGTCGACGCCGCGATCGACCGCTGGGTCTGGTACGCGGGCTGGTCGGACAAGACGGCCCAGATCGCCGGGTCCGCCAACCCCGTCGCCGGGGCGTACTTCAACCTCTCCTCCCCCGAGCCGACCGGCGTGGTCACGCTCCTCGCGCCCCAGGACTCGTCCTTCCTCGGCCTGGTCTCGGTGATCGCCCCGGCGATCGTCAACGGCAACACGGCCGTGGTGGTGGCGAGCGAGAAGTCCCCGCTGCCCGCCCTCTCCCTGGCCGAGGTGCTGGCCACCTCCGACCTCCCGGGTGGCGTGGTCAACATCCTCTCCGGCCGTACCGCCGAGATCGCCGCCCCGCTCGCCGCGCACCAGGACGTCAACGCGATCGACCTCGCCGGCGCGGACGCGGAGCTCGCGGTCGAGCTGGAGAAGGCCAGTGCGGAGAACCTGAAGCGGGTCCTTCGTCCACAGCCTGTGGATTGGGCGGCCGATCCCGGCACCGGCAGGCTCCTCGCCTTCCTGGAGATTAAGACCGTCTGGCATCCGATGGGCGCCTAGCCCCGCGATTTCGCACCACCGCAGCTCCGCCCCCGCGGCGTCCGTACCCCGGACATCGCGGGGGCTTTTTTCGTCGCACATATTGTCAACAATTTCATCGACAGTTAGGTTGCGAGGAACCTCACGCCGAGAAGGAACAGCGAATGATCATCGACTGCCATGGCCACTACACCACCGCGCCACCGGCGCTGGAGGCATGGCGCACCCAGCAGATCAACGGACTCACCGACCCCGCCGTCGCCCCCTCCCGCGCCGATCTGCACGTCGGCGACGACGAGCTGCGCCACAGCGTCGAGCCGAACCAGCTCCGGCTGATGGACGAACGCGGCATCGATCTGACGGTCTTCTCACCCCGAGCGTCCTTCATGGCCCACCACATCGGCGATCTCCACACCTCCGCCGAGTGGGCGGCCCTCTGCAACGAGCTGTGCTTCCGCGTCAGCGCGCTCTACCCGGAGCGCTTCGCCCCCGCCGCCATGCTTCCGCAGTCGCCGGGCGTCGATCCGGCCACCTGCGTGCCCGAACTCGTCCGCTGCGTGGAGGAGTACGGGGCCGTGGCGGTCAACCTCAACCCCGATCCCTCGGGCGGCCACTGGACGGCCCCGCCGCTGACCGACCGCTCCTGGTACCCGGTCTACGAAAAGCTGGTGGAGTACGACATCCCGGCGATGGTGCATGTGAGCACCAGCGTCAACCCCGCCTTCCACACCACCGGGGCGCACTACCTCAACGCCGATACGACGGTGTTCATGCAGCTCGTGCAGGGCGATCTGTTCGCGGACTTCCCCACTCTGCGGCTGATCATCCCGCATGGCGGCGGCGCCGTTCCGTATCACTGGGGCCGGTTCCGCGGCCTGGCGATGGCCCTCGGCAAGCCGCCCCTGGAGGAGCACGTCCTGGGCAATGTCTTCTTCGACACCTGCGTCTACCACCAGCCCGGCATCGATCTCCTCCTCGACGTCATCCCGGCCCGGAACATCCTCTTCGCCTCCGAGATGATCGGCGCCGTCCGCGATGTCGACCCCCGGACGGGCCGGCACTTCGACGACACCCGCCGCTACACCGAGGCCGCCGGGCTCTCCGCGGCCGATCTGACCGGCATCTACGAACATAACGCCCGTACCGTCTACCCTCGCCTGGACGCCCTGCTGACAAGGCAGGGGCGCTGATGGCTACCGCCTGGTCCGCTGATCGCGATCACAGGTCCCCTGATGACGGCCTCCGGTCCGCGATGACGACCGCAGGGCCCACGAGGACGACCGCAGGGCCGCTCACTCGCCCAGAGGAGCCCTCATGAGCACGCTCTCCCCCAAGACCCCGGGCTGGCTGGACTGGCACCCCGACCCGTCCCGGCCCGCCTTCGCCCTGCCACCGGGCACCGTCGACACCCACTGCCATGTCTTCGGCCCGCAAGCCGCGTTCCCCTTCGCCCCCGAGCGCAAGTACACGCCCTGCGACGGCGGCAAGGACGACCTCTTCGCCCTCCGCGACCACCTCGGGGTCGGCCGCAATGTGATCGTCCAGGCGACCTGTCACGGCGCGGACAACAGCGCCATGGTCGACGCCGTCCAGGCGTCCGGCGGCCGGGCGCGCGGCATCGCGACCGTACGCCCGGATGTCACCGACGCCGAGCTGCGCCGGCTGGACGCGGCGGGGGTGCGCGGGGTGCGCTTCACCTTTCTGCGGCGTCTGGCCGACGCCGCGCCCCAGCACGATCTGGCCGCCATCGCGAAGCGGATCGCCCCGCTCGGCTGGCATGTCGTCCTCTACTTCGAAAGCGCCGACCTGCCAGAGCTGGAACGTTTCTTCAACTCCCTGCCCACCCCCCTCGTCGTGGACCACATGGGACGCCCGGAGGTGACCGAACCGGCCGCGGGACCGGACTTCAGCCGCTTCCTGCGGTTCGCCGAACGCGACGAGGTGTGGGTGAAGGTGACCTGCCCCGAGCGCCTCAGCGTCACCGGGCCCCCGGCCCTGAAACCGGAGCGGCACCCGTACACCGATGTCGTGCCCTTCGCCCGCCGCGTGATCGAGGAGTTCCCCGACCGGGTGCTGTGGGGCACGGACTGGCCGCATCCCAACCTCACCGGCCAGATGCCCGACGACGGACTGCTGGTCGACTACGTGCCCCAGGTGGCCGTCACCGCCGAGCAGCGGCGGAAGCTACTCGTCGACAACCCCATGAGGCTCTACTGGCCCGGCGAAGGCGCCTGACTCCGGTCCGCCCGCCGAGACCCGACCCCGTCCCCTCCCGCCTCATCCTCCCCGCCCTCCTCCCCGCCTCTTCGACAAGGGCCGCCCATGCAGCACTCCAATGCGGTGAACCGGCTGAACAGACTCCCCATCTCCCGGTTTCACAAGATCACCTTGCTGGCCGTCTCCTTCGCCTACTTCTTCGAGTTCGCGGACATCAACACCTTCGCCACCACCGCTCCCCAGCTCATCGACCTCTGGGGCATCACGGTCGACCAGATCGCCTACGTCACCTCGCTGTCGTTCGTCGGCATGTTCATCGGCTCCGTGATCGCGAGCACCCTCGCCGACCGCTGGGGCCGCAAGAAGGCGCTGCTCCACACCACGCTGTGGTTCGGGGTCTTCTCCCTGGTCTCGGCCTTCTCCTGGGACGTCGTCTCACTGGGCGTCTTCCGGGTGCTGACCTCGGCGGGGCTGTCCGCGATGACCGTCGTGGCGGTCATCTACGTCAACGAGATGTATCCGGCCGCCGTACGCGGCAAATACCAGGCGTACGCGATCGTCATCGGCATCTGCGGCACCCCGGCCACCAACCTCATCGCCAGCCTCGTCGTACCGCTCAGCGACTGGTCATGGCGGCTGGTCTACCTGTGGGGCGCCCTCGGCCTCCTCTTCATCCTCTTCACCCGGCACCTGACGGAGTCCCCCCGCTGGCACGAGAGCAGGGGCGAGTACGACGCGGCGGAGGCGATCCTCACCGAGATCGAGACCCGGGTCGCCGCCGAGCAGGGCCCGCTCCCCGAGCCCGCGCCGCCGATCGACGAGACCCGGCCCGCCAAGGCGTCGCCCCGCCTCCTCCTGCGGAAGCGGTACCTCGGGCCGACCTTGCTGCTCACGGTCCTGTGGGTAACCCAGACCATCGGCTTCTTCGGCTACTCGAGCTGGGCGCCCACCCTGCTGGCCAAGGAGGGCTTCAGCGTCGAGAAGTCGGTCTTCTATGTGGCGCTCACCACCGTGGGCGCTCCGCTCGGCTCGTTCCTGGCGTCCCTGGTCACCGACCGGTTCGAGCGCAAATGGTGTCTGGTGGCCTTCGGCACGGTGATCGCGCTGTGCGGTCTGCTGTACGGGCTGACCTTCAACCCGATCCTGATCGTGGTCTTCGGCTTCCTGGTGAACCTCTTCGAGCGCGGCTACACGGCCCTGGGGTACGCCTACTCCCCCGAGCTGTTCGACACCCGCGGCCGCTCACTGGGCACGGGCGTCTCCTACGGGCTCGGCCGTCTCTCCAACGCCGCCGGACCGCTGATCATCGCGGCCCTCTACCACCGCACCGGCTACCAGAGCGTCTTCTACTTCATCGCCGGCACCTGGCTCCTGGGCGCCCTCATCCTGGCGGTCTTCGGCCCCCGCACCCGCCCGGCCCGTACGGCGGCGGCGGAACGGCCACGCGCGGTCGTCTGACGGGGCGGAGGCACACGGGCGGTGACGTGGCGACGTGGTGACACGGCGACGTGGTGACACGGCGACGTGGTGACACGGCGACGTGGTGACACGGCGACGTCGGACGTTACGTCGTCGGTCACGCGGGGGTCACGTGCGCGAAATGATGCGTCACACTGATGTTCCGTGACCAGCCAACCGCCTTCCGCCCGTGTCGTCCTGCTCACCGGCCCCTCGGGCTCGGGAAAGTCCTCCCTCGCGGCCCGCACCGGGCTGCCCGTGCTCAACCTCGACGACTTCTACAAGGAGGGCGACGACCCGACGCTCCCGCAACTGGCCGACGGCGGGGGCGCCGACTGGGACTCGCCACGCTCCTGGGACGCGGACGCGGCGGTCGCGGCGATCGAGACGCTGTGCCGTACGTCACGGACGACCGTGCCGCTGTACGACATCGCCACCAGCTCCCGCGTCGGCGAGGAGGCGCTGGCCATCGGACGGGCGCCGCTGTTCATCGCCGAGGGGATCTTCGCCGCCGACATCATCGGGCGGTGTGCCGATCTCGGGGTGCTCGCGGACGCGCTCTGTCTGCGTGGCCGTCCTTCCACCACCTTCCGGCGCAGACTGCTGCGCGATCTGCGGGAGGGCCGTAAGCCCGCGGGCTATCTGCTGCGGCGCGGCTGGCGGCTGATGCGCGCGGAGCGCGGGATCGTGGCCCGGCAGACGGCGCTGGGCGCGTACGCGTGCGGCAAGGGCACGGCGCTGGGCCGGATAGCGGCCGCGACGGCGGGAGGGCGGGTCCCCGCCTCCGGCGAGAAGGCGTCCGTGTAGCGAGCAAAGGCGCGGGAAAAGGCGTGAGGCCGGACAATCCCCCTCGGATGTCCGACCTCGCGCCTGTTTCCCCCGTGCTCCCCCGATTTCTTGTTCCCCTCCCGTTTCCCCCGCGTTCCCCCGGTTTCCCCCGCTTTCCCCCCGCCTTCGGTCGTCCAGCCGCCGTCAGGCGACCAGTTCGCCGAAGGACTCCTCCTCGTTACGGCCGAAGCTGAGGGTCTCGTCCTCGCGCAGCCGGCGCAGTGAGCGCCAGATGCTGCTTTTGACCGTTCCGACACTGATGTTCAGGATGTCCGCGATTTCCGGATCCGTCCGGCCCTCGTAGTAGCGCAGCACCAGCATCGTGCGCTGCAGCTCGGGGAGCCGGGCCAGGGCCTGCCACAGCACGGCGCGCAGCTCGGTGCCGCGCATCGCGTCATGGTCGCCCACCGTCTCCGGCAGCTCCTCCGTCGGGTACTCGTTGAGCTTGCGCCGACGCCAGGCGCTGATGTGCAGATTGGTCATGGTGCGGCGCAGATAGCCGCCGACCGCCGCCTTGTCGCTGATCCGGTCCCAGGCCCGGTAGGTCGAGAACAGCGCGCTCTGCAGCAGGTCCTCGGCCTCGAAGCGGTCACCGGTCAGGTGGTAGGCGGTTGCGTACAGGGAGGCGCGGCGCTCCTGGACATAGGCGGTGAACTCCGCCTCCGACGCGGTGCGCCGCTCCCCCTCTGCCTCCCTGTACGAGCTTCCCCCGTTTCCTCCCGGTCCCCCGTTGTCCCCCCCGAGGCCGTGACCGGCCTCCTTCTCCCCCGTGATCGCGTCAATGGCCACCATGTAAGGAGGCCGCTGACGCCCGGCGCCGCGAGCGCACCCCCGCCCGCTCACGGCACCGGACTTCTCGTTGCCCCGGCCGGTGTCGTGGAGGCGCGTGCGAACTGCGCTGGTGTTCGTGAAGTGCAGTGTGCTCATTTCGCGCCCCCCGTCGGTGGAGCCTGATCGGTCTGCTGGCTGCCCCGGCCGGTGTCGTTCCGCCCGGTGCACAGAAGACTTTGCCGGGTCAGTTTCATGGGGCTGTCTGTCGACTGTCACAGGCTCGTCACAGGCGATCGGACCGATAAACCCCTGACGGTCGAACTACAGGCCCCTTGTAGGCCAGAATGACCAACGTGCCTTTCCTGTTGCTGATCGAGGACGACGACGCCATCCGCACGGCCCTCGAACTCTCTCTGTCCCGCCAGGGCCACCGTGTGGCGACCGCGGCGACGGGCGAGGACGGCCTGAAACTGCTGCGTGAGCAGCGGCCGGATCTGATCGTGCTCGATGTGATGCTGCCCGGGATCGACGGCTTCGAGGTGTGCCGCCGGATCCGCCGTACCGACCAGTTGCCGATCATCCTGCTGACCGCGCGCAGCGATGACATCGACGTCGTCGTCGGCCTGGAGTCGGGCGCCGACGACTATGTGGTCAAACCCGTCCAGGGCCGGGTGCTGGACGCCCGGATCCGCGCGGTGCTGCGGCGTGGCGAGCGGGAGGCCAACGATTCCGCGGCCTTCGGCAGTCTGCTGATCGACCGCGCGGCCATGACGGTCACCAAGAACGGTGAGGACCTGCAGCTCACCCCCACCGAGCTGCGGCTTCTGCTGGAGCTCAGCCGCCGGCCGGGGCAGGCGCTGTCCCGTCAGCAGCTACTGCGGCTGGTCTGGGAGCACGACTACCTCGGCGACTCGCGGCTGGTCGACGCATGCGTACAGCGGCTGCGCGCGAAGGTGGAGGACGTCCCGTCGTCGCCGACGCTGATCCGTACGGTGCGCGGGGTCGGATACCGGCTGGACGCGCCATAGTGAGCGACGCACGTGCGGCCACCGGCCCGCAGCCGACGACGATGCCCGTACCTTCGCCGCACGGGCGGAGAAGCGAACAAAACGGCACAGCGGGGACGATGCGTGGTGCGCGCCGGGGCGGAGAAGTACGGAATTGAGCGCAGTGAGCGACGAGCCCGGTCGGGCCCGGGGCTGGGCCGCGGGGCTCTTGCGGTGGTTCAGCCTCCGGCTGCGGCTGATGCTGGTCTTCGGCCTGGTGGCGCTGACCGCCGCCGTGTCCGCGTCGGCCATCGCGTACTGGCTGAACCGTGACGCGGTGCTGACCCGTACCCAGGACGCGGCGCTGGACGAGTTCCGTAAATCGCTGAAGGACGACACCGACCCGCTGCCCTCCCTCCCGACCTGTTCCGAATTGCGGGACGCCGCGGGTCGTATGGCGGACAACACCCAGAAGTACGAGGTGCTGCTGATCACCCGGACCCGGGACGCCGGAAGCTGTCCGGCGGCCTCGGACAAGGCGCTGTTCACGCTGGACGCGGTGCCCGCGTCGCTGCGGCGCGCGGTGGACCAGAAGCGCCCGGTGGGCAAGGGGAACACCTCGCCGTACCACCTCTACTGGCAGCGGATCACGCTGGACGGCACCCCGTATCTGGTCGGTGGGGCCAAGGTGAACGGCGGCGGGCCGACCGGCTACATGCTCAAGTCCCTGGACACCGAGCGCCAGGATCTGAACTCGCTGGCCTGGTCGCTGGGGATCGCCACCGGGCTCGCGCTGATCGGCGCCGCGCTGCTGGCGCAGGCCGCCGCGGCCACGGTGCTGCGGCCGGTGCAGCGGCTCGGGGAGGCGGCGCACCGGCTGGGCGAGGGGCATCTGGACACCCGGCTGCAGGTCTCGGGCTCCGATGAGCTGGCCAATCTCTCCCACACCTTCAACCGGGCCGCGGAGCGGCTGCAGAAGCGGGTGGCGGAGCTGTCCGCGCGGGAGGCGTCCAGCCGGCGCTTCGTCGCGGACATGTCGCATGAGCTGCGGACCCCGCTCACCGCGATCACGGCCGTCTCGGAGGTGCTGGAGGAGGAGGCCGATTCGCTCGACCCGATGATCGCTCCGGCGGTGCAGCTCGTGGTGAGCGAGACCCGGCGACTGAACGACCTGGTGGAGAACCTGATGGAGGTGACCCGCTTCGACGCGGGCACGGCCCGGCTGGTGCTCGACGATGTCGATGTCGCCGACCAGGTGACGGCGTGCATCGACGCCCGCGCCTGGCTGGACGCGGTGGAGCTGGACGCGGCGCGCGGGATCGTGGCCCGGCTGGATCCGCGGCGGCTGGATGTGATCCTGGCGAATCTGATCGGGAACGCGCTCAAGCACGGCGGCTCGCCGGTGCGGGTCTCGGTGCGCACCGACGGCGATGAGCTGCTGATCAAGGTCCGGGACCACGGTCCCGGCATCCCCGAGGATGTGCTGCCGCATGTCTTCGACCGCTTCTACAAGGCGAGCGCGTCCCGCCCGCGCTCGGAGGGCAGCGGGCTCGGGCTGTCGATCGCGATGGAGAACGCGCATATCCACGGCGGCGACATCAGCGCCGCGAACTCCCCGGAGGGCGGGGCCGTCTTCACGCTGCGGCTGCCGATGGACGCCTCCCGGATCGCCTCCGACGAGGCCGGGGACGAGCTGGGCGAGCTCGGCGATCTCGACCGCGAGGGCGCCGCCGAGCGCGAGCGCGACGACGGCGGCAGGGCCAGGGGCAAGGGCAGGACCTGGGGCAAGGGCAAGGGCAAGGGCAAGGGCAGGAATTCGGCCAGGGGCACGGGCCGGAACGAGGAGGGCGGGCCATGAGCGCGCGGTGGAGCCGGTCGGCCGCTCTTCTGCTGGCCGGCGCGGTCGCACTGCTGGCGTCCGGCTGCGGGATACGCGGCACCTCGGTGCCGGTGGACGCCGGGGCCGCGCCCTCGCGGGCGTCCTGCCGGGCGCCGGAGTCGGAGCGGGCCGCCGAGGGGATGAGCAGGGCCTCCGTACGGATCTATCTGCTGTGCTCCTCGCGGGTCCTGTCGGTGAGCCGGACCACCCGGCTGGGCGACGAGAAGGCGTCCCAGGAGCCGGTGCGGGTCGCCCAGGCGCTGCTGGAGCAGCTGCGGCTGCCGCCGACGGCGGCCGAGGCGGCGGCCGGGTTCACCACGGCGGTCGAGGACTGGGTGGAGATCTCCGGTCCGGCCAAGGACGACCCGGACAGCGCGCTGCGGCTGAGCCGGCCGCCGGAGGAGATCCAGTCCCTGGCGCTCGCGCAGATCGTCTGCACCCTCGCGGACACCACGGTGGCCGGGGATGACGGCAAGGTGGTGCTCGGCGGCCCGGACAGCCAGCGGGATCCGCTCAAGGCGTACCAGTGCACCGAGGAGATGCGCCGCAATCCCATGATCGCGGTCAACTCCGGGGTCCTGGTCTCCTGATTCGTTACCTGCCGGTACCGCCTCGTCCCAGGTCGGCGACTTGTCGGTAACAAGGTGCTGACCAGCGGGGCGCGGGCGGAACCACGACCCCCGCGGGCGGCGTCCTGAAGTGCGTGCAGGGTCCTTTCGGCCGCAGGGCCGCCTTTCGCTACCGCGTCGCGGGCTTCGTCCTCCTCGTCGCACACCTCGTGTTCGTCTGCTGGCTGACCCTGCGACCGACGAACGTGCCCTGGGTGTCCGCCGCGACCCTCGAACCGCTGGCCACCATCCGCGCCGATCTGGCGCTCAGCCCCTGGGAGGCCGCCCGTTCCATCGGAGGCGGGCTGTTGCTGCTCGCGCCGCTGGGGGTGCTGCTGCCGCTGGCCGGGGGGCGGGTGGAGGCGTATCCGCTGGCCTCGCTGGCCCGTACGGCCTTCAGCGGGGCGATGGCGGCCATGGGGGTGGCGCTGCTGCGCAGCGAGGTGACCGGGCAGATCATGAACGTGGACGCGGTGCTGCTGAACACCGTCGGGGTCGCTCTCGCGCACGTACTGGTGGTTCCCGCCGTCCGGACGTGGCTCCGCCGTCGGGCTGACCGGGGCCGGGCCGCGCCCCTCCCCCGGGACGACGGCGCCCTGGTCCCGACCCCGACGATTCCCAGGGTCGGGATCGCGCCGTGGAGCGACGTCTCCTCCAGCACCCGGACATAGCGTTGAGGACATCGGGAACTTGGCTCTTCCCGAGCCCATTCGACGAGGAGGAGTCCCCATCATGAGCGCACCGCTGGTCCGCCCCCGCCACGAGAAGAAGATCGCCGGTGTCTGCGCGGGTCTCGCCCGGCGCTTCGGGACCACGCCGACGACGATGCGGGTGCTCTTCGTGGTCTCGTGTCTGCTGCCGGGGCCGCAGTTCCTGCTCTATCTCGCGCTGTGGTTCCTGCTTCCGGCGGAGGACGCCGCCTACCGCGAGGCGTGGTGACCCCGCTCCGCCGGCGTCGCGGCGTAGCGGCGTGATCCTGGAATCCAGCCCATACGGAACGGCCGGGCCGCACGCCCCATCGGGAGGTGCGGCCCGGCCGTGTGCCCAGGTGGGGATCAGCCCAGCTTGAAGAGGCTGCCGGTCGGCAGACCTTGCAGCGGGAGCTGCCCCAGCACACCCTGGCCGGGCTTGGCCTGGGGGGCGGCGGGCTTTCCGGCGGGCTGGGCGGCGGGCTGCCCCGGGGCGGCGACACGGCCCGCGGAGCCGCCCGGGACCGGCGCGCTGGCGGCAGCGGACGCGGCGCTGCCTCCGGTGATGACGGCGACGGCGCCGAGGGCAATGACACCGAGAGTCTTGAGCGTTCCCTGCTTCATCAGAAATCTGTCCTTGAGACGGGGGCTTGACCGATACGGAAACGTAGCCATGGATTTCGGCTGCCCGCAAACGCCGAAAACGGCCCCCGAAACCCCGCCCAGGTCATGATCCCCGTGCGCTCGTTCAGCGGCCCTCGGGCACGGAATCCCTGGTCACGGCCGACGCGGAGGCCACATTTCGGAACAGCCATTCGGACTTCAGCTCGGCGTATCCGGGCTTGATCACGTCACTGATCATCGCCAGACGTTCGTCAAAAGGAATGAAGGCCGATTTCATGGCATTGACCGTGAACCATTGCATGTCGTCAAGCGTGTAATGGAACGTTGATACAAGATGCTGGAATTCCGCGCTCATGCTCGTCCCGCTCATCAGACGATTATCCGTATTCACGGTCGCGCGGAAATGCAGTCGGCGGAGCAGCCCGATGGGGTGCTCGGCGTAGGAACTGGCCGCGCCCGTCTGGAGGTTGGAGGTCGGGCACAGCTCCAGCGGAATGCGCTTGTCGCGCACGTACGAGGCCAGGCGGCCGAGGGCGAGGGAGCCGTCGTCCGCGACCTTGATGTCGTCGATGATGCGGACGCCGTGGCCCAGCCGGTCGGCGCCGCACCACTGGAGCGCCTGCCAGATGGACGGCAGTCCGAACGCCTCGCCCGCGTGGATCGTGAAGTGGTTGTTCTCCCGCTTCAGATACTCGAAGGCGTCCAGGTGCCGGGTGGGCGGGAAACCGGCCTCGGCGCCCGCGATGTCGAAGCCGACCACGCCCAGATCGCGGTAGCGGTTGGCGAGTTCGGCGATCTCCAGGGCGCGGGCCGCGTGGCGCATCGCGGTCAGCAGGGCGCCCACCCGGATGCGGTGGCCGTTCTCCCAGGCCCGCCGCTCCCCTTCGCGGAAGCCCTCGTTGACCGCCTCGACGACCTCTTCCAGGGTCAGCCCGCCCTCGAGGTGCTGTTCGGGGGCGTAGCGGATCTCGGCGTAGACGACGCCGTCCTCGGCGAGGTCCTCGGCGCATTCGGCGGCGACCCTGACGAGCGCGTCGCGGGTCTGCATCACGCCGACGGTGTGGGAGAACGTCTCCAGATAGCGCTCCAGCGATCCGGAGTCCGCCGCCTCACGGAACCAGACGCCCAGCTTGTCGGGCTCGTTCTCCGGCAGCGCGTCGTACCCCGCCTCCCTCGCGAGGTCGACGATCGTGCCGGGGCGCAGCCCGCCGTCGAGGTGGTCGTGGAGCAGCACCTTGGGGGCGCGGCGGATCTGTTCGGGGGTGGGCTCATGGCTGTGCTCGCTCGTCATCTGGGCACCATAGCCCCTACGCGCGTAGAACGTGAGGGATAGATACGGAACAGTGACCCGCACGGGTAGTGGAGTACACCAGTCCTTCTGCGATCGTGTCGCCATGGCTCAGCAAGCGTTGCCCGAGCGGGGCGCACGGCTGGGGCGGCCGATGGGCGCGGCCGCCACGCAAAGGACCGTACACGGTGTGGTGCTGCTCCTCCCCGAGGGCGAACCCAACGGGACGAGACGGCCCTCCAGACTCACGGCGGCCGCGGCACTGCCGCTGGCCCGGCGGCTGATCCGGGCGGGCCGGGAGGAGGGGCTGGCCGGTCATGTCGTCCACTACCGGCGCCGTGGCTGGAACGGGGCCGCCGCCGATCCCGCCTCCGATGCCGCGTGGGCCGTGGAGGAGGTGGTACGGCGCTACGGCGATGTGCCGGTCTGCCTCGCGGGCCACGGCATGGGCGGACGCGCCGCCCTCCGCGCCGCCGGCCACCCGGCCGTCGCCTCGGTGGTGGCGCTGGCGCCCTGGCTTCCGGCGCCGGACGAGGTGCTCGAACCCGAACCGGTGAAGCAGTTGGTGGGACGGCAGGTGCTGATCGCTCACGGCACGAACGACGAGCGGTCCGACCCCGAGCTGTCCTACCGGCTGGCGGAGCGGGCGAAGAAGGCCAATCGCGATGTGTGCCGCTTCGAGGTGCACACCGACGGGCACGGGCTGCATCAGCACCGCTCCGAGGTGCAGGCGCTGGCCGTGGACTTCCTCCTCGGCTCCCTCTTCCACTCCGGCTTCTCCCGCCCGGTCGCCGACGCGCTGGCGGCTCCGCCGCCGCTGGGACTGCGGATGCCGCTGGCGGCGGGCTTCGGGGCGAACCTGCGGCGCTGAGCGCTTGGTTGTGCGTGTGCGCCCGGCCCCCGTCCGTGCGGCTTCCGCGCCGTACGGACGGGGGCCGGGCGCGTCGGGGGCTTGTGCATCCTGCCGAGCGCGGCGCCGCCTCGCGCCTTCGGCGCCTCCGGCGCCGTGGAGCAGGGTCGGGGTGCCGGGCAGCCCCTCGCCGTCGGCCGCCGGGCCGGTGAGGGGGCGAGGCCGCGCCCCCGCCCTGCCCGCTGGTCAGTCGTGCCGACGGCGCGAGACGGCGCCGACGGCGCGGGACGAGGCCCGCCCCGGCCGAACGGCCTCCCATGGGCCACCCAGTGCCGGACCCGCCCGCGGCAGGAGCCGCCCGCACGGGCCGGAAGCCCGCACAAGGCCGGGAGCCCGCACAGGCGAAGGGGCCGTCCCGCCGGGACAGTGGCGGGGCGGCCCCTTCGGGCTTCAGGGGGTCGGCCTCAGTGGATCGGTGGACGTCGGCCGTGGTGCGGAGCGCCCTGAAGAGGCGCGGGGCTGCGTCGATGTGCGGCTCCGCCGCGTGGGCGCGACCAGCCACGACGGTGCCGCGGACGATCGACGGCCGGCAGGTCACGGCGCATCCGGCGGAGCATCAGGCGGCCACGCCGACCAGTTCGCGGCGCGCGGCCTCCGCGCGCCGTTCGGCCTGCGCCTTGCGCGTCGCGTACACCGTGATCGCCGCCGCGCCGCCGACCGCCACCAGGCCCATGGCGACCGTGCCGCCCCATCCGGCCGCGTGGAAGGCGAGTGCGCCCAGCGCACCGCCCACGCTGCTGCCGATGTAGTACGACGCCTGGTAGAGCGCCGCGGCCTGGGCGCGCCCGGTCTTGGCCGTACGGCTCACCGCCGAGGACGCCGCCGCGTGGCCCGCGAAGAAGCCCGCGGTGATCAGCACCAGACCGGCCAGCACCGCCGGGATCGAGTTCAGCAGGGACAGCAGCAGTCCGGCCGCCGTCGTGGACACCGCGACGTACAGCGCGCCGCGCCGCCCGAGCCGGCCGACCAGCTTGCCGGTCGCCGCCGAGGAGACCGTGCCGACCAGGTAGATCAGGAAGATCGAGCCGATCAGGCTCTGCGAGAGGCCGAAGGGCTCGGCCACCAGGCGGTAGCCGATGACCGTGTAGACCCCGCCGAAGACCGTCATGAACAGCGCGCCGATCGCGTACAGCCGGCACAGCAGCGGATCGGAGAGATGCCCGGCGAGGGTGCGGGCCAGCGCCCGCGGGCTCACCGCGGCCGGGGTGAAGTTCCGGGCCTTGGGCAGCAGCAGCCGGAAGGCCGCCGCGCACAGCAGCGCCATCGCGCCGACCGCGGCCAGCGCGACGCGCCAGCCCCAGGCGTCCGCCACCCAGCCGGTGAGGATCCGGCCGCTCATACCGCCGACGCTGTTACCGGCCACGAACAGCCCGATCGCGCCGACCAACGCCTTGGGGTGAACTTCCTCCGAGAGATACGCCATCGCGGAGGCCGGGATCCCGGCCAGCGCCACGCCCTGGACCGTGCGCAGTCCGATCAGCCAGCCCAGGTCCGGTGCGAACGGCACCAGCAGGGCGAGGACGACCGCGACCGTGAGCGAGCCGGTCATCATGGCGCGTCGGCCGAACCGCTCGGACAGCGCGCTCAGCGGCACGACCGCGAGCGCCAGGCCCAAGGTGGCCGCGGAGACGCTCCAGCTGGCCTGGTCCGCCTGGACCCGCAGATCGTCGGAGATCGCGGGGAGCAGCGCCTGGGTCGAGTAGAGCAGGGCGAAGGTGGCGAGTCCGGCGGTGAAGAGGGCGAGCCGCATCCGGACGTAACCGGGGTGGCCCGGGCTCATCTGCTTGGACGCGGGGCTTGCGGGGTTCGCGTCGTTCGCGGGGTTCGCCGCGCTCGCGGGGCTCGCGGCCTTCGCGGTGGCGGGCTGGGAGGGGTTCGGGGTCGTCGACATCGAAGCGGAGGCGTCCACACGGTGGGTTCCGGTGGACGCCCCGGTATCAGCAGGAGGCATGGTTCGACCGTACGTAAGCACGGTTGATGCGTCCAATGCACGGAATGGCGATAATCAATCCACTGCCGCATGAGCAAAGGTCAGGGGCGCCCGTGTCACGCATCAGTTACGAAAACGACATTCCGGTGACAGCAGATGTCGAGGCGGAGTCCTGGGCCGCCGCCCTCACACCGCGCCTTGCCCAGTTCGCCGCCGTCGCCCGCCATGAGCATGTGACGCGCGCCGCGCAGGAGATGGGGGTGCCCCAGTCGACGCTCAGCCGGGCGATGGTCCGGCTGGAGGAGGACCTGGGCGTGGCGCTCTTCGCCCGCCGGGGCCGTACGGTGGCGCTCACCCCGGCGGGACGGACGTTCCTGCACTCGGTCGAACGGGCCCTCGCCGAAGTCGACCGCGCCGCCGAGTCCGTACGGGCCGACGCGGATCCGGCGGCGGGCCTGGTCTCCTTCGGCTTCCTGCACACGCTGGGGACCGAGACCGTGCCCGGTCTGATCCGGAGCTTTCGGGTGGACCATCCGCGGGTGCGGTTCCAACTGGTCCAGAACTACGGCGAGGCGATGCTCGAACGGATGCGCGCGGGCGGCCTCGACCTGTGCCTGACCTCCCCGGTGCCGGACGCCCCCGATCTGGTCGCCCGCCGTCTGGACGAACAGCGGCTGCGGCTGGTGGTCCCCGACGACCACCGACTGGCCGGGCGCCGCCGGGTCCGGCTCGCCGAGGCCGCCTCGGAGCTGTTCGTCACGCTGGAACCGGGTTACGGGCTGCGGCGCATCACCGATGCGTTGTGCGCCGAGGCCGGGTTCACGCCGCGGATCGCCTTCGAGGGCGAGGAGGCGGAGACGCTGCGCGGCCTGGTCGCGGCGGGCCTCGGGGTGGCCCTCCTCCCACCTCCTGCCGTTCCCCGCCCCGGGGTGGCGGAGCTGACCGTCACCGCGCCGCGTGCCGTCCGCGAGATCGGGGTCGCGTGGCTGGACGGCCACCCGGACACGCCGCCGGTGGCGGCCTTCAAGACGTTTCTGCTGAGCCGGCGGGGTCAGTTGCTGACGTAGCGGGTGCGTGGGTGTGCGGGTGCGTGGTGGTTGCTGGGGTGCGCGGTCGGTTGGGTGGTGGGTGCCGGGGGCGGGGCCTCCGGTGCGGAGCCCGCTATTCAGCCCCTCCGGCGTTTGAGGAGCGGGGTCCGGGGCGGAGCCGCCCCGGCGGGGTCCAGGGGGCGGAGCCCCCTGGTTTCGGGAAGGGGCGGGGTGAGGGCTGCCCGCCGGAGGCGCCCACGGCCCGCACCCGGTATTCGGCCCCGGGGCCGCGCCCGATCAGGCGATGCGTTCCAGCACGATCGGGGTGGCGGTGAACTCCGTGTTGTGGGGCGCGTAGGTGGCCGCGTCCTTCAGTGCCTCCAGGGCGTAGGCGAAGGCCGACGGGGTGTCGGTGTGGAGGGTGAGGAGGGGCTGGCCCGCTGTGACGCGGTCGCCCGGTTTGGCGTGGAGTTCGACGCCCGCGCCCGCCTGGACCGGGTCCTCCTTGCGGGCGCGGCCCGCGCCCAGGCGCCAGGCGGCCAGGCCCACCGCGTAGGCGTCGAGGCGGGTGAGGACGCCGGTCGCCTCGGCGCGGAGGACGTGCTGTTCGCGGGCCACCGGGAGCGGGGCGTCGGGGTCGCCGCCCTGGGCGGTGATCATGCGGCGCCAGTGGTCCATCGCCGTGCCGTCGGCCAGGGCCTTGGCGGGGTCGGCGTCCGGCAGGCCCGCCGCGTCCAGCATTTCGCGGGCCAGCGCCAGGGTGAGCTCGACGACGTCGGCCGGGCCGCCGCCCGCCAGGACCTCCACGGACTCGCGGACCTCGAGGGCGTTGCCCGCCGTGAGGCCGAGCGGGGTGGACATGTCGGTGAGGAGGGCGGTCGTCCGGACGCCGTGGTCATTGCCGAGGCCGACCATCGTGGTGGCCAGTTCGCGCGCCGAGTCGATGTCCTTCATGAAGGCGCCGGAGCCCACCTTGACGTCCAGGACCAGGGAGCCGGTGCCCTCGGCGATCTTCTTGGACATGATCGAGGAGGCGATGAGCGGGATCGACTCGACCGTCCCGGTGACATCGCGCAGCGCGTACAGCTTCTTGTCGGCCGGGGCCAGGCCCTCGCCCGCCGCGCAGATGACCGGGCCCACATCGCGCAGGACGGCCAGCATGTCCTCGTTGGACAGCTGTGCGCGCCAGCCGGGGATGGACTCCAGCTTGTCGAGGGTGCCGCCGGTGTGGCCGAGGCCCCGGCCGGAGAGCTGCGGTACGGCGGCTCCGCAGGCGGCCACGAGGGGGGCGAGCGGCAGGGTGATCTTGTCGCCGACGCCGCCGGTGGAGTGCTTGTCGGCGGTCGGGCGCGGCAGGGAGGAGAAGTCCATCCGCTCACCGGACGCGATCATCGCGGCGGTCCAGCGGGCGATTTCGGCCCGGTCCATGCCGTTGAGGAAGATCGCCATCGCGAGCGCGGACATCTGCTCGTCCGCCACCTCGCCGCGCGTATAGGCGTCGATGACCCAGTCGATCTGGGCGTCGGTCAGGCGGGTGCCGTCGCGCTTGGCGCGGATGACGGAGATGGCGTCCATGGGGGCGGTACGGGGCCTTTCGTGTGCAGGGGGCCGACCGGGTGGGCCGGGGCGTCGCGCGGGCGTCAGCCGTGGGCGGCGGCGCGGCGCAGATCGGCGGGGCCGAAGGCGTCCGGGAGGAGTTCGGCGAGCGGGCGGATGCCCGTGAGGGTGTCCATCTGGAGCTCGGGGCCGCCGTGCTCCCACAGGAGCTGACGGCAGCGGCCGCAGGGCATCAGTACGGCGCCCTCGCGGTCGCAGCAGGTGAAGGCGGTGAGGCGGCCGCCGCCGGAGGCGACGAGGGAGGAGATCAGACCGCATTCGGCGCACAGCGCGACGCCGTACGCCGCGTTCTCCACATTGCAGCCGCTGACGGTGCGGCCGTCGTCGACGAGCGCGGCGGCGCCCACCGGGAAGTCCGAGTAGGGGGCGTAGGCCCGGGACATGGCGTCCCGGGCCTGTACGCGCAAGCCCTCCCAGTCGGGGGCCGCGGCGGCGGAAGTGCTCATGTGCCCTGTCCCTTTCGATAGGGCCTGTTGTTCGCCTTGGGCATCCGCAGCCGCTGTGAGGCGAGCCCCATGACCAGCAGGGTCACGATGTACGGCGTGGCGCTGACCAGGTCGTTGGGGACCGTGTCGGTCAGGGCGTACCACAGCAGCAGCGCGACGGCCGCGGCGCCGGACACCGCGCCCGCGACATAACTCTTGCGGACAATCCGCCAGGCCGCCAGCGCGGCGAGGCCGAGTGCCACCAGGATCAGCAGGGCGTGGACGGTCGCCCCGCCGTTGCGCAGCTGCAGGGCGTCGGAGTAGCCGAAGAGACCGGCGCCCATCGCGAGCCCGCCCGGCCGCCAGTTGCCGAAGAGCATGGCGGCGAGGCCGATGTAGCCGCGGCCGCCGGTCTGGCCCTCGTTGTAGATGTGCGAGCGGACGAGGGCGAGGAAGACCCCGCCGAGCCCGGCGAGGGCGCCGGAGATCACCACGGCCGCGTACTTGTAGAGGTAGACGTTGACGCCGAGGGACTCGGCCGCCGTCGGGTTCTCACCGCAGGACCGCAGCCGCAGGCCGAACGAGGTCCGCCACAGGGCGAAGAAGCTGCCCACGACCAGGAGGATGGAGACGACGGTCAGCGCGGAGATGTCGGTGACCAGACCGCCGAGGATGCCGGCGACGTCCGAGACCAGGAACCAGTGGTGGTTCTCCAGGTCCGCGAGCCAGTCGGACAGTCCGGGGACGGTGAACGTCTGGATGGGGTCGACCTGCGGGGAGTTCTTCGGGGAGCCGCCGATGTCGCCCAGCGGCTCGAACCAGCGCTTGGCCAGATAGGTGGTGGCGCCGAGGGCGAGGATGTTCATCGCCACACCGGAGATGATGTGGTCCACCCCGAAGGTGACGGTGGCCACCGCGTGGACCAGACCGCCGACCGCGCCGCCGAGGACGCCCGCGAGCACGCCCACCCAGGGGTTGGTCTGGTAGCCCGCCCAGGCGCCGAAGAAGGTGCCGAGGATCATCATGCCCTCGAGGCCGATGTTGACCACACCGGCCCGCTCGGACCACAGTCCGCCGAGGCCCGCGAGGCCGATGGGCACGGCCATGGAGAGCGCGGCGGCGATCTGCCCGGAGGAGGTGACGCGGTCGAAGTCCGCCTGCTGGGCGGCGTCGACGAACGCCCGCAGCACCGACAGCGCGACCAGCGCCCCGGCGACGATCAGCAGCACCTTGCCCAGGGACATCCGGGAGGCGGGCCCGTTCCCCTTGCCCGGCGTGCTTGTGCTCTTGGTGGTGGTCACCGTGGCACTCATGCCGGCACCTCCGTCTCCGTCTTGTCGATGCCCTTGTCGGCCCTGGCCTGGGCGGCGAGTTCCGCGCCGACCCGCTGCTGCTGGCGCTTGAGCCCGTAGCGGCGCACCAGTTCGTACGCGATGACGACACACAGGACGATCACGCCCTGCATCACGCCGACGATCTCCTTGTCGTAGCCCTCGAACTCCAGGCGGTTGGCGCCGCGCTCCAGGAAGCCCCACAGCACCGCGGCCAGCGCGATGCCGACCGGGTTGTTGCGGCCGAGCAGCGCGATGGCGATACCGGTGAAGCCGATGCCGGTGGGGAAGTCGGAGGTGAACTGGTGGGTGTCGTTGAGCAGGGTCGGCATGCCGATCAGACCGGCCATCGCGCCCGAGAGCACCATGCTGGTGAGCACCATGCGCTTGACGTTGACGCCGCTGGCCTGCGCGGCGGACTCGGAGCGGCCCACCGCGCGCAGATCGAAGCCGAACCGGGTGCGCCCGAGCAGGAACCAGAAGCCGACGCCCGCGAGTGCCGCGACGACGATGAAGCCCCAGATGGGGTCGAGGTCGCCGCCCGCCGGGAAGCTGAAGAAGTGGCTGGAGGACGGCAGCGGGTCGGTGGCCACGATGTTGGTCTGCTTGTCGAGGTCGGCCAGCCGCCCGTCCACCAGCAGATAGCTGATGACGATGCCGGAGAGGGAGTTCAGCATGATGGTGCTGATCACCTCGCTGACGCCCCGGTAGACCTTCAGCAGACCGGCGATGGACGCCCACATGGCGCCGACGAGCATGGCGACCAGGATGATCAGCGGGATCTGCACCAGCCCCGGCAGCTTCAGCGCCCCGCCGACGACGGCGGCGAAGAAGGCGGCGAGCCGGTACTGGCCGTCGACGCCGATGTTGAAGAGGTTCATCCGGAAGCCGATGGCCACCGAGAGCCCCGCCAGGTAGTACGTCGTCGCCTTGTTGAGGATGTAGACCTGGCTGTCGGCCTTCACCCCGTAGTCGAACATGATGCCGAAGGCGTTGAACGGCTCCTTGCCGGTGGCCAGCAGCACCAGCGCGGTCACCACGAACGCGGCGGCGAGCGCCAGCACCGGGGCGGCGACCGCGAGCAGCACCCGCTCCTTGTCCAGCTTCTTCATCGGGCCTCTCCCCCGGTCGCGGCCTCGGTCCCGTCGTCGGCCGGGTGGTCCAGACGGCCGGAGGCGGCGCCGGTCATGGCCGAGCCCAGCTCCTCCGGGGTGATGGTGGCGGGGTCGGCGTCGGCGACCAGCCGGCCGCGGAACATCACCCGCAGGGTGTCGGACAGGCCGATCAGCTCGTCCAGGTCGGCCGAGATCAGCAGTACCGCCAGGCCCTCACGGCGCGCGGTGCGGATCTGGTCCCAGATCTGCGCCTGGGCGCCCACGTCCACACCCCGGGTGGGGTGCGCGGCGATCAGCAGCTTGGGGTGGTGGCTCATCTCCCGGCCGACGATCAGCTTCTGCTGGTTGCCGCCGGACAGCGAGGCCGCGGTGACCTCGATCCCGGGCGTACGGACGTCGTACTCGGCGACGATCCGCTCGGTGTCCCGCCGGGCGGCGGCCGGATTGAGCAGCCCGCCCTTGCTGTTGGGCACCTCGGTGACATGGCCGAGGATGCGGTTCTCCCACAGCGGCGCCTCCAGCAGCAGTCCGTGCCGGTGGCGGTCCTCGGGGATGTAGCCGATGCCGTCCTCGCGCCGCTTGCGGGTGGGCGCGTGGGAGATGTCGGCGCCGTCGAGGGTGATGGTGCCGGCGTCGGGGTCGCGCATGCCCATGATGGCCTCGACCAGTTCGGCCTGGCCGTTGCCCTCCACACCGGCGATGCCGAGGACTTCGCCCTTGCGGATGGTGAAGACGATGTCGTCGAGCACGGCCCGCTCCACCCCGTCCACATCGGTGGCGGTCAGCCGCAGCGCGTCCACGACGAGCATCTCGGTGTCGGTGACGGTGGATTCGCGGGTCTCGGGCGAGGGCAGCTCGCTGCCGACCATCAGCTCGGCCAGCTGCCGGGGGTCGGTCTCGGACGGTGCGACGGAGGCGACCGTGGTGCCGCGGCGGATGACGGTGATGTCATCGGCCACGGAGAGCACCTCGCCCAGCTTGTGCGAGATGAACAGCACCGTCAGGCCCTCGGACTTGAGCTCGCGGAGGTTGTCGAAGAGCGCGTCGACCTCCTGCGGGACGAGGACGGCGGTCGGCTCGTCGAGGATGAGCGTCCGGGCGCCCCGGTAGAGGACCTTGAGGATCTCCACGCGCTGACGGTCCGCCACCCCCAGGTCCTCCACGAGGACATCGGGGCGGACGCCCAGCCCGTAGGCGTCGGATATCTCCTTGATCCGGGCGCGCGCCCTGCCGCTGATGCCGTGCAGCTTCTCCGCGCCGAGGACCACGTTCTCCAGCACGGTGAGGTTGTCGGCGAGCATGAAGTGCTGGTGCACCATGCCCACTCCGCGGGATATGGCGTCCGCCGGGGAGTGCAGTTCCACCGTCTCGCCGTCGATCGCGATGGTGCCCTCGTCCGGGCGCTGCATCCCGTAGAGGATCTTCATCAGCGTCGACTTGCCCGCGCCGTTCTCGCCCACGAGGGCGTGCACGGTGCCGCGGCGCACAGTGATGTCGATGTCGTGGTTGGCGACGACTCCGGGGAACCGCTTGGTGATTCCGTGGAGTTCTACGGCGACGTCGGTGACGGCACCGGCGGGAGCGCCCTTGGGTGGGCTGGCGGCTTCGATGGCGCACTCCTGAGGGGCGACGGAGGTGGGGCGGGCCGGGGGCCGGACCGGCCGGATGTGCCACGGACCCGGGCGGACACCCGGGGGTGCCGTACGGATCCGTGGCCCGAGGGTCAGTCCTTGTAGGTGTCGTTGACCTTGATCTGGCCGTCGACGATCTTCTTCTTGGCCGCCTCGATCTTCGGCTTGATGTCGTCGATGAATCCGCCGGAGTAGGAGAGGGAGACGCCGCCGCGCTTGAGGTCGTAGGACTGGACGCCGCTCTCGGGCTTCTTGTCCTTGACGACGCTCTTGATGAAGTCGTAGACCGAGCCGTCCACGGTCTTGACCATGGAGGTCATGATCGAGTTCTTGTACTGGGCCAGGCCCTTGTCGTAGTACTGGTCGCCGTCGACGCCGATCGACCAGGTGCCCTTCTTGCCCGCGGTCGCCTCGATGGCGCCCGCGCCGGAGCCGCCGGCCGCGGAGAAGATCACGTCGACCTTGTTGGAGAGCATGCCCTCGGCGATGTCCTTGCCGCGGTCCGGCATGCCGAAGCCCTTGGGCGAACCGACCTGCACCCACTGGACGTCCAGGGACGCCTTGGGGTTGGTGTCCTTCAGACCCTGCTGGAAGCCGCCCGCGAACTTCTTGATCAGCGCACTGTCGGTGCCGCCGATGAAGCCGACCTTGTCGGACTTGGTCTTCAGCCCCGCGGCCACGCCGGCGAGGTAGGAGCCCTCGTGCTCGGCGGAGACCAGGCTGGCCACGTTCTTGGCCTCGACGACCGAGTCGACGATGGCGAAGTCGGTGTCCTTGTACTTCTTGGCGGCCTTGGTGAGCGAGGGGGTCCACGCGTAGCCGACGCCGACGACGGGGTTGTAGCCCGCCTCGGCCAGGCTCGCCAGCTTGTCGTAGCGGTCGGCGTCGGTGTCGCCGTCCTTCGCCGTCAGCTCCTTGCCCTTGACGTCGAAGTCCTTCAGGGCCTTGTCGTAGCCCTTGGCGGCGGAGTCGTTGAAGGAGTGGTCGCCACGGCCGCCGACGTCATAGGCCAGGCCGATGCCGGCGTCCTTGCCTCCCTCTTCGGAACTGCTGCCACACGCGGTGACGGAGAATGCGAGAGCCGCGGTGGCAATGCCCGCGACCGCTATCGTGGATACCCGGCGCACGAGGGTCCCCTCTGATGTTCTCGAAGCGCCCCTTGCGGCGCTGGCTCCGGCGCATCGTAACGCGCGTAGATGCCAGATAAAGGCCCCCTCGGAAGCTGTTATCGGATCGTCGCGAACCTCTCGTGTCCGCCAGGTCTACACAATGTTTCGGGCGGGCAAAACGGCCGCGATTGCGACCGATACATCCCGGTATGGGGCCCACCGGACAAGGCCCCGGGATCGAGTGGGAGGGCCGGGTCGCCCGGCCCTCCTCCCACACCACACCACCGGAGGTGCGGGCCCCGCCCGTGCACTACGGCGGCGGCGCACAGGCGGAGTGGGGTGGGCTTCGTCTGTCAGCCGAGAGGTGCGTCAGGTGAGCGGAGCCAGAGCCGCTGTCCGCCGGGGGACACGGTCAGCCCGAAGTCGCCGGAGTCCGGGCTGCCGTCGTTCACGTACGCCTTGTGCACGGCGGTGGCCTCCTCCCACAACTGGCGTGGGCCGTACTGCCACACCTCCTCGTGGGTGACCGTGGCCGCCGACCCGTTTCGATCGTGGAGCCAGATCTGATACCTGCCGTCCGGTGCTCCGTCGGCCATGACCACGCCCGGCAGTTTCGCGCCCGCGTAGAGGGCGAAGCCGAGGCCGGTCATGCTGTCGGCGGGAAGCGGGCCGGTGCTGCCGTGCCGCCCGGTTCCGCTGTCCACCGGGACGTCCGGGCCGGGGCGCTCCGAGCGCATCGGCATGAAGCGGGCACCGCCGATGAACCGGCCGGAGGCAACCCCATCGCCGCCTACGTCGAGCCGTACCAGAGCCCCGGACCAGAAGTCTCCTGCCAGCGGGGCGAGGGCGCGCCCGCCCGGCTTGGTCTGCCGTACCCATGCGTAGGGAATACGGCGCACCGAACAGGTCGCGATGATCCGGTCGTACGGCGCCCCGGACTCCCACCCCCGCGCGCCGTCGCCCCACACGACGTCGGGGCTGTATCCGGCTTCCTTGATGGCCTTCGCGGCCTTCTCCGCCAGCACCGGATCGACCTCGATGGTGGTGACGTTCTGGCTCCCCAGGCGCGCGGCGAGCAGTGCGGCGTTCCAGCCGCTGCCGGTGCCGATCTCCAATACGCGCTGCCCGTCGGTGACCTCCAGCGCGGCGAGCATGCGCGCCACCATCGTGGGCATGGAGTTGGACGAGGTCGCGATTCCCGGGCCGTCACTCCGCCCGTCGTCCACCTGCGTCACGATCGGCACATCCCGGTGGACGAGGTCCCACCAGGCCGCGTCCGTCGTGACGGGGACGCAGGTGGCCCGCTGCTCCCAGATGTCGCCGGGGATGAAGTGGTGGCGTGGAACGGCGTCGAAGGCCGGGCGCCATGCGTCCGTGAGTTCGCCGGACGCGGTGAGGGCTTCCATGAGTGCCGCGTGACGTGGCCGCCAGTCCTCGGTCATGGACCCTCACCTCTCTCGCGGGGGCGGTGTGCCGTCCGGCGGGGGCGGCGGCGGGGGCGTCCACGGCTTGATCGGGGCGGGATCGCCCTTGTGCTTGTTCTCGGCGGTCATAGTTCTACCTCCCGGGTGCGGGTGCTTGGGCGTCTGTGTAGTCGAATAACGCTGCCCCTTCGGGGCCTGGCATCGGTGTCTCATTCGCCCTCCTCACGTCGGGCCTGGCGCGCAGCCTCCTCATAGGCGCGGAGCAGCCGCTCCCCGGTCTCGCACCCGGCGCCGGGCATCCGGCAGGCCAGGCAGCCAGCGGCGTGCTCGATGGCGGCGCGCCACGCCTCGTCGGCGAACGGGTCCTTGGTCTGCTCGGCGACCGTCATCGGGTCCTTCCCCGCTCAAGGGCACGGCGCCTGGCGGCGGCCTGGGCGACGGCATCGCGCGGGTAGTCCCGAGCGTGGGTGGGGCAGGCGTAGACGGTCGCGCCGGCCACACTGCCGCTGTGCTCGATGGCCACCGGGACCGGTTCGTCGGTGGGGAGCTGACATCGGTAGCAGAGCTGTCGACCGTCCGGCGTCGGACCGAGGACGTCGTCGAGGGCCTGGCCCAGGGCGCGGACCAGGTGATTGGTGTCGGTCAGATACCGGTCCGGGCCGAGCGGGATCCGCCAGTACGTGCGGTGCTCAGCCCTCCAGGAGGCGGGCGGTACGCCGAGGAGGGCCCCCTCGTCGGCGAGTTCGGTGAGGACGCGGACCTGGCGCATGCACCAGCTGCGGGCGGTGTCGATGCCGATCAGCCAGTACATCTTGCCGTAGGTGTTGTCCTGGATGACGGCGCCGGATCGGTCGCCGAGCAGTTCCAGCGCTCGTTCGCCGATCTCCACGGGAGCGCGCACGGCATCCCAATACCGGCCGACCTGGACCATCTCTATGTCGGTGCCTTGCGGTGGTGTCCAAGGCTCTGCTTTACGGCTGCTGGTCTGCACGGGTCCCCCGGCGTCATCGGTGATCAGGTGCTAACCGACCGTAAGGGCGCCGGGGACGGAGAAGGGGCAGAGATTCTGCCCCTCGAACGCCGGTTCAGGCAGCCAATACGCCCATCTTCACTGCCAGTTCGGCAGCGCGATGGCGATGCGCCGGGGACTTCGACTCGGTCTCCTCCAAGATGATCCGGCGCGCATAGCCGTTGTAGCGGATCGTCTCGGGCGCGGCTTCGTACGCCTTGTCCAGCGTCGCCAGCGCGGTCTCCGGCTGCCCGTCCAGGTGGTAGCCACGCGCCTCCTCGATCCGGTGCCGGGCTCGCCTCGGCCGTGACGGGATCGTCTTGGCGTCCGCCTTCGCGGCCTGCCGTACGGACTCCCCGCCCGCGTGCAGCTCGACCGCGACTGTGACCGCGTGCGCGCCCATGATGCCTCGGGAGAACGAGGTCATGGGGTGGTAGTAGTCGGCAGGCAGCCGCTTGGCCATCTCTCGGGAGGTTTCCCAGCAGCCCCAGGCGGTGCCGGTGTCACCGCGGCGGGCGGCGGTGTATCCGGCCTCGAACTGCAGGGCACCGGCGATCGCGCGTACGTCGTCCGGCGCGTCCTGCAGTAGTGGGGTGAGGTAGCGCAGCGTCTCCCTGGTGACCGCGTCGGCTGCGTCGTAGTGGGCGGGGCCACTGTCGCGGTGGGCCTGGGCGGTGAGCCATGCTGCCATGCCGATGGCGTGCGGGTCCTCACTCTCCTGGGCTGCGACCATGCCGCGTTCGGCAACGCGCCAGAGGAGCGCGGAGTCGGGCTGGTAGGCGATGAAGAACTGGCTGAGGCTGTAGACCTCGGCGAGGACCGCTTGAGCTGCCCGCCGTTCGGGGGCCCGGTCGGCCTGACGTACGGCGAGTTGTGCGTCCCGGATGAGATGTGGCAGGAGGCCGCCGATCACCTCGCGGTGGTTGGGCGCGGAGTGACGGGCGGACCAGGCACTTTGGAGACGTGCGCTCAGGTGCGCGGGCGACGGCGCTTCGCGGTCGGTGGTGAAGGGGAACGCGTCGATCGCGGCTCGTACCGCGGGTAGCTTGGCGTGACCGGGGCCGATGAAGAGGTCGATGGGCATGGTCTGGTCGCCGGTCAGCTCGGAGAGGTCACGGACCCGCAGCACCTCGGCGATGCGCAAGATCATGGGGAGTGCGGGGGTGTGGAGGGTGCCGTTCTCGATCTGCTTCACCCAACTCGGGGACTTGCCGAGGAGACCGGCGAGGACGGTACGGCTCATACCCCGGCGGGTACGGAGAACTTGCATCCGCTGGCCGAAGACCAGCGGATGGTCAAGTGGGTCCGGGGTAGCGTCAGATGACATGGCCTTGCCCCTCTCTGTCCAACTCGTCACTGCCAGAGTATGGGCAGGACCGTTGTCCTGTGAGGCGGTTCACTCCCAGGCAGTCGCTGCCGCGCGTGGCTGAGCTGCCCAGAACCTGATCTGCCCGGAGGGGCCCATGCACATCAGCGAGCTGGTTGGCACGGACGAGTGGCACACAGTCGATGGGCGGCCGTTCGTCGTCTACAAGTACGCGGCCACGCTGGACGGCCGGATCGCCGCGGCGGACAGCACCAGCCAGTGGATCACCAGCGCCGAGTCCCGGGCCGAAGTCCACGCGCTGCGTGCGGCCTGTCAGGCGACTGTCGTCGGTTCCGGCACCCAGCAGGCCGACAACCCCCACCTTGCCGTGCGCTCGGCGAAGGACGACCCCAAGCTGAAGGTGGCCGTGCCGGTTGATGAGCAGCCATGGCGCGTGATCGTCGACACCAACGCCCGGACCCCCGCTGATGCCCGGGTCCTCGATGATGCGGCACCCACCATGATCGCTGTCGCCGATGACGCCGACGCATCCCACCTGGACGGCGTGGCCACCGTCGTACGGCTGCCCCGGGCGAAGGTCGGCTTGGACGTGGAGGTGCTCCTCCGTGAACTGCACCAGCGCGGCGTGCGCGGGATGTTCCTCGAGGGCGGCCCCACTCTCGCCGCGTCGTTCGTGTCGGCCGGACTGGTGGACCGCATCGTCGCCTACATCGCACCCGCGCTCCTCGGCCGCGGAAAGAGCGGACTCGAAGGCGGCACCATCGAGACGATCGACGACATCCTCCGATGCGAGCTGGTGGACGTGGCGCGGTCCGGCCCGGACGTCAGGCTGATCGCACGCCCGCAGCGCTGAGCGGTCCGAAGGTGGGCTGCTGGGGCCGTCGTCCGGTACGGGGCCCGGAACACCAGCGACCCACCCGGTCCATGGGTCCGGGGGCCGTCACCGGAGACGGACTGCGCGTACAGCTGGCACAGCTGTACGCCTGCACAGTGGGAGACGGCGCACCCCGGGCCGTGGCTGACGTGCGCGGTAGCATCCGGAGCCTGCTGACCGCATAACGAGGAAGACGCAATGACGACGATCGCTGTGACGGGGCACATGGACATCACCGACGCGTCGGTGCCGCTGGTGCGAGGAGAGCTGGACAAGATCCTTGCCGCCTATGAGCCCTCCAGCCTGGTAGGAGTGTCGTGCATCGCGAAAGGCAGCGACAGCCTCTTCGCAGATGCGGTCCTGGCCGCAGGCGGGCGCCTGGCCGTGGTGATCCCTTCGGAGGACTATCGGCAGGCGAAGGTGAGGCCAGAGCATGCCGAAACCTTCGACCGCCTGGTAGAGGCAGCGGACGAAGTGCTGGTGATGCCGCACGCCACGGCAAACCGTCAAGCGTACGAAGCGGCGAACGCCGTGCTGCTGGAGCGTGCCGATCGGCTGGTGGCCGTGTGGAACGGCCGGCCGCCCACGGGCAAGGGCGGCGGGACGGCGGACGTGGTACTGCAGGCGCGCGAGGCAGACATCCCTGTGGATGTCGTCTGGCCGGACGGGGCATCGCGCCTGGCGTGACGAAAACCCCTCGCCCGGCCCGCAGGCCGGACGAGAGCCCGTCACGCCCGGAGTCAGTGCAGGGCCTCGATGGCCTTCAGGATCAACGCCCGCGCCTCGGCCCCGTACACGGCCATGCTGCGCAGTTGCTCGAACGCCTTCACATACATTGCGATCTCCGACGGCTGGGTGGCGTTCACCTCGGCGGAGAGCAACTCGACGGACACCAGCGTGCCGTCGTGCACGTCGAATGTCTCCTGCGGCCACAGAACCCGCTCGCGCGTTCCAGCCGGGATGATGCCGAACGACACCTGCGGCAGGGCCCCCGCGGTCAGCAAGTAGCCCAGTTGAGCAGCCATCGCGTCCGCGTTGCCGAGCTGGTAATACAGCACCGCCTCCTCGATGAGGAACACGTAACGGTGCCCCGGCTCGTGGATGACCTGCGACCGCTCCAGGCGGGCCGCCGCAGCCTCCGCCCCGTCGTCGGGGACCTCAAGAAACCGGGCATTCATCGACAGCAGCGCTCTCGCGTAGCCCTCCGTCTGCAACAGGCCGGGGACCAGGACCGGCGAATAGACGCGCAGCAGTTCCGTTGACCGGTACAGCTCCGTGTAGCTGTCCTGGAGCTTGGCCAGACCGGTGCGCACACGGCGCCGCCACTCCCGGTACAGGGACTGGGCGTGCTGCGAGGCCGCGATCAGGTCCGCAGCCTGGTCAAGAGCATCGGCTGCGCGGCACCACAGGCGGATGTCCGTCGGTGAGGGCGGGGTGCGGGCGTTCTCGATCCGGGACGTCTTGGCATGGTGCCAGCCGCACCGGGAGGCCAGCTCAGTGACCGTCAGTCCGGCATTGCTTCTCAGGTCGCGCAACTGGCGCGCCACGTTCTCGCGGGCGGCTTGAGCTGAGGATGACGGAGAGATGGTCATGAGCTGGCCGTGGTGCTTCCTGTCAGTGGATCTCGTACTGGTCGTGAGGTATCGCGCGGTCCCACACCGCGTCGAACGCGTCAGAGCACTGTTTGACGATGACCGGCTCGGTCCGCAACTCCATGTCCGGGTCGGCCCAGTTGCCGTCTCCGGTGAAGTGGTTGAACAGCACCTGCGTTCCGTCGAAGAGCCACAGGTCTGCGCCCGGAAGCATCAGATCCACGGCGAGGCGGCGGGGAAGCCACCGCACCTGCTCGCCTGCGGCGACGTTCACGACGGTCCCGGCATGCTCGTAGCGGATGTAGTCGGTGACCGGCTCGGACACGATGCGTGCTCGGCGCACCACGACGCCACGAGCGACCGCGCGGGAGATCATGTCGGTCCACGGCGCCCAGTACTCGGAGGCAGGGTCGACGTCCCGGCGCCCAGTGGCCAGCCAAGTGTTGAAGTCGTCGGATTCATCGCCGACGGCGTACTGGTCGCGCATCTCAAGGTGCACTGCTGAATGCTGTGCGGCCTGGAACAGTTCGTCAAAGCTGAGCGCGTTCTGCGACATCGCATGCCTCCCTCAGGACCGGGATCAGGCGGGCCGGGATACGGATGACCGTTTCGTGGTCGGGAATACCAGGCGCGTGCCCGGGCGCCGGCGTCTGGACGCACTGGGTGCGGGTGGCGTCGTCGGCGGTGTAGCTCTGGATCACGATGTCCGCAGTCTCCTGCTCTACCCAGGCCGTGGGTGATCCGTTCTTGCCGGTGTCGGGGTCGATCCCGATGAACTGTAAGGGCATGGTCGTCTCCCGTGTAGTCGCCGTGCGCCGATGTGCACCAATCTCGCCCCGCGATGCGGCCTCGTCAAGGATGCGAATTAGCCATGCAGCACGATAGAAGCCTGCACGCACATCCATGCACATTGCTGGTTGTGCCGCACATCTCGCTCCTAGTGTCGGCGGGTACCACGAAACCCCGGTGCGGCGGCGGAGCCTCCCGGGGCGGGGCCAACGCCACGAGGAGCGCCAGCATGGCCACTTCCACCACCCGTCCGCCGACCTGCGAAGAGCGGCACCAACGCCCCCTCGACCTCCAGACGATGCGCGTCGGCACGCGCCGTCTGCTCGCCGAGGACACCGAACTCCCCGGGGCCGAGGATCTGGAGACGCTCACGCTCCGGCTGCGCGGGCACATCATGGTCGCCGTCCCTGAAGTCGAGGAGATGGCCGGCAGGCTCCCCGAGGACGACACGCGGCGCGCCTGCGCACGCGCCTGCGTCGGCGAGGCCCGCATGCGGATGCGCCTGGAACCCGGCGCCGCGCCGCCCGCCCGGCTCGCGCACGCCCAGCGGCTCGCTCGCTCCGTCAACGCCCTGTGTGACCACTACGAGAACCTCGGCGGGAGCTGACGACGGCGTCGGCAGCCCGCCCTCCAAGACCCCCTGCCGGTCGGCACGAGCCGACGCGGCCACCGACGAGGCAGGGGTGACGGGAACTCCGGTACCGGTCTGAACCACCGGTCGGAGTCCCGTCCGACAAGGCTCGCCCCGACCTCCCGCTTGCAGGCCAGTGGCCGGGACGAGCACCGCGCCATCGCGCGGGGACACCCCTGCGCGTGTGAACTCAGGAGGCCCAAATGCGATTACAGCATGTCGTCGTCCGCCAGGACCCCGAGGACGGCGACACCATGCCGGACACGGACGCACCGTCACCGAGCGGCCGGGCACCCGGCGACTCCGACGACGGACGCCAGTACGCGAGGTAGCCCGCGTCCGGCGACGCAGGTAATCGGCGGCCCGCCCGAAAGCGCGGGCCGCTCCCAGCACGCAGGAGGTACCCCGGATGACCGCTCCGCCCCCGCCCATGCCGAGCCATTGGCACTGCTACCGCTGGACCGGGGAGCGTCGCACCTACGATGACGAGTCCGCCCGGCGGCCACCGCACCTCGTCGTCCAGGACATCCCGCCCCAGGAGTGGAAGCGGATCGCGGCGGCCGGCCCCGCCTTCATGGCGAGCGAGGTGCCCCCGCTGGAAGTGCCGCACTGGCTGCTCCGCCCGGCCAGAATGATCAAGGCCACGTTCGAGGCACCGGACAAAGCCGCCGCCTGGTACAGAGACCAGGTCAGCGGCTTAAGCCCATCCTTCCTGACCGACCATGACAAGGACTCCTCCCGGCAGGCCGAGCGGTTCGCGGCAGCGGATGACCGGCTCGGCTGGGGCGGTGACGTCGTCGGCGGCTGGTACCTCCGTGGCACCGGATTTGCCTCGGTCCAAGTCGTCGCGTGCAGCGCGAACCGCATCCGCCCGACGATCCCGTGCCCGATGGGCTGACGCCTTCTCGGTGCGCGGCCGGGCGAGCGCATGCCACCCGGCCGCATACCGTGCTCCAGGTTCAGGCGAGCAGAGCCGCCGCCGTGAACAGCTCCACGCCCACCGCGATGGCGTCCTCGTCCACATCGAAGTCGCCCGCGTGGAGGTCGCGCCGGGTGGTGTCGCCGACCGTACGCACGCCCAGCCGGGCCATCGCGCCGGGCACCCGCTCCAGGTACCAGGAGAAGTCCTCGCCGCCCAGCGACTGTTCGGTGTCCTCGACCGCGTGCGCGCCGCGGCGGGCGATCATGGCGTCCCGCAGCAGCTCGGCGGAGCTCGCCTCGTTGACCACCGGCGGGACTCCGCGGATGTAGTTGATCTCCGACTTGGCGCGGTGCAGGGTGGCGATCTCGTCCACCGCGGCATGGACCAGGTCGGGCGCCTCCCGCCAGGCGGGCAGGTCCAGGCAGCGGACCGTGGCGGACAGCTCGGCGTGCTGCGGGATCACGTTGCAGGCGTGGCCCGACTCCACCCGGCCCCAGGTGACGGCCAGGCCCGAACGGGCGTCGACCCGGCGGGCCAGCAGCGCGGGCACCTCGGTGATCACCTTGGCGGTGGCGGTCACCAGGTCGGTGGTCAGATGGGGGCGCGCGGTGTGGCCGCCCGGCCCGTCCAGCGAGATCTCCAGCCGGTCGCAGGCCGAGGTGATCGGCCCGACGCGCAGCCCGATCCGGCCGACCTCGACCTTCGGGTCGCAGTGCAGCGCCAGGATCCGGCCGACGCCGTCCAGCACGCCCTCCTCGATCGCGTCGGCCGCGCCGCCGGGCAGCACCTCCTCGGCGGGCTGGAACAGCAGCCGCACCGGACGTGCCAGCCGCCCCTCGCGGGCCAGCTCGGCCAGGACCAGACCGGCGCCGAGCACCACGGTGGTGTGCACATCGTGGCCGCAGGCGTGGGCGCGGTCGGCGATGGTCGAGCGGTAGTCGACCGTCTTGGTGTCGGGGATGGGCAGTCCGTCGATGTCCGCGCGCAGCGCCAGCAGGGGCGCCACGCCATCGCGCGGGCCGATGTCACAGATGAGGCCGGTGCCCGAGGGCAGCACCCGCGGCTCCAGTCCCGCCTGCTCCAGCCGCGCCTTGATCGCGGCGGTGGTGCGGAACTCACAGTTGCCGAGCTCGGGGTGCATATGTACATCGCGCCGGAAGGCGATGAGTTCGGCACGCAGCTCGTCGGGGAGCGTGCCGGGCAGGGCCGGCGCTTCGGCGGGTGTGGCATCGGTCGCATCGAGGGACATCAATTGCTTCACCTGAAGAAGCGTAGAACGCCAGGTGGGCCCACCGAATGTCGATCAACAAAAATTCAATCTGTTCGGGTACGCAAAAGTACCCGGCGCGGTGCATGATCCCCCTAGTCAGGGGGTATAACAGCCCGTTTTGCGGCCGGCCGCGGGTGAGAAGCACCACACGGCCGTACGGGCGACGAGCTCAGGACGCCGCGAGCGGTGCCGCGGGCGAACCCGGGCTCCCCGGCGGGGCCGGATCCCTCGGCGGGACCGAACCCTTCGGCGGAGCCGGGTCCGTCGGCGGCCCCGAGCTCAGCCGGCGCACATCGCGGGCCGTGCCGGTGACCCCGGACAGAAAGCCCTGGGCGCGCGGGGAGGCGTTGCTGGTCAGCCAGGCGGGGTCCACATCGCAGACCGCGACCTGCACACCGGTGCCCACGAGCGCGAGCGGCAGGGTGTGCACCACGGTCGAGGGGAAGCTCACGATCGTGTGGCCGATGGGGCCTCGGCGGGCTATCAGCTCGAGCGGCAGATCGGGCCGTACGATCTCAAGACCCACCTCGGCCGAGACCCGGTGCAGCTTCTCGGCGCTCTCGCGGCGGTGGGCGAAGTAGCGGGTGGCGCCATGGGCGCGGGTCAGCGAACCGACCGCCTCCAGATAGCGCTCCAGGTCCACCACGCCCGTCTCGACCAGGGAGGTGCCGACCAGGTCGGTGCCGCCGGTGAGCCGGGGCGGGCCGAACCGGGCCCGGGTCCAGGCGAAGTCGTTGGCGGTGATGGTGACCCCGTCGGGCGCCTCCACCGGCATCGAGCTGAAGACCTCGACCCGGCGCTTGGAGCCCGGGGTGAGCCGACGCCGCGCGGTGGCGGAGACCGGCGCGAACACCATGTCGCGCGGCCCCCGGTTGCCTCGCCGGTGCCAGCGCACCAGGGGCTCCCCCTTGGCGAGCTGGGAGATGAACTCCATGGTGGCCGTGCCGTCGTCCACCACGACCAGGTCCTTGGCGCGGGTGAGGGTCAGCAGTAGCTGGACATAGCGGGAGAACGGATCGCCTATCACGATCCGCGCGGCCCGGCGCAGCGGTCCGCGCAGCCCGCTGATCGTCTTGACCGGCGCACCGGCCCCACCCCGCGCGTCCTCCCAGCGCACGGCGAAGCCCTCGTCCCGCGCCAGCTCGGCCATCCGGCGCAGCTGGCCGCGGGTCATCGGGTCGTGCGGGGAGAGCACCACCACGGTGAGGTCCTGGGGCGCCGTGGCCTCCAGGCCCTGGGCGCGCTGGTCCGGGCCCTGGGCGCGCTGGTCCGGGCCCTGGGCGCGCTGGGCGTCGGCGTACGCCCACTCCAGCACGTTCAGCAGCTGAACCGGGCTCTCGACGAAGGCAAGAGTGACCGGAGGGGCAAGGGGGGCAGCGGAGACCATCGCACCGTCCAAAGGCAGGGCCCGGAAGCGGCGGGCAGCCCCTGACGCGTCAGAGGTGCCCGCCGCTTCCGGGCGAGGGCCGGGCACACCGGCCGGAGGATTCACGGCAGAGTGCCTCAGACCGCGGCGGGCTCGCGGTCGGCGGAGTCGGACTCGGCGACGACGCCCGCGACACGGCGGAGCTTCTTCATCGGGCCGAGCTCGCTCTCGTAGACCTTCTTGACGCCGTCACCGAGGGAGTCCTCGATGGTGCGGATGTCCCGGACCAGCCGCGTCAGGCCCTGCGGCTCGACGGAGGCGGCCTGGTCCGAGCCCCACATGGCGCGGTCGAGGGTGATGTGGCGCTCGACGAACGCGGCACCCAGCGCGACGGCGGCCAGCGTGGTCTGCAGACCGGTCTCGTGGCCGGAGTAGCCGATCGGCACGTTGGGGTACTCGGCCTGCAGCGTGTTGATCACGCGCAGGTTGAGCTCCTCGGCCTTGGCCGGGTACGTGGAGGTGGCGTGGCACAGCAGGATGTTGTCGCTGCCCAGCACCTCCACCGCGTGGCGGATCTGCTTGGGGGTCGACATGCCCGTCGACAGGATGACGGTGCGGCCGGTCGCCCGCAGGGCGCGCAGCAGCTCGTCGTCGGTCAGCGAGGCCGAGGCCACCTTGTGCGCCGGGACGTCGAACTTCTCCAGGAAGGCGACGGCCTCGGTGTCCCACGGGGAGGCGAACCAGTCGATGCCGCGCTTCTTGCAGTGCTCGGAGATGGCGGTGTACTCGGCCTCGCCGAACTCCACGCGGTGGCGGTAGTCGATGTAGGTCATCCGGCCCCAGGGGGTGTCACGCTCGATGTCCCACTGGTCGCGGGGGGTGCAGATCTCCGGGGTTCGCTTCTGGAACTTGACCGCGTCACAGCCGGCCTCGGCGGCAGCGTCGATCAGCTTGAACGCGTTCTCCAGGTCGCCGTTGTGGTTGATACCGATCTCACCGGTGACATAGACCGGGTGGCCGGGTCCGGCGGTCTTCGCGCCGAGGGTGCGGAGGCGAGAGTTGGAACTCACTTGAAACCTTTCGGGGTGAACCCGGCGTGGAAGTCCGGGGCGAGACATGGTTTTGCCTGCGGCCTCGCTGGACGGTGCCGTAGGATCCCGGGATCGGCCTGTGAGCCTTAAGGCACGAACCGGCTTGCCCGGGGAGACGGTTGGGGCATTGATCGGGCTGACGCACCTTGGGGCGCTATCAACCGTCCCGACCTGCGATCCAGTTGTGGGTGATGCGGCCGGTCCCGCCACAGCCAGTGACGATCCGAGCTGCGACGAGGCGCGAGCGACTGTGCTGTGGGCGAGTCGTTCACGGCTGAGAAGTTGATTTAAGACAGTTCCTTTCCGAGGAGCCACGAAGCGATCTCCCGAATCGCTCCGTCCCCTCCGGGTGTGGAAGTGACTGCGCGTGCGGCCCCGCGCACGATCTCGTGCGCGGTGGCCACCGCGACCGGCCAGCCGACGAGGCCGAAGCAGGCCAAGTCGTTGACGTCGTTGCCGACGTAGAGCACGCGCTCCGGCGCGATGCCCTGCTCCTCGCACCACTGCTTCAGTGCGAGATCTTTTCGGTCGATGCCGTGGAGCACGGGGACCTGGAGTTTGCGAGCCCGTGCGGCGACGACCGGGTTCTTTTCCGTGGACAGGATCAACAGCGCCAGCTCAGCGCGGCGCAGGGCGGCGATCCCGAGCCCGTCGCCGCGGTGCACGGCCACGAGTTCGCGTCCTTCGGAGTCGACCAGCACCCTGTCGTCGGTCTGGGTGCCGTCGAAGTCGAGTACCACCGCGTCGATGTCCTCGCGGGTGGGGAGGGCGCCCGGCCGCTCGGCGTCGAGCAGCGGGGCCAGCGCGCGGGCGCGGGCCAGATCGTGCGGATCGTCGATCTCCAGCACCCGGGCGGGGTCGGTGCGCACCAGGTCGGTGCGGCCGAAGAAGCGGTGCCCGGCCTCGCGGAAGCCGCGGGCGTCCATCGCGTAGGCGGCGCCGGTCTCCAGGAAGTCCTGGGGGCGGTCCTGGCGGCGCGGACGGTAGGACTTGTCGTGGTTGACGCCGTCGCCGCCGTCCGCCGCGGGGTCCTCGCCCTCGCGCCAGACGAAGCCGTGGAAGGGGGCCACGGTCAGGGCGGTGTCGGCGCCCTTCTCGGCGACCGCCGCGGCCACTCCGTCGATGTCCTCGCGGATGATGAACGGGCTGGTGCACTGCACGAGGAGGACCACGTCCACGGTGGTGTCGTGCGACGCCTCGTACGCGTCCATGGCGTGGATCACCGCGGCCTCGCTGGTGGCGGTGTCACCGGCGATGTCGGTGGGCCGCTGGATGACCACGGCGCCCGCACCGCGGGCGGCGGCGGCGATCCCGGCGTCGTCGGTGGAGACGACCACGTCGGTCACCAGCCGGCTGGCCCGGCACTCCATGACGGCGCGAACGACCAGCGGCACGCCTCCCACGGCGGCGAGGTTCTTCGCGGGGACGCCCTTCGACCCGCCGCGGGCGGGGATCACAGCGAGCACACATGGGCTCGGGGCGGTCATGGCGGCTCCTTCAGGGGTTGCAGAGGTGATCGAGGCCGTCCCGGCCTCCTCTTGGTTCGCGCGTACGTCGCTCACAGCTCCCCCATCCGCCGGATAACGGGGGCCACGCGCTGCACGCCGTGGCGGTAGGCACCGCGGGCCGCTTCGCGCATCGTGTTGCGCACCACCCGCCGCAACGCCGAGACCTGCGCCTCGTCCTCGGCCGAGGCCCCGGGGCGGGGCGAGCCGTCCGGCTCGAAGCCGTACCGGGCGAGCCGGCCGGGCAGATAGCCGGGCGCGGTGGTGGGGGTGTAGAAGGGGGCGAGCGGCGGGAGCGTCGGTGCGGCGGCCAGCTCGGCGACCCGGTCCCGCGCGGCGTCGAACCAGGTCTCGTACGGCCCGTCGGCGGCGACGCCCTGGCGGCTGAGCCACTCGGCGTTCGGCTCCGGCAGGTGCCCGGCGTCCAGCTGGTCCCAGGAGGCGAGGCAGCCGGAGCCGAGGAAGTGGTGGTTGCCGAGCGTCTCCCGCACCCCGAGGTCGGTGAGAACGGCGGTCGGTACGGAGCGGTGCAGCGACTCGAGGGCGGCCGTGGAGCTGACCGTGACCAGCAGGTCCGCGGCGTCCAGGACCTCGCCCATGTTCCCGTAGGCGAGCCGGAAGTTGGCGGGCAGATCGTCGCCGAACTTGGCGATCAGCTTCTGGTAGGGAAGCTCTTCGATATGCGTGGTGTGCTCGCCCGGCTTGCTGCGCAGCTTGACCACGACCTCGCGGTCCGGATGGCGGCGCGCGTGCTCCACCGCGCGGCGCAGCAGATAGGTGCGGTCGGCGCGGTTGTCCGGGACGGACGGCTGGACGGCGAAGACGACCGTGCCGCCGGGGTACTTCCGCCCCAGCCGCGCCTTCGCGTCGTAGCGGTCGCCGCCGAGGAAGGGCAGCGCGCATTCGACGACGCTGTTCCCGTCGGCGCCGACGCCCGTGTAGACGTCGCGGAAGCGGTCGGCGTCATGGCGGGAGTTGGCCAGCACCACATCGGCGCCGTGGCGCAGCAGCAGACCGTCGGCCAGCTTCTCGTAGACGACACCGACATAGCCGGTGACGACCACGGGGCGGCGCTCGTCGTCCTGCCAGGCGTGGCGCAGTCCGTGCAGCATGGCCTGGACGGCGCCGCCGACCAGCGAGAGCACGATCACGTCATAGCGCTCACGGTCCACGGCCCGTACGAATTCCACGCCCGTGACCTCGCGCATCGCGTCGGCGCGCACTCCGACCTCGGTGAGCTGCCGGGCGGTCGGCGTGGCGCGGCCGCGCAGCAGGAAGCCGTCGAGGCGACGGCCCGAGGCTGAACCCGACTCGTCCGGTACGAGGCGATGCGCGGTGAGCGCGCCCCATTTCCACCGGGTGTCGGAATCGGCGAGCACGGCGACTCGCACGGAGGGATTGGTACGTGAGGACACGTCGCAGACGCTAGGAAGCGTTGTCGATTCACGGCCCAACGCAAGAGCAACAAAGGGTTAACAGAACGTCGACGATTGGAGAATCGGCTGGCTGGAGCGGCGGGTTAACCATTCCGACGTGTTTCGTTCACCTCTACGTACACCCTAGGTCAAGACGAATGCCGAACAGCGACCTAGCGTCACCCGCGTGGTTAAGCTCTCCGTCATCGTGCCGTTCTACAACGTGCAGACCTATGCCCCCGACACGCTCAGAAGTCTGCGCGCGAACGCGCGTGAGGACTTCGAATTCATTCTCGTCGACGACTGTGCCACCGACGGGACGCCGGAGATCCTGGAGCGCGCCGAACGCGACCTTCCGGGGGCCGTCTACGTGCGGCACGAGAAGAACGGTGGGCTGGCCACCGCCCGGAACACCGGCCTGGACAACTCCACCGGCGAGTACATCACCTTCCTCGACGGCGACGACTGGCTCGCCCCCGGCTACTACGAGCAAATGCTCGCGGCGATCGAGGACTTGGGGTGCGACTTCGTCCGCACCGACCATGTCCAGTGCACCGCCCGAGCCCGCTCGATCACCCGGGTGCCGCACGGCCGTCGCAATGTGGTGATGAACCCGCGGGACGCGATCCTCCCGGCCGACCGCTCCACCTCCGTCGACTACCCCTATGCCTGGGCGGGCATGTACCACCGCCGCCTGGCCGACGAGGGGCTGCTGCACTTCACCCACGGGCTGCGCACCGCCGAGGACCGGCCCTGGATCTGGCGGCTGCACCGCGAGGCCCGCAGCTTCGCCGTCCTCGGCGTGCACGGAGTGTTCTACCGGCGGGGGGTCTCCTCCTCGCTCACCCAGATCGGGGATGTGCGGCAGCTCGACTTCATTCGCGCATTCGACCAGGTCATCGAGGAAACCGCGCGGGACCGCGACGCCGACGCCCTGCTGCCGAAGGCCGTCCGCACTTACTGCGCGATCATTTCCCACCACCTGGGCAACATCGAGAGATTCGAACCACAAGTGGCCCGCAAACTCCGATCCATGTCGGCGGCGGCGATGAAACGCATGCCCCAGGACGTATTGAAGGACGCACTGGATTCCATGGACTACGAGCGCGCCGCACGCCTGCGGCGAGTCAAGCGCCGGCCCGCCGGGGCGGAGGTGGCGGCCTGATGTCCGCCTACAAGCCGCTGGCGGAGCGCAAGCGCACCCAGATCTTCCTCGCCTCGACCCTCTATGGGGCGGCGACCCTCGCGGCCGCGATCGACGCGGACAGCGTCGGCCCGGCCGACCGCCGGCTGCTGCTGATCAGCAACAACGCCGCGACGCCGGAGACCACCCCGCCGGTCGACGAGATGCCCGGCTTCGAGCGGCTGCGCGGCCGCTTCGACCGGGTGCTGTCCTGGAACGAGACGATCTCGCCGTTCCACCCCGGCGGCTGGGCCCCGCGCGTGGACGACGCCCCACTGTGGGAGCGCCATCTGCGGCTGCTGTGGAACCTCGGCGACGACAACATCGAGCTGATCCTGGAGTCCATCCAGGTCAACCCGGCGATGGCGGTCGCCAATGTCTTCCAGGGCGCGCCCATCGACGTCTACGCGGACGGCCTGATGAGCTACGGCCCGACCCGCAACAAGCTGGACCCGCTGATCGGCACCCGGATCCGCCGGCTGCTCCACCTGGACCTGGTGCCCGGGCTGCGGCCGCTGCTGCTGACCGAGTTCGGCGTCGAACCGGAGATCCTGCCGACCGAGGTGTTCACCAAGGTGCTCACCGAGATCGCCGACGCCGCCCCGCGCGGTGTCGTCTCCGCCGGCGAGCGGATCGCCGTCGGCAACGGTCCGGCGCTGATGCTCGGGCAGTATCTTTCCGCGCTGGACATCCTCACTCCGCAGGAGGAGGAAGAGCTGCATGTGCGGATGTTGCGCGGCGCCGTGGCGCTGGGCCACCGCACCGTCGTCTTCAAGCCGCACCCCACCGCCCCGGCCCGCTGGTCGCGGATGCTGGAGAAGAAGGCCGCGGAGCTGGGCGCGGAGCTGACCGTCATGGACACCCCGGTCCTGGCCGAGGTGCTGTACCAGCGGATGACTCCGGCCCTGGTCATCGGCTGCTTCTCCACCGCGCTGCTCACCGCCGACGTCTTCTACGGACTTCCGGTGGCCCGGATCGGCACCGATACGCTGCTGGAGCGGCTCACCCCGTACCAGAACAGCAACCGCATGCCGGTGACGATCGTGGACGCGCTGCTGCCCGACCTCGAGAACCACAAGGCGGTGGCCGCCGCGCAGCCGGTCGACGAGCGGGCGGGCAAGCGGCTGGCCGGACTGATCACCGCGGTCGGCTTCTGCATGCAGGCCAAGATCTACCCGGATCTGCGGCCCGCCACCGAGCGCTATCTGGCCGCCCACCTGGACAACCAGACCTGGCGCTACTTCAAGAAGCGCCGGCTGACCGCGCTCGCCCTGCCCGGGGCGGTCCCCTCGCAGCTCGCCTTCATCCCGCGCAATGAGACGGTGCGCAAGGTCGCCCGCCGGGCCCGGGCCATCAAGCGGGCCGCCCTCAAGCGGACGGTCACCGGATGAGCGCGCCGCCCGCTCCCGACGCCGGGCCGATATCCACCGCGGCGGCGACGGCTCCCACGCCGACGCCGCCGCGTGCCCCCGATCCCGCTCTGGAGCGATCCGCCGAGCGCACCGCGAAGGCGGCCGCGCGCGGCGGCGGCCATCCGGTGCGGCTGCGGGCGCTGGACGGGCTGCGGCTGCTCGCCGCGCTCATGGTGGCCGCGTACCACTACGGCGGGCGCGACGGTGAGATAGCCCAGGCGTGGGGCTCCTCGCCCCGCGTCCAGTTCCCCACCCTCTCCAGCACCTTCGCCTACGGCTGTCTGGGCGTCCAGATCTTCTTCGTCATCAGCGGCTTCGTCATCTGCATGAGCGGATGGGGACGGCCGCTGCGCTCGTTCTTCGCCTCGCGCGTCTCCCGCCTCTACCCCGCCTACTGGGTCGCGATCATCCTGGTGACCGCCGTCTTCGCGCTCCCCTGGGTCACCTACAAGGCGGTGTCGCCCAGCGACGCGCTGGTCAACCTCACCATGCTGCAGCAGCCGCTCGGGGTGGACCGGGTGCTGGGCGTGTGCTGGACCCTCTGGGCCGAGCTGCGGTTCTACGCCCTCTTCGCGCTGTTCGTGGTGCTGCCGGGCGCGACCCGGCATCGAGTGGTGCTCTTCTGCGCCGTCTGGACGCTGGGCTCGGCGTTCGCCGAGGCCGCGAACCTGCCGCTGCTGGACGTCGTCCTGATGCCGGAGTACTCCTCGTACTTCATCGGCGGCATGGGCATCTATCTGCTCCACCGCTTCGGCCACGACGCCCTGTCCTGGGGCATCATCGGGATCAGCTTCCTGATCGGCCAGCACTACGCGATCCGCGATCTGTGGCACCCGGCCAACATCGACGCGTTCTCCTACCGCTCGGCCGCCGCCATCATCGGCGTGGTCGCCTTCGGCTATGTGGCGGTGACGCTGATCGCGCTCGGCAAGCTGAACTGGGCGAACTGGCGCTGGCTGACCGTGGCGGGCGCCCTGACCTACCCGTTCTACCTGGTCCATGAGCATCTGGGCTGGGTCGTCGTCTGGGTCCTCCACCAGAAGCTGGGCATCCCCTCCTACGGGACGTTCGCCCTGACCGTACTGGTGATGCTGGGCCTCGCCTGGCTGCTCTACCGCTTCGTCGAACAGAAGCTCACCCCGGTGATCAAGCGCTCGCTGACCACGGTCCGGCTGTAAGGGCTCGACGTACTCTCAGAGGCTCCCCTCGCCGGTTTCGGCGGCGAGGGGAGCCCTGCTCGTCGCTGACATTGCCGACAGCACCTCATGGATCACATGGCGTGCGTTGGCCGCCATCGTCGGATTGGTGTCGCGGTAGTACGGGAGCTGAATGAGCGCCATGCTCAGGGCCCAGCCCCGGCCCCGGGCCCAGGTGGCGTCGTCCGCGCCGAGCGCGGAGCGGAAGTCCTCCCGCACCGACGCCGGGAGCAGATTCCAGACCGGGATCAGATCGCAGGCCGGGTCGCCCACCCCGGCGGTCCCGAAGTCGATGACGGCGCTCAGCCGCCCGTCGGTGACCAGCAGATTGCCCGGCATCAGATCGGAGTGCACCCACACCGGCGGCCCGTCCCACCCGGGCGCCGCCAGCGCCTCCTCCCACGCCGCGGTAGCCGCCCCGGTGTCGATCGTGCCGTGCAGGAGGCCGATCGCGGTCCGGGTCTCCTCGTCGACCTCCCGCAGCGGTCCGCCCCGGTAGGCGGGCGGCCCGTCCGCGGGCTCGATCCGGCGCAGGGCGACGATGAACTCCGCGAGATCGGCAGCGAGCCGTCCGGGCCTTGCGACGCGCCCCTCCTGCGGATTCTCCCCGTCGAGCCACCGATGGACCGTCCACGGCCAGGGGAAACCGTCCCCCGGCACGCCCTTGCCGAGCACCGCGGGAATGGGAACCGGCAACGCGGGGGCGAGCCGCGGCAGCCAGTGGTGCTCCCGCTCCACGTCCCCGGCCCCACCCGCGATCCGCGGCAGCCGTACGGCGAGGTCGCCGCCGAGCCGGAACAGGGCATTGACGGTGCCCGACGAGGCGAACCGCTCGATGGGCAACTCCGCCCACCGGGGGAACTGCGCGGCGAGCAGCCGCCGTACGAGAGCCACATCGATGGGCCGTTCGTCGGCATGCATCGCGCTCGCGCTCATCGGCACCCCTTTCCTGAGTCGTGTGGGACACCACTACGCGTCAGGGGAGGGCCCGGCGGCAACCCAATTTGCCCGGAGGGCATCAGGGGGCGCCCGGCGGGTGGAGACGCCTGCGGCGGACTGCCCCCTCCCCGCCCCTTCCCGCAGCACCGATATGCGGCTCCGCCGCGTGACAGGGAGCCAATCCAGCCCCTCCGGCGTTTGAGGAGCGGGGTCCGGGGCGGAGCCCCGGTTTCGGGAAGGGGCGGTGAGGGGAAAAGTCCGCCCCAGGCCGAGCTCAGAGCCAGCGCGGGGCGTCGGCGCCCAGGCAACCGGGTGAGCGGGCCCAGTCCAGTGGGCCGTCCGGGGTAGCGACCGGCGAGCGGGCGTAGCGCAAAACTCCCTGGTCGGAGGCGGTCTCGGCCAGCCAGGGCACGGGGTCATGGGCGGGACCGCCGTCCCGGGGCACGGGAGCGATGCCGTGCAAGAGCCAGGACGCCGTGCCCGCAAGCGAAAGCCGCAGATGGCGCCCGCCACCCACCTCCTGCCGCTCCGTCAGCCCCCGCAGCACCCCCGCCGCCAGCAGATAACCAGTGCCGTGATCAAGCGCCTGGGCGGGCAGCACACCGGGATGACCGTCGGCGTCGGCGTGCGCCTCAAACGCGGCGATCCCGGTCGCCGCCTGGACCAGACTGTCGAAACCGCGCCGCCCGGCCCAGGGCCCCGACCAGCCCCATGCGCACAGCTGGGCGACGATCAGCCCGGGGTGGCGCTCCAGCAGGGCGTCCGGGGCGAGGCCGAAGCGGTCGAGCGCACCGGGGCGGTAGCCGGTGACCACCACATCGGCGTCGGCGAGCAGCGCCTCGAAGGTCCGACGGTCCTCGGGCGCGCCGAGGTCGAGTGCGGCGGAGCGCTTACCGAAGCCGGTGTCGGCGTGTGCGTCCGGGTCCTCGGGCAGCCCCGGGGAGTCGAGGCGCAGCACATCGGCGCCCAGCAGGGCCAGGGTGCGGGTGGCCACCGGCCCGGCGATGACCCGGGTCAGATCGAGCACGCGCACGCCGCGCGCGGGCAGCACAACGCTGCCGGACGGGGCCCCGCGGACAGGCAGGGGCGCCTCCGGGAACGGGGCCGGGCCCAGGAGCGGGCGCGGGGCGCCCTCCCCAATCCGCCGGGACTCGATCAACGGCAGCCCGGCGAGCGGAATCTCGCTCTCGCCGGGCTCCGCCACGGCCACGGCCAGCCCGCCCGCCGCGTAGACGGTCTCCTGGATCACCCGGGTGGGGCGGGCCGCGAGCGCCGCCGCGAGCTCGTCCGGCCCGCTGTCGCCGGACAGGCCGAGGGCGGTGAGCAGCCGGGCGCGGTGGTGCGGGTAGTTGGCGTGCGTACGGACCCAGCCATCAGCCGCGCGCCAAAAGCCGGACAGCGGGGCGAAGTTGGTGGGCTTCCGGCCGTCGATACGAAGATGCCGTTCGCTGACGAACGCGGTGGCCACGGCGCCCTCGTCGACCCGTATCGCCGGAACGGCCCCGCCGGAGCGCCGCGCGCCCAGTTCGGCGGCGGCCAGCGAGCAGACGCCCACGGTGGCGCGGGCCAGCTCGGCCACGGGCAGCCGGGCGGGCAATCCCCCGCTCACCGCGCGGTAGGCCACGTTCCCCAGCAGCGCCGGGTCGCCGCCGAGGGCGGTCCAGGCGTGGGCGGTGGCCGGGTCCGGTGGTGCGTCGCTCCTCGTCATGCGCTCATTGTGCGCCGCGGCTCCAGGGCGCCCGGCGGCGAGTGCCCCGCCCCCTCCTCCTGGTCGGGGACGGAGGGGGCGGGCCGTACAAGGTGGGCGGCGAGCCTAGGCGGCGCCCGCCCGCCGGTAGAGGTCGAGGGCCTCGTTGCCCAGCGTCGGGTGGTATTCGTTCGCACCGGCGCTGACGCTGATGTTGCCGATCAGATAGCCCCCGCCGCCCGAGAAGTCGGCGAGGAAACCGCCGCCGCTGGACCCTCCGGTCTGGACGCAGTCGATGCCCCACATCGTGGAGCCGGGGCGACCCGCGTCGGCGAACTCATTGCCCTCGCAGTGGTTCAGCCGCTCGCCGTTGCCCTCGGCGGCGGAGCCTCCGTAGCCGAAGGAGTGGACATGGCGGCCGGTCTGCGAGTTGAAGGCGATGCCCTGCGCGCCCACGGTCTCGGCCAGGGTCCGGCCGTTCAACGTGTTCATGACGGCGAAGGCGTAGTCCCAGTTGGCGTTGCCCCGCGTGGAGACGTACTGGGGCTCCCAGAACAGACTGCGGGCGGAGAAGGTGCCGTAGGGGCGGTTGCCGTTGTTGTAGCCCGGGATGAAGACCCAATTGCGGTAGCCCGTGCCGGTGGCCGCGTCCACGACGCAGTGGCCGGCGGTGAGCACGACGGACCGGTTGTCGCTGTTGGCGACGGTGGCCGAGCAGGCGAAGGTGCCGCCGGAGTCGTTCTGGAAGAAGACCTTGCCCGCCGTGGTGCTGATCAGGCCGCCGCCGGTCCAGGCGGTGGGGGAGGTGGCCCGGGTCGAGGGCGCGGAGGTGGACGCGACGGGACCCGGCAGCGGGGGCACACTCACCCGCTCGCCCGTCGTGGGCGGGGCGGTCGCGAGTTTCGCGGTGCGGGCGGCGGGCAGGGCGGTGACGTCCTGGGCGGCGCGCAGCCGGTCCGTCGTCCAGAAGCGGGCGGCGGCGCGCTGCTCCTCGGCGGAGACGGAGGTTCCGGCTCCCTCGGCGGAGGGGGCCGCGTGGGCGGCGGTTCCGGCGGTCCAGCCGAGGGTGGCGAGAGTGAGGGCGCTGAATAAGGTGGCGACACGTCTCATGCGGTGAGCTCCAAGTCCGTTGGAGGTGCCCGAGAGCGTCGGACAACGTTGTCTGTGTCGCCGGTAGAGTGCCACGACTGGTCCAGACCTGCCATGGTGCCGGACGTCACAATTAGGGATCCCCCTAGCCGGGGCGAGCCCGCCGGAACCAGGGTCGCCTCGAAGCGCGCCTCGTAGTCCCGGAACAGGTCCGCGTGCCACCGGCGGGTGGCCGCCGACGAGACGGGAGGGGGCGGGCCCCCAACACCCGGCCCCCGGGCTGAACGCGGGACGAACAGGCGCCCTTGTGCCACCGGCGGGTGGCCGCCGACGAGACGGGAGGGGGTGGGGTCGCAGGGGTGGTGTCCTGGACGCTTTCGCATATTTGTGGCGCCAATCCCCGGCCCACCCCACGCCCCCGGGCACCGGCGCCGTAAATATGCGGTCCAGGGCGCCGCACCGGAGGCCCCACCCCCGCCACCCACCACAACCAGCAGGCGCACCCCAGCAACCACCACACACCCGCACCCGCACCCGCACCCGCACCCGCACCCGCACCCGCACCCGGCGGAACGCGCACCCAGCGGACCCCGCACCCAGCGGAACCCGCGCGATCAGTCGGCGAAGTCCAACAGCACCTTGCACGACTGGCCGCGGTCGGCGGCCTGGCCGAACGCCTCCACCGCCTCCCGCGCCGGCCGCACCCCGCTGATCAGCGCGTCGAACGACGGCTCGGCCGCCAACAGCCGCAACGCGTCGTCGAACTCGGCGTGGAAGCGGAGCGCGCCGCGCAGCTCGATCTCCCGGGCGACCAGCAGGTTTCCGGCGAACGGGCTCTGCCCGGGCGGCAGCATGCCGAGCTGCACCACCACACCCCCGCGCCGCACCCGGCGCAAGCAGGTGTCGAGCCCAGCCGCAACGCCCGACGCCTCGATCGCGACGTCCATCTCGTCCGAGGGCCAGTTCGGGTCGTCCGGATCGTCGGCCCGTACGCGAGCCGTCGCCCCGGCCGCCGCCGCGAACTCCAGGGCGCGGGGCAGCAGATCGGTCGCCGTGATGGTCGCCGCGCCCGCCGCGCGGGCCGCCGCGACGGTCAGACAGCCGATCGGACCGGCGCCGGTGACCAGCACATGGCGGCCCTTCACCGCGCCCGCCCGCCGCACCGCGTGCAGCGCCACGGCCAGCGGTTCGGCGAGCGCGGCCCGGCGCGGCTCCAGCCCCTCGGGGAGGACCCGGAGCTGCGCCGCCGGGACGGCGATCTGGGAGGCGAAGCCGCCCTGGACATGCGGGGTGCGCGCGGCGCTGCCCAGATAGCGGGTGTCGCGGCAGACGTTGGCGCGGCCGTCGGAGCACTCCGGGCACACCCCGCACGGCGTGGCCGGGTGGACGGCGACCGGGGTGCCGACCGCGGGTCCGGTCGCGCCCTCGCCGTACGCCACGACCGTGCCGACGACCTCGTGCCCGAGCACCATCGGCTCCTGGAGCCGGAAGTCGCCCACCCCGCCGTGCCGGTGGTAGTGGAGATCCGACCCGCAGATCCCGCCGTACCGGATCGCCACGAGCGCCTGCCCTGGCGCCGGTTCCGGCTCGGGGAGTTCCTCGATCCGCAGATCACCCTGTCCGTGGATCACACAGCCCAGCACCATCCGCCCAGCCTCCTCATATGATTTCAGGGTTCGGAGCCCGCCAGGGCTCAGAGCACGCTCGTCATGCCGCCGTCGACGTACAGGATCTGTCCGCTCACGAAGTCCGCGGCGGGGGAGGCGAGATAGAGCAGCGCGCCGACCAGGTCCTCGGTGCGGCCCCAGCGCCCGGCCGGGGTCCGTCCGCGCACCCAGGCGCTGAACTCCTCGTCCTCGACCAGCGGCCGGGTCAGCTCGGTCTCGATATAGCCGGGGCCGAGCCCGTTGACCTGGATCCCGTACCGGCCCCAGTCCGCGCACATGCCCTTGGTGAGCATCTTCAGTGCGCCCTTGGTCGCCGAGTAGGGGGCGATTCCGGGGCGGACCACCTCGCTCTGCAGTGAGCAGATGTTGACGATCTTGCCGTGGCCGCGTGTGGTCATCCGCCGGGCGGTCTCCCGGCCCACCAGGAAGGCGCTGGTGAGGTTGGTGTCCAGGATCTGCCGCCAGGCGTCGTCGGTGAACTCCAGCAGCGGCGCCCGGTTCTGCATCCCGGCGTTGTTGACCAGGATGTCGAGCGGGCCCACCCGCTCCTCCACCTCGGCGATACCGGCGGCCACGGCCGGGCCGTCGGTGACGTCGAACGCGGCGGTGTGCACCCCCGCGTCGGCGCCGCCGAGCTCGGCGGCGGCCTTCTCGAGGGCGTGCGGATCGCGCCCGTTGAGCACCACCGTGCAGCCGGCCTCCACCAGACCGCGCGCGAGGGCGTGGCCGATGCCCCGGCTGGAGCCGGTGACCAGCGCGGTGCGGTCCGCGATGTCGAAGAGCGGATGTGTCGTCATGACGTGCGTACTCCTACCTGTGCTCGCGAGCGAGAACGTTCACTCGCAAGAGAAACGGTCACTCGCACTCGATCCCGGAACGGCCATTCGCACGCGAACCCGGAACGGCCATTCGCACTCGATACGGCGCTAAAGCACCAGGGACAGCAGCAGGACGAAGACGAGCCCGACGACGGAGATGATCGACTCCATCACCGACCAGGTCCGCACCGTCTGCCCCACGCTCATCCCGAAGTACTCCTTGACCAGCCAGAATCCCGCGTCGTTGACATGGCTGAAGAAGAGCGACCCGGCGCCGATGGACAGCACCAGCAGCGCCACATGGGTGCTCGACATATCCGCGGCCAGCGGGGTCATCAGCCCGGCGGCCGAGATCGTGGCCACCGTCGCCGAGCCGGTGGCGAGGCGGATGGCGACCGCGATCAGCCAGGCGAGCAGCAGCGCGGAGACGTTCCAGTCCTGCGAGATGTCCATGATCATCTTGCCGACGCCGATGTCGATCAGCGTCTGCTTGAAACCGCCGCCCGCGGCGACGATCAGCAGCATTCCGGCGATCGGCGCGAGCGAGTGCTCCACGGTGGAGGAGATCCGGTCCCGGGTGAAGCCCGCGGCCCGGCCGAGGGTGAACATGCCCACGATCACCGCCGCCAGCAGCGCGATCAGGGGAGCGCCGATGACGTCGGCGACCCGCTGGACGGTGTTCTCCGGGTCGTCCACCACGATGTCGACGAGCGCCTTGATCAGCATCAGCACGACCGGGAGCAGCACGGTGAGCACGGTGACGCCGAACCCGGGACGCCGCTCCAGCTCCTCCGACGGCCGCGTGGGGATCAGCCGGTCCGGCGGGGTGACCTTCACCCAGCGGTCGGCGACCCGCGAGAAGACGGGGCCCGCGATGATGGCGGTGGGCACGGCGATGAGGACGCCGAGCGCCAGGGTGATCCCCAGGTCGGCGTGGACCGCGTCGATCGCGGCGAGCGGGCCGGGGTGCGGCGGCACCAGGCCGTGCATCACGGACAGGCCCGCGAGCGCCGGGATGCCGATCCGCATCAGGGAGAAGTTGCCGCGCTTGGCGACCAGCAGCACCACGGGGATCATCAGCACCATGCCGACCTCGAAGAAGAGCGGCAGCCCGATGATCCCCGCGATCAGCACCATCGCCCAGGGCATCGTCCGGTTGCTCGCCTTGGCGAGGATCGTGTCGACGATCTGGTCGGCGCCCCCGGAGTCGGCGAGCAGCTTGCCGAGGATCGCGCCGAGGGCGATCAGCACGCCGACGCCCGCGACGGTGGACCCGAGGCCGGCCGAGAAGCTGGTGATGACCTTGTCGAGCGGGGCTCCCGCGACGGCGCCGAGCGCCAGCGAGCCGATCGTCAGCGACAGAAAGGCATGCAGCTTGGTCTGGGTGATGAGGAGGACGAGAACGGCTATGCCGACGAGGACGGCTATGCCGAGCTGTGCGTGACCGGCCGACGTGATCGGGTCGACGGTGTCCGCTGCCAGCATCTCGACGCTGAGTCTGGTCACGGGGATTTCCTAACCTGCGTTACTGGTGTTCGAGCCGCCGCAGTTCGGCGGCGGCCCGCTCGGTGATGAGCTCGGGTTCCGGGCCGACGTCGACGGCGACGCCGTACTCGTCCGACTGCAGCGGTTCGAGCGTGGCGAGCTGGGAGTCGAGCAGCTCCCCGGAGAAGAAGTGGCCCTTGCGTTCCTTCATCCGCTCGGCGATCAGCTCGCGGTCGCCGGCCAGATGGAGGAAGACGATGCCGGGCGCGGCGGACCGCAGCCGATCGCGGTACTTCCGCTTGAGCGCGGAGCAGCTCACCACGCCCCCGCCCGCGGCGTGGTCATGGGCCCAGGCGCCTATGGCGTCCAGCCAGGGGCGCCGGTCGTCGTCGTCCAGCGGGGTCCCGGCCGACATTTTGGCGATGTTGGCCGGTGGGTGGAAGTCGTCGGCCTCGGCGTACGGGACGCCGAGCTCCTCCGCCAGCAGGGGGCCGACCGTGGTCTTGCCCGTTCCGGACACTCCCATGACCACGACAACCTGGGGGGCGTGCATTGTGTGAAACCTCGCTGTCTTCTTCGACCTCGGCGCCGGGGACACTCAACCCCACAGATACGACGTATTCAAGGGTCCGTGACTTAAAAGTCATACTTATTTGATGGGCGGGTGGCCGCGTAGGCTGAGCGCATGGACGAACAGGGGCCCCAGGGCCGTGGTCAGAGGCCCAGGCCCCAAGGGCTGCACGACCGGCTCCTGGAGTCCCTCGGCCCCGCGATCACGGGGGGCGACTATCCGCCGGGCACCGTCCTGCGCACCGATGAGCTGGAGCGGCGCTACGACGTCTCGCGCACGGTCGTCCGGGAGGCGGTGCGGGTCCTGGAGTCCATGCACCTGGTGGAGTCCCGCCGCCGGGTCGGGGTGACGGTGCGCCCCACCGAGGAGTGGGACGTCTTCGACCCCCAGATCATCCGCTGGCGCCTGGCCGGCCCCGACCGCCCCCGCCAGCTCCGCTCCCTCACCGCCCTGCGCTCGGCCATCGAACCGGCCGCCGCCGCGCTGGCCGCCGAGCACGCCACGCCGGAGCAGTGCGCCGAGCTCACCGAGCACGCGCTCAACATGGTCGCCACCTCACGCGGCCAGCAGTTGCCCGCGTACCTGATCCACGACGTCGCCTTCCACCGCGTGATCCTGCGCGCCTCGGGCAACGAGATGTTCGCCCGCCTGGGCGACGTCGTCGCCGAGGTCCTGACCGGCCGGACCCAGCACCGCGTCATGTTCACCGACCCCGACCCGGAGGCGGTCACCCTCCACGTCCGCGTGGCCGAAGCGGTCCGCGCGAGCGACGCGGAGACCGCGGAGCGCTACACGCGGGAAATCACGGTGGGGGCCCTGCGGGAGCTGGACATCCTGGCGCCCTGAGGACGCCTGTCCAGCTGCCCAGCCCCGCATCGGCCGCCTGTCGGGGGCGGGTTTCGTTTCGCGCCTTCGGCGCAATTGAGCAGCGGCGGCGGGCAGTGGGGGACGGGGGCGCCCCCACCGCCTGGCCTCCAAGAGATGGGCCTCATACAAGGAGGTCCGATGCCGCATACACACGTGGCCGGGTGCGCCCGGGTCAGATCTGGTTCTCACCTCCGTCGACGTAGAAGTTGGCGCCGAGGATGAAGCCGCTCTGCTCGGAGGCGAGGAACGCCACGAGCGCGGCGACCTCCTCGGGGCGTCCCATCCGGCCGATCGCGGCGGTCGTGGCGAGGTGCCCCCTGGCGTCGGCCGCGTTCTCCTCGCCGAAGAGGTCCGTGATCCCCGGAGTGTCGATCGGGCCCGGCGAGACCGCGTTGACCCGGACGCCGCGGCCCTTGAGTTCGTTGGCCCAGGTCCGCGCGAAGGACCGGATCGCGGCCTTGGACGCCGCGTACGCGCCGAACGCCTCCGTGCCGTTGTCGGCGGCGGTGGAAGCGTTCAGGATCACCGAGGCGCCGTCGTTGAGCAGCGGCAGCGCCTTCTGCACGGTGAACAGCGTGCCCCGCACATTGACGGCGAAGGTCCGGTCGAGGTGCTCCTCGGTGACCTCCTCCAGTGTCGCGAACGCGGCGGTCGCCGCGTTCGCGAAGACCACGTCCAGGCCCCGGCCCCGGGCGCGGACCGCGTCGTAGAGCCGGTCCAGGTCGGCCAGGTTCGTGACGTCACCCGCCACGGCGGTGGCCCCCGCCGGGCCGATGGCCTCGACGACCGCGTCCAGCTCGGCCTTCCGCCGACCGGTGATGAACACGTGCGCACCCTCGGCCGCCAGCCGTACGGCGGTGGCCCGGCCGATCCCGGTGCCGCCGCCGGTGATGACGGCGGTCTTGCCCTCAAGCTGTCCCATGACAATGACCTCCACAGATTTCGGTACCGCTCGGTACTGAAATTGAGCGTAGCGCACTTCTGCACCGACCGGTACTGAAGAGGTATGCTCCATGCCATGAACGCGCGGCAGAAGGCACCGATCGGCCGACCGAGGGGTTTCGACGCCGACGAGGCCCTCGAACGCGCCATGCGGGTCTTCTGGGAGCAGGGCTACGAAGGCGCCAGCCTCACCGACCTGACCAGCGCCATGGGCATCACCCGCACCAGCATGTACGCGGCCTTCGGCAACAAGGAGGACCTGTTCCGCAAGGCCCTGGAGCGCTACACCGAGGGCCCCGCCGCGTACGCGGAGCGGGCCATGCGGGAACCGACCGCCCGGCAGGTGGCCACCGCGTTCCTGGGCGGCTCCGTCCGGGCCAACACCCGCCCCGGTTGCCCGGCCGGATGCCTCGGCGTCCAGGGCTCCCTCGCCGCCGGCGACCCCGGACGCAACGCCCGCGACGCCCTCATCGCCTGGCGCAACGAGGGCACGGCCCACCTCCGCGACCGATTCCGGCAGGCCGTCGACGAAGGCGACCTGCCACCCGACACCGATCCCGGAGTGCTCGCCCGCTACCTCATGACCGTAGCGAACGGCATGGCCGTCCAAGCGGCCAGCGGCGCCACGCAGGAGGAGCTGCAGCAGGTGGCCGACATGGCGCTGCGCAACTGGCCGCCCGCCTAGGAGGGGCCGATGGACCGTGACGCCTGCGGCAGGCCGCTCCCGTCCCTGCCGGACACCCCGTGGGTCCCGATCTCAGCGGGGAGTCGCGAAAACGTGCGGGTTTCGTCTCGCGCCTTCGGCGCAATTGAGCAGCGAGGCAGGGAGTGGGAGGCGCGGGTTCGCCGCCGGGCGGCGGGGCTGCGGGTGTGGGCGCCGGTGGCGGCTTTCGGGCTCGGGGGCCGGGCGAACGGTCGGCAGCCGTTCGACCCGGGGGTCCCGCACCTCGATACGGAGGGTGGAGCCGGTGACGGTGAGTGTCAGCCGGAAGTTCCGCCCCGGGACGCGGCCGTGCAGCGCGGCGTTCGCGGCCAGCTCGGCGATGATCAACGCCGCCGTCTCATGCGGCAGGCCCCATGAGCGGATGCGTTCCGTCCCGAGGAGTCGTGCCAGGCGGGCGCCCTTGCGGGTGGCCGAGAGCAGGACGGTGAAGGGCGAAACGGAAGTGTCGGTTCGAGTGATTTGTTGGCTCACGTCACTCAGAGTGGCCGTGCGTCATTAGGCTGAAAAGTAGCGACGCCGATACGGGCAGTGACTGTCCGGCCCTGGTCCGGGCCTGTCCGGCGGCGCCGGGTGGGAGGTGGTCCCGTATGGAGGATGAGGAGAGCGGCGCGGTCCTGAGGACGGTCGGCCGTCAGATCAAGTTGTGGCGGGCCGGAAGATCCGGTCCAGGTGGTAGTGGAGGACGGCCGTGGCGGACTCGGCGTCGCGCTGGCCCACCAGGACGCTGGTGCCGAGCCCCGCGGACATGGCCAGCAAGCCGACTGCTTCGGCATGGGTGTCCGTGCCGGCCCGGAGCAGTCCGGCGTCCGCCGCCTGCCGCAGCAGCCCGGTGAGGGTGATCTCGGCGGTGTCGGGATCCTTGATGAAGGGCTGGGCCGCGAGGGCCTCGTCGGTGACCGACAGCACGGCGTACGAGGTGTAGAGGTGATGGAACAGGCGGCTCTCCTCGTCGACTGGCAGGGCCGCCGTCAGCAGTGCCTCGATCACCGCCCGTGGCCCGGGGTTGTCGCCGGCGGCGTGGACCTGGGCGGTCACCCGTTCCCCGAACCTGTCGGCCAGATGCCGCAGTCCGAAGAGGAGCAGCTTCTCCTTGGACTCGAAGTAGTACTGCACCAGCCGCAGTGAGACGCCCGCCTCGGCCGCCACGTCCCGCATACCCACAGCGTGCAGCCCTTGCCGTCCGGCGGCCCGGACGAGGCCCTGCGCGATCTCGGTGCGTCGCTCTGCGTGATCCACGCGCTTGGGCATGGTTCGACTCTCCGCTCCTCGGATCGTGTCTCCGATTTTTGATGATACAGCCGTACCACCTTTGTGGTACGTTCGTATCACAAAAGACCGACTGCCCAGGAGGTGGCCGTGCCCGAGCCCACAACAGCCCGTTCCCAGCCCGATGTCGGCCGCTTCGTCAGCGACGCCTGGCGTGCGCGCTACTTCGCGGCCTGCGACGCGGTCTACGCGCTGGGCGCGCCCGCATCCTGGGAGGAGGACGTGGAGACCTCCTTCGGGACCACGCACGTCTACCGCTACGACCCCGAGGACCCGGCCGCCCGCGAGCGCACCCCCCTCGTCCTCGTCCACGGAGCCGGCTCCTGCTCCGCCATGTGGTACCCGAACACTCCCGCCCTCAGCGCCGAACGGCCCGTCTACGCCATCGACACCCCGGGCGACCCGGGCCGCAGCGTGCACCGCGCGCCCATCCACGAGCCCGAGCGCGCCGCGCAGTGGCTGGACGAGACACTCGCCGGCCTCGGGCTCGGCCGTGTGCACCTCCTCGGCTCGTCGTACGGCGGCTGGCTCGTCCTGAACCAGGCGTACCGCGCGCCGGAACGCCTCGCCTCGGTCACGCTGCTCGACCCCGGGGGCCTGGAGAAGGTGGGACTGCGCTTCTTCGTGTGGATCTTCGCCAGCCTGTTCGCCACCTTCGCTCCCAAGGCGCTGCGGCCACGGCTCGCGTCCTGGCTGGAACAACCCGTCCTCGTCGTCCCGGAACTGCGCACCATGATCCGCACCGGCGTCCGCGCCTACCGCATCCGCCGACCCGTGCCGCGGCCCCTCACCGACGCCGAACTGGGAGCCGTCCGCACGCCGTTGTACCTGGTGCTCGGCAGGCGCAGCCTCCTGGTGCACCCCGACCGGCAGGTCGAACGCGTGCCCCGGCTGATCCCCGGCGCACGAGCCGAGATCATCTCCCGGACCGGCCACGGCCCGCAGATCGACCACGCGGAGCTGACCAACCGGAAGATGCTCGACTTCATGAACGCCGCCGACATCGGCCTGCCGACATCGCGCTGAGGACCGTCCCGCGGGTCACGAGCGAAGCCAAAGTCGGACCGCGGCTACAGTCACGGTGCCGTGAAAGACGTAGGCCCGCTTGTCAAAGCGGGTTGCTAGGCCCGGAAACTCTTGAGCTGATTGATTGTCCGCTCGACCTCGTTCCCGCGGGCGTAGCGTGAATGGCCGAAGCTGGTGGGTCGCCCTCCTCGGCTGCCGCGGTTCTGGCGGTGGGTCCGCTGGTCGCGGCACTCCGGAATGGTGGGTCTGATCTGTCGGCGCCGCAGGTAACGGCGGTTGCGGCGGGAGCTGTACGCTTTGTCGCCACTCAGATGGTCCGGCCGGGTCCGCGGGTGTCCTCCTGCCGGGCGGGGAACGCGGATCCGGTCCAGGACCGGGATCAGATGTGGGGCGTCGCCCCACTGACCGGGCGTGACCAGCAGTGCCAGAGGCCGCAGCCCGCCTTCACCGGCCAGGTGGATCTTTGTACTCAGCCCGCCGCGTGAACGGCCGAGGGCTTCATCGGGGCGATGCTGGGCGGGCTGGGTGCGCTTACCGGGTTTCCGTGGTGCCTGTCACGTGGACCCACCGGACAGGGCCTAGTCGCGGCGGGCGCCCACCGGCTGATCGTTCCGCAGCCGCCCGAACAGCCACTTCGCCCGCGCATCGTCCCACCGCACCGCGCTGCCCTTGGACGTCGCGAGGCCATGCCCCGTCACGGGGACGTTCAGCCGGTTGCCGTGGCCACGGCCATGGTCGCCCGCGACGCTCTGCATGGCCTTGAACATGGTCATGAGCGTCCGCAGGTCCATGCCCTTGTCCACGATGAGCGTGTCCAGGCAGGCGCCCACGGTCGGGAAGACCTTCCACGGGACGAGGGCCTGGCTCGGCCGTGCGGCCTGCTTTGCCAGCGCGGACAGGAACTTCTGCTGGTTCTGGCTGCGGCCGAGGTCTCCCTTGGCCTCCTGGTGGCGTTGGCGGACGAAGGCCAGCGCCTGGCGGCCGTCCAACGTCTGACACCCTGCCTTCAGGTCGGCGCCCGACTTCTTGTCCTTGATGGGCTTGTCGAGGCAGAGATGGACGCCACCGACCGCGTTGACGACGTTCACGAAGCCCGCGAAGCCGATCTCCGCGTAGTGGTCGATCCGCAGGCCGGTGTTGTGCTCGATGGTCCGCACCAGCAGCTCGGGACCGCCCGCCGAGAACGCGGCGTTGAGCTTGTTCTTCGACGGCCCGGGGCGCTTACCGGTCATGGGGTAGGTGTACGGCGGGATGGTCACCCAGGAGTCGCGCGGCAGGCTCATCAGCGTCGCGCCGCGGGCGCCGGTGTGCAGCACCATCATCGAGTCGGTGCGGCGGCCCTCGGCGGAGCCGGTGTGCAGGGTCTTCTTGTCCCGGCCGGAGAGCCCGTCGCGGCTGTCGGAGCCCACGACGAGGTAGTTGGTGCCCTTGCCCTTCGGGGGGCGGTGCTCGACCTTGCCCAAGTCGACGTCGGTGTTGAGCTTGGACCAGGCCCAGCCGTAGGTGGAGGCGCCGCCCACCAGGGCCACCGTGAGCAGGACGACCACCGTGCGCCGCAACCGCCGGGGCCACCGGCGGCGGGGCGCGGGCTCGCCGTAGCCCGAGTCGTACTCGTCGTCGTAGCCGGACTCGTAGCCGTTGCCGTTGCCGTTGCCGTTGCCCGGCCAGTCGTGGGACATCGTTCTCCCTCACCTCCTCAGTTGGATGACAGACGCTCGGCGGACCCGGCGGACCCGGCGGACCCGGCGGTCAGCCGGTCCGCGGCCGAGCCGGAGCGGTGGATGCGATGCCACCGCAACCGCGTGCCGAACAGCGCGCTGACCACGGACTGGATGATCACCAGATACATCAACTGCCGGTAGACGAAGAGTTGCAGGGGCATCGCCCACAGCCCCGTCAGCCGCTCCTTGTCCAGCCGCAACGCGTATCCGGCGCCGAGCAGTTGCAGCACGAGGAAGGCGAGCCACACCCCGATCGACTCCACGGGATTGGCGAACAGCACGCCGTACAGCGCGAAGACGTCCACGATGGGGGCGAGCAGCGGCAGCGCTACCTGGAAGAGGAAGAGATAGGGCAGCGCCCGGCGGGCGAAGCGTCCGGCCTGGCCGACCTCGCGGAGGGCGCGGCGGTGCTTCCACATGGACTGGAGCGTGCCGTAGCACCAGCGGTAGCGCTGGCGCCAGAGCTGGCCCAGGGAGGTCGGGACCTCGGTCCAGGCGATGGCGGTCTCCTCGTAGACCACCCGCCAACCGGCCCGCCACAGGGCCATCGTGAGGTCGGTGTCCTCGGCGAGGGTGGCCTCGCTGACGCCTCCGACGCCCATCAGCGCGTCCCGCCGGAAGGCGCCGATCGCGCCGGGCACGGTCGGCATGCACTCCAGCACCTCGAACATCCGGCGTTCGAGGTTGAACCCGAAGACGTACTCCAGGTGCTGCCACTTGCCCAGCAGCCGACGGCGATTGCCGACCTTGGTGTTGCCGCTGACCGCGCCGACGGCCGGATGGGCGAGGGGCTGGACGAGGCGGTGGATGGCGTCCGGTTCGAAGACGGTGTCGGCGTCGACCATCACCACGATGTCGTGGTGTGCGTGGACGAGGCCGGTGTTGAGGGCGGCGGCCTTGCCCGCGTTGGGCTGGCGGACCACCAGCACCCGGGGGTCGTCGATCCAGGTGGCGAGGTCCGCCGTCCGGTCCGTCGAGCCGTCGTCGATCACGATGATCTGGAGCTGCCAGTGGGTGGAGGCGAGAAGTGAGCGGACGGTGGACTCGATGCCCGCCTCCTCGTTGTACGCGGGGATGAGCACCGTCACCGGCTCGTCCACCTCGCGCAGCCAGGGCGCGCCGGGCCGGAGGCGCCGGAGGCGCCGCACATGGGCCCGGGCGAAGAAGACGAGCAGTGCCAGCCGCAGCAGGGCCAGGGCGCCCGCGATGCCGAGTACCCAGGTCATGGCCTGGACGAAGATGTGCCCGATGCCCTGGACCCGGATCAGCGCCTCGCCCTGCAAGCGGCCGACGATCGACACCGGAGTGTTGACCGGGGGCCCGCCGAGCCCTTCGGACACCGTGGCGAACCTCTCGATCTTCCGGTTCCGGAGGAGCTTGTTCGCCTCGGCGTAGCCGGTGTCGTTCTGGCTGTACTGCCGGACGACGCCCCGCTCCGGCTTCCGCAGCGGCCGGTCGGCCGCGACCAGGAGGTAGCCCTGATCGGCCGCGCGCCGGGCGGCCGTCCACTCACCGCCGCACATCGTGTCGGCCTGGGTGGTGAGCGGCAGCCGTACGAGTTCGGTGTTGATGCCGGCGGTGCCCGCGAGCGCGGTCTGGGTGAGGGACAGCTCCAGCCGGGTGCGCGGGGACGAAGCCGAGCCCAGGTCGGATCCGGTGTAGGCGCCGGAGCCGATCTCATGCCCCTCGGCGCGGATCCGCTTGACGATAGCGGGGTGGCGGACCGCCTGCGCGCCGGAGAGGAAGAAGGTGGCGTGCGCGTGGTGGCTGCGCAGCAGGTCCAGCAGGCGCGGGGTCCAGACGGGGTCGGGGCCCCCGTCGAAGGTGAGGGCGACGGTGCGGTCCGGCATCCCGGCCGTCTCGACCGTGCCGCCGCCTCCGATGCGTACGACCGGCTTCCCGGTGTCGGCGGCCTTCGGCATGGGGCTCGTACAGGGGCGGCGCGTCGACTGGGACGCGACCTCGTGGGTGGTCCAGCCCTCGAAGACCAGCGCGGCGGCGACGGCCGAGACGACGATGATCAGCAACAGCCAGTGGCCACGCGGCTCGCGGCGGTGTGCGTGCCGGGGGCTCACCAGGGGCCGCCCCTGGACGGCTCGGCATCGGCAAGGGGCTCGGTCACCTCGGCGCCGTAGGAGTAGGTGCTGGGCCAGTGCCCGGCGGCCTGGTCGCCGCCGGTGGTGCCGCCCGTGGTGCCGGTGGTGCCGCCCGTGGTGGACCGCTCGACGGTCCTGGGCGGCTCCTGGTCGGCCTGCCACAGCACCCCGGACAGGGCCGTGCCGAGAAGCAGCAGATAACCGAGGCAGGCGCAGCCGACGGCCAGCGCCGCGAGCGCCAGAAGCTGGCGCCGCCCACCGGAGGCGTTGACGAATATCTGCCCGGTCTGTTTTCTCCGCCGCCGTCTCTTTTCGGCCACTGTCGTCACCATGTGGCGGAAGTCTAGCCAGAGCTCCGCCCACCGCCGACCGACCGCGACCGCGCCCTCCCTCCCCGCAGATACTCATCTGACCTGGGCTTTTCTGTCCAGAGAGCCACCGGGCCCGGACGCCCGGCGGACCCCTCGGCAGCAGGGGCCGACGCCCCTCCCGGCGCCCATGGCCGACGAGTTGGGGCACCAGCGAAAATGAGACACGGCTCACGACGACATCCAGCCCGACGCCGACGCCACGCGGCCGCCGGTCCTGATCACCTGGTAGCGCCGATCACGCAGATGCCGAGCACGGCCGCCGCCGTCACGCAGCTCACTACGACAAGACGGGCCGTCCAGTTGTCCTTCTCCATGGCCAGCTGGATCGTCCGCCAGAACTCCCCGCTCATGTCGCCTCCCGGCATCGTCGGTACGAGTACGGACGATGACCAGTCGGCTCACGCCTTACGGCGCCCGGCGGCCGTAAAACGTCACACCGGCGGCTGGACGGACGGCCAGCGCTCGTACCACCGCTGGTCGGCCTCCAACTGGGCCGCCAGCGAGATCAGCACGGGCTCACTGTTGGCCGGGCCGAGGAACTGGGCGCCCAGCGGCAGCGTGCGCTCGGGGTCCGCGAACCCGGCGGGGACGTTCATCGCGGGCCACCCCAGCACGTTCCACGGCCAGGCGTACGGACACGCCGCGATCATGGCCCGATCGGTCTGCCCCCCCGACAGCGCGGCCATGGCGCCGATCCGCAGCGGGGGCGTGGCCGTCGTCGGGGAGAGGACGACATCGAAGCGCCGGAAGATCGCCCCGACCTGGCGCCGCAGCGGCTCCTCGTACGACCGCGCCCACCGCAGCGCGGCGCCGCCGAGCAGCCGGCCGTTGCGGGCGGCGTGGCGGGTGCGGATGTCGAGCAACAGCGGATCGGGGACGCGGCCGGACCATTCGAAGAGCCCGGCCGTGGCGCGCGGCAGAAAGGAGAAGCCCACGAGCCCGTAGCGCGGCTCGGCCTCCACGACCTCATGGCCGAGGGCCGCCAGCCGCTCGGCGAGCCGGACGACCGAGGCCCGCACGGCCGGGTCCAGCTTCTTCGGCGTACCGGTGAAGGCCGTCTTGAAGGAGAGGGCGATCCGCAGCCGCCCCGGGTCACGGCCCACCGCGGACAGCACATCCACCGGCTCCGGGCAGTGCAGATCCCCCTCGCGGTTGCCGCTCACGGCGTCCAGCAGCAGCGCCGTGTCGGCGACCGTACGGGCGAGCGGGCCGTTGCAGGTGATGCCGTTGAAGGACTCCGCGTCCGGCCAGGTGGAGATCCGGCCGCGTTGGGGCTTGATGCCGATGAGGTGCGTCCAGGCGGCGGGGATACGGACCGAGCCCGCGCCGTCGGAGCCGAGCGCGGCGGGGACCAGACCGGCGGCGACGGCGGCCGCGGCGCCGCCGGACGAGCCGCCGGGGGTGTACTTCGGGTTCCAGGGGTTGCGGGTGTCGCCGAAGGCGGGGCCCTCGGTGAACGGCCACTGGCCCAGCTCGGGGGTGTTGGTCTTGCCGACGATCACGGCCCCGGCCGCCCTCAGCCGCCGCACCGCCTCGCCGTCCTCGACCTTGGCCGGGAAGTCGCCGCGGCAGCCGAACGCGGTGGGCTCGCCCGCCACATCCGTATCGTCCTTGACCGCGAGCGGCACCCCGAGGAGCGGCAGCCGCTCCCCCGCCGCCAACCGCCGGTCGGCCTCGGCGGCCTCGCGCAGGGCGGCCTCGGCGCGGATGCGGCGGAAGGCGTTCAGGGTGGGCTGGGTCTCGGCGATGCGCTCGAGCGCCTGCTCGACCAGCGCATGGGAGGTCACCTCGCCTCCGGTCAGGGCGCGGATCTGCTCGCCCAGACCCTTGGGAATGACGCTGGTCACCGTGGTCCTCCTCGGGTGAGTTCGGCCACTCCCCCTTTACCCCTGGCGGCTGCTCCGCGCACCCTGGGCAACGGTGATGACCCGTTTCATCACTTTCATCACGATCATCGCTGAGCACAGAGGACACCCGCATGACCGACATCGCGGCGCGCCGCACCGGCCTCCACTCCCGCACCGGAGGCCCCTCCGACGACCAGGATCACCTGTTGGAGCAGCTGCTCGGCTGGTCGCTCGTCGTCGTCCTCGCCTTGCTCACCACCCAGCTCGGACTGTTTTAGGGGCACGCGGCCCGGTCCGGGCCCGGACCAGGGGCCCGGATCCGGCCCCGGGGACCTAGTCGGCGAATCGCACCTCCGGGTAGCGGGCCGACGGCCCGTCCAGCAGCCCCGCGTCATCACGGTGGCGCAGCTCACGGTCGAAGAACGCCGGGACATACGCGCGCTGGACGGCCACCGCCCGCTCCGGGGCGACCGTGCCGATCGCATCGGTCACCACCTTCTCCGGCAGGCCGAGCCGCGCGGCGATCCGCGGCAGCATCGACGTGGCGTCGGTGTAGGTCGCATGGGCCGAACCGAGCAGCGTCAGATCGAGGCGCGAGCCGGAGCTGTGCTCCCACAGCGCACCCCACGACGGCACGGTGTGGTGGTCGTTTCCGTCCTTGCCCATGGTCAGCACGGGACGGTCCACCCCGTCCGCGGCGACCGTCGAGAGGGGGCCGGGGTCCTGGTCCTCCTCGACATAGGCCAGCACCCCGTCCAGATTCGCGGCCGCCGCGATCCTCCGGTCGTCATGCATCGCCTGAAGGGCCGCGAAACCGCCCGCCGACTGCCCGAACGCGCCGATGGCGGACCGGTCGAGCGGCATCGGGGCGAGTGCCTCCAGCCGGTCGAGGACGAAGCGAAGATCCGCCACCCGCACCGCACAGGTCTTCCGCAGCAGTTCGACGACCGTGCCCTCCTGCTTGGCCCGTACGTACTCCTCCGGCAGCCTGCTGGTCTCGACCCGGCCATCCGGGAACTCGACCGCCGACCCGTCGTAGGTGTGGTCGACACAGATCACGACATAGCCGCGCGAGGCCAGCTCATCGGTGAGCGTGGTGCCCAGCGAGCGCGGGTCGCCGACGCCGGGCGAGTAGAGCACCACCGGGCGCGCGGCGCCCCGGCGCTCCCGCGCGGGCGGAGCCCCCTGGTGCGCGAAGGTGCGCGTCGCCGCCCAGTCGACGCGCCCCTGCGGCACACCCCCGAAGTTGTTCAGCCGGTCGAAACCGGCCGCCTCGCCCGGCAGCAGTTGCGTGGCGCGCGGATACCGCTCGACGTCCCGGGCCGGATAGCGGACGCTGACCATCAGTTCGCGCGACGGCCGGGAGGCGACCCAGGGATCGGGCCGGTCCTGATCGACGAGGCGATGGGAGACGGTGCCCACGGGATACGGCCCGGTGGGCGCGGGCAGCGTCAGCCGCACCCGCCGCGCGGCCGGGGCGGCGACCGCCTTCGGCTGCGCCATCCCCATGCCTACGGCGGCGAGGGCGGTGGCGGCGAGCAGTGCCCGGCGGCGGGGGCCGGAGTCGGAAGTACGTGTGGTCATGCCGAAGAGCGTTCCTTGTCCGGCCGTACGCCGCCATCAGGCCGCCCACCGTCTCCGGGGTGGGGGTGACCCCAGCGCTCGTGCATCACACTGCACCACGCCGTATGCCATAGTGGACCGCATGACGAACGACGCCGCAGGCTGGCTGGACTCAGCCGCCATCGACCCCGCCGTGCACGCCCTGCGCCCCGACTACCGGGCGCTGCTCATCACCGCCGAGGGGCTGCGTCCCGGGCCGAGCGACGAGCTGAGCGAGCGGCTGCTGGCCGACGCCGAGCAGGCGGCGCGGGAGCGGTTCGGGGACGGGCCGGTGGAGGAGCATCCGCACCTGGCCGCCTGGCGGGAGGCGTTCCGCGCCTTCGGGGCGAAGCCCCAGCGCACCCGGCCCAGCGCGGAGGCGCTGCTGCGGCGGGCGCCCGCCGGGCTGCCCCGGGTGGACCGACTGACCGACATCTACAACGCGATCTCGGTCGCGCATGTGATCCCCCTGGGCGGCGAGGACCTCGACCACTACGTGGGCGCGGCCCGGCTCGTGCGCGCCGAGGGCGACGAGACCTTCGAGACGACGGCCGGGGGCGAGCCCGTGGTGGAGCACCCGGCCCCCGGCGAGGTCGTGTGGCGGGACGAGGCGGGCGTCACGTGCCGCCGCTGGAACTGGCGCCAATGCACCCGCACCCGGCTCACGCACGAGACCACGCGGGCGATGTTCGTGCTGGACGCGCTGGGCCCGATGGACGACACGGCGCTGAAGGCAGCCGGTGACCAGCTCATGGAGGCGCTGACGGACGCCGGCCCGGGGGTGACGCTCGCCTCCCGGCTGGTGGGCGCGGCGTAGCGCGAGCGGTAGGCCCGGCGGGTCTTTCCCCTACCCGCCCCTTCCCGCAACCAGGGGCTCCGGCCCCTGGACCCCGTGTCCCAAGCCCGCGGCGGAGCCGCATGTCGGCCCGCCGCGGGCTAGAACAGCGACTGCTGGCCCGGGGTCGGCGGCTCGTCCTCTCCGAAGAGCTTTGGCGGGGTGGTGAGCAGCGGCGCGATCCGCCGCGAACCGGGGCAGGAGATCAGCTCGAGGGCGGAGCGCCGCCCCGGCGGGTCATGGCGGGCGAAGCGCCCACCGACGACCGCGATCTCACGGGTGCAGACCGGGCAGGCGCGGCGGGGTGACGACGACATGGCTCCAGTGTCACCCAACCCCCTGACAACCCGGCCCGGACCGGCCCCGGACCGGCCCCGGACCGACTCCGGACCGACTCCGGACCGACTCCGGACCGACTCCGGCCGCCTCAGAACGCGTCCACCGGCTTGTACGTCCCCCACACCTCCCGCAACGCGTCGCACACCTCGCCAAGCGTGGCCCGCGCCGCGAGCGCGTCCTTCATCGGGTACAGCACATTGGCCGTGCCCGGCTCGCTCTCGGCGGCCTTCCGCAGGGACGACAGTGCCGCGCCCACCGCCGACCGGTCGCGTTCGGCGCGCAGCCGGGCGAGCCGGTCGCGCTGCCTGGCCTCGATCTCCGGGTCGACCCGCAGCGGCTCGTACGGCGCCTCCTCCTCCAACTGGAAGCGGTTGACGCCGACCACCACCCGTTCGCCCGCGTCCGTCTCCTGGGCGATCCGGTAGGCGCTGCGCTCGATCTCCTCCTTCTGGAAGTTCCGCTCGATGGCGGCCACCGCACCGCCCAGGTCCTCGACCCGCCGCATCAGATCGACGGCCGCCTCCTCGACGGCGTCGGTCAGCGACTCGACGGCGTAGGAGCCCGCGAAGGGGTCCACGGTCGCCGTCACATCGGTCTCGTACGCCAGCACCTGCTGGGTGCGCAGCGCCAGCCGGGCGGAGGTGCCGGTCGGGAGCGCGATGGCCTCGTCGAAGGCGTTGGTGTGCAGCGACTGGGTGCCGCCGAGCACGGCGGCCAGGCCCTGGACGGCGACGCGTACGAGATTCACCTCGGGCTGCTGGGCGGTGAGTTGGACTCCCGCGGTCTGGGTGTGGAAGCGCAGCATCTGGGACTTCGGATCGCGGGCGCCGAACTCCTCCCGCATCACCCGCGCCCAGATCCGGCGCGCGGCGCGGAACTTGGCGACCTCCTCCAGCAGTGTGGTGCGGGAGACGAAGAAGAAGGAGAGCCGGGGCGCGAAGTCGTCGATGTCCATCCCCGCCGCGATGGCCGTACGGACGTACTCGATGCCGTCGGCCAGGGTGAAGGCGATCTCCTGCGCGGGCGAGGCCCCGGCCTCCGCCATGTGGTAGCCGGAGATCGAGATGGTGTTCCACCTCGGCAGCTCGGCCTTGCAGTACTTGAAGATGTCCGCGACCAGCCGCAGCGAGGGCCCGGGCGGAAAGATGTAGGTGCCGCGGGCGATGTACTCCTTGAGGATGTCGTTCTGGATGGTGCCGGTCAGCCGGCTCCCGGCCACGCCCTGCTCCTCGGCCACGAGTTGGTAGAGGAGCAGCAGCAGGGCCGCGGGCGCGTTGATGGTCATGGAGGTCGAGACCCGGTCCAGTGGGATGGCGCCCAGCAGCACCCGCATGTCCTCGACCGAGTCGATGGCCACGCCCACCTTGCCGACCTCGCCGTGCGCGAGGGGGGCGTCGGAGTCGTAGCCCATCTGGGTCGGCAGGTCGAAGGCCACCGACAGTCCGGTGGTGCCGTGCTCGATCAACTGCCGGTAGCGGGCGTTGGACTCGTCGGCGGTGCCGAACCCCGCGTACTGCCGCATCGTCCAGGGGCGGCCGGTGTACATCGTCGGATAGACCCCGCGGGTGAAGGGGTACTCCCCCGGCTCGCCCAGCCGCCCGGCCGGATCCCAGCCGCTGAGCGCGCCGGGCCCGTACACCGGCTCGACGGGGAATCCCGACTCCGACTCGCGCGCCATGGGTCCACGCCTCCTGGTGGCTGATACCGGGCGTTCCCCCGGTACGGGGCCTTGCTCACAGCATGCGTCGATGTTCGCCTCCTGGCAGCTTCGGGAAGCATTCAGAGCAAAAAGATCAGGGAGTGGGGGGTTCAGATGCACCGGACAGCGGTGGTCGGCACAGCGCTGGCCACGGCCACGGCGGCGGCACTGGTCGCGGGGTGCCGGGCGGGTGAAGCGACCGTGGACGGCCGGGGGCAGGAGAGACCGCAGGCCCGGGCCAGTACGAGCACACCCGCGCGGGAGACCCCCCGGCCGCACCGCACGTTCACGCACAAGGCCAAGCCCAAGCCCAAGCGGGTCGTGGTGCCGCCGCGCACCACGACGCCCGTCACACCGCGGCGCACCGCGCCGAGGGTGGCCCCGCCCGTGATCGCCGTCGGCACCAGCGGGGACCGGGTGCGCGAGCTCCAGGCGCGGCTGCGCGCGCTCGGCCTCTTCAACCGGAACCCGACGGGCTACTACGGCACGATCACGCAGGCGTCCGTCAGCGCGTACCAGCGGGGCCACGGCCTCTCGGTCACCGGCTCGGTGAGCCGGCGCACCTGGACCTCACTGCGCTCGGCGACCAAGACCCCCACGCGCGACCAGCTCTATCCGCCGACCACTCTTCCGCTGGCCAAGCCGGATCCGCGGTGCCTGACCGGCCGGGTGCTGTGCATCAGCAAGACCAGCCGCACCCTGGCCTGGATGGTGAACGGGCGGGTGGTGTCGGCGATGGATGTGCGCTTCGGCTCGGAGTACACCCCGACCCGGGAGGGGCTGTTCCAGGTCAACTTCAAGAGCCGGGACCATGTGTCGACGATCTATCACACCCCGATGCCGTACGCGATGTTCTTCAGCGGCGGCCAGGCGGTGCACTACTCGTCGGACTTCGCCGCCCGCGGCTACAGCGGCGCCTCGCACGGCTGCGTGAACGTCCGCGACAAGAAGAAGATCGCTGCGCTCTTCGGGAAGGTCAAGGCGGGCGACAAGGTCGTGGTTTACAAGTAGGCCCTATCGGTCTGCGGTGCGCACCTCCCGGCGGTAGCCGGGGTACGCCGAAGGGCGCCGAAGCGCATCCGGGTGCTTGGTCCTACCGGCCGGGGGCACCTCCCGGCGGTAGCTGGGGGCGAGCCGAGGGGGCGCGTCGCTGTCGAAAGGGAGACGCGCACAGGGAGCGAGGGCTGCGATCGATATGCGGCTCCGCCGCGTGGGCGACCGAGCACGTCGACCGTCGACAGCGGCTTATGCGCCCCGGAGGCGAACCGAGCCTCAAAAAAAGGGGGCGGCGCGGGCAGAGCCGGGGGAACGTGCTCTGCCCGCGCCGAATGCGCGGAGCCGTCGGTACGGGGGGAACCTCGGCTCCCGCGCGGCCGATGACCAGTCGGCCCGTTTCTTTCAGCGTCACCGCTGAAAAAAACGTCACACCTGGGTGCCGGAGTCTCAGTCGGCACCCGTTTCCGTGGCCGTCACGGGGTCCGTTGACGCCGTTGAGTCATCTGCGGGCGCCGGTGTCGTGGTGACGGTCGGCGTGCCGGTGGTGCCGGTGGTGTCGCTCGGCGGAGGCGGGGGCGGGGGCTGGGGGACCGTGGTGTCGTCCCCGCCATCTTTTCCCGAATCGCCACCGGAATCGCCGCCGCCCGAACCGCCGCTGTCACCGGAGCCGGATCCGTCGGAGTCCCCGATGCCGCCGCCATTGTCCGAACCGCTGTCCGTGCCGCTGTTGTCGCTGCCGTTGTCCGTGCTGTCGTCGCTGCGCGGGGTGTCCGTGCTGTCGTCGGCGAGGATCTGGGTGCAGTAGCCGTGGATGGCGGACGCGCTCCCGGCCACCTTCGTCAGCTTCTTCAGCGACGTCTCGTCGAGGTCCGCGCCCCCCAACTCCGCGGCCAGGTAACGGGGGCAGACGCGGAGGGCCCATCCCGGGGTGCCGTGCTTCCCCTTCGACGAGGGGTCCTTCGCCTTCCCGTCCTTGCCCTTGTCGCCGTCCTCCGGATCGGAGGGGACGGTTCCGTCCTGGGCGCCGTTCGAACCCACGTCGCTGGCATCGTTGTCGCTTGAACCACTGGGACCGGGCGCCGTCGTACCGCCGTCCTCGGAGATCTCCGGGTGGGCGGATTCCCCGCCGGGTCCGGCGTCCGACATGCTCACCGAGGGGCCCGGAGTGTGGTGACTCGGCCCGAACGGGGTGGGCAGCACACCCGCCGCGGCCGCGACCGCGAAACCGCTCAGCGCACAGCCGGCCACCATCGCGATCATGCCCGCCCGCAGCGGGCGGCGCAGTCGCGGCTGTCTCTCTATGAACTGCCGGATCCGCTGTGCCCGCCGGGCCACACCCGGCTCGGCGACGGCTTCCGCTGCGGCCTCGACCTCGACACGGGCGGCCCGGAAGGCGGCCATGGCCGCTTCCTCGCCCGGAAGCGCGGACGCGCCGGCGGAGGGGGGCGCCGGGCGGCCCGCTCCGGCGACGGCGCTGAGCACGGCCGCCAACCGCTCCGCTTCGGCATATGACTCGTCGCCCCGGCCGTCGGGAGCCCCGGGCTGCCCCTCGACCGGTTCGCCGCGAAGCAACCGCTCCGCGGCACTGTCATCCAGCCAGCTGTAGCGGTGGTCTTCGGCCATCACATGTCCTTCTGCGTTGGCGCGCATGAATCCGTCACACCAGCAGACTTCGCCGCACCCGGCTTGGTTGCGCCGCCGCCGTGTGACTCGCGTTGCCCCGGGATCCCCTCGAGCACCGCCGGATCGCCCCCCGCCGCCGGGCCGATCAAGTCGGCGAGCCGCCGCAAACCCCGGTGGGCGGCCGTGCGCACCGCCCCCGGCCGCTTGCCCAGCACCGCGGCCGCGCTCTTGGCGTCGAGGCCGAGGACCACCCGGAGCACCACCGCCTCGGCCTGGTCCTGCGGTAGCTGGGCGATCAGCCCGAGCGCCCGGCCGGTACCGAGGGCCTCCATCGCCTCACCGGCCGTGTCCGCGTCGGACGCGCGGAACTCCAGCTCCGACTCGTCGCCGCCGATGGCCGGGCGGCGGCCGCGCATCCGTATGTGGTCCAGTGCGCGATTGCGGGCTATCCGGGCCGCCCAGCCCCGGAAGCGGTCGGCGTCTCCGCTGAAGCGCTGCAGGTCACGGGCGATCTGCAGCCATGCTTCTGAGGTGATGTCCTCCGCGTCTCCGTCACCGACCAGCGTGCGCACATAGCCGAGGAGGCGAGGGTGCACGGACCGGTAGACGGTCCGGAAGGCGGTCTCGTCCCCTTCCTGCGCCGCGAGTACCGCGGCCGTCAGTTCCGCGTCGTCCGCCTGCACGCTCTCTTCCTGCCCCACTCGGAGAATCCGTGGTCCAGTCGATTCCGGCGTAGCCGCGGGCTAGCCCTGCCCGTAGGGCGGGTACTGCTGACCGGGCTGGCCGGGTGGCGGGGTCGGCGGCATCTGGGGGGCACCGTACGGGCCGGGCCCGGGGGCCGGGGCGCCGTACGGGGCCGGTCCGGGGCCCGGGGCGCCGTACGGGTTCGGCGCCGGCATGCCGTACGGAGCCGGGCCGCCCAGCTGCGGGGGCAGCGAGGCGCGCTGCTCCTGCATCGCGGTGATCTGCCGGACCAGCAGCAGCGCGAGGACCGCCGCGGCCATGAAGATCACGATCGCGAACATGTCGAAGGCCAGGATGGAGTGCAGGCTCTCGATGTCGCTCTTCGCCTCGGAGCGAGAGGGGGCGTAGTCGTCGGCCTCCACCTTGCCCCGCAGCAGGTTGTAGCGGATGCCGCCGATGGCGTTGGTGACCAGCGCGACGATCCAGGTGACCCACCAGCCGTTGAGCAGACCGCGGCTGACGGCGTGCGGCCCCTGCGGGGAACTGGCGCGCCAGATGTCGTTGGCGATCTGCTTGGGGAACCAGAAGTTGACGACGGGGGTGAACCATGAACCGGCCGCCCAGCCGCTGCTGAAGCGGTGCTGGCCGGGCGCGAAGACCTCGGCGTTCAGCCGCAGCCGCCGGAACCAGATCGCCCAGACCACGGCGATCGCGACGGTGAGCAGCGAGTAGATGACCTGCGCGGTGGTGAAGAGGTCGTCGGCGTCGTTGAGGTCGTCCTCGGTGATCGAGACGGACTTGCCCTCGACCGCGTCCAGCATGTCCCCGATCACGCTGTACTGGCCGGAGCGCCCCACGAAGAGGAAGACGAGCGCCGGCAGCGCCACGCCGAACAGCGCGACGAGCGTGGTGGAAAGCCCGCGCCGCAGATCGACCCCGCCGGTCGGCAGGCCCATGGGCGGGGCCGCCGGGTAGCCGCCGGGCATCGGCGGCATCTGCGCCATCTGCGGCGGGACGGACGGCTGCTGCGGCGGCGCGGAGGGCTGCAGCTGCTGCTGGTACGTCCCGCATGCGGCACAACGCCCGTCGGGGCCGACGGCGACAGCGCGGCAGTTCCCACACGGATACATGGTCTTTTGAGTCCCCCTGGGAACGTGACCCGCTGCGGGCCACGCGAGAAAATAAAGCCTCTGACCGCGCCCAGAGCGCGGACCTGCACGTTACGGGCATCCGACCGGTCAAGTCCAGAGCGGAACGGACCCTGGACGCGGGGTGAAGTCCCCGGTTTCGTGCAAGGGGAGGTGTGACGCAATCGAGGCGTGCGACGCTGTAAGGGGTGCGAGCCTCATGCGGGCTCTCCCTGATCGACGGTCGGGGCCTCTCCTGTGGGGGGTGGCGGCCCCGACCGTCCTTCTTTTCTCCCGCTGCTCTCCTGCTTCTCTCCCGCTCGGGCCCGCGCTCAGACCCCGAGCCGCTCGGCGAGCCGGGTGAAGTCGGACCAGCTCAGCGGCGGCTTCCCGGGGTCCCACACCCGCTGGGCCAGCGCCGCGAGCGGCAGCCGGATGCCCTGGGCCACCTGTGCGGGCGTCTGGGCCTCGGGCCGGTCACCCCAGATGGCGAAACGGGCACCGAGGATCCGGTTCGGTCCGGTCAGGGACTTGTCGGCGACGGGCGTGGAACTGCGCAGTACCGCGGGGGACCAACTCTCGTAAATGCGTTCGCCGGTCGGGTAGGTGAAGCCGCCGGGCTCGCCGAGGACGTAGTAGAGGTACGAGTCGTTGAGGTTGACCACCTTGCGGCCCTCCTTCAGATACTCCAGCGGCGGCCGTGCCGTCTCCTTCAGCCGTCCCGTCCAGTACTCGACCTCGATGTTCTTGTCGGGCTTGACGACGCCGCCGGCGAAGAAGCCGTCGTTCCACGCCTTGGGCTGCTTGCCGAGCTGCCGCGCGAGCCGGGCCCGGTCGTTCAGCCAGCCGGTGACCAGGTCCTGCACCCGGGCGTTGGGGCCGTACTTCGCCTTCGCGGCGGCCACCAGCTTCGGGAACGACGCCTGGGGGTCCTTGACAGTCAGCGCGAGGTACTCATCGGCACCCAGATGCCACCAGCGGCCGGGGAAGAGCGGGGCGTACTCGCGCATGAGCTGATCGACGATGCGGGCCGCGGCCGGATTGGAGATGTCCACCGACCCCTGGAACGTGGTGCCGCCCGCGTTGCGCAGCTGGAGCTGCGGATGAGCCCTGATGACGGCGCCGAGGTGGCCCGGCGAGTCGATCTCGGGGATGACGGTGATGTGCAGCCGCTGTCCGAGCGCGACGATCTGCCGGACCTGGGCCTTGGTGAGGTGCTGGGCCGAGACGATCTCGGGGTGGCTGGTGCTCTGGATGCGGAAGCCCTGGTCGTCCGAGAAGTGCAGGGCCAGCTGGTTGAGCTTGAGGTCGGCCATCTCGCGCATCCGGGCCTCGATCCACCCGGCCGAGAAGAACTTGCGCGCGATGTCCAGATTGAGGCCGCGCTGGGCGCGCCCGGGCCGGTCGTGGATCACGCCTTCGGGGAGGCGTCCGCCGGAGCGCAGGGCCTGTTTCACGGTGCGGGTGCCGTAGAAGACGCCCGCGTCGGCCGGGCCGGTGATCCGGGCGCGGCCACCGCCGACCGTCAGCGTGTACGCCTCGCCGCCACCGCTCTGCCCCGGATCGAGGGCGAGGGAGAGATCACCGCTGCGGGCGGCGCCGGAGGCGGTGCGCAGCCCCAGTTCCGCGGCGATCGTGCGGGCCTCGTCGGCGAGCGGGCCATTGAGGTCGGCCACCACCCGGCTGCCGCTGCCGGGCCGCCAGCCCGGGCCCGTGGCCGGGGTGAAGTCGTGGACGGAGGGGATGGTGCGGGGCGGCGCGGAGGCCGCCGTTCCGTGGGGCGAGGCGGAGGCCGCCGTTCCGTGGGGCGAGGTGGAGGGGGACCGCGCCGAGGTGGCGGTCGTGGCGTGCGCGGAGTGGGCCGGCGAGGACCGAGTGCCGGCCTGGCCCTGGCCGCCGCCCGTCTGCTGACAGCCGAGGGCCGCCAGGACGAGGGTGGCGACGGCACCCGCGATGAGACCGCGGACGCAGGACGCCTTGGTGGCTCTGAGCGGCAATCCCATGGCGGTGTACCTCCTTAGGCCCTCCCCGCTTCGGGCATTCGGCCGATTTGGGGCCGAAAAACACCCTGCGCCCCGAATGCCGTCCACCGCATGCAGTAAAACGTCCCCGTTCGGGTGATATCGCGTTCCCCCCGGCACACCCACCTCCCCGCATCGTTAGCGTGTACTGCTCATACGCCCAGCCATGTCTCCCGCGCCTCTCCCGGGTGTCCGTTTCTCCCGGGTGTCCTTTCTCCTGGGCGTCCGCTCCCATGCGTGTCCCCTGCGTGCCAGAGGAGTCCACCGCGTGTCCGAGGAGTCCACGCTGTCCAGGTCCATGTCCAGGTCCAGGCCCACGCCCAGGTCCCGCGCCGCGGCCTCCCGCCTCGACCGGCTCAACGCCGCCACCGCCGACGCGGCCGAGGCCGCGCTGCTCGCCTGTTGCGGCAGCCGCCGCTGGGCCCGGCTGATCGCGGCCCACCGCCCGTACCCCGATCTGGAGGCGCTGCTGGCCGCCGGGGACGAGGCCAGCTACGACCTCACCCCGGCCGATCTGGACGAGGCACTCGCTGACGAGTCGGTCGTCGGCCATGAGCTGCCGCCCGCGGAGAGCCTGGGGTCGCCGGCCGCCCACACCGCGCTCCGGGCCGCCCACGATGCGTACGAGCGTCGATTCGGTCACGTTTTCGTCATCTGTCTGGATGGTCTGCGGCCCGAGGAGCGGCTCGACCGGCTGCTGACCGGGATCCGGAACCGGCTGGGCAACGAGCGGGAGAGGGAGCGCGACAACACCGCCGAGGAGCTGCGGCGCATCGCCCGCGGCAGGCTCGTCCGGCTGGCCGCGAACACCTCCCGGTCCCCGGACGTATCCGGGTTCCGTATCGCATGATCGCCCGTTCGTGCTTGATAGATCACACCTGAGCCCCCCGGACGAACCTGCCGACAGCACGTCGGTACGATGGCCAGGGCCGGTGGACCGTACCCGGCCGGGCCCGACCGACCGTGAAGCCGGCAGGCCCCAAATCCGCTTCCGGAGGGTTTTTCCGTGCCGGCTGGAACGCTGTATCGCGGCCGGGAAGGCATGTGGTCCTGGGTGGCTCATCGAGTCACCGGCGTCCTCATCTTCTTCTTCCTGTTCGTACATGTGCTGGACACCTCGCTGGTCCGCGTCTCGCCCGAGGCGTACGACAACGTGGTCGCCACATACAAGAATCCCGTCGTGAACCTGATGGAGTACGGCCTCGTGGCCGCCATCCTGTTTCACGCCCTCAACGGCCTTCGCGTCATCGCCGTCGACTTCTGGTCCAAGGGAGCGAGGTACCAGCGCCAGATGCTCTGGGGCGTCGTCGGTATCTGGGTCGTGCTGATGGCGGGCGCCTTCTACCCGATCCTCCAGCACACGCTGCGCGAACTGTTCGGGAGCTGACGCACATGTCCGCCGAGACCACCACCCCCGCGAGCGACCCGGTCACCGGGTACGACGTGGATCATCCGGCCCCGGTCATCGAGCCGCCGCGGGCCCGTACCCGCAAGACGCCCAGGGCGACCCGTACGAACTTCGAGATGTACGGCTGGCTCTTCATGCGCCTGTCCGGCGTCCTGCTGGTCGTTCTGGTCCTGGGCCATCTGCTGATCCAGCTGGTGCTGGACGGCGGTGTCACCAAGATCGGCTTCGCCTTCGTGGCCGGCCGCTGGGCCTCGCCGTTCTGGCAGACATGGGATCTGATCATGCTCTGGCTCGCCACGCTGCACGGCGCGAACGGCCTGCGCACGATCATCAACGACTACGCGGAGCGGGACACCACCCGCCTGTGGCTGAAGGCGCTGCTCTACACGGCGGCAGGATTCACCATCGTGCTCGGCACTCTGGTGATCTTCACCTTCGACCCGAACATCCGCTAGGCCCCGGGGCTGAGGTATCCACTCATGAAGATCCATAAGTACGACACCGTCATCGTCGGCGCCGGCGGGGCCGGAATGCGCGCGGCCATCGAGTCGACCAAGCGCAGCCGCACCGCGGTGCTCACCAAGCTCTACCCGACCCGCTCCCACACCGGCGCGGCACAGGGCGGCATGGCCGCCGCCCTCGCCAACGTCGAGGAGGACAACTGGGAGTGGCACACCTTCGACACGATCAAGGGCGGTGACTACCTGGTCGACCAGGACGCCGCCGAGATCCTGGCGAAGGAGGCCATCGACTCCGTCCTCGACCTGGAGAAGATGGGCCTGCCGTTCAACCGCACCCCGAACGGCACCATCGACCAGCGCCGCTTCGGCGGCCACAGCCGTAACCACGGCGAGGCCCCGGTCCGCCGGTCCTGCTACGCCTCGGACCGCACCGGCCACATGATCCTCCAGACGCTGTACCAGAACTGCGTCAAGGAGGGCGTGGAGTTCTTCAACGAGTTCTACGTCCTGGACCTCCTGATGACCGAGGTCGACGGGGTCAAGCGCACCGCCGGTGTGGTGGCCTACGAGCTGGCCACCGGTGAGCTGCACGTCTTCCAGGCGAAGGCCGTCGTCTTCGCCTCCGGCGGCTGCGGCAAGTTCTTCAAGGTGACCTCCAACGCGCACACCCTCACCGGTGACGGCCAGGCGGTCGCCTACCGGCGCGGGCTGCCGCTGGAGGACATGGAGTTCTTCCAGTTCCACCCGACCGGCATCTGGCGCATGGGCATCCTGCTGACGGAGGGCGCCCGCGGTGAGGGCGGCATCCTCCGCAACAAGGACGGCGAGCGCTTCATGGAGAAGTACGCGCCGGTCATGAAGGACCTGGCATCGCGAGATGTGGTGTCGCGGTCCATCTACACGGAGATCCGTGAGGGCCGCGGCTGCGGTCCGGAGGGCGACCACGTCTATCTGGACCTCACCCACCTGCCGCCGGAGCAGCTCGACGCCAAGCTGCCCGACATCACCGAGTTCGCGCGGACGTACCTGGGCATCGAGCCGTACACGGACCCGATCCCGATCCAGCCGACCGCGCACTACACGATGGGCGGCATCCCGACCAACGTCCAGGGCGAGGTGCTGGCGGACAACGACACCGTCGTCCCGGGCCTGTACGCGGCCGGCGAGGTCGCCTGCGTCTCCGTGCACGGCGCCAACCGGCTGGGCACCAACTCGCTGCTCGACATCAACGTCTTCGGCCGCCGGGCGGGCATCGCCGCCGCGGAGTACTCCGCCAGGGCCGACTTCGTCGAGCTTCCGGAGGACCCGGCCGCGTTCGTCCAGAGCCAGGTGGAGAACCTGCGGGACGCGACCGGCACCGAGCGGGTCACCGAGGTCCGCAAGGCGCTGCAGGAGACCATGGACAAGAACGTCATGGTCTTCCGCACCGAGCAGACGCTCAAGGAGGCCGTCGAGGAGATCGGCCACCTGCGGGCGCGCTTCAAGAACGTCAGCGTCCAGGACAAGGGCAAGCGGTTCAACACCGATCTGCTGGAGGCCATCGAGCTGGGCAACCTGCTCGACCTGGCCGAGGTCATGGCGATCTCGGCGCTGGCCCGCAAGGAGTCGCGCGGCGGCCACTACCGCGAGGACTACCCGAACCGCGACGACGTCAACTTCATGCGGCACACCATGGCGTACCGAGAGGTGGGCGCGGACGGCTCCGAGTCCATCCGCCTCGACTACAAGCCGGTCGTGCAGACCCGCTACCAGCCGATGGAGCGTAAGTACTGATGAGCACCCCCACCCTTGAGAAGTCCGACCAGGCCCCCGAGGCGGCCGACGCCACCGCCTCGCACCTGATCACCGTCACCTTCCGGATCCGGCGCTTCAACCCGGAGGTCTCGGACCAGGCGGTCTGGGAGGACTTCCAGATCGACATGGACCCGAAGGAGCGCGTCCTCGACGGTCTCCACAAGGTGAAGTGGGAGCTGGACGGCACCCTGACCTTCCGCCGCTCCTGCGCCCACGGCATCTGCGGATCCGACGCGATGCGGATCAACGGCCGCAACCGGCTGGCCTGCAAGACGCTGATCAAGGACATCAACCCGGAGCAGCCCATCACGGTCGAGCCGATCAAGGGGCTCGCGGTTCTCAAGGACCTGATCGTGGACATGGAGCCGTTCTTCCAGGCGTACCGCGATGTGATGCCCTTCCTGATCACGACGGGCAACGAGCCGACGCGTGAGCGGCTGCAGTCCGCCGAGGACCGCGAGCGGTTCGACGACACCACCAAGTGCATCCTGTGCGCCGCGTGCACCTCCTCGTGCCCGGTGTTCTGGAACGACGGCCAGTACTTCGGCCCGGCGGCGATCGTCAACGCGCACCGCTTCATCTTCGACTCCCGCGACGAGGGCGGTGAGCAGCGGCTGGAGATCCTGAACGACAAGGACGGCGTCTGGCGCTGCCGCACCACCTTCAACTGCACCGAGGCGTGCCCGCGGGGCATCGAGGTCACCAAGGCCATTCAGGAGGTCAAGCGCGCTTTGATCACGCGCCGCTTCTGAGCCACGGAGCCTTTTGGCTCCGAGCCTGCCTTTGGCTCGGAGCTTGTGGCTCCGAGCTTGTGGGCGAGGGCCCCGCTTCCCGGATTCCGGGGGCGGGGCCCTTGTCGTATCGGCGCACGCCGGGTGGCTATACACGCGATGTATACACATGGCGTATAGTCCTGCGCATGGCCACCGCCTACCTTCTGCCGATCAAGACCGCCGCCGCGCTCTTCCCGCTGCTGGCACTCTTACTGCTGCTGCCGACAGCCGTCGTCCTGTACCGCCGTCATGGCGTGATGTCCCGGGGGCGGACGCTGTCGCTGTACGGCTTCCTCTACTACTCGCTCACCGCCTTCTGCATGACGATCGTGCCGCTGCCGAAGCAGACCGGCGACATGTGCGAGCGGTTCGCACCCGTGGCCCATCCGCAGTGGATGCCCGGGAACACCTTCAGCGACATCTGGAAAGAGGCCCACCACAAGGTCGGGCTCAACTCGCTCGTCCTCCAGAACCCCGCCGTCGCCGGGACCGTCTGCAATCTGCTGCTGCTTCTGCCGCTCGGTGTCTTCCTGCGCTACCACTTCGGGCGCTCGCTGCGCGCCACCGCCGTGATCGGCTTCGTGGTCTCGATGTCCTTCGAGCTGACGCAGTGGACCGGGGTGTGGGGCCTGTACAACTGCCCGTACCGGCTCTTCGACGTGGACGACCTGATCGTCAACACGGCGGGTGCGGTGGTCGGTTGGCTGCTGGCCGGGCCGGTCGCGCGGATGCTGCCCGCCCTGGAGGCGCTGGACGGGCGGGCGCTGGCGGCACGTCCGGTGCCCTTCGGGCGGCGGCTTACGGCGCTGGTCGTGGATGTGGCCGGATATGTCGTCGCATCGGTGTTTGCCGCGGCCGTGATGACCTATCAGGGCGGCGCGGCCCCCTCATGGATACCGGTCGGAATCTTCGTGGCCTGGTTCATCCTCCTGCCGCTGGCGACCGGCGCGACCCCCGGAAAGCGGCTGTTGCTGCTGAAGCTGGTGCCGGACGACGGCGGCCCGCTGGTGCCCTGGCGGCTGACGCTGCGCGCGCTGCTGCTCGGGGCGCTGGTGATGCCGTTCCTGTCGGGGCTGTTCCTGGCCATGCTGACCCTGCTGCACGAGCCGTGGCCGTCCGGTCTGTTCGCCACCGTCCGCGACTCGGGCGCCCAGGGCGCGGCGGCGGTCCTTACGGCGCTGAGCCCCATCCAACTGCTGGCGGTGATGACCGGGTTCGCACTGACCGCCACCTGCGCACGGAAGACGCTGCGCCACCCGGACCGGCTGGCCCCGCACGACCGTATCTCGGGCATTCACAACGCCCCGCTGCCGCACCGCCGCGCCAAGCGGGCCGGCGCGCAGGGTGGCGGCGTACGGGCCGCCGTGCAGGCCGCCGACCAGTCGGGGCCGGTCGCGGTGGCGGTGGCGCGGGCCGTCGACGACGCACCGGCGGGGGACCTCGACCGTCCGCTGGTCAGCACGGGTCCCGTCGGTCCCAGCGGGCCTACCGGTGCCACCGGCTCGGCGGAGGTTCAGCGGTCCGCCGCCGACTCGCGCTGATGCGGGGGCAGGCGCTCAGGTACGGGTCGAGGCCAGCTCCACGACGGTGACGTCCGGTGGCGCCCCGACGCGTACCGGCGGGCCCCAGGCGCCCGCGCCACGGGTCACATAGAGCTGGGTGTCGCCGTACCGCTCGAGACCGGCGGCGGTGGGGTTGGCGAGCTCGGCCACATAGGTGCCGGGCCACACCTGACCGCCGTGGGTGTGGCCGGACAACTGGAGATCGACGCCCGCCTTCACCGCGTCGTGGATCACCACGGGCTGATGGGCGAGCAGCACGGAGGCACGCGAGCGGTCGCGGTCGCCGAGCGCCTTGCCGAAGTCGGGGCCCTGCCCCTCGCTCTCGCCCGCGACGTCGTTCACCCCGGCGAGATCGAAGCCGGGCAGCTCGGTGTGCTCGTTCTCCAGGGGACGCAGGCCCAGCTCGCGCACATGGTCCACCCACTCCTCGGCGCCCGAGTAGTACTCGTGGTTGCCCGTGACGAAGTAGCTGCCGTGACGGGCGCGCAGTGCGCGCAGCGGCTCGGCGGCAGGGCCGAGGTCCGCGACGCTGCCGTCCACGAGGTCGCCGACGACGGCGATGAGGTCGGGGTTGGTGCGGTTGACCGCCTCGACGACCCGCTGGGTGTGGGCGCGGCCCAGGATCGGCCCGAGGTGGATATCGCTGACGACGGCGATCCGGAAGCCGTGCGCCTGGCGCGGCAGCTTGGCGAGCGGCACGGTGATCCTCTTGACCCGCGGCCCGCGCAGCACGGTGTTCGTCCCGTACCCCACCGTTCCGGCGGCCACGGCCGTGGCACCGACGGCCACGGCCCGCGCGACAAACAGCCGCCGGGAGGCGGCGGGCGCCGCGCCGTCCGCAGCGGCCTCCGCAGCCCCGCCCGAGACGCTTCCGGCCGCCGCTCCGCTCGCCACAGCCGCGCCCTCGCCGTCCCCGACCGCGTCCTTCACCAGGCCCGCGGCGCCTTCCGACGCCCGACCCGTGGGGCCGTCCAAGGCGGCCACCGGGCTGTCCACGGCCGCCCTGCCAGCCCAGCCCGCGCCGTCTCTGGCCGCCACCGTGCCGCTGGCCAGAGCTGTGGCCCCGCCGTCGGGCACCACCGTCGCGGCGGCCCCGCTGTCGTCGGCGAGCGCCGTCGGCACCCCGCCCGACGCCCCCTCGGATGCCAGCGCCCCACCGCCGCCGTTGCTCGCGACGGCGGCGGTGGGGCCGTCCCCGCCCGCGCCGTCCCCGGCCACCGCGCCCTCGCGGCCCTCCGTGCGGACGGCCGCCGGGGCGGGGCCGACGGCGCCGGTCTTGTCGGCGGTCACGGCCGAACCGGCATCCGTTGTCCGCCCGGCGGCGGCAGCCGCATCCGCATCCGCCGCCGGGCCCTCGGTCGACCGCACATCAGCGGACTTGGCGGACTTGGCGGAGTCACGACGGCTCAGCCATGCGCGCAGCAAGGGCCGTACCGCCTCGCCCACGAGCAGGGCGAGGGTCAGGTACAGGAGCAGAGCCAGCCAGAGGTAGCCCGGCCAGGCCAGGACGCGCTGGAGCGCGAAGGGCGCACCCGCGCGGCCCGAGATCACCGCGCCGACGCTCATCAGCGGCAGCACGAAGGCCGCCGCCGTGCCCGTACGGCGCACCCACCCCCCGCGCGCCGTCGTGTCGCCGACCAGCCGCCGCCACACATACCAGTGGACGCCGGTCAGCAGACCCACGACGGCCAGCGCGATCAGGACGTAGAGCACGACCATCCCCGGTCCCCTCCCCTAGCGACTACCCGACGGCTGCCCGGAACGGCTACTCGGAGGCGTCGTTTCGACGCAGAGCGCGCACCCCACGCAACCCGATCACCCCGATCGCCGTCCCCAAGAGAAACGAGGTGATCGCGAGCAGCAGATGCACCCAAAAGTACGTGGTGGGGTCGCCGGAGTCGTCGAAGGCGAGTCCGCTGGCGTCCTTCCACAAATTTTTGACAAAGGTGAACCAGATGACCCAGCTCCAGACCCCGAAGGCGAGCAGGAACCAGGACACGGGGCGGCTGAGCTTCATGGGATCCAGTATGGGCACGGCCCCGGATACCTCCACGCGGGGGTCTGCCGTCAATACGTCGGCGCTGCTGTCGCTCTCCTCAGCGACGCCAGGTACGTTCACCTCCGTGCCCACACCTTCCTTCACCAGCACTCACGTCCGAGACCGCACCCGTAAGAGCACCGGCAAGAGCACCCGCACGAGCAGTCGCCGTACCCCCGCCCGCCGCGCCGCCGCGCCGCTGGCCGCCACCGCCGCCGCCCTCCTGCTGTGCGGGCCGCTCGCCGCCGCCCCGGCGCACGCCGCCGATCAGCCGGGCGGCTCCACCGAGGCGGTCAAGCCGCCCGCCCGTATGTCCACGGTGGGCGGGAAGCGGCTCGGCCGCCCCGGCACCCAGGTGGACCCCAAGGCGGGCGCGCCCGCGCTGCCCAAGCAGCTCAGCGGAAAGTCCTGGCTGGTGGCCGACGCCGAGTCCGGCGATGTGCTCGCCTCGCACAACGCCCACTGGCAGCTCCCGCCCGCGTCCACCTTGAAGATGCTGTTCGCGGACACGCTGCTGCCGAAGATGCCGAAGACGAAGACCCACAAGGTGCAGCTGTCCGACCTGGAGGGGATGGGTGAAGGCAGCAGCCTGGTCGGCGTCAAGGAGAACTACACCTACTCGGTCCACGACCTGTGGCTCGGCGTCTTCCTGCGCTCGGGCAACGACGCGGTGCATGTGCTGTCGGCCATGAACGGCGGTGTCCCGGCGACCGTAAGCGAGATGCAGGCACACGCGAAGCATCTGAACGCCAGGGACACCCATGTGGTCACACCCGACGGCTACGACGAGAAGGGCCAGGTCAGCAGCGCGTACGACCTGACCCTCTTCGCCCGTTCGGGGCTGCAGAAGGCGGACTTCCGGGAGTACTGCTCGACGGCGACCGCGCAGTTCCCCGGCACGTTCGAAAAGGGCAAGAAGAAGCGCTCCAGCTTCGGCATCCAGAACACCAACCGGCTGTTGACCGGCTTCGGCGTCGAGCCCTACAAGGGCATCGCCGGGGTCAAGAACGGCAACACCACGAACGCGGGCGCCACCTTCACCGGAGTCGCCCAGCGCGGAAGCCGGGTGCTGCTGGTCACCGTCATGAATCCGCAGGAGAAGGAGGCGAACGAGGTCTACAAGGAGACCGCGAGGCTCTTCGACTGGGGCTTCAAGGCGGCGGGCTCGGTGAACCCGGTCGGCACCCTCGTCCGCCCCGGCGCGGCGGGCGCGAACCACCCCTCGGCCGGCGGCGAGGACGGCCACAAGCGCGCCCAGGCGTCCGTCTCCACGGACAACGGGGGCTCCGGCGGGGCATGGACCGCGGTGGGTATCGCGGGCGGCTCACTGGCGCTGCTGGGCGCGGTGGCCTTCGGGGTGCACCGCCGCTGGCCGCTGCCGGAGCTGGTGCGGCGCCGCTCGCGCGACTGAGCGAGCCCTTACGGCCGAGCCGGCCCTCTTACGGTCGCCGTCACGCCGCCGCCTGCGGGCCTTCGGGCCTGCGGGCGCGGGGCTTTTCGACCTCCGGCTCGGACGGCTGGGTCCGGCCCGGCTCGAACGGCTCGGCCTGGTCCGGCCCGGACGGCTCGGCTTTGTCCGCGTCGGACGGCTGGGCCCTGTCCGCCTCCGCCGCCCATTCGGCCTCGCGCTCGGCCTGGGCGGCGGGCGGGGTGGCGGTCCAGGCGGCGCAGTACAGCGTGAGTTTCGCGGTGAAGTTCATCCACAGCAGCAGGGCGATGGGCACCCCGAAGGCCCCGTACATGCTCTTGGCCGCCACGTCCTTCAGATAGCTGCTGAGCAGCACCTTGAGCAGTTCGAGGCCGATCGCGCCGATGAGCGCGGCGACCACGACCGTACGGCGGGGCGGCTGCACGCCGGGGAGCCAGGTCAGGACGTAGCTCAGCAGCACGAGGTCGGCGCAGACGGCGATGGCGAACGCGGCGATCCGCAGCAGCCAGCCGCCGATCCCGTTCTCGGGGATGCCGATGAGCCGGACGATCCGGCCCACGGCGGTGGCGGCCAGGGCGGACACGGCGAACGACACGAGCGCCACACCGCCCAGCCCGATCAGCACGAAGGCGTCCTTGACCTTGCGCACCAGCGGGTTGCCGGGGTCCTCCTCCAGCTCCCATACCGCGCGCAGGCACTCGCGCAGCGAGCCCACCCAGCTGATGCCGGTGAACAGCAGCAGGGCGCCGGCGACGACTCCGATCGTGGCGGCGTTCTGGACGAGTGCGCCCAGGTCGAGCTGGCCGGAGATACCCGGGATCTGCTGGGCGATCTTCTTCTGCAACTGGGCCATCTGCGCTTGGCTGAGCGTCGCCGCGCCGATCGCCGCCCCGACGGCGATGAGCGGGAAGAAGGCGATGAAGCTGGTGAACGTGATCGCGGCGGCGAGCCGGGTCCAGTGGACGCGGTCCAGCCGTTCGTAGGTACGCCAGGCGTGGGTGCGCATCAGCCAGGCCATCGCGGGGCCGACGACGGGCAGCCGGGTCAACGATTCCATGATCAGCAAGTACCCTTCTGCGCGGAGTCACTCCTCGGCGCGCCGGTGCGCGATACGGATATCCGGGTTCCCCGGACAGCCGCTCCGCTCATCACTCTTTTCGGTGAGGCCGTGAGTACGGGCGCACAATCACTCCATATGCCCCGCATCGGGGGATACGTTCACCCCATGAAGGACGTAGTCGGTTCCCCGCAGTCGGTGCTCGTCCTGGGCGGCACGTCCGAGATCGCCCTGGCGACCGTCCGCCGCCTGATCAGCCGTCGCGCCCGTACGGTCTGGCTGGCCGGCCGCCCCTCTCCCGCCCTGGAGTCGGCCGCCCGGCAGCTGCGGGACCTCGGTGCCGAGACCCTTACGGTGCCCTTCGACGCGCTCGCGCCCGAGGCCCACGAGGTGACCCTCGGCAAGGTCTTCGCCGAGGGCGACATCGATCTGGTGCTGCTGGCCTTCGGCATCCTGGGCGTCCAGGCGCGGGAGGAGACCGATCCCCCGGCGGCGGTCCGCGTCGCCCAGACCAACTACACCGGCGCCGTCTCCGCGGCCCTGATCTGCGCCAACGCCATGCGCCGCCAGGGCCACGGCTCGCTGGTGGTGCTCTCCTCGGCCGCCGCCGGACGGGTCCGCCGCACCGACTTCATCCACGCCTCCGCCAAGGCCGGTCTCGACGCGTTCGCGCAGGGGCTGGGCGAGGCGCTGCGCGGCACGGGCGTCCATGTGATGGTCGTCCGCCCCGGCTTCGTCCGTACGAAGCTCACGGCCGGGCTGCGGCCCGCGCCGCTGGCCACCACGCCCCAGGCGGTCGCCGAGGCCATCGAGGAGGGGCTGCGGCGGCGCGCCGCGATCGTCTGGGCACCGGGCGCGCTGCGGCTGACGATGGCGGCACGCCGCCTGCTGCCCCGGTCCGTCTCCCGCCTGAGCGGGCCCCGGTAGGGGCGCGGGGAACTGCGCGACCAGCCACGACGGACCCGCGGATGGCGCACCGCAATCCCAGCGGCGCGCCTAGTGGGGCGCGGCCGGACGGGAGAGACCGGCCTGACGGGGCACCACGGGCGAGGCGCCATCGGGCTGTTCGTCCGAGCCGAAGGGGTACTCGCGGTCCAGCCGCCAAACCCCGTCCGCCCCCTGCTCGTACAGCGCGAAGCCGGTGATCGTCCAGGCGGCCTCGTACTCCTTGAGCTCGACGTACGCCCGGTCCATCGCCCCCTCGTCGATGCCGTGGGCGATCGTGACATGCGGGTGGTACGGGAACTGCAGCTCCCGCGCGCACGGCCCGGACTCCACCCGGATCCGCTCCTGCAGCACCGCGCACTCCTCCGCGCCCTCGACGATCCTGACGAAGACGACCGGCGAGAGCGGCCGGAAGGTGCCGGTGCCCTCCAGCCGCATCGGGAACGGCCGCCCCTCGGCCGCGACCCGCGCCAGATGGTCCTCCACGGCGGGCAGTGCCGAGGCGTCGACCTCGGTCGGTGGCAAGAGGGTGACGTGAGTGGGGATGCCATGGGCGGCCGGGTCCCCGAAGCCCGCGCGCCGCTCCTGGAGGAAGCTGCCGTACGGCTCCGGGACCGCGATCGAAACGCCGAGCGTTACGGTCCCCACTGCGTTCTCCCTCCTGGCCCTCCCGGGCTGCTGAGTTGTGGCCGCTGCACCCGTGTCAGTGTGGCGGCTGCGCCGCCTTCGCGGCTAGATTCCTCGGTTCTTCCACACACCCATCCACAGACCCCCTGGTCAGGGGGCCGGACCGGTGCGTTCCGCTGTCCGCGCGGGTCCGTATCCCATACGTGCGCGGGGCGCGCCGTGCTCACCGGGTGGTGCGAACGACGCTCGACGCGCCGCTCAGCGCGCGGGAGGCAGGAAACCCACCTTGTCGTAGGCGGCGGCCAGCGTCTCGGCGGCGACGGCTCGGGCCTTCTCGGCTCCCTTGGCCAGGATGCCGTCCAACGTCGCGGGGTCGGCGAGGTATTCCTGGGTCCGCTCGCGGAACGGCGTGACCCACTCGACCAGCACCTCGGAGAGCTCGGTCTTGAGCGCGCCGTAGCCCTTGCCCTCGTAGCGGCTCTCCAACTCCGGGATGGCGGTGCCGGTCAGGGTGGAGTAGATGGTCAGCAGATTGCTGACGCCCGGCTTCTTCTCCTCGTCGTAGCGGATCTCCGTCTCGAGGTCGGTCACCGCGCTCTTGATCTTCTTCGCCGAGACCTTGGGCTCATCGAGGAGGCTGACGATCCCCTTCGGCGTGGACGCCGACTTGCTCATCTTGATCGTCGGGTCCTGGAGGTCGTAGATCTTCCCCGTCTCCTTGACGATGTACGCCTCGGGGACGGTGAAGGTCTCGCCGAAGCGGCCGTTGAAGCGGTCGGCCAGATCCCGGGTGAGCTCGATGTGCTGGCGCTGGTCCTCGCCGACCGGGACGTGGTTGGCCTGGTAGAGCAGGATGTCCGCGACCTGCAGGATCGGATAGGTGAAGAGGCCGACGGTGGCCCGGTCGGCGCCCTGCCTGGCCGACTTGTCCTTGAACTGCGTCATCCGGGACGCCTCGCCGAAGCCGGTGAGACAGTTCATCACCCACCCGAGCTGGGCGTGCTCGGGCACATGGCTCTGGATGAAGAGCGTGCAGCGGTCCGGGTCCAGGCCGGAGGCGAGCAGCTGGGCGGCGGCGAGCCGGCTGTTGGCGCGCAGCTCCGCCGGATCCTGCGGCACGGTGATCGCGTGCAGGTCGACCACGGTGTAGAACGCGTCGTGGGTCTCCTGCAGCGCGACGTACTGCCGGATCGCACCGAGGTAGTTGCCGAGGTGGAAGGAACCTGCGGTGGGCTGGATACCGGAGAGCGCACGGGGACGATCGAGGGCCATGGCACCCATTCTCTCAGGTGTGGAACCAGACTCCGTCCGCCGGTGTATGAAAGGTGTGAGGACTCGTGAAGCACAGATCATCGCGCGGGTGCTGGCCGGCGACACCGAGGCATATGCCGAGCTGGTGCGGGCCCATGCGCCGATCGCGCACCGCACCGCCCGGCTGCTCGGGGCGGGCGCGGATGCCGAGGATGTGGTGCAGGACGCCTTTGTGAAGGCGTATCTCGCGCTGGGGCGGTTCGAGAGCGAGGCGGCGTTCCGGCCCTGGCTGCTGCGGATCGTCGCCCATGAGACGAGTAACGCGGTGCGTTCGGCGCGCCGGAGGCGGACGGCGGCGGACCGGGAGGGAGCGCTGCTGGCCGGGGCCGAGCCGGTGATACCGGAGTCCGCCGATCCGGCGGCCGTGGCACTGGCGGGCGAGCGGCGGGAGCGACTGCTGGCCGCGCTGGAGGAGCTGAGCGAGCCGCAGCGGCGGGTGGTGATCTACCGCTATCTGCTGGATCTGGACGAGGGGGAGACCGCGGAGGCGCTGGGCTGGCCGCGCGGCACGGTGAAATCACGGCTGAGCCGCGCCCTGAGACGGCTGGAGCGGCTGCTGGGGCCGTCGGAGACCGCCGATGAGACGCGGTGGATGGCCAATGGGACGCGCTGGACGGCCGATGTGAGGCAGTGGACGGCCGAGGAAACTCAGCGGACGGCCGATGGGACCGAGTGGGGAGGCGAAGGAGATGGCCGAGGAAGGGCTGCCCGGAGAGCTGCGGGCGCTCGGGCGGGCGTTGGAGATACCGCCGTCCGGCGGACCGTCGCGGCACGGCGTGTCCCGGGCGGGCGGCGTGCCCCCGGAGGCAGGCGTGCCCCCGGAAGGAGCCAAGTCCTTGGAGGGAGAGATGCCCTTGGAGGGCGGCGCGCCGCCGGAGGGCGGGGAGACGCTGGTCGAGCGGGTGCTCGCCCGGATCGTGGGCCTGCCGGTGCCGGTGGCCGACGACCGGATCCGGGAGGAGCAGTGGTGGCGGCCGCTGCCCGGCCTGGAGGCCGGGCAGGGGCCCGCGGGCGGCGTCAGCCGGTCGGCAGACCGGGAGCCGGGTAGCCCGCCATCAGCTCGGACACCTCGGCCCTGATCTTGATGAGGGCGCCCTGGTCACCGCTCTTCGCGGCGGTCACCCCGCGGTCGATCCAGTCGGCCACGGCGGGCATGTGCTCGGTGGACAGACCGCGCGAGGTGAGGGAGGGGGTGCCGATCCGGATGCCGGAGGGGTCGAAGGGCTTGCGCGGGTCGTAGGGGACGGTGTTGTAGTTCACCACGATCCCGGCCTGGTCCAGGGCCTTGGCCGCGACCTTGCCAGGCACCTCCTTGGGCGTCAGGTCCATCAGGATCAGATGGTTGTCGGTGCCACCGGAGACCAGATCGAAGCCGCGGGCGAGCAGCTCCTCGGCGAGCGCCTTGGCGTTGGCGACCACGGCATGGGCGTAGTCACGGAAGGCGGGCTGGGCGGCCTCGTGCAGGGCCACCGCGATGGCGGCGGTGGTCTGGTTGTGCGGACCGCCCTGCAGCCCGGGGAAAACGGCCTTGTCGATGGCCTTGGCATGGGTCTCGCGCGCCATCAGCATCGCGCCGCGCGGACCCCGGAGCGTCTTATGAGTGGTGGTGGAGATGACATCGGCATACGGAACGGGCGAGGGGTGGGCGCCGCCCGCGATCAGACCGGCGATATGCGCGATATCGGCGACGAGCACCGCGTCCACCTCGCGGGCGATCTCCGCGAAGGCGGCGAAGTCGATCGTGCGGGGCACCGCCGTGCCACCGCAGAAGATCAGCTTGGGCCGCTCCTCGAGGGCCAGCTCGCGCACCTGGTCGAAGTCGATCGCGCCGGTGTCCTGGCGCACCCCGTACCGGACGCCGCGGAACCAGGTGCCGGTGGCGGAGACGCCCCAGCCGTGGGTGAGATGACCGCCCATGGGCAGTGACATGCCCATCACGGTGTCACCGGGCTGGGCGAAGGCCAGATAGACCGCGAGGTTGGCGGGCGAGCCGGAGTAGGGCTGCACATTGGCGTGCTCGGTGCCGAAGACGGCCTTGGCCCGGTTGATCGCCAGGGTCTCCACCTGGTCGATGATCTGCTGGCCCTCGTAGTAGCGGCGGCCGGCGTAGCCCTCGCTGTACTTGTTCTGCAGCACCGTCCCGGAGGCTTCCAGGACGGCGGCGGAGACATAGTTCTCGCTCGGAATCAGGCGCAGGGTTTCGGACTGCAGCAGCTCCTCGGAGCCGACGAGGGAGGCGAGTTCGGGGTCGGCGGCCGACAGGGCGGGATGGGAAAGGGGCAGGCTCATCGAGTCCTCCGGGGCGATCGGTGACGGTCCGGTCGTGTCCCGGGGTGCCCAGGCGGGCGGCACCTCGTGGCGCTAAGGCCGCGCATCGCTTCCTCGTGGTCGGTTCCACGCTCGGCTCGCCAGTCACGGTGCGCACCCCCACTCTAGCTAGTGAGACAAGGAGGACAAGATGGGATCGGGAGGCTCCGCGGAGCGGGCCATCGCCGCCGCCGAGGCCCATGGCGCGCACAACTACCATCCGCTGCCGGTCGTCGTCGCGTCCGCCGAAGGCGCCTGGATGACCGATGTCGAGGGCCGCCGGTATCTCGATCTGCTCGCCGGATACTCGGCGCTCAACTTCGGGCATCGCAACCGCCGGCTGATCGAGGCCGCCAAGGCACAGCTGGACCGGGTCACCCTCACCTCCCGCGCGTTCCACCACGACCGCTTCGGCGCCTTCTGCTCCGAGCTGGCCGAGCTGTGCGGCATGGAGATGGTGCTGCCCATGAACACGGGGGCGGAGGCGATGGAGACGGCCATCAAGACCGCCCGTAAATGGGGCTACCGGATCAAGGGCGTACCGGACGGCCGGGCCAGGATCATCGCCGCCAGGGACAACTTCCACGGCCGGACGACCACCCTCATCAGCTGCTCCACCGATCCGGAGGCCCGTGCCGACCACGGCCCCTTCACCCCCGGGTTCTCGATCGTGCCGTACGGGGATCTGGCGGCGATGGAGGCGGCGCTCGACGCCGCGCCCGAGGAGACGGTCGCCGTGCTGCTGGAGCCGATCCAGGGCGAGGCCGGAGTGGTGGTGCCGCCGCCCGGCTATCTGGCCGGGGTCCGGGAGCTGACCCGGGAGCGGAATGTGCTGTTCATCGCCGATGAGATCCAGTCGGGCCTCGGGCGCACCGGCACCACCTTCGCCTGTGAGCACGAGGGGGTGGTCCCCGATGTCTATGTGCTGGGCAAGGCGCTGGGCGGCGGGGTGGTGCCGGTGTCGGCGGTGGTGTCCTCCGGCGAGGTGCTCGGGGTGCACCGCCCCGGGGAGCACGGCTCCACCTTCGGCGGCAGCCCGCTCGCCTGCGCGATCGCCCTGGAGGTCATCGCCATGGTGCGGACCGGGGAGTTCCAGCGGCGCTCGGCCACGCTGGGCGAGCTGCTCCACCGGGAGCTGGGGCTGCTCGTGGGAAGGGGAGTTCAGCAGGTGCGTGGCCGGGGGCTGTGGGCAGGGGTGGACATCCATCCGTCACGGGGCACCGGGCGGCAGATCTCCGAGCGGCTCATGGACCGCAGAGTGCTGGTCAAGGACACCCATGGCGCCACCATCCGCATCGCCCCGCCCCTGGTGATCAGCGAGGAGGATCTGGAGTGGGCGCTGGACCAGCTCAGGGCGGTGCTGGCCGAATGACCCGGTACGGCTCGGTGGCCCTGTCCTGCTTGGAGAATCAGTTTGGTTCAGAGGATCACATGGGGGATGAAGCGCGCGTACTCATCCGTCACCAGCCCCGCCGACTCGCGGATGCCGAGCCCCGCCGCCTCGCCCTCGACGACCCAGGTGCCGAGCACCACCCGGTTGCCGTCGAAGTCGGGCAGCGGCGCCAGTTCCTGGTAGCAGCACGGCTCATCGCGGAGGACGGGCTCCTCGCCCGGCGGGTGCACGGTGACCCCGGCGCCCTCGCGGCCGAGCAGCGGCTTGGCCACATAGCCGTTGGCGCCGGACAGTTCACGGGGGCCGTCGAGGTAGGCGGGCAGCAGGTTGGGGTGGTCCGGGAAAAGCTCCCACAACACGGCCAGCAGCGCCTTGTTGGACAGCAGCATCTTCCAGGCCGGTTCGATCCACAGCGTGGATCCGGTGCCGCCCCCGTTGTCGAGGGTGTCCAGCACCTGCGGGCCGAACCGGTCGGTGGCCAGCCACTCCCAGGGATAGAGCTTGAAGCAGCTCCGGATGAAGCGGAACCGCTTGTCGACGAAGCGGCCCGACAGCCGTTCCCAGCCGATGTCCTCCATGGAGATCGCCTCGGTGCTCAGCCCGGCCTGGTCGGCCGTCTCGCGGAGGTAGGCCACCGTCATCAGGTCCTCGCCCAGCTCGTCCCCGGCCGAATGGGCGAAGTACAGGGGCGTCCCCGGCGGCAGCAGCGCGGCCTGGCTCCGCCAGGCGTCGACCAGCCGCTCATGGAGGGAGTTCCACTGGTCGGCGCCCGGGAAGCGGTCCTCCATCCAGAACCACTGGGCGCTCGCCGCCTCCACCAGCGAGGTGGGCGTGTCCGCGTTGTATTCCAGCAGCTTCGCCGGGCCCGATTCACCGTCGTAGCGCAAATCGAACCGGCCGTAGAGGCTGGGCTGTTCGGCCCGGCGGTGCCAGGACTCTGCGATCAGCCCGGCCAGCCGCGGATCGTCGATGCCGAGGTCGGCGAAGCGGCCGGTCTCGACGATATGGGCGGCCGCGGCCAGCGACATCCGGTGCAGCTCCTCGACGACCTCCTCCAGCGCCTCGACCTCGGGCAGCGAGAAGGCGTAGTAGGCGCTCTCGTCCCAGTAGGGGCGCAGCGAGCCGTCCGGGTAGCGGGTCAGCGGATAGATGACCCCCTGCTCCTCCACCGTGGACTGCCAGTCGGGGCGGGGGTCGATGGTGTGGCGCTTCATCGTGGGGCGGCCCGCTCAGCCGCCGCCGGAGCCCGAGCAGCCGAAGCCGCCCCGGTCGGCCGCCTTGCTCTTGTCGAACGTGCCGTAGTCCGCCCAGCGGCCGCTGACCTCGGAGTCGTAGTACCACTCGCCGTCGGCGCTCTTCGTGCCCCGGCTCTTCTTCCCCTTGCCGCCCGTGGTGGACGAAGAGCCCTTGCAGGCGCCGGAGTCGACGACCCGGTACCCATTCACCGCGTCATAGCTGTTCCGGTCCACACAGCGCTTGTCCGGTTCCGAACCACAGGAGGTGAGCGCCGCCGCCAGCGCGCCCATACCGCCCAGGATCACCGTGCTCGACCGCAGTCGCCGCGTCGTCTTCCGTTCCATCCCCGTCTCCCCCGTTCCTCTCCCCCGAGGCCATCGTCTCTCCCGAGGGCGTGGTCTCCCCGGTCTCCCGAGGCCGCAACCGCCCACCCTAGGGGGAGCTGCCGCGCCCATGGACGCCGGGGCTCGGCCGAAGAATGTGGGTGCAGGCCGCTGAAACGCATGGCTTCAGGGCAGCACCCGGCACAGCGCCTCCAGGGCGCCCGTGAAGGCGTGGTCGGGCGCGGTGCCATAGGCGAACACCAGCGCGTCCGGCTGCCCGCCCGGCCCCGGTCCGGGCTCGCCCGGCTCCTGTTGCCGCTCCTGCCCCTGTTCGTCGCGGTAGCGGTAGCGGGACAGGCCCTCCAGCGCCAGGCCCTGCCAGGCCGCGCCCCGCACCACGGACTGCTCCGTGCCCGGCGGCAGTTGGAGCACCGCGTGCAGCCCGGCCGCGATGCCCGTGACCCGCACCCGCGGGGCGCGTTCGGCGAGCGCCGCCACCAACTGGTCGCGGCGGCGCCGGTAGCGCATCCGCATACCGCGCACATGGCGGTCGTACGCCCCGGAGTCGATGAACTCCGCGAGCGTCAACTGGTCCAGCCTGCCCGACTCCCACTCCCCCGTCCTCTTGAGCGCCAGGAGGTCGTCCATCAGATGGTCCGGCACCACCATCCACGCCAGCCGCAGCGCGGGCGCCAGGCTCTTGCTCGCGGTGCCCAGATAGACCACATGCTCGGGGTCGAGCCCCTGCAGCGCCCCGACCGGCTGACGGTCGTAGCGGAACTCCCCGTCGTAGTCGTCCTCCAGCACCAGTCCGCCCACCCGCGAGGCCCAGTCGACCACGGCGGCGCGCCGGTCGGGGTCCAGCGGAACTCCGATGGGGAACTGATGCGCCGGGGTGAGCAGAACGGTCCGCAGTCCGGCCGACCGGTCCAGCTCCGCCGTCCGCGCCCCCTGTTGATCGACCGGCAGCGGTACGGTCCGCAGCCCGGCCCCGCGCATCACATTCCAGTGGACGTCGAGCCCGTAGGACTCCACGGCCACCTCACGGTGTCCGGCCTTCTCCCGCACCCGACTGAGCAGGGCCAGCCCCTGGACGAACCCCGCGCAGACCACGATCCGTTCCGGCGCGGCCCGCACCCCGCGGGCACGCGCCAGATAGTCGGCCAGGATCCGCCGCAGCTCGGGCCGTCCGGCGGGGTGGCCGTAGCCGAAGGCGTCGTTCGGCGCGGCGATCAGGGCGCGCCGGGCCGCGGAGAGCCAGGCGGTCCTGGGGAAGGCCGAGACATCGGGTTCGCCGGGCCGCAGATCGTAGGTGGGCCGGGTGGCGGCCAGGGCGGCGGGCGGGAGTGTGCGCGGCGGGGCGGGCTCGGGCGGCACGACGCGTTCGGCGACCCGGGTGCCCGAGCCCTGCCGGGCGGTCAGCCAGCCCTCGGCGACCAGCTCCCCATAGGCGTCGGCGACGGTGTTCCGGGCGATGCCGAGGTCAGTGGCGAGCGAGCGGGAGGAGGGCAGCCGGGTGCCCGGGGCGAGCCGCCCGGTGCGGACGGCGTCGCGCAGGGCGCGGATGAGCGCGACTCGCACCCCGGTCCCGCCACCGGGCGGCAGATCCAGATGGAGATCCGCCCCCGGCCCGGCCGGGCTGTCCGTCCGCTGTCCGGGTTCGCCCCTCGGAGTGGCCCATGAATCCGCCATGGAAATGGACCATACCCCTGGGCCGCCCGGCCTCTAGCGTGGAGGCATGACGACCGGAACTTCTCATGCACACGGCCCACGGATGCAATTCGCCAAAGCCGCCCCCGAGGTCTACAAGGCCATGATCAGCCTGGACGCGGCCGCCCGGAAGGGCGTGGACCCGGCGCTGGCCGAGCTGGTCAAGACGCGTGCCTCGCAGCTCAACCACTGCGCCTTCTGCATCGACATGCACACCAAGGACGCCCGCGCGGCGGGCGAGTCCGAGGAGCGCCTCTACCTCCTCAACGCCTGGGAGGAGGCCGGCGACCTCTACACCGAGAAGGAGCAGGCCGCCCTCGCCCTGACCGAGGCCGTCACCGTCCTGACCGACGGCTTCGTCCCCGACGAGGTCTACGAGCGCGCCGCCAAGCACTTTGAGGAGCAGGAGCTGGCGCAGGTGATCGCCCTGATCCTCACCATCAACGCCTGGAACCGGATCGGTGTGACCACCCGCATGACCCCCGGCGCCTATAAGCCGACCGTGTGACCATCTGCCCCGGTCGTCGTTGATGACGACGGGGGCCGTTGTCCGACGTCGGAGTCATCGCGTAACGCATGATGGTGACAGGCCCCCGCAAGGCAGTACGGCACGAAGGCAACACAGCCAGAAGGGGGACCCACCCATGGGAGGTCTCGTGATGACGGCGCCACTGCCCGACCAAGAGTTCGTAAATCTGCTCGACCTCCATGCCCAGCTGGAGCTGCCGGATGGAATGCGGGCAGAACTCATCGGGGGGGAGATCGTCATCTCACCGACGCCTGCGAATTTCCACAACTGGATCTATGGCCGACTCCAGCGTCGTCTCAACCGTGAGGTACCGGAAGACTGGATCATCACCAACACCGCCACGGTCTTCCTCCCCGCGACGGAAGAGAGGTTCATTCCGGACCTGCTCATCTGTGAGTCGGAAGCGCTGAAGAGCATGGAGGAATGGCAGGTCCAGGCGGGTGACGTCCTGCTCGTCGCCGAGATCACATCGCCCTCCACACGAGCTCGCGATCTCCAGGCCAAGGTCAAGGGCTACGCCCACTCCAACGTGCCGATCTATCTGCTGATCGACCCGCACGACGACGAGGGCTCCACGACCGTGTACTCCGCACCGGACGGAAAGGGCCGCTACCGGGACGAGCACCGAGCGGCGTTCGGGGAGCCGCTGACGCTCCCCGAACCGCTCGGCCTCGAACTCGACACCGCGGGCTTCCTCAAGTAATCCGGTTACGCGGGCACGCCCTGAGCGCGATCCGGGCTCACGGCATCCACTTCTTCCAGACGTCCGGATGCGCCTCGACCCACTTCTTCGCGGCGTCCTGGGCCGACATTCCCTGCGAGGCGATCAGCTCTGACACCTCGTTCTGGTCCTGCTTGGTCCAGTGGAACTTCTTCAGGAACGCCGACGCCTTCCCGCCCTGCTTCGCGAAGTCCGCGTTGAGGTACTTCTGCAGCGGTGTGGTCGGGTAGGCGCAGTCGACGGACTCGGGGTCCTTGGTGCCCTCGTTCGCACACTTGTCGGTGTACTTGGGCAGCTTGACCTCGACCATCGGCACCTGGTTGAACAGCCACTGCGGCTCGTACCAGTACGACAGGAACGGCTTCTTGCCCTTGGCGAACTGCTTGATCTGGGTGATCTGCGCCGCCTCCGAACCCGAGAAGACGATCTGGTAGTTCAGCTTCAGGTTCTTCACCAGCGCCTTGTCATTGGTGACATAGGACGGGGACCCGTCCAGCAGCTGGCCCTTTCCGCCGCTCTCCGCGGTCTTGAAGGTCTTGGCGTACTTGTTGAGGTTCTTCCAGTTCAGCACGTCCGGATGCTTGTCGGCGAAGTACTTCGGCACCCACCAGCCGATATGGCCGGTGACGCCGAGCCCGCCGCCCGGCACGATCAGCTTCTTGTCCTTGACGTAGCGCTGTTCCTGCTCCGGGTGGCCCCAGTCCTCCAGGATCGCGTCCACCCGGCCCTGGCTGAGCGCGTCCCACGCCGGAATCTCGTCCACCTGGACGGTGTCGACGCGGTAGCCCAGCTCATGCTCCAGCAGATACTGGGCGACCGCGACATTGGCCTGGGCGCCGACCCACGACTGGACCGAGAGCGTGACGCTCTTCGCCCCGCCCACATTGGCGTACGGCGAGGACTGCTTGGTCATGTCCGCCGCGCCGCAGCCGGTCGCGGTGAACACGGCCGCGATCCCGGCGACGGCCATCAGCAGTTGAATGCGGGTGCGAGCCATCTCAAGCCCCCTTCCTGTCGCGGCGCGAGGTCGGCTGGGTCACGCGGTCGAGCATCAGCCCCAGGCAGACGATCGCCGTGCCCGCCACCAGACCGGTCGCCAGATCGCCCTGCGCCAGGCCGAACAGCACGTCGTAGCCGAGCGCGCCCGAGCCGACCAGACCGCCGATGACGACCACGGCCAGCACCAGCACCACGCCCTGGTTGACGGCGAGCAGCAGCGCCGGGCGGGCCAGCGGGAGCTGGACCTGGCGCAACTGCTGTCCCTGGGTGGCGCCGAGCGAACGCGCGGACTCCAACGCGGCCGGGTCGACGTTCCGGATCCCCTGGGTGGTGATGCGGATGACGGCGGGCAGCGCGTAGACGATGGCCGCTGCCGCCGCGGGGGCGCGGCCGACGCCGAACAGCGCGACCACGGGGATCAGGTACACGAATTGCGGCATGGTCTGGAACATGTCCAGCACCGGTCGCATCATCCGTTCCAGCCGGGTGCTGCGCGCGGCCCAGATGCCGATCGCGAAACCGAGGACCAGCGTGACGAAGACGGCCGCCAGCACCTGGGAGAGGGTGTCCATGGACGGCTCCCACACTCCGAGCACACCGATCGCGGCCATGGCGGCGGTGGCGGTCAGCGCGGTGGCCCAGGTGCCGATCAGCCAGGCCAGCGCCGCGACGATCAGCAGCACCGCGTACCACGGGAGGCCCTGCAGCCCCTCGCGCAGCGGGTCGAGGATCCACTTGACGTAGTGCGCGGCCCAGTCGGCGGTGCCGCCGACGACCGGCACTCCGGTGTAGAGGTGGTCGACCATCCACTCCTTGAACTGGTTGACGGGCTCCTCGATGGCGACGGTCCAGCCCGTCGGCCAGGTCTGGGAGCCGGTCAGCCGTCCCACGACGGTGATGACAGCGGTGACCACCGCGACCCCCGCCCACGCGGGCCAGCCGCGCAGCAGCCGGGGCCCGCCCTCGGCCGGAGGCTCGCCGAGCCGCTCGCCCGCCGATCCGATGGTGCGGTCCATCACGACGGCGAGGAGCACGATCGGGAGGCCGGCGGCGAGCGCCTTGCCGACGTCCACGCTGGACAGCGCCTGGTAGACGCGGTCACCGAGACCGCCGCCGCCGATCACGGAGGCGATGACGGCCATGGACAGCGCCATCATGATCGTCTGGTTGATGCCCAGCAGCAGCTCCTTGCGGGCCAGCGGCAGCCGGGCGGACAGCAGCCGCTGCCGCCAGGTCGCGCCGAGCGAGGTCACCGCTTCCAGCACCCCGGCGTCCGCGCCGCGCAGGCCGAGGGCGGTGAGCCGGGCCATGGGTGGAGCCGCGTAGATCACGGTGGCCAGCACCGCGCCGGGCACGCCGTTGCCGAAGATCATCACGACGGGGAGCAGATACGCGAACGCGGGCAGCACCTGCATGGTGTCGAGCACCGGCCGTAGCACCCGGAACGCCCATTCCGAGAGGCCGCCGGCCAGGCCCAGCAGTCCGCCGATGACGACGGAGGCGGTGACGGCGATGGCCATCAGCGCGAGCGTCTGCATCGTCGGCACCCACATGCCCAGCAGTCCGCAGATGGCGAAGGACACCAGGGTCGTGACCGCGATCCGCACCCCGGCGACCCGCCAGGCGATCAGGGTCAGCCCGGCGGTGACACCGGCCCAGCCGAGGGCGAGCAGGGCGACATAGACGGCGCGGACACCAATGATGATGACGTTGCTGATGTGGCCGAAGAAGTAGAGAAAGATCCAGTGACTGTCGCGGTTGTCGAGGATCCAGTCGCTGGCATCGCCGAGCGGCCCGGACACATCGACGGTCAGCGCGTGCGGCCAGCTACCGCTCGCCCACTTGGCGTGCGCGAGCGGTATGAGCACGGCGGCGATCACCACGAGCGCCGCCAGCTTGCGCGCGGCGGGGCTGCGGACGGCGGAACTCAGCAGGGACGGGCGCGGTTCGGCCGCCGCCGTCCCGGTGGCGGCCGGGTCGGTGGCGGGGTCGGTCGAGGGGCGGGTGGCCGTGGCACTCATACGCGCCCCCCGGTGCGGCCCGGCGGAGAGAGGGTCGAGGCGGTGCTCATGCCGCGGCCACCCCCTTGCCGTCCAGGCCCGCGACGACGCTGAGCAGACACGCGTGGTCGACGACGCCCAGGCAGCGGCCGTCGTCCACGACGCGCGCGGGGCCGCCGGTGCGGGCCACGGCCTCGATCGCGTCGGCCACCGTGGTGCTCGGGGCCAGCGCCGGCCCGCCGTCCTGCTCGTCGGACTTCGCGGGGCGCATGGCGCGGCGCACGGTCAGCACCTGCTCCCGTGGAACGTCACGGACGAAGTCCCGTACGTAGTCGTCCGCCGGGGAGCCGACGATCTCCTCGGGGGTGCCGAGCTGCACGATCCCGCCGTCGCGCATCAGCATGATGCGGTCGCCGAGCCGCAGCGCCTCGCTGAGGTCATGGGTGATGAAGACCATCGTCCGGCCCTCGTCGTGGTGCAGGCGGATGACCTCCTCCTGCATATCGCGGCGGATCAGCGGGTCGAGCGCGCTGAACGGCTCGTCGAAGAGCAGCACCTCGGGGTCGACGGCGAGTGCCCTGGCCAGGCCCACGCGCTGCTGCTGACCACCGGAGAGCTGTCCGGGGCGGCGGCGCTCGAGACCGGTGAGACCGACCTTCTCCACCACTTCGGCGGCCTTGGCGCGGCGCTCGGCCTTGCCCACACCCTGGATCTCCAGGCCGTAGGCGACGTTGTCGATGACGGAGCGGTGCGGCAGCAGCCCGAAGTGCTGGAAGACCATGGCGGCGCGGTGCCGGCGCAGATCGCGCAGCCGGGCCTTGTCCATGGCCAGGACGTCCTCGCCGTCGATCTTCAGGGTCCCGGAGGTGGGCTCGATCAGCCGGGTGAGGCAGCGGACGAGAGTGGACTTGCCGGAGCCGGACAGCCCCATGACCACGAAGACCTCGCCCGGCTGGACGTCAAAGGAGACCTCGCGGACGGCGGCGGTGCAGCCGGTGCGGGCGCGCAGCTCGCCGGCGGGCAGCTCCGCCTCGGCGGAACCGGGGATGCGCTCGGCCTTGGGGCCGAAGACCTTCCACAGGTCGCGGACCGAGAACACCGGGGCGCGCTCGCCGCTCTCGGGGATCTTGGGGGTGTCGGGCGTCTCGGGGACCAGGGTCGTGGCCATCACGCCTCACCTCCCGGCGCGAGCGTGGCAGCCCGGTCATCGGGCCTGTGCCGTTCCCGGTCGCGATCCTCGAACAGCAGCTCAGCGCACTTCTCGCCCACCATCAGGACTCCGATCATCGGGTTCACGGCCGGCATCGTCGGGAAGACGGACGCGTCGGCGATACGGACGCCGTTCAGACCCCGGATCCGCAGATCCGGGCCGACCACGGCGAGTTGGTCCGACGAGGCACCCATACGACAGGTGCCCGCCGGGTGGTACACGGTGTGCGCGACCTTGCGGGCGTACTCGCTGATCTCCTCGTCCGAGGTGATCTCCGGGCCCGGGCACACCTCGCGCTTGAGCCAGCTCGCCAGCGGTTCGGTCTTGGCGATCTCACGCGCGACCCGGATGCCGTCGACCAGCGTGCGGCCGTCGTAGTCCTCCTCGTCCGTGAAGTACCGGAAGTCGAGGGCGGGCTTGACGGACGGATCGGCGCTGGTGAGGTAGAGCCGACCGCGGCTGCGCGGCTTGGGGATGTTGGGGGTCATCGACACGCCGTGCTCGGGCTTTTCGTAGCCCAGCCGCTCCGGATTGTCGGTGAACGGGATCTGGTAGAAGTGGAACATCAGGTCCGGGCCCCGGGATTCGGGGTCCCGCCGGATGAACAGGCCCGCGTCGGAGTCCATCGCGGAGTTGTCCGGGATCGGGCCGTCCGTCTCCCACACGATGACCGACTCGGGGTGGTCGAGCAGATTCTCGCCGACGCCCGGCAGATCGTGGACGACGGGAATGCCCAGCGCCTCCAGATCCGACTTGGGCCCGATACCGGAGTGCATCAGCAGCCGCGGGGTGTCCACGGCGCCCGCGCAGACCAGGACCTCGGTCTCGGCCCGGACGACGATCTCCTCGCCGTCCTTGGTGCGGACATGGACGCCGGTGATCCGGCCGGTGTCGTCCAGCTCCAGCTTGTACGCCCAGGTCTCCAGCATCAGATGGAGGTTGGGCCGGTCCAGGAACGGGTGCAGATAGGCGACCGACGCCGAGGAACGCTTGTTGTTCTCCGGGTGGTACGCGAGGTCGAAGAAGCCGACGCCCTCATGGAACGGCTTCTTGTTGAACCCCTCGACCCGCGGCACCCCGGCGGCGGACTGGGCGGCCTCGACGAAGTCCCGCGCGATCGCGTTCCGGTCCTTCTCGTCCACCGGGACAACGTTGTTGCGCAGCCGCTGGAAGTACGGATCCATGGACTGCGCGTCCCAGCCCTCGGCGCCGGCCTCGGCCCACTCGTCCCAGTCACCCGGCAGCGGCTTGAAGGAGATCAGGGTGTTGTGCGAGGAGCACCCCCCGAGCACTCGCGCCCGACTGTGCCGGATATGCGAGTTTCCGCGTGGCTGCTCGGTGGTGGGGTAGTCGTAGTCCAAGTCCCCGCCGAGCAGCCCGAGCCAGCGGCGCAGGGTCAGCACATCGGGGCGGTCGACATCGGACGGTCCGCCCTCGATGACGGCGACACGGATGTCCGGGTCCTCGGTGAGCCGGGAAGCGATCACCGATCCTGCGGTGCCGCCGCCGATGACGACATAGTCGTATACGACAGGTACGGACATGTGGGGTTACTCCTCGGGGTCTTACCCAAACGGCTCGCGCCGGTGCGGGACGGGGGCTGCCGCCCCTGGGGGTGGGGGTGTTGCCGGGCGCCTCGGTGTCCACGGGCTGATCCCCGCCGGTCGCCGTGATGGGGTGCGGCCGGGCCCGGGCCCCGGGGGACGAGTCCGGGCCCGGCCGAGCCCCGGGCGGGGCCGGCGGTGGGGCGTCAGCCGGCGAACCAGCGCACCGGGCTCGGTCGCAGGTTCTCGTAGACGTGCTTGGTCTCGCGGTATTCGTCAAGGCCCGCGGGACCGAGCTCGCGCCCGACCCCGGACTTGCCGAAACCGCCCCATTCGGCCTGCGGAAGGTAGGGGTGGTAGTCGTTGATCCACACGGTGCCGTGCCGCAGCCGGGCGGCGACGCGGCGCGCCCGCGCGGTGTCGGCGGACCAGACGGCGCCGGCCAGTCCGTACTCCGTGTCATTGGCGAGTGTGACGGCCTCGTCCTCGGTTTGGAAGGACTCGACGGTCAGAATCGGCCCAAACGTTTCCTCCCGCACCACCCGCATCTCGCGGTGACACTGGTCGAGCACGGTCGGGAGATAGAAGTAACCGGTGGCCGGGCGGACCTCGTTGGGCTCCGGCTGCTTGCCGCCGCACCGCAGCAGGGCGCCCTCCTCCAGGGCGGACGCCACATACGCCTCGGTCTTGTCCAACTGCTGGGCCGAGACCAGCGGACCGCATTCGACACCGTCCTCGGTGCCGCGGCCCAGCTTGATCTTCTCCGCGCGGCGGGCCAGCTCGGCCACGAACCGCTCGCGCACCGACTCCTCGATGATCAGCCGGGCACCGGCGGAGCAGACCTGACCGCTGTGGATGAAGGCGGCGTTCAGGGCCTGGTCGACGGCGGTGTCAAAGCCCTCGGCGGTGGCGCAGGCGTCGGCGAAGACCACATTGGGGTTCTTGCCGCCGAGCTCCAGCGCGACCTTCTTGACCGTCGGCGCGGCGGCCTGGGCGACCTTGGTGCCGCTGATCAGCCCGCCGGTGAAGGAGACCAGGTCCACATCGGGGTGCTCGGACAGCCGGGCGCCCACGGGGTCGCCCGTGCCGGTGACCAGGTTGGCCACCCCGGCCGGCAGCCCGGCCTCGGCCAGCAGCCGCACCAGATGGACGGTGGACAGCGGGGTCACCTCGCTGGGCTTGATCACAAAGGTGTTCCCGGCGACCAGCGCCGGGGCGATCTTCCAGCTGGCCTGGAGCAGCGGATAGTTCCAGGGGGTGATCATCGCGCAGACGCCGACCGGCTCATGGACCACGACGCTGTGCACATCGGGGGTACCCGCGTCGATGACCCGCCCGGCGGACTCGCCCGCGGCCAGGTCGGCGAAGTAGCGGAAGGCGTTGGTCACGTCGTCGACGTCGACCCGCCCCTCCTCCAGGGTCTTGCCGGTGTCACGGCTCTCGATGAGCGCGATCGTCTCGCGGTCGCGCTGCAGCAGCTCGGCGACGCGGCGCAGCAGCGCCGCCCGCTCGGCCACCGGCGTCCCGGGCCAGGGGCCCTGGTCGAAGGCGCGGCGCGCGGCCGCGACCGCCGCGTCGGTGTCCTCGAGGCCACCCTCGGCGACGACGGCGAGGGTCTTGGCGTCCGCGGGGTCGAGAACCTCCCGCTGCGCCCCGGACGCGGCTGCCTGCCACACCCCGTCCACATGAATGGTCTCGACTGCCGCCACGTGAATTCTGCCTTCCGGTTCTGCGAACTTTGCCGCTGGTCCAAGCCAGCAACATGGACCCCTAACCGGAAGGCGGGAACCTATGCGCGATTCGCAAGAGAAAGTGGGCCGGCTCACGTGATCCGAAGGCGGAACCGGCCTCCCCGGTCATGATCGGCCGATCTGTCAAGAGCTGGTGCACGTCGATCGGTGTCAGGAGGCTGCCAGGAGCCCGCGGTAGGCGGTCCCGGTGTGGGAGGCCGTGCGGTAGGCAGCCGGCGTCAGGAAGCCGTGCAGTAGGCGGTCGGGCAGAAGGTGTCCACCGCCGCCTGGTGGACCTCCCGCTCCTCCGCCCGGTCCCCGGAGGGGCCGATCACCAGCACCGCGTACATCGTGCCGTCGGGGGCGGCGAAGCGGCGGTCGAGTATCCGGCGGTGGCCGTCGCTCTTGGACTGGTACGTGTATTCGAGCTGTGCCGGGTCCGTGGCGGCCGAGCCCAGCCGGGTGAGGGCGATCTGCTCGTAGTCGCGGTGGGTGGAGGCGATCCGCTCGGCCTCCTGGGCGGACTCGTACGGCGTCGACTCGGGGCCGTGCAGCTCGAAGACCTGGATCACGGTGCTGTCGTCGGGCGAGGTGTAGTAGACGCTGGGGCCCTCGGTCGTCCGCCGCCATCCGTCCGGGACCGCGAGGTGGTATCCGGCGGGGTCTTCCTGGGTGCTGTAGCCCGCGGGCGGGGCGGCGCCGGTCAGAGACGGGGAGGACGGGGTACCGAAGGGCGTCGCGGACGGGGACGCCCCGGTCGGCGGGTCCGTGGGGAGATCGGCCGGAAGACCGGTGGGCCCACCGGTCTCGGGACCGGGCGAGGGATAGAGATCGCTCGGCTGGGAGACCTCCGCGCTCGGCGTGGCCGTGGGGCTCTCTTGGTCCCACGGCAGCGGCCCCGCCTGATGGCGGGAGGTGCCGTCGCCACCGAAGGCCACCCATCCGGAAAACGCGATCCCCCCGACCAGGAAGATCGTCACCGCCAACGCCCGCAGTGCCCGCCGGGCGTCCTGCCCAGGCCCTCCCGGCCCTCCCGGCACTCCCCCGTCATGCATGCTCATCTATCCCCCCGATAGTGGAACTCTGCTCCCCTAAGCCGACAAGCCGCGCCGACCGACATCGGTGTACCCGGTTCGAGGGCCGCCCCACCCTCCGTCACCCCACCGATACGGATATGTCGCCTTAACCGTGCCGTCCTGTGCCTGCCACTGCCTGCCGCCGGTCGTGCCCGCGCCGGCTGCCACAGATCGTGCCCGCCGCCCCCTGCCCCCCGTCAGGTGGCTGGGCAGTAGGCGGTGGGGCAGAAGGAAGCCAGCACGATGCGCTGCCGCTCCCGCTGCTGCGGCCAGTCGTCGGCCGGGCCCGCGACCAGCACCGCGTACTGCACCTGGTCCGGGCCGGTGAAGGCACGGTCGAGTATTCGGCGCGGGCCGTACTTGGCGCTGCGGTAGCCGTACTCCAGCTCCGCGTCCGCGTCATCGCCGGGGCCGAGCCGCTTCAGCTCGTACCGCTGGTAGTCGGGGTTCTTCTTGAGCCCCGTCTCCGCCTGGCGCAGCGCCTCGTACGGGGTGACGTCGGGCTCGGTCAGCGCGAAGACCTGGATCAGGCTGCTCGCGTCGGACGACTCGTAGAACACCCCGGTATCACGCTTGACCCGCTGCCAGCCCCTGGGCACATCCAGCCGGAACCCCTCCGCGTCGGTGGTGCGCGCATAGTCCGCCGGCGGCTCCTGCGGGCTGTCCGTGGACACCGACGGCGGCGCCGAGGTCGTCTCCGAGAACGGCCCCGACGGCATCACCGAGGGCTGCTCGGTCGACGGTGACCAGGACGAGGCCGAGGGCGAACCGCCGTCCGCCCCGGGCTTGTCATCCCCGCCGCCCGACACCAACTTCCAGGCGCCGACGCCGATCCCGCCGACCAGCACCACGGCGAGTACCGCCAGAAGCACCGTGCCCAGATGCGGATTGGGTGGTCTTCGGCCCGGGGCCGGCGGCTCCGCGCCCTCGCCCACCCAACGCTGGGCCTCCTCGTTCCATCGACGGCCCCCCTCGCCGCCCGGTGTGCTCATCTCAGCCGCCCAGGAGCGCGCCGACCGCCTGTCCGACGGCGACGCCGGAGGCGAGCATGCCGACGCTGGCGCTGGCGTCCTGCAACATCACCCGGATCCTGGCAAGTCGGCCGGCCCCGGCCCGGCCGGTGCGCTGGATCTCGTCCTGGGCCTGGTCCAGTTCATCGGAGAGCGCGCCGACCTCCGGGCTCGGGACCACCCGCCGCAGATCGTCGGTGAGCTGTCGAACGGCCTCCAGCAGCTCCTGATAGGCGGGGTCGCAAGGGGCCTCCCCCTGCCGTCCGTTCACAATGTGGTTGTGGTCGCCGATGCCGACGGCGCTGCCGCTCACCTTGCCGAACCTGATGTCGCCGAATGTGCGCCCGCCGCCGCCCGCCGGGCCCGCGCCGCCACCGCTCGCGCCGGCCGTGTGGTCCGCACCGCCGCCGCCCACGCCGCTGCCGTCCTCCGTGTCAGCCATCGCCATGGCCGCCTCCCGCTCCGTTGGTTCCGGTGGTGTTGCTGATGGTGTTGTGGTCACCGAAGCCGAAGGCGCTGTTCGCCGCGGACTCGATGAAGACCCCGCCGCCGCTCACATTGATGACCTTCTGCTCGAACTCGCCGGTCTCCCAGCCGGCTTCGTCGAGCGCCCTTCGCACGCCGTTGGCCACCCGGTCCTCGACGCTTTTCAGATAGCGGCTGACATCCATCTCCTGGAAGAGCGATGCGCCTGCGTCGCTGCCCAGCTCCCGCACCGAGATCCAGGGCCCGTCGGGGATGGCCGCCTCATAACCCCCCGCGTACATCCGCCAGACGAAGGCGGCCGAGCGGAAGGCGTGGATGACCGCCTGGCCCGCCGCCGTCGGCGTCCGCCCGAGCGCCCAGACCGCCTTGCCCGGCAGTCCGCCGCGACGGTGGGAGTCGGAGAGCCGGTCGACCGCCCGGAAGTCCGGGCGGATCGGGCGCAGCACATGGGGGGCGAACTCCAGCATCAGCATGCCGCCTTGCGTATGCACCCGCACGAAGACGGTGGTGACCACCTCTTCCCGCCATGCGCCGACGCGGATGCGCAGAAAGTGCCGGCGGACCTCTCCGCCCTCCTCGACGGCCTCCGCCCGCTCCCGCGCGAAGTCCGCCTCGCCATACGGCACGAAGGAGCGGCTCCGCAATCCGGTGACCTTGAGGAAGACGCATTCGTCGAGCTCCAGGCCGCGCAGCCGGTCGCGGCTGGCGGCGGCGGGCCGGGCGGTGCCCTGGACGGAGGCGGTGCCCTGGGCGGAGGAGGCGCCTTGGACGGAGGAGGCGCCCTGAGTCGAGGAGGTGCGCAACTTCTCGACCAGCGGCCGGATCCGCTCCAGGATCACGCGGTTGTCCAGCGGCGCCGGATCGCCGCCCTCGCGCGGCCGCAGCTCGACGGCGAGGGTCCAGGTGTCATGGGCGGCGCCCGCGCCGAGGAAGGGGTGCCGATCGTGGTAGAGGATCACCGGTGAGTGCTGCTCGCGGCGGATCAGGGCCCGCACTCGCTGGAAGCGCCCGCCCTCGAACCGCTCCGCGGGGTCCGCGGCGGGGTCGGCGAAGGTCTCCGGCTCCAGGTCGGTGGCCAGCACTCGGGCCACATGCTCACGGTGCAGGGCGACCGCGGTGGCCATCATGGCCGGGATCACCAGCGCGAACCAGGCGGCGCTGGTGTCCGGCCCGGTCGCCAGGGCCGGTGCGAAGCCCTGCAGCCCGCTCGTAGCGGGCTCGCCCGTGAACGCCTGCGTCAGGGCAGAGACCGCATAGGACAGCAGGATCAGGCAGCCGAGCACCCGCAGCACCGCGGCCGCCCGCCGCCGGGTGACGGTGACCCCGTCGGCCCCGGGATAGTCGGCGCGGAAGGGGCCCATGGCGCCGCCTCTGGCCCAGGCCGCCAGCAGAAGCAGCGCACAGGACAGCAGGAACAGATAGAAGAACCCCTGCGCCAGCAGAAAGTCCAGCACCCATAAGGACACCAGCAGCGCGGTCCAGCATGCCTCCAGACGGCGCGCGCGCAGCGCGTGCGCGAGCACCCGGGCCGCGTCGATGCCCAGCGAGGGCGCCACGGCCCGCTCCTCGTGGACATACAGCTCGTCCAGGACCGTGTCCCGGAAGTCGTCGTCCAGATAGGCGCCCGCGCACAGCAGCCGGGTCGCCTCGCTGGTGGCGTAGGGGGACGCATCGTCGGCGGCGCGAGGAGAGGGGACGCCAGGTAAAGGCTCCGGCCGCGGCTGCGGCAGATGAGACGAGTGGCCGCCCAAAGAATGATCATCGCGCGTATTGGCCATGTTTCCCCCCGAGGCCGTAGCAACTACCTCCACGTTAGGGGAAGATGGCCCGCGATTACAGTGAATGGCCGAAGGGTCACACTCCGGAGTGAATACCGGAATGTGACCCTTCGGAAATGGCCTCGATGCGGCCCGTCAGATCAGGCCGAGACCCCGCACGGCCTCGCGCTCCTCCTCGAGCTCCTTCACCGACGCGTCGATGCGGGTCCGCGAGAACTCGTTGACGTCCAGGCCCTGGACGATTTCGAACTTCCCGTTCGCGGCGGTGACCGGGAACGAGGAAATCAGGCCCTCCGGCACCCCGTACGAGCCGTCGGAGACCACACCGGCGGAGGTCCAGTTGTCGGCGTCGGTGCCGTTGACCCAGGTGTGGACGTGGTCGATGGCGGCGTTGGCGGCGGAGGCGGCCGAGGAGGCGCCGCGCGCCTCGATGATCGCGGCACCGCGCTTGGCGACGGTCGGGATGAAGGTGTCGGCCAGCCACTGCTCGTCGTTGACGACCTCGGCGGCGTTCTTGCCCGCGACCTCGGCATGGAAGACATCCGGGTACTGGGTGGCGGAGTGGTTGCCCCAGATCGTCAGCTTCTTGATCTCGCTGACCGGGACGCCGGTCTTCTTCGAGAGCTGCGACAGGGCGCGGTTGTGGTCCAGCCGGGTCATCGCGGTGAAGCGCTCGGCCGGTACGTCCGGCGCGGCGGCCTGCGCGATGAGCGCGTTGGTGTTGGCCGGGTTGCCCACGACCAGGACCTTGATGTCATCCGCGGCGTGGTCGTTGATGGCCTTGCCCTGCGGCTTGAAGATGCCGCCGTTGGCCTCCAGCAGATCGCCGCGCTCCATGCCCTTGGTACGCGGGCGGGCGCCGACGAGCAGGGCGACGTTCGCACCGTCGAAGCCCACGTTCGGGTCGTCGGAGATGTCGATGCCCTGGAGGAGCGGGAAGGCGCAGTCGTCGAGCTCCATCGCGGTGCCCTCGGCAGCCTTCAACCCCTGCGGGATCTCCAGGAGACGCAGCTTGACCGGCACGTCCGCGCCGAGGAGCTGACCGGAGGCGATGCGGAAGAGCAGCGCGTAGCCGATCTGGCCGGCCGCGCCGGTGACGGTGACGGTGACGGGAGTGCGGGTCATGGCGGTCTCCTGCGCTGTGTTGTCAGTCCAAGATCTCTTGGTGTCGAGATACCTGCGTCAGGCTATCCGACGGCACCTGACCAAGGTTCTCTCGGGCCACTGTGTAACCGCTCACCGCGCGTTCCGTCCTCGCGCACTTGGGCGGCCGCCTGCCAGGAGGGGGAGTGCAGGCGGCCGCCCAGTGCCGCACCCGTGGGGGGCTCGGGCAGCGCCTGCCCCGATTCCCCTGGCTCATTCCCCCTGTTTCCGAATTCCCCCGGACGGGCTTCCCTCGCCCGCGCTCACCCCTGGGCGCCGGGAGCCGTGCAGGCGCGCGTACCGCCCGTGAGAGTGGCGCAGGCGGTGGTCCGCGCGGTGGCGTCCACCGAGATCATCTTGGTGTAGGCGTCGCCGTCGGCGCCGACCCTGCTGTTCTGCGCGCGGGCCGCGCCGCCCCTCGCGCCCGGCGCCTTGATCTGGATCACATCGTCCGGAGCCGCCCGGGTGATACGGGCCCAGGCCGCCCGGCAGGTCTTGCTGTAGCGGACCTCGACATACGCGGTGCCGACGGTGACGTTCGCGGTGGTCGTCGCGGCTGCGCCGCACCCCATGGCCTGCGGATCCTGACCGGTGCAGTCCTCCCCGGCGCACTTCACGCCCGCCGGCAGCTGACGCGCGCTGGTGGTCGGTGCGGTGCTCGGCTTCTCCCCGCGCTTCTCGCCGTCGCCGCCCGCATCGATCAGCAGGACGGCGCCGGCGACGAGTAAGAGCGCGCCGACGAGCCCCCCGGCGAACAGCGCGACGCGCTTCCGCCCCGTCCCGGAAGGCGAGGGCGGCCCCGACGGGAAGGTTGACGGTGACGGAGCGGACAAGGCGGGCGACGGCGGTTCGGAGGAGCCCGGTGCCCGCTCGGCCGGCGGCGCCGCGGGAGCCGAGAACACCGGAGCCGTCGCGACCAACGGCTGCTCGGGTTCCGGCGGTTCGACACTCGACCGCCCCTTCCCCGGATGACGGCCGTTCTTCCGGGCGCCCACCCCCTGCGCCGCCGGGTCGAACTGCTCGATGGCGGCGCGTGCCTGCGCGACGCTGATGGCCTCCATCGTGACGTCGTGGCGCATCTCGGAGCGGCTCCAGGCCCGCTCCGCCAGCTCCCACAGCGTGCTGAGGTGATGGACATCGGCGCCCGTGGCCTCGGCCAGGGCCTCCACCGCGCCCTGCGGGGGCAGCAGCCGTCCGCCCAGATAGCGCTCCCATGAACTCTTGCTGTAGCCGGTGCGGTCGGCGACGGCGACGACGCTCAGCCCGCTGCGCTCGACGATCGTGCGCAACTGGCCGGTGAACTCCTGTACCTGCGGATCGAGTCCCTCCGGCAGGTCCCTCCAACGAGGCATTGCCTCCCCCTGTCCCCCCGCACGTGCCTGTGTCAATCTCCCGCGCTACGGCCCCTGTTGGCGCCTCCGGGCCCCGAACTGACTACCCAAAGGGACGCCTTGCCCCAGGATGTCAGCTCCTCGGGTGGGGGCGCATCGGAGCATTTCGTGCACCGGTGTGTACTCCGCCGCGCCCGGCTCGTCGTTGCACAGCCGAGACCTCGTGCTGGAACGGTCACTTCCGCGCCACAGGATTCTGCCGGTCATTGATCCGGCACAGTCCACACACAACCCTGATTACCAGGCGGTCCGTCCTTCTTCGGGGGAGAGGGCGGACCGCCGCCGGACCGTTCGGATCCGGCCACAACGACGGCGGCCCGTCCTTCCACGGGGGAGAGGACGGGCCGCCGTTTCACGCCGTCGGCTAGCGCACCGTGAAATGCACCACGTCGTCCAGGAACGGGATCGATACCCACGGATCCGGCTGGGCCATCAGGGACAGCAGCACGATCGCCGCGCCCAGCAGCCCGTAGGTCAGCATGTCGGTGAAGCGCGACCGCACCGCGAGCATCCCCACCTCGGGCAGCGCCCACCGTATGAAGGCGCCCGCCAGCAGGGACAGCCCGATCACCACCGTGCCCGCCCGGAACGCGTCCAGGGCGACGATCAACAGCCCCAGGCCCACACCGCCCATCACCGCGAGCAGCGGCCACTGCCGGGCGGGCGCCGGAGCGGCACCGGGCGCGGCCCGGCCGCCGCCCTCCGGACGCGCGGTGTCCCGGGTGATCAGCGGAAAGCGGCGCGACTTACGGATGAGCCGGGCGGGGCCCGAAGGCCGCGCGGGCGGCGGCTGCCGCTGCCCCCCTGCCGCCGGCTCGCTCGCCTCAGCCGTCATGGCCGGCACCGGCGTCGGCGTCCGCCTTCGCGTTCCGCTCCGCGGCCTCCACCACGTTGACCAGCAGCTGGGCGCGGGTCATCGGGCCGACGCCGCCCGGGTTCGGCGAGATCCAGCCCGCGACCTCGGCCACTCCGGGGTGCACATCGCCGGCGATCTTGCCGTGCTCGTCCCGGCTGACGCCCACGTCGAGCACCGCCGCGCCCGGCTTCACGTCATCCGGCCCGATCAGATGCCGCACCCCGGCGGCCGCCACGATGATGTCGGCCTGGCGCAGGATCCCGGGCAGGTCGCGGGTGCCGGTGTGGCAGAGGGTGACCGTGGCGTTCTCGGAGCGGCGGGTCAGCAGCAGCCCGATCGACCGGCCGACGGTGATGCCCCGGCCGACGACCACCACATGCGCGCCGTTGATCTCCACACCGTGGTGGCGCAGCAACTGGATGACGCCCTGGGGCGTGCACGGCAGCGGGCCGCTCTCGTTGAGCACCAGCCGGCCGAGGTTCATCGGGTGCAGCCCGTCGGCGTCCTTGGCCGGGTCGATCAGCTCCAGCACCCGGTTGGTGTCGATGCCCTTGGGGAGCGGCAGCTGGACGATGTAGCCCGTGCAGGCCGGGTCCTCGTTGAGCTCCCGCACCGCCGCCTCGATCTCCTCCTGGGTGGCGGTCTCGGGCAGGTCGCGCCGGAGGGAGTCGATGCCGATCTCGGCACAGTCGCGGTGCTTGCCCGCGACGTACCACTTGCTGCCGGGGTCCTCGCCCACCAGCACCGTCCCGAGGCCGGGATGGATGCCCTTGGCCTTGAGCGCCTCCACGCGGCTGACGAGATCGGACTTGATCGCGGCTGCGGTTGCCTTGCCATCGAGAATCTGGGCGGTCATGACTTCATCCTCCCGGATGCGGGGACGTCGGATCCAATCAGGGGCCGGTCGGTGCCGCACCGGCGAAGGCCGCACCCCGTGATCCGGTCGGGGTGCGGCCTCCTGTGCTCGCTCAGCGGTCACTCAGTGGAAGAGGCGGTCACTCAGTGGAAGAAGTGGCGCGTGCCCGTGAAGTACATGGTGACGCCCGCCTTCTGGGCGGCCTCCACCACCTGCTCGTCACGGACCGAGCCGCCCGGCTGCACCACGGCCGTGACGCCCGCCTCGGCCAGCACCTCGAAGCCGTCCGGGAACGGGAAGAAGGCGTCGGAGGCGGCGTACGCACCGGCGGCCCGCTCGGCACCGGCCCGCTCGACGGCCAGCTTCGCCGAGTCCACGCGGTTGACCTGGCCCATGCCGACGCCGACCGTGGCGCCGTCCTTGGCGAGCAGGATCGCGTTGGACTTCACCGCACGGCAGGAGCGCCAGGCGAAGGCCAGCTCGGCGAGGCCGTCGGCGTCCAGCGCCGCGCCCGTGGCGAGGGTCCAGTTGGCCGGGTCGTCGCCCTCGGCCTGGAGGCGGTCCTTGGCCTGCAGCAGCAGACCGCCTTCGATGGGGCGCTGCTCGGCGACGTCCGCCGGCCCGTCCGCGCAGCGCAGCACGCGGATGTTCTTCTTACGGGCCAGCACCTCGACCGCACCGTCCTCGTACGCCGGGGCGACGATCACCTCGGTGAAGATCTCGGCGACCTGCTCGGCCATGGCGACCGACACCGGACGGTTGACGGCGATCACACCACCGAAGGCCGACAGCGGGTCGCAGGCGTGCGCCTTACGGTGCGCCTCGGCGACATCCGCCCCGACCGCGATCCCGCACGGGTTGGCGTGCTTGATGATCGCGACACAGGGCTCGGTGTGGTCGTACGCGGCCCGGCGGGCGGCCTCGGTGTCGGTGTAGTTGTTGAACGACATCTCCTTGCCGTGCAGCTGCTCGGCCTCCGCGAGCCCCTTACCGCTGCCGTCGGAGTAGAGCGCGGCCGGCTGGTGCGGGTTCTCGCCATAGCGCAGCACGTTCTTACGGGTGACGGTCGCGCCCAGGAACTCCGGGAAGGCGGAGTCGTCCGCCGCCACGCTGCGGCCGTCAGCGGCTCCGCCGCGGGCGGCCGCGAACCAGTTGGCCACCGCCACGTCGTACGCCGCCGTGTGCTGGAACGCCTCGGCCGCCAGGCGCATGCGCCCCTCCAGGTCGAAACCGCCGTCCGCGGCGGCCTTGAGGACGTCGTCGTACCGCTCGGGGTTGACGACCACGGCCACGGACGGGTGATTCTTGGCGGCGGCGCGGACCATGGAGGGGCCGCCGATGTCGATCTGCTCGACGCACTCGTCCGGCGAGGCGCCCGAGGCGACCGTCTCGCGGAACGGATAGAGGTTGACCACGACCAGCTCGAAGGGCTCCACGCCCAGCTCCTGGAGCTGCGCACGGTGCGAGTCGAGCCGCAGGTCGGCCAGGATGCCCGCGTGGACGCGCGGGTGCAGCGTCTTGACGCGGCCGTCGAGACACTCGGGGAAGCCGGTCAGCTCCTCGACCTTGGTGACCGGGACGCCGGCGGCGGCGATCTTCGCGGCCGTCGAGCCGGTCGAGACGAGCTGGACACCCGCCGCGTGCAGCCCTTGGGCCAGCTCCTCGAGGCCCGTCTTGTCGTAGACGCTGACCAGCGCGCGGCGGATGGGCCGCTTGGTACCTTCGGCGGTCACGGGATCCTTACCTTTCGTCCCTCTATGCGGTAGCCGTGACGCGCCAGACGCCCCACGACCTCGACGAGCAGCGAACGCTCGACTTCCTTGATCCGCTCATGAAGAGCGGACTCGTCGTCCTCGTCCCGGACCTCGACCACGCCCTGGGCGATGATCGGTCCGGTGTCGACCCCGTCGTCGACGAAGTGGACGGTGCATCCGGTCACCTTCACACCGTGCGCGAGCGCGTCGCGTACGCCATGGGCACCGGGAAAGCTCGGGAGCAGCGCGGGGTGGGTGTTGACGCAGCGGCCGCCGAACCGGGCGAGGAACTCCGGCCCCAGGATCTTCATGAACCCGGCCGAGACGACCACGTCAGGCTCATGGGCGGCGGTGGCCTCCGCCAGCGCCGCGTCCCACTCGGCGCGGTCGGCGTGGTCCTTGACCCGGCACACGAACGTGGGGATCCCGGCGCGCTCGGCGCGCGCCAGGCCCTCGATGTCGTCGCGGTCGGCGCCCACGGCCACCACCTCGGCGCCGTAGCGGGCCACGCCCTCGGCGGCGATGGCGTCGAGCAGCGCCTGCAGATTCGTACCGGAGCCGGAGACGAGTACGACGAGGCGGACCGGGTGCCCGGGGCGGGCAGGGCTGACAGGGGAAGGCGGGGAGGCCACGGCGGGGCTCTTTCTCGCGGGCGGTGCTGCCGTTTGTGTGGTCGTACAAGGTCGCGGACTCATCAATTCCGGGGAACTCTACGAAGCCGCCGACCGTCAGCAACGATACCGGCACACGAAGCGGCCCCCAGGGGACGGGGGCGGGCACGGGAGGTAGCGTCTGGACTGCGCATCCAACTGACGCCGTGGGAACGACCGCCTCAAGCCGTACACGCCCCCGGCGTGCAGGACGACGACACAAGGGGAAGACACACTCCACATGCCGGACCGACGCCGCCGCGCGGCTCATCACCTCACTCCGCCTCCCGCCACGACCGGGGGGCGGCGATGAGGCGCGCCCGCATGTCGCGTACGACGCCGCTGCTCCGGGAGCAGCAGTCGCCGTCCTCCCCGGCCCCCGGCGGGCAGAACGGGGACCAGCACGAGGACAATCCGTTCGCCCCGCCGCCCGAGGGCAGGCCGGACCAGCCGTGGCAGCCCCGGCCGGAAGACGCCGACGGGCAGAGCGGCGAAGGCGATCAGAACGGTCAGCGACCGCAGCAGCCTCCGGCCTGGGGCAGCCAGTGGAGCAGCCGCCAGCCCAGCCGCCAGGGCGGCAGCTTCGGCGCCGGCCCCGGCTCCAACCGCCCCTCCGGCCCCAGCGGCCCGCGCTGGGACCCCAACGACCCGGCCCAGCGACGCGCCCGGTACGCGCTGCTCGCGGGCATGTGGGCGTTCTTCTTCGCGCTCTTCAGCCTGCCGCAGATCGCACTGCTGCTCGGGACGCTGGCCCTGTACTGGGGCATCAGCTCGCTACGGGCCAAGGCACGCCGCACAACGCCGCCCCCGGCCGCCGCCGCGCCCCTGAACGCCCCGCCCCCGCCCCCGGGCGCCACCCCGGCGCCGCTGCCCGCTCCCGGCAGCGGCCCCGCGAAGCCGCAGTCCACGGCGGCGATCAGCGGCCTGGTGACGGGCGGGCTCGCGCTCGCCATCGTCGCGGCGACGTTCAGCTTCCAGGTCGTCTACAACGACTACTACACCTGCGTCGACGACGCCCTCACCCAGACCTCCCGCCACGACTGCGAAACCTTGCTCCCCGAGCAGCTCCGCCCCCTGCTGAGCACCCAGGACTGACGGCTCGCCCTCGCCTGTGACTGCCTTACGGTTCGCGGCGGGTGTCGTCCGGTGGGGGTGAGAGGTCCGGGCGGAGGGGGTTCGGGGTCGCGGGCTGGGACTCGGGCGGCTGCGGGTGCGGTTCGGGGGCGTGCTTCCGGTTCATCGTCCAGCGGCGTGGGCGGTCCGCCGTCCCGGCTGCGTTCGGGGTGCCCGTGGGGGTCGCGAACCCGGCCATCGCACCCACACCCGTCTCCCGACCCGTCTCCGCACCGCCGCCGGCTTCCAGCTTCCGGTCCCGGTTCCGGTTCCGTTTGCGCTGGGTGCCCGACGGTCGCAGCCACTGCCACCACGGCTCGGCCATCGCCTCGCGCACCTCGGCGGACTCCATGGGCGAGGCCACCGCGGGCCGCATCGCCGCCCGGGCCTCCGCCTCCTCCGCCTTGGCCACGGCCCGCACCGCACGGGCCTCCGCCTTGGCCGCGATCCGCACCGCACGGGCCTCCTTCGCCTCCGTACGTGCCTGTGCGCGGGACGCCCGCCGCGCCGCCCGCGTCGCCTTCCACTCCGGCCAGGAGGCCCTGGTAGGAACGCACAACCGGTACCAGCGCAGCACCACCGCGCCGGGCACCCCGATCACTCCCGTCCAGGCCAGCGTGATCATGCCCGTGCGCCACCAGCTCGGACCCAGGTCGGCGAGGATGCCGATGCCCAGCGGTCCGCCCGAGACCCCGGCCAGCAGCGCCATCGCGGCCGCACAGCCGCCCGCCGCCAGCCCGGCGAGCACCAGCGTCTCGCCCCAGCCCCAGGGGGGCCGGGGCTCGCCGTTGCCGGGTCGCCGCACCGCCGCGACCCCGATGAACCAGGCCACCGAGACCCCGGCCGCGATCCCCGTGAGCCAGACCAGCGGCCCGCCGGAGCCGTCCGTGGGCAGCGCGGCGACCAGGGGAAAGTGCGGCAACTGGGGGTAGGAGGTGATGCCCAGCGGCGCGACCACACTGCCGCCGCCGACCGTGAAGCCCGCGCCGACCCCGTACGCGGCGCCCCAGACGATGGCGTTCGGCAGCAGCGCCAGGCTCACGAGCAGCACCGCGAACCGCCCCGACCACACATCGCTGAGGTTGAGGAACGTCACCTGTACGGCGCCCGCGTGGCTCAGCATCGATGTCGCCGTAAGGAGCGCACCACTGCCGAGCAGGACGACGAGACCGCTGGTCCCGGCCCGTAGCGCGGCGGTCAGCCGGTGGCGCCGGCACCAGCTGCGCGCGGCCAGGAATACGGCCAGGGACGCGGCCATCCGCACGGTCCAGCCCACGCCGGGGAGCCGCCGCAGTCCGGCGTTCACCCGTCCGGGCAGGCGGAGCGGGAACCGTCCGCCTGCCGTCCACACGCCGACGGCGGCGATGGCCGCGGCGGCGACCGGCAGATGCAACAGCGCGCTGAGCAGGTCGACACGCAGCGGCCCGCCCGAGGCGTACAGCACGGCCGCCGTGCCGACCATCAGATAGCCGCCGGTCACCCAGGCGAAGGCGGTGCGCGGATCGACGACGGACTCGGAATCGACAACGGACTCCGCGGGCACCCACTGCCCCTCGTGCCCCTCCTGCCCCTCGCTCTCGTCCGGCTCCGCCTGGTAGACGGCGTGCTGGGCGGCCCGGTAGAGCAGCCAGCACGGCACGATGCCGAGCAGCAGCGGGGTCAGCCCGACGGGCGCGATGTGGCCGGAGAGCGTCTCGGTGCGCACGAGGTCGGCGCCATGGCCGAGCAGCCACAGGTCGGCGGCGACATGCAGGGCCCCGTCGGGGCTGCTGTCGGGGGACGAGGAGGTGATCCACAGCAGCAGTACGACCACGGCGAACGTGCCGAGGCCGAGCCCCGCGGCGACCACACCGCCGAGGAACGCCTCCCTGATGGCGGAGGAGCGCCGGGGCGCGGAACGGTCACGTGAGGACACCGACGGGCTGCGATCGGTCGTTTGCGTCACGTGACTATGCTGCCAATAACAGCCGTTTCATCCCCACATCAAGGGTTTGGTCGCCGTGTCGCGGCTAGTCCGCTTATGCGTCTTTTATGACTCTGTGGGACGGATGGGGGGCTTGCCGATTCCGCCACCGGGTATCCGTCGCCCGGGAACGGCGCGGGCCCGCACCACCCCAGGGTGGTGCGGGCCCGTGGCATCAAGCCGTGGCGGCGTCAGCCGACCAGGGCGGCGCGCGCCAGGCGCGCGGTCTCGGACGGGGTCTTGCCGACCTTCACGCCCGCGGCCTCGAGGGCCTCCTTCTTCGCCTGAGCGGTGCCGGAGGAGCCGGAGACGATGGCACCCGCGTGGCCCATCGTCTTGCCCTCGGGAGCGGTGAAGCCCGCCACATAGCCGACGACCGGCTTGGTGACGCTGGCCTTGATGAAGTCCGCAGCCCGCTCCTCGGCGTCGCCGCCGATCTCGCCGATCATCACGATCAGGTCGGTGTCGGGGTCGGCCTCGAAGGCGGCGAGGGCGTCGATGTGGGTGGTGCCGATGATCGGGTCACCGCCGATGCCCACGCAGGACGAGAAGCCGATGTCCCGCAGCTCGTACATCATCTGGTAGGTCAGCGTGCCGGACTTCGACACCAGACCGATCCGGCCGGGCTTGGTGATGTCGGCCGGGATGATGCCCGCGTTCGACTGACCCGGCGTGATCAGACCCGGGCAGTTCGGGCCGATGATGCGCGTCTTGTTGCCCTTCTTGCCCGCGTAGGCCCAGAAGTTGGCGGAGTCGTGGACCGCGATGCCCTCGGTGATCACGACGGCGAGCGGAATCTCGGCGTCGATCGCCTCGATGACCGCGCTCTTGGTGAACTTCTCCGGGACGAAGATGACCGTGACATCGGCGCCGGTGGCGTCGATGGCCTCCTTGACGGAGCCGAAGACCGGGATCTCGGCGCCGTCGAAGTCCACGGTGGTGCCGGCCTTGCGGGGGTTCACGCCGCCGACGATGTTGGTGCCCGAGGCAAGCATCCGACGGGTGTGCTTCTGCCCCTCGGACCCGGTCATCCCCTGGACGATGACCTTGCTTTCCTTGGTGAGGAAGATAGCCATGGTTTCTGGTGACCTCGTCCCTTACTTCGCAGCCAGCTCGGCGGCACGCTCGGCCGCGCCGTCCATGGTGTCCACCTGCTGAACGAGCGGGTGGTTGGCGTCGGTGAGGATCTTGCGCCCCAGCTCCGCGTTGTTGCCGTCGAGGCGCACGACCAGCGGCTTGGAGACGTCCTCGCCCTTGGACTTCAGCAGCTCCAGGGCCTGGACGATGCCGTTGGCGACAGCGTCACAGGCGGTGATGCCACCGAAGACGTTGACGAAGACCGACTTGACGTCCGGGTCGCCGAGGATGATCTCGAGGCCGTTGGCCATCACCTCGGCGGAGGCGCCACCACCGATGTCGAGGAAGTTGGCGGGCTTCACATTGCCGTGGTTCTCACCGGCGTAGGCGACGACGTCGAGGGTCGACATGACCAGACCCGCACCGTTGCCGATGATGCCGACCTCGCCGTCGAGCTTGACGTAGTTGAGGCCCTTGGCCTTCGCGGCCGCCTCGAGGGGGTTGGCCGCGGCCTTGTCCTCGAGCGCCTCGTGCTCCGGCTGACGGAAGGCGGCGTTCTCGTCCAGGGAGACCTTGCCGTCCAGCGCGATGATCTTGCCGTCGTCGGTCTTGACCAGCGGGTTGACCTCGACGAGCAGGGCGTCTTCCTTGATGAAGACGACCCACAGCTTCTGCAGGACCTCGACGACCTGGTCCGCGATCTCGGCCGGGAACTTCGCGGCGGCAACGATCTCGGCGGCCTTCTCCTGGGTCACGCCCTCGATGGCGTCCACCGGGATCTTGGCGAGCGCCTCGGGGTTCTGCTCCGCGACGACCTCGATCTCCACGCCGCCCTCGACGGAGGCCATGGCGAGGAAGGTGCGATTGGTGCGGTCCAGCAGGAAGGAGACGTAGTACTCCTCCTTGATGTCCGCGGTCTGGGCCAGCATCACCTTGTGGACCGTGTGGCCCTTGATGTCCATACCCAGGATCTGGTTGGCCTTCTCCACGGCGTCGGCCGGGTCGGAGGCCAGCTTGACGCCACCGGCCTTGCCACGGCCGCCGACCTTCACCTGCGCCTTGACGACCGCGCGGCCGCCCAAGCGCTCGGCCACCTCGCGCGCCGCCTCAGGCGTGTCGATGACTTCACCGGCCAGCACCGGTACACCGTGCTTGGCGAAGAGGTCCCTCGCCTGGTATTCGAACAGGTCCACGCGCGTCCGTCCCTTTTCCATGGATATCGCGGTCGTTATCTGCGCGGGCGTGCCGCGGGGGCAGCGTGAGGACGCGATCTATAACGAGGGCGGCACACGTTCGCCGGGTACGCGGCATGTCCGTCTCGCAGGTTATCTCCGCAGGACGTGCGGCCCTAAATCGCAGATCACACTGGAGCGGTGATTACAGTCACAGATCGCGACCGTTTCCATCTATCTCCGTACGACAACCGGGCAGCCCCCTCCCCAACGAGGGCTGCCCGGTCGATGACGCTCGCCTTACGGTTTTACTGTTTTCCGGCCTTCATAGCGTGACCGCCGTACGCCCGCCGGGGCGATCAGACGGTCGGGAGCGTGCCCGGAACGGTCGGCAGCTGGGCCGGGACCGAGGGCAGGTCCACCGGAACCTGCGGGAGCTCGGCCGGGAGCTGCGGGAGGTCGGCCGGAACGGTGGGCAGCTCCGCCGGGAGCTGCGGCAGGTCGGCCGGAACGGTGGGCAGCTCCGCCGGGAGCTGCGGCAGGTCGGCCGGAACGGTGGGCAGCTCCGCCGGGAGCTGCGGCAGGTCGGCCGGAACGGTCGGGAGCTCCGCCGGGAGCTGCGGGAGGTCCGCCGGAACCTGCGGCAGGTCGGCCGGCAGGACCGGGAGGGCCGGGATGTTGGCCGCGTCGGTCAGGTCGGTGGGCAGCGCGGGGAGCAGGCTCAGCGCACCGTCCTTGACGTTCCCCACGGTGGTCTGAGCGTCCGCGACCGTGCCCAGGGCCAGGTCCTGGGCGAACGGCACGGTGGTGCCCGCCAGGTCCTGCGCGAACGGGACGGCGGTGGACGGCACGCTCACCACGACCGGCACCAGGCGGTCGACGGTGTCCTGGGCGGCCGGAACCACGTTGGAGACGGTGCCCAGCGCGAAGCCCTGGGCGCTGCCGGTCACGACGCCGACGTACGGAGTGGTGCGGGTCACGGCGTCGTCGGCCAGCGCGCCGGTGTCACCGACGGTCCGCTGCGCGACCGGGACGACCTTGACCACGATGCGGTGCACGGCGGGCGGCAGCACGTCCGAGGCCACACCGTCGACGACCGGCTTGGTGGTGCCGACGACACCCTGGACCTTGCCGGTCAGCTCCTCCGGGCGGATGCCGGCGCCGGAGAGGCAGGCGAGCAGGTCATTGGCCGAACCCGGGGCGGCGGGCAGCTTCGGGGTGGCGGGGAGCTGGGCGGGCAGCTTGCCCGTGACGCCCTTGACGTCCGTCAGCGAGCCGGTGGGCAGCGTGGAGGTGTCGGGCAGGGTCGGCAGCGAGCCGAGGCCGGGGAGGCCGGGCACCACGCCGGGGACCTCGCCGGTGGGCAGGTCGAGGTCGGTGGTCTTCTTGACGGTCTTCTCAAGGCCCTTGACGGCCTTGTGGGCCTTCTTGACGGCCTTGTCCGGCTTGGCGGCGTCGCCGGTAAGGCCGTCGGTGGTGCCCTCGACGGTCTTGGTGACGTCCGAGACCCGCGGCAGGTTGGCGGCGCCGGGGACGCGGTCCCGCACGGGGGCGGTGACGCCGTCCACGGTGGAGGCGGCGCCGTCCACGGTCTTCTTCGCGGTGTCGGTGACCTTGGAGGTGTCGGCCACGCCACCGGTCACGCCGTCGACCGTCTTGGTCACCTTGTCGGTCGGCAGGGTCTTGTTCACCGTCTTGGTGACGCCGTCCACGGTGCTGGTGACACCGTCGGTGGCGGGAACGGCCGGGTTCTCGGCGGCGTTGGCGGCGGCGGAACCGAGGGCCCAGATACCGGTGGCGGCAGCGGCTACGAGGATGGAGCGGCGAAGGTTGTTGCGCATGGTGGAGGAAGTCCTTCGAAGTCAAGAGGGGTGTCGGACGGGCAGACCTGACCCGCCCCCGCGCGGCAGGTCTCAACAGACGGGGGGAGGTCTGCCCTAGCCGGGGAATTCGAGGACTTCGTTGAACCGCTCGCGCGTCGGTGCCGAGCTCTCCGCACGGACCGTGCCGGGCTTCAGCCCGAACGACGCCGTGGCGGACGGCGGAAGAGCGGCCTGGGTGTTCCCACCACGGGAAGCGCCGCTGTCGCCGGTGCACTGGGAGGTGGCCCCGAGCGGGGACCGCGGAAGGGGCAGCGGCGCCGGGGCGCCACCGTCCGGACCGGTGCCGGAGGCTGCCGCCCGGACGACGGGGCCGTGCCCGGCGTGGGAGGCGGCCGCGCCGTGGTGCGTGGTGACGGCCGGGGTGTGGGCCACGGGCCCTATCGGCTCCGCGACGGCGGGCGCCGCCTTGTGCACCGTCACCGGCTCGGCCTTGGCCGCATGGTGCTCGGCGGCCGGGCCGTGGTCCGCCATGGAGCCAGCGGAGCCCAGGCCGATCGTGTCACCGATGCCGACGTCGGGCAGCCGCACCGGCAGCTCGCCGCTCGTGGCGTCGCCGACCAGATCGTCGATCGGCTTGGTGATCTTCTGTGCTTCCCGCTCGACCGGCTCCTGGATGGGCCGCACGGTCTCCCGTACGACGTCCCGTGCCGTGTGAGTGGTACGCCCCACCACGGGCCGTGCGTGCCGCTCCACCTGCTGCCGCGCCCGCTCGACACCCGAGGGGTCGAGCAGCCCGGAGACGGCGGAACGGCCGGCCGACGCGCCAGTGGCGGCGCCCTGTTCGCTCCGCTCGGCGGCGTGAGCGCTGCCGCCGAAGAGGAACGCCAGGGCCAGGAAGCCACCGAGGAAGAGCGCCGCCAGCAGTGCCCGCCGCGCGGCCACCGTGCGCGGCAGGCGCACGGTGACAGGCATGGCGGACACAACAGACACGAGCGGGGCCTTCCCTGAGTACGAGGCCGTACCTACGAGGCGTACGACGGACACATAAGCGTGGCGATATGGCTTTGAGGCCGCACTGAGCAGGACGACATCGGCAACCGGATGGCTGGATTCACGTCCTGGGCGACGGGGTTGATCCTTGCACGACCCACAGGGGTCGGCGCAAGCCCCGGATCACTGATGGATCGCCATGTCCGGTATAGGCAGTTGGCGTCGTTCGATGGCCGCCGCCATCACCTCCGGGAAGAGATCGGGGGTGCAGGCGAAGGCGGGCGCGCCCAGCGCGGCGAGCGCCGCCGCGTGCTCGCGGTCGTAACTCGGCGCCCCCTCGTCGGACAGCGCGAGCAGCGTCACGAACTGCACCCCGGACGCCTTCATCGCGGCGACCCGCCCCAGCATCTCCTCGCGTATACCGCCCTCGTAGAGGTCGCTGATGAGGACGACGACGGTGTCGACGGGCCGGGTGATCTTCGACTGGCAGTAGGCCAGCGCGCGGTTGATGTCGGTGCCGCCGCCGAGTTGGGTGCCGAAGAGGACGTCCACCGGATCGTCGAGCTCGTCGGTCAGGTCGACCACGGAGGTGTCGAAGACGACCAGCCGGGTGGCGAGGGAACGCATCGAGGCGAGCACGGCGCCGAAAACCGAGGCGTAGACCACGGACGCGGCCATCGACCCCGACTGGTCGACGCACAGCACCACGTCCTTCTTCACCCCGCGCGCCGCCCGCCCGTATCCGATGAGCCGCTCGGGGACGACCGTCCGGTGCTCGGGCAGGTAGTTCTTGAGGTTGGCCCGGATGGTGCGGTCCCAGTCGATGTCCCGGTGGCGCGGGCGGCTGATCCGGGTGGAGCGGTCGAGCGCACCGGTGAGGGTGGCGCGGGTGCGCGTCGCCAGCCGCTTCTCCAGATCCTCGACGACCTTACGGACGACGGCCCGAGCGGTGTTCTTGGTCGTCTCCGGCATCGCCTTGTTGAGGGACAGCAGGGTGCCCACGAGATGGACGTCCGCTTCCACGGCCTCCAGCATCTCCGGCTCCAGCAGCAGGGCGGAGAGCCCCAGCCGGTCGATGGCGTCGCGCTGCATGACCTGGACGACGGAGGTGGGGAAGTACGTACGGATGTCGCCGAGCCAGCGGGCCACTTGGGGCGCGGAGCCGCCGAGCCCGCCGGAGCGCGCACCGCTCGCCGCGCCCTGGGGGCCGCCACTGCGTCCGGCGACCGTGCCACCGCCGCCGTGGCCGTCACCGCCCCCGGAGCCGTAGAGGGCTTCGAGGGTGCGGTCCATGGCGACGTCGGTCCCGCTGAGCGAGCAGCCGGTGCCGTCGGCGCCCTGGCCACCGAGCACCAGCCGCCAGCGCCGCAGCCGTTCCTGATCGCCCTGGCCGCGACCGTGGTTGTGGTCGGCGCCGCCGTGAGGGTCGGCCTCGCCGTGAAGGTCGGCGCCGCCGTGAAGGTCGGCGCCGCCGTGAAGGTCGGCGCCGCCGCGGGGGTCACCGTGTGTCATCGGGCTGCCTCCATGGTGTCGTTGCCGTACGGGGCGGGATCGAGGCCCAGCAGCAGGCGCACCGTCGGGACGACGGCCGCCGCGCGGTGCGCGTCCAACCCGGGGCCGAAGCCGGGTGCGGCGGGGGCGCCTTGACCGCCGGAGTGCCCCTCGGCCGCGGGGCCCCGGCGGACCAGCTCGCCCAGGGTTCGGCGCACGCCCGTGTCGTACGCGGAGAAGGTGCGCCGCAGCAGGGGCAGGACGTCGGTGAACGCCTCGGCGGGAACGGAGATCAGCCAGCGGTCGACCAGGCCGAGCAGCCGCTCGTCGTGGACGAGCAGCATGCCGCCGCCCGCACCGCCGCCGATGAACCCCTCGATCCAGGAGGCCGCTTCGGGCGGCTCGGTGCCGGGCGAGAGCGCGAGCCCCATCAGCCGGGCCGCCTCGTCCTCGGCGAGCCGGGCATCGTCCAGCAGCAGCCGCGCGGCGCGGCCCCGGATCAGCCCGGGGGTGGCGGGGGTGCCGTCCCGCCCGGCGAGCGAGCGCAGCATGGCCGCCCAGCGCCCCCGCAGGCCGTCGGCGGCGCCGGCCCCGGCCGCTCGCGCCTCCGCCGTGGGCGTGTGGGTCCGCGGCTGCGTCCGCGTCTCTGCCGCCGGCCAGGTCTCCAGCTCTGTCCCGGTCTCAGGCTCTGGCCGTGTCCCGGTCCCGGGCTCTGTCCCGGTCCCCGGCTCAGGCTCTATCCCGGTCTCAGGCTCTGCCTCCGTCTCCGACAGCAGTCCGATCGCCCGGTGCACGGCCTCCATATGGCCGCGCATCTCGGCGGCGCCGTCGGCGTCGAGGCCGACGCAGGCGGGCGGCAGCCCGACCAGGATGCGCTCGGCCAGCCCCACCGCGACCTCGCCGAGCGCGGCGGTGTCGGTGCCCCGTACATCCCCATAGCGCACCGAGCGCACCAAAGCGGGCAGGGCCTGGGCGAGATGGCCGACGTCCGCGTCGAGCGCGGCCCGGTCGGCGAGCGAGCGCATCACGACGGGAAGGGCCCCGGAGAGCGCGCCGAGCAGACAGCGCTCGGCCAGCTCGGTCACCTCGGCGAGCCCCTTGGCGCTCCGGGCCTCTGTCTCCGCCTTGGCGGTGGCCGCCGACAGCACCGTGGTGCCCCACACCCCCGCTTCGGCGACCCGCACCGACAGCTCCGGCTCCCACCGCAGCCGCCAGGTCTCCCTGAAGGTGCCGGTGCTGCCTCGGGAGACGGCCGGGCTGCCCCAGTCGACTCCGAGCAGCCGCAGCCGGTGCAGCAGGCGGCTGCGCCCGGCGTCGGTCTCCTTGCGCAGGTCCAGCTCCAGCTCGCGCTCCAGCGCCTCGGGCTTGAGCCGCAGCGAGCGCTGGGTGCGCGTCAGGTCGCGCTGGAGCGGCGCCGCCGGAGCCGACTCGGGCACTTCGCCCAGGACGTCGCCGACCACCAGCCGGTCCCACACCAGCGCCATCGGCACATCGGAGCCCTCGCACATCACCGCCCTTACGGCGTCGAGGGTCTCGGCGAGCCCGGCGAGCGGACGTCCGCGCATCGCGGCCAGCGTTTCGGCGAGCCTTACGGCCTCGATGATATGGGCCGAGGACACCGCGAAGTCCTCGTCCCGGAGCAGCCCGGCGACCTTGGTGAGCCAGCGCTCAACGGGCCGGTCCCGGGCGTGGAAGAGATGGTCGTACCAGCCCGGCGAGGTGATACCCGCCCCGTATCCGCTGTGCCGGGCCAGCCGCCGGTGTGTCCAGGGCACCCAGCTGATCTCGGTCTTGACCTTGGGCAGCCCCTTGAGGAGCTTCCGGTCGGCGGTCGCGGTGGTCCGCTCCCCCAGCGCCGGTACGTGCCAGGCCCCGCAGACGACGGCGACCTCGTCCCCGAACTCCCGCCGCGCCTCGCGCAGCCGCAGCCGCATATGGGCCTCGCGCACGGCGTCGTCCTCGTGCCCGCCGTGCCCGTACTCGGCACGCAGCGCCTCCATGGCCTCCGCCACGGCCGCGAACGCCTCCGCGCCGCCGGTGCCGCGGTGCTCGATGACGTCCTCCCACCAGCGCTCCGGGTCGTCGTATCCGGCCGCCTCGGCGAGGACGGACAGCGGATCGACGCGCAGCCGCTCGGCGGAGCCGGCGCCGCCCGGAGCGGCCTGGTCACCCGGGCCCGCTGGATCGCCCGGGTCCACCGGATCGCCCGGGTCGAGCGGAGCGGCCGGTGTGGACGGACCGTCCGAAGTGGGCGAACCGGCCGGGTCGGGCGTGGCCGCCGGGGCGGGCGGCCCCGCCGGAGCGGGCGTGGCCGCCGGGGTCTGCTTCGCCGACCTGGCCAGCGAGTTGGCCGCCGGGAGATCGATGAACCGTACGGGGACCTCGTGGGCCAGCGCCCACTGGATGGCCGCCCACTCCGGGGAGAACCCGGCCAGCGGCCAGAATGCGGCGCGCCCCGGGTCGTCCGCGGCATGGGCGAGCAGTGCGACGGGCGGGCGCATGTCCTTCTCGGCGGCGAGCCCCACGATCGCGTCCGCCTCCGGCGGCCCCTCGATCAGCACCACACGCGGTGCGCACGCCTCCAGCGCCGCCCGCACCGCCCGCGCCGACCCGGGCCCGTGATGGCGCACGCCCAGCAGCAGCGGGCCGGCGGCCCGCGCCCGCGGGGCGCCCGTCATGCGGTCACCTCTCGGCACGAGCGGTAGAAGTCCTTCCAGCCGTCGCGCTCGCGGACCACGGTCTCCAGGTACTCCTGCCAGATGACGCGGTCGGCCGCCGGGTCGCGGACGACCGCGCCCAGGATGCCCGCGGCCACATCGCCCGCCCTCAGCACGCCGTCGCCGAAGTGGGCGGCGAGGGCGAGGCCGCCCGTGACCACGGAGATGGCCTCGGCCGTCGACAGCGTGCCCGAGGGCGACTTCAGCTTCGTACGGCCGTCGCCGGTGACTCCCTCGCGCAGCTCGCGGAAGACCGTGACCACCCGGCGGATCTCCTCGACACCCTCCGGGAGCTCCGGGAGCTCCAGCGAGCGGCCGATCTGGGCGACGCGGCGGGAGACGATGTCGACCTCGTCCTCCGGGGTCGCGGGCAGCGGCAGCACGACCGTGTTGAAGCGGCGGCGCAGGGCGCTGGAGAGTTCGTTGACCCCGCGGTCGCGGTCGTTGGCGGTTGCGATCAGGTTGAATCCGCGGACCGCCTGGGCCTCCTCCCCCAGCTCCGGGATCGGCAGCGTCTTCTCGGACAGGATGGTGATCAGCGTGTCCTGCACATCGGCCGGGATGCGCGTCAGCTCCTCCACGCGCGCGGTCATGCCATCCGTCATGGCGCGCATCACCGGGCTCGGCACGAGCGCGTCGCGGCTCGGGCCATGGGCGAGGAGCTGGGCATAGTTCCACCCGTACCGGATGGCCTCCTCGGGCGTCCCGGCGGTGCCCTGGACCAGCAGGGTCGAGTCGCCGCTGACCGCGGCCGCCAGATGCTCCGAGACCCACGTCTTGGCGGTGCCGGGCACGCCGAGCAACAGCAGGGCGCGGTCGGTCGCGAGAGTGGTGACGGCGACCTCGACGATGCGGCGCGGGCCCACGTACTTGGGTGTGATCACGGTGCCGTCGGGCAGCGTGCCGCCGAGCAGATAGGTGGCGACCGCCCACGGCGACAGCCGCCACCGCGCGGGGCGCGGACGGTCGTCGGCGGCGGCGAGCGCGCTCAGCTCGTCGGCGAAGGCGTCCTCCGCGTGTGGACGCAGCGCTTCCGCGGCTCCGGCGGCCTCGGTGGGCCCTGCCGCTGCGCTGGTGTCGGTGGATTCGGTTCCGGGCACAGTGACGGTCACAGCTCCCCCACGACTTGTTTCCTCGTTCCGTTTCCGGACGTGTGAACCACCCTGCACCACCCCACTGACAACCCGGCCCTGGTCAACGAACGCCCAGGTCAGGGCAATTGTCAGTGGGTGCCCGTACCGTCGCAGACATGAATCCGCAGGGGGAACGCTGGACGGCGGAGCAGGTGCTGGCCCTGGCTCCTGACGCCACGTCACGCACGGCGGGCGGCAGGCTCGCCGCAGCCGCCAAGTGGTCGGGCGCGGGCGCGCACGGACAGGCGATGTGGGGGCTGTGCTCGGGCAGCGGCAGCAAGCCGTACCAAACGGTCGTCGATCTGAACGGGCCCGGTTATCGGTGCAGTTGTCCGAGCCGGAAGTTCCCGTGCAAGCACGCGCTGGGCCTGCTGCTGCTGTGGACGTCCGGCGAGGGGGGCGTGCCCGGGGGCGGGGAGCCGCCGGAGTGGGCCGAGCAGTGGCTCGGCGACCGGCGGGAGCGGGCCGAGAAGCTCGCCGCCGCGGCCCGGGTTGGGGGCCCGGGCCGCGACGGCGAGACGGGGGACGGCGCGGGGCGAGGGGAGAGCGGAGGCGCGGCCGATCCGGAGGCGGCCCGCCGCCGCGCCGAGCGGCGGGCCCAGCGCATCGCCGCGGGCGCCACGGAGTTGGAGCGGCGGCTCGCCGATCTGCTCCGCGACGGTCTGGCCGCCGCCGACCGCGCCGGGTACGGCGCGTGGGACGAGACGGCCGCGCGGATGGTCGACGCCCAGGCTCCGGGTCTCGAGACGCGGGTGCGGGAGCTGGCCGCGATTCCATCGTCCGGTCCGGGGTGGCCCGCCCGGCTGCTGGAGGAGTGCGCACTGGCCCACCTCCTCAACCAGGGCTTCCTCCACCTGGACCGCCTCCCGGAGGAGCTGGCCGCCACCACGCGCACCCGCGTGGGCCTTACGACGCCGGTGGCCGAGCTGCTGGCGACCGGGGAGCCGATCCGGGACCGCTGGCTGGTCCTGGGCCGCCAGGACGGCATGGACGGCAGGCTGACCACCCGCAGGATCTGGCTGCGGGGCGAGCGCACGCACCGTATGGCGCTGCTGCTCTCGTTCAGCGCCCCCGGCCAGTCCCCGGAGCTCGCCCTGCCCATCGGCCTAGTCCTCGACGCCGACCTCACGTATTACCCGGCGGCCCGGCCCCTGCGTGCCGCGATCGGCACCCGGCACGGGGAGTTGCCGCCCGCCCCGTCTCCCACGTCGCCGTCGGCCCCCGAGGGGTGCGAGGTCGACACCGCCCTCGCGGCCTATGGGGCGGCGCTCGGGGAGGATCCGTGGCTGGACGGCTGGCCGGTCGTGCTCGCCGATGTGGTGCCGGTCCCGGGGGACGGCGGCTGGCAGCTTGCGGATGAGCGGAGCGGCTCTGCGCTGCCCGTCGATCCGCGGTGTGCGGGGCGCACCGATCTGTGGCAGCTGATGGCCATATCCGGCGGTGGCCCGGTCACCGTCTTCGGGGAGTGCGGCCACCGCGGCTTCTCTCCCCTCACGGCCTGGGACCCGACCCCCGTCTCGCTCATCGGCACGGCAGCGCAGGGAGGCACCCGTTGACCACTACGACCCCCACCGCGTCCTGGGGCGATCTTGTCGCGGCCGCGCTGCTCGGCACCGAGCGGCGCACCCCGCCCGTCGCGCCGCGCCCCGGGCAGGACGCGCCGTCCGCCCTGCTGGACGCGGCCGCGCTCAGCACCGTGCGGCGGCGGGCCGGGCTGCGGCCCGCGCCCGCCCGGCCGGGGCCCGGCCGGGCGCCCGAGGATCCGCGTCCGGCGCTGCCCACGGCCGCCCGCAGCAGGCTGGCGATGCTGCTCGCCGACCGCTCGGCGCCGGGGCGCGGCGGTCCGCGCTCCGCACCCGACCTCGCCGAGCTGCTGCCGCAGTGGCTCGCCCTGGCCAATCACCACGGCTATCGCGTGCCCGACGCGCTGCTCCCGGCCCTTCTCGACGCGGCGCGTGCCCGTACCGATCTGCGGCCCGAGGCACTGACGCTCGGCGGGCCGCGCGCGCTGTGGCTGGCCCGGCTCAACCCGGACTGGAAGTTCGCGCTGCGGGGCACGGCGGGCCGGGCTCCCACAGCGCTCCCGGAGCCGTCCGGGGCGGCCACCGGCCCGGACGATGAACAGCGGCTGTGGGAGGAGGGGTTGTTCGCCGAGCGGGTGTCGCTGCTGGCGGCGGCGCGCCACCGCGACCCGGCGGCGGGGCTGGCCCTGCTCAGCGGCACCTGGTCGACCGAGCGGGCCGAGGACCGGCTGATGTTCCTGGACTCACTGCGCGACGATCTCTCCCCGTCCGATGAGCCGTTCCTCGAACAGGCGCTGTCCGACCGCAGCCGGAACGTCCGGGCGACCGCCGCCGAGCTGCTCTCCGCGCTCCCCGGCTCCGCGCTCGCCGCGCGCATGGCCGAGCGGTCGCGGGGCTGCGTCTCGCTGACCACCGACGAGGTGACCGGCGGTGAGCTGACCGGTGGTGAGCTGACCGGTGGTGAGGCGGCCACCAGCAAGCTGACCGCTGACAAGCCGACCGCCGCCGAATGGATAACCGTCCGGCCGCCGGACGAGTGCGACAGCGGAATGCAGCGCGACGGCATAGTGCCCAAGCCCCCCTCCGGCCGGGGGGAACGGTCGTGGTGGTTGGGCCAGTTGGTCGAGGCCACCCCGCTGGACCGCTGGAGCGCGTGGTTCGGCGGACGCGGCGTCGCCGAGATCGTGGCGCTGCCCGTAGCGGACGGCTGGCAGGCGGATCTGCACGCGGCCTGGTGCCGGGCCGCGGTGCGGCAGCGCAGCGCGGAGTGGTGCCGCGCGCTGCTCGGCACCCCGGCGGTGGCGCCGGTCACCGCCGGGGAGGCGGCCCCCGCCGCCTGGCGGGACCCGGCGAAGCTGCTGTCCGCGCTCCCCGCCCGGGAGCGGGCGGAGTGGGTGGCCGAGTTCATCGCGTCCCACGGCCTGTCCGACGCCTTCCGGCTGCTCGGGGTGTGCACGGTGCCCTGGGCCGAGCCGCTGGGCCGGGCCGTCGTCGACGCGCTGGACATCGCACGGGACGCGGGCAGCTACCCCTGGAGCTTCAGCGGGGTCATGGGCCTGGCCGAGCGCTGTCTGGACCCGGCGCAGGCGGATCGGCTCGAGGTGCTGACGGCGATACCGGACGAGTCGGAGAGGGCGGCGCCGGGGGCCGGGGGCTATTGGGCGGAGGCGTTCCAGCGGCTGGTGGGCACGCTCCGGCTGAGGGCAGCCATACAAGCCGAGCTCGAACCAGCGTGATCGGCGAAGCGGGCCCGGGGTCCCGCGGATGCCCTGACCTCCGGTCGTGCGCGGGGGCCCGCTGATGCCCTGACCTCCCGTCATGCTCCGGGCCCCTGCCGTGCCCGAGCCGGTAATGCTCCGCGGCCCGCGTGCGCGCCCGGGCCGGGGGTGCTCGGGGATCCGGCCGTGTCCAGGGGATCCAGTCGGGCTCCGGCACCTCCTATCGGCTCCGGGCCGGTCGTACTCCGGACCCAGTCGGGCTCCGGGATCCGGTCCTGCCTCCGAGGGTGGGGCGGCGTCGGTCGAGCTCCGGGCCCGGTCGGGTTCCGGGGCGGGCTCGGGCCTCAGCCTCCGGGGCGAGCCCGGGCATCAGCCTCGGACTCGGGCCCGGGCGTCGGGCACGGAGGCTGGCCCCGGCATCGGGCTGCGGGCTGAGAGCTGAGAGCTGAGAGCTGAGAGAGGATGTCCGCCCCACGGAGGCCAGGCGTCACCGGGGCGCAACGTGGCGCCGTACGGCCGACGCGGAACGGCCCAGCGCCGCACGGCTCGGCACCGCAGGGCCCAGCGCCGCACGGCCCGGCACCGTAGAGCCCGATGCCGTACGCCCCACGCCGGACCGGCAGGTCAGGCGGCTACCGGGCGGACGTTTTCGCGCACCCACTCCACGATGGACGTCGTCGTCGCGCCCGGGGTGAAGATCTCCGCGACGCCCTGCTCCTTGAGCGGGCGGATATCCGCCTCGGGGATGATCCCGCCGCCGAAGACCTTGATGTCCTCCGCCTCGCGCTCCCGCAGCAGCTCCAGCACCTTGGCGAACAGGGTCATATGGGCACCGGACAGGATGGACAGCCCGATGGCATCGGCGTCCTCCTGGATCGCGGTGTCGACGATCTGCTCGGGTGTCTGATGGAGCCCGGTGTAGATGACCTCCATGCCCGCGTCGCGCAGTGCCCGCGCGATCACCTTCGCCCCACGGTCATGGCCGTCCAGTCCCGGCTTGGCCACCACCACACGGATCGGACCGGTCACACCCATCGCAGCCTCCAAGCTCTTCAAGCCCTTCGAGCCATCGCCCGCATCGACGTGAACGAACGTTATCTCCAGCATCCCCTACCCGGCAGTTTCGCGGCACGCCGCGAGGGGGAAATCACACGTGGGACACGTTCACTGAAGGCCGCGCCCGTACCCGCATCCGCATCCGCGCACGCCGCGCATCCACCGCGCGGACGCCGCATACGCTTCGGGCCGGCCACACCAGGGGAGCCGCAGCGGGGACCGTCGCACCGCGCAGCGCCGTCGAGAGCCGCATGGCGCCGCGGTGCGACGGGCGGTCCTGCGTCATGCGGTCACAGCGCGCCTTCCCCATGCGGTGCCGGAGGACATCGGGCCACCGCACGGCCGAAGTCGCCCTGACCAAGCGCCCTGACCGGCGCCCTGCCCCGGGCTCACGACCGGGGCTCATGACCACGCCCGAAGCGACCGGCTGCCCATGAGGGCATACGGGGGGAGCCTCCAGCCGCCTCCTGTGCGCCGCATTGCGGGAGGTCGGCCGCCATGGGCCTCGTACAGATCCAACAGCTCCGGGCCATCGCCCTCGACCTGGCGCTGCTCGCCGGGCATCTGCTGCTCTATCCGACCGGGCTGCGCCAGGAGCGCCCGCCCGCTCCGCCGCCGCCCGGCGCGGCGGCGCGCCTGCCCACGGACGGCCGGGCCCACCGGCCCGTCCTGCTTCTCCACGGCTTCATCGACAACCGGTCCGTCTTCGTACCGCTGCGCCGCTCGCTCGGCCGCCATGGCCGACTGCACATCGAGGCGCTCAACTACTCGCCGCTGCTCTGCGATCTGCGCACCGCCGCCGCGCTGCTCGGCCGCCATGTCGAGGAGGTCTGCGCCCGCACCGGCCATGGTCAGGTGGATGTCATCGGGCACAGCCTGGGCGGTCTGATCGCCCGTTACTACGTCCAGCGTCTTGGCGGGGACGCCCGTGTCCACACCCTGGTGACGCTCGGCACTCCGCACAGCGGCACCCGTATCGCGCCCTTGTTGTCCGCACATCCACTCGTGCGCCAGATGTGCCCGGACTCCGAGGTGATAACGGAGTTGCGGCAACCTGCCCCTGATTGCCGTACGCGTTTCATCGCTTTCTGGAGCGATGTGGATCAGTTGATGATCCCGGCGGAGACGGCCCGGATAGACCATCCGGATGTGATCTCCCAGAACATCCGCGTCAACGGAATCGGACATCTCGCCCTGGCGGTGCATTCCTCCGTGGCCGTACGGATCCGCGAGGCCCTGGATGCCGCCGACGAGGCGCCGACGGACGCCTCGGGCGCGGTCTCGGTGGCGTGAGACGAGGGGGCGAGGGACTGCCGCACGGCGGCACAAGGCCCTCTCCCGATAGTTCAGCAGGCCCGAAATTGCCGAACGCCAATCGAACACCCGGCCAAGGAACTGCGTACAGTCAGCCGAAAGACGGCCAAATGCCCTTTGCCGTGGTGCTCAAAACTCACGGAAGATTGTCGCTGCCGCGTACCGCCGGGTACAGTCGCCGCTAATTCTCCTGCAGCCGAGGCGAAAGAGAAGTTGGTGGTGAACGACCGTCACCCGTCGGGGGCCCCTCCGACCGTCCCCGCTCCTGACGCCTCGTATCCGTACGACGAGGCTTACGGTCAGCGACAGGACACAGCGCACGGCTACGCCGGGTACGACGGCTATTCCACCGGCAGCTTCGCCCACCTGGCCACGGCCTACGGTGACGGCGACCCGCTCTTCGGCACGCTCCCGGGCGGGTACGAGGACGGGCAGGGCGCCCACAGCGGTCAGCACGACGCCTCGCAGTGGGCCACGGCCGACCAGCATCAGACCGGGTCGTACGACACGGGCCACTACAACGCGGCCCAGTACGACACGACTCATTACGACTCCGGCTCCTACGACACCACCGCGATGTGGGCCGCCGCCGGATATCACCTGCCGACCGGCATCCCCGCCCAGCAGGACGCCGAAACCGGCGCCCAGTGGGACATCGGCGCCTGGGACACGGGCGCCACCGGCCACACCGAGATGCCGGGTCAGTGGGACCAGGGCGCGGGGTACGAGGCCGAGGCGTACACGTCGGGCGTGGACACCGGCCAGACCCAGTTCTGGGACACCTCCGCCTACGGGACCGTGGACGAGGCGCAGCACTACGACCACTCGGGGCCGGCCCAGCCGGGGCTCGACCACTCGGGCTTCGACCAGCAGGGGCTCGACCACCACTCCGGGCTCGACCAGACAGGGTTCGACCAGCACCAGCACCAACCCGAGCACGAGCCGAACAGCTTCGAGCAGACGGCCGTGTTCGAGGCGAACGCCTTCGAGCAGCCCAACGCCTTCGAGCCCAACGCCTTTGAGCAGACGGCCGCGTTCGACGAGACGGCCGCGTTCGAGCAGGCCACCGTCGCCGAGCAGACCGGCGCCTTCGAGCACACCGCCGTCTTCGACCCGGTCCACGAGTCCGACCAGTCGTACGACCCGGCCCCCGAAGCGGAACCTGAACCCGAGGCGGCGGCCGTGCGGGAATCCGCCCCCTCCCCCCGCCGGGAGGCGAGCCGCGGTCGCCGCCGTACCCCCTCGCCCCGCCCCAAGCGCTCCGCGCTCCTCACCGTCGCCGTCCCCTCCGTCTGCGCCCTGGGCGTCACCGCCGTGGCCGCCGCCTCGGTCAGCGGTGTGGGAAGCGACAAGAAGGACGAGTCCACCACTCAGGCCGCCCCCGACACCGCGGCGGCCCCCGTGAAGCCCTCCGTCGCCAACAGCAAGCTGGACTCCCAGCTCGCCGGGGTCCGGGAGGGCGCCGACGACTTCCGCGACCGCGCCAGCCGCACCCAGGAGCGGATCGACCTCCAGGCGCGCCAGGCCGCCGAGAAGAAGCGGAAGGCCGCCGAGGCGGCGCGCAAGGAGGCGCTGCGCCCGAAGTTCGCGCTGCCCGTCGCCCAGCACGGCCTCAGCGCCATGTTCGGCCAGGCCGGTATCAACTGGATGTCCGTGCACACCGGCATCGACTTCCCGGTGAGCTACGGCACGCCCGTGATGGCCGCCACCGACGGCACCGTGACGACGCAGTGGAACGACGCCTACGGCAACATGGTCGTCCTGACCAGCCCGGACGGCACGGAGACCTGGTACTGCCACCTCAGCAGCGCCAAGATCCGCTCCGGCACCGTCAAGGCCGGGGAGACCATCGCGTACTCCGGGAACTCCGGTAACTCCACCGGCCCGCATCTGCACTTCGAGGTCCACCCCGGCGGTGGCTCGGCCATCGACCCGCTGCCCTGGCTGCGCGGCCAGGGCCTCGACCCGACCTGACCGACCCGGGCCCCGGCCCGTGACCGCTCGCTGTAGCGCGCCACCGGCGCGCTACAGCCTCAGCGCTTCGGCCGGCTACATCTACAGCTTCTCCACCGGTGCGTACCGCAGCAGCAGCCGCTTCGGCTTCTCCTCGCCGAAGTCGATCGTCGCCTCCGCGTTGTCCCCGCTGCCCTTCACCGCCACCACCGTGCCGAGCCCGAACGAGTCATGGGTGACCCGGTCGCCGATGGCCAGCGCGACCACCGGACGCTCCTTGGCCCGCCGGGTCGCGAACCCGCTGCCCCCGGCGCGCGAACGCGACGACGACAGACCGGACGACAGCCCCGACGGCGGGGTCGAGGCGATGCTGCCCATGGACGCCGACGGGGTGGCGGGCCCGGTGCGCCGCCACCGCACATATTGGTCCGGGATCTCCTCCAGGAAGCGGGACGGCGGGTTGTACGCGGGCTGGCCCCATGCGCTGCGCATCGTCGAGCGGGTCAGATAGAGCCGCTCGCGGGCCCGGGTGATCCCCACATAGGCCAGCCGCCGCTCCTCCTCCAGCTCTTTGGTCTGGCCGAGCGCCCGCATATGCGGGAAGACGCCGTCCTCCATGCCGCTGAGGAAGACGACCGGGAACTCCAGGCCCTTCGCCGTGTGCAGCGTCATCAGCGTGATCACGCCGGAGCCGTCGGTGTCCTCGTCGGGGATCTGGTCGGAGTCGGCGACGAGCGCGACCTGCTCCAGAAACTCCGCGAGGGTGCCGGGGTTCTCCTCGCCGCGGTCCTGCTCGAACTCCAGGGCCACGGCGGCGAGCTCCTGCAGGTTCTCGATCCGGGTCTCGTCCTGCGGATCGGTGGACGCCTGGAGCTCGGCCAGATAGCCGGTGCGCTCCAGCACCGCCTCCAGGACGGTCGCCGGGCCCGCCCCGGACTCCACGATGGTGTGCAGCTCCTCCATGAGCGTGTTGAACCGCTTGACGGCGTTGGCCGAGCGGGCCGCCATGCCGTACGCGTCGTCGACCCGGCGCAGCGCCTGCGGGAAGGTGATCTTCTCGCGCAGCGCCAGCGCGTCGATCATGGCTTCCGCGCGCTCCCCGATGCCGCGCTTGGGCACGTTCAGAATCCGGCGGAGCGGGACGGAGTCCTCGGGGTTGGCCAGCACCCGCAGATAGGCGAGGACGTCCCGGACCTCCTTGCGCTCGTAGAAGCGTACGCCGCCGACGACCTTGTACGGCAGCCCGACCCGGATGAAGATCTCTTCGAAGACACGGGACTGGGCGTTGGTCCGGTAGAAGACCGCCACGTCACCGGCCTTGGCGTCGCCCGCGTCCGTGAGCCGGTCGATCTCGTCGGCGACGAACTGGGCCTCGTCGTGCTCGGTGTCGGCCACATAGCCGGTGATCTCGGTCCCGGCGCCGGCCTCGGTCCACAGGTTCTTCGGGCGGCGGTTCTCATTGCGCTCGATGACCGCGTTGGCCGCGCTCAGGATGGTCTGGGTGGAGCGGTAGTTCTGCTCGAGGAGGATCGTCCGCGCGGTGGGGTAGTCCTCCTCGAACTGGAGGATGTTGCGGATCGTGGCGCCCCGGAAGGCGTAGATCGACTGGTCGGCGTCGCCCACCACGCACAGCTCGGCGGCCGTGGTCTCCTCGGTGTCCGTGCCCACCAGCTCGCGCACGAGGGTGTACTGCGCGTGGTTGGTGTCCTGGTACTCGTCCACCAGGACGTGCCGGAAGCGGCGGCGGTAGTGCTCGGCCACGTCCGGGAACGCCTGGAGCAGATTGACCGTGGTCATGATGATGTCGTCGAAGTCCAGTGCGTTGGCCTCGCGCAGCCTCGCCTGGTACATCGCGTACGCCTCGGCCAGCGTCTTCTCGAAACCGTCCGTGGCCTGTCCGGCGAAGGTCTCCTCGTCGATCAGCTCGTTCTTCAGGTTGGAGATCTTGGCGCTGAAGGACTTCGGCGGGAACCGCTTGGGGTCGAGATCCAGATCCCGGCAGACCAGCGACATCAGCCGCTTGGAGTCGGCGGCGTCGTAGATCGAGAACGACGAGGTGAAGCCGAGCTTCTTCGACTCGCGGCGCAGGATGCGGACACAGGCGCTGTGGAAGGTGGAGACCCACATGGCGTTCGCCCGCGGGCCGACGAGCTCCTCCACCCGCTCCTTCATCTCGCCCGCCGCCTTGTTGGTGAAGGTGATGGCGAGGATCTGGCCGGGGTGCGTGCCGCGGGCGCCGAGCAGATAGGCGATGCGGTGGGTGAGCACCCGGGTCTTGCCGGAGCCGGCACCCGCGACGATCAGCAGCGGCGAGCCGGTGTGCTCAACGGCGGCTCTCTGCTGCTCGTTCAACCCCTCGAGCAGGGCGGACGGGTCCACGACGGGCCGCGCGGCGCCGTCCCGGTAGTGGGCCTCCCGGGGCACGGGCGCGTCGAAGCCGCCGCTGAAGAGGTGATGCGGCACGTCCTCGGCACCATCGGGGCCGGGGTGCGCCGAATCCTCGGGCGGCGGTGGTGGCTCCTCGTTCGAAGGAAGCCCGAGGTCCGCCAGGAAGCTGTCGTCAAAGAGGCTGCTCATCGCTCCCCGAGTCTAGGCCGCCCCACTGACAGCCGATGCCCGAACATCACGAAACGGTTTCGGGCAAAACGGTCACCAGTCTTCACAGGAGCCCCACGTGTTGGCTACCGTCCTGCGTCAGGCGGCCCGGAAGATCCGTCGGCGAACCACGTCGGCACGGGCGGCCTCCGCCGAGTCCGGCACCGCCGTAAGGCGCCCGGAGCCGGGGACCCGACAACGCGACACCGGGGTGAATCGGCCCGAAGCGGCGTGGCACGGAAGTGCCGCCCGGACACGGCCGTAGGGCAACCTTCCGTACCGCCCGAACCCGACAGCTAACCCGGTAGGCGGTCCACGGAAGGAGCGCCTCCCTTGGCGTCGCACCGCAAGCCGCGGAGCCGAATACCGGCCCCGCTCACCGGTCACGGCCGCCGTACGGCCGTCGGGTTCACCACGGCCGCCCTCGCATCTGTCACCCTCCTCTCCCAGACGGCCAACGCCGCGCCGGGCGACGACCCCAAGCCGGCCACCCAGTCGATCGACAAGGTCAAGGAGAAGGTCGACACCCTCTATCACCAGGCGGAGAGCGCCACCCAGCGCTACAACGCCGCCAAGGAGCGCGCCGATCAGCAGCGGGGCAAGGTCGACAAGCTGCTGGACTCCGTCGCCCAGCGCACCGAGAAGCTCAACGAGGCGCGACGCACGCTCGGCGCCTACGCCACCGCCCAGTACCGCGACGGCGGAATGGCCCGCTCCGCCGCGACCCTGCTGTTCTCCAACGATCCGCAGGACGTCTTCGACCAGTCGCATCTGATCGACCGGCTGACCGGTCGGCAGAAGCAGGCCGTCGACGACTTCCAGAAGCAGCAGGCGAGCGCCGCCAAGGAGCGCGGTAAGGCCAGCGAGAGCCTCGCCTCACTGACCGCGTCGCAGAAGCAGCTGAAGACCCAGAAGAAGACCGTCCAGGACAAGCTGACAGAGGCCCGGCGGCTGCTGGCGAATCTGACCGCCAAGGAGAAGGCGCGGCTGGCGGCGATCGAGAAGAAGAAGGCGGAAGAGGCCCGCCGTAAGGCGGCCGCGCTCGCCGAGAAGCAGCGGCAGGAGGCCGCGCGCAAGAAGCAGCAGGAGCAGCAGAACGGAGACAGCGGCTCCGGTTCGACGGCGCCCTCGGCCCCCGCCAACAGCTCCAAGGCGGCCCAGGCCATCGCCTTCGCGAAGTCGCAGCTCGGCAAGCCGTATGTCTGGGGCGCGACCGGTCCCAGCTCCTTCGACTGCTCAGGACTGACGCAGGCGGCCTGGAAGACGGCCGGGATCTCGCTGCCGCGCACCACCTGGGACCAGGTGAAGGCCGGTACGCGCGTCTCGACGTCCGAACTCCAGCCGGGCGATCTGGTCTTCTTCTACGACGACATCAGCCATGTCGGCCTCTACATCGGCGACGGGATGATGATCCACGCGCCGAAGCCGGGCGATGTGGTGAAGAAGGCGCCGATCACCGAGATGCCGATCTACGGGAGCGTGCGGCCCGCGTAGGACACGGGGGCCGTACAGGCCCTTGGCGTGCCGCTGCCCGGGGCCGGGGCCCCGGGCAGCGGCATCGTCACGTCATCGGCTCATGTGCCGTTCACGTACCGGGCTTGCGCCCGTAGACGTACACGTCGTCGCCGTTCTTCAGCAGGCTCCAGTACTTCTTGGCCTCGCCCGTGCGCATGTTGACGCAGCCGTGGGAGCCGGGCGGGGACCATACGCTCCCGGCGATCGAGTGGAACGCCTGACCGCCGTCGAAGAACTGGCTGTAGGGCATGGCGACCTTGTAGAGCGTCGACCAGTGGTCGATGTTCCGCCAGTAGATCTTCTTCAGCCCGGTGCGGGTCTCGAAGCCGTTCCGCCCGGACCGCACCGGCACCGGCCCGTAGACCAGCCGGGAGCCGTCCTGGATCCAGCTGAGCTGCCGGGTGAGGTCGACGCAGGCGATGCGGCCCTTGTTGGTCGGGCACTTCTTCGCCGCGTTCGGGTTGTGTCCGGCGGCCTTCTGGGCGTTGATCAGACTCATCACGCCCGAGGTGATCGGGCCCGCATAGCCGATCGTCGGGCTGATGCCGTGGTTGACCTGGAACTTCTGGATCGCGAGACAGTCCGCCCGCGACTGCCGCCCGTCCACGGGGCGGCCCAGGAACCGCTCGGCCTGCTTCTGATACGGCCCCACGCTGGTCGTGCACGACGACGCGGCCATGGTCGCCGGTGTCACCGATCCGGCCGACCTGCCCAGCGGCCGTGCCTGGGCCGGCCGCGCCTGAGCCTGCGCCGGACCGGCGACGGCGACCGCGAGCGGCACCGTCATCCCCGCCAGCCCCAGCACGAGGCCCGCGCGCCGGCCATGCCTGCTTCTGACTGCCCCCACTGCCCCCATGGCCACTCCTCTCGACTGCCTCGCTCTTTACCCAGACAGCTCGCGAGTGCAAACGGTTGCCTCAGGATCGTGTCGAAAAGGTGTCGGAATTGTCTCGGGATTGCCTCAGATGATCAGCTCGTCAGGTCCACAGCACGGCGATGAAAATGTTTGCCGTTGTCAAGGCACCTACCGCGCCGAAGGCGGCAGACTCTACCTTCTCCTCGTCGCGCTTCACATACACCAGGCCGAGGACCACGATCAGCAGCGCCAGCTTCACACCGATCTTGATGTTGTTGACACTGTTGTCGTCGGCCTGATTGAGCCCGACCAGCGCCGCGCCGGTGACCAGCATGGTCAGCGCGCCGTGCAGCATCGCCGGGGTCATCCGGGCCTCGCCCGCGCCCATCGCCTTCAACTGCGAGAAGAAGCCGCCGAGCAGCGCGCCGATGCCGACGATATGCAGGCCGACGAACACGTGAATGAGTACGTCCATGGTTCCGGAGACTAACCGCGCGCATATCATCACCCGGCACTCGGGTGGGCCCCTATCGGTGCTTCGGTCACGGCAGCCCCACACTCCCGACCACCCCACTCGCCGGGCGATCAGCCGCCGTCACGGGAGCGACGAAATCCGTGCACTCCCGTTCAATCCCCCGCACGACCCCCGGTTTCCGGCCTAACTTCCTCCTCCAGGTGGCAGTCCGCTTCCCGTCAACTGAGGGTCCCCGCCTCATGGCGGACTGCCACCTGTCCGTCCGCCCCCCATGAGGGTCCAGGATCAGCGGAATGTCCTGGAATGCCCAAGAAAGACCAGGTGAACCGCCGCAGTGGCGTCGCACAGGAAGCCCAAGCAGCGCTCGCTCACCAGCACCGCCCGCGCGGCCGCGCTCCTCGCCCTCACCGGCGCCGCGTCCGCCACCCTCCTCGACGGCACCGGGCACGCCGAGAACCGCCTCACCCCCGCGCAGGTGAAGGCGAAGGTCGATCAGTACCAGCGGCAGGCCGAGGAGGCCACCGAGAGGTACAACGGCGCGAAGGACAAAGCCGACAAGGCCCGTGCGGCGCTGGACGCGCTGCGCGACCAGGCCGCCCGCCGCACCACCCGGCTCAACGCCGCGCGCAACGCCCTCGGCGCCTTCGCCACCGCCCAGTACCGCTCGGGCACGATCGCCCCGGCCCTCCAGCTCGCCCTGTCCTCCTCCCCCGGTCAGTACCTTCAGCGCGCCTCACTCGCCGAGCGCGCGGGGAACCGCCAGGCCGCCCTGATCGCCTCCGTCGGCCGTCAGGAGCGGAAATTACGCCAGGTCCGCGGCGAGGCGGCCGACCGCCTCGCCGCTCTGCGCGCCTCCCAGACGGCGGCCGCCCACCACAAGCGGACCGTCCGGCAAAGGCTCGCCGCCGCCGATCGCCTCCTCGACCGGCTGACCCTCGAGCAGCGGCAGCGCCTGCTGGCGGCCCAGGACGGCGACAAGGCCGGTGCCGACGGCACCGCCTCCCCCACCGCGGGCCGCGCGGCCCGCGCCGTCTCCTACGCGTACGCGGCCCTCGGCAAGCCGTACGTCTGGGGCGCCACCGGCCCCCACGGCTACGACTGCTCCGGGCTCACACAGGCCGCCTGGCGCGCCGCCGGGGTCGCCCTGCCCCGCACCACCTACACCCAGATCAACGCCGGCCGGCGCGTCACCCGCGACCAACTGGCCCCCGGCGACCTGGTCTTCTTCTACTCCGGCGTCAGCCATGTGGGCCTCTACATCGGCGACGGCCGCATCATCCACGCCCCGCGCCCGGGCGCCCCCGTCCGGGTGGCCTCCGTCGCCGACATGCCCTTCGCGGGAGCGGCCCGCCCGGCGTAGGTGTCCCGGGCCGGTCCCCGGGGGCCGGTGGGTGACGGGGACCTGTCGGCCGGGAGGGGAGGGGGACGGCGGCTGACGGGGGCCTGTCGGCGGAGGGACGGCGGCTGACGGGGGTCTGTCGGCGGGCACCACCGGATGACGGCGCTCTGTCGGTGGGTCGTCGGTCGCGGCCGTAAGGCTGACATGTGACCGCGTCAGCCACATTCGGTCACCGGCCCGCCCTCACGAACGCCAGGAGCCCCCATGCCTTCCACCGACTCGTCCGAAGCCTCTACCGCGCCATGGGACGTCCATCGGCTGCCGCGCGCCGACGGTAAGACCTTTCTGGTGACCGGAGGCAACGCGGGGATCGGGTACTTCGTCGCCGAACAGCTCGCTGGTACGGGAGCCACCGTCGTCCTCGGCAGCCGGGACGCGGACAAGGCGGACGCCGCCACGGCCTCGATCCGCTCCCGGGTCCCCGAAGCCCGGGTGCGGCATATCCGGCTGGACCTCGCCGACCTCGCCTCGCTCAAAGCCTCCGCGGAAGCCCTGCGGTCGGACCGTCTCGACGCGGTCGTCCACAACGCCGGGGTGAAGTTCGACGAGCCGCCCCGCCGTGAGACCGGGGACGGCCATGAGGCGATGTTCGGGATCAACCACCTCGGGCACTTCGCGCTGACCCACTGGCTGGCACCGCTGCTGGCGGCCGCCCCCGAGGGCCGGGTCGTCACCACGGGCAGCTTCGCGGCCACGTCCGAGCGGCTGGACCTGGACGACCTCGAGAGCACCCGGGACTACCGGCCGGACCGCACCTATGGACGGTCGAAACTGGCCCAGATGCTCTTCGGTTTCGAACTCGACCGCCGTCTGAGGACGGCCGACAGCACGGTGCGGAGCGTGGTCACCCACCCCGGTGGCGCGCTCGACGCTCTCACCCCGCCCCGCCCGCCCCTCCACGCCCCCACGACCGGCGAACGGCTGCGCGGGCTGCCCGCCGGAATCCTCGTCCAGGGCAAGGAGGCGGCCGCCTGGAGCGCCGTACGGGCGGTCCTCGACCCGTCCGTCAGCGGCGGCGAACTGTGGGCCCCGAGGGTCTTCGGCCTCCGCGGCACCCCCCGCCGACGGCCCGTCCGAGGTCATCTGGCGGATGCGGAGGTCGCGGCCCGCCTGTGGTCGGCGAGCCGCGACCTGACGGGGGTCGAGCCGGAGTTCGGCCTCGGGTGAGGCCCATCGGTCACGGCGCGTAGCCCGTCCGAGGGGGCCCTGCGGCTGCTGTCGATGATGGGCACGCAGCGCATGGAGATGCCGGGCTGAGCGGCCGCGGTCCGCCCCGTTTCCAGCTCAGACCAGGCGGCGGGCCGTCGCCCAGCGGGTCAGCTCATGGCGGTTGGAGAGCTGGAGCTTGCGCAGCACCGCCGAGACATGGCTCTCGACCGTCTTCACCGAGATGAACAGCTGCTTGGCGATCTCCTTGTAGGCGTAACCGCGCGCGATGAGGCGCAGCACCTCGCGCTCGCGCTGGGTGAGCCGGTCCAGGTCCTCGTCCACGGGCGGGGCGTCGGTGGAGGCGAAGGCGTCGAGGACGAAACCGGCGAGGCGCGGCGAGAAGACCGCGTCGCCCTCGGAGACCCGGAAGATCGCGTCGACGAGGTCGGTGCCGGTGATGGTCTTGGTCACATAGCCGCGGGCGCCGCCGCGGATGACCCCGATGACGTCCTCGGCGGCGTCCGAGACGGAGAGCGCGAGGAAGCGCACCGGGCGCTCCTGGTCGGCCATCAGCGAGGCGCTGCGGCGCAGCACCTCGACGCCGCCCCCGCCGGGGAGGTGGACGTCGAGCAGCACGACCTCGGGACGGGTCGCGGTGATCACGGTCACGGCCTGGTCGACGTCGGCGGCCTCGCCGACCACCTCGACGCCGGTCCGGGCCGTCTCCCCGATCTCGGCCTGCACTCCGGTACGGAACATGCGGTGGTCGTCGACGAGCACGACGCGCACGCGGCGCGGCACGGCGGCGTCGTCGGCCCCGGCGCCTCCGGCCCCGGCCGGACCGGGCGCGGGAACACCACCGGCCGGACCTGATGCGCCCGGGCCGCCCGTGCCGCCTGCCGTGCCCAGGTCGCCCGTGCCGCCCGTGCCGCCCGTGCCTGCCATGCCCGTACCAGCCGGGCCGCCCGCCTTGCCCGGGCCGCCCGACACGCCCGTGCCGCCCAACGCGCCCGGGCCGCTGGAGGCGGGGGTCCCGCTGACCGCAGCCGTGCCACCAAGCGCGGAGGCGCGGCCGGAGCCACCCGGCGCCCGAGAGCCACCGGCCGCGGAGGCGCCACCAGTTACGCGAGAGCGACCCGCAGCGGCGCCACCCGACACACGAGAGCCGCCCGCCGCAGCGGCGCCACCCGATGCCCGAGAGCCGCCCGACACGCGCGACCCGCCCGCCGCGGAAGCGTCACCCCCCGTGGGGACACCGCCCGCCATGGGCACGCCGCCCCGGGCCCCCTGTGCCGCCATCGCACACGGTCCGCCGAAGGCCGAGGTGCCGCCGCCGAAGGCCAAGGTGCCGCCGCCGAAGGCCGACGGGCCACCGAAGGCAGGGGTGCTGCCCCCGAAGGCCGGGAGGCCGCCTGGTGCGGCGGGGCCCCCCTCGCCGCCTGGGTTACCGGCCGGCAGGCCATACGCGTCGGTCATGTCGTCGCCGCCCTCTCCATCTCCAGCTCCACTTCCGTGCCCCCGTCCGGCGCTGATCTCAGCCGGGCCGTGCCGCCGTTCCGCTGCATCCGGCCGATGATCGACTCGCGTACGCCCATCCGGTCCTCCGGCACCGCGTCCACGTCGAAGCCGGGGCCGCGGTCGCGTACGGAGATGAACACCGTCGCCCCCTCGACCTCGGCGAAGACCTGGACGGCCCCGCCGTCGCCACCGTACTTGGCCGCGTTGACCATCGCCTCGCGCGCCGCCTGTATCTGTGCGCTCAGTTTCTCGTCCAGCGGGCAGTCGCCGACCACCACCACCTCGATCGGGACGCCGTGGTGGTCCTCGACCTCCGCCGCCGTCTTCTTCACCGCCTCCGCGAGGGTGTCCGGCTCCTCGGCCTCGTCCTTGCCCGTGCCCTCCGGCCGGTAGAGCCACGCGCGCAGCTCCCGCTCCTGGGCGCGGGCGAGCCGGGCCACCTCGCGAGGCTCCTCCGCGTTCCGCTGGATCAGGGTCAGGGTGTGCAGCACGGAGTCATGGACGTGGGCCGCCACCTCCGCCCGCTCCTGCGCGCGGATGCGCATCAGCCGTTCCTCCGAGAGGTCCTGCGTCATCCGCACCACATACGGGCCCACCAGCAGCGCGATGCCGACGAGAACGGCCAGGGCCGCCTGCAGCACGGCCCCCAGGTGCTTGGCCGAACCCTGCAGGACGACGATCCCGGACACCCCGGCCGCCACCAGCACGACCCCCGTGGCGCCACGGGCCAGCGGCAGGACCCGCTTGCTGCGGCTGAGCTCGACCCACTGGGCGCGGCGCGCGTTGTCCGCCTGGCGCCAGAAGAGGGCGACGCCCGCGCCGATGAGGAGGAGCGGCCAGATGTAGGTGTTGGCGCGGCCGAGGTGGAAGCCCTGGATGAAGATGCCCATGCCGACGCAGAGGGCGACCAGCGCGATGATCTGGCCCCGCTCCGGCCTGCGGGCCAGGATCCGGCGGCGGCCGTCGGGGCCCACCGTGGTGAGCGGGCGGGTGGCCATCGTCTCCACGCCGCCGACGCCGAGCGGGACGATGAACCAGAAGAGCGCGTAGACGAGCGCGCCGAACCCCTCCGCCATGAACAACGCGACGAAGACGATCCGCACCCACAGGACCGGAAGCCCGAGATGCCCCGCGAGCCCTCGCGCCACACCGCCGAGGAGGCGGCCTTCGGCACTGCGGTAGAGCTTGCGCGGGGGTGGCTCGGGGGTCGTAGGGGGCACGGCGGCGGTCATGGCTCGATCGTCACACGTCCGGCCGACAGTGGGCATCAGGGTCGCCCCTGATCGTTCCCCGACCCGGCGCCCCGGGTCCCTCCCCGGGTCCCCGACCCCGCCGCCCGGGGTCCCGCCCCGCAACCCCCTCAAGAAATCCACACACACCCCATGCACCCGCACACATCCCCACACACCCACACACGCACCGGGCCACCGCCCCACAGGCGCGCTCAGGCCCCCGCCCTCGGCCCCCGCCCTCAGCCCTGGCCCTCAGCCCCCGCCCTCAGTCCTGGCCCTCCTCAGGGGTCGCACGCCGCGACCGGCGGCGGACGGCGTAGGTGAGGGCCGAGGTCAGGGCCGCCACGCACAGGCCGCCCAGGAGCGCCGGGAGGACGATCTCCGGACGGACGTCCCACTCTCCGGCCGCGTCCATCCCGTACGCGGCGGCCACGCCCAGGATGACCAGGCCGGCCACCAGCTTGCCCGGCTCGAACGCATGGCGGGTCCGGTCGGGGGCCGAGTGACCGAGCGAGTGGTCGAACGAATGACCGAATGAATGGCGCCTCATGATCGCTTCACCTCCACGGTGCCCAGCCCCAGCTCCAGCTTCAGCGAGACCGTCCCCCCGGCCTTGCCGCCGCCCGCCGGGCCCAGGGTGAGCCTGCGCTCCCGGCCCGGCCCGATGTCGACGTTGTTCGTCTTCTCGCCCGGAAGCCAGATGTCGCCGATCCCGACCTCGATGTCCAGCTTCACCCGGGCGTCGCGCGGGACCGTCACGGCCAGCTTGCCCGCGCCCATCTCCACCCGGCTGGAGACGGTGCTGCCCGCTTTCAGGGGCAGGCGGTCCAGCTTCAACTCGGCGACGCCGCCGCCCAGCTCATAGCCGCCGCGCAGGGAGTTCACGGAGGTCGGGGCCCAGGTGCGGCGGGCCCAGTCGGGGGTGACGGAATCGGGGAGGGCCGCCGCGCCCGCCAGCAGCACGCTCGTAAGGAGCGCGAGGAACACCGTGCCGCCGCCGGCGCGGCCCCAGCGGGAGCTGATGACGAGGGCCAGCCCGAAGACGGCCAGCGCGCAGGCGAACCCGATCTCGAGGCTGGTGCCCAGCGGCTGCGAGGACCACCCCGCCCGCGCCCCCACCACGGCGGCGGCGACCGCCACCAGGAAGGCCCAGCCGCCGATCGACGCCCGGTCCCGCACCCGGCGGGCCCGCTCCGCCTTCGCCTCCGCCTTGTCGTACGGGCCGTCGTCCGGCCCCCACAGATAGCCGGTACGCGGCGACCCGGCGCCGGACCCCGAGGCGAACCCGAGCGGCCCGGTCGTACCGTCCTTGACGATCGGGTCGCGCCACCAGGACGGGGCGGGGCCGCCGCGCGTGGGCGGGGCCTTGGTCTCGGGCGGCGCGTCGGCGACCGCCTGGGCCGTGGCCTGGTCCACCGCGCCCACGCTCACCGCCTGGCGGCGGTGGTGCGACCAGTAGCCCGCCCCGGCCGCCGCGAGGGCGAGCATGAACGAGAAGTACATGACGCCGCCGTTGTTGAGCATCGACAGGAACAGCCCACAGCCCACCAGCGCCACCAGCACCGCCGTCAGCCCCGGGCCCTCGACCCGCCCCGAGAGCAGCCTGCGCCCCTCGTTCTCGTCCTCGCCGTGGAACGGGATCAGCAGCCAGCAGAAGCCGTACACGATCAGGCCGAGGCCGCCCGCTACGCCCAGCACCGACAGCACCACCCGGAAGATCACCGGGTCCAGATCGCAGTAGCGGCCGAGCCCCCCGCACACCCCCGAGATCACCTTATGGTCACGACTGCGCCGCAGCGGCGTCTGTGACAGGCGGGAACCGGACGCGGTCTCGGCCTCGTCCGCCACGGTGGGTGCTTCGGTCATACCTCCATGGTGACAACAGGGCCGTACCCGCGACATCCGGCATGCCCCCTAGGTCTTCCCTGAGATCTCCCCAAGGGTCACGGCGGCTATCGTGTCGCATCGAACGTGTGGGAGGGGACAGCGGTGTCGGACGAAGGCCACCTGATAGCCGGACGTTACCGCCTGGTCGAGAAGATCGGCCGTGGCGGCATGGGCACGGTGTGGCGCGCGGAGGACGAACTGCTGGGCCGCCAGGTGGCGGTCAAGCAGCTCTACGTCTCTCCGCACCTCGCCGAGGACGAGCTGACGACGCTGCATGAACGCACCCGCCGCGAGGCGCGCAGCGCGGCCCGTATCACCCACCCCAACGTGGTCGTGGTCCATGACGTGGTGGACCACTACGGACTGCCGTGCATCGTCATGGAGTACGTGCCCTCCACGACCCTCGCCGACCTGCTGAAGAACGGCGCACGGGTCGCCCCCGACGAGGCCGCCCGCATCGGCCGCGGAATGATCGCCGCCCTGCGCGCCGCGCACGCGGCCGGGGTGCTGCACCGGGACGTCAAGCCCGGCAATGTACTGCTCGGCCCCGAAGGCCGGGTCGTGCTCACGGACTTCGGCATCGCGATGGCCACCGGCACCTCGACGCTGACCAAGACCGGCGAGGTCGTCGGCTCCATCGACTACATCGCGCCCGAGCGGGTCAGGGGCCGCAAACCCGGCCCCGCGTCGGACCTCTGGGCGCTGGGGGCGACGCTCTACCAGGCGGTCGAGGGGCGGCCGCCGTTCCGCAAGGCCACGGCGATCGAGACGGGTTACGCGATCGCCGTCGATCCGCTGGACCCGCCCCAACAGGCGGGGGCGCTGGGTCCGCTGATCGAGCGCCTGCTGGCGAAGGAGCCGGAGCTGCGGCCCTCGGCGGAGGAAACCGAACGGGCGCTGCGGCTGCCCGCGGCGGAGGCCGAGACGACATCGCTGTCGCCGCCGCCGCTCGACGCGACCATGAATCTGTCGACTCGACGGGAGCCCGGCGCGGCCACGGGCGGGACCACGAGCACCACATCCAACGCCTCGCCGAACCCGCCCACGACATCGACCCCGTATTCCCACACGGCCCACACACCGAGCACGCCGCACACACCGAGCGCGCCGAACGCCCAGCACACACCGAGCACTCCGCACCCGTCGGACCCACGGCTTCCGCACCACCCCCCGGGCACGGGGAACACCCCGCGCACCGGGAACACGCCGGGCACCGGGAACATCCCCGGGCAGCAGCACACCCCGCCCACGTCCACGCCGTTCACCGCGTCGACGCCGTCCATGACGACGCAGACACCGGCGTCCCCGCCCGCCCCCGCTCCGGTGCGCAAGAGCCGTAAGGCGGTGCGGACGGCCGTGGCGGCCTCCCTGGCGGTCGTGACCGTGGCGGGCGGCGTCTATCTGTTCGGCTTCGACCACGACAACGGCCAGAAGAACGGCGGAGGGCAGTCCTCCGCCACGGACAAGCCGTCGGCCCCCGCGAACAAGCCGTACACCCCGCCGTCCGGCTACCACATCGTCACCGAGAAGAAGTTCGGCTTCTCCCTCCCCATCCCCGACGGCTGGTCCCGCCAGGAGCAGTCCGACCCCGACGGCAACACGGTCGACCGCACCCAGGAGGTCCGCTATCTCGCCCCCAACGGGCTGGTCGGTCTGAGGATCAACGTCCTGGACTTCGCCTCCGGTGACCAGGTCCAGCACTTCGAGGACCTCGAGGTCGGGTTCAAGGACAAGAAGGCGTACCCGATCTACGAGCGGTTGCGGCTGCAGGAGACGAAGTACCAGGGCTTGCCCGCCGCCATCTGGGAGTTCAAGTTCCGCGGCGAGGTCCGGATGTACCGCGCGATCGACCTCGGCTTCGGCAAGGAGGGCGAGAAGGAGTACGCGATCTACCTGAGCGGCCCGGACGCGGACTGGGGCACCTACCGGCCGATCTTCGACGAGGTCCGGAACGGCTTCCGCATCCTCAGCTGACGGGCCGGGGCCCGGGGCCCCCGGCCACGCCCTGCGCGACGCGTCACACGTCCTGCACGTCCTGCACGTCCTGCACGTCCTGCACGTCCTGCGTAAAGCGTCACATCCTGCGCGAAGAGTCACGTCCTACGTGAAAAGCTGCGAGCCCTGCCTGCGCCGGCGCTTGGAGATGACGACGTCCAGGGAGAGATACGGCGCCCCCGCCAGCACCAGCGGGAGCCACGCCATCAGATAGGCCAGGTCGTTGCCGTAGTAGTAGGGGTCCGACTGCCAGCTGACCGTGAGCCACAGGCTCAGCGAGATCAGCGCGCCGCCGAAGGCGGCAAGGCGGGAGAGGAGGCCCGCCAGGATGCCGAGGCCGACGGCCAGTTCGCCGTAGGCCATGACGTAGCCGAAGGCGGTGGGGTCCTTGAGCGCCTGGTCGACCATCCACGGCAGGGCCGAGGTGTCCCGCACCTGACGCATCAGCTCGCCGATCGAGCCGGTGCCCGAGTCGGACAGGAAGGCCGAGTCGGTGAGTTTGTCGATCCCGGCGTAGACGAAGGTGACGCCGAGGAAGATCCGCAGCGGCAGCAGCGCGTAACGGGCGGCCGTGGCCCGAACTCCCACGGGCTGCTGCCCGCCTATGCCGTTCACGCTGCTCACGCCGTGCACGCTGCCGCCGCTGCCCGCCGTGCCCGAACCGGCCATACGATCCGCGTGTCTCATGCCGCCCGCCTCTCCCGTCGCGCCGCTATTTCGTTGCGCGTTCGACAAAACCATACGGAGCGGCAGGCCGGAACGACTCAGTCCATAACATCGATGGGATAGGGGTTGGTCTCCGCGCCCGAGGCCGTCACGACCTGTACATCGACCCGGCCCGGCTCCACGTCCACCGGGACCGGCACCGTGAGCGCGGTGTCCGTCGGGCTGCTGAAGCCTCCGGCGACCGGGACCAGCGGCACATGGACGTGCACCGTGCCGATGCGGACGACCAACTTGGCCAGCCGGTCCGGGCCCTGGGCGCCCGGCGGGACGAAGCCGCTGCCGCGGATCTCGATGTCGTCGCCGGTGCGGATCGGGGCGTCCCGGTCGATGGCGCCCTCCTCGGGGCGGACCCGTACGACGGACAGCACGGTCGGCCGGCCGCCCTCCGCGTACTTCCCGGTCAGGTACATCACCACCGATACGACCGCCAGCAGCGCCAGGCCCCACGGCACATCGGGCAGCCGCCACGGCTCGCGGCCGAGGCGGACGGCGGTGAAGGCGAGGGCCGCGGTGTGGACGACGATGTACTGCACATCGGCGAAGCTGCCGCGGCCCGCGTCGTCGGTCAGCAGATCGGCGGCGCGCGGGCGCACGGCCCGCACCTTCTGCAGCCGCTGCGCCCGCACCCGGGCCGCCACGACGAGCCGTGCCAGCACCGCGGTCACACACGTCAACGCGGCGACCGTAAGGAGCCCGGCGGCATGGTCCAGGGCCAGCCCGTCGGTCAGCCGCTGCCGGTCGCCGGGGGCCACGGCCAGCTCGACGCCGAGCACCAGCACCGCGAAGACCGCGATCAGCAGCCAGGCGGCGGCGACGGCGCGGGAGGTGGAGAGGCGGTTGTCCTCGCCGACGAGCGGGGCGAGCGGGCCGCCGTCCGCGCGGTGCAGCCGGGCGGTGAGGGTCAGCAGCGCGGCGGTGACCACGGCGGCGGTGAGCCCGGCCGTCCGCGCGACCGACCAGCCCGTGCCGATCGCCGTGGCCAACTGGCCGATCAGCAGCACCCCGACCGCGCCCCACACCACGAACACGGTGCGCCGCCACACCCGGTGCCGCCATGCCGAGTTCTCGGCCCGGCCGCTGTCGGCGACCGAACGGGCCGCCTGGGACAGCTCGTCCGAGACCCACTGCCGGGACGCCCCCGCCGAGTGGACGAGAGCCGCTGGAAGGCCCTCTCCCGCCGCGAAACGCTCCCGCATGGCCACGAACGCGGCCACGGCCCGCCGATGGCCGTCACGGGCCCCCTGAGGGCATTCACAGCCCGTGTGGCCATGGGGATGCCCATGGGGGTGCTGTCCTTCTGCCGTCGTGGCGTTCTCCGCCGTCTCCACCGCCACGCGGGTCGCTCCGTCGTTCACTCGTTCCGTACGGGACCGCGGGTTCGCGCGGCACCGCCCAACTGACAGGTATTGACAGGGGATTGTGCCGCACCGCGGAGGGTGTCAGCTCAGCAGGTCCGGCTCATCGCGGGTGATCTGCAGATACAGAGGTTGATAGTTGATCCACGCCACAAGATCGTTTCCCAGTTGCTCGCGCGTCCGCATCGCGTCGCCGTAGTCGATGGGCACCGGCCTGCCCGAAGCCTTCGCGGTCAGCTGCACCTGGGCGGCCCGCTCCATCGTGATGAACCACCACGCGGCCGCGTCGACCGAGTCCCCGACCGTCAGCAGACCGCGATTGCGCAGGATGAGGGCCTTGTACCCGCCGAGCGCGGCGGCGATCGCGCGCCCCTCCTCCTCGTCCACGACGACGCCCGTGGTGCCCCCGTAGACCGCGTGGTCCTCGAAGAACGCGCAGACCTCCTGGGTGATCGGCTCCAGCGGCTCGCCGAGCGCGGCCAGCGCGCGGCCGTGCACCGAGCGGCTGTGCGCGACGGCCACGACGTCCGGCCGCGCCTGATGCACGGAAGAGTGAACGACAAAGGCCGCCTGGTTGACGTGGGAGCGCCCCTCCACCACCTGGCCCGCCTGATTGACCAGGAGCAGATCGCTCACGGTGATATGGCCGAAGGGCACGCCGAAAGGGTTCACCCAGTAGCAGTCGGTGAATTCCGGGTCCCGCACGGTGATGTGCCCCGCGACCCCCTCCTCATACCCGAACCGCCCGAACAGGCGCAGCGCCGCCGCCAGCCGCTCCTTGCGATAGCGGCGCTCGTCGTGCGGGGAGGCGTGCTGCGGGGGCATGGTGAACCGCAGCTGGTCGGTCGGTATCGGGGTGGGGGTCTGCGGCTGGTTCGTCATCGGCAGCTCCGCTCCTCGGGGGTGCTGAAGCGGAAGCTACCTCTGGGTATCGCAGGAGGCCAGAGTCAGGGCCTACGGCGATTGATCGCGGTGAGGTCGACGTAGATGTCGTAGGGGACGGTCAGCCTGAGCTTGTCGTGGTAGATGCCGGTCGGGTGATACGCCTTCGTAGTGACATCGAGCTCGTAGACGTAGACGACGGGGAGACCGTTGTCCTCCTCCACCCGCCAGAAGTGGGGAATCCCGGCTCGCGCGTACTTGCGTGGCTTGGTCTCACGGTCACGCTCCTCGGAGTCCTCCGACACCACTTCCATGGCCAGCAGGACGACGTCGGGGCTGTACCAGGTCTGCTTCGGTCCCAGACGTGCGTCCGCGCGGACCACGAGAAGATCCGGTTCGGGCCGGTTCTTCGTGTCGAGCCGAATGGTCATCTCGCGCACGACGTACAACGTCTCCGGTGCCTGTCCAAACAAGGCGTTCTCGAACAGACGCATGGCAGACATGTGAAAGTCGGTTTGCGGACTCACGAGGACGAGACTCCCGTCGATCAGCTCCGTGTGCGGAGGGAGATTCGGAAGCCGGTCGAGGTCGTCCGCCGTCCAGCCGCCCTGCGGCGGGCGGGGCCACTCGCACTGCCCGTACTGCTCGTCCAGCCCGTACTCGTGTGCGGCGCTCATGATTGCTCCCATGGGACGGAGTCTCGCCTCTGCGGTCAGAGTACCCAGCGCAAACAGCGACGCCGCCACTCAAACGTATGAGCGACGGCGTCGATGTTGACGATCAGATGATGATCAGGGGAGGGCGGTCACTCCCATTCGATGGTGCCGGGCGGCTTGCTGGTGATGTCCAGCACCACCCGGTTGATCTGGTCGACCTCGTTCGTGATGCGGGTCGAGATCCGCGACAGCACGTCGTACGGCAGCCGCGACCAGTCGGCCGTCATCGCGTCCTCCGAGGAGACCGGGCGCAGCACGATCGGGTGGCCGTAGGTGCGGCCGTCGCCCTGGACGCCGACCGAGCGGACGTCGGCGAGCAGGACCACCGGGCACTGCCAGATGTCGCGGTCCAGGCCGGCGGCGGTCAGCTCCTCGCGGGCGATGGCGTCGGCCTCGCGCAGCAGGTCCAGGCGCTCCTTGTTGACCTCACCGACGATGCGGATGCCCAGGCCCGGGCCCGGGAAGGGCTGGCGGTGGACGATCTCGTCCGGGAGGCCGAGCTCCTGGCCGACCATCCGCACCTCGTCCTTGAACAGCCGGCGCAGCGGCTCGACCAGCTGGAACTCGATGTCGTCGGGCAGCCCGCCCACATTGTGGTGGGACTTGATGTTGGCGGTGCCGGAGCCGCCGCCGGACTCCACGACGTCGGGGTAGAGGGTGCCCTGGACCAGGAACTCCACGTCCTCCCCGGCCGCGCCCGCCTCGGCCACCAGCTCGGCCTGGGCCTGCTCGAAGACCCGGATGAACTCCCGGCCGATGATCTTCCGCTTCTCCTCGGGGTCGGACACCCCGGCGAGCGCGGACAGGAACCGCTCCTCGGCCTCGACGACCTTGAGCTGCACCCCGGTGGCCGCCACGAAGTCCTTCTCGACCTGCTCGGACTCGCCCTTGCGCATCAGGCCGTGGTCCACGTACACACAGGTCAGCTGGTCGCCGATGGCCTTCTGGACGAGGGCGGCTGCCACGGCGGAGTCCACTCCGCCGGACAGTCCGCAGATCGCGCGCTTGGTGCCGACCTGCTCGCGGATCGCGGCCACGGACTCCTCGACCACATTGGTGGTGGTCCAGGTGGGCTCCAGGCCGGCGCCCCGGTAGAGGAAGTGCTCCAGCACCTGCTGGCCGTGGGTGGAGTGCATCACCTCGGGGTGGTGCTGTACGCCGTACAGCTTGCGCTCATCGCATTCGAAGGCCGCGACCGGGACCACATCGGTGGACGCGGTGACGGTGAAGCCCTCGGGGGCCTGGGAGCAGGCGTCGCCGTGCGACATCCACACCTGCTGCTCGTCGGGGGTGCCCGCGAAGAGCGTCGAGCCCTGCTTGGTGACGGTGAGCGCCGTACGGCCGTACTCCCGCGCCCCCGTGTTGTCCACGGTGCCGCCGAGCGCCCTGGCCATCAGCTGGAAGCCGTAGCACATGCCGAAGACCGGGACGCCCGCCTCGAAGATCGCGGCATCGAGCGAGGGCGCGCCCTCGGCGTAGACCGACGAGGGGCCGCCGGAGAGGATGATCGCCTTGGGGTTCTTGGCGAGCATCTCGGCCACCGGCATGGTGGACGGAACGATCTCGCTGTAGACCCGGGCCTCACGGACCCTGCGGGCGATGAGCTGGGCGTACTGCGCGCCGAAGTCGACGACCAGGACGGTGTCGGGGGCGGCAGCAGGGGAGGCTGATGGCACTTCGGCGGCCTTCCGGCGGTGGTGGCGTGCGGTGGAACCGTCTGCGGCGGGACCGCAGGTTTGGACTTTCGATTCTAACGGGCTCATAATCGACGCCATGCCCACGCACATGACCTTCGTCTTTACCTATGGCACCGGCCCGTCCGGCTGCCATGGTCGTGCTGCGTAAACACTGACAGCGACTTCCCAGGCGCCCCGGGCCGGCAAAGGCCCGGGGCGCTCTGTCTTTCCTCCGGGCCGTTGCCGGACTCCAGGGCTCCGCGACCACGGACCAGGAGATACGGACATGAGCAGCAGCAGTACGGCGACGGAGAGCACGGAGACGACGGGGACCGCCGATGTGATCGGCACCGCGCGGGAGCGGATCGACGCCCTCGACGGGCAGATCCTCGATCTCGTCCGGGAGCGGATGGCCGTCTCGGCCGCCATCCAGGAGGCGCGGATCGCGTCGGGCGGGCGGCGGGTGCAGCTCTCCCGCGAGATGGAGATCCTCGACCGCTACCGGCAACGGCTGGGCAAGCCCGGTACGACGCTCGCCATGACGCTGCTCGAGCTGTGCCGGGGCCGGGTCTGACACCGCTGCCTCTCGGCCAGGCGGAGAGCCTCCCCACCAGGCGGCGGGCCTCCCCACCAGACGAAGGGGCCCCTCGGACAAGCGAAGGGCCCCGGGGGCGCCCGAACGGGGCGGGCGCCCCCGGGGCCCTAGGCGGTCAGCACCGGCGTCAGGGCAGCGCCGGTGCTGAGAGGCGGCGCCGGGGGGTTGCGCCGCTGGCTTCTGGGGCCCGTATGTCAGGGGTGTCTGAACGGCGTACGCCCGCGTGGTCGGACCAATGTCGGGGTGTGACCGGGGGCGTTCTCCCTCTCAGCATCGTGGTGGATGCGGAGCGCCGGGCGCAACCGTTTCGACCGGATACGGTCGGCCCCAGGCGTCCCCGGGACCGACCGTCCTTGAGGTGATGACCGGGCTGCTGTCCCCTGCCGACCGGTCACCTCGCCGATGCGAGGTCCCACGACGCGCCACCTGAATCACCACAGGGGCCACGTCTCATCGCTTCGGCGGATCTGAGCCACGCGTGGATTTTTCCGGGCCGCTCCTGGCTGGCGCGGCACCGGGCACAACGAGCCCCCGCGCGAGCCGGTCACGCGCCGTACGGGTGACGACGTGCGGAGCCGAGCACCCGTCGCGGATTCTGTGACCATTCTGTGAGCAACTGTGAAGGCAACCTTTCGGCCATCGGCCTGGTCATGTACGTGCAAAGCACGGCCATCCCGCGCCCCACCGCGACGGCCCTCCATATGCGTATCGCCCCTCCAGGGGATACGTACGGACCCAGAAGAGGTCTTCATGAAGCTACGCCGCGCCTTGGCGGCTGCCGCAGCGACGGCCGCCATAGCCCCCGCCGCGCTCCTGGCCGCCCCCGCCGCATTCGCGGAGACGCCGAGCGAGAGCCCGTCGCCGTCCGCCTCCGAGACGACGCCGTCTCCGGAGGACCCGTCGCCGACGCCGACGCCGACGGAGACCACTCCGACCGCCGATCCCACGCCGACCACCCCGGCGCCGCCCACGAGCCCCACGCAGGCTCCGACCCCCGCCGACCCCTCCGGCACCCCCACCGAGACCGCCACGCCGACCCCCGGGCCGACCGATGAGCCGGGTGACGAGTGCGCGGACGACGGGGACTACAACGAGGACCCGGAGCTCAGCACGACCCTGGTCGGCCTGCCGTCGAAGGTCGTGGCGGGCAGCGGCTTCCACGGCTTCAAGTTCCAGGTGAAGAACGACTCGGACCGCAGCTACCAGCGGGTCGACTTCGGGCTGTTCGCGGGCACGGTGCACGAGTCCGCCCCGGACGGGACGGGCAAGTACCTGACGTTGCAGTACAAGGACCCCGAGACCGGTGCCTGGAAGGCGATCTCCACCGACGAGAACGACGCGGGCTCCGGCTACATCGGCTACACCGATGTGCGTCCGCACGAGACCCTTACGGTCGACCTCCGGCTGAGCGTCGCCAAGAGCGCGCCCGAGGGCTTCGGCTACGCCATCAGCGTCGGCGTGTACGCGGACGACGAGGGCAACTGCGTCTACTCGACCGGTGAGTACTACGAGTTCGACGTGCTGAAGGCGGGTTCGGAACCGGGCAAGGTGCCGCCGGCCGACCCGAAGCCGCAGGGCGGGAAGAAGCCGCTGCCGCAGAAGCCGGAAGGCAACACGGAGATCAGCCCGCAGGGCAGCCTGGCCGAAACGGGTTCCTCCTCGGCGCTGCCGATGATCGCCCTGATCGGCGGTGTGGCGATGGCCGCGGGCGGAGGCGCGGTCTTCGTGGTCCGCCGCCGTCGCGCCACCGTCTGACGCTCCTGAGTCCGGCACGGTCCTGGGGCCGGCACGGTCCTGGGGCCGGCACGGTCCTGGGACCGACGGTCCTGGTCCAACGGTCCTGGGTCCGAACGGTTTTCAGGGGGCGGGGCGGGCGCGGGCTGGTCACCGGCCCGCCCCGCCCCCTCCGCTCAGGCCGGGGGGCCCGGCGGGACCTTCGGCACCGGCAGCAGCGGAAGCCTCAGGGCGCCGAAGGCGTCCGCCGGTACGGCGGGGCTGCCCGGCGGGACGGGCTGGAGGCGTTCGTACGGCGCCTCCGGGGACGGGCGGGGGTCACGCTCGCCCTTGTTGGGCCACAGGGACATCGCCCGCTCGGCCTGGGCCGTGATGGTCAGGGACGGGTTGACGCCCAGGTTGGCCGAAACGGCGGCGCCGTCGACCACATGGATGCCCGGATGGCCGTAGAGCCGGTGGTACGGGTCGATGACGCCCTCCTCCGGGGACGCCCCGATCGGGCAGCCGCCGAGGAAGTGGGCGGTCAGCGGGGTGCCCATGAGCTCGCCCACGTTGCTGCCCGCGAAGCCGTTGATCGAGTCGGCGATATGGCGGGCGGCCTCGGCGCCTTCGGGGATGTGGTCGGGGTTGGGCTCGCCGTGGCCCTGGCGGGCGGTGAGCAGCCCCTTCCCTGGCCCCTTCGGTTTGCGGTAGGTGGTCAGCGAGTTGTCGTGCGTCTGCATGACCAGGCCGATGATGGTCCGCTCGGACCAGCGGCGGTTGGACAGCGAGCGCACGGCCAGGCTGGGATGCCGGAGGTTGGCGCCCAGGAAGCGCAGCCAGCGCGGAAGACGGCCGCCGTGCGGGATCTGCAGGATGGAGAGCATCCCCATCGCGTTGGAGCCCTTGCCATAGCGGACCGGCTCGATATGGGTGTTCCCGTCGGGGTGGATGGACGAGGTGATCGCGACACCCCGGGTGAAGTCCGCCCGCTCCTCCCCGCCCCGGGCCCGGCGGTAGCGGCGGTCCGTGGTCTGCGCGCCCACCAGGGCCTCGGAGTTGGTGCGGGTGAGGATGCCGAGCCGCTCCGAGAGGCGCGGCAGCAGCCCCTTGTCCCGCATCGTGTGCAGCAGCGTCTGGGTGCCGTACGTACCGGCGGCGAGGACGACGTACCGGGAGCGCAGCGCCTTCGGCTTGCCCTTACGGCGGTTGTCGGTCGGAACGGCGGTGACCGTATAGCCGCCATGCGGATCGTCGCAGAGGGCGACGACGGTCGTCATCGGGTGGACGACGGCGCCGGCCCGTTCGGCGAGGTGGAGATAGTTCTCGTTGAGGGTGTTCTTGGCGCCGTGGCGGCAGCCGGTCATGCACTCACCGCACTCGGTGCACGCCTTACGGGTCGGTCCGGAGCCGCCGAAGTACGGGTCGGGCACGGCCTGGCCCGGCTCGGCCCTCGTGGCACCGTCGGCGTCGTGGCCGTCCCCGAAGAAGACCCCCACGGGCGCCATATGGAAGGTGTCCCCCACGCCCATCTTCTCGGCGGCCGCCTTGAGGTGGACATCGGAGGGGGTGAGGGTGTGGTTGAGGCGCGCCCCGAGCATCCGCCGCGCCTGGTCGTAGTAAGGACGCAGTTCCTCCTGCCAGTCGGTGATGTGCCCCCACTGGCGGTCCCGGAAGAACGGCTCGGGCGGTACGTAGAGCGTGTTGGCGTAGTTGAGCGAGCCACCCCCGACCCCGGCGCCCGCCAGCACCATGACCTTGCCGAGGACATGGATGCGCTGGATGCCGAAGCAGCCGAGGGCCGGGGCCCAGAGGTAGTTGCGGAGGTCCCAGGAGCTTCTGGGCAGGGTTTCGGGGGTGAAGCGGCGGCCCGCCTCCAGGACGCCGACCCGATAGCCCTTCTCGGTCAGGCGCAGGGCCGATACCGACCCGCCGAACCCCGAGCCGATCACGATCACGTCGTAGTCGAACTCACCGTCGTCGCCGTCATCGTTACCGCCGCGTTCATCGCGGTCATCGAGCGCGCCGACCGCGTGGGCGGCGTCGAAGTCCTCGTCGCGCGCGGGCTCTTGCTGCCGATTTTGGGCAGACTTCTCCCCTGCCACTGGTACCTCCATTGAAATGTGCTGGTCAGCGCAGGCGCAGTGCCTTGAGCGCGCGCAGGCTGCGGGTCATGAAGTCCGCGTATTTCTCGTCCGTCATCCCGAAGGCCGGGCCGAGCGGCATCAGCCGCTGCTGGGCTACCGTCTGCGGCTCGGTGAACCGGAGGATGCCCTCGGAACCGTGGCGGCGGCCGAGTCCGGAGTCGCCCATGCCGCCCATCGGAGAGGCGACACTGCCGAAGGCGGCGGCGTAGCTCTCGTTGAGGTTGACCGTGCCCGCGCGCAGCCGGGTGGCGACCGCGCGTCCGCGCCGGGCGTCCTTGGTCCAGACGCTGGCGTTCAGACCGTAGGAAGTGGCGTTGGCGCGCTCGATCGCCTCGCCCTCGTCGCGGAAGCGGTAGACGGAGACGACCGGGCCGAAGGTCTCCTCGGCGCAGACGGCCATCGGGGACTCCACACCGTCCAGGATCGTCGGCTCGTAGAAGTACGGGCCGATGTCCGGGCGGGCGCGGCCACCGGCGAGCACCGTGGCGCCCTTGGAGACGGCCTCGTCCACATGGCGGGTGACGGTCTCCAGTTGGCGCTCCGAGACGAGCGAGCCCATCTCCGCCCCGTACGCGAGGGCGGTGCCGAGCCGCATGGCCTTCGTACGGGCCACGAAGCGTTCCAGGAAGGCGTCCGCGATCGACTCGTGGACGTACAGCCGCTCCATGGAGATACAGAGCTGCCCGGCGGAGGCGAAGCTGCCGCGCACCGCGCCGTCGACCGCGCGGGTGAGATCGGCGTCGCGCAGCACCAGCATGGCGTTCTTACCGCCGAGTTCGAGGGAGCAGCCCACCAGGCGGGCGGCGGCTGCCTGGGCCACCTCGCGGCCGGTGCGGGTGGAGCCGGTGAACGCGACGTAGTCGGCGCGCTCGACCACGGCGGGGCCGACCACCGGACCGTCCCCGATCACGACCTGCCACACTCCGGCCGGCAGTCCGGCCTCCACCATCAGCTCGCGCGCCCACAGGGCGGACAGCGCGGTCTCGGTGTCGGGCTTCATCACCACGGCGTTGCCCGCGACGAAGGCGGGGATCGCATCGCCCACGGAGAGCTGGAGGGGGTAGTTCCAGGGCGCTATGAGGCCGACGACGCCGCGCGGCTGGCGCAGTTCGGTGACCTTGGTGAGGGTGGGCACCGCGCCCAGATGCCCCTTGGGGCGCAGATAGGCGGGCGCCTTACGGCCGTAATGGCGGGCCACGATGGCGACGCCCTGGACCTCCTCCTGGGCGTGCAGCCGGGTCTTGCCGGTCTCCAGCTGGATCAGGTCCAGGATCTCCGGCTGGCGGCGCAGCAGCAGATCGTGGAAGCGGAGGAGAACGGCGGCGCGCCGGCGGACCGGGGTCGCGGCCCAGGCCCGCTGGGCGGCACGGGCGTTCTCAAACGCGGTGGAGACGTCCTCGGGGGTGGACTCGGGCAGGGCGGAGGCGAGGACGTCCCCCGTAAACGGGGTGTGGCTGACGGTGGTACCGCTACCGGCGACGCCCCGGGTGAGCCGGGTGATCAGCTCGGGAGTGACGACGTCGGCGGCGGTGCGGGTGCCTTCGGGGGCCACCGGGTTTCCGGTGCCGCCCTGCGTTATGTGCGAGTCCGTCATGGGGGCGAGAGTAGGCCCGCCCGGCGGCTTTGGGTACCCGGCGGTAACAACTTTCGCCCGGTGGCCCCCGGCGGACCCGCCCAACTCCCTCAGAGCTTGTCGATCTTCAGATTCCGCACGATCCGCTCGTACAGCTTCTCGCCCTCCTCATGGGCGTCGCCGTCAGCGGGTATGGAGACCGTCAGATCCCACGCGACCTTGGCCTTGTTGACGTAGAGGTGATCGCGCTTCTGGTACCGGATGGGGTTCTTGTTGCTGCTGGTGCCGTACGGCAGATAGGAGGTGGTGACGTCCCGCGCCTCCTTCCCCTGCTGCTCGGTCTTGGCCGTCTCGCTCGTGGCGTCCTCGACCGTCGACCCGCCGCCGTCCTTGTAGAAGGCGACGATCTGGTTCGCCGCCGCGTCGAGGCTCGCGGGGTCGCTCTCGCCGTCGGGTGTGGAACGCCTCAGGGACACGGTGAAGACACCGCTGGGGTCGTAGTAGGTGACCAGCGGGTTGTCCGAGTCGCTGTCGTCCTGGACCCGCCGGTACTCGCCGGGCACGGCCAGGGACGCGCCCACGACATCGCGCTCCTCCCGGACCGTCCAGCCCGCCGGCAGCCCCTCACTGGAGAACGGCTTCATGACCACCAGCACCACGGCGGCGGCCACCACCAGCGCCAGACCGCCCAATCCGAGCTGCGCCTTACGGTTCTTGTGCAGGATCGGCGGCACGAAGCGGCTGCCGGCGGACTGCCCGCCGCCCGGTGCGTATCCCGCCGTCGCGAGCATGGTGGGCACCGACTGCGGCTCCCGCGCCGCCGCCTCCAGGGCCTGCCGCACCTCGGGCGCCGCCGGGCGCATCGCCGGGTCCTTGCGCAGCAGTTGCATGATCAGCGTGGCGAGCGGCCCGGTGGCACGCGCTGGGACCTGCGGTTCGGAGCCGAGCACGGCCTGGAGGGTCGCGGGGGCGTGGGAGCGGCGGAACGGGGACATGCCCTCGACCGCCGCGTACAGCACGACGCCGAGCGACCACAGGTCGGACTCCGGTCCCGGCCGCTGGCCCAGCACCCGCTCGGGCGCGATGAACTCGGGCGAGCCGACGAAGCCCCCCGTCTCGGTGAGCCGCTGCTCACCCTCGATCTGCGCGATGCCGAAGTCGGTGAGCACCACCCGCTCGCTCCGGCCGAGCAGCACATTGTCCGGCTTCACATCGCGGTGCAGCACGCCCGCCTCATGCGCCGCCGCCAGCGCGCCGAGCACGGCGAGGCCGATCCGGGCCGCCTCGCGCGGATCCAGCGTGCCCTCCATCAGCCGGTCGCCCAGCGACTGGCCGCGCACCAGCTCCATCACGATCCAGGGGCGGCCGTCCTCGACCACCACGTCATGGACGGTGACGACGGAGGGGTGGTCGATCCGGGCCGCGGCGCGCGCCTCGCGCTCCATCCGCTGGTAGACGGTCTGCCGATCGCGCTCGGGGAGATTGTCTGGGACGCGCGGCTCCTTGACCGCGACATCGCGGTCCACGATCTGGTCGTGCGCCCGCCAGACGGTGCCCATACCGCCGTGGCCGAGACGGGAGACGAGCTGATAGCGGCCACCGATGAGCCGCCCGCTGCTCGAGTCCTGGGCCCCGGGGGAAGCTTGCTGTCCGGCGGGTGGCTGGGAGCCGCTGCGCGGATCGGCGAACCACGTCGGCTCGTACGCGCCCCGCGACGGCCCCGCCGCCCCGGCCGCCTGGCCCGGCTGCTGGGCCCCCTCGGGCGCTTCGGGTGTGTCGGGTGCCGCGGGTGCCTCGGGTGGCGGCTGAGGCGCCGGCACCGGGGCGGCCGGCGCGTGCGGCGGCCGCAGGCTGTAGCTGGTGGGCTCGTTCGCCCGTCCCCCGTCGTTCGTCATGCGCCCATCATTACCCAGGGTGCGGCACCGTCCGCCACCGCGGGGAGGCCGCCGTGGACGCTCGTGACAAAGCCGTTGCGACCCCGTTCAGTTCGCCGCGCCGGGGCGCGAGAACGTGGCGGCGGCGGTATCGAAATGCCGCTTACCCACAGACTTCTCACCAACCGGGGCAGACAGCCACAGGTCGTACATTTTCCCGTTTTCGTTCCAGCTCAAGTCGTATGTCTGCCGTGAGCCGCCGTCGTCGGCCGAGCCGTTCCAGATGAACGCCCACAGGGCGGCGGAATGGCCGTTGTGCTCCGTCTCGATGACCTGGCCGCTGCGGTAGCCCGGATAGTCCTGCGGGCCCTTGGCGTCCGCCTTACGGCTCAGCCCGAGGGGGCCCTCGGCGCTTTGCTCCTGGACATGTATCCCGATCCGGAACTCCATACCGGGCGAGTTGTAGTAGACCCGGGGCGCCTTGTACTCGCGGGCGAACCCCTCGGGCACGGCGAGCGAGAAGCCGAGCGGGTCCTTGACCAGCTCATAGCCGTCGGGGATCCGGGCCTCCGGGCCCGCCGTGGAATCGGCGTCCTTCACGGGACGCTGCGGCGCCTTCTCAGGGGCACCCGGGCTCCGCGAACCCCCCTTGTCGGCGCTCTGGCTCGTACCCCCGCCCTTCGCCGTGCCGCCCTCACCGCCCCCGTCGTCCAGCAGCGCCACGACACCCGCGGCCACACCGGCGAGCGCGACGACCGCGGCGGCCGCCGTAAGGACGGCACGGCGGCGCGCGCCACGACCGGAACGGGACCGGGCGGCCGGGGCGGACGCCGGGACGGAGGCGGAGGCGGGCGCGGCTGCCGGGGCGGGGGCAGGGACGGAGGCGGAGGCGGGCGCGGCTGCCGGGGCGGGGGCAGGGACGGGAACGGGAGCGGGCACGAATGCCGATGAGCCCCGGCCGTCGGGCCCGATCGGCACGCTGGGCTGGGTCGGGGTGTACTCCAGGGGGATCTCCGGGGTGTCGCCCACCTCCTGGGCCATCCGCAGCATCCGCTCGACCTCGTCGCCGCTCAGCCGCTCCTCCGGATCCCGCCGCAACAGCCCCTCGATGACCGGCTTCAGCGGTCCGGCCGCCTCGGGCACGAGGATCTCGTCGAAGACGACGGCGTGCAGCACCGCGGCCAGGGACTCGCGATGGAACGGGGATTCACCGCCCACCAGCGTGCAGATCAGCACCCCGAGCGACCACAGGTCCGACTCCGGCCCGGTACGACGCCCCGACATCCGCTCCGGTGCGGTGTATTCGGGCGAGCCCACGAACGAGCCGGTCTCGGTGATCGTGGTGGACCCGGTGACCTGCGCGATCCCGAAGTCCGTCAGCACGACCCGCCCGGTGCCCGACTCCACCAGCACATTGGCGGGCTTGATGTCCCGGTGCAGCACCCCGCGCGCATGCGCGGCCCGCAAGGCGTCCAGCAGCGCGGCCGCGATCCGCCCCGCCTCACGCGCCCCGACGGGGCCGTGCGCGCCCAACCGGTCGGCGAGCGAGAGCCCGTCGACCAACTCCATGACGATCCAGGCGCATTCGTCCTCCTCGATCACATCGTGGAGCACGATCACGTTCGGATGCTTGATCTGTGCGACGGTCCGGGCCTCGCGCAGGGTGCGCTCGCCGCGCAACTGCGAGTCGAAGGCCGTGAGCCCCTCGTCCACATGGAGTTCCTTGACCGCGACATCACGGCCCAGAAGCTCGTCGACGGCCCGCCAGACCGTGCCCATTCCGCCGCGTCCGAGCCGCGTGGCCAGCCGGTAGCGGTTGGCGATCAGACGACCTTCTCCCCCGGTACCCATGGGCTCATCTTGCCTCACCCCGCCGAAGCCCTCGAACACCGGACCACGGAGCCGCCCTTACGGGCGATTGAGCATAGGCGCGCCATGCGGGAACGTAGGTCATGCCGATGTTAAAGGGGGCGGACCGCGGCCGCCCCCCATCGGGCAACTTCGCCCTTCCGGCCCCTTGGTTCTTCCGGCCGGGGGCACCTCCCACCGATGCTGGGGTACGCCGCAGGGTGCCGTAGAGCTCCCGGCCCCTTGGTCTTACCGGCGAGTGAGCCGAAGGGGCGCGTCGCTGTCGAAAGGGAGACGCGCGCAGGGAGCGAGGGCTGCGATCGATATGCGGCTCCGCCGCGTGGGCGACCGAGCACGTCGACCGTCGACAGGGGGCACCTCCCAGCGGTAGCTGGGGGAGACTAAGGCGCCCCGGAGGCGAACCGAGCCCAAAAAGAGGGGGCCGCCCCGCGGCGGGGGTCCACGGGGCGGCCAGTCAGGGGGCGCAACAGACGAAGCGCCGGGTGGGGCTTGGTCAGTTCGTGACCTTCCAGGTGCGGGAGTCGGTCAGCAGCTTGCGCAGTGCCGGGTCCTTCACCGCACTCGTGCCGTCCGTCGCCTTCGCGGTGACGGTGTGGGCCGCCCCGTCGCCCGGGACGCCCAGCGTGGCCGGGGTGACGCTCGTCTTACCGTTCGCGGCGGTGACCTCCGCGCCGTCCACGTACCACTTCAGCGACGCGCTCTTGGGGACGCTCACCTTGATGCCCGCCGACCGCTTGAGGGCCGTGGTGGTGGCCGTACGGCTGCTGAGCACACTGGCGTGGCTGTTGAAGCCCGCGATCATCGCCTCGCGGCCGGGGAGGCTGAACTCCCGCCCCAGGGTGCGCATGATCGAGTTGTCGGTGGGCCGGTTGATGCCCTTGGGGTAGTAGCGGCCGCCCTCGTAGGCGCCGACCGTGCCGCCGTCGGGCGAGGTCTGGCCGATCCAGCGGTACCACTTCTTCTGCTGGGCGGTCATCTGGTCCGCGCCGAGCTTCGTGGCGTTGCCCTCGTCGGGCTCGGCGCCGGTGTAGGTGCCGTACTCCGGGTAGAAGTACTCGTCGGCCAGCTTGCCGAGCGAGTGGCCGGTCTCGTGGACCGCGATCTGGTCGGAGTCGGCGTGGTCGGAGGAGGCGGTGGCGATGCCGTCGTAGCCGACCTGCGAGGTGAGGGTGTAGCCCGCGCCGCCGTACTTGGTGGAGTTGGACAGGACGACCACGAGGTCGGCCGCCGGCGCCTTGGCCGCGTACGACTCGACCTTGGCGGTGTCGACGCACAGCAGCCGCTCGATGTCGTCGCACCAGAAGTACGAGCCGAGGGCGGTGTCCTTGACGACGTCCTTGGACGGGTCGCCGGAGACGCCGGACTGGTTGGAGACGGCGTCCACGGTCCAGACGTTGAAGAGGCCCTTGTACGAGGCGTACGGCTCCACGGCGGACATCTGGTCCCACTTGGAGCGGGCGTCGGCCTGGAAGTCGGCCTGCTGGCCCGCGGTGTAGCCGTCGCCGATGAAGACGACGTCCAGCTTGTCGGCCGTGGTGCCGTTGTCGACGAGCGAGGCGACCTTGCCGTCGGCGGCGGTCTCCTTGGCGGACAGCGAGCGGGCGGCGCGGTTCAGCCGCTCGGGGGTGGCCGCCGGGACCTCGGTGTGGCGGGGGTGGCCGCCCGGGCCGGTGAAGTACTCCACGTCCAGGGCGCGCTGCGACGAGGCCGCGTCGGCCGGGCCGGGCGAACGGGACGAGTCAGCCGCTCCCTGCGAGGCGGTGGCCGGCGCGGACATGGCTGCGGCCGCCGCCAGGGCGATGCCTCCGGCGACGGCCGCGGTGCGCAGGGAGATGCGGCTGCGTATGCGGCTCCGTATGCGTCTGCGCACGGTGACTCCCGAAGTCTTCGCGATAAGCGGCCAGTTAAGCAGGATTAATTCGCCGCTCAACCTAAGGGGTCCGGGAGTCGTGGGCAATGGTAATTAGGGAAGTGGCTAGGAAACCGGGCACCGAACAACCATGTGGGGCCGTCACCACTCGTCATCCCCTCTCGTCACGCGCCAGCCGCAGCAGCCGGTCCAGCACCCGGCGGCCTCCGGCCCGGATCCCGTCGTGCTCGAACTCGTCCGTCACCCAGGTGCGCGCGCCCCGGATCGCCCGGGCGGTGGCCAGGGAATGCGCCGTGTCCACGTACAGGTCGTCGTGGTAGATCACGGCGGCCACCGGCACGGTGTTACGGGCTAGCCGCCCGGTGTCGTACAGCGGGCCCCAGCCGGTGCGCTCGGCGAGCAGTTCGGCGGTGCGGCGCAGCGGGCGCAGCGCGGCGTGGGTGTCCAGCATCCAGGGGTGCACCGTCTCGCCCGTAAGGAGCACCGGACGGTCCTCCGTGACCGCCTTACCGGCGTCGAACGCGGGGAATTCGGCGCGGACCCGCTCCGCGGACCAGTTCGTGGCCCGGCCGTCCTGGGCGTAGATGGACTCCAGCAGGAGGCTGAAGAGGGGGGTGGCGGCGCGCGAGAGCACCGCCGCCACCTGCTCGCGGAAGGCGTCGCCCAGCCGCGGCCCGTCGGCGGTGGGGACGAACGCGTCCTCCAGGAGGTAGTGCAGCCGGTGCGATCCGTCGCCGGTGCCGAGCAGGAAGCCGAGCTGCTGGAGGGCGGGGACGGTGAGCCGGGTCCCGTCCGTCAGCGCCTCCTCGTGGTCGGTCAGATGCCGCACGAGGGCACGGACGATGGCGGCGTCGCGCGGATAGCGGGCGTAGTGGGCGAGGATCTTGCGTTCCATCCGCGGGTAGGCGGCCCGGTAGACGGCGTCCACGTCGGTGTCGGGGTCGATCGCGGGCAGTCCGCCGGCTATCAGGACCGCGTCGAGCCCCTCGGGCGCGTGGGACAGATAGCTCACGGCGCAGAAGCCGCCGAAGCTCTGGCCGAGGACGGTCCACGGGCGGTCCCCGATGAGCCGGCGCCGGATCAGCTCGCAGTCGCGGACGATCGCGTCGGCGCGGAAATGGGAGAGGTACTCGGCCTGTTCCGCGGGGCCGCCGCGCAGCGGCAGGGTCTGGCGGTTGGCCGGGGTGGAGCGGCCGGTTCCGCGCTGGTCGAGGAGGAGCACGCGGTATTCGTCGAGCGCGCGGTCCAGCCAGCCGTAACGGCCCACCGGGCGGTCCGCGCCGCAGCCGGGCCCGCCCTGGAGGTAGACCAGCCAGGGGAGCCGGTCGCGCTCGGCACCAGTTTTCTCCGCGGCGACGACCTCTCGTGCGTAAAGCCGGATCAGCTCGCCCTCGGGAGCCTTATGGTCGAGCGGTACGTCGAAGTGATAGTCGGCGAGGAGCAGTTCCGGCTGACGGACGGTCGTCACGGCGCCCGGCCCGGCCGGTACCGCTGTGCTTGCCTGCTGCATCCTTCAATCCTCACGTTAAATGAACTTAGCCCGGCGCTTAAGCTACCGCCGGGGAGAAGAGGGCACGGTGGCCGACAGAAGCGCCGGTGACGGGCGGACGGCGGGAACGGTGACGGGGGCGGAGCCGACCACCGAGATAGGGCGCCGGGTTCTCAGACTCCGTACGGAACGCGGCTTCACCCAGCGGCAGCTGGCCGAACCCGCCTACACCGCCGCCTATGTCTCCACCCTCGAGGCCGGGAAGGTACGCCCCTCCGAGGCCGCGCTGCGCCATCTCGCCGACCGGCTCGGCGTCAGCTACGAGGAGCTGACCACCGGCCGCTCACCCCGTGACGCCACCCGGCTGCGCGCCGCCGTCACCGACGCCCGGCGGGCCCTGGCGACCGGCGCCGCCGAGGACGCCGCCGAGCTCTTCGCGGAGGTGCGCGACGAGGCGGAGCGGCTCGGGTTCGCCGAGGAGCGGGGAGCGGCCCTGCTGGGGCTCGGCGACTGCGCGCTGGAGACCGGTGACCTCACCGTCGCCCGGGACCACTTCGAGGCCGTGGAGCGGCTGCTCGCCGGGGAGCCGCTGCCCCGCCGGATCCCCGCGATCCGCGGCCGGGCCGTGGCCCATCTCCTCGCGGGCGAACTGCGCTACTCCTGCTATCTGCTGGAGAGCGCCATCGACGAGCTCAACGCCTCCGGGCTGCACGATCCGTACGCACTGCTGCTGCTCTATACGGCGGCCATCGCGCCCTATATGGACATGGGGGCGCACGCCCGTGCCGTACGCGCCGCCGAGCTGGCCCTCGCGCTGGCCCCGAGCGTGGACGACCCGGGGCTCATCGCCCGGATGCACCGCGGGGTGGCCCGCACCCTGATCGCCGAGGGGCGCACCGCCGAGGCCGACGCCTCCCTGGCCAAGGCGCAGGAGCTGTACGAGCAGCTGCGCATCCACACCGACCTGGCGCACTGCCACTGGATGCGCGGCTATGTGCACGCCCAGGACGGCAATCTGGAGCGCGCCGAGCGCGAACTGCGCATCGCCCGGGACATGCTGGCCTCCAAGCGGGCCGCCCTGTTCACCGTGCAGGTCGAGGTCGAGCTGGCGGACGTGCTGCGCCGGCGCGGCCGTACGGCCGACGCGGAGGCCCTCTTGCTGCCGCTGCTGGCCCGTACCCCCGCCGAGGGGGCCGCGGAGGCCACCGGAGAGCCGGACGCCGTGGCGGACGAGGTCGGGCTGACCGCGGACCGCGGCGCGGTCCACGCGGGCGGCGCACACCGGCTGCTGGGCCTGATCGCGGACGAACGGGGCGACGCCGAGGCCGCGGAGGAGCACTACTGCGCGGCGCTGTCCCTGCTCGAACGCACCGGCGCGGCCGGTGACCTGGCCGATCTGTGCCGGCTGCTGGGCGACCTGCTGCGCCGGGAGGGCCGCCTGGAGGCCGCGATGGACGCCTACCGCACCGGGCTCGGCCACCGCGCCGCGCCCGGCACCACCACCCTGGGCCCGGCTCCCGCCGAGCCCCCCATGTGAGGCGTCCATCGGCCCCTCCCCGCCCCCACCGACCGCCCACCCGGCCCCTCCCCGTACCTTCTCGGGGGGCCGGGCGGCGCCTGGGCAACCGGTCGGACGACCGGCGCCGGGTCGCCGGTGGGGCGCCTGGTCGGGGCGCACCACATGACGGGCGGTCGGAGAGACGACTCAGGCCGCCGCGTGTGGGGGTCGCGGCGGCCTGACCGCGGCAACACTCCGCCTGCCGTTTCCGCCGACCGCGCATCGGGAGGCACTCCGGCGCGTTCACGGGGCTGGGGTTTCGGGACGACCCCACGGGGTGATGCGGCTTGAGAACCACTCTGCCTGGTCGGAGCCGCCGGGGAAATCCACCATTGGGCGTCCGTCACCCCCGCCGGTCGGCGGGGGTGTTCCCGCCCACTGACGGAGCCAACCACTCCATATTCGCTCTCCGATGAGGCAGGCTGTCCGGGCAATGGGCATGACAGCTGAGGAGAGGGAGCGGCCGGTGATTCGTGTTGCTGTTGTGGACGACGAAGCGCTCGTACGATCCGGTCTGCGACTGATCCTGGGCACGGCCCCGGACATCGACGTGGTGGCGGAATGTTCCGGAGCCTCCGCGGTGGCCACGGTGCTGGGCAGCAAGGCCGATGTGGTCCTCCTCGACATCCGGATGCCGGATGCCGACGGGCTCACCGTGCTCAGACAGTTGCGGGCCGCGCCCCGCTCCCCCGCCGTGGCCATGCTGACGACCTTCGACGTCCAGGAGTACCTCGCGGCCGCGCTGCGCGCCGGAGCCGCGGGCTTCCTCCTCAAGGACACCGATCCGGAACAGCTCGTACGGGCCGTACGCACCCTCGCCGAGGGCGGCAGCGTCCTCGACCCGGCCGTCACCCGTGCCGTGATCGGCGGTTATCTCGCCGCCGAGGCGGAGGCGACGGCCGCCGAGGCCGTCGAGGCGCTCACCCCGCGCGAACGCGAGGTGCTGGCGCTGCTGGGCGAGGGACTGGCCAACCCCCAGATCGCCGAGCGGATGGGGCTGGCGCCCAGCACCGTCAAGGACCATGTGCGGGCGGTGCTCGGCAAACTGGGCGGGCTCAACCGCGTCCAGGCCGCGATCGTCGCCGACCGCGCCGGGCTCGTCACGAGCCGGCCGCCCATAGGCGGTGCCCGATGACCGTCTCCCCGCTGCCGCCGCGCAGTTCGTCCCCGGGTACGCCGGGTACGCCGGGCGCGTCCCCGGTCTCGTCGCCCGCGCCTGCCTCCGCCGCCCCCTCTCCCTCCCCTGCCCCCGCCGTCTCCTCGCCGCCGTCCGTCTCCGCCGGCCGGTGGCGGCCACCGCGCCGGGTCACGCGCTGGGGATCGCTGATCGTCCCCGTCCTCCTCGCGGTGGCCGACGCGCTGCTCGTCAACGGCGTCACCTTCGGACTGGAGCTCAACGTCTCGCTGGCGGCGGCGGCCGCGCTGCTGGTGCGCCGACGGCTGCCCGTGCTGGTCTTCCTGATCACGCTGCCGGGAATCCTCATCGGCTACGTCTGGTTCGCGCCGATGATCGCCCTCTACACGGTGGCCCTGCTCCGCCCCAACCGCCGACTGCTGGGGATCTCCGCGCTGCTGCTGGCCGCCGCGCACTTCATCCCCTGGCCGGTCTCCGACTTCGAGCCGACCGCGTACCGGGAGAACACCCTTACGCTCATCGACGCGTGCGTGACCTCGGTGGGGCCCATCGCGCTGGGCCTCCTGGTACGTACGCGAGGTGAACTCGCCGCCCGGATCGAGGATCTGACCCGCAGCCGCCGCCATGCGGACGAGCTGCTCGCCGAGCAGGTGCTGTCCACCGAACGCGCCCGGCTCGCCCGCGAGATGCACGACGTGGTCGCCCATCAGGTCAGCCTCATCAGCCTGCAGGCCGGGGCGGTGCAGATCAGCGCCGAGGACGCGAAGGCGCGGGAGGGCGCGCGGACGATCCGCGAGCTGTCCGTACGGACCCTGGACGAACTCCGCCATATGGTCGGCATCCTGCGCGCGGCGGGCGGCGACCACGAGGAGCTGACCCCTCAGCCCCGGCTGGCGGATCTGCCCCGGCTGATCGAACTCAGCGCGCTGAACGTCAGCTTCGAGACGGACTGCGCGACGCGGCGCCCGGGCCATCCGGAGGCGGTGGAACGGGCCGCCTTCCGCATCGTCCAGGAGGCGTTGACCAACGTCCGCAAGCACGCGCCGGGGGCGCGGGTGACGGTACGGGTGAACAACCCGGAGGCGGCCAAGGGCCCGGCTCAAGAGGCTGAAGGCCCGGCTCAAGACGCTGAACGCGCGGCTCAGGAGACAGCTCAGAAAGCGGAGGAGACACGGGGCCTGCGGGTCGAGGTGCGCAACGGCCCGCCCGACGCCTCCGCCGTGGCCCCGGGGCTGCCGGGCGGCGGTCACGGCCTGGTCGGGCTGCGGGAGCGCGCACAACTACTGGGCGGCACGCTGGAGGCAGGGCCCACGGAGGAGGGCGGCTTCGTCGTACGGGCCGACTTCCCCAAGACCCCGCGCGTCACGGGAGCGGCATGAGCGGGCGGCGAACAGCCCTGGGAGGCGGGCGAGCACCCCTGGGCGGACAAACGCGAACGCCCCTAGGCGGACAGCGGGTCGGCCGCCTCCTCGTCGTCCCCGTCCAGCTCCGTGGCCGCCCCCAGGTCGGGGTAGACGTCGAACAGCCGCCGCACCCCCAGGGCCGCCAGCACCCGGTGCACATGCGATCCGTGCGCGGCGTCCTGCGGCGGCAGGATCAGCCGCAGCCGACCCGAGCACGACCGCATCAGCCGACGCGCCGCGATCAGTACGCCGACCCCGCTGGAGTCGCAGAAGCGAACCTCCGAGAGGTCCAGAACCAGCCAGTGGCGGCCCTCGGCGACCGCGTCGTGGATGTGCTGCCGGACTGCGGGCGAGGTCACCAGGTCCATCTCTCCCGAGACCTGGAGAACGACCCACTCCCCCCGCCGGTCCTCCATCACCTTCAACGTCACGCGCCCGAAGCCCTTCGCTCGCCCCTAACCGGAATTTGCTGTTCACGGGCGGCTGCCCGCCCGTCGGCGCATGAAACTCCCCCAGGCATACGCCTTGAGGGACGACCCTATGCCGCGCCGAAGCGTTTCGTCTCCCCGATGCTGCGCAAAGCGACCGGGCCAATACCATGTGCGGCCCGTTTCTCGCGCACTTTGCCTGATGGACGCGTGCTGTGTGAGCAACCGGCATTACATTCGATATGAACGTGGGCATAGTGCCTGGAGGGCCGGCCGGACGACTCGGGAATGGGGGCCGCATGACACATGACGCACCGCCCCGCTGGGACCGCAGGATGCAACAGCGTCTGGCGCGCGGCGAAGCGGCCGCACTCGCCGAGCTCTATGACCGATTCGCGTCACTTGTCCATAATCTGGCGCATCGAGTCCTGGAGGACGAGACGGCCGCCGACCGCGTCACCCGGGAAGTCTTCGGCTACGTCTGGGAGAACCCGGACGCGTACGACCCCCAGCAGGGCTCGCTGCGCGCCTGGATCGCCATGCTCACCCAGCGCCAGGCGGTGCACCGGCTGCGCGAGTCGCAGACCGCCCCGGCCGACGGGGGCACGCTCACGGCCGAGGCCCTGGAGGAGCGGATCCACGAGGTGTCCGTGGCCGCCCGCGCCGACTACATCGTCACCTCGATGCCCGCCCCGCTGCGGGCCGCCCTGGAGCTGGCCTACTTCGACCGCCGCGACTACCGCGAGGCCGCGGCCACCCTCGGGGTGACCGAGGACGAGGCCAGGCGCCGCCTGCGGCTCGGCCTCCAGCTCCTCTCCACGGCCCATGTCCAGCCGCCTCGCGCGGTCTCGCCTCCCGGCTACGGACGGGCGCTGTGACCGGGCGCGGCGGGCCGGACCCGTACGACGACGCCTACGGCGAGAGTTCCGGCCCCGGGGACGGGGACGGGAGAGACGGGCCCGGACGGGGCAGCGACCCGGGTCTGCCGCCCCACCCCGCCGGGCCACCCCGCATACCGCCGCCGCGGTCGGCCGCCGAGGACAGCGGCCACTGGCCGGGTGCCCTGGACGGCGGAATCCCCGCCCCGCGCCCGCCCACCGCGGACGAGACACCGGCGGGACGGGCACCGGAGCCCGCCCCGAAACCCGCCGCGGACCCCGAGCCGGAGCCCGCACTGGGCCGCGAACCGGAGTCCACCCTGGGCCCTGACCAGGAACCGATCCCGGGCCCCGACCCGGAACCGGCCGTAAGTCGCGACCCGGAACCGGACCCGGAGCCGCCCGCCTCCGCGCCGCTGCCCGCGCCGCTGGCGGCGCCCACGCCCTCGGCGGCCCATCCGCTCTCGCACGATCTGCTGCGATCGCTGCTCGGCGCCTGGGCGCTGACCGCGTGCTCGCCGGACGAGACCGCAGCCGTCGAGGCGCATCTCAACCACTGCCCCTCCTGCGCCGAGGAGGCTCTGCGGCTGCGCGACGCCGTCGGGCTGCTGCACACCGAGCACAGCCTGGACCTCGATCCGATGCTCCGCTCCCGGGTGCTCGCGGGCTGCCTGGGCCGCCGCCCGGCCCGGATACCCATGCCCGGCTGGGCCGGTGCGTACGACGCCGAGGCCGCCCGGCTGGACGCGCTGCTGCGCGACATGGGCGAGGCCGAGTGGCGTGCGCCGGTGCGGCTGAAGTGGTTCGACGGGCGGCGGCTCACCGGGCGGGACACCACCGTCGCCGGGGTGATAGGCCATCTGATGGTCGTCGACGGCATCATCGCCGCCTCCCTCGGCCTCCCCGACCCGCTCGGCGCCGACGCTCCCCGCTCGCCCCAGGCTCGTACGGAGGCGTACTGGCACCACGAGCCCGGCGCCTCGTACGGAGCCGGTCCGCCCGGGGCGGTACGGGAGTTGTGGCGTGAGCAGGGCCATGCGCTGGTCCGTACGGTGTCCTTCGCCGGGCGCGGGGTCGCCGAGCTCGACGTGCCGTACGGGGACATCGCGCTGCCGATCCGCGACGCGTTCCTCGACCGCGCCCTCGAATGCTGGGTGCACGCCGGGGACATCGCCGAGGCCATCGACTACCCCTATGAGCCACCGGCCTCCGCCCATCTCAGAGCCATGATCGACCTGTGCGCCCGGCTGCTTCCGGGGACGCTGGCCGAGCGGCGCCGGGCCGGGCTCGCGGCCCCGCCCCGCCGGCTGGTGGAGGCGGGCACCCCGGGCCGTACGCTCCATCTGCAGGTCGAGGGCGCGGGCGGCGGCGACTGGTACATCGCGCTGGACTCCCCGGCTGCGGTGGCTTCACCGGAGGAGGCGGTGGCGACGATCGCCCTGGACCAGGAGGCGTTCTACCTGCTGGCGTCCGGGCATGTGCCGCCGCAGGAGGCGGCCGCGGGCCTGTCCGGGGACACCGAGGCGATCCGGGACGTCCTCTTCGCCGCCGCGTCCCTCTCGCGCCTCTGAGTCGTGCTGTCTCCGAACCAGCCGAACCAGCCGAACCAGCCGAACCAGCCGAATCAGCCGAAGACGACCGTACGGCGGCCGTTGAGCAGCACCCGGCGCTCGCTGTGCCACTTCACGGCGCGGGCCAGCGCCTGGCACTCCACATCGCGGCCGACCGCCACCAGTTGGTCCGGGGTCAGCTCATGGCCGACGCGCTCGACCTCCTGCTCGATGATCGGGCCCTCGTCCAGATCGGCGGTCACATAGTGGGCCGTCGCCCCGATCAGCTTGACCCCGCGCGCATGCGCCTGGTGGTACGGCTTGGCGCCCTTGAAGCTCGGGAGGAAGCTGTGGTGGATGTTGATGATCCGGCCCGACAGCGCCTTGCACAGGTCGTCGGAGAGCACCTGCATATAGCGGGCCAGCACCACCAGCTCGACATGCTCCGTACGCACCAGGTCCAGCAGCCGGGCCTCGGCCTCCTGCTTGGTGTCCTTCGTCACGGGCATGTGGTGGAACGGAATCCCGTAGGAGCCGACCAGCTCCTCGAAGTCCGTGTGGTTGGAGACCACGGCGGCGATCTCGACCGGCAGCGCGCCGATCCGGGACCGGAAGAGAAGATCGTTCAGGCAGTGCCCGAACTTGCTGACCATGAGCAGAATGCGCATCTTGCGATCGGCGGGGTGGATCTCCCAGTCCATCTGGAAGGACTCGCCGACCGCCGCGAAGCTGGCCCGCAGATCCTCCACCTTCACCGGTGAGACGGCGCGGAAGGCCACCCGCATGAAGAAGAGCCCGGTGTCGCGGTCCCCGAACTGCTGGCTGTCCTCGATATTGCAGCCGGTCATGAACAGATAGCTCGACACGGCGTGCACAATGCCCTGCTTGTCAGGGCATGACAGCGTAAGGATGTACTGGTCGGGGACGGAATGCGGCTCGCTCATGACTCCATAGCGTCCCACACCCGCGACGTGGTTCAGACCGCTTGCGTCATGATCGCCAGTACTTCGAGGGTGCGTGGCGGCACATCCGGGTCCTCTCCGTCGTTGGTGGCCAGCCGTACATGGGCCTCGCGGGCCGCCCGCACGGCCTCCGGCCAGCCATGGTGTTCGAGGTAGGCCGAGACGAGGGCGTCCGCGCCCACCTGGTGCATGATCCTCAGCACCCGCAGCACGGCGACATCGACCAGCGCCGCCTCCTGCGAGTCACGGAAGATCGTGCCGACGTACTTTTCGGCGGACCAGTTGTCCAGCCAGGTGTCCTCGACGAGCCGGTAGACGGCGTCCGTCACATCCCCGTACCCGGCCTGGCCGGCCAGCCAGCACTCCTGCTGAAAGACGGGATCCGAGAGCATATGCAGCGCCGAGCGCACATTGGTGCGCCAGCGCCACCAGGGCATGTCGTTGACAGGCATGCCTCCCATGGTGGTCGAGCGACGGGCGCGACGGGAAGACTTCTCCGAACCTTGCACAATCACCGATCGTACGTTCTTCACACATAGCAACGGATCGGCCCCCGGAGTTCACCTCTATGACACCGTTCCTTGTCTTGTCATAGCCGCGCCGTTCCTCGCGACGGGACAGGCTCGCTTGTCATGACCGGTCGGCGACGCCCTTCCTCCCGCCTCTTCCGAGCCGCCGTCGCGGCACTGTGCACGGCGGTCGGCGCGTCGCTGCTGACCGGCTGCGGCGGGGTGCTGTCGAACAAGAACGACAGCGACCCCATCACCGTCATGACATGGGCCCCCGAGGGCACCAAAGCGACCAATATGCCGGGAATGCCCGCAATGGCGAAGGCATTTGCCCGCTGGGTCAACGACTCCGGTGGCATCCACGGCCGCAAGCTGCAGGTGGTCACCTGCAACGAGCGCAACGACGCCGTCCAGGCCGCCCGCTGCGCCCAGCAGGCCAAGGACGAGAAGGCCGTCGCGGTCGTCGGCTCGTACAGCCAGTACGGCCGGGCCTTCATCTCCCCGCTGGAGGTCGCCGGCATCCCCTACATAGGCGGCTACGGGGTGACGCAGGAGGAGTTCGACAGCCCGTACTCCTATCCGGTCAACGGCGGCCAGGCCGCCCTGCTGGTGGGCAACGGCCGTCAGCTGGCCTCCCGCTGCGAGCGCACCGCGCTCGTGCGCCCCGACACCATCGCGGGCGACGAACTCCCCCAGCTCCTCAACACCGGCCTCCGGGCGGGCCGGCGCGACGCCGCCCATGACGTCCGCGCCTCCGAGGGCGCGGGCGACTACAGCGACCAGGCCACCAGCGCCCTGGAGAGCGTCGGCGCCGACAGCTCCCTCGGCAGCGCCGCCCAGGGCGCGTCCCTGGACAGCTCCTGCGTCACCGCGGCGCTCGGCAACCGCACCGGCACCTTCTTCGACTCCTTCCGCCGGGTGCAGGAGAACCATCCGAAGGTGCGGCTCGCCTCCATCCTCGGTGGCGTCCGGCAGTCCCTCATAGACTCCACCGGCGGCAGCTCCAGCCCCCTGGAAGGCACCTACGCCACCGGCTGGTACCCGGCCGGGGACGATGCGCGCTGGAACCCCATGAAGAAGGTCATCAACAAGTACGCCTTCGACGACAACCGCATCGACCCGGACGACCCCGGTACGCAGACCACCTGGATCGGCTACACCGTGCTGCGCTCGGTCCTGATGTCCCTGCACGCCGACGACATCAGCGCCCGCACCGTGCGCAACGAGCTGGACAACGGCCACGCGGTCAACACCGGAGGGCTGACGCCGACGCTGCGCTGGGGCTACGACGACACGCTGCACGTGCCCAACTACTCGCGGATCGTCAACGCGGACGTCACCTACCAGATGGTGCGCGACGGCCGACTGGTGGCCGTGCGCAAGGGATTCGTCAACGTGTCCAAGATCCTGGAGCAGTACCACCCGGCGGACTGAGCCGCCGGCACCGGGCCGACTGTGCCGCTGCCGAGCCGCTGACACCCTGCGGACCGGGCCGGGCCGGGGGACGGCGGCACCGCCCCCGGCCGTCCGGTCACAGTTCGGTGGCCTGGTGCGAGGTGAGGCCGTACTGGGAGGCGATCGGGTTCCACAGCCCCGAGGCCGTCTTCTTGGCCTGCGTCGCCTCGCCGCTCGCCCGCTCGGCCGCCCCGACCCGGGGCGTACGGCGTGCCTTGCCCTTGGGGCAGCCCTTCTTGCCGCCGACCTGATCGGCCCAGGCCGCGTACTCGTTGTCGGCCCTGGCCGAGGACTTCCACGCCTTGGTGAGAGCCGCGGTCAGCCGCGCGTTGTCGGGCAGCTTGTCCACCGACAGCTTGCTCAGCCGGGTCACCAGGCCATTGCGCTGGCCCGCGGCCGTCCGCAGATCCGATGCCGCCGTGGACAGGTCCTTGCAGGACCTGATGTTGTCCACGGCCTTGATCACCGAAGCGCGGCTGTTGTTGCTGTCGGCGAGCAGCGCGTCCAGCGCCTTCGCCTGCGGCTCGGCGGGGTCGGCGGGTTTGGACGGCTCCTCTTCACCGGCGCTCGGCGAGGAGCCGCTCAGCGTCGAGTTGTCCTTCTTGTCGTCGTCGCCGCCCATGCTGAGCGCGGCTCCGGCGGCGAGCCCGGCGATACCGCAGCCCGCCACCACGATGCCGATGAGCATGCCCCGCGACATCCGGCGCCGTCCACCGCCGCCACCGCCACCGCCACCGCCACCGCCACCGCCACCGGATGGCGACGGCTGCGGAACGTCCTGGGAGAACTGCGGAAGCTGCTGGGTCTCATGGGCGCCTTCGTCACGGAACAGACCGTCGAACTCCGAGGGCGGCGGCCGGTCCCCGGGACGGCCGGGACGGATCGCGTACGGGGCGCTGCCGGGCCGCTCCGGGACGTTCGCCGCGGACGCGGGCACGGGTGCGTTCGGCGCGGGCGGCGTGGGCGGGAGCACCGCGGTCTCTTCCGCGGCGGACGGCTGGCGATGGGCGCCGCCCCGGCGGCCGGGGCGGACGGCGCGAAGCTGGGTGGTGGACTCGGCGGGTGACTCGGGCCGGTTCTCGGGCGGCAGCGGCGCGCTCTTGACCGTGGCGAGCGTGGTGGTGGGGGTGTCCAGAGGCGGCGGGGCCTCACCCGGGACCGGGGGTATGAACTGGGTCGCGTCGGCGTCCCCGGCGGGCTGCGGCGGCAGTATCTGCGTCTCGTCCGCGGCCTGATACGGCGGCTGAGCCGGTCTCTGGGGGGCCGACCAACCCTGCTGCTGACCGTAAGGCTGCCCCTCGGGCGACCCGTAAGGCTGCCCTTCAGGCGACCCGTAAGGCTGCGCTCCAGGCGACCCGTAAGACCCCTCGGGGGCCCCGTAGGACTGTCCCCCAGGCGGCCCGTAAGACTGCGCCCCAGGCGACCCTCCGTAGGTCTGCCCCTCGGGCGGCCCGTAAGGCTGCCCCTCGGGAGGCGGCGGCGCGCCGAACTCCCCCTGCGGCGGCAGTTCCGGAGCGCTCTGCGGCCCCCAAGGCTGCCCCCATGCCTGTCCCCCGGCCGGGGCCGCCTGGTGGCCGTCCGAGGGCTTGTAGTCCCCCTGGGCGGGCAGCACAACCCCCTCGCGCACAGGCTGCGCGGGCGGGACCGCGGGAAGCCGCGGCTCATTCCCCTGACCGCTCTGTGTCACCGGGACTCCTTGGTTATACGGGACTACGGAATCGTCGGCTCACGCTACCGGTTCCCCAGACGGCGCGATGCCCATGAGCCCAGGGGGACGGCGAGAGACTGGTCACCGCGGCATGGGGCACACCGCCGCGATCAGGGGTTATACGAACCCCACCCGTACCTCCGGTAATCACAAGGCAACGCACACCCCAACACGCGCACCCAGCGCACGCACCTCATCACACCCACCAACACCACACGCACCAGCAGCCACAACGCGACGCACACCCCATGACGCCCGCACCCCACAAGGACCCACAACACCCCCGCGCCCAGCGGAAATCTCAGGCGACAGCCTCGGTCGACAATGTCAGGCGACCTGCATCTGCATCCGCGCCCCGAACTCCCGCACCACCGGCTCGTCCCGATACGGCTCCAACCGCTGCTGGAAGTCGTCCAGATACTCCGCCCCCCGGTTGGACCGCAGCGTGCCCAGCAGATCCACCGCCTGGGTGCCGACATGGCACGCGTGCTCCACGTCGCGCTGCTGCACATGCGCGGTGGCCAGCAGCAACAGCCCGATCGCCCGCCGCCGCACCCGCCCCTCCGGAAGCCCCTCCAGGGCCTCCTCGGCGCGCCGCCGGGCCTGTTCGGCCTGACCCAGGTCCCGGTGACAGTGGGCCAGTTCATCGGCGAGATAGGCATGGTCGAAGTGGCGGATCCAGATGGGGTCGTCACCCGTGACGGCGCCCGAACCGCTCCCCACCGCCCGCTCCAACGCGTCCAGCGCGCGCCCGGCCGCGGACTGGCAGGCCCGCGCGTCCCCCATGAGGGCGTGGCCGCGCGCCTCGGCCGCCAGGAACATCGATTCGGCGCGCGGCGGCACCTGGCCGCGCGCGCCCTCCTGCGCGGCCTTCGCCAACTGGGCGATCTCCCGGGGATTCCCGAACTGGGCGGCGAGGTGGCTCATGCTGGCGGCGAGCACATAACCGCCGTAGCCCCGGTCCCCGGCGGCCTGGGCGAGCCGCAGCGCCTGGATGTAATAGCGCTGGGCGAGACCGGACTGCCCGGTGTCGACCGCCATATAGCCCGCCAGCTCCGTCAACCGCGCGACGGCCGCGAAGAGTTCACGGGCGACCGCCTCGGTGTACGAGCCGGCCAGCAGCCCGGAGACCACGCTGTTCAGATAGTGGACGACGACGGGGCGCACATGGCCGCTGCCGTAGCGGTGGTCCAGGTCGACGAGGGCGTCCGTCGTGGCCCGCACCGCCGCGACGTCCGAACGCCCCACCCGGGCACCCGCGGTGCGCGCGACCTGGGCGTCCGCACCGGTGATCAGCCAGTCGCGGCTGGGCTCGACCAGCGCGGAGGCGGCGACCGTCGAACCGCTGAGGAAGTCGCGGCGCCCCACATCGCTGCGCCACAGCTCGCAGACCTGCTCTATCGCGCCGAGGACGGTGGGCGAGAACTGCAGACCGACCCCGGAGGCAAGGTTTTTGCCGTTGGCCATGCCGATCTCGTCGATCGTGACCGTACGGCCCAACTTGCGGCCGAGCGCCTCGGCGATGATGCCCGGCGCCCGGCCCCGGGGCTGCTGGCCACGCAGCCAACGGGCCACCGACGTCTTGTCGTACCGAAGATCGAGACCGTGCTCGGCGCCGCACATATTGACCCTGCGCGCCAACCCGGCGTTGGAGCAGCCGGCTTCCTGGATGAGCGCCTGCAGCCGTTCGTTCGGCTGCCGCGCCACGAGCGGCCTAGCGGCCATGGCGTTACCCCCTGTGACTGCTTGCGTTCTCGGCGTATCCGTCTCTGTTGCTGAGTGATGCCCCGCAGATATCGCAGGTATACGGCGAATGCCGAACTTGCCCGTATTAACCGCATCGACCGCATTGTTCGCGTACGGCGCCGATACGAGTCCGGGCACGCCCTCCCCCTGGCGCCGCGGCATGGCCGCCGGACACTCGCACGCCTGTCACGCATGGTGGTTACCCGCTTACACAGCCGCAACCCCACACGCGCCCCCGACTGTGCACCCATGCGCCCCGCCGTGCCGTCCTCGCGCACCCCGGACCCCCGGCGGCCCGCCCGTGTGGGGGTCCGGCCGTAACCCCTGTTGACGGCGGAAGTTGTCCTTGCGTGGAAGAGACCATGGACGTGACAGGACCATCGCGGTTCCCCGCGGGAACCTCGCAGATCCCTCAGCAGCGCGGGGAGCGGCTGCGCGACGCGGCGGTGCGATATGCCGAGGAGCGGCATTGGGACGTGCTCTCCGGCGCCTGGCTGGAGACCGTGGACGGAGTGGAGCGCTGCTCCTGCGGAAGCGCCGACTGCCCGGCCCCCGGCGCCCATCCGACCGGCCGGGACTGGGTGAACCAGGCCACGGGCAGCGCGGTCGTGGTCCGCCGCATGTGGGCCAGGACGCCGCGCGCCTCCATCCTGCTGCCCACCGGCCGCACCTTCGACGCGCTGGACGTACCGGAGTCGGCGGGCTGTCTGGCGCTCGCGCGCATGGAGCGCCGCCAGGTCGAGCTGGGTCCGGTCACCTGCACCCCCGGGCGCAGGATGCTCTTCTTCGTCCTCCCGGGCGCCGCCGCCAAGGTCCCCGACCTGGTGCGGAATCTGGGCTGGCCGCCGAACGCGATCGACCTGGCCGCGCGCGGCGAGGGCGACTATGTGGTCGCGCCCCCGACCCGGGTGGGCCTGCGCGGCCCGATCCAGTGGGCCCGGCGGCCCACCGCCGCCAACCGCTGGCTGCCCGACGCCCAGGAGCTGGTGAGCGCCCTCGCCTACGCCTGCGGCCGCGAGCGCCGCTGACCACCCCCTCGGGCCGCTGATGCCCTGCACCGCTGACCACCCCCGGGCCGCTGATGCCCTGCGCCGCTGGACCCCGTACCGCTGAGACACCCCGTGCCGCTGGCACCCCCGGAGCGCTCGCCAGGTCAGCCCCTATCGTGGAGCGACGGACGGGGGCGCCACGACCGGCCCCCGCGTGATTCGTCCCACAGGTAAACGGGGGAAATCGGTGCCTCAGGAGCAATCAGCAGCCAGCACAAAGCCGTCCAGGGCCGCCGCCGTGCGGGTGAGCGGCCTGTGGAAGCGCTACGGAGAGCAGATCGCGGTCGCGGGGATCGATCTGGAGCTGCCCGCCGGGCAGTTCATCGGCCTCGTCGGGCCCAACGGCGCCGGCAAGACCACCACGCTTTCGATGATCACCGGCCTGCTGCGCCCCGACTCGGGGACCGTGGAGATCGGCGGGCACGACGTCTGGCGGGACCCGGTCGAGATCAAGGCGCGGATCGGGGTGCTGCCGGAAGGGCTGCGGATGTTCGAGCGGCTCTCCGGCCGGGAGCTGCTCACCTACACCGGGCGGCTGCGCGGGCTGCCCGGTGAGGAGGTCGACAAGCGCGCCACCCAGCTCCTGGACGTCCTGGATCTCGCGGGCTCCCAGAACAAGCTGGTCATCGACTACTCCACCGGTATGCGGAAGAAGATCGGACTGGCCGCCGCGCTGCTCCACAACCCGGAAGTCCTCTTCCTCGACGAACCCTTCGAGGGGGTCGACCCGGTCTCCGCCCAGACCATCCGCGGCGTTCTGGAGCGCTACACCCACTCCGGCGCCACCGTCGTCTTCTCCAGCCATGTCATGGAGCTGGTGGAGTCGCTGTGCGACTGGGTGGCGGTGATCGCGAGCGGCCGGATCCGGGCCCATGGCCCGCTGGCCGAGGTGCGGGGCGACGCGCCCTCCCTGCAGAACGCCTTCCTGGAGCTGGTCGGCGCCAACCGGCGCGAGGCGGGCCAGAGCCTCGACTGGCTGGGCGGCGGCGCCCGATGACGCTCACCGACCCGCTCGACGCCAGGGGCCCGCTCGGCACCGCCGCGCCCGCGCCGCCCGCCGTCCCCACCGTCTCCCCCACCCCCGTCTTCGTCTCCCTGAAGCTGGCGCTGCTGCGCAACGGGCTGCGCCAGTCCAGCGGTCGGCGGGCCGCGTACATCACCTCGCTGGTGCTGGCCATGCTGTTCGCCGTGTTGCAGCTGCTCGGTCTGGTGCTGCTGCGCGACACGAACCACGTCGACGCGCTGGTCACGCTGCTGACGGCGGTGCTCGCGCTCGGCTGGGCGGTGATGCCGCTGTTCTTCCCCGGCGGCGACGAAACCCTCGACCCGACCCGGCTGGTGATGCTGCCGCTACGGCCGCGCTCGCTGATCACCGCACTGCTGGTGTCCTCGCTGATCGGCATCGGCCCGCTGTTCACCCTGACCCTGGCGGCCGGTTCGGCCGTCGCCGTCGCGCACGGGGCGGCGGCCGCGGTGGCGGCGGCGGTGGCCGTGGTGCTGACGGTGCTGGTGTGCGTGGCGCTGGCCCGTGCCGTCGCCACGGCAAATACCCGCCTCCTCACCAGCCGTAAGGGCCGCGACCTGGCGGTGCTCAGCGGTCTGTTCGTGGCGATCGGCGCGCAGTTCGTGAACCTCGGGGCCCAGCAGCTCGGCGGTAAGAACGGCCTGGCCGTACTGGAACCGGCCGCGCGGGTGCTCCGCTGGGTGCCGCCCGCGGCGGCGATCGACGCCGTCCAGAGCGTGACCGACGGCGCCTATGGGGTCGCGGCGGCCCAGTTCGCGCTGACGGCGGGCGCGTTGGCGCTGCTGATGTGGTGGTGGACGGGCACCCTCACCCACCTGATGACCACCCCGGACGCCTCCACGCTCCAGGCGGCGGCACCGCGCGAGCGGCGGGGCTCCGGCGCGGCCGACACCCCGGACGCCTCGGGCCCGTTCGCCAGGCTGCTGCCCACCGGCCGCACCGGCACGGTGCTGCTGCGGACGCTGCGCTATGCCCTACGGGACCCGAAGACCAAGTCTGCCTGGGTCACCTCGCTGGGCGTCGGCCTGCTGGTGCCCTTCGTCACGGCCGTCCAGGGCAATGGCTCGATCTACTGGGCCTGCTGGGCGTCGGGGATGCTCGGCATGCTGATGTACAACCAGTTCGGCCAGGACTCCTCCGCCTTCTGGATGGTCGCCCAGACGATCTCCTCGCGCCGTGACGCCTATCTGGAGCTGCGGGGCCGTGCGCTGGCGCTCCTGCTGGTCGCGGTGCCGTATGTGGCGGTGGCGGTGCTCGGCTCCGCAGCCCTCCAGAAGAACTGGCCGGCCGCCCCCGAGGCGCTCGGGATCGCCCTTGCGCTGCTCGGCTCGATGCTGGCGACCGGCGCCATGACCTCCGTGCTGGCCCCGTACTCCATTCCGCAGGACAGCGGTTACAAGAACGTCGTCCCGGCACAGGCGGGGATCGCCTGGCTCAGCATCCTCGGCGGAATGGTCGTGGGTGCCGTGCTGTGCGCACCGGTGCTGGGCCTGACGATCTGGCTGCATGTCTCCGGGGCGCACGGCTGGCTGTGGGTGGTGTTCCCGCTGGGCGCGGTGTACGGCGCGGCCCTCGCGGAGACCGGCCTGCGCATGGCGGCACCGCGGGTCGCCGCGCGCCTGCCGGAGATCCTGGCGGCGGTCAGCAAGGGGTGAGCCCCGAGCACGCGGCGCATCGGCGGGGCCGGGGCCTTGACCCCGGTACAGGCGCCGGGGCCCGGGGACTCACCCCGGATACAGGCAGCGGGGCCGGGGACTCACCCCGGCCCCGCCGATGCGTGGTGGTGTCGCACGAGCCGCCCGCACCTCAACTGCCGTAACGTTCCGGCTAGTCGAGGTACTTGCTGTACACCCAGCCTCTGGTCCCGGGCCGGATTCCGGTCGTCGTCCGCCTGAGGATCTTTCCGTAGGACCAGCTCTCCTCAAAGCCCCGGGTGCGGCAGAAGTACCGGAAGGAATCCCCCCGGTAAAGCGTCCCTATGGCGCGGTACCGCTTTCCCGGTCCGGTACGGAATCTCGCCCCACTGGTGGAGACCTTGAAATTGACATCCGGGGAATTGAACTGACACGCCGATGACCCCACCGCCGACGCCGTTGGCGCCAGGGCCACGGAACCGCCCAGCATCAGCGCCGCCGCGAGCACGACCATCGAGGCTTTACGTTGGATCTTCACGCAACCACCCCCCGTGATCGGTTAATTCAATGATCGGTTAATTCACTACGCGCCGAAGAGCGTAGCACCCGTCAATCCGGGAGCTCATGACCCGGTAAAGCTCCGACGGTCCCGCGGCGAGTCGCCGGTGTACCGGTGCATATGACAACAAGTTGAAAGCCGAAGGGAATTGTCAGCCGAGTGCGTCCGGGGTGAGCCGCGCCGCATCCGTATGGCCCGACAGCGCCATCGTCAGCTCGAACTCGGCCAGCAGGCAGCGGATCACATGCTCCACCCCCGGCTGCCCGTCCAGCCCCAGCCCATATGCGTACGGCCGCCCCAACAGCACCGCGCGGGCGCCGAGGGCGAGCGCCTTGAACACATCGTCACCGGTGCGCACCCCGCTGTCGAAGAGCACCGCGAGCCGGTCGCCGACCGCCGCCGCCACCCCCGGCAGCGCGTCGGCCGCCCCGATGGAGCCGCCCACTTGGCGGCCGCCGTGGTTGGACACGACGACGCCGTCCATCCCCGCCTGCTCCGCGCGCCGGGCGTCGTCGGGGTGCAACACCCCCTTCAGCACGATCGGGCCGTCCCAGTGCTCACGCAGAAACGCCAGGTCCTCCCAGGTCTTCCCGGGGTCGCCGAACATCTGCACAAAGTGCAGCACCGCGGCGTCCCGGTCCTCGTGGACCGGTTTGGCGAGCCCGGCCTGGAACGCCGGATCGGTGAAGTAGTTGGCGGTTCCCACACCGCGCAGAAACGGCAGATACGCCTGGTCGAGATCGCGTGGCCGCCAGGCCAGCAGCGGGGTGTCGAGGGTCACCACAAGGGCCGTGAAGCCACACGCCCTCGCCCGGTCCAGAAAGCTCCTGGTGACCTCGCGGTCCTTGCCCCAGTAGAGCTGGAACCACCGCTCGCCGTCCCCCATCGCCTCCGCCACCCGCTCCATCGGCGTACTGGACGCCGAGGACAGGATGAACGGCACGCCCTGCGCCGCGGCGGCCCGCGCCGCCGCGCACTCGGCGTCCGGGTGCATGATCGACAGAACGCCGATGGGCGCGAGCGCGAGCGGCGCGGGCAGCCGGGTGCCCAGCAGCTCGACCGACAGATTCCGCCGCCGTACGTCACGGAGCATCCGCGGCACGATCCGATGCCGGTCCAGCGCCGCCCGGTTGGCCCGCTCGGTGCTGCCGTTGCCCGCGCTGCCCGCGACATAGCCCACCGGCCCGGGCCCCAGCCGGCCCTCGGCCAGCTCCTCGAGCCGGGTCAGATCGGCGGGCAGCCGGGGAACGGCGCCGGTCATCCCGTTCAGATAGATCTCGTACTGAAATGCCGCCCAGTCCCGGCCGGGTTCCGGATCCGTGATGTCGCCGCCGATCATGTGCTTCCCTTCACCTGTCCATTACTGGTCAATTCCCCATTGCCGCAAGGGAGTAGAGGACTCGTAGGATCAACGAACCGTCGGTCGCGTTCAAGGGATCACACCGGAACGCGACGGAGACAGTTCCCGCATTGGAGTTCCACCGTGCCACTGACCAAGACAACGTGGCTGCGGGTCGGCGCGCCCGTCGCCGTACTGGCTCTCGCCCTGACCGCGTGCGGACCATTCGGGGAAAAGGGCGATACATCCGAGAACGCGCGGCACACATCCCGCTCGGAGGACGCCGACGGAGATCAGGGTGGGGCGCAGACGGTGGGGATGCGGTCGGGGGGTGGGTTGTTCTGGCCGGGTCAGACCGGTACGCGTGCGTTCAAGGAGGACACCGGGGTCGAGCCCACGTATCGGATCGCGGCGCAGAAGGTCGACATCGGCACGGCGGACGAGGCGAAGGCGCTGGTGCCGGACCCGGCGGACGCCAAGGGCCTGGTGCCCGCGGTCGCCTACGTGAAGTACACCCATCTGCGCGGGGCCACCGTGCGGGAGTATCCCCGGGTCGGGGACTACGCGGAGGTGTACGCGGACGGCCGGCGGGGAGCGAAGGTCGTGGGCGAGGCCGGGCGGCCGGAGGGCTGCGCGGACCCGGACAAGATCAAGGACTGGAGGAACGGTCAGAGCTATCTGCTCTGCACCACCTTCCTGATTCCCGCGCGGGCCAGGGAGGTCGATGTCATGTGGACGGAGGTCGGCGGCAAGCCGTTCACCTGGGCGTTCTGATCACCCGGGCGTTCTGGACCGGGGGTCGCGCCGCCGTCAGACGGGCAGCGCCGCCGTCAGACGGGCAGGGCCGAGGCCAGGAAGGGCTCCACGGCGCGGCGCCAGCCGTCCGGCTGGTCGTAGTGGACCAGATGGCCCGCGTCCACCACCTCCGCGTACTGCCCACGCGGCAGGACGCGGACCATCTCCTGCGCCTCCGCACGGCCCAGCTCGCCGTCCAGCCCGCGGACGACCAGGGTGGGGCACTCGACCAGCGCGAGCTCTTCCCAATGGGCGTCCTGGATCCAGGTCTCACGGGTCTTCAGCATCTGGCGGCAGGAGAATGCCGGGCGCCAGCCGTCCGAACGCTCGGCCATGACCTCGGCGAAGAAATCGCCCCGGGCCGGATTCGGCCGCTCCAGCGTCGGATCGTCCTCACCGAACCACTTGCGCACATCGGCGAGGGTCGCGAACGGCACCGGCCAGGAGCGGAACCATTCGGCCCACTCACGCTGTGAGGCGGCGCCGAGGGCCGAGGCGCGCATATCGCAGATGACCAGCGCCCGGACCAGATCGGGGCGGCGGGCCGCGAGCTGCCAGGCGGTGAGGGCGCCCATGGCATGGCCGATCAGGGTCACGGGGGCGAGGCCGAGCTGCTCCACGGCCGCCTCGGCGTCGTCCACATAGGTGGAGCGGTCGAAGGGCCCCTCGGCCGGCTTGTCGCTGCGGCCATGGCAGCGCTGGTCGAGGGCGACCGCCCGATGGCGGGTGGAGAGCCAGCGGGCCGTCTCCGCCCAGTGGGCCGCCCGGCCCAGCAGCCCATGGAGCAACAGCACTCCGGGGCCCCGCGCTCCCTCACGGCCAGCGCCTGCCTTGGGCGGATCGGTGAACTCCCAGGCGGCGAGCCGCACGCCGCCGGTCCCGCTCACCTCGATGCGTCGCACCATGTGGTCTGGCACCTCCAGCCCTCTCTCGAACACCCTCACAGTATCGAACTCATATTCGAACACGGTGCTGTTACGTCCAACACCCCTCGTTCGAGTGACCACCGTCAGGGGTTGATCGTCTGTGCCATGGGGAGACAGCTAGCGGGAGGCGGACTGCTCGGGGAAGGGAGTCCGCGGGGGACGACCCTGAGAGCTCGGGGCTCCGGGTCACCAGGGCTCCGGGTCGCACCGGCCGCGTTCGCGCGGTCCGTGCGGCCCGGGGTCCAGCGGGGGGACATGGGGAAGCGGGGCCCCGGCACCTGACGGCACCGGGGCCCTCGCTGAAGAACTCCCCCTCGGCGGCACAGCCTCTCGGGCCCACCGCGGCCCCCTCCCCTGACGGCCTGCGCGTCAGCGACAGCGTCGCACGCGTCGGCCCCGCCCGCTCGGTTTCTCTCGACTCCGGTTTCGGGAAAATCCGTCGTCGCAGGTCGTGACGGCCGAATCGACTGAACGGGGTGTATCGGTCAGCGTGTCGAGCGCGCGAGGGTGTGCGGGGTGCGCGGGGGTGTATGCGCGAGGCGTTGGACCGCCGGGTCCCCGGATCAGGAGCGGGGCGGGTCGGAGCGTCCGCGCACCGCGCGCCGGGGGCCGGGGTCGGAACGCGGTCGAAACGGTGGGGTCGGGGGAATCTCTGGGGGTCGAGGATCAGGGGGCGAGGATCAGGGCAGGGGTCGGGGATTCAGGGTCTGGAACAGGGCAGGGGGGCGGGCGCCAGGATGAGAGAAGCTCGCACCCGGCCCGGGTCAGCGCTTGGCCACGAAGACCTGGGTCAGCGCTTGGCCACGAAGACATGCGAGGCGATCTCCGCCTCCAGCTCCGCCGCCTCACCGCTGCTGCCGACCAGCACCCCGCCCGGCGACTCCGTGACGCTCACCACGGAGCCCGGCTGCACCCCGGCCCGCCGCAGCGTGTACATCACCTGGGCGTCGGCCTGGATGGGCTCGCCGATGCGGCGCACCACCACCGTCTTGCCCTCCGAGCCGGGCTCCAGCTCACGCAGGCTCACCATGGACTCGTCCAGGAACGGATCGGCCTCGGCCTTCTCGCCCAGCTCCTCCAGGCCCGGAATCGGGTTGCCGTAGGGCGACTCGGTCGGATGGCGGAGCAGCTCCAGCACGCGCCGCTCCACCGCCTCGCTCATCACATGCTCCCAGCGGCACGCCTCGGCGTGGACCTGCTCCCACTCCAGCCCGATCACATCGACGAGCAGGCACTCGGCGAGCCGGTGCTTGCGCATCACCCGCGTGGCCAGCCGGCGGCCCTCCTCGGTCAGCTCCAGATGACGGTCGCCCGCGACCGTGACCAGCCCGTCGCGCTCCATTCGCGCCACCGTCTGGCTGACCGTCGGGCCGCTCTGCTCGAGCCGCTCCGCGATCCGGGCGCGCATGGGGACCACGCCCTCCTCCTCGAGCTCGAGGATGGTGCGGAGATACATCTCCGTGGTGTCGATCAGTCCGGACATGCGTGCCCCTCGAAGTGTCGTGCGGTGGCCCTCAGCCAATTCTGACGCATCCCGCCGACAACGGGGCCGAGACGGCCTCTTCCGCCGCAAGGGACCGGGCTGCTATTGACAGCGTCATGATCGGAAACCCCCACAGGGAAGGCGACGCGTTGATGAACGAGTCCAAACCGGCCGGGCAATTCTTCGACGCGGCCATCAGCCTGCTGCGGCAGGTGCGGGACGAGGAGGGCGAGCATATCGCTGCGGCGGGCAGCCTGATCGCCGATACCGTCGCCGCGGGCGGCCGCCTCTTCGCGTTCGGCGCCGGGCACTCCTCCCTGCCGGCGCAGGACGTGGTCTACCGCGCGGGCGGGCTCGCGCTGATGAACCTGCTGCCGGTGCCGGGTGTGGTGGGCGTGGACGTCATCCCCGCCACCCTCGGCAGCGCGCTGGAACGCGTCGACGGGCTCGCCACGACCGTCCTCGACAGCAGTCCGCTCCGGTCCGGGGACCTGCTGATCGTGATCTCGCTGTCCGGGCGCAACGCCCTGCCCGTCGAGATGGCGATGAGCGCCCGGGAGCGCGGTGTCAGGGTGATCGGGGTGACCTCGGTCGGCTACGCGACCGGCACGACCTCGCGCAACTCCTCCGGTGGCTTCCTCAAGGACCAGTGCGATCTGGTCATCGACAACAAGATCGCGATCGGGGACGCGGAACTCACGGTGGACGGCGTCGGCGCGCCCTTCGCCCCCGCGTCCACCGTCGTGACGAGCGCGATCATGCAGTCCATGGTGGCGGCCGGGGTCGCGGAACTGGCCGAGCGGGGAATCGAGCCGCCCATGCTCAGGTCGGGGAACGTGGACGGCGGGCATGAGTGGAACCGCAAGGTGATGACCGAGTACGGGGACCGGATCTTCTACCGAAGGTAGGACCCCGGCGGCACCTCCCGGCCCGGGGCCGCACGGGCCGGGGCGGCACGGGTCGGGGCGTCACCAGCCGGGGCGGCACGGGCCGGGGCGTCAGCGGCGGCCCACGGCCAGGTCCACCGAGGCCGCGACCCGGGCCGCGACGTCCTCCGCGTACACCGCGTCCGTACGGTCGAAGGCCCGGCGGCTGGAGGTGCGCAGGAAGGTGACCACGCCGAGGGTACGGCCGCGGCTGCGCAGCACCGCGCAGAGGCCGTGCACCGTGCCCTCCGGCCATTTGCGGGTCACCGCCCACTGGGCCGCCGCGGGCTCGTCCGAGCGTCTCGTGCTCGCCCGTACGGAACCGCAGCGGTCGACCGCCTGGAGCGCCGGATGGCCCTCCGGGTAGCCCAGCGGGATGCCGCCCGGGACGACGGGCGGGCAGGGGCCGGGGGCGCCGGTGGGCGTGGCCGCCGCCCGGACGAGCCGGACCCGGTCCGCCGGGGCGCCCGGCGGCTGGTCCAGGACCAGGTCGATCAGGGCGTGATCGGCGAAGCCCACCAGCGCGAAGTCCAGATGGGCCGAGGCCGCCTCCATCGGGTCCTCGCATTCGGCCGCCGCCCGCGCCGCCCGGTGCAGCTGGTTGCCCCGGAAGCGCATCCGGGCGCTCTCCTGCTCCTGGCCCTTCGCCTCCGTCACGTCCTGGAAGATCCAGGCCACGCCGAGCGGCACCGGCTCCTCGGTGAGCGGCGAGGCCAGCCGGAGGAAGCCGCTGCGCCAGCAGCGGTGCCGCGCCGCCGCACCGGCCTCGCCGCGGTCGGCTCCCTCACCGCGCACCGCCTCGTCGTCGTCGAGCAGTTCGTAGCGCACGCTGTCCGCGCCCTCGAAGCCGTCCGCCGCGTCGGCGTCCCGCAGCGTCACCCACAGCTCGGTGGGCGCCGGGGGCGCGCCCTCCGCCAGGACGTGCTGCAGCGCGGCCTCCGCCTCCTCGACGCCCTGGTCCAGGAAGTCGCCCAGCGGCCGGCCGGGCGCGGCCTTACGGGCCGTACGCAGCGCCCCCGCCGCGCTGGCGTTGACGACGGCCACCCGCAGATCCGCGTCGACGAGGACCACGTTCCACGACGCGTCCTCCAGCAGCGCCTCGCTCAGCGCGATCGACCGCTCCAGGTCGACCTGCGCGTGCACCTCGCTGAAGGCGCAGTAGACCCCGGCCGGGTGGCCGTCCGCGCCCGCCACCGCCGAGGACTGCGTACGGACCAGGACCCGGCCGCCGTCCTTGGTCAGCAGCGCGAACTCGTGCACCCGGCGTCCCGTGGTGCCCATGGCCTCCGTAAGGCGCGCGTCGACGTCCCGCGCGTCCTCTGGACGGGCGGCCCAGCCGCCCAGCCCCTTACGGCCGACCGCCTCCGCCGCCGTCCAGCCGAGGATGCGCTCGGCCTCGTGGTTCCAGTGGGTCACCGTGCCGTCGGCGTCGAACGCGCACAGGGCGGCGTCCATCCCGTCGAGCAGCGCGGCGAGCAGTTCGGAGTCGGGCCGCTCGGGCCCGTCCGGGCACTCGGGCCGGACGGGCGCCGACGCGGCGCCGCCCGCCTGCCCGGGGACCCCCCGCGAGGATCGGGCGGAACGCGCTGGCCCTGCGGGTTCGGAACGTTGTGAAGCGCTCACCTGAGACCCCTTGCTCGACGTGGCTGTCTGTTGTGGGGCACGTCGGACATTGAACTCGAACGTGACACGCGCCACACCGCATTCGCCGAAATCGTTGCCACACGGAAATTCGCTTGTGTGTGGCAGGAGGCGGTTCTTAGGCTTGGGATACACGAGAAGGGAGGTGGTTCGGCAGATGTATGAAATCCGGACGCGTGAGGTGACTGCGGGCTAGCAGTCCGTCGTCGCGCTCTGCGCATCGCCGGACTGGCGCACGAAAGAGGTGCGCAGCCGGCCAATCCCATGCAGTCACCCGACCCGCGGGTCGCCGGTACGTCCGACCGGCCCCCTTCCGCCTCAGGGCGTCAGGGGTAAAGACCCGCGGGTTGTCCGCGTTTTCGGGGCTCTTCACGGGCCTCAGCGCTCTTCAGCGGGTACGCCTCAGGGGCTTGTTCTCAGCGGCCTTACGGTCCTCACCCACCCGAGCGCCGCCCTCCGCACACGTCTCCCCTACGGGTACAGCCGCTCCACCCGCCAGCCCTCCTCATCGGCCATCCGGACGTACCGCAGCCGGTCGTGCAGCCGGTTCTCCCGGCCCTGCCAGAACTCCACCGCCTCCGGAACCACCCGGAACCCGCCCCACTCCGGCGGCACCGGCACCTGCTCCCCCGGCGGATAGCGGTCCGCCAGCTCCTCGTACGAGCGGTCCAGCTCCTCCCGCGAGCCCACCACCGTGGACTGCGTGCTCGCCCACGCCCCGAGCTGCGAGCCGTGCGGCCGGGTCCGGAAGTACGCCGCCGTCTCGTCCCGCCCGGTGCGCCGCGCGGTGCCCGTGACGATCACCTGCCGGGCGATGGGGTGCCAGGGGAAGAGCAGCGCGACATACGGGTTCTCGCCCAGCTCACGGCCCTTGCGGGAGCCGTAGTTGGTGTAGAAGACGAAGCCGCGCTCGTCGAAGCTCTTCATCAGGACGGTGCGGGAGCTGGGGCGGCCCGCCGCGTCGGCCGTCGAGACGATCATGGCGTTCGGTTCGAAGAGCCCGCTGCCGACCGCGTCCTCGAACCACCGGGTGAACTGCCGGAACGGATCGCCCGCGAGATCCGCCTCGTCGAAGCCGGCCGCGCGGTAGTGCTCGCGCATGGCGGCCGGGTCGTACGTACGCGCGGAGGAAGCCGAGGGCTCCGAGTCAACGTGAGGCACGGGCATATCTTGCAACATCATCGGTCCTTCGCACGGGCTGCCCCGGAAGAGCGGTCTCCCTCCCCCGCCTTACCGCCGCGTAACCCTCCCGCGACGCGCACCGCGTGTGCCGCTTCTCACGCTTCCCCGTGGCGAGCGCACGCACCAGACTGAGGCTGACCATGCGCCTGTCGGCGCCTGGCAGGCACCACCCCCCATGTCCTGGAGGTCACTCCCCGCCGCGGTTGGGTGACCACTACCCGCACGGGGCACATCACCGGAGTGACCGGTACGGACCGCGAGCCGTGTCAGGCGGCCGCGTAACCGTTCCGGCACCGCCGTCGTCCGCAGCATGAGGAGCCGCCTGATGTCCGACTTCGTACCCGGACTCGAAGGAGTCGTCGCGTTCGAGACGGAGATCGCCGAACCCGACAAGGAAGGCGGCGCGCTGCGCTACCGAGGCGTGGACATCGAGGACCTGGTGGGCCATGTCTCCTTCGGGAACGTGTGGGGTCTGCTGGTCGACGGTGCCTTCAACCCGGGGCTGCCGGCCGCCGAGCCGTTCCCCATCCCGGTCCACTCCGGGGACGTCCGGGTCGACGTCCAGTCCGCGCTGGCCATGCTCGCGCCCGTCTGGGGCCTCAAACCGCTGCTGGACATCGACGCGGAGCAGGCCCGTGAGGACCTGGCGCGCGCGGCCGTGATGGCGCTGTCCTACGTCGCCCAGTCGGCCCGCGGCCAGGGGAAGCCGATGGTGCCGCAGCGGGAGATCGACAAGGCCGGGACCATCGTGGAGCGCTTCATGCGGCGCTGGCGCGGTGAGCCGGACCCCAAGCATGTCGCCGCCGTGGACGCGTACTGGACCTCGGCGGCCGAGCACGGGATGAACGCCTCCACCTTCACCGCCCGCGTCATCGCCTCCACCGGCGCCGATGTCGCCGCCGCGCTCTCCGGCGCGGTGGGCGCCATGTCGGGGCCGCTGCACGGCGGCGCGCCTTCCCGGGTGCTCGGCATGATCGAGGAGATCGAGCGCACCGGGGACGCCACCGGCTACGTCCGGCAGGCCCTCGACCGGGGCGAGCGGCTGATGGGCTTCGGCCACCGCGTCTACCGCGCCGAGGACCCGCGGGCACGGGTGCTGCGGCGCACCGCGAAGGAGCTGGGCGCGCCGCGCTTCGAGGTCGCCGAGGCGCTGGAGCGGGCCGCCCTGGACGAGCTGCACAACCGGCGGCCGGACCGGGTGCTGGCCACGAACGTGGAGTTCTGGGCGGCCATCGTGCTGGACTTCGCCGAGGTCCCGGCGCCCATGTTCACCTCGATGTTCACCTGCGCCCGCACGGCGGGCTGGAGCGCGCACATCCTGGAGCAGAAGCGGACGGGCCGTCTGGTGCGGCCGTCGGCCCGGTACGTCGGCCCGGGCACGCGCAGCCCGCACGAGATCGACGGGTACGGGGACACCAAGCGGTAGTTCGGACGGCGAGGGGTCGCCCGGGAGCCCGAGCCGCAGCTCGGGAGCCCGAGCCGTAGCCCAGGAGCCACGCCCTGGCCCAGAAGCCACGCCCTGGCTCAGGAGGCGGCCGGGGAAGGGTGGCCGGGGTCCTGCGGGGTCAGGATCATCTCCAGGATTCCCGACCACTGGGCCACCACCCGCTCCCGGCGGTGGCCGTCGTCCGTCAGGAGGTTGGCCAGGCCCAGGCCGCGGCCCATGTCGAGCAGGCCCTGGACGGCCTCCCGGACGCCCGGCACCGACTCGTCGGCGCCCAGCAGCTCCACCGCCATCCGATGGGTCTCCCGGCCGATCTTCGCCTCCAGGGCAGTCACCCGGGCACCCAGTTGCTCCTCGTACGAGGCCGCCACCCACAGCTGGAGGGCGGCCCGGAAGAGCGGGCCGGTGTAGAGGGTGATCAGCGCCTCGACCACCGTGTGGACGCGGCCCTCCCCATGCGGGGCGGGGAGGGCGCGCAGCTCCGCCGAGCGCTCCTCGGCGACATGCTCGACGGCGGCCGTGAAGAGGTCCTCACGGGTCGGGAAGTGATGCTGGGCCGCGCCCCGCGACACCCCGGCCCGCTCGGCGACCACCGCGACCGTGGACCCTGCCCAGCCGCGCTCGGCGAGGCAGGCCACCGCGGCCTCCAGCAGCCGCCTGCGGGTCGCGCGGCTGCGGTCCTGCTTGGGGTCGCGCAGTGCCGTACGGGGGGTCATCGGGACGCCCCCGCGGCCCCGGCGTCCGGCGTGGCCCCGGTGTCCGGCGTGGCCCCGGCGTCCCCCGTAGCCCCGGCGTCCCCCGCGGCCTGGGCGTCCGGCGCCGCGTCGGCCGTGGCCCCCGCGTCGGCCGCCGTCTCCCGCACCCACACCGGTTCGCGCCGCTCCAGGAACGCCGTCATGCCCTCCCGGGCCTCCTCGGAGGCGAAGAGCCGGGCCGACAGCGCGGCCAGCGCTTCGCCGTCCCGGTCGAAGGCGCGCAGCACATCGGCGGTCACCAGCCGCTTGGACTCGGCGAGGCCCTGCGGGGAGCCCCGGCGCAGCCCCTCGAGGACGGGGGCCAGCGCCCCGTCCGCGTCGCCCTCCGGGTCCGCGATCGTCACCAGCCCGATCCTGGCCGCCTCGGCGGCGTCGAACCGCTCGCCCGTGAGGTAGTAGCGGGCCGCCGCGCGCCGGTCCAGCCGGGGCAGCAGTGGCATCGATATGACGGCCGGGGCGAGGCCGAGCCGCGCCTCGGTGAAGGCGAAGCTGGCGCCGCGCCCGGCCGCCGAGATGTCGCAGGCTCCGAGCAGCCCGAGCCCACCGGCCCGCACATGTCCGGTGACGCGTGCGACGACCGGCTTGGGCAGCTCCACTATCGACCGCAACAGCGCCACCAGTCCGGCCGCACCGGACGCCGAGGGCGGTTCGCTCAGATCCGCGCCCGCGCAGAAGGTGGTGCCGGTGTGGGTGAGCAGCACCGCCCGGACCCGGTCGTCCCGCCCGGCCGCCGCCAGCGCCTCGCGCAACTCGGCGACCAGGCGCGTCGAGAGCGCGTTGCGGTTGTGCGGCGAGTCCAGGGTGAGAGTGGTGATACCGCGTGCGAAGGCGGACCGTACGAAAGGCATGGGCACCGCGGTGGGGTCTGCGGTCAGCGGGCCATCGGTCGTGGGGCCGTCGGTCATGGGGTGGTCGAACTCCTTTCCCTGGCGCGCAGCTCACGCCTCAGGATCTTGCCGGTGGCCGAGCGCGGCACGGTGTCCGTGAACTCCACGCGGCGCACCTTCTTGTACGGAGCCACCTGTCCGGCAACGTACGCGATCAGGTCGTCCGCCGAGATCCGGGTCCCTGGCCGGCGCACCACATACGCCTTGGGGATCTCGTTGCCCGCCCCGTCCGTCACCCCGATCACGGCGGCGTCGGCGACGGCCTCATGGGCGAGCAGCACGGCCTCCAGGTCGGCCGGGGCGACCTGATAGCCCTTGTACTTGATCAACTCCTTCACCCGGTCCACCACATACAGCCAGCCGTCCGCGTCCACATGCCCGACGTCGCCGGTGTGCAGCCAGCCCTCGGCGTCGATCATGGCGTCGGTGTCCTCGGGGCGGCCGAGATAGCCCTTCATCACCTGCGGTCCGCGGATGACGATCTCGCCGTCCTCGCCCACGGCCAGGTCCTCGCCGGTGTCCGGGGCCACGATGCGCATCTCGGTGCTCGGAAGCAGCTTTCCGACCGTCCCCGGTGGTGCGTTCTTCGCGTCGCGCGGCACCAGATGGCAGCCCGGCGACAGCTCCGTCATCCCGAATGCCTGCAGCAGCGGCGGTACGCCGAGCCGCCGGGCGCACGCCTCCGCGAGCCGGGCGTCCAGCGGGGCCGCCGCGCTCAGCACGTACCGCACCGACGACAGATCGTGGCCGTCCACCGCCGGATGCTTGGCGAGCGCGAGCACGATCGGCGGGGCCACATAGAGCGCCTGGGCCCGGTGCTTCTCGATGGCGGCGAGGAAGGTGTCGAGTTCGAAGCGGGGCAGCACGATCACCGTGGCGCCCTTGCGGAGCGGTGCGTTCATGAGCGCCGTAAGGCCGTAACTGTGGAAGAACGGCAGGACGGCCAGCACCCGCTCCCCCGGCTGGTTGGGGACCAGCGTCTCCACCTGCGCGAGGTTGGTGGCGACGTTGCGGTGGGTGAGCATCACGCCCTTGGGGGTGCCGGTGGTGCCCGAGGAGTACGGCAGCACCGCGATGTCCTGGGCCGGGTCGATCTCCACCACGGGTTCGGGCGCGGTGCTCCTCATCATGGAGCGCAGCGAACGATGGCCGCTCGCCTCGTCGCAGACGAAGATCTCCCGTACCCCGCCCGCCCGTTCGGCGGCCTGCCGGGCCACCCCCAGCAGCGCCGAGACGGTGATGACCCAGGACGCGGCCGCGTCCCGGAGCTGCTTGGCGAACTCCTCCGGCGTCGCCAGCGGATGCACCGTGGTGACCGCTGCCCCGGTGCGGGTCGCGCCGTAGAAGGCCGGTGGGTACATGATCGAGTTGGGGCTGTGCAGAGCCAGCACATCGCCCTTGCGCACCCCCGCCTCGGCCAGCGCGGCCCCGATCCGGCGCGAGGCGCGATCCAGCGCGGTGTAGCTCAGGGCCGCCCCGGTCACGCCGTCCACCAGCGCGGTCAGGTCGCCGAACGCCTCGGCCGCGCGGGCCAGTACGGCGTCGTGGATGGGCAGATCGACGGGCGGGACATCGGGATACTCGCTGCGCAGCACCATGGCCGTTCCCCTCAGCTCTGATGGACCTACCTGTCCGTTCTGCCCAACTCGTGAGACCGGTACGGCGGCGTCCGGTACGACGCCCGTAAGGCCGGTACGACGCCCGTAAGGCCGGTACGGCGCCTCCGCCCGGCCCTGGCAGCGGAAGGCTCAGCGAGAGGTCAGTACGACTTCGGCAGCCCCAGGGTCTGGTGGGATACGTAGTTGAGGATCATCTCCCGGCTGACGGGGGCGATCCGGGCCACCCGGGCGGCCGTGATCAGCCGGGCCAGCCCGTACTCGACGGTCAGGCCGTTGCCGCCGAGGGTGTGCACGGCCTGGTCCACCGCCTTCACCGTGGCCTCCCCGGCCGCGTACTTGGCCATGTTGGCGGCCTCGCCCGCGCCCGCGTCATCGCCCGTGTCGTAGAGGTACGCCGCCTTCGCCATCATCAGCCGGGCCAGCTCCAGCTCGATGTGGGCCTGGGCGAGGGGGTGGGCGATCGCCTGGTGGGCGCCGATGGGCTCCTTCCACACCTGGCGGGTGCGGGCGTAGTCGACGGCCCTGTCGAGCGCGTAGCGGCCCATCCCCAGCCCGAACGCCGCCGTCATGATGCGCTCCGGGTTGAGCCCCGCGAAGAGCTGGAGCAGCCCGGCGTCCTCGTCGCCCACCAGCGCGTCGGCGGGCAGCCGTACGTCGTCCAGCACCACCTCGAACTGCTTCTCCGCGGCGGCCAGTTCCATGGGGATGTGGTGGTGGGAGAAGCCGTGCGCCCCGCGCGGGACGATGAACAGGCAGGGCTTGAGCTTCCCGGTCCGGGCGTCCTCGGTGCGGCCGACGATCAGGGTCGCGTCGGCGATGTCCACGCCCGAGATGAAGACCTTACGGCCGTTGAGTATCCAGCCGCCGCCCTCCTCCCGGCGGGCGGTGGTGGTGATGCGGTGCGAGTTGGATCCGGCGTCGGGCTCGGTGATGCCGAAGGCCATGGTGAGACTGCCGTCGGCCAGACCGGGCAGCCAGCGCTCCTTCTGCTCGGCGGTGCCGAACCGGGCGATGACGGTGCCGCAGATGGCGGGCGATACGACCAGCATGAGCAGCGGGCAGCCCGCGGCGCCCAGCTCCTCCAGGACGATGGACAGCTCGGTGATGCCGCCGCCCCCGCCGCCGTACTCCTCGGGGAGGTTGACACCCAGATAGCCGAGCTTGCCTGCCTCGGCCCACAGTTGGCGAACGCCGTCGCCCTCCTGGGGGCCACCCGGGGCGTGTCCCTTGGCGAACGACGACACCGCCGCGCGGAGCGCCACGCGCTCCGGGGTGTCCACGGGCGTATGCGGGCTGGTCATGGACGGCTCCTCCCACTTGCGATGCGTTGTGCGGGCCGTGTGCTGTCCCGCACGGCCCGGACGGGCTGTCCGGGCCCGGACGTTCTGCGTGGTACGCCGGGGTTCGTCACTCCCCCGCCGCCACGACGGCGAGCAGGGCTCCGACCTCGACCTGGCGGCCGGTGGTGGCGTGCAGGGCGGTGAGCACCCCGGCGGCGGGCGCCGTGACGCGGTGCTCCATCTTCATGGCCTCCAGCCACAGCAGGGGCTGCCCGGCCTCGACCCGGTCTCCGACCGCCACCTCGGCGACCCGGACCACCGTGCCCGGCATGGGCGCCAGCAGCGAGCCCGGTTCGGCACGGGCGGTGGGGTCGGGGAAGCGGGGCAGCGCGGTGAACACGTGGCCGCCCTGGGGAGTGTCGACATGGCGGCGGTCCCCATAGGCCGTCACCTCGAACGTCCGCCGGACCCCGGCCACATCGAGGACGACCAGCCCCGGAGCGGCGGCCCGCCCCGGGGCGGCAGCCAACCCCGCTTCGGCGTCCAGCACCCGGACGTCGGGCATGCCCTCCGCGAGCAGCCCATCGCGGGTGAGGCGGTAGCGCACCTCGTGCTCGGTGCCGCCCGGTTCGGCGCGGTAGCTCCTCAGCCGCGGCTGGGAGGGTACGTTCCGCCAGCCGCCCAACCGCCCGGCCACAGTCGCGGTCCCCGGCCGCCGCGCCGCGTCGGCCAGGGCGGCGGCGAGGGCGGCGAGCGAGGCCGCCTCGTCGTCATCGGAGGCGGCGGCGGTCAGCTCGGCCAGATGGCGTTCGAGGAAGCCGGTGTCCATACGGGCCGCCTCGAACTCCGGGTGGCGCAGGGCCCGTACGAGCAGCTCCCGGTTGGTCACCGGACCGTGGATCCGGGCCCGCTCCAGCCCGTGGGCCAGCCGCCGCACGGCCTCCGCCCGGGTGGGCGCGACGGCGATGACCTTGGCCAGCATCGGGTCGTAGTGGACGCCGATCGCGTCCCCGTCGGCCGGCCCGGAGTCGACCCGCAGCCCGGCGATCTCCAGCCGGTGCATGATCCCCGTCTGCGGCCGCCAGTCGCGCGCCGGGTCCTCGGCGTACAGCCGCGCCTCGACGGCATGTCCCCGGGGCGCCGGAGGCTCGGCGTCGAGGGGCTCCCCCTCCGCGATCCGCAACTGCAGCGCCACCAGGTCAAGGCCGTAGATCTCCTCGGTGACCGGGTGCTCGACCTGCAGGCGGGTGTTCATCTCCAGGAAGTACGCCCGCCCCGCGGGCGAGACCAGGAACTCCACCGTGCCCGCGCCCTCGTAGCCGATGGCGCGCGCCGCGTCCGCCGCCGACTCGGCCAGGGTGCGCCGCAGTTCCTCGTCCAGGCCGGGGGCCGGGGCCTCCTCGATGACCTTCTGGTGGCGGCGCTGGAGGGAGCAGTCGCGGGTGCCGAGGGTCCAGACGGTGCCGTGGGTGTCGGCGAACACCTGGACCTCGACATGGCGGGCGCCCTCCATATAGGGCTCCATGAAGATCTCACCGTCGCCGAAGGCGGAGGCCGCCTCGGCGCGGGCGGAGTCGAGTTCGGCGGGTAGTGCGTCCAGCTCGCGGACCACCCGCATGCCACGGCCGCCCCCACCTGCCGCCGCCTTGACCAGCAGGGGCAGATCATCGGCGGTGGCCTCGGCCGGGTCGATCGCGTCGAGCAGCGGCACGCCCGCCTTGCGCATGATCTCCTTGGCGCGGGTCTTGGAGGCCATGGCCTCCATCGCCTCGGGCGGCGGCCCCACCCACACCAGCCCCGCGTCCCTTACGGCGCGCGCGAAGTCGGCGTGCTCGGAGAGGAAGCCGTAGCCGGGGTGGACGGCGTCGGCCCCGGCGGCCAGGGCGGCCTTCACGAGGAGATCGCCGCGCAGATACGTGTCGGCCGGGGCATCGCCCGGCAGCCGTACGGCGGTGTCGGCCTCGCGTGCGTGGGGCGCGCCGGCGTCCGCGTCGGAGTGGACCGCGACGGTGGCGATGCCGAGGTCACGGCAGGTGCGGACGATACGCCGCGCTATCTCGGCGCGGTTGGCGACCAGGAGGGAACGAATCACGGGTTCCTCACTCACATCCGGAAGACGCCGAAGCGGAACCGCCGCGCACGGCGGACGAGGCGAGCGAACGGGCGGACAGACAGGCACGGGTCACGGGTTTCTCACTCACATCCGGAAGACGCCGAAGCCACCGCGCGCGCCCTCGACCGGCGCGGTGTGCAGGGCGGACAGACACAGGCCGAGCACGGTGCGGGTGTCGCGCGGGTCGATGACGCCGTCGTCGTAGAGCCGCCCGGAGAGGAAGAGCGGCAGCGATTCGGACTCGATCTGCTGCTCCACCATGGCGCGCAGCGCGGCGTCGGCCTCCTCGTCGTACGGCTGCCCCTTGGCGGCGGCGGACTGCCGGGCGACGATCGACATCACCCCGGCGAGCTGCTGCGGGCCCATCACGGCGGATTTGGCGCTGGGCCAGGCGAAGAGGAAGCGGGGGTCGTACGCCCGGCCGCACATCCCGTAGTGACCGGCGCCGTACGAGGCGCCGATGAGCACGGACAGATGCGGGACGCGGGAGTTGGAGACGGCGTTGATCATCATGGCGCCGTGTTTGATGATCCCGCCCTGCTCGTAGTCGCGGCCGACCATATAGCCGGTGGTGTTGTGCAGGAAGAGCAGCGGGATGTCGCGCTGGTTGGCGAGCTGGATGAACTGCGCTGCCTTCTGGGACTCCTCGCTGAACAGCACCCCCTGGGCGTTGGCCAGGATGCCGACCGGATAGCCGTGCAGCGCGGCCCAGCCGGTCGCCAGGCTGCGCCCGTACAGCGGCTTGAACTCGTCGAAGTCCGAGCCGTCCACGATCCGGGCGATCACCTCGCGCGGATCGAAGGGGATCTTGAGATCGCCGGGGACGATGCCGAGCAGCTCCTCGGCGTCGTACTTCGGCAGTTCGGCGGGCCCCGGATCGGCGTGCGCCTTGCGCCAGTTGAGGCGGGCGACGACGCGGCGGGCCTGGCGCAGCGCGTCGGGCTCGTCGGTGGCGAAGTAGTCGGCGAGGCCGGAGGTGCGGGCGTGCATCTCGGCGCCGCCCAGCGATTCGTCGTCGCTCTCCTCGCCGGTGGCCATCTTCACCAGCGGCGGACCGCCCAGGAAGACCTTGGAGCGCTCCTTGACCATGATCACGTGGTCGGACATCCCGGGGATGTACGCGCCTCCGGCGGTGGAGTTGCCGAAGACCACGGCGATCGTGGGGATTCCGGCGGCGGACAGCCGGGTGAGATCGCGGAACATCGCCCCGCCCGGGATGAAGATCTCCTTCTGGGAGGGGAGATCGGCGCCGCCGGACTCGACGAGGCTGACGAGCGGGAGCCGGTTGGCGCGGGCGATCTCATGGGCGCGCAGCGACTTCTTGAGCGTCCAGGGGTTGCTGGCCCCGCCGCGTACGGTCGGGTCGTTGGCGCTGATCAGGCACTCCACACCGGAGATCACCCCGATGCCGGTGACGAGCGAGGCCCCCACCGGATACTCGCTGCCCCAGCCGGCCAGCGGCGACAGCTCCAGGAAGGGGGTGTCGGGGTCGAGCAGCAGCTCGATCCGCTCACGGACCAGCAGCTTGCCGCGCTTGCGATGGCGCTGGACGTATTTCTCACCGCCCCCGGCGAGCGCCTTGGCGTGCTCGCCCTCCAACTCGGCGAGCTTGGCGAGCATCGCCTCCCGATGGGCCGTGTGATCGGCGCCTGCGGGGTCGAGCGCGGACGCGAGCGCGGTCACAGGGATACCTCCGGGATGTCCAGGCGGCGAGAGGGCGACCCGTCGCCGACGGCTGTGGCCCGGGGACCGGAACGGGCGGTCAAAGCAGTACCTCCGGTATGTCCAGATGGCGTGAGCGCAGCCATTCGCCGACGGCCTTGGCCTGGGGGTCGAAACGGGCCTGCGCGGCGACGCCCTCGCCGAGCAGACCCTCCACGACGAAGTTCAGGGCCCGCAGCCGGGGCAGCGGATGGCGGGTGATCTTGAACGGGGCCGTCTCCGGGAGCAGTTCGCGCAGCCGGTCGACGGTGAGGGTGTGGGCCAGCCAGCGCCAGGCGTCCTCGCTTCGCGCCCAGACGCCGATGTTGGCGCTGCCGCCCTTGTCGCCGCTGCGGGCCCCGGCGACCGCGCCCAGCGGGGCGCGGCGGGTCGGCCCCGGCGGCAGCGGCGGGGGAAGGGGCGGCGAAAGGGGCGGCTCGTCCGCCGGGCCCCCGGCGGTGGGCGTGGTGGGGGCCGGGGGGATGGTCAGCCGGGAGCCGTCCGGCAGTACGGCGGTGTGCGGCACGGTGTCGGCCGGGGTGTCCACGGCCTCGAAGACGCCGTAAGGGGAGCCCTTTCCGGGCGGGGCGGACACATGGAAGCCGGGGTAGCTGGCGAGGGCCAGTTCGACGGCCGCGCCGCTGACCGCCCTGCCCACCGCCGCCGGGTCCCGGTCGCGCACCACCAGCCGCAGCAGGGCGCTCGCCTCCTCCTGCACGGCCGCGTCGGGGTGGTCGGTACGGGAGAGGGTCCAACGGACCTCGGCGGGGCGGCGCTTGCTCATCGCCCCCTCCATCTGGTCCCGTACGAGCGCCGCCTTGGCCTCGATGTCCAGGCCGGTGAGCACGAACACCACCTCGTTGCGGTGGCCGCCGAGCCGAGTCAGCCCGGTCTTGAGGGTGCGGGGCGGCGCCTCACCCCGTACGCCGTGGACGCGAACCCGGTCCGGGCCGTCCGGGATGAGCCGCACCGAGTCCAGCCGGGCGGTGACATCCGGGCCCGGATAGCGGGCGCCCGCGGTCTCGTAGAGGAGCTGGGCGGTGACGGTCCCGACCGTGACGGCGCCGCCGGTGTGCGGATGCTTGGTGATCACGCTGGAGCCGTCGGGGTGGATCTCGGCGAGGGGGAAGCCGGGGCGGCGGAGGTCGTGCTCGGTGAAGAACGAGTAGTTGCCGCCGGTCGCCTGCGTACCGCACTCCAGGATGTGCCCGGCGACCACGGCTCCCGCGAGCGCGTCCCAGTCGTCGGCGGCCCATCCGAAGTGCGCCGCGGCCGGGCCCGTCACCAGCGCGGCGTCCGTCACCCGCCCGGTGACCACCACATCCGCGCCACCGCGCAGACAGGCCGTGATACCGGCGCCACCGAGATAGGCGTTGGCGGTGACCACGCCCGGCCCCCAGTCGCGGGCGCCGAGGAGGTCGTCGCCCTCGACATGGGCGACCCGGCAGGCGATGCCGAGCCGCTCGGCGAGAGCGCGGATCGCGTCGGCCAGCCCGGCCGGGTTGAGCCCGCCCGCGTTGGTGACGAGCCGTACGCCGCGCTCCATGGCGAGCCCCAGGGTGTCCTCGAGCTGGCGCACAAAGGTGGTGGCATAGCCCCGCGCCGGGTCCTTGGCGCGGTCCCGGCCCAGGATGAGCATGGTCAGCTCGGCGAGATAGTCCCCGGTCAGCACGTCCAGGGGGCCACCGGTGAGCATCTCGCGCACCGCGTCGAAGCGGTCGCCGTAGAAGCCGGAGGCGTTGCCGATACGGAGGGGTGGGGGCGGCGGGGTCACGGGGCGCCTCCGGCGGGGTCGCCGCTCGCGCCGCCGTCCCCCGTGCCGTCGCCACCCGCCGGGTGACCCGCTCTCTGCCCCGGGGCGCGGCCCTTGCCGGGCGGGCCCGCGAACGCCTGCGCGATGTCCAGCCAGCGGTCCGCGTCCGCCCCTTCGGCCCGTACGGCCAGATCGTCGCGGTGCGCCCGCTGGGTCACCAGCAGACAGAAGTCCAGCGCGGGCCCGGTCACCCGCTGGGCCGCGTCCTCGGGCCCGTACGTCCACAACTCACCGTCCGGGCCGGTGAGCTCGACCCGGAACTCCTCGGCCGACGGCTCCAGCCCCCGCGCCGCGTACGCGTAGCCCCGCGCCCGGACCCCGATCCGGGCCACATGGCGCAGCCGGGCGGTGGGAGCCCGGCGCACACCCAGCGCATCGGCGACGTCCTGGCCGTGCGCCCAGGTCTCCATCAGCCGGGCGGTCGCCATCGACATCACGCTCATCGGCGGCCCGTACCACGGCAGCCGGGCGCGCGGCGGTTGCGCGGCCAGCGTCCGGAGCAACCGCTCCCGCCCCGCGCGCCAGAGCTCCAGCAGCGCCCCGGGCGGCTCGGCCGCCCCGCGCTCCGCGCCCTCGTCCACGAACGCCTCCGGCGCGGTCCACGCCCGGCGCACCTCGTCGGCGAACCCCTGCGGGTCCTCGGCGGCTTGTACGGCCCGCTCGTCGGTCCACGCGAGATGGGCGATCTGGTGCGCGATGCTCCACCCGGGCGCGGGTGTCGCCGTACGCCACTCCGCGCCCCCGAGCCCGGCCACCAGGCCGTCCAACTCGTCCCCCTCCGCCCGCAGATCGCCGAGCAGAGCCTCCGTCTCGGACACGCGTCGCTCCCGTCGTCGGGTCAGTCGTGTGTCGGCTGTCTTTCGTTCCTGTCGAGCGAGGGTGGCAGCGCGACGAGAAACAATCAAGCACGCTTGCATGATTCAGCCGGTTGGAGATGGAGCTTCAGGCCGGCCCCGGCTCCCCCATACGTGGCCGGCCTCCTCCCGCCGGGCGTTCAGATTGCCGCGGGTCCCTCGGCTCTGGAGAAGGGGCGCATACCGACTCCGATCCGCCTCCGCACCTGATCGACGAAGTCGAGCGTGTCGACGGCTCTCTTCGCGTCGCCGGTCTGGCGATACAGGTCGGCGGCGAGCTCCAGGTTCTCCAGGGCTTCGGAGTTACAGCCCTGCTGGAGAAGTGCGCCCGCGAGACTCCTGAATTCGTCGGCCATACCGTGATCGTCCTTGCCCGCGAGGAAGGCTTCCAGGGCGAGGGTGTGCAGCCGTATGGCCTTGTTCCACTGGCCCTGCCTCTGACGCACGAGGGCCATGTTGCCCAAGGTCATCGCCTCACCACGACGGTCCCCCAGGCGCCGGAACGTGCCCAGTGCCTCCTGCTGCGCGTTGAGAGCCGCTTCGAACTCTCCGGCAGTGGTCAGCGTTCCGGCGAAGTTGGACAGCTCGATCGCCCTTTCATGAGGGATCAGCAAACCGTCGGGCATATTGAGCGCGCGCTGATGAAGTTCCACGGCCTGCTCGGCTTTACCGTCGTCGCACGTCGCCCTGGCGAGGCTGCCCAGAGCCTGGGAGTAACCGTGCAGGTCACCCTGGTTCCGAAAAACCTTTGCGGCTTTGCGAAGGGCGCGGGCGGCTTCCTCCGCGCGACCTAACTCAATCAGTGTCTCGCCGACGTTGCTCAGAGCCCTCACCACTCCGATCCAGTCGCCGGTGCGCTTGAACAACTGTGCAGCTTCGGCGTGGGCGGCCACGGCCGCCTCGAACTCACGCTGCTCGTGGAGCGAGAGCCCGAGGTTGTTCAGCGCGCTGCCCAGGGCTCGGCGCTTCTTCAGTCTCCGGCAGATCTTGATGGCCCTATGGTGCACCCGCACCGATTTGCGCAGCTTGCGCATGTCCCGCAGCATCACACCGAGGGAGCTCAGCAGAGCAGCCTCGCGAAATCCGTCCTTGCGCTTGCGACTCGACCGGATGCCCACGGTCAGCACCCGCCCGGCGTCCTCCAGATAACGCATCTCCATCAGGAATTGTGAGACGGGCGCCGCCAGGACCACGCACATCAGGTCGTCGTCGGCCCTGTGAGCCCAGAGGGCAGCCGCGACCAGACTGTGCCGTTCGGCCTCCAGCCACCGCAGTGCCTCGGCCCGATCGGTGAAAGGGGCTTCCGCCGTGGGTCTGGGTATCTCGGGGTGGAAGAGCATTTCAGTCGCCAGGGTGGTCGTCTTGTGGAAGTGGGCAAGCAGACGCATGAGGCTCTGGCCCCAGGGGTCGTCGCCCGACATGAGCCGTTCCCTGGCGTAGAAGCGTACGAGGCTGTGCTGCCGCCAGCGGCCGTACGGTGCTCGTGGCTCCACAAGGTGCCGACGGGCCAAGTCCTGTAGTAACCCTTCGGTTTGCTCGAGGCTCTCGCCGAACAATTGGGCCGCGGCCTCGGTGGAGAAGTCCGGTCCGGGCTGCAGGGACATCAGACGGAAGAGCTTCGCCTGGTCTTTGGTGAGCCTTCGGTAGGACAGTTGGAAAGCAGCGGTCACGGCGCGTCTCTCCCGGCTCAGCACGGAGAGTCTGGAGTGCGCGTCCTCAAGGTCTCGGCGGAGATGGGACAGGGGCCGGGTCGGCAGGTCCAGGAGCAAGGACGCCAGGATGCGCAGGGCCAGCGGCAGACCGCCGCACAGCGCGACGAGCCGGTCGGCCTCGCCGGCCTCGGCCGCCACCCGCGAGTCCTCGGGCAGAGACGTGTGGAGTGCATCGCGCAGCAACTCCCGCCCCCCGTCGGTGGGCAGCTCTCTCAAGGTGAGCACCAGGGCGTCCAGCTCCGCCAGAGAGTGCCGCGAGGACACCAGCGTGGCCGTGCGCCCATCACTCGGCAGGAGATGGCGGATCTTGCCGGTGGCCGGTACATCGTCCAGGACGACCAGGACCCGTCGCCCGGCAGCGGCCAATGCGCCGAGTGCGGAACGGTAGATGAGCGCACGGTCCTCAAGCCCTGGCGGAATGTATTCCGGTGGAATGCCCAGCGCCCGCAGGAGAGTGCCGAGCGCCCGCTTCGGTGACACCTTGCGTTTCGTGTCGTAGCCATGCAGATCGACGAAGAGAACTCCACCGGGGAACCAGTTCTCTTCTCGTAGCGCTCGGTGAGCGGCCTGAAGTACGAGTTCGGTCTTGCCCATCCCGGCGAGTCCGGTCACAACCAACGTGCCGGCCATCTCGTCCGGCGATACCGGTGCCAAGGCCGCGAGGGCCTGTTCCAGCTCGGTGTGGCGCCCCGCAAAGGTCGCCGACTGCCGGGGAAGTCCGGCGAGCGCGGGGTCCGGGCGGTCCGGGAGCGTCAGATTGACGGTCCGCCCTTGGACCACGAAACCGAAGAAGACTCCTCCGCTGATGTGGTTCACGGTTCCGTCGGTCATACCCCGGCCTCCTGGTGCCGGGCGAGAGCCCCGTTGTAAGCAAGCACCTCCGCGGTGGTGAACATGCTCCTGGTTTCCTCGGTGACCACGTACCCGACCTCGCGCCAGGCGTGGAAGAACGCGGGATCGACACCCACCTCGACCGCGCGCTCCGCCATGTCCAGCATCATGGCGTCGAAGTACTCCTTGGTATGGCGGGTGGGTTTATCGGCGTCAGGGTCGAAGAACAAAGGGTCACCCGCGCTCGGCCCACGACCGAACTTCGCCCGGAAGGCGTCAACTTGACCTTCGAGGGCTTCCTTCAACTCCTGTCCGTGCGGGGTATCGGTTGAGATCCGCACCACGGAACTACCGTCCGCGTTCCAGATCCGCTCGACGGGACGGGCGGCCCGGCGACCCGTAGCTGCCGCCCCACCGGCCTTCGTGCGGACCTTGTGCAGCACCGCTTCGCGCACAGCCTCACGCCGCTCGGCCCACCGCTCGTCCGGCTCCTCCCCGGTGGTGTCCGTGACGTCGGCGCTGCCCGTCTCCCACTCCTCGAGATCGGCGGCACTCCCGCGCCCGGCGGCGCTCAGCCGCATTCTGGCGTGCATGCCCGCCCAGTCCAGCAGGTCCGGAGTGATCACTGTTGCCAGCGTGGACACCTTCGAAATGCCCAGTTCGAAGGCCAAACGTGGCAGGGCGAGACCAGGAGAGCTGCTCCACAGCAATGCCTCGGAGGGGATCGGCTCGGTGAAGGCGGGGACGGCGAAGAGATGCCCGAGGGTCGCGGCGACGGACAAGTCCAGTTCGGGAGCGACAAGGAGGATGTCGAGCACCGGCACCAGCGTCGACGCCTCGTCCAGGGAAAGTGCCCACGCCCAGGCGTGTTCGCCCACGTCCTCCAAGAGCTCGCCGGGCTTCGTCATGAGCGCCGCGTACAGAGCCGGCAGCAGCATTCCGGATTCCTCCTCCACCGGCAGCCCGGCGTCATGGAACCGGCGCAGCCCATCGCGGATCACGGCCCGAGGCGTGCCTTCGACCCACGGCTCCTCCTCCGTGTCCTCCCAGAACCACCTGATCCGTTCCGCTGCGTTCTCAGGGGGATCGGGCAGCCGCAGATCCAGAGACGGCCCAAAGGCCGCACGGCACTCCTGGAGCGCCGCCTCAGGGAGCAGCCGCCGGGGCAGATGGCGCTGGTCGAGTCCGGCCGCGTCGAGGCGACCGGTGAGTGCCAGCATCAGCTTTCCGTCGTCCACCGGGAGCCCCAGCTCTTCGCTTGCCGCGACGGCCTCGCGCACGAAGCGCTGGACACCCTTCCCGTGCACGGTGCCGCGCAGGAGTCGCAGCCACGCATCACGCGCGTTGGCGAACTCGAACTCGTCACGAAACCCTTGGGGCCAGGCCGTTCCCAGGAACAGCACGTCCAACGGGTCGATCTCCTGGTACCAGCCCGGATCGGTTCCCTCCTGCTGAGCGTGTCCCAGCGCCATGTAGCCGAACGCGTAGGCACCGGCAAGGCTGAGCCTCCCCGGTGCGTTCGAGCGCAACAGTCGCCCGAGCGCCTCGCCTCCAAGGGACTGTGGGTCGGCCGTACCCATGGCTCCGACTGAGCGGGACGAGGCTGATCTCCGTGCCCGCTGTTCCTGCTTCTTCCTCGACGCTTTGCCCACATCGCCCTCCCCCGCCGCAGCTCGTCCGCGAACGTGCGATGACGCCGCACGCGGTCGCCGCTACGGCCACTTCTTCTCGATACGGTCCTCGTAGACGGCATAGATCGCGGGCTCACCACGTGCCGCGGCACGGTAAATGGCGGTCTGCTGGCTGTGAAACCGCCGAACCTTGTCCACGATCAGCAGATCCTTCTTGCTCAGATAGAACAGAGGCTGGCTTCCGTTGGCGAGAGCCCCGCGCTCATGTGCGCGGTAGCGGATACGTTCGTCCTGGGTCAGCAGAGCCCACCCCTGGCCCAACCCATGAGCGATCCACTCCTCATCCGGAACGTGCTGCCCATCGTCGGCGTAGACCTCGCTGAGGTGGCGGATCAGCCACCCCGCCTCTCGCAATAGAGCGACCGTACGGCGCCCCAAGGAACGGTCGGCCAGGAACTCAGGCGGCTCGTCGGCGGGTGGTTCGGCAGATCGCTTCGACCTGGTCACGCGTCAGCCCGTACTCGTCCGCGACCGCCTCCAACGGCTCTCCGGCCTCCCACAGGGAGACGATCGCGTCCACCTGGACCTTGTTCTCCGCAACGACCGGCGCGCCCCAGCCGAACCGAGGATCGATGATCACGGGGGCGACGTCCGGGTACTGCCGCAGGCGAAGCTGGTAGGGGTACTGATCGCCGCTCTCCCATGCGATGTAGCGCAAGTAGCCGGTGATGACTTCCCTGATGGGGCGCTGACCGTCCCGGGCACGCGCCAGGTCGCCGTCCGCGTACTCGACGAAGATGTCCACCCCATCGGTGGCGATCCGCCGGGTGGCCAAGCCGTACTCGTCGCCGAACGCCAAACGCACCGCTTCGGCGGCCTCCCGGATCTTGGGCATGCTCAGATAGCCGCGCAGCGACCGCAGCACATACGCTTCGACGATCGCTACGAAAGGGATCGAAGGCCAGCCCCGCTTCACCGGCTGGACGCCGTGCACAAGCGGGGAGCCGGCGGCGCTCTCGTGGTGCAGCCAGCGCTGGAGCGTACGGTCGGGAATGTCCAGGTGCCGAGCGGTGTCCTGGACGCTCAGAAGCGCGTCGCTGAAGCGATCCACCATCGCCGGTACCCTCCCGTTGCTGACTGTATCCGAGCACAGCGCCTGTTCACCCCCACGGTAGGCCGGGCCTCGGACACTAGCGAGGGCGAACTCCTGTGGCCCGTACAGTCAGCTCACGGTTCACTCGTACGAGCGTCGGTCCGCTCCCGACAGCCCCCACGGATGGCGGCGGGGAGCCATCGCAACGTGCGGCTCGTGGCCATCACGGCAGCCGTTCCGCCAGGACCTCCGCCAGGTGGCGGCTCTTCCGGCCCGCCAGTTGGTTCAGTTGGGTGCGGCAGGAGTAGCCGTCCGCCAGGATCTCCGTGCCGGGGTCCGCGGCGCGCACCGATGGCAGCAGTTGCTCCTCGGCGCAGGCCACCGAGACGTCGTAGTGGCCTTCCTCGAAGCCGAAGTTGCCCGCCAGACCGCAGCAGCCGCCGCTCAACGCGCCCGTAAGGCCCGCGCGTTCACGTAGGCGGCGCTCGGCGGCGTCGCCGAGGACGGCGTGTTGGTGGCAGTGGGTCTGGCCGACGACGGGGCGGTCGACCTTGGGGGGCCGCCAGTCGGGGGCGTACTCCTCCAGGGCCTGGGCGAACGTCGAGACGGACTCGGCGAGGCGTGCGGCGCGCGGGTCGGCGCCGAGGAGTTCGGGGAGGTCGGTGCGGAGGGCGGCGGTGCAGCTGGGTTCGAGGCCGACCACCGGAAGCCCGGCGTCCAGGGCCGGGGCCATGACGTCCAGGGTGCGCCGCATGACCGCGCGAGCGCGGTCGAGCTGGCCGGTGGAGACCCAGGTCAGGCCGCAGCACACGGGCCCCGGCGGGACGACCACCCGCAGCCCGGCCGCCTCCAGTACGGCGACCGCCGAGCGGCCGACGGACGGGGAGAGGTGGTTGGTGAAGGTGTCGGGCCACAGGACGACGGTGCGGGCGCCGTTCCCGGCGCGAGGCACCGTACGGGCATGCTCCCGCCACCACCGCGTGAAGGGCTCCCGGGCCAGCTCCGGGATGTCGCGCTCGGGCGCGATCCCGCCCATGCGCTTGGCCAGGGCCGCCAGCGGGTCCACGCCCGCCAGGGCATTGGCGGCGGGCGCGGCCCTCAGGCGGGAGGCGGCCCGGAGCCACACCGGCAGCCAGCCCATCGAGTAGTGCGCGGCGGGCCGCACCCGTCCCTCGTAGTGGTGGTGCAGGAACTCCGCCTTGTACGTGGCCATGTCGACCTCGACCGGGCAGTCGCTGCGGCAGCCCTTGCAGGACAGGCACAGGTCGAGCGCGTCCCGTACCTCCTCCGAGCGCCAGCCGTCCCGGACGACCTCGCCCGCGAGCATCTCGTGCAGCAGCCGGGCGCGGCCGCGGGTGGAGTGCTTCTCCTCGCCGGTCACGCGGTACGAGGGGCACATCACCCCGGAGTCGGACACCGACTCGTTGCGGCACTTGGCGACGCCCACACAGCGCCGGACGGCCGCAGAGAAGTCCCCCTTGTCGTGCGGGTAGCCGAATTCGACGTCCACCGGGCGCCTCGGCAGGGGGTCGAAGCGCAGGTTCTGGTCCAGGCGCTGCGGGCGGGCCAGGACGCCGGGGTTGAGGCCGCCCTCCGGGTCCCACAGGTCCTTGAAGCGGGAGAAGAGGCCGACCATCTCCTCCCCGTACACGCGCGGCAGCAGCTCGGCGCGGGCCAGCCCGTCGCCGTGCTCACCGGAGAGCGAGCCGCCGTGGGCGACGACGAGATCGGCGAGGTCGGAGGAGAAGGCGCGGAAGATCCGGATCCCGGGCTCGGTCAGCAGGTCGAAGTCGATGCGGACGTGGATACAGCCGTCCCCGAAGTGCCCGTACGGCGTCCCGCGCAGCCCGTGCTGGGCCATCAGCGCGCGGAAGTCGCGCAGATAGGCGCCGAGCCGGGGCGGCGGCACCGCGCAGTCCTCCCAGCCGGGCCATGCCTCGCTGCCGTCAGGCATCCGGGTGGCGGTCCCGGAGGCGTCCTCGCGCACCCGCCACAGGGCGCGCTGCCCGGCCGGGTCGGCGACGACGGTGTGGCCGGTGGTGGCCTCGGCGGCGGCGCGGGCCACCTCCTGGGCGCGGGAGAGTGCCTCCTCGCGGGTGGCGCCGCCGACCTCCACGAACAGCCAGGCGCCGCCCTTGGGCAGCCCGGAGGCCCCGGCGACCAGATCGGCGGCCATGCCCTCGACGGTCAGCGGACCGTACGGCAGCAGGGTGTGCGCGGCCTCGGCCGCCGCGCTCTCGTCGGGGTAGCCGAGTACGGCCAGGGCGCGGGCGGCGGGCGCCTCCACCAGCCTTACGGTCGCCTCCGTGACCACCCCGAGGGTGCCCTCGCTGCCGGTGAGGGCGCGGGCGAGGTCGGCGTTCTTCTCGGGCAGCAACTCGTCCAGGGCGTAGCCGGAGATCCGGCGGGGCAGCTCGGGGAAGCCGGTGCGGAGCAGGGCCAGGTGGTGACCGGCCAGGGACCGTATGCCGTCGCGGAGACGGGCGGGCAGGTCGTGGAGGCCCTGGGCGGCGCGCACCCGCTCCCCGCCGTAGGTGCGGACGTCCAGCTCGTGGACGTTGTCGGCGGTGGTGCCCCAGGCCACCGAGTGGGAGCCGCAGGAGTTGTTGCCGATCATGCCGCCGAGGGTGCAGCGGCTGTGGGTGGACGGATCGGGGCCGAAGGTCAGCCCATGGGCGCCGGCCGCCGTACGGAGTTCGTCGAGGATCACGCCTGGCTGGACGACGGCGGTCCGCCGCTCGGGGTCGAGCGAGACAATGCCGCGCATATGGCGGGTGAAGTCGAGGACGACGCCGAGCCCGGTGGCCTGCCCCGCGATCGAGGTCCCGGCGCCGCGCGCGACCACCGGCACCCCGCGCTCCCGGCAGACGGCCAGCGCCGCCGCGACATCGTCCCCGTCCCGGGGCGCGACCACACCGTCCGGCACCCGTCGGTAGTTCGACGCGTCCATGGTCATCAGGGCCCGGCTCGCCGTATCGAAGGAGACGTCCCCGCGGACGGCCCGCCGCAGCGCCTGCTCCAGCTCGTCTGCCTGGTGATCAGCCATGCCTCCATGGTCCACGGCGAGAGGGCCATTGAGAATGTCCAATTCCGATTCATGGCCGCCGCGTTCCCCGATCGCCCCTACACCGGCCCCACCTCCCGCGTCAACAGGATGTGGACGTACCGTCTCAGCCGCTGGACGCACGGTCGGACCGCGGGGGCCGACGGATTAGGCTTCGGTCGTGGCTGAGATCCGGATTCCCGATGACATCAAGCCCGCCGATGGACGCTTCGGCTCGGGCCCGTCCAAGGTGCGCACCGAGGCGCTGAGCGCCCTGGCCGCCACCGGAAGCTCCCTGCTCGGCACCTCCCACCGCCAGGCCCCGGTCAAGAACCTGGTCGGCGCGGTGCGCGAAGGGGTGCGTGAGCTCTTCCAACTCCCGGAGGGTTACGAGGTCATCCTGGGCAACGGCGGCTCCACCGCCTTCTGGGACATCGCGACCCACGGGCTGATCGACTCCAAGTCCCAGCATCTGTCCTTCGGCGAGTTCTCCTCGAAGTTCGCCAAGGCGGCGAAGCTGGCGCCGTGGCTGGAGGAGCCCACGGTGATCTCCTCCGACCCCGGCACCCACCCGGAGCCGCGCGCCGAGAGCGGCACGGACGTCTACGCCTTCACCCACAACGAGACCTCCACCGGTGTCGCCATGCCCATCCAGCGGGTGGCCGGCGCCGACGAGGGCGCGCTGGTCCTGGTGGACGCGACCTCCGGGGCGGGCGGTCTGCCGGTCGACATCGCCGAGACGGACGTCTACTACTTCGCGCCGCAGAAGTCCTTCGCGGCGGACGGCGGTCTGTGGATCGGCGTGTTCTCGCCCGCCGCGCTGGAGCGTGCCGCCCGGATCCATGCTTCCGGCCGGCACGTCCCGGAGTTCTTCTCGCTGCCGACCGCGATCGACAACTCGCTGAAGAACCAGACGTACAACACCCCGGCGCTGGCGACGCTCTTCCTGCTCGACGACCAGCTGAAGTGGATCAACGGACAGGGCGGTCTGGACTGGGCGGTACGGCGCACCGCGACCTCGTCGCGCACGCTGTACGGCTGGGCCGAGGAGTCCAAGTTCGCCACCCCGTTCGTGGCCGACCCGGCCAAGCGGTCGCAGGTCGTCGGCACGATCGACTTCACCGAGGAGATCGACGCCGCCGCGGTCGCCAAGGCGCTGCGGGCCAACGGCGTCGTGGACACCGAGCCGTACCGCAAGCTGGGCCGCAACCAGCTACGGGTGGCGATGTTCCCGGCCGTCGACCCGGCGGACGTCCAGGCGCTGACGGCGTGCGTGGACTACGTCATCGAGCACCTCTGAGGCGCGAGCACCTCTGAGGCGCGCTCTTACGCCCGTACGCAAGGGGCCCGCGGCCGAGCACCGGCCGCGGGCCCCTTCGCATGGCGCTGACGATTTCGCGGCGCTGACGATTTCGCGGCGCTGACGGTCTCGCTTGCGCGGACGGTCTCGCTTGCGCTGACGGTCTCGCTTGCGCGGACGGTCTCGCATGCGCGGACGATCTCGCATGCGCGGACGATCAGGAGCGGCCCCGGCGGAAGAGCCTGCGCAGGCCGAGGAACACGACCAGCGCACCGGCGAAGGTGACCCCGGCCTTGACCAGGTTGCCGTTCTTCTCGTCCTCGGTGAGCTTGCCGTCGACGCGGTCGGAGTACTCCCCGTTCTTCTTCTGCTCCTTCGCGGTGGCGTCCGGCAGCAGCTCCCCGCCGAGGTCCACCGGCGTCACCTTGGAGCCCGCGCCCTCGGTGCCGTACATGAGCGTGCCGCCGTCCGGGGTGAAGGTGACCGACTCGCCCTGCCGCTGCAGGGGCAGCCCCGGCTCCTCCTCGAGCCGCGTCGGCTTTCCGTCCCGCCAGCGGTATTCGGCGGCCGAGAAATAGCCGCGGAGGACGAGCCGGGTGCCGTCCGGGGCGAACGCCCCGTCCGTGACCTCCATGTCGAGGTCGGAGACCCGCCGGAAGACATTCACCCCCGAGGGGCTCAGCGTGGCCGGTCCGGCGTACAGCCCGGCGTCCTCGTCGCTCTTGCTGGCGATATAGACGCGGCCCGTCTTGGGATGGACCATCAGCGCCTCGGCGTTGCGCGGCCCGCCCTGGTACTTGACGGTGAACTGGGTCGCGGTGACGGTGATGTCCTTGAGCTGCTTCGGTTCGGGGAAGCGGTAGATCCACACATGGGACCACGTACCGCCGAGGTTGTCGCCGATGTCGCCGACGTAGAGATTGCCGTCCGGCCCTATCGAGATCGCTTCCACATCGCGGGGATCCCCTATGCCGCGCAGGGTGACCCGCGCGACCGTCTTGCCGGTCTTGCCGTCGACGGCGTAGACGTACGGCCCGTCCGAGCTGTCGTTGTGCGTCCAGTAGACGCCGGGGTGGAGGCGGCTCGCGGCCAGGCCGCTGGACTCGGTGATCCGTGGATCCTCGATCGTGAAGGGAGACGGCGACGACGAGTCGTCGGCGGCGGCCGGGGCGGCTGCGGACACGGTCAGCAGCGCGGCGGCACCGAGTACGAACGGAAGCGGACGCATGGGCCCAAGCCTGCCATCCCGCCGGGGGCGTCCGGCGCCAGAACCACGCCGGAGGACTCCCTCCGGCCAGGCACGGAGCGACTCGCCCACCAGGCGCCGAGCGACTCCCCCGGCCAGGCGCCGAGCGACTCCCCCGGCCAGGCGCCGAGCGACTCCCCCGGCCGGGCGCCGAGAGGCTCCCTCCGGTCACGCATGACTTCCGCCGATGCATGACTCCACCCATGTATGACCCCACCCGTGCATGACTTCGGCGATCACGGGCAGATAACGTCTGTCAATTATTTGTGCGGGCGGCCGGCCCGAAATAACCCGCAGATTATTTGACCTCATCCGGGGATTATTTCGGCGAGAAATTTATCGGTCATTGGCGGCATAGCGGGCGGCGGCATTGCAATGCAGAAAGGCCCCGCTTACGGTCTGGGCTCATGAGCGAATACAGCCAGTCCTCTTATGCGCAAAGCGCGCCCCCCATGCATTCCGCAGGGGCCCCGAGCGGCGGTGCCGCACACGCGTCACCGGCCGCACCGGCCGCACCGTCCAAGAAGATCGCGATCTTCGCGATCGTCGGCTCGGTCATCGCACTGGTCGGCTCCATGGTGAACTGGGTGGTCTCCGACGCCGAGGGCGCCACCGGGGGCATCAAGGGCATCGACGGCGATGGCATCATCACGCTGATCATCGCCCTGGTCGCGGGGATCCTGTTCATCGTCGCCATGGTCACCAAGAAGGCGGCGCTCTACCTGGTCGGCGGGGTTCTGGGGCTGGCCATGGCGATCGTCGCGGCCATCAACATGGCGGACCCCGAGCGGCTGGTCACCCAGAAGCTGAAGGACGACGAGGGGGTGTCGCAGAAGGTCGCGGAAAAGGCGGCGGAGCAGGCCGCGAAGCTGTACGAAATGACCGCTGGACCGGGGCTCTACATGGTCCTGATCGGCGCGCTGATGGCCCTGGCCCTCGGCGCTCTCGGCTTTATGAAGGCCCGCGCTTCCCGCTGATCAGAATAGGTCGGCCTCAAGAAATACCATGACGCCCGCTTTTTGACCGCACGGGGGGCCAAAAAGCGGGCCTTCGGGTTTTCCAAGGGAATTCACAACCACCGGCAGTCGCCGGGCCACCGATGCCCCGGCCCGCCCCCCTTGATTAGAGCGCACTCCAACGGCTTGGCTGATCCCATGGAGTACACGCAGCTCGGACGCACAGGTCTCAAGGTCAGCCGGATCGTCCTCGGCACCATGAACTTCGGTCCGCAGACCGAGGAAGCCGACAGCCACTCGATCATGGATGCCGCGCTCGACGCGGGCATCAACTTCTTCGACACCGCCAATGTGTACGGCTGGGGCGAGAACAAGGGCCGCACCGAGGAAATCATCGGGAGCTGGTTCGCCAAGGGCGGCGGGCGGCGCGAGAAGACCGTCCTCGCGACCAAGGTGTACGGAAACATGGCCGCCGAGGGTGAGCCCTGGCCCAACACGGACAAGCTCTCGGCCGTCAACATCCGCCGGGCCGTGGACGCCAGCCTCAAGCGGCTCGGCACGGACTACATCGACCTCTACCAGTTCCACCACGTGGACCGCTCCACCCCGTGGGACGAGATCTGGCAGGCGATCGACGTCCTCGTCCAACAGGGCAAGATCATCTACGCGGGCTCCTCCAACCACGCGGGCTGGCACATCGCCCAGGCCAACGAGACCGCGGCCCGCCGTGGCTCGTACGGGCTGGTCAGCGAGCAGTGCCTGTACAACCTGGCCGAGCGCCGCGCCGAGATGGAGGTCATCCCGGCCGCGCAGGGCTACGGGGTGGGCATCATCCCCTGGTCGCCGCTGCACGGCGGACTGCTCGGCGGCGCGCTCCGCAAGGAGCGCGAGGGCGGCGGATCGCGCAGCACGTCCGGGCGCAGCGCCGACGCGCTGAAGAACACGGCGGTGCGCGATCAGATCCAGCGCTACGAGGACCTGCTGGCCAAGCACGGCATCGAGCCCGGCGAGGCGGCCCTGGCCTGGCTGCTCACCCGGCCCGGGGTGACCGGCCCGATCGTGGGCCCGCGCACGGCCGAGCAGCTTGCGTCGGCGGTGCGCGCCGCGGAGCTGAAGCTGAGCGAGGAAGTGCTGACGGAGCTGGACGAGATCTTCCCGGGTCCGGGGCCGTCGCCGGAGGCGTTCGCCTGGTAGCCGCCGCCGGGCGGTAGCCGCAGAGCCGGTGGCCGCTGGGGCGGTATGCGAAGGCGCTGAGGGGCGTGGGCCGTACGCGGCCCGCGCCCCTGCCGTTACGCGTCCTATGGCGGCTCTAGCCGCCCAGGGCGGCCGCGGCGGCGACGACGACGAGAATCAGCACCAGCGCGCCACTCATGATCATGTTTCTGGTCTTGGGGTCCACAGGCTTGAGATTAGCCGGACCGCTCAGTGGCCCATCAGCCGGACCGCTCAGTGCCCCCAGCGGCCGGACCGCTCAGTGCCCCAGCGGCCAGGCCGCCACCACCTCGTAGCGCGGCTGCCGCCCGGGGACGCCCGGGGCCGGTGGATGGCTGCGCACCAGGCAGAGCTCGCCCACGGTCCACTCCCGGCCCGCGAAGTCGGTGAGCCCGTCCACGTACGGCACCAGGCTGGTGGCGGAGCTGTGGCGGGAGGAACGGGCACGGGCGATGGTCAGATGCGGATGGTACGGACGGTGCCGGTCCATCGGGACCCCGACCCGTCGGCCCCCCGCCTCGGCGGAGTCGGCCAGCCGCCGCAGGGCCTCGCTGTCGCCGTCGACGCCCACCCACACCACCCGGTCGTCGAACCGGCCCCCGCCCGCCAGCCGCAGCTCGTGGGCGCCGTGCCGATGGGCGGCACGGGCCAGCCGGGTGTGCAGCTCGGGCAGCACCTCCTCGGCCACCTCGCCGTAGAAGGCGAGCGTGAAGTGCCAGCCCTCCCGCTCGGTCCAGCGCAGCCCGTCCGCCCCCGGCAGCGCCTGGAGCGCCTCGACCCGCGCGGCCAGCTCGGCGACGGCCGCGTCCGGCGGCAAGACGGCGGCGAAGAGTCTCATCCGCACAGTCTCCCCCACGGGGCGGGAAGGGGCTCCGCCCCTTTGACCCCGCCGAGGCTCCGCCCCGGACCCCGCTCCGCGAACGCCGGAGGGGCTGAGTTCCGTGGTGGGCTCAGGCCGTGGCGGCGAGTTGCTTGTCCTCCGGTGTGCGGGGGACGAAGACCACACGCGGGTGGCCGCGGCGGAGGTCCAGCTTCACCCGCAGACCGCCGGCCCGGACCAGGAGCAGCCCGACCGTGCCCGCCGCGGCGGCCGAGACCAGACCGCCCGCGGCGAAGCCGATGCGCGCGCCGTAGGTGTCGGTCAGCCAGCCCACCAGCGGGCCGCCGATCGGCGTGCCGCCGACGAAGACCATCATGAACAGGCTCATCACCCGGCCCCGCATCGCGGGATCGGTCGCGAGCTGGACGCTGGAGTTCGCGGTCACGTTGAACGTCAGGCTGAAGATCCCGATCGGCACCATGAGCGCCGCGAAGAGCCAGAAGTACGGGGTCGCCGCCGCGACCATCTCCAGCACGCCGAACATCAGCGCGGCCCCGACCAGCAGCCGCCGCCGGGCCACCACGCGTCGGGCGGCCAGCAGCGCACCGGCCACCGAGCCGATCGCGATCAGCGTGTTGAGCAGGCCGTAGGTACCGGGTCCGGCGTGGAAGACATCGTCGGCGAAGGCGCTCAGCCAGATCGGGAAGTTGAAGCCGAAGGTGCCGATGAAGCCGACGAGCACGATCGGCCAGATCAGATCGGGGTTCCCGGCGACGTAGCGCAGCCCCTCCCGTAGCTGCCCCTTGCCGCGCGGCGCCCGCTCGACCTTGTGCAGCTCACTGGTTCGCATCAGCAGCAGCCCGATGATCGGGGCGGCGAAGGAGAGTCCGTTGATCAGGAAGGCCCAGCCGCTGCCCACGGCGGTGATCAGCACACCGGCGACCGCCGGGCCGACCAGCCGGGCGGACTGGAAGTTCGCGGAGTTGAGGCTCACCGCGTTCCGCAGGTCCTTGGGGCCGACCATCTCGTTGACGAAGACCTGGCGGGTCGGGTTGTCGACGACGGTGACCATGCCGAGCAGGAACGCGATCAGATAGACATGCCAGACCTGCACATGGCCGCTGAGCGTGAGGGCGGCGAGGGCGAGCCCGCACAGCCCCAGCGCGGTCTGGGTGAACAGCAGCAGCCGCCGTCTGGGACATCGGTCCGCGAGGACCCCGCCGTACAGCCCGAAGAGCAGCATGGGCAGGAACTGCAGCGCGGTGGTGATGCCGACGGCGGTGGAGGAGCCGGTGATGCTGAGGACCAGCCAGTCCTGGGCGATCCGCGACATCCAGGTGCCGGTGTTGGAGATCATGGCACCGGTGGCGAACAGCCGGTAGTTACGAACCTTCAGCGAACGAAAGGTCCCGCCCCGGGTGCGTCCCGTGGTGACGGGGGATGCGGGGTCCGGTGCGGAGTGTGTCGGGTGCTTCGGTGCGGGTGCGGAGTCTGCTCCGGGTCCCGTACTCAAGTGTGTTCGCCTCCTGGCTGCCTCGGTTGTTCTTACAAATGCGCGAGCTTCTCCAGCACGGGCGCGGCGGCGCGCAGCACGTCCCACTCGTCCTCGGTCAGCTCCCCGACCAGCTCGGCCAGCCAGGCGTTGCGCTTGCGTCGGCTCTCCTCGAGCATGGCCTCAGCCCGCTCGGTCGGCGAGACGACCTTCTGCCGCCGGTCCTCCGGATGCGGCTCGAGCCTGACGAGTCCCTTGGCCTCCAGCAGGGCCACGATGCGGGTCATGGACGGCGGCTGGACGTGCTCCTTGCGGGCCAGCTCACCGGGGGTGGCGGAGCCGCACTGGGCAAGCGTGCCCAGGACCGCCATCTCGGTCGGGCTGAGTGACTCGTCCACCCGCTGGTGCTTGAGCCGCCGCGAGAGACGCATCACTGCCGACCGCAGGGCGCTCACGGCGGCCGCGTCATCGGGGGGCGCCTCCGCGTTGTGCTGGGAGCGGGACAGATCCGGCATGGTCTTTAGCATAACTCATTACCTCGCCTAATGAAAACCCTGGTTAAGCCCTTATTTCTATTTCACCCGAACGAGTGAGTTGACTCCGGGTAGTGACGCTCGGCGAAACACCTGAGCGCCCAGGACACCTACGGTCCTGGGCGCTCAGGAAGGGACGACGTACAGGGGGACGACCTACGCCAGGGCAGGCGCGCCAGGGCAGAACGACGACTCGACTCGGACGCCGACTCGACTCGGACGCCGACTCGGCTCAGGAGGCTACGGCTCGGCTCAGGAGACGCCGAGCGCCCGCTCGATCGGGTTGAGCAGGAAGTACACCAGGAAGCACAGCCCCACCGCGCCCAGCAGCCACGGGATCTCCCTGGCCCGCCGGGTGGCGATGCGCAGCAGCAGGAACGAGAGCACGCCCAGCCCGATCCCGTTGGTGATGCTGTAGGTGAACGGCATCGAGATCATGGTCAGGAAGGCCGGGATCGCGATCGTGAAATCGCTCCAGTCGATCTCCTTGACGTTCGCCGCCATGATCAGGAAGCCGACGACCACCAGCGCGGGCGTCGCGGCCTGCGAGGGCACCACCTTGGCCAGTGGGGTGAAGACCAGCGCGAGCAGGAAGAGACCGCCGGTCACCACGTTCGCGAGCCCGGTGCGCGCCCCTTCCCCGACGCCCGCCGTGGACTCGACGAAGCAGGTGTTGGCCGAGGCCGAGCCGAAGCCGCCGCCCGCGACCGCGACGCCGTCCACCATCAGGATCCGGCCCATGCCCGGGAGCTGCCCGCGCTCATCGGTCAGCCCGGCCTCCTCGCCGACGCCGATGATCGTGCCCATCGCGTCGAAGAAACCGGACAGCAGCACGGTGAAGACGAAGAGACAGCCGGTGAGCAGGCCGACCTCATGGAAGCCGCCGAAGAGGCTGACATGGCCGACCAGGCCGAAGTCCGGGGAGTCGACCACCTTCTCCGGCACCTTGGGGATGGTCAGCCCCCACTGGGCGTCCGGGATGTGGGCCAGGGAGTTGATCACGATCGCGACCAGGGTCATGGTCACGATGCCGATGAGGATCGCGCCGCGCGTCTTGCGGACGATCAGGATGAACGTGAGCGCGAGACCGGCCACGAACACCAGCACCGGCCAGCCCTGCAGCCGCCCGGCCACCCCAAGCCCCAGAGGGACGGTGGTGTGCGCGGAGTCGGGGTTACGGCTGACGAAGCCGGAGTCGACCAGGCCGATCAGGGCGATGAACAGCCCGATGCCGATCGCGATCGCCCGCCGCAGCCCGGCCGGAATCGCGTCCATCACCCGCTGCCGTAGGCCCGAGGCGACGAGGATCATCAGCACCAGACCCGCGAGCACCACCATGCCCATCGCGTCCGGCCAGCTCATCTTGGGTGCGAGCTGCAGCGAGACCACGGCGTTGATGCCAAGGCCCGCGGCGAGCGCGATGGGGACGTTGCCGATGATCCCCATGAGCAGCGTGGTCAGGCCCGCGATCAGGGCGGTGGCGGTGACGAGCTGGCCGTTGTTGAGCTGATGCCCGAACTTGTCCGTACCGGCCCCGAGGATGATCGGATTCAGTACGACGATGTAGGCCATCGCAAAGAACGTGGCCAGGCCGCCACGGATCTCCCGGGAGACCGAGGAGCCACGCTCACTGATCTTGAAGAACTTGTCGATGCCGTTCATAGGGGGAATCGGAGCCTGTTCGCTGGCGTCGACCGGCGCGGGGGCCGAGGGGGACATGGATGACCTCAGTCTTGCGTGAACATCAACAGCGGGTCTCTTGGACGATCGAACAAGACATTCCAGCCAGACCCGAAAGCATTGAGTATGAAACTATTAAGGCCCGATCGCCAAACCGGTCCCGGCACGGCCCCGACCGGGCCCATGACCGGCCCCCTTAAGCTGTGGCCATGACGAAGTGGACCCCCAAGCACGAGGCGCCGGAGCCGCTCGAAGGCAATGTCGTGGCCACGATCACCGGCGGCACGATCGTGTGGTTCGTCCTCTTCCTCGTCCAGCTGCCCTTCTACCGCTGGTTCGACGAGCACGGACATCTGTGGTGGCTGTGGACCTGCCTGGCCGGCGGCGCCCTCGGACTGCTCGGCGTCTGGTACGTACGGGCCCGGGACACGGCGATCAACGGCTCGCGGAACGGCGACGCGCAGAGCGGCTGACGCGCCTACCCCCAGCACGCACACCACGCACCCGCGATGGCGACACACTCGCGATGGCGACGCACCCGCGCGACGGCGCGGCGCCGGACCGTCGCCGTTCCCGGCGGCGATCCGGCGTCCTGGCCTGGTGCGCGGGCGCGCTCCCCTCCTTGCGACGCACCCGCTCACCCGTCCGTGATGCACACAGAAAGATGAGGGCCCCGCCGCGGAGACGCGCGGGCGGAGCCGGATGCGACAACTGTACGATCTTCACGGGCTGTTCACAATGTTGCGGAAGCCTCACGGCGCGCACTTTGTTCGGGAACTACCGTCTTGTGGCAGCCAACTCACCAGTAATGTGAGGGATATGACCGGTAACCGCTTTCGTGCCGATGAGATCGACACCAGCAAGCCGCACTCGGCCCGCATGTACGACTACTTCCTGGGCGGTAAGACCCACTACGCGGTCGACACCCTCGCCGCCGAACAGGTCGAGGCCGTCTGGCCCGACGTCAAGCCGTGGACCCGTGCCAACCGGTCATTCATGCACCGCGCGACCCGCTGGCTCGCGCGCGAGGCGGGCATACGGCAGTTCCTGGACATCGGCACCGGTATACCCACCGAGCCCAACCTCCACCAGGTCGCCCAGGAGATCGCCCCGGACTCCCGGGTCGTCTACGCGGACAACGACCCCATCGTGCTGGCCTACGCCCAGGCCCTGTTGCTCTCCACACCCGAGGGCCGCACCGCCTACATCCACGCGGACGTCACCGAACCGCAGGGCATCCTGGCCGCCGAGGATCTGGCCGACACCCTCGATCTGTCCCAGCCGATCGCCCTGTCGCTCAACGCGATCATGCACTTCATCGCGGACGAGCAGAAGCCGTACGAGATCGTGCGAGAGCTGGTCGAGCCCCTGGCGTCGGGCAGCTACCTCGTGCTCTCGCACGGTGGGCTCGACCCCCGCGGCGGGGTCTCGGACGCGGTGACCAACCTCTACCGCAGCAGCGGCATCCATGTGCAGGGCCGCACCCAGGAGGAGGTCCTTCGGTTCTTCGACGGGCTGGAGCTGGTCGACCCGGGCGTGGTGATGCCCCACCGCTGGAAGCCCGAGAACGAACAGGCCAGGGAAGAGTCGGAGGCCAAGGACCTGTGGATCTTCGCGGGCGTAGCGCGTAAGCCCTGACCGGGCGGCAAGACCTGACCGGGCGGCAAGACCTGACCGGGGGGACAAGACCTGACCGCGCGGGCACGACCTGACCGGGGGCGCAGAGGCCCTGTCCCCGGTGCGCAGGCCCTGACCGGGGCGCGAGACCTGACCCCGGGGCGCAAGCGCCGCCCCGGGCAGGACCAGACCCGGGGCGCAAGCCCTCACCGGGCGTAGGCCCCGCCTCGGGGCGCGAGCCCCACCTCAAGGCAGAAGCCCCGCCCCGGGCAGTCGAACAGCCCCGGGCAGCCCCGGGCAGCCCCGGGCCGTCCGTCGTCGAACAACCCCGGGCATCCCCGGGCAGCCGTCAGCCGAACAGCCCCCGGGCGGTCACTCAGTCGAACCAGCGGGCCCGCGCCAGCTCCTCCGTACGGGTCAGGTCCTCCAGCAGGGCCGCCACCTCGAACCGGCGGGACCAGTGGCCGGCGGCCCAGGCCAGACCGGCCGCGACGCCCTCGACCGTCGAGGCGTGCAGGGTGCCGTCCACGTACCGCCAGTCCAGCTCGTCCTCGCCCTCGCCCTCGCCCTCGATCAGCAGCTCTTCGTGCTCGATGTACGACAGCGGGGCGCCCGGGAGGAGTTCGCGGACCGCCTCGGGCACCTCGTGCGGATCGCCCTGTGAGGTCACCCGCGCCGGGTACGCCTCGCTCAGCCGCCGCACCTGGAACAGCTCCGCCAGCTCCGCCGCCCGGGTGGGCCGTACGGGCAGCAGCGCCCGGCCGTCCGCCTCGGCCAGCGGCATCAGGTCCGGGGCGTCCGCGACCAGTGCCTCGCCCGCCTCGACCACCGTCGGCTCGCCGTCCACGATGGCGCGTACGTCGTCCGGCAGGGTCACCTGTTCGGGTTCCAGGTCGGCCAACTGCCCGTAGATGGCGTGCAGCTGGGCGGGGGTCACCTCGCGGTCCGGGTCGGCGAGGCGGGCCAGCAGCTCGGCGGCGCCTCCCGGTTCGTCCAGCAGCGCGGCGACGGAGGTCCGTACCCCCAGCGCCCGCAGCACCTGCTCGTCCTCGAACCCGGCCGCGTCCACCGCCTCGTACAGCCCCACCAGCAGCGGATCGCCCCCGGCCGCGCGCAGCCCGGCGGGGCGGCGGCCGTCCAGCACCGGATTGCCGCGCAGCCACCACGCGGTGTACGAGCGCACCGTCTCCGTCGTGCCGTCCGGCAGCAGCACCCGCACCGGCGCGGTGAGCGCGTCGCGCAGCGGCGGCTGGGCGAGCATGGCGAGCGCCCGCGGCCAGGCGTCGTCGTCGACCAGGTCCAGGTCCCGTACGGCCACGATCTCGGTGGCCACCGGCGGCACCGGCGTCTGCGGCAGCCGGTCCAGCACGTCCTCGCACCACACGTCGACGGCGTCCAGCACGCCGACGTCGTCCGGCTCGGTGAAGTCGCCTTCGCGCGGCTCCAGTTCATCCGGTTCCAGCACCACATCGGTGGCCCTGACCAGCGTGAAGCTCGCCAGCACACCGACCGCGGCCAGCGGCTGCTCACCCCAGCGCTCGGCCAGTTCGGCGTCACACGCGGCCAGTTCGCCCTCCCGCATCACCTGCTCGAAGGCGCTGCCGGGAAGGACCAGTTCACCGGCCGGGGCCAGCTCCCCGTCCTCGTCCGGCAGCGCGAGCGCGGCCAGCCAGGGCTCGTCGCCGGGCGCCAGCCGGGCCTGCTGGACCAGGCCGAGGACGGTGTCGGCCAGCGTGTCGGCGTCCAGCGCCGCGCCGAGGGCCTCGCCCTCCTCCGCGAACGGGTCGTACTCGTCCTCCGCCTCCAGCGAATGCGCGACGGCGGCCCGCACCTGCGGGGTCGTCAGCACGGCGCGGGGGGTGGCGGGGGTCGCGCCGAGCTTCTCCAGGAGTGGATGTGCGGCGTCCGGATGTGCAACTTTCAGGCCGAGGCGGGCGAGGGTGCGATGCGTGGCGCCGACCGCGCCGCCGCGCTCGGGGGCCTCCGTGGTCCCGGTGATCCCCGCGGACTCGGCGGTTCCGGCCATCCCGGCGGACTCGGCGGCCCAGGCGGCCCCGGGTGACTCCGCGGTCCCGGCGATTCCGATGCTGTCCAGGTCGCCGTCTGCCTCGCCCGGCAGCGGCAGCAGCACCTGCCGGGGCCCGATCGTCGTCCGGCCGTCCGCCAGCGGCACCGGCAGCCCGCTGAGCCGGTCCGGGTCGATTCCGCCCAGCGAGTCATACAGCCGCCGCCACCAGGCCGGGGCGCGCTCCACGCCCGCGAGCCGGTCGATGAGCTCGCCCAGCGGCACCCGGGCCACGCCCAGCACCCGCAGCTCCGAACGGCGCTCCAGCCCCGCGGGCAGCAGCGTCGGGAACAGCTCGGCCAGCACCTCCACCGTCTCCGCGCCCGCGCCCTCGACGACCTCGGCGTCCCGGGGCCGCAGCGCGTGCGGCTCGCCCTCGAAGCCGCCGCGCGCCAGCACGTCGTCGTCCCAGTCGGCCGGGGAGTCGGCCGCCGCCACCGGCGGGGCGGCGGCAGCGGCCGCATCGCCCGCCGCGGGGCCGCCCTGAGCGGCGTCCGGGCCGAGCGCGTTCGGCGACCCGAGCCAGCCCTCCACGGCCTCGGTGCCCGCGCCCACCGCCGGTGCGGCGGCGCTGGGCAGGAAGGGCACCCTCGGCAGCCGCTCCAGCACCCTGCGGCGCAGCTCCCCGTCCAGCTCGCCCCGGCCGAGCTGCCCCGGGACCAGGTCGATCGTGCCGACCGAGACCGGATGCCAGTCGCGCAGCAGCGTCGCGTACGACTCGGCCGCGCGGTCCAGCAGGAAGTCCGTGAGCGGGCCGGGGGCGGTGTGGCGGCGGGTGGGCTCCAGCGGGAAGGACGCGATCAGCAGCGCCGGCATGCCCAGCGGCTCATCGGTCGGCGTCGGGGCGTGGACGACCGGGGCGGTCGCGGACCGCATCGGCGCGCCCTCCGCATCCACCGGAACCGCCCAGGTCACCGACCACACCGGGCGCAGCCGCTCCTCCACCGGGCGGTCGGCGAGCAACTCCGGCTCCAGCCGCCCGCCGGCGCTCTCGGTGCGCCAGCGCGTCGTACCGCGGGCACGGCTGGCCTCGCCGCTGCTCTCTCGGCTGGCCTCGCCGGTGTCCTCGATGACGGTGTACGGGCCCTCCTGGCGGCGGCGCAGCGTCCGGGTGCCCTCGACGGTCTCCACCACGACCTCGGCCAGGCCGGGGAGGGTGAGCAGCAGCGCGTCGTCGATCCCGGCCAGCAGCCGCTCGGCCACGTCCAGGGCGGCGCCGTCGCGCAGCGGCAGCACCACGACGGTGTCGTAGCCCTCCGGGGCGATCCCCTCGGCGGGCAGCGGCAGCCGCAGCAGCGGTACGTGGCCGTCCCGGCGGCGCAGCTCCTCGGCGAGGCCGGGGCTGGTGGCGGTGGCGTGCTGGGTCAGGTCCCGCGCCTCGGCCAGCGACCAGCGCACCCCGCCGGTGCGGCCCACGACCGCGGGCTCGTCACTCACCGCGAGCACCGCCGCGAAGCCGACGCCGAACCGCCCGACCGCGCTCTCCGGCTCGTCCCGCTTGGCCGACGCCCGCAGGGTGGACAGCGACTCGACCCCGACCGCGTCCAGCGGCGCCCCGGTGTTGGCGGCGGCCAGCACGGCGGGCTCGCCGTCGGTGGCCGGCCGCAGGGTCAGCCGCAGCCGTCCGGGCACCCCGGCGCGGGCGGCGGCGTCCGCCGCGTTCTGGGCCATCTCGACGACCAGCCGGTCGCGGTGGCCGCCCAGCGCCAGGTCCTCCTCGGCGTTGGCGTCCTCCCGGAACCGGGCGGGCGACGCGGCCCAGGCGTCCAGCACGCCGCGCCGCAGCCGCGCGGTCCCGAACGGGTCCGCGTCCTCGGTCGCGCCTCGCACCATCGCCGTGCTGCTCACGTCTCGCCTCCGGAGTTCCTGGTCGGGGTCCGTCCTGCGCCGCGGCTCCACACCGCCGAGTCCCCCCGCGGTGCGGCTCGCCCCACCGCGCTCGTCGTTCCCTCGCGTGTCGCCCTTGCTAGCCGCGAACGTACCGCTATCCGCGCCCAAACGACGCCTCGGGCTCCAGACAACCGGATTCCCCGCCTCAGCCCCGGGCCTGCCCCTGCCTCCCAGGTCTTCTTCCCCGCCTCGCCCCGAGCCCCTCGGCCCCCGCGGCGTCCGGCCCCCCGCTCAGCCCCTCCGTCCGACTCGGCCATGCTTCCACCGGCAGGCCGCCCCGCAGGGGCGGAAACCGGTGCGGCTGGGCTCGCCGTTGGACCTGCCGACGGGCGGCTGCGGGCAGAGCGGACGCATGGACCGGGCCGGGCACGGCCGGGCCGTGTCGCACAGGCCCGCCCGCCGGGCACGCGCCGCACAGACCCGCCCGCCGGGCACGCGTCACGCAGGCCCGCGCCGCACAGACCCGCCTCGCACACGCCCGCGCCGCCCTGGACGTGGCCGAGCGGCTGCTGGCCGGGATCGACGACGCGCTGCTGCTCACCCTCCCCGGCCTGGCCTAGGTCGTGGTGGAGACCGTCGAGGGCACCCGGACGCTGCGCCGCCAGGAGGGCCCGTACACCGTCATCGAGGACACCGGCGAGGGCAGCCGCGAGGGCAGCGGCGAGGCCAGCCGCACACGCCCGCGCCGCACAGACCCGCCTCGCACACGCCCGCGCCGCACAGACCGCTTCGTGCTGCGCCGCCCTGCACAGGGCCGCCCGCCGGGCGCGTGGGGCTCCCTGCCGCGCCTGCCCACACGTCGCCGGACGAGTCCTCCGAGAGGCGCGTGTCCGGGCAGCGGCGGACAGCAGCCGTCACGGGCACCCCACGGGGCGGCAGCAGCGGGGGGAGCGGGGGCCGCAGCCGCCATCGCGGCGACGGCGCGCGCCCGCCCGCGCGGACCACCCGGTCGGGCCTGAGGCGAGTCTCAGCGATGGGCCGACTACGGCGCGCCCGTCAGGGCCCCCGCAGACCGCCTCAGCTGTGGCCCAGTTCCTCCGGCGGCGTGTCCGCCTCGACGGAGCCGCTCGCGCGGTCCGGGTGGAGGGGGAGCGGTTCGACAACGGTCTCGTCGACCACGGGCGCGGACGGGCGCGGGGGCTTGGGCATGACGGCCGCCTCGGAGTGGGCTCCGCAGCCGTACGAGAGGGAGACGACGCGGCCGTCCGCCGGGCTGAACTCGTTCGCGCACACCCCGAACGCCTGTCCCAGCGAGCCGCCGAGGGGCATCAGGAAGCCGCAGGTCGCGCACGTGCCGGGGGCCGCCTGGGCCATGGGGGTCTGGGCGCCGTACGCGTCGTCCCAGCGGTCGGCCGCGACGTGGAGGCCGTAGCGGGACAGCACCCGGGCGCGCCGCATGCCCAGCTCCTCGGCGATGGCCGCGATCGAGCCGGTCTTGGGCGCGGCGGTCTGGGTGACGGGGGCGCCGGCCGTCACATCGGCCTCCTCCACCGCCGCGAGCTGCTGCATCTCCTCCGAGACCACGGAGTTGGGCGGCGGGATGTCCTCGCCCGTGTAGCCCGGCTCCAGGCGCAGGTCCTCGGCCTCGGTGGGGAGCAGATCGCCCGGCCCCATGTCGCCGGGGCGCAGCCGCTCGCTCCAGGGCACCCACTCCGGCGCGAGCAGCGCGTCGGGGCCGGGGAGCAGTACCGTCTCGTCCAGGGTGACGGCCTTCGCGCGGGAGGCGCGGGTCACGGTGACCGCCCAGCGCCAGCCGCGATAGCCCGGCTCGGGGTTCTCGAAGAGATGCGTGACCACTCGATCGCCCTCGGCGACAGCGCCCATATACTCGCCGACCTTCCCCGGAAAGGCGGCTTCCATGGCCGCCTCGCGGGCGAGTTCGACCGCCTCGGCGCACAGGCGGTCGGGGGTACGGCTTCGCATCGCACTCACAGGATCGATTCTCTCTTCCACGCCGTCGCAGCCGTCTGACCTGGTGCGCCAGCCGTACGGCCGGAACGCGGGACCGCGGACGGAGCGGACCATGGGGCCGCGTCGACGTCCGCGCCCATCCGGCCTTCGGGCGCACCTTGTACGTCCCATTCTGCGGGATGGCTACTCGGCACGCGGCCAGGAACGACCCTCGGTGGCGCGGTTACGCACGCTACCTTGTCCGGCCGCGCAGCCCCTACCCCCGTCCCACGCCCGTCCTATACCCGTCCCCGGCCCCCGTGCCGTCCACCCGCTGCCCGCCCGCCCCGGGGGAACGACATTTCCGCTGGACAGCGGGGTGTTGCCGATCCCCGCCGGCGGCGCCGCCAGCCGGAAAGCCGTCGAAGGTCTGACGCCGGGGCCGCGTTGGCTGCACCATGGTCAGGTGGCAGGCAAGCGGTGGTACAGCGGCGGTTCGACCAAGCGGTCGGACCGCTGGGCCGTCCATGCGCTCCGTCTGCCCTTCGCGCTCCGTCTCCCCTTCACCGCGGCCGGGCGGGGCATCCGCCGGGCCACCCATGCCCATGGGGCCGGGGAGTCGGGGCTCGGCAAGTTGATCGAGCTGCACGCGGTGAACTCCGCGGGCGACATGCTGATCACCGTCGCGCTCGCCTCCACGATCTTCTTCTCGGTCCCGACCGACGAGGCCCGCGGCCGGGTCGCGCTCTACCTGGTCATCACCATGGCGCCATTCGCGCTACTCGCCCCCGTCATCGGCCCGCTCCTGGACCGCCTTCCGCACGGCCGCCGCGCGGCCATGGCGGGCGCGATGCTGACCCGTACGGTGCTCGCGCTGACGATGGCGGGGGCGGTGGCGGGCGGCGGCCTCGAGCTGTATCCGGCGGCGCTGGGCGTGCTGGTGGCGTCCAAGGCGTACGGAGTCGTCCGTTCCGCCGTCGTGCCACGGCTGCTCCCACCCCACTTCTCCCTGGTCAAGGCCAACTCACGGGTCACGCTTGCCGGGCTGCTCGCGACCGGCGTGGCGGCCCCGCTGGGGGCCGGGCTGCATCAGATCGGTCCGAGCTGGCCGCTGTACGGGGCGTCCGTGATCTTTCTGCTGGGCGGGTTCCTGTCGTTCACCCTCCCGCACAAGGTGGACTCCGCGAAGGGTGAGGCCAGGGCGCAGCTGACCTCGGGACAGCGCCATCTGCATCTACCGGTGACGGTGACGGTGCGTAAACCCAAGGCCAAGGTCGGTGGGTCCAGGACCGCCTTCTGGACCAACTTTTGGAGCACCCTTCGCAGGAGCCGTTCCGGGCGGCTCGGCCTCCGTACGGTCGGCCCCTCCGTACTGCACGCCCTCCAGGCGTGCGCCGCGCTGAAGACCCTGTCCGGATTCCTCACCCTCTTCCTCGCCTTCCTCCTCCGCGACCAGCCCGTGGGCGGGCTCGGTCCCGAGGTCTCGCTCGGCCTGGCCGCCGTCTGCGCGGGCGGCGGCAACGCGCTGGGCACCGCGATCGGCGCCTGGCTGCGGGCGCGCGGCCCGGAGCGGATCATCGCGGTGGTGCTGAGCTCGGCCCTGGCCGTGATCATCGTGTCGGCGGCCTTCTACGGCGCGGTGACGGTCGCCGCCGTGGCCGCCACGGCCGGTATCTCCCAGGCGCTGGGCAAGCTGTCGCTGGACGCGCTGATCCAGCGCGACGTCCCGGAGGAGGTCCGCACCTCCGCGTTCTCCCGCTCCGAGACGACGCTCCAGATGGCGTGGGTCCTCGGCGGCGCCATCGGCATCGTGCTGCCGCTCCACGGGGTGCTGGGGATGGCGGTCGCGGCGGCGGTGCTCGCGCTGGGCGTGGCGCTGAGCGTCCGCGGGCTGCTGAGCGCCTCCCGGCAGGGGGCGCCGTATCCACGGGTGGCTTGAGCGGCGCGTGGGCGGGGGCCTGTGTCCGCGTGCGGGTGGCCTGATTCGCGTGCACGACGGCTGAGCTGGGTCGCGTCTGCGGCTGGCCTGAATTGCGGGTACGACCGCTGGGCCGGCTCGCGTATGTAGTCGACCTGCCCCGCCTCCACGGCTCGCCTGACCCGCGCGCGAAGTGATCGGGGCGGCCCGATAGCCTGCCCGCATGACCGCTGCGCTGTTTTCCAGGGGCAAGGGCCGCCGCGCCGCCACCGCCGCCTGTGCTGTGTCCCTCGGGCTCGTCGCCCTCTCCGCATGCGACAAGCCGACCCCGCTGGCAACGGTGACGGTCGGTTCGGACACCGTGACGGCCGAGGCGAGCGACGGCTGCTACGGCGACGGCAAGGACCTGAGCTCGGAGAAGTTCAAGGCGTGCCTTTCCGCCAAGCCCGAAAAGACGATCAAGGTGACCCCTGGAGACAAGGTGCGGATCGGGGTGGACCCCGAGATCGCCAAGTCAAGCTGGGGCCTGATCGCCAACAACCCGGTCATGGCCGAGGCGAGCAAGGAGACGTACCGCAGCTTCGACAGCGACACGCTCTTCTCCCAGCAGAACCCGCAGACGGGCCAGACCACGATCGAGAAGAAGGTCACGATCACGATCGCCGAGCTCGGCAAGAGCAGCCAGGGCGTCAAGGGCATCTGGCGCTTCACGCTGGAGCGGGACTCCTGACAGGATTCCTGACGTACGGGACTCCGTAGGACGAAGCGCCGCCCTACGGGGCCTGGCCGCACTGGGAAAACTGGGCACGTCGAGAGAACCCGACACACCAGGAGAACCAGCCCCAGGAGAACCAGCCACGCCCTGACAAGGGGGAACCGTCCATGCGCGTACTGATCGTCACGGCCGTGTCCGCCGAGCGGGACGCCGTGGTGCGGGGCATCGGCGCCACGGCCCCCGAGGTGGCCGAACTCCCCGTCCCCGGCGGGATGATCCACCGGCTGAGCCCGGTGCCGCCCACCGGGCCGCCGCTCACCGTGGACGTCCTGGCCGCCGGGGTCGGCCCAGCGGCAGCGGCGGCCGGAGCCGCCGCCGCCCTGACCGCGGCCGCGGTCGCCCATACGCCCTACGACCTCGCCGTATCGGCCGGTATCGGCGGCGGCTTCACCACCGCGCACCCCGACGCCACCGCCGCGCACCCCGACGCCACCGAGCGCCCCGCCACCGCGCAGCCTGCCGCCACCGCGTGCCTCGGCTCCATCGTCGTCGCCGACGCGATCGTCGCCGCCGACCTGGGCGCCGAGACCCCCGACGGCTTCGCCGCCGTCACCGACCTCGGCTTCGGAACCGTCGAACACCTCCCGCCCGCCGCGCTCGTCGCCGCCGTCGCCGAGGCGACGGACGCCGTGCGCGGCACCGTGCTCACCGTGTCGACCGTGACCGGCAGCGCCGAACGGGCCGCCGAGCTGCTGCGCCGTCATCCGCACGCCGTCGCCGAGGCCATGGAGGGCTTCGGCGTGGCGGAGGCCGCCGCGGCCCAGTCCGTGCCCGCTCTGGAGGTACGGGCGATCTCCAACGCCGTCGGGCCGCGCGACCGGGCGGCCTGGCGGATCGGGGCGGCGCTCGAGGCGCTCACAAGCGCCTTCGGAACCATCGCCCCCCTCCTCGGCACCTGGACCTTGGACCCGGAAGGAACCCGGCAGTGACTGAGCCCCTGAAGATCGCCTACTCCCCCTGCCCCAACGACACCTTCGTCTTCCACGCCTGGGCCCACGGCCGCGTCCCCGGCGCGCCCGCACTCGATGTCACCTTCGCCGACATCGACATCACCAACGGGATGGCGGAGCGCGGTGAGTTCGATGTGCTGAAGGTGTCCTACGCCGTACTGCCGTGGGTGCTGGACGACTACGCGCTGCTGCCCTGCGGCGGGGCGCTCGGGCGCGGCTGCGGTCCGCTGGTGCTCACGCGGCAGCCCGGGGAGGGGCAGCAGTTCACCGGCAAGGACCTGGCGGGGAAGACGGTCGCGGTGCCGAGCGAGCGTTCGACCGCGTATCTGCTCTTCCGGCTGTGGGCCGCCGCCGAGGTGCCGGGCGGGGTCGGCGAGATCAAGGTGCTGCCGTTCCACGCGATCATGCCCGCGGTGCGGGACGGCGAGGTCGACGCCGGGCTCGTCATCCACGAGGCCCGGTTCACCTATCAGAATTACGGGCTGCACTGCCTGGCTGACATGGGCGAGCACTGGGAGCAGACCACCGGCCTGCCGATCCCGCTCGGCGCGATCATCGCCAAGCGCTCACTGGGCGACGAGCGGCTGCGGGAACTCGCCGACGCCGCCCGGACGTCGGTGCGGATGGCCTGGGACGACCCGGAGGCGTCGCGGACGTATGTCCTGGAGCACGCCCAGGAGATGGATCCGGCCGTCGCCGATCAGCACATCGGGCTGTACGTGAACGAGTTCACCGCCGACCTGGGCGAGAACGGCTACGCCGCGGTGCGCGGGCTGCTGACCCGCGCGGCGGCCGAGGGGCTGGTGCCGCCCCTCGGCCCCGGGGCGCTGGACGCGGTCTGACGTTCCGCCGGATTCCGGCGCTCCAATGGAATTCGGCTGATGGATTCCGCCTGACGGGATGTCGTATGTGCGGGGCCGATCAGGTCATACGTCGAGCTGGTCGGCCACCGCTCGCAGCATGCCCGCGATCTTGTGGCCGTGTGCCTTGTCCGGGTAGCGGCCGCGCTCCAACTGCTGCGTCACGTTTTCCAGCAGGGTGGTCAGATCCTGGACGATCGACGCCAGCTCATCCGGCTTGCGCCGCTGGGCGGCCGCCACGGAAGGGGTCGGGTCGAGAACGGTGACGGACAATGCCTGGTCTCCGCGGTTTCCGGCCACCACGCCGAATTCCACGCGCTGCCCCGGCTTTAGTGCGTCGACACCTTCCGGAAGCACCGACGAGTGAACGAAGACGTCGCCACCGTCATCGCGGGAGAGAAAGCCAAAGCCCTTCTCACTGTTGAACCACTTGACCTTGCCGGTAGGCACGTCTGTCTCGTCCTCGTCGCTCGTCGGAAAACACGGAAAAACAGCTCTCGATAGCACTACAGCGGGTCGTAAGACCCGCCACCACCAAGGCTAATGGTCCCGAGCCTGGTGACAAGACGTACCCGGGTGGTTCCTATGCGCGCTCTGGCACGGATCTACCCTGGTGCGGTGAGTAATGAAACCCCGCGCCCCGGCGGCTCCTCCCGCTACCCCCGGGAGGCACCCCTTCCCGGCGACCGGCTCATCCGGTCCGGCGTCATCGTCTTCGCCATCGGAGCGGTGGCCACGCTCGTCACCGTCGCGCCGCTTTTCCTCGGCGCGGATCCGCTGCCGTCGGTGGCGTACTTCATCTGCATGCTGATGGGGGTCGGCTTCGCCCTCGCCGCCGCGGGGCTGTTGCGCTCCGTCGCGGCGCAGCGGCGGCAGGCCGCGGCCGCCCACGTGCCGCCGTCGGCCGTACCGCCAAACGGGTGAATCAGCCCGGGGTCTGTTCAGCCCCGGATCTGCGTCAGCGAGCCAATCAGCCCGCTGTTCGACCGCTTACCCGCTGTGCGACCGCCCAGGCGTGCCCACCTATACGCGACCGCCTATACGCGACCGCCTACGCCTGACCGCCTATGTGCCCCGCCAGCCAGGCCGGGAACGCCGTCAGATCGTCCAGGACGACATCCGCGCCGGCCGCCAGCAGTTCATCCGCCGGGCAGGGCCCGGTGGCGACCGCCACGGACAGCGCAGCGGCTGTACGAGCACCACGTACGTCACCCGTGTGGTCCCCCACGTACACCGTCGCCCCGTACTCCCGCAGCGCCTCCGCCTTGGCCTCGGCCCACAGCCAGCCGATGACCGCGTCCGCCTCGATGCCCAGGTGGCTCAGATGCAGCTTGGCGTTGGGCTCGTGCTTCGCGGTGACGACGATGGCCCGGCCCCCGGCCCGCCGCACGGCCTCGATCGCCTCACGGGCCCCGGTCATGGCCGGGGTGGGTCCGATCGCGTACTCCGGGTAGAGCTCGCGGTAGAGCTCGCCCATCTCCTCGACGCGCTCGTCGGGGAACCAGTGCACCAGCTCCTGCTCCAGCGGCGGGCCGAGCCGGGTGATGGCGAGGTCGGAGTCGATGTAGGTGCCGGTCCGGGCCGAGAGCGCCTCGTACGCCGCCTTGATGCCCGGCCGGGAGTCGATGAGGGTCATGTCGAGGTCGAAGCCGACGGTCACCGTGTGTGACCCGGCGTCCGCGGCGAAGCCCGGGTCGGTGGTGGGGGCGGGGGACGGAGCGGAGTACGAAGACATGCCCGCCATTGTGCCTCGACCCACCCCATACACTTAGCCTCGCCTAACTTCGTAGCCGACGAGCGAGACGAACGAACGGAAGCGATGACCGCCGACCGGACCAGCAGCCGCCCTCCCAGAGCCTCACTGGTCCGCCGCCGCCTCGGCTGGACGGCCACGGCCGTCGTCGCCCTGCTGCTCGCCGTCCTGCTGAGCCTCGCCGTGGGCAGCCGCCAGATCGCGCCGAGCGCGGTGCTGGACGCGCTGCTGCACGGCGGTTCGAGCGACGCCGCCGACATCGTGCGGTCCCTGCGGCTGCCGCGCACCGTCATCGGGCTGATGGTCGGCGCGGCGCTCGCCATGGCGGGCACCGTGATGCAGGGCGTCACCCGCAACCCGATCGCCGACCCGGGCATCCTCGGCGTCAGCCAGGGGGCCTCGGTGGGGGTGGTGCTCGCGATCGCCTTCGCCGGGGTGCACACGCTGGGCGGCTATGTCTGGTTCGCCTTCGCGGGCGCGGGGCTGGCCTCAGTCGCCGTCTACGCCATCGCCAGCAGCGGGCGGGGTGGCGCGACCCCGGTCAAACTCGCCCTCTCCGGCGCCGCGATCAACGCGCTGCTGGTGTCCGTGACGACGGGCGTGCTGACGACGAAGGCGGCGGCCCTGGATGAGTTCCGCTTCTGGCAGATCGGCTCGCTCGCCGGGCGGGACACCGAGATCGTGGGCCAGATCTGGCCGTTCCTGCTGGTCGGCACGGTGCTGGTGATCGCGGTGGCACGCGGTCTGGACGCGCTGGCACTCGGCGAGGACGTCGCGAAGGGGCTCGGCCAGAACGTGGCGGTCGTACGGGTCGTCGCCGCCCTCGGCGCCACGATCCTCACCGGGGTCGGGGTCGCCGCCGCCGGCCCGCTCGCCTTCGTCGGCCTCGCGGTCCCCCATATCGCCCGCGCGATCGTCGGGACCGACCACCGCTGGGTGCTTCCGATGGCCGCTCTGATCGGCCCCGTGATGCTGCTGGTCTCGGATGTGGTGGGCCGGATCCTCTTCCCGCCGAGCGAGGTCCCGGCGGGCGTGATGACCGCGTTGATCGGGGTGCCCTTCCTGGTCACGCTGGTCCGCCGGAAGACGGTGGCCGCGTGACCGCCACCGACAGCCGCCGCACTGACGGCGGCGCCGAAAGCCGCGCTGACAGCCGCACCGACCGTCCGGGGATCCGTCCGGGTGTCCGCCCCGAGGTCCGTCCGGGGGTCCGCCCCGCCGGGTACGGCCTGATCCGCATCAAGGGCGGCGGACGTGGCGGATCGTTCCTGCTGCACCGCCGCTCGGCCCTCGTCGCGATCGGGCTGGCCCTGGCCACCGTCGCCGTCTGTGTGACGTATCTGTGCGTCGGCGAGAGCTTCATCGCCCCCGCCGACGCTGTGAAGGCCGTCCTGCACACCCAGTGGGGCCTCGGGCAGGCCACCCCGAACGATCTCGTCGTCGGCACGCTGCGGCTCCCCCGGATGACGCTCGGTCTGATGGTCGGCGCCGCCTTCGGCATCGCGGGCGCGCTGATCCAGACGGTGGCCCGCAACCCCCTCGCGAGCCCGGACATCATCGGTGTCAGCCAGGGCGCGAGCGCGGTGACCGTGGGCGCGATGACCTACGGGGTCACCTCCTTCGCCGTCCTGCCCTATCTCTCCGTCGCGGGCGGTCTCGCCGCCGCCGCGCTGGTGTACGTCTTCGCCTGGCGCGGCGGGCTGCAGGCGGCCCGCTTCGTGCTCATCGGCATCGGTTTCGCCGTCGCGCTGCGCTCGATCACCCATCTCTTCCTGACCAAGGGCGACTATCTCGTGGCCCAGCAGGCGAAGGTGTGGATGACCGGTTCGCTCAACGGACGCGGCTGGGACGAGGCCGCTCCGCTCGGCTGGGCGCTGCTGGTGCTGCTGCCCGGTGTGCTGTGGGCGGCGCGGGCGCAGCGCACGGTGTCCCTGGACGACGACACGGCGACCGCGCTGGGCGTACGGCTCGGGCGGGTACGGCTGGGTCTGGTGTCCCTCGGCGTCGTGCTCGCGTCGCTGGCGACGGGCGCGGCCGGCCCGGTGGACTTCGTGGCGCTGCTCGCCCCGCAGATCGCCCGCCGGATGACCCGGACCGCCCAGATCCCGCTGCTGTGCTCGGCCCTGGCCGGAGCGTTCATCGTCGTCACCGCGGATCTGCTGGCCCGCAAGCTGTTCGCGCCGACCGAACTGCCGGTGGGCGTGCTGACCGCCGCGGTCGGCGCCCCGTATCTGATCCACCTGCTGCTGTCTTCCGGGGGACGCGGCCGTAAGGGAGGCACCGCCGCATGACCGCTTCGGCGTCCACAACGGGTACGACGGGACCGGGTACGACGGGACCGGGCAGGACAGGAACGGGCAGGACAGGAGCCAGTACCACGGGAGCGAGTACGCGTACGCCGGAAACGGATCCGGTGGAACCCGCTGCCCCGAACCGGCTCACCGCGCGTGAGCTGACCCTCGCCTACGAGGACCGGACCGTCGTGGACGGGCTGGACCTGGCGATACCCGACGGCGAGGTCACGGTCATCGTCGGCCCCAACGCCTGCGGCAAGTCCACCCTGCTGCGCGCCCTCGGGCGGCTGCTGCGGCCGCGCGGCGGCGCCGTACTCCTCGACGGCACGGATCTCGCCCGTATCCCCACCAAGAAGATCGCCCGGGCGGTAGGGCTGCTCCCGCAGACCCCGGTCGCGCCCGAGGCGATCACCGTCGCCGATCTCGTCTCCCGTGGCCGCCAACCGCATCAGCACTGGTGGCAGCAGTGGTCGGAGGAGGACGAACGAGCCGTCACGGACGCCATGGAGCGTACGGACGTGACGGCGCTCGCCGACCGCCCGGTGGACGAGCTGTCCGGCGGGCAGCGGCAGCGCGTATGGATCGCGATGGCGCTCGCGCAGGAGACCGATCTGTTGCTGCTGGACGAGCCGACGACGTATCTGGACATCTCCCACCAGGTGGAGGTGCTGGACCTGGTGCGCCAGCTCAACCACGAACGCGGCCGTACGGTCGTCGCCGTCCTGCACGACCTCAACCAGGCCGCCCGCTACGCCGATCATCTGATCGCGATGAAGGAGGGCCGGATCGTGGCACGCGGCCGCCCGGCGGAGATCGTCACGGCGGAGCTGGTGCACGAGGTGTTCGGCCTGGACTCGGTGGTCGTCCCCGACCCGGTCACCGGCAGCCCCCTCGTCGTCCCGGGCACGCCTTGGCGGGCCGAGCAGGACTGAGCGGCGGCGGGGGCCGGCACCGCCCAGCGCCTGCTTCCGGGTTGAGCCGCACGGCAGCCCGGCGTGAACCCCACGGGAGCCGCCAGAGCAAGCCCCCCACCGGGCCCTCGGACCTCAGCCCTTGCGCCTCGCGCGCCACAGGAGGAAGAGCACCGAGGCGATGGCCGCGCCCCGGACGATGAACGGCCAGGTGTCGGTCAGCGCGTCCTTCCACCCGTCCTCGGGGATCGGCTGGCCCCATTTGCGGGCGGCCCGGCCCCACAGCCAGACCCCGGCTCCGGCCGCGACCAGACCGGGTATGCCCATCGAGGCCCACTTCGCCCCGGCCGGGGAGTGGCGGTAGGTGCCGTAGTAGGCGATCACCCAGCCGAAGGCGATCGGGATGATGTTGCCCATGGCGGCGCCCGCCACGAGGAGTCCGACCGCCACCAGCAGTATCGGGCCGAGCCCGGCCAGCCATTTGGCGACGCCGACCCCGCCCCCGCCCGCGGGCTGATCGGCCGCCTTACCGGGCCCGAGCAGCACCCGGCGCAGCGCACCGCGCTGCTTGCCCCCGGCCCCGGCCGCGGCCTTGGCCTTCGCCTCCTCGGCGGCCTGGGCCTCGGCGGCGGCGGCCTCTTCCTCCGCCGCCTTCTCCTCGGCCTCCCGCCGCTCTTGGCGTTCCTGCTCGACGGTCTTGCCCTTGCCGAGCAGTTCGGGGATCTCGATCCCGCCGGTGAACCCCTCGACCGAGCCGTACTGCGCGTCGCGCTGTTCGGGCTGGGCGAACGGCCCCGCCTCCACATGCCACCAGTCCATGTTGGACTCGCGCGGGCTCAGTTCGTCCTCCCCCGCGAGATGTGGCGGGGAGGCGGCGTTGGACGGGGGCGGGGCGGGGGTGGAGGGCCTCGGCTTGAGCAGGGAGGGGGAGCCGTCGCCCGGGCCGCCGCCGTTCCGGCCGGCGCCGGGCGCCCCCGGGGCGTCCTCCTCGCGCGGGGTGGGGACCTTACCGGTGAGACCGCTGCTCTTGGCGAGCCCGGCCAGTCTGTCGCGGGCCGCCCGCGCCGCCCCGGCGGCCCCCCGCGGCGACCCACCGCCGCCCGCTCCATTGCCCGCGCCGCCGACCGGGCCACCTCCCGCACCGCCGACCGCGCCACCACCCGCCGGGCCCGGCTCAGCGCCCGTTCCCGAGCCCGGGTCGGGGGGCCGACCGCCCGCGGCGGCCACCACGTCGGCCGGTGAACCCAGCTTGGACAGGATCCGCTTCACCCCGGCCGGGCTGTCCGCCCCTCCGGTGGTCCGGCGATGGTCGATATCGGCCCGCAGCCCGGAGACCAGTCGCATGCGTTCACCGGACGACAGACCCTGCTGCTGAGCCAGGTCACCGACACGGCTCAGATAGTCGTAGACGAGCTTTTCGCTCTCGATCCCCACCAAGACCCCTGAGAATGCGCACGGTCGGCGTATCAGTCGGCTCCGACGGTACCGCGCGGAAGCGGAGTCCCGCCGCACCCCCTGCGTCCCGCACCCCGCGGGTACTGTGGATCGAATGAGCAGTTCATGGAATCGGGAAGGCTGAAATGCCCGAAGAGACCAGCTCGCGCAACCGGGAGGCATGAGTTGCCCGCAGACACCGGCCGTGGGGACACCGGCCACGGGGACGGCGGCCCACGGGACACCGGCCCATGGGACGGCGACCACGGCAACCGTGGTCGCGGGATGCCGCGCACACTCGCCGAGGAGCTGCGGACCCGGCCCGACGACGCCCTCGCCGCCCTGCTGCGCGCCCGCGCTGATCTGCTCTCCCCGGTCCCGAACGACCTCACCCAGCTCGCCACCCGGGCCGGCACCCGCGCCTCGGTGGTACGGGCCGTGGAGCGGCTCGACCGGTTCGCGCTGCAGACCGCCGAGGCGCTGGCGGTCGCGCCCGACCCGTGTCCGTACGAAACCCTGCGGGATCTGCTGACGGGCGATGAGGGCGCGGAGGAGGCCGCGGGTCAGGGGGACGCCCGGGGTGCGGGGGAAGCCGACGGTGCTGGGGATGTTCAGGGTCCCGACGCCGCCTCACCCCTCGGCCCCGCCACCCCCTCCAGCCCCCCATCCGGCACCGACGCCGCCCTGGGCGCCGAGGAACGTGCGGCGATCGCGGCCGAGCTGCCGCGTGCCGTGGCCACCCTGCGCGACCAGGCCCTGGTCTGGGGCGGTGACGACCGGCTCCGCCTCGTCCGCACCGCCCGCGAACTGCTCGCGCCCTCCCCCACCTCACCCTCCCCGACCGGTCTCGGCCCGACCGTCCAGGAGGCCACGTCCGGGATGTCTCCGGGCCGACTGCAGGAGCTGCTGGCGGGCGCCGGGCTGCCGCCCACGCACGACCCGGTCACGGCGGTGGCGGCCCTGGCCGAGCTGTTCCAGGACCGCGCCCGGATGGCGGCCCTGCTGGACGGGGCACCGGCGGGCGCGGCGGGCGTGCTCTCCAAGCTGACCTGGGGGCCGCCGTACGGGGAGGCGTCCGTCGCCTCGCCCACCCCGCCCGTCGGCTGGCTGCTGGACCGCGGACTGCTGCTGCCGTCCGGGCCGCGCAACGTGGTGCTGCCCCGCGAGGTCGCCCTGCATCTGCGCCACGGCCGGGCGCACCGCGCCCCCGAGCCGCTGGCCCCGCCGCTCTCGCCGACCGCCGAGCACGATCCACAGGCTGTGGATAACACCGCCGCGGGCCAGACGTTCACCGCCCTGGCCACCGTCGAGGAGCTGCTGGGGCAGTGGGAGACCGCCGGACCTCCCGTGTTGCGCGCGGGCGGGCTGAGCGTCCGGGACCTCAAGCGGGCCGCCGTGGCACTCGACGTGGCCGAACCGGTGGCCGCCTTCTGGATCGAGCTGGCCTACGCGGCCGGGCTGGTGGCCTCCGACGGTGAGACCGACGAGCGTTACGCCCCCACCCCCGCCTACGACGACTGGCTGCGGCTGCCCGCCGAGGAGCGCTGGGCGCGGCTCGCCGCCGCGTGGCTGCCCGCGACCCGCACGGCGGGGCTGGTCGGCGGCCGGGACAACCGGGGCCGCACTCTCGCCGCGCTCGGCCCGGACCTGGACCGCTCCCCGGCCCCCGAGGTCCGCCGCCGGGTCCTCGAACTCCTGGCCACCCTCCCGCCCGGAGCCGCGGCCACCCCCGACGTCGTGCTGACCCGGCTGCGGTGGGAGCGGCCGACCAGCCACCGCGGGGCCCCCGCCTCGGCCGGTGCCGCCCCTGGTGCCTCCTCGCCCAGCGGGTCAGCCGCCAGCGCCGTCTCGCCCATCGGGTCCATCCCCAGCGCCGCTTCCCCCACCAGGGAGGACCTGCGCTCGCGGCTGGCTCGCTGGGCCGTGGCCGAGGCCGAAATGCTCGGGATCACCGGCCGGGGCGCGCTCTCCTCCCACGGCCGGGCCCTGCTGGAACGCCACTCGGACGAGCCGCCGGCCGCCAGGAGCGACATCGCGTCCGCGCACGCCGCGCGGCTGCTCGCGCCGCTGCTCCCCGAGCCCCTCGACCACGTCCTGCTCCAGGCCGACCTGACCGCCGTCGCGCCCGGCCCCCTGGAACGGCCGCTCGCCGAGACGCTGGGCATCCTCGCCGACGTCGAGTCCAAGGGCGGCGCGACCGTGTACCGCTTCACGCCCGAGTCCGTACGCCGTGCGCTGGACGCCGGGCGGACCGCCGACGATGTCCACACCTTCCTCGCCGCGCACTCCCGCACCCCCGTACCCCAGCCGCTCACCTATCTCGTCAACGATGTGGCCCGTAAGCACGGCCGACTGCGCATCGGCACCGCCTCCGCGTATCTGCGCTGCGACGACGACGCGCTGCTCGCCGAGATCCTCGCCGACCGCCGCTCGGCGGGGCTGCGGCTGCGCCGCCTCGCCCCCACCGTCCTGGCCGCCCAGGCGCCGCCGGACACGCTGCTGGAGGGGCTGCGGGCGATGGGGTACGCCCCGGCTGCCGAGTCCGCCGAGGGCGATGTGCTGGTCAGCCGCCCCGAAGCCCAGCGCACCCCGCCCCGTACACCGCCCGTTCCGGTCCCGGAGGGCCCGCCGGTGGCCGACGCCGGCCTGCTGGGCGCGGCCGTACGCGCCATCCGGGCCGGGGACCTCGCCGCGACCGCGCCCCACAAACCGGCCGCCGCGTCCGGAGCCGGGTCGGGGCCGGATGCCGGGGCTGGCTCCGGGGCTGGTTCCCGGTCCGGTGGCGGGGCTGGTTCTCGGCCTGGTTCCGGGGCTCGTTCCGGGGCCGCCGCCGGCGGGGACCGGCTGCCCCGCACCACCTCCGCCGACACCCTCGCCACCATGCAGGCCGCGGCCCTGACCGGCTCCAACGTCTGGATCGGCTATGTCAACGCGAACGGCGCGGCCACCCAGCGCGTGATCGCCCCGGTCCGGGTCGAGGGCGGCTTCGTCACGGCCTACGACCACACGGCGGACGAAGTCCGTACGTACCCCCTGCACCGCATCACGGGCGCCGCCGAACTGGCCGAGGACGCGACGTAGGCTGAGATCAGCCTGTCCGGCGCTTGAGGACACGCCCGCAGGGCGTCCGCGGGCTGGATCCGCGGGCCGGGGGCCACGGCACGTAGGGACAGCTCACGCCGCGGGCGGTACCTCGGTCCCCCGCCGGGTCCACCGGTGCCACCAGTGGCGGCGGCGGGGGTGCAGTGCGTGGCCGAGCCAGCGGCCGATCACGACGTAGCCGAGCAGCGCGCCCGAGGTGTTGAGGATGACGTCGTCGATGTCGAAGGCCCGGCCCTCGACGATGAGCCCCTGAACGGTCTCGACGGCCACCATCACCAAGGCCGTCACCACCACCACCCGCACCGCGCCCCGCGCCTTGGGCAGCAGCATCGGCAGCAGCACCCCGAAGGGGGCACCGAGCAGCACATTGCCGCCGATCTGCTTCACCGTGTCCTGGAAGGCGGGCTGGTCGACGTAGGCGTGCAGCGAGCGTCCCGGATGCAGATTGGTGTGGACGAGGTCGACGGAGCCGGGCTGGGGCACGAGCGTGGCCTTGGCGAGCGCCGCCGCGAAGCCGACCATGCAGACGAACGCCAGGACCAGCACCAGCAACCGTGCGGCGCGCGCGCCGAACGACCTGCGCTGCAGCAGGGCCGTCTCCTGGGTGCCCTCGGGCTCCACGGGCTTGGCAGGCTTGGCAGGCTTGGCGATCCGGGCTTTCCCGGTCCGGGCTTTCGTTGACGGGGCCTTCGCGGACTCAGGCTTCGCAGCCTGGGCCTTCGCGGTCTGCGACGGCTTCGCGGACTGAGGCTTCGTGGACTGAGGCTTCGTGGACTGAGGCTTCGCGGACTGCGACTTCGTGGACTGCGACTTCGTGGACTGAGGCTTTGTCGTCCGGGACCCCTTCGTCAGAGCCCCGCCCGCCTGCGGCCCCCTCTTCTGACCGCTCGCCCTCTTCTCGCCGCTCGCCGCCTTCTGGCCGCCCGTCGTCCGGGAACCCTCCCGCGGCTTCTTCTCCCCCGGCTTCTTCTCCCCCGACCGTTTCTCCGCCGTCCGCTTTACCGTCGTCCTCTTGTCCGCCGTCCGCCGGATCTCCCATCCAGCGATGCTGATCACAGGGACTCCCTCCCGCCCATGGCTCTGTTGTCGCGGCGCTGTCGTCGCGGTTCCGTCGGTCCGTATCCGTCTTCGCCGCTTGCCCGTAGCCGCCCGTTGTATCCCTGCGGCTCTTCGCCACGCCTTCTCGATGGGGGACACTGGTTCTTTGGCCGGCAGCACGAAAGGACCCAGGCGCGTGAATGGACCCCTCATCGTCCAAAGCGACAAGACGCTCCTGCTCGAGGTGGACCACGAGCAGGCAGGCGCCTGCCGCCGCGCCATCGCGCCCTTCGCCGAGCTGGAGCGGGCGCCCGAGCACATCCACACCTACCGGGTGACCCCGCTGGGGCTGTGGAACGCCCGCGCCGCCGGGCACGACGCCGAGCAGGTGGTCGACGCCCTCGTCGCGTACTCCCGCTACCCCGTCCCGCACGCCCTCCTCGTCGACGTCGCGGAGACCATGGCCCGCTACGGTCGGCTGCGGCTGCTCAAGCACCCCACCCACGGTCTGGTCCTGGAGACCAGCGACCGCCCGATCCTCGAGGAGATCCTGCGGTCGAAAAAAATTCAGCCGCTGGTCGGCGCCCGGATCGACCCGGAGACCGTCGTCGTCCACCCCTCCGAGCGCGGGCAGATCAAGCAGACGCTGCTGAAGCTGGGCTGGCCCGCCGAGGACCTGGCCGGGTATGTGGACGGCGAGGCCCACTCCATCGAGCTGCACGAGGACGGCTGGGCGCTGCGGCCGTATCAGACGCAGGCCGTGGAGGGCTTCTGGCACGGCGGTTCCGGTGTCGTCGTGCTCCCCTGCGGTGCCGGAAAGACGCTGGTGGGGGCCGGTGCGATGGCCGTCGCCAAGTCGACCACCCTGATCCTGGTCACCAACACCGTCTCCGCCCGGCAGTGGAAGCACGAGCTGGTGCGCCGCACCTCGCTCACCGAGGAGGAGATCGGTGAGTACAGCGGTACGCGGAAGGAGATCCGCCCGATCACCATCGCCACGTACCAGGTGCTCACCACCAAGCGGAAGGGCGTCTACCCGCATCTGGAGCTGTTCGACTCCCGCGACTGGGGCCTGATCGTCTACGACGAGGTGCATCTGCTGCCGGCGCCCGTCTTCAAGTTCACCGCCGATCTGCAGGCCCGGCGGCGGCTCGGGCTCACGGCGACGCTCGTCCGGGAGGACGGCCGGGAGTCCGATGTCTTCTCGCTCATCGGACCCAAGCGCTTCGACGCGCCCTGGAAGGAGATCGAGGCGCAGGGCTATATCGCGCCCGCCGACTGTGTCGAGGTCCGGGTCAACCTGACCGAGGCCGAGCGGCTGACGTACGCGACCGCCGAGACCGACGAGAAGTACCGCTACTGCGCCACGACCGACTCCAAGCGGAAGGTCACGGAGGCGCTGGTCGCCCGGCACAAGGGGCAGCAGACCCTGGTCATCGGCCAGTACATCGACCAGCTCGACGAGTTGGGCGAGCACCTGGACGCGCCCGTTATCAAGGGCGAGACCACCAACGCCCAGCGGGAGAAGCTCTTCGACGCCTTCCGGGAGGGCGAGCTGTCGGTGCTCGTCGTCTCGAAGGTCGCCAACTTCTCCATCGATCTCCCCGAGGCCACGGTCGCCATCCAGGTCTCCGGCACCTTCGGCTCCCGTCAGGAGGAGGCCCAGCGGCTCGGCCGGGTGCTGCGCCCGAAGGCCGACGGGCACCCGGCGGTCTTCTACTCGGTGGTCGCGCGCGACACGATCGACCAGGACTTCGCGGCGCACCGGCAGCGGTTCCTGGCCGAGCAGGGGTACGCGTACCGGATCGTGGACGCGAGCGAGCTGCTCGCGGACGAGGACGTCTGACGTTCGGCCCACCACGAGTCACCCACGGCCGTTGGGCACGCTCCCATGGCCATGACATGTGTCATGGGTGACCCGTGATCGCCGACTCTGCCCGGGGCGTTCCCCGCCCGGAAGGATCGTGAGTGTCAGCAGGACATGGCACCACACGACGCCGAAGGGGCGGGACATGGGCATCGGCATCCGCAATCGCAAGACCGCGACCACCGACATCGACCTGAGCGACATCAAGCCGCTGCCGCTGTGGTTCTTCGGCTTCGAGGGCGTCATGGGTGCCGCGTACGACCTGACCAAGGCGTGGGACGACGCCTGGATGGTGCTCATCGCGATCGCCTTGGTGAACGTCGTCGTCGGGGCGACCGTGCTGCGCCGCCGGGTGAAGCTGATGCGCGCGATGCTCAAGAACGCCCACACCCGGAAGATCGCCATCGGGCTGCTCGCGCTCCGCGTCGGCCTCCATCTCGTCCTCGCCGCCGTCGGTGCCCCGGTCACCTCGGTCGCCGGGCATCTGACCGTCGCGGTCCTGATGGGCACGACGACGGTGACGCTGCTGTGGTGCAACCAGCGCGTGACCCTCCGCGCCCTGCGGCTCGCCTGAGACAAAGACGGAGCCCACACAGGGACCCACACAGACGGAGGCCCACAGACGGAGGCCCACAGCCCCACACGAGGCCCGCCCGCGAGCCCGCCCGGCCCCTTCCCCCGGGGCGGTCATAATTCATTCGCCTCCCGGACATGCCCTGGCTACAATCGCCGGTCTTGCCGCCTCCCGCGTTCCGAACGGGAGAGCCGCCGCCCGGACGGAAACCGGTCGGCATCTCTGACCGCGCATCCGTACCGCGCACCCGCTTTGTGTACTCGCTTTGTGCACTCGTTGTGTACTCGCTCGCCGGAGGCTACGCCGTGCCCTCGCACGCCCCTGACCACGCAGATCCCCTCTCAGACCCTCGCTCGGACCCCCTCCCAGCCCCTCTCCCGGCCCCCCACGCGGCAGACCCCCTCACGCGGGAGCGCGCCCATCTGACCGACTCCCGCGCCGCGCTGCGCGCCATGCGCGCCGACGTCGAGGCCCTCGACCTCCGGGACGTCGCCGCGAACTGGGTCAATGCCGCGGCGTTGCACCACCAGGTCAGCGAGCGCATCAAGGCCCTCGCCGACCTCTCCGGCACCCCGCTCTTCTTCGGCCGGCTCGACTATCTGCACGCACCGGGTGCGGAGACGGCGGAGGGCGCGGAGGGCGAGCGCTTCTACATCGGCCGCCGGCATGTGCACGACGCGGACGGCGACCCGATGGTCATCGACTGGCGGGCCCCCGTCTCCCAGCCCTTCTACCAGGCGTCCAAGACCGCGCCGATGGACATCGCGCTGCGCCGCCGCTTCGGCTACACGGGCGGCGAGCTGACGGCGTACGAGGACGAAAGGCTCTCCGACCCCACCGAGGCGCAGCAGACCAGCAAGCTGCTCCAGTCCGAGATCGAGCGCCCGCGCGTCGGCCCGATGCGGGACATCGTCGCGACCATCCAGCCGGAGCAGGACGAGATCGTCCGCCAGGGGATCGGCGGCACCATCTGCGTCCAGGGGGCGCCGGGCACCGGTAAGACGGCCGTGGGGCTGCACCGGGTGGCGTATCTGCTGTACGCGCACCGCGAGCGGCTGGCCCGCTCCGGCACCCTCGTCATCGGCCCGAACCGCTCCTTCCTCCACTACATCGAGCAGGTCCTGCCCGCCCTCGGCGAGTTGCAGGTGGCCCAGGCGACCGTCGAGGACCTGGTGACCCGCCCGTCCCTGGGCGCGGAGGCGCGGGGCACCGACTCCGCCGACGCGGCCCGTATCAAGGGCGACGCGCGGCTGGCCGAGGTGCTGCGCCGCGCCCTGCGCTCGTATGTCACCGCCCCCACCGAACCCTGTGTGGTGGTGCGCGGTTCACGCCGCTGGCGGGTGCCCGCGTATGAACTGGAGGAGATGGTAGAGGAGTTGCTCACCCGCGACATCCGCTACGGCGCGGCCCGCGAGGCGCTTCCACAACGCATCGCGCACGCCGTGCTCGTCCGGATGGAGCAGGCGGGCGAGGCGCCCGACGACCGAGTGCAGGACGCGGTCGCGCGCAACGCGGCCGTCAAGGCGGCGGTCAAGGCGGTCTGGCCGCCGGTCGACCCGGCCAAGCTGGTGCTGCGGCTGCTCTCCGACGCCGACTTCCTGGCCGAGCACGCGGAGGGCGTCCTCGACGCCGACGAGCAGAAGACCGTCCTGTGGGCGAAGCCGGGGCGCGGTGTGAAGTCCGCGAAGTGGTCCCCGGCGGACCTGGTGCTGATCGACGAGGCCGCCGATCTCATCGAGCGCACCCCGTCCCTCGGGCATGTGGTCCTGGACGAGGCGCAGGACCTGTCGCCCATGCAGTACCGCGCGGTCGGCCGCCGCTGCAGCACCGGCTCGGCGACCGTGCTCGGCGACATCGCCCAGGGCACCACCCCATGGGCGACGGCCAGTTGGGAGGAGGCCCTGACCCATCTGGGCAAGGACGGGGCGGCGATCGAGGAGCTGACCCAGGGTTTCCGGGTGCCGCGTGAGGTGATCGCGTACGCCTCGCGGCTGCTGCCGGCCATCGCCCCCGGCCTGTCGGAGGCCACCTCGATCCGCGAGGCGGCCGGCGACTTCTCCGTACGGCCCGTGGACCCGGCGGAGCTGGACGCGGCCGTGATCGCCGCGTGCCACGACGCTCTGACCCACGAGGGCTCCGTCGGCCTCATCGCGGCCGATGCCCGCGTCCCGGCCCTGGCCGAGGCCCTCGACGCGGCGGGCCTGACCCACCTCTCCCCCGGCGAGGAGACCAGCGCCGAGGCCCGGCTCACCCTCGTCCCGGCGACGCTGGCCAAGGGTCTGGAGTACGACTACGTGGTGCTGGACGAACCGGCCGCGGTGGTCGACGGCGAGCCGGACGAACGCACCGGGCTGCGCCGCCTGTACGTCTCCCTTACCCGTGCGGTCTCGGGGCTGACGGTCGTCCACGGGGCGGCGCTGCCGGAGCGGCTGAGCTGACTTGAGCTGAGCTGACCGTTATGCCTCGGCTTCAGCGGTCAGCTTCAGCCGTTGGCTTCGGCGATCTGCTGCTCGTATCGCTTGAGGGCGTCCGGGGTGACGGGCGCGAAGAAGTTGACGAGGTTGCCGTCGGGGTCTTTGAACAGCAGCGAACGGTTGCCCCAGGGCTGCGTCGTGGGCTCGTTCACGATCTCGACGTCGAACTCCTTGAGCCTTTCGTACTCGCCGTCGACATCGGCGACGCGGAACTCCACGATCACGCTCTGGTTCGCCGCGGGCCGGGGCGCCTGCTCACCGAGCACCCGCACCGTGCGGGTGCTCGCAAGGGCGAGAGTTCCGCTCGATGTCATGAGCTCGGCGAAGTCGTCCGTATACCGCTTCGCCGTCAGGCCCGTGGCCCGCTCGTAGAAGTCGGCGATCCGGGCGACGTCCTCGGTGATGATGCGGATCGAGGCGAAGTGCATGGCAAGCTCCCGTGAGGTGTTGTGTGCCGTGCGGATGACCGTACGGTCGATACCGGGCAGAAACCGCCCGGTATCGAGCCCCGATTTCCGGGCCTGCACACCGGGCCGGTTTCCGGGCCCGGTGTGCAGGCCGATACCCGAGCCCGGCATCCAACCCCAGCACCCAGCAGGAGCTTGTCGGCGCAGCCGCCGCGCAACCCGCCCTCAGCGCCGCGCAGACCGCCTCAGCGCCACGCGGCACGCCCTCAGGCGACCGGAACGGGCGCGTCCAGGGCCGTACGCCACCGGCCGACCGCGGCCGCGTCCACAGGGCCGGCCCATCCCGCCGGGCGGGCCGCGCCGCCGATGTGGAAGGCGTCGATCCCGGCGGCGCGCAGGGCGGACAGATGGTCGAGGCGCAGCCCGCCACCGGCCATGATGCGCGGCTCATAGCCCGGCGTACCGGTTCGCGCCGCCTCCTCGGCCAAGGTCGGCAGACCGTCGTCGACGCCGCGCGCGCACCCGGCGGTGAGATACGTGTCGAGACCGGGGATGTCGGCGAGCCGCTTGCGCAGCCCGTCGCGATCCCCGGCACGGTCGATGGCCCGGTGGAAGGTCCAGCGGCTCTCGTCCACCCCGCCGCCCGCCCGCACGACTTCGGTCAGCGCGGTCACGGCGGCCAGGTCGACCCCGCCGTCGTCGGTCAGGAAGCCCAGGACGAACTCGTCCGCCCCCTCCGAGTGCAGCGCCGCGGCGGCTTCGCACAGCGCGTCGAACGCGGCGGGGTCCCCTGCCGCGAAGCCGTCGGCGGCGCGGAGCATCACCCGTACCGGCAGGTCCACGGCCGATCGGACGGCGGCGAAGGTCTCACGGGAGGGGGTGAGCCCGTCGGCGGCCATGTCGGTGACCAGTTCGAGGCGGTCCGCCCCTCCGGCCTGTGCGGCGATCGCGTCCGCCGGGTTCAGGGCGATCACCTCGAGAATTGGTCTAGACATGGTCCACAGCTTGCCACACCGCGCAAGAGGGCGAACCGCTACCCCACAATTGGCCCATGCCCGCACCCGCGCCCGCCCGCCATCCGGCCCATGACGCCCTGCTCGCCCGCTGGACGGACCTCCTCACCAGCGCCCGCGAAGCCACGGCTCCGTCACCCGCCCCCTACGGCGAGGACCTCCTGACCCGCTGGGCCGAACCCCAGCGCCGCTACCACACCACCGATCACCTGCTCGCGGTCCTGGACCGGGTGGACGAGCTGCTCCCGCACGTCCAGGCCCCCGACCCCGCCGCCATCCGGCTCGCCGCCTGGTTCCACGACGCCGTCTACCTCCCCGACCGCTCCACCAACGAGGAACGCAGCGCCCGCCTCGCCGAACGCGCCCTCACCGAGGCGGCCGTCCCGGCGCCCCGCACGGCCGAAACCGTCCGCCTCGTCCTCGTCACCCGCGACCACGACCCCGCCGAGGGCGACACCAACGGCGAAGTCCTCTGCGACGCCGACCTCGCCGTACTGGCGGGCTCCCCGGCGGCCTACGGCGCCTACGCGGCGGCGGTCCGCGAGGAGTACGGCTTCGTCCCCGACGACGCCTTCCGCGAGGGCCGCGCGAATGTCCTCCGCCACCTGCTGGGCCTGTCCCGCCTCTTCCGTACGCCGGAGGGGCACGACCGGTGGGAGGAGGCCGCGCGCCGCAACATGGCCACGGAGCTGGAGCTGCTCAGTGCGTAACATGTGCCGTTCGCGGCTCGACCCCGAGCTGCGCATGGTCCCGCTCGGCCCGCTGCGCAAGAACCGCGCCACGACCGTCGACGCCCTCCAGCAGGTCTTCTCACGGATGGAACCGCCACCGGCCTTCGGAAATGACATCCACCTTGCCGTCCCTGACGCGAACGGCCGTCTCGTCATCGATGAAGTAGATCGGGAAGTCCGCCCGCGCAACGATGCGATCAGCCCAGGCGTCGTCCCGCTCGGGGAAATCCGGCGAGTACAGGTGGGGCTTGAGATACCAGTCGAAGAGACCGAACGGCGGCTCCACGGTCGTCGCGCCGAGCACGTGGAGGTCCGTGGTGTCCCCGATGACGTCGGCGGAGTGTCCGGTGAGATTACGGCTGAAGATCATTGATCCGGCGCTGACCCCCACATAGACCCGGCTCTCCAGCGCCTCCAGGAAGCCGTCGGCCAGGCCGTTGCCGGTGATGCTGCGCGCGAGGTGGTAGTGACTGCCGCCCTCGACATAGATGACGTCGGCATGGAGCAGCCGGTCGAGCACCATCTGCCGGGGCAGGCCGTTCAGCTCCAGGACGTCGAACTCCCGCCAGCCGAGGCCGTGCAGCCGGTTCAGGTCCGCGACGAACCACCCGTGGTCCCCGGGCTCGGCAACGGACGCCGTAGGAACGTACACGACGTTCGCCGACCCGAACGGCTTTCCCAGCATGTCCCGCAGCGCATCCCGCAGTGTCTCGTTGCGCAGGCCACTCGCGGTCAACAGAAGCTCCATCGGGCGAGCCAACCACGGCTGACAGGCGCGCGCAACGAACCCAGGATCACCACCGCCGTCATGGCGTGGCATGGCATGGCATGGCCGCATCACAGTCCACGCCATCGAGTGAATGCTCGAGAAGCGCGCATCCCGATGTTCCGCGCAGGAATGCCGAGGTCATGCCATGGCGTTGGGCCTGGCATGCCCTCCTCCTCCCCAGCGGATTCCGCTCGCTCCCGCATGCCCCTGGCGGTCTACGTCCTCGGGCTGTCCGTCTTCGCTCTCGGTACCTCCGAGTTCATGCTGTCCGGGCTGCTGCAACCCGTCGCGCGGGACATGGGGGTGTCCATCCCCACGGCCGGGTTGCTGATATCGGCCTTCGCGATCGGCATGGTGGTCGGGGCGCCGGTGCTGGCGGCGGCCACGTTGCGGCTGCCGCGGCGGACGACGCTGATGGCACTGCTGGCGGCGTTCGGGCTGGGGCAGATCGCGGGGGCGCTGGCGCCGTCGTACGGGGTGCTGTTCGCCTCGCGGGTCGTCAGCGCGCTCGCGTGTGCCGGGTTCTGGGCGGTGGGCGCCGCGGTGGCCGTATCGCTGGTGCCGGTGAACGCGCGGGCGAAGGCGATGGCGGTGATGGTCGGCGGGCTGAGCATCGCGAACATCGCGGGGGTCCCCGCCGGAGCGTTGCTCGGGCAGCACGCGGGGTGGCGCGCCGCCTTCTGGGCGGTGGCCGGGCTGTCGGCGCTCGGGCTGGTCGGAGTCGTCGCGCTCGTACCGCGTACGGAGGTGCCGACCGGGGACGACCGGCCCCGGCTGCGGGCCGAGTTGCGCATCTACCGCGACCGGCAGGTGTGGCTGGCGCTGGCCGCCACCGCGCTCAGCGGTGGCGCGGTCTTCTGCCTGTTCTCCTACCTCGGGCCGCTGCTCACGGATGTGGCGGGGCTGGACGAGGGCTGGGTGCCGACCGTGCTCGCGCTGTTCGGGGTCGGCGCGCTGCTGGGTACGGTGCTCGGCGGGCGGATCGCGGACGCGCATCTGTTCGGCACGATGCTCGGGGGCATCACCGCCTCGACGGTCATGCTGAGCGCGTTGGCACTGACCGCGCACAGCGCGGTCGCGGCCGTGACGTTGGCGCTGCTGCTCGGCTTCACCGCCTTCTTCACCGCGCCCGCGCTCAACGCCCGGATGTTCAACCTCGCGAACGCCGCGCCCACGCTCGCGGGCGCGACGAACACCTCGGCCTTCAACATCGGCAACACGGTGGGCCCGTGGCTCGGCGGCCTCGTCATCGACCTGGGCTGGGGCTACCCGGCGGTCGCCTGGACGGGTGCGGCACTCGCCGGTACGGGCGTGGTGACGACGGTCGCCGCGATGCGTTTGCACCGGGCGGATGGTGCCTCGCGCGTCATCGCCACGTCGGCGACGTACTCCCCGGCGGAAGCGGAAGCGGCCCCCGACCCGTCGCGCACGACGCGCTGAGAGACCCCGCCTCGCCGCGCGGGCGCGGCCACACCGCCCGCGCGGGGCACTCACCTCCCTGTCTTCCCCGGTTTCCTCAGGCACGGTGGCCACACCGCCCGCGCGGGGCACTCACCTTGGTGCCGGAGCCGAGCTTGATGCCCGCCATGCCGCCCGCGGCGCGGCCGCCCTCAGCCGCTCGGGGGCACGAGCGGCATCGCGGCAGCGCGGCAGCGCGCGGACCTGCGCACGGCGGGGGCGTGGCGGCCACTCCGGGCGGCCGGTCGGCAGGGCGGGCCGCAGGCCCGCCCGCACCGGTCAGTCCGCGTTCGCGGCTCGTTTGGGGCGGCGGAGGCCCGCGGCCTTCAGGCGGCGGAGAAGTTCCTTGCTGCCCACCTCCTCCGCGCCCGCCCGTACCGCCTTCGCGTACAACTCGCTCGGCAGGTCGTAGTGGTCACGGTCGAAACCTCGGCGTGGGGCGCCGATGCGGGCCGCGAAGGCGTGGAGTTCGGTGTAGGAGACATCGCTGACCAGGTGGGACCACAGGCGGCCGTGGCCCGGCCACGAGGGCGGGTCGATCAGTACGGCCATCAGAGGGTGGTGCCCAGCGATCCCACGGGCGCCACCGCGACCGCCGTCTTGCCGCAGACCCAGTGCGGGTTGGGGCCCAACTCGGGCTCCACGTCGAGGGCGTGGAGGTCGCCGCCCTGGGTGCAGACGGGGCACAGCGGCCATCGGCCGTACCGTTCCAGCAGGGCGTCCTGGACGTCCTGGGCGACCAGACCGGCCACGTACTCGATGCCTTCCGGCCACTGCTCGACCCACCACCGCCGGTGCGCGATCGCGTCTTCGACCAGCGAGACGATATCGGCCCGGGCGACCTCGCCCGCCGCGAGGTCGGCCAGGACGAGGGCGCGGGCCGCGTGCAGTGCGTGTTCGAGCTTCATGGGTTCCATTGTCACCTTTGCTTCCTCCTGGCGCCTGTTTGCTTCATCCTCGGTCTTCTCGCACCGCCGCCCGGAGGGTTGACGGGCCCCGTGGCCGGAAATAGTTTTCGCGGATGAGCAGCGACCTGAAGGAAACTTTCATGCCACCACCGCAATCCGACCCCACCCCGCCCCCTCCGGCCGCCCTCGCCGCGAAGGTCCGCACGTTAGGCCCCTCCATGACCCGCTCCATGCAGCGCGTGGCCGAGGCCGTGGCCGGGGATCCGGCCGGATGCGCGGCGCTCACCGTCACCGGGCTCGCCGAGCGGACCGGCACCAGCGAGGCCACCGTCGTCCGCACCTCCCGACTGCTCGGCTACCCCGGATATCGCGATCTGCGCATCGCGCTCGCCGCGCTCGCCGCACACCAGGCCGCCGGGCGGGCCCCGGCCGTCACCGCGGACATCGCGGTCGACGATCCGATCGCCGACGTGGTCACCAAGCTGGCGCGGGAGGAGCAGCAGTGTCTGGCCGACACCGCCGCCGTCCTGGACACCAGCCAGGTCGAGGCCGCCGTCTCGGCGCTGGCCACGGCGCGCCGGATCGATGTGTACGGGGTGGGGGCGTCCAGCCTCGTCGGGCAGGACCTGGTCCAGAAGCTGCTGCGCATCGGGCTGATAGCCCACGCCCACGCCGATCCGCATCTCGCGGTCACCAACGCGGTCCAGTTGCACTCCGGCGACGTCGCCATCGCGATCACCCATTCCGGGCGTACGACGGACGTCATCGAGCCGCTGCGGGTGGCCTTCGAGCGCGGCGCGACCACTGTCGCGATCACCGGACGGCCGGACGGCGAGGTCGCGCAGTACGCGGACCTGGTGCTCACCACCTCCACCGCCCGTGAGAGCGAGCTGCGCCCGGCGGCCATGTCCAGCCGCACCAGCCAGCTCCTGGTGGTGGACTGCCTGTTCATAGGGGTCGCCCAGCGGACGTACGAATCGGCGGCGCCCGCCCTCTCCGCGTCGTACGAGGCCCTCGCGCACCGCCACGACCCGCGCCCCGGGCATCGCTGAGCCGGGCCGGTCCCGCCCGAGGTTCCGCCCTCGGGCCACCCCCGGCCCCGACCCCACCCCTCTCCGCCTCTTCACCCCCCACCCCCGCCCCGACGTACCGGAAAGAGCCGCTTCACCATGACTTCCGCCGACTCCGCAGCCGACCCCACCGACTCCGCAGCCGACCAGGACTCCACACGGCTCCGCGCCCAGCTCGACACCCTCACCACCGAGGCGTTCCGCCCCGAACTCGCCGAGATCGACCGCCTCGAAACCCTCGAGATCGCCCGGATCATGAACGCGGAGGACGCCGGCGTCCCCGCCGCCGTCGACCGCCAGCTCCCCCGTATCGCCGCCGCCATCGACGCCATCGCCGCGCGGATGTCCCGTGGCGGCCGTCTCCTCTATACGGGCGCGGGCACCGCCGGACGGCTCGGGGTGCTCGACGCGAGCGAATGCCCGCCCACCTTCAACACCCGGCCCGAGCAGGTCGTCGGGGTGATCGCGGGCGGCCCGGACGCCGTGGTGACCTCGGTCGAGGGCGCGGAGGACAGCGCGGAGCTGGCCGCCCGCGACCTCGACCTGCTCGGGATCGGCCCCGACGACACGGTGGTCGGCGTCTCGGCCTCCGGCCGCACCCCGTACGCCGTGGGCGCGGTCGAACACGGCCGACGGCTCGGCGCGCTCACTGTCGGACTGTCCTGCAACGCCGACTCGGCGCTCGCCGCCGCGGCCGACCACGGCATCGAGATCGTCGTGGGGCCGGAGCTGCTCACCGGCTCGACGCGGCTGAAGGCGGGCACGGCCCAGAAGCTGGTGCTCAACATGATCTCGACCATCACCATGATCCGGTTGGGCAAGACCTTCGGAAATCTGATGGTCGATGTGCGCGCCTCCAACGACAAGCTGCGCGCCCGCTCCCGGAGGATCGTCTTCCTGGCGACCGGCGCCTCCGACCAGCGGATCGAAAGCGCGCTGGCGGCCACAGACGGCGAGGTGAAGAACGCGATCCTCACCATCCTGGGCGAGGTGGACGCCCCGACCGCCGAGAAGCTGCTCGCCGAGGCGCACGGCCATCTGCGCGCCGCCCTCGATGCGGCTGAGGAGTAAGCCCCGGATACGCCGGGCCGCGGATACGCCGGACCCCGGATCCACCTGCCCCCCCAAAAAACGCCGTCGGGGCGGCACCCCTGGGAGAGGGTGCCGCCCCGACGTCTTGGACGGTACGACCGACCGGCGAACGAACGCGCCGAGTCGATCAGAAGTCCATGTCACCGCCCGGCATGCCACCCGGAGCGCCCGCCGGGGCGGCCTTCTCCGGCTTGTCGGCGATGACGGCCTCGGTGGTGAGGAACAGCGCGGCGATCGACGCGGCGTTCTGCAGCGCGGAGCGCGTGACCTTGGCCGGGTCGATGATGCCCTCGGCGATCAGGTCGACGTACTCACCGGTCGCGGCGTTGAGGCCGTGGCCCGGGGTCAGGTTGCGCACCTTCTCGACCACGACACCGCCCTCGAGACCGGCGTTGACCGCGATCTGCTTCAGCGGGGCCTCCAGGGCCAGGCGCACGGCCTGGGCACCGGTGGCCTCGTCGCCCTCGAGCTCCAGCTTCTCGAAGACCGAGACGGTCTGCAGCAGGGCCACGCCACCACCGGCGACGATGCCCTCCTCGACGGCCGCCTTGGCGTTGCGCACCGCGTCCTCGATGCGGTGCTTGCGCTCCTTGAGCTCGACCTCGGTGGCGGCACCGGCCTTGATGACGGCCACGCCGCCGGCCAGCTTCGCCAGGCGCTCCTGCAGCTTCTCGCGGTCGTAGTCCGAGTCCGAGGACTCGATCTCGGCGCGGATCTGGTTGACGCGGCCCTGCACCTGGTCGGTGTCGCCGGCGCCGTCCACGATGGTGGTCTCGTCCTTGGTGACGGTGACCTTACGGGCGCGGCCGAGCAGGTCCAGCCCGGCGTTCTCCAGCTTGAGGCCGACCTCCTCGGAGATGACGGTGCCACCGGTAAGGATGGCGATGTCACCGAGCATGGCCTTACGGCGGTCACCGAAGCCCGGGGCCTTGACGGCGACGGACTTGAAGGTGCCACGGATCTTGTTGACGACCAGGGTGGCCAGAGCCTCGCCCTCGACGTCCTCGGCGATGATCAGCAGCGGCTTGCCCGACTGCATGACCTTCTCGAGCAGCGGGAGGAGGTCCTTCACGCTGCTGATCTTGGAGTTGACGATCAGGATGTACGGGTCGTCGAGCGACGACTCCATACGCTCCATGTCCGTCGCGAAGTACGGGGAGATGTAGCCCTTGTCGAAGCGCATGCCCTCGGTGAGCTCGAGCTCGAGCCCGAAGGTCTGCGACTCCTCGACGGTGATGACACCTTCCTTGCCGACCTTGTCCATCGCCTCGGCGATGAGCTCACCGATCTGGGTGTCGGCGGCGGAGATGGAGGCGGTGGAGGCGATCTGCTCCTTGGTCTCCACGTCCTTGGCCTGCTCGAGAAGCTGGGCGGAGACGGCCTCGACGGCCTTCTCGATACCGCGCTTGAGCGCCATCGGGTTGGCACCCGCGGCGACGTTGCGGAGGCCCTCCTTGACCAGCGCCTGGGCGAGGACGGTCGCGGTCGTCGTGCCGTCACCGGCGACGTCGTCCGTCTTCTTCGCGACCTCCTTGACCAGCTCGGCGCCGATCTTCTCGTACGCGTCCTCGAGCTCGATCTCCTTGGCGATGGAAACACCATCGTTGGTGATCGTGGGGGCGCCCCACTTCTTCTCGAGGACGACGTTACGGCCCTTGGGGCCGAGGGTGACCTTGACGGCGTCGGCGAGCTGGTTCATCCCGCGCTCGAGGCCGCGCCGCGCCTCCTCGTCGAACGCGATGATCTTGGCCATGTGAAGTGGTCCTCCCAAGACGGGGTGGATTGCTCCGGACCGCGCTGGCGCCCGCGACGGACGGCCTGCCTACCGTGCGGTTCCTTGCCCCGCATGGCCTGGCGGGCCTCACCGACCCGGTCCTTCTGTCACTCTCAACGTCAGAGTGCTAACGCCAATGATTAGCACTCGGACCTATAGAGTGCAAGCGGCCGGAGGCCATCCTTGGGGGGTGGTGGCCGGGCGACGGGCGGGCGCAAGCGGCCGGAGGCCATCCTTGGGGGGCGGCGGCCGGGCGACGGGCGGGCGCAAGCGGCCGGAGGCCATCCGCCCCCTGCATCAACCCCGTAACGATCAGCGCGGACACGCCGAAGGGTCCGTACCCTGGCCGGGACACGGACCCTTCGGACTGTACTGTTCAGCTGCGTCGCGTCGGCGCGTCAGCCTACGGCCACGCGGACCATGTCGGCCTGCGGGCCCTTCTGACCCTGCGAGATCTCGAACTCGACCCGCTGGCCTTCCTCGAGGGTGCGGTACCCGTCCATCTGGATCGCGCTGTAGTGGACGAACACGTCCGCACCACCGTCGACCGCGATGAAGCCGTACCCCTTCTCCGCGTTGAACCACTTGACGGTGCCCTGAGCCATTCCTAACTCCCCTATTGCTGGCCCTTGCGCAGGACCGCACTCCGCGGACCCGGGTCAGACCTCACCCCCCGGATGTGGGGGGTGTGCGCCGGAACGCGTCGACCGCCGCTGAATGTATCCGTCCCAACGCCCTCTGCAACAGGTCAATCGGACGAGAATTCTGGGCACGGCCGAACGGTTAAAAGTGAGAATTTATGTGAAGTTCGGGCAAGCCGGGCGGGACATAGGGAACCAACCCGACAATTCGTGCTCACACTTTACGCACAACTTGACGAGTTCTCATATGTGGTTCCGGCCCGGGGGCCATCGGGGAATCAGGGCAACTGTATCGCGATTCCACACACGGAATCGCCCCGTCCGGTTGTCCCCGGACGGGGCGATGCCAAAGGTGAGGAGGGTGGACGCGGGGTCAGCAGCCGCCCGCGACCGCCGGGATGATCGAGATCCCGGCACCGTCCGGGGTAGCCGTGGCCAGGCCATCGGCGAAGCGGACGTCGTCGTCATTGACGTAGACGTTGACGAAGCGGCGGAGCTTGCCGGTGTCGTCCAGCACGCGGGCCGCGATGCCCTGGTGGTTCTTCTCCAGGTCCGCCAGGACCTCGGCGAGGGTCGCGCCCTCGGCGGGGACCTCGGCCTGACCGGCGGTGTAGGTGCGCAGGATGGTCGGGATTCGGACGTTGACGCTCATGCGAGACCAGCCTCTCGGAACGAGTCAAGGGTGGGGCGGATGATGGCGGAGGGACCCGTGGTGGGGGCCACCGCGTCGAGGGTCTTGAGGCCGTCGCCGGTGTTGAGCACGACGGTCGTCAGGGACGGGTCGAGCAGACCGTCCTCGATCAGCTTCTTGGTCACGCCGACGGTCACCCCGCCCGCGGTCTCCGCGAAGATCCCCTCGGTGCGGGCGAGCAGCTTGATCGCGTCGACGATCTGCTCGTCGTTCACGTCCTCCACCGCGCCGCCCGTACGGCGGGCGATGTCCAGGACGTAAGGGCCGTCCGCGGGGTTGCCGATGGCCAGCGACTTGGCGATGGTCTGCGGCTTCTGCGGCCGGACGACGTCATGGCCGGCCTTGAAGGCGGCGGAGACCGGGGAGCAGCCCTCGGCCTGGGCGCCGAAGATCTTGTAGGGCTTGTCCTCGACCAGACCGATCGCGATCAGCTCCTTCAGCCCCTTGTCGATCTTGGTGAGCTGGGAGCCCGAGGCGATCGGGATGACGATCTGGTCCGGCAGCCGCCAGCCGAGCTGCTCGCAGATCTCGTACGCCAGGGTCTTGGAACCCTCGCCGTAGTACGGCCGCAGATTGACGTTGACGAAGCCCCAGCCCTCGCCCACCGGGTCGCCGATCAGCTCGCTGCAGAAGCGGTTGACGTCGTCGTAGGTGCCCTCGATGCCGACCAGCTCACCGCCGTAGACCGCGGCCATGACGACCTTGCCCGCCTCCAGGTCGTGCGGGATGAAGACGCAGGAGCGGAATCCCGCACGAGCGGCCGCGGCACCGACCGCGCCGGCGAGGTTGCCGGTGGACGAGCAGGAGAGGGTGGTGAAGCCGAAGGTGCGGGCGGCCTGGACGGCGATGGCGACGACCCGGTCCTTGAAGGAATGGGTGGGGTTCCCGGAGTCGTCCTTGATGTGCAGCTCACCGGTGACGCCGAGCTCACGGGCGAGGTTGTCGGCCTTGACCAGCTGGGTGAAACCGGGGTGCAGGCTGGGCAGGTCCGCCACGTCCGCCGGGACGGGCAGCAGCGGGGCATAGCGCCAGATGCTGTTCGGACCGGCCTCGATGCGCCGGCGCAGCTCCTCCGGGTCGCCGGCCGGCAGCTCGTACGCGACCTCGAGCGGCCCGAAACAGACCTCACACGCGAAGATCGGGCCCAGATCGAACCGCTCACCGCACTCCCGACAGGACAATGCGATGGCGGGACCGAAGGCACCGGAGGCGTCGGAGGTGGAGGAAGTGGTTGAGCTTTCTACTGACTGCACAGCCATGGATGGCGAGGCCCTTTCTCCTCATCTTCCTCGCGACGCATTTCGCCACGAGACGGAATTGGCACCTTCCCGAGCTGGGAGCCTCGCTGCGGAATGCGAGATCAGCTGGAGGGTTGCCGGGGCTTCAACGGGCCGTTCCCTCTGCCCCTCTGGATGAGCGGTATGGCACCGGGCGGACCCGGGCGTTTGTCAGCACGGCATCATCACGGGCTTCCTCGGTAAACACCGAGGTCGACCCCGACATACGACGGCCATGTGCGTTGTTCAAGACTGTAACCGACGGCCCGGATGGTTGAGCTAGCCGTCCGATGCGCGAGATGGATCACAGCGACCACGGCAGGGAGAGACACAGGTGCTGGATGAGGTGGAGCGCTGGCTGAAGCACCGCTCCTGGTCGGCCGACGACCGGCCGCTGGACCGCCTGCTGGACGCGAAGCGGGGCTCGGCGACGACCCTGAGCGTGGTCCTGCCCGCCCTGAACGAGGAGGCCACGGTCGGCGAGATCGCCGCGACGATCCGCCGGGAGCTGATGGGCGAGTCGGCGCCGCTGGTGGACGAGCTGGTGGTGCTGGACTCCGGCTCGACGGACCGCACCGCCGAGGTCGCCACGGCGGCGGGCGCCACCGTCGTCCCCCGCGACTCGCTGCTCCCCCGGCTGCCCGTGCTGCCCGGCAAGGGCGAGGTGCTGTGGCGGTCCCTGCTGGCCACGAGCGGCGACATCATCTGCTTCATCGACGCCGACCTGCGGGAATTCGATCCGCGCTTCGTCTCGGGGATCGTCGGTCCGCTGCTGACCGACCCCACGCTGCAGCTCGTGAAGGGCATGTACGACCGCCCGCTCGGGGAGCTGGCGGGCCAGGGCGGCCGGGTCACCGAGCTGGTCGCCCGCCCGCTGCTGAATCTGCACTGGCCCCAGCTGGCCGGATTCGTCCAGCCGCTGGGCGGTGAGTACGCGGCGCGCCGCACGCTGCTGGAGCGGCTGCCCTTCCCGGTCGGCTACGGGGTCGAGCTGGGGCTGCTGGTCGACGCGCTGCACACGGTGGGTCTCGACGCGCTCGGCCAGGTGGACATCGGGGTGCGTAAACACCGCCACCAGGACGGGCTGGCACTCGGCCGGATGGCGGCCGCGATCTACCGCACCGCGCAGTTGCGGCTGGCCCGGGGCCATTTGGTGCGGCCGCGGCTGACCCAGTTCGACCGGGGCGACAACGGCTTCGAGCCGCGCACCACGGCCGTGGACACCGAGGAGCGGCCACCGATGATCGAGATACCGGAGTACGCGGAGCGGCGCGCGGCGTGACGCACCCGGGCGGCGCGGCGTGATGACCCCGGGCCCCGGCATCAGGCGATGGCTCCTACGGGGCAAGAAACCGTACGTACGTTTGCGCGGGGCCGCGGCTGGCTAGGCTCGCGACATGGCAGTTCCGCGCACCGCCCCGATCCTGGTCGCGTCCAATCGCGGTCCGGTCTCGTACACCCTGGGCGAGGACGGCTCGCTCACCGCCCGGCGCGGCGGTGGCGGGCTGGTCTCCGGCCTCAGCGCCATCGGCCCGGACGCGAACGCGGTGTGGGTGTGCGCGGCGCTCGGGGAGGGTGATCGCGAGGCGGCCCGGCGCGCCGGGGACAGCCATCTGAACCCCGGTGACACCGGCGGCCAGCAGGTGCGGATGCTCGACATCGCGCCGGATGTCTTCGCCGCCGCGTACAACGGCATCGCCAATTCGGTGCTGTGGTTCGTCCACCATCTGCTCTACCAGACCCCGGTCGAGCCGGTCTTCGACGCGGAGTTCGCCGACCAGTGGGCGGCCTACGAGACCTATAACGCGGCCTTCGCGGACGCGCTCGCCGAGGAAGCGGTGGACGAGGCCGTCGTCCTGGTGCAGGACTACCACCTGGCGCTGGTGCCCGCGATGCTCCGCGAACTCCGCCCCGACCTGCGGATCGGTCACTTCTCGCACACCCCCTGGGCCCCGCCGGACTACTACCGGCTGCTGCCGGACGACGTCGCGGCGGGTGTGCTGCGCGGCATCCTCGGCGGCGACCGCGCCGCGTTCCTCACCGAGCGCTGGGCCGGCGCCTTCGCCGACTGCTGCGCGGCCGTGCTGGGCGCGGAGATCGTCCGGGACGGTGACGGAGACGGCGACGGCCCGCCGACGGCCGTGCGCTTCGAGGGGCGGGAGACCCGACTGGGCGTCCACGGCCTGGGCGCGGACGCGGACTTCCTGCGGCAGCGGTCGCGGCAGGCGGATGTGGACGAACGGCTGACCAGTCTGCGGGCGCAGATCGGGCCGGACCGGAAGTCGATCGTCCGGGTGGACCGCACCGAGCTGTCCAAGAACATCGTGCGCGGGCTGCTGGCCTACCGGCGGCTGCTGGAGACCCACCCCGAGTGGCGGGAGCGCGTGGTGCATGTGGCCTTCGCCTACCCCTCCCGCCAGGACCTCGCGGTCTACCGCGACTACACCGAGCGGGTGCGGCGGCTCGCGGACGAGATCAACGCCGAGTACGGCACGGAGGGCTGGACCCCGGTCGCCCTGCATGTGAAGGACGACTTCGCGCGGTCGCTCGCGGCCTACCGACTGGCGGACGTGGCCCTGGTCAACCCCATCCGGGACGGGATGAACCTGGTGGCCAAGGAGGTCCCGGTGGTCTCCGAGCGGGGATGTGCGCTGGTGCTGTCACGGGAGGCGGGGGCGTACGCCGAGCTGGGCGACGACGCGCTGGTGGTGAACCCGTACGACGTGGAGGCCACGGCCCGGGCGCTGGACGAGGCGCTGCGCATGAGCGACGGCGAGCGCGCGGACCGTACGAAGCGACTCGCCGCCGCCGCGACCGCGCTGCCGCCCCAGGCATGGTTCCTGGCGCAGTTGCGGGCGCTGTAGGGGCGAGGGTTTCGCGGTGGCGGCGGGCTTCTGAGCCACGGACTTACGAGGTGACCGGCGCGGTCCGGGCGGGCTCTACGAGGCGTTGGCGCCGCTGACCGCGTCGGCCAGGGACGACAGCAGCTCCACCACGCCCGCCGGGCCGTCGACCACCAGGTCGGCCCGCTTGGCGAGTTCGGTCACCTCCGTGCTGCCGCTGCACACCAGCACCCCCGGCACACCCTCCTCGCGCAGCCGCTCCACCGCCGCGAACGCGGCCAGGTCGCCCAGGTCGTCGCCCGCGTAGAGCACGGCTTCCGCGCCCGTCCGCCGTACGTACTCCGTGAGCGCGACGCCCTTGTCCATGCCCGGGGGCCGCAGCTCCAGCACCAGTCGGCCCGGCTCGACGATCAGCCCATGGCGCTCGGCCAGCGCGTGCAGCGGCGCGCGCAGCAGCTCGAACGTGGCCTGCGGGTCCTCGGCACGGCGGGTGTGGACGGCGACGGCGCGGCCCTTGTCCTCGATCCAGGTGCCCTGCGAAGCGCCGTACTCATCGAGGACGACGGGGAGTTCGGCCTGGACGGCGGCGACGCCGGGGTGCGGTTCGGGTGCCTGGACGGCGCCGCTCGCCGCGTCCCAGCGCTCGGCGCCATAGAGACCGAGGACGACGAGCCCGTGCAGCCCCTCGGCCCCGGCGAAGCCGCCGTACCGGACGGCGACCTCGGCCGGACGGCCGGTGATCACCGCGGCGGAGCGCAGCCACGGGGCCAGCCGGGAGAGCGCGGGGACGGCGCCGGGGTGGGCGCGGGCCCGGTCGGGGTCGGGGACGATCTCGGCGAGGGTGCCGTCGAAGTCGAGTCCGACAACGGCGCGGCCGGGCCGTTCGAGGAGGGCGGCGAGGCCCTCGCGGCCGGCGGCGGTGGTAGGTACGGGGAGGGGGTGACTGCCCATAGCGCTGCCCATAGCGGTGACCCTACCGGGCCCGGCGGCACCACGGGCTTCCCCCGGGCATCCCGCCGGTGAACGGCCCAGGGACGTCCCACCGGTGAACCGCCCAGGGACGTCCCACCCGTGAACGGCCCCCAGCCGCCCCGCCGGTGAAACCGCCCCGGCCATTCCTCCCCGATAGACGTCAGCGCCGTTCGCGGCGCTCGTCCCTGACCCGCCGCAGCCGGTTGACGGTCACCGGGTCGTGCTCCAGGGCCCTGGGGTCGTCCAGCAGCGCGTTCAGTAGCTGGTAGTAGCGGGTCGGGGAGATGCCCAGCCGCTCCCGTATCGCACGCTCCTTGGCGCCGGGGCCCGGCCAGCCGCGTCGCTCCACGGCGAGCACGGCCACGTCGCGGTCGGACAGCCCGTCACCCGGGCCCGGTTCCTGGTCCTGCCCCTCAGCCGGACTCTCGACCTGGTCCCGGCCCCCGTCCTGCTCCCCGCCCCGGCCCTCGCCCCCGCCCTCGCCCTTGTCGGCAGGGTCGTCGGAAGGGCCGGGGGCGGGCGTGTCCACTGTCATGCCCCCGCATTCTCCATGGCGTCGGCCTCGCGCTGGATCTGGCCCAGCACGCTCGTCGGGTCGCCGCCCTTGGCCACGGTCGAGCCGATCTTCTGCTTGAACAGCTTGCTGACCTCCGCCCAGGAGGTCTTGTCGGCCGGGTAGAACTCGGCGCTCTCCAGCTCGTCGAGGAACCGCCACAGCCGCTTGTACTTACGGTCGCCGAGCATCGTCTGCTCGACGGCGGTGGTCACCGGCAGCAGGTCGTACTCGGTGACGAAGTTCAGCACGTTGTTCTCGGTGTAGACGAAGTCGAGAAACTTCCCGATCTCCTTACGGTGGCCGTTCTGCTTGAAGGCCATCAGCCAGTCGGCGACGCCCATCGTCGACGGGGACTTGCCCCTGCGGCCGGGCAGGGCCGCGGTGCCGTAGCTGATGCCGTGGCCGGACGCCTGCTGCATCAGGGTCGGGTGGCCGTTGAGCATGCCGACCTCGCCGCGGGTGAAGGCGTCGAAGGCGTCCTGCCGGTTGGTGCGGGCCGGGGAGCCGGGGCCGGTGAGGTCCGCGCCGACCAGTTCGTCCCGCAGCCATTCGAAGGTCTTGATGTTCGCGGAGGAGTCGATGGTGTAGCTGCCGTTGGTGTCGGTGTAGCCGCCACCGCCGCTGAGCATCCACATCATGGTCTCGGCCTGGCACTCCTCGGGGCCGAGCGGCAGCGCGTACGGGATCTTCACCCCGTCGGCCTTGAGCCGGACGGCCGCCTCCTTGAGCTCGTCCCAGCTCGTGGGGGCGGAGGATATACCGGCCTGGTCGAAGAGCTTCTTGTTGTAGAAGAGCAGCCGGGCGCTGGCCACGAACGGCACCCCGTACTGCACTCGCCGCACCTCGCCCGCATGGGCGATCGAGGTGATGAAACCGGCCTGGGTGGGGATGGCGAGCATCTCGTCGGCGCGGTAGAGCTTCCCCTGCGCGGCGTAGTCGGCGTACGCGCCGATCTGCGCGATGTCCGGAGCCTGACCGTTCTTGACCATCTCGGCGACGCGCCGGTCCACTTCGGTCCAGCTATAGACCTTGACGTCGACCTTGATCCCGCTGTTCTTGGCCTCGAAGGCCCGGGCCAGCCTGTTCCAGTACCTCTGGGAGCTGTTGGCGGTGCTGTCGCCGTAGTCGGCCGCGACCACCTTCAGCGTGGCGTCACCGTCCGAGCCGGAGCCGTCGCTGCCACAGGCCGTGAGCCCGGGTGTCGTCGTCACCGCCGCGACACCCGCCGTTGTCAAACCCAAGAACCGTCGCCGCTGCACCGCTGTTTTCCCACCCTATGGCTTGTTTCATCCTCCAGGGTCCTCCCCCGAGGTCGAGCGAGTCTGCCTTGCAAACCTCCACAAGGTCTACACCATGGGCATATCGCTTCGATATCGGTGGCGCTCTTGCCCAGGTGAGCGGGTTGCTACACGCCAAAGTGCGATGTCTCACCCACTCACAAACGGAAGAGCAGGTTCATACCAACTCCCTTACCGGCAACGGCGTGATCTCCTGACGAGAAGCGGCGAGTGGACTAGACCTCTCATGGTGGATCGCGCGAGACTGTTCCATGTGAAACACGTCATCGCCCTGGATGTGGGCGGCACCGGTATGAAGGCCGCCCTGATCGGGGCGGACACCACACTCCTCCATGAGGCCAGGAGGCCCACCGAGCGGGAGCGCGGACCCGAGGCGGTCGTCGCCGCGATCCTCGACTTCGCCGCCGAGCTGCGCGAGATCGGCGAGCGGCGGTTCGGCGGGCCCCCGGTGGCCGCGGGGGTCGGCGTGCCCGGGGTCCTGGACGAGGACCGCGGAGTGGCCGTCTTCGCCGCCAACCTCGGCTGGAGCGACGTCCCGCTGCGCGCGCTGCTCACCGAGCGGCTGGGCGGGATTCCGGTCGCGCTCGGGCACGACGTCCGGATGGGCGGGCTGGCCGAGGGGCGGATAGGAGCGGGCGAGGGCGCGCGGCGCTTCCTGTTCGTATCCGTCGGCACCGGCATCGCGGGCGCCATCGGCATCGACGGGCGGATCGACCCCGGAGCGCACGGTTCCTCCGGCGAGATCGGCCATATCGTCGTCCGGCCGGGCGGCCCCGCCTGCGGCTGCGGTCAGTCCGGCTGCCTGGAGACGCTCGCCTCGGCGGCGGCGGTGGGCCGCGCCTGGGCCGCTGCGAGCGGCGATCCGGCGGCCGACGCCGCCGACTGCGCCAAGGCCGTCCGGTCCGGCGATCCGAGGGCCGTGGCCGTATGGGGGGAGATGGTGAGCGCACTCGCCGACGGCCTGGTGACCGGCCTCACCCTGCTGGACCCCGGTGTGCTGATCGTCGGCGGTGGGCTGGCCGAGGCCGGGGAAACCCTGTTCGCACCGCTGCGCACCGCGGTCGAGGAACGGCTCACCTTCCAGCAGCTTCCCCGAATCGTCCCGGCGGCCCTCGGGGACACCGCCGGCTGCCTGGGCGCGGGTCTGCTCGCCTGGGATCGACTCTCCACGGAGGTAACCGCCTGATGGTCCAGCGAACGGTTCTCACAGGCGCCCGGGTGGTCCTGCCGGGAGGCGTGGTCGACAACGGGCGGGTGACGGTCGAAGGCACGCGCATCACCGCGGCCGGGCCGGCGGCGGATACCGCGTCCGGCCACGGCGAGGGAGCGGAGGAGGCACTCGACCTGCCGGGCCGCTGGATCGTCCCCGGCTTCGTGGACCTGCATGTGCACGGCGGCGGCGGTGCCTCGTTCTCGGCGGGCACCCCCGAAGAATCGCTGACCGCCATCCGTACGCACCGGCTGCACGGCACCACCACGATGCTCGCCTCCACCGTCACCGGCGATCTGGACGACCTCGCCCGGCAGGCCGCCGTCCTCTCGGAGCTGGTGGAGCAGGGCGAGTTGGCGGGCATCCACTTCGAGGGGCCGTTCATCTCCCCCCACCGCTGCGGCGCCCACCAGCCGTCGCTGCTGCGCGCGCCCGATCCGGCGGATGTGCGCAAACTGGTGGACGCGGCGCGCGGCACCGCGCGGATGATGACCCTCGCCCCCGAACTGCCGGGCGGGCTGGAGTCCGTACGGCTGCTGGCCGACAGCGGAGTCCTCGCGGCCGTCGGCCACACCGACTCGACGTACGAGGCGACGCGGGAGGCCGTCGAGGCGGGCGCGACCGTGGCGACCCACCTGTTCAACGCGATGCCGTCGCTGCTGCACCGCGCCCCCGGCCCGATCGCCGCGCTGCTGGAGGACGAGCGGGTCACCATCGAGCTGATCAACGACGGCACCCATCTGCACCCCGCCATGCTGGAGCTGGCGTTCCACCGGGCGGGCGCGGACCGGGTCGCCTTCATCACCGACGCGATGGGCGCGGCGGGCATGAACGACGGGCGCTATCCGCTCGGCCCCATGGAGGTCGAGGTCAAGGACGGCGTCGCGCGGATCAGCGACGGGCCGACGGCCGGCTCCATCGCGGGCTCCACCCTCACCCTGGACCGGGCCTTCCAGCGGGCCGTCACGATCGACGGGCTCAGCGTCGAGGAGACCGTAAGGGCGCTGTCCGCGACCCCCGCCCGGCTGCTGGGCATCGCCGACCGGGTGGGTTCGCTCGAGGTGGGCAAGGACGCGGATCTCGTCGTACTCGACGACGACTTCCGGCTGCGGGGCGTGATGCGCCGGGGCGGTTGGGTGGTCCATCCCGAACTGAGCTGAAATGCCCTGATTTCAGACGGTGATGACGGTGACCGGAACGACTCGGAGGTCTGTGCCGAAGCCACTCGTTTTGGCATGATCGCTCGGGCACGGGCTCAGGTACGGGCACGGGCATGAGTGCCGGCTCGGGCCCAGGCACGGGCACGCACGGCTCGGCACACAGTCGCGTTCAGCACAGGAATCTCCGTCCGGCGGGGGGACGGGAGAGGGGATGCCAGGGTGATCCTCACGGTCACGCTCAACGCCGCCCTCGACGTCACCTACCGGGTGCCGGAACTGCGTCCGCACACCACCCACCGCGTCACCGAGGTCACCGAACGGCCCGGCGGCAAGGGCCTCAACGTGGCCCGGGTGCTGGCCGCCCTGGGCCACGACACCGTCGTCACCGGCTTCGTCGGCGGGGTCACCGGCGCGGTGCTGCGGCAACTGCTCGGCAAAATCGCCGTGCCCCGCACCGGCTCCAAGACACCGCACGGAACGATCACCGACGCACTGGTCCCGATCGCCGGGACCACCCGGCGCACCATCGGCGTCGTGGACGCCACCACGGGCGACACCACCCAGCTCAACGAGCCCGGCCCGATCGTCACCACCCCCGAGTGGTCCACCTTCATGGACGCTTACGGCCGGCTGCTGCGCGAGGCGTCGGCGGTCGCGCTGTGCGGCAGCCTGCCACCCGGGGTCCCCGTCGGGACGTACGCCCAGCTCATCCGGGAGGCGCATGCGGCGGGCGTGCCCACCCTGCTGGACACCAGCGGCGAACCGCTGCGCCGGGGCATCGCCGCCCGCCCCCACCTCGTCAAGCCCAACATCGATGAACTCGCCGGGCTCACCGGCTCCACCGACCCGCTGCGCGCCGCGCGCGATGCCCGGCGGCGCGGGGCGCGCGCGGTGGCCGCCTCGCTCGGCCCGCACGGCATGCTCGCGGTCACCGCCCACGGCGCCTGGCGCGCCACCCCGCCGCGCCGACTGGCGGGCAATCCGACCGGGGCCGGGGACGCGGCGGTCGCGGGGCTGCTGTCCGGGCTGGTCGAGGAGGCGCCGTGGCCGGACCGGCTCGCCCGCGCGGTGGCCCTGTCGGCGGCGGCCGTACGGGCCCCGGTGGCGGGCGAGTTCGACCGGGCGGTCTACGACGAGGTGCTGGCGGGAGTCGAGGTGACGGAGCACCCGGCGGCGGCGTGAGGCCGCCGCGAGCACCGCCGCACGTTCAGCGGCCCCGCACCCTCTTGGGACCCCGGCGGCCTCTCCGGGGCCCCGGCCCTTGGCAGTACCGGCCTAGCCCTTGGCCTTGGCCAGCCACATCTGGTCGATGTTGGCGTTGCACTTGTCGCCGTTCTCACACGACACGGTGATCGTGTTGGTGCCCTTGCTGAGCTGGACGATCGACCAGGTCTCCGTCCAGCCCTTCTCGAAGTCACCCTTGGGCGCGTCCGCGAAGTTCTTCATGTTGAGCGGCCGCGCCTCCTTCTTGCCGTTGATCGTCAGCGACATGCTCTGGTCCTCGCCGGGCACGCCGTACGTGACGTACAGCCGGTACGACTTCGGCTTGTCCACGTCCACGCTCCAGGTCGCGGACGCGCCCGGGGCGTTGACGCCGACGTAGGAGCCGCCGTCGGCCTTGGCGCCCTGGATGGCGCTCGCGGCGGCCGCGCCGCCGGTCAGCCGCATCTTGGCGGCGTCCTCGGTGGGCAGATTCCCGTCCGGGGCCTTGGAGGGCCCGGAGGACTCGCCGGGCCCGACGCTGGAGCCCGCCGTGGGCTGGTTCGTCGGATCGGTCTTGTCGTCCTTCTTGTCGTCACCGTTGGTGATCATGGCGACGCCGATGCCCACGATGACCACCGCGACCACGGCGAGCGCGCCGATCAGCAGCCCCTTGTTGTTGGGGCCGCGGCCGCCTCCCCCATGGCCGCCGCGCGGGGCGGCCGCACCGGGCTGGCGGGGTGCCCCGCCGGGCAGCGTCTCGGGGGCGGCGTAGTGGGCGTTCTGCCGGCCGTAGCCACCCTGCTGCTGGCCGTACCCCTGCGGCGGCTGGTTCGGGATCTGCTGGCCGTAGTTGCGCTCGCCCACCGCACGGACCTGGTTGTAGGAGGTGCGGGGGACCCCTGGCTGGGCCGGACCTGGGTAGCCGTAACCACCGGTGCGGGGGGCGGCACCCGGCTGGCCCGACTGACCGCCCTGGTCCCCCTGGTCGCCTTCCGAGCGGTACAGGTAGGCGAACGGGTCGTCGTTCTCCGGTGTGCCCGAGCCGTTGTTGCCGGCCGTCATCCCTCGTCACTCCCCTATGCATATGGCCATCGGCGCAGGATCAGAACGCGCCACGACAGCTCATATCAGGGTCGAGAGGGCCTCAACAGGGCGTGTGCTGTCCGGATGGCCAATATTCACGATCGGTTCACTGTCGGCGGCAGGGCCGCATCGGCGCAGCCTACCGCGACCGACCGCTTCCACACCTCATTCGGCCGGTCGGTGCACCCCTCCTACCCCCCGACATATCTCACAACCACCCACCGGCACATCTCACGACCACCCGGCCGCACGGCCACGCCCACACACCCGCACAGTCACGCCCGCACGCCCCGCACAGCTCATCCAGCCCGCCGGCGCTCCTTGGAGCGGGACCGCTTCTCGATGTACATCCGCTGGTCGGCGGAGTGCAGCACCTCTTCGGCCGACATTCCGCAGCCCGCCCAGCCGATGCCGAAGCTGGCACCCACCCGGACGGCCCGGCCGTCGACCCGGATGGGCGGGGTGATCGCGTTGCGCAGCCGCACCGCCAGGTCCTGGGCGTCGGCCCGGCCGAGGCCGTCGGCGAGGACGACGAATTCGTCGCCGCCGAGGCGGGCGACCGTATCCCCTTCCCGCACGCCGTTGGTCAGCCGGCGGGCGACCTCGATGAGCACGGCGTCGCCCGCGTGGTGCCCGAAGCGGTCGTTGATGGACTTGAAGCCGTCGAGGTCGCAGAAGAGCACCGCGAGCCCCTTGTGGCCGTCGTCGGCGTTGGAGTCCTCGTTGGGCGGGATGGTGTGCACATGGCCGTCGAACGGGACGCTCTCGGCGGGGGGCGGGGTGCCGAAGCACTCGAAGTCGTCGAAGCCGTGCAGATGTCCCGCCGCGTCGACATAGACCCCGCCGCCACCCGCGCCGTCGGGCGAGGCGGCCTCGTCGTCGTAGCCCCCGCCCGGCCGGGGCGGGGTGGCGCACAGCCGGGCGGCGAGCCGGGCGCGCAGCTCGGCGCTGTTGGGCAGACCGGTCAGCGAGTCATGGCTGGCCCGGTGGGCGAGCTGCAGCTCATGGCGCTTGCGCTCCTCGATGTCCTCGACATGGGTGAGCAGGAAGCGCGGGCCGTCGGCGGCGTCGGCCACCACCGAGTTGCGCAGCGAGACCCAGACGTACGAACCGTCGCGGCGGGCCAGGCGCAGCTCGGCGCGGCCGCCCTCGGCGGAGGTGCGCAGCAGGGTGCCGATGTCCTCGGGGTGGACGAGGTCGGAGAAGGAGAAGCGGCGCATCGCGGAGGCGGGACGGCCCAGCAGCCGGCACAGGGCGTCGTTGGTACGCAGCAGCCGGCCGTGCTGATCGCCGCCCATCTCGGCGATGGCCATACCGCTGGGCGCGTACTCGAACGCCTGCCGGAAGGACTCCTCGCTGGCGCGCAGCGCCTGCTGCTCGCGCTCCAGGCGCAGCAGGGCGCGCTGCATGTTGCCGCGCAGCCGGGCGTTGCCGATCGCGACGGCGGCGTGGAAGGCGTACATCTGGAGGGCCTCACGGCCCCAGGCGCCGGGGCGGCGGCCGTTGCGCGGTTTGTCGACGGAGATGACGCCGATGAGCTCGCCGCCGGAGGCGCCCGCCGCGTAGAGCGGGGCGAACAGGCGGTCCATGGGGTGCCATTCGTCGGGAAAGCGGGGCGCGGGGCCGGGGGTGTGCCACTGCGGGACGTCGTCGTCGTCGAGGACCCAGCCCTCGCTGTACGGGATGAAGCGCAGATCGCCCCAGCGGTCGCCCATGGACAGCCGGCGCTCCCAGGAGCAGCGGGAGCCGACCCGCCCGGCCATCAGCGCCTCGGCCCCGGCGCTGCCGCCGACAGCGGCGACGACGAGGTCTCCGTCGGGGCGGACGAGGTTGACGGCCGACAGCTCGAACCCGAGTCCGGCGATGACGCCGTCGGCGACGGCCTGAAGCGTGTCGGCGAGGCTGCGGGCGGTGTTCAGATCGGCGACTACCTGGTGCAGCTGCCGCAGTGTCGCAAGGCGGATGTACGGCTCCGACTCGGTCTCCATCGATCGCACTCCCCCGAGACCTCGACAGCAAACTCCTGGCGTCTTGTCGTCCGATTGCCACGGCCACTGAATCACAGCGAGCTGTTCACTCGGTACACAGGGTCAACAATTACTGCCTGCTGTGACTCATGTCACAGAACGTATTCACCTCTTTCACAGAGGGGGTGGGAGCGCTCCAAGTTTTTGTGAACGCAAATTCCGGAACGGCGATACCTGGCCATGCAAGGCGACCGCCCGAACGGCCCGAGCACCCTCCGATCGACGCCCGGCCTACGGCCGACGACCTAAGCCCGCCGTGGTCCCCGGGTCCGATGCGGGGAGGGGACGGGGGCGGTTAGCGTCGAGGGGTGTTCCCGACGACTCCTTCCAGTCCAGCCGAGCCCGCCGTCCCCCATGCTGGTGGGGTGAGTGAGGACGAGTTCCGTGCCGCGCTGTCACGGCTCACCGCGGGCGTGGTGCTGGTGACCGCACACGACCCGGAGGAGGGGCCGCGCGGCGAGGACGTCGGTATGACGGCCACCGCGTTCATGTCAGTGTCACTTGACCCGCCGCTGGTGATGGTGAGCGTTCGCAACGGTTCGCGGATGGACGAGTTGCTGGAGCGACAGCCGCATTGGGCGGTATCGGTCCTGTCGGAAGGTCAGCGGAGCATTGCGGGACGATTCGCCATGAAGGGGCGCATCAGCGACAGGTTGCTGTTCGAGGACATGCCCGTGGTCCGGGGCGAGCACACGGACGCCCCGCTCGCGGTGGGCGCGCTGGCGACGCTGGAGTGCCGCACCGAGCAGCGGGTGACGGCCGGGGACCACACGCTGGTGGTGGCGCGGGTGCTCGCCGCGGCGGCACCGGCCGCGGAGGGCGGGCCGCTGACGTATTTCAGGGGGCGCTACCGGGCGCTGGGGTGAGGGCGCCGAGGAATAAGGGTTCCACACGGCAAGGGAGCTCCACGGAGTTGCGGAGAGGGGAGCCGGGAGCCCAGTCGGCCCCGGCCCGGTGCTACGTCCAGCCCCGCCCCGTACGCCCCCGCTTGACGTCACTGCGCTGCTTCTTCTCCCGCAGCCGCCGCTCGTTGAGGCCCCGGGAGATCCGAGTGGGGCGGCGCGGTTTGGGCGGTGGCGCGGTCGCCTCCGCGAGCAGCGACGCGAGCCTTACGGCGGCCGTCTCGCGGTTGCGCCACTGCGAACGGTGCTCGGCGGCCCGTACGGCCACCACCCCGTCCACCAGCCGGCCCGCCAGCCGCTCCAGCGCGCGCTCCTTCCATACGGGCGGCAGCGCCTCGGTGCGGGCGAGGTCGAAGCGCAGCTCGACCCGGCTGTCGCTGGTGTTGACGTGCTGTCCACCTGGCCCGGAGGACCGCGAGAAACGCCACATCAGCTCGGCCTCCGGCAAGGAGACGGAACCTCGGATGACATAGGGCGCGGGCATGCGTCCATGGTCGCCTGCCGACCCCGGCGGCGTCATCCGGTTATCTCGTCACACCGCCGCATCAGGGTTTGGCAAAGAAAGTAAAGGGAGCTGGAACCTGTCGGGCTGTTCGTGGCGTTGTGGAGGGTGACGACGGCTTCGCCCGTCGCCTCGAATCATCGAGACCACGAAAGGGACTCCCCATGGCTGTAAGCCTGTCCAAGGGCGGCAACGTCTCGCTCACCAAGGAGGCACCGGGCCTGACCGCCGTCACGGTCGGCCTCGGCTGGGACGTCCGCACCACCACGGGCACCGACTTCGACCTCGACGCGAGTGCCATCGCCGTGAACGCGAACGGCAAGGTCTACTCCGACCAGCACTTCGTGTTCTTCAACAACAAGTCCACGCCGGACCAGACCATCGTCCACACCGGTGACAACGTCACCGGCCAGGGCGAGGGCGACGACGAGCAGATCAACGTCAACCTGGCCGGTCTGCCGGCCGACGTGGAGAAGATCGTCTTCCCGGTCTCGATCTACGACGCCGAGTCCCGCAGCCAGAACTTCGGCCAGGTGCGGAACGCGTTCATCCGCATCGTCAACCAGGCCGGCGGCACCGAGATCGCCCGCTACGACCTGAGCGAGGACGCCGCGACCGAGACCGCCATGGTCTTCGGCGAGCTGTACCGCAATGGCGCGGAGTGGAAGTTCCGTGCCGTGGGCCAGGGCTACGCCGCCGGTCTCGTGGGCATCGCCCAGGACTTCGGCGTCAACGTCTGAGGTTTCACCGGCGTGGAAACACTGAGGGCCGCCCCACACCAGGGGCGGCCCTCGCCATATCGGGGCTCATGAGGGCCCCCATAAGGCCCTCATAAGGCCCTCATAAGGGGAACGGGGTCAGAACTCGCTGGTGTCCAGGTCGAACCCGAGCGGTTCGGGCAGCGACAGCGGCTGGGAGATGTCGACCTCGACCTTGCGGGTGTACCTCTTCCCGGCGGGCAGGGAGTGCAGCACGGCCTGGTTCCGTTCCCGGTCGATCAGCAGATAGAACGGAATGCCCGCCGCCGCGTAGCCCCGCAGCTTGGGCCCCCGGTCGTTGTCGGCGGTCGAATGCGAGGTGACCTCGCCGACGAGCATCACCGCGCCGGGGTCGTGGTACTCCAAGGAGTCGTCAAAGCTCCCCTTGGGCGCGATGACGATATCCGGGACAACCTTGCCGGTCGCCGAAGCTCCAGGAACGAGGAGCCCAAGCCCGGTACGTGTCCGCAATTCCTTGTTCGTACGACGGCTGGTCACCTGGTCCGCAACCTCGGACACAATCTCTTCGTGCTCACCGTTAGCGGGAGGCACCACGTGGATTTCTCCTTCGATCAGTTCCACGCGCCATCCCTCGGGGGCTGCCGCGCTCAACGCCACGAAGGCTTCCTCGACCGATGAAGCGGTGCTCTCGCCACTGTCCGTGCGCGCTTCGCGCTCGGGGGCCGTCAGTGCCACGGTGGACCTCCTTCGTACGGAGCGATGCTTCCAGCGTAGGCGAGCGGTCTCGGGCGGTCCGGCCCGTAGTCACCCTTTCGGAGGACGATCAGCCCCGCGCGCCGAAGGCGCCCGAGACCGCCTGGAAGAGGGCCTGCTTGCGGCGGTCGTGGGCCGCGGACGGGTCATCCGGGGCGGCTGTGGCGGAAAGGCCGGAGGCGGACCAGGTCAGGGCCATGGCGAGCACCAGCGCGAGGACGTCCTGGGGGTCCATCGAGGCGGTGACCCGGCCGTCGCGCTGGGCATCGGCGATCGCCTGGAGTTTGGTCGCGACAGCGGCCGATGACTCGGTCGCCAGATTGTCGGTGGCCACTCCTTCGAGCCTCGCCCAGGTGGCCAGGCGGATCAGCTCCGGCCGTTCCACGGCGGTGTCGTACAGCCGCACGGCGTACTGGGGGAGGTCGTCGGCCGTGAACGGCACGGAGTCGACGACGGCGTCGGCGTGGAGGCGGAAGACCGCGCCGAAGAGGCCGAGCTTGTCTCCGAAGTAGGCGTAGAGCTGCGCCTTGTTGATGCCCGCGGCGGCCGCGATGCGGTCGACCCGGGCGCCCGCGATGCCATGGGCGGCGAAGTCGGCGGTGGCCGCGTCGAGCAGGCGGCGGCGGGTGGCATCGCTTTTCCGGGGAGACACGGGGCTCAGATTACCAACTGGTTAGTTGCCAGTACGGGCGCTGCCGCGTAGCGTACGAAAAACCAACCAACTAGTTAGTTAGAAATGAGGTGGGGCGCATGACCGTGCGCGCATACGCGGTGGAGCGGGCCGGTGGCCCTGTTCAGCGGCTCGAGTACGAGCCGGAGCCCCTGGGGCCCCTGGAGGTCGACGTCGCCGTGACGCACTGCGGCGTCTGCCAGACCGACGTCGCCATGGTCGACGACGCGCACGGCATCTCCCGGTTCCCGCTGGTCGCGGGCCATGAGGCGGTCGGCGTGATCGAGGCCGTGGGCAGCGCCGTCGACGGCGGGCGGCTTGCCGTCGGCCAACGGGTGGGCGTCGGCGCGGTGGCGGGGGCGTGCTTCGCCTGCGAGTGGTGCCTCAGCGGTCGGCAGCATCTGTGCGCGGACAAGGACGACACGGTCCTGCGCGGCGACCGCGGCGCGTTCGCCACCCGGGTGCGGGCGAGCGACTGGCGGTATGTCCAGCCGATCCCCGACTCCCTCGCCTCCGAGCACGCGGCGCCGCTCCTGTGCGCCGGGATCACCGTGTTCTCGGCGATCACGCGGAACGGGGTCCGGCCCACCGACCGGGTCGCCGTGGTGGGGGTGGGCGGTCTGGGCCACCTCGCGATCCAGTTCCTCGCCAAGTGGGGCTGCCAGGTGACCGCCATCTCCTCGACGGCGGCGAAGGCGGACGACAGCCGCCGGTTCGGCGCCCATGAGTTCGTCGCCGCGGAGGAGGGTCTTCAGCGGGTCTCGGGCTCGTTCGACTTCATCCTCTCGACCGTCTCGGCCGACCTGCCGTGGGACGCGTATCTGGCGGCGCTGCGCCCGCAGGGGACCCTGTGCGTGGTCGGCGTTCCCCACGGGCCGTTCGGCTTCCACCCGTTGAGCCTTCTGCTGGGCGAGAAGCGGCTCGTCGGCGGCCTCGTGGGAGCACCGGCGGAGAACCGGCAGATGCTGGACTTCGCGGCGCGGCACGGCATCCGCCCGGCCGTCGAGACCTTCCCGGCCGCGCGCCTGGACGAGGCGCTCGACCATGTCCGCCACGGACGCGCGCGCTACCGCGCGGTGTTGGAGTTCTGAGCTCCCCCCGTCGGTCGGTCGAGCGGTGGGACGGTGCCGGTACCGGTGCCATTGGTGACGGTGTTACGTGCCGCTCGGCACACAGATCGTCTTCTCGTCGCGTACACAGCAACGCCGCCCTCCGCCGCCGTCGACCGGCCCGCCGCGCTCGCCACCTGGGCGATTGGCCGGTACCGGCCCTCGGAACGGCCGGACGCACCAACACGACGGGGGCATGACGTAGCGGCATAAGTCGGCATCAAACAGCTGTTGTTGCCTCATGCCTCGCTGACCGAATTCGCCCCCACTTGAACAACGTCGAGTCAAATTCTTGTTACGCGCCTACCCGAATCGATCGTTCGGTGACAATCTCTGGTCGGCCCGCTGCGCGTCCTCTGACTCCGCAGTAGGGACATCACGCACCGCTATGTGCACCACTCGCACCACTCCTGCTCGACCGGACGGCCCACCCATGACCGTCCGTACCCCCTACACAGGGCCGCGACCCGGCGGCCCCAAGGCAAGGAGACCGAGTGAGACCCATCGCTTCCTCCCCCCGTAAGAAGACCGTCCGCGTGGCGGCGCTCGTCGCCTCCGCCGCCATGGTCGTCATCGGTGTGCAGTCCGGCCAGGCCAGCGCCCAGCCGGAGCGCTCCCGCGAGGCGGGCGCCACGGCGCTTCCGCTGACCGCCACCGAGCGCGCCACCGCGATCAAGGCGGCCCAGGCCGACGCCTCCGCGCAGGCCGAGTCCCTCGGACTCGGGGCCAAGGAGAAGCTCCTCGTCCGCGACGTCATCAAGGACGCGGACGGAACCGTTCACACCCGCTACGAGCGCACCTACGCGGGGCTGCCGGTCCTCGGTGGCGACCTGGTCGTCCACGAGAAGACCAGCGGCGCGCGCTCGGTCAACAAGGCCACCGGCGCCCGGATAGCCGTCAAGAGCACCGACGCCGCCGTGACCCCCGGGGCCGCCTCCGGCACCGCGCTGAAGGCCGCGCCGAAGGCGACCACCGGCGAGAAGGCCAAGTCGCCGCGGAAGGTGGTCTGGGCGGCCACCGGCAAGCCCGTCCTGGCCTGGGAGACCGTCGTCACCGGGACGCAGGCCGACGGCACCCCGAGCGAGCTGCACGTCGTCACCGACGCCACCACGGGCGCGAAGCTGTCCCAGTGGGAGGGCGTCGAGACCGGCACCGGCACCAGCAAGTACAGCGGCACGGTGCCCCTGGGCACCACCAAGAGCGGCTCCACCTACAGCCTCACGGACTCCACCCGTGGCAACCACAAGACCTATGACCTGAACCAGGGCAGCTCGGGAACCGGCACCCTGTTCACCGACGCGGACGACGTATGGGGCGGCGGGCGCCAGACCGCCGGCGTCGACGCGCACTACGGCGCGGCCGAGACCTGGGACTTCTACAAGGAGTTCCTGGGCCGCAACGGCATCAAGAACAACGGCGTGGGCTCGTACTCCCGCGTCCACTACGGCAACAGCTACGTGAACGCCTTCTGGCAGGACTCCTGCTTCTGCATGACCTACGGCGACGGCTCGGGCAACGCCAACGCGCTGACCGCGATGGACGTGGCCGGCCACGAGATGAGCCACGGCGTGACCGCGGCCACCGCCAACCTCAACTACGCCGGTGAGCCCGGCGGTCTCAACGAGGCCACCTCCGACATCATGGCCACCGCGGTGGAGTTCTACTCGGGCAACTCCGCGGACGTCGGTGACTACCTCATCGGCGAGAAGATCAACATCAATGGCGACGGCACCCCGCTGCGCTACCAGGACAAGCCCAGCAAGGACGGCGCGTCCAAGGACTACTGGTCCTCGACGCTCGGCAACATCGACGTCCACTACTCCTCCGGTCCCGCCAACCACTTCTTCTACCTGCTGTCCGAGGGCAGCGGCGCGAAGGTCATCAACGGCGTGAGCTACAACAGCCCGACCTACGACGGTTCGACCGTCAGCGGGATCGGCCGGGACAAGGCCATCAAGATCTGGTACCGGGCCCTGACCACGTACTGGACCTCGACGACCAAGTACGCGGGCGCCCGCACCGGCACTCTCAGTGCCGCGGCCGACCTCTACGGCTCCAGCTCCACCGAGTACAAGGCGGTCGCCGCCGCCTGGACCGCGATCAACGTGAAGTAAGCCCCGAAGGATGCCCGGACGGGCCGCACCGGGGAACACCGGTGCGGCCCGTTCCGGGCGTGCCCCGTCATCCCTGTCGTAGCCGGTGATCGCCACTTACGCTGCTGTCATGACTCAACAGGTACGCGGCGTGGTAGCCCCCGGCAAGGGCGAGAAGGTCAGGATCGAAACGATCGTGGTGCCGGACGCCGGCCCCGGCGAGGCGGTGGTGCGGGTCCAGGCGTGCGGCGTCTGCCACACCGATCTGCACTACCGGGAGGGCGGGATCAACGATGAGTTCCCCTTCCTGCTCGGCCATGAGGCGGCGGGCATCGTGGAGTCCGTGGGCGAGGGCGTCACGGAGGTGGCCCCTGGCGACTTCGTGATCCTCAACTGGCGGGCCGTCTGCCACGAGTGCCGGGCCTGCCGCCGCGGCCGTCCCTGGTACTGCTTCAACACCCACAACGCCAAGCAGCCCATGACGCTGACCGACGGCACCGCGCTGACCCCGGCGCTCGGCATCGGCGCGTTCGCCGAGAAGACGCTGGTGGCCGCCGGACAGTGCACCAAGGTCGACCCCTCGGCCTCGCCCGCCGCGGCCGGGCTGCTCGGCTGCGGCGTGATGGCCGGCATCGGCGCCGCGCTCAACACGGGCAATGTCCAGCGCGGCGACTCGGTCGCCGTGATCGGCTGCGGCGGTGTCGGCGCCGCCTCGGTCGCCGGGGCGCGGCTGGCCGGAGCCGCGAAGATCATCGCGGTGGATCTGGACGAGCGGAAGCTGGAGTGGGCCCGCTCGCTGGGCGCCACCCACACCCTCCACGCGGGCAGCGCCGATGTCGTCGAGGCCATCCGGGAACTGACCGACGGCAACGGCGCCGACGTCGTCATCGAGGCGGTGGGCCGCCCCGAGACGTACCAGCAGGCGTTCTACGCCCGCGATCTGGCCGGCACGGTCGTCCTGGTCGGCGTCCCCACCCCCGAGATGAAGCTGGAGCTGCCGCTCCTGGACGTCTTCGGGCGCGGCGGGGCGCTCAAGTCCTCCTGGTACGGGGACTGTCTGCCGTCCCGCGACTTCCCCCTGCTGATCGACCTCTACCAGCAGGGCCGCCTCGACCTGGACGCGTTCGTCAGCGAGACGATCGGGCTCGAGGACATCGAGGAGGCGTTCGCCAAGATGCACCGCGGTGAGGTGCTCCGCTCGGTGGTGATGTTCTGATGACCCCTCCGCCCGTACGCGTCGACCACCTCGTCACCTCCGGCACCTTCTCGCTGGACGGCGGCACCTGGGAGGTGGACAACAACGTGTGGCTGATCGGCGACGACCACGAGGTGTACGTGATCGACGCCGCGCATGACGCCGACGCCATCGCGGACGCCATCGGCGACCGCCGGCTGCTCGGCATCATCTGCACCCACGGCCACGACGACCACATCGACGCGGCCCCGGCCCTCGCCGACCGCACCGGCGCGCCGGTCCTGCTGCACCCCGAGGACGAGGTGCTGTGGCGGATGCGCCACCCGGACCGTGCCCCGGACAAGCCGCTGGCCGACGGCGACGTCCTCACCGTCGCGGGGACCGAGCTGCGGGTGCTGCACACCCCCGGCCACTCCCCCGGTGCGGTCTGCCTGCACGCCCCGGCGCTGACCACGGTCTTCTCCGGGGACACCCTCTTCCAGGGCGGCCCCGGCGCGACCGGGCGCTCCTACTCGTCCTTCCCGACGATCATCGAGTCGATCCGGGAGCGGCTGCTGACGCTGCCCCCGGAGACGCTGGTCCGCACCGGCCACGGCGACTCCACGGCCATCGGGGACGAGGCCCCGCACCTCGACGAGTGGATCGCGCGGGGGCACTGAGCCCCCGCCGGTCGAGAGGCCCACGAGCCCCCACGGTCGAGAGGCCCGGACCCCGACCAGCAGATCGCGGGGGCACTGAGCGGCGTGCGCGGGGCCGCCCTCTCCCGGGCGGTCCCGCGCTCCATGACACCATCGGCCGTGTGATCGACCTGGGCTACTCCCTCTCGCGCCGCTTCCCGGATCCCCCGCAGACGGACTACCGGACCGCGGATGTGCGCACCCTGCGGCACGACCTGTTCTGCGGGGACGTGTATATCGCCGATACGGAGACGGACCGCGAGCTGTCCACAGCCTGGGGATGGGTGCCGGTACTCGACTTCGCGTGGGCGCTGTGCGACATCGTGGAGCGGCTCGACCGGGACCCGCGCGGCAGCCGTTCCGCGACGGCGGTCCACGCGGAGCTGGACTTCACCGAGTCGACGGACCGGATGCTCTTCGAGCGCCGCTTCGGATGGGTGGACATCACCGCCGACTGGGTGCCGCTGGAGGAGGCGCCGCTGACCTTCAACCACGCGGCGCTGCGCCGCGAGGCCCGCGACTTCCTGCACGATTTGACCGCCGACCTCATCGACATGCACGAGGGGCTCGGCGACAACCCCGTGGTGTGGGACCTGCAGTCCCGCTTCCCTCGCGCATAAGGTGCGGCGCGGCCCCGTAAGGTGCGGCGCGGCCCCGTAAGGTGCGGCGCGGCCCCGTAAGGTGCGGCGCGGCCCCGTAAGGTGCGGCGCGGCCCCGTGAAGCGTCGATTCAGCGGAGGTCCGGTACGGCTGGAATCCGTCGCCGAACCTCCGCTCCGGCAGCGTTCTCGGGGGTTGAATGCCGCCGGCGGGAACTCTCCCCCGCGCCGCGGCACGGGGGCTGAATTCCCTCGCCGCCATATGTATCGACCGCCGAGAACCCTCCGCAAAGGGCACTACAGGAAGCTGCCAGACCCGAGCAGGGCCTCGCGGTCACCGGCGTTTCCGGCCTCCGGAAGCCCTGCTCTGCTCGCCGTTTCCGGCCATCATCTCGATGGCTTCGGAGCGTCCTGGGACGGCGTCATGGGCAGCAGGCCCAACTCCGCCGCCCGTACCCCGGCCTGAAACCGTGAGTTGGCCCCCAGCAAGGCCATGATGTCGGCCACATAGCGGCGGTATGTGCGGACGGAGACCGCCAACTCTCGGGCCGCGACCTCATCGGTGGCCCCCAGTTGCAGCCGTTCCAGGATCGGCCGCACCATCTCCCCGCGCGATCTCTCGCCCAGCTCGATGCGCTCGCTGGCCGACAGCGCGGTCCGCCAGATGCCGTCGAAGAGCGTCTGGAGCGTCTCGATGACCCCCGAGTCGCGGAGGGTGGAGGCGCGGCGGCCCGCGGCCGAGTCCGCGCACACCAACGCGGCCTGACCGTCCACGATGAGGGCGGCGAGCAGCGGTATGCGCGCCACCCTCACCTCCAGGGAGTTCCCGTCCTTCACATGCCGCTGTACGAAGCCCCAGTCCACGGTGTTCTGGGCACACAGCATCCGGGTGCGCACGGTGTCGCCGCCCGACTGCAGCCAGCGGTCGAGGACACCGTGCAGAACGTGCACATGTGCGGCCTCCGCCGCCAGCACCACGTCCACTCGGTCGGTGGCCGTTCGCAGCAGGTCCTGTGCGGCGGCGTGCACTTCCTTGTCGTCCGCCTCGACGGCCGCCACCCACGAGTTCCGCAGCTGCCGGTCGCGGTGCTTGACCACCGTGGATTCGATGAGCGCCTGGACCGCGAGGAGTTCCTGGGTGATGTCGTCCCCGGGGTGCTCGTCGTCACCGTCGCCGTCACCGTCATCGTGCTGTCGCTGGACTCCGGCCCCCGTTGGCGTAGGAACCCTCATTGCCCTCACCCCCGTGAATTCGCTCAATCCACCAGCTCGCTGCCCGATTGGATGAGCAGCCCGAGCTCGACCGCGCGCACCCCTGCCTGGAAGCGCGAACTCGCGCCCACGTCCCGCATGATGGTCGCCACATGGCGGCGATAGGTTCGCAGCGAGATCTGGATCTTCTTGGCCGCGACGTCGTCGGTGTGCCCCTCGCTCAGCCGCTCGAGGATCACCCGCATGGAGTCCGAGCGGAGCCGCTCGGCCAGCCTCAGATGTTCGTGCACCGGCATCGCGCTGCCCCAGACCCCGGCGAACATCAGGTACAGCGCGCGCACGGAGGCGAGATCGGTGTTGACGGTGGCGTAACGACCGTCGCGCTCGGGCCCCGAACGCCCGAACGCCGCCTTGCCGTCGACGATGACGGTCCCGTGCAGATCGGCGTCGGTGACCCGGACGTCGAAGCCCAGCTGCCCGCCGCGCGCCGCGGCGAGGATGCCGTGGGGGACCGCGAGCACCTGCGGGGTGCACAGCAGCCGGACGGTGACACCGGACTTGGCCACCGCGGCGAACCGCCCCATCAGCGCGAGCATCGGCCTGGCCCGCTCCAGAGCGCCCGGAACGATCACGCTGACGCTGTACTTGGCACCGGCCAGCAAACGCCCGACGGACTGCGCGACCGCCACTCCGTCGGTGACGAGCACCATGGGCGAGGGCTGCGGCGGAATGCTGCGGTGCAGGGTCACCGCCGATTCGATGAGCTCACACACCTGCTGGAGCGTCTCTTCTACGCCCTCGGATCTTCCACTTGAATTCGACAGTTCTGACATGACTCCCCCATGCGGTACGCGACATCCCTGCCGCGTACCCGTCGATGAACGCCGAGCGGCCGGACGGCCGGGGCTCAGCCGTATGACGCCGACGCATTCCCCAGTGCTCTCATCCCCGAATGACTCGGGCATCGGAACTGCCCACTCCCCCTTGCGCCCCCGTACATTCACGCACATTCACGTACGTTCAAGTGCGGGTTAACCTGCGTGCGCTCTCCCCAGAAGGCCGCCCCCTAAGCCGTGCGGCGGCGAGATTAGTTCGCTGGCCGCACCTCAGTCAATGCATCATAGTTGATAACGTTCAGATAAATCGGCCACTCCTCGAACGGAAACTGATCTCGCTCCGCACCCGGACCCCCGGATTGACATCAAGTTGCACATCTGCCGGGAAGCGCGGCTCGGACGATCACGCTCCGGGCGCAGAGCGCAGTCGGAGGGAAACGGTGAGCAATCAAAACAGAGCCCGGTGACCGCTTGCTGTCAGCTATACACCCATGCCACCTCCGATACGGCCCGCTAACTCCGCGGACCGTCGGCCAACGCTGCGAAACCGCAGGTCAATCGGGTGTTTCACCGAGCCGACAGCAACGCCCGCCCAGAGCCGCCCCACCCTGAAGGTGACGCACTTTACAGCGATGACAGCGCTGTCCATGCATGGGCGCGGACATGCTGCAAGGGTGCGATCCGGCCTGTACTGGTCGAGACCGGTGCACCGGGCGCACTGCCGGACTTCCAGTGACACGCCCCTCAGGCCGCCGCACACGCGTCCTTCATGTCGTCGATGAGGGCCAGCACTGCCCGCGCGGACGGAAGAATCGCGCGCCCCGCCTTGGTCAGCTGAGTACCGGTGGAGTCACGCGTAAAAAGCCGCACACCCAAAGTCTGTTCAAGGCATTTGATCTGATAGCTGATGGCTGGCTGTGAATAATCCAGCGCCTTTGCCGCCTCATCCATGCGTCCGTTCTCGGCGATGGATACGAAGGCACGAAACTCGCGCTCATGCATTTCTTCCCCCTTATCCGCGTCCAGGCCATATCAACGGATCGAATCCCGTTCGGCAACAGCGGATGCAGGAAGCTGCAAGTGGCAACATCATCCGACCCCGCCGCCCGGGCGACGCCCGGCCCACGAGCCCAGCCCCGCGGACCCGGCCCGGCCCGGCCCGCGCCACCGACCCGTGCCCCGGTCCACGGGCCCACGGCTCCGGCGTCGGCGCCAGCTCGGGGAGATGCCGCCGAGAGCGTCGCGGCAAAGAAAAAACCGCAGAATCACGTGTGTGATCTGCGGTTTCGCAGAGCCGACTGTCGGGTTCGAACCGACGACCTTCGCTTTACAAGAGCGGTGCTCTACCAGCTGAGCTAAGTCGGCGTCCCTGCAGTGTACCCGCCCCCGGGGCGTGATCCGTTCGAAAATTCCCGGGGCCTGCCTAGAGACATGGCCGCCCTGTCCGGTATAGCGTCACGCCAATCCACCTCCGGTGGACTAGACCCCCTCCTTTACTCGGATCGTCCGGCACGTTCCTGCCGGTGAAGGGACAGATCACCATGGCCACGGTCACGTACGACAAGGCAACCCGGGTGTACCCGGGCACTGAGAAGCCCGCTGTCGATCAGCTCGACATCGCCATCGAGGACGGCGAGTTCCTCGTCCTCGTCGGCCCCTCCGGCTGCGGTAAGTCGACCTCCCTGCGGATGCTCGCGGGGCTGGAGGACGTCAACGGCGGGACCATCCGGATCGGTGACCGGGACGTCACCCACCTGCCGCCGAAGGACCGGGACATCGCCATGGTGTTCCAGAACTACGCGCTGTACCCGCACATGTCCGTCGCCCAGAACATGGGCTTCGCGCTCAAGATCGCCGGCGTCAACAAGACCGAGATCCGGCAGAAGGTCGAGGACGCGGCGAAGATCCTCGACCTCACCGAGTACCTGGAGCGCAAGCCGAAGGCGCTGTCCGGTGGTCAGCGGCAGCGTGTGGCGATGGGGCGGGCGATCGTCCGGGAGCCGCAGGTGTTCCTCATGGACGAGCCGCTGTCCAACCTGGACGCCAAGCTCCGTGTGCAGACCCGTACGCAGATCGCCAGCCTGCAGCGGCGGCTCGGGATCACCACGGTGTACGTCACGCACGACCAGGTCGAGGCCATGACCATGGGCGACCGGGTGGCGGTGCTGAAGGACGGGCTGCTGCAGCAGGTCGACTCGCCGCGCAACATGTACGACCGCCCCGCCAACCTCTTCGTCGCGGGCTTCATCGGCTCGCCGGCGATGAACCTCGTCGAGGTGCCGATCACCGACGGCGGTGTGAAGTTCGGCAACAGCGTCGTCCCGGTCTCGCGTGAGGCGCTGAGCGCCGCGGCCGACAAGGGCGACCGCACGGTCACCGTGGGCGTCCGGCCCGAGCACTTCGACTTGGTCGAGCAGAACGGCGGCGCCGCCAAGGCCCTCACCAAGGCGTCCGACGACGCCCCGGCCGGTCTCGCCGTCACCGTCAACGTCGTCGAGGAGCTGGGCGCCGACGGCTATGTCTACGGCGCCGCCGAGGTCGGCGGCGAGGACAAGGACCTGGTCGTCCGCGTGAACGGGCGCCAGGTGCCGGAGAAGGGCGCGCAGTTGCACGTCGTGCCGCGGCCCGGTGAGATGCACGTCTTCTCGACCTCCACCGGGGAGCGGCTCAGCGACTGAGGCCGCTGACCCGTCAGTCGTTCCGACGGCGTCGTTCGTCCGCTCCACGCGGACGGGCGGCGCCGTCGCGTTGCGCGGGGGCGGTCGTCGCGTTGCGCGGGGGCGGTCGTCGCGTTGCGCGGGGGCGGTCGTCGCGTTGTGCGGGGGCGGTCGTCGCGTTGTTGCGTTGTCGATAAATTCCCCGACATTTCGACCATTTCGATCTAGAGCGTCAACCCTCCGACCGCCAAGGGTGGTTTCCCATCACCCAGCCTGGTGACGGAATGTCGCCAAATCGTCGCTCCTCGCTACGATCACCGCGTACCGCAGTCCCGTACCACCCACCCGCGAGGAACTACCCCGTGAACAACGCAGCCCGCCGCATCGGCAGAACGCTCGCTCTCGTCCTCCCCGTCGTGCTCGTCCTCTCCGGCACCCTCGCGGTCACCCGCGTCCCCTGGGCCTCGCCGAGCGCCGAGTCGCAGATCCTCACCGCCTCCTCCGACCGGGCGTCCACCCACGCCACCCACCGGGCCCCGCATGAGCTGCTGCGCGACCGGCTGCTCGCCGAGCTCCAGGAGAAGAACCCCTCCGTGGCGCTCACCCACCTCCAGGCCGCGACCGCCGAACGGCCCTCGCTCGCCCAGCACTGCGCCTCCATCGCCCGTGCGCTCGGCCGCGCCGCGGTCGCCAAGTACGGCGGCGTGAGCCGCGCCCAGGCGTACGCCCGGCCCGTCTGCGACACCTCGTTCGCGTCCGGTATCACCCAGGCGTACCGCTGACCGCGTCACCCGTCCCGCCGAGGCCGCGCGGCTCCCGCCGTGGCCCGTACCGCCCGTGCTCTTCCCGCTCTCGCCACCGCTCCCGCTCCGGCTCCGCCTACGGCGGTCCTCCCACCGCATATGGTGCGGTTCATGAGCGATGACGACGAGCGCAGACCCGGGCATCCCCACCAGAGCGCGCGCCCCACACAAGCCGTCGTCCTGGCCGGAGGCCAGGGCTCACGGCTGCGTCCGTACACCGACGACCGCCCCAAGCCGATGGTCGAGATCCCGGGCACCGGGACCCCGATCATCGGCCATCAGCTGGCCTGGCTGGCCGCCGAGGGAGTCACCGACGCCGTGGTCTCCTGCGGCCACCTCGCCGCCGTCCTCCAGGACTGGCTCGAGACGGCGGACCTGCCGCTGCGGGTGCGGACCGTCGTCGAGAAGGAGCCGCTGGGGCGCGGCGGCGGCCTGAAGTTCGCCGCCGCCAGGCTCCCCGAGCCCGACCAGCCCTGGTACGCCACCAACGGCGACATCTGGACCCGCTTCTCGCTCCGCGACATGGCGGACTTCCACGACGAACGCGGAGCCACCGCCACGCTTGCCCTCGCCCGGCCGCGCATTCCGTGGGGGGCCGTGGAGACCAATGAGTTCGGGCATGTCCTGGACTTCATCGAGTCGCCGCCCTCGCCGTATCTCATCAACGCGGGCGTCTACGTCTTCTCCGCCGCCTTCACCGCGTTGCTGCCCGACCGGGGCGACCACGAGCGCACCACGTTCCCGCGCCTGGCGCGGGAACGGCGGCTGGCGGGCTTCCCGCTGCCCCAGGGCGCGTACTGGCGGGCCATCGACACCGCCAAGGACCTGACCGAGGCCGCCAAGGAACTCGCCTCGGGCCCCCCGCCCCACGGCCACGGCCCCTTCGACACAGCCCCGGTGCCCCACGGCTGAGCGGCTGCGGGGGGCTGGGTGGCTCTCGGTGCTGGGGGCTCCGGTGCTCGGGGGCTTGAGTGCTTCGGTGCTCGGGCGCTCGGGCGCTCCGGCAGTCCCGTGCTCAGGTGCTTGGGCGCCCCGCTGCTCGGGGGCTCCGGTGCTTGGGCACTCCGGGATCCGGTGCTTGCGTACTTGAGTTCCCCGCTGCTCGGGGACCCCGGTGCCCGCTACTCAGGGGCTCAGGCGGTGCTGGGCGCGGCTCGTCGTCCACCCGCGGGCAACGCGGTGCTCGGCACGGGCACAGGCCGCCACCCGCCCACGGACTCGCCCCACGGGCTTGCCCCCACGGGCTTGCCCCACGGGCTTGCCCCACGGGCTCGTCGCCCGCCCGCGCGTCCCTCATCCACCCGCGGGCAACGCGGTGCTGAGCACGGGCACAGGCCGCCGCCCGCCCGTTGATCCCTCGTCCGCCTGCGGACTCCTCGTCCGGCCGGGACGGTGCCCCGTTGGCTCCGGCTCAGCCGAGGAGGCCGCCCAAGGCGGCCTCCTCGGCGGCCGGGTCGCTGTAGTTGGACGTGTTGTCCTCCGGCGGGCCGCCCTCCGGGCCGCCCGCGGACATCCCTCCCCCGGCGCCGCCCAGCGACGACGGGCCCGCCGTCGGGGCGAGGGGGTGGTGGCGCGGAGAGCGGGGCGTGGTGCCCAGGCCCGGGCGCGACCGCGATCCGTCGCTGGGGCGGTCGGACGTACCGGACGCGGGCCCCGTCGCGCTCGGCACCCCGGAGGAGGACGTCGACGCCGAGGCGGACGGCTTGGGGCGGTGCGGCAGCCGCTCGCGCGGCGACGGCGCACCGGCCGATCCGCCGCCCGTGCCCATCGGCCCGCGCTGCCCGCCGCGCGGGCTCTCCACGGACTTGCTGGGCAGTGGCGAGCCGGGCAGGTTGTTCGTCGGCATATCGCTCGGCTCCGGCGCCTTCACGACCTCCGAGGACCGTACGGCGGTGCCCAGCATCGAGCCCACCAGCAGCGTCAGCCCGGCGACCACCATCGCCATCACACCGCCGCGGCGCAGCACCCGGCGCCGCAGCTCCCACAGCTCGGCCCGGGGGCCGAGCCGCCGCCATGCCTCGCCGGCGAGCCGGGCGTCCGCCGAGTAGACCGGCGCGCCCGCGATGACCAGCGGGCTCCAGGCGGCGAGGTAGATGATGTCGGGCGCGTCGTAGACCGGCACCGTACGCCAGCTCACGGTGAGGATCAGCGCGGCGGACAGCAGCGCGCCGAACGAGGCGGCCAGCCGCTGCCACAGCCCGAGCACGGTGAGCACCCCGACCACGATCTGCAGGAACGCCACGGTCAGCCCGGCGCCCACCGGATGCTCCAGCGCCAGGTCGCGCAGCGGCTCCGCGAACGGCCAGGGGTGCAGCGCGCGCAGCCAGGTGACCATCGAACCGCGCTCGCCGCCGTCGAAGTAGACGGGGTCGGAGAGCTTGCCCATCCCCGCGTAGACGGAGATGAAGCCGAGGAAGATGCGCAGCGGGAGCAGGACGACGCCGAGGTTCATCCGGCGCCCGGGGTAGTAGGCGTGGCGTACGGACTCGGCGTGGCGGCGCGGACGCGGCACCGTGGCGCTCCGCGGCCCGGGCCCGTCACCGTCGATGGCACCCGGCCGTCCGGAGGGCGCCCCGCGCCGCTCCGCCCCGGCCGCCCGCGCCACCGCGCTGGCCCCGCCCGCCTCGGCCGGGCCGTCCGCGCCCGGACGGCGCCGCCCGCCGGACGACCGGGGCGCGTTCTCCGTATGGGGGCTGCGCGGGCCGATGACCGTGGGGGTGTCGTCGTCGAAGGCGACCCGCGGCAGCACCTGCGTGGCGCCCACGTCCTCGGCGCCCTCCCCGGACCGTGAACGGCCCAGAGCATCGGACAGGCCATCGGACAGACGGTCCGAGAGGCCGTCGGACAGACTGTCGGTCAACCCCTCGGCGGAGTACCGCACGGCCTGCAGCAGCCGGGTCGCCGCGGTGTCCCCGCCGGGGCGGGTGCGGCCGCTCCACACCACGGGCGGCCGACGCCGACCCGGGGCCGGGACGCGGGTGAGCCGGGCCGTGTTCGCCAGCGCGCTGCTGACGACCGGGGCGCTGAGCTGCACCCGGAAGCTCGGGGCGTTGACGGCGACCTGCGCGGGATCGCATGGCACCTTGGCCATGGTCAGCTGTGGCTCGTCGTCGAATCCCCGCGCGCTTCCCGCCATGGGCGAAGGCATGCGGGCTTTTCTGGTCTCCACGCCCAACTAACCGAGCGACGGACGGGAAAGACACTGCCGGGGACGTCCCGATCTGTCCGAGGCCCGTCAAGATCATCGGCCGCAGCACGCGCCCGGGCCAGGGCACCCACGCCCCGACCCACGGCCGAACCGTGCGCGCCTTACGGCCGCGGTCGCCCGCCAGCGGGCCTGTTCCCCGGCCGGGCCGGACCTGTTCCCCGGCCGGACCGGGCGTGCTCTACGGCCGGACCTGACCCGCATCACAACCTCACCGAGCCCGCTCTACGACCCGACCTGACCCGCACCACGACCCCACCGAGCCCGCTCTACGACCCGACCTGACCCGCACCACGACCCCACCGAGCCCGCTCTACGACCCGACCTGACCCGCACCACGACCCCACCGAGCCCGCTCTACGACCCGACCTGACCCGCACCACGACCCCACCGAGCCCGCTCTACGACCGGATCAGGCCGACAGCGCCCCCTGGCCCAGGGGCCCCGCCGGATCAAGCAGCCAGCACCCCCCGCCAGGGGCCCCGCGCCAAAGGCCCGCCTACGCCCGGCGCCGAGCCGCCTCGTAGAGGACGACGCCCGCCGCCACGCCCGCGTTGAGCGACTCCGCACCGCCCGGCATCGGAATCCGCACCCGCAGATCGCAGGTCTCGCCCACCAGCCGCGAGAGCCCCTTCCCCTCGCTGCCGATGACGATCACGAGCGGGCCGTCCAGCGCCTCGACGTCCTGCAGTTCGACCTCGCCGTCCGCGGCCAGCCCGACGACCGTCAGGCCCGCCTTCTGGTAAGCCTCCAGCGTCCGGGTGAGGTTGGTCGCGCGGGCGACCGGGGTGCGGGCGGCGGTGCCCGCGGAGGTCTTCCAGGCGCCCGCGGTCATCCCGGCCGCGCGCCGCTCCGGTACGACCACGCCATGGCCGCCGAAGGCGGACACCGAGCGGACCACCGCGCCCAGGTTGCGCGGGTCGGTGACGCCGTCGAGGGCGACGATCAGCGGGTCCTCGCCCTCGTCGAAGGCGGCCGCGCTCAGGTCCTCGGGGTGGGCGTACTCGTACGGCGGGACCTGGAGCACCACGCCCTGGTGGTTCAGGCCGTTCGTCATCCGGTCGAGCTCGGGCTTGGGCGCCTCCATGAGGTGGATGCCGCCGCGGTCGGCGGCCAGCTTCAGCGCCTCGCGCACCCGGTCGTCGCTGTCGATGAACTGCTGCACATACAGGGTGTTCGCCGGAACGCCCTCGCGCAGCGCCTCGACCACCGGGTTACGGCCCACCACCAGTTCGCTCGACCCCTTGCCGCCGCGGCGCGCGACGGGGCGCTTGGCCACCTGGCGGGTGCGGGCGTTGGCGATCCGCTGCTTGGCATGTCCCTTACGCATCTCGGCGGGCGGGGTCGGCCCCTTGCCCTCGAGGGAGCGGCGCCGCTTGCCTCCGCTGCCGACCGTCGCACCCTTCTTGTTGCTGGTACGGCGGTTCCTGCGCTGGCTGTTGCCGGCCATGAATGGTCACCTGTCTCTTCACTGCTCAGCGGCGCTCAGCAAGCGGCTCGGACGCCGAACGTCACCCGTCTGTGAGGTCAAAGGCGTCTGTGCGGTCATTTGTACGGTCACAAGTGTGCCGCCCGGGGCGCCGGGCGGCACAACACAGGAGGTCAGGGCCAGGGCCTCAGCGCTGGCCCAGCTCCCAGCGCGGTCCGGACGGGGTGTCCTCGATCACCAGACCCGACTGCTGTAGCTGATCGCGGATCGCGTCCGCCGTCGCGTAGTCCTTACGGGTCCGCGCGGCCTGCCGCTGCTCCAGGACCAGCCGGACGAGCGAGTCGACCACGCCGTGCAGATCCTCACCGCGGTCCGAGCCGCCCGCCCAGTGCTCATCGAGCGGGTCGAGGCCCAGCACGCCCAGCATGGCCCGCACCTCGGCGAGCCGGGCGACCGCCGCCTCCTTGTCGTCGGCGGTCAGGGCGGAGTTCCCCTGGCGGACGGTGGTGTGGACGACGGCGAGCGCCTGCGGCACCCCGAGGTCGTCGTCCATCGCCTCCGCGAAGGCGGGCGGCACCTCGGCCGCGGCAGGGACGGCCTTCCCTGCCTTTTCGGTCACTCGCTGGACGAAGCCCTCGATCCGCGCGAACGCCGACTCGGCCTCGCGCAGGGCCTCCTCGCTGTACTCGATCATCGACCGGTAGTGCGGGGTGCCCAGGTAGTAGCGGAGCACGATCGGACGCCAGCGCTTGACCATCTCGGAGACCAGCACCGAGTTGCCGAGCGACTTGCTCATCTTCTCGCCGCTCATGGTCACCCAGGCGTTGTGCGCCCAGTAGGCGGCGAAGTCGTCGCCGAACGCCTTGGCCTGCGCGATCTCGTTCTCATGGTGCGGGAAGATCAGGTCGACGCCACCGCCGTGGATGTCGAAGGCGCGCCCGAGGTACTTGTGCGCCATCGCCGAGCACTCCAGGTGCCAGCCGGGACGGCCGCGCCCCCACGGGGTCTCCCAGCTCGGCTCCCCCGGCTTCGCCGCCTTCCACATGGCGAAATCGCGCGGGTCGCGCTTGCCGATCTCGCCCTCGCCGGAGGGCTGGCGCAGTCCGTCCAGGTCCTGGTTGGAGAGCTTCAGATACTCGGGGAACGAGCGCACATCGAAGTAGACATTGCCCTCGGCGGCATAGGCATGACCCCGGTCGATCAGCTCCCGCATCATCTCGATCATCTCGGGGACATGACCGGTCGCCCGCGGCTCATAGGTCACGGGCAGGCAGCCGAGGATGTCGTACGCCTGGTTGAAGGCGCGCTCGTTCTCGTAGCCGATCGCCCACCACGGCCGCTTCTGCTCCGCCGACTTCGCGATGATCTTGTCGTCGATGTCGGTGACATTGCGGATGAACGTCACGTCATAGCCACGGTGGGCGAACCAGCGGCGCATGATGTCGAAGTTCAGCCCCGACCTGATGTGCCCGATGTGCGGGGCCGCCTGCACGGTCGCGCCGCACAGGTAGATCGAGACACAGCCCGGCTTGAGCGGGGTGAAGTCACGGATCTGCCGGGCGCTGGTGTCGTACAGGCGAATAGTCACGCATCAAGGGTAGTGGGAAGTGAACGGTGCCCTGTGCGTCTTCCCCGGCGGGGACACAGAAGCGTGACACTCGGGACGAAACCGGGGCGTGGGACGCGCGGGCAGCGCCCGACGACGCCCCTGCCCCCTTACCGCCGGAACACCAGCGCCGTGGCGATCGCCGCGAGGCCCTCGGCCCGGCCGGTCAGGCCCAGGCCGTCCGTGGTCGTACCGGACACCGAGACAGGGGCGCCCACCGCCGCCGTCAGCACCTTCGTCGCCTCTGCGCGCCGTTTGCCGATCTTGGGGCGCACGCCGATCACCTGGATCGCCACATTGCCGATCCCGAAGCCCGCGTCCCGCACGATCCGGGCCGCCTCGGCGAGCAGTGTGGTGCCCGCGGCGCCGGACCACTCGGGGCGGTCGGTGCCGAAGTGGGCGCCGAGGTCGCCGAGCCCGGCGGCGGAGAACAGCGCGTCACAGGCGGCGTGCGCGGCCACATCGCCGTCGGAGTGGCCGGCCAGTCCGTACTCTCCGTACTCGTCGCCATCCCACAGCAGCCCCGCGCACCACAGCTCACGGCCCTTCTCGAAGGCGTGCACATCCGTGCCGATGCCCACCAGGGGGAGCGCCACCGCGTCAGAAGCCATCGTTCGCCCTCCTGCGGGCCAGAACCGCCTCGGCCAGCACCAGATCCAGCGGCCGGGTCACCTTGAACGCCTCCTCATGGCCGGGGACGACCACGACCTCGACGCCGAGCCGCTCCACCATGCCCGCGTCGTCCGTCGCGCCCTCGCCCTCCAGGGCGATCTTCTCGTGGGCGGCCACGAGCGTGGCGCGGTCGAAGCCCTGCGGGGTCTGGACGGCGCGCAGCAGGGCGCGCTCCGGGGTGCCGACGACCGGCTCGGGCTCACCGGCCCGCTCCCCGGTGCGCGGCTCGACCTGCTTGACGGTGTCGGCCAGCGGCAGCGCCGGGACTACGGCGGGCGATCCGTCTCGTACGGCGGCGGCGACCGCGTCCACCGTGTCCACGGGCACCAGCGGCCGCGCCGCGTCGTGCACCAGCACGGTGGTGACGGTCTCGGGGACGGCGGCCAGCCCCTTGCGCACCGACTCCTGGCGGGTCTCGCCGCCGGACACGACCACCACCTCGGTGGTGTCGGTGAGGCTGCCGCTCAGCGGATACGCGTCCAGCAGCCGCCGTACCTCGTCGGCGCCGTCCGGCGGGGCGACCACGACGACGAGGGAGACGGAGCGGGATCCGGCCATCGCCCGTACGGCGTGGACGAGCATGGGCGTGCCGCTCAGCGGGCGCAGCGCCTTGGGGGCGCCCGGGCCCAGCCGCACGCCGCGGCCCGCGGCGGGGATCACGGCGGCGGCGCGGGCGGGTCGGCCGGACGCGCCGGAGCCGCCGTGATCCGGGGTTGCGGACATTGAGTTGGCGTTCAGGTTTGCTTCCTCAGCCGAGATGGGTATGGCCACAGCGTGCCGGGCGCGATGGCCCGACCGGCCCCTTCCGTGACGACCGGTCGAGTCAGCTGCCCGGGCCCGGCACACCTTCCACCGCGCACCGTGGCGCGGCTGAGCGCACCGGCACAGAGGTGCGACGACCGGAGGCTCGTAAGAGATCACCGCGTGGAGATCACAGCCAAGAGATCACCGCGTGGGGATCACAGCGTCCGGTGCGTACGCATGCCGCAGCGCCCGGCGACAGACGACTTAGCGGGAATCAGAGGTCTGAGTCACTCGGGCACCACGGCATTGATATTCAGGACGCGAGAACCTCGTCGAGCAGAGCCTCGGCCTTGTCCTCATTGGTGCTCTCGGCGAGCGCGAGTTCGCTCACCAGGATCTGGCGGGCCTTGGCGAGCATGCGCTTCTCACCGGCGGAGAGTCCGCGCTCACGCTCTCGGCGCCACAGATCACGCACGACCTCGGCCACCTTGATCACATCGCCGGAGGCGAGCTTCTCGAGATTTGCCTTGTAACGACGGGACCAGTTCGTCGGTTCTTCCGCATACGGTGCACGCAGCACCTCGAAGACCCGATCCAGCCCGTCCTGGCCGACCACATCACGCACACCGACGAACTCCGCATTGTCCGCCGGCACACGAACCGTCAGGTCACCCTGAGCGACCTTCAGCACCAAGTAGGTCTTGTCCACGCCTTTGATCTGGCGAGTTTCGATGGCCTCGATCAGCGCGGCCCCGTGATGGGGATAGACCACGGTGTCGCCAACCTTGAACGTCATGTGACAGGTACCCCTTCCGTGGCTATCCAGGGTAACACGGGAACGCCTTCTTCTGAATGGCGTTTTCGCAGGTCAGGGCATATCTCGGGGCTTGACAAGTGCGACCGGAACGTGCTGCACGAGGCGTGCGGAACCGGGTATTCGCAGGTGGGAGCCGCTGTCCGGGCACGCGGAAACCCGCCCGTTACGTACCCGAAGAAGCCCGAACGAGTGGCCGTACGTCCCGTTTTGCCGGAGTCCAGTCGATGGACTTCCGCTACTCCGTTCGGATCAGGAGCGAGCGATCCCGCCCCGATTCGAGAATTGATCACAGACTTGATCACGCAGAGCGCATCAAGCCCGTGATCAATTCTCGGACATGCGTGGATTCCTTACCGATAATCTCCGGCGCGAACGGCCGAGCCGATATTCGGGACTTCAGGACGGCGCCGTACGGACCTCGTAACGCACACCGGAACCGGGCAGCGCACGGGTGCCCCGCCCGGGGCGGAGCGCCTTGGGGCGGGTCGGGTGCGGGCCGAAGAGGGCGGATCGGTAATCTAAGCGCGCTGATCCAATCTTTACCTCGTCCACCTCGTCCTAGGAGATGCCGCCGCCGTGAGCAGCAGCCTTCGACGCGGCGCCCTCGCCGCAGCCGCCATCGTGGTCTCGGTCGCCCCGCTCTCCGCCTGCGGAGCCGGGAACGACGCACAGACGCTGGAGGTCAAGCCCGACAACGCCGCGACCGCTGTCGGCGATATCAAGATCCAGAACGCCACGTTGGTGACCCAGCCGGACCGCAAGGCGAAGGGCCCGGCCGTCGTCACCGGCCGGCTCTTCAACAACGGCAAGGGGGACCAGACCGTCAAGGCCATCACCCTCCCCGGCACCGCTGCGCGGGTGAAGCTCAGCCCGGCCAAGGGCAAGACCGGCCCGGTCGTCGTCCCGGCCGGCGGCTCGGTGGCCTTCGGCGGCGAGGGCAATGCCTCCGCCGTCATCAGCGACGGGCGCGAGGCCGCCCAGGACGGCAACGCGGAGCGGGTCGTCTTCGACCTCAGCTCGACCGGCAATATCCCGGTCACCGCGTTCGTGGTCCCGGCGACGAGCTACTTCAAGGGCTGGGGCCCGTCCGAGCTGCCGACCGCCAAGCCGTCGGGCTCGGCGACGCCCAGTGGTACGCCCAGTGGCAAGCCGAGCGGTACGCCCAGTGGCAAGCCCAGCGGCACCCCGTCCGGCTCGGCGAGCGGCCAGCCGGGCTCCGACCAGAGCAGCGGCGCCCCGAACGGCATCGCGACGGGCGAGCCGAACCCGAACGGCGGCGGTCACTGAGACCGGTCACCGGGGCCGGTCGCCGAGACCGGCCCCGGACATGCGCGAGGGCGGCCCTGGAAAGCTCCAGGGCCGCCCTCGCGCATGGGTCCGGCTCGAGCCCCCTCCCGCGTGCGCCCCTCGCACCGCTCGGCCCTGGCGGGCCTCACGGGCTTCGGGACGCCGTGCCGGACTCCGTCCGGCGGCTCGGGGCCCGGGTCCGGCTCTACGGAATATGGCTTACGGCTCGAACTTGTAGCCCAGACCCCGCACCGTCACCAGATACCGAGGCGCACCCGGGTCGGGCTCGATCTTGGCCCGGAGTCGCTTGACGTGGACGTCGAGCGTCTTGGTGTCGCCCACATAGTCCGCGCCCCAGACGCGGTCGATCAGCTGCATCCGGGTCAGCACCCGGCCCGCGTTGCGCAGCAACATCTCCAGCAGGTCGAACTCCTTCAGCGGGAGGTCCACCTTGCCGCCGCCGACCGTGACCACATGCCGGTCCACGTCCATCCGGACCGGCCCGGCTTCCAGGGCGGCGGGGGTGATCTCCTCCGGCTCACCGCGGCGGCGCAGTACGGCTCTGATCCGGGCGACCAGCTCACGTGAGGAGAAGGGCTTGGTCACATAGTCGTCGGCGCCTATCTCCAGCCCGACCACCTTGTCGATCTCGCTGTCCTTGGCGGTCACCATGATCACCGGGACATTGGACCGGCCGCGCAGCTGGCGGCAGACCTCCGTACCGGGCAGGCCCGGCAGCATCAGGTCGAGCAGCACCAGGTCGGCGCCGTTGCGCTCGAACTCGTCGAGGCCCTCGGGCCCCGTCGTCGCGATCGCGACCTCGAATCCCTCCTTGCGAAGCATGTACGACAGTGCGTCGCTGAACGATTCCTCGTCCTCGACGACCAGAACTCGGGTCACGGAAGGACCTCCGGGGCAGAGAGTGGTTCATTGGTGAAGGTCTCGTACGGCCGGCCGTGCTCCTCGCCATCGAGGTCTGCTCCGGTGTCGTACGACTCGCTCGACTCGCTCGGCTGGCTCCGCGAGCGGTCCCGGTCCCGTGCCGCACCGGCTTCCGGGAGTCTCAGGGTGAAGGTGGAGCCCTGTCCTTCGGCGCTCCACACGGTGACCTCCCCGCCGTGCGAGGCGGCCACATGCTTGACGATGGCGAGACCGAGCCCGGTCCCGCCGGTCTGCCGCGAGCGGGCCGGATCGACCCGGTAGAAGCGCTCGAAGATCCGCTCGCGGTCCTTCTCGGAGATGCCTATGCCCTGGTCGGTCACGGCGACTTCGATCAGGTCCCCGCCGGTGGCGGGGATGCGGCGGGCGGCGATGCCGACGCGGGTACGGGCCGGACTGTAGTTGACCGCGTTCTCGACGAGATTGCCGAGCGCGGCGGCGAGCTGGCCGCGGTTGCCCCATACGTGCAGATCGGCGGTGCCGCCCGTGGCCATCGTGATCTGCTTGGTGCCCGCCTGGTGACGGCACCGGTCGATGGCCTCGGCGACGAGCTCGTCCACCCGGACCGGCTCGGCGTCCTCCAGCGGGTCGTCGTTCTGCACCCGGGAGAGGTCGATGAGCTCCTGGACGAGGCTGGTCAGCCGGGTGGCCTCGACCTGCATCCGCCCGGCGAAGCGGTTGACCGCCTCCGGGTCGTCGGACGCGTCCATCACGGCCTCGGACAGCAGGGACAGCGCGCCGACCGGGGTCTTGAGCTCATGGCTGACGTTGGCGACGAAGTCACGTCTCACGGCCTCGATCCGGCGGGCCTCGGTGAGGTCCTCCACGAGCAGCAGGACCAGCCGGGAGCCCAGCGGGGCCACTCTGGCGGACACCGCGAGCGCGTCCCCGCCCCGGCCGGTGCCGCGGCGCGGCAGATCCAGCTCGATCTGACGGATCTCGCCGTCCCGCCGGGTGTCGCGGGCCATCGCCAGCATCGGCTCCACGGCCAGCTTGCCGCCGCGCACCAGGCCAAGCGCGTACGCGGCCGAGCTTGCCTTGACGACGGCGTCCGCCTCGTCGAGGACGACGGCCGAGGAGCGCAGCACCGACAGGACGGTGTCGACGCCGGGCGGCAGCACGGCGTCGGTATGCAGTGAGGAACGCGTAGGCTTCGCCTGTTCACGCTCGCTCCAGCGGAACGCCAGCATGGCGATGACGCCGGTGCACAACCCGGCGAGCGCCGCCACTGCGGCGATCGCCGCGTTCACGTTCATGCGTCCAAGGTTATGCGGGCGGCGAGACCACTCCACAGCCCCGTGACGAGCCCCTTGGTCAGACGTTGCCGAGAGTTCACCGGGGCGTCGGTATCGGTTCACTCCGGACGTTTCGCCGGGCGGGTGTCACACGGGGCGGCCGGGGCGACGTTGCCGAGAGTTCACCTGGGAGTTAGGTGTGATTCACGCCCGATGCCGGAAGCGGACGCGTTCCGGCCGGAGCGTGGAAGTGTGGGGCCCTCGCCCTCGAGGGCAATAGCCACGGAGATCTGCCAGAAACCTGTCAGAGATCGTCACCGAGAGTCAGTGAAAGAGGTCAGTGATGCGGGACGCGTACCACGAGGAGCTTGATTCGATCGGGGACGGTCTGGTCGACATGGCCCGGCTCGTCGGTTCGGCCATCGGCCGTGCCACCACTGCCATTCTCGACGCGGACCTCAAGCTCGCCGAGAGCGTCATCGCCGCCGATGAGAAGGTCGATACTCTGCAGCGGGATCTGGAGGGACGGGCGATAACCCTGCTGGCCCGGCAGCAGCCGGTCGCCACCGATCTGCGGATCGTGGTGACCAGCCTGCGGATGAGCGCCGACCTGGAGCGCTCCGGCGACCTCGCGCAGCACGTCGCCAAGCTGGCCCGGCTCCGTTTCCCGGAGTCGGCCGTGCCGCACGATCTGCACGCCACGATCCTGGAGATGGGCCAGCTCGCGCAGCGGCTGATGGCGAAGGCCGCCGAGGTCATCATCACCAAGGACGTCGACCTCGCGCTCCAGCTCGAGCACGACGACGACGCGATGGACCTGCTGCACCGCACCCTCTTCCAGCACCTGATGGACGACCGCTGGAAGCACGGCATAGAGACCGCCGTGGACGTCACGCTGCTGGGCCGTTACTACGAGCGGTTCGCCGACCACGCGGTCTCCGTCGCCAAGCGCGTGGTCTACCTGGTCACCGGCGAGCACGCCGACGAGATGTCCCCGCAGGGAGACGCCGCAGGGGCGTGAGCGTCCGCGACGGCGTGCATCGAAGCGCCGTCGACGCGCCCCTGCGCGCGGCCGCCGGGTCGTCGGCACCATGAGGGGCAAGTGACGTGACCCCTCCCGAGGAGGCGACGCATGGCGGACCTCTCCAAGCCCGAACCCCCTCCGACCCAACCCGTCGGCCACCCCGTCGGCGCATGTGGCTGCGGATCGGGCTGCGGCTGCGGCTGCCAGTCCGGCGGCCCGTGCCAGTGCGGCGGCTGCTGCGGCTGACGGGCACGACCGTACGACCGGCAGGATCGGCGCGACCGCAGGACCGCAGGACCGCACGACCGGCATGACGGAGGGCCTGGGACCAGGTGACCGGTTCCCGGCCCTCTGCCGTTCGGCCTCGTCGGCACGTCCCGCCCGAGGTGCGGTCGGCGCCGTATGCGGCGAGCCTGGTGCTATGGAGGACAAGACCCCGGCCCCGGCTCGCGTAGTGGTGGACGAACCGCTGGACGGCCGCCGTCGTGTGCTGATCGACGGCCAGGACGTCGGCGTGGTGGTGAGCGCGGACGAGCTCCGGCGGCTCCTGCAGCGCGCGGGTGTGCTGGAAGAGAACGCGACCCTCGACAACCCCGAGCTGATCGAATGGAACGGCGGAGGCCCCGGCGACTGGCCCGCCGCGCCCAGATGACCTGACCCGCTCCCACGTTCGGCGCCGGTCCCTCCCCTCGTGGGGACCGGTGCCGAACCGTGGGGCGGTGGCGATCCGCGCCGTGCCGGTGCGGATCAGGTGCGAAGGCCGGACCCGTGGTCGATGCGACAGCCGTCCGGACGGGACCGGCTCCACGGATCTCTCGAGCTCATACGACGAGCCCCGCGACCGCCCTCTCGTGGCTCCGGCGAAACACGTGACTTCGCCGAAAGCTGACCGAGAACATGCGATGTCATGGGTTGTCTCTCCGTGCGCTGAGCTGATGGCCTTGCTGGGCGGCTCGTGGTGGGGTGCGCTACTGCGCCATGATCCTGCCAGTTGTGCCTCCCGCCGAGGAGGTTCCGGCATCGCGATACCGGCTTCACCGCTGGTCAGCCGTATAAAGTGAGTTTTCCGGTCCGGAAGTTCAGAGCGCGGGGGAAGTAAGGAGTGGAGACCTTGAGTTCCGACTCGGGGGCACGCACAGCCTTCGCGGAACGCCTCGCGCTGCTGTACCGGGAGGCCGGCAACCCTCCCCTCAAGAGCGTGTCCGAGGCGGTCGTCCGACTCCAGCGGGCCGACGAGCGAGGGCGTCCCGTACGGGTCTCCGCCCAGCGGATCAGCGACTGGCGGCGGGCCAAGAACGTACCCGCCCAGTTCATCGCCCTCGCGGCCGTACTGCTCGTCCTGATACCCGACGCCCGCCGCGCGCGGCCCGTGCCGGTGTCCAAGGGCCTGTACGACATGGCCCACTGGCAGCGGCTGTGGGAGCGGGCGGTGGCCGACCCGGTCGGCGAACGCCCCGACCCGTCAGCGGAAGAAGAGGAACGGCCCCCGGCCGAAACCCCGGCCGTCTCCGGTGGCGTATGCCCGTACCGGGGGCTGGCCTCGTACCGTCAGCAGGACGCCCGGTGGTTTTTCGGCCGGGAGCGGAGCACGGACGCCCTCGTCACTCAGCTCTGCGCGGCGGAGGAGACGGGCGGCCTGGTCGTGCTCGTGGGCGCCTCCGGGGCGGGGAAGTCCTCCCTGCTGAACGCCGGGCTGGTGCCCGCGTTGCGCGAGAGGCGGGTGCCCGCGTTGCGCGAGAGTCGGGTGCTGCAGCTCGTGCCGGGCGCCGACCCGCTCGCCGAGCTGGCCCGCCGGATCCCCGAACTCGCGGACGTCGTCCCCGCGTCGGCGGAACCGGAGGCGCGGGAGCCCGGCGCTGAGGCGCGGGGGCCCGGCACTCCCGGGTTCGCGCGCGCGGTGCGCGAGGCCGTCATGGCTTGGGCGGAACGCGAGACGTCCGCCACCGCCCGTCCGGTGGTGATCGTGGATCAGTTCGAGGAGGCGTTCACCCTCGGCGCCGACGAGGCGGACCGGCGCGCGTTCATCCAGCTCCTGCACGCCGTCTGCACGCCCGACGGCCCGGGCGAGCCGCCCCCCGTGCTCGTCGTCCTCGGCATACGTGCCGACTTCTACGAGCTGTGCCTGGCCTATCCCGAACTGGCCGACGCGCTGCAGCACCGGCACATGGTGCTCGGGCCGCTGACCACCGCGGAGTTGCGCGAAGCGGTCACCGGCCCGGCCAAGGCCGTGGGGCTGGAACTCGAACCGGGGCTGGCGGAGCTGATCGTGCGTGAAGTGAGCGCCGACAGCCCACGTGGCACGCATGACGCGGGCGTGCTGCCGCTCCTCTCCCACGCCCTGCTCGCCACCTGGCAGCGGCGGAAGGCGGGACGGCTGACGCTGGCCGGCTACCGCGCGGCGGGCGGCATCCAGGGCGCGGTGGCGGCCACCGCCGAACGCGCCTGGTCCGACCTCGACACCGAGGCACGCACGGCCGCGCGACTGCTTCTTCTGCGGCTGGTCCGGCTGGGCGAGGACACCCAGGCCACCCGCAGGCGGGGGACGCGGCACCAGTTGGCCAAGGAGTCGACAGACCCGGGCAAGACGGAGGAATCACTCGAAGCGCTGGTCCGCGCCCGCCTGGTGACGCTCGACGCGGAGACCGTGGAGATCACCCACGAGGCGCTGCTCCACGCCTGGCCACGGCTGCGCGACTGGATCGACGAGGACCGGAACGACCATCTGGTGCGCCAGCGGCTGGAGGAGGACGGCAGGGCCTGGGAGGGCTCGAACCGCGACGCGTCACTGCTCTACCGCGGCTCCCGCCTGGAGCAGGCCCACACCTGGGCGAAGACCGCCGGCGGCACCTATCTGACCCGCAGCGCGGTGGAATTCCTGGCCGCGTCCGTCCGGCTGCGCAGACGCACGGTGTGGCTCAGCCGAGGCGCGGTGTCGGCTCTGGTCGTCCTGGCGGTGCTGGCCGCCGGTACGGCGGTGGTCGCCTGGCAGCAGCGGGACGACGCGGTGTTCGAGCAGGTGGTCACCGAGGCCGATCGCTTCCAGTACACGGATCCGTCGCTGTCCGCCCAACTCGCCCTGGTGGCACACCGGTTGCGGCCCGACGACGAGGCCACGAAGAACCGGTTGCTCTCGATGGTGAACGCTCCGCTGGCCACCCCGCTCCATGGCCACACCGGCGCCGTCTACCTCACCACGTTCAGCCCGAACGGGCGGCTCCTGGCCACCGCCAGCTACGACCGGACCGTACGGCTGTGGGACGTGAGCGACCGGACTAGCCCCAAACCGCTCGGCAAACCCCTCACCGGCCATACGAGCTGGGTGAGCAGCGCGGTCTTCAGCCCGGACGGCCGCACCCTCGCCAGCGCCGGCGACGACGGCACGGTCCGGCTGTGGGACGTGCGGAACCCCGGCCATCCGCGCCCGATCGGCGCGCCCCTGTCCCACCACGACGGCACGATCTATCTGCTCGCCTTCAGCCCGGACGGGCGCACGCTGGCCACGGCCACGGAAGACCGCGTCGTTCGCCTCTGGGACCTGAGCCGCCCGGGCCGGCCGAGGCCGCTCGGCGCGCTGACCGGCCACACCGCCGCCGTGCGCTCCGTGGCGTTCAGCCCCGACGGCCGCACCCTGGCGGCCGGTGGCGACAACGGCACGATCAGGCTGTGGAACATGGCCGATCCGCGCCGTCCGAAGCGGATCGAGACGGTGCTGACCGGCCATAAGGACCTGGTGCACTCCGTGGTCTTCAGCCCTGACGGCCGCACTCTCGCCAGCGGCAGCGCGGACAACACCGTCCGGCTGTGGAACGTCGGCGATCCGCGCCACGCGGAGCCGCTCGGCTCGCCGCTCACCGGCCACACCGGCCCCATCTGGTCCGTGTCCTTCAGCCCGGACGGATCCATGCTCGCCGCCGCCAGCCAGGACAGCACCGCGAGCCTGTGGAACGTCAGCGATCCGCAATACCCGTCGCAGGTCGGCGAGCCGCTCGCGGGCAGCAGCGGCGAGATGTACGCCCTGGGCTTCAGCCCCGACGGCCGCACCCTCGCCACCGGATCCGGCGACAACACGGTCCGCCTGTGGTCGCTGCCGACCTCGGACATGGTCGGCCGGATGGGGGTGTTCCGCCCGGACGGGCGGGTGCTCGCCACGGCCGGGCGCGACGAGAAGGTCCGGCTGTGGAACGTGGAGAAGCCCAGCCGGCCGGCACCGCTGGGCAAGCCGTTCCTCCCCGGGGAGGACGCGGTACGTGAACTGACCTTCTCCCCCGACGGCCACACCCTCGCGGTGATGACCGGCAACCGCGAGCTACGGCTGTGGAACGTCACCGACCCGGCCCACCCCGTCGCCTACAAGTCGCCCCTCCCCCTGCGGACCCGGTTCGCGAGCGCCCTGGCCTTCAGCCCGGACGGGCGCGTCATGGCGACCGCGTACGAGGACCGCACCATCCAACTGTGGGACGTCGGCGACCTGTCCCAGGTCCGTCGGCTCGGCACGCCGCTCACCGGCCACAAGGGCTACGTCAACGACCTCGTCTTCAGCCCCGACGGCCGTACGCTCGTCAGCGGCAGCGCGGACAACACCATCCGCCTGTGGAAGGTGACCGACCCGCGCCACACCACCCCACGAGGCGCGCCGCTCACGGGACACCTCGGCCCCGTCAACCGGCTCGCCTACAGCCCGGACGGCCGCACACTGGCCAGCGGCAGCGACGACAACACCGTCCGGCTCTGGAACGTCACCGATCCCAGCAGGGCGACCCGGCTGCGCTCCCCTCTCACCGGCCACACCGACGCGATCGTGTCGCTGTCGTTCAGCCGGGACGGCAGCACCCTGGCGAGCGGCGGCAACGACAACACGGCCCGCCTCTGGGACGTCACCGTCCCGTCCAAGGCCACGTCCATCGGGCAGTCGCTGAGCCCCAACGCCAAGACCGGCAATTTCCTGTCGTTCAGTCGCCAGAACCGGATGCTCGGAGTGTCCAGCGGCGCCGACACGGTCCGGCTGTGGAGCCTGGACGTGGGCGTGGCGGATCGTCGTATCTGCTCGATGACCCGGGGCGTGCTGACACCGGAGAAATGGCACGAGTACCTGCCCCGGCTGTCGTACGAGCCGCCATGCGGGCGGTAACCACGTTGCGAGAACGTTGCGTGATCGCGGTCACAACTCCTCATCGGAGGGAGGAGTCGGCCCCCACACGCGAGGAGCCGCGTTACGCTTAGGTACAGCCCGACCGCTGGTGCATCCCCCGTCGCCAGCGGTCGGGCGCTTCCATGTCAGGGGGAAGCAGGTCAGGGGGAGACGCCGCGCCAGAACGACCCTTCACCCCCTGGAGGCCCCGTGAGCCGCAGGAGCCACAGGCTCGACCAGGCCGCTCTGGACCTCGGCCGCGAGTACGTCCGCCATGCGCCCTGGAGCGCCGGAAAGCGGGCCCTGGTCGAGAACCACCTCAACGCCGCACTACGGGACCGCCCCCTGCACCGCCTGGCCCGTACCCGCTTCGGCGCCACCTTCGCCGTCGACACGCAGGACCTCATCCAGCGCTACCTGTACCTCTTCGGCGTCTGGGAGCCGCATATGACGCGGTGGCTCCAGCGGCGCCTCAAGCCCGGGGACGTCTTCGTGGACGTCGGGGCCAACATCGGCTACTACAGCATCCTGGCCTCACGCCTCGTCGGGGCACGCGGCAAGGTGGTGGCGATCGAAGCCTCGCCGACCTTCCACCGCATCCTCCTGCGGCACACACGGCGCAACGGCTGCGCCAACATCCGCGCGCTCAACGCGGCCGTCTCCGACCGCGACGAGCTGCTGACGTTCATCCTCGCCAGCTCCCGCAACATGGGCGCGAACAGCGTCGTCCCCTACGACGGCCCGGCCGAGTCCACCTTCGACATCGCGGCCCAGCCCCTGCCCCGCCTCCTCACCGAGGAGGAGATCACCCGGGCCAGGGTGATCAAGATCGACGTGGAGGGCGCGGAAGGCGGCGTCGTCCGGGGGCTTCTCCCCCTGCTGGACAAGCTGCGCCCGGACGCGGAACTGACCGTCGAGGTCACCCCTCAGCGCATGTCCGAGCTGGGAGACTCCGTAGCAGAGCTGCTGATCGCTCTCAAAGACCACGGTTTCCACGTCTACCGCCTGACCAACGACTACGCGGCAGCCAGCTACCCGGACGCGCTCCGGCGCGCCCCGGAGGTGCCGATGCGCTGGCGGGGCCCGGTCGCCGAGGAAAGCGACCTGGTCTTTTCCCGGGTGGACGCGGAAACCTTGCCCTGACACAAGACGGACGGCGCTACTGATCGTTCTGGGGCAGGTGGGCCTTGGCGTCGTCGTAGGCCGCGTCGCCCGTCGGTTCGGCCAGGGCGTAGACCAGGTGCAGCACACCGGTGCCGAAGGTCTCGGAGGAGAGCAGCTTCAGCGGGATCGTGGTCTCGCCCTCGTCGAACAGCCGCATGCCCTTGCGGACTGCGATCGGGTGGACCAGCAGGCGCAACTCGTCCAGCAGACCGTGCGCCAGGAGCTGCCGGACGACCGAGACCGAGCCGCTCAGGGCGATGTCCCCGCCCGGTTCGCTCTTCAGCGCGGTGACGGCGTCCGCCAGCTCGCCCTCGAGCAGTTCGGAGTTCCGCCAGGTGAAGGTGAGATCCTGGCGCGATACGACGATCTTGCGGGCGTCACCGAGCTTCTTGGCGAAGTGGGCGTCCTCGCCGCCCGCCGCCTCGCGGTCCGGCCACGCGCCGGCGAAGCTGTCATAGGTCTTGCGGCCGATGAGGAGGGTGTCGGCCGTGGCGAAGGACGCGTCGACGGCGGCGCCCATCTCGTCGTTGAAATAGGGGAAGTGCCACTGATCGGGCGCTTCCACGACTCCGTCGAGCGAGATGAACAGGCTGGCGCTGATCTTCCTCATGATGCCCCTCCGTGGGAAGCGGTCGGTGAGCTCTTCCTGAGTCGGTGAGCTCTTCCTCCTCTCAGACCGGGGACGCCGCACAAACTCATCGGTGCCGGCCGAGCAGGCGTTTCAGCTCGCGTCGTAGCGCCAGCCGTCCATGGCGGCCAGGACCCGGGCCCGCGCCTCGACCACCGCGAACCGGGCCGTGCGCTCGGCCTCGTCGGTGTGGGCGGACTGGCTGGTGACCTGGCCGGGCCACTTGCGGTAGAGCAGGCCGGTCTCGGCGGTGAACCAGCCGCGGCTGACCGCGTTGAGGGCCATGAGGAGGCCGGTGTCCTCGGATGCGGGGAGGGCCATCCAGCCGCCGAGGGCGAGGAGCAGGTCCCGGCGTACGAAGAGGGTGACGGGGTGCACCTGGGCTCGGTAGCCGTTCGCCCGCCAGAATTCGAGGAGGGCGCCGCGCGCGATGGGCCCCTGCGGCGGATCGCCCTCGAAGCCGACGGTGGAGCCGTCGGGCAGCAGGTCCAGGGCGCGGCAGGTGGCCCAGCCGAGAGCGGGGTGGTCGGTGAGCGCGCGGAGGTCGCGGGCGAGGGCGCCGGGGGTGAGCATGTCGTCGGCGTCCAGCACCCTGACGTACTCGCCCTCGGCGCGCGCGAGCCCCATCGTGCGGGCCATCGCGGCCCGGCCCGCCCGGCCCTGGCCGAAGCTGACACGGGCGTCATCGGGGACGTAGGGACGCACGGCGTCGGTCTCGCCGTCTTCCTGGATGACCCACTGCCAGTCCCAGCCGTCCGGCAGCTCCTGCTCGCGCAACGACTTGTAGGCGTCCGGCAGATGCTCGGCGCCCGGGGCGTGGACGGCGGTGATGACGGTAATGACGTTGGGCATGATCACCACCTCGTCAGGGGCGTGGTGAAGACGAGTTCCGTACGGTCTCCGCACAGCGTCACGTCGGAGACCTCCACGACCCGGTCGCCGATATCCGTACAGATCTTGCGCAGGACGATCACCGACACACCTTTCTTCAGCCCGAGCGCCTCGGCCTCTTCCACCGTCGGCGGCCGGGCCGTGATCCGTTCCTCTATGCGGTCCAGCTCGATGCCGATCGTGTAGAGCTGATTCTGGGTGCCGCCGGGCCAGGGCTCGTTGGCGGCGTCGAGCAGATCCGGATTGGCGGCCACCACGTCGTGGACCAGATACGAGTGCACCAGGGCGAACGGCGCGTCCTCCGCGCGGCAGTTGGTGCGGTAGATCCGCTCCAGCAGCCGCGTGCCCACGGGGATGCGGAAGACGGACGCCAGATCGTCGTCGGCCTTCGCGTCGCGGTACTCGGCGTGGAAGGCGAGGTCGGTCACCTCCAGCCCGGTGTCGTGCTCGGTGGACCCGGTCCGCAGGCGCTCCGCCGTGGACCGGCGCGCCCGGTCCTTCTCCCACTGGTGCCGATCGTTGCTCCGCATGACCCGCCGACGCGGGGTGCGCACGAAGGTCCCCACCCCGTGCCGCCTGTCGATCAGCCCCTCGGCCACCAGCTCCGACAGCGCCCGCTGAAGCGTCGGCACACTGGTCCGATACCGCGCCGCAAGCTTGTCCTCGGCCGGCAGCCGCTCCCCGGGAAGCAGCTGACCTGCGCGGATGCCCTGCCGCAGGGCATCGGCGATCTGCTCGTACTTGGCCATGGGTAGCTCACCGTCCTCGGTTGGCCGGACGGTCTCAGCGTAAGTCCTCATGAGGTCTTGAGGACCGCAGGCCAGGACTGACCGGATGAGCCACCGACCACCAATGGGCCCGCGACCGGGTCACAGCGCGCCGCAGAACAGGACGCGGCAAAGGGCAGCGGCTCCCTGGCGAGGGGGCCGCTTGTGGGCTGCGGCGGTTTCGCTCAGGCGGCGCTGCGGGTCTTGCGGCGGCGTACTGCGACGGCGGTGCCGCCACCGGCGACGACCAGCGCGGCGGCCGTACCGGCGATCGCCGCGGTGTTGTCGTTCGTACCGGTCTCGGCGAGGTCGGAGCCCTTGGCCGCGGTCGACAGGGCGTTGTTGGTCTTCGGGGCGCTGTGGGTCTTCATGGTCTTGTTGATCCAGCCCACGTAGGCGGGCGCGTTGGTGTAGAGGCCAGGACCCTCCGAGCACGGCACCTTCGGGGCACCGGGCCCCGAGGTGACGCCGATCAGCTCCCAGCGGCCGTTCCGGCCCTTCTGGACCTGCGGCCCGCCGGAGTCCCCGAAGCACGCCATGGCCTTGGGCACGGTGGTGATGGTGCACAGCCGGGTCCGGCCCGCGTAGCCCGGCGCGCACTCGGACTCAGCGCCCCTGCGGGTGTTCAGCTCCTGCAGCCGGTCCGGGAACTTGAGCTCGGTGTCGGCGGTGGTGCCGAATCCCAGGAGCCGGGTCGGCGTGCCGGGTCGCCCTGCATGCTTGGCGATCTCGATGGGTTGCTGGGCGACCGGGCGGTCCAGGCGTATCAGCGCGAGGTCGTTCTTGTTGGCGGCCTTGCCGTCGCCGTTCACATAGCCGGGGTGGACGAAGGTCCGGTCGATCTTCCGGACAGTGCCGCCGGACTTGCGGTGCTCGCTGCCGACGCGCACGATGCCGTCCAGCTCCAGACCGTCACCCTTCACGCAATGGGCCGCCGTCAGTACCCACTGCTGATCGATCAGCGACGCCCCGCAGGTCCCGTCGTTCAGGCCGAGCTTGGGGGCCGACTCCGGGACGGTCGCCATGAACGGGTAGCGCTCGGTGGAGTCCGATCCGTTGACGATGGCTCCGGCGCTGCCGACCATGACAGTGGCGCAGGCCGCGGCAGCGAGGGCGCCGACGGCAGCGGTGCGGGCGGCACGCCGGCGCACTGGCTTGAAGCTGTACACGAGGGTTCCTTTTGCTCTGTGGATCCGTACGCATTCACCCTCGTGGTTTCAATGCCTGCCGGACCATCCGGGAAACAGGCCAGCCGATGGTATGGCCTTCCATCCCTCTGTACTGGGGAAAACCCGAGGCCCGGAGTGTGGCTGCCCGGCGAAGGACTTCGCAGGGGGCGGGCCGGCTTCCCCGCCGGGCCCTGCGGCTGTGCTCACGGATGATGTCCTGACAGGTGCGGATCACCCAGTTCATCGCCACGGTGATCTCGTCGCGGTGGAGCTGGTCGAGGTCGCAGCCGTGATGGTGGCCGCGCTGGGCCGTCATTGGGCGCGTCCCTGGGCTTGCGTTGCTTTCACCGTAAACCAGACCGTCTTGCCGACCGTGTGCTCGATGTCGCCCCAGGCGTCCGCGAGTTCGCCGACGAGAAGCAGGCCACGGCCGTTCTCGCTGTCCGTGTGCGGGGATTGGGCGGTCGGTCGGCCGGGGCCGGAGTCGCGTACTTCGATGCGTACCTCTTCCTCGGCTGCTTCGATCCGTACCCGGAACAACCGGCCTGGTGGGACGCCGTGCAGCAGGGCATTGGTGGCGGTCAGGGCGACGCATGGAGTGAGGACGCGGCGGCGCGCGGGAGGCGTGGGACGCAGCGCGTCCTGCACGCCGGGGAGGTTCCCGCTCCGGCTGTCGTGGCCCGCCTTCTGGGACTCGAGGACGGGGATACGGTCGTCGTACGGCGCCGGATCAGGTACCTCGACGAGGAGCCGTGCGAGTTGACCGACCCCTACTACCCGGCGCAGATCGCGGCAGGCACCGGCCTCGCGGGCACCGCGAAGATCCGTGGGGGCGCGGTGGCGCTGCTCGCCGAGCTGGGGCATGTGGGCAGGATCCCTTGCATGATCGCTTTCTGTCCGGGTTCATCCGGTGAGGCCGAGGGCGGTCAGGGGTCTGCGGCAGTACGCGGGCGGTGTGGCGTAGGGCGGCGGCGATGTTGGTGTGGTCGCCCTATCCGGTCATGGCGTCGAAGATCCGGCCGATGCCGTCGGACAGCTTGCTTGCGCTGTCGCTGTACAGTTCCTCGGCGCCGTCCGTGAGGTACGGTCTCGCCGCCCCCGGGCCGTTCCGTTGAACCTCACTGTCCACCCCTCTCCGTAGCTCGCATCCGATGCGAGAAAATCGCATCGAATGCGACGCGGCAGCGAAACCGCAGTCGTCCATCCGGACGAGTGACAGCGGCTGACTATCGGGTCTCGCCAGCCGCTACCGTCGCGCGACGCAACGTTCCGGACATCCCTGTTCAGCGAGGTGTTGTCCGCCCTCGCCGGTGCCGACACAGCAACTGTCGCAAGTTCGCATCCGATGCAATTGGCGGCGCCCGTGCCGTTTGCGCTGGGCCGACCACCGGTGTCTCATCAGGTGGCCAGTGCTGCCTGGGTGAAGCGCGCTATTCCTCGGCTGGGGTGGGGGCTTGGGGGAGGCGTAGCTGGAAGCATGCTCCGAGGGTCCGGGGGGTGAGGGTGAGGGTGCCTTGGTGGCGGTGGGCCAGGTCGCGGGCGATGGCGAGGCCCAGGCCGGTGCCGCCGTGGTCGCGGGAGCGGGCGTCGTCGAGCCGGACGAAGCGTTCGAAGATGCGCTCGGCGTCCTCGGTGGGCACGCCCGGTCCGTCGTCGGCCACCGTGAGGACGACCCAGGCGTCCTGGTTTCGGATGGTGATCTGGATGCGGTGTGCGGCGTGGCGGGCGGCGTTGTCGATGAGGTTGCGCAGCAGCCGTTCGTACTCGTCGGGGTTTCCGTGTGCGTGTGCGGGAGCGGTGCTGTCGCAGGTGAGGGTCAACGGTCGTTCGCTGAGGGGGTATTGCTCGGTCAGCCGGGAGGCGAGGGCTGTCAGGTCGACGGTTTCGGGGTCGGCTGTGGCGGTGCGGGTGTCGAGGCGGGCGAGGAGCAGCAGGTCTTCGGCGAGGGCCTGGAGGCGGCGGGTCTGTCGTGCGGCGGTGGTGGCCGCGGCGGGCCAGTCGGTGCGTTCCGGGTAGGCGAGCGCGACTTCCAGGCTGGCCAGCAGTGTGGTGAGGGGGCTGCGTAGTTCGTGGGCGGCGTCCGCGACGAAGCGGCGTTGCTGGGCGGCGGCGTTGTCGAGGCGTTGGAGGGTGGTGTTGATGGTGTTGGCCAGGGCGGTGATCTCGTGTCCCGTGGCGGGGACGGTGACGCGTTCGCGGGGGTCGCTCGCGGTGACCGAGGCGGTGAGGACGCGGATGGCTTCCACCGGCCGCAGCGCGATGCGGACGGCGAAGTAGGCGACGGCGGCGATCAGTACGAGGCCGACGAGCCCGGCCCGCAGCAGCAGGAGGTCGGTGGCTTCGGTGATTGTCTCGGCGATGTCCTCGCCTGCGTGCGGGAGCACCACCACATGGACCCGCAGTTGGGCGTCGGCGGCGATACCCAGAGCGGCGACTTTTTCGTTGCTCAGTTCATCGGCCCTGATATCGTAGTACATGACCAGGTAGGTCCCACCGTCCTTGCCGAACAGGTCCCCGGGCTTGGAGTCGTGGCGCGCTGGTATGCGCATGGGAAGGGTCGTATAGCCCCAGCCTGACGACTCGTCATCTGGCGGGGCGGGCAACTCGGCCTTCGGCGGGGCGGGCAGCACATGGCGGGTGCCGGGATCGAACTCCTCCATGCCTCCGCCGTAGGCGACAGCACCGCGGCGGTCGGTCGCGACGACCTCGTACGGCACAGTGCTTCGGCGAACGGGAACCACGCCCTCCTCCACTTGGTCGACGAGCGCAAAGAGCTGTGCCTGCGCCTGCCCTTCGGCGATCTGCGTGCTCTCGCGGTAGACGTCGCGGTGAACCCACCAGCCGATGCCGACCAGGATGACGGCGGCGGCCGAGGCGGCGGCCAGGGCCGTGCGGGCTCGTACCGAACGCGGCCACCAGCGGCGTCGCGGCCCGGTCGCGTTCACGGTCGGCCACCAGCGGCGTCGCGGCTCAGTCGCGTTCACGGTCATCCACCAGTCGGTAGCCGGTACCCCGTACGGTCTGCAGGGACTGCCGTTGGAACGCGGCGTCCACCTTCTTGCGTAGCGCGCTGACGCGTGCCTCCACCAGGTTGGGATCCCAGGCTTCGTCGGGCCACGCGTGATAGAGCAGATCCGTTTTGGAGACCGCCTGGCCCGCCCGGCGGGCCAGCAGCTCCAGCACGGCGAACTCCCGGGGTGTGAGTTCCACTCGGGTCCCGGCCCGGCGGCAGACCCGGCCGGCGACATCCAACGAGAGGTCGCCCACGGCAAGGACGGGCGGTGCGACCGTGGCGGCCCGTCTGACCAGGGCCCGCAGCCGTGCGACGAGCACCATGTAGGAGAAGGGTTTGGCCAGGTAGTCGTCGGCCCCCGTGTCCAGGGCCTCTGCCTGATCCCAGTCCCCGTCCTTGGCGGTGAGTACCAGGATGGGGGTCGCGTTGCTTTCCCGGCGCAGCTGGGCGCAGACCTTGTAGCCGTTGAGTCCGGGCAGCATCAAGTCCAGTACGACAAGGGCGTATTCGCCGGTCCGGGCCATCCACAGTCCATGCCGGCCGTCATGGGCGAGGTCGACGCTGTAGCCCTCGGCGGTCAGACCGGTGTGCAGGGTGTGGGCAAGGTCCACCTCGTCTTCGACCACCAGAATGCGCATGCGGTGCAGCCTCGCACAGCGCCGGCCCGCCTTCCTGATCGGCCGGTCAGGTTGGATCAGCCTCCGGTCAACGAGGTCCCGGCACGCTGGCCGAGTCTCTTCGCCACTATGGAAAGGCCCTGCCACCGATGTCCGTTGCTGAAGGTGCCCCCGCCGCGGCCAGGACGGTTTCCCCTCCCGCACGCGCCCGTCGTCAGTCACCGCTCCGGCCTGTGACCGATGGCGGTCCCCAGCCTCGGGCGCGTCTGCGGTGACGCGGGGGTGCTGAGCCGAGTTGGTCAAGCTCAAGGGCACGACGGGCCATCATCACGCCACAAGCGATGGGGAGGTCCGAGCGGGCGAGCGAAAGCGAACCCTTGCCCTTACGAGCCGACATGAGGAACACCGCGTCGATGGCGAAGCGGTCGGCGGCAGATTTACGCCTGCCCAGCAGAAACCCATTGATTACACCCGGAAGACAACAAGTTCTCAGATAGCCTCCAGGGGGAGACTTGCGCAGACAAGTGAAAAGAGCGTGCGCGGCCACGATCGCCGCGGCGGCAGCTGTGGCCCTGGCGGCGGGCATGACCGGCCCGGCGTCGGCGGAGACCGAGCACACGGCCGTTGACCAGGCCGTTGACCAGGCCGTTGACCAGGGCGTACAGCTCACGCCCAAGCATCGCATCACCCTGATCACCGGCGACCGCGTCGTCGTCGACGCCAAGGGCCGTGTCATCGGCCTGGAGCGGGCCAAGGGCCGCGAGAGGATACCCGTCGAGATCCGCAAGACCGATGGACACACCCTCGTCGTACCGGCCGACGCCGCGCTGCTGATAGCCGGCGGCAAGCTCGACCAGCGGCTCTTCGACGTCACCGAGCTCAACAAGTCGGCCAACCGCAAGGCCCAGAAGCAGGGCCTCAAGCTGATCGTCGGCTACCGCGGCGCGGCCTCGGCCGCGAAGGCGGACGTCCGCGACGCCGGCGACACCAAGGTCCGCAGGACCCTCACGTCGCTGAACGCGGACGCGGTATTGACGCCCAGGGGGGACGCGCCCGACCTGTGGGCCGCGGTCACCGACACGCGGTCCGGTGGCGCCAGGACCGCCGCCGGCATCGCCCACGTGTGGCTCGACGGGGTCCGCAAGGCCAGCCTCGACAAGTCCGTTCCGCAGATCGGCGCCGACAAGGCGTGGGCCGCCGGGTACAACGGCAAGGGCGTCAAGATCGCCATCCTCGACACCGGTGTCGACGCGACCCACCCGGACCTCAAGGAGCAGGTGGTCGGGGAGAAGAACTTCTCCACGTCCCCCGACGCGAGCGACAAGTACGGCCACGGCACGCACGTCGCGTCCATCGCGGCCGGTACGGGCGCCAAGTCGGCGGGCAAGTACAAGGGCGTCGCGCCGGGCGCCAAGCTGCTCAACGGCAAGGTGCTCGACGACAACGGCTTCGGCGACGACTCCGGCATCCTCGCCGGCATGGCCTGGGCGGCCGAACAGGGCGCCGACGTCGTCAACCTCAGCCTGGGCAGCGGGGACACCCCCGACATCGACCCGCTTGAGGCCCAGGTCAACAAGTTGTCCAAGGAGAAGGGCGTCCTCTTCGCCATCGCCGCGGGCAACGACGGGGGCGAGCAGACGATCGGCTCCCCGGGCAGCGCGGAAGCCGCGCTCACCGTGGGCGCCGTCGACGACATGGACAAGCTGGCCGAGTTCTCCAGCACGGGCCCCGGCCTCGACGGGCAGATCAAGCCCGACGTGACCGCGCCCGGCGTGGACATCACGGCCGCCTCGGCGGCCGGCAGCGTCATCGCCCAGGAGGTCGGCGAGAAGCCTGCCGGCTACGTGAGCATCTCGGGTACGTCGATGGCCACCCCGCATGTCGCGGGCGCCGCGGCCATCCTGAAGCAGCAGCACCCCGACTGGACGTACACCCAGCTCAAGGGCGCGCTGACCGGCTCCGCCAAGGGCGGCAAGTACACGCCGTTCCAGCAGGGTTCGGGCCGCATCCAGGTCGACAAGGCCATCAAGCAGACCGTGATCGCCGACCCGTCGTCGGTGAGCTTCGGCCTCCAGCAGTGGCCGCACACCGACGACACCCCGGCGACCAAGAAGGTCACGTACAAAAACCTCGGCACGACCGACGTCACGCTGAGCCTCGCCGTGACGGCGACCGACCCGAAGGGGCAGGCCGCGCCGGCCGGCTTCTTCACGCTCGGCGCCAGGACGCTGACCGTCCCGGCGGGCGGCTCGGCCTCCGCCGACCTCACGGCCGACACCCGGCTGGGCGGCACGCTCGACGGCACCTACTCGGCGTACGTGACCGCGACCGGCGGCGGCCAGAGCGTACGCACGGCGGCGGCGGTGCAGCGCGAGATGGAGGCGTACGACGTCACGCTGAAGTTCCTCGGCCGTGACGGCAACCCGGCGAAGTACTACAGCGCCAACCTGGTCGGTGTATCCGGACTCGCCCAGGACAAGTACTACTCGCCCTACGACGAGTCCGGCACCGTCAAGGTCCGTGTTCCCAAGGGCGGTTACATCTTCAACACGGGGATCCTGGGCGACCCGGAGGACGCCGCCAAGGGTATCGACTGGGTGGCGCAGCCGAAGCTGAGCATCACCAAGAAGGCCACGATCACGGTGGACGCGCGGACCGCCAAGCCGGTGGACATCACCGTGCCCGACGCTGCGGCGAAGGCGGGGGCCGTCTCGCCGACCTACACCGTCGGCACGGCGGACGGCTGGGAGGGGTTCGGCTGGGAGCTGGACTCGTACGCCAACTTCCGTACCGCGCACGCCGGCCCGCAGGTCACCGACGGCACCCTGTACCAGGACTGGGTCGGTCTCTGGGCCAAGCCCGCCGAGGAGTACGACATCATCGTCGGCGGCAAGGTCAAGCAGCTCGCCACCGGTTACACCAAGCACTACAAGGCGAGTGAACTGGCCACGGTGAAGACCGGTCTGGGCGCCTCGTCGAGCGGCAAGAAGGGCGCGATCTTCGCCGAGGGCAAGCTGCCCGGCAGTCCAGGCTACTTTCCGACCGGGATCCAGCAGACGCTGCCCGGCACGCGTACGCTGCACCTGTCCACCGCGGGCGGGGCGAAGTGGAAGCTCGACTTCGAGCAGCACGGCGGGCTCGACGAAGACGGCTTCCCGATCGTCGAGGCCGAATACATGCTCGGCACTCCGCAGACCTTCAAGGCAGGCAAGAGCTACGAAAAGACCTTCAACGCGGGGGTCTTCGGCCCGCGCATCGGTTCCGGCCTGGGCATCTACCGCGAGGGCAACGGCATCTACGGCTCCCTGCCGCTGTTCGCCGACGGACAGACCCACGTCGGCTCCTCGCTCTACTCGTCGGCCACCACGACCCTCTACCGCAACGGCGCCAAGGTCGGATCGAACAGCGACCCACTGGAAGGGGCGGGCACCTTCAAGGCCCCGGCCGGTGACGCCGCGTACAAGCTGACCACCTCGGTCAAGCGCACCGTCAAGGTCGCCGCGGCCTCCACCCGCGTCGACGCCAGCTGGACCTTCCGCTCCAAGAAGGCCGACCTGGCCAAGCTGCCCGCGTCCTCGATCCGCTTCGACGCGGCCGTCGGCCTGGACAGCAGGGCTCCGGCCGACAAGAAGGTCTCCGTCCCGGTGACCGTCCAGGGCTCGGCAGCGGGCAGCAACCTGAAGTCCCTGGCGGTGTACGTGTCGTACGACTACGGGCAGACCTGGAAGAAGGTCACCGTCAAGAGCGGCAAGATCGCGATCACGAACCCCGCCAAGGGCAAGGGGATCTCGTTCCACGCCAAGATCGCCGACAAGAAGGGCAACAAGTCGACGATCTCGATCTACAACGCGTACTACGGGAAGTGACCTGATCCGGTGGATCACCGACAGGTTCGCTGAACGCTGACACGCACGGATGGCCCGCCGGAAGCAGAGCTTCCGGCGGGCCATCCGGGTATGAGTGCGTTGCGGCAAAGGGAGTCTCTGTTCAATGAGCAGGGGCCTCTTCGTGTGCGGGGCGTGATCGCGACGGGGTAGGGGCCAGGGTCCCTTGCATGATCGCTTTCTATCCGGGTTCATCCGGTGAGGCCGAGGGCGGTCAGGGGCCTGCGGCAGTCGCGGGCGGTGTGGCGTAGGGCGGCGGCGATGTTGGTGTGGTCGCCCTGGCGGTGGACGCCGATGGCGAGGTTGCGCAGGCTGGCCATGATACGCGGGAGACGACCGATAACGATCTTGGAGTCGTCCTCGCGGAACGTTCGGTCGCGGACGTGGTGCAGAAGGTTTTCGATCTTCCAATGTCCTCTGATCCAGGCGGCGAGCTGGGCGCCGGGCGGCACGCCGGGCGGCAGGCTGGTGATCAGGTAGACCCGTTCGATGGTGAGCTTGCCGGTGGTGAAGTCCTTTCTCCAGCGGACGACTTGGAGGGCCTGGCGGGCGTCGGGGTAGTCGAGGTGGGCGAAGGCGGTGGTCTTCAGACGCCGGATCTCCGTGCGGTGGTGGGCACGGGTGCGCTCGTGGTGGTCGAGCGTGATCTCCCGCCAGGGCAGGTGGCGGACGCGGTCGAACGGGCCGGGGTGGTTGGCCTTGACCTGGGCGATGTAGTGGGCGCCGCGTTCACGGAGGTAGGCGCCGTGGGCGTGCTAGTTGTGCAGGGCGTCGGCGGTGATGACCGTGTCGGTCAGGTCGATGGTGTCCAGCAGGGGCTTGAAGGCGGGGATCTCGTTGCTCTTGTCGGCGACCTGCCGCTGGGCGAGGACGTGGCCGGTGTGGTCCATCGCGGCGAGCAGTGTGACGTGCGGGGTCGTGGCGGTGCGCGAGCCGCGCAGGGCCTTGCCGTCGACGGCGATCGCCCGCAGTCCGGCGGGCGAGGGAGTGGCGCGGGCGGTGAGGAAGGCTCCAATCGCTTGGTCCGGTGTTCGGCGGGGTCGGTGCGAAGGATGTGGGCCAGGACACTGGCATCGAGGTGGTCGGACTTCTTGCGGCTGAGTGCGTAGCGGTAGCGGGCGGCGGTGAGTGGGTTGATGACGTAGATCGGTCGGCGGGTTGCGCGCAGTCAGGCGAGCGCGCATGACGAGAGCCGAACCGAAGGGCCCAGACTGGTCCCAGGTCGTGACAATGCCTCCCATCTGCACTGTATGCGCAGGTGGGAGGCATGATCATGTTTTCTACTTCTTCTTGCCCTGGTTCTTGACCGCCTCGATGGCGGCCTTCGCGGCCTCCGGGTCGAGGTAGGTGCCGCCCGGGTTGACGGGGCGGAAGTCGGCGTCGAGGTCGTAGGAGAGCGGGATGCCGGTGGGGATGTTCAGGCCCGCGATGTCGGCGTCGGAGATGCCGTCGAGGTGCTTGACCAGGGCGCGGAGGGAGTTGCCGTGGGCGGCGACCAGAACGGTGCGGCCGGTGAGGAGGTCCGGGACGATGCTGTCGTACCAGTACGGCAGCATGCGCTCGACGACGTCCTTGAGGCACTCGGTGCGGGGGCGCAGCTCCGGCGGGATGGTCGCGTAGCGCGGGTCGTCGCTCTGGGACCACTCGGCGCCGTCCTCGAGCGGGGGCGGCGGGGTGTCGTACGAGCGGCGCCACAGCATGAACTGCTCCTCGCCGAACTCGGCGAGGGTCTGGGCCTTGTCCTTGCCCTGCAGCGCGCCGTAGTGGCGCTCGTTGAGGCGCCAGGAGCGGCGGACCGGGATCCAGAGGCGGTCGGCGGCATCGAGGGCGAGCTGGGCGGTGCGGATGGCGCGCTTCTGGAGGGACGTGTGGACCACGTCGGGGAGCAGGCCGGCGTCCGTCAGCAGCTCACCGCCGCGGACCGCCTCCTTCTCGCCCTTCTCGTTCAGATTGACGTCCACCCAGCCGGTGAACAGGTTCTTCGCGTTCCACTCGCTCTCGCCATGGCGGAGGAGGATCAGCTTGTACGGTGCGTCGGCCATGCCGCCGAGCCTACTGGACCGGTCTGAGGCGGTCGGTTGACGGACCCCGTCAATTCGCTGGCGGCGCGGGGGGCCGCGTCGGTAAGTTGCGGATGCTGGTTGTGCCACTTACAGATGCGGCTTGTGTCGCGCACAGGGGGGAGTCGTCCGGTGTCCGTCGCTCGACTGAAACGGGCCGCGAAGGAGAGCGTCTCGGGGTTGCCCCGGGAGTTCTGGTGGCTGTGGACCTCCACGCTGGTCAATCGGCTGGGCGGGTTCGTGGCCACCTTTCTCGCCATGTACCTGACCGTGGACCGGGGCTATTCGCCGATGTTCGCCGGGCTGGTCGGGGCGCTGCACGGGCTGGGCGGGGCGGTGTCGGCGGTGGTCTCCGGGGTGCTGACCGACCGGCTGGGGCGGCGGCCCACGCTGCTGGTCTCGCAGGTGTCGACGGCGGTCACGGTCGCCGTGCTGGGCTTCGTCCAGAACCCGGTCGCCATCGCCGTCGTGACCTGTCTGGTGGGGATGACCAGCAACGCGTCACGGCCCGCGGTGCAGGCGATGATCGCCGACATCGTCCGTCCCGAGGACCGGGTGCGGGCCTTCGCGCTCAACTACTGGGCCATCAACCTCGGCTTCGCCGTCTCCGCGGCGGCGGCCGGGCTGATCGCGAGCCACGGCTATCTCACGCTCTTCCTGGGCGACGCCGGGATGACGCTGCTGTGCGCGTTCATCGTCTTCGCCAAGGTGCCGGAGTCCCGTCCGGAGCGGGGTGGCGCCGCCGGAGGTGGCGGTGGGGATGTGGCAGTGGACAAGTCGGAGGCCGGGCTGGGCTCGGTGCTGCGGGACCGGCGGTTCATGGCCGTGGTCGGGCTGTCATATCTGGTCGCGACCCTCATCCAGCAGGCGTTCGTGGCGCTGCCCGTGGCGATGGGGGCGGAGGGGCTGTCCAGCACGGACTACGGCATCGCGATCGCGACGAACGGCGCGCTGATCGTGGCCGTACAGATCCCGGTGACGCGGTTCCTCGAACATCGGGATCCGGCGCCGCTGCTGATCGCCTCCGCGCTGCTGACCGGAGGGGGCTTCGGGCTGACCGCCTTCGCCGGGTCGGTGGGGATGTACGCGGTGGCCGTGACCGTCTGGACGCTTGGCGAGATCATCAACTCCCCCACGCAGATGGGGCTCGTGGCCCGGCTCTCCCCGACCCATGCGCGCGGCCGCTACCAGGGGATGTACAGCCTGTCGTGGTCCCTCGCCTCGCTCACCGCGCCGCTGGTGGGTGGCGCGGTCATGGACCGCTTCGGGGCGGACGCCCTGTGGGCGAGCAGCGCCGTGGTGGGGCTCGTGGCGGCCGGGGGGTACGCGGCGCTGGGGCGTGCGATGCGGAACCAGCCTGGGGGCGGGACGTCTGAGGGCGACGTGGATGCTGAGGTGGGTGCTGGAGTGGGTGCTGGAGTGGGTGCTGAGGTGGATGCTGAGGGTGTGGTGGGTGCCGGGGGCGGCGTCCGGGCTGGGGTGGGCGAGGGCGCCGGCGGCTAGGGGCGCGGCCCGGTGCGATTACGGCGCGGGCCTGGGGATCACGGGCTCGATGTGGATGCTCGGCATCGAGGGCGGTGGCAGCCGGTAGGTCGGGATCGTCGGCCGGTCCGGGAAGGTGGGCTGTCCGTAGGTCGGGTACGGAGCGGGCTCCGTACCCGTGCCGCCGCCCGGCTGGTAGCGGTCGTTCCACCGGGTCACCGGGATCCGGGGGTAGCTCGGCTCGTCCCTGTTCGCCCACAGCGCGAACATCAGCCCCGTCATCCCCACCAGCACGGTGAGCGCCAGCGCCCCTACGCCGATGATGCGCCGGCGCGCGGGGCCGGTGACCTCGGGCGTGATGCTGATCCGCCGCGCCTTCTCCCCTGGCATCGGTCCAGCCGCCGTGCCCCCGGCCGGGCCGGGCAGGGGTGCGCGTTCGTCCACGCCCAGGGCGGCCAGGTGCAGCCCCAACCGCTGGGTCTGGCCGGGCAGCCGCACTGCGGTGTCGGCCCAGGTGCGGATGGTTTCGGGGGCGATGCCGTCGGGCGGTACGAGGATGCTGGGGCCGGTCCAGTTCATGGCCCAGTACGCGGTTCCCCGCGCGACCAGTTGCGCTCCGATCAGCACGGCCAGGGCGTCGGCCAGGGAGCTGAGCGGATCGTCGCGTTCGGTCTGCCCGGGGTGGGGCGTCCGCTCGGGCGTCCGCTCACCGTGCGACAGACGGGAGTTGAGGGCGCGGGCCAGCGGCATACGGCGGCCGCTATCCAGCAGTCGCAGCACCCGCTGGACCGTCAGCGCGTCTGGCTGGGCGGCTGGTCCTGCGACCGGTCCCGCGTCCGGCTCCCCGGCCCACCTCGCGTCCCGCTCCCCGGCCCACCTCGCGTCCGGCTCCCCGGCCCACCTCGCGTCCGGCTCCGCGACGGGCTCCGCGCTCGGCCCCTCTTCCGGCTCCCCGGTCGGCCACGATTCCGGCTCCCCGATCCGCCACGATTCCGGCTCCCCGGTCGGCCCCGATTCCGGCACCGTTACCGGCCCCGCCTTCTGGCGTCCCGCCCCCTCGGCCTCCTCGACCCCGCGCACCGCCTCGGCCAGCGGGGTCAGGATGCGCGTCGCGCGGTGCTCGGCCAGTTCGGTGAGCCAGTCCCGCCACGGCACCCGCTTACCCGCGTCCGGGCCGGACAGCATGACGCGGCCCAGCGCGACCGCGTACCGCGGCTGTAGCGAGAGGGGGTCCGGGGCGTCGGGGTCCGGGGACAGGGAGCCCGGGAAAAGGGGTTCGGCGCCGGGCTCCGGGGCGGGCAGGCGCGCCAGCCGTTCCAAGCGGGTGGCCAGGGCCGGATGCGCGTCGTCGCGGTCGGCGGGCCGCTCTACGGCGCGGGCGCGTAACGCGGCCAGCGGCTCCCGTACTTCGGGGGCCTCGACCATATGGGCGAAGGCGCGGAACGGATCGTCGGGGATCCGGCCCGTCGCCCGGCGCATCGGGGCGAGGAAGTCCGCGAGGAACTCCTGCCACGCCGCCTCCAGCGCCGCCGTCGAGCGCAGCGCGTCGGCCATGGCGCCCGGACCGGCCACCCGGGCGGCCTCACGATCGGCCTCCAGCTCCTGCCGTCTCCGGACCGGGCGGGTGAGCCAGCGGAAGACGTGGGTGTAGAGGCCGAGCAGCAGCAGGGGCCAGCCCGCGTACAGCCGCACCAGGTCATTGGCCGCCGACGCCTCCTGGATCGCCTGCCGGGCGGCGACCAGCCCCGCCGCGCCCCGGTGGGCGACCGCGCCGAAGCGGCTGTGGCGGCGGGAGAAGTGGCCCAGCTCATGGGCGAGGACGGCGCGCAGTTCGGCGGGCGACAGACAGGCCAGCAGGGGCATTCCGAGGTAGAGGACGCGCTGGCCGGGGGCGAGCCCGAGGAGCGGTGCGTCCTCGGTGACGGAGGCGTTGACCTCGGCGGTCAGCCGGATACGGGCGGGCGGCCGGGTGCCGACGGCGAGGGCCAGCTCCTCGACCGTGCGCCATAACTCCGGCGCCCCGCGCCGGGTCACCGGCACCGCGTCCTCACGCGATACGGCGGGGCGGGCGGTGCGGATCACCGCCCACACCATGCCGAAGACGATCGGGGCGAACGCCGCGCAGGCGGTGACGACGCTCACGGGCGGCGTCTGGACCCCCGGCTCTCCGGCGGTCCATAAGGCCGCCGCGAGGAAGGCGCCCCAGAGCAGCACCATGGCCGCGACCAGCGCGTAGAAGACGGCGAGCAGGGCGAGGGCGAGGAGGGCACGGGCGGCGGCGAGGAGAGCGCGGGCGGCGGCGATCACCGGCCCTCCCGGGTGCCGTCGTGGCTGCCGTGCCGCGCGTCGGGCCGGAAACCCTCCCGCGCGTCAGGCCGGAAACCGTTCCGCACGTCAGGCCGGAAACCCTCCCGCGCGTCAGGCCGGAAACCGTTCCGCACGTCAGGCCGGAAACCCTCCCGCACGTCAGGCCGGAAACCGTTCCGCACGTCAGGCCGGAAACCCTCCCGCACGTCAGGCCGGAAACCGTTCCGCACGTCAGGCCGGAAGCCCTCCCGCGCGTCGGACCGGAAGCCGTCCGACAGCCACTCCGCGGCCCCGTGCAGCGCCACCGTCAGCGGGTCCTCCGGTGTGCGGGTCAGCAGGCGCTCGGTCGGGCGGCCGAGCTCCGGGGAGACGTCCAGCAGCAGGCTCAGCCGGGCGCGGGCCTTGTTGAGGTTGCTGCCGACGCTGCCGACCGAGATCCCCAGCTCGGCGGAGATCGCCCGATAGCTCATGCCCTCGAGCGAATGCATGACGACCACCTGACGCTGACGCGGCGGCAGCGTGCCGAGGGCGCGCAGCGCGGCCAGTGCCTCGGCGGTCTCCTCCACGGTGGCGGTCGTGGCGGCCGGGACGGTCGTCTCGGCCATCTCGACCGGCTTCCAGCGGAACCACCAGCGCCGCCCGTCCTTCGAGAGCTTGCGCCGCATGGTGGTGGTCACCCATGCCTCGGGCGAGGCGTACGCCCTGACCTTGGGCCAGCGGCGCATCGCCTCGATATACGCCTCCTGCACGGCGTCCTCGGCGTTCTGCCGGTTGCCGCTGAGCATCACCGCGCGGGCGGCCAGCCAGGGGTAGGTGCGGGCGTAGAAGGCGTCGAACTCCTCCTCGGACTCGCCGCCACGCGCGGTCTCCTCGACGGTGTCACTCACCCCGATCGCCCCCGTCCCGCTCCTCCACCCGCCGCCTTATGGTCAGCGCCGTGCCGTCGGGGCGGCGGTCGGTGAGCACCGTGCCCGGTGCCGTCCTGCTCACCAACTCGGCCAGTGTGCGCGCCCGGAGCCGTTCGCCCGAGCGCGCCGCCAGCCAGCGGATGACGTCCCCCATCAGCCGTAGCACCCCCACCGTCACGACCGTTGCCACCGTGAGCCACGGATTGTCCATGAGCACCGTTGTGTCTCCTCTTCATGGTTCCCGGCCAGAGCCGGTTCACCATGAAGAGGCGTCATGGACCGTATTTCTTCACCCCGTTTCGCACCCTGTTTTCCGGGAGATGTCAGCCCATCGCGCGCTGCGCCTCGTACAGATTGCGGGGGTGGACGGCCTCGGGGTGGCCATAGGACTCGATACGGGAGTGCAGCGGACCGGTGAAGTCCGGGACGTCGATCTGGCCGAACTGCCGGACCTCGCTGATCCCGACCGTCGCGCTGTACGGCGCGATGTCGTCGACCTTGACGCACCCGGCCCGCTGATTGGCCACCGTGACGTTCCAGTGGGTGAACCGCGCACCGTAGAGCGGGCCCGCGCTCGCGTCGCCGCCGTGCGCCCCCGTGTTGTCCACGGTGATCTCCGTACGGACGTTGGCGAAGGGCATCCCGCGGTGGGTGTCGAAGGTGCCCATCTCCATCCGGCCGCGCGACCAGACGTTGTAGCTGGACAGCCCCTCCACGTTGATGCCGTGCAGTGACGTCCCCGCCGGGGCCGGGACGGTGCGCTGGGCCAGGACGAAGTCCTCCACGAGGTTGTCGTGCGAGCCCTCGCGGCAGCAGTAGGGATGATGGCTGCCGCGCCCCGTCACCCGGGTGCGGCGCAGGGTGCACGCCTTGGCGGCGACGAGCAGGAAGCCGTTGTCGACGTTGTTGACGGTCACGTCGTCCACCCAGCAGTCCCACGCGCACTGCAGCGCGACGCCGTTGTACCCCTTGTCCAGCAGATGCTGCGACTGCGGGGTCTCGACGACGTCGAGCGTGATGCCCTCGACCCCGGAGCCGGTGACCGGGCGTACGAGCGTGGTGAACCGGGGCTTCCAGGCGGGCCGGGCATCCAGCGGCAGCGGACGGTCGAGGGTCACCCGGCGGCGCCACCGGTCGACGGAGACGACGCGGCACGGCCATTCGTAAGGAACGTACGAGGTGAGCTTGGTCTTGTCGGCCCAGACGTACTCCGCGGCGCCCTCGACGTCACCGGCCATATGGCGCAGGAGGGAGTGCGTGTCGTCGTCGGCGAGCTGGAACAGCACGCGGTCGCCGCGGCGCAGGGCGGACGGGTCCTCGACGGTCACCGTCCAGTCCCCGCGGCGGGCGGGGGCGGCGAGATCGGTAAGGGTGTGCCACTCGTCGCGCTTGTTGCCCGTCCAGCCCTCGAACGGCCACGCCTGGGCCCGGATCGCGTCGGTCAGGGAGCGCCGGCGGGCGTCCGGGCAGATCCAGATGAGCCCGCCGGCCCAGGACCAGGACGACTTGTTCCCGCCGTAGCGGCTGCCGTACGGGCCGATCAGCTCGGTGAGGCTGCGGGTCGCGTGGAGGGTGGTACGGCCACTGCCCGCGCCGCGCAGCACGACGTTGTCGTAGCCGAGGCGGATGACGTCGTCCACGCGGTACGTCCCGGGCGGCACCAGGACCGTGCCACCGCCGCGCCGACCGACCGCGACGATGGCGCGGTTGATCGCGGGCGCGGCGTCCGTGGAGCCGTCGGGCCTGGCGCCGTAGTCGCGGACGTTGGCGACGACGGGCAGGCGGGGGAAGTGTGTACGCCCGCCGAGGAATCCGGCGCGGCCGACGTACGGGATCTGCGGATGGGTGTATGGCCGGGCGCGGAACTCACGCCAGAGGGGGGACGTACCCGCCCCGCCCGAGGTGCGCGGTCCGCCCGAGGCGCCCGGTCCGGCGGCGGTACGCGATGCGGCCGCCGCGTCCGTGGGGGGCAGGAACGGGGTGCCCGTCCCCAGGAACGTGGCGCCCGCCGCCACGCCCATCGCGCCGCCGAGCAGCCGCCTTCTGTTGATCTCCGTGCCCATGAACCAGCCCCGCCTTCCATGGATGTGAACGCAGTTCAGGTGAGAGACGGCGTGAGAATGCCATGGGGCAGGGGTGCGCGGAAGGGGTCGCGTCAGGATGGACGCGCGTCAGGCATGACAAGGAGGCGCGTCAGGCATGGCAAGGAGGCGCGTCCGGGCCGTACATCGAGCGCGAGCGGAACGCGCCCCGCCGACGTTCACTTCGCCGCATCCCGGGTCAGGTTGCTGAACGCCTCAAGATTGCGCGTGGATTCGCCGCGCGCCGTGCGCCAGGCGTACTCCTTGCGGATGGCGGTCGCGAACCCCATCTCCAGCAGGGTGTTGAAGCTGCCGTCCGCGTTCTCCAGCACCGTGCCGAGCAGCCGGTCCACTTCCTCCGGGATGACCGCGGCGAGCGGCAGCTTGCCCACCAGATAGATGTCGCCGAGCTGGTCGATCGCGTAACTCACGCCGTAGAGCCGGGTGTTGCGCTCCAGCAGCCAGCGGTGGACGGCCTCGTGGTTCTCGTCGGGATGGCGGACGACGAAGGCGTTGACCGAGAGGGAGTGCCGGCCGACCCGCAGCGAGCAGGTGGTCGACAGCTTGCGGGTGCCCGGGAGCGTGACGACGTAGGTGCCGTCCTTGGGGCTCTCCCACTCCAGTTCGGCGTCGTTCAGCGTCCGCTCGATGACGGCCCGGGGGTCGGCCTCGGCGGCGGCGCCGGCCTTGGGGTCAGCGTGGGGATCAGCCTTGGGGTCAGCCATGGGCCGATCGTAGGCGACGCCGCTCACGCATCGCCTCCGCGTAGACGTCCGCCGTGGCCGCGGCGGCCGTGTCCCACCCGAAGGACTCCGCGTGCCGGGCCGCCGCCGCGCCCATCCGTTCCACCCTCCCCGGCTCGCTCGCGAAGGGGCGCAGGGCGCGGGCGTAGTCGGCGGGGTCGTGGCCCTGGATCAGCGTGCCGCTGACCCCGTCCCGTACGGCCACCGGCAGACCGCCCACCGAGGCCGCGACGACCGGCGTGCCGCATGCCTGGGCCTCGATGGCCACCAGCCCGAACGACTCGCTGTACGACGGCATGACCAGCACGGACGCCGCCCGGTACCAGTCCGCGAGCTCGTCCTGCGCACACGGCGGCCGGAACCGGACCACATCGCAGATCCCCAGCCGCGCCGCCAGCTTGTGCAGCCCCTCGGGCTTGGCCAGGCCGCTGCCGCTGGGGCCGCCCACGACGGGCACGACCATGCGCTCACGCAGCGAGGGGTCCTCCTCCAGGAGGTGGGCGACCGCGTGCAGCAGGATGTCGGGGGCCTTGAGCGGCTGTATGCGCCCGGCGAAGAGGGGTATGAGCGCGTCGGCCGGGAGCCCCAGCCGGGCCCGGGCGGCGGCGCGGCCGTCGGCGGGGCGGAAGCGGTCGAGGTTCACCCCGGGGTGGACGACCGCGACCAGCTCGCGCGCCGCCTCGTAGTGGTGCACCAGCTCGTCGGCCTCCCCGCCGGTGTTGGCGATCAGCCGGTCGGCGGCGCGGACGATCTGCTGCTCGCCGATCACGCGGGCCGCGGGCTCGGGGGTGTCGCCCGTCGCCAGCGCGGCGTTCTTGACCTTGGCCATGGTGTGCATGGCGTGTACCAGCGGCACTCCCCAGCGCTCGGCGGCCAGCCAGCCGACGTGGCCGGAGAGCCAGTAGTGGGAGTGGACGAGATCGTAATGGCCCGGCCGGTGCCCGGCCCACGCCCGCATGACCCCGTGGGTGAACGCGCAGAGCTGTGCCGGCAGCTCCTCCTTCGCCAGCCCCTCGTAGGGCCCCGCGTCCACATGCCGTACGAGCACACCGGGGGCGAGCTCGACGGATGGCGGCAGCGCGGCGGTGGTGGCCCGGGTGAAGATCTCCACCTCGATGTCGATGGCGGCCAGGCGCTTGGCCAGCTCGACGATGTAGACGTTCATCCCCCCGGCGTCGCCGGTGCCGGGCTGATGCAGCGGCGAGGTGTGCACACTGAGCATCGCGATCCGCCGCGGTCGCCGTGGAATGCGGCGAATCCGCTGGTGGGGCGGGGCGCCGAACGGTATGTGGGACCGGCCTCGCAGACCGCCGAGCCGGGACGCGTGCTGGCTCACCGAGCGTTACCTCCTTGACGGGGCGGGCTCCCTCCTCGGGCGTTAACACCGGAACCCATGGTTCCCATTTCCGCTTTGCCAAAGCGTGACGTTCCGATACCCGTCGGCCACGCCCCGTCCGCCCCCGCATAGGCTCTGCGCCATGCCCGCCCGCGTTCCCCCGCCGCCCCGTCCGATCGGTTCGGCGACCCGCGGGACGACCAATCCCAATCGGCTGCGCCGGATGGACCGGTGGATCGCGGCGGCGCACGGGGCCGCGCTGCGGCGGGCCGGGGAGGCCCCGGTGGCGGTGGATCTGGGGTACGGGGCGGCCCCGTGGACCGCCGTCGAGCTGCTGGACCGGCTACGGACCGTACGGGCCGGGGCGCGCGTCGTGGGGGTCGAGATCGACCCCGGACGGGTGGCCGCCGCGCGGCCGTACGAGCGCGAGGGGCTCACCTTCGCGCACGGCGGCTTCGAGGTGCCGCTGCCCGGCGGGGCCCGCCCGGCGCTCATCCGGGCGGCCAATGTGCTGCGGCAGTACGAGGAGGGCGAGGTCGGCGCCGTGTGGCGGCGGCTGTGCGCCCGGCTGGCGCCCGGCGGGCTGCTGGTGGAGGGCACCTGCGACGAGATCGGGCGGCGGCACGTGTGGGTCGCGCTGGACGCGGCGGGCCCGCGCACCGTGACCTTCGCGGCCCGCCTCGGCTCCCTGGAACGCCCCTCCGACCTGGCCGAACGGCTCCCCAAGGCGCTGATCCACCGCAATGTGCCGGGCGAGGCGGTGCACACCTTCCTGCGCGACTTCGACCGCGCCTGGGCGGCCGCCGCCCCGTACGCGCCGCTCAGCGCGCGTCAGCGCTGGATACGCAGCGCCCAGACGCTGCGCGCGCGGGGCTGGCCGCTCGCCGACGGACCACGGCGCTGGCGCCAGGGCGAGGTCACGGTGCGGTGGGAGGCACTGGCGCCCCGGGGCTGACGGCTCCGCCCGGGGCCGCGTCCGGATCGGCGCCCGCCGCGTACTCCTCACTGATCTCCTTCGGCCCGAACGGCCACACCTTCTCCGCCCGCGCCCACAGCACGAACGCCACACACCCCGCCGCGACCCAGGCCAGCGACCATTCGATGGGGTGCCGTCCGGGGGAGTTCTTGTCCGCGTAGCCGTAGATCACCACCCAGCCCACCAGCGCCACCACGCTCGGCAGCGGATAGAGCCACATCCGGTACGGCCGCCGCAGCCCCGGCTGGCGGCGGCGCAGCACCGTAAGGGCGATGATCTGCGCCAGGGCCTGCACGATCACCATGACCGTGGTCAGCAACTGGATCAGCGTGGCCAGATCGGTGTGGCGGCCGATCAGGAAGCCGATCGCGGTGACGACACCCATCGTGGCCAGGCCCAGCACGGGGAAGCGATGGCGCGGGTGGAGCGTGCCGTACGGACGGAAGAAGACCCGTTCGCGGGCGGCGTCGTACGGCACCCGGGAGCCGCCCAGCAGCCCGGCGAAGACGGACGCGAAGGCCGTGATCAGGATGAGCACGGTGACGACGTCGGCCGCGCCCTTGCCCCAGGTCTCCTCCAGCACCGCCGAGGCGACGGACTGGGAGGCCACCGAGCCGGGCTCGGTCATCTCGTGCCAGTCGACGACGCCGAGGGTGCCGATCTGCAGCAGCAGATAGATCCCCATGATTCCGGCGATCGAGGTGACGATCGCCCGCGGCAGGGTGCGGCCGGGGTCCTTGATCTCGGCGCCCATGTACGCGGCGGTGTTGTAGCCGAGGTAGTCGTAGATCCCGATGGTCAGGCCCGCGGCGAACCCGGTCCAGAAGTGACCGCTGCTCAGTTCGAAGGCATGGGCCGGATAGGTGAACGCCTGTCCCGCGTCGAAGTGGCTGAAGGCGGCCACGATGACCAGGACCACGGAGGCGATCATCACACACCACATGACGGCCGTGATCCGGGCGATGTGCTCGACCCCCCGCCACAGCAGCCCGATGACCAGGACGATGACGCCGAGTCCGACCAGATCGCCCTGGGTCTGCGTCATATCCGGCCACAGATAGCCCAGATACTGCACCAGACCGACCACGCCCGTGGACATGATCAGCGGAATGAACAGCATCGCCGTCCAGACGAACAGGAACGGCATCAGCTTGCCGCTGCGGTACTGGAACGCCTGGCGCAGATACACATAGCTGCCCCCGGCCCCCGGCAGCGAGGCGCCCAACTCGGCCCAGATCAGCCCGTCGGCGAGCGCGAGCACCGCGCCCGCGACAAAGCCGATGACGGCCTGCGGTCCGCCGAAGGCGGCGACCATGAGGGGGATGGTGACGAACGGCCCGATGCCGCACATCTGGCTCATGTTGATGGCTGTCGCCTGGAACAGGCCGATACGGCGGACGAATCCGCCCTCGGTGCCGGACATCCGGACCTCCATTGCCCTAGCGCGCCACCGTGGGAGGAGTTGAAAGTAAGGAAACTTTCCAGTCGCGTCAAGGAGGTGGACGAAACAGGGTTGGGGCAGAGCGCGGGGCGCGGGGCGGCGGCTCGGGCCGTCAGGCCACCGCCGCCGCGCCCGCCAGCACCTTCAGCGCCTCCGCCGTCGCCGACCCCTCGTCGGCCGTGTACGTGCACAGCATCTGCCCCGGGTCGGCGGGCAGGACGAACGCCTCGAACCGCAGCACCAGCTCCCCCATCTCCGGATGGCGGAACCGCTTGACGCCCCGCGTCCGCTCCTGCACCTCCTGTGCCTCCCACCGCCGCCGGAACTCCTCACTCCGCTCCAGCAGTTCGTGGGTCACCCGGCACACCCGTGAGCTGCCGGGGTGGCGCCCGACCTCCGCGCGCAGCCCGGCCACCGTGTCGTCGGCGACCTCGGCCCAGTTCGGATGGATCTCCTTGAGCCGGGGGTCGAGGAAGACCAGCAGCGGGCCGTTGCGCCGCTCCTCGGGGATCGCGGGGTAGTCGATGCCGAGCAGGGTGCCGAGCCGGTTCCAGGCCAGGACGTCCATCGCCGGGCCGTAGACATAGGCCGGGACATTGCCGTCCATCGCGTTCAGCAGCTGCTGGATCTCCGGCCGTACGCGCGGCCGCGGATCGGGGTCGGTCGCGCCGCCGCGCCGCCGCGGCAGGGTGATGTTGCGCAGGTAGGTGTGCTCGGACGGGGTCAGCCGCAGCGCCCGCGCCAGTCCGCCGACCACCGAGTCCGAGATGGCCGGGGCCCGGCCCTGCTCGATACGGGTGTAGTAGTCGACGCTGATCCCGGCCAGCTGGGCGACCTCCTCACGGCGCAGACCCCGCACCCGGCGCCGTACGACCCCCTCCGGCAGCCCCAGCTCGGCCGGGTCGAGCGCGGCGCGGCGCGCCTTGAGAAACGACTTGATCTCCGGTTCGGCATGGCCCATCCGTCCATTATCCGCGCGCCGCCCGTTTCTGGGCCGGACAGGTGGTTCTGGCAGACCCAGGTTGAGCCGGGCCTGGTGAGGTATCCGCCCGGGCCCGAGGCTGAAGGCGCATAAGACCGTGGACAGCAGACGCCATGGACAACAGACGCCGTGGACAACAGACGCCATGGAGAACAGAGGAAGGCACCAGCCATGAAGCGCAGGATCCTCGGTGGGACGGGCATCTCGGTGAGCGAGTACGCCCTGGGCGCGATGATGTTCGGCGCCCTGGGCAACCCCGACCACGACGACTCGGTACGGATCATCCACCGCGCCCTCGACGCGGGCATCAACTTCGTCGACACCGCCGACGCCTACTCCGAGGGCGAGTCCGAGGAGATCGTCGGCAAGGCCCTCAAGGGCCGTCGCGACGACATCGTCCTGGCCACCAAGGCCCACTTCCCGATGGGCGACGACCCCAACGAAGGCGGCAACTCACGGCGCTGGATCACCCAGGAGATCGAGAACAGCCTGCGCCGCCTGGGCACGGACTACATCGACCTCTACCAGATCCACCGGCCGGACCCCACGACGGACATCGACGAGACGCTGTCGGTCCTGTCCGACCTGGTCCGGGCGGGCAAGGTGCGCGCCGTCGGATCCTCCACCTTCCCGGCCGAGCAGATCGTGGAGGCCCAGTGGGTCTCCGACCGGCGCGGGCACGTACGGTTCCGCAGCGAGCAGCCGCCGTACTCGATCCTGGCGCGGGGCGTGGAGGCGGCGGTGCTGCCGACCGCGCGGAAGTACGGGATGGGCGTGCTGAGCTGGGGTCCGCTCTCCGCGGGCTGGCTCACGGGCCGCTACACCAAGGCGTCCGACGTCGATCTGTCGGGCGGCCGGGCGGCCGTGGAGAAGCACAAGTTCGACCCGACGCTGCCCGGCAACGCGCGCAAGCTGGAGGCGGTCGGCGCGCTGTCCGAGCTGGCGTCCGACGCCGGGCTCTCGCTGCCGCATCTGGCCATCGCCTTCGTACGGGCCCATCCGGCCATCACCTCGGTGATCATCGGCCCGCGCACCATGGAGCAGCTGGAGGATCTGCTCGCCGGGTCCGAGGTGGAGCTGAGCGAGGACGTCCTGGACCGGATCGACGAGATCGTCCCGCCGGGCACGGACCTCAACCGGGACGACAGCTACTACCTGCCGCCGGCGCTCTCGGACAAGAGCCTGCGCCGCCGGTAGCCCTCTCACGGCGCGTCCTCGAGGCGCGTCACTCGTGCGCGTCCTCGAGGCGCGTCACTCGTCGCTCCCGTCACTCCAGCCGGCCGACGGAGGAGGAGGCGGCGGCGAGCGCGATCAGCTCGGCGGTCTCGTCGAGCAGCGTCCCGTCCCGTGTCAGCCTGCTGGTGGCGACCCGCACATGGGGACGCGCGTAGGAGACGCAGAACCGGCTGCCCGGCGAGACGGTGATGCCCCGGGCAGCCAGGGTGACCAGCGCGGAGGTCTCGTCCACCACCGGTACCCACAGCATCAGCCCGTCCCGGTTGCCGGTCCGCACACCCCGCCGGGCCAGCCGCTCGGCCAGTGCGGACCGCCGCTCGTCATAGCGCCGGGCGGCATCGCGCACACACCGGCTCGCGTCCTCGTCGGTGAGCAGATGGGCCAGGGCGTCCTGCAGGATGCGGCTGGTCCACCCGGTACCGAAGGTGCGCAGCACCCGCGCCCGTTCGATGATCTCCTGGGGTCCGCCGACCACCGCGATCCGCAGATCCGGGCCGTACGCCTTGGAGTAGGAGCGGACGAGAGCGGTCCGGTGCGGCAGATGGGCGCCGAGTACGGCGACGGGTGTGGTGGTGAGGGGGCCCAGGCCGTCGTCCTCGACGATGATGACGTTCGGCGCGCCCTCCAGCACCCCGGCCAGCGCGGCCGACCGCTCGGGGCCGAGCGACCAGCCGCAGGGCACCTGGGCTCTGGACTGGTGCAGGAACAGCGCGGGGCGCGCCTTGAGCGCCTGGGCCAGTGAGTCGGGAAGGGGGCCCTGGTCGTCGCAGGCCACGGGCACGGTCTGGACGTCCAGCGCCTCGAGGATGTCCAGCAGCCGCGCCGCCGTCGGATCCTCCACCGCCACCCGGTCCCCCGGCACCAGCAGGGCCTGACAGAGCAGCTGCACCCCTTCGTAGCCGCCGCCGACCGCCATCCAGCGCTCCGGCCGGTACGGCCAGGTGTCGCGCACCGCCGCCAGCAGGGCGTCGGTGATCGCGGTGCGCGAGTAGTCGTTGAGCCGCGGCGTCCGTGCCCCCGCGAGCAGGGCCTGCTCCAGCGGTGGCAGCAGGGCCGGGTCGGGGGCCGCGACGGCGAGGTCCAGCGCGAGATGGTCGCCGAAGTCCCCGACGCGTTCGAAGCGGGTGGGATGCGGAACGGCCGGCGGCCCGCTGACGACGCTTCCGCGGCGGCCGAGCGTGGCGATCATCCGGTGTTTGCGCAGTACCGCCCATGCCTCCGCCACCGTGCCGGGGCTGACCCCCAGCTCGGCGGCGAGCGCGCGCACGGTGGGCAGGGCGCTGCCCGGTGCCAGCTCCCCGGCCCGGATGAGGTCGGTCATGGCGGCCGCGATACCGCGCGCGCTGCGGTCCTGGACACGGGCGGCCAGCCCGGCCACCGGCCCAGGATCCGCCCCGCCGGCCGGCGCCTCTTGCGCGGTCTCCTCCTGCATCGCCCACCCCTCATCGGTCCTGACGCCCGGCACCTGGCACCCAGTCAGCTGGTTACGGCAGGGAAAAACTATGTTCGGTAACAAAATAGACCTTGTCTACCGGATTCTCTGAACAATAACCTGCCTGGCATCGCGCAACCGAATGTGAACTTTGCGCGATATGCGCCATGTGCAAGGAGTGCGTACTGTGTCATCCCCCGTCATACGCCTGGGACTTCGCGACTGGGACCATCTGGTGCCGCTCGCCTCCGGGCTCGTCGAGGTCCCGGACTTCACCGTCCGGATCGATTCGCGGGACGTCACCCCCGACGTCCTCGCCGAACCCGGTCTCGACGGCGGTGAGACCTCGTTCAGCCGCTATGTCCAGGCCCGCGCCGCGGGGGACGACCGCCTCGTCGGCCTTCCCGCGTTCGTGATGCGCGGCTTCCGCCACCGCTGCGTCCTGGTGCGCGAGAACAGCCCCCTGCGCTCCCTCGAAGAGCTCGCGGGGTCCCGCGTCGGACTCACCGGCTGGCCGGACTCCGGCAACACCTGGACCCGCGCGCTGCTGCGCGGCGCGGGAGTGGATCTCACCGGCATCCAGTGGCGGATCGGACCGCTGACGGCCGGCGAGACCGGTAAGGACCGCGTCGGCAGCCGTCCGCTGCCCGCCAACGTCTCCGTCATGGCCGCGGGCGAGTCCCTGGTGGAGGAGCTGGCGGCGGGCCGTCTGGACGCGGTGCTCTCGCCCTTCATGCCGAAGGAGCTGTTCACCACGACCAGCCGCTTCCGGCATCTGTTCGACGACCACCGCTCCGCGGAGCGCGCCTACTGGCAGGCCACCGGCTTCGTCCCCGGTATCCATCTGGTGACGCTCAAGCGGGAGGTCGTCGAGGCCCATCCCGAGCTGCCCGCCGCCCTGCTCGCGGGCCTCGAGGAGTCCAAACGCCGCTGGCTCGGCAGGCGCCGGCTGCTCGCCGACACCACTCCGTGGCTGCTGCACGAACTGACCGAGTCGGCCCGGCTGTTCGGCGACGACTGGATGCCGTACGGGACGAAGCGCAACGCGGAGATGACCCGGGCCTTCTGCGCGGAGCTGCACGCCCAGGGCATCTGGCCCGAGCCCATCGACCCCGAGGTGGTCTTCCCCGACCCCGCCCTCGCCACCGTTCCCGCCCTCTGACCACCCCGGAGCACTTCATATGCGCATCGCCGTAGGACAGTTCACCGCCACCCCCGACTGGAAGGAGAACCTGGCCGCCTGCCAGGAACTCACCGCCGAGGCGGAGCGGGGCGGGGCGGATCTGCTCGTCCTCCCCGAGGGCGTGCTCGCCCGCTTCACCGAGGACCGGCACCGCATCCGTGAGGTGGCACAGCCCCTCGACGGCCCGTTCGTCACCGAGCTGCGCGCCGCCACCGCCGGCGGCAGGACCACGGTCGTGGTCGGCATCCATGAGCCGTCCGAGGACGGACGGGTGTTCAACACCCTGGTGGCGCTGCGCGACGGTGAGCTGATCGCCCGCTATCGCAAGATCCATCTCTATGACGCCTTCGGTGATCTGGAGTCGGCCAACGTCCGCCCCGCGGCGGAGCCCCCCGTCGTCATCGATGTCGCGGGCACCAAGGTCGGCCTGATGACCTGCTACGACGTGCGCTTCCCGGAGCTGGCCCGGCTGCTGGTGGATGCCGGTGCCGAGGTGCTGGCCCTGCCCGCGGCGTGGGTGCGCGGCCCCGCCAAGGAACGGCACTGGGAGGTCATGGCCACCGCACGGGCCCTGGAGAACACCTGCTGGGTGGCGGCGAGCGGCGAATGCGGCCCGCGCAACATCGGCAACAGCCTCATCGTCGACCCCCTGGGCACCGTCCGCTCCCGCCTCGCCGCGGCCCCCGGACTGGCCTGGGCCGACGCCGACCCCGACACCACCGCCGCGGCCCGTCGCACCCTCCCGGTGCTGGCCAACCGCCGGTTCGCCGTCGACCCGACCGTCATCCCCCTCGGAGCGCCCCAGTGAACATCCCCATGAGACGTCCCCTGGCCACCGTGGCGACCGCCCTGTCCTGTTGTCTCGCCCTGGCCGCCTGCGGAGCCAACCCGCCCCAGGCGGAGGGCGCCGCGGACTCCTCCGGCGGCTCCAAGGCGGCCCCGGCCAAGCTGGCCGAGGACAAGGCGCTGCACGCCGCGCTGCCCGCGAGGAACCGCACCTCCGGCACGCTGGTATCGGTCAACAACGGCTCCTTCCCGCCGTACGAGATCGCCGGCTCGGACGGCCACAGCCTCACCGGTGCCTCCGCCGACCTCGCCGAAGCGCTCGGCCAGGTCCTCGGCGTGAAGATCCGGCATGTGACCACCGACGGGCTGCCCAGCCAGCTCACCGGCATCAAGGCGGGCCGCTACGACTTCGCCCTCGGCCCCGTCGGCGACTTCAAGGACCGGCAGGGCGCCAACGACTTCGTCGACTGGGTGCGCGAGTTCGTCGTCTTCGCCGTGCCCAAGGGCAATCCGCACCACATCAGCTCCCTGGCCGACACCTGCGGACAGCGGATCGCGGTGATGGCGGGCGGCTCCGCCGAGGGAGTCATCAAGAAGCAGTCGCTCACCTGCGAGAAGGACGGCGAGAAGGCCGTGAAGGTCCAGTCGTACAAGGACCAGCCGGGCTCCATCCTGGCCGTCCGCTCCGGCCGCGCGGACGCCTTCTTCTCCTCCCAGGCGCCGCTCACCTACTTCGTGGCGCAGGCCAAGGACCAGCTCGAACTGACCGGCACCGGCAAGGGCAACGGCTTCGACGACCTCTACCAGGGCGCGGTCGTCGCCAAGGACTCCCCGCTGCGCGACGTGCTCCTCAAGGCACTTCGGAAGCTCATCGACGACGGCACCTACGGAAAGATCATGAAGAAGTGGGGCCTGTCCGCCAACACCCTCGACAAGCCGGGCGTCAACCTCGGCGGCCCGTCCTGACCCCCGTCCCCCTGTTCCTGTGAGGAGGTGAGCCCGACTATGGCCACCACGCAACCGTCGGCGACCCGGGGCGACCCGGGGAAGGCCGATCCGCGGCCCGGAGCGGTCCCCGTCGTCGACGTGGCCGGAGCCTCTCCCGTCCGCCATCCGCTGCGCTGGCTCGCGGTGCTGGTCCTCGCGGTGCTCGGCGCCCAGCTCGTGCACTTCCTGGTCACCAACCCGCACTTCGAATGGGGCACCGTCGGCGCCTACTTCGGCGCCCAGGTCATCGGGCAGGGCATCGCCACCACGGTCGAGCTGACCGCCGTCGCCATGCTCATCGGCATCGTCGGCGGCGTGCTCGTCGCGGTGGGCCGGATGTCGGACAACCGCGTGCTCAGCACGGTCTGCGGTGCCTACGTCTGGTTCTTCCGCGGCATCCCGGTGCTGGTGCAACTGGTCTTCTGGTACAACCTCTCGGCGCTGCTGCCCAGGGTCTCCTTCGGCGTGCCGTTCGGCCCCGAGTTCATCAGCGGGCAGACCAACTCGCTGATCACCCCCTGGCTCGCCGCCATCCTCGGGCTCGGCCTCAACGAGGCCGCGTACATGGCCGAGATCGTGCGCGGTGGTCTGCTGGGCGTCGACCACGGTCAGACCGAGGCCGCCGCCGCGCTCGGCATGGGCCGGGCCAGGGTTCTGCGGCGGGTCGTCCTCCCGCAGGCCATGCGGTTCATCGTGCCGCCCACCGGCAGCCAGGTCATCAACATGCTCAAGGCGACCTCGCTGGTGAGCGTGCTCGCCCTGGCCGATCTGCTCTACACGGTCCAGTCGATCTACAACCGCACCTTCGAGACCATCCCCCTGCTGATCGTGGCCTGCCTGTGGTACCTGGTCATGACGTCGGTGCTGTATGTCGGCCAGTCGTTCATCGAGCGGTACTACGCCCGCGGGGCGAGCCGCCAGGCCCCCCAGAGGTTCTGGGACTTCGCGCTCTTCCGCCGACGCCCGGACGTCACGTCCCCGGCGCCGGAGGACGGCTCCCCCACCGAGGACGGCTCCCCCACCAAGGACGGCCCCCTCTCCAAGGAGGACACATGACGATCCAGGACACCCGGGGGGCCACCGCTCCCGAGGGCGCGGCGGCGGAGCCGCCGATGGTCGTGGCCCATGGGGTCCGCAAGCGGTTCGGGCAGCTGGAGGTGCTCCGCGGCATCGACCTGGAGATACACAGGGGCGAGGTCGTGGTGCTCCTTGGACCGTCCGGTTCCGGTAAGTCGACCTTTCTGCGCTGCATCAACCACCTGGAGCAGATCGACGCGGGCGCCATCCATGTCGAGGGCAAGCTGATCGGCTTCCGGCAGTCCGCCGGGCGCGTCCACCATCTGCGCCCCCGCGAGGTGACCAGGCAGCGCCGTGACATCGGCATGGTGTTCCAGCACTTCAACCTCTTCCCGCACCAGACGGTCCTGGAGAACGTCATCGAGGCCCCGGTGGGTGTGCTCCGCGTCTCCAAGGCCGAGGCGCGCCGGACGGCGATGGAGCTGCTGTCCCGGGTGGGCCTCGCCGACAAGGCGGCCTCCTATCCGCGGCAGCTCTCCGGAGGTCAGCAACAGCGCGTGGCCATCGCCCGCGCCCTGGCCATGCGGCCCAAGCTGATGCTCTTCGACGAGCCGACCAGCGCCCTGGACCCCGAACTCGTCGGCGAGGTCCTGGCCACCATGCGCGATCTGGCCCGGGACGGGCTCACCATGCTCGTGGTGACGCACGAGATCGGGTTCGCGAAGGAGGTGGCGGACCGTGTGGTGTTCATGGACGGCGGCCAGGTCCTGGAAAGCGGCAGCCCGCAGGAGGTGCTGGACGATCCGGCCAACCCCCGCACCCGGGCGTTCCTCGCACGCTTCCTGTAAGGGAACCGGGACGCCGGCGGGGAGCCGCCCCCGCCGGTCGGGGCACCGGGCGCGGTTCAGGACGGCCGCAGGGCGTGCGGCAGCGCGTCGATGAGCGTGCGGTCGTGGTCGTAGGAGAGGCGGCGGCGGGCCGCGTCCGGGGGCAGCCAGAGCAGGCGGTCGACCTCGCGGTTGGGCACGAAGATCTCGTCGTCGACGGCCTCCGCCGCCCAGTAGCGGACCTCCTTGGGGCGGCCGTTGGCCATGTAGTGAACGGTGGGCAGCACCGCCCCCGGGGCACAGCCCATACCGGTCTCCTCGACGACCTCGCGCACCGCGCCGTGCAGCGCGTCCTCGCCGGGCTTCAGCTTGCCCTTGGGGTGGGACCAGTCGTCGTAGCGGGGGCGGTGGACGAGGGCGATCTCCAGCCCGCCGCCGTGCGGGGACCGTCGCCACAGCACACAGCCCGCCGCCAGGACCGTCCCGGTGTCCGCTCCCCCGTCACCACGGGAATCTGACCGGTTCATCCGCCGTCTCCCTCCCCGGTCTCCGATGTCCGCCGCGTTCTTCGTGCGGCTGCGTCGTCTCTTGTTACCGCTCGCCCCGGGCGTCCGCCGTCAGGAGGCTCTGGTGGCCACACGCCGCCAGATCCGGCCGAACGCGAAGCGGGCCGCCTCGACCTCATGCCGCTGATCGGCGTGGAGCACGCCCAGCGCGTACGCCGTCGCCGGGGCGATCCGGGGCGTACGGGCGGCTGCCGCCGCGGCGGCGGCGGCCTCGGCCGCGTCGCGGTGGCGCTCCAGCGCCTGTCCGGCGGCCAGCAGCCTTACGGACAGCGGCGGCTCGGCGTCCGCGGTGCCGGACCCACCCGGCCCGGACCCACCCGGCCCGCCTGCCCCGTCCGGCTGCTGCCACACCTGGTCGAGCACCTCCAGGGCGTACCGCCGCAGCCGCAGCAGATGGCGCACCTGGTGCCAGGGGGCGTCCTGGCGCTCGCTGGCGGGCGGGGCGTCCGCCGCCGAGGTCGCGGCCAGGCCGTGGACCAGCGCCTCCGCGTTGTACGGATGTCCGGCGCGGATCAGCGGCAGCGCCTCCACCGCCTCGGCCAGCCGCCGGTTCGCCAGTTCGGCGAGCGGCGGCAGCACCTGCCCTGCGGGGCGGGCGGCGTTGGCCTCGTCGAGCGGGGCGTCGGAGGCGAGCAGGGCGACGGTGTCGGCGACCGCGTGGAAGCGGGAGGAGCCGAGCGCCTCCAGGGCCGCGGTGTGGGCCCGGGTCCGGGCCAGGGTGAGCTGGCGCTCCAGCAGCGCTCCGGCGCGGGCCGCGCCCACGGTCAGCGCCCCGCCGCGGGCCTCCTCCTCGGCACCGGCCCGCTGATGGGCCGCGCCCGGCTGGCCGGGCCGGTCGGCCTTCTCGCCCTTGGCGCCCCGGCCGTTCTTGTCACCGCGCTCGCCGCGCTCACCGCGCCGCCGTCCGGCCGCCCGGCCCTCGTCCCTGGACGTCCCGGCCGCGCCCTCGGCGCCGCCGCCCGGATCGGCCGGACCGGACCGCGCACCCTGCCCCCCGACAGGGTCCGCGGCTCCGCTTCCCGGCGCACCGGCGGCCAGGGAGACACTGCGGCGTGCGGCACGGGTGGAACGGGGCGGGACGGAGGCGGCGGTACCGGCAGCACCGCCCGTACCGCCGGCGCCCGCGGTGCCGGAGGGGCCGCCCGCGCCGTCGACCGCGATCGTGACCCCGCCACGCGGGGAGCGCGCCGCGCTCGTGGCATGCGCGGCGTTCGTGGCGCCCTCGGCGGGCCACTCACCGGGGCTCGCGACCTCGGCGGCCGTCCCCTCGGCCTGCGACGACCGGTCGGAGGGGCCACCCGCGCCCGAGAGCCGGTACAGGGCGCCGCGCAGCCGGTCCAGCCGCTCGGCGTAGGCGTGCTCCCGCGCCAGCGTGCCCGACAGCCAGGCCAGCTCGGTCCGCAGCTGATCGGACCAGGCCGTGTCGGTGAGCGGGCGGTAGACGTAGAGTGCGCCGCTGATCCGCCGCGCGGCGCGGCGCAGCAGTCGGGCGGCCTCGGCCGCCTCGTGCACATCGGAGCCGCTCTCGCGGTGCAGCCGCAGGCTGCGGAGAAAGTCCCCGGCCTGGGCGTGCAGATACGCCGACAGCACCTCACCGGCCGTCGCCGACTCCCACGAAGGTGCCGCCGCGGCCTCCGCCGCCCGGTCCCGCACACCCCGGTCGGCCGTGCCCCGGTCCGCCGTCACACCGCGATCCGTCACACCGCGATCCGTCGCACCCCGGTCCGCCATGCCGTCCGCCCCTGGGCAGGGCGGGGCGGCGGCCGGATCCGCGGCGCCCGTCATCCCGGCCGGTGACAGGTCATGTCGTTGAACCACGCCGTCGCCTCCGGGCGTCGATGAGCATCTCCTGAACGTTCCGCAGCGGCTGGCCTTCCGCGTCCGTCGCATGCCGTGTCCACTCCCCGTCCGGGCCCAGATGCCAGGAGGAGGTGGAGTCGGACATCCCGGTCTCCAGCAGGCGGTTGAGGGCGGCGCGGTGGCCGGGGTCGGTGACCCGCACCAGCGCCTCGATCCGGCGGTCGAGGTTGCGGTGCATCATGTCGGCGCTGCCGATCCACACCTCCGGCTCGCCGCCGTTCCCGAACGCGAATACACGCGAATGCTCCAGGAAGCGTCCGAGCACCGAGCGGACCCGGATGTTCTCCGAGAGCCCGGGGACGCCCGGACGCAGCGCGCAGATGCCGCGCACCCACACGTCGACCGGCACTCCGGCCTGCGAGGCCCGGTAGAGGGCGTCGACGACGGCCTCGTCGACCATCGAGTTGACCTTGATCTTGACGTAGGACGGGCGCCCCGCCCGATGGTGGGTGATCTCCTTGTTGATCCGGGTGATCAGCCCGTCGCGCAGCGACTTGGGGGCGACCAGCAGCCGCCGGTAGTTCTCCCGCCGGGAGTAGCCGCTCAGCCGGTTGAAGAGGTCGGAGAGGTCGGCGCCGACCTGGGAGTTCGCCGTCAGCAGCCCCAGGTCCTCGTACAGCCGGGCGGTCTTGGGGTGGTAGTTGCCGGTGCCCACATGCGAGTAGCGGGTCAGGGTGTCGCCCTCCTGGCGGACCACCAGCGACAGCTTGCAGTGGGTCTTCAGACCCAGGAGGCCGTAGACGACGTGGCACCCGGCCTCTTCCAGCTTCCGCGCCCACTTGATGTTGGCGTGCTCGTCGAAACGCGCCTTGATCTCCACGAGCACCAGCACCTGCTTGCCGGACTCGGCGGCGTCTATCAGCGCGTCGACGATCGGCGACTTGCCGGAGGTGCGGTAGAGCGTCTGCTTGATCGCCAGCACGTCCGGGTCGGCGGCAGCCTGCTCCAGGAACGCCTGCACGGAGGTGGAGAACGAGTCGTACGGGTGGTGGAGGAGGACGTCCCGCTCGCGCAGCGCCGCGAAGATGTCGGGCGGGGACGCGGACTCCACCTCGGCGAGGTCCCGGTGGGTGCCCGCCACGAACTTGGGGTACTTCAGCTCCGGCCGGTCCAGCGCGGCTATGCCGAACAGCCCGGTGAGGTCGAGCGGCCCCGGCAGCGGATAGACCTCGGCGTCCGAGATCTTCAGCTCGCGCACCAGCAGATCCAGCACATACGGGTCGATGGACTCCTCGACCTCCAGCCGCACCGGGGGCCCGAAGCGGCGGCGCAGCAGCTCCTTCTCCAGGGCCTGCAGGAGGTTCTCGGCGTCGTCCTCCTCGACCTCGAGGTCCTCGTTGCGGGTCACCCGGAACATGTGGTGCGCGAGCACCTCCATCCCCGGGAAGAGCGCCTCCAGATGCGCCGCGATCACGTCCTCCAGCGGCACATACCGCTGCGGCGACGCCTCCAGGATCCGGGAGAGCGACGGCGGGACCTTCACACGTGCGAAGTGATCATGCCCGCTCACGGGGTTGCGCACCACGACCGCGAGATTGAGCGAGAGCCCCGAGATATAGGGGAAGGGGTGCGCCGGGTCCACCGCGAGCGGGGTCAGCACGGGGAAGATCTGCTGCCGGAAGAGGGTGAAGAGGCGGGACTGCTCCTTCTCGGTGAGATCCGGCCAGCGGACCAGATGGATGCCCTCCTCCGCGAGCGTCGGGGCGACGTCCTGCTGATAGCAGGCGGCGTGCCGGGCCATGAGCTCACGGGACCGGTTCCAGATCAGATCCAGCACCTCGCGCGGCTGCAGCCCGGAGGCCGAACGGGTGGCGACCCCGGTCGCGATGCGCCGCTTGAGGCCGGCGACCCGCACCATGAAGAACTCGTCCAGATTGCCCGCGAAGATCGCCAGGAAGTTGGCCCGCTCCAGCAGTGGGGTGGAGGGGTCCTCGGCCAGCTCGAGCACCCGCTCGTTGAACGCCAGCCAGCTGCGCTCCCGGTCCAGGAACCGCCCCTGCGGCAGCTCCCCGCCCGCCACATCGGGCCCGGCCCCCTCCTCGTACGAGTCCAGGTCGGCGTCGAGGTCGGGGTCGAGCGACCGCACCGGTGGCCCGGCGACAGCACGCGGCCGGTGCGCCGCGATGGACCCGACCGAGGGCTGGCGCTGGGGCTGGGGGGAAACCGATGCCTGACCGCTGCTGTCGCTCATGAATTCATTGTTCCGCGCCGGAGGCGAAGACGGCGTGGCGGAAGCGGGTGCGGAAACGGCACGGAGCCTCCGGTTCGACGAATTCGGCACAGCGGGCTGCATTCAGTGATGCTCGCAACCAAGGTTGAATCGCCGGTAACGGACACATGGCGCGTAGGAAATCGGGACCCATCCCCCAGGGGTCCGGCCCCCTGGGGTTCCGCCCTCTCAAGCCCTCCGGACGCGGGGCCGGCTCAGGTCTCGGTCCGGTACATCAGGTCCGTCTCATGGGTGACAAAGCCGAGCCGTTCGTAGACCGCGACCGCGGCGAAGTTGTCGGCGTCCACGTAGAGCATCGCGGTCGGCACCCCCTGAGCCGCCAGATGCCGCAGCCCGACCGACGTGAGCGCCTTACCGAGACCGCCACCCTGCGCATCCGGCCGCACGCCCACGACGTACACCTCCCCCAGCCGCTCCTCGGCATGCTCCTTGGTCCAGTGGAAGCCGACGATCTGTCCATCGCGCTCGGCCAGGAAGAACCCCGCCGGATCGAACCACGGCTCACCCTTACGGTCGTCCAGGTCACGCTGGGCGAGCGAGCCCTGCTCGGGGTGGTGGGCGAAGGCCGCCGCGTTCGCCGCCAGCCAGGCGGCGTCGTCCTCACCCGGCCGGAAGGTCCTTACGGTCACGCCCTCCGGCCACGTGGGCTCCGCAAGGCCCAGCTCCGTGAGCGACCCCAGGGGCCGGCGCATCTGCCGCAGCTCCCGGAACAGCGTCAGCCCCAGCACCTGCGCCAGATGGCGCGCCGAGGCATGCCCCCCGTGCGCCCACACCCGCAGCCGCTTCCCCGATTCCCTCAGCAGGGTCACTCCCAGCGCCCGGCCGTGCCCCTGCCCGCGGTGCGCCGGATGCACGACCAGCTCGGCGGCCGGGGCCTCCACCGGGTCGGTGTCCTCGAGCTGCGCGTATCCCACCAGCTCCCCGCTCGGCTCCCGCAGCACCAGATGCCGCACCCCCTCCCGCCGCCCCCGTAGCTGCAGCCGCCCCTGCTCGGAGACGGCCTGCTGACCATCGGCGCGCGCGGACTCCGCGACCAGCCGCAGCACATCCTGCGCCTCGGTGGGCGCCAGCTCCTCCAGCACATCGAGCCGCCGGGCCCCGGACGTCTCGTTCACCACGTCATTCATGGAGCCGAGCCTACGGCGGCCCAATTGCGCGGCAAGCCGCTGCACAATTTATTACCGGCGGGTCACCCGGCTGCCCCACCCCCGTCGAGGACGTCGTCGGCGATACGGGAGAGATCCTCGGCGCTGGGCATCAGCTCCCGCACACGGGGCGGCAGCGCGGCGCAGGTGCTCACGGCGAGCGGTACGTTGTCGCTCCGCGGGGCGTACTCGATCGTCCCTTGTCGCGGCTCTTCGCGATGAGGATCCCGAGGGTCGGGCGAGGTCGCCCCACACCGTTGACCATCGGCTACCAGCTCTTAACCTCCCGCCCCTGCCCCGCTACGCGCGTTGACCGTAAGCTGCGCCCCACCATCCACCACGGGGTACACAAGGGGACGACATGCCAGCGAGACCTCAACGGCGCGGGGCAGCACGCCGGTTGGCCACGGGAGTCGCGGTGCTGGCCGCCGCGGCCGGGGTGCTGACCGCCGTGGGCCCGGCGGGCGCGGACACCGCCGCCGCCTCGGACCAGCACCGGCCCGGACGCACCGTCGACGTACAGCTGCTGTCCTTCAACGACCTGCACGGAAACCTGGAGCCCCCGCAGGGCTCCTCGGGCACCGTCACCGAGACCCAGCCCGACGGCACCACCAAGACCATCCCGGCGGGTGGCGCCGAATACCTCGCCACCTCCCTCCGTAACGCCCGTAAGGGCCACGACTACTCCGTCACCGCCGCCGGCGGCGACATGATCGGCGCCAGCCCGCTGCTGTCCGGTCTCTTCCACGACGAGCCGACCATCGGGGCGCTCAACAAGCTGGACCTCGACGTCACCGCGGTCGGCAACCATGAATTCGACGAGGGCCGCGCCGAGCTGAACCGGATTCAGAACGGCGGCTGCCACCCCAAGGAGGGCTGCTACGAGAAGGGCAAGACCTTCCCGGGCGCCGACTTCCCCTACCTCGCCGCGAACGTCACCGACGAGAAGACCGGCAAGCCCATCCTCAAGCCGTACACCGTGTGGAAGCACAAGGGCGTGAAGATCGGCTTCATCGGGGTCACCCTCGAGGGCACCGCGGACATCGTCACCGCCGAGGGCGTCAAGGGCCTGAAGTTCCACGACGAGGTCGAGACGGTCAACAAGTACGCCAAGGAGCTGCAGCGCAAGGGCGTGAAGTCGATCGTCGCGCTCATCCACGAGGGCGGGCTGCCCGCCTCCGCCTCGTACAACGACGACTGCGACAACGGCGGTGCGGGCAAGGGCATCTCCGGCCCCATCGTCGACATCGCCAAGAACATCTCGCCCACGGTCGACGCCCTGGTCACCGGCCACACCCACCAGGCGTACACCTGTACCGTCCCGGACCCGTCCGGCACCCCGCGCACCGTGACCTCCGCGGCCTCCTTCGGCCGCCTCTACACGGACACCACGCTCACCTACGACCGCCGCACCGGCGACATCGTGCGCACGAACGTGAAGGGCGCCAACGCGGCGAACCACGTCGTCGACCGCGACCAGCCCAAGGCCCCCGACATGACCTCGCTCATCGGGCGCTGGAACAAGCTGGCCGCCCCGATCGCCAACAAGCCGGTCGGCTACATCTCCGCCGACGTCAACGGCCGCGGCTCCACCGCGTACGAGACGCCCCTGGGCGACGTCATCGCCGACGGCCAGCTCGAAGCGCTCGCCCCGGCCGACAAGGGCGGCGCCCAACTCGCCTTCATGAACCCCGGCGGCATCCGCTCCGACCTCGCCCACAAGGCGTCGGGGAGTGAGGGCGACGGGGTGGTGACCTACGGCGAGGCGTTCACCGTCCAGCCGTTCACCAACATGATGAACGTGATCGACCTGACCGGCTCCCAGCTCATCACCGCGCTCCAGCAGCAGGTCAGCGGCTCCAACGAGGCATCCCCGAAGATCCTCCAGGTCTCCAAGAGCCTCACCTACACCCTGGATCTGACCAAGTCCGGCAAGGACCGGATCGTCACGGACACGGTGAAGCTGAACGGTGAGCCGATCGACCCCGCCAAGACCTATCGCGTCGCGATGAACGAGTTCCTCGCGGGCGGCGGCGACGGCTTCCCGGCCTTCAAGGACGGCAAGAACAAGCTCGTCGGCGCCTCCGACCTGGACGCGTTCACGGCCTACCTGGGCGCGCACTCGTCGCAGTCCTCGCCCCTGGACCCGCCGAAGGCGGACCGCATCACGATCGTGAAGTAACCGCCTGGCGCCTGCCGATGGCCCGGCCGCCACAAGCGGCCGGGCCATCGTCATGTCACCGCAGCGCGTCCTCGATCAGATCGGCGGCCCGCCCGGTGCCGCCCTCGGCCCGCACCTCGTCCCGCAGCCGCGCCGAGACGCGCGCGACCTCCGGATCCGTGGTGAGCTCGGTCAGAGCGGCACGCAGCACCTCGGCCGTGGCATCCGCCGTGTCGATACGGCGGGCCACGCCCAGTTCGACCAGCCGGTCGGCGTTCATCGGCTGCTCGGCACTCTGCGGTACGGCGATCATCGGCAGCCCGCAGTACAGCCCTTCGGCGCTGCTGCCCATCCCGGCATGGGTGACGAAGGCGTCGGCCTGCTCCAGGATCGCCAACTGCGGCACCCAGCGGTGCACCTCGATGTTGCCCGGGATCTCCCCCAGCTCGGCCGGGTCCACGTACTTCCCGATCTGCAACACCACATGCCATCCGGGCAGTTCCCCGAAGGCCGCGACGCACTCCCGGTAGAAGCCCGGCTGCCGGGTGAAGGCCGAGCCCAGCGAGACCAGCAGCACCTTCTCCACCCCTGCGGGCCGTTCCCACCGGCCCTGCCCGGCCCGGTCCCCGAGGCACGGCCCGACGAACGTCACCACCTCCTCGTCCACTCGGTCCGCGTTCGGCTGCATGGCCCGGGGGATCACCGCGACGGCCCGCTCGGGCCGCCCGCTGAAGACGTCGGGGTCGAGCGTGGTCGCCCCGCAACCGGCCAGCCACGACGCGAACTTCTCCTGATACGCATCGGCCCCCGGCAGCGCCTTGAGCGCCGCCCCGACCTCCTCCGCGTAGCCCTCCCAGGCCACGAAGGACGGCGAGAGCTGTAGCGCCGGCCGCCCCTGCGCCTCGGCCAGGGCACGCCCGACGTAGCCACCGATGTCGTAGAGGTAGAGGTCGGCCGGATCGTCGTCATACGCGGCGCGCAGCTGCGGCAGCGCCTGGATCGCGTCGTCCAGGAAGACGGTGCCGGCGGCGATGGGGTCCTCGGGCCAGCTGTTGTCCACGACGGGCAGCGTGGACCGGTACGGCACCAACGCGGCACCGGTGGGCTCGATGACGTGCGCGACGAAGGGATCGTTGGCGTAGGTCACCCGGTGACCGCGCGCCACGAGCTCGCGGATGACCTCGAGGCTGGGCAGTACATGGCTGATGGCGGGAATGCCGACCATCGCGATATGGGCACGGCGACGGGACGGACGTGACATGAGAGATCACTCGTTTCAGGTCTACGGCGAAATGGACACGACGGCCCAGCGCACGGGCGTGGTCACCGGTGCGCCGGAGAGAGCGGCGTGTCAGCCGTAGATCTGAAGAAACGAGTCCATGCGGATGACGGTACCCCGGCCGACAACCGGTCCGCCTCCCCTTTTTCCGGCCTCAGCAAGCGGTAAGTGCCCGCTCAGCGCCCGATCGTAGGGTCGCCCAGGCGACGGGCCGTCTGTTCTCCCTCCCTCTCCGACGGGCCGTCGCCCCTTACGCCTCGCCCTTCTGGATGCGGTCGAAGGCGCCGTCCTTGGCGCCACGTATGAAGGCGCGCAGTGAGGCACGCGTGGTGCTCAGGATGACGTCGGGGTCGTCGCTCTCGCGCAGCGCTATGCCGTTGCCGTGGGCGGCGACGTTCACGCAGTTGCCCGCGTCCGCGCTGTAGGAGGACTTCCGCCACGCGATCGCGACGTTGACGCAGTTGCCCGCGTCCCCGCTGTATGAAGACTTCCGCCACTGGTACGTGGACACCCTTCTCCCCTTCACATGGTGCGCAAGATGCCGTGGATGAAGTGCCGCGACTCTCGCGGCTTGAGGGCGGTCATCTCCATCCGTTCAATAACAGCCCGATACTTGGCCAACTCGGCCTCCGCGTCCATGAACTGGGTCCCTTGGGCAGAGTCGAGCTGCACCGTGTCGAGTTGCGGTACAGGCCCCACGACATAGTCGAACGACTGCCCGGTCCCGGGGAAGGTCCCGCCGCCGAACGGAATCACCCGGATGGTGACGTTGTCCATCTCGCTCATGGCGAGGAGGTGCTCAAGCTGGGCACGGACCGTCTCCATTCCGCCGAACTCCATCCGCAGAGCGGCCTCATGGATGATCGCGGTGTAGGGCACCGGCTTGTCGCCGTAGAGGATGGCCTGCCGCTTCATCCGGTGCGACAGCCGATGCTCCACCTCGTATGCCCGCAACGGCGGAGCTGCTTCCCGCATCACCGCGCGGGCATGGTCCACGGTCTGGAGCAGGCCCGGGATGTGGATGACCAGCGCGACGCGCAGCGCTCGGGCCCGATGCTCCAACTCGGCCATATCCGCGAAGCTGGCCGGGAGATGCTCTCGGTACTCGTCCCACCAGCCCCGCGTGCGTCCGCCCGTCATGTCCGCCAGCGCGTCCACAAGGTCCTCATCCGCACACGAGTAGGTGCGAGCCATCACGCGCACACGATCGGCACCCACGGCGTACCGGCCCGCCTCGATCATGCTCACGCGGGCCTGCTGGACACCCAGCTCGGCGGCGGCCGCAGTGGAGGTCAGACCCGCGCGCTCGCGAAGCTTCCGCAACTCGGCTCCGAGTCGTCGCTGCTTGAGCGTAGGACTACTGGTGGTCGCCATCGGTCTCCCTTGTCACCCACATGAGGGCAATCGTGAGCCATATCTCCGTATCGACGTTAGAACTAACACGACTGGCCCTACTGTGTGGCGCAAGCGCCCCAACTTCGCCCGACCGAGGGAGACTCCATGGCCAACGTACCGCCGCCGTCCTCCGACCCCTGGACGTACTCCCTGCGCCTCCCCAACGACCCACGGGCGGCCAGGATCTCGCGGGTGACCCTACGAGCCGTGCTCGCCTCCCACGGCATGACCGAGCTGACCGACACGGCGGAACTCCTGACCTGCGAGCTGGTCACCAACGCCGTCCGCCACTCCGACGGCCCCGCCCAGCTCCGCATCCGCCACCTCTGCGAGAACCGCCTCCGCGTGAGCATCTGGGACACCAACCCCACCATCCCCGCGCCCTTCGACGCCCCTCCCAGCGCCCTCGACCGCTTCACCGCCCTCACCGAGGCCGCCGCCAACCTGGACGCCACGTCCGGCCGTGGCCTCCTCATCGTCCGGCTGTGCGCCGACAACTGGGGCGGCTACCCCCTCGCCGACGACCTCTTCGGCATCAGCGGCAAGCTGCTCTGGTTCGAACTCGCCCCGCAGCGGAGCGCCTACGAGATCGCGGCCTGACCCCAGGCGGGCCTTTCCCTCAATCGAGTGATCACCAGTCATTTGCCCCGTGCACATGCCCCGATGACCCTACGTTCACACACATGGTCAGTTCGCGGCACGAGGCCGCACATCGCATCTTTCAAGAACGGCCGGAGTTACTCGCTCCGGTGTTCCGCATCCTGGATCTGTCGCCGCCCGAGAAAGCGGCGGTTGAAGTGCTCACCCCGGATGCCACCGAGATACGGCCGCTGGAACGCCGCGTGGACAGCGTGCTGCGCGTCAAGCCGTTCGACGGCGACGACTTCCTCCTGGCGATCGAGGCCCAAGGGCGCTGCGACCCCGACAAGGCAGTCAACTGGGCGTACTACGTGTCGTATCTGGCGGCGAAATACAAGCAACCGGCTCTGCTGCTCGTGGTCTGCCAGGACAAGGCAACCGCCGAGTGGGCGACCGGCCCCTTCCGGGTTGGCGTGGACGACTGGACGGCGCTGTCCGTACATCCACTGGTCCTGGGCCCTGGGAACGTCCCGGTGATCCTCGACCCGGACGAGGCCGCCCAGGACCTGACCCTGGCGACCTTCTCGGCCTTGACACATGGCAGCCACCAAGATGCCCCGGCCATACTGAAGGCCCTGGCTCGCGCCATGGGAACGGGCGACCCGGACTCTGTCCGCTACTACACGGAATTGCCGGAGATCGGTCTGGGGAGTACTACCCCAGCGGGAATCACCTGGAGGAACGAGATGAGTGTGGGCACCTACTTCCCCGGCCGCGGCACCCTGATCGAGGAGACCTTCCTGAAGGGGAAGGCAGAGGGAAAGGCAGAAGGGGCGGCAGAGGGCGAAGCCCGGGGCCGAGCTCAGGGGGTGCTGGGGGTCCTGGAGAAGCGAGGCATCCCCACCCTGGCCGCGACGCGCGACCGCATCACCCACTGCGCCGACCTCGGCACTCTGGACCGCTGGTTCGACCGAGCCTTCACCGTCTCCACGGCCGATGAGCTCTTCACCGAGGACGACTGACAACACCATGGCCGTAGTAGGTAGCTACTTCCCCGGTCGGGGGACCCTCATCGAGGAGACCTTCCTCAAGGGCAAAGCGGAGGGCGAAGTCCATTCGCGGGTACAGGGCGTGCTGCGCGTCCTGGAAAAGCGAGGGATCACCACCCCGCCCGACACCCACGACCGCATCACCGACTGCACCGACCTCAAGACCCTGGACCGCTGGTTCGACCGAGCCTTCACGGTCTCCACCGCCGATGAGCTCTTCGCGGAGGAAGAGCCGGGCCGGTAGGTCACCGGGCGGGCCGGGGCCGAGTCAGTGGCCGGGGCCGCCGGCGGGTGGCCGCAGGATGGCGGGAGGGGGTGGGGTCGCAGGGGTGGCGTCCTGGACGCTTTCGCATATTTGTGGCGCCAATCCCCGGCCCACTCCACGCCCCCGGGCACCGGCGCCGTAAATATGCGGTCCAGGGCGCCGCACCGGAGGCCCCGCCCCCGGCACCCACCACGAACAGCAGGCGCACCCGAGCGACCACCGCACCGCGCACCCAGCGACCACCGCGCACCCGATGGCGCCCCCGCGCCCGGCAACGCACCGCCCCCACACACCCGCCGCCCCCGCCCCGTGCCCCCGCCCGCCCCCGGAACCCACGCCGAACCCCCACCATCCCCGGGCCGGCCCCGCCTACCCTGGTGGCTTCTGAACGGCGAACAACAGTCACCGGGGGGACGGGGCCTCATGGATCCCGCAGCCATAGACACACTGGTCCACGAACTCTTCGTCGCCAACGGGCCGGTGGACCGGCCTGTTCGCATCGCCTCCCTGGTCGCCTTCCAGGGCGACCACCGCACGCTCACCGAACGGGACCTGACCCGAGTCGCCGCCGCGCTCGTCGTAGGCGTCTCCGAAGAGATCTCCGAAGAGGTCGCCGACCAGGCGCGCTCCGCCCTCACCGACGCGCTCGCCCGCACGCTCCACGCCCTCGGCACCGTCGATCTGGACGACCTGCGGGCCGTCCGCCTCGGCCCCGAAGCCTTCGCCCGCCACCTCGCCATCGCCGCCCCCGACGCCGACGAAGGGCTGGACCCGGCGGACGCCCATACCCACGCCTCACTGCGCGAGACCACCTGCGCCCACATCCTCCGCTTCCTCGTCCGCCGCTCCCACTTCGTCACGGCCGCCGAGGACGCCGCGTTCGAGCAGCGCTACGCCCAGGACATCATCGCCGCCCACGACCACCTGACCATCTACGGCATCGATCTGGCCCACTCCCCCGACAGCTGGCCGCTGGACGCCGCCTATCTCAGCCTGGAGACCGAGGCCGACGGCGGAGGCCCGAGCGCCCCCGCCGAACAGGCCCTCGCCGGACGCGAACGGGTGCTGCTGTGGGGCGTGGCGGGGTCGGGCAAGACCACGCTGGTGCAGCGGCTCGCGGTGTCCGTGGCGCGCGGTGACCTCCCGGCCCCGCTGGCGGGGCTGCGCGGGCGGGTCCCCTTCGTGCTCCCCGTGCGCCGGTTCCGCCGCGACGGCTTCCCGGAGCCGGACGCCTTCCTGTCCGCCGTCCGCTATCCGCACACCGCCGCCCAGCCGCCGGGATGGGCCGAGCGGGTGCTGTCCCACGGGCGCGGGCTGCTGCTCGTGGACGGGGTGGACGAGGCCCCGGAGGGGGAGCGTGAGCGGCTGCGGGAGGCGCTGCGCGAGCTTCCGGCGCGCTATCCGGGAAATGTCTGGCTGGTCACCTCGCGCCCCTCGGCCGTAAGGGAGAACTGGCCGGCCTCGGAGCGCTTCACCGAGCTGAAACTCTCCCCGCTCAGCCGCGAGGGGGTCACCGCGTTCATCCGGCGCTGGCATGCGGCCGCCCGCCAGGACATCACCGACCGTGCCGATCTGGACCGGCTGAGTGGTTACGAGGAAACGCTGCTGGACGCCGTAAGGATTACCCGGGACCTCGGCCGGCTGGCCACCAATCCACTGATGTGCGGTCTGCTGTGCGCGCTGCACCGGGACCGCCGCGGCTATCTGCCGCGCGGCCGGAAAGCGCTCTATGACGCGGCCCTTTCCATGCTGCTGGAACGGCGCGACCGGGAGCGCGCCATGCTGCCGCCGGAGGGAATCGACCTCCCTCAGGAACCGAAGGTCCAGCTGCTGCAGAAGCTGGCGCACTGGATGCTCGTCAACGGCCGGTCCGAAATGGACCGGACCACCGCCGTCGAGACGCTCGGCCGTCACCTCCCGGCCATTCCGCACGCGGCGCGGCAGGGCGGGCCGGAGGAGATCTACCGACATCTGCTCAACCGGACCGGTCTATTGCGCGAGCCCACACCCGGTTCGGTCGATTTCGTGCACCGAACGTTCCAGGACTATCTCAGCGCGAGAGCGGTCGTCGAACGGCACGATTTCGACTTCCTGATCGACCACGCACACCTGGACGACTGGGAAGAAGTGATCAGAATGTCGGTCGCTCTCGCCCGCCCCGATGAATGCGGCTACCTCCTGGAGGGGCTGCTGGCGGCCCGTAAAGACGCCCGGCCGGTCCATGCCCGCCATCGCAAACTCCTGGCGGCCGCATGTCTGGAACACGCGACGGAGCTGGACCCCGAGGTGCGTTCCCGGGTGCATCGCTATACCCGCGATCTGGTACGCCCGACCTCGCTGGAAGCGGCCCGCGCGCTCGGCTGGATCGGGCCTATCGTGCTGGAAATGCTGCCCGATCCCAGCGGCGTATCCGATGAGGAAGCCCATCGGCTGGCCGTCACCGCCACCTCGATAGCCGACGACCGCGCCATCGACTATCTGGTCCGGCTGCGGGACCGCGCCTCCTGGGCGGTACGGGCGCAGCTCGCGGGCGCCTGGCGGCGATATGACACCGATCGTTACGCCGAGGAAATCATCGGCCATCTCGATGAGCGGGAACTCGACTTTCCGGTGTCGGACCTGGAGGAACTGCGGGCCCTGCGGCGGCTCGGCGGCCGCCCCTGCGTCCAGATAGCCGGTGCGCTCACCCCGGACCAGCTCGCCGAGGGCCTGGTGGCGGAGCGGCTGACCGAGCTGTGGCTCGCCTACGACCTGGGCGCGGACCTGGACCTGAGCTGGCTGTCCGCCTTCCCCCGGCTGCACACCCTGCGGCTGAGCCACCGCAACACGGGGGTGACCGGGGTCCCGGAGGGCGTCCAGGTCATCGTGGCGGGCGCGTAAGGAAGACCTGGAGGGGCGGGGGTCCCCGGCGGGCCGTGGCCCCGCAACAGGCCCACGGAAGCCCCCAGAGCCCTGGTCCCCGGGCTCTCAGGGCTCTCCGGGCTCCCCGGGCCCTCCCACGGCCGCGCGCGCCCAAGTTGCGCCCCAGTTCGTGTCAGGGCGTGTCAGGGCGCGCCAGGGCCCGTCAGGGGCGTGGCCACGCAAAAGGGCCGCCCCGGACCGGAACGGTCCGGGGCGGCCCCGTGGCGTTGGACGACGCCGCGTTACCGCGTCGCCGCCTCACGCCTCCTTGCTGAGGTTCGGGCCCGCGCCACCGGCGGCGGACTCGATCGGCGGAGTGTCCGGCAGCGCCGCCTTCTCCTCGCCGCGGAAGGTGAACTTCTTCTCCTCACCCTCGCCCTCGGTGTCCACGACCACGATGTGGCCCGGACGCAGCTCGCCGAAGAGGATCTTCTCCGAGAGCACGTCCTCGATCTCGCGCTGGATCGTCCGGCGCAGCGGCCGGGCGCCCAGCACGGGGTCGTAGCCCCGCTTGGCGAGCAGCTTCTTGGCGTCACCGCTGAGCTCGATGCCCATGTCGCGGTCCTTGAGCCGCTCGTCCACCTTGGTGGTCATGAGGTCGACGATCTGGATGATGTCTTCCTCGGTGAGCTGGTGGAAGACCACGGTGTCATCGACACGGTTCAGGAACTCGGGGCGGAAGTGCTGCTTCAGCTCCTCGTTGACCTTGTTCTTCATCCGCTCGTAGCCGGTCTTCACATCGCCCTGGGCGGCGAAGCCCAGGTTGAAGCCCTTGGAGATGTCCCGGGTGCCGAGGTTGGTGGTCATGATGATCACCGTGTTCTTGAAGTCCACGACCCGGCCCTGGGAGTCGGTCAGCCGACCGTCCTCCAGGATCTGCAGCAGCGAGTTGAAGATGTCCGGGTGGGCCTTCTCGACCTCGTCGAAGAGGACCACGGAGAACGGCTTGCGGCGCACCTTCTCGGTGAGCTGGCCGCCCTCCTCGTAGCCCACGTATCCGGGCGGGGAGCCGAAGAGCCGCGAGACGGTGTGCTTCTCGCTGAACTCCGACATGTCGAGCGAGATCATCGCGTCCTCGTCGCCGAAGAGGAATTCGGCGAGAGTCTTGCTGAGCTCGGTCTTACCGACACCGGACGGGCCCGCGAAGATGAACGAGCCACCGGGGCGCTTGGGGTCCTTGAGGCCCGCACGCGTACGCCGGATGGCCTGGGAGAGCGCCTTGATGGCGTCCTTCTGGCCGATGACGCGCTTGTGCAGCTCGTCCTCCATGCGCAGCAGCCGGGAGGACTCCTCCTCGGTCAGCTTGAAGACCGGGATGCCCGTGGCCGTGGCCAGGACCTCGGCGATCAGCTCCTCGTCGACCTCGGCGACGACGTCCATGTCGCCGGCCTTCCACTCCTTCTCCCGCTTCGCCTTGGCGGCCAGGAGCTGCTTCTCCTTGTCGCGCAGGCCCGCGGCCATCTCGAAGTCCTGCGAGTCGATCGCGGACTCCTTCTCCCGGCGCACATCGGCGATCTTCTCGTCGAATTCGCGCAGGTCCGGCGGTGCGGTCATCCGGCGGATCCGCATCCGGGAACCGGCCTCGTCGATCAGGTCGATCGCCTTGTCCGGCAGGAAGCGGTCCGAGATGTAGCGGTCGGCCAGGGTGGCGGCCGCGACCAGGGCCGAGTCCGTGATCGAGACGCGGTGGTGCGCCTCGTAGCGGTCCCGCAGGCCCTTGAGGATCTCGATGGTGTGGGGCAGCGACGGCTCGGCGACCTGGATGGGCTGGAAACGGCGCTCCAGGGCCGCGTCCTTCTCCAGGTACTTGCGGTACTCGTCGAGCGTGGTCGCGCCGATGGTCTGCAGCTCGCCCCGCGCCAGCATCGGCTTGAGGATGCTGGCGGCATCGATCGCGCCCTCGGCGGCACCCGCACCCACCAGGGTGTGGAGCTCGTCGATGAACAGGATGATGTCGCCGCGGGTGCGGATCTCCTTGAGCACCTTCTTCAGGCGCTCCTCGAAATCACCGCGGTAGCGGGAGCCGGCGACCAGGGCGCCCAGGTCCAGGGTGTAGAGGTGCTTGTCCTTGAGGGTCTCGGGCACCTCGCCCTTGACGATCGCCTGGGCCAGTCCCTCGACGACCGCCGTCTTGCCGACGCCGGGCTCGCCGATGAGGACCGGGTTGTTCTTGGTGCGGCGCGAAAGCACCTGCATGACCCGCTCGATCTCCTTCTCGCGCCCGATGACCGGGTCGAGCTTGGATTCGCGGGCGGCCTGCGTGAGATTGCGGCCGAACTGGTCCAGGACGAGCGAGGTGGAGGGAGTGCCCTCCGCCGGGCCGCCGGCGGTGGCGGCCTCCTTGCCCTGGTAGCCGGAGAGCAGCTGGATGACCTGCTGCCGCACCCGGTTCAGATCGGCACCCAGCTTCACGAGGACCTGGGCGGCGACGCCCTCGCCCTCGCGGATCAGGCCGAGCAGGATGTGCTCCGTACCGATGTAGTTGTGGCCGAGCTGGAGGGCCTCGCGGAGCGACAGCTCCAGGACCTTCTTGGCACGGGGGGTGAAGGGGATGTGCCCGGACGGGGCCTGCTGGCCCTGCCCGATGATCTCCTCCACCTGCTGGCGGACCGCCTCGAGCGAAATCCCGAGGCTCTCCAGGGCCTTAGCGGCGACACCCTCACCCTCGTGGATCAGGCCCAGGAGGATGTGTTCGGTGCCGATGTAGTTGTGGTTGAGCATCCGGGCTTCTTCCTGAGCCAGGACGACAACCCGCCGCGCGCGGTCGGTGAACCTCTCGAACATCGTTAATCGCTCCTCAGAGCGGTCAGAAAGATCGGGGACGATCCCCTCCCTGTCCTTCCGCATGCTAGTCCCGCAACCCGGGACAGCTCATTCCAACTGCCGACAACCGTCCGGATCACCCCCGCTCGCGCGGGGCAAACAGCCACTGGCTTCCTGCCCGAACAGCCGACAACTGCCTTAACCCGATGGTGCGAGACGATGTTCCCGCAGGCCAGGCATCTACGCCCACCGCCAGTACGCCGATGGCGAACGCCGCTTCCTCCCGACACGCGGACCGCCCCTTCCCACTAGGGATGTCTTACCCGCAAGCACAGATAGTCCATGCCGTAGAGGCCGGTTCCATCCGCTACGGGCGAACAACCTTGCGCCCGTTCACCGGCCCTGCACGACCCCTTGCGGGCACGGTGCGCGCACGGGCCCGCACGGTAGGTCATCCGGGGCGTAACCAAGCGGGAGGGCGGAGAGTTCTGCTGGGCATGATCCACAGGGGCCACGGCGCCAGGCCGTCCGCACCGACGACACCGGCTCCCTTTTCACGCTGGTACGAGCGGGAGCTGGGCTGGCCGACGGCCGGCAGCGATCCCGTCGAATTGCTCACGGGGGTGGCCTTCGACGTCATCGAACTGCCGGCCGTGGCCGGAATGGCGATGCTGCGGCGCGTACCGCGGACCGGTCCGGTCGCGGTGGAGGGCGCCTGGATGCGGCTCCTGGTGGCCCCTGGCAGCGCCGACGAGCTTCCGGGGCTGCTCGACTGGCTGGAGTGGGGCGCTGTGGCCCTGGACCTTGGCGCGATCGGCGCCGGTGGCCGGATCACCGCGCCATGCCCCTCCCGCTCCTGGCCGCCGCTCCTGGCCGCCGGGGCGCCCGGAGAGCGATGCCCGCAGGAGGCCGCCGTATGGCTGCGACCTCCCGACCCGAGGGGCGAGGTGGAGCCAACGCTGCCGAGGACAGGCTTCGGGGGCGATGGGGGCGCCCCCGATCTCGTACGGCTCGTGAGCACGGCGGCTACCGAATGCCTCCGCGCCCGATTGGTGCGCGCCCGACCGCTGCCAAGGCAGCGGCGAGCCGGGAAAGGCTGACGCGCTCAGCCGTTGGCCTTCTCGTACGCCTCACGAACGGTCGCCGGAACACGGCCGCGGTCGTTGACCTCGTAGCCGTTCTCCTTCGCCCAGGCGCGGATCTTCGCGGTGTCCTGGCTTCCGCCCGACGCCGCGCGCGCCTTGCCCCGGCCGCCGGCGGCCCGGCCACCGGTGCGCCGCCCGCCCTTGGTGTAGGGCTCCAGGGCGTCACGGAGCTTGTCCGCGTTGTTGGTGGTGAGGTCGATCTCGTAGCTCTTGCCGTCAAGCGAGAACGTCACGGTCTCGTCCGCCTCGCCGCCGTCGAGGTCGTCGACAAGAAGGACCTGAACCTTCTGTGCCATGGGGTTCCTTTCAGGGAAAACGGGGGGCTCGGGGGTGCGGCGTTAGCCGCTGATGACTCACCCCCCAGGTAATTACACTACGAGAGAATAGGAAACCGCCTTTCCCGGAAAAACACAAACCCTCCGGGAAGGTTCGATGGATCCACCAAGCGGGAAGCCTCATGGAAGGTCATGTTCCGGAGCTATGTGATAGGGGAGCGATTCGGACATAGGACCCGCGATCACAGTTGCAGAAGCATCCGGCTGTTGCCAAGGGTGTTCGGCTTCACCCGTTCGAGACCAAGGAACTCGGCGACGCCCTCGTCATAGGAACGCAGGAGCTCGCTGTACACATCGCCGTCGACCGGCGTCTCGCCGATCTCCACGAAGCCGTGCCTGGTGAAGAAGTCGACTTCGAAGGTGAGGCAGAAAATGCGCCGCACCCCCAGCCAGCGCGCCGTCTGCAACAGCTTGTCGAGCACCAGGTGGCCTACGCCGGTGCCCTTGAGAGTCCGATCGACGGCGAGAGTGCGGACCTCCGCGAGGTCTTCCCACATGACGTGCAGCGCTCCACAGCCAATGACCTCAGCGTCTTCGTCGCGCTCGGCGACCCAGAACTCCTGGATGTCCTCGTAAAGCGTCACGGTGGCTTTGTCGAGCAGGATGCGATCGTCCACGTACGAGTCGATGAGGCGGCGCACCGCCCGCACATCGCCGGTCCGGGCACGGCGGACGGTGACTACTTTTGATAGTGGGGAGGACATGACCGGACGCTATCGCCCTGGGTCATCGCCCCGACTCACCGGGGCTCTCCCCGGTCTCCCCCAGTTGTGCGACGCGCATGGCATCCCGTAGTGCGTCCCGCTGCTCTTCGGACATCATCCCGAAGAACGCGACGAGAGCGGCCGCGGGGTTGTCACTGGTCGACCACGCTTCGTTCATCAGTGCGGCCGAGTAGGCGGCGCGCGTGGAGACCGCGGCATATCGATAGGCGCGGCCTTCAACCTCCCGGCGCAGCCAGCCCTTGTGATGGAGGTTGTCCATTACGGTCATGACGGTGGTGTAGGCGATCGAGCGTTCCCGCTGAAGGTCTTCCAGCACTTCGCGGACCGTGACCGGGCGGTTCCACTTCCACACCCGCGTCATGACCGCGTCTTCGAGATCTCCCAATGGCCTAGGCACACCGAGAATAATAGTGGGAGATGTCCCGAATGTCGGGAGGTCTGCGCGGGAAAAGCCACACGCCCCGGAACGCGATGCGTCCCGGGGCGTGGTCCGGCGTGCTGCCGCCGTGGTGTGCGGGGGTGGCGGCGCCCGATGGGCCCGATCGATCCGATCAGGCCGTCTCGCGCTCCGGGGCCGGGCCCTCGGCCTCGGAGCGGGCCGCCAGCACCGCGTCCACCGCGGCGTCCTCCTTGGACTTGTTGGCGCCGCCCTGGCTCTTCACCATCGTCACGATGAGCGCGGTGAAGGCCACGGCCATCACGACGGGCGGGATCAGCGCGGAGACATAATCCATGGCTCTCGGCCTCCTTTTGCTCGAGACCACCAGATTACGCGGCGCGCCGCGGCCTCCCGGAGCCGGGCACCGGCCCGGGCGCGGCGGCCCGGGGGCCGGGCGGGGGCAGGGGCGGGGCCCAGGCCCGGGGTCAGGCGGAACGGGCCCCGGCGCCGAGCCGCGAGTCCTGCTCCGGCGGCGGCGAGGGGCGTCGCTTGGGCGGGAAGACCTCCGCCGGCGTGGGCACCGGACGCCCCGGGCGCGGCGCCCGGCGGCCCGGCTCCCGTCGCTTCGGCTCCTCGCGGTCGCCGTGCTCCGGCGCCGCGGGCTTCTTGCGCGGCTGCGGTTCCCGCTTGGGCTCGTCGGCCTTCTGGAGCGCCTCCAGCACGGCCTCCGACCCCTTCCGCACCGTCCCCTGCGCGGCCGTCCCGGGCGCCGCCGAGACCCCGCCGGGCAGGGCGCGCAGCCGGGGCCCCACGGGGCTCGTGCGCGGCTGTACGACGGCGCCGGCGTGCTCCGCGAGCCGGGCGCGCACGCCCCGCTCGGCAAGGCGCTCGCAGTGGCTCAGCAGCGCGCGTCGGCGCGTCGCCTCACCACCCCCGGCGGCCGACCCGCACAGCGCGCGGAGCGCGGCCAGATCCTCGGCCAGCGGCTCGTAACCGGCCGCGAGGGCGCCCTGGAGCTGCTCGAGATAGCCGACGGCGGCGCCGGGCAGGGCGGCGCGGTAGCGGGCGAGCTCGTCGAGCAGGAACGCTCGCAGCCGCCCGCCCTCGCGGACCGCTTCGTCCACGGCCTCGGCGAGCCGGAGACAGTCCTGGACCTCCTCCGCCCGGTCCGGGCCGAGGGGGCCGGCAGAGGGAGTGACGGGGTCGGGTCGGAGGGCGATGGCGAGGGCGCGTCGGAGCACACGCAGCTCATCCGCACTGAACGCCATTCCGCCGCGGGATCCATATGGCGTGGGCATGGGGCGACTTTAAGTGCTAAGCGGACAAATTTCGCTGAGCGCCGGACGGTGCGGCGCGTTGCGGACGCCGAGCCGCCATACGGGGGAAGCGCCGGACGGGGCCGCGTCGAGGCGGCCCCGTCCGGACCCGGCACCCGGGGCGGACCGTCGCATCCGGGTGCCGGTGTACGTGGTCGACGGCCCTTCCGCTTGTCAATACGGAATTCGAAGTGCCGTCTTTCCCTTGACCGCTCCGCGACCAATGGCGAAGAGCGATCGGCGCCCCGGCGAATCCAGGGCGGCGGGAATTCGTTTCGGAATGCCGTCAATACGGTCGAGCACGCAGGTGAAGAGCTGATCGCCGGTGCTCAGCCGCGCGAGACGTTCCGCTCGTAGACCAGTCTGAGGCCGATCAGGGTCAACCAGGGTTCATGTTCATCGATCACTGAGGATTCTCCTAGCACCATGGGCGCCAGCCCGCCGGTGGCGATCACGGTGACGTCCTCCGGGTCCTGGGCCAGCTCCCGCGCCATTCGCCGGACGATCCCGTCCACCTGGCCCGCGAAGCCGTAGAGGATGCCGGACTGCATGGCCTCCACCGTGTTCTTCCCGATCACGCTGCGCGGACGGGCCAGCTCGATCTTGCGCAATTGCGCCCCGCGTACGCCCAGCGCCTCGACCGAGATCTCGATGCCCGGCGCGATCACCCCGCCCACGTACTCGCCGCGCGCGCTGACCGCGTCGAAGGTCGTCGCGGTGCCGAAGTCGACGACCACGCACGGACCCTCGTACAGCTCGACGGCGGCCAGCGCGTTGATGATCCGGTCGGCGCCGACCTCCTTGGGGTTGTCCATCAGGATCGGCACACCGGTCTTCACGCCCGGCTCGACCAGGACGGACGGCACATCGCCGTAGTAGCGGCGGGTCACCTCGCGCAGCTCGTGGAGCACCGAGGGGACGGTGGAGCAGATGGAGATGCCCGCGATGCCGTCGCCCAGCTCCTCGCCGAGCAGCGGGTGCATGCCCATCAGGCCCTGCAGCAGAACGGCGAGTTCATCGGCGGTGCGGCGGGCGTCGGTGGAGATCCGCCAGTGCTCGACGATCTCCTCGCCGTCGAACAGCCCCAGCACCGTGTGGGTGTTTCCGACGTCGATGGTCAGCAGCATGGGCGGCACCGCTTCCGGGCGGGCTGACGGCCGAGGACGAGCCCTGGGGTGGTGGGTGGGGCGACGGGCGGGCGGGTGTTTCCTGCGTCGATGGTCGGCAGCATCGCTTACTTCCCCTCGGCCTCGCGCAAGTCCAGGCCGATGTCCAGGATCGGGGAGGAGTGGGTGAGCGCGCCGACCGCCAGATAGTCGACGCCCGTCTCGGCGTACGTACGGGCATTGGCGAGCGTCAGCCGTCCCGAGGACTCCAGCGCGGCGCGGCCGGCGACCAGCTCGACGGCCTCGCGGGTCCGCTCCGGGGTGAAGTTGTCCAGCAGGATGAGGTCCGCGCCCGCCTCCAGGACCGGCGGGATCTGGTCGAGGGTGTCGACCTCCACCTCGATCGGCACATCCGGGAACTCGGCCCGCACGGCGCCGAACGCCTCCGCCACGCCGCCCGCCGCGATCACGTGGTTGTCCTTGACCAGCGCGGCGTCCGAGAGCGACATCCGGTGGTTGACCCCGCCGCCGCAGCGCACCGCGTACTTCTCCAGGGCGCGCAGCCCCGGGGTGGTCTTACGGGTGTCACGGACCTTGGTCTTCGTCCCGTCGAGGGCGTCCGCCCACGCACGCGTCGCCGTCGCGATACCGGAGAGCCGGCACAGGAGGTTGAGCGCGCTGCGCTCACCGGTGAGCAGGTCGCGGATGCGGGTGCGGACGCTGAGCAGCTTCTGGCCCGCCGCCACCCGGTCGCCGTCCTCGACATGCCGCTCGACCTCGAACTCGTCCGTGCAGACGACGGACAGGATCGCCTCGGCGATCCGCAGCCCCGCGACGGTGCCCGCCTCACGGGCCGTGAAGTCACCGGTGGCGAAGGCGTCCTCGGGGACGGTGGCCACGGTGGTGACGTCCACGCCCTGGTCGAGGTCCTCCTCGATGGCCATGTGCGCGATGTCCTCGACCTGGATGGGGTCGAGTCCGGCGCTGATCAGCAGCTCGGCCAGGTCGGGGTCCAGACCGCACTCCATCGGGTCGAGCCCGGCGCCGTCGGCGTCGTCGCCGCAGCCGCAGGCGTCGCCGCAGCCCGCCGCCTCACCGGGGCGGCCGATCTGCAGCAGCGGCAGGGACACGGATGGCTGGCGGTCTTCGGAGGTGCTGCTCACGGGCGGGACTCCGTCTCGGTTCGGGGGGTGGTCGGTGGGGGAAACGCTTCGGAGTCCGTGGAACGCACATCGAGGGCGCCGTCCGGGCCGAGGGTGACCAGGAGGTGGCGGCGCCAGGCGGCGTCGTCCCGCGCGGGGCGGTCCTCGCGCCAGTGGCAGCCGCGGGTCTCCTCACGGCGGAGCGCGGCGGCGACCAGGACCCGGGCGACCAGATGGAGGTTGGTGGCCTCCCAGGTCTCGACCCCCGGCTCGGCCGTCTTGCCGTCCCGCCGCAACTGCGCCGCGGCTTCGTCGTGGACGCGCTCCAGCCGGTCGGCGGCGCGGGCCAGGCTCTCGGCGGAGCGCAGGACTCCGGCGCCGTGGGTCATGATGTGCTGGATCTCGTAGCGGGCCTCGGAGGCCAGTAGGGGCGCTCCACCGGGGGCACCCTCTTCCGGCTCGGTCCGCTCGTCCGGCCCGGGCCGCTCGGCGGCCGTGGCGGGCCGCGCGGGGCCCTCGGCTCCGGCGGTGATGTCCTCCGCGATGCGCTCCGCGAAGACCAGGCCCTCCAGAAGGGAGTTGGAGGCCAGCCGGTTGGCGCCGTGGACGCCGGTGCAGGCGACCTCCCCGCAGGCGTAGAGCCCGGGGACAGTGGTGCGGCCGTGCAGATCGGTGCGGACCCCGCCGCTCGCGTAGTGCGCCGCCGGGGCGACCGGGATGGGCTCGGTCACCGGGTCGATGCCGTGCGCGCGGCAGGCGGCCAGGATGGTCGGGAAGCGCCGCTCCCACATCCGGGCCCCGAAGTGGCGGGCGTCCAGGTACATATGCTCGGCGCCGCGCTCCTGCATCCGCCGCGTGATGCCCTTGGCGACGATGTCGCGGGGCGCCAGCTCGGCCAGTTCGTGCTGCCCCCGCATGAAGCGCACTCCGTCGGCGTCGACGAGATGGGCGCCCTCGCCGCGCACCGCCTCCGAGACCAGCGGCTGCTGGCCCTCCGCCTCCGGGCCCAGCCACAGCACCGTGGGGTGGAACTGCACGAACTCCAGATCGCTGACCTCGGCCCCGGCGCGCAGCGCGAGCGCGACCCCGTCGCCGGTGGAGACGGCGGGGTTGGTGGTCGCGGAGAAGATCTGGCCCATGCCGCCCGTGGCGAGGACCACCGCGCCCGCCCGCACCGCGCCCACGCCGTCCCGCCGGCCCTCGCCCATGACGTGCAGGGTGACCCCGGCCGCCCGGCCGGAGCCGTTCTTGAGCAGGTCGAGCACCAGGGCGTTCTCCACGGTGTCGATACCGGCCTCGCGCACCGCCTCGACCAGGGCCCGGGAGATCTCCGCGCCGGTCGCGTCGCCGCCCGCGTGGGCGATCCGGCGGCGGTGGTGGCCGCCCTCGCGGGTCAGCAGGATCTCGCCGGTGTCGTCGTCGGCGTCGAAGCGGGCGCCGGTGGTGATGAGCCGCCGCACCGCGTCGGGCCCCTCGGTGACCAGCGTCCGTACCGCCCGCTCGTCGCAGAGCCCGGCGCCGGCCACCAGGGTGTCGTCCAGATGCTGCTCGGGTGTGTCGCCCTCGCCGAGGGCGGCGGCTATGCCGCCCTGGGCCCAGCGCGTGGAGCCGTCGTCCAGGCGGGCCTTGGTGACCACGGTGACCCTGGCCCCGGCCGCGGCACAGCGCAGCGCCACGGTCAGCCCGGCGACCCCGGAACCGACGACCACGACATCCGCCTCGGTGGCCCAGCCCGGGGCAGCAGCGCGCAGGGCGGTGGCGGGGGCCACGGCTTCGGGCCGCCCGGTCGGATGGGTCATCGGGCGGCTCCGATCCACAGGCGGACGTTGTCTATCAGGCGGGTGGCGCCGACCTTGGCCGCGACGGCCAGCACGGCCTCGCCGGTGTATCCGTCGGAGACCTCGGTGAAGTCGGCGGGATCGGCCAGGCCCAGATAGTCGAGGACGAGCGGCGGTTCCAGCCGCGCCGCCTCGTCGAGCACCACCCGCGCCGCGGACCGCACCGCGGCGGGGGACGCGACCCGTATGAGCTCGTGCTCCTCGGCGCCGGCCGGGCCCTCCCCGGCCGCCAGCAGCCCCGCGTCCCGCCCCGCGAACAGCGCCCGGGACAGCGCCAGCGCGGTGTCCCGCTCCTGGGCCGACAGATAGCGGTTACGGCTGGAGAGGGCGAGCCCGTCGCCCTCCCGGACGGTGGGGACGCCGACGATCTCGACCGGGAAGTCCAGGTCGCGCGCCATCCGGCGGACCAGCGCCAGCTGCTGGGCGTCCTTCTCGCCGAAGAAGGCTGCATTGGGGCGGGTGAGATGGAGCAGCTTGGCGACGACGGTGAGCATCCCGTCGAAGTGGCCGGGCCGCGAGGCGCCCTCGTAGCGCTCGCCCATGGCGCCCGCGGTGATCCGGATGTGCGGCTCGCCGCCCGGATACATCTCCTCGGCGGCGGGGGCGAAGACGATGTCCGCGCCCGCCTCGGCCGCGACCTCGAGGTCGGCGTCGAGGGTGCGCGGATAGCGGTCGAGGTCCTCGCCCGCGCCGAACTGCAGCGGATTGACGAAGACGGTGACGGTCACCAGGCCCTTGGCGCCCACCCGGGCACGGGCGGCGCGGATGAGCGAGGCGTGCCCGTCGTGCAGCGCGCCCATGGTCATCACGACGGCTGTGCGCCCCGGCACGGCGAAGTGGGCGAGCGCCGCGTCCAGATCCGAGCGATGGCGGAACAGCTCCACATCCGGCTCCCCAGGAAGCGCCTTGGTCCACAGCTTCGGGCTCATGTCTCACTGCCTCCACGGCCCCGTGCGTCGGTCACATCCGAGAGCACGCCCAGCAGGTCCTCCGCGAGCTCCGGCTTGAGCAGGCCGTGCGCGAGCGCCCGGTCCGCGGTCGTACGGGCCATGGCCAGATAGCCGGCCACGGCGTGCGGGGCGTGCCGCCGCAGCTCGGCGACATGGGCGGCGACCGTGCCCGCGTCGCCGCGCGCGACCGGGCCGGTCAGCGCGGCGTCACCGCTGCGCAGCGCGTTGTCCAGCGCGGCGCCGAGGAGCGGGCCGAGCATCCGGTCGGGGGCCTCGACCCCGGACGCGCGCAGCAGCTCCAGGGACTGGGCGACCAGCGTGGTGAGGTGGTTGGCGCCGATGGCGAGGGCGGCGTGATAGAGCGGGCGGGACTCCTCCGCGATCCACTCGGGCTCCCCGCCCATCTCGATGACCAGCGCCTGGGCCGCCAGCCGCAGCTCCTCGGGGGCGGTGACACCGAAGGAGCAGCCGGCGAGCCGCTGGACGTCCACCGAGGTGCCGGTGAAGGTCATGACGGGGTGCAGCGCGAGCGGCAGCGCACCGGCCCGCAGCGCGGGCTCCAGCACACTGACGCCATAACGGCCGGAGGTGTGCACCAGAAGCTGGCCGGGGCGCACCGCACCGGTTTCGGTGAGGCCCTCGATCAGCTCGGGGAGCGCGTCGTCGGGGACGGTGAGCAGCACCAGCTCGGCCCGCGCCAGCACCTCGGAGGGCGGGACGATCGGGACCTCGGGGAGCAGGGCGGCGGCCCGGCGCACGGAGGCGTCGGAGACACCGGAGGCGGCGACCGGGCGGTGTCCGGCCAGCCGCAGCGAGGCGGCGAGGGCCGGGCCGACGCGGCCCGCGCCGACGACCCCGACGGTGAGCCGGGCCGGCCGGTCCTGCGGTTCGGGAAGTGGTTGTGCGTTCACGCGACAGCGGCCTTCCGTTCCAGTCCTCAGGGGGTACCGGACGATTCCCCGCCATGCTACGCGAGTGTTTCCGGGGGAGTTTGGCCGTAGCCCGGGCCTGTGGACAACTCTGTGGTCCGATGGACACCCGTGCGACATGATCGGCCCATGAAGGACAGGACGGGCGAGGCAGACGAGTCGGACGGCACGCGCATCGCCGCGGGCGGGACGGCGCACGAGACGGCGGATGAGACTCCGGCCGGGGCGGACGACGCCACCGGCGACACGGACCGGGCCGCGCGAGTGCGCCGCCTCGCGGCCTGGCACGGCTCCGAGCGGACGCTCGCCCGCGGGCCCGCGGAGGGGCGGATCGCCGAGCGGCTGGCCGCCCTCGCGGCCGCCCTTACGGCCGATCCCCCGCCGTACGGCGGGGACGGCTGGGTGGACATGTACGGGGACGGCATCGTCGAGGAGCTGGAGCGGCGGGTCGCCGCGCTGCTGGGCATGGAGGCCGCGGCGTTCTTCCCCACCGGCACCATGGCGCAGCAGGTCGCGCTGCGCTGCTGGGCGGAGCGCACCGGCAATCCGGTGGTGGCGGTGCATCCGCTGGCGCATCTGGAGGTGCATGAGCGGGACGCGTATCTGACGGTGAGCGGGCTGCGCGCGGTGCGTCCCACGAGCGAGCCGCGGCCGCCCACCGCCGAGGACGTCCTCGACCTCGACGAGCCGTTCGGCACGCTCGCCCTCGAACTCCCGCTGCGCGACGCCGGATTCGTGCTGCCCGAGTGGGACGAGCTGGTCGCGGTCGTGGAGGCGGCCCGGGAGCGGGACGCGGTGGTGCACTTCGACGGGGCGCGGCTGTGGGAGTGCACGGCCCACTTCGGCCGGGAGCTGCCGGAGATCGCCGCCCTGGCGGACTCCGTCTATGTGTCCTTCTACAAGTCGGTGGACGGCATCTCGGGAGCGGCGCTGGCCGGGCCCGAGACCCTGGTGGCGGAGGCCAGGGCGTGGCGGCACCGGTACGGCGGCCAGCTCTTCCAGCAGTGGCCGGCGGCGCTGGCCGCGCTGGACGGCCTGGACCGTGAGCTGCCGAGGCTTCCGTCGTACGTGGCGCACGCGCGGGTGGTGGCGCAGGCGCTGCGGACGGCGTTCACGGCCGAGGGGGTGGGGTGGTCCCGGGTGCATCCCGAGGTGCCGCACACCCACCAGTTCCAGGTGTGGCTGCCGTATCCGGCGGCGGTGCTGGACGAGGCGGGGGTGCGGCTGGCGGAGGAGACCCGGACGACGCTGTTCCGTCGCTGGCGGGAGCCGGGGCCGCCCGGTCTGGCCATGACGGAGCTGACGGTCGCCTCACCCGCACTCGACTGGACGGCCGACGACGTCACGGCCGCGGCCGGTGCCTTCCTCGCCCGGGTCCGGGAGCTCATGGCGGGGGACGGCTGACCGGCGCCGCAGGGCGGCCAGCGCCTCCCTGATCGCCCTTACGGCGCGCGGCATCGCCCTTACGGCGCGCGGCATCGCCCTAACGGCATGCGGCGTCGCCCTTACGGCGCCCGGCGCGTCCGTAAGGCGGTCATGGCGGCCGCGGCGGCGGGCCGGGCGCCCCGCCATCACGGCCTGGACGTCGCGGTACTCCCGCAGCTCCCGGATGGTGCGCCAGTCGTGGCGGCCCGGTGCGGGCGGGGCGGGCTCGCCGCGCCGGGCGGCCCGGTACAGGTCGAGTGCGTACTGCTCGGTGAGGGACATGGCTCGACGGTCCGCCGGGCCCCGGGCGCCCGTCACGCCGATTGACGGCGGCCGTCAAACGAGGGCGGCGCCGGGGGCGGGCTCCCGCACCATGGGCTCATGGCCAATGTCATCGACATCGCCGGGCTGCCGCCCGAGCGCATCGTCTTCAGCCCGTCCCCGCTCGCCGAGCTGGGCGCCGCGCTCCATGCGCTGTCCGAGCCCGGCCACCACCCCGGGCTGCACGGCTGGGCCACCGCCACGTCCTCCGCGCTCAAGCCGGACCTCGCCGACCGGCTCTGCGAGGCGGACCTCTTGTGGCGCACCTCCCGCTCCGATCTGCTGCTCCCGGCCGTCCCCGGGGCGACGCTCGCGGAGGAGCTGGACGCGCTGGACCGGATCGACGACGAGACGTTCGTGGCAGCGGCCTTCGAGATCGCCTGCTCCCCCGCGTACGCCCGGCACACCCCCTCGCCGCTGGTCGACGCGGACGAACGGGCCCGGGTCCGCGAGATGGCGGCCGCCCGGGGGCCACGCCAGGCGGCCTTCACCCACCGCATGCTGGAGGACCCGGACGGGCTGCGGGTCTGGTTGCGGCGGCTGCTGGAGGACTGCGACGAGGCGTTCTTCGCCGACACCTGGCGGCGGACGCGGATCCAGCTTGCCGCCGACGCCCGCCATAAGGCGGAACTGCTGCAGCGCAAGGGGCTCGGGGAGGCCCTGACGGCGGCCTCCGCCGCGCTGTCGCTGTCGGAGGACGGGGACAGCATCCTGGTCGACAAGCTGGCGGGCGGCCGGACGACGGCGTACGGAGAGGGCATCACCTTCATCCCGACCGCCTTCGGCTGGCCGCATCTCATCGTCCTGTACGCCCCGGGCTGGCGCCCGGTGATCCAGTACCCGGTCGCCGCCCCCGAACTCCCCCCGCCCGCCGCCCTGGAGCTCGTCCAGCGCCGCCTCGAGGCCCTGGCCCACCCGATGCGGATGCGGCTGTGCCGCACCCTGGCCCGCGGCCCGCACACCACCGGTGAACTCTCCGAGTCGTACGGCATCACGCCCCCGGAGGTCTCCCGCCATATCGCCGTGCTGAAGAAGGCCGGTCTCCTCACCACCCGCCGCCGCGGCCGCTATGTGCTGCACCAGCTCGACCTGCCGTCGGTGGCCCGCCTGGGCAGCGACTTCCTGGAGAGCGTGCTGCGGTAAGGCCCTGTCTGTAGCGTGCGGCCCCAGGGGCTCCGCCTAAAATGTTCACCCCAGAGTGAACACAGACCGGGCCATAAGCGGCAGAGGAGCAGAGCAGCGATGAGCAACCGAAGCCACCGGGCCGCACCCGAGCACACCCACCCCGACGACGTCCCGGTGCAGACCGCCCTCGCGGCGCTCGCCGACCCCGTGCGGCTTCAGCTCGTCCGCGAACTGGCCACCACGGCCGACTGGGAGCACGCCTGCGGCACCTTCGACGTGCCCGTGGGCAAGGCGGCGCTCAGCCACCACTTCTCGGTGCTGCGCGCGGCGGGGCTGATCGAACAGCGCGACATGGGTCCCAAGCGGGTCAACCGGCTGCGCCGCCCGGAGTTCGACCAGCGCTTCCCCGGACTGCTCGACCTGGTCCTGCGCGACCGGCGGGAGTGTGGCGAGAACGAACGGTAGGACGGCCGTCCCCACCGTAAGGGCGCCACTTCCACCGTAAGAACGCCGTCGTAAGAGCGCCGCCGTCAGAACGCCGCAGTAAGAGCGCCGCCGCGCCTCAGCGGGCCGGGCCCGCCGAGCCTCCGGCCCGCACCAGCCCGGTCTCGTAGGCCATCACCACCACCTGCACCCGGTCCCGCAGCTCCAACTTGGTGAGGATGCGCCCCACATGGGTCTTCACGGTCGCCTCGGACAGCACCAGCCGCGCCGCGATCTCGCCGTTCGACAGCCCCTGCGCGACCAGCAGCACCACCTCGCGCTCCCGGTCGGTGAGCCGCTCCAGCTCCGGACGGACCCGTCCGCCGCTTCCCCCACCGCCCGGCAGCATCGGCGCGAACCGGTCCAGCAGCCGGCGCGTCGTGCTGGGCGCGACCACCGCGTCACCGCTGTGCACCGCGCGGATCGCCGCGAGCAGTTCCGCGGGCGGCACATCCTTGAGCATGAAGCCGCCCGCCCCGGCCTTGAGCGCGGAGAAGGCGTACTCGTCCAGATCGAACGTGGTCAGGATGATGACCTTCGGCGCCCCTTCCCGCTCGCATATCAGCCGGGTCGCCTCCACCCCGTCCAGCTTCGGCATCCGGACGTCCATGAGGACGACGTCCACCTCCGTGGAGCGCACCGCCTGCAGCGCCTCCACCCCGTCGCCGGCCTCGGCGACGATCTCCATATCGGGCTGGGCCGCGAGCACCATCCGGAAGCCGGTACGCAGCAGCACTTGGTCATCGACGAGCATGACGCGAATCGACATTCCGGACGGGTCCCTTCCTCTGGCTGACAGCTCCACTGGCCGACAGCCGGCTTACAGCGGCCATGGCGCGACGTTACGAGTGCGCATACGGCTCATGATGCGCCCACCGCTCAACGGGCCGGCTTCAGCGGCAGCAGTGCGCTGATCCGGAAGCCGCCGCCCGGCCGCGGCCCCGCGTCGAGCGTGCCGCCCACCATGCCGACGCGCTCGCGCATCCCGATCAGCCCGTGGCCGCTGCCGTCGGCACCGCCGTCCTGGTACATCTCGCGCTGCGCGCCCCGCCCGTCGTCCTCGACCAGCAGCCCGAGCCCGTCGTCGAAGTAGGTGAGGCGGACGCTCGCGCCCACGTCCGGGCCGCCGTGCTTACGGGTGTTGGTGAGCGCCTCCTGCACGATGCGGTACGCGGTCAGCTCGACCCCGCTGGGGAGCTGGCGCGGGCTGCCCACCACCTTGAAGTCCACCGGGAGCCCGGCGCCGCGCACCTGCTCCACGAGCTCGTCGATCTGCTCGACATCCGGCTGGGGGACGTAGTCGTTCTCCTCGCCCGGCTCCCCGGTGCGCAGCACGCCCAGCAGCCGCCGCATCTCGGCGAGCGCCTGGCGGCCGGTGCCGGAGATCGTCTCCAGCGCCTGCCGGGCCTGTTCCGGCGAGGCGTCCATGACGTACGCGGCGCCGTCCGCCTGCACCACCATCACCGACACGTTGTGTGCCACCACATCGTGCAGCTCCCGCGCGATCCGGGCGCGCTCGGCGGCCACCGCGACCTTCGACTGCGCCTCGCGCTCCTTCTCCAGCCGGGCGGCCCGCTCCTCCAACTGGGCGTAGTAGGCGCGGCGGGTGCGGATCGAGTCGCCGAGCACCCAGGCCAGTACGAACGGGATGGAGACGAAGACCGCCGAGACGACGTCCTCCCACCAGCCCTGCTGGGAATGCGGCCAGCGGAGGGTGGCGAGCGGGGCCGCGCTGATCGCCACGCCCAGCGCGAAGCGGGAGGCCCGGCGCGAGGAGGCGACCGCCACCGTGTAGACGATCACCAGCATGGCGAAGTCGGCGAGATTGGGCTTGACGCTGGTGGCCAGCTGGGCGACACCGCACAGGATGGCCAGCACCAGCATCTTCTCGGGGGCGCGGCGGCGCAGCGCGACCGTCGTCCCCAGCGCCAGGACGATCGGCACGGCCGCGAAGCGGGAACCCCGGCTCATCTCCGCCTCCACGACCCACAGGAAGCCGAAGCCGACGAGGAGGACGGCCCAGAAGGTGTCCACCCCTGTCGGATGCCTGCGGAGAAATTCGTAGAGGCGCTGCACGTCACCCAGCGTAGGCACCGCCGAACCCTCTCGGGTCAACCCGAGGGGCGATCCGTATCGCCCGGCCCTACTCCCCAAGGTGGAGACGATTCCACATAGCGTGGCGGTGTGGCGACCGAGAAGCATGAGTGGAGCGGATGGCGTACGGCGGCCGAACAGGCGCTGTACGGAAGGGGCGGATTCTTCCGCCGCCCGGAGGGCCCGGCCGGGCATTTCCGCACGTCGGTGCATGCCTCACCGCTCTTCGCCCGGGCGGTCGCGGAGCTGCTGGGCCGGGTGGACGAGGCGCTGGGGCACCCCGCCGAGCTGGCGCTGGTGGACCTGGGCGCCGGCCGCGGCGAGCTGCTGACGCGGGTGCTCGCCCTGGCCCCCGGCCTGCCGCACGATCTGGACCGGCGGCTGCGACCCTACGCGGTGGAGCGGGCGGAGCGGCCGGCGGGCCTGGACGAGCGGATCGCCTGGCTCGACACCCCGCCCGAGGGGTGCACGGGGCTGCTGTTCGCCAATGAGTGGCTCGACAACGTGCCCGTGGACGTCGCCGAGACCGACGCGGACGGCGTGCCGCGCCGGGTCGAAGTGGATCTCGCGGCCGGGGACGGCACCGAGCGGCTGGGCGACCCGGTGAACGGCGAGGACGCCGCGTGGCTGGCCCGCTGGTGGCCCCTGGCGGACGCCGAACCGGGGCTGCGCGCCGAGATCGGCCATCCGCGCGAGGCGGCCTGGGAGGGGGCCGTGCGCTCCCTGCGGGCGGGCCTCGCGGTCGCCGTCGACTACGGCCACGAACGCGCCGCCCGACCCCTCTTCGGCACGCTGACCGGCTTCCGCGAGGGGCTCGAAGTCCGGCCCGTACCGGACGGCTCCTGCGATCTGACGGCGCATGTCGCGATGGACGCGTGCGCCGCCGCGGCCGGGCCCGGCGCCGGGCTGATGACCCAGCGCGCGGCGCTGCGCGCGCTCGGCCTCGACGCCCGCCGCCCCCCGCTCGCCCTGGCCTCCACCGACCCCACCGCCTACGTCCGCGCCCTCGGCGCGGCGGGCGAGGCCGCGGAGCTGACCGACCCCGCCGGTCTCGGCGCCTTCACCTGGCTCCACCACCCGGTGGAGCTGCCGCACAACCCGCTCCGGCCGTAGGCCCCGGGCGCTGTTACGAGCCCCCGCGGGGGCCTTCGGGGGAGCTGAGAGACTGGGGGCATGACGGAGACGACAGTCGGCATCGGCGGCGCCGCGGAGAGCACCGACATGGTGCTCAACATCGGCCCACAGCACCCCTCCACTCACGGAGTGCTACGGCTGCGGCTGGTCCTCGACGGAGAGCGGATCCAGAGCGCCGAACCGGTCATCGGCTATATGCACCGGGGCGCGGAGAAGCTCTTCGAGGCGCGCGACTACCGCCAGATCATCATGCTGGCCAACCGCCACGACTGGCTCTCCGCCTTCTCCAACGAACTCGGCGTCGTGCTCGCCGTCGAGCGGATGCTGGGCATGGAGGTCCCGGAGCGGGCGGTGTGGACCCGTACGCTGCTCGCCGAGCTCAACCGGATCCTGAACCACCTGATGTTCCTCGGCTCCTACCCCCTGGAGCTGGGCGGCATCACGCCGATCTTCTACGCGTTCCGGGAGCGCGAGGACCTCCAGCACGTCATGGAGGAGATCTCCGGTGGCCGGATGCACTACATGTTCAACCGGGTGGGCGGCCTCAAGGAGGACCTCCCGGCGGGCTGGCTGGGCCGGGCCCGGCAGGCCGTGGCCGAGGTGCGCTCGCGGATGAACGTGTACGACGACCTGGTGCTCGGCAACGAGATCTTCCGGGGCCGCACCCGCGATGTCGGCGTCCTGGCCCGCGAGACGGTGCACGGATACGGGGTCAGCGGCCCCATCGCCCGAGCCTCGGGGGTCGACTTCGATCTGCGGCGCGACGAGCCGTATCTGGCCTACCCGGAGCTCCAGGACGTCCTCAAGGTCGTCGTCCGCCAGGAGGGCGACTGCCTCGCCCGGTTCGAATGCCTGCTGGAGCAGGCGCACAACTCCCTGGCGCTGGCGGACGCCTGCCTGGACCGGCTCGACGAGCTCCCGGCGGGGCCGATCAACCAGCGGCTGCCGAAGGTGCTCAAGGCGCCCGAGGGCCACACCTACGCCTGGACCGAGAACCCGCTCGGCCTCAACGGCTACTACCTCGTCTCCAAGGGCGAGAAGACGCCGTACCGGCTGAAGCTCCGCTCGGCCTCGTTCAACAACATCCAGGCGCTCACCGAACTGCTGCCGGGCACTCTCGTCGCCGACATGGTGGCGATCCTGGGGTCGCTCTTCTTCGTCGTCGGCGACATCGACAAGTAGGCGGCATCGACGAGCAGGCGGCGACGCCAAGACGCCCCGCGGGCGCGATCCCGGACCCGCCGCGCGAGCGCGATCCCGTTACGAGATCGCGCTGCGCAGCTCCCCGAGGTCGATCTGTTCCGTCTCGTCGTGCGCGGTCAGGTCGATGACCTCGCCCACCGCGCCCTTCCTGGTCTCCGCGAGGGTCTCGTCGCCGATCACATCGGCGAGGTCCTCCTCGGCGGGTTCGGGCTCCCGCTGCTGCTTCTTCGGGTGCTTCTTCTGGGTGCCGAAGTAGTCGAAGCCGCTCTCCGAACGGGAGGCGGCCCGGCGTGCCGCGGCATACGGCACCACCGCCGAGGCGGCCGTACGGGCGTGGACGGGCGGCTCCTGGGGGCCGTCGTCGTCCTGCCCGCCGGCCGCCGGGGGCTTCCCCAGCGTGGCGGCACCGCCCTTGTCGCGGCTCTCGCGACGGCCCTCGCGCCCGTCGCGCTCCGCGTCCTTCTCGGCGTCCTTCTTGGCGTCCATCGCGGGGGCCGTGGCGTCGGCCCGGGCGCCCGCGGCAGCGGCCTGCTCCCGGCGCTCCTTCTGCCGTCGCGCGCTCTCCCTGAGCCGGCTGAGCGCCTCGTCGGCCTTGGCGTAGGCGGTGGCCGACGGCATGGCGCGCCCGGAGGCGGCGCCGTCCGGCTCGTTCGACTCGACGCTCGACCCGGCGGATTCGGCGGATTCGGCGGATTCGGCGGGCCGGGTCGCCGCCTCCAGCGCCTTCGCCGGGGACGCGGCCTCCAGCGCGAGCCGGCGGCGGCCCTCCAGGGCGGTGGCCCGCTCGGTCTCGGCCGTGGCGTAGCGGCGCAGCAGCTCGGCGTGCTCGTTGCGCAGCCGGGCGAGCTCGGCGCGCTTGGCGCGCAGCCGGGTGTTGAGCGCGGTGCGGAGCTCGCTCGCCTTCTCGGCGTCCGCCTCGAGCTCCGCGATCCGCTCCTCGTACTTCATCTCCTGGCGCGCGGCCTCGCTCGCGGCCTCCGCGACCCGGCGGCCGGCCGAGCGGTCCCAACGGCGCATCAGGAAGGCGCCGACGACCGCGGCGGCGGCCGCGGTCGCGGCAAGCCCGCGGATCACGACCGTATCGCCGACCAGCCAGGCTCCGGCGGCGCAGGTTATTGACGCGACTGCGACCGAAGCGGAGGGAAGAAGCCTGTGCAGGGGTGGGGATTGGCGGTGGCGTCCACGTGGCATGGCCCGAAACTTACCGTGCAAAGGGGTCGCTTGGGTGCCCGCCGGGCCAGATCTGTTGTCAATCCGTTGGCAAATAGCGGCGGTCGCGCGGCCGTGATCCCTTGCCAAGCCCTCCCGAGCGGGGTTTTGATCCTACTTCACCAGCCCCTTGTCCCGCAGGTAGTCGGCGGCGACATCCGTCGGCTTGAGCCGCTCGGCGTCAACTTTCTTGTTGAGTTCCCGCAGATCGGCGGTTGTCAGCACCTTGGTGAGCTTGTTCAGCGAGTCCGCGATCTTCTGCGAGCCGGCGGACTTCGCATTCACCACGGGAAGTACGTTGTCGGCATTCTGCAGATTTTTGTCGTCGTCGAGCAGGACGAGCCCGAACTGATCCAGCGTGCTGTCCGTGGTCGTGGTCAGGACCATCTGGTCCTTACCGTCCTTGACGGCCTGCTTGGCCTGGACGCTGCCGATGTCCAGCGGGTCGATCCCGGCGATGTCGATGCCGTACTTCTTCTCCAGACCCGGCTGGCAGAAGGGCCGCTTGGGGCATTCGTCGCCCGCCGCCAGGGTGACCTTCTGCTTCGACTTCCCGAGGTCGGAGAGCGTCTTGAGATCATGTTTCTTCGCGAAGGAACGGCTGACCGCGAAGGCGTTCTGGTCCACGGCCTTGCCGGGGTCCAGCACCTTCAGCCCGCGCGGTTCGGCGAGCTTCTTCAGCGCCGTGACCGTCTCGTCGATGTCCGAGGAGGCCACCGGGGCGGCATTCGACCCGTTCTTCTTCTGGTTGAGGAATTCGGCCAGCGTCGCCGCGTACTCCGGCACAACATCCATCTGGCCCTTCTCCAGGGCCGGTTCATACAGCTCGCGGGCGTCCACGGTCTTGATCGAAGTGGAATAGCCGGCGTCCTTCAGAACCCCCGCGTACAGCTCCGCGAGGATCTTCGACTCGGAGAAGGAGGCGGATCCGATCACCAGTGATCCCTTACCCGGTTTCCCGGAGCTGTCACCGCCGCTCGACTTCTCCAGGCTGTCCCCGCCACACGCGGTCAGTCCGGCTGTCAGCGCGGCGACCCCCGCCACGGCCGCCGCCGCCCGATAGATCTTGCTCATGGTTCCCCATCCGTAGTTGTCCGCGTCGTCGCGTCTTCCGCGTCGGCCGCGCTTTCTGCGTTCTCCGCGTTCTCCGCGTTCTCCGCGTTCTCCGCGTTTTTCTGCGTCGTCGGCGCTCTGTGGGTTGTCCGCGCTCTCTGCGTCAGCCGCGTCACCCGGGCTGTCCGCCCTGGGTTGTCCGCACACGCGTGCGTCCGGTCGCGGGAGGGCTCGGCCCGCGGGTTCTACGTCTTCAGCACCGGCGAGGCCGGGGCCTGGTCGGCGGGCTGGCGGCGGGCCGCGGCCGGCCGCCGCCCCGTCCTGAGCCGCATCGGGTCGAGCACCAGCCCCAGCGCCACGAAGACGCCCTCGACCACCAGCGCGAGGCCCGCGACCAGCACCGCCCCGGCCACCACCTGCGGGGTGTCGGTGAGCCGGAAGCCCGCCGTGATGATCCGGCCGAGACCGCCGCCGCCGGGCAGCGCGGCCAGCGTCGCGGTGGCCACGACCTGCACCGCGGCCGTCCGTACGCCCGTCATGATGAGCGGGAACGCCAGCGGCAGCTCGACCCTGCGGATGAGCTGGCCGCCCGTCATTCCCATCCCGCGGGCCGCCTCCACGACTTCCCGGTCCGCCTCGTGCACCCCGACATAGGCGTTGGTGAGCAGCGGCGGGATGGCGAAGAGCACCAGCGCGATGATCGTGGGCCACTGGCCGTGCGTCCCCAGCGGGCTGAGCAGCAACAGCACCAGCACCGCGAAGGTGGGCACGGCGCGCCCCGCGTTGGAGATGTTGACCGCGAGCGCGCCGCCCTTGCCGATATGGCCGAGGGCCACGGCGATCGGCAGCGCCACCGCGCAGGCGATCGCCAGGCAGGCGAAGGTCAGGAACAGATGCTGGCCCAGCCGGTGCCACACCCCGTCGGGGCCCGCCCAGTGCGACCCGGTGGCCAGCCAGGTCCACGCCTTGGCGACGACATCCATCAGGTGGTGCCCTTCCGACTCTTGCGCGCCCACGGCGTGAGCAGCCGCTGGAGGGCGAGCAGCAGCAGATCCGCCACGACCGCCAGCGCCACGCACAGCACCGAGGCGGTGAGCACCTCGGCCTTGAAGAAGCTGCGCATGCCTTCGTAGATGAGGTTGCCGAGGCCGCCGTATCCGATGATCGCGCCCACCGTGGTGAGCGAGACCGTGGAGACGGTGGTGATCCGCAGCCCGGCCATCAGCGCGGGCAGCGCGAGCGGCAGCTCCACGCCGAACAGCAGCCGCAGCGGGCCGTACCCCATGCCCCGGGCCGCCTCCCGCGCCTCTTCGGGCACCGAGGCGAGACCGGCCATGATGTTGCGCACCAGGATCGTGAGCGAATAGAGCACCAGACCGGTGATCACCACCGCGGCCGAGACCCCGAACACGGGCAGCAGCAGCGAGAACATCGCCAGCGACGGCACCGTATAGAGGATCGTGGTCAGCCCCAGCACCGGCCCCGAGACCACCCGCCAGCGGCGGGCCAGCAGCGCCAGCGGAAAGGCGACCAACAGACCGATCGCGACCGAGGCGAGCGTGATCCATACATGCTCGAGCGTCGCGTCCGTCAGCTCCTGACCACGTGTGCGTACATACTCACCGCATATCCACTCGTTACTGATCAGACAGTTTCCGTCGGCCATACGCTCACCTCCCCCGTCGGGTCACGGCCCGTTGCTCTTCACAATTCCTGGTGACCCTAACCCCGAGAGATGACAATCTCGTCCGATCGCCACACAACAGCAACAATGTCTGCCACGAATGCGGCAACAATGAGGAGCCATGATCCGTTTCGAGCATGTCACCAAGCGCTACCCCGATGGCACGACGGCCGTGGACGACCTCTCCTTCGAGGTGGCGGAGGGTGAACTGGTCACCCTGGTCGGCCCCTCGGGCTGCGGCAAGACGACGACGATGAAGATGGTGAACCGGCTCATCGAGCCGACGTCGGGGCGGATTGTGGTGGACGGCGAGGACATCGCCGAGGCCGATCCGGTCGCCCTGCGCCGCCGTATCGGCTATGTCATCCAGCAGGTCGGGCTGTTCCCGCACAAGACCGTGCTCGAGAACACCTCCACCGTGCCGCATCTCCTGGGCTGGCAGCGGAAGAAGGGGCGGGAGCGCGCCGCCGAGCTGCTCGACCTGGTCGGCCTCGACCCGTCCGTCTACGGCGACCGCTACCCCGACCAGCTCTCCGGCGGCCAGCGGCAACGCGTCGGCGTGGCCCGCGCACTGGCCGCGGATCCGCCGGTGCTGCTGATGGACGAGCCGTTCGGCGCGGTCGACCCGGTCGTACGCGAGCATCTGCAGAACGAATTCCTGCGACTTCAATCACAGGTGCGCAAGACCGTGCTCTTCGTCACCCATGACATAGAGGAGGCGGTCCGGCTCGGAGACCGCATCGCGGTCTACGGCTCGGGGCGGATCGAGCAGTTCGACACCCCGGCCACGGTGCTGGGCGCGCCCGCCACCCCGTATGTGGCCGACTTCGTCGGCGCGGACCGCGGGCTGAAGCGGCTGTCGGTCACCCCCATCGAGCCGGGCGACCTGGAACAGCCGCCCGTCGTCCACCTGGACGACCCGCTCCCCAAGGCGGCCGCCCGGCTGGCCTCGGAAGGGGCGCGCTGGGCCGTCGTCCTGGACGACGCCGAGCGGCTGCACGGCTGGATCCCGGCGGACGCGGTCGACGGCCCGAAGGGGACCGTACGGGACCAGGCGCGCCGGATGGAGGCGTGGCTGCCGGTCGGGGCGCCGCTCAAGCAGGCGTTCAGCACGATGCTGCAGCATGACGCGGGCTGGATCGCGGTGCTGGACGAGGACCGCTTCCTCGGCGTCCTCACCCCGGCCCGGCTCCATGAGGCCCTCCGCCGCTCGATCGACGCCGACGCGGGCGGCATTGCCCGCGGGGACGTCGAGTTGCAGACCGTCGCCGACGTCTAGGACGCCCCCGGGCCCTCCGGACCTCCCCCGGACTCCCCCGACGCCTTCCAGAGGCTTTCGGGGGTTCGGGGGAGCCCCGGGGGGCTCAGCGGTCGCTGAGGCGGCCGCCGAGCCACTCCAGCGCGGCGGGGACCTCCCGCTTCCAGGTGTTGAAGTTGTGGCCGCCGGTGCCCAGGATGATCGACGAGATGCGGGTCGGCTCCCCGCGCCGGTTCAGCCGCTTCACCTTGTTCACGAAGCGCACGGTGTCCCGGTAGTTCTGCTCACCGTGCTCACTGCTGGAGACCAGCAGCGACACCGGCGGCGCCGGCTTGTGGGACAGCCGCCACATCAGGTCGTTCTCCCGCTCCAGCCGCTTGCTGCCGCCGAAGAGATCGCCCGTGGTCGCGTCGATCGGGGCCTTGTACGACGGGGAGAGCCCGGCCGCCGCGGAGAACGCGTCGGGGTGGCGCATCGCCATCTTCAGGGCGCAGTAGCCGCCGGTGGAACTTCCGATGACGCCCCAGTTACGGGCCCGCTGACCCACGCGATAGTGGTCGGCCACGGCCTTCGGCAGGTCCTTGGTGAAGAACGTCTCGGTCCGCGGCCCATCCGGCACGTCCACGCACTCGGTGTCGCGCGGCGGCGCGACCGTCGGCTGCATCATCACCAGGACGAGGGGCTGCATCCTCCCCGCTTTGACCAGCTTATGCGAGTTCTGGGGGTATTTCAGGCCATTGATGAGGGCTTCGGTGGTGCCCGGGTATCCGGTCAGCACCAGCGCGGCGGGGAAGGTCCGCCGGGCGTACTCGGGCCGGAAGTACTCCGGGGGCAGATAGATGTACGCGGGGCTCGCGATCCCGGAGACCGGTCCCTGGATGTTCACCTTCTCGACACGCCCGGCGACCGTGGGCGACGAGCCGCCGTCCACGGCCAGATGGCGGGTCTCGGTGACCCGCACCCGGGTACCCGGGGTGTCGTGGTCCACCACGACACCCGGCTCGTCCTGCGTACCGAAGAGGTCGGACCAGGAACCGTAGAAGCCGAACGACTGATTGGCGAACAATCCGAACGCCGCGAACACGGTGAGCTGCGTCCCCAGTAGCATGCCGACCCGGCCGAGCACGGGAGCCACTCCGCGCCCGGACAACCGGGGCCACAGCCATATCGTGGCCGCGAACAGCAGCAACGCCGCCACGACCGCCGCGATCACGAGGTTGTTGCTCGTGAGACCCATCACTATCTTTCTGCCGGGCGGCCGGCTCCCCCGTGCCGCGGTTGGAACCCCGCTGCCTCAAATGGCGTCTACCAGGGCGCAAATCGTGCGGATGCCACGCAACAGAACCAAAGATCCTCTTGACCGAAGCGACGGGAATGCAGATGCCTGACAGTCAAGATGCCGAAACGTCCGGAGAGGTTCCCAACCGGATACGGCGCCTGCTGCGCGGCCCCAGGCCGGAGGCGATGCCCACGGTCGTCGGCACCGCCTGCACGCTCATCGGGCTGATGGACATCGTCTTCCCCCGGCTGCGCCACAGCAGGGTGCACGCGCTGGCCGAGCTGCTGCCGGGCGCCGTGAGCTCCCTGGCCGCCGCCGCCTCGATCGTGGTCGGTCTGCTGCTGCTGATGCTGGCCCACGGCCTCAAACGGCGTAAGCGGCGGGCCTGGGTCGCGGCCGTGGCGCTGCTGCCCGTCGGCGCGGCCGCCCAGCTCCTCTACCGGCACTCGGTCATCGGCATGGTTCTCTCCCTCGTCCTGATGGGGGTGCTGATCCGCTACCGCGCCGAGTTCGCGGCGCTGCCCGATCCGCGCAGCCGCTGGATGGCGCTGGCCAACCTCGTGGTCATGGGCGCGGTCAGCGTCACCGTGGGACTGCTCATCGTCCGTTCGCATCCGGACGCCATCCAAGGCCGTCCCTCGCTCGGCGCACAGCTTCAGCACGTCCTGTGGGGCCTGTTCGGCTTCGAGGGGCCGGTCGACTACCGCCACGGCGCGGACTACACCGTCGGCTACTCGCTCGGCGCGCTCGGCCTGCTGACCGTCGCCACCACCGCCTATCTCGCCTTCCGCCCCGAACACCCCGCCGCCCGCCTCACCCCCGGGGACGAGGAGCGGCTGCGGGAGCTGCTCGACGCCCACGGGCGCCGCGACTCGCTCGGCCACTTCGCGCTCCGCCGCGACAAGGCCGTGGTCTTCTCCCCCAGCGGCAAGGCCGCGGTCTGCTACCGCGTGGTCTCCGGGGTGATGCTCGCCAGCGGCGACCCGGTCGGCGACGTGGAGGCGTGGCCCGGCGCGATCGCCTGCTTCATGGAGGAGGCCCGGGCCCACTCCTGGACCCCGGCGGTGATGGGCTGCAGCGAGACCGGCGGCGAGGTGTGGACCCGGGAGACCGGCCTGGACGCGCTCGAACTCGGCGACGAGGCCATCGTCGATGTGGCGGACTTCACCCTGTCCGGGCGCGCCATGCGCAACGTACGCCAGATGGTCAAGCGGATCGAGCGGGCCGGCTACCAGACCCGGGTGCGGCGCGCCGCCGACCTGGGCCCCGAGGAGCTGGAGGCCATCCGGCGCGCCGCCGCCGACTGGCGGGGCACCGACACCGAGCGCGGCTTCTCGATGGCGCTGGGCCGGATCGGCGACCCGGCGGACGGGGACGCGGTCATCGCCACCGCCCACAAGGCCGCGGGCGAGGGCGCCGAGGAGGGCCCGTACGGGGACCTCAAGGCCGTACTGCACTTCGTGCCGTGGGGCCCGGACGGAATGTCCCTGGAGCTGATGCGGCGCGACCGGAGCGCCGACCCGGGCATGAACGAGCTGCTGATCGTGGCCGCCCTGCAGGCCGCCCCCGAGCTGGGCGTGGAGCGGGTGTCGCTGAACTTCGCGATGTTCCGCTCGGCGCTGGCGCGCGGCGAGAAGCTGGGCGCGGGCCCGGTGCTGCGCGGCTGGCGGGCGCTGCTGGTCTTCCTCTCCCGCTGGTTCCAGATCGAGTCGCTGTACAAGTTCAACGCCAAGTTCCAGCCGCGCTGGGAGCCGCGCTTCGTGGTCTTCCGCAACACCCGCGACCTGCCCCGGATCGGCCTGGCCGCCATGCAGGCCGAGGGCTTCGTCTCGCTCGCCCTGCCCCGGCTGCTGCGCCGCGGACCGCGCCCCGAGCCCCGGCCCTGCGCCCATCGGCAGCTGGCCGACGGGCGGGGGCTGCAGCAGGCGGCCTGATCCAGAAGGCACCCCCTACGCCTAGGCTGGGCACATGAGCACGTTGCATGGGCGGGGCCGGGTGGCCGGACTGCCGGAGTGGGACCGGTGCGCGGTGATGGGCGTGGTGAACGTCACGCCGGACTCCTTCTCCGACGGCGGCCGGTGGTTCGACACCGAACTGGCCGTCAAGCACGGTCTCGATCTGGTCGCCGCCGGGGCCGACCTGGTGGACGTCGGCGGTGAGTCGACCCGGCCCGGCGCGGCGCGCGTCGATGAGGCCGAGGAGCTGCGCCGGGTGATCCCCGTCGTCCGGGAGCTGGCCGCGACCGGTGCCGTGATCAGCGTGGACACCATGCGGGCCACGGTGGCCGAGCGGGCCGTGGCGGCCGGGGCCCGGCTGGTCAACGACGTCAGCGGCGGCGGCGCCGACCCCGCGATGGTGCCCACGGTGGCCGCGGCGGGGGTGCCGTTCGTGGTGATGCACTGGCGCGGCCAGTCGATCGACATGAACAACCGAGCGGTGTACGCGGACGTGGTCGGCGAGGTCGTCGCCGAGCTGCGCACCGGCCTGGAGCAGGCCGTCGCGGGCGGTATCGACCCGGAGCGGATCGTGATCGACCCGGGCCTGGGCTTCGCCAAGGACGCCGGGCACGACCTCACCCTGGTCGCCCATCTGTCCGCGCTGCGGGAGCTGGGCCGCCCGCTGCTGGTGGCGGCCTCCCGCAAGCGGTTCCTGGGGCGCGTCCTGGCCGGCGACGGAGGCAGCCCGCCGCCGGCCAGGGAGCGGGACGCCGCCACGGCGGCGGTCACCGCGCTCGCGGCACGCGAAGGCGCCTGGGCCGTCCGGGTACACGAGGTACGGGCCAGCGCGGACGCGGTGCGCGTGGCGCGGGCCATCGAAGCGGCCGAAAACGCGGCGGGAGCGCTGTGACTTCCCTTACGGACAACGAACGTGTGGCGCAGGTGAACACCGCGCTGTACGACGCCATGGAGCAGGGCGATCACACCACGCTGCAGCGGCTGTGGCTGGACTCCCCCGACACCGAGGTGTCCTGTGTCCACCCGGGCTGGCCGGTGCTGCGCGGCCGGGGCGAGGTGCTGCGCTCCTATGCGCTGATCATGGCCAACACGGACTACATCCAGTTCTTCCTGACGGATGTCGAGGTGTCGGTGATGGCCGACACCGCCCTGGTGACCTGCACCGAGAACATCCTCAGCGGCGCCCCCGCGGAGGAGGAGGGCCAGCTCGGCCCGCTGGTGGGCCAGCTGGTCGTGGCCACGAATGTGTTCCGCCGCACGGAGGACGGCTGGAAGGTCTGGTCGCACCACGGCTCCCCGGTGCTCGCGGAGAGTGACGACGAGGAGCCGGGCGGTCCCGAAGGCCCCGCCGACGACGGGTTGTTGCCGGGCTGACCCGACCCCGTTCGAGCCCCGCGAGGTGGGGGTAGAAGGCTGTGACGCGGAGCGTCGGCGCCCGGCACCGCCCACCCCATGGGCGAATGCCGCCGGGGCCCGCAGGTAGATTGCGAGGCAGGTACCCCCGCAGACGGCAGGGGACGGGTGGTGCGCTCCGGCCAGGAGGGCGTGCCCGCGTACCGACGACCAGCAGGAGTGATTCAGGTGGATCGTGTCGCGCTGCGCGGCCTGAAGGCTCGCGGGCACCACGGCGTGCTACCCCATGAGCGCGAGGAGGGCCAGGACTTCGTCGTGGACCTCGTGCTCGGCCTGGACACTCGGCCCGCCGCGGCCGACGACGACCTCGGCAAGACCGTCCACTACGGCGTGGTGGCGGAAGAGGTCGTGGCCGTGGTGCGGGGTGAGCCGGTCGATCTGATCGAGACGCTGGCCGAACGGATCGCCGACCGGTGCCTCAAGTACGACGTGGTCCGGGAGGTCGAGGTCGTGGTGCACAAGCCCCAGGCCCCGATCACCGTGCCCTTCGACGACGTGACCATCACCATCACCCGGAGCCGAGTATGAGCAGCAGCGACCCGACCGTGCAGCCCGTTCCCATCTCCGTGGTGGAGCAGGTGGACGCCGCCGATGTGACGTTGAGCAACCCCAAACGAGCGGTGATCTCGCTCGGCAGCAATCTGGGCAACCGCCTGGAGACCCTCCAGGGCGCCATCGACGCGCTGGAGGACACCCCGGGCCTGCGGGTCAAGGCCGTGTCGCCGGTGTACGAGACGGACCCGTGGGGCGTGGAGCCCGGCACCCAGGCCACGTACTTCAACGCCGTGGTGCTGATCAAGACGACGCTGCCGCCGTCCTCGCTGCTGGAGCGCGGCCACGCGATCGAGGAGGCGTTCGAGCGGGTGCGGGACGAGCGCTGGGGCCCGCGCACCATCGACGTGGACATCGTGGCGTATCAGGACGTGGTGTCCGACGACCCCCGGCTGACCCTGCCGCATCCGCGCGCCCATGAGCGCGCCTTCGTGCTGGTGCCGTGGAACGACGTGGATCCGCAGGCCGAGGTCCCCGGGCGCGGGGCGGTCGCGGGGCTGCTGGCCGCGATGGGCCACGAAGGTGTCCGAGTCCGCACCGATCTGGAACTGCGACTGCCCGAGTAGACGTTGATCCGGATAGGTTCCGGACACGTTGGCACGTACTGAATTGAGGGGCGACCGCTCGGTGAAGCAACTTCGGATCGGGGTGCTGGTCGGGCTGTTCGCCGTGGCCGGTGTGGTGTCGTGGGCGGGCGCCCGGCTGTGGGACACGTTCGGGTCGCTGCCGAGCGTCCCGGTGGCCGCGCCGATCGTGCTGGCCCTGATCGCGGTCGTGCTGGCCGCCACCGCGCTGTCGCTGCGGTCCCGGCTGCGCGCCCAGCGGGAACGGCAGCCAGGCGCCAAGGGCGTGGACCCGATGGTGGCCGCCCGTGCGGTGGTCTTCGGGCAGGCCAGCGCGCTGGTGGCGGCGCTGGTCGCGGGGATGTACGGCGGGGCGGGCGTCTTCCTGGCCATGGAGCAGCTCGATGTGCCCGCCCGGCGGGATCAGGCCATCTACGCCGGGGCCTCGGTGCTGGCGGCCGCGGGGGTGGTGGCGGCCGCGTTCTTCCTGGAGCGCGTCCTCAAGCTCCCGGAGGACGACGACAACGAGGGCAACGGCCCGAGCGCCACGGCCCGCGCCTGAGGCACAGCACAGAGGCCCAACGGCCACGAGCCGACCCGTACAGGCCCGTCAAGCAGGGCCGAGGTCCATTGCCCGGCCCGAGGCGCCCGGAGCCGCTCAGCGGGCCATGATGAGGCTCATGGCCTCGGCCCGGGTGGCCGGATCGCGCAGCTGGCCGCGGACGGCCGAGGTGAGCGTCTTGGCGCCGGGCTTGCGCACCCCGCGCATGGTCATGCACATGTGCTCGCACTCGACCACCACGATCACCCCGCGCGGCTCCAGTATCCGCATCAGGGATTCGGCGATCTGGGTGGTCAGCCGCTCCTGGACCTGGGGGCGGCGGGCGAAGACATCGACCAGCCGGGCCAGCTTGGACAGCCCGGTGATCTTGCCGTCGTGGGACGGGATATAGCCCACATGGGCGACGCCCACGAAGGGCACCAGGTGGTGCTCGCAGGAGGACATCACCTCGATGTCCTTGACCAGCACCATCTCGTCGTGGCCCAAGTCGAAGGTGGTGGTCAGGACGTCCTCGGGCTCCTGGCGCAGCCCCGCGAAGATCTCCTTGTACGCACGGGCCACCCGGCCCGGCGTCTCGCGCAGCCCCTCCCGGTCCGGGTCCTCGCCAACGGCGATCAGCAGCTCGCGGATCGCGTGCTCGGCGCGCTTCTCGTCGAACACGCCAATGGGGCTCTCGCCGTCCAGCGTCACCGGGTCGGTCATGGAGCTGCCTCGTTCCTCACATACACACAACGAACGCGTAAATGCCGCGTTCACCAGGCTAGAACCTGGTGGACGCGGCATTCATTCCGGGGCCACCGGGGACGGAAACCGCCCCCGGTGGTGGGGATCAGCTCTCCGAACCGGAGCCCGAACCCTCAGGACGCTCGGCGGCGTCCTCCGGAGTGGTGCTCTTGGTCAGCGAAGCCGCCGAGGTGGGCTGGGCACCGTTGGCCGGGGCCAGCTCCTTGGGGGAGAGCACCGGCGGCCGGGTCGAGGGCGTACGCCGCGAGGAGCCGGTCCACGCCGGGCGGGCCGGGCGCTTGATGACCGGGGTGAAGATCTCGGCGATCTCCTCCTTGTTCAGCGTCTCCTTCTCCAGCAGCGCCAGCACCAGGTTGTCCAGGACGTCCCGGTTCTCGACAAGAATCTCCCAGGCCTCGTTGTGCGCGGCCTCGATGAGCTTCTTGACCTCCTCGTCCACCAGCGCGGCGACCTCTTCCGAGTAGTCGCGCTGGTGAGCCATCTCACGGCCGAGGAACGGCTCGGAGTTGTCGGAGCCGAACTTGATCGCGCCGAGCCGCTCGGTCATGCCGTACTGCGTGACCATCGCGCGGGCGGTGGTGGTCGCCTTCTCGATGTCGTTGGACGCGCCCGTGGTCGGGTCGTGGAAGACGAGCTCCTCCGCCGCCCGGCCGCCCATCATGTAGGCGAGCTGGTCCAGCATCTCGTTGCGCGTGGTCGAGTACTTGTCCTCGTCGGGCAGGACCATGGTGTAGCCCAGGGCCCGGCCTCTGGAGAGGATCGTGACCTTGTGCACCGGGTCGCTGTTCGGAGAAGCCGCCGCGACCAGGGCGTGACCGCCCTCGTGGTACGCGGTGATCTTCTTCTCCTTGTCGCTCATGATCCGGGTCCGCTTCTGCGGGCCGGCCACGACTCGGTCGATCGCCTCGTCCAGGAAGTGGTTGTCGATCAGCTTCTTGTCGCTGCGGGCCGTCAGCAGGGCGGCCTCGTTCAGCACATTCGACAGATCGGCACCGGTGAAGCCGGGGGTGCGACGGGCGACGGCCGACAGGTCGACGTCCGGAGCGACCGGCTTGCCCTTCTGGTGGACCTTGAGGATCTCCAGCCGGCCCTGCATGTCCGGGCGGTCGACGGCGATCTGCCGGTCGAAGCGGCCCGGGCGCAGCAGCGCCGGGTCGAGGATGTCGGGCCGGTTGGTGGCGGCGATCAGGATGACCCCGCCCTTCACATCGAAGCCGTCCATCTCGACGAGCAGCTGGTTCAGCGTCTGCTCGCGCTCGTCATGGCCGCCGCCCATGCCCGCACCGCGGTGCCGGCCGACGGCGTCGATCTCGTCGACGAAGACGATGGCCGGGGCGTTGGTCTTGGCCTGCTCGAACAGGTCGCGGACACGGGAGGCACCCACACCCACGAACATCTCGACGAAGTCGGAGCCGGAGATCGAATAGAAGGGAACACCCGCCTCGCCCGCGACGGCACGCGCGAGCAGCGTCTTACCCGTACCGGGCGGGCCGTAGAGCAGCACACCCTTGGGGATCTTGGCGCCCACGGCCTGGAACTTCGCCGGCTCCTGCAGGAACTCCTTGATCTCCTGGAGCTCCTCGACCGCCTCGTCGGCGCCCGCCACATCGGTGAACGTCGTCTTCGGCGTGTCCTTGGTGATCAGCTTGGCCTTCGACTTCCCGAAGTTCATCACCCGGGAGCCGCCGCCCTGCATCTGATTCATCAGGAACAGGAAGACCACGACGATCAGCACGAACGGGAGCAGCGAGAGCAGAATCCCGACGAAGGGGTTCTGCTTCGACGTCGAGACGTTGTACCCGTCGGGGATCCCGTTGGGCTTCTGGGCATTGGCCTGCAGAGTCTTGGCGAGATCGACGCCCTGGTCACCGATGTAGGTGGCCTGGAGCTTGTCGCTGCCCGAGATCTTGGCGACGTTGTCCTTGAGGTTGATCTTTACCTTGTGCTCGTCGCCGGTCGTCAGTTCGGCGGACTGGACCTGGTTCTGGTTGATCGCCTTGACGACCTGACTGGTGTCCACCGACTTGTAGCCGCCGGACGAGCCGACGACCTGCATCAACACGACCACGGCGAGGACGGCCAGCACGATCCACATGACCGGCCCACGGAAGTAGCGCTTCACGTCCATCCATACGGGGCGAAGCCGCCCCGTCCCTCCTGCCACAGTGAGGCACGGCAGCCCTGGAGGGGCCGCCTGTGCGTGCGGTGTATTGCGGTGTATTTGCGGTGTATGAGCTGTGTAATCCTCAGTCTCAAAAAAGACTGACCTTCGGACGGTACCCCAGCATTGTCACCCGACGCCGCCGTGGACTGTTAACAAAACCGCCTTCCCCTGCTCCAACGGCGGAAAACCCCGCCAGGTTCCCAGGGGTCAGCGGCGCCGTCAGCCGCCGTAGACGTGGGGGGCCAGGGTGCCGACGAACCGCAGGTTCCGGTACTTCTCGGCGTAGTCCAGCCCGTAGCCGACGACGAACTCATTGGGGATGTCGAAGCCGACCCACTTCACCTTGATGGCGACCTTGGCCGCCTCCGGCTTGCGCAGCAGGGTGCAGACGTTCAGCGAGGCCGGCTCACGCGAGCCCAGGTTCGACAGCAGCCACGACAGCGTCAGTCCGGAGTCGATGATGTCCTCGACGATAAGGACGTGTTTGCCCTTGATGTCGGTGTCCAAGTCCTTCAGGATACGCACCACCCCGGAGGACTGGGTGCCCGCGCCGTAGGACGACACGGCCATCCAGTCCATGGTGACGGGCGTGGACAAGGCACGTGCCAGATCCGCCATCACCATGACCGCGCCCTTGAGCACGCCGACGATCAGCAGATCCTTGCCCGCGTACTCCTCGTCGATGGTGGCCGCCAGCTCCGCCAGCTTCGCGTTGATCTCTTCCTCGGTGATGAGGACCGACTTGAGGTCGGTGCCCATGTCCTTGTCGTCCACCCGCGCCACTTTCGCTCGACGTACCGGCTCATCTGGCTCGGGCGGATCAGCCCTGCCGGATGACCAGTCTGCCACCCTCACGGCGGACCTCGACGCGGCCGGGGAGGTTGATGGCCCGCTGCCCCCGCCAGCCGGTGATCAGCCGGTCCACTTCTTCGATGTGGCGGGCGAAGAGCGAACCGGCCGGCGCGCCCGCGGCGATGGCGGCGCGGCGCAGCACCCGGCGGCGGACGGCGGTGGGCAGTCCGTGCAGGCCGACGGTGTCGAGATGCACGGCCTGCGCGCCACCGGCCGCCGCCGGTGCGGTGGTCATCACATCGGCCTCGGCGCGGGCGGCCCAGGCGTCGAGGGCGTCGGCGTCGTCACGGGAGAGCTGGGCGGTGCGGGCGAGCGCCTCGACGACGCCCTTGCCCAGCGCCTTCTCCAGGATGGGCAGTGCCTCGTGGCGGACCCGGGAGCGGGTGTAGGACGGGTCCACGTTGTGCGGGTCGTCCCAGACGGGCAGCGACTGGGCCAGGCACGCCTCGCGGACCGTATGCCGGTCCAGTTGGAGGAAGGGGCGGCGGTAGCGGCCGTCGGCCCCGGAGACCCAGGCCATGCCGGACAGCGAGCGGGTGCCGGAGCCGCGGGCGAGGCCCAGCAGAACCGTCTCGGCCTGGTCGTCACGGGTATGGCCGAGCAGCACGGCGGTGGCGCCGTGGCGCTCGGCGGCGCCGTCCAGCGCGGCGTAGCGGGCGTCCCGGGCGGCGGCCTCGGGGCCGCCGCCGCGGCCGACGGACACGGCGATCGCCTCGACCGGCGCCAGGCCCAGCGCCCGCATCCGGTCGGCGACCTCGGCGGCGCGGGCGTCGGAGCCCTGCTGCAGGCCGTGGTCGACGGTGACCCCGCCGGCCCGCAGGCCGGCCCGCGGAGCCTCGAAGGCGAGGGCGGAGGCGAGCGCCATGGAGTCGGCGCCGCCCGAGCAGGCGGCGAGTACGAGGGGGGCGTCGTCGCGCGGGGCGGAACCGCGGGGGGCGGGGGCCGAACGCGTCGAGGGCGAAGAGGCGGCGGAGGGCGAGCAGGAGGACGAGGCCGAGTGGGCGACGAGGACGTCGTGGAGGACGCGGCGGACCGCGAGGCGTATCGCGGCGACCGCTGGATGGGGACCCATGTCCGTTTCCCATCTGTCATTCGAGGGGGTGCCTCGGGGGGTGCGAGGAGTTACGCAGCTTTTCGTCACGCTGCGTATGTCGATGGTGACAGAAGCGAGCTGTTCCCCGAGCATCGCACGCCTACCCGTCGCCAACGGTCCCTCGGACGAGTGATTAAAGGGGGCGTTCGTCCGTTTCCGCGTGTGCCGGGAGTGTGCCGGTTCTAGGACTCCGCCTTACGGTGCACCCGCGCGACCCACTCGGCGGGTTTGCTGATCTCCGCCTTGGTCGGAAGAGTGTTGGGCGAGGTCCAGACACGGTTGAAACCATCCATGCCGACCTCGTTCACCACGGCCCGGACGAATCGCTCACCGTCACGGTACTGCCGCAGCTTGGCGTCGAGCCCCAGCAGCTTGCGCAGCGCCTGGTCGAGCCGGCCCGCGCCGCTCGCCCGGCGCTTCTGGAACTTCTCCCGGATCTCCGCGACGGACGGCACGACCTCCGGCCCCACCCCGTCCATGACGTAGTCGGCGTGGCCCTCCAGCAGCGACATCACCGCGGTCAGCCGGGCCAGGATCTCCCGTTGGGAGGGGGTCTGGACCAGCTCGATGATGCTGGGCGCGCCGCGCCCGTCCTCCTCGTCCCCGTCGTCACCGGGACGGCCGCCGCCGCTCAGCGACTGGAATGCCTCGCGGGCCCGCTCCAGCAGGGTGGCCGGGTCCACGTCGGTCTCGCCGAGGAACGCCTGGATCTCGGACTCGATGTGGTCGCGCAGCCACGGCACGGCGGTGAACTGGGTGCGGTGGGTCTCCTCGTGCAGCGAGACCCACAGCCGGAAGTCGTGCGGGGCCACGTCGAGTTCGCGCTCCACGTGGACGATGTTGGGCGCCACCAGCAGCAGCCGGCCGCCGCCCGGGGAGCCGGGCAGCTCGCGGGTCGCGGGCGCGAAGGTCTCGTACTGGCCCAGCACCCGGGAGGCGAGGAAGGACAGCAGCATCCCCAGCTCGACCCCGGTCACCTTGCCGCCGACCGTGCCCAGCACGGCCCCGCCGGGCAGTCCGCCGCGCCGGTCCTGCATCTTGCCGAGCAGCGGTTTGAGGATCTGCCGGAAGCCCGCCACATTGGCCTTGATCCAGCCCGCGCGGTCCACGACGAGGACGGGGGTGTCCGAGGCCGGGCCGCCGGAGACGGCCATCCGGGTGAACGCGCGGACGTGCTCCTCCGAGGACTTGGCGTGCCGCCGCAGCTCCGCGACGACGGCACGCGCCTCGTCGCGACTCACCTCGGGCCCGGGGCGTACCAGCCGGGTCGCGGTCGCGACCGCGAGATTCCAGTCGACCATCTCCACACCACCGATGCTCGTCATGGCTTCACGGTACGTGGCCCGTGCCCCATCCGGGAGGACACCGGGGTCCGCACAGGCGGCCACCCCGCGTCCGGGTCACCCTCGTGGCCTTACGGCGGCCACCGTGGCACGGCCGCCCCCGCGTGCGGGTCGGGTCGCCCTCGCGCTCAGCGGCAGCCGCAGTTGGCGAGGGCCGAGGCCATCCGGTCCAGGGCGCGCTGGGCGCCGTCGGCGTCGGTGGTGCCGTTGGTCATGAACGCGAAGACCAGCAGCCGGCCGTCCGCGTCCACGACCGAGCCCGCGAGGCTGTTGACCCCGGTGAGGGTGCCGGTCTTGGCGCGGACCACGCCCCGGCCGACCGCGTCCTGGGCGTAGCGGGTGCGCAGGGTGCCGCTGAAACCGGCCACCGGCAGCCCGGTGAGCAGCGACCGCAGTTGGGGATGGTCGCGGTCGGCGGCGCGCACCAGCACCTGGGCGAGCAGCCCGGCGGACACATGGTCGGCGCGGTCGAGCCCGCTGCCGTCCGCGATCCGGGCACCGCTCAGCGGCAGCCCGAGCTTGCGCAGCCGCTGGGTCACGGCCTTCGCCCCGCCCGCGAAGCTGGCGGGCTTGCCGGCCGCGAGGGCGGTCTGCCGGGACAGGGCCTCCGCGATGTCGTTGTCGCTGTTGGTCAGCATCCGCTCGACGAGCGAGGACAGCGGCTGGGAGCGGACGGAGGCCACCGTACGGGCGCCCTTGGCGGCCTTGCGCGAGCCGGGCTCGCCCTTCACCTCGACACCGCGGTCGCGCAGCATCGACGCGAAGGTGCCGGCCGCGTCGGCGGCCGGGTCCTCGGCGCGCGGGGCCGGGCCATGGTCGCTGTCGTCCTTACGACCCTCGTCGGCCATCAGGGGGACGACGGGCGAGAGGTTCTCGTTGGGGCCGATCGGGTGGAGCTTCGACCCGGAGTAGAGCGACGTGTCGTAGCCGAGCCGGTAGGGGCCCGTGCCGCGCTTCTTGAGGGCGCGGGCGGTGGCGTCGGCCAACTGGCGGAGTGCGGCGGGGTGGTCGTCCCCCTTGACGGCCCGCGCGGTGAGTGTGGGGTCGCCGCCGCCGACCAGCACGAGGTCGTTCTTGCCCGCGCCCGCCACGACGCTGGTCCTGATGCGGTGGTCCGGGCCGAGGGCGGAGAGGGCCGCGGCACCGGTCGCGAGCTTGATCGTCGAGGCGGGGACCGTGGCCGTACCCGCCTTGCTGCCGAACACCTGCTGACCGGTGGTCACGTCCATCACCGCCACCGAGCGCTCATCGCCCAACGCGGAATCCTCCAGCAGCGGTTCGAGCGTGTCGGCGAGCCCCGCCCCGGTGGGCGGCGGCACGGCGTCCCCACCGCTGTCCGGCGAGCGGGGCGCGGGGCGCGCGCCGAGCGCGGCCAGGACGGGCGAGGCGCTGGGCGCGGGCCGCCCCGGACCGCCGTCACGCCCGTCGCCCGGGGCCCGGTCCTCGGTGGCGCGGGCGCGTTCGGCCGTCCGCTGTCCGCCGTCCCAGGGCCCGGCCACGAGCACCGACACCACGGCGACCACCAGACCGGTCGCGGCGGAGACCGTCACCAACTGCCAGGTCCGCTGCTGCTCCCGGGGCGTGCGCCGCCATTCGCGCCGGATACGGGCGCGCACGCGGTCCCATTCGCGCAGCCCACGACCGCGCGCGCGGTCGAACTCGCGTCGCCCACGGCTCAGCCGGTGACTCAGCCACTCCCTGACCTGCCACGATCGGGCTTCAGGCACGACCGACCAGCCCCTTTCGCCACCACACACCTGCGTGGGGGACACTTAATCACCAGACGTATGTGTTGATCATGGAGGAGCCACCCGTGGAGTTCGACGTCACCATCGAGATCCCGAAGGGTTCGCGGAACAAGTACGAGGTGGACCACGAGACGGGTCGCATCCGTCTTGACCGGCGACTCTTCACGTCGACCAGCTACCCCGCGGACTACGGCTTCGTCGAGAACACCCTCGGCGAGGACGGCGATCCGCTGGACGCACTGGTCATTCTCGACGAGCCGACGTTTCCCGGCTGCCTGATCAAGTGCCGTGCCATCGGCATGTTCAGGATGACGGACGAGGCGGGCGGCGATGACAAGCTGCTTTGCGTACCGGCCTCCGACCCCCGGGTGGAGCACCTGCGTGATATTCACCACGTTTCGGAGTTCGACCGCCTGGAAATCCAGCACTTCTTCGAGGTCTACAAGGACCTTGAGCCGGGCAAGTCGGTCGAAGGGGCCAACTGGGTGGGCCGCGCCGAGGCCGAGGCCGAGGTGGAGGCGTCCATCAAGCGCCTCGAGGCCGCCGGCGGCCACTGAGCCCTGACCACGCGAGAGGGCGGGACACCCTGTGGGTGTCCCGCCCTCCGGCGTTTCCGGGCCCGGGGCGACGGCCCCGGGCGAGCGCGGCCCGGGCGGCGGCCCCAAGCGGGCGCGGCCAGGACGGGCGCGGGCCCAGGCGAGCGCGGCCCCCGTCAGAAGCCCCTCGTGCGCTTGGCGGCGCGGCGGTCGGAGGGGTCGGCGGTGGCGCCGGGGGTCTTCAGGAAGAGGCGCGCGGCCTCGCCTCCCAGGTTCACCCCTATGGCGATCGCGAGGGCCAGCGCCGCCGCCTGGGTGAGGAACGGAATGCCGCGGTCCAGGTTGCCCTGGGCCAGGGCGAGCAGCCCGAAGTAGGTCGCGCTACCGGGCAGCAGGGGCCCAATCGCCGCCGTGACGTACGGCAGCGCCGAGGCGTACCGATAGCGCGAGAGCAACTGGCCGAAGAGGCCGACCAGCCCGGCGGCCACGGTCGTGGCGGCCACCGGCGGGATGTCGGCGGTGTCGGCCAGCGCGCCGTAGACCACCCAGGCGACCCCACCGTTGAGCGTGGCGAACAGCACGGTGTGACGTTCCTGCTGGAGCAGGATGCAGAAGGTCAGCGCGAGCAGCATCGCCGCCAGGATCTGGATCACCGGCCGCTCCACATGGCGCAGCGCCGCCTCCGGGTTCAGCTTGGCGTCGAGCTGGACGCCCCCGTAGAGCACCGTGAGCACCCCGCACACGATGCCCACGATCAGATAGCCGACCTCCAGCAGGCGGGCCGCCGCGGTGATGTAGTAGCCGGTCAGCCCGTCCTGGACGCCCGCGACCAGCGCCCGCCCCGGGATCAGTGCGAACAGCCCACCGGTGATCACGGCGGACGCCTGGAGTCCGGAGTTCATGAGGCTGAGCGCCACGCCCATCGCGGCGGGCGGCATCGCCGCGGCCACGAACTGGTAGAACTCCGGAAGCCCGCGCCCCGAGGCCAGCCACGCCAGCCGGTCACCGAGCATCGCGCCGATGGCCGCCGCGAAGAAGACCGGCCAGTCACCGCCGACCAGCATGCTCGCCGCGCCGGCCAGTCCTCCGCCCGCCACGGTGAGCGCCCAGCCGGGGTAGGGGTGGCGGTTACGGCGTATCTCGGCGAGCCGCCGGTACGCCTCCTCCAGCGTGAACTCCTCCTGCGAGGTGATGTCGTCCACCAGCCGGAAGACCGCGGACAGCCGGGTGTAGTCGGTGCCGCGGCGCCGCACGGTCCGGCTGGCGGTGACCGGGTCGTCCACCAGCGAGGGCTGGTAGCTGACCGACAGCAGGGTGAAGGTGACGGTCGGCTCGCAGCGGTCGAGCCCGTACGCGTGCGCCACGCCGAGCATCGCCGCCTCGACGTCCTCGGCCCCCTCGCCGCCCGCGAGCAGCAGCTCGGCGATGCGGAGGGTGAGATCGAGCACACGCGGCACGGCCGGCCCGGTCTCGTCCTGCTGCTCGACGCGCTCGGGCGTCGGGCGCTCGCTGACCGGCATGCGCAGCATCGTGCGCATCCGGTCCTGCCAGGGGGCGTCCTTGGTCAGCCGGACGACGGGGAAGCCGTTCGGCGGGGTGATGGCGGGGAAGCCGCCGGTGGTCTGGTTGTTCTGCGGGGTTTTCACCCCGGGGGGCGGCACGAAGGCCGAGCCCTCGGGTTCAACGGGGGCTTCCGCCGTCAGCCCGCCGGGGACGGCGAACTCCGATGTCGGGTGCTCGTCCTCGGGCGGAGGCGGCAGGGGTATGCCGAGGGGAGGGGTGAAGGCGCTGTGCGCCTCGTCGGACTGGGGCTTCTGGTTCTCCCCCGTGTCCGTGTCCACCGCGCTCGCACCGCGCGGCGTCTGCTGACGGTCCGACCTCACGTCTCCTCGCTCCTCACCAGCCCTCCCCGTACGGTTCCCAGCAGCCAAGGATGCAGCATCGGCGGCCACCGGAGCCCATTGTGCGGGGCGGTGACCGCCGATGGGGAGTGGGGGCGGGTGTCTGTGACGGACGTGAACGCAGGTGAACGAGGTACAGGCGAGACGGGAGACGCCGGGTGACGGGGAGCGCCACGGCGGCGGGAGACGCCGGGGCGGCCCCGGCGCTCGGCGTCAGCGCTTGGCGTGGCGCCCGCGCGGCCCCTGGGAGGGGGCACCCGAGGCCGGGCCCTGCGGATCCGGCTCCGCGGCGGCCTCCTTCTTCGCCTTGCCGCGGGCCCGGAGGAACTCGATCACGATCGGGATGATCGACAGCAGCACGATCGCGATCAGCATCAGCTCGATGTGCTCATGGACGAAGTCGACCTTCCCGAGCGCCGCGCCCAGCAGGGTGACGCCGGTGCCCCACAGCACGCCGCCGATGATGTTGAAGATGATGAACGAGCGGTAGTTCATCCGGCTCACGCCCGCGATGATCGGCGTGAACGTCCGCACGATGGGCACGAAGCGGGCGAGGATCAGCGACTTCGGCCCGTGCTTCTCGAAGAACTCATGCGCCTTCTCCACGTTCTCCTGTTTGAAGAGCTTGGAGTCGGGGCGCCGGAACAGCGACGGCCCCACCTTCCGGCCGAAGAGATAGCCGACCTGGTCACCGACGATCGCCGCGACCGCGACCGCCACGCACACCAGCCACAGATCCTGCTTGATCACATCGGTGGTGACCAGCAGGCCGGTGGTGAAGAGCAGCGAGTCGCCCGGCAGGAAGAAGCCGATGAGCAGACCGGACTCCGCGAAAACGATGGCCAGAACGCCGAGCAGACCGAAGGTTTCGATCAGATAGTCCGGGTCCAGCCACTGAGGGCCGAGCGCGAGGGTGTTCACGGGTGGGAGGCTCCTGGGTCGAGGGAAGCAGGCTCGTGCGAGGCCCGGCCGCAGGGTCGGGGCGGAGCCGAAGCGTTCTTCGCAGTGTGCCGCCCAAAGCTATCAACGCCGTGTGCCTGCCCTTGGTTCCCACCGCCCAGGACGCCCGCCCTCGGCCCCACCCTCCGGGATGCCCCCAGGCCCTAGTGGTGCCGCTCCGCGTTGGCGAGGATCGCGTCCCGGAGGTAGCCGGCCAGCCCCGGCCCGGCCTTGTCGATGTTCTCCGTGAAGCGGTGATCCGAGACGTACATCCGGCCCAGACAGGCGTGCATCTCATGGCCGCATTCGTAGTGGTTCCGGCTGATCCCCTGCCGGTGCTCCTCGGCGAGGTCCATCGCCGCCTCGGACGTCGGCGGGGTGCCCGCGCCCATCAGCGCGAGGAAGCGGTTGCTGAGTTCGTCCGCCTCCTCCTGGATCCGCTTCCAGTCCTCCTTGGTGTACGAGGCGGCCCTGCGCTGGGACTCCCGGTACGCCTCGGTGTTCCCCCAGCGCTGCTCGACCTCCTCCTGGTGCTCGTCCGGGTCGAAGTCCCCGAAGACCTCGAACTTCTCCTCGGGGGTCAGATTGATGCCCATCTTCCGCGCCTCCATGGCCTGTTCGACGGCGGCGGCCATCTTCCGCAGCCGCTCGATCCGGTCGGTCAGCAGCCGGTGCTGACGCCGCAGGTGGGCCTGCGGATCGACATCCGGGTCGTCGAGCAGCACCGCCACCTCTTCGAGCGGAAAGCCCAGCTCCCGGTAGAACAGGATCCGCTGCAGCCGGTCGAGGTCGGCGTCGTCGTAACGCCGGTGCCCGGCCGTGCTGCGGGCGCCGGGGCGCAGCAGCCCGATCTCGTCGTAGTGGTGCAGCGTGCGCACCGTGACGCCGGCGAAGCCCGCGACCTGTCCCACGGAGTAGCTCATGGCCTGATCCGCTCTCCTTCAGTTCGGTACGGGTTCCACGGTGCGCCCTTACGTCGCGTGAGGTGCAAGTCCGGATGGCGAAACCCGCTGGGCGGCGCGGCGGGCGGCTGTCATCCTGCCGATTGTGCTGGGGATAACCGATCTTTCGACCTATCTGGCCGGTCTGGCGCTGATCATCCTGCTGCCGGGCCCCAATTCGCTGTATGTGGTGTCGGTCGCGGCCCGCCGCGGCCCCCGTACCGGCTATCGGGCGGCAGCCGGGGTGCTGTGCGGCGACACCGTGCTGATGGCGCTGTCGGCGGGCGGGGTGGCCTCGCTGCTGAACGCCAGCCCGGTGCTCTTCGCGGTGGTCAAGTTCGCGGGCGCGGGCTATCTGACCTGGCTGGCGGTGGGCATGCTGCGCGGGGCGCGGGCACTGTGGCGCCGCCGGACGGGGAGCGCGGACGGGGCCGCGGACGCGGCCATGGAGTCGGCGGATGCTTCCATGGAGTCGGCGGACGCGGCCAAGGGGTCCTCGGAGGGCGAGCGCCCGTACCGCAGGGCCCTGGTCATCAGCCTGCTGAACCCGAAGGCGATCCTCTTCTTCATCTCCTTCTTCGTGCAGTTCGTGGATCCGGACTACGCCCATCCCGCGCTGTCCTTCCTGACGCTGGGCGCCTGGGCGCAGCTGTTCAGCATCACCTACCTGTCGGTGCTGATCTTCAGCGGTACGTATCTGGCGGCCACCTTCCGGCGGCGCCGACGGCTGAGGGCGGGGCTCTCGGCAGCCGCGGGCGCGGCGTTCCTCGGCTTCGCGGCGAAGCTGTCGCTCAGCAGCGCGGGGTAGCGAAGGTGGGGGGCGGGGGCGCGGCGCGGGATCAGGAATTATGACCGGTATGCCCCTAATTTAACGAAGATGGCTCTTCATAAAGGCACTCGTGGTCGGCACGACAGGGAAGAACGCCCCGGATTCTCCATCAATCCGCTCTACGGCGAGGCCAATCCGGTCAGCGGCATGACCGGCAAACCCCCACGCCGCCGCCTCCCGGACGAGCCGATGGCGGCCACGACCGCGTATCAGTTCGTCCATGACGAGCTGATGCTGGACGGCAACGCCCGCCAGAATCTCGCCACCTTCGTCACCACGTGGATGGAGCCGCAGGCGGGCAAGCTGATGTCCGACTGCCGCGACAAGAACATGATCGACAAGGATGAGTACCCACGCACCGCCGAACTGGAGCGGCGGTGCGTGGTGATGCTCGCCCATCTGTGGCACGCACCCGACCCGGACACGGTCGTGGGCTGCTCCACCACGGGGTCGAGCGAGGCGTGCATGCTGGCCGGAATGGCCTTCAAGCGGCGCTGGGCCCAGCGGAACCCGGTGAGCTATCCGGCGACCGCCCGCCCCAACCTGATCATGGGAACCAATGTCCAGGTGTGCTGGGAGAAGTTCTGCAACTTCTGGGAGGTGGAGGCGCGCCAGGTGCCCATGGAGGGCGACCGGTTCCACCTCGACCCCCAGGCCGCCGCCGATCTGTGCGACGAGAACACCATCGGGGTCGTGACGATCCTGGGGTCCACCTTCGACGGCTCCTATGAACCCGTCGCCGAGGTGTGCCGGGCGCTGGACGACCTCCAGGAGCGCACGGGCCTGGACATCCCGGTGCATGTGGACGGCGCCTCGGGCGCGATGGTCGCGCCGTTTCTCGACCAGGACCTGGTGTGGGACTTCCAGTTGCCGCGGGTCGCCTCCATCAACACCTCGGGGCACAAGTACGGCCTGGTCTACCCCGGGGTGGGGTGGGCGCTGTGGCGAACGTCGGACGCGCTGCCCGAGGACCTGGTCTTCCGCGTCGACTACCTGGGCGGCGACATGCCGACGTTCTCGCTCAACTTCTCCCGCCCCGGCGCCCAGGTGGCCGCCCAGTACTACACCTTTGTCCGCCTGGGCCGGGAGGGCTTCCGCGCCGTCCAGCAGAACACCCGCGATGTGGCGCGCTCGCTTGCCGAGCGGATCGAGGCGTTCGGGGACTTCACCATGCTGAGCCGCGGCGATCAGCTCCCGGTGTTCGCGTTCACCACGGCGGAGGGGGTCGGCACCTTCGATGTCTACGACGTCTCGCGGCGGCTGCGCGAACGCGGCTGGCTGGTGCCCGCGTACGCCTTCCCGCCCAACCGGGAGGACCTGTCCGTGCTGCGAGTGGTGTGCCGCAACGGCTTCTCGGAGGACCTCGCCGATCTCTTCCTGAACGACCTGGAGTCACTGCTGCCGGAGCTGCGGTCGCAGCCCGCGCCCACGGGGAAGACCACCAAGGCGTTCCACCACTGAGCCCGGTGTCTCCGGTCCTGGGAACGACGGCGGTCAGCGCGTGCGGGCCGGGGCCCGGAGCAGCTCGGCCCGGCGCCGGACCGCCTCCAGCGCGCCGGGCTTGCGGCCGGGCACCCTGCTCCGCAGCTCCATCAGCGGCGGGGCGAGGGCGCCGGCCCTGGCCCGGTCCTGGACGAACTGCCACTGGTGGTGCGCCCGGTCCACGGCCCCCTCGACCTCGGGATGGCCGACCGGCTCCCCGTTGCCCAGCCGCGCGTCGGCCACCGCGAGCCACAGCTCGCAGGCACGGGCCGGGTCCCCGGCGATACGGGAGAGATCGGCGCGGACCTCCAGCCAGTGGATCGCCTCATCCGAACGGGGACCGGCCGCCCGGAGGGCCTCCTGTTCCCAGAAGGCCGCCATCGAGGCCGCCTCGCTGTGCCGGCCCGAATTGGCCGCCTCGAATATCGCCGCGTGCGTGGCGGCGAGCGGATCGGCCACGGGCGCCCGCCTGGGCGGCGGGGGCAGGGGGGCGGGCGTCGGCTGGGGCGGGCGCAGTGATGGTGGCGCCGGTCGGGGATCGGCGGAGAGGAACGATTCGGGAGGGCCCGGCGGCATGCGCGGCGGCGTGACCGCCACCGGCCCGGCTGCCCCAGCCGACCCGGCCGACCCGGCCGCCCCAGCCGGTCCAGCCGGTCCGGTCTGCCCGGCCCATCCGGCGACCTCCGGGCCAGGAGCGGCATCCGGGACCGCGTACGCCTCATCCGGCCCGGCGCCGTCCAGCAGCAGTTCGGGGCCGCTGCCCAACCCGGCCTCCATCGCGGCCCGCTGGTGCAGCAGCGCGAGCGGCGGGCGCTCCGCGGCGCCCCGCAGCAGCCCGGCGAACGCCCGGCTGTAGTCCGGCGTCGCCATCCCCCGCTTGGGCGGAGCTCCCCGCTTGGGCGGGGCGGGCGCCACCGTGCCGTACAGCGTCAGCCCGGCCGCGAGTCCGGACGGCCCGGCGGCCCTCAGCGGCGGCCACGCCGTCTCGTCGGCCACCAGATCGGCGACCACGACGGTGCTGCCCGGGGGCCTCCGGCCGAGCGCGGCCGCCAGCCAGTGCCAGGGCAGCGCCGTATAGCGGGCGGTCCTCGGCGTCGTACGGGCCAACGCCAGATGCGGCAGCCGCTGTTTGGCGTCGAGGGTGAGCTGGCCCGCGAGATGGACCAGCACCGGACCGGGATGCGCGGCGGCGGTGCGCAGATGCGTCAGCACGGTCTGCGGATCGGCCGGGTCCACGAGTTGGACGACGCTGGCGCCGCCGGGCGTGCCAAGCAGCGCCGCCGGCGATACGGCGGCGAGCTGAGGCAGCGCGGCGGCCGCGTCCATCAGTCGCTGTCTGCCGGCCGGACCGGCGGCGAGCAGCAGGGCGTATCCGGGCCCGCTCGCCGTCTCCGCCCCCGTGCCCGACCTGTCGTTCCCCATGCATGCACCGTATCCGCAACCGGCGACGACCGGTGGGGGTGTGACCCGCCGGGCGCCCGGCAGCGGTGTGACCCGCCGGGCGCCCGGCAGCGGTGTGGCCGGCTCCGGGTCCGGCCGGGGCTGGCGGGCCGGGCCCGGCCGGTCGTCAGCGGCCAAGCCGCCCGTAACGCCGCACGGCCAGCGGCGCGAAGACCGCGATCAGCCCCAGTGGCCGGCAGACGGCGAGGAGATGGGCATGGTCCGCGGCCCAGCCCTCGCCGCCGCCACCGGGGCCGCCGAACAGATCGCGGATCGCGGTGGCCGTCGCCGACATCGGGTTCCAGACCGCGAGGGCGCCGAGCCAGCCGGGCATGGTCTCGGGCGAGGCGAAGACATACGACACCGGAACGTACTGCCCGTGACCGTAGCTAGTCGAACTTGCTTAATGGCGAAGACCGCCGTCGGCCTCCCTCGGCGTGGCCTTTCTCAGTCCGCGTCGGGCACGGCGAACGGGTTGGGGACGCCGTCCGGCAGCACCTCCACCGAGCGCTCCCCCTCGCCCGCCATCACATACGCCCCGCCCTCGAGCCGCTCGATCAGCCCACGGGTCCACTCCGCGCCGCTGTCCGCGGAGTGCACCCAGAACTTCATGATCTCGCCGATATGGCCCCACTCGTCGGGGGTGCCGTCCGGCGGCGTCCAGTGCCGGGTCACCTCGGCCCGCCACTCCTCCAGCGCCGCCACCCGCTGCTTCAGCAGGGCGATCGCCTCGGCTCGGGGCAGATCGACGATGAAACCCACCCCGGCCGTCAGCTCGTCGATCTTCTGGTCATGGCGCAGCAACGCATCCCGCAGCAGCCGGAAGTACTCCTCCTCGCCCACCTCGGTCAGCTCGTACTCGGTCCGCGGCGGCCCGCCGACCGTGCTCGGCGCGACGTCGTGCGCGCGCATCAGGCCCTGTTTGGCCATCTGTTTGAGGGCGTGGTAAATCGAGCCGGGTTTGGCGTTGGACCACTCATGCGCACCCCAGAACTCCAGGTCGTTACGGACCTGATAGCCGTGCGCCCGCCCGTGCTGGCGCACGGCCCCCAGCACCAGCAACCGGATCGCTGACATCGCCCGCTCTTCTCCATCCTGGTCCCGGCCCCGCCGTGACCAGGCTAGAGGGTGTCTCCCGGATCATGCCGCGCTCGCGGGGCCCGGCATGATCCGGGGCGCCCCTGGCCATCGCCGGGTCCGGCGGATCACCCCTCCAGGATCGACCAGTCCGGCTCCGGCATCGCCCCGGTCTCGAAGACCAGGTCGAAGGCGCCCTTGCCGTCGATCGTCTCGCGGATGATGTCGGCGTGACCGGCGTGCCGGGCGAGCTCCTCGATCAGATGGAGGATGGCCCAGCGCCAGGTGCGGGTGCCGCCCTCGTCCCAGGGGAGCCGGAGAGCCTCGAAGGTCGTGTCCAGCGACGGCAGGGCCCGCACCGCCTCGTCGGTCTCGCGCGCCACCTCGTCGTACAGGGCGAGCATCGCCTCCACCGTCTCGTCCTCGGTGGGCTCGAAGGTGTGCTCCCACTCGCCCATCATGTCCTTGGGGTCCCCCACCTTGCCCTGGAGGACGCGCAGCCAGCCGCGTTCGCCCGTGGCCGCGTGCTTGAGCACCCCGGCCAGCGAGAGCGCGCTCGCGCTGGGGGTGCTGCGGGCCTGCTCCTCGGTCAGGCCGTGCACCGAGCGCCGGATGCCGCCGCGCTGCGCGTCCAGGTACGCGAGCAGCGCACCGCGCTCGTCGTTACATGCCTCGGGGTTCACGATCACGGGCATGGCTGCCGCCTCTCATCTGGAGGGCGCCCGGGTCCGGCGCCCTTCGATGAACCCCACGTTAGGAAGGCTTGCGGTCAGCTTCTGTCCGCGTGTCGGCGCGCGTTTTCGTCCCCGGCTCAGAACGGGAACTGGCTCCGGCCGTGCTGGATGGAGATCCACTTGGTGGTGGTGAAGTCCTCGATCATCGATTCCCCGTTGAGCCGTCCGAGACCGGAGTGCTTCTCCCCGCCGAACGGCACGATCGGCTCGTCGTGGACCGTGCTGTCGTTCACATGGATCATGCCGGTGTGGACCTGCTGGGCGAACCGCACCCCGCGCTCGATGTCCCCGGTGTGCACGGCCCCGCTGAGCCCGTAGTCCGTGTCGTTGGCGATCCGGACGGCCTCCTCGTCGCCGTCGAACGGAATCAGCGTCACCACCGGGCCGAAGATCTCCTGCCCGAGGATCGCCGCGCCCTCCGGGACCCCGCTGAGCACGGTCGGCCCCATCAGGGTGCCCTCGGTGCGCCCCCGCACCAGCGCGGTGGCGCCATCGGCGATCGTCTGCTCGACGAGCGAGGCGATCGCCTCGGCCTGGCCCTCGTTGATCAGCGGACCGATGTGGGTGGTGGGATCGCCCGGGTCGCCCACCTTCAGCGTCTCCACCTTGGCCACGAACTTCTCGGTGAACTCCCGCTCCACCGCCCGGTCCACCAGCACCCGGTTGGCCGCCATGCAGACCTGCCCCTGGTGGACGAAGCGGCTGAAGACGGCCGCGTCGACCGCGTAGTCCAGGTCGGCGTCGTCGAGCACGACCAGCGCGCTGTTACCGCCCAGCTCCAGGACGGTGCGCTTGAAGTGGGAGGCGGCCACGGTGGCGACATGCCGGCCGACCTTGTCGGAGCCGGTGAAGGAGATCACCTTCGGTACGGGGTGCTCGATCAGGGCGTCGCCGATCTCCGCTATGTCGGTGACCACGACATTGAGCAGCCCGGCGGGCAGCCCGGCCTCCTCGAAGATCTTGGCGACCAGGCCACCGCCGCAGACCGGGGTGTTCTGGTGCGGCTTGAGGACGACGGCGTTGCCGAGCGCCAGCGCGGGGGCGACCGACTTCAGCGACAGCAGGAAGGGGAAGTTGAAGGGGCTGATGACGCCGACCACGCCCACCGGCAGCCGGTAGAGGCGGTTCTCCTTGCCGTCGACCGGCGACGGCAGGATGCGGCCCTCGGGCCGCAGTGCCAATTGGACCGCCTCCCGCAGGAACTCCTTGGCGAGATGCAGCTCGAAGCCCGCCTTCACATGGGTGCCGCCGCACTCCGCGATGATCGTCTCAGTGAGCTCCTTCTCGCGGTCCTCGATGATCCGCAGTGCCCGCTCGAAGACCGCCCGCCGGGCATAGGGGTTGGTGCCGCCCCACCCCGGCTGCGCCCGCTCGGCCGCCCGGTAGGCCAGGTCCACCTCCTCGACGGTCGCCACGGTGATGGAGGCCAGCTTCTCCCCGTTGTAGGGGTTGAAGTCGACGATGTCCCAGGAACCGCTTCCGCCGCGCCACTCGCCGTCGATGAACTGAAGGGCCAACTCGGAGAAGTAGGACATGCCATCCCTATCTGCAGGACGCGGTGCCGCGCTCCGACAGCCGCGCACGGGTGGGGGGTATTCCTGACTGAACGTCATCCTACTGACGGGTCAGGCGTCGTGAAGGAGCCCTCGGAGCAAATCCCGGCTCTTCTCCGGAGAGAGGCTGTCCGCGCTGAGCCGCTCCAGCACCCGCTCGTACTGGGAGACCTCATCGCGCTTGTCCAGATAGAGCGCGCTGGTGAGCTGTTCCAGATAGACGATGTCGGGGAGGTCGGACTCCGGGAAGCGCAGCCGGGTGAACGCCCCGCTCTCCCCCGCGTGCCCGCCGAAGGCGAACGGCATCACCTGGAGCGTCACGTGTCGATACTCGGAGACCGTGATCAGATGGCGCAGCTGGGCGGACATCACGCCGCGCCCGCCGTAGGGGCGGTGCAGCGCGGCCTCGTCCAGCACCGCATGGAACGCCGGGGCGCGCTCGGAGACCAGCAGTTTCTGCCGCTCGAGGCGCAGCGCCACCCGCCGCTCGACCTCTTCGGTGCACGCCTGGGGCTGGCCGCGGGTGACCACGGCGTGGGCGTAGCCCTCGGTCTGCAGCAGACCGTGCACGAACTGGACCTCGTAGCAGGCGATATGGGAGGCGGCGCCCTCCAGGCCGACATAGGTCTGGAACCAGCCGGGCAGCACATCGCCGTAACTGTGCCACCACCCGGCGACATTGGCCTCGCGGACGAGCCCGAGCAGTGCCGCGCGCTCCGCGTCGTCGGTGACTCCGTACAGCGTGAGCAGATCCTCGATATCCCGCGCCTTGAAGCTCACCCGGCCCAACTCCATGCGGCTGATCTTGGATTCGGAGGCCCGGATCGAATAGCCCGCCGCCTCGCGGGTGATGCCGCGAGCCTCGCGCAACCGTCTGAGCTGAGAGCCCAGGAGGATACGGCGCACGACCGATCCACTCGACTCGCCTGCGGCCATTTCCGCGATCCTCCCTGTACGGAAAGCATCCTTGCGAACGGCGCCCCCGCAGCCTCTGAGGGTGAAGTCTGCCACTGTTCGGGCTCCGCGCCGTAGGCGTGTCGTTACTCAGCCCGAGGTTGTACGTCAGTGTACGGAGTCAGATATCCGACTAAAACCGATCGTTTCGGACCAACTGATGTGCGTGCACGTGCATTTGCCCTTGCATCTGACGTGCGCATTCGGAACCATAGGCTGTGCGCACGTGCTAGCTGGTACGAAATCTGGCCAGAGTTCGTCACGGCCACGGATGCAGGAGTGCTCGCATGGGGAGCGAAGGTTCGGCCCTGCTGGAACCCTTGTGGCAAGGGCTTACCGCGATCGATCCCTCCGCTGTCTCCGGATCCGTCTCCTGCGTACTTCCCGCCCGCTTCGAGGCGGTCAAGGGGGCCCGGCAGTTCACCGGCTCCACCTTGCGGCAGTGGAACATCCCCGAACTTCTCGACGAAGTGGCGCTCGTCGTCTCCGAACTGGTCACCAACGCGCTGCGGCACGCCCTGCCCGGCACCGCGGCGACGGCCGGTGAGCCGGAGCGGTCGGTGCGGCTCCATCTGATGCGCGGCCCCTCACGGCTGGTGTGCGCCGTACGCGACCCCAGTGAGGCGGGCCCGGTGGCCGGCGAGGCGGGCTGCGGCGAGGAATCCGGGCGCGGGCTCCATCTCGTGGAGTCCTTCACGGACGGCTGGGGCTGGCAGCCGCTGCCGGGCACCCCGCGCGGCAAGATCGTCTGGGCCGTCTTCCATCTCCCCCCGGCGTAAGCCTCCCCACACCTGAGCGCACGCGCCCCCTCCTCCGCAGAGGCGGTCAGGGGCGGGTGGACTCCGGCGGGGCCGTGGTGATGCCCAGGCCGTGCAGCTGGAAGAGCCGGTTCACATCGTGCATCGTGATGATCCCCTCGAGCTGCCCGTGGTCCACCACCAGCACCGGCATACCGCCGCCACCCGGCCGCGCCCGCTCCAGCACCTCGCTCAGCAGCTCACCGGGCTCGGCCACGGTGCACCGCGACAGCGGCGTCGCCACATCGCGCACCCGCTGGGTCTCCCGGGCCTCGGCCGGCACCGCCGCGAGCGCGCGCAGCCGGACGGCCCCGCTGAGCTGTCCCTCGAAGTCCAGCAGCGGCATCACCGAATGCCGGGAGTGGGCCGCCACGTCGTCGATGAACCGCCCCACGGTCAGCCAGTCGGCCCCGGCGGCGACCGGCGCCGACATCGCGTCCGCCACCCGCACCCCGCGCAGCGCCGTATTGACTCCGGCCCGCTGCCGCTCCGCGTTGGCGATGATCACCATGAAGAGGCCGATGAGCGAGAGCCACAGCCCGCCGGTGTTCCCGCGCAGGAAGGAGATCCAGCCGATGGCGATGAGCGCCATACCGAGGATCTGGCCGCCGCGCCCCGCCGCCCGGTCGGCGCGCTCCCGGTCCCCGGTGCGCCACCAGATCGCCGCCTGCACCACCCGGCCGCCGTCCAGCGGCGCGGCCGGCAGCAGGTTGAAGACGCCCAGCAGCAGATTGGCCCAGCCCAGCCAGATCAGAACGGCGGTCGGCACCCCCCATCCGGTGAGCGTGTGCAACCCGATCCCCGCGCCGAGGGTGACACCGCCGATGACCAGGCTGGTGAGCGGCCCGATGACGGCCACCCAGAACGCGACCCCGGCGGTGCGGGGCCGTCCCATCTTGGTCATGCCGCCAAGCGCCCACAGCGTCACGTCCTCCACCGAGACGCCCTTACGGCGGGCGGCGATCGCGTGCGCGGCCTCGTGCAGCAGCAGGCTGCCCATCAGCAGCACGGCGCCGACGATGCTGGCGAGGGCGTAGACGGTGCCGGTGCGGCCGGGGGTCCACGCGGGCAGCGTCTGGCGGCCGAGCCCGTAAGCGAGCAGGACGATCAGCACCGGGACGCTCCAGTGCATCCGCAGTGGAACCCCGAGTACGTGTCCGACCCGGACCGAGCCGCTCATCGCCGTCTCACATCAGTCGGGTGCCCCCGCTCGCCACTACCAGTGTCGCGCGTCCGCGGCGATCAGCCCATACCGGCCGAATCGCGCGCAAGGTGGTCGAACTCGCCGTCCTTGGCGCCGAGCAGCATCGCCTCGACCTCGGCCGGGGTGTAGATCAGCGCCGGTCCGTCGGGGAACCGGGAATTGCGGACGGCCACGTTCCCACCGGGCAGTTTGGCGAACTCGACACAGGAACCCTGGGAGTTGCTGTGTCTGCTCTTCTGCCAGACGACCCCCTGGAGGTCCGCGGCCGCCATGCCGTTGTAGGGGTGGTCGCGCACAGGGCTTCTCCACTGTTCGTGCATGCGTGCAGCTGTCAACTGTCTCGGATCATAGCTGCGTTCCTTTGCAAACGCATGGGCAAATGCATCTGCGTATGCGCAGGTAGATGCACAGGCAGATGCACGTGCACCATGTGTATCTACATGATCACCCGACACCCGGCATCTCCTGCCCGGAGTGAAGAAGAGCAGTCGTCATGTATGACGTCCGGGTCCCCCTCCCGGTTGAGCGGGCCTCGTGCCGGAGCGTTGTCAGACCCCCCTGCGAGACTCACGGGCATGAGGTGGGCGGCGGCGGAGACGGACGACGGGGGTGTTCGTCTCTGCCCGCTCGACCCCCAGGGAAAGGCCGCCGGGCCGGTAGTCGAGGTCACGGCGGCCCAGGGCGGGATCGCGGAGGCCGTGCGATCCCGCCCCGAGGCCGACCGGTGGGTGTGGCGGTCCACCGCCGAGGTCTATCCGCGGCTGCTGGCCGCCGGGGTCCGGGTCGAGCGGGCCTATGACATCGAGGCGGCCGAGGCGCTGCTCCTCGGCCATGAGGGGCGCTCGGGCGCACCGCGTTCGCTCGCCGCCGCCTGGGCGCGGCTGCGCGGGCTGCCCGTCCCCGAGGATCCGCCGCCCCGGGCGGCCGGCGGCCAGCCGTCGCTGTTCGAGCCCGGTCCGCCGCCGCTGCCGCCGGGCGCCGACCCGCTGGAAGCGCTGCTCGCGGTGTACGCGGAGCAGTTGGTCCGTACGGAGGCGGCCGAGCACCCGGACCGGATGCGGCTGCTGACCACCGCCGAGTCGGCGGGGATGCTGATCGCCGCCGAGATGCGGCGCGCCGGGGTGCCCTGGAGCGCCGACCGCCACCGGGAGCTGCTGGACGAGCTGCTCGGCGAGCGCTATCCGGGCGGTCTGGAGCCGCAGCGCCTGGTCGAGCTGGCCGACGAGGTCTCGCGCGCCTTCGGCGCCCGGGTCCGGCCCGATCTGCCCGCCGAGGTCGTCAAGGCGTTCGCCCGCGCGGGCATCGCGCTCGGCTCGACCCGCGCCTGGGAGCTCGAGCGGATCGACCACCCCGCCGTCGAGCCGCTGCTGCGCTACAAGAAGCTGTACCGGCTTCATACCGCCCACGGCTGGGCCTGGCTCCAGTCCTGGGTGCGCGACGGCCGCTTCCGCCCGGAGTACCTGCCCGGCGGCACCGTCTCCGGCCGCTGGACCACCAACGGCGGCGGGGCGCTGCAGATCCCCAAGGTGGTGCGGCGCGCGGTGGTGGCCGATCCGGGGTGGCGGCTGGTGGTGGCCGACGCCGACCAGATGGAGCCCCGGGTGCTCGCCGCGATCTCCCGCGACCCCGGGCTGATGGAGGTCGCGGGCAGCGGCCGGGATCTGTACGCCACGCTGTCCGACCGCGCCTTCTCCGGCCGCCGCGAGCTGGCCAAGCTGGCGCTGCTGGGCGCGGTGTACGGCCAGACCTCCGGCGACGGCCTGAAGCATCTCGCCGCCCTGCGGCGGCGCTTCCCGGCGGCGGTGGCGTATGTGGACGATGCGGCCCGCGCGGGCGAGGAGGGCCGGCTGGTGCGCACCTGGCTCGGCCGCACCTGCCCGCCCGTGGGCGGTGCCGCCGGGGAGCCGGCCGACGAGGCGGGGCTGCCCCGCGAGCAGGAGGAGCCGTCGTACGGCAGCACGGCCGGCGCCCGCGCCCGGGGCCGGTTCACCCGGAACTTCGTGGTGCAGGGCAGCGCCGCCGACTGGGCCCTGCTGATGCTCGCCGCGCTGCGGCGGTCGCTGACCGGGGCGGGGCTGCGCGCGGAGATCGTCTTCTTCCAGCACGACGAGGTGATCGTGCACTGCCCCCAGGAGGAGGCCGACACGGTCCGGGAGGCCATCGCCGAGGCGGGCGAGACGGCCGGACGGATCGCCTTCGGACCGACACCGGTGCGGTTCCCCCTCACGATGGCGGCGGTGGAGTGCTACGCGGACGCGAAGTAGGCGGCCCAGGTCCTGTCCGGTGAATCGTCGCGCCTGCGGCATCAGCGGCTGACGCCCCGGGGCGTCCGGCATCCGACGCAGGGTGCAGCCCAGTGGTCCAGCCGTAACCGGGGGGCGCGCCGTGCGAGGCGTCGCGGGCCCGCGAAGATCCACCGCGCAGAGCCCAGGGGGCAGTCGCTCCCCCGACCGGCTCAGCCCCGCAGGCAGCGGCCCTGATCGTCCCCACACGATGAGAGCGGAGGGCCGCCGGGCGGCGGCCCGCCACGCCGCCCACAGGGGAGACCTGCCATGACCATCAGCCTCGAGGCACTGCGCCGCTGCTCCATCGCCGTCGACCTCGGCGCGGCCAGAACGCGTGTCTACCTCAGGCGTACCGGGCTCATCGTCGACGAGCCGACCGTCGCCGCCGTGAACACCCACACCGGCGGGCTGATCGCGGTCGGCGCGCTGGCCGAGCGGATGACCGGGCGGACGCCCGAGCACATCCGCGTCGTACGGCCGGTCTCGGGCGGCACCGTCGTCGACATCGACATGGCCCAGCGGATGCTGCGGCTGCTGCTGGGCAACAAGCTGCGGCGCGCCTGGCGGCGCCGCCCGCTGGTGAGCGCGGCCGTCTGCGTGCAGCACGACGCCGACCCGCTCGCCCGGCGCGCCGCCGTGGAGACGCTCACCGGTATCGGCGCCAAGCGGGTCGAGCTGGTGGACACCCTGATCGCCGCCGCCGTGGGCTGCGGTCTGCCGGTGGAACGGCCCGAGGCGACGATGATCGTGGTGTGCGGCGCGGCCACCACCCAGGTCGCGGTCCTGTCGCTGGGCTCGATCGTGGCCGCCGAGCGGGTGCCGGTGGGCGGGGAGACCGTGGACCACGCGGTCGTCCAGTATCTGCGCAATGAGCACGCGCTGATGCTGCCCAGCCAGGCCGTCCGCCCGCTGCAGTTGCTGCTCAAGAACAGCGCGGACGGCGCACCGGCGGCGCCCAGCACCGAGGTGCACGGCCGGGACGTGGCCACGGGGCTCGCCCGGACCGTACGGATCGACGTCGGGAGCGTCCGGAGCGCCATCCGCACCCCCCTCACCGGAGTGCTGGACGCCATCGGCGCGGTGCTGCGCCGCTGTCCGCCCGATCTGGTGGCCGACCTCGCCGACCGCGGCATCATGCTGGCCGGCGGAAGCGCGGTGCTGCCCGGGTTCGACACGATGCTGCGGGAGGCCACCGGTATGCCGCTGAACATCGCCGACCACCCCGACGTCTGCGCGGTCGAGGGGCTCGGCGCGATGCTCGACGGCAAGGTGCAGCCCCTGCTGCTGGACGCGATGGTCTCCTGACCGCCCCGGCCGCATCCGGACCACCCCGCCCGCGTCCGGACCCGCCCCCGGCCCGCCGGGCCCCCTGACACCTGATCGGAATTTCTTCGCGACGCGTTGAGCGGCTGCCTCCCCCCGTGCGTAGTGAAGGGGGAAGAGGCCGACATGGCCGCCGATCCCCCCCGGGGCTCAGACCGGGAGCGTCCGTAGATGTCCAACTCAGGTCAGGTCCTGGAGGTTCAGGTGCACGACGACGCCGCCGTGGCCGATGAGCGTCCGTCAAGATCCCAGCGTGGTACGCCGGACGAACACCTCATGCGCGCGCTCTACCAGGAGCACGCCGGGCCATTGCTCGCGTTCGTCCTGCGGCTGGTCGCGGGCGACCGTCACCGCGCGGAGGACGTCGTCCAGGAGACCCTGGTGCGGGCCTGGCGGAACGCCGACCAGCTCTCCCGGGCCACCGGCTCCATCCGGCCCTGGCTGGTCACGGTCGCCCGCCGGATCGTGATCGACGGACACCGCAGCCGGCAGGCCCGGCCGCAGGAGGTCGACCCCTCCCCGTTGGAACTCATGCCCGCGGAGGACGAGATCGACCGTGCACTGCGGCTCATGACCCTGACCGACGCGATGCAGGACCTCAGCGACGCCCATCGCGAGGTGCTGGTCGAGACCTACTTCAAGGGCCGGACCGTCAACGAGGCGGCCCAGACCCTCGGCATACCCAGCGGGACGGTACGGTCCCGGGTCTTCTACGCGCTGCGCTCGATGAAGCTCGCGCTCGAGGAGAGAGGAGTAACGGCATGACAGCGCAGACGCACCACTCGGGACACGACGCCGTTGGCGCGTATGTGCTCGGCGTGCTCGACGAGGCGGAGGCCAGCTACTTCGAGGAGCATCTGGCCGGCTGCGACCAGTGCGGACGGCAGCTCGACGAGCTGACCGGACTGGAACCCCTGCTGGCCGATCTGGCGGCCGACATCCCCGGGATCCACGGCAGCCCCGGGCGGACCCAGCTCACGGGCCACACGCCGCATGCCTTCAGCGCCACTCCCAACGCCATCGAGACCCTCACCGCGCGCCCCGGTCCGGCGCTGCTCCAGCGCATGGTCGGCGAGGTCGCCACCTTCCGCGCCAAGCGGCGGCGGCGCGGGCTGTACCTGGTCGCGGCGGCGGCCGTGCTGATCGTCGGTGGTCCGGTCGGCACCATCGCGGTCACCTCCGGCGGCTCGGACAGCTCCGTGACGGCCGCCCCCAACGAGAGCGCCCTCTTCTCCGGGATGCCCGACAAGGTGCAGGGCACCGACCCGGACACCAAGGTGAACGCGGCGGTCGCGCTGGAGGACAAGATGTGGGGCACCGACGCCGTCCTGCGGCTGAAGAACCTCAAGGGTCCCCTGGACTGCAGCCTGATCGCGATCTCCAAGGACGGCCACGAGCAGACGATGATGACCTGGTCCGTGCCCGAGTGGGGATACGGGATCGAGGACAGCCCCAAGGCGGAGGCGAGAGATCCGCTGTGGGCGCATGGCGGCGCGGGCATGAAGCGTGCCGACATCGAACGCTTCGAGGTCCGTACGGCCGACGGAAAGCGCCTGGTCTCCCTGAACGTCTGAGCGGCGTCAACGCCTGAGCCACCTCTACGTCTGACCTACCTCAACGTCCGGTCTGCCACTCGGATCGCCGATCATCCCGTGCGGCGCGGTGAGCGAGATGTTACACAGAGTGTGATATGTCGTGCTTCGCGTCCCCGGGGGGTCCGGATCCGAGGAGGCACTCCGTGGCTGACCGGGACGCCCATCAGCAGCGCATGTTCGCTGAGTATGTGCTGCCCGAGGTCGAGGTGCTGCTGCGCGTGGCCATGTCACTGACCACCCAGCGAGCCGACGCCGAGGATCTCGTGCAGGACACGTTACTACGGGCGTACCGGGCAGTCGGCCGTTTTGACGGGAGACATCCACGGGCCTGGCTGCTGACGATCATGCGGCACGCGGAGGTCAGCCGACGCCGCCAGCGCCGGCCCCGGCTGCTCGACGATCCGGATACGGAACTGGAGCGGCTGGTCCCCGCCCGGGACGCGACACCGGAGGAACTGGTGGTCGACACGACGTTCGACGAGGCAGTGGACGCCGCGTTCACGGCGCTTCCGCTGCGGGACCAGCAGGTGGTGCGGCTGGTGCATGTGGACGGGCTGTCGTACGCGGAGGCCGCACAGGTGCTGGACGTCCCCAAGGGAACGGTGATGAGCAGGCTGCACCGGGCGCGCAAGCGGATCCGGAACCAGCTGCTGGCCGCGGGAGTGGAATCGGAGCGAGGTGGCGCATGAGCAGATGGACATGGTGGCGGACCACACGCACCACTCGAACCAGGCAGACCACCGGAGATCTCCGGAGCGCACGGTGTCCCCTGGGCGCGCCGATGCTCCAGTCGTATCTGGACGGGGAGCTTGAGGCGCCGGCCGCGGCCCGGGTGCGGACCCATGTGGCCGAGTGCCACCGCTGCGCCCGGGAGCTCGCCGTCTACCAGCGCATCAGCGAGGCGCTGGCCGCCCGCGGGACGACCGACGAGATCGTGCTGGACCGGCTCAGGGACTTCGCGGCAGTCCTCGCGGATCGGGAGGGTCATGCGTCGGGGACGGAGGCGGCGCCGACCGAGCCGGTCCCGGGGACGGAGACGGTGCCCGGGGCGGCGCCGACGGAGGCGGAGCCGGAGCCGGTCCCAGGGAGGGTGCCGGGGTCGGATCGGGACGCGGATCAGGGCGCGGTGCACAAGGCCGGAGGCTGACGATCGGGTCGGGCCCCACGCCCCCGCCGGGCAGCGCGACCGCCCGTTCACGCGAGGTTCTGCGCAGCAGCAGGGCCGCGGTGAGCAGGGTCCCGGTGATCAGGGCCACATCGGCGAGGTTGAACACCGGCCCGCGGGCGTCCAGCGTGATCCAGTCGATGACGGCCCCGCGCAGCGGGCCCGGCGACCGGATCATCCGGTCGGCGCCGTTCCCCACCGCTCCCCCGGCGATCAGCCCCAGACCCAGCGCCGCGCCCCGGCCGCGGACCCGCAGCCCCGCACCGGCCGCACCCAGCGTGGCCACCGCGCCCGCGAGCGTGATCACGACGATCAGCGCGGGCCTGCTGTGGCCCAGGCCGAAGGCCACCCCGGTGTTGCGCACCAGCAGCGCGCAGAACGGCCCGAACCGGGCCTGTGGCCCCACGGTGCCGCTCCAGGCGGCCAGCGCCATGGCCTTGCTGAGCTGATCGGCCACGATCACGACGAGCGCGGCCAAGGGGAAGAAGAGCCGGCCGGTCGCCGGATGGGGCTTCATCATCGGCCTCCCTGGGGGTGGGGGGCCGGTCCGCGGGCGCGGTCCGCGGCCCGGGAGGGAAACCCGCCGGGGGTCCGCCCCGCTTCCCTTCCGGGCCCGAGAAAAAGACGAGGGCCCGCAGGCGGCTGCCTGCGGGCCCTCGCTGCTGCCCACTGCCTATGACCTCCAGGTGGTCATCGGCGGTGTACCGAAGGGGTCACTCCGACGTTACTTCCCCTTCTTCGCCTCCAGAAGCGGCGTCTGGTACTTGGCCAGCATCTTCATCTTGTTCTGGTCGATGGTCTTCCAGTCGTTCTTCAGCACACCGCCGGTGTCACCCGAGTCCGGGTTCCAGGTCCAGTAGGTGTAGCTGATCTGGTGCTTCTTGAGGTAGTCCATCAGGGCGTTCTGCCACACGGCCTCGGAGCTCTTACCGGCGGTCTTCTTACCACCGAACTCACCGAGCAGCAGCGGGGCGATGTTCTGCTTCTTGATGTACGCCCAGTGCTTCTCCCAGATGGCCGGCATGTTCTTCGGGAAGTCCTTCGCCATGAACCAGTTCTGGTTGTAGACGCCCGGACCGTAGTCGTGGGCCGAGTAGACGACCTTGTTCGGCTCCTTGAGCTTCACCGGGTGCTTCTTCACACCCTGGAGGTCACCGCCCCACCAGAACTGCTCGTTCTTGTGGCGGTCCGTACCCTCGACGAAGATCAGCCAGTTCTTGTTGACCTTGTGGATGGCGTTACCGGCCTTGGTGGCGGCAAGCTGCCAGTCGGTCTTCGGGTTGCCGTCGCCCCACGTGGCCTGGCCACGCGGCTCATTGTGGAGGTCGGCGCCGATCACCCGGTCGTTGTTCTTGTAGCGCTTGGCCAGCTTGACCCAGTCGTCCATCCACTGCTTCTCGCTGAGGCTCTGCGAGTACCACAGCTCACTCTGGCCGTACTGGTCAGGACGGTGCTGGTCCAGGATCACGCGGATGCCGCGGTCGGTGGCACCCTTCACGATCTTGTCCATGATCTGCTGGGGGGTGAGACCCTTCAGATCGGGGTTCTTGTGCCAGTCGATGCCGTTGGGCTTGGCAGACGACTTGAACATCTCGTTCGCGTACGGCAGGCGCATGGTGTTGAAGCCCTGCTTGGCCATCTGGTCCAGCATGGACTCCCAGTTACGGGTCCACAGGCCGTGCGGCGCGTAGGTGCCGGTCTCGAAACCGAACCAGTTCACACCGGTCAGGACGACCTTCTTGCCGTTGGCGTCCACGATCTCGCTCTTCTTGGTGGACAGCGGACCATCGGCGCCCGCACCGGAGGCCTTGGCCTCGGCGGCGGAGGTGGTGGTGGCCGACTGGCCATCGGAGTTGTTCACAGCGAAAGCGGTGACAGTGCCACCCACGGCAGCAGCAGCGACGACGGCCGCGGCGATACCGAAGCGGAGACGCTGCGAGCGCGGCGTGCGCTTGGTCTCGGTGGTCGGGGCGTTGTTCTGGTCCATGGGGGAATTCATTCGGTGATACTCCTGAGGAATTCGGGTACTGCGGTCTTGAGGATGCTGGGGTTGTTCGTCGGAGATTCCAGACATTCCATCTGCGGGTCGGAGACTGCGGTCAGCCGGACAATCCGCGCGGACGGTAGGAGTTCGCCGATCAGGCGGACCAGCCGCTGCGTTTGCCAGCTGGGCTCATCCACGTCGATCAGCACCACATCCGGCTGCATGTGGTTGGCCAGAGAAATTGCTTCTCGGGCCGACCCCGCAATTCCGGATAGCTCCAGTCCGGGCTCCTCGACTACGAGATCGGCGAGAGCACTCAACACCAGTGGGTGGTGCTCCACGACGAGAACTCTGTGCATCGATCGGAGCTCCTTCGTGGCTTGTCCTTTCGCTCACCGACATTAGGGACTGACCGCGGCCCGAATCGCCGTACGGCTGGCTGAAATCTGCGTACCTCAATTGCAGGAATTCCGGGCACGCCAAACGACCGAATTCCGCCTACCTCAATTGAGGTAGAAGAATTCGGCCGTTTTATGGGGGTTATGTCCGGTATGGGGTACCGCTCCGAGGCGCTCAGGGCATGCGAAAGGCGCCGGTCACGGGGTGACCGGCGCCTTGGAGGAGGTCAGAGGGGCAGGGACGAGAGAGGCAGGGGGCAGAGGGGGCAGAGAGTCAGGGGTTCAGCGCGTCAGCCGGTACGCGTAGCCGGGCAGGAACATGCCCGCACCGGCGGCACAGCCGTCCGCCTGCCCCGGCTGCTTGACCCACAGGAAGGCGTCGATGCCGGGGATGCCCGTGGCGGCGGTGGGGGGCCTGCCCAGCTTGCGGCCCGGCGGATCACAGAAGCTGTGCTTCCGCGTGGGCCCCGCCCCATTGCGGCTGGTGTCGACCACGACCCCCAGCCGGGGCCGGCGCAGCTCCCTGATCACCGAGAGTCCGTAGCGCACCTCGTCGGCGGTGGCGTTGAAGTTGGAGACGTTGACCGCTATCCCGTCCCCGTACCGCTCTATTCCGGCGCGCCGCAGCCGATCGGCCATGGTGCGCGCGGGCTGCCATCCGGAGTTCCCGGCGTCGTAGTAGACCCGGGCCCGTGGCGCCCCCCGCTGGAGCGCCCGCGCCGCGTACGACAGCGCCGCGAACCGCTCCGCCTGCTGCCGCCGCTTGAGACAGCTCATATGGGCGAGCGCGTCCGGCTCCAGGATGACGATGGCGCGCCCGTCCCCTATCCCCCGGGTGAGGGCCTCGCTCCAGCGCCCGTAGGCGGCCGTGTCCCCGGCGCCGCCGGAGCTCAGCTGCTGGCAGTCGCGCTGCGGGATGGTGTACGGGACCAGCACCGGCAGCCGTCGCTGGGCGGCGGCGGTGCGGACCAGGGCGCGGGTCCGCTCCTCGACCAGGGACTCATTGGTCTCGGTGAGCCAGGCGGCCTGGGGCTCGGCGGCGATCCGCTCGCCGATGGCCACCGCCCGCCGGTCGTGCGGATGGTCCCGCACCCAGGTCGCGGCCGGGTTGTGGGGGTCGGTGTAGAAGCGGGTCGTCGCCGGGAAGAACGGCTTGGCCACGGGGAGTGACGGCTTGCCGTTCGGCTGCCGTACCGGGCCCACGAACAGGGCCTGCACGGTGGTCGCCGCCATCACCACCTCGACCACCAGCACCATCACGATCAGCTGGGCGATGCCCCGCCCCGCCCACCTGGGCTTACGTCCGCCGGCCGGCGGGCGGAGGCGGCGGACGCGTCCGCACAGTTTCGTGATCATGGCGAGTCCAGCCCGGCCTCAGCCGTTGTGGGAGTTGTCGGGCGGGGGCTTGCGCCGGCTGATGAGCACCACCGCCAGGACCGCGAGCACCACCAGGACTCCGGCCACCACCCCTATCGTGACCAGGGCGGATTCATCCCCGTCGGTTTTGGCGGCGGAGGCGGCCGGGGTGGCGGCCGCATGGCGGCGGGGAGCGGAGAGCCCGGCGGAGGCCGGTGGCGCGGCCCGGTCCGCCAGCGCCTTGGCCGGGGCGATCACCCCGTATCCATAACGCGGGTCGTGGCCCGCGGAGCCCTTGCGGTCGGCGGTGTCGATCAGCTTCTGTACGACCTGGTTGGCGTTCCAGCGGGGGTGCTCCGAGCGCAGCAGCGCGGCCCCCGCCGCGACCCAGGGCGCCGCGAAGCCGGTGCCGTCGCCGGTCCAGTAGTCGTCGTTGCCGGAGGTGGTGAGGATGGAGACGCCGGGGGCGGCCAGGAGGGTCTTCCCACCGTGGTGGGAGGAGGTCCAGACGGCGCCCTTCTTGTCGGTGGCCACCACGGCGACCACTCCGGGGAGGGCGGCCGGGTAGGTGGGCTTGTTGCCTTCCTTGCCGTTGTCGCCCGCGCCGGCCACGATCACGGCGTCCTTGGCGACGGCGTACTTCACCGCGGACCGCAGCGCGGGGGTCGGGCGCTTGAAGGAGACGGCGAGATCGATGACGCGGGCGCCCTGGCCGACCGCGTGGCGTATGGCCTTCGCGGTGGGGTCGGCGAGGGCCTTTCCGTCGCGGTAGACGCCGAGCGGCATCACCTTGGCCTGGGGCGCGAGGCCGTACACCCCGTCACCGCGGTAATTGCGGCCGGTGCCGGCGATGATTCCGGCGGCATGGGTGGACTGCTCGGCCGCCTTGCCGCCGTCCCGGGTGCCGAAGCCGCCGGTGCCGCCCGCGAAATCCTTTCCGCGGACCACGCGCCCGCGCAGATCCGGATGGGTCGCGTCGACCCCGGTGCCGATGACCGCCACGGTCACCCCGGCACCTTTGCTGATTTTCCAGGCGCGTTCCGCTTTGAGCGCGGTCAGCGCCCATTCGGAATCGTGCAGCCCCCCGGAATGGGAATCACTTGCCGCAGCCGGCGTGGCCAGTGCGAGCGTCATCGCTGCGATGACCGCTCCGGCCCGGCCGGCGAATGGATGGCGTGACATCACGTGACCTGACATTACGTCACCTACTCTCTTCGCACGGGACGCAAGGCCGTCGGGCCCATTTCATCTTGGGCATCCCCCGCAGGTACTGACACCCGCGAGAGGGTGAGCGACCCGTCCCATCTTTGGGGGACCGCTCGGGATACCCCGCACCCCGCTCTCCCCAATACGGGGGAGCGGAGGAGTCCGCCGAAGGTGTACCACCCGCTCCCCCAGTCGCGGGTACTACCTCCTTTTCGGGTGACGCACTCTTGGGTCAACGGCGATAAGAGCCTCCTGTAGAGGGAGTCGCGATGCAGCGTTTCCGAACGTTCAGCGAGCGCACCGGAGAGCCGGGCGAAGAGGCGGATACCTCCGCCGGCAAGGCCCGTAAGCGGACCGGAATGCTCCGGCGAGCCCTCCCGGTCCGGAACCCGATGGCCGGTATGTCCGGGCTGGCCCTTCGGTTCGCGGTCGTCGGCGGGGGCGGTGCGCTCGTGAACACGGTGGTCCTCTTCGTTCTTTATCACTGGGCCGGACTTCCGCTCCTGGCGGCGTCGGCGATAGCGGTGGAACTCGCCGTGGTTCACAACTATCTGCTGAACGACCGGTGGACCTTCGCGGTCGCCACTCCGTCCCTGCGGCGATTCATCAAGTTCAATGTCTCGGTCCTGGGCGGACTCGGGGTCAATGTGCTCATCGTCTGGTCACTGGTGCGCGGCGGAACGCATCTGCTGCTGGCGAATTGCCTCGGCATCGCGGCGGCTTTCGCGGTCAACTTCGCGTCGAGTACCGGCTGGGTCTGGGGGAGGCGGAGCCGATGATTGTCGCCATCATCTACCTGGTGCTGATCGTGGTCTCGATTCTGCTCACCGTGCAGTCGGCCCACGTCCTCTACCTCATGCTCTACACCTGGGACCGGGCAGATGCCGAACGGAAGGCCAGGGCGCCGGATGAATTCCTGCCGCCCCAGATCTCCTTCAGTGTCCTACTGCCCGCCCGGCATGAGGAAGACGTCATCCAGAGCACCATCGAGCGCGTGGTGCGGGCCAACTATCCGGCCGAACTGCTGGAGGTCTTCGTGATCTGCTCACAGGACGACGACGGCACGATCAAAAAGGCCGAGGAGAAGATCGACGAGCTGAAGCGGAAAGGGCTGCGCAACGTGCGGGTCGTGGTGTTCGACGACGAGCCGATCAACAAGCCGCACGGCCTCAACACGGCCCTTCCGCACACCGCCAACAAGGTAGTGACGATCTTCGACGCGGAAGACGACATCCACCCGGAGATCTTCAGCCTGGTGAACACCGTGATGGTGCAGGAGAAGGTCAGGGTGGTCCAGGCCGGTGTGCAGCTGATGAACTACGAGTCCAACTGGTACTCGACGCTCAACGTTCTGGAGTACTTCTTCTGGTTCAAGAGCCGGCTGCACTACCACGCCCACTACGGCTCGATCCCGCTCGGCGGCAACACCGTCTTCTTCGCCCGTGAGCTGCTGTTGCGGCTCGGCGGCTGGGACGACCGCAACCTCACCGAGGACGCCGATATGGGCCTGCGGATATCCGCCATGGGCGAGCGGGTGCGCGTCGTCTACGACGACCGGTATGTGACCAAGGAGGAAACCCCGCCGACCCTCGGCCACTTCATCCGGCAGCGCACCCGCTGGAGCCAGGGCTTCATGCAGACCCTGAAGAAGGGCACCTGGAAGAAGATGCCGACGCGCAAACAGCGCTGGCTCGCCGTCTACGTCCTGGCGTTCCCGCGCGGACAGGCGCTGCTCGGCCTCTATCTCCCGATCTCGCTCGGCATGATTCTGATCCTCAAGGTGCCGGTGCTGATCGCGCTCGTCTCCTATCTGCCCGTCCTGCTGCTGGCCGCGCACTTTCTGGTCCAGGCGGTCGGTCTGTACGAGTTCACCAGCGCCCACGGCCTAGAAGCCTCACCAAAGGCCGTCCTGCGCATGGCCATCGCCTGGTTCCCCTTCCAGATGGTCCTCGCGTACGCCGCGCTGCGGGCCATGCGGCGCGAGATGCTCGGCCGCCACGACTGGGAGAAGACACAGCACGTAGGCGCCCACCGGGCCACCACCGAGGAGGCGGAGTCGCGTGTCGGATGACCCCACGCCCTCGCGGCCGACGGCCGCCGACGCGGAAGACCGGAAGACCGCGGCGAGGAAGAGCACCGCGCCGGGCAGGAAGACCACGGCGAACAAGAAAGCCGCGACAAGCAAGAACGCCACGACAGCCAAGACCACCGCGACAAGCAAGAAGACCGCGGCGAACAAGAAAGCCGCGACAAGGAAGAACACCACAACAGCCAAGACCACCGAGGCCCCCGCGCGAGGTCCGCGCCGCCGCCCGCGGTTCTCCGTGGAGCGCGGCTGGTTCCCGCCGCTTGGGACCAAGGGCAGAATCGCCCTGGTCGCCTCCTTGCTGACCGGGCTGCTCACCCACGGCTACCACCTGTTCCGCTACCCCCTCTACCTCACCGACGAGGGCATCTACATGCAGCGGGCGTGGTCGCTGGTGCGGGAGACCAGCCTGTCCCCGTACACCTACGACTACGACCACGCCCCGCTGGGGTGGATCACCCTGGCCGGATGGGTCCTCCCGCTGCCGAAGCAGTTCGAGACCTTCGGGAACGCGATCAACACCGGACGGTTCCTGATGCTGCTGGTGCACGTCGTCAGCGTCTATCTGCTGTTCGAGATCGCCCGGCGGCTGTCCGGCAGTGTGCTGGCCGCCACCGTCACCGCGTTCCTCTTCAACGTCTCGCCGATCGCGGTCTACTTCCAGCGGCAGGTCCTGCTGGACAACCTGATGATGCTCTGGCTGCTGCTGAGCCTGTTCATGCTGCTCAGGCGAGAAGTCACGATCAGATCGGTGTTCGGCGGCGGTATGGCGCTGGGGATCGCCTTGATCACCAAGGAGAACGCGATCTTCTTCTTGCCCAGCTTCATGTACCTGCTCTACCGGAGGGTCAAGGGGTCGGCCAGCAGCCGGTTCACCAGCACCCTGTGGCCATTCGCCGCGGCGGCCCCGATCGGCGCCTATGTGACCTACGCGCTGCTCAAGAACGAGCTGCTGCCGAGCGGTTTCGACTTCGATCTGAACAATCCACCAGCGGACCACGTCTCGCTGCTCTACACCCTGTGGTGGCAGCTCAACCGCAACCAGGGCACCCTCTTCAGCCACTCCGGACTGTTGCAGACGAGCTGGCTGGTCCGGGACAAGTTCCTGCTGATCGCCGGGGTGTGCGCGATGGTGATCTGCCTGTGGATCGGCATGCGGGACCGCAGGCGCAATCTGGGCTTTCTGATCGCCGGGACACTGGCCCTCGGATACGCCTTCTATCTGGTGCGCGGCAGCGTGGTGCTGGACTTCTATGTCACCCCGCTGATCCCCATGCTCGCGCTGAACCTCGGCATGGTGACGGACCGGCTGCTCAAGGGCACATTCGCCAATCGGTTCATGCGCGGCGCGCATTCTGTGACCCGGGTCGCCGTGCCGTCGTTCGTGGCCATTCTGCTGCTGGCGTCACCGGCCTCCGGATATCTCGTCCACACCAATACCGAGGGCCATACGCAGATCGCCGACCAGTACCAGCCGAAGATCAATCTCACCGGAATGCAGCATGCCCAGATCGCCTGGGTGCGCAAGCACGTACCACCGAATTCGCGCATCATCATGGACGACGACCTGTGGGGTGAACTGCACGATGTGCGCCCGTTCTACCCGTACGCGCATTCCCACTGGAACGCCTCGTCCGACCCGGATGTCCGCGACAAACTGTTCAAGAAGAAATGGCAGTACGTGGACTACATCATCATGTCGAACAAGATGCGCAGATCCATGATGCTCAACAATGGCGACGGCCGAGAGAACTGGATCCTCAAGGCGCTGCGAAATTCCACCCGCGTCTGGTCGGAGACCCGGGGCAATATCAAGCTGGAAATCTACCGTGTGCAGTAGCCATGGGAAGAGGAGGTGAAGGCCATGCCTGAGTACGACGACGACTGGGATGTTCCGGAGGACAGGGATGATCCCGAGAACGAGGAGGATATCCTCGAGGACGAGGACGTCCCCGACGAGGACGTCCCCGACGAGGAGGACATCCTCGAGGAGGAGGAAATCCCCGACGAGGAGAACACCCTCGGCGAGGAGGACACCCCCGACGGTGACAAGAAGAAAAAGCTCACCTGGAAAACCGTCCTGCTGGCTCTCGTGGTCTTCGCGATCGTCGGATCGCTCGTCCAGGTGGTCGCGCGCGGCGGCTTCGGAGGCGCCCTGAACACCACCGGCGGCGGGGGCGGGAGCGCTCCGAAGAAGGAGCACTCCCGGCAGGAGCAGGAGATACGCCCGCCCAAGCAGCCCAAGACCATCAAGCTGGGCAACCAGCGGGTCCCCCAGGCATCCGGGCCGATCATCGTGATCAACCCCGGTCTGGTGAACCCCGGCGGCAGCGCCGCGGTCGAGGGCGGTGGCTTCGACAAGAAGGCCACGGTGGACATCCTGCTCAAGGTCCGGAAGTCGGACACCAAGGGCCGCGCCATCGGCAGCGTGCGCTCGGACAAGTTCGGGTCGATCTACGCCCGGTTCACCATGCCCGAGAGCGCGGGCAACCGGCCCGCGACCCTGGTCGCCCAGCAGCGCGGCAGCACCAAGGCGGCGGAGGCCAAGGTGATCACCGGTGGCGCGGTCGGCACCGCGAAGATCAACAAGCTGGTCGGCCGCCCCGGCGACGTGGTGACGGTCACCGCCCGCGGCTTCCGCCCGGGTGAGACGATCGACGTCTTCTGGGGCCGGACCACCGGTATCCCCGTCACCACGCTGCACACCGACAGCAGCGGCGGCGTCGGCCAGGCGGCGATCAAGGTGGGCGTGGCCCCGACCGGCTCCAGCACCCTGGTCCTGGTGGGCAAGCGCAGCAAGACCACGGCCACCGCGCCCTTCCAGATGCTGGCCATGTACCCCTCGATGAAGTCCAAGCCGTACGCGCTCAAGGCCGGCCAGCGGATCACGCTGTCCGCCAACAAGTTCGCGCCCGGCGAGCGGGTGCTGGTCTACATCAACTCCACCGGCGGTCTGCCGGCCTTCACCGCCCAGGCGAACGGCATGGGGCAGATCCGCGACGTGGCGTTCAACGTGCCGTTCGGCCTCAAGGGGCGGCAGACGCTGATGGCGATCGGCGACCAGAGCCGGGCCGTGGTCCGCTCGGGCTTCACCGTGCTGCCGTACTCCCCGTCCGCCGAGCCCAGCGCCTTCGGCGGCAGGGCGGGCACCACGCTGAGCTTCTACGTCGCGGGGTTCGCCCCGGGCGAGACGGTGACCGCGTACGCCGGGTCGGGCTCGAAGGGCCAGCGCAAGATCGGGACCTTCCAGGTGGACAGCCGGGGCAAGGCGTCGGCCGTGGGCTCGTACAAGATCACCACGGCGGACGAGAGCGGTGTGGCCTTCCAGCTCATCGGTCAGAAGAGCGGTGGCATCGCGAAGGCGAGCATCAACATGTCCCAGGGACGCGGAGATTAGGGCCGGCGAGCGGCACCGAGGAAGAACGTGGGCCGGACCGTGCCGGACGGCGACTACGGCCGAAAGGCAGGCCCACGTTCCAGGGAGCGGCCGGCCGCCGGCGGCCGTAGGGCGGCTCACCAGTTCCGTAGATGTACCATGCGTCCTGGAGTGTCCTATGAGCGTAGTTTTCGGCCCTAACTCACGAAGAGTCCTACAATTCCTGACCCATATCGAGGACCTCACCCCAGAGGAAATCGACCGGGTGGCCGATCTGTGGAAGCAGACGTCCAGCCAGACCCGCGCCGAGGGCTGGGCAGTGGTCCATCGCACCACCACGCCCGAAGAGCGGTACCGGATCCTGGTCGCCGCCTCGGTGGCGCGCCGGGCCGCCCTGGACGCCGCGCAGAACCACCAGAGACACGACTGGGCCTTCTGGGCCGCGGTATGGGACGCCGCGACGGCGGTCGCCGTATGCGACCGCATCGGAAGCCACTACAACGTGCTGGTCGCGCCGCTGGCCGCGGTCATGCCCTCGCTGGCGCACTGCCGGCGCGATGAATTCAGCATCCGCGAACTGCAGGGTGCCGTCCTCAAGGGAGGTGGGTAGTGATGGGCGACAACCGGATCGATGTTGTGGTGGCCGATGACGACCCGGCCGTCCGGGAGGCGCTCGCCGACCTCATCGACTCCCACCCCGACCTGGAACTGGTGGGCCTGGCCATCAACCATGAGCAGGCCGTGCGCGCGGCGGTCGATCACCACCCCCGGGTCGTGATCATGGACGTGCACATGCCCCGGGGCGACGCCCCCAGCAGTGTCCGGGCCATCCGCGACCAGGTCCCCGACGCCCGGGTGGTGGCGCTGTCCGCCCACGGCGAACGCGAGACCGTGCTGAACATGCTCGCCGTCGGGGCCAGCGGCTATCTGGTCAAGGGCACCCCCGCCGAAGAGATCCTCGAGGCGATCATCCGGGCCGCCCGCGATCAGTTCAGCATGTCCGCGGAGCTCCTCGCGGACTGCGCCGAGCCGCTGCGCCGCGCCGAGCGCGCCTCCTGGCGGTTCGAGGACCTGGTCGGCAACCGCCTGGAGGACTCGTTCCTGGAGCTGCTCGGCCACGCACCGTGCGGCGTCCTGATCGTCGGCCCCCGCGGCCGGATCGAGTACGCCAACGAACACAGCCGGCACATGTTCGGCTACAGCTCGGCGGAGCTGCGCGACAAGCGGCTGCGGGACCTCGTCCCCGAGCGCTACCGCACCGCCTCCGAGCAGCTGATCGGCCGGGTCTTCACCTCGCCGTCGGCGATGAGCGGGCGCCGCCGCGACGGCACCGAGTTCCCCGCCCAGTTCAGCGGCGGCCATCTGCAGGGCCGACAGCCCCGCGGAGTGGTCTTCATCGCCGACCTGAGCCAGCTTCGGGCGGCCGAGAGCCGGTTCCGCCAGCTCATCGAGTCCTCCCCGGACGCGATGCTGATCGTGGACACCAGCGGCCGGATCCAGGCGGCGAACAACCGCACCGAGGCGCTCTTCGGCTACGACCGCGACCATCTGATCGGCCGGGCCGTGGAGGCCCTCCTGCCCGACCAGCCGCTCACCGTCTCGCTGCGCGAATGGGACGACAGCCTGGAGGAGCCCGTGGGCCACAGCGTGGAGCTGGTCGGCCGGCGCAGCGACGCCAAGCAGTTCCCCGCCGACGTCAGCATCAGCCCGCTGCGTACGGAGGAGGGCCTGCTCACCGTCCTGACCATCCGGGACATCACCGAGGTGCAGCGCGCCCAGTTCGTCCTGGAGCGCAGCCTGGAGCTGCTGGAGGTCACCGACCGCGACCGCCAGGCGCTGCTCAGCCATCTGGTCCACGCCCAGGAGGCCGAGCGGGGGCGGATCGCCGCCGACATCCACGACGACACCATCCAGGTGATCACCGCGGCCAGCCTCCGCCTCCAGCAGCTCCGCCGGCGGCTGCGGGACCCGGACGAGCAGCGGGTGATGGACAAGCTGGACGAGACCCTGAAGCTCTCGCTCAGCCGACTGCGGCAGCTGATCTTCGACCTGCGGCCGTCCAGCCTGGAACACGGCTGCCTGGCCGGGGCGCTGCGCGGACTGCTGGAGCAGATACGCACCGAGACCGGTATCACCTACCGGCTGGAGGACCGGCTCACGGCCCATCCCCCGGCCGAGACGATGGCGCTGATCTACCGGACCGCCCAGGAGGCGCTGGTGAACGTGCGCAAGCACGCCCACGCCAAGACGGTCCATGTGCAGCTCCTCGGGCTCGACGACGGCTGCCTGGTGCGGATCGTCGACGACGGCGAGGGCTACAACCCGCTCGAGGTGGAGTCCCGCCCCGGCCATCTCGGGCTCTCCCTGATCCAGGAGCGGGCCCAGATCGCGGGCGGCTGGTGCCGCATCGAGAGCGAACCCGGCTCCGGCACCACCGTGGAGTTCTGGGTGCCGCTCGGCGCTCCCCCGGGCGCGTCGCTCGACCCCGACTCCCCCGAAGGGGACCCACAGCCGTGACAGCACCTCCCGAACTGACGAAGGTGCTGATCGTCGAGGACCACCGGGTGGTGGCCGAGGGGCTGTGGGCCCTGCTGGCCGAGTACGCGGATCTGACGGTGGTCGGCTGGGCCGACTCGGTCGCCGAGACCGTGCCCATGGCCAAGGAGCTGAAGCCCGATGTGGCCCTGGTCGACTTCCGGCTGCCCGACGGCACCGGGGCCGACGCGGCGGCCGGCATGCGGGCCCATGACCCCTCCGTCGCCATCGTGATCCTCAGTGCCGACGCCAGCGACTCGGCGCTGCTGGCCGCGGTGGAGGCGGGCGCCTGCGGCTATCTGCTGAAGTCGGCGAGCGGCGACGAGATCGCGTCCGCCATCCGCTCGGCCGCCGAGGGCGAGACCCTCATCCCGGCCAGCACCCTGGTGGAGGTGCTGGCACGGCACCGCGAGGACGCGCGGTCGACCGCCGAGCAGACCGAGCGCCTGGACAGCATGACCCCGCGTGAGCAGGAGATCCTCACGCTGATGAGCCAGGGCCTGGACAACCGGGCCGTCGCGGAGCGGCTGAGCATCAGCTACGCCACCGTGCGCACGCATGTGCGCAGGATCCTGGAGAAGCTCGACGCGCGCTCACAGCTGGAGGCGGTCGCGAGGGCCGCCGAATTCGGCTTCAAGCCCGCGCAGCCGGAGGGGCCGGAGGAGTGACGGGCTGACCCCGGAGCCCGCCGTCGGCTTCGGGTATGACCATGGCCCCCTCCGGCGCGGGGGCCGTTCGCTTTGGCCGTACGGGGTCTACGGGGTCATACGGGCTCTCCTCCCCCGTATGGGCCCGTACGAATGGGGCGGGACCACCCGGGGCGGGGCCACCGAGGGCCGAATGGGGCAGAAAGTCCCCCTTAGGATGGAATCACGGGCATACCGAGACGGGTTTCCTCCCCATGCGAGTCCATGGACGGATCCGATGCCCGCTCAGCAGCGGACACACGATCGCCTTCCTGGTGGCCGCCGCCTGTTACGCGGCGGTCCTCGCGGCCGTCCTCACCGGCTCGCAGCTCGTCCGGCTCGACTGGCAGGTGGCCCTGTTCAAGCCGTACAAACAGTGGCCGCAGCTCCAGCCGGTCCTGGACGCCTTCGTCATCGCGGGCCAGCGCGGCCCCACCACCCTGGCCGCCCTGGCCTGGGCCTGCTGGCGCGGTGGGCGGACCAGAAGCCCTCGTCCGCCGCTGGTCCTGGGCGTGGCGCTGCTGCTGCTCAATGTGAGCGTCGGCGCCGTCAAGATCCTCACCGGGCGGGTGGGCCCGCACTACGCCCAGACCCCCGGGTCCGCCGAGCTCTTCCACGGCGGAATGGTCTTCCCCTCCGGTCACACCGCCAACGCCGTCGTCGTCTGGGGCACCGTCGCCTATCTCGCCGGTCGCCACCGGCGGACGGGCGCGCTGATCGCCTGTGTGATGGCGCTCGGCATCGGTCTGACCACCGTCTATCTGGGCACCCACTGGGTGAGTGACGTCCTGAGCGGGTGGGTGGCGGGCGTCCTCGTCCTGCTGGTCCTCCCCCTCTTCGAACCGCTGATCGCGACCGTTTCCGCGTCCGTCTCCGCTCGTGCGGCGATGTACTCCATGGGCAGGTGAACCAAGTGGCGCTTCGCGTGCTGATCGCAGACGACCATGCGGTGGTCCGGCAGGGCCTACGCATGATCCTTGGGCTCGACAACGAAATCAAGGTGGTGGGCGAGACGACCAACGGCCGGGAAGCCGTGCGGCTGGCCCGGGAACTGTGCCCCGACGTCGTCCTGATGGACCTGCTGATGCCGGTGATGGACGGCGTATCCGCCACGGCGGAGATCCGCCAGGACCTCCCCGAGATCGAGGTGGTGGCGCTGACCAGCTCCCTCGACGACGCCATGGTCATGGGCGCGGTCCGGGCGGGGGCCATCGGCTTCCTGCTGAAGAACGCCGAGGCCGACGACCTCCGTAACGCGGTGAAGGCCGCCGCCGCGGGCCAGATCCATGTCTCCCCGGCCGCGATCTCCCGGCTGATGGGCCAGGTCAGGGAGCCGAGCGGCCCGGAGCAGCTCACCGAGCGGGAGACCGAGGTCCTCACCATGCTCGCGCGCGGCAAGGCCAACAAGGAGATCGCCCACGATCTGCGGATCGGCCAGCAGACGGTGAAGACGTATGTCAGCCACATCCTGACCAAGCTGGGGGTGCACAGCCGGACCCAGGCGGCGGTCTACGCGGTGCAGTCCGGCCTGGTACCGGCGGGTGAACTCACCCCTCCGGAAGCACTGGAGTCCACGACGAGGGAGCAGTGGTGGTCGGCGTGATCAATACCCGATGGACCCCGATCCGGCGGCGACGGAGCGCCACCGCGCTCGCCGAGGTCACCCAACACATCCTGGCGGGCGAGACCGCCGACGACACGCTCCGGCTGATCGCCCGCCGGGTGCGTGAGCTCCTGGGCGCCGATATGGCCCGGGTGATGGTGCTGGAGCCGGGCGACGTCCTGACGATACGAGCCACCGACGGCGCCCCATGGACCGCGCCGAGCGGCCCCCTGACGCCCGGCGGCTCCTCCCCCGCCCGCCAGGCGATCCGCGCCGGACGGCCCACGGTCTCCAGCCACGACCGGCGGCCGCGCCGGCTCGGCCGGGACCCCCGGCACGCGGTCCCGGCCTCGGTGCTGGACGCGCCGCTGCTGGTGCGCGGCCACCCCGTGGGGGTGATCGAGGTGGCGAACCGCGGCAGCGGGCGACGGCTCAGCCATGCCGATGTGAGCGCCGTGGGACGCTTCGCGGCCCCCGCGGCCCATGCGGTCGCCCAGATCCGGCACCGGGAACATCTGCGGCGGCTGGCGTCCGCGGCCGCCGGACCGGGCTCCGGCGGTTCCGCGGGCTCTTCGGGGTCATCGGGCCTGCCGGACCCTTCGGGGTTCGCTTCCGGGTCCTCGGAGCCTTCGGGGCCTTCCGGCTTCGCGGGAGCTTCGGGATTCGCGGGGGCGTCGGGGCTCGCGGGAGCGTCGGGACCTTCGGGTTCCCCTTGGGGCTCGTCCGGTTCCCCGGGGTTCACCCGTTCCTCCGGCCCCTGCGTACGGCGGACCCTGGACTCCCTGGCCGCGGGCGCGGTGGCCCGTACCGGCGCCGCGAGCTGCACGGTCTATCTGCTGGAGCCCGGACCGTCGGCGAACCTGCGCCTGGTCGGCGGCGGCCACGGCCACACCCCGCCGTCCCGGAAACCGGCGCTGGAGGCGATCGCCGGGGCCGCGCCCGTCATCCACGGCGGCGGCCGTACCGGCGCGGACGGCGAGGGCCCGGCGCGGGGCGCGGTGGCCGCCTGGCCACTGCTGCGCGAATCCACCGCGATCGGCGCGATGTGCTGCCACTTCCCGCCCGGCCGCGACCCCGGCGAGGCGGATATCACCCTCCTGGAGGTGATCGCGGGGCATGCGTCCTGCGCGGTGGAGAACGACCGGCAGCAGGGGGCCACCCAGGAGAGGTCCGTCCGGGAGGAGCGGCAGCGCATCTCGCGCGAGCTGCACGACTCGGTCTCGCAGGCGCTCTACGGCATCGCACTGGGTGCCCGTACCGCCCGCGAGATGCTGGAACGCGACATCGACAGCGCGGAGCCGGTGGGACGGGTCGAGACGCCGAGCCCACTGGAAGGGGCGGTATGGGTCGATCCGGCGGGCGGCCACGAGGCCGTCGGGGAGGTGGTGGGCCTCACCGAGCTGGCCGAACTCGCCGAGCCCATCGAGTACATACGGCGGCTCGCGGACGCCGCGATCGCCGAGACCCGGACCCTGCTGTGCCGACTGCGGCCCGAATCGCTGGAGACCGAGGGCCTGGTCACCGCGCTCACCCAGCATATCGAGGCGCTCCGGGCCCGGTACGGGATCGCCACCGAGGCGAAGCTGGACGCCGAACCGGAGACCACACCGGAGGCCAAGCACGCCCTGTACCGGATCGCCCAGGAGTCGCTGCACAACATCGCCAAGCATTCGCAGGCCCGGAACGTACGGCTCCATCTGCTCAACGAACCGGGCGCCGTCACCTTGACGGTCGCCGACGACGGCGTGGGCTTCGACTGCAAGGGCTCCTTCCCCGGCCATCTCGGGCTGCTCTCCATGCGGGAGCGGGCCCGTGAGGTGGGCGGCACGCTGAACGTGGACAGCCGTCCCGGACAGGGAAGCCGCATCCGGGCCAGGGTTCCGGCCACGCCGGATTCCTGAGCCGCCGTCCTGAGACCGGTCACCGACGACATATGAGACATTTCTGTCCATGCAGCCGACCGTGCGGGACCGCGCGCTGGCGGACGGCCTCCGGGCCGGCCAAGCGGCGGTCGACGAGGGCCTGTTGAAGGCCACCAAGAGCGATGTGCCGTTCATCAACGAGGCCGCGCGGGAGCTGACCCGCACGGCCGGGCGGCGGCTCCGGCCGCTGCTGGTACTGCTGGCGGCGCGGTTCGGCGACCCCGGCGCACCGGGCGTGGTGCCCACCGCCGTCGTCGTCGAGCTGACCCATCTGGCCACGCACTACCACGACGGCCTACGGGACCAGGCGGCCGTACGGCGCGGCGCCCCGCGCCAGGACGCCAACTGGGACAACACGGTGGCCGTGCTCATCGGTGACTTCCTCTTCGCCCGCGCCTCGCACATCCTCGCCGACCTGGGGACACAGGCCGTACGGCTCCAGGCCGAGGCGTTCCGGCGGCAGGTCACCGGCCAGATCCTGGAGACGGCCGGACCGCGCGACGGCCGCGACCCCGTCGAGCACCATCTGGAGGTGCTGGCGAGCCGGACCGGCTCACTGACCGCCGTCTCCGGACGGCTCGGCGCGCTGGTCTCGGGTGCGGACCCGAGCGCTGTCGACGCCCTCGAGCGATACGGCGAACGGCTGGGCGTGGCGAGCCATCTCGCCGACGAGGTGGCGGCCCCGACCGCCCGCCGCCCCACCCTGCCTGTGCTGCTGCTGGCGGAGCGGGTGGAGGCGGAGGAGCCCGCCGGCCCGGCGAACGGCACGGACCGTGCGGACCGTGCGGACCGTGCGGACCGTGCGGATCTCGCGGACCGTGCGGATCTCGCCGACCGGGAGCTGTACGAGCTGCTCACCGGGCCCGCCGATCGGCCGGGGTACGCGGAGGCGGTGGCGCGGCTGCGCACCCACCCGGTCCTGGACCGGGCCCGCGAGGAGACCGCCCGTCAGGCCGACGCCGCCCGCGCGGCCCTGTCGGCGCTCCCCGACCGCCCGGCGAGGGCCGCCCTGGAATCGCTCTGCGAGGCGGTGGTGCGGCGGGCCGGCGCCGTTCCGCCGCCCGGGCCGGGCGCCCCTACGGCACCCAGTAGTTCTGGCTGACCACCAGCATCGACTGGAGCTGCACCCCCGCCGCGTAGGCGCGGGCCGGATCGGGCGGGGAGCCGCACATCCGCGCCCACAGCGCGTCCAGCCAACTCTGCGCCCCCTCGTCCTCCCCTTCGCCCCCTTCGTCACCCATCTCGCCCTCCGTCATCGCGGCAACCGCGAAGGGCGCGAAGAAGGCGGGCGAGCCGGCCTCCCCATAGGCCGTGCCGTCGAGCCGGTATCCGCTCCGGATTCCCCCGGGGTCACCGCCCGTCGCCGTCCTCGCCCAGCGGCTGAGCCCGCGCGCGGCGGCCCGGGTCCGTGTGTCGCCGCTGGTCACCGCGTCGGCGCCGAGCCGCCAGGGGACGCGGCAGGCGTTCCAGTGGTAGTCGCCGTCATACGGGCTCTCCAGCACCTTCCCCGGCGCGGGCCTCGGATCGCCGGACGTGGTGTCCACGACGAAGTCGGGGAGCAGCCCGGTGGCCGGGGCATGGCGGGTGCGCAGCGCACCCGCCAGCGACAGATGCGCGTCCAGCACCTCGTCCCACCGCGGATCGCCGGTCGCCGCGCGGAACGCCCGGAAGTGGTCCGGCATCCAGTCCGACGTACGGGAGACCTCGTCGAAGCGGCCCGAGGACCAGTCGCCGAGCTTGGCCAGCCGGGTGCCGGGGTGCACCTCGCGCTCCATGACGGCGTCGATCCGCCGCAGTGCGAGCGCCTTGTAGTCGCCGTGGCCGCCGCCCCACTGCCGGTCCGCGAGCAGCAGCCCGTACGCGATGTCGAGGTCGCCGTCGGTCGCGGAGTCCCGTCCCCCGGCGTCCCGGCCACCGGCGTCCTGCTGGGCGGCGTGCAGCTCGGGGTGGTTGACGGAGGGGTGGGCCAGCACATGCCGGAGGATGCCGTCGAAGAGGGCGTGGGCGTCACGGTCGGCGCCCGCCATCAGCGCGGTGATCACCAGTCCGTAGCCCTGGGCCTCGGCGACGAAGGGGTGCGCCGCGTCGGGGGTGAACACCGCGCACCGGCCCCGGCCGCCCACCTCGTCGCCCGACCGGAGGAAGAATGCCTTCCACCGCCGGTAGTGCTCCAGGACCTGCCGGTCGGCCGCCGCCGGGTCGCCGGAGGGCCGGAGCGTGCCGGGGACGTACGGGACCGAGTGCGCCCCGAACGGGACGCACGCCGCATCGCGTCCCCTCATCGGACCCGATGCCGCCGGGACCTCCGCGCCAGCCGCACCAGCCCGAGGACGATGTCGATCACCAGCACCACCACACCGATGACCAGCAGATAGCCCAGCCCGTGCACCACCCAGCCGATGAGGCCGAGCACGATGGCAACGATCACCAGGAACAGGAAGAGCGCCACGGCCGACACCTCTCCTCGATCGTCAAGCGTCCTCGGCCATCAGCGGCGTGCGAGCTGCCGCCCGCCGCCCGGACCCGACTGGTACGTCTTCCCGTAGTGCTGGAAGATCGCCCCCTCCTGCTCCGCGGGCAGCACATCGTCGATGCCGACCCAGGGGGCCTTCTTCACCAGCGAGCGTGTGTAGGAGACCTTCACATAGCCCGGCCCGACCACCGCGTCGTCCACCGGGACGAACACCAGCCGGTGGCGGGTGGGCAGTCCGGTGCGGACCGTGGCCATGGCGGGTTCATCGGTGGCGGTGGCCACGTAGATCGCCTCGAGCACCCCGATCTTGCGGCCCTGCTCATCGACGACATCCTGGTCACGCCACTCACGGATATCGGCTGACTGGATCATGACGTATCACCCTCTGACCTCTGCCCCTCCAGCCTGCCTCCGCAGACCGTGAGACGCCACGCCATCCATCCACCAGGGGTAACGGGAGTGTTCGAAACAGCATGAATTAATCAGGTGTGCCGGATTCCCGATGGGGTACTCGCGGCGTCTAGGAGGTTGGTAATCATGGTTCCCCTGCTCGTCGTTCTTCTTCTCGCACTGCTTCTCTTCGGCGCCGGATTCGCCTTGAAGGCTCTGTGGTGGATCGCGGTCATCGTGCTCGCCGTCTGGCTGATCGGCTTCGTCGCCCGGCCGACGGTCGGCGGGCGACGTGGACGGTGGTACCGCTGGTAGCCCGAAGACCGTGCGGATAAACCCGACACAACGCAGACCGAAGGGGCCCGGCCGGAGAAATCTCCGGCCGGGCCCCTTCGGTCTGCGTTCCCGCGTTCTGTTGTGAAGGCCGATGCGGCGGTGAGCGGAATCCGCTACGCGTACGCGACGGGCATCGCGTGCCTAGTCAGCGAGCATTCCGCGCCGCAACCGGCCCAGCGCGCGGCTGAGCAGCCGGGAGACATGCATCTGGGAGACGCCGAGCTCGGCGCCGATCTCCGACTGGGTCAGCTCCTCGCCGAACCGTAGCTGCAAGATGCGGCGGTCCCGCTCACCGAGCTCTTCCACCAGCGGCTTGAGCGCGTGCAGATTCTCCACGGTCTCCATGGCCGGGTCGACGTCGCCGAACCGGTCCGCGTACGTGGTCACCCGCGTGGCCCCGCTCTCCTGCTCGGCGGGCGCGTCCAGCGAGGTGGTGAGATAGCCGTTGCTGGCCACCAGTCCGTCGACGACCTCGTCCTCGCTCAGCTGCAGATGCTCCGCGAGCTCGGCCGTGGTGGGCGACCGGTCCAGCCGCTGGAACAGCTCCTCGTTCGCCTTGGCGAGGTCGATCCGCAACTCCTGCAGTCGGCGGGGAACATGCACCGCCCAGCTGGTGTCGCGGAAGAACCGCTTGATCTCGCCGACGATGTACGGAACGGCGAAGGTGGTGAACTCGACCTCGCGGCTCAGGTCGAACCGGTCGATCGCCTTGATCAGCCCGATGGTGCCGACCTGGACGATGTCCTCCATCTCCACCGAGCGGTTGTGGAACCGCCGGGCGGCGTACCGGACCAGCGACAGGTTGAGCTCGATAAGGGTGTTCCGCACGTACTGGTACTCGTGCGTCCCCTCCTCCAGCTCCGTCAGCCGGTCCAGGAACGTCTTGGTCAGCGCCCGCGCGTCCTTGGGCACCACCTTTGCCGGATCGTCCACCGTGGGCAGATCGGACAGCCCGGCGTTCTCCATTCCATCCAGTGCAATGTCACGTACCTGAACGCCATGTGCTTGCTCAGCTTCGGCTGCCGTCAGTGTCGACATTGTCGCAGGTGCCGTGTCGTTCACCGTCGCACTCCCTGTATCGGCTGCATGCATAGGCTGATTGGGGACCCGCCTACCCACCCTCGATGCCTCCATGCCTACTTCCTGCGGGAAGATGGCGGGCCGACGAGGACCACCAGCCCCCCGACGAGGGCCAACGCCATGAGCACGGCTCCGAAGACGGTCGCCCCCGTCGTCAGCCCCACCGCATCGCTGAGGTAACCCGCCGTTACCGGCAGCACGCCCGCGGGCACATAGCCCCCGACGTTGAGCGCCGCGTTGGCCTCCGCCAGACGGCTCGCCGGAACAGTGGAGTTGAGCAGCGACAACCCACCGAGCTGCCCCATCCCCTGCCCCGCCCCGGCCAGCAGCGCGGCGGCGACGAGCAGCGGTACGGACGAGGCGCGGACGGCGGCGATGAGCGCGCCCATGCCGATCGTCGTACTGACGGCACCGGCGATGAGGATCGTCCGCCGGTCCAGCCGCTGGACCGCGAACTGCGCACCGGTCGCGGTGAGGAACATCACGAAGGCCATGGCCCCCGCGGCCACCGGGCTGGTGGTGTCCAGCAACCCCGAGAGCAGCGACGGCCCGAGGGACAGCACGAAGGAGGTGGCGGTGATGCCGGGCGCGAAGACGGCGATGCCCATGAGGAGTTGCCCGCCGCTCCCCCGCGGCACCCCGGGTATCCGCACCCACGCCCCCTTCGCGGGCGCGACGGGACGCCGCACCGGCATCCGCGCCACGACCAGGACGGCCGCCGCCAGCAGCACCGCCTCCAGGACGAACACCCCCTTGCCCAGCACCCCGGCGAGCAACGGCCCCAGCCCGGCCCCGAACACCATCGCGCACGAGGCCAGCAGCGCCGCCAGCCGCCGTCGCCCCGGCCCGGCCACATCGGTCACCGCCGCCATCCCGGCGGAGACGACGGCGCCCACCGCGATCCCGCTGAACAGCCGCGCCACGATCAGCGCCGCCACGGCCGACGCGCTCGCGAAGATCGCGCATGCCGCCATCGCGAGCCCGAGTGCGGGCAGCAGCACGGGCTTCCGTCCCACCCGGTCCGACACCACGCCCGAGACCAGCAGCGAACCGAGCAGCCCGACGATGTAGCAGGCGAAGATCACCGTCAGGGTGCCCTTGGAGAACCCGATTTCGCGCTGCCACCGCACATACAGCGGCGTCGCCGCGTTCGAGAGGACGAACACGGCGGTCACCGGCCATGCGGCCGTCCACACCCATCCGGTCGCGGCCGCTCCTTCCTCCCTCTCCTCATGCGCCTCCCGCGCACCCGGCACCGCCACGGGCCGACTCCCCGTCACGACAGCTCCTCCCGACGACCTCAGTACGACTTAAATCGAACTTAGCATGCAGTACGATTGGACTCGTACAGCGAGCCGCGCGACGAGGACCCCACCGATGACCACCCGGACAGCCCACACGGCACAATCACCCCAAAGCGCCCGCCCCGCCATCAAGGCGCTCCCCGAACCCCCCGACCTGCCGCCCCCGCTCCCGGAGCCGGCCATGGAGGAGATCCGCCTGGAGACGGTCCTGGGCGCCCTGAGCGACCCCCTCCGCCTCCGCATCGTGCGCAAACTGCTCCTCGAATCGGAGCGGTTCGATCACACCTGCGGCTGGTTCGGTCTGGACCGCCCCAAGTCCTCGCTCACCCACCACTTCAAGGCCCTCCGCGAGGCAGGCATCACCCGCCAGCGCCAATACGGCCTGGAGCGCCGCAGCCACGTCCGGATCGCCGACCTCAACGCCCGCTTCCCCGGTCTCCTGGACCTCGTGGCCGACTGGACCCCGGCCGACTGGACCCCGACCAAGGGGTGACGGCGGGCGTTAGCCGGACGTTAGCGAATCGGCAGCGGTCGTTAAGAGAACGCCAGCGGCGGCCGACACCATGGATAGTGCGTGAGCAGGAACCGCACAAACCGGAAGCCCATGGGGGTCGTCATGTCGCACCACATTCTCAACCGCCGAGTCCGCAAGGCCGGTGTGGCCGCGCTGATCGCCGCCGCCTCGGCCGTCGCCCTCACCGCCTGCGGGAGCAACGACTCGTCGTCCGACGCCAAGGGGGACTCCTCCTCCCACGCGTCGTCCTCCGCGAAGTCGTCACAGTCGGACACCTCGGTCCACAACCAGGCGGGCCGGACCGGCAAGCAGGCAACGGCCCTGGGCTCGGGGTCCGGCAAGTCGCAGGCGACCGCCGAATGCCAGCCGGGGACGCTGCGGGCGACCCTGGACTCGGCCGGTACCTCCCAGGCGGGGATGAACCACCGGGGCACGTTCCTGCGGGTGAAGAACACCGGCGACGAGACCTGCGTGATCAGCGGCTACGCCGGGCTGGCCCTGGAGGGCGCCGGGCACACCGCCATCGAGACCACCGCCCGCCATGGCAACACCTACTTCGCCACCGACCCGGGCTCCCACCCGATCACCCTCGGACCGGGCAAGAGCGCCTGGGCCGACCTGGTGTGGACCACCACCGGCGCCTCGACCGCCCACGCGAAGTACCTGCAGATCTCCCCGACGGGCAGCAACTCCCACAGCACCGTCGCCTTCGGCGAGGACCTCGACAACGGCACCCTGTCGCTGACGGCCTGGTCCTCCAAGCCCCCCATCAACAGCTGACAACACGGCTGACGGCATAAAGAACCCCAGCTCGGACCCGGTGCGAGCTGGGGTTCCGCGCGTCCCGGCCACGCGCGGCGCGTCAGGTCACCAGACCCTGGCGGTAGGCGTAGACGACCGCCTGGACGCGGTCACGGAGTCCGAGCTTGGCGAGGATGCGTGACACGAAGGTCTTGACGGTCTCCTGGCTTATCACGAGGGTCACGGCGATTTCGCTGTTGGAGAGGCCGTTCGCGATGAGGCGGAGGACTTCCAGTTCGCGCGGGGTCAGCGGGATGTCCCGCGGGGGACCCTCGGCGGGCCGGATGCGGGCGGCGTACGTGCCCACGAGCTGCCGCGTCACCTCGGGGTCCAGCAATGCCGCCCCGCTGGCCACGGTCCGGATGCCGTGGAGCAGTTGGGACGGCGGCGCGTCCTTGAGCAGAAACCCGCTCGCTCCCGCGCGCAACGCCTCGTAGACGTACTCGTCCAGGTTGAACGTGGTCACCACGAGCACCTTGACGGGATGCGGCACCCCGGCACCGGCCAGCAGGCGGGTGGCCTCGATGCCGTCGAGCACCGGCATGCGTACGTCCATCACCACGACCTCCGGGCGCAGCCGGCCGGCGAGCTCGACCGCGGTCCGCCCGTCCCCGCACTCACCCACCACTTCGAGGTCGGGCTGAGCGTCGATGATCGTCACCAGCCCGGTGCGGACCAGCGCCTGGTCATCGCAGACCAGGACCCGGATCGGCTCGGTCACGACGGGCTCCTCGCGGGTATCCGTGCCCGCACGACAAAACCGCCGCCCGTCCGCACGCCCGCGCTGAAGTCGCCGCCCAGGACGTCGACCCGTTCGCGCAACCCGGCCAGGCCCCGCCCGCTCCCGCCGGGAGACCCGGCGGGGGACCCGGCCCGCGAGCCGGAACCGTCCGTGCTGACCTCCACGGTGATCTCCCTTGCGCCGTGGTGCACCTGGACCGAGGTGCGGCTGCCGTGAGCGTACTTGAGGGCGTTCGTCAGGGCCTCCTGCACGATCCGGTAGGCCACGAGGTCGCCGCTGCCGGTCGATTCCGCCGGCGTGCCCTCCTCGGTGAACTCCACCGGCTGCCCGGCCCGGCGGGTCTGCTCCACGAGCGGGAGAAGCCTGCCGACGGCCGGCGTCCTGCCCTCGGTGCCGTAGTCCGGGTTGAGCAGATCGAGCAGGTGCCGCAGGTCGGTGACGGCCCGTCGGCCGGTGTCGGTGACGGCGGTCAGGGCCTGGTCGAGCCGGTCGGGCGCGGCGGTCAGATAGCGTGCCGCCTCGGCCTGCACGACCATCGCGGTCACGTGATGCGTCACGACGTCGTGGAGTTCGCGGGCGATGCGGGCACGTTCGGCGGTGCGGGTCTGCTCGGCGACGAGGCGGCGGCGTTCGGCCTCCGCGGCCCGGGTGGAGCGCAGCCACGACCCCATGCCCCACGGGAGGGCCAGCGCCAGGTAGTACAGCACGAACTCACCCGGCGATTCGGCGCCCGAACCGAGCCGGTAGAGCGCGACCGCCAGCGGCACATACGCCGCGGAGAAGAGGAGCGCGGTGGCGCGCCGGTGCCGTTCCAGATGGGACGCCACGCTCAGCAGCGCGACGGGCACCGCGGTACCCGCGAACGAGTGGTAACCGCGGAGCTGGTCGACGGCGAAGCCGACCGACACCAGGGCGAGACAGACGACCGGCCACCGCCGCCGCACGGCGAGCGGAAGGCACTGGAGGGCGACCGCCACGACGGCCAGTGCGTCGAAGGGACGGCCCGGCAGCCCGCCGAGCTGCGTCCCGTGGTTGTGGAACGCCGGTACGAGCGACCCGGCGAGGATCAGCAGCCCGAGCGGCAGATCCCGGACCGTGACATCGAACCGGCGCCACAGCTCCGGCACCCGCCGAACAGCGATCACCGGCACCGGTCTCATCATCGACTCCTTCGTCCCTCCACAGCCACATCACCGCGGCGAAGGGAAAACGCTACGCAGGGAAATCTCCAACGCGCGTCCTACGCGCGGTCCGCGGCCTGCGAGGTGACGCGCTCGATCGCCTGGACGGCAACGTCAGGCTGGTCGACGTAGATGTAGTGCTCGCTGTTCTTGGCGGTGCTCAGCCTGCTGCGGCTGGAGACCGCGAGCCACTTGCGCTGACCCTTGGACCACGCCCGCTCCAGGCCCGGCCCGTATTCGGGCACCGCCGCGAGGTATTGCTTCCCGTGGTGGATCACCTCCACCGGGATGTCCCCGGCGGAACGGACCTTCCCGTCCGGCACCGTGAGCATCTCCGGCTCCCCTCCGTGAAGGATCGCGAGGGTCTGATCACGCAATGCGACCGCCGGGCCGGTGGCGGATTCGGGAATTCCCTTGTTGAGATCGGCGGTCTGGGTCGGTGAGGTGGCGTCCATCAAGACCAGCCCCTTGACCCTGTCCTGATGGCCGGGGGCATACCGGGCGGCGATGAGCCCGCCCAGCGAATGCCCCGCCAGCACGACCGGACCGTCACCGGCGACACGATCGAGCACCGCGGTCAGAACCTTCCCCGTGCTGTCGAGCGTCTGAGGCCCATCCGGCTCGTCACTGGCCCCTTCGCCGAGCCGGTCGTAGGCACAGACCCGGTTCTTCTCACTCAGGGTCTTCTGGATCCCGGCCACCTTCTCCAGCCCGTCGCCACCCCCGGCCAGCAGCATGATGACCGGCCTGCCGTCCGCCGAAGTCCCCGAACAGGACACGTTCACCAACCGGCCGCCGACCTCGATCTTCTTGGTACCGGTGAGCAAGCCCTCATCAGCCGCCTTCCCCGGAGCGGCGGTGGACCTCCCACCCGCGGATGCGTCCGCATCCGCCTTCGTGGAGTCCTCACAGCCGACAAGCCCCGCACCTGCCACGGCACACGACAGCGCGAGCACTGCGGACAGCCGACCATTGCGGACCATGTTTGCTCCCCAGTAAGAGAATTGACGCCGAAAAGGCCACTTTTAGTGGCGGTCGACGCAATGCGCCGCCACATCCGCGGCCGAAGCACCGCGGCGATCTCGAACGCTACGGATCCGGCCCCCCGGAATCGTCACCACACGGTGGACACCCACACGTAGCTCGCACGGGGGACAGGCCCCCACAAGGCCCGACGCGAGCCAGGTCACGGCATCTGAGCCAAACGGAAAAGGCCCGGGTCACAGAAAATGTGACCCGGGCCTCAAGTGAGCCGCCTAAGGGAATCGAACCCTTGACCTACGCATTACGAGTTGTCCGATCTTAATCCACCGGCTTCCACAGGCATCCGCCACGAGAACGGAACACCTGGTCAGTGTTGGTGCCGGACAACCACGGACCAAGGGGGACCATCCCAGATTCCCCGCCAACTGAGACCACAACTGAGACTGAGGAGTCTTGAGACCACTGGCTCCCGCAGAGAGCGTGCCCCGCCTCATCGTTAACGATCGTGTCCGCGACGAAGTCCCGATTCCATGCAACTCTCGCCGCCGCTCAGCCGATACTGACCCAACATGAGGAACGCGTACGCTCGGTGCTGGAGAGCGAGACATCCAGCCGGCCTGCAGAGGGGACTGAGATGGGGGCACGCAGTAGGCCGTCGGGCAGAGAAAGGTCTACGGTCACCGTTCGCCACGAGAGTCGGCAGGCCATGCGGTGACGGACTACACCTTCCAGGCGATAGGGGCCGGATCCGTCGCCGCCCATCACATCGGGACAGCGATCACCGGCCAGGTCAACGTTCTGACGGCCGAGTTGCTGAACTCGGCGCGCGATGTCCAGGCACCTTCCGGACTCACCAACGTGCCGCCGCTCCCCCTGTGTTTCGGCCGCACGAGCGAGCTGGGCTGGCTGCGCGGCACGCTCGGGCAGCCGGCCGCCGGGACTGCCGTCGTCCAAGGCCTCGGCGGCGTGGGAAAGAGCACCCTCGCGCTTGCATATGCCCACAGACACCGTCGCGACTACACCGTGATGTGGTGGATTGCCGCCGCATCACCCGACCACATCGAGCAATCGCTGGCCGACCTCGCTCTGCGACTGATCCCCGTGTGGGCCGGCAGCACGTCTATCGAAGAACGCGCCGCCTGGGCGATGTCGTGGCTACAGTGGCATCCGGGGTGGCTGCTGATCTTCGACAACGTTGAGGATCCGGCCGATCTGCAGCCCTACGTCAGCACGTCTAACGGCCACGTCATCGCTACCAGCCGACGATCAGCTAGCTGGCCGACCTCCGTCGCAACGCTGGCCCTCGACGTACTCGACCTGGCTGCAGCGAGTGAACTCCTCTGTAGCCAGGTGCTCGGCACGACTTCGCCGACCCACCGTCAGATACAGGAGACCCGGGCCCTCTCGGCCGACCTGGGGCAGCTTCCCATCGCCCTGATGCAGGCTGGCGCCTACCTCGCGCAGAACCCAACGATCAGCATCGAACGTTACCGCCGAAGGCTGATAGGCGCGTTGGACAAGGCTCCCGAAGGTGTAGACCCTGAGCGCACCGTCGCCCGGATCTGGCGCCAGACGATTAGCACCCTCACGGAGCGCAGCCCTCTGGCAGTCCGGGTCCTGTCCACACTGGCGTGGCTAGCCCCCGACGACATCCCAGTTGAGTTGCTGACCCCTATCACCGACGACAGCGATGACCTTCACGAAGCCCTTGGGGTGCTTGCTGTCTACTGCATGGTCTCCCTCACTCAGGACTCGGTGAGCATCCACCGCCTCGTCCAGACCACGCTCCGGAACCAGCCGCCCATCGGTGACAGCGCGCCAACCGGCAGGCTAGAGGCCGAACGGCTGCTGAGCGCTGCGGTCGCCCCCCTGGGAGAACCGCCCGACTCTGGCCGGTCCCCCGCCTGGGATCGGCTGCTCCCGCACCTCGTCGCGCTCGCTGCCACTACTCCTGACGGGCACGCTGACACCTTTCCCGCCGGACGGTACGCGAGCGCTGCACTCTATCTCCAGGGCCTCGGTCATGACGCACGCGCCGTTCCACTGCTCACGGCGGCCCTCGCCCGCTGCGAAGCGCTCGCTGGCGCCGAGCACGAAATCACCATGAAGGTCCGTTCGAACCTGGGCGACGCCTACTACGGAGCCGGGGACTTCGAACGGTCCATCGCCATCCTCGAACCGTTGGTCGCCCAGTGCGCGCAGGTACTCGGCGACTCGCATCCGGGGACGCTCACCGTCGCCGCTAACCTTGCCAACTCGTACCGTGACTCCGGCGATCTGGCCCGTGCCATCACACTCCACGAGGAGACGTTGGCCCGGCGTAGGCACGCACTTGGCAACGATCACCCCGACACTCTCGTCAGCTGCGAGGAACTGGCCCGCACCTACCATGCGTCCGGCGACTTGGATCGTGCTGTCTCTCTGCATGAGGCCACACTCACGCAGTACCAGCGACTCCTAGGACCAACTCACCCTGCCACGCTGTCCAGCCAGCACGGTCTAGCAGCGGTCTACCTCGCTTCAGGCGACCTGTCCCGCGCCATTCCGATGTACACCGCCGTCTTCGCACAACGGCAGCAGGCGCTCGGCGACAGCGATCCCGAGACCATCACCAGCCGGAACAACCTTGCCTACGCCTATCTGACCGCCGGACGCCCTGACCAGGCAGCGCAGCACCTCAAGACGGCCCTGGCCCGGTGCGAGGAGGTGTACGGCGAGACGCACCCAGAGACCATTGCCGTCCGTGCGAACCTCGGCTGTGCCTACCGGGACGCTGGAGACTCCACCCGTTCGCTTCCATTGCTGGAGACCGCGGCCGCGCAGAGCGCCCACCTTCTCGGCGATGCCCACCCCCAGACCCTGACCACCAGGAACGGACTGGCGCGGGCATACCAGGCCGCCGGCCACGATGGACGGGCGATCGCCCAGTACGACACCATCCTCAAGCACCGTGCCGCGCTGCTCGGCGAGACCCACCCCCATACCATCGCCACTCGAAGCGGCCTCGCGAATGCACACCTCGCGGCGGGCGACCCTGATCGCGCCGTCCCGCTGTTCGAAACAGTCGTCGCCCAGTGCGAGCAGGTCTTCGGCGAGTCACACCCGGACACCCTGTCCAACTACATCGGCCTGGCCGACGCACTACGCCAGACGGACAATCCGGCACGGGCCGTGCCCCTCTCGGAGTCAACGCTGGAGCGGTGCGTCCGTTCGCTCGGCGAGGACCACCCGCACACCATGGTGTGTCGGAGCAACCTGGCCCTCGCACACCTCACAGTTGGCGACGCTCCGCGCGCCGTCCAGCTCCTCGAAGGCGCCGTGTGCAACGCCAGCCTCATCTTCGGCGACACACACCCGCACACGGTCACCAGCCGGATAAACCTGGCCGCCGCTCACATGGAGTCCGACAACGCGGCACAGGCAGTCGCCGTCCTGGAGGACGTCCGCGCCCAGCTGGAGGCCGAACTCGGCCGGGTCCACCCGCAAACACTTCACTGCACCGCCATGCTGGCCCGCGCCCTCGGCGGGTCCGGCGGCCTCCCCCGGGCGACCGAACTGCTGGAACACAGCGTTGCGCTCGCCGAGAAGGAACTCGGCGTCACCCACCCGAACACAGTCAAGCAACGGCAGTACCTGGCTGAGATCTACCGGGCCAACGACCAACCCGACTTGGCTGTGCCGCTGTACGAAGCCAACCTCACCCACTGGCAGCAGACCCTCGGCGACCACCCCAACGTCCTGAACGCCCAACTCACCCTGGCGGACACCCACCGGGAAGCCGGTGCACACCAAAAGGCGATCGCCGTCTATCGCGTAGCCCTCGGCCGGATCGAGCCCACCCTGGGCCCGGAGAACCCGCTCGTCGCACAGATCCGCGCGAGGATCGACGCAGCCGAGTACGCCGCTTCGAGGTCTGACCTTTAGTACTCCATTGAAGCTCTCCGTTTCCCTGGTCAGCGATCTGCCAGTCGGGAGCGTAGCCAGGCGGCGCCAGGGGCGGGAAGGTGTTCGCTGGCCAGCGTGGAGTAAGACCGGTCGACGTTCCGCGAATGCAGAGTTGCCGCGTGCACGCTGGCTGGGCGGCTTAATCTGGTGCCCTGGCGTCAGTCATTGACAGGATTTCGGGGGTGGGTTGTGGGAGCGGAGATCGTGCAGTTTCTGGAGCAGGCAGGGCCGTATCTAAGCGCGGCTCTGGGTACCTATGGTGCGGGGGTACTTGCCCGAGCTGAGGACGCTGCGGTGGGAGCCACGGCGAATGCAGGGCGCAGCATCTTGCACGCGGTCTGGCGGCGCCGGAGCCCGGCCGGACGGCCCGAGCTGGAGGCGGCGGTGCGTGAGGCGGCCGAGGAGCCGGAGGACGCCGATGCTGCAGCCGCGCTACGTCAGCAGATCAAGCGGACGCTGAGGGAGAATCCGCAGTTGCTTGCCGAACTGGCCGCCCAGCTTCCCCCGACCGGTGCGGTGACGATCACCGCGTCCGGTGAACGGTCTATCGCCGCACACACAATCGGCACGGCCGTCACCGGAGACAACACAACGATCCGTCCATGACCCCGCCCCAGCCCGAACGCGGCACCGGTTCCACCGCCTCGGGTCACCAGCCCGTGGCAGCAAACCGAATCGAAGCTGCCAGTTTTTACTGAACTGTCGCGGTGTTGACGTTGGTCATCGTTGAGCGCCCTTCCACTGCCCGGGAGGGCGCTCGTGTGTGAACACCGCCTTCAGGAGCATCTGAAGTAGTTCGCCCCCCTGTCCACAGCGCTGAGCAGCTGGGGGGCAGGGCCGCGCCATCGAGGAGTGGCGATGGCTATTGCCGCTCTAGCCTATTCACCGTCGTTTCGTTCCGGCGTCGTGTAATCGACATCCTGAGAGCCCACACCCTCACGTCGTCGTTGTACACCTCTATAAGCTCCACTTTCGAGGACTTCGCGGGTTCGCGCTACCTCCTGTTCCTTCCTGCCGAAGTGAGTGTTTTGCACGTCGCCTTCAAGGATGGCTCGGTAGTGCTCGTAGTATGTGCGTGCCCTTGACTGGATGCCCCGCCAAGTGAGGAGCTCGCCGTCTTCGCGCTCATCCCACGCTTTCCGAGCTCGGGGGCTGATCTCATAACTGCTGTTGGAAATAAAGGCCATGAAGCCTACTTTTTGTGCCACCTCTAGACGGTCGGCGTACTGTTCCAGCTTCTGCGTGTCTTCGAGGGTTACCGAGTGGCCTGATCGCTTAATCTCGATCACGACTAGTTCGCCGTCTCCGGAAAGAGCAAGGAAATCATACCTACCTTCGTAGGACGGGTCACCGAGATCTTCTCTGCCCCACTCTCGAAGCATGGTAGTGATTCGCTTTTCCTCCGAAAATACCTGCCACTCCGGGTTGATGAGCCACGGGTAGTCGGCGATTAGATCGTGTAGATTTTCCCTTCCTCTTTCGGGAGCTGTCTCGGGGGCATCATTGACGATAAGGTCGTAAAACTTATCGATGATGTCCAGTCGACCTCTTACGACCTCAAGCACGGCGCGGCTCTCAAGGAGCTTCCAGTCGTGCATGTACTCGACGGCTTGCTGGAATGTCTCGGGGTCGGCCGCCGCGACGTCCAGCTCTGTTATGAAGTCATGGAACTGCCTGTACTCAAATGCTCGCAGAATCGTGTCGGCTAGAGGGTTCACTCTGTCGTTCTCGGTGCCCGCCTTTCCGAGTAGGATCAAGAACTTGTCCACTTGGTTTGCTGACTGGCGGTCAAGACGGCCGATCCTGTCTGCGAACTCCCTGTTCTCGCGGACCTCCTTCTTGACTTTCTCCCCTCGCTGCTCGGTTCGTTCCCTCAGGAGGCGTCGAGTTAGCGCATCACCCCATGACTTCAATGGTGCCGCAAGCTCATCCTCCCAGTCGATTTCTTGCCTGTCTGTCGAAACTCGATCACTGGCATCGTCGGATTCCGCGTCCAGATAGTCAGCTTCGATGACTCCGGTGAGGTATTTAGTCCCATGCTGTCCGCTCGCGGTGCCCTCGACGTCAAAGAAGTACGGAGGAGCTTGAGCTGTCTTCCCGTTAACAATTACCGTGAAGCCTTGCAATTCTTTCGGCAGAACGGTGTTGCTGAAGCCGGCCCACCACTTGATGGTCTGCCCGGGGGCGATCTCAACGGTTTCCTCGCCAGACTCTGGTTCGCGCATATCGAAATCGATCTTAGTGTCAAATACTTTTTCCCCATTGAGATAGATTTCCATCTCCCCGCGCACTCTCGTGCTGAATCTGCGGGCGAGCGCGCGGTTCAGGCCCTCAATGTTTACCGAGGTCTTGTGCTTAAGGCTTTGCATGATGATGCGAGTGCCACTTGGGTGCGGAAGCGGTGCGTTGACCGGCTCGATGAAACCGCGAATGGCTACCCGCTCAGCGTGATCTGAGTCCGTCTTTAGGTTGTCTGAGTCAAGAGTGAGCGTGCAAGAGCGACCTTCACGCCAGGTGACGACAGTCATGTTTCGGGCGAGTCCGAAACCGGCCAGCTTCCCAACGCCTTTTCTTCCCATTACGAGGCGCCCATTGCTTGTGGGTTGTCCGGCCGATCGCCGATTCCTGCCGATCACCAAGTAGTTGCGCTCGACTTCGTCGTCGTCCATGCCGGCGCCATTGTCTGTCACCGTGAGAACACTGGTCCGCGAGTTGTATTCATGCTCGGGTGGAACACTGATGTCGACGCGGGTGGCACCTGCATCCCAACAATTGGCCACCAGCTCAGCGATAGCGACGTCGCGCCGCTTGTACATCTGTGTACCGAGGTGTTCCAGTGTCCGGCCCAGGACCGTGATTTTGAAGTCTCGCACGCGCTTCTCAGCAGACATAGCCACACTTTAGGTGGCAGCAGCACCGAGCGCGGGGTTTTCCCTGATTCCACATGGCCCAGTCGAGACCGGAACTGAGACCGCGACGGCGTGCGAAGCTGGGTGGGGACACCCCCCGCGAGGGTGTCCCCAAGCAGCCACACGAAGGAGGTCACGTGCCGCAGGCGAGCCCGCGAGGTACGTACTTGCAGATCTCGGAGTCTCTGCGTCAGAAGATCGAGAAGGGCAAGATCAGCGAGGCATTGCCGTCCGAGGCCGAGCTGAGGAACACGTATGGCGTAGGCCGCAGCACGATCACCCGCGCGCTCAAGGTGCTCAAGACCGAGGGCATCATCGAGCCCGTGCAAGGGTCGGGCTGGTACGTCACGGGCACCGGCGACCGCCGCCCCTTGGTCGAGAAGGTGACAGACCTCCTCCGGGATGAGGGCATCGAGGTGGGCGCCCCCTTCCCGTCGGAGAAGGAGCTTTGCGAGAAGTTCGGCATGTCCCGTACGGCGGTGCGTTCTGCGATTGCGCAGATGGAGGGCCAGGGCCTGATCGCCATGGGCCCCAACCGCCGGCGGGAAGTCCGGGCACTGCCGACGGGAAACGGGGAGTCATAGCCTTGACCACCATGGATCTCACAGAGCGGGCTTACAGCCTCGCCGAGTCGCTGCTGTCCGAGCCGCTGCCGCGCCGCTGGTCGCACTCCCTTGGAGTTGCCGAGCGCGCCCGCTCCCTCCGGCCGATCCTCGGGAAGGACGCCGAGCTGATGGAGGCGGCCGCCGTTCTGCACGACGTCGGCTATTCCCCCCGGATCGCCTCGACTGGCTTCCATCCGCTCGATGGCGCCCGCTTCCTGCGCGACCAGGAAGCCATGGATGAGCGGGTCGTACGACTCGTTGCTCACCACTCCTGCGCTCTCCTTGAAGCCGAAGAGCGAGGACTCCGCAAGGACCTGGAGACCGAATTCGAACTGGAGCGTCCGGCACTCGTGGATGCGCTCATCTTCTGCGACATGACGACCACCCCGGACGGAGAATGCACCACCTCTCAGGCGCGGCTGGCAGAAATCATCCAGCGATACGGCCCTGACACGATCGTGGGTCGGTTTATTCAACGAGCCGCACCGGAGATCCACGCCGCTGTACAACGCGTCGAAGACCAGCTCGCTCACGCCCACGAAGCGGGTCAGCCGATATAGGGAGTCGTCCGCGACTCGTCCAAGCCGTGCGCGATGCGAAGCCGCATGGACGGATGGATATCGAGTTCATCGAGGTCCGTTGGGGAAACCCAGCGGACCTCTTTGGTTTCGGAGCTGGTACGCAGCGCGCCCCCAACTGGCCGCGCGTGGAAGCAGATAGAGAACTGTTGGCGAACCTCACCATCGTCGTACGCCATGACATGCTGCGGGTCGGTGTAAAGACCCACGATGCTTTCCACGACGACGGATATCCCGGTCTCCTCCTCGACCTCCCGGATCACTGTCTGTGCGATGCTCTCCCCCACGTCGTGGCCACCTCCGGGGAGTGCCCACAGGTTGTTGTCGGTCTTGTGAATAAGCAAGATGTGCCCCCTCCCGTCCCTGACCACTGCGGTTACGGACGGGACCACCGAGTTGGCCATGGGTGCGCTGGGGTCGCGGTAGTAGTCGATGCGGCTCATGTTGTGGTGCCTTCGTAATCGGTGGGTGAGGTAATCCGGCGGGCGCCGCTCCAGACTCGCTCCACGCTCTCCGCGTACGTGTCGAACAGCTCACCGCCAGGCACGCGTTGGAGATGCAGCACGGGCGCCAGGTATGCGCCGACGCCGTAGATATGGCCGTTCGTCAACAGTTCGTCGTCGGAACGGTAGATCGAGTTATAGAGCGTCGTGTCGTGGAGCCTGAACTCCACTCCGGGAAGCCCAAAGAGCGGCGCGTAGTTCATGAGCGCGTTACAGACCTTCGCCGCCATGGACGAACCAATACCCTCGTCATCACCTCGGACAGCAACAGCCGCGCTATTGGGATCACCCAGCATGAAACGCACCGGTACGCCGTCGGCCGACTTCTCCCGCACGAGTCGATGGAATCGCGGGTCCTCCGTCAGCCAGAATCCGGAGTACACCAGCACGTCAAAGCACGTCATTGCGTTGGCGTACAACTTCGTCCACGCGTCTTGCGGGACAACGGATCGATGCGGGTACAGCTTCACAAGCTCCGAGTCACTGGAGGCCGCCACCTCCTCAGAAGTCCGCTCATCCGCCCACAGGTACGAGACCTCACGCCGGAGCATTGAGGCCACGGCGTACTGAAACCGCCTGTAGGGCTTGCGGTTCGGCTCAGAGATCCAGCGATCAACGGTCTTCGGGGACACCCCGAGACGTTCTGCGACCTGCTCTAACGTCAGACCGCTTTCCACGATGGCGCCGCGAAGTCGATCGTTCGCCACTCGTCCTCCCCACACGGGACGTCCTGGGACGACTTCGACTGTAGCGAGCGGGCCGCAAGTCGTACATGCACGGGGTCGAACGTCCAGCGCTTCACGGCCAAGCTGGTCATGTCGCTGATCGCGGACCCGGCCCCAACTCCCCGAAACCACACCGGTTGACGGCGCGGACTGGATCTGTCACGGTGAGGGCTATGTAATACATGCCTCGCTTCGGCGATGCGACCGCACCATGCGTGCGCCCGGAAGCCCTTCACAAGGGGGTGAAAGGAAGCGCTCGTTCCTTGAGAACTGAACAGTGAACTCAGACGGGGTGAGAGCCCCTGTCCCCGTGAACGACCGGGTTACGTCGTCCCCCGTGGCGACCGGGTGATGTCGCGGCGGCGTTCCACGTGCTGGCTCTGGAGAACACCCCTCTGGTGCCACCCAGCCGTGCCGCCCTGCTGAGCGTCAGAGCAGCGACGATGACGCCCCGGCTCTCAAGGGCCCGGGGCTGGACGCCCCTGGCAACGGCGTCCAGTGAAGCCCTTCTACTCCCTCTGGAGGTTGGCTGTGTTCCGCCGACATACGAGGGCGCCGGCCGTGCCGGACCAGCATGGCGGCAACGCCCATCGCGTCACCACACCCACTGCGAGCGGCCCCGGAGACATCGACTCGGGGGCCGCTCGCAGCGTCCAACCCTCTTCCGCGGCGCTCCGCTGCGGGCCGGTTGCCTCCCCCGTCCGTGCGGCTCACGCACTGCGTGGGGTCGTACGGGCGGGGCGTGGGGAGCCGGAGCTCCCGACTTCAACGGCGCGCGGCGCCGGTGCTGCAACACCGGCGCCGCTGTTCGGGCCGTTCACCTGTGAGAGGACACACGACCCATGAAGCACATCGGTGCACTTCAGGCGGTTGTTACCGCCGACTGGTCCGACCGCGAGCCGACGGCCGCGGAGCTGGACGCGATCGAGTACGAGATGCCCGTCATCACGGCGGAGGTCGAGCTGCTGGACGCGCAGATCGCCACGCTGGACCGGCCGGTGTCCGAGCTGGACGCGCGGCGGATCCGCCGGGCGTGGCGGCGGGTGCTGGCCGCGCGGCGCGCGCTGACCAACCAGGCTGCGGAGCTGTGGGAGGTGGGGGCGTGAGCACGCTGTCCCTGCGGGAGCTGAATGCTCCTCTGCTGGCGCTGCGCCTGCTGAGTGTCGAGTACGCGGGGCTTCCGGCTCCGCGGTTGTCGGTCTGCGCCATCTTCCCGGACCTGCTGGACCTGTCGTTTCACGATGACCTCGCCGGGTTCGAGGCGTGGCGTGAGGTGCTGGGCATCGAGCCGTGCAGCGTCGAGTACGGCGAGCAGTGCGATGACACGCGCGTGTTGACCGCGCACGCCGATTACGCCGGCGCCCGCATCCGTCTGACCGGCTTCGGTCAGATCGCGACGGGGGAGGCGGCGTGATCCGGTTGGTGACAAGCCGCCGGCTGCGGGCTCTGAGCGTGCAGTGCGAGCAGGCGCAGGCCCGTGCACGGGAAGTGCAGGAGAAGGCTGATCGGGCGTACTCCGGCTATATCCGCAAGCTCTACGACCTGACCGCGCGGGCCGAAGAGGCTGAGAGCGACGCCGCGATCATCCGCGAGGAAGCCGAACAGCTCACGGCCGCTCTGGACGCAGCCATGGCAGAACTGGAGGCGGCCCGCCAACAGCTCGCCAGCCCGGCCCCCGCGCGGGAGGTGGGAGCGTGAGCACCCTGGACGCCAGCCTTGCCGCCGCGCATGCGGAGGTGAAGGCGGAGATCGGCAGGACCGACACCAAGACCGGGCTGCTGCTGGCGTTCGTCGGCGCTGTGCTGGCCGGTGTGTGGACCGTCGCCAGCGGCGTGCGCCTTCCCGCCGCTGCCTATGTGGCCGGCGGTATGGGTGTGGCTGTGCTGGTCGCTGCCGCGGCGCTGCTGCTGCGGGCGGTCCGGCCGAACCTGGGCGGCGCCAACCCGATGGGCTTCCCGCTGTGGGCGACGCTCACGGCCGAGGAGATCCGGGCCGAGCGCGCTGAGGACCGGCGCGAGCAGGACATCGCGAACCTCTCGCGGATCGCGGTCGCCAAGTTCGCCAACCTGCGACGCGCGGTCGATCTGACTTGCGCGGGCGGTGTGCTGCTGATCGTGGCCGCCGGTATCGCCGTGGGGGGTGCGCTGTGAGCGCACTGCCGAACGTCGCCGAACACGATGCCGCAGTCGTCCAGGATGACGGGCGGTTGACGGGCGTCAACGCTGCTTCGACGCCCGTCGGCGTCGAGCGCGCGATCACCGCGGTTGCCGGGGTGCTGACGGTCGTCCTGACCGCCGCGGCGTTCTGGCTGTCGTACGAGCATTTGCAGGAGGTTGCCGCCCGTCACGGGATGACTGACGCGGTGGCTCGGTCGTGGGCGTGGCCCGCGACGGTGGATCTGTTCATCGTGATCGGCGAGCTGCTGATCCTGCGTGCCTCGCTCGCCCACCGCGTGGATGGGTGGGCAATTGGCCTGGTGGCGGTAGGGGACGGCGGTTCGATCGCGCTGAACGTGGCCGGGGTCGGCCAGAACGCCGGCGCTCTGGACTACGTGGTGGCCGCGGTGCCGCCGGTCGCCGCGCTGCTGGCTTTCGGCGCGCTGATGCGCCAGGTCCATGCCTACCTCGCTCGCCGGGCTACGACGGGCGTCAATCCCCCGCCGCCGGGCGTCGAAGCACCCTCGACGCCCGTCATGGTGACCGTCGACCGCGCGCCGGTCGAGGCGCCCGCGGATGCCGCTCTTGCCGCCGCCGTGGTGCCGGAGTTGCCAGCGGCCGGGCCTGGCGTCGAAGCGGTGCCGACGGCCGTCAACGTCGAGGCGGCGCCCGTCGAAGTGCGCTCGACGGCCGTCGATCTGTGCTCGCCGGTGATCTACCCGAACCGGGTGGATCAGTTGATCCGCGCGCTGTACGGGACCGACTTCACCCAGCCGAACACCACGCGGATGACCGAGGCGATGGCCGCCGCCGGGCTCGGCGGCTCGGAGTCCACCGCCCGCACCGCCCGCGGCCGAGTCAAGGCCCGTGAGCAGTACCTGGCCGACTTCCCCACCGCGATCGCCGGTTGACCGGAAGGGGACGGACGATGTCACCCGCGTTCGGCAAGTGCTACGACCCCACCGGCGCCCGCTACGGCCTCCCCACCTACCCATGGCGGCTCGCCCCGGACGGCTACGCGACCCGCAGGCAGTTACGGGCCCGCGGGTTGCGGCCGGGCGGGCAGCTGGCACAGACGCAGATCATGCGGGCCAACCGCCGCGCCGGGGGCTTCCAAGTCGCGTACCTCTACCGCCTGGACCTGGCCAAGCCCGTACGTCCGATGACCCCGGCCATGTGGCGCGCGCACGAGGCGATGATGCTCGCCCGCCGCACCTGCCCCGCCTGCCAGACCGATGCCGGTTACTGCATCCCCACGTCGCTCGGCATGTGCGTGACCTGCGCCTACCCCGAAGAACAGTGCGCCGCCTGACCATCCCATCTCATTCAACGGGAGACACCCCAGTGACCACCCAGACTCAGCAGACCACCAGCCCGGCCGCTCAGCAGCAGGGCTCACACCACTTCGTCCTGACCTTGCAGGTTCCGCACCACAGCGGTCAGGGCTTCATCACCGCGACGTTCTCCAACACCCTCACGCCCCTCCCCAGTAACACCCGGGCCGACATCTACGCGTTGCTGCGCGAGCAGGTCGGACAGGCGCACCCGGAGCTTGCGAAGGCCAACGTCCTGTTCTTCTCGCTGGAGCCGAACGGGCTCTGACCAGCATTTCCCCTCAGCGCAGGGCCCGGACGCTCGCTTTGGCCGGCCGCGTCCGGGCCCTGCTCTCCCTGCCAGACAAGGAGTGCTGTCAGCATGACCGACACCACCATCACTGCGGTAGTGGCCCCCGAGGCCGCGCCGGACAGCTCACCACCACCCCAGGCACCCGAGCAGCCCACGGCTTCCCCGGCTGCTGCCGAGGTGGTGGACCACACGCCCGGCGGCTGGCCGGTCGTCCCCCTCGCGGTGACCGGCACGAACACCACCGCGTCACTGCTCGGTGCCGCCGCGCTGGTCGGTGGCCCGGCCGCCCTGGCCCTCGCTGCCACGGGCGCAGTGGTCATCGGCACGGCCGCCGCCACCCGAAGCCGCCGCGACCAGCGGCGCAACGCCAGGGCCGGGCGTGCCGCCCGCCATGGCGCGGCGGGGCGGGTCCCGAGGCAGAAGCGTCCGAGCAGCCTGAGCAAGGGCAGCGGGGCGGGCCGTGCATCCGGTGTGGCGGGAGGGAAGTCCGGTGGCCGGGGCAAGGCCCCCCGGCACGAGGCTGGTTCGACCGCTTTGGGCCGGGCCGGATCGCTGCGCCGTAAGGCCCGCACGGCATCCGACGGTGCTGGCACGGCTGCGGGCAAGGTGCGCGGGCGTACGGGGCAGGTCAGGGCGCTGCGCGAGTCGGCTCGGCAGGCGTCCGGGTCGCGGGCCGCGCGGCGGGCGCAGACGACGGGTGCGCGGCGGTCGGTCGCCGATGCCCGCCGCGGCGCCAATGCCGCCGGCCGTTTCGCCTCGCAGACCCGTAGGGGGCCGATCGGGCGGGCCGTGGGCAGGGGTGCCGGTCGGGTCGGCAGGGCCCGTGGTGCGGCGATCGAGCGTAGTCGTGCGGCGCGGGATCGCCGGGCGGCCGGGCAGGTTGCCGGGCAGCGGGACGCGGTGCGTAGGGCACCTGCTCGCAGGCGGGCGCGTCAGGCGCTGCGGCGGTCCGCCGCCCGGTTCCAGGGCCGTCGGCTGCTGGCCGCTGTGCTGGCCGGGGCGCTTGGGCTGGTCGGGCTGGTCAGCACCCTGCTCGGCCGGAGGCTCGGGTGGGCCTGGCTCCAGTACCCCGGCCGCCGTCTCTATGCCCGTCTGATGCACGCGGCCGAGGAGGAGCGCGCGGCGCGGGATGAGGCCATTCGCGCAGTTCAGGAAGAGGAGGAGGCCGCCGTCGATGCCGAGGCGGCAGGCGAGGAGGAGCAGGTCGGCGACACGGCGGAGCGTCCGACCAGGCCGACGCCGGCAGCACCCACCACCACACCCAGCAGTGAGGGAGAGAACGTGTCTGGTTTCCGGTTCGAGGAGTACGCGGCGGAGATGGAGTCCGCTGCTCAGCAGTACGACCCCGACAACGCCATGGAGATCCTGGCCATGGTCGAAGGGCTCCCGGCCGCGCTCACGTCCGTGGCGAACGTGATGCGGATCCTCGCGGAGCGGGCCGACACCGAGTTCCCGCTGGAGAAGGAAGTCGCGGACGGCTTCAACGACATCTTCGGCGCGGTGATGAGCTCGGTCGCGGTCGCCGAGGACATGGGACCGCTCTTCCGTACCGCGCACGAGCAGGACATCGCCCGTCACGAGGACCCGCGCAACGGGCCCGAGGCCGAGAAGGGATGGAACGTCTGATCATGACCACCAACACACAGGCCACGAGCGGGCCGGTGTGGGACTGGGCGGCCGGTCACGGACCCGTGACCGGCGCTCTGTCCGCCACCACCGGATGCCTTGCCGTCGCCACGACCGGGGCCGCCTTTGGCATGCCGCCCGGCTGGGCCCTGGCCGTCGGTGCGGCCGGTGCCATCGGCCACACCGTGAACAGCTGCCGCGAGCGCCTGTCCGCCCGCACGATCGCCATGCGGTCCGCTTCCTGGCTGGTCGGCGCCGGATGGACCACATGGGCCATGACCACCGGCCCCCTCACCTGGGCCGCCCTCGGCTCGCTGGCCACCATCGGGGTCGGCATCGGCGCCGCCGCCCGCTCCACCCTCCTCCACGAGGAGGCACGGGAGTTGGAGGCCATCGCTGCCAATGAACGCCAGGTTGCCAGTGAACTGTCGGCAGAGCGCCGGGCGATCGCCGCCGAATGGGTCGACCGGATCCAGCGCGTGTGCGGCATCACGCTGCGGGTGCTGGCCGTGGAGATGTGGCCCACCGGCACCGGGTTCACGATCGACGCGGAACTACCGGCGGGCGGAACGACCTACGACAGGATCGCCGGATACTCCGCGCAGCTGTCCGCCGATGCGCGGCTGCCGCACGGCTGCACCGCCGTCGCCTCACAGGGCATCCATCAGGGCCGGGTCCTGATCGACGTGACCACGGTCAACGTGCTGATGGAGGAGCGGACTTACCCGACCGATTACACGCCGCTGTCGATCTACACCGGCATCCCGTGGGGCTACCGCACCAACGCCGAAGAGATCTGCGTCTACCTGCGCGAACAGTGCGCGCTGGTCGTCGGGCCGACCGGTTCGGGCAAGACGAACATGGTTCACGTCATCCTCGCCGGGTTCGCCCGCACCACCGACGTGCTCACCTGGGTGATCGACCTGAACGCCGGATCGGCCGGCCTGCCGTGGGTCCGCCCCGCGCTGGACACCGACGGCAAGTTTGTGGACGACATGCGGCCGGGGGTGGACTGGCTCGCCTCCACCCACAAGGAGGCCCTGCTGATGCTGGAAACGGCGCTTGCCGTGGGCCATCACCGCAAGGTCGCCTATCAGGACCTCATGGCGGAGGTGAACACCGATCAGCTCCCCATCAGCCCCAGGATTCCTCAGATCATGCTGGTGATCGATGAGGGTGCGGAGATCCTGACCAGCACCGACCGGAACATGAAGGAACTCGCGAAGAAGATCCTCGAAGTGATCCGCATGCTGCGGGCCATAGGCATCCGTACCGTCCTGACCGCGCTCGGCGCGACCGGGGCCGTGCTCGGGAACCTGATGATCCGCCGTGAGGCCAAAGCCCGCGTCTGCCTCACCGGCGGGGAGGTCGAGGGCATGGACCTGAGCAAGGTCTTCCCTGGCACCCGGGGACTCAAGGTCGACCAGGCTCCCTACAAGGGCGCCGGGTTCATGGGCACTCCCGAATCCCCGGCCGCGCTGTTCAAGAACTGGCGCATCCTGCCCAACCAGGTCCGCGACATCGTGGCCGCCACGTCCGACATGCACCCGCAGATGGACGACATCTCCCGCAAGGCCGCCGGGCAGGGGTACGCGACCCGGTGGGACCCCGAGCGCACGGCATGGATGCGGGACACCACCCGCACCCCGGCCCAAAGCGCCGGCGGGCCGGAGCAGACGGGCAGCGGGGGCGGGCTGAACCTGTCCGCGCTGCGCGAGCAGCAGGCGGCCGGTGCGCTCGACGAGGACGCGCTCGCGCGGAAGTTCCGCGAGCAGATCGACGCGCAGTTCGCCACCGCCCTCGAACCGGGTGCCGAGTCGGAGCAGCCGCCCGCGTCGCCGGGGCTGAACCTGTCCGCGCTGCGGAACGAGGACAACGCCGCGCGGCAGGCCGCGCTCGCGCTGCTGCTCGCCGCCGGACCGGACGGCACCGGAGCATCCGCGATCGCCCGCGCGCTCGCCGACGAGCACGGCACCACCCGACAGACGGTCGTCGGCTGGCTCAAGACATGGACCGACGACGGCACCGCCGTCCGGGTCGGCACCGGCACCAAAGCCCGCTACGTCCACCACCGCCACGCCCCCGACAACCCCGACACGGACTGACTCCCGGGGGCTTGTCCTGTCGCTTATCGCACCACCCGCGAGAAGCGCCCTGGACGGCCCTGTGAGGGCCGGAAACAGGCTTTGACCTGCAAGACGACAAGCGACAAGCGACAAGACAAGCGACAAGCCGCACGACAAGCCAGACGACAAGCAGCCACCGGGCAGCACCCCATCGTTGGGGTGCTGCCCGGTGCCTTCCACCCACCCCGCAACCACCCCGAAGGAGGCACCACCATGCACCGCCCCGACCCGTACGGCACCACCCCGGGCACGATCGCCCCGCACATACCCGCCGACGTCTACCAGCGCGCACAGGCCACCGGGCAGCAGGTCGTCATCGTCGTCAACGACACCCCGGCCAGCTTCCCGTGGCAGCGCGTCCTGATCCCGTTCGCCATCGCCGGCGCGGTCGTCGCCGGGGGCTGGGGGATGGTCGCCGCCCTGTGCTGGCTGATGGACGTCACCGCCCACACCGCCACCGTCGTCGCCGGAGCCGCCGGCGGCCCCCTCGGGATCGGCGGCATGACGTTGAAGCTCTTCCAGTCCAAGAACAAGTAGAGGAGCGCCAACCACATGGAAGCTCAGTACGCCCCCGGGACCCTTGTCGTCCTGGTCGGCTCGCCTGGGGCGGGCAAGTCGACCTATGCCCGTCGTCACTTCCCGACCGGCCGTCTGTGCCTGGACGACTTCCGGGAAATGGCGACCGACGACGCTGCCGACCAGTCCGCCACGCCCACGGCAGCTCAGATCCAGAACCTCCTGCTGGAGGCCCGGCTCGTACGCGGCCTGACCACTGTCGTGGACAGCACCAACGTGCTGCCGCACGTCCGCGCCGGACTGCTCGCCCGCGCCCGCTACTACCAGCGCCCCGCCGTGGCCGTCCTCTTCGCGCTGCCGCTGGCCATCTGCCATGCACACAACATCAACCGCGCCCGTCAGGTCCCTCAGCACGTGGTGCGCGAGCTGCACCAGATGACCCCCACGGCCGAGCAGTTGGCCGCAGAGGGATTCACCGACATCCGCACCGTCAGCCTCGCGCAGACCCCGGCACACCTTGGAGGGCGAACCGCATGATCCGCCGCATCCTGGCTCGCCGACGGCTGGAGATCCGCTACCACGCGGCGTGGTGCTCCCACTCGATCGGCAAACGCCCCATCGGACCCCGGCCCAAGGTCGGCCTTCACCGGCTGCCGGACCCCGACTGCCCCACCTGCGAGGGTGACGGCTACGTGATGACCGGCAGCGCCTGCGACCCCGAAGAGCCGGACTTCGAGGGCTGCGACTGCGCACCGTTCCTGCCGCTGGTGACGCTGTGGCTGCCGAAGTGGGCCGACACCACCCGCATCCGCCGCCGCAACCGGCCCGGCTACAGCGACGAACCGCCCTTCTGACCACGCCCGGGGCGACCCCCTCTCACGCCAATGACACGGGGCCGCCCCGGCCCAACCAGCACCCAATCGAGGAACTGGAGATATCCAGCATGACCCAACCCACCCCCATCCGGCGAGCGGCCGACCGGCCGTGGCTCCTGGATGCGTTCTGCTGCATCGGCGGCGCCGCCTGCGGCTACCAGGCCGCGGGATTCCACGTCACTGGTGTGGACATCCGGCCCCAGCCGGACTACTGCGGTGACGCCTTCCACCAGGGCGACGCGATCGAGTTCATCCGCGCTCACGGCCGGGAATTCGACTTCATCCACGCCTCGCCCCCCTGCCAGGGCGAGAGCGCGCCCACCAAGGGCAGCAACGCCGCGCGCAATGCCCGCACCGGGCTCCAACACCCCCGGCTCATCGTCCCCACCCGGGCAGCCCTCGACACGGTGGGGCGCCCGTACGTGATCGAGAACGTTCCCGGCTCCGAGGTTCGCAAAGACCTGCGTCTGTGCGGGGAACAGTTCGGGCTCGGCGTCCTCATGCACCGCTACTTCGAACTGGCCGGCTGGACCACCGCACAGCCAGCGCATCCCACCCACCGCGGGAAGGTCCGCGGGTGGCGTCACGGCCAGTACTTCGACGGCCCGTACGTAGCCGCCTACGGCCGCGGCGGCGGCAAGGCCACCGTCCCCGAGATCCAACAGGCCAAAGGCATCGACTGGTCGGACGACCACTTCAACCTGTGCGAGGCCCTGCCGCCTGCCTACACCGCCTGGATCGGCCGTGCCTTCCTCGCGGCGCGGCTGGGGGTGGCGGCGTGAGCGGGCGTGTGCTGCCGCTGCGGCGGCCGAACGGGCTCCGCGTGCTGGATCTGTGCTGCGGCGCGGGCGGTCTGTCGATGGGCTACTACCTGGCGGGATTCGAGGTGACCGGCGTGGACATCCGCCCGCAGCCGAACTACCCGTTCACCTTCCACCAGGCCAACGCCCTCACCTTCCCCTTGGACGGCTTCGACCTGGTCCACGCGTCGTGGCCCTGCCAGTACTTCGCCCGCGTCACCAGGTGGCGCGGTACCCAGGCCGACCATGAAGACCTCATCACCCCCAGGCGGGCGCGCCTGGAAGGCTCCGGCCTGCCGTGGGTCATCGAGAACGTGCCCGAGGCGCCGCTCAGGCGTGACTACCTGCTGTGCGGCACGCAGTTCGGGTTGAACGTCCGCCGTCACCGCGTCTTCGAAACGTCGTGGGGCGGGGGCGGGGACCTGGTGCCGCCCTGCTGGCACCGCAAAGACCTGCTCGCGTTCGCGCACAAGGCAGAGCGCGCCTACGCGGATGCCATGGGCTGCACCTGGATGACCAACCTCGAAGCCCGCCAGGCCGTACCCCCCGCCTACACCCACTGGATCGCCACCCAGTACCTCGCCCTGGAAGGGAGGACCGCCGCATGACCTCCGACCGCAAACACCTGCAAACCGCGCTGGGACTGGCCGCGGCTGGTTTGCCGGTGCTGCCCCTGCGGCGCGGCAAGGTCCCGTTCGGGAACTGCCCGGCGTGCGCGCAGAACGCCTGCGGTGGCCGGCCGAACATGAAGGACCCGGGCCCCTGCCAGTGCCCAGCCGTCTGCCACGCCTGGGCCGCCGCCACCACTGACCCTGCCGTCATCACCTCCCCGGCCTGGGCCCGCGCCTGGCACCTGGCCGTAGCCGTCGCCTACCACCCCGGCGGCGCCGGGCTGACCGTCGTGGACCTCGACAACCCGGCGGCCGTCGCCTGGGCCCGCCAGAACCTCCCGCCCACCCGGACCGTGCCCACCACCCGCGGAGAGCACTGGATCTACATGGGTGCGATGCGCTCGGTGAACGGCGTCCGTGAGGGTGTCGACATCAAGTCCACCATGGCCTACGCGCGGTGGCGTGGTCCCGGCACCGGCGCCACGACGGCGCTACCGAATACCGTCCGCGCGCTGGCCGTGAAGGAACCCGTCCGGCAGGCGCCGCACGCCGTCACCGTGGCCGCACTGGCCGGGGGCGGGGAGTGTCGCCACCGCTCGCCGTCCTACCTGGAGCGTGGCATCGCCATGGCGGAGCAGCGCATCGCCGATGCCCGCAGCGCGGTCCATTCCACCGTGTACCGGACGTTCCTCGCCGTGCTGTCGACCCACGGCCGGTGTGGCTGCCTCACCGAGGACCACATCGCGCGCCTGTTCACCGCCGCGCAGACCAAGGGCGAATCGCCCCGGCACTGCGCCGACGCGTGGACCAACGCCCGCGCCAAGTTGGGACTGTGACCATGTCCGACGACGAGAAGAATCCCGCCCGCGAGGTCATCACCAACTACGCACAGGCGCACTTCCGGTACTTCCGTACAGCCGACGGAACCGTGTACGCGCAGAAGAACGGTCACCCCGTCGCCCGCCCGATCCGCTCCCAGGGCACCACGGGAAGCCACCGACAGGAACTCATGGTCGGCCTCTTCAGGGACGGGCGCGGCGTGTTCAACGGGACGGCACTCAAGGAGGCGTTGGACTTGATCGAAGCACTCGCGCTGACCGAGGACGTACAGCCCACCCACATCCGCGTAGCCCCCGGATTCGACGGCGCGACATGGCTCGACCTGGGCCGCAACGACGGCAAGTCCGTCCGCATCCACCCCACCGGCTGGGACATCCTCACCCCCGACCCGCGGGAAGTCTGCTGGCGGCGCACCCAGCTCACCGGCGAACTCCCCCTGCCCGCCCAGGACACCAATGGCAAGGGAATCGACCTCCTGCTCAGGCTCTGCAACTTCGCCAGCGCCGAGACCGAGTGCCTGGCCATCGCCTGGCTGATCGGCTGCCTGGAGCCGTCCGTGCCCGTCCCCGCCCCGTTCCTCACCGGCCCCCAGGGGGCGGGCAAGTCCACCGGCGGCCGGATGCTCGTGCGGATCATCGAGGGCATGAGCGGTGACCTGCGCCGGGCGCCGAAGGACGAGGAGAACATGATCACGGCCGTCGCCGCCGGATGGGTCACCGCCCTGGACAACCTCTCCCACCTGCCCCCGGACCTGTCCGACCTCATGTGCTGCATCGTGACCGGCGCCGAGAGCATCAAGCGCGCGCTCTTCACCGACGGGGACGTCGTCCGCTCCCGTTACCGGCGCCCCATGTTGCTGACCGGTATCGACGTCGGTGTCATCCGGCCCGACCTCGCTGAACGTCTCCTCCCGCTCCGTCTCGTGCGACCCCGGGTGCGGCGGACCGAGGCGGAGCTGTGGACGGAGTACGCGGAGATCCTTCCGGTCGTTCTCGGCTCCCTGCTGGACCTGACAGTGAAGGTGCGGGCCGCGCAGGCAGAGACCCCCACCGACCTGCGGATGGCCGACTTCGCCCACCTGTGCGCGCAACTCGATGCGGCCACCGGGTTCGGCTCGCTGGCCGCGTACCGGGCCAGCCTCGATGACCTCAACGACGACGTCATCGAGGGAGACCTCCTCGCACAGACGGTCTTGAAGCACGCCACCGGGCTCGATGCGGGCACGGAAGTCCGCATGACGTCCACGGAGTGGCTGCACTGCCTCACCGGCCTCTACAGCGGCGAGGAGTGCCGTCCCCTGCCCAAGGGCTGGCCCACCACCGGCAAAGTCCTCTCCGACCGGCTCAAGCGCCTCCAGCCGACCCTCGCCGCACGCGGCGTCCTCATCGACTGGGGCCGCACCAGCGCCGCCCGCTACATCGAGATGACCCGCCCCGCGACACCGCCCCCGCACCAGCAGGAACCGGCGTTCTGACCCGCGCCACCGCGGCGCCGCACCGAACAAGCAAGAGGAGCACCCCGCGCCCGAGCGGTGCTCCTCTTGCTGTTCCGGCGGCTTGCCGCCGCTGCACAAGACGCGCCGCGAAGCGGCTCCTTCTTCAGGTCCTGAGCAGCACCGCACCACCACAGACACCACCCCCCTCTTCTTTTTCCTAAGAGGAGAGACCTTGCGTCACACACGTCACCAGCCACCCGAACCCGGACCCTAACCAGCGGCTACAGCGGTGACGCAGACGTCCAAACCTGCGTCATCCCGCGTCACCCGCGTCACGGGTGACAGAACCCCACCCCGCCATGTGACACGCCCCAAGCTGCCCGCGTCACCACATAACAGCAGGTCAGAGCCACAAATGACGTGCGTGACGCCATGACGCAGAATTCCGCGCTTCGGACAGGCGCGGCCCCCGGAAAGCCCAACACGCGTCAATGCTCCGGGCACCTTCCCCACCGGGAGGGCACCGGCGATTCCTTCCCGCCGCGTCACGGAGGAGAGAACTCCGATGAGCACCGCTACGGCGATAGTCGAGCCCCTTCTCTACACCCCTGAGGAAGCAGCGGAAGCGCTCCGCATGGGGCGCTCCACCATCTACGAGTTGATGGCCGACGGGACGCTGAAGTTCGTCAAGCGCGGACGGTCACGGCGGATACGCGTGACCGACCTCGAAACCTACGTGGCGAGTCTCGCCACCTCCAACTGAACATTGCTCAACCGAGGTGGGCCGGTGCATCCGGCCCACCTCCCGCTTTGGAGGACTACTTGAGCCCCCGCAAGCTGAACATGGAGTCGTCCATCTACCTGGGGAATGACGGCCGGTGGCACGGCCGCGTCACCATGGGCGTGAAGAACGACGGAAGCCCGGACCGCCGCCACCGCCAAGCCAAGACTGAGCCAGCCGTACGCCGGAAGGTCAAGGAGCTGGAGAAGCTGCGGGACGAGGGGCGCGCGCCCGTCGCCGGGCGGAAGCCGACCGTGGCCGAGTGGATGACTACGTACCTGACCACGATCGCGAGCTTGAAGCTCAAGCCCCGCTCGCTGGATGACTACTGGTCGAAGACCCGGAACGACATCATCCCGGGCCTCGGTCAGCACCGTCTGGACAAGCTGGCGCCGGAGCACTTGGAGACGCTGTACGCGGCCATGCTCGAAGAGGGCCACGCGCCCTCTCACGTGCTCAAGGTGCACCGCATCCTGTCGCGGGCGCTGAAGATCGCCCATCGGCGCCGGATCATCGTGGAGAACGTCGCGACTCTCGTGGACCCGCCGAGCGTCGATGAGACCGAGGCGAACCCGTTCACTACCGAGGAGGCCAAGGGGTTTCTGGAGGCCGCGGCCAAGCGGCCGAACTTCATGCGGTGGGCGGTCGGTGTCGGGATGGGGTTCCGACAAGGGGAGACGCTGGGCCTTCGGTGGCGGTACGTCGACCTGGAGAACGAGCTGTTCCACCCCAGATGGCAGCTCCAGCGCCTCACCTGGCGCCACGGCTGCAAGGACCCGCACGCCTGCGGCGCCCGGCTGCACCGCTTCGAGCCGTGCCCGCCGGACTGCGCGACGCACAAGACCTACAAGCGCGGATGCCCCGAGCCTTGTTCGAAGATGTGCAACGCGCACGCGAGCGCGTGTCCCGAACGGAAAGGCGGCGGGCTCGTCTTCACCCGGCCCAAGACGAAGAAGAGCCAGAACCCCGTGCCCATCCCGCCGCCGTTCATTCCGTACCTGCTCGCGCACAAGGCCCAGCAGGAGGACATGCGCACCGCCGCTGGCGACGAGTGGGAGGAGCACGACGCCGTGTTCGCGCGGCCGGACGGACGGCCGCTCGACCCCCGCGCCGACTGGGAGGAGTTCAAGGAGCTGCTGGAGGAAGCGGGCATCAGCGACCGCCGCCTGTACGACGGCAGCCGCCACACCGCAGGCACGATCCTGAACGAGCTGGGCGTGGACATGCCCACCATCATGGAGATCCTGCGGCACACCCAGATCAGCCAGACGCGGCGGTACGTGAAGGGCAGATCTCACTTGTCAAAGGACGCGATGCGGCGCATGGGCGAGTTCTTCGTACCCCCATCCGAGAACCCCGCTGCGATCAAGACTGATCCCGTCGGCACTCGCGCTGCCCGCTCACGTCGCCGACGCATACGTTGATCAACAAGCCCCCGGCCGGAGTACCTCCGGCCGGGGGCCTCGAGACAACGCAGGGTTCCCAAGCACAGTCTGTGCCGACATGATGAGCCAGCGTGAAGGACTTCGTAATTCCTCTCGTGATCGCTGTGATCGGGTTAGCTGCAACTGGGCTGGGAGCGGTTGTTGGAGCACGAGCAACCAAGTTCGGTGCCGAGAAGAGCGCCGAGGCTGCCCGTCGGCAAGTGCAGGACCAGGGGGCCATTGAGCACGGTCACTGGCTAAGACAGCAGCGCTTTAGCACCTATGAGAGCTTCCTCGAAGCCTGGGACGAGTGTCTGCGTCTAACCCAAGCATCCGCAGCAGATGATGCCCCGGACTCAACGGGTCTAGAGGATCTTCGGTTGGCCGCAGACCGTATGGCGGGGCGCGCACGACGCATCGCAATCTTGGGTCCCCCAGAAGTCACCCATGCGGCTGAGTCTCTGACGGAGACGATGCAGGAAGACGTCAAAGTCGCCGTCCGGTTCATCGAGGTGGCCCAAGTCGCGACAGCGGCCGTCGACGGCCGCCCGATACCCATCGAGGCTATGTCCGAGGCGACAGACGAATACCTGCACCGCAGCCAACAGGTTGCTGAGCTTGTACGTGACCATCGAAGTGAGGGGCGCGACCTGCGCGAGCTCGATGGCCACCCCATGTTGCGAGCAGCGATGGAGAGCATGGAGCAGTATCGACAGACCTCTCGCAAGGCACGGGAAGCACTGAGCGCGAACGTTGAGCGAATCTCCGCGGCTGCGAGTGAGGCGTTCTCAATGGCAGATGTGCTCACGCGCAACAGGGAAGCGCGAGAACTCAGCCGGGAACAGTTCACGAGCGCGGCGCGGGAGGCGCTCAGCAAGACGCCCACACCCGAGCTGCGAGCCGATCCAAGGTGAGCAATCCGTGCGCTCCGACCTCTACAGCAGCCAAAGGGGAAAGGCTTCGCCCCCGTCTGGACCCGTGACTGAGACCAGAACTGAGACCACCGATAGCCGCGCGGCCCGCGCGCGGCGCCGCCAGCGGATCCGCTGATACGAAAAACCCCAGCTCGGACACTGTCCGGGCTGGGGTTCCAGTGGAGCCGCCTAAGGGAATCGAACCCTTGACCTACGCATTACGAGTGCGTCGCTCTGGCCGACTGAGCTAAGGCGGCATGCTGCGGTGCCAGATTGGCAGCAGCAGCGTCGCCAAGTCTACACAGTTTCGAGGGGTGCTCCGTACGGGGCCGGGTGGGGCCCAGACGGGGCCGGGGCTGGTCAGCGGCAGCGGGTGTGGGCGGCGGGTGGGCGGCCGGTGAGGAGGTAGGTGTTGATCGCGCCGTCGATGCAGCTGCTGCCGCGGCCGTAGGCCGTATGGCCGTCACCGTCGTAGGTGAGGAGGGTTGCGGAGGAGAGCTGGGCGGCCAGGGCGCGGGCCCAGGGGTAGGGGGTGGCGGGGTCTCGGGTGGTGCCGACGACGACGATGGGGGCGGCGCCCTTGGCGTGCAGGGCGCGGGGGGTGCCGGTCGGGCGGACGGGCCAGTAGGCGCAGTTCAGGGCCGCCCAGGCGAGGGCACCGCCGAAGACGGGAGATGCCTTCCGGAAGGCGGGGAGGGACTTCTTGACCTCGGCGGGGGTGCGGAAGGCGGGTGGGAGGTCGAGGCAGTTGACGGCGGGGTTGGCATACATGAGGTTGGCGTACGAGCCGTCGGCGTCGCGCTCGTAGTAGAGGTCGGCCAGGCTGAGCAGACCGGCGCCGTGGCCGCGCATCGCGGAGCGGAGGGCGGTGCGCAGCTGGGGCCAGGCGGTCTCGTCGTACATGGCGGAGATCACGCCCATGGTGGCGAGGGGCTCGCCCAGGGCGCGGGACTCGCCGGTGGGGACCGGGTGGGAGTCGAGGCGGGTGAAGAAGGCGCTGAGCCGGTCGCGGGCGGCGGCCACGGAGCCGGTGCCGAGGGGGCAGCCGGTGCGGCGTACGCAGTCCTCGGCGAAGGCGGTGAAGGCGGTTTCGAAACCGGCGGTCTGGTCGCGGTTGATGCGCCGGGAGGACAGCGTCGGGTCGAGGGCGCCGTCGAGGACGAGACGGCCGACGCGGTGGGGGTAGAGGTCGGCGTAGGTCGCGCCGAGGAAGGTGCCGTAGGAGGCGCCGACGTAATGGAGCTTCCGGTCGCCCAGCGCGGCGCGCAGCACATCCATGTCGCGGGCCGCCTCGACCGTCGAGACATGGCGGAGGATCCGGCCGGAGCGGGCCGCGCAGCCATGGGCGAACTTCTTGTAGGCGGCGACGAGACGAGTGGTCTCGCCACGGCCGTCGGGCGTCTGGTCGGTCTGGGTGAAGGCGTCCATCTGCCTGTTGCTCAGACAGGTGACGGGCTCGCTGTCGGCCACGCCGCGCGGGTCCATCGCCACCATGTCGTAGCGGGCGCGCACCCGGGTCGGGTAGCCCACGGCCGCGAAGCTCTGCAGATAGCCGACCGCGGAGCCGCCGGGGCCGCCGGGATTCACCAGGAGCGAGCCGAGGGGGCGGCCGGTGCCGGTCGCCTTCTTACGGGAGACGGCGAGTCTCAGATCCCGGCCGGTGCCGGGTCTCGCGTAGTCAAGTGGAGCCTTGAGCGTGGCGCATTCGAAGTCCGCACCGCCGCATGGGCGCCAGCTCAGCGACTGCTCGTAGTACGGCCTGAGAGCGGCGGGGACGGCCTTCTTCGACATCGACGCGGCGGGCGGCGAGGAGGCGCCGGCGGAGCAGCCGGTGGACAGCAGGGCGGCGGAGGCGAGGGCGGCGCCGAGGGTCCGGAGCGGGCGGCTGCTGTGCGGGGTGTGCATGGGCTGATCCCTCGGTTCGCGCGGTCGAGTCGCGGGATCGCACCGGTCGGATCATCCGGATCACGTCGAACAAGGTGATCCGGGTGGTCAGGGTCGCCAGGGTGATCACCCTGATCGCTCGGGTCCTGGAGATCGGACCCTGGGATCGGACCCTGGAGATCGCGTCCTGGAGATACGGCCGGTTTGCCCCCTTACGGAGGGTATCCGCCCGAACACGCTTCATGCGCCCGGGAGCGAACCCGTACGGGTGACTCAGCCGGCCCGCAGCGCCATGGTCATCGCCTCGACCGCCAGCAGCGGCGCCACATTGCTGTCCAGCGCCTGACGGCACGCCGTGATCGCCTCGATCCGGCGCAACGTCCGCTCGGGCTTCGAGCCCGAGGCGATCCGGTCCAGCGCGTCCCGTACGTCGGTGTTGGCGAGCGCGACCTGGGAGCCGAGCTGGAGGGCCAGCACATCGCGGTAGAAGGCGATCAGATCGGTGAGCGCGAGGTCGAGGGTGTCGCGCTGGGTGCGGGTGGCACGGCGCTTCTGGCGGTCCTGGAGATCCTTCATGGCCCCGGCCGTGCCGCGCGGCAGCCGTCCGCCCGTACCGGCGGCGGCGCCCAGGGCGGCGCGCAGCTCCTCGGTCTCCTTGACATCGACCTCCTCCGCCACCTGCTTGGCGTCCTCGGCCGCCGCGTCGATCAGCTCCTGGGCCGCCTTGAGGCAGCCGCCCACGTCGTCGACGCGCAGCGGGAGCTTCAGGACGGCGGCGCGGCGGGCGCGGGCCCGCTCGTCGGTGGCCAGTCGGCGGGCGCGGTCGATATGGCCCTGGGTGGCGCGGGCGGCGGAGGCGGCGAGCTCGGGCTCGATGCCGTCGCGCCGGACGAGGAGGTCCGCGACCGCCTCCACCGGGGGCGTGCGGAGGGTGAGGAGACGGCAGCGGGAGCGGATCGTGGGCAGCACATCCTCCAGCGAGGGCGTGCACAGCAGCCATACGGTGCGCGGCGCGGGCTCCTCAACGGCCTTGAGGAGAACATTGCCCGCGCCCTCGGTAAGGCGGTCGGCGTCCTCCATGACGATCACCTGCCACCGGCCGCCCGCGGGCGAGAGCTGGGCACGGCGGACGAGTTCCCGGGTCTCCTTGACGCCGATGGTGAGCATGTCCGTACGGACCACCTCCACATCGGCGTGGGTGCCGACGAGGGCGGTGTGACAGCCGTCGCAGAAGCCGCAGCCGGGGGCGCCGCCGAGCGCCCGGTCCGGGCTGACGCACTGCAGCGCGGCGGCGAAGGCGCGGGCCGCGGTGGCCCGGCCGGAGCCGGGCGGGCCGGTGAACAGCCAGGCGTGGGTCATCTTGGACGACGCCAGGGGCTCCTGGGCCGGGGTCGCCTCGCCCGCCGCCGTGACCAGGGCGTCCGCATCCCCCGCGGCAGCCGTCAGCTGGGCCGCTACTCGGTCCTGCCCGACCAGGTCGTCCCACACCGCCATGGCTGCCTCCGCCGTTCGTGCTTACGGCAACCCATTGTGGGCCACCCCACCGACAGCCGAGCACGACCGTCGACGACGGCGCCCGGCGGGATCGTCAGCCGGGCCCCGCCGGCGGGCCTCCGTCGGTGCCCCGCCGTCAGCGGCTCTCCGTCAGCGCCCTACCTTCGGTGCCCTGCGGTCTGCGGCTACCCGCCAGCGGGCCACGTCGGCGCCTGCCGTCAGCGGCGCCGGCCGTCCTCGTCGTCGCGCGGGCCGAGCAGCTCGTCGGCCAGCGACGGGAGGTCGTCCAGCGGGGTCTCCTCCGCCCACTCGGGACGGCGGCGGCGCGGACGCGGCGACTCCGCACCGCCCTGCGCCTGGCCCTGATCATGCCCCTGGCCCTGACCGGGACCGTGGCCGTACAGGGGCATCTCGCGCGTGCGCTCGTTCCCCTCGCCCTGGCTCTGCGCCTGCTCCTGGCCCTCGTCCGGCCGGAACAGCCACGGCGGGACCCGGTCCGCCGGGTCGGCGGACCGCTCGTCCCGTACGGGCGGCAGCACGGCCGTCTCCTCGGCCGCGCTCATGGGCGGCTCGGCGGGCGGCTGGGGCAGGACGGCCGTCTCCTCGGCGTCAGGGCCGCCCCGGCGCCCCGGGCCGTCCTGGGGCCGTACGGGCGGCAGCACAGCGGTGTCGCCGACGTCCGGGCCGTTCTGAGGCACGGGCGGCAGCACCGTGGTCTCGTCCGCGTCCGGCCCGGCGGCGGGACGGCCGGAGCCGCCGTCGCCGACGTACTCCGCCCACGGGTCGAACCGCGGCGTCTGGACCGTCTTCGTCGAGTCCGGGTCGTCGGAGGCGCGGCCCGCCGCGTCCCGGGCGCCGCCGGTGTCCTGGGAACCGCCCGCGCCCCGCGAGCCGTCCGCGTCGTGCGGCGGCGGGGCCGGGGTCTCGGTCTCCACGGTCGGCGCCTCGGCCCCGGAGGAGGCCGCCGCATCCGCCGCGTCCGCCGCCAGCCGCGCCTGCTCCGCCCGCAGCAGTGCTTCCTCGGCCTTGCGCTGCTCCTCCTGGCGACGCGCGTCGGCCTCGGCCCGCCGCAGGGCCTCCGCCTCCGCCTCCAGGCGGCGCCGCTCCTCGTCGGCGGCGCGGGCGCGGTCCTCGGCCTCGATGCGCTTGCGGTCCTCCTCGGCCCTGCGGCGCGCGTCCTCGGCCCGCTGACGGGCCGCCTCGGCCTGCCGCTCGGCCTCGCGCTGGCGGGCCTCCTCCAGCTCGCGGCGCTTGCGCTCCTCCTCCTCGGCGCGCGCCTTGGCGAGCGCCTCCTGGCGCTCGCGCTCCAGCCGCTCCTCCTCGGCCTTACGGGCGGCCTCTTCCTCGGCCCGGCGGCGGGCCTCCTCCTCGGCGGCCTTACGGGCCTCTTCCTGGGCCTTCACCTCCGCCTCGGACAGCGGCAGCATCTGGTCCAGGCGGTGGCGCACCACGGAGGTGACCGCCTCCGGCAGCTGCCCGGCGTCGACGACGAGGTAGCGGGCCGGGTCGGCGGCGGCGAGGGCCAGGAATCCGGACCGTACGCGCTGGTGGAACTCGGCGGGCTCGGACTCGAGCCGGTCCGGGGCCTCGGTGAAGCGCTCGCGCGCGGTTTCCGGCGAGACGTCCAGCAGCACCGTCAGATGCGGCACCAGGCCGTTCGTCGCCCAGCGCGAGATACGGGCGATCTCGGTCGCGGCGAGATCGCGCCCCGCGCCCTGGTAGGCCACGGACGAGTCGATGTAGCGGTCGGAGATGACGACCGCGCCGCGCTCCAGCGCCGGGCGGACCACGGTGTCGACGTGCTCGGCGCGGTCCGCCGCGTACAGCAGCGCCTCGGCGCGGTGCGAGATCCCGGCGGACGAGACGTCGAGCAGGATCGAGCGGAGCCGCTTGCCGATCGCGGTCGCGCCCGGCTCACGGGTCACCACGACCTCGTGGCCCTTGGCCCTTATCCACTCGGCCAGCGCCTCCACCTGCGTGGACTTGCCCGAGCCGTCGCCGCCCTCGATGGCGATGAAGAAACCGGTGGCGGTCGGGCCCTCGTCCGCGCCCCCGCCGCCGAGCAGCGCCTCGCGCAGATCGCGCCGCAGCGGCACTCCCTGCCGGTCGTCGGTCCGGCCGAGGACCAGCGCGGCGACGGGCAGCAGCAGCGCGCCCACCAGCATCAGGGTGAACGCCGCGCCGCCGTGGGCGAAGACGAAATCACCGCTGCCGAGCCGGTGCGGTCCGATGACGGCGGCGAGCAGCGGCGCGACGACCGCGCCGAACCCGACGCTGACACGGACGACGGCCTGCAGATGCGCGGTCATCCGGGGCCGGCGGGCCTCCTCGGACTCCTGGTCCAGGAGGGCGTGGCCGGTGTGGGCGGCGATACCGGCCAGCACACCCGCGACCAGGGCGATCAGCACGACGGTGGTCGTGTCGTGCACCAGGCCCACCGTGAGCAGCGCGAGCCCGGTCAGCGCGACCGTCAGCGCCAGCAGCCTGCGCCGCGACAGACCGGGGAGAACCTTCGGGGCCCAGCGGATGCCCAGGGCCGGACCGCCGGCCAGCACGAGGGCGAGCAACGCGAAGGCGACCGGCCCGCCGCCGAGGTCCATGGCCTGCAGCGGGGCGACGCCCACGGCCGCGGCGATCGCGCCCGCCACCCCGGCGCAGGCGAGCACCAGCAGCGGAACGGCACCGGTGCGGCCCTTGTCGGCGCCGGTACCGGAGGCGGCGCGGGGCCGGCGCAGCCCCTCCAGGGGGGAGCGGGTGCGGCTGGTCTGCCCGCCGGGCAGTTCGAGGAAGGTGAGGATCGAGATCGACGCGGCGAAGAGCCCGGCGCCGACGTACGAGCCGAGGGCGGCCTGGTGGGTGTGGAACCACTCCACGCCGGTGCCCAGCAGCCTGCCGATGAGGGTGACGACGAGCAGCCCGGCGGCGGCGATGGGCAGCGTCAGGAAGTTCGTACGGAGCGAGAGCCGGCGCAGCGCGTCCAGGTGGTCGGGCAGCGGGCGCACGGCCGCGCCCTCGGCGGGCGGTGCCGGGAGCAGCGAGGGCGCCGCGCCGTCCTTGGCGACGGTCCAGAAGCGCTCGGCGACGCCGACGACGAAGGTGGTGATGAGCAGCCAGGCGACGGCGTCGGCCGGGGCCCAGTCGATCCACAGCGGCGCGATGAGGAGCAGCACCAGCCGCAGACCGTCCGCGCCGACCATGGTCCAGCGGCGGTCCAGCGGACCGGAGGGGCCGATGAGCGCGGCGAGCGGCCCGAGGAGCACCGCGCCGAACAGCACGGTCGCCAGGAGCCGTATGCCCAGCACCACCGCGACCGCGAAGGCCGCGCCGCGATACCCGCCGCCGAAGGAGTCGGCGGCCACGGACGCCTGCAGCGTCAGCAGCACCAGCACCAGCACGGCGAGCGCGTCCCCCGCGCCGCCGACGAGTTGGGCGCTCCAGAGCCGTCGCAGCGGCTGATAGCGCAGCAGGGCTCGTACGGCCCGCTCGCGGGAGTCCGCGGCAAGGGCACCGGAAGTGGCGGTCACGTCCGTTGGCTGCTCTCGCGTCATCCCGCCAGCCTATCCGGATCACATGAATCCACGGCCCCCCGGCCGAACAAACGGGCGGTGAGCCGTGGATGGCGCGGGGATTGCTCCGCCTTGCTCCGCTTTCCTACTCGGCGTTGGCCGACGACTTCTTGGCCGCTGCCGTCTTCTTGGCGGCGGTCTTCGCGGTCGTCTTCTTGGCGGTCGTCTTCTTCGCCGCGGTCTTCTTGGCGGCCGTCTTGGTCGCCGTCGTCTTCTTGGCCGCGGTCTTCTTCGCCGCCGTCTTCTTGGCGGTCTTCTTGGCCGGGCCCTTGGCGCGCTTCTCGGCGAGCAGCTCGAAGCCGCGCTCGGGCGTGATGGTCTCCACATCGTCGTCGCGGCGCAGCGTCGCGTTGGTCTCGCCGTCCGTGACGTACGGGCCGAAGCGGCCGTCCTTCACCACCACGGGCCGCTCGCTGACCGGGTCGGTGCCCAGCTCCTTCAGCGGCGGCTTGGCCGCGGCCCGGCCACGCTGCTTGGGCTGGGCGTAGATCGCCAGCGCCTGCTCGAGCGTGATGGTGAAGAGCTGCTCCTCGCTCTCCAGCGACCGCGAGTCCGTGCCCTTCTTCAGGTACGGGCCGTAGCGGCCGTTCTGCGCGGTGATCTCCACACCCTCGGGGTCGGCGCCGACCACACGCGGCAGCGACATCAGCTTGAGCGCGTCCTCCAGGGTCACCGTGTCCAGGGACATCGACTTGAGGAGGGACGCGGTGCGCGGCTTGACGGCGTTCTTACCGGTCTTGGGAGTGTCCTCGGGGAGCACCTCGGTGACATACGGGCCGTAGCGGCCGTCCTTGGCCACGATCTGGCGACCGGTCTCGGGGTCGGGGCCCAGCTCGAACTCACCGCTCGGCTTGGCGAACAGCTCCTCCGCGTACGCCACGGTCAGCTCGTCCGGCGGCATGTCGTCGGGGACGTCGGCGCGCCGGCCGGTGCCGCCCTCGATCTCCGTCGGGCGCTCGACGTACGGCCCGTAGCGGCCGACGCGCAGCACGATGCCGTCGCCCACGGGGAAGGACGAGATCTCCCGGGCGTCGATCGCGCCCAGGTCGGTGACCAGCTCCTTGAGGCCGCCGAGGTGGTCGCCGTCGCCGTTCCCGGCCTCGGCGGCGCCGGCCTGCGCGCCCTCGCCGAAGTAGAAGCGCTTCAGCCACGGCACGGCCTCGGCCTCGCCGCGCGCGATGCGGTCGAGATCGTCCTCCATCTTGGCGGTGAAGTCGTAGTCGACCAGCCGGCCGAAGTGCTTCTCCAGCAGGTTGACCACGGCGAAGCTCAGGAAGGAGGGCACGAGCGCGGTGCCCTTCTTGAAGACATAGCCGCGGTCGAGGATGGTGCCCAGGATCGTGGCGTAGGTCGAGGGGCGGCCGATCTCGCGCTCTTCGAGCTCCTTGACCAGCGACGCCTCGGTGTAGCGGGCCGGGGGCTTGGTCGCGTGGCCGTCGGCGGTGATCTCCTGGGCGGTGAGCCGGTCGCCCTCGGTGACCTGCGGCAGCCGGCGCTCGCGGTCGTCGAGCTCGGCGTTCGGGTCGTCGGCGCCCTCCACGTAGGCCTTCATGAAGCCGTGGAAGGTGATCGTCTTACCGGAGGCGGAGAACTCGGCGTCCCGGCCGTCGCTCGCCTGCCCGGCGATCTTGACGGTGACCGAGTTGCCGATCGCGTCCTTCATCTGGGAGGCGACGGTCCGCTTCCAGATCAGCTCGTAGAGCCGGAACTGGTCGCCGGTAAGGCGGGTCTCCGCCGGGGTGCGGAAGCGGTCTCCCGAGGGGCGGATGGCCTCGTGCGCCTCCTGGGCGTTCTTGACCTTGCCCGCGTAGGTGCGCGGCTTGTCGGGCAGATAGTCGGCGCCGTACAGCTGCGTGACCTGCGCCCGGGCCGCCGTGACCGCCGTGTCCGACAGGACGGTGGAGTCCGTACGCATATAGGTGATGTAGCCGTTCTCATACAGCTTCTGCGCGACCTGCATGGTGGCCTTGGCCCCGAAGCCCAGCTTGCGGCTGGCCTCCTGCTGCAGGGTCGTCGTACGGAACGGCGCGTACGGCGAGCGGCGGTACGGCTTGGACTCGACCGAGCGCACCGTGAAGGCGGTGTCGGCGAGAGCCGTGGCCAGGGAGCGGGCGCCGGCCTCGTCCAGCTGCAGGACGTTGACGCCGTCCTTGAGCTGCCCGAGCGAGGTGAAATCGCGCCCCTGGGCGACCCGGAGGCCGTCGACGGCCGTAAGGCGGGCACCGAAGGTGCCGGGGTCGCTGACGTCACCGGCCCGGCCGGTGGCGAAGGTGCCGGTGAGGTCCCAGTACTCGGCGGAGCGGAAGGCGATGCGCTCGCGCTCGCGCTCGACGACGAGACGGGTGGCGACGGACTGGACCCGGCCCGCGGACAGGCCGCGCATGACCTTCTTCCACAGGACCGGCGAGACCTCGTAGCCGTAGAGGCGGTCGAGGATGCGGCGGGTCTCCTGGGCATCGACCAGGCGCTGGTTCAGCTCGCGCGGGTTGGCCACGGCGGCCCGGATGGCGTCCTTGGTGATCTCGTGGAAGACCATCCGGCGCACCGGGACCTTGGGCTTGAGGACCTCCTGGAGGTGCCAGGCGATGGCCTCGCCCTCGCGGTCCTCATCGGTGGCCAGGAAGAGCTCGTCGGAGTCGGCGAGCAGCTCCTTGAGCTTCTTGACCTGGCTCTTCTTGTCGGAGTTGACCACGTAGACGGGCTGGAAGTCGTGCTCGACGTCCACGCCGAGCCGCCGGACCTCGCCGGTGTACTTGTCGGGGACCTCGGCCGCACCGTTCGGCAGGTCCCGGATGTGCCCGACGCTGGCCTCGACCACGTAGCCCGGGCCGAGGTAGCCCTTAATCGTCTTCGCCTTGGCAGGCGACTCGACGATGACGAGTCGGCGGCCGCCCTGTGCGGTCTCGCTGGTGGTCGGGGACAACTTGGCTCTTCTCTCCGGTCGACGCTCGGTGAACGGGCAGTGCCGCGTGGGTAACGCTCACACGGCCTCCCTCTACGGTGACGCTGCGGAGTGTGACGGTACATCCCGCCCCCGTGTCAAACGGAAAAAGGCCGCAACGCCACTCGAACGGTAACCCGACAACCGACCTGTCTGCCGCCCGGACCGGTACGAGGCAGCGCGGAAGGCCCTGTCAGGCGTAACCGAGACACCAGATTCCGCCGCCAAGGGCGGCGACGCCGAAGAAAAGGGAGAGCGCCGCGGAAGCGACAGGACTCACACCATGTGCCACCGGTGCGCGCAGCCTCAGGCGCGCCGCCGTCCACAGCAGCAGCGCGGCGCCGAACAACACGAATGCCGTTCCGGCGAAGATCGCAGGTCCGCTCTCCATGACGGGAGCGTGACACGCACGGGAGGCGTGAGCGCGAACCCCGGGTGAACAGCGCGGGTCGCCTCGTGCGGCCCGTCCGTACGCCGTCGGCGCCCATCCCGGCCCGACGCCCGCGTATCCGCCGCGAACCGCCCGTCCGCGCCTATCTGCGACCGTCCGCGCCTGTCCGGGGGGCCTCTTCTGCGCTCCGGCGGCAGCTTTCTGCCATACGGGGGCGCGGGGGAGGGCGCTGTACCACCGGCGTGCGCCCCCAGCACCCGCCCGGCACGCTCTATCGCGCCTCTATGCCGTCGTCATCGACCGGCCGCAGAAAGCCCTGCTCGATCAGGAGCCGGATGGACTGCGGGGTGCGGTCGCGCAGCACCACTTGGTCCTCCCCGAGCAGCTGGGCGATGGCGTCCAGGATCCGGCCCGCGCTCAGTGTGCCGTCGCACACACCCGCGAAGCCCGCCCCGACCGTGTCCACCGTCGTCGCCCGCCGCATCCCCCGGTACTGCCTGAGCACCACATGCTCGGGGTCCTCGGCCCCGGGCGGGCCCACCTGCTCCTGGACGACCTCGTCCGCCAGCCGGAAGCGGGTGGTCAGCAGCGCCGCGTCGTCATGCGTGCGCAGGAAGTCCTGCCGGTCGAAGTGGGCCATGGCCTCGCCCCCCAGCGGCTGCTCGACCGGATGGGGCCACTCCTCCACGGTCACCGAGGGCCGGTCGGCGCCGGACTTGCGCAGGGTGATCCAGCCGAAGCCGACGGCCTTGGTCTTCCGCGCCTCGAACTCGTCCAGCCACGCGTCGTAGCGCGCCGCGTACGCCTCGGGGCCGGCCAGATGCTCACCGGCGTCGCGCAGCCACAGCTCGGTGTACTGGCTGACGTCCTGCACCTCGCGCTGCACGATCCACGCGTCACAGCCGGACGGGACCCAGGAGGCCACCCGCTCGCGCCAGTCCTCCCCCTCGATGTGCTGCCAGTTCGCCAGCAGCTGACACCAGCCGCCGTCGGCGAGGTGCCCGGCGGACTCCTGGACGAGGGTGCGGCACAGGTCGTCCCCGGACATCCCGCCCTCCCGGTAGACCAGCTCGCTGCCCTCCGGGGAGCGGGGGGAGATCACAAAGGGCGGGTTGGAGACGATCAGGTCGTACCTCTCGTCCCGGACCGGCTCGAACAGCGATCCCTCCCGCAGATCCGGCTCCGGCGCCCCGGACAGGGCGAGGGTCAGCCGGGCGATCGCCAGGGCGCGCGGATTGCGGTCCGTGGCAGTGACGCGGGTGGCGTGGCGGCCCGCGTGCAGCGCCTGGATACCGGAGCCGGTGCCGAGGTCCAGGACCCGGCCCACGGGCGCGGGCACGGTGAGACCGGCGAGCGTGGTGGACGCGCCGCCGACCCCGAGGACGAGCCGGGAGCGGTCCTCACGGCCGCGCGCGCCGCCCGGGCCGCCGATCCCTCCGGCGCCGCCGACCGCGCAGCCCAGGTCGGAGACGATCCACCAGTCCTGGCCCTCGGGGCCGCCGTAAGGCCGCACATCCACGCTCGCGCGCACCTCGTCGCCCTCGCGCACCAGCCAGCCGTCGGCGAGGCAGTCCTCGGCCGGCAGGGCCGCGGCCGCCCGCCCGTACGCCACGGGCCGCTGCAGCAGAAAGAGCCGCACCAGGGTCTCCAGCGGGCTGCTCTCGCCCCGGGTGGCGCGCAGCGCCGGGACGGTCTCGCCGCGCGCCAGGGCCGCGTAGGCGGACGGGCCGAGCAGATCCAGCAGACCATCGGCGGTGAATGAGGCTGCCGACAGCGCCTCACGAAGGCGGGCGGTGCGCTCAGGGTCGGCGACGGGAACACGGAACGGAGGCTGGTGCGTACTCACGCCCCCATTGTCGGGGCAATGACCGACAGCGGGCGACGCCGGTCGGCATCGGAACGACATCGCCCGCGTCGGCCAGGCTGACGAGCCGACAAAAGGGGGCGCGAGGCGACGGCGTTGACCCCTGGGGGCAGAACCGGGGCCGTCCCGGACAGCCCTGGGCAGCCCGTCAGGACTGCGTCGTGGCGCCGCCGGTCGTCTTCGGCTTCTGGCAGCCGGACTGCTTGGCCATCGCCGAGCCGACCTTTCCTTCCTGCAGCTTCTGCAGGGCCTGGTCTCCCGACTTGCTGAGCTTGTCGAGCTCGTCGGCGACGCCCTTGAGCCCCTGGGCGAACTTGGACTTGTCCGAGGTGTCCAGCTTGTCGACGGACGTCTTCAGCTTCGTGTACGCCCCCGAGGTGGCGTTGAGCTCCTTGACCGCCTGCTGCTGGGTCTTGTCGCCGCTGTCGACGGGCGGGGGGCCCGCCTTGTTCACGGCCTTGGCGAGTGCGCCGTAGGACTCGGAGATCTCCTGGAACGCCTTGGAGTCGGTCTGCTGCAGCTTCTTGGAGTCCTGCTCGTCGGCCGCACCCTGGATCGCGGTGTTTGCGCCCTGGATCTTCTTCAGCTGAGGCTGCACCTCGTCACAGACCGACTTGGCCCAGTCGTTGACCTTCTTGTCCTCATCGCCGCCCCCGCAGCCGGTCAGCGCCAGTACGAGTGCCGCACCGCCGGACAGTGCAGCCACAAGCTTCTTGTTCACCGGATTGGTCCCTTCCATGGCTCTCGGCCCCGGAACATACACGTCCATCCGGCGAAGCCCACCCGTCGAGCGCCCCGTATGGATCCTTTTCCAGTCATTTGCACCCCGCTCGTTGTGGACATGGCCTCATCGAGCGGACGGGACACCCCGGACAGGGACACGGGCGGGCGATGTGCTGCCGCACATCGCCCGCCCGCATGTCGCAGGGGCTTTCCCGGCCCCCTGGCCCCTTCCGGGGCTAGGACACCACCGCCGCGTCGGCCGACTTCGCCACGCGCTCGGAGTTGTCTTCGTCACCTACGACGATCCCGCGCCGCTTGGAGATGTAGACCGCGGTGACGATGATCACGACGGCGAGCCCGGCGACGACCGCACGCAGCCCAGGGCTGGCGTTGTCCCCGTAGGAGAACTTCACCACCGCGGGCGCGATCAGCAGCGCCACCAGGTTCATCACCTTCAGCAGCGGGTTGATCGCGGGGCCCGCGGTGTCCTTGAAGGGATCGCCGACCGTGTCGCCGATCACCGTCGCGGCATGCGCCTCGCTCCCCTTACCGCCGTGATGACCGTCCTCGACCAGCTTCTTGGCGTTGTCCCACGCGCCGCCGGAGTTGGCGAGGAAGACGGCCATCAGCGTGCCGGTGCCGATCGCGCCCGCCAGGAACGAGCCGAGCGCGCCGACCCCGAAGGTGAAGCCGACGGCGATCGGCGCCAGGACGGCGAGCAGACCCGGTGTGGCCAGCTCGCGCAGCGCGTCCTTGGTGCAGATGTCGACGACCCGGCCGTACTCGGGCTGCTCGCTGTAGTTCATGATCCCGGGCTTCTCGCGGAACTGCCGCCGTACCTCGAAGACCACCGCTCCGGCCGACCGCGACACCGCGTTGATCGCCAGCCCGGAGAAGAGGAAGACGACGGCGGCGCCGAGGACGAGGCCCACGAGGTTGTTGGGCTGTGAGATGTCCAGGCTCAGATTCATCTCCCCGGCCACGGAGGCGTGCACATCGTTCACGGCCTCCGCGATGGCGTCGCGGTACGAGCCGAAGAGCGCGGCCGCGGCGAGCACCGCCGTCGCGATCGCGATGCCCTTGGTGATCGCCTTGGTGGTGTTGCCGACCGCGTCGAGGTCGGTGAGCACCTGCGCGCCCGCGCCCTCGACATCGCCGGACATCTCGGCGATGCCCTGGGCGTTGTCGGAGACCGGACCGAAGGTGTCCATGGCGACGATCACACCGACCGTGGTGAGCAGGCCGGTGCCGGCGAGCGCGACGGCGAACAACGCCAGCATGATCGAGGTGCCGCCGAGCAGGAAGGCGCCGTAGACGCTCAGCCCGATCAGCACCGCCGAGTAGACGGCCGACTCCAGACCGAGCGAGATACCGGAGAGCACCACCGTGGCCGGGCCGGTCAGCGAGGTCTTGCCGACGTCCCGCACGGGACGCCGGGTGGTCTCGGTGAAGTAGCCCGTGAGCTGCTGGATGAGCGCGGCCAGCACGATGCCGATGGCGACGGCGACGAGCGCGAGGACCCGCGGGTCACCGCTGTGGCCGAGGATCTCGCGGCTGGTGACGCCGTCGAGATCCGCGTAGCTGGACGGCAGATAGGTGAAGACCGCGACCGCCACCAGCGCCATCGAGATCACGGCCGAGATGAAGAAGCCGCGGTTGATGGCGCTCATTCCGCTGCGGTCGGCGCGGCGCGGGGCCACGGCGAAGATCCCGATCATGGCGGTGACCACGCCGATGGCCGGAACGAGCAGCGGGAAGGCCAGCCCGGCGTCGCCGAAGGCCGCCTTGCCGAGGATCAGCGCGGCGACCAGGGTGACGGCGTACGACTCGAAGAGGTCGGCGGCCATACCGGCGCAGTCGCCGACGTTGTCGCCAACGTTGTCCGCGATGGTGGCGGCGTTGCGCGGGTCGTCCTCGGGGATGCCCTTCTCGACCTTGCCGACAAGGTCGGCGCCGACGTCGGCGGCCTTGGTGAAGATGCCACCGCCGACCCTCATGAACATCGCGATCAGCGCGGCGCCGAGCCCGAAGCCTTCCAGCACCTTGGGCGCGTCGGCCGCGTAGACCAGCACCACGCAGGAGGCGCCCAGCAGTCCGAGGCCCACGGTGAACATGCCCACCACACCGCCGGTACGGAAAGCGATCTTCATCGCCTTGTGCGAGACGGCCGTGAGATCCACGCTCGGCTTACCGGGTGCGGAAGCGGCCGAATCGCCATTGACGGGTGTGGTGGGGGGCTCGGGGGTGGCCTCACGGGCGGCGGCGGCGACGCGCACATTGCTGCGCACCGCGAGCCACATCCCGATATAGCCGGTGGCCGCCGAGAATGCCGCACCGATCAGAAAGAACACCGAACGCCCGATGCGCTGCGGCCAGTCGTCCGCCGGCAACAGCATGAGCAGGAAGAACACCACCACGGCGAATCCGCCGAGAGTGCGCAACTGCCGGGCCAGATAGGCATTGGCGCCTTCCTGAACGGCCTCGGCGATCTTCTTCATACTGTCCGTGCCCTCGCCCGCCGCGAGGACTTGTCGTACCAGCACCACCGCGACCGCGAGCGCCGCGATCGCGACGGCGGCGATCACCAGCACGATCACACGGTTGTCGTGGGTCAGCTCTGCGGCGGCCAGGGTTGGGGTGAGGTCCAGCTGATGAGGGGTGAGAGGCCCCGCCATTCGTCCTCCTTGACGTTTGGCACATGGGCGCGCAGCAGTTCTGCGACCGCAGAAGAGCCGCCGCGCTCAGGCGTCCTGAGCTCGAGATGTGGACGGATTGTAGGGAGCGTCACACGATCAAAACAGGGCGCCGGAATGGGAATTCGCCCGCACCAGCGAAGATCAATTGGTTTGGCGGTATGAATTCCTTCGGAAGAAGGAAGGTCGACAATTCACTGACGGATGTAAAATGATCTCTACGAATGATCTATATAGATGATCTAGCGGCAGTCGCGCATCACCGAGAAAATCGCTGTTCAGAGCCTAGGCCAGAGATCGAAATAGCGCGCGCCGAGAGGTGCGCCGGGACCATGCGGCCGACCGGGCGCGGGCATGCCGACAGCCGGACCAGCGATCATGAAACGGCCGGTGCGGCGGGTTCCAGCGGGTCCTGCGAGTCGGGTGAGGGATGACGGACAGATGACCCTCACGAGGGACCCAGCTTCGGCGATCAGGACGAGCAAGGCCTGCTCCCGACACCGGGAGAGGGCCTGCCGTGCGCGAACAGGACTCAGCCCGGCGCGAGCAGTGCCCGAACCGACGAGAACAGGGCGCAGCCGCATGGGGCAGCACCCAAGCCAACGGAAGCAGGAGTCAGCCCAGTGCGGGCAGCACCCCACCAACGGGAGCAGGACACAGCCCACTGCGAGCTAGGACTCGGCACGGCGGCGCAGGGCCCAGCAGCCCCAGTGGGGCAGGACCCGGCGCGGTGGGGGCTAGGACACCAGAGGCTGGGGTGACGTCGGCCAGCTCATCCGGATCACTCCACCGGACTCGCTGCTCGTCACCTCGACATCGTCGACGAGCCCGCTGATGACGGCGAGACCCATCTCGTCCTCGCCCTCGGCCTCGTCGTCCATCTCCGGATGGGAGCCGGACGCCAGGGCCGCCGAGGTCGGGGATTCGTCACCGACCTCGATGGAGAACTTCTTCTCCTCCTCGGTCAGCGTCACCCGCACCGGTGCCTCCACCCCATTGCTCAGGTGGAGCCCGACCGCACGCGTGCAAGCCTCACCGACCGCGAGCCGCACCTCGTCGAGCACGGCCTCATCCACCCCCGCCCGACGCGCCACGGCGGCCGCGACAAGACGAGCGGTCCTGACGTGCTCAGGCAGCGCGCTGAAGCGGAGTTCGACGGTGGCCATGCCATCCCCCTCGGGCGTATGGGCGTGCTTATCGGGAGGGCCGGGCGTACGCCGCCCGGAACCCCCTTCTGTGTCTTCCTTCGGCGATCTTGTCAGTCGGTCGCCGCGACAGCGTCCTCGACCGAGGTGTGAATCGGGAACACCTTGGTCAGGCCGGTGATGCGGAAGATCTTCAGAATGCGCTCCTGGTTGCAAACCAGGCGCAGCGAGCCCTCATGGGCCCGCACTCGCTTGAGCCCGCCGACGAGCACGCCGAGTCCGGTGGAGTCGAGAAAGTCGACGCCCTCCATGTCGACGACCAGGTGGTAGTTGCCGTCGTTGACAAGCTCGACCAGCTGCTCGCGCAGCTTGGGCGCGGTGTATACATCAATCTCGCCACCGACCTCGACGACCGTGCGGTCATCGACGGTCCGAGTCGACAGGGACAGGTCCACGGATCCTCCAGCACCTTGCATCGAGCGGTCGCCCCCCATGGATCGGCAGCCGCGATGGCATTCAATCACTTACCAGCAGGCGTGCACGACGCCTTGAGACCATTGTCCGTCAGACCAGTGACACACTCGGTGTCGATGGCCCACGACCAAATCCCGCGGCAGGCGGGCATACACCCCTCACCCCGGGCCGTCCTCGGTCGGCTGAGCACCGGGGCGGGCCGGGGCGCGCGCATCACTCATACGGAGCACTTGCCCCCGCGCCCGGGAACCCATGCCGACTGGCCCTCGGCGATCCGGCCGGAGGTGATCAACGCCATTCGCGCGGCCGGCATCGAGCGCCCGTGGGCCCACCAGGCGCGTACGGCCGAACACGCGCTGCGCGGGGAATCCGTGGTCGTGGCCACCGGAACCGCCTCCGGCAAGTCCCTCGCCTATCTGGCCCCCGTCCTCAGCACCCTGCTGGATGGCTCGGAGGAGCCCAGCGGCCGGGGGACGACCGCCCTTTACCTCTCCCCCACCAAGGCGCTGGCCGCCGACCAGCGCCGCGCGGTGGCCGGCTTCACCGCCCCGCTGGGCACCGGCGTCCGGGCGGCGGTCTACGACGGCGACACGCCCGTGGAGGAGCGCGAGTGGGTGCGTCAGTACGCGAACTACGTGCTCACCAACCCCGACATGCTCCACCGCGGCATCCTGCCCGGCCACCCCAGGTGGTCCTCCTTCCTGCGCGCGCTGCGCTATGTGGTGATCGACGAATGCCACACCTACCGGGGTGTCTTCGGCTCCCATGTGGCCCAGGTGCTGCGCAGGCTGCGCCGCGTCTGTGCCCGCTACGGCTCCTCTCCCGTGTTCCTGCTCGCGTCGGCCACCGCCTCCGATCCGGCGGTCGCTGCCAGCCGGCTGACCGGCGTGCCCGTCGTGGAGATCACCGAGGACGGCTCGCCGCGCGGCGAGGTCGTCTTCGCCCTCTGGGAGCCGCCACTGACCGAGCTCCACGGCGAGCAGGGCGCCCCGGTGCGCCGCACGGCCACGGCCGAGTCCGCCGACCTGCTCACCGACCTGGCCGTCCAGGGCGTCCGTACGGTCACCTTCGTGCGCTCCCGGCGGGGCGCGGAGCTCATCGCGCTCATCGCCCAGGAACGGCTCGCGGAGGTGGACCGCTCGCTGCCGGACCGGATCGCCGCCTATCGCGGCGGCTATCTCCCCGAGGAGCGCCGCGCCCTGGAGAGGGCCCTGCACTCCGGTGAGCTGCTGGGGCTCGCCGCCACCACCGCCCTGGAGCTGGGGATGGACATCGCCGGGCTGGACGCCGTGGTCGTGGCGGGCTACCCCGGCACCCGCGCCTCCCTGTGGCAGCAGGCGGGGCGGGCCGGGCGCACCGGCGAAGGGGCCCTGGCGATCCTGGTCGCCAGGGACGACCCGCTGGACACCTATCTCGTCCACCATCCGGACGCTCTCTTCCGGCAGCCGGTGGAGTCCACCGTCCTGGACCCGGACAACCCCTACGTCCTCGCGCCGCACCTGTGCGCGGCCGCGGCGGAGCTTCCGCTCACCGAGCCGGACCTGGAGCTCTTCGGCCCCGCCACCGAGGAGCTGATGCCGCAGTTGGAGCAGCGCAAGCTGCTGCGGCGCCGGGCGACCGCCTGGCACTGGACCCGCCGTGAGCGCGCCGCCGACCTCACCGACATCCGCGGGGCGGGCGGCAGCCCGGTCCAGGTCGTGGAGGCGGCGACCGGGCGGCTGCTGGGCACCGTGGACGCCGCGGCGGCCCACACCACCGTCCACGAGGGCGCCGTCCACCTGCATCAGGGCCGGAGCTATCTCGTCAGGCAGCTCGACCTCGACGACTCGGTCGCCCTGGTGGAGGAAGCCGCTCCGCCCTACTCGACCACGGCCCGCGACACCACGGCGATCTCCATCCTGGAGACCACCACCGAGATCCCCTGGGGGGACGCGCGGCTGTGCTTCGGCTCGGTCGAGGTCACCAACCAGGTCGTCTCCTTTCTGCGCCGCAAGCTGATCACCGGTGAGGTCCTCGGCGAGTCCAAGCTCGACCTTCCGCCGCGCACCCTGCGCACCCGGGCCGTGTGGTGGACGGTCACCGACGACCAGCTCGAGGAGGCCCGGGTGCACCCCCAGGCCCTCGGCGGCGCCCTGCACGCCGCCGAGCACGCCTCGATCGGCATCCTGCCGCTCTTCGCCACCTGTGACCGCTGGGACATCGGCGGGGTGTCCGTCCCGCTGCACCCCGACACGCTGCTGCCGACCGTCTTCGTGTACGACGGGCACCCGGGTGGCGCGGGCTTCGCCGAGCGCGCCTTCCACACGGCCGCCCGCTGGCTGGCCGCCACCCGCGAGGCGATCGCCGCCTGCGAGTGCGAGGCGGGATGCCCGTCCTGCATCCAGTCGCCCAAGTGCGGCAACGGCAACGACCCGCTGGACAAGAAGGCCGCCATCCGCCTCCTGACGACCCTGCTCGCCGGGGCCCCGGAGCAGCCGCCGGCCGCCGAGTGAGCGCTCCCCGCCACCGGGTGTCGACGGCAGTGCGGTGACAGGGGTGCCCGCGGGCCCCGCCCGTGCCCTGGCCCGGAGGGTGAACGGGCCGGTGCGCACCTCCGCCGTGAGATCCGCGATCTCACCGTTCAGTGCGCATCGCACCACGCGCGCCCCCTGGGCGGAGGCCACCCGCCGGGCGAGACCGCAAGCCGTACGAGCCCCCTCCAGGCCGTGGTCCGCCGCCGCGAGCGCCGCCAGGTCGGCGGCTCCGCCCGCCCGATGGCGCGCCACCATGGCCTGCCCGGCCGCCAGTACGGCCGCGAACACCGCGCACAGGGCCGTCGCGGCCAGCGCGGTCCAGACGGTGGCCGACCCCCGATCGTCCGTCCTGCTCACGGGACCGCCTCCCGGGCCGCACCACCCGCGTCCACCCCGCCCACCGCGTCCTCGGCGAGCGCGGCCGCCTCGCCGCGCAGATTCACCGCCAGCGGACCGGGGCCGGCGGCATGGGTCCGGACCCGCACCCGCACCAGGTCTCCCTCCTGCCACAGCTCGACCCGCGCTCCATCGGGTGCGGCCGAGCGGGCGGCGGCCATCGCGTCCGCCCTCGGCTCCGAACGAGCCGCCGCCCTCGCCCCGGCCCTCGCCGCGTCCACGCACTGAAGCTGCGCGGCCGCGGCCATCAGCCCCCAGATCAACATCAGGGCGAACAGCGCCAGCACCGGCAGCGCGACGGCCGTCTCCGCCGTGACGAAGCCGCTGTCCCGCCCAGTGCGCTGGGGCCTTAGGACACTCCGGGGTCCTAGGACGCCTCGGGCACCCGGGACGCCGTGGGTCCTTAGGATTCTCGGGGTCCTTGGGACGCCCTGGGCCCTCGGGACACCCCTGAGCCTTGCTAAGCCCCGGGCCCTCGGGACTCCCCGCACGCCGCTCCTGGCGCGCGGGCGCGTCCGCTCGGCCATCCCCGGCGCCTCAGAACTGCGCATCGAGCGCCCGTCCGATGACCGACTGCAGCGCACCGCTGACGGTCCCGCTGGTCACCACCTTGTAGAGCACCGCGGCGAAACCGCATGCCGCGATCGTTCCCATCGCGTACTCGGCGGTGGCCATGCCTGCCTCGGACTTCGCACGTGCCGCCGCGTACCGCCGTGCCCACCACTGCTTCACCATGTCGGCCCCCTTGCCCTGTCCGCGGTGTCACTGACCGCGGTTCGTCGTTCGTCGTGCTGTTGTCGTGCCGCTGTCGTTCGCTGGTGTGATTGGTGCTGGTGTGATTGGTGGTCTCGTCGGTGTTCAGGGGCCGTCGCCCATCAGGCCGCGGGCCAGCCCGATCATCACCGGGGCCAGGCCGACCAGCAGGAACGCGGGGAGGAAGCAGCCCGCGAGCGGTGCGTTGACCAACACACCGGTGCGGTCGGCCCGTTTCATCGCCGCCCGCCCCTGCTCGGCCCGGCATTCGGCCGCCAGCCGGGACACCGGCTCCACCGCCGGAGCGCCCGTTGTCCCGGCGCGTTCCATGGCGCGTGCCAGACCCTGCGCTCCGGGCAGAGCCCCGATGCGCCCCCAGGCGTGGGCCGGTTCACCTCCCAGCCGCAGCTCCGCCGCGGTCTGGGCAAGCCGCTCGCCGACCGGGCCGCCCAGCGAACCTCCCACCGCCTCCGCCGCCTTCCGCGGGCCCGCTCCGGCCGCCAGGCAGGCGGTCAGCAGATCGGCGGCCAGCGGAATTTGGCGCGCGGCGAGGGCCTCGATGTGCCGGTCACGACCGGAGCGCCCAGCGGTGGCCCGGCGGTACCGCTGCCACCACCAGAGGCCGCAGGCCGCGGTGAGCCCCAGCACCCACCCCGGCGGCCCTCCGACGAGGAGAACGGCGATCGTCACAGCGCCGCATGGCGCGGCCCAGAGGGGCAGCGCGCCCTCAGTGGCCCCGGCGCGCCGGCGCCGCCACGGCCAGGCCCGCCTCCGCCGCCGGTCCCTCGTGCCCCGAAGCAGCGCCGCCGACCGTCGTCGGGCGCCCCGCTCCCGATGGGCCTCGACCATCGCCATCACCGTGCACAGGACCGCCGCCAAGACGGACAGCGAAATCCCCAGGCTGTGGACACCCTCAGCGCTCATCGGCCACCGGCCGCCCCGGCTCACGCGCCGCCCGCACCATCCGGCCGGTCCACACCAGGCCCGCCCACTCCACCAGGCCGCCCACCAGCAGGCAGCTCAGCCCGGCCGGGGTGTGCAGCAGCTCATGCAGTGGGTTGGAGCCCAGCAGCCCGCCCAGCGCCAGCCCGACGACGGGCAGCACCGCCAGTGCGACGGCGGTGGCCTTGGCCCCCGCCAGCTTGGCGTCCAGGCTGTCCCGCTGGTCCCGCTCGGCGCGCAGCGCCGCCGCCACCCGGTCGAGCCCCGCCGCCAGCCCCGCTCCCTCGTCGACCGCCACCTGCCAGCAGGCCGCGACCCCGCTCAACCCCTCGGCGCCCGGCAGCCGGGCCACCCTCCGCAGCGCGTCCGGCACTTCACCGCCGAACCGCGCCGCGGCCGTCACCAGCCCCCAACGCTCCCTCAGGTGCCCGGGGTCCACCGCCAGCAGCGCCTCGCCGGGATGCCGCCCGGCCCGCAGCTCGCCCGCCACGGTGACACAGAGGTCGATCACCCCGGCGGCGCGCCGCACACGGTCCCGCTCGCGCCGCCGGGACCGCAGCCACCGGCCGACGACCGGCGTGGCCACCACCGCCCCGAGCAGCGGCAGAACCGACGCGCCCAGCAGCGCGATCACACATCCGACCGGCAGACACAGCAACTCACGCCCCATCCGCCCGCCGTACCCGACCCGCCAGCGCTCCCGCAGCCAGGCGGCCGTCTCGGACAGCCGCCGCACCAGGTCGGGCCCCACCGGCTCGACGGGTCCGCCGCCCGCGAACAGCAGCCTCACCCGGCGCAGCTCCCGGTCCCGCCCGGAGAGCAGCCATACGGCCGCCCCCGCGCACAGCATCGCGGCGCACAGCGTCAGCGCACCCCGGTCCGCTCCCGCGCCCGTCATGCCGCTCCTCCGCCCCGTGCGCACAGCCGCTGGAGCCGCTGCCAGCCCGCCGCCCGTTCGAAGCCCTCCGGGCCCCAGACGGCCGCGGGGACGGTCGTGACGAAGCCCGCCCGGTCCCGGTCCAGCACATGCAGCTCGGCGATCCTGCGCCGCCCGCCGCGGTCCCGCACCAGATGGACCAGGACCGACAGCGCCGCCGCCAACTGGCTGTGCAGCGCGGCCCGGTCCAGACCCGCGGTCGAGCCGAGCGCCTCCAGCCGCGCGGGAACGTCGGCCGCCGTATTGGCGTGGACGGTGCCACAGCCGCCCTCATGGCCGGTGTTCAAGGCCCCCAGCAGATCGGTGACCTCGGCGCCTCTCACCTCCCCGACCACCAGCCGGTCGGGGCGCATCCGCAGCGCCTGCCGCACCAGATCCCGCAGGGTGACCTGGCCTCGGCCCTCCTGGTTGGCAGGGCGGGTCTCCAGCCGGACCACATGCGGGTGGTCGGGCCGGAGCTCGGCCGAGTCCTCGGCGAGGACGATTCGGTCCTGCGGGCCGACCAGCCCCAGCAGGGTGCTCAGCAGCGTTGTCTTGCCCGAGCCGGTGCCGCCGCTGATCAGGTAGGACAGCCGGGCGTCCAGCATGGCCCGCAGCAGATGCGCGCCGCCCGGCGGCACCGTCCCGGCCGCCTCCAGCTCCGCGAGGGAGAACGCCCGGGGGCGCACGACTCGCAGCGACAGACAGGTCGAGCCGACCGCGACCGGAGGGAGCACCGCATGCAGCCGGGTCCCATCCGGCAGCCGGGCGTCCACCCACGGCCGGGCGTCATCCAGCCGCCGCCCGGCCACCGCGGCGAGCCGCTGCGCGAGCCTGCGCACGGCGGCCGCGTCCACGAAGGTGACGGCCGTGCGCTCCAGCCCCGAACCCCGGTCCACCCACACCTCATCGGGGGCGGTGACCAGGACGTCCGTGACATCGGGGGCGGCCAGCAGCGGCTCCAGGGGCCCGGTGCCGACCAGTTCCGAGCGCAGCGCCTCCACCACACCGAGTACCTCGGTGTCGCCGAGCAGCCGCCCCTCCTCACGCAGGGCCGCCGCCACCCGGGCGGGCGTGGGCTCCGCGCCGCTTCCGGCGAGCCGCAGCCGCACCGCGTCCAGCAGATCCGGCGATACGACGCTCATGCGGTGACACCTCCCTCGTCGGCGAGGGCACGCGCCCAGAACTCGGCACAGAACCGGCCGAGCGGTCCGCGGGGGCTGCCGCCCGGGGGCTCCCCGCCCTCGAACGCGTCGGCCAGACCGGGCTCCGGTGGCAGCTGACCGGCCAGGGGCAGCCCGAGCAGCCCCGCGATCTCCTCGTCGCCGAGCTCCGGCCCGCACGGGCCCCGCACCACCGCGCGCAGGTCCCGCAGCACCATGCCCACCGTGGACGCCACCCGGTGGGCGGCGGCGACCGCTCGCAGCTCCGCCGGGACGACCAGCAGCCCGAGGTCGATCTGGGCCAGGGCCTCGGCCGCCGCGTCGTCGACGCGGCGCGGCAGATCCACCACCACGACCCCGCCGCGCCGCCTGGCCGCGGCCAGCACCGCCCGCATCGCGGAGGGCGAGATGACGACCGAATCGCCACGGTCCCAGCTGAGCACCCGCAGCGAGTGCAGCTCGGGCAGCGACTCCTCCAGAGCGCTTCCGGCGACCCGCCCCCGCGACTCGGCGAAGGCGGGCCATCTCAGTCCCTGCGCGCCCTCGCCGCCGAGCAGCACATCGAGCCCGCCGCCCAGCGGATCGCCGTCGATCAGCATGGTGCGCCGGCCGGAGCCGGCCGCGGTGATCGCCAGGGCGCACGCGAGGGTGGAGGCGCCCGCGCCGCCGCGGCCGCCGATGACTCCGATGGTCAGGGCCTGCCGGCCCACGCCCTCGGCGACATCGGCGATCCGGTCCACCAGCCAGGTCTCGGCATCGGGCAGGAACGCCACGTTGTCCGCGCCGAGCGCCACCGCCCGCCGCCAGATGCCGTGGTCGTCCAGATCGCGCCCGATGAGCAACACCCCTTCTCTGCGGGCCCGGTCGCACAGCCGGGCGGCCGAATCGTCGCCGACCAGAATCAGCGGTGCGGTCTCCCAACTGCCCCGGCGGGTGAGCGCACCATGTGCCACTTCCGGTTCGGCTCCGGCCGCCGCGCACAACCGCAGCAGATCGTCGAGAAGCTCCTCGTCCTCGGTGACGATGAGCGGTCTGCCCCGTTGTCCTTCGGCCGCCGAAGGGCGTTCCGGTGTGATGGATGCAGTCACGATCCCCTCCCATATCCGTTACGCGCTCTCACTCCCGCGAACAGCGAGTGCGAGCACCGCGGAGAATCACCGTGCTGCGATCCAGAAAATCTTGGGGATCTTGGTCCAAAACTGTGGACAACTCATCACTTGTGAATATCCCAGTCACCTAAAGCAGTGACTTCCGGAGAGCAGCCTAGCGATTACGTACGGTTACCGCCCAAGCTGTGGAGAGGCGGGGCCACACGGGCCCGAGGGAGGGGATCAAGATCCCGTGAGAACGCCGAAAACGCGTCCGGACATGCGACGACCCCCGCCGGGGGGGAGAGCGGGGGTCGTCCCCACGGCCGACTCGGGGGGGGAGGAGTCGGGCCGGGTTAGCACGGTCGCGAACGATCCGTGACTTCCATGGTGTACCCGAGAGCCTTCTCAGGCAAACCCACGCGCCTGAGCTTACGCCGAATGGTGGGCCCTATGCTCGGCGTCGTGGAAAACCACTCCTTGCCCCGGACAGCCGCGTTCTTTGACCTGGACAAGACGGTCATTGCGAAGTCAAGCGCGTTCACCTTCAGCAAGTCCTTCTACCAGGGTGGTCTGATCAACCGCCGCGCTGTACTGCGTACTGCCTATGCGCAGTTCGTCTTCCTCGCCGGCGGCGCCGATCACGACCAGATGGAGCGGATGCGCGCGTACCTATCGGCGCTGTGCCGCGGATGGAATGTCCAGCAGGTGAAGGAGATCGTCGCCGAGACCTTGCACGATCTGATCGACCCCATCATCTACGACGAGGCCGCCTCGCTCATCGAGGAGCACCACATCGCCGGCCGCGATGTGGTGATCGTGAGCACCTCCGGGGCGGAGGTGGTCGAGCCGATCGGCGAGCTTCTGGGCGCGGACCGCGTGGTGGCCACCCGCATGGTCGTCGAAGACGGAGTCTTCACCGGAGAGGTGGAGTACTACGCCTATGGCCCGACGAAGGCGGAGGCGATCGCCGAGTTGGCGGAGTCGGAGGGCTACGACTTGTCACGCTGCTACGCCTACAGCGATTCGGCGACCGATCTCCCGATGCTGGAGTCGGTCGGCCACCCTCATGCGGTCAACCCGGACCGGGCGCTGCGGCGCGAGGCGGCGGCCCGCGGCTGGCCGGTGCTCTCCTTCAACCGCCCGGTCCGGCTGAAGCAGCGCAGGCCCTCGCTCTCCATGCCGCCCCGCCCGGTGCTCGCTGTGGCGGCGGCCGTCGGCGCGGCCGCGGCCACCGCCGGGCTGGTGTGGTATACCAATCGGCGCCGCGTCCTTTATGCCCGCGTTTAGGGGTAATAGCAAAGATCTGCGGTGAGGGGTTCCGCTTGGCCTCTCGCAGGAGTACAAAGGAGTCGACGGCCCGCGAGACCAGGGGTATCCGGGAGGAAACCCTCAGACGCCAAGGCCCCACGGACCGAGCACAGATGCTGAGCACCCACGCGACGTCGACCCGTCGATTACGGGCCAGCCGCACCAGGTGACGGGCATAAGTTCCCGACCTGATGGGCGAATGAGATTGCACGCATGGTAACCCGGTAGCTGTGCCAGCGGCGGTGCCCACGGGTGCCGCCGCAACTCTTGTCGGGCGTCAGGCCGCTCCCGCCCAGCCTCCGCTCTTACCCAGCCCCAGACCGCCGTTCCGACCTCAGACCGCCCTTCCGGCATCGGCCCGCTCTTCCGGCGTCAGGCCGCCCCGCGCTGCAGGGCCTCGCAGACCGCCGTGGACTCCCGCACCCCGAGCTCAACCGCCCGGCCGCAGTGTGCGATCCACACCGCCATGCCCTCCGGCGTTCCGGACGCATAGCCCTCCAGCGCCGCCATGTACGGCGCGACGCCCAGCTCCGCGTACCCCACCTCGGCCGGGCAGATCGACTTCGGATCGAGGCCGCTGCCGACCAGCACGATCCGTTCGGCCGCGCGCGCCACCAGACCATTGCGGGAGACAAAGGGCCGCAGGGCGAGCAGTTCGCCATGCACCACCGCCGCCGTCACCAGCGCCGGAGCCTCGCTGCCCATGAGCAGCAGCCGAGCCAACCCATCGAGGCGCCCCGCCACCTCGTCCGCGCCCGGCAGCGGCAGATCGGACCCGATCAGCGGCTCGTCCACCGGCTCACCCGACTGCCGCGGGCGTCCGACCCCCTCGTCGCCCTCCGCCCCGCCCGCCGCGACCAGATGCAGCCGGGCCAGAACGCGCAGCGGCGACTGACGCCAGATATTCAACAACTGCCCCGCCTCGGCGGTCAGCCGCAGCGCCGCCCCCACCGTGCGCGGCTCGCCCTCGGTCCCGAAGTCGGTGCGCCGACGCACCTCTTCCAGCGCCCAGTCCGCACCGGCCAGCGCGGCGGAGCCCCGCGCCCCGCGCAACGCCGCCTCGGAGGTGACCTCATTGCTGCGGCGGCGCATCACCCGGTGTCCGTAGACCCGGTCCACCGCCTTCCGTACGGCGTTCACGGACTCGGCCACACCGGGCAGCCCGGCCAGGGCGGCGAGCGGATCAGCTGACGTACTCATGAGTACGACACTACGCACCTCACACCGGGCACCCCTCGTTGGAGTGGTGTTCTTCACGTAAATCCCGCATGGTCCACGATCACTCACCTACGCTAGGTGAACATGAAGATCGCTTTCGTAGGCAAGGGTGGAAGCGGCAAGACCACGCTGTCGTCGCTGTTCATCCGCCATCTCGCCGCAGCCCACGCCCCTGTCGTCGCCGTCGACGCCGATATCAACCAGCATCTGGGCGTGGCGCTCGGACTCGACGAGGCGGAGGCCGCCGCACTGCCCGCCATGGGCGCCCACCTCCCGCTGATCAAGGACTACTTGCGCGGCACGAACCCCCGCATCGCCTCCACCGAGACCATGATCAAGACCACTCCGCCGGGCGAGGGGTCGCGGCTGCTGCGGATCGGCGAGGACAACCCCGTCTATCAGGCATGCGCCCGCACCGTGCGGCTCGACGACGGGGCGGTGCGGCTGATGGCGACCGGCCCCTTCACCGAATCCGATCTCGGCGTCGCCTGCTACCACTCCAAGGTCGGCGCGATCGAGCTGTGCCTGAACCATCTCGTCGACGGGCCCGGCGAGTTCATCGTCGTCGACATGACGGCGGGCAGCGACTCCTTCGCCTCCGGCCTCTTCACCCGCTTCGACATGACGTTCCTGGTGGCCGAGCCCACGCGTAAGGGCGTCTCCGTCTACCGCCAGTACAAGGAGTACGCCCGCGACTTCGATGTGGCGCTCCGGGTGGTCGGCAACAAGGTGCAGGGCCCGGACGACCTGGACTTCCTCCGCGCGGAGGTGGGCGATGACCTCCTGGTCGCGTTCGGCCACTCCGACTGGGTCAGGGCGATGGAGAAGGGTCGTGCGCCCCGGTTCGAGGAGCTTGAGGAGACGAACCGCGACGCGCTGCGGTCTCTGCGGGACGCGGTGGACGCCACGTACGAGCGGCGCGACTGGCAGCGGTACACCCGTCAGATGGTGCACTTCCACCTGAAGAACGCGCAGAGCTGGGGGAACGCGAAGACGGGTGCCGATCTGGCCGCCCAGGTCGACCCCGCCTTCGCGCTGCGGGAGTTCGCGCTGGAGGAGGGTTCGGCGACTACGCCCGCTCCCGCTTAGCCGTATGCGTGTGTCGCTCGGACGTCCGTTCATGCGCAGGTTCGCGGTCGGACGTCCGCCTGCGCTCGCCCGCGTGCTGATCCATGTGCTTCCCTTCCGAGGCGTGCTTCCCCTCCGATGCGTATTTCTCAGGCACGCCCGGCTCGGCGGCCAGGTAGCTCTTCCAGCCGCCCGGCGGCCGCCTCCCGACGTCCAGCACTCGCATCTTCTCGAGGACGCGGGGGTTCTGCGCGTCCAGCCAGTCGGCCAGCTGCTTGAAGGAGACGCAGCGCACTCCCTTGCGCGGGCAGACTTCCTTGATGACGTCCTCCACGGCGCGCATATACGTTCCGCCGTTCCAGGACTCGAAGTGGTTGCCGATGAACAGTGGCGCCCGGTTGCCCTCGTACGCCCGGTCGAAGGCGGCGAGCAGGCCGTCGCGCATCGGGCGGCCCCAGGTGGAGCGCTTGGGTCGCTTGCCCTCCTTCTTACGCGGCTTGTTGGCCAGGAAGTTGTAGTCCATGGAGAGCGTCTCGAACGAACGGCCCGGTACGGGGATCTGCTGCAGCGGGAAGTCCCAGATCCCATGGATCTTGCTGGGCCAGATCTGCAGCCCGCCGGGCGAGCTCGCGTCGTAGCGCCATCCCAGCTTCGCGGCCGCCTGGATCAGGTTCTTCTGCCCTTCCAGACAGGGCGCACGGCCGCCGATGAGTTCCTTGCCGTACTCGAAGGGGAGCGGTTTCTCTTGCTCCAGACCGGAGTTGGTCTTCCAGTTCTCGACGAACGACTCGGCCTGCTGGATCTCGCTGGTCCACTGCCGTGCCGACCAGGCGCCGACTCCGCGGTTGCGTCCGCAGAAGTGACCGTTGAAGTGGGTGCCGATCTCATTGCCGTCCAGCCAGGCGTCGCGGAGCTGCTCCACCGTGGCCTTAATGCCCTTGACGTCGTTGAAGCCGATGGACGAGGCGCCGCGCCGACGCCCGGGCGGATCGTAGAGGTACCGCTTCTCCGCGGGCAGCAGGTACACACCGCTGAGGAAGTACGTCATCGTCGCGCCGTACTTCCTGCCGACCGCACGGAAGTGGGAGAACAGCTTCTGTTTGTCCTGCCCGGCGCCGTCCCAGGAGAAGACGACGAACTGCGGTGGTCTCTCGCCCGGTTCAAGCCGCTCGGCCTTCGGCTGATGGGGCTGCGGGCCGGTGTCGGAGGTCGACCCGTCGCCGATGAGCCGTACCGCCTTCGGGGCCTTGTCAGGGTGGTTCGGCACCCCAGGGCCCTTCTGCAGGCCGTCCCTGTCGTGCCGTGGACCCGCGGTGCCGCCCGGTCCATGGGTCTGGGCGGAGTCTCCTGAGCAGCCGACCGGCATGGAGAGCGCCACCACCGTGGCCAGCAGTGCAGTGACGTTTCTTCTGACCCTCATACCGCCACCTCGTCCCTCGTGTCGTGCTGTGTCCAGGAGATCCGGCCGGATGGGAGCCAACCTCGCACGGACTGAGGAAAAGGCAGAGGATGACAAGGCATTTTAAATGACTATTCACCCTATAGATGGAATAACAGCCCACTTCCCCCCAAAAAGACTTCCCAGTGACTTTACTCGGCATTACGATTCATTTACCAACGCTTGGGATTCAGTACCGCAGTACACCGTGACCCACGGCCGCGCCCCTATCCGCGACCGAAGCCCCGGAGGAGACGGGAATGTTGAAGCTCTTGGACCGGATCCACCGGATCTCCCGCCACAGACGCGGAGATCTCTCCACCTCGGCCACCCTCTTCCCGTTCGCCGCCCCTCTCCCCCTGGTCGTCGCCCTGGCCTCACTGGGCATCGCATGGGCTTGCGACGCCTCGCTCAGAACCGGGCTCACGGTCGCCGCCGCGGTCCTCGCGGTCACCCTCCTCACGGTCGCTCTGCTCACGGTGCTCCGCCGGCCCTCGGGCTCCGGGCGGGCGGCGGCCGATGGACGGCCGGCTCGGCGGATCGCGGAGGCGGGCGGCGCCCGGGCCTGTCGGCCGTGGACACCTTGGCGTGATCACCACTGCACCCGTCCCGCCTCGGCGACCGCGGGCGTCGACGGGCACGCAGGCGGTCAGTTGCTCGGCGGGGTGAGCGCGTTCCAGCGCCATACGGCACCGCTGGTCCGCGACGAGTTGGCCCGGCTGGCGCGGGAGGGGCAGCGGCCCAGCCAGCTGTTCCTCACCTGCGCCGACTCCCGCCTGGTCACCAGCATGATCACCTCCAGTGGCCCCGGCGACCTGTTCACCGTGCGCAATGTCGGCAATCTGGTGCCACCATCGGGCGCCGATGGCTCCTGTGACTCGGTGGGCGCGGCGATCGATTATGCGGTGGAGGTGCTGAAGGTCAGCAGCATCACGGTGTGCGGGCACTCCGGATGTGGCGCGATGCATGCGCTGCTCGGCTCATCGGCGCCGACCCGAACGCCGTCCCAGCCCGGGGCCGGGGCGTCCGCAGGCGGGGGCACGACGCCGCTGGAGCGCTCGCCGCTGGAGCGCTGGCTGCGCCACGGCAGACCGGCGCTGGCACGGATGGAGCGGATCGGTCGACTGGGGCGCGGCGAGGTCGCCCTGTCGAGCCGGCCGATCGCCGACGATGTGGAGCGGCTGGCGCTGGTCAACGTGAGACAGCAGCTCGACCATCTGATGGAGCACGCCTGTGTGGCACGGCGGGTGGCGGAGGGCGGGCTGGCGCTGCATGGAATGTATTTCCACGTGGCGGAGGCGCAGGCGTATGTCCTGGACACAGGCTCGGGGAGATTCCTGCCCGTCCGTCCGGACCATGGCGTACCGATGCCCGCCTGTCTCGCAACGGCGGCCCCCACCCAGGCCGGAAGCGGCCGTTCCGGCGTCGCGGAGCGGGGAGGGGACCCCGTCCAGGGGGCCCTGGAGCTGGGGCGGTGACATAAACCATGACAGGTCTAAACCAATTTTCGGCGACAGCCCTTGTCAGGGTGTGCCGTTGGCTGATGAGCTATGGCCTGGGACACAACGGACACCCTGGGAATGGGAGATGTCGTGAGTAACGAGAGCCTGGCCAACCTTCTTCGGGAGGAGCGTCGCTTCGCGCCGCCCGCCAAGCTGACCGCGAACGCCAATGTCACGGCCGAGGCGTACGAGCGGGCGAAGGCGGACCGCCTGGGCTTCTGGGCCGAGCAGGCCCGTCGGCTGTCATGGGCGACCGCGCCGACCGAGACACTCGACTGGTCGAACCCGCCGTTCGCGAAGTGGTTCGCCGACGGCAAGCTCAATGTGGCGTACAACTGCGTCGACCGGCATGTCGAGAACGGTCTGGGCGACCGGGTGGCGCTCCACTTCGAGGGCGAGCCCGGCGACACCCGCTCCCTCACCTATGCCGAGCTGCAGCGGGAGGTCTCCCAAGCGGCCCACGCACTGACCGAGTTGGGGGTCCAGACGGGCGACCGGGTCGCCATCTACCTGCCGATGATCCCGGAGACCGTGGTCGCGATGCTGGCCTGCGCCCGTATCGGCGCTCCGCATTCGGTGGTCTTCGGCGGTTTCTCGGCCGACGCTCTCGCCACCCGTATCCAGGACGCCGACGCCCGCGTCATCATCACCTCGGACGGCGGCTACCGACGCGGCAAGGCTTCCGCGCTCAAGCCCGCCGTCGACGAGGCGCTCACCCGGCCCGGCACCGAGAACGTGCGCAGTGTGCTGGTCGTCCGCCGCACCGGCCAGGAGGTGGACTGGCACGAGGGCCGCGACGTCTGGTGGCACGAGATCGTGGCGCGCCAGCCGGAGCAGCACACCCCCGAGGCGTTCGACGCCGAGCACCCGCTGTTCATCCTCTACACCTCGGGCACGACCGGAAAGCCCAAGGGCATCCTGCACACCTCCGGCGGCTACCTCACCCAGGTCTCGTACACCCACCACGCCGTCTTCGACCTCAAGCCGGAGACCGACGTCTTCTGGTGCACCGCGGACGTCGGCTGGGTCACCGGCCACTCGTACATCGTCTACGGCCCGCTCTCCAACGGCGCCACCGAGGTGCTCTACGAGGGCACCCCGGACACCCCGCACCAGGGCCGCTGGTGGGAGATCGTCCAGAAGTACGGGGTCACCCTCCTGTACACCGCCCCGACCGCGATCCGCGCCTGCATGAAGTGGGGCGACGACATCCCGGCCAAGTTCGACCTCTCCTCGCTGCGCATCCTCGGCTCCGTCGGTGAGCCCATCAACCCCGAGGCGTGGATCTGGTACCGCAAGCACATCGGCGCGGACACCACGCCCGTCGTCGACACCTGGTGGCAGACCGAGACCGGCGGCATCATGATCAGCCCGCTGCCGGGCGTCACCGCGACCAAGCCCGGTTCGGCCCAGGTCCCGCTCCCGGGCATCGCCGCCACCGTCGTGGACGACGAGGCCAATGAGGTGTCGAACGGCCATGGCGGCTATCTGGTGCTCACCGAGCCGTGGCCGTCCATGCTCCGCACCATCTGGGGCGATGACCAGCGCTACCTGGACACCTACTGGTCCCGCTTCGACAAGCGCTACTTCGCGGGCGACGGCGCCAAGAAGGACGACGACGGCGACATCTGGCTGCTCGGCCGGGTCGACGATGTGATGCTGGTGTCCGGCCACAACATCTCGACGACCGAGGTCGAATCGGCGCTCGTCTCGCACCCCAAGGTCGCCGAGGCAGCGGTCGTCGGCGCCACCGACCCGCAGACCACCCAGGCCATCTGCGCGTTCGTCATCCTGCGCGGCGGCGCGGCCGAGGACGATGGTCTGGTCGAGGAGTTGCGGGCGCATGTCGCCAAGCAGCTCGGCCCGATCGCCAAGCCCAAGCGGATCCTGCCGGTGGCCGAGCTGCCCAAGACCCGCTCCGGCAAGATCATGCGCCGTCTGCTGCGCGATGTCGCCGAGAACCGCGCGCTGGGCGATGTCACCACGCTCACCGACTCCTCCGTCATGGATCTGATCCAGAGCAAGCTGCCCTCGGCACCCAGCGAGGACTGATCCGACCCACCCCAAGGTCGGCACACCAAAAGCGCCACAAGCACTACAGGCACCACATCGGCACCACAAGCGCAGCATGAGCACGACATGAGCGAGGGGCGCTCCCGCCAGGCGGGGGCGCCCCTCGCCGTGATTGCCGCAGGTGGCTGTCGCATAAAAATTACGACAAGATGAGGGGCAGGAGCGCCGGGAAGTCTGGTCGGCATACGCCACACGTGTATCCGCACCACCGACCTACCCAGGAGGCCCGCCTGTGGCCGCGCCCACCAGCCGCAAGTTCCTCGGACGCCTGTCGCTGCCCGAGCGGACGTTCGTCACCGACGCGCTGCGCACCGAGACCGTCGGCGGTGTGATCCTCCTTGTGGCCGCCATCGTGGCGCTGATCCTCGCCAACACTCCGCTCAGCGGCGTCTACGGCGACATCAAGGACTTCTCCTTCGGCCCCCGGGGGCTGCATCTGCACCTCTCGGTCGCCTCCTGGGCCACCGACGGCCTGCTCACGATCTTCTTCTTCGTCGCCGGTATCGAGCTCAAGCGCGAGCTGGTCGCGGGCGAGCTGCGCGACCCCAAGGCGGCCGCGCTGCCCGTGATCGCCGCCGTCTGCGGCATGGCCGTACCCGCGCTCGTCTATGTCGCCGTCAGCGCGAGCGGCGACGGCGGCCTCAGGGGCTGGGCCGTGCCGACGGCCACCGATATCGCCTTCGCGCTCGCCGTCCTCGCCGTGCTCGGCACCGCCCTGCCCGCCGCGCTGCGCGCCTTCCTGCTCACCCTCGCGGTCGTCGACGACCTCGGCGCCATTCTGATCATCGCGATCTTCTTCACCCAGCACATCAACTTCATCGCCCTGGGCCTGTCCGTCGCCGCGCTCGTCCTCGTCTGGCTGCTGCACCGCAAGGGCGTCCGGACGGCCTGGATCCATCTCCCGCTCGCCGTGGTGGTCTGGGCGCTGATGCATGCCAGCGGTGTGCATGCCACCATCGCGGGCGTCGCGATGGGCCTGATGCTGCGCTGCACCGTACGGGAGGGCGAGGAGCGCTCCCCCGCCGAGCGCGTCGAGCACCGGCTGCGCCCTGTGTCGGCGGGCGTGGCGGTGCCGCTGTTCGCCCTGTTCGCGGCCGGGGTGCCGCTCTCCGGCGGCGCCGTGGCGGATGTCTTCACCCGCCCGGAGACCCTCGGCGTGGTCCTCGGCCTCGTCGTGGGCAAGGCCGTCGGCGTCTTCGGCGGCTCCTGGTGCGCCGCCCGCTTCACCAAGGCCGAGCTGAACGAGGATCTGGCCTGGGCCGATGTCTTCGCCGTGGCCGCCCTCGCCGGAATCGGCTTCACCGTCTCCCTCCTCATCGGCGAACTCGCCTTCCCCACCGATCCCACGCTCGCCGGGGAGGTCAAGGCGGCGGTCCTCATCGGCTCGCTGAGCGCCGCCCTGTTCGCCGGCGTCCTCCTCAAGCTGCGCAACACCAGGTACCAGCGGCTGTGTCAGGAGGAGGAGCGGGACGAGGACATGGACGGCATCCCGGACGTCTATGAGCTGGACAGCCCCGACTACCACCTGCGGATGGCCGCCATTCACGAGGCAAAGGCCGCCGAGCACCGGCGGCTTGCCGAAGTGGCCGCCGCGAACGACTCCGGCGACGATGGTCCGGCATGATCTGAGAGGCTTGACGCCCGCAGAAATGCGCAGAAGACGTAGCAAGCACAGACGACGTACCAAGCGACGACGTACCAAGCGCGGACGGCGCAGCACGAGCGAAGACGCACAAGAGCAGAGGGAGATGGCGATGAGCGCAGCCGACGACGGCGGCAACCGCGGCCTCGGCCAGCTGGTGGCGACGGCGACCACCGAGCTGTCGGCGCTGATGCACGACGAGATCGCGCTGGCCAAGGCCGAGCTCCGGGTGGGGGCCAAGAAGGCCGCGGTCGGCAGCGGCGCGGGGATGGCGGCCGGGGTGCTGCTGCTGTTCTCGCTGCCGGTGCTGAGCTTCGCCCTCGCCTATGGCATGCGCGCCTGGACCGGTCTCGGCCTCGCCTGGTGCTTTCTGATCGTGGGCGGTATCTACTGGCTGTTCGCCGGGATCCTGGGGCTGCTGGCGCTGTTGAAGTTCAAGAAGGTCAAGGCGCCGAAGCGGTCGATCGCCTCGTCCAAGGAGAGCGCCGCCGTACTGGGGAGCGTCAAGCCGCATCCGCGTGCCGAGAGCAATGGCGGTCGCTCCGTGCGGGATGTGACACGCTCGTCGGCATGACCGTCCCTGATACCTCCGCGTCGGTCGTACGGCTCGACGGCCCCTGGACCCACCGGGATATCGCGGCCAACGGCGCGCGCTTCCACATCGCCGAGCTGGGTGACGGCCCGCTGGTGCTGCTGCTGCACGGCTTTCCGCAGTTCTGGTGGACCTGGCGGCACCAGCTGCCCGCGCTCGCCGACGCCGGCTACCGCGCGGTCGCGATGGATCTGCGCGGGGTGGGCGGCAGCGACCGTACGCCCCGGGGCTATGACCCGGCCAACCTCGCCCTCGACATCACCGGTGTGATCCGCTCGCTGGGTGAGCCGGACGCCGCGCTCGTCGGCCATGACCTGGGCGGATACCTGGCGTGGACGGCCGCGGTGATGCGGCCGAAGCTGGTGCGGCGGCTCGTGGTGGCCTCGATGCCGCATCCCCGCCGCTGGCGCTCGGCGATGCTGGCGGACGTCAAGCAGAGCGCGGCCAGCTCCCATGTGTGGGGCTTCCAGCGGCCCTGGCTGCCCGAGCGCCAGCTGGTCGCGGACGACGCGGCGGCCGTGGGGCGGCTGATCCGGGAGTGGTCCGGGCCGCGGCTGCCCGAGGACGAGGCCGTGGAGGTCTACCGGCGGGCGATGCGCATCCCCTCGACCGCGCACTGCTCGATCGAGCCGTACCGCTGGATGGTGCGGTCGCTGGCACGGCCGGACGGTTTCCAGTTCAACCGGCGGATGAAGCGGCCGGTACAGGTCCCGACCCTGCATCTGCACGGGTCACTCGACCCGGTGATGCGGACCCGCAGCGCGGCGGGCTCCGGGGAGTACGTCGAGGCCCCCTACCGCTGGCGGCTCTTCGACGGGCTCGGCCATTTCCCGCACGAGGAGGACCCCCGGGCCTTCACCTCCGAGCTGATCAACTGGCTGAAGGACCCCGAACCCGACCGCTGAGCGGCGTCGGCCGTGCGCATTCCGGCCGCGTCACGACGGGCGGGCGAACATCTGTTTTTCGAACAGCCAATTGCCTGGAGCATAGGCCAATTGCCGCAGCCACCGGCGATTACGGACCTTGGGTCAGGGGCAGACACCGAGGTATGGGCTGGACTCACGACTACCGTGACGCACCAAACAGCCGCGGCCCCCAGGCCGCCGCTACTGCCAATGCCGCGCTGAGTGTTTCCGAGCGGGGCGGCTCCGGGCCTACCCAAGGCCATGACCCGAACCTCGGGATTCCCCGCATCATCCGCCGCCGGGCCCGGTGGGTCTCGGCGCGGTTGCGCCATCCACGCAGCCGCTAGCAGTACCTCCGGCGCGGCCCGGGACCCCGGCGACACCGGAAACCCCTGGTAGCACGCTCGGCATCACCGGCATCACCCCGCTTTGGAGGGCCTCTCCGCTCTGGAGGGCCACACTCCGCCGGGCGCGTCCGCTCCGGAGGGCATATCCCTCGGCCACCGCGCTAGAGGGCACACCCCTGGCTGTCCACCGGCTGGTCGGCCGTACGCCCCTTCTCGATGTCCTGGCTCACCTCGTCCGCCGTCAGCGCGTACCCGGTGTTCGCATCGTCGAGGGACTTGGCGAAGACCACGCCGTACACCCGCCCCTGCGGGGTGAGCAGCGGACCGCCGGAGTTGCCCTGCCGCACCGTCGCGTACAGCGAGTACACATCGCGCTGCACGGTGGAGCGGCGGTAGATGTCGGGGCCGTTGGCCTCGATACGGCCGCGGACCCGGGCGGCGCGCACATCGAAGGCGCCGTTCTCCGGGAAGCCGGCGACGATCGCGCCATCACCGGAGCGCGCGTCGTCCTGGGCGAACTGGAGCGCCGGGGCCTGCAGCGAGGGGACATCGAGGACCGCGATATCGCGCTTCCAGTCGTAGAGCACGACCTTGGCGTCGTACAGCCGGCCCTCGCCGCCTATCTGTACGGTCGGGTCGCTGACGCCGCCGACGACATGGGCGTTGGTCATGACCCGGTTCGGTGCGAAGACGAAGCCGCTGCCCTCGAGGACCTTGCCGCAGCTGGGGGCGGTGCCGACGACCTTGACGATGCTCTCCTGCGCCCGCGTGGCCACCGGGGACTGGGCGAGCGCCGGGTCGGGCTGCGGCACCGAGGTGATCGGCTCGTTGGCGAAGGGCGAGAAGACCTGCGGGAAGCCGTTCTGCGCGAGCACGGACGAGAAGTCGGTGAACCACGTGTTCGCCTCGTCCGGAACGACGCGGGAGACCCCGAGCAGCACCTTGGAGTCACGGACCTCCCGGCCCAGGGTGGGGAGCGAGGTCTGGGCCACCAGGGAGCCGATCAGCCAGGCCACCAGCAGCATGGCCAGGACGTTCACCAGCGCGCCGCCGGTCGCGTCCAGGGCGCGCGCCGGTGACCAGGTGATGTACCGCCGCAGCTTGTTCCCCAGGTGAGTGGTGGCGGCCTGGCCGACCGAGGCACACACGATCACCAGGACGATCGCCACCACGGCACCGACGGTGCCGGGGGATGTCTTGTCGGTCGTGCCGTCCCATATGAGCGGCAGCAGATAGACCGCGATCAGCCCACCCCCGATGAACCCCGTCACCGACAGCACGCCGACGACGAAGCCCTGGCGATAGCCGACGACCGCGAACCATACGGCGGCGAGCAGCAGCAGGATGTCCAGCACATTCACCGGAACACCGTCTCACGCGCGCCAGTCGAGTGAGACGTGCTTGGCGCGGTCCCACGGTCGCTCCCACCCCGCGAAATGCAGGATGCGATCGATCACTCCGGCGGTGAAGCCCCAGACCAGAGCGGATCCCACCAGGAAGGCGGGCCCCCGGTGGCCGCTGGGGTGGACGGTCGTGGCCCGGTTCGCCGGGTCCGTGAGATCCGCCACGGGAACCGTGAACACCCGGGCGGTCTCGGCCGGGTCCACGGCCCCGACCGGGCTGGGCCGGCGCCACCAGCCGAGCACCGGCGTGACGACGAAACCGCTCACCGGGATGTAGAGCCGCGGCAGCACCGCGAAGACCTGCACCCCCGAGGGGTCGAGCCCCGTCTCCTCCTCGGCCTCGCGCAGCGCCGCGCGCAGCGGGCCCTCCTCGTCCGGATCCCCGTCCTCCGGGTCGAGGGCGCCGCCGGGGAAGGAGGGCTGGCCGGCGTGCGAGCGCAGCGAGCCGGAGCGCTCCATGAGGAGCAGCTCCGGGCCGTCGGCACCCTCGCCGAAGAGCACCAGCACGGCGGAGGGGCGACCGCCGCCCTGCGGGGGCGGCAGGAAGCGGCTCAGCTGACGCGGCTCGATCGTCTCGGCCAGCCGCGCCACCGGCAGCAGCCATTCGGGCAGCCCATGGGCGCTGACCTCCACGTCCCCGCCGTACGTGCTCGTCACTCGGCGGCTCCCAGGGGGGCGGCGGGACGGCCGGGGTAGTCGGACGGCGGGCGCAGACGCTGGCCCGGCTGGCCGCCCATCTCGTACTTCAGCAGCTTCTTCGCCTTGTCCGGGTCGGTCTCGCCCTCCCCGTACGCCGGGCAGAGCGGGGCGATCGGGCAGGCGCCGCACGCGGGCTTGCGGGCGTGGCAGACGCGGCGGCCGTGGAAGATGATGCGGTGCGAGAGCATCGTCCACTCGCTCTTGGGGAAGAGCGCGGCGATCTCCGCCTCGACCTTCTCGGGGTCCTCCTGGGCGGTCCACTTCCAGCGCCGCACCAGCCGCCCGAAGTGGGTGTCCACGGTCAGGCCCGGCACCCCGAAGGCATTGCCGAGCACCACATTGGCCGTCTTACGGCCGACACCGGGCAGGGTGACCAGATCCTCGAGCCGCCCCGGGACCTCGCCGCCGAAGCGGTCGCGGAGGGCGGCGGACAGGCCCAGCAGCGATTTGGCCTTGGCGCGGAAGAAGCCGGTCGGCCGGATCAGCTGCTCCAGGGCCTCCGGGTCGGCCGCCGCCATGTCCTCGGGCGCCGGATAGGCGGCGAAGAGCGCGGGGGTGGTCTGGTTGACCCGCAGGTCGGTGGTCTGGGCGGACAGGACCGTGGCCACCAACAGCTGGAAGGGGCTCTCGAAGTCCAGCTCGGGATGGGCGTACGGATACACCTCGGCGAGCTCGCGATTGATGCGCCGGGCACGGCGGACGAGGGCGAGCCGGGACTCGGGGCGGGCGCCCTTCGAGCCCTTGACCGATTTATTCGGCTTCGCGGCTTCTGCCGACTCGGCGGACTCTTGTTCGCCCACAGCGGAATTACGAGGTGCGGTCACCCGTCCGGCCCCCTTGACCTGTGCTCTCACCGGCGTATTGGACACCCGGCCAGCCTAAGCCCACCCACTGACATCCGCCCCGGCCACCGCGAAGAGGTTCCCAATCGGACCCCTGCCGCACAGCTCGGGAGGCCAGTGCGTCAAACTTGTGACTGATCGCACTGTTTTACCGTCCGGCATCATGGGGACGTCGGTCCCCTGTGCATGTCGACAAGGAGAGACTCGTGGACGACGTTCTGCGGCGCGCCCCGCTCTTCGCGGCGCTCGATGACGAGCAGGCCGCTGAGCTGCGCGCCTCCATGGGAGAGGTCACCCTCGCGCGGGGTGACGCGCTCTTCCACGAAGGGGACCCCGGCGATCGCCTGTACGTGGTCACCGAGGGCAAGGTGAAGCTCCACCGCACCTCTCCCGACGGCCGCGAGAACATGCTCGCCGTGCTCGGTCCCGGCGAGCTGATCGGCGAACTGTCGCTTTTCGACCCCGGCCCGCGTACCGCCACCGCCACCGCCCTCACCGAGGTCAAGCTGCTCGGCCTCGGCCACGGCGATCTGCAGCCGTGGCTGAACGCCCGGCCCGAGGTCGCCTCCGCGCTGCTGCGCGCGGTCGCCCGGCGCCTGCGCAAGACCAACGACCAGATGTCCGACCTGGTCTTCTCCGACGTCCCCGGTCGGGTCGCCAGGGCCCTGCTGGACCTGTCGCGCCGCTTCGGCGTGCAGTCGGAGGAGGGCATCCACGTCGTCCACGACCTGACCCAGGAGGAGCTGGCCCAGCTGGTCGGCGCCTCCCGCGAGACCGTCAACAAGGCGCTCGCCGACTTCGCGGGCCGCGGCTGGCTGCGGCTGGAGGCGCGCGCGGTGATCCTGCTGGACGTCGAGCGGCTGGCCAAGCGCTCCCGCTGACGCCGGACGGAACCGCCGGACGGAACGGATACGCGAAAACGGAACGTAAGGGCCCCGCCGGGATTCCGGCGGGGCCCTTACGACGCTCCTGAGCGGGCGGACCACAGGCTGTGGAGCCAGAGGCCGCGGACAGCCCCGCAAGCTCCAGGAAGACCGGCCTCAGATCAGCCCGTGCTCGCGCAGATAGTCCAGCTGGGCCCGTACCGACAGCTCCGCCGCCGGCCACAGGGACCGGTCCACGTCCGCGTACACATGCGCCACGACCTCCGAGGGCGTCCGGTGGCCGTCCTCGACGGCCGTCTCCACCTGCGCGAGCCGGTTGGCGCGATGCGCGAGGTAGTACTCCACGACGCCCCGGGCGTCGTTCAGCACCGGCCCGTGGCCCGGCAGGACGGTGTCCACCCCGTCGTCCACCGTCAGCGAGCGCAGCCGCCGCAGCGAGTCCAGATAGTCGCCGAGCCGCCCGTCCGGATGCGCGACGACGGTCGTGCCCCGCCCGAGCACCGTGTCGCCCGTAAGGACCGCGCCATCGGCCGGAAGGTGGAAGGACAGCGAGTCGGCGGTGTGGCCGGGCGTGGGCACCACCCGTAGCTCCAGACCACCGGTGGTTATGACGTCCCCCGGCCCCAGCCCCTCGTCCCCCAGCCGCAGCGCCGGATCCAGGGCCCTTACGGACGTCCGCGTCAGCTCGGCGAAGCGCGCCGCGCCCTCCGCGTGGTCCGGGTGGCCATGGGTGAGCAGGGTCAGCGCGACCCGTCTGCCCGCCCGCTCGGCGGTCGCGATGACGTCCTTTAGGTGCGCGTCGTCGAGCGGCCCGGGGTCGATGACGACGGCGAGGTCGGAATCCGGCTCGGCGACGATCCAGGTGTTGGTGCCGTCCAGCGTCATGGGCGAGGCGTTCGGCGCCAGGACGCAGAAGGCCCGGTCGGTGGCCGGGCCGCCGATGCTGCCCCCACGCGGCTGGCCGGGCAGAGCGGATGCGTACGTCATGCGGAGGGTCCCCCCGTGGCTCCCGGGATGTGCTTGGTGAACTCATCATGACCCGGCCAGCTCAACACCAGTTCCCCGTTTTCCACCCGCGCCTGGGCCAGGACCGGCGTCAGATCCCGGTCCGCCGCCGCGGCCAGTGCGTCGGCGACCGAGCCGTGGGCCGCGAGCTGGCGCAGCGTCGCGATCGTGGGCGGCATCATCAGCAGCTCGCCCCGGTCGTAGCCGTCGGCCGCGTCGCCCGGGCGGATCCAGACGGTCCGGTCCGCCTCCGTGGAGGCATTACGGGTGCGCTGCCCCCGCGGCAGCGCAGCCACGAAGAACCAGGTGTCGTAGCGGCGCGGTTCGAACTCCGGGGTGATCCAGCGCGCCCAGCAGCCCAGCAGATCCGAGCGGAGCACCAGCCCCCGGCGGTCCAGGAACTCCGCGAACGACAGATCCCGGGCGACCAGCGCCGCGCGGTCCGCCTCCCAGTCGTCCCCCGTCGTGTCCGCGACCACGGTGTGCGGCGTCGGGCCCGCCAGCAGGACCCCCGCCTCCTCGAAGGTCTCGCGGACCGCCGCGCACACGATGGCCTGAGCCTGCGTCGCCTCGCTCGGGTCCAGGCCCAGCCGCCGCGCCCACTGCGCCCGCGAGGGGCCGGCCCAGGTGACCATCCGCTCGTCGCGCGGGTCCACGGAACCGCCCGGATAGGCGTACGCGCCTCCGGCGAAGGCCATGGAGGCGCGTCTGCGCAGCATGTAGACGGCGAGCCCGTCGGCCGCTCCCGCCGCGTTCCGCAGGCCCTCTGGGGGCGTTTCAGGGCCTTCCGGGGCCTCCGCGGGCTCCGGCACCGTGTCGAGCCTCTCCGGTGCGTCGAGCTCGTCCGGTGGGTGCTCCCCGTCCCCGTTTCGGGCGTCCCGTGCGTCCTGTGGTGTGTCCTGCCCGTCCGTTCCGTCCGGTCCGTCCCGCAGCAGCAGCACGGTGGCGGCCCGGCGCGGTGTCACCGGTGTGAGCTCACCCGCCGACAAGAGGCGGATCCGCTCTGGCCACTCGGGTGGATACCACTGGCCATTCGTAGTGGACATGGCCGGATGCTATGCGCTTACGGGCTGATGTTCGAGTGGCACCGGCGGCGCCACGCCGGGGCCGGCCCGCGTACCGGCGGTCACACCGGTACGCGCCCACCGGCCCGCCGGCACGGCCCGCCCACGGGTCCGGCTCCCCAGTCCGCGACTTCGAGGCCCGTCAGTTTCGAGGCCCGTCAGTCCGCGACCTCGACGCTCGCTAGTCGGCGACCTCGACCTGGATCTCGACCTCGACCGGCGCGTCCAGCGGCAGCACCGCCACGCCCACCGCGCTGCGCGCGTGCACGCCCGCGTCGCCCAGGGCCTCGCCCAGCAGCTCGCTCGCACCGTTGACGACACCCGGCTGGCCGGTGAAGTCCGATGCCGAGGCGACGAAACCGACGACCTTCACGACACGCACGACGCGGTCGAGGTCACCGACGACCGACTTCACGGCGGCCAGGGCGTTCAGCGCACAGGTGCGCGCCAGCTCCTTGGCCTCCTCCGGGGTCACCTCCGCGCCGACCTTGCCGGTCACGCCCAGCTTCCCCTCGACCAGCGGCAGCTGGCCCGAGGTGTAGACGTACGGACCGGTGCGCAGCGCGGGCACATAGGAGGCCAGGGGCGCCGCGACCTCGGGCAGCGTCAGGCCGAGCCCGGCGAGCCTGCCCTCGACCGTGCCGCCGGCCATCAGCCCTTCTCCCGCTTCAGGTAGGCCACCAGCTGCTCGGAGTTCGGCCCGGGGACGACCTGGACCAGCTCCCAGCCGTCCTCGCCCCAGGTGTCCAGAATCTGCTTCGTGGCGTGTACGAGCAGCGGTACGGTCGCATATTCCCACTTGGTCATGGGGCCGACTGTAATGCCTCTCCGCCGGGCCCTGGTGCGTAGGGCGAGGGGCGACTGGTTAGGCTCCCCAGTGTGAGCAGGCTCCATGTCGTCAGCGGTAAGGGCGGAACCGGCAAGACCACGGTCGCCGCCGCACTCGCGCTGGCCCTCGCGGCCGAGGGCAGGCGCACCCTGCTGGTCGAGGTCGAAGGCCGTCAGGGCATCGCACAACTCTTCGAAACGGAGCCGCTGCCCTACGAGGAGCGGAAGATCGCCACCGCGCCGGGCGGCGGGGAGGTGCACGCTCTGGCGATCGACCCAGAGTTCGCACTTCTGGACTACCTCCATATGTTCTACAAGCTGGGCTCGGCCGGACGCGCCCTCAAGAAGCTCGGCGCGATCGACTTCGCGACCACCATCGCCCCGGGGCTGCGGGACGTCCTGCTGACCGGCAAGGCGTGCGAGGCGGTGCGCCGTAAGGGCAAGGACGGCCGCTTCGTCTACGACTCCGTGGTCATGGACGCGCCGCCCACCGGCCGCATCACCCGCTTCCTGAACGTCAACGACGAAGTGGCGGGGCTGGCCCGGACCGGCCCGATACACAACCAGGCACAGGCCGTGATGCGCGTCCTGAAGTCGCCCCAGACGGCGGTCCACATGGTGACCCTGCTGGAGGAGATGCCGGTCCAGGAGACCGCGGACGGCATCTCCGAGCTGCACGCGGACGGACTCCCGACGGGCGGGGTCATCATCAACATGGTGCGGCCCGCGGTCCTCGACCATGAGGCCGTCGAGGCCGTCGCCAACGGGCGGCGCGCGGCCGTCACCAAGGCGCTCTCCCAGGCGGGCCTGGGCGGTGCGCGCCGCGGCGGCATGGCCGAGCGGCTGGTCGACCCGCTGCTGGAGCAGGCGCGGGAGCACGCCGAGCGGGTGGCGCTGGAGCGGGCGCAGCGCGCCGAGCTGACCAGCCTGGGGCTGCCGCTGCACGAGTTGGAGCTGCTCACGGACGGCATCGACCTGGCGGGGCTCTACCGGCTCGCGGTGGATCTGCGCAAGCAGTGGCCGGCGTGAGCGGCGCCCGCCGTAAGGGCGCCACGGACAACGAGTCGTACGCAGGAGGCGGCATGGGCATGGACGTGGCACCCCGGCTGGACATCGATGTCCTGCTGGACGATCCGCAGACCCGCATCGTGGTGTGCTGCGGCTCCGGGGGCGTCGGCAAGACCACCACCGCCGCCGCCCTGGGCGTACGGGCCGCCGAGCGCGGCCGTAAGGTCGTCGTCCTCACCATCGACCCGGCCCGCCGACTCGCCCAGTCCATGGGCATCGACGCGCTCGACAACATCCCGCGCCGGGTGGAGGGCATCGGCGACGGGAACGGCGGCGAACTGCACGCCATGATGCTGGACATGAAGCGGACGTTCGACGAGTTCGTCGAGGCGCACGCCGATCCCGAGCGCGCCCGGGCCATCCTCGCGAACCCCTTCTACCAGTCGCTCTCGGCCGGTTTCGCGGGCACGCAGGAGTACATGGCCATGGAGAAGCTCGGCCAGCTCCGGGCCCGCGACGAATGGGATCTGGTCATCGTCGACACCCCGCCCAGCCGGTCCGCGCTGGACTTCCTGGACGCGCCGAAACGTCTCGGCTCCTTCCTGGACGGGAAGTTCATCAAGCTGCTGATGGCGCCGGCGAAGGTGGGCGGCAAGGCCGGGATGAAGTTCCTGAACGTGGGCGTGTCGATGATGACGGGCACGGTCAGCAAGGTGCTCGGCGGACAGCTGATGCGCGACGTTCAGACGTTTGCTGCCGCGATGGACACCATGTTCGGCGGATTCCGTACTCGCGCGGAGGCCACCTACCGGCTACTGCAGGCTCCCGGTACGGCCTTCCTGGTGGTGGCCGCGCCCGAGCGGGACGCCCTGCGGGAGGCCGCGTACTTCGTCGAACGCCTGGCCGCGGACCAGATGCCGCTGGCCGGGCTGGTGCTGAACCGGGTGCACGGCAGCGGGGCCGAACAGCTCTCGGCGGAACGGGCGTTGGCCGCCGCGGAGATCCTTTCCCTGAAGGGCGACCCCGCGGATCCGGCGGATCTGGACGATGCGCCCGCGAACGCGGCGGAGGGAAGCGATCCGGCCAAGAACGATGCCGGGGCAGAAAATCTTGCCGACGGCGGATTTGTCGATCCCCCCTCAGGGAATGCTCAAGCGCGGAACCCCTCGGCAGCGGACCCCGACGTCTCCCCCACGTCGGCGGACACGTCGGCGGAGCGGCTCGCCGCGGGACTGCTTCGGCTGCACGCGGAGCGTATGCAGGTGCTCGGACGCGAGCAGCGCACACACGACCGCTTCACGGCTCTCCACCCCGAGGTTCCGGTGGCCCAAGTGGCCGCACTCCCTGGCGACGTACACGACTTGGCAGGGCTGCGGGCGATCGGCGATCGCCTCGCGGTCCCAGTGGAACGGACCAAACGCGCGGGCTGAGTCGGTGCCCGCACGGCGGTCGGCCGCGCGCGCACGAAGGAGACGCACGACAGGCAGCACGCATAGCGGACAGCGGTGATGGACCGTGACGGACGGGGCGTCGGCCCACGGTGCCGACATGGGTGACCATCACCGAGGCAGGCAGACCCACCGAGGCAGGCAGCGCCGAGGCAAGCCGAGGTAAGCAGTCGCGCGGGCGCGCAGAGCGGGCCTTGGCGGACATGGCTGCCCAGCAAGCGGCACACGGCACACGGCAGGCCACAGCCACCGGCGGCGCACAGAGTCACCAGTGGCGCAGGCGGCGGCAGATCAATCGCAGCGCCATCACAGACCAGTCGCAGACCAACCCCCGGCCCGCACCGACCCGTTAACCAGCGTCACCCGTGTCACTCGCGCCCCCACGGCCGACCGCGACCCTGGCCGCGGTCGTGCTCGGAGGCGTGCGCGTACCCGTACCCGCCCCTGACGAGGCGCGCCGTACTCGCACCCCCACTCGTGCCGATGACGAGAGGTGGGTGAGGTGATGGTGAGGCGAGACGCTCACACCGGCAGGCCGTCAGCCGACCGCCGGCGCACCGCCGTCCGGCCTATCCGACCGCGGCGAAGCGCTCATAGTCCTCGTCGTCGAAGGGCAGAATCCCCGCGCTGCGCTCGTACTCGACGCGCGCGGTCTCCAGGAGCCTGCGCCAGGAGGTCACCGTCGGCCGGCGGCGCAGCAGTGCTCGCCGCTCGCGCTCGGTCATCCCTCCCCACACGCCGAACTCCACGCGGTTGTCCAAGGCATCCGCAAGGCACTCGGTGCGCACCGGACATCCGGTGCAGACCGCTTTGGCCCTGTTCTGTGCCGCGCCCTGGACGAACAGTTCATCTGGATCAGTAGTGCGGCAGGCGGCCTGCGCACTCCAGTCGGTTACCCAGCCCATGCTGGCGCCGTCCTCTCCCGAATCGGAGCTCCCCCACGGCGACAAACGGCATATTCACCGTCGCCAGTTGAGGACGTTACGGAAGCGAGACAAGGCGCAACACCCCCTGCAGGCCCAATCTTGGATGGTCCGAACGGACTATGGGTACGCGGCAGATCACCCAACGGAGTGAGCTGGCGACATTTGCGATTACTAGTGCAAATGCGGGCAGTTCACCCGCCGAACAACGGGCAGCTCGGGACAAGGGCCGCAATCCGGGCAGGTCTGATCACTCACTTGAGTGAGGGTGGGGGTGTGGCTCAGCCACTCACCTGTGACTGGCGTGAAACAGCGTATGCGAACACCCGGTCCCCTGTCCGGCGATTCGAGACGTAGGCTGCCTCCTATGGGAAACACGCGCTCGAGCGGCGGGCTGTCCTCCGCTCAACAGGCCGCCAAGTTCCTCGGCGTCAGCGCGCTGGCCGGTGCCGTGATGGCCGGGCTCGCGCTTCCCGCCGTCGGGGCGCTCGGCCTCGCGGCCAAGGGAACGGTCGAGGAGTTCGACGGAATTCCGGCCAATCTCAAGACACCGCCGCTCAGCCAGCGGACGACGATCCTGGACGCCGAGGGCGGGGAGATCGCGAAGGTCTACTCCCGCGACCGGACGATCGTGAAGCTGAACGACATCTCCCCGTATATGCGGCAGGCGATCGTCGCGATCGAGGACGCCCGCTTCTACGAGCACGGGGCGGTCGACCTCAAGGGCGTGCTGCGCGCGGTCAACACCAACGCGCAGGGCGGCGGGGTCTCCCAGGGCGCCTCCACGCTGACCCAGCAGTATGTGAAGAACGTGTTCGTCGAGGAGGCGGGCGACGACAAGGAGAAGGTCGCCCAGGCCACCCGGCAGTCCATAGGCCGCAAGATCAAGGAACTGAAGTACGCGATCAAGGTCGAGAAGGAACTGGGCAAGAAGCGGATCCTCGAGAACTACCTGAACATCACCTTCTTCGGGCAGCAGGCGTACGGCATCGAGGCCGCGGCCCAGCGCTACTTCAGCAAACCCGCCAAGGACCTGAAGCTGGAGCAGGCGGCACTGCTGGCCGGCCTCGTCCAGTCGCCCAGCCGCTACGACCCGGTCAGCGCCCCGAAGTCCGCAAAGGAGCGCCGCGACACCGTTCTGCGGCGGATGGCCCAGGTGAAGGACATCACTCCGGCGCAGGCCGCCGCGGCCCAGAAGAAGCCGCTCGGCCTGAAGGTCAGCATGCCCAGGAGTGGCTGCATCACGGCCGTCCAGGGCGCCGGGTTCTTCTGTGACTACGTCCGCGAGACTCTGCTCAACGACCCGGCCTTCGGCAAGACGGCGGAGGCGCGCGCCAAGCGCTGGACGCAGGGCGGCCTGACGATCCGTACGACGCTCGACCCGAAGGCCCAGAAGTCGGTCCAGAAGTCGATCAAGGCGCATGTCTACCAGTCCGACCCGGTGGCCACCGCCGTGACGCTCGTCGAGCCGGGCACCGGCAAGGTGCTGGGGATGGGCCAGTCCAGGCCGTACGGCTTCGGTGAGAACGAGACCCAGATCAACCTGTCCGCGGACAGGTCCATGGGCGGCTCGAACTACGGCTTCCAGGTCGGTTCCACGTTCAAGCCGATCACCGCGGCGGCCGCGATCGAGCAGGGCAAGAAGCCGTACCAGCGCTACTCCTCGCCGTACAAGATGGCGTATCCGAGCCCGGTCACCACCTGCAAGGGCACCTGGACCAACGACGAGGGCGCGACCGTCGAGAACGAGAACGAGAAGGAAGTCGGCCCGTACGGGATGAGGGACGCGACCGCCAAGTCGGTCAACACCTACTTCGTCCAGCTGATCAGCGACATCGGGGTCTGCCCGGTGACGCAGATGGCCGACAAGATGGGGGTGAAGCGCGCCGACGGCAAGGAGCACAACCAGGTGCCCTCCCTCACCCTCGGCTCCGAGGGCTTCTCGCCGCTGACGATGGCCAACGCCTACGCGACCTTCGCCAACCGCGGTGTCTACTGCTCCCCGGTCTTCATCGAGTCGATCACCGGCCCGGACCACAAGGAGCTCAAGGTCCCGCAGTCGAAGTGCTCCCGCGCGATGTCGGCGAAGACCGCGGACACCATCAACACGCTGCTGCGCGGGGTCGTCGAGGACGGCACCGGCAAGCAGGCCGGCCTCCAGAGCCGTGCGAGCGCCGGTAAGACGGGTACGACGGACGAGCGCAGGGCCGCGTGGTTCGTCGGCTACACCCCGAACATGGCCGGTGCGGTGTGGGTCGGCGGCCCGGGCACCAAGGGCGTCAAGATGGAGAACATCACCATCGGCGGCGTCCCCCACGACAAGGTCTACGGCGCGGACACCCCCGGCCCGATCTGGAAGGACGCGATGAGCGGCGCGCTGGACGGCAAGCCGGCGCCGAACTTCGTGAAGGTCCCGATCAACGACCCGAACCAGCGCAAGCCTCACGACGGCAAGAAGCGGGACGACCGCGACCACAAGCCGGGCCGTAGCAACGACCGCGGCGGTGGCAACGGCGGCCAGGACAACCCGTGGCCGGACATCTCCCTGCCCCCGGACCTGATCGGCGGCGGCAATGGGAATGGCGGCAACGGCAATGAAGACGGCGGCTGGAACTGGCCGCGGTAGCGAAGCCTCGCGATGAAGCGCCGAAGGGGGCCGGACAGAGATGTCCGGCCCCCTTCGTGTGTGGACGGGATGGCGACGCTGCGATCCTTACGGTTGCCATGGCAACAGGCTGACGACACAGAGCAAGCAAGCACAACGCAACGCACACAGGCGTGGGCCACGGCGGAACGCACAGCACACGCCACCTAACGCAACGCGAGGGGCACGCCCAGCTCCCGAGCGAGAGCTACCCGCCCGCGAGGGATCCGCCCGCGAGCTACCAGCCCGGCTACCCGCCCGCGAGCTGCCGCTTCACCGCGGCGGCGACCCGGCCGCCCTCCGCCCGCCCGGCGATCTTCGGGTTCACGACCTTCATCACGGCGCCCATGGCCCGCTGCCCCTCGGCACCGCCCGCCGCGGCCTCCCGCACCGCCTCGGCCACCAGGGCGTCCAGCTCGTCGTCCGTAAGAGGCTTCGGCAGATACTCGGCGAGCACCTCGCCCTCCGCCCGCTCCCGTTCGGCCTGCTCCGCGCGTCCACCCTTCTCGAACGCCTCCGCCGCCTCGCGGCGCTTCTTGGACTCCCGCGCGACGATCTTCTCCACCTCGGCGTCGGACAGCTCACGGGCCCTCTCGCCCGCGACCTCTTCCTTCGTGATCGCGCTGATGGTGAGCCGGAGAGTCGAGGAACGCAGCTCGTCGCGCGCCCTGATCGCCGCGGTGAGATCGTCCTTCAGCCTGGACTTGAGCGTGGTGGTCATGGCGTCGAGTCTGCCAGCACTGGCCGGGAATCACCCGAAGATTTCTCCCCCGGCCGCGTTCTGCGACCATGGACAACATGCGCGCGCGATACGGAGTACCCCTGGGAATCACGGCGGTCGGCGCGGCCGGCCTCGCCTACGCCGCCGGCTTCGAAGTCCGGTCCTTCAGGCTCCGGCGGATCACCGTTCCGGTGCTCCCGCAGGGGATGCGACCCCTGCGCGTCCTGCAGATCTCCGACATCCACATGGTGAGCGGACAGCGCAAGAAGCAGCGCTGGCTCCAGTCCCTCGCCGGGCTGCGCCCAGACTTCGTGGTGAACACGGGCGACAACCTGTCGGACCCGGAGGGCGTGCCGGAGGTCCTGGACGCGCTGGGCCCGCTGATGGAGTTCCCCGGCGCCTACGTCTTCGGCTCGAACGACTACTACGGACCGAAGATGCGCAACCCCGCCCGCTATCTGCTCGAGAAGGCCAGCGGCCGGCACGGGCTGAATGGCAACGCCCCGGCCGTCGGCGTCATCCACAACCCGTGGACGGAGCTCCGTGACGCCTTCGACGCGGCCGGCTGGGTCGGGCTGTCGAATACGCGCGGCCGACTGAAGCTGGAGGACATCGAGATCGCCCTCACCGGCCTCGACGACCCCCACATCAAGCGCGACCGCTACGCCGAGGTGGCCGGCGGCCCCGAGACGGGCGCCGACCTCTCCCTCGCCGTGGTCCACGCCCCGTATCTACGCGTCCTCGACGCCTTCACGGCCGACCGCTATCCCCTGGTCCTCGCCGGCCACACCCACGGCGGCCAGCTCTGCATCCCCTTCTACGGCGCCCTGGTCACCAACTGCGACCTCGACACCCGCCGGGTCAAGGGCCTCTCCCAGCACCAGGCCGGCGGCCACACCTCGTACCTCCACGTCTCCGCGGGCTGCGGCACCAACCGCTACACCCCGGTCCGCTTCGCCTGCCCCCCGGAAGCCACCCTCCTCACCCTGACCCCCCAGACCCCCTGACCCCACCCCCACCCACCGGAACCGCCCGGAACGCCCCGACCTGCGAGACCTCGGAAACCGGATTTCGTCTCTGGCCACAGGTCCGCTAAAGTAGAGCTCGTTGCTTCGGGGTGTAGCGCAGCTTGGCAGCGCGCTTCGTTCGGGACGAAGAGGTCGTGGGTTCAAATCCCGCCACCCCGACTGAAGGAACACAGGTCAGGGGCCTGATTCGCGAAAGCGGGTCGGGCCCCTGATGCGTTCCGGGGGCCACCTTGGGAGCCATGAGTTGGCGCGCAGTACCTGGTCGCGGCCCGCGCACACCGCGACGCCGATCGGTCGGCCTCATATCGCCCCCGCCCAGGCGGATCAGCACTCGTAGGACGTACAGCCACGGGGCATGAACTAGCGATCAGTCAACTCGTGGCTGCGGCACCGAAGATGGCGTCGGGGCGGTGCGTCCTGGACAGCTCTCGGTCAGGCGCGGCACGGCTTCCGCGTTGTCTTCCGCATACCGCTCGGGTGCCACCCGGTGTGTGCGCCCCCGCCCACTGCAGGATCTCCGCGGCCGCCCCGTACGGCGATGTGTTGCTATGCGGACGCGTCGGTCCAGCCCTGGCGGCGTAGGACAGCCGGGATGTCGGGGGCCTGGTAGTGGGCGCCCTTGAGGACCTTGCCGTCGGCGCGCAGGGTGGGGCGGCCGTCGGGGCCGAGTTTGGTCATATTGGCCCGGTGGATCTCGGCGATCACCTCGTCGAGGTCGATGCCGTGGACCAGGGCGGTGCCGTAGGCGACGTAGACGACGTCGGCCAGTTCATGGGCAAGGTGGTCGACGGTGCCGTGGGCGCTCGCCTCGGCTACTTCGGCGCACTCCTCGGCCAGTAGGTCTTGGCGGTGGGCGGCGAGTTCCGGTGAGACCTCGGTGGGGGTCGTACGGGCGTCGAGGCCGAAGGCCAGGTGGAATTCACGGACGAGGTCGGCGGGAGAGGGGCGCATCCGTCCGATCGTACGTGGGGGTCGGCGGCCGGGTGCGCCTGGGCGGGCGGTGCGGGGGTGGGCGGCCGGGCGTCGTAGGGGCAGGGTGGTCGTGAAGGCGTGCGTGGAGGCGTGCGTAGTGGCGGCGTGCGTGGTGGGGAAGCGTTGTGCGTCGGCGCGCGGATCCTTGGGCGGGTGCCTAGGGTGAGGCGTATCAGGCCGTTGACCTCCGCCTCCGGGGTGGTGCACCCATGAGTCTCAGCATCCGCAATCAGCTCCCCGCCACCGTCGTGTCCGTGACCCCTGGCGAGGCCATGGCCACGGTCCAGGGACGGCTGTCCGGCGGTCAGATGGTGACGGCCGCCGTGACCATGAGCGCCGTGAAGGAGCTCGGCATCGGGGAGGGATCGGAGGTGACGGCGCTGGCCAAGGCCACTGAGGTGGCTCTGGCCACCGGGGAGGTCTCGGGGCTGAGCATCCGCAATCGCTTCCCGGGCACGGTCACCCGCCTCACCCTCGGGGCCGCCATGGCCACCGTTGTCATCGCCATCGGCGGTGACCAGGAGCTCACGGCCGCCATCACCCAGGACGCCGCGGCGGAGCTGGGGCTCACCGAGGGCAGCCGCGTCACCGCGCTGATCAAGTCGACCGAGGTGTCGCTCGCCACCGCGTAGGCCGATGCGTCGATGGTGGTCGGTGGTGGTCGGTGGTGGTCGGTCGATGGGCCGGTTGCCTGACGTCCCCTCCTCGGCCCCGGTCCGCCAGATCGCGCCAACCTCCGCGCCCCCACACCATCTACTTCTACAGTGCTGTAGATTTTAACTCCGGTCCACCGAGCACCTGGAGGAGAACGTGGGAGTTTCCCTGTCCAAAGGCGGCAACGTCTCGCTGAGCAAGGAGGCGCCGGGCCTGAGCGCGGTCATCGTCGGCCTGGGCTGGGACGTGCGGACGACGACGGGCGCCGCCTACGACCTCGACGCGAGCGCCCTGCTGTGCGACGAGGCCGGGAAGGTCGCGTCCGACCGGCACTTCGTCTTCTACAACAACCTCACCAGCCCCGACGGCTCCGTGGAGCACACCGGCGACAATCTGACCGGTGAGGGCGAGGGCGACGACGAGGCCATCAAGGTCAATCTGGCCGCCGTGCCGGCCGAGATCGCCAGGATCGTGTTCCCGGTCTCCATCCACGACGCGGACGGCCGCGACCAGAACTTCGGCCAGGTCCGCAATGCCTTCATCAGGGTGGTCAACCAGGCCGACAACGCCGAACTCGCCCGCTACGACCTGAGCGAGGACGCCGCGACCGAGACGGCGATGGTCTTCGGCGAGCTCTACCGCAATGGCGCGGAGTGGAAGTTCCGCGCGGTCGGCCAGGGGTACGCCTCGGGGCTCGCGGGCATCGCCTCCGACTTCGGCGTCAATCTCTGACGCCCTCCCCCGCGGCCGTCGGGCCCGCCCTTCCCCCCTGAGGCGGGCCCGACGGCCCGTTCGCCTGGCTGGATGGCTCGCCCCGCCAGACGGCTCACCCCGCCAGATGGCTCGCGCAGCTCACACGGTTCGGACACATCGAGGAAACGGACATGACCGCCCCACCCGGGTTACAGGCCGAGGACAGGCCCGACTTCGAGCGGGCGCTCCACCAGGCGCTGCGTACGGCGGAGATCCGTGAGGCCCTGCGGCGCAAGGGGGCCACCGGGGACGCGGACATCCAACGGCTGCGCTCCCAGGCGCTGGTGGAGAGCGAGGCGATCGCGACGGCCGCCGCGCCCGAATACGCCGCGTACCTTAGGCAACGCACCGCCGCGGCGATGAGCCCGTCCACCGCGCCCGCTGCGCCTGCCCTTTCTGCCTCGGCTGCCCCGTCTCCTGCGGGCGCCCCCTCGTCTCCTGCGGGCGCCCCCTCCCCCGCGGCAGGCGTCCGTGGACTGCTGCCGGCGCTCGCCGTCCTCGCACCGGCTCTGGCCGGTGTCTCGGCCGCGGCCTTTCTGCTCCTCGGCGGACTGCTGAAGCTCCTTCACTCCCAACGCGAGCTGGCCGACGCACTGTTGACCGCCGGGCTGACCAGCGCGACGATCGCGGCGGTCACTCTGGCGGCGGGAGTGGCCTGCCTGCTCGCCACCGCCGTACGCCACCGCACCTCGGCCCCCGACCAGCACCCGCGCTCCCAACGGCATCCGTACACGCACCCGCCCCACGTCGGGCGCCGGGATGACGCGGCCGTGGCCACGGCCCGCGACGCCTGGCTGAGGGCCCTTCTTCACCGCGGCATCCTGCCGTTTCTGCACGACCGGCTGAAGATGTCGCAAAAACCGTCCCGGATCAATCAGAAGAGCGAGAAAGGAAGCACATGACCGTAAATCTGGCCAAGGGCCAGCGGATCAACCTGAGCAAGTCCGACGGGGGCGAGCTCAGCGCGGTGCGCATGGGCCTGGGCTGGCAGGCCGCGCCGCGCAAGGGGCTGCTCGCCCGGTTGACCGCCAAGGAGATCGACCTGGACGCCTCGGCCGTGCTCTTCGCCGGGCGGGAGGCCGTCGACGTCGTGTTCTTCCAGCATCTGACGAGCGACGACGGATCCGTACGGCACACCGGCGACAACCTCGTCGGTGGCACCGGTCAGGGCGGCGACGATGAATCGATCCTGATCGATCTGCAGCGCGTTCCGGCCCATGTCGATCAGATCCTGTTCACGGTGAACTCCTTCACCGGGCAGACCTTCGCCGAGGTGCAGAACGCCTTCTGCCGTCTGATCGACGAGACCAACGGACAGGAGCTGGCCCGCTACACCCTGAGCGGCGGCGGCCCCTACACGGCCCAGATCATGGCCAAGGTGCACCGCGAGGGCGGGACGGGCGGGGCCTGGCAGATGTCGGCGATCGGCGCGCCCGCCACCGGCCGGACGTTCCAGGATCTGCTGCCGGTCCTCTCCTCCCACCTCTGACCTGACAAGCCCTCCCACCTCTGATCCGACAAGCAAGGTCCTCCCCGCATCTGACAAGCGGGCTGAAACGGCCTGTGGCGCGTTTCGCGCCGTCCGAGGGAGAATCTCAGGGTGACCGAGCGAAAGCCACCAGGCATCAGCTTCGAAACATGGGCCGACCGACAGATCCGCGAGGCGGAGGAACGCGGCGCGTTCGCGAACCTCCCGGGAAAGGGAAAACCTCTCCCGAACCTCGGCAAGCCCTACGACGATCTGTGGTGGGTCAAGGAGAAGATGGCCCGCGAGAATCTGTCATTTCTGCCGCCGACACTCGTGCTGCGCAAAGAGGCGGAGGACGCCCTCGCCGCCGTGGAAAAGGCGCCCTCGGAGCGGGTGGTGCGGGAGATCCTCTCGGAGATCAATGACAAGATCCGGGAGGCGATCCGGCGGCCCCCGCCCGGCCCGCCGCTCCATCTCACGCCCTTCGACATCGACGAGGTCGCCCGGGAGTGGCAAGAGCGCCGGGACCGGATGGAGCACGACGAGGATCAGCCCGGCTGACCGCGACGAAGGCGGGCCGGGGCGCGTGCGCCCCGGCCCGCTCGTGGTTCAGGGTCTGCCCGGTTCAGGGCCCATGTTCCAGGGCCGCCCCGGGCTACTCCTCGTTGCCGTACGGGCGAGTGATGATCTCCATGCCATGACCGGCCGGGTCCAAGAAGTACAGCCCGCGCCCGCCGTAGTGGTGGTTGATCTCGCCCGGCTGCTTCAGATGGGGATCGGCGTAGTACGTGACCCCCTGCTGCCGGATCCGCTCGAAAGCCGCGTCGAACTCCTCGTCCGAGATGAGGAACGCGTAATGCTGCATGACGATCGACTCACCAGGAATGGTGGCGAAGTCGAGGGTGACGCCGTTACTCGTGTCCAGCGGAACGAACGGGCCCCACTCTTGTCCCACCTCGAGGCCAAGGATGTTCGCCAGGAATTCTGCGGATTCGCGGTTGTCCAGAGAATGGACGATCGTGTGATTCAACTCGACAGACACTGTGGAATGCCTCCGTAAGGCAATCTCACGGGCACCTCCATGCCTCACCCAGCCGGTGACCGACACGCGATGCCGTATCTCCGATCGTAGGCGGCACCACCTCCGACCGTCGAGGCCCAGTTCCTCAGCCGCACGCCACGGAGGCGGAATCACCCGTCGGCGGGTTCTTTCCTGACCGCCGCCACGTTGAAGATCCCGCCCTCCGGGTCGCGCAGCGTCGCGACGCGCCCATAAGGGGTGTCGGCCGGCGGGGAGAGGATGCCGCCGCCGAGCTCCGCGGCGCGTTCGGCGACCTCGTCGACGTCCTTCACGCAGAAGTAGACCCGCCAGCGGGGCCGGACGTTCGGGTCCGGGGCGGCCTCGATGGCGCCGCCGCGCAGCCCCGCGACCGCCTTACCGTCGATATGGAGGACCACCCGGTCATGTTCGAAGCGGACGTCGCAGCGCCCGCGCTCCTGGCTGTCCCAGCCGAAGACCTGCCCATAGAAGAGCGCCGCCTCGAAGGCGTCGCGGGTGCGCAGCTCCAGCCATACGGGCGCGCCCGGTCTGCGCTCGCCCCACCAGGCGGAGGTCAGATCGCCCTCCCAGATGCCGAAGTTGGCCCCGTCCGGGTCGGCCGCCCAGGCCACCCGGCCGCTGCCGAACTCCAGCGGCCCGACCGCGACCGTGCCACCGCGCTCCTGGACGCGCGAGGCCACCTCGTCCGCGCTGTCCGCCGCGAAGTACGTGGTCCAGATGACCGGGAGGGTCACCCCCGCCGACGGGGACGAGGCGCCGATGCCGACGGTCGGTACGCCGCCCTCGGTGTACGCGATGGTGTAACGGCCGTGGCCCTGCCGGGTGGGGCGGAAGCCCCAGCCGAAAAGCTCTCCGTAGAAGGTGTGCGCGCGGTCCAGATCCGCTGCCATGAGACTCACCCAGCACGGTGCGCCCTGGACAGCACGGAACCTCTCCCGCAAGGCCGCTCACCTCACTCATGTCCCTGGGGGCGCCACAGGCGTCCCGCAGGCAGCCGTCATCGCTCGCGCTTCCTGCCCGATATCTCCACTTTCCTCTGATTTCGCGGTCGGCGCCACCTTGATGCCCACCGGCGCGCCCGCCCGAGCGGGGAGCACCTGCGCTGTGGCGCATCACACCGGGGCACGTCCGGCACCGGAGCATGGCCGGCCGGCCATGGCAGGGCAGTATTGCGCCCATGTCGAATCTCCGCTCAAACATCGTCTCTTGGCTGGGCCGCAAGTACTTTTCGAGAATCCAGAAGAATGGCTTCGACTTGTCCAAGATGTCGTTCCTCCCGGACGCCACGCTGGCGCCGCTGAGGCGCGATGGACTCGACCCCATTGCCGATCTGTCCCGAACCAGGACAAAAGAACCCATCAGTAAGATATGGCTACCTTTCGGCATCAATGCCTGGCTTGTCACTGGATATGACGAGTCCAAGGCGGTGCTCGGAAAGGCGAAGGGGTTCAGCTCCGATTTCACCAACCTCGCGGAACGGAACATCGGCGTCGCCCCGCAGCAGAATCCGGGAGGTCTCGGCTTCAGCGATCCACCGACGCATACGAGACTGCGACGCCTGCTGACGCCCGAATTCACCATGCGGCGGCTCAGCAGGCTCACCCCGCTCATCCACTCCATCGTGGAAGAGCGCCTCGATGAGATGGCGGCGGCCGAGGGCCCGGTGGATCTCGTTGAGGCGTTCGCCCTGCCCATTCCCGCGCTGGTCATCTGCGAGCTGCTCGGGGTGCCGTACGAGGACCGCGATGACTTCCAGCGCCACAGCACCGCGCGGTTCGATCTCTTCAGCGGGGCGAACGCCTCCCTCGGCGCGATGTCGGACTCCCTTTCCTATCTGCACGGGATCGTCCGCAAGCAGCGTGAGACGCCCGGCGACGGGCTGCTCGGCATGCTGGTGAAGGAGCACGGCGATGAACTCGACGACCAGGAACTGGCCGGGCTCGCCGACGGGGTGCTGACCGGCGGTCTGGAGACGACCGCGAGCATGCTGGCGCTGGGCACGCTGGTGCTGCTCCAGGCCCCCGAGCACTTCGCCGCCATACGTGATCACGACGATGTCGTGGACCCGTTCGTGGAGGAGCTGCTGCGCTATCTCACGGTGGTACAGGTGGCCTTCCCGCGGTTCGCCCGCGAGGACATGGAGATCGCGGGCACGCGGATTTCCGCCGGCGATCTGGTGCTGTGCTCACTGAGCGGGGCCAACCGCGACGAGAAGCTGGGCCCGGACATGGAGCGGGTCGATCCGCACCGGCAGGCCCCCTCGCATCTGGCCTTCGGATACGGCATCCACCGCTGCATCGGCGCCGAGCTGGCCAAGATGGAACTCCGGGCCGCCTATCCCGCGCTCATACGGCGGTTCCCGGAGATGCGACTCGCCGTACCGGCGGAGAAGCTCTCCTTCCGGAAGCTCTCCATCGTCTATGGCGTGGACGAGCTGCCGGTGCTGCTGAGGTAGCGGAGCCCGGGGAGGGGACGGGGTGAACGGGAGGGGCAGGGGCTGGGGTCGGAGAAGTGGGGCCGGAGAGGTGGGGACCGGAGGGGTGTAACCCGGGGGAAGGGGCGGAATCGCGCACGGAGGAGCTACGGACGGGCGCTGGACGGAAGTAGTTCAAGCTGCTGCCCGGCATCACCCACGAGCAGCCAGAAGCGTCCAGAAGCGTCCAGAAGCACTCAGAAGCGCTCGACCATTTGCTCGCGCTCACGCGGGGGCTCGTACGGCGTCGGCCAGAAGTCGGTGATGGTCTGGATCCGCCCGTCCGCCGAAGCGGTGAAGAAGCTGATCGCCTGTGTCTCCTCCTCGTCCTCGCTGAAGCGCACCCAGGAGACCGCCTGTTCGCCGTCGGCGATGACGCGCTCGACCTCCAGACTCCACTCGCCCAGGTACTCGGCGTTGAAGCGGACCACACCGTCCCGGCCGAGCACCCGCTCGCGGGTCTGCGGCAGTTCGTAGCGGACGTCGTCGGCGAGCGTGGCACCGAACGCCCGCCAGTCCCTGGCCTGGGCCGTTGCCCAGTACGTCTCCACTGTCGCGGCTATGTCGGCCATCAGCTCCCCCTCGGTGTACGGCCCCCGTCCATCCCGCCGGGAACGTTATCCACAGGCGCGGGGCGACGCCAGCGCGCATGTCGGGATGCGGCGCAGAATGGTGAGCATGACTGAGAGCACGGAGTCCATGCCGGACTGGGAAAAGCGCTTCCGGGCGCCGCGAGTGGGGCTGCCCGACTGGGCGGAAGAAGCCCCGGACCACTCACTGTTCGTCTCGAACGCCACGGGCACATACGAGCTGTACGCATGGGATCGGGCGACCGGTGCGCAGCGGCAGGTCACGGACCGGCCGAACGGGACGACGGACGGGGTGTTGTCGCCGGACGGCCGGTGGATCTGGTGGTTCTCGGACACCGATGGCGATGAGTTCGGAGTGTGGCTGCGTCAGCCGTTCAGCGGCGGCGAGGGGGACGAGCGCCCGGCCGACGAGCCCGCGACCCCCGGCCTGGACCCCTCCTATCCGGCGGGGCTCGCGCTGGGCCGTGACGGCACGGCGGTCGTGGGGCGGTCCACCGACGAGGACGGCTCGACCATCCATGTGGTGCGGCCGGGCGGCGAGCCCGAGGAGATCTACCGGCATCGCGAGTCCGCCGGAGTGGGCGATCTCTCCCATGACGGGACGCTGATCGCGATCGAGCACACCGAGCACGGCGACGCGATGCACTCGGCGATCCGGGTCCTGCGGCTGGACGGGACGGCCGTCGCGGAGCTGGACGACACCAAGGGCGGCACCGAGGAGCTGGGCCTGTCCGTGATGGGCTTCGCGCCCGTCGAGGGGGACACCCGGCTGCTGGTCGGGCACCAGCGGCGCGGCCGGTGGGAGCCCATGGTGTGGGATCCGGTGACCGGTGTGGAGACCGCGCTGGCGATCGATCTGCCCGGCGACGTCGGGGCGGACTGGTTTCCGGACGGATCGGCGCTGCTGGTCGAGCACAGCCATCAGGCTCGCAGCGAGCTGATGCGGTACGACCTCGGCTCCGGCGAGCTGATCCGCCTGGAGACCCCGGCGGGGACGATCTCGGGCGCCACGGCGCGGCCGGACGGCACGGTGGAGTTCCTGTGGTCGTCGGCCGAGAAGCCGCCCCAGGTGCGGTCGACGAGCGGACGGACGGTGCTGGACCCGCCCGGTTTCGCGGCCCCGGAGTCGGTGCGGGTCACCGACGCGTGGGTGGACGGCCCCGGCGGGCGGGTGCACGCGCTGGTGCAGAAGCCCGCGGGCGAGGGCCCCTTCCCGACGGTCTTCGACATCCACGGCGGGCCGACCTGGCATGACAGCGACGCCTTCGCGGCGGGCCCCGCGGCCTGGGTGGACCACGGCTTCGCCGTGGTGCGGGTCAACTACCGCGGCTCGACCGGTTACGGGCGGGCGTGGACCGACGCGCTCAAGCACCGGGTCGGGCTGATCGAGCTGGAGGACATCGCGGCCGTGCGGGAGTGGGCGGTGGCCTCCGGGCTCGCCGACCCCGAGCGGCTGGTGCTGGCCGGCGGTTCCTGGGGCGGCTATCTGACGCTGCTGGGGATCGGGACGCAGCCGGACTCCTGGGCGCTGGGGCTGGCCGCGGTCCCGGTCGCGGACTATGTGACGGCCTACCACGACGAGATGGAGGCCCTGAAGGCGATGGACCGCACCCTGCTGGGCGGCACCCCGGAGGAGGTGCCGGAGCGGTTCGAGGCGTCGTCCCCGCTGACCTATGTGGATCAGGTGCGGGCGCCGGTCTACATCTCGGCGGGGCTGAACGACCCCCGCTGCCCCATACGGCAGATCGACAACTATGTGGAGCGGCTCGAGCAGCGCGGCACCCCGCATGAGGTCTACCGCTATGACGCGGGGCACGGCTCGCTGGTCGTCGAGGAGCGGATCAAGCAGTTGCGCTTGGAGATCGAGTTCGCTCGGCGTCATCTGGAGTCCGGTCCGCACCCGGCGCCGTCGGAGCCGTCGGCTCGGGCGGTGTGATGCCGAGGGCCAGATCGCGGGCCGTCTCGGCCTCGCGGCGGAACAGCCGGAACCACATGAAGATCACGAAGCCCGCGAAGACGAACCACTCACCGGTGTAGCCCAGGTTCTGGAACGCCTTGATGTCGAGCCCGGTGCCCTCCGCCGCCGTGGGGGGCACCGGCTTCAGGGCCCCGGGAGCCTGGGAGGAGGTCACCCAGGCGTCGTAGACCTGATACGGCACCAGGTTGACCAGGGAGGCGGCGCTGATCATGCCCAGCTGACCGCGAGGGAGGCCCCCGGCCGCGCTCACCCCGTCGCCGCCCTGGTGCTCGGACGCCTGGAGGGCCCCTGTGACGGTCACCTCACCGGAGGGCGGTGCGGGCACCTTGGCGGCGGCCGCAGGATCGTCGGCGTCGCCGGGGAGCCAGCCACGGACGACGGGCAGCGCCTTGGCCCGGGCTCCGTCCTTGGCCCCGGCTCCGTCCTTGCCGTCGGCCACGCCCTTGCCTCCGCCGGCGTCCCCGTCCGCGTCCACGCGGAGCAGGGTCAGCACGTAGAAGCCGTCGCGGCCGTCCAGCCGCCTGTCGGGCACGAGGAGTTGATGTGTGGTGTCGTATCGGCCGGTGGCGGTCGCCCGCTCCCCGGAGGTCTTCGCGGTGACCGGCAGCAGGTCGCTCAGCGGCCGGGCCGCGGCCTTCCGCTCGCGGGACGCGTCGTCCTGCTGCTGGTTATGCGTGTCGACGCGCGTCTCGAAGCGGCTGAGCTGCCAGCTGCCCATGAAGAGGCAGACCGGGATCGCCAGCAGGGTGAACACGTTGATCACCCACCAGCGGGGTGTCAGCAGAAACCGATACACACCACCACGGTACGGGCTTCGCGCCGGGGTCCCGGCGGCGGGGCCGTCCCGCAGACCCCCGCGCGCCGGCCCCGGGATCCCGCCGCGGAGCGTCAGGAGCGCCGCAGCGGCCTCCCGGGGGAGGCTCCCCAGGCGGCAGCTGCCCCACTGCCCCAGAGGGACGCCAGCAGATCTAGAGGGACGCCAGCAGACCGGTGCGGTAGATCGTTCCGGCGCAGGCGCCACCGATCGTCACACTCGCCGCGGCCGGGTCGCCCGCCTCCGGTGTGTGGCTGACCAGGACGCTCGCGTCCTGCGGCTCACCGCCGCCACCACCGCCGCCGCCGCCCGGCTCACCTGTGCTGGGGTTGTCCTGCGGCCCGTCCTGGCCCGGGTCCGTGGACGGATCGGGGGTCGGTGTGCCGGTGGTGGAGCAGCCGCTGGTGCCGCCGCCCGCCGTCGGGATCCAGGCGAACTTGACCTCGTACGCCTGGCCGGGCTTGAGGATGAGCGTGCCCGGCTGGAGGGAGGGGTCGGGCAGCCCTGCCGCCGCGTCCCCCGCCGTATGGTCGACGACGAGGATCCGCGAGGCGTCCGCACCGCCCTGGGCGCTCGCGCCCACCGAGCCGCTGCCCTCGACCGTGCAGGCGCTGTCCGAGACGTTCGCGATGCGGAACGAGCCGTAGACCCGCCCCTCGGCGTCGGCCGCTCCGACCGATCCGGCGCCACCGCTGGTGAGCTGGGCGCGGCTGCAGGTGGGGGAGGTGGCGTTCAGCGTGTTGGAGGGGTCGGGGGCGGTGCCGCCGGGGCCGCCCTCCTCCTCGCCCTTCGGCGGCTTGTCCTTCCCCTTGTCCTTGTCCTTGTCGCCCTTGTCCTGCTCGACCGTGTCGGCGGGCCCGTCGGAGCCCTTGCCACCACTGCCCTCGCCGTGCCGGCCGCCGCTGGTCTCAGGGGTGCGGTGGCTGCTGGCGGCATTGGCCGGGCGGTCGTCCGCGCCGTTGCTGGTGGTCGCGACGTGCACCAGCGCCGGTACGGCCGCGCAGCCGAGCACGACCGCGGCCGCGGCCCCGACCAGGGCCTGGCGCCGCCGCGCACGGCGGGCGGGCACGGCGCGCCGCAGATGGTCGAGGGAGTCGGAGGACGGTTCGAGATCGTCGACGGCGCGGTGCAGCAGCCGCCGCAGCGCCTCCTCGTCCTCACCGCCGGGCCCGCCGCCGTCGAGCTGAATGCGGAGGGGCGTCACCCGCCCCTGCCCGGACGCAGCGGACTTCCTGGCCCCTGCGGGCCTGGTGGACTCACGGGTCCCTGCGGACTCCCCGGCTCCCGCAGCCCCTGCGGACTCACCGGCCTCCGCAGACTCACCGGCCTCCGCAGACCCCGCGGACCCACCGGACTCACCGGCCTCCGCGGACCCGCCGGACTCCTCGGCTCCCGTGGAATCCGCAGGCCCCGCAGACCCCGCGGACTCACCGGCCTCCGTGGAATCCGTCGGCTCTACCGATTCCATCGGCTCCGTGGACTCCACTGGTTCTCGGGATTCGGGCTCATGGCCCGTCCGCCGCCCGGGGTCCTCCGGGTCCGGCGTATGTGTGATGTGGTTCATGCCGGAGCCTCCATGGCGACGCGGAGCGCCGCGATGCCGCGCGAGCCGTACGCCTTGACCGAGCCGAGCGATATGCCCAGGGTCTCGGCCACCTGGGCCTCGGTCATATCGGCGAAGTAGCGCAGCACGAGAACCTCGCGCTGACGGCGCTGAAGTCCCCTCATCGCCTTGATCAGTTGATCGCGTTCAAGCTGTTCGTACGCCCCCTCCTCGGCACTGGCCATATCGGGCATCGGCTTGGAGAGCAGCTTCAGCCCGAGGATGCGCCGACGCAGCGCGGAGCGGGAGAGATTGACGACCGTCTGCCGCAGATAGGCAAGGGTCTTCTCGGGATCCCGGACTCTCTTGCGCGCCGAGTGCACACGGATGAACGCTTCCTGCACGACATCCTCGCAGGACGCGGTGTCGTCGAGAAGGAGCGCGGCGAGACCGAGCAGCGACCGGTAATGGGCGCGGTAGGTCTCGGTGAGGTGATCGACTGTGGTGCCCGCTGCCATCGCGTCGTCAGTGTCCTCGCGCCCTGTTGTGATGTGCGCGGGGCGGGCCGTCGGCCATGGCGCGATCACCGGCATGCCACCTGGCGTACGCGGGGGGCGTACCGCCGCGCCGCCGCGCCCTGGAACCGTTGCGATGCCGAATACCTCTGCCACGCCTGTTGGACACGCCGCCCCCTGTCAGGGTTGTACGCGTGAGGCACCGCTTTTGACGATGCGTTCAATGCCCCCATGCGCATCAATTCTTCCCCAATGCCCCAGTTATCCCTGCGCCCGCTGCGGGGCGGCTGGAAAGACGCTCCCCGCCCACTGCCGGTTGCAGCGGGCGGGGAGCGAATACACCGATCAGATCAACGGCCCAGCTCAGCTGGTCCAGGCCAGTGACATACGCACAGGATATTCACATCTGCCGGTCGACGCACTGGTGAAACGTCACTTTAAGACGGCCGCTCACCTTAGGGCGGTCCGGGCCCCTCACTTGACCACGGATCGTCGCCCGGCAGCGGGGCCCACTTCGTGGTGGATCCTGCTTCGTGGCGGGTCCTACTTGGTGGTGACGTGACGGCCCTGCGGCCCTCTCACCTCGCGGCGGCCCCGCCCGCCAGCTCCGCCGCGACGACCTCCGCGATCTGCGCGGTGTTCAGCGCCGCGCCCTTGCGCAGGTTGTCGCCGCAGACGAACAGCTCCAGCGCCCTCGGGTCGTCCAGCGACCGCCGCACCCGGCCCACCCAGGTCGGGTCGGTGCCCACGGCGTCGGCGGGGGTGGGGAATTCGCCCTCCGCCGGGTTGTCGCACAGCACCACACCGGGGGCGCCCGCCAGGATCTCGTGCGCCGCCTCGACCGTCACCTCGTTCTCGAACCGCGCGTGCACGGCCAGCGAATGGGTGGTGATCACGGGCACCCGGACACAGGTCGCGGTGACCCTCAGCTCCGGCAGCCCCAGAATCTTGCGGGACTCGTTGCGCACCTTGAGCTCCTCGGAGGACCAGCCGTCCTCCTTGAGCGAACCGGCGAACGGCACCACATTGAGCGCCATCGGCGCCGGGAACGGCCCGGTGTCGCCCACCGCCCGCCGTACGTCCCCGGGATGGGTGCCCAACTCCGTACCCGCGACCAGCGCGAGCTGCTCGCGCAGGGCGTCGATGCCTTCCTTGCCCGCGCCGGAGACCGCCTGGTACGAGGAGACGATCAGCTCGCTCAGCCCGAACTCGGCGTGCAGCGCGCCCATCGCGACGATCATCGACAGGGTGGTGCAGTTGGGGTTGGCGATGATGCCGCGCGGGCGGACACGGGCCGCGTGCGCGTTCACCTCCGGCACCACCAGGGGGACATCGGGGTCCATCCGGAACGCGCCGGAGTTGTCGACGGCCACCGCGCCCTTGCTCGCCGCGATGGGCGCCCACCGCGCCGAGATCTCGTCCGGTACGTCGAACATCGCGACGTCGACGCCCTCGAACGCCTCCTCGCTCAGCGCGATGACCTCAACCTGCTCACCCCGGACGGCCAGCTTCCGGCCGGCCGAGCGGGGCGAGGCGATCAGCCGGATCTCGCCCCAGATGTCGGCGCGCTCCGAGAGTATCGAGAGCATGACGGTGCCGACGGCGCCGGTGGCACCGACGACCGCGAGGGTGGGCTTGTCGCCCCCGGCGGCACCGCCATGACCGATCATCGGCCAGTCCCTCCGTAAACCACCGCTTCATCGCTGTCGCTGTCCAGGCCGAAGGCGCTGTGCACGGCCACCACCGCGTCCTTCACATCGTCGGCGCGGGTGACGACCGAGATGCGAATCTCGGAGGTCGAGATCAGCTCGATGTTGACCCCGGAGTTCGACAGCGCCTCGAAGAAGGTCGCGGTGACCCCCGGATTGGTGCGCATTCCGGCACCGATCAGGGAGATCTTGGCGATCTGGTCGTCGTAGCGCAGCGAGTCGAAGCCGATCAGCGACTTCGCCTTGGTCAGCGCCTCCATCGCCCGGTGGCCGTCCGTCTTCGGCAGCGTGAAGGAGATGTCGGTCAGCCCGGTCGACGCGGCGGAGACGTTCTGCACCACCATGTCGATGTTGATCTCGGCGTCGGAGATGGTGCGGAAGATGGCCGCGGCCTCACCCGGCTTGTCCGGCACCCCGACGACCGTGACCTTGGCCTCGGACGTGTCGTGCGCGACCCCGGAGATGATCGCCTGCTCCATGCCTTCTTCTCCTTCTCCCGCTTCCGGCCGGTTGCGCACCCAGGTGCCCTGGTGGCCGGAGAAAGACGACCGTACGTGGATGGGGATGTTGTACCGGCGCGCGTACTCCACGCAGCGCAGGTGCAACACCTTGGAACCGCTCGCGGCGAGCTCCAGCATGTCCTCGTACGGAATCTCGTTGATCTTGCGAGCCTTCTTCACCACGCGCGGATCGGCGGTGAACACGCCGTCCACATCGGTGTAGATCTCGCACACCTCGGCGTCCAGGGCCGCGGCCAGCGCGACCGCGGTGGTGTCCGAACCGCCCCGGCCGAGGGTGGTGATGTCCTTGCTCTTCTGGGACACGCCCTGGAAGCCCGCGACGATCGCGACCGCGCCGAGCTCGAGCGCGTCACGGATGCGGCCCGGCGTGACGTCGATGATCCGTGCTTTGTTGTGGACCGCGTCGGTGATGACTCCCGCCTGGCTGCCGGTGAACGACAGCGCCTCGTGACCGAGGTTTTTGATCGCCATCGCCAGCAAGGCCATGGAGATCCGCTCTCCCGCGGTCAGCAGCATGTCGAATTCGCGCCCAGTAGGAATCGGGGATACCTGCTCGGCGAGATCGATCAGCTCGTCCGTCGTGTCGCCCATCGCGGAGACCACGACGACCACCTGGTGGCCGTTCTTCTTGGCTTCCACGATTCGCTTGGCGACCCGCTTGATGCCTTCGGCATCGGCAACGGAGGAGCCTCCGTACTTCTGCACGACAAGGCCCACGTGCGCTCCTCGCAGCTCTCAATAATGCGGTCGGCTCAGTTTAACGAGCGGCCGGAATTTGCCCTCCTAATATCACATAGCGAGACGAATGCCTCACAAAGTGATCAAGGAGGGCAAGGAGACAGGGGGCATCACACGACGCATACGTCCATGCGTCCGCGAGATTCCCCGCATCCCTCCCACCCGCTCAGCGACGAACCCTTCCCGCTCGCCGCCGAAGCACACGGGAACGTAACCCAGCTCACAGGCTCGGACGGGTCGCTGCGGGTCGCGGGTCGCCCCCGCGGGCCGTTTCGGGTCTTCCCGTCGGCCGTCCCGGGCACGCCTCGGCGCGGCCCCGAGCGGCCGTCCCGGGCACGCCTCAGCGCGGCCCCGAGTGCAGGCCGAGCGGTCCCGCGATCTCCGCCGCCATGACCCGGCCGGCCTCCTCCGCGAGCTCCTCGTCACCGCCCGCGTTGCTGTCCGTGTCCAGGCCGTCCAGCTCGTCCAGCGGGCTGTCCAGCCGTACGTGCGCGACCAGCGACTGCAGCGCGCGCAGGGCCGCCGAGGCGGTCGTCCCCCAGTTGGAGAGGTACGAGAACTGCCACCACCACAGCGCCTCACTGATCCGGCCCTCGCGGTAGTGCGCCATCCCGTGCCGCAGATCGGTGATGATCCCGGCCAGATCGTCGGAGATCCGGCAGGCGACGGGCTGGCTGCGCGGCACGTACGGGTCGAAGACCTCCGAGTAGATGTCCACCGGCTCCAGCAGCTGGGCGAAGCGCTCACGCAGCTCGTCGACGTCCGGCTCCGGGCCGACGTCCGGTTCGTACCGCTCGTCCGGAACGAAGTCCTCGTGCGCGCCGAGCCGGCCGCCCGCGAGGATCAGCTGGGACAGCTCGAGGAGCAGAAACGGCACAGCGCTGTCCGGCTCATCCCCCTTGGCGACTTCGGTGACCGCGACGATGAAGCTCTCGATCTGGTCGGAGATCTGGACCGCGAAGTCGTCCGGGTCCGGGTGGGCGTCGTGCAGCGTTGCGTCAGACATCGAGAAGTCTTCTCCCTTCGAAGGCACGACCCAGCGTGACCTCGTCGGCGTACTCCAGGTCTCCACCGACAGGGAGGCCGCTGGCCAGGCGAGTGACCTTCAAACCCATGGGCTTGATCATGCGCGCGAGGTACGTGGCGGTGGCTTCGCCCTCCAGATTCGGATCGGTGGCCAGGATGAGCTCCGTAACCGTCCCGTCCGCGAGCCGCCCCAGCAGCTCCCTGATCCGCAGATCGTCCGGGCCCACGCCCTCGATGGGGCTGATCGCCCCGCCGAGCACGTGATAGCGGCCCCGGAACTCACGCGTCCGCTCGATCGCGACGACGTCCTTCGGTTCCTCGACCACGCAGATGATCGCAGGATCGCGGCGGGGGTCCTGGCAGACGCGGCACTGCTCGGCCTCGGCGACGTTCCCGCAGACCGCACAGAACCGCACCTTCTCCTTGACCTGGGTCAACGCATGCGCGAGGCGGCGGACGTCGGTGGGCTCGGACTGCAGGATGTGGAAGGCGATCCGCTGCGCGCTCTTGGGACCGACGCCGGGCAGCCTGCCCAACTCGTCGATAAGGTCCTGGACCACGCCCTCGTACACGCCTTCATCCAATCTCGCGCCGCCGCGCGGTGGCTGTACTGCATATGAATATTCGGTTGCGCCGCACCCTCACTGCCGGGGCCGCCGTGGTCCCGCGGCCGGGCCCGGGGAGCCGGGTGGTCCCCGAGGAGCCCCGGGGAGCCCTGGGGACCCGGTGGAATTACGGAACCCTATGAGATTGGAGAGCCCGGCGACCCGAAAACCCAAGGAACCGAGGACCCGAGGATCCGGAATCCCGGGGACCCGGGAGACCCGAGGGACCCAGGAGACCCGAAGGACCCAGGAGACCCGAAGGACCCAGGAGACCCGAAGGACCCAGGAGACCCGAAGGACCCGAGGATCAGAACGGGAGCCCGGGCATACCGCCCAGCCCCTGGGCGAGCGGGCCGAGCTTCTGCTGCTGGAGCTCCTGCGCGGCGTTGTTGGCATCACGGACAGCCGCGACGACCAGATCCGCGAGGGTCTCCGTGTCCTCAGGATCCACGGCCTTGGGATCGATGACCAGGCCCTGCAACTCACCGGAACCGGTCACGGTCGCCTTCACCAGGCCACCGCCCGCGGAGCCCTCGACATGAGTCCGGGCCAGCTCCTCCTGGGCCGCGGCGAGGTCCTGCTGCATCTTCTGAGCCTGCTGCAGCAACTGCTGCATATTCGGCTGGCCACCACCGGGGATCACGGCTTCGCTCCTGGCGCTCGACAGTCGTTCTCTTCGATAGCCCGAGCCTACGTGCTCCCCGTGCGCCCTGCTCTACGCCGTACGGAGGAGACGCGGCTACATAGGGCATGGGTGCCGGGCCCACGCCTCCTACTCGTTGACGATCTCTTCGATCACCGTGGCACCGAGCTCGCGAACGATCAGGTCGTGCCCGCTCAGCGCGGTGTCGTCCAGGTCCGGATCGTCCTCGGCCGGCATGTCGTCCTCCAGCGCGACCCGCGGAGGCTCGGGCTCCCGGTACGCCGCCGCCTCGGGGGGCGGGCCCGCGTCCGCGGCTCCGGACGGCGCGACGGGGGCGGCCGGGGGCGGGGAGGCGGGCGCGGGCCGGGGCGCGGACTGCCGTGGCGCGGCGGACTGGCCACCGCCGCCCGGGCCGCCGCCACCGGGGCCGCTCCCGCCACCGAAGCCGCCACCACCGCCGAAGCCGCCGCCGGTGGCGCCACCGCCTCCGCCGAAGCCGCCGGAACCGCCCGGACCACCGAGGCCGCCCGGACCGCCGCCCTGCTGTCCGGTGCCGCCCGAGGGGTCGACGATCGCCTCGATCCGCCACTGCACGCCGATGGCGTCCTGGAGCGCCTGCCGCAGGACGTCCTCGCTGCCGCCGCTCACGAAGCTGTCACGCGCGCCCGCGTTGGAGAAGCCCAGCTGGAGGGTGGTGCCGTCGAAGCCGGACACCGTCGCGTTCTGGCTCAGCAGGATCCAGGTGAAGCGACGGCGGTTCTTGACCGCCTCCAGGATGTCCGGCCACATCTGCCGCACCTGCACGGCACCCTGCGCCATGCTCGGTGCGCCCTGCGCGGGTGCGGAGGGCGCGGCGGACGCGGGAGGCGAGGTCGGCCCGGAAGACGCGGTCGGCGTGGCGGGCGCCGCGGGCGTCTGCGCAGGTGGGCCGCCGCCCTGCCCCGGCGCGGTGGCCGTCGGCCAGCCACCGGGCTGCCGAGCGGGCGCCCCACCACCGGAGGCCCCCCCGGACGCACCGCCACCACCAGACGCACCGCCGACATCGGAAGCACCAGACGCCCCGGACGCACCAGACGACCCGCCCGCACCGGACGCACCAGACGACCCGCCCGCACCGGAACCAGGCGCCGAGGCGGTGGGCCAGGCTCCGGGCCTCGGTCCGCCGCCATCCACCGCAGCGGATTGGGCGCCCGACGGCCATGATCCGGGCCGCTGCCCACCGCCGCCCTCCACGGGCGCGGCCGGGGCACCGGCCTGCTGTCCTCCGTCTCCGGCGCCGCCCGGACCGCTGTCCGCGGCCGGCCGCGCACCCGCGGGCCACCCGCCGGGGGCCTCGGCACCGCCCGGCCCTCCTGGGGACTGCTCCTGGCCGGCCCCTCCCCCGGCCATCGCCGCACGCGCGGCGGCCGGACCGGACGGACCGGCGGCGGGGGGCGCGGCCGGAGCGTGAGCGTCGGGCCCCGGTACGTACCCCATGGCGGGCCCGGGCCCCGCCACCCCAGCGACGCCACCGCCACCAGCACCGGCTCCACCGCCCAGGCCGCCCGCGAGGGCCCCGCGCTCCAGCCTCTCCAGCCGCGACCGCACCGACCGCTCGTCGTCGAAGGCGGCGGGCAGCAGCACCCGGGCGCAGATCAGCTCGAGCTGCAGCCGCGGCGAGGTGGCGCCGCGCATCTCCGTAAGGCCCTCATTGACCAGGTCCGCCGCACGGCTCAGCTCGGCGCCGCCAAAGACCGACGCCTGCGCCTGCATCCGCTCCACCACATCGGCCGGGGCGTCGATGAGCCCCTTCTCCCCGGCGTCCGGCACGGCGGCGAGGATCACCAGATCGCGCAGCCGCTCCAGCAGGTCGGCGACGAAGCGCCGGGGGTCGTTGCCCCCCTCGATCACGCGGTTGACGACCTCGAACGCCGCCGCCCCGTCGGTCGCCGCGAAGGCGTCCACGATCGAGTCGAGCAGCGAGCCGTCCGTATAACCGAGCAGCGAGGTGGCCATGGCATAGGTCACACCGTCGTCGGCCGCGCCCGCGAGGAGCTGGTCCATCACCGACATCGAATCCCGCACCGACCCGGCCCCGGCCCGCACCACCAGCGGCAGCACCCCGTCCTCGACCGGGATCGCCTCGCGCCCGCAGACCTCGCCCAGATACTCGCGGAGCGTCCCGGGCGGCACGAGCCGGAACGGATAGTGATGCGTACGCGACCGGATCGTGCCGATGACCTTCTCCGGCTCGGTGGTCGCGAAGATGAACTTGAGGTGCTCCGGGGGCTCCTCGACCACCTTCAGCAGGGCGTTGAACCCCGCCGAGGTGACCATATGGGCCTCATCGATGATGTAGATCTTGTAACGACTCGACGCGGGCCCGAAGAACGCCTTCTCCCTCAGCTCACGGGCGTCGTCCACACCACCGTGGGACGCGGCGTCGATCTCGATCACATCGATCGAGCCCGGTCCGTTCCGCGCGAGGTCCTGGCACGACTGGCATTCGCCGCACGGCGCCGGGGTGGGACCCTTCTCACAGTTCAGACAGCGGGCCAGGATGCGCGCACTGGTCGTCTTGCCACACCCGCGGGGACCGCTGAAGAGATACGCGTGGTTGACCCGGTTGTTGCGCAGCGCCTGCTGCAGCGGGCCGGTGACATGCTCCTGCCCGATGACCTCCGCGAAGGTCTCGGGGCGGTAGCGGCGGTACAGCGCGAGGGACGACACGCTTACGACGATATCGGGGACCGCCGACAACCGGACCACACCCGCGTCCCCACACCCCCCGCAGACGCAAAGCGCCCCCCACGCACCCACCAGAGCCCACTTACCCTTGCTGCCTTCCGGCCCTGGGGGAGTTCGGTGAGATAGCGCCACGTGAGGGGCTGCGCCCCACCTTAGCGGATGGGCCGGGGTGCGAACGACTCCGCGGGTGCCCCTTCCGGTCGCGGACCGTTTTCGGCCAGGATTCGGCCGACGGCCAGTGGGCCAGTGGGCCGGTGGGCCAGCGGTGCAGTGGGGCAACCCCGGCAGGCGTCATCCGGTGGCTTCCGGCGTCACCCGGCGGCCTCCGGCTCGCGATGGGTGGCGAGGTACGTCCTGGCGCTGATCACAGGGATCACGGCCAGCACCCACCAGACCCGGTGGTAGTCCCCCAGGATCGTCGCGCTTGTCGGCGTCCCCAGGACGGCCACGAACAGGCTGACGCCGTGCAGGGCGCCCAGCCGCCGGAAGCTGTTGCCGATGGCGGTGCCGACGCCGAAGCGCTCCGATGGCAGTGCCTTCGCCGCGGCGCTGTTGAGAGTGGAGAGCGCCAGCCCGACCCCGATGCCGTTGAGCACGAGGGTGGGCAGCCAGTGCGCGGCCCATTGCGGCGAGGCGTCGGTGCGCAGGGCGAGAGCGGCGGCGCCCGCGGCGTAGAAGAGGGCGCGTGCGGGCGGTGTCGGCGTCGGGGTCCGTCAGCGGCCGCCCGATCCGCACCCGGACGGCGTGCGGACGCAGCCGTCCGCGTTTGGGCAGCAGTTCCGCGGTGCCGGACAGGGCGACAGGCACCACGGGCACCACGGGCACCACGGGCACCACGGGCACACCATTGGAGACGGCCAGGTCGACCGCACCCCGCCGGAACGGGCCCACGCGGCCCTCTCCTCGGGTGCCTTCGGGAAAAACGACCACCGCGTGTCCGGCACACAGCATGGGACCGGCGATGTCCTGGAGGTCGGAGTAACCGCCACCGTGGCGGCGTACGGGAAACGCGGCGGCCAGGACCGAACACACCAGGCGGCGCACACGCTTCCGGAACCAGTAGTCGGCGGCTGCCGCCACCCGGGGAGCACGAGCGACGCCGAGCGCGGCGAGGAGCACTGCCGTGTCCGCGTGCGAGGAGTGGTTGGCCACCACCACACAACCGCCCTTCGGCAGCTTCCCCTTGACCGCGAGACCACCGGTGAGGAAGAGGACGGTCCGCCAGAACCGCCGGCGCAACCACGCCGCCACCAGAAGTCGGAACGCGGGCCGGTCCCGCCGCCCGGGAGCCTCCGCTTCGCCGCCGACGAGTCGCTCGGGCCGCGTATCGCCCTCGGACCGGGCATCGCCCTCGGGCCGCGTATCGCCCTCCGTATCGCTTCGCACCATGAATGACGACCCGGACCCGGTTGCCGCGTTCTTCGTCATGGCGTGGCTCCCAACAGCAGAAGGGTCACGAGAAGTGAGTCGATGCGATCCAGGAGCCCCCCGAAACCGGGCAGCCAACGGCCCGCGTCCTTGACCCCGGCACCTCGTTTGATCACGGATTCGAGCAGGTCGCCCAGTGCGCAACCGCGCAGCACGGCAAGCCAACGCAACGGGGTCCAGGCGTCCATGGCCCACAGCGCCAGACCGGACAAGGCGGCGGAGCCCACAACTCCGCCCCAGGTCTTGGCCGGTGAGAGCGCGGACAGCGGACGGCTCAGGGGTCCGGAGCGGCCCAGTGCCCGCCCGCCGCACCAGCCGCCCACGTCCGCGAAGACCACGCTGACGCAGATCGCGATGGCGAGGTCCCCCAGGGACACCAGTCCGGTGAGGGCAACGGGCAGCCAGATGAGGCCGAAGGTGGTCCTGGCCGCGCGGTCGGCGCCATGGGCCACGTCCTGGCCCACCAGAGGCGGCAGCGCGGCGGCGCAGAGCAGGACGCCGGCCATGGGCAGCGTGAGCACGCCGGGTCGCAGCAGGCGATGAGGGGCAGGAGCACCCCGGCACCCAGCAGTACGGCGCCGTCGGCGCGGCGCAGGCCCACCAGGCGCACGTACTCGGCGGAGCCCACCACCGCGAGCCCGGCCGCGAACAGGGCGGCGCCAGGTGCGCCGAAACCCAGCGTCCCGCAGACGATCACTGCGGTGACGCACCAGGTCCGCCAGCGGCGGCGCAGTTCGACGTTACGGACGAAGAGAAGGACGAGGCCGCTCACCGTGAGCGTCCCGGCGAGGAGCGGCACGGCCCGCGCCATCTCCGGCGGAAGCGGACCCGCGAAGGGGGTCACAGCCGACCGCTCAGAGGATCGTGGTCACGATCCTCGCCGACACGGCCGCTCTCGCCGTTATGACCGCTCTCGCCGTCAAGGCGGTTGCAGAGCAGCCGCACACCGGCGGTCACTACGGAACCGACCACCATCACCACCGCGGCGGGCGCATACCCCCCGGACGCCGCGGCGACCGCGATAACGAGGCAGCGCTCGGTCTTCCCCATCGGACCGCCGTTGATTCTCCGCACCCCGGCCGCGGCCCCGGCGATGGAGATCCATGACGGCGCCGAACTGGCCAGCAGCGCACCGAGCACGAGCGAAGGCGATGTGTGCGGCAGAAATCCCAGAATCACCAGGAGATCCGCCGCTCGATCACCAATTTCATTCAGCAGCGAACCCAGACGGGTCTGTTTCCCGATTTCCCTGGCAATGGAGCCGTCGAGATTCGCGCAGGCCAACCGAGCCGTCAGAAATACCACAACGGGAACTACGGACCAGGGAGCGGGCAGCACAGCAAAAGATGCCCCAGCAGCACCTGCACAGAATATTCCCGCAATGGTGACCGCATTCGGAGAGATGCCGCTCCGGATCAACCATCGCCGGAGCAGGGTCAATCGGCGGGCGAACCACGATTTTAGCGCGTACAGCCCATTCATGGCGAGACACCAACAAGCAGGTGAACAAAAGAAGAGCGCCGATCCCCGAAGCTAGTAAATGCGCCAGAGGCGCACCTTACGGCGCTAGTGAATACACCAGAGCCCACGCTTTACTGACATCCTGAATACTCATTTCTGCATCGGATTCCCCAACCCGCACCGGCCCGATCCCCCGACATATCCCCGAATGGACGGCGGGGTCGGTTCGGCGACGACCCGCATTTTTCCCCGAAAACGCCCGCGCCGAACCATCCGCCCGCCCCCGAGCCCACATCCGGCGACGGCCACCGGGACGTAAGCCCGAAGCCACTCCCATCGGCCATCAGCCACAGAACCCGTCCGGTTTATCTCGATTCCGCCGGACATTACCCATCCCCCGACCGATAAAGTGGCGTGCCCCACAGAGCACGCCGTACGCACCGCCGACCGTGTCAGCGCACCCCTCCAAGTGGGGTAGAGTGTTCCGCGGAGGATTCGCCTAGAGGCCTAGGGCGCACGCTTGGAAAGCGTGTTGGGGGCAACCCCTCACGAGTTCGAATCTCGTATCCTCCGCCAGTGCCTCACCGGGCACGATGTCGAAGGGCCCCACCGTTCGCGGTGGGGCCCTTCGACATTGCCCGTCTCAGCTGAGGACTGCGGCACCTGAGCGCAGTGTCTCGGCAATGGCCTGGCCGGCCAGGCAGGATCGCGTCCGGCGCCGAACGGCGTCGACACTCCTGGTCCGTCTGGTCCATGAACCGGCTCTGTCATGGCCTCAGCCTCAGGCACCGGACGTCACTACACACGCAACCGGGAAGTGTTTCCCCGGCGTCGCGGACACCACGGAAACCTCGGCCCCGTCAGGGCGCCGGATGCCGCGGCTTCAATTCACGAAGGCTTCCGTCTCCAGTGGACGTGGTGGGCCGCGCCGGAGGCACACCACGCACGCCCGGAAGTGATGCCGCCGGCGGCATGGGACGCGAGTCCGTAAGGGTCGGGAGCCGTTTGGCGGTACACCGCGTGAGGGTGCGGACACGAGCGGTTACAAATGACACGTCATCTCGCCATCCCGGCTGGCCCAGCATGGCCGCTGCGTGCCGGTGATGCGCCGCTTCACTCCAGCCCTGAGGAAGGCGTAACGATGAAGTACGTATTGCGGTCCGGCGCCGTGACCGTCGCGGTCGGTGCGGGACTCTCCCTCGCGGTCCTGCCGACCGGGTCGGCCAGTGCCGCCGAAGAGATCCGCGTGCGGTGCAACGACATCCCCGGTCTGGTGGACGCGATCAACCAGGCCAACGCCAACGGCGGTCGCATCACCCTCGCGTCCCGCTGCACCTACACACTGACCGCACCCGACAACCCGGACGATGGGCTTCCGGAGATCACCGGGGAGGTGACCATCTCCGGCAACAACAGCACCATCCGGCGCGATCCCGAGGCCACGGAAAGCTTCCGTATCTTCCACGTGGTGTCCGGTGGCACGCTCACCCTGAAGTCGCTCACGGTCAGCGGCGGCGTCAGCAGCAACTTTGGCGGCGGCGTCGCGAACGAGCAGGGCACGCTGAACCTGAACGACACGGCCATCAAGGAAAATTTCGCAGTCACCGGTGGTGGCGTCTCCAACAACGGTGGACAGCTCAACCTCGAACGCACCACCGTCGAGCGCAACCGCGCGGCCAGCTTCGGCGGCGGAGTCGTCAACGACGGTAACGGCACAATGACGATGAAGCGCGGGTCCCTGCTCAAGAACCGGGCGGTCACCGACAATGGTGGCGGTTTGGAAAACATCCTGGGCACCGCGTCCCTGGAGTCCGTATCGGTCAGGGGCAACACCGCCATCAACGGTGGTGGCATCCGCAACGTGAACGCCTCCACCCTGAACCTGAAGTCGACCACTCTCAAGGACAACATCGCGGTGAGAGGCGCGGGCCTCTCGAACTTCACCGCCGCCGCCACCGCCACACTGGTCGACAGCCTGGTCACCCGTAACACGGCGATCACCGCCGGCGGCGGCATCGACAACCAGTCGAACGGTCAGGTGACGCTCACCAACACCAAGGTCATCGACAACACCCCGGACAACTGCGCCCCCGAAGACAGCGTCCCCGGATGCACCAACCCCACCAGCAGCATTGACCCGCCGTCCACGCAGGAGCTCCTGCCCGACGACGACATCAAAGACCCCGAGTAAGCCGCCTGCCACGATGGCGAAGAAGGGCGGGTCCCCACTCGCTGGGTCCCGCCCTTCTGTGCGCCGTCCAGCTCGCGCTCACCTCACCTTGGGGCTCAGCAGCTCCAGCACTCGCCCCCACCGGAAGGTGTCGCGACCGCCCTTCCGGAGCGCACCCGCACCCCTGACGGCCGGGAGACGCAGTTCTCCGTCAACCACCTCGGCCACTTCGCGCTCGCCGTCGGCCTGCACCAGGCGCTCGCGGCGGCGGACGGGGCGCGCGTGGTCTCGGTGAGTTCTCTCGGGCACCTCTTCTCACCGGTCGTCTTGGACGACCTGGACTACCGCTTCCGCCCCTACGACCCGTGGACCTCCTACGGGCAGGCGAAGACCGCCAACGTCCTGTTCGCCGTGGGTGCCTCCGAGCGATGGGCCGACGACGGCATCACCGCCAACGCACTCATGCCGGGCAACATCGGCGACACGTCGTTGGCTCGGCACCTGGACCCGCGGCAACTGGCAGCGCTCATGGACACCAGCGGACTGGCGCTGCCGCCGGGGAAGAGCGTGGAGCAGGGCGCCACGCTGCCGCGCGTCAGAGGGGCACCGCGACGCCGTTGAAGGTGGTCTCCGGGGTCTGGGGGCTGGTGAAGCGGGCGTTGACGAGGTACAGGCGGTCGTGCCAGCGGGCGGCGGTGGTGGGGACGTCGAAGCGGGGGTCGGTGATCGTGCGGCGCAGGGTGGCGGCGCGGGCGGCGCGGTCGAGGGCGAACACGCTGATGCGGTTCTGCCGGTTCTGGACGACGTACAGCGTGCGGCCGATGCGGACGAGACCGTCTCCGTCGGAGACGTCGTTCGCGCCGTGCAAGGTGAGCTCGGTGGCATGGCCGGTGCCGAGGTCCACGTGGTAGAGCCTGCCGGGCCGGCTGCTGACGACGATCAGCCCACGGCCGTCGGGGGTGGCGACGATGCCGTTGGCGTTGTTCACATCGGGGGTCTGCACCCAGTCGCCGCTCAGTGGCAGGGGGCGGACCTCGCCTTGGCGGCCACGCGGCACCCCGTAGAGGACGCTGTCACGTGAGTCGGTGAACCAGGCGCGGTCGCCGAGCAGGATGACGTCGTTGATGAAGTGGCCGGTGGTGTCGGTCAGTTGGTGGGTGGTGAGGAGGCGGCCGGTGCGGGCGTCGACCACGCGGGCGGTTCCACCGGCGCCACCCGCGATGTAGAGCAGCCCGTCGCGGTCCACCTTCAGGCCGATGGCCGCCGTGCCGACGGCTCCCGCGTAGATCGTCCCGCCCTCGCCGGTGCGCAGGTCGGTGCGGCGGACGGCGCCGTTGGCGCGCGAGCCCATGTAGGCGTACGGCCGTGCGCCGATGGTGATGCCCTCCGGGAGGAAGCCGTCGGGCAGCGGGAACTCGTTCGGCCACGCGGTGGCCGGGCCGGTCAAGGCAGTCGGGGTGGTCCGGCCGGTCGATGCCGCCTGGGCGGTCGGGGCGATCGGGGCGGTGCCGGCGGTCAAGGCGAACGCGGCGAGGGCGCCGCCGCCGAGGACGGTGCGCCGGGAGGGGTGCGGGTGGTTCCGGGTCATGGTTCCGGGCCTCCGTGACGGTGGGTGTGACGGCAGGTCTGCGAACTCGGCAACTCAGCGGACTCATAAGGGACGTGGAGCGCACTCGACTCAACGTCGGCGGGCGGGTCTCGTTTCGCTCGTGACTGACGACGCGTCGCCCGTCGCTCGTAACGAGGTATCGCCCGGCGGAGTTCCCTCCCGGCCCGGGAGCGCACTGCCCGAAAACCACTTGGCCGAACGCCCTTCGTGGGCGGTACGTTGACCGCCATGACCAGCAACCGAAAGGGCCATGCCGCGTAGGCGCCCATCAGCCCTGCGGGGCGAACTCCCGGTTCGTGTCCTGGGTCGTCGGCGGTATCCGCCGATCGACCGTCTCTCGGGTTCCTGCGCGGCCGATCTGCGTCGGCTCGAACGCACCCGCTTCTGGCCCGAGGCCATCGAGGAAGCCTTCTGGCACTGGAGGGCCCTGGCCCACGGCCGTCTGAGATGTCTGGTCGACGGGTTTTGGGCGACTCGGTGCGGCATCTACGAGTGTGGCTGCGATCCGGGGTACTTCCGCGACTGCCTCGAGACGGCACTCCACGCCCTGCCCAAGAAGAGCGCGCGCGAGCTGCGGGTGCTCGTCCTGGCCCTCGACGCCAAGATCACGGCGAGGGCCAGGATCATTCCCGTGGACGCTCCGGACAGCCCGTGGTGGCGGGCCATGTCTGAGGGCCATATCTGAGGGCCATGTCTGAGGTGACGTAGCGGCCGTCGCAAGGGCTCAGGCGGCTCGGCGGTCGCGCGTCATGTACAGGGCCGTGGCGGTACCGATGGCGGTGAGGCCCGTGATGACGCTGATGACGATCTGCTCGGTGCCGCTGAAGGCGAAGCTGGAGGTGACGTTGACGATGGCGGCGAGGGTCAGGACCAGCCAGAGCAGGGACTTCATTGGGGGTTCCTTTCGGAGGGCCCTTGGCGGGCCGTGGCGTCGTCCGCCGGTGTCGCGGCCGTTGCTTGTCCGAGGTCTACGATCCCGTTTCCGCGCCGCCGCCTCGATGGGCCGCGCCCCCGAACCCATGGTGTAGCGCGCTACACCCCCGCTGCCGTGAACCCGCCCCGTCACTTAGCCTGACCGCCATGCGGGAGACGGTGTGGCGGGCGGGGCGGGCCTCGGTGGCGTTGCTGCGGGGGGCCGGGATCGCCCTGGCCTCGTATCTGTTCATCGGGGTGGCGATGTTCGCCGCCGTTGCCATGGTCACCGTCGTGGGCGCGGGGGTGCTGCCCGAGTCCGTACTGCTGGTGCGCAGGACGGCCGGGTACAAGCGGCGGTGGGTGGGTGCCTGGACCGGGGAGCCCGTGCCCGAGGCGTACCAGCCGCTGAACGGTGAGGTGTTCGCGCGGGTACGGACGGCGGTCGGGGATCCGGGTACGTACCGCGATCTGCGCTGGCTCGCGGCCCACGCGGTCTACGGCTGGCTGCTGGCCTGCTGCGCGATGCCGGTGTGGGTCATCGGGCTGATGGTCGACGGGGTGTGGTGCGGGCTGCTGAAGCAGCGGGCCGTGGTGCTGCCGCTGATCGAGCGGCTCGTCGACCTCGACGCGGCATGGTCGCGGGCGCTGCTGCTGCCGTCGCCGGAGGCGCTGCGCACCGCCCGGCTCGCCGAGCGGGTGGAGGAGCTGTCCGAGACCCGGGCGGGCGCCGTCGCCGCGCACGGGGCCGAACTGCGGCGCATCGAGCGGGACTTGCACGACGGTACGCAGGCGCGTCTGGTGGCGCTCTCGATGCGGGTGGGGCTGGCGCGGCGCGCGTACGACAAGGACCCCGAGGCGGCGCACAAGCTGCTGGAGGACGCGCAGGACCAGGCCGAGGAGGCCCTCACCGAGCTGCGCCATGTCGTGCGTGGCATCCATCCGCCGATCCTCACCGACCGCGGACTCGTGGGCGCCGTAAGGGCGCTCGCGGCCGGCAGCGGGCTCGAGGTGTCCGTGGACGACGACGGGGTGGAGGACGGGCCCCGGGCACCGGCGGCGGTCGAGGCGGCCGCGTACTTCGTGATCGCGGAGGCGCTGACCAACGCGGCCAAGCACAGCGGGGCCGAGCGGGCGTCGGTCGAGCTCGTGCGGATGAGGGATAGGTTGAGGGTCGCGGTACGGGACGAGGGCCGGGGCGGGGCCGATCCCGCGGGCGGCAGTGGTCTGCTCGGCATGCGGCGCCGGGTCGCGGCGCTGGACGGGACCGTGGAGATGACCAGCCCCGCCGGGGGGCCGACGCTGATCGAAGTGGAGCTGCCGTGCGTGTGGTGATCGCCGAGGACAACGCTCTGCTGCGGGAGGGCATGGTCCTGCTGCTGAACTCCGCCGGGCATGAGGTGGTGGCGGTCGCCTCCAGCGGCCCCGAGGTGCTGCCCGCCCTCCTCGAGCACCGTCCGGACGCGGCCGTACTCGACGTCCGCATGCCGCCGGGCTTCCGCGACGAGGGGCTGCGCGCGGCGCTCGCTGCGCGGCGGGAGATCCCCGGTCTGCCGGTGCTGGTGCTCTCGCAGTACGTCGAGGAGACCTACGCGACCGAGTTGCTGGCCGATGGCGCGGGCGGGCTCGGCTATCTGCTGAAGGACCGGGTGGGACGGGTCGAGGAGTTCCTGGACGCGCTGGAACGGGTGGTCGCGGGCGGTACGGCGCTGGATCCTGAGGTGGTCAAGGAGCTGATGACCCGGCGCCGCGACGATCCGGTGGACGCCTTGACGCCGCGCGAGCGCGAGGTGCTGCACCTGATGGCGGAGGGACGGGACAACACCACGATCGCCCGGACGCTGGTGGTCTCGGAGCGCGCGGTCAGCAAGCACATCGGCAATGTCTTCGCCAAGCTGGGCCTGCCGCCGAGCGACAGCGGGCACCGGCGGGTGCTGGCGGTCCTGGCGTATCTCAACAAGGGGGCAGGCAAGGGGGAGTCGGCGGACAAGCGGTAGTGCCGGGCGTGGTGCGGGTACCGGGCCTGGTGCGGGACCCGGGCCTGGTGCAGGACCCGGGCCTGGTGCAGGACCCGGGCCTGGTGCAGGACCCGGGCCTGGTGCAGGACCCGGGCCTGGTGCAGGACCCGGGCCCGGTGCAGGACCCGGGCCCGGTGCAGGACCCGGGCCCGGCGCGGGACCCGGGCCCGGCGAGATCTCGGCTCCGGCAGCGTTCGCGGCCGCGTGAGCCGTGGCTTTCCCCACCCCGCCCCTTCCCGAAAGAGGGGGCTCCGCCCCCTCACCCCCACCGGGGCTCCGCCCCGGACCCCGCTCCTCAATCGCCGGAGGGGCTGAAAGACCACGGATACCGTCCCCGCCCCGGACCCCGCTCCTCAAACGCCGGAGGGGCTGAAGGACCCTCAATCGCCGGAGGGGCTGAAAGGCCGCGGATACGCTGAATCACCGCGGATAACGTCCCCGCAGCGTCGTCCACACCGGTGGCAGCGACCCGGCCGCCGCCGTCACCGCGACCACCGAGACGATCACCGCGGCCTGCACCGGCGGCAGGTACGGCAGCGTGCCCGCCATGGCCATGCTGAAGGCCAGCAGCGGTACGGACGCCACGACCGCCCCCACCACCAGCCCGGTCACCACCGTGGCCGCCGCCTCCAGGCGCAGCATCCGGCGCAGTTGGCGGCGGCCCGCGCCCGCCAGCCGCAGCAGCCGCAGCTCGGGGCGGCGTCCGGTGGCGATGAGCGCGAGGGTGCTCAGGACGGCGATCACCGTGAAGCCGCCGACCGCCCCGACCACCGCCACCGATACCACCTCGGCCAGCGCCCGCTCCGCCGCCTCGCCCCGCACCGGCGCCGGGTCCCGCTCCACGCGGGCCCCGGGCACCGCCCGCGCCAGCGCCTTCGTGACCGCCTTACGGTCGGCATCGGGCGCGGTCGCGACCAGGACCCGGCCCGCGGCGGGCAGGGACGTGTGGCGCAGCAGATCCTCCCGGGAGAGCAGGAAGTCCCCGAGCGCGAGCGAGCGTTGGTACGTCGCCACGACCCGCAACCGGGTCTCCTGACCGTCCCCGAACCGCAGGGTCACCGTGGAGCCGGGCCGTGCGCCGAGGGAGTCCGCCCGGTCGGCGCCGACGGCGACCGTTCCGGGCCGTAGCCGGGCGAGGTCCCCGTCCCGCACTCCCGGGTCGAGGGTGTGGGTCAGCCGCTCCGGGGTGACGCCGAAGACCGGCAGCCGCTCCAGTTCGGGCGCACCGAGCCGGCTCCGCGCCAGCAGCACCGTGCCGGGGACGACCTCTGTCGCCGCCCGTACCCCCGGGACCTCGCGGATCCGCTCCACCGCCCCGGCCGGGAGCCCGCCGTCCGCGCGCACCGCGAGATCGGCGCGCAGCACCTGGCGGGCCTGGGCGTCCCCCGCGTGGGTCATGGTCGCGCCCCCGGCGAGCTGGACCCCGGCGAACGCGGTGACCAGCACGATCGGGGTGATCGCCGCGCCCAGCCGGTGAGCGGACGCGGCGCAGTTGGCGGCGGCGAGGCGGCCGCCGGGGCCGAACAGCCGCAGCGGAGCGCCGAGCACCCGCATCGCCCCCTCGGCGATCCACGGTCCGAGCACGGCGCAGGCGATCACCATCGTCACCGCCGCCCCACCGGCCGCGGCCGCCGCGGTCGCGCCCTGCTGGAGGGCGGCCGTCCCGGCCGAACTCACGCCCACGAACAGCAGCACCAGCCCCGTGATGCGGCGCGCGCTGCCGGGGGCCCGCTCGCGCAGCGCCTCCGCCGGGCGCAGCTTGGCGGTCCCGGAGCAGCCGATGAGCGCCGCGATCCCGGCCACCAGGACGGTGACGGCGGCGGTGACCAGGGGCACGGGCCACAGCAGCGGGGGAAGCGTCAGCTCGAGTCCGGTGGGCAGCGCGCCCCGGGCGTCCAGCAGCGCGCGCAGCCCCAGGTACGCGGGGACCGCCCCGGCCGCGCCCGCCAGCGCCGCCCAGGCCGCGACCCGCCCCACCTCCCGGCCCACGGCACCGCGCAACTGTCCCGGTGTGGCGCCGACCGCCCGCAACAGGCCCAGCTCGTGGGAGCGTTGCCGCAGCGCCTGGACGATGGTCGACGAGACCACGAGCAGCGCCACCAGGACGACGGCACCGGCCACGGAGCCGAGTGCCGCCAGCAGCTCGCCGCGGGCGGGCGCGGCGGCCAGGAACTCGGCCTCTCCCCGCTCGCCCCCGGTCAGGACGCGCACGGCGGCCGGGTCCCCCTCGGCGCGGTGCCCGACGTCGGTGACACCGGCCGCCTCAAGGGCCTTCCGCACCCGCCCGGCCAGCTCCCCCGGGTCCGTGCCGGGTTCGGCGACGACCCCGATGGCGTCCAGCGCCTCCGGGTGGCCGGCCAGGCGGCGGGCCTCGGCGCCGGTGAACCAGACGGCGGAGCCGGGGCCTTCGGCGACGCCCACGACGGTGTACGCCGTGTCGCGGCCCTCCACGCGCAGCGTCAGCCGCGCCCCGACGCGGCCCGCGCCGCCGCCCGTCACGACCTCGTCCGCGCGCTGCGGGGCGCGCCCCGTCCGTAGCGCGTAGGGCGCCAACTGGGCGGCCTCCCAGGGCCGTCCGGTGGCGGACCGGCCCGCGCGGCCCACCGGGAATTCCAGGTCGGCGACGGCCGTCCGCACCCCGGGCACCCCGCGCACCGCGGTCAGCGCCGTACGGGGGATCCGGACTCGCTCGGTGAGCCCGGCGCTCACGGTCTCGCGGTCGCCCAGCGACGCCGCGCTGAAGCGGGTGGTCTGGTCGCCGGCCACGACGAGGTCGGCCCCGGCGTACCGCTCCACCCGTGGATGTGCGCTCCAGGCCGAGGCGAGGGTCAGCCCGAACGCGCCGAGCAGCAGGGAGGTGAGGGTGAGCGCGGCGAAGACGGCGGTCCACGCCTTACGGTGGGCACGGGTGGCGCGAGCGGCCAGCAGGGTGGCGACCTTCATGCCGTCCGCCCGCCCAGCTCTTTGAGGATGCGGCGGATGTCGGCCGCCTCCGGCCGCTCCTGCCGCCAGACCAGCTTCCCCCGCATCAGGAACAGCGCCTCGTCGGCCCAGGCGGCGGCGAACGGGTCATGGGTGACCATGACGACCGTATGGCCCTCACGGTCGACGGCCTGCCGCAGCAGCGTCAGCGCCTCCTCCGCGGCGGCGGGGTCCAGTGCCCCCGTCGGCTCGTCGGCGAAGACGATGTCGGGCGTGGTCACCAGCGCGCGGGCGATCGCCACCCGCTGGCACTGCCCACCGGACAGCTCCGACGGCACGGCGCCGCCCCGGTCCCCCAGCCCGACCGCCGCAAGGGCCCGCAGATGCCGGTCGCCGGGGCTCTCGCCGCCGAGCATCAGCGGCAGGGCGACGTTCTCCGCGACGCTCAGCGACGGCACCAGGTGGTGCGCCTGGAAGACGAAGCCGATCCGCTCCCGCCGCAGCCGGGTCAGGGCCGCCTCGTTCAGCGAGGACAGTTGGGTGCCGCCGATGCGCACCGTGCCCGCCGTCGGCCGGTCGAGCCCGGCGGCGCACTGCAGCAAGGTCGACTTCCCGCACCCCGAGGGACCCATCACCGCGAGGAACCGTCCGCGCGGCACCGTCAGATGGATGGGGTGCAGCGCCACGACCCCCGGCCGGTACTCCCGGGTGACCCCGTCCAGGGTCAGCGCGTGGTGCCAGGTCCCCGCCTGCTCCGCGGTGGCCGTCGTACGGCCGCGCCACTGCCTCTTCATCGGTCCGTCCCTCTGTCGGCTCCGGGCGGATCGAACGGGTCCGCCGGTCACCGAGAACGCTAGAAACGGGCGCGGACGCGCGGGAGAGAGCACGGTCCCGTACTTGCAGGTGGTACAGCCCCCACCCCGGGGTGGAGCAGGCTCCACCATCGCCTGATCTTCCCGGTCCGCGAGCGACTCCCTGGGCGCGCCGCCGTGGTGAACCCCGCCGGGGACAAGATCCTGGACATCCCCACAGGACCGGCATATGAGACAGAAGACAACAGAGAGGCATCAGGCACCCATGGATGTCAGCGCCCGCATCGAGGCCGTCTACGCGCAGATCGTGCACCGCAACCCCGGGGAGTCCGAGTTCCACCAGGCGGCGCGCGAGGTGCTGCCGACCCTCGCCCCCGTGCTCGGCGCGCATCCGGAGTATCTGGACGCCCGGATCGTGGAGCGGCTGTGCGAACCGGAGCGGCAGCTCGTCTTCCGGGTGCCCTGGGTGGACGACGACGGCGAGGTGCGGGTCAACCGCGGCTTCCGGGTGGAGTTCAACAGCGCGCTGGGCCCCTACAAGGGCGGCCTGCGCTTCCACCCCAGCGTCAATCTGGGCATCGTGAAGTTCCTCGGCTTCGAGCAGATCTTCAAGAACGCGCTGACCGGCCTGGCCATCGGCGGCGGCAAGGGCGGTGCGGACTTCGACCCCAAGGGGCGCTCGGACGGCGAGGTCATGCGGTTCTGCCAGTCCTTCATGACCGAGCTGTACCGCCACCTCGGCGAGCACACGGACGTGCCCGCGGGGGACATCGGGGTGGGCGCCCGCGAGATCGGCTATCTCTTCGGCCAGTACAAGCGGGTGACCAACCGCTTCGAGGCCGGTGTGCTGACCGGTAAGCCGGTCGGCTGGGGCGGTTCACCCGCGCGTACCGAGGCCACGGGGTACGGCACCGTCCACTTCGCCCAGGAGATGCTGCGCACCCGTAAGAAGGATCTCGACGGCCTTACGGTCGTCGTCTCCGGGTCCGGCAATGTGGCCCTCTACGCCATCGAGAAGGTCCACGCCCTCGGCGGGCGGGTGGTGGCCTGCTCCGACTCCTCCGGTCATGTGGTCGACCCGGACGGGATCGACCTCGCCCTGCTCAAGGAGATCAAGGAGGTCCGCCGGGAGCGGATCGCCGCCTATGCCGCCGCCAAGCCGGGCGCCGTCTTCTCCGGCCGCGGTTCGGTCTTCGAGGTGCCCTGCGAGGTCGCCCTGCCCTGCGCGACCCAGAACGAGCTGACCGAGCAGAGCGCGATCGCCCTGGTCAAGAACGGCGTGCTGGCCGTGGCCGAGGGCGCCAACATGCCCTGCACCCCGGCGGCGATCGAGATCTTCCGGGAGGCCGATGTGCTCTTCGGCCCCGGTAAGGCCGCGAACGCGGGCGGGGTGGCCACCTCCGCCCTGGAGATGCAGCAGAACGCCTCCCGCGAGCGCTGGACCTTCGCCCAGACCGAGGCCCGCCTCGCGGCCGTCATGACCGAGGTCCACACCCTGTGCCGCACCACCGCCGACCGCTACGACTGCTCCCCCGACGACTACGCCCTGGGCGCGAACGCCGCCGGATTCGTGCGGGTGGCGGAGGCGATGGCCGCCCAGGGCGTCGTCTGAGCCGGTCGGGTGCGCCGAGCCAGTCGCATCGGCATTGACGGCATACGGCTCACGCCGACGACGCCGACGGCATGTCGGCCGCCGCGCGCACCGCGCCCAGCACCGGCTTGCGGAGCAGCAGCAGCGCTGCGTCGTCGTGGAGCCGCCCGCCCACATGGGTCAGCAGTTCGTCGTGGAGCGAGGCGAGCGTGCGGGACGGCTCGTCGCAGACGTGCCGCGGCACCCGCTCCAGCAGCGGGAAGTACTCCCGGCCGCGGTCCCGCGCCTCGATGACCCCGTCCGTGTAGAGCAGCAGCTGGTCCCCGCCCGCGAACGGCACCACCTGGAGGCTCGGCAGATCGCCGCCCAGGGAGGCCAGACCGAGCGGCGGGGCCGGGCGGGTGGGCTCGACGGCGATGACGCCGGACTCGCCGACCAGCAGCGGCGGGGCGTGTCCGCAGTTGACGAGCTCCATCCGGCCGTCGCTGGGGTATCCGGCGACCACGGCGGTGACGAAGTCGTCGGGCGCCAGGTTGCGGGACAGGCTGCGCTCGATCCGGGCGACGACGTCGAGCAGGTCGGGCTCGTCGTAGGCGGCCTCGCGGAAGACACCGAGCACCAGCGCGGCGGTGCTCACCGCGGGCAGCCCCTTGCCGCGCACATCGCCGACGATCAGCCGGACCCCGTACGGCGTGGGCAGCAGGGCATAGAGATCGCCGCCCACCCGTGCCTCCGCGGCAGCGGCGCTGTAGCGGACGGCCACCTGGAACTGGCCGACCCGCGCGGGCACCGGTTTGAGCAGGGCGTTCTGGGCGGCCTCGGCGACCGAGCGGACGTCGGCGAGCACCCGCTCACGGCGTCTGCGCAGGGCGCTGGCCCCGCAGCTCGCCAGGGACACGGCGGCGGGCGTGGCCAGCAGGATCGCCTGGGTACGCACCGGCTCCACGCCCTGGGTGCCCAGGAACGCGCCCACCGCCACGGCGAGCAACCCGATGCGTATCACCCCGTACGGTCCGCACTGGGCGGCGGCGAGCGCTGGACCAACGGCGAGCAGGGGCAGCCAGGCCAGCCCCTCCGAGGTGACGAGGGCCAGCAGGGCCACCCCACAAATGATGATGACGGGGACCGCGGGGGCGAAGTGCCGACGGCCGACCAGCTGGTCAGGGTCGGATGGGCGGAGTCGGGCCGGGAACATGACCTGCTTCGCTGCTCTCTTCCACTGGGGACAAGTGATACCGGAGATGTCCGTTACATCCAGAGAAACAGCGATTCCATAGGTTCGGCAAGGGCCGCGTTTTCAGATAGTGAGCGAGAGGTGTCTGCTCACCCGGTTCGCCGTCGGGACCAGGTGGGTCCGGAACAGCTCACGGTGCGGATCCTTCCTCGCCAGCCGGGCCAGCCGGGCCACCGGCAGCGAGATCCCGAGCGAGCCGAGCCGGTCCCCGCAGTGGATCGGCACCGCGAAGCAGGCCGTGCCCAGGGCGTACTCCTCCAGGTCCGCGACCAGCGGGCTGCCGGTCGGGGAGTCCAGCCGGCGCAGCAGATCGTCGGAGCGGGTGACGGTGCGCGGGGTGAGATCGACGAGCGGATGGCGGGACAGATAGTCGTGGCGGGCGTCGTCGTCCAGCTCGCGCAGTACGCATTTGCCCAGCGCGGTGGCGTGCCCGGCGTCCTCGCACCCCACCCACAGATCGACCCGGGGCGCCTGCGGACCGTCGACGATGTCCACGATCCGGATCTCGCCCTCCTCGTAGAAGGTGAGGTAGGCGGCGGCGGAAAGCTCGTCGCGCAACGCGGCCAGGGTGGGCCGGACCCGGGCGAGCAGCGCCTGATCCCGGCTTCCGGATTCGAGGGTGCGCAGCTTGTCGCCGATCACGAAACCGCCGTCGTCCAGCCGGCGCACATAGCCGTCGTGGACCAGCGTCCGCAGCAGGTGGTAGGTGGTCGCCAGCGGCAGCCCCGTCTCCCGTGCGAGCCGCTTGGCCGGCGCGCCGCCCTCATGCGCGCCCACCGCCTCCATCAGCCGGAAGGCCCGCTGTACGGATGTGATCAGCGTAGGCGCTGTTTGAACACCCATACATCCAGCTTGCTCCCGGTATGACCGGATGAGCAAGATCTGAGAGATCGGACCCGCGTGAGGGGCGCCGACCGGTGTGGTCGGCGCCCCTCACGGACGTATGAGATCAGTGCGGTCGGCCGGGGAGAGCCGGCCGCGCGATGTGGTCAGCCGGGGGAGATCCGGCCGCGCCAGGCGCCTTCCGCCTCGCCGCGCCGCTCGATGAAGTCCTTGAACCTCCGCAGGTCCCCCTTCACCTGCCGGTCGAGCGTCCCGGTCAGGTCCGCGGCCTTCTCCGCCATCCCGCTCGGCTGGAAGACCAGGGCCAGATTGACCCGGGTGTGGCGCTCGTCGAGGGGCTCGAAGGTCACCAGGCCCTGCTGCCGCACCTCACCGGAGGTGGTGCGCCATGCGATGCGCTCGTCGGGAAGCTGATCCACGATCTCGGTGTCGAACTCCCGGTGCACACCGGCGATGGAGGTCGCCCAGTGGTTGTGGCGTTCGTCCACCTGGGTGACCTGATCCACACCTTCCATGAACCTCGGGAACTCGGTGAACTGCGTCCACTGGTTGTAGGCGGTGTGGAGCGGAACCCCAACCTCGACGGACTCCCGCACGGTGCTCATCGGTGACTCCTTTCGATGTGGTCGTGTCGCTCACCACGGCGGGTTTCCGAGAGCGCTGGGCCAAAACCTGCGCCCGGACGATCGGCGCGGTGACAGGACCGGACGATCGGCGCGCCCGACGACAGGAGCAGAGCCGGGGACAGCCGCGGATCAGCGCAGCGGATGCAGCGGGGCCAGTTCGGCCGGGGAGCTGCCGGTCGCGATGGCGTCGGCCAGCAGCCGTCCGCTGAGCGGGCCGAGGGCCACGCCCCACATGCCGTGGCCGCCGTTGACATAGACGCGCGGCGAGGCGGTCGGGCCGACCAGTGGCAGTCCGTCGGGGGTGCAGGGGCGGGCACCGACCCAGGTGTCCGTACGGGCGTCCCAGTCGATGCCGCGCAGCAGCGGACGGGCCGCCGCGATGATCGCCTGGATCCGGCGCGGGTCCACCGGCCGTTCCACGGGCGCCAGTTCCATCATCCCGGCGACCCGCACCCGGCCCTCGCCCAGCGGGGTGCAGACGACCTTCTGGGCGGCCAGATACGTGGGACGGGTGGGGGCGCCCTCGGCCGGCACGCTGAAGCTGTAGCCGCGTCCGGCCTGGACCGGCACCCGGACCCCGAACGGCCGGACCAGCCCGTCCAGCCAGGCGCCGGTGGCCACGACGGCGACGTCCGCGCGGAGTTGGCCCCGGGAGGTGGTGACGGCCACGCCCCGCCCCAGGTCCCGGATTCCGGACACCTCCGTCCGCTCCAGGATCTCGCCGCCGCGCCCGCGCACCGCGTCGGCCAGCGCGCGGACGAAGTTTCCCGGGTTCAGATAGCGCTGGCCGTGGAGTTCGACGGCCGCGCCGATGCCGTCGCCGAGCGTCGGCTCCAGCTCGCGGGCCCGGTCCCCGTCGATCTGCTCGTACGCGATCGAGAACCCGGCCGCGCGGGCCCGCTCCAGCTCCTCGACCATCGCGGCTCGCTCGGCCGCGGTGCGGAAGGCGAGCAGACAGGGTTCGGCGGGCCGGGTCCGCTCGGCGACGCCGTCCGCCGCGAGGGCGTCGTACGCGTCCAGCGCATGGCGGTTCAGCGTGGCGAAGGTGGCGGCCAGGACCCGCCAGCAGCGCGGGGTGCAGTTCCGGGTGAAGGAGAGCAGGAAGCGGGCGAGCCGGGGATCGGGCCGGGGCGGTATGTAGACGGGCGACTCGGGGGAGACCAGGCTGCGCAGCCCGTAGCGGAGGGCGGCCGGTTCGGGCAGCGGCAGCGTCAGGGCCGGGGACAGCCAGCCGGCGTTCCCCCAGGACGCCCCGGCCGCGGGGTGACGCCGCTCCACGACGGTGACCTCGACGCCGTGGTTCCGCAGCGACCAGGCGGTGGCGAGGCCGACCATGCCCGCGCCGATGACGATGGCGCTGCGGGACGGGCCGGTGGCACGGGACGGGCCGGTGGCAGCGGGCACGGATGTGCTCCTTCCCATGGGTGGAACGCGATCATCGGCGGTAGCGGCCGGGCGCGGCACCGTCCCGCCGCCCTGGTGTGCCCCCTTGGTCACCCGATGCCCGCCGGGCGCCGCCGCCAGTGCCCGGTGGCCCGCTCGAAGGCGTGGCCGACCTGGAGGACCGCGAAGTCCGCCCGGTGCGGCCCGACGATCTGCAGTCCGACGGGCAGCCCGCCGGGTGTGAACCCGGCCGGTACGGACAGCGCCGGACTGCCGGTCGAGCTGATCAGATACGCCGAGCGCATCCAGTCCAGATAGTCGTCCATGGCCACCCCGGCGACCTCGGTCGGGTACTCGATGCCGACGTCGAAGGGCAGCACCTGGCTCACCGGGAGCAACAGCACGTCATAGCGGCCGAAGAACTCCCGGACGCGGTGGTAGAGCCGGGTGTGCAGCACCTCCGCGCGGGCGACATCCGGTCCGCTGAGCTTGCGCCCCTCCTCGGCGTTCTCCCGGATCGTCTGCTTCAGACCGTCGGGGTGGCGGTCCATGAGCGTGCCGAAGGCGACCTCGAACATCGAGGCGCGCAGCGTACGGAAGACCTCCTCGGCCTCGGCCAGGTCCGGGCAGGCCCGCTCCACGACGCAGCCGAGGTCGGTGAAGACCTCCACCGCCGACTCGACCGCCGCGGCCACCTCGGGCTCGACCGGCACCAGCCCCCCGAGATCCGGCGACCAGGCCACCCGCAGCCCCGTCAGATCGCGGTCCAGGGGGCGGGCGAAGCGGGCGCCGGGCTCCTCCAGAGCGATCGGCGACCGCGCGTCGGGTCCGGCGATGGCGGACAGCAGCAGGGCGGCGTCGGCCACGGTGCGGGCCAGCGGCCCCCTGACGTTCAGGGTGCTCCAGGCCGTCGCGGCGGGCCAGGCGGGGACGCGCCCGGGCGACGGGCGCAGACCGACGACATTGCAGAACGAGGCCGGGTTGCGCAGCGAGCCGCCGGTGTCACTGCCGTCCGCGATCGGGATCATGCCGGAGGCCAGCGCGGCCGCCGCGCCCCCACTGCTGCCGCCCGCGCTGCGCCCCAGGTCGTACGGGTTGTGGGTGGCGCCGAAAATCGGGTTGAAGGTGTGCGAACCGGCCCCGAACTCCGGCACATTGGTCTTGCCGATGGTGATCGCCCCGGCGGCCCGGATCCGTTCGATCAGCAGATCGTCCTGGTCGGGCACGCCGTCGGCGAGCGGCGAGCCATGGGTGGTGCGGATGCCCGCGGTGTTGTGGGTGTCCTTGTGGGCGATGGGCAGCCCGTGCAGCGGCCCGAGTTCCTCCCCCGCCGCGATCCGCTCATCGGCCCGTTCGGCGGCCTCGCGGGCACGGTCCGCGACGAGGGTGACGACCGCGTTGACGGCGGGGTTGACCCGTTCGATACGGGCCAGATGGGCCTCGAGCAGCTCGCGCGCGGACAGCTCGCGGGTGCGCAGCAGGCGGCTGAGGTCCAGCGCGGTCCTGAAGCAGAGGTCGTCATCCGTCGTCGTCACGGTCGCTCGCCTTCCTTACGGGGCCCAGGGACAGAACCCATGGTTCGGGAAGCGGCCGGTCGAGGGAAGAGCACCTGGCATCGGGGCATCGGCCCGGACGGCCCGGTCAGTCCGGACGGCCCGGTCAGTCCGGTCAGTCCGGTCAGTGGCCGCCCCGCCATGTCCCGGCGGACAAGGCGGGGCGGCCGATCCAAGGCCCTTACGGACCCCGGGTCCATACGGCCCCGAGATCCTTACGGACGTGCTCCGACTGCCCCGGCGGGCACCGGAATCCGCGCGGCCGAGGTGCCGAGCCCGGTGGGCCCGTGCCACGGGGCCACCGGCCGCGCCGCCGATCCGGCCCCGGCCCCCATCGGCTGCCGGTGCACGCGGAGCAGCTCCGCCTCCCGGTAGCGCGGGACCTCCCGGTGCCAGTTCATGATCCCGGTCATCCAGTGGCGCAGCTCCCGCACATAGCCGTCCATCGCCTTCCGGGCCTCCGGCGCCAGGCCGAAGTCGTCGTAGAGCACGGGGAACTCATGCTCCGCGACATGCTGGAACTGCCGCATCCGGGACGTCATCAGATCGTTCACGACGGCGACCCCGGTCGGATAGTCGCAGTCGAAGAAGTTCTGGACGACGAGGACGCCGTTGTGGACCTCGCCCTCGAACTCGATCTCCTTCTGGTACGAGAAGACGTCGTTCAGCAGCGTCGCGTAATCCACGGCGGCGTTCTCCAGCGACCGGACCGGGCCGCTGCGGTAGATCTCGGGCGGCACCCGCCGTCCGCGCGCCAGTCGGCACAGGCTCATGGTGAGGTCGGAGCCGAAGGTGTGCCGGCGCATCTCGATGTAGTCGACCGGGTCTGGGATCCGGTTCTTGGTCTGGTTGGCCAGCTCCCACAGCCAACTGGCGGTCATGTCGTCGATGGACTGCCGCAGATCGCGGCGCGCCGAGTCCTCCATCGGGCCCGCCGTACGGCCCCACAGATCGGCCAGCGAGCGCTCCAGCGCGGTCGCCGGGACCGGGGTGGGGCCCGCGTCGAGCGGCATGAACGCCCCGAGCCGGGCGTTGCACGCCCAGGCTCCGGCCAGGTCGTGGGTGCGGCCGAAGACCGCCGGGTAGTAGTCGTCCGCGTAGGTGCCCCAGGCCAGCCAGCCCGACGCCAGGTCGAGCTCGTCCAGGGAGCCGTCCGGGTGGATGCCCGCCGCGCACAGCGGGAGATCGGCGGCGCGCAGCCGCTCCTCGTCCCAGACCTGCGAACCGGGGATGCCGGGCTGCGGTTCGAGGATGCCCATCCGGTGTGCCCAGTCGGTCAGATGGCGGCGGGCGGCGGGCAGATGTGCGTTGAGCCGGAGGGGGAACGGCATGAAGAAGTCCGGCAGCAGGGACGGCCCGGTCTTCTGGAACGGGACATGGCTGAACGTGCGCGCCCTGGCCGCCTCCGCCCGGCCGGTGGTCAGCGGCAGGCTCGCCGCGGAGACGCCGAGGCCGCTGAGCGCGAAGGGGGACCACGCCGGGGCCTTGGCCGCCTGGCCGGTGCCGCCCGCCTCGTCGGCGCCGTGAGCGCCGCCCGCTCCGCCCGCTTCGTCCGCGCCATGTGCCCCGTTCATATAGCGGCTGGAGCGCATATGCCACTCATGGCCGCCGGACTGCCAGTCCTGGAGCCCCTTGACGTAGGCGAGGACGCCCGCGCAGGCCGCCGCGTCCAGGCCGTGCTCGGCGAAGAGCGGGCCGAGCTCGGTGAGCGTGGTGTCCTCGAACTGCCGCAGCCGTGAGGTGAGCAGCTCGTTGACGGAGTCGGCCGCCTCCTGGGTGGTACAGCACAGGAACGTCTCCAGGACCAGGACGCCATTGCTGAGCTCGCCCTCGTCCTCGATCTCCCGCTGGTAGGAGAACAGGTCGTTGCGCAGATGCACCGCGTCCGCGAAGGCGTCGCGCAGCACCCGCATCGGCCGCGACCCGGCGATCACCGCCGGCACCTCGGCCCCCACCGCATGCTCGACCAGCCCGGCCGACCAGGGCGCGCCGCCGACCTTACGGCGCATCTCGATGTACTCGACCGGATTGGGGATCCGGTGGATGTTGATGTTCGAGAGCTCCCAGAGCGATTCGTTGAGCAGATTCTCGGTGCTCTCCCGGAACCGGGCCCGCCAGTCCGACGACATCGAGGGCACCGTCCGCGCCCACAGATCCGCGAGCCCCGCCTCGACCGGGTTGGTGGGCTCGGGAGTCCCGGCGGCCGGATCCATCGGCATGAAGGCGGGCAGCCGGTCGAGATACGCCTTACCGGCCGCACGGTCCTGGGAGCGCTTGAACGTCTCCAGGAAGTGGTCGTCGAAGAAGAAGACCCACACATACCAGTCCGTGATCAGCGAGAGCTCCGCGCCGGAACAGTCGGGGTGGGTGTACGCGCACAGCAGGGCGTAGTCGTGGGCGTCGAGATCCTTCTGCTCCCAGATCCCCGAGCCCTCGAGCATTCCCATCGTGCGGGCCCACTGGGTGGAGTGCTCCCGTGCCTCCTGGAGATGGGGGTTCAGCCGGGCCGGGTACGGCATGTAGAACTCGGGGAGTTGAAAGGGCTGTGTCACTGCTGGGCCGGCACCTCTCCGTGCGACGGTGGCCCGTAGCCGTCCGGCTACGGACCGGGGTCGGCTACGGGCTACCCATGCCACTCTCGGCCTATCCGAAAGCCTCATTAGTCACACGAATGCGCTGCCGCGACCGGTACCCTGCACCGCTCACCGCGCCGCCCACCGCCCACCGCCCACCGCCCCGCGGCAAGGGCCGTAGGCCGGGTCACCACGGGCGCGGTGAGCGCGCCTGGCGGGGCACGTGAGCGCCCCTGCCGGGAGGCGGACGCCGCGCTTAGCGGGAGGCGGACGCGGTCGCCGTACGGGCCGATTCGGTACTGCCGGGCCGGTCGGCGACGGCTCCGCCGCCGGACCGCGCGGTCGGCCGGAAGGCCCATTCCATCCGCGGCTCCATCGCGAACCGGAACAACCGCTGGACGGGCGGTGTGCACAGGGCGGTCACCACGGCCACCGCCACCGCCGTCACCGCGACCTCCCCCAGCGGCCGGTGCAGCCATGGGTGGTCGTACCAGTCCCAGAAGCGGGAGCCCTTGGCCAGGAAGCCGTGCAGCAGATAGCCGTACAGCGTCCCCGCGCCGAGCGCCGTGAACCACATCCGGCGCCGGGGCACCCAGGCGAGGAAGCACACGGTGAGCACCATGGAGCAGCCGAAGAGGGCGAACGTCATCACCGGCCCGGCCCACCACGGCACGCCGAGCTCCTGCGCGCTGTCCCGGCGGTAGAGCCACGCGGGGTTCATCCGCGGCACGGCCCAGTAGGCGAAGATCACCGCGGCGGCGGCCACCGGCACGGACAGCCGTCTGACCTCGCGTCGCCGCATCATCCGGAAGTGCTCCGGCCGCAGATGCAGCCCCAGCACGAAGAAGGGCAGGAACTGCAGCACCCGCTGCAGATCGAGGTCGTCACCGATATTCGGTGAACAGGTGGCGAGCGCGGCGACGAGGAGAGCCAGCGTCACCGGCCACCGCGCGATCCGCCACAGCGGCGTGGTCAGCCGCCAGACGAAGAGCGCGATCAGGAACCAGGTCAGGTACCAGGGGTCGAGCAGGGTGATCGGATAGGACGGATCGTCGCCCGCCCACCGCTTGAAGAAGGTGTACGCGACCTCGAAGAGGAGGTACGGGACGGCGACACCCGTGATCAGGCGCTTGACCCGGTCCGGCCGGAAATCGAAACTCCGCGAGAAGTAGCCGGAGATGAGCACGAACGCCGGCATATGGAACGTGTAGACGGTCATATAGAGCGCGGACGCCGCTCTGCTGCCGCCCCGCAGGGGCTCCCACGCATGTCCCATCGCGACCAGCACGATCGCCAGGTACTTGGCGTTGTCGAAGAACGCGTCACGCTGTTTCGGCGCGGGGGACGAGGCCGGTACCGCCTCGGGGGGCGGGGTCGCCGGTGCCCGCCGCGCGGGCAGTAAGGACGAGACGTTCATCACATACTGCCTCCTGGGGAACCTGCGGGGAAAATCCCGCCTCTTTCCAGGTTTCGGCGGAGGGTTGCGGAGTGGAACATTCCACGCACCATAGCGGCGCCCGCCGCGCCTCGCCCGAAAAGGCTCAGCTCTCGCGTAGGACGGTTTACGCCCAGCCCAGCGCATCCTTCACCTCCTCGACTTGGGAACTTGTTTACCCCTCCGGGAAGTTCAGAGAGCGATGAAGAGGGCCGATCCGCCCGGCCTTGACCGACCCCGCCTGCTAACTTCTACACAACTGTAGATGCTAACGACCCTATGGAGTGTGAGTGGCCATGGCCCTGTGGGACCGCATCAAGGAATCCGCCCAGACGATGCAGACTCAGCTCGCCGAGAAGAAGAACGACTTGAAGAGCGGCGCGTTCCGCGACGCGAGCATGGCGATGTGTGCCCTGGTGGCGGCGGCGGACGGCTCGGTCGAGCCGTCCGAGCGGCAGCGTGTCGCCCAGCTGATCGCCACCAATGACGTGCTGCAGAACTTCCCGGCCGACGATCTGCAGCGGCGCTTCAACGACTACCTCAACAAGCTCACCGCCGACTTCGACTTCGGCAAGGTGAGCGTGATGCAGGAGGTCGCCAAGGCCAAGAAGAAGCCCGCCGAGGCGCGCGCCGTGATCCAGATCGGCATCGTCATCGGGGGCGCCGACGGCGACTTCGACAAGACCGAGCAGGCCATGGTCCGCGAGGCGTGCTACGCGCTGGACCTCCCGCCGGCCGAGTTCGACCTGTAAGGCGGCCCCGCACGCCATAAGCCGCACGCCATAAGCCGCACGTCGTCAGCGCCAAGCCGTAAGCCCCTGGGCATAAGCCGTAAGGCGCGCCCTACAGCGGCGTCGCGGCGTGCAGGACGAGGACCAGGGCGACCGCCGCGTTCGCCGACGACAGGGCGGACGCGGCCGTGCCCACCGCCGCGATCCACAGGGCCAGCCCCGCCGCCGTCCACGTCGGCGGCCAGTGCCGGGACGGCGGCACCGGCCCCAGCAGCGCCGCGACCCGCCGCGGCACCGGCCCCGGCGCGGCGGCGAACCCGGCGAGGGCCGGCCCGGGCGTGCCCTGGGAGACCAGGGCGGCCTTGCCGACCGCCCGCGCCGTGACCCGGCGGTCGCCGACCTCCCGGGCCGCCTCCTCGTCCGCCCAGCGCTCGGCGCAGTACTCCACCGCGGTCCGCAGCGGCCGCAGCAGCGGGTTGGCCCGCGCCGCGAGCTGTGCGGCCAGCAGATAGCGGTGGTGGCGGGCGGTCAGATGGGCACGCTCATGCGCGATCAGGGCCCGCCGCTCATGAGGGCTGAGGCTGTCCAGCATCCCGGTGGAGACCACGATCCGGCCCGGCTGCCCCGTCCGCCCGGACGTCCCGGGCAGCGCGTACGCGTACGCCTTGTCGTCCGGCAGCACCGCGACCGGTGACTCCGGCAGCCCGGCGAGCGCGAGCCGGGCGTCCCGGCGCACCCGTACATGGCGCAGACAGGTGGCCGTACCGGACACGGCCACCGCCACCAGCGCGCCGATCGCCGCCTTTCCGGCCACCGCGTCCCAGGGCACCGCCGCCCGTACTTCGGGGTCCGACCAGCTGTCCGGCAGCGGATTGCCCGGCAGTTGTGCCGTGCCGACGACCATGAGCAGCCCCAGGCACAGCGTGGAGCACACCGTAAGGACGGTGCCGACGAGCGTCAGCAGCCGGGTGGCGGTGCGCGGGTGGAGATGCTGTTCGGCGAGCCGGGCGATCGGCAGCGCCGTCAAGGGCAGAACCAGCGGGAGGAAGACGAAGACACCCATCGGTCAGTCCTCCGGCTCCTCCGCCACCTCGCTCAGCAGGTCGCGCAGCAGCCGCTCGTCGTCCTGGGTCAGCCCGGTCACAAAGCTGGCCAGGACCGCCTCACGGTCGTCCTGGCCGTCCAGCACCCGGCGCATCCGCAGCGCCGCGAGCCCCGCTTCGTCCGACGCCGCCCGCCAGACGAAGGAACGGCCCGCGCGTTCACGGGTCACGGCCTGCTTGGCGTGCAGCCGGGACAGGATCGTCATGACCGTGGTGTAGGCGAGCTCGCCCTCGATCCGCTCCTGCACCCATGCGGCGGTCACCGGCCCCGGCGCCCGGCGCAGCGCGGCGAGCACCTGCGCCTCCAGTTCGCCCTGGCCACGCCGACGGGGGCGGCGGGGCCAGCCGGGCCCGCCGGTCCGGTCGTGGTCCGTCACACCGTCTCCTTCCACACCGCACGCGCCCGGCACGTGGCGCTACATGGTAACGAGCGACGGGCCGCCGCCCCCTCTTCCCCCCGGGTCCGGTCGTGCGTTCGCCCCTTTGGCCGGGCTGTACGCGCGGGCCCGGGCCGCCTCACCGATGCTGAGCAGGGGGACGACCCCGACGAAGGAACTCACTCAGCCATGACGCAGACGCAAGGCTCACTCGCGCGGCAGATCACCGACTACGCCCATCGTGCCGACCCGTACCCGATCTACGCCGAGCTGCGCAAGACGCCCGTGGTGCACGACGAGGAGGGCCCGTACATCGTCTCCACCTACTGGGAGATCCACGGTCTGCTGCACGACCCCCGGCTCAGCTCCGAGGCGCGCAATCTGGATCCCGAGGCCGCCCCGGAGCTGGTCGAGGAGGACGACCCGGGGCTGCCGCCCAGCTTCCTGCGACTGGACCCGCCCGAGCACGACCGGCTGCGCCGGCTCGCGATGGCGCCCTTCGGCCCGCCGCACACCCCGCGCCGGCTCCACGCCATGCGCGGCGAACTCACCCGTATCGTCGGCGAGCTGATCGACGGCTTCGAGGGCCGGGACCGGATCGATCTCGTCGACCACTTCTCCTACCCCTTCCCGGTGACCGTGATCTGCCGGCTGCTCGGGGTGCCACGGGAGGACGAGCCGCGCTTCCACGCCTGGGCCGAGACCCTCGCCGTCAGTTTGGACCCCGACCCGGACGCGGACGCCGCCGAGCGGCGGCGGATCACCCGGCAGGCCCGTACGGAACTGGCGATGTACCTGTCCGAGCTGATGGAGGAGCGCCGCCGCGCACCCCGCGACGACATGCTCTCCGACCTGGTCAACGGGCAGGGCCCGGAGGGGCGGATGAGCCGTGTGGAGCTGCTGAGCACCGCGGCGCTGCTGCTGGTGGCGGGGCATGAGACCACCGTCAACCTCATCACCAACGGAATGCTGACCCTGCTGCGCAACCCCGATGTGCTCGCCCGGCTGCGCAAGGCTCCCCATCTGGTCGTCCCGCTGGTGGAGGAGCTGCTGCGGTTCGATCCGCCGGTGCAGATGCTTCCCCAGCGCACCCCGCTCTCGGAGATCGACATCGCGGGCGTGACCATCCCCAAGGGGGCGTCCGTCTGGCTGCTGCTGGCCTCGGGCAACCGCGATCCGCAGCGCTTCCTCGACCCCGACCGGTTCGATCCGCAGCGCAGGGACAACCAGCACCTCGGCTTCGGCAGCGGCATCCACAGCTGTTTCGGCGCCCCGCTGGCCCGGCTGGAGGCGCAGATCGCGCTGACCGAGCTGGCCCGGCGGCTGGATGCGCCCCGGCTGCTGGAGGACCCGCCGACCTACCGTCGCAACGCGGTGCTGCGCGGGCCCCGGCATCTGCCGATCGCCCTGGAGGGACTGCGGCCGAAGGCATCCCCGAACGGGTCCTCGAACCGGTCCTCGAACGGGTCCCGGTGACGGCGGGGCTCAGCAGCCCGGGACCGGCCGGGCTCAGGAGTCCTGGGAGTACGGAACCGATGGGGCCGACGGCGGCGTTCACCGCGAGCGGGACGCGGACGTACTCGTCCCGGCCGCGTCCGTCACGCCCCTGTCCGTCCCGGCCGCGTCCTTCTCGGCCCGGGCGGCGATGTTCCGGGCCATACCGCCGAAGACGAGGGCGTGGAAGGGCGCGACCGACCACCAGTAGAGGTGTCCGGCGAGGCCGCGTGGATGGAACAGCGCCCGCTGCCGGTACACCGCCCCGCCCCGCGCGTCCCGGTCGACCGTCATCTCCAGCCAGGCCAGGCCCGGCAGCCGCATCTCGGCCCGCAGTCGCAGCAGCCGGGGCGGCAGGACCTCCTCCACCCGCCAGAAGTCGAGGCTGTCCCCCACCCTGAGCCGCGCCGCGTCGCGGCGGCCCCGGCGCAGTCCGACGCCGCCCACCAGGGTGTCGATCCAGCCGCGCAGCGCCCAGGCGAGCGGCATCGAGTACCACCCGTTCTCCCCGCCGATCCCCTCCACCACCCGCCAGACGTCCTCCGGCGAGGCGTCCACCGCGCGTGCGCGGCGGTCCTGGTAGAGACTGCCGCCCGCCCAGTCGGGGTCGGTGGGCAGCGGATCGCCGGCCGCGCCGGGGGTGGCGGCGGAGGACCAGCGGGTGGCCACCTTCGCGTCGCGGACCCGCCGCAGGGCCAGCTCCAGCGCCCGGTCCACACCGAGCGGCCCGCCCGGCGGGTCCGGCACATAGCGGACGATGTCCCGTTCGGCGCACACCACTTCATGGCGCAGCGACTCCACCAGCGGGCGGGCGATGGCACCCGGTACGGGGGTGACCAGGCCGACCCACAGACTGGACAGCCTGGGGGTGAGCACCGGCACCGGTGCGACCAGACGCCGCCGCAGCCCGGTCACCTCCGCGAATCGCCGCATCATGTCGAGGTAGGTGAGGACGTCGGGGCCGCCGATGTCGAAGGTCCGGTGCACCTCGTCCGGCAGCGTGGCGCAGCCCACCAGCAGCCGCAGCACATCGCGGACGGCGATCGGCTGGGTGCGGGTGTGCACCCAGCGGGGCGTCACCATCACCGGCAGCCGCTCGGTGAGATAGCGGAGCATCTCGAACGAGGCCGAGCCCGAGCCGACGATCACCCCGGCCCGCAGGACGGCCGTCGGCACCCCGGAGTCCAGCAGCACCCGGCCCACCTCGGCCCGGGAGCGAAGATGGGGCGAGAGCGCGCGCTCGGGGACCCCGACCGGGGTCAGCCCGCCGAGATAGACGATCCGGCGGACCCCCGCGGCCCGGGCCCGTTCGCCGAAGATCCGGGCGGCGCGGCGGTCGGTCTCCTCGAAGCCGGGTCCGGTGCCCAGCGCGTGGACCAGGTAGTACGCGACGTCCATGCCCTCCAGGGCGGCGCCGATGGACTCCTCGTCGGTCACATCGCCGCGCACGGTCTCCGCCCGCCCCGCCCAGGGGTGATCGCGCAGCTTCTCGGGCGAGCGGGCCACACACCGCACCTGATGCCCCGCGGCCAGCAGCTCGGGGACCAGCCTGCCGCCGATATAGCCGGTGGCCCCGGTGACCAGACAGCGGCGCGGCTCCGGCGCGCGGCCCGGCGCACCATCCACCGCTCGATCCGGCTCCGGCGGACGCTCGGGAACAGCCATGAGGCCATGGTGCGCGGGCAGGACAAAACCTGCGAGGTGGGCTCCCTTCGGCGGCATTGTCCGTATCAGGTAGTGGAGGTCGCTCTCCGGTCTCCCCGACCTTCGAGCCTCTCAGCACGGCCATCTAGGAAACACTCCGGGGGACTTACGTCCTCTGTCCTGAGCGCCTCTCCGGTCGAGCTCCCTCGCTCGCCCCGCAGGCTGTTATTTACGTTACTCCGACCCCCTTTGAGTGCCTAGCCCCTTTCAGGCATTTTTTCCGTTTTTCCGAGCCCGGTGAAGACCCGGCGAAGATCGGCCCCGACCCGGCACTCGGGCGCCTTGGCTGCGCCGGGAGGGGCTTGCCCGGTAGGCTTTCCGTGTGATCTTCAAGCGCATCGGAAACGGTCGGCCCTATCCCGACCACGGACGGGAAAGCACCCGCCAGTGGGCGGATGTCGCCCCACGCCCGGTACGTCTTGACCAGTTGGTCACGACGAAGCAGCAGCTCGACCTGGAGACGCTGCTCGCGGAGGACTCGACGTTCTACGGGGACCTCTTCGCCCATGTCGTGAAATGGCAGGGCGACCTCTATCTGGAGGACGGGCTGCACCGGGCGGTGCGCGCCGCGCTCCAGCAGCGCCAAGTGCTGCACGCGCGCGTCCTGGAGCTCGAGGGCTGACCGCGCCCGCGCCCCCGGTGACCGATCGTCGCTGATCGACTTCCGATCTCTGTTGACCCTTTCGGGTTGGTCTGAGCACCAACCATTGATCATTTAGTAGGCATCGCCACCTGGCCGCACTACGCTGCGCTCATGAGCATGCTGACCCCTCCCGGCATGGGCGGAAAGTACCGCATTACGGGCGATCGCTACCCGCGGATGAGCCGACCCCGGAGCCGCCGGCGGCTGATGTTCGCCGCATTCGGCTCGGTCCTGACGCTCGGCCTGGTCGGCTGGGGAACACTTCAGCTCATCGACGTCTTCTCCGGCGACAGCGACGACCAGACGGTCCGCGCGGCGCGCGGCACCGGGGACTGCGAGCGCGGCGACAAGCGCCCCGACGAGAAGGCGAAGTCCGGCCGGTCCGACAGCGGCCAGAGCGGTCAGGGCGGCCGACAGGGCCGTACGGGCGGGAAACTGCCCAAGCCCTCCCAGATCACGGTCAACGTCTACAACGCGACCACGCACTCCGGCCTCGCCAAGGACACCGCGAAGGAGCTGGAGAAGCGCGGCTTCAAGATCGGGAAAGTGGGCAACGCCCCGGCCGAGTACGACAAGAAGGTCAAGACCGCCGGGATGCTGCTCGGCGCCCCTGGCGCCGGCGACGGGGCCTTCAATGTGCTCGGCACTCAGCTCAGCGGCGCCCAGACCAAGAACGACGCGCGCAACGGCAAGGACATCGATCTGATCATCGGCAACAGTTTCAAGGACCTGGTCAAGCAGAAGGACGCCGACAAGGCGCTGGCCGCCCTGGCCAAGCCCTCGCCCGCGCCCTCCGGAAAGCCCTGCCGCTGACCCGGCGCCGACCACTCGCGTGCGAGCACCCTGGGGCCGCTGACCGCCGGGGAGTGCCCTTAAGCGGTACTCAGCCCACAGCCCCTTCGAGCGGTGCTCAGCCCGCGCTCCCGTACATCCGGTCACCCGCGTCGCCGAGCCCGGGCACGATGTACCCCTGCTCGTTGAGCCGCTCGTCGATGGACGAGGTGACCACCGTCACCGGCGCGCCCGCCAGCTCGCGCTCCATGAGCTCGACACCCTGCGGCGCCGCCAGCAGACACAGCGCCGTCACGTCATCGGCGCCCCGCGCTATCAGCTCCTTGATCGCCGCGACCAGCGTCCCGCCGGTGGCGAGCATCGGGTCCAGGACGTAGACCTGACGGCCGGAGAGGTCCTCGGGCATCCGGGTGGCGTAGGTGGACGCCTGGAGCGTCTCCTCGTCACGGATCATGCCCAGGAAACCGACCTCCGCGGTGGGCAGCAGCCGCACCATGCCGTCGAGCATCCCGAGACCGGCCCGCAGGATCGGCACGACCATGGGGCGCGGATGGGACAGCCGTACTCCGGTCGTGGCCGTCACCGGGGTCTCGATGTCGACCTGCTCGGTGCGCACATCGCGCGTGGCCTCGTACGCGAGCAGGGTCACCAGCTCGTCGGCGAGCCGCCGGAAGGTGGGGGAGTCGGTGCGCTTGTCGCGCAGCGTGGTGAGTTTGTGCGCCACCAGCGGGTGGTCGACGACGTGGATCCGCATGGCGACGACACTAACCGAGCCTCCGGAGCCCGGCTGCCGCCGGTGACCCCGTCCGCCCCCTCCGTGCGCCTCCCTCGCGCTCAACCGTCTGCCGCCGCACTGGAATCAAACCGCCGTTTCGGGGGAAAGTGGGCAGCAGCGCCCGGGGTGCTCCCGGGCGACACCTCGGCCCCGAGGAGTGATTGACCATGGCCGAAGCGACCGCGAAGGAAACCTCCGCGGAACGCCGCCGCCGCCGCGACCGCTTCCTGCGCGCGTTGAACGAGGCCAGAGCGGTGCGGAACCGGGTGCGTCCCCGCCAGGCCCGCGCGGCCCGGATGCGCCGGGCGATACACATGCGGACCTTTTCCTGGTGATCTCTGGTGGGCTTCCACCGAACCGCCGGAGGGGGTTTCCGCGCGTTTCGATTCCGTCCGCGTGAGCCACATCTCTTTGGACTGGTGCACGACGCAGCGTGGAAGACCTCTCGCGACGCGACGGTTTCTGCCACGATTCCGATTGGGGCGGGACACTGTCCCGCCCGCCCCGGCACGCCTATGACCAGTGGGAGAGTCACGGTGTACTTCGCCGCATTGCTCGCGCGCACCGCAGAAGGGTGGGAAGCGAGCGACACAGAGCTCGACGACGTGGAAACCCTGACGGATCTGATCGAACTGGCCCGTCTGGCCTCCAAGGACGACGACACGGTTTTGGCCTTCGTCGAGCACGAAGACGCGTGGTTCGGCGTCGTCCGCGTGGACGGCGAGGACGACCCGCACATCTACGTATCGGACGCGGCAGCCGCCGCCCGCACCTCGTACGGCTCGATGCTCACCGACGAGCTGCTCGGCCGGGACCCCGACGACGATCTGGACAGCCTGGTCGACCTGGACGGCACCGAGGACGGCGAGCCGGACCGGGACGACGAGGACGCGGACGACGCCCCGGTCCCGCTCGGCCCGCTCGGCGACGCCGACATCCTGGCCGACTACGGCATGGACGAGAAGGAGCTGAAGTCCCTCGACGGGGACGCCCTCGAATCGATCGCCGAGATGCTGGGCTGCAGCATGGAGGGGCTGGAGGCGGTGCGCTGACCACCGCAGCCATGCCACCCACCCCGTCACCGCACTGATCCAAGTGATCCACACGAATAGCGAACCGAACCGATCCGCACGAACCGATCCACACTGACGTCATGACCGATCCGCTGACCGGCCTCCTGCCCGGCCCCGAACCCGACCCCCTGCGCGATCCCTGGCGCGCCCCGATGCGCCTGGCGCTGGAGGAGGCGGTACGGGCACCCGAGACGGGGGATGTGCCGGTCGGCGCCGTCGTGCTGGGCCCGGACGGCTCGGTACTCGGCCGCGGCCGCAACGAGCGCGAGGCCCACGGCGACCCCACGGCCCACGCCGAGGTCCTCGCCCTCCGAGCCGCCGCCCACCACCTCGGCGGCTGGCGGCTGACCGGCTGCACCCTGGTGGTCACCCTGGAGCCGTGCACGATGTGCGCCGGCGCGATCGTCCTGTCCCGCCTGGACCGGCTGGTCTACGGCGCCGTGGACGAGAAGGCCGGCGCGGTCGGCTCCCTCTGGGACGTCGTCCGCGACCGCCGCCTCAACCACCGCCCCGAGGTCATCGCGGGCGTCCTGGCGGAGGCGTGCGCGGCCCCCCTGACCACCTTCTTCCGCAAATCCTGACCCCTGCCCCCGGTCCCGTCCCGGAACCGTCCCGGAACCGATTTCGGTTACCGGCCACCCGTCCGCTAGGCTCTCCCTCGGTAGCGTGTCCGAGCGGCCGAAGGAGCGCGCCTCGAAAGCGCGTGAGGGGGCAACTCCTCCGTGGGTTCAAATCCCACCGCTACCGCTCTTACACCCCCCTGACTTGCGGAAACGCAGTCAGGGGGGTGTTTTGCGTGTGGACGTGCCCACACAGGCGGGTGGACCCGGCCTCGAGGATCTGGCTGCATGGGCATCTCCGCACAGTGGCCGTGAGGCGTCGCCGGGGCCGGCCCGCGTCTCCACGGGCCTCCAGCAGTCGCCTTAGCGCCTTGAGCACCCATCCCCGCCCGTGCCGAGCCGGCCAACGACTGCACCTCGGCGACAGTGCCCGCCCGGGGCCGTGTGGGCACAGGCGGGCCCCGAATGCAACGGGTCCGGATCTGTGAGATCAGCGGATGGTGACATCGATGACCTCTACTCCTGATGTGCCCTTCCCCGGTACTGCACGCGGTTAGGGCCCGGGCCGGCGTATGCGCCGAGGCTGAGGGGCTGCGCGGGTCTGGTCCCCGCCCGAGCCGCTCCGCGCCATCGGGGCGCTTGCCACAGGCGCGCCCAGGGCCGCGGGTCGCTGCGGCGAGGCGTCGTTACGCACCCCACCGCCCACGGCAGTCCGGCGTAGGCGAAGCCGCGCCGGACGCTGGACAACAGGATCGACACCGGCGTCAGCTTCTCCGGCGTGGCCGTTCTCCCACGCCCGACTCTCCGGGAGCCGCACCACGCGGTTCACCGTGACATACGTACGGCGGGAGCCGAGGACGGCGCATCGGCAGCTCCTCGCGCGGCTGCGCATGCTCCGCATGGCCTGCGCAGGCCGGACGGACACATGGGCATGACTCAGGTCGTCGGCATCAGCCCAGCGGCGGCATCCCCTGCCCACACCCGCGTTAGCCGGAGGTTAGCGGGGCGGCAGCCCTGCGGTAGTGGCCCCGACCAGAGTGGTCGACGTACCGAGGAGACAACGACACCAACCACCCCGGGGGGACCCGAAATGAGCTCCAGCAACACTGTCCGCACCGCTCGTCGCCGCACCCTGCGCGTTGCCGCCGCGGCCCTGATCGCCGCCGCCGGCCTCAGCCTGACCGCCTGCTCCGGCTCGGAGGACACCGCCGGCAAGAAGCCCGCGGCCGTCACCGAGTCCTCCTCCACCGGGGCGCAGGGCTCCGATGTCAAGGTCGACACCAAGGCGGGCGCCGCGGGCAAGGCGGCATACCCGTCCCATACCGAGACCCTGGTGGACGGCAGCACGGCCAAGATCTACGAGCTCGGCGAACAGCACTACCGCCTGAAGATCGTTAACGACGGTGCCGTGCTGGCCACGCTGGAGGCCAACGGGCACGACGCCGGTCTCGACGCCAATGACATGTTCGTCGTGATCACGGCGGGCGGCGAGGTCCGCTCCTGGATGGGCGGCGGACAGCAGGGACCGGGCACGTTCGAGCTCGCGGGCGGCTGGACGGCCAAGGTCACGAAGGTCGGCGAGCTGCATTACCGTGCGAAGATCTACGGCTTCGAGGGCGAGGCCGCCACGATCGAGGCGAACCAGCAGGACACCGGTCTCGACGCCAACGGCGGGTCCATCGTGCTCAGCGCCGGCGGTGTGATCAGCGCCCACGAGTAATCCCACCGCTACCGCTCTGAAGAACGTAGGGCCCGGTTCGTACGAACCGGGCCCTACGTGTGTGCGGGGGTCGTCCCCTCCCGTCAGGGGCCGGACGGGGGCGGCTGCTGCGGGGGTTGCTGCTGGTTGGGGTCGGGCTGCTGCTGTGGCTGGTCCTGCGGGGGCTGGTTCGGAGGCGGCTGGTTCGGAGGCGGCTGGTTCGGAGGCGGCTGGTTCGGAGGTGGTTGGTTCGGCGGGGGCTGGTTCGGGGGCGGCGGGGGCGGGGGCGGGGGCTGGTTCGGCGGGGGCTGGTTGGGCGGCGGCTGATTCGGGGGCGGCTGATTGGGCGGGGGCTGGTTCGGCGGGGGCTGCGGCTGCTGCTGCTGGCCCGGATCCGTGGGCTGGTCCTGGGGCTGCTGCTGACCCGGGTCGGAGGGCTGGTCCTGGGGCTGCTGACCCGGATCCGACGGCTGATCCTGCGGCTGGGGCTGCTGGCCCGGGTCCGTGGGCTGGTCCTGCGGCTGCTGACCCGGATCCGACGGCTGATCGGAGGGCTGCGACTGCTGCGAGGGGGTCGCGGACGGGCGATCGGTCTCCAGCGGGGTGAACCGGTCGGACGGCTTCAGGCTGACCTTCGGCGCTTCCCGCAGACGCGGGGCGTGCTGCTCGCCCGGCATCGCCAGGGTGGACGGGTAGTCGGCCCGTGCCAGCACGGTGTCGCGCGGGTTCTCGCTGCCGTCACCGTCGCCGAGCGGGCGCTTCAGGAGCTCGGTTTTGCCGGTTCCCACCAGGACGAGGTGCTTGACGTCCTTCGTGGCCGGCCGGATGACGGTCACCGTGGTCCGGGAGAAACCGTTCCACTGGGGCCCGGTGAAGGTCGGCTTGGCGTTGCGCGGCGGGGCCGAGACCCTAACGGGATTTCCGGAGTCGCACTTCACGACGGGCGCGCCGTGCTCATCGACGAAAACCGCCGTTCCGGCCTGGAGGACGGCGGACACCGGCTTCACCCCGCCGCGGTAGCCGTAGGTCTTCGCATAGGTGTCGGAGCGCAGTGTGACGCTCGTGAGCCGCTGGACGAAGCCGGGGATGTCGTCCTGGCCGATGTTCTGGACCCGGCTCCAGGCGGCCCCCTTCTTCTTGTCGGCGTCGAGGTCATGGGTCAGTCCCTGCCGGTCGCAGGGCTGCCGGTTCCGGACGCCGGTGTAGAGACCGGGAGTGTCGCCGCGGAAGGCCCGGCCTCCGTTGGACGGCGAGACCACGCGTTTGCGGTCATGGCCCACGGAGGAGGTGAACGCGGGAACCGAGGTCCTTCCGACGGGTTCGCGCCGGTATTCGACCGTCGAGGCGAATCGGGGGGCTTCCCCGGAAGCCTCTCTGGAGGCTTTCCCGGATGCCTTTTCGGAGGAGGAGACCATCCCAAGGACCACCACGACGGCCACCACGACGACGAAACCGACGAAGACTGCTGAGCGACGTGAGGTGAGGTGCCATGAGATTGAGCGCATTTCCCTCTCCTTCCCTTACCTCGCCCCCCATCCTGCGCTCGCCCCGCACGCCCCCGCTTCCCCCGAAACCTTGACATCTCACCCCACTTTTGGGGGACTTGGCCCGTGTTTGCCCGCCACTGCCCGCAGAACCGCCCCCGGTCCGGTGGCCCGGACCGGGGGCGGTCGCTACCCCTCGCGGTCTATGTGCGGCGCTCCCTCCGACCATGTCGGATGTTCGCCACGTATCTAGACTAAACGGACCTGCTCCAGTTGGCAGGGGAACGGACCGGAGAACGGACGGCAGCCGAGGAGGACCCGGATGAGCGGTGCTGTCGTGGCGGGGGTCGACGGATCGCAGCACAGCCTTACGGCGGCCGAGTGGGCCGCGCGGGAGGCGGCGCGGCGCGGGCGCGTGCTGCGGCTCGTGCACGCCAGTCCGCCGCTGCCGCGCAGGGTCTCGCCGGTGCCCGGGGCGGACGCCTGGCAGTACGTGGGCGAGCAGATGCTCGGGCAGACGGTCGCCGACTTCCGGGCGCGCGATCCGGACCTTGAGATCGACGGGGAGCACATCGCCGCCGAACCGGCCGAGGCGCTGCTCACGGCCGCCGCGGGCGCCGGGCTGCTGGTGGTCGGGGCCCGGGGCTGGGGAGGCTTCGACGGGCTGGCGGTGGGCTCCGTGGCGCTGCGGGTGGCGGCGATGGCTCAGTGCCCGGTCGTCACGGTCCCGGAGGCGCGGCGTACGGGCGGCGGATGGGACGGTGCGCATACGGACGAGGTGCGGCTCGGCTTCGACGCGCATGCTCCGGCGGAGGCGCCGGCCGACTTCGCGTTCCGCGCCGCCCAGGAGCGGGGCGTGCCGCTGCGGGTCGTGCATGCGTGGGCGCTGCCCCCGGCCTCCCCGTCGGTCTGGATGCTCACGGTGCTGGAGGAGGACCGCGCGATGTGGGAGGACCAGGAGAGCCAGGTGGTCTCCGACGCCCTGCGGCCGTGGCGGGAGAGATATCCGGAGGTCACGGTGGTGCCGGACGTCATTCTGCTCAATCCGGCGGAGGCGCTGGTGAGGGCCTCGGAGCGGGCCGGGCTGCTGGTGATCGGGCGCCGTGCGGCCACCCGGCCGACCGAGCTGCGACTGGGGCCGGTCGCCCACCCCGTACTGCACCACGCCCACTGCCCGGTGGCGGTCGTGCCGCATCCCGCGCTCTGAGCGCTCAGCCGAAGAACACCCCGAATTCGGAGTAGAGCGCGGGATCGACGGTCTTGGTGCCCGCCGTGGCCTCCGCGAGCGGTATGCGCACGATGTCCGTGCCGCGCAGCGCCACCATCGTGCCGAAGTCCTGGTCCTTGACGGTGTCGATCGCGCGCAGCCCGAAGCGGGTGGCCAGCCAGCGGTCGAAGGCACTGGGCGTGCCACCGCGCTGGATATGGCCCAGGACCGTGGTGCGGGCCTCCTTGCCGGTGCGATCGGCGATCTCATGGGCCAGCCACTCGCCGATACCGGACAGCCGGACATGGCCGAACTCGTCCAGGCTGGAGTCCTTGACCACCATCTGCCCCTTCTTCGGCACGGCTCCCTCCGCGACCACCACGATCGGTGCGTACCTGATCTTGAAGCGGTTCTCCACCCAGGCGCAGACCTGGCCGATGTCGAAGGGCTGCTCGGGGATGAGGATGACGTTGGCACCGCCCGCGATCCCCGAGTGCAGCGCGATCCAGCCGGCGTGCCGCCCCATCACCTCGACCACCAGGGCGCGGGTGTGGGATTCGGCGGTGGTGTGCAGCCGGTCGATCGCCTCGGTGGCGATATTGACGGCGGTGTCGAAGCCGAAGGTGTAGTCGGTGCCGGCCACGTCGTTGTCGATCGTCTTGGGCACCCCGACCACCCGGATGCCCTCGCCGCCCAGCGCCGCGGCGACTCCGAGCGTGTCCTCGCCGCCGATCGCGATCAGCGCGTCCACCTCGTACTCGGCGAGGGTCTCCCGCACTCTGCCGACGCCGTCCTCGCCGGCCAGGGGGTTGGTCCGGGAGGAGCCGAGGATGGTGCCGCCGCGCGGCAGGATGCCGCGCACGGCCGGGACGTCCAGCGGCACGATGGCTCCTTCGAGCACGCCGCGCCAGCCGTCCCGCACGCCAACGAACTCGAAGCCGTGCACCTCCACGCCCTTTCGGACGATGCCGCGGATCGCGGCGTTGAGCCCGGGGCAGTCACCGCCGCCGGTCAGCACACCGACACGCATCTCCGCTCCCTCCGCCGACGCCGCGAGCCGCTGCCCCCGCTCCTTCTGCCGCCGCTCCGTCTGGCGCCACTCGTGCCACCCCCCTCTTTCTCCAGAATCCACCCTTTTGTAGCGCGGCGCCCACACCGGCGAAGGACCGTTTCCACAACATCAGTCTGTTCATCCGACTGATACGACTGATGCGCCAGAGGTGTGGATAGACTCTCGCGACTGCACAAGGGCACAGCGGGAGAGGCAGCACAGATGGCCCAGGCGAAGAAAATCGTGCTCTATACGCTGATCGTCTTCGTGCTGTACACGATCATCAAGACGCCGGCCAGGGCAGCCGACCTCGTCCAGGTCGGTTTCGAGGGCATATCGGACGCCGCCACGAGCGTAGGCGAGTTCATGACGGAACTGACCAAATAGCCTCGATCCACCCCGCTCCCACCTCTCGAACTGCCACCCCATTTAGCCCCTTATTGGGCGATCCCTACACCAACACGTGGTAAAGCGGTGCTTGCACACAGTGCACATGTCTTGTGATGCTATGACCGCTTTTGCCGGGTGTGTAACCGTGAAGGGGTGGCGTGACCGTGTCGGCCCGTACCGCGCCCAGAACCCCGCCCCAGGGCGATGGCGGCAGCGAAAGCGGCAGAAGCCGCGGGGCTGACGCCAGAGCGCTCACCCAGGTGCTCTTCGCCGAGCTCTCGGGCCTCACCCCCGGAACTCCCGAGCACACCCGCGTGCGCGCCGCGCTGATCGAGGCCAATCTGCCGCTGGTCCGCTACGCCGCGGCCCGCTTCCGCAGCCGCAACGAACCCATGGAGGACGTGATCCAGGTCGGCACCATCGGCCTGATCAACGCGATCGACCGGTTCGACCCGGACCGCGGGGTGCAGTTCCCGACGTTCGCCATGCCGACCGTCGTCGGCGAGATCAAGCGCTACTTCCGCGACAACGTCCGCACCGTCCATGTGCCGCGCCGGCTGCATGAGCTGTGGGTGCAGGTCAACGGCGCGACCGAGGACCTGACCGTGCTGCACGGCCGCTCCCCGACGACGGCCGAGATCGCCGAGCGGCTCAAGCTCAGCGAAGAGGAGGTGCTCGCCTGCATCGAGGCGGGCCGCTCCTATCACGCCACTTCCCTGGAGGCCGCCCAGGAGGGCGACGGCCTTCCCGGGCTGGTCGACCGGCTCGGCTACGAGGATCCGGCGCTCGCCGGAGTCGAGCACCGCGATCTGGTGCGCCATCTCCTCGTACAACTGCCCGAGCGCGAGCAGCGTATCCTTTTGCTGCGTTACTACAGCAATCTGACGCAGTCTCAGATCAGCGCCGAGCTCGGCGTCTCCCAGATGCATGTGTCCCGGCTGCTGTCCCGCAGCTTCGCCAGGCTGAGGTCCGCGAATCGGATCGAGTCCTGATCCTTGCGAGGGGCCTGCGCCCCGGCACCTCAAGGCTGTAATGTCGACTTGGCGCTACAGCGTGTTGCCGACATGTGACATTCTGCAGGAACCGCGTTTGACGGGGCCCGACCTCCGGTATTCAGGGGGAGGCTGCGTCGGACGCGAACCGCGCAGCTGGGATCCGTCCGCGACCTCTAGGGGGTGGCATGTCCGTAGAACTGGGCAGCTCGAAGGTGCTCAACAACGACGCACCGCTGATGCCTGACGACTGCGACGCCATCGACACCCGCACCCTCTCCCGCTCCCTCTTCCTGCGGCTCGCCACACTCGACAAGGACAGTGCGGAGGCCGGCTACGTCCGTGACACCCTCATCGAGCTGAACCTCCCGCTCGTCCGCTACGCGGCGGCCCGGTTCCGCAGCCGTAACGAGCCGATGGAGGACATCGTCCAGGTCGGCACCATCGGCCTGATCAAGGCGATCGACCGCTTCGACTGCGAACGGGGCGTGGAGTTCCCGACGTTCGCCATGCCGACCGTCGTGGGCGAGATCAAGCGGTTCTTCCGTGACACCAGCTGGTCGGTGCGGGTCCCGCGGCGGCTGCAGGAGCTGCGGCTGGCACTCACCAAGGCCAGTGACGAGCTGTCACAGAAGCTCGACCGCTCCCCGACCGTCCCCGAGCTCGCCACGGCGCTGGGCGTCTCGGAGGAGGACGTGGTCGACGGGCTCGCGGTGGGCAATGCCTACACGGCCAGCTCGCTGGACTCCCCGTCCCCCGAGGACGACGGCGGCGAGGGGTCGCTCGCCGACCGGCTGGGGTACGAGGACAGCGCGCTGGAGGGCGTGGAGTACCGCGAGTCGCTCAAGCCCCTGCTGGCCAAACTGCCGCCGCGCGAGCGCCAGATCATCATGCTGCGCTTCTTCGCCAATATGACGCAGTCGCAAATCGGCGAAGAGGTCGGGATCTCCCAGATGCATGTCTCCCGGCTCCTCACCCGGACCCTGGCCCAGCTGCGCGAGGGCCTGATCTCGGACTGAGCCGGACCGACCGGCCGCCCTGTCGGATCCCTGTACACCTGACGGGCCGTCAGACACACTGGCCCGATGCGATACGCATCGAGCCGGACAACCGGCCGCCGAGGCACGGCGCTTGCTTCCTCGGCGGCCGCGCTGTGCCTGGGGGCCCTGCTCAGCGGCTGCGGCGGAGGCGGCGACGGCTATGTCGCCACCGGGGCGGCCGGGCCCGACGGCCAGCGGAGCGCGAAGGCCGTACCGCCCAAGGGCGGCGTCGACCTGGTGCCCCTGGACGAGGACGGCACAGGGAACGATCGCGACGGTAAGGGCGGCGCGGGCGGGAAGCGCGATCGGGGCGCGTCCGGCCCCACCGCCACCGGGGACGGCAGAACGGGCGGACCGGCCTCGCGGGCACCCTCGGCATCAGCACAGGCCCCCGGCCGTACCAACAGCCCGGGCGGCGGGAAGGGCGGCTCCGGGACCCCAGGGCGTACGGACGACGGACCCAAGGGCGACGACGGACCCGACGGCGACGGACCCGATGGCAACGGGCCTGGCGAGCCCTCGCCCTCCGGACCCGGTTCAGACCCCTCGGACCCTTCCGGCTCCCCCACGCCCACCGGACCGGCCGTCCTCGAAGTCGGTAAGCCGGAGCGCACGGCGACCGATGAGCGCTGGTGCGAGAAGGTGAAGGTCGAGTTCCACAACACCGGAGGATCCGCTGTCGCCTCGGGCACCGTCACCTTCTCGACGCATGTGATCGACCTCCTCGGCATCGACTGGGCGACGCTGAAATCCGAGGAAGAGCTGCCCGCGCCGATCGGCGCGGGTCAGAAGAAGGAGAAGACCTGGACGGTGTGCGTGGACGACTGGCGGGTGCCGCTGGGCATGCATATCGAGACCAGGGACGTCTCGGTCACCTGGAAGCCGTAATGCCGACCCGGCAGCCGTAAGGGGCGCGGGAGCTCATGCCCCCGCTGGAAGCGTCAGGGTTTCGAGGCTCAGCCCAGCGCGAGCCAGGCCACCGCGGCGACGATCACGACCGCCGCGATCACACCGACGATCACACCGACGCGCGAACCGCCGCTCGATCCGGTGGACGCCTGAGGCTGCCGCGTGCCCTCGTCGACGAAGGCGCGGAACATCTGAGTGGAACCGGACGGGTCCTGGTTGCCGTTGGGGCTCTGGGGGTTGTTCGCCATGGGCCCCGACCCTAGCGAACGAGCGGATTCCGGGACACCCCCGGGTCTCGGCGGCACCGCACGCCCCGGCTACCCCACTTGACCGACTCCAGAACGACTCTTTAACGGCAATTTACCGCCCAGACCGCCCTTTCATTTGCCTGTTGCAACTAACTTCTTCTATGGTTGCCTCAAGCAACTGACCAATCCCTCTGGGGGGGTGCCGTGGCCACACAGCGCCACTACGAGGAGCTGGCCCGGCAGCTCAGCGCCATCGGCACCGTCAAGCGCGGCCTCGGGCGCGTCCTGCCGGCCGACTGCCCATCCGGCGCCGCCATCGTCCTGATGCTCCTCGACCGCAACGGCGAGATGCGCATGAGCAAGCTCGCCGAGCTGCTCGACATCGACATGTCGGTGACCAGCCGGCATGTGGCGCATGTCGCGGACCGCGGCTGGGTGGACCGCAAGCCCGACCCGCTCGACCGGCGGTCGCGGCTGCTGAGCATCAACGCCAGCGGACGAACCCTGCTCGGTCAGGTGTCCGAGCGCTACACGGACGCGCTCGCCAGCTGTCTGAGCGACTGGTCGGACGAGGACGTCGACCACCTCAACGAACTTCTCGACCGCTTGCGGACGAGTTTCGGGGACACGCGTTCCCGGGCCGTGCCGCATCAGGCCGAGACCAGCATCACCCGTACACCTTCGCAACGTTAAGGAACTTCATGGCAACGACCACACCGGACGGCGGTGTGCGGGGACCCGCGGGGCACCCCGCCCACGCCAAGCACGGCGGAGGAGGGCACCGGGGCCATCACGGCCACGACGCGGACTCCTCGGCGCCGATGACCCACCGGCAGATCATGGAGGCGCTCTCCGGGCTGCTGCTGGGGATGTTCGTCGCGATCCTGTCGTCGACGATCGTCTCCAACGCGCTGCCCGAGATCATCGCCGATCTCCACGGCGGCCAGTCCGCCTACACCTGGGTCGTCACCGCCACCCTGCTGGCCATGACCGCCGCCACCCCGCTGTGGGGCAAGCTCTCCGATCTGTTCAGCAAGAAGCTGCTGGTCCAGATAGCCCTGCTGATCTATGTCGCGGGCTCCGTGGTGGCCGGTCTGTCGCAGAACCCCGGCATGCTGATCGCCTGCCGTGTGGTGCAGGGCGTCGGCGTCGGCGGTCTGTCCGCCCTGGCCCAGGTCGTCATGGCGGCGATGATCTCCCCGCGTGAGCGCGGCCGGTACAGCGGCTACCTCGGCGCGACCTTCGCCGTCGCGACCGTCGGCGGTCCGCTGCTGGGCGGCGTGATCACCGACACCTCCTGGCTGGGCTGGCGCTGGTGCTTCTACGTCGGCGTTCCGTTCGCCGTCATCGCGCTGATCGTGCTGCAGAAGACCCTGAAGCTCCCGGTGGTCAAGCGGGACGTCAAGGTCGACTGGAGCGGCGCCTTCTTCATCAGCGCGGCGGTCTCGCTGCTGCTGCTCTGGGTGACCTTCGCGGGCGACAAGTACGACTGGATCTCGTGGCAGACCTACGCGATGGTCGGCGGTTCGATCGCGCTCGGTCTGATCTTCATCCTGATCGAGTCCAAGGCGCGCGAGCCGATCATCCCGTTGCGGCTGTTCCGCAACAAGACGATCACCCTCGCCTCGCTGGCGTCGCTCTTCGTCGGTATCGCGATGTTCTCCGGCACCGTCTTCTTCAGCCAGTACTTCCAGCTGGCGCGCGGTGAGACGCCCACCATGTCGGGCGTCATGACCATCCCGATGATCGGTGGCCTGTTCATCTCCTCGACCGTCTCCGGTCAGGTCATCACCAAGACCGGTCGCTGGAAGGCATGGCTGGTCATCGGTGGTGTGCTGGTGACGGCGGGTCTCGGGCTGCTGGGCACCATCCGGTACGACACCCCGTACTGGCACATGGCGATCTACATGGCGCTCATGGGCCTCGGCATCGGCATGATGATGCAGAACCTGGTGCTGGCCACCCAGAACCAGGTGGCCCCGCAGGACCTCGGCGCGGCCAGTGCCGTCGTCACCTTCTTCCGCTCCCTGGGCGGTGCGGTGGGCGTCTCGGCGCTCGGCGCGGTGCTCGCCAACCGCGTCACCCACTACGTCAAGGACGGCCTGACCGACCTCGGCCCCAAGGGCGCCGCACTGGGCCACGCCGGCACCGGCGGCGGTGGCATCCCCAACGTCAAGACGATGCCCGAGCCGCTGCGCACGATCACGGAGAGCGCCTACGGCCACGGTGTCGGGGACGTCTTCCTCTTCGCCGCCCCGGCCGCGCTGCTCGGCCTTCTGCTGACCCTGTTCATCAAGGAGGTCGCCCTGAAGACCAACTCCGGCTCCCAGCAGTCCGCCGCGGCCACCTCGGACGCCCCGGCCGCCGACGCCACCCCGGCCGACGCGATGGCGGCCACGGCCGCCGCCGGACAGGTCGCCGACCTCGAGCCCGCGCTCGTGGGCGCCCCGGCCGCCGGGGTGCCCGAGCCGGACTCCTACGGCGCCCTCGCGGCCGCCGCCCCGCAGCGCCTGGCGGCCTTCGCCTCCGCCGGGGGCGACGGCGCGGACCATCAGCCCCGGCAGGGTGTGCACGGCTTCGTGCGGAACGCGGACGGCGGCCCCGTCGCCCGCGCCGCGGTGACGCTGATCTCGCTCGCCGGACGGCAGTTGGGCCGTTCGGTGGCCCACCCCGACGGCTCGTACGCCCTGGACGCGCCGAGCTCCGGCTCGTACGTCCTGATCGCGGCGGCCGACGGCCACCAGCCGCAGGCGTCCACGATCGTGGTCGGGGACGACCCGCTCGGCTTCGACATCGTCCTGTCGGGCACCAGCGGTCTGGTGGGCACCGTGCGCGGCGCCGCCGACGGCCGTCCGGTCGACGCGGCGATGGTCGTGGTCACCGATGTCCGCGGCGAGGTGCTGGCCACCGGGAAGACCGGTGAGCAGGGCGACTTCGGCTTCGAGGAGCTGGTCTCCGGGACCTTCACGCTCGCGGTGAACGCGCCGGGCTACCGGCCCGCCGCCCTGCCCGTCGAGGTGGGCGCCCAGGGTCTGACCCGGGTGGAGATAGCCCTGCAGGCCGGTGCCCGGGTGCAGGGCATAGTCCGGGCCGGTGCCGACCGGCGCCCGCTGCCGGACGCGCGGGTCACCCTCGTGGACGCGGCCGGGAACGTGGTCGCCACCTCCACCACCGGCGAGGACGGCGCCTACGCCTTCACCGACCTGGACGCGGGCGACTACACGGTCATCGCGAGCGGCTACCCGCCGGTCGCGGGGGCGCTGACGGTCTCCGGGCCGGGCGTCGACGGCCACGACGTCGAGCTCGCCCACCCGGGCGAGTGACGGAGCTCCGGGCCCGGGGCGCGTAAGAGCGGAGACGCGCCCCGGGCCCGGTCCGGGTGGCGGATTTTTCCGCCGGTCCCGGAACCCGGATCCCGGCGGCGGTGTAGTGAAGGCAGGGGACGGCCTTACACCGCCGCCTGGATCCGGCGCACCAGCACGACGTACACGGCGAACACGCCGAGCACGACCAACAGGTCGAGCACGACCAGCTCGACGAGTACCACGAACACGACCAGCAACACCAGCACGACCAGCAGCACGAGCAACACGAGCGACACCCGAGCGGGAGCGAAACGCGGCATGACGACCACAGGAGCAGGAGCAGGCGGGGGAGCGGGACTGCGGGCCCGGATCCACACCCGCGACGGCTGGGCGGTCCAGCACGCGGTGCTGACCGTCACGGATATGACGGGCGCGCAGGTGCTGCGCGCGCAGGCCGACGCGGACGGCGCCGTGCGGACCGGCGAGCCGCTGCCGCCGGGGCCGTACACGATCATCGCCACCGCCGTCGGCTATGCCCCGGTCGCGTCCACGGCGATCGTCACGGCCTCCGGGCGGGCCGACGTGGGCACGGTGGTGCTGGCGCGTCAGGGCGGGGTGGAGCTTCCCCCGCCCGGTGTGTGGACGCTCGACCCGGCGCATTCGACGGTGGCCGCGGTCGCCCAGCACCTGGGGATCTCCAGCGTGCACGGCCGGTTCACGGAGTTCGGCGGGCGGATCGAGGTCGGCGAGGACATCGAGAAGTCGCGCGTCGAGGCGGTCATCCAGGCCGCCAGCATCGACACCGGCAACGCCATGCGGGACGGCCATCTGAAGTCGCCCGACTTCCTCAATGTGGAGGAGTTCCCGCAGCTCACGTACCGGAGCACGCATCTGAGCGCGGCCGGGGCCGACCGCTGGACGGTCCATGGCGAGCTGTCGATGCACGGCGTCGTCCGGGACGTGGACCTGGACCTGACGTACCTGGGCACGGGTCCCGACCCCTGGGGCGGGGTGCGGGCGGCCTTCCGGGCCATCGCCGAGCTGCGTCGCGAGGACTTCGCGATGAACTACAACCAGGTGGTCGCGGCGGGCATCGCGGCGATCGGCACGACCCTGCGGGTGGAGCTGGACATACAGGCGGTGCAGGGCGAGGAGCTCCCCACGGCCTGACCGCCGGACGGCAGCCTGACCGGTGGGCGCCCTGGCCGCCCAGCGGCCTGACCGGTCGGCCCCCTGACCGTCCGGCGCCCTGACCGTCCGGCGGCCCTACCGTCCGGCGGCTGATGTCCTGGGGCGGCGCCCCGGCCCGCCGGGCGCGCGCTACCGGTCCCGCAGGGCTTCGATACCGGCGATCGCGAGATCCAGGGCGAAGGTGAAGTCGCGGTCCCGCATCTCCTCGACCGTATTGCCGCCCCGAGCCTTCATGATCTTCCGCGACTCGTCGAACTCCATGCGGTCCGCGACCGAGCTCATCGTCTCGTGGAACAGTTCGTCCTGGGTGACTCCCGCCGCCCGGCAGCGGGCGGCGAAGCGGCCCTCGATCGTGCCGAAGCCGTAGACGAACTGGTAGACGAGGGACAGCGCACTGGTGATCTTGTCGTCCGGCAGTCCGCTGTTACGCATCACGGCCAGCGCGGCGTTGCTGAAGACCACCGCGTTGGGCCCGATGTTGAGGTACTCCCCCAGCAGCGCCGGCAGCCAGGAGTGGCGGACCATCACCTGGCGGTACTCGGCCGCGAGCTGGCGCAACTGCTCACGCCAGTCCCGCGGCTCGGCCGGGGAGTGCTCATGGCCCTCGACGGGCCCGACCGCCTCGATGGGCAGCGCTATCTCGCCCATGGCGGCGTCGAGGGCGAGTTCCAGCAGATGGTCCTTGGTCTCCACGTACCAGTAGACCGACATGGCGGTCACCCCGAGCTCCGCCGCGAGCCGCCGCATCGAGAAGCCCGACAGACCCTCGGCGTCCAGCAGCCGCATCGTCGCCGCGACGATCTTCAGATGGTCGAGCCCGACGGGCTGCTGATCGCCCTTGCGCTTGGGGGCCTTGCGTTCGGAGAGCCAGACGCTGGACCGCGGGCGGACGGTACGGCTGCCGGTTGCCATGGCGGCGCCTCTCTTTCTCCGATGAGCTGGCACCACGTGTCCCGGGACCCGGCACGCGACACCTCACTACCTGCAGATGCTATGCCGCCGGGGCCTCCTGTGAAGATCGTTCGGCCCTGCTGAGCAGGAGCGCGGCCAGCAGCCCGCCCGCCAGCACGGCCGCCGCGCCGACCAGCTGGCTGGTCTCCAGGCCCGAGGAGAAGGCGTCCGTGATGGCCGCCCGGTCTCCGGGGGTACGGGCCGCGGCGAGGGCGGCCGGGAGCGAGCCGGCTCCGGCGGCGGCCGCGGGCAGCAGCGAGCTGAAGCGGGAGTTGAGCACGGCGCCGAGGACGGCGACGCCGAGCCCGTTGCCGAATTCGGTGAGGGTGCCGTTGACGCCCGCGCCCACCCCCGCCTTCTCCGGCGGGATGGCCGACATGATGGCGTTCGCCATCGCGGGCATGGCCAACGCGATCCCGGTCCCCATCACCACCAGCCCCAGCAGCAGTCCGCCGTAGCCATCCGCGCCGAGGACCGCGATGAGCGCGAGGCCGACCGCGAGCAGCCCCATACCGCTGACGATCGTCAGCGGCGTCCCGAGCTTCGGCAGCAGCCGGGCGCCGGCTCCGGTGAGGTTGAGCGCCACGATCACCAGCGCGAGCGGCGCGGTGCGCAGCCCCGCGTCCAGCGCGTCGTAGCCGAGCACGAACTGCAGATGCTGGGTGAGCAGGAAGAGCGAACCGCCCATGCCGAAGGCGACGAGGATGCCGCCCGCGACGGCGCCCACGAAGCGGCGGTCCCTGAAGAAGTGCATGTCCAGCATCGGATACGGAATATGACGCTCCCACAGCGCGAAGCCGGTCAGCACCACGACCCCGACGAAGGCGGACAGCAGAACCCGGACCGAGGTCCAGCCGTCTTCGGGCCCGGCGATGATCGCGTAGACGACTCCGGTCATACCGATGGTGGAGAGCACCGCGCCCAGCAGATCGGGCCGGTCGCCGACCGGGTCCTTGGACTCGGGCACCAGCCAGATCACGGCGATCAGCCCGAGCAGCGCGACCGGGATGTTGATCAGGAAGATCGAGCCCCACCAGAAGTGCTCCAGCAGCGAGCCGCCGATCAGCGGCCCGGCGGCGATGCCGAGCGAGCTGACCGCGCCCCACAGGCCGATCGCCTTGGTCCGCTCGGCCGCGTCGAAGATCTGCACCACGACGGCGAGCGTTGTGGTCATCAGCAGCGCTCCGCCGATCCCCATGCCCGCGCGGGCGGCGATGAGCTGGCCGGCCCCCTGCGCCAGCGACGCGAACAGCGAGCCGACACCGAACAGAGCCAGTCCCGCGACCAGCATCTTCTTACGGCCGTAGCGGTCAGCGGCGTTGCCCGCGGTGAGCAGCAGCCCCGACTGGACCAGCGAATAGGCGCTGATCATCCACTGGATCTCGGCGGTGCTCGCGTCCATCTCCCGGGCGAGGGAGGGGACCGCGACGTTGAGGATCGTGTTGTCCAGCAACACGGTGAGCTGGGCGAGGCAGATCACGGCGAGGATCAGCCAGCGCTGTGGATGACCACCCGGGGACTGGCCGGGTGGAGCGGAGGCGGCGTCGGCGGTCGAGACCGTCATGGGGACTCCAGGCAGGGCTTCTACGGTGTATGACGATATGGTCGCTATACACCGTACAAGTATCGCTCTACGGCGTACAGCGAATTATCGTCCGCGCGCCGCACGCGCGTACGGGCCGGTGGTCAGGGGGAAACCCGGCCACCGGCCCGTACGTACGGGATTCGGGCGTCAGTCGGAGGACTTCGAGGACTTCGAGGACGCCGACGACTTCGAGGACGCCGAGGACTTCTGTGTCAGGTCATAGAGCGTGGTGCTGCCCACGGTGACCTTCTTGTAGGTGGCCTCGATCCAGGAGGTGATCTGGGACGAGGCCCCCTGGCCGCCGCCCGGCCCGCCGCCCATACCGGTGCCCGAGGAGATGAAGTAGTGGATCTTGCCCTGCTTCACATACTCCTTGAACTGGGCGAGCGTCGGGGACGGGTCGCTGCCGTTGAAGCCGCCGATGGCCATCACGGGCTTCTGGGTGGCGAGTTGATAGCTCGCGGCGTTCTGGGAGCCGATCGCCGCGGCCGCCCAGGTGTAGTCGTCGGCGTTCCTCCCCAGCTTCGCCTCCGTCTTGGCGTCGACCTGCTGACCGTCGAGCAGTCCGCCCATGCCGCCGCCGCGCCGGCCGCCCTCGCCCATGCCGCCACCGGGCAGCATGCCCGGTCGGCCGTTCTGCCCCTGGCCCTGCCCCTGCCCCTGGGCGTTGCCCTTACCGTTCTGCGGAGACTGGCCGCCGCCCGGGAAGCCGTTCTGACCGCCCGGCTGACCACCGCCGGTGCCCCCGCCCGGCATACCCTGCCGACCGCCCTGCCCCTGGCCCTGCTGGGCCTGGCCGCCCTGCTGATTGCCCTGGCCCTGGCCCTGGCCCTGTCCCTGCTGGCCCGCGCCCTGGCGTCCGTTCTGCATCCCCGGCGGGCCGCCCATCCGGCCGCCGCCCGGGAAGCCGCCACCGGGGCCGCCCATACCGCCCGCCACCGACGGACCGGCCGTCACGATGGAGCCGCGCTTCGGGGTGTCCACCGTGTTGAGCGTGTACGCGACCGGCCCGGCCAGCCCCGCCGCGAGGCCGAGGCCCGCCGCGGCCAGCGCCGCCTTCCGGCCGAGGCGCGCCGTCAGCAGCAGTCCGGCCGCCGCCGCGAGCCCGCCGATCAGCACCGCCCAGCGCAGCCAGGGGTGCCAGTCCGCCGACCGCCCCAGCAGGACGTACGACATATAGGCGGTGGCCGCGACCGTGACGGCCAGCACCGCCGAGGCGGCCGACCCGGCCCGGCCGCCTTCGTTCCGCCGCTCCCACAGCAGCGCCGCGCCCATGCCCACGACCGCCGCGATATAGGGCGCCAGGGCGATGTTGTAGTACTGGTGGAAGATCCCGGACATGAAGCTGAAGGTGGCGAACGTCATCAGCAGCGCCCCGCCCCACACCAGGAAGGCCGCGCGCCGGGTGTCGGTGCGCGCCGCCCGCCAGGTCAGCCAGATTCCGGCCGCCAGCAGGATGAACGCCGCGGGCAGCAGCCAGGCGATCTGACCGCCCATGTCGGAGCCGAAGAGCCGGTCGATCCCGGTCTCGCCCCACCTGCCGCCACCGCCACCGCCGCCACCCCGGCCGCCACCGCCGACGCTGCCGGTCTCATTGCCGTTGATCCGGCCCAGACCGTTGTAGCCGAAGGTCAGCTCCAGGAAGCTGTTGTGCTGCGAACCGCCGATGTACGGACGCGAGGACGCCGGCCACAGCTCGACGATCGCGACCCACCAGCCGCCGGAGACCACCATCGCCAGCCCCGCGAGCAGCAGTTGCCCGATGCGCCGGCCGAACTTCGCCGGGGCGCACACCGCGTACACCACCGCGAGCGGCGGCAGGATCAGCCACGCCTGCAGGGTTTTGGTGAGGAAGCCGAGGCCGAAGCAGACCCCCGCGAGCAGCAGCCACTTGGTGCGGGCGTCCTCCAGCGCGCGCAGCACGCAGTAGACCGCCGAGACCATCAGCAGACACAGCAGCGCGTCGGGGTTGTTGAAGCGGAACATCAGCGCCGCGACCGGGGTGACCGCGAGCGCCGCGCCCGCGATAAGCCCGGCGGCCGCGCTGAACCTGCGGCGTACGGCCGCGTACAGCACCCCGACCGTCGCGACGCCCATGAGCGCCTCGGGGACGAGGACCGCCCAGGAGGAGAGGCCGAAGAGCCGCACCGACAGGGCCATCGGCCACAGCGCGGCCGGGGGCTTGTCGACGGTGATGGAGTTCGCGGCGTCGGAGGAGCCGAAGAAGAACGCCTTCCAGCTCTCGCTGCCCGCCTGCACGGCCGCCGAGTAGAACTGGTTGGCGTAGCCGGACGCGCCCAGGCTCCACAGGTAGAGCACGGTGGTCACGGCCAGCAGGGCCCACAGGGCGGGCCGCGCCCAGCGCGGGTCCTCAGGCCGTCCCCGCCAGGCCCGCGCCAGGCGCGAACCGCCGGTGGCCTGGGGCCGCGCCGCCAGCCGCCCGTCCGGGGCCGCCGGGCCTGCCGAGGCCGCCAGGGGCTGTGGAGGCTGCGAGGCCGCCGGTGTCGTCGAAGCCACCGGGCCTGCCGGGGTCGCCAAGGGCTGCGAGGGCGGCGGTCCGACGTCCCGGGTGCCGTGGTCGTACGTCGTCATCGGTTGTCGTTCCTCAAGTCGTCGGTGGTGGCCCCGCTGTCCGACGGGAAGACCCAGGCCCGGAAGAGCAGGAAGCGCAGAACGGTCGCGGCGAGGTTCGCCGCGATCAGCACGGCCAGTTCGGTGCCGTGCGAGGCGGTGCCGGGGGCGGCGTCCAGAGCGGCGAGGGAGCCGCTGGTCAGCACGAGGCCGATGCCGAAGACGACCAGCCCCTGGGCCTGGTGGCGCATCGCGCGGTCCCGGCCGCGCACCCCGAAGGTGAGCCTCCGGTTGGCCGCGGTGTTGCCGAGCGCCGACAGCAGCAGCGCCAGCGCGTTGGCCACCTGCGGGCCGGTGCCCAGCCGGAAGAGGGAGTACAGCAGCAGATAGACCAGCGTGCTCAGCGCGCCGACCACGCAGAACCCGACCAGTTGGCGGGCCAGGCCCTTCGGCACCCCGCTCAGCTCCCGGTCGCGCGGATCGTCGCCGAACGGACGGCGCACCCGGTCCAGCGGCAGCGCACCGGTGGCCAGCGCGCGCCCCACCCGCCACACACCCCTGAGGTCCTCCGTGGCCGTCTTCACGATGTGGACCGTGCTGTTGGGGTCGTCGACCCAGTCCACCGGCACCTCGTGGATGCGCAGCCCGGCCCGCTCGGCGAGCACCAGCATCTCGGTGTCGAAGAACCACCCGGTGTCCTCGACCAACGGCAGCAGCCGCTCCGCGACGTCCTTACGGATCGCCTTGAAACCGCACTGGGCGTCGGAGAAGCGGGCGGCCAGGCTGCCGCGCAGGATCAGGTTGTACGCCCGCGAGATGAACTCCCGCTTGGGCCCGCGCACCACGCGTGAGCTGCGCGCCAGCCGCGATCCGATCGCCAGGTCGGAGTGACCGGAGATCAGCGGGGCGACCAGCGGCAGCAGCGCTTTGAGGTCCGTGGACAGATCGACGTCCATATAGGCGAGCACGGGCGCCTCGGACAGCGACCACACGGTGCGCAGCGCCCGCCCGCGCCCCTTCTGCTCCAGCCGGACCGCCGTCACCTCCTCGATGGACTCGTCCAGGTAGGCCGCGAGCTCGGGCGTGCGGTCCGTGCTGGCGTTGTCGGCGATGGTGATCCGGAAGCCATACGGGAAGGTGCGGGCCAGATGGTCGTGGAGCCGTCGCACACACCGCTCGAGGTCCGCTTCCTCGTTGTAGACGGGGATGACGACGTCCAGCACCGGACGGCCCAGCTCGGCCATCACCGGCCCGCGCACGGGCAAGGTCTGCAGGGGTGTCTCGGGCGGAGCCCCGAGAGGGGTGTCGGTTCGCATGAGGTCGACAGTCGCGAGCCGCGCTGTCACGGCTGTGTGGTCAGCCTGTGACCTGCCTGTGAGTCCGTTACGGCTTGGTGAACGCCTTGGTGAACGCCTTGGTGAACGCCTTGGTGAACGCCCCGGTGGACGGGCAGGTGGACGCCGAACACGGTGCGTCCGGGAACGCTGTCCACCGTCACCTGCCCGTCGTGCGCGGCCACGACCGCGTGCACGATGGCCAGGCCGAGCCCCGTACTGCCCGCGCCGCGGGAGCGCGAGGCGTCGCCGCGAGCGAACCGTTCGAAGACATGCGGCAGCAGCTCGGGCGGGATGCCCGGACCGTCGTCCTCGATCTCCAGCGAGACGTACGAGGGCGGCTGGGGCGGGCCGAAGGCCCCGGCGGCGGCGCGGGCGGCCGCGTACGGCGAACCGTACGGCGGGGCATATGGCGAGCCGCCGCCCTTACGGTGCCCACGGGGGCCACCGGGCCCGGGCGACATGCCTGCGGACACCCCGTAGGACAGGCCGTACGGCGCCGGATACGGCGAGGGGTACGACGATGCTGCCTGCGGCCCGCCCCACAGCACCCGCGCCGTGACCGTGGTACCGGCCGGGGTGTGCGTACGCGCGTTGGCGAGCAGGTTGACCAGCACCTGATGCAGCCGGGCGTCGTCACCGTGGACGACCGCGGGTTCATCGGGCAGCTCCAGCCGCCACTCGTGGTCGGAGCCGACCGCCCGCGCGTCGCTGACGGCGTCGACGACCAGCGGGGAGAGATCGACCTCCGCGCATTCCAGGGGCCGGCCCGCGTCGAGCCGGGCCAGCAGCAGCAGATCCTCGACCAGCCCGGTCATCCGCCCGGCCTCGGACTCGACCCGGCCGAGGGCATGCCGGGTGTCGGGCCCGATCTCCTCCCGGCCGCGCCGGGTCAGCTCGGCGTAGCCGCGGATCGAGGCGAGCGGCGTACGGAGTTCATGGCTGGCGTCGGCGACGAACTGCCGCACCCGCGTCTCGCTCTCCTGGCGGGCCGCGAGCGCCGACTCCACATGGCCGAGCATGCGGTTGAGCGCCGCGCCCACCTGGCCGACCTCGGTGCGCGGATCGGCCTCCGAGGCCGGGACGCGCTCGCGCAGCGCCACCTCGCCGCTGTGCAGGGGGAGTTCGGAGACCCGGGTCGCGGTCGCGGCCACCCGGCGCAGCGGGCGCAGCGAGATGCCGACCATCGCGGCCCCGGCGATCCCGGCCGCGACCAGCCCGGCCGCGGCCACACAGAACTCGACGAGGATGAGGGTGTTGACCGTCTCCTGGGTCTGGTCGAGCGGGAAGGCGAGGATGATGCCGCCTTCCCGGTGATCCCACTGCGCCACCACCCGATAGCCGCCGAGGCCGGGCAGATCGATGGTGTGCACCTGTCCGTCCAGGGGGACGGCGGCGATCGCCTTCCGCTGACCGCTGGTCAGGGAGTCCACCCGGCCCTCGAGATCCATGTCGTTCGTCATGGGCGAGTCATTGCTCTTGCCGGACATGGAGATCTCGCCGTCCTGGCCGATACGCGCCCCGACCGTGCCGATGGGCTGACCGGGCGAGGCGACGAAGAGCACATCGTCCCGGGGGAGTTCGCGCGCCGGGCCCGGCTTGTTCAGGAAGCGCCCGACGGATGCGCGCAGATCGTCGTCCACCTGGCCCTGGAGGTACGACTGCAGGGCCAGGGTCGTGACTGTGCCGATCACCGCGCAGACCACCGCGATCAGCGCGACGGCCGAGACGACCAGACGGGTGCGCAGGGACCAGGGACGGCGCCCGCCCCGCTGAGCGCGCCGGGCGTGCGCCCGCCCCTGCGCCGCTCCCGCGCTCCGGGGCGGCTCGGGGGCGGCAGGCGGCCAGGGCGCGACGGGCGGCTCGGGAGCGCCGGGCACCTCGCGGGCACCGGACACCTCAGCGACACCAGGCATCTCATGGGCACGAGGCGCCTCAGGGACACCAGGCGTCTCAGGGACCCCGGACGGCCGGATCGGGGGGTGCGCCACGGTTTCTACTCCCCGGGCTTGATCAGATACCCGGCGCCACGCCGGGTATGGATCATCGGGCTGCGCCCCGCGTCGATCTTGCGCCGCAGATACGAGATGTAGAGCTCGACGACGTTGGCCTGGCCGCCGAAGTCATAGCTCCAGACCCGGTCGAGGATCTGCGCCTTGCTGAGCACCCGGCGCGGATTGCGCATGAGATAGCGCAGCAGCTCGAACTCGGTCGCGGTGAGATGGATCTCCCGGCCGCCGCGCGACACCTCATGGCTGTCCTCGTCCAGGATCAGATCGCCGACGGCCAGCACCGACTCGCTGCGCGCGGCCGCCGCCCCCGACCTGCGCAGCAGCCCCCGTAGCCGGGCGACGACCTCCTCCAGGCTGAACGGCTTGGTGACGTAGTCGTCGCCGCCCGCCGTCAGCCCCGCGATCCGGTCCTCCACCGCGTCCCGCGCGGTCAGGAACAGCACCGGGATATCGGGCAGTTCGCGGCGCAGCCGTCCCAGCACCGTGAGCCCGTCCATATCGGGCAGCATGATGTCCAGGACCACCGCGTCCGGGCGCAGCTCACGGGTGATCCGGATCGCCTCCGCGCCGTCGCCCGCGGTGCGCACCTCCCAGCCCTCGTAGCGCAATGCCATCGACAGCAGGTCGGCGAGCGCCGACTCGTCGTCCACGACCAGCACCCGGACGGGGCTCCCGTCGGGGCGCAGCAGCTCGGTACGTCCATGGGGCGAGGTCGGCATCATGGGCCCTACCCTCCGAGCGGGTCCTGAGAGGTCGCTTTCGGCTACCTGTGAATCACCTGAGAATCTTTGTGGCGACACGGAGCATCCGTGGGGACACGGAGCAACGGCGAGGGACGAGGGACAACCGGGGGGCCACGGAATAAGCGGAACTACCGGGAGCCACGGAATAAGCGGAAGGACTCTCCGGCTTCCCCCTGTATGAGTTCTCGTCCCGCACTTGGCAAGATCGGCGTCTGGACCGCGGCCCTGAAGACGGATTCCCTACCGTCAGAGCAGGTCAGCGAGGTGGCGGCCGAACTGGACGAGCTGGGGTACGGCGCCATCTGGCTCGGTGGCAGCCCCAGCCCGGATCAGGCCGGTGTCCTCCTGGACGCCACCTCCCGGATCACCATCGCGACCGGAATCCTGAGCATCTGGGACCACGAGGCGGCCTATGTGGCCGAGCGGCACACCGCGCTCAACGCGGCCCACGACGGCCGCTTCCTCCTCGGCCTCGGCGTGAGCCACAGCGCGCTCGCCGGTGAGCGCTATCGGCGTCCGTACACGGCGATGAAGGAATACCTCACCGCGCTGGACTCCGCCCCGGCCCCGGTCCCCGCCTCCCAGCGGGTCCTGGCCGCCCTGGGCCCCAAGATGCTGGAGCTGTCCCGCGACCGCGCGGCCGGCGCGCATCCGTATCTCGTCACTCCGGAGCACACCGCCGAGGCCCGCGACATCCTGGGTAAGGATTCCGTGCTCGCGCCGGAACTGAAGGTCGTCCTCGACACGGATCTGGACCGCGCCCGCGCCACGGCCCGCGGTTACCTCGCCCGCTATCTGGCGCTGCCCAACTACACCAACAACTTCCTGCGGCTGGGCTTCGAGGACGCGGACTTCGCGGACGGTGGCAGCGACCGTCTCATCTCCGCCATGTTCGCCCTCGGTGACGCGGAGGTGATCCGGGCACGCGTCGACGAGTTCCTGGCCGCGGGCGCGGACCATGTCGCGATCCAGACGGTGACCGACAGCCCGTTGGCCGACGTCCCGCGCGCGCAGTGGCGCACGCTGGCCGAGGCACTGCCGCTGGACAAGGGCTGAGCCTCTACTCAGCCCCCTCAGCCCTTCACTCGCCCCCCGCCCGGCGCCGACATGGCGCCGGGCGGGCTGTTTCATATCCCGGATATCCCGGGTATCCCGGATATACCGAACAGCCGCGCCGCGTTCCCGTAGCACACCGCGCGCAGCCACTCCTCGTCCTGGCCGATCCGCGTCAGCGCGTCCAGGGCATGCAGGTACCCGTACGGGATGTTGGGAAAGTCGCTCCCGAACAGCACCCGGTCCCCCAGCGCGGCCAGTCTTCCCCGCTCCGCCCGCGGAAACGGCCACCGGCTCTCGGTGAAGTCGGTGAAGGCCATCGTGGTGTCGAGATGCACCCCCTCGTACCGCTCCGCCAGCCCCAGGAAGTCCGCGTACTCCGGCAGCCCCATATGCGCGATGATCAGGCGCAGCCGAGGATGCCGGACCAGCACTCGCCCCACCGGCTCCGGTCCGGTGTACTTGCCCGGGTCGGGCCCCGATCCGCAGTGGATGACGATGGGCGTCCCGCTCTCGGCGAGCGTGCCCCACACCGGGTCGAGCAGCGCGTCGCCCGGGTCGTACGCCCCCACCTGCACATGGGCCTTGAACACCCGCGCCCCGCCCTCGAGCGCCGCGTCCACGTACCCCTCGACGCCAGCCTCGGGGAAGAAGGTCGCGGTGTGCAGACAGTCGGGCGTACGGGCGGCGAACCCGGCCGACCAGTCGTTCAGCCACCGCGCCATGTCCGGCTTGTGGGGATAGAGCATCGAGGTGAAGGCCCGCACCCCGAACGCCCGTAGCACCGCGAGGCGTTCGTCCTCCTCCTCGCGGTAGGTGATGTGCCAGCGGGGCTCGACGGCGTCGAAGTAGGCCCAGACCTTGTCCAGTACGCGCTGCGGCATGAAGTGGGTGTGCACATCGATGAGTCCGGGCAGCCCGAGCTCCTGCCAGAACCGCTGCACCGACACCACGGCGGGATCGTCCATACGGTCACGGTAGTTGCCCCGGGCGTCTGTGCTACAGCCTCGTCTCAGGGCCACTGCGAGTTGATCACAGCCTCAACCAGTGGTTTTGTCACGGCCATGATGATCTGCAGTGACAAGATCACCACAAGGGGAACCAACACGGTGAACTGACGCTCCGGCACCGGCGTATCCACCTGGGACCGGCCTGGGACCGACCTGAGGCCAGCGCTTGAGGCCACCGCCTGAGGTCAACGCCTAAGACCACCGCCTGAGGGCCACCACCTCAGGCCGGCGCCGCCCGCCCGACGTCGTCACCGACCACGACCAGCCACGGGGGACCATCCATGCCCAACCGCCCGCCTCGCACCACCCGATTCCGGACCGCTCTCGTCTGCGCCCTCGGCGTCACCCTCCTCGGCCTCGCCACCGCCGGCTGCGAGGACGGCACCGCCGCGTCCGGCTCCGGCCGACGGCAGTCCGCGACCCGCGCCGACCTGGCGACCGACGGCGACGGCGGCAAGACGCTCCGGCTCGGCGAGCCCACGTCGATCACCTACAAGAGCGGCTCGGACCATATGCGGGGCGCCCTGCGGGTCACGGCGGTGAGCGTGCGCAAGGGCACACATGCGGAGCTGAAGAAGGCGGGCACGGAACCGTCCGACGTACGGACGACCCAGCCGTACTACGTCACCATGACCTTCGAAAACGTCGGCGAGAACTCCCTCCACTACCCCTTCCTCAACACCCCCACCGGGCTTGAGGACACCAATGGTGTGGACGACCAGCCGCTCATCACCGGCGACACCGAGGTGGCGGCATGCCCGGGCAAGGACCCGGACGACTTCGCGGTGGGAGGGAAGGTCTCCTTGTGCAAGGTGTTCCTGGTGCCGAACGGCATACGGCCGTCGGTGGTGACGTACAGCACAGGCGACGACACCAAGCGGCCGGTGAGCTGGAAGGTCAAGCGCTGACGGCAGCGGGGTGACGGCGGCGGGACGCTCCGGTTCCCGCTGCTCGAACCACAACCTGACCGAACGACCGAAGGCCCGGCACTGAAAAAGTGCCGGGCCCTCGATACCTGAGTAGCGGGGACAGGATTTGAACCTGCGACCTCTGGGTTATGAGCCCAGCGAGCTACCGAGCTGCTCCACCCCGCGTCGATGAACGTAACTCTACGTCGTTCTCCCCGCTAAGGGAAATCCACTCTCCTCGCACCGACTCAGCGAAGAACCTCGACCACGACCGAGACGGCTCCGACGACCGCCCCGTAACCGAAGATCGTCAGCAGCGGCCAGGGCACGGGCCGGGGAACGAGCACCCGCCAGTGGAAGCCGTAGTCCCGGTACTCGGCCATGCTCATGGCACCGCAGCATAGAGCAGCGACTTAGGCTTGCCTAAGCCAATCGCCCCGCCCGGCCCCACCGGCCCTGAAGTTCGTCACCCGACGCTGGGCAATCCGCCGGCCAGCGCATCGAAGGCGAACGTCAGCCGGCGTTGATGCGCGGCGCTGATCTCGCCGATATCCCCTCCGGCAAGCCGCTGCCGCACCGTTTCGACCGCAACCGTGCGGTACGCGGCCACGAGCAGGGCCGCGGTCAGCGCGCTGTCGCCGGAGAAGCGAGCGTCGGCGTCGAGTTCGGCCGCAAGCGCATCCTCCATCTCGGACGCGAAGAGGCGGAGTCGTGCGATCAGCGCGGGAGACGCCATCAGGGTGCGCATGAACGGCTCGACTCCCTCCCCCAGCCCGGACAGCACATGGCCTTGCGTGGCCAGCGCGAGGGCGGCCTGGCGAATCGCTTCGACGGGGTCGATGTGATCCGCGCGCTCGCGGATCACGGTCCGCATGGTGTCGAGGGCGTCCGGAAAACGGTCGAACAGGAGGTCCTCTTTGCGGTCGAAGTGGGCGAAGACCGTCACCTTCGACACTCCGGCGGCTGCGGCGACCTCGTTGATGGTCACGTCATCGAACCCGCGCTCCAGGAAGAGCTCGGTTGCGACGGACGCGATGCGAGCCCGGGTCTGTGCCCCGCCGCGGTCCCCTCGATTCGGCATGTGACAACGCTAACCTTCCCCGTTACCCTTATCCGGTAAGTTTACCAAGTAAGGGTAAGGAGCTTGCCATGCAGCGCACCGATGTGATCGTCGTCGGAGCCGGTCCCACGGGCCTCTTCCTCGCCGGCGAACTTGCCCTCCTGGGCGTGCGGGTGACGGTTCTGGAGCGGCTCCAGGAGCCCGACCCGACGATCAAGGCCGGGTCGATCAATGTCGCCAGCGCCGAAATCCTCGACCGGCGCGGGCTGCTCCCGGCCGCGGAGGACGTACAGCGCCGGCTGCTCGCCTCCGTCGGCGCCTTCGCCGGCCGTAAGAACGCCTTCGTGAACCAGCCGGACTCGCACGAGGAGGGCTCGCATGAACGCACCTCGCACGAGGAGGGCTCGCATGAGCGCGCCTCGCGCGAGCGCGCCGCGCACCGCTTCCCGGTCGCCGGACACTTCGCGGGCATGCTGTTCCGCAATGAGCTGGTCGATCAGGGCGACCCGGTACTGGCCAGGCACACCGCGGCGGCCAACGGCATCCTCGTCCCCCAGCACGACCTCGAACTGCTGCTCGCGGCCCACTGCGCCCGTCTCGGCGTAGAGGTTCGCCGCGGTGTCGAGGTCCACGGTGTGCGCGGCGCGGACGCGAACCTTACGGACGACGACGTCGACGCCGATGTCGTCGTGGAGACCAGCGCGGGTGAATTGACGGCGGGGTGGGTCGTCGCCGCCGACGGCGGTCGCAGCGCGATCCGCAGGCAACTGGGCATCGGCTTCGTCGGCACCGATCCGCAGATGGTGGGATACCAGGCGGTCGCCGACTTCGATGACCCCGGCGAGCTGAGCCGCGGCTGGACCTGGACGCCTCGCGGAATCTACGCCTACGGCCCGATTCCCGGGCGCGTTCTCGTCGCCCGCTTCGGCCCGCAGCCGCAGGACCGCGACGCCCCCGTCACGCTCGAGGAACTGCAGCAGGCCGTACGCGACGTCACCGGCGTCAACGTGACGCTCAACGGCCTTCGCGGCCGGGCGACCCGGTGGTCCGACAATGCCCGGCAGGCCCAGTCCTACCGGCACGGCCGGGTGCTCCTCGCGGGCGATGCCGCGCACGTGCACTCACCGTTCAGCGGCCAGGGACTGAACCTCGGCCTGGGCGACGCCGTCAACCTCGGCTGGAAGCTCGCCGCGACCGTGCACGGATACGCTCCGGCCGGACTGCTCGACACCTACGAGAGCGAACGCCACCCGATCGCGGCGTGGGTTCTCGACTGGACGCGGGCGCAGGTCGCCCTGATGCGCGGCGACGAACGCACCGCGCAACTGCGCAAGGTCGTCGGCGAGGAACTGTTCACGGTGCCGGGCGTGATGAACCGCGTGGTCGCGCTGACATCGGGGATCACCCAGCACTACGACGTCACCGGCACCCCCGCCGACAAGGTCGCTGACGACATCACCGACAAGATCGCCGACAACCTCGCCGACGAGGGCACCGCCAAGATCGCCGACGAGATCGCCGACAAGGCGGCGGCACCGGTCGGATCGATCGCCGGGGATGTCGCGTTGTCCTCGGGCGACCGGCTCGCCGACCACGCCCACGACGGCCGCTTCGTCCTCGTCGACCGTTCCCCCGACGGCCGCTTCGCCCAAGCCGTACGCCCGCTGGAGCACAGGGTCGCGTACGTCGCGGATCCGGCCTCCGAGACGTCGCAGCCCAGCCTGTTCGTACGTCCGGACGGCGTCATCATCTGGGCCGCCTCACGCGACACCGCTTCGTCCGACGACGCCGTCCTCAAGGAGCTCGACACCGCCATCCAGCGTTGGGTCGGCACGCACTGAGAGAGCCGGTCGGTGCAACGGAGCTGCGGGGCCCGAGACTCAGGAGGCCAACCGCTCGCGCGCGGTGCGACCTGACCCCGTGGGTTCGACCTCGCCATCAGGCCGGTTGATCTCGGCCCACACGTCATCGAGCGAAAGGCCGAGGACATCGGCGATCGCCGCGATGGTCGGGAAGGCAGGGGTGGCCACGCGACCGGACTCGATCTTCCGAAGGGTCTCTGGTGAGACACCTGCGTCCAGCGCGGTATCGAGCATCGAGCGCTCCCCCCTGGCCCGACGTAGAAGGGCGCCGAGGCGCTGCCCGCGCTCGACCTCTGCGGGAGTGAGCGGCAACCTGACCATGGCCCCGATTCTAATACCGGTATAGTAAGCCCGGTATAGTTATTGGTTACATGAGTACGTGAGTACACGAGAAGGACGCCGCATGATCGAGATCCTGAGCCCCACCGAACTGACCCGAGCAAAGGACACAGGCGCTCTGGTCGCCGACATCCTGCAGACGCTGAAGAGCCGTAGCACGGTCGGCACGAACCTTCTGGACATCGACCGGTGGGCCAAGACCATGATCGTCGAGGCGGGGGCGCTGTCCTGTTACGTCGACTACGAGCCGTCCTTCGGACGCGGCCCGTTCGGCCACTACATCTGCACGGCCGTCAACGACGCCGTGCTCCACGGGCGGCCGTCCGACTACTCGCTTGCCGACGGCGACCTGCTGACACTCGACCTCGCCGTCTCCAAAGCCGGAGTCGCCGCGGACGCCGCCATCAGCTTCATCGTGGGCGACGCGAAGCCCCCGGAGAGCGTCGCCATGATCAACGCGACCGAGCGCGCACTGGCCGCGGGGATCGCCGCCGCCGGGCCCGGGGCTCGCATCGGCGACATCTCCCATGCCATCGGCACGGTCCTCAGCGAGGCGGGGTACCCGATCAACACCGAGTTCGGAGGTCATGGCATCGGATCAACGATGCACCAGGACCCGCACGTCTCGAACACCGGACGGCCCGGCCGCGGTTACAAGCTGCGCCCTGGGCTGCTGCTGGCACTGGAGCCGTGGGTCATGGCGGACACCGCCCAGCTCGTCACCGATGCCGATGGCTGGACCCTCCGCAGCGCGACAGGCTGCCGCACGGCGCACAGTGAGCACACGATCGCCATCACCGACGACGGAGCCGAAATCCTCACCTTGCCCAAGCCGATGCGGCCGTGAGTGACGCGTTATACGTGAGGTTCCAGGGGACCGTCCGAAGCCCGCGAGGCCACTTCCCCGGTGTCTTCGCACTGGCCAACGGCCTCGCGCGGGCAGGCCAACTGAGTGACGAGGAACATCGGTTCTGGCGAGCCGGCGACGACTGGTTCAACGCCAACTTCGCCAACCCCTCCGAGGTCGATCCCTCGGTCTACGACCCCGAACTGAATCCAGGAGCCGTGGCATGGTTCAAAGCCGCCTCCCTGGAACTGATCGCCCGGGTGGACGGCTACCTGAAGATCCTCGCCCTGCATGAAGTCGCCTGCGAGCGAATCGAATCATCGGACCCAGGAAAGATCATCTACGAGGACCCGGACCAGGTGGTCGTCATTCCCTGGGCTCACGACGGCGCAGAACCCCTGGAGTGATGCGGCGAGTGGCGGCATGCACGCCCACTCCGCCGCTGCCCCACCACCGAGCCCTCGGCACAGCATCAACGGCCAGACACCTGGTCACCCCAAAGACAGGCAGGCCGACATCGCAGCCCAGGCGGGTCGTCACCCCCTCACCCGCCCGACACCTCGACGGTCCGCCGCGGACGTTAGCGGGGCGTTAGCCGTACAGCGATAGTTCATCAGCGGTGTCCGACAGTCTTGTTCTCACGAAGCCGAAACACCACGTCGAGCGAACGGGAATGAAGATGTCGCACCGCACCACAGTCCGCCACGCCCGCAAGGCCGCCGCCGCCATGCTGATCACCATCGCCGCCTTCGGCCTCACCGCCTGCCAGGACGGCGACACCAACTCCTCGTCCTCATCCCCCTCCGCGAGCGCCACGCAATCCCCCACCTCCGCGGCCAAGCCCAGCCAGGGCTCGGACCAGGACTCCGCCAAGGGCACCCCGTCGGGTACCCCCAGGAAGCCCGGTATGCGCTGCACCAACCAGATCAACTACGGAGACGACCCCAGGGACAACGCCACGATCAACAGCATCGGCGCGGACACCGGCTACTGCCCGGAGCCGCAAAAGGGCGGCACCCCGTCCGGCACCCCCAGGAAGCCCGGCATGCGCTGCACCAACCAGATCAACTACGCGGACGACCCCAGGGACAACGCCACGATCAACAGCATCGGCGCGGACACCGGCTACTGCCCGCCGGTCCAGCACCAGTGAGTGCTCGCGGTAATTCCCGCCTCCGGGGTCCACGAGCAGGCTGCATAGGATCCCCGGACGGCAATCACCACACCGCATAGGCTGGAGGCGAATATCCAGCCTGACAACACCTCCTCGCTGAACCTCGTCAAGCGCCTGGGATTCCAGCGCGAGGGCTATTCGACAGCCTTCCAGTTCGTCAACGGCGAGTGGAGGGACCACGAGCGCTGGGCCATCACTACCGAGATGGCCCAAGCCGAGGCCCCACTGCCCAACTGAAGTGCCCAGTCGCAGAGTCGCAGCACCGGCAGTCCGGCTCCGACACATAAACATCTCTTGATCCGTAGATCGTCCAAGCGACGTCGCCCAGGTCCGCGTCCCGGCCTCATGAGCGGCGTCCTTTAGCCATGCCCGAAAGAGCCTTCCTCAGCTCTTGAGGGCCTTTCTTTTGCTCCGGAACCAGCCCCTCTGCATGCCAGGAAGTGTCCGACGGGTAAGGCTGCCAATAAATACGCCCCAGACGCCGCTGGCCCCGGCAGGATTGAAAGGCACATGGGCAGCACCCACGTGCTGAACTCCGTTTCCTCGCAGCCCTTCCAGGGAATGATCCATACACACTGTCAGAGAATTTCAGTGAGGCGGGGGGCCTGCTCATGAGCAGTACGTCACGGTCGCATCAGAACGGCGCGGAGGCAGGGAACGCCACCCCCGAGCCGCGGCGCCACAAGATCAAGCAGATAGCGCACACACTGCCGCCCCCGGGACCGCTGCCTGAGCGCAAGCATTCGGACGACGAGCGCTCCGACCGCAAACTCGTCGCAACACAGGCCAGGATCGACGCCGGGGAGACAATCCCGACTCCTGGAGGCACCGCGGGCAACGAAGACCGCGACATCCATGAGGAGGAGTGGCGCGCACACGATCGCCGCGGCCCCTATGGACAACGGCGCCGCCGCAAGAATTGACCCAACAGGTTCCGCAGGCGACGACCACGGTCACTAGGCAACGCAAGAGGCCCCATCCATCTCTGGAAGGGGCCTCTTAGCTGCTTCGCCGCAGATGCCATACCGGGGCGGCAAGGGCGTTCACGCCCAAGGCGACGACTTACGGGTGGTACTTCTCCGCGACCGTATCGGCACCACCGGACTTGCGGTCCATGGTGACGCGGACGGTCACGCTGTTGGTCTTCGCAGCCTTCTCCAGCTCGTCCACGGTGCACTTCGCGGTGCCGTAGCCGTCGTCGCCGATGGCCACGCTGCCGTCGGGGGCGGTGCAGATCGCGGCCGCGCCACGGATGTTCGTGGCGTTGGCGACCAGGAACGCCTGGTCCGTGCCGCCGTCCTCGGGCTTGACGATCAGCTTGCCGGGCGCGAGGTACTCCATCGTGCCGACGATCGTGAGGCTCTTACCCGCGTTGGCGGCACCGCCCCCGTCCTGGCCCTGCGAGCCGGAGTTGCCCGAGGAGGAACCGCTCGTGGGCTGGCTCGAGGCTTGCTGCGAGGGGGACGCGGTCGAAGAAGCCGAGGAGCCGCTGGAGTCCGCAGCATCGGAGTCAGGCCCGCAGGCCGTGGCCCCCAGACCCAGCGCCGCGGCGGCGACGATAGTGGCGGCGATGCGGCGGCCGGCACGGCCGCGGAAGCGGTTGGTGGTGGAGGTGGTGCTCATCGTGTCTCCCATTGCTGTGTTGTCTGGTCTCGCTCCCGGACGACAACCAGCTTCGAAGATCGCGTTGGCGTTCGACTAACAGACGCCTAATGGAACCCAGCGGCGCATAACAGCTCGCTTGCGCCGATGAGCGCCATGCCCGCTGAGCTGGGAAAACATCAACCCTGGACGGACCCCGGACGCGGATCCGACCGGTCACCCAAACCAGCACGACGACCTGAACAAGCCCTTCGGCCCATGCCCCGGCCCCCGTAGCCACGCAGCAACACCAAAGTCCCCCTCCCACAACTGGAAGGGGGACTCTGAACTGCGCGCTCGGCAGGATTCGAACCTGCAACCTCTTGATCCGTAGGTTCGGGCAGGGGGCTGGTGAGGACCGGCGTGACCTTCCAAGCAGTGAGTCACGGCGAGGGGCTGATCGTTCGTGTGTGCCCTCGTTGATGTCAGATTTGATGTCAACTATCGCCGCCAGTGGCCCGGACTGCATGCAGCTCTCGCCGTTCAGAGGTTGGTGTACAAACCCGTCCGAGCGATCCAATCTTCTCTTCCTCTTCAAGGCCCGCGCACGGCGCGAGTGCGTCGCTGCGGCGCGGCTTGAGTCGCTATTCGCTGAACATCCCGGCCGCCGGGAAGAAGCAACTACCAGTCTCATTCACGTGACGGCGTTTGCGCATGAACAGATCGTCGAGTGAAATTCTGCCATCGAGGACCGTGTAGATATCCGATCCGTCCATCGTGATGAATGGTGAGCTTGACGCATATTCCGCCAAGCCATCCCCGCTAAATCCGTTGACGCTCACATACAGCCCAAGAGCGTTACGCCCCTTTCGTTCAACCTTCTTTGCAAACACGTCTAGCTGTTCCCGCGAAACGACACTCTTAAGCCACTTCGCCTCAAGAATATAGTCGTCCGTATCGAAGGTGAAAGCTCCGTCGATCTGCTCTCGCTCAAGAGAATAGGCAGCGCGCGGATAAAAATCCCAGAGAGCGAACAACTCGTTCAGGAACGTCTCGAACGTGCGCCCGCGAGCCTGAGGATCTGGATCCGACCCCAGGATCAAAAATTTCTCCTTCAGAGATGCCAGTGCGCCACCGATCGCGCGCCCTCTCTCTGCCTCTTCAACGGCTTCCGCGAGCTCCCTTTCGAAGCGTGTGTGCTCCTCGAACGATTGCCTGTACTGTTTCGTCAAGTCCTGAAGCTCAGCGACTGCCTGGCGGGCGCGCTCCAACCACTGCTGATCCTCTAGTTGCTCCAGCTCGCGAAAGTTCTTCATCGAGGAAATCTCGACCATCAACGATATAGTTACATCCTGATAGCGGCGCTCACTGGCCGCAAGTCGACTGACAAGAGTCGTGGCCGTTTCCCGCTTTTGCGCGATCTCCAGGTCCAAACCAGTGAGCAATTCCGGATACTCACGCAAAGCCAATCGCAAAAACTTCGCAAGCGTCTTCTTATACCAGAAGATCAGAGCGAGGGCGTCCCCCAACGCCGAGTACGCAACCGGACTGATCTTCTTCTCCGCCATTAAGGCCCCCCAAGCAGACGAATAGGCATGGAGTGTGGCAACTTGACCACACAATCCCATGCTAGCGGAGGCCGCACTGATCGTGACTGCGCCGTCACAGATCGGGGGCTCGCAAGCACCTCTGCCGTGAGCAACGTGATCAGCAGTGAGTCGCCCCTGGGCCGTCGGAAGGTGGCCGACCCCGGCAGAGGACACCCACGAGTAACCGTCCTCGCACCGCTCTGGCCTGGGGCACCGAGTCGATCTGCGACATTCGGGAAGCCATGCCGACAGGCTGTCTACTGATCTCGGGTGGCCCGCTCTGCAGTTAGGCGCACATGAGAGTCAGAAGGCTTGACGTCAGTCAGCCAAAACCCGTCCAGGACGGCCGATTCCGCTCCTGGACCCGTCAGACTGAACGATGGCCGAGTGCCGGGCAGGTCAATGATCACGCGGTCCACAGCGTCAGCAAGCAATTGCGCCGCTTCATTGGAGCTGCCTTCGATTAGCACCGTACGCGCCCCCGACTCGTTCAAAGCATGCAGCGCTTTCCCGGGCTCATCGCCAAGCAGGGAAAGCGGGACGCGGAAGGAATCTTCACCGTGGCTGCCGGGCACGCCTTCCTCAACCGTGCCGTCTCGCCGAATCACAAGATCGTGTGTGCGGCGGAGTTCGGCCAGGACCTGGTCGCGGTCGTCCTCGTCGGCACCAGCTGAGTACGCCCAGGTGATGTACGGCCTTCCGGTATGCAGTGAGTGCAGCCACGGGCCGAGGACGAGCAGCGCTTCCTGCTCCAGGACGCCACGCTCTACCTCAATGCCGGCCTGTTCCAGCACCACCGCGCCCCCCTCTCCGCGTGAGGTGGGGTCCATGACGGCCATCAGGACGCGGGAGACCTTGGCGTCGATCAGCGCCTGTCGGCAGGGCGGGGTCCGGCCGTGGTGGTTGCAGGGCTCCAGGGTCACGACCGCCGTGCCACCCTCGGCCCGCTCCCCCGCTGCGGTGAGCGCGTTCACCTCGGCGTGGTGGTCGCCCTTGCGGAGGTGGTATCCCTCGCCGACCGGTACGCCGTCGCGGTCGAGGATGACGCACCCGACGGGCGGGTTGGGGCTCGTGGTCCCGAGGCCCTGGGCAGAGATGGCGATTGCTCGCCGCATGGCCGTCAGTTCATTCGGCGTGGCCATCAGTACCCCGCATTCTCCTTGACTGCGTCGAGTAGGTCCCGCACAGCGGGAACATTACTCGCCGCCGCGAGAGCGTTGACCGCCGTGACGGCCTCTTGGAGAGTGCGGCCGGAACCGGAGCCGCGGGCCGTGTCGAGAACGGCTGCGGCCTCGGTGGCGGCCTGCTCGTACTCCTGGATTCCCACGTACGCCATCGCGAGCCGCGCCTGGGCGAATCCTCGGTCGCGCTGGTAGACGTCCGGGAGTTCGGTCAGTGCCGTCTGGAAGGTCGAGACTGCCCGGTCTGGCCGGGATAGGTTGAGCCAGCAATTCGCGCGCTGGATTTCGATGTAGCTGGGAGTGCAGAAGTCCCCGTGGCCGGATCGGGCGTCACCGGAGGATTCAGCGATGGCGGCGAACTCGTGGGCTTCGTCGAGCTTCCGGTGACAGGCGACCTCGTCCCCATCGAGGGCAAGCCCTTGCGCTTCCTGCTGGATGGCGGCGGCCTTCATCGGGTGGGTGAGTGCTCGTTCGTGGCGCTGCACGGCCTGGGCGAGTCCGATTGCCTGGCCTGCGTTCTTCTTCCCTGCCGCAAGCTGGCTGCGGCGGAACAGGGTCCACGAGAGCATGGCTTCGTCTCCGGCCTCCACGGCCCATTCCATGGCCCGGCTCGTCCATGTCTCCGCACTGGACACGTCCATGGAGTCTTCGTGGAGCCATGCGGCGGACTCGGCGTACTGGGCCGAGAGCTTCAGCAGTTCCTGCCGGTGCTCGCCCCGGCTGTCCTCCAGGAGACCTTGCAGCATGTCGAGCTGCTGATGCACTCCTGTGAGGGCGTGACGCGGGCCGAAGAGGTTGTCGGCCCTGAGGGTGTGCCACATGTCGCGGAAGTGCTCGATGGCGGCTTCGCCTCGTCCGGCGGGGAGTCGCTGTGGTCTGGTGGGCTGGGGGCTCACAATCTCAGCGGAAGCGTTCACGACACGGAGGGGTCCGCTTCCTTGCAGGGCGACACCAATTGCGTGCCCGAGAAGGGCTCGACGATTTATCGGCACGATCTGCTCCCTTCCATCGACGTACACCGAAACCAGAACGATTTCGGGTAGCGCATCCGCGTCCGCCGAATCCGAGGGGTCCACGTGCACAATCGGCAGACCAGGAATCGCCCCCGTTGTGGGTAAGAACGGGGGTTCGTTCGAGCCGTCTGGGCTACTGCGAGCGTAAGCCTGGTTCTGGGCAGCGGCGGCCGGTGACGGGGTACCCTCCCACGGCCGCTCGGGGAGGTCGAGCATGCGGCCGGGAATGCCCAGTCCATCGGCGATGCGTTCCATGACGGCGACGCTACGAATACCTCGATCGCCTCGGATCACGTCGCCGACTCGCGCGCTGGTCATCTTGCCGACAGCGGCGGCGATTGCCGCATAGCTCGCCGGCGCTCGCCGGTTGACGAGACGGAAGATCTACCCGAAGTCCCGTCGCCTGCACGCCCGTTTCATGTCCTCGCTGTGGAGCAACCGGTCCGGGATGGTGAGGGGTATCCGCTGCGCTTGGCTTCATGTTGACTCATCGGCCGCTCACGAGGTGTAGGGACGTGCGTCACATTTAGCGTAGATCGCGCCGAGTACTGGGTACCCCATTTCACCGCCCGGGGTACCCCGTTGGCTGTCCCGATGAGGGCGTCTCACCTGCACGCTTGTGGCCATGAAGCCAGAGCTGACAGGCCCGGATGGACGCGTGGTGGTGAGGCGTTGGACCCGCCACCCCCGTTGTGTCGCCCTGGCCCGAGCCGACTTGCGCAAGGCTCTGGCTGGTTGGGGGCTGATCGCGGTCGAAGACGTCGCGCTGTTGGTGCTGTCCGAATTGATAACGAACGCCGTGCGTCATGCACGAGTGCCGGGACGCCAGATCGAGACACGCTATCTGCACCAGGGCGACAAGCTGCGGCTCGAGGTTCACGACGCGGCCGATCAGCTACCCAAGCTGAGGACTCCCACCCCCGAATCCGTACGCGGCCGAGGGCTGGTCCTGGTCGAAACGCTCGCCGATCAGTGGGGCGTGACCCCGCGGGCAGCCGTGGGCAAAGCGGTCTGGGCAGTCCTCGCACTTCCTGTCGACGAACGGGCCTCACTGGCCGGTGGAGAGCGTAGAGAGGGGCAGCCGTGACGACCCACCGGAAACTCCGTCATACGGCAGGGCGATTGGACCCTGAGCGCAGACGTCACCGGAAGCCCGCCGATCCTGGAGGCCGAATGCACAAGGTGCGACGGCTCCTCCGGCGCGGCCGATGAAGCGAAGCAACCGGAGGTGTGGTGTCTGCGCCACGCGAACCAGACCGGCCACACGGGTTTCCGTTGATCATCACGAGCTTCTTCCGCGCGTCCATGGCGAACGTGGGCTTCCGCGACGGCTACGCGAGGCCGAGGCCGAACGGCGACGCCTGACGCGTAGCCCCTCGAAGCTGGCCGAGATTGGGGATGCTCTCTGAGGGCCGTCCCGCAAATGACCTTCGTGTGAGTGGGCGGCTCGGCGCTGTGCGTCTCGCATAAAGGCGTCCAGGCCATCGACTGAGCCACGTGTGCCCCGCCGCCAAACCTCCGCGACGGGGCACACCTGAACACACTTGGGGGCCTTGGCTCAGCCGAGTCGGAAGTGCTGGTTGGTCCCCTCCACGCAGTCCCACTGAACCAGCGCGGCACCGTTTTGGGTGCTCGCACCGCTGACTGACAGGCACTTACCGCTGTGCCGGGCTTCGATGGAGAAGTAGCCGCTGTCCTTCTGGACGAGTCTCCATTCCTGGTTGGTGCCGTTCACGCAGTCCCACTGAACCGCGGCGGCGCCGTTCTGGACACTCGCGCCGGTGACCGACAGACACTTGCCACTGTTCACGGCGCTCACCGTGTAGTAGCCAGCGCTGGTGGCCACCAGCTTCCACTGCTGGTTGGTGCCGTTCACACAGTCCCACTGAACCGCGGCGGCGCCGTTCTGGTTACTCGCGCCTTCGACCGACACGCACTTCTGGCTGTTGCGGGCCACCAGTTCCGCAGTGAATGTGGCGGCAGTGGCGGTGGGGGCCTGCATGCCAGTGAGGAGACCCACCGACACCACGACGGTGACGGCTAAGGCCCAACGGGGGAACCTCATGGCGGCTCCAAGGATGGCATGGTCTGGACACCACCAGTGATAGCGGAGACAACTGGAACCCTGGTGGACGGAGAGCAGCCCGGGTTCCCGCTCTGTCTGGGAGCTCGCCAGCGACGCTCTACGAGTCCTGCCGCGCCTTCAGTTCGCCGACTTCTCGTTTGAGGGTCTGGACCTCCGCGTTCAAGGTGCGGAGCTCGTCCCGGACGGCAAGGAGGGTTGCCGTGAGATTCCCAACGGCTTCCGTGCTGACCCGGGCCAGGTTCCGCCTCGGGCTGCACGCGGGACCCAGTTGAGTGCTTCGCCTTGAGCAGTTCGCCGCCGGGGCCGATCGCATCGACTACATAGCTGCCGCGCCCCCTGCATGCACGGTGTAGATGAAGCCCTCTTCGCGGAGCCCTCACGAGGACGAGCTGCCACGCAACGTGGCCAAGAACGTCGAGCTGGGCATGGGCACGAAGCGCGAGATAGAGCCGCTGACCGTGGAGAAGGGGGCCGACGCCCTGATGATCATGGAAGTCCTCGGACACAGTTCGATCCGCGTGACGATGGACATCTACACCTTCGTCCGGCTGGACTCTCAGCACTCGGCCTTCGACCGCGTCGGTGATGCGCTGCGTGACGGCGATGGCCCGGACGATGACAACGGCGCGGGTGGTGCCCTGGTCGCCGTCTGATCGAGGCGCGCGGCGGTTGCCGTCAACGACCGCCGTCAACGGGCAACGCAAGAGGCCCCTTCCATCACTGGAAGGGGCCTCTGAGCTGGTGCGCGCTCGGCAGGATTCGAACCTGCAACCTCTTGATCCGTAGTCAAGTGCTCTATCCGTTAAGCTACGAGCGCTTGGCTTCCCGGCGGTTTTTCTTGCCGGTCGGCGTTGCGGGGACAACATTACATGACCTCTGCCGCCAGGCGAAATCCGTTTCCCACACCCCCACTGACCTGCGAAAACTCCGTTTTCAGGGGCTGCCGGAGCGGTCGTCGCGAGACATCGATGAGTGGGTCTTCGCGTCGCGAGGCGTTTGAGGAGTGACGGCCATCGTCACAGAAGGCTACAGCCTTGTCGCTCTGCGTCGCTTCGGTGAGAGTCCGGGGATTGCAGGGCTATCGGACTGCGGTCGTCCGGCGTCGCAGTCGCCGTCACCGTAGTAAGGGGAGGGTGGGCGGGCATCGTCGTGCCGGCCGCTTACGTGATCGTTTGCGGCGTCCCGTGGAAACGACACAGGGAGCCCGCGCCATAGGCACGGGCTCCCTGATCAGAGAGCGGAGGCTGAGGGATTTGAACCCTCGATGGGCTTTAGGGCCCAAACCGCATTAGCAGTGCGGCGCCATAGACCAGACTAGGCGAAGCCTCCAGCACACCGGTTTAGCTCGCGCGAGCGCGATGTGGTGTGTGCAGATGATGTCACAGCCCAGCGGGATGTCACCAATCGCGGACTACGGTACTCGGCGGGCGGGGCCCATCGCAAAGCCCTAACGCCCGGGCGCAGCCCCAATGCCGGAGCGCAGCCCTTACGGCGGAGCGTACGCGGCGGAGCACAGCCTCCCCCAGCCCCCTACTGCGGAGCGCGGCCCTTACGGCCGAGCGCAGCCCTTATGGCGGCGCAACGCGCGCGGCGGCGGCGCGTTAGACGGGGCAGGGGCAGCGCGCCCCCGTCTGATCACTCCAGGAGTGCCCCGATGCCCCTGCTGCACCGCCTCGTCGTCACCGCCGCTCTGACGACCGCCGCCATGGCGGGCGCGATGGCCCCCGCCGGGGCCACGCCGCTGCCGCTGCCGCTGCCGTTCGACGGGGAGAGCGCCGACCGGCTCGTGATCACCGTCAGCCAGAACGGTGATCCCGACGACGCCTCGACCTTTGTGCTGTCCTGCCATCCGACCGGCGGTACGCACCCCCGGGCCCGGGCCGCGTGTGCGCAGCTGGATTCGCAGACCGTGTGGGGCCGGGATCCGTTCGCGCCGGTGTCGCCCGATGCGATGTGCACCGGGCAGTACGGCGGGCCGGCCACGGCTCGGGTGACGGGTCACTGGGCGGGGCGTCCCGTCAACGCCTGGTTCAACCGCACCAACGGGTGTGAAATCGCCCGATGGAATCGGTTCTCCGTCGTTTTGCGCACGCCTGGGAGCTGACCTGGGGATTGGGACGGGAGTGAGAAGAGGAGAGCACGGAGAAGTTTGTCCGGGCGTGCGTCGAGACGCGTACGTCGTGCTGCGACCTCCCTCTCATCCGCCGTCACGTCCAGCTTCGGTGGCCGTAGACTCCCCTAGAGACACTCCGCAGACGGGACGGCAGAATGACCGCGAGTGTCAGCAAGATGCAGTAGTCAGGGAGGAAGCGTCGTCGTGAGCAGCAGGCCATCCCGAGGCGCTGCTCGCCTCGCAGCGATACTCGACGCCCTCCCGGACGCGCTGTTGCTCGTCAACTGCAACGGCACGATCGTCAACGCCAACCACATCGCGCTGGAGTCCTTCGAGGCTCCGGGCACCGCCCTGGTCGGCCGTGGTCTGCTCGATCTGCTCCCCTCCTTCGATCCCAATCGCATTCCCGGGTCGATGCGGCGCCTCGAGTCGGCGCAGCGGGACGGCATCAAGCCGACCCGGATGATGGCCCGGCGCACCGACGGGGCGCAGATTCCCGTCGAGGTGACCAGCGCGAATCTGGAGGACGGGCGGACTCCTTACGCCGATCAGTACAGCTACACCGGCGATGAGCTGCTGATGCTCATCGTGCGCGACCTGACCGGGACGCTCGACACCGAGGCCGAACTCGCCCGTCAGCAGCGCCAGACCGAGATGATCCTGCGCGCGGCGGCGGAGGGCGTGGTCGGCGTGGACACCGAGGGCAAGGTGGTCCTCGTCAACCCGTCCGCCGCGCAGATCCTCGGCTACCGGGCCAGCGACATGGGCGGTCAGGAGCTTCACTCTCTTGTACACCACTCGCGCCCGGACGGTTCCCCGTTCCCGTACGAGGAATCGCCCCTCGCCGACTCGCTGCGCTCCGGCCGCAAGCACCGGGTGCGCGGCCAGGTGCTGTGGGCGAAGGATGGGAGCGAGGTCCCGGTCGATCTGACCACCGCGCCCGTCCGCGACGGCGAGCAACTCGTGGGCGCGGTGATGACCTTCACCGACCGGCGTGCCGAGAAGGCCATGGCGGCCAAGCACGCCGAGGAGGTGGAGAGCCTCACGACCCAGCACACGGAGGAGGTCGAGAGCCTCACCACCGAGCACACGGAGAAGGTGGAGAGCCTCACCACCCAGCACGCCGAGGAGCTGGAGAACCTCACCGCCCAGCACACGAAGACCGTGGAGGAGCTGCGGACACAGCTCGCCGAGGAGCGCGCGCGGTACACGGCACAACTGGAGTCCGTCACCGCCCGGAACAGCCAGCTTCTCGCCGTGCTGGACCAGTCGCTGCGCGGACCGCTGCTGCAGCTGCGCGGTGAGCTCGGTGTGCTCGCCGACGACCCGGCCGGGCAGCTGTGGCCCGAGGCCAACCAGATCCTGCACCACCTCGCCGCCGGCTACACCCGGATGACCACGCTCGTCGACAACGTCCTGAGCTATCAGCGGCTCGACGCGCACAGCGAGGAGCTGGCCCGCCGTACGGTCTCGATGGACGAGGTCGTATCGGCCAGTGTGGAGGGCGCGGTCGAGCTGATCGGCCCGGGGCGCGCGCAGTTCGCCGTGCACGCGCCGCCGATCGACGCCGAGGTGGACCCGGAGCGGCTCGCCCAGGCGCTCGCCCATCTGATCGCTGACGTGGCCGGGGTCGACTCCACCGGCAACACCGCCGCGGGCAGCTCGGCGAGCGACTCGACGATCGTGGTCGCGGCGGCGCAGCGCGGCGATGTCGTACGGATCGAGGTCCGCGGACCGTACGCGGGCGGCGACCCGGTGCACGAGCCGATCGTGCGCGGGATCGTGCGCCGGCACGGGGGCGTGCTCCAGACCCATGAGATGCCGGGCATGGGCGGGCACGCCTACGTCCTGGAGGTGCCGATCTCGGCGGCGGCCGCGGCCGAGCAGGAGCGCGCGGACGGCGACACCGCCGGGCAGGGCGACGGTACGCAGGGACAGGGCACCTCCGGCGCGGGCACCGACGCGGGCACGGGTACGGGCACCGCGGGCGGGAACGCCACCGGCCAGACCCCGACCGGACGCCGCGCCCGGCACGGCGCGGCGCCCAGCGGCACGTCAGGCGACACCAGCGGCGGCGGTACGCAGGGCAACGGCACGCTGGGCAGCGGCACAGAGGGCGGTACGCCTCCGCCCAACCTCCGTAAGGCCGACCCGCATACGGCCGCCCCGCATACAGCCGATCCCCGTACGGCCGACCCGCGCACCGCCGCTCAGCAGGGCGCCCCGGGCGCGCCCCCCGCACTTCCCGCGGTCGTCGGCGAGGACACCGCGGCCCAGCAGCAGGGCGCGGCCGAGGCCGGGGACACCCCACGGCCCACCGGGCGGCGCAGGGCGCGCCCCCACCCCGACGAGGCGGCGGCCGCGGCCACGGCCGCGCACCCCGCCCAGAACGCCGAGGAAGCCGCGACCGGCAGTCATCGCCATGCTCGCGGCGACGCACCGGAAGCGGCCGGTCCGCAGCCGACGGGGGCCGCCGCCATGGGCGTTGTGCCGCCTCAGGGCATTCCGGCCCAGCAGCAGCCCCAGGGCCGCCGCGCCCGGCGCGGCGCCCCGGCGCAGGAACAGGGCGGCCCTCAGGCTGCCGGTGCCCCCGCTCAGGGCGCGAGCGGTCGGCCCGCCCTCGCCCTGCCCGCGGGCGCCTCCGACACGCCCCAGCGGCCCGCCCAGCCGGTCGCATCGGGCATGCCCGCGCTGCCCGCCGCCCGTGCCCCCGAGGAGGAGCAGCCCAACTGGGGCCAGGACACCGGCGCAGGCCGGCCGGAAGAAGTCCCGCCCACCGGACGTCGCCGCGCCCGGCGCACGCTGGCCGAGGCGTCGGAGCTGTCGGGGCCCGACCAGGCGCAGTCCCAGGGCCAGGGGCAGGGCCAGCCTCAAGCTCAGCCGCAGCAAGCCCAGTCGCAGCCGCAGCCCGCGGGGGAGCCCGGTCTCGTCCGCTCTCCCTTCGCGCTGCCCCCGGCCGCCGCCGACCGGGCGCAGCCCGGCGCGCTGCCGCCGGAGCTCGGCCCGGCCGGGCTCGTCCCCGCGCAGCACGGCGCCCGCGAGGCGCGGGGCGGCGCGCCTCAGCCGCAGCCGGGCGGGGGCCTGGCCGTACGAGGCGAGCCGGTACCCCCCAACGGCGCCGCACGGCCCGGGGGCTGGCCGTCCGACCCCGGTCAGGCACCGGGCCAGGACCCGCGTCGGCCCCACCCGCAACCGCAGGCCCAGGGCTCCGGTGCCGCTCAGCCCGCCGGATCGGGCAGGCCCGCGCTGCCCGCCGCCCGTACGCCCGAGGAGCAGCAGCCCAACTGGGGCCAGGACACCGGCGCAGGCCAGCCGCAGGACGTCCCGCCCACCGGACGTCGCCGCGCCCGGCGGCCACTGGCCGAGGAGCAGCCGGAGGCGACCCAGGGTGGTCCGGCTAATCCGGGTAATCCGGGTGGTACGCCCCAGGGTGGTCCAGGCGGTCCAGGTGGCCCGGGTGGTCCGCAGCCCGTGGAGGCGAGCGGGCGCCCGCCGGCCCAGCAGCCGACGCAGTGGCCGGACGCGCCCACGCAGCCCCGTCCGCAGCCGCTGCCCGCCGAGGCCCCGCAGAGCGCCGACGCCGCCCAGGGGCGCGCGATCAGTGTGCGCACCCTGGGCCAAGGGGTGCCGTTCGCCCAGCAGGTGGGGGAGCACCCCCAGGGCCAGCCGCAGCAGGGCCAGCCCCAGACGCCCTCCGGAGGCACCAGCTTGGGCTCCGGCAGGCGCCGCAAACTGGCCGCCCGGCCCGAGATGGCGGACCAGGGCACCTCGGCCGAACTACAGCCGGCCGGCAGCCGTTCGCAACCGCACCCCGGGGCACAGACCGGCGCGCAGCCCCGCCCCCAGCCCGGGCCGGGGGCGCAGCCGCAGCGTGCGGCGAGTGCGTCGCAGAGCTCGGGCCGTGCGTTCGCCATCGGCGCGCCGGACGAGGGCGCCGAGGGGCCGGAGCCGCTGGACGGGCCCAACGGCGCCGTCGAGATCGTCGACGACCGCACCCCGCCGCCCGACGACGAACTGCCGCCGGAGCCGCTGGACAACCCGCGCCGCCTCCTCGTGTGGCCCGCGCCGGACATGTCCACCCAGCAGGCGCTGAGCGACCGCGGCTACCGTCCGGTGATCGTGAACTCCCGTGAGGAGGTCGACGCGCAGATCGCCGCGTACCCGGCGGCGCTGTTCGTCGATCCGCTGACCGGGCCGATCACCCGGACCGCGCTGCAGTCGCTGCGTACGGCCGCGGTCGCCGCCGAGGTGCCGGTGCTGGTGACCGCGGGGCTCGGCCAGGCGACACGGGAGGCGGCGTACGGCGCCGACCCGGCCGTCCTGTTCAAGGCGCTCGCCCCGCGCGACAGCGAGCAGCATCCGTCGCGCGTTCTGCTGATCGAGGAGCACGAGCCGATCGCGGCGGCCCTTACGGCGACGCTCGAGCGGCGCGGGATGCAGGTCGCCCGCGCGGCGGCGGACGCGGACGCGGTCTCGCTCGCGGGGCAGATGCGGCCGAATCTGGTGGTGATGGACCTGATGCAGGTACGCCGCCGCCGGGCCGGGATCGTCGACTGGCTGCGCGGCAACGGACTGCTCAACCGCACCCCGCTGGTCGTCTACACCTCCGCGGACATCGATCCGGCGCATCTGTCGCGGCTGGCCTCGGGCGAGACGGTGCTGTTCCTCGCGGAGCGCTCGACGAGCGCTGAGGTGCAGTCGCGGATCGTGGACTTGCTGGCGAAGATCGGCACCAACTGACGCGCGCGGTCTCACGGTGACGTGCGGCCCGTAAGGGCACGACCGCTGTCCATACGGTGACGTGCCGCCCGTAAGGGCACGCCCGCTGTCCATACGGTGACGTGCCACCCGTAAGGAGACACTCGGCTCCTTACGGTGGCCGCGTCACCGACCGTCGGGGCTCGGGCCCGCTCGGCCCGCGCCCCCGACCCGGGTGTTCCTCAGCCCAGTGTGGTCACATCCAGCTCCCCGTCCGCGTACTGCTTGCGGATCACCTTCTTGTTGAACTTCCCCACACTCGTCTTCGGCACCACCGGGATCAGCGCCCAGTGCTCCGGCAGCTGCCAGCGCGCGACCCGTTCGGCGAGGAAGGCCCGCAGGCCCTCGTAGTCGACCGTGGCGCCGTCCGTCAGCACCACCGTGGCCAGCGGCCGCTCGCCCCACTTCTCGTCCGGCACCGCCACCACCGCCGCCTCCGCGACCTCCGGATGGCCCATCAGCTGGTTCTCCAGCTCGACCGAGGAGATCCACTCGCCGCCCGACTTGATGACGTCCTTGGCCCGGTCGGTCAGCGTCAGGTAGCACTCGGGGCTGATGGTGCCGACATCGCCGGTCTTCAGCCAGCCGTCCTCGGTGAACTTGTCCTCGGGGCGGAACGGCTCGCCGTCCGCCCCTCCGTAGTACGCGCCCGCGATCCACGGCCCGCGTACCTCCAGCTCACCCGGCGTCTTCCCGTCCCATGGCACGACTTCGCCGTCCGCCGAGATCAACCGGCACTCGACGGACGTCGGGAAGCGGCCCTGCGACAGCCGGTACGGCCAGCCGTCCTCCGCCGAGAGCCCGCCCGGCGGATGGGCCACGGAGCCGAGCGGCGAGGTCTCCGTCATGCCCCATGCATGGACGACGTGGATGCCGTGGCGCTCCTCGTACGCCTTCATCAGGGAGGGCGGGCAGGCCGAGCCGCCGATGAAGACGTCCCGCAGACAGCTCACCTCCCGCGGCCTGGCGTCGAGTTCGGCGAGCAGCCCCTGCCAGACGGTGGGGACGGCGGCCGCGATGGTGGGACGTTCGCGCTCGATCATCTCGGCGAGCGGCTCGGGCTGGAGGAAGCGGTCGGGCATGAGTATCGAGGCGCCCGCCATGAAGGCGGCATGCGCGGTGCCCCATGCGTTTGCGTGGAACATGGGCACCACCGGCAGCAGGGTGTCGCCCCCGGACATCCCGAACGACTCGGCGGCGTTGACCTGCATCGAGTGCAGGTAGATGGAGCGGTGGCTGTAGGCCACGCCCTTGGGGTCCCCGGTCGTCCCCGAGGTGTAGCAGAGCGCGGCGGCCTGGCGCTCGTCGATCTCCGGCCAGGCGTAGTGCCGCGGCCGGCCCTCGATCAGCTCCTCGTAGTCATGGACCCGGGCGGCGCAGCCGTCCAGGACGGAACGGTCGCCGGGCCCCGCGACCACGATGTGCTTCACGGTGGTGAGACCGGGGAGGAGCGGGGCGAGCAGCGGCAGCACCGAGCCGTTGACGATGATCACGCGATCGGCGGCGTGGTTCACGATCCAGCCGAGCTGCTCGGTGGGCAGCCGGAGGTTGAGGGTGTGCAGCACGGCGCCCATGGAGGGGACCGCGAGATACGCCTCCAGATGCTCGCCGTTGTTCCACATCAAGGTGGCCACGGCCTGCCCCGGCTCGACCCCGAGCTCATCGCGCAGCGCGTTCGCCAACTGGATCGACCGCATGCCCACGTCGTGGAAGCTGCGGCGCCGGGGCTCGTCCTCACCGGTCCAGGTGGTCACATGGGCCGTACGGCCATGCACGAGTGCCCCGTGCACGAGGATGCGGGTCACGGTCAGCGGTACGTCCTGCATCGTGCTGAGCACCGGGGCCTCCAGGGTTCCGGTAACGCGCGGGCTGAGGTTCCGCCGATTCTGCAGCCGACCGCCCGGTATGTCACTACCCCCGGACCTCGTCGGTCGCCCCGTCGGTCCCCCTGCTGACCCCCGGCCGTCAGTTCCGGTCGGCCCCGTCGACCGCCGCACGGCCGGTCACGCCGCGTAGCCGAGTTCCGGGTCCTCGCGGAGCTTGCCGAGGGCGCGCGAGACCGCGCTCTTGACGGTGCCGACGGACACTCCGAGTACCTCCGCCGTCTGCGCCTCGCTCAGGTCCTCGTAGTACCTGAGGACGACCATCGCCCGTTGACGGTCCGGCAGCCGCAGTACGGCCCGCCACAGCGCGTCGCGGACGACCTGCCGTTCGGCGGGGTCCGGGGCGGGCACCGTCTCGGGCTCGGGCAGCTCCTCGCAGGCGAATTCGTCGATCTTGCGCTTGCGCCACTGCGAGGTCCGCGTGTTAACCAGCGCACGCCGCACATAGCCGTCCAGCGCGTTGTGGTCCTCGATACGCTCCCACGCCAGGTACGTCTTGGTCAGCGCGGTTTGCAGCAGATCCTCGGCGTCGCACACGTTGGAGGTCAGCGAGCGGGCGGTGCGCAACAGCACCGGCCCCCGCGCCCGTACATACGAAGTGAACGACGGGAACGCGGCGGCGGATACGCCTGTGCACACGGTCGTGGTCATGGCTTAACGCTAGGAGCGGGCAGGTCGGAGCGGATCGGCCATAAGTGCCGAAGAGGGATCAGCCTCAGGTTGTACGGGTAGCGCTGGCACCACCTCCTCCGGGGGGAGGGGGCAAGCCGAGGGTCAGGGTTCCTCCCGAGGGTTCCCCCAGAGCGTCCCCGAAGGCGCTCCGGGAGAGTTCCCGAGGATTCCCCGAAGATGCCTCCGAAGACGCCTCTGAGGACGCCTCCGAGGATCCAAGGGTGTCCCGGACGGGGGCCGGTGGCGGTGGGTCACTTGATGATCGCGACCGGTGCGTCCACCTTGTTGCGGTCGATGCGCAGCGTCCGGCCGCCGTGCGTCACATCGACGTTGCCCTTGTACTGGTGGATGCGGCGGTGCGGATTCCACGCGCTCTTGGCCAGCGCCGGCTCACCGTACAGCGACGGCTTCCCCTTCCAGCGCGCGAACCACATGGCGGAGGGCAGGTCATGGACCCCGGCCCGGCGGGCCTGCTCCACATGGCGAACCCCGGACTCGGCGCTGCTGTAGAAGCCGGGGAAGAAGCCGCGCGAGCGGACCTCGCGGTTCCAGCCGCGGATGAAGGAGAGCGTCTTGGCGGCGCAGCTCGCTTTCGTCAGGTCGTACGCCTCCATGTCGAGGTAGAGGGCGCTGCGCTTCTTCAGGGACAGCGCCTTGGCGCGCGCGACCGCGTCCTTGCCCTCCGCGCGCCCCTGGGAGAAGGGCTTGCCGCCGATCGGCACATGCTTCTTGTTGGCGCTGCGGACGCAGGGGGCCTGGGATCCGACGAAGATGGGCAGCACCCGCCACTTCATGCTCTTGACGCCGCGCATCCAGGAGACGGTGAGATTGGGCTGGCTCGCACAGGCCCGGCCGCGGCCCGCGTAGTAGACGCCGACGGCGCGGTAGCGGGAGCTGTTCCACGCGCGCAGGGTGGCGAGGGACGGCGCGTGGCAGGTGTCGAAGGCCCAGCCCTGGAAGACCTTGGCGCCCAGAGGGCGGGGGTCGGGCAGGACCTCCGCCGAGGCGGCGGGGGTGGCACCGGCGATCGCGGTGGCCAGCGCCGCGGCCAGACCGGCGGTCCACCCCGTGGCCTGCCAGCTACTCGAACTGCTCGGGCTGCTCCGCCTGCTCGGCCTGCTCTGCTTTCTTCGGGTCATATGAGGAGTGAAGGTGGACCTCGGCGGCCCGATACCGCCGACACGCGCGCGGTTCAGCCGTCTGCGCCGAGGAGAAGCCCGGATGTCGGTACCCCGGTGCCCGCGGTGACCAGGGCGCGGGCGGCCCCCGGCACCTGGTTGACGGAGGTGCCGCGGATCTGCCGGACGGCCTCGGCGATTCCGTTCATCCCGTGCAGATACGCCTCACCGAGCTGACCGCCGTGGGTATTGAGCGGCAGCGCGTCCTCGGCGACGAATCCGGCCGCCTCACCGCGCCCGCAGAAGCCGAACTCCTCCAGCTGCATCAGTACGAACGGCGTGAAGTGGTCGTAGAGGATGGCCACGTCGATATCGGCCGGGGTCAGCCCGCTGCCGCGCCACAGTTGCCGGGCGACCACCCCCATCTCGGGAAGGCCCGCCAGGTCGTCGCGGTAGAAGCTCGTCATCTGCTCCTGGCCGCGGCCCGCGCCCTGCGCCGCTGCCGTGATCACGGCGGGCGGACGCGGCAGGTCGCGCGCCCGCTCCACGCTGGTGACCACGAGCGCCTGGCCGCCGTCCGTCTCCTGACAGCAGTCGAGCAGCCGCAGCGGCTCGACGATCCAGCGCGAGGCGGCGTGATCGGCGAGGGTGATCGGCTTGCCATGGAAATACGCGGCCGGGTTGGTGGCCGCGTGGCGGCGGTCGGTGACGGCCACATGGCCGAAAACCTCGGGCGTCAGCCCATAGGCGTACAGATAGCGCTGGGCGGCCATGGCGACCCACGAGGCCGGGGTCAGCAGCCCGAAGGGCAGCGACCAGCCGAGCGCGGCGCCCTCGGCGGACGGCTCGCGGTGCTGTACGCCGGAGCCGAAGCGGCGCCCGGAGCGCTCGTTGAACGCGCGGTAGCAGACGACGACCTCGGCGACGCCGGTCGCGACGGCGAGCGCGGCCTGCTGCACGGTGGCGCAGGCCGCGCCCCCGCCGTAATGGACGCGCGAGAAGAAGGTGAGATCGCCGATGCCGCACGCCTGCGCCACGGTGATCTCAGGGCTGGTGTCCATGGTGAAGGTGACCAGCCCGTCCACATCGGCCGGGGTGAGCCCCGCGTCGTCCAGGGCCGCCTGAACGGCCTCGACGGCCAGCTTCAGCTCGCTGCGGCCCGAGTCCTTGGAGAACTCGGTGGCACCGATTCCGACGACGGCGGCCCGACCGCCCAGGGTGTCCGCCTTACGGGCGCTCATCGGGGGGTGTCCGTGGTGGTGGGGCTGCCCAGGGTGGTGGTGGGGGCGTCGGTGGTCGCTGGGGTGTCGGTGGTCCCCTTACGGGCGTCACCGGTTCCCGGGGCGTCGGTGGGGAGCTGCACCGTGACCTTGCCGGTCACGTGGTGGCCGATGCCGTTCCTGCCGGTGACGGCGACCTCCGCCGTACCCTCCGCGACCGCGGTGACCTCGCCGGTCAACACCATCTCGTCGCCGGGGTAGTTGGGCGCCCCGAGCCGGATGGCGACCTTACGGAGGCGGGCCCGCGGCCCGAAGTGATCGGTGATGTACCGGCCGACCAGCCCATTGGTGGTGAGGATGTTCATAAAGATGTCCGGGGAGCCCTTCTCCTTGGCCGCCTCGGCGTCGTGGTGCACATCCTGGTAGTCCCGGGAGGCGAGGGCGCCGGCGACGATCAGGGTCCGGGTGATCGGGATACTCAGCGGGGGCAGCTCATCGCCCGTACGCACCGTCATGGGGCCGCCTCCTCGTCCGTACCGTCCGCCAACTCCGCCAACTCCGCCAACTCCGCCGGGTCTGCCAGGTCCGCCGGGTCCACCGCGCCCGCCGGAGGGTTCGCCTCGTCCGTCCCTCATGCCTCGGCGCCCCGGAACACGGGCAGTTCCAGCTCCTCGTCCACGCGCAGGAACTCCAGCTCGACAGGCATGCCGATGCGCACCTTGTCGTACGGCACCCCGGTGATGCCGCTGACCATCCGCACCCCCTCCGCGAGCTCGACCAGGCCGACCGCGTAGGGCGGGTCGAAGGCGGGGAAGGGCGGATGGTGCATGACCACATAGCTGAACACCGTGCCCGCGCCCGACGCCTCGACCGCCTCCCAACGCTGGGAACCGCACGCCCCACACCCCGGCAGCCAGGGGAAGCGCGGGACGGCGCAGTCCAGGCAGCGCTGGATGAGCAGCCGATGCCGGGCGACGCCCTCCCAGAAGCCCGCGTTGTCGCGGTTGATGACGGGGCGAGGGCGACGGGGGCGGTCGGCCGTCCGCTCCGGCTCCCGCTCCCGCTCCCGCCTCGGCTCCCACTCCCGCTTCGGCTCCGTCTTCGACCGCGCGGGCGCGTACTTGAGGATGCGGAAGCGGTGGGTGCCGGCCAGCTCCCCGTCCCCGGTACGGACGTTCATCCGGGTCGTGACGAAGTATCCGGTGCCCAGCTTGGTGGTCTTGCGCGGCGACACCGACTCGATGACCGCGTCGAAGGTGATCTCGTCGCCGGGGCGCAGCGACCGCATGTACTCCTGCTCGCAGTCGGTGGCGACCACCGAGGTGCAGCCCGCGTCGTCGAGCAACGCCAGCAGCTCGTCGTACGCCTCGGAGCGGGCCGAACCGTCGGGGTGCCCGGCCAGCCCGCCCATCGTCCACGCCTGCAGCATGGTCGGCGGAGCGATACCCGGATAGGCGGGGCTGGTGTCGCCCATCGCCTCGCACCAGTGCCTGATCATGGGCTCGTTGACCGGGTCCCTGCCCGCGCCGCCGCTCGCGGCCGTTCGCCCCTCGTACGCTCTCAGCCGTCCGTGCAGCTCATCGAGCTCATTCAGGTCATCCAGGTCGTGCAGCTCATCGCGCGTCATCGCTGCCCCTGCCGCATGTCTGCCGTAGAAAGCAATCTGACTATCCGTCAGATAAGTGGACGCCGTCAAGAACGCTGAAGCGCGCCGCCACCCGCCACCCACCCCCAGGCCCAGGCCCAGGCCCACCACGCACGATCGCGCGATGGCGTCGATACGCCACCGCGCGACCGCACGACCTCACCCGTCCCGTTCGCTCAATGAATCACCACAGCTCACTCAGATCGATCGGACATTGCCCCACCCCTGCGTTCCCTTGCGGGCGCCCGCGATGGCGGCGACCTGCCCCCGTGTGATCGGGGCAGATCCCAGGAGCCGCACCCCTCCCTGGACGCGGAGAACGGCGGTGCGGCGAAGGTGCGCCCGGAGCCCGCCCTTGTGCCCACCATCTCGATTCCTCCGATCCTCCGACGCTCGGGAAGTGTCGCGGAAGCAGAGTTGCCCACCGATTCCCGGACGATGCACACGGGCCATGGGAATTACCACGCAAGCATGATGAAACTGTTTTAAACGCCCAACACACCCCCACTCCCCGCACCGCGCCGATGCGCCGGGTGCGGCGGTGCGGCAGGTGCGGCGGGCGCGGCGGGCGCGGCGGGCGCGGCCGTGCGGCGGTGCGGCGGCGCGCCACCCCGCCCCGCCGCAGGGTGGGCCTTACGAGGGAACCGGTTCCGCATAGTTTCGGCCATCCTCGGCGACTTGCCGGGCCCCCTTCCCATTACCGAACACTTGTCCGAAAATGGGTCACATGGCGAATCCCGTACTCGCCCATGCTCTTGCCCACGCCCTGACCGCCGCGGCCCACGGCTTCCGCGTGATCCCGCTGACCCGCGCGAAGCTGCCCGCCGTGCGCTCCCCTCACCACCACGACCCCGCGCCTCTGACATGCCGCGGCGAATGCGGCCGGCTGGGCCACGGAGTCCATGACGCGTCGGCGGACCCCGAGGCGATCCGCGCCCTGTTCGCCGCCGCCCCCTGGGCCACCGGCTACGGCCTCGCCTGCGGACGCGCCCCGTACCACCTCATCGGCCTCGACCTCGACCTCAAGGGCGGAAGACCAGGAAGACCCCGAGGACCCGGGGAAGCGGGCGCCACGGACGGTCGGGCCAGGACCAGGAAGCCCTGTGCAAACCGTAAGGACGGCACGGACAGCACGGAGGGTCTGGCCGCGGACGGTCCGGCCGCCCTCGCCCAGCTGGCCCGCGAGCATGCCTTCGCCATCCCCCCTACGGTCACCGTGCTCACCCCGAGCGGCGGTCGCCATCTCTGGTTGTGCGGCCCACCCGGCCTCGCCGTCCCCAACTCCGCCGGACGGCTGGCCCCCGGCATCGACATCCGCGGGCTGGGCGGCTATCTGGTCGGCCCCGGCTCGTACGGCTCGCACGGCAGCTACCGCCTCGCGCCGGGCTCCCCCGCCTGGGCCCCGGCGCCCGCCCCGGCCGCCCTGCTGCGCCTGCTCACACCCCCGCACCCGGCCCCGCACCGCTCGTACCGCCCCGGCCCGCCGTCCCCCGGGCCGCATCCCGCCGCCCTGGAGGGGCTCGTACGGTTCGTCCGCGCCTCACGGGAGGGCCAGCGCAACGACCGCCTGTTCTGGGCCGCCTGCCGCGCCTACGAGACGGGCGCCGGGCCGGAGTTGGCCCCCGCCCTGATCGAGGCGGCACTCGACACCGGCCTGGCCCCCCGCGAGGCCCGCGCCACCGTCGCCTCCGCGGCCCGCAGCGCCGCCCGCCACCTCCAGCCCCCGGACGCGTGGGCCTGACGCATACGCCTGGGCCGGATGAACGGAGCAGTGACGGCAGCCGTACGGCAGGACGCCAGAGGCGGCGCGATCCAGCGGTATACGGACGGTGAGCCGTGCGTTACGTGAACGAGGAGCACTATCGTGACCACGCGACGAGGCGCTCCGCACAGGAACCGAAAGGCGCAGGGACCGCACGGCGCGGTGACCAGGCGGCGCAGGAACCAGGCCCGTTCGCCGGTGCTTCCGCCCCGAGGCGGACCGTGAACGGATTCCCGCTCTCCCCGTGACCGGTGATCGGCGACCGGTGACCGCTGACCGGCCGACCGGTGACCGTCCGACCGGTGACCGTCCGACCGCCTCCGGCGCACCGGTACCAAGGCGCGAGCAGGGGGAGCATTGCACGAGCTCTACGCACAGGGGTGGTTCGCGGACTTCGCGTTACCCATTGGCGTCTGCGCACTGGTCACCTGGATCTCGCTGGTCCACCGCTTCTCCGACAAAGGCCGCCTGCTGGGAACCGTAAGGTCCGCGGCGCTGTGCTGCGGCATCATCGCCTGCACCTGCGCGGCGGCCCTGCTCACCATCACCCTGCTGCTGCCGCACGCCGCCGATGTGCCCCCCGCCGTGGCCGCTGCCGCCGCGGGCGGGGCCCTGGCGCCTCGTGTCCGTCAGCAGCAGAACCAGCAGTCCACACCGCCCTTCGTGGCCGTGATCACGCTGGGCATCGCGGTGCTGCTGAGCGAGCTGGAGCGGCGGCTGGTCCACGACATGTACATCCACTGCCACCGGCTGGTCCGCGACTTCGAGAACGTGGCCCAACTGCGCATGTTCGCCTTCGAGGCCCGCCGCCACCTGCGCGGCTGCGCCGCCGCGACCAAGGACAGGACGACGATCAACACCTTGTACGAGGAGGTGGACCAACTCCTGGACGACGCGACCAAGGTCGAGGCCGATGTCGAGGCGAGGTGCCGGCAGCGGGAGGTCCAGGAGTTCCCGCCGGAGCTGCACACCCCGACCCGGGAGGAGACGGAGGACCGCCGTCAGGCCCTGGCGATGGCCATGGACGCCTGCACGCGCATGCTGGAGTTCGGCTACCGCACCGGCAAGCGGAGCGGCGACCGGGAGCTCACGCGGCTCCGCGACGAGGCCCTGGCGGCGCGCCCCCTGGCCACGACAGGCACCCCGCACCCCTGACGCGACGCGCCCTGCTGACACGCCGCCGCACACCACACCGCCCGTCAGGGACGCACACCGACACGCTCAAGGAGCGTAGACAAAGGCATCGGACCCATCGCCCAGCCCACGCGTCCGACGAGCCCCGTCCTCCTTGGGCTCCACAAAACTGATCTTGATGTCCAGATCCAGGGCCTCGGCCACGGCAGCGAGACTCCGCAGCGTCAGATTCTCGTCTCCGGAAAGTATCTGGCTCACCCGTCCCGGGCTGACATCCATGAGCCGGGCGAGGTCAGCACGGCTCATGTCGCGCTTCCCCAGCAACCCCGCGACCTCCACGGTGGCCTGACGCGCCAGCCGGGCCCCCGCGCAGTCCGCGGCCTCCCCCTTCGAACCCTTGCCTTTCCACGGCACACTCATCACTCTCCCAGCGCATGGTGCCGACCGTTGGGCTTCACACCCCTCAGCGACAGGATCCCACCTTTAGCTACAACTAAAAGCCCGCATCCCCCACCCTCGCCACCCGACCCACCTCCACTCGCCCATTCCACCCGCCCTGACCTGCACCAACGCCCGGCCCATAGCTTTTCGGCCAGATCTAACACCGCCCACCCCCGGCCAGGACTACCGACGCCCCCTGTGCCTCGAACGGCCAACGCCGGGAGCCCCGGGCCCACCAATGGTCCACACAGCAGGCGCTCCGTCGGCTCGGCCACGACTGTCAGCGGCGCGCAGTATGGTCCCGACATGGCAGCCAGAATCGATCTGACCCTCGATTGCACGGACGCGAAGCTCCTCGCCGAGTTCTGGAAAACGGCCCTGGGGTATGTCGACGAGCCGCCGCCCGCTCCCTTCAGAACCCGCGAGGAGTGGCTCGCGCAGTTCGATCTCCCAGAAGACGATTCCGCGGCCGACGGCGCGTGGCTCTGCGATCCCGACGGCATCGGCCCCAGGCTCTCCATCCTCAAGGTCCCCGAGCGGAAGACAGCGAAGAACCGGCTTCATCTCGACATCCGGGTGCCAGGGCACGGCAGCCCTGAGGAGCGGTGGGCGCGGATAAGGAGTGAGTCCGAACGGCTCATAAGGGCGGGCGGAAACGCCCTGAAGGAGTTCGACGGGCACCACATCTTGATGGCTGACCCAGAGGGCAACGAATTCTGCGTCGGCGCGGCCTCCCGCGAGACCCCGTCCAACACCGACGGAACGATCCACTCATAGCCCAGTCAGCGCACCCGCCAGCCGGGCCCTGGGCCTCTTGATCCGTAAGCCCTGACAGGCCAGGAGGTAGTCCGGTCCAGAGTCCCTGCTCAGCACCCCGCTGCCGATGACCGCTGAGCAGGGCGACGGACAGGAGCGGGCGAGTCGTCACGGGCCGCCAGCGCGCGGCCCGCGCAAGCCGGCCGCCTTGAAGGACGACGACGAGGAGCGACGTCAGGGTCTGCGGGAACCGAGGGGGCGAATGGCATGGGCAGCATCGTGGGGGCCGTGGGCTCGCAGGTTTTCAGCGCCGTGATTGCCGCTGTGCTCACCGGCATTGGCGGGCTGGTGCGTTGGTTCGTCAAGGCGCCAGGAACCACGCCAGATCCTGGCCCACGCCTGGCCCACACGCCCTGGTCAACAGTGGGAGCCCGGCAGACCAGGGGCGAGACGGCGGACACGCAGAAGGGGTACCCCCGAACCAGGGGCACCCCTTCTGACCAGCTAGTTCGCTGACCTGCGCGGAGGCTGAGGGATTTGAACCCTCGGTGACATCGCTGCCACGACGGTTTTCAAGACCGTTCCCTTAGGCCGCTCGGGCAAGCCTCCCCGCGCCACTCGCGGTGGCGCGGGGATCAGCCTAGCGTGTCAGCTGTCACCCTTGCGCTTCCCCAAGGTGACGTCCGCCTTCGACACCTTGCCGCCGCGCTTGTAGGTGAGAGTGACCTTGTCGCCCGGCTGGTGGGTCCAGATCTCGCTGATGAGGGTCGGGCCGCTGTCGATGGCCATGTCGTCCAGCTTGGTGATCACGTCGCCGGACTTGAGGCCCGCCTTGTCGGCCGGGCCGCCGGGGACGACGGCGGGGCTGCCGCCGCTGCCGTTGGAGGCGATGGTGGCGCCGTTGGCGGAGTCCTTTGTGCTGACCGTGGCCTCGATAACCGGGTAGATGGGCTGGCCGGTCTTGATCAGCTGCTCGGCGACGTTCTTGGCCTGGTTGATCGGGATCGCGAAGCCGAGGCCGATGCTGCCGGACTGCTGGGACTCGCCGAGGCCGCTGCCGTTGCCGGCGGACTGGATGGCGGAGTTGATGCCGATGACGCCGCCGTCCGCGTTGAGCAGCGGGCCGCCCGAGTTGCCCGGGTTGATGGAGGCGTCGGTCTGCAGGGCGCTCATGTACGAGGCGTTGCCGCCGCCTCCGTCGCTGGAGGCGACCGGGCGCTTCTTGGCGCTCACGATGCCGGTGGTGACGGTGCCGGAGAGGCCGAAGGGGGCGCCGATGGCGACGGTGGCGTCGCCCACGGCGACCCGGTCGGAGTTGCCGAGCGGGAGCGGGTCGAGCTTGGCGCCCGCGGCGTTCTTGAGCTTGACCACGGCGACGTCGTAGCCCTGGGCACGGCCGACGACCTCGGCGGTGTACCGCTTGCCGTTGGAGAAGGTGGCGGTCAGCTTGCCGTTGTCGGCGGCCGAGGCGACGACGTGGTTGTTGGTGAGGATGTGGCCCTGCTTGTCGTAGACGAAGCCGGTGCCGGTGCCGCTCTCACCGTTGTTGCCCTGGGCCTCGATGGTGACGACGCTGGGCAGGGTCTTGTTGGCGATGCTCGACACCGAGCCGGGCGCGCGGCTCTCCGTCTTGGGGTTGCCGTAGGCGGAGACAGTGGTGGTGTCGCTGCCGTCGCTCTCCCGGTCGGCGGCCCAGAAGCCGATGCCGCCGCCGATGGCGCCCGCGACCAGTACGGCGGCCAGCATGGCGGCGACCAGCCCGCGGGGCTTGCGCTCGGAGGGGCCGGAGGGCGGCACGGGAGCGGTCCCCCACGGTCCGCCCGGGCCGCCCTGCCCACCCTGTCCTTCGCCCGGGCCGCCGGGCTGCTGACCGCCGTCGGCCGACCACCACGTGCTGGACTGGCCGGCGTCCGCGCCGGGACCCGAGGCTCCGGGACCCGAGGCGCCGGGCGCTCCCGGCGGCCCTGCCGCGTCGGACGGGCCTATTGGCGCGTCGGGTGCGGTCGGCCGCCCCGCGGTGGGCTCATAGTCCGGCGCGGGTGGCACGGCCGGGTTCGGGTGCGGCGCCGGAGGGGCCGGATGCGGCCCGGGCGCGGGCGGAACGGCAGAGCCCTCGTTCTCGGTGCTCACAGCAATCTCCTCAGGTGCACGACAGATTTCCTCGACGGCCCACGTGTACGTCTTACCGTCATCAGCTTTTCCCACAGCGCGTCAGACGGCCGTAAGGAGCGGCGGTCCTGCGGACTACCACTCTTTATCCCGGACAATTCGACCCACCGCCATTCCGTGCGAACGTACGGAGGGGCCGCGTCCACCGGCTATCACCGGGCGGTGGCACCATAACGCGGTGACCTATGCGCGCCCTGCCCGGGACAGCCACCCCGGGCCGCCCACCGTCTCCGTCGTCGCCCACCGCGGGGCCTCCGAGGATGCCCCGGAGCACACCCTGGCCGCCTACCGTAAGGCAATCGACGAGGGCGCCGACGCCCTGGAATGCGATGTGCGGCTGACCGCCGACGGCCATCTCGTCTGCGTCCACGACCGCCGCGTCAACCGCACCTCCAACGGCCGGGGCGCGGTCTCGGCGCTGGAGCTGTCCGATCTGGCGGCCCTGGACTTCGGCTCCTGGAAGGGCCGGGCCACCGACAAGGAGGAGCCGGACCGCGACAGCCGGGACAGCACTTCCGTCCTCACCCTGGAGCGGCTCCTGGCGCTCATCGCCGACGCGGGACGCCGCATCGAACTGGCGATCGAAACCAAGCACCCCACCCGGTGGGCGGGCCAGGTGGAGGAGCGGTTGCTCACGCTGCTGCGCCGCTACGGCCTGGACGCGCCGCCGCCCGGCGAACGTTCACCCGTCCGTGTGATGAGCTTCTCAGCGCGCTCACTGCACCGGATCCGCAGCGGGGCCCCCGCCATCCCGACCGTCTATCTGATGCAGTTCATACTGCCGCGCCACCGGGACGGGCAGCTGCCGGCCGGGGTACGGATCGCGGGGCCGAGCATCCGGATCGTGCGGAACCATCCCGGCTATGTGGCGCGACTGCAGCGTGAGGGGCACCGAGTGCACGTGTGGACCGTCGACGAACCGGAGGACGTCGACCTGTGCGTCCGCCTCGGCGTCGACGCACTGATCACCAATCGCCCCAAACAGGTACTGTCCCAACTCGGACGCTCATAATGGGCATTACAAGGCGTGCACCGGCGCGTTCGGTACGTATTCAATCGTGACGAGTGCGTCACGCGATGCCACTTGGCCGGTTTCCGCTCCAGCACCGCGGGGCATTCATCCCGTGGCGTGGGGCGAAGGAGGTCTCGGGGGTGGCGTTGGTGGTGGCACGGCAGGTGCCGACGTCGTCGACCATGGCCGTACCCCATGGTCCTGCGGGTGTCCGCGCGGCAAGACAGCGGATGCGTGTCGATTTGGGCAGGACTGGGGTATCGGATTCGGTCATAGACGACGCTGTATTGATCCTTTCAGAACTGCTCAGCAATGCATGGCGGCATGGCCGCCCTTGGCGTTCCGGCCATGGTGGCGGCACGGTCCGGGCTGCATGGAGCGTCGACGAGCACGACCGGCTGACGGTCGAGGTGACGGACGGCGGAGGACCCACAAGGCCACTTCCGGCCAATCCCTCGGTGACCGCACGCGGCGGTCGTGGGCTGAACATCATCATGTCCCTGGCCGAGGAATGGGGCGTGCGGGACGGAGTCGGCGAGGTCACCGTATGGGCCCTTCTTCCGCCTGACGACGATTTCGCCCGTCGTGTCGTGCTTCCCTCGGATCTCTCCCCCGACCTGGGTACGGAGCTGGCTTCCGGGCTGCGTCCGAGCCTCGACGCGAATCTCGACGCGCGGCTCGGCGCCAATCTCGACGCGAACCTGGGGCCGAGTCTCGGGGCGAACCTCGAGGCTGACCTCGACGCGAACCTGGGCCCGAACGTCGAGGCGAACATCGACCCCGATTTCGATCGCGAGCTGGACTTCGCCGATCTGGACGAGCTCGCGTAGCCGACGCGGCTCATGGAGCCGACGCGGTTCGGCCAAAGGGCTAGGCTCGCGCCCGTACTAAGTCGTACGCGCCGTAAGAGAGCACTGCCACGGCCGTACGCAGACCGTCACGGGCGTACGAGCAAGCCCTGAGCCGCAGATCGGGAGACAGCCTCACCATGGCCAAGAAGCGCCGCCCCCAGACGAAGGCCACAGGCCCACAGGTCGCGAACGGCGAGATCCCTGTGGTGGGCGCGCGGGAGCCTTGCCCGTGCGGTTCGGGCCGTCGCTACAAGGCCTGTCACGGCAGGGAAGCCGCACACGCCGCCACCGAACTGGTGCAGCGCCCCTTCGAAGGGCTCCCCAACGAATGCGACTGGGTTGCCCTGCGCGAGCTGGTGCCCGCCGCGACCGTCGAGCTGGCCCTCGCCGACGGGCTGCCCGAGGGGGTTCCGTCGGTCACCCTGGCGACCGTGCTGCCCATGGCGTGGCCCGCGCTGCGCCGTGACAGCGGCGCCGTGCTGCTCGGCCTGCAGAACGACACACCCTCCGGGGACATCAGCCGCGACCTGGCCGACACCCTGCGCCGGGCACTGACCGCCGATCCGGGCACTCCGGTGGCCGCCGAGCGGGCGCCGGGCGACGGTCCGCGGCTGCAGGATCTGCTCGACCCGAAGGGCACTTTCTCGCCGACCCTGCACGAGGGGTTCGAGTTCTGGGTCGACGACGCCGCGAACGCGACCGGAGAGGTCGCCGCGTCCCTGGAACGGGCCAACGCGGCCGCGATCCCCACCGCCCGGCTCACCGGCGTGGAGGCGGCCTACTGGTGCGAGACGCCGGAGAAGAACCACCTGCGCTGGGTGATGTCCCACCCCGAGGAGAAGCTGCTCGACGCGCTCGCGCGGCTGCACGCCGCGGGTGCCTCCTCGCTCGGCGACAACACCCGGCTGGTGGGCTCGTTCCGGGCCCATGGGCTCACAGTGCCGGTGTGGGATCTGCCCCGCGGGATGAGCGCCGAGGACACCGAGAAGCCGGCCGTGGACCTCGCCGAGCGGCTCGCGGAGGCGCTCGCCTCCGACGCCCCGCTGACGCCCGAGCAGCGGCGCGCCCGGGGCGGTCTCACCAACCGTCAGGTGACGCTGAGCTGACGGTCGCCGGACGGCCGGAGGGCGCCACCGGGGGACGTGACGCTGCTCACAACTCACCGTTACGCCCTGCAAATAGGCGTCCGGAAATCCGCGATCGAATTTGCTATCGGCCGATCTCTTGTTACGGTTCTAAAAGCCCGGTCGCTGGTGCATCCCCCGTCGCCAGCGACCGGGCGCTTCCATGTCCGCGTCCGGACGCCGACGCGAGAGACGGGCGGGGCGGCACGAGGCGGCCGGGAGAAGGTACGGACCAATTGCCTTCGGCGCCGCGGGAGTTGCTCCCGGAGCCCGGAGTCCGACTCCGAGTCCGAAGCGTGAGTTCGGAGCCTGAGCCCGAAGCCCGAGCCCAGCGCCTGGACCCGAAAACCGAAGCGCGGAGCCCTGACCTCGGAGCCCGGAACCTCAGCGCCCTGAATTTCGGCATCCTGCCCTGAGAGCGCTGTACCACCGCCGGAAAAGAATGGGCTCGGAGCCCGGGCAAACGCCTCCCCGGCCTCCGAGCCCCACACACCCCTGCCCCTGAGCCTCGCGCTCAGCGGCCCCCGAACCCCCGCACCCGGGGCCCGCCCTCAATAGGCGAGCCGGCTGCCTCCGTCGGGCGCGCTGGTGCTCGCCTCGACCAAGGCGTTCACCACCGTGGCCACCTGAGGCAGCCAGGGCCGCCCGGAGCGGCGCAGCGGCGGCCGCTCCCAGCGCACCCGCCCGAGGCCCGTCTGCGACGGCGGCAGCACCACATAGCCGCCCTCGCCGTGGAACCGCAGCGAGCTGGGCACCCAGTCCTGCTGGTTCAGCAGCTCGCCGAGGTCTTCGAGGGAATACGGCTCCACCAGCAGCGACCAGCGGGTGGGCGTGGCGATCACCGGGCCGAGCCGCACCCCCGCCCGGTCGAAGACCGCCAGCGCCCGCGCCGCGGCGACCGCGGGCAGGCTCACCGCGCAGGGCGCGAGGCCGCCGGTGGCCAGCAGCAGGGGCGCGGTGGGCCGGTTGCCCCACCACCAGCGCACCATGCGCGGGTCGGTGGTGGCGGCAAGGAGAACAGGGTCGAACGGATGACCACCCGGAACCGCACATTCCGGGTCGGGGCAGCCGCATACCCGGGGTCGTCCGACGCCGGACCTAAGTCCGACGCCCGGGACCACGGGCCACTGCCACTCGGTGGCGCAGGTGAGCGCCGCACGCAGCAGCGGCGATCGCGCGCCGCGCCGCAGCGAGAACTTGCGTCGCCTTCCGAGGATCTCGCGCATGAGCGCTCGTTCCTTTCCGTTAACGCCGAGGGCTGTCCGTCGCACTACATCGCACTTCAGATGGCACTTCACTAGGCACTACGTGGCGCTGTACGGCATCGTTCGACCCGTCACAGCAGGTGGATCACAAGTCACTGCGCGTACAAGGCAGCGCATCATGCCGCGGGCCGAGCGTGGAACGTGGCGAGGGGTGGCGGGCGCATGGCGCTTGCCGTCCGGTTGGTGCGTTCCTCGCCACTCGGGGATGGGCGCGGCCGTTGTGGTCTATGACGCCTGGACCGGCCGCGGGGTTCCGGGGCGATCCGAACTGCCCCTGCCCCTTCTCCGAATGTGTACCCGCCGCGGTGGAGACGACGCGCTGTCGAACTGACGTCAGTCGACCTCGAAGGGACAGCCTAACGACTTTTTTTCAGCCAAGTTCAATTCCCCCCAGACACCAACAAGACCACCGGGACGATGCTGGACATCGCATCTCCGCTCCGTGTACATCTGGAGACAGTAGCGGCACAGTAGCGGCGCAGCACGACAGGGGGTTTGCGATGCTATTGAGCGAGCCGGACCCGGCGGGTGAAGGCAGCGGGCCATGAACTCGCCCCACGCGCCGAAAGTGGCTGGAATCGATCCTTCCCTCCCCTCGCCCACGCAAACTGCGGACCCCGTCTCGGGCCCCGTTCCCCCGCCCCTGACCGATGCCAACTCCGCTGTCCAGGACCGGCTCGCGAGCTGGGTCTCGGATCTCACCACCCTTCATGAACTCACCGAGCGGCTGGTCAGGACCGGGACGCTCGACGAGGCGCTGCGTGAACTGCTGCGCGCGGGCGCGGCCCTGGTCGGCGCCCGGCGCGGGCTGGTGGCGCTCGAACCGGCCGATGGATTCGGCCCGGTGACCACCGTGGGGCTCGGCCTCGGCCACGCCGATCTCGGCCAGATCGAGACCATCCCGCGCCACTCCGCCTCCGCCGGTCATCTCCTCGACGGGCTGCCCCAACCGGGTGGTGAGCGGCGTGCCGATGTGACCCACCCCGATATCGCCGGCGAGGCCGACCTCGACCCGCGCCACCGCGAGGTGGCCGCACGGCTCGGCTTCGCCGCGAGCTACGCGGTGCCGCTGGACCCGTTCCGAACCACCCCCTGTACCGCGCCCGGCCTCACCGCCATCCCCTCGCCCGCCCCCGACACGGACGGGCCCGGCACCGGATCCCCGGCGGGCGCGGGCGACCGCCCGGCCCCCGGCGCCCCCGGCACGGCGAGCGCCCACGGCACCGGCCATGGGCGCGATGCCGTACCGGCCGCCGGGGCCCCGCCCGGTATCGCCGCCGCCATGGGCGCCGGCGGCCCCTCCGGGCGGCTCGGCGGAGCCGCCTGGCTCTACGACGAGCCCGCGGAGCCCGGGGAGCGCCAGCGCCATCTCGTGGGCCTGTACTGCCAGTACGCCGCCGCGCACATCGCCCGGCTGATCGAGCTCGCCCGCGCCCGCGCCGCCGTCGCGACCGTCCAGGAGGAGCTGCTGCCCACCCGGCTGCCCCGGGTCCCCGGGGTGCGTCTGGCCGTTCGTCACCACCCCGGTCCGCACGGCGGCGGGGACTGGTACGACGCGCTGCCGCTGCCGGACGGGGCGCTCGGGCTCTCGGTGGGCGGAGTCACCGGTTCCGGGCCGAGCGCCGTGGTCGCGATGGGGCGGCTGCGGGCCTCGCTGCGGGCGTACGCGGTGATGGAGGGCGAGGATCCGGTCGCCGTCCTGTCCGATCTGGAGCTGCTGCTGCGGCTCACCGAGCCCGCCCGCTCCGCGACCGCCCTCTTCGCCTACTGCGAGCCCGGGACGCGCAAGGTGGTGCTGGCCGGGGCCGGGCACTGCCCGCCGCTGCTCACCGGGGAGCGGCGCACCGAGTTCGTGGAGACCACCCTGTCCGCGCCGCTGGGGATGCTCTCGTGCTGGGAGGCGCCCAGCGTCGAGATCGAACCGTCGTCCGGAGAGACCCTCCTCTTCTACAGCGACGGGCTGCTCCACCGCACCGGTGAGCCGATGGACCGGGCCTTCACCCGGCTGCACACGGCCGCGGCGAGCGCTCCCAAGGGCGTCCGGGGCGATCCGGACGCCTTCGCCGACCATGTGCTCCGTACGGTTCTCCCCGACGGCCCGGCGGCCCCCGTGGGGCGGCCCTCGGAGGACGGCACCGAGGACCTCGTCCTGCTCGTGGCCCACTTCGACTGAGGCTCGAGTTCGACTGAGGCTCGAGGGGGACCACGGCACCCGCTGGAGCCGTGGTCGCCCCGCGCTTCGGGCCCTCCCTGTCGCCGCGCCCCCGCACATACGATGGGTGGGGTCCAGTTCGAGGAGGAAGACGTGACCGAGGAGCCCACTCCCGAAGCCCCGGAGAACCCGGAAGGCGAGGAGCCCATCAAGCAGCGGAAGAACGGCCTCTACCCAGGCGTTTCCGACGAGCTTGCGGCGAACATGCAGTCCGGTTGGGCGGACACCGAGCTGCACGACCTGGAGCCCGTCGAACAGGCTCCGTACACCGCCCGCCGCCGCGCCGCGCTCTCCGCGCGCTTCCCGGGCGACCGCCTGGTCATCCCCGCGGGCAATCTCCGCACCCGCTCCAACGACACGGACTACGGCTTCCGCGCCTCGACCGAGTACGCGTACCTCACCGGCGACCAGACCGAGGACGGTGTGCTGGTGCTGGAGCCCGAGGCGGGCGGCGGCCACACCGCGACGCTGTACCTGCTGCCGCGCTCCAACCGGGAGAACGGCGAGTTCTGGCTGGACGGCCAGGGCGAGCTGTGGGTGGGCCGCCGGCTCAGCCTTACGGAGGCCGAGAAGCGGCTGGGCGTGGCCGCCAAGGACGTCCGCGAGCTGGCCGACGAGCTCAGGGCCGCGGCCGGGCCGGTCCGTATCGTGCGCGGTCACGACGCCGCTCTCGAGACCGCGCTGACCGACAAGGTCACCGGTGAGCGCGACGAGGAGCTGCGGGTCTTCCTCAGCGAGCAGCGCCTGGTCAAGGACGAGTTCGAGATCGGGCAGCTGCAGGCCGCCGTCGACTCGACGGCCCGCGGCTTCGAGGACGTCGTCAAGGTTCTGGACAAGGCACAGGCGACCTCCGAGCGCTATATCGAAGGAACGTTCTTCCTTCGCGCCCGGGTCGAGGGCAACGACGTCGGCTACGGCAGCATCTGCGCCGCGGGCCCGCACGCCACCACACTGCACTGGGTGCGCAACGACGGCCCGGTCCGCTCCGGCGATCTGCTCCTCCTGGACGCGGGCGTGGAGACCACCACCCTCTACACCGCCGATGTGACCCGCACGCTGCCGGTGAACGGCACCTACAGCCCGCTGCAGCGCAAGATCTACGAGGCGGTGTACGAGGCGCAGGAGGCGGGCATCGCCGCGGTCCGGCCGGGTGCGAAGTACCGCGACTTCCACGACGCCGCCCAGCACGTGCTGGCCACCAGGCTCGTCGAGTGGGGCCTTGTCGAGGGCCCGGTGGAGCGGGTGCTGGAGCTGGGGCTGCAGCGCCGCTGGACGCTGCACGGCACCGGCCACATGCTCGGCATGGACGTCCACGACTGCGCCGTGGCCCGCACCGAGACCTATGTGGACGGCACCCTGGAGCCCGGGATGTGCCTGACGGTCGAGCCGGGGCTGTACTTCCAGCCCGACGATCTGACCGTGCCCGAGGAGTACCGGGGCATCGGCGTCCGCATCGAGGACGACATCCTGGTGACGGAGGACGGCAACCGCGTGCTGTCGGCCGCGCTGCCGCGGACCGCCGACGACGTCGAGGCGTGGATGGCCCGCCTCACCGGGTGAGGCGGCGGCTCATCGTGTGATCACGTGGTCCTGTGGGGAGCGGCGGCGCCGCTCCCCACAGTCCGTTCTCAGCCCTGCCCCGGCACCTTGCGGGTGGTCACCGCGATCCGGTTCCAGGAGTTGATCGTGAAGATGAGGGCGACGAGCTGCGCCAGCTCCCGCTCCTCGAAGTGCCTGGCGGCCCGCTCGTAGACCTCGTCCGGAACGCCGCCCGGCAGCAGCGTGACCGCCTCGGTGAGCGCCAGGGCGGCCTGCTCCTTCTCGGTGTAGAACCCGCCCTTACCGGCCTCCTCCCAGACCCCCACCAGGGCGATGCGCTCGTTGCTCTCGCCCGCCTTATGGGCGTCGGTGGTGTGCATATGGAGGCAGTAGGCGCAGTTGTTGAGCTGGGAGGAGCGGATCTGCACCAGCTCCACCAGCGCCGGGTCCAGGCCCTCGCGGGCGGCCGCGTCCAGGCTGATCAGCGCCTTGAACGCCTTGGGGGCGGCCTTCGCGAAGTCGACCCGGCCGGTCTGCCGCGCCGCCCTCGCCGTCGCCGTTGTGGTCGTCGTCTCCGCCGTCGTCGCTGTCGCTGTCGTAGTCGTCATGGGAATGAAATTAGGCCGCTAAGCGACCCTCTGTAGGGTGCATTTCCATGGCGGATTCATGGGTCAATTCGGCGGAGATCCTCGGCAGTGACCTCCATCTGGAGCTCACCCGCGCGGGCAGCCGCAGAACCGCCCTGATGGCCGCGCTGCGCGAGGCCATCCGCGACGGCCGGCTCGCCCCGGACACCCGGCTGCCGCCTTACCGCTCCCTCGCCGCCGACCTGGGTATCGCCCGGAACACGGTCGCCGACGCCTATGCCGAGCTGGTCGCCGAGGGCTGGCTCACCGCCCGCCAGGGCTCCGGGACCCGGGTGGCGCCCCGCCCCGCACCGCCCCCGCCCCGGCGGCGCACGGCCGGGCGGGGGCTCGGCGGGCGGCCGACCGGGGCGAGCGGCGGCCATCGCACGCCCCGGCCCGCCCCGCGACCGGTGCACAACCTGCTGCAGGGCCAGCCGGACGCCGCCGCCTTCCCCCGCACCGCCTGGCTCGCCTCGGCCCGCCGCGCGCTGACCGCCGCGCCGCATGAGGCGTTCGGCCCCGGTGATCCGCGCGGCCGCCCGGAGCTGCGCCGCGCCCTGGCCGACTACCTCGCCCGCGCCCGCGGCGTCCGCACCGACCCCGGCCGGATCGTCGTCTGCTCGGGCTTCGCGCACGCCCTGCGGCTGCTGAGCGGCACCCGGCTGCTGCGTCCCCGGATGGCCGTCGAGTCCTACGGCCTGGCGTTCCACCGCTCGCTTCTGAGCTCCGCCGGGATCCGTACGATCCCGCTTCCGCTGGACGCCGATGGCGCCCTTACGGATGGACTGACCGCCCTCGACGGCCTGCGGGCGGCCCTGCTCACCCCCGCCCACCAGTTCCCCACCGGCGGGCCGCTGCACCCCGAGCGGCGGGCCGCGGCCGTCGCCTGGGCACGGGAGAGCGGCGGTCTGGTCCTGGAGGACGACTACGACGGGGAGTTCCGCTACGACCGCCGTCCGGTGGGCGCCGTCCAGGGCCTCGACCCCGACCGGGTGCTCTACCTCGGCTCGGTCAGCAAAAGCCTCTCCCCGGCCCTGCGGCTGGGCTGGATGGTCCTGCCGGACCACCTGGTCGACCGCGTGCTGGCCGCCAAGGGGGAGCGCGAGGGCTGGACCGGCGTCATCGACCAGCTGACCCTCGCGGACTTCATCGAATCGGGCGGCTACGACGGCCATGTGCGCCGTATGCGCCAGCGCTACCGCCGTCGGCGCGATCAGCTCGTCGCCACCCTTGCCGAACACGCGCCCCATGTCCGCGTCTCGGGGATCGCGGCCGGTCTGCACGCGGTGCTGGAGCTACCGCCCGGCACCGAGCGGTCCGCCCTGCGCGCCGCCGCCTGGCAGGGGCTGGCGCTCGACGGCCTCGGCGGCTACCGCCACCCGGACGCCACCACACCCCACCCCGACGGGCTCGTGGTGGGCTACGCGACCCCGCCCGAGCACTCCTTCGCGGGAGCGCTGGACGCGCTGTGCCGCGCCCTGCCGCCCGAACAGACCGAACAGACCGAACAAGACATGTTTACGACGCCCTCAGCAGCGCCCCTTCGCGCCACTTGAGGATCTTGTCGAAGCTCACCACCACCCCGCCGCGCCCCGGACGGTCCCGGTAGCGGACATGGTCGGTGAGAGCCTCGATGAGAAAAAGCCCCCGCCCGTGCTCCGCCTGGGGCGGAGCCGGGCTGCGCGGCTGCTGTGGTCTCGGCGCGCCCGCCGGACGCCGCTCGTTCCGGGTGCGGCCCTCGCGGCGGGCGGCACCGCGTCCGGCGAAGCCGGGGCCGGAGTCGGTGACCTCGATACGGCAGGTGTCGCCGTCGATATAGGCCGTGACTCGGTAATCCCCGCCCGTGCCGTCGCGGCCCCCGTGCTCCACCGCGTTCGCACACGCCTCGGAGAGGGCGACCGACAGATCGTAGGAGATCTCCGGATCGACTCCGGCCGTCTCCATGGTGCCGAGGAGCAATCGTCGTGCGAGCGGAACGCTCGCCGCCTCGCGGGGCAAATGGAGTGACCACCAGATGCTCATGCTCCAGCCTCCCGGCCGCGGCTCGACATACCGTTACGTATTGCCTGGGTCCATGGTCCGTAAGCGTCTTATCAACGTGACTCCGCTCATTCGGCGGACGCGCTCGATGCGCGAACCGGTGTATGGGCCTGTCCTGGTGTGCGCCGGTACGCCCCACCCGCCGTAGGGAACGCGCCCGCCCAGTGGGATGATGTCGCCGCCATGGCTTCCCCTGTCGCCCGTGCCGGCGCCGATCTGCGAATGCTGCGGGCCGCGGTCTTCACCGCGGTCTGTGTCGTGCTGTCCGCGGCGGGGCATGTGCTGGCCTCCTGCGCGACCGTGCCGCTGTGGACGGTGGGCGTGGGCTGTGCGGCGATGTTCACGGTGGCGCTGACGCTGGCCGGGCGGGAGCGGTCGCTGCCCGGGATCGCGGCCCTGCTGGCCATCGGGCAGCTCGCGCTGCACGCGCTCTTCGCGCTCGGGCAGCACCGGGCGACGGCCGCCGAGGAGGCCGCCCAGCGGGCCGACGCCGCCCAGGGCCACGTCATCGGCCTGGCTGCCAGGCTGCTGTGCGCGTCGGGCCCCGGACGGCTCGACGCCGCCACGGCCCATCGGATCGTCGCGCACGCGGGCATCGACCCGTCCGCCGCGCACAGCCCGCACGCCATGCCGTCGTCCGCCGCCCCGGCGGAGCAGGCGGCCGGGATGGCGGGCCTGCTGCCGTCGCTGCCCATGACCCTGGGCCATCTGCTCGCCGCGCTCACCATCGGCTGGCTGCTGCGCCGGGGCGAGATGGCCGTATGGCGGGCGGTGCGGCTGTCGGTGGACGGGGCGCGCGGGGTCGCGGAGGCCGCGCTCGTACGGGCGCTGCGCGCCGCCCTGAAGCTCGTACGGGTGCTCCTGGCCCCTTCGGGGGCGCCTTACGGCGGGCCGTGCCGTCCGCGCACGGCCGAGCGGAACGAGGGCGGGACGACGGCCCTCGCCCTCCAGCACAGCGTGATCAGGCGGGGACCGCCGGCTTGCGACCTCGCGGCCTGACCGACGCGACGCTCCTCCAGCGGGACCGGAGGGTGGCCGCGACGTCGCCGCACGCGCGCCAACCCATCTGATCATTCCTGTCCCTGGAGTGTTGACATGAACGCCATGCGTCTCCGCCGTCTGCCGGTCATCGGAGCCCTCACCGCGGGCGGCCTGGTGCTGCTCACCGCGGGCCCCGCCTTCGCGCACGTCAGCGTGCAGCCCGGCCAGGCCGAGAAGGGCGGCTACAGCACCATCAGCTTCAAGGTGCCGAACGAGCGCGACGACGCCTCCACCGTCAAGCTCGAGGTGACCCTGCCCGCCGACCATCCGCTCGCCTCGGTGATGCCGCAGCCGGTGCCCGGCTGGGACGTCAAGGTCACCAAGTCCAAGCTCCCCAAGCCCATGGAGATGCACGGCGAGAAGATCAGCGAGGCGGTCACCAAGGTCACCTGGTCCGGCGGCAAGATCGAGCCGGGGATGTTCCAGCAGTTCCCGCTGTCGGTCGGCCAGCTGCCCGACGACGCCGACCAGCTCGCCTTCAAGGCGCTCCAGACGTACGACGACAAGGATGTCGTGCGCTGGATCGAGGAGCCCAAGGAGGGCGCCGCCGAACCGGAGAACCCGGCGCCGGTGCTCAAGCTGGTCGCCCCGGCCGAGGGCTCGGACGGCCATGACGCCGCCGCGGCCTCCGGACAGGGCAAGGACAGCGGCTCCGAGAAGGCCGGCGCCGAGAACTCCGCCTCGGCCGACTCCTCCGACGACAAGGACAGCAGCGACACCACGGCCCGGGTGCTGGGCATCGTGGGCATCGTCATCGGCGCCGCCGGTGTCGCCTACGGCGTGGTCGCCAGCCGCCGCCGCTCCGCCTGACCGCCGGCCACCCGACCGAGACGCGTGTACCGCCGGTGACCGCCGGTCCTGAACCGACCGCGTGATCCCGGCGGGGGCGGCGGGCCCCCGTGTCCGCCGCCCCGCGCGCCACCGAACCACTTCTCTCTTTGGAGAACAGCTCCATGCGCACCAAAATCCTGGCCACCGCCATCGTCGCCGCCGCCGCACTCACCCTCAGCGCCTGCGGCGGCTCGGACAGCGGCGGCAAGGGCGACAACGAAGCCGCCGCCGAGGTCAAGGGCGGCCAGAGGTCAGGACAGGCCATCGTCCTCGACCAGGCGAAGGCCAAGCCGGACCTCGCCCTCACCGACACCGACGGCAAGAAGTACGACCTGCTCGAGGAGACCAAGGGCCGACCCACCCTGCTCTTCTTCGGCTACACCCACTGCCCGGACGTCTGCCCGCTGACCATGAGCAACGTCGGCCTCGCCGTGAAGAAGCTGCCCAAGGCCGAGCGGGAGAAGCTGCGGGTCGTCTTCGTCAGCACCGACCCGGCCCGGGACACCCCCAAGCGGATGCGCTCCTGGCTGGACGCCCAGGGCGGCACCGACTTCGTCGGCCTGACCGGCGACTTCAACACCATCGAGGCCGCCGCGCGGCCGCTGGGCATCTTCATCGAGAAGCCGAAGAAGGAGAAGGACGGCAGCATCACCGTCAGCCACGGCGCCGAGGTGGTCGGCTTCTCGCCCAAGGACGACAAGGGTCACTGGATCTACACGACGGAGGCCACGGCGGATCGTTACGCCAAGGACCTGCCGAAGATCATCGAGGGGCGGAACCCGTGACGGCGGCAGCCCCTGGCATTCCTGGCGTCCGTAAGGCGGCCGCCGTGGTCCTCGCCCTCGGTCTGTCCGCCACACTCGCCGCCTGCTCGGGCGACGACGGCGACGGCGGCGGGAAGGGCGGGGGCGACCCCAAGCTGTCCGTGACCGGCGCCTACGTCTCCCAGCCGCCCATGACCGACATGGCGGCGGGCTATCTGACCGTACGGAACGCCGGTGGCGGCGCCGACGAGCTGACGTCCGTCACCACCCCGCTCGCCTCCGAGGTCACCCTGCACACCACCAAGGGCACCCGGATGAAGCAGGTGAGCTCGCTCGATGTGCCGGCGGACAACCGGCTCGAGCTGTCCAGCGGCGGAGATCATCTGATGCTGACAAACCTCTCCCACCGGCCGAAGGTCGGTGAGAAGGTCAGCTTCACCCTTCACTTCGCCACCTCCGCCCCCATCGAGATCAAAGTCCCGGTCGAGCCGACGACGTACCGCCCCAAGGACTGACACCCGATGCCCTCGCTGACCTCCCTGGCCCCCGCCGGGCCCACCGCGACCCCCTCCCGGACCACCGCGACCGCCCGGCGCCTGATGGCGATCTGCGGCACCCTGCTCGCCGCGCTGCTGTGCGCGCTGAGCGTGGGCGCGAGCTCCGCGTCCGCGCATGCCGCGCTCACCTCGACCGACCCCGCCGACGGCTCGGTCGTGAGGACCGCGCCCAGGGAGGTCACGCTGAACTTCTCGGAGGGCGTGCTGCTCTCCGGCGATTCGGTGCGCGTGCTCGATCCCAAGGGCAAGCGCGTGGACACCGGGAAGACCGCCCATGTCGGCGGCAAGTCGTCGACCGCCGCCGCCGGGCTGCACTCCGGGCTTCCGGACGGCACCTACACGGTGGCGTGGAAGGCGGTCTCGGAGGACAGCCACCCGGTGAGCGGCGCGTTCACCTTCTCCATCGGCGCCCCGTCCAAGACCACGGCGAAGGTGCCCACGGGCGAGGCGTCCGACAGCACCGTCAGCACGCTCTACGGGATCGGCCGGTACGCCGCCTACGGCGGTTTCGCGGCCCTGGTGGGCGGCAGTGTGTTCGCCGGCCTCTGCCGGTCCTCCCGACCGGTACGGAAGATCGCCGTGGGCGGCTGGGTGACGGTCTTCACGGCCAGCCTGGTGCTGTTGCTGCTGCGCGGGCCGTACACCGACGGCGAGGGGATCGGCGGGATCCTCGACCTCGGCAGGCTGGGCGATGTGCTGTCCACCAAACCGGGCGCGGCGCTGCTGTCCCGGCTGCTGCTGCTCGGCGCGGCGGCGGTCTTCCTGGCCGTCCTCTTCGGCTCGTACACCCGTCGCACCGGGGAGCGGGAGGCGGACGCGCGGCGCCGCCAGGACCTGGCCTTCGGGCTGGGCTTCGGCGGCACGGTGATGGCGGTGGGCCTCTCCGCGACCTGGGCGATGGCCGAGCACGCCTCGGTCGGCCTCCAGCGGCAGCTGGCCATGCCGGTGGACATGATCCATCTGATCGCGGTCGGGGTGTGGCTGGGCGGCCTGGCCTCGCTCGCGGTGACGCTCCGGGCGGGTGAGCCGATCGGGCGGGCGGCCGTGCGCCGCTTCTCGCGGCTGGCCTTCGGCTCGGTCGTCGCCCTGGTGGTCACCGGGCTGTACCAGTCGTGGCGGCAGGTGGGCTCCTGGGGCGCGCTGACCGACACCGAGTACGGGCGATGGCTGCTGGTCAAGGTGGGCCTGGTGGCGGTGCTCCTGGGCATCGCGGCCATCTCGCGACGCTGGACCGGCCGCCTTACGGATGCCACGGCGGACACGGCGGAGGAGACGGACGCGGAGGCCGAGGCGGAGAGCGCGTCGGAGGCGGCTCCGGCGGCCTCGGCGGCCTCGGAAGCGGAGGCCACGGCAGAGGCCGAGGCGGAGGCCGGGACCAAGGCCGCGGTGAAGGCCGGGGTGAAGGCCGCGCAGCCGGTCCGTACCGGCGCGGCCGACGCGGCGGTCGACACCCCGGCCGACGCCGAGACCGGGTCCGGTGACGGGCCCGGTGACGGCGCCGGTTCGGACGCCGCCGACGACGATCCCGAACGCGCCGCCCAGCTCGCCCGTCAGCGGGCCGCCAAGGACAAGACCGCCACGCTGCGGGAGCGCGACGCCGACCGCGAGCGCAGCGCCCTGCGCCGGTCGGTGATCGCCGAGACCATCGTGGCCGTCGTGCTGCTCGCGGTGGCCACCGTGCTGAGCGGCACCCAGCCCGGCCGGGCCGAAACCGAGCAGGCGAGCGCCTCGGCCACGAAGCCCGGCGGCCAGCTGAACGTCGACCCGGTGAGCGTGCTGGTCCCCTACAACACGGGCCCCAAGAGCGGCCGCGGCAAGGCCGTCGTCATGATCGAACCCGCTCTGCCGGGCGACAACGCGCTGCATGTCTTCACCACCGACTTGGCCGACCGTCCCGTGGACGTCCCCGAGGTCAAGCTGTCGCTGACGCTGAAGTCGAAGGGGATCGGGCCGCTGCGCATCCCGCTCGAGCGCCTCTCGACCGGGCACTGGAGCGCCAAGACCGTCCAGCTCCCCATGGCCGGCACCTGGCAGCTCTCCCTGACCGTACGAACCTCCGACATCGACCAGGTGACGGAGACCAGGAACGTGAAAGTCGCTCAATGACGACAGAGCAAGCACCCTCGTCCGGCATCTCCCGGCGGCGTCTGCTGGGCTCGGCGGGCGCCGCCGGCGCGGCCGGACTGGTCGCCGGCGGAGCCGCCGGAGCCTACGCGTCCGAGGCGACGCGGGAGGCACCCGAACCCCTCAGCTCCCTGGGCGCGACCGCCGTGCCCTTCCACGGCAGGCGCCAGGCGGGCATCACCACCCCCCTCCAGGCCCATGGCCATCTCCTCGCCTTCGACCTGGCGCCCGGTGCGAACCGTAAGGCGGCCGCCGCACTGTTGCGCCGCTGGTCGCGCACGGCCCAGGAGCTGATGGCGGGCGAGGCCCCACCGGACGACACGGGGATCGCGCTGGACGCCGGTCCGTCGTCCCTTACGGTCACCTTCGGCTTCGGCCGGACCTTCTTCGGCAAGGCGGGACTCGACGACCAACTGCCGGAGGCGCTCGCTCCACTCCCCGACTTCGCCTCGGACGCCCTCGACCCCAAGCGCAGCAACGGCGATCTGTGGATCCAGATCGGCGCCGATGACGCGCTGGTCGGCTTCCACGCGCTGCGCGCCCTGCAGCGCGAGGCCGCGGGCACGGCCCGGCTGCGCTGGCAGATGAACGGCTTCAACCGCACCCCCGGCGCCACCGACCGCCCCATGACCACCCGCAACCTCATGGGACAGATCGACGGCACCAACAACCCCAAGCCGGCCGACGACGACTTCGAGCGGCGGATCTTCGTACCGGAGAAGGGCGAGCCCGCGTGGCTGGCGGGCGGTTCCTACGCGGTCGTCCGGCGCATCCGGATGCTGCTGGACACCTGGGACCATCTCTCCCTGGAACGGCAGGAGAAGGTGGTCGGCCGCCGCAAGTCCGACGGCGCCCCGCTGTCCGGCGGCACGGAGACCACCCCGGTCCGGCTCGACAAGATCAACGGGGACGGTGCGCTGGCCATCGCGGGCGCCGCCCATGTGCGGGTCGCGGCGCCCGCGTCCAACCAGGGCGCCGCCATGCTGCGCAGGCCCTTCTCGTACCACGACGGCTTCCGCGACGACGGGGCGCCGGACGCCGGGCTGCTCTTCATCGCCTGGCAGGCGGATCCGATGAAGGGGTTCGTCCCGGTGCAGCGGAAGCTGGACCTGGGCGACGACCTGTCGCGGTTCCTGCGGCACGAGGCCAGCGCGCTGTTCGCGGTGCCCCCGGGCTGCGCCCCGGGGGAGTACGTGGGTCAGGCACTCTTGGAGGGATAGGAGACGGGGACGAGCCGCCCCCGGTCGCCCGCGTCCAAGGGGTGACAGGCGAGTCCGCCGGCTTCGCGGACGCGAGTATCGTGGCGGTCTCGTCTGATCACAGGGAGCGACCGTGATGTCGGCCAGCCGCTATGCCTACCTCGGCCCCGAGGGCACCTTCACCGAGGCCGCCCTGCGGTCCATGCCGGAGGCCGCCACCCGGGAGCTGGTGCCGATGGTCTCGGTGCCGGTGGCGCTCGACGCGGTGCGCTCCGGTGCCGCGGCGGCCGCGCTGGTCCCCATCGAGAACTCGGTCGAGGGCGGGGTCACCGCGACCCTGGACGAGCTGGCCACCGGCGAACCGCTGATGATCTACCGCGAGGTGCTGCTGTCGATCAGCTTCGCGCTGCTCGTACGGCCGGGCACCGCGCTCGCGGACATCAAGACGGTGACCGGGCATCCGGTCGCCCAGCCCCAGGTCCGGAACTGGCTGGCGGCGAACCTCCCGGACGCCCTGTGGGAATCGGCCGCCTCGAACGCGGACGGCGCGCGGCTGGTGCAGGAGGGGCGGTACGACGCGGCGTTCGCGGGCGAGTTCGCGGCGTCCAGGTACGGTCTTGAGCCGCTGGTCACCGACATCCACGACGCGCAGAACGCGATGACCCGCTTCGTCCTGGCCGGCCGCCCCGCCCGGCCCGCCGCCCGGACGGGCGCGGACAAGACGTCCGTGGTGATCTGGCTCGGGGACGACCACCCGGGCGCGCTGCTGGAACTGCTGCAGGAGTTCTCCGCGCGCGGGGTCAACCTGATGCGGATCGAATCGCGCCCGACCGGCGAGGGCATCGGCCGCTACTGCTTCTCGGTGGACTGCGAGGGGCACATCACCGACCGGCGGGTGGGCTCGGCCCTGATGGGGCTGAAGCGGATCTGCCCGAAGGTGCGGTTCCTGGGCTCGTACCCCCGGGCGGGTGTGACGGCGGAGGACCTGGCGGAGCTGCGGCACGGGACCTCGGACGCGGCGTTCACGGAGGCGGCGGAGTGGCTGGCCCGCTGCCAGGACGGCCGGGCCTGAGCCGAGCCCACCCGTAGCGACCGGCCGTAGCGAGCGTGCGCCGGGGGCACTCCGGTGGCGGGCGGCCGGGCGGCTGGAGCCGGGGCTGAGCGCCGCCGCCGCCCGGGTGCTGGGGATCGTCGGAATCGCTGCGGAAAAGTTATCCACAGGCTGATGCGGCACGCTGGGGATAAGTCGACATCATCAATCCGGCAAGACGGTCACATCGCAACATAAGCCGCATCCACCCCCATCACCGAACATCGCTTATCTGTCACCCCAATTCCCTCGACCAACTCTTTGGAGTGAGGGATTCCTCTCTTGTGGAGTGTGTGAACGCGGTTTGATGGGGGAATCCATCGCCGAGCACTTGGGGGGCCCAAGCGATCACCGCGGCATCCACAGATCTCACACACAGCCTGTGGATAACTTCGGGGATTCCCCTCACCCCTGTGGACAACCGGGCCTCAACTCACCCTGCACACAAGGGAAGAAGGTCGACTCGACGCCGCCTCTTTGCCCCTTTTCGGGGAATGCGCATGCATTCCTTGACGGCGGCCGTCACAGGAATTCCCCGGTTTACCCACAGCCCCAAAAGAGGGCAAATCGGGACGCAAAGGAATATCGCGTCGAGCACCCGAGGTCACACCGGTAACCTGGTGGGGTGATTGACCTTCGCCTGCTCCGTGAGGACCCCGATCGTGTGCGCGCCTCCCAGCGTGCCCGTGGAGAGGACGTCGGCATCGTCGACGCCCTCCTGACCGCCGACGAGCGGCGCAGGTCCTCCAGTGTCCGCTTCGACGAGCTGCGCGCCGAACAGAAGGCGCTCGGCAAGCTCATCCCCAAGGCCGCCGGTGACGAGAAGGCCGAGCTGCTGAAGAAGGCGGGCGAGCTGTCCGCCGCCGTCAAGGCGGCCGACGCCGAGCAGGACGCGGCCGCGGACGAGACCCAGCAGCTCCTGCTCCAGCTGGGCAATCTCGTCCACCCCGAGGTCCCGGTCGGCGGCGAGGACGACTTCACCGTCCTGGAGACGATCGGCACCCCGCGCGACTTCGATGCCGAGGGCTTCGCGCCCAAGGACCATCTGGAGCTCGGCGAGCTGCTCGGCGCGATCGACACCGAGCGCGGCGCCAAGGTCTCCGGCTCCCGCTTCTACTACCTGACGGGCATCGGCGCCCTGCTGGAGTTCGCACTGGTGAACGCGGCGATGGCACAGGCCACCGCGGCGGGCTTCACCCCGGTGCTCACCCCGGCGCTGGTCAAGCCGAAGGCCATGGAGGGCACCGGCTTCCTCGGCCAGGCCGCCGAGGACGTCTACCACCTCGACAAGGACGACCTCTACCTGGTCGGCACCTCCGAGGTCCCGCTGGCCGCGTACCACATGGACGAGATCCTGGAGGCGGACGCACTCCCGCGGCGCTACGCCGGGTTCTCCTCCTGCTTCCGCCGTGAGGCCGGGTCGTACGGCAAGGACACCCGGGGCATCTTCCGGGTGCACCAGTTCGACAAGGTCGAGATGTACGTCTACACGACCCCGGAGGACGCCGAGGCCGAGCACCAGCGGCTGCTGGACTGGGAGAAGCAGTGGCTGACCTCGCTGGAGCTGCCGTTCCGGGTGATCGACCTGGCCTCGGGTGACCTGGGCTCGTCGGCGACGCGGAAGTTCGACTGCGAGGCGTGGATCCCGACGCAGGGCAAGTACCGCGAGCTGACCTCGACCTCCAACACCACCGAATTCCAGTCGCGGCGGCTGTCGATCCGGATGCGCGAGGGCAAGAAGGTCCGTCCGCTGGCCACGCTCAACGGCACGCTGTGCGCGGTCACCCGAACCATCGTCGCGATCCTCGAGAACCACCAGCAGGCCGACGGTTCGGTGCGGGTGCCCGAGGCGCTGCGGCCGTTCCTGGGCGGACGCGAGGTCCTGGAACCGGTCGCACGGTGACGAACGCCGGACCGACGGACGAGCTCGCCGGAGCGCCGGACGAACTCCCCTATCGACTGGTCGCCACCGATCTCGACGGCACGCTGCTGCGCCCCGACCACACCGTCTCGGCGCGGACCCGTGACGCGCTCGCCGCGGCCACCGCGGCGGGCGCCGCGCACATCGTGGTCACCGGGCGCACCGTCCCGGTGGCCCGGCACATACTCGACGACCTCGGCTACCAGGGGCTCGCGGTGTGCGGTCAGGGCGCACAGCTCTACCACGCGGGTGAGCACCGGCTGCTGACCTCCGTCACGCTGGACCGCCAGGTGGCCCTGCTGGCGCTGGAGAAGATCGAGGCGGAGATCGGCCCGCTGTCGCTGGCCGCGGCCCGCGACGGGCTGGACGGCGAGGTGCTGTTCGGCGAGGGCTACCGGATGGACCACGAGGGGATGCCCCGGGTGCCGTTCACGGACCCGGCCGAGCTGTGGTCGCAGCCCATCAGCAAGCTCTATATCCAGCACGCCGAGCTGGACGACGACGCCCTCGCGGACGCCGCCCGGACGGCCGCCGGGGGCCTGGTCGGGGTCACGATGGCCGGTACCGGACTGGTGGAGCTGCTGCCGCTGGGGCTGACGAAGGCCACGGGCCTCTCGATGGCCGCGCGCCGGCTGGGGATGACCGCCGAGGACGCGATCGCGTTCGGCGATATGCCCAATGACATTCCGATGTTCGGCTGGGCGAAGCACGCTGTCGCGATGGCGAACGCGCACCAGGATCTGAAGGCCGTCGCCGACGAGATCACCGCCTCCAACGCGGAGGACGGCATCGCCGTGGTGCTGGAACGGCTCTTCCCGGCGGCGCGCCGGTAACGGCGGCACACCGGTGACCGGTGAACCGGCCGGATGCCGGCGCGGCCGCCTCGGCGGACCGCCCGGCATCCGGGCCCGGCAGCGGTGATCGGGATCCCTCGGCCGCCGCCGAGGGATCCCGGTCCAGGAGGGGTCAGCCGAAGATCTTGACCGCCTGGTAGTAGGTCCACGCCGTGCCGTCGCACGACGTCTTGGTGGCACCGCTGTAGGCGCTGCACACCCGCTTGAGGTCCTCGTAGAAGGCGCTGTCGATGCGCGCCTTGTTGGCGTCGAAGATGCCCATCGCCTTGTGGTTGCGGTAGCCGAAGTCATGGCGGGCGCAGGCGGTCTGGAAGGGGAAGCCGAAGGGGTTGTCGGGGGAGCTGCTGCAGTAGTCGGTGGACCAGTCGAACCCGTAGGCGGCCCAGGCACCCTGGTTGTTCCGCGCCGCGACCCAGGTGTTGTAGCTGCTGGCGCTGGTCTGCGTCCAGCTTGCGAGGACCTGCGGCTTGTCCGCGGGGGCCGCCTGGGCGGGTGCGGCCAGGGCGATGGCGGCGGCCGCGGTGACAGCGGTGGCCGCGAGACTCGTGACGAGACGACGCATTCGGGTTCCCTCCGTTTTCACTTCTGACACCCCCTCAAAAGGCTTGTGGCGCGGGGGGTGGCGCGGTGTGATCCAGCGCACGCCAAGAGTTGGGCAGGTCCCTGACAACCGTCAAGATCTACACCGACGTAGAGATGAACAGAGTTCGACCAGCAGAGTTTCGGAGCTTCCTCCAACTGGCGCCGCTGCGCGAGTCGTTCAGGAGGTGCGCCGGGACACCCGGGAGGGAGGGGCGAACAGCGGCCCCGGACCCTTGACCCGTCGGAGGATCGGGGCGGTCTCCATGTCCAGCACGGAGGGCAGTTCGGCGATGCGGGTCGTCAGATAGGTGTAGAGGGCCCGGACATCGGCGCAGACCACGGTCGCCATCAGATTCTTCGTCCCGGTGGTCGCACATGCGAACGCCACCTCGGGGTGGTCCGCGAGTGTCTGCCCGGTGGCGGCGAGATCCGACGGCCTTACCGACAGCCACATCGTGGTGGTGACACTCTGATCGAACATCCGGTGGGTGTAGTCGACGTCGAAGTACAGGGTGCCGTCGGCGCGCAGATCGGCCAGCCGGCGGCGCACCGTCGACTGCGACCAGCCGGTGGCGGCGGCCAGTTCTGCCAGCGGCGCCCGCCCGTCCCGCGCGAGGACGTCCAGCAGCTTGCCGTCCTCGGCGCCCACCGGTCCGCGCGGCCCCTTCGACCGGTCCGCGGCCGGCGTGCGCAGCCGACCGACCTGCTCGGCCGTCAGCGCCTCGGTCTTGTTGACCAGGCCCTGCTCGCCGCCGTAGAACTCATGCAGCACGCAGTGCGCGCTCACCCCCACCACCCGTGGCGTCTGCGGGAGTTTGCGCAGCAGCAGGGCGTCGCTGTCCAGGCCGGACGCCGCCCGTGTCGACGCGGCGACCTCGGTGCCGTCGGAGAGCACATGCACCCAGGAGGTGTCGGTCCGCCGGGCCATCGCCTCGGCCACCGGCAGCGCGGCGTCCGGCAGGCACCGCACCCGCACCAGCCAGACCACATCGCCGACCGCCGCCGGGTCGGTGAGCCCCAGCACCCGGACCGCTCCCGTCGTCCGCAGCCGGGTGTAGCGGCGGGCCACGGTCTGGTCGGAGACGCCCAGCACCTCGGCGAGCCGGCTGAAGGGGGCCCGGCCGTCGAGCTGAAGGGCATGCACCAGCGCCCGGTCCAGGTCGTCGTACGCGTCGGATTCCACCGCACAAAGCTAGCGGACGTCGGATATCGCCACCGGGGCGGTGCCGGCTGGAGGACCGGACCGGTCAGGACGACCGTAAGAGCCGCGGGGACCGCCGGACCGTCATCGGGATCGGCCCTCGCGTCCCCTTGTCGGCAGCACGTTGGCCGGCACGTTCCGAATCCCGGAGTCAGTCATGCGCAGATCATGGTGGCCGCTCGCCGCCATCACGCTCGGCAATTTCATGCTGTTGATAGACGTCACGATTGTGAACACCGCGCTGCCCCAGGTGGCGCGGGGACTGGACGCGTCCTTCACCTCCCTCCAGTGGGTGATGGACATCTACGCGCTGGCGCTGGCCGCGCTGCTGATGGTGGCCGGTTCGGCGGCGGACCTCTTCGGGCGGCGGCGGCTGTATGTCGTCGGCCTCGCGGTGTTCGCGGTCTCCTCCCTGGTCTGCGGTCTGGCACCGGACGCCGGGGTGCTGATCGCGGCCCGCGCCGTCCAGGGGGCGGGGGCGGCGGCCATGTTCGCCACCAACACCCCGCTGCTGATGGCGACATACTCCGGCCGCGACCGCGGTATCGCCTTCGGGGTGTGGGGCGGTACGAGCGGGGCGGCCGCGGCGATCGGCCCGGTGCTGGGCGGGGTGCTGACCGAGTACGTCGACTGGCGGGCGATCTTCCTGGTCAATCTGCCGCTGACGGCGATCGCGGTGTGGATCACGCTCCGTTCCATCGAGGAGTCGCGCGGCGCGCCGGGCGTACGGATCGACTGGCCGGGCGCCGCCACGTTCACGGTGTGCGCCGGGGCGCTGACGTATGGGCTGATGCGCGGGGGTGAGGAGGGCTGGGCCGACACCGGCACGGTCGCCGCACTGGTGACGGCCGCGATCGCGCTGCTCGCCTTCGCCGTGGTGGAGCGCGGAAAGCGGCAGCCGCTGCTGGACCTGGGGCTGCTGCGCCGCCCGACGTTCGCGGTGCTGATGGCGGCGGCCCTGCTGCTGCAGGCGGGGGCCTTCCCGTACCTCACCTACGCCGGGCTGTGGCTGCAGTCGGTGCTGGAGATGAGCCCGGTGCAGGCCGGGCTCGCGGTGACGCCGATGGCGGGCGTCTCGCTGGTCGTCGGCGCGGCGGGCGGACGGCTGCTGGACCGGGTCGCCCCCGGGCGGGCGCTCGGCGGCGGACTGCTGATGGTGGGCGCGGGCGCGCTGGTGAACGCGGCGATGGTGACCCCGGACGCGGACTGGACGGCCTTCGTCCCGGGCCTGGCGCTGGCCGGTCTGGGGATCGGCCTGGCCATGCCGGTGCTGGTCTCGGCGGCCCTCGGTTCGGCCCCGCCGGAGCGGGCGGGCATGGCCAGCGGCGCGGTGAACACCTTCCGGCAGCTGGGCTACGCCCTGGGGATCGCCGTCCTGGGCACGGTCTTCGCGACGCGAGTGCGGGACATGGTCGACGACAGCGGCACCGTCCCGGCCCGGGCGGCCGGACAGGCCGCCGAGGCCATCAGCGGCGGCCACGCCGACGCCGTCATCGCCACCGCGCCCCCGGCTCACGCGGACGCGGCGCGCACGCTCGTCCACGAGTCGTTCGCGGCCGGACTCGACCGCATCTGCCTGATCTCCGGCATCGCCGCCCTGGCGGCGGGCCTGCTGGTCCTCGCCGTCGTCCGCGGCGGCCCCGGCGGAGCGCCCCCGAAGCCGACCCCCGAGCAATCCCCGGCGGAGCCGGTCCACGCCTGAGCGGTGGACGACAGGTCACAAGGGGCGGGCGCCCGATGGCGCCCGCCCCTTCGCTGCGTGAGGCAGACGTCCGTCAACGCACGCGGTGCGAGTAACCCTTACGCGATCGGATCGTTCTTCCATATACGCGTTATGCGCGGCGGCAACGCGAGTTGGAGCCTCGGCCGGGCGACGGATCGACGGGCAGCGATGTCACGGCGGTTGGGTCCGAAAGAGGTCGGCGGCCTCCGCTCCTGGTCCCTGGATACGGGCGGCCTAGCCCCTGGCTGGTGGGGCGTGACCATCACCCGAATTTCAGACCGGAAGGCACACATATGCCACCTGAGATCGCGCTACTGGAGTCGCGCGCGCTGCGCGACAGCGTCATCGAACGGACGGATGTCCTCGACAAGGTCAAGATCTTGACCATGCTGCCAGATGGGCTGCATATCACCACACGCATGGTCGCGGAGTACTTCGAGGTTGGGGAAGAAGCCGTCAAGAGCCTGACCAAACGCCACCGGGAGGAGTTTCACAGCAACGGGATGCACATCCTTCGAGGCGCTGACCTGCAAGTCTTTGAAAGGTCCAACTTGGACCTTTCAAATTCGAGTTATCCACAGGGCCGCGCCCACCTCACCCTCTACCCCCGCCGGGCGGTGCTCAACGTCGCGATGTTGCTGCGGGACAGCGATACCGCCATGCGGGTACGTACCTATCTCCTCGATGTCGAGGAGTCGACCCGGAGCGAAGCGGAAGCCGGGACGGAGCAGCTCCCGCTCGAACGGATCCTCACCGAGCGGATGCTGGCCGGGCCGATCGGCGGCCGCCTCGACGCCGTCGAGGCGTGTCTGGCGGATGTCGGTTCCACGCTGCGCGAGCTGGCGCCGTGGATGGCCAGGGTCTCCGCTCGGCTGGACGGGATGGACCGGCGGCTCGACGCGCACGGGCGGGTCATCTGCGCCATGAGCGAGCGGCTCTGCGATCTCGGTGACGACATGACCGAGGTCCGCAGGGACGTCGCCACGCTCAAGGCCGAGTCGGTCCAGCGGCGGGCACGGCGCGCCAAGCGGCAGCGCGGGTAGCGGATCGGAGGAGCTCGGTGGGCGGGGTGGCGCCCTGCCCACCGGGCTTTCCCAGTGGGAATTGTAGGATGACTGGGCAACCGGGCGAATCGAGTGAGGGAGCCGAGAGAGATGGCGTTGCGGGCGGCTGGGCGGCAGTCGTTGGTCGACACCGTGGTGGAGCAGCTGCGGGCGCAGCTCGCCGAGGGTGAGTGGAAGGTCGGCGACCGCGTGCCCACCGAGCATGCCCTCGCCGAGCAGCTCCAGGTCGGCCGGAACACGGTCCGGGAGGCGGTCCGCGTCCTCGTGCACGCGGGGATGCTGCAGTCCCGGCAGGGCGAGGGCACCTTCGTGCTCTCCACGACCGACCCGGCCGAGGTCATGCGGGGTGTGCGGCGCGCCGGGATCCGGGATGTGCTGGAGCTGCGGATCGCGCTGGAGGCGGAGGGCGCGCGGCTGGCCGCGCTCCGGCACAGTCCCGACGATCTGCGGCGGATGCGAGCGGCGCTGGAGTCGCTCGAGGCGTTCGGTCAGGCAGGGGAGCGGTCCGCTGACGGCCACCATGAGCTGCACGCCGCCCATGACCTGGAGTTCCACACCGCCGTGGTGGAGGCCGCGCACAACGCCGCGCTGAGCGCGACCTACGGCTGGTTCAGCGGCTCGGTGCGCGACTCGCTGGTGGCCTCGCTCGGCGACCGCGAGGTGCCGAGCATCGTCCCCGCCGACCACCGCGCCCTGGTCGACGCCATTGCCTCCGGCGACCCGGCGGCCGCGGAGGCGGCGGCGCGGGCGCTGCTGGAGGCGCCGAAACGCGCCGTCGAAGCCCTGCTCGCCACCGACTGAGCCCCTCTCGGCAGGCCTCACCGCGACCCGGACCACTCCAACCCCACCACCCCCACCACGACCGGAACGGAGCTCTTCTTGCCACGCCCGCACACCCCCGGCCCCGAGGCCGAACCCCTGCTCGTGGACGCCGAGACGGATCTGCGGCCGACCCCCGAGGTGGCCGCCGCGCGGCGCACCCTGCGGGCCCACCCCGCTCTTCTCCTGATCGGCATCGTGCTGGCGTCGCTCAACATGCGGGCCGCGCTCGCCGGGGTCTCCCCGCTGCTCGGTGAGATCAGCGGCCACTTCGGGCTGTCCGCGACCATGGGCAGCCTGGTCACGACCATTCCGCTGATCTTCATGGGCCTGGCCTCGCCCTTCGCGCCCCGGCTCGCCCGGCGCTGGGGCACCGAGGCGGTGCTGCTGAGCGCGCTGGCGCTGCTGATCGGCGGCATCCTGCTGCGCGTGGCGCCGCCGGTGATGGCGCTCTTCGCCGGGGGCGCCCTCGTCGGCAGCGGGATCGCGTTCCTCAATGTGCTGATGCCGGGCCTGGTCAAGCGTGACTTCCCGCACCGGGCCGCCGGGATGACCGCGCTCTACACCACCTCGATGATCGGTGGGGCGACGGTCTCCGCCGCCTCCGCCGTACCGCTGGAGAACGCGCTCGGCGGCTGGCGGGGTTCGCTCGCCTCCTGGTCGCTGCTCGCGGCGGTCGCGGCGCTGGTCTGGATACCCCAGACGGTGCTCGCACGGCGCGGAACGCACCACGGTGAGCCCGCGGCGACGCCCGTAAGGACGACGCCGGACGCGGGGCCGAAGCTGAGCCGCTCCCCGCTGGCCTGGCAGGTCACGCTGTTCATGGGGTTGCAGTCGTCGATCGCGTACGTCTGCATCGCATGGCTGCCGACGATCTTCACCGACCACGGCATGAGCAAGAACACGGCCGGGTTGGTGTTCGCGTTCAGCACCATGCTACAGATGGTCGGTTCGTTCGTGGTGCCCACCCTCGCCGGGCGGATGCGCTCCCAGCGGACGCTGGCCGTCGCGGTCGCGGCGCTGATGGGCGCCGGTATCGCGGGCCTGCTGGTGGCTCCCATAGCCGGGGCGTGGGTCTGGGCGACGCTGATCGGCGTCGGACAGGGCGGGGCCGTGGGGCTCGCGCTGACCATGATGGTGCTGCGGACCGGGGACGCCCACACCTCGGCGCGGCTGTCCGGAATGGCGCAGACCTGGGGCTATCTGCTGGCCGCGGTGGGCCCTCTGGCGCTCGGCGTGGTGCACCAGACCATCGGCGGCTGGGGGCTGCCGCTCACGCTGATGCTGGTGGTGTGCGGGGTGCTGGCGGTGCTGGGCCTGGGCGCGGGACGCGACCGCAAGATCCGGTCCTGAGCGGCCCGGAGGGCCGAACGGCGTGAGCCCGCCGAGCGGCCTCACGCCTTCACAGCCGCTCCTCAGGCCACGGAGGGCCGACCGACAACTCCCGCCGCCACTCTCGGTGTCGTCGGCATCGACGAGGACCGGAGGACGGCATGAGCTGCACGAGCGGTACGAGCGGTACGAGCGGCATGGCCGAGGCGAAGACCACCCACGGCACGCGGGCCGCGGCGGGAGGCGGCACCCGGCGGCCATGGCGGAGGGTGCTGCGGACCCCCTGGACGGTGGCCTGTGTGGCGGCGACTGTTCTGCTCGGTTCGTCCGCGGCCGTGGCCTCCGCCCTGGGCCAGGCCAACGCGGCCCCCGGACACGCCGCGGCGGCGGCCGTCACGACGACCGCCGCCACCGCGGAGACAACCGGCGGCCGCTCCGCCGTCCCTGCGCGGTGGCGGCCGTAAGGCATGCACGAACTCCTGGGCGCCATAAGGCATGCACGAACTCCTGGGCGCCATAAGGCGCGCACGAGCCCCTGGCGCCCGTAAGGCGTGCACGAACCCCCGGGCGCCGGGCGTCACCGCGCGCGGGTCGCGAAGGTCGCGCCGGTGGTCACTCCTCCCCCGCGAGGGTCAGCGTGCGCAGCTTGCGGCCCGCGTACCAGGTCGCGCCCACGGTCACGGCCAGCAGCAGGATGACGCCGGTCGTCAGGCCGACATCCGACGAGATCACATCGCCGTCCGCGACCTTCTGCCCGAGTGCCAGCGCCCACTGCTGAACGCTGAGCTTGCGGGCCCCGGCCACCAGGCTGCCGAAGAACGTCTCCCACACCAGGGCGTAGACCAGCCCCGCGATCACCGCATGCCGGGTCACGGTGCCCAACAGCAAGAAGACCGCGCTGTAGGCGACCGAGGCCACGGCGGCGGCGACGGCGTAGCCGACGGCAAGCTGATTGGCGTTGCCGTTCAGCAGGAAGCCCGCGAGCAGGGTGGGGATGGCGGAGAAGGCGACCGTGACGCCGATCGCCACGATCAGCTTGGTGAAGATGATCGTCGGCCGCTTCACCGGCTTGGCCAGCAGATAGATGACCGAGCCGTCGTCGATCTCCGGGCCGATCGCGCCCGTACCGGCGATCACGCCGATCAGCGGGACCATGGTGGCCATCGCGAAGCCGCCGAGGATCGCGTCGGCCGTCTCGTCGTCGGCTCCGGTCAGCAGCCTTACGGCGAGCGAGATCAACAGCAGCAGACCGGGGAGTGAGAAGAGGATCAGCGCCCGGCGGCGGCCGAGCAGGGCCCGGTAGGTGAGCCGGGCGACGGTGGGGTGGTAGAGCGAGGACATCGCTATGGGCTCCTTTCAGGCCGCGACGAGGTAGGAGAAGACGCTTTCCAGGGACTCGTCGGAGGGCGAGACCGTGAGGAGCCGGATGTGCTGGTCACGGGCGACCCGCGGCAGCAGTTCGGTGAAGCGGGCGAAGTCGACCGCCTGGATGTGCAGTCCGCCGTCGGCGCCGGTGCTCGCGTCGACCTGGATACCGGTGGTCGACGGGTCGGCGATCAGGGCGGCCGCGAGCGCACGGTCGTCGCTGGACCGTACGAGATAGCGGTGCGGACGGTCCGTCATCAGCCGGCGGATCTTGCGGAAGTCGCCGGAGGCGGCGTGGCGGCCCGCGACGATCACCTCGATATGCGCCGCCAGCTGCTCGACCTCCTCGAGGATGTGCGAGGAGAACAGCACGGTGCGGCCCTCCGCGCCCATCCGCCGCAGCAGGTCCATGAGCTGCATCCGCTGCCGGGGGTCCATGCCGTTGAACGGCTCGTCCAGGAGGAGCACCGACGGCTCGTGCACCAGCGCGGAGGCCATCTTCACGCGCTGGCGCATGCCCTTGCTGTACGTGGCGATCTTCCGGGAGCCCGCGTAGTCCATCTCGACGGTGTCGAGCGCCTTACGGGCGGCACCACGCGGATCGGGCAGCCCGTGCAGCTCGGCGTTGGCGATCACGAACTCGCGGCCGGTGAGGAAGTCGTACATCGCCTCGCGCTCGGGGACGATGCCGATGTGGCGGTAAGCCTGCTCATTGCGCCAGATCTGGGCGCCGTCCAGGGTCACGGACCCGGTGGAGGGGGCCAGGAAGCCGCCCATCATGTTGATGAGGGTGGACTTGCCGGCGCCGTTGGGACCGAGGAGCCCGGTGACACCGGGGCCGATGTTCATGGTCACGTCGTTGACGGCCACGACGTTCCCGAACCAGCGGGAGACGTTGTCGATGGCGATCGTGGTCACAGGCCGACCTTTCGGTAGCGGCGCATCAGCAGCCCGTACGAGCCGGCGATCAGGCCGAGGAGAACGAGGATGTAGACGAGCCCGGTTCCGGTGCCGGGGCCGACCCCGCCGGGGAAGGAGGAGGTGGCACCGAGGAAGGCCGTCTGCACCCCGTCGATGATGGTGATCGGCGAGAACAGCCCGATCCAGCTCACCGGGCCGGAGTTGCCCTGGTCCCAGGCGATGGCCTGGACGGCGGACACCGCGCCGTAGGAGATGGTCAGCAGGGCGATGACGGCGGCGACGCCGAAACCGCGGCGCGGGGTGAGCGCGGCGACGACCAGGCTGATGCCGGCGAAGAGAAGCGAGAGCAGAGCCACGGAGATCAGTCCTTGCGCGAAGCCCTTCGTCTGATCGGCGAAGTCCAGCTTGGCGAGCAGTGCCCCGACGTAGAGGATCAGCAGGGGCGCGCCGGTGAGGATGAACAGCGACGAGGCCATGGCGGCGAACTTGGCCACCACATAGTCCATCGTTTCGATGGGCCGCGAGAAGTAGAGCGGGACCGTCTTGAAGCGGAGGTCCCGGGAGACGGACTGCGGCGCCTGGGACGCGGTGTACAGGCCGATCACGGCCTGCAGCATGATCGCGTAGCGGGTGTACTCGACGGGGAGCTCGTCCACCTTGGTGGCGATGGCCACCGCGACGATGATCGCGGCGGGCATGCACATCACGGCGAACAGCAGCATCGGCGCGACCTTGGACTTCGCCGAGCGGCCGAGGCCGTAGGCGCCGCGCAGGCTCTGGGAGAAGAGCGAGCGGCGGGCGTAGGCGCGGCCGAGGCGCGGGCCGTCGTAATGGCGGTAGCCGATGTTGTGAATGACGTCGGCACGCTGCTGGGTCACGGTCTCAGACGGCATCGACGGCACCTCCGTTCCCGTGTGCGCTTGCGCCGGCCGGTCCTGCGGGCTTCGTCGTGCCGTCCGGCGCGTCCGATGCGTCCGGGGCGTCCGCATCGTCGTCGGACCGGAAGATCTCCGCGATGCGGTGGCGGCGCTGCTCCATGCGGACCAGGCCGAGGCCGAGGTCGGCGATGGTGTCGCGGACCGTGTCGTACGTCTCCTCGCTCGCGACGTCGACCAGCAGCACATGGTCGGAGCCGGGCGTCCCGTCGGCGTCGCGGCCGGCGGTCTGGACGGTGAGCCCGGCCCGGTCGAGGGCGGTGCGCAGCGCCTTGGTGCCGTCCGGGTGATCGGTGGTGTCGGTCACCTCGACCGCGAGCGAGGCCGTCGCCTGAGTGAAGTCACTGGTGGAGCTGGAGCGGAGCAGCTTGCCGCCGTCGATGACCACGACGTGGTCGCAGGTGCGCTCCAGCTCGCCGAGCAGATGCGAGGTGACCAGGACCGAGATGCCGAAGTCGGTGTGGACGCGGCGGATCAGACCGAGCATCTCATCGCGGCCGACCGGGTCCAGGCCGTTGGTCGGCTCGTCCAGCAGGACCAGGCGGGGGTCGTGCACCAGCGCCTGGGCCAGCTTGACCCGCTGCTTCATGCCCGTGGAGTAGCCGCCCATGGGGCGATATCGCTCCTCGTACAGGCCGACATGGCGCAGCGTGTCGGCCGTGCGCTCACGGGCGGCGGAGGGCGGCAGCCCGGACATGCGCGCCATGTGGACGACGAACTCGGTCGCCGAGACATCGGGCGGCAGACAGTCGTGCTCGGGCATGTAGCCGACGCTTTCGCGGATGGCGCTGCCGTCCTTGGCCACATCGAGACCGAGCACGGAAGCGCGGCCCTCGCTGGCGGGGGACAACCCGAGCAGGATCTTGATCAGCGTGGACTTACCGGCGCCGTTCGCACCCACCAGGCCAGTTACCCCTGGTGCGATGTCGACGGACAGCCGGTCGAGCGCGGTGACGCGGGGGAACCGCTTGCTCAGACTTTCGGTGGCGATCACAGTCACATGTTCGACCGTAGTGGTGTGAGCCACAGGCGGCGTCACTCCAGACGGTGGGATTCCCCTCGTCCTCGGGTCTGACACGCCCGTAAGGGACGGGCTCCGATGGGCGGGGGTTACCCCGGGTATCCACAGGTATTCCGGAGGCTTATGCCCGGTGTGCGGCCGGTGTGAGCCGCGACCGCGCCCATCCTGGGTACCACGCGGTGAACAGGGCCGGAAGGACGAACCCCGCGAACTGGACCGCGAGCGCCGCGGCCATGCCCAGACCGGCGGAGATCACCACGACCATGGCCGCGGCGGAGAGCGTGAAGGCGGTGGACCAGGCGCGGGTGATCACTACATTGATCCGCTTGAACACGTAGGTGTCCCACACCTCGGGCGGTGCCTGGCGGCGGGCGACACCGGTGGTGAAGGGGTGCCCCACGGCGAGCGTCGTCCAGGCGGTGACGGCGAGCCAGCTCAGCGCCAGCGCCCCGACGTAGTCCTTGAGTACGCTGTCCGGCCGGGCGAAGGCCCATATCGTCAGCGCGGTGAAGAAGGCCACCGTGCTGCACTCCAGGATGAGGGCGTCGGCCGCCATGCCCGCCTTACGGGCCCGCACCAGCATCGCGCCACCCAGCACCAGCCCGGCCAGGGCGCCCCACTGCCAGCCCAGTGTCGACACGACCGCGAGGGCGATCCATGGGATGAAGCCGCGCAAGTAGTTCATTCGGCCCTCCCCCGGGCGTCAGGTCACCTTCCGGCATGCGATGTCGAAGGTAGAAGGTGCCCCGTGAGCCCATTCCTATGCCTGAGGCCCTGTCCGATCCGTGGATTCCCCTTCGCCCGGGGGGAGTTGGGGCCGGTTCACTTGGGGGGTCGCGCCGTCCGTCCGCCGGGGAACCGGACCGCTAGAGACCCGGTGCGCCCCAGACCGGGAACCAGCGGCTCAGGTCCTCCTCGATCCGCAGATCGTCCCCGAGCAGCGCCCGCATCTGGAGCTCCAGCGCGTTGTCCCGCTTCTCCGCGGCGCCCGGCAGCGGCGCGAAGGGATAGAAGGTGCCGCGCTTGTAGAGATACACCAACGCGAGCGAACGCCCCGCCGGGTCCTGGAAGCCGATCAGCGAGCACAGCAGCTGAGGCCCGAACCCGCCGTCCTGGAGCAGCGAATTGACCGCGTGCAGATCGTTCACCAGGGAGGGCACATCGTCCGACTGCTGCCGGGCCAGCAGCCAGGTGTAGCCGTACGCGTCCTGGCTGAACTCCACGGGCACCCCGCCCCGGTCCGTGTCCGCGTCCAGCAGCTCCCGCACATCCCGCTGGAGCTGGGAGAAGGCGCCGCCCTCCACGCTCGCGAAGCAGACCGAGCCCCGCCCGGTCGGGGTGAACCCCGCCCCCGCCTCCAGGCTGACCGCGGCCCCCGGGAGCCCGAAGAGCCGGTCGAGGTCGGGGCGCACCGGCTTGCTGCGGCCCAGGATGGCGTCCAAGATCCTCACGCTCAGCCCCTTCCCGCCTGGCCGAGCTGGGTGGAGATGCGGGCGAGCTGGTCGAGCCGCCGCTCCAGCGTCGGATGCGAGGAGAACAGCCGGCTGACGCTCTCCCCGGAGAGCGCGGGCGCGAAGAAGAAGGCGTTGAACGGCTCGACCTTGCGCAGATCCCGGGTCGGGATCTGGGCCATCTGCCCCGTCACCTTGGTCAGCGCGGCGGCGAGCGCCGAGGGCCGCCCGGTCAGCAGTGCGCCGGCGCGGTCGGCGGACAGCTCGCGATAGCGGGACAGCAGCCGGGTCAGCAGAAAGCTGATCGCATAGACCACGGCGCTGATCAGGGGGATGAGGAGCACCGCGATGCCCACGTTGTTGTTGCGGCTGCCCCGGCTGAGACCGCCCCACAGCGCTGCGCGGGTCATGATGCCCGCCAGCACGCCGAGGAAGGAGGCGATGGTCATGACCGCCACATCGCGGTGCGCCACATGCGAGAGCTCATGGGCGAGCACGCCCTCCAGCTCCTCCGGCTCCAGCCGCCGCAGCAGCCCCGTGGTGGCGCACACCAGCGCGTTGCGCTGATTGCGGCCGGTGGCGAAGGCGTTCGGCACATCGGTGTCGGCGATGGCCACCCGCGGCTTGGGCATGTCCGCGAGCGCGCACAGCCGGTCCACCGCACCGTGCAGCTCGGGGGCCTGCTGCGGGGTGACCTCCCGGGCGCCCATGCTGAACGCCGCGATCCGGTCGCTGAACCAGAACTGCGCCACGAACAGCCCTCCCGCGATGATCACGATCAGCGGCCAGGCGCCCTTGAACACGGCGAGCAGCACACCGATGAAGACCACATAGAGCAGCCCGATGAAGAACATCGTCGTGACCATGCGGGTGGTCAGCCCCCGGTCCGGGGCATAGCGGGTATGCGGCATGGGATGCCTCCCCAGTAACGCGACACCAAAGGCTCTATACCCGATTCTGCCGCTTATAGGGCGATCTGCGCCGCGCCCTTTATTCGGTTATCCGGCGATCCATGCCGCGCCCGCTATCCGGCGATCCGTGTCGCCCGCTATCCGGCGATCCACGCCGCCCGTTAACCGGCGATCTGTGCCGCGCCCTCCATGGCGATCTTCTCGAAGGTCTCGAGGTCGGCCGCGAAGATCGAATCGGGGATCGGCCAGTGCAGCACGATCTCGTCGATGCCCAGCTCGGCATGGCGTCCGGCGAAGTCCACGAAGGCGTCCACCGAGCTCAGCGGCCCGGTGGCCTCCGGGGTGAACCCGGTGAGCAGGATCTTGTCGAGGTCGCCGGTGTCCCGTCCGGCCTCCGCGCACGCCTGGCCCAGCCGCTCGATCTGGCCGGCGATGGCGGCCACCGAATCGGCCGGGGTGCCGGTCTCGGCGATCTTCGGGTCGCCCGTGGTCACCCACGCCTGGCCGTATCGCGCCGCGAGCCGCAGCCCGCGCGGACCGGTGGCGGCCACCCCGAACGGCAGCCGCGGCCGCTGCACACAGCCGGGGATGTTGCGCACCTCATGGGCGCTGTAGTGGGTGCCCTCGTGCGTCACCACCTCGTGCGTCAGCAGCCGGTCGAGCAGCTCGACGAACTCGCCGAAGCGGTCCGCCCGCTCCCGGGGCGACCACGGCTCCTCAGCGGCCCGCAGCAGCGCCGTCGCGTCGAAGCCGGACCCGCCCGCGCCGATGCCGAGGGTGATCCGCCCGCCGGACACGTCCTCCAGCGTGATCAGTTCCTTGGCCAGCGTCACCGGATGCCGGAAGTTCGGGGAGGTGACCAGGGTGCCCAGCCGCAGCCGGGAGGTCGCCGCCGCGGCCGCCGTCAGCGTCGGGACCGCCCCGAACCAGGGCCCGTCGCGAAAGCTGCGCCAGGACAGGTGGTCATACGTGTACGCCGCGTGGAAACCCAGCTCCTCGGCGCGCTGCCATATCTCCCGGCCGCGCTCGGACCAGCGGTAGACGGGCAGGATCACGGTGCTCACTCGCATAGGGCGAGCCTAAGTGGTGGGTGTGACAACGCCGCACCGATATCAACGCCGTAGGCTCCCGAGGACCCACCCGAGCACAGCCCCGGCACTGATGAGCGGCATATGCGGGAGGATGGTTGCCGTGACTCCTGCGACCGAGCGGCCGAACACCCCGGCCACAGAGCGTTCCCGCCCCGCCCCGGCCCGGCCCCGGCTGATCGCCACCGACCTCGACGGCACCCTGCTGCAGGACGACAAGACGGTCTCCGACCGCACTGTGGCGGCGCTCGCGGCGGCCGAGCGGGCGGGCATCGAGGTGTTCTTCGTCACCGGCCGCCCGGCCCGGTGGATGGACGTCGTCAGCGCCCATGTGCACGGCCACGGCCTGGCGATCTGCGCCAACGGCGCCGCCGTGGTCGATCTGCACCAGGGCGGGCTGCCGATCGAGGTCCGCCCGCTCGCCGCCGACCAGGCCCTCGCCGTCGTGGAGGCGCTGCGCGAGGCGGCCCCCGGCACGTCCTTCGCGGTCGAGCGCAGCGGCGGGATCTTCTACGAACCGGAGTACCCGCCGTTCCACCTCGACCCGGGCGCGATCGTCGCCCCCGCCGAGAAGCTGCTCCACGACGGATTCGCGCACGCCGACATGCCGGTCCTCAAGCTGCTCGCCCACCACCCCGAGCTGGCGCCCGACGCCTTCCTCCGGCTGGCCCGCTCGGTGGCCGGGGCCTACGGCGACTTCACCCGCTCCAGCCCGTCCGCCCTGCTGGAGGTCAGCGGGCTCGGGGTCAGCAAGGCCAGCACGCTGGCCCGGTGCTGTGCCGAGCGCGGGATCTCCGCCGCGGAGGTCGTGGCCTTCGGCGACATGCCCAATGACCTGGAGATGCTGATGTGGGCGGGCACCTCCTACGCGATGGCCAACGCCCATCCGGATGTGCTCGCCGCGACCACCCACCGCACGGCGAGCAATACCGAGGACGGCGTCGCCGCCGTCATCGAGCGGATCCTGGCGGGCTGAGCGCACGGGACCGCCCCCCGGCCGTCGGGCCGGGGGGCGGTGGCTCGCACGACCGCGTTTACCAGAAGAAGACCAGGTAGCCGTTGCCACCTGCCGTGCCGGCGGCGCCCGCGCTGCCCGGGGTGTTGCCACCGGGGCCACCGACGCCGCCGTCGCCGCCCGCGCTGGTGTTCGTCGGGGGCAGCTCGACGATGCCGTCGACCGCGTCGCCGCCCGCGCCGCCGTCGGCACCGGACGCCCCGTTCTCACCGGTGCGGTTCACCGCGGAGAGGCTGTTGCAGGCGCCGGTGCCACCGGTGCCACCGTTGCCCGGAATGCCCGGAGCGGCCGAACCGCCACCACCGCCCGTGCCGCCCGTGCCGCCGCCGGCGATGAGCTGGGTACCGCTGGTGGAGACCAGGGACGTCGCGCCACCGTTGCCGCCGGTGCCACCGGCGCCTCCGGCGCCAGCGGTGCCGGTACCACCGGGACCGGCGGTACCGGGGCCACCACTGGTGCCCAGGTCCACCGTGTAGGTGGCGAAGGGCGTCACCGGGATGACGCACCAGGTGAAGCCGCCGGATCCGCCGCCCCCACCGGTGCCGCCGGCGCCCGTGGCCGTGGCGCTGGCGCCGCCACCACCGCCGCCGCCACCGCCGCCCGCTCCCCACGCCTGGATGTGCACCGAGGTGACGCCCGCGGGAGGCGTGAAGGTGCCGTCCGTGGTGAACTCCTGGACCCCGTGGATGATGGACGGCGGCCGAGGCGGCTTGGGACGGCCTCCGCCCAGGGTGTCGTCCGCCTGAGCGGCGGGGGACATGGTCAGCACCTGGCCGGTGAGGCTCGCCGCAGCAAGGGTGGCGAAGAGGACCCGGCGACGCGTCCGGGATCGCTTGGGAGTGGGACTCTGGCTGTTCACGTCATGACTTCCTTCCCCGCGGTCGGGCCAACATCTGTCGCGGAGTGCGATGGGATACGAAGGTCCGAACGGCCCGCGAGGCTCATCCCACCGTCGGCCACCACGCCCCGCACTCCGACGGCGCGCTACTTGGCCCGCGTAGGTGAGGCGTTGGGCCGGGCGGGCGACAACCAGCGCCCCACAGCGGCGTGTCGGGCACACAGCGGCCCGCCAGGCATCACGCCCCCCTCGCCCGGCGGCGACGTGTCAGGTGTACGGCGGCGTCAGGCATACGGCGGCGTCAGGCGCACAGCCGCCGTCGGGCGTACGGCCGCCGTCAGGCACACAGCGGCGAGGCGCACGGCAGACGCAGGCGCACAGCCGCATTAGGCATACGGCGGCGTCAGGCATAAAGCGGCGTCAGACGTACGGCACCGTCAGCCGCACAGCGGCGTCAGGCATACGGCGCCGTCAGACGCACAGCGTCGTTAGGCGTGCGGCGGCGTCAGGCACACAGCGCCGTCAGGCGCCCTCGCTCGGCAGCGGCGCCTCCCACACCACCGCCGTACCGCGCCCACCCTCCCCGAGCCCGGGCCCGACGCCGCTCGACCCGCCCAGCGCTTCGGCCCGCCGCACCAGGTTCGTCAGACCGCTGCGCCGCCCGTCCGCGGGCACGCCCACCCCGTCGTCCGCGACCGTCAGCCGCACCGACGCTCGCCCGTCCGCAAGCCGCCCGGTGGCGTCCACGACCACCTCGATCCGCTCCGCCCGCGCATGCCGGAAGGCGTTGGACAGCGCCTCGCGCAGCGCCGCGACGAGATGGGCGCCGGTCGCCGTGCCGACCCGGGAGTCCACCGGTCCCACGAAGGTCAGGGACGGCTGGAAGCCCAGCGGCACGGCGGCCGCCCTGACCTCCCGCAGCACCCGGCCGCGCAGCCCGGGCGGCGTCTCCGGCGGGGTCTGCTGCAACGCGTAGATCGCCGTCCGCACCTCCTGGATGGTGGCGCCCAGTTCCTCGACGGCCCGCTCGATCCGCTCCCGCACCTCCGGCGCGTCCGACTGGCGCTCCGCGCTCTCCAGCAGCATCCCGGTAGCGAAGAGCCGCTGGACAACGAGGTCGTGGAGATCGCGGGCGATCCGGTCGCGGTCCTCGAGGACCGCGAGCCGCTCCCGGTCGCGCTGTGCCTCGGCGAGCACCAGCGCGACCGCCGCCTGCGCCGCGAACTGGGCGGCCAGCGTGCGCTCGGTGTCGGTGAACGGCCGGGCGCCGGGCTCGCGCGCGGTGGCCAGCACGCCGACCACCCGGTCCCCGCTGCTCAGCGGGACCATCAGACTCGGCCCGTAGCGCCCGGGGACGCCGATACCGAGCAGCGGGTCGGCGGCCGGATCCTCGATGACGACCGGCTGCCCGGCCAGCAGCCTCGGCACAGCCGGGGAGCGGGCCGGAAGTACGGCGCCGAGCAGCCCCGACCGCTCCTCGGCCGCCACCGCCGCGACCTTCAGCCCGCCATCGCCCTCCTCCGGCAGCAGCACGATCCCCACCACCGCGTCCGCGAGTTCCCGGACCTTCTCGGCGACCACGGCCGGCCCCTCCCCGGCGCCGCCGGACAACACCGCCTGAGTGACGGCCACCGATCCCTCGATCCAGCGCTCGCGCTGCCGGGTGGCCCCCTGGACGCGGGTGTGGCCGATGGCGATCCCCGCCTCCGTCGCCAGCACCTCGACCAGATGCCGGTCGGACTCGGTGAACGGACCGCCGTCCCGCTTCCCGGCGAGGCAGAGGGTGCCGAAGACCTCCTCCCCGACCCGCAGCGGAACGCTGAGATACGAGCCCGGCGGCTGGGCGGCCGATGGCGCTCCGGCGCGCCGTGCGTCGGCGAGCAGCGCCGCGCACCGCTCCCGGTCGGCCTCGGTGTCGGTGTCGGTGTCGGTGTCGCCGTAGGTGACCACATCGGCCAGGCCGCCTTGCCCTCCGGCGGCGTCGCCGTCGGCGTGGTGCACCCCGATCGCGGCACGCCGAGCGCCCACCAGCTCGGCCGCGGTGCGAACGATCCGGTCGAGGACGGTGTGCGCGTCCGGCCCGTCGCCGAGCGAGCGCATCGCCTCCAGCAGCCGCGGCAGTCGCGCCGTGAGCTCGGTGGACAGCCCACGCAGACCCCGGGTCGCCTCCGCGGCCAGGTCCAGGGGGTCGGGGAAGGGCGCAGCGGCCGCCATGCCGTCGAGCCTAATGAATGGCGCAGATGAACGCCGCTGCTCGCGCTGGGCCCGGTCCGGTGGATCTTCGTCGCCTGCGCATCGGTCGGCCGACGCCTTCGACATCAGTCGACTGGCACCGCGAGGCCCGCTGAGGCTGGCGCCGTGGCCCACGGCCGCTGGCGCCGTAGCCCGCTGTGGCCGGTGCCGCGGCCAGCGCCCGTCTGATGCCGCGCCCCGCCCGTCTAGTGCCGTGGCCCGCGACGGCTAGCGCTGTGGCTCGCGGCAGCTCGTACCGTAGCCCGCTACGGCCATTGCCCCGGACCGCGCCGTCCGTTGCCGCGGCCCGCGCCCGTCTAGTGCCGCAGCCCACCGCAACTCGTGCCGCAGCCCACGGCAGCCGTTGCCAGGGCCCGCGCCGTCCGGTGCCGCGCCCCGCGCCCGTCTGCTGCCACAGCCCGCGACAGCTGGCGCCACAGCCCGCTGCGGGCTGGCGGCCGTGGCTCGCTGCGTCCGCTGCGGGCTATCGGCCGTGGCCCACGCCGTTCTGCTGCCGGGGCGCCTCCCTGCGGTGCCGGGAGGCGCCTCCCAGCCGTAGCCGGGGCCGCAGTGCCAGACATCACGGGGCCCGCGAAGATCGCCGGACAGAGCCGCCTAGCCAGCGCCCGGGTGCCCGACGCCCATGTGCGCAGCGCCCGGGTGCCCGACGCCCATGTGCGCAGGGCCCGGGTGTCCGGCGCCCACCAGGGCTCCGCTCTCCACGGCCTCGCGCTCCAGCATCCGGCGGAACGGCCCGTGGGCCGAGGCCAGTTCCCCGTACGTCCCGCGCTGGACGGCCCTGCCCCCGTCGAGCACGATCACCTCGTCCACCATGTCCAGGCCCGCCAGCCGGTGCGTGATCAGGACGGTGGTGCGCCCCTGGGTCGCCGACAGCAGGTCGGCCGTCAGCGCGTCGGCCGTGGGCAGGTCCAGATGTTCGGCCGGTTCGTCCAGCACCAGCACCGGGAAGTCCGCCAGCAGCGCGCGGGCCAGTGCCAGCCGCTGCCGCTGACCGCCGGAGAGCCGTGCGCCCTGCTCGCCGACGAGCGTGTCCAGGCCGTCCGGCAGCCCGTCCACCCAGTCCAGCAGCCGGGCCGCGGCCAGCGCCGCGCGAAGTTCGTCATCGCTCGCGCCGGGGCGGGCCAGCCGCAGGTTCTCGCGCAGCGAGCTGTCGAAGACATGGGCGTCCTGGGCGCAGAGACCGACGAGCCGCCGCACCGCGTCCCCGTCCAGGGCGGCGGCGTTCCGGCCCGCCAGGGTGTACGTGCCGCTCTCGGTGTCCAGGAAGCGGAGCAGCACCTGGGCGAGCGTGCTCTTGCCCGCCCCCGACGGGCCGACGACCGCGACCCGGCGGCCCGGTCGCAGCTCCAGGCCGAATCCGTCCAGCGCGGGGACGCACTGCCCAGGGTGGCGGGCGGTGATCCCGCGCAGCACCAGCGGATACGGCGCACCGGGCGCCTCCTCGCGCCGCGCCGCGTCGGGCTCGCGCACCGGAAGCGGCTCGTCCAGCACCTCGTACACCCGCTCCGCGGCCCGCCGCACCCGCTGCCGGTGCTGCACCGCGAGCGGCAGCCCCGCGACGGCCTCGAAGGCGGCGAGCGGGGTCAGCACCACGACCGCCAGCCACACCCCGTGGATCCGGCCGTCGGCCACGGCCGGCACCCCCACCCACGCCGCGGCCGCCACGGTCAGCCCGCAGACCAGTGCGGACAGCCCGGCACCGGTGCCCGCGGCAGCCGCCGTCCGCCGGGCGATCCGGGTGAGCACCCCATCGGCCCGGCGCACCGCGTCCAGCCGACGCGGCAGCGCGCCCGCGACGGTCAACTCGGCGGCCCCGGCGAGCAGATCGACGACCTGCGCCGACAGGGCCCCGCGCGCCGGTGCCAGCCGACGCTCCGCCCGTCGCGCCAGCGCCCCGGACACGACGGGCACCGCGACCCCCGCCACCAGCAGCCCCGCCGCCAGCACGGCCCCGGCCTCGGGCAGCACCCAGGTGAGGAAGCCCACCGAGGCCGCGCCGACGGTCAGCGCGGTACCGACGGGCAGCAGCCAGCGCAGGAAGTAGTCCTGGACGGCGTCCACATCGGCCACCAGCCGGGAGAGCAGATCGCCGCGGCGCGTCCGGCCGAGCCCCGCGGGCGCCAGCCGCTCCAGCCGCCGGTAGACGGCGACCCGCAGCTCGGCCAGCACCCGCAGCACGGCGTCATGGGAGACCAGGCGCTCGGCGTAGCGGAAGACGGCCCGGCCGATCCCGAACGCCCGGGTCGCGGTGACCGCCACCATCAGATAGAGCACGGGCGGCTGCTGCGCGGCCCGGGAGATCAGCCAACCGGAGACGGCCATCAGCCCGACCGCGCTCAGCAGGGCGAGGCTCCCGAGCAGCAGCGCCAGCCCGAACCGCCCCCGCCCGCCACGCGCGGCGCCCCGCACCCGCCCCAGCGCGCCCCGGCGCGGACGTACGGCCGAGCTACGCGACGCGACCGAGCCGCCCGGCGCGGCCAGGCCGACCGGCGTGGTCAGGCCGACCGGCGTGGTCAAACCGTCCCGCGTGCTCAAGCCATCCCGCGCGGTCAAGCCGTCCCCCACGGCCGGACCCTGCGACGCGGCCAACCCATCCCGCGCGACCGAGCCCGCGCCGTCCGCCCCCGTGCGCGCCTCGCCCAGCCGCCCGCCGGATTCGGCGTCCGCCGCCGGTTCCCGCGCGCCACCGGACACGACAGCCGATGATCGCTCCGAGCCCGCGTCAGCGTCCGGCGCGGAGCACATGGGCGGAAGGTCCGCGCCGGGCCCCGAGCGGAGGAGCCCGCCGTCGGGACCGATGGCGGGCCCACCCGCTGCCGAGCCCCCACGGCCCGGCACCCGCGCCACGTCGGCACGCTCATCCGTGGCCGGTGAGGCCGACGGAGACGGCGCCGACCCCGCCTCCGTGACCGCACCCGCCGCGGATCCGCGCACCGCAGTTCCGTGCACCTCAGCACACGGGCGCCCGGCGGCACACGCGACGGACAGGTGGGCGCCGCCCTCATCGGAGGCGGGCCGGAGCGAGACGGTCGGCCCCGGGCGCACGCCGCCCACCGCCGATTCGCGCCGAGCGGCCGGCAGGAGGACCGGTCCACCAGAAGCGTCGGGCCCCGGCAGCCGCAGCACGCGGTCGGCGAGAGGAAGCAGCGCCGGGCGGTGGACCACCAGCAGCACCGTGCGGCCCTCGGCCAGCCGCCGCACCGCCTCGACGACCGACGCCTCCGTCTCACCGTCCAGATTCGCCGTCGGCTCGTCCAGCAGCAGCACCGGCCGGTCGGCCAGGAACGCGCGCGCCAGGGCGATCCGCTGCCGCTGGCCCGCGGAGAGCCCGACGCCCATCTCGCCGAGCCGGGATTCGATCCCGTCCGGCAGCGCGGAGACGAAGCGCAGCGCGTCCGCCTCCCGCAGGGCGGCCCGTACCGCCGCGTCATCGGCGTCCGGCCGGGCCAGCCGGACGTTCTCCGCGATCGTCCCGGCGAAGAGATACGGGCGCTGGGGCACCCAGGCGATCTGGCGCCGCCAGCTCTCCGGGTCCAGCGCGGTCAGGTCGCGGCCCCCGATCAGCACCCGGCCCTCGCCCGGTGCCGCGAAGCCCAGCACGGCGTTCAGCAGCGTCGACTTTCCGGCACCGCTGGGGCCCACGACGGCGACCGTCTCCCCCGGGCGGATCTCGAACGAGGTCGGGGCGAGGGACGGTTCGCTGCGCCCGGGGTGGCGGACCACCAGCCCGTCCAGCGTGAGCGCGGCGCTCCGGGCATCGGGGGCCGGCGCACCGCCCGTGTTCGAGGGCTCGCGCTCCAGCACCGCGAACACCTCGTCCGCCGCCGCCAGCCCCTCCGCCGCCGCGTGGTACTGCGCGCCCACCTGCCGCAGTGGCAGATACGCCTCGGGGGCGAGCACCAGCACCACCAGCCCGGTGAAGAGATCCATCTCGCCGTGCACCAGCCGCATTCCGATGTCGACCGCGACCAGGGCGACCGACACGGTGGAGAGCAGTTCCAGGGCCAGGGAGGACAGAAAGGCCAGCCGCAGCGTCTTGAGCGTGGCCCGCCGGTAGTCGGCCGTGATCGCGCGGATCGAGGCGGCCTGGGCCTTCGCCCGGCCGAAGACCTTGAGGGTCGGCAGTCCGGCGACGACATCGAGGAAGTGCCCGGACAGCCGGGACAGCAGCCGCCACTGGCGGTCCATCCGGGACTGGGTGGCCCAGCCGATGAGCATCATGAACAGCGGAATCAGCGGCAGCGTGGCGACGATGATCAGCGCGGAGATCCAGTCCGCGGTGACGATCCGGGCGAGCACCGCCACCGGCACCACCACGGCCAGCCCCAACTGGGGCAGATAGCGCGCGAAGTAGTCGTCCAGCGCGTCGATGCCCCGGGTGGCGAGGGTGGTGAGCTCACCGGTCCGCTGGGAGTCCAGCCAGCTCGGCCCGAGCCGGACGGCCCGTTCCACCAGCCGTAGCCGCAGTTCCGACTTGACCGCCGCACCGGCCCGATGGGCGGCCAGCTCGGTCAGCCAGGAGACGACCGCCCGGCCGACGGCGACCAGCGCCAGCAGCCCCAGCGGGAGTGTCAGCGCCCCCACGTCCTCGCCCCGCTGGAAGGCGCCCACCACGATCTCGGCGATCAGCATCGCCTGCGCGATGACCAGACCCGCTCCGGCCAGGCCCAGCGCCACGGAGGCGACCAGGAAGAACCGGGTGGCACGTGCGTACCGCAGCAGCCGGGGGTCGATTGGTTTCACGTGAAACACACCACCCGAAGCATCAGTGGGCGGCGGGGATGTGCCGGGTACCGATGCGCTTACGGAAGACCCAGTACGTCCACGCCTGGTAGGCCATGATCAGCGGCATCATGATCGCCCCGACCCACGTCATGATCTTGAGCGTATAGGGGCTGGAGGCCGCGTTCGCCGCCGTCAGGCTCCACTTCGGGTCCAGCGAGGAGGGCATGACGTCGGGGAACAGGGCGAGGAAGAGCATCGCGACGGCCGCCGCGATGGCCACCCCGGACAGCCCGAACGCCCACCCCTCACGCCCCCGCCGGTTCATGACCAGCGCCACGGCGAGCGCCAGGACGGCGATGACGACCGCCACCAGACTGCGGGCGTTCCCGCTGTCGCTCTGCGTCCAGACCAGGAACGGCACCGCGACCACGACGGTGGCCAGTCCGAGCCCGGTCGCATACCGCCGTGCCCTCGTCCGGATGTCCCCGGACGTCTTGAGCGCGGCGAAGACGGCGCCGTGGAAGGTGAACAGCACCAGCGTGACCGCCCCACCCAGCAGCGCGTACGGCGTGATCAGGTCCGACGGACCGCCCGCGTAGTTCCCGTCCCGGGCGATCGGCACCCCGTGCACCAGATTGGCGAAGATCGCGCCCCAGAGGAAGGCGGGCAGCAGCGAGCACCAGAAGATCGCATGCTCCCAGTTGCGCTGCCAGCGGTCCTCGGGGCGCTTGTGCCGGTACTCGAAGGCGACACCGCGCAGGATCAGGCAGACCAGGATGGCCAGCAGCGGCAGATAGAAGCCGCTGAAGAGCGCCGCGTACCAGTCGGGGAAGGCGGCGAAGGTCGCCCCGGCCGCCGTGATCAGCCAGACCTCATTGCCGTCCCACACCGGCCCGATCGTGTTGATCAGGACCCGTCGCTCGGTGCGGCCGCGGGCGAGCAGCTTGGTCAGCACGCCGATGCCGAAGTCGAAGCCCTCCAGGAAGAAGTAGCCCGTCCACAGGAAGGCGATCAGCAGAAACCAGAAGTCGTGAAGGTTCATGATTCTCTCCGGCCGTCAGTACGCGAAGGTCAGCGGCTTGTCGGCGTCCTCGTCCTCGGCGGCGGCCCCGCCGTCCGGACTGCCCGGACCGCCCGGACCGCCCGGACCGCCCGAGGGCAGCCGCAGCTTCGGGTCCTTGGCGGGCGGCTTCTCGTCGGTGTCCGGTCCTGCCTTGGCGTACTTGGTCAGCAGCCGCACCTCGATCACCGCGAGCACCCCGTACAGCAGCGTGAAGACGCCGAGGGAGATCAGCACCTCGGTCTGGCTGACGCCGGGGGAGACCGCGTCGGCGGTCTTCATCAGCCCGTAGACCGCCCAGGGCTGCCGGCCCATCTCGGTGAAGATCCAGCCGAAGGAGTTGGCGATCAGCGGGAAGCCCATGGTGAGGATGCCGATCCGCCAGGACCAGGTGGACAGCAGCGGGCTCATCTCGCGCTTCTTGGTGAGCATGAGCCGGGGCACCTCGTCCTCGCCGGTGCGGAAGGCGGGTGCCAGCCACCGTTTGCGCCGGGTCGTCCACAGCCCGATCAGCCCGGCGACGAACGAGGTCATGCCGAAGCCGATCATCAGCCGGAAGCCCCAGAAGGTCATGAAGATGCTGGGGATGTAGTCATCGGGCTGACCGCCGTAGGCGTCGGCCTCCCGCTGGGCGATGTCATTGATCCCGGGGACGGCGTCGGTGAAGTTGCTGTGCGCCAGGAAGGAGAGTGCGGCGGGGACCTCCAGCTCGACGCTGTTGTGGCCCTTGCCGACATCGCCGACGGCGAAGATCGAGAAGGGTGCGGGCGCCTGGGTGTCCCACAGCGCCTCGGCCGCCGCCATCTTCATCGGCTGCTGCTCGAACATCACCTTGCCGAGCTGGTCACCGCTGAGCGCCGTGCCGATTCCCGCGATGACCGCGACGACCAGGCCCACCCGCAGCGAGGTCCGCATCGCCCCGATCTGCTTCTTCCGCTGCTCGCCCAGCTCCTCGCCGCGCTCCTGGCGGCGCTTGGCCCGCAGCAGATGGAAGGAGGAGATGCCGATGATGAAGGCGGCGCCGGTCAGGAAGGCCGCGGTCAGGGTGTGGAAGACCACGACGAGGGTGGTGTTCTGGGTCAGCACCGCCCAGATGTCGGTGAGCTGGGCCTTTCCGGTGGCCTTGTCGATGGTGTAGCCGGTCGGGTGCTGCATCCAGGAGTTGGCGGCCAGGATGAAGTACGACGAGAGGACCGTGCCGATCGAGACGATCCAGATGCAGGCGCAGTGGATCTTCTTGGGCAGCTTGTCCCAGCCGAAGATCCACAGACCTATGAAGGTGGACTCGAAGAAGAAGGCCAGCAGAGCCTCCATCGCGAGCGGAGCACCGAAGACATCACCGACGAAGCGGGAGTAGTCCGACCAGTTCATGCCGAACTGGAACTCCTGCACGATGCCGGTGACCACGCCCATCGCGATATTGATCAGGAAGAGCTTGCCCCAGAACTTGGTGGCGTGGAAGTACTTCTCCTTGCCCGTGCGAACCCAGGCGGTCTCCAGACCCGCCGTGATGGCGGCGAGAGAGATCGTCAGTGGCACGAAGAGGAAGTGGTAGACGGTTGTGATGCCGAACTGCCATCGGGCCAGCGTCTCCGGCGCCAGAGCCAGATTCACCTGAATCTCTCCTAACGGTCGTGCCTGCCCGCGAACGAGCTTGTGAACGTATTCACATTCACAAGCAATGATACGCACATGGCTTCGCCCCCTCCCACAGGGGGTGGGAGGGGGCGAATGGGGCACGTCTGGGTATGCTGCGCACCTTACGGAGGGGCCGATGGGCCCCTTGTGCGCCCAGGGGCTCAGGCCGGGCTCAGAGCTCCTTGCGGAACTCCTCCGCGGTCCGCAGGAAGATCTCGTTCGCCTCGCGCTCGCCGATTGTCACCCGCACTCCCTCACCCGGGAACGGACGGATCACCACGCCCGCCGCCTCGCACACCGCCGCGAAGTCGAGCGTCCGCTCCCCCAGCCGCAGCCAGACGAAGTTCGCCTGGCAGTCCGGGACCGTCCACCCCTGGGCGGTCAGCGCCTCCCACACCCGGCCCCGCTCGGTGACCAGCGCGTCCACCCGTTCCCGCAGCGCGTCCTCGCTGCGCAGCGAGGCCACCGCCGCGTCCTGGGCGAGCTGGCTGACGCCGAACGGCACCGCGGTCTTGCGCAGCGCCGCCGCCACCGGCTCATGGGCGATCGCGTAGCCGACCCGCAGCCCCGCCAGGCCGTACGCCTTGGAGAAGGTGCGCAGCACACAGACGTTCGGCCGGTCGCGGTAGAGGTCGACGCCGTTGGGGACCCGCTCGTCCCGGATGAACTCGTTGTACGCCTCGTCCAGCACCACCAGCACATCGGACGGCACCCGGTCCAGGAACCGCTCCAGCTCGGCCCGGCGCACGACGGTGCTGGTCGGATTGTTGGGGTTACAGACGAAAATCAGCCGGGTGCGGTCGGTGATCGCATCGGCCATCGCGTCCAGATCGTGGACCTCGGCATCGGTCAGCGGAACCTGCACCGAGGTCGCGCCCGCGATCTGAGTGATGATCGGATATGCCTCGAAGGACCGCCAGGCGTAGATCACCTCATCGCCCGGCCCCGCCGTGGACTGGACCAGTTGCTGGGCCATGCCGACCGAACCGGTCCCGGTGGCCAGATGCTCCAGCGGCACCTCGAAGCGCTCCGCGAGCTCGGCGATCAGCGCGGTGCAGGCGAGGTCCGGGTAGCGGTTCAAGGACGCGGCGGCGTCCGCCACGGTCTCCAGCACCCCGGCCAGCGGCGGATAGGGGTTCTCGTTGGAGGACAGCTTGAAGGCCAGGGGACCCCCCGTGGCGGCCGGCTTGCCGGGCTTGTACGTCGGAATGCCGTCCAGCGCGGCACGCAGCTTGGGGCTCTTCTCGGTCACCGACAGTCCTCCTCGACCCATCCTGTCCCGGGCCGTGCACAGCGTTCGCACACGGCAATACTGCACACCTTATGAGGATTCCCCCGTCTCGCGTACCCGCCGGGCGCCGCCGCGTACCCGCCCCCGGCGCCCGCGTACCCACCGGGGGGAGCGCCCCACTTTTCCGCGCGCGCCGGTGGCGAGCGCCGTGGCGCGCATCACTCGTGCAGGTGAGTTGAGACCTCTTCGAGACATGTATCAATCAGCAGGCGTGGATATGCCGGGGGCGACCAGAGGCCCGGTGAATCCTTCAACTGGCTTCACTTCCAAGGGAATTGAGGGGGGCGTTCATGCAGAAACGTGCCTTCCGAATACCGATGGCGGAATCGCGCAACCCTCCCACCCGAGCCCTACTATCGGCTGGCCATGACAGCAGCAGGGAAGCACCAGGTGAGCCGGTCGGCCGGCCGCCGGTTAGGGCGGGCGGGCATCCGGGATGTGGCCGCCGCCGCCGGGGTCTCGATCACGACCGTCTCCGACGCGCTCAACGGCAAGGGCCGGCTCCCGGAGGCCACCCGCCGCCATGTCCGCGAGGTCGCCGAGCGGCTGGGCTACCGCCCGTCCGCAGCGGCCCGCACCCTCCGTACCGGCAAGTCCGGCCTCATCGGCCTGACCGTGACCACGTACGGGGATGAACCTTTCACCTTCACCGAGTTCGCCTACTTCGCCGAGATGGCGCGAGCCGCCACCTCCGCCGCGCTGGCCCGCGGCTACGCCCTCGTCATCCTCCCCGCCACCTCCCGCCACGACGTGTGGTCCAACGTCGCCCTCGACGGCACCGTGGTGATCGACCCCTCCGACCACGATCCGGTCGTCACCGAGCTCTTACGCCAGGGCATCCCCGTGGTCAGCGACGGCCGCCCGGCCGGCGCCCTCCCCGTCACGGCCTGGGTCGACAACGACCACGAGGCGGCGGTAATCGGACTGCTCGACCATCTCGCCGAGGCCGGCGCCCGCCGGATCGGACTGCTCACCGGGACGTCCACCGACACCTACACCCGGCTGTCCACCACGGCGTACCTGCGATGGTGCGAACGCGTGGGACAGGATCCGGTCTATGAGGCGTACCCGGCCCACGACCCTTGTGCCGGTGCCGTCGCCGCCGACCGGCTGCTCGCCCGCCCCGACCGCCCCGACGCGGTCTACGGCCTCTTCGACCCCAACGGCACCGATCTGCTCGCCGCCGCCCGCCGCTACGGACTGCGCGTCCCGGACGATCTGCTGCTGGTGTGCTGCAGCGAATCGACCGTCTACCGCACCACCGAGCCGCCCATCACGACCCTCTCACTCAAACCCCGCCGGATCGGCACGGCGGTCGTACAGTTGCTCATCGACGCCATCGAGGGACTTGACACCGACCACCCCGTCGAGCAGGTCATACCCACCGAATTGATCGTGCGGACGTCGTCACAGCGCCGTCCGCCGCGTACGACGGTCAGCGCCCCGCGCAGCCGTGCCGGAGGCTGACCTGAGGGCGACTCAAGGATGACCCGAGGAAGACCTGAGCCCAATGGGCTTCCCCTACCGGGCCAATCCGGGATAAAAGTCCGACCAAGCAGGAGCGAGCACCGATTGACGGCACCCTGGTGCGTCACAAGCCCTCACGGTCATTCCTATGATGGGCGGACGACACTGCGGACCGCCGACGACCAGGCAAGGTCCACAAGGTGGGACGGCGGCGTGATGGTGGAGGGGTCGATGACTCAGGGGGCCGGTCTGGAAGCCACGGCAGGGACCACGGCTGCGATCCCACCCGTGCCCGCGTACGGGGTGCCCACCCCGCCCGCGCCCGCGTACGGGGCGTTCACCCCGCCCAGCATGGGCGCGCCCGGAGCCGTACCGCCCGGGCCCGCGCCCGCGGCGCCGGGCCCCGCCGCGCCCGTGCCGCCACCCGCGCCCGCACCAAGGGCTCCCGCGCCCGGGGCGCCCGTTCCAGGGGTGCCCGCACCGGGGGTGCCCGCACCAGGGGCTCCGGCTCCTGAAGCGCCGCCCGCGCCCGCCACGCCGCCGCCCGCCGAGTACACCCCGACCGAGCGGCTCCCGGTCCTGGGCCCCGGGCACACCATCCCGGACACCCCGCTCGTCCCGCCAGAGGACCGCCCCACCGTCGCGCTCACCTCGCTGCCCGAGCCCGAGCACGGCCCGCTCGCCGAGGACGAGGGGCCCGGCCCGCTGTACGTCGTGGGCGATGTCCACGGCTACCACGACGAGCTGCGCGAGGCGCTCGCCGCCGAGGGCCTGATCGACCCCAAGGGCAACTGGGCCGCGGGCAACGCCCGGTTGTGGTTCCTCGGCGACTTCACCGACCGTGGCCCGGACGGCATCGGCGTCATCGACCTGGTCATGCAGCTCTCCGCCGAGGCCGCGGCCGCGGGCGGCTACTGCAAGGCGCTGATGGGCAATCACGAGCTGCTGCTGATCGGCGCCAAGCGGTTCGGCGACACGCCCGTCAACTCCGGTGCCGGAACCGCCTCCTTCCAGGCCGCCTGGCTGCTCAACGGCGGCCAGCGCAGTGACATGGAGCGGCTCGAGGACCACCACCTCCAGTGGATGTCCCGGCTGGACGCGATGGCGGAGGAGGACGGGCATCTGCTGGTCCACTCCGACACCACCGCCTATCTGGATTACGGCGACTCGATCGAGGCCGTCAACGACACCGTCACCGAGACGCTGCAGCGCAGCGACGCCGACGAATGCTGGGACCTGTTCCGCAAATTCACCAAGCGGTTCGCCTTCCGCGACGAGGACGCCGGGCCCATGGCGGCCCGCGAATTGCTCGACACCTACGGCGGCGAGCGCATCGTCCACGGCCACAGCCCCATCCCGTATCTGCTCGGCGAGGTCGGATCCGAGGACGGCGAGGACGGCGGCACGCCCGCGGTCGAGGGCCCGCATGTCTACGCCGACAATCTCGCCGTGGCCATGGACGGCGGCGTCACCATGGCCGGAAAACTGCTGGTCGTTCAACTTCCCCTGACCGACTGAGGGTTCGGTGGACGCTGCTCGGGGCAGATAGAGAGCTTCACCGGCGCGGGAGCAATTCGCGAAACTTGCTGTCACCCCGCGCCGGATCGGCTCTACCATCGGCTTATCCGTCGCAGGCTCTCCTCCGTTTCCGCCCGACTGCCCGGCGCAAGCCGGCGTCACGGCCCTACGGAGCATCGGGGGATGCACCATGAAAAGCGCTCCGCACCTGCTGACCGAGGACCGCCCGGAGTTCGAGCGGGTTCTCGACGAGGCACTGCGCACCGCGGACCATCGCCCGGCCCTCACCGGTGTCGGGCAGCGGCTCACTGCCGAGCAGTTGCGCACGATGGCACTCGGCGCCTCGGCCGCGATAGCGGCATGCGCGGCCGCCGAATATCAGGACTACCGCGAAACTCGCGCCAAACTGCGCGAGCCCGCGCCGCTCTTCCCGCTCGCCGGGGATGTGAGCGAGCGCGAGCACCCGGACGGCACGGTAGGGCTCGCCGGCGCGATGCAGGACGCCGCGGGGGCCGGGCTCGTCGCCATGCTCGCGGTGCTGGCGCCGGTGCTCGCCGGAGCCGCCGCGATCATCTTCCTCATCGTCGGCTACGTCCTCAACGTCCTCGACCCGGCCCCCTCCATCGCCCAGCCGATGGTCACCGCGGGCTGGTTCTTCGCCGCGCTGACCGCCGCGGGCATCTTGATCGCCGCCGTCGGACTGCTCCTGACCGCGCTGCGCAACGGCTCCAGCGCGATCCGGGGCGAGGCGCGCAGCGAGCAGCTCGAGGAGGTGGACCGCGCCAGAGAGGTCTGGCGCCAGGCCCTGCTGGAGCGCGGCATCCTGCCGTTCCTCCGCGAGGCCATGGCCAACCCCTCGGCCCCGTCCCCCTCCGCCTACGTCCCGACCAACCCCGAAACGGTCAGCCGCACCCCGCACCTCGGCTACAGCCGCCCCGGCTTCAGCACCGACGGCGAAGGCCCCAAGGCCCGCCCCCACTACAGCAGCCCGGACTTCACCAGCCCCGACTACAGTGGGCCCGAGCACCAGCCGGACTAGCCTGCGTCCCGGGGCCACCCCGGGGACACTCCGGGCGCGCGTGAGGGTGCACGTGGGGTCATCCCGGATGGCGGGGCGCGGCTGCCTCGGCAGCATGACTGACCATGACTTCCTTGACCCGACGTACCTTCATGGGTGGTTGCGCGGCCGGAACGCTGCTGGCCGTGGCCGGGAACACCGAGGCCCGCGCGGCGGCGGGGACCACCGCATCGACCGCGGCGCCCGACGAAGCCGCCCTGCAGGCCGCCATCAGCGATCTCTCCCATCCGCCCGCCACCTCCGCGCAACTGCGCGTCGACCGCCGAGGCGACCACTGGTACGGCACGGCCGGGACGGCGGACCTCGGGAGCGGGCGGGCCGTACGCCCGGACGACCGCTTCCGTGCGGGCAGCGTCACCAAGGCGTTCGTGGCCACCGTGGTCCTTCAACTGTGGGCCGAGCGCCGGGTGGAGCTCGACGCCCCCATCGGACGGTACCTCCCGGATCTGATGCCCTCCGCCTTCTCCCGCCGCATCACCGTGGCCCAGCTGCTCAACCACACCAGCGGACTGCCCGACCATCGAGGACTGCCGGACGACAGCACTCCGGAAGGGGTCCTGCGGCATCGATGGGACCGGTGGACACCGCGGGAGTGGGTCGAGACGGTGACCCACGACCCGCTCAAGTTCGATCCGGGGACCACACAGGAGTACCGGGGCATCAACTACGTCCTGCTCGCCCTGATCACCGAAAAACTGACCAGCCGCCCCTACGGCCAGGCGATCGAGTCCCGCGTCCTACGCCCGCTGGGCCTGACCCGGACCCTGCTGCCGGGCCAGGACCCCCGCCTCCACGGTCCTCATGTGCACGGCTATCTGCGGATGACCGACGGGTCGCTGCGCGATATCACCGTGTACAACCAGTCCAGCGCCTGGGGCGAAGGCGAGCTGGTCTCGACCCTCGACGACCTGTCCCGCTTTCAGCGAGCCCTGTTCTCCGGCGCCTTGCTGCCGCCCCACGCGCTGGACAAGCTCTTCACCCTGCCCCCGGATTCCGTACGGATGCTGGACGGCACCCCGGCCCGCTACAGCCTCGGCCTGCAGAAGGCCACGGTGAACGGCGTGACGTTGTGGGGGAAGACCGGCGAGACATACGGCTACCGCACCCGCATGTTCGCCACCCGCGACCAGGCGCTCCGCTTCGTCCTCTCCTACGCCCCGACGCCGCTGACCACCCAGGAGGAGATGACCAACCGGGTCGTCGCCGCACTCACCGCGTGAACCACCCCGCGGCCCGCGCTCCGACCGCCCCGAAGTGCGACTCGGAGCACGGACCAACGCTCGAAGGGATGTTTCACGTGAAACGGGCCAACGGGAAGAAGAGGAAAGCGCCCGCGTCCGCTACTCAGCAGTGAAGTCTGGGCCATACCGGCCTCCGCCTCCGCCGTGTCCATCGCGCCGCCGTGTTCGCGGCGGATGCCCTGGGAGACCTGTCGCCACCTGGCGAAGCCTCCGGACCACGGATCCCGGGCTCGGGGGCCAGCGGCCCCGAGCACCAGCCGGATCAGCGCTGGTGCGCGGTTTGTCCTCAGATCGATCAATTATCCACCGATCGAGGGAACTTCCGCCTATTCGGGGGAATTGATGGGCGGTGATGTTTAGCGTCCATCGGTGGAGGTGATGCGCGATGCGCAAACACAACACACCGCCGGGCCCGTCCGCCCGGCACGACGCCATGGACGTCAACGATTTCGTCTACGCGGCCACGGGGGCCCGGGTCCGAAGGTTGACCCTGCCCAACGGAGAGCACTGGTTCCCCGCTGCCGATGTGTGCCGAGAGCTCGGCTACACCACGACGCGCAAGGCTCTGCTCGATCATGTGCCGGAGGAGCGGCGAGAGTCTCTTGAGACTGTGACTTCCAGTCACAGTCTCAGCATTCCCGCAGGTAGGGAATGGCGCCGAGACTTGCAGCTCGTCGATCTCGAAGGACTTATCCTCCTAGTGAACGGCTGCACCAAGCCCGCGTGCCTGCCCTTCAAACAGTGGGTCTCGAGAGTGATCGCCACCGTCCAGCGCGAGGGCTCATACGCGCTGGAAGTCTCCGAGATCTCCCGCCCCACTCCACCGAGCGAGCTCATGGACGCGATCGTCCGGCTGGAGACGCGGGCCGAACGCTTCCATACGGAGGTACTGGATTCCCTGCATCGGTCCGAGCAGGCGTGGTCGCGGATCCTCGATGCGCTGGGCTGCCGACCGGGCGAGGAGCCCGAGGCGGGCAAGCGGGAGCTGAGGCTCAGGACGGAGAACCTGTTCGCACAGTGGAAGGACCGGCTGAGCATCACCGAGGACGTATGGGCGGTGGCCGTCTACATCCTCCCCACGCTGGCCGAAGCCGGGCAGATCGGCCACTCGCTGGAGACGCTCTCGGCCAAGACGGGGCTCACTCGGCAGCGGGTGCACGCCTGTCTGCGGTTCCTCCAGAAGCACCGCTGCATCCGTCAGAACGGGCTGACGGACAGCGGACATCCGATCTACGTGGCTGAGCTTCCGCCCGCGTAGCGGCACGCTGAGGGTCCGAAGTCGCAAATCCAAGTTGCGGCTTCGGACCCGTCCCGCAGCGTATCGCCTGTTTCACCCCGCAGGCGCTGCTTTGCCGGGCTTCACCGGCGATCTCGGCCTACGCGTCCGCGCCTCAGTCCGCGATCGGCAGATACACGCGGTTGCCCGCCTCCGCGAACTCCCTGGACTTCTGGGCCATACCGGCCTCGGCCTCCGCCTCCGCCGCGTCCATCGCGCCGCCGTGTTCGCGGCGGATGTCCTGGGAGATCTTCATCGAACAGAACCTGGGCCCGCACATCGAGCAGAAGTGCGCCGTCTTGGCCGGTTCCGCCGGGAGGGTCTCGTCGTGGAAGGAGCGGGCCGTGTCCGGGTCCAGGGCCAGGTTGAACTGGTCCTCCCAGCGGAATTCGAAGCGTGCGTCGGAGAGCGCGTCGTCCCATGCCTGGGCGTCCGGATGGCCCTTGGCCAGGTCGGCCGCATGGGCGGCGATCTTGTAGGTGATCACGCCGGTCTTGACGTCATCGCGGTCCGGCAGGCCCAGGTGCTCCTTGGGCGTGACGTAGCAGAGCATCGCCGTGCCCCACCAGGCGATCATCGCGGCGCCGATGCCGGAGGTGATGTGGTCGTAGGCGGGGGCGATATCGGTGGTGAGGGGGCCCAGGGTGTAGAACGGGGCCTCCTCGCAGATCTCCTGCTGGAGGTCGACATTCTCCTTGATCTTGTGCATCGGGACATGGCCCGGGCCCTCGATCATCGTCTGGACGCCGTGCTCCTTGGCGATCCGGTTGAGCTCACCGAGCGTGCGCAGCTCCGCGAACTGCGCCTCGTCGTTGGCGTCGGCGATCGACCCGGGGCGCAGCCCGTCGCCCAGCGAGTAGGTGACGTCGTACGCCGCGAGGATCTCGCACAGCTCCTCGAAGTGCGTGTAGAGGAAGGACTCCTGGTGGTGGGCGAGGCACCACGCCGCCATGATGGAGCCGCCGCGGGAGACGATGCCGGTCTTGCGGCGGGCGGTCAGGGGGACGTACGGCAGCCGGACGCCGGCGTGGACGGTCATGTAGTCGACGCCCTGCTCGGCCTGTTCGATGACCGTGTCCTTGTAGATCTCCCAGGTCAGCTCCTCGGCCCTGCCGTCGACCTTCTCCAGCGCCTGATAGAGCGGCACGGTGCCGATGGGGACCGGGGAGTTGCGCAGCACCCATTCGCGGGTGGTGTGGATGTTGCGGCCGGTCGAGAGGTCCATGACCGTGTCGGCGCCCCAGCGGGTCGCCCAGGTCATCTTCTCGACCTCCTCCTCGATGGAGGAGGTGACGGCGGAATTGCCGATATTGGCGTTGACCTTCACCAGGAACCGCTTGCCGATGATCATCGGCTCGATCTCCGGGTGGTTGACATTGGCCGGGAGGACGGCGCGGCCCGCCGCGATCTCCTCCCGGACCACCTCGGGGGAGACGTTCTCGCGGATCGCCACGTACTCCATCTCCGCCGTGATCTCGCCCCGCCGCGCATAGGCGAGTTGGGTCACGGGGCCGCCCGCACGGCCGCGCCGCGGCTGGCGCGGGCGGCCGGGGAAGACCGCGTCGAGGTTGCGCAGTCCCCCGCGGGGCGAGGTGTGCTTGATCCCGTCGTCCTCGGGGCGGACGGGACGGCCCGCGTACTCCTCCGTGTCGCCGCGGGCGACGATCCAGTTCTGCCGCAGCGGCGCCAGGCCACGGCGGACATCCGTCTCGATGGTGGGGTCGGTGTACGGGCCGGAGGTGTCGTACAGCGTCACATCCTGGCCGTTGGTGAGGTGCACTCGGCGGACCGGGACGTGAAGGTCCGGGCGCGAACCCGCGACATATCCCTTATGCCAGCCGAATTCGGCCTTCTCGGCGCGCGATGATGCATCCTGCTGAGTCATGAGACCCACTCCCTACGCCGGCATTACCCGGTAACAGGTTCAGCGGTCGGCGCAGCTGTCAGCGTCAGCGCCCTCTCAGCCCGGTGCTCCGAGCTCCCGCGATTGCAAAGGTTCGTGCCCACGCTAACGGTTTATCCACAGTGCTGAACAGGGGGCCCACTCCTCTTGCGATGATGCGACCGTGACCGCCATCCAGCAGGACCACCCGCCCGAGCAGCCCCGCCCCTCCGATCAGGCGCACGACCACGGCCACGGCCATTCCCACGGCCACTCCCACAGTCATGGCCCCGCCGCTCCCGTCTCCGCCCGCCTCCGCAAGATCATCGCCGCGGTGCTCATCCCCTTCGCGGTCGCCGTCGTCGCCGGTCTGATCGTGCTCTGGCCGGGCGGCACGCCCGACCACAAGGCGAGCGGCCGCAGCGGTCTCGGCTTCGACCAGCAGACCGTCGCCGGACGGGTGGTGAAGGTCGAGGAGGTGAACTGCGCCGACGTCAACGCCCAGCCGCAGGCGCCCACCGAGCCCGGCCAGGACAGCGCCGCCCAGAACGGCGCCCCCGGGCAGGGCGGGAAGAAGAGCGTCTGCGAGAAGGCCACCATCGAGGTCACCTCGGGCAAGGACAAAGGCCGCACCTTCCCCGAAATCGTCCAGCCCAACGCCTCGCGTCAGTTCAGCGCCGGGCAGGAGCTGAAGCTGGCGTACGCCCCCAAGGCGCCCAAGGACCTGCAGTACTCCGTGTCCGACGTCGACCGGTCGATGCCGATGGCGCTGCTGGCGGGGCTGTTCGCGCTCGCCGTCGTGGTGGTGGGGCGGCTGCGCGGGGTGTTCGCGCTGGTGGCGCTGGCGATCAGCTTCGGGGTGCTGACGCTGTTCATCCTCCCGGCGATACTCCAGGGTTCCAATCCGCTGGTGGTCGCGGTCGTCGGGGGCAGCGCGATCATGCTTCTCGCGCTCTATATGTGCCATGGGCTGACGGCCCGTACATCGGTCGCCGTGCTCGGCACACTGGTGTCACTGCTGCTGATCGGGGTGCTGGGCTCGCTGTTCATCGCCTGGGCGAGCCTGACCGGCAATACGGACGACCAGACCGGGCTGGTGCACGGCCTCTATCCGAACATCGAGATACGCGGGCTGCTGCTGGCGGGCGTGATCATCGGCTCGCTGGGTGTGCTGGACGATGTGACGGTCACCCAGACCTCGGCGGTGTGGGAGCTGAGGGCCGCGGACCCGACCGCGTCCCGGCGCAGGCTCTACGGGGCGGCGATGCGGATCGGGCGGGACCACATCGCCTCCGTCGTGAACACGCTGGTGCTGGCGTACGCGGGCGCGTCGCTTCCGCTGCTGCTGCTGTTCTCCATCGCGGACACCGGTGTGGGCACGGTCGCCACGAGCGAGATCGTCGCGCAGGAGATCGTACGGACGCTGGTGGGCAGCATCGGGCTCGTCGCCTCGGTGCCCGTGACCACGGCGCTGGCCGTGCTCGTGGTCTCCGCGGACCGCGCCCCGGCCGCGGACGGCGGCGCGGAGCGGGGGGCCGACGCGGGCGGCGCCCAGGGAGCCGGCACCGGCCGGGGCGGACGCGGGCGGCGGCGCCGGGCCAAGACGCGCTGAGCGGCCGGGCGACGGCACGTTGAGCTGTCGGGCGACGGCACGTCGAGCCGCCGGGCGGGGACACAGCCGCTGGGCGAGGACACGACGAGCCATCGGGGAGGGCACGCTGGGCCGCCGGGCGGGGACACGACGAGCCGCTGGGCGACGAGACGCCCAGCCACCGGGCACGCCGCCCGGCTGGCTCGGTGATCCGGCCGGTTCGGTGATGGCGGACGGTTCGGTGATGGCGGACGGTTCGGCCGCGGCACACCGGTCTTCGGCCCGCCGCCGCGTATCCGGCGCTCAGCCCGCGTACCGGTCCTCGGCCAGGATGCGGTGGAGTTCGGCGTCGAGATCGCCGACCGGATCGCAGGCCGCCGGCTCCTGGCCGAAAGGCACCACCCGGTCCGTCCGATCGAGGAAGGCCACCAGAGGGGCGGCCCCGGCCCGGAACAGGGCCCGTTCACAGCCGACTTGGAGTCTGATGAAGACGTCCGAGAGCCCCTCGGGGGAGGCCGGAGCAATGCGCACATCCCCCTCGCCGGTGGGTTTGCTCAGCCCGTCCAGCAGCAGCTCCCGCGCGAAGGCCCAGCTCACCGGCGCGTCGCCGGGCAAATGGAAGGTGATCTCGACGGCATAGGGGTCGCTGCTGTCGTAGGACAGCTCGACCGGGATCCGGAAGGAGAGATCCTGCGAGACCAGGAAGGTCATCGTCACTTCCGCCTGAACTGTGTCACGCATGTCACGCATCGTTCGCCGCCCCGGGTTGTTTGCGCATGGCCGACTCTGGAGCGTAGCGACTCGATTGCTGTGCGGAGTCGGTTTGCCTCGTGTGAGGGAACGAAAATGGCCAGTGTTGCCATGGGGAGACCCGCGGGGCCGGACGACGTGGGCCCGGTGGGCGGGAGATCGGGGCCGGCGCACCGGCCGTATCGAAGATCGCTGTCGTCAACAGGCACCCCCGGGGTGTTGTTGCGAGGCAGACGCCGAGAGGAAGAACGCCGAGGTCTCGCACTCTAACGGCAGGGGTGGCGCCGGACCGCGCTCCCGCCCCGGCGGTATCCCTCGCGCGGCGTATCCACGCGCGGTGGGGGTCCGCTGGGCCTGCGGGGATGCGTCAGGCCCTGGGGGACGCGGCGAGCGCCGCGGGGCGGGTCAGGCGGTGAACTTCCGTACGACGTAGATCAGCCCGGCGATCAGCGCCACCAGCAGCAGCGCCTTGAAGACGAAGCTCACCAGAAACCCGATCACGCTCATGACCAGGCCGCCGAACACGGCGAGGATGAGGACCGGTATCGCGATCCAGGTCACCCACCACGGCAAGCCCCGGAATATCCCCTTCGTGGTCACGTAACTCCCTGCTTTCTCTCCGAGCCGTGGGTCCGGACGCCGACGGCCGGTCTTCCCTGCCTCGATGCTAGGACGGGACGGAAGCGCGCGGGCGTCCCCCGCCCCTCGTCCTCCCCTGAGCGGACCCCTACGGGACCGTCCCGCCACGCATCGGCTGCACGGTGGACAAGCCTCAGGCGGCACCACCCTCGGGCAGCACCACCCCTCGGCCGGCCTCAGCCCTCCGGCGGCCTCAGCCCTCCGGCGGCGAGAACACCACCAGCACCCTCAGGTCCTCGGTGATGTGGTGGAACTTGTGCGCCGTGCCCGCCGGTACGTACACCACGCTGCCCCGCGCCACCTGCGTCGTCTCCATTCCCACCGTGACCGACGCCCGGCCGCTCACCACCAGGTAGACCTCGTCCTGGTTGTGCGGCGACTGCGGGTCGGGCTGGCCCGCGTCCAGCGCGTACAGCCCCACGGACATGTTCCGCTCCCGCAGGAACTGCAGATACGCGCCGTTGTTCGCGGCCCGCTCCGCCTCCAGCTCATCCAGCCGGAACGCCTTCATTCGCTCTCCACCCCTGCCTACGGGGCCCCTGCCTGCCGCGGGGCCTGTCTGCGACGATCTCAACCATGAAGAATTTTCTCGTCAAGACGATCGCGAACGCCGGTGCCCTCGGCGTCGCCATCTGGCTACTCAAGGACATCACGCTCACCGGTGACAACACCGGCCGCCAAGCGCTCACCCTCATTCTCGTCGCCCTGGTCTTCGGCGTGGTGAACGTGGTGGTCAAGCCGATCGTCAAGCTCCTGGCTTTTCCGTTGTTCATCCTGACCCTCGGGCTGATCACGCTGGTGATCAACGCCCTGATGCTGCTGTTGACCTCCTGGCTGGCCGGAAAGCTGGATCTGAGCTTCGACGTCGACGGCTTCGGCACCGCGGTGCTCGGTGGCCTGATCGTCTCCATAGTCGCGTGGGCCCTGCACGTCGTGCTGCCCGATGACAAGGACTGACCCCGGCCGGGGATGATGAGAGGCATGAGAGACCCGTCGCCCTACCGTGTCTGCTTTGTCTGCACCGGCAACATATGCCGCTCGCCGATGGCCGAATCCGTCTTCCGCGCCCACGCCGCGGAGGCCGGGCTGGACGGCCGTGTCGAGGTGGACAGCGCGGGCACCGGGCCCTGGCACGAGGGCGACGGGGCCGACCGCCGCGCCATCGACGTACTCACCGCCCACGGCTATGAGCAGGATCACATCGCGCGGCAGTTCCGGGCCGACTGGTTCGATCACCTCGATCTGGTGATCGCCCTGGACAGCGGCCATCTGCATGAGCTGCGCGCGCTCGCGCCGACCCCGCACGACGCCGCGAAGGTACGGCTGCTGCGGAGCTACGACCCGGAAGCGGACCAGAACGCGCTGGGCGGCCTCGATGTACCGGACCCCTACTTCGGCGGGACGGACGACTTCGAGGAGTGCCTGGAGATGATCGAGGCCGCCGGCGGCGGGCTGCTGGACGCGGTCACCGAGGCCATCGACGCCGCGGGGAGCACCGCCGAGGAGACCCCGGAGAGGGCCGCCCAGAGCGCCGAGAGCAAGAAGAGCGCGTCGGCCGCCAATGGCCCCGACGCGGGGAAGGAGCCCGCATGACCGGCGATGGCACCCGCGCCGTACGGGCCGGGCTGCCCGAGGCCGAGGCGTACGAGCCGACGCTGCCGGGCCCGGTCTTCGCCGCCCACTACCACCTCCCCGGCGACCCCGTCGGCCCCTACACCTACGGCCGGGACGGCAACCCCACCTGGTCCCTGCTGGAGCGGGCGATCAGCGAGCTGGAGTCACCGGGCACCGACGCCGAGACGGTCGTCTTCTCCTCCGGGATGGGCGCGATCTCGGCCGTGCTGCTGTCCCAGCTGCGCCAGGGCGACGCGGCCGTACTGCCGTCGGACGGCTATCAGCTCCTCCCGGCGCTGGTCGAGCGGCTGGAGGGCTACGGGGTCACGGTGCGCACCGCCCCGACCGGCGAGGACGCCCAGCTGGCCGCCCTGGACGACCGGACGAAGCTGCTGTGGCTGGAAACCCCGTCCAATCCCGGACTGGACGTCTGTGACATCCGCCGGCTCGCCGAGGCCGCGCACGCCCGGGGCACGCTGGTCGCCGTCGACAACACCCTCGCCACCCCGCTCGGCCAGCGCCCGCTGGAGCTCGGCGCGGACTTCGCCGTGGCAAGCGGCACCAAGGCGCTCACCGGCCACGGCGATGTCCTGCTCGGCTATGTGACCTGCCGCGATCCGCGGCTCGCCGCGGAGGTGCGGGCCTGGCGCAAGACGGTGGGCGCGATCCCCGGCCCCATGGAGGCATGGCTCGCCCACCGCTCCCTGGCCACCCTCCAGCTACGCGTCGACCGCCAGGCGGCGACCGCCCTGGCCCTCGCCGAGGCGCTGCGCGAGCGCCCCGAGATCACCGGGCTGCGCCACCCCGGTCTGCCGACCGATCCCGCCCACCGGCTCGCGGCCGGGCAGATGCGCGGCGGGCGCTTCGGCTGCGTGGTCTCCTTCACCCTGCCGGACAAGGAGTGCGCGGAGCGCTTCCTGGACGCGCTGCGGCTGGTGGACGACGCCACCAGCTTCGGCGGGGTGCGCTCCACGGCGGAGCGGCGCGGACGGTGGGGCGGCGACGCGGTGCCCGAGGGGTTCATCCGGTTCTCGGTGGGCGCGGAGGACCCGGACGATCTGATCGCCGATGTACTGCGGGCGCTCGACGCGGCCGGCGCCGCGGCAGGTGGCTGAAAGCGGGCGGGTAGGCCTGTGCGGGCGTCTCAAGCCTCCCCCCTCGTGGCTTGAGACGCCCCGGTTCTTCTCGTGGAGAACCGCTCGAACAAGGCTAGTTGACTCAGCGTCAGTGTCCAATCACAGTAGCGACATGGACCTATCGGCATATTTATAGTTGGCATGCGTTCGGGGCGCGCCGAGGCGAGGGGAACCGCATGGATCTGGCCCTCTTACGCACCTTTGTCGCGGTTCACCGCGCCGGGTCCTTCACTCGCGCCGCCGGGCTGCTCGGGCTCTCCCAGCCCGCCGTCACCGGCCAGATACGCACCCTGGAGCGGCAGCTCGGCCGCCCTCTGTTCCTCCGTACGGCGCGCGGCGTCGTCCCCACCACCGTCGGGGACGAACTCGCCCACAAGGCCGCGCCGCATCTCGACGCCCTCGTGGAGATCACCGAGGCGGGTCTCGACGACGACCGCTCGGCGCTGCGCACCCTGCATCTCGCGGGCCTTCCCGAGTTCACCGCGCTGCGCGCCCTGCCCGCGCTGACCACCCTCGTCACCCAGGGACTGGCGGTGCGCTGCGCCTTCGGCAGCACCGAGGAACTGTTCGAGGGGCTCGGCGCGGGCCATCACGACCTGGTCATCACCACCGCCCGGCCGCGGGGCCGACTGCTGGCCGCCACCCCGCTGTGCGACGAGGAGCATGTGCTGGTCGCGGCCCCGCGCTGGGCGGCCCGGCTCGGCGGCCCCGCGGTGCTCCAGGTCAAGGGGGTACGCGCGCTGGAGGCGCTGCCCGTCGTCGAGGTGCACGAGAGCCTGCCGCTGGTCACCCGCTACTGGTCGGCCGTCTTCGACACCCGGCCGGTCACCGCCGGCACGATCATCGCGCCCGATCTGCGCGCGGTGCTCGCCTGCGTCGCGGAGGGCGCCGGGCTCGGCGTCCTGCCGCGCTATCTGTGCATGGACGCGCTGGACGCGGGGGAGGTGGTGGCGCTGCTCAACCCGCCGGTGCCGCCGCTGCGCACCTATTTCCTGGTGGTGCGGACGGGGGCGCTCGCGCTGCCGCATATCGCGCGGGCGCACGAATGGCTGTTGCGCGCGGCTGTCGACTGGTGAGTAAGTGGTTTCGCGGGGCCAAGGGTGCGGCAGATGTCCTGCATGACCGAACGACCTGTGGTCAAACGCACCGCTCGCGCCATTCTCCTCGAGGGCGAGGCCGCGCCCCGGATGCTCCTGATCAAGCGCACCAAGCCCGGCCAGGCGCCGTACTGGATCACTCCGGGCGGCGGGATGGAGCCCGAGGACGCGACCGTCGTCGAGGCCCTGCACCGCGAGGTGGACGAGGAGCTGGGGGCGAAGGTGACCGATGTGGTGCCCGCGTTCGTGGACACCGTCCCCCATCCCGATGAGGGCGCGGACGGCGCGGCGGGCGCCGAAGGCGCCCAGGGCTCTGGCGGCTCTGGCGGCTCTGGCGGCTCTGGCGGCTCTGGCGGCTCTGGCGGCTCTGGCGGAGTGAAGGTGCAGCACTTCTTCGTCTGCAGACTCGCCTCGATGGACCTCACCCGGCGGCACGGCCCGGAGGTGGACGAGCCGTGCGGGGAGTACGAGGTGGTGAGCGTCCCGTTCACCCGCGAGGGGATCGCCTCGGTCGGGGTGGTGCCGCCCTCGCTGCGGGCCTACCTCGACGCCAACATCGAGGGCGTGCTGGCCCTGCTCGCGGACGACCTCGGCTAGGGTCTGCCGGGCGGGTCTTCGCGGGGCAGGACCTAGCGGAACCAGCCGCCGAACGGCTGCTGGGTCTTCCGGGCCGCCCGCTGACGTGCCTCGGCCAGCACCCGCTCGGCCTCCTCACGCCAGGTCTCGGGCCCCGCGTCGGGGCGGACCTCCGGCCGGATGGCCGGGCTGAGATCGGCGCGCGCCACCGAGGGCTGCGGCGTTTGCCCAGCCGAGTCAGCCGGTTCGGCCTGTGCCGCCGGTGGGGTCTGGGGGTCCGGGACGGCTGAGGCGCCTGAGACGGCTGAGGTCTGAGCGTCCGAGTCTGCGGGGGCGGCCGGGGTCTGCGGGCCCGGGTCGGCCGGAACGGTCCGGCCGGGAAGGTCCACCGGCCGCAGGGCGGGTGGGGCGGCCGGGGCCCGCGAGGCCGAGACGGCCTGGGCGGCCTCGCCAGGAAGGTCCACCGGCCGCGACGCCGGTGGAGCGGCCGGGACGGGCGGTACGGCCAGGGCGGGGCTCGGGGCGGCCGGAGCCGCCTGGGCCTGGGAGCCCGAGACCACTGGGACCGCCGGGGTCTGAGGGTCCTGGCCCACCGGGACCGCCGGGGTCTGAGGGTCCGAGACCGCCGGGGCTGCCGGGATCTGGGGACCCAGAGCGGCCGAGACTGCCGGAGGGGCGGTTGGGGCCTGAAGGTCCGGGGCAGCGGGGACGGTTGAGATCTGAGGGCCCGAGACCGCCCGGGTGGCCAGGGCCTGAGGACCTGGGACCACCGGCGCTGCCGGGGTCCGAGAGCCCGAGACGACCGGCGTGGCCAGGGGCCGAGCGCCCGGAACCACCGGGGCGTACGGGACAGGCGGGGCCTGAAGGCCCGGGACGCCCGGGGCCGCCGGGGTGACCGGGGTCTGAGGGCCCGAGACGGCTGCCATGGCCAGAGTCTCCGTACCCGGGACCACCGGGGCGTACGGAACAGGCGGGGCCGGCAGCACCCGGACCGCCGGGGCCACCGGGGCGGGCCGGCCGGGCAGCTCCGCCGGTCGCGGGGTCGGTGGGGTCGTGGGGGCGGTGGTGGGCGGGGCGGGCGGGTTCCTGCGGCCGTCGCGCGCCTCGGCGGCGGCGCCGAAGAAGTCGCCGCCCTTCCGCTTGACGTCGTCCGTCCCCCAGTCCCGCTCCCGGTCGTGCTCGAGGGCCTGGTCACCGGAGGGGCCGTGGTGCCGGTTGTCGCCGCCGCCGGTGCGTCGCTGCGCCGGGACCTTCTGGAGGTGCGGGATGTGCTTGGCGCAGTGGATATACGCCTCCTCGATGGTCACCTCGACCCACACCACCGCGCGCCGCCCCCGTACCGGGTCCACCGGCAGGCCGGGGTGCGCCTCGCGCATCGCAGCGTCCTCCACCACCCGGGCCCGGCCGTTCACGTGCAGCCCGATCCGGTCCCGGAAGAAGTCGACCATGAGAATGCCGACGTGGGGGTTCTCCTGGATATTGCCGAGGCTGGCCAGGACGCCGTTCCCCCGGTATTCGGGATAGGCCAGCGTGCGCGCGTCGAGTACCCGCAGAAAGCCGGGCGGACCGGCACGGAAGGTGTTGTCACATTCCCCGTGCCCGTCGGAGGTGGCCAGGAAGAACATTTCCTGGCGGTCGATGAACTCCCGCATCCGGACGTTGAGGTGGTCCAGCACCTGTTCGTCGTAGAAGCGGTCGGCGCGGTCCACCGTGTCCAGTCGCCGCTGCAGAAGGTGTTCGCCGTCGCTCCCCGGACGCCACGCGCGATCGTCGAGGTGCTCCGCACTGTCCACGGTTCTCGTCCCCGTCCTACTGATTCGCCGTCCGGAATCGCCGGAATGCCTGCCTCATGTCGGTGTTTCGCCGTCTGCCGTCCGCGTCCTATTCCGCGGCGGCGGCGAGCTCCTCGATGGAGTCGTGCCGGATGCGGTGGGACGGAATGCCGATGCCCACCAGGGCGTCGACACCGCTGCGGATCATCCCGGGCGGCCCGGAGAGATACGCGTCGAACGCGTTCCACGGGCCGTACTGCCGCACGGCGTCTGGCAGCCGGCCGCTGAGGCCGTTGGTCGGGCCGTCGGAGACGACGGGGCGGACCGCGAGCCACGGATGCCTCTGCGCCAGCCGCAGCATGGTGTCGATGTCGTACAGGTCGTGATCATTGCGGGCGCCGTAGAAGACCTCGACCGGACGGTGGCGGCCGTAGTCGGCGACGTCCTCGACCAGTGCCTTGATCGGCGCGATACCGGTGCCGCCGCCCAGGCAGAGCAGCCCGTTGTCGCTGGAGTGGTCGACCGTCATGGACCCGGCGGGGGGCCCGAGACGGATCACATCGCCGGGGCGGGCCCGGTGCACCAGCGCGGAGGACACCCATCCGGCCGGGATGGCCTTCACGTGGAAGGAGAGCAGCCCGTCGGAGCGCGGCGCCGAGGCGAACGAATAGTGCCGCCACACCCGCGGCCACCAGGGCGTTTCCACCGAGGTGTACTGGCCCGCCAGAAAGGGGTACGGCTGATCCGGGCGGACGGTGATCACGGCGATGTCGTGGGTGCGCGGCTCATGCCCGACCACCTCGGCCTGCCACCACGCGGGGGCGCGCAGCTCGTCCTCGGCCGCCGCGTCGATCATGATCTGGGAGATCGCGGTGTAGGCACGCACCCAGGCGGCCTCGGCCTCGTCGGTCCAGGTGGTGACCGCGTAGCGGGTGAGCGCGCCGATCAGGCATTCACCGACGGCGGGGTAGTGCTCGGGCTGGGTGCCGTACTTACGGTGGCCGCGGCCGAGCCGGGAGAGGAAGTCGGTGAGGATGTCGGGGTCGTCGACGAGCCGGGCGGCGGTGAGTATCGCCTTGAACAGCCGGTCGCGCTGGGCGTCCATGGCGGCGGGGAAGAGCGGCCGCAGCTCGGGGTGCTGGACGAAGAGCAGCGCGTAGAAATACGAGGTGACCTTGTCGCTGACGGGCTGTACCTCGGCCATCGTGCGGCGCAGCAGGATCGCGTCGGGCGAGGCGGTCTCGGGGATGGCGAACGGCGAGTCGGGGCCGGGCCGGACGTCCTGTGGAGCCGGGGCCGCCTCGTCGGGACGCTGATGCTCCTCGCGCCCGGGGGCCGCGGGGCCGGGGGCCGCGGGGCCGGGGGCCCTGCGCTCGTCCACCCGGCGGTCATCCACCCGGCGGTCATCCACCCGACGCTCGTCCACCCGGCGGTCGCCCGCTCGCGGACCGGACGCCCCCGGACCGGGCGCGGGGGGCGGCTCCACGGGCGTACGGCGGTCGGCTCCGGTGCCGACCGGCCGTATCGGATTCACCGGGCGGCTGGGCGCACGCTCATCGCCCTGCCGGTCCGGGGACCCCTGCTCCTCGGCCGGTCGCCTGCTCGGGGTGAACCAGCCCCAGTCGCCACTGTTTCCGCCGGAGCCGTCGCTGCCGGCCGACGATGTGGTGGTCGGAGCGTCCATGGTTGCCTCGCCTCGAACATCTTTCTGTCGGTCTTCGCACTTCCGCTGCCGGAATGTGCCCGCAATTCCCCGTCCTGGTGCCCTGGTTCAAGCGAGAATGGTCGTACCGACCCTCTCCGTGACTCTCTTCCGGGCAGCATGCCACGCTCGTTCCCCGCCCCGGGCACATAGCCCGAAGTCCGGGAAACGGGGGCCGCGTTCCCGTTATGCTGGTTGGCCCGGGATGCCCGTTCTGACCCCGTTACAGCACGCCGCACGGAACCGGACTCGACCCTACCGGCCCCGGATGAATTCACAAGCCCCAAGTACACCGCACTCGTTACACCCGCCAACTCGTGTAATTACCGATAGTTACGTGCGGTTACCCATCAATTCGTAAGCCTCTCGGAGATCACGACCGGCATAGGCGTGGGATGCGATTTCGCTCACATGGTGGTCGGCGTTCACGGCGACCGAGACCGGCACCACCGTGAACAGCTCCGCATCCGAGAGTGAGTCCCCGTAGGCCACGCAGTGATCCCTGGTCAACCCGAACTTCGCACAGAGTTCATCGGCGATCCGGACCTTCGCGGCCGGGGTCAGAATCCCCGCCGGATCCACCGGCTCCCGGAACGGCACGGCGGGCCAGGCCGATCCGTAGGTGGCGTCCGCGCCCCACTCCAGCAGCCGCGACACGAAGAAGCCCGGCGAGAGCGAAATCACCGCACAGCGCTCGCCCCGCGCCCGGATGTCCGCCCACACCTCACGGATCCCCGCCAGCCACGGCGCCCCTTCGAACGCCGCCGCCACATGCTCCTCCGTCAGCTCCTCCCACAGCGCGCAGGCCCGCTCCGCGAACTGGGCCGTCGTCATCTCCCCGCCCGCGAAGCCCCGCTCCAGCGCGGCGATCTCCCGCTCCAGACCGAGCTGCCGGGAGATCTCGATCGCGGCGGCGGAGCCGTGGATGAGTGTGCCGTCCAGATCGAACAGATGCAGTCTGGTCATATCAGCCGAGCGTAGAGGCAACCCTCCGGGCCCCGCCGCCCCGGTCCTGCCCTCCCTGCCGACGGCCCGGGCCCCGCCGCCGCCGCGGTCCTGCCCTGCTCTGGCCGGCACCGCCGTCACGGCCCGCGCCCGCCGCCGGGAGTACGTGTGGATACTCCTGCCGTCAGACGCCGCGGGGGCCGCGGCGCCGCCACGGTGGGGGCATGCAGCAGCTCACCCGCCCCGTCCGCCGGGGCCTCGTCGTCGTGCATGTCGTCGTCTCCGTCGGATGGCTCGGACTGACCCTCGGGATGCTGGCCCTGGGGATCACCGGGGCCGTGGCCGACTCGGCCGAAGAGGCCGGGGCGGTGTACCGGTCCATGAATGTGCTGGGCGACTGGCTGCTGATTCCGATCAGCCTGCTGTCGCTGGCCAGCGGGATCGTGCTGTCGCTGGGGACGCCGTGGGGGCTGGCGCGCCACCGGTGGGTGTACGTGAAGTTCTGGCTGACGCTGCTCACCACCGCCGCCACGGCGTTCGCCCTGCGCGCCAGCATCAACGCCGCGATGGCCGATGTGGTGGCGGGCCAGGCGGTCGGGGCGACCACGGATCTGGTCGTGGCGCCGTCGGTCAGCCTGAGCGTCTATACCTTTCTCACCGCGATCTCGGTGATCAAGCCCTGGGGGCTGACCGCCCGGGGGCGTCGGCTGCGGGCGACAAAGCGCCGATAATTGCATACGCGGTCTTTTTCAACGCTGGACTATCCTGGAATCCGCTCACCCACCAAGGAGGGGTTCCATGCCGGAGAAGACGCACTGCGCCGTCGCCCCGCCCGCGGGGCAGGCCCTCGCCCAGGGCTGGTGCGCCCTGTCCTCCCTGCACGGCCGGATAGAGACGCATATCGAGCGTGCGCTGCAGGCCGGGCACGATCTGAGCGTCCGCGAATTCTCCGTGCTCAACGTCCTCAGCGGACAGCACGACGGCGACGGCGGACATCTGCAGATGAAGCAGCTCGCCGACTCCGTCGTGCTCAGCCAGAGCGCCACGACCCGGCTGGTCACCCGGCTGGAGGACCGCGGGCTGCTCTCCCGCTACATCTGCCCCAGCGACCGCCGCGGCATCTACACCAACGTCAGCGCCGAGGGGCTCAAGCTCCTGGAGGAGGCGCGGCCGACGCACGACGCGGCGCTGCGCGAGGCCCTGGGCGACGCCGCCCGGCGGCCGGAGCTGGCACCGCTGGTCACCGCCGTCGAGAGGCTGACCGCCACGTACTGATCGCGGCGTGCTGATCGCCACCGGTCGGGATGCTGCCCGGCCGTGGCCCCTCGCTGCCGCCCGTCAGGGCCTCGCGGGCCCCGGCGTAGGCTCACCGCATGAGCGACTTCGAGATACGGCGCGCGACCGCCGACGACATCCCGGCGATCGTGGCCATGCTCGCGGACGACCCGCTCGGCGCCCACCGGGAGTCCCTGGACGACCCGGCCCCGTACCGCGCCGCCTTCGAGCGGCTGGACCGGGATCCCCAGCAGCGGCTGGTCGTCGCGGTCCGGGACGGCCGCATCGTCGGCACGCTCCAGCTGACCGTGATCCCCGGGCTGTCGCGGCGCGGCGCCACCCGCTCGATCATCGAGGGGGTCCGGATCCACTCCGAGGAGCGCGGCGGCGGGCTCGGCACCCAACTGATCGAATGGGCCGTCGAGGAGTCGCGCCGCGAGGGGTGCGCACTGGTGCAGCTCACCTCGGACGCGACCCGTATCGACGCCCACCGCTTCTACGAGCGGCTCGGCTTCGAGGCCAGCCACGTCGGCTTCAAGCTGCCGCTGGCCTGACCCGGCCCGTCCGGGCCCGACCTGTCTGGGCCGACATGACCTGGCCTCATCTCCGTGGCGGTCTCACAGCGCCCCCAGGTCGATGGCTTCGGCCATCCGCCGGTAGCCCACGTCGTTCGGGTGCTTGAAGTCGCCCGAGTCGTACGCCGGGTCCAGCCGCAGCGGATCGGACGGCGAGGCCATGACCTTCGCGAAGTCGACGACCGCGTCGAAGGCGCCCGAGGTGCGGATCCACTCGTTGATCGCGGCGCGCTTCGCCTCGGAGCGCGGGGTGTGGTACTCAGCGCCCTCGAACGGGAGGATCGTTCCGCCGATGACCTTGATACCGCGGGCATGGGCCAGCGCGATCAGCTCCCGGTAACCCGCGATCACCTCTTCCGCCGACACCTGCGGATTGGGCTTGTAGGTGGGCAGATCGACCTCGCTGAAGCCGATGTCGTTGAGCCCCTCGAGCAGGATCACCGACCGTACGCCCGGCTTGTCCAGGACATCGCGCCGGAAGCGGGCGCCCGCCCGGTCCCCGTACCAGGCCGAGTCGTGCAGCAGCAGATTGCCGCCGATCCCGGAGTTGAGGACGGGACGCGGAGTGCCCGCGGCCGCGAGGCGCTCGGCCAGCAGATCCGGCCAGCGGTGGTCGGCGTCGTCGGTCGAGCCGAAGCCGTCGGTGATCGAGTCGCCGAAGGCCACCACTGTGCCCGGGTGGCCGGGGCCGCCGGTGACCTCGACATCGGAGAGGTAGTACCAGGAGTGGGTGGTCTCGGTGAAGGCCGTCCCGGTGCGATCGGCGCGGTGGTCGCCGTCCGCGCGGTAGCTGCGGGCGTATGCCTGGGCGTGGAAGGTGGCGGCACCGGTAGGACGGTCGAAGTACAGCGTGACCGTCACCGGCTGACGAGGCACCACGCGCAGCGGGGCCGCGTCGCTCACCGTCTCACCGCCCGCCGGGATCTCCACCGGCCGCCGGTGCCCGAAGGTCAGCGCGCGCAGGCTCGCGCCCTGGACGGAGGCGCCGTGCGCGGTACGGGCGATAGTCGCGCCCGCGATCCGCAGCGGCGCGGTGCCATAGCGGTTCGACAGCCTGATCCGGGCGGCGGTGCCGCCGCCGGTGACCCGGACGACCTGACGCAAGGTCTGGGCGGTGCGCTCGGCGAAGCCGCTCTCGGCCCAGTTCTTCTCGAAGCCCGAACTGGGGCGCTGGACGGGGGCGGCCCACCCGGCCGACCAGACCGTCTCCGGCCGGTCGTGGCCGGCCGCCGGGCCTCCGGGCCGGGCGGTGGCCGTCCCGGAGGCGGCCACGACGGTGGTGAGGGCGAGCAGGGAGGCGCTGAGGCGAAGCGTGGACGAGCGCATGGCGGGGCTCCTGAGGGAGGGCGGGGGAAGGGCGGACCAGGCCGCTCCCGTACGGGGCACGGAGTACGGAGCACCTGAGCGCCGCCGTACCGAAGTTCCGAAGTACGGGAGTACGAGAGCACCTGAGTACCGGGCGCACCGAAGCACGGGAGTACCGGCGTACCGAGTACCGAAGTACCGGGGACCAACCTGCCGCCCACCGCACCGCCGACCCAGCCCCCGGCCGTGCGTACCACTGGCGGGGTCAGGCTACGAGCGCCGGAGCCTGCGCACCGCCGGGGCCCGCGTCCCCCGGATCACCGCAACCCGCCCCCCGTCCCTCAGAGCGCCCGCCAGCCCTCCGGGTCGACCCCGCCGGGCACCACGCCGTCCGGGGCGTAGGGCTCCCGGGTGAACACGAAGGTGCCCAGGTCCAGATGGGCTGGGGCGCCGCCCTCCCCCTCGACCAGCCGCAGCGTCTCCCCCGCGTAATAGCCGTCGAGCCCCGTCCAGGTGCCGTCCGGCTCGGCCTTGAAGCGGGAGGCCCGGCCTCCCTGGGTGGCCGGGGAGAGCTCCAGTCCGCGGTCCGCGCGCAGCCGCAGATGGTAGGCGCGAGGGCCCCAGTACCAGGGGCCGGTCAGCGCCAGCAGCGCCGGATCGGCCTCGGTCAGCGGCCGCCAGGGCTCGGGGATACGGGGCTCGTGCTCGGCCACGATCCCTATGAGGTCGGCGGCGATGGCGCCGATCGGGGGCCCCGCGGTGGTGTTGGCCAGCGCGATCCCGGCCAGCCGGGCCTCGGCGCTCACCCACAGCGAGGCCAGGAAGCCGGGCATGGAGCCGGTGTGGCCATGGAGGAACCGCCCGCCGTGGCGGACGAGCTGCGTCCCCAGGCCGTAGCCGCCGTCCCAGTCCCTCTCCTCGGGGGCGACGGCGGGCTCCCGCATCTCGGCGAGCGTCTCCGCGCCGAGCACCCGCTCGTCCCCGTCCAGCAGGAAGGCGGCGAAGCGGGCCAGATCCCCGGCGGTCGACCAGAGCTGCCCGGCCGGGCCCATCCGCCCGGTGTCCTCGGCCGGTTCGGGCAGCAGCACATCCGCCCAGGGGTGCACGGCCCAGCCCCCGGCGTGCGGGGCGCGCGGCTCGAGCGACGTACGCCCCATCTCCAGCGGCTCCAGCACCTCATGGGCGAGCACCTCGCCCCAGGGCGCTCCGCGCAACCGCTCGACCAGCGCGCCGAGCAGCGCGAAACCGGGGTTGGAGTAGTGGTGACGGCGGCCCGCGGGGTGGACCAGCGGGCGCTCCCCGAAGATATCGGCCGTCTCGGGCCGCAGCGCCCCGGGCGTGCGCTCCCACCACGGGCCACGGGCCTCGGCGGCGAGACCCGAGGTGTGGGAGAGGAGCTGGGCCACGGTCGCGCCCTCGGCCTCCGGCACGTCCAGATGCTCGGCCAGCGGATCGCCGAGGTCCAGCAGCCCCTCGTCGCGCAGCCGCAGCACCAGCACCGCCACGAAGGTCTTGGTCAAGGAGCCGATGCGGTACTGGGTGTCGGCGTCCGGTGCGGCTCCGTCCACGCGGCCACGCGAACCCGTCCACACCAGCCGCCCCTCCCGCACCACGGCCCCCACCAGGGACGGGGCACGGCCCTCGGTCTGGCCGAGGGCGACGCGCCGCAGCAGGGCACGGCGGGTGGCGGGCAGCGGTTCCGTGAACTCATCCGCGTCGCGTGTGGTCATGTCGGCACTGTACGGCGGAGGTCCGACAGCGGGCAGCCATCGGCCGGCCGATCGTCAACGGCCGGGGCACCGCCCGGGACCGCACCGCGGTCTGGCCTTGACGTCAGGGTCAAGGTCTACCGTCGGCACATGCGGATCGGAGAGCTGGCCGAACGGGCGGGTACCACCACCCGCACCCTGCGCTATTACGAGTCGCTCGGGCTGCTGCCCGCGCGCCGCACCGGCAATGGGTACCGGTCGTACGACGAGGACGATCTGCGGCTGCTCCAGCAGATCCGCGTGCTGCAGGACTTCGGCTTCGAGCTGGAGGAGACGCGTCCGTTCGTCGAATGCCTGCGATCCGGCCATCCGGCCGGTGACTCCTGCCCCGCCTCTCTGGAGGTCTACCGGCGCAAGCTGGCCGAGCTGGACGAGTGCATCGGCCGGCTGAGCGCCATCCGGGAGCGGGTCGGGACACAGCTCGCCCAGGCGGAGCTGGCCCGCGCGGCGCTGGAGGCCGCGGCGACGGCGCCCGCAGGGGCCCCGGAGCCGCGCTGCGAGCTGACGCCGCCCGGGCCGTGAGCCCCGCCGTCCCGCCGTCACCACAACGGCTCCGAACGACTCCGAACAACTCCGAAGGAGAGATGAGATGTCGCTGACGCACACCGGGGGAGTGGCCACGGTCACGGACGCCACCTTCGGCGAAGAGGTGCTGACGGCCGAGCTGCCGGTGCTGGTGAAGTTCACCGCCTCGTGGTGCCCGCCGTGCCGGATGATCGCGCCGGTGCTGGCGGAGATCGCGCAGGAGGAGGGCCACCGGCTGAAGGTGGTGCGGCTGGACGTGGACGAGAACCCGTCCACCACCAACGCGTACGGGGTGCTGTCGATGCCGACGCTGATGCTGTTCCGGGCGGGCGAGCCGGTGCGGTCGCTGGTCGGGGCCCGCAGCAAGCGGCGGCTGCTGGAGGAGCTCGCCGAGGCGATCTGACTGAGCCGGAGCCGCGGCCGAACCGCCCCTGCTACGTTGGCCGGACATGACCATCAGTGGGGGCGGAAAAGGTGAGGTCAGCGGTGCGCGTCCTGGTGCAGGGGAAACCCGTCGGCTCGTATCCGGCGCTGCCCCCCGAGGCCGAGCGCGGCTCACCGCGCCGGATCACCGAGGTCGGTGAGGAGATTCTGCGCCGCTCCTGCCGCGAGGTGACCGAGTTCGGCACGCCCGAGCTGAGCGCCCTCATCGACGACATGTTCCTCACCATGTACATCGCCGACGGCGCCGGGCTGGCCGCCAATCAGGTCGACGTCGATCTGCGGCTGTTCGTCTACGACTGCCCGGACGACAACGGCGTACGGCACGTCGGCCACATCATCAACCCCGTCCTGGACCAGCCCGATCCGGCCGAGCGGCTGCTCATCGAGGACGCCGAGGGCTGTCTGTCCGTACCGGGCGCGCGGATGGACGTACCGCGCACCGATCGCACCGTGGTCCGCGGCGTGGACAAGGACGGCAACCCGCTGGTGATCGAGGGCACCGGCTACTTCGCCCGCTGTCTGCAGCACGAGGCCGACCATCTCTCCGGGCATCTCTACATCGACCGGCTCTCCAAGCGCGACCGCAAGGACGCGCTGCGGCAGATGACCGACCTCCATGAGCAGGTCCTCGCCCGGCGCGTGGAGAAGGCGGCGGCCCTGGGCCACCAGCCGCGGCCCTGACCCGGCCCGCCCCCGGGCGGGTGGCGGCCGAGATCGACCCCGCCATGACCGCCGTTACCGCAGGCGTCGCGCTCGCAGGACGGTGTCCCGGGTGTGATAGGTGCCTGCGGGGGCCGGAGCGGTACGTGGGCGGGTTTCGTTGACCAGGACGGTCCAGTCGTCGTCGAGGAGCCCGGCGATCTCGTCGGGCTGGTAGTAGTCGCCGGGGTCGAAGCCCTGCTCGGGGTCCGGGGACAGATCGGCGAGCGCGTGGGTGGCGAAGAGCAGGGTGCCGCCGGGTGCGACGGCGTCCAGCAGACCGCGCAGCGCGGTGTGGTCCGGCTGGTGTGCGAGCGGGAAGTACTGGACGGACACCAGGTCGAACGCGGCGGCCGGGGGCGGTGTGCCGGTCAGGTCGGCGCGTGTCCACGCCACGCGGCCCTCGACGTCCGTGGCGGCCGCGACGGCGCGTTCCAGGGCGGCCCGGGAGATGTCGACCGCGGTGACCTGCCAGCCGCGCCGGGCCAGCCAGAGTGCGTCGGCGCCTTCACCGCATCCCACGTCGAGCGCCTGCCCCGGCGGTAGGCCGGTGACCTCGGTGACGAGCACTCCGTTGGGCGCGCCGCTGAAGAGCTGGTCGCGGCTGCGATACAAGTCATCCCAGAACTGTGTGTCCATGGCCCTGCCTTACGTGGTGGGGTCGCGTCCGCCACCAACCTGCCCGCGCCCGTGGCGAATCGACAAAGTTTTTTGCCGAAACCACGAAGAACGGGCAGTTGTCAGAGGGGGACGACCGGTTCCGACCGCGGCACCCGATCACGCCGCCAGCGTGGCCGCCCACTGTGTAAAGATCTTGACGTACCGCGGCGGGTCGAACTGGTGCATCATGTGCAACGCATCCGGCACCGACTCGTAGTCGACCTTCACCCCCGCCGACTCCATCAACTGCCTGGCCCGGGCGGCCTGCTCGTCGGAGAGCGCACCGAGCGGGTCGCCGGTATCCGGGTCGATGCCACGCGTGTGGTGTGTGAGGAGCACCGGCGTCTTGACGTGGGCGAGCATGCGCTCATGCGGGCAGTGCAGTCCGACGGTGCCCTCCCAGAAAGCCCGCGCCCACTCCGGGTCGTACTCCTTCAGGTGCTGCGGGATCTCGTCCGCCACGAAGTATCCCGCCGCCGGCGACGACGAGGCGCCGGCCGCGCGGCAGTAGCCCTCCCAGTCACCGACGCTCCACTGGTCGCCGAGATACGTGCGGAAGAGCTCGAACACGGGGCCCGCCCCCTGGCGGATCGAGTGGCCGCACGTGGTGACGAGTTCGGACGCGAAGAAAGGGGCGTCCTCGCACAGTGCGCCCCGGATCTGCCCGGGCATGGAGTACGCCGACAGCCACGCCGCGAGGACGCCACCGGAGGAGTTGCCCGCGACGATGACGGGGCGTTTCACCACCAGGGCGATGAACCGGACCAGGTCGTTGCCGAAGTTGTCGAGGCTGTACCGCTTCGGGGTCCAGCTGCTGCGCCCCTGGCCCCGCAGGTCAACGGCGTAGACGTGGAATTCCTCGGCGAGGAGGCCCATCGTCTCCTCGTACCCCCACCACGAGCCGGTCTGCTCGGGGATCAGCAGCACGGCGGGCTTGTCCGGCTCACCGGCCTCGGCGTAGTTCATGGTGATCTCACCGAGATCGGCCCGCTGCTCGGGATAGGCGTGCGGGACGTAGACGTCGCGCAGCACGGGGTCGGTCGCCATTGCTGTCTCCTTGGTCTCCGGTGTCCATCGTCACCGGTGCACGGTCACGACGGATCGGATGCCGTGATGGGCGAGTTCGCTCGCGGCGGCCGGTCCAGCGGGGCCGGCGCCGGCGGTCAACACCGCGGTCTGCGCGTCGTCGTGCGGGTGAGTCACGTCGCTAGTATTCGAGCTGTGACCAGCGACGCGCACCGGCGATTTCGATGAGTGGGACGCCGGTGCCGACCCGTCGCCCGGGACGGCCGCCGCACGGTGAGCCGATCCTGGATCGGGCGTTCCGGGTCCTGGGCGCCTTCGCAGAGGCCGGGGAGGGCCTGCCACTCCACACGCTCGCGGCTCGAGCGGGTCTCCCCAAGAGCACCACATCGCGGATCGCGGCCCAGCTGATGGGTGTGGGTGCCCTCGAACGCCTCGACAACGGCGATTTCGTCGTCGGCTTGCGGCTGCTCGAGATCGCCTCGCTGGCTCCCCGCGGCCACGGACTGCGCGCCGCTGCGCTCCCGTTCATGGAGGACCTGCACCGGGTCACCCGCCAGCACATTCTCCTCGCCGTACGCGACGGCCACGAGGCCGTACTCGTCGAGCGCCTGTCGGCCCGGGACGCGGCAGCGGTCAAGTACCGGGTCGGCGGACGCCTCCCCCTCGCCGAAACCGGCATCGGCGTCGCCCTGCTGGCCCACGCCCCCGAGCCGGTGCGGGATGACGCGCTGGCCGGCGCGACCGACGCGGGCCGGCTCCGCCGACTCATCGCCACCGTCCGCAGGGAGGGCGTCTGCGCCATGACGGGGCCCAACCCACTGCGCACCGGACCCACCACGATGTCGACCGTCGCCGCCCCGATTCTGAACCGTCGCGGTGAGTCATTGGGCGCGCTGTCACTCGTCGCGCCCGACGAGGGCGTCACCCAGGTCACCGCTCGAGTCGCGCTGCGAACGGCGAGCCTGGCGATCTCCCGGACGGTGGGACTCCGACCCGCGACATGAGATGACGACGTGGCCGGTCCTTCAGCCGCGCGTCACCTTGAGATGCGGGCTTCGATGCCGTCGAGCAGGAAGTCGAGGCCGGTCCGGAAGGTGTGGTCGGCGTCCAGGTGGGCGGCATCGCGCACCACCGTGGCCAGCGCGGGGAATCGGCCAGTGGCGAAGGTTCGCTCCAGATAGGGCCCGAGTGAGGTCTGCCAACGCTTCTCGTCCATCCCGGTGGTCCGCTCGGCACGCCGCTCGGCGATCTCCCGGCGCACCGCGCCGATCACGTACGCGTTGACCGCGGCGACCATCGGCATGATGGCGTCCACGTCGACGTCGCCCAGTGCGGCCACCACGGTCTCCCCACTGGCCAGCGCGTGCGGCCCGAGCTGGGGCCGGCCACCCAGTAGATCGGCGAGCCATTCGTGCTCGTGAGCGGCGTGCCGAGTGGCTTCGGCAAGAGACCGGAGCGCCTCCCGCCAGCCGTCTCCGACCGGCCGGATCTCGGCGTGGGCGGCGTCGACCATCAGGTCGAGCAACTCCTCCTTGCCGGCGATGTAGCCGTACAGCCGCATCGGACGGACGTCCAGCGCGGTGGCGACCTTGCGCAGCGACACCGCATCCAGGCCGCCCGTGTCGGCCAGCTCGATCGCCACTCGCACGATCCGTTCCCGGCTCAACGGGGCCGGCACGGGTCGATTCGGTGGCTCCGGCCTCTCCCACACCAACATGCCGCTCACAATACACCGCATCGGGCGATACAGTGTATTGAACAGTACGGCGTATCGAAGGAGAGGCAACCATGACCATCGCCATCGTCGGAGCCGGCTTGGGCGGCTTGGCCCTTGCCCGGGTGCTGCACGTGAACGGCGTCGACGCCGTCGTGTACGAACGGGAATCGTCACGCGGTGCGCGCGGTCAGGGCGGCATGCTCGACATCCACTCCGGCCAGCGGGCGCTGCGCGAGGCCGGTCTGATCGACCAGTTCTACGCGATCGCCCGTGGTGAAGGCCAGGACATGCGGCTCCTGGAGCCGGATGGCACCCTGCTGCTCCAGGAGGACACACCCGACGACGCCCCGCTTGAGCGACCCGAGGTCGACCGCGCCGATCTGCGCGACCTGCTGCTGGATTCCCTCCCCGAAGACGTGGTGCGCTGGGGGCACGCGTTCATATCCGCCGACAACGGCCTGCTGCACTTCACCGACGGCAGCAGCGCGACGTACGACCTGCTGGTCGGCGCGGACGGCGCGCAGTCCCGGGTCCGCGCGCTGCTCACCGACGCCCGCCCGGCACATATCGGCCAGAACATCGTCGAGGTCGGCATTCCCGACATCGACCGCACGCACCCCGACCTCGCGGCGATGGTCGGGCGCGGCAACTACTGGGTGCTCGGCAACGGACTGTCCCTGGCGGCGCAGCGCAACGGCGACGGCCGCGTTCGCATCGGCCTCAGCTTCTACAACACCGCCGCGGACTGGTTCACTACCAGCGGGATCCCGTTCGACGACCCGGCCGCCGCCCGGGCGCGGCTGATCGACCTGCTCCCCGGCTGGGACTCACGGTTCACCGCACTGATCGCGGCCTGCGACGACACGATCGTGCCGCGGTCGATCACCACGCTCCCGGTCGGCCTGACCTGGCCGTCGACGCCGGACATCACGCTGCTCGGCGACGCCGCGCACCTGATGCCGCCGGTGGGAGAGGGCGCCAACATGGCGCTGCTCGACGGCGCCCTGCTCGGTCTGGCGCTGGCCGCGCACCCGGACGACCTTCCCGCCGCCGTCAAAGAATACGAACGCGAGATGTTCGAACGCACCAGCGCTGCCGCCCGGATGTCCGCGGACATGCAGGAATTGCTGACGTCGCCGGACGCCGCCCGGAAAATGCTCGCATTCTTCCAACCTGGCTGAAGGCAACCGAATACGACCAGGAAGCCGGTCGTCCAGCCGGCGCGATCATGACCTCCGGCGCGGTCTCCGCTGAGATGCGGTCTCCGCTGAGGTCAGGACACGAAACCCGAGACCCTGCAACCTCGTATCAGGTCTGCGCCATGTCCACGAAGCGCGAGTAGTGGCCCTGGAAGGCGACCGTGATCGTGGCCGTCGGGCCGTTACGGTGCTTGGCCACGATCAGATCCGCCTCACCCGCGCGCGGCGACTCCTTCTCATAGGCGTCCTCGCGGTGGAGCAGGATGACCATGTCCGCGTCCTGCTCGATGGATCCACTCTCTCGGAGGTCGGAGACCATCGGCTTCTTGTCCGTGCGCTGCTCGGGGCCTCGGTTGAGCTGGGAGAGCGCGATGACCGGCACTTCCAGCTCCTTGGCCAGCAGCTTCAGGTTTCGCGACATGTCCGAGACCTCCTGCTGACGGCTCTCGGGGCGCCGGGCGCCGCCGGACTGCATCAGCTGGAGATAGTCGATGACGACCAGCTGCAGATCGCTGCGCTGCTTGAGCCGGCGGCACTTGGCGCGGATCTCCATCATCGACAGGTTCGGGGAGTCGTCGATGAACAGCGGGGCCTGGGAGACATCCGGCATCCGCCGGGCCAGCCGCGTCCAGTCCTCGTCGGTCATGCTGCCGGAGCGCATATGGTGCAGCGCCACCCGGGCCTCGGCGGAGAGCAGCCGCATCGCGATCTCGTTGCGGCCCATCTCCAGCGAGAAGATCACGCTCGGCATGTTGTGCTTGATCGAGCAGGCCCGCGCGAAGTCCAGGGCCAGGGTGGACTTACCCATCGCGGGCCGGGCGGCGATGACGACCATCTGGCCCGGGTGCAGACCGTTCGTCAGGGAGTCCAGGTCGGTGAAGCCGGTGGGCACCCCGGACATCTGCCCGCTGCGTGAGCCGATCGCCTCGATCTCGTCGAGCGCGCCCTCCATGATGTCGCCGAGCGGCAGATAGTCCTCGCTGGTGCGCTGCTCGGTGACGGCGTAGATCTCCGCCTGGGCGTTGTTGACGATCTCGTCGACGTCCCCGTCCGCCGCGTATCCCATCTGGGTGATGCGGGTGCCCGCCTCGACGAGGCGGCGCAGCACGGCGCGCTCGTGGACGATCTCCGCGTAGTACTCGGCGTTGGCGGCGGTGGGGACCGACTGGACGAGGGTGTGGAGATACGAGGCGCCGCCGACCCGGGCGATCTCACCGCGCTTGGTCAGCTCCGCGGCGACCGTGATCGGGTCGGCCGGCTCGCCCTTGGCGTAGAGATCCAGGATGGCCTGGTAGACGGTCTCATGGGCGGGCCGGTAGAAGTCATTGCCCTTGAGGACCTCCACCACATCGGCGATGGCGTCCTTGGAGAGCAGCATGCCGCCGAGCACGGACTGCTCGGCGTCGAGGTCCTGGGGCGGAACGCGCTCGAAGCCGGAGCCCTCCCAGGCGGAGCCGCCCCCTCCGTCGCGGTCCTGCTGACCGTCGCGGCCCCGGCCGCCGCCCTCACCGCGGCGGAAGCGGGGGGACGGGAACCGGTCGGACGGGCCGGAGTCCGCCCAGGGGTCGTCCATGGGCTCGGGAACGCTCACCCCGTCACCTCCTCCCGTCCGCGAAGCGAACCTCGCCGTGCCCGTCCTTCTTACGGCACGGCTATGACACAACTGAGCGGCCGGCTTTCCGGACACGGCGCATCGGAGGCTGGGGATTCCAGGGCCGAATCGGGTGGCGGGCGCCGGACCACGGTAGGCCCGTCGGGACCGCCAGCCAACTTGGTTATCCACAGGGCATGTGGATGATGGGATCCATCCTGTGGGTAAGTCGCGCGAACCTGTGCACGGGTCGGGGGACAGCGCTGTGGACAAACACACAATCACCCCGAGAGCCCAACCCTGACCTGCGGTTTCTCTATCCAGAAGCTGTGCAGAAGAAAAACTTCCGCCCCCGGCGCAAGATCACGACAAAGGGCGCAGAGAAGATCGTCCCGCACGCCGCCTTGTAAGGATCGTAGATAGCTTGTGTCTCTTACCTGTGGACGATTACATTGCCCTCATGACACAGGCCCCCACGAGCGCGCGGAACACCCTGCGCCACCACGACCGCGAGATCGTCGCACTCGCGCTTCCCGCCTTCGGCGCACTCGTGGCGGAACCCCTCTTCGTCATGGTCGACAGCGCCGTCGTCGGCCATCTGGGCACCACCCAGCTGGCCGGTCTGGGCGTCGCCGCGGCCCTGCTCGCCACCGCCGTCAACATCTTCGTCTTCCTCGCCTACGCCACCACCGGGGCGGTCGCCCGCCGCGTCGGCGCGGGCGACCTCGCCGGAGCGATCCGGCAGGGCATGGACGGCATCTGGCTGGCCCTGCTGCTCGGCGCCGCCGTCATCGCCGTGGCCCTTCCCACCGCCCCCGCCCTCATCGACCTCTTCGGCGCCTCGGACACCGCCGCGCCCTACGCCATCACCTATCTGCGGATCAGCACCCTCGGCATCCCCGCGATGCTGGTGGTGCTCGCCGCCACCGGAGTCCTCCGTGGCCTCCAGGACACCCGCACCCCGCTGTATGTCGCCATCGGCGGCTTCGGGGCCAACGCCGCGCTCAACGTCACCCTGGTCTACGCGGCCGGGCTGGGCATCGCGGGCTCGGCCTGGGGCACGGTGATCGCCCAGAACGCCATGGCCGCCGTCTACCTCGCCGTGGTCATCCGGGGCGCGCGGCGCCATGGCACCTCGCTGAAGCCCGATGCCGCCGGAATCAGGGCCTGTGCCCACGCCGGGACACCGCTGCTGATCCGTACGCTCTCGCTGCGCGCCGTGATGCTGATCGCGACGGCCGTGGCGGCCCGCCTCGGCGACACCGACATCGCCGCCCATCAGATCGTGCTCACCCTGTGGAGTCTGCTGGCGTTCGCCCTGGACGCCATCGCCATCGCGGGCCAGGCGATCATCGGACGCTATCTGGGAGCGGGCGACGAGGAGGGGGCCCGGGCCGCCTGCCGCCGCATGGTGCACTGGGGCATCGCCTCCGGCGTGGCGCTGGGCCTGCTGGTGGTCGCCTCCCGGCCACTGTTCATCCCCCTGTTCACCACCGATGCCGCGGTACGGGACGCCCTGCTGCCAGCCCTGCTGGTGACGGCCCTCATCCAGCCGGTCTCGGGTGTGGTCTTCGTCCTCGACGGCGTGCTGATGGGCGCGGGCGACGGGCCGTATCTGGCCTGGGCGATGATCGTCACCCTCGCCGCCTTCGCCCCGGTGGCGCTGCTGGTCCCCTCGTTCGGCGGCGGGCTGACCGCGCTGTGGTGCACGATGGCGCTGATGATGTCGGTCCGCTTGGTGACCCTGTGGCTGCGCACCCGCTCCGGCCGCTGGATCGTCACCGGCGCGGTACGAGGCTGAGCCCCGCCGGACCGCGGCACGCGCATCCCCGGACAAGACCAGAGGCCACCGGTCCCCCGGCACGGCGGAGGGCCGCACCCCACAGGGTGCGGCCCTCCGGTGCACGGTGCCAAAGGCGACCGTCACGGTCGTCAGGCGGCGACGACCTCGACGCCGACCTTGGCGGCAACCTCGGCGTGCAGACGGACCGAGACCTGGTGCGCGCCCAGGGTCTTGATCGGCGACTGCACCTCGATGCGGCGCTTGTCCACGTCCGGACCACCCGCGTCCTTGATCGCCGAAGCGATGTCGGCCGGGGTGACGGAGCCGAACAGCCGGCCGGCGTCGCCGGCACGGGTCTTCAGCTGCACCTTGACGCCCTCGAGCCGAGCCTTGACCTCATTGGCCTGCTCGATCGTGGCGATCTCGCGGATGCGACGACCGCGGCGGATCTGCTCGACGTCCTTCTCGCCGCCCTTGGTCCAGCGGATCGCCAGACCACGCGGAACGAGGTAGTTACGGGCGTAACCGTCCTTGACGTCCACGACGTCACCGGCGGTACCGAGGCCGGAGACCTCGTGGGTGAGGATGATCTTCATGGCTGGGTCACCCTTCCCTTATCGCGCGGTGGAGGTGTAGGGCAGCAGTGCCATCTCACGGCTGTTCTTCACAGCCGTGGCGACGTCACGCTGGTGCTGGGTGCAGTTGCCGGTGACCCGGCGGGCACGGATCTTGCCGCGGTCGGAAATGAACTTCCGCAGCAGGTTCGTGTCCTTGTAGTCGACGTAGGAGATCTTCTCCTTGCAGAACACGCAAACCTTCTTCTTAGGCTTGCGAGCAGGCGGCTTCGCCATTGTCTCTCTCCAGTGTGATCAAGAAGTATGTGCTGGTCGCCCTGACCAGACCGAGCGCTGTTGTTTCACGTGGTTTCACGTGAAACAGCGCTCCGGGCCTAGAAGGGCGGCTCGTCCGAGTAGCCGCCGCCGGAGTTGCCGGAGCCGCCGCCCCAGCCACCACCGCCGCCGCCCTGGCCGCCGGCCGGAGCGCCGGTCGCCCACGGGTCGTCGGCCGGAGCGCCGCCGCCCTGCTGACCGCCGCCGGAGTTGCCGGGGCCGCCGCCCCAACCGCCTCCGCCGCCCTGGCCGCCGCCACCGCCGCCGCCGTAACCACCCTGACCACCGCGACCGGTGGTCTTGGTGACCTTGGCTGTGGCGTTGCGCAGACTGGCGCCGACCTCGTCGACATCCAGCTCATAGACCGTGCGCTTGATCCCCTCACGGTCCTCGTAGGACCGCTGCTTCAGACGACCCTGCACGATGACGCGCATGCCGCGCTGAAGGGACTCGGCCACGTTCTCCGCGGCCTGCCGCCACACCGAGCACGTGAGGAAGAGGCTCTCGCCGTCCTTCCACTCGTTGGTCTGCCGGTCGAAGGTACGGGGAGTGGACGCGACGCGGAACTTCGCGACCGCCGCACCGGACGGGGTGAAACGCAGCTCGGGGTCGTCGACGAGATTGCCGACGACCGTGATGACGGTCTCGCCTGCCATTGGGGGAACCTCTCGGCGGGTACTGCTGGGCTGCTTGCTACTCGTTGCGATACGGCCCCGATGACCGCTGAACGCTTACGCGTCAGTGGGTCTCGGGACGGAGGACCTTGGTCCGGAGGACCGACTCGTTCAGGTTCAGCTGGCGGTCGAGCTCCTTGACGACCGCGGGCTCTGCCTGCAGGTCGATGACCGAGTAGATGCCCTCGGGCTTCTTCTTGATCTCGTACGAGAGACGACGACGGCCCCAGGTGTCGACCTTCTCGACCTTGCCTTCGCCCTCACGGACGACGGAAAGGAAGTTCTCGATCAGCGGGGAGACAGCGCGCTCCTCGAGATCGGGGTCGAGGATGACCATCACCTCGTAGTGACGCATGTGGAACCCACCTCCTTTGGACTCAGCGGCCACGGTCGTTCCGTGGCAGGAGGGTCGTGATGCGTATCCGCTTCGGCGCCTGTGCAGACACCACCGCGGACGGTACACAGTACCCGGCTACGGCCTCCCGCTTGAAATCCGGGCGCCTTAGCCCGCAATCTGTACACATCGGGTGTGAGCGGCGTTACAGTTCGCCGCTTTGCTCTATGTGCCTATCTGGAGGTGCCCCATGGCACAGGCAGCACGACCCCATCACGGCTTGCTCTCCTTCCTGGACACCGATGGCAAGTCGCATCCCGTTGAGAACGCTTTCGCCGTGACCACGCTGGTGATCGGGGCGATCGCCTTCGTCACGGCTCATTTCACCCAGCTCCACCTGGTCAGCTCATGGACCGGGCTGGTCGGAATGATCACTGGCGCCTGGGGCCAGCTGATCTCCGCGACCACCGGTGAGCGGTTCGTGCTGATCATCGGACTTGGTGCCGCGGGGGTCGGCTTCTACCTCGGCATGGCACACGGAGGGCTCTTCGGCGGCGTGCTGGGCTGAGCCCGCCCGGAGCCTGGTTGCCCCAGGCCCGAACGGGGCGCGTCCCGGTCGCAGTAGGCTTCGGCGCGAGAGCCGGAGCCCCGACCCTGGGGACACACCTGCCGAGGAGCGCCCCGCATGAGCCTGACCCTGAGGACGATCAGCCGAGAGCAGCATCTGGCGTATATCCAGAGCCTGCCCGCGGCCAGCCACATGCAGGTCCCGGCATGGGCTGACGTCAAGTCGGAGTGGCGCTCGGAGAACCTCGGCTGGTTCGACGCCACGGGCCAGCTCGTCGGCGCCGGCCTCGTCCTCTACCGGCAGCTGCCCAAGATCAAGCGCTATCTCGCCTATCTCCCCGAGGGCCCGGTCATCAACTGGTACGCGCCCAACCTCGAGGACTGGCTGCGCCCGATGCTCGCGCATCTGAAGCAGCAGGGCGCGTTCTCCGTGAAGATGGGCCCGCCGGTCATCATCCGCCGCTGGGACTCCACCGCGATCAAGTCGGGCATCCAGAGCCCCGACGTCAAGCGGCTGCGCGATGTCGAGGCCACCTTCATCGAGCCGCGCGCCTTCGAGGTCGCCGAGCGGCTGCGGCGCATGGGCTGGCAGCAGGGCGAGGACGGCGGGGCCGGCTTCGGTGACGTCCAGCCGCGGTACGTCTTCCAGGTGCCGCTGGAGAACCGCTCCCTGGAGGATGTCCACAAGGGCTTCAACCAGCTGTGGCGCCGCAACATCAAGAAGGCCGAGAAGGCCGGTGTCGAGGTCGTCCAGGGCGGCTACGAGCATCTGCCCGAGTGGCAGCGGCTCTACGAGATCACCGCGGAACGCGACCACTTCCGACCCCGCCCGCTCAGCTACTTCCAGCGCATGTGGACGGCCCTCAACACCGAGGACCCCAACCGGATGCGGCTGTACTTCGCGATGCACGAGAACGAGGTCGTGGCCGCGGCCACGATGCTGATCGTCGGAGGCCATGTCTGGTACTCCTACGGCGCCTCCGCCAACCACAAGCGCGAGGTCCGGCCCTCGAACGCGATGCAGTGGCGGATGCTCCGCGACGCGTACGCGCTGGGCGCGACCGTCTACGACCTGCGCGGCATCAGCGACTCCCTCGATGAGACAGATCATCTCTTCGGTCTGATCCAGTTCAAGGTGGGCACCGGTGGGCAGGCTGCCGAGTACCTCGGCGAGTGGGACTTCCCGCTCAACAAGCTCCTGCACAAGGCACTCGACATCTACATGTCGCGTCGCTGACCACGATTCGCTGTTTCCCATACTTCCAATACACCGCGGCAACGAGAAAGGTTCCGGGACCGGCCAATGGCGCTCACCCTCTACGTCGACACCGCGCGCTGGCGGGCGCACCAGCAGACGGTGATCCAGCAGTTCCCAGGGATAGTCCCGGTCTGCAAAGGCAACGGCTACGGCTTCGGCCATGAGCGCCTGGCCGAGGAGGCGGCCCGCATGGGCAGCGACGTCCTCGCGGTCGGGACCACCTACGAGGCCGCCCGGATGAAGGACTTCTTCAGCGGTGACCTGCTCGTACTCACCCCCTTCCGGCGCGGTGAGGAGCCGGTGCCGCTGCCGGACCGGGTGATCCGCTCGGTCTCGTCGGTCGACGGCGTCTACGGCCTGGTGAACGCGCGTGTGGTCATCGAGGTCATGAGCAGCATGAAGCGGCATGGCATCACCGAGCAGGACCTGCCCAAGCTGCACGCCGCGATAGAGAACGTCCGGCTGGAGGGGTTCGCCATCCACCTCCCGCTCGACCGCACCGACGGCCTGGACGCGGTCGAGGAGGTCATCGCCTGGATGGACCGGCTGCGGGCGGCACGGCTGCCGCTGCACACCATGTTCGTCAGCCACCTCAAGGCCGAGGAACTGGCCCGGCTGCAGCAGCAGTTCCCGCAGACCCGCTTCCGGGCGCGCATCGGCACCCGGCTGTGGCTGGGCGACCACGATTCGACGGAGTACCGGGGCTCGGTGCTCGACGTCACCCGGGTGGCGAAGGGCGACCGCTTCGGCTACCGCCAGCAGAAGTCCGCCTCCGACGGCCATCTGGTCGTCGTCGCGGGCGGCACTTCCCACGGCGTCGGTCTGGAGGCGCCCAAGGCGCTGCACGGGGTGATGCCCCGCGCCAAGGGGGTCGCCCGCGCCGGCCTCGCGACCGTCAACCGCAATCTCTCGCCGTTCGTGTGGGCGGGCAAGCAGCGGTGGTTCGCCGAGCCGCCGCATATGCAGGTGTCCATCCTGTTCGTGCCCGGTGATGTACAGGCACCCCAGGTGGGGGACGAGTTGGTGGCGCATCTGCGGCACACCACGACGCAGTTCGACCGGCTCTTCGACCGCTGAGGCCGCGCCGCCGGGAGGGGCTCCCGTCCGGGGCTCACTCCCGGTGGACGCCCCAGTCCACCAGCGCCGCGCCTTCGTACCGGGAAGCGCGCCGCGCCCGTCCCAGCACGAACGCGTCCGGGGCCCGGTCCAGCACGCCTCCTCCGGGGTCGTCCGCCCCGTCCTTGCGCACCGGGTCCCGCTCCGGCACCAGCGCGTCCCGGACGATCAGGGCGCACAGATAGAGCGTCCCCAGCAGATGCACGGCGATCGCCAGCTGATAGCCCTCCGCGGGCAGCCCCCGGTGCTGGTCGCCGCTGCCCGTGTACGCGAGGTACATCCAGATCCCGAGGAAGTACATGACCTCGCACGCCTGCCAGACCAGGAAGTCCCGCCAGCGCGGCCGTGCCAGTGCCGCCAGCGGGATCAGCCACAGCACGTACTGCGGTGAGTAGACCTTGTTGGTGAGCACGAACGCCGCGACGATCAGGAAGGAGAGCTGGACCAGGCGCGGACGCCGCGGGGCGCACAGGGCGAGCGCCGCCACCCCGATGCAGGCCAGGACCATCAGGAGGGTTCCGTAGGTGTTGACGTCCTCCAGGGGGTTCCCGGTGCGCTGCGAGATGATCAGCCACAGGGAGCCGAAGTCGACAGGGCGCTCCTGGCTGAAGGTGTAGAAGGTCTTCCAGCCCTCGCGGATGTGCAGGCCACCGCCCTGCGTGGTGATCATCACGGGGAGGTTCACCACGAGCCAGGCGGCCGCGGCTCCGCCCGTCGCCGTCCAGAAAGCCCTCAGCCGCCCGGCCCGCAGGCAGAGCACCAGCACCGCACCGAGCAGCAGCCCGGGGTAGAGCTTCGCGGCCGTCGCGAGCCCCAGCAGCACACCGGCGGCCAGCGGGCGGCTGCGGGACCACATCAGCAGGGCGGCGGCCGTAAGGGCGACGGCGAGCAGGTCCCAGTTGATGGTGGCCGTGAGCGCGAAGGCGGGGGCCAGGGCGACCAGCAGGGCGTCCCAGGGGCGGCGGCGGTGCGTACGGGCCACACAGACCGCGATGACCGCGGTGCAGACCATGAGCATGCCCGCGTTGACCAGCCAGTAGATCTGCTCACGGTCCTGGATGGAGCCGCCGTGCGGGGTCAGCCAGGAGGCGACCTCCATGAAGAGGCCGGTGAGGACCGGGTACTCCAGGTACTGCATCCCGCCCGAGACGCTGTCCGGTATGCGGTCGAAGTACGGGACGAGGTCGATGGCGAAGCCGCGGCCGTTGTAGAGGTGCGGTATGTCGGAGTAGCAGGCGTGGGTGTACTGGGCGGTGGCGCCGTAGAACCAGCCGCCGTCGTAGCACGGCAGCTTCTGCGCCATGCCCAGGGCGAACATGCCGATGGCGGCGATCGCCACGATCCGCACCGGGGTCCACCAGCTCGTGCCGAGCAGAGCCCGGCGTCCGGCCGGCCCACCGATCAGCTCGCTGCCGGCCGCGGCCAGCGGGTCCTCGGCGGTCGGCCTGACGGGCTCGGCCTGTGGGTCCTCGCGCACGCTCATGGCCCCCATCCTGCCGTACGAGCCTGGCGGCAGGAGTCAGGACCGCCCCAGCGGCCGCTGAGCGCGCCGCGGACGGCCCGGCGGGTCCCGGGGCGGGAAGCAGGGTGCGAGGGGCGCAGAGGGCCGTTCAGGGCCCGGAACGGCGCCGGCCGCGCCGGAGCGGGGTTCGCTCCGGCGCGGCCGGCGAGTGGTGAACGGGTCGTACGGGGCTACGGGCTAGTCCTCCCGCCGGGCCCCGGACGGGCCGCCGAATATGCCTCCGGGCCCGCCCGGCGGATCCGAGGTCGGTGATGTGGTCGGACCGCCCGGACCGCCGTTCTGGCCTCCGTTCTGGTTGCCGCCGTTCTGGTTCCCGCCGTTGTCGTTGCAGTTGAAGTCCAGCGGGTCACAGGTGTCCGTCGGGGTCGGGCTGCCGGACGGCGACTCCGAGGGCGACTCCGACGGAGATTCCGAAGGGGACTCCGACGGGGACTCGGAAGGCTTTTCCGTCGTCTGGGTCGGGCTCGGGCTCGCGTCCTCGCCGAAGACCTTCTGGCCGATCGGGGTGGCCGCGGGGAAGTCCTTGACCGGCTTGCCCTGCAGGGCACCGCGCATGTAGTCGGCCCAGATCTCCGCCGGGAACGACGCGCCGTGGATCGTCTTCTGACCGCCCACACCGCGCATGGACAGGAACTTCTGGCTCTTGGCCTGGTCGTCCACCCGCCACATGCCGATCGCGGTGGACAGCTGCGGGGTGTAGCCGGAGAACCAGGCCGACTTGTTCTCGTCGGTGGTTCCGGTCTTGCCCGCCGCCGGACGGCCGATCTTCGCCGAGGTGCCGGTGCCGTGCTGGACCACGTTCTCCAGGACGTCGGTGACGTTGTTCGCCACGTTCGAGTCGAACGCCCGCTTGAGCTGGGCGTCCTGCTTGTGGTCGTAGACGGGGCCGTTCTTGTCCTCGACCCGCTCCACCGAGTACGGGTCGGCCTGCTCGCCGCTGGCCGCGAAGGTGGCGTACGCCCCGGCGAGCCGGATGGCGCTGGGCGCGGAGGTGCCGAGCGAGAACGTCGGGGTGATCGAGGCCAGTTGCTCCTTGCTGAGGCCCGCGGCCAGGGCCGAGTCCCGCACCTTGTCGGTGCCGACGTCCATGCCCAGCTGGATGAACGGGGTGTTCACCGAGTACTGCATCGCGGTGCGCAGGCTGACCGGGCCCTTGTCCTCGTCACCGTCGTTCCGCTGGTGCCACTCCTTGCCGTCCTTGTCGTGCCAGACGGTGCCGTCGTAGTCCCGCAGGGTCAACTTGTTGTCGCCGTTGTAGACACTGCTCGGCGAGACCAGGGTGCGCTCGGAATCGGGTTGCTCCCGGGTGCCCTTCGGATCGCGGACGCCATTGGTCATCGCGGCTGCCATCACGAAGGGCTTGAAGGTCGAGCCCACCTGGACACCGGTGTAGTCGGCGTTGTTGCGGTAGTGCTCCAGCGCGTTCTTGCCGCCGTAGATGGCCAGGATCTTGCCCGTCTTGGGCTCCACCGAGGCGCCGCCGAACTGGACGTGCTTGTCCGGCTCGCGCAGTTTCGGCTTGATGTTCTCCTTGGAGACCTTCTCGACCGCCCGGGTCAGCTCACTGATCTTTTTCCGGTCGAAGGTGGTATGGATCTGATAGCCACCCTTGTCCAGCTTCGACTTGCTGATTCCGGTGTTGGCGATGATGAAGTTGTCGGCGAGGTCGGTGAGGTAGCCGATCTGGCCCTGCTTGTTCGTGGCCACCTTCGGGTCCTGCGGCATCGGGAAACCCTTGCCGATCCACTCCTGGGCCTCGGTCTTGCTCAGCCTGTGCACGGCGACCTCACGCCGCAGGATCCACTCCCAGCGCTGCTTGGCCCGCTTGGTGTTGGCCTCCTTGGTGGCCGCGGCGCCGTAGCCGCCGTTGGGGTCGTAGAGGTTGGGGCCGTTCAGCGTCGAGGCCAGGAAGGCGCTCTGGCTGGGCGTCAGGGCCGCGCAGTCACGGTCGTAGTACGCGCGGGCCGCCGCCTGGCAGCCGTAGGCACCGCGTCCGTAGTAGGCGGTGTTCAGGTAGCTCCCGAGGATGTAGTCCTTGTCCTTGGTCGCGCCCACCTTTATGGAGATGAACAGTTCCTTGACCTTGCGCGTGAGCGTCTGCGACTGGTCCAGGTAAGTGTTCTTCACGAACTGCTGGGTGATGGTCGACCCACTCTGGGTCGCGCCGCCCCGCGCCATGTTGACGACCGCGCGCGCGATACCCATCGGGTCGACGCCGGAGTCCTGGTAGAAGCTGGCGTTCTCCGCGGAGATCACCGCGTTCTGCATGGACTTGGGGATCTTGCTGAGGGGGACGATCTGACGGTTGAGGTCACCACCGCCGGAGACCACCATCTGCTTGCCGTCGGCCCAGTAGTAGACGTTCTTCTGGGTCTGGGACGCGGCCTGGGCGGTCGGCACCTGCACCAGCCACAGCCCTATGCCGACGGCGCCGAGCAGCACCGCGAAGAAGAAGAGGAAGGTTCCCGTCACCAGCTTCCAGGACGGAACCCAGCGCCGGAAACCCGACCTTCCCCCACGCGGGTAGTCGATAAAGCGCTTCTTGCCGGGGTGCCCATCGCCCCCCGAGTCATGTCCGCGGCCACCGCCGGCCCCCCGCCGGCCGCCACCGCGACCGCCGTGGCCCGCGCCGCCCGCGCCCGGATCGGCTCCTCGTCTACGGCCGCCGCCGCGTTGTGCGGCGCGGCGGGCCGCCGCGCGGCCGCTGTAAGGACGCTCTTCCCCCTGGGGGGTGGCGTCCGACCCGGCTGCGGCGTTGTGCGTCGGTGCTGCGCGGCGGCCGGACGACTGCTGTCCGGCTCGCCGGGCCGCTGCTCGTCCGCCGCCTTGGGGCTGCGGCGGTTTGCGACGGTGCTCGCTCATGGAACGACTTCTCCTCGGGCAGGCGCTATCGCCTGAAAGCGGCAGATGGCTTCCGGTCCCCCCAATGTGCGGTCCGGTCGCACCAGGCAACCGGACGCACTGCATCCGGGACGAGGACGCATCGCGGCGTCACTTGGTTCCCATAGGTCTGCATGGCGAACAGAGTACGCACGGTCAAAACCCGCCCAGCCGCCACCTTCACTCCATAACCGTCAGATTGAATGCCACGAATTGATGATGTGACGGCGTTCACCGTGGGCCCTCTTGTCCCGCCGGGGGCACGGATCTATCGTCTTGATGTATCGAGTCGATACATCAGCTCGACATAGCTGGCTCGGAGGAGAGGGGAGGCGGGGAATGAGCAGACGCTCCGGCGTCCTGGAGTTCGCCGTCCTCGGCCTGCTGCGCGAGTCCCCGATGCACGGATACGAGCTGCGCAAGCGGCTCAACACGTCACTCGGGGTGTTCCGGGCGTTCAGCTACGGCAGCCTCTATCCCTGCCTCAAGACGCTGGTCTCCAACGGCTGGTTGATCGAGGAATCCGGCAGCGCCTCCCAGGACGCCCTCGCGGCGCCCCTCTCCGGCCGCCGGGCCAAGATCGTCTACCGGCTCACGGCGGCGGGGAAGGAGCGGTTCGAGGAGCTTCTCTCCCACACCGGGCCGGACGCCTGGGAGGACGAGCACTTCGGCGTCCGTTTCGCCTTCTTCGGCCAGACGTCACGAGACGTTCGCATGCGAGTGCTCGAAGGGCGGCGCAGCCGCCTGGAGGAGCGCCTGGACAAGATGCGCGCCGCCATGGCCCGCACCCGCGAGCGGCTGGACGACTACACCCTCGAGCTGCAGCGGCACGGGATGGAGTCGGTGGAGCGCGAGGTCCGCTGGCTGAACGAGCTGATCGAGAGCGAGCGGTCCGGGCGCGACCAGCGCGACGGCACCGCCGGGCAGGACCGGGCGATCGAGCGGGATGAGGACCGGCCGCCACAGCAGGAGCAGGACCAGTCAGGAGATGCGGACGGCCCGCCCCGGCACCGGGGTGGATCCCGGCCGGATCCGTCCGATGACACCGCCAAGTGAGGCCCGGCAGCCGCGGGGCCTCATCCAGTACACACAGGGAGCAACCGGAATGGGTTCGGTTCGTGTAGCCATCGTCGGCGTGGGCAACTGCGCCGCCTCGCTGGTACAGGGCGTCGAGTACTACAAGGACGCCGACCCGGACACCCGCGTGCCGGGTCTGATGCACGTGCAGTTCGGCGACTACCACGTGAACGACGTGGAGTTCGTGGCCGCCTTCGACGTGGACGCGAAGAAGGTCGGCCTGGACCTCGCGGACGCCATCGGCGCCAGCGAGAACAACACCATCAAGATCTGCGACGTGCCGACGGCCGGTGTCACGGTCCAGCGCGGCCACACGCTCGACGGACTCGGCAAGTACTACCGCCAGACCATCGACGAGTCCGACGAGGCCCCGGTCGACGTCGTCCAGGTCCTCAAGGACAAGCAGGTCGACGTTCTGGTCTGCTACCTCCCGGTCGGCTCCGAGGACGCCGCCAAGTACTACGCCCAGTGCGCCATCGACGCCAAGGTCGCCTTCGTCAACGCCCTTCCGGTGTTCATCGCCGGCACCAAGGAGTGGGCGGACAAGTTCACCGAGGCCGGGGTGCCGATCGTCGGTGACGACATCAAGTCGCAGGTCGGCGCGACCATCACACACCGCGTGATGGCCAAGCTGTTCGAGGACCGGGGCGTCATCCTGGACCGCACCATGCAGCTGAACGTCGGCGGCAACATGGACTTCAAGAACATGCTCGAGCGGGAGCGCCTGGAGTCCAAGAAGATCTCCAAGACCCAGGCCGTCACCTCCCAGATCCCCGACCGCGATCTGGGCGCCGACAACGTCCACATCGGCCCCTCGGACTTCGTGGCCTGGCTGGACGACCGCAAGTGGGCCTATGTCCGCCTGGAGGGCCGTGCGTTCGGCGATGTCCCGCTGAACCTGGAGTACAAGCTCGAGGTGTGGGACTCCCCGAACTCCGCGGGTGTCATCATCGACGCGCTGCGCGCCGCGAAGATCGCCAAGGACCGCGGCATCGGCGGCCCCATCCTCTCCGCCTCCTCGTACTTCATGAAGTCGCCGCCGGTGCAGTACTTCGACAACGAGGCGCAGGAGAACGTGGAGAAGTTCATCAAGGGCGAGGTCGAGCGCTGACGCGCCATGCACTGATTCCCGCCGCGTGATCACGGGCCTTCGGGTAATACACCCGGAGGCCCGTGTGGTGTGTGAGGCTGATGTCATGCCTGTTGTGCGTGATCTCCGCGTACTGCTGCAACTGCGTGACTTCCGGCGCCTTCTGGCCATCCGCCTGCTGTCCCAGGCGGCTGACGGCGTCTACCAGGTCGCACTCGCCACGTATGTGGTCTTCTCCCCGGAGAAGCAGACCTCCGCCGCGGCCATCGCCTCCGCCATGGCCGTCCTGCTGCTCCCCTACTCCCTGCTCGGCCCCTTCGCCGGTGTGCTGCTGGACCGCTGGCGCCGGCGGCAGGTGCTGCTCTACGGCAATCTGCTGCGCTCGGGACTGGCCACCGGAACCGCCGTACTGGTCCTCGGCCAGGTGCCGGAGTGGCTCTTCTACGTCTCGGCCCTGTCGGTGACGGCCGTCAACCGCTTTGTGCTGGCCGGTCTTTCGGCGGCCCTGCCGCGGGTCGTCGACAGCCAGGAACGTCTGGTCATGGCCAACTCCCTCTCGCCCACCGCCGGAACGCTCGCCGCCACGGCCGGGGGCAGCCTCGCCTTCATCGTGCGGCTGTCGGGCCCGGGAGGCACCTCGTCGGACGCGCTGGTCGTCCTGCTGGGCGCCGCGCTCTATCTCATCGCCGGACTCACGGCCCTGTCGATGGCACCGGGCCTGCTGGGACCGGATCCCGCGGCCCTTCAGCCCCGTCTCCCCGCGGCCCTGATGAGCACCACGCGGGGTCTGGTCGCGGGTGTACGCCATCTACTGGAACGCCGGGATCCCACTGTGGCGCTGGCCGCGATGACGCTGATGCGCTTCTGCTACGGGGCGCTCACGGTGACGGTGCTGATGCTCTGCCGCTACGCATGGGCCGACACCGAGTCCGAGGGGCTCGCACTTCTGGGGCTGGCCGTCGGCGTCTCGGGCGCGGGCTTCTTCGCGGCGGCGGTGATCACGCCCTGGGCGGTGGCCCGGCTCAGAACCCCTGCGTCCTCCCGGCCGGACGGCCGGCTCTCCTGGGTGATGGTGTGCGCGGGAAGCGCGGCCCTTCTGGAACCGGGTCTCGGGCTGCCCTTCGAGCCCGCCCCCATGCTGATCGCCGCGTTCGTCCTCGGGCTCGTCACCCAGGGCGCCAAGATCGCCACCGACACCGTCGTACAGTCCGCCATCGCCGATGACTTCCGCGGCCGGATCTTCTCCCTCTACGACGTGCTGTTCAACGTCGCCTTCGTGGGAGCCGCGGCGGTCGCCGCGGTGATACTGCCACCGGACGGCAGATCGGCCCCGCTGCTGATCTGTGTGGCGCTGATCTACGCGGCCACCGCGCTGCTCGTCATGTTTCACGTGAAACATGACCGGGACCACGCCCAGCGGGTCGATGTTTCACGTGAAACCGGAGGGGCTCAGCCTTCCGGCTGAGCGTCCCACCACTCCTGGAGCGTGGCGATCGCGGTGTCCCGCCCCATCGGACCGTGCTCCAGCCGCATCTCCAGCAGATGCTTGTACGCCTTGCCGACCTGCGGCCCCGGAGGGATGCCGAGGATCTTCATGATCTCGTTGCCGTCCAGATCCGGGCGGATCGAGTCCAGCTCCTCCTGCTCCTGCAACCGGGCGATGCGCTCCTCGAGGCCGTCGTAGGCACGCGAGAGCGCCGTCGCCTTCCGCTTGTTGCGGGTGGTGCAGTCCGAGCGGGTCAGCTTGTGCAGCCGGTCCAGCAGCGGCCCGGCGTCACGGACGTAGCGGCGGACGGCCGAGTCGGTCCATTCCCCCGTGCCATAGCCGTGGAAGCGCAGATGCAGCTCGACAAGGCGCGAGACGTCCTTGATCAGCTCATTGGAGTACTTGAGCTTCGTCATCCGGTACTTGGTCATCTTGGCTCCCACCACCTCGTGGTGGTGGAAGGAGACCCGGCCGTCCTTCTCGAAGCGGCGCGTCTTGGGCTTACCGATGTCATGCAGCAGCGCGGCCAGCCGCAGCACCAGATCGGGCCCCTCGGTCTCCAGGTCGATGGCCTGGTCCAGCACCGTCAGCGAATGCTCGTACACATCCTTGTGGCGGTGGTGCTCATCACGCTCCAGGCGCAGCGCCGGGAGCTCCGGCAGGACGCGGTCGGCGAGCCCGGTCTCCACCAGCAGCCGCAGCCCCTCGCGAGGGTGGTCGGCCAGGATGAGCTTGTTGAGCTCATCACGTACCCGCTCGGCCGAGACGATGTCGATACGGTCGGCCATCGAGGTCATCGCGGCGACCACCTCGGGGGCCACCTCGAAGTCCAGCTGCGCGGCGAAGCGCGCGGCACGCATCATCCGCAGCGGATCGTCGGAGAAGGACTCCTCGGGCGTCCCGGGGGTGCGCAGCACCCGGGCGGCGAGATCCTCCAGGCCGTGGTGCGGGTCGATGAACTCCTTCTGCGGAAGCGCCACCGCCATCGCGTTGACCGTGAAGTCCCGACGGACCAGGTCCTCCTCGATGGAGTCGCCGTACGACACCTCGGGCTTCCGGGATGTCCGGTCATAGGCTTCTGACCGATAAGTCGTGATTTCAATCTGGAAGCTCTGATCCGACCCGCTTCCTGCGGCCATGTCCTTACGGCAGCCGACGGTGCCGAAGGCGATGCCGACATCCCACACCGCGTCCGCCCACGGCCGTACGATCTTCAGTACCTCGTCCGGCCGAGCGTCCGTCGTGAAGTCCAGATCGTTACCGAGCCGGCCGAGCAGCGCGTCCCGTACCGAGCCACCGACCAGAGCCAGGCGGAAACCGGCCTGCTGGAAGCGACGGGCAAGATCGTCGGCGACGGGAGAGACCCGCAGAAGCTCGCCCACGGCGCGGCGCTGCACCTGGCTGAGCTCATTGGTCGGCTGCGGGGGTCGGCTGTCATTGTTGGCGTTCGGCACAACAGAACAGGGTACGTGGCCGTGCGCCCCGCGGACTCCACACCCGATGCGGACCACCACTGCGTAACGATCTTGTGGAGCCATCCACAGCACTTCGCCACAGCGGGCATCGTTACCATTTCGTGGACGCACAGTGCGACGACCACTGACGACCTACTGACGACAAGGGACGGGCGAGCGCGTGGCCGATGCGGCAGACCTCCGGGGGACAACTTCCGCTCGCGCCCGACGATGGTTGCGGCGCACAGCGGCCCTGCTCGCCGCGGCGCCGATGCTCGCGGGCCTGACACAGATTCCGGCGGCGCCCGCCGCCCACGCGGAGAGCAAGGCCACCGGCTCACGGTCGGTGGACGTCTCCATCACCTCGCTGACCCCCACCGCGCCGAACAAGAGCGACACCCTCACCGTCAGCGGCACCGTCACCAACGACACCAAGAACACGGTGTCGGGGGCCCGGGTGGGCCTCCGCGTCGGTCCGACCATGGACGGCCGCAGCTCGATCGACACCGCCGCCCACCGCACCGGCTATACGGAGGGCCTCGACGGCACCGAGGTGGACGGCAAATACGCCAAGAAGATCGGCAAGCTGTCCGCCGGCACCAGCCGTGACTTCTCCCTCTCCATACCGGTGGACCAGTTGCACCTGGGGGAGAACGGCGTCTATCAGCTCGGCGTCTCGCTCACCGGTGGCACCTCCAGTGAGCCCTGGCCGCAGGTGCTGGGCATCGAGCGGACCTTCCTGCCCTGGCAGTCCGGCACGGCCACGAAGAAGTCCCAGCTCACCTATCTGTGGCCGCTGATCTCCGCCACGCATGTGACCGCGCGCACGGACAACGACGAGGACCGCACCCCGATCTTCCGGGACGACCGCCTCGCCAAGGAGCTGGCCCCCGGTGGCCGGCTCCAGCAGATGGTCGCCCTGGGGAAGAACCTCCCCATCACCTGGGTGATCGACCCCGACCTGCTCGCCACGGTCGACGCGATGACCAAGAAGTACGAGGTCCAGAACCCCTCGGGCAAGGGGACCAAGGCGGGCCGCGGCCAGACGGTCGCCAAGCAGTGGCTCGACGCCCTGCAGAAGGCCGTGGACGGCAAGCAGGTGGTCGCGCTGCCGTTCGCCGACCCCGACCTCGCCTCGCTCGCCCACCGCGGTAAGAACGTCAGCGGCACCCTCAGCCACCTCCAGGGCGCCACCGAGCTCGCCTCGACGACCGTGGAGACCATCCTCGGGGTGAGGCCGCGCACGGACTTCGCCTGGCCCGTGGACGGCGCGATCGACTCCTCGATCGTGGACGTCGCCACCTCCGCCGGCGCGCACAACGTCATCGCCCGCAGCGACAGCCTGCGCGAGACCGGCGGGCTCCCCTACACCCCCACCGCGGCCCGCCAGATCGGCGGCGGCAATACGGCGGTGGTCGCCGACGCACGGCTGTCGACGGCCTTCACCGGCGACATGTCCAAGGCGGAGAACTCCACCCTCGCCATCCAGACATTCCTGGCCCAGAGCCAGATGTTCAACCTGCAGGCGCCGGACAAGCAGCGCAGCATCGTGGTCGCCCCCCAGCGGACGCCCACCACCAGCCAGGCGCAGGCGATGGCGGCGGCCCTGGAGGGCCTCTCCGGGCAGTGGACGCAGCCGCTGAGCCTGGGACAGGCCGCGAAGGCGAAGCCCGACCCGAGCGCCACCCAGCGGGTGCCGAGCTCCCGCTCGTACCCCCGGTCGCTGCGCGCGCGGGAACTGCCCACCGAGGCGTTCGACAGGATCCAGGAGACCCAGAAGACCCTGGACAATTTCGAGCCGATTCTCACCGCCAAGTACCGAGTGGTCACTCCCTTCGGGAACGCGATCAGGCGCGAGATGTCGACCTCATGGCGCAGCGAGGCACAGAACGCGGCCGGCTTCCGGCACGACGTGCAGACCTATCTGTCCGGGCTCACCAAGAAGGTGCGCCTGGTCCCCAAGACGGACATGACCCTCTCCGGGCGGAGCGCGACCGTCCCGGTGACCCTCCAGAACAACCTGGTGCAGGGTGTCGAGCTACGGCTCGTCCTCCGCTCCCAGCAGGGCAACCGGCTGGCGATCAGCGACCCTCAGCTGGTCAATGTGGAAGGCGGCCACAGCCAGTCCGTGAAGTTCGGGACCACGGCCAACGCGAACGGCCCGGTGTGGGTCTCGGCGCAGCTCTACACCCCGGACGGACAGCCTTACGGCCGCGAGATGCTGTTCGAGGTGAATGTCACCGAAATCACGTCGACCGTGATTCTCGTGATCGCCGGCGGTGTGCTGCTGCTGGTCCTCGCCGGTGTCCGGATCTACGTCCAGCGCAAGCGCGCGGCCGCCAGGAGCGGTGAGGACGGCGGAGACGGGGAAGACGCCGAGACGGCGCACGGGCAGGATGAGGACGACAGCGAGGCCCCGGAGACCGACCGGCGTGACCCCGCGCACGCCCTCGTGCCCGAGCAGCCGAGTGACCCGGCGGCGGACACCGGATCGCAAAGCGCTGGCCCGTCCGGCTCGGGTGAGAAAGTGGAGCGTTGAGCAAAGCCGGGGCCGGTCGGCCGCAGCGGACGATGAGGTGGGGTAGCGATGAACGCGCCGTATGACGGTGATGGCCGAGTGCCACCACCGCCGCAGCCTTCTCCTCACGGCTCCCACGACCCTTACGGACAGGAACCGCACCAGCGCGATCCGTATCTGGGCGACGCCCACCAGGCCCCCCAGGCCGATCCGCGCCAGTCGTACGGCCAGCAGTACTACGCACCGGATCCGTATCTGGACGATGCGTACGCGACGGGCAGCTTCACGCCCTATCCGTATCCGACGCAGGATCGCTACGCCCACGACCCGCTGACGGATCCGCTGTACGACCGGCACGCCCCCCACACACCGCAGCAGGGGGGCTACCAGCAGCAGCACTACCAGCAGCCCCCCACGCCGCAGGGCCCCGATCCGCGCGCTTGGCACTCCGACGCCGCCCCCGGCCACCAGGGCGCGGCACAGCAGCCGTACACCGGCGGTCAGCCGGGGCCCGGCTATCCGGGGCCCGGCGACGGCTACGGCGCGCCACAGCAGCCGCAGCAGGACGCCTTCGCGCATCTCTACCGCGATCAGCAGCCCTACGACCCCCGGGCCGCCCAGGACCAGGGCTACCCGCAGGGCCCGGAGAACTACCCGCACGGGCAGGCGCCCGCACAGGGGCAGGCACCGGTTCCCGGACCGTCGAGATCCGAGTCCGCCCATGCCACGGCCGCCGCTCCCACGGTGGCCGCTCCCGTCGTGACCGCCCCCGCGACCGAGCCCGAGCCGAAGACGCCCTCAGGGGGCAAGGGCCGCGCGTCCAGCGTGCTCCAGTCCAGCGCGCTGATGGCCGCGGGCACCCTGGTCTCCCGGCTCACCGGCTTCGTCCGGCAGATGGTGGTCCTCGCGGGACTGGGCGCGGCCACCCTCGGCTCCACCTATGCCCTCGCGTACACGCTGCCGACGATGGTGTACATCCTCACCATCGGCGGCGGTCTGAACTCGGTCTTCGTCCCGCAGCTCGTGCGCGCGATGAAGGAGGACGACGACGGCGGCGAGGCGTTCGCCAACCGGCTCCTCACCCTGGTGATGGTGGTGCTCGGCCTTCTGGTCGCGGTGACCGTGTTCGCCGCGCCGGTGCTGATCCGCGTGATGTCGCCGACCATCGCGGACAATCCCGCCGATAACGAGGTCGCGGTCACCTTCGCCCGCTACTGCCTGCCCACCATCTTCTTCATGGGCATTCACGTGGTGGTCGGCCAAATCCTCAATGCCCGGGGCCGGTTCGGGGCGATGATGTGGACCCCCGTCCTGAACAACATCGTCATAATCTTCACCTTCGGCCTGTTCATCTGGGTGTTCGGCTCCGCCGGTGGCTCCAAGATGGACACCACGACCATCACCGCCGAAGGCATCCGGCTGCTGGGCATGGGCACCCTTCTGGGACTCGTCGTCCAGTCCCTGGCGATGTTCCCGTACCTGCGGGCCACCGGCTTCCGCTTCCGGCCACGCTTCGACTGGCGCGGCCACGGCCTCGGTAAGGCCGCCAAACTGGCCAAGTGGACGGTGCTGTTCGTCCTCGCCAACCAGGCGGGTGTGCTGGTTGTGACCCAGCTCTCCACCGCGGCCGGTGCCGAGGCCGAGAACCAGAACGCGCCGGGCATGAGCTTCGTCGGCTACTCCAGCGCGCAGCTCATCTGGGGCATGCCACAGGCGATCATCACCGTCTCCGTCATGGCCTCGCTGCTGCCCCGGATCTCCCGGGCGGCCCACGACGGGGACGCCGGAGCGGTCCGCGACGACATCTCGCAGGGTCTGCGCACCTCCGCCGTCGCCATCGTCCCGCTAGCCTTCGGCTTCATCGCCCTGGGCATCCCCATGTGCACGCTGCTGTTCGGCGCCTCCGGCACCGACGCGGCCGTCTCCATGGGCTACATCCTCATGGCGTTCAGCCTCGGCCTGATCCCCTTCTCCGTGCAGTACGTCGTCCTCCGCGGCTTCTACGCCTACGAGGACACCCGCACCCCCTTCTACAACACGGTGATCATCGCCGCCGTCAACGCCGCCGGCTCCGCACTCGCCTATGTCGTCCTCCCCGCCCGCTGGGCCGTCGCCGGTATGGCGGCCGCCTACGGCCTGGCCTACGCCACCGGCGTGGGCGTGGCCTGGAAGCGGCTGCGCAAGCGGCTGGGCGGCGATCTGGACGGCCCCCGCGTCATCCGCACCTACACCCGCCTCACGGGCGCCAGCATCCCCGCAGCCCTCCTGGGCGGCGGCTCGGCGTACACCATCATGCAAATCCTCGGAATGGGCATCGCGGGCTCTGTAGCGGGTTTGCTGGGCGGCGGTCTCGTTCTTATCGCGGTCTTCTACATTGCTGCGAAACGGATGCGCGTTGAGGAGCTGACGGCCATGGTCGGTATGGTGCGCGGACGACTCGGACGCTGATCATTGAGCACAACCATCGTCCGCCACCGTGTGTCGTGCATAGCGGCGGACTGTGGGCACAATTGTCTTGGCTCGGAGTAGGCGCAACGGATGGGGAGGCAGGAACGACGGTGGCGGAACGGAGCACGGCTGCCGTCGACGTGGCCGACAGCGGCGGAGAGGAGCCGCTGACCGCCGAGGCGGGCAAGGCCACGGCCGACGGGGCGGGGACGAAAGAGAAGGTCGGTAAGGGGACGGAGGCCGCGGTCACCGAAGAGCTGGGCGCCGCGGCCGAAGCGAGCCCCCTCGAGCTGCACAGCGGTCACAAGTTGGCCAGACGGTACCGTCTGGAGGAGTGCGTCACCCGTCTGGACGGATTCAGCAGTTGGCGTGCCGTGGACGAGAAACTGCGGCGTGCTGTCGGTGTGCATGTCCTGCCCGCCGACCATCCGCGCGCCAGGCCGGTGCTCGCCGCCGCCCGTTCGGCGGCCTTGCTGGGCGATCCGCGCTTCGTCCAGGTCCTCGACGCCGTCGAGGAGAACGATCTCGTCTATGTCGTCCATGAGTGGCTTCCAGACGCCACCGAACTCACCGCCGTGCTGGCCGCCGGGCCGCTCGAGCCGCACGACGCGTACCAATTGGTCAGCCAGGTCTCCCAGGCCATGGCCGCCGCTCACCGCGAGGGCCTGGCCCATCTGCGGCTGAACCCCGGCTCCGTGCTGCGCACCGAGTCCGGCCAGTACCGCATCCGGGGACTCGCCGTCATGGCCGCCCTGCGCGGTATCAGCGTCGACCACCCCCAGCGCACGGATACCGAGGCGATCGGCGCACTGCTGTACGCGGCGCTCACTCAGCGCTGGCCGTACGACACCGACGCCTACGGCCTCTCCGGGCTGCCCAAGGGCGTGGGCCTGATCGCCCCCGACCAGGTCCGTGCGGGAGTGCACCGCGGTCTGTCCGAGCTCGCGATGCGCGCCCTGGTCAACGAGGGGGCCACCGCTTCCCGTCAGGACCAGCCCTGCACCACCCCCGAGGAGCTGGCCAAGGCCGTCGCGGCCATGCCGCGCATCCGGCCGCCCGAGCCCGCCTACACCCCTTCGCCGGCGTATTCGCGCACGACGTACCAACAGGGCGTATACGGCCAGCCGCCGAACCGTGGCGGCGCCGCGCACACGGCCCGCCCGGCCGTTCCCATGCCGCCTCCGCCGCCGCTGCAGAGCCGCACGGGCAAGGCCCTCAAGTGGACCGTCTCCGCCCTTCTGATCGCCGCCCTCGGCCTCGGCAGCTGGCAGCTCGCGGACACGCTCCTCAAGGAGGAGAACAAGACCGACCCGGGCAAGTCCTCCAGCGAGAAGGACGACGGCAAGGGCGAGCAGCTCGTGGGCAAGCCGCTCGACATCGCGAGCGCCACGGAGTTCTCCCCGTTGGACCCGCCCTTCGCCCCGGACAAGGTCGATGGAGCCGTGGACGGCGACGCGGGCACCGCCTGGGTGACCAAGGAGTTCTGGAACTACCCGAACTTCGGTAACCTGCCCAGGCGAAAGCAGGGCAGCGGCATCGTCGTCGACCTCGGCAGCGCCAAAAGCGTCGCGAGTATCGACATCGACTTCTACCGCGCCGGCCAGAAGGTGGAAGTTCTCGCCGCGGACCCCTCCGCCTCCAACCCCACCTCACTCAGCGCCTTCTCCAAGCACCTCACCGACCTGAAGAGCGCCGGGAAGAAGCTGACCACCGTTCTCGACAAGCCAGTACGGACGCGTTTCGTCCTGGTTCACATCACCGAGCTTCCGGCCAGCACCGCTGATCGCTACCGTGGCGGCATCTCGGAGATCAAGGTCAAGGGCTGACCCTCTACGGTCGGCCGAGAGGGGAGGGGCTCAACGTTGGACGACGCCACCATCGGCGGGGCGAGCGACGGCGAGCTCCTTGCCCGGCACGTCGACGGCGACCCGGACGCCTTCAGCGAAATAGTGCGGCGCCACCGCGACAGACTCTGGGCGGTGGCGCTGCGTACCCTCGGCGACCGTGAGGAAGCGGCCGACGCGGTCCAGGACGCGCTCGTCTCCGCCTACCGCGCCGCGCACACCTTCCGGGGCCAGTCCGCCGTGACGACCTGGCTGCACCGGATCACGGTCAACGCCTGCCTGGACCGGGCCCGCAAGGCCGCCTCCCGTCGCACCTCCCCCGTGGACGACACCGAGCGGCTCGAGCAACTTCTGGAACCCCATGAATCAGCCGCCGCTCCCGCCGAACGCGGTGATCTCCACCGCGAACTGCTCCGGGCGCTGCGCACCCTCCCTCCCGAGCAGCGCGCGGCCCTGGTGCTGGTCGACATGCAGGGCTATCCCGTCGCGGAGGCGGCGAAGGTCCTGGACGTGCCGACCGGCACCGTGAAAAGCCGCTGTGCCCGGGGCCGCGCACGACTGCTGCCACTGCTCTCACATCTCCACCCCAGCGGGAGGGGTAGCTCACCCTCGGGCGGGGGAAGGAACCGGACGCAGGGGACGCCCGTCCCACCGACGGCAGGACCGAACGACACAGATGCCGTGAAGGGCGGAGGTGGGCGAGCGTGACATCCTCGACGGACACGGACGAGCACCCTGAAGTCGCGGAGATCTCCGCACTCACCGAGGGTCTGCTCTCTCCGTCCCGCGCCGTCGATGTGCGCACTCACCTCGCGAGCTGCGTGCTGTGCGCGGACGTATCGACGTCCCTGGAAGAGATCCGTTCCCTGCTCGGGACCCTGCCAGGGCCGGTGCGGATGCCCGCCGATATCGCGGGCCGTATCGACGCGGCGCTGGCCGCCGAAGCGCTCCTTGACGCGACCGCTCCCGAGGCGATGGCCGATGTTTCACGTGAAACTCCGGATCCGGACCCGGCACCCACGCCGGTTTCACGTGAAACCGCCAACGACGTCCCCGCCTCCGACACCGTGAAGCCACCGTCCAAGTCCTCCACCGCGGCGGATCGGCCCGCTGGGCGCCCGCGTGGGGCCACCGGACCGGGACGAGGGTCCACCGGACCCGGCGCCCGCCCGGGCCGTAGCCGCCGCTGGCCCAAGGTCGTCCTCGGCGGCGCATGCGCCGCGGCGGTGATCGGCATCGGCTCCTTCTTCATCCAGGGCGGCTCCTCGGGCGATCACGGCGACAGCGGCACCCAGGCCCAGGCCAGCCAGAGCTCCGGGAAGTCCACCCTCTCCTCGGGCACCCTCAAGGACCGCGTGCACGAGCTGCTCGCCGACCGGAAGTCCACCGCGTCGAACGGGGTCACCGGGCAGGGCAACTCACCCGATGTGCCGCTGCGCGCCGACGACGACCCGAATGTGCCCTCCTGTGTACAGAGCGGCACCGGCCGCAAGGAGCCGGCTCTCGCGGCGCAGCAGGACACCTACGACGGCCAGACCGCCTATATCGTCGTCCTCCCGCACCCCTCCGACAGCTCGCTCGTCGATGCCTTTGTGATCGACGCGTCCTGCGTCTCGGCGTCTCCGTCGTCTCCCGGGGAGCTTCTGGTGACCCGGACCTATCCGCGCCCCTGAGGCACCCCGCGTGCCCCGGGGCCCTGCCTGACAGCGCTCGGGAATGCCTGACCCGTAGGATCCGTTGGGTGGGGTGGCAGCGGAATTCCGGGGGAACCCGGAGCCGCCCGCCCAGTCAGCAGTCCGGCAGTCGGCAGAGACAAGGAAGACATCCGTGAGCGACGTCCGCAACGTGATCATCATCGGTTCCGGGCCCGCGGGCTATACGGCCGCGCTCTACACCGCCCGCGCTTCCTTGAAGCCGCTGGTCTTCGAAGGCTCCGTGACCGCGGGTGGTGCCCTGATGAACACCACCGATGTGGAGAACTTCCCCGGCTTCCGGGACGGGATCATGGGCCCCGACCTGATGGACAACATGCGGGCTCAGGCCGAGCGCTTCGGCGCCGAGCTCATCCCGGACGATGTGGTCGCGGTCGACCTCACCGAGCAGATCAAGACCGTCACCGACTCCGCCGGTACGGTCCACCGCGCCAAGACCGTCATCGTGACCACCGGCTCTCAGCACCGCAAGCTGGGTCTGGCGCGCGAGGACGAGCTCTCCGGCCGCGGTGTCTCCTGGTGTGCCACCTGTGACGGGTTCTTCTTCAAGGACCAGGACATCGCCGTCATCGGCGGCGGGGACACGGCCATGGAGGAGGCGACCTTCCTGTCGCGGTTCGCCAAGTCGGTCACGGTGGTCCACCGCCGGGACACCCTGCGCGCCAGCAAGGCGATGCAGGAGCGGGCCTTCGGCGACCCGAAGATCTCGTTCGTCTGGGACAGCGCGGTCGAGGAGATCCACGGCGACGGCAAGCTCTCCGGTCTCACCCTCCGCGATGTCAAGAAGGACGAGACCTCGGAGCTGCCGGTCACCGGACTGTTCATCGCGATCGGCCACGACCCGCGCACCGAGCTGTTCAAGGGCCAGCTGGCCCTGGACGACGAGGGCTACCTCAAGGTGGATGCGCCCACCACCCGGACGAACCTGCCGGGTGTCTTCGCCGCGGGCGACGTCGTCGACCACACCTACCGTCAGGCGATCACCGCGGCCGGCACTGGTTGTTCGGCGGCGCTGGACGCCGAGCGGTACCTCGCCTCGCTGGGCCAGGGCGACGCCACCGTCTGACTTCGCTTCCCACCCCTGCACCAACTCACTAAGGAGATTGCCATGGCCGGTGCCACGGTCACCGTGACGGACGCCGACTTCGAGGAGAAGGTCCTCAAGAGCGACAAGCCGGTACTCGTCGACTTCTGGGCCGCCTGGTGCGGTCCGTGCCGCCAGATCGCCCCCTCGCTGGAGGCCATCGCGGCCGAGCACCCCGACGAGATCGTCATCGCCAAGCTCAACATTGACGAGAACCCGGCGACGGCCGCCAAGTACGGCGTGATGTCCATCCCGACGCTCAATGTCTACCAGGGCGGCGAGGTCGCCAAGACCATCGTCGGCGCCAAGCCCAAGGCCGCCATCGAGCGCGACCTGGCCGACTTCATCGGCTGAGCGAACCACGCGTCGCGCTGATGCGCGAAGGGGCTGCCCATGGGGCAGCCCCTTTCGTGTTTCACGTGGAACTCTCTACAGCGGCCGAAGCGCGGGCTCCTTCTGGACGGCGCCGAGCAGCCGGTCCAGCGCCAGCTCGACATCCTCCTTCCAGGAGATCGTCGTCCTCAGCTCAAGCCTCAGCCGGGGATAGCGCGGATGCGGCCGGACGGTCTTGAAGCCCACGGCCAGCAGATGATCGGCGGGCAGCACACACGCCGGTTCCTTCCAGGTGGCGTCCCCGAACGCCTCCACCGCCTTGAAGCCCCGGCGCATCAGATCCTTGGCGACGGTCTGCACCATCACCCGGCCCAGCCCCTGCCCCTGGTATCCGGGCATCAGCCACGCCGTCATCAGCTGGACGGCATCCGCCGCGACCGGACTGGTCGGGAAGGCCGTGGAGCGCGGTACATACGCCGGAGGCGCGTACAGCACAAAGCCCACCGGAACCTCATCGACATAGACCACCCGGCCGCAGGATCCCCACTCCAGCAGCACGGCCGAGATCCATGCCTCCTTCTCCAGCTCCGGCCGACCGGCCCTTACGGCTGCCTCGCCGCTGACCGGATCGAGCTCCCAGAAGACACAGGCGCGACAGCGCTTGGGGATGTCCGGGAGGTTGTCCAACGTGAGCGGTACGAGCCGACGCCCCATGAAGCCAGTCCTTCACTTCCGTGGCCAGCCGCGCCACGGGCGGCTGACAGCGCACTACGCTCCCTGAGCAGACTGCCGACGAAGCCGCCGACAGCTCCCAGGCCCAATCCTGTGGCCACCAGTCCGGTGCGGCTCACCGATCGCATGGCCCTGCCCTCCACATGCGGCGCCTCCACCTGGATCCGCCCTGCCTGATCGCATCGTATCCGTGCCGAGATTGCACCGATACCGCCCTTGGGCAAACAGCGGGTCGCGTTCCGCGCCATGTCGGAACACGACCCGCCCCGCACTGCCTTTCCGTGCGGCATGGCCGCACGGACAGCGCCTCACTCGTCCTCGTCCTCCGCTCCGCCCTCCGAGGAGAGCGGCTGCTCCAGCACCGGCCCCTCACCGGGAGCCAGCGAGCCGAGAATCCGCTCGAGATCCTCTATCGAGGCGAACTCGACGACGATCTTTCCCTTCTTCTGACCGAGGTCGACCTTCACCCTCGTCTCGAACCGATCGGAGAGACGTGACGCCAGATCCGTGAGCGCGGGGGACACCCTCGCACCCGCCCTCGGACTCTTGGTCTTCGTCGTACCACCCGATCGCGATCCCATCAGGGTGACGATCTCCTCCACCGCACGCACCGAGAGCCCCTCGGCGACAATGCGATGAGCCAGCCGGTCCTGCTCCTCCGCGTCGTCCACGGAGAGCAGCGCCCGCGCATGGCCCGCGGAGAGAACCCCCGCCGCCACCCTGCGCTGAACGGACGGGGAGAGCCTCAGCAGCCGCAGCGTATTGGAGACCTGCGGACGCGAGCGCCCGATGCGGTCGGCCAGTTCGTCATGCGTGCAGTTGAAGTCCTTCAGCAACTGGTCGTACGCCGCCGCCTCTTCCAGCGGGTTCAACTGGGCCCGGTGCAGGTTCTCCAGCAGCGCGTCGAGCAGAAGCTTCTCGTCGTCGGTGGCCCGGACGATCGCGGGGATCTTCTCCAGCCCGGCCTCACGACAGGCCCGCCAGCGGCGCTCGCCCATGATGAGCTCATAGCGCTCCGGCGCCAACTGCCGTACGACGACGGGCTGGAGGAGACCGACCTCCTGGATCGAGGTGACCAGCTCGGCGAGCGCGTCCTCGTCGAAGACCTCACGGGGCTGCCGCGGATTGGGGGTGATGAAGTCCAGCGGCAGCTCGGCGAAGTGCGCCCCGGCCACCTCCTCCGGCATCGCCGCCGGTGCGACCTCGGGCTCCGCCTCCCGCGGTGCGGGCTCGGGCTCCTGCGGAACGGTGTGCGTCGACAGTGCGGCCACCTTGGCCGCCGCCACTCCGCGCTCCTGGGTGAGCACCGGAACCGCGGTCGGTGAGGTGGTGGCCCCGGTCGTCGTGACCGTTCCCGCCCCCGCCGAGGACGCGGCGTTGTCCGCCCCCTTCGGCGCGGGAGGGATCAGGGCACCGAGCCCACGGCCCAGTCCTCTGCGTCGCTCACTCACTGAATCCCCTCCTGCATACTGTGCTGGTCGTGCTGGCTGAGCTCGGGCAAGGCATGAACGTGCTGGGCCTCGTAGTGCACGCCGACGCCTCTGAGGGCGATCTCGCGGGCCGCCTCGAGATAGGAGAGCGCCCCACTGGACCCCGGGTCATAGGTGAGGACGGTCTGCCCATAGCTGGGGGCCTCGGAGATGCGCACCGATCGGGGAATGCTCGTCCGAAGCACCTCACCGCCGAAGTGGCTGCGCACCTCGTCCGCGACCTGGGAGGCCAGCCGGGTGCGGCCGTCGTACATCGTCAGAAGGATCGTCGAGACATGGAGCTTGGGGTTGAGATGGCCCCGCACCAGATCCACGTTCCGCAGCAGCTGCCCCAGTCCCTCCAGCGCGTAGTACTCGCACTGGATCGGGATCAGCACTTCGGCGCCGGCCACCAGCGCATTGACCGTCAGCAGCCCCAGCGAGGGCGGGCAGTCGATCAGGATGTAGTCCAGCGGCTGCTCATATGCCTGGATGGCCCGCTCCAGCCGGCTTTCCCTGGCCACCAGAGAGACCAACTCGATCTCGGCACCGGCGAGATCGATCGTGGCCGGGGCACAGAAGAGCCCCTCCACATCCGGGACCGGCTGCACCACATCGGACAGCGGCCTACTGTCGACCAGCACGTCATAGATCGATGGGACCTCGGCATGGTGGTCGATCCCCAGCGCCGTCGAAGCATTGCCCTGGGGGTCGAGGTCGATCACCAGCACCCGACCACCGTGCAGGGCGAGCGAGGCGGCCAGGTTGACCGTGGTCGTGGTCTTTCCGACCCCGCCCTTCTGGTTGGCGACGACCATCACCCGGGTCTGCTCCGGCCGGGGCAGACCCTCGCCAGCGCGGCCCAGAGCTTCTACCGCCAGTTGAGCGGCACGGCCAATGGGGGTGTCGTCCATCGGGGGTGGCGTTTCACGTGAAACATCCTCCCCCGGCGATTCGGTACGGGGGCCGGGGACCGGATCGGTCATCGGCCCCGCGATGTTGGCGTCGGACCGCAAGGATTCACTCTCCTCGACATCAGGCTCGCAATAAGCAGAGCCTGCCATGCTTTTGGGGTCGTGAACCAGCGAGGTCCGTTCTCCTGTGGATGAATCCACGTTCATACGGGGTCGGCGGTCGCGGGGCGAGGCCGCCGCACGACCGCGACTGATGATTCCATGCAGCAGGGAGCGACGTTTCACGTGAAACACGATGCACGGGAGCCCTCGCCGATTGGTCGCGACACTCCGGTATGCGTAGTTTTGCCAGCTTGTATGGAGCAATGCCCTCGGCTCAGGGCCGACGGCGCGGTGTCCGGCGAGCAGCCTTGGCCCGCTTCGCGGCGAAGCGCACACCTCCGGGGCTCTCCCCGACCTCGACCCGCACCACCGTCGAGGGCGGGTCGACCACTCCCTCACCGACATGCAGCACCGAGGTCTCCACCACACCCAGCTTGCCCAACGCGGCCCGGGCCTGCTTCAGCTCCTCCTCGGCGGTGTCGCCCTTCAGGAGCAGCATCTCGCCGTACGGGCGCAGCAGCGGAACCCCCCAGCCGGCCAGCCGGTCCAGCGGGGCCACCGCCCGAGCCGTCACCACATGCATCGGGGTCAGCTTCCCGAGGACCTCCTCGGCACGGCCGCGCACCACGGTCACATGCTCCAGCCCCAGCAGCTCGACCACTTCCCGCAGAAAGTTCGTCCGCCGCAGCAAGGGCTCCAGAAGCGTGATCTGGAGATCCGGCCGGGTCAGGGCGAGCGGGATACCGGGGAGGCCGGCTCCCGACCCCACATCGCAGACGGTGACCTCCTCGGGCACCACTTCGGAGAGCACGGCGCAGTTCAGCAGATGCCGCTCCCACAGCCGCGGCACCTCGCGCGGGCCGATCAGCCCGCGGGTCACTCCCACATCGGCCAGCAGCTCGCCGTAGCGCACGGCCTCCGGGAAGCGGTCACCGAATACGTCCCTTGCCTCGGGGGGCGCCGGGGGGAGCTCCGCTGCTTCCGTCACGGGGACCGTCCTTCCGTACCGAACACTGTGCTGAACGATGATGTAAGGCTGACAAGATTCGGCCCCGTCTGCGTACAGACGGGGCCGTGTGGATCACGATGCGGAACCGCTTCAGACCGGAAGCACGACCACGCAGCGCTGGGGCTCCTCGCCCTCGGACTCGCTGCGCAGCCCGGCGGCGGCCACAGCGTCGTGCACCACCTTCCGCTCGAAGGGCGTCATCGCCTTCAGCTTCACCGGCTGAGCGGTGCCCTTCGCCTCCTCCGCGGCCTTGGTGCCCAGCTCGGTCAGCTCGGCACGCTTACGGGCCCGGTATCCGGCGATGTCGAGCATCAGCCGGCTGCGGTCGCCGGTCTCCCGGTGCACCGCGAGGCGGGTCAGCTCCTGAAGGGCCTCCAGCACCTCACCGTCGCGACCGACCAGCTTCTGCAGATCGCGGCTGGTCGAGTCGCTGATGATCGACACCGCTGCGCGATCGGCCTCGACGTCCATGTCGATGTCGCCGTCGAGGTCCGCGATGTCCAGCAGCCCCTCGAGGTAGTCGGCCGCGATCTCCCCTTCCTGCTCAAGGCGGGACAGGGTGTCGACACCCTCGGCGGCCGGGGTGGTGCCTTCCGTCACGGATGGACTCCTTCGTTACTTCTTGGACGGGTGCTTGGGGCGCTGCTGGCCCTTGCGCTGGCCGGATTTCGCGCCACGCGAGGAGCCGGAAGCCGAGCCACCGGCCGGCTTGCCGCCCTGCGCGCCCTTCTTCTGCCCCGCGCCCTGCTTCTCGTCGGGCTTGGCCTCGGCGGACTTCTCGGTGGAGGCCGAGGAATCCGACTGCGCGCCGGCCCTGCTGTGGCCGGTCGTGGAGCGCTGCGACTTGGTCTGGCGCTTGGGCTGCTGACGGTTGGCACGCGCCGTCTCGGCCGCCTGCTTCGCGACGACCTCGGCCGGCTCCTCCTTCAGCTTGCCCTGGGCCCGCAGCCGCTCCTGGCGGGCCTTGAAGGCGATGCTGCCCGGGGTCGGGTTACGGCGGATGACGAACATCTGCTGGCCCAGGGTCCAGACGTTGGTGGTCAGCCAGTACACGAGGACACCGACGGGGAAGTTGATGCCGAAGACGGCGAACATGACCGGGAAGACGTACATCAGCATCTTCTGCTGCTGCATGAACGGCGTCTTCACCGTGAGGTCGACGTTCTTGGTCATCAGCTGGCGCTGGGTGAAGAACTGCGACGCCGACATCAGGATGATCATGGTGATCGTCACGATGCGGACATCGGTCAGCGAGGCGCCGAGGGACTCGACCTTCGAGGCCGAGTCCATGAACTTCACCGACAGCGGAGCACCGAAGATATGGGCGTTACGGGCGCTGTCCAGCAGCGTCTGGTCGATGACGCCGACCGTCTTGTTGTTCGCGATGTGGTTGAGGACCTGGTACAGCGAAATGAAGAACGGCGACTGGGCGAGGATCGGCAAGCAGCTGGAGAGCGGGTTGGTCCCCGTCTCCTTGTACAGCTTCATCATCTCTTCGGACTGACGCTGCTTGTCGCTCTTGTAGCGCTCCTGGATCGCCTTCATCTTGGGCTGGAGCGCCTGCATGTTCCGCGTCGACTTGATCTGCTTCACAAAGAGCGGGATCAGGCAGATACGGATCAGTACCACCAGCGAAACGATGGACAGACCCCACGCCCAGCCACTGTCTCGATCAAAAATGAGGCTGTAGAACGAGTGGAACTGGACGATGATCCAGGAAACTACGTCATAAAGAGGACCGAGGATCGTGTCCACGAATCAGGCTCCTTGGGCGTTGGGCTGGGTCTCGGGCTGTGCGGCAGGCTCCACAGTCGGATGCCCGCCGAGGCGGTTCCGCAGCCGCTGGTGCCACACCGGACGCTTCCGGGGCGGAACGTGGTCGACGCCACCGAGCGACCAGGGGTTGCAGCGCAAGATGCGCCAGGCCGTCAGCGCCGTTCCTTTTACCGCGCCGTGCCGGTCAATGGCCGTGTAGCCATAGTGCGAGCACGACGGGTAGTACTTGCAGACCGGTCCCAGCATCGGGCTGATGGTCCACTGGTACAGCTTGATCAACCACAGCAGCGGGTACTTCATCGCGGCACCCCTCCCAGTAGCCGCTGCACTGCCGTGTCGAGATCGCGGGCCAGCTGGTCGTGACCCGCCTCACCCGCGCCGGGCAGCGCCCGTACGACCACAAGGCTACCTGCGCCAAAACGATCGATGCGGTCCCGCATCAGATGACGCAGTCGCCGCTTCACCAGATTGCGGACGACGGCGCCGCCGACCGCCTTGCTTACGACGAAACCCGCACGCGCCGGAGGAGCACTCTCCCCGGGTGCGTGCGGGTCCGTATCACCGCTGGTGAGGCCGGTGCGAAGATGCACGACAAGGAGCGGGCGACCGGCCCTGCGTCCTCGGCGTACCGCGGCCGCGAAGTCCTCGCGCCGCCTCAGCCGATGCTCGGTAGGCAGCACGTCATGGACCTTGGATCAGGCTGCTCAGGCCGACAGGCGTCCGCGACCCTTGCTACGGCGGGACGCGAGGATCGCGCGGCCGGCACGGGTGCGCATACGCAGCCGGAAGCCGTGGGTCTTCGCGCGGCGACGGTTGTTCGGCTGGAAAGTGCGCTTGCTCACTCGGGGGCTCCAGAAATGAATTGGATGGTGGCGGTCTATCGCTTGGCTGTCACCGTGCGCCCACGAGTAGCTCGCAATACGCCCGAGTGCACCGCTTCACGACCACGGGTCATCTCGCCCGTGATCCTTGCCCATCGGAGGCAGGCGGCAGCAGCCATCGACAACTCGACCTGGTTACGGTACGCGCGGTTACGCCATCCGGTCAAACCGGTGGCCGACACCAAGGCAGCGCGGTTCCCCTCCCAGCCTAGGGGCAAGGGAACGCGCGGCGACATCGCATGGCACATTTGTACACACCCTGTGGACAACGACTTGAACCGCGTACCCCGGCCTGACTACCGTGGCTGGGCTCCGATTCCTTCACGCCCGTCCCGAGAACCACGCATTCGTGGGACCTGTCGGCGTCCCCCACCCAGCGAGCTGAGAGAGCGTGCCCTGTGGCTGACGTACCTGCCGATCTTGCCGCAGTGTGGCCACGCGTGCTCGAGCGGCTGCTGGGAGAGAGCTCGGGACAGGGCGGACAAGGCGTCGAGGCCAAGGACGAGCACTGGATCAAGCGGTGCCAGCCCCTCGCGCTGGTCGCCGACACCGCGCTGCTCGCCGTCCCCAATGAATTCGCCAAGGGCGTGCTGGAGGGCCGGCTGGCCCCCGTCGTCAGCGAAACGCTGAGCCGGGAGTGCGGCCGCCCGATCCGCATCGCGATCACCGTCGACGAGTCCGCCGGCGAACCGGTCGTCCCGCCGCAGGTCCAGCGCGAGCAGCGCGAGTCCTACGAGGGCCGCGAGCAGCGCGAGTCCTACGAGAGCTACGACGGCCGGGACGGCTATGGCCGCCAGGCGCCGGACGATCTGCCGTCGGCCCGCCCCGCCTACCCCGGCTATCAGCAGTCGCGCCCCGAACCGGGCGCCTGGCCGCGGCCCCGTGACGACTACGGCTGGCAGCAGCCCCGGCTCGGCGGCTTCCCCGAGGGCGATCCTTACGCCTCCCAGCACGCCCCGTCCGGCTATGACCAGCAGCCGTACGACCCGCAGCGACGCGGCGACTACCGCGGTCCGGGCGCCGAGCGCCCCGGGCCGGGCGGTCCCGGCCCGGGCCCCGAGCGCCCGCCGTACGAGCAGCGCCACGACCTGCCCGACCCGCTCGAGCGCGCCCGCGGCGGACCGCCCGTCCTGCCCTCGCAGACCGGCGCCCCCGGCCCGCTCGCCGCTCAGCCCGCGCCCGCGTCCGGGCCCGGTGAGCCGACCGCGCGGCTGAACCCCAAGTACCTCTTCGACACCTTCGTCATCGGCGCGTCCAACCGCTTCGCGCACGCCGCGGCGGTCGCCGTGGCCGAGGCGCCGGCCAAGGCGTACAACCCGCTGTTCATCTACGGGGAGTCCGGGCTCGGCAAGACCCACCTGCTGCACGCCATCGGTCACTACGCGCGCAGCCTCTATCCCGGCACCCGGGTGCGCTATGTGAGCTCGGAGGAGTTCACCAACGAGTTCATCAACTCCATCCGCGACGGCAAGGCGGACGCGTTCCGCAGGCGCTATCGCGACATGGACATCCTGCTGGTCGACGACATCCAGTTCCTGGCGAGCAAGGAGTCGACGCAGGAGGAGTTCTTCCACACCTTCAATACGCTCCACAACGCCAACAAGCAGATCGTGCTCTCCTCCGACCGGCCGCCCAAGCAGCTGGTCACCCTGGAGGACCGGCTCCGCAACCGCTTCGAGTGGGGTCTGATCACCGATGTGCAGCCGCCGGAGCTGGAGACGCGTATCGCGATCCTCCGTAAGAAGGCGGTACAGGAGCAGCTGAACGCGCCGCCGGAGGTGCTGGAGTTCATCGCCTCACGGATCTCCCGCAACATCCGTGAGCTGGAGGGCGCCCTCATCCGCGTCACCGCCTTCGCGAGCCTGAACCGGCAGCCGGTGGACCTCGGACTCACCGAGATCGTGCTGAAGGATCTGATCCCCGGCGGCGAGGACGCGGCCCCCGAGATCACCGCCACCGCGATCATGGCCGCGACCGCCGACTACTTCGGGCATACGGTCGACGATCTGTGCGGCGCCTCCCGCAGCCGGGTGCTGGTCACCGCGCGGCAGATCGCGATGTATCTCTGCCGGGAGCTGACCGATCTGTCGCTGCCCAAGATCGGCGCGCAGTTCGGCGGCCGCGACCATACGACGGTCATGCACGCCGACCGCAAGATCAGGGCGCTGATGGCCGAGCGGCGCTCCATCTACAACCAGGTGACCGAGCTGACCAACCGCATCAAGAACGGCTGAGAGGGGCCCGCGGGGCCACCGCGAACCGCTGAAGGGCGCTCCGGGAGGGATAACTCCCGGGGCGCCCTTCGTCGTTCATCCCTACGAGCTGTTCGATTCCCGGCCCGGCCGGCCCGGTTCTCCACAGATACGCGGCCCATCCACCGTCCACACCCTGGGGACGTTGGAGTTGTCCCGATCGCGTCCACAGGGTGGCCGGTGGGAAGGGCATCCGCCGAGGTCAGGTGGCTGTGGAATTGTGGCTATCGGGAGTCCACAGACTGTGGATGATCGAGATGCCCACAGGCCGCGCATCAGCTTGTCCACCGGCAACCCACAGCCGAAGGCCCGTTGCCCACAGCTTCTCCACACCGCTGTCCACTGTTCGGCAACGAAATGGCCACGGTCACCGGCGCGAGTGAAAGGCGTCACACCAAGGAGGCGGGTTGGGCTGTGGGGAAGGTGGGTAAAACTGGGGACGACGCTGGGGAGAACCAGGCGATGTCTGTGTATCGCATGTGCAGAACTCTTCGGCATCCACAGACAACCCTGGTTGTCCACCGCCGTCACCCACAGGGTCGGTGGACAAAAAACCGCCGCTGACCAGGGCAAAGTCAGTTTTCCACGGTTTCCACAGGCCCTACTACTACGACCACAGAGTTATAGCGAGGGAATCGCTTCGAAGTGGGGCCTGTGCACAACCTCGGGCCGAGCCGCCCGACACCCCGCGCACCGACTTGACCCCGAGCCGCACCGACTGTCGGCGGCGTGCGTCAGACTGGTCTCCGGCTACTCAGCCGACGACGAAGGCCAGCAGGGCGAGCCAGCAACAGCAGGAGGCGGCTTACGGTGAAGATCCGGGTGGAGCGCGATGTACTCGCGGAGGCGGTGGCCTGGACGGCCCGCAGCCTCCCGGCCCGACCGCCGGTGCCCGTCCTCGCGGGCATCCTCATGAAGGCGGAGGAAGGCGCGCTCAGCCTCTCCGGCTTCGACTACGAGGTCTCGGCCCGCGTCTCCGTGGAGGCCGACATCGAGGACGACGGCACGGTCCTCGTCTCCGGCCGGCTCCTCGCCGACATCTGCCGCGCCCTCCCCAACCGCCCTGTGGAGATCTCCAGCGACGGGGTGCGGGTGACCGTCGTCTGCGGCTCCTCGCGATTCACACTCCACACCCTGCCTGTGGAGGAATACCCGGCGCTGCCGCAGATGCCGACCGCGACCGGCACCGTCCCCGGTGAGGTTTTCGCCGCCGCCGCTGCCCAGGTCGCCATCGCCGCCGGCCGTGACGACACCCTGCCGGTGCTCACGGGTGTGCGGATCGAGATCGAGGGCGACACCGTCACGCTGGCCTCCACCGACCGCTACCGCTTCGCGGTCCGCGAGTTCCTGTGGAAGCCCGAGACCCCCGACATCTCCGCCGTCGCGTTGGTGCCCGCCAAGACGCTCCTCGACACCGCCAAGTCGCTGACCAGCGGTGACACCGTCGCGCTCGCGCTTTCCGGCTCGGGTGCGGGCGAGGGCCTGATCGGCTTCGAGGGCGCCGGGCGCCGTACGACCACCCGGCTGCTCGAGGGCGACCTGCCGAAGTACCGCACGCTCTTCCCCACCGAGTTCAACTCGGTCGCGGTGATCGAGACGCCCCCGTTCGTCGAGGCCGTCAAGCGTGTGGCCCTGGTCGCCGAGCGGAACACCCCGGTGCGGCTCACCTTCGAGCAGGGCGTGCTGATCCTGGAGGCCGGCTCCAGCGACGATGCACAGGCTGTGGAGCGGGTGGACGCCCAGCTCGACGGCGACGACATCTCGATCGCCTTCAACCCGACGTTCCTGCTGGACGGCCTCAGCGCGATCGACTCGCCGGTCGCCCAGCTGTCCTTCACCACCTCGACCAAGCCCGCGCTGCTCAGTGGCAAGCCCGCCATGGACGCCGAGGCGGACGAGGCGTACAAGTACCTGATCATGCCGGTGCGACTCAGCGGCTGAGAGCGAGCGAATGAGCAGGTGTAGCCCACATCTGTGCGGCTACCCGCGGGCGTAGGCTCGGACTCACCGCGAAACGCAACGCACTACGGCATGAAGGATCACTGATGGAGCTCGGTCTCATCGGCCTCGGCAAGATGGGCGGCAACATGCGCGAGCGCATTCGCCGCGCAGGCCACACCGTTATCGGCTACGACCGGAACCCGGATGTAGCCGATGTCCACAGCATCGATGAGCTCGTCAACAAGCTCAAGGGCCCGCGCGTGGTGTGGGTCATGGTTCCGGCAGGCGTCCCCACTCAGATCACCATCGACGAGCTGGCCGAGCTGCTGGCGCCCGGCGACATCGTGGTGGACGGCGGGAACTCCCGCTGGACCGACGACGAGAAGCATGCCGAGCAGCTCAACGCCAAGGGCATCGGCTTCGTCGACTGCGGTGTCTCCGGCGGTGTCTGGGGTCTGGATAACGGCTACGCCCTGATGTACGGCGGCGCCGCCGAGCATGTGGCCCAGGTCCAGCCGGTCTTCGACGCGCTCAAGCCCGAGGGCGAGGGCGGCGCCGTCCACGCCGGCAAGGTCGGCGCGGGCCACTTCGCCAAGATGGTCCACAACGGCATCGAGTACGCGATGATGCAGGCGTATGCCGAGGGCTGGGAGCTGCTGGAGAAGGTGGACTCGGTCACCGACGTCCGCGAGGTCTTCCGCTCCTGGCAGGAGGGCACGGTCATCCGCTCCTGGCTGCTGGACCTGGCCGTGCGCGCCCTGGACGAGGACGAGCACCTGGCGAAGCTGCGTGGCTACGCGGAGGACTCCGGTGAGGGCCGCTGGACCGTGGAGGCGGCGATCGACAACGCCGTGCCGCTGCCCGCGATCACCGCGTCGCTCTTCGCCCGGTTCGCCTCCCGTCAGGAGGACTCGCCGCAGATCAAGATGATCGCCGCGCTGCGCAATCAGTTCGGCGGTCACGCGGTCGAGAGCAGCGACAAGTAACCACCCCACGGGGTGGCGCAAGCAGTTCAGCCGGGGGAGGTCGGCGCAGCCCACTATGCACGTCACGCATCTCTCGCTCGCCGACTTCCGCTCGTACACCCGGGCCGAGGTGGCACTCGACCCGGGCGTCACGGCCTTCGTCGGGCCCAACGGCCAGGGCAAGACCAATCTCGTCGAGGCCGTCGGCTATCTCGCCACCCTCGGCAGCCACCGGGTCTCCTCGGACGCCCCGCTGGTGCGCATGGGCGCGGAGCGGGCCGTGGTCCGGGCCGCGGTCGTCCAGGGCGACCGGCAGCAGTTGATCGAGCTCGAGCTCAACCCGGGCAAGGCCAATCGCGCCCGTATCAATCGGTCCTCGCAGGTCAGACCGCGTGATGTGCTGGGGATCCTGCGGTCGGTGCTGTTCGCGCCCGAGGATCTGGCCCTGGTCAAGGGCGATCCGGGCGAGCGCCGGCGCTTCCTCGACGAGCTGATCACCGCGCGGGCGCCCCGGATGGCCGGGGTCCGCTCCGACTACGACCGGGTGCTCAAGCAGCGCAACACCCTGCTGAAGACCGCGGCCCTGGCCCGGCGGCACGGTTCGCGCAGTGGCGGCGGCGACGCGGCCCTGTCCACGCTCGACGTCTGGGACCAGCATCTGGCCCGGGCCGGTGCCGAGTTGCTCGCGCAGCGGCTCGATCTGATCGCCGTGCTCCAGCCGCTCGCCGACAAGGCGTACGAGCAGCTCGCCCCGGGCGGCGGCCCCGTGCTGCTGGAGTACCGCGGCTCGGCCGGTGAGGGGCTGGCCGACGCGGGCGGCCGCGAGGAGCTGTACGAGCTGCTGATGGCCGCCCTCACCGAGGCCCGTAAGCAGGAGATCGAGCGCGGGGTCACGCTGGTGGGCCCGCACCGCGACGACCTGGTCCTCAAGCTGGGCCGGCTCCCGGCGAAGGGCTACGCCAGCCATGGCGAGTCCTGGTCGTACGCCCTCGCCCTGCGGCTGGCCTCCTACGATCTGCTGCGCACCGAGGCGGGCGAGCCGGTGCTGGTGCTCGACGACGTCTTCGCGGAGCTGGACGAGCGGCGCCGGGAGCGGCTGGCCGAGCTGGTCGCCCCCGGGGAGCAGGTGCTGGTGACCGCGGCGGTGGAGGATGACGTTCCGCAGGTGCTGTCCGGCACGCGCTATGCGGTGTCCGAGGGCGAGGTGCGGCGCGTATGACCGACGGAATGACCGATGGAATGGATCAGCCCGCGGGGCCCTCGCCGGTGCCCGAGCCCTCGGGCGTCGATCTTGCGCGGGTGGCGCTGCGCGCCGCCAAGGAGCAGGCGCGCGCCCGGGGAGCCGCGGCCCAGCAGAAGAAGCAGGCGCGCAGAGGAGGCTTGCGCTCCGGCGCGCGCGCCGATGGCCGCGATCCGCTTCCGCTCGGTGCGGCGATCAACCGGCTGATCACCGAGCGCGGCTGGGAGGCCCCGGCCGCCGTCGGCGGGGTGATGGGCCGCTGGCCCCAGATGGTGGGGCCCGAGGTGGCGCAGCACTGCGAGCCCCAGCGGTACGACGAGGACGCCCGGGTGCTCACGGTGCGCTGTGATTCCACGGCGTGGGCGACCCAGCTCCGGCTGCTCGCCCCGCAGCTCGTGGCCCGGCTGAACGCGGATCTGGGTCATGGCACCGTCAAGATGATCAAGGTCCTGGGCCCCGGCGGCCCGGCCCGCCGCTACGGCGCGCTGCGCTCCCCGGGCTCCACTGGCCCGGGCGATACCTACGGCTGACCGGGGGCTTGTGCGCCCCCGTGTTAACCGGTGGTAACAGGGTGACTGCTGAGACCCCGGTCACGGTTGCCGGTGGTTGACAGCCCGAAGCGCTGAGTGGCGGTGTGAGCCTCTTGGAGCCCGTCCCCGCATATGGGGAGTCGCTGGCAGCCGGTTCAGGGCGGCACATGCGGACTCAGGCGCCAGCAAGCCCCCATTCTTGTCGGCGCTACCGGTAGACTGGGGCCGTACACCGTCGCCGCCGGCGCACCGAGCGCTTGCGGACACATGTTGAACGACGCAGCCGCTCCTGCCTGCCCGGAGACGGCTTGTGCTGTGCCAGAAAGGGCGCTTCGTGGCCGATTCCGGCAACCCCATCGAAAACATCCCGTCCACGCCCGACAGCGAGGCCCTGGCTTCGCCGTCGTACGACGCCAGTGCGATCACCGTCCTGGAGGGGCTGGAGGCGGTCCGCAAGCGACCCGGTATGTACATCGGTTCCACCGGTGAGCGCGGCCTCCACCATCTCGTCCAAGAGGTCGTCGACAACTCCGTCGACGAGGCCATGGCCGGTCACGCGGACAGCATCGAGGTCACGATCCTCGCCGACGGCGGCGTCCGCGTCGTGGACAACGGCCGCGGGATCCCGGTGGGCATCGTCCCCTCGGAGGGGAAGCCGGCCGTGGAGGTCGTGCTGACCGTGCTGCACGCGGGCGGCAAGTTCGGCGGCGGCGGCTACGCCGTCTCCGGCGGTCTGCACGGCGTCGGCGTCTCCGTCGTCAACGCCCTGTCCTCGAAGGTGTCGGTCGAGGTCAAGACGGACGGCTACCGCTGGACCCAGGACTACAAGACGGGAGCGCCGACCGCGCCCCTGGCCCGGAACGAGGCCACGGAGGAGACCGGCACCACGGTCACCTTCTGGGCGGACCCGGACGTCTTCGAGACCACCGAGTACTCCTTCGAGACGCTGGCCCGGCGCTTCCAGGAGATGGCGTTCCTCAACAAGGGCCTGTCGATCTCGCTCAAGGACGAGCGCGAGGCCCATGTGGACGAGGAGGGCAAGCCGCTCTCCGTGAAGTACCACTACGAGGGCGGCATCGTCGACTTCGTCACCTACCTCAACTCCCGCAAGGGTGAGCTGGTCCACCCCACGGTGATCGGGTTCGAGGCCGAGGACAAGGAGCGGATGCTCTCCCTCGAGATCGCGATGCAGTGGAACACCCAGTACACCGAGGGTGTCTACAGCTTCGCGAACACCATCCACACCCATGAGGGCGGCACCCACGAGGAGGGCTTCCGCGCCGCGCTGACGTACCTGATCAACAAGTACGCGCGCGACAAGAAGCTGCTCCGGGAGCGCGACGACAACCTCACCGGTGAGGACATCCGCGAGGGTCTGACCGCGATCATCTCGGTCAAGCTGGGCGAGCCGCAGTTCGAGGGCCAGACCAAGACCAAGCTGGGCAACACGGAGGCCAAGACCTTCGTCCAGAAGATCGTCAACGAGCATCTCGCCGACTGGCTGGACCGCTACCCCAATGAGGCGGCGGACATCGTCCGCAAGGGGATCCAGGCGGCGACGGCCCGGGTCGCGGCCCGTAAGGCGCGGGATCTGACCCGCCGTAAGGGGCTGCTGGAGACCGCGTCGCTGCCGGGCAAGCTGAGCGACTGCCAGTCCAATGACCCGTCGAAGTGCGAGATCTTCATCGTCGAGGGTGACTCCGCCGGCGGCTCGGCCAAGTCCGGCCGTAACCCGCAGTATCAGGCGATCCTCCCGATCCGCGGCAAGATCCTGAACGTCGAGAAGGCCCGGGTCGACAAGATCCTCCAGAACAACGAGGTCCAGGCGCTGATCTCCGCCTTCGGCACCGGGGTGCACGAGGACTTCGACATCGACAAGCTCCGCTATCACAAGATCATTCTGATGGCGGACGCCGATGTCGACGGCCAGCACATCAACACCCTGCTGCTGACCTTCCTCTTCCGCTTCATGCGCCCGCTGGTCGAGGCTGGGCATGTCTTCCTGTCCCGTCCGCCGCTCTACAAGATCAAGTGGGGCCGGGACGACTTCGAGTACGCGTACTCGGACCGGGAGCGGGACGCGCTGATCCAGGTCGGCCGTGAACAGGGCAAGCGCATCAGGGACGACTCGGTCCAGCGCTTCAAGGGTCTGGGCGAGATGAACGCCGAAGAGCTGCGGGTCACCACGATGGACCCCGACCACCGCGTCCTGGGCCAGGTCACCCTGGACGACGCGGCGCAGGCCGACGACCTGTTCTCGGTCCTGATGGGTGAGGACGTCGAGGCACGGCGCTCGTTCATCCAGCGCAACGCCAAGGATGTCCGCTTCCTCGACATCTGAGTCGGCCCCCAGCCGCAGACGACAGAAGGACTTTGACCAGCAATGGCCGACGAGAACACCCCGAACACGCCCAATGAACTGACCCCCGACGAGGTCGCCGAAGGCGCCGCACTCCGCGTCGAGCCGGTCGGCCTCGAGACGGAGATGCAGCGCTCGTACCTCGATTACGCGATGAGCGTGATCGTCAGCCGTGCGCTGCCCGACGTCCGGGACGGCCTCAAGCCGGTGCACCGCCGGGTGCTGTACGCGATGTACGACGGCGGGTACCGGCCCGAGAAGGGCTTCTACAAGTGCGCCCGCGTCGTCGGCGACGTCATGGGCACCTACCATCCGCACGGCGACTCGTCGATCTACGACGCCCTGGTGCGGCTCGCTCAGCCGTGGTCCATGCGGATGCCGCTGGTCGACTCCAACGGCAACTTCGGCTCCCCGGGCAATGACCCCGCGGCGGCCATGCGGTACACCGAGTGCAAGATGGACCCGCTGGCCATGGAGATGCTCCGGGACATCGACGAGGAGACCGTCGATTTCCAGGACAACTACGACGGCCGTAACCAGGAGCCGACGGTCCTCCCGGCTCGTATCCCGAACCTGCTGGTCAACGGCTCGGCGGGGATCGCGGTCGGCATGGCCACCAATATCCCGCCGCACAATCTGCGCGAGGTCGCCGAGGGCGCCCAGTGGTTCCTGGCCAATCCGCAGGCCACTCAGGAGGAGCTGCTCGAGGCCCTGATCGACCGGATCAAGGGCCCGGACTTCCCGACCGGCGCGCTGGTCGTCGGCCGTAAGGGCATCGAGGAGGCGTACCGCACCGGGCGCGGCTCGATCACGATGCGCGCGGTCGTGGAGGTCGAGGAGATCCAGGGCCGGCAGTGCCTGGTGGTCACCGAGCTGCCGTACCAGGTGAACCCGGACAACCTCGCGCAGAAGATCGCCGACCTGGTGAAGGACGGCAAGGTCGGAGGCATCGCCGACGTCCGCGACGAGACCTCCTCGCGCACCGGCCAGCGCCTGGTCATCGTGCTCAAGCGGGACGCGGTCGCCAAGGTCGTCCTCAACAACCTCTACAAGCACACCGATCTGCAGACCAACTTCGGCGCCAACATGCTGGCGCTGGTCGACGGTGTGCCGCGCACCCTCTCGCTGGACGCGTTCATCCGCAACTGGGTGACCCACCAGATCGAGGTCATCGTCCGCCGGACCCGCTTCCGGCTGCGCAAGGCCGAGGAGCGGGCGCACATCCTGCGCGGTCTGCTCAAGGCCCTGGACGCGATCGACGAGGTCATCGCGCTGATCCGGCGCAGCGACACGGTGGACACCGCGCGCGGGGGCCTGATGGGCCTGCTGGAGATCGACGAGATCCAGGCGAACGCGATCCTGGAGATGCAGCTGCGGCGGCTGGCCGCCCTGGAGCGTCAGAAGATCATCCAGGAGCATGACGAGCTGCAGTCCAAGATCGACGAGTACAACGCGATCCTGGCCTCGCCCGAGCGGCAGCGGCAGATCATCAGCGAGGAGCTGACCGCGATCGTCGAGAAGTTCGGCGACGACCGGCGCACCAAGCTGGTGCCCTTCGACGGTGACATGTCCATCGAGGACCTGATCGCCGAGGAGGACATCGTCGTCACGATCACGCGTGGCGGCTATGTGAAGCGCACCAAGACCGAGGACTACCGCTCCCAGAAGCGCGGCGGCAAGGGCGTGCGCGGGACGAAGCTGAAGCAGGACGACATCGTCTCCCACTTCTTCGTCTCGACCACTCACCACTGGCTGCTGTTCTTCACCAACAAGGGCCGGGTCTACCGGGCGAAGGCGTACGAGCTGCCGGACGCCGGCCGGGAGGCGCGCGGCCAGCATGTCGCGAATCTGCTGGCGTTCCAGCCCGATGAGAAGATCGCGCGGATCCTGGCCATCCGGGACTACGAGGCGGTGCCGTATCTGGTGCTCGCCACCAAGTCCGGCCTGGTGAAGAAGACCCCGCTGAAGGACTACGACTCGCCCCGCTCGGGCGGCGTGATCGCGATCAACCTCCGGGAGATGGAGGACGGCCGCGAGGACGAGCTGATCGGTGCCGAGCTGGTGTCCTCCGCGGACGATCTGCTGCTGATCAGCAGGAAGGCCCAGTCCATCCGGTTCACCGCGACGGACGAGTCGCTGCGGCCGATGGGGCGCGCGACCTCCGGTGTGAAGGGAATGAGCTTCCGCGAGCACGATGAACTCCTCTCGATGAATGTCGTCCGGCCCGGTACGTTCGTGTTCACCGCCACCGACGGCGGGTACGCGAAGCGGACCAACGTCGACGAGTACCGCGTCCAGGGGCGCGGCGGCCTCGGGATCAAGGCAGCGAAGATCGTCGAGGACCGTGGTTCCCTGGTCGGGGCGCTGGTGGTCGAGGAGACCGATGAGATCCTCGCCATCACGCTCAGCGGTGGCGTGATCCGTACCCGGGTCAATGAGGTCAGGGAGACGGGCCGTGACACCATGGGCGTCCAACTGATCAACCTGGGCAAGCGCGATGCCGTCGTCGGCATCGCCCGGAACGCCGAGGCCGGTCGTGAGGCTGAAGAGGTCGAGGAAGATTCCGCGACCGGGAGCGCGCCAGCCGAGGAGGCCGCGTCCGAGGCGGTCGAGGGCACACCGCCCCCGGCCGACGAGACCGAGGAGTAAGTCGTGAGTGGAGCCACGGGTGCTGCGGACGCCGGAGGGCGTCCGGGGTCGGGAGCCCCGACTTCGGCGGGCGGCACCACCGCTGGGGAAAGCGCCCGTGGCCCGGCCGGGGACTCCGCCCCCGCGTCGGTGACGGAGACCCGGAAGCTGCGGCCGCAGCGCGATCCGCATCCGAAGCCCCAGTACTCCAGCCCGCTCCCCAACGAGCGTCCGGCCCCTGCCCAGCCCGCGCAGCCGTACCACCCGCCGCAGGCCTACGCCCCGCCGCCCGGCGGCGGGGCCGGGCAGGTCGGCTCCGCGGTGCCCGGGCAGCCGGGCCAGGCCGCCCAGTCGGGGCACCAGCAGGCCGCCACGGCCGTCCGCCGCCCCCGTACGCCCGCGGGGGCCCGTCAGGCGCCGCGGACCCGTAAGGCGCGGCTGCGGGTCGCCAGGGTCGATCCGTGGTCGGTCATGAAGGTCAGTTTCCTGCTCGCGATCGCGCTGGGGATCTGCACCGTGATCGCGGTGGCGGTGCTGTGGATGGTCATGGACGCCATGGGCGTCTTCAGCGCGGTCGGCGGCACCATCAGCGATGCGACGGAGTCGCAGGAGGGCAGCGGGTTCGACCTGGAGTCCTTCCTGTCACTTCCGCGTGTCCTCGGGTTCACCGGGATCATCGCCGTGATCAACGTGGTGTTGGCCACCGCGTTGGCCACGCTCGGGGCCTTCATCTACAACCTGTCGGCGGGCTTCGTGGGTGGCGTCGAGCTGACCTTGGCCGAGGACGAGTAGCGGCCCGTCGTTACCGATTTTGGGACGGGGCAGGTCGTGCGCTAATCTTTCGGTGCAGCGCGGGGCTATAGCTCAGACGGTTAGAGCGCTTCCCTGATAAGGAAGAGGCCACAGGTTCAAGTCCTGTTAGCCCCACCGTCGCGATCAGCCTGGATGGAGATTTTCTTCATCCGGGCTGATGTCGTATGGGGGGCCGGGAGTTGATCCCCGGTTCCTGCCCGGTTTCTCATCGGCCAATGCCGGTCATAGGTCACCGATCGGTATCGGTCGGTGTGTATCATCGGGCGCCAGAGGTCCCCTACGTCAAGAAAGAGACGAGGTAGCGCGGTGAAGAAGCTGCTCCTGGTCGCACTGGCCGCCATCGGCGGGCTCCTCGTGTACCGCCAGATCCAGGCGGATCGCGCCGAGCAGGATCTGTGGACGGAGGCGACCGACTCCGTGCCCGCAGGTTCGGGTGTGTGAGCTCCTAGCTCCTAAGACAGTCCCAGTACGGGGCCCCGACCGCTGGAGCGGTCGGGGCCCCGTCGGCTTTACTGGCGCCGTGCGGGGAAGGGCTTTACTGGCGCCGTGCGGGGAAGGGGCAGGGGCGCCGGGGGATGGGATGACGGGGGCCTGCGTGTTTCACTCTCGCAAACGAATAGCTTGCACAGGCAAAGTTGAACGGGCCGACCGGCCGGTACGACGAGGAGTGACGCGCGATGAAGGACCGCCGCAAGGTCAGGGCCGGTCTCGCCGCGGTGGCGGCACTGTGCGCGGTGACCGCGGCACCGGGGACGTCCCTCGCCGACGGCGCCGCCGGGGCCCGGGCGTACGAGACCCGCGGCACCCGGATATCCGGCGCCGACGCTGACTCGGGCGCCCCGTCCCTGGCGGTCGGCCGCACCTATGTCGACAGCGTCGGGCCGGGCGAGAAGCGGTACTACGGCGTGACGCTCGACACGAAGTCGGCCGCCTATGTCTCGGCCGTCGCGGCGCCCCGGCCCGGTGCGGACGTGACCTCGTACCGCGATGGCGTGAAGGTGACACTGGAGAGCCCTGACGGGGGCGTCTGCGGCACCGCCGCCCCGAAGATCGAAACCAATGGCGTCGCCTATCCCCTCGCCGACTACGCCTCCCGCCAGATCGACTCCGGCCCGGCCTCCTGCCATCAGGCGGGGCGCTATGTGGTGACGGTGGAGCGCCAGGACGGGTCACCGGACCCGGAGCGCTGGCCTGTGGAGCTCCGGGTGATGGTGGAGCCACCGGTGAAGGGCGGGGCCACGGGAGCGGCTCCGGAGGGGAGTTGGAGCACACCGGCACCCAAGCCGCCGGACGGCACTCCCTGGCCGCGGCGCGGCGGACGCGGGTTCACCGACGCGCCGACCCTGGGGAGCGGGGTGTGGAAGGACGAGATCATGCCGGGGGAGACGCATTTCTACCGGGTGCCCGTCGACTGGGGGCAGCGCCTCACCGCCGCCGCCGAACTGTCCGCCGACGGCAAGGACCAGAGCACCCGTCTGCTCGACCGCGCCCTGGCGATGCACGCGTACAACCCGGCGCGCGGGCTCGCCAAGCGGGGCATCCCCGCCGCGCAGGACGGCGAATCGCCCCGCACCCAGGTGGCCACCGCGCCGGTGGCCTACGGAAACAGGTATGCCAACACCGGCTCCACGGTCCGCGCGATGAGCTTCAGCGGTGGGTACTTCCTGGCGGTCACCCTCAACCCGCCGCAGGTGGCACCGCATCTGAACGGCCCGGTGCCGGTCGTCCTGCGGGTACGGGTCGCGGGCTCCGCGCGTGGCGGGCCCAGCTACGACAAGGACCCGGTCGAGGCGGGGTTCGGCCTCACGGCGGCCGACCGGAAGGTGGCCAAGCGCCATCCGGACGCCGCGGACGACGACCGGATGGCGAGTCCTGGCTCCGGGAGCGCCGACTCGAAGAAGACCGCGCTGCGGGTGGTGGGGTACGCGGGGATCGGCACGGGGACGGCCCTGGTGCTCGGGCTCGGCGTGTGGACGCTCGCCGCCCGGCGCCGGGCGGCGGCGCAGCGGTACGGGCCGCCGCCCGGGTGGTAGTTGGGGGCGCTGCCTTCGCTGGGTGGTGCGTCAGGGGAGAGCCGCCGGGGGTGTGACGCCGGTGGCGGTGACGTCGGCGGAGGCGCCGTCGGCGGAGGCGCCGTCGCGGCGCATGGGCGATGTCAGCTCGCGGTCTGTCCGTGCTCAGCTCGCGGGCCCGCCCGTGCTCAGCCCGCTGCCACCAGCGCCCATGCGCCGACGGCGAAGCACACCGCCGCGACGATCAGGATCGAGAGCGCCGCTTTCCGGGACGGCCCGGGGCGTCGCCGCGTCGTCGAGGGAACCCGCGGCCGCTCGGCGGTGTATGGACGAGTAGAAGGGAAGTCACGCGGGGGCGGCGTTGGTGTCGGGGTCGGAGTCGGCGTGGGTGTCGGCGTTGGCGTCGGTGTCGGCGAGGGAGCCGCGGTCGGAGCGGAAGCGGGGGTGGGCGTATGCGGGTGTGCGTGGTGCACCGGCTGTACGGGGTGTGGGGGCTGCTGTGCGTGGTGCGGATGGTGCACGGGCGGCTGTGCCGGTGGCAGCGGGGCCGCCGTCGAGGGGGTCGGCGGGGTCAGTGGGTGGGGCATCGACCGCGGCATCGACGGCCGCTGGACCGGCGGGGGCGGAGTCGCGGGCCGGGCGGTCGGCGGCGGGGGTGTTGGAGTCGGAGGGCCCGCGGGCTGGGGCGGTGGGGTCCGGCTCAGGGGCGTCTGGGCGTGCGGGGGCTCGGCGTGTGGGACGCCGGAGGACGGAGCCCCGGGAGCCCCGGTGTGCGGGGCCTGGCCGGGCGGGGGCTCGGTGTGCGGCGTCCCTGGCTGGTCGGTCCGGGGGAGCGGCGGCGGGAGGGTGAAGCTGCCGGTGTCGGACATGGACGGCTGTGGGGCGGCCGGCTGGGGTGCGGACGCCTCGGCGGTGGGGCCCGCGTCGGTGGTGGGGCCCGCGTCGGCGGTGGGCTGGGGCCGGGAGGGCGCCGCGCCGTTCGCGCCGTTCTCTCGGGGTGGGTCCGTCTTCGCGTGGCGGCGGCGCGGCCGGGTCGGTCCGTTGTGGTCGAACCCGGCGGGCAGCGGCCCGAGATGGTCGAAGACCTCTATGGCGTCGTCGTCCAGGTCGGCCTCGGGCAGCAGGTCGACGGCCGTCGCCAGCGCCTTCCGCGCTCCCGTGGCGGTGCGGAAGCGGTCCTCGGGGTCCGGCTGCAGCAGACCCGCGATCACCTGCCACAGAGGTTCGGGCACCCCCGTGGGCGCGTTCGGCACTCCCTGCTCGAAGAGTTTGACGAGCGCCTCCGCGTCCGGCTTGTGCGCGTTGAGCAGATAGAGCGTCACCAGCCCCACGGCGAAGAGGTCCGCCGGGAAGTCCGGTTCGTCGCCCATCATCTGCTCGGGCGCGAAGTAACCCGGCGTGCCCATCACGTAGTTGGCCTCGGTGAGGCGCGGCTCGCCCTTGGTCAGCGCGATGCCGAAGTCGCCCAGCCGGACATGCGGCCGCCCGGTCCCGGTGGATTCCAGCAGGATGTTCGCGGGTTTGATGTCCCGGTGCACCACGCCCTCGGCGTGGACCGCGGCCAGTCCGGAGAGCAGCTGGTCGAGCAGGGTGCACACATAGCGGGGCGGCAGCGGGCCGTAGTCCCCGATGAGATGGGCGAACGAGCCGCCGCCCACCAGATCCATGGTGAACAGCACCTTGTCGTCGTCGGCCGCCCAGCTCGCCGGCGCCAGCACATGGGGGTGATCGATCCGCAGGGCCTGTTCCCGGACGAAGCGCAGCAGCGTATGGGCGTCACGTTGCTGAAGCACCTTCGCTGCCACGTACCGTCTGCGGCGGTGGTCCCAGACGCGCCATACGGCGCCCACGCCCCCACGCCCGATCGGGTCCACCAGCTCGTACCGGCCCGCGAAGATCTCACCCATCGCGCCGTGCCCGCCCCGTCATCGACTCGTCAGCAGTTCAGCCCGTCAGCTCTGGTGCGCCTCGTAGTGGGCGACCGCATCGGCGGTCCGCCCGGCGCCGTACACACGGAGAAACTCTGCCAGCTCGGGGTGGGTCGGGGCGAGGGAGTCGGCGGCATCGATGATGTCCCCCGCGGCCGCCACGGACCGCAGCAGCGACTGGATCTCGCGCACCACTCGCCGAACGGTCGGGGCGCCCGTGCTCGTCGCCGTGGACTGGGTGGAGTTGAGGACCGAGCCGCCCGCGGACTTCTTGATCTCCTCCATGCGCTCGGCGGCCTCGGCGGCGCTGACCCTGCCGTCCGCCGCCTGGCTGGACAGCTCCTGCAGCGCCTGCACCCGCTGGACTACGGCGGGGTTGCCGATCTTGGCGCGCTGGCCGCTCATGAGCTGCGAGAGCATGGGCGCGGACAGCCCGAGCACGGCGGCGAGACGGGCTTGGTTCAGACCGAGGTCATCGATGAGACGGCGAAAGAGCGCCCCCAGCGGTTCCCCGTACCAGCTGCGCTGAAGCTCCCGTGCGCGCGCGGTGGCATCCTGCTGTGTTGCGTCCATCTCGCTCTCCCCTTCGCTTCGCTGCCGCGAATCTTGCGTGGCATCCTACGGAGAGCGCTACGCACGAGCGATACCCGGTCGGGAATGGTGGCCGGTAGCAGGTATCCTGATCGGCGACGGGGCCTTAGCTCAGTTGGTAGAGCGCCGTCTTTGCATGGCGGATGTCAGGAGTTCGACTCTCCTAGGCTCCACCTTCGTCACCAGCCAGGACATCGTGATCGATGCCCTGGCTGGTTTGTTTCGCCCTTGATATCGGTGTTGCCACTCCTGTCATTGCCCGGCGCAACACCCGCGGGATGCTCCAGGGTGTTTTCCACAACTCGGGCAGATCGCCCGGGAGTCGTCTGATCGGCGCGGGCCGCCGTACAGGGGGACACGATGGGTGAGCTGCATCCGCTGGGCGAGAACCTGCCCGAGGAGTGCCGGGCCTTCGCTGTGGAGCTGAGGAAGCTGTTCCTGGGGCTGGGGATCTCGGTGCGCAGATACGCCGTGCGCAGACACCGGGATCCGAGCACCATCTCGCGGTTTCTGAGCGGCACCCGCATCCCGCCGTGGGAGTTCGTCTTCGATCTGTTCACCGATCTCGCGGCGCGGCGGGGCGTCGCTCCCACCCCCGCCGCCATCCAACTGGTGCGGGAGCTGCACCGGGCCGCGGTCCGCACCAGCCGCTCCCCCGGGCATGCCATGGAGATCCTGCAGATCCAGCTGGCCGACGCCGACCGGGACGCGCGGGTGTCCATGGCGCACCAGGACGTGCTGGGCGAGGCGCTGCTGGACCGCAAGCACCGCATCGCCGATCTCGAGGTGCGGCTGAACCAGGCCGAGGCGGCATGGGCGACGGAGCGCGCCCGGGCGGACGCGCTGGAGCGGGAGCTCCCGGACCGGAAGGAGCTGATCAAGGAGCGGGATCTGCTCCGGCAGGAGGTGGGGCGGCTCACCGAGGAGCTGGAAGACGTGCGGCTGCGGGGCCGGCTGGCGGAGGAGCGCTGCCTGGTCCTGGAGCGCCAGCTGGCCATGGTGGAGTCCCAGCCCCCGGCCGCGGTGCCGCAGCCGGAGGACGAGCCCGCGGTCCCGGAGGGACCGGCGGCGCCCAAGCGGGGCACCGGGCCGCGGCCGAAGATCCTCGTGGTGGACGACCAGCAGAACAATCTGCTGGCCATGGAGGCCGTGCTGGCCACGCTCGACCAGGAGCTGGTGACCGCGACCTCCGGTCAGGAGGCCCTCAAGGCGCTGCTCGACCATGACGACTTCGCGGTGATCCTGCTGGATGTGCAGATGCCCGAGATGGACGGCTATGAGACGGCGGCCCACATCAAGCGGCGTTCCCGTAACCGCGACATCCCGATCATCTTCCTCACGGCGATGGGCGCCGATCCCGAGAACGCCTCGCGGGGCTATGCGGCCGGTGCGGTGGACTACATGGCCAAGCCGTTCGACCCCTGGGCGCTGCGGGCCAAGGTCTCGGTCTTCACCGAGATCTTCCTGGAGCGCCGGCAGCGCCGTTCCCAGGGGGAGGACCCGGCGGGCTGAGCCGGAGCCCCACGGCCCGGTGCGGGCTGGGTCGTGCCGGGCCGACGACCGGACCGGGCCGGGCTGATCCGGGGCCGGAGACGGGACGAGGGGCGGGAGATCACCCGATCTCCCGCCCCTCGCGGAGGGCCGCGCCGGACGCCGTGTGCGGCGTCGTTCAGCGCTCGTCGTCCCTGCGGGCCTCGGCCTCGGCCTGCTTGGCCTGCACTTCGGGGTCGAGGGCGCTCTGGTCGCTGCCGTCCACCGCCGAAAGCCGCTCGCGGTCGCCCACCTCGGTCGCCGCCGGGGGCTCGACCAGCCAGTCGGGGTTGGCCTGCTTGTCCCACCACTTCCACGCGGCGAAGACGCCCGCGCCGACCAGTCCGATGAAGGCCGCACGCTTGGCGACACGGGCGGCCCGGGCCCGGCGGCGGTGCTTCCTGGCCAGCTTCTCGATCTCCGCGGCCGTCACATGGGTGCGCAGCGCCGCGATGGCCGCGGCCGTACGGACGGCGGCCTCCTCGCGCGCCGGTCCGGCGGCGGCGCGCACCCCGGCCATCGCCTGCTCCATCCGCGGACCGGTGTAGTCGGCGGCGTGGCGGGCTGCCTTACGGGTGCGCTTGGCGGCCCGGGTGGCGGCCTGGTCCACCTTCGGCGGCAGGGTGCCGCGGGCCTGGTTGAGCCTGGGCTCGATATGGGCGTGGTACTGGGCACCGGCCGTGCACCGGGCCTGGTGCGCAGCGGTCGACACCTTCGGCGCCAGCCGTACGCGGGCCTCGTGCGCGTAGCGCGATGCGGTGTCCTTGGCCGTGCCGGCGTAGGGCGCCACCGCCTCCGCGGCGTGCAGGACGCTGCCCTTGGCTGTGCCGGTCGCGGCTCGCACGCTGTCAATGCGGGTCACGGGATCCTCCTCCTCGGTGGCGTGGTCAAGCTCCCGGGTTCAGAGTCGTGCGTTTTCGTCGCGCGCTCTATTTGCCCAGTTTCGTGTTTCCATCCCAAGAAAGATCATGCCTGTTTGTGGAGATCATGCCCGTTCGCAGCCCGGCCAGCATGTGTGACCGGGCATCTGGGTCATAGGGAGGATTCTCGTTGAAACCACGCGGATCGGCGCGCCCGGCGCCGCCTCCGCGGCTACTCGTCGGCCTTGCGTCCGTGCGAGGATCAGGAGACGGAAGTGAAAACGATGGAAGGTTGATCGTGGCCGAGCAGCTTTACGCCACCCTGAAGACGAACAATGGCGACATCGTGGTCCGGCTGCTGCCGAACCACGCCCCCAAGACGGTCAAGAACTTTGTCGAACTGGCCGAAGGCACTCGCGAGTGGACGCACCCGGCCACTGGCAAGAAGGCCAAGGAGAAGCTCTACGACGGCACCGTTTTCCACCGGGTGATCAGCGGCTTCATGATCCAGGGCGGGGACCCGCTGGGTAACGGGACCGGTGGTCCCGGCTATGAGTTCGGTGACGAGTTCCACCCGGACCTGGCCTTCAACAAGCCGTACCTGCTGGCCATGGCCAACGCCGGCCCGGGCACCAACGGCTCGCAGTTCTTCGTCACGGTCTCCCCGACCGCATGGCTGACCGGTAAGCACACCATCTTCGGCGAGGTCGCCGACGAGGCCAGCAAGAAGGTCATCGACGCGATCGCGGGCACCGCGACCAACCCGCGCACCGACCGTCCGCTCCAGGACGTCGTCATCGAGTCGGTCGTCGTGGAGACCCGCGAGGGCTGAGCCCGTACGGGGAACTTTCATGCCCCGCTTGTCCGTGTGAACAAGTGTCCGTGTGAACAAGCGGGGCGGGGGAACGCCCGATCAGAAGTGGACAAGGGGCGAGGGGACATCATGGAGGACCAGGCGGTCTGTTGCTATCGGCACCCCCAGCGGGAGACCGGCATCAGCTGCACCCGCTGTGAGCGCCCGATCTGCCCCGAGTGCATGATCAGTGCCTCTGTGGGGTTCCACTGCCCTGAGTGCGTCAGCGGACGGGTGCCCGCCGGGGCCGGGGCCTCGGCCGCCGGTCCCCCGCCGCGTGCCGCCCAGCCGCGAACCATGGCCGGCGGCACGATCACCTCGGACCCCCGGCTGATCACCAAGATCCTGGTCGCCATCAACATCGCGGTATGGCTCGCGGCGCTGTCCGCGGGCGACCGGCTGGTGAACGATCTCGACCTGGTCGGGCGGGCCTACGACCCCGGCGCGACGCAGATCGTCGGAGTCGCCGAGGGCCAGTGGTGGCGGCTGGTCACCTCGGTCTTCCTCCACCAGCAGCTCATCCACATCGCCTTCAACATGCTCTCGCTGTGGTGGATCGGCGGGCCGCTGGAGGCCGCGCTCGGCCGCGTGCGCTTCATCGTGCTCTACATACTGTCGGGGCTGGGCGGCAGTGCGCTGTCCTATCTCCTCGCCGCGCAGAACCAGCCGTCGCTGGGCGCCTCCGGCGCGATCTTCGGCCTGCTCGGCGCCACCGCCGTGCTGATGCGCCGGCTGAACTACGACATGCGGCCGGTCATCGCGCTGCTGGCGCTGAATCTGCTCTTCACCTTCACCTGGTCCGGAATCGCCTGGCAGGCCCATGTCGGCGGCCTGGTCGCGGGCACGGTGGTGGCGTACGGAATGGTGCACGCGCCCCGCGAGAAGCGGGCGCTGGTGCAGCGTGGGACCTGCGCCCTGGTGCTGCTCGCGATCATCGCGATGGTGTGGATCCGGACGATCCAGCTCACCGGCTGAGCGGCGCGGTCGGCCGGCGCTCGGCAGGCCGCCGCGGATGTCCTCCCGTAGCGCCGTGGACGGTTCCCGGCGATCTCCGGCGCGTTGGGCCGAGCCGGGCCCGGTCAGTTGTCCACAGCAAGTGGTGGATCATGCGCAACCTGTGGAGAACCTGCGTACGACCCCCGACTGACCTGCGTTTTCGCAGGAAGGCGGGGGTGTGGACGATCGAACAGACGCCCGTCGCCAGTCACACCGGCGTCAACGCGGCGGAGGTTATCCACAGATCTTCTGAGTTTTCCCCGGCTGTGGATAACTCTGTGGACAACCCGGGGGCCGGCGTGGGGACAGCCGGGTCACTTCCACTGGGTGGAGACGACGAACCCCGCGGCGATGAAGCCGAAGCCAACCACGATGTTCCAGTTGCCGAGCGACTCGACCGGCATATCGCCCGTGGTCACGTAGAAGATGACGATCCACGCGAGGCCGATCAGGAACATGGCAAGCATCAGTGGTGCCACCCACCGGCGGCCGCTGTTCAAGTTGATGCTGGCTGCCTGCTTCGCCGGCGGCGGCGTGAAGTCGTCCTTCTTGCGGATCCGTGACTTCGGCACGAGGAACTCTCCTGTCGATGCGCTGCGTGACCGCGCGGGGATGTGTACGGACGGCGCCGGGGCGGGACAGCGACGGGGACCACGTCCCTCCCCCACACGTCCGTTAGCGTAGTCCTTCCGCGGCGTCGTAAGGAGTAAGGGTACGTTGAGCAATTCCGCTGACTCCCCCACCCCGGCGTCCCGCCGCCCCCGGTTCCGGCCCGTGCGACTGTTGACCGGCGCGGTCTTCGCGCTGGCCGGAGTCATCTTCTGGACCAGTTTCAACACGGCTCAGGGCACCAACATCCGCAGCGATGAATCGATGCTGCGGCTCTCCGATCTCATCCAGGAACGCAGCCGTAAGAACGGCACCCTGGACGACAGCACCGGCAAAATACGCTCCGAGGTCGACGCCCTCGCCCGGCGGGACAACGGCAGCACCCAGGCCGAGCGCCGCAAGCTGGCCGAGCTGGAGAAGACCGCCGGCACCAGGAAACTCTCCGGAGCCGGCCTTACGGTCACCCTCACCGACGCCCCGCCGAACGCCACCCCGCAGATCCCCGGCGTCCCGGATCCCCAGCCCAACGATCTCGTCATCCACCAGCAGGACCTGCAGGCCGTGGTCAACGCGCTGTGGCAGGGCGGCGCCAAGGGGATCAAGGTCATGGACCAGCGGCTGATCTCCACCAGCGCGGTGCGCTGCGTCGGCAACACCCTGATCCTGCAGGGCCAGGTCTACTCACCGCCCTACAAGGTCACCGCCGTGGGTGACCGGGGCAAGCTGAGCGCCGCCCTCACCGCCTCGCCCGCGATCCAGAACTACCGCAGCTATGTCGACGCGTACGGCCTCGGCTGGAAAGTCGACCAGCACGACACGGTGACTCTTCCCGGCTACTCCGGCACAGTGGAGCTGCACCAGGCACAGCCCATCGGATAGCACCGGCGGACACCGGTACGCGGCACGGGCCGGCGGCACGGGGTAAGCGGGGCGGACAGTGGGGGCCGATGAGAACGCGGCTGATCGTCAGGACGCTCAGTGAGATCTGCGTCACCGTCGGAGCCCTGATCATCCTTTTGGTGGTCTACGTCCTGTACTGGACCTCGGTGCGGGCCGACCGCGCCATGGACGGCGAGATCGATCACCTCCAGGACCGATGGGCCACCGGCACGGTCACCGCCGGCGCCGAGCCCTCGTCCGAGCCCCGCCGCTACGAGTCCGGCGGCTCCTTCGCGATCATGTACATCCCGCGCTTCGGCGCCGGGTGGGCCAAGCCCGTCCTCGAGGGCACCGCGACCGGCACCCTGAAGAAGGGGCTCGGCCACTACTCCCGCACCGCCCGCCTCGGCGCCCTCGGCAACTTCGCCGTCGCCGGGCACCGCCGCACCTACGGCGACCCCTTCAAGGACTTCCCCGCGCTGCGTCCCGGTGACGCGGTGGTGCTGACCGACGGCACCACCTGGTTCACCTATCGCGTCGACCGGCGGCCCTACCGCACCCTGCCGACCGACACCGGGGTGATCGATCCGGTGCCGCGCGCGTCCGGTTTCCGGCGCCCCGGGCGCTATCTCACGCTGACGACCTGTGAGCCGGAGTGGGGCCACAGCCACCGCCTGATCACCTGGGCGCACCTCGACGCGACCCAATCGGTTGCCCAAGGCAAGCCCAAGGCTTTGTACAGCTGACCCTCCGGCCCCACCCCTCGCCCCTTACTCTGGTGCTGCACTCCGGTGCTGCAATCGACTTCGTCATCGGTGAGTAGGGATGGCATGTACGGCTGGATCTGGCGGCATCTGCCGGGTAACGCATGGATGCGGGCGCTGATTTCGCTCGTGCTGGTGCTGGCGATCGTCTTCGTGCTCTTCCAGTACGTCTTCCCCTGGGCGGAGCCCCTGCTGCCGTTCAATGACGTGACGGTCGACGAGGGAATGGCGGGTCCGCGATGAGCGCGCGCATCCTGGTCGTCGACAACTACGACAGCTTCGTCTTCAACCTCGTCCAGTACCTCTACCAGCTCGGCGCCGAGTGCGAGGTGGTGCGCAACGACGAGGTCTCCCTCGCCCACGCCCAGGACGGCTTCGACGGAGTCCTGCTGTCCCCCGGGCCCGGCACCCCGGAGGAGGCTGGGGTCTGCGTCGACATGGTGCGGCACTGCGCGAGCACCGGCGTACCGGTGTTCGGCGTCTGCCTGGGGATGCAGTCCATGGCCGTCGCCTACGGCGGCGTCGTCGGGCGGGCCCCGGAGCTGCTGCACGGCAAGACCTCGCTGGTGACCCATGAGGGCGCCGGCGTCTTCAGCGGACTGCCCACGCCCTTCACCGCCACCCGCTACCACTCGCTGGCCGTGGAACGGGGGACGGTGCCCCCGGAGTTGGAGATCACGGCCTGGACGGAGACCGGCATCGCCATGGGGCTGCGCCACCGTGAACTGCGGGTCGAGGGCGTCCAGTTCCACCCCGAGTCGGTCCTCACCGAATGGGGCCATCTGATGCTCGCCAACTGGCTGGTGGAGTGCGGGGACACGGATGCCGTGGGGCGGTCCGCGGGGCTCGCCCCGGTGGTCGGGGCGGTCGGCGGTAAGGCCGGCGAGTGACCGGACCGCGCCCTGAGCGCGAGGGCGCCGGTCACGGCGCCCGGGAGCCCGCCCCGTACGCGCCGTACGGGTCTCATGAGCAGCACGACGCCCAGGGCGCGCATGGGGGCCGCGACGCCCTTGGCGCGCATGCGGGTCCGGACACGTTCGCGGCGGCCGCGGAGGGTCTTCGGGACCCTCTGGCCGACCCGCTGCCGGACTCCGCCCCGGCCGGGCCCACAGGGCGCGCCATGGGCACCGCGTCGCTCTCCGTGCCGCCGCCCACCGGCCGTCGACGGCGCGCCGGCCCGGCCCCCGCCGGGCCGGAGGAGGCCGCTGAGGCGGCCGGGCCGCCCACGGGGCGCCGACGCGCCCGCGCGGCCCCCTCAGGGTCCTCGGGGCCCTCAGGGTCCGCACACGCCGCTCAGACGCCCGTACGGGCCCCGGGGACGCCCTCACGTTCCTCCGAACCGTCCGCACGCGTCCCGGAGGCCGCGGAGACGGCCGTCCTGCCCCCGGTGACACCCCGGGGCGACGACGAGACGGTCGCTCTGCGCGCTGTGGAGGCGGCGCCCGCCGACCAGACCATGGCGCTGCGCAAGGTCGAACCGGACCGGGACAGCGGTGCCGAGCCCCCGCCCGGCGGCCGGGCCGCCCGCCGTAAGGCCGCCCAGGGGGCCGGGAAGCGCGCCGGACGGCATGGCTCCCGCGCCCGGCGCGGCACGGCCGAGGCGGGCGCCACAGGGCCCACGGAGGGCGCGGGGAGCGCCGGGGGCGCCCCGCCCCGCACCCGTATGGAGGCCAAGCGCGCCGCGCGGGCCCGTAAGGACAGCCCCGGGGTGGTGGCGAGCCGGGTGGTCGGCGAGCTGTTCATCACGCTCGGCGTGGTGATGCTGCTCTTCGTCACCTATCAGCTGTGGTGGACGAACATCCGTGCCCATCAGCAGGCCAACGGCGCCGCGAACAACCTGCAGAAGAAGTGGGACGAGAACGGCGGCGACGACCGGAACCCGGGCACCTTCTCCCCCGGGCAGGGGTTCGCGATCATCTATATCCCCAAGCTGGATGTGAAGGCCCCGATCGCGGAGGGCATCGACAAGCACAAGGTCCTCGACCGCGGCATGGTCGGCCACTACGGCAAGAGTCCGCTGAAGACCGCCATGCCGTGGGACAAGAAGGGCAACTTCGCGCTCGCCGGGCACCGCAACACCCATGGCGAGCCGTTCCGCTACATCAACCGCCTCAAGCCCGGTGACGAGATCGTCGTCGAGACGCAGAGCCGGTACTACACCTATGCGATGAGCAGCATCCTGCCGCAGACGTCGCCGTCCAACACCGGCGTCATCAAGCCGGTGCCGCCCGGCTCCGGCTTCACCGAGCCGGGCCGGTACATCACGCTGACCACCTGCACCCCCGAATTCACCAGCACCTACCGGATGATCCTCTGGGGCAAGATGGTCGAGGAGCGGCCGCGTAGCAAGGGAAAGCCGGACGCTCTGGTCGAATGAGCGGGTACAGCCGGGAAACCAGAAAAAGGGGTACGACGCGGTGGCACGGACCGACCACGACGAGCGGCAGGACCGGCACCCCGGCCCGCCCGCAACGCCCAGCCGTCGTCCCGGCCGTGGGTGGGTAGCCGCGGCCATAGCGGTCTTCGGCGAGCTGCTGATCACCGCGGGGCTGATTCTCGCCCTGTTCGTCGTCTACTCGCTGTGGTGGACCAACGTCCTGGCCGACCGTGAGGCGAAGAAGCAGGGCGACCGGGTGCGCAAGCACTGGTCGCAGCAGGGGCCGGGCAGGCTGGACACCAAGAACGGCATCGGCTTCCTGCACGTACCGTCCATGCACAACGGCGAGGTGCTGGTCAAGAAGGGCACCAGCACCGAGACCCTCAACGACGGCGTGGCGGGTTACTACACCCAGCCGGTCAAGTCCGCGATGCCGTGGGACAAAAAGGGCAACTTCAGCCTGGCCGCGCACCGGGACGGGCACGGCGCGAAGTTCCACAACATCGACAAGGTCCACGACGGCGACGCGGTGGTCTTCGAGACCCGCGACACCTGGTACGTCTACAAGGTCTACGCGACGCTGCCGGAGACCTCGAAGTACAACGTGGACGTGCTGAGCGCGGTCCCGAAGGAGTCGGGCAGGAAGCGGCCGGGCCGCTACATCACGCTCTCGACCTGCACCCCCGTCTACACCTCCCGCCACCGCTACATCGTCTGGGGCGAACTGGAGCGCACCGAGAAGGTCGACGCGGACCGCACGCCCCCCAAGGAACTGCGCTGACCCCCTCGGGACGGCCTCCTGCCCCCTCGGACGGTCCCTGAGCACGAAGAAGCCCCCGGCACCCTTCTCAGGATGCCGGGGGCTTCCCCGTGTGACTGCCAAGCGTCTAGAAGCCGTTCTGGCCGCCGAAGATGCCTCCGCCGTCCCCGCCTCCGTTGCCGTTCCCTCCGTTGCCCTGCCCGGCGACCGTGATGAGGTTCACGGACTGGCCCTTGGGCACCTGGGTGCCCGCACCGGGCTGGCTGGCCACCACGGTGGCCTCGTCGTCCTGCGGACCGGCGATGTTGCCCACGTTCAGGCCCAGGTCCTGGAGCGCCTTCTTGGCGTCCTTGAGCTTCTGGCCGCCCAGGTTGGGCACCGGCACGTTCTCCGCGGCGGCCTTGGCGACGGTCAGCGTGACCGTCGAACCGGGCAGGACCTCCTGGCCGCCCTTGGGCGTCTGGTCGGTGACCGTACCGGCCTCGGCGTCGCCGTTGTCGACCTCCTGGGTCTGGACCTTGAGGCCCTTCCCCTCGAGGGCAGCCGTGGCGTCCGCGACCTTCTGCGTGGTCACGTCCGGGACGACGACCTTCTGCTGTGCCTCGGCGACGGTCAGGGTGATCGTGGCGCCCTTCGCGACCTTCTTGCCGCCCTTCGGGTCCTGGTCGATCACCTTGCCGGCGGTCTGGTCGGACTGCTGGGTCTTCTGCTCGACCTTGAAGCCCTTGGCCTCGAGCTGGCCCTTGGCCGACGCGTACTGCACGTTCAGGACGTCCGGCACCTCGACCCTCGCCGCGGGCTTGGGGCCCTTGGACATGGTCAGCTCGACCACGCCGTACCGCTTGACCTCGCCGCCGCTCTCGGGGGTCTGCTCGCAGACGGTGTCCTTGTCCGCGTTCTCGCAGAACTTGGAGCCGACGTTCTTAATCTTGAAGTCGCCGTTCTCCCCTTGGCTCTTGGCGTCGGCGATCGTCTTGCCGACGAGATTGGGGACCGGGACCATGTCGTCGTTCTTACCGCCGCCGAACAGCGACTTCCCGATGAAGATCGCGCCGACCAGCACCAGTATCCCCGCGACGATCAGCAGGATCGTCGAGAGGTTGCTTTTCTTGCCGGAGCCCCCGCGCCCCCGGCCGCGGTCCGGCCGCTCGTCGTAGCCGAAGCCGCCGTCGTCCTCGCGCATCGGCGGGAGCATCGAGGTCTGCGCCCCGGCACCGGAGTTCTGCGGCCGCAGCATCGCGGTGGGCTGGTCGTCGGAGCCGTAGCCGACCGCGCCCAGCGCGGCGGTGGCGGCCACCGGCTGGCCCTCCAGGGCCGCCTCGATGTCGGCACGCATCTCGTCGGCCGACTGGTAGCGGTAGTCGGGGTCCTTGACCAGCGCCCGCAGGACGATGGCGTCCATCTCCGGGGTGATCTCGGGGTCGTATGTGCTCGGCGGCTGCGGGTCCTCCCGCACATGCTGATACGCGACGGCCACCGGGGAGTCGCCCACGAACGGCGGCCTTACGGTCAGCAGCTCGTAGAGCAGACAGCCGGTGGAGTACAGGTCGCTGCGCGCGTCGACGGTCTCGCCCTTGGCCTGCTCGGGGGAGAGGTACTGGGCGGTGCCGATGACGGCGGCCGTCTGCGTCATGGTCATACCGGCGTCGCCCATGGCGCGGGCGATGCCGAAGTCCATCACCTTGACCTGGCCGTCCCGCGTGAGCATGACGTTGGCCGGCTTGATGTCCCGGTGGACGATGTTGTTGCGGTGCGAGTACTCAAGGGCCTGGAGGATTCCGGTGGTCATCTCCAGCGAGCGCTCGGGGAGCAGCTTTCTGCCCGAGTGGAGAAGCTCACGCAGCGTGGAACCGTCGACGTACTCCATCACGATGTAGGGGATCGAGACACTGTCGACGTAGTCCTCGCCGGTGTCGTAGACCGCGACGATCGCGGGATGGTTGAGCGAGGCGGCCGACTGGGCCTCTCGGCGGAACCGGGCCTGGAAGGACGGGTCACGGGCGAGGTCCGCCCGGAGCGTCTTCACAGCGACAGTACGGCCGAGGCGGGTGTCGTGCGCGAGGTAGACCTCCGCCATGCCACCGCGGCCGAGCACTGAGCCCAGCTCATACCGGCCGCCGAGGCGACGCGGCTCTTCCATAGCTACTCCAGCCCTCTTCCGTGGTTCCCGGCCGCACCTGTGGGGGCCGGCGAAGTGCTGCTCGCGCATACCGTACCCGGCACGTCTTACGGGACCCGGCCTCAGTCGCTATCTGATACCGGACCGGTACGGCGACGTGCGGGATTGGTATCCGGACGTGACGGGGGTCACTTGTCGCTCTGGGTTTCCAGTACGGCTTGCATCACGCTCTTGGCGATCGGCGCGGCCAGCTTGCCACCGGCGATGTCGCCACGGAGAGTGTCGGACCCTTCGATGACCACCGCGACCGCGACCGGCGAGCCGTCATCCCCCTTGGCGTAGGAGATGAACCACGCATAGGGGTTCTTGCTGTTGGCGACGCCGTGCTGCGCGGTACCGGTCTTGCCGCCGACCGTGACGCCCGGGATCTGGGCGCTGGTGCCGGTGCCCTCCTTGACCACGGTCTCCATCATGCTCTGGAGCTTCTGGGCGTTCTCCGAGCTGAGCGGCTGGCTCATCTGCTCCGGGTCGGTCTGCTCGATGGTGTTGAGGTTGGGCGCGCGCAGCGAGTCGATCATGTACGGCTTCATCAGCTTGCCGTCGTTGGCGACCGCGGCGGCGACCATCGCCATCTGCAGCGGGGTGGCCCGGTTGTCGAACTGGCCGATGGCCGACATCGCGTTGCCCGGCTGGTCCATCTTCTCGGGGTAGACGCTGGCGTTGGTGCGGACCGGCGTCAGGACCTCCTTGTTGAAGCCGAACTTCTCGGCCTCCTCGAGCATCTTGTCCTTGCCGAGGTCGTCACCGAGCTTGCCGAAGACCGTGTTGCAGGAGTAGCGGAGCGCCTGCCGCAGCGAGGCGTTCTTGCAGGGGATGTTCCCCTCGTTGGGCAGGGGCTGGGTGGACAGCGGGAGCTTCCAGGGGTCCGGGGAATTGGTCGGCCCGTCGATGTCGGCGTACTTGCCGTTCTCCAGCGCGGCCGCCGCGGTGACGACCTTGAAGGTCGAGCCGGGCGGGTAGGTCTGCCGCAGCGCCCGGTTGAGCATCGGGTCGTCCTTGTCGACGTCCGGCTTGAGCGCGTTGTACGCGTCAGAGTCCTTCTTGGAGGCGCCCGCGATCTTCGAGGGGTCGTAGCTCGGGGTGGAGGCGAGGGCGAGGATCTTGCCGGTGCGCGGGTCGAGCGCGGCGACGGCGCCCTTCTTGTTACCGAGGCCCTCGAACGCGGCCTTCTGGGCCTTGCCGTTCAGGGTGGTGATGACGTCGCCGCCCTTCTGCTTCTTGCCGGTGATCATGTCGATCGTCCGGTTGAAGAAGAGGCGGTCGTCGTTGCCCGTAAGGATTTGGTCTTCGAGCTTCTCGATCTGGTTGGCGTCGAAGGCCTGCGAGGCGAACCCCGTGACCGGTGCCCACATGGGACCGTTCTTGTAGGTGCGCTTGTACTTGAAGTCGGTGCCGTTGGTCTCGACGGATCCGGTGATCGGCCGGCCGTCGACGATGATGTTGCCGCGCGGCTGGCCGTAACGGGCGATCAGGACCCTGCGGTTCTTCTCGTGGTTCTTGAGCTCGTCGGCCTGGACGTACTGGATCCAGTTGTCCCGCAGCAGCAGGGCGAAGACGAGGAGTCCGCAGAAGATCGCGATTCGGCGCAGCGGCTTGTTCACGGTCGGACCACCTGGGTCATCTCGGCGTCTGTGGTGGGAGCGGGCGTCGGCGCCGGACGGCGCGCGGTGTCGCTGATCTTGATCAGAATGGCGACGAGTGCCCAGTTGGCGATGACGGACGAACCACCCTGTGCGATGAACGGCATGGTCATACCGGTCAGCGGGATGAGGCCCATCACACCGCCCGCCACGACGAAGACCTGGATGGCGAAGGCCGCGGACAGGCCGATGGCCAGCAGCTTGCCGAACGGGTCACGGGCCGCGAGGGCGGTGCGCACACCGCGTTCCACGATCAGGCCGTAGAGCAGCAGGATCGCCATGGTGCCCGCGAGCCCGAGCTCCTCGCCGATCGTGGCCAGGATGAAGTCGGAGTTGGCGGCGAAGCCGATGAGGTCGGAGTTGCCCTGGCCGAGGCCGGTGCCGAAGACCCCGCCGGAGCCGAAGGCCATCATCGCCTGGGCGATCTGGTCACTGCCCCCGGTCTTGAACGCCGCGAAGGGGTCGAGCCAGGCGTCCACCCGCTGCTGGACGTGCGGTTCGAAGGTGGCGACGCCGACCGCGCCGACCGCGGACATCAGCAGACCGAAGACGATCCAGCTGGTGCGCTCGGTGGCGACGTACAGCATCACGACGAAGAGGCCGAAGAACAGCAGCGAGGTGCCCAGGTCGGTCTCGAAGACGAGGATGAGGATGCTTATTGCCCAGACCACCAGGATGGGGCCGAGGTCGCGGCCGCGGGGCAGGTACAGCCCCATGAAGCGGCGGCTGGCCAGCGCGAGCGCGTCCCGCTTGACCATCAGGTAGCCGGAGAAGAACACGGCGATGATGATCTTGGCGAATTCACCGGGCTGGATGGAGAAGCTGCCGAGGGTGATCCAGATGCGCGCGCCGAACCGGGGCGGGAAGAACACCGGCAGGATCAGCAGGATCAGCGCCACCACCATGGAGATGTAGGTGTAGCGCTGGAGAAGGCGGTGATCCTTGAGCAGGATCAGCACGCCGACGAAGAGGGCGACACCCAGCGCCGAGTAGATCAGCTGGTTGGGAGCCGAGGGCGCGAAGACCTGGCCGATGCTCTCCGCCCGCTGGGCCAGTCGCTTGGACTGGTCCAGCCGCCAGATGAGCACCAGGCCCAGCCCGTTGAGGAGCGTGGCGATCGGCAGCAGCAGCGGATCCGCGTACGGCGCGAACTTCCGGACCACCAGATGGCCGACGGCGGCCAGCAGACCGAGTCCGATGCCGTAGCTGAGCATGCCGGAGGGCATCTCGTCGCTGAGCGCCAGGCCCGCGTTGGCGTAGGCGAAGACCGGAATGATCACCGCGAAGACGAGCATGGCCAGCTCGGTGTTCCGCCTGCTCGGCGGCCCGGCCGTACTGATCGTCGTCGTGTTGGTCGTACTACTGCTCATGGGTGGACGGCCCCTTACGGCTTCACTGCTGGGTGCTGCTGCACTGCGGGACCAACTTCTTCTCCTCCTCCGAGAGGGTGGGGCCGGGCTTCGGAGTGGGAGACGTCGTCGGCGTGGGCTTGGTCGTGGCCTTCGCGGTGCGTGCCCCGAGCTGGTTCTCGGTCTTGTCGTCCCCGGACTGGGCGCCGCTCTGGGACGGGTCGGCGCTGTTGGAGGGGCTGCCCCCGGAGCCGCCCTTCTTGTCCTTCTTGCCGCCGGTGAGGTCTTTCTGGCTGTCCTCGGCCTTCTCCTGGGCGTCGGCCTTCTTACAGGCGCCGGCGAGGGTGGCGAGGTCCTTGGTCTTGTCCTGGGCCTGGCCGAGCCCGCTGACCGTGATGGTGTCCTCCACACGGCCGCGCTGGTCGGCCGGGAGGTACTTGAGTTCGATCTCGCGGTGGTCCTCATGGACCTTGTTGAGCTTGATCCAGGCGAGGTCCTGGCTGATGCCCTGGTAGATCGCGACATGGTCGCCGTTGGAGCCCACGTAGTACTGCGTCTGGGTCCAGCGATAGCCGCCGTAGAGCCCGCCGCCGATCACGGCCAGGCCCAGCACGATGAAGAGCGAGCGCTTGGCCCAGGCCTTGGCGCCGCTCTTCTTGGTGAAGTCGCCGTCGGCGTAGTCGTCGTAACTGCCCTGCGGCAGACCGCCCATGGCCGGGTCGCCGCTGCCGGGCGGTCCGAAGCCGCCGTGCGGGTCCCCCTGCTGCGGTACGGACCGGCCGAGCTCTGCCGCGCGGCCGGCGGGGGTGTGCGCGGCGCCGCCGTCCCCGAGGGGGACCTGGTTCTCGGCGACCGCGCCCACGATCACGGGGGTGTCGTTGAGCTGGGCGGCCAGGGTGTCGCCGCCGTCCACGTCGAGGACGTCGGCGACGATGCAGGTGATGTTGTCGGGGCCGCCGCCGCGCAGGGCGAGCTGAATCAGCTCCTGCACGGTCTCGTGGGGGCCCTGGTAGCTGCCGAGGGTCTCCTCGAGCGTCTGGTGGCTCACGACACCGGACAGGCCGTCGGAGCAGATCAGATAGCGGTCCCCGGCCCGAACCTCGCGGATGGACAGATCGGGCTCGACATGGTCGCCGCTGCCCAGCGCGCGCATCAGCAGGGAGCGCTGCGGGTGGGTGCCCGCCTCCTCCTCGGTGATCCGGCCCTCGTCGACCAGGCGCTGCACCCAGGTGTGGTCCTGGGTGATCTGGGTGAGCACACCGTCGCGCAGCAGATACGCGCGCGAGTCGCCGACGTGCACCAGGCCGAGCCGCTGGCCGGTCCACAGCAGGGCGGTGAGCGTGGTGCCCATGCCCTCCAGCTGGGGGTCCTCCTCGACCATGACGCGCAGCTGGTCATTGGCCCGCTGCACGGCGCTGCCGAGGGACGTCAGGATGTCCGAGCCCGGGACGTCGTCGTCGAGCTGGACGAGGGTGGAGATCACCTCGGAGCTGGCGACCTCGCCGGCGGCCTGGCCACCCATGCCGTCGGCGATGGCGAGCAGCCGGGGACCGGCATAGCCGGAGTCCTCGTTGCCCTCCCGGATCATGCCCTTGTGCGATCCGGCCGCGAAACGCAGTGACAGACTCATGCGCACCTCGCCTGTCGGCTCCGGGTACAGCCCCTTGCCAACCACGCTGCCCACCCTCCGGTCGTCATGGTCCTACTACTTCCGCAGCTCGATGACGGTCTTGCCGATGCGAATCGGCGCACCCAGCCCGATCGGTGTCGGTGTGGTGAGCCGGGTCCGGTCGAGATACGTGCCGTTGGTGGACCCGAGATCCTCGACGATCCACTGGCCGTCACGGTCCGGGTAGATCCTGGCATGCCGGCTGGAGGCGTAGTCGTCGTCCAGCACGATTGTTGAATCGTGCGCACGGCCGAGGGTGATGGTCTGCCCCTGGAGGGCGACCGTGGTGCCGGTGAGCGTGCCTTCGGAGACCACCAGCTTGGTGGGGGCACCGCGGCGGCCGCGGCCACCGGACTGCTGGCGCTGCGGCGGTGGCGCGCTCTGCCGTTGTTGTTGCTGCTGCGGCCGGTCGGGGGCGCCGCGCCGCGCCGAACCGCGCTGCGTCACGCGGGTCCCGAACAGGTCGCTGCGGATGACCTGGACGGCCACGATGACGAACAGCCACAGTACGGCGAGGAAACCCAACCGCATGACCGTGAGGGTCAGCTCTGACATTGCCCCCGCTTCACCCTTCGGCTTGCCGGTAAACGATGGTGGTGCTGCCCACGACGATCCGCGAGCCGTCGCGGAGCGTAGCGCGCGTGGTGTGCTGTCCGTCCACCACGATGCCGTTGGTCGACCCGAGATCCTGGACGGTCGGTGGGGTTCCGACCCGGATCTCGCAGTGTCTGCGGGAGACACCGGGATCGTCGATCCGCACGTCAGCGTCGGTGGAGCGGCCCATGACGAGCGTGGGCCGGGAGATCTGGTGGCGGCTGCCGTTGATCTCGATCCAGCGGCGGGTCTGGCCCTGCTGCTGGGCTCCGGCGCCGGCCCCGGCTCCGCTGGTGTGGGGCGCCGGACGGGCGCCGGGGGGCGTGGACGGCATCGGCGGGGCACCGGCGGGCTGGGCGGGGTAGCCGTAACCGCCGGGGCGCTGCTGCGGGGCTCCGGCGCCGGGGCGGCCCGCCGCCTGCTGTGCGTCCTGGGACTCACTGGACGCCAGCGTCCGGCTGCGCACCCGGTACAGGCCGGTGTCGAGGTCGTCGGCCTTCTGCAGATGCACCTTGATGGCACCCATGAAGGTGTAACGCTGCTGCTTGGCGTAGTCGCGGACCATGCCGGACAGCTCGTCGCCGAGCTGTCCGGAATACGGGCTGAGCCGCTCGTAGTCGGGCGTGCTCAGCTCGACGATGAAGTCGTTGGGGACGACCGTCCGGTCGCGGTTCCAGATCGTGGCGTTGTTGTCGCACTCCCGCTGGAGGGCGCCGGCGATCTCGACCGGCTGGACCTCGGACTTGAACACCTTGGCGAAGGTGCCGTTCACGAGGCCCTCAAGACGCTGCTCGAAGCGCTTCATTACTCCCACGGGGCACCTCCTTCCGTCACTCGTGCTCTATGCCGTCCTGGTACTGCTTACTGATCGTATCCACGCGTCGGGAAATCGGGTGGTTCCCCTTCCTGGCCCTGTGGAGCAGTGTCACCTCTCACAGGGATCGTAGAGGTGCCCTGACGACAGTGTCCCGCAACCGTGACGCTCCACGGACGGGTGGGGGCGGGGGCGCCGGTAACGGGTGTGATTGCACCCCGGAGGGCGTGCTAATGTTCTGGATGTCGAAAGGCGCTCCACACGAACCGGACGGATCGAAACGATCAGCCGGGGAGCGGGGCGAGTGGCCGGACGGCAGCACCCATGCGCGGGTGGCGGAATAGGCAGACGCGCTGGATTCAGGTTCCAGTGCCCGAAAGGGCGTGGGGGTTCAACTCCCCCCTCGCGCACCAGTCGGAGCGGGCCTCTCAGAAGTGACGAAAGTCGCTTTTGGGAGGCCCGCTTCGCGTTGTTGCAGGGGTCTTGTCGGGGTCTTACAGGGGCCTTGCCTTCGCAGGGAAATGGCTAGGGGCCTCCCCGGGGAGGGGAGGCCCCTGTGGCCTGATGCCCGGGTGGGACGGGATCGGGCGGGTCAGGCCGGGTCATGCGGTCAGGCGGTCAGGCTGATCGGATGGTCAGGCTGGGGCCGACCGTCAGGCTGATCAGTTGGTCGGACTGATCAGGCGGCGAAGCGGGTGGCGAACTCCTTGGCCTTGGCCGCGGCCTCCTCGTGGGCCTTCGCCTTGGAGGCGTCCGAGGCGTCGACCAGCTCGGCCATGGCCGGATTGCTGCGGGCCAGCGTGAGTTCCGGCACAACGAAGGTGACATCGAGGCCGAGCCCGTCGCCCAGCGCCTTCCCCAGGTAGTTCGTGACGAACTCGAAGCTCTCCCGCGGGGTGCCGGGGCCGTAACCGCCGCCACGGCTGGCGACGACGACGGTCGGGGTGCCCGAGGTGGTGGTCTGCTCGGCGCCCGCGGTGCGGCCCATGATGATCACGTGGTCCAGCCACGCCTTGAGGGTGGAGGGGATCGTGAAGTTGTACATCGGGGCGGCGATCAGGACCGTGTCCGCCTGCTCGAGCTCGCTGGCAAGGGTCTCCCGCAGGGCGAACGCGGCGTGCTGCTCGGGCGAGCGCTGATCGGGAGCGGCGAAACCGGCTGCGGCGGCGAGGCCGTCCAGGTGCGGCAGCGGCTCGGCGGCCAGGTCGCGATAGATCACCGTGCCGTTCGGGTGCTGGGCTTCCCATTCCTTGCGGAAGGTGGCGGTGACCGAGCGGGAAGCGGAGGCTTCACCGGGGAAGACGGACGTGTCTATGTGCAGAAGAGTCGGCATGAATGCCTCCAGTGAAGAGGGCTCGGCAGGAGCCCGTAATACCTACGTACCTACTGATGACACAGTAGCTTACTTTTCTGCAGTCCCGAACCAGAACGCAGTAGTCTGTATTCCATGGCGAAGGATCGTGGGGAGCACAACGAGCAGGCCTGCAAGCAGGTCGACGGCGAGATGACGCGGTTCTTCGAGCTGTTCGGCAAGCGCTGGACGGGACTCATCGTGGCCGTGCTGACGGAGCAGGCGGCGTACTTCGCCGAGCTTCGGCGAGCCATCCCGGGGATCAGCGAGCGGATGCTGTCGGACCGGCTCACCGAGCTCTCCGCGGCGGGTCTGGTGGTGCGGGAGGTCGACGCCGGGCCGCCGCTGCGGGTGGCCTATCGGCTGACCGACGCCGGGAAGGCGCTGGAGCCCGCGCTGAAGGAGCTGTCGCGGTGGGCGGAGAGCCATCTGCCCTCGGGCGGCGACGACTGCCCGAAGCAGTTCCGGGGCTGAGCCTGGGGTCGGGGCCGCGGCTGGTTCCGTGACTGGGCCTGGGCCTGGGCCTGGGCCCGGGGCCGGGACTGGTTCCGTGACCGAGTCTGGGGCCGGGGCAGGGCCGGGCCGAGTTGAGTCGCGTCTGATCAGGGGTTTCACCATGATCGCCGAGGTTTTCCACAGGCTCTGACGGGGTGGGCCGACAGGGGGTACGGTCTGCTCAGTCGATGTCGTGTGCGAGGAAGGCGGGGGCGCGATGACGGACGACCGGAGCGGTCAGGGCGGCGGAAGCGGCGAGAGCGGCCGGGGCGACCGGAGCGGCCGGAGCGCAGAGAGCGGACAGAACGGCGAGCGGGGGCCGGGCGGCGAGGGCCCCGCGGGCGGGGCGGCCCGGCGGCTGCCGCCGGTTCCGGGCTTCGCCGTCTGGCGCGGTGACGGGCCGTCTCCCCGGCAGATGGGCAAGGCGCTGCGCAAGCGGGTGCCGCGCTCGGTGCATGCCGGGACGCCGAGGGCCGACGGGCGGCCGGATCCGGTGGCGGCGGTCGAGCGGTCGAACGCCGGGCGGCTGCCGGAGCTCACCCCGATCCGGGTGGGGCGGATGGCCGCGGGCCCCTTCTCCTTTCTGCGCGGGGCCGCCGGGCTGATGGCGCACGACCTCACGAGCACGCCGGTGACCGGTATCGGGGCACAGCTGTGTGGCGACGCCCACGCCGCCAACTTCGGGATCTACGGAGATGCGCGCGGTGGCCTGATCATCGATCTCAACGACTTCGACGAGACCGTCCACGGCCCGTGGGAGTGGGACGTGAAGCGGCTCGCGGTCTCGCTGGTGCTGGCCGGCCGGGAGGCGGGAGCCGACGAGGACACCTGCCGGGCGGCGGCTCAGGACGCCGTGGGCGCCTATCGGCGCACGGTGCGGCTGTTGGCCAAGCTGCCGGCGGCGGACGCGTGGAACGCGATCGCGGACGAGGAGCTGGTCTCCCACACGGACGCCAAGGACCTGGTCGGGACGCTTGAGCGGATCTCCGAGAAGGCCCGGCGGAACACCAGCGCGCGGTACGCGGCCCGGTCCACCGAGCCCGTGCCGGGCGAGGAGGGCTCCTCGGGCCGGCCGGAGGCCCGGCGCTTCGTGGACGCGCCGCCGGTGCTGCGGAGGGTGCTGGACGAGGAGGCGGCGGCGGTGGCCTCCTCGCTCGCCGAGTATCTGGGCACGCTGCCGGAGGACCGGCTGCCGCTGCTCTCGCGGTACGAGGTGCACGATGTGGCGTTCCGGGTGGTCGGCACGGGCAGTGTGGGCACCCGCTCCTATGTGGTGCTGCTGCTCGACCACCGGGGCGAGCCGATGGTGCTCCAGGTGAAGGAGGCGCGCCCCTCCGCGCTGCTGCCGCATGTGGCGAAGGCCGGTTTCGAGGTGCCGGACGTCACACATGAGGGGCGGCGGGTGGTGCTCGGCCAGAAGCGGATGCAGGTGGTCAGCGACATCCTGCTGGGGTGGACGACGGTGCGCGGGCGGCATTACCAGGTGCGGCAGTTCCGCAACCGCAAGGGAAGTGTGGACCCGGCGGCGCTGGCCGCGGACCAGATGGACGACTACGGGCGGATGACCGGCGCGCTGCTGGCGCGGGCGCATGCCCACAGCGCGGACCCTCGGCTGCTGGCTGGTTACTGCGGCAAGGGGGAGGAGTTGGACGAGGCGGTGGCCGCCTTCGCGGTGGCGTACGCGGATCGCACGGAAGCGGATCACTCCGCGCTGGTCGTGGCGGTGCGCAACGGCCGGATAGCGGCCGAGATGGGGGTGTGAGGCGCGGGGCGGGGGTGCGAGCTCGGTCGCCGATCACCGCCGGACGTAGTCTGAGCGGGTGACGAATCCGGAAGCGCAGCAGCAGGCACGGCAGTCGGTGTCGGACGCGGAGCCCCAGGCGGAGTCGCACGACCGGTCCGGGGAGACGCGATCCGGGGAGACATGGCCCGGGGAGACGCGGTCCCAGGAGCCCTGGTCCGAGGAATCCCGGTCCGGAGATGCCGGGCCCGGGGACGCGGGGGCGTCCGGGGACGCCGGTTCCGGGGACGCCGAGGGCGCCCGGGCCCAGGAGGAGGTTCAGGCCGCCGAGCGTCTGGAGCGGGCGGTGCGTGCGGCCGAGCAGGCGCTGATCGAGTTCGAGATCGCGGTGGAGACCTTCCGGGTGGAGGTGGAGAACTTCTCCCGGCTGCACCACCAGCGGCTCGGGCCGATGTACTCGCGCCTCGACGAGCTGGACGCGCTGATCGCCGAGGCGGTCGCGGCGCGCACCGGCGATCCGGAGGACATCCGCAAGGCCCATGAGGCGCGGGGGCTGGTGCAGCCGATGCCGGGTGTGGAGGAGCTGTTCCATGGCTGGATCGACTCCGAGGGGCTCTCGCCGGAGGCGGCCGCGATGCTCACCGAGCGGCCCGTACAGCCGCCGCCGCGGGTGCGGCCGAGCGAGGAGGCCCGCCGGATCTACCGGGAGCTGGCCCGTAAGGCCCATCCGGATCTGGCCGAGGAGGAGGCCGAGCGGGAGCGGCGCGGTGCCTTCATCGTGCGGGTCAACGCGGCGTACGCGGCCGGGGACGAGGAGGCGCTGCGGGCGCTGGCCGAGGAGTGGGCGGCCGGTCCGCCCCCGCCGGAGCGGCGGGCGAGCCGGAGCGAGGAGCTGTACGCCCGGCTGGAGTGGCTGGCCGAGCGCAAGGAGATGCTGGCCGCGGTCGCCGCGGAGCTGGAGTCGAGCGCGATCGGCGCGATGATCAAGATGGCGCCGGAAGACCCCGACCGGCTGCTGGACGAGATCGCCGAGCAGCTGCTGGCCCAGGCCGCGGAGAAGGAGACCCGGCTCGCGGAGCTGGTGCGGTAGTAGGTTTGCCGCAGCTGCCGATGTCATGTGAGAGGTGTGTCTGATGCATTTTGCCCAGCTTCCCCAGATGGAGGCGGCGGCGGTACCGGCCGATGGCCTTCTGCTGGATGTCCGGGAGGACGACGAGTGGACGGCCGGGCATGTCGAGGGCGCGCTGCACATCCCGATGGGCCAGGTCGTGGCGCGGTTCGATGAGCTGACCGCGGCGGTCGGCGAGGGGCAGCGGGTGCATGTGATGTGCCGGGTCGGCGGCCGCTCCGCGCAGGTGACGCAGTATCTGGTCGCGCAGGGCCTGGACGCGGTGAATGTGGACGGCGGGATGCTCGCCTGGGACGCGGCGGGCCGGCCGATGTTGAGCGGCCCCGACGGCACCGCCGAAGGGGCCTTTGTGCTCTAGGAGTTTCCCTATGATCGGCGGGACTCTCGCCGGTCAGCCGAGGGGGTGGGCGGCGAGGAGTTCGCCCAGCGCCTCCTCATGGGCGGCGGCGGATCCCAGCGAGAGCTCCAGCTGCTTGCCCCATGCGTGGTAGCGGTGCAGGGGGTAGTCGGTGACCGCGCCGAAGCCGCCGTGCAGATGCTGTGCGGTCTGCACGACGCGGCGCACGCCCTCGGCGGCCCAGATCTTGGCGACGGCGACATCCCCCGCGATGGGCAGCGCCCCGCTCGCCGTCGGCCGCTCCTCGTCCAGGGACAGCCGCCAGGCCGCCTGCCACAGCGTGGCCTCCATGGCCCGCAGATCGATATAGCGGTCGGCGGTCTGCACGGCGACCGCCTGGAAGCTGGCGAGCGGGAAGCCGAACTGCTCGCGCTCGCTCACATAGGAGCTGGTGAGGTCCAGCACCGCCGAGCCGAGCCCCAGCGCGAGCGCACAGGTGCCGGTGGTGAGGAGATCGCGCAGCCATTCCCAGGCGCCGTCCGCGGCCAGCACCTCGCGGTCGGCGAGCCGCACTCCGTCCAGCCGGATCTCGGCCTGCCGCTCACCGCTGGTGGAGATCTGCTCATCGAGGACGACGCCCTCATGGTCGCGGGGGACCAGGGCGAGGATCGTCCGGCCCTCCCCGGTGTGGGCCGGGATCAGCACATGATCGGCGCCATGGGCCCAGGGGACCGCGGTCTGGACACCGTCCAGCATCCAGCCGTCCCCGTTCTGCCGCGCCTGGACGGCGAGTTCGGCCGGGCCATGGCCGGTGCGGCCGCTGGAGGCCGTGGTGAGGACCAGCTCACCGCTCGCGGCCCGGGGCAGCACGGCGGTGCGCAACTCAGCCCCGCCGTAGCGCTGCACGGCCAGCACCGCGGCGCTGGACTCCAGCAGCGGCACCCGGGCCAGCACCCGGCCGCATTCCCGCAGCACCAGGCACAGGGCGAGCGGGTCGAGGCCCGAGCCCCCGTACTGGGGGTCGAGGCTCAGGCCGAGCAGATCGCTCTCGGCGAGCTTCCGCCACAGCGCACGGTCGAAGTCCTCGGCGACGGCGCCGGCGGTCAGCGCGGGGCTGGGCACGCTGTCCGGTGTGACGGAGGAGAAGACGGCCTTCGCCGCTTCGACGGCCGCCTGCTGCTCCTCGGTGAAGGTGAAGTCCACTGTCCGTACCTCCCGCGCCGCGGCTTTATCTGACGGCCCGTCAAGATAGAACAGGTTCTACAAGAAGGGAACGCCGGTGCCGCGCTCGGGACGTCAGCGGTCGAAGTCCAGCTCCACCCGCTCGCCCACCGGATGGGACTGACAGGCCAGCACATAGCCCGCCTCCACCTCGTCCGGCTCCAGCGCGAAGTTACGGTCCATCCGCACCTCGCCGGAGACCAGGAAGGCCCGGCAGGTCCCGCAGACCCCGCCCTTGCACGCATATGGCGCGTCGGCCCGGTTGCGCAGCACGGTCTCCAGCAGCGGCTCCCCGGCCTGGACCGGCCAGGTGCCCGACCGGCCGTCCAGGGTCGCCGTGACCGAGCTCTGCGACGCGGCACGGGCCGGATCCGGTATGGGAGAGACGTCCTCGGCGGGGGCCGCCTCCACATGGAAGATCTCCTGATGGACCCGGCCGCGGGAGACCCGGAGGCCGCGCAGCGCCCGCTCGGCGGCGCGCACCAGACCATAGGGCCCGCACAGGAACCAGCCGTCCACCGAGGCGACCGGCAGCAGCGCCGGCAGCAGCGCGGTCAGCCGCTCCTCGTCGAGCCGCCCGGACACCAGCCCGGCCTGCTGCTCCTCCCGGGAGAGCGCGCACACCAGCTGGAACCGGTCGGGCCAGCGGTCCTTGAGGTCGGCGACCTCCTCCAGGAACATCGTCGAGGCCGCGGTGCGGTCGCTGCGGATCAGACAGAAGCGCGCCGCGGGCTGCCGGCTGAGCAGCGTGGCCGCGATGGACAGCACGGGGGTGATGCCGCTGCCGCCGACGACCGCCGCGAAATGGCCGGGCCGGGGCTCCAGGACGAAACGGCCGGCCGGGGCCATCACCTCCATGACCTCGCCGACCGCCAGCCCCTTGAGGGCATAGGCCGAGAACTCACCGCCCTCGACCAGCCGCACCCCGATCCGCAGGAACTCCGGGCCCTCCGCGCCCGGGGCCGGGGTGCACAGCGAATACGTCCGGCGGATCTCCGCGCCGTCCGCGAACCGGCGCACCGCGATGTGCTGCCCCGCCGTGAAGCGGAACGTCTCCCGCAGCGCGGGCGGCACCAGGAGGGTGACCATCACCGCGTCATCGGTGAGCCGGTCGACCGCCGCCACCCGCAGCGGGTGGAACGCGCCGTGGCGGGGCGTGGCCCGCTTCACCGCCTCCGCGGCCATCACAACTCCTTGAAGTGGTCGAACGGTTCACCGCAGGCCGTGCAGCGGCGCAGCGCCTTGCATGCGGTGGAGGAGAAGCGGCTCAGCAGCTCGGTCTCGGTCGAGCCGCACTGCGGGCAGCGCACCGCCAGGGCCACCGGGACCGGGCCGCCCGCCGCCGCGCGGTGCGGCGCGGGCGGCGCTATGCCGGACTCCGCCAGCTTGCGGCGACCCTCGGGGCTGATCGCGTCCGTCGTCCAGGGCGGGGAGAGGACCGTGCGCACGGCGACCTCGGGGACGCCGTGGTCATGGAGCAGCCGCTCGATATCGGTGGCCATCGACTCCAGCGCCGGGCAGCCGGTGTAGGTAGGCGTCAGCTCGACCTCGACCCGGCCCGGCCCCAGCAGCCGCAGCCCGCGCATCACGCCCAGCTCGGCCAGGGACACCATCGGCAGCTCGGGGTCCGGTACGGATCCGGCCAGCCGCAGCAGCTCCTCCTCGAGCGGGGTGGTGCCGGACGCGGGAGGCGTGGGTGCCGCGGAGGGCGTGGGCGTCACCATGTCGCCCCCGGGTGGCTGCGGTGCAGATGCTGCATCTCGGCGAGCATCCGGCCGAACGGCTCGGTGTGCAGGCCCTGGCGCCCCGCCCCGGCCGCCCAGCCGCCGCGCCGCGGCCCCTCGGGCACCGCCAGGGTGGCGCGCTCCAGGACCGAGGTGATCCGGGTCAGCCAGGTGTCGTGCAGCGTGTGCCACTCCACCTCGCATCCCTCGATCGGCTCGAAGAGCTCACCGGTGAACCGCCAGAGCGCGTCCAGCCCCCGCCGCATGCGCTCATGGCTCTCCTCCGTGCCGTCGCCGAGCCGCAGGGTCCACTGCTCGGCGTGGTCGCGGTGGTAGGCCACCTCCTTGACCGCCTTGGCGGCGAGCGGGGCGAAGGGGCCGGTGCCGCGCGCCAGCCGCTCGTACAACAGCTCCTGGTAGGTGGAGAAGTAGAGCTGGCGGGCGATGGTCTGGGCGAAGTCACCATTGGGCTGCTCGACCAGCTGCACGTTCCGGAACGCCCGCTCCTCGCGCAGATAGGCCAGCTCGTCCTCGTCGCCGGCGAGCGAGAGCAGCACCCGGGCCTGGCCGAGCAGGTCGAGGGCGATATTGGCGAGGGCGACCTCCTCTTCCAGCACGGGGGCGTGCCCGGCCCACTCCCCCAGCCGGTGGGAGAGCACCAGCGCGTCGTCGCCCAGGGCGAGGGCCGCGGTCATAGATGCCGCACCCCCTCCGGGATCGCGTAGAACGTGGGGTGGCGGTAGGGCTTGTCGGCGGACGGCTCGAAGAACGGATCCCGCTCGTCCGGGGAGGAGGCGGTGATCTCGGCGGACGGCACCACCCAGATCGAGACGCCCTCCGAGCGCCGGGTGTACAGATCCCGTGCGTTCCGCAAAGCCATCTCCGCGTCGGGGGCGTGGAGGGATCCGGCGTGGGTGTGCGACAGTCCGCGCCTGCTGCGGACGAACACCTCCCACAGCGGCCACTCGGCGCTCGGGCTGCCGCTCATGCCTGTGCCTTCCCGTGCTTGGCCGCGTGTGCCGCGGCTGCCTCGCGCACCCAGGCGCCTTCCTCATGGGCCCGGCGCCGCTGGGTGATCCGCTGGGTGTTGCACGGGCCGTTTCCCCGCAGGATCTCGCGGAACTCGTCCCAGTCGATCGGCCCGAAGTCGTAATGCTCCCGCTCCTCGCTCCACCGCAGCTCGGGGTCGGGGAGGGTGAGGCCGAGGGATTCGGCCTGGGGGACGCAGATGTCGACGAAGCGCTGGCGCAGCTCGTCATTGGAGTGGCGCTTGATCTTCCAGGCCATCGACTGGGCGGAGTGGGCCGAGGCGTCGTCCGGCGGGCCGAACATCATCAGCGACGGCCACCACCAGCGGTCCACCGCGTCCTGCGCCATGGCGTGCTGGGCCTCGGTGCCTTGGCTCAGGGCCAGCAGCAGCTCATACCCCTGACGCTGATGGAAGGACTCCTCCTTGCAGATCCGGACCATCGCCCGTGCGTAGGGCCCGTAGGAGCAGCGGCACAGCGGGACCTGGTTGGTGATCGCGGCGCCGTCCACCAGCCAGCCGATGGCTCCGACGTCGGCCCACGTCAGCGTGGGGTAGTTGAAGATCGAGGAGTACTTCTGGCGGCCGCTGTGGAGCTTGTCGAGCAGCTCCTCCCGGCTGGTGCCCAGGGTCTCGGCCGCGCTGTAGAGATACAGGCCGTGGCCCGCCTCGTCCTGGACCTTGGCCATCAGGATCGCCTTGCGCCGCAGCGAGGGGGCGCGGCTGATCCAGTTGGCCTCCGGCTGCATGCCGATGATCTCCGAGTGGGCGTGCTGGGCCATCTGCCGCACCAGCGTGGCCCGGTAGTCATCGGGCATCCAGTCGCGCGGCTCGATGCGCTCGTCCGCGGCCAGGGCGGCGTCGAACACCGCCTCGTACGCCCCCGCGTCCGCCGCCATCGTCGTCATGCGAAGCCCCTCCGCCCATCCGTCTCCGCCGACCGGCCAGCCGACCGACCGATCGTTCGGTTCAATGGTGTGCTGAGGAACGTAGGGTGTCAACCCTGTGGATAACGCTGAGGACGCTGTGCCGAGTGGTTCCGCATGGGTACGGTGCCGGGGGCGTGGGGGCCATGGGGCGCGCGGCCGACCGGCGTGCGCGAGGACCTGGACCATCGGGAGCGGGGCGGGGTATGGCGGGGCGGGGTATGGCCGGGACGGAGCCGGAACCGGTGGAACCAGGGCCGACGGAACCGGAACCGACTGAGCCGGAACCGACTGGGCCGGAACCGGACTACGACGCGGCGGAACCGCTCACCGCGCTCTCCCTGCCCGCACAGCTCATCATCGCGGTGGGCATCGCGGTCGCCGCCGTCGCCGCCGCGATCCATCTCTCGGCGGCCTTTCTGGCCGTCTCGCCGCCCAACACCCTCACCAAGCGGCACGGCGCGGCGATCGACGACTACATCTATCCGGAGTTCGAGCGGGTCTGGAAGCTCTTCGCCCCCAACCCGCTCCAGCAGAACATCGCGGTCCAGGCCCGCGCCGAGATCCGCACCCGCGAGGGCGGCACCGCGACCACCGGCTGGCGCGACCTCTCGGCCCAGGACGGAGCGGCCATCCGCCACAACCCGCTGCCCAGCCACACCCAGCAGAACGAGCTGCGCCGCGCCTGGGAGTTCTACGTCGGCTCGCATGACGCGCAGGAGCGGCCGCAGGGCATGCGCGGCAGCCTCTCCGAGCAGTACATCCGCCGGATCGTGATGCTCCGCTTCGGCCGCGAGGAGGACGGCGGCGCCGTGGAGCGAATACAGGTGCGCTCCGCGACCACTCCGGTGGCCCCACCGTCCTGGAGCGACGAGAAGATCGACACCAAGATGATCTACCGGACGCTGCCGTGGTGGACGGTGACCACCGATGACATCCCGGAGGCGAAGAGCCGGTGACCCCCTCCGCCCGCCTCCAGACCGCCGTGGCGCATGGCTATGCCCGCGTCACCGGATCCGCGCTCGGCCCCCGGCAGAGCGCCGTGGTGCGCATCGGCTTCTCCTTCACCTGGCTCCTCTTCCTGGTGCGCGAATGGCCGCACCGCCGGGAGCTGTACGGACCGGACGGCCCGTGGAACTGGGACATGGCCGCGCGGCTGATCGATGGCAACCGCGCCTTCAGCGCGCTCATGTGGTCCGACAGCGTGGTGTGGTTCGAGGCCGTCTACGCCCTCGCCCTCGTCTCCAGCGCGCTGCTGCTGGTGGGCTGGCGCACCCGCACCATGTCCGTGCTGTTCATGGTCGGGGTGCTGTCGCTGCAGAACCGCTCCATCTTCGTGGGGGACGGTGGCGACAATCTCATCCATCTGATGTCGATGTACCTGGTGCTGACCCGATGCGGTCAGATGTGGTCGCTGGACGCGCGCCGGGCGGACCGTGAGGAGCCGCCGCGCGACACCACCGGCATCGTACTGTGGGCCCTCACCGGGACCGCCCTGCTCTGGGTACAGCTGTTCACCGATGCCCGGCTCTCCCTGATCTCCGACGGCCCCCTGCCCGGGCTGGGCTGGGCCACCGTCCTGTGGGGGCTGTGGATCGTCCAGGCCGGCTGGTGGCTCGTCAAGCGTTACGCACCGGGGGAGCCGCGCACCGTTCTGGACGCGCTCGCCAACGTGGCGCACAACGGTGCCCTAGTGGTGATCATGGCCGAGGTGTGTCTGCTGTACGCCACGGCCGGCTGGTACAAGATCCAGGGCTCGCGCTGGCAGGACGGCACCGCCCTCTACTACCCGCTGCATCTGGACTACTTCTCGCCCTGGCCGGGGCTGACCGACATCATGGCGTCCAGCGGCACCCTGGTAATGGTGCTGACCTACGGCACGGTCATCGTCCAGGTGGCGTTCCCGTTCACCCTGCTCAACCGGCGGGCCAAGAACGTGATGCTCGTCCTGCTGATGCTGGAGCACCTCGGCATCGCCGTAATGCTGGGGCTGCCCTTCTTCTCGCTCGCCGTGATCGCGGCGGACTCGGTCTTCCTGCCGACGAACTTCCTGCGCTGGGCCGCGGCGCGACTGGGCCGGGCCCGGGACCGGCTGACGGCGCGCGCGGTGTGGCTGCCGGGGCAGCGGGTGCGGGAGAGCGACGGGGAAACCGCGGCCGACACCCTCGTACGCTGGGGGAATGATCGATGACGAGGCCGCGCAGGCCGTACGGCACTGGCGCGCGACGGCCCCCGAGACCGTCCTGCTCGACGGCTTCCACGCGCTGAAGCACGCGCTGCGGTTCGGCGCGGAGGTGCGCGCCGCGGTCACCAGCGACAAGGCGGCCGCCGTGGAACTCGCCGCGGACCTGGCCGACGATCTCACCGAGACGATCGCGGATCTCCTGGTGGAGGTGGAGGCCGGGACCCTGCGCGATCTGGTGCCCAGGGTGCACCCCACGAGGGTCGCCGCGCTGGCGGTACGGCGCGGCCGGCAGGGGAATCTGGACGAGCTGTCCAAGCGGCCCCGGACTGCCCCGGTGGTCGTCCTGGACAACCCCCGCAACCTGGGGAACGTCGGGGCCGTGGTCCGGCTCGCCGCCGGGTTCGGGGCCACCGGCGTGGTCACCACCGGCGATATCGATCCCTGGCATCCGAACGCCGTGCGGTCCGGCGCCGGGCTTCACTTCGCCACCGCCGTCGAGCGGCTGCCGGGCGACGCCCTTCCGGAAGGGCCGCTGTATGTGCTGGACGCGGAGGGGGAGGACATCCGGTCCGTGACCATCCCCGATGACGCGCTGCTCGCCTTCGGCTCCGAGCGGCACGGGATCTCGCCGGAGCTGCGGAAGCGGGCCACCAGGCTGGTGGCCCTCCCCATGCGGCCGCAGGTGTCCAGCTACAACCTGGCCACCAGCGTGGCCATGGCCCTCTTCCACTGGGGCGGCCCCGATCGCCCGGCCTGAGCGCTCCGCTGGAAGGGCCCTGATATGCCGTCGATCATCTGCGGCGCCGTCGTGGCGGGTCGCCCACGCGGCGGAGCCGCACATGGACACAGCCGCGGCGGAGCCGCACATCGACACAGCCCCGCGCCCCTTCAGGGCGCCTCCGAACCGCAGCCGACTTCCGCCGATCCGCTCAGGCCCGACCCGTCGACCCGCCCGACCCGCCCGACCCGCCCGAGACTGTGTCGAGGCCGGGCGGCGCGGTGACCGGCCCCGCGCCGCCCCGCCCACTGGGCCCGTTACTCCGCCGGGCGACGGACCTCGATCGTCCGGAAGCGGCCGGCCACGAACGCCCCGTCGCACAGCGTGGCGTTGGCCGACGGGTTGCCGCCCGAGCCGTGGAAGTCCGAGAAGGCCGCGGTCTGGTTCACATACACCCCGCCGGTCAGATTGAGCGACAGCTGGGCGCACTCCTCCAGGCATGCCTCCTCGATCAGCCGCTCCGCCTCCGGTGAGGAGGTGTACGCGCCGACCGTCATCGCGCCCTTGTCCCGGGTGGTCCGGCGCAGCAGCGCGACCGCGTCCTCCGTGGAGTCGACGGCGACGGCGAAGGAGACCGGGCCGAAGCACTCGGACAGATAGGGCGCGTCCGCGTCAGCCCCCTCCCAGAACTTCCGGGCGCCGTCCGCCTTGACCATCAGCGGTGTACGGACCGTGGCGCCCGGGAAGTCGGGGTGGGTCACCGTACGCGAGGCCAGGGCGACCGCGCCCAGGCCGGGCGCGGCCTCCAGCCGCTCCTGGACCCGCGGGCCCACGATCGCGCCCAGCAGCGCGCTCGCCCGGGCGTCGTCGCCCAGCAGCCCGTCCACCGCCGCCGCCAGGTCGGCCACCACCTCGTCGTAGGTCTTGGGGCCGGCGTCGGTGGTGATGCCGCCGCGGGGGATCAGCAGATTCTGCGGGGTGGTGCACATCTGGCCGCTGTAGAGGGACAGGGAGAACGCCAGGTTGGCCAGCATGCCCTGGTAGTCGTCGGTGGAGTCGATCACCACCGTGTTGACCCCCGCCTTCTCGGTGAAGACCTGGGCCTGGCGGGCGTGGGTCTCCAGCCAGTCGCCGAAGGCGGTCGAGCCCGTGTAGTCGATGATGCGGATCTCGGGGCGGACGGCGAGGACCTTGGCGATCCCCTCGTCCGGCCGCTCGGCGGCCAGCGCCACCAGATCGGGGCTGAACCCCGCCTCCTTCAGCACCTCGCGCGCCACCTGGACGGTCAGCGCCAGCGGCAGCACGGCCTGGGGGTGCGGCTTGACCAGCACCGGATTGCCGGTGGCGAGCGAGGCGAAGAGGCCCGGATAGCCGTTCCACGTCGGGAAGGTGTTGCAGCCGATCAGCAGCGCGATACCGCGCGGGACGGCCGTGAACGTCTTGCGCAGGCGCAGCGGGTCGCGCTTGCCCTGCGGCTTGGACCAGTCCGCGGCGCCGGGGGTGCGGGTCTGCTCGGCGAATGCGTACGCCACCGCCTCCAGGCCGCGGTCCTGGGCGTGGGGGCCACCGGCCTGGAAGGCCATCATGTACGCCTGTCCGCTGGTGTGCATGACCGCCTGGGCGAACTCATGCGACCGGGCGCCGATCCGGGCCAGGATCTCCAGACACACCATGGCCCGCGTCTCCGGGCCGGCCTCCCGCCAGGCGGGCATCCCCGCCCGCATCGCCGGGAGGAGCGCGTCGAGGTCCGGATGCGGATACTCCATGCCCATCTCGACGCCGAACGGCGAGACTTCGGAGCCCGTCCAGCCGTCGGTGCCCGGCTGGTCCAGCTCGATGCGCCGGCCGCGCAGCGCCTCGAACGCGGCCTGGCCCTCGGCGACGCTCAGGCTCGGGCGCCCGCTCTGGCCCTCGCCGCCGTAAGCCTTCGGGTGCTCGGGGTGCGGGGACCAATAGGCGCGGGTACGGATCGCCTCCAGGGCCTGGTCGAGGGTGGGGCGGTGCTCTTGCGTCAACTGCGCGGTGGTGAGTGCGGCGGTCACGACTGACCAACTCCTCGTCGAGCTGGGGCTGGGCTGGAATGGGCGACAGAGTTAGAGTAACCGAACGATCGGTCGGGACAAGAGGGCCTGACGAACCTGTGGATAACTTCGTCGAAAAGGATCTGCGGCATGACTGCGATCGACTGTGGGATCGACCGTGCCGGCGTCGTCGCCGTCATCGGCACCGGCACGATGGGCCAGGGGATCGCCCAGGTGGCGCTGGCCGCGGGACATCCCGTGCGGCTCTACGACGCGGCGCCCGGCCGCGCCTCCCAGGCCGCCGACGCCATCGCGGCCCGGCTCGGCCGGCTGGTCGCCAAGGAACACCTCACGGCCGCCGACCGTGACGCCGCCCTCGGCCGGCTCGCCCCCGTCGCCGACCTCGCGGACCTGGCCGAGGCGGAGCTGGTGGTCGAGGCGATCCTCGAGGAGCTCGGCGCCAAGCAGCAGCTGTTCACCGCGCTGGAGTCGGTGGTCTCCGACGGCTGTCTGCTCGCCACCAACACCTCCTCCCTCTCCGTCACGGCCGTCGCGGGCGTCCTGCGCCGCCCCGGCCGCCTCCTTGGACTGCACTTCTTCAATCCGGCCCCGCTGATGCCGCTGGTGGAGGTGGTGCGCGGCGCCGCCACGGACGAGGCCGCCGCCGACCGTGCCCACGCCACCGCCGCGGCCTGGGGAAAGACCCCGGTGCGCTGCGCCGACACCCCCGGATTCATCGTCAACCGGATCGCCCGCCCCTTCTACGCCGAGGCGTTCCGGGCGTACGAGGAGCGCGCCGCCGACCCCGCCACCCTCGACGCCGTGCTGCGGGAGTCCGGCGGCTTCCGGATGGGCCCCTTCGAGCTCACCGACCTGATCGGCCAGGACGTGAACGAGGCCGTCACCCGATCCGTGTGGGAAGCGCTGTTCCACGATCCGAAATTCACCCCGTCGCTCGCCCAGCGGCAGCTCGTGGCCGCCGGGCGGCTCGGGCGCAAGACGGGCCACGGCTGGTTCGACCACTCCGAGGGGGCCGGGCGGCCCGCCCCGCACACCGCCGGGCCGTGCGAGCCGCCCGCGAAGGTCGCCCTCCACGGCGACCTGGGGCCGGCGCAAGGGCTGGTGGGCCTCATGGAGGAAGCGGGCATCCCGGTTACCCGCGAGCCCGTCGGGGGACATCTCGCCCTGCCCGACGGCACCCGCCTGTCCCTCACCGACGGCACGACCGCCACCGGCGACCCCTTCGCCGCGTGGGTCCGCTTCGACCTGGCGCTGGACTACCGCACCGCCACCCGCATCGCCCTCGCACCGTCCCCGGCCGCCACCGAGGAGTCCCTGCGGTCCGCGATCGGCCTGTTCCAGGCGCTCGGTAAGGCGGTCAGCGTGGTCCAGGACGTCCCCGGGATGGTCGTGGCCCGCACGGTCGCGATGCTCGTGGACTTCGCCGAGGACGCCGTCGCCCGCGGGGTGGCGAGCCCCGAGGACGTAGACACCGCCATGCTGACAGGGGTCAACTACCCGCGCGGACCGCTGGCCTGGGGGCACGCGCTCGGTGCCCGCTGGGTGCGCGACACCCTGCGCAACCTCCACCGAGCCTGTCCGACCGGCCGCTACGCCCCCTCCCAGGCGCTGATCCGGCGTGCCGCCGCCGATGAGAGGCTGCTCTAATCATGACCATGGCCAAGCGCGACACCTACACGCCCGAATCGCTGCTCGCGGTCGCCGTGGAGGTGTTCAACGAGCGTGGCTACGACGGCACCTCCATGGAGCACCTCTCCCGAGCCGCCGGGATCTCCAAGTCCTCCATCTACCACCATGTGAAGGGCAAGGAGGAGCTGCTCCGGCTCGCCATAAGCCGTGCGCTGGACGGGCTGTTCGGCATCCTCCAGGAGCCCGCCGCACGCGACGGGCGGGCGATCGAACGGCTGGAGCATGTGACCCGGCGCACCAGCGAGGTGCTGATGGAGGAGCTGCCCTACGTCACCCTGCTGCTGCGCGTCCGGGGCAACACGGACACCGAGCGGTGGGCCATGGAGCGGCGCCGGGAGTTCGACCACCAGGTCGCCGACCTGCTCAAGCGGGCGGCGGCCGATGGCGACCTGCGGTCCGATGTGGACGCCCGGCTGGCGACCCGGCTGCTCTTCGGCATGATCAACTCCATTGTGGAGTGGTACCGGCCGGGCCGCGGCGGGGCCGCGACCTCCCAGGAAGTGGCCGAGGCCGTGGTCCGTACGGCCTTCGCGGGCCTGCGCACGGAGCGCTGAGCGCTCCGCTGGAGGTGCACCGAGACGCCGTCGATCGGCCGCGGCGCCGTCGTGGCCGGCCGCGCCCGCCCCAGCCCCCGCTACGGCTCCGAGTCCAGGTCCGTCTCCTCGAAGACCAGCAGCGTCCGGGTGCTCAGCACCTCCGGTATGGCCTGGATCCGGGTGAGGACCAGCTCGCGCAGCGAGCGGTTGTCCTCGGTGTGCACCAGCAGCAGCACATCGAAGTCCCCGCTGACCAGGGCGATGTGGGCGGCCCCTGGGAGCTGCCGGAGCTGTTCGCGCACGGTGCGCCAGGAGTTCTGGACGATCTTCAGCGTGATGTACGCGGACGCGCCCTGCCCGGCCCGCTCCTGGTCCACCCGGGCGCTGAAGCCGCGGATCACCCCGTCGTCGATCAGGCGGTTGATCCGGGCGTAGGCGTTGGCGCGCGAGACGTGCACCTGCTCGGCCACGGAGCGTATGGAGGCGCGGCCATCCGTTCGGAGCAGACGCAGGATGTCGTGGTCGATGTCGTCCAGGGGGCGTGCCGGGGGTTTGCCGTCCGGATTGGCCATCTGTTCGCCCCGCATATCGTCCCGCCTCCCCTTCATGGACGTCCTGTCTTCATGACAGGCGCTGGAGAACCGTTTGTCCACAGGCTTGGGTCGCCTGTAGCCAAAATGCGTCAACGACCGAACAATCGGTAGGGGGAGGGCGATGCCGCACGGCACGCCCCGCCCTCCCGCCGTACGCCACGCCCAGGAGGTCGCGACATGACGGTCCTTGAGCAGCCCGGTGCCTACCGGCCCACTCCCCCGCCCGGCTGGCAGCCCCGCGTAGAGGCCGGGCCGCTGCTGCCCGACGCGGAGCCGTACCGCCTGCTGGGCACCGCCGCTGCCGCCGGCATCTCCCCCGATCTGCTCACCCGGCTCCACCGCGAGCTGGTGCGCGGCCGCCGGTACAACACCCAGGCCACGGCCCTCACCCGGCAGGGCCGGCTGGCCGTCTATCCCTCCTCCACCGGCCAGGAGGCCTGCCAGGTCGCGGCCGGGCTGGTGCTGGAGGACCGCGACTGGCTCTTTCCCAGCTACCGCGACACCCTGGCCGCCGTGGTCCGCGGGCTCGACCCCGTCGACGCCCTGACCCTGCTGCGCGGCGACTGGCACTCCGGCTACGACCCCCACGCACACCGCGTGGCCCCGCTGTGCACCCCGCTGGCCACCCAGCTGCCGCACGCCGTCGGCCTCGCCCACGCCGCCCGCCTCAAGGGCGACGATGTCGTGGCCCTCGCCCTGGTCGGCGACGGCGGCACCAGCGAGGGCGACTTCCACGAGGCCCTCAACTTCGCGGCCGTCTGGCACGCCCCGGTGGTCTTCCTCGTCCAGAACAACGGCTTCGCCATCTCCGTCCCGCTCGCCAAGCAGACCGCCGCGCCCTCCCTCGCCCACAAGGCGGTCGGGTACGGGATGCCCGGCCGCCTCGTCGACGGCAATGACGTGGCCGCCGTCCACCAGGTCCTGGCGGAGGCGGTGCGCCGGGCCCGCGGCGGAGGCGGCCCCACCCTGGTCGAGGCGGTCACCTACCGCATCGAGGCCCACACCAACGCCGACGACGCCACCCGCTACCGCCCCGACTCCGAGGTCGAGGCATGGCGGGCACACGACCCGATAGCGCTCCTGGAGGACGCCATGCGGGACCGCCGCCTGCTGGACGACGAGGGAGTCCAAGCCGCGCGGGAGTCCGCGGAGCGGCTCGCCGCCGATCTGCGCACGCGCATGCACCAGGACGCGGTCCTGGACCCCATGGAGCTCTTCGAGCACGTCTACGCCGACCGGACCAGCCAGCTGCGCGAGCAGGCGGCCCAGCTGCGCGCGGAGCTCGACGCCGAGGCCGGCGACTCCGGGAAGGGGGAGTGATGACCACCGCCATCGGGGCCGACACCGCCCGTAAGCCCGCCACCATGGCCCAGGCCCTCGGCCGCGCGCTGCGTGACGCCATGGCCGCCGACCCGTCCGTCCATGTCCTCGGCGAGGACGTCGGCACCCTGGGCGGCGTCTTCCGGATCACCGACGGGCTCGCCAAGGAGTTCGGCGAGGATCGCTGCACCGATACGCCGCTCGCCGAGGCGGGCATCCTCGGCACCGCCGTGGGCATGGCCATGTACGGGCTGCGGCCGGTGGTCGAGATGCAGTTCGACGCCTTCGCCTACCCGTCCTTCGAGCAGCTCATCAGCCATGTCTCGCGAATGCGCAACCGCACCCGGGGCGCGATGCCGATGCCGATCACCGTGCGGGTGCCCTACGGGGGCGGCATCGGCGGCGTCGAGCACCACAGCGACTCCTCCGAGATCTACTACATGGCCACCCCCGGCCTCCATGTCGTCGCCCCCGCGACCGTCGCCGACGCCTACGGGCTGCTGCGCGCCGCCATCGCCTCCGACGACCCGGTGATCTTCCTCGAGCCCAAGCGGCTGTACTGGTCGAAGGCCGACTGGTCGGCCGACGCCCCCGAGCAGGTGCCGCCGATCGGGCGCGCGGTGGTGCGCAGGCCCGCCACCGGCGGCCGGCGCAGCGCCACCTTGATCTCCTACGGCCCCTCCGTGCCGGTATGCCTCGAAGCCGCCGAGGCGGCCCGGGCCGAGGGCTGGGACCTGGAAGTCGTCGATCTGCGCTCGCTCGTCCCCTTCGACGACGACACGGTGTGCGCCTCCGTGCGCCGCACCGGCCGCGCGGTCGTCGTCCACGAGGCCACAGGCTTCGGCGGGCCCGGTGGGGAGATCGCCGCCCGGGTCACCGAGCGCTGCTTCCACCATCTGGAGGCGCCCGTGCTGCGGGTCGCCGGATTCGACATCCCCTACCCGCCGCCCATGCTGGAGCGGCACCATCTGCCCGGTGTGGACCGGGTGCTGGACGCCGTCGCCCGGTTGCAGTGGGAGTCGGAGTGGACCGAGGGGAGCGCCGTCTGATGGCTGTCGTACGGGAGTTCACCCTGCCCGATCTGGGCGAGGGGCTGACCGGCGCCGAGATCGTGCGCTGGCTGGTCCAGGTCGGTGATGTGGTCGCGGTCGACCAGCCGGTGGTCGAGGTCGAGACCGCCAAGGCGATGGTGGATGTGCCGTGCCCCTACGGCGGCGTGGTGACGGCCCGTTACGGCGAGGAGGGCGCGGAGGTGCCGGTCGGGGCACCGCTGATCACGGTCGCCGTGCCGGAGGGCTCGGACGACGGCTCCGCTCCGCCGGTCACCGAGAGCGCGGCCGACGGCGGATCGGGCAATGTGCTGGTCGGCTATGGCACGGCCGGTCCCGCCGCGCGGCGCCGTCGCGTCCAGCTCTCCCCCGGGCCGCTGCGCGAGACGGCGGCGGTGGCCCCCGCCGGGCCCCTGCCGGTGATCTCGCCACTCGTACGGCGGCTGGCCCGGGAGCACGACGTCGATCTGCGCCGGCTCAAGGGTTCGGGCCCCGAGGGGCTGATTCTGCGGGCGGACGTGGAACGAGCGGTGGCGGCTCCCGCACGCGGACCCGCCCCCGCGCCCGCACCCGCGGCCGCCGCTGCCCCCGCGCCCGCCGCTGCACCCGCGGTCGCCCCGGAGGGGGAGCGGGTGCCGCTGCGCGGGGTGCGGGGCGCCGTGGCCGACAAACTCGCGCGCAGCCGGCGCGAGATCCCCGACGCGACCTGCTGGGTGGACGCCGACGCGACCGAACTGCTCGCCGCCCGCGCGGCGATGAACGCGGCGGGCGGGCCCAAGGTCTCGGTGCTCGCCCTCCTGGCCCGTATCTGCACGGCGGCCCTGGCGCGCTTCCCCGAGCTCAACGCCACGGTGGACATGGCAGGCCGGGAGATCATCCGGCTCCCCGAGGTCCACCTCGGCTTCGCGGCGCAGACCGACCGGGGCCTCGTGGTCCCCGTGGTGCGCGACGCACAGACGCGGACCATAGAGGGGCTGTCCGAGGAGATCGCCCGGCTGACCGAGGCCGCGCGGACCGGGACACTCGCCCCCGCGCAGCTCACCGGCGGCACCTTCACCCTGAACAACTACGGGGTCTTCGGGGTCGACGGCTCGACGCCGATCATCAACCATCCCGAGGCGGCGATGCTCGGGGTCGGGCGGATCGCCCCGAAGCCCTGGGTGCACCAGGGCGAGCTGGCGGTGCGCCAGGTGGTGCAGCTGTCGTTCACCTTCGACCACCGGGTGTGCGACGGGGGCACCGCCGGCGGATTCCTGCGCTACGTGGCCGACTGTGTGGAGCAGCCCCTGGTGTTGTTGCGACGGCTGTAGCGGCTGCCCGGCGGCGCCATACTCATGGGGTGACTCCAGGTGCGTATGACGCGGTGATCCTGGCCGGGGGCGCCGCCCGGCGGCTCGGTGGGGTGGACAAGCCCGCACTGCGGGTGGGCGGGCGAGCCCTGCTCGACCGGGTGCTGGACGCCTGTCCCGGCGCCGGGCGGACCGTCGTCGTCGGCCCGCTCAGGCCCACGGCGCGGCCCGTGCGGTGGGCCCGGGAGGAGCCCCCCGGCGGCGGCCCGGTCGCGGCCGTCGACGCGGGCGTCCGGCAGACCACCGCTCCGGTCGTCCTCGTCCTCTCCGCCGATCTGCCCTTCCTCACCCCCGAGACCGTGGAGACCCTCCTCAACGGCGTCGAGGGCACCGAAGGCGCCCAGCTCATCGACTCCGACGGCCGCGAGCAGCCCCTTGTCGCCGCCTACCGCGCCGAGCCGCTGCGCCGCGAGATCGCCCTCCTCGCCACCGAGCACGGCGGCCTCGGCGGGCTGCCCCTGCGCCTGCTCGTCTCCGAGCTGGCCCTGGCCCGCCTCCAGCACCCCACGGCATCGTTCGACTGCGACACCTGGGAGGACATCACCACGGCTCGAGCGCGCATCAGGGAGCATGGACGCGTGTTGGACGAATGGATTACCGCAGTCAAGGCCGAACTCGGGATCGACCTGGATGTCGACACCGCGGCGCTACTCGATCTGGCCCGTGACGCCGCGCATGGCGTCGCCCGGCCCGCCGCCCCACTGACCACCTTCCTCGTCGGCTACGCCGCGGCCCAGAAGGGCGGCGGCCCGGAGGCACTGGCCGCCGCGACCGAGAAGGCCGCGGCGCTGGCCGCGCGTTGGGCCGAGGAGCAGTGACACCACGCAACCCCCGGGACGGGGACCCGCTCGATCGAGAGGTCGACGAGGCGCTGGCGCTGGCCAACGAATCCCCACCGCAGGGTCCGGAGCAGCCACTCGGCGAGGAGGACGAGGACTGGGCGGACGCGGCCCTGAACCTGGCCAACGGCCGCCGGGACCGGCCCGCCCCGGAACGAGGCCGCGACGACAGCGCCGACCCGACCGGGACGGACTGGGCCGAGACCGCGCTCGACCTGGCCCATGAGCGGCCGGCGAAACGACGGGAGTGCCGCGATGAGACGGGAGGGGACGGGGGCGGAGAGGCGGCGGATCTGGAAGCCGACGTATACGTGTGGCGCCAATTTCTGGGTAACTCGACGCCAGAGGGCACTGGCAGTAAAAACACGCGGTCCAGAGCCCCCGCCCCGCAGGCCCCGGCCCCGTACCCGAAACGCACCCCAGCCGCACCCACCTCCCACCCGCACCCCCTTATGGACAAACCGCACCACAGCCCCACCTCCTGGCCCGACGCCCGCGCCATCGCCGCCCGCGCCGCCGTCAAGGAGGCCGCCCACGCCGCCCCGGTGATGCGGCCGCTGTCCGAGGCGCTCGGGCAGGTCCTGGCCGCGCCGCTCGCCGCGCTCACCGACCTGCCGCCCTTCGACACCTCCGCCATGGACGGCTGGGCGCTCGCGGGCCCCGGCCCCTGGCGGCTGCCAACTGATGACAGGGACCAGGACCACGGCATCCTCGCCGGACACGGTGAGGCCGCCGCCCTGCCCGACGGCCACGCCGTCCGCATCGCCACCGGAGCCCGCGTCCCGCCCGGCGCCACCGCCGTGCTGCGCAGCGAGTACGGCACCGACGCGGGCGACGGCTGGCTCCACGCGTCCGCCGCTCACCCCGTCGTCCTCGGCCAGGACATCCGCACCCGCGGCCAGGAGTGCCGCAGCGGCGATCAGCTGCTGCCCGCCGGGACGCTGGTCACCCCGGCCGTACTGGGCCTGGCCGCCGCGGCCGGGTACGACGAGCTGCCGACGGTGCGCAGGCCGCGCGTCGAGGTGCTGGTCCTCGGCGATGAGCTGCTCACCGAGGGGCTGCCGCAGGACGGCCGGATCCGGGACGCGCTGGGGCCGATGGTCGGACCGTGGCTGCGGGCGCTCGGTGCCGAGGTCATGAGCACCCGGCGGCTGGCCGACGAGGCGGACGCGGTGTGCGCGGCGGTGGCCGAGTCGTCCGCCGATGTCGTCGTGACGACCGGGGGTACGGCCGCGGGGCCCGTGGACCACGTCCACCCCACCCTGCGCCGCCTGGGCGCCGAACTGCTGGTGGACGGGGTCGCGGTGCGCCCCGGCCACCCGATGCTGCTCGCCCGGCTCGCACCCGCGAGCTCCGCGAGCTCCGCGAGCTCCGCGAGCTCCGAGAAGTCAGAAAAGGCCGAAAATCCCGGACCCCAGACCCGCCCCGCCCGGCATCTGGTGGGGCTCCCGGGCAATCCGCTCGCGGCGGTGTCCGGTCTGCTGACCCTCGCGGAGCCGCTGCTACGGACGCTGACGGGCCGCCCGGCCCCCGCCCCCGGCCCGGCCCCGCTGGCCGAGGCCGTACAGGGGCATCCGCGGGACACCCGGCTGGTCCCCGTGACCTTCCGGCAGGACGCGGCGGTGCCGCTGCGCTTCAACGGCCCGGCCATGCTGCGCGGAATCGCGGTGGCCGACGGCCTCGCCGTGATCCCGCCCGGCGGGGCGAAGCGGGGCACCGAGGTCGAGGTGCTGGATCTCCCGTGGTCGGCGATCGCGACAGAGCAACTGAGCTACGCGGACCAATCACGCTACGCGGACCAATCACGCCACACAGACCAAGCGCGCCACGCGGACCAAGCGCGCCACACGGGCCGAGCCAGCCGAGGCACAGACCAGGCCAGTCCCACAGACCGAGCCCGCCGCGCACCCCAAGCGAGCCACCGCACGGACAAGGCAGCGGGCCACGGAGACGGCGAGGACATATCCCCCGAGGAGGGCCCGGCGTGAAGCTGCCCAGCCATGACGCGGCCGCCCGCACCCCCGGGGACGGCGGCCACCGCGTCCATCTGCCCCGCTTCCGCGCGGGCCCGCTGCGCCAGGTCGCGAGCCGGCTGCTGCTGGCGCTGCTGGTGCTGGTGCTGACAGTGGTCATCGTGTACGTCGACCGCTCCGGCTACCACGACAACTCCGACGAAGGCGTCGACTTCCTCGACGCCGTCTACTACTCGACCGTCACGCTGTCGACGACCGGATACGGCGACATCGTGCCGTACAGCGACAGCGCGCGGCTCAGTAACATCCTGCTGGTCACGCCGTTGCGCGTGCTGTTTCTGATCATCCTGGTCGGCACCACCCTGGAAGTCCTGGCCGAACGAACCCGCGAGCAGTACCGCCTGAACCGCTGGAGGTCAGCGTTGCGTGATCACACCGTCGTCGTCGGCTTCGGGACGAAGGGGCGGTCCGCGGTGCAGACCCTCTGCGCGACGGGACTGGCCAAGAACCGGGTGGTCGTGGTCGACCCCAACCACAAGGTGATCGAGGCGGCGAACGCGGACGGGTTCGCGGGGGTGGTGGGCGACGCGACCCGCAGCGATGTGCTGTTGCGCGCGGAGGCGCAGCGCGCCCGCCAGTTCGTGATCGCCACCCAGCGCGATGACACCGCCGTCCTGGTCACGCTGACGGCCCGGCAGCTCAACCGGGGCGCCAACATCGTGGCGGCGGTGCGCGAGGAGGAGAACGCGCCGCTGCTGCGCCAGTCCGGAGCCGACGCGGTGATCACCAGCGCCAGCGCGGCCGGCCGGCTGCTGGGCATGAGCGTGCAGAGTCCGACGGCCGGGGCGGTGATCGAGGATCTGATCCAGCAGGGCTCGGGCCTGGACCTGGTGGAGCGCACGGTGGTGAAGGCGGAGGTGGGCAAGTCGGTGCGGGACACCGACGACCTCGTGGTGTCGGTGCTGCGCGGCCATCGTCTGCTCGCGTACGACGACCCCGACGCCAGCCCGCTGCAGGCGGCCGACCGGCTGATCACGATCGTTCGCGCGCCGATGGTCCAGGAGTAGCCTCGCGGCCATGCATGCGATCACGATTCCCGAACCCGGTGGCCCCGAAGCCCTGGTATGGGCCGAGGTCCCCGATCCCGTACCCGGTGAGGGCGAGGTCCTGGTCGACGTGGCCGCCGCCGGCGTCAACCGCGCGGATGTGCTGCAGCGCCAGGGCGTCTATCCGCCACCCCCCGGAGCCGCGCCCTACGCCGGACTGGAGTGCTCGGGCCGGATCTCGGCGCTGGGCCCCGGCGTCACCGGCTGGGCCGTGGGCGACGAGGTGTGCGCCCTGCTCGCGGGCGGTGGATATGCCGAGAAGGTGGTGGTTCCCTCGGGGCAGCTGCTGCCCCTCCCGGAGGGCGTGGACCTGGTCACGGCCGCCGCGCTGCCCGAAGTGACCGCGACCGTATGGTCCAACGTCTTCATGATTTCCCATCTCCGGCCGGGCGAGACGCTGTTGGTGCACGGCGGATCGAGCGGTATCGGCACCATGGCGATCCAGCTCGCCAAGGCGGTCGGGGCGCGGGTCGCGGTGACCGCGGGCGGCCCGGAGAAGCTGGCGGCCTGCCGGGAGCTGGGCGCCGACGTCCTGATCGACTACCGCGAGCAGGACTTCGTCGAAGAGGTCCGCCGGGCCACCGACGGGGCCGGGGCGGACGTCATCCTGGACATCATCGGCGCGAAGTACCTCGCCCGGAATCTGGAGACGCTCGCCACCAACGGCCGTCTGGCGATCATCGGGCTGCAGGGCGGGGCGAGGGCCGAGCTGAACCTGGCCGGTCTGCTCGCCAAGAGCGCCGCCGTGACGGCCACCGGGCTGCGGGGCCGCTCGCTGGCGCAGAAGGCGGCGATCATCGCGGCGGTGCAGGAGCACGTCTGGCCGCTGATCGCGGGCGGCCGGGTCCGCCCGATCGTCTACCGCACCATCCCGATGCGGGATGCCCCGGAGGCCCACCGGCTGCTGGAGTCCAGCGAGCATGTGGGGAAGATCCTCCTGACGACCTGAGCGGCCCGGGCAGGCCCGGAGCGGCCCGGCCCCGGCCCCGGCCCCGGCCCCGGCCCCGGCCGTACGGACGGCAGCGGCGCAGCCACGGCGGCGTCGCGGTCCGTACGGCGGCGCCCAGGGTGCCCGGTGCGTACCCTCATGTGACGCTGATCCCGTTACGCAACGGTTCGGCACGGGAGGGTGACCACCGTGAACCCTGCGACACTCCGCACACTCCCCGCGGCGGCCCTGCTGGCGGGCACCGCCCTGACCGCCACCCAGGCGGCCCAGGCCGCCCACGCCGCCTCCGCCGCCTCCACCACCCCCGCCGCCCGCGCCGACGCCGACGCCGACGCCGATGACGACGGTGGCGGGCTGGCGGGCACCCGGGCGGGCGAGGGCCGTACGCACCCCGGCCGCACCCGGCCCCCCGCCCCCTCACCGTCGGACGAGGACCCCTCGGCCGGGCCACGGGAGGGAGACAGGGACGGAGACGGGAACGAGACCGCGAACGAGGGCGAGAGCGACGAGGGGGCCGGGCGGTTCTCGCTGGTGCCCGAGTGGACGCCGTCCTCCCTCCCCATGCCGCAGCGCCCGGACCGCCACCAGGCGCGCGAGCCGCTCCCCTCCGGGCAGCCTTACGGTGCTCAGCGGACCGCCGCCGAGCCCAGCGGGCGGGCGATGCGGGTGCTGCCGCTGGGCACCGGTCTGGCGCTCACCGGTCTCGGCCTCGGCCTGGCGTTCTTCGGTCTGCGGCTGCGCCGCCGCTGACATCGGCGCCGAATCCTCGACCCTCGCCCGCCGGACCGGATGCCGGTGCGGAACAATAGGGGTATGAACCAGCCGATGAACGAACGAGCGCAGGAGACCCCGCACGTCCTGGTCGTCGGTCCGGACGGCATGGCACTCGGCGGCGTCGGTCCTGCTTCTGGCGAGGGCAGTGGGGACGACGAGTCGCGCGAGATTCCCGTGACCGACATGGTCGAGCAGCCGGCGAAGGTCATGCGGATCGGCAGCATGATCAAGCAGCTTCTGGAGGAGGTGCGCGCCGCACCTCTCGACGAGGCCAGCCGGGTCCGGCTCAAGGAGATCCACTCCAGCTCGGTGAAGGAGCTGGAGGACGGGCTCGCACCCGAGCTGATCGGGGAGCTGGAGCGGCTGTCGCTGCCCTTCACGGACGAGGCGGTGCCGACCGAGGCGGAACTGCGCATTGCCCAGGCCCAGTTGGTCGGCTGGCTGGAGGGCCTGTTCCACGGCATCCAGACCACCCTGTTCGCGCAGCAGATGGCGGCGCGCGCCCAGCTTGAGCAGATGCGCCGGGCGCTGCCGCCCGGGCTCGGCGGGGGCGAGGAGGACGAGGACGCGCTCAAGCCGGGCGGCGCCCGCTCGGGTCCGTATCTCTGAGCCACGCACCGTACGCCGAAACGACGCCGCGGGCCGCACCGGAAGGTGCGGCCCGCGGCGTCGTATGCGTCGGGGGAGGGTGCGCCGGGCGGGGGTGCGCCGGGCGCGTGGTCGGCGCCCCCCAGAGCCGTGGCTACCCCGGGTTACCCGTGGAGACGGTCAGTTCGATGGTGTCCGTCTTGGGGTTGTACGGCTCGTAGTTCCGGTACGTGTAATTGAGGACGGTGCCCTTGCCCCACAGATTCTCGTCCTGGGTCACCACGCGGTACTTCCAGCCCGCGGCCCGGATGCACTTCTTCACCGAGTCGATGTAGAGGTTCTGGAAGTCGGGCACCGAGTACGTGCCCTTCTCGTCGGAGTCCTCGTAGGCGTCGGTGCACTTCGATGTTTCGATCGTCTTGGTCTTGTCGCCCATGCGGAAGCCCGCGGCGGTGTCGGAGGCCGACGGCTTCGACGGCTTGGCGCGGCCCCCGCCCCCCTTGCTCTCGTCCTTGGAGCCGTCGTCACCGCTGAACGCGATGGCCAGGACCACGGCGATGACCGCGACCGCCGCGACGACGGCCGAGCCTATGATCACGCGCTTGTTGCCGTTGCCGCCGCCTCCGGACGGTGCCGAGGGCGAGATGCTGTACGGCGGCGGGGTGCTGGGGCCCTGGTACGACGGCGCCGGGGTCTGGTAGCCGTGCTGCCCCATCGGCGTGGTGGCCGGGGCCGGGGTGGACGGGCCGAAGGCGCCGAACTGCCCGGGGGAGGGCTGCGGCTGATACGGCGTCTGGACGCTGCCGGGGCCGGGGGCGGGCGTCTGCTGGTCGATCGGCGGGAAGACCGCCGAGCCGACACCGACGCCGCTGCGGGCCGGCGGACCGCCGCTGATGATGATCGGGGAGGCGCCGGTCTGCCCGGTACGGGTGACCCGGGCGCATTCGTCGCGCATGGCCTCGGCGGTCGGGAAGCGCTCGTTCGGGTTCTTCTTCAGGGCGCGGGCGACCAGCGCGTCCACCGCGGGGGGAATGGACTGGTTGATCGTGGAGGGCGCGACCGGCTCCTCCTGGACGTGCGCGTACGCGATGGCCAGCGGCGAGTCCGCGTCGAAGGGCAGCCGGCCGGTCAGCAGCTCGAAGAGCATGATGCCGACCGAGTACAGGTCGCTGCGGGCGTCCACGCCGCGGCCCAGCGCCTGCTCGGGGGAGAGGTACTGCGGGGTGCCGACGACCATGCCGGTCTGGGTCATGGAGGTGACCCCGGACTGCATGGCGCGGGCGATGCCGAAGTCCATGACTTTGACCACATTACGCTTGGTCATCATCACGTTACCGGGCTTGATGTCGCGGTGAACCAGCCCCATCTCATGGCTGATTTCCAGCGCCGCCAGCACATCGCCGGTGATCTTCAGCGCCTTTTCGGTCGGCATCGCACCGTATTGCCGGACATCGGTGTCCAGAACCGCGCGCAACGGCTGGCCCTCGACGTATTCCATGACGATGTACGGCATCAGGGAGCCGTCGACCGAGTCCTCGCCGGTGTCGAAGACCGAGACGATATTGGTGTGCGTGAGTTTCGCTACAGCCTGGGCCTCGCGGCGGAACCGCTCGCGGAAGGACTGCTCGCGCCCCAGCTCGGTGTGCAGCGTCTTGATCGCGACCTGGCGGTCCAGTACGGAGTCATAGGCCAGGTGAACGGAGGCCATTCCGCCCTCGCCCAGCAGGTCACGCAGTTGATAGCGGCCGTTCGCCAGAGACTGGCCGTGATACCTGCCTGGTGCGCCGTACTGGCTCATTTCGTACTTCCCCCTCGGCGCACTCACTACTCTGACGCGCACGTTTCGACGCATTGATCTTGATGTTCTGGATATCGTGGCCAAGTCTGCCCCAGGCCACGGACACGTCAAGCCGCGTGCCCGTTCCGTGACCGGATGAGCAAGAACCCGTCACGCGATTTGCATCGCTTTAGCGTCAACAGGTTTGATGGCCGGTCCATCACCAACCGATGTACGGCGCGAAGGCTGTAGCGTGCCTAGCAGGAACCGTACCGCCCGTGGGCGGGGCGATCTCGACCAGACCCCCACCGAGAACGAGACGGCGAGGACCGATGGCACAGACCCAGAGCGCCCAGGGGCCCTCCGAACCTGACGCCAGCGGGTCCGGCATGCCGGATTTGCCCGAAGCGTGGGGTAACGGAGGGCTTGTCGGCGATGGTCGATATCGGCTTACCGGTCGTCTTGGCCGTGGCGGTATGGCGGAAGTCTTCGCCGCCGAGGACCTCCGGCTCGGCCGTACGGTCGCGGTCAAGCTGCTCCGCGCCGATCTGGCCGAGGACCCGGTGTCCAAGGCCCGCTTCACCCGCGAGGCACAGTCCGTCGCGGGGCTGAACCACCATGCCGTGGTGGCGGTTTACGACTCCGGCGAGGACACCGTCGGCCAGAACACCGTGCCGTACATCGTCATGGAGCTGGTCGAGGGCCGGACCATCCGCGATCTGCTGCTCAACGCCGAGGCCCCGCCGCCGGATCAGGCGCTGATCATCGTCTCCGGGGTGCTGGAGGCGCTCGCCTACAGCCATCAGCACGGCATCGTGCACCGTGACATCAAGCCCGCCAACGTGATCATCACCCACAGCGGCGCGGTCAAGGTGATGGACTTCGGCATCGCCCGCGCCCTGCACGGCGCGCAGTCCACGATGACCCAGACCGGCATGGTCATGGGCACCCCCCAGTACCTCTCGCCGGAGCAGGCTCTCGGCAAGGCCGTGGACCACCGCTCCGACCTGTACGCCACCGGATGTCTGCTCTACGAGCTGCTGGCGCTTCGCCCGCCGTTCACCGGGGAGACCCCGCTGTCGGTGGTCTACCAGCACGTCCAGGACACCCCGGTGCCGCCCTCGGAGACCTCCGGCACCGTGCCGCCGGAGCTGGACGGCCTGGTCATGCGCTCCCTCGCCAAGGACCCGGACGACCGGTTCCAGAGCGCCGAGGAAATGCGCGGAATGGTCCAGTACGCGCTGCAGATGCTCCACGAGGCGGGCGGCCACACCGGCGTCTGGAGCACCGGCCCGGTCACCCAGCACCTGGGCGCCGCCACGCCCGCCATGGGCATGCCGGGCGTGCCCGGGGCCACCACCGCGCTGCCCCACCCCGGTCACGGCGAGACCTCCCAGCAGCCGATCGTCACCGGCCCCGGGGGTGGTGGCGGCGGCTACCACGGCGGTTCCGGCCGCCGTAAGGGCCGCGGCAAGGTGTGGCTGATCGCGGTGCTCGCGATGATCGCGGTCGCGGTGGGGGTCGCCTTCGCCGTGCAGCACGGCAAGAACGACGGCGACAAGCAGCCGAGCAAGCCCAAGACGTCGGTCACCCAGGACAAGACCACCAAGCCGAGCGACAAGCCGACCGACGACACGAGCGACGACTCGGTCCCGACCGGCGACTCCACCGCCGGGAACACGGGCGACGACTACACCCCGTCCGGTGACCCGACGCCTTCGTACCCCGACGACCCCACGGACGAGCCGACGGACTCGGAGACGGACCCGGGCACCAACGTGCCCACCGAGGAGCCGACCACCCCGGGCGGCAATGACCCGACCACCGAGCCCACCGACGGCGGGACGACCGAGCCCACCACCGATCCCACCGGTACGACGGGCGCCACGGACGGCGGCGTCCCGTAACGGCTCCGGGGACGCCTCTGGCGCCTCCTCCAGCCGCAGCCGCGGGGCGCCCCCTTCTACGCATGAAGGGGGCGCCCCGCGGGCCGTTAGGAGAAGGCGCCCCTTCCAGCCGCGGAAGTCACCCGCAGAAGGCGTCCCGGACCGCGTCGTACTCCCGGGTCCACCACACCACCAGAGCGGCGGCCGCCGGGAACTGCGGATCGGCGCGCCGGTCCCCGCGCTGGTAGCGCCAGCGCAGCATCCAGAAGTCGTTGAGCCGCTCCCACCACACCCGGTGCACGGCCGCGGCCATCTCCGAGGCCCCGGCCCCCGCCGTGCACCGGTACGCCCGTGCGTAGGAGCGCACCTTGGTGAGCTCCAGGGTGCCGTCGGGCCGTACGAAGAAGATCGCGGCGGCCCGGACCGCCTCCTCGGCGCGCGGCTGCACCCCGAGCCGGTCCCAGTCGACGATGGCGGCCGGTTCCGTGTCGCGGTAGAGCAGGTTCAGCGGGTGGAAGTCGCCGTGCACCCACCCGGCGACCGGGACGGCGTGGGCCTCCGGGCGGCGGTGGGCGTGCCGTTCCAGCAGCGCCCGCCGCTCGACCAGGCGGTGCTCGGCGAGTTCGTCGAAGGTGTCGCGGTCCCGGCGCCCCCGGATCAGCGTGAGCAGCTCGTCGATGACGGCGAAGGTGTCCTCGGGGTCGGCCGCCTCCTCGGGCGGCCGGCGGTCGCCCGTACGGGCCCGCATGACGCGCTCCAGACAGGTGTGGACAAGCCCGAGCAGCCCGCCCAGCCGCCCGCACTGGGGGGCGGTCAGCTCACCGCCGGCGCGGTGCTGTCCGTCGATCCAGGGGTGTAACGCGTAGCAGCGGCCGCCGATGACGGCGACCGTACGGCCGTCGGCGTCGGGGACCGGCGGGGCGACGGGCACCCCGAGCGCGTCCAGCCGCTGGGTGACCCGGTGCTGGCGGGCGATGGCGGTGCGGTCGCCGTCGAGGTGGTGTTTGAGGAAGAACCAGCCGCGGGTGGTGGCGAGGCGGTAGCCCCGGTTGAGCAGCCCCTGGGTGAGCGGTTCGCAGGAGACGGCCTCACCGGCGCCGTCGTAGCGGCGGAGCAGGGCGCCCAGGGTTTCCCCGTCGGGAGCGGCCTCGGCGGAGTGTACATGTGAGCGCGGCACCTGCCAGATGTTAGATCACCGGGCATCACCGCCACGGCGCGCCGAGACGGGGCACGGCGCCGGTGCGCGGAGACGGGGCGCGGAGACGGTGCGCGGCGCCGGTGGGCGGAGACGGTGCGCGGAGACGGTGCGCGGCGCCGGTGTGGTGCGGCTGGTCGACTGGGGCGCCCCTCTGACCGGGACCGGCGGTTGATCGAGGTGGCGGGTCGGGAGGCGGGGGTCAGCGTTTCTGCGGCTGTGTCGCCTGCATCCGGGCGACATAGGCCGCCGCCTGCGACCGGCGCTCCATGCCCAGCTTGGCGAGCAGGCTGGAGACATAGTTCTTGATCGTCTTCTCGGCGAGATGGAGCCGTTCGCCGATCGCCCGATTGGTGAGCCCCTCCCCGATCAGCAGCAGGATCCGGCGCTCCTGCTCGGTGAGGGCGGCGAGCCGGTCGTCCGGTTTGGCGGCCGTCTGGCCGCGCAGCCGCTCCAGCACCCGGGCGGTGGCCACCGGGTCGAGCAGCGACCGGCCCGCGGCCACGTCCCGGACGGCGGAGAGCAGTTCCTCGCCGCGGATGTCCTTCAGGACGTAGCCGGAGGCGCCCGCGATGATGGCGTCGAAGAGCGCCTCGTCGTCGGCGAAGGAGGTGAGCATCATGCAGCGGATGTTCTCGTAACGGGCGCGGATCTCCCGGCAGACCTCGACCCCGCTGCGGTCGGGCAGCCGGATGTCCAGGACGGCGACATCCGGCCGGGCGGCCGGGATCCGTGCCAGGGCGTCGGCCGCGGTGCCCGCCTCGCCGACCACCTGCATGTCCGGCTCGCTCGCGAGCAGGTCCCGTACGCCGCGTCGGACGACTTCATGGTCGTCAACCAGGAAAATCCCTATTTTTCCTTCTTCGCGCACGGATCCAGTCTCACACACGATGTCTTCCCGTGCCCTTGTCCTGCGGGATAACGTGCGCTTGTCCGGCGGCCTGCGGGGCTGTGACCAGTGGATGTTTCCCCCCTCGCGCGGTTTACTTGGAAATCCAAGCAAAATTGCAGGTCAGGTGGGGTTTCGCAGACATGCGACGCACTGGGTAACGTGCCTTGTGCAGGGCCAGCCGCCGGGAACCTGTCACGCCCGGCCATGCCTCGGCGCACCCACCCCGTGTGCCGAGACGGAACGGGCGAGCCGCAACTGGCCGCCGGCGGATCCCGGGGGCCGGACAGACGGAGGAGCACACGTGACCGTGGAGAGCACTGCCGCGCGCAAGCCGCGCCGCAGCGGAGCCAAGCGCAGCACCACCGCGCGGGACGCCAAGAAGCAGCCTGAGGGCCAGACCGAACTCGTACAGCTGCTGACCCCCGAGGGCGAGCGTGTCGAGCACCCCGAATACGCCATCGACCCCACCCCGGAGGAGCTGCGCGGTCTGTACCGGGACATGGTGCTGACACGGCGGTTCGACGCCGAGGCGACCACCCTGCAGCGCCAGGGCGAACTGGGCCTGTGGGCGTCGCTGCTCGGCCAGGAGGCGGCGCAGATCGGCTCCGGCCGGGCGCTGCGCGACGACGACTACGTCTTCCCCACCTACCGCGAGCACGGTGTGGCCTGGTGCCGGGGCGTCGACCCGACCAACCTGCTGGGGATGTTCCGCGGGGTGAACCACGGCGGCTGGGACCCGAACAGCAACAACTTCCACCTGTACACCATCGTGATCGGCTCGCAGACGCTGCACGCGACCGGCTACGCGATGGGTGTCGCCAAGGACGGCGCCGACGCCGCGGTCCTGGCCTACTTCGGCGACGGCGCCTCCAGCCAGGGCGATGTCGCCGAATCGTTCACCTTCTCCGCGGTGTACAACGCCCCGGTGGTCTTCTTCTGCCAGAACAACCAGTGGGCCATCTCCGAGCCCACCGAGAAGCAGACCCGGGTCCCGCTCTACCAGCGCGCCCAGGGCTACGGCTTCCCCGGGGTGCGGGTGGACGGCAATGACGTGCTCGCCTGTCTGGCCGTCACCAAGGCCGCGCTGGAGCGGGCGCGCACCGGGCAGGGCCCGATGCTCATCGAGGCGTTCACCTACCGCATGGGCGCCCACACCACCTCCGACGACCCGACGCGCTACCGCTCCCCCGAGGAGCGGGAGCTGTGGGAGACCAAGGACCCGATCCTGCGGCTGCGCACCCTGCTGACCCGCGAGGGCCTGGCCGACGACGCGTACTTCGCCGAGCTGGAGCGGGAGAGCGACGCGCTGGCCAAGCGGGTACGGGACGCGGTGCGGGCCATGCCCGACCCCGATGACATGGCGCTGTTCGAGCACACCTACGCCGACGGGCACGCGCTCGTCGACGAGGAGCGGGCGCAGTTCGCCGAGTACCAGGCTTCGTTCGTCACCGCTGAGGAGGGCATCTGACATGGCCGCCGAGAAGATGTCGCTCTCCAAGGCGATCAACGCGTCACTGCGCACGGCCCTCGAGTCCGACCCCAAGGTCCTGATCATGGGCGAGGACGTCGGCAAGCTGGGGGGCGTCTTCCGCGTCACCGACGGGCTGCAGAAGGACTTCGGCGAGGACCGGGTCATCGACACCCCGCTCGCCGAGTCCGGCATCGTGGGCACCGCGATCGGGCTCGCGCTGCGCGGCTACCGCCCGGTCGTGGAGATCCAGTTCGACGGTTTCGTCTTCCCCGCCTACGACCAGATCGTCACCCAGCTCGCCAAGATGCACGCCCGGTCGCTCGGCAAGGTCAAGCTGCCGGTCGTCATCCGCATTCCGTACGGCGGCGGCATCGGCGCGGTGGAGCACCACAGCGAGTCGCCCGAGGCGCTGTTCGCGCATGTGGCCGGGCTGAAGGTGATCTCGCCCGCCAACGCCTCCGACGCCTACTGGATGCTGCAGCAGGCCATCGGCAGCGACGACCCGGTGATCTACTTCGAGCCCAAGCGCCGCTACCACGACAAGTCCGAGGTCGACACCGCCGCGATCCCCGGTCCGCTGCACGCAGCCCGGGTGGTGCGGCCGGGGGCGGACCTGACCCTCGCGGCCTACGGCCCGATGGTGAAGGTCGCCCTGGACGCCGCCGCGGCCGCCGCCGAGGAGGGCAAGTCGATCGAGGTCGTGGACCTGCGGTCGATGTCGCCGATCGACTTCGACACCATCCAGCGTTCCGTGGAGCGGACGGGGCGGCTGGTCGTCGTCCACGAGGCTCCGGTATTCCTGGGCACCGGGTCGGAGATCGCCGCACGCATCACCGAGAGGTGCTTCTATCACCTCCAGGCCCCGGTGCTGCGGGTCGGCGGCTTCCACTCGCCGTACCCGCCGTCACGGCTCGAGGACGAGTACCTTCCGGGGCTGGACCGGGTGCTCGACGCCGTAGACCGTGCGTTGGCGTACTGAAGGGCTTGAGGAGATCGTGACGATGACCGCAGTCGAACAGCGCTTCCGTGAGTTCAAGATGCCCGATGTGGGCGAGGGGCTGACCGAGGCCGAGATCCTCAAGTGGTTCGTGGCGCCGGGCGACACCGTGACCGACGGTCAGGTGGTGTGCGAGGTCGAGACCGCCAAGGCCGCCGTCGAACTGCCCATCCCCTTCGACGGTGTGGTGCACGAGGTGCGCTTCGACGAGGGCACCACCGTGGACGTGGGCACGCCGATCATCTCGGTGGACACCGACCCCGGTGCGGGGGAGGCGGCGCCCCAGGCCGCTCCCGCCGCCGGGAAGCCCGCCGGGGAGCCCGCCGCCGAGGCCGAGCCCGCCGAGAAGGAGGGCCGCCAGGCCAATCTGGTCGGCTACGGGGCGGCGCCGGCCTCCACCAAGCGCCGTCCGCGCAAGCCGCTGCCGGGCCCCCAGCGCTCCGCGCCCGCCCCCTCCGCCGGGGCGTCCGCGCCCCAGGAGCCCGCCCCCGCGCCCGCGCGCCCCGAGGCCGCGCCCGCGCCCTCGCCCGAGCTGAACGGCAGCGGCCGGCCCGCCCGGCCGCTGGCCAAGCCGCCGGTCCGCAAGCTGGCCAAGGACCTGGGCATCGACCTGGAGGCGGTCACCCCGAGCGGGCCGGACGGGATCATCACCCGCGAGGACGTCCACGCGGCCGCCGAGGCCGTCCAGACGGCCCGGGAGACGCCCGTGGCGGCCCCGTCCAGGGCCGTGGAGGGCCGGGAGCGGCGGGTGCCCGTGAAGGGCGTACGGAAGGCCACCGCGCAGGCGATGGTCAACAGCGCCTTCACCGCCCCGCATGTGACCGAGTTCGTGACGGTCGACGTGACCCGCACGATGAAGCTCGTCGCCGACCTCAAGCAGGACCCGGCGATGGCCGGGCTGCGGGTCAACCCGCTGCTGCTGGTCGCCAAGGCCCTGCTGGTGGCCATCCGGCGCAACCCGGACGTCAACGCCACCTGGGACGAGGACAACCAGGAGATCGTCTACAAGGACTACGTCAATCTGGGCATCGCGGCGGCCACGCCGCGCGGGCTGATCGTCCCCAACATCAAGGACGCCCACGCCAAGACCCTGCCCGAACTGGCGTCCGCCCTGGGTGAGCTGGTCACCACCGCCCGTGAGGGCAAGACCACCCCGGCCGAGATGTCCGGCGGCACGGTCACCATCACCAACGTCGGCGTCTTCGGCATCGACGCGGGCACGCCGATCCTCAACCCCGGTGAGTCCGCGATCCTCGCCTTCGGCGCCGTCAAGCTCCAGCCGTGGGTCCACAAGGGCGAGGTCAAGCCCCGCCAGGTGACCACGCTCGCGCTCTCCTTCGACCACCGGCTGGTCGACGGCGAGCTGGGCTCCAAGGTGCTCGCGGACGTCGCGGCCGTCCTGGAGCGCCCCAAGCGCCTGATCACCTGGGCGTGATGTAGCGGCAGACCTCATCCCCCGTCCGCATCGCGGACGGGGGATGAGTGCGCATGCATCTTGTATCTATGATGTGCGCATCATGAGTCCCGCCGATACGGCCACCAAGCCGCCCCCTGCCGCCGAACGCGTCTACCACCACGTCAAACAAGCCGTCCTCGGCCGCCGCTACGAGGGCGGCACACTGCTGAGCGAGGGCGAACTCGCGGACGCCGTCGGGGTCTCCCGTACGCCCGTCCGGGAGGCCCTGCTGCGCCTGGAGGCCGAGGGGCTGCTCAAGCTCTATCCGAAGAAGGGCGCCCTGGTGCTGCCCGTCTCCTCCCAGGAGATCGCGGACGTGGTCGAGACCCGGCTGCTGGTGGAGCAGCACGCGGTCGCCAAGGTCGTCCCGGCCGGGGAGCAGCTCCTGGGGCGGCTCGAGGAGCTGCTGGAGGAGCAGAAGGTGCACGCGGCGGCCGGGGACCTGGCCGCCTTCGCGGCCGCCGACCGCTGCTTCCACGCGGCGATCGTCAGGGCGGCGGGAAACGCCATCCTGGCTCAGCTCTACGACCAGTTGAGGGACCGCCAGCTACGGATGGGCGTGGCCACCATGCACGCCGAGCCCGGCCGTATCGCCAAGAACATCACCGAGCACACGGAGATCCTCCGGGCCCTGCGCGCGGGGGACGCCGGGTTCGCGTCCGGGCTGGTGCAGCGCCACATCAGCTGGGTGAACAACCTCGCCCGGGGTGAGGAGCGATGACCTCGGCCCAGTTGCCCGGGGATCCGCCCGGCGGCCGTCGTGCCGTCGCCGTGTGGGGTCTGGGCGTCGCCGTCTACTTCGTCGCCATCACCTATCGCACCAGCCTCGGCGTCGCCGGTATCGACGCCGCCGAGCGCTTCCACATCAACGCCTCGGCTCTGTCGACCTTCTCCATCCTGCAGGTGCTGGTCTACGCCGGGATGCAGATACCGGTCGGGCTCATGGTCGACCGTCTCGGCACCCGTAAGGTGCTCATGCTCGGGGTGGTGCTCTTCACCCTGGGGCAGTTCGGCTTCGCGTTCTCCCATTCCTACGCGATGGCGCTGGGCTCCCGGGCGCTGCTCGGCTGCGGTGACGCGATGACCTTCATCAGCGTGCTGCGGCTCGGCTCGCGCTGGTTCCCGGCCCGCCGGGGGCCGCTCATCGCCCAGATCTCCGGGCTCTTCGGCATGGCGGGCAACCTGGTCTCAACGCTGGTGATCGCCCGGGCCCTGCACGGCGTCGGCTGGACCACGACCTTCGCGGGCAGCGCGCTCGGCGGCCTGGCCGTCTTCGTCCTGGTGCTGTTCTTCCTCAAGGACCACCCGAAGGGCTTCGAGCCCGCGCCCGCCACGCACCTGGGCGCCGACTACGTCCGCCGGCAGATCGCGGACGCCTGGCGCGAGCCCGGCACCCGGCTCGGCATGTGGGTGCACTTCACCACCCAGTTCCCGGCGATGGTCTTCCTGCTGCTGTGGGGGATGCCGTTCCTGGTCGAGGCGGAGGGGCTGTCCCAGGCGACCGCGGGCCAGCTGCTGACCCTCGTGGTGCTCTCCAACATGGCGGTCGGCCTGGTCTACGGACAGGTCATCGCCCGGCACCACGCCGCCCGCGCCCCGCTGGCCCTCGGCACGGTCGGCGCCACCGCGCTGCTGTGGGGCACCGTGCTGGTCTGGCCGTCCGCCCACGCGCCCATGTGGCTGCTGGTGGTGCTGTGTGTGGTGCTCGGCGCCTGCGGACCCGCGTCGATGATCGGCTTCGACTTCGCCCGGCCCGCCAATCCGCCCGAGCGGATCGGCACCGCGTCGGGAATCGTCAACATGGGCGGCTTCACGGCCTCGATGACCACACTGCTGGCCGTCGGCGTACTGCTGGACCTGACCGGCCAGAACTTCCGGATCGCGTTCGCCTCGGTGTTCGTGCTGCAGGCGCTCGGCATCAGCCAGATCCTGCGGCTGCGCGGCCGGGCGCACCGCCGGGAGCGCGAGCGCGTGGTCGCGAGCCGTGTCGAGGCCGTGCACGTACCGGCGTGACCCCCAGGGGCGTCACGGCGAGCTCCCCGAGGCGGCTCACGGCGTGACCCCAGGGGGCTTACGGCGTGATCTCACGGGCTGTACGGCCCGACTCTCCGGGTGCCGCCACGGCGTGATCCCAGACGCTGTGCGCCCCGACCCTCCGGGCCGCGCTACGGCGTGATCGCGAAGTGCCCGAGGATCGCCTCGGCGAGCTGCTGATCGCCCTCGATCTTCAGCCGCTCGGAGACCGCCTCGGGCCGCACCCGCCCACAGGCCAGCCGGACGTAGGTCTCCCAGTCCAGGGACAGGGTGGCCGTCGGCCCGAGCGAGACGCTGCCGTCGATGCTGCCCTGGCCGTCCGCGTCGACCCGCACCGTCCGCATGAACTCCAGCGGGCCGTTCACATCGAAGACGACGGCCGACTGGGGCGCCGCGCCCGCGTCCTTGGCGACCACCTTCGGCAGCGCCGACAGCAGCAGGTCACGGGTGATCGTGGCGCCCGGCGAGTCCAGATTGCCGGGCTTGTTCAGGGCCCTGCGCAGATCCTGCTCATGCACCCAGACGTCGAAGACCCGCTTCATCAGGGCCTCCCCCAGCGTCACCTCGGAGCCGCCGGGCCAGCGCACCATGGCATCCGCGGCGCGCTTCTCGTTCCGTAGCTGGCGGCCCCGCCGGATGACGGTGTACTCCAGCTCGGAGGTCATCTCGGGCGCGGTGTGACAGCGCCGGACGTCGACCTGGACCTCCATGTACCGCGACAGCTCGTTGGTGACGTGGAAAAGGTCGCGCGGCAGTGTGTGGATGGGGCGGGGGTCGCCGAGCATCTCGCATTCGAGTCCGATCACATGCGAGACGACGTCCCGCACCGACCATCCCGGGCACTCGGTGGCGAGGTTCCACTCGCGCTCCGCGAGCGGATTCACCAACTCCGATATCGCGTCGATGGAGTGCGTCCAGGCGTCGATGGAAGTCTGAAGGCTGGGATGGACGGTCACGGGACCCCTCGGGCGGTTGGTGCGCGGGCTGGGTGCTGGTGTGTGCGTTCAAGTTACGCTGCCCACGAGCGCACGGGCAGTGCTTTCGGCTCTGATCGTAGGCCGGGATCGGCGGCCGGCGGCCCGCTCGCGATGGTAGTGTGCGCCCGCCCTCGCCTTATCTCCGGATAGACCCCCGCATATCGGTCGAAAGCCATCGGGGGGCGGGGGAATGACACGGGTGGGGCTGCTGTTTCATGGGGATATGGCTCCACGTGCACGCGTCCGCGCCCCCGAACTGAACGGCCGGGGCGGCTGGCTCAATACCGGCGACAACGACCTCACCCTCACCGACCTGCGAGGGCGCATCGTCATCCTCGACTTCTGGACGTTCTGCTGTGTGAACTGTCTGCATGTCCTGGACGAGCTGCGCGAGCTGGAGGAGAAGCACCGCGACACCGTGGTGATCGTCGGGGTGCACTCGCCGAAGTTCGTCCACGAGGCGGAGCACCAGGCGGTCGTGGACGCGGTCGAGCGCTACGAGGTGCACCACCCGGTCCTCGACGACCCCGAGCTGGCCACCTGGAAGCAGTACGCGGTACGGGCCTGGCCCACCCTCGTCGTCATCGACCCCGAGGGCTATGTGGTCGCCCAGCACGCGGGCGAGGGCCACGCACACGCCCTGGAGACCCTCGTGGGACAGCTCGAGGCCGAGCACGCAGCCAAGGGCACCCTGCGGCGCGGCGACGGCCCGTACGTGCCGCCGGAGCCGGTCCCCACCGAGCTGCGTTTCCCCGGTAAGGCGCTGCTGCTGCCCGGCGGCACCTTCCTCGTCTCGGACACCACCCGCCATCAGCTGGTGGAACTCGCGGCGGACGGCGAGAGCGTGGTGCGGCGGATCGGCGCGGGCGAGCGCGGCCTTACGGATGGCACGAGCGAGCGGGCCAGCTTCAGCGAGCCCCAGGGGCTCGCCCTGCTCCCCGACGGCACCGTGGCCGTCGCCGACACCGTGAACCACGCGCTGCGCCGCTTCGACCCGGCCACCGGCGGGGTCACCACGCTCGCCGGGACCGGCCGCCAGTGGTGGCAGGGGTCGCCCACCGAGGGGCCCGCCCGGGAGGTCGACCTGTCCTCCCCCTGGGACGTCGCCTGGTTCGCCGGCCGGCTGTGGATCGCCATGGCGGGCGTCCACCAGCTGTGGACGTACGACCCGGAGGCCGGGACCGTACGGGCCGCCGCCGGGACCACCAACGAGGGTCTGGTCGACGGCCCCGCCGAGGAGGCGTGGTTCGCCCAGCCCTCCGGGCTCGCCGCGACCGAGGACCGGCTGTGGATCGCGGACTCCGAGACGTCCGCGGTGCGGTACGTCGAGCGGGACGGCGACGGCTTCGCCATCCGTACGGCCGTCGGCACCGGGCTCTTCGACTTCGGCCACCGGGACGGCGCCGCCGAACAGGCGCTGCTCCAGCATCCGCTGGGCGTCACCGCGCTGCCCGACGGCTCGGTGGCGATCTCGGACACCTACAACCACGCGCTGCGCCGCTTCGACCCGGCCACCGGCGAGGTCTCCACGCTCGCCACGGATCTGCGCGAGCCCTCCGGCGCGGTCCTGGCCGACGGGGACATCGTCGTGGTGGAGTCCGCCCGGCACCGGCTGACCCGGCTGCGGCTTCCGGAGGAGGCCGTAAGGGTTGACGCGGTGGCCCACCGCACCCAGCGGGCGGCGACCGACATCGCCCCGGGGACGCTCCGGCTGGACGTGGTCTTCCAGGCGCCCGAGGGACAGAAGCTGGACACCCGCTACGGCCCCTCCACCCGGCTGCTGGTCAGCTCCACCCCGCCCGAGCTGCTGGCCGAAGGAGACGGCGCGGGCACGGATCTGAACCGTGAGCTCGTCCTTACGGAGGGCATGACCGAGGGCGTGCTGCACGTCTCGGCGATGGCCGCCTCCTGCGATGACGATCCAGCTAACGAGTACCCCGCCTGCCATGTGCACCAGCAGGACTGGGGCGTCCCGGTGCGGATCACCGAGGGCGGCGCGAGGCGGCTGCCGCTGGTGCTCGCCGGGATGGACGGCTGAGTCCGGACCGGCGGTCAGTCCGGGCAGTTGGGCAGCGTGGAGTACTGCACCTGGTCCTGGCGGATCCGGATGCCCGGCACCCACATCCGCTTGCCGTCCTGTAAGACGCGGAACCACATGCTGCTGTGCCCGCCCGCCTCGTCGGTCACCGTGACGCCGTTGGCGATGCGGCAGTCGGCGCGCAGCACGTCGCCGTGCCAGGCCCGGCCCACGATGTTCGACGGGCGGTAGGCCACATACGGATCCTCGGCCAGGCCCAGGGAGCAGGCGCGGACGCGCTGGTGCCGGCAGTCCTTCTCGGCGTTGTAGACGGTGATCCGGGCGTCGCCCAGGGGCGAGGAGCCCGCCGCGCCGCCCGTCGGACGACCGGAGGGCGATCACGCCGGCCGTGCCCCCGGCGATGATGACGACGGCGCCCACCGCCGCGAGCGTGAGCCGCAGCCGGCGCCGGGCCGGCCGGCCCTCCGGAGGCTGCCCCGGGGGTGGCGGCGCGGCCGGGCCGGGCTCCGGCCCGGTCCCCTCGGCGCCTTGCCCGGCGGCCTCGGCTTCGGTGGCCCGGTGCAGCAGGGTCACCAGTTCGGGCAGCCGGTCCTCGGCGGTGAAGGAGAGCTTGCCCCACTGGACCAGGAGCCGCTCGTCGGGGAGGCTCTGGCCGCGCAGATAGCGGGAGAGGGAGGACCGGCTCGCGGGCAGCCGCCCCTCCAGTTCCTTCAGGCTGAGTCCCAGTTCGCCGTGCATCCGGCGCAGTGCGGTCACGAATTCCCGTACCGGGCCGGAGAGTTCCTCGGGCAGCGGGGCAAGCGGCTTGCGTCGCGGGTTCTCTGGGCGATTCGGATGCGCTGGCACGTACACCATTGCAGCACGGGATCATGAACATGCCGAGCGACACGTCCACACCCCCGAGGTGGACGTGCCGCTCGTTACAGGAACCGGGTCAGGAACGCATCAGTCCGTGAACTTCAGCGGCCGGTAGGGCTGGTACTCGCTGCCCGGCTCCAGTCCGTAGCGACGGGTCGTGTGATCCGTCCCGAAGTCGCCGCGCTGCTCGTAGGAGGTGTACGAGGTGTGGGCGGCGTCGTTCCACTTCTCGAACATCACGACATGGCGGGTGTTGTTGTTCCCGGACGCGTCGATCAGCAGATCCCCGGGCCGCAGGTCGTTCAGGGCGATCGGCTTGGTGATGCCGGAGCCGGTGAGGCCCACCGTGTTGGGGCCGGGCGCCTGCAGGCCCAGCGCCATGGAGACATAGCCCGAGCAGTCCTGGCGGTAGCCGTCCTTCCAGACCTGGGCCTGGCTGTACGGCACCCGGCCGCCGTTGTTGGCGGTCAGCCAGGTGGCGGCCCGCTGCAGCGCCTCGGCGCGGGTGCCGCCGGTCTGCGGCGGCTCCGGCGGCTCACCACCGCCGTTCTGCACCGGGACGCCGGGCAGCGAGTCCTGCGGGATGTCCACCGCGACGACGGTCACAAAGCCGCTGACCGGCCCGGTGATATGGGCCATGTAGGTGGAGCAGGCCCCGTCCTCGCAGACCTTCTTGCCGGTGTTGACCTGGTAGTCGGCGGTGATGCGGTCCTGGCCCGGGGCGTCCTTGTTGAGCATGCCGACGGACGGGGAGCCGGTGTCGGCGCTCTGATGGACCACCCAGCGGGTGCCCCAGGTGGGGAAGTCGGCGGTGGCCGCGGCCTTGGTGCCGAACTCCCCCGTGGTCGTCTTCAGCTTGAGCGCCGCGGCCCCGCCCTGGGCCGATATGGTGTCGCGGCTCGTCAGGCCCTTCTCGACGACCTTCCCGGCCTTCGCCGCCTTGGCGTCATGGCCCGCGGTGTCGGCTCCGCCCGAGCAGCCCACGAGTCCGGTGGCGCCGATGCCCGCCGCGGCGATCGAGGGGACCACCCTGCGCAGGAAGATCCGGCGTCGGCCGCCGCTGATGGAGTGCGTCATCTCTGGATTCCCCCTTGGTGAGAGCGCCGACGGCGGACGTCGGCACGGCTCGGTCGAGGCCGTCGGACCGTTCGCCGCGGCGACGGGAACCACTGTGGGCCGCGGGGCGGGGCCTTGCGGGGGCCGAGCCGTCCTTTGGGACGTCCCATCCGGGCGCGCCCCTGATGACCTGCCAAGACGCCCACGGGAGAGGCCAGGAGCGGGACACGGAGGGCGGTGCCGTGGGACATGACGAGACGGCCCCCGCCGAGGCGGGGGCCGTCCGGGGCAGGTAGCCGGGGGGAGGCGGCTACCTGTCCAGCTGGGTGGCTCGGAATCGAGCGGTCACCGGAGTGGAAGGTCGAGCGATCACCGGAGGGGGCGAGCGATCACCGGAGGGAAGGTCAAGCGGTCACCAGAGCAGGGCGTCGGACGCGTCGCTCTGCCAGTAGCCGACCTCCGTCCCGTCCCCGACCTCCACCGAGTCGCCGGGGAGATCGACGGCGCGGCGGCTGTCCTCGCCGGGGAGGGACACGGTCAACCCGGTGGCCTTACGGCCGTCGGCGGCCGGGGCGTTCGCCGCGGAGGTGGTCAGGCCCGCGTAACCGCTCTCGCCGGGCGGCAGCGTGACGACCGTCTGGGGCCGGGTGTCCCCGTCCTGCGGCACGGCCGCCCGCCCGTCGTCGAACCGCACCACGGGGGAGCCGATGAGACGGCAGGTCACCCCGGACTGGTTGGTGATCTCCAGCAGCAGATGGTTGGCCGGCCGGGGGACGGAGGTGACGCTCACCGACATCGTGTCGAGACGGCAGACGCCGGTATCGCCCTCGACGCCGCTGTCGGCCCGCAGACCGCCCTGGGCCCCGGCGTCGGCCCCGCCCGCCACCGTCCCCCGCGCGGCCTGCTGGGCGCCGCCCTGGATGCCTTCCTCGTTGGCGGTGGGGACGGTGGGGACGGCCGAGGCCATGCTCTCGGCCTTGCCGGCCGTCTTCACGCCCGACGCGTCGGCGGTGCCGCACGCCGCGAGGGTGATGCCCGCGGCGACGACCGTAAGGCCGGCCGCGACCGAGCGCAGGGTGCCGGAGCGGTGGGCGAGGCGAGCGGTGGTGAGCGGCATGGCGGGTCTCCCCTCAGCGGGCGTTCGGGCGTTTTCCGGTACGGCTCAAGCCTGTCCGGACCCGCTGCCGTTCGGCTGGTGAACGGCTGCCGCCCGCTAACGTCCCGCTAACGCCCCGCTGTTCACCCCTGCTCAGGCCCCCTGTGACGGTTCGCCGGGGGCCCCGCCGGACCCCTCGCCGCGCCTGCTCCCGTCGCCCTGGGCGAAGAGCTTCACCAAGTCGCTCATGACGTAGCGGTTGGTGGCCTCCTCGTCCAGCAGATGCATCTCCGCCAGCCGCTCCAGGGAGTCCTGGATCAGCTCGGGGTCCGCCCCCGACAGCGCGGCCGCCTCGGCGGTGTTGACCTCCCGCGCGAAACCGGTGCCCAGGGCCCGCAGCAGCTGTGCGTCGTCCGCCGAGAGCCGGGCCACGGAGTTGCGCAGCGCGGCGGCCACTCCGGTGTCCTCCGCCGACAGCAACGCCAGCCTGCGGCGCTCGTCGCGCAGCGCGGTGGCCAGCCGGGCCAGCCGCCAGCGGGGCCGGGCCATCAGCTGGGCGGAGGCGGCGCGCAGCGCCAGCGGCAGCCCGTCGCACAGGGCCACCAGCTCCCGCGCGGCCTCCGGGTCCTCGGCGACCCGGGCGGGGCCCAGCAGCGCGCCCAGCAGGGCCGCCCCGTCCTCGGTGCCGAGGGCGTGCAGCCGTACGGGGCGGGCGGCGTCGGTGGCGATCAGCCCGTCCAGCCTGCTGCGGCTGGTGACCAGCGTGGCGCAGTGGGGTCCGCCGGGCAGCAGCGGGCGCACCTGGGCGGAGCTGCCCGCGTTGTCCAGCACCACCAGCAGCCGGCGGCGGGCGGCCAGCGAGCGGTACAGCGCGGACGCGGCCTCGGTCGAGGTGGGGATCTGCTCGGCCGGGGTGCCCAGGGCGAGCAGGAACTCGCGCAGTACCTCGGCGGGCACCGTCGCCTCGCCGCCGCTGAAGCCGCGCAGATCCGCGAAGAGCCGTCCGTCGGGGAAGGCGGCGGCCTGGGCATGGCCCCAGTGGACCGCCAGACCGGTCTTGCCGACTCCGGCGGGCCCGGTGAGCAGCGCGATACCGCCCTCCTGGGGATAGCCGCCGGAGCCGCCCGCCGCGCCGCCCTGGGCCGGTTCGGCGCTGCCCTGGGTCAGTCGGGTCAGCTCGGCCAGCTCCGCACCCCGGCCGTGGAAGCCCGCCGGAGGCCGGGGGAGCAGCTCGGGTACGGGCGCGGCGGCCGATGCGGCGGCCATGGACTGCTGGTGCGACGGGGCCGACGGCACCGGCTGCCCCGAGGGGCCCGGCGCTCCGGCGCTCTCGGCGCCGCCCTGCGGCCCGTCCGCCTCGGGGGCCGCTCGCAGGATCTCCTGGTACGCGGCGCTCAGCCGCTGGCCCGGGTCGACCCCCAGATCGTCGTCGAGCAACTGCCGGGTGCGGTGGAACCAGGCGAACGCGTCGGACTGCCGTCCGGAGCGGTACAGAGCCAGCATCAGGGCGGCGATCAGCCCCTCGCGCAGCGGGTTGGCGACGGCGGCGGGGTGCAGGGCGCGCACCGCCTCCTCATGCTCGCCCAGCGCCTTGTGCGCCCGGGCCAGGGCCTCCACGGCGCTCAGCCGGCGCTCCTCCAGGGCGTGCGCGGCCGCCGCGAACGGCGGACTGGCCACGGTCCCGGTGAGCGCCGGGCCGCGCCACAGGCCGAGCGCCTGGCGGAGCAGCCGGACCGCCTCGCCGGGGGCGGACTCCGGGCTGGCCTGCGCGGTCAGCTGGTCGAAGCGCTGGGTGTCGATCAGGGACTCGGGGATGCGCAGCAGATAGGCGGAGCTGTGGGTGGCCAGCTCGACACCGTGGTCCTCGGCGCCGCCCTCGGCCAGCACGGCGCGGAGCCGGGAGACATGGCCCTGGATGACGGTCCGGGCGTGGGCGGGCGGCTCGTCCTCCCACAGGCTGGTTATCAACTGCTCCACGGACACCGTCGCGTTGGGCCGCAGCAGTAGCATCGCGAGCACGCTGCGCCGTTTGGCGGGCCCCAGCGGAAGCTCGATGGGCGCTGCCGGCGGTCCCGCGATGACGGTCACCGGTCCCAGCACGGAGAAGTCCAACTCAGCCCTCCAGAAAGGCGTGCAGTGCCTTGGCCAGCAGCCGCGGGTCCTGCACTCCGCACAGTTCCCGTGCCGAGTGCATGGACAGGATCGCGATGCCGATGTCGACGGTGGCGATGCCGTGCCGGGCGGCTGTGATCGGACCGATCGTGGTGCCGCACGGCATCGAGTTATGGGAGACGAAGCTCTGCCAGGGCACCCCGGCGCGCTCGCAGGCGGCGGCGAAGACGGCCCGCCCGGCGCCGTCGGTGGCGTACCTCTGGTTGACGTTCACCTTGAGGATGGGGCCGCCGTTGGGCCGTGGGTGGTGGCCCGGCTCATGGCGCTCGGCGTAGTTGGGGTGAACGGCGTGGCCGGTGTCGGACGACAGGCAGACGGTGCCCGCGAAGGCGCGGGCCCGGTCCTCGTACGCGCCGCCGCGGGCGAAGACCGAGCGCTCCAGCACCGTGCCGAGCAGCGGGCCGTCGGCGCCGGTGTCGGACTGGCTGCCGTTCTCCTCGTGGTCGAAGGCGGCCAGGACGGGGATGTACGGCAGCTCCGGGCGGGCGGCGGCGATGAGCGCGGCCGTACCGGCGTGCACGGAGACAAGGTTGTCCATCCGGGGCCCGGCGAGCAGCTCGCGGTCCCGGCCGAGGTAGGCGGGCGGCTCGACGCTGTGCGTCATCAGGTCCCAGCCGGCGATCTCCTCGGCCGCGACACCGGTCTCCTCGGCGACGAAGCGGATCAGGTCGCCCTCCTCGACGCCGCCGAGCCCCCAGATGGGCGTCATATGGCGCTGCTTGTCCAGCTTGAGGCCCTCGGTGTTGACGGACCGGTCGAGGTGGACGGCGAGCTGGGGCACTCTCAGCAGCGGCCGGTCGATGGTGACGAGATGGTGTGAGCCGTCCCTGAGCGAGATCCGGCCGGAGAGCCCGAGGTCGCGGTCGAGCCAGGTGTTGAGCAGCACCCCGCCGTAGACCTCGACGGCGATCTGTCTCCAGCCGTGCGCACCGGTGTCGGGAATCGGCTTGACTCGCAAATTGGGAGAGTCGGTATGAGCACCGACAATTCGGTACGGAGTGGCGGGGTCCGCCCCCTCCGGTACGTACCACGCGATGATCGCACCGCCTCGCAGCACGAACCGGCCACCGGCCGCGCCGTCCCAGGGCGCGGTCTCCTCGACCCGCTGGAACCCGGCCTTCTCCAGCCGCTCAGCGGCGCTCGCCACAGCGTGGTATGGCGATGGGCTGGCGCGGAGGAAGGACATCAGGTCATCGGTGTGGCCGCGGTCGATGCCGGGTTGTGCGCTCATGTGCTCAGCATAGATTCGCCGGGGGGTGGCTCGCCCTGGTGCGGGTCGTGGCATCCATCCGTGGGGCCACGTTGATCCAATCTGATGAAAGCACGTCAGGTAAGGCGAGAATTCGGGAGAATCGGTCGATATTCCCCGTGTACCGAGCAACGCCGCACTGAGTCGTAACTCAAGGGGATACCGGATGCGCGTTCTTCGCCACCTGCTTGTCGTTCTGGGGTCGCTGCTGCTGCTGTGCGCAGGCGGACCTGCCATGGCCAAGCCTGTCACGGATTTCGCCGCGGGGCTCGCGCCCGTGGCCTCTCCGGAGCCGGCAGCCGCGCCCTCGCCCGGCCCGCGTCCGGGGAACGGCGGGGATGGTGAGGGCAAGGGCCACCCTCCCTGTCCGACCATGGACCGCATCGGGGGGACCAGCATCGCACCCAACCCGCCGCGTGAGCGCTACTACCAGGGTGACTGGCGGCTCGGCCCCGCCCAGCTCCCCCGGTACGGCGCGATCGGGCGGATGCTCGAAAACTATGAACGGCTCGACCACTTCCGTACCTCTTCCGCGTTCCTCGACTGCTACTGGAACGAGCAGACGAGCGGCTGGTGGTTCCCCTACCCCGACGGCTGGGTTCTGCTCAACGGGTCACCGCTGCACACCACGATCAGGATGAAGGTCGGTCAGAAGGTCGATCTCTTCGGGAGCGGTTTCGGCCACTTCCTCGCCCCGGCGGGTACGCCCTACGAGGAGCGCGCGCTGCCGCCCAGCAACCTCAACACCATCGACCCGGCGTATCCGAACGGCTATCACCTCTATGAGGTCACCGAGCCCTTCCTGGTCGAGGCCGGTCCCATCCGGCCATGGTTCGGACAACCCGGCTTCGGGCTCCAGTATCTGACCGGTCCTTCGATCCCCCAGCTTGTCGCGGCGGGTAATCTGCGCGCACTCAACTGAGGGCGGATCCTGAACCGGTGGACAGAACGGAACTCGTCACAACCCTGCGCGACGAACAGGTGCCGGACGCGCTGTACGACATCCCGGGAGTGCAGGACATCCCGGTGCAGCCGGACGCCTACTACTATCTGCGCCCCGCTGCGGACGGCGGCTGGGAGACCGGGCTGAGGGAGCGCTCCCTGGACCGGGACACCAGCCGGTTCGCCACGGAGGACGAGGCGTGCCGGGATCTGCTGGAGAAGCTGAGGGCCCGCCCGCGCCCGCCGGAGGGCGGGGGCGAGTCGGTCGACGAGCTACTCGCCCAGGGCGAGGACCTCCGGCGGTGGGCCCGGGAGGAGGTCGAACGGGCCCTGCGGGAGCGGCCGCCCGACGAAACGCGGAACGGTGACCAGGAGCGGTGACGACGTCCACGGGCACAGGCCAGGGGGCCGGCCGCCCCGCTGGAGGATGGGACGGCCGGCCCCCTGGACGAGGGAAGAGAGCTCTCAGAACGCGGACTCGTCCAGGTCCATGAGCCCCTTGTCGACCGACTCGGCAATCGAGCGCTGCACCGAGACGCCCGGCAGCACCTCGTGGGCGAAGAACTTCGCGGCGGCGATCTTGCCCGCGTAGAAGGACCGGTCCTTCGTGGAGGCGGTGCCCAGCTTCTCGGTGGCGACGGCCGCGCCCTTGAGGAGCAGGTAGCCGATGATCACGTCGCCGGAGGCCAGCAGCAGCCGGGTGGAGTTGAGACCGACCTTGTAGATCGAGCTGACGTCCTGCTCGGTGGCGGCCAGGTCGGTGAGCATCGCGCCGACGATCGCCTCCAGGTCCACCGCGGCCTGGGCGAGCTGGTCGCGGGCGGCTTCCAGCTCCTCGCCCCCGGCGGCCTCGGCCAGGAACTTCTTGATCTCCTCCGAGACGACGGTCAGGGCCTGGCCCTGGTCCCGGACGATCTTGCGGAAGAAGTAGTCCTGCCCCTGGATGGCGGTGGTGCCCTCGTAGAGCGTGTCGATCTTGGCGTCCCGGATGTACTGCTCCAGCGGGTACTCCTGGAGGTAGCCGGAGCCGCCGATGGTCTGCAGGGACTGCGCGAGCTGCTCGTACGCCTTCTCCGAGCCGTAGCCCTTGACGATGGGCAGCAGCAGGTCGTTGAGGCGGCTCAGGGCGGAGGCGTCCTCGCCCGCGGCCTCCTTGACCAGGATCTCGTCCTGGACGGAGGCGGTGTAGAGGACCAGGGCGCGCAGGCCCTCCGCGTACGCCTTCTGCGTCATGAGCGAGCGACGCACATCCGGGTGGTGGGTGATGGTGACGCGCGGGGCGGTCTTGTCGGTGAACGCCGCCAGGTCCGGGCCCTGCACCCGCTCCTTGGCGTACTCCAGGGCATTGAGGTAGCCGGTGGAGAGGGTGGCCATGGCCTTCGTGCCGACCATCATCCGGGCGAACTCGATGATCTTGAACATCTGGCGGATGCCGTCGTGCTTGTCGCCCAGCAGCCAGCCCTTGGCCGGGTGGTCGGCGCCGAAGGTCAGCTCACAGGTGTTGGAGACCCGCAGACCCATCTTGTGCTCGACGTTGGTGGCGTAGACGCCATTGCGCTCGCCGAGCTCACCGGAGTCCCAGTCGAAGTCGTACTTGGGGACGATGAACAGCGACAGCCCCTTGGTGCCGGGCCCCGCGCCCTCGGGCCGGGCCAGCACGAAGTGGATGATGTTGTCGGAAAGGTCGTGCTCACCGGAGGTGATGAACCGCTTCACACCTTCGATGTGCCAGCTTCCGTCCTCCTGCTGGGCGGCCTTGGTGCGGCCCGCGCCGACGTCGGAGCCGGCGTCCGGCTCGGTCAGCACCATGGTGGAGCCCCACTGCCTGTCCACCATCAGCTGGGCGATCTTGAGCTGCTCCTCGGTGCCCTCGTCGTGCAGCACGCCCGCGAAGGCCGGGCCCGAGGCGTACATCCAGATCGGGGTGTTGGAGCCGAGGATGGTCTCGGCCGAGCCCCACAGCAGCGAGCGGGGGCAGGCCGTGCCGCCCAGCTCCTCCGGGACGCCCAGCCGCCACCACTCGGCCTCCATGTAGGCCCGGTAGCTCTTCTTGAACGACTCGGGAAGCGGCGCCGTGTGGGTCTTGGGGTCGAAGACGGGCGGGTTCCGGTCGGAGTCGGTGTAGCTTTCGGCCAGCTCGTGCTCGGAGAGCCGGGATATCTCCGCGAGCACGCTCTTGGCGGTCTCGACGTCCATCTCCGCGAACGGGCCGGTGCCGTACACCGTGTCGCGCCCGAGCACCTCGAAGAGGTTGAACTCGATGTCGCGGAGATTCGACTTGTAGTGCCCCATGGCGACGGCTCCGTAAGGGATCGGGAGGCCAGGACCTCTGCGTTGACGCGTATCGGATCAGCTGTCGCCATGATGCTACCCGTGGGTAATAAAGGGCAACCCTCAACCGGGTAACTGTGACTCAGTACGCTTCTTCGCATGTACGGCTACGACCAGAACGCGAGCGCAGGGCAGGGTTATGCCGCTCCGCCACCTCCGCCGCAACAGCAGCCGCATGCGTCACATCACGCGCAGGCGGGTGCGGGCTACGGCCAGCAGCCGCTCTACCCGGAGCCCTCGCCGCCGTCGCTCGCCGACGCGGTGCGCGCCTTCACCACCGGTTCGATGCCGGCCGAGGACTTCCAGCAGATCTTCGCGGGCTCGAAGGTCTACTGCCCGCGCGGTGACAACCCCGGCTTCCTGGCGCTGCACAACACCCAGCAGCCGGTGATCCCCATGTTCACCTCGCTCAAGGAGCTGCGGCGGTATGCGGGCAAGGAGTCCAAGTACTTCGTGATCACCGGCGCCGAGGTGATCGACCTGCTGCCCACCGGCTACGGCTTCGTCCTCGACATGGAGGGCGAGCACCGGATCGTCTTCGACGCGAAGGCGGTGGAGCAGATGGTGGACTTCGCCATGCGGCGTATGTACGGATAGGCCCGGCTGGGCCCGGATAGGTCCTGATATCGCCGTTCGCCTCGCGGGGTGCTCGGGTGGAAATAAAGGCCCTCTTGCGAGTCGTTCACCATTCAATTAAGTTGAATCGTGAACGACCGAGGAGGCCGTCATGCCCGCAGTGACCGTAGAGAACCCGTTGACCCTGCCGCGCGTCGCGGCACCCGCCGAGGCGCGACCGCGCCCCGTGCTCGCCGTCACCACCGCCCCCGGCGGTTTCGAGGGGGAGGGCTTCCCGGTGCGCCGGGCCTTCGCGGGCATCGACTACCAGCACCTCGACCCGTTCATCATGATGGACCAGATGGGTGAGGTGGATTACGCGCCGGGCGAGCCCAAGGGCACCCCCTGGCACCCCCACCGCGGCTTCGAGACCGTCACGTACATCATCGACGGGATCTTCGACCACCAGGACTCCAACGGCGGTGGCGGCACCATCACCAACGGCGACACCCAGTGGATGACGGCCGGCTCGGGGCTGCTCCACATAGAGGCGCCGCCGGAGTCGCTGGTCGTGTCGGGCGGCCTCTTCCACGGTCTGCAGCTGTGGGTGAACCTCCCGGCCAGGGACAAGATGATGGCGCCGCGCTACCAGGACATCCGCGGCGGCAACGTGCAGCTGCTGACGACCCCGGACGGCGGCGCGCTGCTGCGGGTCATCGCCGGTGAGCTGGACGGCCACCAGGGTCCCGGTGTCACCCACACGCCGATCACGATGATCCACGCCACGCTGGCACCGGGTGCGGAGATCACCCTGCCGTGGCGGGAGGACTTCAACGGCCTCGCGTACGTCCTCGCGGGCCGCGGCACCGTCGGCACCGAGCGCCGCCCTGTTGAGCTGGGGCAGACGGCGGTCTTCGGCGACGGCGGCGCGCTGACCGTCCGCGCGGACGAAAAGCAGGACTCCCACACTCCGGAGCTCGAAGTCGTCCTCCTGGGCGGACAGCCCATCCGCGAGCCGATGGCCCACTACGGCCCGTTCGTCATGAACACCCGCAAGGAGCTCCAGCAGGCGTTCGAGGACTTCCAGAAGGGGCGGCTGGGCACGATCCCGGCCGTGCACGGGATGTCCGAGGGCGGACTGTAGGGCTCGCCGACGCTTCCTGTGGGTCGCTGACCCGGTCTTTCGGCCCGCGAACCGGCGCGGGCCGTGGGGCGGCCTACGACGGATCGGTGCGGTGGTCGTCACCGCCGTTCTCGGGCTGTTCGTCGCCCTGAACATTCATGAGCCGGGCGGCAAGATCTGCTGCGTGAGGCTCGTCATGTCCGGGGCCACCCATTCTTCGGCGATCTTGTCGCCCTCGATGCGGTAGAGCTCGATGCTGCGGAAGCTGACCGGCCGGTGCGTCGCGGCCACGCCCTGGAACATGCCCTGGTGGGTGCCACGGAAGTGGACGCGTACCGCGACCTTGTCGTGGACGCCGAACATGTCCTCGACATCGATCCGCAGGTCGGGGAATGCTTCGAACATGGCCTGCGTGCCCTGTTTCCAGACCTCCCGTCCGTACAGCGGGTCGGGCATCCCGGGGAGGTTGGCGATGAACTTCTCCGCCAGCAGTGCTTCGCACGCGTCGACGTCGCCGCTCTGCAACCGCTGGTACGCGGTGCGCATGAGGGCCAAGCTCTTTTCGGTCGTGGTGGTGTTCATCGGGATCCTTCCTCGGACGGCTCAGGGGCTCGGGTCGAGTACGGGGTGCCGCTCCGTGAAATGCGGCGGGCGGCTGCCGACGGCCTGAGCACGGCATGCGGCTCCCGCTGCCAGTGGCCGGTTCGCAGCCCCGGTCAGGCGGTTGTGTCGCCCTCTTCGAGCCGCATGACTCCAGTGAAATCGTTGACGCCGCGGCAAGGTCAAGCCCGCGCGGCGCCCGTTATGTTCCCCGCCGCTGGTTCAGGGCTCGACGGGCTGCCAGTGGCCGCGCAGCGAGGTGCCGTGCCAGGCGTCGCGGGCCCCCGAAGATCCGCCGGACAGGGCCTAGGCGCGGCCTAGGCGTGGCCTAGGCGAGGCCTAGGCGCCGTCGGCCGGGGACGAAGGGGCCGCGCCATCCGGCGCGGCCTCGTACAGCTCGTACCAGATGCATTTGCCGTCGCCGCGCGGATCCACCCCCCAGTTGTCGGCGAGCATCTCCAGCAGCAGCAGCCCGCGCCCCGACGAGGCCAGCTCGCCCGGCCGCCGGCGGTGCGGCAGCTCATCGCTGCTGTCGGCGACGTCCAGCCGCAGTCGCCGGGCCCCGTGCCGCCCGCTGACCTCGGCCACCAGCAGGGCGTCCCCGTCGGTGTGCACCAGGACGTTGGTGACCATCTCGGAGAGCATCAGCACCGCCGACTCCACCTGGTCCGGGTCGGCCCAGTCGTGCAGCATGTCGCGCAGTTGCTGCCGGGTGCCCGCTATGCGCTCCGGCTCGGCCTGCGCGACCGTGACCGCCGTCCGCCGCACCGGCGCCGAACCGGGCCCGACCAGGCACACCTCCGCCTCCCGGCGGATCAGCAACAGCGCTATGTCGTCCTCGCGCCGGTCCGCGAGCGGACCGGTGGTGTGGTGGGAGGGCGGCCCGTGCACGGCCTGCACCAGGGAGTCGGCGAGGGCTTCGAGGTCGTCGGAGTCGAGGTCGTCGGAGGGGAGGGTGCCGGAGTCGTTCGTGAGGGTGGCTGGCCGCTCGAAGACCTTACGGATCCGGTCCCAGCCGGTCTCCAGATCGTGCCCGCCGGTCTCGATCAGCCCGTCGGTGCACATCAGCAGCGTCTCGCCGGGCTCCAGCACCACCCGGGTGGTCGGATAGTCGGTGTCCGGGTCGATGCCCAGCGGCAGCCCGCCCGCCGTGGGCCTGACCATCATCGTGCCGTCGGCGAGCCGGACCGCCGGGTCGGGGTGGCCCGCGCGGGCGATGTCCAGAGTGCCGGCGACCGGGTCCACCTCCATATAGAGGCAGGTCGCGAACCTCGGGTCGTACCGGCTGTCCGGGCCGTCAGGGCCGTCCGGCGCCGACAGCCCGGCGAGGAAGCGGGAGGCGCGGGAGAGCACCGCGTCGGGGTGGTGCCCCTCGGAGGCGTACGCCCGGACCGCGATCCGTAGTTGCCCCATGATCCCCGCGGCGCGCACATCGTGGCCCTGCACATCGCCGATCACCAGCGCGGTACGCCCCGAGGGCAGCCCGATCACGTCGTACCAGTCGCCGCCGACCTGCAGTCCGCCGCCGGTCGGCACATAGCGCGCGGCCACCGTCAGCCCCGGGATATCGGGCTTGCTGGCGGGCAGCATCGAGCGCTGCAGCCCGTCCGCCAGCTCCCGCTCGGTCTCCTGGAGCGCGGTGCGGGACAGCGCCTGGGCCAGCATCCGCGCGATGGTGGTCAGCACCGAGCGCTCATCGGGCGAGAACGACACCGGATGGGCGAATCCGGCCATCCACGCGCCGATGGTGCGGCCCGCGACGATCAGCGGCAGAAACGCCCAGGACCGGCGCTTACGGGGCCGGCCGAGCGACCAGGCGGCCGGAAACCGGCCGCGGTACTCCTCCGGCGTGGGCAGATAGACCGCCCGGCCGGTGCGGACCACCTCGGCCGCCGGATAGTCGGTGCCCAGCCCGATGTCGTGAAAGGGGTGATCGGCGCCCGTCCGCGGCCCGTGGTGGCCGATCACCGAGATCCGCTCGCCCTGGACGCCGAAGACCGCGAGCCCCTCCGGGGAGAAGCCCGGCATGGACAGCCCCGCCGCGACCCGCAGCACCTCGGCGGTGGACATCGCCTCCGCCAGCGCCCGCCCCGCGTCCAGCAGGAACGCCTCGCGGTTGCGCCGCCAGTCGCCGGTGACCGGCGGCCCCGCGGCCGAGGTGCCGGGCAGCGGGTCGGGGACCTCCTGGAGGGTGCCGAGCAGGTAGTAGCCGTCCTCGCTGCCGCCCCGCGCTATCGGCCGGGACCGGGTGCGCACGGTCCGCAGCACGGTGCCCTTCTCGTCCACGACGCGCAGCCGGGCCTCGGCCAGGGTGCCCTCGGCCACCGCGAGGTCGACGATCGCCTTGACCTCCAGCCAGTCCGCGGGGTGGAAACACGCGCGGGCGGCGGCCTCGGGAAGGGTGACGGCCTCGGCGGGCAGGCCCACCAGCCGGGCCGCCTCCGCGTCATAGCTGACGGCGCCCGAGACACTGTCCCAACGCCATAGGCCGGTCGCTATGGCGGCCAGCAGGTCCTCGGTGCGCATTGCACTACCTTATGGGGATTTGCCAACCGCTTACCAGTGAGGGTCGCGCCGCCGGTAGGCTTGGCCGGAAGTTCACGAGGGTACGCACGCCTCCCGATCAGACGACTTGGATGAATGATGCATCGGTACCGGTCGCACACCTGTGGTCAGCTCCGCGCCGCTGACGTCGACACCGACGTCCGGCTCTCCGGCTGGCTCCACAATCGACGGAACCTGGGTGGCATCCTCTTCATCGATCTCCGCGACCACTACGGCCTGGTCCAGCTCGTGGTGCGCCCCGACACCGCCGCCAACGAGGCGCTGAGCTCGATCAGCAAGGAGACCGTCGTCCGCATCGACGGCCGGGTCATCGCGCGCGGCGCGGACAACGTCAACCCCGAACTGCCCACCGGCGAGATCGAGGTCGAGGTCGCCGATGTCGAGGTGCTCGGCGCCGCCGACCCGCTGCCCTTCACGGTCTTCCCCGAGGACGGGGTCGGCGAGGAACGGCGCCTGGAGTACCGCTTCCTGGACCTGCGCCGCGAGCGTATGCACCGCAACATCATGCTGCGCTCCGCCGTCATCTCCGCCATCCGGCAGAAGATGACCGCGCAGGGGTTCAACGAGCTGGCGACCCCGATCCTGTCCGCCACCTCGCCGGAGGGCGCCCGGGACTTCCTGGTCCCCTCCCGGCTGCACGCGGGCAAGTTCTACGCGCTGCCGCAGGCCCCGCAGCAGTTCAAGCAGCTCCTGATGATCGCGGGCTTCGACCGCTACTTCCAGATCGCGCCCTGCTTCCGCGACGAGGACGCCCGCGCCGACCGCTCGCCGGGCGAGTTCTACCAGCTCGACGTCGAGATGAGCTTCGTCGAGCAGGAGGACGTCTTCGGCGTCATCGAGAAGGTGATGACCGAGCTCTTCGAGGAGTTCGGCGGCGGCCGTCATGTGACCTCGCCCTTCCCGCGGATCCCGTTCCGCGAGGCCATGCTGAAGTACGGCTCCGACAAGCCGGATCTGCGGGCCCAGCTCGAGTTGCGGGACGTCAGCCACATCTTCGAGGGCTCCGGCTTCAAGGCGTTCGCGGACAAGCATGTGCGTGCGCTGGCCGTGCCCGACACCGCCGACCAGCCGCGGAAGTTCTTCGACCAGCTCGGCGAGTTCGCCGTCGAGCAGGGCGCCAAGGGGCTGGCCTGGGTCCGGATCGGCGAGGACGCCAAGCTGACCGGGCCGATCGCGAAGTTCCTCACCGACGAGGACGTCGAGAAGCTGATCACCGAAGTCCAGGGCAAGCCCGGCACGTCGATCTTCTTCGGCGCGGGTGAGTTCGACGAGGTCTCCAAGATCATGGGCGCGGTGCGGGTCGAGGCCGCCAAGCGGACCGGCCACTTCGAGGACGGCGTCTTCCGCTTCTGCTGGATCGTGGACTTCCCCATGTTCGAGCGGAACGAGGACACCGGGCAGATCGAGTTCTCCCACAACCCCTTCTCCATGCCGCAGGGCGGTCTGAAGGCCCTGGAGACCAAGGACCCGCTGGACATTCTGGCCTGGCAGTACGACATCGTCTGCAACGGCGTGGAGCTGTCCTCCGGCGCCATCCGGAACCACGAGCCGGACGTCATGTACAAGGCGTTCGCGATCGCGGGCTACGACCGCGAAGAGGTCGAGCGCGAGTTCGGCGGCATGCTGCGCGCATTCCACTTCGGCGCCCCGCCGCACGGCGGTATCGCCCCCGGCGTCGACCGCATCGTGATGCTGCTGGCCGATGAGCCCAACATCCGCGAGACCATCGCCTTCCCGCTCAACGGCAACGCGCAGGACCTGCTGATGGGCGCGCCCAGCGAGGTGGACGAGGCCCGGCTGCGGGAGCTGCACCTGTCGGTGCGCAAGCCGCCGCAGGTCAAGAAGGCCGAGACCGCCGAGAAGGCAGAGAAGGCAGAGAACGCGGCGAACGCGGCGAACGCGGCGAAGACGGCCGCCGAGGCCGAGAAGTCCGCCGAGTAGACGGGCCGGACGAGACCCACAGGGCGGGGGCGTGCCGAACGGCGCGCCCCCGCCCTGCGTCTGCGGATGGCCGAATGACGCGCTTCGCACAGCCATTCACAGCCGGCACCCATGGGGCTGCCAGGTTGCCTCCCTACTGTCCCGGGCCATGACCGAACAGCAGAGCAACGACGTCGATCCCCAGCGGGATCTGACGAGGCGGCGGGTCGTGGTGGCGGGCGGCGCGGCCGTCGCGGTGGCGGGCCTGGGAACGGCCATCGCCACCACCGCCTCGGCGGGCGAGACGTCCGCGACCTCCACCACTCCCTCGGCCTCCGCCTCCTCCCCGTCCGGGGAGGTCTGTTACCGGCTCACCTCGGAGACGACCGAGGGGCCGTACTACATCGACGCGGACAAGATCAGAAAGGACATCACCGAGCACAAGGAGGGCATTCCGATGACCCTCCGCCTCAAAGTGATCGACTCCGATAGCTGCAAACCGGTGGCGAGGGCCGCCGTCGACATCTGGCACTGCGACGCGCTGGGGCTCTACTCGGGCTATGAGAGCTCGAGCAGCGGCGGGGGCGGCACCCCGCCCACCGGGACGCCGCCGACCGGGACGCCGCCCACCGACGCCCCGACGGGCGCTCCGACGGGCGCTCCGACCGGTGCCCCGCCCGGCGGCGGTCACCAGGAGCCGACCGACGACAAGCGGTATCTGCGCGGCACCCAGCTCACCGACCGGCACGGCTTCGTCGAGTTCACCACGGTCTTCCCCGGCTGGTACCGGGGCCGCTGTGTGCACATCCACACCAAGGTGCACGTCGGCGGCAAGCTCACGGACGCCGGTTACGAGGGCGGCCACACCTGCCACACCGGTCAGCTCTTCTTCGCCGAGGAGGCGGTGCTCGCCTCGGCCGAGGTGGCCCCGTACAACACCAGCACCACCGAGCGCACCACCCTCGACGAGGACGGGATCTACCCCGGCAACGGCGCACAGGGCGGTCTGCTGAACCTCAAGTACCGCAAGGGAAAGATCGGGAAGGGCGTCACCGGAAGCCTCACCCTGGGGGTCGACCCCGACGCGACCCACGAGGGCACGGACCTCTGAAACCCTGGGGCGAAGTAAGCCCTGAGGTGGGGTGAAGCCCTGGGGCGTCCTCGGGTCACAGCCGCCGGTCCACGCCGCACGGTGTGCCACGGTCCGCGCGGGCGACCCGGTGCACGGCGCGCAACAGCCGCTTCGGCGTGGTCCGGTGCTGCCATAAGACGGCTTGTACGCCGTACTCCATCACCGCCATCAGCTCCGTCTCGCGGAGCTCGCCCGCGATCAGCACCACTCGCTGCCGACCGCCCCGCACCAGGCGACGCAGCTCCGCCCCGGCGCGGTCGTCGAGGCGCTCGGCGAGCATGACGGCGACGGCGCCGCGGGGTTCGTCGCCGGGCGGGCCTGGCCGGTCGACCAGCTCGACGCTGGGTTGATGCTGCAGATGACGCACGACCCCGGCCCGGCTGAGCGGGTCGGGGCCGTGGACCGTCACCGTGACACGTGCGTCCGGCACTGCTTCCTCGACTCCCCGGTGGTTATGGACTCCACAGGGTCACCGAGGGGACTAAACGAACGGTTGCCGCGCGATCAACACGCGCATGAGCGGCTATCCGGCGCCGCTCGCCGACCTGCTACGCGGCGCCGTTCCCGTTCTGCTCCGCGCCGCCGAAGCGCTCCCGGAAGGACTCCAGGTCCTCCTCGGTGATCTTCGCGAAGAGCACCGGGGGAACGGTGAAGGCCGTGCCCGCCGGGACCGACGCCAGCGCCTTGGCCTCCTCCTGGCCGACCCAGACCGCGGTGTCCTCGCTCAGCGCGAACGCCGACCGCATGGCCCGCGCCGAGGCCGGGATGAACGGCTCGGAGACGACCGCGTAGAGGTGGATGAGGTTCATCGCCGTACGCAGGGTGAGGGCCGCGGCCTCCTGGTCGGTCTTGATCTCCAGCCAGGGGGCCTTCTCCTCCAGATAGGAGTTGCCCGCGCTCCACAGGGCGCGCAGCGCCGCCGCGGCCTTGCGGAACTGGAGCGTGTCCATGTGCTCCTCGTACTCCGCCAGCAGCCGCGCGATCTCCTCGCCCAGGCGCCCCTCCGCCTCTCCGGCGGCCTTCCCGGCCGGGACCTCGTCGCCGAACCGCTTACGGGAGAAGGACAGCACGCGGTTGACGAAGTTGCCGAGCGTGTCGGCCAGGTCCTTGTTGACGGTGGCGGTGAAGTGCTCCCAGGTGAAGGAGGTGTCGTCGGACTCCGGGGCGTTCGCCATCAGGAAGTAGCGCCAGTAGTCGGCGGGCAGCACCTCGAGCGCGGCGTCGGTGAACACCCCGCGCTTCTGGGAGGTGGAGAACTTCCCGCCGTAGTACGTCAGCCAGTTGAACGCCTTGACGTAGTCGACCTTCTTCCAGGCGTCCCGGGTGCCGAGGAGGGTGGCCGGGAACATCACGGTGTGGAACGGGACGTTGTCCTTCGCCATGAACTCGGTGTAGCGGACCGCCTCGTCCACGTCGTACCACCACGACTTCCAGTCGCGGTTCGCCGGGTCTGTGTCTCGCGCGGCGTCTGCCCACTCCTTCGTCGCCCCGATGTACTCGATCGGCGCGTCGAACCAGACGTAGAAGACCTTGCCCTCGGCCGCCAGCTCCGGCCAGGTGTCGGCCGGCACCGGCACGCCCCAGTCCAGGTCGCGGGTGATCGCCCGGTCCTGCAGCCCCTCGTTCAGCCACTTGCGGGCGATCGAGGAGGCCAGCGTCGGCCAGTCCTTGCCGCGCTCGTCGACCCAGGCGGCGACCTCCTCCGCCAGCTTGGACTGGAGGAGGAAGAGGTGCTTGGTCTCCCGGACCTCCAGATCGCTGCTGCCGCTGATCGCGGAGCGGGCGTCGATCAGGTCGGTCGGGTCGAGCACGCGGGTGCAGTTCTCGCACTGGTCGCCGCGGGCCTTGTCGTAGCCGCAGTGCGGGCAGGTGCCCTCGATATAGCGGTCGGGGAGGAAGCGGCCGTCGGCGTTGGAGTACACCTGGCGGATCGAGCGCTCCTCGATGAAGCCGTTCGCCTTGAGCTCACGCGCGATCGTCTGGGTGATCTGCACGTTCTGTGCGGAGGAGCTGCGGCCGAAGTAGTCGAAGGCGAGCCCGAAGCCGTCGTAGATCGCCTTCTGTGCCTCGTGCTGCTGGGCGCAGAACTCGTCGACCGGCAGCCCGGCCTCCTTGGCGGCCAGCTCGGCCGGGGTGCCGTGCTCATCGGTGGCGCAGATGTAGAGGACGTCATGGCCGCGCTGGCGCATATAGCGGGAGTAGACGTCGGCCGGGAGCATGGACCCCACCATGTTGCCCAGGTGCTTGATCCCGTTGATGTAGGGAAGGGCGCTGGTGATGAGGTGTCGAGCCATTGCAGGCTGCTCCCGAGTCGATACGGTACGTGACTTCCAGCTCTACTGAGCCGCCCATATCGTATCCGAGTGACGGGGGCCACCCGCGCGGCGTTTTTCCCGCGGCGGATGGCCCCCGCTGTGGTCCTCGGTGGGTTGCCGGGTGTGGTGCGGCCCCTGGTCAGCCCTGCGTACGGGCGGCCAGCCAGCCCGGGAACTTCTTCAGGATCTCCCGGTACAGCTCGGCGTCGGCGACCGTACGCGGGTCGAGCCCGGCGTGGAAGAAGCCGGTGTTGTCGACCGCCCGCTTCTCCGGGACGGCGAGCGCGGGCGCGGTGTCCAGCTTCCGGAGGAAGTCGAACCCCTTCGCCTCCGGGTCCCCGAACGCCAGGAACTCCCAGAACAGCGGCAGTCCCGCCGCCTCGCACAGCGCCTTCTCGGCGGCGGTCTTGGCGGTGGGCGCGCCGTCCGTCTGGAAGATCACGAACGCGGGGTCGGTGGTGCCGGACGCCTTGTAGCGCTCGATGACCGCGTTGACGGCGGTGTGGTAGTTCGTCCGCCCCATGTGGCCGAGCGAGCCGTGGAGCTCCTCGATGCGGCCGGTGTGCTGGTCCAGCTCGAGGTCGGCGGTGCCGTCGATGTCGGTGGAGAAGAACACGACGGGCACGGTGCCGGTGGCGTCGAACTGCGCGGACAGGGCGAGCGCCTGCTCGGCGAGGTGCGACACGGTGCCGTCCTTGAAGTACCCCCGCATCGACCCGGACCGGTCCAGCACGAGGTAGACGACCGCCCGCTGCCCGGCCAGCCCATGCGCCTGGATGGCCTCCCCCGCGGCGGCGAACGCCCCGACCAGCCCGGGCGCCCGCGATTCGAGGTCGGCGGGCGTGATCGCGGATGCGGTGGCGGTGGTGGGTGCGTCGGTCTTGGCGGCGGTGGGGGCGGCGGCAGCGACCGCCACCGGCTCGGGGTCGGCCGCGGGGTCGGCCTCGGGCTCGGGGTCGGTCTCCGCCTCGGCGGGCTTGTCGTCGGCCTTGGCCGCGGGGGCGGCCTCGGGCGCGGGCTCGGCCTCCGCCTCGGCGGGCTCGTCATCGCTCGTGGCCGCGGGGGCGGCCTCGTCGTCAGCCTTTGCTGCCGCCTCGGCTTCGGCCTTGGGCTCGGCATCGGCACTCGCCGCCGCCGGAGCCGCCGCGGCATCGCCGTCGTCCGCGGGCTCGGCCTCCGCCGTGGCCTCCGGTTCGGCTTCCGCCTTGGCCTTGGCCTCGGCCTCTGCCGCAGCGGGCTTGTCGTCGCTCGTGGCCGCGGGCATGGCCTCGTCGCCAGCCTCTGCCGCTGCCTCACCCTCGGGCACGGCGGTCTCTGCGGCCGCCTCGGGCGCTGCGGCGGTTGCCGTCTCCGCCGTGGCGGTCTCCGGCGCGGGGTCCTCCGCAACCTCGGCCTCAGGCGTGGTGTCGGCCTCCGCCGAGGATGCGTCGGCGGTCTCCGCCACCGGCTCGGCCGTCTCCGTCACCGGCTCGGCGGTCTCCGGCGCGGGGTCGGTTGCGGGCGCAGGCTCGGCCTCCGCCACGGCCTTGGCCGTGGTCTCGGCGGGCTCGTCGGCGGTCTTGGTCTCGGCAGGGGCCTCGGCGCCTGCCTTCGCCTCGGCTCCGGCGTCGGCACTCGCCTCCGCAGACGGGGCGTCCGCGGCTGCGGCAGCCTCAGGCGCGGTGGCGGGCTCCGCTTCCGCCTCCGCTTCCGCCTCCGCTTCGGCCTCGGCCTCGGCCGCCGGTTCGGGCGTCGGCTCGGGTTCGGCGTCGGCCGCGGGGGTGGTGGGGGACGTGGCGTCGGCAGTGTCCGCAGGCGTGGGCTGGGCTTCAACGTCCGGCTCGGGTGTGGCCTTTGCCTCGGCCCCGGCGGCGGGCTTGGGCTCGTCCGCCTCTGCCTTCGCCTCAGCGGCGGCCGTTTCCTTCGCGTCGGCCGCTGCCGTTGCCTCAATCGGTGCGTCGTCGCCGGAGGTTGTCGTGTCCTCGGGCGCGGGGGACTTCAGGATCTCGTCGAGGGACTTCAGCGGAGCCGACAGGGCCGGGTCGTGCGCGGATTCGTCGTCGGGGGAGTCCGGGGCCGGTGCCATGTCCGCGGCCGGCTCAGGCTTCGGCTCAGCCTTCGGCTCGGGCTCGGGCTCGGCCTCCACCTCGGCCTTCGGCTCGACGTCGGACTCGGCCTTCGGCTCGGCGTCCGACGACGCCTTGGACTCGGCCTTCTCGTCTGCCGTCTGCTCTACCGTCGGCTGTGCCGACTTCTCGGCCGACTGGGGGTCCGGGACAACCTCCGCCTCCGGCGCGGCAGAAGCTTCGTCCACCCCCGTGGTTCGGGAGCGGCCGAAAACTTTGCGCAGTAGGTCCCGTATGCCCATGGGAGATACCTCTCACGTGTCGAGTGCGGTGCATGGCGGTGCATGACCGTGGTGCCGAAAGGCTAGCTGGCCGCCCGGCGGCCCTCTTCCGCCGATTCCGCTCGCGCTTCGTTCACCTCTGGTTCAGGCGTTCGTCGCCACCGTGCGGTTCTACGCCCATAGCTTCGCCGCCAAAGGATCCCGACGTCATGTCGGCCCGGACCGCGTCGGCGTACTGCCCATGCGGGGCCCTTCGAAGCTCATACGTGACACCCTTACGGAGGGGAAGACGTGCGCAACCTTCTGCCGCTCATCAGCTCACACCCGGGCGGTCGTTCCGCGCTGACGTGCCGGTACCGCTGTGGCGACGCCTGCTTTCACGAGACGCCGAACACCTCTGACAACGCCTACGTGGGCGACGTTATCGCCGCTGCCGCCTCCCGCCGTTCCCTTCTGCGGGCCGGTGCGGTGATGACCGTGGCGGCCGCGACCGGAGCCGTGGCGCTCGAGCGGGCGCCGCAGGCAGCCGCCGCGTCGGGCGACGCGGCCGCCACCGCCGGTGCCGCCGCCGAGGCGAAGGACAGCAAGGCCGCCCGCGGCCTCCGCTTCTCGCCGGTGGCCCCCAACACCCAGGACACCGTGGTCACCGCCGAGGGCCACGACCAGAACGTGGTGCTCCGCTGGGGTGACCCGATCCTGCGCGGTGCGCCCGCGTTCGACCCGGCCAAGCAGAGCGCCAAGGCCCAGGCGGGCCAGTTCGGTTACAACAACGACTACATGGCGGTGCTGGACGTCCCCGGCGAGCGCGACCATCAGCTCCTCGTGGTCAACCATGAGTACACCGACGAGGTGCTGATGTTCGCCGGGTACGACCCGGAGAACCCCACCCGCGAGCAGGCCGAGATCGCCTGGGCCGCGCACGGGCTGTCCGTGGTGATGACGGCCGAGGAGCGCCGGCTGGGCCGGCTCACCGCCGTGCCCCGCCACCACCTCAACCGCCGTATCACCGCGACCACTCCGTTCGAGGTCACCGGCCCGGCGGCGGGCAGCAAGCTGCTGCGCACCTCCGCCGACCGGTCCGGCAAGCGCGTCCTCGGCACGCTGAACAACTGCGGTGGCGGCATCACCCCGTGGGGCACGGTGCTCTCCGGCGAGGAGAACTTCAACCAGTACTTCGCCAACCCCGACAAGGTCACCGACCCGACCGTCAAGGCGGGCCTGAAGCGCTACGGCTTCAAGGACGGCGCCTCCGAGCGCAAGTGGGAGCGTTTCGACGACCGCTTCGACCTCGCCAAGGAGCCCAACGAGGCGCACCGCTTCGGCTGGGTCATCGAGGTCGACCCGTTCGACCCCGACTCCACCCCGCGCAAGCTGACCGCGCTGGGCCGCTTCAAGCACGAGGCCGCCGAGCCCCGGCTGACCACCGACGGCCGTCCGGTCCTCTACATGGGCGACGACGAGAAGTTCGACTACTTCTACAAGTTCGTCTCCGCCAAGCGGATGATGAAGGGCAACAGCCGCATCGCCCGTGAGCACAACCGCACGCTGCTGGACGAGGGCACGCTGTACGTCGCCAAGTTCACCGGTGACAGCCCGTCCGCCGAGATCGACGGCACCGGACAGCTTCCCAAGGACGGCGAGTTCGACGGCGCCGGTGAGTGGATCCCGCTGGCCTGCGGCGACCGCTCCTTCGTGGACGGGATGACCGCCGAGGAGGTGTACGTCTTCACGCGTCTGGCCGCCGACAAGGCCGGTGCGACGAAGATGGACCGCCCCGAGGACGTCGAGCCGAGCCCGCGCACCGGTCGTGTGTACATCGCGCTGACCAACAACTCGGACCGTGGCAAGACGGGCAAGGCCGCGGCCGACGAGGCCAACCCGCGCAACGCCAACAAGCACGGCCAGATCCTGGAGCTGACCGAGCGCTGGAACAACCCGGGCTCCACCCGCTTCAATTGGCGGCTGTTCCTGGTCTGCGGCGACCCCGAGGATCCGAGCACCTACTTCGGCGGCTTCCCCAAGGACCAGGTCAGCCCGATCTCCTGCCCGGACAACATCACCTTCGACGCGCACGGCAATCTGTGGATCTCCACGGACGGCAACGCGCTCGGCAGCCACGACGGGCTGTTCGGCGTGGCGACGGCGGGCAGCCGCCGCGGCCAGGTCAAGCAGTTCCTGACCGTGCCGAACGGCGCGGAGACCTGCGGCCCGATCGTGCAGGAGCGGCGGGTGCTGGTGGCCGTGCAGCACCCGGGCGAGCTCGACGGCGCGAGCGTGGAGAAGCCCGCGTCCACCTGGCCCGACGGCCCGGGCAAGCTGACCCGGCCGTCCGTGGTCAGCGTCTGGCGGCGCGACGGCGGCGACATCGGCGCCTGACCCGCAAGGGCCTCGTGCCCCAGCCCGCGCCCCCCGCGAGCCGCCGCTGCGGCTCGCGGGGGGCGCGCGCGTAAGGAGTCCGGAAAAGCGGGGTTGCTCTCGCTCATATCGGACCCGGATATCCGGGTGGACAGCTGACTAAACTCTGGAGTCAGGAAAACGGCAGAAGTTGAAAAGCGGGGGAATTCATGGTGAGACCCGGGTCGCTCGGACCACCGACGACGGATCGGCGTGGCCGTTGGGCGCAGAGTCCACTCGCGCTCATGGACACCACGATGGACCAGTTGCGCACCTTGATCATGGTCCATGAGGCCGGTACCGCACTGGGCGCCGCACGGATTCTTGGCCGCGAACAGTCCAGCGTGCAAAAGCAGATCGACACCATGAACCGGAACTTTCGCGAGCTTTGCGGCGAACCCCTCATACTCAAGCAGGGGCGTGGCAAGGACGTGCTGTTCACCGGCACCGGAGAAGCCCTGGTCGAATTGGCGCGCGGAACTCTCGGCGAGTGGCTGGACGGCATCCATGAGTCACGGCGCCGCCTGGGAAAAACCCTGGTGGTGGGCACCACTCGATTTACCCTCAGCTATCTGGCGGGCGCCGGGGAGCGGGTGTCCGAGGAGTTCCGGCAGCGCGCCATCGACCTCAAGGTCGGCCATGTGCGCACCCGGGACGTACTGGCCAAGCTGCGTGCCAAGGATGTCGACCTGGTGTGCGGCTCCGTGGTGACCCGGCCCGAGGGCGACGATGAACTCGCCGCCTTCGATGTGATGGAGTGGCGCCGCAGCGGGGTCTCGCTGCTGACCAATCTGTCCGAGGCCGAGCTGCCCGGCCCCACCGCCCCGAGCAGCGCGCTGCGCTCCCTGCCGCTGGTGGTCTCGGCCAGCGGGCTGATGGCCGGGGTGCTGCACACCTGGTTCGGCGGCGACTACCGCAACAAGCTGCGCATCGCCGCCGAGATCGACACCGTCAACTACGGTTTCGAGCTGCTGCGCTCCGGTCTGCTGCGCGGCTGCATGCTGGTCACCAAGGGGGTCGCGGACGCGGCGGGCGATCCGCGGCTGGCGTACGGACGCGGGCTGCGCGCGGTCGAGCTGGTCAATGACACCGGGCCCCGGCTGGAGGTGCTGCTGGGCGCCTTCACCCGGCGCGGTGAGCGCGCGTCCTATGACGCGGCCCATCCGCTCAATCTGCTCTGGGACGCGCTCGCCCAGGAGAACGCGCGCTGGCAGCGGGAGCAGCGCTGGCCCACGGCGGGCCTGGAGCCCGATCCGTTCGAGCTGGCCAACTCCTACAACCCGAGCGAGAGCTGAGCCGCGACCCGAGCGAGGGCCGAGCCGCCGGTCAGCCTTGCGGTCCGTACAGGTCCAGCTCCACCAGCAGCGCGCGGTGGTCGGTGTGCGGCAGCTCCAGGAAGCGGGCCGTGCGCGGCCGCAGTGCCCGGCTGGCCAGCACATGGTCGATCTGCGCCCCCAGCACCGGGGCCGTGGCGCTCGGCCAGCTCGGCGTGCGGGAGACCCCGGTGGCCCGTGCGCTGTCCCGCAGCCCGGTGTCCAGGACGGACCGGAAGGCGGCATGGTCCTGGGTGGCGTTGAAGTCGCCCGCGATCAGGGTGGGTTCCTCGCCCCGCCCGGCGGCGTAGGCCCGCAGCCGCCCCAGCTCGGTGCGCCAGACGTCCAACTGGCCCGGCATCGGCGGCATGGGATGCGCGACCTGCAGCCGCAGCCGCTGCCCGGCGATCCGGACGACCGCCCCCGGCATCCGCAGCGTCCCGCGCACCCCCTCCTCCCGGGTCAGCGGGTGGCGGCTCAGGATCGCCGAGCCCGCGGCGGGGCTGTCGCCGAGGGCGATGCTCCGGTACGGGTAGGCCGCGCGGACGGCGGCCGAGTCCAGCGCCTCGGCGCACTCCGTGTCGCACTCCTGCACCGCGACCAGGTCGGGCCGCTCCCGGCGCAGCGCGGTCAGCAGCCCGTCCCTGGCCTGGCCGAACTCGAGGTTCGCGGTCATCACCCGCAGCCGGGCGAGGACCGGTCCGTGCGGCTCGGGCGGGGTGCCGCCGTCGTACGGCTGGATGAACCACCCGGTGGCCGCGGCCGCCGCCAGCGCCCAGCCGCACCCCAGCGGCCAGCGGGCGGCCGTGCCGAGCAGCAGCCCGAGCGCCGCCGGGACCAGCAGCCAGGGCAGAAAGGCCAGTAGCTGCGGTATGGGGGTGATGCCGTCGATGTCCGCGGCCCGGCACAGCACCACCACGCTGACCAGGGCCAGCGGCACCATCGCGGACCAGGCCGCCGTCCGCCGGGCCCGTCCGCCGGGGAGCCGGAGCAGCCGGGCGACCGCGCCCCAGGTGCCCCGGGCGCCGCGCGGGGCGCCGGACGGGCGGCCGGGGCCTGTGCCTTGGTCCTCCGCGACTGTCGTCTCCACGCTGGGCCTCTCGATCGGGGCGGGGCGCACATTCTCTCCTACGCCCCGCAGGTCTAGACCTTGACGTGTTCATGAGCTAACTTCCCGGAGCATCGCAGGAGTTCATGTCGGCATCCGTCGTTCACATACGCGAACCCCACCGTCAGGAGCCGCCCCCATGCGCACCAGAGCCCTGTATCTCGCCCTCGCCGCAGCGCTGGCCGCGCTGTTCGCGGGCATCCTCAGCGGCCCGGCCACGGCCGGGCAGACCAAGCGGTCCGCCGAACCCAAGGCCGCGGCCTTCACCCACCCCGGCGTTCTGGTCAGCCAGGCCCAGCTCGACTTCGTCCGCTCCAAGGTGAACGCCGGCGCGCAGCCCTGGAAGGGCGCGTACGACGCGATGCTGTCGAGCCCGTACGCCTCGCTGTCGCGCACCCCCAAGCCGCGGGCGGTCGTCGAATGCGGTCCGTACTCCGACCCCAACCTCGGCTGCACCGATGAGCGCCAGGACGCGCTCGCCGCCTACTCGCTCTCGCTGGCCTGGTACATCACCCGCGACAGCCGCTACGCCGAGAAGGCGATCCAGATCATGGACGCCTGGTCGGCCACCATCAAGGACCACACCAACAGCAACGCCCCGCTGCAGACCGGCTGGGCCGGATCCTCCTGGCCCCGGGCGGCCGAGATCATCCGCTACACCTATGACGGCTGGTCGGACGCCTCCATCAGCCGCTTCTCCACGATGCTGCGGAACGTCTACCTCCCGAAGGTCATCGGCGGCTCGAACTCCAACGGCAACTGGGAGCTGGTGATGATGGAGGCCGCCACCGGCATCTCCGTCTTCCTCGACGACCGGGCCAGCTACGACAAGGCCGTCGCGAAGTTCCGCGGCCGCGTCCCCGCGTACATCTACCTGCAGTCCGACGGCTCCCTGCCCAAGACCGCGCCCGGCAGCGGCCTGGACACCCGCGACAAGATCGTCAAGTACTGGCAGGGCCAGACGACCTTCGTCACCGGCCTCACCCAGGAGACCTGCCGCGACCTCACTCACACCGGATACGGCATCGCCTCCATCGCGCATGTCGCCGAGACCAGCCGCATCCAGGGCCAGGACCTCTACCCCGAGGTGGGCGAGCGGCTGCGGCAGGCGCTGGGCTTCCAGTCGAAGTACGAACTCGGCGAGGGCGTGCCGTCCTGGCTGTGCGGCGGCAGCGTCAAGCGGGGCCTCGGCCCGATCACCGAGGTCGGCTACAACGCCCTGCACACCCGCCTCGGCATCGCCATGGCCAACACCCAGAAGCTCACCGAGCAGCAGCGCCCGGCGGGCACCAACAGCCTCTTCCTGGGCTGGGAGACCCTGACCCACGCGGAGAACCGTTCCTGATCGCTCCCGATCCCGCCCGACCCCGGACCGCCTGGCGGTCCGGGGTCTCGTGGTCTCGCGGTCCTGGCCCCCGGACCGCCCGAGATCTCGCGCTCTCCCGGCCCCGGCCGGTCATTCGCCGCGCAGCGCCAGCACCGCCTCGACCGTGTCCGCCTGGTCCGCCGGCTTGTCCTCCCGGTAGCGCAGCACCCGCGCGAACCGCAGCGTGACGCCCGCCGGATAGCGGGACGAGCGCTGCAGCCCGTCGAAGGCCACCTCCACCACCAGCTCCGGACGCACCCGCACCACCCAGCCGTCGTCGCTGACCGCGATGCCCAGCAGTGCCTGTGTCTGCCACTCCAGCATCGCGTCGGTGAGCCCCTTGAAGGTCTTGCCCAGCATCAGATACGTGCCGTCCGCCGCTCGCGCGCCCAGGTGGAGGTTGGACAGTTTCCCGGTGCGGCGGCCGTGTCCCCACTCCGCCGCCAGCACCACCAGATCCAGCGTGTGCACCGGTTTGACCTTCAGCCAGGACGCCCCGCGCCGGCCCGCGCCGTACGGCGCCTTCAGCGCCTTGACCAGCACCCCCTCATGCCCCCGGGCCAGCACGTCGGCGGCGAACTCCCGTGCCGCCCGCCGGGTTTCCGGATCCGCCGGGTCGTCGGCCACCAGCCGCCGCACCCGCCGGGGCCCGGGGGCGATCCGGGCGAGTTCGGCATGGCGCTCGCGGGCCGTGAGGTCGAGGAGATCGCGGTCGTCCACGACGAGCAGATCGAAGAAGACGGGGGACAGCGGCAGCGCGGCCGACGCCCCGGCCACATCGAGCCGGGAGCCGACCCGGGCGGAGGTCTCCTGGAACGGCCGTGGCCGCCCCTCGGCGTCCAGCAGGATCACCTCACCGTCGAGGATCGCCCGGTCCACCGCCAGTTCCCGCGCCGCCGTGACGACCTCCGGGAGCCGGTCGGTGATCTCGTCGAGGGTGCGGGTGTAGATCCGTACGTCCTCGCCGTCGCGGTGCACCTGGACCCGGATCCCGTCCAGCTTCTCCTCGACCGCGCACGGTCCCAGCCGGTCCATGGCCTCATCCAGGTCCTTGGCGCTCTGCGCGAGCATCGGCAGCACCGGCCGCCCCACCTCGAGCCGGAAGTCGGCCAGCGCCTCCGGGCCGCGCGCCAGCAGCGCCTCGGCGACGATGCCCAGCGAACCGCCGACCATCACCGCCCGCCGCACCCCGGCGGCCGGTGCGCCCACCGCCTCGGCGAGCCCCTCCACGGCCAGCCCTTCCAGCGCCCCCTGCCGCAGCTCCCCGCCGATCAGCCCCAGCAGAAAGCCCTGCTCCTCCTTGGTCGCGGCGGCCAGCAGCTCGCCCACCAGCCGCTTGCGGGCCGCCGTCGCGCCGGTGCCGGAGACGGCCGCGACCCGGGTGAGGGCCTCGTCCACATCGAGCACCGCGAGCGTCGGCCCGGCGGCGGGTTCCCGCCGGTGGCGCAGGGTGGACCAGCCCACTCCGGTCCGGCGCTGGGGCAGTTTGCCCGCGAGGTAGGTGATCACCACGGCCGCCTCGGCCGGTTCCGTACGCCGGAACAGCCGGGCCAGCGCGGCGATCTTCTCCGAGCGGGCGGAGGTGGCCGCGACCTGGCGGGAGGTCAGCGCGACATCAGCCAGCAGCATGGCTCCAGCCTGCCCCGCACCCCGCCGGGAAGCCAGGCACCCCGGCTCTCAGGCGGTACGTCCCGCCTCGCCGCGTCCTCCCGCGCCGCTGCGGGCCGGCCCGGCGCACAGCGACCAGATGACGAGGGCGTCGACGATGAGCAGCACGGTGGCCCAGACCGGGTAGTACGGCAGCCACAGGAAGTTGGCGATCAGCGCGAGTCCGGCCAGCACCACACCCGTGACCCGGGCCCACATCGCACCGGTGAACACCGCGAACCCGGAGAGCAGGAGGGCGATGCCGACGCCGAAGTGGACCCAGCCCCAGCCGGCGAGGTCGAACTGGAAGATATAGCTCTGCGTGACCAGGAACACCCGGTCGGTCCGGATGGCCGAGATGCCCTGGAGTAGGTTCATCAGCCCACTGAAGATCATCATGACCGCCGCGAAGACGAGCCATCCGCTCACCGCCCGGTGCGCGTGGCCCGGGGCGGCCCCTGTCTGAACTCCACCGGCGTGACTGGCCATGTCGGGCTCCTTCGTCAGGCGCAATAGGTGCCGAGTCGGCGCCTATTGACGGCAATAAGGGTGAATTGCCCTTTTTCTCAGATTTGCATAGACCCCCGGCTTCGGCACCTCGCCACCGTGAATACGCCCCGCCGCAGCGGTCCGTAATCGGTCCGGTACGGAAAGTCGCGTACCGTATGTGCCTTGTCGTTTCGTGCCAGTCGACGGAAGCGGAGATTCGCCTTCCAGGATTTCCCGGTGTAGATGTATGTGTATGGCCCGGTTTATGGGTCGATCGTGGGCTGCCCGCATGATCCCCGGTCGGCGCCCACGGAGTCGGCGCCGGGAGCGCCCGGAGGTGGCGGGCCGGCGCTTTCGATCGTGGCTGAGCGTCCGCAGCGTCGCCGGCCAGGTCTTCGTCCTCCAACTCGTGATCGTGCTGCTGCTCGGCGCGGCGGCGACCATCGCCCTGGTTCTCCAGGTGCGGCACGACGCCACCGACGAGGCCCGCGGCCGGTCCATCGCGGTCGCCGAATCCTTCGCCAACTCCCCCGGCATCGTGCAGGCCCTGCACGCCCGCAACCCGACCAAGGTGCTCCAGCCGAAGGCCGAGGCCGCCCGGAAGAAATCCGGGCTCGACTTCGTCGTGGTGGTGACCCCGAAGGGCATCCGGCTCACCCACCCCAAGCCCAACCGGATCGGCAAGCACTTCATCGGCACCATCGGCCCCCCGCTGCGGGGACACACCATCACCGAGAGCCGCCCCGGGACCCTCGGCCCGGCGATGCAGGCGGTCGCCCCGATCTTCGACAGCCATCACAAGGTCGTCGGCCTGGTGGGCGCGGGGATCACGATCCAGAAGGTGAGCGGGCTCGCCAACCGCCAGCTCCCGCTGCTCGTCGGCGCCGTCTCCGCCTCCCTCGTCCTCGCCACCGGCGGCACCGCCCTGGTGAGCAGACGGCTGCGGCGGCAGACCCGCGGCCTGGACCCGATCGAGATGACGCGGATGTACGAGCACCATGACGCGGTGCTGCACTCGGTGCGCGAGGGCGTGCTGATCGTCGGCGGCGACGGGCGGCTGGTGCTCGCCAACGACGAGGCGTCCCGGCTGCTCGATCTGCCGCCGCGGCCGGAGGGGCGGCTGGTCGACGATCTGGGCCTGGATCCCCATGTCGCCGACGTCCTGGCCTCCGGGCGCGATGTCACCGACGAGGTGCTGGTGGCCGGCGACCGGCTGCTGGCCATCAACAACCGGCTGACCGACCGCGACGGCGGCCCGCCCGGCAGCGTCGCCACCCTGCGCGACTCCACCGAACTGCGCGCCCTCTCCGGCCGTGCCGACGTGGCCCAGAAGCGGCTCAAGCTGCTGTACGACGCGAGCGTGGAGATCGGCACCACCCTCGATGTGGCCCGGACCGCCGAGGAGCTGGCACAGGTGGCGGTGGACCGCTTCGCCGACTTCGTCACGGTCGACCTGGCCGAGCCCGTGGCGCGCGGCGATGAGCCGCTGGCGGTCGGCGGTGTCGAGATGCGCCGGGAGGCGGTCCACGGGATCCGGCCCGGCCAGGGCCACCCCTTCTACCCGGTCGGCCGGGTGTTCTCCTTCGTCCCGACCTCCCCCCAGGCGTTCGGGCTGAGCGAGGGTGAGCCGGTCGTCGAGGACGATCTCACCGAGGCCACCGGCTGGCAGGCGCAGGACCCCGAGCAGACCGCCAAGGTCATCGAATACGGCATCCGGTCCCTTGTCACCGTGCCGCTGCGGGCCCGGGGCGTGCTGCTGGGCGTGGTCAACTTCTGGCGGATGAAGCAGCGCGAGCCCTTCGAAGAGGAGGAGGTGTCCCTCGCCGAGGAGCTCGCCGCGCACGCCGCGGTCTGTATCGACAACGCCCGGCGCTACACCCGCGAGCACACCATGGCGGTGACCCTGCAGCACAGCCTGCTGCCCCGCGCCCTGCCCGAGCAGAACGCGCTGGATGTGGCCTTCCGCTATCTGCCGGCCGAGTCGGGGGTCGGGGGCGACTGGTTCGACGTCATCCCGTTGCCGGGGGCGCGGGTGGCGCTGGTGGTGGGCGATGTGGTGGGGCATGGCCTGCACGCGGCGGCGACGATGGGGCGGTTGCGGACGGCGGTGCACAACTTCTCCACGCTCGATCTCTCGCCCGACGAGATCCTGTCGCACCTCGACGATCTGATCGCCCGGATCGACCAGGACGAGGGCCCTGGCGGACCGGATGGCGATGGCGCCGGCAGTGAGGGGATCACGGGGGCCACGTGTCTGTACGCGATCTACGATCCCGTGACGCGGCGGTGCACGATGGCGCGGGCCGGTCATCCGCCGCCCGCGCTGGTGCGTCCGGACGGCTCCGTGGAGTTCCTCGATCTCCCGGCCGGGCCCCCGCTGGGCCTGGGCGGGCTGCCGTTCGAGACCGCCGAGGTGGAACTGGCCGAGGGCAGCCATCTCGTCCTCTATACCGACGGGCTCATCGAGGACCGCCGCCGGGAGATCGACACCGGTCTTGAGATGCTGCGCGACGCCCTGTCCCACCCCGGCCGGACGCCCGACGAGATCTGCACCGAGGTGCTGGACGCGCTGCTGCCCAGCAACCCGAGCGATGACATCGCCCTGATCGCCGCTCGTACCCGGGTCGTTGGCGGCGACCGGGTGGCCTCCTGGGACGTGCCGTCCGACCCCGCCGCCGTGGCCGGGGTGCGCGCCGAGGTGATGCGGAAGCTGGCGGAGTGGGGGCTGGACGAGGGGGCGTTCACCGCCGAGTTGGTGCTCAGCGAACTGATCACCAACGCGATCCGCTACGCCACCGGCCCGATCCGGGTGCAGTTGCTCCGCGACAAGGTCCTGATCTGCGAGGTCTCCGACACCAGCAGCACCTCCCCGCATCTGCGGTACGCGGCGACGACGGACGAGGGCGGCCGGGGGCTCTTCCTGGTCGCCCAGTTCGCCGAGCGCTGGGGCACCCGCTACACCTCGAACGGCAAGGTCATCTGGGCCGAGCTGGCGATTCCGTGAAGCTTCGGGGGCGGGACGCTTCCGGATCCGTGACGTTTCCGGGTCGGCAACGCTTACGAGCGATGGCAGCGGCATATGCGTCCGGAAGGTGACGCTTCTCGACGCTTCGATTTGACGGACCGTCATGCTCCATGTGATGAGCGGGACCGGTCAAAGTGACGTGACTCTACTAACATGTGGCGCCCACGGCTTGATGTCCGCGTGGTCCAGCCAAAAACCCTCAACGCGCCCATGAGGACCTGATAGATGTCAGCACACATATCCAGCCATCCGTACAAAGGGCCCTCGGTGACACGTGGGGCCCTGACCGTCCCCCTGCTGGCAGCCGTCGTCGCGGGTGGAGCGGGACTGTGGGTGACCACCGCCGTGCCCTCCGCCCAGCGCGCCTCCGTCGCCGTCTTCTGCGGAGTGGCCGCCGTGCTGCTGGGGGTGGCGCTCGCGGTCGCCACCAACCGCTCGCGGACCATCGGCCGTCTCCAGGAGCGGGTCACGGAGCTGGAGACCGCGGCCGCCGCCAAGGAGATCGAGGCCACCCGGCTCGCCGAGGAAACGATTCCGTCCGCGGTGCGGAGACTGCGCGAGGGCGGCTCGGCGGAAACCGTGATCACCCGCATGGAGCGCCCCACCAGCAGGGCCCATCAGCAGCTCTTGCGGGCGTTGCTGCGCGAGATCGGCGACGGTGAGCGGATGCGCGCCTCCGCGATGGCCGCGTGCGCCAACGCCGCGGGCCGTGTCCAGGCGCTGGCCACCAGCATGCTGGCCGATCTGCGGGAGATGGAGAACCGCCACGACGAGACCGTCCTCGGCGATCTGCTGAAGCTGGACCACACCACCGCCCAGGCGGGCCGGATCGCGGACAGTATCGCGGTGCTGACCGGTGCGCGCTCCGGGCGCCGCTGGACCAAGCCGATCGTCATGGAGTCCGTGCTGCGCGGCGCGATCGGCCGGATCAGCGCCTTCCAGCGGGTACGGGTCCACTCGGCCAGCAACGCCGCGGTGGCCGGTTACGCGGCCGAGGGCGTCATGCACGCCCTCGCCGAACTGATGGACAACGCCGCCAGCTTCTCGCCTCCCACCGAGGAGGTGCATGTGTACGTCGAGGAGACGCACGCGGGCGTCGTGGTGACCATCGAGGACGGCGGACTCGTGATGGGCCCGGCCGCCCTGGACCGCGCCCAGAAGTCCGTCTCCTCCGAGAGCCTGGACCTGATGAGCCTGTCCGGCACCCGGCTGGGCCTGGCCGTCGTCGGCTGTCTGGCCCGTAAGCACGGGCTCACCGTCTCCTTCCGGCCGTCCGCGCGGGGCGGCACCGGTGTGGTCGTCCTGATCCCACAGCAGCTGATCACGCACGTCAACCAGGACGCCGTCGTCCTCGACGCACCGGGCTCCGTCCGCTCCGGGGTCCCCCGGCAGGCGTCCGCCCAGGCCGTCGCGTCCACGGCCACCACCACCGCGGCCACCACCACCGCGGCCCCCGCGGCGGCGGCCCCCGCACCCGCCACCTCGCCGTCCCCATCGCCGTCCCCTTCGCCGTCGTCCGCGCCGGAGCCCACCGCGCCGGAGCCCGCGGCGCAGCCCCCACGGCCCGTCAACGGACTGCCCAAGCGGCGCCGTGGCGAGACGCTGGCCGCCGCCACCCGGGCGGCCACTCAGGCGGCCGAGGCGGAACCCAAGGCCAAGACCAGCCGTCCACGACCCGAGGAAGCCGGAGCCCGCTTCGGCGCCTTCCGCCAGGCGGCCCGCGGTGGTTCCGCCACCGGTGCCCCGTGTGACACCGAGCCTTCGGTATCCGCAGAGCACAACGAGACCGCCGAGTCCGCCGAGCCTGCCGTATCCGCCGAGTCCGCCGAGCCTGCCGAGAACGACAAGCCGTGACAGAAGGAACGCCGATGAACACCACCGACCGCAGCTTGGACTGGCTGTTGGAGAACCTGCTGGAGAAGACCCCGGGGTCACGCCACGCGCTGGTGCTGTCGCGGGACGGGCTCAAACTGTGCCTCTCCTCCGGGTTGTCCGTGGACCAGGCCGATCAGCTGGCGGCCATCGCGTCGGGCATCCAGAGCCTCGCCCATGGCGCGTCCATCGAGTTCGGCGACGGCAGCGGCGGCGTACGGCAGTCGATGACGGAGTTCCACGGGGGAATTCTGTTCATCGTCGAGGCCGGCGAAGGCGCCCATCTCGCCGTGGTGGCCCATGACGACGCCGATGTCGGCATCATCGGCCACAACATGAACGAGCTGGTCGAGCAGATCGGCGACCATCTGCGGGCCGCCCCGAGGGCGGCCGCGGGCGACAGCGGCGGCGGGGCGAAGGCATGATCCGAGGGCCGCTGGACAAGGAGGGGCCGGACCGGCTGTACACCGTCACCGGCGGCCGCAGCCGGGCGGACGAGAGCCGGTTCGACATGGTCACGCTGATCGTCAGCGAAAGCGACCCCACCCCCGGGATGCAGTCCGAGCACGTCCGGATCCTGCGGATGTGCCGCCGCCCCCTGTCGGTCGTGGAGATCTCCTCGTATCTGGAACTGCCCGTCAGCGTGGTCAAGATCCTGCTGTGCGATCTGCTGGACACCGGCCGGATCACCGCGCGCCATCCGCAGGCGGCCCGCCCCGGCGGCCGGCTGCCCGGGCCCGAAACCCTGAAGAAGGTGCTCGTTGCACTCCAGAATCTCTGACGACACCGTCAGCATGGCGCTCCCCGGCAGCACCGGACACGCTCCGCTGCGGGAGAGCGCGAGCAACGGTCTCAAGATCGTGATCGTGGGCGGGTTCGGCGTCGGCAAGACGACGATGGTGCGGTCGGTCAGCGAGATCCGCCCGCTGAGCACCGAGGAGACGATGACGCAGGCGGGCGTCGGCATCGACGACGCCTCGTTCGTGCGGCACAAGACCACCACCACGGTGGCCTTCGACTTCGGCCGGATCAGCCTGGACGAGCAGATGGTGCTCTATCTGTTCGGCGCCCCGGGCCAGGAGCGGTTCTGGTTCCTGTGGGACCGGCTCTTCTCCGGGACCCTGGGCGCGGTCGTCCTGGTGGACACCAATCGGCTTTCCGACTCCTGGTACGCGCTGGACCGGCTGGAACACCACGGCACGCCGTTCATCGTGGCCCGCAACAACTTCACCGAGCCGCAGCACTCGCTGGAGGAGGTGCGGGAGGCCCTCGACCTCCCGCCCGAGGTGCCGATGATCGACTGCGACGCCCGTAAGCGCGACTCCAGCAAGGCCGTACTGGTCGCGCTCGCCCGCTACCTCTACTCCCTTTCCACCAACGGCGCCGCCGGGGAGAGCACCGCGTGACCACCCCTGACCCCACGCCCTCGTTCGAGGACCTGCCCGAGGACCTGTCGGAGGACTCGTCCGAGGACCCGCCCGAGCCCGTCTTCCGGTCCGCCCCCGCGCCGCCCGACGGGGTGGTGCCCACCGGGTCGCTGCCGCTGGACTACCAGCGGTTCCGGGACGAGCCGCTGGACCTCTACCGGGAGCTGCGCCGGGACCACGGCCCGGTCGTGCCCGTCCTGCTGGACGGCAAGATCCCAGTCTGGGCCGTGCTCGGCTACCGCGAGGTGGTCCGGGTCACCACCGATGCCCGGCTGTTCGCCCGCGACTCCCGCCGCTGGCACTCCTGGCATCTGGTGCCGCCCGACTGGGAGTTGATGACCTTCGTCGGCTACCGCCCGACCATGCTCTTCAGCGAGGGCGCCGAGCACCAGCGGCGGGCCGAGGCGATCTGGGACGGCCTGGCGTCGGTGGACCAGTTCGAACTGCGCGCGCAGTGCGAGCGCGTCGCCGACCGGCTGATCGACACCTTCGCGGGCAGCGGCCGGGCCGATCTGGTGGCCGAGTACGCCAGCCAGATCCCGCTGCGGGTGGTGACCCGGCTGTACGGACTGGACGACACCGAATCCGCCGCCATCCAGGACGATTCGCTCCACCTCACCGGACCCGACGCCCCCCTCGCGCTGCGGAATATGCAGACCAGGACGGAGGCGCTGATCAAGCGCGTCCGGGAGAACCCCGACCAGGCCAACGTCGCCGCCCATCTGGTGTCCCACCCGGCCGGGCTCACCGACGACGAGATCGTCAACGACCTGCTCGGCAGCGTCTACGCCGTCCAGCAGCCCACCAGCGACCTGATCGGCAACGCCCTCCGGCTGATGCTGACGGACGAACGGTTCGCCATCACCCTCTCCGGCGGCCGGCGCAGCGTCGGCCAGGCGCTCAACGAGGTGCTGTGGGAGGACACCCCGGTCCCGTTCTGGATCGGCCGCTGGGCCGCCGAGGACACCATGCTCGGCGGACGCCGCATCAGAAAGGGCGACTGCCTGATGCTGGGCCTCGCCGCGGCCAACGCCGACCCCGACGTACGCCCGGACTTCCACTCCGGCGCGGGCGGCAACCAGGCCCATATGGCCTTCAGCCACGGCAAGCACGGCTGCCCCCCGGCCGCCCGTGAGATCGCCCAGGTCATCGCCGGCGCCGCGGTCGAGGTCCTGCTCGACCGACTCCCGGACGTCACCCTGTCCGTCGCCCCGGACGACCTCGAATGGCGGGTCACCCTGATGATGCGCGGCGTGGCCGCCCTCCCGGTCCGATTCACCCCGGCCCACCTGCACTGACCCTTCGCCGTCCCCCGGCGGTGCGTCGCCACCGGGGGACCGGGACAGCCGGAACACTCTGCACCGAGTGGAGGCGTTACCTCGGTCCGTGTCGCGTGCGGCTCCTCGCCGGGGTCGGTCATGGCGGCGTTGAAGTACTGGAACGCCGACAGCTCGTAGCCGCTGTGGTGCGTCAGACCCGCGTGCTTGAGACACCACATCTGGGCGTCATCGGCCCGTCGCCGTCGGTGCCGTCGTCCAAGTCGCCGTCGTCAGAGTCGTGTTCGTCGTTCAGGACGGGCAGGCGGGCGCCCCGGCTGTCGGCGATGCGCAACACATCGCCGAGGCACTGCATGGCCGCCCGCAGCGCGAGGCGTAGCGCGTACTCCCCGGCCTTGTGGTCGTCCAGGACGGCTTGGACGCCCTTCAGGACGTCGGCGCCGTCTCGTAACTGGTCTGCCTCGATCTCGTCCGCGATACGGGCCAGTGCGCCCGGCGAGCCGTTCGTGGACAGGAAGCACGGCTTGCCGGTTTCGGTCTCCCACGGCAGCAGCCGCAGCCCCGGCGTGGGTGCGGGAGCGGCGTTGCGGTCGTAGCTCATCAGGCCGTCACCTTCACGCCGTGAATCCGGCGCGGGCCGATGTCGACGCCGTACGTCGCGAGCACCAGCGCCCGCCGTCGCGCCCGTTGGCGCCGCTCGTGCGCGAGGAGGTAGGGGCGGACAAGGCCGATGTCCTCACCCGGCAACACGGGGACGCGCGGGAGACGGGCCATCGACGCGTCCACGGTCGGTACGGGGACTTTCTCAGCGTTCCGATGCCGTCCCGGTGCGGGGAGCAGTAAGCGCAACAACAGTTCGAAGATGCGGGCGATACAGTGCGGCATGTCGTCAACCTCCACAGGGTTGGTGGCCACGCCCCCGGGCCGTCACCACGGTCGCGGGGGTCTGTGCGTCAGTCACCCTCACACTTCCGCCCCTGGCGGCGCGTTCCTACTTCGTTCTGCGACCGTTAGGAACGGAATGGGTCTACCGTGAGAAACGTGCCTAACGTCCCAGGGGGGCATCGGTGAACGAAGCACTGCGCCGCGCCATGCATCAAACCCGCATGACAGACCGTCAGTTGGCGGAAAAGTGCGGCGTGGACATCAAGACTGTCGGGCGATGGATGACCGAGACGGGACGGATCCCCCGTGCCCGCCATAGGTGGGCCGTCTGTGAGGCCCTCGGAGAGGAGGAGGCGGTGTTATGGCCAGCAGCCGCAAGGAAGGCGATCAAGGTCGGTCCGGACCGTGAGGTCGTTTCGGTCTATCCGTACCGGTCCGGTTGTCCGGCTTCGCTGTGGCGGTCTTTGATCACCAAAGCCGAGCGTGAGCTGACGTTCGCCGGTTACACCAATTACTTCCTATGGCTCGAACAGGCTCGATTCGGTGCCGCGTTGCAGCGCAAGGCAGCACGGGGGTGCCGAGTTCGCTTCGTACTCGGCGACCCGGACAGCGACGTCACACGGTCCCGCGAGCAGGACGAAGCTGTTGCGCTCACGCTGTCGACGCGTATCCGCGTGACGCTGGCCGAGTTGGAGAAGATCAGGAGCCAACCGGGCGTTGACGCGAGGTTCAGCGACGGACATGCGTACCTGTCGGTGTTCCGCTTCGATGACGACATGATCGTTACGCCCTTGCTGACCCATAGCGTTGGGCACGATGCCCCTACGTTGCATCTGCGTCGTCACCAGGACGACGGCATGTTCGATCGCTTCGCGTCGCACATTGAGGAACTGTGGAAACGGGGCACTCCGGTATGGGAAGAGGAGGGCAATGGGTAGGCGCGATTACGAGGACGATCCGAACGCCCCAGCCGCGAACAGCTTGGTTCCGGCTGCTTCTGCCGTCGTCGTCGACGACTCGGGGCGCATTCTCCTTCAGCGGCGGAGCGACAACGACATGTGGGCGCTTCCCGGTGGCGCCATGCACATCGGCGAGTCATTGCCGGACTGCGCGATTCGGGAGACGAACGAAGAGACTGGTATCGATGTCGAGATCATCGGCATCGTCGGGACCTACACCAACCCTCGTCACGTCTTCGCCTACGACGATGGCGAGGTACGGCAAGAGTTCTCCATCTGCTTCCTGGCTCGTCCTGTGGCAGGGAAACTCGCGGTGTCCGAGGAATCCACCGATGTCCGCTGGTTCGAGCCCGCAGAGGTTGACGCCCTCCCCATGGTCGCCAGCATCCGGAAGCGAGTGAACGACTGGCGCGACGGCAACATGCCCGCCGCCCGGTAGTCGGCACGCGCGGACGCGTTGACCCCCGTCGCTTCTCGGCGGGGGTCGTTGCTGTATGAGCCTTGGGGTCTGTCCAGTGGATCTTGGCCACCCAGGGCGTGTATCGAAAACGGATCTTGGATCGGCCTGGCCTCCGGGACGAGCGCCCGCCTCGCAGATCGGCAGCGGTCGGTGAGCAGGTGCTGGTAGTGGTCGGGCATGACAGGAGAGCTGTGGACCCCCGTGATCTCGATGGTCGGTGTAGCTGTGGGAGGTGCGTTGACGTATCTGACCCAACGCACGACGCAGCGGGCGGCCGACCGGGCTGAGGAACAAAGACGGGCTGCGGCGCTGGCGGAGGAGCGACGTGCCGAGCAGATCAGGACTGTGCTGGAGTTCATCCGGTTCGCGCTGGAGGCTGAGGGCGTGGCTCATGCCCGGCCGCCCGAATGGGAGGTCGGTGATGAGTGGTACCGGACAGCCAGGCCGGCGATGGACGGCCTGCGCATAGCCGAGAATGGTGTCCACCTGCTGTGCGCCACCGGCCTTCACGCGCCGACGACCGCCTACGCCCGCGCTCTTAACCAGGCAGTCTGGCAGGAGCACGATCAAGCGAGCCTGGCCGAGCGCCTGGAACCGGTCAAGATGGAGTTCCTAGCCGTCGCGCGCCGCAGTCTGACCTGACACGCGTACAGCTCCGTGCCTCCGTCGATGGGCACGCGCTGTACGAACAGCTCGGCTTCAACACCGTGAACGGCATCCACATGGTGTGGATGCCGCTGGCAGCGCGACCTGGCGGCCACCGCCACCGCACACTGACCCTGTCCCTGACCACGGCGAAGCCCCGGACGGCGTAACGTCCGGGGCGACCGAGGGGGAGCGGTTTCTCCCGTACCGCGCGTGCGAGGGCGTAGCGTGGAAGCCACATCCACCTGATACCTGATGGTGAGTGGGGGACCAGGGCATGGGCTGTGGGGACGAGCAGGGGCTCGGGGATCGGATTGCTCGGTTCCGGGTCCGGCGCAAGCTCACCCAGGAGCGGCTCGCCGAACGGGCGGAGCTGTCCGTGGACGTGGTGCGCAAGCTGGAACAGGGGCAGCGGCAGACCGCGCGGCTCTCGACGATCAACGCCCTCGCCCGCGCTCTCGATGTGGAACCGTCCGTACTGATCGGGCAGCCGACCACCTTCGAGGCCCGTCAGGAGGGCGACTCGCCGTCCGTGCTCGCGCTACGGCAGGCCGTCTCCCCGCTGACCGAACTCCTCGGTGAGGACGCCGACCCCGAGGCCCCGCCCACCGTCGGCGCGCTGCGCGCCGCGTTACGGTCCACCGAACGCGTCCGGCGCGAGGGGCGGATGGCCGACATCGGCATCCTGCTGCCCCAGCTCATCCGGGACGCCAGGACGGCGGCCCGCGCTCATAGCGGCGCCGACGCCGCCGCGGCCCATGCGGTGCTCGCCGAGGCGTACCAGGTGGCGGCCACCACGCTGGCCGCGCTCGGCAAGGAGGACGCCGGTTTCACGGCGCTGGAACGCTCGATGGAGGCCGCCCGGCGGTCGGACGATCCGCACCTCGAGACCATGGCCGTCTCCACGTTGTCGTGGATCCTCACCAAGCAGGGACGGCTGGAGGACGCCGAGCGCGTCGCCCTGACCGCCGCCGAGCGGATCGAGCCCGGATTCCGGTCCCGGCCCATCGATCTGTCCCTGTGGGGGATTCTGCTGCTGCGCGCGGCGACCGCGACCGTGCGGCGTGGCAGGCACGACACCGTGGAGGAACTGCTCAACATGGCGACGGCCGCCGCCTCCCGCATCGGAGAGGACCGCCTCGACTACGCCACACCGTTCGGCCCGACCAACGTCGCAGTCGCCAAGGTCAACTTCTTGGTGGAGATGGACCGCAGCGCGAAGGCGCTGACCGTGGCCCGAACCGTCCCCGAACTCCGTCGGCTTCCGCCGACATGGCGCGCCCGGTTCCATGTCGACCGCGCCCTGGCCTGCGTCGACCTCGGCAAGGACGACAGCGCCATCCGCGCCCTCCTGGCCGCGGAGATCGACGCGCCGGAGTGGATGCGCTACCACGGAACGGCCCGGCGGGTGGTGGCCGAACTACGCGGCCGCGAGCGCCGCCGCACCTCCCCCGTGACCGAACTGGCCGACCGGATCAACCTCGACGGGTAGGGCGCGACGTCCCACCCACGTACCAAAGTGGTACGTACGGTCACTGTACGGTCGCTCTCGGCGGTCATAACGTGCGCTCACGTTCACGAACCGCGAGGTCCGCCATGATGGTGTCCACCACCGCCCGCCCCTCCGGGCACCCCGGCTACACCGAGACCCTGCCGTGCACGGCCCAAAGCGCCGCCACGGCTCGTCGTCTCGTACGTACGGCGCTGGCGGCCTGGGGCATAGAGCACCGCGCCGACGCCGCCACCCTCATCGTCTCGGAGCTGGTGGCCAACGCGGTGGACCACACCGACTGCCGCGTCATCCGCGTCACCGTCACCCGCCCCGCGCCCGGCTTGGTCCGCGTCGCCGTGGTGGACAAGTGCCGCACGCTGCCTGTGCTGCGCACCGCCGGGGCCGACGACGAGCGGGGACGGGGGCTGGCGGTGGTGGAGGAGTGCGCCTGGCGATGGGGGGTCGATCGGCTGCCCTGGGGGAAACGGGTGTGGGGCGAGCTGAGATGTGAGATCGGCGGGTGAACCCGGTGGGACCGGGGACGGATAGGCCGCACAACGACACCAAGGGAGCAGTAATGAGCACCGTATTGGAGAGCGCCGCGGCTTCCCCGACGACCGCGCCGAGGGTCGTCGAGTTGGAGATCACTGGAGCTTGCCAGCTCCAATGCGCGCAGTGCTTTGCCGAGTCGGGGCCGACCGGCACGCGCGGGGTGATGACGGTCGACGACTGGCGGCGGGTGATCAGCGACGCGGCGGCGCTGGGTGCGCGCGAGGTGCAGCTCATCGGCGGTGAGCCGACCACGCATCCGGCATGGGCCGAACTGGTCGACCACGCGCTGAGCCTCGGCCTTCAAGTCGAGGTCTACAGCAACTTGTTTCACATCAAGCCCGGTTGGTGGCGACTGCTCGCCCGCGAGGGCGTGAAGCTGGCCACCAGCTACTACAGCGACCGCGCCGAGGAACACGACGCCATCACGACCCGGCCGGGCAGCTACGAACGCACCCGGGCGAACATCGCCGGCGCCGTACGCCGCGGTATCCCGTTGCGTGTCGGCATCGTGTCCGTCCTGTCGGGGCAGCGCGTGAGCGAGGCATACGGGGAGCTGGAAGCGCTCGGCGTGACGGCGATTCGCACAGACCGCATGCGGCGCCTCGGCCGTGCCTCGCTGCCCGAGGCGGGGGTGGACACAGCGGAGCTGTGCGGGCGGTGCGGGCACGGACAGGCGGCCGTCCTGCCCTCGGGCGAGGTGACGCCGTGTGTGATGGCGCGGTGGCTGACCACCGGCAATGTTCGGGAACGGGGCTTGGCCGCGGTCCTGGGCGGCGAGGCATGGGCCGCGGCGCTGAGCGCGATTCCGGCCCGCGCCGAGGGAGGTCCGTGTGACCCTGACTGCAAGCCCGCGTCGGACGGTGGCGACTGCTCGCCGGCTGAACAGGAAGCATGCGACCCGAAGTACGACGAATGAGGCGGCTCATGGACTGGAAGCCCCACGCCGAACATCTCGCGGCCGAGGTTGCCCCGCCCGTCTCGCGGTGGCGGAACGCGGTGGCCTCCACCCCCCGGCACATCTTCGTGCCCAGGTGGTGGGAACCGGCGGGCGGCGGCACGTGGGCGCTGCGCGAGGGGTCGGCGGACGAGTCGGCGTGGCTGCGCGCGGCCTACTCCGACACGTCCCTGGTGACCCGCGTCGGCCCGCTGCACGCCGACCAGGCAAGCCCCGACGACCGGCCGCGCGGCATGCCCACATCGTCGAGCACCATGCCCGGCCTGGTGGTGCGCATGCTGCGTCACGGGCTGTTGTACGACGGCGCCGACCTCGGCCTGATCGGCACGGGTACCGGGGTCAGTACCGCCCTCGCCGCGCGGCGCCTCGGTGACAAGCACGTCACGGCCATGGACATAGACCCCTACCTGACCGAGGCGGCGATCGATCGGCTTGCCTCCCTGGACATGTCCCCCCAAGTGGTCACCTGTGACGCCACGGGGCCGCTCCCGGGAGACTTCGACCGCATCGTGTCCATGGTGGCGCCGCACAACCTCGCCGGCGTGACAGCCGCGCTGCGCCCCGGCGGGCGCCTGGTGACCACGCTCGCCCGCATGAGCGTGATCGTCACGGCCGACAAGGACGCGGACGGCGGCGCGCGCGGGGTCGTCGAGTGGGACCGGGCAGGGTTCATGAGCACCCGCACCGGGGCCGACTACCCGCCGGGGACGGCAGAGCTGTTCGCGGCCGTACGGGACCGCGAGGGCGAGGAGACGATCGAGGGCCGCTATCCGGTGCTCAACGTCGCGGAGGCGTGGGACGTGCGCGCCATGCTCGAACTCGCCGCGCCCGGCGTCGAGACCCACTACGAGGAGCGCGGCGAGCAGCGCACGGCATGGCTCGTGCACGCCGACGGCTCATGGGCGCGCGCTTCGGCGACGTGGATCGACCCGCCCACGGTCCACCAGGGCGGCCCGCGGCGCCTGTGGACGGTGCTCGAACGCATCCGGCACCGGCTGAACGCCGAGGGCGGCCTACCGATCTACGGCAGCCGCGTGCACATCACACCTGACGGCGTGTGTCATTTCACGCGCGGCAAGTGGTCGGCCTCCTACGGCTGATCTCACCCGACTGCCCCGCCCGTCGTCATCCAGGGGCCGAAGACCAAGTGAGAAGGGGGCGTGCTGGACCTTCCTTCCCCTCGTGAGGAAGGTCCGGCAAACCTGCGCCCTGTTGGCCTAATGCGCCGTCGCGCGCATTAGGTAACGGGTGTCACAATAGCGAGGGGCGTGTACGCCGTGCAATGGGTTACCGGGCGTAGGGCGCCCGGATGTCGTGAAGATCTGGTGCTCACGAAGGTGGAGGGGCCGTAGAGTCGGCGCGTCATGACAGAGCGACCACCGCATGGGTCTGCTCGCCCCGGGGGGCGTACGGCCCGGACTCGTGCCGCCGTGTTGGCGGCCGCGTACGAGGAGCTCGACCGCGACTCGTTCGCCGCGCTCACCCTTGACCGGCTCGCCCGGCGGTCGGGGGTGCATGTGTCGACCATCCGGCGGCGCTGGCGCACGGTGGAGGGGGTCGTCGTCGATCTGCTGGCCGAGCACAGTGCGACGCTGCCGACCCCGGACACCGGTGACTTCCGGCGGGACCTGACGCAACTCGCCCAGGCCATCGCGGACTTCAACAACGCGCTGCGCAACCGCAACGTCATCCAGGGGCTGCTCGCGGCCGCCGCGCACGATTCCCGGGTCGAGGAGATCGTCCGCGCCGCGTTCGTGCGGCGCACCGAGGAGGTGACCCTGATCGCGCGGCAGGCGGTCGAACGGGGGGAGATCCCCGAGGGCACCGAGGCGCGGGAGGTCATCGCCGCACTGGCGGCGCCCCTCTACTACCGGGTGCTCGTTCTGCGCGGGTTCATCGACGAGCGGCTGGTGCACACCAGCGTGGAGACGACGTATCAGGCCGCCCGCTCGGGGGTGTTCGTACGCGAGGGCGATCGCGAGGGGGATCGCGAGGGGGATCGCAAGGGGTGATGGCGCCCCCGGGGCGGGGGCGCCATCGGCGGGGCGTCAGGAGGACGCGCCGCGTGCCTTGAGCATGTCGGCCATGAGCTGGATCTCCGACTGCTGGCCCTGGACCATGGTCGTGGCCAGATGCTTCTCGGTCGGGTCCTTGACCAGTTCGACCGCGCCCTTCGCCATCTCGACGCCGCCCTTGTGATGGGCGGTCATCAGCTTCAGGTAGAGCACCTCGGCCGCCTTGCCCTTGGCCTTGCGCAACTCGTCGAGCTGGGTGTTGGTGGCCATGCCCGGCATGAGCGAGCCGTCGTGCGGCTTGTACGCGCCGCCGCCGTCCATGCCCTTCATCGAGCCGTGGTCCATGCCCTCCATACCGTCCATGCCGTTCTTCATCCACGTCATGGGCGGGTCCTCGGACGTCTTGCCCAGCCCCCACATGTCCAGCCAGCCCTGCAGCATCCCGCTCTGGGTGGCCTGCGTGCTGGCGATGTCGAACGCCAGCCGCCGCACCTCGTCGTCGCTGGTGCGGTCGCGCACGATGAACGACATCTCCACCGCCTGCTGGTGGTGGACGGACATGTCGCGGGCGAAACCGGCCTCGGCGGAGGTGTCCTTCGGCGTACCCGTGTCGGTCGTGCCCTCCGAGCGGTCGCTCGTCAGCCACAGCACGGCCACCGCCACCAGGGTCACCAGCGCGAGGGCGGCGGCGATCCCCGCCACCAGCGGCCGGCGTGCGGCGCGGCCGACGGCGGTCCCGTCGCTCACGAGGTCTTTCCGTTGGTGCAGTAGGCGCCGGGCTCGGGGGTCTGCTTGCCCTGGACGAACTTCTTGAAGAAGGCGGCCACCCGCGGGTCCGACGCCTTCTGGACGTCCAGCTGGTTGCCCCAGGCGTTGAGGACGATCGGCGCGTCCTGCTCCTGGTAGGGGCTGATCATCGAGTACGGGGTCTTCTTCACCCGCTCCGAGAGGGCGGCGATGTCCTCCTTCGGCGCCTTGTCGGTGTACGTCACCCACACCGCGCCGTGCTCCAGCGCGTGCACCGCGTTCTCCTTCGCCAGCGGCTTGGTGTAGACGTCGCCGTTGCAGTTCTGCCAGACCTGGTTGTGGTTTCCGCCGACCGGCGGCGACATCGCGTACTTCACCGTGCCCTGGACATGCGTCCGGCCCAGGTTCTTCCAGGTCTTCATGCCCTTGAACTCGCCGGTCTTCACGACCGCGGAGGTGACCTTGGCCTCCTTCTCGTCCTTCTTGTTGCTCGCGTCGACGAGGAAGTAGCCCCCGACGGCGAGTCCGGCGACGATCACCGTGACGGAGGTGATGGTGATGGCCCGGAACCTGCGCTCGCGCGCCTTCTCCGCACGGCGCAGTTCCTCTATCTTCGCGCGGCGGTCGGCCGCGGTGCCCTTCGTCTTCGATCCCTTGGAGCCCATGGCTGTCCTTGTCCTCGGAGTACTCAAAGTTCGCGCAGTTCGCGCACTTCGCACGCTGGATGGGTGGAGCGGTGCATCGCGGTTACCGGCGCCGGCCTAGGTCCGAAGCACTTGGAGCTGATGGAGGCCGAGGGCGCGGACGGGGTGGTCGGGCGGCGCCCGGACGGAGTCCGGATTCCGGTGGCCGTCGGGCGGCGGAACCTCGGCGAGGAAGAGCGGGGGTACGGGCGTGGGCACCAGGGCCTGGACCACGCCCCGGGGGCCCGTGACACAGTCGTCGCTTCCGGTGTCGGTGCCGGAGCCGGAGCCGGTGCCGGAGCCGTCGGACGGGCCGTGCCCCGGGGACGGATAGGTGACCGGCTTCTCGTGCGGCTCGGCCGACGCGACGGTGTCCGCCGGGCGGCGCGGGCACCCCGTCGACAGGCCGTTGTGGTCGGCGGCGGGTTGGACGCACGAGGGCGCCACCCATATCGCCGCGGCGAGCAGCAGAACGGCACGGCAGAGGACGGACGGCACGGTGCCGCGCACCGCGTCCCTCCGTATGTGGCCCTCTCCGCCCTGCCCTCTGCCCATCGCGCCAGATCGTAACCACTGTGACTGCCGCGGCTGAATGGGCCCACGGCGGAACGTGGGCAAATGCCTGGTGGGGGCGCGGCATCAGCGGTGCCGTCCGGCCGCCCTAGGCGGCCCGGCGTCAGCCGCGCCGCCCTGGTGTCAGCCGCGCCGCCCCGGCGTCAGCCGCGCCGCGCCGCCGCCCCTCAGTAGACGCCCTCGATCACGACCTCGTCGTCGAACATCGCGACCGGCCCCACATCCGCCACCGAGTCCCCGGCCGCGCCCTCGGGCGGCGGGACGCGGATCGCCAGATCGCGCTCGAGGTTGTTGGGTAGCAGAGCGGACTTGCTGACGTGGTTCATCACCACCTGGCCGCGTTCGCCGTACGGCACCGGCTCCCCGCTCGCCGGGTCCACCACCGAGAAGGTGACGAACGGCGTGCGCGGATCGAAGACACACGGCTCGTCCGGGCCGAGCCCCAGCCGCTCCGTGGCGCCGCCGAGGATCATGGTGTTGCCGTAGGTGCCGTAGAGCGCACAGCCGGGGAAGACCTCGGTGCGCAGCAGATCGCGGGTGTCGGCGTCCATATGGGCGCCGCCCCACATGATGCCCTTGACCTTCTCCCCGATCAGCTCGATCAGGTCGTCATGCCGGGCCAGCCGCTCCAGCAGCGGCGGGGTGGTCATCAGCACCCCGATGTCCTGGGTGCGCAGGACGTACGCCGCCTGCTCCACCAGGTGGCTCACATAGGCGTCGGTCTCCTCGGCCTTCCCGGCGGAGATCAGCTTCTTCACCCACCGCGGATCCATGTCGACGCGGAACATCAGCCCACCGTGCCGGGCGGCCGTGCCCGCGACCATCTCGCCGACCATATGGGGGCCACTGGGCGCGATGGCGAGCCAGTCCACCCCGCGCGGGATGCCGAGCCCGTCGAGGTCGGCGCTCAGCCCGTGGGTGAGCCGGTCCAGCCAGTCGCGCAGACACACGATCCGCTTGGGAGCGCCGGTGGTGCCGCCGCTTTCGAAGACACCGACGATCCGGGCGTCGGCGCCGTAGCCCTGGGGGATCAGATCGCGCACCGGCACGTCGCGCAATTCCCCGGTGACATTGGGGAAGAGCGCGAGATCGGCGACGCCCTTGACGTCCCGGCGCGGATCGAAGTCCAGCGTGCCCGCCTTCCGCAGCCAGAACGGGGAGCCGGTGTCCGGGCCGAAGTGCCACTCCATGGCGGCGCGGATGTACTCGTCGGGGTCGGGGCGCTCGTCGAAGGGGACGTCGAGCACGGAAAGGGAAGCTGTCGGCACGGGTTGCTCCTCATGCTCCTCGTGGGGGACGGGCGGCGCGGGATCGGCGCCGTCAGGACGGGCGACGCCGGATCGGCGCCGTCAGCCGCGGATGACGGCCTTCGTACGCATCAGGAACTCGCCGAGATACGCGTCGTGCGGGATGCCAGGGGCGATCCAGTGCGTGGGGTGGTCCCCGATGTAGAGGTTCTTGACGGACGGCTCGGCGAGCAGCGCGTCCAGCAGCGCCTCGTCCCCGGTGATGGCCGTGACGACCAGGCTGTCCCGGAGCGCGGCGACCCCCGCCGCACGTGTCCAGGGGGCCACCCAGACGCAGGGGAACGACAGCTCCATGCCCAGCCGCGGGTCCAGCGGATCGTCGAGCTGGAAGACGGCGGGACGCAGGGCGGCGCTGCCGTCGCCGAGGTCGTCCACCACTCCGTCGCCGCCCAGCCACGCCCGGGCGCCCCCGGCCTTGCCGAGCAGAAGGCGCTCGAAGCCGCGGGCGGTGTCGAGCGGATGGACCGGCAGTACCGCCTTCTCGTCCTGCGGCGGCAGGCTGGGGAGCGCGGCGAGCCGTTCCGCCAGCGCCTCGGCGACCGGCGCCGGATCGCCCTCGACGAGCACGGCGGTGGCGTTGACGCACGCGGTGCCGCCATGGCGGGCGATCGAGTCGACGACCACATCGAGGTGGTCGCGCCACTCCCGGTCGGCGGTGAGCAGGATCTTGGAGCGGCCGGGGCCGTTGGGCAGCACGGCCGGATCGGCGGCGTAGCGGTCGATGACCTCCTGGCCGCCGTAGACCATGGACAGATCCGCACCGTGCAGGATCTCCCCGGCCGCGTCGTGGTCGGTGGGCAGCAGCACCACCTGATCCGTCCCGAAGCCCGCCTCGCGCAGGGCGCTGACCAGCCGGTACGGGGTGAGCGGCTCACGGCGGGAGGGGCGTACGGCCACCCGGTAACCCAGCGCGAGCGCCTCCAGCCACAGGGCGTGCACGGCGGGGTGGTTTCCGGCGGCGTGCACGGCGAAGACATCGCCGCGCCTGATCCACACCGCGGTGCCGCCGCGGGCGTACGGATCGCGCCAGTCGCCCACCGCCCCCACCGGGCGGGCCGCCTGGACGCTGCGGTACGCCTCGGTGGCGCTGAGCCGTATCGCCTCCACGGCGATCCGCACATTGGCGAGCGGGGTGCCCGACATCCGGCACACCGCGCTCTCGTACGCCGCCGCCGTCATCCCGGCGACGGTGCCGGTGGCGAACAGCTCCCCCGCCCGCTTCAGCGCGGCCAGCCGCTCCTCCAGCGGCGGGGTGGCGGCGGCGCGCAGCGCGGCCAGCGCGCGGGTGACGAACAGCCGGGGCACCAGGGAGAGTTCGGCCATGGGGGTGCCGGTGACATCGCTGATGGTGAGGCGGTGACGGGAGCGGTACGGCCCCTTGGGGCCGAGGGCGTCCAGGGCCTGCAGGGCGGGTGGCGCGTCCGGGGAGCCCGGGGCGTGCGGCGCGTCCGGCGTGTCCACGGCATGCGGCGCGTCCGGCGCGTCCAGGGCGTCCGGGGTGGTGGCGGGCTGGGACACGCTGGCTCCTTCGCGGGCGGAGGACACACCGGCCCCTTGGCGGGCGCGGCGGGAAAGGGGTGAACCACGCTTATCCCACGGCGCGGGCGGGACAGAGTCAATTGGCCCAAAGGCCATACCGGCCCCCTGGGCCGGGCCGGGCGCACCGCGGGCCACGTACCATGCCCGGCCGGAGGTGGTAGGGACATGGGAGAGACGGGTGGCGGTCGCGTCCTGGTGACCGACGACGACGCGGCCATACGGCGGTCCCTGGAGCGCGGGCTGCGGCTCAACGGGTTCTCCGTGACCCTCGCGGACGGCGGCCACGCCGCGCTCGCCGCGGTGCGCGACGCCGCCCCCGATGTGGTGGTCCTGGACATCTCCATGCCCGACCTCAGCGGTATCGAGGTGTGCCGCGCCCTGCGCGGGGACGGCAATGACGTCCCCGTCCTGATGCTCTCGGCCCTCGACGAGGTGTCCGACCGGGTGGCCGGGCTGCAGGCCGGGGGCGACGACTATCTCGTCAAACCGTTCGCGCTCCAGGAGTTGGTGCTGCGGCTGCACGCCCTGCTGCGCCGCCGTCCGCCCGCCGCCACCGACCGGGTGCGGGCGGGCGCGCTGGAGATGGCGCCGGAGGCCCGGGAGGCGTGGCTGGACGGGACGCCGCTGCGGCTCACCCGGCGCGAGTTCGAGCTGCTGGACATGTTCGCCCGCAACGCCGGGATCGTGCTCACCCGCGATCAGCTCCTGGACCGCGTCTGGGGCTATGACTTCGAGGTGCGGACGGACGCCGTGGACACCTTCGTCAGCTATCTGCGCCGCAAGCTGGAGGCGGGCGGTCGGCCCCGGATGCTGCACACGGTGCGCGGCGTGGGCTTCGTCCTGCGACCGTCCGGACCACCGGAGGGCGGTCCAACAGGCCCGTGAGCCGGGGCTGTTCAGCTCCGCCGACGGGTTCCGCGGGGCGTTCTGTGTATTCGGGGCGCTCCGGATGTTCCGGATGTTCCGGCCGTTCCGGCCCACAGAATTTCCACAAAGAAGGCTCCTAGCTTTTTCCCTAGTCCGGGACGGTCCGGCCCCTCCCGGGCCGTCCGGCTCCAAGGGAAGGAACAGCACCATGCACCGTGGAAAGAGCGTCATCGTGGCCTGTGCGGCCACCGCTGCCCTGCTCGGTCCGGTGGGCGTCGCGGCGGCGGACGGCAGCGCCCCGGCCTCGACACCGGCCGCCGCCCCGAGCGCGAAGCCGCACAAGGGGGCGGGGGACGGCTCCCAGGGGCTGTGCAAGCGCTCCAAGAAGATCGACAAGCGGCTGGACCGGGCCCTGAAGCGGCTGAAGGGCCAGGCGGCCGTCAAGGGGTCCGTGGCCCGGCTGGCGAAGCGGGTCGAGCGGGCGAAGAAGGCGGACCACACCGAGGTCGAGACCTTCCTCAACCACAAGCTCACCTTCCGCAGGTCCCTCGTGACCACGCTCGAGCAGCGCCAGAAGGACCTGTCGAAGGTCCAGACGTGGTGCGCCTCGCGCGGTGAGGGTTCCGGCACATGAGGCGCGGCCGGCCCGTGCGGCGCGGCCCCTGGGCCGTGGCGGCCACGGCGGTGCTCTGCGCCGCGCTGGCCACCGGCTGCGGTGGCGGCAAGGGCGGTTCGGACGACGCGGACGGCTCGGACGGCTCATCGGGGTCGTCGTCCGCCCCGTCGGCCACCGCACCGGCTCCGTCCACCTCCGAGCTGGACGAGCTGAACAAGCTGGTGGACGACGCCGAGTCGGCGGCCGACAAGGCGGACTCCGACGCCGCGAGCGACGACTGACCCCGAGCGACACCTGACCCCGAGCGACACCTGACGGCGAACGACGACTGACCCCGAACGGCAAGTGATCACAAGGAGCCGGGAGGTCCCCGGCGCGGCATCGCGCCGGGGGTCCCCTCAGACGAGGGTGACCGAGGCGATCAGACCGGCGGTGGATCCGGCCGGTACGGGGTTGGCCTCGGCGCTGACCAGATCGCCGCTCTCCATGACACCGGAGCCGCTGACGTCCACATGGACCCGCAGCCCGTAGTTGTCGCCCGGGACCAGCTCAACCGGGACGGTGACACTGAACGGGACGTGGCCTCCCGGGCTCAGCGGCACATCGGTGAGGACCTGCGCCGCCACGATCGACTCGGGGGTATCGGAGCGGGACACGTTGCGCACCTCCACCACCACCCGCGCCGCCCGCCCGGCGGGGGCGTCGGGGGGCAGGGTCACGATGCCGCTCAGGACACTGCTCACTCCGAGATGTTTTCCCCCTGGACGGAGGACTTGTTCCGCCATCCGGGTGGGAACGCCGTTCGGGCCGGGCGGAGCGAGTCGTCAGTCCGAGCAGGGGCGGCCGTTCAGGGTGAAGGATCCGGGCGGCCGGTTGCCGTCGTGCCAGGTGCCGAGGAAGCCCACGGAGAGGGAGCCGCCCGCCTTGACCCGCCTGTTGTAGTCGGCGGCGGTGGCGGTCACCTTCGAGCCGTGCTGGGTGAAGTCCCCGTCCCACATCTGGGTCACCCGCTGCGAGTCGCGGAAGGTCCAGGTGACCCGCCAGTCGTCGAGGGGCTTGCGGGAGGTGAGGGTGACGGCGGCCTTGAAGCCGTCGGGCCATTCGGTGACCAGTTGGAAGCGGGCCGTGCAGTCGGCGTATTCGCCGGACCTCCGGTCGGAGGGCGGCCTTCCGCCGTGGCCGGAGGCGGAGCCGGAGCCTGAGTCGCCCTTGGAGGGCGAGGGGGACGCGGAGGGGGAGTGACCGGGCTTCCTCGTCGAGCCCTTGCCGGGGTCGTGGCCGGAGCCCTTGCCCGGGTCCTCGCCGTCGCTCCCGCCCTTCGAGGGGCTCGGGGAGGTGGGGGCGCCGGGGTTGTTCGGTGAGGAGGTGGCGGGGGCCAGGCTGGGGGTCTCCTCCGGGCCCAGGTACCCGTTGCTGCGGTCGTCGGAGTCCGCGGCGGTTCTGGTCAGCGCGACCAGTGTGGCGAGGGCGACGATGGCGATCACCGCCAGGATGACCGTCGTACGGGCCCTGCGTAACCGGCGGCGGGAGGCGCGGCTCCGACTGACCCGGTGCCCCCCGGGGCGGGAAGCACCCGCACCATCCGCCCCGCCCGCACCGCCCGCTCCGGCTCTGCCGCCCGCTCCGGCTCTGCCGCCCGCTCCGGCTCTGCCTTCCGCGTCACCGGCCCGTCTGCCGCGCCGCGCCCCGATCACGTCCAGGACCCGGTCGCGCAGCCGCTCCCACAGCGGCGCGCGGACCGCGTGCGCGGTGGGCGCCGCGGCGCGGGCGCTCGGCCGGGTGCCCGGGGCCCGCTCGGCGAGCGCGCGGCGCCGCGCGAGATAGGGGTGCGCGCCCCAGCCGATGACCCCGCCCGTCAGCGCGCCGGGCAGCCCATCGCCGTCCACATACATGCAGGTGGCGGCGTCACGGCAGGCCCGGCAACGGGCGAGGTGCTGCCACAGGTCGGCGGGTGAGGGCGAGTCGGGCGCCCGGGTGGCGGCGTCCAGCAGCTTGGCGTAGCTGCGGCACTCCTCGTCGGTGAGGGTGTCCATATGGGCGCGCTGACACCGTTCACGGAAGGCCGCGCGGACCCGGGCGATCTCCTCGGTGGCGTACTCCGGGTCGTAGCCCAGTTGCCGGGACACCGCCTCCGTGGACCGTGCCTCCACCTCGACCAGCCACAGCAGCTCCCCGTCCGCCTCCGGCAGATCCCGCAGAGCGCGCAGGGCGAGCGGCTGGTCGCGGGGCGGGGCGGCGAAGCGGGCGGCGAGGTCGGAGGTCAGCCACGTCCGCAGCTCCGGGTTGAGCCGGTCGCCGTGGCGGTGGGCGTGCCAGTCGGCGGCGGTCTTCCGTACCGACGTCAGAAAGAGCGGAAGCCACGGGAGACGCTTGCCGAAGCCCCGGGCGCGGCGGTGGCGGGTCTCCCGAATACCCCGCCGGAACGCCTCGGTGGCGAGCCGCATCCCGTCTTCGGGAGTGGTCGTGCACAGTTCCGCGTAATCGGCGACCGCCTCCCAATAGGCGCCCAGCAGCGCCGTCGCGGAGGCCGCGCCATCGACTTCCTCGGCAGGCGCTTCGGCGAAACCGTGGCGCGCCGGGGAGCCGTCCCCGGGAGATTCCCTGGGGGATGAGTGGTCGGGCATGGAGGCGATTCCTCACTCACGAACAGCGGCGCCCCCGCCGGGGGCAACCCTCTCATAAACGGGCCGCGGGGTGGTCAGCCAACAGCACAGCTCTGACTCGGAGTTGGGGATTCCCCTTACGGGGCGGGCCGAGCCTTTCACGCCGGTGACCTGGCTGACAAGAGACGTAGAGCAGTCCCCGTTTAGGGATTTCGAGCTGCCTGACAAGCCGTGAGGTCGTGCCGAATTGAGGTGAATAGTAGTCACGTTCACTGCCCGATGCGACAAGAAGTTGCATGCTGCAAAAGGTCCAGACCGCACCGTTCGCCGTGTGAACTCCTGTGCGCTTCCGGTGACTTCCGGTGAGGCCCGCCCCGGGCCTCCGGTCCGGTGCCCTACCGCCATGACCAGCCGCGTGCCGAGGTCTGTGCGGTGTGACATTGCACTGTTACCGTTGAATGGACAAGTGGCCTGGTCCCCTCGCCGAGAAGGTTCCGCATGCCCGAGATTCCCGGTGTTTCCGCGCCCTGGCGTGGCGTTCATGTCGCCACGGCGCTTCCGTTCCATGACGATGACGAACTGTCGGTCGACTACGAGGGATACGCCGCCCATGTGCGGTTTCTCGCCGAGCACGGATGTGACGGGGTCTGCCCCAATGGGTCGTTGGGGGAGTACCAGACCCTGACGGACGAGGAGCGGGCGCGGGTGGTGCGGGTGGCCGTGGAGGCGGCGCCCGAGGGGTTCGGGGTGATGCCGGGGGTGGCGGCGTACGGGGCGCTGGAGAGCCGGCGGTGGGCGGAGCAGGCGCGGGAGGCCGGGGCGCGGGCGGTGCTGGCGCTGCCGCCGAACAGCTACCGCGCCGACCGGGAGGCCGTGGTCGGCCACTACCGCGAGGTGGCGCGGGCCGGGCTGCCGGTGGTGGCGTACAACAACCCCCATGACACCAAGGTCGACCTCACCCCGGAGCTGCTGGCCGAGCTGCACGGGGAGGGGCTGATCGTCGCGGTCAAGGAGTTCAGCGGGGATGTGCGGCGGGCGTACGAGATCGCCGAGCGCTCCCCCGGGCTGGATCTGCTGATCGGCGCCGACGACGTCCTGCTGGAGCTGGGGCTCGCCGGGGCCGTGGGGTGGATCGCCGGGTATCCGAACGCGATTCCCGAGGCCACCGTGGAGCTGTACCGGCTCGCCACCTCGGGTGTCGGCACGGACCTGGAGAAGGCGCTGCCGCTGTACCGCGCGCTGCATCCGCTGCTGCGCTGGGACTCCAGGACCGAGTTCGTCCAGGCCATCAAGGTGTCCATGGACCTCGCCGGGCTGCGCGGCGGATCCTGCCGGCCGCCGCGCTCGCGGCTGACCGGCGAGGTGGCGGCGCGCGTCGTCCGGGAGACCGAGACGGTGCTCGGGCTGGGGTACCGGTGAAGGGCCCCTCGGCGAAGGGGCGCCGGTGAGGTCGCGGCGGGTCCTGCACACCGTGGAGTCCCACACCGAGGGCATGCCCACCCGGGTGGTCACCGGCGGGGTGGGGACGCTCCCGGGCGCGACCATGGCCGAGCGCCGCCGGTGGTTCATCGAGCACCAGGACGATCTGCGCACCCTGCTGATGTACGAACCGCGCGGCCACTCCGCGATGAGCGGGGCCATCCTGCAGCCGCCGACCCGGCCGGACGCGGATCACGGAGTGCTCTTCATCGAGGTGTCCGGGGTGCTGCCGATGTGCGGGCACGGCACCATCGGGGTGGCCACGGTGCTGGTCGAGACCGGGATGGTCGAGGTGCGCGAGCCGGTCACCACCATCCGCCTGGACACCCCGGCGGGCCTGGTGGTCGCGGACGTCGCCGTACGCGACGGGGCCGCGACCTCGGTGACGATCCGGAACGTGCCCTCGTTCTGCCTGGCCACGGACCGTACGGTGCGGGTCCCCGGCTTCGGCGAGGTGCGCTACGACATCGCGTTCGGCGGCAACTTCTACGCCATCGTGGATCTGGACGCCCTCGGGCTGCCGTTCGACCGGGCGGCGGGGCAGGAGCTGCTGACCGCCGGGCTGAAGATCATGGAGGCGGTGAACGCGCAGCAGCCGCCGCACCACCCCGAGCGGCCGGACATCACCGGCTGCCACCATGTCTATCTGAAGGCCCCCGGGTCGACGGCGCGCCACTCCCGCCATGCCATGGCCATCCATCCGGGCTGGTTCGACCGCTCCCCCTGCGGGACCGGCACCTCCGCGCGGATGGCGCAGCTTTACGCACGCGGTGAGCTGGGCCTCGACGAGGAGTTCGTGAACGAGTCGTTCATCGGGACGCGGTTCATCGGGCGGCTGCTGGAGGAGACCACGGTGGCGGGGCTGCCCGCCGTCGTGCCCGCGATCACCGGACGGGCATGGGTCACCGGCACCGCGCAGTTCCATCTCGATCCCGACGATCCGTTTCCGGCCGGGTTCTTGATGTAGGGGGAGCGAGCATGGCGATGGTGGGAAAGACATCCGATTCCCGGGGGCGCCCCTGCGGCCCGGGGCCGCTCGGCAAGCGTGAAAGCCTGCGTGACCGGTCGTGACCCCGGACCGGCGCATCACGACTCCCGGGATCGCCGAGGAGCTGCCGAGCACCGCCGACCTGGTCGTCATCGGCGCCGGAGTGGTCGGTGCGGCCGCCGCCTGGTTCGCCGCCCTGGCGGGGCTGCGGGTCGTGGTGGTCGACCGGGGCGCCGTCGCGGGCGGCACCTCGGGCGCGGGCGAGGGAAACGTCCTGGTCTCGGACAAGGAACCGGGCCCGGAGCTGGAACTCGCCCAGTACTCGCGGCGGGTGTGGGGCGAGGACCTGGGCGCGTACGGCGGACTGTGGGAGTTCGAGTCCAAGGGCGGGCTGGTGGTGGCCTCCTCACCCACCGCCCTGGGCGCGCTGCGGACGCTGGCCGAGCAACAGCGGGCCCTCGGTGTCGACGTACGGGAGGTGTCCGGGGCGGAGCTCCACGCCCTCGAACCGCGGCTGACCCGCGAGGCCGCCGGGGGCGCGCTGTATCCGCAGGACGCCCAGGTGCAGCCCATGCTGGCGGCGGCGCATCTGCTGAGGCTCGCGCGGCGGCGCGGAGCGGTGGTGCGGACGCGGACGGAGGTGGTGGGGTTCCTGCGGCCCGGCGACGGGCCCGCGGGCTCACCGGTCATCGGCGTACGGACCCCCCACGGCACGGTCAGCGCACCCGCCGTCCTGAACGCGGCGGGCACCTGGGCCGGTGCGGTGGCGGGGCTCGCGGGCGTCGAGCTGCCGGTGCTGCCGCGCCGGGGCTTCGTCCTCGTCACCGAACCGCTGCCGCCCGCGACCGTACGGCACAAGGTCTACGCGGCCGACTACGTGGACGCCGTGGCCAGTTCGGACGCGGAGCTTCAGGCGTCGCCGGTCGTGGAGGGCACGGGCGGCGGCACGGTGCTGATCGGCTCCACCCGGGAGCGGGTCGGCTTCGACCGGCGGCCGTCCCCCGCCGCCCTACGGGCGCTGGCCCGGGGCGCCATCGGGCTGTTCCCGGTGCTGGCGTCGGTGCGGGCGATGCGCGTGTACGCGGGCTTCCGGCCGTACTGCCCCGACCATCTGCCGGTCATCGGCCCCGACCCGCGCGCCCCCGGGCTGTGGCACGCCTGCGGCCATGAGGGCGCGGGCATCGGCCTCGCGGCGGGGACGGGGAAGCTGATCGCGCAGGCCCTGACCGGGGAGGCGACGGAGCTGGACCTGACGCCGTTCGCCCCCGAACGCTTCGCAGGCGGAGGAGGACGCGGATGAGCCACGCGGGAAGTGAGCCCGTCGTCGGCACGGGATCGCCGCCGTACCGGCTGACCTTCGACGGCGCGACGGTCCCGGCGCTGCCCGGGCAGAGCGTGGGCGCGGCGCTGGTGGCCGCCGGGATCGTGGCCTGGCGGACGACGCGGCGGGAGAGCAGACCGCGCGGGCTGTTCTGCGGGATCGGGGTGTGCTTCGACTGCCTGATCACCGTGGACGGGCGACCCGGCCAGCGGGCCTGCCTGGTACCGGCACGCGACGGGATGCGGCTGTCGGCGGAGGGCGGTGGCGGCGACCGTGGCGGTGGTGGCGGTGACCGTGGCCGTGACGGCAGCCGTGGCGGTGTAGACGGCGAAGACGGCGGTGATGGCGATGTCGACTGATCCGCCGACGTATGACGTGGCTGTCGTGGGCGCGGGACCCGCCGGGCTCTCCGCCGCCGTCGGCGCCGCCGAGGCGGGCCTGGAAGTGGCCCTTGTCGACGCGGGGCGCCTGCCCGGCGGCCAGTACTGGCGCCACGACGATGAACACTCCCCGCACCCCGGCCACCGCGACGGGCGGCTCTTCGCCCGCCTCCGCGCCCGGCTGCACCACCAGCGTCGACTCGGCCGCCTCCACTACCTCCCCGGCCATCAGGTCTGGCTGATCGACCGCCCCCGCCCGGACACCGGGCCGTTCACCCTGCGTCTGAACGGTCCGTACGACACGGCCCCCGTCGAGCGGGACCGGGTGTGCGCCCGCGCTCTGGTGCTCTGCTGCGGCGCCCACGACCGCCAACTGCCGGTTCCTGGCTGGGATTTGCCCGGGGTGATGGCGGCCGGAGGTGTCCAGGCGCTGCTGAAGGGGCATCGGACGGCGGCGGGCCGTCGGGCGGTGGCCGCGGGCACGGGCCCGTTCCTGCTGCCGGTGGCGACGGGCCTGGCTCAGGCGGGTGTGCGCGTCCTGGCCGTATGCGAGGCCAACCCGGCGCACGGCTGGCTGCGCCACCTGGGCGGGGCGGCGCGGGCGCCCGCCAAGTCCGCCGAGGCGCTGCGGTACGCGGCGCTGATGGCCCGCCACCGCATCCCGTACCGGACACGGGCCGCGGTGACCGAGATCCTGGGCGAGGACCGGGTGCGCGGGGTGCGGCTCGACGGCGGCGAGGTGCTCGAGGCCGATCTGGTGGCGCTGGGCTGGGGGTTCACCCCCGCCCTCGAACTGCCCCTGATGGTCGGCGCCGCCACCCGGCGCGACCTCGACGGCTCCCTCGTCGCCGTGGTCGACGCCCGCCAGCGCACCACCGTCCCGGGCGTCCTGGCCGCGGGGGAGACCACGGGCGTGGGCGGCGCCGCGCCGGCCGTCGCCGAGGGACGCATGGCCGCCCTGACCCTGGCGGCGGCCCACGGGCTGCCGGTCGATCCGCGCGCCGTGCGACGGCTGCGCACCAAGATCCGCCACGGCCGGGCCTTCGCCGCCGCCCTGCACCGCACCTACCCCGTGCCCGCCGGGTGGACTGACCGATTGACCGAACGCACGGTGGTCTGCCGCTGCGAGGAGGTCACCTACGGGGAGCTGTGCCGCGCCCGCAGCGAGCTCGGCGCCGAGGACCCCCGCACCATGAAGCTCCTGGCCCGCCCGGGGATGGGCTGGTGCCAGGGCCGGATCTGCGGGTTCGCCGTCGCCGCCGTCACCGCGTCGCTGACCGGCCGCCCGGCCACGGCGGAGGATCTACGGCCGCTCTCGGCACGGCCGTTCGCGGCCCCGGTGACGCTGGGGGAGCTGGCGGGGATGGCGGACGCGGACGAGGAGCCCGGAGCCGACGCGGACGAGGAGCCCGGAACCGGCGCCGACGGCGAGCCCTGAGCTCACGTTCGTTTCCCCTCGCGCAGATGCCAGCCTTCGTACCCGAATCGTTGGACGAATACCACCTGACCGCCGTGTACCGGCTCGCAGATGCGGCGCTACCATCGGCGGATGCATACGTACCGGATCGGTGAGGCCGCGGCCCTGATGGGGGTCAGCGCCGACACCCTGCGGCGCTGGGTCGACAGCGGACGGCTGGCCGCCGAACGGGACGAGCAGGGGCGCCGGATCATCCCGGGCCCGGCGCTCGCCGCGTTCGCCCGCGAGGTCGCCAGCAGCGCGGAGCGCGACAACCCCGGCTCCTCGGCCCGCAATCGCTTCTCGGGGATCGTCACCGAGGTGATCCTGGGCGATGTGTCCGCGCAGGTGGAGATCCAGGCCGGGCCGTTCCGCGTGGTGTCCATGATCAGCCGGGAGTCGGCGGAGGAGCTGAAGCTGGAGCCCGGCGTTCCGGCCGTCGGCGTGATCAAGTCGACCAACGTGGTCGTGGAAACCCCGTGAGCACGCGCGCCGAGAGCGGCAGAGGCGGCAGCGGCAGCAGAGGCAGAGAGGGAGAGACAGACTCCATGACGACCCGTTCCGTATCCGGATCCCGACCCCGAGTCCGTTGGACCTACCGTGCGGTGGGCGGTTTCGCGCTCGCCGCCATGGCGCTCACCGCCTGCTCCTCCGGCGACTCCGACGACTCCTCCAAGAAGTCCGACTCCGGCTCCTCCTCGAAGAAGCCGTCCGGCACGGTGACCGTGTTCGCGGCGGCCTCGCTGAAGGAGAGCTTCACCGCGCTGGGCAAGACCTTCGAGAAGGAACACCCCGGCACCAAGGTCTCCTTCAACTTCGGCGGCAGCGACGCCCTCGCGGCCAGCATCACCTCCGGCGCGCCCGCCGATGTCTTCGCCGCCGCGAGCCCGAAGACCATGAAGACCGTCACCGACGCCAAGGACGCCAAGGGCACCCCGGCCACCTTCGTCCGCAATCAGCTCGAGATCGCGACCCTCCCGGGCAACCCGAAGAAGATCGCGACGCTGAAGGACCTCACCCGCTCCGGCCTGAAGGTCGCGTTGTGCGCCAAGGAGGTGCCCTGCGGCGCGGCGGCCCAGAAGGCGCTGGACGCGTCCAAGCTGAAGCTCACCCCGGTCTCGTACGAGCAGGACGTCAAGGGCGCGCTGACCAAGGTGCAGCTCAAGGAGGTGGACGCCTCCGTCGTCTACAAGACCGATGTGAAGGCGGCGGGCGGCAAGGTCGCGGGCGTGGAGTTCCCCGAGTCCAAGCAGGCCATCAACGACTATCCGATCGCCCTGCTGAAGAACGCCCCCAACGCCGAGGCGGCCACCGCCTTCATCGACCTGGTGAAGTCCGCGCAGGGCCAGCAGGTGCTCGGCGAGGCCGGTTTCCTCAAGCCGTGACGGAGCCGAAGGCGGGGACGCCGAAGGCGGGGGCAGTGCCGGACGCCGCGACCGGCCCGGCGGAGGTTCTGGACGGCGGCTCGCGCCGACGGTCCGGCACCCCCCGCTTCCGGACGGGGGTCCCGCTGCCGCTGCTGCTGCCCGCCCTCGGCGGCCTGGTCTTCCTGGTGCTTCCGCTGGTGGCGCTGCTGGTCCGCGCGCCCTGGCGGAGCCTGCCCGACCAGCTCACGAGTGTCGCGGTGTGGCAGGCGCTGCGGCTTTCGCTGATCACCGCGACCGCCGCCACCGCCGTGGCGCTGGTGCTGGGCGTGCCGCTGGCCTGGCTGCTGGCCCGCGCCCGCTTCCCCGGCCGCCGGCTGGTGCGCGCCCTGGTGACCCTGCCGCTGGTGCTGCCGCCGGTGGTGGGCGGTGTGGCGCTGCTGCTCGCGCTGGGCCGCAACGGGATCGTCGGCCGCTGGCTGGACTCGGCGTTCGGCATCACGCTGCCGTTCACCACGGCGGGGGTGGTGGTCGCGGAGGCGTTCGTGGCGATGCCGTTCCTCGTGATCAGCGTCGAGGGCACGCTGCGGGCCGCCGATCCGCGCTACGAAGAGGCCGCCACCACCCTCGGCGCCTCGCGTTTCACCGCCTTCTGGCGCGTCACCCTGCCGATGGTCGCGCCCGGCGTGGCCGCGGGCGCGGTGCTGGCGTGGGCACGGGCGCTGGGCGAGTTCGGCGCCACCATCACGTTCGCGGGCAACTTCCCCGGCCGTACGCAGACGATGCCGCTGTCGGTGTATCTCGCGCTGCAGAGCGACCCGGCCGCCGCCATCGCGCTCAGCCTCGTCCTGCTGGCCGTCTCCATCGCGGTCCTGGCCGGGCTGCGCGACCGCTGGATGGCCGCCTCATGACCACGGGCACGTCTCTCGCCGAGAACGCCGGGCCGCGCACCGACGGCCTCGACGCCCGCCTCGTCGTGGACCGCGGCACCTTCCGCCTCGACCTCCGGCTGTCCGCCGCGCCCGGCGAGGTGGTCGCCCTGCTCGGGCCCAACGGCGCGGGCAAGACCACCGCACTGCGCGCCCTGGCCGGGCTCACCCCGCTCACCACGGGGGCGCTGCGGCTGGACGGCCGGACCCTGGAGGAGCCGGAGCGCCGGCTGAGGACCCCGCCCGAACACCGCCCGGTCGGTGTCGTCTTCCAGGACTATCTGCTCTTCCCCCACCTCACCGCGCTCGACAACGTGGCCTTCGGCCCGCGCTGCCACGGGGTGCCGAAGGCGGAGGCCCGCGCCCAGGCGGCCGACTGGCTGGAGCGGATGGGCCTGACCGACCGCGCGGGCGCCAAACCCCGTGCCCTGTCGGGCGGTCAGGCACAGCGGGTCGCCCTCGCCCGCGCCCTCGCCACCCGTCCCCGGCTGCTCCTGCTGGACGAGCCACTGGCCGCGCTGGACGCCCGCACCCGCCTCGACGTGCGCGCCGGGCTCCGCCGCCATCTGGCCGAGTTCGAGGCGGTGGCCGTCCTGGTCACCCATGACCCGCTGGACGCGATGGTGCTCGCCGACCGGCTCGTGGTCGTGGAGGAGGGCCGTATCGTCCAGGAGGGCGCCCCCTCGGACATCTCCCGCCGCCCCCGTACCGACTACATCGCCAGCCTCGTCGGCCTCAACCTCTACCAGGGCCGCGCCGACGGCCACACCGTACGGCTCGACGGCGGCGCCACGATCACCACCACCGAGGACCTCACCGGCCCGGTCTTCGTCGCCTTCCCACCCGCCGCGGTCACCCTCCACCGCGACCGCCCCGACTCCAGCGCACGCAACCTGTGGCGGCTGGAGGTCGCCGGTATGGAGTCGCACGGCGACCAGATCCGCGTCGACCTCACCGGCGAACTGCCCCTGCTGGCCGACCTCACGACGGTGGCGGTGGCCGAACTGTCCCTCCACCCGGGCCGCATCGTCTGGGCCACCCTCAAGGCGACCCAGACCCACGCGTATCCGGCGTAAGCCGGTCCAGCACACCTACGCGCCATCTTGGCCCTCCCCGCAGAGCGGCCGACACACCCACAGTTCGACCTCCTGGGGCCTGCTGCCGCAGGTCCACACGACCGTGCCGAGCGACTGATCGGCGTACAGCCGCCGCCCGCACAGGGCGCAGTGCCAGCCCTCCAGTTGCGGTCCGGTCAGCGTGTCGGGATCCGGCAACTCGATGCCCCGCGCTGCCGCGAGCGGCTGCTGGGCGGCTGAACCCCCGTCGGTCACCGGTCGTCCTCCTCGCCGATCCCGAGCTCGGCGACGGCCGCTCGGGCGAGGGCCTCGCGGAGCCGATTGGCGTCGGTGAGATATCGCCCCGGCCCGAGCGGCACGCGCCAGTGCAGATACGGCCCGCTGGTGCGGTCGATGGGGGGAACCCCGATGTACGAGGTCTCGACGCGGCCCGTCCCGAGCGTCTGAACCTGCCGGATGCGTCGCCAGTACTGGGCGCTTCCCGGCCGGATGAGCCAGTACATGAGGTTGTAGTCGGCGATGACGGCGCCGGTTCCCCCACCGAGTAACTCCAGCGCCCGCCCGCCAAGCGCCTCCGGCGCCCGTACGACGTCCCAGTGCGGGCCGACCCGCACCATCTCTACGTCGGCGCCGCGCGGTGGCGCCCATGTTTGTGGGTTAGGGGTGCTGGTGTGCACGGAAGCCCCCGGCGTCATGGGTGGTCAGTTGATGACTGACCGTAGAGACACCGGCGGCTGCCCACCCGAGCTGTCAGTTCGGGCGAACCACGGGCTCGGTGGTCAGAAGACTCCGACCCGCTCCGCTAGCTTCTCAGCCTGCCGGGCATGCATCGCCCGACCTCGTCGGATCACCGTGAGCATGAGCTTTCGCGCCAGGGGCGTACGCGCCAGGTCTTCCGGGGCCAAGTCCTCAAGTTCCAGCAGGTTCAGGAGCACCGCCGCGTCGTCGCGACGCAAGTTGTGACAGCGTGCTACCTCCAGATTGAAGGTGAACGATCGCTCCATGGACGGCAGATCACTGGTGTCCACTGCGTCTGCCACCTGTAGCGCCTCGCTTGCGTCGCCCGCTTCCATCTCGATGCTGACCTCGTGCAAGACCACGTTCGTCGGCCCGAAAACGGTCCACATGATGTTGCCTTCTCCGACGCTCCGAGCCGCTGGACGGGCGTGGTTCCTCAGCCTGTCCCGTGCCGCAGACCATTCACGACGCCGGGACTCCGCGACGACCGCAACGAGATGGAGCGCCCCTGACATCGCGACCCTGTCCGGCTCCGCCATTGGCGATCGGCGTAGCTCCTCGACCGCGCGGAGCGCGACCTGCTCGGCGCCGTCCAGTTCCTGAGCGGCCAGTAGAACGTGCCCCAGGTTCCACTGGGCGGCCGCCATGCGCAGTGGGTCATCCGCTTCCTCGGCTGCCCGTACGGCCCGATCGGCGGCCATCATCGACAGATCCACCCGGCTGGTGCGCCGCAGGTACGACCGCAACAGGAAGTAGAGGTCAGCCCTCACACGCATGATGCTTCGGCGCTGGGCGGGGTCCGTGGCCGAGCGGGCGGTCCGGGCAGCCTGCTCGGTATCCGCGATCAGGCCGGGCAGAACGCCTGCCATGTCGGTGAATCGGGTCTCGCTGCTCTGCCAGATCCGCCAGGCGCTGTCCACACGCTCGCGCAGTGCTGTCGGCTCGGCGGAGGAAGCGCCACAAGGTTGCCCGTAGCCCATCAAAGCCTGCACAATCGCGGGCTCGGTCGTGTCCAGGGATACGCGGCTGCCTGTGGGCATGTCGGCAAGCAGCGCGGCAGTGGGCACTCCGAGCTCCTGGGCGATGGCGTGCAGGATGGGCAGCGACGGCACCTTTAAGCCCCGTTCGATCTGGGACAGGTAATCGGGAGCGATGCCGACGAGCCCAGCCACGACATCTTGGCGCCGCTCGCCGCGGTAGTGCCTGATCCTGTCGCCGATGGGCAGATCGGATGCGACCATGCCTACCTCCGTACGTATGCCCACTCAGCGTATGGTGCCCGTCACCAACGGGGGTCGGTATCCAACGATCGGAAGGCAATACAGTGCCGCTGCTCGTGTTGTGGGACATCGACCACACACTCGTGGATACCCGAGGAGTCGGCCGCGAGATCTGGGCTGAAGCGTTCGAAGAGGTCGCCGGCCAGCCCATGCGGGAGCAGGCGAAGACCGACGGATCGACCGAGGCGGTCATCCTCCGGGAAACGCTGAGACTCCATGGACTGCAGGACAGCCGTGACCTGTTCGAGCGGTTCGCCCAGGCACTCGGAGCCGCCCACGTACGTCGCGCGGCCGACCTACGCGAACGCGGGCATGCCCTCCCCGGAGTGCCACCACTGCTCGCGGCCCTTGCGGCGCGGGACGGGGTCACGCAGACCGTGATGACTGGCAACGTCCGGGCTGCCGCAGAGGTGAAGTTGACCGCGTTCGGTCTCGACCACTACATCGACCTCTCGATCGGAGCCTTCGGCGAGGACGCGGACGAACGCCCGCAGTTGGTGCGCACTGTTCTGCGGCGTGCTCAGATGCCGTCAGAGGACGCTGTCCTTGTCGGGGATACGCCATACGACGTCGAGGGCGGCCTGAGCTGCGGCGTCCGCGTCATCGGCGTGGCCACCGGGCGTACCGATGCGGACGATCTGCGGGCCGCCGGAGCTACGGAAGTCATCGAGGATCTCGCGGATACGGAGAAAATGCTGAAGCTCCTGACGAAGTGAATGGGGCATCCCGGAGGGCATGACGATCCATCCGGGCCCTTGCCTGTCCGGCCTGAAGTGGGCCCGGCTGGGGCAGGCTGGGGGACATGATGCGGGGGGAGCCCAGGCAGGGTGAGCGGTTTGCGCGGCGGGCCGCGTGGCGTCGGTATGTCGTCGCGTCCGTGGTGAGCGGGGTGGCTGTCGCGGTGGCGGTCACGCATGTGCTGGCGCCGGACCTGAAGATAGACAACGTCACCGTGGCGCTCCTGGTGGTGGCCGTCGTGCCCTGGCTGCGCGATCTGCTCAACAGCATCGAACTGCCGGGCGGGGTCCGACTGGAGTTCAAGGAGGCGGTCGAGCAGCGCATCGAGGCCGCCGAGCGCATCGCCGACGCCGCCCTCGTCGGAAGCGGCGACGACGGACCGGAGACCGACGACCCCACGGCGCTGGCGGACGTGCGCCGACTGGCCGCCGAATACCTGGAGGTCCGTAGGTCGATGGCCAGTGGATCGGCCCGTACGCAGCGTATGAGCGGCATCTTCGCGCGGCTGGTGCGCACCACCCAGCGGCTCGCGGCCCCCGACCTGGACGGCTGGCTCACCTCCCCGGACGGCGGTCTGCGGCTGGCGGCGTACGCCCGGCTGTACGCGGTGCCGGTACCCGACGCGCTGACCCTTCTCGCCGACGCCGTCGTCAGGGAGCCGCTCGCCTTCAACCAGTACTGGGGCATTCACGCGCTCGACAAGGTCGTGGACGCCGTCGGGGTCGAGGATGTGCCGCCGGGGGTCGTCCGCCGTCTGGAGGACTGCCGACCGCGTGGCAGCGACCGGGTGGCCCTCCTGCGACGTCTGATCACCAAGCTCCACGGCCTCCAATAGCGGTCTGGCGCCGCCGCCAGGACCCCATCCGGACCGACGGCCCCTCCGGGTACCCCCCCCAAAAAAACCGCTTGATCTGAAGCAACTAATTTGTCAAGCATTTTCAAGAGGGGTACCCCAACCCCCTCCCGGCTGCCCGGCACCACCCCCAGCCGCCGACCAGCGCAGCCGCCACCGGCGCACGCACCCACCGACCCGGCGCCCGGCGGCGGCGCCGCGCCCCCCCACTCCCGCCGCCGCTGCTCAATTGCGCCGAAGGCGCGAAACGGCGCCGCACCCAACCAAGCCGACCAGCCCGAACATCCCGACAACCCCGACCAGCCCGAACATCCCGACAACCCCGACCAGCCCGAACATCCCGGCAACCCCGACCACCCCACCGGGTCCGTCGTACCAGCGGCGGACCCCCTCGCCCCCTCCCTACTGCGTTCTCAGTAGTGCGAACTGTCGGCAGGCGCACGACGACAGGACGGCCCGCTCCCAGAGAGCCTGGGCGGACAGTCGGCACCAGATGTGGAGACCTCCTGCCGTGGCTACTTTCCTTTACCGAGTGGGCCGTCTGGCCTTCCGGCGACGCTGGTACGTCGCCCTGGTCTGGGCGGCCGTCCTGGCGGCCGTCGGACTGGGCGCCCTCAAGGCGCCGGGAGCCTCCGACGACGGGTTCTCCATGCCGGGCATCGAGTCCCAGAAGGCGTTCGACCTGATGGAACAGCGCTTCCCCGGAGCCACCGCCGACGGCGCGACCGCCCGGGTCGTCTTCGTCGCGCCGGGCGGTGAGAAGGTCACCGCCACCGAGAACAAGCGGGCCGTCGAGAAGGCCGTGGCCGACCTGGCCGACGGCACACAGGTCGCGAGCGCTGTCGACCCGTTCCAGGCGAAGGCCGTCAGCAAGGACGGCACGACGGCGTACGCGACCGTCACCTACAAGGTCGCCGCCAACGACCTCACCGACGCCGCCAAGACCCAGCTCGAGCGGGCCATCCACACGGCCCAGGAGTCCGGGCTGACCGTCGAGGCGGGCGGAAACGCGATGGACCAGGGCGGTGGGCCCGGTGGTGTGGCCGAGGTGGTCGGGGTCGCGATAGCCGCCGTCGTGCTGCTGGTCACCTTCGGTTCGCTGGTCGCCGCCGGGCTGCCGCTGCTGACCGCCCTCATCGGCGTCGGCGTGAGCATGGCCACCATCCTGGCCCTGTCCGACGCGCTGGGCCTGTCCACGACGACCGGCACCCTGGCGATGATGCTGGGCCTCGCGGTCGGCATCGACTACGCCCTGTTCGTCGTCTCCCGCTACCGCGAGGAGCGCGCCAAGGGCCGTGCGCCGCAGGAGGCGGTCGGCATGGCGGTCGGCACGGCCGGTTCCGCGGTCGTGTTCGCCGGGCTCACCGTCGTCATCGCGCTGGCCGGACTCTCGGTGGTCGGCATCCCGATGCTCACGAAGATGGGTCTGGCCGCGGCGGGCGCGGTCATCGTCGCCGTACTGGTCGCGCTGACGCTGGTTCCGGCGTTCCTCGGCTTCTGGCCGAATGCCGTGCTCCGGCGGCGGGCCCGTAAGAGCGGACGGATCGAGGAGGAGGGCACCCGGAACAACGGGGGCAGCCGCTGGGCGCGGTTCGTGCTGCGGCGTCCGCTGCCCGTGCTGCTGCTCGGCGTGGTGGGCCTCGGAGCACTCGCGGTGCCGATGACGGACCTGCAGCTCGGCATGCCCGGGGACGAGGCCAAGCCGACCTCCACCACCGAGCGCCGGGCCTACGACGCGCTCGCCGAGGGCTTCGGGCCGGGCTTCAACGGGCCGCTGAGCGTCGTCGTGGACGCGAAGGGCGCCGCCGACCCGAAGGGCGCCGCCGAGATGGTCGCGAAGGAGATCGGCGGCACCGAGGGTGTCCTGTCCGTCTCCCCGGCCCGCTTCAACGAGGCCGGTGACACGGCCGTCGTCCAGGTCGTGCCGTCCACGGCGCCGACCGACGAGAAGACCAAGAACCTGGTCACGACCATTCGGGGCGAGCGGCCCGGAGTCGAGTCCGAGACCGGGGCGACCTTCGAGGTCACCGGCACCACCGCGCTGAACATCGACATCTCCGACAAGGTGCAGTCCGCGCTGATCCCCTACCTGGTCGTCGTGGTGGGCCTCGCGATCGTGCTCCTGCTGGTGGTCTTCCGGTCCCTGCTCGTCCCGCTGAAGGCGGCCCTCGGCTTCCTGTTGTCGGTGCTGGCCTCCCTCGGCGTGGTCGTCCTCGTCTTCCAGCAGGGTCACGGCGCCGAACTGCTGGGCGTGGAACAGACCGGCCCGATCATGAGCCTGATGCCGATCTTCCTGGTGGGCATCGTCTTCGGCCTGGCCATGGACTACGAGGTGTTCCTCGTCTCGCGGATGCGGGAGGCGTACGTCCACGGCGAGGGACCCGGCCAGGCGATCACATCCGGCTTCCGGCACAGCGCGCGCGTGGTGGTGGCCGCCGCGCTGATCATGATCGCGGTGTTCGCCGGGTTCGTCAGCGAAAGCGACTCCATGATCAAGATGATCGGGTTCGGACTCGCCTCCGCCGTCCTGTTCGACGCCTTCGTCGTACGGATGGCGATCGTGCCCGCCGTGCTCGCTCTGCTCGGCAACAGGGCCTGGTGGCTGCCGAAGTGGCTGGACCGGCTGCTGCCCAACGTCGACGTGGAGGGCGAGGCGCTCAGCCGCCGACGGGAAGCGGACCAGGGAGCGGACCAGGGAGCAGACCCGGGAGCAGACCCGGGAGCGGACCCGGAACCGGCCGGGGCTTCCGGCCGGGAAGTGGCCCGCATCTGACGGCGACCGCCCGACCCACCCCCACCGGGACCACCCGTGGCGAACGCCATGGGCGGTCCCGGCAGCCGTTCGCGCGGGGAGCGGGGAACGGTCACGATGGCCCCAGAGCAACGACCGGAGAGCCCGATGAGCACCAGCCTTGAGCGTTACACGGACCGTTTCGAGCAGTACGCCGACCGCTACCCCCGCATCGTCGACGTGGTGCTCGTCCTGGCACTGATGGGCTGCGCGACCCTCGGCAGCAATCTCACCCTGCCCGGCGCCGACCCACCCGACCAGGACGGGACCGCGATCGTCCTCATGGGCGTGTCCTGCCTCGCCCTGCTGAAGTACCGCACCCACCCGCGCACCGCCGTCGTCGTGACCGCGGTCTGCACCGTGATCGCGATCTCGCTGGGGTATCTGCTCACCCCCCTGCTGCTGGGACCCGTCATGGCGGCGCTCTACTGGCTGGCCACGCTCACCGACCGCAAGACCACACGCGTCTTCGGCGTCACCACCATGGCGGCGCTGATGGTCGCGGCGGCGATCTCCGACTCTATGGACCGCGTCTCCCTGGTGCTCAGGACGGTCGGCCCCTTCTTCTGGCTGCTGCTGCCGCTCGCCGCCGGCAACATGACCCGGCTGCGGCGCGCCTACCTGGCATCGGTGCAGGCCCGCGCCGAACACGCCGAGCGCACCCGGGAGGAAGAGGCACGGTTGCGCGTCACCGAAGAGCGCATGCGCATCGCCCGCGAGCTGCACGACGTCGTGGCCCACCACATGGCCCTGGCCAACGCGCAGGCCGGTACGGCCGCCCACCTCGCGCTCAGCAACCCGCAGCAGACGAAGAAGATCCTCACCGACCTGACCGGCACCACCTCCTCCGCACTGCGCGAGCTGAAGGCCACGCTGGGACTGCTGCGCCAGAACGACGACCCGGCCGCCGCCTCGCTGGAGCCGTCCCCCGGCCTCGCCCGCCTGCCCGAACTGGTCTCGGCGTGTGCGTCCGTGGGGCTCACCGTCACGGTCACCACGGCAGGGGAGCCCCGCCCGCTCTCCCCCGGGGTGGACCTGACCGCGTTCCGGATCGTGCAGGAGGCGCTCACCAACGTCACCAAGCACGCCGCCGCGGACGCCGCACACGTACGCATCGCCTACGCCGGATCACGTCTGCTGATCACGGTCAGCAACGACGGTCCGGGCACCACGGACACCACAGACACCACGGGCACCATGGGCCGCACTGATGCCGCCGAGGCCGTGCCGAGCCGGGGCTTCGGCGTCATGGGCATGCGCGAACGCGCCCACACCATCGGCGGCGAACTCCGTGCGGGACCCCGCCCGGAAGGCGGCTTCGAGGTCACCACCGCGCTGCCGCTCCAGCCCTCGGCACCCCAGGCGGCACCCCACGCGGCACCCGAGACGGCCCCCCAGGCGGCCGTAGCCGCCACCGATGTTCCAGCAGGAGGAGAAGAGTCATGACCATCAGGGTGCTGCTCGCCGACGACCAGGCCCTGCTGCGGGCCACCTTCCGGATCCTGATCGACTCCTGCGAGGACATGACGGTGGTCGGCGAGGCATCGGACGGCGCGGAGGCGCTGGAACTGACCCGCGACCACCACCCCGACATCGTCCTCATGGACATCCGGATGCCGGGCACGGACGGTCTCGCCGCCACCTCCGCGATCTGCGCCGACCCGGAGCTGGCCGCCACCCGCGTCCTCATCCTGACGACGTTCGAGACCGAGGACTACGTCGCCCAGGCGCTGCGCGCCGGTGCCAGCGGCTTCCTCGGCAAGGACGTCACCGCGGACACTCTGCTGGCCGGCCTGCGCACGGTGGCCTCCGGTGAGGCGCTGCTGTCACCCGCCGCGACCCGCACCCTCATCACGAACTTCCTCATGTCCCCCGCCCCCGACGCCCACCTCGCGCCCCCGGAGCGCCTGTCGGAGCTCACCGGCCGTGAGCGCGAGGTGATGGGCCTGGCCGCCGAGGGCAGGTCCAACACCGAGATCGCCGAGATCCTCACGCTCAGCCCGCTGACCGTGCGCACCCACATCCACCGCGCGATGACGAAGCTGGGCGCCCGCGACCGCGCCCAACTGGTCGTCATCGCCTACCAGACGGGCCTGGCGCAGGCGGCTCCGCCCGCACCGTGACCGCCGAGGCCGGTGTCGCGGTGTCACGGTGTCACGGTGTCGCGGTGTCACGGTGTCGCGGTGTCACGCGTTGATGATTCGCACCGCTCCTCACCCGCTCCGCGGGATCCGGACGGCCTGCCCGCTGACGCGTACCCGGGGCTCGTCGGGCGTGACGTCGAGCAGGAGATCACTGGGCCGACCCATGTCCTCGCCCTGGCGGATACGGACCCGGGTCGGGCCGTCGACCAGGCCGAGTGCCCGCAGATAGCCGCCGAAGGCGGCGGCCGCGGCGCCGGTGGCCGGGTCCTCGACCACCCCGCCGACCGGGAACGGATCGCGGGCGTGGAAGACGAAGCCATTGGTAAAGGCGCCCGCGGCGTCATCAGCCACCTCGCGCCACACCAGATGCACCGTCGTCCAGCCGCGCCGCCGCATCACCCCCTCGAGCGCGTCGTAGTCGTAGTCGAGGTCCGCCAGCCGCTCGCGGGTGGCGGCGGCGAGGACGAGGTGGTCGTTGCCCGCGAAGGCGACATGCGGGGGCAGGGCCGGGTCCAGGTCGTCCGCGGACCAGCGCAGCGCCGCCAGCGTCGGCTCGACCTCCGCGCCCGGGTCGGCGGGGCGCGACCGCGTGGGAACGCTGGTGAGCGTGGCGCGGGACGGGCCGTCGCCGTCGGCCGTGGTCTCGACGCGGATCTCGCCCGAGGCGGTGTCGAAGACCAGCTCACCGGGGCCGTCGCGGTCGGCGAGGGCGACGGCCGTGGCGATGGTGGCGTGTCCGCAGAAGGCGACCTCGGCGAGCGGGCTGAAGTACCGCAGCCGGTAGCGGCGCGCGGCCTCGTCCCGCTCGGTGATGAACGCGGTCTCCGAGTAGCCGACCCGTGCGGCGACGGCGGTCATGGCCGCGTCGTCGTCCGCGAGGGCCGCGGCGTCAAGGACCACACCGGCGGGGTTGCCGCCGTCGGGGTAGGTGGTGAAGGCGGAGTAGTGCAGAACGTCGATGTCCGTCGTGGGTGCGGTCATGCCGTCCACGGTTCCACCGCGACCGGTATCGCGTCCAACGATTCCTTTCGCTGGAGGCGATCGAGAAACCCGATGGAGCCGGGTGGGGGCTGCCTATCCTGACCGTCGTGGACACACGACTCCTGAGGACGTTCGCGGCGCTGGCGAGAACCGGCAGTTTCACCGCGACCGCCGCCGATCTCCATCTCGCCCAGTCCACCGTCACCGTCCAGATACGCACCCTGGAACGTGAGCTGGGCACCCGCCTCTTCGACCGGCTGCCGTCAGGCACCCTGCCGACCAGCGCCGGTCGACGGCTGCTGAAGGAGGCCGAGGAGGTCCTGGACGCCGAGGCCCGGCTGCGCGCGGTGGCGGCGGCCGGAAACGGCGACGGCGCGGACGGCTCGGTGCAGGGTCCCGTCGCCCTCGGCGCGGGCGAGTCCCTGTGCGCCTCGCACCTCCCCCGCGTGATCGCCTCGCTGCGCCGCACCCACCCCGGTATCGACCTCCACCTCCACCCCGCGGGCACCACGGCGGCCGTCGAGGGGCTGCGTACGGGACGGCTCGACCTCGCCCTCCTCCTCGAACAGGACGTGCCCGACGCCGACCTGGTCGCCCGCCCCATCGCCCGCGAACCCCTCGTCTACCTCGCCGCCCCCGGCCACCCGCTGGCCGGACGCGAGGCGGACTGGGACGAACTGGCCGCGCAGAGCTTCTTCGTCCACGAACAGGGCTGCTCCTACAGCGACCACCTGGTCCGCACCCTCCTCACCCTCCCCGGCCCGCCACCCCGCCTCACCCGCTTCGGCAGCATCGAGGCCGCCCGGTCCTGCGTCGCCGCCGGGCTCGGCCTGACGCTGCTGCCCCGCGCCACGGTGGAACGCCAGCTCACCGACGGCCAACTCGCCGAAGTCCACGGCCCACCCATCCCCCCGGTCCCCGTGCACCTCACCCAGCACCGCCGCCGCTGGACCAGCCCGGCGGCGCGGGCGGTGGCGGACGAGCTGACGCGGTTGCTTCCGGCGTGACCTATGGCTGCGTGGGTCAGACGAGCGTGACGCCGTCGTGGGCGCGGACCGCCGGTGGGGCGGTGGCGTCGAGGGCGTCCAGGATGCGCACGGCATACGCCTCGTCGGCGAGGTCGGGGACCTCGGCGCGGGTGGCCCAGCGCCAGGCGCGGGTGCGGGGGCCCGTGACGGGGGTGCCGTCGAGGGCCTCGCAGCGGAAGACGAGGGAGACGGTGAGGTCGTTCATGTCCTTGTAGACCCCGGTGAGCGCGGCCGGGAGCGCGATCTTGACGCCCGTCTCCTCGAGGATTTCGCGCTGCAGGGCGTCGGGGACGGTGGCGTCGGGGTCGAGCGCACCGCCCGGCGGCTCCCAGGTGCTGCCGTCGCGCCGTTTGATCAGCAGCGCTCGGCCGCGCTCGTCCACGATGACTCCGGCGACGCTGACGCGGTGCGGGCGGTCAGGGGTCACGTTCCTCGGCCCTCTCGGCTGGCTGGGTTTCTCACGGTAGCAACGGCCGGACGGGCTGAATGCAGCCCGTCCGGCGATTGAGGACACGCCCGAAGGGCGTCCGGGGTCAAGGGGCGGAGTCCCACCACGCGGCGGAGCCGCATATCGATGCCGCGGGAAGGGGCGGGGAGCAGCCCGCCGCAGGCGTCACGACCCGCCGGACACCCCCTAACGGACCTCGACCGCGCCGTCGTCCGCCCCGCCCTGTCGCTTGGGCTTCGGCTCGTCCTGCGGACCCGGCGTGCCCATGTTGCGGCGCACCGCGTCCAGGATGGTCAGCCCCTGGCCGACCAGGCCCGCCGCGATCTCGCCCAGTCCGTCGGCCCCGTTGAGGACGTTGACGTTCGCCCCGGACAGCCCGGAGGCGGCCTCCTTGACGATCTGCGGGAGTTGGTCGATCAGCATGCGGTCGAGCGCCACCCGGCCGTGCGAGGCCGCCGCCTCGGCCTGGATCTTCATCCGCTCCGCCTCGGCCAGCGCCACCACCCGGATCCGCTCGGCCTCCGCCTCCGCCGGTTTCACGATCTCGGCCACGAGCTGCTGCTGCCGCAGATCCGCCGCCCGCTGGGCCAACTCGGTCCGCGCGGCCAGCACTTCCCGCTGGGCATGCGCCTCCGCCAGCGGCCCCGCCTGGGCGGCCTCGGCCTGGGCGCGGTCCACCTCGGCGGTGTACCGGGCCTGGACCACCGCCGTCTGCCGCGCGTACTCGGCCTGGTTGCGCGCCGCCTCCTGCTCCGCCTCGGCCGATGCCTGGCTGGCCTGTGCCTGGGCGATCTGGGCCTGCCGCTGGATGGCGGCCTTGTGCGGGGCGGACATCGCGTCGATATAGCCGGTGTCGCCGTCGTCGATCGACTGGATCTGCAACGAGTCCACGATCAGACCGATCTTCGCCATCTCCGCCTTGGAGGTGTCCAGCACCTCGGTGGCCAGCTTCTGCCGCTCGGTGATGATCTCCTCGACCGTCATCGAGCCGATGATGGACCGCAGATGGCCCGCGAAGATCCGGCCCGTCAGCACCGCCATCTGCTCCTGGTCGGAGAGGAACCGCTGCCCCGCGTTGACGATGGACTCGGTGTCATTGCCCACCTTGAACGCGATCACCGAGCGCACCGTCAGCGTGATGCCCTGCCGGCTGACGCACTTCTCCTCGACCTCCGCCTCACACATCGCCAGTGTCAGGAAGCGGACCTTACGGAAGACCGGAAGCACGAACTTGCCGTGCCCGGTCACCACGCGAAACGGCGCACCCCCCTGCCCACGCCTGCCCCCCGAGATCAGCATCGCCTGGTCGGGTGCGGGCACGCGGTAACCGAACATCCTTCGTCTCCTCAGCCGGCGCCGCCGGCCAGGCCGGACGACGCGTTCAATGGATCGGTCCACTCGATGACGTCGACCTGGCGGGAGCCACGGAAGTCGATCACGAGGACGGACGCGCCTTGGGGCAACGGGTCGGCAGACCAGGCGAGGAACGTCTCCGAACCGCCTCTGACCCGCACCAGGACCTCACCGGGACCACCGGCCCCCCGGGTGCCGAGTACCAGCACCCCGGTGCAACCGATCACAGGATCATCCGGTGTCATACGGCGGCCGCCCCCAGTCGTTCCGCTGCTGAAACCCGACGTTAGACCGTTTTTCCGGCGCCGGATACGGTTGTGCGCAGCGAGGACCGGATGAACCGCCACCCGCGCGGATGGCCGCTACGAGGTGGCGTCCTTGGCTTCGGTGTCGGTGTCGGTGTCGTCCTTGGCCTCGCCGTCCGCCGAGTCCTCGAAATACGCGTCGAGCACCGCGTCGAGCTCCGCCGTCCATTCCTTGAGGAGCTTGCGGGCGGGTGCCTCGACATCGGCCGTGTACCAACGCCGGTTGGTCATATAGACCGTGATCCCGAAGCGCTTCCCGAACCGTGGGGTGTCGACCTCCACCGCGCCGATCTCGTCCCACCCGAACTCGGCCTTCTCGCCGTCGAGTTCGAACGCGACACCATGGCGCCCGGCCCGGATCGCACCGCGCCGGTCGGACACGTCGAAGACGACGCCGCCGTCCTCCTCCTCGCCGTCCGCTTCCGCTTCCTCTTTCTCGCCGTCGTCGTCCGCTTCCCCGTCGGACGCGACGTCGCCCTTCGTGTCGGCTTCGTCGTCGGACTCCGCCTCGGCGCTTTCCACCTGGTCGGCTTCGTCCTCGGCGGTGACTTCTTCGGGCGGTCGCTCTGCTGCGTTGTCCGGTGCGTCCTCCTCCACATCGGCAGGGCGCGGGGACGTCAGGCCGGGGACATACCCCGGATCCGTCCCGGCTGTGTGCATGGGCGGGATGATCGGTCCAGTGCTCTGCTCCACGGCGGGAAGTATTGCCGATAAACCTGTGCCGACGACAGGCAACCCCGTCCCCAATCGAGCCGACACGGAAAAGCCGCAGGTTGTGCGGAGCGAATCTCGACGCGGGCCGGGGCGCGGGCCGGGGCGCGGGCCGGGGGCCCGCACCTTTACCGTCCCTTTACTATGGATGGAGGGACACTGCCTTCCCCGGACATGTGGGGATCCACCGGACGTCCCGGCGAGCCACCTACCAGCGATGAAGGAGCACCAGACCCGCGATGGGCGACCCTGACCCTCCCAGTACCACCCGTGCCACCCTCCGCCCCCAGACGGCGGTGGCACGGTGACCGAGATCCTGTTGCTTCTCCTCGCGCTGGCGCTCACGCTCGCCTGCGCGCTCTTCGTGGCCGCCGAGTTCTCCCTCACCACCGTCGAACGTGGTGACCTGGAGCGCGCCGCCGAAGCCGGTGAGCGTGGGGCCGACAGCGCGCTTACGGCGGTGCGCCGACTGACGTTCCAGCTCTCCGGCGCCCAACTCGGCATCACCGTCACCTCCTTGGTGATCGGCATGCTCGCCGAGCCCTCCCTGGCCGCACTGCTCCAGGGCCCGCTCACCGCGACCGGCCTGCCCGAGGGCGCGGCCTCGACGACCGCGCTGGTGCTGGGCGTGGCCCTCTCCACGGTGGTGCTGATGGTCGCCGGGGAGCTGGTGCCCAAGAACTGGGCGATCTCCCGCCCCCTGCACGTGGCCAAGGCGGTCGCCGCCCCGCAGCGCGCCTTCACCGCCGCCTTCGCCCCGCTGATCCACCACCTCAACAACATGGCCAACCGCCTGGTGCGCCGTCTGGGCCTGGAGCCCGCCGAGGAGCTGGCCTCCGCCCGTACCCCGGACGAACTGGTCGCGCTGGCCCGCCACTCGGCCGCCGCGGGCGCGTTGGAGCAGGACGCGGCCGAGCTGTTCGTCCGTACGCTCCACCTGAGCGAGCTGACCGCCGAGAACGTGATGACCCCGCGTGTGGACGTCCAGGCGCTGGAGGCCCACGCCACCGCCGCCGACGCCGCCAACCTCACCCTGGCCACCGGGCGTTCCCGCCTCCCCGTCTACCGCGACACCCTGGACGAGGTGGTCGGCACCGTGCACATCCGCGACGTCCTCGCCCTGGACGCCGCCGACCGCGCCACCACCCCCGTCACCGACCTGGCCACGCCCCCGCTCCTGGTCCCGGACAGCCTCCCGGTGGACCGGCTGCTGGACCGGCTGCGCAGGGCGCACACCATGGCCGTCGTGATCGACGAGTACGGGGGCACGGCGGGGGTCGCCACCCTGGAGGACATCGTCGAGGAGATCGTCGGCGACGTGCGCGACGAACACGACACCGACGAGACCCCGGGCCTGGTGCCCCTCGGCCCCGGCGCCTGGGAGGCGGACGGCGGCGTACGGCTGGACGAGCTCACCGGCATCGGCCTGACCGCCCCCGAGGGCCCGTACGAAACGGTGGCGGGCCTCCTGGCCACCGCCCTGGAGCGCATCCCGGCGGCCGGGGACACCGTCGAGACCGACGGCTGGCAGCTCACGGTCCTGAAGGTGGACCACCACCGCGCCGACCGCGTACGGATCACCGAGGCCACCGAGACAGCCGAGGCCACCGAGACAGCCGACGCCGGTAAGACCACCGAGACCGCCGAGACCGACGAGACCGCCGAGATCACGGAGGCCACCCGATGACCGTCCTCCAACTCGCCATCGGCGCCCTCACCCTCCTCACCAACGCCTTCTTCGTCGGCGCCGAATTCGCCCTGATCTCCGTGCGCCGCAGCCAGATCGAGCCGCGCGCACAGGCGGGGGAGAAGCGGGCGCGCGGTGTGCTGTGGGCGCTGGAGCACCTGTCCGCGCTGATGGCCACGGCCCAGCTCGGCATCACCATCTCCTCCCTCGTCCTGGGCGCGGTCGCCGAACCGGCCATCGCCCATCTGCTGGAGCCCGTCTTCGACACCGTCCACGTGCCGCACGCCCTGGTGCATCCGATCGCCTTCGTCGTCGCGCTCACAGTGGCCACGTATCTCCACATGCTCATCGGCGAGATGGTCCCCAAGAACATCGCCCTCGCCGCCCCCGAGCGCACCGCACTCCTCCTCGGCCCGCCCCTGGTGGCCCTCACCCACCTCCTGCGCCCGGTCGTCTTCGGCGTCAACGCCTTCGCCAACGCCGTGCTGCGACTGCTGAAGGTCGAGCCCAAGGACGAGGTCGAGTCGGTCTTCACGGACGACGAACTCATCCGGCTGGTACGGGACTCCAGTGACGCCGGGCTGCTCGACAAGTCCGGCGGCGACCGGCTGCGCGACGCCCTGGAACTGGGCACCCGGCGGGTCGGCGACATCCTCGTCCCCCTCGACGCGATGGTCACCGTCGACCATCGCGTCACCCCCGCCCAACTGGAACGCACGGCCGCGGCCTCCGGCTACTCCCGCCTGCCGGTCACCGGCCCCGGCGGCGCCATGCTGGGCTACCTCCACATCAAGGACACCCTCGGGGCCGTCGACCGCGACCGCCCGTTCCCCCATACCGCCGTCCACACCATCCCCCGCGTGCGGGCCGACACCCCGCTGGACGACACCCTCACCACCATGCGCGCCACCGGCACCCACCTGGCCGTCGTGACGGCCGACACCGGTACGGCGGTCCTCGGCTTCGTCACGATGACGGACGTCCTGGACGAACTCGTGGGCCCGGCCCCGGTGTAGCCGCGCCGACCGCCGTCGCGTGGATCAGGACGGGAGCGCGTGGATCAGGACGGGGGCGGGTGGATCAGGACGGGGGCGGGTGGATCAGGACGGGGGCCGCGCCGCGGGACGGTCCGGGCGTACGGAGAACGCCGTGTCCCCGGCCGTCCCCACGATCGCGTCCTGGACGAGCACCACCCTCGGCTCCGTGTCCTGCGCCGCCGTCCCGGGGTTGTCCAGCGCGGCCGTGCGCCACGCCTCCGTGCCGTCGTCCACGTTCAGCGCCAGCAGCCGGCCGAAGCGGTTGGAGAAGTAAAGCTGTCCGTACCGCCTGGACAGCACGGGCGCGGACAGGTTCTCCGTCTCCGTCGCCCGCTGCCACAGCTCCCGGCCGCTGTCCGCCGACACCGCGGTGACCGTGCCGTTGGCACGGACGAAGTAGACGGCACCGCGCAGCAGGGTCGGCTCACCCATCACGGGGCGCCGCAGCGGGATCCGCTTGGTCTCGCCGGTGCTCGGATCCACCCGGAGCATGGACGTGTACGGGCGCTCGTACCCCGAGTCGTACACCTCCTTCGCGGTCTGCGGTATCAGGAACAGTGGCTTGCCCGTGGCCGCGCCGACGGTCAGCGTCTTCTTCGGGAGAGTGGTGAGTTCGTGCTGCTTGCCGTCGGAGGGGTCGAGCCGCAGCAGGTCGTACGGGCCCTCGGCGGCCAGTCCGTCGGAAGTCACGGGTGAGCACAGGCCGTACGGTTCGCCGCCCAGCACCGTCGGCTCGCAGTACTTCCCCTGGGGCGCCGGTGACTGCCACAGCCGCTCACCCGACGTCCCGTAGGCGACGAGCTGACTGCCGTCCGGCGACAGCGTCAGCAGCCCGCCGCGGAACAGTTGCGCCGACGCGGAGTCGCTGATCCGCTGCTCCCACCGCTGTCGCTTGGTGGCGGCGTCCAGGGCCACCACCCACCGCCGGCCGTCCTCCGACGCCCGGTAGGCGTAGGCGATTCCGTCCCGCACCCCGATCGGGCGCGCCGCCTGGGGGCGGGTGCCCCAGCGCCACAGGACGCGACCGGTGGCGGCGTCGACCTTGGCGATCGTGAACCCGTTTCCGCCGCAGTACAGGGTCCGGCCGTTATCCGGGACACATCCGGACTGCTGGTAGACGAGCGGCGGCCCCTCGGTCTCGACCCGCAGAGCCGTCCGCCACGGCCGCCAGCCCTGGGGGAGTGACGCGGGCTTCTGGGATGGCGCGGTGGCGGAGGCGGCGGACGCGTCGCCCGACGAATCCGTCATGTCCGGGGCGAAGACCGCCGCCGCGACGGCCAGCCCGGTGACGGCCAGCGCGACTCCGACGGAGGTGACGACGAGCCGCCGCCGAGCTCCCCGCCCAGGTCCGGTCCGTCCCGGTCCCGGGGGCTGCGAGCCGGGGGGCTGGGGATCGGGCCGCGAGTCGGGGTGCGGAGCGTGGGCCGAGGCGGCGGGGGGATGCCCGGCGGCGGCCGCTCCGGGACCACCGTCCGCCCCGGGACCACCGGCGGTTACGACGCGCTCCGCCGCGGGGAAGTCCGGCAGCGCGCGCAGCATATGGTGCAGTTCGTCCAGCTTCGGCCGGTCCTCCGGCTCCTTGGCCAGACAGCGTTCGGCGATGCCCCGCAGCGGTGCCGGGACCTCGTCCAGCGTCGGATGCTCGTACATCACCTGGTAGCCCGACAGATACGGGCTGTCGGACTCGAACGGGCTGCTGCCCCGGGCCGCGAACACCAGCAGCGACCCCAGCGAGAACACATCGGACGCCGCCGTGACGTCCCGCGGACTGCGGAGCTGCTCCGGCGACATGAACGGCGGGGTGCCGAGCACCCGCCCGATGGTGACGGTGAGGGTCTGGCTGTCGACGGCGCGGGAGATGCCGAAGTCGATGACGCGCGGCCCGTCCTCGGCCATCAGGATGTTGGCGGGCTTCAGGTCCCGGTGCACCACCCCGGCCCGGTGGATCTCGCGCAGCGCCTCGACCAGCCCGAGGCCGAGCGTCCGCAAGGTGCGCCCGTCCAGGGGCCCGTTCTTCCGTACGACCTCGGAGAGGGTGTGCCCGGGCACATACAGCGTGGCCATCCACGGCCGGTCGGCCTCCGGATCGGCGTCCACGACGGGTGCGGTGAACGCCCCGCTCACCCGGCGCGCCGCCGCGACCTCCTGCCGGAAACGGGTCCGGAACTCCTCGTCCTGCGCGTACTGCTCGTGGACCAGCTTGAGCGCGACCTGCCGCCCCGAGGCCGAACGCCCGAGATAGACGACGCCCATGCCGCCCGACCCCAGCCGGTCGACCAGGGCGTAGCCGCCTATGGATTCCGGATCCCCGGTGGCCAGCGGCATCGCCGATCCCCTTTCCCGCGCTGTCTCCGCGTCTTGAACGGCCCTACCGGCCTCCTAGATTAGGTCGGCGGGAGCATCGGCGGACCAGGCGGCCCAGGGCGTGGCGGAACGGTTACCAGCGGAGCGCCGTCCGGCGGCGGGACAAACGGACGGACCGGCGAACGGGCGGGTCGGCCAACTGGAGGTGGGGGCCGTGCCGTTGCGTTAGTGCCGCGTTAGCGGAACGGCGTTTCGGCGGCAGCTTTACGCCAGCGGATCACGGCAGGCTCATAGCCGTACCGAGGGCCGGAGCGGAACACCGGCCGGACCGCCGACCCGACCCAAAGGGAGAAACCCACCATGAACGTCACCGCTTACCGCCGCGGCCGCACCGTCCGTACCATCGCCGCCTCCATGCTGGCCGTCGCCGCGCTGGGCCTGACGGCGGCGTGCGGCGGCAGCGGAGACGGAGGTTCGGACAACGAGGGCAAGGCGAAGTCGTCGGCCTCGGCCCCGGCGGACAAGACGGCCAAGGGGGGCAGCGCGGACGCCAAGGACGCGAAGACGCAGGCCCAGAAGATCGGGGCGGCGTCCGAGGACGAGCCGATCGGCGACTGTGACGTCAACAAGACGGTCTTCTCCCTCCAGAAGGTCAAGAACCCGATCAACCACCTGCTGCTCAAGGCGACCAACGGGGCCGGCGTGGACTGCAAGCTGGTCGGCTACCCCGGCCTGAAGTTCGGCGAGGACGCGCAGTCCGCCACCCCGGTGAACGAGGACAGCCAGCCGCAGTCCGTCGTCGTGCTCGCCCCGGGCGAGAGCACCTACGCGGGCATCACCACCTCCTCGGGGGACGGCTCGGGCTCGGAGGGCAGCGAGGTCAACTCGCTCGAGGTGTTCATCGACGGCAGCGAGGACCCCGCGAGCGTCGAACTGCCCGGCGGCTCGGTCTACATCGACAGCGCCGCCCAGGTCACGTACTGGCAGACGACCGCGCAGGACGCCCTGACCTGGTAGGCCCGAGCAACCCCTAAGTCCATATACGTGAACGCTGTCTTGCATAGGAGACAGCCCCCCTGGAGTATGAAGCGACGTCGCCGACGCGCAGAAGGAACAGCGGGTCGCCGAAGTGGCGAACAGGGGGAACGGATGGGCATCGACTCGGCCGCGCTGCTGGTGTCGGCCGGGGTGGCCTCCGGGCTCGCCGGTTCGATCGCGGGGCTGGCCTCGCTGTTCAGCTATCCGGCGCTGCTCGCGGTGGGCCTGCCGCCGGTGGCCGCCAATGTGACCAACACGGTGGCCCTGTTCTCCAACACCGTCGGCACCGCGGCGGGATCCCGCGCCGAACTCCGCGGCCAGCGCGACCGCCTCCTCCGGCTCGGCGTCATCGCGGCGCTGGGCGGCGCGGTCGGGGCCGCCCTGCTGCTGGGAACCCCGTCCTCCGCCTTCGAGACCGTCGTACCGTGGCTGATCGCCCTCGGCTCGGTGCTGATCCTGGTCCGCGATCCGCTCCGCCGGCTCGTGGCCTCCCGCTCACGCTCCCTCGCCAACACTGCCCGGCCCACCCTCCCGCTCGCCTGCGCGGTCCTGCTGGTCGGCCTCTACGGCGGCTACTTCGGCGCGGCCTCGGGCGTCCTGATGCTGGCGGTGCTCTCGCTCTCCGCCACGGAGCCCCTCCCGGTCACCAACGCCGTCAAGAACATCGCCACCGGTGCGGCGAATGTGACGGCGGCCGTCGCCTACGTAGCCGTCGCCCCCGTGAACTGGGCCGCCGCCGTATCCCTCGGCCTCGGCGCCCTCCTCGGCAGCTGGCTCGGCCCCCTGGTCGTCCGCCGCCTGCCCGAAACCCCGCTCCGGATCGCCATCGCCCTCGGCGGCCTGGGCCTGGCCATCTCGCTGTGGCGCTAGGCCCTGTCCGGTGGATCTTCGCGGGCCCGCGAAGATCCACCGGACAGGGCCTAGGCGGCGAGCTCTTGACGTACGCCAGGCGAGACGGCGGAGCGCCCTTCACCGCTTACGTCCCGGACTCCTCCGGATAGAAGGTGATCAAGGTGGTGCTCCCGTCCGGCGCGACGACGCGGACGGCCGCCTCCGGGATGTCCTCCGTGGCCACGTCGACCTCGGTGGGATGCCACACCATGTGCCGCAGCACCACCGGATACCGCGGCGCTCTCCCGCCGACGGCACCGATCACCGTGTCGTCCTTCGGGTCGTAGCTGAGGGAGGAGAAGGGCAGCCGCTCGGCCTCGTACTGATGCCCGACCGACGGGTCCAGCACCTCGATGGTGGCGAGTTCCCCCTCGTGCTCGGCCGTGACCTGATCGAGCCTGGTCCGCCACTCCCCGCGATCGAACGTTGTGGAACCGGCCATCGTCGATCCTCCCTCCGCTACTCCACTACTCCTCCTGCTGTGCCAACCCGTCCCACCTTGGCCGCCACCGCCCCGGGCCGCCACGTCCGCCCGGGTCGAATCGGTCCGGCCGGGCTTGACCTCCCCGGACAAAACAGTCGGCGGCACCCCGTTCCACGGCGGGCATTACCTGGGACGTAATCGCACCGCGCCGCGCCCCCGGGCAGCATGGTGATCGCTCCCCGCAAGGTTTCCGATCGGAGGGATCACCATGTCCTCGGCCGCACCCACGACCACCCACGCCCTGGTGGCGGAACTGCTGCGCCGCATCGGTGAGGGCGACCCCGAGCGCATCGCCGAGCTGTATGCCGAGCGCAGCGACTGGAAGCTGGACTGGCCGGAGGCCGAGCACGGCCGCCCCGCCACCCCGTGGATTCGCCACCGCTCCACCCGCGCGGACGTGGCCGCCCACTTCCGGGAGCTGGCCCGCCACCATGTGCCCGAGCAGGCGGCCACCGAGGTCGAGCGCATCCTCGTCGACGGCGACGACGCGGTCGTGCTGGGCGAGATCCGCCAGACCGCCCGGGCCACCGGACGCGCCTACCGTGCGCGCTTCGCCCTGCATCTCACCCTCGAAGGCGGTCTCTTCACCCGCCACCACGTCTACGAGGACAGCCTCGCCGTAGTCCAGGCATTCAGTAAGGACTGATCAGCGCGCGAGCAGGGACTCCACCCGGGACAAGGTGTCCAGGACATTGGCCTCGGTGATCGCCATCCGCGCCTCGTCCGGCGTCAGCCAGCGCAGCGGCGCATCCGGGTTCTCCGGCCGCACCGCCTCGGGAACGCTGGTGGCCAGCACATAGCGCACATCGGCGTGCTCATGCGCCGGCTCCCGGCTGTTCTCAGGAACCGGAACGATCACCAGGTGCCGCACCTCCGCATCCGGCCACGGAGCCAGATCCGGCAAACCCGTCTCCTCCCGCCCCTCCCGCAGGGCGATGGCGAGCGGGTCGTACTCGCCCGGGTCGCCATGCCCGCCGACCAGCAGCCACGACTGGTGACGCTGGTGCCAGCGCAGCAGCACTCGGCCGCTGTCGGGGTGCACGATCAGGGCGGATGCGGTGATGTGGAGGGGCGTCGACCGGTCCCAGGGGGCGCCCGCCTCGACAACGCCGAGCACCCGCTCGAGGTCGACGCATTCCGCGGTGGTCTTCGGCCGGTAGCCCGTAAGGACATGGGTAACTGCGTGGTCGGCTGTGGCCATGCGCCGGATCCTAACGACGCGAGGCCGCCTACGGCGCGGGGTTTTCGTCACCCGGGCCCGCGGCAACGTGCCCGGGACCGCACATGGAGGGCACAACGCCCCATAGGGGTCAGGGCGACAAAGTGCGAGGTCACAGCGTTGTCAGCCTGTTAACAAGGCGTTAGTTGATCGTCAGCGGGGCCGGACAGACTTGTTGTCATGGCCCCGGGGGACGGGGGCAACGCTCACGACAGCAGAGGGACTCATGTCGCACCGCATCACCACTCGTCACGCACGCAAGGTCGCCGCCGCCGCGGTCGTCGCAGTCGCCGCGTTCGGTCTGACCGCGTGCCAGGACAACGCGGATGCCGGCGGGGACTCGTCCTCCGCGGCCTCGTCCAGCTCCGGCGGTTCGGACTCCTCCGACTCGGGTTCGTCGGGTTCCTCCGACTCGGGTTCGTCCGGTTCCTCCGGCTCGGGTTCCTCGGGCTCCGGTGGGGGCGGCAACGCCGGTTCCGATGCCTGCGCGACCTCGCAGCTCGCGTTCCGCAGCACCCACGGCATGGGTGAGGGCACCCTGATCGTCGACCTCAAGAACACCGGGTCGGCCACCTGCACGCTCCAGGGCTTCCCCGGCGTCGACCTGAAGAGCAAGAACGGCACCCTGAGCGCCAAGCGCAGCGACCTCGCGGCGCCGAAGACGAGCGTCAAGCCGGGTGAGGAGACCCGCTTCACGCTCTACTACCCGCCGAACACCTCCGGTGGCTCCGGCGAGACCTTCACCACGCTCGTCGTCACCCCGCCCAACGAGACCCACTCGCACTCCCTGCCCGTCAGCATCAACGTCCCCGTCTCCGACGGCTCCGGCTCCGCCATCAAGGTGGACCCCGTCGGCACCGGCAAGTAGGCAGACCCACTGCCGTATATCGATCGTACGTTTGATTTCCGGCGTGCCGGCGTGCGACCTCGCCGGTGACGGCCGACCCTGGAGGGTGGACGCGGGGAGCCCGCTGAGCAGCGCCCGGCTCGCGTGTCCCTGGCCCAGCGCAGGAGCTCGGACCGAACTGGAAGGTGAACGTCACGATGAAGACACCCCCGGTCGTTTCGCCGCAGGAGTGGGAGGCCGCGCGTCAGGAGCTGCTCGGGGAGGAGAAGCGGCTGACCCGCGCCCGTGACGCACTGGCCGCCAAGCGCCGGCGGATGCCGTGGCTGGCGGTGGAGAAGGAGTACGCGTTCGAGGGGCCCGAGGGCCGGGTGAGTCTGCTCGACCTGTTCCAGGGGCGTCGTCAGCTGATCGTCTACCGCGCCTTCTTCGAGCCCGTCGTCTACGGCTGGCCCGACCACGCCTGCCGCGGCTGTTCCATGGTCGCCGACCACGTGGGCCACCTCGCTCATCTCCACGCCCGCGACACCACCCTCGTCTTCGCCTCGCGCGCGCCGCAGCCGGAGATCGAGCGGGTGAAGGCGCGGATGGGCTGGACGATGCCCTGGTACACGATCACCGACGACTTCGACGCCGACTTCGGTGTGGACGAGTGGCACGGCACGAACGCGTTCATCCGCGATGGCGACCGCGTATTTCGCACCTACTTCATCAACGCCCGCGGTGACGAGGCGCTGGGGAGCACCTGGAGCTACCTCGACATGACGGCGCTCGGGCGGCAGGAGGAGTGGGAGGACTCGCCGAAGGACTACCCCAAAACCCCGCCGTACGAATGGTGGAACTGGCACGACGCGTACGACGACGCCGCGCCGGCGCCGGAGTGGGTGGCCCAGACCCAACGAGGCACCCAGGCCCAGCCGGGCTGAGCCGTGCGCCAAACTGTGGGGCATGGACAACCGCAGCCACGTCCGCCCTGCGACCGCGGCCGACGTTGACGCGGTGGAGGCCGTCACCGACGCGGCATACCGCCCCTACGTCGCCCGGATCGGCGTCCGCCCCGCGCCGATGGACGCGGACCACGCGGCCGACATCGCGGCGGGGCGCGTCTTCCTCACCGGCGACCCGGTCGTGGGGGTGCTGGTGTTGGTGGCCGAGCCCGGCCATCTCGTCCTGGAGAGCATCGCCGTACACCCGGACGCGCACCGGCAGGGCGTGGGCAGGCGCCTGCTCGCCTTCGCCGAGCTGCACGCACGCGCTCTCGGCCTCCCGGAGATCCGGCTCTACACCAACGCCCGCATGTGGGAGAACCAGGAGATCTACCCGAGGTACGGGTACGAGATGACCGAGCGCCGCCAGGACGGCGCGTACGACCGGATCCACTACCGGAAGCGCATTCCCGGGGCAACGCCCGACGAGCGGTGAGGACCCCGTCCCTGTCGCGCACCAGTGGCCAGTACGCCGCTATGGCCGCCGCCGCGTCATACGCCCCTAAGGCCGCCGCAGAAGCCCCCGTTCCATGGCCACCACCACCGCCCTCGTCCGGTCGTTCACATCGAGCTTGGCGAACAGGCGCAGCAGATGCGTCTTCACCGTGGCCTCGGCGATCACGAGACGTCGTCCGATCTCGGCGTTGGTGAGACCGTCCGCCACGGCGCCAAGGACCTCGGTCTCGCGGTCGGTCAGCGGCTCCTGAACGGGTCGCCGCATCCGCGCGACCAGCTTCTCGGCGACCCGGGGAGCGAGCACCGTCTCGCCCCGGGCCGCCGCGTGGATGGCGTCGACGAGCTGCTCACGGGTGGTGTCCTTGAGCAGATAGCCGATGGCACCGGCCTCCACTCCGCGCTCGATCTCGGTGTCGGTGTCGTACGTGGTCAGGATCAGCACCCGCGTACGCGGATACCGGGCGACGATCTCCGTCGTCGTCGCCACCCCGTCGAGCACGGGCATCCGCAGATCGACCAGCGCCACGTCGGGGTCGTACCGCTCGACGAGATCGAGTGCCACGCGTCCGTCGCCCGCCTCGCCGACGATCTCGATGCTGTCCTCGGCGGCGAGCAGGGCGATCACTCCGGCCCGCATCACGGTGTGATCGTCCACCACGACGATGCGCAGACCTTCCTCGCTCATGCCTCCACCTCGCTTGCCATGGGGATCATCGCCAGGATCCGTGTCCCGTCGCCCACCGAACTCGTCACCGTGAGCCTCCCGCCCAGCTCAGCCAGTCGCTTGCGCATGCCGTCGAGTCCGAAGCCGGTCGACTCCCCCACCCGGAACCCGGTCCCATCGTCGGTGATCTCCAGCTCCACTCCGTGCGGACGCCGCACCAGCACCACGCCGACCATGGACGCGTGTGCGTGTTTGCGCACGTTGGCCAGGGACTCCTGGGTGCAGCGCAGCAGCGCGATACGGGTCTGCTGATCGCACTCCAGGTCTGCCAGGTCGGCGTCCACCGCCAGGCCGGTGTCCTCCGCGAAGCGGTCCAGCGTACGGCGCAGCGTCCGCGCCACCGAACCGGCCGCCACCTGGCCCGGACCCGGCTGCCCCACGGAGCCGACCAACTCCCTCGCCTCGGCGAGGTTTTCCCGGGCGGTGGACTCGATCGACCGCAGTTGCTGGGCGCTGGTCGCCGGATTGTGGTGAATGCCCGCCTGGGCCGCCTCCGCGAGCACGATGATCGACGCGAAGCCCTGCGCGAGCGTGTCGTGGATGTCGCGTGCGATGCGTTCCCGTTCGTCCGCCGCGCCCTGGCGCTGGTGTGCCTCGGAGAGCTGTGCCTGTGTACGCTCCAACTCCTCGATCAGCCGTGCCCGTTCACTGCTCTGCGCGACGACCGAGTGTGCCCACAGGCCGATCAGTACGCCCACCGCGACCACGATCAGGGTGGACATCAGGGTCTCGCCGAAGAACTCCGCCGACCAGCCCTGCCGGACCAGGCTCCCGGCCAGCGTGGCACCGGTGGCCAGCCCGAGGAACCCCATCGAGGCCCGCGGAGTGCGCCCGAACATCCAGTAGTGCGGCAGCGTCACCATGAACAGCGCCGCATAGCTGCTGCCCAGATAGGCCAGCCCGCCGAGCGCGAGCACGAGCACCGAGAGATAGACCCGCGGACGTACGACGGGATTCCCCGGGAAGCGGTCGAGCACCGCGTAGCACAGCACCACGCAGCCCAGAAGCGCGATCGCCTGGTACTTGCTCCCCCCGGCCGGAACCGTCGTCACCAGCCCGACGGCCATCGCGGCGAACAGGCCCCAGCACACGGCGTTCCACCGGCGCAGCGAAGTGGCCCAGAAGGTGTCGGCCAAGGGGTTCGCGAGAGCGGTCATACCGATCAACGTACGTCGACCACCGGTTGCCCGTCGGCCGGATGAGCCGAGGCCGCCGCCGTTCGCCCCGCCGTCCGCGAGGGCCACCAGCTCGCCTCACCGAGCAGCAGCATCGCCGACGGCAGGACCATGATCCGGATGATGAAGGCATCGAGCAGCACGGCCGCCGCGAGGACGAAGCCGATCTGCTTCATCTCGATGATGTGCAGGAAGACGAAACTCACGAAGACGGTCGTCATCACCACCGCCGCACTCGTCACCACACTCGCCGACCTGCGGATCCCCTCGAGCACGGCCTGCCGCGTGGACACGCCCGCGAGGACGGCCTCCCTGATCCGGCTCACCACGAACACCTGGTAGTCCATCGAGAGCCCGAAGAGGATCACGAAGAGGAACAGCGGTACGCGCGATCCGATCGAACCCGTGGAGTGGAAGTCCAACAGCCCCTCGGCCCAGGTGTTCTGGAAGACCAGGACGAGCAGTCCGAGCGCCGCCGCCGCGGACAGCAGATTCAGTACGACACCGATCAGGCCCAGCACCACCGAGCGGAACGCGTACGTCGTCATCGCGAAGGTCACCAGCAACAACGCCCCGAGGACCAGGGGGAGTTTGCTGTTCTGGTGAGCGGGATAGTCGGCGTACCGGGCGACGTCCCCGCTCACTCCGAACTCCGCCCCCTCGACCCGGCCGACGGTGGCGGGCAGGTAGTCCTCGCGCAGGTGGTCGAGGGAGTCGTAGGCCTGGTCGGAGTTGCCCAGGTACGGCACCTTCAGCTCGAGCACACTGAGCCGGTGGTCGGCGGAGGTCCGGATGGGCGAGGCGCCGGCGAACAGCGGGTCGGCGCCGGCGCGCCGGGCCAGCTCGCGCAGCGCCCCGCCGACCTCGCCGGAGCGCGCGGCGTCGGCACGTACGACGACCTGGTGGGTGACCCGTTGCTCCGGGAACGCCGCGTTGAGCCGGTCGTACACCCGCATGGCGGCGATGTCACGGGAGTGGGTGTCCCGGCTCATCTCCGTGATCTTCAGCCCGGCCAACGGGGTGACGAGCGCGAGCAGGGCGAGAACCGAGACGCACAGGGTGGCCAGGGGGTGCCGGCTCGCGGGGCGCAGCAGGGCGGCCCATATGCGGCCACCGCTGTCGCCCCGGGCCCGGCGCGCGGGCTTTCCTCGCTCAGCACGGCGCCGCGCCCTGCGCTCCTCCCGCTGTCCGAGCTTGACGAGCATCGCGGGCAGCGCCGTCAGCGAACTGGCCACCGCGACCATGACGACCACGATCGTGCCGGTGGCGAGTGAGGAGAAGATGACGTCGGAGGCGAGATACAGCGTCGCGGTGGAGGCCACGACCGCGAGTCCGGAGATCACGACGGCCCGGCCGGAGGTCGCCGCGGCCATTTCCACCAGCGCCTCGGAGCTCAGCCGGCCGCCCGAGCGGGCGCGCTCCTCGCGCTCCCGCTTGAGGTAGAAGAGCGTGTAGTCGACGCCGACCGCGAGGCCGATCATCAGGATGACGTTCGTGCCGACCCCGGCGTCGGGGGAAAGGTGTGAGGCCACCATCGAAAGCCCGACGGCCGCCGCGATGGACGACAGCGCGAGCAGCAGCGGCACCCCCGCCATGGTCACGGATCCGAAGACGACCAACAGGGTGATCAGGGTGATGGGGAGCGTGATCTTCTCGGAGAGCGCCAGGTCGTCACCGCGCTGCTGGTCGACTCCCTTGCTGATGGAGGGACTCCCGGTCTCCTCCAGCCGCAGCCCCGGATACGCCTTTCCCACGGCGTCGGTCTGTCCGGCCAGCGCGTCGACCTTGTCCTTGGCGTCCCGCTCCTCGCCCTTCAGAGCCACCTCGACCATGAGGATCCGGCGATCCTCGGACAGCAGCGGGTCGGCGACGCCCGCGACCTCGGGCAGCCGCTTCATCCGGGCGGTCAGGTCCTCGGCGGCGGCCTCGGCCGCGTCCCGGTCGAAGGGTCCCGACCGGGAAGAGATCAGCACCTGCTCGGCGGCCCGGCGCTCCAGACCCCCCTCGGCGGCCATCGCCTCCGCCCGCCCGGCCTCGCCGACCCGGTAATCGGCCGTGGTCGCGCTGTGTGTGCCGACGGCACTGCCGATCCCCAGGCACAGCACCACGAACACCAGCCAGCCGACGATGGCCCGCCAGGGGTGCTGAGCGCTCCAACGCGCCATGCGCACAGTGAATGAGTTCATGGCCAAAAGCGTTGCTGGCCGACGCGGTTGGCCGACAGAGGTGCCCGGTTGAACTTCCGGTCCACCGATCGGTGGACGGGACCGGACCCGATCCCGGTCCCTGGCCCGGGAGAGTGCGTGAAGCAGCCCGGCGCCGCCGATGCCCGGAGGATCGGCGGCGCCGGGTTGGGGTCAGGAGCAGGGCTGGGGTCAGGAGCAGGGCTTGTAGAAGTGCTTCCAGCCGTCGCCGGGCATGGCGGGCGGCTCGGCCGTGCTGCCGAACTCCCCGTACTTCTCCTTCATCGCGTAGTCGAAGTCCCCCGGGCCGCTGCCCGCGGTCGACAGGCGCACGTCCCGATCCAGCTGCCCGTCACCGGGGTTGTTGAGGATCGCGAGGTCCGGGTACGGGTCGTCGCCGTAGTTGGCGATCCGAAGCTGCTGGACCTCGCCCTGGTCGCCGATGTCGGAGTGCCGGGCGTCGGCGGAGCTCAGGTTCGTCCGTGCGAGCGGGCCGGGGCGGTATTCCGCGACGCGCGCGGTCGAGGGGTCGTCTCCGTCGGCCGGCTTGACGATGTTGACGACCATGCCCAGGGTGCCGTCGTTCTGGAAGTCGGCGACCGCGGCGGTCGCGACCTCCCCCTTCTTCGCGCCGAGAAGTTCGCTGACGGCGTGCTTCGCGCCGAACGTGCCGTCCGCGGCGCCCCACTGGATGGTCATCTTGGTTCCGGTGTGCCCGGGATTCGAGATCTTGTCCGGGTGGCCGTCGCCGTCGAGATCGCCGACCAGCGTCGTGGCGTCGGCCAGACACGGGCCCGCCGCCTCGCTGACCTTGCCGGACCGGTCCGCGCCGCCCGAGGGCGACGACCCGGCCGCACTGGCCTGGTAACCGGCGATGGTCAGGGTCAGGGCGACAGCCGCGATCGGGGCGGCGATCAGACGTGACCGTTTGCGAAGCATCTACGAACTCCTAATGTCGATACTGCTAAGTGAGAGGGTGGCGACGCCTCGCGAGCGCGTACCGTCACTGGTCCGTTCCGCCGTCGAAGGGGACAGCGTCCGCCGCGGAGGTGTGCCAGTTGGTGACGATGGGCTTGTCGACCTTGATGGTGCCGACCGGCAGGGAGACCGGGTTGGGGTCCTTGTCACCGACGGCGACGATGATGCTGTCCAGTTCCTTGCCGTTGTTGTCCCCGGTGGTCTTCGGGTTCACCCCGGCATAGGCGGTAGTTCCCCCGCTCAGCGTGACCGCCGGTCCCACGGACTGCTCCGCGGGACCCGCCTCGGTGCCGTCCGACCCGAAGGCCACCGTGGGAAGCGCGGCGGGCAGCACACAGGTGATCCCCGCCTTGGCCTTCGCCATGACCAGGATGTATCCGCCGGCCTGCGTCTCTTCCCGAGTGCTCCAGGAAATGTCGTTGGCCCCGCACACCTGCCCGACCTTGCCGCGCTCGCCGTTGCCCGTGTCGGCACCGGAGCCGTCCTGGGTTCCCTTGTCCTTCGCGCCGGGGGTCTTGGCCGACGAGTCGGCGGCGGTGTCCTTGTCGCCCGCGGCATCGCCCGCGGCCCCGGTCGTGGCCTTGGCGGAGGCAGACGAGTCGCTGGACCCGCTACTCGTCTCGTCCGACTGGCAAGCGGTGGCGAACATCGCGGCAGTCACCAACAGACTGGCACCGGCGAACATACGGACCCGGGGGCGGCTGATAAGCATGGGAAGACCTTCTTCGTCATCAGTGGTGCAGTGCTCCCGGCGATGTTTCGCTCGGTGTGCAACTCAGCTTGCCGGTGGCCGCTACCGTTCCATTAGCGCTCCGCTAACGAAGCGCTGACGCGATCACAAACCGGCTGACTCAGCTGCGTATCGCCGCCGCGCCAGTAGAGTGAAACGGTGACTTCTCTGCCGGAAGACCCGCCGTTACTGGTCAGTGAAGACGACCGCGACGCGGCCGTACAGCGCGTGCAGGAGGCGTACGCCGAGGGACACATCTCGCACGAGGACATGGACGAACGCCTCCACCAGGTGCTCACCGCCAAGACGCGCGGCGAACTTGTGTCGGCTCTGGCCTCGCTCCCGGAGGAGAACGCGGGCACCACGTCCACGATTGCCGCCGCCGGTGGACGGATCAAGCGGCGCGGCGCATGGCGGGTTCCTCGGGTCCTCAAGGTCGCGTCCGCGTTCGGAAGGGTGCGCCTGGACCTGTCCCGGGCGGTCATCGAACATCCGGTAGTGGACATCGAGCTGCAACTCGGCACCGGCAGAGCCAAGATCACGGTGCCTCGCGACGCGATCGTCGACCTCGAGGATCTGCACACCGGGTGGAAGGACACGCGCTACAAGCCCCGGCGGCACTCCGGCCCCGGCGGGCCGAGGATCCGCGTCTCCGGGACCATGGGATTCGGACGACTGACGATCCGCCACGCGCGGCGGTGAGCCCGTCAGCGTCCCGGCCGGTGCGTTGAGGTCGGGAGAGTGAGCGTGACCGCGAAGGCGCGGCGGCGGCTGGTGTGGTTCAGGGTGCCGCCCATGGCCTCGGTGAGGTCGCGGGAGAGCCGTAGGGGCAGGCTGTCGGCCCGGGAGCCGTTCGGCTCCCGGGTGGTTCCGTCCGTGATGCGGACCGTGAGCCGTTCCGGCCGGGCCTCGGCGGTGAGGGTCGGCGGGGCGTCGGGGGTGCTGTGGCGCAGTGCGTCGGCTCCCAGCGCGGTGAGGACCCGGGTGAGGAGGGCGGCGTCGGCGATGACGTACGGGAGCTGTTCCGGCAGGTGGAGGGCGATGGTGCGGCCGCTGGTGCCGAGGTCGTCCAGCGCGGCGGTCAATGCCTCGTCGAGGTCGACCGGCCGGAGGTAGAGGTCCAGGGCTCCGGCGTGCAGCCGGCTCAGGTCGTCCAGGTCGGTGACGAGCTGGGCGGCGCGGCGCACCGATGAGCGGGCGGAGGCCAGGAAGCGGATCGCCTCCCGGGACGGGCCGGTGGGCTGGAGGTCGCGCAGGTGTACGAGGGCGTCTTCGGCCGAACGCAGCGGGGCCCGCAGATCGTGGCTCGCGGTGAGGAGCAGCGAGGCGCGGGTGCGTTCGGCGGCGGCCAGGGTGTCCGTTTCGGCGGCGTGGCGGGTGAGTGCGCCGTGGGTGTGGGCGATGCCGATCTGCGTGGCGCATGCGGAGAGGACGCGCTGGTCGTCGCCGCTGAGTCCGTGGCCGTAGGCGGCCAGGGTGAGGCGGTCGCCGATGGGAACCTCCACGTCGCCTTGGTGGGGGCGCTCGGGTGGCCGTTCGCCGGTGCTGGCGACGACATACCAGTGCGGCTCGCGGGCGTGGTGCGGCTCGGGGGCGGGTTCCGGACCGTGGGCGGGTTCCGGCCCGCGGGTGTGGTCCGGCCCGCGTTCCAGCAGGCTGACCGAGGTCAGGGAGAAGTTCTCGCGCACCTGTTCGAGAAGGGCCGGGAGGTCCTGTCCGCGCATCATGGCGGCCGCCAGCCGGCTCAGGACCCGGGCTTCGGAGGTGGCGCGCCGGGCCTGACCGGTCTGGCGGGCGGCGGCTCCGGACGCGGTGCCGACCAGCCACGCGGCGGCGAGGAAGACGGCCAGCGCCACGACGTCGATGGTGTGGACGACGTCCAGTGAATGCAGGGGCCGGGTGAAGTAGTAGTCGGCGAGCAGCCCCGCCGCCGCGGCGGTGACCAGCGCGGGCAGGACGCCGCCGACGAGGGCGGTCAGCACGACGGCCAGCATGTAGATCACCAGGGCACCGGGGAGGCCCATCCGGTCGCGCAGGGCGATCAGGAGCAGGGTCAGCAGGGGCAGCAGCACCGCGGATCCGGCCAGCGCCGACCACAGCCGCGCCGGGCCGGTGCCACGCGTCGGCTGCGGCAGCCGGAGGGACGGGCCCTTCGCCGCCTGCTCATGGGTGACGATGTGCACGTCGATGGGCCCGGACCGGTGGATGGTCCGCTGCCCCACACCCGCCCGCAGCAACAGCGAGAACCGGCCTCGTCGGCTGGCACCGAGCACGATCTGGGTGACGTTCTCGTCCTCGGCGAACCGCAGCAGCGCCTCGGGGATGTCCTCGCCGACCGTCTGGTGGTAGCTGCCGCCCAGCGACTCCACGAGACCCCGCTGCCCGGACAGAACGCCCGGGTGGTTCGGCTGGGCGAGCCCGTTGCCGGGGACGACATGCAGGGCCAGCAGCTCGCTGCCGGGGGTCCGGGTGGTGATGCGGGCGGCGCGGCGGATCAGGGTCTCGCCCTCGGGACCGCCGGTCAGGCCGACCATGATGCGCTCCCGGGTCTCCCAGGGGGCGGTGATGCCGTGCTCGGCGCGGTAGCGCTGCAGCCCCTCCTCGACGCGGTCGGCCAGCCACAGCAGGGCCAGCTCCCGCAGCGCGGTCAGGTTGCCCAGCCGGAAGTAGTGGGTGAGGGCGCCCTCGACACGGTCCTGCGGATAGACATCGCCGTGCACCAGACGGCGGCGCAGCGTCTCGGGCAGCAGGTCGACCAGCTCGATCTGGTCGGCGCGGCGCGCCACCTCATCGGGCAGCGTCTCGTGCTGGGTGACGCCGGTGATCTGCCGTACGACGTCGTTCAGCGACTCCAGGTGCTGGATGTTGAGCGTGGTGACGACGTCGATCCCGGCGTCGAGGAGGTCGTCCACGTCCTGCCAGCGCTTGGTGTTGCGCGACCCCGGGACGTTGGTGTGGGCCAGCTCATCGACCAGGGCGGTTTGGGGGCGGCGGGCCAGGACGGCGTCGAGGTCCATCTCGGTGAAGGCCGTACCCCGGTGGACCAGGGTGTGCCGGGGGACGGTCTCCAGACCTTCGGCCAGAGCCGCCGTCAGCCGCCGCCCGTGCGGCTCGACCAGGCCGATGACCACGTCGGCGCCCTGCGTGTGCAGCCGCCGGCCCTCCTGGAGCATGGCGTACGTCTTGCCGACCCCGGGGGCGGCCCCGAGGTGGATCCGCAATCGTCCACGCGCCATCGGCGGGCTCCTGTCGGCTCGGCCGCGATCATGCGCTCCGCACTTCCATGGTGCGCCGGGGAACGCGGAATGGCGGCCGGGTGCGGTACGCGCCGAAGGGCAACCCTGGCACTCAGCCGACGTGGACATGGGGCCGCCGGGCCCGGTCGGGCTCGGCCTCGCGCAGCACTTCCCGGGTGACGGGGGCGACCTCACCCTGGCCGAACAGGAAGAACCGCAGGAACTGGGCGAAGGGGCTGCCCTCGGTCCACTCGAAGTAGATATGCGGCCTGCACCCGGTCACATCCCGTACGTGCAGCAGCAGCGCGGCCAGCGAGTTGGGGATGCTGGAGCCGTCGAGGGTCAGGACGCGGTAGCGGCCGTGCAGCACCTCGCCGTGCACGCGCAGCGCCGATTCGAAGTCGGACGGGTCGCGGACGGTGACCTCGACGAAGATCAGGTCCTCGTCGTCCGGGATGTCGTTGTCGGCTCGGATCTGCTGGATCTTGTCGCGGTACTCGGCCACGTCCCGGCGGTCCGGCTCGTTGGCGATGAACCGTATGCGGCGGGTGGCGCTGTCACGGACGAAGCGCTCGGCCAGGTCGTCCAGATCCATGTCGGTGACCCGCAGCTCGAAGGCACGGGCGAGCCGGGACAGCAGGGACACCGCGATGATGCCGGCGATGAAACAGGCACCGATCTTGACGCCGTCGGGGCGTTCCACGACGTTGACCGCCGTGGTGTAGACGAAGACGACCGAGATCACGCCGAAGCCGATGGTCCAGCCCCGCTGCCCGGCCCGGCGGGCGGCGATGGTGACGGCGACCGCGGCGGAGGTCATCAGGACCAGCACCCCGGTGGCGTAGGCGCCGCCCTGGGCGTCCACATCGGCGTCGAAGAGCCAGGTGACCAGGAAGGCGATCAGGGTGAAGACGAGCACCATGGGACGCACCGCCCGGGCCCAGTGCGGGGCCATGCCGTAGCGGGGCAGATAGCGGGGCATGAGGTTGAGCAGTCCGGCCATGGCCGAGGCGCCCGCGAACCACAGGATGCCGATGGTCGCGGCGTCGTAGACGCTGCCGAAGACGGACCCCAGGTAGTGGTGCGCGAGGTAGGCGAGGGCCCGTCCATTGGCCTGGCCGCCGGCCTTGAACTCGTCCTGCGGGATGAGCACGGTGGTGATGAAGCTCGTGGTGATCAGGAAGACGCTCATGATCACGGCGGCGGTGGTGAGCAGCTTCCGGGTGTCCCGGATCCGCCCGGTGGGACGCTCCTCGGTGTCGCCGGGGCCGCCGTCCACATGGGGCATGACGGCCACACCGGTTTCGAACCCGGACAGGCCGAGCGCGAGCTTGGGGAACACCACCAGCGCCAGACCGACCATGACCAGCGGGTTGCTGTGCTCGGCGGTCAGCGCCCGCGACCAGTCGGTGACCACGTGGGACGCGGTGGCCACATGCCACAGCCCGACGATCACGACGACCGCGTTCAGCGCCAGGTAGCCGCCGACGAGCACCACCGCCACCCCGATGGCCTCCATGAAGCCCTTGAGGAAGACGGCGCCGAGGAGGGCCACCAGCCCCAGCGTGATCGCCACCTCATGGCCGTGCAGCGCGCTGGTGAAGTGCGGGTTCTCCACCAGGTGGGTGGAGGCGTCGGCGGCCGAGAGGGTGATGGTGATCAGGAAGTCGGTGGCCGCGAACCCCAGCAGCGTCAGGACGAAGAGCTTGCCCTTCCAGAACGACAGCAGCCGCTCCAGCATCGCGATCGACCCCTCGCCATGCGGGCTCTCCTTGGCCACCCGCCGGTACACCGGCAGCGCCCCGGCCAGGGTCACGGCCACCAGCACGACGGTGGCGATGGGGGACAGCAGCCCGGCGGCGAGGGCGGCGATGCCGGGCTGGTAGCCGAGCGTGGAGAAATAGTCCACGCCGGTCAGGCACATCACCCGCCACCACCGCTGCCCCCGGTGCCCCTCGGGGACCTGGGCATGTGGTCCGGGTTGCTGTTTGGCCATATCGGACAGGCCCTGCAGCAGCCAGGTCCGCAGACGGCCTCCCGTGGGGGCCTCCGCCGGGCGGGGCTCCACATCGGTGGAGGTGGCCATGGTGCACTCCTGGTCAGCTCGGGTTACCGAACATGTCGTCGAAAAGAATCAGCCGAATCAGGGTAGGCAGGGCCGTCTCCGGGCCCCACAGTGGCATGGCCTTCACGGCCCTTCACGGCCCTTCACGCCTCTTCCGAGGGCACCCGGCTGATGGCGGGAACGCCGACGGGGCGGCGTCCGCGACATGGTGTCGGTGGACGCCGCCCCGGGTGGGACGAGGTGCGGGAGATGGTGCGGGAGATGGCCCGCCGGCTCATGCCGGTTACTTCGGGTCGCGCTTGAACGACGCCGTCGACCAGCGGTAGCCGAGCGCGGTCAGGCCGATCGACCAGGCGAGGGCGAGCCACCCGTTGTGGCCGATTTCGGTGCCCAGCAGCAGACCGCGCAGGGTCTCGATGGCCGGGGTGAACGGCTGGTACTCGGCGATGGGCTGGAACCAGCCCGGGATCGAGTCGATCGGGATGAAGGAGCTGGAGATGAGCGGCAGCAGGATCAGTGGCATCGCGCTGTTGCTGGCGGCTTCGGCGTTCGGGCTGGCCATGCCCATCCCGACCGCGATCCAGGTGAGGGCCAGGGCGAAGAGCACCAGCAGTCCGAACGCCGCGAGCCACTCCAGGGCGGTGGCGTCCGTGGAGCGGAAGCCGATGGCCACGGCGATGGCGCCGACGAGGACCACACTGGCGATGGACTGCATCACGCTGCCGATGACATGCCCGATGAGCACGGATCCGCGGTGGATGGCCATCGTACGGAAGCGGGCGACGATCCCCTCGGACATGTCGGTGGCGACGGATACCGCGGCCCCGATGACAGTGGAACCGATGGTCATCAGCAGGATGCCGGGGACGACGTAGGCGATGTAGTCGGAGCGGTCGGCGCCGCTTCCGGCGATGCCCGCGCTCATCGTGTCGCCGAAGAGGTAGACGAAGAGCAGGAGCAGCATGACCGGTGTGAGCAGCAGGTTCAGGGTCAGCGACGGGTAGCGGCGGGCGTGCAGAAGGTTGCGGCGCAGCATCGTGGCCGAGTCGCGGACGGCAAGCGAGAGGGCGCTCATCGGACGTTCTCCTTGGGCTGGTTGTTCTGGTTGTTCTGGTTGTTCTGGGTGGGCACGGTGGAGCCGGTCAGGCCGGTCAGCGCGAAGAACACGTCGTCGAGGTCGGGGGTGTGCACGGTCAGCTCGTCGGCCTCGACGCCGGCCGAGTCCAGCCAGTCGAGAATGGAGCGCAGTTCACGCTGGCTGCCGTCGCTGGGGATCTGCAGCGACAGCGCCTCGTCGTCCCGTGTCACATCGCGCAGGGCGACGGTGGCGGACTGGTAGGCGGCCGGGTCGGCGAAGCGCAGCCGTATGTGCCCGCCGGGGATGAGCCGCTTCAGCTCGTTGGCGCTGCCCTCGGCAGCGATCTTGCCGTCGCTCAGGACCGCTATGCGGTCGGCGAGTTCATCGGCCTCGTCCAGGTACTGGGTGGTGAGGAAGACGGTGACGCCGTCGGAGACCAACTCGCGGATGATGCCCCACATGTTGTGGCGGCTGCGCGGGTCGAGGCCGGTGGTCGGCTCGTCGAGGAAGATGATCCGCGGGCTGCCGACCAGCGTCATGGCGATGTCCAGGCGGCGCTTCATGCCGCCGGAGTAGCTGGCGGCGGGCTTTTTCGCGGCCTCGACCAGGTCGAACCGCTCCAGCAGCTCGGTGGTGACCCGCCGCCCCTCGCGCTTGGAGAGATGGTGCAGGTCCGCCATGAGGAGCATGTTCTCCTCACCGGTGATCAGCCCGTCGACGGCGGAGAACTGCCCGGTGACACCGATCGCGGCCCGCACCGCCTGCGGGTCGGTCGCGAGGTCGTGGCCGGCGACGTGCAGCTCGCCGCCGTCGGCGCTGATGAGGGTGGAGAGGATCTTGACGGCGGTGGTCTTGCCGGCGCCGTTCGGGCCGAGCAGGGAGAAGACGGTGCCGGCCGGCACCGCCAGGTCGATGCCGTCGAGGACGACTTTGTCGCCGTAGGACTTGCGCAGCCCGTTCGCCGCGATGGCCAAGCTGGTCATGAGGGGTGCTCCTTCTGGAAGCCGCGGATCAGAGGTTGCGGGGTCAGAGGCTGCGGGGTCAGAGGCCGCGGGCGGCGATGTCGCCCTGGGAGGTGGTCGCGTGGATGTCGAGCTCGGCGGTGCCCGCGTTCTTGAGGCCGTTGCTGATGCGGCCGTAGGCGGTACCGGCGTCCAGGGAGGCCGAGACCCCGGCGGCGGCGGTGACCGAGATGTCGCCCTGCTGGGTGCTCAGCACGACCTTGCCGCGCACGGCCTCGGCGATCCGGATGTCGCCCCTCGCGGTGCTGATCTCCGCGGGTCCGTTGAGCCGGCCGACCTCGACGTCGCCGTCGATCGCGGTGAGGCGGACGCTGGCGGCCTCATCGATCTTGATCTGGCGGTAGGCGCCGTCGAAGGCGATGTCGCCGAGGCGGCCGACGGCCCGGAATTCGGTGCTCACCGCCTTCGCCTCGACGCGGGAACCGGCGGGCAGTTGAACGGTCACCTCGATGGATCCGGAGGGGCCGAGGTACTGGTTCTTCACCGGCACCTCGATCCGCAGGGCTCCGTCGGCGTACCCGACGGTGGTCTGCTCCGCCGCCTTCACATCACGGCTCTTCGAGGCGTTGGTGGGCCGGACCTCGACCGCGGTGTCGGCGCGATCGGCGGCGATGATCTGGACGCGCCCCGCGGGGATGTCCAGGACGGCGGCGATCGGGGCGGGGGTCTCGAACTTCGGCATCGTGCTCTCCTTGCGACTCGTTGTTTCCGACATTGGAAAAGCTACGTTGCGTTCAAGGAACTGGCAACGGAGTCGTTGCATGGAATCTCTATCTATGCAGGTAGAAGCCGATCAATCGTTGCGATGGTCCTGAACGTAATGCAACTTGAACTCACCGAACGTTGCAATGGAGTGCGCGTGAACGCTATGCTGTGGGGCATCGGACAACATGAAGGAGGGCGCGATGCCGGGCGGCAGGCTCACCCAGAAGGACCGTCAGCAGATCGCGCTGGGGCTGGCCGACAACCTCCCCTACGCCGAGATCGCCCGCCGCCTGGAGCGTCCGACCTCGACGATCACGCGTGAGGTGATGCGCAACGGCGGCCCCACCGGCTACCGCGCCGACCTGGCCCACCGCGCCACCGAGCGACGCGCCCACCGGCGCAAGCCCGCCTCGTCCCGGGGAGCGGAGCCGGCCGCCCTGCCGCATGGCCGCGACCCCGAGGCCGTGGCCGAGTACGAAGAGCGGTTCACCACCGTCATGATGCAATCGGGCCTGTCCAACAAGATGATGGCGCGGGTGATGGTCTGCCTCCTCACCACCGATTCCGGCAGCATGACCGCCGCCGAACTGGTCCAGCGTCTTCAGGTCAGCCCGGCGTCCATCTCCAAATCGATCGCCTTCCTGGAGAGCCAGTCCCTCGTCCGCAGGGAACGCGACGAACGCCGCCGGGAGCGCTACGTCATCGACGACAGCCTCTGGTACCAGTCGATGGCCGCCAGCGTCCGCGCCCTCACCCAGCAGGTCGAGATCTCACGCCAGGGTGTCGGCATCCTCGGCCCCGGCACCCCGGCCGCCGTCCGCCTGGAGAACGTCGCCCGCTTCCTCGACTTCGTCGCCGAAAGCCTCGCCCGCGCCACGGAGCAGGCCCGCGACATCCTCTACATGAGCGCCGAACCGAGCGCCGAACCGAACGCCGAGCCGACGACCCCGGACAGCCCTGCCACACCAAGCCCGGACCGCGGATAGACGGCCGCAGGGAACTGGCCTCTGGGGCGCGGTTGTTGCCGCGACCGGGCCTCGGCATGATGGAGGCCGCATGCCGTGAATCGACGCTCGCCATCGCCTCTCCGCGATGGGGCTTGGCCCGGATCTATATCGCGATATAGCTTTAGTCTTCCACTCGCGCCGCTGTCTGCACCCGCGCGGAGACGGCGGAGACGTTCGACAGGACTTCGACACGACCAGGACGGAAGCATGTCGGGAGAGATCTCGCCCGCCGGGAAGCGCCCCGGCCCCGGCTCGTCGCCCGAGCTGCGGGCCTCTCATGCGGACCGGGACCGGGTGGTGGATGTGCTGCGTATCGCGGCGGGGGACGGCCTGCTGACCGCGGACGAGTTGGACGAACGCCTGGAAGTCGCCCTGTCGGCACGGACTCTGAGCGAACTGGCCGGGCTCACCGCCGACCTGCCGCCCGTACCGGCTACGGGCGGCGGCATGGCTGGAGCTGAGGCCAAGGACGTAGTCCGGATCGAACAGGTCCACAGCGGCACGGTCGAGCGCGTGGGGCGCTGGGTGGTGCCGCGGAGGCTGGAACTCGCCGTGACGTACTGCCAGGTGACCCTCGACTTCACTGACGCCGTGATCACGCACGACACCTTGCGGATCGACGTAGAGATGACGGGCAAGACCCTGACGCTGGTCACGAGGCCGGGCGTCGTGGTCGATACCGATGCTCTACGGCTGATACACAGCAGCGTCAAGTACCGTCAGACTCCGGCGAATCCTCATACGCCGGTCACCCTGCGCGTGGAGTTGGTCGGTCAGAAGGCCCACGGCCGCGTCGTGGTGCGGCCCCCGCGCCGGACGCTCGCGCAGTGGCTGCTGCGCAGGCCCCCGTCCCATCCCGCGGGTGATTGACGCCATGCGTGGCCTGGTCGGCTGATTTCCGCACGCAAGCCGGGACCGTGCGCCGTCGGATACGACGAGGCCGGGAGGAAGCGCATGCTCCGTTCCGCGATCGTGACTCGCCTGCAGGCGGCAGGAACGGACCCGAATGACGTCATGGTCTTCTTCGGTGAGATCGACCGTGCCAGTAGTTCCTTCGGCGGCGGGCGTCTCGCCCTGCCTGTCGACGTGCAGCCAAAAATGTAAGGCGAGCGAGGCCGATCTCGATCCGTCGGCGTCCTGCGCAAGGAGGGCCTTCCCCGCGTTCACCGATTAGCGGCCAGCACTGCCGCGAGGCCCTCTTGTAGATCTTTGACGAAATACTCGGGAACCTCCAGCGACGGGAAATGTCCTCCGATTTCGGGCGCCCTCCATCGGACGATTTGTCGGTACCGCTCCTGCGCCCAGGGGCGCGGACACTTCTCGACGTCGCGGGGATACATGGTGAGTGCTGACGGGACGTCGACCCGAAGTTCGGGATCGAGCGAGTTGTGGCTTTCGTAGTAAATGCGGGCCGCCGATGCGCCGGTCCGCGTCAGCCAATACAGGGTGACGTCGTCGAGAACGCTATCCATGGAAATCGTCTCGAACGGGCTGTCTTCGGTGTCCGACCACTCGGCGAACTTGTCAAGGATCCAGGCAAGAAGCCCGACCGGTGAGTCGACGAGCGAATAGCCGATGGTCTGCGGTCGGGTCGCCTGCTGCTTCGCGTACGCTCCGCGGTGGCGCCAGAAATCACGGGTCTCCTCGGTCCACTTGCGCTCGACCGCCGTCAGCCCGTCCGTTGTCAACCCGGGCGGTCCCTCCGCGAACGTTGTGTGGATGCCGAGAACGTGCGCCGGGAACCTGCCGGCGAGAACCGTGGTGATATTGCCTCCCCAGTCGCCGCCGTGGGCCAGGAACTCGCTGTAGCCGAGCCTTCCCATCAGTTCCACCCATGCGGCCGCGATCTTTTCGGTTCCCCACCCGGTGGTGGCCGGCTTATCGCTGTAACCAAAGCCTGGTAGCGACGGGACCACGACGTGGAACGCCGGCGCGTCCGCATCGTTGGGATCTGCCAGCTCGTCCACTACGTCGATGAACCGAGCGATGCTGTCTGGCCAGCCGTGCGTCAAGAGCAGAGGAGTGGCATCCGCACGCGCGGATCGGCGGTGCAGGAAGTGGATTCCCAGATCATCAATGGTCGTGCGGAACTGGCCGATCCGGTTAAGGCGATCTTCGAACGACCGCCAGTTGTACCCGGTGCGCCAGTAGCTCACGACATCGACGAGGTCGGCGAGAGGAACGCCCTGTTCCCATCGGCGAGGGCCGGGCGCGGCGCGATAGACCGTCTCGGCCTCCGGCAGCCGCGCCGCGGCCAATCGCGCGCGCAGATCGTCGAGGTCGGCGTCAGTTGCGTGGGCTTCAAATGCTTGCACGTCGCTGGTTGGACGGGGCATGAGACCTCCTGGCCATCGCGGAACCGGCTAAGGCGGTTCTAGCATGCCTTCTTGCCGGCGTGCAACCGGCTAAGGTGGTTCCATGCGTGCTGGGTTTCCTGACTTCCGCCTCGGTAGCGTGCTGGCGACCAGCTTCACGGGGACTCTGTCGGAGCGTTATGGCGACGCTGTGGAGCGCATTCCCACGCCGCACCGACTCGTCGACTGGCTGGCAGTGAACGGCCTCGCCGTGGATTCCTGCTCCCCTGCCCAGCTCGACCTCGCTCGGGAACTGAGGGAGTCGATTCACGCCGCCGCGACAGCGGCCGCGATCCAGGACGCTCTCCCCGCGTCCGCTGTCCAAGTCATCAATGACCGCAGCGCTCAGGGTCGGGCCGCGGCGATCCTGACGCCCGAGGGTAAGCGGCGATGGCGGCTCAGCTCGGCTTCCTGCGTGGAAGATGCCCTCGGCGTGATCGCCGCCGACGCGATCAGCATCATCTCAGGCGAACGAGACGGAAAATTGGCCTTGTGCGCATCGCCAACCTGCCAAGCCGCCTTCTTCGACACCAGTCAAAGTCGCACCCGCAAATGGTGTGACATGAATACGTGCGGGAATCGTCAGAAGAAAGCGCGCTTCAATGCCAACCAGCGCAAAAACCCCAGATCGGCGGAGTGACCGCTCATATCGTGACGAGGCGGTCGGCGGTGCCGCCAGACCACTCGACCATGAAGAGCGTCGCGTCGTCGGTGGTGACCCCGCCGCGTTCTCGCATCAGGGTGTGGGACAGGCTACGCACCATTTCCTGTACGCCTTCTCCCACGCATCCCGCTCGGTCCACGAATTCGAGCATCCGTTCCTCGCCGAACTGCTCTTCGCCGGTGCGGTGCTCCTCGATGAGACCATCGGTGAAGAAGAGGATCCGGTCGCCGCGGGACAGTAGCTGGTCGCTGATCTGTGGGATGGCGCCGCCGAAGCCGACGGGCAGGGTGCCTGGGCTCTCCAGTGCTTGGACGACGTGGCGGTCGCGGATCAGCAGGGGTGCCGGGTGTCCGGCGTTGACCCATTGCAGATGGCCGGTTCCGATGTCGAGGCGCATCATCTGCGCGGTGACGAAGTGGTCGGGCCCGAACTGCGCGTCGATGGCCGTGTCCATGAACATGTACAGGTCGGCCAGGTCGACGTCGGCGCGTCTGGCGTGCCGGTAGGCGCCGATGGCGACGGTGGCCAGTACGGCGGCGTCCAGCCCGTGGCCCATGGCGTCGATGATGGCTACGTGCAGGATGTCGTCGTTCAGGGCGTAGTCGAAGCTGTCACCCGCGACGTCGTAGGCGGGTTCGAGGATTCCGGCCACTGCCACCTGTGGTGTGACCATGGTCAGCGGGGGCAGCAGCGACCATTGGATCTCCGCGGCCAGCGTCATCGGCGCACGTCGCCGGGCCCGGAAGAATTGGTCGGTGTAGCTGTTCTTGGTGACGAGCATGTCGGCGATCAGGCCGGCGAGGCGCCGCAGCAAGCGCCGGTCGTCGTCGTCGACAGTGGTCAGGGTGACGGCCAGTACCCCTACCACGTCGCTGCCGTCGAGCAGCGGCAGGAACATCCGTACGCCGTCGGCCCGCGGTTGTTCTACTGTCGTGGCGCTCAGAAAAGCCCTGCCGGCCTGAGTGTCGTCGATCCGTTCAGCTTCCCCGACCACGAGTCTCATGCCTGGCAGGGGAGCCAGCATCAGCTGATCGTAGTCCTGGAGGAGGATGGAGACGTTCCGCCCGCCGATCCTGCTCACTTCCTCGGCGACGAGTGGGGCGATCAGCTGGGGTGGCATCTCGTGCGCCCGGTCCAGCAGCACACCCAGCAGCCGCTCGCCGAATCCCTCCGACCGGTCCACTGTGACTTTACGGAAGTCCTGTTCACCGTCTGCCATGGCGACCTCGTCTCGCCGCACCGCTCTCGCGCGGAGGCGGTCCTTGGCGCTGTTCGCCGCACGGTGCCCCTGCTGCCTCCGCCACTCCAGCATCGCGCACATGGGAGCCGGCGACACCTGGCGCCAGGCCGCCGGAGCACGCGACTGAGCCGCCGGAGCGCGCGACGGGTGCCTGAGGCGGGCGAAGAGCGATGTGCGCCCCGGCGAAGCGCCGGGTACGGCATCAGTGCTCGGCCTCATACCTGTGCATGCGCTCGACCAGCGGAAGAGGCGTCCCGTCGGGACCGTTGACGGACCCGCCGGCCATCCGCGCGCAGACACCCTCGCAAGCGAGCAGTTGTTTGCCGCTGTCGTGCCCGACCACCATCGCGTCCGTGTCCGGTGCACGCCGGTAATCGGTGCGGCAGACGACGCAGACCAGTCCGGCCACCATCTCCTCGGTCGGTTCGGAGTGACTGCGACGGCGGCTTGAGATGGCGTCAGATGAATACACGTGAACCATTTCCTCTTGCTCATGGCGCGACAGTGGGCCCAAGGGACCCGTGGCAAGGGCCGGGTGTGTTGCGGTTGGTTCCGTAGTGCTCAGGGAGCGTTACTGATCTGCTCTGGGCCGTTGCGGGCCCGGCGGTCGGTCGGCGCTCGGGCCCGACGATTCGCTGCACGCGACGTGGCGACCGGTGGTCGGGCTCTCATCCCGGCGGTGGCTGCCCGGCCTGCCGTTCCCGAGGCTGACGCCGCGGCGATGACGCCACCCGAGGTGCGCGTGGGTAGCGCCACCCTACTCTCGTCCGGACGCTGGAGCGCGTCTGTGGCCGCCGGGCCGCACGGGAACATGCCTCCTCGTCGCGCGGGGAGTACGGTGAAGATGAAGAAGGACGATCGGGAATGGCGGTTCCCCCGCCAAGGCAGCCGTCCTTCGCGATTCACGATCCTTCACGATCCTTCGCGATTCACGACACGGTCCGGACCACGGGCTCGGAGAGGGCGTATACACAGCTCACGTCGTCCGCGTCAGGGTTATGGACGAGGTGGTCCGAGCACCGGCCAAGCGGACCGGTCGATCCGCACGATGGTTGTCCCCCCGTGGTGACCTGCGAGGGCTGCGCTCCGATGGCACCGCACCGCACGAACAGCCCGCATCCGCGTGCCGCTGACAGCTGACGGCTGAGCACCGACGGCTGAGGGCTGACGGCTGACACCGATCAGGATCGAGATCCATGGCGTCCTCAGACTTCAGTCAACCCCCCGTTGTCGGCGCGGGGCCGGCTGAGACCTCCTCGACTTCCTCAAGCCCTTCGGCACCGCTGGCCGAGCCCTCCGGGAACATCCCCGGCGGGCCCAAGACGATCCGTGATCGATCCCCGGGCAGTGACTACGCGCTGCTCTCCCGCCAGGTCAGAAACGCGGGACTGCTGCGGCACCGGCCACTGCGTTCCGTCACGGCGCTGGCTGTCACGCTGCTCCTCCTGACCGGTGGCTGGGCGGCCTTCCTCCTGATCGGCGACTCCTGGTGGCAGTTGACCGTCGCCGCGGTGTTGGCCTTCGCCTTCACACAGTGCGGGTTCCGCGGCCATGAAGCGGGCCACCGCCAGCTGTTCCATGGCAAGCGGGCAAACGACGCGACAGGGCTGGTGTTCGGCAATCTCTTCATCGGTCTCGGATTCGGATGGTGGGTGGCCAAGCACAACCGTCACCACGCCCATCCCAACCAGGTCGGCCGCGACCCCGACATCGAGACCGGCGCCGTGGTCTTCATCGATCACGAGGCTCGTGGGCGTACGGGTGTGGCCGGTTTCATCACCCGCCACCAGGCCCGCCTCTTCTTCCCCATGCTGCTGCTGGAGGGCTGGGCACTGCATGTGGCCACATTCCGGGCGCTGCGCAGGGGCCGGACGAGTGCTCCCGCGCCTCTCCCGGTCGAGGTACTGGCTCTGCTCGTGCACGTGGCGGCGTATCTCACCGTTGTGCTCGTGGTCCTTTCGCCGCTGAAGGCGCTGGCGTTCATTGTGCTCCAGCAGGCCCTATTCGGCCTGTACATGGGGGTTTCCTTCGCCCCCAACCACAAGGGGATGGCGATGCTGGGGGAGCATGACCGACCGGACTTCCTGCGCGGCCAAGTCCTCACCTCGCGCAACGTACGGGGCGGGCGGGTCATCGACTTCGTGCTCGGCGGTCTGAACTACCAGATCGAACACCACCTGTTCCCCAGCATGCCCCGAACCGCTCTGCCGTCGGCCCAGCCCCTGATCCGCGCCTACTGTGCCGAACTCGCCCTGCCCTACGAACAGACGGGCTTGGTGGACTCGTACCGGCAGGTGCTGCGTCATCTCCACGCGGTGGGGGCCCCACTACGGGCCGAACGTCGGGCATGACCCCGTAGACCCCGTAGGTGCGCTCCCTGGCGTTGTGCCGACGTCGGCACAACGGCCCCGGCGCAGAAACACCGGGGCCGCCCTTTCGGGTCGGTCGCACGTGAGAGTGCGCCGGCCCACTCCCATGCTATGTCTGGCGCGCTTTTCCGGCATCAGGGACTTTTCGGGGCCAGAATTTCTTCCGCCGGGCGCCGGGCGCCGGGCGCCGGACGCCGACGCGGGTCGACGGCGCCCTGAACCCCTTCAGACGTGGTCCGTCTGCCTGGGGTCTTGCCTGGAGGACCGACTTGCTACCAGCCAGGACCGCGCCGGCTCTGCCGTGTGCGTGGTGTCCACGGTGAGATGGAGGAGGGTTCCGCCGTCCGCGCCGGCCGGGTAGCTCCGCTGTTCGGTGCCGGCGAAGCAACGACGGAGCACCTCCGCGACCTGACGGGCGACCTCGGGGGACGCGGCGACAATACGCACCTCGGCGCGACCTGCCGAAGGTGATTCCGGTGGCTGCATGGTGACCTCGTTCATCAGGAAGACGTGGTGGTGGGCGCGGGCTCTCGCTTCGTGCCCACCGGCCCAGGTCGGGAGAAGGTCATGGGTCATTCGCCGCCCCGTCGCGGTGGCCGGGTGTCGCGGTGGTCGGGGTGTGGAGGGCGCGAGGGGTGAGCCCATGGGCTTGCCACCACATCCTCACCTCCCTTGGAGCTCAGGAGTCCGGTGGAGCTCAGGAGTCCGGTGGAGTTCAGGAGTCCGGTCGGGTTCGGTCTCCGGCCGCCACTGAGGCGGCCCGCCATCGGTTTCCCACTCCTCCTCCCGGCTGAGATCCGCCCGGGCGGCCCGGGTGGCGGTCTCGTTCGCCATCAGACTGCTCGCGGTGAAGAGGCTGCCGACGGTGGCTGCGGCGGCCATCAGCCGGGCGGCGGCTGCCGCACTCGTCTCCGGTGGGATCACCAGAAGGTCCCAGCGGCCCGTCGTGTAGGAGAGCAGAATCAACTTGTGCGGGTCCTGCTCATCGGTGAACCAGCCCACGTTCACCGTGTGTCCGGTCGCAGGCACCTTGCGCGGGATCACGGGCCAGTGGGCCGGGTTCACGGAGACACGCGTAATCCGGCCCCAGCGTGCGTCCAACACGTCCGTCAGGGCGGGCAGCTCACGGAGGAGATCGCGGGAGCGAGGCCACCACGCGCCGTCCAGAAGACCTGGAACCGAGCTGGTCGGCGTCAGTGACAGGCGGGCCGGTGGGGAGGGCACGCGCTCACCAGGGGTCGTACGGTCGATGGCCACGGTCATGGCGCGGACCTGTCCCCGGGCGCGTCTTGCAACGTCCCGGTGTTGTCGCTCGCCGAGAACGACACCCGCGTGGTAGCCGGTGTGCGAAATACTCCCGGTGTTTTCACTGTACTCCGGGGCGAGGCCGCGCTGAGGCCCCGTGTGATCAGCCACTTCCTCGGGACTCCCGGGGTCTGGGTCCGAGGGGAGGGGGCGGACGAGCCTGGACGCGGGCTCTCGGAGTACGGTGAAATCGGCGGCATACGGTGAAACCGGTGGCCCACCGCCCACCGAACCCCGCGGAGGGTGAGGAGACCATGTCCGACGCCGGCACCCCGCGTGACGTGAATCTTCTGCTGGACGCGATCCACCACGCCGTGAAACCTGGAACAGCCCTGTTGCGACTGGTGACCACACCTACCCGTGAGGGCAATCTCGACGGTGCGTGGTGGCCACGTTCCCGCGACATAGGCGCCGAGCTTCCCGCCCTGGTCACCGCGCTGACCGAGTACCTCGGGCCCGTCGAGCGCGTCGGTCTGGACTCCGACGCCTGGGAAGAACTGCCGACACGACTGATCGTCGACGACCGGATCGTGCACATCGACTCGTTCCCGGTGGGTGATGACACGATCCTCATCACCCAGGGGGATGGAGACCTCTTCTCCCTGTTGGTGGTCCCGCCGCACGCGCCGCCGGACGTGGCACGCGCGGCGATGGCGCGGGCCATCCGCGTCGACAACCTCGCGCCGGCCGAGCAGATCCTCATCGACACCGGAACCGGCACCGGCCGAGCCCGCCCGATCGGCGCGGAAGGCCCGCGGGAAGGCCAGGAACGCCGCGGCACGTCTTGATGCCTCATGCGCCTGCGCCTGTCCCAGGAGGGGGCGAACAGCGTTGCCGCCCTGCTACCAGTAGTGCCGACGCCCACCGACCGCGTGCCCGACGGCGCCAAGGACCCAGAGGATCGCTCCGATGACGAGGATGACGATTCCAATGGTCCACAGGATGGAAATGCCGGTCAGAAAGCCGACGACGAGGAGAATGATCCCGAGGACGATCATGGAGTCCTCCGATCTTCCGGGAATGCTCCATTTCCACTGTCGTCCCGAACCAGGCACCATGCCAACTCGTTCCCTCACTGCTGCGAGGGGGCGGAGCCCGACCTGAGCGATCTCCGTCCGCCGCACCCTCCTGGAGCCCGTGCGCGGATCGCCGCCCTCCGGGGCTCCGCGGGCAGCGCCGCGGCGCCAGAAGCGGTGAGACGTCCTTCCACTGCCTGAGCCACCCCCACCTGCTACGGCATGCCGACGAGCCAGGACACGGTGCGAGGGCCTCAAGGTAGGTGCGGCTCCGGTCGTGGATGCGTCGAACACCTCGGCCACCCCGCGTTGCCGGCCGACCTGATCCGAAGGAAACGGCCTAGGCGGGTGTGATCTGGCTCCTCAGTTCCCCTTGGCGTCTTTTCCCTGGTCACAGTCGTGTTAGCCGGATGTTAGCGGGGCGGCACGATTGCGGTAGTGGCTCCGGTCAGAGTTGTTGTCGTACCGAGCAGACCACGACACCGACCGCTCTGGGGGACCCGAAATGCGCTCCAACACCACTGCCCGCATCGCCCGCCGTCGCACCCTCCGCGTCGCCGCCGCGGTCCTGACCGCGGCCGCCGCCCTGACCCTGACGGCCTGCAACGGCTCGGACAGCGGCGACGCGAAGTCCGCGGGCCAGGCCGACACGGCCCCGGCCGGGTCCGGCGGCTCCTCTGGTTCTTCCGGCGGTGCGCAGGGTTCCGACGCCAAGGCCAAGGGGGGCTCGGAGGCGGGCACCGCGGCGAATGAGTCGGGCGGCGGGCAGGCCGCCACCGAGGGCGGCGGCAGGGCGCACGCGGGCGTCGAGCGCTGCCGCACCGAAAACCTGGAAGCCGCGTTCGCCACGGGTGAGGACGCGCTGCCGGTGCCGGAGGAGGGCGCGGAAGGCGCGACGACCGCCACCATCGTCCTGATGAACAAGGGCTCCTACTCCTGCAAGCTCGGCGGTTTCCCCGGTGTGGACCTGACCTCGATCAACGGTGGCGAGCGCTGGTCCCTGGCCCGCTCCTCGCAGAAGTGGAGCTCCGTGGAGGTGGAGGCCGGCCAGAGCACCGAGTTCACCCTCAACCTCGCCTTCACCAAGGAGGAAGAGGGCTTCTACCAGCCGGCCTGGGTCGAGATCACCCCGCCCAACGAGACCAAGGCCCTCAAGATCGAGTGGCCCTGGGAGTCCGACACCCTCGTCGACCAGCGCGGCGCCACCCACCCCGGCACCTTCGTCAACCCCATCGGCTGACCAGCTCACAGCTATGCCATGAAGGTCCACTGCCCCGATGCCCCGCTGCCCTGGTGTGTGACGCGCCAGGGCAGCGGACTTTCCGTTTCACGGCCCGCGCCCTCAAGAGGTCATCCCATGGGGCCGGCTGGGTAGTCCGTCGGCGCGGTGGGATTCATCGACCGCTGTTTACCGCCCTGTCCGGTGCGCATCCGGTGCGTCGTCCACCGCACATCTGCCTGTCCTAAGAGGCCCGCACCTCATAGGCCGATCAGTCGCACGCGGTCATTGCAGAGCTTGGCCATGTCGTCGGTGTCGGAGGTGAGTACGGCGACTGGTGGCGGCTGGCGTAGTGCTGCCTCGGTGACGGTGGCGTCGATCGCGTATTTGTGCCCGCGCAGTCCTGCTGACTTGAGCAGTTCGGCGGCTGCCTTGGCCGCCTGTTCGGTGACGGGTTCGACCTTGACCCGTGAGAGGGCCCAGTTCAGGCGTGGGAGGTTCGCTCGCGAATGACCTGGGCCTTCGCTGTGGAGCGGGTGACGGGAATGGAACTCGCGCTCTGAGCTCGGGAATCAACCGGCGCTTGATCGCCAGGCATCGCTCTGACCAGCGAAAACGCAGTGCAGATGCGCTCCTGGTCAGCGGCCGGATGATGCCTGTGGCCACCGCTGCCTACCCTCACCGGCTTCCCCGGCCGGTGAGTCGTCAGAAAGTGGTGATCGCCACGCCGTCCGGGGCGGTGCCGGTGGTGACGGTGCCGATGACCAGGTTGGTGGCCGTGTTGATCACCGAGACGCTGTTCGAGTTCTGGTTGGTGATGTAGGCGCGTTGCAGGGTGTAGGTGTATCCGCCCGGGGCGGTTGTGGTTCCGGCGGCGGTGGTGACTTGGACGATGACGTTGCCGGGGGCATGGGCCGGGGTGGTGCCGGTCAGGACGGTTCCCGCGGCGTTGACGGTGACGGGGGTGGCGGCGGTGCCGCCGAAGGTGACAGCGGCGCCGGTGAGGTTGGTTCCGGTCAGGGTGAACGCGCTGCCGCCCGCAGCGGTGCCGGAGGTGGGGGTGAGTGAACTCACCGTGGGAGAGGCTGGGTTGACGGTCTGGGTGTCGGTGCCGGTCGAGGAGGAGAAGTTCACCGCGCCGCCATAGACCGCCGTGATCGTGTGGGTGCCCGCAGCGAGCGTGCTGCTCGTGACCGTGGCCACGCCACCCGCGTTGAGGGCACCGGTCAGAGTGCCGCCACCGGTCCCGCTGATGGTGAACGTCACCGAGCCGGTGGGGATGCCCGCGCCGGGCGGGACCGCGGCGACCGTCGCGGTCAAGGTCACCGGCTGACCGAACACCGACGGATCGGGAGACGACGTCACCGTCGTGGTCGTCGCCGCCTGCGCGACAGTGTGGGAGCCCGTACCGGTGGAGGGGTGGAAAACGCTGTCGCCGTTGTAGACGGCGGTGATGGAGTACGGGCTCCCCGAAGGGGCGGCGTAGGCGTGCGTGACGGTGGCCGCGCCGTCGGCGAGCGGCGCCGCCACCCCCGGTGTTCCGTCGCCGAAGTCAAAGGTGATGGTGCCGGTCGGCGTGACCGAAGTGGTCGGAACGCCCGTCACGGTGGCCGTGACCGCTACTGGCTCGCCGGAGACGGAAGGGGCGGGATCGGAGGTCACCACGGTCGCCGACGCCGCCTGATAGGTGAAGGCGTTCGGAAGGGTGGTGCTGCCTCCGGCGGTGGTGACGGTGACCGCGGTGGGCCCTGTGAGTCCGGGCGGTGTCACGGCGATGATCAGGGTGTCGGAGTAGGAGCGGAAGGAGGATGCGGCGAAGCCGCCGAATGTCACGCTGCTGGCGCCGGCCAGCCCGGTGCCGCTGACAACGACGGTCGTCCCGCCGGCGATGGGCCCGCTCGCCGGGGTCACGCCGAAGACCGCCGGAACCGCGGCATAGATGTAGAGCAGCCGGTTGCTGACGCCCCCGACCGCGACGGCGTAGACCGGAACCGTGCTGGGCACCGCGGCGGGAGGAGCGACGACGGTCAGCCGCTGGTCAGAGAGCACCGTAGGAAGCACCGTCGCGTCCCCGAAGTGCACGCTCTGCGCGGTCGACAGGTTCACGCCGGTCAGAGTGACGCTGCCGCCGCCGACCAGCGGACCGCCACCGGGGGCGATCCCGGACAGGCGGGGCGCGGAGAGATAGAAGAAGGAGCCGATCGTGTCGGTGCCGCTGGGGGTGGTGACGCTCACGGGGACGACGCCATTGCCCGACGGAGCGACCGCGTTCACGGTCTGGTCGTCGATGACCATGAAGCTCAGGGCCGGACGGGCGCCGAAGTGCACAGCGGTCGCGCCGCCGAGGTGGTGCCCGACGATGATCACCTGCGTCCCGCCGGCTGAGGACCCCTGCTCCGGGAAGACACCGTTCATGACGCCCCCTAGATGTCGAGGCGGCGGAGCGCTGCCGCACCAGCCGCTGCCAGACCACGGCAGCAGCTGACGGCTGCAAGTCCTCCACGGGGATGCCCTTCACGACGCAAAACGCCCGGACGCTGCCTCGCCTGAATGGAGGTCTGCGGACGGCCAATGGCCGCGCTCCCCGGAGAGGGATGGGCGGCCCGCCGGTTCGGATATTTCAGTAAGCCATTGGAGTGGCTTTCTGTACAAGGGCCTTGACGCAGTGTCACCTATTTGGCGGAGCGGGCGGCCCACCGCTGATCAGGCGCCGACGGAGCGGGCGCAGCGCGGGCCGGCCAGCGGGCTGGTCTCCCGGGAGGCGGGTATGTCTCCTGACTACGGTGCCGTCCGACTTCATGTACTGCTCGATCACGGGCACAGCCGTGTCCCCCATCAGTCGAGTCACGCCTCCCTGCGCAACTGCCCCTATGAAAGCACCCGCCACTGACAACATGTCACGTGAAGATCGCCGTGCGTGATCACTTCGCGCTATCGCCGGGCTGTCCAGACGGAAGGTCTACAGGTGGGCCCGATCTGTCCTCGACGAGCGCGAATTCACCACCTCGCACCCACATGTGGTGCGGACCACTTGGGTCGCGTCTCGTGATGCGGGGCGGGTGCGCGTCGGGCGGGTCTGGTCGTGCCTTCATTGACCGCTGTGCACCGCCTTTAAGGGCACGGCTGGGGCACGACTACGGCATGCCTTGAGATCGCCCCCGCTCCCGCTGCCCGACTACGGGGTTCCGTATGGCGAGGCCGCGTGGGCCGGAGGCCGCTTCGCAGCTGCATGGCAGCCGCCCCGCCTCATCCGGCCGCGACCGGGGGAGGCCGCCGCGGCCCGTCCGGCCGCGGCCGTACTCCGCGAGTGCGTTGAAGGCGGCCTTGGGTTCCCACGGCAGGCCGGGATAGGTGGCGGGGCGAGCAGACCGCGCTCGTGGTCGCGCATGCGGGGCGGAGCCCGACGCGGCGGAAACGGTAGCCGATGGTCAGGAAGAAGCCTCCAGTTCGCGGTCCCAGTGTTCGGCAGCGTGCTCGGTGATCACATCGAGAGGGTTCCTCGGCCGCTGCCGCCACCAGCGGCGTCGTCCCACGTTCGAGGGGCGGTCTCCACGAGACCGCCCCTGACCAGCCATCAGCCCGATACACCCCAGCCACCCGACCTCGTCCCAGGTCGGACAGCGAAACCCCGCTGGAGTACTAAGGGGGCCCTAGGGGCGCTGCTTCAAGCGGTCGACGATCGCCCAGTCCGCCACGTGCGACAGCTGGATGTACGTCTTCTTCCCGGAACGCGAGGTCCGCTCGTCGCGGAAGCCCAGGAATTCATAGGACTCCGGGTCGAAGATGAGGTACTTGCCCTTCTCGGACGCGCGCTTGGGGTAGGAGATCCCCACCCCGGTGCGCCCGGCGGAGTCCTTCATCCCCGGGGTCGCCTTGACCCCGGGCACCAGGGCCAGCGCCTCGTATGCGGCGGGACGCAGTCCCTCGGGCAGCACCGGCCACTTCAGGAGCTCGCCGAGCATGAAGTAGGCGTCGTACCAGTCCCACGCGGTGAAGTCGTCGATCGACTTGTCGGATGTGCCGACGCCGATGATGCCCGGGATGAGCTTCTCCGGGTCGGTGGGCAGCTTCTTCAGCTGGCTCCACTCCCGAGGCGGCCACACGCCCTCGTTCTTCCTCATGGGCTTTTCCCAGATCACCCGGCCGAGCTCCATGGTCAAAGATCGCTTGGAGCCGTCCACCGAGTCCCAGTTCACGTCCACGTAGGTCTTGACCGCGCCGGTCTTCCGCTCCGTCTCCTTGATGATCCGCTTCCAGTAGATGAACTGGTCGTCGCGCGGCGCCACGGGCTTCTCGTGCTTACTCGCCCGCGCTGCCGCCCCGTTCAGCACCGTCACGGCGCCGACGTTGCGCATCCGCGGGGCGTTCGTGCCCGCGCGGTCGGTGCGGTCGCCCTCGTCGGCGCCGTCCGCGGCGATCAGTACCGCCGTGCCCGTAACCGCCATGGTGACCACCGCGGCTGTCGCGAGGCGCAGTGTGCGGCGGCGGCTGGGTGCGGCGTCGGGGTGCCGCTCCGTGCGCGTAATCGTGTTGAGCAGTCGGTGGCGGGCCTGCGCTCGGGCCGGTTCGGTGAGCGGGGCCGCGTCCGCGTTCCAGTCCCGCAGGAGTTCGAGTTCGTCAGTCATGGCCGGATGCCTCTCGCAGTGTCGTCGGATCGGATCCGCCCAACGCTTCGCGTAGCTTGCTGCGAGCCCGGTGCAGCCGTGATCTGACTGTGCCGATGGGGACACCGAGGGCCTGGGCCACCTCCTCGTAGCCGAGACCGCCCCACGCCACCAGCAGCAGCACGTCCCGGTGCCGCGCGGGCAGTGCGGCCAGTGCCGCCGCCAGCTCGCGGCGTATGGCCTGTGCCCCTGCCCGGGCCGCAGCCCGGTCGGCCAGCGGCTCCTCGTGGTCGGCGGGGGCCGGGATGCGGGCCAGGGCCTTGAACCGGCGGGCCTCGGCCCGCCGGTGCCGGCCGACCAGGTTGGTCGCTATGCCGAACAGCCAGGGCTGGGCGTCGTTGCCCATGGCCCGCGCGGGGTCGTACCGGTGCCGCTGCTGGAAAGCAGTGGTGAAGGTCTCCGCCATGAGGTCGTCGGCCGGCTCGCCGCCGAGCCTACGGGCCAGATAACGGTGTACCGCATCCGCGTGTCGGTCAAAGAGCACGGCGAATGCCTCGGGCTCATCCCGGGACCGCGCAATTACCGAGGCATCGCTCTCCGCCCCCGTGCGGACGCCTGGCTCGACGGTCATCGGGGCTCCTCTCGTCCTGAAGAACGCTTCGAAGGCTTGGGCTTTCCTCTCTTCTTCGCCCGTCGCCCCCGGCGAGTTCCCTTGGAGCCCTGGCCGCTGGTCCCTGGTAGTGCTTGGTCGGGTTGGTATCGGTTCTGGCATGTCGCGGTGACAGGTGGGGCAGGCGCCGGTCCAGAGCGCGAGGAGTAACTGCAGTTCGCGGGTGACCCGATACAGGATCCGGCCGACGCCGTCTCTTTTGGGGACCGGGTGATGCGCTGGAGGGGCGCAGAAGGCGTGCGCGACGGAGACGAGGGTGACGTGGTGGTGCCAGTCTCTCCAGGTGCGGCTTTCGAAGTGGGCCAGGCCCAGGGCCTGCGAACTCATCGTCGACCTCGACGACGAAGCCCGACGCATCGCCTACGCGGTGGTCGGCGGCTCTCTGGAGCCCACGCACCACCACGCGTCCATGCAGGTTCTCGGCGATACCGAGAGCCGCAGCCGATTCGTCTGGATCACCGACGTAACGCCGAGCAGTCTCGGAGAACCCATCGCCGAGAGCCGTTGCCGACCGGCCGGAACAGACGCCGACCTCCGCCTCCATCCACTCCCTGGAGCGGTATCCCGCCCCTGCGTTGATGCGGTCCCCAGCATGTCCCGGAGCGCAGTCCCGCCGCCCGCAGCCGGTGAACCTCCAGAACCTACCCGCGGGTTACTTGCCCCGGGCGTCCGAGCTAGGAGTGCCGGGCCGTTACCGGGAATGGGGGCGTTACCTTCTGCAACTCCACGTCGCCAATGGCGACACGGAGTTCGTGCATGCCCTCCAGGTCTACGATCTTCGTCACACCGGGCACACCCTCTCGACCCAATCCGGCGCGACGCTCAAGGACACCATGGTGCGCGCCGGGCAGTCGTCCACGCGGGCCGCGCTGATCTACCAGCACTCACCCCTGGAGCGGCAGCGCAAGTCGCGTGACAAGGTGGGGCGCAGTTCGTCCACCAGGCCGCGGTTGCCGTCGTGCCGGGTGTGCGGAGTTCAGGTAAGCGGGCTTCCCAAGCGGCCCTGATCGGTAAGGGGAGAAGCAGCTCCCGCCATACATGCCGCAGAGACATCGCGCTCAGGTTCGTGTTGAGGTCGTCATCAGTCTGGGCCTCGCGGATGACGCGCTCGTACATCAGCCGGAAGTCCGCCTCGTCGGCCAGGTCGTAGACGTAGTGCGGTCCCCAGTCGATGTGACGAGGCAGCGTGACGGTGCCAGTTGTCGGCCCATCCAGCTCCGCGAGCGATGCCGGCAGTACGTACGGCTTCGCCGCTGCGTACCTGCTCATGGCTCCAGCATGCCTGATGGGGCCTGCCGATGCCGATGGCGCTGATATCGCAGGGAGTGCACTACGGAGTGAACGTCGAGGTGCCTCGGGGGAAAGACAGCCGTGACCGTTGTTGACCGCTGCTTCCCGCCTGTTCTGGCACGCATCTGGCGCGGCTGCCCGCTGCGTGAGTTGGCCGTCAGGGGCCGTGGAGTTCGGTCTCCCATGCCTGAAATGGTGGTTCGACCTGGTAGCTCGGGTCGCAATAGGCGCGGATCCACTGGGCAGCGCGGTACTGCGCCTCTCCGTCGTTGAGCACACACCCGCTCTCGTCGACCTCCAGCACGTTGCCGTAGATCGCGAAAATCTGCTCCAGGGCAGAGCCGAACTGGAAGAGGGCGGGCCGGTAATCGATGCCATCGAGGAGGTCGACGTCAATCGTGCCGTTCGCGAGGTAGAAGGCGAACAACCGGATCGATGCACGCACGTCGAGAGGAAGATGCCCCACAGCTACATCATGCCTGTCCGCATGGATGCAACTGAGCTGTCCCAACATCATCGGGCTGCCCGCTCAGCGCGCGGCGCCGAGCGGGCCGCGCTGATCTACCGGCACTCGCCGTTGGGGCGACAGAAGGAGGTGGCTGCTGGGACCGATGCCCTGGTCCGTGCCGACCGGCAGAAGGGCGCTGAGCAAGCGGCGCGAGGGCCTCTGGTGCGGATCTGGTGCAAGACACTTAGAGAGGTCTAGACAACAAACAAGGCCCGGGCCTGTGACCTGGGCCTTCGTTATGGAGCGGGTGACGGGAATCGAACCCGCGCTCTGCGCTTGGGACTCACGGGGCGATCGGTACTGATCATGCCGCTGAACAGCGGAAACGAGTGCTGGCGGCAAGCTACTGCGCCTGCCGCAGCAGCCGTCGTTGACCGCTGTTTACCGCTCTATCTGGTGCGCTTCTGGTGCGGGGGACGCTACGTGGTTGCTCAGGCGGCGTCCTGGCTCACCCTGCGGCAGCCTAGCGGGCAGATCGCACGCGGGTTGGCGCCGTAGCTGCTGATCAGCCGAGCCATGTGACGCGGGTGATCACAACAAGTTCGAGCCGCTCCAGGGCCATGAACATGAAGAAGCCCCGCCCTCCGAAAATGTCCTGTGTCCGCAGACCTCCGCCGTGCGGGTTTCCGCGCCCGACGTCGACCGCGTCGCGGCCCAGGACCGTCAGCTGCTCGGCCAAGCGCTCTACCTCGGCCACGGCTTCGTGAGGCAGGCCGCCTACGACATGCTCGGCATCGGGGTCGTAGCCCCAGGTCCAGTTATCGCTCACGCGGAGATCTCGCCCTGCGCCAAGTCTGTGATCTGTCGCATCTCGGCGAGTGCTGAACGCAGGGCCTCGCGGTCCATTGCTCCTTCCGCTACAGCTTCCAGTTCACGCAGGCGGGCCGCTCGCGCGGGGTAGCGCTCGATGGCAACGAATTCTCCCCACCACAGCAGGAAGGTACGCAGCGGAGCGATGGTGCTCTGAGTGGCGGCTTGTTCGACCGCGCGGTCGAGGTGCTCGACGAAGGAAGGCAACTGGGCGGGGGCGATCTGGGCGACGGCTGCGCGGAGCGCTGCCGGAGTGAGCGCCGGCATGGGGATCAGGGGCCCGTCGGGGGCAGAGGGCTGCTCGGTCATCGGAACGTCTCCTGGGCGGCGGTCTGCGTGATCATCGTGAGCCTGGCCGTTGTTGCGGACGCTGAGCTGAGCCTACGCCCGCGCCTCGTCCGCCACACAACACCCGACGCGTCTCGATCGCTTTGGCCCAAGTGTGATCGCGCTGTGCTGCATCTTGGTGCGTCGTCCCGAGCTGCCGGAAACGCCAGTGGCCCCGGGCAATGAAGAAGCCCCGGGCCGCTGGCCTGGGGCTTTGTGCTGGAGCGGGTGACGGGAATCGAACCCGCGCTCTGAGCTTGGGAAGCTCATGTTCTACCATTAAACTACACCCGCGAGGGGCGCCTGATCTCGGCGCCGCATCGTCGGACACTTTACCCCATGGCTGACCCCAGGCGCATTCGTCGTGGGGTTTTCGTGCTGTTCGGGGTGGATTCTGGGGTGTTTTGGGGTGGAATTCTGAGGTGTGGGCGGGGTGGAAGCGGCTGTTGGGGTGCGGGAGTTGGGCGTACGGTGGGAGTGCGGAGTGCCGCGTGGAGCGGTGCGTGGTTGATCCCCTAATGTGGCTTTTGTCGTCCACGCCGTCCACGTTCTTGGGGAAGGGACTCAATGGAGCGCACCGTCGTCCGTTGTGCTGAAGGGCACGTATTCAGCACCGCCTCGTTCCCGATGCAGCACCTCACCGTCGACCGCATTGGTCCCGGCCGGTTGCTGCGGTGTCCGCGTTGCGCCCGGCTCCGGCACGCTGTGCCGGTGGGTGCCGAGAAGCGGTAAGCGGTAGCCGATGAAGCCGCAGGGTGCGGGCCCGGTCCGGTGGGGCCGGGCCTGTGCCGTGGGGGTGGGTCCGATGTGCGTATCCTCTTCGGGTGCTTCTCTCAGACAAGGACATCCGGGCCGAGATCGACGCCGGACGGGTGCGGATTGATCCGTATGACCCGGCGATGGTGCAGCCGTCGAGTATCGATGTACGGCTGGACCGGTTCTTCCGGGTGTTCGAGAACCACCGCTATCCCCATATCGACCCGGCGGTGGAGCAGCCCGATCTGACGCGGCTCGTGGAGCCCGAGGGCGAGGACGCGTTCATCCTGCATCCCGGGGAGTTCGTGCTCGCCTCGACGTACGAGGTCGTATCGCTCCCCGACGACATCGCCTCGCGGCTCGAGGGGAAGTCGAGTCTGGGGCGGCTGGGGCTGCTGACGCACTCCACGGCGGGGTTCATCGACCCGGGGTTCTCCGGGCATGTCACGCTCGAGCTGTCGAATGTCGCGACGTTGCCGATCAAGCTGTGGCCGGGGATGAAGATCGGGCAGCTGTGCATGTTCCGGCTGACCTCGCCCGCCGAGCATCCTTACGGCTCTGCCCATTACGGCTCCCGCTATCAGGGGCAGCGCGGGCCGACGCCCTCGCGGTCGTTCCAGCGCTTCCATCGGACGAAGGTGTGAGTGGCATGGGTGAGCAGCGGGAGAACCTTACGTACGAGCGGTTCGGGGTCGCGGTCCGCGAACTGGCGGAGAAGATCGCCGAGGATGGGTACGAGCCCGACATCGTGCTCTCCATAGCCCGTGGCGGAGTCTTCGTGGCCGGCGGGCTGGCGTACGCGCTCGACTGCAAGAACATCCACCTGGTGAACGTGGAGTTCTACACGGGCGTGGGGACCACCCTCGACATGCCCGTGATGCTCGCGCCCGTGCCCAACGCGATCGACTTCTCCGACAAGAAGGTGCTGATCGCCGATGATGTGGCGGACACCGGCAAGACGCTGAAGCTGGTCCGTGACTTCTGCCTCGGCTCGGTCGCCGAGGTGCGCAGCGCGGTGATCTACGAGAAGCCGCAGTCGCTGGTGAAGTGCGAGTACATCTGGAAGCGCACCGATCAGTGGATCAACTTCCCGTGGAGCGTCGAACCGCCCGTCGTGCGGCGGGAGGGGCAGGTACGGGACGCCTGACGGGGCGGGACGCACTGAGCGGGGCGATGGGGGGCGGGAAGCCTCTGAAGGGTGCTGGACGCCTTACGGGTGCACTGGTGCCAAGCCCGTGAGATCGCGCAGGACATGAGGAAGGGGCCCGCCGGTGCGGGCCCCTTGGTCGTGCGGAATGCGGTGGCTGCCTTACAGCGTCCCCAGCTTCAGCAGGCTCAGCAGGGCGATCAGCTGGAGCGCCGACGCGCCCAGCGCCTTCTGCCACGGCAGGTCGTGCGACTTGCCCACCATCGTGGTGAAGAGGGCGCCCGCGGTCAGCCAGGTCAGCCAGCCCACCACCTTCACCAGTGAGTTGTCACCGCCCAGGAAGAGCGCGAACACCAGCCGCGGCGCGTCCGTGATCGACATGATCAGCATCGACAGACCGATGGTCGGTGCCCAGGTGCCGTCGCCGCCCAACTGGCGGGCGAGGGTGTGGGTGACGGCGCCCAGGATCAGTGCGCTGATCACCATGGCGACGCCCGCGGTGAGCACCCACGGGATGCTGTTGGCCATAGGGGCGTTGAGAACGTCCTCACGGGCGTCGTCGAAGCCGAAGACCGCCAGCAGACCGTAGACGAAGGTCACGATCAGCGCCGGGCCCCACACCGCGTAGTCCCGCATCTGCCAGAAGGTGGCCGACGGGCGCAGCACGATGCCGCTCAGCAGCTGCTGCCAGTGCAGCCGGGGGCCGGAGGGCGGGGCGGTGGAGGAGCCGGCGCGGTACGTCTGCCCGCCGTAGCCGTCGTCGTACGAACCGGGGGCCTGGCCGTACGGGTCGTACGCGTCGGGCGCCTCGCCGACGCTGAACTGCTGTGTATGGCCCGCGTTGTTGTCGGCGTACCCGCCGCCCTGTCCGTACGGTCTCTGCCCCTGGCCATGGCCTCCGTGCCCGGGACCAGGGCCGTGCCCGGGGCCGTAGTGCGGGTCCTGGCCGCCGAAGTACTCCGGCTCTCCCTGTGAGGGGGGCTGCTGCCACTGCGGCGGCTGCTGACCGCCGTACGGCTCCTGCTGTCCGTACGGCGACTGCGGCGGCCGCTGCCGCTGCCCTTGTTGCGCGGAGTGGGAGTCCCGTCCGCGTCCGATCCTGAATCCAGCCACCATTCGAACGTACCCGGTCGTAGCGGGCCGGGCGCGGGAGCTGTGTGGCGGACCGGGCTTTGCGGCCGAGCTGTGACATCCCTTAGGGGGTCCCTTATGGGTTTTCCCCCGGTGGTTCCTGAGGGTATCTGGTGTACCCGTCCGGTGTTCCCCCGGCGTTCGCCCGCCCTCGCTCCCCCGGCAAGCCGACCTAGTCCGCGTCCGCCCCGAACGGCTTGCTGCTGAAGGCCGTCTTGTCCGCCTTACCGTCCGTGATCCACCACCACTCGGGACGTTCGCCGTACCGCGAGAAGGCCAGACCGGGGCCCCACGCCAGGACGACCTCGTCCTTACCGTCATGATCGAAGTCCGCGACGTCGTAGAGCCGGGCCGCGCGCTCGCCCTTACGGATCGTCTTGCCGTCCACGACGGAAGGTGCCGCGCGGGTCAGGACGTGACGCCCGGTGACGCGGGTCGTGGCGGTGTGGGAGGCGCGGCGCAGGGTGAGCAGCTCGACGCCGCCCCGGCCGAGCGAGACGGCCAGCTCATCGGTGCCGTCACCGTCGGTGTCGGCGGCGGCCAGCTTGCCCGACATCCCCGGCATCTTGAGGGGGCGTGGTTCTAGAGGGCGCGGATCGGCATGCCCCGGCTGCGCCGTCCGCTTGTAGTAGACGCTCACCGTCTTACCGATGTCCGGCCGCTCCGTCTCGCCGCCCGGCTCGTCGTTGCGGGTGCCGCTGTCGCCGACCGCGACATCGCGGCGGCCGTCGCCGTCGAAGTCGCCGAACGTGATCGCGTTGCCCTCGCGCAGTCTGCGGCCCTCTGTGCCGAGGCCGTGGGATCCGGCGGCGAGGAGGGTGGAGCCGGACTGGTCGTTGTCGTTGACCGCGTGCACCACCAGATCGGTGGCGCGGTGGCCGTCGGCGGCGTGGGTGCCGGTGCCGGTGCCGTGGGCGGTGTCGCTGTCGGAGTCGGTGTCGTCGGCGATGGTGTCGTCGGCGATGGTGTCGGCGATGAGATCGCCGATCTCGCCGTGGCCGTCCAGCGGGCTCGCGTACGGGACGGTCCGGGCGGCCTTGCCCGCCCGGTTGAACGGCCCGTACAGCACCAGCAGCGAACGGCGGTCCTCGCGGATCAGGGCCAGGTCGTGGTGGCCGTCGCCGTCGAAGTCGCCGACGGTCGGGCGCTGGGCGTCCACGCCGTCGTCCGGGCCGGTCAGCTGGACGCGGGCGGCCGAGCGGGTCCTCTGAGGGCCGCCGGGGCCGCCCCAGGAGATGTAGGGGACGGTCCGGACGGTGGCCTGGGTGCGCTCCGTCTCGCGTTCGCCGAGGGCCTCGCCCGCCGTGGTGGTGACGTCGGCGTAGCCGTCGCCGTCGAGGTCGGCCGTGGCCACCTCGGTCGCGCCCGCGACGGTGACGTCCTGGGACGGCAGGCCGAGGTCGCGGTGGCGCAGCACGGTGCGGGTGGCGGGATTCAGCCCGTGGGACGAGCCGTGGACGAAGGCGATCCGGCTGGGCAGGCCGCCTTTGCCGGACGGGACGGGGAGCCGCAGATCGGGATAGCCGTCGCCGTTGACGTCATCCGGCAGCCGGCTGCCCTTCCCGTGAGGGACGGGCGCGGTGGCGGTGGGGGTGATGACGGACCCGCTGGCGGGGGAGGAGCCGTCGCGCCCGCCCTGTGCGTCGCCGTCGCCGGGGCCGCAGGCGGTCAGCAGCAGCGCCAGGCAGGCCGTACCTGCGGCGATGGGTGCGGCGATGGATGCGGTGGGGACGCGGAGGAGGGCGCGGAGGAGGGTGCGGCGTCGGGGGCCCGGGACGCTGCCGGGTGGTGCGGTGGGGGGAGGTGCGGGCGTCATCGGGCCACCTCAACCCATCAGGGTGGCTGAGGCCAAGGGGCGCGGCACTTCGTTACGAGGGTGATGCCTGGCGTTTCGTCCTCGTCCGCTCACTGGTTGTGCCCGAGGACGCGGGACCGATCAGTCCGTTTGGCTGTAAAGATGACCTTTGGAGCACAAGGTCTGTCCAGGACATTTACCTATGCGCCGTCGGGCATGATCCTGTAGGGAATTCGTAACGTCGTTGTGAGAAGGGATACTTCACGGCCAGTATCGGTAGTCGGTCGACGCGGAACTTCAACGCGGAAAAGCGGGGGCAATCATGTGCTTAACGCACGGTGTGCGGGTGACGGGTGAAGCGGCGAGACCGGCGAAAGAGGGCTCGGGCGGGGTGTAGTCGCGATGTCGGACGGGAGCGCTCGGCGCCCGGCGGCGGACGCCGCTCGCCCGCCGCTGAGCGAGGGTGCTAGAAATAACGACATGGCCGGACTTTTCGGTCGACCACGGGTTCCGCTGGCCCGCACGATGAACGACTGGCGCCCACGGGGTCGGCGTGAGGGGCCCCGCTCGGCGTGGGAACGACGTGGGCGGCGCGTTCAGCAGGACCAGCAGGGTCAGCGAGATCAGCGCGATCAATCCGATCCGCAGGGCTCGCCGGATCCCCATGACCACTGGGATCCGCGGGGTCGGCAGGACGCGTACGCCCAGCGGGGCCCGCAGGAGCGGTCGCCGGTGCGCATCGGCCGGACCGGCGGCGGATCCGGTCCCGGCTCCGGCCACGGCACCGCCCACGGCCGCGGCTACGGGCGGCCCCGCCGGAACCCGGTGCGCGGCGTGCGCACCGTGGCCGGCCAGGTCTTCGTTCTGCAGGTGGGGGTCGTGCTGCTGCTGGTCGTCGCCGCCGTGGTGGCGCTCGTCCTGCAGTCCCGCTACGACAGCGAGCGGGAGGCCCGTAACCGCTCCATGGCGGTCGCCGAGAGCTTCGCGAGCGCGCCGGGCATGGTGAGCACGATCCGCGGCCCCGATCCGAGCGCCGTGCTGCAGCCGCTCGCCGAGCGCGCCCGTAAGGGCTCCCATGTCGACTTCGTCGTCGTCATGACGCCCCAGGGGATCCGCTTCACCCACCCCAACCCCGCCCGGATCGGCAAGCACTTCATGGGCAGCATCCGCGCGGCGGCGGAGGGCCGGACGGTCCAGGAGACCTTCACCGGCACGCTCGGCCTGTCCGTGCGGTCCGTGGTGCCCGTCAAGGACAGCCATGGGAAGGTCGTCGGCCTGGTCGCGGCCGGTATCACGATCAAGAAAGTCAGCGGTGCGGCCGACCATCAGCTCCCGCTGCTGTTCGGCGCGGCGGCGGCCGCGATGGCGCTCGCCACGGCGGGCACGGCCCTGGTCAGCAGGCGGCTGCGGCGCCAGACCCACGGGCTGGACCCGGCCGAGATGACGCGGATGTACGAGCACCATGACGCGGTGCTGCACTCGGTGCGCGAGGGTGTGCTGATCGTCGGCGGCGACCGGCGGCTGGTGCTCGCCAACGACGAGGCGCGCCGGCTCTTCGATCTGCCGCCGGACGCCGAGGGCCGGCTGGTGTCCGAGCTCGGCTTCGATCCGCACACCGCCGCGCTGCTGGTGTCCGGGCGCCCCGCCACCGACGAGGTCCATACGGCGGGTGAGCGGCTGCTGTCCGTCAGCCACCGCCCCACCGACCGCGACGGCGGCCCGCCCGGCAGCGTCGCCACCCTGCGCGACACCACGGAGCTGCGCGCGCTGTCCGGCAAGGTCGACCTCGCGCGCAACCGGCTCAAGCTGCTGTACGACGCGGGCGTCTCCATCGGCACCACGCTGGACGTGGTGCGCACCGCCCAGGAGCTGGCGGAGTACGCGGTGGCCCGGTTCGCCGACTACGTCTCGGTGGACCTCGCGGACTCGGTGCTGCGCGGCGAGGAGCCCCCGGACGGAGCGGCGGGCACCGGCGCCCCGGACACGGGCCCGTGGAGCGCTATGGCGGTCGCCGACGGCGGCCGTACCGTCCTGCGCCGTACGGCCCTCAGCGGCATCCGCGACGACGGGCCGCTCTACCCCCTCGGCATGCTGATCGAGTTCGGCCCGAGCGCGCCCCAGGCCCGCGGTTTCCGCAGCGGAGCGGTGACGGTCGAGCCGGTCCTGAGCGACTTCGCCGGGTGGCAGGACCAGGACCCCGAGCACGCCCGGCGGATCGTCGACTACGGCATCCACTCGATGATCACGGTCCCGCTGCGAGCCCGGGGCGTCGTCCTGGGCGTGGCCAGTTTCATGCGCGCGGAGAAGCCGGAGCCCTTCGAGGAGGACGACATCTCCCTCGCCGAGGAGCTGGTCACCCGGGCCGCCGTCAGCATCGACAACGCCCGGCGCTACACCCGTGAGCACACCATGGCGGTGACCCTGCAGCGCAGCCTGCTGCCCCGGATGCTGCCGGAGCAGAACGCGCTGGATGTGGCGTACCGCTATCTGCCGGCCGAGTCGGGGGTCGGGGGCGACTGGTTCGACGTGATCCCGTTGCCGGGGGCGCGGGTGGCGCTGGTGGTGGGCGATGTGGTGGGGCATGGCCTGCACGCGGCGGCGACGATGGGGCGGTTGCGGACGGCGGTGCACAACTTCTCCACGCTCGACCTCCCGCCCGACGAGATCCTGTCGCACCTCGATGACCTGATCGCCCGGATCGACCAGGACGAGGGCCCTGGTGGACTCGACGGTGACGGCGGTGGGAGCGAGGGGATCACCGGGGCCACGTGTCTGTACGCGATCTACGATCCGGTGACGCGGCGGTGCACGATGGCGCGAGCCGGTCATCCGCCGCCCGCGCTGGTGCGTCCGGACGGCTCGGTGGAGTTCCTCGACCTGCCCGCCGGGCCCCCGCTGGGCCTCGGTGGGCTGCCGTTCGAGACGTCGGAGCTGGACCTGCCCGAGGGCAGCCATCTGGTGCTCTACACGGACGGGCTGATCGAGAAGCGCGACCGGGACATCGACACCGGTCTGGAGATGCTGCGCGATGCCCTGTCCCACCCCGGCCGGACGCCCGAGGACGCCTGTACGGCCGTGCTGGACGCGCTGCTGCCCGACCGCCCGAGCGATGACATCGCGCTGATCGTGGCCCGTACGAGGGTGCTGGAGCCCGGTCTGACGGCCGACTGGGAGGTGGCCTCCGACCCGTCGCAGGTGGCCGCGGTGCGCGCCGCGGTGGCCCGGAAGCTGGCGGAGTGGGATCTGGGCGATGTCGCGTTCACGACCGAGCTCATCCTCAGCGAGCTGATCACCAACGCGATCCGCTACGCCACCGGCCCGATCCGGGTCCGGCTGCTCTGCGACCGCAGCCTGATCTGCGAGGTCTTCGACACCAGCAGCACCTCCCCGCATCTGCGGTACGCGGGGACGACGGACGAGGGCGGCCGGGGGCTCTTCCTGGTCTCGCAGTTCGCCGACCGCTGGGGTACCCGCTACACCTCGGACGGCAAGGTCATCTGGACCGAGCAGGCGCTGCCGCTGTCGAAGAGCGTCAAGGCGCGGTCGTAAGGGCCGCAGGGCGCTCCAGGGCTCGCATGACAGCCGTAAGGCGCTCACGAGCGCCGTAAGGGCAACGCGGCCGCCTACGACTCTCCAGGGCCGCCGTACGGCCCTCAGTACAGCGTGAAGCCCGCCCACGGACCCCGTGGGCGGGCTTCGGCGCATCGGTTGCGGCGTTACTTGGCCGGGGCCGGCTCCGGCTCCTCGGCGCTCTTGCCGCCGTCCTCCGGCGCGGCCGGGGTCCTCACCGAGTCGAGGAGGAGCTGTGCCACGTCCACGACCTGCAGCTCTTCCTTCGCCTTCCCTTCGTTCTTCTTGCCGTTGACGGAGTCGGTCAGCATCACCAGGCAGAACGGGCAGGCGGTGGAGACGATGTCCGGGTTGAGGGACAGCGCCTCGTCCACGCGCTCGTTGTTGATGCGCTTGCCGATCCGCTCCTCCATCCACATCCGGGCGCCGCCCGCGCCACAGCAGAAGCCGCGCTCCTTGTGGCGGTGCATCTCCTCGTTCCGCAGCCCCGGCACCTTGGCGATGATCTCGCGCGGCGGGGTGTAGACCTTGTTGTGGCGGCCCAGGTAGCAGGGGTCGTGGTAGGTGATCAGACCCTCGACCGGGGTGACCGGGATCAGCTTGCCCTCGTCGATGAGGTGCTGCAGCAGCTGGGTGTGGTGGATGACCTCGAACTCGCCGCCAAGCTGCGGGTACTCGTTCGCGATGGTGTTGAAGCAGTGCGGGCAGGTCGCGACGATCTTCTTCTTGGCCTTCTCGACCGTGACGCCTTCCTCGGCATCCTCTCCGAAGGCCATGTTCAGCATCTCGACGTTCTGCTGGCCGAGCTGCTGGAAGAGGAACTCGTTGCCCAGGCGGCGGGCGGAGTCACCGGTGCATGCCTCGTCGCCGCCCATGATCGCGAACTTGACGCCCGCGATGTGCAGCAGCTCCGCGAAGGCCTTGGTGGTCTTCTTCGCCCGGTCCTCCAGGGCGCCCGCGCAGCCGACCCAGTACAGGTAGTCGACCTCGGTGAGGTCCTCGATGTCCTTGCCGACGACCGGCACCTCGAAGTCGACTTCCTTGGTCCACGCGAGGCGCTGCTTCTTGGCCAGCCCCCAGGGGTTGCCCTTCTTCTCCAGGTTCTTGAGCATCGTGCCCGCCTCGGACGGGAACGAGGACTCGATCATCACCTGGTAGCGGCGCATGTCCACGATGTGGTCAACGTGCTCGATGTCCACCGGGCACTGCTCGACGCACGCACCGCAGGTGGTGCAGGACCACAGCACGTCGGGGTCGATGACGCCGTTCTCTTCGAGGGTCCCGATCAGGGGACGCTCGGCCTCGGCCAGCGCGGACGCGGGCACGTCCGCGAGCTGCCCCTCGCTCGCCTTCTCCTCGCCCTCCATGGTCTTGCCGCCACCGGCGAGCAGATACGGGGCCTTGGCGTGCGAGTGGTCGCGCAGCGCCATGATCAGCAGCTTGGGCGACAGCGGCTTGCCGGTGTTCCAGGCGGGGCACTGCGACTGGCAGCGGCCGCATTCGGTGCAGGTGGAGAAGTCGAGGATGCCCTTCCAGGAGAAGTGCTCGATCTGCGAGACGCCGAACTGGGCGTCCTCGTCCGGGTCCTCGAAGTCGATCTGCTTGCCCTCGCTCACCATCGGCTGCAGCGCGCCGAGGGCCACGTCGCCGTCCGCGTTGCGCTTGAACCAGATGTTGGGGAAGGCGAGGAAGCGGTGCCAGGCGATGCTCATGTCGAGGTTGGTGCTGACCGTGATCATCCAGATCATGGTCGTACCGAGCTTGATCATCGCGAACAGGTAGGTCAGGTTCTGCACCGTGTCCAGGCTCAGCCCGTCGAAGAGCTGGACCAGCGGATACGAGGCGAAATACGCGGGCTCGTAGTGGTCGACGTGGTGCAGCGCGCCCTCGGTGCCGCGCAGGGCCATGATCGCGACGCCGATGATGAGGATGACGTACTCGACGAAGTACGCCTGCCAGGCGGTGGAGCCCGCGAACCGCGACTTGCGGCCGGCCCGGCTGGGCAGGTTGAGCAGCCGGATCGCCATCAGCGTCAGGATGCCCAGGGTGGTCATCGTGCCGATGAACTCGATGTACAGCTCGTAGGGGAGGAAGCCGCCGAGGATCGGCAGCGTCCAGTCCGCCTGGAAGAGCTGGCCGTAGGCGTTGATGATGGTCGGCGGCAGGGTCAGGAAGCCGATCGCCACGAACCAGTGGGCGACGCCGATCACGCCCCACTTGTTCATGCGGGTGTGCGCGAGGAACTCCCGGGCCAGGGTCACGCTGCGCTGGTAGGGGTTGTCGGTCCTGGCCCCCGCTGGGACCGGCGCGCCGAGCTTGAAGAAGCGCACGAACTGCGCGACGGCCCGGCCGAGCAGGGCAACGCCGACCGCGGTGAGAACCAGCGACACGATGATCGCGGCGAGTTGCATATGGGGCTCCTCGAACCTGCGAGCTGGATTACTAAGCAGTAACTTAATGTGGCCTGACCGAGATTACCCGCCCGGACGGGGGCGTATGTAGTCGACGAGCCGGTGATCTGTGTCGCTCACTTGGCCCCTCCTCCCTCTCATCCGCGCCTGGTTGGGCATAAGCCTCATATAAAACTTGAGCCCATGCGACTCAGGTCTGTTGACAGCGACGATCGGGCTGATGCACGCTTGAGCCTGTTCCACTCAATGCTGTAGCTGGAGGATCCCGAAATGGCACGTGCGGTCGGCATCGACCTGGGTACGACGAACTCCGTCGTCAGTGTTCTCGAGGGCGGTGAGCCCACCGTCATCACCAACGCCGAGGGCGCCAGGACCACGCCGTCCGTTGTGGCGTTCGCGAAGAACGGCGAGGTGCTCGTCGGCGAGGTGGCCAAGCGCCAGGCGGTCACCAACGTGGACCGCACCATCCGGTCGGTCAAGCGCCACATGGGCACCGACTGGAAGGTCAACCTCGACGGCAAGGACTTCAACCCGCAGCAGATGAGCGCCTTCATCCTGCAGAAGCTCAAGCGGGATGCGGAGTCGTACCTCGGCGAGAAGGTCGCGGACGCGGTCATCACCGTCCCGGCGTACTTCAACGACGCCGAGCGCCAGGCCACCAAGGAGGCCGGTGAGATCGCGGGCCTCAACGTCCTGCGTATCGTCAACGAGCCTACCGCCGCCGCGCTCGCCTACGGGCTGGAGAAGGACGACCAGACCATCCTGGTCTTCGACCTCGGTGGCGGCACCTTCGACGTCTCGCTGCTGGAGATCGGCGACGGCGTGGTGGAGGTCAAGGCCACCAACGGTGACAACCACCTCGGTGGTGACGACTGGGACCAGCGCGTCGTCGACTACCTGGTCAAGCAGTTCAACAACGGCCACGGCGTCGACCTGTCCAAGGACAAGATGGCCCTGCAGCGCCTCCGCGAGGCCGCTGAGAAGGCGAAGATCGAGCTCTCCAGCTCGTCCGAGACCACCATCAACCTGCCCTACATCACGGCGTCCGCCGAGGGCCCGCTGCACCTGGACGAGAAGCTCACCCGCGCCCAGTTCCAGCAGCTCACCTCCGACCTGCTGGAGCGCTGCAAGACCCCGTTCCACAACGTCATCAAGGACGCGGGCATCTCGCTGTCCGAGATCGACCACGTGGTCCTGGTCGGTGGCTCGACCCGCATGCCCGCCGTCGCCGAGCTCGTCAAGGAGCTGACCGGCGGCAAGGAGGCCAACAAGGGCGTCAACCCGGACGAGGTCGTCGCCATCGGCGCCTCCCTCCAGGCCGGTGTCCTCAAGGGTGAGGTCAAGGACGTCCTGCTGCTGGACGTCACCCCGCTGTCCCTCGGCATCGAGACCAAGGGCGGCATCATGACCAAGCTGATCGAGCGCAACACGACCATTCCGACCAAGCGCTCGGAGATCTTCACCACGGCCGAGGACAACCAGCCGTCCGTGCAGATCCAGGTCTACCAGGGCGAGCGCGAGATCGCGGCGTACAACAAGAAGCTCGGGATGTTCGAGCTGACCGGTCTTCCGCCGGCCCCGCGCGGCGTGCCGCAGATCGAGGTCACCTTCGACATCGACGCCAACGGCATCATGCACGTCGGCGCGAAGGACCTCGGCACCGGCAAGGAGCAGAAGATGACCGTCACCGGCGGCTCCGCGCTGCCGAAGGACGACATCGACCGCATGATGCGCGAGGCCGAGCAGTACGCGGAGGAGGACCACAAGCGCCGCGAGGCCGCCGAGACCCGCAACCAGGCCGAGCAGCTCGTCTACCAGACGGACAAGTTCCTCAAGGACAACGAGGACAAGGTCCCGGGCGAGGTCAAGACCGAGGTCGAGGAGGCCCTCACCGAGCTGAAGGAGAAGCTCAAGGGCGAGGACACCGCCGAGATCCGCACCGCGACCGAGAAGGTCGCCGCGGTCAGCCAGAAGCTGGGCCAGGCCATGTACGCCAACACCCAGGCGGACGGCGCGGACGCGGCCGGTGCCGCCGCCGGTGACGCCGGCGCCGCGGGCCAGGCCAAGGCCGATGACGATGTGGTGGACGCCGAGATCGTCGACGAGGACAAGGCCGACAAGGGCCAGGGTGGTGCCGCGTGACGGAGGAGACCCCGGGCTTCGAGGAGCAGCCCGACGTCCCCTCCGAGGCCGCGCAGACCCCCGACGACGCGGCGAAGGGCGCCGGGTCCGCCGACAAGGCGGGCCCGGCAGCCCCGGCCGGGGACCTCGAGCAGGTAGCCCTTCAGGCACAGCTGGACCAGGTGCGTACCGCTCTCAGCGAGCGGACGGCCGACCTCCAGCGGCTCCAGGCGGAGTACCAGAACTATCGGCGCAGGGTCGAGCGGGACCGGGTGACGGTCAAGGAGATCGCCGTGGCGAGCCTCCTGTCCGAGCTGCTGCCCGTGCTCGACGACATCGGCCGCGCCCGTGAGCACGGCGAGCTCGTCGGCGGCTTCAAGTCGGTCGGCGAATCGGTGGAGTCGGTTTCGGCGAAGCTGGGCCTGCAGCAGTTCGGCAAGGAGGGCGAGCCCTTCGACCCGCTGGTGCACGAGGCCCTGATGCATTCGTACGCGCCGGATGTCACCGAGACCACGTGCGTGCAGATTCTGCAGCCGGGGTATCGAATCGGCGAGCGCACGATCCGCCCGGCGCGGGTCGCGGTCGCCGAGCCCCAGCCGGGAGCCACCCCCGTCAAGGGCGGCGAAGGCGAGGCCGCGGCGCCGGACGAGGAGAGCGGTGGCCCGGAAGAGGGCTGACGTGACGGTGATCGCGGGAGCAGCAGGAGAGGAGGGACGTCGAGGATGAGCACCAAGGACTTCGTGGAGAAGGACTACTACAAAGTCCTCGGCGTCCCCAAGGACGCGACCGAGGCGGAGATCAAGAAGGCGTACCGGAAGCTCGCCCGCGAGTACCACCCGGACGCCAACAAGGGCGACGCCAAGGCGGAGGACCGCTTCAAGGAGATCTCCGAGGCCAATGACATCCTCGGCGACCCCAAGCGGCGCAAGGAGTACGACGAGGCCCGCTCGCTCTTCGGGAACGGCGGATTCCGCCCCGGTCCTGGCGGTCCGGGCGGCACCGGAAACTTCAACTTCGACCTGGGCGACCTCTTCGGCGGCGCCCAGGGCGGAGGCGGTGCCGGTGGCGGTGGCGCCGGTGGCTTCGGCGGCGGGCTCGGGGATGTCTTCGGCGGGCTGTTCGGCCGCGGCGGCGCCACCCGCGCCCAGCCGCGCCGGGGCCAGGACATCGAGTCCGAGGTGACGCTCAGCTTCACCGAGGCCGTCGAGGGGGCCACGGTCCCGCTGCGGATGTCCAGCCAGGCCCCGTGCAAGGCGTGTTCGGGCACCGGCGACCGGGACGGCACCCCGCGGGTCTGCCCGACCTGTGTCGGCACCGGCCAGGTCAGCCGGGGCGGTGGGGGCGGCTTCTCGCTCACCGACCCGTGCGTGGAGTGCCGCGGCCGCGGCCTGATCGCTCAGAACCCGTGCGAGACCTGCAAGGGCAGCGGACGGGCCCGTTCCGCCCGCACCATGCAGGTCCGGATCCCCGCGGGCGTCAGCGACAGCCAGCGGATCCGGCTGCGCGGCAAGGGCGCCCCGGGCGAGACCGGCGGCCCGGCCGGTGATCTGTATGTGGTCGTGCACGTGGACGCGCATCCGGTCTTCGGCCGTAAGGGCGACAACCTGACCGTCACCGTGCCCGTCACCCTTCCGGAGGCGGCGCTCGGCGGCGAGATCAAGGTCCCGACCCTGGGCGGCCCGCCGGTCACCCTGAAGCTGCCGCCCGGCACGCCTAACGGACGGACGATGCGCGCCCGTGGCAAGGGCGCGGTCCGTAAGGACGGCACGCGCGGAGACCTGCTGGTCACCGTCGAGGTCACGGTGCCGCAGGACCTGAGCGACACGGCGCGGGACGCGCTGGAGTCGTATCGCGAAGCGACCGTGGGAGAGGACCCACGGGCGGAGCTGTTCAAGGCCGCGAAGGGAGCGTGAGCCCAATGGAGCCGCACGGCCGAGGAGGCATCGGAGGCAGGGGCGCCGGCCGGCCCCGTAACCCTTATGAGCTGACCGAGGATTCGCCGGTGTACGTCATCTCGGTGGCGGCTCAGCTTTCCGGGCTGCACCCGCAGACCCTGCGTCAGTACGACCGCCTCGGCCTGGTCTCCCCCGACCGCACCGCCGGCCGTGGCCGGCGGTACTCCGCGCGCGACATCCAGCTGCTCCGCCAGGTCCAGCAGCTCTCCCAGGACGAGGGCATCAACCTCGCCGGGATCAAGCGCATCATCGAACTGGAGAACCAGGTCGCGGCTCTCCAGGCCCATGTCGCCGAGCTCCAGGCCGCGGTCGAGGGCGCCGCGACCGCCATGCAGCAGCGCGAGGCCCAGGTCCACGCCTCCTACCGCCGCGACCTGGTCCGCTACCAGGACGTCCAGCAGAGCAGCGCCCTGGTCGTCTGGCGCCCCAAGCGCCCGGAGTAGCGCCCCGGCGCGCCGCTGATCGCAGGCCCGGTGACCGTCCTCACGGCCACCGGGCCTTTCGCGTGCCCGGCCCCGCCGTATGCCTGCCCGGTGGGCTCCCGGCCGGGCGCGCCGATGGGGCGTGCCGGGCGCACCATGGAGATATGGGAGGAGGTATCGCCATGGTGGAAGTCAAGACGATCGAGAAGCCGGATGAACGGCGTGACTTTCCCGGAGGCCATATCGAAGCCCTGCATCTGACCGGGCTGGATTTCGCCGTGGGCACCTTCGAGCCCGGCTGGCGCTGGCGGGAGTCGGTGCGGCCGATCGTGGGGACCGATCTGTGCGAGGTCCACCACAGCGGGATCGTGATCCAGGGCCGGATGCGGCTGCGCACGGCCGATGGCGCGGAGGCCGAGGTGGGGCCCGGGGATGTGTATGTGGTGGCGCCCGGCCATGACGCGTGGGTCGTCGGCGATGAGCAGGTCGTGGTGTACGACGTCGCCGGGCAGATGGCGCTGACGTATGCGAAGTCGAGTGAGGCCGGGGCCTGACACGGGGGGCGGGAGCGGCGTCCTGTAGCGGTTCAGCCGTCGGCAGGGGACGAGATGAGTACCGGTCGGATACCACCGCGTGGACCCCGCCGCGGGGGGTGGCCGCACGGAAGTGCCCGTACCGACCAGCTCATCCGGATGCTGCTGCGACGCCGTAAGGAGTCGCTGGACATCGAGGACGTCACCGTCGTCGACAAGCCGGGGATGCGCCGCGCGGTCGCGGCGACCGCGATCGGCAACACCATGGAGTGGTTCGACTTCGGTGTCTACGCCTATGTCGCGGTCACCCTCGGCCGGGTCTTCTTCCCCGCCGAGGACCCCGCCGCCCAGGTGGTCTCCACGTTCGCCACCTTCGCCGTGGCCTTCGTGGTGCGGCCGCTGGGCGGGCTGGTGTTCGGGCCGCTGGGCGACCGGATCGGGCGGCGGAAGGTGCTGTCCACCACCATGATCATGATGGCGGCCGGCACCTTCGCGGTCGGTGTGCTGCCCGGCTATTCCCAGATCGGCTTCGCCGCCCCGCTGCTGCTCCTGGCCTGCCGGGTGCTGCAGGGCTTCTCGACCGGCGGCGAGTATGCGGGGGCGACCACCTACATCGCCGAGTTCGCGCCCGATCAGCGCCGTGGCTTTCTCGGCAGCTGGCTCGACTTCGGCACCTTCATCGGCTATTCGCTGGGCTCCGGTCTGGTCACCGTGCTCACCGCCGCCATCGGTGGGACCGGGATGGTGGAGTGGGGCTGGCGGGTGCCGTTCCTGGTGGCGGGGCCGCTGGGGCTGGTCGGTCTGTATATGCGGCTGCGGCTGGAGGAGACCCCGGCGTTCCAGCAGGAGGCCGAGCGGGCGGCCGAGGCGGCACAGGCGGCGGAGGCGCACGGCGACACCGTGCCGATCGAGGAGGCCCGCCAGTCCGGACGGGGGCGGCTGAAGGAGATCTTCACCCAGCACTGGGAGGCGATGCTGATCTGCATGGGCCTGGTGCTGCTGTACAACGTCACCAACTACATGGTGACGTCGTATCTGCCGACGTACATGTCCTCCACGCTCGGCCAGGACGCCACCACGGCCCAGGTGCTGGTGCTGGGCACCATGCTGTTCGTGGTGCTGGCGATCACGGTGGTCGGGCGCGGTTCCGACCGCTGGGGGCGGCGGCCGCTGTTCCTGGTCGGCAGCCTGGGCCTGGTGGCGCTGGCCATTCCGGCGGTGCTGCTGATCCGGGCGGGCGGCGTGCTGATGCCCGCGATCGGCTGTCTGATCCTGGGCGCGATGTTGGTCATCTTCGCGGGGACGAGCGCCGCCACGCTTCCGGCGCTGTTCCCGACCCGGCTGCGCTACGGCGCGCTGTCGATCTCGTACAACCTCTCCGTGTCGCTGTTCGGCGGGACGACGCCGCTGCTGGCCTCGTGGCTGGTGGCCACCACGCACAACACGCTGGTGCCCGCCTTCTACCTGATGGCGGCGGGTGTGATCGGGCTGATCGCCACGCTGTTCCTGCATGAGACGGCGGGGAAGCCGCTGCGCGGTTCGGGGCCCATGGTGGAGACCGACGAGGAGGCGCGTATGGCGGTGGCCGAGAGCCGTACGGAGGCCGGGCGGCACGCCCGCGACGTCTGGATCCGGCTGCGCCACCCCTGGGCGGGGGCGGGCCACCGGGAGGAGGACGAGGAGTGATCCGGCCCGGGCCTCAGCCCCTGCCCATGGCGCGGGTGAGGGCGATTTCGATGAGGACGCGGTCGGGGTTGGGGCGCGGGGTGCGTTCGTAGCGCTCGGCGTAGCGGCGTACCGCCTCCGCGATCAGCTCGGGGTCCTCGCGTACGACCGCGAGCCCCTCCAGCGTGGCCCACCGCCTGCCCGCAAGCTGGCAGACCGCGACCCGCGCACCGCCCTCGCCCGCCGCCCGGACATGGGCGACCTTACGGCTGTGGCGGTTCGCGATGACGCGGGCGAGCCCGGCCTCGGGGTCGTAGGTGACGCCGACCGGGACGACATGCGGGGTGCCGTCCGGGCGCGGGGTGGTCAGGGTGCACACATGGCGTTCGCGCCAGAAATCGAGGTACCCGGGATCGGGGTTGCGGGGATCGACAGACATGGCCCAGAACCTACCGACATGGCCCAGAACCTCAGGCCAGGGGAGTGGCGTGAGCGAGGTTGAGTGGAATAGACTCAACTTTGCGGAGGTTGGGTAGGGCAGGATGGGAAGATCGCAGCGAGGAGGAGCACAGGGACGTGGATGCCGAGCTGACCAACAAGAGCCGGGCGGCGCTGAGCGCCGCCAATGACCGGGCGGTGTCCTCCGGGCACGCGGATATGACGCCCGCGCATCTCCTGCTCGCCCTGCTGGAGGGCCAGGACAACGAGAACGTCATGGATCTGCTGGCAGCCGTAGAGGCCGACGCGGCCCTCGTGCGCAGCGGCGTCGAGCGGCTGCTCGCCGCCCTGCCCAGCGTCCAGGGCTCCACCGTGGCCCCGCCGCAGGCCAGCCGCGAGCTGCTCGCCGTCATCGCGGACGCCACCCAGCGGGCCAGGGAACTGGGCGACGACTATGTCTCCACCGAGCATGTGCTCATCGGCATCGCCGCCAAGGGCGGCCAGGCCGGGGAGCTGCTCGACCAGCAGGGGGCGAGCGCCAAGAAGCTGCTCGCCGCGTTCGAGAAGGTCAGGGGTGGACAGCGGGTGACGACGGCCGATCCGGAGGGCACGTACAAGGCCCTGGAGAAGTTCGGTACGGACTTCACCGCCGCGGCGCGCGAGGGCAAGCTGGACCCGGTCATCGGCCGGGACCAGGAGATCCGCCGGGTGGTGCAGGTGCTCTCCCGGCGCACCAAGAACAACCCGGTGCTGATCGGCGATCCGGGCGTCGGCAAGACGGCCGTCGTCGAAGGGCTCGCCCAGCGGATCGTCAAGGGCGACGTCCCCGAGAGCCTGCGCGACAAGCGCCTGGTCGCCCTCGACCTCGGTGCGATGGTCGCGGGCGCGAAGTACCGCGGTGAGTTCGAGGAGCGGCTGAAGACCGTCCTGGCCGAGATCAAGTCCAGCGACGGCCAGATCATCACCTTCATCGACGAGCTGCACACCGTGGTCGGCGCGGGCGCCGGCGGCGACTCCGCGATGGACGCGGGCAATATGCTCAAGCCGATGCTGGCCCGCGGTGAGCTGCGCATGGTCGGCGCCACCACCCTCGACGAATACCGCGAGCGGATCGAGAAGGACGCCGCGCTCGAGCGCCGCTTCCAGCAGGTGCTGGTCGCCGAGCCGACCGTCGAGGACACCGTCGCCATCCTGCGTGGGCTCAAGGGCCGCTACGAGGCCCACCACAAGGTGCAGATCGCCGACGGCGCGCTGGTGGCCGCCGCCGCCCTCTCCGACCGGTACATCACCTCCCGCTTCCTGCCCGACAAGGCCATCGACCTGGTCGACGAGGCGGCTTCCCGGCTTCGGATGGAGATCGACTCCTCCCCTGTGGAGATCGACGAGCTCCAGCGGTCGGTGGACCGGATGCGGATGGAGGAGATGGCGCTGGCCCGGGAGACCGACGAGGCCAGCAAGCTGCGGCTGGACAAGCTGCGCCGCGACCTCGCCGACAAGGAGGAGGAGCTGCGCGGGCTCACCGCCCGCTGGGAGAAGGAGAAGCAGGGCCTCAACCGCGTCGGTGAGCTCAAGGAGCGGCTGGACGAGCTGCGCGGCCAGGCCGAGCGCGCCCAGCGCGACGGCGACTTCGACACCGCCTCCAAGCTGCTGTACGGGGAGATCCCGGCCGTCGAGCGGGAGCTGGCCGAGGCGTCGGAGGCCGAGGCCGAGGTCCAACAGGACCGCCCCACCATGGTCAAGGAGGAGGTGGGGCCGGACGACGTGGCGGATGTGGTCGCCTCCTGGACCGGCATCCCCGCCGGCCGGCTGCTGGAGGGCGAGACCAAGAAGCTGCTGCGCATGGAGGACGAGCTGGGCAAGCGGCTGATCGGCCAGCTGGAAGCCGTAAGGGCGGTATCGGACGCCGTGCGCAGGACCCGCGCGGGCATCGCCGACCCGGACCGGCCCACCGGTTCGTTCCTCTTCCTCGGCCCCACCGGCGTCGGCAAGACCGAGCTGGCCAAGGCGCTCGCCGACTTCCTCTTCGACGACGAGCGGGCCATGGTCCGCATCGACATGAGCGAGTACGGCGAGAAGCACAGCGTGGCCCGGCTGGTCGGCGCCCCGCCCGGGTACGTCGGCTACGAGGAGGGCGGCCAGCTGACCGAGGCGGTGCGCCGCCGCCCGTACAGCGTGGTGCTGCTGGACGAGGTGGAGAAGGCCCACCCCGAGGTCTTCGACATCCTGCTGCAGGTTCTCGACGACGGGCGGCTCACCGACGGCCAGGGCCGGACGGTGGACTTCCGCAACACCATCCTGGTGCTCACCTCCAACCTGGGCAGCCAGTACCTGATGGATCCGCTGCTCGGCGAGGAGGAGAAGAAGCGACGCGTCCTGGAGACCGTAAGGACCTCCTTCAAGCCGGAATTCCTCAACCGCCTGGATGACCTCGTGGTCTTCTCCGCGCTCAGCGGGCCGGAGCTGGCCCGGATCGCCGAGCTCCAGATCGCCAAGCTGGCCCGCCGCCTCGCCGACCGCAGGCTGACCCTCGACATCACCCCGGCCGCACTGGAATGGCTGGCCGAGGAGGGCAACGACCCGGCGTACGGGGCGCGCCCGCTGCGCCGGCTGATCCAGACCGCGATCGGCGACCAGCTGGCCAAGGAGATCCTCGCCGGGGAGATCCGCGACGGCGACAAGGTCCGGGTGGACCGGGTCGGCGACGGCCTTCTGGTGGGCCCCGCGCAATAGGTCCCGGCACGCCCCGGCAAGTGCAAGTCCCGGCAATAGGTCCCGCCGGTCCTTGTTCGGCCGGATCGGGCAATGTACGGCCGGGGTTGCACGGCGGGGGCGGGTGTGAGGGAGGATGGCGGTATTCCATACGAAGGGAAATCCACGGTGAGCATCGACCCGTCCTCGATTCCGAATTTCGGGGGTCAGCCCGAGCCCGAACCGACGGGTCCGAGCGGCCCCGTGCTGCCCGACCAGGATCTGGTCAAGCAGCTGCTGGAGCAGATGGAGCTGAAGTACGTCGTCGACGAGGAGGGGGACCTCGCCGCGCCGTGGGAGCAGTTCCGCACCTATTTCATGTTCCGCGGGGAGGAGGAGCAGCAGGTCTTCTCCGTCCGTACGTTCTACGACCGGCCGCATGGCATCGATGAGAAGCCGCGGCTGCTCGAGGCGCTCGACGACTGGAACCGCCGCACGTTGTGGCCGAAGGTCTACACCCACACCAATGACGACGGCACGGTCCGGTTGATCGGTGAGGCGCAGATGCTGATCGGCACCGGCGTCAGCCTTGAGCACTTCGTATCCAGCACGGTCAGCTGGGTGCGGGCTTCGATCGAGTTCGACCGCTGGCTGGTCGAACAGCTTGGTCTGGAGGCCGACATCGAGTCCGACGGCGACGACAAGCCGGACGACGGCGAGTCCTGAGCCGCGGGGCCCGCATCGCGGTCGGACCGGGGGCTGGATCACGGCTGGACCGGGAGGGCTGGATCGCGGCCGGACGGGGCCGGGGGCCCGTATGAGGCCCGGGGCGCGGTCAGGTCGGCATGCCCTTATCGCGGTCAGGCCGGGCTGGCGGCCATGGTCAGCAGGTACATCCCGTAGAGACAGGAGAGCCCGGCCAGCGCGCCGCCCACCAGGACGGCGGTGCGTGGCCGGGCTCTTGCCATCGCCAGCGCCGCCGGGAACAGCAGCGGGAAGGCGGGCAGCAGAAAGCGCGGCTTGGACGCGAAGTAGTTCGAGCCGGTGAGCGCGATGAACACCAGGACGAGGGTGTAGACGACCAGCGGCAGCGGCGGCGGGCGCAGCGCGAGCCAGACCAGCGAGATCAGCGAGGCGCCGATGACGATCAGGGACATGTAGTGCGGCAGCGAGCCGCTCCCCATGATCAGGCCGCGGGCGGAGCGGAAGCCGCTCGCGCCGAGATCGAGAGAGGTGCCCCAGCGGTCCTGGACGTCCAGATAGCCGCGCCAGGTGCCGCGCCGCACCCCCACCCAGCCGGTGTAGCCGAGCCAGCCGAGCGGTGAGAGCGCCGCACCCGCCCACACCCGCCAGGACGTACGCCCACGGCGCCGCCAGACCTCGGCGCCCGCGCACGCGCACACCGCCGCCGCGACCGCGATCCCGTTGGGCCGGGTGGCCCCCGCGCACAGCGCGAGCGCCCCGGCCCACAGCGGGCGCCGGGTCAGCAGCGCGTACAGCGACCAGGCCGCCAGCGCCGTCAGCAGCGACTCCGTGTACCCCATGGACTCCACGACCGCATGCGGCAGCAGCCCCCACAGCGCGACCAGCATCAGGGCCACCCGCCGCCCGTACAGCCGCTCCCCGACCGCGTGGATGCCCCAGGCCGCCAGCCCGGCCGTGACCCAGGTGATCAGCAGCCCCGCCGTCACCGCGCTCAGGGGGACGACGCTGGTGACGGCCCTGATCAGCGCCGGGTAGAGCGGGAAGAACGCGAGATCGCTGAAGGTCAGGCCGGGGTGGGTGACGGAGGGCCGGGTGGTGCCGTAGCCGTGCTGGGCGATGCCCACGTACCAGAGGCTGTCCCAGTAGTGCCCGAGCTGCGTGCGCGGATGCTTCCCGGTCCGCCAGGCCCCCACCGCCACGCACCCGATCCCGGCGGCCCGCACCGTCGCGTACACCGCCAGCGCGAGCCATGCCCGCCCCAGCGACGCCCGCACCCCCCGCCGTGTGGCCGGTCGCCCTGGCGGCTCCGGGGTCCGGGTGGACGCGGCGGTGTCAGAGGACACGGAAACCTCCGGTGCGGGCACCCGACGGACATGCGCCGAGCCCCCGGAGGGGACGGACCAGGGGGCTCGGCGGACACACCGACTCTCCGCCAGACCGCGGCCGCCCGCGACCTGGAAGGCCCATCCGGGGGAGGCTTACCGGGCCTACCCGGGGCTTACCCGGGGCCTACCCGGGGGCCACCCGGGTGACCGGAGGCGCCGCGTCAGCCGGCGCCGAGCGTCTTCAGGCGGGCGACGGCGTCCGTAAGGACCTCATCGCGCTTGCAGAAGGCGAAGCGGACGAAGGGGGAGCCCTGGTCCTGATGGTCGTAGAAGACCGCGTTCGGGACGGCGACCACGCCGCAGCGCTCGGGGAGGGAGCGGCAGAAGGCGAAGCCGTCGGTCTCGCCGAGGGGCCGGATGTCGGTGGTGATGAAGTAGGTGCCCGAGGGGCGGAACACCTGGAAGCCCGCGTCGGTCAGCCCGTCGGCCAGCAGATCGCGCTTGGCGCGCAGATCCTCGCGGATGCCGTGGAAATAGGCGTCGGGGAGGCGCAGCGCCTCGGCGACCGCGTACTGGAAGGGCCCCGCCGAGACATAGGTGAGGTACTGCTTTGCCGAGCGCACCGCCGTGACCAGCTCGGGAGTGCCGGTCACCCACCCGACCTTCCACCCCGTGAACGAAAACGTCTTTCCGCTGCTGCTGATGGTGACGGTCCGCTCGCGCATCCCGGGGAAGGAGACGAGCGGGGTGTGCGCGGTGCCGAAGACGAGATGCTCGTAGACCTCGTCGGTGACCACCAGCAGATCGCGCTCGACGGCGAGCTCGGCGACCGCGGCCAGCTCATCGTGGGTGAGCACGGTGCCGGTGGGGTTGTGCGGGGTGTTGAGCAGGATGAGCCGGGTGCGATCGGTGACGGCGGCGCGCAGCTCGTCCAGGTCCAGCCGGAAGGTGTCCCCGTCGGGCCGGAGGGTGACGGGGACGCGGACCCCGCCCGCCATGGCGATGCAGGCGGCGTACGAGTCGTAATACGGCTCCAGCGCGACCACCTCGTCCCCCGGCTCCACCAGCGCCAGCAGCGACGCCGCGATGGCCTCGGTGGCGCCCGCGGTGATCAGCACCTCGGTATCGGGGTCGAAGCCCAGCCCGTACCAGCGCCGCTGGTGCTCGGCGACGGCGCTGCGCAGCTCGGGCACCCCGGGGCCGGGCGGGTACTGATTACCCCGCCCGTCCCGCAGCGCCCGGACGGCGGCCTCGCGCACCTCCTCGGGCCCGTCGGTGTCCGGGAAGCCCTGACCCAGGTTGATCGCGCCGGTGCGCACGGCGAGGGCGGACATCTCGGCGAAGATCGTGGTCCCGAAGGCGGCCAGTCGGCGATTGAGCGGCGGTCGTCCCATGGCGCCCATACTCCGCCGAACATCCGGAATTCCTCAACCCGCTCCTGCCCCGGGCGGGGCGAGCCCGGGGGTTTTCATCACCGCGATGTACGGGCGCTCGGCCGAGCCGGAAACCATCGACTGCCCGTCGACGGATATCCACCGCATATCTCCGGGGCGGTGGGGCCCGCGGGAGGCGAGGTGGCCCAGCAGCAGACACAGCAGGCCATCGCCCGGCCACGGCTTCGACTGGCGGACTGGGCCGCGGATCTGCGCGAGACCTTGCGGCACGACCGAAATCTACTGAGCGAGGGCCTGACGCGGGCCGGACCGCGCCCGTATCGGAGTCGATCCGCACGGCCGTCGAGCGACTGATCACAACACGCTGACCGGACTGTGGCCCCGGTCTACGCTCGCGGGTATGACTGATTTCCTTCAGGTGGCGACGGCGACGGAGAACCGCGAGGAAGCCGAGAAGCTTGCGGGGTCGGTGGTGACGGCTCGGCTCGCGGCCGGTGCGCAGATCGTCGGGCCGGTGGTCTCCGTCTTCTGGCATCAGGGCGAGTTCGGCACGGGGGAAGAGTGGCAGCTCTTGTTCAAGACCCGTGCCGACCGTTACGCCGACCTTGAAGCGCATCTCTTGGAGCATCACCCGTGGAAGAACCCCGAGGTGTCGGCCGTGCCGATCGTCGCGGGTTCGGACGCCTACCTGCGGTGGGTGGAGCGGACCACTGAGCCGGAACCTGGGGCCTGACCTCTCAAGTCCTGGCCTTCTCCAGGACTTCGGCCACGGACGGAAGCTCCTGGTGGGCCTTGAGCTGGTGGAGAATCGGCGCGAGGCGCTGGCGCGGCCGGACGGACGCCACACCGGCTGAGAGTTCGAGGGCGCGGCTGGTGATGGCTGTGGCCTGCTCGATCTCTCCGGCGGTGAGGTAGGAGTCGGCGAGCCAGGAGAGGTAGAGGCTCTTGTCGCGGGCGTGGGTGTCGTCGTACCGGGTGAGTACGCCTTGCAGGACGGGGACGGCTCGGAGCGGTCGACGCAGTTCGGTCCAGCAGCGGCCGGTCATGATCTGGAGCTCGTTGCGGTCGACCCATGCTGACCAGTCGGGCTGTGGGCTTCCGTCGCCCTCGCTGAGGGCGGCTTCCGCGATGCTCAGGGCGCGCTCGGTCTCGCCGGGGTTTCCGGCTACGGCGTAAGCCCACGCCAGTCGTTCATGCAGCAGTGCGCGCACGCCGGGCGGGGCGTCGGGGCCTGCGGTGCGGCATGCCTGGACAGCGGTCTCTATCCCGGCAGATCGGTCCGTGCTGATCTTCTGGTAGGCGAGGAAGGCGAGGGCGTTCCCGGCCAGGGCGGCGTCTTTCGCCTCGGTGGCGGCTTGGTGGCTGTCCTCGTAGAGGCCGCGCGCGTTGGCGTGCTTGCCTGCGTCGAAGGCGGCCCAACCTGCTTGCTGGGCCTGCTCGGAGAGGACCGACAGGAGCGCGCGGCCGGTCTCCTCGGTGTAACTGGCCTCTCGGAGCATCGTCTTCGTCGATTGGTACTCGCCGAGGTAGACGCGGTAGGTGTCTCCTCCGCCGAGGACGTCATCGAGTCGCCGAAGTCGTGCTGTGCGCTGTCGCAACTGCTCGGGCACGTCTCGATCAATCCGGCGGCCTGTCTTGATCTGGTTCAGCTCGGGCAGACCGAGGACCAGACCGGCCCCGGCTGTGGCTCGGAAGAATTCCCTGCGCAGCACTGTTTCGCTTTCCTCTCGGGTCGTGGGTGAGGTGCGTGCTGAGGCGGTAGGGGCGTGACCGGGTGCGGTAGCCGCTTCCCAGTCGCGGGGAGCGAGGCCGAGGAGATGTCCGGGGATACGTAAGGCGTCGGCGATCGTTGCGATCTTCTCGAAGGAAGTGATGCGGCCCTGGCCACGGGCCAGGGCGCCGACGCGTTCGGGTTTGATGTCACACTCGGCGGCGATCTTCGAGTAGCTGATCTTGGCTAAGGCTCGGGCCAGGGAGAAGACGGTGCCGAAGTCGTGAGCCAGGATCGCGGCACGCATCCCTGGGTGGCTGAGGAGTTCTCGGGGTAGTGCGGTCGGCGGTTGGTAAGCGGTCATGGTGTGCCCCGTTGCGCCTACTGGTGACAGTGTGTCGCACAGTTGTGACCGTCAGCCTACCCATGATGGGGATAGCCACGGGCGGGAAGCCACCGTCCTTCCTTCGCAGCACAGTTGGCAGACGCAAGAGACCCCCGCGACCGATGCGAACGGCCCGGGGGCGTGGTCAACGCTGTGTAGGAGCGTCAACGTGCAAAACCATATCCCCCGATTCGTACGGTGGCTGTTGCGACTACTGCTGCCCGGAGCCGGTCGTCATCGCGCCGGAGGGACAAGCACTTCGGTGACCTGTGCGGACGCGCCGACGCTGCGCCTCCCGCGCGTACATCAAGTGCACCGGATGTCGGAACGTCCACTGCTGCGTGGTGAGGACATGCGGCTTGTCCGGCCGTATCCGGTGACGCATGAGCGTAGGAAGGACGTGCCCCGTGTGGAACTGCTTTGCGCGCCGCACGGGATGGTGGTGGTCAGGTGAGTACACAACCACGATTGCTGCCGTGGCCCGGCCTTGCCGGGCAGCCGTGCTATCTGGTGTCGGACGCGGACGGTGAGGGGTACCTATCGCGACTGGCCGACGAGATGGAAGCGATTCAGCTTCAGATGGGCGCTGAACTCATCGGTCACGCCCGCTTACTGCTCCGCGATCGGAAGGCGAACTCCCGAGAACTCCGCTACCTCTCGGACCGTCTAATCGAGGCGCTAAGCGACGCGCTCCGGATCGCGGATAGTCGCGGCAGGCGTCTTCCCGTGTCCGACGACGGACCGGATCAATCGAGCGGGGCGAGCGAATGAGCACGAACCGGCGGTCCATCTCGGAGTGGAAGATCGAAGCTACCTCGGCAGGGCTGCGCGTACACCGAGAGGGAGACGATCGACTCACGGCGACACTTCGGATCACCCGCCTCGGAGAACCTGTAGCTCTGGCGCACCTTGTGCTGACGGTGGACGAGGCGGAACAACTGCACGCGGGCCTGTGCTTCGCGCTCGGCCAAGAGGTACCGCCCGTAGGCGCCCCCGAGTGTCGTAAGCCGATCCGCTACCCCGGCGGCCGACAGCGGTACTGAGGTCAGCTCGGGCTGGACTCACGCTCAACCACCGCAAACCCAACGCCGGACCGCCCCTCCGCCTGGACAGCTACCGGGGTGGTCCGGCTGGGGATCGATCACGACCCCGGTGCCGATGGCACCGGGGTCGTCGTCATGCTCCCGCTCGACGCGGCCCGGTGGTTGATAGTCAGGTGGCGTGCGGCACTGGGGGCGACAGGTTCGAGAGTGAGGCGGCAGACCTGGAGGCGGGGATATGGGTACGCGGAGTGGACTACATGAGCGGCTGGCGAGGCGCGAGAGAGGCTGCGGCCGAGCTGGGCGACGCGCTGAGGCTCGTCGCCGTGGAGACGACAGGGGTGCGGCTGCGTGCTGTTGCGGGCTCGGACGGCTCCGGGCTGGTGTGCCTGGAACTATCGACGGCGACGGCACGCGAGGTGGCGATGCTGGCGCGGGTGACGGCAGTGCGGTTGGGTAGGGCCGGCTGAGCGGGATCCTGAGCTTGGATGCGCCGGAAGGAAACGGGCGCTGAGCTGTGCGAACGCTCTGCTGTCCGGGTTTCGGCCGGGCTCCTGAACCCATGACTGCCCGCTGTTCGCTGCCCAAACGGGAACGGATCGGTCACGCAGGCTCACTCGTACATCGTGGCTGCTACGAGTGCATGGGCGAAGTAGGTCCAGTTTCCATCGGTGGGGAGGGGCTCGTGCTGGTGGTGTTCGTACCAGCCGGGCCCCGAAGCGACCCAGGCCGCCAGCGCTTCGAGGAACCTTTCCAACGTCGCGTTCTCCCACTGCACCCCGTCGTGACGGCACTCTGCTGTGAGCTGGGTCAGGAAGGCGGCGAAGGCTTCCTGACTGGGGACGCTCTCGCCTGGTTCTAGCGGCATTGGCATGCGGGGAACGATACGCGGAACGCCATTCAACGAGCTTGTGGCTGTCCTTGGCCGTGGGACTCCCAACACGCTTTCCAACTGTGGTGGTGGGTTCTGAGGTCGCGAACGGGGCCGTTCACCTGCGTTCAAGGGCGGTCGGCCATGAGACCGGCTGTCGGCTTGGGTCTCGCCTGAACGGCTATGGACGACGCTGAATGAGACGGAAACCGAGACGGACGGCAGAACCATCGGTGTGCACCCTGCCATGCTGGGAACCTGATTGACTTGAAGGTGATCAACCGCAGTAAAACAGTGTTTGTCGTACACGGACCGGCCAGAGGTACCACGATGTACGCACCATCGTGAGAGGCCACACATGACTAACACTCTTGCCAAGGGCGGCAATGCAGTCCTGTTCTCAGCGGTCTGCCGCGTCACCCTCACCTCGCTCACTACGGGCATCGACGTCTCTGCTGTTTTGCTCGGGCAGGACGGCAAGGTGCGGAGCGATGACGATCTTGTCTTCTACAACCATTCGTCACAGGACGGGGTCGCGCTGAATGGGCAGACGATCTTCGCGGACCTGACCTCGATACCCACGACAGTGGACAGCATTGCGGTTGTCGCCAGCATCGACCCCGAATTGCAGGCCACCCACTTCGACGCTACTGAACTTGATTGGGTGATGTCGGAGCCGTTCGCCTGACGGTGGGAGAGCCGTTCCGGTAGCCCTGGACTGTGAGATACGCGCAGGGCGGCGGGCTGACCGACGCCGGGAGGGCCGCCCGGGAGCGGATTCGGCTGCAGGCCGTGGAACGCTTCGAGGGCGGGCAGAAGAATCGGGAGATCGCTGCCGCGCTGCGGGTCAGCGAGCGGTCCGTGGAGCGGTGGCGTCGCCAGTGGCGCGAGCGTGGGAAGGCTGGCGTCCTGTCGAAGGGATCCCCGGGCCGACCGAGGCTCAGTGATACGCAGATCGCCCGGTTGGAAAGGGAGTTGGAGCGCGGACCGCTGATCCACGGCTGGGTGGACCAGCGGTGGACCCTGGCTCGGATTAAGACACTGATCGGCTGTTCCACGTCTCGTACACGGTCGAGGGCACATGGCTGCTGCTCAAGCGGCATGGCTGGTCGTGGCAGCAGCCTGCCCGGAGGGCCATCGAGCGTGACGACACCTCGGTCGAAGTCTGGAAGAAGGAGACATGGCCGCGGGTAAGAGCATCGCGGCGGAGCGGGGGGCCTGGATCGTCTTTGAGGACGAGGCCGGGCAGTCGATGACTCCGCCGCGTGCCAAGACCTGGGGCCGCCGGGGCTGCACGCCGGTGGTGCGGGTGCGCGGCCGCGGTTCCGGGCGAGTGTCGATGGTGGGCATGACCTGCTACAAGCCTGGTGAGCGGTCCCGGCTGTTCTATGCGGTCCGGGAGTACACCGGGCGCAAGGACCAGCCGAAGGGCTTCGGCTGGCGCGATTTCCGTGATCTGATCGTCCGGGCCAGCATCCAGTTGGGTGGCCCGATCGTGCTGATCTGGGACAACGTCCGACTGCATCTGACGAAGCCGCTGCGCGAGTTCAGCGACGCGAACGCCGAGTGGCTTACCGTCGTTCAGCTGCCCACCTACGCGCCCGACCTCAACCCAACCGAGGGCGTGTGGTCCTTGGTCAAGCGCGACATCGGCAACCTTGCCGCCGCCAGCCTTGGTCAAGTCACCCGCGCGGTCAAGCATCGGCTCAAGAAGCTCCAGTACCGGCCAGACGTGATCGACGGCTGTCTTGCCGGCACCGGCTTGGCCCCTGGGCACGTGACTCTCCAGGGCTGGGCCTGACTGTTTCGCTCGTCCGGCGATAGGAGACGATGCAGCCCACGCCAGCGCACGAAAGCGAGTAACTCAATGACGGAACCTGCTCCGATGGATCTGATCCACCTCGCCGATCCGGATGGGAACCGCTGTGTCGTGCGCGTCACAGGACGGTCCCAGCCGGGCGTGCTGACCGGCCACGACATTCTGCACGCGGACGTGCTCGTCTCCGCGAGTTTCGTCGATGCCCGGCTCGACCTTTACCTCTTCCAGCATGACCTGGACTCCTGGGAGCAGGAGCTCTCCAACCTGGGACCAGGCCAGACGGTCAGCATCGGCGGAGACCGCGGCCTGAGCCTCGACATCCACGTGCACGAAGACGGCTGGCTGTCGATCCAGGTCAGCGACCCGGACCGCCTTACGACAGCCCTGGGAACCCGACCCCAGGAAGACTGGATCGCCGAGCATCGCGGGCGCCTGGAACAGGTCCGACTGACCTGGCCCCGCGAAGTCATCGAGACGGCACCAGGAGCTTACGAGTGGAGCCCCAATCGCAAGCGGTGACCACCTGACCCCAGCAACCGACATCACGCTTTCAAGTTCAGTAGCGGGACAAGGATTCCGCCCGGGCGCAGGCCGGGCTGGACGACAGGTCCGCGCCGAGCGTGCGAAGCACCACACGAACGCGAGCGCGCACCACAAGGAGAGGCCCACTGGTAGCTAGCCGCTGCTTATGGTGCGGATGTGGTGCGCAGCTCGCTCAGTGGTCCAGGCAACAAAGAACCCCCGGGTTGCTGACCTGGGGGTCTCGCACAAAGCGGGTGACGAGAGCCAAACTCGCGCTCTTGGGAAGCTTGGGTTATCTATGGCAGGTTGTCGACCTGGCCTGCGGTGCTTGGCTGGCCGGCGGCTTGGTCCCCGCCATTTCCCGTGGTTCCCCGCACGATCTGGCACGGTTCTGGCATGCCGGTTCGCCTAGCTTTGACGGGCGTGGCTTTCGCCTGCGCCAATGGTCCGCGACTTCCATGGCGGTACCCGCCCGGGTCGCGAGGCCTGGCACCGCACCTCACCGCATTGTCGGGATCACCCGCATGCACCCGGCCCGCGGGGCAACCCTCCACCTTGTGATCCACGGCACCGGACTACGCGACCCGATCGGGCACTCCCAACGAGGCGAGTGTCGCGGAACTGGGCGACCGGGTCGCCGCCATCCGTCGGCTGTTCTATACCTGTGACTACGCAGAGCTGGGATGTGCACTACCCCTGCTGATCGCCGACCTGCGGCGGGCAGCAACGGGCTCCTCCCGTACCTCGACCGTCATCAGTCTGCTGGCCACGGCCTACCAGACCTCGGCGAGCCTGTTGCTCAAGCTCGGCGACGTCGGCCATGCGTGGATGGCTGTCGGCCGGGCCATGGCGGAGGCCGAACGATGCGGTGACCCCGTCGTCCTGGCATCCAGCGTTCGCGTGCATGCTCACGTCCTCGCCTGAGAGAAGCACACCACCCATGTCGTGACGCTCGTGCGTCACACCGCAGCACAGCTGACCGGCGCCTATGATCGCCGCCCTCCGCGATATCTCGCGGCCCTGGGGCTGATGCTGTTGCGGGGCGTTACGGCGGCGAGTACCGCCGGAGACCGCGCGGCCACGCAGGACTTCCTCAACGAGGCGAAGGACATTGCCCGCTACGTGGCCCTTGACCGTCCCGATGCCTGGGCCAACTTCAGTCCCACCAACGTCGAACTGCACGCCGTCAGCGCCGCCGTCGCCCTCGGCGACGCGGGCGTGGCCCTGGATGCGGCCCGGCCGCTGATGCGTCGGCCGATCCCCGTCCCCGAACGGCGTGCGGCCCTGTGGGTCGACGCCGCCCGTGCGTACAGTCAGCAAGGCAGGCTCGCCGACGGATACCGGGCCCTCCGCGTCGCCGAAAGCTGCGCGGCCCAGGACGTCCGACGGTCGGCCGTGCGCGAGCTGGTGGCTGACATGGCCGCCCGTGACCGCCGTCGAACCGTGCCCGAGCCGCATCACTTCAGCCGACACCTGGGAGTGCCCGCATGAGCGAGCGGAGCAAACCGTTCCTGTACGTGGTCGTCTGCGCGGCCGGCATCGCCGACGACGTCGGCAAGTTGATCACCGCGGCGCAGGAACGGGACTGGAACGTCGGTGTCATCGCCACCCCGCAGGGCCTGGGCTTCATCGACGCCTCAGCGGTTGAGGCTCAGACCGGCTACCCGATCCGCTCCGCCTGGCGCTCGCCCGGCGACCCGCGCCCCCTCCCGCCGCCGGACGCCATCGCCGTCGCCCCGGCGACCTTCAACACGATCAACAAGTGGGCCGCCGGGATCTCGGACACCCTGGCCGTGGGCATCCTGTGCGAGGCGTACGGCCTGGGCGTCCCCACCGTCGCCCTGCCCTATCTGAACGCCGGGCAGGCCGCCCATCCCGCCTACGGGCAGAGCCTGGAGCGGCTACGAGGCATGGGCGTGCTGATCGCCGACTACGAGCCGCACCAGCCGAAGGCGGGTGGCGGTCGCGACACCTTCCGGTGGGAGCAGGCACTGGAACTGCTGAGCCCCATGGTGCGGTGATCGCGGCGCGCGGGGTCTGTACTCGCCTGGAGCGATGCTGCCGCGGATATGGGCGGTGACCTGCTGGTGCAGGGCTTCCAGGGCGTTGGATCTCTCCCATGCCGGGCTGTTCTCGACCTGTCGTCGTTTTCATCGGCGTGATGGGCGGGTACTCGGCCGGGTCGGAAGCCGTCGACTGTGATCGATTGCGGGTGTTGCCGGAGCGGTGGGGCCCGCGGGAGGCGAGATGGCCAAGCACAGGACACAGCAGGCGGGCGCCTGGCCGCGGCTTCGGCTGGAGGACTGGGCCGAGGCGCGGGACACGCTGCATATGTGGACGCAGATCGTCGGGAAGATCCGGCTGGATCATGCGCCACCGGCCAATCAGTGGTGGCAGGTGACCTTGTATGTCACCCCGCGCGGGTTGAGCACGTCGACGATTCCGTACCGGACCGGGGCGTTCGAGATCGAGTTCGACTTCGTCGATCGGCGGCTGGGGATCCGGGTCAGTGACGGGAGCCGGCGTGAGCTGGTGCTGGAGTCCAAATCGGTGGCCCAGTTCTATGCCGAGATCATGGGTGCGCTGGGAGAGCTGGGTATTCACACCCGGATGTATCCCCGGCCGAACGAGGTGGCGCTGGCGATTCCGTTTCCGGAGGACCACCGGCATGCGGCGTATGACCCGTACGCCATTCGGCTTTTCTGGGGGCAGCTGCTGAGCGCACACCGGGTGTTCGGGGAATTCCGGTCGCATTTCGTCGGCAAGGCCAGTCCCGTGCACTTCTTCTGGGGGGCGATGGACCTGGCCGCGACCCGCTTCTCCGGGCGGTCCGCGCCGGAGCATCCCGCCGGTGGGGTGCCCAATCTGCCGGACCGGGTGACGCGGGAGGCGTACTCCGTCGAGCTGTCCAGTTGCGGCTTCTGGCCCGGTGGCGGTGAGGAGGGCGGGTTCTACACCTACGCCTACCCGGAACCCGCGGGCTTCGCCGACCATATGGTCCGCCCCGAGGCGGCCTCGTACCAGCGGGATGCCGGTGAGTTCGTGCTGCCCTACGAGACGGTCGCCGCCGCGGCCGATCCGGACCGGACGCTGAGCGAATTCCTGCACAGCGCCTATGTGGCGGCCGCCGAACTGGGCGACTGGGACCGCGCGGTGCTGGAAGCCGACCCGCACCACTGGGAGCACCGCTAGCGGCGCGCCGTCGCACGGGTGTCAGGGCCAGACGTTGGCCTGTGCCCGGAAGGTCTCGGGGTCGCTCTCCAGGGGCAGTACGCACATCAAGTGGCCGCCGGGGACGCGGAGCACCCGGCACTCCTGCCACTGCGCGATCCGCTCGGCGCCCAGGGCGAGCAGGCGCGCGGTTTCCGCCTCGACGTCGTCGGTCTCGAAGTCCAGGTGGATACGGGGTGCGTCGTCGACCGCCTGGACGGCGGTGACCAGCCCCGGCAGAGCCTCATGGAGCGTGGTGAACTGCGGCTCCGGCGCGAACGGCTCGGCGGTGATGCCGAGAGCCGCGGACCAGAAGGCGGTCGCCCGGTCGGCCTCGGCTTTGGGCGCGTCGATCAAAACGGCGTACACACGGCTCCTGTGCATGCACGGCAAATTACCCACCTGAGCCGACGGTCAGTCGCGCCTCGCCGAACCTCTGGACTTCCTCAACTTCGCTTTCGACCCGGGTGAGGTCGGGCAGGGGAGACGACAGGTACGAAGCGGTACCTCGCTACGGGGGATGGAAGGAGAGTGAGGACCATGGGTCCTGTCGTCATCTTGGTGGTGGTGGCGTTCACGTTCGCGGCGGTCGCCGCGCTGAGCGCCGGTCGGTCGAAGGGGTACAGCGGACGACGCAAGCGGTCCTGGGGTGCGGGTTCCAGTGGGGCGGCCGGTGGCGGCTGGTGGGCCGGTGGCGACGGCGGTGGTGGCCATCACGGGGGTGGGCACCATGGCGGCGGTGGCTGCGGCGGCGGAAGTGGCTGCGGTGGTGGTGGTGGAGGTGGCTGCGGTGGCGGCGGCGGTGGTGGTGGCGGTGGCTGCGGTGGGGGCGCCTGATCCCCTGGATCCCCTAGCCACCACGCGTCCTTATGGTCGCCACGCCGTTCTTACGGCCGTGAAGCAATGAGCCCGCGCCCGGCGCGCCAACGTGCGCCGGGCGCGGGCTTGTTGAACACTTGACCTAGAAGGCGCCCTAGGGGGTGGAAACCCGGCGAAGATGGGTAAAAACGATGTGGCGCCCAGCATTTCATGATTCCGTATACCACCATCGACCTTACGGCCCCACGTGGGCACGAGCCGGCGTATGCGCATGCCCTTGGTCCACCGCGGGGCGAGTCGGCCCATCTTTTTTCCAATGCGTGCTTGCGGAGCCGATCCATGCTCACGACCCTCAAGACTGCCTACACCGATACCCGCGCCGCTGACCTCGCCTGGGGCCTGGGACGGGAACCGCTTCCCGCCCTCGCCGTGCTTGATCTTCAACTTCATGGTTTCGACGTCCAGTTGAGGCTCCTGGGGGCCTCGCATCAGGTCCTCCTCGAAGGGGAGGGCAGCCGTTGTTCGGAGACCGTGGCCTGCATGTCCGGCAACAGCACCGCGCTTCCGCTGGGGGTTTCCACGCTCGTCGACGGCCGCGAATACGAATTCGCGGCGCGCGTCGAGGAGTTGTCGCAAGGGGCCTTCGCCGGGCGCGCGCAGGAGCTGCTCGCGCTGGTGGCCGACCATCCGCACGGGCTGGCCGGTACGTTTCCCGGCAGTCCGAACGCGTTCACGGCGCTGCTCGCGCAGTGGCACGAGGGCACGGTGGGGTGGCGGACCTGGCATGCGTACCCCCAGGAGGGGCGGTTGGTCACCACCCGCACCTGTGTGGGGGCCCGGGTGCCGGCCGCGCTCCGGCCGCCGGGCGCGGGCGGGCTCGAGATAGGCGGCCTGCCCGATGGACGGTCGCCCCAAGTGCCGTGTGCCTAAAGGGGGTCCAGGGTGTTCGCAAGGCCGTCGATGCCCGATGGGTGAACGGCAATGCACTCGTGTGGGGGACGAGGCGTAAGCGATATGTAACGTAGCGTTCCCTTTGTGATCGATTCGCCGATGTCCGCCGTCTCGGATGCGCCGTCGTCGCCGGAGTCCGGCCCTCCGGCGCGGCTGCCCGTGAGGGCGGCGCTCGGCCGCTTCCTCGTTCTCGGCACCGTCTTCGTCTGCGCCGCCTGCGGCCTCGTCTACGAGCTCGAACTCGTCGCGCTGGCCTCGTACTTGGCGGGTGACTCGGTCACCCAGGCATCCGTGGTGCTGTCCGTGATGGTCTTCGCCATGGGCGTCGGCTCGCTGCTGGCCAAGCGGTTGCGCTGCCGGGCCGCCGTCGGCTTCGGCGCGGTCGAGGCGGTGCTCGCGCTCGTCGGCGGCTGTTCGGCGATGGCGCTGTACGCGTGCTTCGCGTGGGGCGGTCACTCGCGCTTCGCGCTCGTCGGCTTCTCGTTCGCGATCGGCGTGCTCATCGGGGCCGAGGTGCCGCTGCTGATGACCCTCATCCAGCGGGTGCGCCGACAGGACGCGGGCGGCGCCGTGGCCGATCTGTTCGCGGCGGACTATGTGGGCGCGCTGGTCGGCGGGCTCGCCTTTCCCTTTCTGCTGCTGCCCGCGTTCGGGCAGCTCACCGGTGCGCTGGTCACCGGCGCGGTCAACACGGTCGCGGGCGGGGCGCTGGTGCTCTGGCTGTTCCGCCGCGATCTGAGCGTACGGGCGCGGTGGACACTGATCGTCGTCAATGGGCTGGTGCTCGCCGCGCTGACCGCCGGTGCCGTGCTGACCCCCTCCTTCGAGCGGGCCGCCCGGCAGGCCGTCTACGGACCGGGGGTGCGGGTCGCGCTGCGCACCGGTGAGCAGGAGATCGTGCTCGTGGGCGGCGGAACGAGCGGTCGGCCGCTGGCCCTCTTCGTCAACGGGCGGCTGCGGGTCAGCGGGCGCGACGAGGTCCGCTACCACGAGGCGCTGATCCACCCGGCGATGGCCGCCGGACCGCACGGCCGGGTCCTGGTGCTGGGCGGGGGCGACGGGCTCGCGGCGCGCGAGGTCCTGCGGTACCCGGGGGTCCGCTCGGTGACCGTCGTGGAGCGCGACGCGGAGGTGGTGCGGCTGGCCCGGCGCGATCCGGGCCTGTCCGCGCTCAACGGCGGCGCCTACCGCGATCCGCGGGTGCGGGCGGTCACGGCGGACTCTTTCGACTGGCTGCGCGGGTCCATGGTGTACGACGTGGTGGTCTGCGATCTGCCCGCCCCCGAGCTCACCCCGAGCACCAAGTACTACTCGCAGGAGTTCTACGGCCTGGCCGAGCGGGTGCTGGCGCCCGGCGGCCGGCTGGTGGTCCACGCCGGGCCGCTGCGGCCCGATTCGCGGGCGTTCTGGACGGTGGACGCGACGATGCGATCGGTCGGGCTGCGGACCGCGCCCTACGTGATCGACACCCGGCGCCCGGGCCGTGGCTCCCCGCGCCCCGGCCGTGGGTCCCCGAACGACTGGGGCTTTGTGCTGGCGGCGCGCTCCCCGGTGGGGCTGCGGCTGGCCCCGCACGATCCTCGGCCGCGCTCGCTGACGGAGGAGGGGCTACGGGCGGCCCGCCGCGCGGCCGAGCGGCATCGGGAGGCGGGGCTGCCTCCCTCCACGTTGATGCATCCGCGGTATGGGGAGTGAGGCGCCTTGGCAGGGCACACCTTGTGTTTGTGGGGTGTGTCCCGCTTCGGGGAGGGGCGCTTTCCGAGGGGCGGGGGCGCCTTCCTCGGCGAGGGCGCTCGGTGGGGTGAGGGGGCCTGTGGGGGAGCCGCCTGATCCTCCGGGGCTCGGCGCGGGCGCCCGCCCGCACGCCGGGGGCGCGCGTCGTCGGCGCGTGCCTGATGGGGTACGCGCCGCCGGTCGCGGCGGGCCCCGCCCGGGGGCAAGGGCGTCGGGGGCAAGGCCGCCAGGGGCAAGGCCGCCGTGGCCAGGCGGTGGGCGGCGCGCCCGTGCGGAAAGTTGACGGGGAAGGGGTCTCAGGTAACGAGCGATGGGTAGTGTCTTGAGTTATGGAGCATGAGGTGTTCGTTCCGTTTCCCGTCGACACCGTCCGGCTGGCGCTCGCGGAGCCCGATCGCGTCGCCCGTTGCGTTCCCGGGCTCCAGCGGGACGCCGATGAGGCCGCCGGGCCGCTCTCCGGCCGGCTGCGGCTGCGCATCGGCGGGTCCACCATCACGTACCGCGGCGTGCTGCGCGTCGGCCGGCGTGCCGATGCCTTCGAGATCGAGGGCGAGGGCACCGAGGCGCGCGGCAGCGGCTCGGTGAAGCTGGCGCTGACCGTGACGCCGAAGCCCGTCGAGGGCGGTACGGAGCTGATCTGCGCCGGGACGGTCCACAGCGAGGGGCGGCTGGCCGAGTTCGACGACGAGGCGTCCACGACCGTGGCCCGCCGCATGCTGGACCGGTTCGCCTCGGCGCTCACCGCCGGACTGCAGATGTCCCCGATCACCGCGGCCACCGAGGGCGAGGCCCCTGGCAGGCCCGCCGACGGGCCCACTGACGAGATCGGCGACGACGAGGCCGGGGACGACGAGGCCGGTGACGGGACCACTGACGCCGCCGGTACGGCCGCCGCCGCGGAGGAGTCCGGGCTGCCCACCGAGGCCGAGCTTCCGCTGTCGGCCGACGACATGGACATCGACGACATCGGCGACCTCGAGGACGTCGACGACGCGGACGCCGTCGAGGAGCCCGTCGGCTTCGGCGACCTCGCCGATCTCGACGACCTGGACGACGAGCCACCGGCCGAGGCCGCCCACGCCCGCCGCACGATGATCGGCCGCTCCACGGAGGAGGTCGACCACGCCCCGCCGCGCGGCCGCTACGCCCCCGTCCCCGCGCCCCAGACCGTCTCCACCAGCGCCACGCTGCGCTGGGCCGCGCCCGCCGCGGCCGTGGTGCTCGCCTCCGTCGTCGTCGTGGGCCGTCGCGTACTTCGCCGCCGCCGATGAGCGTGTGCGCATAGGGTCGGTAGCTGTGACCACCGAAGAGACACCGGAGACCAAGGGCGTACGGCTGACCGCCGGGGACGCCGAGCTGACCGTCTCACCCGAGAACGGCTGCCGTATCGGTTCACTGCGCATCGGCGGTACGGAGCTGCTGCGACAGGGCCCGCGGTTCGGGGCGTTCCCGATGGTGCCGTGGTGCGGCCGGACCGGGCTGGGCCGGTTCCGCAACGGCGGGCGGACCCACCAACTCCCCATCAACTCCCCGCCGCACGCGATCCACGGGACCGGCCGGAACGTCGCATGGAGCCAGGTCAGGACCGGCCAGTCCAGCGCGGCCTTCACCTACGACCTCGCCGACCCCTGGCCGTACGAGGGCCGGGTCACCCAGACCTTCGAGCTCTCCCCGGACAGCGCGACCGTCACCATGAGCGTGGAGACCGAGGGCGATTCCTTCCCGGCGCAGGCGGGCTGGCATCCGTGGTTCCTGCGGAACCTGGGCGACGGCGGCGCCGATGCCGAGATCGCCTTCGACGCCGCATGGCAGGAGGAGCGCGGGGAGGACCACCTCCCCACCGGCCGCCGGATTGCCCCGAAGCCCGGCCCCTGGGACGACTGCTTCGGCATGCCGCAGGGGGTGGACGTCACGCTCACCTGGCCCGGCCGGCTCGAGCTGAAGGTCACCAGCCGGACGGAGTGGGTGGTCGTCTACGACGAGCAGGCGGAGGCGGTGTGCGTCGAACCGCAGTCCGGCCCGCCCAACGGCCTCAACCTCTTGCCGCGCCTGGTCACCCCCATCGATCCGCTGGAGCTCTCCATGACCTGGAGCTGGCGCACGCTGGCCTGAGGGAGCGGAGCACTTGGCCTGACGGGGAGCGGGGTGGCTCGGCCTGACGGGGAGCGGGGCGGCTCGGCCTGGTGGAACGGGGCGGCTGGGCCTGATGGAGCGGAGTGCCTTGAGGGGTTCCGAGGGCCACCGCCTAAGCTCATGCGCATGAGCGATGCGCGTGACGCCCTGCTGCAGCAGATCAAGGACAAGGCCGTGGTCCACGGCAAGGTGACCCTCTCCTCCGGGCGTGAGGCCGACTACTACATCGACCTGCGCCGGATCACCCTGGACGCCGAGGCCGCGCCGCTGGTCGGGCAGGTCATGCTCGAGGCCACGGCCGATCTGGACTACGACGCCGTGGGCGGTCTGACGCTGGGCGCCGATCCGGTGGCCACGTCCATGCTGCACGCGGCGGCCGCGCGCGGGCGCCGGCTCGACGCCTTCGTGGTCCGCAAGGCCCAGAAGACGCACGGGATGCAGCGGCGGATCGAGGGCCCGGATATCGCGGGCCGCCGGGTGCTGGTGGTCGAGGACACCTCCACCACCGGCGGTTCGCCGCTGACCGCGGTGGAGGCGGCACGGGAGGCGGGCGCGGAGGTCGTCGCGGTCGCGACGATCGTCGAGCGCGGCGCCGCGCCGGCCATCGCGGACGCCGGGCTGCCGTACCTCCCGGCGTACTCGCTCGCCGACCTCGAGCTGAGCTGAATCGTGGCGGGTGGGGCGGTCGGACGTTTCACGTGAAACCACCCACCCCCGTCCGTGTGGTCTCCGCGTGCGCCGTGTGGAGCAATCGACGGAGTCTGGGATTATGGCCCCGACGATGACGTCGCCCCTAGGTCAGGGCCAAGTACGACTAACCCGCACATACAAGGAGCGGTCAGATGCCCATCGCATCCCCTGAGATCTACAACGAGATGCTCGACCGGGCGAAGGCAGGCAAGTTCGCCTACCCGGCGATCAACGTGACCTCGACGCAGACTCTGCACGCCGCCCTCCGCGGCTTCGCCGAGGCGGAGAGCGACGGCATCGTCCAGATCTCCACCGGTGGTGCCGAGTTCCTGGGTGGCCAGTACAGCAAGGACATGGTGACCGGTGCGGTCGGCCTTGCCGAGTTCGCGCATGTCGTCGCCGAGAAGTACCCGGTGAACATCGCCCTCCACACCGACCACTGCCCGAAGGACAAGCTGGACGGCTATGTCCGTCCGCTGCTCAAGATCTCCCAGGAGCGCGTCGCCAACGGTCAGAACCCGCTGTTCCAGTCCCACATGTGGGACGGCTCCGCCGAGACGCTCGACGACAACCTCCGTATCGCGCAGGAGTTGCTCGCCGAGGCGGTCAAGGCGAAGATCATCCTCGAGGTCGAGATCACCCCGACCGGTGGCGAGGAGGACGGCGTCACGCACGAGATCAACGACAAGCTGTACACGACGGTCGACGACGCACTGCGCACCGCCGAGGCCATCGGCCTGGGCGACAAGGGCCGCTACCTGCTGGCCGCCTCCTTCGGCAACGTCCACGGCGTCTACAAGCCGGGCAATGTCGTCCTCCGCCCGGACCTGCTGCGTGACCTCCAGGACGGTGTCGCCGCCAAGTACGGCAAGCAGGACCCGTTCTTCTTCGTCTTCCACGGCGGCTCCGGCTCCACCGAGGAGGAGATCCGCACCGCGCTGGAGAACGGTGTGGTGAAGATGAACCTCGACACCGACACCCAGTACGCCTTCACCCGCCCGATCGCGGACCACATGTTCCGCAACTACGACGGGGTGCTGAAGGTCGACGGCGAGGTCGGCGACAAGAAGACGTACGACCCGCGGAGCTGGGGCAAGCTGGCCGAGAAGGGGATGTCGGAGCGGGTCACCCAGGCTTGCGCGAACCTTCGGTCCACGGGGACGAAGCTGAAGTAGTCCGTTCTCCGGCTCGCTCTCACGGGCCTGGCGCTCGCCTTCGCGGCGAGCCGCCGGGCCCGTTTGCGTCGCGGATGCCGGTGGTGGGCAATCGTTCCGCGGATCCGCGGCGGGGCACCTCCCAGCGGTAGCTGAGGGAGGAACGGGTGGGCACAACCGGCCACCGGGCCGCACCCGGCAGCGAGCCTCAAGGGGAACGGCAGGCGCCGCACCCGTGGGCTGGCCTCACACGGGCAATACGAGGATGATCCAGGTATGGGTGGCGCCACGCCCGGAGCGGGCCGCGCTCCGGGCAACGGTCAGCCGGTCAGGCTTTCCGTGCCGGCCGGGCGGTGGCTGGTGTTCACCACTGTGCTGGGCTCCGCCATGGCCCTGCTCGACAGCACCGTCGTCAATGTCGCCCTGCCGCGCATCGGGCTCGACCTGGGTGCCGATCTCGCCGTACTGCAGTGGACCGTCAACGCCTACATGCTCACCCTCGCCGGGCTGATCCTGCTCGGCGGGGCGCTCGGGGACCGGTTCGGGCGGCGGCGGGTGTTCGTCACCGGAGTGGTGTGGTTCGCGCTGGCCTCGCTGGCGTGCGGACTGGCGCCGAACGCCGGGGTGCTCATCGCCGCGCGGGCACTGCAGGGCATCGGTGGGGCGCTGCTCACCCCCGGGTCGCTCGCGCTGATCCAGTCGGTGATCCACCACGATGACCGGGCGCGGGCGATCGGGCTGTGGTCCGGCTTCGGCGGGGTCGGGGCGGCGATCGGGCCGTTCCTCGGCGGCTGGCTGGTGGACGGGCCCGGCTGGCGCTGGGTGTTCTTCATCAATGTGCCGCTGGCCGCGGTGTGCGTGCCGGTCGCTTTGCGCCATGTACCGGAGACCAGCAATCCGCGGGCGCATGGCCGGTTCGACGTCCTCGGCGCCCTGTTGGGGGCGGCGACCCTCGGCCTGATCACCTACGCGCTGATCGCCGCGCCGCAGAAGGGCGCCTCGCCCGCCGTGGTGGTTCCGGCCGTCGCCGGGCTGGCGCTGGGGGTGGTCTTCGTCGCCGTGGAGCGCAGGCGGCGCGAGCCGATGCTGCCGCTCTCCATCTTCTCCTCCCACCAGTTCAGCGCCGTCAACGCGGTGACCCTGTGCGTCTACGCGGCCTTCGGCGGCTTCTTCTTCCTCTCGGTGCTCAACCTTCAGGTGGTCGTGGGCTATTCCGCGCTCGCCGCCGGTACCGCGCTGCTGCCCACGACCACGCTGATGCTGCTGCTGTCGGCCCGTTCGGGAGAGCTGGGCAAGCGCATCGGCCCGCGGATCCCGCTGACCGTGGGCCCGCTGCTGTGCGCCGCGGGAATGCTGCTGATGACCCGGGCCGGGGTGGGGGCGGTCTACTGGCGGGACATCCTGCCCGCGCTGCTGGTGCTGGGCATGGGCATGGTGGTGGTGGTCGCCCCGCTCACCGCGACCGTCCTGGCCTCGGTGGACGTCGCCCGCGCGGGTCTGGCCAGCGGCGTCAACAACGCGGCGGCCCGCGCGGCGGGCCTGATCGCGGTGGCGGCGCTGCCGCTGCTCGCGGGGATGGGCCCGGAGGCGTACCGGTCGGCGGACGCGTTCGGGGACACCTTCCGGCGGGCGATGCCGATCTGTGCCGGGGTGCTGGTGCTGGGGGCGGTCCTCGCCTGGCGCACGGTGCGCTCGGACGCCCTGGAGCAGGCGGGGGAAGAGGCGGAGGCGGGGGCGGAGCCGGAGGGGGCCGAGGCCGAGGCCGCGGCGCGCACGGAGCGAGGCGAGGGCGCCGTGGCGGCGGAGCGTGCGGAGGGTGCCGTGGCGGCGGAGCGTGCGGAGGGTGCGGAGGGTGCCGTGGCGGGGGAACGTGTGGAGGGTGCCGTGGCGGGGGAACGTGCCGAGGGTGCCGTACCGGCGTCGGCGGGGCGTGCCGAGGGCGCCGCGCGGCGGACGGGGCCGCCGTGCCGCCCCGAGTGCGCCTACCACTGCGGTGTGTCCGCGCCGCCCCTGGATCCGGGTGAGAGACCCTCCGGTACCTGACCCGCGCCCTCTTCACCCCTCTTCGCGCCGGACGCGCCCCTGGACGTGCCCCTCGATCTGCGGACCACGTGGCTTGAGCGTGTCGGGTGGGGCCCCGGACCAGGCAGACTGGAACCCATGGCCATTCACGAGAACCTGCTCGGGGGACCGCCCCCGACCCATCTGCCCGACGACCCGGAGCCACGGGAGCTGCTCGCCTCCGGCGCGGCCCCGTCCGAGGTCGCCGCGAAGTACCCGGCCTCCTCGCTCGCCTGGGCCCAGCTCGCCGACGAGGCGTTCGAGGCCGGCCGGGTGGTCGAGTCCTACGCGTACGCCCGCACCGGCTACCACCGTGGACTCGACGCCCTGCGCCGCAGCGGCTGGAAGGGCCACGGTCCCGTGCCGTTCGAGCATGAGCCGAACCGTGGCTTCCTGCGCGCCCTGCACGCGCTCGCGCGCGCCGCGCAGTCCATCGGCGAGCAGGAGGAGTACGAGCGCTGCTCGACCTTCCTGCGCGAGAGCTCCCCGACCGCGGCGGACACGCTCTCCTGAGACGTAACGAGGCGTACCGGGCCTGTGGGGTGTCGTACGCCCCACGGGCCCCTTCCGCACTTGCCGATCGTCCGTGCGGCGCGGATGATGCGGTGCGGGGCCCCTTCGGATGTGGGCTCCGAGGGGACCGGGGCTCCGAGACCGAAAGGATGGGGCGGACCGCTACCCGGTAGCGAGCAGTACTCAGGAGATGCGATGTCGCAGCAGCCTGTCCCTGACCACGCCGCCCCGGCCCAGGCCACCTCAGGCGGGACCCCTCAAGGCCGGATCGCCTCAGGCGGGACCCCTCAAGGCCGGATCGCCTCAGGCGGGACCCCTCAAGGCCGGACCGCCCCAGGCGGGACCGCACCGGGCGAGACCACGCCGGGCGAGACCACGCCGGGCGAGACCGCACCGGGCGAGACCACGCCGACCAGTGCCGCCCCCGGCCGGACCGATCCGAGCGGGACCGCACCGGGCGGGGCCGTGTTCGAGGCCCCCCATCTGGACTTCGACGGCACCACCCCGTACGAGGACTACGTCCAGGCGTCCGTGCTCACCCACCTCCAGCGCCCCCTCTCCGACGACCCCGGCGAGATGGTGTTCCTGGTGACCACCCAGGTCATGGAGCTGTGGTTCACCGTCATCGTCCATGAATGGCACACCGCCGCGCAGGCGCTGCGCGAGGACGATCTGCCCACGGCGATGGCCGCGCTCCAGCGCTCGGCCTACGAGCTGGAGTCGCTCAACGCCTCCTGGACGCCGCTGGCCCATCTCACCCCCGGCCAGTTCAACGCGTACCGCTCCGCGCTCGGCGAGGGCTCCGGCTTCCAGTCGGCGATGTACCGGCGGCTGGAGTTCCTGCTCGGCGAGAAGTCCGCGTCCATGCTCGTCCCGCACCGGGGCGCGCCGCGGGTCCACGCCGAGCTGGAGAAGGCGCTGACCGAGCCCAGCCTCTACGACGAGGTGCTGCGCTATCTCGCCCGCCGCGGCCTCGCCGTCCCGGCCGCCGTGCTGGACCGCGATCCCGCCCTGCGCTATGAACCCGATCCGGGGGTGGAGCGGGTCTGGGAGGAGATCTACTCCGGTCCGCGCGAGGGTGAGCTGGTCCGGCTCGGCGAGGCGCTCACCGAGGTCGCCGAGCTGGTGTGGCGCTGGCGCAACGACCACTTGGTGGCGACCCGGCGGGCGATGGGCGCCAAGACGGGGACCGGCGGCTCGGCCGGGGTCGCCTGGCTGGAGAAGCGCGCGGGCAAGACGGTCTTCCCCGAGCTGTGGACGGCGCGCAGCCATGTCTGACGCGACGATCCCGACGGAGTCGGCGGGCGCCGCGCCGAGGAGTGCCGAGTCCGGGCCGACGAGGGCGGAACCGACCGGCGCCGGGGCCGAGCCGACCGGCGCCGGGCCTGAGCCGACCGCGGCCGAGTCGTCCGGTACGGAGTTGACCGGCACCGAGGTCGGGGCGGCCGGTACCGAGGCCGGGGCGGTTCGTACCGAGGCCGGGGCGGTTCGTACCGAGGCCGGGGCGGCTCGTACCGAGTCGACTGGGCCCGAGCCGACCGGCGTCCAGGCCGGTGTGGCCGAGGCCGGTGTGGCCGAGCCCGGTCCGGCCGCGCCTGGTGCGGCCGAGCACCGTCCCGCCGAGTCCCGTCTGCCCCGGACCGTGCTGAGCGACGAGGCCACCACGCTCGACGCGGCCGACCGACTGCGCGCCAAGCGCGACGCCTTCAGCCTCGACGATGTGATCTACCTCGACGGCAACTCGCTGGGCGCGCTGCCGCGTGCCGTCCCGTCCCGCCTGGCGGATGTGGTCGCCCGCGAATGGGGCGAGCTGCGCATCCGTTCCTGGGAGGAGAGCGGCTGGTGGACCGCGCCGGAGCGGATCGGTGACCGCGTCGGCAGGCTCGTCGGCGCCGCCCCCGGCCAGGTGGTCGTGGGCGACTCGACGAGCGTGAACGTCTTCAAGGCGGTCGTCGCGGCCGTACGGATCGCCCAGGAGCGCGGCGCTCACCGCGATCAGATCCTGGTCGACGAGACCACCTTCCCCACCGACGGCTACATCGCCGAGTCCGCCGCCCGGATGACCGGCTGCACCCTGCGGCCGGTGGCCGCGGGCGACGTGCCCAGCGCCGTGGGCGCGCGCACCGCCGTCGCGCTCGTCAACCACGTGGACTACCGCACCGGCCGCCTCCACGACCTGCCCGGGACCACGGCCGCCGTGCACGCGGCGGGCGGGCTCGTCGTATGGGACCTGTGCCACAGCGCGGGCGCCCTGCCGGTCGGGCTGGACGCCCATGGGGTCGACCTCGCGGTCGGCTGCACGTACAAATACCTCAACGGCGGGCCCGGCGCGCCCGCGTATCTGTACGTCGCCCGTGCGCATCAGCCCCGCTTCGACTCGCCGCTGCCCGGCTGGAACTCGCATGCCGACCCCTTCGGCATGGCCTCCGCCTACACCCCGGCCGACGGCTCGGCCCGCGGCCGCGTCGGCACCCCGGACATCCTCTCGATGCTGGCGCTGGAGGCCGCCCTCGAGGTGTGGGACGACGTGACGATCGAGGACGTCCGGGCCAAGAGCCTGGCCCTGACGGACTTCTTCCTCCGCTGTGTCGAGGACTATGTCCCGGCCGGCCGCGTCCAGTCCGTCACCCCCGCCGCACACGCCGAGCGCGGCAGCCAGGTGGCGCTGCGGTGCGCGGACGCGGGGGAGGTGATGGCGGAGCTGACGCGGCGCGGTGTCGTGGGCGACTACCGCCGCCCCGATGTGCTGCGCTTCGGCTTCACCCCGCTGTATACGGGCTTCGCCGAGGTGGAGCGGGCGGCGCGGGTGCTGGCCGACGTGCTGCTGAAGGAGGGCTGACCGATGGGCGGGGCAGCGGCCGAGGAGACGTCGGCCCTCGGGCTCACACCCGTGGCTCCGGACCGGACCGCCGCGTACGGCGAACACCCGGACCAGGTGGCGGACTTCTACCTTCCGCGCGGGCCGCGCGGGGCCGCCCGCCCCGCCCCGCTGGTCCTCCTCTTCCACGGCGGCGCCTGGCGCGCCCCCTACGACCGCCGCCATGTGTCGCCCTTCGCCGCCTTCCTGGCGGGGCGGGGGCTCGCGGTGGCGTCGGTCGAATACCGCCGGGGCGGGGCGGACCCCGCACGGGCGGGGCGGTGGCCGGAGACGTTCGACGACATCGCGGCCGCCGTGGACACCGTGCCGAGCCTCGCCCGTGAGCTCGGGCTCCCCGGGGTCGACCCGGACCGCGTGGTGCTCACCGGGCACTCCGCGGGCGGGCACGCCGTGCTGTGGGCGGCGGCCCGGCATCGGCTGCCGCCCGGCACTCCCTGGCATCTGCCCTCCCCCTCCCCGCTCCGCGGTGTCGTCGCCCTCGCCCCCATCGCGGACCTCGCCACGGCCCGTGCGCTGGACGTGTGCTCCGGCGCCGTCGGCGAACTCCTCGGCGAAGTTCGCGGCGACGGCGATGAACTGACGGCCCGGCTCGCCCTCGCCGACCCCGCCGCGCTGCTGCCCACCGCGATCCCCACCACCATCGTGCAGGGCGGCACCGACATCGACGTGCCACCGGCGGTCGCGGACGCCTTCGCGACGGCCGCGACCCGCGCCGGGCAGGACGTCCGGCTGGTCAGGACGGAGGGCGGGCACTTCCCGCCCATCGACCCCACCACGCCCGTCGCCCACACCGTCGCGGAGGAGATCGCCCACGTGGCCGGGACGGGCCCGGCAAGTTAGCCACCGGGGGCCGGGGCCGGGGGCCGGGGCCGGGGGCCGGGGCCGGGGGCCGGGGGCCGGGGGCACCCCCGACCGCGCAGCACCGCAGCGCACTTGGCGCGTGCCGCCGGCCCGCGCCCGGCCACGCCCCACCGCAGCGCGCGCCCAGCCGCGTAGTACTTGAGGCGGATGCCGCACAATCCACATTTCCGGGGACGACGGCGCCGCAGGCGCTCTCTACCGTGGACGGCGTGACCCAGACGACTCCGCGGACCGAACTCCGCACCATCCGCCGGGCGTTCTCCGATCTGCGGAAGGACTTGATCACCGGCGCGTTCGCCCTCCGCCCGGTGCCGCCGCTGGCCGCCACGCATGCGCTGGTGCGCCGGATGCCCCGGGCGGTGCGGCCGTTCGCGCCGTGGTTGCCGCAGGCCGCGATCGTGGCCTTCGCCTTCTATCTCATGGCCGTGGCGGGCGAGACCGAGGGCGTAGGGCTGGCCCTGCTCAGCGGTGTGCCGCTGTTGCTGGCGCTCTACCGGCCGATCGGCGCCTGGTGGCTGTCGTTCGCGGCGACCGTCGTCTGGGGCCTGGGCATCGCCGACACGTACGGGGGGAGCATGTGGCCCTGGCCGACGCCCCTCTTCGCCTCGCACATCGCGGTGATGGTGATCGTCGCGACCCAGAACCGCCCGCGGGTGGCCGGGCGGATGCTGCTGCTCACGGCCGGGTTCGGGTTCGCCTGTGAACTCGGTATCAATGCGCGGCCCACGAACGCCTTCCCCATGGTGGTCGCCTCCTGCGTCATCGTGGGCGCCGTCGTCGCCCGGCGCAGTCTGCGCGAGACCAAGCAGCAGGTGGCAGTGCAGCAGTCGGCCACCTACGAGGAGCGCTCCCGCCGCACCCTGCTGGAGGAGCGCGCCACCATCGCCCGCGAGTTGCACGATGTCGTCGCGCATCACATGTCCGTGATCGCCATCCAGGCGGAGGCCGCGCCCTACCGGGTGGCGAACCCGCCCGAGGAGCTGGCCACCAGCTTCGCGACCATCCGCGAGAACGCGGTCGCCGCGCTCACCGAACTCCGCCGCCTCCTCGGCGTCGTCCGCGCCGACGACCCCGATGCCTACGCCGACGCCGACCCCGAGGCGCCCCAGCCGACCCTCGCCACGCTCGACACGCTCTTCGCGGGGGTCCGGGCGGCGGGGCTGACGGTCGAGCACGTCATCACCGGCGCCGTACGCCCGCTGCCCTCCGGTGTGGAGCTGTCCGCCTACCGGATCGTCCAGGAGGCGCTGTCCAACGCGCTGCGCCACGCCCCCGGCTCCACCGCCCGCGTCGAGATCGCGTACGTCCTCGGCGGTCTGGGCCTGCGGATCGTCAACGGCCCGCCCACCCAGCCCGTACGCCCCTCGCCGGGCATGGGCCATGGGCTGCTCGGGATGCGGGAGCGCGTGGCGATGCTGAACGGGGAGATGACGGCGGGAGCGGTGGAGGAGGACGGCGGCTACGAGGTCGCGGTCTTCATCCCGGCCGCGGCGCTTCCCGAAGCGGAGGTGTCCGGGCCGTCCGGGCCGTCCGGGCCGTCCGGGCCGTCAGGGCCCTCCGGGCCCTCCGGGTCAGAGGCGTCCGGACCGGCGGCGTCCGGACCGGCGGCGTCGGGGCCGACGAAGGGGCCCGCCCCGGAAGGGGAGACGATGAAGCCATGACGACCGATGTCACTCCTCCCATCCGCGTGCTGATCGCCGACGACCAGGTGATGGTCCGCGAGGGCTTCTCCGTGCTGCTGAACGCCCAGCCCGATATCGAGGTCGTCGGCGAGGCGGTCGACGGGCGCCAGGCCATCGCCCAGGTCGCCGCCCTGCGCCCCGACGTCGTTCTGATGGACATCCGGATGCCGGAGCTCAACGGCCTCGAGGCCACCCGTGAGATCGTCGCGGCGGACGCGGACGCCAAGGTGCTCGTCCTGACCACCTTCGATCTGGACGAATACGTCTACCAGGCGTTGCGCTCCGGAGCGAGCGGCTTCCTGCTCAAGGACGCCTCCGCCCGTCAGCTCGGCGAGGCGGTACGCGTCGTCGCGGCGGGCGAGGCGCTGCTCGCCCCGACCGTCACCAAGCGTCTGATCACCACCTTCACGCGGATCGGGGAGGCCGCCGGGCTCGGCGGCCCGCTTCCCTCCCCGCAGGGGCGGCTGGCCGAGCTGACCGAGCGGGAGAACGAGGTGCTGGTGCTGGTAGCCCAGGGCTGCTCCAACGCCGAGATCGCCGCGCGGCTGATCGTCGCCGAGTCGACGGTGAAGACGCATGTCAGCCGGATCCTGGTGAAGCTGGGGCTGCGCGACCGCACCCAGGCGGCGGTGTTCGCGTACGAGGCCCGCCTGGTCACCCCTGGAGGCTGAAGAGGCCCCCGGAGGCTGAGCGGCCCCAGAGGCTGCGCGGGCCCCGGAGGTTGCGTGGGCCCCAAAGGCTGAGCATGCCGTCAGGCGCTGAGCGGGCCCCGGGGGTGAGCGGGTCCCGGAGGCTGAGCATGCCGTCAGGCGCTGAGCGGGCCCAGGGGGTGAGCAGGCCCTGGAGGCCGCGGGGCACCGGCGGTACCGTCCGGGGATGAGCAGCAGCCGTGCGGAAGCCCCCGCCTTCGACCCGTGGCAGCCGTCGTTCGTCGCGGACCCGTATCCGGCGTACGCCGCGCTGCGCGAGCGCGGCCGTGTGCACTGGTTCGAGCCCTCCCGCCAGTGGCTGATCCCGCGGCACGCTGATGTCAGCGCCCTGCTGCGGGACCGCCGCCTCGGCCGCACCTATCTGCACCGCTTCAGCCATGAGGAGTTCGGCCGCACCGCGCCGCCGCCCGAGCACGAGCCGTTCCACACCCTCAACGACCACGGCATGCTCGATCTCGAACCGCCGGACCACACCCGCCTGCGGCGGCTCGTCTCCAAGGCGTTCACCCCGCGGACCGTCGAGGCGCTGGTGCCGACGATCCGGCGGTTCGCGGACGAACTCGTCGACTCCCTCGTCGCCTCGGGCGGCGGCGATCTCATCGCGGCGGTCGCCGAACCGCTGCCGGTCGCGGTCATCGCCGAGATGCTCGGCATTCCACCGGCCGACCGCCCCGCCCTGCGGCCCTGGTCGGCGGACATCTGCGGGATGTACGAGCTGGGGCCGAGCGAGGAGACGGCGCGCCGGGCGGTGCGCGCGTCCCTCGAATTCTCCGGCTATCTGCGTGAGTTGATCGGCGCGCGCCGCAAGGCCCCGGGGGACGATCTGATCAGCGGGCTCATCGCCGCGCATGACGAGGGCGACCGGCTCACCGAGCAGGAGATGATCTCCACCTGTGTGCTGCTGCTCAACGCGGGCCATGAGGCCACGGTCAACACCACGGGCAACGGCTGGTGGGCGCTCTTCCGCCACCCCGAGCAGCTCGCCCTGCTCCGCGCCGACCCGGACGCGCTGCTGCCCACCGCCGTGGACGAACTCCTGCGCTTCGACACCCCGCTGCAGCTCTTCGAGCGCTGGGTGCTGGAGGACATCGAGGTCGACGGCACGGTCATCCCGCGCGGCAGCGAGGTCGCCTTGCTCTTCGGCTCGGCCAACCGCGATCCAGCTCGCTTCGACCGCCCCGACACCCTCGATCTCTCCCGCGCCGACAACCCCCATGTCAGCTTTGGCGCCGGGATCCACTACTGTCTCGGCGCCCCGCTGGCCCGTCTTGAGCTCGCCGCCTCCTTCGGCGCGCTGCTCCGTAAGGCGCCCGGGATGCGGCTGGTCAAGGAGCCGGAGCCGCAGGCGAATTTCGTGATCCGCGGGCTGCGGGAGCTGCTGGTCGAGCTCTGAGCGGACTACGGCGGTCAGACAGCAGACGCAGCAGACGCAGCAGACAGCAGACGCGGCAGACAGCAGTCGGCAAACTGCGCAGACGAAAGGGCCCCCCGTTGTCCACAGCCTGTGGACAACGGGGGGCGGTTGCCGGGGTGTGGTGGGCCGACGGGGGTCAGCCGCCGATGTCACGGCGGCGCAAACCCACCAGTCCTCCGGCGGCGAGAACGACCGAGAGAAGCAGCAGCCACAGGAACGGTGCGGCCGTCACCTCGTCGCCCGGCAGCTTCGGCAGATGGCTGAAGGGTGAGGTGTTCATGACGGAATCGGACAGCTCCAGCGCCGGGCCCATCCAGCCCAGGGCGACCACCCAGCCGACGAAGGCCCAGGCCGCGGCCGAGTACTTCGGCAATACGCCCACGAGGAAGAGCGTCACACTGGTGAGCACCCACAGCGCCGGGAGCTGGGCCAGGGCGGCGCCCATGCAGCGGCCGAGCTGGTCGGCCAGATCGCCCGCCGCGACGCCGTACCCCAGGCCGAGCGCCAGACCGCCGATGGCGAGGATGACGACCGGGCCGAGGTAGGCGATGACCAGATGGCTCCCGGCCCAGCGCAGCCGGCCCACGGCGTTGGACAGCAGGGGCTCGGCACGCTGGTCGGTCTCCTCGCTGCGCAGCCGCAGCACGGAGCTGGCGGTGTAGACGGCGAGGATGGTGCCGAGGACGCCGACCATGGCGGCCAGGAACGCGTCGTTGAGCCCCTGGGCGCCGCCCATCCGCTGGATGATGTCGCGGGTCTGGTTGCTGTCGCCGAGGAAGTCGTCGGCACCGTCGGAGATGGATCCGAAGATGGCGCCCGCGAAGACGAAGCCCGCGGCCCAGCCGAGCAGGGCACCGCGCTGCAGCCGCCAGCCCAGGCCGTAGACGCCGTTCAGCAGCGGGCCCGCGGCCGGAGGGCCGGGACGGCTGGCGTAGAAACTGGCGCCCACGTCGCGACGGCCCGCGAGGGAGTACGCGAGGCTGATCGAGGCCGCGGCGAGCACGGCGATCAGCAGCAGCGGCCACCACCGCTCGCCCCCGTACGGCCGGGCGTACTCGGCCCAGCCCAGCGGCGAGAGCCAGACCAGGACATGGCCGGAGCCCTTGGTGCCGTCCTCGGCGGCGTCACCCGCCATGCGCAGCACGAAGGCGACGCCGACCGCGGCGGAGCTCAGCCCCCGGGCCAGCCGTGCGTTCTCCGTGAGCTGGGCGGCGACGGCGGCCAGCCCGCCGAAGGCCATACCGGACAGGCCGACGGCGAGGCCGAGGGCGAGCGCGCCGGTGCCGCCCTGGCCCGCGAGGCTGCCCGCGATGAGCAGGGTCACCGCGCCGTTGGCGATGCCCACGGCGAGCAGGGCCGAGGTGAGACCGGCGCGGCGGCCTACCATGCCGGCGGAGAGCGCCTCCTGACGGCCGGTCTCCTCCTCCTCACGGGTGTGCCGGATCACGATCAGCAGGCTCATGATCGCGGCGAACACCGTAAGGAAGGCACCTACGCGCCAGACGGTGAGCGCGCCGAGCGAATCGTCGAAGGCGGCGCCGAACAGGGCCCGTGTCGAGCCGTTCCCGTTCATGTCGTGGACGAGGTCGGCGCGCCGGGCGGGGGTGTCGTACGCGCTCTTCAGACGGCCGACGGTGCTGCTGGCCGTGAGCCCCAGGCACAGCACCCACACCGGCATCATGATCCGGTCGCGCCGCAGGGCGAGCCGCAAAAGCGTGCCCGTGCCGGCCAGATCGCGGGCCGATCCGCGGGTGCGGGGGGAGACCCGGGCGTCGGCTACGGCGGTCATCGGACGATCGCCTCGGCTTCCGTGTGCGAGATGTCGTCCTGGTAGTGGCGGAGGAAGAGCTCTTCCAGGGTGGGCGGGGTGGAGATGAGGCTGCGCACCCCGGCCTGGGTGAGCTGTCGCAGCACGGCGTCCATCTTGTCGGTCTCGACCTGGAGCTTGACCTGGCGGCCCTGAATGTCCACGTTGTGCACACCGGGGAGGCCGGACAGGCCGTTCGGCTCTTCGGCGAGCTCGGCGGTGACCGACGTACGGGTCAGATGGCGCAGCTCGGTGAGCGAGCCGGACTCCACCCGCTTGCCCTTGCGGATGATGCTCACCCTCCGGCAGAGCGCCTCGACCTCGCTGAGGATGTGGCTGGAGAGCAGGACCGTACGACCGCGGTCGCGCTCCTCGGCGACGCACTCGCGGAAGACCTCCTCCATGAGGGGGTCGAGCCCGGAGGTCGGCTCGTCGAGGATCAGCAGCTCCACTTCGGATGCGAACGCGGCGACCAGGGCGACCTTCTGCCGGTTGCCCTTGGAGTACGTACGGCCCTTCTTGGTGGGGTCGAGCTCGAACCGCTCCAGGAGCTCGGCGCGGCGTGCGGAGTCCAGCCCGCCGCGCAGCCGTCCGTACAGGTCGATGACCTCTCCGCCGCTCAGGTTGCGCCACAGGGTGACGTCCCCGGGGACGTAGGCGATGTGGCGGTGGAGGTCGACCGCGTCGTGCCAGGGGTCCTTGCCGAGCATCTGCACCGCACCGGAGTCGGCGCGGAGCAGACCGAGGAGGACCCGGATGGTGGTGGACTTCCCGGCGCCGTTGGGCCCGAGGAAGCCATGGACCTCACCTGCCTCGACTTCGAGGTCGAGGCCGTCCAACGCGTGGGTCCGGCCGAAGGACTTGTGGAGGCCGGACACGGAGATTGCCGTTTTCATGATTTCGAAGCTACGCTAGTTTCACAAAATTGTGAAGTTAAGGAACCATATAAACTTATGATGATGTGACGAAGAGAGGAGATGATGAAGCGGTGAGGGAGACGATCGAACCGGAGGACGCGCCCGGTGACGCGCGGGACGAAGCGGCGGTGTCCAGGTTCGTCGAGCGGTTCGCGGCCGATCTTGCCGAGGCCGGTATGCAGCGCATGGCGGCGCGGGTCTTCGCGGCGCTTCTCGTCTCCGACGCCGGGGCCCTCACCTCCGCCGAGCTCGCCGAGCAGCTGCGGATCAGCCCGGCCGCGGTCTCGGGCGCGATCCGCTATCTGTCCCAGGTGGACATGGTGGTGCGCGAGCGTGAGCCGGGCTCCCGCCGCGATCGCTACCGGCTCTACAGCGAGGTCTGGTACGAGACCCTGACCCGCCGCGACCAGATCCTGGCCCGCTGGGAGAGCACCATGCGGGACGGCGTGAAGGTGCTCGGCCCGGGCACCCCGGCGGGGCTGCGGATCACCGAGACCGCCGACTTCTTCGAATGGGTCCAGCAGGAGCTGCCCAAGATGCTGGAGCGCTGGCGCGCCCACCAGGCCGCGGACCGCGCCGCCGAGGCGCGCGAGGCGGAGGCGGGGTAGCGACGGCGCGAGCGGCGCCCCGGTGCCCCGCGCGCTCGGCGCCCCCGCGCTCGGCGCCTCTGTGCCGGTGCCGCCCCGCGCTCGTCGTCTGTGCCCCGGTGCCGCCCCGCTCGGCGCTCGTGCGTCGACCCCGCCGCCCTGGCTGTCCGCCCCGGGCCGGTGCCGTGTGCGCGTCCGACCGAGTGGCGGTCGTGTCCCGGGCCGAGTGTCCGGCCCCGGCGGCGGTATCCCGGGCGCCAAGGCCGTGCTTCCCGCCCGGGGGCGGCCGCGTCTCGACCCGGCGGGGCAAGGCTCCGGCCCGGTGGCGCAAGGCCCGGCCCGGTGCCCGTGAGCGTCCGGCCCGGCCGCGGCGAGTGTGCTGCCCTGTGGCCGCGCTAGCGTCGCTCAAGGGCGGTGGGGCAGCATCAGAGACCACGCCTCCGCCAGGACCGTCCAGGTGCGGCTGCGCACCGGGCCCCGGATCAGCGCGTCCGCGTGATAGCGGAAGTCCGGGCCGGAGACGGTGACGGCCCGCGCCCGGGTGCGCAGCGGACCGTCCGCCGCGTGTGGATGGACGACGACCTCGGCCAGCCCGCCGCCCGGTGTGGCCGTCGACACCGAAACCCGCTCCACCGGCCGGTCCAGATCGGTCAGCAGCACCCCGTCCGCCTCGATCCGCAGCCGCTGCGGCGGCGGATGCGCCGGCCGCCGGGCGCCGCCGGCCAGCCCGATCACGGGGAGCGAGAGCAGCGTCAGCGCGGTACGGGCGGTGCGGGCCGCCGGGGTCCACCACGGCCGGTTGCCGTCGCCGTCCGGATCGCCGCCGGGCGGGCCCCCGCCTTCTCCGTCACCTCCGCCGTCCCCGTCGTCCTCGGCCCGGCGGCGGCGGTCGCGGTCGCAGGGGTCGCAGCGGCAGTCCCAGCCCCTCGCCCCGCCGTCGTGCGGGTCCGGGTCGTGCCCGTCCGGCCCGGCTGCCGCGTCGCATCCGCCGCCCGGTGTCTCGTGCGCACCGTAAGGAGCGCGTCCGGAAGGGATCCGCAGGCCCCCGAGGACCACCCCGCCGCTCTCGTCCACCAGCAGATCACGCGGGCGCGCGGTCCCGTCGAGGACCGTACGGGCCGCGGCGACCGCGTCCGTCGGCACTCCGAGCGAATGGGCCAGGGCGACCGTCGCGGAGCCGCCGACCGGGATCACCGACAGCGCCGCGTCCGCCAGCTCCCGCCGCCGGTGGAGCAGCTCCACCATCCGCAGCAGGGCGCGGTCGTCGCCCACCAGCACCGGCCGGCGGGCACCCCGGCGGGCCAGTGCCCGCTCGACTTCCTCCGGGCCGTCCGGCAGGCAGATTTTCGTTTGCGCGCCCGCACAGAGCACATCTTTCGCGATCCGCACCGACTCCCCGTCCGTTCGCCGGGCGTTGGGGTCGATGACCATGAGCAGCGGGCGCCCCCGGACGGTGTCCGGCGCAGGGGGCCGGGGATCTGGAGCCGACACCTCGGTCCTTCCTCAGGTAATCTCTCGGTGCAAGAGCCCCTGTCGCTGTTGCGCCAGGGGCTTCGTCTATCCGGGGCACCGGTTCGACGGCTCTTGTGGTGGCGCACGTCACCATGCACGTTGGACATGCCCCGCCCGGAAGGGGTGTACGCCTGTGCCCGCACTTGTGCTGCTCGGTGCTCAGTGGGGTGACGAGGGCAAGGGAAAGGCCACCGATCTGCTCGGCGGCTCCGTCGATTATGTAGTGCGCTACCAGGGCGGTAACAACGCCGGTCACACCGTGGTGGTGGGCGACCAGAAGTACGCGCTGCACCTCCTCCCGTCCGGAATCCTGTCGCCCGGGTGCACCCCGGTCATCGGCAACGGTGTCGTCGTGGACCCTGCGGTCCTGCTCTCCGAGCTGAGCGGACTGGATGAGCGTGGCGTCGACACATCCAAGCTGCTGATCAGCGGTAACGCCCATCTGATCACGCCGTATCACACGACCCTCGACAAGGTGTCGGAACGCTTCCTCGGCAAGCGGAAGATCGGCACCACCGGCCGCGGCATCGGCCCGGCCTACGCGGACAAGATCAACCGTGTGGGCATCCGGGTCCAGGACCTCTTCGACGAGTCGATCCTGCGGCAGAAGGTCGAGGCGGCCCTGGACAACAAGAACCAGGTGCTGGCCAAGCTCTACAACCGCCGTGCCATCGCGGTCGAGCAAGTCGTCGAGGAGCTGCTGGGCTACGCGGACCCGCTCAGTGGCTATGTCGCCGACACCACCCTGCTCCTCAACAACGCCATCGACCAGGGCCAGGTCGTCCTCTTCGAGGGCGGCCAGGGCACCCTGCTCGACGTCGACCACGGCACGTATCCCTTCGTCACCTCCTCCAACCCGACCGCGGGCGGCGCCTGCACCGGCACCGGAGTGGGCCCGACGAAGATCAACCGCGTGATCGGCATCCTGAAGGCGTACACCACCCGCGTCGGCGCGGGCCCGTTCCCCACCGAGCTCCTCGACGAGGACGGCGAGAAGCTGCGCACGATCGGCGGCGAGCGCGGTGTGACCACCGGGCGCGACCGGCGCTGCGGCTGGTTCGACGCGGTCATCGCGCGCTATGCGACCCGGGTCAACGGCCTGACCGACTTCTTCCTCACCAAGCTGGACGTGCTCACCGGCTGGGAGCGGATCCCGGTGTGCGTCGCCTACGAGATCGACGGCAAGCGGGTCGAGGAGCTGCCGTACAGCCAGACCGACTTCCACCACGCCAAGCCGATCTACGAGACCCTGCCGGGCTGGTCGGAGGACATCACCCAGGCCAAGACCTTCGACGAGCTGCCGAAGAACGCGCAGAAGTACGTCCAGGCGCTCGAGGAGATGTCGGGCGCCCCGATCTCGGCGATCGGCGTCGGACCGGGCCGCGACGAGACCATCCAGATCAACTCGTTCCTCTGACCCTCTGACCCTCGGACGGGAGAGCGGCCCGCGCGCCGGCGTCACCACGCCGCGGGCGGGCCGTCGGCGTCACTACGCCGCGGGCGGGCCGAACACTCCGGCGGGCTGCTGCGCCTGACCGACGGGAGCCGTGGCCCGCTGCTCCTGCATCTTGGTGATCTGCCGCACCACCGCGATGGCCAGCAGCGCCGTCAGGATGCCGAGGACGTCGTCGGCGATGCTGATGGCGACCCTGGGCCGCTGTTCCCGGATGTTGTCGCCGACCATCTCGCTGATCCCGTTCACCGGGAACATGAGGAACATGATCACGAAGAACGTCCACCACCAGTGCAGCACACCGCGTCCGCGACGTCCGGGCCCCGGAGGAGTGCTCGAGGTCCAGATGTCGTTGGCGATCTGCTTGGGGAGCCACAACTGGGCGACCGGGATGAACCAGGCGCCCACGGCATAGCCGCTGCCGAACCGCTGCCGGCCGGGGTTGAGCACAGTGGAGTTGATGTAGGCGGTCCGGAACCAGACCAGCCACAGCACGACGAGCACGAGCGCGGCGACACCCGTGCCGGTGTCCATCGCCTCGACCTCGCTCTTCTTGCTGTAGAGCAGGTCGGTGGTGACCGTGCCGTTGTCGAGCGCGAAGTACGTGTCGAGCAGCGAGATGTTCAGCGCCATATCGAGCAGCGTCAGCACCAGCCAGACGCCGAACATGCTCATCAAAGCGGTGGCCAGACCCCGTATCGGCTTCAGCCTGGTGCCCGGGGCGGGATAGCCCAGCGGCGTCTGATAGCCGCCCTGCCAGGGCTGGGTGGGCGGCGGCACCTGGTACGCGGGCCCCCCGGCCGCGTGGGCGTGAGGTGTCGCGTACGCCGACGGCGTGCCGTACGCGGAGGGGCCGGGCGGGGTGTGCGGGGCGGCCTGGGGATGGCCGTACGCCGACGGGCCCTGCTGCGTCGCCATGGCGCCCGGCTGAGCGTTCTCGGCCTCCACCTCCAGGAGCTGCAGCGCGTCCCGTCCGAGCCGGGCGAGCAGTCCGCCCGGCAGCCAGGGCTCGCCGTCGTCGGTCACCGGGTGGGTGGCGGCGATCAGTTCGTCCACCGAGGGCCGCTTGGCCGGGTCCTTGTTCAGGCACGCGGTGACCAGCCCGCGCGCCCCCTCGTGGAGCCCCACCAGATCGGGCTCCTCCTGGGCTATTCGGTACATCAGGGCGTGGATCCCGCTGTCCACGTTGCCGAAGGGCTGACGTCCGGTGGCGGCGAAGGCGAGCACCGAGCCGAGGCAGAAGACATCGCTCGCGGCCGTGACCGGCTCGCCGCGCACCTGCTCGGGCGACATGAACCCGGGCGAGCCGACGACCGCGCCGGTCATCGTCAGATTGCCGCCCGTGGTGGAGCCCACGGCGTCCAGGGCGCGCGCGATGCCGAAGTCGATGACGCGCGGACCGTCGATGGTGATGAGGATGTTGGACGGCTTGAGGTCGCGGTGGATCAGCCCGGCGCCGTGGATGTCGCGCAGCGCGAGGGCCAGTCCGTTCGCCAGGATCCGCAGCGAGCGCTCGGGCAGTGCCCCGAAGTCCTCGGCGACGACGCTGTGCAGGGACGGACCGCCGATGTAGCCGGTGGCCACCCAGGGCACCTCGGCGTCGGTATCGGCGTCGAGTACGGGGGCGGTCCACTGGCCGCCGACCCGTGTGGCCGCCTCCACCTCCCGCTTGAAGCGGCCGCGGAAGTCGGGCTGTCGTGCGAGTTCGGCCTGTACGAGCTTCACTGCGACGGTGCGGCCGCGGGCGGAGCGGGCGAGATAGACCCGGCCCATTCCGCCCTCGCCAAGCTTGCCGAGCAGCCGGTACTCGCCGATCCACCGCGGGTCCTGGGCCCCGAGGTTCTCCATCGCGGTGTGGCTCCTGTCCCTGTGCCGATAGTCCCTGCGCCGATCGGCCGATCAGTCGAGGCGGGTGAACGTCTGTGTCATCGTCTCATCGCTGTAATCGTCCGGGTCGTCATACTCGACACGCAGCTTGTCATGTCCGGAAGAGGTGAACGTCAGTGACGTGCCGGGCCCACAGAGATTCTTAGGGGTACCCCCCGTGAACTTCGAGGGGCTGAGGACGAGGCCCTTCTCCACCGAGGCCAGGACCCGGTCACCCTCGCAGTGGTACTTCTTACTGTCCGCGACCTCCTGGGCCACCGCGGTGCCGATCGCGCCCTGCTTGATGGTGATTTTCAGCGTGGCGTCCTGCTTCCCGAACGCCTCCTTCGCCAGCCAAGTGCCCTCGTACGAGGAGGGGATCGGCTTGCCGCCGCTCTTCGAGGGGCGCAGCGTCGCCTCGTAGGAGCCGTCCGTGGTGCTCCAGGCGAGGGTGCCGTCGTTGCCTATCCGCAGGGTCTGCTCGCCGACCGTGCTGCAACTGTCCTCGGGAATGCTGGTGGTGACCTCGTCGTCCTCGATGAGCAGCAGGCTGTCCGCCGACTTGAGCTTGGCCGAGTCCTGGCAGAACGAGTCCGAGTCGGAGGTCAGGGTCTCGGCGACGAACGCGCCGACCGGCCCCTGGGAGAGGACGATCCGGCGGATCTTGCCGGTGGAAGAGCCGCTCTCCTTGATCTCGCCCTCCCAGGCGCCCAGATACTCGGTGGGCACATCGCCGGTCGTGTCCAGCTTGGTCGCGGACGGATCGGGCGCGCCCGAACCACCGGTGGGCTCCTTGGAGTTGGCGCCATCCGGGCTGGCGGGCGGGGTGTGGGTCATCTTGTCGTAGTCGGTCTTGGCCTTGTCGCCCTTGTCGTCGTTTCCCTTGACCACGGCGAGGGCGGCGACCCCGGCTATGAGCAGCGTGGCGACGGCGGCCGAGACGACGATGAGCGTCTTACGGCGGCGCTTGGGCTGTGGCGGCTGCGGCGAGCCGGACCCGGGGCCACCGGGGCCACCGGGCCCGCCCGGTCCACCTGGTGCCGCCGGTGCGTTTGGTCCGCTCGGCCCGCCGAAGCCGACGGAGGGCGTGGCGGCGGCTGCCTGGCCTGGGGACGGGGCGGGCCCGAACGAGGTGACGGCGGGCGGCCCGAAGGCGTGCGGCGGCGTCTGCGGCTCGCCGTCCGCGCCGGGCTGCGACGGGGTGGCGTGCGGCGGGTAGCCGTACGCCGGGGCGGCGTAGGGGGCGGCGGCACCGGGCGAGTTGGGCGCGGCGGGAGCCGCTCCGGCGTGAGGTGGGGTGGGGGTGCCGGGAGCGCCATGGGCGGGTGCGGCGTGTGGCGGTGTGGGGCTTCCGGGTGTGGCGTGGGGCGGCACGCCCTGCGGCGGTGTGGCGCTCGCAGGTGTGCCCTGCGCGCCGCTTGCCTGTGGCGCCGCGTACGGCGCCGCGCTCTGTGACCCGTCGCCGCCGGGTGAGTTGGGCGACGCGGCAGCCGCGCCGCCCGTTCCGGCATGCGGCGGTGTGGGGTGTCCGGGTGTGCCCTGGCCTTCGCCCGCCTGTGGTCCGGCGGAGGAGGGCGCGCCCTTCCGCGGCCCGCCCGGCGTCGCGGCAGAGGCGGAGCCCTGGCTTCCACCAGCCGGGGACGCGTCCGCCTGCCTTGGGTCTGCCTGCCCTGCGCCTGCTTGCCCTGCGCCTGCTTGCCCTGCGCCTGCTTGCCCTGCGCCTGCCTGCGCCGCGCCTGCCTGGGGCGCGGCGGACGGTCGGCCGGGTGTTCCGGGTGTTCCGGCGGTTGCAGGTGTTCCGGATGCGGCGGCGTGCGGGGCGTCGTGGCTCGGCGCGGCGCCCTGCGGCCCGGCGGCTGCCCCGCCCGGCGCTGCGGGCGCGGCGGCGGGGTGGCCCGGGGTGTCCTGGCCCGCGGCGGCCTGCTGCGGCGCGCCCTGCCCTGAACCGCCGTGGCCCGAACCGGCCTGCGCGCCGTCGGTCGACGGCGCGTCGGCCGACGGCGCGGCAGCCTGCGGCGCGGCAGCCTGCGGCGCGGCGGCCTGCGGTCCGCCAGCCTGCGGCCCGGCGGCCGGGTCCGGGGTGTCCTGGTCCCCGCCCGCCCGCGGTGTGGCGCTGTACGGCGCGGCAGGGTGCGCGCCGGGCGTCGCGGGTCCGGCGGCCTGTCCCCCGCCCTCCTGCGACGCGGCGGCGTACGGTCCGGCGGCGTGTCCGCCCGGCTGGGCCGTGCCGCCCTGTCCCGCGCCCGCCGAAGGAGGCGCCGACGGAGCCGGGGGGAGCGCCGCGCCCGCCTGGGGCGCGGCCGAGGGGAGCGGCGGTGTGGTGGGTGGCGGGGGCGTGGGGGGCTCCGCCGGAGCCAGCGGGTACGACGTGGCCGACGGCGGCGCGGAGGGCGGCGGCGGGGCGGCAGGCCCTGCCGCCCCGGCCATGGACGCGGCGGGTCCCGCCGCCCCGGCCATCGGCGGTACGGCCGGCCGCGCAGGCATACCCGGCACGGCGGGGACCCCCGGCCCCGCGGGCGTCTCCACCTCCAGGAGCTGCACCGCATGCCGTCCGAGCTGGGCGACGAGCCCGCCCGGCAGCCACGGTTCGCCGTCGTCGTCCGCACCGGCCGTACGGTCCAGCAGCGCCTCCAGCGAGGGCCGGTCGTCCGGGGCCTTCTTCAGGCAGTCGGTGACGAGTTCGCGCAGCCCCTCCGGCAGCCCCTCCAGGTCCGCTTCCTCCTGCGCGATGCGGTACATGACCGCGTGCACCCCGCTGTTGGCCGTGCCGAACGGCTGACGGCCGGTCGCCGCGTAGGCGAGCACCGAGCCGAGGCAGAAGATATCGCTGGCGGGGGTGACCCGCTCGCCGCGCACCTGCTCGGGCGACATGAAACCGGGCGACCCGACGACGGCGCCGCTGCGCGTGAGGATGCCGTCGGTGACGGTCTCCAGCGCCCGCGCGATACCGAAGTCGATGACGCGCGGACCGTCGATGGTGACCAGGACGTTGGAGGGTTTGAGGTCGCGGTGGACCAGACCGGCGTCGTGGATGTCGCGCAGGGCCTGCGTGAGGCCGTGGGCCAGGATGCGGACGGTCCGCTCGGGCAGTCGGCCCGACCCGGAGACGATCGCGTGCAGGGAGGGACCGGCGATATAGCCGGTGGCGACCCATGGGGTGGCGGCCTCGGTGTCGGCGTCCAGCACCGGCGCGGTCCACGCGCCGCCGACCCGCTGTGCGGCCCGTACCTCCTGTTTGAACCGCCGCCGGAATTCGGCCTGTTGGGCGAGCTCGGTCTGGACGAGCTTCACCGCCACCGTACGGCCGCGCGAAGAATGGGCCAGGAACACCCGGCCCATGCCACCCGCGCCAAGGCGCCGGAGCAGCCGGTACTCACCGATCCATCGAGGGTCCTCGGCCCCCAGGTCTTCCATGCGTCGATCGCCCCTTCCCCGTGAATCCCCCTGATCAGCCCCTTGGAGAGAATAAAGGCGGCTGAGAGCGAAGTGGACGACGCGGACGATCCGTTATCGGTTCCGTATCCGTCCTGTGTCACTCCCGGGCCGGGGAGCGAAATCCGGACGCCGTGCCCCGATCACCGGCGGCGGCGATAAGGGCGCCGCCGCCCGGCAAGGTGTCGGTGACAGGCCCGAAACCCTGACAGCCTGTCGGTGCCCGGTCCGGGGGCCCGGTCCGTACGCTGGTTCCACCCCGACCCGCGAGCGATCCGAGGTACCGAACGTGTCCGTGCAGCCCAGCCCCGACCTCGCGGCCGGCGCCGCCGTCAAGGCCGCCGACCGCGCGCATGTGTTCCACTCCTGGTCCGCGCAGGGCCTCATCGACCCCCTCGCCGTCGCGGGCGCCGAAGGCTCGTACTTCTGGGACTACGACGGCAACCGCTACCTCGACTTCTCCTGCCAGCTGGTGAACACCAACATCGGCCACCAGCACCCCAAGGTCGTCGCCGCGATCCAGGAGCAGGCCGCGAAGCTGTGCACCATCGCCCCGGGCTTCGCCGTGGACGTACGGTCCGAGGCGGCGCGGCTGGTCGCCGAGCGCACCCCAGGCGACCTCGACAAGATCTTCTTCACCAACGGCGGCGCCGAGGCGGTGGAGAACGCGGTCCGGATGGCCCGGCTGCACACCGGCCGCCCCAAGCTGCTCTCCGCCTACCGCTCGTACCACGGGGCCACCGCCACCGCGATCAACCTCACCGGCGACCCCCGGCGCTGGGCCTCCGACAGTGCCTCGGCGGGTGTGGTGCACTTCTGGGCGCCGTTCCGCTACCGCTCGCCCTTCCACGCCGACAGCGAGGCGCAGGAGTGCGAGCGCGCGCTGCGCCACCTCGAGGACACCATCGCCTTCGAGGGCCCGCAGACCATCGCCGCGATCATCCTGGAGACCATCCCCGGCACCGCCGGGATCATGGTCCCGCCGCCCGGCTATCTCGCCGGGGTCCGCGAGATCTGCGACCGCTACGGCATCGTCTTCATCCTGGACGAGGTCATGGCGGGCTTCGGCCGCACCGGCCACTGGTTCGCGGCCGACCACTTCGGCGTCACCCCGGACCTGCTGACCTTCGCCAAGGGCGTCAACTCCGGCTATGTGCCGCTCGGTGGCGTCGCGATCTCCGCCGAGATCGCCGCGACCTTCGACCAGCGCCCCTACCCCGGCGGTCTCACCTACTCCGGCCACCCGCTGGCCTGCGCCTCCGCCGTCGCGACGATCAACGCGATGGCGGAGGAGGGGATCGTGGAGAACGCCGCCGCGATCGGGGAGAACGTGATCGGCCCGGGGCTGCGGGAGATCGCCGAGCGCCACCCCTCGGTCGGCGAGGTGCGCGGCCTCGGCGTCTTCTGGGCGCTGGACCTCGTCAAGGACAAGGAGACCCGCGAACCGCTCGTCCCGTACAACGCGAGCGGACCGGACAACCAGCCGATGGCCGACTTCGCCGCGGCCTGCAAGCGCGGCGGTCTGTGGCCCTTCGTGAACATGAACCGCACCCATGTGGTGCCGCCGTGCACCGTCACCGAGGCCGAGGCCAAGGAGGGGCTCGCGATCCTGGACGAGGCGCTGGCCGCGGCCGACGCGCATACGGCGTAGCCGCACCGGGGGCCCCGGGAACGCCCCCCCGGGCCGTCCCCGGGCCGTCCCCGGATGGCTGCCTGGCTCGTCCTCGTTTCCCTGCCCGTTTGCACTCCGGCCGCCGCCCGACCGCTGCCCGGTGTAGACCACTGCCGCACTCTGCGTGTTCCGCGCAACGGCCCTCGCATATCGTGATGCGAGGGCCGTCCGCTTTCTTACACCGACGGCCGTGGAAGGAGACGGTCCTCGATGCCCGTGCCCGGCGCCAGCCCGGTCAAGCGGAACACCCTGCGGCAGCAGATCGCCGACGCGCTCTGTGACGAGGTGCTCGCGGGCCGGCTCCCTGCGGGGCGCCAGTTCACCGTCAAGGAGATCGCCCAGCAGTACGGCGTCTCCGCGACCCCCGTCCGGGAGGCGCTGCTGGATCTGTGCTCCCAGGGGCTGCTCGATGTCGAGGAGCACCGGGGCTTCAGGGTCCACGACTTCACCATCGACGACTTCCGGCACATGGTCGACGCCCGCACGATGGTGGTCGAGGGGGTCTTCCGGCACTACGTCGAGCTGAAAGCCATGACCCCGCAGGTGCTGGCCTCGGTAAGGCGGCGGGCCGAGGAGGCCGAGCGGGCCGCCCGCTCCGGTGACCTGGACATCCTCATCGGCTACGACCTGCGCTTCTGGCGCGAGATCTGCGGGCTGGTGGGCAATCCGTATGTGTCGGACTTTCTGCAGCGGCTACGCGTGCAGACCTGGGTCTTCACGGTGCCGTATCTGCGTCGCGTACCCGATCTGCGCGGCCAGCTCTGGACGGGGCACTCCGAGCTCACCGCGGCGGTCACCCGCGGGGACCCGCATGACTCGGAGCGGTTGATAGGGGCGTACAACGCGCATTTCCGTGCGCTGATCGAGCGGTTGGTGGAGCGGGAGGAGTCGCGCGCGCAGAACCGGACGTCGGAGGTCAACTCCCCCTGATCTCCTCCTGAACTCTTCCCGAACTCCTCCCGGCCCGTCAGCGGTTCCCCGGGGCGGTGAGTGAGCCGGAGGCCGGGAGGCCGGAGCGGCGGCAGGTGAACCGACCCGCCAGGGTTGGCTTCCGGCACTCTTCGCGACGCGTACGCGGGGCATTACGCTGGGCCGACCATCGACCGTACGGATACGAGAGTGAGATCGCGTGGCATGTGACCTCTGGCTGGTCCCCCTCGTCGATGTGCTGTGCCACAGCCCCGACAACCCCTTCGCCGAAGAGATCGCCGCGTACGACAAGGCGCTCAGTGATGCCGGTTTGCCGCCCGTACCCGTTTTCAGTTATATGCCGGGACTGTCCGGGGATGTCGCCCCGGTGGCCGGTTTCGACTACGACGCGCTGCACTTTCTCCGTCGTGCCTATCTGCTGCAACTGTGCGGACTCGCGGTGACGCCGGTGGACGAATTGGGCGGGGACTACGAGCAGTTGCTGGAGATGTTCGAGCCCACGGCCCAGCAGTCGCATCTGGTGTGGCACTACGACCACGCGGGGGCGTATGTCCCCGTCGACTTCCAGAGCCCGCTGTCCAACGACGAACTCCTCGAGGGCGGCGGTCCGTTGGGATCCAGCCACGGCCTGCTGCGCGAGCTGGAGGCGGTCGCCCCGGCGCTCGGTATCGACCCGTCCAACCCCCCGGCCGCCCCCGCGCCCCCGGCCCGCCCCACGAGCCTGGAGGAGCCGGCGGCCTCGGTCCCGTACGAGGACAGCCCCTTCGCACGGGAGCGCCATGTCTGGCTGGGTCTGCACGCCGCGGCGACGCGCAGCCTGGGCCAGGGCTCGATGATCGTCTTCAGCTAATCGCTCCTTCGGCTTACCGCTCCACCAGGCGTCCACGACAGGCGTACACGACAGGCGTCTCCGGCAGCGTCTTCGACAGGCGTCGTGGCCGTCAGCGGGGCGGCTCCGGAGGACGCTGCCGCGGCATATTGGGCCGGGCGGAGCCCGGCGGCAGCGGAAAGCGGCTCGCGGGGCTCCCGCTGTCCGGACGGGAGCCCTGGGTCATCAGCGCCTGCGTGACCAGCGGTGCCGCACCGGCCCCGAAGTCCACCATCCAGCCCGCCGTCTCGGCCCGTACCAGCTCCGACACGTCCTCGCAGAACCGCCGCAGCACCGACAGACACCGCTCCACGGCCTCGCTCGCGGTGCCCTCGGTCGGGCCCAGCACCTCCCGCACGCTCTCCGACGCCCAGTCGAACTGCAGCGCCTCCAGCCGCCGGTGCACCGCCTGCGCCGTGGCCACGTCCCGCATCCAGCCGGACGTCAGCCCGAAGAACCGGTCGCCGCCGACGCAGGCGGCCGCCAGCAGCAGCGCCAGCGCGCCCCAGCCGGCGCCGCCGTCCAGCGCCCCGTTCAGATCGAGCAGCGGCAGCACGCCCGCCACGACCGCCGCCACCGCGGCGCCCACCCGCAGCACCCGGGCGGTCCGCCGCTTCCACACCCGTTCGGCGAGGTACCACCCCGCGACCTCCAGGGCTCCCTCCTCGACCCACCGGTACAACTCGTCGAGCCGCTCCGCCGGCTCCCCCCAGTCGCCGTGCGGGAAGGGCCGACCGAGCAGGTCGCCCTGGGCTCTCGCACCCTCCTGCCGAGGGAGCCCCTCGGGCTGCATCTCCGGCTGACTCACCGTGCAACTCCCTCTGCGGCGGCGTTTCTCCTGGCGCGCGGCTGATGCGCGACCACCATTCCTACCGCCGAACGGCTGGCCACGAAGACCCGATCACGGGTTTTCAGCCCGTAAGAGCTGCCCCATCGGGTATAGGACCGCCCACTCCTCACCCAAAAGAGTGGCCCCGCTCACCGGATCCGGGGCTGGTCGGCTCGGCCGGGGCCGCCTCCCTGCGCCGAAGGCGCGAGACGAAACCCGCGGCCGGACACCTCACCCACCGCCCAAGGCGCTGCCCCAAGCGGCAGCGGCCCCAGCGCGGAGCGGCCCACCGTGCGGCAGCCGCCAGCGCAGTAGCCCCGGCGGGCGCAGGGGTGGCAGCCCCCACCGCGCAGCGCTTCCTGCCCGAGGCAATGGGCGGAGGGGCCCACCGTGCGGTGGTCCCCGGTGCGGTAGCCCCGTCGCGCGCAGGGTGGCAGCCTCCACCGCGCAGCGCCTCCCGCGTGAGGCAATGGGCGGAGCGGCCCACCGTGCGGTGGTCCCCGGTGCGGTAGCCCCGTCGCGCGCAGAGTGGCAGCCTCCACCGCGCAGCGCCTCCCGCGTGAGGCAATGGGCGGAGGGGCCCACCGTGCGGTGGTCCCCGGTGCGGTAGCCCCGGCGGGCGCAGGGGTGGCAGCCTCCACCGCGCAGCGCCTCCCGCGTGAGGCAATGGGTGGAGCGGCCCACCGTGCGGTGGTCCCCGGTGCGGTAGCCCCGTCGCGCGCAGGGTGGCAGCCTCCACCGCGCAGCGCCTCCCGCGCGAGGCAATGGGTGGAGCGGCCCACCGTGCGGTGGTCCCCGGTGCGGTAGCCCCGTCGCGTGCAGGGTGGCAGCCCCCGCCGCGCAGCGCCTCCTGCCCGAGGCAATAGGCTGCATACCGTGAAGGTCCTCGTCATCGGCGGCGGCGCCCGCGAACATGCCCTGTGCCGCGCTCTCTCCCTCGACCCCGACGTCACCGCACTGCACTGCGCCCCCGGCAACGCCGGCATCGCCGAGGTGGCCGAGCTGCACGCGGTCGACGCGCTCGACGGCGCCGCCGTCGCCGACCTCGCCGCCTCCCTGGGGGCGGGCCTCGTGGTCGTGGGGCCGGAGGCCCCCCTCGTGGCGGGGGTGGCCGACGCCGTGCGCGAACGGGGGATCCCGGCCTTCGGGCCATCCGCCGAGGCGGCGCAACTGGAGGGCTCCAAGGCATTCGCCAAGGACGTGATGGCGGCGGCGGGCGTGCCCACCGCCCGCGCCTATGTGTGCACCACGCCCGCCGAGATCGAGGAGGCGCTGGACGCGTTCGGCGCGCCGTACGTCGTCAAGGACGACGGCCTGGCCGCGGGCAAGGGCGTCGTGGTGACCGAGGACGTCGAGGCCGCCCGCGCGCACGCGCTGGCCTGCGGCCGGGTGGTGATCGAGGAGTTCCTGGACGGCCCGGAGGTCTCCCTCTTCGCGATCACCGACGGCGAGACCGTGGTCCCGCTCCAGCCCGCCCAGGACTTCAAGCGCGCCCACGACGGCGACGAGGGCCCGAACACGGGCGGCATGGGCGCGTACTCCCCGCTGCCCTGGGCCGACCCCGAGCTGGTGGACGAGGTCGTGGCCACGGTCTGCCAGCCCACCGTCGACGAGCTGCACCGCCGCGGCACGCCCTTCTCCGGGCTGCTGTACGCGGGCCTGGCGATCACCTCGCGCGGGGTGCGCGTGATCGAGTTCAACGCCCGCTTCGGCGACCCGGAGACCCAGGTGGTCCTGGCCCGGCTGAAGACCCCGCTGGCCGCGGTGCTGCTCGCCGCCGCCACCGGCCGTCTGGAGGCCGAGCCGCCGCTGCGCTGGAGCGACGGCGCCGCCGTGACCGTGGTCGTCGCCTCGCACAACTATCCGGACACCCCTCGCACCGGCGACCCGATCACCGGGCTGGAGGAGGTGGCCGAGCAGGACGGCCCCAAGGCGTACGTCCTGCACGCGGGCACCAAGCGGGACGGCGCGTCCGGTGAGGTGGTGAGCGCGGGCGGCAGGGTGCTCTCCATCACCGCGACCGGCTCCGACCTGGCGAAGGCGCGCGAGCGGGCCTACCGCGCGGTGGGCCGGATCGGCCTGGAGGGCTCCCACCACCGCTCGGACATCGCCGCCAAGGCTGCGGCCGAAGCGGCCTCGTAAGGACAAGCCGTAAGAGCGGCCTCGTAAGGACAGGCCGTAAGACCCGTAAAGCGACGCTGTAAGAGACGCTGTAAGAAGAGTCTCAAACGGTGTCCCAGGCGGGCCCGCGAACGGTCCCGAAGCCCGCTTGCCCCTGTTCACACGGGGCCAGGCGTCGCCATCGCGAAGTTCCCGGTTTTACCCAAGGCCATTCCATCGGGTGAGCGCTTCCGCATCCTGCTGACGCACGCCCGGCCCCCAACTAGTGTGCCGCTCAGGCGAGGTGCGGCAACTGGCCCACCGGCATTGCGGAGTGGGCGGCCAGTGCGACAGTGGGTGGGGAGACAAACGCCGCCGTCGTCCGCTGTACAAACATCGGCCGGACAGTAGGGGGTGATGAGAACCGTGGCAGGTACCGAAGCAGGTGCCCTGGCGGCGCGCGCTCGCGCCCTGGCGGTACTGCGCATCCGGAGCACCGCGCTCGCGGTCGCGCTCCTCCCGGCCGCGGCCGCCGTCGTGCTGCTGGCCGGAAGCGCCACCGGCAGCGTCGGCGGTTCCCAGGACCAGGGCTGGACGGCCCTGCGCTGGGTGGTGACCGGGGGCGCACTGCTGGTCCTGCTGCTGGCGGCGGCCGTGGCCGCCGTGGTCGTCCGGGCCAGGCCCGCGCTCACCCCGACGGTGCCCATCGCCGAGGAGAGGGCACCCGATCTCTACCGGCTGGTGCGCGAGCTGGCCGAGCGCCTGGAGGTGCCCGCGCCCTCGGCCATAGCGCTCACCCCCGACTGCGACAGCTGGCTGGAGGACCGTACGCATCCGGCGCATGCCCAGCGCCGGGAGCATAGGGACCGCGGCGCCCTGGCGGTCGAGGAGCCCCGCTCAGCACGGGGCGCCCCCGGCCCCGCGAGCGGTGCGGACCGGATCGTGGACCGCCCCGAGCGGCGGGTCCCGCAGGCGCCGGTGCTGGTGATCGGCTCGCCGTTCCTGTGGTGGATGCGGGTCGCCGAGCTGCGCGCGCTGCTCGCCCCGGTGGTGGCGGGCACCGGCCCGTCCGTCCACCCCGACATAGCCGCCGCCCGCCGCTTCGTGCGCGGGCTGGACGCCGCCGTGGCCGTCGCGGCCCAGGGCGGCGAGCCGTCGTCCGGCCCCGCGCCCGCCCTGGTGGCGGTGGTGCGCCGCCCCGCCTTCGCCTTCGTCGGCTGGGTCGCCCGGCTGCTGTTGCGCGGCTGCCGGGACCATGCGGCCGAGATGGAGCGCGCGGTCGCCGCGGCCGCCTCCGAGCGGGCCCGGTCGGTCGACTACGGGCTGCGGATCGTCGCCCAGGAGCAGGTGGGCCTCGCCTACGCGGGCTGGGACCGGCTGCTGACCCGGGTCGCGCTGCCCGCCTGGCGGATGGGCCGCTGGCCCTCCCGGCTGGACGCGGGCGTGGTCTCGGCGCTCACCGAGCTCTCCCGCCGCGACCGGCTCGCCGAGGGGTTCACCTCCCGGCTGAGCGAGCGCCCGGCCTGCGACCTCCTGGAGGAGCCCGGGGTGATGGACGAGGCCACCTCGCTGCTGGCCGCCCGCCTCTTCCACGGCGGCCCGCCGGAGCCGGGCCCCGACTGGTCCCCGGTCGACTGGAGCGCGTATCCGGAGGAGGTCGTGGACCGCAAATGGCGGCAGGAGGCCGCCCGGCTGAACCGGCTCCTGGACGAGCGGGAGGACACCCACGACCTCGTCGGCGCCGCTCGCGCACCGGCCCCCGTGAGCGCGCCCGCGCCGCCCACCCTGGCCCGGGTCATGGACCGGCTCACCGCCACCGCGGCCGACCCCGCCGACGCCCCCGACGGCGGCGCCCCCGGGCTCGCCGCCCGGCTCAGCGTCGAGGTGGCCCGTGAGGAGGCCGCCGCCACCCGGGCGTACGGCAAGGGTCCCGCGGCGGGGGCGGAGGGGGCCGTGGGCGGGTCCGGCGGTGACCCGTGGATCGACGACTTCGCCCCGGCGTTCCCGCTGCAGCCGCCGCGCACCGGCCGCGAGCTGCTCGCCGACCATGTGACCGCCATGGTCTGCTGCGCCGCCGTGGACAGCGCGGGCGCGGCCCCCGGCCTCGACTGGCTCGACGGGCCCGCGCTGCTCGTCGGCGGGCGGCGACGGGCCGATCTGGCCCATCCGGTGCTGAGCCTGGTGGAGGACGGCGACGACGGGCCGCTGCGCGTCTGGCTCGGCGAGGTGGGGGTCCGTCCGGAAAAGCCCGTCCGGCTGGTGTAGGCGCGCATACTGCGCCGGATCCGGTCCTATGTCCAGCCTTGTCGCGCGTTCGGCGTCTGTTCCCGGCAATTAGCGACTATCGGTGACGGAGTGGGTGCGCAATGTGATGTGCTTGGACCGGTCGCTGTCCGCCCGGCCCACGAGTTCCGGCCCACCGGCCCGGACCGCCAGACCGGCCCCGCAGCCCGGCCCACAAGGCCGGATCCGCTGCGGTGCGGTGTGCGAGGACAGCGGGGCGAGGCGCCGCCGGGCACGCAGGGGAGGGGAACAATTGTGGGGACGGACCAGATCCGGCGCTGGGAGTCAGGAGCGCTCGCGCACGCGGTGACGGATCCTTTCGGCCAGGGCCCGCTGCCCTGGCTGCGCGACAGTGAGAACTACTTCGACGACACCGGGCGGGTGGTCCCGTGGTACGTCGACCATGTCCAGCACTCCGGGGCCCACCCCGGGGCCATCGACCGGGCGGCCGGGCGGGTCCGCGCGAAGGGGTCCGCCAGGATCCCCGGCCCCCGCACCGCCGACGATGTCCACCGGCAGATCAAGGGCTTCCCCTCCGCCTCCGCGGCGGCCCCCGGCGAGGCCATCGACTTCCGGATCACGGTGGACCCGCCCCAGCAGTTCAGCGTGGACATCTACCGCATCGGCTACTACGACGGCGCCGGCGCGCTGAAGATCACCACCAGCCCCCGGCTGTCCGGGATCGTCCAGCCGCCCCCGCTCACCGCCGACCGCACCGTCTCCTGCCACCACTGGTGGCTGTCCTGGCGGCTGCAGATCCCCTCGTACTGGAAGCCCGGCGCCTATGTCGCGGTGCTGACCACCGTGGACGGCTACCGCAGCCATATCCCGTTCACCGTCCGCGACCCCCGCCCCGCCGATCTCCTCCTCGTCCTCCCCGACCTCACCTGGCAGGCGTACAACCTCTACCCGGAGGACGGCCGGACCGGCGCCAGCCTCTACCACGCCTGGGACGAGCGGGGAAAACTGCTGGGCGAGTCGGAGGCGGCGATCACCGTCTCCTTCGACCGGCCGTACGCGGGCGCGGGGCTGCCCCTCCATGTGGGCCACGCGTACGACTTCATCCGCTGGGCCGAGCGCTACGGCTACGACCTGGCCTACGCCGAGATGAGCGATCTGCACGCGGGCCGGGTCGACCCCACCCGCTACCGGGGGCTGGTCTTCCCCGGCCACGACGAGTACTGGTCGGCGCCGATGCGCCGGACCGTGGAATCGGCCCGCGACAGCGGCACCTCGCTGGTCTTCCTCTCCGCCAACACCATGTACTGGCAGGTCGAGCTCACCGCCTCGCCCTCCGGTCCGGACCGGCTGCTGACCTGCCGCAAGCGCCGCGGCCCCGGCCGCTCGGCGCTGTGGCGCGAGACCGCGCCCGAACAGCAACTGATCGGCATCCAGTACGCGGGCCGGGTGCCCGAGCCGAGCCCGCTGATCGTGCGCAACGCCGGCCACTGGCTGTGGGAGGCCACGGGCGCGGAGGAGGGCGATGAGCTGCCCGGCCTGGTCGCGGGCGAGGCCGACCGCTACTTCCCGCGCACGGTCCTGCCCGAGCACCTCCGCCGCATCCTGCTGGCCCACTCGCCGTACGAGGACACGGAGGGGGTTGTCCGCCACCAGGAGACGTCGCTCTACCGTGCCCCGAGTGGCGCTCTGGTGTTCGCGTCGGGGACGTTCGCGTGGTCGCCCGCGCTGGATCGTCCGGGGCATATGGATGAGCGGATTCAGCGGGCGACGGCGAATCTGTTGGATCGGATCTGCAAGCGGGGCTGAGGCGGGCGGACCCGATCGGGGCCGTGTGGGTTGCGGCTTGCGGTGAGATGCCTCCCATACGGCCCCCTCCGGACCCAGCCCCGTCCGGACCCAGCCCCGTCCGGACCCAGCCCCGTCCGGACCCATCCGGAGCCCTCCGGCGCGTGTCCCGAAGCCCTCCGGCGCGCGTCCTGCCGTACGAGTTCTTCCTGCGAGGTGTTCGAACCGGCCGGAAGCGGAACCCGAACCGCCGGGCCCAGCGGTTCGCGCCCCGCCGCCGGTCACCGCCGCTTCGTGCGGCAGAATCGAGGAGGGCTGGGACAAATGGACAAAAGCATCAGGAGGAAGCGTGTCCGGATTCGTCGAGAAGCCCGAACCGGTCGAGGTTCCGGGCCTTCAGCACCTGCACACCGGCAAGGTGCGCGACCTCTACCGGAACGAGCGCGGTGAGCTCGTCATGGTCGCCAGCGACCGGATCTCCGCCTACGACTGGGTCCTGCCGACCGAGATCCCCGAGAAGGGCAAGATCCTCACCCAGCTCTCCCTCTGGTGGTTCGATCTGCTCGCCGACCTCGTGCCCAACCACGTCCTGTCCAGCGAGCTGCCCCCCGGCGCCCCCGCCGACTGGGAGGGCCGCACCCTGGTGTGCCGGTCGCTGCGGATGGTCCCGGTCGAATGCGTGGCGCGCGGCTATCTGACCGGCTCCGGCCTGGCCGAGTACCGCGAGAGCCGTACGGTGTGCGGGATCGCCCTCCCCGAGGGGCTGACCGACGGCTCCGAGCTGCCCTCCCCGATCTTCACCCCGGCCACCAAGGCCGAGGTCGGCGAGCACGACGAGAACGTGGCGTACGAGGAGGTGGCCCACCGCATCGGCGCCGAGCCCGCCGCCCAGCTTCGCCAGGCCACCCTCGCCATCTTCAACCGGGCCCGGGAGATCGCCCGAGCCCGCGGGATCATCCTCGCCGACACCAAGTTCGAGTTCGGCTACGCGGAGGCGACCCTGGGCGCGGAGGGCGCCGAGCCGGTGCTCGCCGACGAGGTGCTGACCCCGGACTCCTCCCGCTTCTGGCCCGCCGACCAGTGGCAGCCCGGCCGCGCGCAGCCGTCCTTCGACAAGCAGTACGTCCGCGACTGGCTGACCTCCCCGGCCTCCGGTTGGGACCGCGCCGGCGAGCAGCCGCCGCCCCCGCTCCCGGCGGAGGTCGTCGAGCGGACGCGGGCGAAGTACGCGGAGGCTTACGAGCTGCTGACCGGCACCCGCTGGAAGTAGGCCGGAGAACGACCAAGGGTCCCGGCCGATCGGCCGGGACCCTTGGTGCACGGAGCGGACGACGAGGCTCGAACTCGCGACCTCAACCTTGGCAAGGTTGCGCTCTACCAACTGAGCTACGTCCGCCTGCGCCGGACTTTTCCGGTTCGACGCGCCTCTACTATAACCAAACCCTCGACCGGTGAACTACCACCCGGGTGTCGAGGCCGCTCAGGGCGGCGGCGCGGAGCGCTCGGGAGCGCTCGGGAGCCGCTCAGAGCCAGCCGTGCTCCTGGGCGATCCGCGCCGCCGCGTGCCGGTTCTCCGCCCCCAGCTTCGCCGCCGCGGCCGACAGATAGTTCCGGACCGTCCCCTGGGAGAGCGCGGCGCGCTGGGCGATCTCCGCGATGGAGGCGCCGTCCGCCGCCAGCTCCAGCAGCTCCGCCTCCCGCGCGGTCAGCGGGGAGTCCCCTGCGCTGATCGCGTCGGCGGCCAGTCCGGGGTCGACATAGCGGGACCCGCCGTGCACCGTGCGGATGATCTCCGCGAGCCGCTGCGCGGAGGTGGTCTTCGGTACGAACGCGCGCACCCCCGCCTCCAGGGCCCGCTTGAGGTGACCCGGCCGGCCGTGGCTGGTCACGATCATCGTCCGGCAGCCGGGCAGCTCCGACCGGAGTGCCGCGGCCGCCGAGACCCCGTCCGCCTCCGGCATCTGGAGGTCCAGCACCGCCACATCGGGCCGGTGCGCCCGCGCCATCGCCAGCGCCTCGGGCCCGGACGCCGCCTCCGCGACCACCAGCAGATCGTCCTCGAGCGCCAGCAGGGCGGCCAGCGCGCCCCGGATCAGATGCTCGTCGTCGGCCAGCAGCAGCCGGATCGCCGCGGTGTCGTTCACACGCCCCTCCCAGCGGGACCTCATCCAGCGCGGCCCTCGCACAGGGGCCCCTTCCAGCGGGACCACACCGACCCGGCACGCCGTCACTTTCCCTCAGCGGCACCGTCGTTCGCTCCCGCCCCGGCCCCGGCCAGGGATTCTGGGGCTGAAAACGCCTGAGGCGCCGGTCGATTCGACCGGCGCCTCAGATCTGGAGCGGACGACGAGATTCGAACTCGCGACCCTCACCTTGGCAAGGTGATGCTCTACCAACTGAGCCACGTCCGCATGCCTCCGACCAGCTTTCACCGATCGGCGCGTGCATCACTCTACCTGATCCTCTTCGGCAAGAGGGCGATAGACGATGAGAGCGGGTGACAGGGATCGCACACTGCGCCTCCCCCTTGGAAAGGGGGCGCTCTACTACTGAGCTACACCCGCATGGTGTCTTCCTCGGGCCTTCGGCCTTTCGGCCTCGCCCCTCGGCGTGCTCCAGACTTTAGCGGATCACCCGGGGTGGTGTGCAACTCGGCTGAACGGGTCACTCAGGCCGACTCGTTGAAGGCTTCGTAGACCTTCTTGGGGATCCGGCCGCGCGGGGGCACCTCCATGCCGTTCGACCTGGCCCAGGCGCGCACCGCGGCCGGGTCCGGGGCGACATCGGTGCGGCGGTACGTCTTGCCCGAGCGGGCCCGCTTGCGACCGGCCTCCACGTACGGCGCGAGGGCGTCGCGCAGTTTCGACGCATTGGCAGAGTTGAGGTCGATCTCGTACAACCTGCCGTCGAGTCCGAACGTGACCGTCTCTTCCGCTTGGCCGCCCTCGAGGTCGTCGGAGAGCGTGACTACTACGCGCTGCGCCACGGATATCGGTCCTTTCGGGCTGCATCGATGCGTTGACGTGCAAAGATGTCAGCTGTCCAGTTGTGTCCAACAATGCTTTTTCATTTGTACAGCGACTGGCATTGCATTGTGAACCCCGGTAATTCCATCCGCGTGTCACGCCGCGATCGGGACCATACGTTTTTCCCCGACCTTTCCCCATCGGTTGCCACCGACGATGCTTAAACGTGACCGAACCCTTGCATATCTACTCGCGTAGAATTTTCGCCGGGGTAGTCTTGGGCCACCGCCTTACGCACCAGCACCACACCACCGGGAGTGCCAGTGGCACGCGTCGTAGTCGACGTCATGCTCAAGCCGGAGATCCTCGACCCCCAGGGCCAGGCGGTGCAGCGAGCGCTGCCCCGCCTCGGTTTCGAGGGGATCGCCGATGTCCGTCAGGGCAAGCGCTTTGAACTCGAGGTGGAGGGCCCGGTCGACGATGCCGCCCTCGCCCGTATCCATGAGATCGCCGAGACCTTCCTGGCGAACACCGTGATCGAGGACTTTTCCGTGAAGGTCGAGGTCGGCGAGGGTGCCGACGCCACCGCCGTGAAGGCCGAGTCGTGACCGCACGTATCGGAGTCATCACTTTCCCCGGCACGCTCGACGACCGCGACACCCAGCGCGCGGTCCGCACCGCCGGTCTCGAAGCCGTACCGCTGTGGCACCGCGACAAGGGCCTCAAGCAGGTCGACGCGGTGATCCTGCCGGGCGGCTTCTCCTATGGCGACTATCTGCGCGCCGGAGCGATCTCCCGGTTCTCTCCGGTAATGGAGTCGGTGATCGATCAGGCGAAGGCCGGTATGCCGGTGCTTGGCATCTGCAATGGCTTCCAGGTTCTCACCGAGACCCATCTCCTCCCCGGTGCGATGCTGCGGAACAACCATCTGCACTTCATCTGCCGCGATCAGAAGTTGCGAGTGGAAAACGCGGAGACCGCCTGGACGCGCTCATACGAGCAGGGTCAGGAGATCAACATCCCGCTGAAGAACATCGACGGACGCTATGTCGCCGATGAGCGTGTGCTCGATGAACTCGAGGCCGAGGGACGCGTCGTCTTCCGCTATGAGGAGCTCAACCCCAACGGCTCGCTCCGCGACATCGCCGGTATCTCCAATGCGGCGGGCAATGTCGTCGGCCTCATGCCCCACCCCGAGCACGCCGTCGAACCGCTGATCGGCACCGGTCGCACCGACGGTCTCGGATTCTTCACCTCGATCCTCAAGAGGCTGGTCAGCGCATGACCCTGGACACCACCAAGCACGCGGCGCAGACCCCGGACGACGGGCAGCCCTGGGCCGAGCTCGGTCTCAAGCAGGACGAGTACGAGCGCATCCGCGCCATCCTGGGCCGCCGCCCCACCGGCGCCGAGCTCGCGATGTACTCCGTCATGTGGTCCGAGCACTGCTCGTACAAGTCGAGCAAGGTCCATCTGCGGCAGTTCGGTGAGAAGGCCCCCGAGAGCGACGCCCTGCTCGTCGGCATCGGCGAGAACGCGGGTGTCGTCGACGTCGGCCAGGGCTACGCGGTCACCTTCAAGGTCGAGTCGCACAACCACCCCTCGTACATCGAGCCCTACCAGGGCGCGGCCACCGGCGTCGGCGGCATCGTCCGCGACATCCTCGCCATGGGCGCCCGCCCGGTGGCCGTGATGGACCCGCTGCGCTTCGGCGCCGCCGACCACCCCGACACCAAGCGGGTGCTGCCCGGTGTGGTCGCGGGCATCGGCGGCTACGGCAACTGCCTGGGCCTGCCCAACATCGGCGGCGAGGTCGTCTTCGACCCCTGCTACCAGGGAAACCCGCTGGTCAACGCGCTCTGCGTGGGCGTGATGAAGCATGCGGACATCCATCTCGCCAAGGCGTCCGGCGCCGGCAACAAGGTGATCCTCTACGGCGCCCGCACCGGCGGCGACGGCATCGGCGGTGTCTCCGTGCTGGCCTCGGAGACCTTCGACGACTCGAAACCCACCAAGCGCCCCGCCGTCCAGGTCGGCGACCCCTTCCAGGAGAAGCTGCTCATCGAGTGCACCCTGGAGGTCTTCAAGGAGGACCTGGTCGAGGGCATTCAGGACCTCGGCGGCGCGGGCCTGTCCTGCGCCACCAGCGAGCTCGCCAGCGCCGGCTCCGGCGGTATGCGGGTCGAGCTGGACACCGTGCCGCTGCGCGACTCCTCGCTCTCCCCCGAGGAGATCCTGATGAGCGAGTCGCAGGAGCGCATGTGCGCGATCGTGAAGCCCGAGAAGGTCGACCGCTTCCTGGAGATCTGCGAGAAGTGGGACGTCATCGCCACCGTCATCGGTGAGGTCACCGACGGCGAGCGGCTGGAGATCTACTGGCACGGCGAGCAGATCGTCGACGTCCCGCCGCGCACCGTCGCCCACGAGGGCCCCGTCTACGAGCGCCCCTACGCCCGCCCCGAGTGGCAGGACGCGCTCCAGGCCGACGACGCGGACAAGCTGCCGCGCCCGGCCACCGCCGAGGAGCTGCGCGAGCAGGTCCTCAAGGTGGTCGCCTCGCCGAACCAGGCGTCCAAGTCCTGGATCACCGATCAGTACGACCGCTTCGTCCAGGGCAACACGGTCCTCGCCCAGCCCGAGGACTCCGGCATGGTCCGCGTGGACGAGGAGACCGGCCTGGGCGTGGCCGTCGCCACGGACGGCAACGGCCGCTACGCCAAGCTGGACCCGTACGCGGGGGCGCAGCTCGCGCTCGCCGAGTCGTACCGCAATGTGGCAGCGTCCGGCGCCACCCCGCTCGCCATCTCCAACTGCCTCAACTTCGGCTCGCCGGAGGACCCCGCGGTCATGTGGCAGTTCGCGGAGGCCACCCGCGGCCTCGCCGACGGCTGCCTGACCCTGGGCACCCCGGTCACCGGCGGCAATGTGTCGCTGTACAACCAGACCGGCGAGGTGGCCATCCACCCGACGCCGGTCGTCGCCGTCCTCGGCGTGATCGACGATGTGGCCCGCCGCACCCCGATCGCCTTCGCGGAGGAGGGCCAGCTGCTCTATCTGCTGGGCGACACCACGGCGGAGCTGGGCGGCTCGGCCTGGTCCCAGGTGATCCACGACCACCTGGGCGGACTGCCGCCGAAGGTGGACCTGGAGCGGGAGCGGCTGCTCGCCGAGATCCTGATCTCGGCCTCGCGCGACGGCATGGTGGACGCCGCCCACGACCTGTCCGACGGCGGTCTGATCCAGGCGCTCACCGAGTCTTGTCTGCGCGGCGGCAAGGGCGCCCGGATCGTCGTCCCCGACGGTCTGGACCCGTTCGTCCTGCTGTTCTCCGAGTCCGCGGGCCGGGCGGTCGTCGCCGTACCGCGCAGCGAGGAGGTCCGCTTCAAGGACATGTGCGGGGCGCGGGGGCTTCCGGCGGCCCGTATCGGTGTGATCGACGGCGACGCGATCGACGTCCAGGGGCAGTTCTCCATCCCGCTGGCCGAGCTGAGGGAGCCGTACGAGGCGACGATCCCGGGCCTGCTGGCCTGAGCCTGCTGTCCTGAGAACCTGCGTCCTTGCGACGTACGGCCCGCTCCCTGCCGTCAGGGAGCGGGCCGTACGGTCGCTTCGGGCCTTGTGGGGCTCACTTGCCCCAGAAGGCGTTGGCGGCGTCAATGTCCTCGACGCACTGGTCGATGTCGCTGATCTTCCCGCCGACGATGGTGAAGAACAGCCCGGTCTTCATGTCCAGCGTGCGGTTGCCGCGCTCGGCGCGGACGTGGTGGCCGGAGATCACATGCCCGCGCCCGTCGGGCATCACCGACTCCAGATCGACCCGCAGCGTGCCGGCGGTCTCCTCGAACTCGGTGCGGTACAGATCCATGCACGCGTCCCGGCCCTTGTGGTGTCCGGAGAGCATGTTGTCACCGGGCACATGCTGGACGACGTCCGCCGTCAGCAGCGTGGAGAGGGTGTCCAGATCGCCTTGCTGGAACGCGGTGCATGCGCGGCGCACCACGGCGGCATCGGGATGCTCGCCCATGGTCATTCACACCTTTCATCCTGATTGATACCGCCCTATCCCCTTTCATCCATCCTCCGCCTGCCCCGCCGGGCTGTCGATAGGCTCGGCGCCATGCCGCCCCGTACTCGCGCCCGTACGTACGACCTTGCCAAGACCCGTACCGCCGTGATCGCGCAGTTGCGGCTGGCGCGGAAGGCGGCCGAGGGGCTGGACGACGCGGGCCTGGACGCCCCCACCCGGCTCGGCGGCTGGACGGTCCGGGAGCTGGTCGCGCATCTGGCGATGGCCGTGACCTCCGTCGTCCGGCTCCTGGAGCAGCCCGCACCGCCCGCGCGGGAGGTCACCGTCAATGGCTGGGCCGCGGCGCTGGCCGCGCACTCCGGGCCGATCGACGAGGAGACGCGTGCCCTCGCGGCGGGTGAGGACCTGGGCGAGCTGCTGGAGCGCGCCGAGGCGCGGTTCGCGGAGGCGGCCTCCGTCGCGCCCGGCGACCGGCTGCTGGCCACCCGCGTCGGCGCGATGCGGCTGGAGGACTACCTGGTCACCCGCTGTGTGGAGCTCGTGGTCCACGCCGACGATCTGACGGCCGCCACCGGAGTGCCCGTACGGCACGACCGCCAGGCGCTGGCCACCGCGGTCCGGGTGCTCGCCGACGCCCTCGCGGTGAAGGCGCCCGGCGGCTCGGTCGAGCTCCGGATCCCGCCGTTCGCCGTGGTCCAGTGCGTCGAGGGCCCCCGGCACACCCGTGGCACCCCGCCGAACGTCGTGGAGACCGATCCGCTGACCTGGGTCCGCCTCGCCACGGGCCGTCTGACCTGGGCCGATGCCCTGGAGTCGGCGCCGCTGACCGCGAGCGGCGACCGCGCCGACCTCTCCGCGCACCTGCCCGTGCTCGGCTGAGCGCCCGCGATGTGATCCTTTTCGGGGCGCGAGATGTGATCCTTGCCTCGGCCACGGATATCGGCCCCTGGCCGTTCGCAGGTCGGGCACGGGTTCCGGGGGCCCGGAGCGGTGCGGGGAATGTGACTTACGCCCCCCTGACGGGTCCCTCGTTCGGAGGCACCGCCGAACTGGCCTAGACTCGATGACGTGCCACGTGGTGACGGACGACTCAGCCACGACCTGCTCCCCGGTGAGAAGGGCCCCCAGGACGCTTGCGGCGTCTTCGGAGTCTGGGCACCGGGTGAAGAGGTCGCCAAACTCACCTATTTCGGGCTGTACGCACTGCAGCACCGCGGACAGGAGTCCGCGGGCATCGCGGTGAGCAACGGCTCCCAGATCCTCGTCTTCAAGGACATGGGCCTGGTTTCCCAGGTCTTCGACGAGACCTCTCTCGGCTCCCTCCGGGGCCATATCGCGGTCGGTCACGCCCGCTACTCCACCACCGGAGCCTCGGTGTGGGAGAACGCGCAGCCGACCTTCCGGGCCACCGCCCATGGCTCGATCGCGCTCGGCCACAACGGGAACCTGGTCAACACCGCCGAGCTGGCGGAGCTGGTCGCGGCCCTGCCCCGGGACGGCGGCCGGGCCACCCAGGTCGCGGCGACCAATGACACCGACCTGGTCACCGCCCTGCTCGCGGGCCAGGTGGACGACGACGGCAAGCCGCTGACCGTCGAGCAGGCGGCCCCCATCGTGCTGCCCAAGGTCAAGGGCGCTTTCAGCCTCGTCTATATGGACGAGCACACGCTGTACGCGGCGCGCGACCCCCAGGGCATCCGCCCGCTGGTCCTCGGCCGCCTCGAGCGCGGCTGGGTGGTGGCGTCCGAGACGGCCGCCCTGGACATCGTGGGCGCGTCCTTCATCCGTGAGATCGAGCCCGGCGAGATGGTCGCCATCGACGAGAACGGGCTGCGCTCCACCATCTTCGCCGAGGCCCGCCCCAAGGGCTGTGTCTTCGAGTACGTGTATCTCGCCCGCCCCGACACCGACATCGCGGGCCGGAACGTGTACCTCTCCCGGGTCGAGATGGGCCGCCGGCTGGCCAAGGAGGCCCCGGCCGACGCCGACCTGGTCATAGCGACGCCCGAGTCCGGCACCCCCGCCGCCGTCGGCTACGCCGAGGCCAGCGGGATTCCGTACGGCTCCGGACTGGTCAAGAACAGCTATGTGGGACGGACCTTCATCCAGCCCTCGCAGACCATCCGCCAGCTCGGCATCCGGCTCAAGCTGAACCCCCTCAAGGAGGTCATCCGGGGCAAGCGCCTGGTGGTCGTCGACGACTCGATCGTCCGCGGCAACACCCAGCGCGCCCTGGTGCGGATGCTCCGCGAGGCCGGTGCCGCCGAGATCCACATCCGGATCTCGTCCCCGCCGATCAAGTGGCCGTGCTTCTTCGGCATAGATTTCGCCACCCGCGCCGAGCTGATCGCCAACGGCCTCTCGGTCGAGGAGATCGGCAAGTCGCTGGGCGCCGACTCGCTGGCGTACATCTCCACCGACGGCATGATCGAGGCGACCACGATCGCCAAGCCGAATCTGTGCCGTGCCTGCTTCGACGGTGAGTACCCGATGGAGCTGCCGGATCCGGGGCTGCTGGGCAAGCACCTCCTGGAGTCCGAAACACAGGCCCCGAACAGCGCCGACGCCGACGGTGTGACGACGCTGACCGCTGGTGTCGGCGGCGCCGACGCCCTGCGCCGTCCCTGAGCGCACGCCTGTCATCCCCGATACGAAAGATCTCAACGTCATGCCTGAGTCCGGGTCCACCTACGCCGCCGCGGGCGTCGACATCGAGGCGGGTGACCGCGCCGTCGAGCTGATGAAGGAGTGGGTCAAGAAGGCGAGCCGGCCCGAGGTCGTGGGCGGCCTCGGCGGTTTCGCCGGGCTCTTCGACGCCTCCGCCCTGGCCCGCTACCAGCGTCCGCTGCTCGCCTCCGCCACCGACGGGGTCGGCACCAAGGTGGACATCGCCCGGCGGATGGGCGTGTACGACACCATCGGCCACGACCTGGTCGGCATGGTCGTGGACGACCTGGTGGTCTGCGGTGCCGAGCCGCTCTTCATGACCGACTACATCTGCGTCGGCAAGGTCTACCCCGAGCGCGTCGCCGCCATCGTCAAGGGCATCGCCGAGGGCTGCACCCTCGCCGGCTGTGCCCTGGTGGGCGGCGAGACCGCCGAGCACCCGGGGCTGCTGGGCGCCGATGACTTCGATGTCGCCGGGGCCGGTACGGGCGTGGTCGAGGCCGATCGGGTGCTGGGCGCCGATCGCATCCGAACGGGTGATGCGGTGATCGCCATGGCTTCGTCCGGACTTCACTCGAACGGGTACTCACTCGTCCGCCATGTGCTCTTCGACCGGGCCGGCTGGGCGTTGGACCGCGAGGTGCCGGAGCTCGGCCGGACGCTGGGGGAGGAGCTGCTGGAGCCCACCCGGATCTACTCGCTGGACTGCCTGGCCCTCACCCGCACCACCGAGGTGCACGCCTTCTCGCACATCACCGGTGGCGGGCTCGCCAACAACCTGGCGCGAGTCATCCCCGAGGGGCTGCGCGCGGTCGTGGACCGCTCGACCTGGACCCCCGGCGCGATCTTCGAGCTGGTCGGTCAGGCCGGCTCGGTCGAGCGTCTTGAGCTGGAGAAGACCCTCAACATGGGCGTCGGCATGATGGCGGTGGTCCCGGCCGACTCCGTCGATGTGGCGCTCACCACGCTCGCCGACCGCGGTGTCGAAGCCTGGGTCAGCGGTGAGATCACCGAGCGCACGGCCGAGGACGCGGAAGCGGTGACGCTGACCGGTGACCATGCGAGCTGATGACCATGCGGGCTGAGTCGACCGCGCGACCTGCGCGGACAGCACAGAAACCGGTCCGAGGCGGGTACCCCGGACCGGTGGAGGTGTGCGGCGAAAAGCCGAGCGCCTGGAACGGTCGGTTCAGGCGCGGCGACGCTGCGGGGACGGATCGGACTGGTCGTCGTCCTCGTCCTCATCGTCGTTGTACAGATCCGCGTACTGTGCGTACGGGTCGTCGTCCAGCTCATCGTCCTCGAACGGCTCGCCATTCGGCGGCTGATTCGTTGGCGATGCGCCCAGCTCCTCGGCCAGGCGTGAGAGATCCGTCCCGCCGCTGTTGTACTTCAGCTGGCGGGCGACCTTCGTCTGCTTGGCCTTGGCCCGGCCGCGCCCCATGGCTCGACCCCCTCAACGACGGGGCTCGACGGCCCCAGAGTCTTGACACGCGTTCACGTTCATAAATCGGAGCGGACTCTCATAAGAGAGACCGGTCCGTAGGGCTTCAACGGTACCTGCTTCTGTGGCCATACGGTACGTCGCCCACACGACGTGCCACGAGGCAGAACCCGCGAGGAGCCCGTTCCTCGCTGGTCAACTGCGATTTTAACGTGTCTTGCGGGCCGACCCGCCGACAGGCCGTGAGGGATCTCTCGCCGATGGCTCCCAGGGGGCTCCCACGCCCCCGTGTGGCGGCCTCCGGCAAGATCCCGTACGGCCTGCCCACGGCTGCGCCCAGAAGCTCTCAGGCGCCTGTGGGCCACGGCTCAGGCGTCGTGGCCCTCCGCCATCCGGTGCTCGGCCAGCCGGTCGGCGGCGGCGGCGGGCGGGATTCCGTCCGTCTGTGCCCGATCGAATATGGCCAAAGTCGTGTCGAAGATCTTTGCCGCCTTCGTCTTGGCCCGATCGAAATCGAACCCGTGCAGCTCATCCGCCACCTGGATGACACCACCGGCGTTCACCACGTAGTCCGGCGCGTAGAGGATCCCGCGGCCGGCCAGGTCCTTCTCGACCCCCGGGTGGGCCAGCTGGTTGTTGGCCGCACCGCACACCACCTTCGCGGTCAGGACGGGCACCGTGGCGTCGTCCAGGGCGCCACCGAGCGCGCACGGCGCGTAGACGTCCAGGTCGTCGCGGATCAGCGCGTCGGTGTCCCGGACCGCCCGCACGCGGGGGTGGCGGGCCAGCACGCGGTCCACCGACTCACCGCGCACATCCGTGACCACGACCTCGGCGCCGTCCTCCAGCAGATGCTCGACCAGGTGGTGGCCCACCTTGCCGACCCCCGCGATGCCGACCCGGCGGCCGCGCAGCGTGGGCGCGCCCCAGGACGCCTGGGCGCACGCCCGCATCCCCTGGAAGACACCGAAGGCGGTCAGCACCGAGGAGTCGCCGGCGCCGCCGTTCTCGGGGGAGCGGCCGGTGGTCCAGGCGCACTCACGGGCGACGACGTCCATGTCGGACACATAGGTGCCCACATCACAGGCGGTGACGTAGCGGCCGCTGAGAGAGGCCACGAAGCGGCCGTAGGCGAGCAGCAGCTTTTCGGTCTTGATCTCCTCGGGATCGCCGAGGATCACGGCCTTGCCGCCACCGTGGTCGAGCCCGGCGAGCGCGTTCTTGTAGGACATGCCGCGGGCGAGGTTGAGGGCGTCGAGGAGCGCCGCTTCTTCGGGGTTCTCCTCGGAGGCGTACGCGTGGAAGCGGGTGCCGCCGAGGGCCGGGCCCAGGGCGGTCGAGTGGAGGGCGATGACGGCCTTGAGGCCGCTCTCGCGGTCCTGGCAGAGCAGGACCTGCTCATGCCCGCCGAGATCGGACCGGAACAGCGTCGCAAGCGGTGAGAGAGGGTTCGGCACGCGACTCTCCGTCGGACCGTCGACGCTGACGGTGTGACGTACGTCGGTCACGGTGGTGACTCCCATAGGTCGGGGTAGACGCCCTCCTGACTGGTGGGGAGGGCCGTGGGCAAGAGGGTAAGCCCTGGGGTCCCAGGGGATCGGCCATGTCCCCGACGAGTCCGGATACTGGGCATGGGACGATGCCGTCAGGTGGGGGTGAGGGAGCCCCTGGCGGTGGTCTCAGCCTTGAGGGAGCGCGTGTGACCTTGGCGTCTTCGGTGATTGTCCCGTACGCGGCGTATCTCCGGGTCTATGAGCCACTGGCAGCGTTTCCGGAGCCGGAGAGATCGCACTGGGCGCGGTATGCCAAGCGCGACGACCTGCCCGGTGCGCAGGACGAGCTGCGCCGCTCGCTCGCGGACCTCCTGCCGGTCCCTCCGGTGGCGGTTCCGGTGCACGAGAGCGCGGACGCCTTCGTGGCGCTCGTGGACGGCGTCACATGCGTCTGTCCGTGGCGTACGCGGCTGAGGGGCTGGCTGGCCCTGGAGGAGCTGCCGGAGCGCCTTCCCGGGCCTCTCCTGGACGCGGCCCTGCCCCCGGTGGTGCGCCGGCAGGCGGTGGCGGACTTCGAGCGGTGGCTGGAGCGCAACCCGGACGCCCGGCCGTGGATCCGCTCGGCCACCTGGCATGTGCCGGTGCGCTGGTTCGTGCTCTTCGGGGACGAGGAGCGCGAATTCACCAAGGGTGACGACGGCCTCATTCTCCGTTACCGCACCCCGATGGTCCAGGCCAGGCGCCGGGTTGCGCGTGGCCTTAAGGTGCTCAAGGAGTCCCTCGGCGAAGGGCCGCTGATCGACGGGCTGGTGGACGTCGGCCGGTGGCTCGAGGAGTTCCACCCCCGGTCGTTGGTCGAGCTGGACTACGGCGGCCTGGTGCACACCCTGCCGGCCGGGCAGCTCGAGGAGGATCACTCGGCCGCGGACGTGGCGGAGGGCCTCGCGGCGCTGCGTGACGGGGACGGGGAGCGGGCGGGCAGCGCGTACGAGCGGCTGACCGACCGCTGGAGCGTGATCCGCGGGCGGCAGAACGCGAGCTGAGCGCGACCGGAGCGGCGCCGGACGGCTGGTTGACGGTCGGCCGGAACAGACGGGGACGTAGGTCCCGATCCGGGCCATTGCCTCAATCGTGACCTAAAGCACTGACTTCGGGCCTTGCGGTAATCGCCCATCCTCGTGTCAAAATAGGACAAGGAGTCCGGGAGGGACTCCTTCCGCCCAACTATGGGCGGATTCATCGGTATTGCACTCCTTGATGGATCTGGTTACCCCTGATCCTGTTGTGACTGATCGTCACGGCCGTGTGACTGTCCGCTATGGCATGGTCCATCGGCTTCCGTTGAGGTTGGACACCTGAGAGGGCAATTCCATCGGTTTGGCCGACGGGGCTGGACAGATGGTGTAGTTGTAGTGCCGAGGACAAGCCGTTCGTCCTATAACCGACTCGGCCCGCGTCCGCCATTTCGGGCAACGCGGGTCAAGGTGCAGAATTTAGAGGAAAGAACCGTGATGGTTCGGTTCTCCCGAGGAGGCCGCTCATGACCGCTCGCACCCCTGATGCCGAGCCGCTGCTGACCCCGGCTGAGGTTGCCACGATGTTCCGCGTGGACCCGAAGACGGTCACTCGCTGGGCGAAGGCAGGCAAACTCACGTCCATCCGCACGCTCGGAGGGCATCGGCGCTACCGCGAAGCGGAGGTCCGTGCACTTCTTGCGGGCATCCCGCAGCAGCGCAGCGAGGCCTGAACAACCGCATAACCGGGCATTTCCGGGCCCCCCAGCCCGGTTTTCGCCTGTATAGCTCCACACGACGGGTGCCTGCCCCAACAGGCCCGCCACCGCTCGACATGGGTGCGTCGTTGATCGCGCTGGACTCCGCCGGGTCCGGCGCGATCTTTTTATGCCTGGGAACGGCCTTCCGGAGGGTGCCTCCAGAGGGGTCGCAAGTGCCCCTGGAGGGGCAATCGTTCGGCTTGCCCGGGGTGTCCCGCGGTGTCCCCGGGAGGCTCCCGGGGGGTCCTCGGGGGGGCGTTCGGGCCACCGCGGACAGACGGTGCAATTGCACATATTAAATTGACCCATGGTGGGCGGGGTGTAAGTTCCCTCACTCCGGAAACTCATTCGGTGACTCCCGTCACACTGCCCAACCGTTGCCCTGTGTCCACTGGTTGCGCTAAAGGGTAACTGCGGTAAGGGCTTACCGAGTTGGCGGTGGAGCGGCGGCCGTCGCCTCCTGGTCGGCCCCGTCGCCGGCCTCGTCTCCGGCGCCGTTGCCAGCGCCGTTGCCGGCCCCGCCACCCGCCTCCTCGGCCGCCGAGGGCTCCATCGCCAGCCGCAGCAGGCGATGGCAGATCGGACAGTGCCGGGTGAAGTGGCGGTTGCCCGCGGCAGCCGCCAGATGGGCGCGCAGCAGCGCCCTGGTCTCATGCCTCGCGGACGTCGTCATACGCCGCACCTCCCGCGCGCCCCCGCGCCTTTTAGCTTGGGTACCTCTGGGTGTGGTGCGCCGTCAAGACGACAAAGGCCCGGATCCATATGCGGATCCGGGCCTTCCGGTTAAGCGGTCCTGACGGGATTTGAACCCGCGGCCTCCACCTTGACAGGGTGGCGAGCACTCCAAACTGCTCCACAGGACCAACAGTGACGCCTGCGACTTCGTCGCCCTGCGCCGCGCTGGTGTGCGCTGCGATGCAGACTCTACAGCAGGTCAGGGGGTGCGGTCGAACTCGCGCCCGGCGGGGCTCCGGCGGGCCGCCGGAGCCCCTGGGACACCCTTACGGCGCCGCCGCGTCGATGGCCTTCACGATGCGCTTGTCGGACACCGGATAGGCCGTACCGAGGGCGTGCGCGAAGTAGCTGACCCGCAACTCCTCGATCATCCAGCGGATCTCCAGCGCCTCCTGGGGCACCGGGCGCCCCGGCGGGAACTGCTCCAGCAGCCAGGCGTACTCGTCCCGCATCTCCCGCACCTTCGCCATCCGGGCGCGGTCCCGGTCGGCGTTGCCCGGCAGCTGCTGCAGCCGCCGGTCCACGGCCACCAGATAGCGCATGAGGTCCGGAAGCCGCCGTACGCCGTGCGCGGTCACGAAGCCTGGTGCGATGAGCTCCGAGAGCTGCTCCCTGATGTCCGTGAGGGACGGCAGCAGCACCGGGCTCCTGGTGTCCTTGAGCCGCCGCTCGCACGACTGCCAGGCCGCCAGCACCTCCTGGACCTTGCGCACGGTGTCCAGCGTGGCGTCCGTGATGTCGCTGCGCACCGCGTCGAAGAGCTTGCGGAACGACTCCTCGTCCCAGGCCGGGCCGCCACGGGACGCGATCAGCCGGTCGGCCGCCGCGGCCACGCAGTCGTCGAAGAGCGCCTGCACACCGCCGTGCGGGCTGCTGGAGAGCGCCAGCTTGGCCTGGTTGGAGAGCTTGCCCTGGACGAACTTGGCGGGGCTGGACGGGAGCTGGAGCAGGATCAGCCGGCGCGTCCCCCGCCACATCGCCTCCCGCTGCTCGGCCTCGGTGTCGAAGAGCCGTACGGCCACCGAGGCGCCCTCGTCGACGAGCGCCGGATACGCCTTGACCGGCTGGCCGCCGCGGCGCGTCTCGAAGGTGCGCGGCAGCGTCCCGACCGTCCACCGGGTCAGCCCGCCGCGCTGCTCGATCCCCACGCCCTCCTTGGAGGACTCGAACGCCTTGGAGATCGCGGCCCGCGTCTTCGGCCGCAGCCGCTGCCGCAGCACCTCCACGTCCTTGTCCTCGGCCAGCTTGCGGCGCCGCTCGTCCACCACCCGGAAGGTGACCTTGAGGTGGTCGGGGACCTTCGCCAGGTCCCAGTCCTCCGGCTCGATCCGTACGCCCACCATCCGCTGGAGCTCACGCCCGAGCGCCGCGGTCAGCGGCTCCTGGAGGGGGACAGCGCTTTCCAGGAAGCGCTTGGCATAGTTCGGCGCCGGGACGTAGTGACGGCGCACCGGTTTGGGCAGCGAGCGGATCAGCTCGGTGACCAGATCCTCCCGCAGCCCCGGAATCTGCCAGTCGAAACCGTCCGCGGTGACCTGATTGAGCACCTGCAGCGGGATGTGGACGGTCACACCGTCCGCGTCCGCCCCCGGCTCGAATTGATAGGTCACCTTGAACTTGAGCTTCCCCTGGCGCCAGGAGTCCGGGTAGGCGTCCTTGGTGATGTCCTGCGCCCGCTCGTTGATGAGCATCGACTTCTCGAAGTTGAGAAGCTCCGGCGCAGTCCCTCCTTCGAGCCGCTTGTGTTTCCACCACGAGTCGAAGTGGGCCCCGGAGACCACATGCTCGGGGATCCGCTGGTCGTAGAAGTCGAAGAGCGTCTCGTCGTCCACGAGGATGTCGCGGCGCCGGGCCCGGTGCTCCAGCTCCTCGACCTCGCCCAGCAGCTTGCGGTTGTCGTGGAAGAACTGATGGTGGGTGCGCCAGTCGCCCTCCACCAGGGCGTTGCGGATGAACAGATCGCGGCTGGTCTCCGGGTCGATCCGGCCGTAGTTGACCTTCCGCTGGGCGACGATCGGCACCCCGTAGAGCGTGACCCGCTCATATGCCATCACCGCGGCCTGCTTCTGCTCCCAGTGCGGTTCGCTGTAGGTGCGTTTGACCAGGTGCTGGGCGAGCGGCTCGATCCACTCCGGCTCGATCTTCGCGTTGACCCGCGCCCACAGCCGGGACGTCTCCACCAGCTCCGCCGACATCACCCAGCGCGGCGGCTTCTTGAACAGCGCCGAGCCGGGGAACACCGCGAACTTGGCGCTGCGCGCGCCCAAGTACTCGTTCTTATCGGTGTCCTTGAGTCCCACATGGGACAGCAGCCCCGCCAGCAGCGACGTATGGACGTGATCGGGCGCCGCGTCCTGTTCGGACATATGGATGTCCATGGTCTTGGCGACCGTGCGGAGCTGGCTGTAGATGTCCTGCCATTCGCGTATGCGCAGGTAGTTGAGGAACTCATTGCGGCACATCCGGCGGAAGGCGGAGGAGGACAGCTCCTTCTGCCGCTCCCGGATGTACTTCCACAGATTGAGGAAGGCCAGGAAGTCGCTGGACTCGTCCTTGAAGCGGGCGTGCTGCTGATCCGCCTGCTGCTGCTTGTCCGAGGGGCGCTCGCGCGGGTCCTGGATGGACAGCGCGGCCGCGATCACCATGACCTCGCGGACACAGCCGTTGCGGTCCGCCTCCAGCACCATCCGGGCCAGCCGCGGGTCCACCGGAAGCTGGGCCAGCTTCCGGCCGACCTGGGTGAGCCGCTTCCGTGGGTCCTTCTGCTTGCTGTCCAGGGCGTGCAGCTCCTCCAGGAGCTGGACGCCGTCCTTGACGTTGCGGCGGTCCGGCGGGTCGATGAAGGGGAACTTCTCGATATCGCCGAGGCCGGCGGCGGTCATCTGGAGGATGACGGAGGCCAGATTGGTCCGGAGGATCTCGGCGTCGGTGAACTCCGGGCGGGTGAGGAAGTCGTCCTCGGAGTACAGCCGGATGCAGATGCCGTCGCTGGTCCGGCCGCAGCGGCCCTTGCGCTGATTGGCGCTGGCCTGGGAGATCGGCTCGATGGGCAGCCGCTGGACCTTGGTGCGATGGCTGTAGCGGGAGATCCGGGCGGCGCCCGGGTCGATCACATAGCGGATACCGGGGACGGTCAGCGAGGTCTCGGCGACGTTGGTCGCCAGCACGATCCGTCGGCCGGTGTGTCTCTGGAAGACCCGGTGCTGCTCGGCGTGCGACAGCCGGGCGTACAGCGGAAGGACCTCGGTGACCGGGAGCTTCTTCTTGTTCAGCGCGTCGGCGGTGTCGCGGATCTCCCGCTCACCGGAGAGGAAGACCAGGATGTCGCCGGGCCCCTCGGCCTGGAGCTCGTCGACCGCGTCGCAGATCGCGGTGATCTGGTCGCGGTCGCTGTCCTCGCCGCCCTCCTCGAGCAGCGGGCGGTAGCGCACCTCGACCGGATACGTACGCCCGCTGACCTCGACGATCGGCGCGTCGCCGAAATGGCGGGAAAAGCGCTCCGGGTCGATGGTGGCGGAGGTGATCACGACCTTGAGGTCGGGGCGGCGGGGCAGCAGTTGGGCCAGATAGCCCAGCAGGAAGTCGATGTTGAGGCTGCGCTCATGGGCCTCGTCGATGATGATCGTGTCGTACTGGCGCAGCTCGCGGTCGGTCTGGATCTCGGCGAGCAGAATGCCGTCGGTCATCAGCTTGACGTGGGTGTCCTGCCCCACCTGATCGGTGAAGCGGACCTTCCAGCCGACGGACTCGCCCAGCGTCGACCGCAGCTCCTCGGCGATGCGCTCGGCCACGGTGCGGGCGGCGATACGGCGTGGCTGCGTATGGCCAATAAGTCCCTTGACGCCGCGCCCCAGCTCCAGACAGATCTTCGGAATCTGGGTGGTCTTTCCGGAGCCGGTCTCACCTGCGACGATCACCACCTGGTGATCCCGGACGGCCTCGAGGATCGCGTCCTTCTTCTGGCTGACCGGCAGCTCTTGCGGATAGGTGATGGCCGGCACGGCGGCGCGGCGGTCCGCGACCCGCAGCTCGGCACGCGTGATCTCCTCGGTGATCTCACCGAGCACGGCCGCTCGGGCCTCGGGTTTACGGATCCGGCGCGCGCCGTCGAGCCGGCGGCCCAGCCGCTGCTGGTCGCGCAGCATCAGCTCGGGCAGCCGCTCCAGCAGGGCGGGCAGGGCGGGGGCAGGCGTGGTGGACATACGGATCCCAGGATCTCACCTCGGCAAAACGACTGGCGAACCATTTCCGCCGGGTGTTGTCCGGGCCACGTTGCGCGGTATGCCGGGATTGTCCGTTCTAGCGTGGGTGCATGGCGGACGACGAAAGCGGCGCAGGCGCGGGCGAGGGCGACGCGGGCGGGGGCGACGCGAGTGGGGGCGACGCGAGTGGGGGCAGGGGCGAGGCGAGTGGGGGCAGCGGCGACGCGAGTGGGGGCGGGGGCGCGACCGCCGAGGGCGGGGGCGGGGCGGACGCGGGCAGGGGCGGGGCGGACCGGCTCTCCCCATGGGCCCGTTTCAAGCACACCGCCTTCTTCCCCGCGACCGTCATCGTGCTGCTCATCTCCGCGGGCGCGGGACTCTTCGCGGGCTCGTACACCTTCGCCTTCGCCAACCCCACCCCCCGGAACATCCCCACCGCCGTCGTGATCACCGATGACGACGCCGCCCTGCGGAACCGGTTCCTCACCGGGATGGAGAAGGCCCTGAACGCGTCCCTCCGGCTGCACCCCTACCCCAGCTATGCGAAGGCCCGCTGGTCCCTGGAGGAGCAGCGGGTCTTCGCGATCCTGCGGGCGCGCGACCATGGCCTCGAGCTGGATGTCGCGGGCGCGGCGGGGGCGACCGTGGCCCAGGTGCTCAGCCAGGCGGGTGGCAAGGTGGGCCGGGCCTCCGGGGTGCCCGTCACGGTGAGGGATCTGAAACCGCTGCAGCCCGGCGATCCGCGTGGACTCGCGGTCTTCTACATCTCCCTGGCCGCCACGATCATCGGCTTCCTCGGCGCCATTCAGCTCAGTGTCAACGCCGCCGAGCTCAACCCGGCCGAGCGGATCGCCTTCAACCTCGCGTACGCCCTGCTCGGCGCCTTCTCGATCGCGGCGATCGTCGACTGGGGGCTGGAATCGCTCCGGCTCCCCTTCGCGGAGTCGTGGGCGATCCTGGCGTTGACGATGTTCACCTCGGGGCTGGTGTTCTCCATGTTCAACGTCCTCTTCGGGCGCTGGGCGCTCCTCCCCACCTGGGGTTTGATGGTGATCCTCGGAAACCCCTCCTCCGGCGGCGCCGTCTCCTGGCCCCTGCTCCCCTCCCTCCTGGGCACCGTCGGCCGCTGGCTCCCGCCGGGTGCCTCGGTCAACGCCCAGCACACCGCGATCTACTTCCCCCGCCACCAGCACCCCTTCCCCTTCCTGGTGCTGGGGGGCTGGTGTCTGGTGTCCGCCGTGGTCTTCTGGACCTGGCGCCACCGCCACCCGGGAGGGCGGCCGCCGAGGGCGACGCCGACGCGGTGCTGAGGGGGGGAGCGGTGGGGTGCGGCGCGGTGCGGTGCGGCGCGCTGTGGGCACACGAAAAAGTCCCTCCCCTTGAGATCAGGGGAGGGACTTTCCTAAGGAGCGCCGAGCAGGCCTTGCACCTACATCCCTCGTTTGGAGACGAGTATCTTTCCTTAGACGACCGACGCATCAACTCCCGCCCCGCGGGGGCGGCGTTGCGAGATCAACTATAGCCCATCCGGGTGATCACAGCCGCCACAGCGGGGCGTCGTACCGCTCGGGCTGAGTCCCGATCAGCAGGGCCCGCAGATCGGCGCGTTGGACACCGCTCAGGCCGAGGGCCTCGGTGAGGTGGCGGAAGGTGGTGTGGCTGACCCCGCGGGCGCGGGCCTCCTCCGCGAAGCCGGCGACCCCGGCCAGTACGGCCCTGGGCCGGAACGGGCCCTCGGGCGCCGACCCGGACCGCGCGGCCTTCTCCCGCTCGTAGTCGATCTCCGAGTATCCGCAGATGTCCCGGCAGTGCCGCTCGGTCTCGGCGAGACCGGTCGTGTCGGCGATGGCCCCGGCGAGCCGGTTCCGGCGGAACGCGGCGTCGAGATCCGCCTCATGGACCACGGGCCCGTCGTCGGTCAGGGGAATGGTGAGCCCCGCGTCCCGTACCTCGCACAGCCCGCGCACCCCCCGCGCCGTGGCCGTGAGCATGCCGGTGGCCTCCGACGGATGCCACTCCATGACGGGGCCGATGGGCGCGACGTCCTCGGCGATCAGCGTATGGACCACCGACCCCAGCCGTTCGCGCAGCACCTCCACCGGGATCTCCCCGTCCAGCCCCGGCCCGGCGACCAGCAGCCGGATCTCCGCGGTCACCTGCGCACACGCGGCAAGCGACAGCGCGTCCCCGAGCGGGCTGCGCAGCGTGGGCTCATCCCCACGCGCGAGGATGTCGCCACCCACGTCCAGCAGGTCGATCGAGGCCGGGGCCAGGTGCTCGATCAGCTCTTCCAGCTGCCGGACCATGCCCTCCACCCCGTGGTGGGGATCGAGCAGCGCGAAGGTGTGCGGCAGCTCGGCGGCCAGCCGGGGCAGTGTGGACCCGGCCGGCGCCACCGGCCTCGCGTCCTTGGGCACGGCGTACACGCTCGGCGTGAGCGTCCGCAGACCGGTGAAGTCGGCCGCTCCCCGGGGCCCGGGGACGGGATCGACGAGCAGCCGGTCCCAGGCGTAGGTCAGGACCACCGCCCGGTCGTCGGCCGTCCCGTGCCCGTACAGAGCCCGGTCGATCACCGCGGCGGCAACGGCGTCCCCGCCACCTCCCCCCGCCACGATCAGCCGCGTCATCAGCCCAGCGTACGGCCGGAACGGCCGATACCGTCGTACTTCGGGCACGCCCCGTCAGCCATCGCCCCGCCCCGGCCGCACCGGCGGCGGGCGGGGCAGGGCGAGACCGGTTATGGAGGCCGATTACGGAGGCCGGTTATGGAGGCCGATTACGGAGGCCGGTTATGAATGAATCGGCGATGAATCGGACGGCTTGGGTTTCTCTTCCGCCTCGGCCTCCTGCCGGGCCTTGCCGTCCCCGAGGACGTTCGGGTTGGTCTCGGGAGCGGCCGCCACGGCGAACACGGTGACCAGGCCCATGCCGATGAGGAACAGCGCGATCGGCCAGGACGCGCCCGACCAGGCGAGCAGCGCGGTGGCGACGATGGGGGAGAACCCGCCGACGATCATCGACGCCAGCTCATGCCCCAGGGCGAGCCCGCTGTAGGCCACCCGGCTGGCGAAGAGTTCGGTGAAGAACGCCGGCTGGGTGCCGATCATCGCCCCGTGGCCGATCACGACCGCCACGAAGATCGCCACGAAGATCAGCACCGGATTGCGCGAGTCGAACAACGCGAAGAACGGATACGCCCAGACGATCACCGCGATCGCGCCCCCGATATACACCGGTCGGCGTCCGATGCGGTCGGAGAGCGCCCCGAACATGGGCATCGCGAACGACTCGAACAGCATCCCCACCACGAGCGCGGCCAGCACCACGCCCTTGCCCACTCCGATCTCGGACGCGTAGGAGAGGCTGAAGGTGAGGAAGAGGTAACTCGCACCGGTTTCGGCGACCCGCGCGCCGAAGGCGATCAGGATGGACTTGGGGTGGGTGCGGATGACGTCGAGAAGCGGCGGGGTGGACTTCTTCGGCTCCGACTCCTTCTCCTGGAACGCGGGTGTCTCCATGATCCGGAGCCGGATCAGCAGTCCGACGGCGGTGAGCAGGATGCCGACCACGAACGGAATGCGCCATCCCCAGGCGAGGAAGGACTCCTTGGTGGTCACCTCCTGGGCCAGCGCGTAGGCGGCGGCGGAGAGGACGAACCCGAGCCCCACGCCGGTCTGGCTCCAGGCCGAGTAGAAGCCGCGGCGGTGGCTCGGCGCGTGTTCGCTGACGATCAGCACCCCGCCGCCCCACTCGCCGCCGACGGCGATGCCCTGCACGATCCGCAGCGCCACCAGCAGCACCGGCGCCCAGACCCCGACGGTGGCGTAGGTGGGCAGCAGGCCGATCAGACAAGTCGCGACGCCCATGATCACCAGGGTGGTCACCAGCATCGACTTTCGGCCGATCCGGTCCCCGAAGTGCCCGAAGATGATGCCGCCCAACGGCCGGGCGAGGAACCCCACCGCGTTGGTGCCGAAGGCGGCGATCGTCCCCACCAGCGGATTGAAGGTCGGGAAGAACAGGGTGTTGAACACGAGCGCGGCGGCCGTGCCATAGAGGAAGAAGTCGTACCACTCCAATGCGCTACCGAACAAACTTGCGATCGCTGCCTTGCGTACTTCGCTCGGGGTGCCCTTCACGTCTGCCATGTCGGCTCTCCAATGGCCGCTTCGGATGGGATCAAGACCTGCGGCTCGGTTGTGTTCGGGGATTGTTCGCCGCTGATTCTTGTGGCGGGAATGGCGACGTTCCGCTCACCGGGACACTGCGCGAACCGGCGGTCTTCGGCCGCCCGGGAGAGCTGCACCCGTACGCCTCTTACGCGTCCCACGTTCGTGGGATTTGCATACTTTCATGCCTTACTCTCCGCTTCGCCTGGTCACGCTTTCACGGTGTCGGTCCCGTCCAGGGGCCCGTGACGAAGGAGAAGACACACATGCGTGGAAGGCTCGTCATCGCTGCCGCGGCATTGACCATGGCGCTGACACCAGGCGTCGCGTCGGCGACACAGGACGGCGACGACCAGACGACCGGCTCTTACAGCGCCGAGGCGACCATGTCGCAAGGCTCCGAGGGGACCATGTCGCAGGGCGCCGAGGGGGCCATGGCCCAGAGCGCCGAGGGGACCGAGTCCCAAGGCTCCGAGGCGACAGACTCCCAGGGCTCCGGGGCGACAGACTCCCAGGGCTCCGGGGCGACAGACTCCCAGGGCTCCGGGGCGACCGGCTCCCAGGGCTCCGGGGCCGCCGGTTCCCAGTCGGACGCGACCGCTTCCCAAGAAGCACCCCGCCCCGGCGAGGGCGTGCCCGGCTACGAGGTGGTCACCCTGCCCAATGAGAACGTCCCGAACTTCCAGCGGCGCACGGTGTACTGCCCGCCAGGGAAGAAGGCCATCGGCGGCGGTGCCGAGGCCCGGGGCGACACCGCCATCCTCGTCGGCAGCTTCCCCACCAATGACGCACGGGGCTGGATCGGGCTGGGCCGCCAGACCTCCACCGACAACGTGGGCATCAGCGTCTTCGCGATCTGCGCCAACGTCTGATCGTTCATGCAAGACACGCGTTCCCCCGTAGGCGTCGCAGGCGATGAAGAAGCCCCCTCCGGATGCACCGGGAGGGGGCTGTGCCCTGGTAGGGGCGGCAGTGGCTGGGGCCGGGGTCGAACCGGCGACCTTCCGCTTTTCAGGCCGTGCCGGTGCCCGGCTGGGCCCGGTCGTGGGTGCCTGGGGGTGCTCGGTTGACCGTGGTTGTCTGCTGCTGTTGGCGTACGGGTTGGCGTATGACGTCAGACTGAGTGCGGATCCCTGAGCGCCTCGCCTGCAGCCCAGACGAAATCTGTATACGCGCTGATCAGCAGGCCGTCGGCCTCCCGAAACCCTGACTGTTCAGCAGTGCTTGTTGTTGTTTCATCGCTCACTGCTTCGTGCCAGAGGTGAGCCGCGTTCACGAGCCGGTGACGCTTACGGAGAAGATCGAACTCCAGTTCGGAAAGCTCTCTATGCGGAGGCATCAACGCCGTGTTCGCCGAAGGCATCCACCCGGCGCCCACGCGACCGCCACCACGAGATACGCCGGCCCGTCCGCCGCTCTGATGCGAGGCGTCAGCCGCCAGGCAACGTTTAGACGTCACGGTCCAGCGTTCGAACAGCACCGCAAGGCTCACATCTCCTCGCGGCACGCGGCACCGTTAACAAGGAATTAGGTTCGCCGGGTTGGTCGTCGTGGCGGTTGGATGTGCGGTGACGTCCGATCCGACCGCTGGAGGCGCGGTGGCCGAGCCTGTCCGTGTGCGCAGACTGACCGACCAGGAGGGGCAGCGGCTGCAGCAGATCGTGCGCCGGGGCAGCACCAACTCGGTGCGCTATCGGCGCGCGACGATGCTGCTGGCCTCGGCCGGCGGGAATCGGGTGCCGGTGATCGCCCAGCTGGTGGCGGCCGACGAGGACACCGTGCGCGATGTGATCCACCGGTTCAACGAGATCGGCCTGGCCTGCCTGGACCCTCGGTGGGCGGGAGGCCGTCCCCGCCTGCTCAGCCAACCCCATCGAGGCCCACTTCGGACCGCTGAGGCAGTTCACCATCGCCAACTCCAACCACCCCAACCACACCGTGCAGACACGAGCCCTGCGCGCCTATCTACGCTGGCGCAACGCCAACGCCCGCCACCGCGACGTCCTGGCCGCCGAACGCAAGGAACGCGCCCGCATCCGAAGCGCGAAGGGCATCCGTTGGGGCGGACGCCCCCTCAACACCGCAGCCTGACCAACCGCGAACTTACACAGCCGCAGCGCATCATCGGTCCGCTCGTGGCCAAGGGAGGACGACCGAAGCGTTGTGAAGATGATCTCGGCTGGGCAGACCCGGAGCCCCGAACGGGGCCGGTTCAGGAGAAGGACGGCGCCAGAGGAGAATGACTCAAGAGGCGGACGGCTCGATCTCCCCCGCGAAGACGATGACCTGGTCGATGAGGCTCCGCCGCAGATGGACGACGTCCGTTCCCGCCAGGCGGGGGCCTCCATCCGGCGTCGTGAAGACCCACTGGTACCGGGCCCACTCGCCCGGCATGTCCACCGCCGAACAGCGCACCATCGTGCCGGTCCCCGCGGGGTGGCGCCGGATGTCCAGCACGAACCGCTCGACCGCCTCGATCCCCTCACTGCGGCCCAACGGTCCCCAGAAGACCACATCCGAGGTTAGGGCCTGGGAGAGCAGCGCAGTCACATAGCTGTCGTCCGAGGCGTTGAACGCGGAGATGAACGTGTCGATCGCGGACCGCGCGGTCTCTTCCTGCATGCACCAGTAATACCAGTCGCCGCGCGGACCGCGCTCGTCCCGTGAGCCGTCTCCCGACCACGGTGAACCATCCCGGTCACAGCACTAGCCGGCGCTCTTGGTCGCCTCGTCCAGCAGCAGATACAGCAGGCCGACCAGGCTGCCGCTGCTGACGATCTCGCGGCGGTCGATCATCCCCCTTATCTCCGAGAGGGGGATCCACTCGATCCGGTCCGATTCGTTCAGCTCTGTCGGCGGCCCGGTGTAGGTGGCCCCATCGGCGCGGAAGACATGGTGCTCGGAGTCGGTGATCCCGTTCGCGGGCTGTGCGTACACCAGGGGCTTCATCGCCTCGACCTGCCAGCCGGTCTCTTCTTCGACCTCGCGGGCGGCGGCCCGCTCCGGGGTCTCGCCGGGCTCGATGAGTCCCATGGGCAGTTCCCAGCCCCAGGCGTCGGTGATGAACCGGTGGCGCCACATCATCAGGACGCGCTTGTGGTCATCGACCACGGCGGCGACGGCGAGGTGTCGCATGCGTACGACGTGGTGTTCCCAGCGGCGCCCGTCGGGCTGCTGTACGTCGACAAGCCACAGGTTGACCCAAGGGTTGCTGTAGATCTGCCGTTCGCCATGGACGGTCCACCGCATGAGCCCACTCCCCTTCGTCGACGCGATGCCCAGCATTTCACTCCCTGGGCCCGCGCTCTTACGGTGCGTACCAGAGCTGTAAGACATCGCCGCTGCGCCAACGAAAAGGCCCCCTCCGGACGGACCGGGAGGGGGCTTTGCCCTGGTGAGGGCTGCGGTGGCTGGGGCCGGGGTCGAACCGGCGACCTTCCGCTTTTCAGGCGAGCTGAGGGACCCCGCCGCTCGGGGGCGGGCCAGGCTGATTGAGCGTCAAGGTGCGTGCGTGTGAGCCGTTGTTCGTGGACGTTGATGTCAGCGTTGATGTCATGTGACGCCCGCGGCCAGCGTCTCCATCGAGGTCACCACCGCGACGGACCCGGCGGCGGTCAAGGCATCTACCTTGTGCGGCTTGTTCGCGTACCCGATCGCCTCCATCCCCGCAGCATGAGCGGCCTCGACATCCCGGACCGCGTCCCCGATGAACACGCACTCGCCAGGCTTTGCGTCCGCTGCTCGCATGGCTGCGATGAGAAGTTCCGGCGAAGGCTTCATCGACTCTGGTCGACCGGCGATGCGACCGAAAGTGCCTGCAACGAGTTCGGTGAGGCCGTGAACGGAGAGGTACCGCTCAATGGCCGCCGTCGCGTTGTTGCTGACCACCCACACCGCGCGGCCGGTAGCGGCGCAGGCTTCCATGAAGCCCACGCCCCCCGGCGTCGGCCGGGCCCGTTTAACGGCCTCGACCTCCAGCCGAGTGAGGTGTTCGTCCGCCGCCGGGACCAGATCTTTCCGAGCTTCTGCGATGCGGCGCAGCATCGCCAGGGGATCAGACTCTTCGTGCCCGGGGGGCGGGCCATCAGCGTCGCGCAGTAGGTCAACCAGCCTTCGGGCCACGTCTTCGGCGGGGAAACCCGCGAACACCGAGCAGACCGGGCCGTCGAAGTCGAGTAGCACATGCCGCACGGGGCCCAGGGTGCTGCTGGTGTTCTCGGATGCCATGATCATGCCTCACGCTCGTAGGCGATTGTGTCCCAGATGCTCTCGAACCACGTCGTGGCCTGCTGGACGTACTGAGACCCCATCGACTCCCCGTCTGGCCCTGTTGCGTGGTGGAAGAGAGTCGTGTCCTTGCCGGTGATGTCGAAGAACGTGCGGGCTTCCCCCTCGACTGTGAGAGTCCGCTCCCGCAGCGGATAGAAGCCGAAGAACACGTCACGGTGATTCAGGACGTAAAGCTTGAAGAGCGACGTTGCGCGGTACACCTTGACCTCCACTGTCGCCTTCTCGACGAGGCCCAGCTCGGCCAGCACCTCGACCGAGTGCTTTATGCCGGCCGCGTGCGTCAGAGCGATGTCCCGGGCGCGATTGCGTAGGGCGGGGTCGTCTGCGAGGCCGTCCACGAGCGTGGGCACCGCCATGGGGGCGGTGGTGTCCGGCAGGAGCAGCCGGACCGTAATCGACTCGGGGCGGAGGCGCCCCGCGCGGATCTTGTCGAGTGGTTCCTGCATCGCACCGTGCAGCGTCTCGCTGCTGAACCCCGCGAAGTCCACGGTCACGTGCGGATCGGCGAAGGCCATTTCGAGGTGAGGCCGAAGACCGACCGGACGTTCCGTGCGCTCCCGCACGAAGGATCCGGACCCCTTTCGGGTCACGATCAGCCCCTCGTCCCTCAGCAAGTCCAGTGCCCTGGTCACCGTTCCTCGGGCCACCTCGAACCGCTTGGCCAACTCGGGGCCTGAGGGCAACTGCGTTCCGGGCTCGAACTTCCTTGTGAGGATTTCCGCTCGCAGAACGCTGCTGACCTGCATATACGGCGGTCGGTCGTCGTTCGGGTCAAGGCTCATCCCGCCATGGTAAGGCACCTGTCCAGCCTGAGTGAGCTACCCATCCTGGTTGACCTGCTTAAGCAGGCTGGTTATGTTGAGCACGTCGCCACCGAGCAAGACCGGAGGAGACGCGGAGGGCCTTCTTTGGGCTGCTCCGAAGCGCCCGGAAGCCCTCCACCAGGGGTGAAAGGAAGCGCTCGTTCCTTGAGAACTCAACAGAGTGCCGACCCAGCCACATGCACACGTGTGGTCGATGGGTGCAGCGTCACCACCCCGACCACCCATGTCAGGCCGGGTGACCTGCCCAGATCCGCCCCCGAGGCGGTGATTGGCACTGAGTGATCCGAAGACCACAGAACCTTTCACGGGTCGTACGAGCCCGTGTTGAGCACCAGTGCTCACGGTCCCCGACACCTCTGCCGTTCGCGGCGGCTGGTGCCGGGTGGCCGTGGTCGCTCGTGCAGCCGAGAGGCCAGATAAGGGGCGATCCCCGGGTGGCACCCCAGGGACCGCCGTACAGGCACCTGTCTGAGAGGAAACCTGTGATCACCAGTCTGACAGAGGCAGAGCGGGATGAACTCGCCCGCAGGAACGCCGAGCAGAACAAGCGCAGCGAGCGCGACGTTCAGGCGCGGGGTGGCCGGTGAGCGGCGAGCACGAGCGGGATGAACGTCCCCCGCTTCCTGTCCGCCATCCGCGGCCCCATCCCCACGTGGCTTGACCATCCCGCACGGCTGCCCCTCAGCCACATACACAACGGCGCGCGGCTCCGGTGTTGCAGCACCGGAGCCGCTTTCGGGCCGTTCCACCTTGGAAGGAACCACGACCCATGAAGCACATCGGTGCACTTCAGGCGGTTGTTACCGCCGACCTGTCCGATCGCGAGCCGACCGGCGTTGAGCTGGACGCGATCGAGGACGAGATGCCGCTGATCGAGGCGGAAGTCGAGTTGCTGGACGTGCAGATCAGCCTGCTTGACCGGCCCGGTTCGGAGCTGGACACGCGTCGTCTGCGGAGGGCTCGCCGCAAGGTGTTGGCCGTCCGGCGGGAGCTGACGAACCGCACCACCGAGGTGAACACGTCGGAGGTGGGCGCGTGAGCACCTCGGAGACGTCGGCCGCTGCCGCCTCGGTGGCGCGGGTGGATGCGAACCTGACGTCGGCGTATGCGGACGTCAAGGCCGAGATGGCCCGTACCGACAACAAAGTTGCTCTGTTGCTGGCGTTCGACGGCGCGGCCCTGGCCGGTCTGTGGACCGCCGGGACAGGGCTGTCCCTCCCGGTCGCCGCGCTGGTGGTCGGCGGGGTGGCGGTTGTGCTGCTGCTCGCCTCGGCCAGCGTCCTGCTGGCTGCCGTCCGCCCTCGCCTCGGTGGGACCGATCACTGCTCGTTCCCCTACTGGGCTGGTCTGACGGCCGAGGAGCTGCTGGCGGACATGCGCCAGGACCGCCGCCCGGCGGCCGTCGTGACGCTCTCCCGGATCGCGGTCACGAAGTTCGAGCGGCTTCAGGTCGCGGTCGACCTGATCCGGTACGCGGCCATCCCGCTGGTGATCGCGGCCGGTATCGCGATCGGGGGTGCGGTGTGATGCCGACGCCCCCCGAGCGGATGGCGCCGCGGCGGCGCGTCGTCGCCACCGACTCCGTGACGCTGGCTGCGCGACTGGTGACGCTGCTCAACCAGACCGACGCCGTTACGGCGCTGCTGCGGGCCGTGCATGACGCGCTGGACCTGCCCCTGCCGGACATCACCGACGAGGACGAGCGGGAACACCGCGCGCTCCTGATCAACCGGGCGGCCCATGCACGGATCACCCTGGCCGGTGTCCTGGAGCAGGACCACGACATCGCAGGGGCTGCCGAGCATCTGGACCGTTGGATCGCCGACGAGCCGGTCACCTACACGCCCTGGGAAGACAAGGGGGCCCCGGCATGAATGGCAGGTCCCTCCCGCCGCGCGTCCAGATCGCCGCGTTGAACCGGTTGCAGTCGGGGTTGACGACGGTTCTGGTGCTGGTGGCTGTGGTGGCGCTGGCGTTCACCGCGACCAACGTCACGATGTTCGCCATCCAGCACGAGGTGTCGCCCTGGATCGCGTGGCTGCTGGACCCCATGGTCGCGGTCGCTCTCGGGGCCGTTCTGATCGTGGACGGCCGGTTGTCGGAGTACGGCGTGAACCCCTCCGGCTGGGCCTCGGGGCTGCGCTGGTTCGCCGGTCTGGGCACGTGGGTCATGAACTGCTGGGGCTCGCTGTGGCCGGAAGGGAGCGCGTTCGGCGTTCCCCGGCAGGTGGATCCGGCCGGGCTGGTGCTCCACTCCATCCCCCCTGTCCTCCTGATCGTTCTGGCCGAAGCGATCACCCACTACCGCCGCGCGATCCTCGGCAAAATCGCCGAGCTGCGCGCCGAGGTGGAAGCGGTGGACGCCCCGGTGGAATCCGCCCCTGTCCCCCCGGTGTCCACCCCGGTCACCCCACCTCCTGCCCCGGCCCCGGCTCCCGCGCCGGTCCCGGGCGTGGTAGAGCCGTCTCCGCTGGTCATCTGTGGTGAGCGGCGGGTGTATGAGCTCACGGTCCCCCCGGTTTCCACCTCGGCCGAGGACGATGCCGCGAAGACGGAGAAGCTGCCCGCGGACGAGGCGTTGAACGTCATCCGTACGTGCTGGGTGATGGGGAAGACGATCACGGAGGCGGCCCGGAAGTCCACCCGTTCCACCTCCTACGTCCACAAGGTCTACCAGCGTCTCCGGGACGGAGCATCCGACCCCGAGACTGCCAGCCACGACCGCGTGCAGCGTGAGGCGGTGGCGGCATGAGCGGGCTGCGGATCGGTTCGGTGTGCACCGGTTACGGCGGTCTGGACATGGCGGTGCAGGAGGTGTTCGGCGGGTCGCTGGCGTGGGTCGCGGACAACGACCCCGGGGCGGCCCGCATCCTGGCCCACCACCACCCCCAGGTGCCGAACCTGGGGGACATCACGGCTGTGGAGTGGGAGGACGTGGAGCCGGTCGACATCCTGTGCGGCGGGTATCCATGCCAGCCGTTCAGCAGCGCCGGCAAGAGGAAGGGAACCGCTGATGCCCGGCACATCTGGCCCCACATCGCCCGCGCCCTTGGCGTTCTTCGACCCCGCTACGGGGTCTTTGAGAACGTCGCAGGGCACCTTTCCCTTGGATTCGACACCGTCCTCGCCGACCTTGCCGCCCTCGGGTTCGATGCGGAGTGGTGCACTCTTCGCGCGGACGAAGTCGGTGCCGCCCATCAGCGCAAGCGCCTGTTCCTCCTCGCCCGGCTTGCCGACACCCCGGGCCAGGGACGCGAAAGGCAGGGGTTACCCGGACGGTCTGCCGAACGTCGCATCCCTGCTGCCCACGCCCTCGACCTCGGAGGCGACCGGGCCGGGCAAGCCGGACGGGAACCGCAACGACACGCTGCGGGCCCGGATCGCGCTGCTGCCCACCCCGCGGGCGTCGGCGAACGAGAACCGGCAGACCAAACGCACCCCATCGCAGGAGAACGGGACGCACGGCAAGTCCCTGGCCGCGGAGGTGGCCAGTCTGCTGCCGACTCCCACGGCCACGCCGTACGGGAGCAACCAGAGCGACAGCCCCGGCGCGGCGGTGCGGCCCTCCCTGAACTCGCTGGCTCCGCACCTGTTGCCGACTCCCAGGGCGTCGGACGGGACCAAGGGCGGCCCGAACCAGCGGGGCAGCAAGGGGGACCTGACGCTGCCCTCGGCAGCGCACCGGATTGGGGCGAGTACCAACCGGCCATCGCGCGGTGGGAAGCGGTCATCGGCCGCCCCGCCCCCCGGCCAACTGACGATCTGGGACGGCTGAGCCCGCCCTTTGTCGAATGGCTGATGGGCCTGGACGACGGTCACGTGACCGTCGTCCCGGGCCTGTCCCGGAGCGCGCAGCTCAAAGCCCTCGGCAACGGCGTCCTCCCGCTCCAGGCCATCGCCGGACTCCGTCACCTCGCCGCCCGGATGGGCATAGCCCGGCATCACGGCGTGGGGGTGGCGGCATGAGTGAGCCGATCGTCTACGCCGACACCTGGCGGCCGGTGATGGAAGCGGCGGGCTACCGCTGTCAGTGCACCGGCCAGTGCGGCAACGCCCACGTCAAGGGACAGGGGCGCTGTCCGCGTGAGCACGACCATCACGCCGGCAAACACCGCGGCCCGGTCCGCCTCATCGCGGCCCCGGCAGACCCGCTCACTCCTGCTCTCGCCGCGGCGAAGCTGCCGCCTGGGGAGTTGCGGGCCTGGTGCCCGGACTGCCACACCGCAGCCCGCCGAAGCGCCACCGCAGCAGCACGCAACATCACGCCTCCGCAGCAAGCCGGGCTGTTCTGACCGCCCCGCCTGCCGGGCCCGTGCTCACCACTCGATCCCGAGGAACAGCGCGCTATCTGACCACTCCAGTCCTGTTGAGGGAGATTGGCTGTGTCCAGCCGTACCCGTGCCCGCACCGTGAAGACGGCGGCGGGTGTCACCACCATTCGTATCCCGCGTCAGCGTGGGCGCCGCTCTGCTGACCCGTTGGTGGTCGTGGTGCCCGAACGCCCGACCCTGACCCGCCTGGCCCTGGACGCCGCGGCGCGGTGGCTGTGGAAGCACCGCCGCGCCCTCGCCCCGCTCACCCTGGGCGTGCTGGCCTTCCCCATCACCGCTCTCCTGCACGTGATGGCCTGGTGGTCCGCCCTGGTGCTGGCCCCCGCCGCCGCGGGCCCGGCGCTGTGGCTGGCCATCGCGCAGCGCCGTCGCCCGGCCAAGGGCGCCGAGGTGTGGGGCTGGCGCATAGCCGCGGCCCTGCTCGGCACCTCCGGGATCGCCTGGGCTGCTTCGGCTGCGGGGTTCGGTCCGCTGGCCGGTCCGCTGGAGCTGTGGTGGCTGCTGAACCTGATCGCCGCACAGACCACTTGGCTCATCGTCCGCCGCACCGCCAACTGACTTAAGGGGACCGTCTGATGGCTCAGCACACCAACGGCCAGCGTCCGCACCGGCCCACCAACGGCCGTGCGGACAACGGCAAGCCCAACAAGTTCGCCAACGCGGGCGCCGCGGCGGGCGGGTTCGTCGGCGCGATGGGCGGCTCGTTCGTCCCGCCGATCAACGTCACGGTCAACAACAACCGCAGCAAGCACCACGCGAACGGCTCCCGGCCGCACTCCGAGGCCCTGCTGCCTTCCCCGGAGTTCGGCTCCCCGGCGCAGGTGCGGTTCTACTGCAACAGCATCCGCGCGGCGGCCGTCACGCTGTCCATCGAGGTGGCCATGGGCGCCGAGATCCTCAAGGGCGTGCTGGCCGCGGTGCCGGATCCGGAGGGCAAGACGTTCGGCTCCCGGATCCGGGCTCAGAAGGTGGCCCGGAAGATGCAGAAGTCCGCGGATGCGCTGCGGGATGCGGCCAAGAACGCCGCGGCCGCCTACTCCACGTTCCAGCAGCAGTACGAGGAAGAGATCAGCCGCGTCCGTCACCGTGCCCGGAAGCCTCAGCAGCCGCGCATGGACTTCACCCAGCAGTAAGAAGGAGGTGCGGCCATGGCCCGCAGCAACAGGGTGACCGCCTACAACGACGGCACCATGAACGGCTACATCATGGACCCGCGCGGCGGGTCGGGCGGGGGCAGCATCAGCGGATACCTGCTGCACCGCGTCAAGCCCCACCTCCCCCCGTGGCTCGGCGTCGCGGGCGCGGGCCTGGCCGGGGCCCTCGGACACGAGCGGTGGGCGAACAGCGCGGGGGCCGGGGTCGGGCTGACTCTGGCGTCGGTGGCTCTGACCGGCACTACGTGGTGGGTCGGCCGCACCACCGGCAAACAGCGTCGTCTCCACTCAGCCATCACCGTCGCGGCGGGGTCGGCCTGGCTCACGGCCGCGTGCCTGGCCGGGCCGACCACCGGCCCGATCGATGACCTGTACCTCATGGGCGGGCCCGGTGTGGCGCTGTCGTGGAACGTACGCATGGCCATGCGCCGCAACGACACCGACGCGGAAGGCTCCGGCGAGGATAAGGGCCTGCTGGAGAAGGTCGGTTTGGCGCGGGCGCAGATCGGGGCCGCGAAGGTGGAGCCGAACCGCGTCACCGCCCCGATCGCTGGGGCGGCCGGGGAGCACACCCACGACGACGTGACGAAGGCGCTGGCTCACATCGCCTCCGCGCTCGACCTGCCGACGTCGGCCGTGCGGTACACGCCCGATGCCGACTCGGCACGGCGCGGCGAACTGGTGATCGTGCCGGAGGACATGCTGGCCGAGACGGTCGAGTGGGAAGGCCCGTCCGACCTGGGCGGTTCAATCGCCGATCCGCTGGTCATCGGCCGCTACGACGACGGCGCCCCGCTGATGCTGTGGCTGCCCGGCGACCCGAGCCCGGAGGTCAAGCGGAACTCCACGCACCTGCTGATCGCGGGCGGTACCGGTTCCGGCAAGGGCGACGCGGCACTGAACCTGCTGACCGAGATCCTCTCCCGCCGTGATGTGCTCGTGTGGCTGTCGGACCCGAAGGCGTTCCAGGACTTCGGCCCGCTGCGTCCCGGTCTGGACTGGGGAGTGGAGGGCGGCCCCGACACCGAGGTCATGGTGGAGGGCATCAAGGCAGCCATCCCGGCCCGGACGCGCTGGCTCGGTGCCCACAGCTACCGGCAATGGGTTCCCGAGTGCGGGCAGGTGCAGGACAGCACCGAGCACACCTGCCGCACAGACGGACGCGCGTGCGGCTGCCCCGGGATGCCGTTCCTGGTGGCCTGGATGGAGGAGGCCGCGAACACCCTCCGCGCGCTGGGAGACGACGCGTTCACCGGCATCGCGCAGGAGGCCCGCTCTGCCGGCATCTCTCTGGTGGTCTCGCTCCAGCGCCCCTCGTATGACCAGATGAGCACCAGCACCCGCGCCTCCCTGCCCTCCGTGCTCGCCCTGGGCTGCGACCCGCGCGATGAGGGGTTCTCCCTGCCGGATTCGGTGCTGGACGCAGGAGCCCACCCGGGCGCGTGGGGCAACCGGCGCCCCGGCTACTGCTACCTGGTCACGCCCGGCGTCCCGGAGGACCGATACCCCTCTCCGGGCCGGACGCGGGCCTTCAGCCACCGCGCGGTCTCGCTCATGGAGGTGCTGGCCTCCTGGGCGCAGCGCAACGGCGCCACCGCCGACCCCATCACCAGTGGAGCGGCATCCGGGGTCGCCGGACGGCTCTACACCGGCCGCACCGCCCCCGGCCACGACCAGGCGGCGGCACCGGACGCCGTGGAGGAGGACGAGGACGGCATGGAGTACGGGCTGTTGGTGGACCCCGAGGACACCGACATCGACCCCGAGGCCGAGCTGCCCGAGCCGGAGCAGGGCGACGACGCTCCGATCTTCGGACAGGACACCGGTCGCAAGCCCTCCCCGGCCGAGGCGCGTGAGCTCTTCGCCCGCGCGCTGGAGGAGTTCGAGGAGGAGGGCCGGATGGTCGTGGGTCCGAAGGACTTCACGGACTGGTGCGACCGGAACAACCTCTCCCGCCCGTGGGTGTCCGCACGCCTGAAGGAAGCCGCGATGGAGGGCCGTCTGGAGCCGACCAACACCACCGGCCGGTGGCGCATCGTCCCCGCCCTGACAGCCGCCTGACACCTGACACCGTCACGGCCGCCTGACACCCAAACCCCTAGGCAAACCCGCTGTCAGAAACGCGTGACGCCACCGCGTGACACCCCTGACACCCCAGCCTGACACCCGAGCCCCGCAGGCCCGCGCCGTCTCCCGGCGCGGGCCCGCGGGCATCCCGGAGGGATTCGCGATGACCCACCTCGACCGGCCCCCGGCCGTCGAAATCCACCACCCCCAACCCATGACCGTGCACCCGGCTGCCGCACCTCTGGTGCCGGTGCAGCCGGGCACGGCGGCGCAGGTGCAAAGCGTCGTATTGCCGGACGGGCGGGTGATCACCGGCTACGCCATCGAGCCGGTCAAGCCCGAACCCGTCACGGCCAAGCCCGTCATCTCCCGCACAGCGGTGAACATCGCCCTCGGCGGGATCGGGTTCGCCGCGGTCTGCGGTGGGCTCTTCCTGCTCACCGCGTTCATCGCTGCCCTGACCGCGTTCATCGCTCAGCTCATCATCCTGGCCGCGGTCATCTTCGGCGGATGGATCGCCGTGCAGATCTTCAGCGCGAACCGCTCCAGCCACGGGACCACGGTCAACATCCGCAAGGCAGTCATCAAGCGCAACCACTTCCACAGCTAGATACGCCCGGGACGACCGCCCCATCTCGCCAAAGAAGCGCGGTCGCCCCGGCCCAACCAGCCTCAACAGACCTGTTGGAGGTCTCCAGCATGACCCATCAAGCACGCTCCGCGCTGCTCCGCGCGGCCCTGGACGCCGCCGAACACGGCCGGGCGGTCTTCCCTCTCCGCCCCGGCACCAAACGTCCGGCGCTGCACGGCGAGGAATCCTGCCCCGGTATCGGGGACTGCGCGGGTTTCCACCGCAAGTGGGAGGACCGGGCCACCACCGACCCCGGCCGTATCCGTCGCGCCTGGGGCGATGTGCCGTTCAACGTCGGCATCGCCACCGGCCCGTCCGGGCTAGTCGTGGTGGATCTCGACCTGCCCAAGCACAAGGGCAAGGGCAGTGCGGACACGCCTTCCGGCGTGACGACCTTTGCGGCGCTCTGCGAGCGCGCCGGACACCCCGTCCCCACGACGCTCACGGTGCGGACCGCGAGCGGCGGGCAACACCTGTACTTCACCGCCCCCGAGGGCGCCCGCCTGGGCAACAGCGCCGGTCGGTTGGGGAAGCGGATCGACACCCGTGCCTGGGGCGGTTACGTCGTTGCCCCCGGCAGCACCACTTCCGGCGGTCCGTACGTCGTGACTGATGCGGCACCGGTCGCTCCGCTGCCGGGATGGCTGTATGCCCTCCTGGCGCCCCGTCAGGCTGCGCGGGCTGTCATCGATCCGTCGTCCGTCCGCACGGCTTACAGGTCCTCCCGGTACGCCTCTACGGCCCTGACAGCGGAGACGGCGGCGGTGCAGCACGCTGGCGAAGGCGAGCGCAACGCCACCCTGCTGCGCGCGGCGCGGGCCCTGGGGCGGTTCATCGCGTGGGGTGACCTTCCCCGGTCGGTGGTGGAGGAGGCTCTTCAAGAGGCGGGAGCGTGGGCCGGACTGCCGGATGCCGAGTGCCGCACCACCATCCGCAGCGGTCTGAACTGGTCCATCGCACGCAACCAGCAGCGGAGGACCGCATGAGCACCCCTCCCCGCCCCTCCCTGAAGAGCCTGCCCAGGACTCCCGACCAGCCGAGCACCGCCGAACCGGCCCCCGCTCGGGACGGCCGTAGCGCGCCGAAAGACGTCGGCCGCAAGGCCGTCCCTTCTGCTCTTCGTCCTGACCCGCAGCAGACCACGACCGCCACAGACGGCGCGGCCCTGCTCAACGAGGTAGAGCAGTACCACCGCCGGTTCAACGTCTTCCCCCTCGACGCCGCCTACGTCGCCGTCGCGCTGTGGGACGCTCACGCGCACCTGCTGGACTGCTTCGACTCCACCCCGCGTCTGGCATTCCTCTCCCCCGAACCGGGGTCGGGGAAGTCCCGGGCGCTGGAGATCGTGGAAACCCTGGTGCCTCAGCCCATGGTCGCGGTCAACGCCAGCGCGGCGGCCCTCTTCCGGGCCGTCTCCGGAGCCGAGGGACGGCCCACGATCCTCTTCGATGAGATCGATACCGTCTTCGGCCCCAAAGCCGGGGACAACGAGGAACTGCGCGGCTTCCTCAACGCAGGTCACCGCCGCTCCGGGGTCACTTACCGGTGTGTGGGCGACGGCGGGAACCAGAGCGTGCAGGCGTTCCCCTCCTACGCTGGTGTGGCCGTCGCTGGACTGGGCTCGCTCCCCGACACGATCCTGACCCGCTCGATCATCATCCGCATGCGCCGCCGCGCCCGGAACGAGAAGGTCCAGCCGTTCCGACAGCGCATCCACACCCAAGAAGGCCACGCGCTGCGAGACCGGCTCGCAGCCTGGGCCGACAGCGTGCGGCACCTGGTCGATGGGGTCTTCCCCGACATGCCCGACGAGGTCACCGACCGGCCCGCGGACGTGTGGGAACCCCTGCTCGCCGTTGCCGATGCGGCCGGTGGGGACTGGCCCAAGCGGGCCCGCGCGGCGTGCGTGGAGCTGGTCAACGCGGCCAAGGCCGACGACAAAGGCAGTACCGGCATCCGGCTGCTGACCGACCTGCGGGACCACGTGCTCAACGGCATCGACCGCCTTCCCACCGTCGCGGTGCTGGAGCGGCTGCACAGCCTGGACGAAGCACCCTGGGCCGACATGGGAGGCAAGCCGCTCGACTCCCGCGGGCTGGCCAAGCTGCTGCGCGAGTACATGACCGCCGACAACCGGCCCGTCACCGCCCGGAACATCAAGACCGGCGGCGGGGTCCTCAAGGGCTACTACGCGGCCGATCTCGCCGACGCCTGGGCCCGCTACTGCCCCCCACCCCCGGAAACAGCGCTACTTCCGCTACCTCCGCTACCGGGCAGGTCAGAGCCCTAAAACAGGTAGCGGATCAGCCCGAATCATCCGCTACCGAGCACCACCCTGCCGCTACCGGACCCGACCCCGATCGGGCGCCGGTAGCGGCACCTATCCGCTACCGCTACCCCTATCCGCTACCTCGATCATGCCCCTGACCAGGGAGGTAGCGGAGGTAGCGGAAGTAGCGGACCTGAGAGGTAGGGGCCTGGCGCCCCTACGGCCGTTCACGGAGGCGTTGCCCCAATGAGCATCACGAGCCTGCCGACGACGCACGAACTTCTGACAGTCCCCGAGGTCATGGCGGCCCTGCGACTCAGCCGCTTCAAGGTCTACGACCTCATCCGCTCCGGTGAACTCCGGAGCTTCACCATCGGCCGGGCGCGACGGGTCCCGGCCGATGCGCTCCGCACGTTCATCGATGATCAGCTCAAGGAGGCTGCATAGATGCCCCGAGGCCGCAAGAACCCCAACGGCGCGGGTTCGATCACCCAGCGCAAGGACGGCCGGTACATGGGCATGGCCTACGTGACGACCGCCTCAGGCCACAGGAAGAGGAAGTTCGTCTACGGGAAGACCTGGGACGAGGCACACGAAAAGCTGGTCGAGCTGCACGCCATGGAGCACAGCGGCGTGCCGATCCCAGACACGAACGCCACGGTGAAGGAGTACTTCACCTACTGGCTGGCCGAGGAGGTCAAGCCCAACCGGAGGCCCAAGACCTACCAGGGCTACGAAAGCGTGGTGCGGACGCACCTCGTACCTGGGCTCGGCAAGAAGAAGATCCGGACGCTGCGCGCGCAGGAGGTACGCACCTGGATCAACCGCGTCCGGGCTGAGTGCCAGTGCTGCAAGCACGAATGGGACGCACAGCGCAAGAGCCCGGAATGCTGTGCCGCCGGGCAATGCTGCCAGTCCACCCTTTCACCGCGGATGGTCCAGTTCATCCATGCAGTGCTCCGAAACGGACTTCAGCATGCGGTTAGGGAAGAACTGATCACCCGGAACGTCGCCAAGCTCGTACAGGTCACCACGCCCTCGTACGGGACCGGGCAAGGGCTGTCGGCATCCATGGCCAAGCTGGTCTTGAAGGAACTGCGAGATCACCGCATGTACGCGCTGTACGTGCTTGCCATGACGCTGGGGATGCGCCGCGGCGAACTGCTCGGCCTTCACTGGGCGGCCGTGGACGTGGACAAGGGCACGCTGACCGTCGCGACGAACCTTCAACGGGTCGGTGGTGAGCTGAGGATCGTTCTCCCCAAGACCAAGACCTCACAGCGCACGCTGCCCTTGCCGCCCCTGGCCCTGGCCGCGCTGCGGGAGCACCAAGAGCGGCAGGCGCAGGAGAGGGCAGCAGCCGGTATGGAGTGGCGGGAGCACGACCTGGTGTTCCCGTCGCGCATCGGGACCCCGTACGAGCCGGACAACCTTCGACGGAGCTGGGGGCCGGTTCGCCGGAAGTACGGTCTTACGCATCGATTCCACGATCTTCGTCACACCTGCGTCACGCTGCTGCTCGACCTCGGGGTGCCGCCGCACGTGGTGATGCAGATCGCTGGGCACAGCGACCTTGAGGTGACCATGGGCGTCTACGCTCACGCCTCGCTGGACGAGAAGCGCCGGGCGCTGGAACGGCTGGACGAGGCGCTTTCCTGAGCGGTTGATGTCACCAGGTGATGTCACGGGCACGAAAACGCCCTCTCCGATGATCTTCGGAGAGGGCGGGCGCCCTGGTAGGGGCTGCGGTGGCTGGGGCCGGGGTCGAACCGGCGACCTTCCGCTTTTCAGGCCGAGGAAGGCCGCTGTCGGTGCCCGTTTCGCCTGGCTGGGCAGTCCACTGACGTCCGCTGGTGGCGTCGGCGTACGCGGCCGTTGGCGTCACGGTTGGCGTCACGCGACCTCTTCGCCCCGAACCAGGGGAGGGCCGGTTGGTGAGGTCTGTCCGGCTGGCAGTCGCTCCAGTCGCGTTGGTTGCTGACTCCGATGCTGTACAGCAACTGCTGACCGCTCGGCTTCCAGAGTGCGGCGGGAGCTGCCGATGGTTTCGCGTGAGGCTGCACTTACGTCCGCAGCGAACCAGAGGTGAAGGGCTAAACCCTTCCACTGCGCAGCCGCTCGAACCAGCTTACGATCAGCCACCGCAGCCGCCACCAAAAGCCTCTTCGTGTTGTGCGGGTTCGTGCGGTACGGGAAATGAAGTCTGTTCGCCGTGGTACGGGCCTGGGTACGCGGGCCGTAGTAGGCGGCTTGGACGCCTGGATACGCCCACCGCCCCCATGTAAGTGGCAGAAGCCGTTCCACCCGGCCGAGTTCCTACATGCCTGCCCACGTCGTGTCACTCCACGGCAACTCCCCATGAATGAAGTTTGGCAGCGGGAGAGCACCGTGAACAGTGCGAGTACCGCTTTAGGAGTTCGATCAGCAAGCGGCTCACCCAAGAGGCTGCCCCGTTGCGGCGTCCTCGAGGGGCTACGCGAGGCCGCTGCCGTCCACCACCGTTGATGTCAGCGGCGGATGTCAGACGGACACACGGGCTGCTGGACTCAGCCTGGCACTGCTGCACCCGTTATCCAGGGCGAACGCCAACCGCTTTCTCAAAGCCGCGAGCACCTGAGCCCGGGATTCATTGATCCCTTGGGCTCGGCCGTGGGGCTGAAGTGGACGCACGCTGGCTTACGGGTTGGAGCAGGGTGCTGCACAGGGCCCTGTACTGACTGCGGTTCGCCGGTGGTTCTGGTGCGCGGCTTGTGCAGGGCTTGTTGTCGCGAAGCAACCGCGAAGCGGCTCGGCCTTGACTCGGCGAACGCTGTCGGGACAATGGGGCAGGGAGACAGATGTAATTGGATTATCAATAGAGCTGGGTTAATGTCACACCGGCGAAATAATTGTGCAATATTTATCTTTCGAGCGGCGTGCATTCCTATGTGTCACCATTGAAAGACGGCAGGAAAGGGTGATCGACTTGAATGAGTTCACCGATTACTACACCGACCTTTTCCGGCTGATGAAGTCTTACGGAATCGAGAGTTTGAGTGATCTCGATGATCTCGAATTAGATTGGGTGAGATGCTATTCTTCACGGACTCACGGCTGGGTTCCTGAGCTATACGACTATGGAAAGCAACTCGGCCCGATGGTCGCGAAATATTGCACGGAGACCGCGACTACTCCGGCATTCTTTTGCTCGATAAGAGGCATTTCCTCCAATTTGGAGGCGAATACCCAGGTGAGTGAGCGGGCTAAATATGCATGCCTATTCCCGCGAAGGGTGGTCTTCCTTAGTGACCGATTTGCGCATTGGCTAGATGACGGAGGGATCTATACGGTACCTTACAGCTTTCTTGCGCAAGCCATTATACTCAAGCCTCTACTGCTTGCAGGTCTTGCAATTCTATCGCCGCGAAGAGTGGTTGTGGATATGTGCGGCAGAACCCAACAAATTTGGGGGTGGTATCAATACATGAAAGATGCATCTGCGGTAGAGGTGTCTGCGGTCAGGGAAAGCTCGGGCGCGTTCACTTCCGAGATGCACCGCTTGCATGAATATAGCTCCAGCTATGCCATTGTGACTCCGCACCTCCACGGTGTGAGTCTTGATAGATACGTGCGACTGGTCCAAGAAGAGGAAGATTCGTTCCATCTGTTCGATCGAGCTGTGTCGCGACTCTTAAAGCAAGGAGATGGTCCAGTTGAGTCAATCACGCAGGCCGTCGAGGAACTTTCCCTGGCCACGGCAAGGCTGAACATCCTCTACCGTGAGAAGCGTCGCACTTTGGATTTCGAGGGTGTGACTTCAGTAATTGGTGCATTCGTGACTGCGGGAACTCTCTTGGCTCCATCTGAATTTGGAGGATTAGCGGCGGGCGTAGGCGGAGCTACGGCCATCCAAAGTCTAACTTGGCTGCGGAATCGCGTCTCATCAAGGAAAAGTCTACGATCAGACGAGTTTTGGTTTCTATGGCAATCTTTTTCCGCTGCCCGCTCATGATGCGGATAATTAAGCTGCGTCAAAGTGGCTGCCTAAAGCCGTGTAGTCAACCGCCCCAGCCACGACGTATCCCTTCTCAGACCTCAAGTCCCCGCTACCTGCGGTCGCGCGGGGAGGCGGGGGCGTGCCGGAGCGGACCGTCAGCAGCACCGGCGGTTTCGTGGCCGCCGACCAGCGCATCCAGCTCGGCCGCGGCCATGCCCGCCAGATCGTCACCGCCCACTTGGCCGAAGACGTCGTCCACGTCTTCAAGGTCATCTGTCAGTCGTGAAATAGAGGACGGGGCCCATCACGTTGACGTCAAAATATATCGTCAGGCTCTTCCGGGTTCTCGGCCTGAATTTCCTCGAATTCAAGTCGCATTCGCTCATATCGAAGGCGTTCCGCCTCTCGTCCGGCCTCTACTGAGAGGCGAGCCGCAGCGACACCCTCTTGGGGAAGGGGAAGTTTGGCGTCCCTGACGTAGGCTGAAAGAACATTGACCATTTCTTCCGATATCGTTCGCACGTGTCGCAGGTAGTGGAAATGCCGAGGTCCTGTGTAGCGATATTGCTTAGCCAGGGCCAGCGTCGGGATGAGGCGCTCGTGTACCGCGTCGCTAGGTATGCGTAGCAGGGCGAGATTGATGTCCCGGAAGTGCACGGCTGCTGTCCGCTCCCAAGGCTCTCGGTCTTCTCGCGAAGCCCTCGAAGATGTCGCTGATGCTTCGACCAAATCTTGCAGTTCGATCAGCTTTGCGAGTGCCGTATCGGTTGCCAAACGGCCGACCTCATGGAGGCGGGCCTCCTTCGCAGTTCGCCGCTGATGGCGAAAGCTCAGCCACGTCGTGATCGATGTTGCTCCTGCACCCAGGACCGCGCCGCCGAGACCTATGAGAGCTGTTGCCACTTCCTGATTCATGCCGTCATCCTGCGGGAACCTGACCGCCGGCATCTACCACTCTCCGCCTGCTCCCATCCCGTCTGCCGTCGACCCACACGTCTGTGGAGCGGGCGTGGTTCATGGCGTCCAGGTGGAGCGCGCCACTGTACGAACGACCTGGACGCCATGGGCCGCGTCTGCTCGGCTCTGCCTGGGTCGACGGCAAACGGGATGGGAGCTCCCCACGCACGCCACCAATTACTGGCACCCGCGAACGGCGCCCCGGCCATCCTGGAGCCTGAGCGCCCCCGCCGGAGGCATCAATCTTTAAGGGCAAGCGGCTGATCGCTGTGCGCGCGGCACGGGCGCCGGTCGGGCTGGAGCGGGGCGGAGACAGGAGCGCAGGCCCGGCCGGGGGCCGGGCCGCGCGCGGGGAGCGGAGCGAGCCGCCTTGAACCCGTAGAGAAGGTTGTAACTCAGTAGCCGCTGGCTTGGTGTCGGGCGATCTTGTGTGTGGTGGGGCATGTGAACTGTTCGGCGCATGCCGGAAGCCGTCGGGACTCGCGGTGGGCGAGCGGTAGGAAGATGACCGGCCGGAGGATCCATTCGATGTGGGTGTCTTGCTGGGTGAGGGCGAAGGTGGCTGCTTGCCCGTTGGTGAGGGCGTCTTCGGCTTCCTTGTGGCCGTATGTGACCCAGTCCCATGCCTTGTGGGCTGCTTCTCGGTCGAGTGCTGAGGCGATGGTTCGCACGGTGACGCGGATCCATCGGGTGGCCTCGTTTGGGCTGTTGGTTTCGATGGAGGCGAGCAGGACTGAGCGGGGGCCGGTGGCTGGTGAACGCGTCCAGCACTCGCACCAGTAGCCGGGTCGTAGCAGGGGCTTCAGCATGTGGTGGCTCCTGTCTGCTCGGGTGCTACGAGTTGGGCGGTGACGGTGCGGCCGTGCTGGCTGCCGGTGATGTCCAGGCGGCGGGCGAGTGCCATGACGATGGTTAATCCGCGGCCGTGGGTGTCGTCCGGGTCGGCCTCTGTGTGGCGGGGTTCGTCGGGGTGGCCTCCCTCATCGGTGACGGAGATCGCGACGGTGCGGGGTGAGAGTGACAGCGTGAGTTGGAAGGTGCCGTAGGGGGTGCCGCTCGTCGTGTGGGTGAGGGCGTTGCTTCCGAGTTCGCTGACGATGAGCTCGGCGTCGTGCGCGCAGGGGTGTCCGTTGAGGATGTCGCGGGTCCAGCGGCGGGCGCGGGTGACTTCTTCTCGGGATCCTGGGCACATCAGGCCCCAAACTCGCGGAGCACTCATATACTCGTCCATACAAGTTCCTTCGTGCTGGTAGAGGCTATGGGGCGTGGATGCGTGCTAGATGAGTCGTACGCCGTCGTGGGCGCGGATGGCCGGCGGGCTGGTGTTGTCGAGTGCGTCCAGGACGCGGATCGCGTATGCCTCGTCGGCGAGCTCGGTGATCTCCTCGCGGGTGGCCCAGCGCAGGGCGCGGGTCTCGGCTCCGGTGGTCGGGGTGCCGTCGAGTGCTTCGCAGCGGAAGACCATGGAGACGATCAGGCCGGTCATGTTCTTGTAGACGCCGGTGAGGGTCGCGGGAAGCGCGATCTTGATGCCGGTCTCTTCGAAGACTTCCCGTTGCAAGGCGTCGGGGATGGTTTCCTCGCGTTCGAGCACGCCGCCGGGCGGTTCCCACTTACCGTTGTCGCGTCGCTTGATCAGCAGCGCACGGCCCGCGTCGTCGACGATGACTCCGGCGACACTCACGGAGTGCGGGCGCTCATAGCTCACGTTCCTCGGCCCTCTCGGCTGGCTAGGCTCTCCACCGTAGCAATCCCGGTCAGCCGCTCGTCTAGATACCTAAAGGAGTATGTGCATATGCCTTCTCTGACCTCTGTTCTGGGTGTATTGGACCCGACGAGCGACCGGGCGGTGTTCCGGCAGATCGCCGATGCACTGCGGGAAGCGATCGACAAGGGGCGCTTCCGGGAGGGGGACAAGCTGCCCTCCGAGACGGAGCTAGTGGATCACTTCGGTGTCTCGCGGATGACGGTCCGCAACGCTTTGTCGCTGCTCCAGCAAGAGGGCCTGGCGGTGTCCGAGCATGGCAAGGGGGTCTTCGTGCGGCCCCGGCCACCTGTGCGGCGGCTGGCCTCTGATCGCTTCGCGCGGCGGCATCGGGATCAAGGGAAGGCGGCCTTCACGGTGGAGGCGGAAGCGGCGGGCAGTCGCCCGGAGGTGGACAACCTCGAGGTGAAGGAGGAGCGGCCTTCGCCGGACATCTCGGCCCGGTTGGGTTCGCCTCGTAAGGTGTTGGCTCGGCGGCGGCGGTATCTGCTGGATGGGCGGCCGGTGGAGTTCGCCACCTCGTATCTGCCGCTCGACCTGGCGCGGAACACCCCGATCGCTCAGCCCAACCCCGGCCCCGGTGGCATCTACGCCCGGCTGGAGGAGATGGGGCACCGCCTGGACCACTTCGATGAGGAGATCCGGGCCCGGATGCCCTCGCCCGCCGAGGCGCGCACGCTCCAACTCGCCTCCGGCGTGCCGGTGATCCACCTGGTCCGGACTGCGTACGACGCTGAGGGGCGGGCGGTGGAGGTGTGCGACACCGTGATGGCCGCCGACGCGTACGTCCTCGCCTACCAGCTTCCTGCCAACTGACGCATGACCGGGGCGTGGTGGCCCCAGGCTGCTTCTTCTGACTCGTACACACGAAGACGCATACTCGTATAGACGAGTGGGCAAGCTGTGTGGCATGGTGGTCCCCGTTCCCGCTCGTTCGGGTTCGAAGACCGCAACTCATCTACACAAGTAGGTGGGTTGGATGTGAGATTAGGAGAAGTAGTTGCGTTCCATCCGAGTTGAGACCTCCGGTGCCACGGTTCTGCTGACCGAGGCGCCGGAGCCGAAGGTGAAGGACCGGCAGAGCGGCGAGATCGCCAAGGACGCGCAGAGCGGTGAAGTGCTGATGCGGCTTGGGGTCGTCTACATCGACGGTGGGGAGTCCTCGCTGCTTCAGGTGACTGTGCCGGAGAGCGGGGTGACGGAGGGGCTGGCGCTCGGTGCGCCGGTCACGTTGATCGGTCTGATCGCCCGGCCTTGGGAGTCCGTTTTCAACGGGCAGCAGCGGCATGGGATCGCCTTCCGGGCCGAGGCCATCGCCCCGGCCGCCATATCGGTCGGTGCGGGGGCCTGAGCCTCATGGCTGATGTGATGACGCTGATGGAGGTGGGTGGTCCGGTCGCCGGAATGGTCGGCGGGGCTGCCTACCTCCGGGCCCGGCACCCGGCCGTCTACTGGTCGACTGCCGGGATGCCCATCTCTACGGCGCGGCTGTTGGGGTCGTACGGGTCGGTGATGGATGCGTGCGGGCTGACCGTTCCGCCGTCGCGGCTGCGTGCCTGGGCGGTGCAGGCGTTCACGCATCGGGAGGTGCGGCCGGTGCCTCCGCGTCGGGGACTGATTCGTCCGACGTCGACCGGGCTGCGGGTCCGCCTGCGGCTGGCGCCAGGGCAGGAACCTGCCGACGTGGCTGCCTCGGCCGAGCGGCTGCGGCATGCCTGGGGCGTTCACGGCGTCTACGTGGAGGAGATCAAACCGGGTGTGGTTGAGCTGCGGCTGATCGGCTTCGATGTGCTGCGGAAGGTACGCATGCCCCGGAAGATCGGCGGTGGCTTCCTGAAGGTTCCGGTGGCGCTGCGGGAGGACGCGACGGCGTTCATGCGGGACTACCGGGCCGTTCCGCATCAGCTCACCCTGGGTGCCACGCTGTCGGGGAAGTCGATGTTCCTGCGGCATCTGATAGCCGGGCTCGCTCGGCAACCGGTCGCGCTGGTCGGTATCGACTGCAAGCGCGGTGTCGAGCTGGCGCCGTTCGCTCCACGGCTCTCGGCGCTGGCCACTGATCCTGTGCAGGCGGCGGAGCTGCTGCCTGTGCTCATCGGGCTGATGGAGGACCGGTACGACCTGATCAAAGCCCGGCAGGGCATCGCCCCCAGCACCCCGGACGAGGAGATCACCTCTGACATCTGGGGTTTGCCGGAGGATGAGCGGCCGGTGCCGGTAGTGCTGCTCGTGGATGAGGTGGCCGAGCTGTTCCTGGTCGCCACGCGGAAGGACGAGGAACAGCGGGACGAGATGGTCACCCAGCTCATCCGGCTCGCCCAACTCGGCCGCGCGGCAGGCATCTATCTAGAGGTGTGCGGACAGCGGTTCGGCGCCGAGTTGGGGAAGGGTGCCACGATGCTGCGGGCTCAGCTGACCGGGCGGGTCTGCCACCGGGTGAACGATGAAGCCTCCGCCAAGATGGCGCTTGGCGACATTGCCCCCGAAGCGGTCGGCGCGGCCTGCGCCATTGCTCCGGAACGGCCCGGTCTCGCGGTTGCTGGTGATACGTCCGGTGGTTGGTCTCGTATCCGTACGCCGTATCTGTCGCTGAGTGACGCGGCCGAAGTGTGTCGCGAGGCCACTCACTTGGTGCCGGACATGCCCGCGCTCGAACCGTTCAGACCCGACGTGCCGGCCGTTCCGGTGAGCGCTCCGACCTCGCTGCTCAAGCCGCTCCCGGCCGCCGAGTAATCCCCCCCCGCCTGACGGTTGGCGCGACCGCATCGCGCCGTGTCCCTACCCCCGCCATGTCTGAAGCAGAAGGGGAGCACCTGTGTCCCGTCCCACCATCTCCGAGGTCTCCGCGCTCCTGGCCGATCTGGCCGACTTCCGCACACGCGGGGCCGGGAGCAACGCCGAGTTGATGAACCGCAAAGCGGACCTGCTGGAGCGCATCGCCGCTGCCCAGCCCGATGACGCTGAGGCCGCTGAGGTCGCCGCCGCCGCTCGCGCACGTGCCGACGAACTCACCGCAGACGGCTGACTCACTGGAAGGAGCCCTGACACATGCGCGCTTACCTGGCGCGGGTTGACGCGGTGCTCGTGCAAGCAGTCATTGCTGCCGCGCTGTCCTTTGCCCACCTGCATGACCTGGCCTCGGCGGCCGGACAGGACGGGTGGAAGGCGTGGGCCTATCCGGTCTCCGTCGATCTGCTGCTTGTGGCGGCCTGGAAGCGTCTCCGGTCGGGGGCGTCCAAGGCGGCGGGCTGGTGCTGGTTCGTGGTCGCCCTTGTCGCGTCGCTCGGGGCGAACGTCGCCACTGCCGGGCTGCTCGACCTGGGCAACGTACCGGCCTGGCTGCGCATTCTCGTCGCCGGATGGCCTGCTGTCGCCTTCCTCGGCGGCACGCTCCTCGCCCACACGAGTGCTCCGCTCAGCAACAGAGACGGCAGCACGACACCGCAGAAACGCGACCGGCGACCGCCCGCCATAAGGCGGACCCCCCACACGAGGTGGCAGGCTGGCGCGGTCGCCGATCCACTCGAAACCCGCACCACTCGGCCAGGTACCCAGCCGAGTGCACGGAGCGAAGCCAACGATAGCCGCAGTGGCGAAGTGCCCGACACGCAACCCGCTGTCGATGAACAAGCTGACCTCATAGAGGACTTGGCCGCACCAAGTTCGGCAACGGTCAAGTTGCCACCCGCCCTTGTCGCCCACGCGCGCAAGCTCGCCGACGATCACCACGCCCGTACTGGCTCGCCCATCGACACCGACACCCTGCGCGCCCGCCTCGGCGTTCCCGCGCCGCTGGCTGACGCCATCGCCTCCCGTCTCTGAAGGAGTCCACGATGCTCCGCCGCTTCCGCAACGTCATCCGTATCGGCCCGGTCCGGGTCGGCACCGCGAACGATCAGCGGGGCCGGGTGAGGCACACCGCCGTGTGTACCGCTCCGCGCTGTGACTTCTCCGCCGACTACGACACCCGCGCCGCCGCCGAGCTGGCCGCCCGTACGCACCGCTGCCCTGCCTACTGAGAGGAGAGATCGCCCGTGACCGTCAGCCTGCCCTTGGTCCTCGTCCTCGGCGCCGTCGCCTGGATCGCGATCAAGTTCATGGGCGTCCGCCTGTGGGTCGCCGTCGTGATCGCGCTGTTTGGCTTCTGGCTCGCCCACACCGGCCTCGCGCCGTCCGTGGAGTCCGGTACGCGCTCCGGCGTCGACTCCATCAACCAGCAACACGACTAGACGAGTAGCTGAGAGGAGATCGCAGTGTTCCGACCGAAGTACCCCGAAGCCCCCACACCGCCGATCGTCCACGTGCCCACCGCCGTCCCGATGGCCCAGCACCATCACGCCCCGGCCTGCTCCTGCCAGCACCCGCGCCCGCTCCGGCTCGCCCGGCCGGGGTCTTGAGCGGGCTCAACGCCGGAACGGTCGGCGCCGTGGTCACGGTCGGCATCGTCCTGACTGCCCTGCTCGCCGCTGTGGCCGTGACGGCTGTCTCCGTCGCTGTGGCCGCTGTCGTCATGCGCTCGCTGCTGGCCAGCCAGCGCCGCCGCTGATCCACACCACACGACTGCCGGGGCGGCCTCGATACCGCCAAGCATCCGCCGCCCCAGCAGCCCAACCCCTCCCGACCCAAGAGCCGAAAGAGGAGACCCCATCATCACCCGCACCACCCCGCCACCGCTGCCCGAGCTCCGCAGCCTGGCAGCCCTCGGCACCATGCCCGCACTGCTCCGCCAACTCTCCGGCCTCGGCGGCTGCACGAACCCCATCCGCCTCGATGGCCACCGCACCGAACACCACCTCAACCGCGACACCGGCGAGATCGGCCGCATCCTCCGACACCTGGACTCCAACGAGCTGCCCGCCGGGCAACTCCTGGTCCGCTGCAACAACCGCCGCACCACTCGGTGCCCGGCCTGCGCCGAGACCCACCGCCGCGACACCTTCCACCTCATCACCGCCGGACTACGCGGCGGGAAGGGCACTCCGGAAGAGGTCGCCACTCATCCCCGGGTCTTCGCCACCTTCACCGCGCCCAGCTTCGGCCCCGTCCACAACCGGCCCACCGGCCCGGCTGGCACGATGCGCCCGTGCCAGTGCGGCGTCCGCCACGACCAGGACGACGACGCGCTTGGTACGCCGCTGGCCCCGGACAGCTACGACTACGAATCCGCGGTGCTCTGGAACGCTCACGCTGGCCTGCTGTGGCGGCGCTTCTCGATCTACCTGCGGCGGGAGGTCGCCAAGCGCGCCGGACTCACGCAGCGGGCCTTCCGCAACTACGCCCGGCTGTCCTTCGCCAAGGTCGCCGAGTACCAGAAACGCGGCGCTGTCCACTTCCACGCCGTCATCCGGCTCGACGGCCCGGAAGGGGGCGACACCCCGCCGCCAGCCTGGGCCACCACCGATCTGCTGACCGACGCGATCCGCGCTGCCGCAGCCAAAGCAGAGGTGAAAGGGCCGATGATCGACGGCGGGGCCCACCGCTTCGCCTTCGGCAGCCAGCTCGACGTACGGCCCATTCGCGGGCCCGAGTTGGACGGCGGAACGGCACTGACCGATCGGGCGGTCGCCGCGTACATCGCCAAGTACGCCACCAAGGGCGCCGAAACCGCGACCGGGACCCTCGACCGGCCGATACGCCTCATCGCCGAACTCGCCCAAATCGACGTCCCCGAACACACCCGCCGCCTCATACGCACCGCTTGGGCCCTCGGCGCCCGCAAAGACCTGGAACACCTCCGGCTCCGCGCTTGGGCTCACATGCTCGGCTTCCGGGGCCACTTCTCCACCAAATCGCGTCGCTACTCGACCACTCTCGGCGCGCTCCGCGAGGCCCGCGCCGCCTGGCGGCGTGCCCAAGCGGCGGCCACTGACTCCGGCCCGGACGAGACCACCCTCGTCCTCGCCCATTGGGTCTACGCCGGTACCGGCCTCACCCCCGCCGAGGAATGGCTCACCGCCACCATCACCCCCGCCCCCGGAACGGAAGGAGAGCCAACCCATGGCTGACGAACTGCTCACCGTGCCGGAGGTGATGGCCCGGCTCAAGATCGGCCGTTCCACGGTCTACGACCTGATCCGGTCCCGGCGCCTGCCCTCCATCACCATCGGCCGCGCCCGCCGCGTCCCCGCCGCCGCACTTCGCGACTTCATCGACCACCAGATTGTCGAGGCTGCCTGATGCCATCGCAGCGCAAGCGCAACCCCAACGGGGCCGGAACGATCAGCAAGCGCAAGGACGGCCGGTACCACGGTCGGGCGTACGTGATCACGGCGTCCGGCATACGGAAGCGCAAGTCCGTGTACGGCGAGACGTGGGATGAGGTGCACCGCAAACTGATCGATCTCCAGTCCCAAGATCAGAAGGGGGTGCCCCTGCCGGACACCGATTCGACGGTCGGTGACTACCTGGCCTACTGGCTGGCTGAAGAGGTGGCACCCAACCGGCGGCCCAAGACATACCAGGGCTACGAAAGCGTCGTGCGCGTCCACCTGGTCCCCGGCCTGGGTGGCAAGAAGATCCGCGACCTGCGCGCCCAAGAGGTCCGGGTCTGGCTCAACCGGGTGCGCGAAGAGTGCCAGTGCTGCAAGCACGGCTGGGACAAGGAACGCGAGAAGCCTCAGTGCTGCGCTGTCCGCCGATGCTGTGAGCGCAAGCTGTCGGCCCGCATGATCCAGGCGATTCACGCCGTACTGCGGAACGCGCTGGAGCACGCCGTCCGCGAGGAGCTGATCATGCGGAACGTCGCCAAGCTCGTGAAGAGCCCGGCGCCCTCCTACCGGACCGGGAAGGGGCTCTCACCGGCTCAGGCCAAGCTGGTGCTCAAGGAGCTCCGAGATCATCGCTTGCACGCCCTCTACGTCCTGGCGCTGCTCCTTGGCATGCGGCGCGGTGAGCTGCTGGGTCTGCGCTGGTCGGCGGTGGACCTGGAGCGGGGCACCCTCACCGTGCTGACCAACCTCCAGCGCGTCGGGGGAGAGCTGCGGCTTGTCCTCCCCAAGACGCGGTCCTCCGAGCGGACCATCCCGCTCCCGCCCCTCGCGGTCTCCGCGCTCCGTGCCCACCAGGAGCGTCAGGCGCAGGAGCGGGCGGCGGCCGGCATGGCCTGGCAGGAGAACGGGCTGGTCTTCCCGTCCCGGATCGGGACTCCGTACGAGCCGGACAACCTCCGCCGGAGCTGGGACCCGGTGCGGAAGCGGCTCGGCCTGGATCTTCGTTTTCATGATCTGCGACACACCTGCATCACGCTCCTGCTGGATCTTGGCGTCCCCGTGCACGTCGTCCAGCAGATCGCCGGACACAGCGATCACGGGGTGACCATGCAGGTCTACGCCCATGCCTCGCTCGATGAGCAGCGGAAGGCGCTCGGCCGCCTGGAGGACCGGTTGGCGTAGATCCGGTGATCCGGCGCCGTTGGCGTCAGCCGTAGGCGTCACAGGTAACGAAGAAGCCCCCTCCGGGTGACCCGGGAGGGGGCTTTGCCCTGATGAGGGCTGCGGTGGCTGGGGCCGGGGTCGAACCGGCGACCTTCCGCTTTTCAGGCGGACGCTCGTACCAACTGAGCTACCCAGCCGCAGCGGTCCTGACGGGATTTGAACCCGCGGCCTCCACCTTGACAGGGTGGCGAGCACTCCAAACTGCTCCACAGGACCTTGCGTGTACGAGCACGAGTCTCGCACATGTGGGGTGCGGTCCCAACGGGGTTTCCCGCCGTGGATTCGCACTCCTTGCGATTTCGAACCGGGGCCTTGATTTTTCTCCGCCGCGTCGTTGTCGCTGGATCAGCGTATCAGACCTCTGACCGTGTCCTGACCGCTCACCGAGGGGTCAGGACACGGCCGGTGTCGGCCCGGTTCAGGGGCGGCCGCCGCGCTCCAGGGGGATCCGCTCGCCCGCCTCGATCGCGACCGGCAGCCGGTTCTCGGCGGGCGGCAGGGGGCAGGTCGCGAGGTCGGTGTAGGCGCAGGGGAGGTTGGTGGCGCGGTTGAAGTCGAGGGTGACCCGGCCGGCGTCGTCGGGGCCGTCGATCTGGAGGGAGCGGTTGGCGGCGTAGGTGGTCACGCCCGAGGTCGCGTCGGTGAGGAGCACCATCAGGCTGCCGGGCCGCTTGCCGTTGAAGGCGGTGAGCCGGAAGGTCTCGCCGTTCAGCTCGAACTCGACCTGGCCGGGCGCGTCGTAGACGTGCTCCAGCCCCTCCGCCACCGCGCCCACGGTGATCGCGCGCGGCTCGTCGAAGGGGAGGTAACGGCCGCCGCGGACCCAGCGGGGGTCGGGGGCGAACGCGGGGGTGTGGGTGAAGGCGGTGCGGAGGGGGTTGCCGGGGTGGCGGGGGCGGACGATGTCGTGGCCGCCGCGCTTGGCGACCTCGATCACCGCGTCGCCGTACCCCGCGTACAGGCTGTCCCGCTCGGCGATCGCCCCGAAGGCGTACCGTCCGTGCACCGGCGTGCCGTCGATCGTCAGCTCCTCGCCGTCGGCCAGCTCCACGACCACGCCCTCCGGGCCGCTGGACCAGGCCCCGGGGGCGTCCTCGAAGCGGGCAGGCTCCGGGCTCAGCCAGTGCAGGCCGGTGATCGCGAGAAAGCCGTGGGGGTCGGCGAGTGCCTGCTCATGGGCGCGGTGCCACCGCTCCCACTCCTCGGCGAAGCTCATCCGGTCGACGTCCTGGACGGTCATCTGCGCTCCCTCGCGTGGGTGGGGTCTGCGGCGGGTCCGTCGCGTACAACCCCGTGGGGGAGGAAGTCATTCCGGGAGTTCTGGGAGTTCTGGGCGTTCCGGGGAGTTCTGGGTGTTCTGGGAGTTCCGGGGTTTCCGGAGTGCGTGTGGGCATAAAAAAAGTCACCGGCAGGTACGTTCCGACCTGCGGTGACTAAATGAAAGTGGTGCCCCCAACGGGATTCGAACCCGTGCTACCGCCTTGAAAGGGCGGCGTCCTGGGCCACTAGACGATGAGGGCCGATGGCCCACCTGGGCGCCTTGCGGCGCTTTCGGGGACGCGAGAAGCATATGGGATGCCGGTGAGGTTCGCCAAAACGGTTTACGGAGTGGTGGGTGTCGGCGTCGCCCCTGGGCGGTTCTCGGCGGGCAGATGACGGCTGACCTCGGCCTTCGCCAGGCCCAGACCGCCCAGATCGATCTCGTCCCACGCCTGGAGCCGTCGCGTGTCCCGGTCCAGATAGAGGACCGAAGCCTGCACCGTGTCCGGTGTGCCGTCGTCCACCGCGCGCAGCCCGCTGCCGCCCGTCGACCCCTCAGTCATCAGCCGGGTGCCGCCGGGGAGCACCTCCGTACGGCGGTGATGGACATGGCCGGTGAGGGCGAGCGGCACCGTGCCGTCGGTCTCCCGGGCGGCGATCGGGTTGTGGGCGAGGGCGATGTCGACCGGGGCGCCGGTGGCCTTGCGGTCCCGGATCGCCTCGGCCAGTCGCCGCCCGGCGCTGTGCTCGGCCGCGTCACCGGCGGCCGCGCTCGAACGGTCGGGGGTGAACTGCGGATCGCCGATGCCCGCGATCCGCAGCCCGGCGACGTTGATCACCTCGCCGTGGTCCACCACATGCGCCCCCTTGCGCTGGGCGAGGTAGCGCTGGGTCGATGCCGAGTCGTGGTTGCCGCGCACCCAGACATAGGGGGCGCCGAGGTCGGAGACGGGGTCGAGGAAGCCGTTCTCGGCGGCGGTGCCGTGGTCCATCGTGTCGCCGGTGTCGATGATCACGCTGACCTTGTACTGCCGCACCAGCGATTCCACGATGTGCCACGCGGCCGGATTGAGATGGACGTCCGAGATGTGCAGCACCCGCATGGTGGTTGGATCGGGTTGATACGCGGGGAGCGTCGAGGTCGCCTCGTAGAGCTGGGTGACATTGGTCACCAGCCGGGCCAACTCCCGCTGATACACGTCGAAATCGCTCACGATGCTGCGCGCGTTGCCGACCACCGAGGGGGCGCTGGAGAGCAGCCCGGAGTAGCGCGGCTCCAGGACGGAATTGGGGTTCCAGGTCGCGTATACGGCGCCCCCGGAGGCGGTCAGCAGCGTGAGCGCGAGCCCCCCGGCGGCCAGCGCCCGGCGCGGGCGGCCGTAGACCGCCAGGCCCAGCGCGGTGGCGCCGAAGACGACGGCGACGCAGGAGCGGAACGCGAGGCCGAGGGTGCCGCGGGTGACATCGGTCGCGACCTCGTCCTGCAGTCCGGAGAGCCGCTCGGGGTGGTCGACGAGGGCCTGGGACCGTATGGGGTCGAGCCGGTCCACATCCACGTCCAGGCGGAGCGGAGCGTGGTGGCTGTCCAGCTCGAGTGCCCCGAGCGGGGCCACGTTGATCTTGGTGCCGCCGGTGAGGGACGGCCGCAGCGCCATCCGGGTGTCCATGGGGCCCACGGAGATATGGACGCTGCCGACCACCAGCAGTCCGATCCAGGCGCCGAGGACGGTCACGGCGGCCAGCCCGGCGGCGCGGACGAGGGGGCGGGGGCGCGCGGTGGGGTCTAGCGCCGAGGGATCGAACGCTGCGGCGTTGGGGGAGGCGGCGGGGGAGGGCGTCTGCGAGGGGCGGCGGAAGCGGCGAATGGGGGAGACGGCCGCGGTACGTGCGCGCTGAGCGGTGGCACGGACCAGCCGGAGCGGTTCGCGGGCCATTGCTCCCGTATGCCCGGCCGTACGGGGGCGTATGCCTGGGTGAGGCGGGGGCGGGCCTTGCGCGGGCGGGCGGTGCGGTGCGGTGCGCCTGGTGCCGGGGAGGTGGCGGTGCGCCTGGTGCCGGGGGCGGCGGCGGTGTGCCCGGTGCCCGTGCGGTGGCGGCGCGTCTCATGCCCGGGCGGTGGCGGCGCGGCCAGGTGCCTGTCCTGCGTCCGGCGCGGATGCCTTGGCGCGGACCGCTCCTTTTCCGGGCCCGGCTGCCTGACAATGGCCTCGTGCTGGAGATGACGCGCGAGGAGTTCGAGGAACTGGTCGCCGAGGCGCTGGACCGGATTCCGCCGGAGCTGACACGCCTCATGGACAACGTCGCCGTGTTCGTGGAGGACGAGCCGTCGGCGGAGGATCCCGAGCTGCTCGGGCTCTACGAGGGGACGCCGCTCACCGACCGGGGTGAGTGGTACGCGGGCGTCCTGCCGGACCGGATCACGGTCTACCGGGGTCCGACGCTGCGGATGAGCGAGACGCGGGAGGACGTCGTCCAGGAGACCGAGGTGACCGTGGTCCATGAGATCGCGCACCACTTCGGGATCGACGACGCCCGGCTGCACGCGCTCGGCTACGGCTGATCCCTGCCCTCTGCCGGCCCCGGCTTCCGCCGACCCCGGTACGCAGCCGGTATCGGCCTCCGGCCGCCCCCGCCTACGACCGACGCCGGACGCGCGGTCTACGCGATGGGCCGGGTCCGCGCCGTATGCGTGTCCTGGGCGGGGCGGGGCCAGTTGGGCAGGGCGTCACATCCCTGCCGTCTGGAGGTGTCCCGCGCATGCCTGGATTCCCCGTGCCCGGATCCCCCGCTCCTCGCACCGCCCGTTCCCCTCGGACGTCCCGGCCCTCCCGGCGCGCGCCCCATCCCGAGCCCCATCCCGCGCCCCGTCCCGCGGCGCGCGGGGCGGCGCTCGCGGCGCTCGTGGCCGTCACGATGGCGCTGGGCGGCTGCATGAGCATCGCCGACGACCCCGAGCGGCCGGACAAACACCGCGGCTCCCATCAGAAGGGCGACGCGGCGGACACGGGCGGCGCCGCGGTGCGGTCGGACGGCAGGGGGCGTGCGTACGAGGACTCCGACCGGGACAAGAAGGACGGGAAGGGGAAGAAGGGCGAGAAGCGGAAGGACGGCGAGGACCGGTCGGCCTCGGCCTCCGCGACCGACCCCGAGACCGAGCCCTCGGCCCCGCCCGGTAAGCACGGGGCCCCGCACCATGGCCCGGCCCCCACCGCCCTGCCGCAGCCGGGCGGCGCCACCCCGTCCGACGCGCCACCCGCGCCCCGGCCGACGAGCCCGCCGCCGAGCGCGCCGGACCCGAAGCCGACCGACGCCGAGCCCCCGACCGCGCCCGCCTCCCCGCCGGCCCAGCCGGCGGGCTGAGCCGCACCGGACGTCACGGGCCGACCCCGCGACGACCCAGACGCAGAAGCCCCCCGCCTGGCACCGCTGTCCACCACCGACGGAGCTAATTTGCTCTTGAGGGGTGAAGGTGCGTATGGTGGTAGATCGTTTGATCCCATTTGCCCGGCGCCTCGTAAAAGTGCGCCGTGAGGCGCGTTCCTTGCCATCCCGTGGCTGACCGCATAGAGGCGGTCGTTTGCGACAACACGGAGTTTGGGCGCGTGCCGAGACTCCGGAAGGTTTCGCATTTCGCATGTCCGTTTCCACTGATCACGCCGTCATGCCCGCTGTCGACGAGCCGAGCGAGCTGACCGCTCCGGCCGAGCCGTTCGAACGGGACGAGCGCGACGAGCAGGCCGAGCAAGCCGACCAGACGGCGTCAACGGCGTCCTCTGAGCAAACCGCCACGGAAGCCCCCGAGACCCCTAAGGCGCCCGACATCACTTTCGCCGACCTCGGCCTCCCCGAACAGATCGTCCGCAAGCTGGCGCAGAACGGCGTGACCACGCCCTTCCCGATCCAGGCGGCGACCATCCCCGACGCCATGGCTGGGAAGGACATCCTCGGCCGCGGCCGTACCGGCTCCGGCAAGACCCTCTCGTTCGGCCTTCCGCTGCTGACCACGCTGGCCGGCGGACACACCGAGAAGAAGCGCCCCCGGGGCCTCATCCTGACCCCGACCCGCGAGCTGGCGATGCAGGTGAGCGACGCGCTGCAGCCTTACGGCGATGTCCTCGGCCTCAAGCTCAAGGTCGTCTGCGGCGGTACCTCGATGGGCAATCAGATCTACGCGCTGGAGCGTGGTGTCGACATCCTCGTCGCCACCCCGGGCCGGCTGCGCGACATCATCGACCGCGGCGCCGCGTCCCTCGACAAGGTCCAGGTCGCCGTCCTCGACGAGGCCGACCAGATGGCCGACATGGGCTTCCTGCCCGAGGTCACCGAGATTCTGGACCTGGTGCCGCAGGGCGGCCAGCGGCTGCTGTTCTCCGCGACGCTGGAGAACGAGATCGACAGCCTGGTCAAGCGCTACCTGGTCGACCCGGTCACCCACGAGGTCGACTCGGCACAGGGCGCGGTCACCACGATGACCCACCACGTGCTCGTCGTGAAGCCGAAGGACAAGGCCCCGGTCACCGCCGCCATCGCGGCGCGCAAGGGCCGCACCATCATCTTCGTACGGACCCAGCTGGGCGCCGACCGCGTCGCCGAGCAGCTGTGCGACGCGGGCGTACGCGCCGACGCGCTGCACGGCGGCATGACGCAGGGCGCGCGTACCCGCACCCTGGCCGACTTCAAGGACGGGTACGTCAATGTGCTCGTCGCCACGGACGTCGCCGCGCGCGGTATCCACGTCGACGGCATCGACCTGGTGCTGAACGTGGACCCGGCCGGCGACCACAAGGACTATCTGCACCGCTCCGGCCGTACGGCCCGGGCGGGTCAGAGCGGCACCGTCGTCTCGCTGGCCCTGCCGCACCAGCGCCGCCAGATCTTCCGGCTGATGGAGGACGCGGGCGTCGACGCCTCGCGTCACATCGTCGGCGGCGGCGGTGCGTTCGACGAGGACGTGGCCCTGATCACGGGCGCGCGTTCGCTCACCGAGGTGCAGGCGGAGGCGGCCTCGAACGCCGCCAAGCAGGCCGAGCGCGAGGCGCAGGACCTCAGCCGGGAGCTGGAGCGGGTGCAGCGGCGCGCGGTCGAGCTCCGCGAGGAGGCCGACCGGCTGTCCGCGCGGGCGGCGCGCGAGCGCGGCGAGACCGTGGCACCGGTGGAGCCCGCGGCCGAGGCCGGGGCGGAGACGGTGGCCGAGGCCGCTGTGACGCTGCCGGCGCAGCGTACGGCGGAGCCCGCGACCGTGCCCGCGGTGAAGACCGCGGACGCCGCCGAGGGCGCGGGTGGCGACGAGGCGCCGCGCCGCTCCTCGTACGACCGTCGGGAGAACGACCGTGGCGGTCGTTCCTTCGACCGTCGGGACAACAACGACCGCGACCGTGGCGGCTTCAACCGGGACCGCCGTGACGACCGTGGCGGCTTCAGCCGCGACCGCCGGGACAACGACCGTGGCGGTCGTTCCTTCGACCGTCGGGACAACAACGACCGCGACCGTGGCGGCTTCAACCGGGACCGCCGCGATGACCGTCGCGACGACCGCCGTGACGACCGTGGCGGCTTCAGCCGCGACCGTCGGGAGAACGACCGTGGCGGTCGTTCCTTCGACCGTCGGGACAACAACGACCGCGACCGTGGCGGCTTCAACCGCGACCGCCGCGACGACCGTGGCAACTTCGGACGGCGGGACGACCGTGGCGGCCGCCCGTACGAGCGCCGTGACGACCGTGGCGGCTTCAGCCGCGACCGCCGGGAGAACGACCGTGGCGGCCGTTCCTTCGAGCGCCGCGACCACAACCACCGTGGCGGGGACCGTCCGTTCAACCGCGACCGTCGCGACGACCGCCCGGCCCGCCGTGACGACCACCGGGGCGGCTCCACCGGCGGCCGTTCGTACGAGCGCTCCGGCGGCTCGTCCTTCGACCGGCGCGCCGACAAGCCGCGCTGGAAGCGCAACGGCTGATCGGGCCGTCAAGAGGGCCGTGCAACACCGCGCTGTTGCACGGCCTTTCGCTCCCGGAGGGTATTGGCTCGGGTGTTGGCCACTGGCCGAGCTATGCTGCGGGGGTGCGGGTCATTAGCTCAATTGGCAGAGCAGTGGACTTTTAATCCATTGGTTCAGGGTTCGAGCCCCTGATGACCCACCTCAGGAACCGCAGGCGCCATCGGTGACCTGCGGTTTCATCGTTTCTGAAGGTCCGGTCGCGCGGTCTTCCGCGGCCTGGGAGCGGGGTGTTCACACCCTCGTCGTACAGAAGATCGAGTCTCACTCGACCGGCGCTTGAGCAGATGCCGAACGGTACTCGACCGCAGAGCCTGAACCTGCTGCGTCTGACCCGCTGCTCGGAAACGCTTAAGGAGACTCCTCGTGCGACTCGCGACAACGATCCGCGGATTGATCCCCGTCATGGCGCTGGCGGTATCGGCATGGGCGGTTTCCGCTCCGGCGTCCGCCGAAGGGAAGGGAGGCGGAGGAGGGGCGGGCGAGAAGGCGGCACCGGTGCCCTGCGGGGACGTGGCGGCGCTGATCACCGCGGTCAGCGAGGCCAACAGCTCACCATCGGGCGGGTCCGTCTCCCTGGCCACGGGGTGTGTGTACACACTGGGTACCGCGGCGTACACCGGCCCCAACGGCGCCGACGGACTGCCGCTCATCACCCGTGACGTGACCATCAGCGGGACCCAAGCGACCATCAGACGCAGTGCGTCCGCGGGCGACTTCCGGCTCGCGGAGATCGCGCCCGGTGGAAGCCTTACGGTCAACGGCGTGACATTCTCGGGCGGCCAGGCGACCTCGGGGGCGGGCACCGACGGCGGTGGCATCTTCGACGCGGGCTCACTGAGGCTCATCAACGCCACGGTCACGGGCAACACCGCGAGCAACATCGGCGGTGGCGTCGAGGTCGCCTCGGGCGGCTCAGCGGTCCTTTCGGCCACGGATGTGACGCACAATTCCGCGGGGGACGGCGGCGGCATCCACATCAATACGTCGGCCACCCTCAGCGTCTCGGGCGGCAACATTTCCGACAACACCGCGTCCAGCTCGGGCGGCGGCGTCAGCAACTTCGGAACGACGCTGCTGGGCGCCGTCACGGTCGCGCGGAACAGAACCACCAACTTCGAGGGCGGCGGCATCGCCACCGCGGTCGGAGATCTCACGATCAACGGCAGTCGGGTCGCCGAGAACACCGCCGGCAGTTTCGGTGGCGGTATCGCCAATATGGGCAGCGCACTGCGCGTGCTGGCCACCACCGTGTCCGGAAATACCGCCACGCTGAACGGCGGTGGTCTGTTCCAGCACGCGGGCACCACACAAATGATCGGCGACACGGTCACCGGCAATACGGCCAATGGCGGCCAGGGCGGCGGCATCTTCACCGACGGCGGCACGATCTCGCTCGCCGCGACCACGGTCTCCGGGAACAACCCGAACCAGTGCGTGCCGGCTCTCGCGGGTTGCTGACCCACGCCGCTGAAGCACACCGCTGAACGACCCGGCTGAATGCCGCGGCGCCCCCGGAAGCCGTTGCTTCCGGGGGCGCCGCACGCTCGATCGCGAGATCGGCCGTCAGTGCTTGCAGTCCTTCTTCTTGGCCTTCACCTTGGCCTTGGCGGCCTTGTGGTGCTTCTTGGCCTTGTGCGGGTCGGCCTTGGCCTTGTGGACCTTCTTGGCCTTGTGGTGCGAGTCCTTGGCCTTGTGCTTCTTCGGCGGGTCCTTGTGCACGACCACGACCGGGGCCGGCTCGTTGACGGCGATGTTCGTGCAGTCGGAGCCGATGTTGGTGTCGCCGGTCGGGGCGGCCACGGTGGTGATGAGGGTGGGGCCGGTGGCCGTGTCGCACTCGTTGGACTGGACGATCGAACCAACGTTCTGCGCGAAGTTCACGCAGTCCGAGCCGAGGGTGATGTCACCGGTCGGGGCCGCGGCACCGGTGTTGGTGGTGGCGCCGGTGTTGGTCTCACAGTGGTTTCGCTGAGCACTGCTGGACTGCGGGAAGAGCCCATGAGCACTCGCGCTACCGGCGCCGCCGACCACCATTGTGCCCGCGGCCGCCGCGGCCATGAGAGCTGCCTTCTTGCCGATCTGCATTGTTCTGGTGCCTCCATATCGGGTCTTCTCCGCGAATATTCCGCAGACACCTCTTGAACGAGATTTCCGCAATGCGGGATCCGGGACCATGCGAAGCATCACCCATCCGCCACAGTAAAGGTATATTCAGCAAAGGTATATTCAGTCGGTGCGGAAGTCGGTGGGTTTCTCTTCGCAAAAAATGAACGCGGCCCCGGGGAAATTTCCCCAAGGCCGCGTTCATGTCGAGCAGCTTTTTCCGGAAGCTCGGTGGCGAACTCCGGTGAGCTCGGTGTTTCAGGACCGCTGACGGTTTCCCTGGCCACCGCTCTTACCGCTCTTCGTGCCGTTCGCGCTCGTCCCCTGACTTCCGTTCTGGGGGTCGGAGCCGGCGACATTGGCACAGTTGGTCTCGGTGGTGACGTCGGAGCCGGGGCCGATCGTGATCGGGCCCAGCACGGAGGTGGTGCGACAGTCATTGCTCTGCTTCGTCACATCACCCGACTTGCTGACGTTGACGCAGTTGGTCCCGTTCTTGATTTCGGATCCGGGAGCCAGCGCGACGGTGATCGGACCGACGACGGAGTGGGTACGGCAGCGGTTCTCCTGCTCCGACACACCCGACTCGGCGGTGTTGACGCAGTCGGTCTGATTGCTGATCTCGGTCGGGCCTGCGGCCACGGTGACGGTGCCGACGACGGAACTGGTGGTGCAGCGATTGCTCTGCTTCCCGCCGTTGGCGCCTGCCGCGCGGCTGGGACCGGGATCGGTGGCGTCGGCTCCGCCCGCACCGCCGATGAGCAGCGCACCCACGGCGGCCACAAGGAGCGCCGACCTTTTGCGCATGTGCATAAAGAGCCTCCAATCTGGCTTTCGGTGTGGTGCGCCCGGCACCGTCACCGAAAAACCTTTTTCATGGCAGCGGCCCTGGAAGAGAAGCTTCCAGGGCCGCGATTCCCAACGGGGGGATGCCTCATGGTGTTACCGCGGGCGGGAACACCATGAAAGGGTCAGCGACTCAGTGACGCTTGACGCTGTCGTCGTCGGTGGCGATGTTCGCGCAGTTCGAGCCGATCTTGGTGTCGCCCGTCGGGGCGGCAGCGCCGGTGACAAGGGTGATGCCGGTGGACGTGTCGCAGTCGTTGGCCTGCACGACCGAACCGTGGCTGTTGGTGAAGTTCACGCAGTCCGAACCGATGTTGATGTCGCCGGTGGGGGCGGCACCGCCGAGGTTGCTGGTCGCACCGGTGGCCGTGTCACAGCTGTTGAGCTGCACGATGAAGTCGTCGTTGTTGTTGGCCAGGGCACCGCCCGCACCACCGATGACCAGAGCGCCGGCGGCCGCGGTCAGGAGAATCGCCTTCTTGCCGATGTTCACTTAATTCCTCCGTCTGGGTTGCTCCGCGAATTCCACGGACGCATGACACAACGAAGCTCATCAGTTAAGGCTTCGGGCTGCCAGTCAGCTTCACCCGTCCGGCATAGTGCGGCTCTTCCGGCGCGTGTTCTCCGAGAATCCCGCTAAGGGGGACCAACGCAAGGTCCATTTGGCCCAGCTCGGGCCGACTCGGCCCGGCGGACACCTGAATCCCTTTAATTGAATGAGAGGAAGTCGACTCCCCGGCGACTCCCCGGTGATCCCCGGCAGAGGGAGCCTGGACGCGCTGGGACCCGGCGCCCACGGTGGCCGACCGGCCCACCCTGCCCCGCCCGCGCACTTGTTCGACCGGTCGGACGAGTGATACATCCAAGCCCTACGACGCAGGAGTGAGTGAGGCACAGTCACACCGACAGCTTCGCGGAACCGCAGCGCGGCGCGTGTTCGCGCCGCTACGCTAAGTGCGCGAGGTGGTCGCCCGGGGGGCGCGGCGAATCAACGCCGGGAGGCGGGAGGAGAGACATGGGGCACTCACGAGCGGACGGGACCCCGGCCGAGCTGATGGACGGGCTGCTCGCCCGTGCGCAGAACGGCTTCGAGATCGGCGAGGCGGTGCTGGCCCAGGCGCGGAGCGCCCTGATGCACCAGTCCGAGCTGCGGTCCTGCCGGCAGTGCAATGAGCGGTGCGGCCAGCTTGGCTACAGCACCTACCGGCATGTCTTCCTGCTCCCCGACGGCAGCAGCCTGCTGCTGTGGGAACTGGAGCACAACACCGGCGAGGGCGGTCGCCCGCTGTACGAGCTCTACGCGGACGAGGACGCCCTGACGCTGGCCGAGCGCCGCGTCCATGATCGCCTCGGCGGCGCCCGCTGGGAGGAGCTCGACGGGTTACCGCTGTGGCTCCCGGACCAGCTACTGCACACGGCCGAGCCCCTGGAGAGCTCCCGTGCGTATGTGGCCGACAATTCGGCCGACCATGCCCGTCGCGTCCTGCGCCGCGCGGAGAACGCCGACCGCCCGGGCGAGGAGACCGAGCGGCTGCTGGCGACCGCGTTCGCCCATGACATCGCCCTCGCGCCCAAGCCCCGGCGCCGCTCCGGCGGTCCCGACGCGACCTGGTGCCGCTTCTATGAGCACGCCTTCCTGCTCGCGGGAGGGGACGAGGTCGTGCTGTGGGAGCTGGAGCACAATCTCACCCGGGACGGACGGCTGGTGTGCGAGGTGTACCTCGACGAGGTCTCGGCGGAGCTCGCGGCCGACCGCCACGCCCGCGCGCTCGGCGTCGACCTCTGACGCATCGGTGCCGCTGGCGCAGCCGTCACCTCTGAAGCGTCCGTAACGTCTGGCGCGTCCGTAACGTCTGGCGCATCCCTAACGTCTGGCGTATCCGAACCTCTGATGCGCCCGTAGCCGCTGACGCTCTCGTGGCCCCTGACGGCCGACAGGGCGCCCGCCGCGTAACCCCTGACGCCTCGTGGCTCTGACGCGCCCACAGCCCCTGACGCGCCGCCGTGTGCCCGCCATGTGCCCGCAGTGTCCCCTCGCGTGCCCGCAGTGTCCCCTCGCGTGCCCGCAGTGTCCCCGCCGCGTGCCCGTCGCGTGCCCGCGGCGCACGCGCGGGAGCCGGGCCCGCTCACGGCGCCCGTCCAGCACCCGCTTGGCCGACACCGATTCGCCTGGCAGCCCGTCAGCCGGAAGCCTGGTGACGAAGGTGATGAAGGTGACGAGGGCGGCGAGGGTGGCGAAGGCGACGCTGTGACGACGGCGACGCTGTGACGACGGCGGGACGCGGACCAGGGAAGCGAGAGAAGCCGGTGCGGGTGCGAGGGAGCAGGGCTCGTACGGGCGCCCGTACGGAGTGGCGTACGGCCTGGCCCCGGCTGAGCCGCCCGCACACCCACCGCCGCCACACCCGCCTGCACACGCTCATCGCCACCGGCGCCGCGACCAGTGGCGCCTCCGCCGAAGGGCTCACCGGGCCCACCGCGGGACCTGGCCCGGCGGACGATGAGGGCAAGGGGCTGCCGGGCCGCCGGGTGGCCCGCTGGCTTCCCGCCATCCTCATCCTCGGCGGCGTCAGCTTCGACCTGGCCACCCCGTCCGGCTACACCGCCTCGCCCTTCTTCGCCGCCGCCCCCCTGGTCGCCGCGGCGCTCTTACCGTTGCGCCAGACCGTCATCATGGCCTGCGTCGCCGTCCTCGCGACCTGTCTGCTGGCGGAGTTGCACGGTGTGAAGGACCCGACCCAGGCGGCCACCGAGATCGTCACGGTCGCCACCGTGACCGTTCTGGCGGTGGCGATCAACCGTGTCGTACGCCGCAGCTACCACCGGCTCGCCTCGGCGCGCGGTGTCGCGGAGGCGGCCCAGCGCGCCGTCCTGCCCGCGCCGCCCGCCCGTCTCGCCGGGCTGGAGATCGCCGCGCGCTACGTACCGGCGGAGAAGTACGCGGCGATCGGCGGTGACCTGTACGCGGTCCAGGACACCCCGCACGGCGTACGGCTGACGGTCGGGGACGTACGCGGCAAGGGGCTGCAGGCGGTGGAGGTCGTGGCGATCCTCCTCGGCTGCTTCCGGGAGGCGGCGGAGCAGGAGACGACCCTGGAGGCGCTCGTGGGCCGCCTGGAGCGGGCGCTGCAGCGTGAGGGTGCCCGGCGGGCCGACCTGGAGGTGTTCGAGGGGTTCACGACGGCCGTGGTGGCCGAAATTCCGCGCGGCGATTCCACTCTGCGGCTGATCAACCGCGGCCATCCGGCGCCGCTGCTCATGGCGGAGGACGGCGCGGTGCGTGCCCTGGAGCCGGAGATGTCGGCGCTGCCGGTGGGGATGGGGGAGTTGGCCGGGTGGCCGGACCGGGTGATGGAGCTGGGGTTCGAGGAGGGGGAGACGCTGCTGCTGTTCACGGACGGGGTGACGGAGGCCCGGGACCGCGACGGCGAGTTCTACGACCCGGCGAAGCGGCTGCGCGGCCGCCGCTTCGCCGATCCGCAGGAGCTGCTGGACGCGTTGGTGGCCGATGTCGAGCGCCATACGGACGGCGGGACGTCGGACGACATGGCGCTGCTGGCGGTCCGGCGGACCCCGGCCCGCGGGAACGGACGGGGGAACGGGCAGGGCAATGGGGGCAATAGGGGCAATGGGCAGCGGGACGGCCGGGGGAACGGGCACGACGGCGACGGCGGTGCGAGCCGCGGCGGCCATACGAGGGACAGCGGCGCCCCACACCGTCCGTAGCCGACCGGGTCCATACCGTGCGTAGTCGACCGAGCCCCCTCCGCATAACAATTGCTGCACGATCGGTCCGCACGCGTTTTTGCGAACCTTTGGCCAGTGCTTTGATTCGCCCTCTTTTGTCCCCTCTTGAGCGCTAAGTTCATGCCAAAGGTGCGCGGATTCCTCAGAACAGCTTGGAATCACATCGCGCTCTCTATTAACGTTCGATAACGCAGCGCGGTCGTCACAACCGTCGCAAGGGCGGCACCGTGCGCCGTCGCCGAATCCCGTACGCACACTGGCAGTACCGCACCACCAGCAGCACCAAGGGAACCGGGGAACCAACACCTTGGGGTGAATCGGGTCGAACCTGACCCGTAGGAGACCTTCCTGCTCCGAACCCGTCAGCTAACCCGGTAGGCGAGAAGGAAGGAAAGGAGTGCGCCTCCGTGGCGTCCAACAGGTCTGCCCTGGACGAGGCCCCGTATCGCACACGGGGAGGCGGTTTGGGGACCGCCACCGCCTACGGCCCCGGCTTTGACGCCGGCGGCGGGATGAGCTCCGGGGACGGCCACTTCGCCCCCGACGATCGGTACCTGGACGCGAATGGGGACGCGTTCGAGGGCCCGGGTGCCGGATTCGAGACCGAGCCCTGGGAGGAGTGGAACCCCACCGAGGAGTCCATCGCTCCCGTACGCGGCCGGCACCGCGTGGCCAAGCAGCGGGGCGGGACCATGGCGCGCAGCGGCGCCGTCCTCGGGGTCGGCGTGATCGCCGCGGTCGGCGCGGGCGGTATGGCCAGCGCCAAGGACCGGCCCAAGCCGCCGATTTCCATGCCGGATCTCGGCCACGTCGCCGATGAGGTCAAAGCCAGCCTGCCCGCCGCCAAGGACCTGCCCGGCATCGGCTCCTGGACGTCGGACGACAGCAGCGGCCCGCAGACGGCCGCCGCCCCCCTCTCCCAGGCCGGCCTGACCAGCGAGGACGAGCAGCGCGGCACCACCGACGCGGGCGAGGCGCTCCGCGCCCGCATCCTCCAGCAGGCCGAGAACCAGCAGAACGCGGCGGACGAGGACAGCCGCACCGCCGCGGCGAAGGCCGCCGCGGACAAGGCGTCCGACCAGGCCGCGGAGGTGGCCGCCCAGCGGAAGGCCAAGGCAGAGGCGGAGAAGAAGGCCGCCGAGCAGCGGGCGAAGGAGGCGGCCGAGAAGAAGGCCGCGGCCGAGCGCCAGGCCAGGCTCGCCGCCGCGTACACCCTCCCCGTCGGCTCGTACACCCTGACCGCGAGCTTCGGCCAGGCTGGCGACATCTGGTCGGCCGACCACACCGGCCAGGACTTCGCCGCCCCGACCGGCACCCCGGCCAAGGCGGTGCACGGCGGCACCATCACCCAGGCGGGCTGGGCCGGTTCGTACGGCTACCGCATCGTGCTGACCCTCAGCGACGGCACCGAGATCTGGTACTGCCACCTGTCCTCGATGGTCGTCACCTCGGGCAAGGTGACGGCGGGCGACGTCATCGGCCGCGTCGGCGCCACCGGCAATGTGACCGGCCCGCACCTCCACCTCGAGGTCCGGCCGGGCGGCGGCTCGCCGATCGACCCGATGCCCTGGCTGCGCCAGCACGGGATGAACCCCTGATACTCCGGCGGCTCTGGCGCTCTCTCCCCCCTTGACGCCAGGGCCGCCGGTTTACGTCCCGACGGGGCTACGTCCCGACGGGGCCGCCCCCAGGAACAACCCCGCCCAGCCACCTGTTGTAAAAACGTATGGCTGACAACACACAGAAGATCGGCGATCTGTCCGTCTTCCCCTTCTCCCTCGGCGGGAACGTCTTCGGCTGGACCGCCAACGAGGCCGAGTCCTTCCGGGTGCTCGACGCCTTCGTGGCGGCGGGCGGCAATTTCATCGACACCGCCGATGTCTACTCCGCGTGGGTGCCGGGCAACGAGGGCGGCGAGTCCGAGACCGTCCTCGGCAACTGGTTCGCCTCCCGGGGCAACCGCTCCGACGTCGTACTCGCCACCAAGGTGGGCGCCGGCTACCCGGAGCCCCGCGGTCTGACCTCGTCCGCCATCAAAACGGGCGTCGAGGAATCCCTCCAGCGGCTGCGCACCGACTACATCGACCTCTACTACACCCACTACGACGATCCGTCGGTGCCGGTGGAGGAGATCATCGCCACCCTGGACGAGCTGGTCAGAGAGGGCAAGGTCCGCGAGATCGCCGCGTCCAACGTCAGCGCGGAGCGCCTGGAGGCCCAGCTGACCTTCTCCACCCAGGAGAGCCTAGCCCGCTACGTCGCCCTCCAGCCGCACTACAACCTGGTCTCGCGCGACACCTTCGAGGGCGACTTGGCCGACGTCGCCGCCCGCCACGGCCTGGCGACCATCCCGTACTACTCCCTGGCGTCCGGCTTCCTCACCGGCAAGTACCGCCCGGGCACGGCGGTCGACAGCCCCCGCTCCACCGGCGCGGCCAAGTACCTGGAGACCGAGCGCGGCCAGAAGGTCCTCGCCGCCCTGGACGACGTCGCCGCCAACCACGCCACCGAGCCCACCACGGTCGCCCTCGCCTGGCTCCTCGCCCAGCCCACGGTCGCGGCCCCCCTCGCCAGCGCCCGCTCCGTCGACCAGCTCCCGCCCCTGCTGGCGTCGGTCGACCTCAAGCTGACCCAGCCGGAACTGGACCTGCTGACCTCGGCGTCGGACTGACCGCCGGCCGACCAGGCACAACCCCAACGAGGGCGGGCGCCCCCAAGACCAGACCAGCCCGCCCTCGCCGGCCCCCCGAACGGACCTTCGACCCAAAACGCACGCCGCTCGCCCCCACATCGGGAAGCGGGCCATCGGCAACGAATGCCTGCGCCTCGGGTCTCGTGCCCGAATCGTCGTCCGCGGCCACTGCACTGGGCAAGGCGCGGTGCGACTCCGCGATCGTGGACCGAAAGGGTGTCGGGAAGTAGGACACTGGGGCCATGCGTGTAGCCCACCCTTCCAGCCCCGACGTCTCGGCCCGGATGAGTCGGCAGACCAATGTGGACACCAGTGCCGAACGGGCGGTGCGGCAGCTGCTCCATGCCTCCGGATATCGCTACCGGATCCACTATCCGGTGCCGGGTATGCGCAGGCGGAAGATCGACATTGCGTTCACCGGTGTCCGGTTGGCCGTCCTCATCGACGGCTGCTTCTGGCACGGCTGCCCGCAGCACGCCACCAGTCCCAAGGCGAACGCGGAGTGGTGGCGCAAGAAGCTCGATCGCAATATCGAGCGGGATCGGGAGACGAACGCGCAGCTTCTGGCCGAAGGTTGGACGGTCCTGCGCTTCTGGGAACACGAGTCGCCGCACGCCGTCATGCGTCAGGTGGCCGCAGCTGTCGACCGGGAGAAGGCCGACAGACGGAAACGACGGCGATAGGGCGGAGCCGATGAGCGAACTGCGATCCATCGATGTGTGTGCGGGAGCGGGTGGGCTGGCCTTGGGGCTGGAAAACGCCGGCTTCGAACCTGTACTGCTCCTGGACGAGAAGCCGGTGGCCTGCGAAACACTGCGCATGAACCGACCGGCGTGGCAGGTTCTGGCAGCGGACCTGCTGGAATTCGCCCCTTCGCGACACCAGGAGATCTACGACGTCGATCTGCTGTCGGCCGGGTTGCCCCGCGTCAGGTCCAGTGCGACCGTCGCGCGGACCGAGACCGAGGCCGAGCTGCGCTTACTGGAGGCAACCGTCTATCTGGCGCACGCCGTCCAGCCCCGGGCCCTGCTCATCGAGAACGTCCCCGGACTGGTGAACGCGCCCGACTTCGAGCCGATACGCGACTTCATCCGCGAAGAGCTCGATCATCTCGGTTATGGATTCCAGTGGTTCGTCCTGAACGCGGCCGATTTCGGGGTGCCGCAGGAGCGGAAGCAAGGGGTGCTCGTCGCGCTGAAGAAGCAGTACTTCGACGCGTTCCTTCCACCCGAACCGACCGTGCGCGAGCATCTGTCCGTCGGACGAGTTCTGCGTCGTTCCATGGCCGTGCGCGGTTGGCGGGACGCCGATCAGTGGGCGGCTCAGGCTGCCGGCGTGGCCCCGACCCTGGTGGGCGGGTCGGACAGACGGGGAGGCGCGGATCTGGGGCCGACGGGGACGAAGAAGGCCTGGGCGCGGATGGGAGTCGATGGCGGCACCGTGGCCGACGACGTCCCCGGCCCGGACTTCGTCTGGGCTCCTGAGACGGGACGTCAGGGGATGGTCAGGATCACGACCCGACAGGCCGCGCTCCTGCAGGGTTTCCCGTCCGATTGGGGATTCGTCGGGAAGAAGACGGCCCGCTATCGCCAGATCGGGCACGCCTCACCGCCGCCGGTGGGCAAGGCGCTGGGCCTGGCGATCGCAGCCGCACTGGGGGCGTCTCCGGCCTCCGGCGCCGGCTACACTTCAACCCCATGAACAACCCGGGAACACAACCCCACCATCTCGATGGTGTCCGCATACTGGACCTCTTCGCGGGTCCCGGTGGACTTGACGTGGCAGCGCATTTCCTGGGTTTCAAGAGCATCGGTATCGAGTGGGACCGGAACGCGTGCGAGACGCGCTACGCGGCGGGACTGCCGACGATTCACGCCGATGTGAGCGTCATGCGCGAGAAGCGGTTCGACGAGATTCCGAAATCGGTCGACGTGCTCGCCGGGGGGCCGCCGTGTCAGTCCTTCTCCGTCGCCGGCAACGGCGCGGGGCGGCGAGCGCTGGACACCGTGGAGACGTTCATCCACCGCCTTGTGGACGGGGAGGACGAGGCGCAGATCGACGACGAGCTGCACGCCCTCGACGACCCGCGCACCGCCTTGGTCCTCGAGCCCCTTCGTTGGCTCCTCAAGGCGATCGAGACAGAGGGCCGCGAGCCCTACAACGTGATCGTTCTGGAACAGGTCCCCGCGGTCCTGCCCCTCTGGCAGGTCTACGCGAAGCTGCTGCGCGGCGGGGAAGGAAGGCTGAGGGGCGTCAAGTACGAGGCGGATTGCTGGGAGTTGAAGACCGAGCAGTTCGGCGTCCCTCAGACCCGCACCCGCGCCGTGCTCGTCGCCCGGCGCCCCGGGGATGGGGCCATCGAACCGCTCGAAGCGACCCATCTCCCCTTCGACCTGCATCGGAGTAAACGCAACGCTGTGCAAGCGGAGATGCTCCCGACCGATTCCGCGATTCCCGAGGCCAAGCGGCGCTGGCTCTCCATGGCGGAGGCTCTCGACGCGGCGAGCGAGCTGAAGGACTCCCCCGTGGACGTGTCCCGGCTACGGACGGGAGGCAAGACGACGTTCTTCGTCGTCTCGAACTACGGCTCCGGGGGCGATCCGAAGAATCGGGGCAGGCGCCTGTCCTCCGAGCCCGCCTTCACGGTCACCGGGAAGATCTCCCGGAACAAGGTCTACAAGGACATCGCGGCGTACGCGACCGACCGATATGACCGTTTCACCATCCCGGAGGCCGGAGTTCTCCAGACCTTCCCGCACAACTTCCCCTGGTCCGGGAACGACCAAGCCCAGCAGGTCGGCAATGCTGTGCCGCCGCGGCTGGGCATGTACGTGCTCAGCAGGGCCTTGCGCGGGGACGCCCCTTCGGAGGAGGAGTCGGCGGCCGCGAGGACCTGGCCGAGCGTGCCCCGCACCACCTCGGACGAACTGCGTCGCATCGGGTGCGGTGATCAGAGCCAATGTCCCTCGGATTCACACAAGGTCACTCGCTCCCGCCCGACGTCCGCCCCCTGACCTGCGCGTCCGCGAACAGTTCCGCGAAGTGGTCGACCAGTTTCTCCACCGCCTCCCGTGAAGCCCGTTCCTCCTCCGGGCCCTCGGGCAGGTGGTTCCGGGGCGACGGGAGAGCCGACCCGGCCCCCGCGATCCAGTCGCGCAGCGCCTCCCCGTCACGTTCCACGTCCGGAGCGATGACGTCGTACATCAGCGTCGCAGCAGCGGCGTTGACCGCGGACGTGAGGGCGTTCACCTCCCGGCCGGTGCGCACGGTCCCTCGCTCCATCAGCTTGACGAGGGCCAGAGCGGTGGGGCGGTGATCGATGACGTCCAGCCGCAGGGCGGAGTTCAGCATGTCCTGATTGCCGCAGGCCACGACGGCGGGCCGGTAGTCCGGACCGTCGCGGAAGAGTTCGGCGGCCCACCAGAGTCGAGCGAACGTCTGCTTGGAGTGCGGGCCGACGAACCTGTCACGCGCCACACGGCCGTGCGCATCGTCCGCCTTCGGTTCTGACAGGTGCCGCCAGACGACGTAGTCCGGAGCCACTCCAAGGGCCATGAACGTCCAAAATCTCTTCTCGGCCGCTTCCCGGCGAGTCAACCGAAGAGTCTCGTGCAGCCGCGGCGCCAGCCACGCATCCGCCACCGTGGGGCGCTCGTCCCGGAACGTGGTCATGGCCTCGTCGATCAGGTCGCGCACCCGGTCCAGTCGCAGCCGCCCATCGTCGTCGGGCAACGCCTCGGCAGCCTTGTTCAGTGCGATGGAAGGAACGTCTTCGCGCCCCTCCAGCAGCCCTGCGGAGATGTACTCGGCGGCCTGGATGTCGGAGATCAGAGCAAGCCGTTCCGGCAGGTACTCGGGGCGGAAAGTCACGCGTTGGTCTCCTGGTCGAGTCGTTCGATGTCGCGGAAGGCGTCGGCCAACGCCTGGGGGACCTCGGCGCGACGAGCGGCCGCATATTGAATACGCGGTTGCAGGTCCGTCCAGCCCCCCTCGCCGGTACGACGGGTGTGCACTTCGCGGAGGGCGTCGTCCTCCGGCCGGCCGGGGACGATGTCCGGGAGCATCTCGCGGAGCACCGCGCCTCGCCAGTCGGGCGGGAAGAGCGGAGTACCGTCGTCCTCGATCTCCAGGTCGCCGATGGCGGTATGGAAGACCGCGGCCCACACATCGGAGCGCATCTGGGCCAGCAGCACCTCGCGCATGATGTTCTTCATCGTCGAGCCCTGGCTTTCCACCAGCGCTACCAGGCCCTCGAAATCCGAGTTCAGACGGACGGCGGGCATCCGCCCCGCGGTGTCCAGGACCCAGGGTGCGCCCTGGAAACTCCGCAGCCGATCGCCGCCACGGGCGAAACTGACCGTGCTGACGTCGAGCTCTCGGTCCCTGAGCGGAGCGTCGGCCGTCAGGTCGATCATCCACTCCTGGTCCTGGTCGGTCGAGCCGATGATCCGCCCCTCGACCCCTCCGACTGTGGCCACCACGTGCACGGCGAGGGATGCGCGGTCCAGATGGTCGTCCCGGTCGAGTTCGATCTCCCCGGTCCAGTCCTTGCCCCCTTGCGGACCGGGGAACAACCGGGCAACCGTCCTTGCATTGGTGGCCCCCTCCGTCAGAACGGCGACAACGGCGACATCGGACCAGTCGCCCTTGGTCTCGATCTCACGAGCCGGCACGGTCGCTGTCAGGACGAGTCGTGCGCTCTGCCAGTCGTGACGCTCGGCCATGCCGAGTGCCACGACCCGCTCGACCACCGAGCATCCCTTGGCGTCCAACTGTTCCCGGGCGTCACCCGGGCCGCGCAGCCGTACAGCCGTGACGCGCGCCGTCACCGCACCGTTCGGTCGGGGGTAGGGGTAAACCCTCACGCTCCACCTCCCTTGCTTTCCTGCAGCACGACCTCGAGACCGGTCAGTGCGGCCCGCACCGGATGCGTGGAAACATCAGTGACGCCTCGAAAGACGGCCCGGCGGACTCCTGGCGGGAAGTGCAGGACACCATCGGACAGTTCACAGTCCTTGACCGCGACGAGCTCGGCCCACTTGACCACCGGACGAGGACCTGACCGGACGTCCAGTTTGGCAACGGGGCTCATCCGCCAGGGCTCGACCCCGCCGGGCGACACCTTGACCTCGGCAGTGATTTGCCAGGCGCCGGACGGGGCGACCACGGCCTCCAGATCGTGCAGCTTCGGAGGCGTCACCGTTCCCCGGACCTTGCCGCCGGGCTTGCCCGTGATCTTGAGCCCTTTGCCGATCTTGCTCGTGGCGCTCGACTTCTTGTCCTTGGGGATCGCCACGAGGTCGTGCACGGCCCTGTTGGTCACCGTCGTCAACGCCGCGATCCGACGGTGGGCCGAGGGCGAGTAGCGCATGCGCAACTCCTCGGTCTGACCCCACTTGTTGTGCTCCGGTGGCTCGGAGGATCGCAGGAACTCCTCGGCCTCGGCCGCGAACGCCGCGTCGTCCCCGGCCGCACGGCCTACGAGCAGAACTGCCTGGAACGGGTTGGTCGACGCGGGGAGACCGGGCACCCAGCTGGTCCTGACCGTCATACGATTTCCACGCATCGCGGTCACCCGGTTGATCTTCCCATCCGCGTCAGTGGCATCGGTGATCAGCAGCACTGCCCGATGCTCGCCCGCCGTACCGGCGAGCCCGTCCCTTGCGGGAACGTTCAACGGCACAGTGATGCGGGCCACCTGCCCCGCCTCGGTGAGACGCTCCACGGTGGTTCCGCTCAGAAACGCCTGAAGAGCCCGCGAGCGGGCGGGTTGGTGCTCATGTGGCTCGACCCGCTCCTCCGCGAGGAGCTCCACGCCATTGCGCAGCGTCCGCACTGACGCCTCCAGCAGCGGCCGGTGCTCGCCTCCCGCTGTCATCGCGGCCCAGAAGTTGCGGCCGAGGGCGCTGAGCAACCTCTGGTGCATGCGCTCCAGGCTGTCCTCGTCGTCGTCCTCCTCGCCCTGCCCGGTTCGGGCGGCGAGGCTGGCCACATCATGCGCGCCGACGATCAGGAAGGATGTGCCCGGGTCATCGCCCTCTCGGGTGAGGTACAGGTTCTCGACCGTCCCCTCGTCGGCCCACCAGGAACGGACGACCTCCGTGTTGTTCGCCCCGGCGTCCGGCCGGCCCAGCCAAGCGGGACCGGCGAACCGCCTGCCCTCCACCTCCCGCCAGGGCAGATCGAGCCGGCCGATCACTCGCCGCGCCGTGCGTCCTTCGTGGGGCTCGGAGAGCGTGGAGTTCATGAGGACGAGCCCTAGCCGGCTGGTCGCCCAGAGCGTTGCCTTCCCCAAGCCGTACGAACCGCCTGCCGCCGCATCCGATTTGAGGCTGTCGAGCTGACGCCGCACCACGGCGGCGAATCGGCCGTCCTCGTAATCGTCACCGGTGAGCCCGTTGGCGTTGTAGTCGTCGACCCGGAGAAGGACCAGACGATTTCCCTCGGTCACCTCCCGCAGACCGGCGTTGATCACGCGTCCGACCTTCTGGTCCTGTGCGGCGGCCGCCTCGTAGTGCCGGCGGAGGCCGCCCCAGTGGATCGCCGCGAGGAACCGGGTGAGGGTGTCGCCGGTCAGTTCGTGCAGCGTGTACCGGACCCTGACCGGGCGGTTGTTTCGCCTGTCACGCTCGTCCAGGCTGTTCTGCGTCGCCTCACGGGCCAGAACCTCCAGGTCGGCCTCGAAGGCGAAGGCCGCCGCGTTGCCGAATTCCCGGCCGCCGTCGTCGTGTCCGGGACGGTGGTACCACACGGCCGGTGTTTCCACGGGATCGTGCCGCCGCTCCGGCCCCACCTCGGCGCCCCGTACCGCGTCGTCCTCGGCTCCCAGGATCTCGCGCACCCTAGCCATGAGCTCCGGGCGGGGCTCGGAGCGGTCGTCGAGCCACGCGTCGACGGCCGCTCGCGTCACCCCAAACCGGTTGGCCAACTGACTCGCGTCCATCCCCTTGTCCCGCATTCGCCCGGCCAGCCACCGACCGAACCCCGTTTCCTGCGAGCTCACCGTTGCCTCTCTCCTGTCGGAACCGCTCTCCGGCCTCGGTGTGCCGACGCTCTTGTTCGGTAGCGGCTCACCGACCCCCGTGTTCTTCCGCCTTTCCAGGACTCTGCGACGCGCGATCGCTTCGGCGGCCTCCCGAGCGATCCGTCGAGCAGCCTTGGCGCGTCGGCGTTCCGCTTCGGCGTTGTCGGGCTCCAGACCCAGGAGGATCCTCAGATCCGTCAGCGCTTTCTTCTCGAGCTGTCGAATGCGTTCGCGCGTGACTCCGAAGTGCTCACCGATCTGCTCCAGCGTCCAGGGTGTGCCGTCGACGAAACCGAAACGCAGCAGGAGAATGTGCCGGAGTCTGTCCGTGAGGGAGCAAGCGTCGAAGAACTGGAACAGCTCCTGTCGCTCGAATGCGGACCACAGCGCCTGCTCCGGTCCCGGTGCCGGTCGCAACGTGTCGACGGCCAGCTCTCCGAGGGTCAGGTTCTCACCGACGGGTTGATCGAGCGACAGAATCGCCCGGCGCCCCAACCGCAGACACTCCTCCACCTTTGCGGGAGCGAGCCCGCATGCCAGGACAAGGTCGTCGACGTTGGGTTTTCTGCCCTGGTCGAGGAATTCCCGTTCCTTCCTCCGCACCTTGTCCACGTCGGTCCAGACGTGCACCGGGAGGCGAATGGCCGACCCTTCGTTCATCACGGCGCGACTGATGCGCTGCCGAATCCACCAGGTGGCATAGGTGGAGAGCTTGCACCCCATGGAAACGTCGAACTTCTCCACAGCGTGCATGAGCCCGATCATGCCGTGCTGTACGAGATCCTCGTGCATGGGACCGCCTGCCCACCCCAGGCCCTGCACGATCTTGTGAACGAGACGCTGATTATGAAGGACCATCGCGGAGAAGGCCCGGTACGCCTCGCCGTCTGGCGGAAGCGTCGTCACGTAGCCGTCGGGTAACGGATCCGACGGCCCTGCTGTCCCCCGGAACAAGAGACAGAGCCCCACTTCCTCCTCGGCCGTCAGCAGGCGCCGGTCCGGATTCACCCGTTTCCGATCGACCTGCAGCAGGTCCCGGGCGGTGCGCCGAGCCGCTTCCAGGTCGCTCACACGCACCGTCCCGCGAAGCGACTCGAGATCCGGATTTTCCTCTTCCGCCTCGGGGGCTTCCGGGTCGTCGGGTACCTCGTCGGGACCGGTATCGCCATCGGAGTTCGGGCTCTGCGGGAAGTCCGCCTCCTCTTCGCCGTCCTCCTCGGTCACCTCCGCCGTTATCACGGCCTCGTACAGGGACTGGGTCTCCTGCGTGTCGAGGCGCGCAGCCCGCATCACCTGCCGCAGAGCCGTACGGCGCTCGAGTCCTTCGGCCGTGAATCGCTGCACGAGGCGGATGAGCAGCGCCCGACCAGCGTCACTCGTCCCCCCGCCGGACACACTGCCCCCACTCCGTCGCCATCACGCCCCCGCGATCTGTCTCCGTGCCCCCATAGTCCATCACTCATCGGGGCGCCGTTGCCAGCACCTCCTGACAGGACACGCCCCCGGGAGAATCCACCGCTCGGTACTTTGAGAACGTATTGGCTTGACCATGGGGAGAGTTGATGCGGATCATTCCAAGCGAGATCTCGAACAGCACCAGGAGCCAGGCCGAGCGCAGCGTGTTCGCGGCGCTCAAGGCGATTCCCGATGACGAGAGCGTCGCGCTGCACACGGTTCATCTCCCGCGGCACCACAGGAAACGTGTCGGCGAGATCGACTTCGTCGTGATCACGCCTGACATTCTGCTCTTCATCGAGGTCAAGGGCGGTCGGGTCCACCAGCGCGGCGGGAAGTGGTACTACGGTCCGCCCGGCCGCGAGGACGGCCCCAAGGAGAGCCCTTTTGCGCAGGCCAGCGGAGGTATGCACGAGTTCGAGCGGGAGATCGGCGCCCTGGTCGGAAATCTGAGAGACCGTGGTGTCCCCAGCGGATACCTGGTGGTCACCACAGACGTCGACATCCCGCGCATGACCGAGTTCGAGCCGCAACAGTATCTCGGCGCCACCGCCTACGACGGCGGACGCGGTCTGGCACAGGGCATCGAACGAGCCACTCGCTTCTGGCTGGCGCAGAACAGGTGGGCTCGCACCCCCGTCTCTGTCTCCATGCGCAAGAAGATGCTCGAAGCCATCCGGCCGGATTTCGACCGCGTACCCAATCTGCAGTCCAGGCTGACGCATCTCGACGTTGCATTCGAACGTCTGACCAACGAACAGCTCGACAGACTCGACGATCTGGAATCCAACGCACGCCTCATCTGGACCGGTGGCGCGGGCACCGGCAAGACGTTCCTGGCCGCCGAGGCGGCCCGTCGCAAGTCTGCCCACGGCACCGTTCTGTTCACCTGCGCGAGCACCACACTGGCGACCCATATGAGCCGCATTCTCACCGACGACACGATCACCGTCCTGCCATTCGACCGCCTCGACGAGGTTCAGGGACGCGTCTTCGACCAGCTGATCGTGGACGAGGCGCAGGACCTGATGACCTTGGAGAGTCTCGACACCCTGGAGGCTCTGGTCTCGGGTGGCCTCGCCGAGGGCCGATGGATTTTCATGTTGGATCAGAACAACCAGGTGCTGACTCCGGACACCTACGATCCCGACGCCTGGGGGTACGTGCGCACGCTGGGTCTCGAATACGGGCCCATGAAGCGCAATTGCCGTAACACCGTGCAGATCGTCGAAGAGGTGCGCTCCTACACGGGCGCCAATCTGGGCGTCGCCTCCGCGGGTGAGGGCGAGCCGGTCCGCTTCGCCGACGTGCACGACACTCAAGGGGAGGCCAGTCTCCTCGACGACTATGTGAACGAACTCGTGCGGGAGGGCGTCTCGCCGCGGGACATCACCCTGCTGTCCGTTTCCGGGGACTGGGCAACGAGCTCGGCCCGTCTGTCACAGCGAGCCTCCAAGATCGAGCGATTCACCGATGTAGTCGGGACCGACCGCACGAAGCACCGCCTCACCTGGTCGTCCGTCCCTGATTTCAAGGGCCACGAGAACCATGTCGTGTGTCTGATCGACCTCGAACCCGAACACCTCGAGGGTCGCCTCGACGCGCTCTACGTCGCCTGGACCAGGGCCCGTGCCCAGCTCTGGGTCGCTCTCCGCCCCGGTACCCGCCCGGTACTGGCGGATCTGGGCGTTGCGGTACTGACGCGGAAGGGGCGCCTCAAGTGAAGGACGCGCAATCACAGCTCTCCGACCACCGCGACGACTTCGTGCAGTACCTCCGTCGGCAACTGGTCGGGCCCGCCGTTGCCGAGGAGGAAACCCTCGCCGACCCTCCGGATCGCCGCTATCTGATGGGGACGTTGTATCCGCGTGGAGCCTCCCTGCTGGAGCACTCACAGGACGACGGCGAGCAGGCATTCGACGAGGAAGCGGCCGGCAACGGAGAGGAGGACAGTTTCGCCGACGACCCCGTGGCCGAGGCGAACGCATGGCTTCCGTCGTCGCTGGGCTTCTCCTTCTTCACCAACGCACCCCGTTTGGAGGTGGCGTGCGAGGCCTCTCGCTACGTGACGCACCGTGAGGGCGGACGTCGTAGCTGGCGACGGCAACCGCGGCTCTCCACGAAAGAGACCGTCACCGCGGACCAGCGGGACCCGATCCCCGTTCTGGATGGGCACGGCCGTCTCCACACGAGGTGGCGTCGCTTCGGCACCGGGCACCTGGTCACGTGTGTTCTGGCCAACGCGCATGACGAAGAGGAGAGTACGTACAAGGACCGGGACCTGATGCTCTTCCAGGCGGAGCTTCGGGCGACGACACTCGGCGGAGAAGTGCTCGAGTATCCCAGCACCCGCCTCAACAGCCGCGACGAGGAGGAGCAGGAGCTTCGTGTCCAGTACCGGCACATCGTGACCCGAGCCGTGGGGCACGGATGCGCCGTCGAATGGGACACCGATGCCGACCCGGTCACCACCGTCCGAGCGGAGGTCATGCCCCAGCAGGTGGTCGAGCACATCAAACCCGACGGCCCCAAAAACCTGCCGGTGCTCAACCTTGCGCATCTGGCCCGGACCGATGTCGCGGTGGAAGACCTCCGGGCGGAACTGATGGCCTTCGTCCTGGGCTATCGCACGTGGTTCGAGACCCAGCGGTCCCAGGCGGCCGACTTGCAGCCGTGGGCTGCTGTTCCCGCCGTACGAATCCTCCGGCGCATCGAGACCGCAGTCGAGCGCATGGAGGCGGGGGTGAACGCTCTCACCGCCTCGACCGCCGGGGGTGACAAGGCACGAGAAGCCTTCCGCCTGGCCAACCGGGCCATGGCACTCCAGATGCTCCACAGTCGCCCGGAACTGGCGGGCAGCCGTCGCCGCAGGAACAGCGACGTACTCGAACTGTCCGAGCCCGATGGCGACTATGCGTGGCACCCGTTCCAGCTCGCGTACTTCCTGCTCGTGGTCGAGGGCCTGATGAACCCGGAGCACGAGGACCGGAAGACCGTCGACCTCATCTGGTTCCCCACGGGTGGCGGCAAGACGGAGGCGTACCTGCTCACGGCCTGCTTCGAGATCCTTTGGCGCCGGTTGCGGTTCGGCGCGATCGGGGGCGGCACCGCCGTTCTGAGCCGATACACGCTGAGTCTGCTCACCACGCAGCAGTTCCAGCGCACGGCGACGGCCATCTGTGCCCTCGAGTACATAAGGAGGGGGCACGACGGGCCGCTGTCCCACGATCTGGGGCAGGAGCCCATCTCCATCGGACTCTGGGTGGGCAAGGAGACCACACCGAACAAGATCTCCGCCGCGCAGGAAGAGCTCGGGATCCTGAAGCAGATGAACGAGCCCGACGATCGCTTCCTGCTGGAACGTTGTCCCTGGTGCGGCACCGAGATGGTCCCGGAACGACAGGGACAGGACCGGGACTTCGGTATTCGGGCGGACGGCGTCACCACCTGGTTCTTCTGCCCGCGCGACACCTGCATCTTCCACGAGCACCTTCCGGTGTCCGTCGTGGACGAACAGATCTACAAGGAACCTCCGACGTTCGTTCTCGGCACCGTGGACAAGTTCGCGCGGTTGGCGTGGGAGCGGGAGGCCGGGAACCTCTTCGGCAGGGGCGGCAAACGCGCCCCCTCGCTGGTGATCCAGGATGAGTTGCACCTGCTGGCCGGCCCACTGGGCACGACGGTCGGTCTGTACGAATCGGCCATCCTCGAGCTGTGCTCCTGGGGCGGCATCGTGCCGAAGGTCATCGCGTCGACGGCGACGATTCGACGCTCCCAGGACCAGGTCCGCAGCCTCTACGGTCGCCCGACACAGCTCTTCCCCCCGGCGGGGATCGACGCCGGCAGCTCCTACTTCGCCTCACCCGACAAGGACAAGCCGGGACGTCTGTACGTGGGCGTCATGGCACAGGGGCACACCGCCTCGACCTCGACCGTTCATGTGGGTGCCGCCGCGTTGCAGGCCCCGAAGGAGATCTGTGACGACGACACGCTCCGCGACGCGTACTGGACCGCGGTCGCTTACCACAACAGCCTGCGAGAACTCGGTCGAACGGTCACGATCGCGCGAGACGACATTCCCGCGCGTCTCGAGCACCTGACGAACGACGACACCCGACGGCGCAGACTGAACGATGACGCGGTGGTCGAACTGACCAGCAACATCCCGCGCGCCGCTCAGCCACGCCTCCTCGAGCGCCTGGGCAAGAGCTTCAAGGATCGTGGCAGTGTCTCCTTCCTCGCCACGACGAACATGCTCTCCGTGGGCGTCGACGTTCCACGGCTCGGCCTCATGCTCATGAACGGGCAGCCCAAGACGACATCGGAATACATCCAGGCCACCAGCCGCGTCGGCCGTCGTCATGTACCGGGGCTGATCGTCACGCTCTTCCGCTCCACCAAACCACGCGACCGGTCCCACTACGAGTCCTTCGGTGTCTACCATCGCTCGCTCTACCGGCATGTGGAACCGACCAGTGTCACACCATGGTCCCTGCCTTCGCGGAAACGAGCCCTGCACGCCGTGCTCATCATCTTGGTGCGCCACGGAATCGGCCTCGATGCGGAGGACAAGGCCGGGGACATCCTCGAGCGCACAGTCGAAGTCGATCGGATCCGTGACCTCGTGGTGAGCCACGTGCGGCGGGCCGATCCGGGCGAGGCCGACGCCGCGACCGCGCAGTTGGACTCGCTGATCGGAGAATGGCGGCAGGAGGCCGAGATCGCGCGTAACCAGGGCAGCCGTCTCTACTACCAACCCCAGGGACGGACGCACGGATCACTCCTCACCGACTTCGGCAAGCAGGACGGTCTGTGGGAGACGGCTCAATCGATGCGCAACGTCGACCGTGAGTGCCTCGTGGCCGTGAAAGGGGCGTGAGAACGGTGAAAGATATTCGGCGAAAGGTTCGCAGGTCACAGACCATCGTCCCCTTCGGCGTGGGCGGGATTCTCGACCTCCGGGGCGAATCGTTCGTAGCCGCCGATGTCCGAGGCTGGGCACGTAACGCCGAGCGGGTGGAGTCACCACGTCTCGCGAAGAAATTAAGGGTTGCCGAATTCCGCTCAGCCCCCGTCATCCCCTCGGGAAAGGCTGCCTACACAACCCGTAACGGCCCCTTGTACGTACGATTCCCCAAGTGGCTCTTCTGTCCTCAGTGCAGGGAAATGCAGTTCTGGCGTCTGGACCGCGAGCGTGAGCTACGGAACAAGCAACCGACCTGCGGACGTTGCCCGGGGAAGCCTCAGCTGGCTCCGATGCGCTTCATCCAGGTATGCCGGGCAGGCCATATGGCCGACATCGACTGGCGTCGATGGGCTCACTCCAGGGGCGAAGGGCCTGCTCAACGCCAATGTCAAGTTCGTCGACTTCGGTTCGTCGCCACTCCCCGGTCCTCCGGGCTGGAAGCCCTGCGCGTGGTCTGTGACGCGTGCCGGGCCGGACGCAGTCTGGCGGGAATCAGCCAGAAGAACATCCTCAAGCAGACGGGCCTACAGTGCCTCGGTAGCCACCCCTGGCAATTCGAAACCGATGAGGCCGATCCTTGCGAGGAAACACCGCAAGCGGTGCAGCGCGGGGCCTCCAACGTCTACTTCCCGATCACGCACTCGGCTCTCGATATCCCCGCACCGGCGGGTCTGCCCGAGGATGACGAATTGATCCAGAGGGTGGTCAATCACCCTCATTGGCCGAGCTTCGCGAGTGCGGGTGACAGCCCCATCTCCGATGCCTACCGAAAGGTGCTCGCCCACGAGTGCGAGGTTTCGGAGGAATTCGTGGAGTCTGTTCGACGACGCCACACCGCCGAGGCGGTGTCGACACAGTCCCTGACTGACGCGGACGACGACCTCAGCATCGCCGAATGGGCAGCCTTTTCCGCTCCGGGATCCGTTTCCGATTCGGAGACGTTCTCCGTGCGGCGGAGCCATCTCGGGGTCGACCACGAAGACCCTGCATCTATGCAGGAGCTGGCTGCCAGTGTCTCCGCGGTCGTCGTCGCGGATCGGGTGCGCGAGGTGCGTGCGCTCGAAGGGTTCACGCGGTACGAGCCGAACTCCGGCGACGACGAAGAAGGCCAAGGCGGACGCGTCGTGTCGGTCAACACGCAGGCCCGGGCCCAATGGCTGCCTGCCATAGAGACCTACGGTGAAGGGATCTTCATCGCCGTCGACGAGGAACGGGTGAGCGCCTGGGAGAGCATTCCGTCGGTGGGCGACTGGACACGACGCATCGAGCGAAACCTGGGCGCCTCATACAAGGCCGACCGCCTGAGGGGCAAATCAGGCCCGGTGCTTCTCCCACGATTCGTGATGCTGCACACCCTGGCCCATCAATTCATCCGCCAACTCTCATACGACAGTGGGTACAACGCAGCCTCGCTCCGGGAACGGGTATACGCCCGAAGCCACCCCTCAGGCAGCGAGTATCCGCCTCAAGCCGGCGTGTTCATCTACACAGCCGCCGGGGACGCGGAAGGGACGCTGGGCGGGCTCGTCCGCCAGGGGCAACCGCCGAATCTCGTGGAGACCTTGATCCGACTGCTCGAATCGGCTCAGTGGTGCTCGCAAGACCCTTTGTGTGCGGATTCGACGGGCCGGTCTCTGGCAAACCTCAACCGCGCCGCCTGCCATGCGTGCACGCTCCTGCCCGAAACCTGTTGCGAGATCGAAAACTCCCTTTTGGACAGGACGCTGTTGATCGGTGACGGCGAGGTCCCGGGATTCTTTCGGGGAGTCGTCCAAGCAGCGCTCGAGGAGTCGGCCGGAGCCGTCGACCTTCCATGAAGATCCCTTCCCTCCTGGACCTCGAGGTCGAGCAGCAGGCCGTCCTCGATCTTCCGTTCCACGGAAGCCACGTCATCACCGGGACACCTGGCACCGGAAAGACCGTGATGGCCGTCTACCGCGCCTGGGCATTGGCGACCGTCGGTCGCGAGGTCGCCCTCTTCACACGCTCCAATCTGCTGCATCAGTACCTCGCTCAAATGGCTCCGGACCTTACACAAGCGCTCAACGTCACCACCTACCATCTGTGGATCAGGGATTTCTGGCGCCGATGTTTCCGGACCGATCCGCCACAAGCCGACGAGGATGGTTGGATCTACGACTGGATCGAGATGCAACGGGACTGCATTCAGCAGAGGGCCGTGTCGACCGCACACCTGGTGATCGACGAAGGCCAGAAGCTGCCTGTCGGTTTCTATCGCTTGTGCCAAATCCTTGGCGTCGGCGTCACCGTGTGCGCGGACGAGAACCAGCGAATCGGCGATGACCAAAGCACTCTGTCCGAAATATGCCGGGCCATCACCGCTCAGGCCGATCCACTCGTGCTGCGCGAGAACCGCCGAAACACTCAGGAGATCGCGCGGCTGGCATCCGAGTTTTGCGAGGAGGTTGGGGACGAGATGACCTTACCGACACGTGTCGGTCGTACACCCACAGTGCTGAAAGTTCCCTCGCTGAGGCATCTCTTGACCGGAGTTTCCCAGTACTTCAACGCGCATCCGGAACGAAGCATCGGAATCATCTGCAGGTCGACCCATACGGTGCGGGAGATCCAGAGCGAACTCAGACACCTCGGGCATGCAAAGCACACCCAGGCCTATGCCTACGACGATCGATACCGGAACACCATGGACTTCTCAGCGCGGCCGATCCGGATCGTGAGTACGGCCAGCATGAAGGGGTTGGAGTTCGACAGCGTCTTCGTGCCGGACCTGGACGCGTACACGGAGGACCCGACCAGTGTGGAGGCGCGTCTTCGTTTCTTTATGCTGTGTACTCGCGCCCGCGAGGATCTTTACTTCGCTCACCGCGGCCCGGAAGAGCCTGCCATCCTGTCGAGCGTCCCGGAGTCCTTGTTGGTCCGACAGGCCGGTTGACCGAGTGGATCGCCGACATGGTGCCCATACGGGCACCCACCCCTTAGGTGCCCGCAAGTGCGTGGAGACTCAGCGCAGAGCGCTGAGCTTTTGCCAGGACGGGTAGGGGAGGTTCCAGTCGCCGAAGCCGTTGCCCGTGGAGACCGTGGCGCGGGTGGAGCCGGTTATCTCGACGATGTCGCCTCGGGTGGCGCGGTTGTAGAACCACTTGCCGTCGGCGAGGGACATGCCGACGCAGCCGTGGCTCATGTTGGTCTGGCCGAAGTAGCCGAGGCCCTCGTTCCAGGGGGCGGCGTGGGCGTAGGTGCCCGAGGTGGTGAGGTGGACCGCCCAGGGGACGTCCTTGTTGTAGGGGTCCGCTATGCCGACGGACTCGCTGGTCATATTGACCATGGGGGCCTTGTCGAGGACGACCATGGTGCCGTTCCAGGTGGGGTAGGAGGGCTGGCCGGCGGATATGGGGATGGTCTTCTGCTTCTGGCCGTCCTCGTAGACGGTCATCGTGTGGTTCTTGATGTCGACCTTGGAGATCCGGGGCGTGCCGATGGTGAAGGTCGTGGAGACATCGCGGCGGAGGTAGCGGGAGTCGCCGGTGTTCACGCCGCTGAGGTGGGCTCGGAGGGTGACCTTGGTGTCCTTGTGCCAGTAGGTCTTGGGGCGCCAGTCGACGCGCTCGATGCCGGTGAGGGGGTCCTTGGTCCAGCCCCAGGAGCCTTCGGTCTTGGGGCTGGTGGAGATGGAGAGGGTGCGTTCCACCGCTGCCTTGTTCTGCACCGGGTGGTCGAAGGCCAGGGAGACCGGCTGGCCTATGCCGACGGTGGAGCCCTTGGTCGGGGTGACCGTGACGCCGTTGGCCTGCTGGGCGGCGCGGGTGCGGAAGGTGGAGTGCTGGACGGCGGACTTGCCGGCGGCGTTGGTGGCCGTGGCCTCGACGGTGTAGGTCGTACCCGGGGTCATGGTGCGGGTGGAGCGCCAGCTGCTCTTGGAGTGGGAGAGGGCGCCGGTCACCGTGGCGGCCTGGGAACCGGCGCCGTCGGGGACGACGCGGACCTTGGTGAGGGTGCCGTGGGAGGCGGTCACCTTGACCGTGGCGTCGGGGGCTATCGCCGCCGTGTCGCTGCTTGGGGTGATCGTGATCCGGGCGGGCTTGGCGTCGGCCGGGTCCACCGAGGCGGTTTTCGACGCCGACTGGCAGCCGGCGAGCAGGGCGACGGCGAGGGCGGGCACTGTAAGGGTGCTGAGGGTGCGCAGGGAACGGACGGAGAGCAGCACAGAGGACCTCTTGCGGGAGTCGTGAGGGGCGGCGGGAGGGGAGGAGTGGGTCAGCAACGCCTCTTCGCCTCCTCGGGGTTGTCCCGGTACGGGCCGGGGGAGGCGGTGGCGGTGGGATCGAGACGCCAGAGCGCGACCGATACGCAGTAGGTGGAGGGACCGTCGGTGTAGTCGCCGGACGGGCTGCCGATGCCCTCGGCCTGCAGCACCCCGACCCGGGTGCCCGAGCGCATCAGGACGACGTGGGCGTCGTGCGGTGCGCGCGGCGAGTGCCAGCCGTAGGTCATGGTGGTCGGCTGGTCGACCGCGGTCTTGCTCGACGACGGCGCGTCCATCGACTTGGGCCGGGCACAGTGGTCCTTGAGCGTCTCCTCGAGGGAGGTGAAGACCTTCGCGGCCTCGCCTTCGCTCGCATAGGCGTTGATGGTGTGGCGCGCCTGCTCCGCCTCGCGGCTTTGGTAGTTCCGGGTGCGCTGGGCGAGCGGTGGCGGACCGTCGAGGCGGCAGCTGGGGGAGAGGTCGAGCAGCGGTGCCCGGCCGTCGTCGGCGGAGCCGAGGGTGGCGTCGACCGTCTTCCAGCGCATCATCGCGTCGAAGGGCAGCGCCGAGGGGCGAAGGAGGGCGCCCGTGGGGATCTGCGCTCCCGGGACGCGGTCCGTTCGTGGGGCGGGCGGGGCCGCCGGGAGCGTACGGGTGGAGTCGTCGCCCGGCAGCAGCCGCCAGGAGCCCGCGGTCACGGCGGCCACCGCGAGGACGGCCGCGGCGGTGATCGCGGTGCGCTGCCGTGCGCGGCGCCGACGGCCCCGCGCACGCACGGCTTCCGGGCCCGCCAGACGTATGGAGGGCTCGACGTCTCGGGCGATATCGCGCAGGCGCTCGTCCAGCTCAGCCATGGGAGGGCACCCCCTTCGGGTGGCAGGTGGGCGGATGGGGCGCCGGTGCCTCGGCGTTGGCGTTGGCGTTGGCGACGGTGCCGGCATCGGCGTCGGCGAGATGGGAGCCGAGGGCCTTGCGGGCGCGGCTCAGCCGGGTGCGCACGGCGCCCGAGGAGACGCCCGTCTCCCGGGCCACCTGCTCAATGGGCAGATCGAGAAGGTGGTGCAGGACCACGGCCGTACGCTGCTCGGGCTTCAGCCCGCGCAGGGCATGGATCAGCGCCACCCGATCCGGGGCGAGATCGGGCAGATCGGGGGGCGGGCCATGGCGGAAGTGGGCCCGCATGCGGTTACGGGCGCGGCGCCAGGAGCTGACGGCGAGGCGCAGGGCGACGGTGCGGACCCAGGGCGTGGGGTCGCCCTCGGCGGTCAGCCGGTCCCAGCGCTGCCACGCCCGGGCATACGCCTCCTGCACCGCGTCCTCGGCCTCGGCGAGATCGCCCGTCGCCGCATAGACCGCGGCCACGAGCCGCTTCGCCGTAGCCGTATAGAACTGGTCGAAATCGGATGGTGTGGATGAAGATGATGGTTCTGACATGAATCCCCCGCGCCCCCACGTGCTCCCCGCTTCTATGTAGGAACACGTCCGAAAGGGGCGGGAGGTTACAGACGACTTTCGGGTCCGCCGGGTCCGTACGGGACGGGGGAGGTGTGGGGCGTCGCCGAGTTCGCGGGCGGCTGCGGGGTCCGCGGCGGCTGCGGGCCGTGTGGCGGAGGGGCGCCCCACGGGGCGTAGGCGGGCTGGGTCCCGTACTGCGGCTGGGCCCCGTACCCGTACCCGTACCCGTAACCGGGTCCGGGGTCGCCGTAGCCGTAGCCGTAGCCCTGGCCGGTTCCGTGGTCGTATGCGTACCCGCCGCCGTACGGCCCCGTGGGCCAGAACGGTGCGGGCATCGTGCCCGGGGCCGGCCGGGGTGCCCGGCGGGGCCGGGGGAGCGGCACGGACAGCGCCGCGTGGGCCAGGGCGGGCTGGGCGGTCTCCCGCCGCTCCCACAGACGGTCCAGCAACTCCTTCTCGTGGGTGGTGAAGTCCGGGCCGGCCGTGCCGCGGTACGCGCGGCGGCGGAGGAAGGCGAGTGAGGTCGCGAAGGCGGTGTACTCGCCGACCGCGCGGGCGGCCGCCACACCATGGGTGCGGCGGGCGAGGTCGCGGGCGATACCGCGGGCGCGCATCGAGGACAGGGCGAGGGGCTCGGGCGGGGTGAGCCAGCCGGCGGCCTGGTAGGTCGCGAGCTGCTCCCGTATGGTGCGCAGCTCCTTGCTGCGGGACCAGAGCGTCAGCCAGGTCAGCAGCCCGAACATCGGGACCATGAACAGGGCGTAGACGATGAGGAAGCCGTAGCCGCCGAGGGTCGCCGAACCGTTCCAGACGCCGTGCAGGACCATCGCGGTCAGCAGCATCGCGATCGGTATGAGGACGCGGCGGACGCGCTGGTGCCGCGCCGCCGCGGCGGCTATGCCGAAGCCCACCCCCGTCATCGCGGTGAAGAGGGGGTGCGCGAAGGGGGACATGACGGCGCGGATGAAGAAGGTCGCGGCCGTGGTCGACCGGATGCCGGAGTAGCCGAGCGTCTGGTCGCTGACGAAGGCCGAGCCGAGGTAGAGGATGTTCTCGGTGAAGGCGAAACCGGTGGCGGTGATTCCGGCGACGACGACCCCGTCGACCAGCCCGTTGAAGTCGCGGCGGCGGAAGAGGAAGAGCAGCAGGACGGCGGCAGCCTTGGCGCTCTCCTCCACGAACGGCGCGATGAAGGTGGCGCCCCAGGCGTCGGCGTCGGCCTGGCCGGTCGGGGACGAGGAGTCCACGGTGGTCATGAGCCACTCGGTGGCGAAGCCGTTGGCGATCAGCGCGACCAGCGTCGCGGCGCACGCTCCCCAGGCGAAGGCGAACACAAGGTTTCGCCAGGGCTTGGGGTCGACGCGGTCCAGCCACCGGAAGACCGCGATGATCAGCGGCACGGGGAGCACGGCGAGGCCGAGCCCCACCAGGAAGCCCTTGGTGCCCGTCTGTTCGCGCACCAGCGCCAGGATGATCAGGCCGGAGAGCGAGAGCAGACCGGTGAGCGCGGTGGCCCGCAGCGCCTTGTTGTGCCAGACGCGGGCGAGACGGCCCCCCGGCCCCCACAGGCCCTGGCGGGGCGGATGCGGCCAGCCCGCAGGTGCGGCGCCGGTGCCGAACCACGGGTGCTGGTCACCGTAAGGAGCGCCGTAGGGAGTGCCAGTGCCGTGCGGTGCTGCGCCCTGCGGTGTGCCCTGTGGTGTGCCGTGTGTCGCCTCGTACGGGCCGCTGTGCGTCGCCTCGTACGGGCCGCCCTGCGGTGCCGCGTTCGGGCCGCCCTGGGGTGCCTCGTACGGCGCTCCGTGCGGAGCCTCGTGCGGTGCGCCAGGCGGAGCCTGGTGCGGCGCTCCGTACGGAGCGCCGTGCGGCGGCGTGACCGGTGGTTCGGGCGGCTCTTGCGGGGGCGGGGACTGATGCACTCAACCGACCCTAACGAAAGGGGGAAGGGGGACTCAGGGTTTATGCCCATCCCCTTGGGGTCGCTATGTGTCGTTGCGGCGGAAGATCAGGTCATGGACGAGGTGCCCCTTGTCCAGCCCCTGGCTCTCGAACTTGGTGAGCGGCCGGAAGTCCGGGCGCGGGGCATAGCCGCCGTCGGGCTGGGAGTTGTCGAAGGCGGGGCTCGCGGAGAGGACCTCCAGCATCTGCTCCGCGTACGGCTCCCAGTCGGTCGCGCAGTGCAGCAGCGCACCGGGCTTCATCCGGGTGGCGGCGAGCTCGATGAACTCGGGCTGGATGAGGCGGCGCTTGTGGTGCCGCTTCTTGGGCCAGGGGTCGGGGAAGAAGACCCGCAGCCCGGAGAGCGAGGCGGGGGCCAGCATCTCGCGGAGCAGGATGATCGCGTCGCCGTTGGCGACCCGGATGGTGTCCAGGCCGTTCCGTTCCGCGAGCGCGAGCAGATTGCCCTGGCCGGGAGTGTGGACGTCGGCCGCGAGGATGCCCGTGCCGGGGTCGGCGGCGGCCATCTGCGCGGTGGCCTCGCCCATGCCGAAGCCGATCTCCAGGACGATGGGGAGGCCGGGACGCGGGCCTGCCTCTGTGGCGAACAGCTCACCGAGGTCGATACGGCTCAGCCCGTCGATATCCAGGCCCCACTGTGGCCACAGGCGGCGCAGTGCCTCGCCCTGGCCCGGGGTCACCCGGCCGCGGCGGGGGCGGAAGGAGCGGATGCGGCGCTCGTGGTGTGAGCCCGCCGGATCGGCCACGGGACCGCCGGGGAACATCGGCTCGCTGCGGTCACGGGGGGCGGGCAGAGCGCGCTCCACGTGGGAATCGGGGGCGGTGGGGTTCTCGGACACAGTGCTTCGATTCTACGGGCGGAGGCGGGGAGGGCGGCGGGGCCGGTGCGGCAGGTGGGGTGCCGGGGCACCGGGGGCTGGTCCGGTGGCCGCCGCCCAGCGGTCAGCGGGTTGGGGCGGCGGGAAGGGCAGTCGGGCCCATGGGTAGCCGGGCCCTGGACAGGCGGATCCACGGGCAGCCGCGCCCTGGGCGGCCAGGTCGGTCGTGCGGCCCCGGTGAGGGTGGCCTGCGGGCTGGGCCCGTGCCTCGCTGCGAGAGCTCGGCCCGTACCTCACGCCGAGGCTCGCCCGTATCTCGGCGACGAGGGCCCGGCTCGTACCTCGGCCCCCAGCCGCCCCCTCACCCCGTCCGCAGGGTCTCCAGCACTCGGCGGGCGACCTCCCGGCCGATCGGCAGTGAGGCCGTGGCCGCGGGCGACGGGGCGTTGAGCACATGGACGATCCGGGGCGACTGAGAGATCAGGAAGTCGTCCACCAGCGTGCCGTCCGGCAGCACCGCCTGGGCCCGCACGCCCGCCGGGGCCGCTATCAGGTCGTCGGCCGTCACATCGGGCAGCAGGCGGCGCACGGCGTCGGTGAAGGCGCGCTTGGACAGGGAGCGCCGCAGCTCACCCGCCCCGTACCGCCAGTGGCGGCGGGCGATCCGCCAGGAGCCCGGATACGCCAGCGTGCCGGCCAGCTCCTGCGGGCGCACCGTATGCCAGGCGTACCCCTCGCGGGCGAGGGCCGGCACCGCGTTGGGCCCGATGTGGACGCCGCCGTCGATGCCGCGGGTCAGATGGACGCCGAGGAACGGGAACGCCGGGTCGGGCACCGGGTACACCAGACCGTTCACCAGCGAGGCGCGGGAGGGGACCAGCTCGTAGTACTCACCGCGGAAGGGCACGATCCGCATGCCCGGGTCGTCGCCCGCCAGCCGGGCGACGCGGTCGCAGTGCAGCCCCGCGCAGTTGACCAGGGCCCCCGCGCGCAGCACCGTGCCGTCCGCCGTGCGCACCGCGACCGCGGAGGGGCGCCGGCCGATGGTGCGCACCTGCGCCCCGTACCGCACCGAGGCGCCCGCGTCCTGGGCGAGCCGGGCCAGCCGGGCCGCCACCGCGCCGAAGTCGCAGACGCCCGTCGTGCCGACATGGATCGCGGCGAGGCCGCGCACCCATGGTTCGTACTCCGCGATCTGGGCGGGGCCCAGCTCGCGCACCGGAATGCCGTTCTCCCTGCCGCGCTGGACGAGGCCGTGGAGCCTCGGCAGCTCGGAGCGCTCCGTGGCGACGATGAGCTTGCCGGTGACCTCGTGCGGAATGCCGTATTCGGCGCAGAACTTCACCATCTCCGCGGCGCCGCGCACCGCGAACCGCGCCTTGAGCGACCCCGGGCGGTAGTAGATACCGCTGTGGATCACGCCGCTGTTGCGCCCGGTCTGGTGGCGGGCCGGGCCCGCCTCCTTCTCGAGCACGGTCACGCGGGTGCCGGGCGCGGCGCGCGTGATCGCATACGCCGTCGACATGCCGACGATCCCGCCCCCGATCACCAGCACATCGCAGTCCAACGCCGTCACGCCATGTCACCTCCCCACGCGCCACACCGTCCAGTCGCCCGACCGTCGATCCCTATCATGACCTGCACCACTGACAACGGCCCGAAACCCATGCCATGACTAGGGTCCGGGCTAGGTCCACCGGCCATATGGATCGATTCATAGCGAGTCCCCCATTCCGGGCGACGCACGTCTGAATCGCGCATTCCGGGCAGCTCTCGCCTCACCACTCATCCCGGGCCGGTCACGCCTCTCATCCCGGGCCGGCCACGTCTCGTCTCCTCCCACGCCGAGGGCCGCTCACGCCGGGGCCGCCAGCAGCGGCCGGGCCTGCTCGCGCAGCTCGGCGACGCGCGGCTCGTCGCGGTATGCCTCGAGGCGGCGCATCAGGTCGCGCACGTACTCCGTGGTGCGCGCGGACGAGATCCGGTTGGCGACCTCCACGGCGCGGGCCCCCGCCGCGCAGGCCGCGTCCAGATTGCCGGACTCCAGCTCGGCGACGGCGGACACCACGAGCCGCAGCCCGTGCGACCGTACGAACTCCTCCGTCGGCCGGGCCAGCGCCTGCTCGGTGAAGCGCCGCACCTGGCGCGGCAGCCGGAGATCGCGATAGCACTCGGCGGCGTCGGCCGCGAACCGCTCATGGCTGTAGAAGTCGAGCCAGGACGGATCGGGGTCGCCCGCCCGCGAGCGCTCCAGCCAGCCCTCGGAGGATTTCAGGGCCGCCCCGCAGGCGGGCCCGTCCCCGGACTTGGCCTGGGCGCGCGCCTCCACGAGCCGGAAGAAGCTCATGGTGCGGGCGGTGGCCAGGCCGCGGTTGCGCTCCAGGGCGGCCTGGGCCAGGTCCACGCCCTCGTCGGCGAAGCCCCGGTAGGTGGCCTGCAGGCTCATCGACGCCAGCACATAGCCGCCCAGGGGGACGTCGGCCGCGGCGCGGGCGAGGCGCAGCGCCTGGATGTAGTACCGCTGCGCGGCCTCCTGTTGGCCGGTGTCGAAGGCCATCCACCCGGCGAGCCTGGTCAGTTCGGCGGTGGCGCCGAAGAGGGAGCGGCCGACCTCGTCGCTGTACGAGCCGAGCAGCAGGGGTGCCGCGTCCACCCGGAGGCACTCGGGAACCATGGACGAACGCCAGTCGCCGCCGCCGTACTTGGAGTCCCAGCGGCGGGCGTCCTCGGCGGCCTCGCGCAGCTTGGTGACGTCGCTGTGGCCGACGCGCTGCAGCGGTAAGGCGTCCGGCACCGCCCCGCCCGTGGTGCTCGCGGCGGCGGTCCCGTCCTCGGCGTCCTTGGGTTCGCGGGCCACCGAGCTGTCGGCCGGAGATATGAGCCAGCGTGAGGCCGGGGTGGCGTACGCGCTTACTGAGAAAGATCCGGCCAGGCTCTGCCAGATGCCCACCCCGCCGCGCCGACCCGCGAGATCCAGCCGGTAGAGCTCGGTCGCGGAGCGGACGGCCTGGCCGATGTCGCGCGGGAAGGCGAGACCGACCTCGGGGGCCGGATCGGCATCGGCCAGCCCGATCTCGTGCAGGGGCACGGGGCGGCCGAGTTTGCTGCCGATCGCAGCCGCAATGAGGTGTGGCGCGGTGCCCTGGGGGACCATGCCCTTGGACACCCAGCGCGCGACGGACGTCTTGTCGTAGCGAAGTGTCAGGCCACGCTGGGCGCCGAGGTCGTTGACTCTGCGCGCGAGCCCGGCATTGCTGATCCCAGCGAGGGCGAGAACGGTGCCGAGCTTTTCGTTCGGCCCGCGTGGCTCCCTGGACATGCGCACCCCTCGACAGCACCGACGGCCGCCCCTGCATAAGCGCGGGGCATTCGTAAACCCAGCGTAGTTCGCCGCATCCCGACCGTTAAGAGGTGGTGTCCCGGATGGCGAGATTCTTGTACGAACGGGCGTGCGGGGCGTGACGTGTGCTCCCGGTGTGTGTGGCTGTGCGCCCGTGTGTGCGCTCTGTCTCAGTCGCGGCGGGGACGTTTCGATGGGTCCTGCGTGGGTCGGCCCGCTGTACTGGATCCAGTGGGCTGGGGGACGCCGCCGCCTCATTCCCCGCGGGTGGCGGAACGGTCCGGGAGGCGAATGCCGCCTCCCGGACTGTCGTGTCGGGGGCGCGAGAGGCGGAAGTTGAGTACGTACAGGGCGTCCGCAAGACCATCGAGAGCGCCACGGCAACTTGGCTGAATAACGCCCCTCACGGCCGGGCTCCCGCGTCGGGCCGGGGAGGGGGAGGCCCGACGCGGGAAGCCCTCATCCGCTCGGATCGCGCATGGATTCCGCCCAGAGCGGTGCGCCACGTATCACATGCCGCGGATGCCCCGGTGCGCGGCGGACGCCGCGGCGCGGACGGTAAGTCCCTCTCCTGGTCCGCGGGTTGGCGCATTTTCCGTGCGCCCCTTCGTGCGCCCCTCGTGCGCCGCTCCGCATACGCGTCGATGCCCTTGCGCTCTTGCGCGCCCCAGTCGTGGCAGCATGGGCCACGGCGGAACGGTGGGTCGCTACCGGCGGTGGTTCCCTCGTGGGCTCCTTACGGATGCCTCCCAGGGAGGCATCATCTACTGGGATCAACTCTGCGATTTCTGCGGTCATCTGTGGTCACAGGACATCCAGGAGATCCATGTTGTTGTCCGGTTCGATGCCGAAACCGTCAACATGCTGTGCATGATGGCACCTACTTCTTGGTTGCCCTGGATGCCCACAGCCTGTGGAGGCGGCGATGCGGTGGTTGGTGGGGTGGAGCAGTACCGCATCCGGCCCGGTCCCCCCGGAGGGCCGTGCGATCCAACCGGTCGGCGCCCAACTCCTGTGGTCCGACCCCGATCCACTGTGGGCGGTCGGCGACTGGCGGCCCGATGAGGTGCGCGTCGTCCAGACCGATCCCCTCACCCGCCTCGCCGTCTTCGGCTGCTGCGGCGCCACCGATGAGGAGCTGCGGGTGGGGCTGTTCGCCGCCCGCGGCGGCGCCCTGCGCCATCTGACCGCCTGGTCCGGCAGCTACACCGCCGTCGCCCAGGTCGGCCGCCGCATCACCATCGTCGGCGACCTCGCGGGCGCCCGGCCCGTCTTCCACACCGACTGGGCCGGCGGCACCGCCTACGCCACGGCCGCGCTCCCGCTCGCCGACCTCATCGAGGCGCAGCTCGACGTCGGCCACCTCGGCGCGCTGCTCGCCTGCCCCGACTCCCCGGAGGCCATGGGCGGCGGCACGCCCTATATGGGGGTCAGACGCGTGCCCCCGGGCCATGCGCTGATCCTGCGCGACGGCGCCCGCGACGTCACCGGCTACGAGCCCACCGCGTCCCTCGCCGTCGCCGCGCCCCCACTTGACCAGGGCACGGCCGTGGACGCGGTCCAGGACGCCCTCGTGGAGGCCGTACGGGCCCGGCTCACCGCCCCGCGCCACGCCCCCGAGACCGATGACCTCGACCCCGGCCCGGTGCCCGGCATGGGGCCCGCCGAGCGGCGGGCGGCCCGCGGCGCCCCGGCCCCCGGCATCGGCGCCGATCTGTCCGGAGGCAGCGCCTCCGCCACCCTCGCCCTGCTCGCCGCCGGTCTCCCCGGAATGCCCGGCACTCTCTTCGGGCATGGCACCGAGGCGGGCGAGCGGCTCCTGGCCGTCACCTTCAACGACCTCGCCACGGCGGGCGGCGCCCGCACCCGCGAGGCCGAGCTCGAACGGGCCGGCGCCATCGCCGCCAATCCGCGGCTGCACCATGTGGTCGTCGCCGCGGGCGAGGAAGCCCTGCCGTACGCGGGCCTCGACACCGGCGCCCTTACCGACGAGCCCGGCCCCTCCCTCGTCATCGCCGAGCGCCACCGGCGCCGGCTCGCCGCGGGCAGCGCGGACCACTTCGTCGGGCACGGCGCCCGCCAAGTGCTCGACGCCCACCCCGCGCGCCTCGCCGACCTGCTGCTCGACCGGCGCAGACGCCATCTGCTGCGCCCCGCCACCGCGCTCGCGAAGGCCGACGGCCCCTCCGCGCAGTCCTTCTTCGTGCCCTTCACGGTCTACCGGGCCGCACGGCGGCTGGCCCGCACCTCCTACCGCGACGGCGTCCAAGAGGCCGCGGTGCGCCTCCTGGAGCGCCGCTTCGCCGACGACCAGGCGGTACGCGACCCCGGCGCCGTATCGGCCTCCCTCGCCGCCCTGACGTGGTGCCGCCCGGGGCCCGCCGCCCGCTGGCTCACCGGGGAGACGCTCGCCGAGGTGTCCGTCCGGCTGGAGGAGGCGGCCATGCGCCCCGTGCTGGTGCGCCGCCCCGGGGAGCGCCGCGCCGACGCCGCCCTCGCCCGCTACGCCGCGGACCACCGCGTCTTCGAGCAGGCCGCCGAGATCCGCAGCCAGCGCCTGCACGCGCCCTTCCTCGACAACCAGGTCGTACGGGCCTGCCGCGCGCTCCCCGAAGCGCTTCGGGTGCAACCGGGGGCGCGCGCCGCGGTGCTGCGGACGGTCCTCGCCGGAGCGGGCATCCGGGAGCTTCCTCCCGGTTGGGGAGCCACCTCCCACGCCGCCCACACCGCCGCCGTACGGACCGGCATGCGCACCTGGACGGGGGAGTTGATGACCCTCTTCGACGCGCCGCTGCTGGCGGACGCGGGCCTGATCGAGGCCCGTGTCATCCGTAAGGCTCTGCGCGCCGCCGCACAGGGGGAGCGGCTGCCCCTGGACGGCCTGGCCGAACTCGTCTCCACCGAAGTCTGGCTGCGGCGCCTGCTGGCCCGCCGGGGCACCTGCTGGACGGGTACGGCGGCGCCACGGCAGCGGGCCGTGGCAGGCGGAGTGGTGCCGCGCCCGAGCCTGTGACAGCTTCCGCACCGAGGCGACACGAGGCCGCCTTGTGACACCTCGCCCCGGGTGCCCCGCGGGCATCGCCCCTGCCGCTCGGGAGCCGGGGCCGGGCCCCCGCGCACGAAGCCGGCGTCCTTACGGCGGTCGACGGCGGGCGACGGCGGACGGGGCCTTATGCGACGAGTCGTCCTTACGGCGGGCGAGTCCTTATGGCGGACGGGTCCTTATGGCGGACGAGACGAAGGGGCCGCGCCGCACGAGCTCCCCAGCGGCAACCGGCAAGCTAGGAGAATGGCCCCTGTGCGGTATCTGATCCTCGGCACCACCGAAGCGCGCGACGACCACGGCGACCCGCTCCCCCTCGGCGGCCCCCGGATCCGCGCGCTGCTCGCGGCGCTCGCCGTACGGGCCGCACGCTCCGCCCCGGTCTCCGTCGACGTCCTGATCGACGAGGTGTGGGCCGACGACCCTCCGCATGACGCGCCCGCCGCGCTCCAGGCGCTCGTCGGCCGGCTGCGCCGGACCATCGGCAGGGACGCCGTCATCTCCTCACCCGGCGGCTACCGCCTCGTGACCACCACGCCCCAGGACGACGTCGACCTGCTGCGCTTCGAGCGGCTGACAAACGAGGGCATACGCGCCCTGGACGCCGACGACCCCGAGACGGCCGCCGCCACCCTCCGTAAGGCGCTCGCCCTGTGGCGCGGCCCGGCCCTCGCCGACCTGCCGGACCGGGACGCGCCCGCCGCCCGCCCCGAGGCGCTCCGGCTGACCGCGCTGCACCGCCGGATCGACGCCGACCTCGCGCTCGACCGCCCCACGGACGTCATACCGGAGCTGCGCCAGCTCGTCGCGGACCTTCCGCTCGACGAAACGTTCCATGCCCAGCTGATCCGCGCGCTGCGGGCGGCCGGTCACTCCGCCGACGCCCTCGCCGCGTACGAGGACGTCCGCCGGATCCTCGCCGACCGCCTCGGCACCGACCCGGGAGCGGAGCTGAAGGAGCTCCACAGACGGCTGCTGACGACGAACGCCGAGCCGGCCCTCGGGGAGCCGGACGCCGCACGCGGCGGCGCGCCCACCGCGCAGGCCGTGGCGCCGAGGGCCGACGGCCATGGGGGGAGCGGCGGGGGCGGAGCCCGGGCCGAGAGCGGGACTGGGTGGGCTTTGGACGGCCGAGGCGACAGCGCCCCCAGGGGGATGCCCGACGGCCGGGGCGACAGCGCGGCCAGGAGCGCGTTCGGCCGCGCGGCCGAGGGCGCGCTCGACAGCCCGGCTGGGGGCGGAGGAACCGGCGGCGGGACCCGAAGCAGGGACGAAGACGGCCGGGAGGCGGGCTCGCGCACCGCCGTGCCGCCTCTGCCGCACGGCAACCTCAGGGCCCGCCTCAACAGCTTCGTCGGCCGGCAGAACGAGATCGGCGACATCCTCCGGGACCTGGACGGCGCCCGGCTGGTCACCCTCACCGGCCCCGGCGGCTCCGGCAAGACCCGGCTCTCCGAGGAGGCCGCGGCGACCGTGACGGCCGGCTATCCGGACGGCGTCTGGGTGGCTGAACTCGCCCCGCTCGACCACCCCTCCGCCGTCCCCGGCGCCGTCCTGAGCGCGGTCGGCCGCCGCGCGACCATGCTGCTCGCCTCCGGGCTCGAAAGCCGCACCACGGGCCCGGACGGCGGGGATCCGACCAGTCGGCTCGTCGAGTACTGCGCCGACCGGCGGCTGCTGCTCCTGCTCGACAACTGCGAGCACGTCATCGACACCGCGGCCCGGCTCACCGAGACTCTGCTCGCGCACTGCCCCGGTGTGACCGTGCTCGCCACCAGCAGGGAGCCGCTGGGGGTGCCCGGCGAGACCATCAGACCGGTGGAGCCGCTCGCGCCCGCCCCTGCCCACGAGCTGTTCGCCGAACGCGCCGCCACCGTAAGGCCCGGCTTCGACCCGGTGGCGGACCCGGACACGGGGGCCGCGGTCGCGGAGATCTGCCGCCGCCTGGACGGTCTGCCGCTGGCGATCGAACTGGCCGCGGCGCGGCTGCGGCTGCTGACCCCACGCCAGATCGCGGACCGGCTGGACGACCGTTTCCGCCTGCTGACCAGCGGCAGCCGTACGGCGCTACCCCGCCAGCAGACCCTGCGGGCCGTCGTCGAGTGGTCCTGGGACCTCCTCGACGAGCGCGAGCGCACCGTGCTGCGCCGTGCGTCGGTCTTCGCGGGTGGGTGGACCCTGTCCGCGGCCGAGGCGGTATGCGCGGACGGCCCGCTCGGTGAGAACGTCCTTACGGTCGACGCGGACGAGCATGGCGTCCTCGAAGACGGCGAGCATGGCGTCTTCGAAGACGGCGTCGACACCCGTGGCGCCCTTACGGACGCGACGGCAAGCACACCGGAGCCGGGCGACACGGTCGCGTACGACGAGACGCGCTCCCCCATGCGCTCTCATACGCGCCCCCACACCAGGATCGCGCCCGCCGAGGTGCTGGAGCTGCTCGGGGCGCTGGTCGACAAGTCGCTTCTGATCGTCGACCATCCATCGCACGGTGCGGCGGCGGAGTCCTCCGGGCCGCCGCTCGGGGAGCCCCGCTACCGGATGCTGGAGACGATCCACGAGTACGTCGGCAAGCGCGCCACCGAGGACCGGGCGGCCCGTGCCGACCATAAGGCCGCCGTGGCCCGTCACACCGCCCATTTCAGGGACTTCATCTGCACCGCTGAGCCCCGCCTGCGCTCCGCCGAACAACTGCCCTGGCTCCTCCTCGTCGAGACCGACCTCGACAACATCCGATCAGCGCTGCACCGCTCCCTGACCATCGCGGACGAGGACACCGTCATCGCGCTCATCCGCGCCTTGGCCTGGTTCTGGTGGCTGCGCAACTACCGGGACGAGGGCGCGGCCTGGGTCGGCCGTGCCCTGGCTCTCCTGGCCCGCCCCCATGGCACGGACGCCGAGGCGGACCGGATACCGGGCGGCAGCCATCCCCTTGACCAGTTCTCGCACATCCCGGCCCGGGTTCCGGACGGCGAGGACGGTGTCGACGAGGAAGCCACCCGGTACTGGCAGCGTATGGACCTGCGGCTGATGTTCTTCGTCCTGCTCGCGGAGCAGGGCACCGGCCCGGATATGAGCGACCCCGCGATCCGGGACGTGGCCATCCGCATGCGCGACGCCTACGCGGGCCACCCAGGGCCCCGCAGCGCGTCCTTCCCCGGTCTGCTGTGGCCGTTCACGGCTTTCGTCATCGAGGGCTTCGCCGGTGGGATGCTGCCGCTCATGGACCAGACCGTGGCCGGCTGCCGGACGTACGGCGACGACTGGGCGCTCGGCATCACGCTGATGTACCGCACCCACCTCGCCATCGACATGCCGGGCGGCATCGAGACCGTCGACGACGACCTGGCCGAGCTGCGCGAGCTGACCACTCGCGTCGGCGATCGCTGGCTGCTCGCCCAGGTGGAGGGCGCGCGCGGCGAGATCGCCACCCACCACGGCCGGTTCGCGGAAGCGAGGGCCGCCTACGAGAAGGCACTGCGGCTCGCGCAGGAGCTCGGCGCCCACACCGAGGTGCCGTTCCTCTGCACCCGCCTCGCCGATCTCGCCCTCCACGAGAGGGACCTGGAGGGCGCGTTGAAGCTGGTGGCGCGCTCCGAGGAGGAGGCGGAGCGCTGCGGTACCCAGGACGTGCGGGCCTTCAACCAGATCGTGTGCAGCGAGGCCGAGCTGCTTCGTGGTGATGTGGCGCGGGCCAGGACGTATTGCGACGCCGCTTGGCATCGTGCGGGCCGCGGCACGCCTCCGCCGCAGTTCTGGGTCGTGGCCAACGGCCTGGACGGCCGTATCACCGGCCTGGAGGGCGATCTGGTCGGTGGACTGCGCAAGCTGCGGAACACTCTGCGCGAGGGCTTCGAGGCGAACTCCATGGAGCTGCTGCTGGCCCATCAGGCGGAGTCGGCGGCGGAGCTCCTGGTGCGATGCGGACAGGAGCGGCTCGCCGTGCGGCTGCTGGGCGCCGCCGACGGCTGGCGCGGTCGGCTGCCCCGCTCACCGCTGGTGGCCGGGGACGTCGGCGCGACCGCGGCCCGCGCGAGCGAGGCGCTGGGCCAGGACGCGGTGGAGAAGCTGCGCACCGAGAGCACGAACCTGACCCCCGAGCAGGCCATCTGCCTGCTCGACGAGGTGCTGACCTCTCTCGACGCTACGGATGCCGCGAACGCCACCGACGCCACCGCGGCCCAGACAGAGGCCTAGGCCGAGGCCGTCGAGCGGGCCGAAACCGACGACCAGGCCAGGCCCGACATCCAAGCCGAGACGGCCGACCGGGGAGCCGCACCGCCGCCCGCCCGCCCGCTGACGCGGACGCACGGACGCGCATGCGCAGCGCCCCGGCCCACAGTCGTGTGTCGTCACTCGTACGGAGGGGCGCAACGTACCCCCGACCGCCCCGGCGCACGAAACGCGAGCACCTGCGGGCCCCGTCCACCGGGCCGACGTATCGCCGAACCCCGTCGCGGACGGTCCCGCCGGCAAGCACCCCCGCCCGGCACGGCTCCTCGGACGTCGCCGATGTCACCCCGCCGGGCGTGGATATCGCTCCAGGGCCGACGGCGTCACCCCACGGGGCGCGACCGCAGCCCGTCCAGCAGGATGTCCAGCAGCCGGGCCGACGCCGCCGCCTGCTGCGCCGCGTCCGGCAGCGAGGGCGCTGCCGTGGCGATCACCAGCAGTACGTCGGCGACCGCCACATCCGGGCGCAGCTCGCCCGCGGCCCGTGCCCGCTCCACCAGTTGCCCGACGACCTCCAGGAGCGCCGCGGCGCCCGAGTCGTCCGGCTCGTCCTCAGGTGCGGTCGGCCGCTCGACCAGCCGGAGCTCCGGCTGACCGGGTGCGGCTAACGCTGCCTGCCGCTGCTGCGGCAGCCGGATCTCGGCCTCCGTATCGACCCCGACCCGCAGCACCTGCGGCGGCAGCAACCGGCCTGCGCCGGACGCCACCGAGGTGCGCAGGAACCGGGCCAGCGCGGACCACGGCTCGTTCTCCTGACCCAGCGCCGCCCGCGCCTGATCGGTCAGCCTTGCCGTCTCCTCCTCGGCTATGCGGCGCACCAGCACGTCCTTGCTGGGGAAGCGCCGATAGACGGTGCCCACCCCGACTCGCGCCCGGCGCGCCACGTCTTCCATCGGAGCCCCGTATCCGAGCTCACCGAAGACTTCGCGCGCCGCCCGCAGGACGTGCTCCAGATTGCGCTGCGCGTCCACGCGCAACGGTGTGTTCCGTCCGCCGTTTCCGTCTGACGATGCGACGGCTGCGGACCATGACGAACCCTGAAGGTGCATAAGTGATCCCCCGGTAATGACGTCTCCCCCCGGAGACTCCCCGCCCAGACTGTCGAGGCAGTCACAACCCCGACGAAGTACGAACATAGTTGAGCCCAGGTCAAGAAAGAAGAGGGTAGCTCGGGACAGAACGCCCCCGATCAGAGCAGAGGACCGCCTTTTTCTGACTCGCCCCCCGACCGTCACCGGACTTCGAGGGGCTGACCTGCGGACATTTCGTACGTGTAACCGATTCCGCGCCGCGGGGCGAGCCATGCCGTCCGGTCACACAATTCGTCGGGGCTGTGGACAAACCGCGGTCGCGCGTGCCTCATGGGAGGGTGAAGGAACCCGCGCGCATTCTCGTTGTCGGTGGTGGCTACGTCGGGATGTACGCCGCGCTGCGCCTCCAGCGAAAGCTGAAGCGAGAGCTGAGACACGGCGGCGTGCAGGTCATCGTGGTCGACCCAGAGCCGTATATGACCTATCAGCCTTTCCTGCCCGAGGCGGCGGCCGGATCGATCTCACCGCGCCATGTCGTCGTGCCGTTGCGGCGGGTCCTGCGCGACTGCACGGTCATCATCGGCGAGGCCACCGCGATCCACCACGGCAAACGCACCGCGACCGTGAGAACCCTCGCCACGGAGGAAGAGCGCACCGGCACGGTCGACATCCACTACGACGAGCTGGTGCTCGCCCCCGGATCCGTCTCCCGCGCCCTCCCGGTCCCCGGCCTCGCCGAGTTCGGCATCGGCTTCAAGACCGTCGAGGAGGCCATCGGCCTGCGCAACCATGTCCTCGGACAGCTGGACATCGCCTCCTCGACCCGGGACCCCGAGGTCCGCGACGCGGCGCTGACCTTCGTCTTCGTCGGTGGCGGTTACGCGGGCGTCGAGGCGCTCGGCGAGCTGGAGGACATGGCCCGGTACGCCGTCCGCTACTACCACAACATCGCCCCCGAGGATCTGAAGTGGATCCTCGTCGAGGCCACCAACCGGATCCTCCCGGAGGTCGGCGAGGAGATGGGCAAGTACGCCGTCCGGGAGTTGCGCGGCCGCAATATCGACGTGCGGCTGGAGACCCGTCTGGACTCCTGCGCCGACCGGATCGCCGCACTGAGTGACGGCTCGCGCTTCCCCACCCGCACGCTCGTGTGGACCGCGGGCGTCAAACCGCACCCGATCCTCGCCGCCACCGATCTGCCGCTGAACGAGCGCGGCCGACTCAAATGCACCGCGGCGCTCCAGGTGGAGGGCGTGGAGCACGCCTGGTCGGCCGGGGACGCCGCGTCGGTCCCCGATCTGACGGCCGACCGGCCCGGTGCGGAGTGCGCCCCCAACGCACAGCACGCCGTCCGCCAGGCCAAGGTCCTCGCGGAGAACGTGGCCGCCTCGCTCGCCGGCCGGCCGCTCACCGACTACGCGCACAAGTACGCGGGCTCCGTGGCCTCCCTGGGGCTCCACAGAGGCGTCGCCCATATCTACGGGCGCAAGTTGAAGGGCTACCCTGCCTGGTTCATGCACCGTGCGTACCACCTCAGCCGGGTGCCGACGTTCAACCGTAAGGCGCGCGTGCTGGCCGAGTGGATCCTGTCGGGGCTGTTCAAACGCGAGATCGTCTCGCTGGGCTCGCTGGAGAACCCGCGCGCCGAGTTCAAACTCGCCGCGGACACCGGTCGCCATCCCGAGTCCAGTTGAGCCGATCGGGGCGGAGCCGGGAACTCCCCTCCCACGATCGGCGTCTCACGGATGTCAGTCCGGTCGGCCACACTGGTCGTGTGACCATGGGTGGGCTCGTATCTGCAAAGAGTGACAATCGCGAGGATTCGGAAGTTTGCTGCATTCCCCTGGGGGCCGTCCCCCGCACCCGCACCCATCTCCCCGATCCCGCTCCGGCGCGCAGCTCAGCCACCACCCCACGAGGTAATCCGCAGTGAACTTCACGCGCTGGAGCGCCCGGCTCCCCCGAACCCAGCGACGCAACGCCGCCCGGGCAGACCGCGGTGCGCGGCGGCCGAAGCCCGCGGCCACCGCGGGCGGCGGCTCCGTCCCGGCGGCCCGGGGCGAGCGCGCCGACCCCTCGGGGCGCGGCGAGCCTCCCGCCGCCGCCCCTTCCGACGCCGCGCCGCCCGACGCCGTCCCGACCCTCGACGGGCTGTCCGTCCATGACCTCCTCGGCCAGGTGCCGGCGCTGGTCGCGGTGGTCTACGGCCCCGAGCACCGCATCGCCTACCTCAACGACACCTATGTCGAGCTCTTCGGCTCCCGGGCCCCCGGCACGCCTGCCCGCCAGGCCCTGCCCGAGCTGACGGAGCTGGGGCTGCTGCCGCTCATGGACCAGGTCCTGCGCAGCGGCAAGCCCCGTACGGTCAAGTCCCGGCGCGTGCCCGCGGGCGGCCAGGCGACCACGCCCGGGCCGCGACAGGAGGGCGCGGCTCCCGGCCCCGGCCGATCGCGCCACGGCTACTACACCTTCACCTGCTCCCCGATCGAGATGGCCGCGCCCAGGGTCGTCGCCCCCGCGCAGCAGGCGGACGAGCGGGCGGGGGAGGGGGCCGTCGACGGATCCCCGGTGGATGGATCGCCGATGGACGGATCGATCCGGGAAGCCGCCCTCCGTAAGGACGTCATGCCGGAGGCGGTTGCCACCGAGGCCGTCACCACCGCCACCGCCACCGGCACGGTCACCGAGCCCGTCCGCGGCGTCCTCGTCTTCGGCGCCGACGTCACCGACCAGGTCGAATCCGCGGAGCGGCTGCGCGCCGGCGAGCGCCTCCAGCGCGAGGCCGCCGTCACCCTCCAGCGCAGCCTCCTCCCCCAGGAGCTGGAGCAGCCCGACGATCTGCGGGTCGCCGCCACCTACCAGCCCGGCGGCACGGACGCGGCGGTGGGCGGCGACTGGTACGACGTCATCACCCTGGGCGCCGGCCGCACCGCCCTCGTCATCGGCGACGTCATGGGCCGCGGTGTGCGGGCCGCCGCCGTCATGGGCCAGCTGCGCACCGCCGTCCGGGCCTACGCCCGGCTCGACCTTCCGCCGCACGAGGTCCTGCAGCTCCTCGACGGCCTGGCCGCCGAGATCGACCCCCACCAGATCGCCACCTGCGTCTACGCCGTCCACGACCCCAACGAGAACCGCCTCGTCTACGCCTCCGCGGGCCATCTGCCGATCCTGGTCCGCGACCCGGACGGCACCGTGCGCCGCGCCTCCGAGCCCACCGGCCCGCCGCTCGGCACCGGCGGCTGGCTCCACACCACCGGCTCGGTCCCGCTCGGCCCCGGCGCCAGCGCGGTCCTCTACACCGACGGCCTGGTGGAGCGGCGGGACAAGGACATCTACGACGGTGTGGCCGCGCTCGAGCGCGTCTTCGCGGGCGCGACCGGCTCGCCCCAGGTGATGTGCGACCGCCTCATCAGGGCCCTGGGCATCACCGCGGAGCACGACGACGATGTGGCGGTGCTGGTCCTCCAGCACCCCGCCCGTACGGGGCATGACGCCGAGCTCTTCCACAACGCCGCGCTGGAGCTCCTCGGCGGGGTGGAAGCCGCACCGCGCGCCCGGGCCTTCGCGTCCGGGGTTCTCGCCAGCTGGCGCTTCCCCATGGAACTGCGCGATCTGGGCGTGCTCGCCGCCAGCGAACTCGTCGCCAACTCCCTCCAGCACGGCACACCGCCCATGCGACTGCGGCTGCGCCGTACCGACCGCCGCCTGATCATCGAGGTGACGGACGGCGATGAGCATCTGCCGCGCCGCCGCCGGGCCGAACCGGTGGACGAGGCCGGACGCGGCATCTCGATCGTCGCGACCATCGCCTCCTCCTGGGGCTCACGCCGCACACCGGGCGGCGGCAAAGCGGTGTGGTGCGAATTCGCCCTGCCGACGGGCTAGCTCCACGGAGCGTCCCGGCGGCACTGGCCCGACGAGGGCAGCGCTGACCCCGAACAAACACATCGCCCTGGCACGGCGGAGCCGACTGGCTCCTTCGCCGCGCCAGGGCGATGGCGGAATGGCCGGTGGGTCAGGCCGCGGTGGTCACCTCGTCCGAGGCGGCCGCCCGCGGCGCGGGCACCGCGGCACCGGCGACCGCCCGCAGCGGATTGTCCTGCTCGGCCGTGAGCCACTTGCCGAGCCTCAGCGCGAGCGCGGTGATGCCGAGCGAGCAGACGATCAGCGTCACGATGTACGTCCCGTAAAGCCCGGCACCGGCCATCAGCCCGCCGACCGCCGGACCCACCGCCAGGGCCAGCTGCTTGACCAGCGCAAACGCCGAGTTGTACTGACCGAGTGCCGACGACGGCGCCAGATCGGCGACCAGCGGCGCGACAGTCGGCGACAGCATCGCCTCACCGAGCCCGAACAGCGCGTACGCCGAGACGATCGCCGTGATGCCGACGGCCTGGCTCCCGGGCACCAGCCCGGCGGATCCGGCGACGCACCACGCCACCGTCCAGACCAGCCCGACCAGCGCGATCACCCGGCTGCGCCGCCGCCGCTCGACCAGCTTGAGCACGACGAACTGCGCCAGCACGATCGCCGCCGTGTTCGCGGCCAGAGCGATGCCCAGCATCGACGGCGATATGCGGGCGACATCCACCGCGAACGCCGACAGCCCGGACTCGAACTGGCCGTAGCAGGCGAAGAACATCACGAAGCCCAGCACACAGAGCTGCACCATGGCCCGATCGCCGAGCAGCGAACGCCAGCCGCCGCCGGCGCCGCCGAGGTGCTCATCGGCGGTCGGCACCGGGTCGTCGAACACCGGTGTCTTCGCCAGCCTTACGGTCGCGACCGCGGCGCCGAGCACCAGGAACATCACCGCGTCGATCGCGAAGAGCCGCACAAAGCTCGAGGCCGCGGAGGTGTCCACCAGCAGCCCGCCGAGCAGCCCGCCGACGCCGAGGCCCAGATTGCCGAGGAAGAACTGGGTGGCGAAGGCCCGCGACCGGGTGATCGGCGTCGAGCACCAGACGATCAGCGTGGCCAGCGCGGGCTGTATGGCCGCGATGCCCGCGCCCAGCACTCCGGCCGCGGCGATGACCAGCGGCTCGTTCGCCGCCAGCCCGAGCCCCATCGATCCGACAGCGGCGGCGACCGCGCCCGCGACGGCAACGGACAGCGGCCCTCGCCGGTCGATCACCCGACCGATGAAGGGCAGCACGGCAAGCGCGGCCACGGCGAACGTCGCGAGCACCACGCCCGCGGTGTTCGAACCGAGATCCCGCACCTGCGCCACATAGACGAAGAGGAACGGGACCGTGAAGCCGTTGCCGAACGCGCTCAGCGCGTTGCCCAGCTGGATACGGCGCAGCGCTGCGCCCATCGCGGTGGTCACACTCACCTACCTAGGTCGAGAAGGGTCAAGAGAGGACGGGCCTGACCTGCGGGTCAGCCCGGAGGATCGACATCTGAAGACTTCGAACCTAAACTTCAATCGTTAAGAGTACAGAGTGAAGGACTTCAGCGCCAATGACTTTCGTGTCATGCTGTTCACCATGGCGGAGACCCCCGATGCGGACGACCTGCTGAGCCTCGAGGAGCAGATCGCGGCCTATCAGCGCGAGTTCCAGGACCTGGACCCCCAGGTGGAGCAGGTCGTCAGCGCGCTCAGCCGGCTCACCCGGCGCATGCACGTCGCCTACGGCCGCCAGTCGGCCAGGCTGGGGATCAGCAACTCCGAGTGGGAGGTCCTCAAGGCGCTCGTCCTGTCCGGGGCTCCCTACCGCCTGGGCCCCGGAGACCTGGCCAAGCGGCTCGGCCTCACTCCTGCCGCGATGACCCACCGCATCGACCGCATGGTCAACGAAGGTCTGGTCACCCGTGAGCGTGATGCCGACAACCGGGTCCGCGTCATCGTCGAGCTGACCCCCGACGGCCGGGAGAAGTGGCTGGAGGCGATGCGTCAGGCCACGATCTTCGAGGAGGACCTTCTCCAGGACCTCTCCAGTGAGGAGCGTGGAGCCCTCGGCGCGATGCTCACCCGCGTGCTGCGCCGGGTGGAGGAGGCGCAGCCCGATGCCGAGGGGCGCCTGAGCAACCTCGACTGAGGCATTCGGCGTAGGCCGTGTTGACACGGATCCGGGCGATCCGTAATGTACTCCGAGCTGCCACGGAGCCGTCACGGTTCTCTGGTCGGCACTTGAGCCGCACCGGCGGCAAACCACTTCTGCACGGTCCCTCATCGGGATGGATTTCGGCATGCCGGAATTCGGATCGGGAAGCTCGATTATGAGCTTCCGGGGGAATCCGCTAAAGTAGTGATCACGCCGGAAGGCGCGAAAGACCCCGCTCCAGCAGGGGGCCGGAAACGGAATTCGGACCGGAAACGGAACGGAAAACGGATCTGGTAAGGTTGGAAACACCGAAGGGAAGCGCCCGGAGAGATCGGTGAAACGGTTTCAAAGGAAGCGTCCGTTCCTTGAGAACTCAACAGCGTGCCAAAAGTCAACGCCAGATATGTTGATACCCCGTCCATCTCGGACGAGGTTCCTTTGGAAAAATACACAGCGAGGACGCTGTGAGCGGACTGGATTATTCCTCCGGTCTGCTCCGCTCTCGTGACTGTGTGACCGGGATATCCCGGAAGCATTCACGGAGAGTTTGATCCTGGCTCAGGACGAACGCTGGCGGCGTGCTTAACACATGCAAGTCGAACGATGAACCGGTTTCGGCCGGGGATTAGTGGCGAACGGGTGAGTAACACGTGGGCAATCTGCCCTGCACTCTGGGACAAGCCCTGGAAACGGGGTCTAATACCGGATATGACACGCTCCCGCATGGGATGCGTGTGGAAAGCTCCGGCGGTGCAGGATGAGCCCGCGGCCTATCAGCTTGTTGGTGGGGTGATGGCCTACCAAGGCGACGACGGGTAGCCGGCCTGAGAGGGCGACCGGCCACACTGGGACTGAGACACGGCCCAGACTCCTACGGGAGGCAGCAGTGGGGAATATTGCACAATGGGCGAAAGCCTGATGCAGCGACGCCGCGTGAGGGATGACGGCCTTCGGGTTGTAAACCTCTTTCAGCAGGGAAGAAGCGAGAGTGACGGTACCTGCAGAAGAAGCGCCGGCTAACTACGTGCCAGCAGCCGCGGTAATACGTAGGGCGCAAGCGTTGTCCGGAATTATTGGGCGTAAAGAGCTCGTAGGCGGCTTGTCGCGTCGGATGTGAAAGCCCGGAGCTTAACTCCGGGTCTGCATTCGATACGGGCAGGCTAGAGTTCGGTAGGGGAGATCGGAATTCCTGGTGTAGCGGTGAAATGCGCAGATATCAGGAGGAACACCGGTGGCGAAGGCGGATCTCTGGGCCGATACTGACGCTGAGGAGCGAAAGCGTGGGGAGCGAACAGGATTAGATACCCTGGTAGTCCACGCCGTAAACGTTGGGAACTAGGTGTGGGCGACATTCCACGTTGTCCGCGCCGCAGCTAACGCATTAAGTTCCCCGCCTGGGGAGTACGGCCGCAAGGCTAAAACTCAAAGGAATTGACGGGGGCCCGCACAAGCGGCGGAGCATGTGGCTTAATTCGACGCAACGCGAAGAACCTTACCAAGGCTTGACATACACCGGAAACCTCTGGAGACAGGGGCCCCCTTGTGGTCGGTGTACAGGTGGTGCATGGCTGTCGTCAGCTCGTGTCGTGAGATGTTGGGTTAAGTCCCGCAACGAGCGCAACCCTTGTTCTGTGTTGCCAGCATGCCTTTCGGGGTGATGGGGACTCACAGGAGACTGCCGGGGTCAACTCGGAGGAAGGTGGGGACGACGTCAAGTCATCATGCCCCTTATGTCTTGGGCTGCACACGTGCTACAATGGCCGGTACAATGAGCTGCGAAGCCGTGAGGTGGAGCGAATCTCAAAAAGCCGGTCTCAGTTCGGATTGGGGTCTGCAACTCGACCCCATGAAGTCGGAGTCGCTAGTAATCGCAGATCAGCATTGCTGCGGTGAATACGTTCCCGGGCCTTGTACACACCGCCCGTCACGTCACGAAAGTCGGTAACACCCGAAGCCGGTGGCCCAACCCTTGTGGGGGGAGCCGTCGAAGGTGGGACTGGCGATTGGGACGAAGTCGTAACAAGGTAGCCGTACCGGAAGGTGCGGCTGGATCACCTCCTTTCTAAGGAGCACATAGCCGACTGCGAGCGCATGTCTCGCACGGTTTGCTCATGGGTGGAACGTTGACTATTCGGCATCGTCTGGATGCTCTTCTCTGTTAGTACTGCTTCGGCGTGGAACACAGAGCGAGCAGAAAAATGATGCCGGGCACGCTGTTGGGTGTCTGAGGGTACGGGCTGGAAAGTTGCCTGTTCCTTCGGCCGGTCCCGGTGAACCGCATCGTGAGGTGTGGGTGACGGGGTACGGGTCGTTGTTTGAGAACTGCACAGTGGACGCGAGCATCTGTGGCCAAGTTTTTAAGGGCGCACGGTGGATGCCTTGGCACCAGGAACCGATGAAGGACGTGGGAGGCCGCGATAGGCCCCGGGGAGCTGTCAACCGAGCTTTGATCCGGGGGTGTCCGAATGGGGAAACCCGGCAGTCGTCATGGGCTGTCACCCATACCTGAACACATAGGGTATGTGGAGGGAACGCGGGGAAGTGAAACATCTCAGTACCCGCAGGAAGAGAAAACAACCGTGATTCCGGGAGTAGTGGCGAGCGAAACTGGATGAGGCTAAACCGTATGTGTGTGATACCCGGCAGGGGTTGCGCATACGGGGTTGTGGGAGTGAACTTCAGTCGTCTGCCGGCGGCTGGGTGAGTCAGAAACCATTGCGATAGGCGAAGGACATGCGAAAGGTCCGGCGTAGAGGGTAAGACCCCCGTAGCTGAAATCGTAGTGGCTTGCTTGTTCATTTCCCAAGTAGCACGGGGCCCGAGAAATCCTGTGTGAATCTGGCGGGACCACCCGCTAAGCCTAAATATTCCCTGGTGACCGATAGCGGATAGTACCGTGAGGGAATGGTGAAAAGTACCGCGGGAGCGGAGTGAAATAGTACCTGAAACCGTGTGCCTACAAGCCGTGGGAGCGTCGCCGTGTTCTTCGGAGCACGGTCGTGACTGCGTGCCTTTTGAAGAATGAGCCTGCGAGTTTGCGGTGTGTTGCGAGGTTAACCCGTGTGGGGAAGCCGTAGCGAAAGCGAGTCCGAATAGGGCGGTTTAGTAGCGCGCTCAAGACCCGAAGCGGAGTGATCTAGCCATGGGCAGGTTGAAGCGGAGGTAAGACTTCGTGGAGGACCGAACCCACCAGGGTTGAAAACCTGGGGGATGACCTGTGGTTAGGGGTGAAAGGCCAATCAAACTCCGTGATAGCTGGTTCTCCCCGAAATGCATTTAGGTGCAGCGTCGTGTGTTTCTTGCCGGAGGTAGAGCACTGGATAGGCGATGGGCCCTACCGGGTTACTGACCTTAGCCAAACTCCGAATGCCGGTAAGTGAGAGCGCGGCAGTGAGACTGTGGGGGATAAGCTCCATGGTCGAGAGGGAAACAGCCCAGAGCATCGACTAAGGCCCCTAAGCGTACGCTAAGTGGGAAAGGATGTGGAGTCGCAGAGACAACCAGGAGGTTGGCTTAGAAGCAGCCATCCTTGAAAGAGTGCGTAATAGCTCACTGGTCAAGTGATTCCGCGCCGACAATGTAGCGGGGCTCAAGCGTACCGCCGAAGTCGTGTCATTGCAGCATGTGGTCCAACGATCGCTGTGATGGGTAGGGGAGCGTCGTGTGCCGGGTGAAGCAGCCGTGTAAGCGAGTTGTGGATGGTTCACGAGTGAGAATGCAGGCATGAGTAGCGATACACACGTGGGAAACGTGTGCGCCGATTGACTAAGGGTTCCTGGGTCAAGCTGATCTGCCCAGGGTAAGTCGGGACCTAAGGCGAGGCCGACAGGCGTAGTCGATGGACAACCGGTTGATATTCCGGTACCCGCTTTGAAGCGCCAACGTCGAACCAGGCGATGCTAAGTCCGTGAAGCCGCCCTGATCTCTTCGGAGTTGAGGGGAGTGGTGGAGCCGACGGTCCAGACCTGTAGTAGGTGAGTGATGGGGTGACGCAGGAAGGTAGTCCAGCCCGGGCGGTGGTTGTCCCGGGGTAAGGGTGTAGCCCGAGGAGTAGGTAAATCCGTTCCTCATTGAAGGGTGAGACCTGATGCCGAGCCGATTGTGGTGAAGTGGATGATCCTATGCTGTCGAGAAAAGCCTCTAGCGAGTTTCATGGCGGCCCGTACCCTAAACCGACTCAGGTGGTCAGGTAGAGAATACCGAGGCGTTCGGGTGAACTATGGTTAAGGAACTCGGCAAAATGCCCCCGTAACTTCGGGAGAAGGGGGGCCATTGCTGGTGATGGGATTTTCTCCTTGAGCTGGTGGTGGCCGCAGAGACCAGCGAGAAGCGACTGTTTACTAAAAACACAGGTCCGTGCGAAGCCGTAAGGCGATGTATACGGACTGACGCCTGCCCGGTGCTGGAACGTTAAGGGGACCGGTTAGTCACATTTCGGTGTGGCGAAGCTGAGAACTTAAGCGCCAGTAAACGGCGGTGGTAACTATAACCATCCTAAGGTAGCGAAATTCCTTGTCGGGTAAGTTCCGACCTGCACGAATGGCGTAACGACTTCTCGACTGTCTCAACCATAGGCCCGGTGAAATTGCACTACGAGTAAAGATGCTCGTTTCGCGCAGCAGGACGGAAAGACCCCGGGACCTTTACTATAGCTTGATATTGGTGTTCGGTTCGGCTTGTGTAGGATAGGTGGGAGACTGTGAAGCATTAACGCCAGTTAGTGTGGAGTCATTGTTGAAATACCACTCTGGTCGTGCTGGATGTCTAACCTGGGTCCGTGATCCGGATCAGGGACAGTGTCTGGTGGGTAGTTTAACTGGGGCGGTTGCCTCCTAAAGGGTAACGGAGGCGCCCAAAGGTTCCCTCAGCCTGGTTGGCAATCAGGTGTTGAGTGTAAGTGCACAAGGGAGCTTGACTGTGAGACCGACGGGTCGAGCAGGGACGAAAGTCGGGACTAGTGATCCGGCGGTGGCTTGTGGAAGCGCCGTCGCTCAACGGATAAAAGGTACCCCGGGGATAACAGGCTGATCTTCCCCAAGAGTCCATATCGACGGGATGGTTTGGCACCTCGATGTCGGCTCGTCGCATCCTGGGGCTGGAGTCGGTCCCAAGGGTTGGGCTGTTCGCCCATTAAAGCGGTACGCGAGCTGGGTTTAGAACGTCGTGAGACAGTTCGGTCCCTATCCGCTGTGCGCGTAGGAGTCTTGAGAAGGGCTGTCCCTAGTACGAGAGGACCGGGACGGACGAACCTCTGGTGTGCCAGTTGTCCTGCCAAGGGCATGGCTGGTTGGCTACGTTCGGGAGGGATAACCGCTGAAAGCATCTAAGCGGGAAGCCTGCTTCGAGATGAGGACTCCCACCCACTTGATGGGTTAAGGCTCCCAGTAGACGACTGGGTTGATAGGCCAGATATGGAAGCCGGGTAACTGGTGGAGTTGACTGGTACTAATAGGCCGAGGGCTTGTCCTCAGGTGCTCGCGTCCACTGTGTTGGTTCTGAAGCAATGAACCGTATTGAACCCCCCTTTTTGTTTGGGGTGTGGTTCCGGTTCAGTTTCATAGTGTTTCGGTGGTCATAGCGTTAGGGAAACGCCCGGTTACATTTCGAACCCGGAAGCTAAGCCTTTCAGCGCCGATGGTACTGCAGGGGGGACCCTGTGGGAGAGTAGGACACCGCCGAACAATCTTTAGCCTCGGTCCCGAGCATTCAGTGCTCGGGGCCGAGGCTTTTTTGCGTTCGCCTCGTTATTCGCCGCAATATCCGTCCCCGCTTGCACACGAAAGACACGAAGAGAGGCGCCGGTAAGCACCATCGGACGATGCGCCCCGGCGGCCTCTTGTCCACGGTCTGGGGACCCTGGGAGCGGCTGACCGGGGACTCTGCCGCGGCGTCCGTCCCGGCCAGCCCGACTACTGGCCCACCAGGGAGCGGTGGGGCCAGCGGGCTCGTGCTTGTTCCTGGGAGCGCATCAGGGCCAGTGTGGGCAGGCCCTGGGCCGCGCCCTGGGTGAGGAGATCGGGGAGCGCCGGGAGCGGCGCTACAGCGGCGACGTCGTCCAGGACGAGAGTCAGTGGTGGGTCGAGCCGACCGGAGGATGACCGTTCGGCCATGCGCCGGCCGTGCTCGACCACGTCTGAGGCGAGTGCGGTCAAGAGGGGCATCGCACCCGGATGGGCTCGGGGGTCCTCGATGGACTCACCCATCAGATACAGCGTTCCCCCTTCGGCGACGAATGACTCCAGTGCGAGCGTGTCGGCGCGGCCCGGATTGCAGGCGTCCCGGATGTGGATCGAGGACAGCGCGCCGAGGGCACGGGCGGTCAGCTCCTGGGCCATATCGCGGCGTTCACGGTGTGCGGTGAGCGTGGCCTCCAGCTCGCCGGCCGCGCCGCCCGCCGCCTTGGGATGCGTACGGAGGATCTTCACGGGCTCGTGGGCCGAGCTGCCCTGCGCCCAGCGGTGCACATGGCGGAAGGGCCGGCCGTCCACCGCGGCGGCGTGCAGCCAGCAGCGGAGCATCGTCTCCGCGGCTTCCGCCATGGGCCGGTCCATGGCGTGCATGGGCCGTACGGGGGCGAGGAGGGCGACGGCGCGGGCGGCCGCCATATCGCGGGAGCCGCAGTCCGACGCCGGGTTCCAGCGCAGCCGGGCGGGGGTGTCGAGCAGATGGGACGGATCGAAGACGTGGGTGGGGCCGAGCTTGGCGCGGGCGTCCTTGGTGGTGGACCAGAGCTCGGGATCGCTGGTGACGACCAGGACGGGGCCGACGGCCTCCAGGACGGTGTGGGCCGCGGACTCGCCGCGCTGGGCACCGAAGAGGACACGGGACTGGGCCAACTCGCCGGCGGGAAGGCCGCCCGCCGTCAGCGGGTCGGTGCGGGGAGTGGGAAGCGGTTGAGCGGACACCGGGTCGGGGCCGAGCGGGGCGGACAGACCGTCGTGGGCGGGCGGTGTGCTCGCGCCGTCCGTGGGGGCGCCCTGCGCGCGGGCTCTCTGCTCGGCGATGTGGGGATGCGGCTGGTGGCCCGTCCCGGTGGCCGCCTCAGCGGCGACGGCCTCGGCGTCGTGGGGGTGACCGGCGACGGGTGCGACGAGGCCGTTGCCGGCAACCGCCTCGGCCGGTGCCGGGGGCCCGACGGGGTGGCCTGGAGCGGCGCTCTCGGACCAGGAGGCCGAGGAGCCCTCAGGGGGTCTGTCGGCGCCGGAGGCGGCTCCTGCGGACGCCGGGCCGCTTCCAGGGACTGGTGCGGGCGGGGGTGGCGCCTCGGTGCCCGGGGTCGGCTCCCTCCTCGTACCGTTGCCGGTTCCGAAGCCGTCCTCGGCGGCGCCCGCGCCCGTAAGGCCGAGTCGTTTCGCCTCCGCCGCCTCCGCGCGGGCGGTCGCGTCGGCGCGGCGCTGGGTGCGGACCGTCCGGTAGCGGGCCAGTGTGCCGATCACGAAGATCGTCAGCACGATCAGCACCATCAGCTCACTGATGAAGACGCCCCAGAACAGCCCGTACCCCGACAGCTGGTCCTTCGGGGTGCTGGGCCAGGCCGCCGCCAGGTCCTGGGGCTCCTGCACCAGATGGCGCAGTGCCACCGGTGTCCGCATGAAGGTCAGGTTGTCCGGCCAGGCGCCGCGGGCGAAGAGCCCGGCCAGCCCGGTCGCCGACCACATCAGGCCGAGCGTGCCCAGCAGGAGGCCGATGGCGCCGATCAGCAGACCGTCCGGAATGCCGCCTTCCGCGGACGGAGGTCTTCCGTGCTCCGCGGGCCCGCCGTGGTTCTGTCCCGCTGCCATCTCACGCCACCGTTGATCCGTACGACGGCCCGCCGTAGGTTTCCGCCTCGACCGCCGCGGCGGCTCGCTCCTCGGCCTCCGCCTCGGCCGCCATCTGGACGGCCAGCCCGTCCTCCGTCATCGCCCGGTCGGTGTAGACCAGGGGCCGCTCGGCCTCGGTGATCAGGTGTTTGACGACCTGTACGTTGCCGTTGACGTCCCATACGGCGATACCGGGGGAGAGCGTCGGGATGATTTCGACGGCCCAGCGGGGCAGGCCCAGGACGCGGCCGGTGGCCCGTGCCTCGTCCGCCTTCTGGGCGTAGATCGTCCGTGTGGAGGCCATCTTGAGGATGGCCGCGGCTTCTCGGGCCGCCGCGCCGTCGACCACGTCGGAGAGATGGTGGACGACGGCGACGAAGGACAGGCCGAGCCGTCGACCGAACTTCAGCAGCCGCTGGAAGAGCTGGGCGACGAAGGGGGAATTGATGATGTGCCACGCCTCTTCGACCAGGAAGATGCGCTTCCTGCGGTCGGGACGGATCCAGGTGTGCTCCAGCCAGACGCCCACGATGGCCATCAGGATCGGCATCGCGATCGAGTTGCGATCGATATGGGACAGGTCGAAGACGATCAGGGGTGAGTCCAGATCGATTCCAGCCGTGGTGGGGCCGTCGAACATACCGCGCAGATCGCCGTCGACCAGCCGGTCCAGCACCAGGGCGACATCGAGGCCCCAGGCCCGTACATCGTCTATATCGACGTTCATCGCCGCCGCCGAATCCTCCTCGGGGTGGCGCAGCTGCTCCACGATGTCGGTCAGCACCGGCTGGCGGTCGACGATGGTCTCGTTGACGTAGGCGTGCGCGACCTTCAGGGCGAACCCGGAGCGCTCGTCGAGCCCGTGCCCCATCGCGACCTCGATGATCGTGCGGAGCAGGGCGAGCTGACCGGTCGTGGTGATCGCCGGATCCAGGGGGTTCAGGCGGATACCGCCGTCCAGGGCCGCCATGGGGTCGAGCCGGATGGGCGTTATCCCCAGCTCCTGGGCGATGAGATTCCATTCGCCGACCCCGTCCTCGCCCTGGGCGTCCAGCACCACCACCTGGCGGTCGCGGAACCGCAGCTGACGCAGGACGTAGGTCTTCTCCAGGGCCGACTTTCCGTTTCCGGACTCGCCGAGCACCAGCCAGTGAGGGGCCGGCAGCTGCTGGCCGTAGAGCTGGAAGGGGTCGTAGATATAGCCCTTGCCGGAGTAGACCTCGCGGCCGATGATCACGCCGGAGTCGCCGAGGCCGGGGGCCGCGGTGGGCAGGTAGACGGCCTGCGCCTGGCCGGTGGAGGTGCGCACGGGCAGCCGCGTCGTCTCCACCTTTCCGAACAGAAAGCTGGTGAACGCATCGGTGACGGCGCTCATCGGATCGGCCACTGCGGAGCCCCTATCGTCCCTGTCGTCCCAGTCGTCTCTATCGGCGGATGCCGGTCGCGAACGGCAACGTGTTCACAAAGGCCCGGTGGTGCTCGCGGTCGCACCACTCCAGCTTGAGATAGCTCTTCCCCGCCGAGGCCCGGATGGTCCGCTTGTCGCGCGCGAGGGCCTCCGGGGACCGGGAGGACACGGTGATGTAGCCGACGAGGTTGACGCCCGCGGCGCCGCTGGCGAGATCCTCGCCGCGCTGGTCGAGCCGGCCGTGGGCGGCGATGTCGCGCGGGTCGACGGTGCGGTTCATCTTCGCGGCGCGGCTGGCCTCGGCCTCGTCGTTGGTCTTCTCGGTGAGCATTCGCTCGATGGCGACCTCGGTGGGCTCGAGGTCCATACAGACGGCGACCGTACGGATGACATCGGGGGTGTGGACGAGCAGCGGGGCCAGGAAGTTGACCCCGACCGGCGTCATGGGCCACTCCTTTACCCAGGCCGTGGAGTGGCACCAGGGCTCGCGGGTGCTCGACTCGCGCGTCTTGGCCTGGAGGTAGGTGGGCTCCATGGCGTCCAGCTCGGCGGGCCAGGCGTTCCGCTTGGTCATCGCCTGGATGTGGTCGATGGGGTGGTCCGGGTCGTACATGGAGTGGACGAGCGACGCCAGCCGCCCCTGCCCCAGGGGCTGCCGCACCCGGATGTCGGCCTCGGCGAGCCGGGCACAGATGTCGGTGAGCTCACGGGCCATCACCACGGCGAGGCCCGCGTCCTTGTCGATGCGGCGGCCGGCGCCGCTGTGGCGGGCGGCGCGCGCGATGGCCTGGGCCTCGGCGGCGAGGTCGCGGGTGTAGTGCATACAGGCGACGAGATAGGCGCGGTGCTGCTCGGAGGAGGTGGAGACCATGGACTGCAGTTGGTCGTAGGAGTCCTTGAGCCAGTTGGGGGCCTGGTGGTCGCCGCGCCGCTCGACGTCCTTGGCGTGCGCGTCGGGGTCGGCGGGGAGGGTGCGGGCCAGGATCTGCAGACGGGTCACGAAACCGTCGCCGTTGGCCACATGCTTGAGCAGGGTGCCGAACCGGTCCACGAGGGCTTCCTGGTCCTCGCTGTCGCGCAGTCCGACGCCGGGGCCCTCGATCTCGATGGCGGCGGTGACGGTGCGGCGGTCGGCGTGCAGGAGCACGGCGATCTCGTCGGGGCCGAAGGGGGCCGCCAGCCAGTTGATCCGGCCGATGCCGGGGGGCGGGCCGACCTCGATCTCCCGGCCGTCGAGACGGGTGCCGGCCTCCGCGGCGCCGGAGCGGTAGGCGGTGGTGCCCTTACGGACGCTGCGCTTGTAGGAGCGGTTGATCTCGAACCAGCGGTAGAACGTCCGCCCGTTGTACGGGACGTACACGGCGGCGAGGGCGAGGGTGGGGAAGCCGACCAGGGCGACGATGCGGAACATCAGCACCTGCACCAGCAGGCCGCACATCATTCCGATGAAGGCGCCCCCGATGATCAGTGCGATCTCGCCGGTCTCGCGGTTCTTGCCGACGACCGCGTTCGGGCGGGGGCGCCCGATCAGATATGTGCGACGGGGCGCGATGGGGTGCGACTGGGCGTCGATCGTCACCGCCGGTCACCTCCCGAGTTGTTGCCGGAGCCGCGGTTGGTGGCGGAGCCGCCGCGAGAGCCTCCGGTGTGGCCGGTGCGGCTGGCGGGCGCGGGGCCGCCGCCCCCGCCGCCCGAGGCTCCGCCTCCGCCGCTGGTGCGGGTGCTGTGGGCCGCCACGCCGCCGGAGACGGGGTTGGCGGGCTTGGCCTGCCCCGGGGCGCCGCCGCCCCCACCGGTCTCGCCTCCGCCGCGGGCGCTGTGGGCGTTGATGCCCTGCTTCACCAGGGCCGCGGGGGACGTGATGACGGCGGCGGCCTGGCGGGACGCGGGGTCGGAGCTGGCGCTGCGGGCCTTGACGATCTCGTCGCCGAAGCCGGGTACGAAGCGGTAGATCATCGCGCTGGCGAAGATGGCGAGGATGATGATGGACAGGCCGGAGACGACGGCCGAGAAGGCGTCGGGCTTGTCACCGGAGGTGGAGAGCGCGCCGGCGAGGGCCAGCACGATCATGATCACCGGCTTGACGAGGATCACGGCGATCATGATCCCGGCCCAGCGGCGCACATGTCCCCACATGTTCTTGTCGACGAGGCCCGAGTAGACGGCGGTGCCGAGCAGCGCGCCCACGTAGAGGAGGGCGGCGCGGATGACGAGCTCGAGGCAGAGGACGCCGGCGGCGAGGATCGTCACAAGCGAGACGACGATGAGCATGATCGGGCCGCCGCCGATGTCCTCGTCCCGCTTGAGCGCCTGGGCGAAGGAGCCGAAGAAGGCGTCGTTGTCCGCACCGGTGCCGGAGGCGATGGCTTCGGTGACGGCGTCGGTCGCGGTGACGACCGTATAGAGGATGAGAGGGGTGAACGCGGAGGCCAGGACCGTCAGCCAGAGGAAGCCAATGGCTTCGGAGAGCGCCTCGCCGAGGGGGACGCCGCGGATGGCGCGCTTGGCGACGGCGAGGAGCCAGAGGATGAGGGTGAGGACGGTGGAGGCGGCGAAGACGACGGCGTACTGGCGGAGGAAGGCCTCGTTGGTGAAGTCGACGGTGGCCGTCTCCTTGACCAGCTTGGAGAGCTTGCCGATGAGCCAGGAGGCGGCGTCGGCGCAGCCGCGGGCGAGGGAGGCGGCGGGGTCCAGGGGGTTGGAGGGGTCGGGGGGGCCGCTGGAGCCGCCGGAATCCTTACCGCAGGGTGCGGGGCCGATGATGTCGCCGCAGTGACCGTCGTCCGACGGGGTCGGGGTGGGGCTCGGCGCCGCCGCGGCACGGCTGGCCAGAATGATGGCGGCCGTCTGCACGGAAGCCAGGGCTCCGGCGAGGGTGAGAGCGCGTCGGCGGGGGCTAGCGGGCATAGGTGAACCCTCCGTACTGCTCGACTGCCTTGGCGATCTCATCGGCCGTGGACGCGGTGCGGTCGCTGTTGACCGGTGCCGGACCGGCCTTCTGCGAATAGCTCTCGGCTTTCCAGTCGTTGTTCACCCACCGCAGCTTGAGCGTCAGGGTGAACCAGTCGTTGGTGACCGGGTTCTTCGATCCCTCTCCGGCCGTGCCGAATACGCCGGTGCACCAGACCGCGACGGTCGCGCTGGTGTCCGAGACTTTGCCGACTTTCGTGCCCACGGGGGCGGTACGCGAGACGTAGGTCATGCCGTCGGGCGCCTTACCGTTCGCGTCCAGGCCGATTCTCTCCAGGGATGCCTCGGAGTAGGCCTTGTCGAGCCTGCTCTGGAGCCGGCCGGCGGCAGCGCTGGTGAAGATCTGGGGGACGATCTCATGGCGGCGGTCGCGGTTGTACATATCGGCGGACCCCAGCGCCACCGCGTAGTTCGCCGCCGCGCTCTGGGCTCCCTGTTCCGACTTGGCGAAGCCCGAGGCGATGCCCGTGGTGTTGTTCTTGCCGTCGACCGGGCGCTCGCCCGTGGGGGCGGTGGGGCGGGCTTCGGTGCCGGTGCCGCCGGTGTCGTCGCTGCTGGAGTCGCCGTCCTTGCCGCCGCTGCCGCGGTTGACGAAGGCGATGGCCGCGAGGAGGAGGACGACGACGCTGACCACGGTGATCAGGTTGCGGCTGGGCTTGCCGGCGCGGCCGGGGGCTCGGCGGGGCGGGCCGTACGGGTCGCCGTCGCCCTCGGGCAGGCGGGTGCGCGTCAGGTGATCTCCAGGGGCCGCGCCGCGGCCGCGGCGCGCCTCATGGCCCTCGTAGTCACCGCCGTATCCGTCGTCGCCGCCGAGACTCATCCTGCGTACGCCCCTTCACCCGTGCCGAGCCTGCCGAGACTGCTGATCCCGCCGAGCCTGCCGATCGTGCCGGCCGCGTCATCCATGGTCCCTCTTCCGTCACCCGCATACGACGGTAACGGCGAGGACTGACGCTCGGGCGCGCTGGTGTGAGTGGACATCAAGCTGACACGTCCTCAGCGTGGTGAGCGGGAGCGGGCATCAGGGAGCAGCCTCGGGTACGGGGTGGGGGACCGGTAGGGGGAATCGGGAGCGGGGGCTTGCGGCCAGGGGTGTGCGCCCCGCGCAGGGGGGGCGGCTCGGAGGCGGGCGGGGGCGCGGCTAGATGGCCATGCCGTACACGATCGTGAAGAGCGTGCCCAGTGATCCGATGATGAACACACCGGTCAGGCCGGCGACGATCAGGCCCTTGCCCTGTTCCGCGCTGAAGGTGTCCCGCAGGGCCGTCGCGCCGATCCGCTGCTTGGCCGCGCCCCAGATGGCGATGCCGAAGCACAGCAGCAGTGCGACCGCCATCACGACCTCGATCATGACGCGGGCCTCGCTGCCCAGACTGCCGAACGGGCCCCAGTCTGGGGCGATTCCACCGATGATGGTGTTGATGTCGCCCTTTTCGGCCGCTAGGAACATGATGAACTCACCGCCCCTTGTGGGTTGTTGTGTCCCCCCGCCGGCATGGCGTGGGTCAGCCTCTATCTTCGCTGATGAATCCGCTTCCGCATGTCGACTTGGCGGCATTTCTTGGCGGATCTCGTGCGTGTTGTGGGACACGGCCGCCTGGCGGACGTGTGAGGCGTGTCAGCGGAGTGTCGTATGGTCACTCTGTGTATCACGCGGGTGAGCGTCGGGCAACGATCGGTGAGGACCGGCGGTGAGGACCGGCGGTGAAGGCCGTCAGTGAGAGCCAGAGGGGCATCGGTGAAGGGCCATCGGCCGCTCACTTCCCCGTGGGCTCGTCGGTCTCCGCGAGGTCGGCGAAGTCGTCGAACTCGCCCGCCTTGACGCCCTTGATGAACGCCTCCCACTTGGTCCGGGTCGTGACGACGACGGTCTCCGGGTCGTTGCTCTCGCGCATCATGATCTGGTCGTCGGGGCCCTCGGCCACCTCGAGGTAGGCGCGGCCCTCCTCGCTGTCGGCGGGTGCGGCCCGCTGCCAGTCGAGCTCTTGCCAGTCGCGCCGTGTCATCTGCGGCCCCCAGGGTCGTGGTGCTCGGACGGCTGGACTCTACGCGTTGCGCGACTCCGCGAGTGGCGGCCTGGGCGGAGCGGTGAGGCGCGCGGGGCGGGTGGGCGGCGCATAAGGGGGCGCGCGTCGGTGGCCCGCCGTATGGTTTCGGCTGGGGAGCGGCTGATTTTCGCCGTGGGGACGTAAACGCGTTCGCATCGCGGGCGGATGGGGGAGGATGGCCGGGTGCGTAAGGTCTGGCTGGGTGTCAGTGTCGGTATCGGAGTCTCCTTTTCCTTCGTCGCGCTGCTCGTCGTCGGCACCTATATGGTCGCGGCGGATCTCATCGGCGGTGCGGGCGGTAAGGCCGTCGGGCTGGCGAAGGGCTCCGTTCCCTCCTCGTACGAACCGCTGATCCAGCAGTACGGGAACTCCTGCCCCGCCATCAATCCCGCGCTCCTCGCCGCGCAGCTCTACCAGGAGAGCGGCTGGAACGCGAAGGCGCAGAGCCCGGCCAACGCCAAGGGGATAGCGCAGTTCATCCCCGCCACCTGGGCCTCGCACGGGGTCGACGGCAATAAGGACGGCGTCAGGGATATCTGGGACCCCCAGGACGCGATCCCGTCGGCGGCGGCCTACGACTGCTCGCTCGCCAAGTACGTCAAGGATGTGCCGGGCAATCAGACGCACAACATGCTGGCCTCGTACAACGCGGGCGCCTATGCCGTGATCAAGTACGGCGGGGTGCCGCCTTACCGCGAGACCCAGAACTACGTGAAGACCATCACCACCCTCGCCAAGAGCTTCGAGGCGCCGATCCAGAAGGTCCAGCCCTCCCAGCAGTCGGCCGGGGCGATCTACTTCGCGCAGAAGCAGCTCGGCAAGCCCTATCTGTGGGGTGGGAACGGCACGCCGGAGGAGGGCGGGCGGTTCGACTGTTCGGGGCTGACGAAGGCGGCGTACAAGACGGTCGGGATCGACTTGCCGCGCGTCGCCAACGACCAGTGGAACGCCGGACCCCACCCCAAGCGGAACGAGCTGCTCCCCGGGGACCTGGTCTTCTTCGCCTATGACCTCGACGACCCGAGATCGATCCACCACGTGGGGATGTATGTGGGCGGCGGTTACATGATCAACGCGCCCTACACCGGTGCGGTGATCCGTTTTGACAAGATCGACTCGCCGGACTACATCGGTGCTACACGGGTGACTCAAGATGGCGCGAAAGCGCTGCCGCGGGCGAACTCCGCGTAAGGATTCCCCCTGAGCTGCGACGATCGGTCACCCTTCGATAACGTCCCGGTGATCGTTGGGTGGAGTACGGAACCCCCGGCGAGAAGAGGGAGTTCCCTGGAGGTGGATCGGAGCGTGGATCAGCGTGGATCGACGGCGGACTCTCCGGCGCCGGTCGCGATGCCACGGATCGCAAGGCATTACGGGGGGTCGGCAGCTGCACGTAGTGACAGGCAAGAGATAAGGGGCTACGGCACATGGCTGGACTCGCACTGGACGGGTCGAACCCCGATGTCAGCCTTCTCTACGACATCAACGGGCTGGCGAAGGACGCACCCCACTGGTTCGACCGCGTCATGGAGTTCGTCGGCGAGTACGGGATCATCATCGGGCTCGCCCTGGTGACCCTGGCCGCTTGGTGGAGCGTGCGGAAGCGGCCGCAGGAGGCGCCGTCCGCCGTCGCCGGGCTGGTGTGGGCCCCGCTGGCCGCCGGGCTGGCGCTGTTCGCCAATATCCCGATCCGCGGCTTCGTCGAGCGGCCGAGGCCCTTCAAGGACCACCAGGGGCTCGACGTCCTGGTGGCGGGCAAGACCGACTTCTCGTTCGTCAGCGACCACGCGACGCTGACCATGGCGGTCGCCGTCGGCGTCTTCATGGCCCACCGCGCCTACGGGGTGGCCGCGATAGGGCTCGCGCTGCTGGAAGGGTTCTGCCGCGTCTATATGGGGGTCCATTACCCGACCGATGTGATCGGCGGGTTCGCCCTGGGGACGGCGGTCACGCTGCTGCTGGCGCCGCTCGCGATGATGCTGCTGACACCGCTGACCACGGCGATCGCGAGTTCGCGCGTCGGTCGGCTGATACGGGCCGAGCCCGCCGCCGCCGACCAGGGCGCGGACGGGGCGTGTGCGGAACTCTCCGAGTCCCGCACAGCGGGCGGCGACCACGGGAACAAGGATCTGGCGGCCTAGCGGCTCCCTTACGGATGCGCCTGACGGCCTCCTTACGGATGCGACGAAGGCCCGGCGGCTGCCGGGCCTTCTGTCATCCCCGCGTCCCCTCGTCTGCGGCCGCTCGGTAACCCTCTGGTCGTCCCTGCGGCCGCGGCCGCGGTCGCCATGGTCACCGCATGGCGAACGGCCTCACAGCGCCTGCGGGAAGTCGAAGAGCCGGTCCGGGTCGTAACGCTTCTTCAGCCGCGTCAGCTTGTCGGCGGCCGAGCCGTAGTAGGCCGAGCGCCAGTCCTTCAGCGACGCGTCCGTGTAGTTCTGATACGCCGCGCCGGAGGCGTACCGCCGCATCGCCGTATGGGCCCCGTCCAGCCAGGCGTTGCCCGCGGTGCCCGAGCCGCTCGCCGCCCAGGACGCGGTGTACTGCGCGAGGAACCGCGAGCGGCGGTGGACGAAGGACGTGGTCGTGGGCGAGACCCGGTTGACCGCCCCGCCGAGCGCGGTCAGCGCGATGCTCACCGCGCCCCCGCCGCCGGTGCGCCGCCCGTAGCGCTCCACCTGGTCGAGTATCGCCCGTACGCCCGCCTGGCTCAGCGAGCGGTCGTAGAAGTCCGAGCGCGCCGCGTAGGTCTCGCGATTCAGCACCCCGGAGGTGCTGTGGCCGGGCTTGTCGCCCGGCAGATGGCAGTTGGTCGTGGAGGTGTCGCCGCAGCCCGCGTACATCCGCATGGCGTCGACGTAGCCGCGGCGGCGCAGGCTGACCTGTGCGGCCGGGCCGGGGCCGCCCGGTCCGTCGGCGAGCCGGTCCACCGCGTTCTGCAGCGCGCCGTAGGTGCCGAGCGAGAAGCAGCTTATGGAGATGGTGGGGGTGCCCCCGGGGGCGGCGGACAGATGCAGCGCCGACCAGATCTCGTCCGGCTGGTCCGGGCCCCACTTCTGCCAGGCGCTCAGCACCTTCGTGGCCTTAGACCATGGCCATGACATATAGCAAGTCACGCCGTCGGCCGCCTCATGCGTACGGAACCGCAGTTCGGTGACGACGCCGAAGTTGCCGTTGCCCGCGCCGCGCAGCGCCCAGAACAGATCGGCCTCGCGGTTCTTGGAGACCTCGAGGGCCTTACCGTCCGCGGTGACGATCGTCGCGCCCGTAAGGCTGTCGGCGGTCAGGCCGTACGCCCGGGAGACCACACCGTGGCCGCCGCCGAGGGTCAGCCCCGAGATGCCGACGCTCGGGCAGGAACCGCCGGGGACGGTGACCCCGCGGGTGCCGAGTGAGGTGTAGACGTCGATGAGCTTGGCACCGCCGCCGATCCGCGCCTCCCCGGAGGTCGTACGGATCGACGAGAGCGCGGAGACGTCGATGACGAGACGGCCGTCGCCGCTCGACCACCCGGCGTAGGAGTGACCGCCGTTGCGGATGGCGACGGGGGTGCCATGGCGGCGGGCGAAGTCCAGACAGGCGGAGATGTCCGAGGTGTTCTCTATGTAGGCGACGGCGGCTGGGCGCAGATGGTCGAACCGGGTGTTGTAGAGCCGGCTGGCGGAGGTGTAGTCGGAGTCGCCGGGGCGCACCAGGTCGCCCTGCAGGTCCTTGCCGAGCGCGCTCCAGTCGGCGGACTTCGGCTTGCCGTCGACGGCGCCGCGCCTGCCGCTCGCGGAGGCCGAATGGGCGTCCGCCGCCGAGGAGGAGGCGGAGTCGGCGGAGGTCCCGTCACCGCCGGCCTTTCCCGTGTCGTCGTCGCACGCGGTGGCCCAAGTGGCGGTGGCCGTCAGCCCCGTGCCCGCTGCCAGCAGTGTCCGCCGGTTCATGGCGGTGTCCCCTCCCTGTCGACGCTGTTCTCAACCGTCGACCGGGCCACCGCGGAGCCGGCCCGGTCCCTGGGTCAGAGGGAGGGACCGGGGATGTGGTTCCGCTCGTTGCCGAAGTGTTGTCGGGGGACGGACAAGCCCCACTAATCGGACGAGTCCGATGAATCGCTTGTGTCGGACGGGGAGTGACGGGCCGTCGCATGAGCCGCCGCGTCGTCGCGGGCGGTGCCTCTGGCGCGACGGGCCGGACCGTACCAGCCGCAGGTGCAGCGGGCGATGGAGAAGGAGCCCTTCTCCACGGTGGTGGTGCGGTCCTGGTCGGGGCCTATGTCGCCTGAGTCGAGCACATGACCACGCTACCGGGCCGTGACGGGCCACCGGTCCTGATCGTTAAACGAACAAGTATCAAGCGTGGACGAGCGTGGCCAGGGGGTCGGCGGTCGATGGAGTTCCAGCAGCGCGGGCTCGGCGTACGGAGACGGGTGAGAGCGGTCGCCGGTGTCGTGTCGGGCGGCCTGCTGGCCGTGTCGCTGGCGAGCGTCAGCGGCTGTTCCACCGAGACCGCGGCCGATGAACGCCCCGGCGGCACGGCGCGGGAGAGCGCGGTCACGGTGCTGCACCGGGCCGCGGACGTGCTGGTCAGATCGGGCAGCTCGCGGGTCCGCACCACCATGGAGACGGCGACGGGCGGCACCCGCGTGTCCATCCGCGGCAGCGGTGCGTACGACTTCGAGAAGCGGCTGGGTCGGCTGCGGCTGCTGCTGCCGAGGGACGCGATGGGGGCCGCCGAGCATGCGCCGATCACCGAACTCCTGGCCTCCGGAGCGCTTTTCATGCGCAATCGCGGGGCGGGCATTCCTCGCGATAAGTGGGTGCGGGTGGATACGACGGACATTCCCGACGGCAATCTCGTCACCGGCGGGGCCACGGATCCGCTGACCGCCGCCGAACTGCTGCGCGGGGTGCGGAAGGCCAGCCTGGTCGGCCAGGAGGGGCTCGACGGGGATCTGGTGCGCCACTATCGCGGCATCACCGACATCGGCCGGGCGGCCCGGGTAGCGTCGGAGGGCGCGCGGGGGTCGCTGGTGGCCGCGGCGAGGGGGTTCGACGAGAACACGGTGACCTTCGACGCGTATCTCGACGGGCTCGGCCGGCTGCGCGAGGTGCGGCACCGGTTCACGGTGAGCAGCCGGACCGACGGCCAGGGGGCGACGGCGGGGCCGGACGCCGCCGGGCGGCGCGGTGCGGTGGGCGTCGCCTCGACGACGGAGCTGTACGACTTCGGGGCGCCGGCCGTGATCGAGCTCCCCAAGCCCACGGATATCTACACAGGAAAGGTCGGATCACCTCAGAAGTAGTCGGAGGGGCCTGCTTTACCCTTCGAAATGGCCCATCCGTGCCATGCGCGGAGTGTGTACCGATCCCTACGCTGGGAAGCCGCTGCTCGAAAAGTGCTCGCAGGTGCTCGCTGGAGGAGGTGAAACACGTGGTTGCGCGTCGCGGCTCGTCGGGCCCGGACCCCGTGGCCCTCGTCGAAATCGATCTCTATGGTGACTTGATGATCGCTGCGTCGAGCGCGGACGAGGACAGGCTCAGTACGGACCGTATCGACGAGGTGCTCCGGGTGCAGGCCGACCGATCAGATTCGGCCGAGGGAGCCAAGGGTGCCAAGGGTGTCAAGGGCGCTAATGGGGCCAAGGGTGCCAATGGCGTCAAGCGGACCAAGGGTGTCAATAACGCTGATCGCGCCGAGGACGCAAGGGGTGCCGAGGAATCGGCGGGCGCCCCGGAGGCCGGGGTCCCGGACGCTCCGTAGCGGAGTCGCCGTCTCGCCGGCGGGTGCCCAGCGGCCCCGTCCGGCGAGCGGCCCTGTCTATGCCCGACTGCGGTCATATCCGCGCCCGGGACGGGCCGTGCCGGTGCGGGCTCAGGTCCGCAGCAGCCGGGCGATGGCCGCCGTGGCCTCGGCCACCTTGGCGTCGACCTCGCTCGTGCCCTCCGTCTCCCCCTGGGTCGCGCTCTCCACGGCCGCGCTGGCGACGCAGTGGCGCAGATGCTCCTCGAGTAGTTGGAGGGCGAAGGACTGCAGTGCCTTGGTGCCGGCCGAGACCTGGGTGAGTATGTCGATGCAGTAGACGTCTTCCTCGACCATCCGCTGCAGTCCCCTGATCTGGCCCTCGATCCGGCGCAAACGCTTGAGGTGCTGATCCTTTTGTTTGGCGTATCCATGGCCACCGTGGGGTACGGACTCCTGGGCGGAAGTATGCCCGGACGTCTGGCCCCGCTCGTCGCCGTCGGTGGGCGCGGTGGTGTCGGCTGCCGTGGTCGTCATGGCGTCCTCCCGTTGATTACGCAATGTCCGCATATACCCCCAGTGGGTATATGGTACCGGCTTTTCTGGTCGAACCGGGCCCCCGTGCTGAGCACTCTGCCCGATGGGCGACACTGGGTTCGCCGGTTACCGTGGCCGGAAGATGCGCCTAGCATCGACGAGTCCCCATCCGCTGCCTCCGAGGATCCCCAGTGCGCTTTCGTCTGACCCCCAGGGAGACGAGCTTCTACGACATGTTCGCCGCGTCCGCGGACAACATCGTGACCGGCTCCAAGCTCCTGATGGAACTGCTCGGGGCGGACTCCTCCGCTCGTGCCGAGATCGCGGAGCGGATGAGGGCCGCGGAGCACGCGGGGGACGACGCCACACACGCGATCTTCCACCAGCTGAACTCCTCCTTCATCACGCCGTTCGACCGTGAGGACATCTACCGCCTGGCCTCGTCCCTCGACGACATCATGGACTTCATGGAGGAGGCCGTCGACCTGGTCGTCCTCTACCAGGTCGACGAGCTGCCCAAGGGGGTTGAGCAGCAGATCGAGGTGCTGGCGCGGGCGGCCGAGCTGACCGCCGAGGCGATGCCGAATCTGCGCACCATGACCAACCTCACCGAGTACTGGATCGAGGTCAACCGGTTGGAGAACCAGGCGGACCAGATCCACCGCAAGCTCCTGGCCCACCTCTTCAACGGTAAGTACGACGCCATAGAGGTGCTCAAGCTCAAGCAGATCGTCGATGTGCTGGAGGAAGCGGCCGACGCCTTCGAGCATGTGGCCAACACGGTCGAGACCATCGCCGTCAAGGAGTCCTGAGCCCGGGCATGGACACCTTCGCGCTTGTCGTGACCATCGCGGTCGCGCTCTTCTTCACCTATACCAACGGCTTCCACGACTCGGCCAACGCCATCGCGACCTCGGTCTCCACCCGGGCGCTGACCCCCAGGGCGGCGCTCGCGATGGCCGCCGTGATGAACCTCGCGGGTGCCTTCCTCGGCAGCGGTGTCGCCAAGACCGTCAGTGAGGGCCTGATCGCCACCCCCACCGGCGGCCAAGGCATGATGATCTTGTTCTCCGGGCTGGTCGGCGCGATCACCTGGAACATGGTGACCTGGTACTACGGTCTGCCGTCCTCCTCCTCGCACGCGCTGTTCGGCGGGCTGGTCGGCGCGGCGCTGGCGGGGGCGAGCACGGTCCACTGGGACGGGGTGCTGGAGAAGGTCGTCATCCCGATGGTCCTTTCTCCCATCGTCGGCCTGGTGCTCGGCTACTTCGTGATGGTGATCATCCTCTGGCTGTTCCGTGACGCGAACCCGCACAAGGCCAAGCGCGGCTTCCGGATAGCGCAGACCGTCTCGGCGGCGGGCATGGCGCTCGGCCACGGTCTGCAGGACGCCCAGAAGACCATGGGTGTCGTGGTGATGGCCCTGGTCATCGGGGGTGTCGAGGACGAAGGCGACGCGATTCCGGTGTGGGTGAAGATCTCCTGCGCCGCGATGCTGTCGCTCGGCACCTACGCGGGCGGCTGGCGCATCATGCGCACGCTGGGACGGCGGATCATCGAGCTGGACCCGCCGCAGGGGTTCGCGGCGGAGACCACGGCGGCCGGGGTCATGTACACGGCGTCGTTCATGTTCCAGGCGCCCATCTCGACCACCCATGTGATCACCTCGGCGATCATGGGCGTGGGGGCGACCAAGCGGGTGAGCGCGGTCCGCTGGGGGGTCGCGAAGAACATCATCCTCGGCTGGTTCATCACCATGCCCGCGGCGGCCGGAGTCGCCGCGCTCAGCTACTGGATCGTCAACCTGGCCTTCGGCTGACCTGCGTACGTTTCAGGGCCGACCGCCGTACGCGGCTCCGGCCGACCGCCGTACGCGGATTCACGAAGCAGATACACGAAGCGGATACACGAAGCGGATACACGAAGCAGACACGCAAAAGCGGGCCCGCCCCCGGGAGCCAGGGGCGGGCCCTTCGTCTTGCGGTGGCACCGCCATGCAGCACCGCAGGACGTTCTGTCCTCGCCCATAGTGCGGCGAGGAGTCTGGTCAGCCGAAGCGGCCCGAGATGTAGTCCTCGGTCGCCTGCACCGACGGGTTGGAGAAGATCCGCTCGGTCTCGTCGATCTCGATGAGCTTGCCGGGCTGGCCGACGCCGGCCAGGTTGAAGAAGGCCGTACGGTCCGAGACGCGCGCCGCCTGCTGCATGTTGTGCGTCACGATGACGATCGTGAAGCGCTCCTTGAGCTCACCGATCAGGTCCTCGATGGCGAGCGTCGATATCGGGTCGAGCGCCGAGCAGGGCTCGTCCATCAGCAGCACATCGGGCTCGACCGCGATGGCGCGGGCGATGCACAGCCGCTGCTGCTGACCACCGGAGAGCCCGGCGCCCGGCTTGTTCAGCCGGTCCTTGACCTCGTTCCACAGGTTGGCGCCCTTGAGGGACTTCTCGACGACGGCCTCGAGCTCGCTCTTACGGTACGAGCCGTTGAGCTTCAGCCCGGCGGCGACGTTCTCGAAGATGGACATCGTCGGGAACGGGTTGGGGCGCTGGAAGACCATGCCGACCGTGCGGCGCACGGAGACCGGGTCCACCCCCGAGCCGTAGAGGTTCTCGTCGTCGAGCATCACCTTGCCCTCGACCCGGCCGCCGAGGGTGACCTCGTGCATCCGGTTGAGGGTGCGCAGGAAGGTCGACTTGCCGCAGCCCGACGGGCCGATGAAGGCGGTCACCGAGCGGGGCTCGACCGTCATCGAGATGTCCTCGATGGCTTTGTGGGTGCCGTAGTAGGCCGTCAGCCCGCTGACGTCGATGCGCTTGGCCATGTGAATCACTTCTCTTCTTCTTGGCCTCAGCGGCCGGACTTCGGGGCCTTCCAGCGGGCGATGCCGCGGGCCACCAGGTTCAGGATCATGACGAAGGCGATGAGCACGAGCGCCGCGGCCCAGGCCCGGTTGAAGGAGGCCTCGTTGCCGAGCTGCCACTGCTCGTAGATGTAGTACGGCAGCGACGACTGGGCGCCTTCGAACGGGTTGTTGTTGATCCCGGCGGCACCGAAGACCAGCAGCACGATGGGGGCGGACTCGCCGGCGATACGGGCGACCGCGAGCATCACACCCGTGGTGATTCCGCCGATCGCGGTGGGCAGCACCACCTTGAGGATGGTGCGCCACTTGGGCACGCCGAGCGCGAGGGACGCCTCACGCAGCTCGTCCGGGACGAGCTTGAGCATTTCCTCGGTCGAGCGGACGACGATCGGCATCATCAGGATGGCCAGCGCCATGGCACCGGCGAAGCCCGAGTAGCTGAAGTCGAGAATGATGATCCAGAAGCTGAGGATGAACAGGCCGGCGACGATCGAGGGGATACCCGTCATCACGTCGACGAAGAAGGTGACGGCCTTGGCGAGCCGGCCGCGGCCGTACTCCACCAGGTAGATGGCGGTCAGCAGGCCGATCGGAACGGCGATGAGCGTGGCGAGGCCGACCTGCTCCAGGGTGCCGATGATCGCGTGGTACGCGCCACCGCCGGGCAGGATCGTCTGCACACCCTCCATGGAGTGGCCCAGGAAGTAGCCGTCGAGCACCGTCCGGCCCCGGTCGATGGTCTCCCAGAGCAGGGAGAGCAGCGGGATGACGGCGAGCAGGAAGCAGACCCAGACCAGGCTGGTGGCCAGCCGGTCCCTGGCCTGCCGGCCTCCCTCGACCACGGCGCCGAGGATGTACGAGGCGATGATGAACACCAGGGCGGCGAACAGGCTCCACTGGAGCGGATTGCCCATTCCCAGGGCGGTGCCGATGCCCGCTCCCACCGCCGCCGAGCCGACGACCAGGGCGTACGGGGTCCACCGCGGCAGACGGGCCTGCTGGAGGCTCGAAGCGCGGTGCGAGCCTTTGCTAACGACAGCGTTACTCATGCGGCGGTCCCCGAGTACTCCTTGCGGCGGGCGATGATCATTCGCGCGGCGCCGTTCACCAGCAGGGTGATGACGAACAGCACGAGACCGGAGGCGATCAGCGCGTCGCGGCCGTCGTTACCGGCTTCCTTGAAGCGGCTGGCGATGTTCTGGGCGAAGGTGCCGCCGCCCGGGTCCAGCAGGCTGGTCTCGATCAGGAAGTTGGGGGACAGCACGGTGGCGACCGCCATGGTCTCGCCCAGCGCACGGCCCAGGCCCAGCATCGAGGCGCTGATGATGCCGGAGCGGCCGAAGGGGAGGACCGACATCCGGATGACCTCCCAGCGGGTCGCGCCGAGCGCCAGCGCCGCCTCCTCGTGCATCTTCGGGACCTGCCGGAACACCTCGCGGCTCACGCTGGTGACGATCGGCAGAATCATGATCGCCAGCAGGATGCCCACGGTGAACAGGGAGCGCGCGGCGCCGCCCTGGTAGCTGAGGATCCCGGTCCAGCCCAGGTAGTCGTCGAACCAGGTGTACAGCCCGGTCAGATGCGGGACCAGGAAGAGCGCGCCCCACAGGCCGTAGACGATGCTGGGGACCGCGGCGAGCAGGTCGATGACGTAGGCGACCGGAGTGGCCAGCCGGCGCGGGGCGTAGTGCGAGATGAACAGCGCGATGCCCACCGCGACCGGGACCGCGATGACCATGGCGATGATCGAGCTGACGACCGTGCCGTAGGCGAGGACGGCGATGCCGAACCGCATCGGCGAGGAGCCGGTGTTCCACTCGAAGTACGTGAGGAAGTTGGCCTCGTCCTTGGAGATCGCGATGGCGGCGCGGTAGGTGAGGAAGGCCGCGATGGCCGCCATGATCACCAGCAGAGCGATACCGGAACCCCGCGAGAGGCCGAGGAAGATCTTGTCACCGGCGCGGCCGGTGGAGCGGGTCCGGACCTTGGGTGGAGACCCGGCGGCTGATGATGTGGGTTCTATATCCGTTTTCATGAGTTCTCCGGTCTGCGGAGCCTGATGCGGATGAGGCTCCTGGTGCGGCGGTGCACCGGACAATGCGGCTGACTCCGCCGCGGCGATTGCCGCGGCGGAGTCAGCCGCACTCGGGTCAGGAGAGGCTCTTGACGCTCTCGCGGACCTTGTTGGCGATCTCGGTCGGCAGCGGGGCGTAGCCCAGCTCCTTGAGGGAGGTCTGGCCGTCCTCGCTGGCGACGTAGGTCAGGAAGGACTTGGTCGCGGCGAGGGTGCTCGCCTTGTTGCCCTTGTCACAGGCGATCTCGTAGGTGACCAGGGTGATCGGGTAAGCGCCGTCCGCCTTGGTGTCGTACGCCAGGTCGAGGGCCAGGTCGCTGCCGGTGCCCTTGACCTTGGCCTCGGAGATGGCCTTGGAGGCGTTGTCGACGGTGGCCTGGACCGGGGCGGAGGCGCCGGTGTCCAGGTCGACGGTCTTGATGCTGTTCGCGGTCGCGTAGGACAGCTCGAAGTACGAGATGGCGCCCGAGACCTGCTTGACCTGCGAGGAGACACCGGAGGAGCCGTCGGCCGACTGGCCGCCCTCGCCCTCCCACGCCTTGCCCGGCTCGTGCGGCCACGCCTTCGGGGCGGCGGCCTTGAGGTACTTGGTGAAGTTGTCCGTGGTGCCCGACTCGTCGGAGCGGTGGAACGCCTGGATCTTGAGGCTCGGGAGCTTCGCGTCCTTGTTCAGCGCCTTGATCGCGGGGTCGTCCCACTTCTTGATCTCGGAGTTGAAGATCTTGCCGAGGACATCGGCGTTCAGCGTCAGCTTGTCGACGCCGGGCACGTTGAAGCCCACGGCGATCGGGCCACCGACCATCGGCAGGTCAATGGCCTTGCCGCCCTTGCAGATCTTCTCGGAGGACTTGACCTCTTCGGGCTTCAGCGCCGAGTCGGAGCCGGCGAAGGCGGTCTTGCCCTGCAGGAACTCCTGGATGCCCGCGCCCGAGCCGGTGGCCTTGTAGTTGAGCTTGGTGTCCTTGCAGGCCTCGCCGTAGGTCTTGATCCACAGGTCCATGGCGTTCTTCTGCGCGGACGAGCCGGAGGCCAGCAGCTGCCCCTTGCCGTCACATTTGATGTTGGAGGCGGCCTTGGAGCCGCCGCCGCCCGAGTCGCTGTTGTCGTCGGAACCGCACGCCGTAAGGACGAGGACGCCGGAGACGGCAAGGGCACCGGCGGTGATGGCGCGAAGCCGGTTCTTGCGCTGAAGCTTCACTTTCAGGAGTTCCTTCCAGGAGCCGCCGGTTGGGGGACGGCGCGCGAGATTGGGTGGAGCGCACTTGGTGCGGCGTGCGCCGGAGCCGGACTCGGCTCACGCTCAGTAGGGCCGAAAGTAGGCAGATCAGGTGAAGCGGCCTGAGGGGGTGAGTTAACGGATGGTGAACCTCGGCCGTCAGTGTGGTGGCCATGTCACGGCCAGGTCACGGCCTGATCCCGAGCCGGGCGACGTCCTTGCGGAGGTCGCGTCAGGTCCGTCCGACACCTGTGCGACACCCGTCCGGTGAACCGGTTCGGGGTGGCTGCTGGCGTAACCGCCGCGTGTCTCTGTCGAATTGCGGTACGGCATGTCACTATCCGTCCCTACGTGCCGGTACGTCAGGTCTGGCGCGCGAGAGGGACAGGAGCGCGCCCGGCCGGAACGGAACGAGAGGAGACCGCGGGTGAGGCGGGACGGGAGAGGGAGGGGTGTGAGCGTCGCCGCGGCCACCGCGCTGGTCTGTGCGCTGGGACTGTCGGCCGTGCCGGAGGCGGCGTACGCCGCGCCCGGCGAGCCGGGACCGGCTCCGGGGCCGGGCGGCGGGGCGGATGGCGGCGCGACCGGAGGCCAGAGCCTGGAGGAGGTCCATCAGGAGGTCGACGGGCTCTACCGCAAGGCGGAGTCCGCCACGGACGCGTACAACCTGGCGCGGGAGAAACAGGCCCGTCAGGAGAAGGCCATCCTGAAGATCGCCCGAGCCGTGGTGAAGGCCCAGAAGGAGATGGCCGGGCTGCGCAAGCGGGCCGGGGCGATGGCCCGGGCGCAGTACCGGGGCGGCGGGATGCCGGCGGAGGCGCGGCTGTTCCTCAACGGCGATCCGGGCGAGTTCCTCGACGGCGTGACGCTCGCCCGCAAGGGTGAAAAGGCGACCCACGGCCTGATCGGCCGTCTGGAGCGCACCCAGGCGGCGCTCGACCGCTACGCCGACTCGGCATCCCTGGAGTGGGAGCGGCTGGACCGGAGCCGGGCGAAGAAGGCGGCGGCGAAGAAGGAGATCCTGCGCAAGCTGGCCCGGGCGCAGCGGCTGGAGTCGCGGCTGGCGAAGGACGAACGGGAGCGGCTGCGCCAACTGGAGGAGGACAAGGCCCGTGGCGCGCAGGCGAAGTGGCTGGACACCGGGATACTGTGGGAGCTCGGCAGCGGCGCCACCGCGATGGGCGGGCGCGCGGTCGACTTCGCGCGGGCCCAGCTCGGCAAGAACTATGTGTGGGGCGCGGTGGGCCCGGACACCTATGACTGCTCGGGACTGACCCAGCGGGCGTGGTCGGCGGCCGGCCGGGCGATCCCGCGGACCTCGCAGGAGCAGTGGAGGCTGCTGCCGAAGGTGAGCACGAAGGCCATGCGCCCGGGTGATCTGATCATCTACTTCAGGGACGCGAGCCATGTGGGGATGTACGTGGGCAGCGGCGCGATGATCCACGCCCCCCGCCCCGGCCGTCAGGTGACGGTCGCGGGCGCGGGCTCGATGCCGATCCTGGGTGTGGTCCGGCCGGACGCGAGGTAGTACGGACGCGGGGGAGTGCGGCGGGGCCCGGTCCGCTGGTGCGGGCGGGGGTCCGCCCGGTCGCCTCAGGCCGGCGGAAGTCCGTTCAGGGCCGTCTCGAAGGCGTCGTACGCGCGCTGGTCGAAGAGGACGAAGCGGGCCTCGGTGACCGCGGGGTCCGCAGCGCGGACGGTGGTGAGCGCGATCCGGGCCGCGTCGTCCAGGGGCCAGCGGTAGGCGCCGGTGGAGACGGCCGGGAAGGCGACCGTAAGGGCGCCCAGCTCATCGGCGACCCGCAGTGACTCCCGGTAGCAGGAGGCGAGTGTGGCCGAGCGGTCGTCGGTGGTGGAGAAGACCGGTCCGACCGTATGGATAACCCAGCGGGCGGGCAGTCGGCCGGCCGTGGTGGCGACCGCCTCACCGGCCGGAAGGCCCTTGCCATAACGCGACGCACGCAGATCGCGGCATTCATCCAGAATGTCGGATCCGCCCCGTCGATGGATGGCTCCATCGACGCCACCCCCTCCCAACAGGGAGGAGTTGGCCGCGTTCACGACCGCGTCGACGCTCTGCTCCGTGATGTCCCCCAGTGCCAGCGTGATGTTCGTCATCCCGGGATTGTCTCCCGGGCCACCAAGTGCCGCATGACGTGCGGCATATGACAAAAGTCGGTGCCTGGAGGTCATTCCATGAAACGGCCGCCTAGCGCTAAGGTCGCCTGGCAATATCCGGTACCCGCGCTTCTGGGGCCGCTGAAACCGACCAGTCGGTGTGCGTACCGGAATCCCACCGCGCTCCACCGGTCGGCGGTGCGCGCCCTCGGGGGGAGGGAAGGAATCGAGCGATGTCCGTACCCGTGCCGAGGCAACGGGAGGCACCGGCCCCGCAGGCCGGTCCCGCCGCCCTGCCCGACAACGGGCTCACCCTGCTGGTGATCGAGGACGATCCGTCCGGTGCCTTCAACGTTCCCGAGATGCTGGATACCGAGGGTAATCGAGTCCGCATCCGTACGGCACGCAATCTCACCGAGGCCAGCCGGCTGCTCACCGACGGGGTGCAGTGCATCCTCCTTGCCCTCCCGGGCCCGGGCCGCGACGGCGCGGACTCGCTGGCCGCGCTGCACGAGGTGCTGCGGCTCGCGCCCTTGCACGCCGTCCTCGTCCTGACCGCGGAGGACGACGCCGAGCGCGCCGCCGAGGCGGTGCGGGTGGGCGCCCAGGACTTCCTCTTCCGCGGCGAGCTGGACGGCCGGATCCTCAGCCGCGCCATCCGCTACGCCGTCGAGCGCAAACGCTCCGACCTCGCCCAGCGCCAGCTCACCGAGTCGCGGCTGCGCGCCCAGGAGAACGCCCGGCTGGAGCGCGGGCTGCTGCCCACCCCGCTGCTGGACGGCTCGGGGCTGCGGTTCGCCGCCCGCTACCGGCCCGGCCGCAGCCGGGCCCTGCTCGGCGGCGACTTCTACGACACCGTCCGCACCCCGGACGGCACGGTCCACGCGATGATCGGCGACGTCTGCGGCCACGGCCCGGACGAGGCCGCCCTCGGGGTGGAGCTGCGCATCGCCTGGCGCGCCCTGACCTTCGCCGGGCTCTGCGGGGATCAGCTACTCGGCACCCTTCAGCAGGTGCTGGAGAACGAACGCGCCGACGATGAGATCTTCGCCACACTGTGTACCGTCGACATCGCGCCGGACGGCCGCCGGGCCGGGGTCTGCCTGGCCGGGCACCCCTCACCGCTGGCGATCCGCCCGAGCATGGCGCCCCGGCTGCTGCCCACCGACGAGAACGGCCCGGCGCTCGGCCTGCTGCCGAACGCCCGCTGGCCGCGCCGCGAGGTCGAACTCGGCGGGGCATGGAGCCTGATGATGTATACCGACGGGCTGATCGAGGGCCGCGTCGGAGCAGGGGTGCAGCGGCTCGGCCAGGAGGGAATGGTCGAGATCGTCGCCCGTCAGGTCGCGGAGGGGCGGCGCGGCGAGGAGCTGCTGGACGCGACCGTCACCGAGGTGCGGTCGCTGAACGGCGGGGAGCTGACCGACGATCTGGCGGTGCTACTGCTGGACCGCGGCTGATCGGCCGCGGCCCGTTCCGCTGTCTGCCGCCCGGCGTTCACCGTCTGCCGCCCGGCGCCCGGTGCCTGTCTCCCCGCGCCGCTGGCAGCCGTTCGGCCCGTCCTAGTGGCCGTTGAAGGGTCCGTAAGGACCGTCGGAGCTGGAGCCGCGGCCGCGCGGCCAGCGGCGGCCACCGCCGGAGACCTGCCGCAGCGCGGGCCGGACGTCGACGATGTACACGATCGTCGCGATGAGCCCGATGATCGGCAGGAAGTCCAGGATTCCCATGAAGAAGTTCACCGCGGCGGCGAGGCCAAGGATGATCAGCCAGAACGCCTTGGTCTGCTTGTCCGCCGCCCGGTACGCGTCATCCCGGCGGATCGCCGAGTCGACGAAGGCGAAGAGGCTGAAGAGGAGCAGGGCCCAGGAGACCCAGTACATCAGCTTGCCGAAGCCTTCAACCAGCACGCCATCCACCGCCTAGAAGATATGTATGGGAAGCGTCTCTGCGGGCCACCGTACCCGCACACCGGGCCGGGCACGCAGGGGCGTACCCGGCGTACCCGGCCCGGTCGTGGACGTGCGCTCGTCAGCCGGCCGACTTCGGCTCCGGCCGCTTGGCGGGGGTGGCGGGCTTGTTGCCGCGCGCCGGGGCCTTCTTGGCCTGGGAGGACGAAGAGGCCGCGGACGTCTGCGCGCCGGAGTGACCCGAGTGGCCGGAGTGGCCCGAGTTGCTCGACGGGGCCGGGGTGGCCGGGGTGGCCGGCTTGGCCGCCGACTTCGGCGCCTCCTTGGACGAGTCCATGGCGACCGACTGCGACGGGGCCTTCGACCGGGCCGCCGCGTTGCCGTCCCGCCCCTCGTGGGGCTCGATCGCACCGGCGATGTCGACGACCTCGTCGGCCGCGTCACCGCGCCAGGTCCGCACGACCTCCTGGCCGTGCTCGGCCACCTCGTCGTACCGCTCCCGCGCCTTCACGGCGAGCTCGGCGGCCCGGCCCACACCCTGCAGGGCGAGGTCCTGCGCCGTGTCGCGCAGCCGCTTGATGTCGGTGTCGAGCGAGCCCAGCACCTCGTTGAGCTTGCCCTGGGCCTCCTTGGCCTGCTGGGAGACCCGCTCCTGCACGACCTTGGGGTCGGTGTTGCGCACCGAGTTCAGGCGCTCCGGGGCCTCGGCGACGATCTTCTCGACGAGCGACGGCACCTCCTTGAGCTTCTGGGCGGCCAGATCGGCGGTGCCCGCCATGAAGTACAGCGGGGTCGGGTCGGTCAGGGTCTTGCGTACGTCGTCGGTGATGGCCATGGTGATGGTCCTCCCGGATCAGTTCGAGGGTGTGGCGACGTCGGCGCCGGTGCCGAAGGTGTCGGAGGGATCGGAGATGTCGTCCGAGGCGGTCTGGAGCCCGTTCTCCTTGCGGAAGGACTCGTAGATCTGGAGCAGTACCTGCTTCTGCCGCTCGTTGATCGAGGGGTCGGCGAGTATCACACTGCGCACCTCGGTCTCTTCGCGGTCCCGCTCGTCGAGGATCCCCGCCTGTACGTACAGGGTCTCGGCGGATATCCGCAGCGCCTTCGCCAGCTGCTGCAGGATCTCGGCGCTCGGCTTGCGCAGCCCGCGCTCGATCTGGCTGAGGTACGGATTGGACACCCCGGCCGCATCGGCCAGCTGCCGCAGTGACAGCTGCGCACTGCGCCGCTGTTCGCGCAGGAACTCGCCGAGGTTGCCGACGTTGAGTGATGCCATACCTCGATGCTGCAACAGGAGTGCTAACTATTGCAAGCATTTGCTTGCAATAGTGGCGCGTGTCATGGCGGGGCCGGGCGATACGGCCTCGGCGAAAAAAATCTGGTGGGGTCTGTCGATCCGGGCGGCGCCCGTTCGACGCATGGGTGAGAGGCGGGGAAGCCCCCGGCCTCCGTCCCGAATCTCGCTTCGTAATGTCGAATGAGGAGTCACCATGCCGCGCTATCTGTCGATGATCCGCGTCGATGAGCAGAACCCCCCCGCCGAAGGCCCCAGCCCCGAGCTCATGGAGCGGATGGGTGCGCTGATCGAAGAGATGACCAAGGCCGGGGTCATGCTGGACACGGCCGGGCTCACCCCGACCTCCGAGGGCACCCGGGTCACCTGGTCCGGCGGGAAGATCAGCTGCACCGACGGCCCCTTCACCGAGAGCAAGGAGGTCATCGGCGGCTACTCCATCGTCCAGGCCAAGGACAAGGCCGAGGCCGTGGAGTGGACCAAGCGGTTCCTGCGGACCCATGAGGAGTTCTGGACCATCACCGTCGAGGTCCGCGAGATCGTCGCGGGCTGAGCCGGCGGTGCTTGCTCCGTCCCCGTACGGCTGCTCTGATAGGGGCCGTGACGGCAGCAAGCCCGGCCGATCCGGCGAAAGCGGCTCAAGCAGACGAGACGGCTGAAACCACTGAAATCGCCGCAACGGTCGAAACGGTCTTCAGGATCGAGTCCGCGCGGATCATCGCAGGCGTCGCCCGTATCGTGCGGGACGTCGGGCTGGCCGAGGAACTCGCGCAGGACGCCCTGGTCACCGCGCTGGAGCGGTGGCCGGAGTCGGGAGTGCCGGACAATCCGGGCGCCTGGCTCATGGCCACCGCCAAGCACCGCGCGATCGATCTCGTCCGCCGTAAGGAGACCTACGCACGCAAGCTGGCGGAGGTCGGGCGGGCCCTGGAGGACATCTCACCGCCCGACCCGGCGGATCTCGCCCGCACCGCCGAGGACATCGACGACGATCTGCTGCGGCTGATCTTCACCGCCTGCCATCCCGTGCTGTCCACCCAGGCCCGGGTCGCGCTCACCCTGCGGCTGCTGGGCGGGCTGACGACGGAGGAGATCGCCCGCGCGTTCCTGGTCCCGGAGCCCACGGTCGCCCAGCGCATCGTCCGGGCCAAACGGACGCTCGCCCAGGCCGACGTCCCCTTCGAAGTGCCGTACGGCGACGACCGGAACGCCCGGCTCTCCTCGGTCCTGGAGGTCATCTACCTCGTCTTCAACGAGGGCTACTCCGCGACCACGGGCGACGATCTGGTACGCCCGGCCCTGTGCGAGGACGCGCTGCGGCTGGCGCGGGTCCTGGCCGGGCTGCTGCCCCAGGAGCCCGAAGTCCACGGACTGGCCGCGCTGCTGGAGTTCCAGTCCTCCCGTATCGCGGCGCGCACCGGCCCCGGCGGTGAGCCGGTGCTGCTCGCCGACCAGAACCGCACCAAGTGGAACCGCCTGCTCATCCGCCGGGGCGTCGAGGCCCTGCAGCGCGCGGGCCATGGCCCGTACTCCCTCCAGGCCGCCATCGCCGCCTGTCACGCGCGGGCGATCCGCTACGAGGACACCGACTGGACGGCCATCGCCGCCCTCTACGGCCGGCTGATGGCGCTGGCCCCGTCCCCGGTGGTGGAGCTCAACCGGGCGGTCGCCGTCGCGATGGCGGAAGGGCCCGCGGCGGGTCTGAAGCTGGTCGAGGCGCTGGCGGAGGAACCGGCCCTCAAGGACTACCACCTGCTGCCGAGCGTCCGCGGGGATCTGCTGGAGCGCCTGGGGCGGCATGAGGAGGCCCGGGCGGAGTTCGCCCGGGCGGCGGCCCTGACGCGTAACGCCCGTGAGCGGGCGCTGCTGCTGGAGCGGTCCTCGGGCTGATCGATCTTGTGGTCGGGGCGAAAAGGTGCGCATGCTGCCCCATGAACTCATCCTCCGCATCCTCCTCATCTTCGTCCTTGTTCTCTCACCTCTCGTCACCGGCTGATCGGCTCGGCTTCGGCGCGATGCAGCTGCCGGGGCGGTGGGCCGGTCCCGCCGTCGAGCGTGCGACGGCCGTGGCGGTCGCACGGCGGGCCGTGGAGCTGGGCGCCCGTCATATCGACACCGCCGCCTTCTACTTCTCCGCCACCGAGCGGGCCAACGACATCCTGCGCGAGGCCCTGCATCCGTACCCCGAGGACGTCACCATCGCCACCAAGGTCGGGCCGCTGCGCTCCGCGACCGGGGAGATGTACGCGGAGGCGCGGCCGGAGCAGCTGCGGGGTCTGGTCGAGGAGAACCTGCGGCAGCTCGGCGTCGACTCGCTCGAACTGGTCTACCTGCGGGTGGGGCGGCTCAAGGCGGTGGGCGGGGTGCCGCTCGGGGAGCGGTTCGCCGCGCTGGCCGCGCTGCGCGAGGAAGGGCTGGTGCGGCGGCTCGGGGTGAGCAATGTGAGCGCCGAGCAGTTGGCCGAGGCCCGCGCGATCGCGCCCGTCGCGGCGGTGCAGAACCGGTTCGGGGTGCTCGATCAGGCCGATGGGGCGCTGGTGGACGAGTGCGCCGGGGCCGGGATCGCCTATATGCCGTTCTTCGCGCTGGGCGGCAGCCCCACCGCCCTGGAGAGCGGGAACCTGCGGACGGTCGCGGAGCGGCACGGCGCGACCGCGCATCAGATCGCCCTCGCCTGGGGCCTCGCCCGCTCGCCCGCGATCATCCAGATCCCCGGCACCAGCTCACTGGCCCACCTCGAGGAGAACATGGCGGCGGCGCGGATCACCCTCGACGAGGACGACCTGGCGCTGCTGGAGCCGGTGGCGGATTGACGCCGGGCCGGGCCGGGGCCGGGGCCTGGGCGCGGCGCCGTTGTCGTACCCCCGTGGTCGAATGAACGGAAGGCGGGCGCAGGGTGTGCTGACGGCGGGAGGCGGCGGATGTCCGGTGGGGCGAGCGGGGTGCGGCTCGAGCCGTGGGAGGACAGCGCGTCCTGCCTCGAGCTGCTGCGTGGCGTCAACAGTCCGGAGATGACGAGCCACCTGGGCGGACCGGAGAGCGAGGAGCAGATCCTGGTCCGCCATCGGCGGTATGCGGAGCTGACGGGGCCGGGCGCCGGGCGGATGTACCGGATCGTGCTGCTGCCGGAGGAGGAGACGGTCGGCAGCATCGGGTACTGGGAGCGGGAGTGGCGGGGTGAGTCGGTGTACGAGACCGGCTGGGCCGTGCTGCCGCCGTTCCAGGGGCGGGGGATCGCCGCCGCGGCCGCGGGGGAGGTCGCCCGGGCGGCCGCGACACAGCGGACCCATCGGTATCTGCACGCGTATCCGTCCGTCGGCCACCCCGCGTCGAACGGGGTGTGCCGTAAGGCCGGGTTCACCCTGGTCGGCGAGTGCGAGGTCGAGTACCCGCTGGGGACGATGATGCGGTGCAACGACTGGCGGCTGGCGTTGAGCTTGCCCTCCTAGTCGCTCAAGGCGCCCTCGGCGCGCGGGGCATGGGGCCATGCGTAGTGCACGGAGAGACCGGTCCGGCCCGGCAGGACATCGGGCCGGAGCACCAGGCGCTCGTCGTAGTCCCCGCCGTTCTGGCGGCGGAACGGGATCGGCTCCTCCGTCGGCAGCGCGGCCAACCGCTTCCGCAGCCCGGCGGCATGGGTCTCGTACACCTCGTCCGGTACCCGGTCCGCGCCGTAGACCACATGCGGTGGCAGCACGGACATGCCGCTGTACCAGAAGGTGCCGTGGTGCAGCGGGAAGAGCAGATCGCCGATGTCGCCGTTGACGCCGCGCGGTCCCATGGTGTCCTCGGGCGCCCCCGCGGTCAGGACCACCATGGCGCGCTTACCGGCCAGCTTGCCGTCCCCGTAGCGCAGGGTGCGTCCGTCGGGCCCCCTGACCCCGTAGGCGAAACCCTTGACGAAGACGCGGTCGAACCAGCCCTTGAGGATGGCGGGCATGCCGTACCACCAGAGCGGGAACTGCACGATCAGCGCGTCGGCCCAGGCGATCTTCTCCTGTTCGGCGCGGATGTCCTCGCTCAGCGTCCCCGCGTCATAGGCGCGCCGCGAGGCGGCCCCGACGGTGAGGCGTTCGCTCGCGTCATGGCGGAAGTCGGCGCCGTCGACCACGGGGTTCCAGCGCATCGCGTAGAGGTCGGACAGCCGGTGGTCATGGCCCGCTTCCCGCAGGGCGCGCAGACCTTCGTCGCGCAACGCCCCACTGAGGGACCGCTGCTCGGGGTGGGCGAAAATCCACAGCACATTCATGACCACCATGCTGGGAAACGGGCCCCCTGGCCGACGAGTGGCCGGATGGCCAGGATGTGCAAATATCTGGCCAGGTCCTGACGGTCAGGGGTCGGCGGCCGGTGCGGCGCGGGTGCGGGACTCCAGGGCCCAGACGGTCAGCTCCGCGCGCTGACCAGCGCCTCCACCCCGTCGAGAATCCGCTCCAGGCCGAAGACGAACTCGTCGTCCGGGCCGCCCGGTGCGCCGAACTCCCCCGTCCGCAGCGCCGCCGTCACCGCGGGGAAGCGCTCGGCGTCGGTCACCCTCTCCAGCAGCCGGGCCCAGGCCGCCATCGAGGTTTCGAGGCTGTCTCCGGTGCGTCGGTTGGCTGCCTGGAGGTCGGTGGTCAGCCGTGCCTCGTTGCGGACGAAGCCGCTGACCAGCATCAGTACGGAGACCTTCTCGCCCTCGCTGAGCCTGGTGTGGTGGAGACAGGCCAGGCCGCGCTCCATCCAGGCCACCGAGTTGGGTGTCGAGGGCGGGGTGCTGATCGGGATGCGCACCACCCAGGGGTGACGGGCGAGGGCGGTGCGCAGCCCCCAGGCCCAGTCGGTGAACCCGGCTCGCCAGTCCTCCGCCGGGTCGCCGGGCGGCGGTGGGCCGTAGGCGGCGTCCTCCATCAGCACCAGCAGTTCGTCCTTGGCCGAGACATAGCGGTACAGGGACATCGTGGAGACACCGAGTTCGGCCGCGACCCGGCTCATGGAGACCGCGCCGAGGCCGTCCGCCGAGGCGATCCCGACGGCGGCGTCGACGATCCGGCCCAGGGTCAGCCCGGGGCGGGGCCCCTTGCCCGGGCGTTCCCGCAGCCCCCAGGCGGTCTCGATGCTCGCCGGCAGGCCGGTGCCGTTCTCCTCGGTGGCCATGCCTCGGAACCTCCATGCGTGCGTGTGCTCATGTCCGCTCGGTTGACCGCCATCCTAGAGATGTGTATACCCTACGCAGTAGAGCGTATGGCATACGCAGAAGAGGAAGCGGGGGAACCATGGCCCATCAACCAGCCGCCATTGAGGCAAGCGGCCTCGAGAAGTCCTACGGGGCGGTGAAGGTGCTCAGGGGTGTCGATCTGTCGGTCGCACGCGGCAGCGTCTTCGCACTGCTCGGCCCCAACGGGGCGGGCAAGACCACGACCGTGCGGATCCTGTCCACGCTGACGCCGCCGGACGCCGGGCGGGCCCGCGTCGCGGGCTTCGACGTCATCACCGACCGCCGCCGTGTCCGCCGCGCCATCAGCCTCACCGGTCAGTACGCCGCGGTGGACGAGATGCAGACCGGCGAGGAGAACCTGCTGATGATGGGGCGGCTGACCCGGCTCGGCCGCACCGAGGCCCGCGGCCGCGCACGGGAACTGCTGGCGCGCTTCGACCTCACCGGCGCCGCCCGCCGCACCGTGGGCACCTACTCCGGCGGGATGCGCCGCCGGCTCGACCTCGCCGCGGGCCTGGTCGGCCACCCCGAGGTGATCTTCCTCGACGAGCCGACCACCGGCCTCGACCCGCGCAGCCGGCAGGCCATGTGGGACGTGGTCAAGGGGCTGGTGACGGACGGGGTGACGGTCTTCCTCACCACCCAGTACCTGGAAGAGGCAGACCAACTCGCCGATCGCATCGCCGTGGTGGACGGCGGCCGGGTGGTGGCCGAGGGCACCTCGGCCGAACTCAAGGAGCGCGTCGCCGGGCGGCGGCTGGACCTGGTGCTCTGCGACATCGCCGGGTACGAGAGGGCCGCGCGCCAACTGGGCGTACGGCTCGTATGGAGCGACGCCGACCGGTTGACGCTGGGCGTCGCGACGGACGGCAGCGCCGCTCATGTGCGGGCCCTGCTCGACGAGATCGACCCCGAGCGCCGCGCCGTGGACCGCTTCACCGTGCACAGCGCCACACTCGACGACGTCTTCATGGCCCTGACCGGCCACACCGCGGAGGGCGAGAGCCGTACCGCGGAGGGCGACAGCCGCAACGCCACGGGCGAGAAGGAGACGGCCGGTGTCTGACGCGATCGTTCTGACCGGCCGTGTGACCCGGCTGACCAGGCGCAATATCGACGCGGTCGTCACCGCCATGCTGCTGCCGATCATGCTGATGCTGGTCTTCGTCTACTTCTTCGGCGGCGCCATCCAGACCGGCACCGAGTACGTCACCTATGTCGTCCCCGGGGTGATGCTGCTGTGCGCGGGCTTCGGCTCGGCCAACACGGCGGTCACCGTCACCCATGACATGACCGGCGGCATCATCGATCGCTTCCGGTCGCTGGACATCGGCGGCACCCCGATCCTGGCGGGCCATGTGGCCGCGAGCGTGCTGCGCAACGCGGTCGCGACCGCGATCGTCTTCGGGGTGGCCTTCCTCATCGGCTTCCGGCCGGACGCCGGTCCGCTGGACTGGCTGGCCGTGGCGGGGATCCTGCTGATGTTCATCCTCGCGATCTCCTGGCTGTCGGCCTGCTTCGGCCTGATCGCCAGGTCACCGGAGGCGGCGGGCGGGTTCACGTTCCTGATGATGTTCCTGCCGTATCCCAGCAGCGCGTTCGTGCCGATCGACACCATGCCGGGCTGGCTGCACGGGTTCGCGGAGCACCAGCCGGTCACCCCGGTCATCGAGGCGCTGCGGGGGCTGCTGCTGGACCGGCCGGTCGGCGACAGCGCCTGGCAGGCCCTGGTGTGGTGCGGCGGAATCCTGGCGGTGGCGGCCGGGCTGTCGGGGGCGCTCTTCCGCCGCCGCACCGCCTGAGCCACGTTTTCGGCGGCGCCGGTCGACGGGGGTCGACGGGGTCGGCGCCGCCGGGGGCATCAGGTGCCGTACGGGTGGGTGGTGCGGGCCGTGCGCAGGGCCCGTGCCCACCAGGCGAGCTGGTTGAGCATCGCCCCGGCGGCGGTGTCCGGACCCTCGGAGTCCTTCAGTCGGCCGTCCTCCTCGAAGAGCCCGTGCGCGTTGTGGAAGCTGACCGTGTCCCGGACGGTCACGGCGTGGACCTCGGCGAACACCGGCCGCAGATGCTCGACCGCGCGCAGGCCCCCGGAGATGCCGCCGTAGGAGACGAAGCCGATCGGCTTGGCCTGCCACTGGGTGAAATGCCAGTCGATCGCGTTCTTCAGGGAGGCGGGGTAGCTGTGGTTGTACTCGGGCGTGACCACGGCGAACGCGTCGGCCGCGTCCAGCCGGGGCGTCACGGCCTCCAGGGCCGCGAGGTCATCGGGGCCGGGCCGGTGGGAGAGGTCCATGGGTAGCGGGGTCTCGGCAAGGTCGACGACATCGACGGTCATATCGGAGCGGAGCGCCGCATGGCCGGCGAACCACTCCGCGACCTTCGGCCCGAAGCGGCCGTCGCGGGTGCTGCCGACGATGACGGCGAGCCGGATGGGGGAGTCGGTGTCGGTAGGTGCTGCGGCCGTGGATACGGCGGTGTCAGTGGCCATGGGAAGAGCCTCGGACTTAAACAAAGGTTGAAGTCAAGCTACCCTCGGCCCTATGACGCAATTGACCTGGAAGACCCATGAGCTCACGGTCGGCGAGCTCTCGCAGCGGAGCGGAGTGCCCGCCTCCGCGCTGCGCTTCTATGAGCGCGAGGGGTTGATCCACAGCCGCCGCACCTCCGGCAACCAGCGCCGCTACACCCGCGATGCGCTCCGCCGGGTCGCCTTCGTCCGCTCCTCGCAGCGCGTCGGCATCCCGCTGGGGAGAATCCGGGAGGTGCTCGCGCTCTTCCCCGAGGACCACGTCCTCACCAAGGACGACTGGGCCCGGATCTCGGAGTGCTGGCACGCGGATATCACCGAGCGCATCGAACAGCTGGAGAACCTCCGCGACCACCTCACCGAGTGCATCGGCTGCGGCTGTCTGTCGATCGACAAATGCGCGCTGGCCAACCCGTACGACAGGCTCGGTGAGCAGGGCGCGGGCGCGCGCCGACTGCTCAAGTCCTGCTGCTGAGCGCCGACCGCCCAGCGTCGGCCGCCAGGTGCCGACTGCCCAGCACCGAGCGGGCGGGCGCCCGCCACCGGGCCCGGACACCGCTGGGCGCCGACGACCGGGTCCGGCCACTCTCGGGTGCCGACCACCGGGCCCGGATACCCCCGGCGCGGACCACCGTGCCCGGACGCTCCCGGCCACCTCAGAAGCTATCGGGGCACCACGGGCGTCGCGGCGTCCGGAGCAGTCGGTCCGCCAGTGCGGCGGCGCCCGGGCGCTCCTCGGCTATCCGGCCCAGCGAGGCGAGCCGGACCGCCGACTCGTCGCCCAGCCACAGGGTGCCCAACTCGTCGATGTCCATGGTCAGATCGGCCGCGCGGCCCGTGGTCGCACACGCCGCGCCGTCGGGGCCCGCCTCCAGGGAATAGCGGCCACCGGCCAGCCCGGCGCCGTCGTGCAGCTCGAGCACCAGCGAGCCCTCGACCGGGTACGTACGGGTCTCCAGAAGCTGGGGCACATCCAGCGGGCGCAGCCACAGCCAGTCGGCGTGCTGGGTGATCTGGGCGGCGCGGGGGTCGCCGAGCAGCAGCGGAAGCAGATCGTCCGGGGCGCGCCGGCCGGTGTTGACCCGGGTCACCCAGTCGACCGAGAGCAGGAAGTGCCACAGCGCCCGCTCGGCGGCCGGGGTGACTCCGGTCAGCTCGAGCACGGTGGCCGTGTTGTGCGGCCGCTTGTTGCCCTCCCAGCGGTCGTCCGCCGTATAGGCGAGCAGTCCGTCCACCGAGCCGTCGGGGGAGCGGTAGAGGACATAGAACGGCTCGGTCCAGGGGCGGTTGGGGAACCGCAGCTGACCGGTGCTGATCCGCCACCAGCTGTCCGGGCGGTCGATGACGCCGTGCTGCCGGGTGCGCAGCCGCTCATGCAGTGCGGGGCCCAGCTTCCGCACCTCGTCGGCGTCGGCGAAGTCGACCCGGCCGCCGTCCACCGGAGCCGAGTGGCGCGGGTCGAGACCGGCGCGGGGAACGTCCACCTGCCATTCGGTGGTCCAGGTGCCCGGGCCGAAGCCGTACCGCCCATAGATCGGGTACTCGGCCGCGATCAGGGTGGCCACCGCGTCGCCCCGCTCCTTGGCGGCGCGCAGATCGTGCTCCATCATCCGGCTGAGCAGCCCCCGGCGGCGGTGGGTGGGCGACACCGCGACATTGCTGACCGCGTCGGCGGGGACGTCCGCCCCGCCGACCGCCGTCAGCCGCTGCGCGAAGCTGCGGAACGTGGCGACGCAGCGCTCGCCGTCGAAGACCCCCTGCGTACGGGACAGGTCTATCTGCTCCCGCCGCAGCTCCACCTCCTCCTTCGGCGCCTCCGGCGGACGCAGAAAGCCGGTGTTGAGCGCGAGGGTCCAACTGGTCAGATCGGAATCGGAGAGCGAGGTGCGGAGTTCGACGGCCATGCGCACACGCTAGGCGTCCGCCGCCACCGGCCGCACGCCGATTTCCCCAGCCTGCGGACCAGGTCCTTTCATCACACCGCACCCTGTGGACGGCTCGGCGAGCACCTGGTGGACGGCTCGGCGAGCACCCTGTGGACGGCTCCCCCGAGCACCCCGCGAACGGCTCCACCCCGAGCACCCTCCGAGCACCCCGCCGACGCCTACGCCAGCAGGTCGTCCACCTGCGCCTCTCCCTCGCGGTACCGGCGGGCGATCTCCGCGCTGCAGCCGTCCGCCGTCCGCTGCAGCTCCTGCCGCCGCCGCGACACCTGCTGCTCATGGCCGACGAGGCGGGCCATCGCGCCCCGCAGCTCCTCGTCCGTACGGGCCCGCAGATCGGAGAGGCCCACCTCGGCCAGCATCTCCTCGGCCAGCCGCTCGTACTCGGCGCCCTGCGGCGTCCCGAGCGTGACATGGCGGGCCGAGGAGCGGTGCCGTGAGGGTAGGTCCGCGAGGATCTCCGGCAGCCGGTCCACCAGCGCGGCGGACGGCTGTGCCGAGGCCGCCGCGGACGCCGGATCGCGGCGATGGCCCAGCTCGGCGCGGAGGATGTCGATCCGGCCCTGCAGCAGTCTGCGCAGATAGCTCAGATCCGCCTCCTCGCCCTGTGCCGCGCGGCGCAGCGCCCGCAGCTCCGGCAGCCGCAGTGCGTGCAGAGCGCTCGCCGCCGCGGACGTGGGAGCCACGGTCGGCGCCGCCACGGCGGCGGAATCGGCCAGCCGCCCGCCGCGCTGACTCGGCGGCCGTGGCGGCAGCAGGCCCTCGGTGGCCATGGGCTGGCCGGTGCCCGGTGTGGTCATTGGTGTCCGTCCCCTCCAGCGATGCGTCATTCCCGCAGTTCCTGCCCGCTTGCACCGCCTGCACGCATCGTGCCACCAGTGATGCTCCCTGTGCAGCGGCTCTCCACCCGATCGGCCCCGGATGGACGCACGGCATGATGGTCGGTATGCGTGCTGTGGTACAGAGAGTGGACGGGGCAAACGTCGTCGTGGACGGCGAGACGGTCGGCGAGATCGTCGGCCAGGGGCTGTGCGTGCTGGTCGGGGTGACGCATGACGACACTCCGGAGAAGGCGGCCCAGCTCGCCCGCAAGCTGTGGTCCGTAAGGATCCTCCAGGGCGAGAAGTCCTGTTCGGACACGGCCGCCCCGCTGCTGGTCATCAGCCAGTTCACGCTCTACGGCGACGCCCGTAAGGGGCGCCGCCCCACCTGGAACGCGGCGGCGCCCGGCGGGGTCGCCGAACCGCTCGTCGACGAGGTGGTGGCCCAGCTGCGGAAGCTGGGCGCGCATGTGGAAACGGGCCGGTTCGGAGCGGACATGAAGGTCTCGCTCACGAACGACGGCCCGTTCACGGTGGTGATCGAGGTCTAGCGCGACCTCACCTCGAGGTCTGGTGCGACCTCACCTCGAGGTCTGGTGCGACCGCACCGGGCTCACGGCTCCACGACCGTCTCCTGCGCGGCGGCCGTGGAGTCGGCGATCAGCTCCGCGTCCACCGGCACATTGCGCTTGACCAGCGCGAGCGCGATCGGCCCCAGCTCGTGGTGGCGGGCCGAGGAGGTGATGAACCCGAGCTGGCGGCCCTCCTCGCCCTCCGAGGCCAGCCGTATGGGCGCGCCGTGGGAGGGCAGCGTCACCTCGCTGCCGTCGAGGTGGAGGAAGACCAGCCGGCGCGGCGGCTTCCCCAGGTTCTGCACCCGGGCGACGGTCTCCTGGCCGCGGTAGCAGCCCTTCTGCAGATGGACGGCGGAGCCGATCCACCCCAGCTCATGCGGGATGGTGCGGTGGTCGGTCTCCAGGCCGACCCGCGGCCGGTGGGCCTCGACCCGCAGCGCCTCGTACGCCAGCACCCCGATCGCCGGCCCGCTCGCCTCGGCGAAGTCGGTGAGCCGCGCACGCGGCAGGAAGAGATCCCGGCCGTACGGGGTCTCGCGGACGACCGTGTCCTCGGGGGCCTCGGTGATGCTGCCCGCCGGCAGGTGGACGACCGCGTAGTCGTCGGTGCGGTCCGCGAGGTCGACCCGGTAGAAGAACTTCATGCTCTCCAGGTAGGCGATCAGATCGCCCTGGCTGTCGGGCTCCACATGGGCCCAGGTCGTTTCGCCGTCGTCGACGAGATAGAGCGCGTGTTCGATATGGCCGTGGGCGGAGAGGATCAGGGCTTCGGTGGCCTGGCCCGGCGGGAGTTCGCTGACGTGCTGAGTGATCAGCAGATGCAGCCAGCTCAGCCGGTCGGCACCGCTTACCGTGACCACTCCGCGGTGCGAGAGGTCCACGAAGCCGGTGCCGTCGGCGAGCGCGCGCTGCTCGCGGAACAGGTCGCCGTAGTGGGCGGCGACGCCTTCGTCGGGGCCCTCGCCGGGGACGGCGCCGGGCAGCGACAGCAAAGGGCTCTTCATGGACTCAGCCTACGACCTGCGGGCTCGGCCCTCACCGGAGCCGTTTTGGCCGTCGTCTCCACGGCGCTGTCGGGCGGAGCACGCGGCACACCGGCCGAAGATCGCGAAGTGCTTCAGATCGGTCTCGAAGCCGAAGTCCGAACGGAGCTGCCGGGTGAAGGCGTCGGCCACGGAGACATCGGCCTCGATCACATCCGTGCAGTCGCGGCACACCATATGGATGTGATGGTGCCGGTCGGCCAGGTGGTACGTGGGAGCGCCATGGCCGAGATGGGCATGGCTGACCAGGCCCAGCTCCTCCAGCAGCTCCAGCGTGCGGTAGACCGTGGAGATGTTGACGCCGCTCGCGGTGCGGCGCACCTCGGTGAGGATCTCGTCCGGAGTGGCGTGCTCCAGATGATCGACGGCTTCGAGCACGAGCTGGCGCTGCGGGGTCAGCCGGTAGCCGCGCTCCCGCAGATCGCTCTTCCAGTCGGTGGTCGCCACGGTGCAAGTGTAGGCGGGCACGCGGTCACCGGCCGGACGCGCAGGGCAGAACCGGCCGCGGCACGGAAGACCCGGGCCCGGCGGCAGGTGGAACGGCCCGGACGTGCTCCGAGGCGGAACAGCCCGGAAGCGCTCAGCGGAAGAAGGCGATCCCGTCGTCCGGGAGGTCCTTGAGGTCCTTGGCCCACTCCCGGGGGTCGACGACCTTCTTCAGATGCGCGGACATGTACGGGCGCAGCTCGACCTCGGGGGTGGCCTTCTCGCCGACCCACATCAGATCGCTGTTGACGTAGCCGTACAGCCGCTTGCCGCCCGCGTACGGGGCCGCGTGCGCGGTGCGCGCCACCGCGTCCGTCGCCAGGTCGATCTGCGGCTTGCCCTCCGCGAGCTCGCCGTACCAGACCTCGACGATGCCCTGGTCCCGGCTCATCACGACCTCGACCTTGCGGTCCTTGTCGATCCGCCAGTAGCCGGATTCGGTCTCCAGGGGGCGCACCTTCTTGCCCTCGGAGTCCAGCACCCAGGTGTGCGAGACGTACTCGATGAAGTCGCGGCCGTCGTGCGTGAAGGTGGCCTCCTGGCCGAAGTTGCACTTCTCGGCCCCGGGGAAGTCCGATACGCCCGCGCCTTCCCAGTTGCCCAGGAGGAAGGCGAGCGGCACGAGGTCCGGGTGGAGGTCGGAGGGAATCTGGATCATGGATTCAGGCGATCTGTCGAGAGTCGAGCCGTGGTGGCCGGGCGGGAGGGGTTCAGCGCTGGCCCTGGTACAGCTTCTTCCAGGTCAGCGCGGCGAAGCCGAGCGTGGCCACGGCGACCAGGATCATCAGGGTGGTGAAGACTGCCTCAAGCACGAGCGCGCTCCTCGGAACAGATGACGGACGGCACCGAGTCTAGTCGGCGCCGGGGCGGCCGGTGGAGACAGGTCGCCGTGCGGCGCCCGGGTCACCGTGCCGACCCTAAGGTTGGCGTATGGCCAAGAAGCTGGTGATCAAGGTGACGGCGGGCGCGGACGCTCCCGAGCGGTGCTCCCAGGCGTTCACGGTGGCGGCGGTGGCCGCGGCGAGCGGGGTCGAGGTCTCGCTCTGGCTGACCGGGGAGTCGACGTGGTTCGCGCTGCCGGGCCGGGCGGCGGAGTTCGAACTCCCGCATGCGGCGCCGCTGCCGGATCTGATCGACGGCATCCTTACGGGCGGCGGCACGATCACGGTGTGCACCCAGTGCGCCGCGCGCCGGGAGATCGAGGAGAAGGATCTGATCGAGGGTGCCCGGATCGCGGGCGCGCAGGTCTTCGTGAGCGAGATCATGCCCGACGGCGTCCAGGCGCTCGTGTACTAGGGCGGTCCTGAACACCCCGGCTACTAGGGCGGTCCTGAACACCCCGGCTACCAGGGCGGTCCTGAACACCCCGGCTACCAGGGCGGTCCTGGGCGCCCCGGGCTACCAGGGCGGTCCTGGGCGCCCCGGCCGGGGCCCGGTCAGTGGCCCCTGCCGGGCCCCGATCGGCCGGGGCGGTTGTGCTGGTGGTCAATGCCGGTGGTTGTGCTCGTCCAGCTCCCGCCACCACCGGTCGGATTCCTCGTCTCCCGACTCATCCCACCATCGGTCGTCCGGGCCCCGGCGATTGGCCACTATGGCGGCCAGGGGCGGGATCACCATGGCGACGATGCACATCGCGACCGCGGCGGGTACGGACCACAAGCGCACAAAGGCCCACGCCGAGATGAAGAGCGTCAGACACGCGCCCATCAGGAAAAAATATGCGTGGCGGCGTCGCGCGTACATAAGTCCAGCGTACGTCCGGGACCGCCGCGCCGACAGATGAAGGACCGCGCCGATAGAGGACGGCCCCCGCGTGAACAGACGGAGGGCCGCACCCCGCCGAGGCGTCCAACCCCGGGGTGCGGCCCTCCGGCCGTGTGTCACGACGCGCCGTCACGCGTCAGACGGCGATGGCGACCTCCGCCAGCCCGCCCTTCTGGGCGACAACAGTGCGGTCCGCGGTGCCGCCGGGAACCAGGGCACGCAGCGTCCAGGTGCCCTCCGCGGCGTAGAAACGGAACTGTCCGGTCGCGGAGGTGGGGACCTCGGCGGTGAACTCGCCGGTGCTGTCCAGCAGCCGGACGTAGCCGGTGACGGGCTCGCCGTCGCGGGTCACCGAACCCTGGATGGTGGTCTCACCGGGCTTGATCGTCGAGGCGTCGGGGCCGCCGGCCTTGGCTCCACACATGGATGTCTGTCCTTACGTTCGGGGGCGCGTTCGGGGGAGAGGGATCAGCTGTCGGCGCCGAGCTCGACCGGCACGCCGACCAGCGAGCCGTACTCGGTCCAGGAGCCGTCGTAGTTCTTGACGTTGGTCTGGCCCAGGAGCTCGTGCAGGACGAACCAGGTGTGAGCGGAGCGCTCACCGATGCGGCAGTAGGCGATGGTGTCCTTCGCCAGGTCGACGCCCGCGCTCTCGTAGATCTCCTTGAGCTCGTCGTCGGACCGGAAGGTGCCGTCGTCGTTGGCCGACTTCGACCAGGGGATGTTGCGGGCGCTCGGCACGTGGCCCGGACGCTGCGACTGCTCCTGGGGGAGGTGGGCCGGGGCGAGCAGCTTGCCGGAGAACTCGTCGGGGGAGCGCACGTCGACGAGGTTCAGCGAGCCGATGGCCTCCACGACCTCGTCGCGGAAGGCGCGGATGGAGGCGTCCTGCGGCTTGGCCTTGTACTCGGTCGCCGCGCGGGTCGGCACCTCGGCGACCAGGTCGCGGGAGTCGAGCTCCCACTTCTTGCGGCCGCCGTCGAGCAGCTTCACGTCCTGGTGGCCGTAGAGCTTGAAGTACCAGTAGGCGTACGCCGCGAACCAGTTGTTGTTGCCGCCGTAGAGGACGACCGTGTCGTCGTTGGCGATGCCCTTCTCCGACAGGAGCTTCTCGAAGCCGGCCTGGTCGACGAAGTCACGGCGCACCGGGTCCTGGAGGTCCTGCTTCCAGTCGATCCGTACGGCGTTCTTGATGTGGTTCTTGTCGTAGGCCGACGTGTCCTCGTCCACCTCGACGATGACCGTCTTGGGGTCGTCGATCCGGGCCTGGACCCACTCGGCGTCCACCAGGACGTCACTGCGGCTCATGTTCTCTCCTCCGGGGCAGTTGCGGCGGTACGGGCACGCTCGCGACGCGGCGCCGCGCGGGGCGTGCGGCGAGCGTACGAGCGAAAGTGCGGGAAGGCCCGGCTGACGGGCCGAGGAGGGGGCCGGTCCGGGGCATGCCGGACCGCGTCCCGTTCAGACGGTGCGACAGAGCATGGCGGCGACGCGGCACAGGTCGACTGCCCGCCGCTTCGTGAGATCCGCCTGTCGCTTCATGCGTCCGATCGTAGGGACGGACAGGCGGGCATGTCACCGGCGTGTCGAATGGTGAGACATTATCGTCCGGAGAGTGAGATCAGAGAGGGGTGAAGGCCCCGGAGGCGGGGCCGCCCGGGCAGGCGAAGGCCGCGGGCGGTCATGTATGCGGACGAGATCGTCTCAGTGAATGGACCAGGGGCGAGATCGGGCGCCCCTGGTGCTGATCGCGTCAGCCCGTCAGTTGGACGTTATTACCCGTGACCGAGACGTCTATGCCGTCCTTGGTGGCCTCCACCTTGTCGAGCCGCATGCCGGTGGGCAGTCCCTCGATCTTCCGCTCGATGTCGGCCTTCTCGCGCACCTTGTCCTCCCACTGGGGGATGCTGCCGCCCGGGATGGACTCGGCGTGCAGCCGGATGGTGGTCCCGTTCACGATGGTGACCTGGGAGTGGGCGGTGAGGCTGAGGCCCAGCAGACTGCCGGTGATCTTGACCTTGTTGGACCCCGACGAGTCGTAGCCGACGGTCACCCCCGGACCGGCGGCCTGCGAGAGGTCCGCGTAGCTGATGTGGGCCGAGCCGGTGGCGCGGTCGGCGCTGGCCGAGGAGAAGCTGCCCGAGATGCGGACGTTGTGCAGCTTCGCGTCGAGTTCGGTGACCCGGACGCTGCGGCCGTCCCCCGTGGCCGTGGTCAGCCCGTCCACACCGACGTCGACCTCGTCCAGCTCCTTGCCCGCGACCTGGGTGAGGAAGGGGAAGCCCTTGATCGAGACATTGGGCGTGGTGGTCAGGCCCTGCGAACTCTTGATCTTGTCTGCGGCCTTCGACTCCGCGATGTACACCGCGATGCGGTCGGCGGCCACGAAGAGGCCGCCGAGTATCACGACGACGATCAAGGTGATGCGTAGTGCGCGCATGTGCGTGGGTCCCCCAGGCTCGTGCTCAGGCCCTCGCCTGAGGCTGCGAGCCTATCCGGAGCGGCCGAGCGGGAGCCGGGGAGTCAGCCCAGTGCGCGGCCGATCACATAGACCACGGGGGCGGCGGCCGCGAGCGGCAGCGCCACGCCGGCCGTCATATGGACGAACCGCGAGGGGTAGTCGTAGCTGGCCACCCGGTGGCCGATCAGCGCGCACGCCCCGGCCGCGAACCCGAGCAGGGCGGCGGTGGAAGTGCCCGTTCCGGTGAGCTGCCCGGCCCCGACCCCGGCGCCCGTGGCGGCCGCCAGCGCGACCACGACGGCGGCGGCGGTCGGCAGCGGCAGCGCCCGGACGAGCACGGCCACGGCGACGGCGGCCGCCCCCACCACGACGGCGTCCGAGGACTCGGCGACGGCGGCCAGATGGCCGGCCGCGAGCACCGTAAGGGCCGTGGACGCCACAGCGGCCGTCAGCCCGTACAGCCGCTCGTCCGCGGAGGCGTGGCTGCGCAGCTGGAGGATGACCACCAGCAGCAGCCAGACGCCGATGGTGCCGATGAGGACCGTCGGGGCGTGCGCGGGCTCGGTGGCGAGCAGGCCGATGCTGGCGGCCAGACCGCCCGCGTAGGCGAGCGCGATGCCCTGCCGGGCGGGCCACATGCCGTTCAGCCGGAACCAGCCCGCCGCCGTGACCGCCTGCAGCACCGCCACCACGACGGCGACCGCCGGGCGGCCCAGCGGCGCGGTGGCCGCGAGCAGGCCGGCGAGCACGGCGGTCAGCGCGGCGGGGATGAGCCCCGGGGGGAGGATCTGCGGACGGCCCTCGGCGCGGGCCTTCTCGGCGGCGGTGAGCGGCCGGTCCGGCTGCGGGGCGGGCGGCTCGGCGGTCGTGGTCGCGGCTGCCGTCGCGGGGGCGGGCGCGGTCTGGGGCTGCTGGGTCTGGGGCTGCTGGGCCTGTGCGTGCTGGGCCTGTGCCGCGGTCCGGGGCTGTGCCGGGTGCGGAGGCTGTGCCGGGTGCTGGGCGGCGGGCTGGTACGGGTGCTGCTGATCCCAGCCCTGGGCGTACTGCCCCTGATGGGCCTGGTGGCCCTGGTTCGGGTGCTGGCCCTGGTGCGCCTGGTGTCCCTGGTGCCCCTGCTGGGCGGCGTAAGGATCCGCGTACGGCTGCTGTTGGTACTGCTGCTGCGGGTGCTGGTACTGCTGCGGCTGGGCCTGGGCGTACCCCTGCTGCTGCGGATAGCCCTCGTACCCCGGCCAGTCGCCCGGCTGCTGGACGCCCTGACCGTGGCCGCCGTTGCTGCCCGGGCCGCCGTTGCCGCCATTGCCGCCGTAAGGATGCGCGCTCTGGTCGTATCCGCCGTAAGGAGCCTCGTACGACCCGTACGGGGGATACGGCTGCTGGTACGGCTGCTGCTGGTTCTGCTGGTTCTGCTGGTTCTGTTGGTGATGAGGCTCGTGGGGCTCGTTGGGCTGGTGCGGCTGGTTGCTCATGAGCTCGGGGTTCACCCTCCTGCGAACGGCGGGAGCACCTCGACCGTGCCGCCCTCGGCGAGTTGGATCGTCTTGTGGTCGCGGGTGCCGACCGGGGTTCCGTCGACCAGGAACGAACAGCGCAGCAGCACGCGCGCGAACTCCGGTCGTGCGGTGTGCCGCTCCCGGGCCACCTCGAGCGCCTCCGCCAGTGTTCGCGCGGCGTACGGCTCCTCCGCGGTACCGGCCGCGGCGCGGGCGGCGGCCCAGTACCGGATGGTCCCGGCGGGCGTGTTCTTCATCGCCATCGCGATCCCTTTCCCGTCATCTGCCGCCTCCATGATGACGGGTGCGGGCGCGCGCCATGGACCACGCGCGGTTCGTCGAAAATACGGCCGGTTCGGGGCGTGCGTCACTTAAGGTTTCGGTGTGCTGGTACGACTGATACGGGCGCATCTGAGGCCCTATACCCGAACGATCACGCTGATCGTCTTATTGCAGCTGGTGCAGACCCTCGCCACTCTCTACCTCCCCGCGCTGAACGCGGACATCATCGACGGCGGAGTGGTGAAGGGCGACACCGGCTACATCGTCCGTGTCGGCGGGCTGATGATCGCCGTCACGTTTGTTCAGATCGTGTGCGCCGCGGGAGCCGTCTACTTCAGCGCCCGTACCTCCATGGCGCTCGGCCGCGATGTGCGCGCCGCCGTCTTCGACCGGGTGCAGTCCTTCTCCGCCCGTGAGATGGGCCACTTCGGGGCGCCGTCCCTGATCACCCGCACCACCAACGATGTGCAGCAGGTGCAGATGCTGTGCCTGATGGCGTTCACGCTGATGGTCTCGGCGCCGATCATGTGCGTCGGCGGTGTGGTCATGGCGCTCAACCAGGACGTTCCGCTGTCGGGGCTGCTCCTGCTCATCGTTCCGGTCCTGGGCGTGGTCGTCACGTTCATCGTCCGCCGGATGCGCCCGCTGTTCCGCCATGTCCAGGAGCGCATCGACACCGTCAACCGGGTGCTGCGCGAGCAGATCACCGGTATCCGGGTCATCCGCGCCTTCGTCCGCGACACCCATGAGCGCGACCGCTTCACCGCCGCCAACACCGGGCTGATGGACGTCTCGCTGCGGGCCGGACGGCTGATGTCGCTGATGTTCCCCGCCGTGATGCTGGTGGTGAACGTCTCCAGCGTGGCCGTCGTCTGGTTCGGCGGGCACCGGATCGACAGCGGCGGGATGCAGATCGGCGCGCTGACCGCGTTCCTCAGCTATCTGGCGCAGATTCTGTCGTCCGTGATGATGGCCACCTTCATGTTCATGATGGTGCCGAGGGCCGAGGTGTGCGCCGAGCGCGTACAGGAGGTGCTGGACACCGAGACCAGCGTCGTACCGCCCCTCGTGCCCGTCACGGCCGCGCCCGCCGACGCCGGACGAGGGCTGCTGGAGCTGCGGGGCGTGGAGTTCCGCTTCCCCGGCGCCGACGAGCCGGTGCTGCGCGACATCTCGCTGATCGCCCGGCCCGGCCGGACCACCGCCGTCATCGGATCCACCGGCAGTGGCAAGTCGACCCTGCTCGGGCTGGTGCCTCGGCTGTTCGACGCGACCGACGGCAGCGTCCACCTCGACGGGGTGGATGTGCGCGACCTCGACCCGGAGGTGATGACCCGGAACATCGGGCTCGTTCCGCAGAAGCCGTATCTCTTCGCCGGCACCGTCGCCTCGAACCTGCGGTACGGCAATCCCGACGCCACCGACGCAGAGCTGTGGCGGGCCCTGGAGATCGCCCAGGCGCGGGAGTTCGTGGAGTCCATGGAGGCCGGGCTCGACGCCCCGATCGCCCAGGGCGGAACCAACGTGTCCGGCGGCCAGCGGCAGCGGCTGGCCATCGCCCGGGCCCTGGTCCGCAGGCCGTCCGTCTATCTCTTCGACGACTCCTTCTCCGCGCTCGACTACGCCACCGACGCCCGGCTGAGGGCGGCGCTCGTGGACGAGACGGAGAACGCGACGGTCGTCATCGTGGCCCAGCGGGTGTCCACCATCCGGGGCGCCGATCTGATCGTGGTGCTCGACGCGGGGCGGATCGTCGGCGCCGGTACCCACGGCGAGCTGATGGCCGGCAACGAGACCTACCGCGAGATCGTGCTCTCCCAGCTCACCGAACAGGAGGCGGCATGAGCGACGCACACGCGGCCACTGAGCCGCAGAAGGCGACGAAAGTCGCACCTCTGCGCCGCGTGGGCGACCGTCACATCAGCTGCTGGCGCAGCGGGGCGAATGTAAGGGACACCGCATGAGCGGCACCTCGGCACCCCGCAGGGGCCCGGCGCCCGCCGCCGGACCCGGCCGCTTCATGGGCGGGCAGCCGACCGAGCGGTCCCTGGACTTCCGCGGCTCCGGCCGCCGGCTGCTGGCCCGGCTCCGCCCCGAGCGCGGTATCGCGCTGCTGGTGCTCGCGCTGGGCACGGGCAGCGTCGCGCTCGCGGTGGTGGGTCCGAAGATCCTCGGCGAGGCGACCGACCTGATCTTCGCGGGCCTCATCGGACGGCAACTGCCTGACGGGGCGAACAAGGAGCAGGCCGTCCAGTGGCTGCGCGACAGGGACCAGGGCACGGTCGCCGACATGGTGGCCTCGATGGACGTCACCCCCGGCCAGGGCATCGACTTCCACGCGGTCGGCATCGTGCTGCTGTGGGCCACGGCGCTGTACGTCGTCGCCTCGCTCCTGGGCCTGGTGCAGGCGCGGGTGGCCACCGTCATCGTCCAGCGCGCGGTCTTCCGGCTGCGCGAGGACGTGGAGCACAAGCTGGCGCGGCTGCCGCTGTCGTACTTCGACAAGCAGTCGCGCGGTGAGGTGCTCTCCCGCGCCACCAACGACATCGACAACATCCAGCAGACGCTGCAGCAGACCCTCAGCCAGATCATGGCCTCGCTGCTGACGATCGTGGGCGTGCTGTCGATGATGTTCTGGATCTCGCCGCTGCTGGCGCTGGTGGCGCTGATCACCGTCCCGGTCTCGGTGTGGGTGACGACGCGCATCGGCAAGCGGGCCCAGCCGCAGTTCGTCGCCCAGTGGAAGACCACGGGCAAGCTCAACGCCCATATCGAGGAGATGTACACCGGCCACTCGCTGGTGAAGGTCTTCGGGCGGGAGAAGGAGTCCGCGGAGCTGTTCCGGGAGCAGAACGACAAGCTCTACGCGGCGGGCTTCAAGGCCCAGTCCATCTCCGGGCTGATCCAGCCCGCGATGATGTTCATCGGGAACCTCAACTATGTGCTGGTGGCCGTGGTCGGCGGGCTCCGGGTGGCCTCCGGCGCGCTGTCGATCGGCGATGTCCAGGCGTTCGTCCAGTACTCCCGGCAGTTCAGCCAGCCGCTCACCCAGGTGGCTTCCATGGCCAACATGGTGCAGTCGGGCGTGGCCTCCGCCGAGCGGGTCTTCGAGCTGCTGGACGCGCCCGAGCAGAGCGCCGAGCCGGTGGACCCGCGGCGGCCGGAGGCGGTGCGGGGGCAGGTCGCGTTCGAGGACGTCTCCTTCCGCTACCAGCCGGACACGCCGCTCATCGACGGTCTGTCGCTGTCCGTGCGGCCCGGGCAGACCGTGGCCATCGTCGGCCCGACCGGCGCGGGGAAGACCACGCTGGTCAATCTGCTGATGCGGTTCTACGAGGTCAGCGGCGGGCGGATCACGCTGGACGGGGTGGACATCGCCGAGATGTCACGGGAGGAGCTGCGCTCCCATATCGGGATGGTGCTGCAGGACACCTGGCTGTTCGGCGGGACGATCGCCGAGAACATCGCGTACGGCGCGCAAGGGGCGACCTTCGAGAAGATCGTCGAGGCGGCGAAGGCCACCTATGTGGACCGCTTCGTACGGACCCTGCCGGACGGCTACGACTCGGTGATCGACGAGGAGGGCTCCAACGTCAGCGCCGGGGAGAAGCAGCTGATCACGATCGCCCGGGCGTTCCTCTCCGAGCCGTCGATCCTGGTGCTGGACGAGGCCACCAGCTCGGTCGACACCCGTACCGAGGTCCTCATCCAGCGGGCGATGGCCTCGCTGCGGAGCGGCCGTACCAGCTTCGTGATCGCGCACCGGCTGTCGACCATCCGGGACGCCGACGTGATCCTGGTGATGGAGTCGGGACGGATCGTGGAGCAGGGCTCGCATGACGCGCTGCTCGCGGCGGGCGGTGCGTACGCCCGGCTGTACGCGTCCCAGTTCGCGGAGCCGGTGGCGGAGGCCGAATAAGAGGCCGAATAGGAGGCCGAATAAGTGGGGCCGCCTCCTCAGACGCGGGTCGCCGCCCAGTCGGCGATGCGGCCCAGCAGGGCGGGGGAGGCGGCGGTCTCGGCGTGGCCGAAGCCCGGTTCGATCCACAGCTCCGAGGCGGACGGGTCCGCCGCCGACGCCAGCATCCGCGGATGGTCCAGCGGGAAGTACGGATCGCGGTCGCCGTGCACGATCAGCAGCGGCGTCGGCGCGATCAGCGGCGCCGCGGCCACCGGGGACAGCGGATCGACGTCCCAGCCGCGGGGGTCGATCCGGGTGCGCAGCCCGTAGCGGGAGACCAGCCGGCCCGCCGGCCGGGTGATCGCCCAGTGGACCCGCCGCATGGGCGCGGTGCCCCGGTAGTACCAGCGGGCGGGTGCGCTCACCGCGACCACGGCATCGGGCGCCGCGCCGTCGGGTGCCGCGCCGTCAGCTGCCGTGTCAGGCGCGCCGGCCGCGGGGTCCGTGCGCCCCGGCGAGCGCCCTGTGCGCTCCCCATTGTGTGCGATGTGCACCGGCTGATCTTCTTCGTTTTTCCCGTACAGCGCCGCCTGCCGGATCACCACCGACCCGCCCATCGAGAAGCCGACCGTGACGACCCGCCGATGCCCGAGGCGACGCGCCCAGCGCACCGCGGCGGCCAGGTCCAGCACCTCGCGATCGCCGACCGTGGACCGTCCGCCGGACCGGCCATGGCCCCGGAACGAGAACGTGATCACGGCTGTACGCTGGCGAAACGCCGACGCCACTCGGCGCAGCGCGGGGCGCTCCAGGGCGCCGGTGAACCCGTGCCCCACCACCAGCGCGAGGTGGTCGGAGGGTTCGGTGCCGGGCGCCGGGGAAGGCTCGTACAGTGCCTCGATCGAGACGCCGTCATCGGTCAGCAGCGTGGCCCGCCGCTTCCCCGTAATGACCTTGGAAGGACAACGGGGAGCAGATTGAGCCTCTCGGGCACATGTCATGTGGGTTATTCTGTCGTGAAGAGGATCCGGGCAACGTAGCCCCCGGGTCCTTTTGTGCTTTCAGGGCGGCGTGCGCGTTTGAGCGCACCGTCGCTCCAAGGGCGCGGAGCGTGACTGTACGAAGTAGTAGCCGCATACTCCCCCGGGCACGGCCCGGGAGGTGCCCCTCTCGCAAGGGACCGAGGAGGAACCGACGTAATGGGCGAGCGAAGCGTGCACAACCTCGAGAACATGGCCGGGGCGGGTGGTGGACGATGAGTTCCCTCCTGCTGCTGACCAACGCACTTCAGCCCTCGACGGAGGTGCTTCCCGCCCTCGGCCTCCTGCTGCACGGCGTGCGGGTGGCTCCCGCCGAAGGCCCGGCCCTGGTGGACACGCCGGGAGCCGATGTCATCCTGATCGACGGCCGCCGCGATCTGCCGCAGGTGCGCAACCTGTGCCAGTTGCTGCGGTCCACCGGCCCCGGCTGCCCGCTGATCCTGGTGGTGACCGAGGGCGGGCTGGCCGCCGTCACCGCCGACTGGGGCATCGACGACGTCCTGCTGGACACCGCGGGCCCGGCGGAGGTCGAGGCCCGGCTGCGGCTGGCCATGGGCCGCCAGCAGATCACCACCGACGACAGCCCGATGGAGATCCGCAACGGCGATCTGTCGGTCGACGAGGCCACCTACAGCGCCAAGCTCAAGGGGCGTGTGCTCGATCTCACATTCAAGGAGTTCGAGCTGCTGAAGTATCTCGCGCAGCACCCCGGCCGGGTCTTCACCCGGGCGCAGCTCCTGCAGGAGGTCTGGGGCTACGACTACTTCGGCGGCACCCGCACCGTGGACGTCCATGTCCGGCGGCTGCGCGCCAAGCTGGGCCCGGAGCACGAGTCCCTGATCGGCACCGTGCGGAACGTGGGCTACCGCTTCGTCGCGCCGGAGAAGGTCGAGCGCGCCGCCGAGGAGGCCCGGGCCAAGGCCGCGGCGCGGGGCGCCGCGGCGGGCGACACGGCGCGGGGCGAGCACCCCGGCGGGGCGCTCGGCTCCGCGGCGAGGGCCGCTGTCGCACGACCGGCCAACAGCTAGCTGGACCCGCGTAGACTTCGCGCGTGGCCAAGGTGACGCGGGATGATGTGGCAAGGCTTGCGGGGACTTCGACCGCGGTCGTCAGTTACGTCATCAATAACGGACCCCGGCCGGTCGCCCCGGCCACGCGCGAGCGGGTGCTTGCCGCGATCAAGGAGCTCGGCTACCGGCCGGACCGCGTCGCGCAGGCGATGGCGAGCCGCCGGACCGATCTCATAGGGCTGATCGTTCCGGACGCCCGGCAGCCGTTCTTCGCGGAGATGGCACACGCCGTCGAGCAGGCGGCCGCCGAGCGCGGAAAGATGGTGCTGGTCGGCAACTCCGACTACCTCGACGAGCGCGAAGTGCACTATCTGCGCGCCTTCCTGGGGATGCGGGTGTCCGGGCTGATCCTCATCAGCCAGGGCCCGAGCGAGAACGCGGCGGCCGAGATCGAGGCGTGGGACGCCCGGGTGGTGCTGCTGCACGAGCGGCCCGAGGCGATCGACGACGTGGCGGTGGTGCTGGACGACGTCGGCGGCGCGCAGCTCGCGGTGCGGCATCTGCTGGAGCACGGCCATGACTACGTGGCGTGCCTCGGCGGCACCGAGATAACCCCGACCGTCGGCGACCCCGTCACCGACCACGTCGAGGGCTGGCGCCGCGCGATGCACGAGGCGGGCCGCCCCACGGAGGGGCGGCTCTTCCAGGCCCCGTACAACCGGTACGACGCCTATAAGGTCGCCCTCGATCTGCTGGCAGGTCCCGACCGGCCCCCGGCCATCTTCTGTGCCACCGACGACCAGGCGTTCGGGGTGCTGCGGGCCGCGCGTGAGCTGCGGATCGAGGTACCGCAGGAGCTGGCGGTGGCCGGCTTCGACGACGTGAAGGAAGCCCACCTCACCGACCCCCCGCTGACCACGGTCGGCTCCGACCGCCCCGCGATGGCGCGCGCCGCGGTCGATCTGGTGCTGGACGACGGCGTCCGCCTGGCCAGCTCCCGCCGCGAGCGGGTCAAGCAGTTCCCTTCGGCACTGGTGGTCCGCCACTCCTGCGGCTGCGCGTAGCGCTTCTGCCCGGGTCGGGGCCCTGGGGGCCCCGACGGCCCCCTGTTGTCCTCGCCGTCCGGCGGGATCAGCCCTGCGGGCCGGTTGTGCTGCGCGGTGTGGGCTGCTTCCCGGCGGGCTGCGCCCGCGCGCTGTGGGGCCCTGCGGCCCCGCGAACGGATGCCATGCGCGGCGGGCACCCGCCCAGCGGCCTCCCCGGCGGGGAGATTCCGCGCCTGGCGAGGCTTGTGATCCCGGCGTTCCGTGGTCGGGTCCCGATGTTCGCGGAGGCGCCGCGCCCTCCGGGGCGGAGTGTCCGCCTTACGGCGGCGTGCCGGTGGGGCGCGGCGTCCACGTTCTGCGGACGGGCTTGGCCGACCTGCGGTGCGTCCGAGGGGGTTGGAGGCCGGCGGGGCCCGAGGGTTAACGTCCCTCGGCGCCCGGTAGGCGCGCCTCCGCGGGCCGCCTTATGTCGGGCATACCGACTTCTGGTGGGGTTCTCAGCGGGCACTCAGGGGACTCTCATACTTCGGTCGCACAGTCATAGACATGACGGACAGCACACGCCGTAGCGGCGCAGACGAGCCCTATCCCTTCTCGTACGGCGGTGGTGCGGGGTATCCCGATCCGCCCGCGTATGAGCCTCAGCAGGCGGTCACCACGCCGTCCGGGGTCACCGTGTGGCCGAGTGGTGGCAGTGGTGGTGGGGGCGGGGTCGGGGAGGAGGGCGGGGCGTTCGCGGGTGAGGGGGCGCATGGTGGCGGAGGGCGGCGCAGGGCGCGGGCGTCGCGTCCGATCGCGCTGATCGCGGCCGTGGCGGCGGTTTCGGCGCTCGTGGGTGGTGGAGCGGCCGCGCTGGTCACCAACGCCACGCAGAAGTCCGACACCACGGTCTCCACCCCCGTGGTCAACGCCAACTCCGCCAGCCGCAGCGGGGTTTCGGCCGTCGCGGCGGCCGTCAGCCCCAGCATCGTGGAGGTCAGCGCGAGTGGCACCAGCGGCCAGTCCACCGGTTCCGGCGTGGTCATCACCAGCGGCGGCGAGGTCATCACCAACAACCATGTGGTCTCCGGCGCCGACTCGATCAAGGTGACCTTCAGTGACGGCAGTAAGAAGACCGCGACGGTCGTCGGCACCGACAGCAAGAAGGACCTCGCGCTGATCAAGGTGGAGGGCGCGAGCGGGCTCAAGGCCGCGGCCCTCGGCGACTCCAGCAAGGTCACCGTGGGCGACCAGGTCGTGGCCATCGGCTCGCCGGAGGGCCTTACCGGCACCGTCACCAGCGGCATCGTCTCCGCGCTCGACCGTGAGGTCACCGTCTCCACGGACCAGAGCCAGGGCCAGGGGCAAGGCGGTCAGGGGCAGGGTGGCGGCGGCGGTCAGTGGCCCTTCGAGTTCGGCGGCGGCCGGTACAACGGCGACGTCGGCGAGTCGACCACCACCTACAAGGCCCTCCAGACCGATGCCTCGCTCAACCCCGGCAACTCCGGCGGTGCGCTGATCAACATGAGCGGCCAGGTCATCGGCATCAACTCCGCGATGTACTCCGCGGCCTCGGGCCAGAGCTCCAGCAGCGCGGGCAGCGTCGGCCTCGGCTTCTCGATCCCGGTCAACACGGTCAAGTCCGATCTCGCCTCCCTGCGCTCGGGCGGCAGTGACGGCAACGCCTGACCGACCCACGTGCGAGGCTGGCAGCAGCGCGGCGGAGCAGCGACGGAGCCATTCCCGCGGAGCGGCTCGCTCGGCAGCGCGGCCACCTCCCCGCCCACCGTCATCGTGATCGTGAAGGAAACCGACCCATGAGCCCCGCCGACCACGGCGATCAGCCCGCCCGCATCCTGATCGTCGACGACGAGCCGGCCGTCCGGGAAGCCCTGCAGCGCAGCCTCGTCTTCGAGGGTTACGCGACCGAGACCGCCGTGGACGGACTGGACGCGCTGGACAAGGTCGGCCACTACGACCCCGAGCTGATCGTGCTCGATGTGCTGATGCCCCGGATGGACGGGCTGACCGCCGCGCGGCGGCTGCGCGCCACCGGGGTCACGCTGCCCATCCTCATGCTCACCGCGCGGGACACGGTCGGCGACCGGGTCACCGGGCTCGACGCGGGCGCGGATGACTACCTCGTCAAACCCTTCGAACTGGACGAACTGCTGGCCCGCATCCGCGCCCTGCTGCGCCGCAGCTCCTACGCGGGGCAGCAGGGCGCGGCGCTCCCCGAAGGCGACGTGATGGCCTTCGGCGATCTGCGGATGGACCTGACCACCCGCGACGTCACCCGGGGCGGGCGCCGCGTCGAGCTGACGCGTACCGAGTTCACCCTGCTGGAGATGTTCCTGGCGCATCCCCGTCAGGTGCTCACCCGTGAGCAGATCCTCAAGGCGGTGTGGGGCTTCGACTTCGAGCCGTCGTCCAACTCGCTGGACGTGTACGTGATGTATCTGCGCCGTAAGACCGAGGCGGCCGGTGAGCCGCGGCTCGTGCACACCGTGCGCGGGGTGGGGTATGTGCTGCGGCCCGCGGAGGGCGATCCCTCGTGAGGTTCCACAGACTGCCGCTGCGCTCGCGGCTGGCCCTGCTGACCGCGGTGGCCGTCGCGGTGGCGGTGGCGGTGTCCGCGTTCGCGTCCTGGGTGATCGTCCGGGAGCAGCTCAGCGCCCAACTCGACTCCTCCCTGCGCAACGTCAAGGTGGACGAGCGCAATGTGCTGAGCATCCTGGAGGCGTGCCAGAGCCCCGAGGGCGCCGACGGCCACACTCCGCGCGCCCTCGGCTCGTACTCCGTGCAGATCGTGCTGGCCGACGGAAGCCGCTGCACTCAGCCCGGGGCCACCCAGCTCCCGGTGACCACCGCCGATGTGGAGGTGGCCGTCGGGCAGCGGCCGAGCGCGCTGCATGACGCGACGGGCGCGGGCGGTGGCGGGGACATGCGGGTGTACACCTACCGGCCGACCGAGGGCCCCGGCAGCCCGCTGCCGCGGGGGATCGCCGTCTCCATGGCCCGCCCGCTGAGCGAGGTCCAGCATCCGCTGGGCACGCTCACCCTCGTCCTCGCGCTCGTCGCCGGGGTCGGCGTCGTCGGCGCGGGCGCCGCGGGCCTGTGGATCGCCAGGACCGGGCTCAAGCCCGTGGACCGGCTGACCGAGGCGGTCGAGCATGTCGCCCGCACGGAGGATCTGGCCGTCCGCATCCCGGCGGAGGGCGATGACGAGATCGCCCGGCTGTCCCGGTCGTTCAACTCCATGACGGCGGCCCTCACCTCCTCCCGCGACCGTCAGCAGCAGCTCATCGCGGACGCCGGGCATGAGCTGCGCACCCCGCTCACCTCGCTCCGGACCAATGTCGAACTGCTCGCCCGCAGCGACGAGACCGGCCGCGCGCTGCCGCCCGCCGACCGTAAGGCGCTCATGGGGAGCGTCAAGGCGCAGATGACCGAGCTGGCCGCGCTGATCGGCGATCTGCAGGAGCTGTCCCGGCCCGACGCCCTGCCCGGCAGCGGCCCCCCGCAGGTGATCGCCCTGCACGAGGTGGCGCGGACGGCCCTGGAGCGGGCCCGGCTGCGCGGTGCGCATCTCACGATCAACGCCTCGATCGAGCCCTGGTACGTCCGCGGTGAGGCGGCCACGCTGGAGCGGTCGCTGGTCAATCTCCTCGACAACGCGGTGAAGTTCAGCCCTTCGGGTGGTGTGATCGACGTCGTCCTCAGAAGCGGAGAGGTAAGGGTGCGGGACCACGGCCCCGGCATCCCCGCCGAGGAACTGCCGCATGTCTTCGAGCGCTTCTGGCGCTCCCCGTCCGCCCGCAGCATGCCCGGCTCGGGCCTCGGCCTGTCGATCGTGGCCCGCACGGTCCAGCAGGCGGGCGGCCAGGTGGGACTGGAGGCGGCCCCGGGCGGCGGCACGGTCGCCTGGATCAAGCTCCCGGGCGCGCCCACGGCTCCGCCGGGGATCGACGTCGACTGAGCGTGGCCCGGCGCGGCCGGGCGCGGAGCGGCTCGGCCTGGTCCGGCCTGGTCCGGCCTCGTCCGGCCTGGTCCGGCGCGGAGCGGCGCGGTCCAGGGAGGTCCGGCTCGGCGCGGCTCCGGCCTGGCTCGGCCCGGGGTGGCGCGGCCCGGCCTCGCGCGGCTCCGGCGCGGCCCGGCCCGGCCCAGCGCGGCCCGGCCTCGCGCGGCTCCGGCGCGGCCTGGCCTGGTCTGGCCCGGCCCGGGCCCGGGTCCGGGTCCGGCTCGGCTCGGTCGGGCGCAGGTCAGGCTCAGCCTGGTCCGGTCCGGCCAGGTCCGGTCCGGCCAGGTCCGCTCGGTCCGGCTGGGCTTGGACGAGCCCGGCCCGCCCCCGTCAGAGCGGCCCGAGCCGGAGCGTCGGCTGAGGCCCGGTGTCGGTGGGGGAATCGCGCAGGGGGCCATCCAACGAGCGGCCCTCCAGGGAGCCGTTCAGAGCGCCGTCCCCGGAGCCGTTCAGCGGCGCGTACGCGCCGTCCCCGGAGCCGTGCAGCCGGGCGTACGTGCTGTTCAGCGCCAGCAGTTCGCGATGGGTGCCGGTCTCCACCACCCGCCCGTGGTCCAGCACCAGGATGCGGTCCGCGTCCGGGGCCAGGTTCAGATCGTGGGTGATCATGAGCGTGGTGCGGCCGGACATCAGCCGTCGCAGCGGCCGGACGACCCGCCGCGCCGCCAGCGCGTCCAGACCGGTGGTGGGCTCGTCCAGGACGAGGACGGGCGCGTCGCGCAGCATCGCGCGGGCGATGGCGACGCGCTGCAACTGGCCGCCGGACAGCCGTGCCGTATGCGGGTCGATCCGGGTGTCGTAGCCCTCGGGCAGCGCCGTGATGAAGTCGTGCGCGGCGGCGTCCCGCGCCGCCCGGACGATCTCGTGCTCTGCGGCCCCGGGACGGCCGCAGGCGATGTTCTCGCGGATGGTGTCGTGCAGGATCAGGGTCTCCTGCGGCAGCAGCGTCACGTTCGCCCGCAGAAAGCCCAGCGGCATCGCGTACAGCGGGACGCCGTCCAGCCGCACATATCCCTCCGCCGGGTCGTAGAAGCGCGTCAGCAGCTTGGAGACGGTGGACTTGCCCGCCCCGCTCGCCCCGGTGATCAGCACGAACTCACCCGGCCGGGCGGTGAACGAGACACCGGCCAGGGTGCGCCGGTCGCCGCCGGGGTAGCGGAAGCCGACCCGGTCGAACTCCACCGTGCCGTGCACCCGCCACGGCGCCACCGCGGCCCCCGGCGGCGGATCGCTCACGGCGGGCTCGGCGTCGAGGATCTCCAGCAGCCGCTCGGCGCCCGCCGTCGCGGCCGTAAGGGTGAGACCGAGCTGTCCGAGGTTGCGGATCGGCGGGTAGAGGTAGCCGAGGAAGGCGGCGAAGGCCAGCAACTGCCCGATGGTCATCCGGTCCTGGGAGATCTCCCAGGCGCCGAGCCCGATCACGGCGAGGACGCACAGCGTCTCGATGACCTCGACCAGTTGCTCGTACAGCTCGCTCATCCGGGCACCGGCCACCGACGCCCGCATCCACGCACGCGCCTCCTGGCCCAGCCGCCGCTCCTCGGCGTCCTTACGGTTGTACGCCTGCGTCAGCACGACGTTGCCGAGCGACTCCTCGACGACGGAGGTGATCGCGCCGTCGGCGACCCGCTCGTCCCTCGCCACCGAGCCGATCCGCCCGGAGAAGCGCCGCGCCGCCAGCCAGAAGAGCGGTGCCAGGACGAAGGTGACCAGCGCCAGGTCCCAGCGCAACTGGAAGGCGGCGACGGCGAAGAAGACCGTGCTGAAGAGGGCGGAGACGGTGCTCACCACCCCGGAGACCACCATCTGCTCGATGGACTCCACGTCCCCGGTGAGGCGTTCGACCAGATCGCCCTGCCGGTGGCGCTGGAAGAAGTGCGGCGGCAGATCCTGCACATGCGCGAAGACCCGGGCCCGCAGCCGCAGCACGAACCGCTCGGCGGTCCATACGGCGAGCGAGTTGCCCGTATAGCCGACGGCCGCGCCGAGCACCGCGACCGCGAGCCACTGCGCGGCGGGGACCCAGAAGGCGCCGAGCGAGCCCTGCCGCAGGGCGTTGTCGGTCAGATCGGAGAACAGCAGGATCGCGGCGGTCTCGGCGAGTGCCGCGGCGATGACACAGGCGCAGATGAGCACCAGCCGGCGCCGGTCGCCCTTGGTGAGCGGCCAGAACCGGCGGAACGCCTGCCGCGCGGGAAGCCGCGGAGTGGTCCCCTCGGCGCCGGGCTCGCCGTCCCCCACGTCTACGGGCAGGTACTCCTCGGGGAGCTGCGGGGCCGCCTTCGGCTGATGACGACCGTAAGGGCGCGGCCGCCCGGCGCGCCGATGCCGGCCGAGGCCGGTGGCCGGGTCGGCCCCGAGCACGCGAAGCTGCATGGTGGGCTGGTCTTCGTACGAGGTCACGGTCGGTCTCTCCCGCTCGGCTCCGGACATGGCCGAGGCGGGCCCGCGGCGCGATGCCGCGGACCCGCCTCCGGGGTGTGGGTCAGCCGCCGATGGGGCGACGGTGGGGCTTCTTCGGGCCCTTCTTCGGGTCCGGCTTCGGGGCGTGGTGCTTCTTCTTCGGCTCGGCCTTACGGGCGGGCTTGACCGGGACAATCTTGTGGAAGCTCATGATTCTGCCTCTCGGAATTCGGTGTTTCTTTTCCTTTGCCGGAGCCGTTCGGCTTCGACACGGAAGACATTAGGAGCGATATCCGTGAGGAAGATCGGGCTGAGCTGTGCGTTTACCAAGAACGGTTTCAAGGAATTCTCATGCCGGATGGGGAACCGCACCGCCTACGGTCCGGAGAGTGCGGCCCGGGGTGCGAGCCGGGCCGCGCGTACGGCGGGCCACAGGCCGGCGAGCGCGCCGATCGCCATGGTGGCGCCGACTCCCACACCCAGTGCCCAGGGCGGGACGACCACCTGCCAGTTCTGGGAGAGTGCGTATCCCGCCGACGCTCCCGCGCCGAGGGTGGCGCCGCTGATGCCGCCGAGGGCGGAGAGCATGACCGACTCGGTGAGGAACTGGGTGCGGATCTGGCCACGGGTGGCGCCGAGCGCACGGCGCAGGCCGATCTCGCCACGCCGCTCGAGGACGGCGATGACCATGGTGTTGGCCACGCCGACACCACCGACCAGCAGGGCGATGGCGCCGATGCCGACGAGCAGGCTGGTGAAGGCCCGGTTGGCGGCCTGCTTGGCGCTCAGCGCGTCGGAGGGCCGGGAGACCGTGACCTCGTTGGGCGCCTCGGGGTTGACGGTGGCGGCGAGGACTCCGCGTACCTGGTCGACCTTGCTGTCGGCGGTGCGGGTGTAGATCATCGTCGGGCGGCCGTCGAAACCCAGGTGGGTCTTGGCCGCGTCCCAGCCGACGAGCGCCGCCGAGTCCAGCTCAGGGGCGAGCGGCGCCTTCTGGAGGATTCCGGTGACGGTGAACCACTGCTCCCCGAGCCAGATTTGGGCACCGGGGGTGGTGATGCCCAGGTTCTCGGCCGCGGTGGTGCCGAGGACGACGGCCGGGTATCGGCTCTGGGCGCCGTTGAGCCACGTTCCAGCGGCCATGTGGAGCCCCACGGTCCTGGGCAGGTCGAGTCCGGCCCCGAGGACACCGATGCCTCTGCTGGCGGCCTTGGGAATGCGGTCGTTGCGGTAGACCTTGGTGTTCTTGACGCTGCCGGTGGCCGCGGCGTTCTCGACCGGGGCGATGTGCCTGACCATTTCGGCGGCGTTTTCGGGCAGTGGCGCGGGGTCGCCGACGAAGTCCTTGCCGGGCGTCACGGTGAGCATGTTCGTACCCACCGAGGCGAGTTGGGCGTTGAACGCGGCCTGGCTGGAAGCGGATACGGCGACCACCGCGACCATCGCGGCGATACCGATCGCGATACCCAGCGCCGACAGCAGCACTCGGGTGGGGCGGGTGCGCAGCCCCACGCTGCCCACCCGCAGGGTGTCGGCCAGGCTGAGCCTGTGGGGGGTGAGACGGGCCGCGGTGAGGCGCCGCGGGTCGAGGCGGCGGCTCACCGCAGTACCCCTTCGGTGATCCTGCCGTCGCGTACCCGGATGCGGCGGGGCAGTGCGGCGGCCAGTTCCTGGTCGTGGGTGATGACCAGGACGGTCGTGCCGGCCGCGTTGAGTTCCCGCAGAAGTTCCACCACGGACGCTCCGGACGTGGTGTCGAGCGCTCCGGTGGGCTCGTCGGCCAGCAGCAGCGGCGGGTCTGCGACCACCGCGCGGGCGATGGCGACGCGCTGTTTCTCGCCGCCCGACAGTTCGTTGGGGCGGTGGTCGAGGCGGTGCCCGAGGCCGACCCGGCGCAGAACCTTTTCGGCCCGCGCGCGGCGTTCCCCGCGGGTGACGCCCAGGTAGAGGAGTCCATCGGCGACGTTGTCCAACGCGCTGACCCCGTCGGCCAGGAAGAACTGCTGGAAGACGAAGCCGATGGACCGGGCCCGCAGTGCGGACAGCCTGTTCTCGTTCAGGCCGGCGATGTCGTGACCGTCGATGCGTACGGTGCCGGACGTCGCCACGTCCAGCGTGCCGATCAGGTTGAGCAGGGTGGATTTGCCGGAGCCCGACGGGCCGACGACGGCGAGGAGTTCGCCCCGATCGACGCGGAAGGACACCTGGTGGAGCACCTGTACCCCGCCCGGATACACATGGTCGACGTCTTCGAGTTCCACCAGCGGCGTGTCTGTTGGCGCGGGCCCGGTCGGCCCGGGCCCCGCCAGTGTCCGCGTCATGCGGCGACCCCGACCCTGGTGCCGGCCGTAAGGCCGCCGCCGCTGACCTCGACCCTGCCGTTCGCGAACATGCCGAGCTTCACGGCGCTGACCGTGCCCTTACCGTCGGCGCCGATGACCTCGACGCCGTAGCCGCCCTCACGGAGCGCGAGCAGTGCGGTGATCGGCACGGTCAGGACGTTCTCCTTCTTCTCGCTCTGGAGCCCGACGGTGACCGGCGCCTCGGTGATGTCCGCGACGTCGTCGTCCAGCTCGATGTCGACCCCGATGGTGGATTTGTCCGCGCCGCCGTCCGTGCCCGGCGTCTTCTTCACCGTCGTACCGACACTGGTGATCGTGCCCTTGACCGTTTTGCCGTCGGGGAGGGTGACGGTGGTCTTGCCGTCCTTCTTCGCCAGCGACCGGTCACTGATGTCCAGGTCGACATGGACCTGGCGCTTGGACGAGGTGCCGGTCAGCACGGGTCCGCCCGGCCGGACGTCCGTGCCGACCGGGGCCTTGTGCGCGCCGATCCTCAAGGGCCCGGAGGCGAACACGACCCGGCCGTCCTCCACCTTCCCGGTCTGGAGAAGGCCGAGCGCCTTCTGCCAGCGTTTGACCGCCTGCGCGGTGAGGTCGGTGAATTCGCTGTCGGGGGTGAAGCCGCGGTAGCCGAGGGCCTGGAGGTTCTCCTCGAGCTGACGTACGTCCTCGCCCTTGTCGCCACTCTTCATGTCCCGGTACGCGGGCGACTTCCCGTACAGCAGGAGCACGGGTTTTCCGTCCACGCCGTAGAGCTGCTCACCGCGCGAGACGGTGCTGCCGATGCCCGGCTGGCCGGTGACGGTTCCGGCCAGCCGGCCCATGATCGAGGTGCTGCCCTTGAAGCCGAGCGTTCCGTCGACCTGCTTGCTGTTGATGAGCGTCTGGCGGGTGATCTTGTCCGTGTGCTGCGTCGGCTTGTCCGAGCCCGCCGCCGGGGCGGTGCCGACGTCGGCGGTCGCGTAGTACACGCCGCCGCCGGCCGCCGCGACCAGGACCGCGGCGATGATCCAGTGGCCGCGGCGCCGGCGACCGCGTGGCCGGTGGCGCGGGGCGGCGTCGGGGGAGTCGTCCCCGCTCTCCTCGCTCTGCGGCACGGTGCCGCTCTCCGTGGCGGCGGTCACTGGCCGGTCTTACCGCTGGACATGGCGCCGCATGCCTTGAGGGCGTCCTGCGTCTTCTTCGACCCACCGTCCGGGATGTTCATCCTCCCCTCGTCGGTCGGGTCCTCGGCCTCGACTCCCTTGTCGCGCAGGCACTTGGCCAGCTTCACGTCCTTCGCTTTCTGCTCAGGGGTGTACTTCGGGGCCTGGCCGTCCGCGTTCGGCATGAACTGCTTGCACTGCTCGAGCGCCGACTGGAACTTCTTCGGGTCGGAGGGCTGGACGAATTTCGCCCCGTCGGCGTCCGGGTCGGGCATGTCGATGCCCTGTTCGCGCATGCAGGCCGCGTACTTCAGCCGGGCCTTCTGCATCTCCTCCGGGCTCTTCGCCTTCTGGGAGGCGCTCGCGGACGGCTTCTTGTCGCCACCGGCGCTGGCGACATCGTCATCACCGCCGCCTCCGCCACAGGCCGACAGGACGAGGACCATGCCCAGGGCGGCCGAGGCCAGGGCACAGTGCTTACGCAGAGAGAGGACGGGCATGAGGACCTCACGGTTGGGGTAAGAGCCGGTACTTGCTCCATGAGAGAACCAGCCGACCGTGCGCAGGGAGGTAAGCGCGGGAGGCCATCGCGCCCCGCCACGCTTATCCCTCTGCAATCGCCTCCCTGCTTGCATGGCTGGGCCGGGGTCCGATCCACCCGGTTTGTTACCTTCAGTAACTACCGCGTATTCACCCCGAGGAAGCTCCCCCATGAGGGTCCTGATCGCCGAAGACCACCGCATCCTGGCCCGTACGATCGCCACCGGCCTGCGCCGTGAGGCCATCGCGGTCGACCTGGCCGGCTCGGGGGACGTGGCCGAGCGGATGTGCCTGCTCAACGCCTACGACATCGTCGTCCTGGACCGGGATCTGCCCGTCATGAGCGGCGACGAGGTGTGCCTGCGCCTGCGCGCGCTCGAGGACCCGCCCCGCATCCTCATGCTCACCGCCGCCGGTTCGGTGGAGGACCGGGTGTCCGGGCTCGATCTCGGCGCCGACGACTACCTGGCCAAGCCCTTCGACTTCGCCGAACTCATCGCACGGATCAGAGCGTTGAGCCGACGCGTTCCCACACCCCCGCTGATGATCCTGCGGCACGGCGGCATCGAGCTGGACCGGGGCCGTCGCGAAGTCCGTATCGACGGGAGGCCGGTGGAGCTGAGCCCGAAGGAATTCGCCGTTCTTCAGCTCCTGATGGAGGCGCGCGGCGAAGCCGTGACCCACCGTGCCCTTCTGGACCGTGTGTGGGACGAGAACATGGACTCGCGCACCAGCGCCGTACGCGCCACCGTCAGCCGGCTGCGTGGCAAACTCGGCCGCTCCGACGCGATCTCCATGGACGACGGCAAAGGTTACCGGCTGTGCTGAATCCCCTGTCCCTCGCCGGCTCGCGAGCCCTGCGGGCCGCGCTGCGCGACCGTCTGACCTTCCGCGCCAAACTCGCCGCCGCTTTCACCGCGCTGTTCTTCTGCGCCGGAGCCGCACTGCTGATCTTCGTCACGGTGCTGGCCCGGCAGGGAACCATGGAGCAGTTCGCGAGCATCACGACGGACCCCACCGGCGGGCCAACCGGTCCCCAACCCACCTCGTCGGCCACCGCGGGCCCGACGAGTCCCGACCCCACCGGCTCAACAGGGCTTCGACAACAGGCCGAGGACGCCCGGCTGGCCAGGATGGAAGTCACCAACAGGCTCCAGGAGACCGCCGTACGGCAGATGGTGGTGTGGTCGGCGGTCGGCCTGGCCGTCATGGCCGTACTGTCCGGCGCCATGGGCTGGTGGCTGGCCGGCCGGGCCCTGCGCCCGGTACGCGAAGTGATCCTCGCGGCCCGCCGGATGAGCGAGGAGAACCTCCACGAACGCCTGCAACTCAGCGGACCACAAGACGAGTTGCGGGAACTGGGCGACACCTACGACACCATGCTGGACCGCCTGGAGAGGTCCTTCACCAGCCAGCGCCGGTTCGTCGCCAACGCCTCCCACGAACTGCGCACCCCCCTGGCCGCCCAGCGCACCAGCATCGAAGTCGGCCTCGCCGACCCGCTGCCCGCCCACCTGATCCCGGTCCGCGAGGACCTGCTCACCACCAACCGTGAGGCCGAACACCTCATCGCCGCACTCCTGCTGCTCGCCCGCAGCGACCGCGGACTCGACGAGACCAAGGAAACCGACCTCGCCGAACTCACCCGGCAGGCCGCCGACGAACTCAGCTCCCTCGCCGCCGAGCACACCGTCGTCACGGCGGTGCACACCACGCCCCTGTCCGTGAACGGAGACCCGGTGCTCCTCAAGCATCTGGCTTCCAACCTGGTACGCAACGCCATCCAGTACAACTACCCGCAGGGCACGGTCACCGTGCGCATCGACGACGCCCGCCGACTGACCGTGACCAACACCGGCCCCCATATCGACCCCACCCGCGTGGACAGCCTGTTCGAACCCTTCCGCCGCCTCGACCGCGATCGCACCGCCGTTCACGGCCACGGCCTGGGCCTGTCCATCGTCCGCTCCATCGCCACCGCCCACGGCGGCACGGTCACCGCCGCCCCGGGCCCGGCGGGCGGCCTCCGCATCGAGGTACGGCTGCCGACGACGCGGTGACGAACGGCGGTGGCGCCGGGACCGGTCGCAGCCCTGCGTCCGACCCCGTCCGCGACCAGGTGCTAGCGGGTCTTCCTGAATGACAGCCCCGCGCCGGTCAGATCGGCCCGAATCCCCTCCGGGGAGACACCGATGTTCGTCAGCTTGATGCCCTTGGCCTTTCGGGGCAGTTGGAAGGACAGCTCCAGCTTGTCCGTCAGCTCCGGCACCTTCATCCGCGTCAGCGCCGCGGCCACCGTCGGGTCGATGCCGAGCTTCCTGGCCAACTGGGGATGGTCGTTGGCCGCCTGGACGAGGTTGACCGCGAGCAGCGCGGGCACGAAGCGCGGCGACCCCGTGATCCGGCCCAGCATCAGGTCGTCGTTCCGCGCCTGCCCCGCCTCCGCCGGAGACACCCCGAGCTTCTCCGCCACCGAGGGGACCGACAGCAGCGCCCGCGCCTTCTCGGAGTCCTCGCTGATCTGCTTCGCCGCCTTCTTGTGCAGATACAGCCCGGCGCGCGGCTCGGGGCCGGGCCGGTAGGTGGCGATCCCGGGGATGTCCAGCCGCATATCGGTGACGCTGGTGGAGATCCCACGGTCTCCCTGGCGCCGGATTTGTGCCTGGGCGTGCAGCGACACCTGCTGGCCGGCGACCGGAAGCTTCCCGTCCGCGCGCACCGAGCTGGGCCCCAGCGCCTGGAACCGCACCTGGGAGGCGCCCAGTTCACGGCTGAGGTCCTCGAAGGACAGCAGCACATCGCCCTTCATCCGGCCCACCGTCGCGCCCCGGAAGGAACTGGGCAGATCCCCCACGATCCGGATGTCCTGGGCCTGGGCGCGTACCTCGGCGAGCGAGACCCGGTCGGCCGCCACGTCCGGGACGGCGATGTCGACCTGCTGCAGATCCTTGCCGAGCACCTGGGTGAGGAACGGGAAGCCGTGGATCGTCACATTCGGCGCCGTGGCCAGATCAAGCTTCTTCTGCAGCTCCTGCTCGGCCTTGCGCTCGCTGTACATCACGGCACAGCGGTCGGCCAGCACCAGCAGCAGGCCCAGCACGAGCAGCCCGATCAGCGCCTTCGCGGTGAGCGGTATCCCCTTGAAGCGCCCGCGCCGACGCCGGGACGAACGGCGGTGGTTGGGCGGTGACCACGCCGCGTCGTCGTCCCCGGAGCCCGAGCCGGAGCCCGAGCCGGAGCCGGACCCCGAGCCGACCGGGTCACCCCTGCGCCCGCCGCCGTCGGCGTCGTCGTCATCCGACGCCAGGCCGAGGCCCAGGGGGTCGTCCGGATCGTACGGATCGGCAAGCTCGGCGAGTTCCTCGTAAGGGTTGCTGTAATGAACGCCGGGTGAACCGTCGTGAGGATGTGAGGGCCGCGGTGAAGATATGCGTGTGGGGGATCGCATCAAGCCATACCACCACGCCACACTGCTCCACCCGCAAGTCCTAGCGGTGATACGTGGCGAACCGCACGTTCCGATTTCGCCCTCCGTACACGTGCCGTTTCTCAGCGCGTGCCGCGTGAGACCGCCCTCGCCTCGGTGACGGTGACCGCCCTGCCGTCCATCTCCGTGCCGTCGAGCTGGGCCATCGCCTTCTCCGCGGCCGTCTCGTCCATCTCCACGAACCCGAACCCCCGTGAGCGGCCGCTCTCCCGGTCGGTGATCACGGTGACGTCCAGCACCTCGCCGAACTGCCCGAACAGGGTCGCCAGGTCCCTTGTCGTCGTCTGGTAGCTCAAGTTGCCCACATGCAGTCGTTTGGACATGACCGGCTCTCCTTGTTCTCCGTGGTCCCCAGTGCAGCGAACCGTGTCAATCCTCTCAGCGAGGTACGAAACGGGCCATCCGCATGGGCTGAACCGGTCATACGGCTCAGTGCAGCGTGCCGAGCTGATCCTTGGAGAAGGGCACCAGTTCCGCCGTACGCCCGCTGAGCACCTTCGCGGCCCACTCGGGGTCGGCGAGCAGGGCGCGGCCGACGGCGACGAGATCGAACTCGTCCCGCTCCAGCCGGTCCAGCAGATTCTCGATGTCCGCCACCTGGGTCTGCTCACTGCCGGTCCCGGGGACGAACGTCGGCAGGAAGTCCTGGTTGAGCCCGACCGAGCCGACCGTGATCGTGGACTTCCCGGTGAGCTTCTTCGTCCACCCCGCGAGGTTCAGATCCGAACCCTCGAACTCCGGTGTCCAGTAGCGCCGGGTCGAGGAGTGGAAGACATCCACCCCCGCCTCCACCAGCGGGGTGAGCAGCGCCTCCAGCTCCTGCGGGGTCTCGGCCATCCGCACGTCGTAGTGGTCCTGCTTCCACTGCGAGGTACGGAAGATGATCGGGAACTCGGCGGAGACGGCCTTACGGCAAGCGGCCACCAGCTCGGCCGCGAACCGGACCCGGGAGGCCGGGTCGCCGCCGTAGTCATCACTGCGCCGGTTCGTCGCGCCCCACAGGAACTGGTCGATCAAATAGCCATGGGCGCCATGCAGTTCGACCCCGTCGAAACCGATCCGCTCCGCGTTGGCCGCCGCCTCCGCGAACGCCGCGATCACCGCGTCCACGTCGTCCTGCGTCATCGCCCGCCCGACCGGCTCACCGTTCAGCCCGATCCCCGACGGGCTCAGCACGGGCGCCTCGGGGTGCGGCGGCGCGCCCTCCTCCCGCGACACCCCCACATGCCAGATCTGCGGCGCGATCCGCCCACCCGCGAGATGCACCTGCTGCACGACCTCGGCCCACCCCGCGAGTGCGTCCTCCCCGTAGAAGCGCGGCACGCTGTCGCTCAGCCCCGCCGAGGGGTGCTCGATGTAGGTCCCCTCCGTAATGATCAGCCCCACGCCGGCGGCGGCCCGGCGCGCGTAGTACGCCACCACTTCGGCATTGGGCACGCCGCCGGGCGAGAACATGCGGGTCATCGGCGCCATGGCGATCCGGTTGGGCACGGTCATCCCGCCCACGGTGAACGGCCGGGACAGAACCTGTGCCGCGCGCTCAGCACTCCCGTTTATGGACACGTTGATACTCCTTGACCGGACGTCGTCACAGCGCGGAATCGCGCTGCCCGGCCAAGCTAAAACCTGACGTCAACGTGAGGGTCAAATACCGGAGGCCGCCTCCGGCCAGCCCCTGCCGAGGAGCAGGCGCACGGCGGCACCGTCTGCCCCCGATGGGTACATACGCGCCCTACCGTCGGTCAGTGGGCAGACCCACACTGGCCGCTTGACCAATGATGCGAGGGGGCCCGACATGGGAACGCACGACCAGTGACCGACCTGGAACGGCTACACGCGCGGGCGGCCGAGGCGCTCGACATCACCGAGCCGTGGGTACGGCGGGCGTTCCAGGCCGTCCCGCGGCACGAGTTCGTCCCCGGCACCGTATGGGTGGTGGACGACGGTGTGTACCGGCCGCTCCGCCGGGCGGACGACCCGGACCGGTGGGCCCGCATGGTGTACGACCCCGCGCAGGCCATCACCACCCAGGTGGACGACGGGGCCCCTGCCCCTGCCGGCGGCGATGTGCCCACCAGCTCCATCTCCGCGCCGACCGCCGTCGTGACCATGCTCGCCGAGCTGGACCTGCGGCCGGGGCATGGGGTCCTGGAGATCGGGGCGGGCACCGGGTACAACGCGGCGCTGATGGCCGAGCGGACGGGTGTGGGGCGGGTGACCACGCTGGAGATCGACCCCGACGTGGCCGACGGCGCACGGGCCGCGCTGCACCGGGCCGGGTATGGCGAAGTGACGGTGCTGGAGGCGGACGGCGAGCAAGGCTGGCGTACGGGCGCGCCGTACGACCGGCTGGTGGCGACGGCCTCGGTGTCGTCCATCCCGTGGGCGTGGGTGGAGCAGGTGCGGCCCGGCGGCCTGATCCTGACCCCGTTCCGCACCGCGTTCTGCTCGCACGGACTCGCACGGCTGACCGTCTCGGACGGCTGTGCCGAGGGCCGGTTCGCGGGCGCGGTGACGTTCATGACGGTGCGGGGCCAGCGCGCGCGTCCGCGTATCGATGGGCTCTTCTCGACGGAAGCGTGGGAGGAGAGCCGCGAAAGCAAGGCCGACTTGGACGTCACGGTGCTTGGCGGCGCGCACGCCGAGTTCGCGGTCGGCTTGAGGATGGCGGACGTGGTGCACTGGCCGCAGGACGGCGGGCACTGGTGGTGCAGCCGGGACTCATGGGCGTACGCGGCGGATGGCGCGGTACGTCAGTGGGGTCCGCGAAACCTGGCCGACGAGACCGCCGAGGCCCTCGCCTGGTGGGAGGGCGCCGGGCGGCCGGAGCTGTTCGACTTCGGCCTGACAGTCACGGCCGAGGGTCACCGGGTGTGGCTGGGTGATCCGTCGGATGCGTGGCCGCTGCCCGCCGCGTAGCCGGTACCCCTGGCCGCCGCGTAGCCGGAGCGCCGTCCGGCCCGCCGGGGCCGTCCCGCTCGCCCGACGGGCCGCCTCCGCCGGGGGTGCCGCATCGGTCGGGTGCCGCCTCCGCCGGGGGTGCCGCATCGGTCGGGTATGGCGCATGGGCCGGGTGCGGCGCCGTCTCGCGCGCTTCGCGCGATTGAGCAGCGGGGCAGGGGGCGGGGGCGTCGGGCCGACCGCCGACCGCCGGGCCGGTGGGAGCGACCGCCGGTGGCGGCATCCGTGTGCGGGGGCGAGGCCCGTCGCCGGACCGCCGGACTTGCATCCGCGGCGACGCTGGACCACCCATCAGCCGCGCCTGGACGGCCCTCCGTCGCATTCGACGCCGCAGGGGGTACCTCTCCCGAAAACCCTTGACAAGGTAGTTGCTTCAGATCAAGCGTTTTCGGAAGGGGTGCCCGGAGGGGCCGCCCCACCGGACCGCGCTCCGGATCGGCATCGCCCCCCGCGCGCGATGGCCGTCACGGCACGGGCCCCACCGGCCCGGCGGCCGGCAACGCGCCCTGCGCCCCGGCCCCCGCCCGCCGCTGCTCAATCGCGCGAAGCGCGCGAGACGATGCCCGCGCCTGATCTCCGGCCTGTGCTCAGAGGGTGCCGTCGAGGTGGCCAGTCTTTATGGCACGTATGAGGACGCCGAGCGCGACGGGCGTCGTACGGATCACCGCGTCGGGCTCGTCGCTCTCGCGTATGCGAATGCCGTCGGCGATGGCGGCGAGTTCCACGCAGTTGGCCGCAGCAGCTTCACTGAAGGATGACTTCTGCCAGGTGAGGTCGGACACGATGCCTTCCCTAGAGGGTGTAGAGGATGTGTTGGAGGAGGCCCCACGAGTCACGCTGTTCATGGAGTTCGGGAGCCGCATCCGCGACTACCGGTGGCAGTGCGCTCTGGCTGAGATCGCTGAATGCGGATTCGTAGCGCGCGATGGACTCGGCGTCGCCGAGCCGCAGGTTCGCGGACGGGTGATCCGCGACCACGGTCTCCAGGCCCGGAACTCCGACTCCCAGGATGAGGAACGGTGTGCTGTGCCAAAAGCGCGCGCCAACTTTGAACGGCAAGACCCGGATGGTCACGCGCGGGTTCATCGACACCTGGATGAGCTGTGTCAACTGTTCCCTCATGACTTGCGGACCGCCCACCTCCATGCGGAGCGCAGCCTCGTGAATGACCGCTTGGAACGTGGCGGGCTGGTCAGGTCCCAGGATCGCCTGGCGGCTTCTTCGGAAGTGGACGAGTTGCTCGATCTCCTCGGGGGAGGCGTCAGGAAGCCCGCTGTGGAATAGGGCTCGCATGTACGACTCGGTCTGCAACAGGCCGGGGATCAGGAGGGTTTCGTATGTCAGGACCCTCGTGGCCCGGGCTTCCAACTCGGCGAGGTCGAGCGTGGACTGAGGGAAGGACTTCCGATACGCCGACCACCAACCCTTGCCACTGCTCTCGGCCATGCTGACAAGCTCGTCAACGTACGGTTCACTCTTGCACCCGTAGGCGTCAACGAGATCGCGCAGGCGATCCGCTGGGATCGCAGTCCGCCCAGCCTCGATGTGGCTCAGGTGCGGCGCACCCATGCCGATCCGCTTGCCGCCGTCGGCGATCGACAACTCTGCCTTGAGCCGTAACTTCTTGAGCTCCGCGCCAAGTCGGCGTTGCCGTTCGGTGATGAGCGTTCGCAGCGCCACGGCTGGTCCTCCAGGGGGATCGGTGTCAGTGTGCCCCGCGCGGGTGGGGCAGTCCAATCATCTTCGCGAATCGGTTGCAATATTGCTGAGCTCTGCCATACCTTGGGTGTTGCCTTGCTCACACAGGGTATTGAGCTACGAGCGCCACGGAGGCGTCGCATGGGAGCACACGCACACCCGGAACTTCCGCACCGCTACACCCTCTCCGCCCCCGCCCTCCCCATCTCTCCGCGCCTGTGCCGCGACTTCGTGCGCGGGATTTTCGCGGCCTCAGGGCTTCCCCAACTCGCCGAGGCGGCAGCCCTGTGCACCTCGGAGTTAGTCACCAACGTCCACCGCCACGGCAAGGGCGACGTACGGATGGCCGCCACTATCCGGCACGACCGCATCCGGGTGGCCGTCCATGACGACAGCCCCGAACTGCCCTCGCCCCGCCGCGCGGCTTTCGATGAGACCAACGGGCGTGGCCTCTTCCTTGTCACGGCACTCTCCGACGTCTGCGGCATGACCTATGACGAAGCAGCCGAAGGCACCGGCAAATCGGTGTGGTTCGAGTTCAACGTCCCGCCCGCGAACACGAAAAGCACCGCATGAACCCCACCCCCGCCGAGCGGGTCGCCGAGACCCTGCGCGACGACTTCGCCGCCCACGGCGTACGGCTCCCCGACGTACGGGCCGACCTCACCGACCCCCGGCAACCCCGGCTGGAGCTCGGCACCATCCCCCTCGGCACCGGCTTCGCGCTGCTGCGCGTACTCACGGACTACCAGCGCCTGCTGAAGGCCGAGCGAGCCCGACTGGACCGACCAGCTACGTAGCACTCTCATCGCTGGAGGATGCGGCTGACTCGAACCGTATCGGGGTGCTCAGAGCCACGAATGGTTTCGCACAGGGGCAGGATCTCCCGTGCAAGGCTTTCAGCCTCCGTTGTATGCCCGGCATCGAACAGGTGGCCAGCCAGTTCGCTGCGGCTCATGAGCGTGATGGGGTGCTCGGGCCCGAGTAGCCGTGAGCGCGCGCTGATGACCCGCTGCATGAGGTCTACGGCTGCGCCGTACTTGCCCTGGGCTGCTGAAATGCGACCCAGTAGGTGAGCGGTGGACAGCGTTTGCGGATGTTCGGGACCTTGAGCATGCTCGCGGTCTACAAGGGTCTGGCCTGCCAAGGCTTCGGCTTCGCGCACATCACCGATGTAGAGGGCACCGTAAGCGTGGTTGAGGCGAGCGTCCATCGTTGTGGAGTGGTACCGGCCGAGAACTTGCTCGCAAGCATCAACCGTTCCCGGAGCGATCCGAGTGAACTCATCGTTCTCTCGGCATTCGCAGAGCAGCGCAAGCAGAATTGCCCGGCTCTTGAGCGTTTTCGGATGCTGTTCTCCCAAGCGGCTTCGCTGGCCGTCCAACGCTCTCCGTAGGAATCGCAGCGCTTCTGCGTAGCGTCGCATGAGGTGCAGTGGCTGCCGTAGTGCGAAGCAACTGTCCAGGGTGTCTGGATGGTCGGTCCCCAGGACACGTTCACGCACCTGAAGAACGCGCCGATGCAGGTTCTCGGACTCCTCATAGCGGCCCAGCCGGAACAATGCTCGCGCGACGTGGTGCTGGGCGGTCAGCGCCAAGGGGTGTTCCGGGGCAAGCACACGGCGCGTTGTGCTCGCCGTGGCCTCCGCTGTGGTCAGAGCAGCGGTGTAGTCACCGGCGTCGTAAACGCGCTCGGCGAGGCGTATGGCCAACTCCAGCACGCGCTCCGCCGTAGCACCGCCGATCTGCCGCAGCAGCCCCGCCGCGTGCGGAACGAGCAGCGCAACGGACTCGCCTCTGGCCCCGGAACCAGCCTCCGCCGGAAGCGCAGCCTCTAGCAGCGTTGCCGCCGCTTCGGTGAGAGCCGCGCGCTGCTCAGCCGGGACGCCCGAGGCGACGCTGTCGAGGAGCACCCCGTGCACCTGGACGCAGCGCACCGGTCGTTCACCGTCCGCACGCGGAGGCGCGGAGACAATTGTGGCCAATGAGTGGTCGATCAACCCGCGCAGCGCCGGTTCGACGCGCGCGCTGTCCAGCAAGCCCGTTCCGCCCAGCGATGCCGGAGCCAGAACCGCGAGCGGCAGTGGGTCCGCGCTCCAGCAGGACAGCAGCCGCAGCAGTGTCGTCGCTTCAGGGAGGCCCTGGTCGGCGAGGGCGTCAAGTGACAACTGCCAGGTGCGGCTGACCAGGTGCCGGGACTCGGAACGGCCGGAGTCGAGGGCCGCTCCCTGGTCGATGAGGCCGATCGGGTCGTCTTCGAGGCGGGCTCGGTATTCGTCCATGGACCAGGACTCCAGGAGCTGGTGGTGCAGATAGGAACCCGCGAGGGTCAGCGCGAGCGGCAGGCAGCCGAGGCGGACGGCGACCTGTTCGGCCGCCGCCGGAGTGCCCGCGTGCGGCGCGAGGTCGCACAGGACCTGGGCCGCGTCCTCGGTGGGCAGCACATCGACGGGATGGAGGACCGCGCCTCGCCAGGCGCGCGAGGTCGCGTATCGCGTGGTGAGCAGCACCGTGCCGCGAGGGCTGGTGCGCAACCAGCCGCCTTCTTCCAGGATCGCCGGATCGTCGGCGTTATCGATCACCAGGAGCCAGGGCTCCGGGGAGCGGTCCAGGTGGTGCCATACGAGGTCCGCGGCGGCGCGCTGCCCGCTGTGCGCGGCGGCCAGTTCGCCGGGCCCCGCGCCCCGGTCGGCGGCGACAGCCAGCATGCCCGCGCGCAGGGACAGCCGCTCCGAGGCGTTGACCCACAATCCGATCCTGGCCCGGTCGTGGACGGCCTCGGTGAACAGGGCGTGCGCCACCGCTGGCCGCAGCCGCCCATGCCGTGCATGACGTGGACCTGTCCGCCATCACCGTCCACCGCCGTCCGTAATCGCCGCATCAGGTCCGCGCGGTCGCGCAGGACGGACGGTGCCCGGCCGACCAACGGGATCCGTACGGAGTCCGGGCCCATCCCTGTGGCGGAGAGTGGAGCCGTTGGAGCGGCTGTCTCAGCGAACAGGGAGGCGCCGGGGCCCGGCGCGTAGTGGTGATGGTGTTCGGTGATGTGCTGGTCGCCGGTCGACTGAAAGACCCGGCCCTGTCCCGAGGCGCGGCCCTCCGTGTGTGGAGGCGGCGGACCGCTCACCGCTCGAGGATGTGCAGACGGGCCGTGACCAGTACCCCGGTGGACCCGGCCGCTCGCGCGAGGTGTGCGATCTGCGGCTGCATTCCGTTCCGCCCCCTCATCCGTGCCGAAGTCGGCCTTTCACGATACGTCGGTTGTGGAGCCGGTGGGGTCGGCCGGGCGGCCGGTACGCCTTGGCGCGTTGTCGGGCGTCGTCACCGTGACGCCGGGCAGTGATGCGGCACCGTTGATCTCCGCGTTGATCGTGACCGTCTCCAGGTCGGGGAGGGCGGCGAGCGGGGACAGATCGATGGAGCGGTCGGCGCCATGGGGAAAGAGGATGTTCAGGTGACGAAGGCGGGGGAATGCCGAGGGCATCCAGGCGGTGTCCAGGAACTCGTGCAGAACATGCAGATCCAGCCAGGTGATGCTGGGTGGGAAGTCGCGCTCCATACTTGCGTGTCCGATCGTGACCTTCAGCCGCTCCAGTGCTGTGAGCTTCTCCAGGCCATAGGGCACGACGCCCACGCCTGACAGGCCCGGTGTTTCGACGACCAAGGTGCGGAGGGGGAGGTCGGACAGGCCGGTGAGGAAGAGGGCCCCACCAAGACAGTCGGTCAGATAGAGCGTTTCGAGGTTCGCCAGGTGGCCGATCGCGGCGCCGAGGTCTTCGACCACGTGGTTACGGTTAAGCCGGAGCCGAGTCACCTCCTCCCCATCGAGGCTGTCCCTGATCTCGTCCTCGGTGAAATCACCGCGCAGGATCAGCCAAGGACGCGGCCCCGTGTCCAGAAGCAACCGCAATTCCTCCATGGAATCGGCCACGAAGTACAACTCGTCCCGGTCCATGCGGAGGATCACCTCACGGAAGTACCGCTCGGTTTCGTACCGCCCCCAGCACGAGGCGAGCTGCCGACGAACTTCGAGCGCCGAATGGTTGGCGAATTGGGCCAGATACGGGATCGCCGCGTCCACCGATATGCGTGAGGCCGTCACCACACAGCAGTGCGCCTGCTCGTCGGTCAGCCCCTCCGGCGGAGGCAGGAGCTCAAGCACCAGCGGGCCCACCGTGGCCAACTCCCGTGCTCGCGCGACGTCCAACGGCGGGATGAACCCCATCGCATGCCGCGTGACCTCGCCCCGTGTCGCTGGGTCCAGGTCCGGCGCGTGCTCCAGACAGGCCATGGCCAGCAGGAACAGACGAAGCGCCGAGTCGGCGCTGTCCTTGTGCCGGGCCAGCTCCAGCAGCTTGTTCAGCAACTCCGCCCGCTCGCGCGGCCGCGCATGCGCCACCGCCATGCGGATGACGTCCTCCCACTGCGCGTCATGCGCATTGCGGATCAGCAGGCCCACATCCCACGCCTCCACCGCCGCCTTCGCGCCCAGGTAGTCCTGGAAGGTGCGGTGGACGAAGTCCACCGTGCTGACCGACGGCTCGCGCAACAGTCCGCTGCGCAGCAGCAGATGGCGCAGGATGGCGGGCGCGTCGCCCAGGGCGCGGGCGGCAGGCACCGAGGGGAGGGCCTCCTCGATGAGGCGCTCCGCGCGGTCCCGGTCCAGCTCGGCCTCGCCGTTGCGGATCAGGTAGTAGGCGAGCCGCTGGAGGAGCTGGATCTGCGGCTCCTCGTCGAGCTGGACGTCGCCCGGCGCGTAGATGCGGCGCTCGGTGTCGCGCCGCGTCAGCAGCATCGACAGTGCCGCGTCGTACAGCGCCTTGCGGCCCGGCGGCAGATAGCCGCGCCGGGCGCGGTGCAGGGCGCAGATCAGTCCGCACATCAGCGGGTTCGTGGCGAGGCGGCTGAGATCTTGCTTGGTGCGGACGGCGGTGTGCAGGGCCGACTCGTAGTCGTCCAGCGCCGTCCGTTCCTCCTCCGTACGGCAGGTCCGGCGGGCCGCCTCATGCCAGCGGTCGATGAACGCCGCCATGTCCTCGCGGCTCATCGGGGACAGCGTGAACTCGGAGAAGTCCTGTGCCCCCAGCCAGTCGTCGGCGACGGCGGAGGGGCGGGAGGTGACCAGCCACAGATTCTCGGGGTAGGCGATGAGGAGGTCGGACAGCCAGGCCCGGGTGCGCTCGCGGTCGCGTTCGGGGATCTCGTCGATGCCGTCGATCAGCAGCAGCCCGCGCCCGGCGTTGAGGACGCGGTCGGCCCAGCCCGGCGGCTGGGCGCCGTCCAGCGGATTGTGGACGGAGGCCAGGAACGAGGCCGGGGAGGGCAGGGATTCCTGGCGGGCGATCGTACGCAGCGGGAGGACGAAGGGGACGCGGCCGATGAGCTGCTCCAGGCCGCGCAGCGACTCCTGCCGTGCGGTGCACACGGCGAGCCACTGGACGAGCGTGGTCTTGCCGGAGCCCGCGCCCCCGCGCAGCAGCACGCGCTGATGGCCGGAGAGCGCCCGGTCGGCAGGCAGGGTCGCGGGAAGCGCGGCGTGCTCACCGACGAACTCCGCGGCGTGCGCGCCCAGCGGGCGCTCCTCGCCGGAGGAGGAGACCGCCTCCAGGCTGAGATACGCCGCGTCCAGCGGCCACGTGGCCTCAGCGTGGCTGAGGTCGATCCCGACGATGGTCAGCGTGGAGTGCTTGCCGATCATGTACTCCGCGTACCGGCGCTCAAAGCCCGCGTCCTGCGCGGTCTGGGACGGAATCCGCTCGATCAGGATGTCGATCTTGGTGATCAGCTCGCTGAGCCGGCCGCTCTGGTCGACGAGGGTGCGGGGGACGAAGGCCGAGCGCTGGGTGAAGAAGTGCAGGATGTGCAGGCAGGCGGTGTCCAGCAGGCGCTCGTAGAGCAGCGTGCCGCCCTGGCTGAGGTGCTGCGCGCCTCGTCCCCTTCCCCGCGTGCGGGTGGCGTGGGCCAGTTCGTAGGCCAGTCCTTGGTGGCCGAGCTGCACCGCCTGGACGTCGTTCATATCGAGGTCGCCGAGCGCGTACAGCGTGGTGGCCAACTGCTCGGCCACGAGCTCGTCCTCGTCGGCGGGGCATGGCCGCTCGCCGGGGCCGGCGTGCCGGGTGGCCTGGGCGACCAGTTCGTCGGCGAGCTTGTCGAGATCCCTCTCGGTCAGCGTGCGCTTCTCGCCGCGGAACGAGACGAGGGAGGAAATGCGGACCGGCTGGTTGACCAGCCCGGCGCCCGGCCCCTCCTTGACGAACAGCTTCTTGATGACCGGTGCGACGACGCTCGACGCCAGGCGCGCGCCGATGACTGCGGGATCCACGTCCCATTCCCCCCGGTAGTTGTGTGTCCCTGACCGGACAGCGTACAGCGGGGTAAGGACCTTGGTCCCGAATCGGACATCCGAAAGTCCCCGCGAAGGTGACTTCTCGCACAGGCCCTTCGGCGTCTACTACGGTAAATAGGGGATCTCGCAGGTCAGAGGTGTGATGAGGGTTTCCGGGAATTTCGTGCGGGAAACGCTTCACATAACCAATTCGCTACGTAGCCACTTAGTAGAAGAACGCCTTGGCCTATTCACGAGAACGGGATAACAAGAGGCGTCCAAAGACGCTTCTGGAGGTACTTCCCATGGCCCCGCGCGCCACAAACCGCCGTTTCTCGCTTACGTCCGTATCCAAGGGGCGCGCCGCTGTGGTCGCCGTCGGCCTGGGCGCCTCGCTCGTGCTGGGCGCCGGAACGGCGTTCGCCGTGGGGGCGGGCGATGCCCCCGCCGCCCCGTCCGTCAAGCAGGTCGCCGCGAAGGCCCCGGCGAAGAAGGCCCCCGCGAAGAAGGCCCCGGCCAAGAAGGCCCCCGCGAGCGACTGGCAGACCCCGGTCGACAAGTTCTCGATAGGCGCCGCCTTCGGTCTGGCGGGCAACCTGTGGTCGCACAACCACAGCGGCCAGGACTTCGTCGTGCCGACCGGCACCCCGGTGCACGCGGCCCACGAGGGTGTCGTCGTCAAGGCGGGCCCGAACGGCGGCGGCGACGGTCCCGCGTACGGCAACGCGATCGTGATCAAGCACGACAACGCGACGTACTCGCAGTACGCCCACCTGTCCCGGATCGACGTGCGGATCGGCCAGACCGTGACCGAGGGCCAGCAGATCGGCCTGTCCGGCAGCACCGGCAACTCGACCGGCCCGCACCTGCACTTCGAGATCCGTACGACGCCGAACTACGGCACCGCGGTCGAGCCGCTCAAGTTCCTCCGCGACCACGGCGTCAAGGTCTGACGCGACCACGGCGTCAAGGTCTGACGCAATTCATGCGCTTTATGCGCATATCAGCCATGTGTCGATGACGCATGAGCCTGCTCCACCAGATCGAGGGCGACCTCCAGGGCGGCATCGCGCTTGTCCTCGGGGGTGCCCTCGATCGCCTGCAGCGCGAACATCCGCGCATGCATGCTGAACAGGGCGATGACGCTCCGGACCTGGTCGACCATGGGCGCCTCCGGGTCCCGGATCATGGCGGACATCGCGAGCATCCGGTTCTTGAAGATCTGGCCGATGCTCAGCTCGCGCACCGTCGCCTGGTTCTCCTGCATGAAGCGCATCAGCGGCTCGGCGATGTCCAGGGCCGCGCTGTAGCGGCGCAGCAGCTCTTGCTTGGTCTCCAGGCTGCGCGGCTGTTGCTCGCCCCAGGCGATCAGCTCGTCGAGCGGCCGGCCCAGGTCCTGGAACAGGCTGAGGACGATGTCTTCCTTGGTCTTGAAGTGGTAGTAGAGCGCCGCCTTGGTGACCTCGAGATGCTCGGCGATCTCGCGCAGTGACGTTTTCTCGTAACCCTGCTCCGCGAAGAGTTCCAGGGCCACGTCCTGGATGCGCTGACGGGTGTCTCCCCGCCGCGGTGTGTTGCCCATGGGCTCTCCTGTGCTGGTGGTCTGGCTGCCGTAGGCAGGCCGAACGTAACTTACTTGACGCCCGGCTAGTTGGCGCCTTACCGTCTCCACTGTACTGAACTAGCCGGGCGGCAAGTAAGTGGGCGTCAGGGCTCTCATCATCCAGGGGGAGACGGAGAACATGGTCCGTAAACAATCAGACGACGAAGCGCCATCCGCTTCGATATCGGCTCAGGCCCCGGGGGCGGCCGAGAAGCCTGCCAAGGCCGAGCCGAAGCAGCGCAGCACCAGCGTGGTGATCTTCGCGCTGATGATCGCGATGCTGCTCGCGATGCTCGACAACATGATCGTGGGCACCGCGATGCCGACCATCGTCGGCGAGCTGGGGGGCCTCGAACACCTCTCCTGGGTGGTGACCGCGTACACCCTGGCCACCGCCGCCTCGACCCCCATCTGGGGCAAGCTCGGCGACATGTACGGCCGTAAGGGCGTCTTCCTCACCTCCATCGCGGTCTTCCTCGGCGGCTCGGCCCTGTCCGGCATGGCGCAGAGCATGAATGAGCTGATCGGCTTCCGGGCCATCCAGGGCCTGGGCGCGGGTGGCCTGATGGTCGGCGTGATGGCGATCATCGGTGACCTGGTGCCGCCCCGGGAGCGTGGCCGCTACCAGGGCATCATGGCCGGTGTGATGGCCGTGGCCATGATCGGTGGCCCGCTGGTCGGCGGCACCCTCACCGACCACCTCGGCTGGCGCTGGATCTTCTACATCAACCTCCCGCTCGGCGCCATCGCCCTCGCGGCGATCACGGCGGTGCTGCACCTGCCGAAGAAGCGCGCCCAGGGGCGGATCGACTACACCGGTGCGGCCCTGCTGACCGTGGGCATCACCGCGCTCGTGCTGATCACCACGTGGGGCGGCAACGAGTACGACTGGGGTTCGGCCCAGATCCTCGGGCTCGGCGCGCTCGGTGTCCTCTCGCTCGTCGCGTTCGTCTTCGTCGAGCAGCGGGTGGCCGAGCCCGTGCTGCCGCTGCACATCTTCCGTAACGCCAACTTCACGCTGGTCACCGCCATCGGCTTCCTCGTCGGTTTCGTGATGTTCGGCTCGACCACCTTCCTGCCGCTCTACCAGCAGACCGTCCAGGGCGCCACGGCCACCAACTCCGGGCTGCTGCTGCTCCCGATGCTGCTGGGCATGCTGGTCGTCTCGCTGTTCGCGGGCCGGTTCACCACCCAGACCGGCAAGTACAAGATCTTCCCGATCATCGGCGGCTTCCTGATCACCACCGGGATGTTCCTGCTGTCCACGATGGACACCGAGACCACCCGCTTCAGCTCCGGCCTCTACATGGCGGTGCTCGGCATGGGCATGGGCTGCCTCATGCAGACGACCATGCTCGTGGCGCAGAACAGCGTCGAGATGAAGGACATGGGCGTCGGCAGCTCGTCCGCCACCCTCTTCCGCACCCTGGGCGGCTCCTTCGGTGTCGCCATCCTCGGCGCCCTGTTCACCAGCCAGGTGCGGGACACCATGGCCGAGCGGGCCGGTGGGAAGGCGGCGGCCGTCACCTCCGGGAGCGCCCAGCTCGACCCGGCCAGCCTCAAGAAGCTGCCGCCGGGGATCCGGGACGCGTACACCCACGCGGTGGCCAGCGGTGCGCACCAGGTGTTCCTGTGGGGCGCGCTGATCAGCATCATCGGCTTCCTCGCGGCCTGGTTCGTCAAGGAGGTCCCGCTGCGCGGGGGCCCCGCCAAGTCCGCCGACGGCGACGAGGCCACGGCCCAGGCGGCGCCGGTCGCCGAGACCGTCTGACCTACGGCCTCTGAGGGACCACCTCCCTGTCAGTGGGGCATGACAGCATCGGCCCCATGGTGACCTCGCCGGACGAGGCGCGGCTGGCGCATCTGCGCCGGCTGCGCCTCGCGAAGGACGTGATGGACCGCGACTGGGCCGAGCCGCTCGACCTGGAGGCGGTCGCCGCGCATGCCGGCTATTCGCGCTATCACTTCATCCGCGCCTTCAAGGGCGCCTACGGATCCACGCCCGGTCAGTATCTGACCCGGCGCCGCATCGAGCGGGCCGAGGAGCTGCTGCGCTCGGCCAATCTCTCGGTGACCGAGATCTGCTCGCTCGTCGGCTTCAGCAGCCTCGGCACGTTCTCGACGAGCTTCAAGAAGCAGACCGGGCTCACCCCCAGCGCCTACCGGGACCGATACGTCGGCCGGGCCGCGGGGGTCATACCGGGGTGTTACGCCATGCTGTGGTACGGCGGGCGCGATGCCCCCGCGATCCGCTCCCAGGCCCGTGCTGCCGCGGCCGGTGGCCCCGCGGCCGGTGGTGCCGCGGCCGGTGGCGCCGAGGACAGCAATTCTTGAGAAGCGGGCCGGACCGCCCGCTGCCTACGGTGGCGATGTCGCGACGACGCGCGATCCATCCCGATACCTCCGGAGGCAGCAATGATCAAGGGGATGTCCATCGTCACCGTCTGGGTCCTCGACCAGGACCGGGCCAAGGAGTTCTACACCGAGAAGCTGGGCTTCGAGGTCCGCACCGACATGAGCATCGGCGGGGACGGCGAGGGCGGCGGTATGCGCTGGCTGACGGTCGGCGCCAAGGATCAGCCGGATGTGCAGCTCACCCTGATGGTGCCCAGCTCGCCGGGGCTCGACCCGGAGTCCGCCGAAGCCCTCAGGACGCTGGTCGCCAAGGGCGTGCTCGGCGCCGGGGTGTTCACCACCGATGACATTCACCGGGACTACGAGGCGCTCAAGGCCAAGGGCGTGGAGTTCGTCCAGGAGCCCCAGGAGCGTCCGTACGGCACCGAGGCGCTCTTCCGCGACGACTCCGGCAACTGGTTCTCGTTCACCCAGCCCCGCGAGGAGATGGACTTCAGCAAGCCCTGGGACGGCTGCGTCTCGGACTGAGCGCTCAGTCCGGCACCTCGATGATCGGGAAGCTGCCGGTGTTGGTGGGCGCGGACTCCGGCAGCCAGAGCACGGCGACCGCGCCCCGGCACTCGCCGTCCGTGCCGTCCTTGCCGTTCATCCCGTCCGTCCCGTCCGTTCCATCCGGTCCGTCCAGCACCGGATCGGCGTTGCGGAACGTCAGCCGGGCGCCCAGCACCCGCGCCTGGCCCGCGGCTATGGTCAGCCCCAGGCCGTGCCCGGTGCCCGCGCGGTCCTTGCTGCCGGTGCGGAACCGGCTCGGCCCGTCCTTCAGCAGCTCCTCCGGGAACCCGGGGCCGTGGTCGCGGACGCGCAGCACCCGTCCCTCGACGGTGACCTCGAAGGGCGGCTTGCCGTGCCGGGCGGCGTTGGCGAGCAGATTGCCCATGATCCGCTCCAGCCGCCGGGGGTCGGTGGAGACATGGGCGTCACGCGCCACGTTGATCACCGCGTCGGGGGCCACCGTCCGGACCCGGCGGGCGATGAACTCGGCCACGGCTATCTCCTGGAGCTCCGCGCGCTCCGCGAAGCCGTCCAGCCGCGCGACCTCCAGGACGTCCTCGACCAGGGTGCGCATCGCCTGCGCCCGGTCCCGTACCAGCTCGGTGGGGCGGCCCGGCGGCAGCAGTTCGGCGGCCGTGAGCAGCCCGGTGACCGGGGTGCGCAGCTCATGCGCGATATCGGCGGTGACCCGGCGCTCCGCCTCCAGCCGCTGCTGCAGTGCCTCGGCCATGCCGTCGACCGCGCGCGCCAGATCGTCGGTCTCATCGCGCACCCGGCCGCCGATCGCCTCGCGTACCCGGACCTCGGAGTCGCCCTCGGCCAGCTTGCGGGCGGCGGTGGCCGCCTTGCGCAGCCGCCGGGAGAGCTGGTCGCCGACGAGCACACCGAGCGCGATACCGCCCATCACCACCGCCACCGAGCCGATCAGCAGCACCCGGTCGAGGTCGTTGAGGACGGCGAAGCGGTCCTGGAACTTGGTGTGGACGGACAGCACCTTGCCGTTCCGCAGCGGCACCGAGGCCCACACCTCGGGGGTGCCGGTGCCGGAGTCCTCCAGATAGGTGGCGCGCTGGCCGCGCCACGCCTCCTTCTTGAGCTGATCGGGCAGCTTGGGGTCGTCCAGCTTGGCGCCGAAGCCCAGCACCCGGGACTGCTCGTACCACCGCTGGGCGACCTTCACCCGCTCGTCCATCACGGTGCGGCTGTTGTCGAGCATCGAGACGCGGGCCGCGTTGTGGACGACGAGGCTCAGCACGACCGCGACGAGCGTGCTCACCGCCGCGATGGCGAGGCTGACCTTCCACCGCAGGCCACTGCGGAGTGCGAATCGCCCCAACGCCGCTCAGCCCTTGAGCTTGTAGCCGAAGCCGCGGACCGTCTCGATCCGGTCCTGGCCTATCTTGCCGCGCAGCCGCTGCACATGGACGTCCACGACCCGGGTGTCCCCGCCCCAGCCGTACTCCCAGACCCGCTCCAGCAGCCGGTCACGGGAGAGCACGGTGCCGGGCGCGGCCGAGAACTCCAGCAGCAGCCGCATCTCGGTCGGGGTGAGCGCGACCTGCCGGCCGCCCTTGCGGACCTCCATGCCCTCGGGGTCCACCTCCAGATCGCCGAAGCACAGCACCCCGCCGTCGGGCTCCTCGGGAACGGCCTCCGCGCCCCGCCCGCCGGGGCCGCTGGCATGGCCGAAGCGGCGCAGTACGGCCCGGATGCGGGCGACCAGTACGGCGCCGTCGAAGGGCTTGGTCACATAGTCGTCGGCGCCGGCTTCGAGGCCGAGCACCACATCGATCGAGTCGGCGCGCGCGGAGAGCATGATCACGGGCACGGTGGACTCATCGCGGATCCGGCGGCACAGGCTGACCCCGTCCAGGCCCGGAACCATCACATCGAGCAGCGCGATATCGGGGCGGTCGGCGCGGAAGCGCTCGAGACCGGTCAACCCGTCGGGTGCGGCCGTCACGAGAAAGCCATCGCGCTCCAGAGCGAGCTGCGTGGCTTCACGGATCACATCGTCGTCCTCGACGAAGAGCACATGGGTTTCGGCCACAGCCTCGGTTCAGCCTTCCGTTCCGTCGTCGGCGCTCACGGACGGCGCCGGGGTCGCCTCTTCCGTGGGCACATTCTTGCTGTAGTCGGTGCGCTTGCGGGACAGCACGTCGAACGTCCTGTCCGCCTCGGTCCAGCGGTAGGTGATCACGGCCTCGCTCGAAGGGCAGCAGACCGAGTCACCGGAGGTGTAGGCGAGCTTGGTCACCCGCAGCTCGTCCTTGGCGATGTCGGCGTAGACGGGCGGCTGCTCGTCGCTGAACACGTTCTCGTACCGGTCGCCCGCCTTGCGGTAGACATACGAGCCGATGCCGAAGCCATCGCCGCAGGTCATCACGTTGATGACCAGGTCGGAGGCGCTGGCGCCGGTCAGCTTGCCATACGTCACGTCCACCGGGTAGCCCTTGATCTGCTGCTTGCCCTCGGGCTCCTTGCCCTTGGGGCAGGGCTTGAGGTTCGCCTTCAGATCGTCACTGACGTTCGGATCCGTCTTGACCAGCTTGATCGCGTCGACCTTCTGCCCGGCCGGTGACGGCCGGCCCGAGGCGTGGCCACCCGCGTACGAGCCCGGGTCCGCGGCGGCCCACTCGGTGCGCGCCGGTCCCTCCTTGCGCACACCCTCGCTCGCGGCGCCGCATCCGGCCAGCATCCAGCCGCCGGCGGCCGCGAGGCCCACGACCGCACCGCCGGTGATCATGGCTGTCCTGCTGGGAGAGGCCCTGGTCAGGCCGCGCACCGTTCCTGCCCCCGCTCCTGGCGGCCGCGCCGGACCCGACCCGTGTGCTGCCGGACGTTCCCGGTCCGCTTGCCTTCCTCGTCCCGACGGCCGAGCGCGCGGGCGTCCAGATCGCGGTTTTCCAGCTCCTGCCGCAGCCGGGCCAGCGCCCGGTGCAGCGTGCTCTTGACCGTTCCGGTCGACATTCCGAGCGCCTCCGCGGTCTCTTCCGTCGTCATCTGCTCCCAGTGTCGCAGCACCACGACACTGCGCTGCTTGGGAGCCAGCACCGAGAGGATGTCCATCAGCAGGGCGCGGTCCGCGTGCTGCTCGGTGCTGTCCTCGACACTCGCCTCGGGAAGCTGCTCGGTGGGCACCTCGTCCAGCTTGCGGGCGCGCCACCACTCGGTACGGGTGTTGATCATCACGCGCCGGAGATAGGCGTCGGCGAGCGATTTGTCGGCTATGCCGTCCCAGCGGCCGTAGGTGCGCACCAAGGCGGTCTGGAGCAGGTCCTGTGCCTCGACCGGGTCCGGAATCAGCCGACGGGCGCTGCGCAGCAGCGCGTCCTGCCGATTCCGCACGTACTCCTCAAAGTCCAGAACATTGCTGCTGCTCATGGTGTGCAGCCTCCATCCCGCTGTTTCCCCGCCGTTGATGTGCCGCCCTGTCGGTCGGCGCGAGAAGGACGCTACGGAGGCGCTGTTGCGGCGCCATGCGCATCCGGGCCTCGGCGAATGCACAGCTACCCATAGGTTGTGTAACAACGGAACCCGGCTCGACCGAGTGTCAGAACCGGGTCCTGGGAGTGTCACAGGTCTGTCACAGACAGGGCCGTGACGACGAATTTTCTCAGGTCAGCGGCAGTCGGTAGAGGCCGCCCGAGAGCGGTTCCACCAGCCCGTCGGAGACCAGTCCGTCGAGCGCGCGGGCCCGCTGCACCGGCTCGTCCCACACCTGGTCCAGCGTCGCCTGCGGTACGGGTGTCACCGTCCCCCGCAACACCGCGAGCAGCTTGCCGCGCACCTGACGGTCCGTACCGGCGTAGGTCTGGCCGCGCCGCGGCGGTCCGTCGTGCTCCGGGGAACCGGCCTGGCGCCAGGCGCAGAGCGCGGCGATCGGGCAGCGGGCGCAGTCGGGGGTGCGGGCCGTGCAGACCAGCGCGCCCAGCTCCATCGTGGCGGCCGCCCAGCGCGCCGCGGTCGGCTCGTCGCCGGGGAGCAGGGTGCGGGCCAGCTTGCGCTCGGCGGCGGTCGTGGCGTTCGGCGGGTACTGCGCACCGCCGACCGCGCGCGCGAACACCCGGCGGACATTGGTGTCCAGGACCGGATGGCGCTGGCCGTACGCGAACGAGGCCACAGCCGCCGCCGTGTACTCACCCACCCCCGGCAGCGCCAGCAACTGGGCGTGCTCGCGCGGTACGTCACCGCCGTGCCGCTCCCTTATGGCGGCCGCGGCGCCGTGCAGCCGCAGCGCCCGGCGCGGATAGCCGAGCCGGCCCCAGGCGCGGACCGCCTCACCGGGCGGTTCCGCGGCCAGGTCGGCCGGGCGCGGCCAGCGGGCGAGCCACTGCTCGTACACCGGCAGCACCCGGTTCACCGGGGTCTGCTGGAGCATGAACTCGCTCACCATCACGCCCCAGGCACCGGCCTCGGGGCGACGCCAGGGGAGGTCGCGCGCGTGCGCGTCGAACCAGTCGATGACGGGCCGGTGCAGGACGGCTCCGTCGGGGTCGGGGGATGCGGCGGCCGGGACGGCGGAAGCGGAAATGGCAGTCATCGCTCTCGATCCTGGCACGACGGGACGGTTTGCGGGCGCGCTGGGCGCGGGCGTTCGGGTCGAGCCGCGCCAGTCGTTGCCAAATCGTGCAATACGGGCGTCCGCGCGGGAACGGATGGCCGCTTTCCGCGCCCGGGTGCGGTCTTTCCGCCCCCTCAGGGTGGCCGCGGGGCGACTCAGGGGCGTCTGGGGGGCGTCTTGGGGCGACTCGTGGCGGCCCGGTGGCGGACTTATGGCGGTCTCATGTGCGGGATCCGGTCGGATCATGAGAAAAGAAGGGAACGGGGCGGGGGTTATTGGCCGGTAGAGCTCCCGATCTCTCGTAGAGTTTCCGCGTGGGATCTCTGCGCAATCCGATCGGGCCGCTTCCCTCCTCCATTTACTGGCGGCGGAGGATCGTTGGGCTGGCCCTGTTCGTCGTCATCGTGCTCCTGGTCATCTGGGCCTTCGGCTGGGGTGGTTCGGGCGGTGGCGGAAGTGACGAGGGCAAGGGATCGGGCGGCGGGGGACCCGCGAGCACGATCACCCCGGGGCCCTCCTCATCCGGGCCGGTGAACAGCGAACGGCCGGGCGGGCGCGACGAGTCGGACAACGGCGGATCGGGCTCCGGCGACTCCGGCGGCAGCGGCGGTGGCTCGGACGACGGCGGTACGGACGCGGGCGGCGGTGGCGGGGGCGGCAGCGGCTCCGGCGGCGCGGGGGGCTCCTCGGGCGGCGGCGCGGGCGGTGGCATCGGCACCGGGACCGGACCGGGTCTGCCCGCCGGGTCGAGCCTGCCGGACTGCCGCCCCGGCGACGCGGAGTTGACGGTGCGCAGCGTCAAGGACTCCAAGCTCAAGAACACCTGGGCGCCGGGGGAGAAGCCCACCTTCGAGATCGTCGTGAAGAACACCAAGTCGAACTCCTGCAAGATCGACTTCGGGCGCGCGGCGGCCTCGCTGACCATCACGGACGCCAAGAACGCCCACGTCTGGGCCTCCGGCGACTGCCCCGAGGGCAGCGCCACCGCGCTGGTCGAGGTGAAGGGCTCCGGCCAGACCAAGCGCACCGTGGAGTGGGACCGCAAGCGCAGCGCCGAGCACTGTGCCACCCCGTCGGGCAGCGCGTCGGCCAAGCCCGGCACCTATCTGGTCGAGGTGAAGGTGGACGGCCTCGGCACGGCCAAGGTGTCGTTCGTCCTCGAGAAGGACTGAGCGGCGGCTACGAGGGCTGAAGCGCGGCGACAGCCATATGGAACACCTCGCAGAGGCGATGGGCTCAGGTGACCGGCTGTTCGTTGTTCTCCCGTCGGGAGGCTGTGCCGAGCAACGTACGTGCGACGTCTTCCAGTGATCCGAGCAGCGGGTTGGGGTCGTCAGCACGCGTGACGAGCACGACCTCGCAGGGATCGAGGTCGATGACGGGCACCAGGGCGATGTCCTCGCGCACAGCGGCGCGTCGATCGCCGGCCGGGAAGATCGCGACACAGTGGCCGGTGGCGATGAGTTCCAGCTTGTCCTCGTAGCTGTCGTCGATCGCGGGCGCGGGCGGTGCCGGGCGGTCGCCGACCGGCTTGGGCGTGCTCCAGACAACCGGAGTGCTGACGCAGGCCACCAGCTCCTCGTCCGACAGAGCCCGCCGGCTGACGGCTTTCTCCTTCGCCAGATGATGACTCGCCGACGTGGCGAGTACCCGCGGCTCCTCATGGAGCTTGGTCACCCGGAAGCCGTCCGTGGCGAAGGGCAGGGGCCGGTACGCGACGAGGGCGTCGACCCGCCGCTCGGCGAGGGCGAGCGTGTCCCGCCAGTCGAGGTGCCGGGTGCGGACCTGGCCGTCGGGGTGCCGGCGGCGCAGTTCCTGCACACAGGCGGTGATGACCAGTCCTTCGGCGCAGCCGACGGTGAGGGTACGGGGCTGGACGGCGGCTCTGGCCGTGCGGGCGGCTTGCTCGGCCTCCTGGAGCAGGATCCGGGCCCTGGGAAGGTATGCCCGACCGGCGTCGGTGAGGCTGCTGCCCTGCGGCGATCGGTCGAAAAGCCGGACACCGAGCTCAGCCTCCAGTCGCTGGATCTGGCGGCTCAGCGACGGCTGCGCCAGGTGCAGCCTGGTGGCGGCCCGGCCGAAGTTGCCGTACTCGGCCACGACCGTGAAATAGCGCACGAGCCGCAGATCGATGTCCATTCGCCCAGGGTACGTCGCACGCCGTCATACGCCTGGGGCAAGACGGCATACGGAACAGGTCTTGGACAGGGTGTGCGGGTGGATATTTGGCTTGAGGGCATGACCACTTATGACGGCAAGAAGATCGTGATCACGGGCGGAAGCAGCGGTATCGGCCTGACTACGGCCCGGTTGTTCGCGGACGGTGGGGCGCAGGTAATGATCACCGGCCGGACCCGGTCCACCCTGGACGCCGCGCTGGAGCAGTTGGGGGACAAGGCGGTCGCCGTCCGCAGCGACGCCGCGTCCCTGAAGGACATCAAGGCGCTGGCCGGCACGGTCCAAGAGCGGTTCGGCGCGGTGGACGCGCTGTTCGTCAACGCCGGTGCCACCGCGTCCGCGCCGTTCGACTCGACGACGGAGGAGATGTACGACGCGCTGTTCAGCATCAACACCAAGGGCCCGTACTTCACGGTGCAGGCGTTGGCGCCGCTGTTGCGCGAGGGAAGCGGCGTGGTCCTCACCACGTCGGTGGTGAACGTCCTGGGCCTCGACGCGCTCAGTGTCTACTCGGCGAGCAAGGCGGCCCTGCGGTCGATGACGCGCACCCTGGCCCGCGAACTGCTGCCGCGCAAGGTGCGCGTCAACGCCGTGAGCCCCGGCCCGATCGACACGGGCATCCTGGACCGCTCCTTCCCCGACGACGTCATCGAGACGATGAAGGACACCTACCGGAGCACCAACCCGATGCAGCGGCTGGGGGCGTCCGAGGAAGTGGCCGCCGCGGTGGCGTACTTGGCGTTCGGGGCGACCTTCTCGACGGGAACGGAGTTCCCTGTCGACGGAGGGGCTTCGCAACTCTAGGTGCTCTGACCGCATAGGTTCGCTCGGTCGTTCAGGCCGCGGTGGCGAGGGGGCGTCCGTCCCGGCGGATGCTCTTCTCGCCGCGGACGCGGCGCTGGAACGCCAGCGGTTACGGGGCGCGGGTGCGTGGCGGCGCCCGGTCGAACGTACGCGGCGGAACGTGGTGGCGCCCCCGCCACGTACGCGCCGACGCCCCGTCGGACCTACGCGCCGCTCCTCAGACGTACCGCTCCAGGATGGACGACTCGGCCAGCCGTGACAGGCCCTCGCGGACCGAGCGCGCCCGGGCCTCGCCCACACCGTCCACCATCTGCAGATCGTCCACGCTCGCCGCCAACAGCTTCTGCAGGCCCCCGAAGTGCTCCACCAGCCGCTCGATGATGGCGCCCGGAAGCCGCGGCACCTTCGCCAGCAGCCGGAAACCGCGCGGCGAGACCGCCGAGTCGAGGGTCTCGGGCGAGCCGGTGTACCCCAGCGCCCGGGCCACGATGGGCAGTTCGAGCAGCTCGGTGTGGGTCAGCCGGTCCAGCTCGGCGAGCGCGTCGGCCACCGTACGGGTGCGCTTGGCGGTCGGCTCGGGGACGTAGTCGCGCACCACCAGCTCGCGCTCGGGCTCGACGCCCGCGATCAGCTCGTCGAGCTGGAGGGAGAGCAGCCGGCCGTCGGTGCCCAGCTCGACCACGTACTCCGCGATCTCGGTGGCGATGCGCCGGACCATCTCCAGCCGCTGTGCGACCGCGCTCACATCCCGGACGGTGACCAGGTCCTCGATCTCCAGGGCCGAGAGCGTGCCCGCGACCTCGTCGAGGCGGAGCTTGTACCGCTCCAGAGTGGCCAGCGCCTGGTTGGCGCGGGAGAGGATCGCCGCCGAGTCCTCCAGGACCCGCCGCTGGCCGTCCACATACAGTGCGATCAGCCGCATCGACTGGCTGACGGAGACCACCGGGAACCCGGTCTGGATGGAGACGCGCTGCGCGGTGCGGTGCCGGGTGCCGGTCTCCTCGGTGGCGATCGCCGCGTCCGGAACGAGCTGCACCCCCGCCCGCACGATCTTGGTGATGTCCTTGTCGAGAACCAGCGCGCCGTCCAGCTTGCACAGCTCGCGCAGCCGGGTCGCGGTGAACTCGACGTCGATGACGAAGCCGCCGGTGCACAGCGACTCGACGGTCTTGTCGGTGCCGAGCACGATCAGCCCGCCGGTGTTTCCCCGGAGGACGCGCTCGAGGCCGTCGCGCAACGCCGTGCCGGGCGCGACTGCGCTCAGGGAGGCACGCATCAGACCGTCGGCCTTGCCGGGTGCCGTTGCCCGGTCGCCTGCTGCCACTGCACTCCTCCGTCGCAAGGTCTGTCGGTGCCGCGAGTCGCCCTGCCATGCCGGTGTGCGAGGCCACGTATGGGCGAGACCAGGGCAAAGTCTACCGGCGGCTACCGGCCTCCCGTGGGGTCTCCCGGCGTACGCCCGTAGGTGTGAAACGGAGTACGGCTCTCCCCGTGCCGCGCACCACCCGGCTCACCGCCCCCTCGCGTACGCCCTCACCAGCACACACCGCAGCCCACGGCCTGTCATCTCAGCCGCGGTCCGCCGCGTCCGCCCGCGTCTTTTCGCCCCGCTCGCGGCGCCGCGGCAGCACCCGCAGCGCGTCCCCGATGTCCGCGACCTCCAGCACCCGCATCCCGTCCGGGATCCGGCCCGGGTCGCTCGGCACCAGGGCGTGGGTGAAGCCGAGGCGGGCCGCCTCCGACAGCCGCCGCTGCACTCCGGTGACCCGCCGGACCTCGCCCGCCAGACCCACCTCGCCGATCGCCACCAGGTTCTTGGGCAGCGGGGTGTCACTGGCGGCGCTGGCCAGCGCGAGCGCCACCGCGAGGTCCGCGGCGGGCTCGGACAGCTTCACCCCGCCCACCGTGGCGCTGTAGATATCCCGCTTGCCCAGCGCGCTGATCCGGCCGCGCTGCTCCAGAACGGCGAGCATCATCGAGACCCGGGAGGTCTCCAGACCGGAGGTGGTGCGGCGCGGGGAGGGGATCTGGGAGTCGACCGTGAGCGCCTGCACCTCGGCCACCAGCGGCCGGCGGCCCTCCAGGGTGACCGTCAGACAGGTGCCGGGCACCGGCTCGTCGCGGCGGGTGAGGAACAGCCCGGAGGGGTCGGCGAGCCCGGTGATGCCCTCGTCGTGCAGCTCGAAACAGCCGACCTCGTCCGTCGCCCCGTAGCGGTTCTTCACCCCGCGGACCAGCCGCAGCCGGGCGTGCCGGTCGCCCTCGAACTGCAGGACCACATCGACCAGATGCTCCAGCAGCCGGGGCCCCGCGATGGCGCCGTCCTTGGTGACATGGCCCACCAGCAGCGTGGACATACCGCGCTCCTTGGACGCGCGGATGAGCGCCCCGGCCACCTCGCGCACCTGCGCCATCCCGCCCGGCGCGCCGTCGATCTCGGGCGAGGCGACGGTCTGCACCGAGTCCAGGACGAGCAGCGAGGGCTTGACCGAGTCGAGATGGCCGAGGACCGCGGAGAGGTCGGTCTCGGCGGCGAGGTAGAGATGCTCGCTCAGCGCGCCGATGCGGTCGGCGCGCAGCCGCACCTGACTCGCCGACTCCTCACCGGTGATGTAGAGCGTGCGGTGCTCCTCGGAGGCGGCCTTGGCCGCCACGTCCAGCAGCAGTGTGGACTTGCCGACCCCGGGCTCCCCGGCGAGCAGCACGACCGCGCCGGGGACCAGCCCGCCGCCGAGCACCCGGTCCAGCTCGTCCACGCCCGTGCCCCGCGCGGTGGCCTGGCGGCCGTCGACCTGGCCGATGGGCAGGGCGGCCGAGGTGACCCGGCCGGGCGCGGTGGTGCGCACCGCGGGCGTGCCGTACTCCTCGACCGTGCCCCACGCCTGGCACTCCGGGCAGCGGCCGAGCCACTTGGCGGTGGTCCAGCCGCACTCCGTACAGCGGTAGGAGGGGCGGTCCTTGGCGGATGAGCGGGAGGAGCTACGGGCAGCCATGCCGTAACGCTAGCGTCGGCCACCGACAGAGCCGAACGGCGGTGGTGACGGGTCCTTCACGGGCCCCGGCACGGGCCCTTTTCCGGCCCCTCATCGGCGCTCGCGCCGGCCTTGCCGGAGGGCGCCGGGCGCATAGCAGGTTACGGCCACCGGAGGGGGACACCTGTCCCCTTATGAGGGAGATGGTCACCCGTAAGGGTTAAAACAGCGCAAGTGGCGCGAGGAAGTCTGCATCATCCGCCTACCGTCGCCGGGTGATGAGCAGCAGGTCCGAGCACTCGACACAGACCACCGGCGCACAGCGGGTGCGGCGCCATGCGCCCAGCTCCACCACCACCCGCCCCCAGCGCCCTCCCGAACGCTACGAGCCTTATCTCGACGGCCTGTTCACCTACTGCCTGTCGGCGCTGTGCGAGCACGACGCGGCGGCCGTCGCGGTGGGCGACGTGCTGGCGGTGGCCGAGCGCCGCTCCGGCCGGGGGCGGGGCCGGGGCACCGCGGAGGGCGAGCTGTCCCGCCCCTGGCTCTACGCGGTCGCCCGCTGGGCCTGTCTGCGCAAGCTGGCCGAGCGCCGCGGCCGTACGGGGACGGACACCCCGGGCGACGGCGCCGGGGCCGAGCTGCCCGAGCCCATCGCCGCCCAGCGCCGTCGCGAACTGGCCGCGCTGGCCTGGCCGGAGGCCGCCGGGACCACCGCCGAGCAGCGCGAGGCGCTCGAGCTCGCGGTGCGCCATCGGCTGGGCCCCTCCGAGGTGGCCGCCGTGCTCGGCAAGGACCAGGAGGAGACCCGCGCCCTGCTCTCCAGCGCCGCCTGCGAGGTGGAGCGCACCCGCGCCGCCCTCGCCGTCGTCGAGCTGGGCCACTGCCCGGTCGTCGCGCGGCTCGCGGGCGACACCCAGGTGCTGCTCTCCGCCGCCCTCCGCCGCGAGCTGGTGCGCCATGTGGACGACTGCCGCGAATGCCGCCGGATGGCCGAGCGGGCCACGGCCGACGGACCCTGGCCCGGTACGGCGGCCGCGCCCGCCGCGCTGCCGGTGGTGGAGGCCCCCCGCGCCGCCGTGCACGCCGCGCTGCTGAGCGCGCTCAGCGGACGCCCCGCCCGCGCGGGCGCCGGACCGCGGTTCGACCGGCGCGGCTTCCCGCTGGAGCCCCAGGACCGGGCCGCCCGCCGCAGCCGGATCCGAAGCCGCGCGCTGACCACGACGGTGGTGGCGGCGGTCGTCGCGGCCCCGGTGCTCGCGCTGTGGGCCGCCTACCGGGGCGCCCCGCTCGTCGGCGACGAGCGCGACACGGACTCGGTGGCCGCCGCCGAGGCGGACGGCACGAACCAGGCCCCGGCCGGTCAGGACCGGCCCGCCCGTCGCTCGTACGAGCGCGGCGGCAGCGCGCAGGACCGTTCCGGCACGCAGTTCGGCTCCGGCCCGCGGAGCGCCAAGGCGGGCCGCGGGGCGTCGGATGTGTCGGTCGAGGTCATCGGCGTGGACGGCGCGGTGGAGCGGCCGGGGCACAAGGGCAAGGGCGGCGAAGCGTCCCGCCCGGACGGCTCTCCGGCCGGTGGCGGCCGCCCCGGCGACGGCTCAGGACCGTCCCGGCCCGCCCCCGGCCCGGGACGGCTCACGGTCACGGCACACCCCGAGGGCGAGGTGACGGTCATCACGCTCACCGCGTCCGGCGGCTCACCGGTGCACTGGTCGGCCTCCGCCGGGGCGTCCTGGCTCCGGCTGAACCACACGGGCGGGGTGCTGCGGTCCGGCGACTCCACGACCATCACGGTCTCGGTGGACCACGGCCGGGAGCCGGCCGGTCACTGGAGCGCACGGGTCTCGGTGGACCCGGCGGGCGCGGTGGTGCTGATCGAGGGCCGGGGCGCGTCCCCGGAGCCCACGCCCACCCCCACGGACCCCGCCGGCAACCCGACCCCCACCCCGACCGACCCGTCCCCTACGCCCTCCGGCCCAGCCGCCGCGAAGCGCTGACACGAGGCCCGGACACGTCAGCCGCCGGGCGGTCCCGGAGGCGCCGACCGGCGGGGAGCCAATCCAGCCCCTCCGGCGTTTGAGGAGCGGGGTCCTGGGGCGGAGCCCCGGCGGGGGCCGGGGCCCGGCCCCGGATTCGGGAAGGGGCGGGGAGGGGGAAAGATCCGCCGGACACCCCGTAAATCGCCCGTGTCAGTCCGTCGTGGCCGCCGGGTCCGCCGGATGCGGGGCCACCATCGGCAGCGAGGACGCCAGGCGCTGCTCGCACAGCTCGGCCAGCCGTTCGTATCCGGCCTTGCCCATCAGCTCCGTGAGCTCCGGCCGGTACGACCGGAACACCGGCTCCCCGGCCCCGTGCGCCGAGGTGGCCGACGTGCACCACCAGTGCAGATCGTGGCCGCCCGGCCCCCAGCCGCGCCGGTCGTACTCGGCGATGGTGACCCGCAGCACTCGGGTGTCGTCCGGCCGGTCGATCCAGTCGTAGGACCGGCGCACCGGTAGCTGCCAGCACACGTCCGGCTTGGTCTCCAGCGGCTCGCGCCCCTCCCGCAGCGCCAGGATGTGCAGGGCGCAGCCCGCTCCGCCCGCGAATCCCGGCCGGTTCTGGAAGATGCACGAGCCCTTGTGGCGCCGGGTCTGCCGCTCGCCGTCGTCGTCCTCCTGCACCCACCCCGAGGCGTGCCCCACATCGTGGAACTGCCAGATCTCCGGGGTCAGCCGGGCCATATGGCGGCCGACCCGCTCCTCGTCCTCCTCGTCGGAGAAGTGCGCGCCCAGCGTGCAGCAGCCATCGCTGGCCCGCCCCGCCTGGATGCCCTGGCAGCCCTGGCCGAAGATGCAGGTCCACCGGGAGGTCAGCCAGGTCAGATCGCATCGGAAGAACTGCTCGTCGTCGGCCGGATCGGGGAATTCGACCCATGCGCGGGCGAAGTCCAGACCGACCTCGTCCTCGGCGGCCGCGGCGGCCCCGGCCCCGGACGGCGTCGGCTCCTCGGCCGCCCGCTCCGGGGCGGTCTTCCGGCTTTTGCCCTGCTTCGCCTTTTTCGTCTTTGCCACGGTGCAAGGGTAGGCCCCTCGGCCAAAAGCCGGAGGTGGGGACCGCGCACGGCCCGGCGGCGCGGCGCAGGCCCGGGATCGGCCGCCGATCGGCCGCCCGGGCGCGCGATCGCGGGGGACCTGTGCATGACACCGAGGGGGGAGCAGTAGCGTTCACGTTATGAGACTCGGTGTCCTCGACGTGGGTTCGAATACGGTTCATCTGCTTGTGATGGACGCCCACCCCGGCGCGCGCCCGCTGCCCGCGCATTCGCACAAGGCCGAGCTGCGGCTGGCCGAACTCCTCGACGGCGCCGGGGCCATCGGCCCCGAAGGCGTCGACCGCCTGATCGCGGTGGTCAAGGAGGCGCTGGAGGCGGCCGAGGACAAGGGCGTCGAGGACGTCCTGCCGTTCGCGACCTCCGCCGTCCGTGAGGCGACCAACGCCGATGAGGTCCTGGCCCGGGTCGCCGAGGCGACCGGCGTGCGGCTCCAGGTGCTCAGCGGCGCGGACGAGGCGCGGCTCACCTTTCTGGCCGCCCGCCGCTGGTTCGGCTGGTCCGCGGGGAAGCTGCTGGTCCTGGACATCGGCGGCGGTTCGCTGGAGATCGCGTACGGCATGGACGAGGAGCCCGACACGGCGGTCTCGCTGCCGCTGGGGGCCGGCCGGCTGACCGGTTCCTGGCTGCTCGGCGACCCGCCCGACGCGGCGGAGGTACGGGCCCTGCGGCGCCATGTGCGGGCCGAGATCGCCCGGACCGTCGGCGATTTCAGCCGTCATGGGGCGCCGGACCACGTGGTGGCCACCTCCAAGACCTTCAAGCAGCTCGCCAGGATCACCGGCGCCGCGCGCTCCGCCGAGGGGCCGTACGTGGAGCGCCGCCTCACCCGCCGGGCGCTGGTGGAGTGGGTGCCGAAACTGGCCGCCATGACCACCGAGGAACGGGCCGGACTGCCCGGGGTTTCCGAGGGCCGGGCCGGACAGCTTCCGGCCGGGGCGCTGGTGGCGGAGGCCGCGCTGGATCTGTTCGGCGTGGAGCAGCTTGAGATCTGCCCGTGGGCGCTGCGCGAGGGCGTCATCCTGCGCCGCCTGGACCACCTGCCCACGTGACCACGCGGCGTCACCGGGGCCGGGAGCGGCGGCGGGGCTGGAAAGCGGCGACGGCCGGGCGGGAAAGCCCCGGCGGCCGGGCTGGAAAGCGGCGCTGACCGGGCTGGAAAGCCCTGGTGGCTGAGCCGGAAAGCGGCGGTGGCCGGGCCGGAAACCCCTGGTGGCCAGGCCGGAGAGCGGAGGTGACCGGGCTGGAAAGCGGCGGTGGTTCAGCCGCAAGCGCCGCCGCGGTTCGGCTGCGGAGAGCAGCCGCCGTACGCTGTCCCTCGTGACAGAGCCAGTGGTGCGCATCCCGGATGCGAAGGTCGCGCTGTCCACAGCCTCGGTCTATCCGGAGTCGACGGCGACGGCCTTCGAGATCGCGGCACGCCTGGGCTACGACGGCGTCGAGGTCATGGTGTGGACCGATCCGGTCAGCCAGGACATCGAGGCGCTGCGTCGGCTCTCGGACTACCACCGGGTGCCGATCCTCGCCGTGCACGCTCCCTGTCTGCTGATCACCCAGCGGGTCTGGTCGACCGACCCCTGGGTCAAGCTGCAGCGGGCGAGAGCGGCCGCCGAGAAGCTCGACGCGTCCACCGTCGTGGTCCACCCGCCGTTTCGATGGCAGCGGTCCTACGCCCGCGAGTTCGTCAGCGGAATCTGGCGGATGGCCGACGAGACCGATGTGCGGTTCGCGGTCGAGAACATGTACCCGTGGCGCTATCGCGATCGCGAGATGCTGGCGTACGCCCCGGGCTGGGACGTCACCCAGGACGACTACCGCCACTTCACCATCGATCTGTCGCACACGGCCACCGCCCGTACGGACGCGATGGAGATGGTGGACCGCATGGGCGACCGGCTGGCCCATCTCCACCTCGCCGACGGCCAGGGCTCCAACAAGGACGAGCATCTGGTGCCGGGGCGCGGCAGCCAGCCCTGCGCCGAGCTGCTGGAACGGCTCGCGGCCACCGGTTTCGACGGCAATGTGGTCGTCGAGGTCAACACCCGGCGGGCCATGTCCACCGCCGAGCGCGAGGCCGACCTGGCGGAGGCCCTGGCGTTCACCCGGCTGCATCTGGCCTCGCCGACCTCGGCCACTCGGCCGAGCAGGGCGGTGCCCGGTTCATGACCCCCGCCTCGTCCCGGCCCGCCACGGGCCCGCGCAAGCGTGGCCGCCCGGCCCGTACGAGCGCCTCCGACGGCCCCGGCGCCCGCGACCGGATCCTGGCCGCGGCGCGCAACGAATTCGCCGAGCGCGGCTACGACAAGACCTCGATCCGTGGCATCGCCAAGGCCGCGGAGGTGGACCCGGCGCTGGTCCACCACTACTTCGGCACCAAGGAGCAGGTCTTCGAGGCGGCCATCGAGCTGATCTTCGCGCCCGCCATGGGCGCCCCGGACGCGGTGCACGGCAGCCGGGAGGGCGCGGGCGAGCGGATGGCCCGCTTCATGTTCGGCATCTGGGAGAACCCCGTCAGCCGGCTGCCGCTGCTCGCCGTGATGCGCTCGGCGCTGACCAACGAGACCGCCTCCGTGGTGCTGCGCGGCATGATCGAGCGCCGGGTGCTGCTGCGGATGGCGGGTGAGCTGGACGTCCCGAACCCCGAGTTCCGGGCCCAGCTCGCGGCCGGGCACCTCATCGGGATCGCGATGCTGCGGTATGTGATCCGGATGGAGCCGATGGCCTCGGCCGAGGTCGACGACATCGTGGCCATGGTGGGGCCCACCCTGCAGCGCTATCTGACCGAGAGCTGATCGAGGGCTTCCACACAGTGACCCCACCGTCTCTGGATCCGGACGGACCATCCGGATCCATGGACACAGGCGTAGGCTCAGAAGACTCCGATCCGATTCGCCGGGCGTCCCATTGGCTGGACGCACGTATTACGAGGGAGCCGAGCACCGTGCCCGAGCTGAGGTCTCGCACCGTCACCCATGGCCGCAACATGGCGGGCGCCCGCGCCCTTATGCAGGCGTCCGGCGTAGCGCGCGAGGACTTCGGCAAGCCGATCATCGCCGTGGCCAACAGCTTCACCGAGTTCGTGCCCGGTCACACCCACCTCCAGCCGGTCGGCCGGATCGTCAGCGAGGCGATCCACGCGGCGGGCGGCATTCCGCGCGAGTTCAACACCATCGCGGTGGACGACGGCATCGCCATGGGCCACGGCGGGATGCTCTACAGCCTCCCCTCCCGCGATCTGATCGCCGACTCCGTGGAGTACATGGTCGAGGCGCACTGCGCCGACGCGCTGATCTGCATCTCCAACTGCGACAAGATCACGCCCGGGATGCTGATGGCGGCGATGCGGCTCAACATCCCGACCGTCTTCGTCTCCGGCGGCCCCATGGAGGCGGGCCGGGCCACGCTCGTCGACGGCACCGTCCGCAAGCTGGACCTGATCAACGCGATCTCGGACGCGGTCAACGAGAACGTCTCGGACGAGGACATCCTCCGTATCGAGAACAACGCCTGCCCGACCTGCGGCTCCTGTTCCGGCATGTTCACCGCCAACTCGATGAACTGCCTGACCGAGGTGATGGGCCTCTCCCTGCCGGGCAACGGCTCGGTGCTGGCCACCCACACCGCCCGCAAGGCGCTCTACGAGACCGCCGGCCGTACGGTCGTGGACATCACCAAGCGCCACTACGAGCAGGACGACGAGACCGTTCTGCCGCGCTCCATCGGCAGCCGCGCCGCCTTCGACAACGCCATGGCGCTCGACATCGCCATGGGCGGCTCGACCAACACGATCCTGCATCTGCTGGCCGCCGCCCAGGAGGCCGGTCTCGACTACGACCTCGACGACATCAACGAGGTCTCCCGCCGGGTGCCCTGCCTGGCCAAGGTCGCCCCGAACGTGGCCCCCGGCGGCACGTACTACATGGAGGACGTGCACCGCGCGGGCGGCATCCCGGCGATCCTCGGCGAGCTGTTCCGCGCCGGGCTGCTGAACGAGGACGTCCACTCCGTGCACAGCTCCTCGCTCGCCGACTGGCTCAAGACCTGGGACGTGCGCGGCGGTTCACCGTCCGCCGAGGCCGTCGAGCTGTGGCACGCGGCCCCCGGCTGCAAGCGCTCCGCCACCGCCTTCTCGCAGTCCGAGCGCTGGGACACGCTGGACACGGACGCCGCCGGCGGCTGCATCCGCGACCTGGAGCACGCCTACTCCCAGGACGGCGGACTGGCCGTCCTCAAGGGCAATCTGGCCGTCGACGGCTGCGTGGTGAAGACCGCGGGCGTGGACGAGTCGATCTGGACCTTCGAGGGCCCCGCCGTGGTCTGCGAATCCCAGGAGGAGGCCGTCGAGCGGATCCTGGGCAAGCAGGTCAAGGAGGGCGACGTCGTCGTCATCCGCTACGAGGGCCCCAAGGGCGGCCCCGGTATGCAGGAGATGCTCTACCCCACCTCCTTCCTCAAGGGCCGGGGCCTGGGCAAGGCATGCGCACTGGTCACCGACGGCCGCTTCTCCGGCGGCACCTCGGGCCTGTCCATCGGCCACGCCTCGCCCGAGGCGGCGTCCGGCGGCACCATCGCCCTGGTCCAGGACGGCGACCGGATCCGCATCGACATCCCCGGCCGCACCATCGAACTCCTGGTGAGCGAGGAGGAGTTGGCGGCCCGTCGCGAGGCGCTCGGCGGCGTCTACGCCCCGAAGGACCGCGAGCGCAAGGTGTCCACCGCACTGCGCGCCTACGCCGCGATGGCCACCAGCGCGGACAAGGGCGCGGTCCGCGACGTCAGCCGCCTCGGCTGATGTCGGTCCCGGCCGCCTCCACGGTGTCGTATCCGTAGACCGTGGTGAGGGCGTCACCGCTCAGCGTCAGCTCGGCGGGGACGCCACCGGGGTCCGTACGCGCCTTGCCCCGCCACAGCACCCGGCCGTCCCCGCGGTCCAGCGCGACCGTACGGCCCGCGGCGGTGGCCAGAAACAGGGCGTTCCGGCGCCCGGACACGACGGGTGAGCCCAGCCACTCCACCTCCGTCGCCTCGCTCCACAGCCGCTTTCCGGCCGTGGTGACGGCGGTGACCTCGCCGTTCTGCCGGACGAAGTAGAGCGTGTCGCCCACCAGAGTGGGCTTGGTCTGCTGGGCGGAGAGCCCCTCGGGCAGCTTCACCCGGCGCGCCGGTCCGCCGTTCGGGGAGAGGAACAGCAGATCGGTGTAGTCGAAGCTGTCGTGGTCGCCCTGCTCCAGATAGAGAAGGTCGCCCGAGCGCTCGGCGAGGGACACGCCCGTATCCGGCGCGCCGATCTGCCGGGGCGCTCCCGTGGTGGGGGACAGGGTGTAGAGCCGGCTCGGAGTGTCCGGGTCGCCGCGGTCCTCCATCGGTCTGCAGTCGGCGAGGGGGCGTCCGGCCACCACATCGGGGGAGCAGGTCAGCCCGTGGCCGACCCGGCGCGACCAGAGCGTGCCGCCGGTGCGCGCGTCCACCGCCTGGAAGGTCTCCTGGTCCCAGCTCTGGGTGAGCACGGCGGGGTGGCGGCCCCGCCGGAACACCGCGCCCTGGTCCGCGCCGCCGATGTCGGTCTTCCAGACCCGCTCACCGTCGCTGGTGCGGTAGCCCTCCAGCCGGGCCGTTCCGTCCGAGAGTCCGACGGTGCCCAGGACGAGACCGTCGACCACACCGATCAGCGCGTCCGGCTTCGTCGGCCGGTGCCAGGTCACGCGGCCCCGGGCGTCCAGCCTGGTGAGGGCGATCCCGGAACCGCCGCAGTACAGATCGGTGCCCGAGGCGAGACAGCGACGGGCGCTCAGCCCGTTGACCGTCTGCGGAGTGCCTTCGAGGCGGGTCACGACGTCGTCGTCGCCGGGCTCGGTGAGCGTGCGCTGCCAGGGGCGCCATCCGGACGGGAGCGAGACGTCGGGCGACGAGCCGGTGGCGGGGCGGGGGTCCGGCCGGTCGCCGGATCCGGCCTTGAGAACGACGACCGCCCCGACGACCGCGGCGACCAGGCCCGCGGCCGCTCCGGCGGCCACCAGGGCGCGGCGCGGGAGACGGGTGCGGCGGGGCGCGCGGCCGACCTCCGTCGGCACGGCGGCGCCGGTGTCGGCGTGCTCGGAATCGGCCTCGCCTGTTCCGTGGCCGTCCGTGCCGTCCTCGTCGGGCAGCGTCCGTAGCCGCTCCAGCAGCTCGTCAAGACCGGGGCGCGCGGACGGCTCCTTGCTCAGGCAGTCCGCGACCGTGTCGCGCAACGGCCCGGTCACCGCGTCCAGTTCCGGCGGCTCGTGCACCACGTGGTAGGCGGTCATATACGGGCTGTCCGCGTCGAACGGGCTCTGGCCGGTCGCCGCGAACACCACCACCGTCGCGAGCGAGAACACATCGGACTCCGGTCCGACCTCCCGCGGATCGCGCAGTTGCTCCGGGGACATGAACGGGGGCGTGCCCATGACCCGGCCCGTCATGGTCAGGGTCTGGTGGTCCGCCGCCCGGGAGATGCCGAAGTCGATGACGCGGGGGCCCTCTTCGGACAGCACGATGTTGGCCGGTTTGAGATCCCGGTGCACCACACCCGCCCGATGGATGTCCCGCAACGCCTCCACCAGCCCGATCGCCAGCCGCCGCAGCTCGGCGCCGCGCAGCGGACCGTCCGCCGCGACCCGCTCGGCGAGGGTGCGGCCGGGGACGTACGAGGTCGCCATCCACGGCAGTACGGCATGGGGGTCGGCGTCCACGACGGCCGCGGTGAACGCGCCGCTGACCCGCCGGGCGGCCGCGACCTCCTGCCGGAACCGCACCCGGAACTCATCGTCGTCGGCGAACTGCTGATGCACCACCTTCAGGGCCAGCCGCCGCCCCGACTGCGACTGGGCCAGATACACCGTGCCCATCCCGCCGCGGCCGAGCCGCCGTTCGAGTGCGTAGCCTCCGATGGACTCCGGGTCCCCGGCGCGCAGTGCCATTCCTGTTCTTCCCCCCAACGACGCATGATCCGGCGGTCAACGTAGTCCAGCTCCTCCGGAGTTTGAGGAGCGCAATCCAGCCCCTCCGGCGTTTGAGGAGCCGGGTCCAGGGGCGGAGCCCCTGGTAACGGGAAGGGGCGGGTGGGGGAAAGCATCGATCTGCGGCTCCGCCGCGCGGTCCGCCGGACACCCTCACCAGCCAGCGGGATCCCGCCCGTCCACCGCGAACACGGTGCCGTCCGGGCCCGTCGCGAACACCTTGCCGTCCGCCGCCACCGGCGCGGGCATCAGGTCCAGAAAGCCGCGACCGGCCGCGCCCCCGCGCGAGCGGGTCGCGCCGATCACCTCGCCCCGCTCGGCGTCCACGGCCAGCAGCCGGCCGTCCGCGGCCGAGAAGTACAGCCGTCCGTCCGCCGCCACCAGGGGCGAGGCGTTGGCCACCGAGGTCTCCAGGCGCCAGAGCCGCGCCCGCGCCGCACCCGCGCGCCCGGTGTCGACGGCCACCAACCCGCCGTCCGCGCCCAGCACATACACCCGGTCGCCGCTGGTGACGGCACTGGTCGCGGACACCGGCGCGGACAGCGCGACCCGCCGCGCCGTACGCCGCTCCGGGTCGTAGCGGACGACCGCGGTGGTACGGGTCCGGGGGTCCGTCTCGGTCAGCAGCAGCACTCCGCCGGGGCCGCTCCCGGCCGGGGTCAGGTTGCCGCTGAGCGAGGCGTGCCAGCGCGTGTCGCCGCGCACCGTGTCCACCGCCGTGACCAGCGTGTGCGCGCCGTCGCCCGAGGTGGTCACGGCGTACGCCGTGCGGCCGTCGCCGTACGAGAAGAAGGCGGGCCTGGCGTGGCCGGGCAGCCGATGGCTCCAACGCTCCTTGTTCGTCGCGCCGTTCACCGCCGTGACGGTGCCGTCCGGCGCGGCCAGCAGCACGGTGTCGCCCGAGGAGTAGACGCCACCGTCGTAACGGGACACCTCGCGGCTCCAGCGGACGTCGTGGGTCGTGGGGTCGAGCGCCCGCAGCCGCCCGCCGTCCGGGGACACCGTCTGCACCAGACCGCCGGAGAACACGGGAGGGGAGATCGCCTCGCCGTCACCGGGGCTCCCCGCCGCGGACGGCCGCGACCAGACCACCCGGCCGTCGTCCGGATCTACCCGGGCGGCCTCGATACCGCGCCGGGTGCAGTACAGCGCGCCCGCTCCGTACGAGCAGAACGCGGGCCGCGCCCCCGAGCGCGCCGCTTTTCCGACGTCCAGCCCCGCCGTCCAGGGGCGCCATGCCTCCGCGGTCGCCGCGCTGTTCCGCGGCTGCCGCCCGCCGGACGCGTCCGCGCCACCGAACGGGCGCAGCGCGACGACCGTGCCCGCGCCCAGCAGCACGAGGGCCGCGAGCCCGGACAGGGCCCACCGCCGGACCCCCCGCCGCGCCACCGGCTCGTCGGCCGTGGGCTCCGCCGTCACCGACTCGGGCTCGGCCGCCACCGGTTCCGGCTCGGCCTTCATGTCCTTCATGAGCCGGGGCGCGGGCTCGGAGGCCGCCTTCACATGCGTATCCGTGGCGCCGCCGACTCGCTCCCCACGCCCGCCCGGCAGGGAGTGCGGCTCCGGCGTCCGCTGCTGCGGCACCAGCGGGACGGGGCCGCGGGGCACCGGCGGATGGGGGCCGCGGACGGCGCGCAGGACCGTCATCAGGGCGTCGGGCGTGGGGCGTTCCTCGGGGTTCTTGGCCAGGCACCGCTGGATCAGCGGCAGCAGCTCATCCGGCACCCCCGCCAGATCCGCCTCGTCGTGCACCACCTGGTACGCCACGATGTACGGGCTCTCGGACTCGAACGGCCCCCGCCCGGTGGCCGCGTGCACCAGCAGCGAACCCAGTGCGAAGACATCCGCCGCCGGGCCCACCGCACGCGGCCGCTGGAACTGCTCCGGCGCCATGAACGGCGGAGTGCCGATCAACTGGCCTGTCTCGGTGCGCAGTTCACTGTCGGACGGCCGGGAGATGCCGAAGTCGATGACCTTCGGGCCGTCCGCCGCGAGCAGCACATTGCTCGGCTTGAGATCGCGGTGCACCACGCCCACCCGATGGATGTCCCGCAGCGCCTCCGCGAGCCCCGCGGCCAGTTGCACCGTCTCGTCCGGCGGCAACGGGCCGCTCCGCTTGACGTGTTCGGCGATGGTCGGGCCGGGGATGTAGAGGGTGGCCATCCAGGGCCTCGGCGCCTCCGGGTCGGCATCGACCACGGGCGCCGTGAACGCGCCGCTGACCCGCCGGGCGGCCGCCACCTCCTGCCGGAACCGCGCCCGGAACTCGGGGTCTTCGGCATACGCGGCATGGACGACCTTGACCGCGAGACGCCGTCCCGAGGGCGAGCGGGCCAGATGGACCACGCCCATACCACCCGATCCGAGGCGCGCCTCGAGCCGGTATTGCCCGGCGTATTCCGGATCCTCCGCTTCCGGGCCCGTCCCGGCTCTGTGCACCGGCGGCATGCCCCACCCCCGTGAATTCGGCCGCATTCGCGACTCGGCGAGCCTAGTCGATGACACGTGCGAGCCTTGTTAACCTCCGCATGTCGTGTCACTTCACACGACATGTGCACAACTTCGGAAAGAAGTTCAACGGGGGAGGGGCCGTCATGGCCATTGAAGAGACCGCGGAAACCGTCGCCACCACCGACACCGCGAACGCCATCGACACAGCCAACGCCACCGACACCGCGGACGGCACGGACGCCGTCGGGGTCGCCGCCGGAGCGATCACCTATCCGACCGCGCCCGGCTACCAGGTGAACGTCCGCAGCGGGCCCGGCACCAACCACAGAGTCGTCAAGGTGCTGCCGTACAACACCCGTGTCCCCATCCGCTGCCAGCGGCACGGCGAGAAGGTCTCCGGACCGTACGGCACCACGGACATCTGGGACAGCATCGCCCCGGGCCAGTACGTGTCCGACGCCTATGTGAGGACCGGCAGCGACGGCTTCGTCACCGTGCCCTGCGGCTGACCCACGGCCGGAGCGCAGCCGGCCCCCGGAGCCGCGAGTGCGGCGCCGGGGGCCGGATGACGGAAGGGGGCGTGTCCCCCGAGCGGGCGTCGTTACGCCGGGACCCGCTCATCGAGGGCGGCGTCACGCTTGACCACCGCGTTGTGCCGCTCGGTCCAGGTGGCCAGCGCCATCTCACAGGCGTGGTCCACATGGCGCAGCCCGGTCAGGTCGAGCTCGACCTCCCGCTCACGGGGCAGCCCCTCCAGCTCGTCCAGCAGCTTGGGCAGTCGCAGGAAGGTCGCGTTACCGCGCACCCGGACGCGCAGGGGCTTGTCGCCGGCACCGTCGCCGGCGTCGTCGTTCTCGCGCCCGCTGACCTCGACATGCACATGCGAGGTCTCCCAGGCCGTCTTGGCCACGGCCATCAGCAGACCGATGATCACGCCCTCGAACATATTGGTGACCACGATCGCGCCGGCGGTGACGACCAGGATGATCGCCTCACCGCGGTGGGACCGCCACAGCGGCACCAGGTCCTTGGTCGGGATCAGCTTCCAGCCCGAGTACACCAGCACACCGGCGAGCGCCGCCACCGGGATGATGCCCAGGGCCGAGGGGAAGAGCACCGCGAAGATCAGCAGCCACACACCGTGCAGCACCCGCGACGCCTTCGTCTTCGCGCCGGCCTGCACATTGGCCGCGCTCCGCACGATCACCGCGGTCATCGGGAGCGCACCGAGGACACCGCACACCGCGTTGCCCGCGCCCTGCGCCATGAGCTCCTTGTCGTAGTCGGTGCGGGCACCGTCGTGCAGCCGGTCCACGGCCGCGGCGCTGAACAGGCTCTCGGCCGAGGCGATCAGCGTGAAGGCGAGCACGGTGCCGATGACGCCCACCTCGGCGAGCGCCTGGAACTCACTGCCGCCGGGCGGCTGGATGGCGTCCAGCAGACCCTTGACCTCGACTCGCGCGATCGGCAGGTCGAAGATCACGGTCGAGGCAGTGGCGAGCGCGACGGCCGCCAGCGGAGCGGGCAGCACCTTGGCGCCCTGGCGGAAACGCGGCCACAGCACCAGGACCGCGATCGTGCCGACGCCCACGGCGAGCGCCTTCAGCGCGTCCCCGGAACCGGCCACGTCCCCGATGAGCTCCGGAATACCGAAGATCTTGTCGAGCCCGCTGGTCGGCGCCTTGGCGTCGGCGAGCGCGTAGAGCTGTCCGGCGATCAGCACCAGACCGATGCCCGCGAGCATGCCCTGCACCACGGCGACGGAGATCGCCCGGAACCAGCGGCCGAGGCCGAGCGCGCCCATGGCCAGCTGCAGCAGTCCGGAGATCAGGACGAGGACGCCGAGTGCGGCGACGCCGTATTGCTCCACGGCCTCGTACACCAGCACGGTCAGACCGGCGGCCGGGCCGGAGACCTGCAGGCTGCTGCCCGGCAGGAAGCCGGTGACCAGCCCGCCGACGATGCCGGTGATCAGGCCGAGCTCGGCCGGAACACCCGAGGCCACCGCCACCCCCACGCACAGGGGGACGGCAACGAGGAAGACGACGAGAGAAGCGGTGAAGTCGGCGCGGAATGTTTTGGCGCCGGATGAGCCTGAGGTGCCTCCGGCACCACGGAAACGGTCAAAGAGAGAGTTTCGCATGAGGGTTGCCTCCAGTGCGCCCCGTCACCGGCTCATGGGCAGGCGGGGGCACGGCATAGCGCTACGTCAGTGGGATCGATGGAATCGGTCGCTGGCGGTTGAGATCGCTTGCTGGGAGAAGCGTGAAAGCGTGGAGAAGTGTCCGAGACGAACCGCCGGGCTACGGCGATGTAGCTCTCAGCAGCGGAAGATCTGGAGGATGACGGGCAACTCGCCCGATCTCGACACCGGAACGGCTTGCCGCCCGGTGACCGGTGTGGAGATGGCGGTACGCGGCACCGGAACACCAGTGTCGCAACCGCACACACATCCGTATTTGCCGCTCGGTGTGGGAGCGGTCAGCGGGGCCCGTCCACGGAGCCCCTTGCAGTCTTCTGTTCCGTGGTCGCCGTGCGCGGAGACCCATGATTCCGTGGTCGGCCGCGGATCGGCTGAAGCGGTGACGCTGCTCGCTTCGGGATGGATGACCTGCGCGGACGCGCAATCAGCCGCGATGAAGAGGGCAAGCAACACGGCTACCGCCGTTACCAGTGCATGAGCGGTATGCCGAATGCTCCTCACCATCGCCCCCTTCCCGTACGTATAGACACCGACCCCTATTGTGTCCATGAGGTCGTGACCATTTGCAAGTCGATATGTAACCGACTTGTGAACTTGGAGTCATCGAACAGGACTGCTTGGTTCCGGGCGCCCCCATAGGCGCTGGCGCAAAGCGGCTTCCCGGTCACGCCGGATGGCGCGAGAAAATTAATTCATCGAACGACGAATAAGTAATTCATAAGCACCAGGGATAATGGGCCACCCGTGGGAAGATGGCGGAGAACACACTTGCAGCACAGCACGACCCACTCAGGTATGAGGAGAGCCGCACTATGACGGAGAAGGTCGCCGTGCTCGGCACGGGAAAGATCGGCGAAGCCCTTCTCAGCGGAATGATCCGAGGTGGCTGGTCGCCGTCCGACCTCCTGGTCACGGCCCGCCGCCCCGAGCGCGCCGAGGAGCTCCGCTCGCGCCACGGCGTCGAGGCCGTCTCCAACGCCGAGGCCGCCAAGTCCGCCGACACCCTCATCCTCACCGTCAAACCGCAGGACATGGGCGCCCTGCTCGATGAGCTCGCCCCACACGTCCCCGCCGACCGGCTGGTCATCTCCGGCGCCGCCGGCATCCCCACCTCCTTCTTCGAGGCGCGCCTGGCCGCCGGCACCCCGGTCGTCCGTGTGATGACCAACACCCCCGCACTGGTCGACGAGGCCATGTCCGTCATCTCGGCGGGCAGCCACGCCACCGAGGAGCACCTCGCCCACACCGAGGCCATCTTCGGCGGCGTCGGCAAGACGCTGCGCGTCCCCGAGTCCCAGCAGGACGCCGCGACCGCCCTCTCCGGCTCCGGCCCGGCCTACTTCTACTTCCTCGTCGAGGCCATGACCGACGCGGGCATCCTGCTGGGCCTGCCCCGCGACAAGGCCCATGACCTGATCGTCCAGGCGGCCATCGGCGCCGCGGTGATGCTGCGCGACAGCGATCAGCACCCGGTCAAGCTGCGGGAGGCCGTGACCTCCCCGGCGGGCACCACGATCAACGCCATCCGCGAGCTCGAGAGCCACGGGGTGCGCGCCGCGCTGATCGCCGCGCTGGAGGCGGCCCGCGACCGCAGCCGCGAGCTCGCCTCCGGCAACGGCTGACGCCGACCAGCCGCTTTGCTCAGGCGGGCGGCAGCAGTCCGACCGCCGCATACGCCTCGTCCACCCGGGGCCGGGCCAGCCCGCGCGCCCGCTCGGCCCCGGCCCGCAGTACCCCGTCCATATAAGAGGGGTCGGCGCACAGCTCCGCGTGCCGGGCCTGAAGGGGCCGCAGCAGTTCCAGCACCGCCTCCGCCGTGGCCCGCTTCAGCGCCCCGTACGAGCTGAACTCCCCGGCCAGCACCTCCGGCTTTCCATCGGTGCACGAGGCGAGCACATCCAGCAGATTGGCCACCCCCGGCTGCTCCGTCCGGTCGTACCGCACCTCGGTTCCGCTGTCCGTGACGGCCCGCATGATCTTCTTCCGCACCGCGTCCGGCTCGTCGAGCAGATAGACGATGCCCGCCGTCTCCGCATGCGACTTCCCCATCTTCGAGGTGGGGTCCTGCAGATCCATCACCCGCGCCGAGACCCGCGGCCGAGTGGCCCGGGGCACGGTGAAGACCGGTCCGTACCGCTGGTTGAACCGCTGCGCCAGATCCCGGGCCAGCTCGACATGTTGTGTCTGGTCCTCGCCGACGGGCACCTCATGCGTGCCATAGACGAGGATGTCGGCCGCCATCAGCGCCGGATAGGTGAGCAGCGACAGCCGTACGCTCCGCCCCCTCGCCTGTTCCCGCGCGGCCTTCTCCTTGTACTGGATCATCCGCCGCATCTCGCCGTCGGTGGCCGTGCACTCCATGAGATAGGACAGCCGCGCGTGCTCATCCACCTGGCTCTGGACGAACAGCGTGCACTGCTCGGGGTCGAGCCCCGAGGCCAGCAGCAGCGTGGCGGCCTGCCGGGTGAGCCGCCGCACCCGCGCCGGATCGTGTTCCACCGTGAGGGCGTGCAGATCGACGACGCAGAACAGCGCGTCGGCACGGTGCTGGTCCTCCTGAACCCACCGGCGTACGGCCCCGAGGTAGTTGCCGAGGGTCAGATGCCCGCTCGGTTTGATCCCACTGAAGATCCGGCGCCGTGCCGTCTTCGTCTCCGTCATCTCTCCGCCATCTCCCGCTGTGTCGGGACCGCCGACCCGGCCGGCCGGGTTCGCGGGGAGGGAGATACGCGAACGGCCGCCGGAGCGGCGGCCGTGGTTGCGCATGTGTTGATAGAGGCGGCCGCCGTCAGGCGGCCCACCACCGTGGGTGTACACATGCGCTCGTCATGCCCCAGACGGTACGCCCTGACGGGGCGTCCGGCCATGAGTTTGATGGTCCTCGGGGCGTCGTGTACTGTTCACCGAGTTGCCACGGAGCCCTGCGGGGAAACGCGGCAGCCACTCGAGCCGCACCGGCGGCAAACCACTTCTGCACGGTCCCTCATCGGGATGGATTTCGGCATGCCGGAATTCGGATCGGGAAGCTCGATTATGAGCTTCCGGGGGAATCCGCTAAAGTAGTGATCACGCCGGAAGGCGCGAAAGACCCCGCTCCAACAGGGGGCCAGAAACGGAATTCGGACCGGAAACGGAACGGAAAACGGATCTGGTAAGGTTGGAAACACCGAAGGGAAGCGCCCGGAGAGACCGGTGAAACGGTTTCAAAGGAAGCGTCCGTTCCTTGAGAACTCAACAGCGTGCCAAAAGTCAACGCCAGATATGTTGATACCCCGTCCATCTCGGACGAGGTTCCTTTGGAAAAATACACAGCGAGGACGCTGTGAGCGGACTGGATTATTCCTCCGGTCTGCTCCGCTCTCGTGACTGTGTGACCGGGATATCCCGGAAGCATTCACGGAGAGTTTGATCCTGGCTCAGGACGAACGCTGGCGGCGTGCTTAACACATGCAAGTCGAACGATGAACCGGTTTCGGCCGGGGATTAGTGGCGAACGGGTGAGTAACACGTGGGCAATCTGCCCTGCACTCTGGGACAAGCCCTGGAAACGGGGTCTAATACCGGATATGACACGCTCCCGCATGGGATGCGTGTGGAAAGCTCCGGCGGTGCAGGATGAGCCCGCGGCCTATCAGCTTGTTGGTGGGGTGATGGCCTACCAAGGCGACGACGGGTAGCCGGCCTGAGAGGGCGACCGGCCACACTGGGACTGAGACACGGCCCAGACTCCTACGGGAGGCAGCAGTGGGGAATATTGCACAATGGGCGAAAGCCTGATGCAGCGACGCCGCGTGAGGGATGACGGCCTTCGGGTTGTAAACCTCTTTCAGCAGGGAAGAAGCGAGAGTGACGGTACCTGCAGAAGAAGCGCCGGCTAACTACGTGCCAGCAGCCGCGGTAATACGTAGGGCGCAAGCGTTGTCCGGAATTATTGGGCGTAAAGAGCTCGTAGGCGGCTTGTCGCGTCGGATGTGAAAGCCCGGAGCTTAACTCCGGGTCTGCATTCGATACGGGCAGGCTAGAGTTCGGTAGGGGAGATCGGAATTCCTGGTGTAGCGGTGAAATGCGCAGATATCAGGAGGAACACCGGTGGCGAAGGCGGATCTCTGGGCCGATACTGACGCTGAGGAGCGAAAGCGTGGGGAGCGAACAGGATTAGATACCCTGGTAGTCCACGCCGTAAACGTTGGGAACTAGGTGTGGGCGACATTCCACGTTGTCCGCGCCGCAGCTAACGCATTAAGTTCCCCGCCTGGGGAGTACGGCCGCAAGGCTAAAACTCAAAGGAATTGACGGGGGCCCGCACAAGCGGCGGAGCATGTGGCTTAATTCGACGCAACGCGAAGAACCTTACCAAGGCTTGACATACACCGGAAACCTCTGGAGACAGGGGCCCCCTTGTGGTCGGTGTACAGGTGGTGCATGGCTGTCGTCAGCTCGTGTCGTGAGATGTTGGGTTAAGTCCCGCAACGAGCGCAACCCTTGTTCTGTGTTGCCAGCATGCCTTTCGGGGTGATGGGGACTCACAGGAGACTGCCGGGGTCAACTCGGAGGAAGGTGGGGACGACGTCAAGTCATCATGCCCCTTATGTCTTGGGCTGCACACGTGCTACAATGGCCGGTACAATGAGCTGCGAAGCCGTGAGGTGGAGCGAATCTCAAAAAGCCGGTCTCAGTTCGGATTGGGGTCTGCAACTCGACCCCATGAAGTCGGAGTCGCTAGTAATCGCAGATCAGCATTGCTGCGGTGAATACGTTCCCGGGCCTTGTACACACCGCCCGTCACGTCACGAAAGTCGGTAACACCCGAAGCCGGTGGCCCAACCCTTGTGGGGGGAGCCGTCGAAGGTGGGACTGGCGATTGGGACGAAGTCGTAACAAGGTAGCCGTACCGGAAGGTGCGGCTGGATCACCTCCTTTCTAAGGAGCACATAGCCGACTGCGAGCGCATGTCTCGCACGGTTTGCTCATGGGTGGAACGTTGACTATTCGGCACGGCCGTCTGGTCCGCTGTTTCTAGTACTGCCCCTTCGGGGCGTGGAACGAGACTGCCGGATCCGGAGGTCGGGCCGGGCACGCTGTTGGGTGTCTGAAGGTACGGGCTATGACGCTCGTCCTTCGGCCGGTCCCGGTGAACCGCATCGTGAGGTGTGGGTGACGGGGTACGGGTCGTTGTTTGAGAACTGCACAGTGGACGCGAGCATCTGTGGCCAAGTTTTTAAGGGCGCACGGTGGATGCCTTGGCACCAGGAACCGATGAAGGACGTGGGAGGCCGCGATAGGCCCCGGGGAGCTGTCAACCGAGCTTTGATCCGGGGGTGTCCGAATGGGGAAACCCGGCAGTCGTCATGGGCTGTCACCCATACCTGAACACATAGGGTATGTGGAGGGAACGCGGGGAAGTGAAACATCTCAGTACCCGCAGGAAGAGAAAACAACCGTGATTCCGGGAGTAGTGGCGAGCGAAACTGGATGAGGCTAAACCGTATGTGTGTGATACCCGGCAGGGGTTGCGCATACGGGGTTGTGGGAGTGAACTTCAGTCGTCTGCCGGCGGCTGGGTGAGTCAGAAACCATTGCGATAGGCGAAGGACATGCGAAAGGTCCGGCGTAGAGGGTAAGACCCCCGTAGCTGAAATCGTAGTGGCTTGCTTGTTCATTTCCCAAGTAGCACGGGGCCCGAGAAATCCTGTGTGAATCTGGCGGGACCACCCGCTAAGCCTAAATATTCCCTGGTGACCGATAGCGGATAGTACCGTGAGGGAATGGTGAAAAGTACCGCGGGAGCGGAGTGAAATAGTACCTGAAACCGTGTGCCTACAAGCCGTGGGAGCGTCGCCGTGTTCTTCGGAGCACGGTCGTGACTGCGTGCCTTTTGAAGAATGAGCCTGCGAGTTTGCGGTGTGTTGCGAGGTTAACCCGTGTGGGGAAGCCGTAGCGAAAGCGAGTCCGAATAGGGCGGTTTAGTAGCGCGCTCAAGACCCGAAGCGGAGTGATCTAGCCATGGGCAGGTTGAAGCGGAGGTAAGACTTCGTGGAGGACCGAACCCACCAGGGTTGAAAACCTGGGGGATGACCTGTGGTTAGGGGTGAAAGGCCAATCAAACTCCGTGATAGCTGGTTCTCCCCGAAATGCATTTAGGTGCAGCGTCGTGTGTTTCTTGCCGGAGGTAGAGCACTGGATAGGCGATGGGCCCTACCGGGTTACTGACCTTAGCCAAACTCCGAATGCCGGTAAGTGAGAGCGCGGCAGTGAGACTGTGGGGGATAAGCTCCATGGTCGAGAGGGAAACAGCCCAGAGCATCGACTAAGGCCCCTAAGCGTACGCTAAGTGGGAAAGGATGTGGAGTCGCAGAGACAACCAGGAGGTTGGCTTAGAAGCAGCCATCCTTGAAAGAGTGCGTAATAGCTCACTGGTCAAGTGATTCCGCGCCGACAATGTAGCGGGGCTCAAGCGTACCGCCGAAGTCGTGTCATTGCAGCATGTGGTCCAACGATCGCTGTGATGGGTAGGGGAGCGTCGTGTGCCGGGTGAAGCAGCCGTGTAAGCGAGTTGTGGATGGTTCACGAGTGAGAATGCAGGCATGAGTAGCGATACACACGTGGGAAACGTGTGCGCCGATTGACTAAGGGTTCCTGGGTCAAGCTGATCTGCCCAGGGTAAGTCGGGACCTAAGGCGAGGCCGACAGGCGTAGTCGATGGACAACCGGTTGATATTCCGGTACCCGCTTTGAAGCGCCAACGTCGAACCAGGCGATGCTAAGTCCGTGAAGCCGCCCTGATCTCTTCGGAGTTGAGGGGAGTGGTGGAGCCGACGGTCCAGACCTGTAGTAGGTGAGTGATGGGGTGACGCAGGAAGGTAGTCCAGCCCGGGCGGTGGTTGTCCCGGGGTAAGGGTGTAGCCCGAGGAGTAGGTAAATCCGTTCCTCATTGAAGGGTGAGACCTGATGCCGAGCCGATTGTGGTGAAGTGGATGATCCTATGCTGTCGAGAAAAGCCTCTAGCGAGTTTCATGGCGGCCCGTACCCTAAACCGACTCAGGTGGTCAGGTAGAGAATACCGAGGCGTTCGGGTGAACTATGGTTAAGGAACTCGGCAAAATGCCCCCGTAACTTCGGGAGAAGGGGGGCCATTGCTGGTGATGGGATTTTCTCCTTGAGCTGGTGGTGGCCGCAGAGACCAGCGAGAAGCGACTGTTTACTAAAAACACAGGTCCGTGCGAAGCCGTAAGGCGATGTATACGGACTGACGCCTGCCCGGTGCTGGAACGTTAAGGGGACCGGTTAGTCACATTTCGGTGTGGCGAAGCTGAGAACTTAAGCGCCAGTAAACGGCGGTGGTAACTATAACCATCCTAAGGTAGCGAAATTCCTTGTCGGGTAAGTTCCGACCTGCACGAATGGCGTAACGACTTCTCGACTGTCTCAACCATAGGCCCGGTGAAATTGCACTACGAGTAAAGATGCTCGTTTCGCGCAGCAGGACGGAAAGACCCCGGGACCTTTACTATAGCTTGATATTGGTGTTCGGTTCGGCTTGTGTAGGATAGGTGGGAGACTGTGAAGCATTAACGCCAGTTAGTGTGGAGTCATTGTTGAAATACCACTCTGGTCGTGCTGGATGTCTAACCTGGGTCCGTGATCCGGATCAGGGACAGTGTCTGGTGGGTAGTTTAACTGGGGCGGTTGCCTCCTAAAGGGTAACGGAGGCGCCCAAAGGTTCCCTCAGCCTGGTTGGCAATCAGGTGTTGAGTGTAAGTGCACAAGGGAGCTTGACTGTGAGACCGACGGGTCGAGCAGGGACGAAAGTCGGGACTAGTGATCCGGCGGTGGCTTGTGGAAGCGCCGTCGCTCAACGGATAAAAGGTACCCCGGGGATAACAGGCTGATCTTCCCCAAGAGTCCATATCGACGGGATGGTTTGGCACCTCGATGTCGGCTCGTCGCATCCTGGGGCTGGAGTCGGTCCCAAGGGTTGGGCTGTTCGCCCATTAAAGCGGTACGCGAGCTGGGTTTAGAACGTCGTGAGACAGTTCGGTCCCTATCCGCTGTGCGCGTAGGAGTCTTGAGAAGGGCTGTCCCTAGTACGAGAGGACCGGGACGGACGAACCTCTGGTGTGCCAGTTGTCCTGCCAAGGGCATGGCTGGTTGGCTACGTTCGGGAGGGATAACCGCTGAAAGCATCTAAGCGGGAAGCCTGCTTCGAGATGAGGACTCCCACCCACTTGATGGGTTAAGGCTCCCAGTAGACGACTGGGTTGATAGGCCAGATATGGAAGCCGGGTAACTGGTGGAGTTGACTGGTACTAATAGGCCGAGGGCTTGTCCTCAGGTGCTCGCGTCCACTGTGTTGGTTCTGAAGCAATGAACCGTATTGAACCCCCCTTTTTGTTTGGGGTGTGGTTCCGGTTCAGTTTCATAGTGTTTCGGTGGTCATAGCGTTAGGGAAACGCCCGGTTACATTTCGAACCCGGAAGCTAAGCCTTTCAGCGCCGATGGTACTGCAGGGGGGACCCTGTGGGAGAGTAGGACACCGCCGAACAATTTTTAAGAAAAGCCCGGTTGGGAGCTTCGGCTCTCAACCGGGCTTTTCTCATTTCAGTTTGTAGGCTGGCCTCATGCGCTATGACCTGGTCATCTTCGACAACGACGGAGTGCTCGTCGACAGCGAGTCCATCTCCAATCGGATTCTCGCCGCCTACCTCACGGAGTTGGGGCACCCCACCAGCTACGAGGACTCCATACGCGACTACATGGGCTCCGCCATGCATCGCATCCACGAGCTGGTCCTCGAGCGTTCGGGCCGGCGGCTGCCGTCGGACTTCGACGCCACCTTCCACGGCCGGGTCTTCGATGCCTTCCGCCAGGAGCTGCGGCCGGTGGCCGGGGTGTCCGAGGTGCTGGAGAAGCTGCGGGCCGACGGGGTTCCGTACTGCGTCGCCTCCTCCGGAAGCCATGAGCGCATCCGCGTCGCCCTCCGTACGACCGGGCTGTACGACCTCTTCGGCGAGGACCACATCTTCAGCTCCGAGGACGTGGGCCGCGGCAAGCCCGCCCCGGATCTGTTCCTGCACGCCGCCGAGCGGATGGGGGTGGCGCCCGAGCGCTGTGCCGTCGTCGAGGACAGTCCGCTCGGGGTCCAAGCCGCCGTGGCCGCCGGGATGGATGTGTACGGCTACACGGCCATGACACCCGCCGCCAAGCTCGCCGCGGCCCGGGACCGTTTCGTCCACATGGCCGAACTGCGAGGGTTGCTCACCTCTACCCACAAGTAGTCCGGGGCCGTACGCTCCACGGCCATGACGGATTCGCGTCCGAGCCGCCGACTTCGGCAGGGCCGGGCCTCATTGGCCATCAGTTTCTTCGTCCAGGGCGCGATCTTCGCTCTGCTGGTGACGCGCATACCCGCGCTGCAGGATCGGTACGGGATATCCGATGGGCTGCTGCCCCTCTTCCTGGCCGCCGTGCCGATCCTCGCCGGCGTGGGCAGCGTCGGCACCGAGCATCTCGTCAAGCGGATTCGTCCGGGCCTCGTCCTCCGCGTGGTGCAGCCCATCGTCTCCGTCGCCCTGCTGGCCGCCGGATCGGGTACGACGGTGTGGCAGCTCGCGGCGGCCCTCGCGGTGTTCGGACTGACCGTCGGGGCGCTCGACGCGTCGATGAACATGCTCGGGGTGAGCCTGCAGCGCGCGTACGGCCGCAGCATCATGCTCGGCTTCCATGGCGCGTACAGCCTGGGCGGGATCGCCGGGGCCTCGCTGGCCTGGGTGGGCGCGCACTGGGACCTGCCACTGCCCACGCTCTACGCGCCGCTGGTGGCCACCCTGGTGCCCGTCGCACTGATCGCCAGCCGCTGGTACGTGGACCGCCAAGCCGACTGCCAAGCCGACCACCTGGCCGACCACCAAGCTGAGGACCACGGCGCCGCCGTGAGCATGCGGGCGCTGCTGCCGCTCTGTCTCGTCATGGCCTTCGCCTATATCGGGGACTCCACCGTCTCCAACTGGAGTGCCAAGTATCTGGAGGACGTGCTGCACAGCTCCGAGCAGCTGGCCACGGTCCCGTACAACGTCTATATGGTCACCACGCTCCTCGGCCGCTCCTTCGGCGACTTCGGGGTGCGGCGCTTCGGCGCGGTCGCCGTGGTCCGGGCAGGTGCCCTGCTCGCGGGCGCCGGTTTCGCGGTGGTCGCGGCGGCGCCCAGCCCATGGGTGGGGATGGGCGGGTTCACGCTGCTGGGGCTGGGGCTGTGCGTGCTGGTGCCGCAGACCTTCGCGGCCGCGGGGCGGCTCTTCCCCGGGGCGTCCGATGCCGCCGTCGCCCGTCTCAATATCTTCAACTACGTGGGCTTCCTCATCGGCTCACCGCTCGTCGGCGCGCTGGGCGGTGCGTGGAACTATCGGGCGGCGATGCTGGTGCCGATGGCGCTCGTGCTGGTGACGATCCGGTACGCGAGGTCGTTCACCCCTGTACCAGCCGGATACGGTGACGGGCATGAGCGGCCGCGCACAGTTGATGTGGGATGAGGAAGTAACCGGATACGACTTCGGCGCCGGGCACCCGATGGACCCGGTGCGGCTCGCGCTGACCATGCGGTTGGTGCAGGCGTATGGGCTGGACCGGGCGGTCCAAGTGGTGGCCGCCAAGCCGGCCGGGGAGTCGACGCTGCGCCTGGTCCACGGGCAGGAGTACATCGAGGCGGTACGGCGGGCCTCGGCCGCCCCGGAATCGGCGGACGGTTCGTACGGCCTGGGGACGATCGACGATCCGGCCTTCGCGGGGATGCACGAGGCGTCCGCGCTGATCGCCGGGCAGTCGGTCGGCGCCGCCGAGGACGTATGGCGCGGCGAGGCGCTGCACGCGGTGAACTTCGCGGGCGGGCTGCACCATGCGATGCCCCGGGGCGCGTCCGGGTTCTGCATCTACAACGACGCGGCGCTGGCGGTCGCGCGGCTGCTGGAGCTGGGCGCGGAGCGGGTCGCGTATGTGGATGTGGATGTCCATCACGGGGACGGGGTCCAGGCGGCGTTCTGGGACGATCCTCGGGTGCTGACGATCTCGCTGCACGAGCACCCCCGGACCCTGTTCCCGCAGACCGGCTGGCCGGAGGAGGCGGGCGGGGAGGGCGCCGAGGGCTCGGCGGTCAATGTGGCGCTGCCGGCCGGGACCTCGGACGAGGGATGGCTGCGGGCCTTTCACGCGGTCGTGCCGGAGCTGCTGGCGGCGTTCCGTCCGCAGGTGCTGGTGACCCAGCATGGCGCGGACACCCATGTCGAGGACCCGCTGGCCCACTTGGCGGTGACGGTCGACGCACAGCGGGCGGTCGCCGAGAGCTGTCACCGGCTGGCGCATGAGCACGCGGACGGGCGCTGGGTCGCGCTCGGGGGCGGCGGCTATGCGGTGGTGGACGTGGTGCCGCGGTCCTGGACGCATCTGGTCGCGATCGCGGCGGGGCGGCCGGTCGAGCCCGCCACGCCGGTGCCGGAGGAGTGGCGGCAGGAGGTGTACCGGCGGACCCGGATGGACGCGCCGCGGCGGATGACGGACGGGCGGGAGCCGAGCTGGCGGGAGTTCGCCGAGTCCGGGTACGACCCGGCGGACCGGCTGGACCAGGCGATCCTGGCGACGCGCCGGGCGGTCTTCCCGCACCATGGGCTGCTTCCGTGAATCGCCCCGCGAAAAGCCTCTCCACGCCGATCGGGAACGTCCGGACGAGGCTCTGACCAAAACGGGCGTTACGCCAACCGTGGGGTCTGCCGGCATAACCGGGCGGCCGGCGGGCCGCGTCCGTCAGCATCGGTGATGTGTTGAGTACTGCCGCGCTGCGCGCGCATCTGCTGGCGGCGCGGCTCGCCGGACCCGTGGCGACGAGCCGGGAGGAGAGCCTGCGCCGCTATCGGCTCTTCGCCGCCCGGGACCCTCGGGTGCTGCTCGGTCTGGAGCCCGAATGCGACTGGTCCTTTACGGAATTGCTCAGCCTGATGGGCGCCAAATGCGGGGTTTCGGTCGACCCGGCCACCGTTTCGGGGCCGGATGTGATCGATCCAGAGCTGACGATCGCCGCGCTGCATGCCTTCGCGGACCGGCTGCGCGCCGCCGCCCAGGACCGGCTCCCGGTGCTCCTCGGCACCGGCCATCCCCACCGCCTCCTCGGGTTCTACGCCGCGTTGGCGTCGGCGCTCTCGGCGGCGGGCTGCCGTGTCCTCACTCCCGCGCACGGTAGATGTATCGACATAACGACGCGGTTCGGCGTACGTACCCACCGGCTCGCCTACGTACGAGGTATTGCGATGGTGCAGGCGCCCGGCGCTCGCCCGTCCGTGAGTGAGCCGGGCGCCCACACCCACTCGCCGCTCCCGGTTCGGGTCGCGCTCGGCTCTGCCGCGGAGTCCGGCGGCCCGCTGCCGGGACTGGTCATCGGGGACCACGGATGGGTCTGTGGTGCAGGTCAGCTGGGCTTTGAGGCCATCGGGCTCGGGGATACGGACGACCCCGCGCTGTTCGTCGGGGAGGCCGAGGGACGGGTGTCCGTCGCCGTTCCGCTTGATGACGCTGTGCGGTCTGGTTACTACCGGCCGCTTACTCGCTATGTACTCAATCGAGCGTGTCTGTCACAGTAGGCGTCCGATCGCTACTCCTCTTCCCCACTTGCATCACCCGCCCCTAACCTGGGGTGGAGCGCGCATGCGACCAGGAGTCACCGGAGGGGAAGCCGGTGCCCGACATGTGCGGAAGGTTCAGGTGTTGTGTCATGGCTGCTGGCGAACGGCCTCTGAACGAGGTTCAGTTTCTGACCGTGGCGGAAGTCGCCTCGGTGATGCGAGTGTCCAAGATGACCGTGTACCGCTTGGTGCACAGCGGTCATCTGCCGGCGATCCGGGTGGGCAGGTCTTTCCGGGTCCCAGAGCAAGCGGTTCATGAATACCTCCGCGAATCGTATGTGGGGGTGGAGTCCGCCTAGGCCCTTTCCGGGCCCGGGGAGGACCCTCGGATTACGTGGTTCGCTCGGCGCCGGGTAGGCTGGCCCGATGTAGGTCGTGTGGGCTCGGACGCCCCGCACCGAGTGAATCGAAGTGAGCGAGGGTAGTCGTGGGCTCTGTTATCAAGAAGCGGCGCAAGCGGATGGCGAAGAAGAAGCACCGCAAGCTGCTCAAGCGCACGCGCGTCCAGCGTCGCAACAAGAAGTAAGCAAGCGACGCTGTGTTCGTCCCGCAGCCCTTCCACCACCGGTGGAAGGGCTGCGGTGCGTATGTGGCACGGGTCTGAGCCACGGCGGTCCCTCCGGCCCCGGCTTAAAACGCGCAGCGCGCGGCGAGTGGTCATCACAGTGCAACATCGAGCGGTTACGGTGTTCCGCACAGCCCAGCTCGGACGAGGGTGGGAAGGAAGGCGCTGATCTTGGGAAAGGTCGTGCTCGTCACCGGGGTCGCTCGCCGGCTGGGAGGCCGTTTCGTCCGGCGCATACAGCGCGAACCCGATGTGGAGCGAGTGATCGGCGTGGACGCCGTGCCGCCCGAACACCACCTCGGCGGCGCCGACTTCGTCCGGGCCGATATCCGTCACCCCACGATCGGGAAACTGCTCGCCGAATACGGCGTCCACACGGTCGTCCACATGGATATCAACGGGACTCCGCTGGGGGCGCGCGGCAATCGCGCCTCGATCAAGGAGACCAATGTCATCGGCACCATGCAGCTGCTCGGCGCCTGCCAGAAGGCCCCGTCGGTGCAGCGGCTGGTGGTGAAGTCCAGCACCAATGTGTACGGCTCCGCGCCCCGCGACCCCGCCGTCTTCAGCGAGACCACCCCGCCCAAATCCCTGCCGAGCGGCGGCTTCGCCAAGGACACCGTCGAGGTCGAGGGATATGTCCGCGGTTTCGCCCGGCGCCGCCCCGATGTCGCGGTGTGCGTGCTGCGCTTCGCCAACATCCTGGGGCCCTGCGCGGACTCACCGCTCGCCGAGTACTTCGCGCTGCCCGTGCTGCCCACCGTCATCGGCTACGACCCGCGGCTGCAGTTCGTCCATGAGAAGGACGCCATCGAGGTGCTGCGGATCGGGGCCTCCGAACCGCGCCGGTCCACGCTCAACAGCGGCACGTTCAATATCGCCGGAGACGGGGTGCTGCTGCTCTCCCAGGCGGCCCGGCGGCTCGGCCGCCCGACCCTGCCGCTGCTGCTGCCCACGCTGCGATGGGCCCGCACCGCACTGCGGTCCCTCGGCATCACCGACTTCTCGCCCGAGCAGGTCCGGCTGCTCACCCACGGCCGGGTCGTGGCCACCAGCCAGATGCGCGAGACCCTGGGGTTCGAACCCGAGCACACCACCGCCGGTGCCCTCGCGGACTATGCGCACAGTCGCGGCCCCGGGCTGCTCCCGCCCGAGACCCTCGCCCGTACCATCGATCGGCTCGCCGCGCTGCTGCCCGCGGGCGCCCAGACGTGAGGAGTGCAACCACCATGGCGGACGCCAAGGTCATTCCGTTTGGTGAGGAGCCCCGGTCTTCCCGGAGGAAGGTCCCTCGGCTGGGGCGCGGCGGCCGCTCCCAGGGCTCGCTCAAGCCCGTACCGCAGCAGCGCGACGAGGCGCTCGAACAGCGCCCCCAGACGGCGGCCGCGGCCGTGCCGCCCCTGCCGCCCGACCCGCCCAAGCAGGCCCCGGGCAGTGGCGACTGGGAGCGCAAGCTGGCCCACGGGCTGAGCTTTCTGCGCCGCCGGATCACCGGGGACTACGAGGTCGACGACTTCGGCTACGACCACGATCTGACCGAGCAGGTCCTGATGTCCCTGCTCCGCCCGCTGTACGAGAAGTACTTCCGGGTCGAGGTGAAGGGGATCGAGAACATCCCCGACAGCGGCGGTGCGCTCGTCGTCGCCAACCACTCCGGGGTGCTGCCGCTGGACGGGCTGATGCTCCAGGTCGCGGTGCACGACAACCACCCGGCCCAGCGCCATCTGCGGCTGCTCGCGGCCGATCTCGTCTTCGTACTGCCGGTCGTCAACGAGCTGGCGCGCAAGGCGGGTCACACCCTCGCCTGCTCCGAGGACGCCCAGCTGCTGCTGGAGCGCGGCGAGGTGGTCGGGGTGATGCCGGAGGGCTTCAAGGGGATCGGCAAGCCGTTCTCGGAGCGGTACAAGCTGCAGCGCTTCGGGCGGGGCGGCTTCGTCTCGACGGCGCTGCGCGCGGGGGCGCCGATCGTGCCGTGCTCGATCGTGGGCGCGGAGGAGATCTATCCGATGGTGGGGAACGCGAAGACCCTGGCCCGGCTGCTCGGCCTGCCGTACTTCCCGGTCACTCCCACCTTCCCGCTGCTGGGGCCGCTGGGTGCGGTGCCGCTGCCGACGAAGTGGACGATCCAGTTCGGCGAGCCCATCCCCACCGACGGGCATCCGCCGGAGGCGGCGGACGACCCGATGCTGATGTTCAACCTGACCGACCAGGTACGAGAAACGATCCAGCACACGCTCTACAAGCTGCTGGTGCAGCGGAGGTCGGTGTTCTTCTGAGGCTTGCCCCTGCGGGGGCGTGATGCGGCGTGGCCACGCGGCCCGACGGACGGAGTCCGGGGCAGTCGGCCGAAGCTGGGGAGGCCCCCAGGGCCGAGCCATGCGAGGGCGGCCGGGAGAGGGGCCAAGCTGCTGGTGCGGCGGAGGTCGGTGTTCTTCTGAAGGCCCGCCCGGCGGGCGGTGCTTTCTGAGGCGTGGCGTGGTCTGAGGGCGGGTGGTGGGCGGTATCGCGCACCACCCGCCCTTCAGGACGTGGTCACCTCGTGTCGTCGCCGTCGATGCTCAGGCCCGGCAGGAGGTCCGGCAGCAGCGGGGGGATGGTGATGTCCGGCTGGGACGACGTCTTGCCGCCCGGGTCGCCCTTGCCCGTGGACGGGCTGGGGCTCGCGCCGCCGAGCGGCGGGTCCAGCAGGTCCCCGGCCCCGCCCACCAGGCCGCCGCTCTGGTCGTGGGCGCTTGCCGAGGACGACGGGTGCGGGTGGGTGGCGGTCTCGCCGGTGCGGCTGCCGCTCGGGGTGGCCGAGGTGGACGCCGGACGGTCGCCCGGGGTCACCCCGTCGGCGCGTTCGGGCGCGCGGCCGGTCTGGCCGGACTGGCCTTGCTGCTCCTTCTTCGTGGGCAGCAACGCCCGCAGCGGGCCGACCTCTTGGTCTATGGCGTCGAAGACCGAGCTCACCTCGTCGCCGACGTCCATGAGCTGGACCGGCAGCTGATCGCGCAGTCGGCTCCAGCCGCCGCGATGGGCCTGGGAGAAGGTGGACAGTTGCTGGATCGGGCCGAGCGAGCCGTCGCGCTCGTAGACCTGGTGCAGCAGCCGGTGGCCCTCGGAGGCGTCATGGCGCATACCGGCCAGGGCCCGGCGGACCTCACCCAGCGAGTCATGGTCCAGATTGCCGGTGCGGGTGCGCTCCATCAGGCGGCGCGCCTCGCTCATCCGCGTCGACGCCTGGTCCAGATAGATCCGGCCCCGGTCGGCGTCGCCGTCCGCCATCTCCAGCTTGAGGTCCTCCATGCCGCGCTTGAACCCGTAGAGGGTGTCGCCCGGCAGCGCGTCCGAGCTGGCCGCGGCGACGCCGCCGAAGGCGCCTGCCGCGACGCCGACGGTGAGCCCCCCGGCCGCAAGCCCCTTGGACCAGCGGGAACGGGGGCGCAGTCTTGCCGCCGGGGGTTTGGCGCGGTGGGCGCCGCCGGTGCGGCGGCGCTGCTCGGGTACGCGTGGCGCGCCCTCGGCGAAGGCCGCCTCCATGGCGGCGAGCAACTGCGCCCGCTGGGTGACGCGGACCTCCGGGTCCAATGTCGGTGCCGGCAGCTCGCCCAGCCCGCTCGCCAGGGCCAGCAGCCGTCTCCGCTCGGCGCTCTCCGCCGATGGGGAACCTGGCTGTTGCTGCGGCGTCTTGTCCTGGGCGGCCTGGTGGTTGCTCTCCAGGGCCTCCAGGGCCTCCAGGGCCTTGGCGAAGGCGTTCGCCCGCCGGTGTGCCGATACGTTCGCGATCACAGGCGGCACCTCCTCTCGTCGTGACGGTCGACTCCCCAGGACACCCGAGGGTTCCGTGCCATGCGCGCGTCCACCCGATCGAGTGAGTGGACTACGGGCAGGGTACGAACACGAGGCGCCTGCATCTCCCACAACGAGCGGCGCAGCACCCGGGTTACGCCCTGCCCAAAGGCGGACGGTCCGTGGCCGGACGGCTACGGGTGGTCAGCGGGCGTCGTCCGGAAGAAGCCGGGCCAGAGTGCGCACGGCCCGGTACTGAAGGGTTTTGATCGCGCCCTCGTTCTTCCCCATGACCCGGGCGGTCTCGGCGACCGAGAGGCCCTGGAGGAAGCGGAGCGTCACGCACTCCTGCTGCTGCGGGTTGAGTTTTCGCACCGCCTGCAGGAGGGCCGCGTTGGACAGCGATTCGAGGACGGAGTCCTCGGGGCTGCGCTCGACCTCGTTGGCGTCCAGCATCTCGCCGGTGGTGACCTCCAGCCGGAAGCGGCTGGACTTGAAGTGGTCGGCGACGAGGTTGCGCGCGATGGTCACCAGCCAGGCGCCGAAGTCGCGGCCCTGCCAGGTGAAGGTGCCGATGCGGCGCAGGGCGCGCAGGAACGTCTCGCTGGTGAGGTCCTCGGCCGTGGCCTTGCCGCCCACGCGGTAATAGATATAGCGGTAGACCGTGTCGGCGTACTGGTCGTAGAGCCTGCCGAACGCCTCGGCCTCTCCGGACTGGGCGCGCTCGACGAGGTCCATCATGCGACGGCTGTCGCTGTCGGCGCCGGGGCGCCGGGCGGTGGGGGTGGAGCCGCGGGAGCGTCTGCTGACCGCGGCGCCGCCGTCCGCCAGTGCGTAGCACGAACCGGCCTGGCCGGGGCGATTGACCGTGCCGACGGCTGGGCTGGCGGGCAGGGGGGCGGCGAGGCCGGGGACGGCATACGCGGTGGGGACGAAGCCGCGCAGACAGTCAAGGACCGTTGCGCGCAGCGTAGCCAGGCCCGAGGCGTCAACCCCGACGTGTGGGTACACGAGACTCCCAGAGGCAGAGCTTCCATCACGAGCAGTACGGGACCGTCACCCGCCGTAGGGACGTGTGGGTACCGGTTTGCGTCTAAGGAGAATAACGCTTCGTACAGGCAGCACTACACCCAGTTGTTCAAATCATCGTTTCCGTTCGCTCTGTTATGCATTGATGACCCATCAAGTATCGAACAGGCGCCACTAATTGATCGAAATCGTTCGTGGATTGTGCGATTGCGTAGCGTGTTGTGACAAAGCGGCGGTAAGGGGACTGGCGGGAGCGCTGTGGGGTAAGCCGCGCGGAATGACCGAAACAGGACGGGCGCGTTCGGTTGGTGACGCTGCGTATCGATGGGCGCATTGTCACGGAGCGCGATCGATGGTCAGCCTTGACCGTCCTCGGTCACGGTCGTGCGCGAGCGGTCAACGCGGTCCGAGGGAAGGGTGCCGGAAAGGGCTCAGCGGGAGGTCAGAGGGGTGGAGTGGGTCCTCGGCCGCCTGCGGTCAGCGGCGCCGGCGGTGCAGGGCCACGGCGGCCGCCGTGCCGCCCGCCACCGCGCCCACCCCGGCCGCCGCCGGAATGCCGATCTTGGCCGCCTTGCGGCCGGTGCGGTAGTCGCGCAGCCGCCAGCTGTTCTCACGGGCGTGCTTGCGCAGCCGGGTGTCCGGGTTCACCGCGTACGGATGGCCCACGATCGACAGCATCGGGATGTCGTTCGCGGAGTCGCTGTAGGCCGCGCAGCGGGAGAGGTCGAGCCCCTCGGCCGTTGCCAGCGCCCTTACGGCCTCGGCCTTGGCCGGGCCGTGCAGCGGTTCGCCGACCAGCCGGCCGGTGTAGACGCCGCCCACCGACTCGGCCACGGTGCCCAGTGCCCCGGTCAGGCCGAGCCGCCGGGCGATGATCGTCGCGGTCTCGACCGGCGCGGCGGTCACCAGCCAGACGCGCTGTCCGGCGTCCAGATGGGCCTGGGCGAGGGCGCGGGTGCCGGGCCAGATGCGGTCGGCCATGTACTCGTCGTAGATCTCCTCGCCGATCGACATCAGCTCGGAGACCCGGTGGCCCTTGACGATGGACAGGGCGCTGCTGCGTACGTCCTCCATATGCGCCGGGTCCTCGACGCCGGCCACCCGGAACCAGGTCTGCTGCCACGCGAAGCGGGCGAGTTCGCGCTTGCGGAAGAAGTGCCGCTTGTAGAGGCCGCGGCCGAAGTGGAAGATCGCGGCGCCCTGCATGACCGTGTTGTCCAGGTCGAAGAAGGCGGCGGCCCGCTCGTCGCCGACGACGGGGAATTCCGGTTCGGCGGGGGGCTGCGGTGCGGGGGTCTCGGCCGACGACTTGCGCGCTGCCTCGGCCGATGCCTCTCCCGCGAGGACACTCCGCTCGGTGGCGGGTCGTCGACGTCGGGTGAACCATCCCAGTGCGGCCATGGAGCGAGCATAGCCAGGGCTCCGGCGCATCCCGTTACGCCCGGGTGTCGGGCCGATTCAGGTTACGCGAAAGGGAGGCCGCGATGGGGGCGGGAGCCAGCCGCCTCGCGGGGGCGGGATCAGCCGCCGAGCGCGGTGCGCAGCCGCTTGGGGTTCACCCGCCAGAAGTCGTGCTGTTCGCCGTCGATGAGCACCACCGGGATCTGCTCCCAGTAGGCGCGGTACAGCTCCTCGTCCTGGGTGATGTCCTTCTTCTCCCACGGGGTGCCCAGTTCCCCGCAGACCTCTTTGATCACGGCCTCGGCGTCCTCGCACAGGTGGCAGTCGGGCTTCCCGATCAGCGTGACCGTGCGCTCGGCGGGCTTCTTCCGCGGGGTGCGGCGCAGCAACGGACTCATGCGGTTCATTGTGCCCGCCGGCGCGAGCGGGCCCGCTCCCACGAGTTCGGAAGTGGGCTCTCGGTCGATTACGATCGTGGGCGTTTTGTTGCTGTCCGGGGGTAAAAAGGTGAGGAGTGAGGGCCTGTGCTCCGGTCGGCGGCCCAGCGGTACGAGCGTGTCTGCCGGGAACGGTGTGACGCAGGTGGTGGTTCCGCGGCTGGCGCGAAAAGGCGCGTGACACCGGTCACTTTGCTCGGACAAAGCGGACACCATCTTTGTGCACGCGTTCACAAAGACATAGCCTGCTGTCGATGGGGCGGTCATGAAACACCCGGCCGCCCACAGCCTCGCTCTACCCGCAGGAGCACCGTGGCAACTGGCCGAACTCACCGACCGGCGACCCGCAGCCGAGGGATCCCCGAGGCCACCGTCGCCCGGCTACCGCTGTATCTGCGTGCGCTGACCGCTCTCTCCGAGCGCTCGGTGCCCACAGTGTCCTCGGAGGAGCTGGCCACCGCGGCCGGCGTCAATTCGGCCAAGCTGCGCAAGGACTTCTCCTATCTCGGTTCGTACGGCACCCGCGGTGTCGGCTACGACGTGGAGTACCTCGTCTACCAGATCTCGCGGGAGCTCGGGCTCACCCAGGACTGGCCGGTTGTGATCGTCGGTATCGGTAATCTCGGCGCCGCGCTCGCCAACTACGGCGGCTTCGCCTCCCGTGGCTTCCGGGTCGCCGCGCTGATCGACGCCGACCCCGCCATGGCCGGGAAGCCGGTCGCGGGCATCCCGGTGCAGCACACCGACGAGCTCGAGAAGATCATCACGGACAACGGCGTCTCGATCGGCGTCATCGCCACCCCGGCGGGCGCGGCCCAGCAGGTCTGCGACCGGCTCGTCGCCGCCGGGATCACCTCGATCCTCAACTTCGCGCCCACCGTGCTGACCGTTCCGGACGGGGTGGATGTGCGTAAGGTGGATCTCTCCATCGAGCTGCAGATCCTCGCCTTCCACGAGCAGCGCAAGGCGGGCGAGGAGGTCGCCGCGCCCGAGGAGGCCGCGGGAGCCGTTCCACCGCCACCCGTGGCGCATCGCGCGCCCTCCGGCGGCCCCGGCGCCGACAGCGGCCGGCAAGGACCTGACGGGGACGTGCCCGCCGTGATGCCGGCATGAGTCTTCTCGTCGTCGGACTGAGCCACCGCAGCGCGCCCGTGAGCGTGCTGGAGCGCGCCGCCCTGGTGGGGGACGAGCAGGCGAAGCTGGTGCAGGACACCCTCGCCGCCGAGCCCGCCACCGAGGCCGCGGTGCTGGCCACCTGCAACCGCATCGAGCTCTACGCCGACGTGGACAAGTTCCACGCCGGGGTCGCCGAGCTGTCCACGCTGCTCGCCCAGCACACCGGCGTCGGACTGGACGAGCTCACCCCGTATCTCTACGTCCACTACGAGGACCGGGCCGTCCACCACCTCTTCTCGGTGGCCTGCGGGCTGGACTCGATGGTCGTCGGCGAGGGCCAGATCCTCGGCCAGATCAAGGACGCGCTCGCGCTGGGGCAGGAGCTGCACACCGCCGGGCGGCTGCTGAACGATCTCTTCCAGCAGGCGCTGCGGGTCGGCAAGCGGGCCCACAGCGAGACCGGTATCGACCGGGCGGGCCAGTCGCTGGTCACCTTCGGCCTGGAGCAGCTCGCCCAGGGCGCGCCGGTGGCGGAGTGGGCCCGGGGCAGGCGGGCCCTGGTGATCGGCGCCGGGTCGATGTCCTCGCTGGCCGCGGCGACGCTCGCCCGCGCCGGTGTGGCAGAACTGGTGATCGCCAACAGGACGTTGGAGCGGGCGCTGCGCCTCGCCGAATCCCTGGTCCAGCAGCACGCGGCCACTCCGGCCGCGATCCCCGCCGAGGGTGATGAAACGTTGCGCGAGCCGCTGGTGGCCCGCGCCGTGCCGCGGGACCGGGTCTCCGCCGAGCTGCCGCACGCCGACATCGTCGTCTCCTGTACGGGCGCGACCGGCCTGGTGCTGACCGCCGCGGAGCTGCGCACCGCGCTCGCCCAGCGCGCGGCCTGCCCGCCCGGGGCCCACCGCGCGGGGACGGATGTCTCGCTGCTCGATCTGGCGATGCCGCGCGACATAGACGCGGCGGCGCACCGGATCGAGGGGCTGCACCTGGTCGACATCGAGTCCCTCGCCGAGGCGGCCGCCGAGCCGTCCGGGGCGCCGGGCTCGTCCGCCGGGGCGATGGCCGCCGACGTGGACAAGGTGCGGACCATCGTCTCCGCCGAGGTGGCCGCCTTCGGGGCGGCCCAGCGCGCCGCGCACATCACGCCGACAGTGGTCGCGCTGCGTACCATGGCGGCGGACGTCGTCGCCAGTGAGATCGCCCGGCTCGACGGGCGCCTTCCGGATCTGGACGACAAGCAGCGGTCCGAGATCACGCAGACCGTGCGCAGGGTCGTCGACAAGCTGCTGCACGCGCCCACCGTGCGGGTCAAGCAGCTCGCGAGCACTCCGGGTGGCGCCGGTTACGCCGACGCGTTGCGCGAGCTCTTCGACCTCGATCCGCAGGCGGTCGCCGCCGTCAGCCGCGCCGACGGCTCGGCCCGCGCGGCCGAACCGAACGACCCGAAGGGAGGCCGGCCATGAACGCCACCCCCTCACCCGCCGCCTCCGGCGGCGCTGCGCCGCTGCGTCTGGGCACCCGCCGCAGCGCGCTCGCCATGGCCCAGTCCGGCCTCGTCGCGGACCTGGTGCGCGAGGCCACCGGGCGCCCCGTCGAACTGGTCGAGATCACCACGTACGGCGACACCTCGCGCGAGCACCTCGCGCAGATCGGTGGCACCGGCGTCTTCGTCTCGGCGCTGCGCGAGGCGCTGCTGAGCGGTGAGATCGACCTGGCCGTGCACTCGCTGAAGGACCTTCCCACCGCGGAGCCCGAGGGGCTGACGCTGGCCGCGATACCGCGCCGCGAGGACCCGCGTGACGCGTTGATCGCCCGGGACGGACTCACCTTCGCCCAGCTTCCCCCGGAGTCCCGGATAGGCACCGGATCCCCGCGCCGCGCGGCCCAGCTCAACGCGTGGGCCCGCTCCTTCGGCCTCGACATCGAGACCGTGCCGATACGCGGCAATGTCGATACCCGCATCGGCTACGTCCGGTCGGGACGGCTGGACGCCGTGGTGCTCGCCGCCGCCGGCCTGATCCGTCTGGGGCGGATCGGCGAGGCGACCGAGCTGCTCGATGTCGGCCATGTTTTGCCCGCCCCCGGCCAGGGGGCCCTGGCAGTGGAGTGTGCCGCGTCCAACGTGGCGCTCACTGCCCGGCTCGCCGAGATCGACGACCCGTATACGCGGGTCGCCGTGACCGCCGAGCGATCCCTGCTCGCCGCCCTGGAGGCCGGCTGCAGCGCACCCGTGGGGGCGCTGGCCGACCTGCTGGCCGACGGTCAGGTTGTCACCGAAATGCGCCTGCGCGGCGTCGTCGGCTCCCTCGACGGCACGACGCTGGTGCAGCTGTCCACCACCGGTCCCGTACCCGCGTCGCCCAGTGAGGCCGGGGACCTCGGTCGCGAACTCGCCACCGAGATGCTCGCCAAGGGTGCGGCCGGTCTTATGGGGGAGCGAGCACTTTGAACCCCACCGTCCCGAATCACCCCGGCTGCGGACACGTCACCTTCCTCGGTGCGGGCCCCGGAGATCCGGGCCTGCTGACCTTGCGCGCCGTGGAGGCTCTGGCCACCGCGGACGTGCTGATCGCCGACCCGCAAGTGCTCGACGTGGTGCGCAAGCACGTCAGGCCGGGCGTGGCCGCGGACGCTCAGGGCGCGCCGCGGCAGGCGAACGCTGATGGGTCGTCAGCCACCGCCACCGTCCCGGTACTCCGGGACACCGCCAATCTTGTCATGACGGCCGCGCGCGGCGGCAAGCGGGTCGTCCGCGCGGTCGCGGGCGACCCCGGCCTCGACGGATACGCCGCCGACGAGATGGTCGCCTGCGCCGCCGAGGGCATCCTCTTCGAGGTGGTGCCGGGTGTGGCCGCCGCGGTGGGCGTTCCCGCCTACGCGGGGGTGCCGCTGCGGGACGCCCACAGCGCGGATGTGCGTTTCGTGGACGCCCTGGCCGCCGATGAGCGCTGCTGGAGCGAGGTCGGCTCGTCCGACGCGACCGCCGTGGTCTCCGCGACCCTGGAGACGGTGGCCGCCGCCGCGGGTGAGCTGGTGGCCGCGGGCCGCAAGCCGGACACCCCGCTCACCGTCACCGTCGGCGGCACCACCACCCGCCAGCGGACCTGGACCGCGACGCTGGGGACCATCGCCCAGGTGCTGAAGGCGGCCAAGGTGCTGCCGTCGCCGCAGGGCGCGCAGCCGGTGATAGCCGTGGTCGGCGAGCAGAGCGCGGCCGGCCGGCGTGACCAGCTCTCCTGGTTCGAGTCCAAGCCGCTGTTCGGCTGGAAGGTCCTGGTGCCGCGCACCAAGGAGCAGGCCGCCTCGCTCTCGGACCAGCTACGCAGCTACGGCGCGGTGCCCAGCGAGGTGCCGACGATCGCCGTGGAGCCGCCGCGTACCCCGCAGCAGATGGAGCGCGCGGTCAAGGGCCTGGTCACCGGGCGCTATGAGTGGATCGCCTTCACCTCGGTCAACGCGGTCAAGGCGGTGCGGGAGAAGTTCGAGGAGTACGGGCTCGACGCCCGCGCGTTCGCCGGGATCAAGGTCGCGGCGGTGGGCGAGCAGACCGCGAAGTCGCTGATCGACTTCGGGGTGAAGCCGGATCTGGTGCCCAGCGGTGAGCAGTCCGCGGCCGGGCTGCTGGAGGACTGGCCGCCGTACGACCCGGTCTTCGACCCGATCGACCGCGTCTTCCTGCCGCGGGCCGACATCGCCACCGAGACCCTGGTCGCCGGGCTGATCGAGCTGGGCTGGGAGGTCGACGACGTGACCGCGTACCGCACCGTACGCGCCTCGCCGCCGCCGGCCGAGACCCGTGAGGCCATCAAGGGCGGCGGGTTCGACGCGGTGCTCTTCACCTCGTCGTCCACCGTGCGGAACCTCGTCGGCATCGCGGGCAAGCCGCACAATGTCACTGTCATCGCCTGTATCGGCCCGGCCACCGCGAAGACCGCGGAGGAGCACGGGCTGCGGGTGGACGTGCTGTCGCCCGAGCCCTCGGTGCTCAAGCTGGCCGAGGCGCTCGCGGACTTCGGGGCGGCGCGGCGGCAAGCCGCGATCGAGGCCGGGGAGCCGGTCACCCGCCCGAGCGAGCGACGGCCGGGATCACGGAGGAGGGCACGCTCTTGAGCACCACGTACGGCAGCTTCCCCGGTGCGCGACCGCGCCGGCTGCGGGTGAATCCGGCCATGCGCCGCATGGTCGCGGAGACCCGGCTGCATCCGGCCGAGCTGATCCTGCCCGCGTTCGTCCGCGAGGACGTGACCGAGCCGGTGCCGCTGCAGTCGATGCCGGGCGTCCTGCAGCACACCCGGGACTCCCTGCGGAAGGCGGCGGCCGACGCGGTCGCCGCGGGCCTCGGCGGGATCATGCTCTTCGGGGTGCCGGAGGAGTCCAAGAAGGACGCCGTCGGCACGCCCGGCACCGACCCGGACGGGATCCTCCAGGCGGCCATCCGCGATGTGCGCGCCGAGGTCGGCGACGACCTCGTGATCATGTCCGACCTCTGCCTGGACGAGCACACCGACCACGGCCACTGCGGGGTCCTGGACGCCGAGGGCCGGGTCGACAACGACGCCACGCTGGAGCGGTACGCGGAGATGGCGCGCGTCCAGGCCGACGCGGGCGTCCACACGGTGGGCGCCAGCGGCATGATGGACGGGCAGGTCGGGGTGATCCGCGAGGCGCTGGACGGCGCCGGGCACCAGGACATCTCGATCCTCGCCTACACCGCGAAGTACGCCTCCGCCTTCTACGGTCCGTTCCGCGAGGCGGTGGGCTCCGCGCTGAAGGGCGACCGCAAGACGTACCAGCAGGACCCGCCCAACGCCCGGGAGTCGATGCGCGAGCTGGAGCTGGACCTGGCCGAGGGCGCGGACATGGTCATGGTGAAGCCTGCCCTGCCCTACCTGGACATCCTGCGGCAGATCGCCGACGCCGTGGACGTGCCGGTGGCCGCGTACCAGATCTCCGGTGAGTACGCGATGGTCGAGGCGGCGGCGGCCAACGGCTGGATCGACCGCGACCGCGCGATCATGGAGACGCTGACCTCGGTACGGCGCGCGGGCGCGGGGATGATCCTCACGTACTGGGCGGTCGAGGTCGCCCAGCGGCTGAACCGCGGGGAGTAGTCCCCCTGGGCTCTGTACGGGCCGGATGCGCACCGGGCGTGTCCGGCCCGGCTGCGTGTCGTGGAGCCGCTATGGCTTCTCGCCCAGCGCCGCACGAAGCCAGTCGAGAGACCCCTGGTTCAGGAGTTCGTCAGCGAGGCGCTTGCCGGTTTCCGTCACCAACCGGCCGCGGCTGTTGTCCACCCACCGCTGAGCGTTCGCGTACCCCTGAGCCAGGTACTCGATCCCCTGAAGCAGACATTCGAGCTTGTCCGCCTCCCGGGCACATACCGCCTCGGGCGATTCCTTCGCTTCGTACTCGCCCACCCAAGCCCGCACGACGGAAGCGAGACCTTCCGGCATACCAGCGGTCTGATCTGCCGTCACCGCCTGCGGGTCGGCGCTGGGCGCGTACTTCTTGCCGAGGTGGTTCACGTCCCCGGTGCGCGTCTCCTGAGAGTCGTGCCAGACGGCCAGGAGAGCGGCTCGCGCAGGGTCGGCACCTTCCAACTGGGCGATGACCGAGGCGATCAGCGACGTGCGCCACGCATGCTCCGCGACGCTTTCCGGATCCCGCACGCCTGCCATCCACCAGCCGGTCCTGCGGTTCTGCTTCAGCGTCCCGGCCTCGAAAAGGAAGCGTGCCACCGCATGCAGATCATCAGCCACCGTCCAACTCCTCTCACGCCTCAGCGAGACGGATCGCGTACCGGATGCCCTCGTTTCCTCCGCTGCGGGCTTCTTCGGCCATACGCCGTAAGTGAGCGAAGAAGCGCTTGCGGTCTTCGGCGGGCAATTCTGGGGCTGGGGGTACAGGGCCTCTCCGCTGTCGCGGAGGGTAGGACAGTCCTCGGACCGGGGTCGGTGGCTCTCCGGTAATTGGCCAGGTCAGCACTTCGACAAGGTCGCGTTGCATCACCCAGGCACCGAGCGGGCTGTCCTGAGTAGACGCCTCGTCGTCGAGGGCGCTGGCCAGCAGGACATCCGCTTCCATGGCGCGTTCGAGGGCCAGCAGCAGCGTCGGTGAGGCGCCCAGGTGCATCAGCCGGTGACGATGGACGAGCATCTGCCCGGCGGGTACGGCGGTAAGTGGTCGGCGCCCCGACTCCCAGCCCGCGATGGTGTCGAGCGAGACTCGGAAGCGTTCGGCAAGGGTCTCTTGGGTGAGGCCCAACTGTTCCCTTATGAGCCGCCGAGTGAATGAGGGGCGCAACGATGGACAACGCCATCCGTTCCATGCCGGAGGCGATCCGATGACGACCAGAGACCTGCCATGGACACCGCCGAACACCGAGGACGTCGAACCGTTACCGGTTGGCCGCTGGTGGGACGCCGTGTCCGCGCCCGCCGCTGTCGGAGACCGCGCACTGGAACTGCTCGGCCGGGAGTCGGGTGCCGTCATCCAGGACGACCTCTACGGCAAGCTGTACTGGCTGATCGGAGTCGACACCGCACGGAGCTGGTGCCTGCGCCGGGTACGCGTCCTCGCCGCGCTGGCCGACGAGACCACGCTCCTCGGTGTGCCCCCCCGCTGCCTGGACGGCTGACCACCACAGCTACTGGCGGGTGCCCCTCGGCCCCGGCCGGTACCTGACCGACATCCGGCCGCTGCACGAGGCCCTGGCTCAGGCGGTCTCCGAAGTCCTGGGCCCCGCGCCCGAGATCCGCCAGCTCTGCTATCGCTGCCAGTTGCCCACCGACGAACCGACCCCGGTCGCGATGGAACACAGCGGCAGTGTCGGTGGCGTGACGATCTACGCCTGCCCCAAGCACGCCGCCCATTACCCGGGACCCCTCCGCCCGCACACCCTCACCTCAGCGAGTCGGACCAGGCAGGAGGGACGGCCCGGATGACCGCTTCTGCCCGCCATCTGGAGCCAGAATGCCGCCTTGCCGTCGCGCGCCCCAAGTACGCGGTCCTGCACGGGGAATGCCGTGGCCCCCATGAAGTACGACTGCCGCCCCGGCCGGGCCAGCAGCGCGGCGACCTCATCATGACGGTCCGCTGCGACTGCGACTGTCACCAGGAGGCCCGCCGACGCGTAGGACCGCTCTCCACGCCTTCCGAGTCGCCCGCGTCGGCCCAAGCCGCGCCGGAGCGCACGGGCTAGCGGCCCACCCCAGGACCCCCGTTCGGCTGGCTGCGTAACGGGCGGCAGCCGGACGGGTTGGCACATGCGGGAACACCAATGGAGAGGAATGCGATGCGGCATATTCTGAGCGAGTGTGATCACGATTGGGTCGGTTGGAGCGGCAAGGTCCGCTGCCGTAAGTGCGGCGCCACGCAGTAGACCGCCGAAGCCGGAAGGGGTGCCGGGAGACCGGCACCCCGACCGCGTATCCAAGGGAGAAATGACGTGATCGAGCGCGTCACATGGGATGACCTCCCGGTCGAACTGCGCAGTGCCGTGGAGACGCGCACGGGAGAGGTGAGCGCGACAGCGGAAGTCCAGGACGGTCTCAATTGTTCTGTCGCGCTGATCCTGGACACGGCGTACGACGGTCGCCTGTTCTTCAAGGGCGTGCGTGAGACGGACGAGCCCGGGACGGCGGCTCTGCGATGCGAGGAGCGGATCAACCGGGCGGTCGGAGGCATCAGCCCCACCGTCCGCTACCGATTCGACGCGGGCGGCTGGTCGGCTCTGGCGTTCGTCTACGTCGACGGTCGGCACGCGGACCTCGGGCCGGGCTCGAATGACCTGGATGCCGTGGCGTTCATCATGAAGCGTATGCAGGACCTGAAGATCCCGGATTTTCCGATTCCGCAATTCGCCGACAGGTTGCGGAAGTTCTTGGAGCCTGACGAGGCGGAAGCTCTCGCGGGGAATCATCTGCTGCACACGGATACCAATCCCCACAACCTGCTGATCGGCAACACCGGCGGTGAGGCTTACGTTGTGGACTGGGCCATGCCCGCGATCGGCCCAGCCTGGGTGGATCCGGCCAACACCGCCGTACGGCTTATGGAATGCGGGCAGCCGCCCGGGGACGCACTGGCGTGGCTGCGAGGATTCGCGAGCTGGCGGCGGGCAAGTGAGCACGCTGTTGGAGCGTTCGTGTCCGCCACGTGTCGGCACTGGGCCGCGACGGTTGGGGCGCGGAGTGCGGAACCGAGCAACGAGCGATTCCGGCACCTGCTCGGTTGAGATCGTCGCCGCCCCATGAACGGGGGCGGCGACGCGTATGACGAGTCGGGATGTGGCCGGGGCCACCGGGGACTTCCACCACGGCTGGCGCACCCTCGCCTCATGAACGTCCGGCGAGTCGGGGCCAAGGCCGAGGGCGCCGGTCGTCACCGGCCCCTGACCACGAAATCGGCGGCCGCCCGCCCGGGGGCGACCAGCCGGGCGTTGGCCTCGTCGGAGGTGAGGACGAAGCGCTCGGCCACCTCGCGCGGCTTGCCGAACCGCTCATGGCGGTCGATCAGCCGGCGCACCCGCTCCTCGGTGTCCAGGTCGACCCACCAGGTCTCGTCCAGCAGTTCGCGGACCGGGAGCCAGGGCGCCTCGTCCAGCAGCAGATAGTTCCCCTCGGTGATCACCAGCGGGATCTCCGGCGCCACCGGGATGGTGCCCGCGACGGGCTGTTCCAGCTCGCGGTCGAACCCCGGTGCGTAGACGACCTCCTCGGCACGCGGCGCCCGCAGCCGCCGCAGCAGCGCGGTGTAGCCGTACGGGTCGAAGGTCTCCGGCGCGCCCTTGCGGCCGATCAGGCCGAGCCGGCGCAGCTCGGCGTCGGCGAGGTGGAAGCCGTCCATCGGCACCAGGACGGCCCGGTCGGCGCCGAGGGCGTCGACCAGGTACTCGGCGAGGGTGGTCTTGCCGGCTCCGGGCGGTCCGGCGATTCCGAGCAGGCGGCGACCGCCCGCGTCGGCCAGGCGCTGGGCGCGGTCGAGGAGTTGCTGGGAAGTCATGGCGGGCGCTTTCGGTGGCTTTCGGGAATGGGCACGATCCACTATCCGGCCTGCGGCCCGCCCCCGCGGTCGGTGGTGAGGGGGCGGGCAGGCGTGCAGCCGGGCGAATTTCCAGAAATCTCGGCAGCGGGGCACATCCCTTGACCCCTTTCAGGCGTCACATGAGAGAGCGGCCCTGCGATGTGGCCGCACGCATGGGGTATTTGGAGATATTCACGTTGAAAACCGGCATGAAGGGTCTACGTCGCGTATCCGCGGTCGCGATCACCGCTGGAGCCGTGCTGACGGCGGGGGCGTTCACCGCCTCCGCGCAGGCCGCGACGACCGCTACTCCCACGATCGCCGCCAAGGGCGGGTTCGTGATGAACAACGGCACGGGAAAGAGCCTGTTCACCAAGGCCGCGGACACCCGTCGGTCCACCGGCTCCACCACCAAGATCATGACTGCCCGGGTGGTGCTCGCACAGCCGAATCTCAACCTGGACGCCAAGGTCACGGTCCAGAAGGCGTACAGCGACTACATCGTCGACAACAACTGGGCCTCCTCGGCCAAGCTGATCGTCGGCGACAAGGTCACCGTCCGCCAGCTGCTGTACGGGCTGATGCTCCCGTCCGGCTGTGACGCGGCGTACGCGCTGGCGGACAAGTTCGGCACCGGTTCCACCCGGGCCGCGCGGGTGAAGTCGTTCATCGGCAAGATGAACACCACGGCCAAGTCCCTCGGGCTGACGAACACCCACTTCGACTCGTTCGACGGCATCGGGCGCGGCGCCAACTACTCGACGCCGCGCGATCTGACGAAGCTGGCCAGCAGCGCGATGAAGTACTCCACGTTCCGTACGGTCGTGAAGACGAAGTCGACCAAGCAGAAGGTGACCACGAAGAGCGGCGGCTACCGCTATATGTCGTGGACCAACACCAACAATCTGCTGGGCAGCTATTCGGGCACCATCGGCGTCAAGACCGGCTCGGGTCCGGAGGCCAAGTACTGCCTGGTCTTCGCCGCCACCCGGAACGGGAAGACGGTCATCGGTACCGTTCTCGCCTCCTCCTCGGTGGACAACCGCACGGCGGACGCGAAGAAGATCATGGACTACGGCTTCAAGCAGTAAGGCCGAGCCCGAGCTGGCGAAGGGCCTGCCCAACGACCGTCCGGCCGTGGGGCAGGCCCTTCGCCGTCACCCTCAGCGCACCGCGTTCCAGGAGTGCGCCACGTCCACCACGACCCGCCCGTCCGTCTGGAAGACGCGGAACGGCAGCCGTGCGCGCACGCCCAGGCCGACCTGGGTCTCGCCCTCGAAGCTGGCGCCGAAGCGGGTGTCCCGGAAGGTCTGGTACCCGGCGACGTCCACCCCCGGCAGCGGCTTGCGCGCCCGCCCCGGATACGACTCCCCGCCCGTCCCCGGGTCGTAGCTCGGCGCGGCCACATGGATGTCCAGGATCGCCCCGCCGCCGACCGGGATCTCCTCGCCCGAGCCGTCCTGGTACAGGGTGTCCACGTACGCCACGCGGTAGCCGACGCGATCGGCGGCCGTGGCGCCCTTCACGTCGAACACCATGCGGTCGTAGCAGGCGTGCCGGCCGGTCCTGATGCTCCCCAGCGGTGTGTGGCCCGCCGGCTGGGCCGTCTTCTCGCCGCTGCCCCAGCCGGTCTCACAGGCCGCCGACTTGGCCGCCGACTTGGCCGCGGCCGGAGTGACGGCCCCCGCCGCCCCCGCCGTCGCCGCCAGCGCGCCGCCCGCGAGCACCATCGCCGCGAGTGCGGTCCCCCACCGTCGCATGGTCAAGCCCCCAATGTTCTGTTGATGACAGGTGATTCACGGGGTTGGACGGGCCGGGACGGCGAGAGGTTGTCCCGGCCCGGGGAATCTGTCGCGAATGCTACGTGCGCGGCGGTACGCCTGACGCTCCGTCGGGGGTTATCCCCCGGACGGGTCGGCCGGTTGCCCGGATGGGAGGCAGACGCCGGTTCGACAAGGCTGGTGCACATGAGACCGACGACCGGCAGAACCGCCGCGCTGGCCCTCGCCACCGCCGCCACCGCATCCCTCCTCGGCAGCGCGTCCGCGGACGCGACCCCGGGACCGCTGGCCGATCCGACCACCACCGCGCTCGGCTGGGGGGCCTGCGAGGGCACCGGGCTCGACCCCCGGCAGGAATGCGCCACGCTCAAGGTGCCGCTGGACCACCGCGACCCCGGCGGCAAGCGGATCTCCCTCGCCGTATCCCGTATCCCCAGCGAGCGGCCGCAGGCCCGCCGGGGCACCCTGCTGCTGATCCCGGGCGGCCCCGGATCGACGGGGCTGGAGCGGCCCACCACATACGGCAAACGGCTGCCGCAATCGGTGCGGGACGCCTATGACATCGTCAGCTTCGACCCGCGCGGCATGGGGCGGTCCACCCACACCGGATGCGGTCTGGACACCGCCGATCTGTCGCTGCTCGCCTCCCGCCCCTGGCCCGCCCCCGGCGGGGACATCACCCAGAACGTCACCACCGGCCGCCGCATCGCCGACACCTGCGCCCGCAACGGCGGTGAGCTGCTGCGCACCATCAGCACCGTCAACGAGGCGCGGGACATCGACAGCATCCGCCGGGCGCTCGGCGAGCGGAAGCTGTCCGCATGGGGCGTCTCCTACGGGACGTACGTGGGCTCCGTCTACGCGCAGCTGTTCCCCGAGCACACCGACCGCTGGGTGCTGGACAGCAATGACGACCCGGACCCGGAGCGGGTGGAGCGCCGCTGGCTGGCGAACTACGCCGTCGGCGTCGAGGACACCTTCCCCGACTTCGCCGCCTGGGCCTCCGCCCCGAACAGCCCCGTCCGGCTCGCCGAGACCCCCGACGGGGTGCGCCGGCGGGTGCTGGACCTCGCCGCCCGGCTGGACGCGAAGCCGCTGCCGTGGCCCGGCGCCAACCCGCCCGAGCTGAACGGCAACGCACTGCGCCAGAGCATGCTGAACGCCCTGTACTCCCGGGACGACTTCGAGGACCTGGCCAAGCTGATCGTGGACGCGGACGCCGGTAAGGCGCCCGGCGCGGCACCGGCCGACCCGCCCCAGGACGCGGCGGCCGTGTCCCTCGCGACCATCTGCAACGACGTGGAGTGGCCCACGTCCCTGCCGGAGTACGCACGGGATGTGGCCGCCAGCCGTAAGAGCCACCCGCTCACCGCGGGCATGCCGGTGAACGTCACGCCCTGCTCGTTCTGGCATGACGCGCCGCGGGACAAGCCGGTGCGGATCACCGACCAGGGCCCGTCGAACGTCCTGCTGGTGCAGAACAAGCGCGATGTGGCCACCCCGTACAGCGGGGCGCTGAACCTGCGGCGCGCCTACGGCGACCGGGCGCGGATGGTCAGCGTGGACGCGATGGGGCATGGCGCGGCCTATGTGGTGAACAACGGCAGCGCCTGCGCGGACCGGAAGGTCACGAACTTCCTGCTGAAGGGTGAGCGGCCGGAGCACGATGTGCTCTGCCGGTGAGGAACGCGCGGCTGCGGAACGCCGAGAGCCCCTGATGAATACGAGGCGCCCCGCTCCCTGTCGCAGGGGCGGGGCGCTTCACGTTCGGCCGGCTCAGAGGCGCTCGGGGGTGCGGATGCCCAGCAGCGTCATGCCCTGCCGCAGCGTCCGCGCCGTGATGTCGCACAGGAAGAGGCGGTTCTCCACCTGGGACGGGCCGCCCTCGGCCTTCAGGACCGGGCACTGGTCGTAGAAGGTCGTGTAGAGCGAGGCCAGCTGGTAGAGATACCCGGCCAGCTTGTGCGGCTCGAACCCGGCGGCCACCTCGCGCAGCGTCTCCCCGAACTGGTCGAGGTGCAGGCCCAGCGCCCGCTCGGCCTTGGTCAGCTGCAGCTCGGGGTGGGCCACCGTCCGCTGCCCCTCCTCGGCGCGGCGCAGGATCGACTGGATCCGGGCGTACGCGTACTGCAGATAGACCGAGGTGTCGCCGTTGAGCGAGACCATCTGGTCGAGGTCGAACTTGTAGTCACGCGAGGCGGAGGTGGACAGATCCGCGTACTTCACCGCGCCGACGCCGAGCTGGGCGCCGCGCTCGAGGATGTCCTCCTCGGTGAGGCCGAGCTTCTCGCTCTTCTCCCGGACCACGGCGGCGGCCCGCTCGGTGGCCTCGTCCAGCAGGTCCTCCAGCCGCACCGTCTCGCCCGCGCGGGTCTTGAACGGCTTGCCGTCCTTGCCCAGGACGGTGCCGAAGGCGAGCTGAACGGCGTGCACCTGGTCATTGAGCCAGCCGATCCGGCGGGCGGTCTCGAAGACCATCTTGAAGTGCAGCGACTGGCGGGCGTCCACCACATACAGCAGGGTGTCGGCCTTGAGATGCTGCACCCGGTCGCGGATCGCGGAGAGGTCGGTGGCCGCATAGCCGAAACCGCCGTCGGACTTCTGGACGATCAGCGGCACCGGATTGCCCTCGGGGCCCTTGATGTCGTCGAAGAAGACGCACAGCGCACCCTCGGAACGGACGGCGACGCCGGACTCCTCCAGCAGCCGGCAGGTCTCGGCCAGCATGTCGTTGTAACCCGACTCGCCGACCACATCGGGGTCGTGGATCTCGATGTCCAGCTTGTCGAAGACCGAGTAGAAGTAGATCTTCGACTCGTCCACGAACTTCCGCCACAGGGCGATGGTCTCCTCGTCGCCCGCCTGGAGATCCACCACCCGCCGCCGGGACCGCTCCTTGAACTCCGGGTCGGAGTCGAAGAGCGCCCGCGCGGCCTTGTACAGCCGGTTCAGATTGGACATGGCCTCCTGGCCGGAGGCGGCGTCCTTGTGGTCCAGCTCATGCGGGTGCTCGATCAGATACTGGATGAGCATGCCGAACTGGGTGCCCCAGTCGCCGATGTGGTGGCGGCGGACCACCTGCTCGCCCGCGAACTCCAGGATCCGCACCACCGCGTCGCCGATCACCGCCGAGCGCAGATGGCCGACGTGCATCTCCTTGGCCACATTGGGCTGGGCGTAGTCGATCACGGTGGTGCCGGGCGCCTGCGCGAACGGCACGCCGAGGCGGTCGTCGGCGGCGCGGGCGGCGAGGGTCGCGGTGATCGCGGAGTCGGCGATCGTGATGTTGAGGAAGCCGGGGCCGGAGACCTCGATGTCGGCGATCACCGGATCGGGGTCGGCCGAGGTGGCGGCGACCGGAAGGTGCGACACGACCTTGGAGGCCAGCTCACGGGGGTTTCCCCGGAGCTTCTTGGCCAGTGCCAGCATCCCGTTGGCCTGGAAATCGGCCCGGTCGCTTCGTCGCAGCAGCGGGTCCGCGGAGCCGGCCTCCGGCAGGGCAGCCGAGAGGGCGTCCACGACGCGCTGATGGACGGTGGCGGCGAGGGAAGGGACCGATGCCATAGATGAGGTGCCATTCCGATAGTGGTGGTATGGACACCCCAGTATTTCACGGCGGGTCCAACGATTTCCCCGGCCTGTGGATAACCCGGGCCCGCCCGGCAGGCCCTGTGGGCAACGCCGGAGGGGTCCGTTCCGTCTGGGACAATGGGCGATGCCATGACCGCTAGGAAGGAAGTGCCGACCGTGGCTCAGAGCACCGAGACCGACTGGGTCTCCCGATTCGCCGACGAGGTCATTGCCGAGGCGGAGCGCCGCGCCCCGGGCAAACCTGTCGTCTGCGCCTCGGGTCTCAGCCCGTCCGGCCCGATCCACCTCGGCAATCTGCGCGAGGTCATGACCCCGCACCTGGTCGCCGACGAGATCCGGCGCCGGGGCTATGAATGCGTTCACATCCTGTCCTGGGACGACTACGACCGGTACCGCAAGGTCCCGGCCGGGATCGACCCCTCCTGGTCCGAGCACATCGGCAAGCCGCTCACCTCGGTCCCGGCCCCGCCCGGATCGCCGTATGCGAACTGGGCGGAGCACTTCAAGGTGCCGATGGCCGAGGCGCTGCGCGAGATGGGCATCGAGTTCCACCCCATCAGCCAGACCGAGATGTACACCTCGGGGGCGTACCGCGAGCAGATCCTGCACGCGATGCGCCATCGCCGGGAGATCGACGCCGTCCTGGACCGGTACCGCACCAAGGAGAAGGCAGGCGCGAAGAAGCCGGGCAAGCAGCAGCAGAAGCCGGTCGACGAGGCCGAGCTGGCCGCCGCCGAGGGCTCGGGCGCGGCCGGTGAGGACGACGGCAGCGCGGGCGGCGCGGGTTACTTCCCGTACAAGCCTTACTGCTCGGTCTGCGACCGCGATCTGACCACGGTGACCTCGTACGACGAGGAGACCACCGAGCTGGCCTACACCTGCGCGTGCGGCCACGGCGAGACCGTCCTGCTCACCGAGCACAACCGGGGCAAGCTGGTCTGGAAGGTCGACTGGCCGATGCGCTGGGCGTACGAGGGCGTGGTCTTCGAGCCCTCGGGCGTCGACCACTCCTCGCCGGGCTCGTCCTATGTGGTCGGCGGCCAGATCGTCCGCGAGGTCTTCGGCGGGGAGCAGCCCATCGGCCCGATGTACGCCTTCGTGGGCATCAGCGGCATGGCCAAGATGTCCTCGTCCAAGGGCGGCGTGCCCACCCCGGCCGACGCCCTGGAGATCATGGAGGCGCCGCTGCTGCGCTGGCTGTACGCCCGCCGCCGGCCCAACCAGTCCTTCAAGATCGCCTTCGACCAGGAGATCCAGCGGACCTACGACGAGTGGGACGCGCTGGAGCGCAAGATCGCCGAGTCCACGGCCCAGCCCGCCGACGTGGCCGCCTATGGCCGCGCGACCCGCACCTCCACGGGCGAGCTGCCGAGCACCCCGCGCCCGCTGCCGTACCGCACGCTGGCCTCGGTGGTGGACATCACCACCGGCCATGACGAGCAGACGCTGCGCATCCTCAGCGACCTCGACCCGGGCAACCCGGTCACGTCCCTGGAGGAGACCCGGCCCCGGCTCGACAAGGCCGAGCGCTGGATCACCACCCAGGTCCCGGCCGACCAGCGCACCCGGGTCCGGGACGAGCCGGACACCGAGCGGCTGGCCGCGCTGGGCGACACCGAGCGGGAGTCGCTGCGGCTGCTGCTCGACGGCCTGGACGACCACTGGTCGCTGGACGGTCTCACCACGCTGGTCTACGGAGTGCCGAAGATCCAGGCGGGGCTGGCGCCGGACGCCAAGCCGACGCCGGAGCTGAAGGTCGCCCAGCGGTCGTTCTTCGCGCTGCTCTACACCCTGCTGGTCGGGCGGGACACCGGCCCGAGGCTGCCCACGCTGCTGCTGGCGGTGGGGGCGGACCGGGTGCGCAAGCTGCTCGCGGCCTGACCTCTCCGCTCCCGGGCGCCGGGCGGCGGCCTTACGGCTGCCGCCCGGCGCCCTCGGCTTTACGGGATGGCTTCCCGCTCCAGGCGGACGCGCTCCTTGAAGTCCTCGACGTACGCGGACAGCTCGCTGTTGCTGAGGTCGCTCACGCCGTACGAGTCGCGCAGCCGCTGCCCGAACTGGTACGCGGAGGGGTACCGGCTGTGGTCGGCGAGGAACTGACGGAAGGTCGCGTAGTAGACCTCCTCGCGCGGGACGTCGTCCGGTAGCTGGTTCACCGGCTGCCCCGGCTGCCCCGGCTGCTCCTCGTACGCGTACCGCTCCGGCTCGCGCTGCTCCGGTACGTACACGCCCTGATGGCTGCCCACGCCCTCACCGCCGAGCGGTCGCACCCGGCCGCCGGGCCCGACCGGCACGGTCAGCTGGGGCTGTTGCTGCCCGGACTGCTGCTCGAACTGCGTCGCCTGGCCCGGGACCTGCTGGTACTGCGGCTGGGGGGCCTGCTCGTACTGCGGCTGCTGGGGCTGCTGCGGCTGCTGCTCGACCGGCGCGGGATGGGCGGCGGCCGCCGGGTCGAACGGCACGGCGTTCCGGCCGTCGTGGCCCTGCCCGGCGGGCTGCTGGTAGACCGGCAGGGGCAGCGAGAGCGGCAGCTCCTGCGTCTGGGGCGGCTGGGGGTGCTGCTGCGGGGCGTCGGCGGCGCCGGTGCCGCCCGCACTCTCCAGGGCCCCGGGCGGGCCGTACGGGCCCGGCTGGGCCCCCGGCGAGGCGCTCTTGGCCCCCACCCCGTCCGCCGCGTCGGTCCGGCCCCGCGGAAGCGCCGTCGCCGACACCGCGGACGGCTCCAGACCGGCCGCCGCGAGCCCCGCGGGGGCGGTGTCCGACAGCGGCACCCCGTACCGCGCCAGCCGCAGCGGCATCAGCGACTCCACGGGCGCCTTACGGCGCCAGGCGCGCCCATAGCGGGCGCGCAGCCGGGCCTGGTAGACCAGCCGGTCCTGCTCCAGCCTGATGACCTCGTCGTAACTGCGCAGCTCCCACAGCTTCATCCGGCGCCACAGCCGGAAGGTGGGCACCGGCGCGAGCAGCCAGCGGGTGATGCGGACCGACTCCATGTGCCGGTCGGCGGTGATGTCGGCGATCCGGCCGACCGCGTGCCGGGCCGCCTCGACGGAGACGACGAACAGGATCGGGATCACGGCGTGCATGCCGACGCCGATCGGGTCCGGCCAGGCGGCCGCGCCGTTGAAGGCGATGGTGGCCGCGGTCAGCAGCCAGGCCGTCTGGCGCAGCAGCGGGAAGGGGATCCGGATCCAGGTGAGCAGCAGATCCAGCGCGAGCAGGACCACGATCCCCGCGTCGATACCGATCGGAAAGACATTGGAGAACTTGCCGAAGCCCTTGTCGAGGGCGAGATCGCGCACCGCCGCGTAGGAACCGGCGAAGCCGATCCCCGCGATCACCACCGCCCCGGTGACGACCACCCCGGCCAGTATTCGGTGCGTCCGTGTCAGTTGCATCGCGGCCACCCGCGACCCCTCCCCGTCTTCAACAACAGCGGCCTCAGCGTCGCATACACGTCAAGGCCCGTGGGCGGGAAGGGGTCGTGTCGGGGGATCAGGTGCCGCTCTGGGGGCCCTTCGCGATGGCGCCGACGGCCTCCTTGGCGGCGGACTTGGCGTCCTTGAGCAGCGCGGCCGCGTCGGGGGTCTTCTCCTTCTCATAGCCCGCGCCGTCGTACTGGACGGTGATGACGACATTGGCGGTGCGGGTCACCACCGTCTGGTTGCGGAACTCGTCGCCGTCCTTCTTCTCCTTGGAGCTGACCGAGGTCGCCTCGTCGCCGATGCCCGCGGCCTTCTCGGTCTTGGGGTCGGTCACCTTGCCGGTGGCGGCCCTGCTCGCCTGCTGGGCGGCGTACTCCCCGGCGCGCCGGTCGCCGGAGCCGAGCCCCGGGTCGGAGCGGAACAGCTTGAGGGAGACGGTCAGCGAGCGGTACTTGAAGCCGTCGAGACCGGTCCACAGGCAGCTTGCGGACGTGTTGGTGTCGGCCGAGGGAAGGGCCTTGCCCTTCTTGTTCTGCGCCTTGGGGACGAGCTGGTCGACCGTCTTCCCGGAAAGGGTGGTGCACACATCGGGCAGCTTGCTGAACTTCGCGGCCGCGACGGTGGGTGAGGCGCTGGGCGAGCCGGGTCTCGCCGAGCCGCCGGTGTTCTTTTCGTCCTTTTCGTCCGAGCCGGAGGAGCAGCCGGCGACGAGCACCATCGGTACGGTCGCGCAGGCGAGTATTCGGGCGAGTCGCGGGGCTGAACGGTGCATGGGTCCTTCGCTCATTCTCTGTCGATGGGCGGACGTACCGCCCGCGTCATTAGTCGGCACCGTACGCGGCCGACGCGCGGGCGTCCCAATTTCCGAGGTCTGAGCGCGGTGCCCGCAGGGGGTGACCGGAACCCGCTATTCGTTGAGGCGACCGGTCAGCTCATCGGCCAAGTCCTGGGCGTTTTCCTGCAGTCCCTGGCTGTTGGGAATGTGCTTCTTGTCGGTCGTCCACTGGTCGTACTCAATGGTGGCAATCACATTCGAGGACCGGAACACGAGCGTGATATCGCGGTGGATGCCCGAGTCCTTGGTGATCAGCTCGTCGTTGAGGAAGGCGTCGTCACCGAGGTCGTCCAGCCGGCGCGGGGCGGTGTCGTTCGAGGCGGTGTCACTTTCGTCACTTTCGCCGCTCGCGTCGCTCCCCGCGGAGGGGGTATCGGTGCCTTTGTCCGGCTCGTCGGACTTGTCGGCCTCATCGCTCGTGCCGCCCTTACCGCTCTTGCCGGGCTCGTCGGAGCTCGTGCCGGGGGAGGCGGTGGAACTGCTGTCGCCGCTCGCGCCGCCCTCGCTCTGCGAGCTGGAGGAGGGGGTCGAGGGGGCGGTCGGGGCGTCCGGGATGTCGGCGGCGGCGGCCTTCTTCTCGTAGGTCTCCTGCGCCCGGTCGTCATCGCTGACCGAGGGGTCGTACGAGACGACGCGCTGGAAGTCGATCGTGAGGTAGCGCGTGCCGCTGGTGGTCTCCACCTTCCAGCGGCAGCCGTCCCGCCGGTCTATGTCATACGTCACGGCGGCCTGGCCGTCGTACACCTTGTCGTCCTGCTCGGCGCCCGGCAGCAGGGTCTGGAGGGTCTTACGGCTGACCGCGCCGCATGCCTCGGGCAGGGTGCGGTAACGGCCGGGCTCGGCGGAGACGTTCGCCCCGGAGTCGCCGGAGGCGCCGTCATCCGGGCCGGACGACGAATCGGAGCCGGTGCATCCGCCGAGCCCCGCGGCGGCGAGCACGGTGATGAGCACGGCGGCGGCCGGGGTGACCCGCCGTCCGTACGCCCTTCGCTGCGCTGGCTGCACTGTCGGTGTCCCTTCGAACGACGGAAAACTCCTTGCCGCCCGCGGGCGGCGGCTGGAGACAATGTCTATCGCACGCACTGCCGTGCCTGCCGGTCGCCTGCCGCCTATGGCGCATTGGTCCGGCTTTTGCGTTTTCTGTCTTTTACGGGGGAATGAGTACATCATGTCGTATGTCGAGGTGCCCGGCGCTCAGGTGCCGATCCGGATGTGGACCGACCCCTCGACGGTCGAGGGCGTGGCCATGCAGCAGCTCCGGAATGTCGCCACGCTGCCCTGGATCAAGGGCCTCGCCGTGATGCCGGATGTGCATTACGGGAAGGGTGCCACGGTCGGCTCGGTGATCGCGATGGCGGGCGCGGTGTGCCCGGCGGCCGTCGGCGTGGACATCGGCTGCGGGATGTCGGCGGTCAAGACATCGCTGACCGCCGACGACCTTCCGGGGGATCTCTCGCGGCTGCGGTCCCGGATCGAGCAGATGATCCCGGTGGGGCGCGGAATGCACGACGACCCGGTGGACCCGGGGCGGCTGCACGCGTTTCCGACGGCGGGGTGGGACGACTTCTGGAGCCGGTTCGGGGGAGTGGCCGAGGCGGTCAAGTTCCGTCAGGAGCGCGCCGTCAAGCAGATGGGTTCGCTCGGGTCCGGTAACCACTTCATCGAGTTCTGCCTCGATGACGAGGGTTCGGTCTGGCTGATGCTGCACTCCGGCTCCCGCAACATCGGTAAGGAGCTCGCCGAGTACCACATCGGCCAGGCCCGGAAGCTGCCGCACAACCAGGGTCTGATCGACCGCGACCTGGCCGTCTTCATCGCGGACACCCCGCAGATGGCGGCGTACCGGCACGATCTCTTCTGGGCGCAGGAGTACGCGAAGTACAACCGCGCGATCATGATGGCGCTCTTCCAGGATGTGGTGCGCAAGGAGTTCGGGAAGGCCCGCCCGGTCTTCGAGCCGGTGATCAGCTGCCACCACAACTACGTCGCCGAGGAGCGCTACGAGCACATGGACCTTCTGGTGACCCGTAAGGGCGCCATCCGCGCCGGGAGCGGGGACTACGGGATCATCCCGGGCTCGATGGGCACCGGTTCGTACATCGTGCGCGGTCTGGGGAACGAGGCGTCGTTCAACTCGGCCTCGCACGGAGCGGGCCGGAAGATGAGCCGTAACGCGGCGAAGAAGCGCTTCTCGACCCGGGATCTGGAGGAGCAGACGCGGGGCGTGGAGTGCCGTAAGGACTCCGGCGTCGTGGACGAGATCCCGGGGGCCTACAAGCCGATCGAGAAGGTCATCGACCAACAGCGGGACCTCGTCGAGGTGGTGGCGAGGCTCAAGCAGGTCGTGTGCGTGAAGGGCTGAGGCCAGGGACCCCGGGACCCCGGGGACCGCACAGGATCAACGGCCCCCGGACCGGCGACGGTTCGGGGGCCCCGCCTTGTCCATGGGTGTTCCATGGGTGATGCCCCGCGCTATCGGCTGAGGCCGTCGAAGGCGATGGGCAGATGCCGGGGGCCTCTGAGGACGGCGTTGTGGCGGTAAGGGGGCGGATCCTCGACCAGGCGCGGGTTGTCGAGCCGGCGGACGAGTTCGGCCAGGGCGGCCTGTGCCTCGAGGCGGGCGAGGGGCGAGCCGATGCAGTTGTGGATGCCGCTGCCGAAGCCGAAGTGCTGGTTGTCCGGGCGGTCGGGGATGAAGCGGTCGGGCTCGGGGAAGCGCTGGGGATCCCGGTTCCCGGAGGCCGGGACGAGCCACAGCGAGGCGCCCTGGGGAATGGTGGTACCGGCGATCTCGATGTCGTCGAGCGTGGTGCGCTCGGGCAGCAACTGCACGGGCGGTTCGAAGCGCAGCAGTTCTTCCACGAGCGGGATGACCAGGTCGGGGTCCGCACGCAGCCGCTTGAGGGTGTCGGGGTGGCGCAGCAGGGTGAGCATCCCGTTGGTGATGAGGTTGACGGTGGTCTCGTGGCCGGCGATCAGCAGCAGCGTCAGGTTGCTGAGCATCTCGGGCAGGGACATCGGGCTCTCGTCGGCTCCGCGGTCGGTGGCCAGGGCGGAGATCATGTCCTCCCGGGGTGCGCGGCGGCGCTGGGCGATCAGGCCCGACAGGTATTCGGCGAGCTGGTGCCGGGCCTCCCGGACGGCCCGCACGTGGGCCTGCTGCTCCTCGGGCGTGCCGACGAGCGGCTCGACGGCGGTGGCGACGGTGTCGGCCCAGCCGTGGAAGCGCTGCTCGTCCTCCTGCGGGACGCCGAGCAGGCGGCAGATCACGGTGACGGGGAAGGGGTAGGAGAAGTCGTCGACGAGGTCGATCCGGTCCCGCCCCTCGAAGCGGTCGATGAGTTCGGAGACGATTCCGGAGATCTCGCCGTGCAGGCCGTAGACGCGCCGGGGGGCGTGCGGGGGGCCGTACGTCCGCATGATCAGCCGGCGCAGGCGGTCGTGGTCGGGAGGGTCGAGCCTGATGAAGCTCGGCGGCAGGTCGGGGTCCTCGATCGCGGGGGCGGTCTTCGCCTCGGGGGCGAGATTGCGGACGTCGGAGCTGACCCTGGGGTCATGGAGCAGGCTGTGGATCTCCCAGTAGGTGCTGACCAGGTAGGGGCCCGATTCGTCCCGCACCACGGGGGTCCTGCGGAGTTCGGCATACAGCGGGTAGGGGTCGGCGCGGTTGGCGTAGTCGAGGATCTGGCCCAGGAGTGCGACCGACGTCATGGTGGTTTCCTTCCGGGATTGCCTTCCGGGCCGGCTGTCCTTCCGGGAGCCGGTGCTGCCGGCGTCAGGCCTGGCGTCCGTGTCCGGCGGGGGTGAACGTGACGCGCTGGTCGGTCGGGGAGTAGCCGCTCACGGTGACCTGGGGTCCGTGGGTGGGCACCGAGGGGTCGGGGAATCCGGCCGGCACCGGACGCATGCCTTCGGTCCGCCGGTCGACGGTGGCGAACGGCGGGGGGAAGGGCGCGGCCTGTTCGATCTGCCGCTGGTAGAACTCCAGCCATTTCGCCTGGTCGAAGGTGACGGCGGCGATGACGCGGCCCTGGTAGCCATAGGCCGCGGTGAAGCGGTGTTCGCCCAGCGACCCCTGGCTGACGATGATCTGGTCGGCCATGTTCGGGACCCCGACGGACTTGATGTTGACGCCGAACTGGGCCGACCAGAAATACGGCGTCCACAGGTGCGGGCGGCGCTCCTCAGCGCGGCAGATCATGTTGTGGGCCGCGACCTCGGCCTGCGCGACCGCGTTGCCCCAGTGCTCCAGGGACAGGAACCGGTAGCCGAACAGCGGATGCGGGGAGCGGGCGACGTCTCCCGCGACGAACACATCGTCGGCGACGATGCCCCGTACGTCGAAGGCCCGGCAGCCCGCGTCGCAGGCGATCCCGCGAGGCCCCGCGGCCAGCCCGGATCCCGCGAGCCATTCGGTGTTGCGCGTCGCCCCCAGGGCGACGACGGCCACCTCCGCGTCCACCGTGCCGCCGTCCGAGAAGTGGGCCCGCCGCAGCCTTCCCACACCGTCGCCTTCGAGCCCGGTGACCATCACCCCGCAGCGCAGGTCGACGCCGTGCTGGTGCTGCAGCTCGGCGGCCACGTCGCCGATCACGCTGCCCAGGGCGCCCGACAGGGGGGCCGGGCCGCGTTCGGCGACGGTGACCGGCAGGTCCCGCTCGCGGCAGACGGAGGCGATCTCCGAGCCGGTGAATCCGGCACCGATCACCAGCACCCGGCTGGGCCCGGCCTTCAGCCGGTGTCTCAACCGGGTGGCGTCGTCCCTGGTCCGCAGCACGAAGACGCCGTCAAGACCGGCCTCCAGCTCGTTCGGCCACGGGCGGGAGCGCACCCCGGTGGCGATCAGCAGCCGGTCGTACTCCACCGACGTGCCATCGGCGAGAGCCACCCGCTTGGCCGACGGATCCAGGCCGGTCGCGGCGGCACCCAGCCGCCACTGCGCCTCGATCGCGCGGCTCCGGGGAAGGGCCGTATGGTCGGCCGGCACCCTGCCGAGCAGCACCTGTTTGGACAGCGGCGGACGGTCGTACGGCTCGTACGGCTCGTCACCGATCATGGTGAGGGTGCCGGTGAAGCCCTCCTCCCGGAGCGTCTCGGCGGCCCGCAGCCCCGCCAGGGAGGCACCCACGACGACGATGCGGCCCTCGCGCCTGAGCCGCTCCAGGGAACCGTCAACCGCCATCGGAGACACCCGCCCCCTCCGCGGTCCACGCCGCTCCCGCGCCCTCCACGGTGATGGCCTTGACCGGACAGGCCGCCTCCGCCCGCAGGACGTCCAGGCGCCGCGTGTCGTCGGGCTGCCCGTCGTACAGCAGCGCTTCCTCACCGTGCATCGCAAACACATCCGGCGCGAGGAAGGCGCACTGTGCGTAGCCCTGGCACCGGTTGAGATCGACGACAACTCTCATGACGCCTCCGCTTCACCGCGAGGTGACGGTCTCTCCCAGCATCGGAGAGCCCCCGGCGCGGCGCACATGCACCGGGTCAGACGGGCGGACGGCGGAGCCGTCGGCTGCCTGCCGCCCGTTCGCGGGCTCAGCGCTCGCGAACGGGCTCAGCAGCCTCGAAACGCGCTTCAGCGCTCGCGAACGTGCTCAGCGCTCGCGAACGTGCTCAGCGCTCGCGAACGTGCTCAGCGCTCGCGGTGGACCTTGTGCTGGGCGGCCTGGGCGCGCGGGCGGATGACCATCATGTCGATGTTCACATGCGAGGGGCGGGTGACCGCCCACTCGACCGTGTCGGCCACGTCATCGGCGGTCAGCGGCTCGGCCACGCCCTCGTAGACGGCCGCGGCCTGGGCCTCGTCGCCGCGGAAGCGGTTCACCGCGAACTCGTCCGTCCTGACCATGCCCGGGGCGATCTCGATCACCCGCACCGGCTCACCGCACAGCTCCAGGCGCAGGGTGGCCGCGATGGCGTGGGCGCCGTGCTTGGCCGCCACGTACCCGCCGCCGCCCTCGTACGCCACCTGGCCCGCCGTGGAGGACAGCACGACGATCGTGCCGTCGCCGGAGGCGGTGAGGGCGGGCAGCAGCGCCTGGGTCACCTGGAGCACGCCCACCACATTGACCTCGTACATCGCCCGCCAGTCGGCCGGGTCGGCGGTGGCGACGGGCTCGGCGCCGACCGCGCCGCCCGCGTTGTTCACCAGGACGTCGCAGCGGTCCAGAGCGGCGGCGAAGGACTCCACGGCGGCACGGTCGGTGACGTCCAGGACGTACGCCTCGGCCTCGTGCCCCGCCTCGGTCAGCTCGGCGGCGAGCGCGTCGACGCGCTCCTTACGGCGGGCGGCGAGGACGACGCGGTATCCGGCGGCGGCCAGGCGGCGCGCGGTCGCGGCGCCGATCCCGCTGCTCGCGCCGGTGATGACTGCGGTACGGGTGGTCATCGGCCCTCCTGTGACGACGTGGCGCAAACGGTGGTGCCTGCGCATGATCCATACGCAGGATATGACGGCCTGATTTACCTCCAACCGGGGGACTGAAGATCGGAATCCGCTAGCGGGCCCTGGGCTCGGGGAAGGGTGCAGTGCGTCCGGCGCGGCGCCGGTAATGGAGCACCCATGCCCAAGGAGTGAATTCAGGTAATGACGCAGCAGAGCAGATTCCTTCAGCGGTCTCGTCGTTCTTTCCGGCGCTGGGGCGTGGCCTCAGCGGGTGCCATCGCGGCTGCGGCCCTGGTCACCGGCGCTCCGGGAACCGCATGGGCCGCGGGCAGCACCCCCGAGCCGCACTCGTCGCCGAGCAACAAGTGCCACCAGGACCGGGCGCACGGCGACAGCAAGGGGCACCACGAGAACGGTCACCAGAACCCGAATGGCCGCCACGACGACAACGGGCATCAGGACCCGAACGGCCGCCACGACCACGTCCGGGACGACGAGGGCAGCCGTCACGACGAGGGCAGCCGTCACGACGAGGGCGGGCGGCACGACGAGGGCAGCCGTCACGACGAGGGCGGGCGGCACGAGGAGAGCGGCCAGCGCGAGGACAGTGGCCAGCACGAGGGCAGCGGCCGCTACGACGCGAACATGAACAGCGGTCGTGACGACCATGGGCGCCAGGAGGACAACGGCGGCCAGGAGAACAAGGAGAACGGAGGCCAGGAGAACGGCGGCCAGGAGAACAAGGAGAACGGCGGCCAGGAGAACAAGGAGAACAACGGCGGCCAGGAGGAGAGCGGCAGCCAGGACAACAGCCGGCGCGACGACAACGGGCGCCCGGAGATGAGCCACTACTTCCCCGGGAAGATCTGGCACGGCCCCCAGGGCCGCAGCATGGCGCGCCCCGAGCAGGCCGCGCAGCCGCAGCAGGCGGCTCAGCCGGAGCAGGTCGCCCAGCCGCAGGAGGCAGCGCAGACCGAGCAGATGGCTCAGCCGCAGCAGGCCGCCCAGCCCGCTGAGGAGGCCCAGGACCGCGGCGCCGTGCGCCCCGTCACCGTTCCCGCCCACGAGGACGACCAGGCGCGCCACGGCCAGGAGAACAAGCAGAACAAGCAGAACAAGGAGCACCAGGACGCGAAGAAGAACGACCCGGTGACGATCGCCGAGGCGATCGAGATCGCCGAGTGCGAGGTCGGCGGCCGGGCCGTCAACGCCGAGCTGGTGGACTGCCCCGAGGACGACCCGCACCACAAGGGCAACCACCAGGACGAGCGCAAGGACGACCGCAAGGACGACCGTAAGGACGACCGCAAGGACCCGCGGCACCACGACGGTCAGCGCAAGGACCAGCAGCGCAAGGACGAGCACAAGGACCCGCACCAGAAGGAGGGCAAGAAGGTGTGGGTCGTGGAGGTCGAGTGCGACCACACCCTCACGACCGTCTTCATCGACCCGGAAACCGGCTGCGTCCTCGGTACGGAGCAGGAGCAGGAGCAGGACGACCACCACGGTGACCACGGCAAGCAGGACGACCACGGTGACCACGAGGGCAAGGGCGGCCACGGCCGGCCGATGGTTACCGCCTAGGCACGTACATGATCACGGCGACTCCGGCCAGGCAGATCAGCGCTCCGATGACATCGAAGCGGTCGGGCCGGTAGCCGTCGGCGACCATGCCCCAGGCGAGCGATCCGGCGACGAAAACGCCGCCGTACGCCGCGAGGATGCGGCCGAACTCCGCGTCCGGCTGGAGCGTTGCCACGAACCCGTAGGCGCCCAGGGAGATGACCCCTGCGCCGATCCACGCCCAACCCCTGTGCTCACGTACGCCCTGCCAGATGAGCCAGGCGCCTCCGATCTCCAGGAGCGCGGCCACGGCGAACAGAGCGATGGAACGTGCGGTGAGCATGGGGGAAGGGTACGGCCCGATCATGAAACCTGAACGAACACCCATGGCCCGCCCGAGCCCCGGGCGTCGGCCGAAATTCCCTTTGCGCGCATCCGGCCGTGTGCCAGGGTCGGCCGATGACGACGTCGACGACATCCCGATGTGCCTTACTGCGCTGGCAGTTCGACCTGACCTGGTCGCTCTTCGAGTACCACCTGGAGCGGTTGGAGCCCGGGGACTTCCTGTGGGAGCCCGCGGCCCACTGCTGGACGGTGCGGCAGGGCGCTGACGGGGCGTGGGTGCCGGACTGGGCGGAGACCGAGCCCGATCCCGTGCCCGTCCCCACCATCGGATGGCTGAGCTGGCATATCGGCTGGTGGTGGAGCGTGACCATCGACCACGCGGAGGGACGGAGGCCGCGGGAGCGGACCGACGTCACCTGGCCCGGCGACGGTAAGGCGGCCATCGGATGGCTGCGGGGTCTGCGGGCGGCGTGGACGGCCGTGCTGGAACGGCTCACCGAGGAGGACCTGGACGGCATCGCGCCGTTCCCCTGGGACCGGGACCCCGAGCACACCGTGGCCCACATGGCGGCCTGGGTGAACGCCGAGCTGATGAAGAACGCCACCGAGATCGGCCAACTCCGCCTGTTGCGCGCCGCGTCCGCGACGTAGGGGCCCCGCTTTCAGAGCCCAGGCTTCAGGCCCCCGGCCTCAGGGCCACACCAAGCAGTACGCCTGGTGCCCCGCCTCGTGCAGCCGGTGGCTGAAGTCCTGCCACTCATGGAGCAGTTGATAGACCGTGAAGGCGTCCCGGGGGCCGCCGCGGTCGGGGACCGTGGACCAGATGAAGGCCGCGGCGCCCACGGACTCCTCGCCCACGCCGCGCAGCGGGTCGACGACGGTCATCGGGAGCTTGACGACGGCGTAGTCCGGGTGGAGGACGACCAGTTCGAGCGGGGGGACCCGGTGGAGCGGGACGCCCTCGATGCCGGTGAGGACCATCGCCGCGACCGTCTCCGGCTTGATCTTCGTGAACATGCCTTGGCCGAGCTCATCGCCGCCGAGCTCCTCGGGGCGCATGGAGATGGGGACCCTGGCCGCGGTGGCGCCATCGGGCGCACCGAAGTACTTGTAGGTCACCCCCATGCGGCCCCCGCTTCTGCCTGCCCTGCCCGCCTCGCCCCGCCGATGGCGTCCGGGCCGGGCACGCTCGGGGCCGCCTCGGTCGTCAGTCCCTTCACCCAGTTCGCCACCGCGATGCATATCTCCACCCGACCACTCGCGGCCACTACCGCGCAACCCGATCTCTGTTACAGCAACCTCCCCCACGCTCGGGCTGTGAAACGCCCGGCCGCGGGAGTCTGTCCGGCTCTGACAACATGGCTTGCGTGAGCTATCCGTACGCAGCCCCAGTTTCGCAGACGCTTTTCGATCGCGCGGCCGCCGTGACCCCCGGCGGCGTGAACTCTCCGGTGCGGGCGTTCCGCGCCGTGGGAGGAACGCCCCGGTTCATGGTGTCCAGTGCCGGTCCGTACCTCACCGATGCCGACGGACGCGAGTATGTGGACCTCGTGTGCTCGTGGGGACCGATGATCCTCGGCCATTCCCACCCCGAGGTCATCGCGGCCGTGCAGGCCGCCGTCGCTCGCGGTACGTCGTTCGGCACGCCCGGTGAGGGTGAGGTCGAACTCGCCGAGGAGATCGTGGCGCGGGTCGCCCCCGTCGAGCAGGTGCGCCTGGTGTCGTCCGGCACCGAGGCGACGATGTCGGCGATCCGCCTGGCCCGCGGGTTCACCGGGCGGTCGAAGGTGATCAAGTTCGCCGGTTGCTATCACGGGCATGTGGACGCCCTGCTGGCCGCGGCCGGGTCCGGGGTGGCGACCTTCGGACTGCCGGACACTCCGGGGGTGACGGGAGCGCAGGCGGGGGAGACCGTGGTGCTGCCGTACAACGACCTGGAGGCGGTCCGGGCGGCCTTTGTCGCGCACCCCGGGGAGATCGCCTGTGTGATCACCGAGGCATCGCCGGGCAACATGGGCGTGGTGCCGCCGCTGCCCGGGTTCAACGCGGGCCTCAAGCAGCTCTGCGCCGACCATGGCGCGCTCTACATCTCCGACGAGGTCATGACCGGCTTCCGGGTCTCCCGGGCCGGGTGGTTCGGGCTGGACGGCGTGGAGCCCGACCTGATGACCTTCGGCAAGGTCATGGGCGGCGGCTTCCCGGCCGCGGCCTTCGGCGGGCGCGCCGATGTCATGGAGCGCCTCGCCCCGGCCGGCCCGGTCTACCAGGCGGGCACGCTGTCCGGGAACCCGGTCGCCACGGCCGCGGGCGTCGCGCAGCTCCGGCTGCTGGACGACGCGGCGTACGGACAGGTCGACGCGGCCTCCGAGCGGCTGCGGGCGATGGCGACGGAGGCGCTCTCCAAGGCGGGCGTGGCCCACCGGGTGCAGGTCGCGGGCAACATGTTCTCGGTCTTCTTCACCGGCGACGAGGTCACCAACTACGAGCAGGCCAAGGCGCAGGAGTCGTTCCGCTTCACCGCCTTCTTCCACTCGATGCTGTCCCAGGGCGTCTATCTCCCGCCGTCCGCCTTCGAGTCGTGGTTCGTCTCCACGGCGCATGACGAGCGGGCGCTTGAGCGGGTGGCCGCGGCTCTGCCGGGGGCGGCGCGGGCCGCCGCCGAGGCCACTGAATGATGGGTGACATGACACAGAGCGAGAACGACATCACCGTCGTCCATGTGATGCGCCACGGCGAGGTCCACAACCCGGAGGGCGTGCTCTACGGCAGGCTGCCCGGCTACCACCTCTCGGATCTGGGGCGGCAGATGGCCGACCGGGTCGCCGAGCACCTCGCCGACCGTGACATCACCCATGTCGTCGCCTCCCCGCTGGAGCGGGCGCAGGAGACGGCGGGGCCGATCGCCAAGGCGCACGGCCTGGACGTGGCCTCGGACGAGCGGCTGATCGAGGCGGCGAACGTCTTCCAGGGCAAGACCTTCGGCGTCGGCGACGGCGCGCTGCGCAAACCGGCCAACTGGCGCCATCTCACCAACCCCTTCCGTCCGTCCTGGGGCGAGCCCTATGTCGACCAGGTGGTGCGGATGATGGCGGCGCTGGGCCGGGCGCGGGACGCCGCGCGCGGGCACGAGGCGGTGTGCGTCAGCCATCAGCTGCCCATCTGGATCGTGCGCAGCTTCGTGGAGCGGCGGCGGCTGTGGCACGACCCGCGCAAGCGGCAGTGCACCCTGGCCAGCCTCACCAGCTTCACCTACCGCGGTGACCGGATCGTCGCGGTGGGCTACAGCGAACCGGCCCGTGATCTTGTCCCGGCCCATCTGCGCGCGGGCGCCAAGCCGGTGAAGGGGGCCTCCAAGGGTTTCGGCGCCTGAGCGGCAGCGCTACGGCGCCTGAGCGGCAGCGCTACGGCGCCTGAGCGGCAGGGCTACGGCGCCTGAGCGGCGCGGGCCGCGGTGCGCGTGACCGGCACATGGCCGCACAGTGGCCGGCGCGTCACGGGGCGCGTTCGCGAATGGAGACATTGTGTCCGCTGTGTAATTGACCGCGTTCCTTCGGAACCTCGCTATTCGCTTCGCCATCTCCAGGGTTGTCCGGACACCCCGGGCAATCAGAACGGCGAGTGCGAATTGAGGACGTTATGCGTGAGGTCAGCCGGAGGGGGATCCTCGGTCTGGGCATGGGAACGGCGGCATCACTGGCCGTCGCCGGCTGTTCCTCGGGATCCGGGACGCCGAAGCCTGCGAAGAAGACCACTCAGGCGAAGCCGATCGGTGATGGTTCCACTTCGCAGGGTGAGCAGCGGCCGGCGGACCCGAAACCTGAGCGGCTGGCACCGGGGCAGAAGCCGCCGCAGTTCGTGGTCTTCTCATGGGACGGCGCGGGAGAGGTCGGCAACGGTCTCTTCCCGCGGTTCCGCAAGCTGGCCAAGGACCACGGCGCGACCATGACCTTCTTCCTCTCCGGCATCTACTGCCTTCCGGAGTCGAAGAAGTCGCTGTACCGGCCGCCGAACAACCCGGTGGGCGCCTCCGACATCGGCTATCTCACCGATGAGCACATCAAGGAGACGCTGCGCAACGTCCGCGAGGCGTGGCTCGATGGCCATGAGATCGGCACCCACTTCAATGGCCATTTCTGCTCCGGAAGCGGGTCGGTGGAGAACTGGACGTCCGCGCAGTGGAAGTCCGAGATCGACCAGGCCATGTCCTTCGTCACGGAGTGGCGGACGAATACGCGCTTCACCGATGTGGATCCGCTGCCGTTCGACTACCACAAGGAACTCATCGGCGGCCGCACGCCCTGTCTGAAGGGCCAGACCAATTTGCTGCCGACCGCCCGGGAACTCGGCTGGCGCTATGACGCCAGTTCGCCCGGCGGACTCCAGGTATGGCCGTCGAAGAAGCAGGGCGTGTGGGACTTCCCGCTGCAGCAGATTCCCTTTCCGGGGCACACCTTCGAGGTGCTCTCGATGGACTACAACATCCTGGCGAACCAGTCTCAGAATTCCACCAAAGCCCCGCCCGCGAACTACCCGGGCTGGCGCAAGCAGGCCACCGAGGCGTACATAGCCGGCTTCAAGCGGGCCTATGAGACCAACCGCGCCCCGTTTTTCATCGGCAACCACTTCGAGCAGTGGAACGGCGGCATCTACATGGACGCCGTCGAAGAGGCGCTGAAGCACATGGCCGACGAGAAGCGGAAGGACGTCCGGCTGGTCTCCTTCAAGCAGTTCACCGACTGGATGGACGCACAGGACCCCGCGGTCCTGGCCGATCTGCGCGGGCTCGGCGTGGGCCAGGCGTGGAGCGCGAGCGGTCACTGACCGCGCCGGCGGGCCGTAAGGTCCGCGGAGGCCCTTCGGACCCCGGGCAGGGGTGCCCGGAGGGGGGTGGCGAAGATCCCCAAAAGGGCCATGCGAAACTTTTCACATGAGCGCCTGCCGTGCCCCTCGGGGCCTCGCGAACCGTCGTCGCGCAACCGTGCTGGCCGTCGGGGCCACGGTTGCCGCGCTGTCCCTGACCGCTTGCGGCGGGGGCGGCACCTCGGGCGGCTCCGCCGACACCAAGTTCGTCCAGGGCAAGGGCGGCGTGGACACGGTCTCCGAGGAGAACCGTAAGGACGCCCCCAAGCTGTCAGGGAAGACCCTGGAGGACAAGCCGCTGGACGTGGCGGACTACAAGGGCAAGATCGTGGTCCTGAACGTCTGGGGCTCGTGGTGCGCCCCCTGCCGGGCGGAGGCGGCGAACCTCGCCAAGGTCGCCAAGGACACCAAGGCCAAGGGCGTGCAGTTCGTCGGGATCAACACCCGTGACTCCAACCGCGCCCCCGCTCTCAGGTTCGAGAAGGAATACGGCGTCGACTACCCGAGCCTGTACGACCCGATCGGGAAGCTCATGCTGCGCTTCCCGAAGGGCAGCCTCAACCCGCAGGCCATCCCCTCGACGATCGTCCTGGACCGGGAGGGCAGGATCGCGGCCCGCGCTCTGACGCCGCTCAGCGAGGAGCGCCTGCGCTCGATGATCACCCCGCTGATCGCGGAGAAGTGACCTCCGTGAGCACGCTGGCCGCCGCCACCGATCCCAACCAGACCGTCTTGACCGGGGCGCTGCTGCTGGCGCTTCCGGTCGCCCTGCTCGGCGGGCTGGTCTCCTTCTTCTCCCCCTGTGTGCTGCCGCTGGTGCCCGGCTATATGTCGTATGTCACCGGGGTCACGGGGACGGATCTGGCCGAGGCCAAGCGCGGCCGGATGGTCGCGGGCGCCTCGCTCTTCGTGCTCGGCTTCACCGCGGTCTTCGTCTCCGGAGGCGCGCTCTTCGGCAACTTCGGCTGGACCCTCCAGGAACACAAGGAGACCATCTCCAAGGTTCTCGGGGTTGTCACGATCGTGATGGGCCTCGCCTTCATGGGGGTGCTGGGGGGCTTCGGACAGCGGGAGTTCCGCTTCCACATCAAGCCCACGCTGGGGCTCGCGGGGGCGCCGGTGCTGGGCGCCCTGTTCGGCGTCGGCTGGACGCCGTGCCTGGGGCCGACGCTCACCGCCGTCAACGCCCTTGCGTTCAATGAGGCGAGCGCGGGGCGCGGGGCCCTGCTCACCGCCGCGTACTGCGTGGGGCTCGGGCTGCCGTTCGTGGTGGTCGCCGTGGCCTACCGCCGGGCCCTGGGTGCCTTCGGCTGGGTCAAGCGGCACTACGTCTGGGTGATGCGAGCCGGGGGCGGCATGCTCGTCGTCCTGGGGGTGCTGCTGCTCACTGGTATCTGGGACACCATGATGGGCTCCATGCAGACCTGGGCTCAGGGCTTCAACGTTGGGATCTGACTGATGTCCACCACCGATACCGACACCGCGGCCGGCCAGGAGGCGCCGCCCGAGAGCGGCGCGACCGCCGAGGAGCGCGAGCTCGGCGCCGCGGAGTCGCAGCTCTCCACCGCCCCGGCCGAGGAGATCAACGTCCCCTCGCTGGGGCCGCTCGGCTGGGCCCGGTGGTTCTGGCGGCAGTTGACCTCGATGCGGGTCGCGCTGCTGCTGCTCCTGCTGCTCTCCCTCGGCACGATCCCCGGCTCGCTGGTCCCGCAGACCAGCATCGACCAGCTCAAGGTGCAGGACTTCCAGGAGCGGCACCCGACACTCACGCCGATCTACGAGAAGCTGCAGCTCTTCCACGTCTACAGCTCGGTGTGGTTCTCGGCGATCTACCTCCTGCTGTTCATCTCCCTCATCGGCTGCATCGTGCCGCGCACCTGGCAGTTCATCGGCCAGCTGCGCGGGCGCCCGCCGGCCGCGCCCCGCCGGCTGACCAGGCTTCCCGCGTACACCACCTGGCGCAGTGAGGCCGAGCCGGAGCAGGTGCTCGAGGCCGCCCGGAAGATCATGAAGCGGCGCCGCTTCCGCATCCACGGCTCGGGTGACGCGGTGGCCGCGGAGAAGGGCTATCTGCGCGAGGTGGGCAATCTGCTCTTCCATATCGCGCTGATCGTGCTGCTGGTCTCCTTCGCCGCCGGGCAGTTGTGGAAGACCGAGGGCAGCACCCTGATCACCGAGGGCGGTGGCTTCTCCAACAGCGTCACCCAGTACGACGACATCAAGTCGGGGCAGCTGTTCAACAACGACGATCTCGCCCCCTTCGGCTTCCAGCTCGACCGCTTCACCGCGACCTATGAACGCAGCGGTCCGCAGATGCGCACCCCGCGCACCTTCCGCGCCGATGTTTCCTACTGGGACGGCGCGGACGGTGCCACCCGCAAGACCTCCATCAAGGTGAACGAGCCGCTGGAGATCTCGGGCTACAAGGTCTTCCTGCTGAACCACGGCTACTCGCCCGTCGTCACCATCCGGGACGGCAAGGGCAATGTGGTGCACCAGGGCCCGGTGGTCGGGCTGCCGATCGACGGGGCCAACCTCACCGAGAGCATGGTCATCAAGGTCCCGGACTACCGGGACAAGAACGGCAAGAAGGACCAGATCGGCTTCCAGGGGCAGTTCCTGCCGACCTGGGTGCGCAGCCAGGGCATGTTCTCCGTCTTCCCGGCGCTGGACAACCCGACGCTGGTCCTGACCGCCTACCACGGCAGCCTCGGCGTCGACGGCGGCACTCCGCAGAGCGTGTACCAGCTGGACAAGTCGCGGATGAAGCAGTTCATGGAGCCCGACGGCAAGACCAAGTTCGCCCGGGCGCTCGCGGTCGGCGACGCCATGAAGCTGCCGAACGGCGCCGGAACGCTGTCGTTCGACGGCGTCAAGGAATGGGCGAGCTTCCAGATCTCGCACAAGCCGGGTGACCAGGGTGCCCTCATCGGCGCCGTCGCCGCCCTGGTGGGCCTGGCCGGCTCCCTGTTCATCCAGCGCCGCCGGGTATGGGTGCGCGCGGTGAGGGGCGACGACGGCACCACCGTGGTCGAGATGGCGGGGCTCGGCCGCAGTGAGTACGCCAAGCTCCCCGAAGAACTCGCCGATCTGGCCGTCCGTCTGCAGACGGACGCACCTCCGGCCCCGGAAGCGGAACCCGATCCGGAGCCCGGCCGGGACTCCCCCGAGGAGCCCGGCAAGGACTCCACCAAGGACGCCGGTAAGGACTCCTCCGAGGACCCCAGCAAGGGCTCCGCCGAGGACCCCAGCAAGGACTCCGCCCCGGAATCCGCATCCGACACCGCAGATCCCGCAGATCCTGCCGAAGGAGCGCGCGCGTGAACCTCGCCGCCGAAGTCAACGAGAACCTGGCTCATTACAGCAACGTGCTGATCTACTCGGCGATGGCGGTCTACACGCTCGCCTTCCTCGCGCATATCGCCGAGTGGGTGTTCGGCAGCCGCAGCGCCGTCGGCCGCACCGCCGCCGCGATCACCGCCGACGCCGCGGCCGCCCAGCGCGCCAAGGTGACCGTGCAGGTCGGCGGGCAGAGCGGCGGCACCGCCGTACTGGAGCGACCGAAGATCGTCACCCGCTCCGCGGCGGGCAGCCGCGATGTCCCGGACGGGCCGGGCGCCGCGGGCGGCACCGAACAGGGCGATGTGTACGGCCGGATCGCGGTGGGCCTGACCGTACTGGCCTTCCTCTTTCATGCCGTCGGCGTCCTCTTCCGCGCGCTGTCGGTGCAGCGGGCGCCGTGGGGCAACATGTACGAGTTCTCCACGACCTTCGCCATGGTCGCGGTCGCCACGTACCTCGTGCTGCTGGCGCTGAAGAAGAATGTGCGCTGGATCGGGCTGCCCCTCGTCACCACGGTCCTCCTCGACCTCGGTCTCGCCGTCTCTGTCTTGTACACCGACAGCGACCAATTGGTTCCGGCCCTGCACTCGTACTGGCTGTGGATCCACGTGAGCTGCGCGATCGTCTCCGGCGCCTCGCTCTACATCGGGGCCGTCTCCACGCTGCTGTACCTCTTCCGCGACCGCTACGAGGCCCAGCTGGAGAACCCGGAGGGCAAGCAGTACGGCCGGTTCGCCAAGTCCGTTCTGGAGCGGGTGCCCTCGGCGGCGTCGCTGGACAAGTTCGCGTACCGCATCAACGCCACGATCTTCCCGCTGTGGACCTTCACGATCATCGCGGGCGCGATCTGGGCCGAGGCGGCCTGGGGCCGCTACTGGGGCTGGGACCCCAAGGAGGTCTGGTCCTTCATCACCTGGGTCGCCTACGCCTGTTACCTGCACGCCCGCGCCACCGCCGGCTGGAAGGGCCGCAAGGCCGCCTACCTCGCGCTGATCGCCTTCGGCTGCTACCTGTTCAACTACTACGGCGTCAACATCTTCATCACCGGCAAGCACTCCTACGCCGGGGTCTGAGACCGGAACACCACCACGGCCGGTGCCCGTGACCCAGGTCACGGGCACCGGCCGTGGTGCGTGCGGACAGCACCGGCCGCCGCGTCAGGCCGTCCGACCACTCCTCAGGGCGCGGCCGGCGGCGGGGAGTCCTCGGGACCGGAGCCGGAGCCGGAACCGGAGCCGGGCCCCTCGCCCTTGCGGCGCAGCTCCTCCTCGCGGCGGCGGAGGTCGGCCTCCCAGTCCTTCAGGCGCTCCTCGTCGCTCTCCTGGTCGTCCGTCGTGTCGGCCGGTGCGGCGTCCGCGTCATCCTTACGGCTCGTGTCGTTCAGGGACTTGAGGAACTCGGGATTGTCGTCCGGCGCGACCCACCCGCCCCCGCCGCCCGCGCCGCGGGCAGCGCCCCGCCCGCCGCCTCCGGCGACGGCGCGCTTACGGCCCGCGATCAGCCAGGAGATGGAGCCCACGACGGGGAACAGCAGGACGAGGATTGCCCAGATGGGCTTGGGGATATAGCGGATGTCCTGTTCGTCGGTGGAGATGCAGTCGATGAACGCGTAGATGCTCAGTGCCAGCGGCACCAGGATCATCAGCACCCGTAGCATGAGGCGATTCCCCCTGCGTGTGGTGTTCGGGGCGGTGGCTCGGGCCCCCAGTTACGGGACCAGGGTAGTGCGTACCGGATACTGGGACGCATGGCTTATGACGATCTTCGTTCCTTTCTGCGGGCGCTCGACAAGGAAGGCGACCTCAAGAGGGTCAAGGCCGAAGTCGATCCGTACCTGGAGGTCGGGGAGATCGTCGACCGGGTCAACAAGGCGGGCGGCCCCGCGCTGCTCTTCGAGAACGTCAAGGGCTCGGCGATGCCGTTGGCCATGAATGTCTTCGGCACCGACCGCCGCCTCCTCAAGGCCCTCGGACTCCGCTCGTACGACGAGATCAGCGAGAAGATCGGCGGGCTGGTCAAACCCGAGCTGCCGCAGGGATTCGGCGGCATGCGCGAGGCGTTCGGGAAGCTGGGCTCGATGGCCCATGTGCCGCCGAGGAAGGTGAAGGACGCGCCCGTCCAGGAGGTGGTCCTCACCGGCGAGGACGTCGATCTGGACCAGCTTCCGGCGCTGTTCACCTGGCCCGAGGACGGCGGGTCGTTCTTCAACCTCGGCCTCACCCACACCAAGCACCCCGAGACCGGGGTGCGCAACCTCGGTCTCTACCGCCTCCAGCGCCATGACCGCCGCACCATCGGCATGCACTGGCAGATCCACAAGGACAGCCGCAATCACTACCAAGTGGCCGCCCGGCGCGGGGAGAAGCTCCCGGTGGCGATCGCCTTCGGCGCGCCGCCCGCCGTGACCTACGCCTCGACCGCGCCGCTGCCCGGCGACATCGACGAGTACCTCTTCGCGGGGTTCGTCCAGGGCCGGCGGGTCGAGATGGTCGACTGCAAGACGGTGCCGCTGCAGGTCCCGGCGGCGGCCGAGGTCGTCATCGAGGGCTGGCTGGAGCCCGGGAAGATGCTGCCCGAGGGCCCGTTCGGCGACCATACGGGCTTCTACACGCCCCAGGAGCCGTTCCCGGCCCTGACCATCGACTGTGTGACGATGCGGCGGCGGCCGCTGCTCCAGTCGATCGTGGTGGGCCGTCCGCCGACCGAGGACGGACCGCTGGGGCGGGCGACCGAGCGGTTCTTCCTCCCGCTGCTCAAGATCATCATCCCGGACATCGTGGACTACCACCTTCCCGAGTCCGGCGGATTCCACAACTGCGCGATCGTCTCGATCGACAAGAAGTACCCCAAGCACGCGCAGAAGGTGATGCACGCCATCTGGGGCGCCCACATGATGTCGCTCACCAAGCTGATCGTCGTGGTCGACGCCGACTGCGATGTACACGATCTGCATGAGGTCTCCTGGCGCGCCCTCGGGAACACCGACTACGGCCGCGATCTGACCGTGGTCGACGGTCCCGTCGACCACCTCGACCACGCCTCGTACCAGCAGTTCTGGGGCGGCAAGGCGGGCATCGACGCCACCGCGAAATGGCCCGAGGAGGGCTATACGCGCGACGGCGGATGGCCGCGCATGGTCATGTCCGACCCGGAGATCGCCGATCGGGTGTCAAAGCGATGGAAGGAGTACGGGCTGTGAGCGCCGATTCCGCAACCTCTGATCTCTTCGGCCCGGAACCGGCGCCGCCCGGCCGGGTCCGCGCCTTTCTGCGGCTGGTGATGATCGAGCACTCGGTCTTCGCGCTGCCCTTCGCCTACACCGCCGCGCTGACCGCGATGCATCTGTGGGACGGCACCGTCCACTGGACGCGGCTGCTGCTGATCACGGTCGCCATGGTGGGCATGCGCACCTTCGCGATGGCCTGCAACCGGATCATCGACCGCGAGATCGACGCCCGCAATCCGCGCACCGCCGGCCGTGAGCTGGTCACCGGCGCCGTGTCGGTGCGCACCGCCTGGACCGGCGCGCTCATCGCGCTCGCCGTCTTCCTGGGCGCGGCGGCGCTCCTGGGCCCGCTCTGCCTGGCGCTGGCGCCGTTCGCGGTGGTGCCGATGGTGGTCTATCCGTACGGCAAGCGGTTCACCGACTATCCGCACGCCATCCTGGGGCTGGCCCAGGCCATCGGCCCGGTGGGCGCCTGGATCGGGGTCACGGGCGAGTGGTCGTGGGACGCGGTGATCCTCGGGCTCGCGATCGGCATCTGGATCGGCGGCTTCGACCTGATCTACGCCTGCCAGGACGTGGCGGCCGACCGGGCGCACGGGGTGCGGTCGGTGCCGGCCCGCTTCGGCATCGCGGGCGCGCTGTACGGGGCCCGCGTCTGCCATGTGGTCACCACGGCCCTGCTGGTCTGGTACGCGCTGGCCACGGACGCCGGGGCGTTCTTCTGGGTGGGGCTGGTGATCGTCGCGGTGGCGTTCGGGTACGAGCACACGATCGTGCGGCCGGGCGATCTGTCCCGGCTGAACCGCGCCTTCTTCACGGTCAACGGCTTCATCGGGATCGCCCTCTTCGCCTGCGCGCTCCTGGACCTCATGGTGCGGGGCCTCAGCCTGTGAGACCCGCCGGATAGGCTCGGTGACGTGGAGACGCCGCACGAGCCTTACGGACCGCACGAGCCGTACGGGCCGCACGAAGAAGTGAGCCGGCGCCGTCCCTGGGTGGTCGGTGTGTCCGGCGCGTCCGGGACGCCGTACGCCGCCTCGGTGCTGCGCGCGCTGCTGGCGGCGGGGGAGGCCGTCGACCTCGTGGTCAGCAGGGCGTCACGGCTGACGCTGCTGGACGAGACGGGGATCGGGTTCCGCGACGCCCACTGGCGCGAGGATCTGTGCCGCTGGCTGGCGCGGGGCGCGGACGGCAGGCCCGACGCCTTCGAGGTGCCCGCCGAGGTCGCGGACGTGGCCCACTGGGCGGCCGGGGACCTGGCGGCCGGGCCGTCCTCCGGCTCGTACCCGACCAAGGGGATGCTGATCGTCCCGGCGAGCACCGCGTGTGTGGCCGGGGTGGCGCTCGGACTGTCGAAGGATCTGCTCCAGCGGGCCGCGAGCGTCACGCTCAAGGAACGGCGCAAGCTCGTGGTGGCGGTGCGCGAGACGCCGCTGAGCGGGCAGACCCTCAAAGCCCTGGTGTCGCTGGACGAGGCGGGCGCGGTGGTGCTGCCCGCCTCGCCGGCGTTCTACGCGGGGGCGACGCATATCCAGGATCTGGTGGACTTCGTCGCGGGGCGGGTACTGGACGCGGCGGGGGTGCCGCACAAGCTGTACCGCCGGTGGGAGGGGGAGCTCGGTGGGGACCGGGACCGGGGAACGGCCTAGGGGCGTCGGCCCTAGCGGGTCCAGCGCCTCCTGGTGCGCGCGGCGCGGGCCGCGACGACGGCCGCGCGGCGGGCCGCACGGGAGACGGGCCGGTCGGTGGCATGGGTTGCACGCGAGCGGTTGGCCAGGTCCCGCAGCTCGAGCATGCGGGCCTCTAGACCCTCGATCGTGTACACGGTGAGTCTCATCTCCTGAGGACAGGTGTAGCGCCTAAAAGATTTACAGGGCTTGTGGCCCTGATGCCTTAGATTCTACATGTAATCTCGCTCAATCCCTGAATAATGGAAGGCGTACGTGCTTATGGACGCGGTGGACAGGCAGCTCATCCAGGCCCTGCGGGAGAACGGCCGGGCCTCGTACGCGGAGCTGGGCAGGCTGGTCGGCCTCTCCGGGCCCAGCGTTACGGACCGGATCAACCGCCTGGAGGCCGCCGGGGTGATCACCGGTTATCGCGCGACCGTCGACGCCGCCTCCCTCGGGCTCGGCGTCACCGCCCTGATCGGCATCCAGCTCTCGGACGCCACCGACCACGAGGAGGTGGCCCACCGGATGCGCGAGCTCGCCGAGATCGAGGACTGCTGGTTCATCGCGGGCGACGACTCCTACATGCTCAAGGTGCGCGCCTCCGACGTGGACGGCCTGGAGCGGACCATCCGCCGGCTCTCCGGCACCAAGGGCGTCTCCCGCACCCGCACCACGATCGTGCTCTCCACCAAGTGGGAGAACCGGGTCGGCGAGCTTCCCGAGGACATCGAGGCGTAGTCTCGGCGAAGGCTGACATCAGCAGACGTATTGGGAGGCGACCCGGGGTGACGGGGACCACACACGACGCGGGTTTCAAGCGGGAGTTGGAAGAGAAGGTCCGTGCGGGCGAGCGGCTCTCGCGGGAGGACGGCATCGCCCTCTACGAGTCCGACGACCTGGCCTGGCTGGGCGGTCTCGCCCATGAGGTGCGCACCCGTAAGAACGGCGACGTGGTGCACTTCAACGTCAACCGCCACCTCAACATGACGAACGTGTGCACCGCGTCCTGTGCGTACTGCTCCTTCCAGCGCAAGCCCGGCGAGAAGGACGCCTACACGATGCGCATCGAGGAGGCCGTCCGCCTCGCCAAGGCGATGGAGAACGAGAACCTCACCGAGCTGCACATCGTCAACGGCCTGCACCCGACCCTTCCCTGGCGCTACTACCCGCGCTCGCTCAAGGCGCTCAAGGAAGCCCTGCCGCAGGTCTCGCTCAAGGCGTTCACCGCCACCGAGATCCACCACTTCGAGAAGATCTCCGGCATGCCGGCCTCGGAGATCCTCGACGAGCTGATCGACGCCGGACTGGAGTCGCTCACCGGCGGCGGCGCCGAGATCTTCGACTGGGAGATCCGGCAGCACATCGTCGACCACGAAACCCACTGGGAGGACTGGTCGCGGATCCACCGGCTCGCGCACGAGAAGGGGCTCAAGACCCCCTGCACGATGCTCTACGGGCATATCGAGGAGCCCCGCCACCGGGTGGACCACGTGCTGCGCCTGCGTGAGCTCCAGGACGAGACCGGCGGCTTCCAGGTCTTCATCCCGCTGCGCTACCAGCACGACTTCGTGGACATGAAGGACGGCAAGATCCGCAACCGTCTTCAGGCCCGCACCACCATGGCGACCGGAGCCGAGGCGCTGAAGACCTTCGCGGTCTCGCGGCTGCTGTTCGACAACGTGCCGCACGTCAAGGTCTTCTGGGTGATGCACGGCGTGCAGACCGCACAGCTCGCGCTCAACCACGGCGCGGACGACATGGACGGCTCGGTCGTCGAGTACAAGATCACTCACGACGCCGACTCCTACGGGACGCCCAACAAGCTCACCCGTGACGACCTGCTCGAGCTGATCCGGGACGCCGGCTTCCGGCCGGTGGAGCGGAACACCCGCTACGAGATCATCCGCGAGTTCGAGGGCCCGGACGCGGCCCGCCGCGAGTCCCCGCAGCCGATGCGGGTGTGACCCGTCCCGCCCACCGCCCGGCGGCCGCCGTCCGACGGCCGCCGAGCGGGGCACCCGGGACCCGGGGCATGGCCGGTACGGAGAGCCCCGGGAGCCCCGCCGCCGTCGCGTCCGGGAGCCCTGCCGCCCTCGCGTCCAGGAGTCCGGCCGCTGTCGCGTACGGGGGCCTGAGGCGCGTGAGCGCTGACAGTCCCGGTGGGTATCGTCGGTCGCATGCCTCTGCGTTTTGAACTCGACCCCGAGGCCACCCCCGAGCTGCTCGACTCAGTCTGCGCCCTCTGGGCCGACGTCTCGAACGCGGGCGGCGCCGTCGGTTTCGTACCGCCCGTGGCCAAGGACGACATACGCCCCGATCTGCTCAAGCACCTCGCCGCGATGACGGAGGGCCGGACCCGCCTGCTCATCGGCCGCGACGAGGACGGCGCCGTGGCCGCCACCGCCTTCTTCACCTTCAACGTCCACCGGCTGATGCGCCACTGGTGCTGGCTCTACACCGTGATGGTGCACCCCTCCCACCAGGGCAAGGGGCACGGCCGCGCCCTTATGGCCGCCGCCGAGGACGCCGCGCGCGATATGGACGGCATCCGGGGGATACGGCTCACCTGCCGCGGCGGCACCGGGGCGGACCGCTTCTACGAGGCGTGCGGCTACAAGGAGGTCGGGCGGGCGCCCGGCGCGATCAGGGTCGCGGACGACGACTTCCGGGACGACGTCACCATGTGGCTGCCGCTGAATTGATCGGAAACCGGCCGTGGTTCACTGGGAGGACAGTTTTTCCCAGCACCAGTTCCGGCAGAACGCCCAGCAGAGTTCCCAGGAGAGAGGACGAGTCGTGTCCTTCACGCCGAGTGCCATGTTCCGCTACACCCTCATGCGCCTGGGAATCTTCGTCGGCTCGTTCCTGGCCATCTGGGGCCTGGTCTACGTCCGGGTGCTGCCCTCCGGCCTCGGCAGCTCCAACCTCTTCTGGGTGGCGCTGCTCGCGCTGGTCGTCTCCGCGCCGCTCAGCTGGGTGATGCTGCGCAGGCAGCGGGACGCCGTGGCGGTCCAGGTCGCCGAGAAGGTGGACCGCGCCAAGGAGCGGCTGGCGGCGAACCAGAGCCAGGAGGACGGCGTCTGACCCGCGCCGGACTGTAACCCTCCTCACACCACCCCACACACTCCACCGACGCCCCCTGCGCCAGCTTCCGTTGGCACAGGGGGCGTTGATGTCTTTCGGCCCCTCAGGAGCCGTCAGGAGCCCTCGGAAGCCGCCAGAAGTCAAAGATTTCCTTTGGGTGCCCCAAAGCGGCGGTGTTAATGTACTTGTCATGAAGACAGCAGCCGCGCCCCTCATCACCGCGAGCGTTCCGCTCGTGGCGCGCCTGCACATCGATCTTTGCCGCTGCCTGTCCGCGGCCTGTCGTCGCCGCTGATCGACCTCACGCGCAGCGGCCGGAGATCCCGTACGGACTCCTGGCTTTCTCCCGCCCTCTTACCTCCACCGGAGTGTGTCCGTTGTCGTCCGCCCTCAAGGCGTCCCCCCAGGGGCCGTCGTCCTTCCGCCTGCCCAAGGTGCCCTTCTGGGCACAGATCCTGCTGGGCCTCGTCCTCGGTGTGGTGCTGGGCTGGATCGCCCGCAGCGGTGATGTCGGCTGGCTGGTCACCACGCTCGACAAGATCGGCTCGATCTTCGTCCAGCTGCTGAAGCTGGCCGTCGCCCCGCTGGTGTTCTTCGCGATCCTGATCTCGATCACCAATCTGCGGAACGTCAACAATGCCGCCCGGCTGGCGACCCGCACCCTGCTGTGGTTCATGGCCACCTCGCTCATAGCCGTCGCCATCGGCCTCGCGATCGGCCTGATCACCAACCCGGGCGCCGGTACCGATCTGACCCCCAAGGACGGCGCCAAGCCCGACCACGCGGGCTCCTGGCTGGACTTCCTCACCGGGATCGTGCCGACCGACGTCATCACCCCGTTCACCGAGCTGAACGTCCTGCAGATCGTCTTCATCGCCGCCGTCGCGGGCGTCGCGGCCCTCCAGCTCGGCGAGAAGGCCCAGCCGATCCTCACCCTGAGCCAGTCGGTGCTCGAACTGCTCCAGAAGGCCCTGTGGTGGGTCATCCGCCTCGCTCCGCTGGGCACCCTCGGCCTCATCGGCACCGCCATCGCCGACTACGGCTGGAACCTGATCGGCAAGTACGCGACCTTCACCGCCGACATCTACATCGGCTGCGCGCTGGTGATGTTCGGCGTCTACCCGCTGCTGCTCGCGACGGTCGCCAAGGTCAACCCCCTGAGCTTCTTCAAGGGCGCCTGGCCCGCCATCCAGCTCGCCTTCGTCTCCCGCTCCTCGGTCGGCACCATGCCGCTGACCCAGAAGGTCACGGAGCGGCTGGGCGTCCCCAAGGAGTACGCCTCCTTCGCGGTGCCCTTCGGCTCGACGACGAAGATGGACGGCTGCGCCTCGATCTACCCGGCGATCGCCGCGATCTTCATCGCCCAGATCTTCGACGTCCACCTCGGCATCGGCGACTACCTCCTGATCGCCTTCGTCTCGGTCATCGGCTCCGCCGCCACCGCCGGCCTTACGGGCGCCACGGTCATGCTGACCCTGACCCTCTCCACCCTGGGCCTCCCCCTGGAGGGCGTCGGCCTGCTGATGGCCATCGACCCGGTGCTGGACATGATGCGGACCGCCACGAACGTGGCCGGCCAGGCGCTGATCCCGGTGATCGTCTCGGCCCGCGAGAAGATCCTCGACCACGAGGCGTACGCCCACGCCAGCGCCTCCCCGCTGGACGACTACGACGAGCCGGAGCGCCGGCTCGCCGCCGCGTAACCCCTGCACAGCGACAAACGGTGCCCCCGGACCTCACGAAGGTCCGGGGGCACCGCGTTGTTCACTCGCCCGCCGTGGCCTCCAGCCCCACGATGGCCACCACCAGCAGGAGCAGGAAGAAGATCCGGGCCGGAGTGACCGGTTCATGGAAGAGGATCATGCCCAGCAGTGCGGTGCCGACGGCGCCGATGCCGACCCAGACGCCGTAGGCCGTGCCGATGGGCAGGCTCTTCACCGCCACGCTCAGCAGTCCCATGCTCACGATCAGACCGGCGACGGTGAACACGCTGGGCCACAGCCGGGTGAAGCCGTCGCTCAGCTTCATGCCGATCGACCAGCAGATTTCGAACAGTCCGGCGGTGAGTAGCAGGACCCATGCCATGACGGCACCTCCGTGAAGTCTCTCGTTACGGGGTGCGTCGTCTTTGCGGGGCCCGGTACGGCGCGTCTCGTCGGGTTGTTTTCGACCGTAGCAAACCCCGGCGTCAGGCGAGCGGGGCGGTGAGGAGGGGCAGGGCCCGGGTGAGCTCGCGCTCCCAGTAGGGCCAGGTGTGGGTGCCGGGGCCGTAGAGGTGGGCGGTGACGGCCAGGCCGTGGGCGCGGGCGCGGCGCACATAGCGCTGGGCCATTTCGCCGAGACCGCGCTCCAGGGTGTCCTCGGGGCGGTCCGGTGGGTCGAGGGGGCCGGGGGTGCCGTTTCCGCAGGCGAGGTAGAGCGGGTAGCCGCGGGGGAGCCGGGGGATGAGGGCGTACGGGTTGTGGGCGTCCCAGAGCGCGGACTGGGCGGCGGGGTCTCCCCACAGGGCCGTCGGGTCGGCGCCCTGGCCCGTGAGGATGCCTTGGATGCCGGCGGGATCCAGGGTGGTGTGGATGACACCGCTGAAGGACGCCGCCGCGCGGAAGAGGCGGGGGTGGCGGGCGGCGTAGGACAGGGCGCCGAAGCCGCCCATGGACAGGCCGGCGATCGCACGGCGGCCGTTGGCCCGTAGGGCGCGCTCCAGGAGGGGGCGCAACTCGGCCAGGTGGAAGGTCTCCCAGGCGGGCGGGCCGTAGTGGCCGCCGTTCCACCAGTTGGAGTAGAAGCCGGCGGGGCCGCCCTCGGGGGAGACGATCAGGGCCGGGGTGCCGGCGGTGATGGCCTCGACATCGGTGTTGCGGGTCCACGCCTCCCAGCCGGGGCCCGGATCGCAGCAGCCGTGGAGCAGGTAGAGGACGGGCCAGCGGTGGTGGGGCCGGTGGTCGTAGCCGGTGGGGAGGAGGACGCGGGCATGGCCCTCGCGCCCCAGGGCGGGGGAGTCGATCGTCAGGTCGAGGACGCGCTCGCTGACGCGGTCCGCGGCGATGAGGCGCGCGCGGGTCGGCGTCCGGCGTCCGGCAAGGGCTTCCGCGGGACGGTCCTTCGAGGGGCCGGGCTCCCGGGAGCGGGCTTCGGCGGTGGATGTCAGGAGCGGCGCGGCGGCCAGCGCGGTGAGCGCGGCGACGGCTCTGCGGCGGTTCGGCATCGTTCGTTCTCCTTCGCGGTGCTGCGTACGGAGCTGAACGGGGCACGGTGCGTGGTCAGTTGAAACTTTGATGTCGGCGGGCGGCCGTGGCAAGAGCGCCGACAGTGGTCCCACGTAGGCTTAACCGCGATATGTGTGCGGGGGCACGATCGAAGGGGGCGGCCTGCGTGGGCGGGGCGACGGGGAGCAAGCGCGTACCACGGGCGGTGCGGGAGCAGCAGATGCTGGACGCGGGGGTACGGGCCTTCGCGCGCAGCGGCTATCAGAACGCCTCGATGGACGACATCGCCGAGCTGGCCGGGGTTTCCAAACCGCTGGTCTATCTCTATCTCAAGTCCAAGGAAGAGCTGTTCACGGCGTGCATACGGCGGGAGGCCGCGGCGCTGGTGGCCGCGGTACGCGCCGCCGTGGAGCGGGACGCGCCCGCCGACCGGCAGTTGTGGAGCGGGCTGAGCGGCTTCTTCGCGCATGCGGCCGAACATCCCGACGGCTGGACGCTGTTGCATGTGCAGGCCCGTACGCATGGGCAGCCCTACGCGCGTGAAGTGGCCGCGATGCGGGCGGAGATCGTGGAGTTCGTGACGCAGCTGATAGGGGCGGCGGCGCGGGAGCACGCCCGCGGCGCGGCGCGCGCCCGGACCCTCGCGGGCACCGAGGTGTCCGGGCTCGCGCACGCGCTGGTGGGCGCGGCCGAATCGCTCGCGGACTGGGCGGGGGACGGAAGAGCGGGCGGGCACTCGGCCAAGGAGGCCGCGGCCACCCTGATGAACTTCGCCTGGGCCGGGCTGGGGAACTTGCTCCAGGGGACGGGATGGTCGCCCGAGCGGGTCGGGTGAGGCGTGGGTCGGCTGACGCGCTCGGGCCGGCTGGAGCCCGGATGGGCTGAGGTGCGGGTCGGTGTGGCCTCAGGGGGGCGTCAGGCGGTGCAGTTGCCCCGCGTCGGCTCGTCCGCCAGCCGCCCGGCCATCCAGTCCAGGGCCGCCGGGATCCCGGTCAGCGCCGTGGTGACATGGTCGAGCGGATAGTCCCGCCACTCCACCGGCACGCCCCGGGCGCACCAGCGAGTGCGCAGCGCCTCGCCGACCCGGTACGGGATCAGCTCGTCCACCAAGCCCTGGTAGAGGTAGACGGGGCGGTCGGGGGAGCGGGTGCCCAAGTACGAGGTGCGCAGGACGAGTTGCCAGGCCGGACTGGTGAGCGGGTCCCTTACGGTCACCTCGGACATGCGCTGGAAGAGCCCCGCGATGGTGCTGAGGGCCACGCAGTTCCGCTTCATGAAGTCCACATAGCCGCGGCCCCGGTCGTTGAGGTACGCGTCGAGCCGCAGCGCGGGGAACGCCGCGTCCTGTCCGGTGAGCGCCATAAGGGCGAGCCCGGCGCCGGCTCCGCCGTCGTTGTAGTCGAGCGTCGTGGGGAGATCGGCGGGCACGCCTCCGGCGACCGTGCCCTTCAGCCGCAACTCGGGGGCGTAGGAGGCGTGCAGTTCGGCGGCCCAGCCGGCCGCCTGGCCGCCCTGGGAGTAGCCCATGATGCCGACGGGAGCGTCCGGTGAGAGCCCCGCCTCCGGAAGGCGCTGGGCGGCGCGCGCCGCGTCCAGGACGGCATGGCCCTCGGACCGGCCGGCCGTATAGGTGTGGTCGCCCGGGGTGCCCAGGCCCTCGTAGTCGGTGACGGCGACGGCCCAGCCGCGGCGCAGCGCGAGGTCGATCAGCCGGGCCTCGATCGAGGTGCCCTGCGGGAACCGGCCGGAGACCGCGCAGTCGTCGGAGAGGCCGACGGCGCCGATGCCCCAGGTGAGGAGCGGCCGGGGGCCCTGTTTGCCGTCGTCGGGGACGACGACCGTGCCGGAGACGACGTCGGGGCGGCCGGTGGTGGTGGTCGAGCGGTAGGTGATGTGCCATGCCCTGGTCGCGGTCGGCACCCCGGGCAGGGTCCGGAAGGCGGTGGGGGCGGAGGTGACGATGTCGCCGGGTCTGCCGGTGCCGGCGGCCGGGGCGCCCGGTACGGCCGCGGCGGCGGGTGGCGCCGAGGCCAGGGCCAGTGCGGCGAGGGTGGCGAGCACGGTGGTGCGGATGCGCATACGGCTCTCCCAACGGTGCGGGGGCGCTCTGGTGGTGCCGAGTCGCTGTGGGAGGACCGTAAGGACGGGCGGAATGTCTGTGGCTGACCGCGGCGCTCAGATTCGCTGACTCCATGTCTCATGTCGGTATGCGCCCGGAGTCGACCCGGTCCAGCGCCGGAACGCCCGGTGGAACGCCGTGTCCTCGGAGAAGCCCAGCCGCGCGGCCAGGTCGGCGATGGGTTCGCCCCCTTCGGCCAGGCTGCTGACCGCCTCGTCACGCCGCACGGTGTCCTTGAGCTCCTGGAAGGACGTGCCCTCCTCCCGCAGCCGCCGCCGCAGCGTCGCCGGGCTGACCGCCAGCCGGGCGGCGACCTCGGGAAGCTCCGGGAGCCGCGCGGTGCGCCGGCCGCGTGGGCTCATCGCCGGGCCGCCGCGCGCCCGTAGGGCCCCGGTGAGCGCGTGCCGCACCTGCTCGGCGACGGTCGTCCCGTAGGCGCGGCGGCTGAGCAGCCCGGCGGGCGCGTGCCGCAGCAGCGTCTGGAGCGTGGACTCGTCCTGGACGACGGGGGCGGTCAGCCAGCGCCGGTCGAAACCGGCCGCTGTGCGCGGTGCGCCGAAGCGGGGCGGGCAGCCGAAGAGCGGCTCGTAGTCGTCGGCGTACGGGGGCGGGGGATAGGCGAACTGGGCCCACAGCAGCGGGATCCGGCGCCCGATCAGCCAGCCGGCGAGCCGGTGCCAGATGAGCATGAGCCATTCGGCCACGATGTGGTGCTCGGCCGCCGTAAGGCCGTCCGCATGCGGGCCCAGCCCGCCGCGCAGGGCCAACACCGCCTCCCGGCCGTGGCCCGCGCCGCGCTCCAGGGCCAGATTGGGTCCGCCGGGGAAGAGCCGGTAGAAGCGGGCCCCGCGCTCCACCGCCGTGCCGAGGTCGGGGCAGCCCAGCGAGGCGTAGCACATCATCGCGAAGGTGCCGGGGCGGCTGCGGATGGTCCCCAGCCCCAGGAACTCGTCCCCGGTGGCCCGGTGCAGGGCGCGCACCAGCCGGGCGAACTGCTCGGGGGAGACGCGGGCGCGGTCGTCGGTGAGCAACAGCGGGGGTATCCGGGCCCGTTGCAGCAGGGGGACGGTGTCGAGGCCGAGCCGCTGCGCACCGCGCAGCGCGGCCCGTACATGGTGCACCGTCACCGTCCGCCGCCCGCGCCCCATGGTCAAAACCGTAGCCCGATCAGGGCGTCGCGTCAGCGGTGCGTCGCTGGACCCCTACGCGGCGTGAGCGCCTTAAGGGCGGCGTGAGCCCCTTCAGGAGGGCGTGAGCGCCGTGAGTTGAGGACGGCGCGAGCGCCTTACGGGCTATCCTCGACGGCCCGGACGGACCTGTGAAAGCGGTGAGGGACATGACCACGACCCGGCGGCCCGCGACAGCCGAATGGCTTGCTCTCGAGCCCCATCCGGAGGGCGGCTGGTACCGGGAGACCTGGCGCAGCGACGTCACGGTGCGGCCGCCGGGGTACGAGGGCGAGCGCGCGACGGCCACGGCGATCTACTTCCTGCTGAGCCCCGGTGAGGAGTCCCGCTGGCATGTGGTGCGTTCGGCCGAGCTGTGGCTGTGGCACAGCGGCGGCCCGCTGCGGCTCCGGCTGGGCGGTACGGGCGACGGCCCGGAGGCGGCCGGCACGGAGCTGGTCCTGGGCCCCGATATCGCCTCCGGCCAGCGCCCCCAGGCTGTCGTCCCGCCGGGCACCTGGCAGTCGGCCCGTCCGGCGGCGGACGAGGAGGTCCTGGTGAGCTGTGTGGTCTCCCCGGGCTTCGACTTCGCCGACTTCCGGCTGCTGGAGGACTGACCGGCCCCGCGAGCCTCCGGGAAAGGCAGAACAGGCAGCAAAGCCAGAGAAGTCAGAGAAGAGGCAGAAAGGCAGGAGCCCCGCTTCCCCGCCAGGCGGGGAGCAGGGCTCCTTAGGTGGTGCTGTTGGATCAGACGGGGCTGACGTTCTCCGCCTGGGGGCCCTTCGGACCCTGAGTGACGTCGAAGGTCACGGCCTGGTTCTCCTCAAGAGAACGGAAGCCGGTCGCGTTGATCGCGGAGTAGTGAACGAAGACATCGGGGCCGCCGCCGTCTTGGGCGATGAAGCCGAAGCCCTTCTCGGCGTTGAACCACTTGACGGTTCCGGTAGCCATAAGCCCTCCTTGGGCCAAAGGGTTGCCCTGCTCCAGAACCTGCAAGAAGTCTGAAAACTACAAAAGCCTGCGGTTACATGCTCCGCAGGCTCTGTACTGCAAGGAAACCAAACTGCAACTTGCGGCGAGCCTAGCACGCTCCGTGTGCACGAGGAAAGAGCCGAAGATCACGAAAACGAGGGGTTTCCCTGGCCTCCAGGATGGATAAGATCGCAGGTCGAGCGCTTACCGGTCGGTCAGCGCAAGGTCGGCCCACCACCCCGCCGCCATTCCCGGGGGCGAGCGGGGCTAGCCTCCGAGACGTGGACAATTCACCGAGTTCCCCCTCGCGGAGTACCCAGGACGCCTCCGAAAGCATCAGGCCCTCTGTCGGTCATCGGCTCACCCGGCCAAAAGTGGGGCACATCCAGTACCTCAATTGCATGCCGTTGTACTGGGGCCTCGCCAGGACCGGATCGCTCCTGGATTTCGAGCTCACCAAGGCATCTCCCGACGCCCTCAACGACCTGCTGGTCCGTGGCGATCTCGACATCGGCCCGATCAGCCTGGTGGAGTATCTGCGCAATGCGGACGATCTCGTCGCGCTCCCCGACATCGCGGTGGGCTGCGACGGGCCCGTGATGTCCTGCGTGATCGTCTCGCAGGTGCCGCTGGAGCAGCTGAACGGGGCGCGCGTCGCACTCGGTTCCGCCTCGCGCACCTCCGTACGCCTGGCTCAGCTCCTGCTCGCCGAGCGGTACGGGCTCGCTCCCGACTACTACACCTGTCCGCCCGACCTCAGCCTGATGATGCAGGAGGCCGAGGCGGCGGTGCTGATCGGCGACGCCGCGCTGCGGGCCAATCTCCACGACGCGCCCCGCCTGGGCCTCCAGGTCCACGACCTGGGTCAGATGTGGAAGGAGTGGACCGGGCTCCCCTTTGTCTTCGCGGTGTGGGCGGCCCGCCGCGAGTACCTGGAGCGGGAGCCGGAGATCGTCCGGGGCGTGCACCAGGCGTTCCTGGAGTCGCGGAACGTCTCCCTGGAAGAGGTCGGCAAGGTCGCCGAGCAGGCGGCGCGCTGGGAGCAGCTCGAGGCGTCGGTGCTGGAGCGCTACTTCACCACCCTCGACTTCAGCCTCGGCGCGGAGCAGTTGCAGGGCATCGCGGAGTTCGCCCGCCGTACGGGTCCGACGACCGGATACCCGGCGGACGTCCGGGTCGATCTGCTGACCTGACCTGACCTGACCTGACCTGACCTGACCTGACCTGACCTGACCTGACCTGACCTGACCCGATCTGACCTGACCTTCCGGACCGCACCGACCTGCGTGGATGGCGGGAACACCCCCTAAGCTGGACCGGCGCACGGAGGGGGAGGCAACGCGATGGATCCGCTGGGAGCGGACGATCCGCAGGTCATCGGCGCGTACCGGCTGCTCGGACGGCTCGGTTCGGGCGGGATGGGCCGGGTCTTTGTGGGACGCAGCGCGGGCGGGCGCACGGTAGCGGTGAAGGTTGTGCACGCCCATTTCGCGCTGGACGAGGAGTTCCGCGCCCGCTTCCGGCGTGAGGTCGACGCCGCGCGCCGGGTCGGCGGCGCCTTTACCGCGCCGGTCCTGGACGCCGACCCGGAGGCGCGCATTCCGTGGGTGGCCACCGGCTATGTCGCGGGCCCTCCGCTCAACCAGGCGGTGTCCGACGAGGGGCCGTTGCCCGAGTCGGCGGTGCGGGCCCTGGGCGCGGGGCTCGCCGAGGCACTGGCCGCGGTGCACGCCCTCGGCCTGGTCCACCGCGACGTCAAGCCGTCCAATGTGCTGCTCGCGCTCGACGGTCCCCGTCTGATCGACTTCGGCATCGCCCGGGCCACCGAGGGCACGGTGTCGCTGACCTCGACCGGCGCCTCCATCGGCTCGCCCGGCTATATGGCGCCCGAGCAGATCCTGGGCGAGGGCGTCGAGGGCGCGGCCGATGTCTTCTCCCTGGGCGCGGTGCTGGCGTACGCGGCGACGGGCAAGCCGCCGTTCCCGGGCGACACTTCGGCCGCGCTGCTCTACAAGGTGGTGCACGACGAGCCCCGGCTCGGCCCCGAGCTGACGGGGGAGCTGCGCGATCTGGTCGCCGCGTGCCTCGCCAAGAACCCGGCCGACCGCCCCACCCCCGAGCGGATCGTACGGCGCCTCGCTCCGGAGGACGGCGCCTCGGGGCTCGCACGGCCGGGCTGGCTGCCGGGGGCGCTGGTGGAGCGGGTGAGCCGGCAGGTGGTGGAACTGCTCGACCTGGAGGCGGAGGCCGTGGCCCCGCCGCGCGTGGCCGAGCCGCCCGCAATAGGGCCGCCCGCTATAGGGCCGTCCGCTATAGGGCCGTCATCCATAGGGCCGTCCTCGGCCGAGCCGTCGGCCACGGAGCCACCCGCCGCCGAGCCCTCCACCACCCAGCCGCCCGCCGCGGACTCACCGACCCCGCCGCCCACCCCGGCCCCGGCCTCACCCCTGCTGGGCGCCTTCGGCCCGCCCGACCCGTCGTACGCCAACGGGCTGCCCCCGAAGGACCACCCCGGACCTCCGCTCCCCTCCCCGCCGTCGTCGAAACCGGGCGGCCGCAGTGTCGCGCTCTCCGCCGCCGTCGGCGGTAAGAAGCGCCCCAAGGCGCTGAGCTGCACGCTGGTGCTGTCCGTCGCGGGCGCGCTGGCCGTCGCGACGACCGCCGCCGTGCTCTTCAAGGTGCTGCCCGGCGGCTCCGGCGACAACAACGACCAGGGCGCCGCGGACCCCCGCCCCTCCGCCACCGGACGGAACCCGGGAGACGGAGCGCACGACGGCTCCGGGAAGGGTGCCGTGCCCAAGGCGTTCCTCGGCACCTGGCAGGGCGATCTGACCTCCGACTCGGGTATCCCGGTGGGCACCTTGACCATCACCTTCCGGCAGGGGCGGACCGGGCAGGACGTCGCCAGCGGCCGGGTCAGGCTGTCGGTGCTGCGCTGCGACAGCACCTGGAAGCTGGTGTCGGCGGCCCCGAAACAACTCCACCTCGACGCGCGCCTGAAGGGCTCCGAGCCCCAGCAGGGGTGCAGCGACGCCTCGACGGACGAGCGGTTCACCCTCACCTCCGACGGGGCGCTCAGCTACCAGGCGAAGGACGACCAGGCGGGTGACCCCACGGGCACTCTGCGCAAGCTGGAATGAGCGGGGGCGGGGTGCGCTGATGTGCCCGCCCCGTACTCGTACTGGCGTACAGGCGCTGGCGTACGCTGGGTCGGTCCACCCATAAACCTCCGAAAGGTACGCCCCGGTGACCGCAAACGCAGAGGTGCAGGTAGTCCTCGACCGCGCCGCCGACGGGGGTCGGATCACCCCACAAGAGGCGCTCGACCTTTACCGTTCGGCTCCGCTGCACGCGCTGGGGGCCGCCGCCGACGCGGTCCGGCGCCGTCGCTACGCGGGCACCGAGCACATCGCGACGTACATCATCGAACGGAACATCAACTACACCAACGTCTGCGTCACGGCGTGCAAGTTCTGCGCCTTCTACGCCGCGCCGAAGGACACGGCGAAGGGCTGGAGCCGCGATCTCGACGACATCCTGCGGCGCTGCGCGGAGACCGTCGAGCTGGGCGGCACGCAGATCATGTTCCAGGGCGGCCACCACCCGGACTACGGCGTGGAGTACTACGAGAAGCACTTCTCGGCCATCAAGAAGGCGTTCCCGCAGCTGGTGATCCACTCGCTGGGGGCGTCCGAGGTCGAGCACATGGCGCGGATCTCGGGCGTCTCGGCCGAGGAGGCCATCCGCCGTATCCACGCGGCCGGTCTCGACTCCTTCGCGGGCGCGGGCGCCGAGCTGCTGCCGGAACGGCCGCGCAAGGCCATCGCACCGCTGAAGGAGTCCGGCGAGCGCTGGCTGGAGATCATGGAGATCGCCCATAACCTCGGCGTGGAGTCCACCTCCACCATGCTGATGGGCACCGGCGAGACCAACGCCGAGCGGATCGAGCACCTCCGCATGATCCGTGATGTGCAGGACCGTACGGGCGGCTTCCGCGCCTTCATCCCGTACACCTACCAGCCCGAGAACAACCACCTGAAGGGCCAGACGCAGGCGACCGTCTTCGAGTACCTGCGGATGATCGCCATCGCCCGGCTCTTTCTCGACAACGTCGCCCATATCCAGGGTTCCTGGCTGACCGTCGGCAAGGAGGCCGGCCAGCTGGCCCTGCACTACGGGGCGGACGACCTCGGCTCGGTGATGCTGGAGGAGAACGTGGTCTCCTCGGCGGGTGCCCGTCACCGCTCCAACCGGATGGAGCTGCTCCACCTCATCCGCGCGGCCGGCCGGGTCCCCGCGCAGCGTGCGACGACGTACGAGCACCTGGTGGTGCACGACGACCCGGCGAACGACCCGGTCGACGACCACGTCGTCTCGCATCTGTCCTCGACGGCGATCGACGGTGGCACGGCCCACCCCGAGCTGACGGTGATCCAGGCGTCCTGATGCTCACGCTCCACGCGGCGCCCGTCGTCCGGTACACCCCCGACGACGCGGCGCCGCTGCACGAGGCCGCCGTCGCGGTCGACGGCGACCGCATCGCGGCCATCGGCCCCCTGGAGGAGCTGCGGCGGGCCTATCCGCGGGCCCGGGTGCGGGAGTGGCCCGGGGAGCTCGGCCCGGCCCTCGTCCACGAGGGCCCGGTGCCCGACGCGCCCAGCCCGCGGGAGCGGATCCACGCCCTGCTGCGGCGGGGCGCGACCGCCGTTCTCGCGCACCACCTCGGCGACGCCGAGCTGCGCGCGGCCGCCCACCGGGGCGGCATCGCCGTCCTGGACCGGCCCCGGCCGCCCGTCCTCGCCCCGGACGGCCGCGCGGACCTGGCCGTCTTCGACGCGGACGGCGCGTGCCTGGCCACGGTGGTGGCGGGGCGGCTGGTGCACCGGCGCCGCTGAGGCACGCCGGGCCCCGGGCGGGGGCACGGGGCGCGGGAGGTGAACAATGGGGGCGTGAGCCGAGCATCCCTGGACAAGCAGCCGCACGAAGTCGCCGCCATGTTCGACGGCGTGGCGGCCAAATACGACCTCACCAACGATGTGCTGTCGCTCGGGCAGGCCCGGCTGTGGCGCAAGGCGGTCGCCCGGGCCGTGGACGCGCGCGCCGGTGAGCGGGTGCTCGACCTCGCCGCCGGTACGGGGACGTCCTCGCTGCCCTTCCAGGCGGCGGGCGCGTACGTGGTGCCGTGCGACTTCTCGCTCGGGATGCTCCGGGAGGGCAAGAAGCGCCATCCGCGGCTGCCGCTGACGGCGGGCGACGCGACCCGGCTGCCCTTCGCGGACGGGGTCTTCGACGCCGTCACGATCTCCTTCGGGCTGCGCAACATCCAGGACACGCAGGGGGCGCTGCGCGAGATGCTGCGGGTGACCCGGCCCGGCGGACGGGTCGTCATCTGCGAGTTCAGCCACCCCACATGGGAGCCGTTCCGCACCGTCTACAGCGAGTATCTGATGCGCGCGCTGCCGCCGATCGCGACGTCGGTCAGCAGCAACCCGGACGCGTATGTCTACCTCGCCGAGTCCATCCGCACCTGGCCGGATCAGCCCCGTCTCGCCGCCCGGCTGCGGGCGGCGGGCTGGGAGCGGCCGGCCTGGCGCAACCTCACCGGCGGCGTGGTGGCCCTCCACCGGGCGTACAAGCCGTAAGGCGGCCACGAACGCGGCGTACGGGCCGTAAGGCGGCCGTACGGGCCGTAACGGCGGCCTACGAGCCGTAAGGCGGCCACGGGCGGCCACCGGCCGGGCCGCGGGGGACGGCTCCTTGCGCCCCTTCGCGAGTGCCGGAGTTACGCCCCCCATAGACTGCAGGTGTCCAGTGCCCGGCGTGACCGGCACGCCGTTACCGAGGCTTGGGGAGACCCCGCGTGAGCGAGACCGCACCCACCGAGAGCGCGTCCTTTGGGATCTCGGAGCGCAGCGCCGATGTGATCGTCGTCGGCGCCGGACCGGCCGGCTCCACCACCGCGTACCACCTCGCCAAGGCGGGGCTGGATGTGCTGCTGCTGGAGAAGACGGCCTTTCCGCGCGAGAAGGTGTGCGGTGACGGCCTGACCCCGCGCGCCACCAAGCAGCTCGTGGCCATGGGCATCGACATCTCCGAGGAGGCGGGCTGGCTGCGCAACCGGGGCCTGCGGATCATCGCCGGCGGGGTGCGGCTGCAGCTCGACTGGCCGGATCTGGCCGCGTACCCCAACTACGGCCTGGTCCGTAAGCGCGACGACTTCGACGAGCAGCTGGCGCGGCAGGCGCAGAAGGCCGGGGCCCGGCTGTACGAGCGCTGCAATGTGGGCGCCCCGATCACCGACGAGCGCACCGGCCGGATCACCGGGGTCCACGCGAAGCTGGGCGAGGAGAAGACGCCCGTCACCTTCCACGCGCCCCTGGTGGTCGCCGCCGACGGCAACTCCACCCGGCTCTCGCTCGCCATGGGGCTGCACCGGCGCGAGGACCGTCCGATGGGCGTGGCGGTGCGGACGTACTTCACGTCGCCCCGCCATGACGACGACTACCTGGAGTCCTGGCTGGAGTTGTGGGACCGGCGCGGTGCGCAGGACCGGCTGCTGCCCGGCTACGGCTGGATCTTCGGCATGGGCGACGGCACGAGCAATGTGGGGCTGGGCGTCCTCAACACCTCGTCCTCCTTCAAGGAGCTCGACTGGCGCGAGGTCCTCAAGGCGTGGTGCGCGTCGATGCCGGAGGACTGGGGCTACACCCCGGAGAACATGACCGGCCCGATCCGCGGCGCCGCCCTCCCGATGGCCTTCAACCGGCAGCCGCACTACACCCGCGGGCTGCTGCTCGTCGGTGACGCGGGCGGCATGGTCAACCCGTTCAACGGCGAGGGCATCGCCTATGCGATGGAATCCGGACAGATCGCCGCGGACGTGATCGTCCAGGCCCATGCCCGCGCCACCGCCCCCCAGCGCGAACTGGCCCTCCAGCGCTACCCGAAGGTCCTCAAGGACACCTACGGCGGCTATTACACGCTGGGCCGGGCGTTCGTGAAGCTGATCGGCAATCCGAAGGTCATGAAGCTGGCGGCGCAGCGCGGGCTGACGCATCCGATGCTGATGCGGTTCACCCTCAAGCTGCTGGCGAATCTGACGGATCCGACGGGCGGCGACGCGATGGACCGCATTATCAACGGCCTCACCAAGGTGACCCCGCGAGCCTGACGGCCCCGTAAGGGCCTCGGCTCGACCGAAGGGCGGCCGGCGCCCCGAAGGGTGCGAGGCCGTATCAATATGCGGCTCCGCCGCGGGGCGCGACCAGCCACGGCGGCGCCGCAGACGGCCGACGGCGTATGGGGGCACTCCAGCGGGGCGCTCAGGCGCCCGGGCCGCCGCTCGCGATGACGCCGAACGGCGCCCGGACCACATCCGCCAGCCAGGCCATCCGGCCGATCCCCTCGGCCGACATGGCCGGCATCAGCACCGAACCGCCCAGGTCCTGTCCCTTGGCCACCACCGCGTCGCAGTCCGCCACCTCGAAGTACGGCAGCCACTGCGGGGGTGTCGAATGTCCCTCCTGGAGCTGGGCGACGCCGCCGAAGGAGCCCTCCCGGCCGTCGCCGGTGGTCATCAGCACCGTGTACGCCCCGCCGGGGAAGGACATCTCCTCGGCGTCCCAGCCGAAGACCTTGCGGTAGAAGGCCAGGTCCCTGGGGGGATCGGGGGAGTGCAGCTCGGTCCAGCACAGGGTGCCGGGGTCGTTGACCGCGTCCAGCCCCGCCGTCCTGCCGGGCTGCCAAATGGCGAAGCGGGCGCCGCCGGGGTCGGTGAACTGGGCCATCCGCCCCTCCTCGAAGACGTCGAAGGGAGCGAGCCGCACCGTGCCGCCCGACTGCTCGACGGTCCGCGCGGTCTCCTCGGCGTCACGGGTGTGGAAATACGGCGTCCAGGCGGACCGTGCGCCCTCCTCGGTGAGCGGCCCGACGGCCGCGACGGTCTTGCGGCCCATGGTGAAGAAGCCGTACCCGCCTGCCTCGGGGCCGGCCGACTCGAAGCGCCAGCCCATCAGGGAGCCGTAGAAGGCCACGGCCGCTTCGGTGTCGGGGGCGCCCAGATCGAGCCAGTTGGGGGCGCCGGGGACGTAATCGGTGGTGAGCATGGGCGCTCCTTCGACGGTCGAGCGCGAAGACGCGGGAAGTTCTGCTGGCGATTGCCTCGTTCTGTCCGGGATTGCCTCGCTACTCAGTCTGGCACCGGGCACCGACAGCCGCCGCCGGGCTCGACATGACGTCGCCGTGGGGCGGTGGTGACATTGAAGGCAGGGGGCGCCGTGCGCGCCAGCCGCGGTGACGCCGGATCGATGCGGCTCACAGGGCCGGTTCCACCGCCGGTGGGCCTGGCAGGAGGTACACCATGACGAAGGCAGCGGACATCATGCACCCGGGCGCGCAGTGGCTTCCGGAGAACGAGACGGTGCTGCGCGCCGCCCAGCTGATGCGGGATCTGGACGTGGGGGCCCTGCCGGTCAGCGACAGCAACGAGCGGCTGTGCGGCATCGTGACCGACCGCGACATCGTCGTCGGATGTGTCGCGGAGGGCGCCGACCCGTCCGGGACGCCCGTCGGGGCGCTCACCAAGGGCACTCCGCGCTGGATTTCCGCGGACGCCGATGTCACGGACGTCCTGCGGGAGATGGAGGAGCACAAGATCCGCAGGCTGCCGGTGATCGACCAGAACAAGCGGCTGGTCGGAATGATCTCCGAGGCGGATCTGGCCCACCACCTCAGTGACGACCTCCTCGGCGAGTTCCTGGAGAAGGTCTACGCGCAGTAGGCGCGCGATGGGGTCGTGAGGCCGCCGTCCGCGGTGGGAACGGCGGCCCCAGGCCCATATGACGGGAGGTGCGCCCTTGTAGGACGCGCCGCCAGGCCGTGCGCCGCCTTACAGGACGCGCACGGCCCCGGTGGGCATGTCGTAGTCCAGCGGGCGCTCGACGATCCCGGTGCTCGAGTTCTGGGCGCCGATGAAGTTGCCGCCACCGACGTAGACGCCGACGTGGTACGCGCTGCCTGCGCTGCCCCAGTAGAGCAGGTCGCCCGGCTGCAGGGAGTCCAGCGAGACCGGGGTGCCGGTGGTGGACTGGTCCTGGGAGACCCGCGGCAGGCTCACGCCGACCTGCTTGAAGGCGGCCTGGGTCAGCCCGGAGCAGTCGTAGGAGGACGGACCACTGGAGCCGAGCACATACGCCTTGCCCAGCTGCGCCTTCAGGAAGCTGATCAGCGTGGCGGCGTTGCCGGTGGCGTTGCTGGTGGCGTTGCTGACGCTGGTGGTGGACAGCGTGGTGCGCTCGGCGGAGCGCGACGCCTTCGCCGCCTGGGACTTGGCCTCGGCCGCACGCTTGGCGGCCGCCTTACGGGCCGCCTCCCGGGCTTCCTTCGCCTTACGGTCGGCCTCCGCCTTGGCCTTCTTGGCGGCGATCTTCGCGTGGGCCTCCGCCTGCTCCTGTTGTGCCTGGAGCTCGTAGTCGGACGCGGCCTGCTGTGTGGCGTCGGCGGTCTGGGCGGCCGTGCTCGCCAGCGTGGCGCTGACGGTCGGCATTTCCAGGGTGGACTCGGCCGGGGCGGCCTTGGACTCCGTGGCGGAGGCGGGCACGGCGGCACCGGCCACCGCGAGGGTGAGGAAGCCACCGGTCATCCCTGCGCGGAGTGCACGCGTGGAGGCGGCACGGCGGGGCTTCCGGTGGCTGGGTATGTGTGCGACTGGGGACATAGGTCCCTGGCTACCAGGGCCCTAAGGCCCAGATCAACAAAAGTGGGGTGCGCCACATTTGACGTGCACACGCCCAAAAATCGGACCAAACGATCTTCGTGGCCCCGTCGGCAGCCATGCCCGAATTTCTCGATCATGTCTCTACGCACGGCATTTGGCGGCCATGCGGTGTCTGCGGGCGATCTACCACCGATGCGGCCCGCGTACAAAGGGTTCCCGGGAAATCTAGATCCACAACCGGTTCGGGCGTGGGATACCTCACTCGCTCCGAGCCGCTCGTGAACGCGTGCGCGAGCCGGTGATCAATCGGTGATCGACCCATGATCGATCGACGCCCGGGATGAGAGTCGCCCATGAAGATGGCGGACGCTTATCAGGCGACGAAGTCCATCGCAAATTTGCATGTATGTACCATGTCTTGGTAGGAGCGCAACGCGCTCACCTGTGGTGACGTCTCCGAATGTCACTTCTCGTGGTCGTTCGGATGCTTCACGTACAAGATCACCGCTCATCCGACTTCATGATCCTTCGTCAGGTGGTGGAGATCACAAAGACGTTGTCGTACCCCGTGTCGCAGATCACAGACCGACGGGCATAGGATGCAGGCGAAACGGGCTTGTGAACTGCCTCACATGTGCGCGATCTTCGTGGGGTGACCGGCATGTCCGTGCGGTCCGCCAAACAGTCATCGTCGACTGAAGGGAGCGAGGACGGTGAACGCATACGCGCCCATCCTCGTACTGGGAGCCCTCGGGGCAGGTTTTGCGATCTTCTCGGTGCTCATGGCCGCGATCATCGGCCCCAAGCGCTACAACCGGGCCAAGCTCGAGGCCTATGAGTGCGGCATCGAGCCGACTCCGCATCCGTCCGGCGGTGGGCGCTTCCCCATCAAGTACTACCTGACGGCGATGCTCTTCATCGTCTTCGACATCGAGATCGTCTTCCTCTACCCCTGGGCCGTCACCTTCGACGCCCTCGGCCTGTTCGGGCTCGTGGAGATGCTCCTCTTCGTGCTCACCGTCTTCGTGGCCTATGCCTACGTATGGCGGCGCGGTGGCCTGGAGTGGGACTAAAGGGGCTCAAGAGGAGATAGGGGAAACATCGCATGGGTATCGAAGAGAAGCTCCCGAGTGGATTCCTGCTCACCACCGTGGAACAGGCCGCCGGGCTGGCCCGTAAGTCCTCCGTCTTCCCGGCCACCTTCGGCCTGGCCTGCTGTGCCATCGAAATGATGACCACGGGTGCCGGGCGCTACGACCTCGCGCGCTTCGGCATGGAGGTCTTCCGCGGCTCGCCCCGCCAGGCCGATCTGATGATCGTCGCCGGGCGCGTCAGCCAGAAGATGGCCCCGGTGTTGCGCCAGGTTTACGACCAGATGCCGAACCCGAAGTGGGTCATCTCCATGGGCGTCTGCGCCTCCTCCGGAGGGATGTTCAACAACTACGCGATCGTGCAGGGCGTCGATCACATCGTCCCGGTCGACATCTATCTGCCCGGCTGTCCGCCGCGCCCCGAGATGCTCATGGACTCGATCCTCAAGCTGCACCAGAAGATCCGCGAGGAGAAGCTCGGCGTCAATCGCGAGCGTGCGGCCCGTGAGGCGGAGGAGGCGGCGCTCAAGGCGTTGCCGCTGATCGAGATGAAGGGGCTTCTTCGGTGAGCGACGCACACGAGGCCACCGGGCCGCAGACGGCGACGAAGGCCGCACCTCTGCGCCTCGTGGGCGGCTGTGACATGAGCTGCTGGCGCAGCGGGGCGAACGGAGGGGAATGGCGTTGACTGAGGCTAATGGGATCAATCCCGGGGGCAACGGGGTCAACCCGGACAAGGACCTCAACGCTGAGAACCTCCCCGGACACCGTGGCGACCAGGGCGAGCCCGTCCGCGTCCAGCGCGGGATGTTCGGCGCCAACAACGGCGGCGACACCACCGGCTACGGCGGGCTGGTGCGCCCCGTACGGCTGCCCGGCCAGGCCACCCGGCCGTACGGGGGCTGGTTCGACGAGGTCGCCGACGAACTCGAGGGCGCGCTCGAGGAGCAGTCGCTGCTCCCGGAGAACGCGATCGAGAAGACCGTCGTGGACCGCGGTGAGCTGACCTTCCACATCGCCCGTGAGCACCTCCCGCGGGTCGCCCGGACCATGCGCGACGACCCGGCGCTCCGCTTCGAGCTGTGCACCGGCGTCAGCGGGGTGCACTTCCCCGGCGACAAGGGCCGCGAGCTGCACGCCGTCTACCACCTGCGGTCGCTCACCCATGGCCGGGTGGTCCGGCTGGAGGTGAGCGCCCCCGACAGCGATCCGCACATCCCGTCGATCGTCGATGTCTATCCGACCAACGACTGGCATGAGCGCGAGACCTACGACTTCTTCGGCCTGATCTTCGACGGTCATCCCGCGCTGACGCGGATCATGATGCCCGACGACTGGCAGGGCTTCCCGCAACGCAAGGACTACCCGCTCGGCGGCATCCCCGTCGAGTACAAGGGCGCCCAGATCCCTGCTCCGGACCAGCGGAGGTCGTACAGCTGATGACTGCCCCCCACGCAACGCCTTCCGCGTCCGCGCGCGAGACCACGGAAGGCACCGTCTACACCGTCACCGGCGGCGACTGGGACGAGGTCGTGGCCGCCGCGGCGAAGTCCGACGACGAGCGGATCATCGTCAACATGGGTCCCCAGCACCCCTCCACCCATGGGGTGCTCCGGCTGATCCTGGAGATCGACGGTGAGACGGTCACCGAAGCCCGCTGCGGAATCGGTTATCTGCACACCGGAATCGAGAAGAACCTCGAATTCCGGAACTGGACGCAGGGCACCACCTTCGTGACGCGCATGGACTATCTGACGCCCTTCTACAACGAGGCGGCGTACTGCCTGGGCGTCGAGAAGCTGCTCGGCATCGAGGACCAGATCCCGGACCGGGCCTCGGTCATCCGGGTGCTGCTGATGGAGCTCAACCGGCTCTCCTCGCATCTGGTGGCCATCGCCACCGGCGGTATGGAGCTCGGCGCGACCACCATCATGATCTACGGCTTCCGCGACCGCGAGCTGATCCTGGACATCTTCGAGCTGGTCACCGGCCTGCGGATGAACCACGCGTACATCCGGCCCGGCGGGCTCGCCCAGGACCTGCCGCCGGGGGCGGTGGACCAGATCCGGGCCCTGCTCAAGACGATGCGCAAGAACCTCCCCGAGTACGACAAGCTCGCCACCGGGAACCCGATCTTCAAGGCCCGGTTGCAGGACGTGGGCTACCTCGACCTCGCCGGGTGCATGGCGCTCGGCGTGACCGGTCCGATACTGCGTGCCACCGGGCTGCCGCACGATCTGCGCAAGACCGATCCGTACTGCGGCTATGAGACCTATGACTTCGAGGTGCCGACCGCCGACACCTGCGATGCCTACGGCCGCTTCCTGATCCGGCTGGAGGAGATGCGCCAGTCGCTGCGGATCGTCGAGCAGTGCCTGGAGCGGCTGGAGCCGGGTCCGGTGATGGTCGCGGACAAGAAGATCGCCTGGCCCGCGCAGCTCGCGCTCGGCCCGGACGGCCTCGGCAACTCCCTGGACCACATCAAGAACATCATGGGCACCTCCATGGAGGCCCTGATCCACCACTTCAAGCTGGTGACCGAGGGATTCCGGGTGCCGCCCGGACAGACGTACGCGGCGATCGAGTCGCCCAAGGGTGAACTGGGCGCCCACATGGTCAGCGACGGCGGCACCCGCCCGTTCCGCGTCCACTTCCGCGACCCGTCCTTCACCAATCTGCAAGCCGTGGCGGCGATGTGCGAAGGCGGTCAGGTCGCCGATGTGATCGTGGCTGTCGCGTCCATCGACCCCGTGATGGGAGGAGTGGACCGGTGAGTGATGTTCAGCTGGGGATGCCGGAGCTGCCGGCCCCCGACTACCCCGCCGAGGTACGCACCCGGCTCGAGGCGGACGCCCGGGAGGTGATCGCCCGCTACCCGGACAGCCGCAGCGCGCTGCTGCCGCTGCTGCATCTGGTGCAGTCCGAGGAGGGCCATGTCACCCGCACCGGCATGCGGTTCTGCGCCGAGGTGCTGGGGCTGACCACCGCCGAGGTCACCGCCGTCGCCACCTTCTACACGATGTACCGGCGCAAGCCCTCCGGCGACTACCAGGTGGGGGTGTGCACCAACACCCTGTGCGCGGTGATGGGCGGCGACGCGATTTTCGAGGAGCTGCAGAGCCACCTGGGCGTGGGCAACGGGGAGACCACCGACGACGGCAAGGTCACCCTGGAGCACATCGAGTGCAACGCGGCCTGCGACTACGCACCCGTGGTGATGGTCAACTGGGAGTTCTTCGACAACCAGACCGTCGAGTCCGCCAAGGGGCTGGTCGACGATCTGCGGGCGGGCCGGACCGTCGAGCCGACCCGGGGCGCGCCGCTGTGCACCTACAAGGAGACCGCCCGGATCCTGGCCGGCTTCCCCGACGCCCGTCCGGGCGCCGTCGAGGCCGGCGGCTCCGCGGGCCCCGCCTCGCTGGTCGGGCTGCGGCTGGCCAAGGGGGAGGCCGCGCCCGGCCGGGTCGTCTCGCCGAGGTCCGCGGACGCCCCGCAGGACGAGGCGCCGCCGACGCATCCCAGCTCGCATGACGCGCCGCGGCGGACCTCCGCCTCCGATCCGCACCACCCCGCAGGTCCGGTCGCCGAGGAGGGGGAGTGATGACCGTGACAACCGAGATCAATGGGCACAGCCCCGAGAAGCTGCTGGCACCCGTGCTCTCCGCGTTCTGGGACCAGCCGAACTCCTGGGCCCTGCGCACCTATCTGCGGCACGAGGGCTACGAGGGCATGCGCAAGGCCCTCGCCATGGACCCCGACGCGGTGATCGCGCTGGTGAAGGACGCGGGTCTGCGCGGACGCGGCGGCGCCGGCTTCCCCACCGGAATGAAGTGGCAGTTCATTCCGCAGGGCGACGGCAAGCCGCACTATCTCGTCGTCAACGCCGATGAGTCGGAACCGGGCACCTGCAAGGACATCCCCCTCCTCTACGCCAATCCGCACTCGCTCATCGAGGGCATGGTCATCGCCTGTCATGCCATCCGCTCCGAGCACGCCTTCATCTATCTGCGCGGCGAAACCGTCCCCGTGCTGCGGCGGCTGCACGAGGCCGTTCGCGAGGCGTACGAGGCGGGCTACCTCGGTACGGCGGAACGGCGGCGGGACAAGCTCGGGGTGGACGGACTTCCCGGTCTCGACATCACCGTGCACGCGGGCGCCGGCGCGTACATCTGTGGTGAGGAGACCGCGCTGCTGGACTCGTTGGAGGGACGCCGCGGCCAGCCCCGGCTGCGGCCCCCCTTCCCCGCGGTCGCCGGTCTGTACGCGTGCCCCACTGTGGTGAACAACGTCGAATCCATCGCCTCGGTTCCCGCGATCCTCAACAAGGGCAAGGAATGGTTCCGTTCGATGGGCAGCGAGAAGTCCCCGGGCTTCACGCTCTACTCGCTGTCCGGCCATGTGGCCAACCCCGGACAGTTCGAGGGCCCGCTCGGGATCACCCTGCGCCAGTTGCTCGACATGAGCGGCGGGATGCGCCCCGGCCACCGGCTGAAGTTCTGGACCCCGGGCGGCTCGTCCACCCCGCTGCTCACCGAGGAGCACCTGGACGTCCCGCTGGACTACGAGGGCGTGGGCGCGGCCGGGTCGATGCTGGGCACCAAGGCGCTCCAGTGCTTCGACGAGACCACCTGCGTGGTGCGGGCGGTGACCCGCTGGACCGAGTTCTACGCGCATGAGTCCTGCGGCAAGTGCACACCCTGCCGCGAGGGCACGTACTGGCTGGTGCAGCTGTTGCGCGACCTGGAGGCCGGCAAGGGGCGCATGGACGACCTCGACAAGCTGGCCGACATCGCCGACAACATCAACGGCAAGTCCTTCTGCGCCCTCGGCGACGGCGCGGCCAGCCCCATCTTCTCCTCGCTGAAGTACTTCCGCGAGGAGTACGAGCAGCACATCACCGGCGGAGGCTGTCCGTTCGACCCGGCCAAGTCGACCGTCTGGGCCGACGAGCCGCGCTCCACTCACCTGGGGGTGAACGCATGACCGTGACCACCAACGCACCCTCGTCGGGCGGGGAGGCGGCGGTGCCGCGAGAAGATCTGGTCTCCGTCACCATCGACGGGATCGAGATCTCGGTCCCCAAGGGGACGCTGGTCATCCGTGCCGCCGAACTGCTCGGCATCGAGATCCCGCGGTTCTGCGACCATCCGCTCCTCGACCCGGCCGGCGCCTGCCGCCAGTGCATCGTCGAGGTGGAGGGCCAGCGCAAGCCGATGGCCTCCTGCACCATCACCTGCACCGACGGGATGGTCGTCAAGACGCAGCTCACCTCGCCGGTGGCCGAGAAGGCACAGCGCGGAGTGATGGAGCTGCTGCTGATCAACCACCCGCTGGACTGCCCGGTCTGCGACAAGGGCGGTGAATGCCCGCTGCAGAACCAGGCGATGAGCGCCGGACAGGCCGACAGCCGCTTCGAGGGGCAGAAGCGCACCTTCGCCAAGCCGGTCCCGATCTCGGCCCAGGTGCTGCTGGACCGCGAGCGCTGTGTGCTGTGCGCGCGCTGCACCCGCTTCTCCAACCAGGTCGCGGGCGACCCGATGATCGAGCTGCTGGAGCGGGGCGCGCTGCAGCAGGTGGGCACCGGCGAGGGCGACCCGTTCGAGTCGTACTTCTCCGGCAACACCATCCAGATCTGCCCGGTGGGCGCCCTGACCTCGGCGGCGTACCGCTTCCGCTCCCGCCCCTTCGACCTGGTCTCCTCGCCCAGCGTGTGCGAGCACTGCGCGGGCGGCTGCGCGACCCGTACCGACCACCGGCGCGGCAAGGTCATGCGGCGGCTGGCGGCGGACGACCCCGAGGTCAACGAGGAGTGGATCTGCGACAAGGGCCGCTTCGGCTTCCGCTACGCGCAGTTGCCCGAGCGGCTCAGCACGCCGCTGGTGCGCGACCGCGAGACGGGGAAGCTGGAGCCGGCGAGCTGGCCCGAGGCGCTGGACGCGGCGGCCGAGGGGCTGGGCATGGCCCGCGGCCGCACCGGCGTGCTCACCGGCGGCCGGCTGACCGTCGAGGACGCGTACGCCTACGCGAAGTTCGCGCGGCTCGCCCTGGACACCAACGACATCGACTTCCGGGCCCGTACGCACAGCGATGAGGAGGCCGACTTCCTGGCCACCCATATCGCGGGCCGGGGCCGTGACCTGGACGGCGGCGGGCTCACCTACGCCACGCTGGAGAAGGCCCCGGCGGTGCTGCTGGTGGGCTTCGAGTCCGAGGAGGAGTCGCCCGGCGTCTTCCTGCGGCTGCGCAAGGCGCACCGCAAGCACGGACAGCGCACCTTCTCGCTGGCCACCCACGCGACCCGGGGCCTGCAGAAGGCGGGCGGCCTCCTGCTGCCGGCCGCCCCCGGCACCGAGCCGGAGTGGCTGGACGCCATCGCGGGCCGCACCGGTCTGGACGAGAACGGGGAGCGGGCCGCCGAGGCGCTGCGCGAAGAGGGCGCGGTGATCATCGTGGGCGAGCGGCTGGCGTCCGTGACCGGCGGGCTGACCGCCGTCGTACGGGCCGCCGCCGCCACCGGGGCCACACTCGCCTGGATTCCGCGCCGGGCGGGGGAGCGGGGCGCGATCGAGGCGGGCGCCCTTCCCGGGCTGCTGCCCGGCGGCCGCCCGGCCCACGACCCGCGGGCCCGCGAGGAGGTCTCCTCCGTCTGGGGCACCAGCGACCTTCCGCACCAGGTGGGCCGGGACACCGGCCAGATCATCGAGGCCGCGGCGGTCGGCGGGCTCGGCGCGCTGCTCATCGCGGGCGTCGAGGTCGCCGATCTGCCCGATCCGGCGCGGGCGCTGGAGGCCCTGGACGCGGTGGACTTCGTGGTCAGCCTGGAGCAGCGGCCCTCGGAGGTCACCGAACTGGCCGATGTGGTGCTGCCGGTCGCGGCGGTCGTCGAGAAGTCCGGCACCTTCCTCAACTGGGAGGGGCGGGCCCGGCCGTTCGAGGCGGCGCTCAAACCCGACCAGATGACCCGCCGTCATACGCTGCCGGACGCCCGGGTGCTGCACATGCTGGCCGACGCGCTGGACGCGCCCCTGGACCTGCCGGACGTCGAGGCCGTACGCGCCGAGATGACCAGGCTCGGCACCTGGCAGGGCCCGCGCGCCACCGCCTCGCTGGAGACGGGCGGCCCGCTGCCCCGGCCGGCCGAGGGCGAGGCGGTGCTCGCCGGCCATCGGCTGCTGCTCGACCAGGGCCGGCTGCAGGAGGGCGATCCTGCGCTGGCCGGGACCCGCCACGCGGCCGTGGCCCGGCTGTCGGCCGCCACGGCGGGCGAGGCGGGCGTCGAGGACGGTCAGATCCTGCGCGTCAGCGGCCCGGCCGGCTCGGTCCAACTGCCGCTGAGCATCACCCCGATGCCCGACCGGGTGGTCTGGCTGCCGCTGGCCTCCGTCGGCGGCGGTGTCCACCGCGATCTAGGAGCCCGCCCCGGTGATGTGGTCACGATCACTGCCCCCGCGACGGAGGTGACCCAGTGAGGTATCTCGCCGCAGAGGACCTGTCGATGTTCGGCACCGACCCGTGGTGGCTGGTCCTGATCAAGGCCGTCTTCTGCTTCGCGTTCCTGATGGTGACGGTGCTGATCTCCATCGTCATGGAGCGCAAGGTGGTCGGCTGGATGCAGTTGCGCATCGGGCCCAACCGCCACGGCCCCTGGGGCATGCTGCAGTCCCTCGCGGACGGCGTGAAGCTGATGCTCAAGGAGGACGTGGTCGTCAAGGGCGCGGACAAGGTGGTCTACGTCCTGGCGCCGATCGTCGCGGCCATCCCCGCCTTCATGGCGGTCGCGGTGATGCCGTTCGGCCCCTCGGACGGCGAGGTCTCGATCTTCGGCCATCGCACCGCGATGCAGCTCACCGATCTGCCGATCGCCGTCCTCTACATCCTCGCCACCGCCTCGGTCGGCATCTACGGCATCGTGCTCGCGGGCTGGTCCTCCGGATCGACGTATCCGCTCCTGGGCGGCCTGCGCTCCTGCGCCCAGATGATCAGCTACGAGATCGCGATGGGGCTCTCCTTCGCGGCGGTCTTCCTCTACTCCGGGTCGATGTCGACCTCGCAGATCGTCGAAGGGCAGCACGACCGCTGGTACGCGGTGCTGCTGCCGGTCTCGTTCCTCATCTACATCGTCTCGATGATCGGTGAGACCAACCGGGCGCCGTTCGACATGCCGGAGTCCGAGGGCGACCTGGTCGGCGGCTTCAACACCGAGTACTCGTCGATCAAGTTCGCGATGTTCATGCTCGCCGAGTACATCAACATGGTCACCGTCTCGATGGTCGCCGTCACCCTCTTCCTCGGCGGCTGGCGGGCGCCCTGGCCGATCAGCACCTTCTGGGAAGGCGCCAACCACGGCTGGTGGCCGATGCTGTGGTTCGTCGGCAAGGTCGTCACCTCGCTCTTCGTCTTCATCTGGGTGCGCGGCACGCTCCCGCGCGTGCGCTACGACCAGTTCATGAAGCTGGGCTGGAAGGTGCTCATCCCGATCTCGATGGTCTGGCTGATGCTGGTCGCCACCGTCCGGGCGCTGCGCAACGAGAACTACGACTACCAGGACATCGTGCTGTACGTGGGCAGCGCGGTGATCGCGCTGCTGCTGCTGTCCTTCGTGGTCGACTTCTTCCGCGACCGTTCGGCGACCGAGGCCGAGGCCGGAGCGGAACAGGGACCGGAGCCCGCCTTCGATCCGATGGCGGGAGGTTTCCCGGTGCCGCCGCTGCCCGGCCAGACCTTGCCGCCCGTCCCCCGCCGACGTCCGCGCACCGAGCGCGAGTTGATTGTCAGTGGTGGGCCCGACACTGCCAGTGACGGAAAGGAGGCCGACGGTGTCTGACTTCCAGAATCCGGTGGCCGGCTTCGGCGTGACCTTCAAGGCCATGTTCAAGAAGCGGCTCACCGAGCAGTACCCAGAGGAGAAGAAGCCCACCGCGCCCCGCTTCCACGGACGCCACCAGCTCAACCGGCATCCGGACGGGCTGGAGAAGTGCATCGGCTGCGAGCTGTGCGCCTGGGCCTGCCCCGCCGACGCGATCTATGTGGAGGGCGCGGACAACACCGACGAGGAGCGCTACTCCCCGGGTGAGCGCTACGGCCGCGTCTACCAGATCAACTATCTGCGCTGCATCCTGTGCGGCCTGTGCGTCGAGGCGTGCCCCACCCGGGCGCTGACCATGACCAATGAGTACGAGCTCGCCGACCGCAGCCGCACCTCGCTCATCTACACCAAGGAAGAGCTGCTCGCGGGCCTCGAGGACGGGATGGTCGACTCCCCGCACGCCATCTACCCCGGCACCGATGAGCAGGACTACTACCGGGGTCTGGTGACCGAGGCCGCGCCCGGCACCTCCCAGCAGGTCGCGGTCAGCAAGGGCGAGACCCCGTCCGACCAGGCCACGGGGGACGAGGAGCCGCAGGACCGGCAGCAGGGGGTGCAGGCATGAGCGGCACTCTGGCCGCTGCGGCCTCCACCACCTCCACGGGGGAGGCCCTCCAGTTCTGGGTGCTCGGCACCGTCGCCGTGATCGGCGCGCTGTGCACGATCCTGATGCGCAGGGCCGTGCACAGCGCCCTGTGCCTGGCGGGCACCATGATCGTCCTGGCGGTCTTCTACCTCGCCAACGGCGCGTACTTCCTGGGCGTCGTCCAGATCGTCGTCTACACCGGCGCGATCATGATGCTCTTCCTCTTCGTGGTGATGCTGGTCGGTGTCACCGCGGCCGACTCCCTCAAGGAGACGCTCAAGGGGCAGCGCTGGCTCGCCGCCCTGTGCGGGCTCGGCTTCGGCATCCTGCTGTGCGCCGGGATCGGCAATGCCTCGCTGACGACGTGGAACGGCCTGGGCCAGGCCAACGCCGGCGGCAATGTGGAGGGCCTGGCGGCGCTGATCTTCACCAAGTACGTCTTCGCCTTCGAGATCACCGGCGCGCTGCTGATCACCGCGGCGGTCGGCGCGATGGTGCTGACCCACCGCGAGCGCACCGAGCGGGCCCGCACCCAGCGCGAGCAGTCCGAGGCGCGGGTGCGCACCGGGCGGAACGTGCCGCCGCTGCCCGCCCCCGGCGTGTACGCGCGGCACAACGCGGTGGACATCCCCGGTCTGCTGCCCGACGGCACCCCGTCCGAGCTCACCGTCAACGCGACGCTGCGCGGCCGCGGTCAGATCCGGGACGTCTCCAGCGAGGCGCTGGCCGAGCTGGCGGCGCTGGAGCAGCGCTCGCAGCGCTGGCTGGGCCGTAAGGCCAAGGACACCGGCAAGAAGGCCGAGGACGCCGCCGAACCGGAGCACGGCGAGAACGGCGAGAACGGCCAGAACGGTGAGAACGCGGCCAGCGCGAACTCGAGGGGAGTCGCCAAGTGAATCCGGTCAACTACCTCTACCTGGCCGCCCTGTTGTTCACCATTGGTGCGGCCGGTGTCGTGATCAGGCGGAACGCGATCGTCCTCTTCATGTGCGTCGAGCTGATGCTGAACGCGTGCAACCTGGCGTTCGTCACCTTCTCCCGGCTGCACGGCAATCTCGACGGCCAGATCATCGCGTTCTTCACGATGGTCGTGGCCGCGGCGGAGGTTGTGGTCGGTCTCGCGATCATCGTGTCCGTCTTCCGCTCCCGCCACTCGGCCTCGGTCGACGACGCCAGCCTGATGAAGCTCTAGAAGGGGTCGCGTTCAAGTGGAGAACCTCATCGGATTGCTTGTCGCGGCGCCGCTTCTCGGCGCTGCCCTGCTGCTGTGCGGGGGGCGGCGGCTGGACGGCAAGGGCCACTACATCGGCACGGTGCTCGCCGCCGCCTCCTTCGTGATCGGCGCCGTGCTCTTCGCCGAGATGCTCGGCCGCGGCGAGCACGACCGGGCCCTGCACAGCAAGGTCTTCAGCTGGATCCCGGTGGGCGGCTTCCGGGCGGACGTCGCCTTCCAGCTCGACCAGCTGTCCATGACCTTTGTCCTGCTGATCACCGGTGTGGGCACGCTGATCCACATCTATTCGATCGGCTATATGGAGCACGACGAGCGCCGCCGCCGCTTCTTCGGCTATCTCAACCTCTTCCTCGCGGCCATGCTGCTGCTCGTCCTCGCCGACAACTACCTGCTGCTGTACGTCGGCTGGGAGGGCGTCGGCCTCGCCTCGTACCTGCTGATCGGCTTCTGGCAGCACAAGCCCAGCGCGGCGACGGCGGCGAAGAAGGCGTTCATCGTCAACCGCGTCGGCGATGTGGGCCTGTCGATCGCGATCATGCTGATGTTCACGACCTTCGGGACCTTCACCTTCGCCCCGGTGCTGACGAACGCGGACCACGCGAGCGAGGGCAAGCTCACCGCGATCGGGCTGATGCTGCTGCTCGCCGCCTGCGGTAAGTCGGCCCAGGTGCCGCTGCAGTCCTGGCTCGGGGACGCGATGGAGGGCCCGACTCCGGTCTCGGCCCTGATCCACGCGGCGACGATGGTGACCGCGGGCGTGTATCTGATCACCCGCTCCGGCGCGATCTTCGACAACGCCCCGGACGCCCAGACCGCGGTGGTCACGGTCGGCGCGGTCACGCTCCTCTTCGGTGCGATCGTCGGTTGCGCCAAGGACGACATCAAGAAGGCCCTGGCCGGGTCCACCATGTCGCAGATCGGCTACATGATCCTGGCCGCCGGGCTCGGCCCGATCGGCTATGTCTTCGCGATCATGCACCTGGTGACCCACGGCTTCTTCAAGGCGGGGCTCTTCCTCGGGGCCGGTTCGGTCATGCACGCCATGAACGACGAGGTCGACATGCGCAAGTACGGCGGCCTGCGCACGTACATGCCGATCACCTTCGTCACCTTCGGGCTCGGCTATCTCGCGATCATCGGCTTCCCGGGGCTCTCCGGCTTCTGGTCCAAGGACAAGATCATCGAGGCGGCCTTCGCCAAGGGCGGCACCGAGGGCTGGATCCTCGGCGGCGCGGCCCTGCTGGGCGCGGCCATCACCGCGTACTACATGACGCGGGTGATGCTGCTGACCTTCTTCGGCGAGAAGCGCTGGGTGCCCGACGAGGCCGGTCAGGAGCCGCATCCGCACGAGTCGCCCTCGTCCATGACCATCCCCATGATGGTCCTGGCCGTGGGATCGGTCTTCGCGGGCGGGCTGTTCAGCCTCAACGACTCGTTCCTGAAGTGGCTGGAGCCGGTCACCGGCCACAGCCACGGCGACTCCCCGCTCAGCGCCGCGGCGGTCACCGGCGGGACGATGGTGGTGCTGCTGATCGGTGTGGCGCTCGCCTGGGCGCAGTACGGACGCCGGCCGGTGCCGCGCACCGCCCCCCGCGGCTCCCTGCTCACCCGCGCCGCCCGGCGCGATCTGCTGCAGGACGACTTCAACCATGTCGCGCTCGTCAAACCCGGCCAGTACCTGACCCGCGGTCTGGTCTATGTCGACCACAAGCTGGTCGACGGGGTGGTCAACGGCACCGCGGCCGGAGTCGGCGGACTCTCCGGCCGGCTGCGGAAGCTGCAGAACGGCTACGCCCGAACGTACGCGGTCTCGATGTTCGGCGGTACGGCGGTGCTCATCGCCGCGACCCTGCTGATGAGGGCGGTCTGAGTCATGTCATTTCCCCTGCTGACGGCCACGGCCGTGGTGCCCGCGCTCGGCGCGGTCGTCACCGCCGCCGTGCCCGCCGCCCAGCGCGCCGCCGCCAAGTGGGTGGCGCTGGGCTTCTCCCTGCTCACGCTCGCCCTCGCCGCGGTCGTGCTGGTCCGCTTCGATCCCGGCGGCGCCCGCTTCCAGCTCACCGAATCCCATGCCTGGATCAAGGACTTCGGCGTCCGCTACGAACTGGGCGTGGACGGGATCGCGGTCGCGCTGATCGCGCTCACCGCGGTGCTCATCCCCTTCATCATCCTGGCGGGCTGGTATGACGCCGATCCGCTGGAAGGCGCCCGGCCCAACAGCCGCTGGCGGCCGACCCAGGGCTTCTTCGCGCTGATCCTGATGGTCGAGGCGATGGTGGTGATCTCCTTCGAGGCCACCGATGTCTTCCTCTTCTACATCTTCTTCGAGGCCATGCTGATCCCGATGTACTTCCTCATCGGGGGCTTCGGGGACCGGGCCGGGGGCCGCTCCGAGGAGGAGACGGCCACTCAGCGCTCGTACGCCGCGGTGAAGTTCCTGCTCTACAACCTGGCGGGCGGGCTGATCATGCTGGCCGCGGTGGTCGGTCTGTACGCGGTCACCGCCGATCAGCTCGGCACCGGCACCTTCTCGCTGCAGGAGATCGTCCAGGCGCGGGCGGGCGGCCATCTGGACATGGCGTCCAGCACCGAGCGGCTGCTGTTCCTCGGCTTCTTCTTCGCCTTCGCGGTGAAGGCGCCGCTGTGGCCGCTGCACACCTGGCTGCCCAACGCGATGGGGGAGGCCACCGCCCCGGTCGCCGTGCTGATCACCGCGGTCGTCGACAAGGTCGGCACCTTCGCGATGCTCCGCTTCTGCCTCCAGCTCTTCCCGGAGGCCAGCAAGTGGGCCACCCCGGCGATCATGATCCTGGCGCTCATCAGCATCATCTACGGGGCGCTGCTGGCGATCGGCCAGCGGGACATCAAGCGGCTGATCGCCTATGCCTCGATCTCCCACTTCGGCTTCATCATCCTGGGCATCTTCGCGATGACCACCCAGGGCCAGGGCGGCGCCACGCTCTACATGGTCAACCACGGCGTCTCCACGGCCGCGCTGATGCTGGTGGCCGGGTTCCTGATCACCCGGCGCGGTTCGCGGCTCATCGAGGACTACGGCGGTGTGCAGAAGGTCGCCCCGGTGCTCGCCGGCACCTTCCTGATCGGCGGGCTCGCCACCCTCTCGCTGCCCGGACTCGCGCCGTTCATCAGCGAATTCCTGGTCCTGGTCGGCACGTTCAGCCGCTACCCGGTATTCGGCGTGATCGCGACTGTCGGAATAGTGCTGGCGGCGCTCTACGTCCTGATCCTCTACCAACGCACCATGACCGGTCCGGTGAAGGCCGAGGTGCGCTCCATGCCCGATCTGCGGGTGCGTGAGCTGGTCGTCGTGGCCCCGCTCATCGCGCTGCTGGTCTTCCTCGGCGTCTATCCGAAGCCGCTGGCCGACATCGTCAACCCGGCGGTCGACCACACGATGTCCGTGGTGGACAAGAAGGATCCCAGGCCCGATCACCCCGTCACCGACGCGGGCTGGTTCAACTACAGCCCGAAGTCCGACGGTGCTTCCCACGACGGTGCTTCCGGAGGTGCCAAGTGACCCACGCGGCCACTGTCCACAGCCTGTGGACAACAGCGGCGGCGGCGCCCGACAAGATCCCGTCGCCCGATATCGAGTACGGCCAGCTGTCGCCCACGCTGATCGTGCTCGGCGCCGCGATCGTCGGCGTCCTGATCGAGGCGCTCCTGCCGCGCCGCCAGCGGTACGTCGCGCAGGTGTTCGTCTCCGTCGTCGCCCTCGCCGCGGCCTTCGCCGCCGTCATCGGCCTCGCCGCCGGGGACTACGGCACCAGCAAGGCCCACGTCGCGGCCATGGGCGCGATCGCGGTCGACGGACCGGCGCTCTTCCTGCAGGGGACCATTCTCCTGGTGGCGCTGGTGGCGGTGTTCACCTTCGCCGAGCGGCGGCTGGATCCGCTGGTGCACGGCAACCGCGTCGACTCCTTCGCGGCGCAGGCCGCCGCCGTGCCCGGCGGCGACGCGGAAAAGGCCGCCGTCAAGGCGGGCTTCACCACCACCGAGGTCTTTCCGCTGGTCCTCTTCGCGGTCGGCGGCATGCTGGTCTTCCCGTCCGCCAACGATCTGCTGACGCTCTTCGTGGCGCTGGAGGTCTTCTCCCTGCCGCTGTACGTGCTGTGCGCGCTCGCCCGGCGCCATCGCGCGCTGTCGCAGGAGGCCGCCGTCAAGTACTTCCTGCTGGGCGCCTTCTCCTCGGCGTTCCTGCTCTTCGGCATCGCCCTGCTGTACGGCTACGCGGGCACGGTCACCTACTCCGGGATCGCGGACGTCGTCGACGGCCAGGTCAGGAACGTCACCCCGGCCCTCGCCGGGACCATGGGCAATGACGCGCTGCTGCTGATCGGCGGGGCGATGGTGCTGATGGGGCTGCTGTTCAAGATCGGCGCCGTGCCGTTCCACATGTGGACTCCCGACGTCTACCAGGGCGCCCCGACCCCGGTGACCGGCTTCATGGCGGCGGCCACCAAGGTCGCGGCCTTCGGCGCGCTGCTGCGGCTGCTGTATGTCGTGCTGCCGGGGCTGCGCTGGGACTGGCGGCCGGTGATGTGGGGCGTCGCCATCGTCACCATGCTGGGCGGTGCGATCGTGGCCGTCACCCAGACCGATGTGAAGCGGCTGCTGGCGTACTCGTCGATCGCCCACGCCGGGTTCATCCTGGCCGGTGTCATCGCCACCACGCCCGACGGCATCTCCTCCGTCCTCTTCTACCTCGCCGCGTACTCCTTCGTGACCCTCGGCGCCTTCGCGGTGGTCACGCTGGTGCGGGACGCGGGCGGCGAGGCCACCCACCTGTCCAAGTGGGCCGGGCTCGGCCGCCGTTCGCCCCTGGTGGCCGCGGTCTTCGCGGTCTTCCTGCTCGCCTTCGCCGGTATCCCGCTGACCAGCGGCTTCGCCGGGAAGTTCGCGGTCTTCAAGGCGGCGGCCGACGGCGGGGCGGGCGCGCTGGTCGTGGTCGGTGTGATCTCCTCGGCGATCGCCGCGTTCTTCTACATCCGGGTGATCGTGCTGATGTTCTTCAGCGAGCCGCGCACGGACGGCCCGTCCGTGGCCGTGCCCAGCCCGCTGACCTCGTCGGCCATCGCGATCGGCGTGGCGGTCACGCTGGTCCTGGGCGTCGCCCCGCAGTACTTCCTGGATCTGGCGAGCCAGGCGGGGGTCTTCGTCCGCTAGCTCTCCTCACCCCGACCCAGGGCACTCAGCGTCCCGAACCCCGGCCGGGCGCGGACACCACGACGGTGCCCGCGCCCGGCCGGAGCAATTCCCCGCCCCGCCCTTCCCGAACCCAGGGGCCGCGCCCCTGGACCCCGCCCTGGCAGGGACACAATTCCAGCCCCTCCGGCGACTGAGGAGCGGGGCCCGGGGCGGAGCCCCGGCGGGGGCAGGGGGCGGAGCCCCCTGGTTCGGGAAGGGGCAGGGTGGGGGCGAGCCCGTCGCAGGCGCCGACGCTAAGCCGTCGCCTTGGCCGCGTACGCGCGGACATCCGCGTCCGGGTCGGACCGAACCGAGGACAGCGCTTCCCGCGCCGCGCCCACCCCCCGCTCCGCCAGCGGCAGCAACGCCAGCACCGCCGCCTTCCGCACATCGGCATGCGCGTCGGACAGGGCCCGCGCCGGCGCCGGGACGCCAAGCTCCGGTGCGGCAGCGGACAGCGCCGTCGCCGCCCCCTTGCGCACCTGCCAGGCGGAGTCGCCCAGCGCCGCCACCGCCTCGGACGCCCTCGTACGGGCCGCCGCCCTGGAGGCCCTGGCCTCGGCGGGGTGTCCCGCGCCGCTGGAAGGGAGGTTCAGCCGGGCGCCGTCGTACAGCGCCTTGGCCTTGCCCTGGAAGGCGAGCAGTCCCGGCCAGGCCACGAACTGGGAGAGGGCGTCCGCGCTGCCCGCTTCGAGGGCCGAGGCACCCACGGCGGGCTGCTGGTTGAGCTTGTGGATACCGTCCTCGGGGTCGATGCCCGCCTGTTGGAGAGCCCGTACGAGCGTGCCGTCCGCGGCGGAGCCGACGCTGGTGGAGACGTTCTTGCCGCGCAGCCCGGACAGGGCGCGCAGCTTGGAGCCGGGTGCGGTGAGGACCGTATTGAGGCCGCCGCGCAGGTTGTAACCGGTGACGGAGACGAGCCGGGTCGGTGCGTTCAGCTGGGTGCCGCGCCCGGAGTTGATCAGGAGCGGGAAGTCGCCCATCGAGCCGATGTCGACCTTACCGGCGATCATCTGGGCGGTGATGGGCGCTCCGGTGGCGTAGTCCTCCCACTTCACCTTGTACGTATGGCCGTCGCGGCGGCCGAGGGCGCGCAGCTCGCGTTCGAAGGAGCCGAGCGAGCGCAGCAGGGTGCCCGCGGTCACGGTGTTGATGGTCTTGGACTGGTAGCCGATGGTGACGGTCACGGTCTTGCCGCCCGCTTCCGCGTTCCCGCCGCGGCCCGTGAGGGAGAGCAGCAGGGCGCCGGCGGCGAGGGCCGACGGAAGGGTCATGCGCTGCACCGAGGGGCCTTTCACCTCAGGAGATAGGGCATGTTGACCGTGAACGCGCCGGTGGGACAGCGGGCGGCGCACGGGCCGCAGTACCAGCACTCGTCGACGTGCATGTACGCCTTACCGCTGTCGGGGTGGATCGCGAGGGAGTCGAGGGGGCACATGTCCACGCACAGGGTGCAGCCGTCGATGCACTTGGACTCGTCGATCGTCACGGGCACATCGGCACGTTGGGGCGCCAGAGGCATGGCTGTGTCCAGAAAGGGCGTGAAGGGGCGAAAGGTGGTCGCGGGGGAGCGGTCGTCGCGGGGGAGGTGGCAGGGGAGGGCTCAGGCGGCGCGGCGCAACTGGCCGCTCATGGTGATCCGGTCGCCGCGGGAGCGGATGAACTCCAGGTCCACCGGGCGTCCATCGCACAGATGGGTGAGCCGCTCCAGCATCAGGACCGCCGCACCGCGCGGGGCCTGCAGAACGGCGGCCGAGTGGGCGTCGGCGTTGACGGCCTCGAGGGTGATCTCGGCGGTGCCCAGGGCCTGTCCGGTGATGATCTGCCACTGTGCGCGGCGGGCCCCCGGCGCGGTGGTGCGCCAGGGGCCCGGAGCGCCGGACGAAGTCCTGAGCCGTGGTTCAGCCGGTCGGGAGGTCGGTCGGGATGCCGCTCGGCAGATCGGTCGGGATGCCGGAGGGGAGCGACGTCGGCAGGCCCGAGGGAAGGTCGCTGGGCGAGGTCGCCTTGACGAAGGTGTCGTTCTTGGCGAGCGCGTCCCAGTCGACCGTGAGGGTCTTGCCGTCCGCGCCCAGGGTGACCTTGCCCGCGCTGCGCTCGGTGTTGCCGTCGGCGCACTTGAGCATGAGCATCTTCCCGCCCATGTCGGCGTATTCGCCGTTGCAGATGTGCTTGCCGGCCATCAGGACGGCCTGCTTGCCGCTGATGGACAGGATGACGGCCTCGTCACCGGACTTCGCCACATAGGTGCCGGAGACCTTCGCGTCCGCGCCCCCCTCCGCCGGGGCGCTCGACGCGGAGGAGGGGTCCTTGGAGGTGTCCTTCTTGTCGTCGCCTCCGTCACTGCCACATGCGGTCAGTAGCAGGGCGGCCGCCGCCACCGTGCCGGCGATGCCCACTGCCTTGTTCACGTGTCTCTCCTCGATCGTCAGGGCGGGAGCACGACAAATTAGCAGCCGTGTCAGGGCGTGGCCGGGACGACCTGGCCGGTCACCTCGCCCAGGCCGATACGGACGCCCTGCGGGCCCGGCGCCCAGGCCGTGATGGTCACTTCGTCACCGTCCTCCAGGAACGTCCGGGTGGAGTCGGGGAGACGCAGGGGCCGGCGGCCTCCCCAGGTGAGTTCGAGGAGACAGCCCAGCTCGTCCGGGCGGGGGCCGCTGACCGTGCCGGAGGCGAAGACGTCGCCGGTGCGCAGCGAGGCGCCGTTCACCGTCAGATGCGCGAGCTGCTGGGCCGCGGTCCAGTACATGGCGGAGAAGGGCGGGCGGGAGACCGTGTGGCCGTTGAGGGCGACCTCGAGGCGCAGATCGAGCCCGCCGGGCTCGGCCGCGCTGTCGTCCAGGTAGGGGAGGAGCGGGACGTCGCGGACGGGCGGGCTGGTACGGGCGGCGGTGAGGGCTTCCAGCGGGGTGACCCACGCGGCGAGGGAGGTGGCGAAGGACTTGCCGAGGAAGGGGCCGAGCGGGCGGTACTCCCATGCCTGGATGTCGCGTGCGGACCAGTCGTTGAGCAGACAGACGCCGAAGACGTGGTCGTGGAACCCGGAGAGGGGCACCGGTGTATTAACAGTGGAAGGGGCGCCGACGACGAAGGCCACCTCCGCTTCGAAGTCGAGGCGCAGGGAGGGGCCGAAGACCGGAGTGGGGGAGGAAGCGTGTGGTGCGGAGGTATCGGCCGGGGGCAGATGCTGGCCCTGCGGGCGGACGATGGGCGTGCCCGAGACGAGGATGGTGCCGGCCCGGCCGTGGTAGCCGATCGGCATGTGCTTCCAGTTGGGGGTGAGCGCGTCGCCGTCGGGGCGGAAGACCCTGCCCGCGTTGGTCGCGTGGTGCTCACTCGCATAGAAGTCGGCGTAGTCGGCCACCTCGAAGGGGAGATGGAGCGCGACGGTGGGGAGGGGGTGCATCAGCGGCTCGATGGTCGACCGGTGCGCCGGGTCGGTGAGCCAGTCGAGCACCTCGGCGCGGACGGCCTGCCAGACCGGGCGGCCCGCGGCCATCAGCGGGTTGAGGGTGTCGGCGCCGAGCTGTTCGGCGTGCGGAGAGGCGGCCGCGGCCGCGGCGGCGCCGGCGTCCAGTACATGGTTTCCGTAGCGCACCCCGATTTTCCGCAGATGAGGAGCGTGCGGCGTGGTGAAGACGCCATAGGGGAGGTTGTGCGGGCCGAAGGGGTCGCCTTCGGGCAGGTCCAGCGGGGATCGCTGCGGCATCGGGGCTGCCTCGCCTTCTCCTGGTCACTGCTGGGGGTGCAGCACACCCTAAGGCGAGGGGAGTGCGGGGAAGAAAGGAAGGTGGCACCGTGTCGGCTACTCCCTAAAGAGATGGCAATGTCCGGAAAATCCTTGCTGGAGGCGGCGATTCCGAAGTAGCGTCCTTCCTCGGGGTCACGCACAGTGGGGGGGCCACTGCGCTGCGGTGACCGAGGGGGGCTCGTGGCGAGCAGTGCCGTGCCATTCGCGGTGGACCGTTCCGTACCCGCTCTGGTCGTGAAGATCGGCCACTATCCACTGCATCACGGTGGCGTCGGCGCCATCCGGTCCCTGGGGCGTCTCGGTGTCCCCATGTACGCGGTCACCGAGGACCGCTGGACCCCGGCGGCGCTCTCACGCTATCTGGCGAGGGCCTTCGTCTGGCCGACCACCGGCAGCGAGCGGCCGGAGCGGCTGGTGGAGGGGCTGCTGCGGATAGGCCGGGCGATCGGCCGGCCGACGGTTCTGCTGCCCACGGACGAGGAAGCGGCGGTGCTGATCGCCGAGCACGCGGATCGGATCGCCGGGGAGGGCGGCTTCCTCTTCCCGCGCGCCGAGCCCGAGTTGCCCAGGCGGCTGGCGAGCAAGCAGGGGCTGCACGAGCTGTGCGTCAAGCACGGGGTGCCCACGCCCGAGGGCGCTTTCCCGGACACCTATGCCGACGTCAAGGCGTTCGCGGCGAGCGCGCGGTTTCCGGTGGTCGCCAAAAACCGGGAGGCGTTCGAGCGGCGGAAGAAGCCCGCGGTGGGCGGCACCACCCGGATCGAGGGCCCGCGAGAGCTGATGGAGCTGGCGCGGCGGTGGGGACCGCGGCCCGGGGTGGTCCTGCAGGAGTATCTGCCGCGCGAGGACGCCGAGGACTGGATCGTGCATGGGTACTTCGACTCCCGGAGCACACCGCTGGCGATGTTCACCGGGGTCAAGGTGCGGTCCTGGCCGCCGCACGCGGGGATGACGGCATGCGCCTATGTAGTGGAGAACGAGGAGCTGGCGCGGATGGCGGCCCAGTTCGTCCAGCGGATCGGCTTCAGCGGCATCGTCGACCTGGACTGGCGCTTCGACCGGCGCGACGGACGGTACAAGCTGCTGGACTTCAATCCGCGGATGGGCGCCCAGTTCCGGCTCTTCGAGAGCGCCGCGGGGATCGATGTCGTCCGGGCCCAGCATCTCGATCTGACGGGGCGCGCGGTCCCCGGGGCCGGGCAGCGGCCGGACCGCCGGTTCACGGTCGAGAACATCGACCTGCCCGCACTGCTCGCCTATCGCCGCAGCGGATACACCACCCCGCACGCCCCGGCGAGGGCGAGCGGGACCGAGCTCGCCTGGGCCGCGCGGGACGACATGAAGCCGTTCTTCACCATGCTGGCCCGCTCGCTGCGGCCCGGCGCGGCCCAGCTGTACCGGCTGTGGCGCGCCAAGTGAACGCAGAACACCTTGGCTGTACACCTTGGGGGGATTCATGAACGATCCGGTAGTGGTCATCGGGGCCGGTCCGTACGGTCTGTCGACCGCGGCTCATCTGCGCGCCCGCGGGCTGCCGGTCCGTGTCTTCGGGGATCCGATGGTGAGCTGGCGCGAGCGGATGCCCGCGGGCATGCTGCTCAAGTCCACACCGGTCGCCTCGAACATCGACGCACCGCAGCCGGGGCACACCCTGCTGGACTTCTGCCATGCGATGGGCGGCCCGCGCTATGAGTCGGACTGGGACCTCATCCCCGTCGAGACCTTCTCGGCCTATGGGCTGTGGTTCCAGGAGCGGCTGGTGCCGGAGCTGGAGCGGGTGCGGGTGGTCTCGGTCGACCGGCGGGGTGGCCGGTTCGAGCTGAAGCTGGACTCGGGGGAGCAGCTCACGGCGCGCGCCGTCGTCGTCGCCAGCGGGCTCAGCGGGCTCGCCCACCTTCCCCATGAGCTGGCCGCCGCGGTACCGGACGGGCCCGCTCCCGGCGGCCCCGTCTCGCACAGTTCGCACCACCGCGACCTGGGGCGTTTCCAGGGGCGTGAGGTGGTGGTCGTCGGGGCCGGGCAGTCGGCGCTGGAGAGCGCGGTGCTGCTGGCCGAGGCGGGCGCCGCCGTGCGGGTGGTGGCCCGCGGACCGCGCGCGGTCGCCTTCGGCTCCCCGCCGGACCGCCAGCCCAGGCTGCGGCCCGAGTCGCCGTTCGGCCGCGCCTGGTCGCTGTACGCGCTGTCGTACCACGCCGTGGGCTTCCGGCGGCTGCCCGCACCGACCCGGGAGTATCTGGTCCGCAGGGTGCTGGGGCCCAAGGGCGCCTGGTGGCTGCGGGATCGGTTCGCCGGGCGGGTGCGGGTCACCCAGGGGCGGCGGATCAGCCGGGTCACCGTACGGGCCGACGGCCGGCCGGTGCTCAGCCTGCACGGGAGCGGCCGGGTCGGTGAGCTGGCCGCCGACCATGTGATGGCCGCGACGGGCTACCGGATGAGCGTCGCCGCGCTGGACTTCCTCGGGCCCGGGCTCCGCTCCGAGTTGGTCACCGGCGCCGGGGGACCCTGGCTCGACGCCGGGTACGGCTCCTCGGTCCCGGGGCTCTACTTCACCGGGCTGCCCGCGGCGGCGAGTTTCGGTCCGGTGATGCGGTTCGTCTGCGGCACGGAGTACGCGTCGCCGCGGCTGGCGAAGGCGGTGGCCGCCGCGCACGGATGAGCGCCTGCCGGGCCCACGGCCATCTGCCTGCCCCGGCCTGTGCCCGGGTCGGCTGACCAGTCGGCGGGTCGGGTCGGTTGACCGGGCAGCAGGCCGGGTCGGCTGGCCCGTCAGTGGGTCGGGTTGGCTGACTTGTCGGGGGCCGGGGGGTGAATGATCTGCTGCGATCGCGGTACTGCGATGTGAAGTAGCCGATTCGGGAGAGAACGGTGAGAGGCGCACAAGGCGGGAAGGCGCCCACAGTGATCGATACCCGACCGGATACGCTGCCTGTTGGTGGAGGCAGCGACACATCGACATTCGCGCCATTCGTAGGCAGACAGGAGTACCCCGTGAGCTTCGTCGGGCCCTTGGGGCTGAGCGTGCGGGACCGGACTCTGGAAGCCGACACCCAGGCCGGGCTGACGGCGGTCGAAGAGGGCCTGCTGGAGGCCACCAAGAGCGAAGTGCCCTTCATCACCGAGGCCGCCCAGCATCTGGTGCGGGCCGGTGGGAAGCGGTTCCGGCCCCTGCTGGCGCTGCTGGCCGCGCAGTTCGGCGATCCCCACGCACCCGGAGTGGTGCCCTCGGCCGTGGTCGTCGAGCTCACCCATCTGGCGACGCTTTACCACGACGATGTGATGGACGAGGCGGAGGTGCGGCGCGGCGTCTCCAGCGCCAACGTCCGCTGGGGCAACTCGGTGGCGGTCCTCACCGGCGACTTCCTCTTCGCCCGGGCCTCGCACATCCTGGCCGATCTCGGCCCCGAGGCGGTGCGGATCCAGGCCGAGGCGTTCGAGCGGCTGGTCACCGGCCAGATCCTGGAGACGGCGGGCCCCCGCGACGGCCGTGACCCGGTCGAGCACTATCTGGATGTGCTGGCCGGCAAGACGGGTTCGCTGATCGCCGTCTCCGGCCGGTTCGGCGCGATGATGTCGGGTGCCGACGAGTCCATCGTCAGCATCCTCACGCAGTACGGCGAGCGGCTCGGCATGGCCTTCCAGCTCGCCGACGATGTGCTGGACATCGCCAGCGACAGCCATGAGTCCGGCAAGACCCCCGGCACCGATCTGCGCGAGGGCGTGGCCACCCTGCCCGTGCTCTATGTGCGCGAGCGGGCCGAGGCGACCGGTTCTGCCGAGGACCGCGAGCTGTGCGAGCTGCTCGCGGGCGACCTGACCGATGACGCGCGCCATGCCGAGGTACTGCGGCGGCTGCGCGCCCACCCGGCGCTGGAGCAGGCCCGCCGGGTCACGGTCCGCTATGCGGCGGAGGCCCGTTCGATGCTGGCGCCGCTGCCCGAGGGCCCGGCGAAGGCGGCCCTCGAGGGGCTGTGCGACGCGGTGGTCCACCGGGCCGGCTGACGCCCCGCCCACCGGCCGGCTGGCCCCCGTCCAGCCCCTGCCCACCGGTTGGCTGACGCCCCCGCCCAGCCCCCGCCCATCGGGTCGGCTGACGCCTGCCCGGCGCCCGCTCCGCCCCGACCACCACCCGGCTCCGGGGGAGCCGACCCTGACTCCTGGGGGAGCGGTGTCATCCCCGAGCAGTACACCTAGGTGATCCTGCGGGCTGACGCGCCACGTCACACGATTTGGTGGGATGAAAAGACCACCACATGGCGGGATCGGGTGACAATGGCCCGAGAGGGTGGACGAGTGCAAGCTGACGAACCGCCGCCGACGACGGAGGTAGAGCACACATGGCACGGATCCGACCGACACAGGTCGCCGACGACGGCTTCTGGGATGACGAGCGGCCATCCCGGGGGAAGAAGGCCGCCCGGTACGCCGCCCCGGTCGCGGTCGCGGGCATCGCGGCGGCGACCATAGGGCTGGTCCCGGCGCTGGCCAGCACCGGTGACCCCGACCTGCCGAAGATCTCGGCACAAGAGCTGATCAGCAAGATGGCGGCATCGGACGCCCAGCAGATGTCCGGTTCGGTGAAGATCACCACCGACCTGGGCATCCCCTCGCTCCCCGGCGGCGGCTCCCTCGCCGACCTCGGCGGGGCGCGGGGCGGCGAGGCGTCCGCCTCGCCCGAATCCCGGCTGATGGAGCTGGTCTCCGGCTCCCACACCCTGCGGGTGGCCACCGACGGCCCCGACAAGCAGCGGGTGTCGATCATCGAGAACGCCGCCGAGTACAGCATGATCCACAACGGCGACGAGATCTGGGCGTACGACAGCGGGAGCAACTCCGCCTACCACGCCACCGCCCCCAAGGAGGCGAAGGCCAAGGGCGACCACCGGCAGGAGCTGCCGAAGGACCTGCGGGGCGCCACGCCCCAGGAGATCGCCAAGACGGTGCTCGCCTCCGTGGACGACACCACGGATGTGACGGTCGACGGCACCTCCCGGGTCGCCGGACGGGACGCGTACGACCTGCTGATCAAGCCCAAGGCGAACAGCGACTCCACGATCGGATCCGTCCGTATCGCGGTGGACGCGGACAACGGTGTCCCGCTGAAGTTCACGCTCTCCCCGAAGAGCGGCGGCAAGGCGGCCATCGACGTCGGCTACACCAAGGTCGACTTCGGCAAGCCCAAGGCCGGCACCTTCGACTTCACCCCGCCCAAGGGTGCCAAGGTCACCGAGGAGCCCAAGGCCGGCCGGCCCGAGGCCAAGGACTTCGGTTCCAAGGACTTCAAGGACGCCCAGGGCGCCCTGTCCGGGCTGAACGTCGTCGGCAAGGGCTGGGACTCGGTCGCCCGGCTCGACACCCCCGGCGGCGCGGCGTCCACGACCCCCGGCGGCGACAGCGGCCCGGGTGCGGCGTCCGGACTCCTCGGCGGCTTCGGCAAGGAGGTCAAGGGCGACTTCGGCTCCGGCACGGTGGTCAGCACCCGTCTGGTCAACGCGCTGCTCACCGACGACGGCAAGGTGTTCGTCGGCGCGGTCGACAAGGACGCCCTGGTCAAGGCCGCCAACGCGGCCAAGTGAGGCGCTGGGCGCGCACGGCGTAGAACACGACGCATAACGAAGGGGAGCCCGTGGAGCAGCGGTCCACCGAGGGGGACGACACCGCGGTGGAGACCCGCGGGCTCACCAAGCGCTACCGGGGCGGACAGCTCGCGGTCGACGCACTCGACCTGTCCGTGCCGCGTGGCAGCGTCTTCGGCTTCCTCGGGCCCAACGGCTCGGGGAAGACGACGACGATCCGCATGCTCATGGGCCTGATCGAGCCCACCTCGGGCAGAGCCAGGCTGCTCGGTGAGCCGATGCCGCGCGCCGCCCGGAGCGTGCTGCCGAGGGTGGGCGCCCTCATCGAGGGCCCCGCCCTCTACCCCTTTCTGACCGGCCGCGACAATCTGCTGCGCTACGACGCCGCGGACCCCACGGCCGACCCCCGCACCCGTGTCCCCCGCGTCGAGGCAGCCCTGGACCGGGTCGGGCTGGCCGCTGCCGCCGGGAAGAAGGCCCGCGCCTACTCGCTCGGCATGAAGCAGCGCCTGGGCCTGGCCGCCGCGCTGCTCCAGCCGCGTGAGCTGCTGGTCCTGGACGAGCCGACCAACGGCCTCGATCCGCAGGGCATGCGCGAGATCCGTTCCCTGGTGCGCGAACTGGCCGAGGAAGGCACCACCGTCTTCCTCTCCTCGCATCTCCTCGACGAGATCGAACAGGTGTGCACACATGCCGCCGTGATGGCCCAGGGCCGTCTGATCGCCCAGGGCACGGTGGCCGAGCTGGCGGCGGGCAGCCGCGGCAGGCTGGTCGTCACCACCCCGGACCCGGTGGACGCGGTCCGGATCCTGAAGGAGTACGGCGTGACGGATCTGGTGATCCTGGACGAGCGGGTCTCCGGCGAGCTGCCGGTGCCCGGCCCCGGTGCGGATGACGCGCCGCTGGAGCTGGCCGATCTCAACGCCGCCCTCGTCCACGCGGGGGTGCGGGTCCGGGCCTTCGGGGCCGAACGTGCCTCGCTCGAGGACGCCTTTGTCGCGCTGACCGGGGAGGGCTTCGATGTCGCGGGCTGAGGAACTGGGGCCGCGGTCGCGGGCTGAGGGACCAGGGACGGTCGACCTCGGCGTACCGGACACGGTTGACACCGGCGCACCGGCCACCGTGACGGACGGGAAGGCCCCGAACGCGCCCCGCCCGAACCCCCTCTGGGCCCTGGCGCTCTTCCGCTCCGAGCTGACCACCACCCTCCGCCGCTGGCGGACCCTGGCCCTGCTCGGGGTGCTCGCGTTGATCCCGATCCTCATCGGTGTCGCCGTGAAGATCGAGACGAGCGACGGCGACGGCCTCGGCGGCGGCCGTGGCGGAGACGGGCAGGGCCCCGCCTTCTTCTCCCAGATCACCAACAACGGGATCTTCCTGGTCTTCGCGTCACTGGCGGCGACGCTGCCCGTCTTCCTGCCGATGGTGATCGGCGTGATCACCGGTGATGCCATCGCCGGTGAGGCGGGCGCCGGAACGTTGCGCTATCTGCTGGTCGCCCCCGCCGGACGGACCCGTCTCCTGCTGGCCAAATTCACCACGTCCATGGCCTTCTGCCTGATCGCGACCCTGATCGTGGCGCTCTCGGGCCTGGTGACGGGGGCGCTGCTCTTCCCGCTCGGCGATGTCACGCTGATCTCGGGCATCACCGTCTCGTTCGAGGAAGCGCTGCTCCGGGCCCTCGGCGTGGCGGCCCTGGTGGCCCTGTCGCTGGTGGGGATCGCGACGGTGGGCCTGTTCATCTCCACCCTCACCAACAGCGGGATCGCGGCGATGGCCACGACCGTGGGGCTGGTGGTCACCACGCAGATCCTCGACAGCATCCCGCAACTGCACGCGATCCACCCGTATCTCTTCCCGCACTACTGGCTCAGCTTCGCCGATCTCCTGCGCGAGCCGGTCTACTGGGACGAGCTGGTCAAGAATCTGGGGCTGCAGGGGCTGTACGTCGCCGTGTTCGGCTCGGCGGCCTGGGCCCGGTTCACCGCGAAGGACATCACGGCCTGAGCCGGCCTGAGCCGAGGACGGAGCCGAACACGGCACGTCAACCGGGATCAGGCGCCGCCGAGCGTCCAGACCGCGTAGGCGATGGCATCGCTGTTGCGGTCCAGGGCGGTGTCGTTGATGTTGCTGATGGTGTCGCAGGAGCGGTGGTAGCAGCTGTCGAACGCCCGGCCGGAGGTGCCGCCCCACTTCTGGGCCTGGGCGGAGGTCTTGATGTAGTCGGCGCCGCTGAAGAGACCGCCCACCGGGATGCCCACGTTCTTGAACGGCGCGTGGTCGGAGCGGCCGTCGCCCTCGGTCTCGATCTCGGTGGGAACGCCCTTGGCGGAGAAGAACGCCTTGAACACCGACTCGATCCCGGGGTCGTCGTCATAGACGAAGTAGCCGGGGTTCGGCGAGCCGATCATGTCGAAGTTGAGATAGCCGTCGATCTTCGCCCGTTCGGATGACGGCAGGTTGTTGACGTAGTAGCGGGAGCCGACCATCCCCAGCTCCTCGGCGCCCCACCAGGCGAACCGCAGATGCTTGGTGGGCTTCGCCCCCTGGCGGGCGACGGTGAGCGCGGTCTCCAGGGTTCCGGCGGAGCCCGAGCCGTTGTCGTTGATCCCGGGGCCCGCGGTGACCGAGTCGAGATGGGCGCCGGAGAACACCACGTTGTTGGTGTCGCCGCCGGGCCAGTCGGCGATGAGGTTGTAGCCGGTGGAACCGCTGGAGGTGAACTGCTGCACGGTGGTGGTGTAACCGGCGGCGTCCAGCTTGCCCTTGATGTAGTCGAGCGACGCCTTGTAGCCGGGGCGGCCATGGGCGCGGTTGCCGCCGTTGGCGGTGGCGATCGACTGCAGTTGGGTCAGATGGGCCTTCACATTGGCCACGGAGATGTCCGGCACCGCGAGGGCGGTACGGGCGTCCGCCGCGGGCCGGGCCGATGCGGCGGAGGCGGAGGCGGAGGTGGCCGGGGCGGCCGACACCAGGGCGGCGACGGCGGTACCGGCGGCGGCCATGGCGGCCGTCCGGCGTATCAGGGATCTTCGGGGGCGGCGCTCAGCACATGACGACATGGGGGGCTCCGGTTCCGAACGGGGACAGGACGGAATGACGTGACGCTGTGTGGTGCACGTGCCCGTGGGGGCGATGGAGCGGTGAAACCTGCGGTTCGGTGAAGTGGCGATGACGCGAGGCTGATGCTCCGGGTGTGGCTGACTCCGCGTCAAGGGCGGGAACCGGACATCACCCGCCGGATATCGATCCGGGCCGGGCATCGGGCACGGCGGCATCCGATACGGCGACGTCCGACGCAGCGGCATCCGCTGTGGCGACATCCGAGATGACGGTCTCCGGAACGAGACCGGCTTCGGGAACGAGACCGGCCTCCGGAAGGACACCCGCCTCCGGAACGACACCGCCCCCCACTGTCGCCGACAGCGCGGCCGCCCGCGCGGCGGCGTTGGCCAGCTCCCGCCGCGCCCGCCGCGCGGTGCGCAGCGCGTCCCAGGTGAGCAGCGCGAGGGCGAGCCAGACGAGGGAGAAGCCTGCCCACCGTTCGGGTGGCATCGTCTCGTGGAAGACGGTGATGCCGAGGGCGAACTGGAAGGTCGGCGCCACGTATTGCAGCATCCCGATCGTCGACAGCGGCAGCCGCACGGCCGAGGCCCCGAAGCAGATGAGCGGCAGCGCCGTGACGAAGCCACAGCTCGCCAGCAGCGCCGCATGTCCGGCGCCCTCGCTCGCGAACGTGCTGTCGCCACGCGCCCCGAGCCAGATCAGGAAGCCCAGCGCGGGCAGGAACTGTACGGCGGTCTCGGCGGCCAGCGACTCCAGTCCGTCCAGCCCGACCCGCTTCTTGGCCAGGCTGTACGTCGCGAAGCTGAAGGCGAGCGTGAGCGCGATCCACGGCAGCTTGCCGTAACCCACCGCCAGCACGGCCACGGCCACCACCCCGACGCCGACCGCCGCCCACTGCGTGGGCCGCAGCCGCTCACGCAGCAGCAGCACCCCGAAGGCGATGCTGACCAGCGGGTTGATGAAGTATCCGAGCGCGGCCTCCACCACGTGGCCGCTGTTGACGCCCCAGATGTACAGGCCCCAGTTGATCGAGATCACGGTCGCGGCGAGCGCGATCATGCCCAGCCGTCGGGGCTCCCGCAGCAGCGGCCGTATCCAGCTCCAGCGGCGCAGCGCCAGCAGCACCAGACCGACGGCCGCCAGCGACCACACCATCCGGTGGGCGAGGATCTCCACCGCGCCGGCGGGCTCCAGCAGCGGCCAGAAGAGCGGCACCAGCCCCCAGAAGGCGTATGCCGCGAAGCCGTAGAGGAGACCGGCGCGATCGGCGCGCTCCTGCTGGTCCTGCGGCGTCACGGCACCCTCCCCGACGGCATGGCGAGCCCAGGGCGGGCCCGTTCCGAGGGTCCGAAGGTAGCGCTGGTGAGGCCCGCCTGTCATTCCCGTATCGCATGACGGTCATGACAGGTCGGATGACGGTGATGACAGGCGGGCCGTGGTGCGTACGGGGCCGGTCAGCCCTTCAGCGCGGCCGCGACCGAGTCCGCGATGGGCGTGGTCGGGCGGCCGATGAGCCGGGACAGATCGCCCGGGGTGGCGGCCAGTCGGCCGCGCTCGATGGCCGCCTCGACATCGGAGAGGATCGCGGCGAGCGGCTCGGGGACGCCCGCGCCGGTGAGGATGGTCTGGTACTCCGCCGGGGAGACGGCGCCGTAGACGATCTCCTTGCCGGTCTGCTCGGCGACCACCTCGGCGTACTCGGCGAAGCTCCAGGCGGTGTCGCCGGACAGCTCGTACGCCTTGCCCTCGTGGCCCTCACCGGTCAGGACTGCGACGGCGGCCGCGGCGTAGTCGGCGCGCGAGGCGGAGGCGACCCGGCCCTCGCCGGCGGCGCCCACGACGGCGCCGTGCTCCAGGACCGGGGCGAGGTTCTCGGTGTAGTTCTCGTTGTACCAGCCGTTGCGGAGCAGGGCGTACGGCAGACCGGAGTCGGTGACCGCCTGCTCGGTGACGTGGTGCTCGTCGGCCAGGGTGAAGTCGGCGGCGGGGCCGCCCAGAACGCTGGTGTAGGCGAGCAGCGCGACACCGGCCTCCTTGGCGGCGTCTACGACGGCCTGGTGCTGCGGACCGCGCTGCCCGACCTCGCTGCCGGAGATCAGCAGCACCTTGTCGCCCGCGGCGAAGGCGCCGGCGAGCGTCTCGGGCCGGTTGTAGTCGGCCTCATGCAGCCGTACACCGCGGCCGGCGAAGTCGGCGGCCTTCGCGGTGTCGCGCACGACCGCGGTGATCTGGTCGGCGGGAACCTTCTCCAGCAGCCCCTCGACGACGAGACGGCCGAGGTGGCCGGTGGCTCCGGTGACGACAATGCTCATAGGTGTGACTCTCTCCTGTTCGGGCCTGTTCGGGGTCGACACACCCACCTTAAGGGAAGCGCTAACCAATAGAAAGGTACTTCCGGTTAAGTAAGTGTGTTCATCCGGGGCCGGGGCCGAGTCCGGGGCCGAGTCCGAGTCCGGGCCGGGGCCGAGTCGGAGTCCGGGGCCGGAACCGCGTCACTCCGGGGCCTCGCGCTCCCGTGCCGCGAGGCTGACGGCGAACGGCAGGATCGTCACCGCGACACCCGGCAGCTGCTCCAGCGCCCTCGCCAGCGACTCCGCCGTGCCCCGGTGCAGCAGCTTGCCCAGCGGGGAGGCATAGGTGCGGCGCGGCACCAGCAGGGTCAGCGCGGTCTGCCCGTCCTCGGTGGTACGGGCCGCCAGCTCCATCACCGCATGGCGCAGCCGCCGGTCCGGGCACGCCACGACCTCCAGCGCCACCGTCACCCCCGCCGTGGCCTCCCACCGCGCCATCAGCCGGCGGGCATGGCTCTCGTCCACCATGAAGTGCACCGCGCGGACCTCGTCGGGCCGCAGCTCATGGGCGTAGCGCAGCGCCTTGACCGTCGCGAGGTCGATGGTGTCCGCCAGGACGAAGACGACATGGCGCCGCCAGCGCGGGACGTCGTCACCGGGGCGCTCCACCGCCTCCAGGGCGGCCGCCTCCGCGCGGTACTCGCGGTTGATCCGGATCAGCGCCCAGACCCCCAGCGGGAAGACCACCACGACCAGCCAGGCGCCCTCGGTGAACTTGGTGATCCCGAAGATCAGCACCACGGCGGCGGAGACGGCCGCGGTGGTGAGGTTGACCGCGATCTTCCAGCCGCGGCCCGGCTCCCGGCGCCGCAGGTGATAGGCGGTCAGCCCGGCCCCGGCCATGGTGAAGGCGGTGAACACCCCGATCGCGTACAGCGCCACCAGCCGGTCCACATTGGCCTTGGTGACCACCAGCAGCGCCAAAGCCACCACGGCCAGCGCGATGATCCCGTTGGAGAAGGCCAGCCGGTGACCGCGCCGGGTGAGCTGCCGGGGCAGGAAGCGGTCCTCGGCCACGAAGCTGGCCAGGAAGGGGAAGCCGGTGAACGGCGTGTTGGCGCCCGTGTAGAGGATGAGCGCGGTCGCCAGTTGGACGAACGCGAGCCCCAGGGCGCCCACCACCCCGTCGCCGAAGACCAGATGGGCCTCCTGCGCGAGGACGGTCGGGGTGCCGTCCCGGTACGGGATGGCGTGGGTGAAGTGGGCGAGGGCGGAGACCCCGAGGACCAGCGTGCCCAGGATGCAGCTCATGGTGATCAGCGTGCGGCGGGCGTTGCGGCCCTTGGGATCGCGGAAGACCGAGACGCTGTTGGAGATCGCCTCCAGCCCGGTCAGCGAGGAGCCGCCGTTGGCGAACGAGCGCAGCACGATGAAGAGCGAGGCGCCGTAGAGCCAGCCGCTGCCCGAGGTGCCGAGGGGCACGGCGCCGGCGGCGTGCACATCGGCGTGCGGAAGCCGCCCGGTGAGCCCGCGGACCACGCCGACCACCAGCATCAGGCCGACGGCGGCGATGAACAGGTAGGCGGGCACCATGAAGACCCGCCCGGCCTCGCGCAGTCCGCGCAGATTGCCGTAGGCGAGGATCAGGATCACCAGGGCGCTGAGGGGCAGTTGGAGATGGTCGATGCCGGTCCAGGTGCCGCCGACGAGATGGGCGAACGAGATGATCGCGTTGGTGCCCGCCGAGACCTGGACCGCGACGGTGACGATGTAGTCCACCAGCAGCGCCACGGAGGCGATCTGGGCGATGTCCGGGCCGAAGTTCTCCCGCGCCACCACATACGAGCCGCCCGCCCGGGTGTAGATCGTCACCACATCGCTGTAGCAGAGCGTGACCAGCAGCAGCACCAGCAGAATCGCCCCGGTCACCGGGAGGATCAGGGTGAACGCCGCGACCCCGATGACCGGCACCAGCACCCGCAGCATCTCCTCGCTGCCGTACGCCGTCGACGAGATGCAGTCGGAGGCCAGCACGCCCAGCGCGGCCGGGTTGCCCAGCTTCTCGCGCCGGATCCGCTCGGTGATCAGGGGTGGACCGAGCAGCCGCCGCTTGAGTCGGTAGGCGGGGCGGTCGGGCGGCTGGATCGGGGCGGCGGGGTCGGCCATGCGGATAGCAGAGCGGGTGCCCGGCCGGGGCGTGGTCAGACGCTCCGGCCGGGCACCCGCCTGTGCCCGTATGTACGAATGTGCCCGCCGACTGCCCGCCGACTGTACGAAGGTGCCCGTCGGCGGGGCGGGGCCCGCTGGGGGTCAGCCCACGACGGTCCAGGTGTCGCCGCCCGCGAGCAGGGCGCCGAGGTCGCCCTTGCCCTTCAGCTCCACGGCGTTGTCGAGCTGGTGGGACATCAGGGTGTCGTAGACCGGGCGGTCCACATCGCGCAGCACCCCGATGGGGGTGTGGTGGAGCGTGTCGGCGTCGGCGAGCCGGGTCAGCGCGAACGCCGTGGTGGGCGAGGTGGCGTGGGCGTCGTGCACCAGCACCTGGTGCTCGTTCTCGGCGGTGACGGTGACCACCTCGAGGTCGCCGGTGCTCTGGTTGCGGACGACGCCCTTGGCCTGGTCGACGCCGAAGCGGATCGGCTGCCCGTGCTCCAGCCGGATCACGGCCTCCTGGGCCTGGTCCTTGTCCTTCAGGGACTCGAAGGCGCCGTCGTTGAAGATGTTGCAGTTCTGGTAGATCTCCACCAGCGCGGTGCCAGGATGGGCCGCCGCCTGCCGCAGCACCTCGGTCAGGTGCTTGCGGTCGGAGTCGATGGTGCGGGCCACGAAGCCCGCCTCGGCGCCGAGCGCGAGCGACAGCGGGTTGAACGGCGCGTCCAGGGAGCCCATCGGGGTCGACTTGGTGATCTTGCCGACCTCGGAGGTGGGGCTGTACTGACCCTTGGTCAGGCCGTAGATGCGGTTGTTGAAGAGCAGGATCTTCAGGTTCACATTGCGGCGCAGCGCATGGATCAGGTGGTTGCCGCCGATCGACAGCGCGTCGCCGTCACCGGTGACCACCCACACCGACAGATCCTGCCGCGAGGCGGCCAGACCGGTGGCGATGGCCGGGGCGCGGCCGTGGATGGAGTGCATCCCGTAGGTGTTCATGTAGTACGGGAAGCGCGAGGAGCAGCCGATGCCGGAGACGAAGACGATGTTCTCCTTCGCCAGGCCCAGTTCGGGCATGAAGCCCTGGACGGCGGCGAGGATCGCGTAGTCACCGCAGCCGGGGCACCAGCGGACCTCCTGGTCGGACTTGAAGTCCTTCATCGTCTGCTTGGTGTCGCTCTTGGGCACCAGGGAGAGCGCGCTTCGAGCCGATGCCGCGCCCTCGGCGAGGGTGTCAGTCATCGATGGCCTCCTTGAGGGCGGTGGCGAGCTGTTCGGCCTTGAAGGGCAGCCCGCGGACCTGGGTGAAGGAGCGGGTGTCGACCAGATAGCGGGCGCGCAGCAGCGTCGCCAGCTGACCCAGGTTCATCTCCGGCACCACCACCTTCTCGTAACCCTCCAGCACCTTGCCGAGGTTGGCGGGGAAGGGGTTGAGATGGCGCAGATGGGCCTGGGCGATGCGGTCCCCCGCGGCGCGGACGCGGCGCACCGCGGCGGTGATCGGGCCGTACGTCGACCCCCAGCCCAGGACCAGGGTGCGGGCGTCGCCGGTCGGGTCGTCCACCTCGATGTCCGGCACCGTGATGCCGTCCACCTTGGCCTGGCGGATACGGACCATGTGCTCGTGGTTGGCCGGGTCGTAGGAGATGTTCCCCGAGCCGTCCTGCTTCTCGATGCCGCCGATCCGGTGCTCCAGACCGGGCGTTCCCGGCACGGCCCAGGGGCGGGCCAGGGTCTTGGGGTCGCGCTTGTACGGCCAGAAGACCTCGGTGCCGTCGGCCAGCACATGGTTGGTGCCGGTCGCGAACTGGACGCGGAGGTCGGGCAGCTCGTCGACGTCCGGCACCCGCCAGGGCTCCGAGCCGTTGGCCAGATAGCCGTCCGACAGCAGGAACACCGGGGTGCGGTAGGTCAGGGCGATCCGGGCGGCGTCGAGCGCGGCGTCGAAGCAGTCGGCCGGGGTCTTCGGGGCCACGATCGGCACCGGGGCCTCGCCGTTGCGCCCGTACATGGCCTGCAGCAGATCGGCCTGCTCGGTCTTGGTGGGCAGCCCGGTGGAGGGGCCGCCGCGCTGGATGTCGATGACCAGCAGCGGCAGCTCCAGCGACACCGCGAGCCCGATGGTCTCCGACTTCAGCGCCACGCCCGGGCCGGAGGTGGTGGTCACGGCGAGGGAGCCGCCGAAGGCCGCGCCCAGCGCGGCGCCGATCCCGGCGATCTCGTCCTCGGCCTGGAAGCTGCGCACACCGAAGTTCTTGTGCTTGGACAGCTCATGCAGGATGTCCGAGGCCGGGGTGATCGGATACGACCCCAGGAACAGCGGCAGATCCGCCTGGCGGGAGGCCGCGATCAGCCCGTACGACAGCGCCAGGTTTCCGGAGATGTTCCGGTAGGTGCCGGTGGGGAAGGCCCTGGTGGCCGGGGCCACCTCGTAGGAGACGGCGAAGTCCTCGGTGGTCTCGCCGAAGTTCCAGCCCGCCCGGAAGGCGGCCACGTTCGCCTCGGCGATCTGCGGCTTCTTCGCGAACTTCTGCCGCAGGAACTTCTCGGTGCCCTCGGTCGGCCGGTGGTACATCCACGACAGCAGCCCGAGCGCGAACATGTTCTTGCTGCGCTCGGCCTCCTTGCGGGACAGGCCGAATTCCTTCAGTGCCTCGATGGTCAGCGTGGTGAGCGGCACCGGGTGGACGTGATAGCCGTCCAGCGAGCCGTCCTCCAGGGGGCTTTGGTCATAGCCGACCTTGGCCATCGGGCGCTTGGTGAACTCGTCGGTGTTGACGATGATTTCCGCCCCGCGCGGCACATCGGGGAGGTTGGCCTTCAGCGCGGCCGGGTTCATCGCCACCAGCACGTTCGGCGCGTCACCTGGTGTGAGGATGTCGTGATCGGCGAAGTGGAGCTGGAAGCTCGACACTCCGGGCAGGGTGCCGGCGGGCGCGCGGATCTCCGCCGGGAAGTTCGGCAGGGTCGACAGGTCGTTTCCGAACGACGCCGTCTCCGAGGTGAACCGGTCGCCCGTGAGCTGCATACCGTCACCCGAGTCACCTGCGAACCGGATGATCACCCGGTCCAGACGGCGGACCTCTTTGCCGCCCTCTGCTGTTCGCTGCCCCCCGGCGGGCGTCTGCCCGCCCTGCTGATCGGCTGGTTCGGCCTGCTCGGCCGGGCTGCTGACCTGGCTGGTCACTGCTTCGGACCTCCCTTGAGGCGGCGCTCCTGGACAGTCGGTGCCGACCGGTTGTTGTCCCACGACCATCGTACGTCGGTAAGGGTGGCCTTCCTTGGCCGGATCACATGGTGGACGTCCAAAGAAGAACCATATATGTCACGGTTTGGCATGACGTGTCCCATCCCCCGTGCTGTCATTTCCGCTGATCCCCCGTTCAGCCTTTGGCCCCGCTTTGGCCCGCGGAAGTCTGCTTTCAGGAATTGAGATACGTGAGGACGGCGAGCACCCGACGGTGATCCCCGTCACTCGGCGACAGACCCAGCTTCAAGAAGATGTTGCTCACGTGCTTCTCGACCGCGCCATCGCTCACCACGAGCTGCCGGGCGATGGCCGAATTGGTCCGCCCCTCGGCCATCAGCCCCAGGACCTCCCGCTCCCTCGGGGTGAGCCCGGCCAGCACATCCTGCTTGCGGCTGCGGCCCAGAAGCTGGGCGACCACCTCCGGGTCGAGCGCCGTACCGCCCTCGGCGACCCGCACCACCGCGTCCACGAACTCGCGCACCTCGGCCACCCGGTCCTTGAGCAGATAGCCGATGCCGCGGCTGTTCCCGGCCAGCAGCTCCGTGGCGTACTGCTCCTCCACGTACTGCGACAGGACCAGCACCCCCAGGCCCGGATGGTCACGGCGGAGCCGGATGGCCGCCCGCACCCCCTCGTCGGTGTGCGTGGGCGGCATCCGTACGTCGGCCACCACCACATCCGGCAGTACGCCCTCGTCGGCCAGCTCCCGCACCGACTTGATCAGCGCTTCCGCGTCCCCGACGCCCGCGACCACCTCATGGCCCCGGTCGGTCAGCAGCCGGGTCAGCCCTTCCCGGAGCAGCACCGAATCCTCGGCGATGACCACCCGTACTCTGTCCGGCACGATGCTCGGTCCCCGTTCCACTCGGCCCCCGTTTCGCTTGTTCCGTGGGGACCAGCATCCCAGGGTTGGGCCGCCCGCGTCGCACAGAACCGGCCGACGCCGAGGGCGTACGGCCGGTGGGGGTCGTGCGCCCTCGGCGTCGGCCGGTGGGGTCGTGCGCCCTCAGCGCCAGGGGAGCTCGGCGGTCACGGTGGTCGGACCGCCCGCCGGGGAGTTGACGACGAGGATCCCGTCCACCGCGTCGATCCGCTCGGCCAGCCCGGCCAGACCCGAACCGGCGGAGGTGCCGGCCCCGCCCCGCCCGTCGTCCGTGATCTGCAGCATCACCCGGTCCTCGGTGCGCCAGACATCGACCTCGGCGGTGCGGGCGCCGCTGTGCTTGCTGATGTTCTGGAGCAGTTCGGAGACGGTGAAGTAGGCGATGCCCTCGATCGCGGGCGCGGGCCGCTGCGGAAGGTCGACCGTCACTGTGACGGGGACGGTGCAGCGGGCCGAGAGGGCGGAGAGGGCGGGGCCGAGGCCGCGGTCGGTGAGGATGGCGGGGTGGATGCCGCGGGCGAGGTCGCGTAGCTCCTGGAGGGCGAGCTTCACCTCGCCGTGGGCCTCGTCGACCATCTTGGCGGCGGCTTCCGGGTCCTCGTCCAGCTTCTCCTTCGCCAGGCCCAGATCCATGGCGAGGGCGACCAGCCGGGCCTGGGCGCCGTCGTGAAGGTCCCGCTCGATGCGGCGCAGGTCCGCGGCGGCGGTGTCGACCACCGTGCCCCGGTCCGACTCCAGCTCCCAGACCCGGCTCGCCAGCCGGGACGGACCGAGCAGCCCGGCCACCATGATCCGGTCGACCGAGGTCAGCGCCCGCATCACCCACGGGGTCAGCAGCAGGACCAGCACACCCATGGCACACGTCGCGGTGATCTCGAACGGGGTGTCCAGATAGAACGCGCGCCCGTGGTCGTCCCCGAAGATCTGCAGGCCCGGCTCGTCCACATACCGGGGGAAGACCCAGCGCCACAGCGGATAGGTGGCGAAGCCCCAGCCGTAGCTGGTGAAGGCGATCGCGAAAGCGAAGGAGAAGACCGCCCACGGCAGATGGATCAGCGCGTAGATCACATGACGCCAGGAGGTGCCGCTCCTGAGCAGCGCGCCCACCCAGGCGACCGGCCCGCGCTTGCCCCCGCAGCCACCCCTCCGGCCGAGGACGGGCTCGGGCTCGGCCACGTCCAGCCGCAGCAGCGCACGGGCGCGGGCCCGCTCGACGACGCCGAGCGCCCGGCAGCCCGCGAGGGCGGCGCCGAGCACCGGGACGCCGAGGAAGGTGATCAGCAGCCCGGCGCCGAGCGCGATCATCGTGATCGTGTAGACGAAGGTGAGGATGGCCATCGGCAGGCTGATCACGAGATAGAGGAACTCACGCCAGACCCGGGCCTGGAACGGCGCCTTCAGTGCCGCGGGCACCAGATGGCCACGGGGCTCGGTCTCCGGCTCGTAGGGGCGGTATGCGGTGGCCATCGTCTCGTCCGTCCTCCGGGAGCCTGGTCGGTCACGCGATCCGCGGTGAGGTGGTCGCGTCGTCTGCGTACACCCAAGAGTCCCGGAGCGCGGTCGGCCCGACCATCGGGCGGATCGGCCTCTTCACCGGGGGGTTAGCCCTACCTTCGGTGGCCGGTAGCCGGTGGCCGGTGGCCAGGAGCCAGGGGCCGGGGGCCTTGCTGGGGGTCGGCTCTGTCTGGGGCCGGCTCTGTCTTCGGGGGCAGGTTCTTCGCCCCCGGGGGGTCTGCCCTCCGGCGTCAGGCGCCCTACCGGGAACGTGCCACCGCCGTGCCCGCCGCCGACCCCGTCCGGTGCCGCCAGGGCAGCTCGGCGGTCACCGAGGTCGGCCCACCGGGCGGCGAGTCCACCGCGAACAGCCCGTCGACCGAGCCCAGCCGCTCCGTCAGCCCCGCCAGCCCCGTGCCCCCGTCGGTGGACGCCCCGCCGTGTCCGTCGTCCCGTACCTGGATCAGCAGCCGGTCCTCGGTGCGCCAGACATCGACCTCGGCGGTGCGGGCGCCGCTGTGCTTGCTGATGTTCTGGAGCAGTTCGGAGACGGTGAAGTAGGCGATGCCCTCGATCGCGGGCGCCGGGCGTTCGGGCAGCTCGACCGTCACTGTGACGGGGACGGTGCAGCGGGCCGAGAGGGCGGAGAGGGCGGGGCCGAGGCCGCGGTCGGTGAGGATCGCGGGGTGGATGCCGCGGGCGAGGTCCCGTAGCTCCTGGAGGGCGAGCTTCACCTCGCCGTGGGCCTCGTCGACCATCTTGGCGGCGGCTTCCGGGTCCTCCTCCAGCTTCTCCTTCGCCAGACCGAGCCCCATGGCGAGGGCGACGAGCCGGGCCTGGGCGCCGTCGTGGAGATCGCGCTCGATGCGGCGCAGGTCCGCGGCGGCGGTGTCGACCACCGTGCCCCGGTCCGACTCCAGCTCGGCGATCCGCCGCTCCAGCTCATCGGAGGGGAACAGCAGCCCGCGCGCCATCGCCCGGTCCACATGCGTCAGCCCCCGGGCGATCCACGGCAGCACCGGCCAGGCGACGAACAGCGAGGTCAGGGTGAGAGCGAAGGTGACCACCGCCCACGGCAGCCGGATCAGGGCGTACAGCGTGGCGCGCCAGCCCACCGGATCCCGCAGACTCGTCCACAACCGGCTGAGGACGCCACTGTCCGGCCGGTACGGCAGGGGGCTGGGTTCATCGATGTGCACCGAGAGCAGCGACCTGGCGCGGTTCCGCTCGAACCGGCCGAGGAGCCGACTGAAGCGCAGCCCCAGGGCCAGCAGCGGCAGCCCCACCACCGTGACGGACAGCCCCAGCCCCACGGCCAGCCAGACCAGCGTGAAGACGAAGCAGACAATGCCCACCAGCAGATTGGCCAGGAGATAGGCGATCTCCTTCCAGGTCTGCGCGGGAAAGGCGAACGCGGGCGGCCGCGGCAGCCGCTCGTCGCCGCGGCCACGGCCGCCGCCGTCGGGGTCGTGGGCGGGGGAACTGGAGGTCATGGCAGCAAGACTGCCCGGCCCGGCAGGGGGATCGCCATGGGGGTAGCCCTACCGCATGGCGGACGGGCCGCTCGGCCGGGCGGCGGCAGGGCCTAGACTTCCCGTCCGTACGGATCGTCGAACACGCGAGGTCGACGAGGAGCGGGCAGGGACCACGAGACCAGGGAGCGAGGGCGGACGTGCCGGAGGCGACGACCGTACACACCACGAGTGGCGCCGGCGTCCAGCTCGCGGACGGCTACTTCCAGGGCTATGCGGTGGTCGGACTGCTGGCGGCGATCGGCGTGATCTTCGTCGCCGTGGCCTTCGGGGCCGGGCGGCTGCTGCGGCCCGTCGTGCCGACGCCGGAGAAGCTGCTGACCTACGAGTGCGGAGTGGACCCGGTGGGCGAGGGCTGGGCCCACACCCAGGTCCGTTACTACGTCTACGCTTTTCTGTATGTGATTTTCGCCGTGGACTCGATCTTCTTGTTCCCGTGGGCGACGGTCTTCGCGGCACCCGGCTTCGGGGCCGCCACGCTGGTGGAGATGTTCATCTTCCTCGGGTTCCTCGCCGTAGGTCTGCTGTACGCATGGAAGAAGGGCGTCCTGGAGTGGACGTGACACCGAACCCGACGCCGACACCGACGCCGACGCCGGCCGCCGCGGCGGTCCCCGCGCCGGTCCCCGCGCCGGTCCCCGCCTCCGCTCCGGTGGACCTGCCGGAGCCGCGCCGTCTCGGCACGCTGGCCCGGCTGGCTCCCGAGCCGATGAAGGTGGTCCTGAACTGGGGCCGCCGCTACAGCCTGTGGGTCTTCAACTTCGGGCTCGCCTGCTGCGCGATCGAATTCATCGCCGCGTCGATGGCCCGCCACGACTTCATCCGGCTCGGCGTGATCCCCTTCGCGCCGGGGCCGCGCCAGGCCGACCTGATGGTCGTCTCCGGCACGGTCACGGACAAGATGGCGCCCGCGGTCAAGCGGCTGTACGAGCAGATGCCGGAGCCGAAGTACGTGATCTCCTTCGGGGCCTGCTCGAACTGCGGCGGCCCCTACTGGGACTCGTACGCCGTGACGAAGGGCGTCGACCAGATCATCCCCGTCGACGTCTACGTCCCCGGCTGCCCGCCCCGGCCCGAGGCGCTGCTGCAGGGCATCCTCAAGCTCCAGGAGAAGATCGCGCGCGAGTCGCTGGGCGAGCGTTACGGGGCTTCGGGGCGCGGTGTCGAATCCACGGCCTCGGGCCGCCCGTCCGCGGCCGCGCTGCGCAGCGGGCTGGTCACGCCTCCGGGGCGGGAAGACACGACATGACCGAGCCGAACGAGACGCCGGAGCGGACCGGGACGCCGGAGCGGACCGGGATGCCGGAGGCCGCAGAGGTCGAGCCCGCGGAGGTGGCGGAGCCCGCTGCGGTGGCCGCCCCGCCCGTGGGCTGGCTGCCGCGTTCCGCCACCGAGCTGTTCGGCGAGGGCGCCACGGCGGAGGAGGCGTACGACCTGCTCACCGTCGACGTCCCCGCCGACTCCTGGATCGCGTCGCTGGAGACGGCCCGCGACACCCTCGGCTGCACCTACTTCGACTGGCTGAGCGCGGTCGACGAGCCGGGCACCGGCTTCCGGGTGGCCGCGTACGTCGTCGCCCTCGGCGGGAGCGGGAGCGGGAGCGGGAGCGGGAGCGGGAGCGGGGGCGAGGGCGCGGGTGTGGCCGGGCGTGCGATGCGCGGTCTGCTGGTGCGCACCACCGTGCCGCACGACGCGGCCGCGCTGCCGACCGCGACCGGCGTCTATGCCGGGGCGGCCTGGCATGAGCGCGAAACCCACGAGATGTTCGGCATCGGCTTCACCGGCCACCCCGATCTCGCGCCGCTGCTGCTCCCCGACGGCTTCGAGGGGCATCCGCTGCGCAAGGACTTCGTGCTGGCGGCCCGGGTCGTCAAGGCGTGGCCGGGCGCGAAGGAGCCGGGGGAGTCGGGCACCGGCCATGGCCCCAAGCGCCGGCAGATGCTGCCGCCAGGCGTCCCCGACCCCAACGAGTGGGGCCCCCTCAAGGGCCAGCTACCCCCTGCCCCGGCCCGTCCGGCCCGCGGCGGCGCCCGCGCCGCAGGCGAGCGCCCCGCCCGCCGCACCCGCACCGCGACGGCCGGCTCCGCGAGCCAGCGCCCGGGCGGTGCGGAGCCAACGGCGGAGGCCCCGACTCCGGCGGCCGAACGTCCGGCGCGGCGCTCGCGCAGCGTGAGCGAGGGCTCGGCAAGCCAGCGTCCGGCAGGCGCGGAGGCGACGGAGGAGACTCAGACCCCGGCGGCGGAGCGCCCGCCGGTCGCGGAGGCCCCGCGTCCGGCGGCCGAACGTCCGGCGCGGCGTTCCCGTAGCGCTGGCGAGGGCTCCGCGAGCCAGCGCCCGGCGGGAGCGGAGCCGACGGCGGACGCTCCGACTCCGGCGGCCGAACGCCCGGCGCGGCGCTCGCGCAGCGTGAGCGAGGGCCCGGCGAGCCAGCGTCCGGCAGGCGCGGAGGCAGCGGACGCTCAGACCCCGGTGGTCCAGCGTCCGGGAAGCGCGGAGTCGACGGCCGACTCTCAGACCCCGGCGGCCGAGCGCCCAGCCGCGGACCGTCCGGCAGAGGCTGGGGCGGTGGGGGAGACTCCCACCCCGGCGGCCGAGCGCCCGCCGGGCGCGGAGCCGACGGCGGAAGCCTCGGCCCCGGACGCCGCCGCCAGTCGGCGGGCCGCAGCCGATGAGCCCTCGGCCCCCGCCGAGCCACCGGCGTCCGAAGGCGCGGCGGCCGAAGCCTCGGGGCCCGAAGCGCCCGCGGCCGATGGCACGGCAGCCGAAGCCTCCGCACCTGAAGCCCCCGCGGCCGATGACGCCGCCGGGGCCGAGTCGCCCGCATCCGCGTCCCCGGCGCACCCGCGGCGCCCCGCGCCGCGGACCCGATCGTCCGACGCCCCCTGGCATCACGCGCGCCCCGCGCGGGACGAGGACGCCGAGTCGTCGCGCGAGCCGGAGGCAGCGGAGGCAGCGGAGGCCGAGGCGCACGGAGACGAACGCGGCGGCGAGAAACCCGACTCCGCCTCCGACACCCCCGACACCAACTCCGACGACCAGCCAGGAGGCACCGCGTGAACGACGTCCTCGACGTCGCGCTGCGACTGCTCGCCCTCCTGCTCGCCTTTCTCGTACTGCCCCTGCTCGTGGGGCAGACCGAGCACAAGGTCATGGCCCATATGCAGGGCCGCCTCGGGCCGATGTACGCGGGTGGGTTCCACGGGTGGGCCCAGCTCGTCGCGGACGGGGTGAAGTTCGCGCAGAAGGAAGACGTCGTACCCACCGGCGCCGACCGGCGGATCTTCCAGCTCGCGCCCGCCGTCGCCCTGCTGCCGTACCTGCTCGTCCTCGTCGCGATCCCGGTCGGCCCCGCCGAGGGCGCCGTGGGCCAGGTCGTGGACGCGGGCATCTTCTTCGTGCTCGCCGTGATGGGCGTCGGGGTGCTGGGTTCGCTGATGGCGGGCTGGGCCTCGGCGAACAAGTTCTCCCTCCTCGGGGGCCTGCGTACGGCCGCCCAGCTCATGGCGTACGAGCTGCCGATGCTGCTCACCGCCGCCTCCGTGGCGATGGCGGCGGGCACGGTCTCGCTGCCCGGCATCCTCGAGGCGTTCGAGTGGTGGTGGGTGCCGTGGCAGATCGTCGGCGGGGTGGTGTTCTTCACCGCCGGTCTCGCCGAGCTGCAGCGCCCGCCGTTCGACGCGCCGATTGCCGACTCCGAGATCATCTTCGGTGCGTACACCGAGTACACGGGGCTGCGGTTCGCGCTCTTCCTGCTCGCCGAGTACGCGGGCATCGTCATCCTGTGCGGGCTGACCACCGTCCTCTTCCTCGGTGGCTGGCACGGTCCGTTCGCCGACGGCCTCGGCTGGCTGTGGACGCTGCTGAAGACGGCCGTCCTCGCCTTCGTCGTGATCTGGCTGCGGGTCAGCTATCCGCGGCTGCGCGAGGACCAGGTCCAGCGGTTCGCCTGGACCTGCCTCATTCCGCTCTCACTGGCCCAGATCGCCCTCACCGGCGTCGTCAAGGTGGTGATCTCCTGATGGGCATCCCCGGATCCGGCCTGGCCAAGGGCCTGGCCGTCACCCTCCGCACGATGACCCGGAAGTCGCACACCGCGCAGTATCCGGACGTGCAGCCCGAGCTGCCGCCCCGTACCCGCGGGGTGATCGGGCTGTTCGAGGAGAACTGCACGGTCTGCATGCTGTGCGCCCGCGAATGCCCGGACTGGTGCATCTATATCGACTCGCACAAGGAGACCGTCCCCCCGGCCGCCCCGGGCGGGCGCGAGCGAAGCCGGAATGTGCTGGACCGGTTCGCGATCGACTTCGCCCTGTGCATGTACTGCGGTATCTGCATCGAGGTGTGTCCTTTCGACGCGCTCTTCTGGTCGCCGGAGTTCGAGTACGCGGAGGAGGACATCCGCGATCTCACCCATGAGCGGGACAAGCTCCGCGACTGGATGTGGACGGTGCCCGCGCCGCCCGCGCTCGACCCGCGCGCGGAGGAGCCCAAGGAGATCGGCGCCGCCCGTAAGGCCGCCGACAAGCTCGCCGCCGCGGAGGCCACGGCCGCCGCCGAGGCCGCGCAGGCCGAGGCGGAGCGCGCCTCCGACGCCGGCGACGGGACCAACGCGAGCGACGGGACCAACGCGAGCGACGGGACCAACGCGAGCGACGGGCCCGACGCGAGCGACGGCACCGACGCGAGCGACCGCACCGACGGATCCGACGGAAACGGAGCCGCCACGTGAGTCCCGCGGTCCACTTGGCCGCCACCGGCCACGGGTTCCTGTCGCCGACCGGCGTCGAGATCGTCTTCCTGCTGGTGGGCATCGCGACCCTCGGCGCGGCCGTCCTCACCGTCACCACCAATCAACTGGTGCACGCCGCCCTATGGCTGGTGGTGGCGCTCGGCGGCATCGCCGTGGAGTACCTCCTGCTCACGGCGGAGTTCATCGCCTGGGTGCAGGTGCTGATCTACGTCGGCTCCGTCGTCGTCCTCCTCCTCTTCGGGCTGATGCTCACCAAGGCGCCCATCGGCCCCTCCCCGGACGCCGATTCGGGCAACCGCCCGGCCGCGCTCGCGGTGGCCGTGGCCGCCGCGGGCGTCCTGGTGTGGGTGGTCGTGGACGCCTTCCGGACCACCTGGATCGAGCTCGACAAGGGCGTCCAGGGCTCTACCGCCGTCTCCGGTGAGAGCCTCTTCCGCCACTGGGTGCTGCCGTTCGAGGCGCTGTCCGTGCTCCTCCTCGCCGCGCTCGTCGGCGCGATCGTCCTGTCCCGTAGGACCGCCGAACCTCGGGACGCCCAGAGCGGCAAGGAGAAGCGCTGATGCACCTCGCCTACCCCGCCGTGCTCGCCGTCCTCCTCTTCTGCACCGGCCTGTACGGCGTCCTCGCCCGCCGCAACGCGATCCTGGTGCTGATGTCGGTCGAGCTGATGCTCAACGCCGTCAACCTCAACCTCGTCGCCTTCGACGTCTGGCTCCGCGACACCCTGCACGCGGGCCAGGCCCTGACCCTCTTCACCATCGCCATCGCCGCCGCCGAGATCGGCATCGGCCTCGCCATCGTCCTCCTCGTCCACCGCAACCGCGGCACCGCCGACGTCGACAAGCTCCGGGACCTGGCCGACCCCCCGTCGGACGGCCAGGACCCGATGGACGACAGCATGGCAGCCCCCACTGACAACGCCGCCGACCAGGCACGACGCGCCCGGAGGCAGACCGCGTGACGACCACGACCGCCGCCGTTCTCGTCCCCCTGCTGCCCTTCCTCGGCGCCGTCGCCGGGCTCCTGCTGGGCCGCCGCGCCCCCGGTTTCGTCCGCCCCCTCGCGGTGCTGCCGACCCTCGCCGCGGCCGGTCTCGCCGTGCTCGTCGCCGTACGGCAGGGCGGGGGCGCGGGCGGCGGCACGGCCCCGCTCACCGCCGCGACCCGGCTCGCCGACACCGGCTCGGTCCCCGTCGACCTCGCCCTGCAGGTCGACGGCTTCGCCGCCCTGGTCGCGGTCCTCGTCGCCATCGTCGCCTGCTGTGTGCAGATCTACTCGACCGGCTATCTGCGGGACGACCCCCGCTACCCCTCCTACGCCGCGCTCGTCTCCCTCTTCACCGCCGCGATGCTCCTGGTCGTCTACTCCGACGACCTGATCGTGCTGCTCGTCGGCTGGGAGATCATGGGCATCTGCTCGTACTTCCTGGTGGGCCACTACTGGGAGACCGCGGCCGCGCGCTCGGCGTCCCTGAAGGCGTTCCTGGTCACCAAGCTCGGCGACGTGCCGTTCCTGATCGGCATCTTCGCGCTCGCGGGCGACACCGGCACGTTCCGCATCAGCGAGATCCACACCCGGCTGACCTCCGAGACCGCCGGGGTGCCGCTGGACCACCCCACCCTGATCGCGCTGCTGCTGCTGGCCGGGGTCGCGGGCAAGTCCGCGCAGTTCCCGCTGCACACCTGGCTGCCGGACGCGATGGCCGGTCCCACCCCGGTCTCCGCGCTGATCCACGCGGCCACCATGGTCGCCGCCGGTGTCTTTGTCGTGGCCCGGCTGCTGCCCGTCTTCGCCTCCTCCGCCGTCGCGCTCGCCGTACTGGCCGCCATGGCGGCCGTGACGATGGTCGGCTCGGCGCTCGCCGCGCTCGCCCAGGACGACATCAAACGCGTCCTCGCCTACTCGACCGTCGGCCAACTCGGCTATATGACGGGCGCACTGGCCGTCGACGACCGCGGCGCCGCCGTCTTCCACCTCATCACCCACGGCGCGTTCAAGGCGCTGCTCTTCCTCGGCGCGGGCGTGGTGATCCACGCCGCCGGGACCAACTCCCTCGCCGCCATGTCCCGGATGAGCGGCCTCGCCCAGCGCATCCCCGACGCCTTCTGGACGATGACGGTCGCGCTGCTCGCGCTCGCCGCCATCCCGCCCTTCGCGGGCTTCTTCTCCAAGGAGGCCGTCCTCGGCACGGCCGAGCACGCCGCGACCGGCCACACCTCCGGCGTCCCGGCGGGCGTCGGCTGGACCGTCCTCCTCGCCGGTCTCCTTACCGCGCTCCTCACCGCCGGATACGCGGCCCGGCTGTGGCTGCTCGCCTTCCGCGGCCGGGGCGAGCCCGTCCCCGACCACGGCAAGCAGCCGGTGGCCATGAACGCCGTCCTGTGGGTGCTGTTCATCCCCACGGCCGCCCTCGGCCTCGCCTACGGCACGCTGCCCGACTGGTTCGACGGCGAGACGCTCACCCCGACCCTCACCACCTCCGTACTCGGCACCGGGCTGGCCCTGGCCGGCGCCCTCGTCATGTACGGCGCCTGGCGGCACAGCTCGGCCCGGGCCGCCCGCGTCCCGCTCGGCGCGGTGGCCGCCCACCCCGAAGCCGCCGACGCCGTCTCCGAGGCCGAGGCCATCGCCACCCACGAGGCGGCCTACGGCTCCATCGCGGGCGCCAGCGACCCCGCCGACCCCGGGCGGCTGCTCCTGGGCCCGCTGCACCGCCACGCGGCCGTCGGCTTCCACCTCGACGCCGTCTACAGCGCCCTGTTCGTCCGGCCCGTGGCCGCCGCCGCCCGGCTCGTCCGCTTCCTCGACCGCGAGGTCGTCGAGACGTACGTACGCGGCGCGGGCGGTGCGCCCCGCCTGCTCGGCGCGGCCGTCCGCCGCGCCCAGACCGGCAATGTGCAGACCTACCTCGGCGCGCTGCTCGCCGGCTCCCTCGTCCTGGCCGTGGCCGCCGTCCTCGTCGCAGCGGGAGCCTGACCCGTGAACCACACCGTCCAGCAACTCCTCCTCGCCGCCCTGGTCGTGCTCCCCCTGCTCGGCAGCGTCGCCGCCCTGCTCCCGGCCCCGCCCGGGCTGCGCGGCCGCGGACCGGACCAGGCCGTCCTGCGCCACGGCGTGACCGTCACCGGAGTGGTGCTCGCCGCCGCCATCGCCCTGGCCGCCGGGTTCGACCACGACCACCCGGCCAGGATGCAGGCCCAGACGGACATCAGCTGGATCCCGGCGCTGGACATCCGCATCCACCTCGGCGTGGACGGCGTCTCGCTGCCGCTGCTCGTGCTGACCGCGCTGCTGACCTTCCTCAGCGCGCTCTACGCCTACTTCAACCGGCCCGCCGGGCCGTCCCCCAGGGCCTTCGTCGCGCTGCTGCTGCTCCTGGAGTCCGGCACCCTGGCCAGCTTCGCGGTGCTGGACCTGATGCTGTTCTTCCTGGCGTTCGAGATGGTCCTCATCCCGATGTACTTCCTCATCAGCCGGTGGGGCAGCGGCGAACGGGAGCTCCCGCCCGTCACCCGCCACCACCCCGAGGAAGCGCTTCGCGCTGCTGCCACACCCGAGCGTGCCGCCTGGCGGTTCATCCTCTACACGCTGCTCGGCTCCGTCGTCATGCTGCTCGGCCTCCTCCTCATCGGGGTCAAGGGCGGCACCTTCGACATGGTGGCACTCGCCGCTGACAACGGCGCGAAGCTGACCCACACCACCCAGCTCATCGCGGCCCTCGCCATCATCGTCGGACTCGCCGTCAAGGCCCCCATGTGGCCGCTGCACAGCTGGCTGCCCGACGCCCACACCGCCGCCCCCACCGTCGGCTCGGTGCTGCTGGCGGGCGTGCTGCTCAAGATGGGCACCTACGGGCTGGTCCGCATCGTGCTGCCGATGACCCCCGGGGCGGCCCACACCTACGCGCCCTACCTCGCCGCGTTCGCCGTGGTCGGCATCATCTACGGATCCCTCGCCTGCCTCGCCCTGGCCCGCACCGGCGCCAAGGGCGACCTCAAGCGCCTGATCGCCTACTCCTCCGTCGGCCATATGGGCTTCGTGCTGCTGGGCATCGCGACCCTCACCCCCACCGGGGTGAACGGCGCGCTCTTCGCCAACATCGCCCACGGCCTGATCACCGGGCTGCTCTTCTTCCTCGTCGGCGCCCTCAAGGACCGCTCCGGCACCACCGACCTCGACCAGCTCGCGGGCACCAGCGGCGCCGCCCTGTACGGCAGGGCGCCACGCCTCGGCGGACTGCTCGCCTTCGGCGCCGTGGCCTCCCTGGGGCTGCCCGGACTCGCCGGGTTCTGGGGCGAGATGCTCGCCATGTTCGGCGCCTTCGACCCCGCCGACGGGCTCAGCCGCCCGGCGTATCTCACCTATATGGCGTTCGCCGGCTTCGGCACCCTGCTCACCGCCGCCTACATGCTCATCGTCGTACGGCGCGTCTGCATGGGCGACCATCCGATCGAGCCCCGCACCGGGACCGAGCCCGAGCGGCCCGCCCTCGCCGACGTCCACGGCCATGAACTCGCCGCCTGGAGCCCCCTGGTGGCCCTCACCGTCCTCGCCGGACTGTGGCCCGCGGCCCTCCTCGGCCTCACCGACCCGGCCGTGCAGCAGCTCCTCGCGGGAGGCAACCGATGACTGCGAACGCCACGAGCCTGGCCACCAGCCTCGTCCAGTCCGTCGACTGGCTCGCCGTCGCACCGCCCACCATCGCGGCCCTGGCCGGCCTCGCCGTCCTCGTCGCGGATCTCTTCCTGCCCGAGCGCAGGAAGCATCTGCTGGGCTGGGGAGCGATAGCGGGACTGGCCCTGGCCGCGCTCGCCCTGCTGCCGCTGCTGGACGGCGACCGCTCCACCTTCTGCCTGACCAGCGGCGCCCACGCCTGCAGCTACACGGCCGACACCTTCGCCCTCGTCATCCAGTTCCTCGTGCTCGGCGGGGCGCTGCTCACCGGGCTGCTGTCCTTCAGCGCCCTCGACGACCTCAAACTCCCCGCGGGCGAGTTCTGGTTCCTGCTGCTGTCCTCGGCCGCCGGGGCGGCCCTGCTGCCCGCCTCCCGCGATCTGGCGACGCTGGTCATCGCCCTCGAGGTGGCCTCGCTCCCGGCCTTCGCCCTCGTGGGCCTGCGCCGCGGCGACCGCCTGTCCTCCGAGGCCGCGCTGAAGTTCTTCCTCTCCTCGGTCACCGCGACCGCCGTGATGCTGCTCGGCGTCAGCTTCGTCTACGCCGCCACCGGCAGCCTCCATCTGTCCCGGATCGCCGACGCCCTCACCCATGTCGACCCGCGGCTCGACACGCTCGCCCAGGCGGGGGTCGTGCTCACCCTGGTGGGCTTCGCGTTCAAGACCGCCGCCGTGCCCTTCCACTTCTGGGTGCCCGACACCTACGTCGGCGCCCCCGTGCCCGTCGCGGCGTATCTATCGGTCGTCGGTAAGGCGGTCGGTTTCTCCGGCCTCATCCTGGTGACCGTCCTCGCCTTCCCCTCGTACTCCGATGTGTGGGGCCCTGCCGTCGCCGTCCTGGCCGCCCTCACCATGACCGCGGGGAACGCCGCGGCGCTGCGCCAGCGCCCGGAGCGCGCCTTCAGCGCCGTACGCCTGCTCGCCTGGTCCTCCGTCGCCCAGGCGGGCTATCTGCTGGTCCCGATCGCCGCGGCCGGTTACGCCGACTCCGACAAGGACGCCTCCCGCGCCATCGGCTCCACCGTCGCGTACGCCCTGATGTACGCGGCCGTGAACCTCGGCGCCTTCGCCGTGGCCGCCCTGGTGGCCCGTACGAGCCCGGCCAACCGCCTCACCGACTACCGCGGGCTGTACGCGGCCCGCCCGGCCGCCGCCCTGGCCCTGGGCTTCTTCCTGCTGTGCCTGGCCGGGCTGCCCCCGGGCGTCATCGGGCTCTTCGCGAAGGTGACCGTCTTCTCGGCGGCCGTGGACGCGGGGCTGGGCTGGCTCGCGGTGGTGATGGCGCTCAACGTGGTCGTGGCGCTCTACTACTACCTCCAGTGGACGGCGGTGCTCTTCCGCGCCCCCGAGCCCGCCGCCGGGGCGGAGCCCGCACCCGCCACCGGGGCGGCCGTCGCCCGCCCGCGCGCCGTTCCCCTTACGGCTGCCATCGGCCTCACCGCGGTCGTCGGCATCGCCCTGTCCGGCGCCCCGCAGCTCGTCCTGCGGTTCGCCTCGGGCACCCTGCTGTAACCGCTCCCGCGTCCGCCGCGGGCCTCCGTTCGCCTTACTTACGGCCGCCATCGGCCTCAACTCGGTCATCGGCCACCGGCCGTGCGGGCCGTCGCACCGGCCTCGCGCGCCGTCGGCACCGGCCGCACGCCCGCACCCGTGTGCACAAGGGAACTGGTGCCCTTCGCCTGGCGTTGACTTTTTCAGGAGGGTCCACTGGAAGGTGGAGACACCAGGCAAAGCGTTCCCCTGCGGCACAACGGGAGGGCACACAGTGCACCGCCGGCACAACGGGCTGAAGACCGCCGTACTCCTCGGTGGTCTGTCCGCGATCATCATCCTCATCGGCAGCCTCTTCGGCCGCACCGGGCTGATCATCGCGGTCGTCGTCGCACTCGGGACCAACGCATATGCCTACTGGAACAGTGACAAGCTGGCCCTGCGCGCGATGCGCGCCCGCCCCGTCAGCGAGTTCGAGGCACCAGGGCTGTACCGCATGGTGCGCGAGCTCTCCACGGCCGCGCGCCAGCCGATGCCCCGGCTCTACATCTCCCCGACCGAGGCCCCCAACGCCTTCGCGACCGGCCGCAACCCCCGTAACGCGGCGGTCTGCTGCACCGACGGCATTCTGCGGCTGCTGGACGAGCGCGAGCTGCGCGGGGTCCTCGGCCATGAGCTCAGCCATGTCTACAACCGCGACATCCTGATCTCCTCGATCGCGGGCGCGCTCGCCAGCGTCGTCATGTTCCTGGTCAACTTCGCCTGGCTGATCCCGATGGGCCGGTCCGACGACGACGAGGGCCCCGGCTTCGTCGGCATGCTGCTGATCATGCTTCTCGGCCCGCTCGCGGCCTCCATCATCCAGCTCGCCGTGAGCCGCTCCCGCGAATACGAGGCGGATGCCTCCGGAGCCCAGCTCACCGGCGACCCTCTGGCCCTCGCCAGCGCCCTGCGCAAGCTCGAAGCGGGTACCAAGCAGCTTCCGCTGCCGCCCGAGCCCCGTCTGGAGACCGCCAGCCACCTGATGATCGCCAACCCGTTCCGGGCCGGTGAGGGTATGGCAAAGCTCTTCTCGACCCACCCGCCCATGCGGGAGCGCATCGCACGACTCGAGCAGATGGCAGGACACCAACCGTGAAAACCCTCCTGAACCTCATCTGGCTGATCTTCGCCGGCGTCTGGATGGCGATCCTCTACGTCTTCGCCGGCGTTCTCCTCTGCCTCACGATCATCGGCATCCCCTTCGCGCTCGCCTCCTGGCGCATCGCCGGCTTCGCCCTGTGGCCCTTCGGCCGCACCACCGTCCCCCGCCCCGGCGCCGGAGCCGCCTCCTGCGTCGGCAACGTCCTCTGGCTCATCCTCGCGGGCTGGTGGCTGGCGCTCGGCCACCTGCTCACCGGCGTCGCCCTCTGCCTCACGATCATCGGCATCCCCCTGGGCCTGGCCAACTTCAAGCTCATCCCGATCTCCCTGGCCCCCCTCGGCGTCGACATCGTCTCCACCGACCAGCCCTTCGGCCACCGCTGACCTGCCCGCCGACAACACCGGGGGCGGCACGGCCACGCCGCACCGCCCCTGCCGCACCGGTCCGAGTGCCGGCTACCGGTAGTTCACGAACTGCACCGCGAAGTCCAGGTCCTTGCCCTTGAGCAGGGCGATCACGGCCTGCAGATCATCCCGGCTCTTGGAGGTCACCCGCAGCTCTTCGCCCTGCACCTGCGCCTTGACGCCCTTGGGCCCCTCATCGCGGATGATCTTGGCGACCTTCTTCGCGTTGTCCTGCGAGATCCCCTCCTGCAGCGAGGCGAAGATCTTGTACTCCTTGCCCGACGCCTGGGGCTCGCCCGCGTCCAGGGCCTTCAGCGAGATCCCGCGCTTGACCAGCTTGGACTGGAAGACGTCGAGGATCGCCTTGACCCGCTCCTCGGAGTTGGCTCGCATCTCGATCCGCTCGCCCGACCACTCGATCGAGGCGCCGACGTTTTTGAAGTCGTAGCGCTGGGAGATCTCGCGGCTCGCCTGGTTCAGAGCGTTGTCGACCTCCTGCCGCTCGACCTTCGAGACGATGTCGAAACTGGAGTCGGCCATCTTGAGTTGGCTCCTCGTACGTAGATCCGTCAGTGGCACGGCCCAGCGGACCGCTCCAGCCAGCCTAGCGATCTCGGCCATGATCCAGAGGCGATCAACCGGGTGGCGAAGCACCCCCGCACATCAGGTATTGTTTACGTCGTTGCCAGGGAGCAGCACCGCGAGAGCGGGGCACCTGGCCACATCCCAGGCGGTGTGCCCGAGTGGCCAATGGGAGCGGACTGTAAATCCGTCGGCTTAGCCTACCCAGGTTCGAATCCTGGCGCCGCCACAGTGGAAAACGGCCCCTGAACTGCGGAAACGCAGCCAGGGGCCGTTTGCTGTGTCAGGGTGGAGCGGGGGCGCGGTCTCGCGCCGGGCCTAGGACTGGGTGCCGGTCCAGGTGAAGGTGGCGGAGGCCCGGGCGGGGAGCTGGTAGCTGAAGGACTGGCCGCCCCAGTTGACCTTCAGGGTCTGCTGGCTGCCGGTGTCGTTGTAGGCGATCAGCGCCTTGGAGCCGTCCGGGTTCTTCCAGGCCACATTCGGCACCGTGGAGCTGGCGCTGGAGTCGATGCGGCGGGCTCCGGGCTTCACGAACTTCGTGAGGTGGCCCATCGTGTAGTACTCGACGGTGTAGTCGACCCGGCCGCTCTGGCCGTCGCCGTTGTGCACGGTGACCAGGCCGGTGCAGGTGTCGCAGCCGCCGTTGTGCGGGCCCTTGTTCTGGTCGACGGCGAGGCTCCACTTGATCCAGCTCTTGCCCCAGTTGCGGGTGTAGTCGATCAGGTTGTGCATGTCCTCCTGCTGCTGATTGGCGACCCAGGTGCCGCCGGAGTGCTCGGTGTCGAAGGCGTCCACGTTCGGGTACTGGTTGTGGACGGTCGTCTGCTGGCCGACGTTGCCGCCGTAGCCGTGCCAGGCGATGCCGCCGAAGTTCGGGTGGTTGCGGATGGCGGCGTCGTCCACGACGGGCGCGCCGTAACCCGCCCACTGGTCCCAGTTCCAGTCGAGGGCGAGCACCTTGGTCTTCAGGCCCGCGGTCGCCAGCTTGGGCAGCAGCTCACTCTTGGTGAAGTAGTTGAGCCCGGAGCCGTTCCACTGCATCGACGGGTAGCCGCCGCAGCAGGTGGGCTCGTTCTGCACGGTCACGTAGTCGATCGGCACACCCCGGCTCTGGTACTCCTGGATGTACTTCACGAAGTAGTTCGCGTACGTGCCGTAGTACTGCGCCTCCAGCCAGCCCTGGTTGAGCTGGTCGTTGTCCTTCATCCAGGCCGGGGCGGTCCAGGGCGAGGCCATGACCTTCAGTGCCGGGTTGAGCTGCCTGGCCTGCTTCGTCAGCGGCAGGACGTCGGCCAGGTCGTGGTTGATGGAGAACCTGGCGAGGCCGGGGTCGGTCTGCCCGGCCGGCACATCGTCGAAGGTGTAACCGAAGCGGGCCAGGTCGGAGCCGCCGAGCGGGTTGCGCAGGAAGCTCACCCCGATGCCGTCCGTGGGCGAGAAGAGCTTGCGCATCACCTCGTCGCGGGTGCGCTGGCTGAGCGCGCCGCTGCTGTTGAACAGCCATGCGGCGGTGTCCGTGAACGAGGCCCCGGCGCCCGAGAATTCCTGGTACGTCCTGGATTCGTCGACGGTGACACTGCCACCCCCGCCCGACCCGAACCGGATGGGCGCCTGCTGCTCCAGGCCCTTCACGACGGTGCGGCCGTCGGATCCGGAGGTGGTGGTCAGATAGACGTTGACGGTCTCGCCGGCCCTGACCGAGCCGGTGTCGGCGGTCGTGGCGCCGGCCGGGGAGGTCAGCCATGGGCCGGCGGCCACGGCGACCGCGGCCAGGGTGCTCACCAGGGCGGTGCGCATGGTACGAGGGGATCTGGATCTGACGGATCTCATGAAACCGATGCCTTTCCCGTACGGACAGGCTCGGGCCGGTGCGGTCACGGCCGGAGAGAAGGAAGGGAAAACTCCGGTGACCGGTGTGTTCACGGCAACGGAGCGGCGGAGCGGCTGAGCAGCGAAGCACCGGTGTGTTCACGGTGCTCGGTGACTGTGATGATCCGAGGCGCGCCGCCGGGCGTCAAGCCTCGCGGACGACTTACCTCATGGCGTGGATTAAGTGTGCCCCTGCCGCCGTACGGGCGGCCGTCCGTCGTGGCGCGCCCTGGGCTCCGTGGGGCCGCTCCTAGGCTGGTGGTTCCCCCGTATCAGGACAGAGAGGGCGGATCGTGCTCAGGGGCTTCAAGAACTTCCTCATGCGCGGTGATGTCATTGTTGTCGCCGTCGGCCTGGTCACGGCGCTGGCGTTCTCGACGCTGATCAAGGCGTTCACCGACTCCGTGATCAACCCGGTCATCGCCCGGCTCCAGGGCGGCAAGGCGGTCGGGCTCGGCTGGCAGCTCGGAAACGAGGGGAACAACGCGACCTACATCAACATCGGGTCGTTCATCTCTGCCCTGATCTACTTCATCATCTTCATGGCCGTCATCTACTTCGTGATCGTCATGCCGTACAAATACACCCAGGCCCGCCGGGGCGCGGAGGTCTTCGGCGAGCCGGGTCCGGTCAAGACCTGCCCGGAATGCCTCGCCGAGGACATCCCCGAGGCGGCGCGCAAGTGCCGATACTGCGGCTCGGATCAGCCACGGATGGATTAGGCCCTGTCCGGCGGATCTTCGCGGGCCCGCGACGCCTGGCACGGCGCCCCCAGCTACCGCTGGGAGGTGCCCCCGGCCGCGTTGTCGGGATCGTCCGAGTACGACCCGGTACGAGGACGACCCTCCGCCTTGCGATGCACCGCACCAGACGCCGCGGGCTGATCCGCGAAGATCCACCGGACAGGGCCTGGCCGCCGGGCCGATCAGCCGCCTGGCCGCCCGCCCCGCCTACCGCGCCCCGTCGAGGTCCAGCTCCAGCATGCGGATCGCGTTGCCGCGGAGGATCTTGTACGTGGTCTCGGGGGAGAGCCCGGCGACATGCTCGGCGGCGATGCGGCGGGTGTGCGGCCAGGTGGAGTCGACGTGGGGGTAGTCGGTCTCGAAGGTGGCGTTGTCCACGCCGATCGTGTCGAGCGACGCGACCCCGTGCTTGTCGCGGAAGAAGCAGCAGTAGATCTGCCGGTAGTAGTACGTGGACGGCGGCTCGGGGATGAGGTCGCGGACGCCGCCCCAGGCGCGGTGCTCCTCCCAGACGTCGTCGGCGCGCTCCAGGGCGTAGGGGATCCAGCCCATCTGGCCCTCGGCGTAGGCCAGCTTGAGGCGCGGGAAGGAGACCAGGACGCCGCTGAAGAGGAAGTCCATCATCGAGGCCATGGCGTTGTTGAAGCTCAGGGCGGCCTGGACGGCGGGCGGGGCGTCGGGGGAGGCGGCGGGCATCTGGGAGGAGGAGCCGATGTGCATGCACACGACCGTCCCGGTGGCCTCGCACTCGGCGAAGAAGGGGTCCCAGTAGCCGCTGTGGATGCTGGGGAGTCCGAGGTAGGTGGGGATCTCGCTGAAGGTCACCGCGCGGACGCCGCGGGCCGCGTTACGGCGGATCTCCCGCACGGCGAGGTCGACGTCCCACAGGGGGATCAGGCAGAGCGGGATGAGGCGGCCGCCGCTGTCGCCGCACCACTCCTCGACCATCCAGTCGTTGTACGCCCGGACGCACGCCAGCCCGACCTCCTTGTCGTTCGCTTCGGCGAAGGTCTGGCCGCAGAAGCGGGGGAAGGTCGGGAAGCACAGCGACGCCTCGACATGGTTGAGGTCCATGTCGGCGAGCCGGTCCTTGGGGTCCCAGCAGCCGCGGCGCATCTGCTCGCGGGTGATGCCGTCGAGGGTCATCTCGTCGCGGGAGAAGCCGACGGCGGCGATGATCCGCTTGTAGGGGAAGAGGTCGCCCTCGTAAGTCCACCAGTCGGTCAGCTGGCCGTCCGGGTCGGTGGTGAACTTGTACTTGCCGCCGACATAGGCCAGTTCGCCGATCCCGGCCGTCAGCGGCTTGGGGCCGCGGTCCCGGTACTTGGCCGGGAGCCAGGTCTCGAAGAGGTGTGCGGGCTCGATCACATGGTCATCGACGCTGATGACCCGAGGCAGCTCGGTCGTGCCGTTCGTCTCGTCGGTCATCTCGCCATCTCCCCGGTCTATTCGTGGTGATCCTGTCGCTCCGTCTGATCTGACGGTTCGTCAGATTCTGGCGGCAGAGTAGGGCGGATCGCTTCAACCAACAAGAGAAAGTCCCGTTTCCGCGCCTACGTCCAGGGCACACGATGTGCGACAACCGGGAGGAAACGGTGAACGCATCGTCGATCGCACGCGGACTGGGTTCGGCAACGCGCACACGTACCCCACGCGAGGCGGGCAGCCGGGCCATCGAGGCGGCGGCCCGCTGGGGCCTGGCCACCCGGGGGGTGCTCTATCTGCTCATCGGCGTCCTGGCGCTGCGCATCGCCTTGGGCGACCGTGGCGAGCAGGCCGACCGGGGCGGGGCCCTCCAGGTCCTCGCCCAGCAGCCGTTCGGCGCGGCGCTGGTCTGGGCGGTCGGCATCGGGCTGGTCTGCATGGCGCTGTGGCGGCTGTCCGAGGCGGTCTTCGGGGCCGCGGGGCCGGACGGAGGCGCGGTACGCAAGCGGCTGGCGGGGGCGGCCCGTGCGGTCTTCTATGGCGTCGTCGCGTACTCCGTGCTCTCCTTCGCCACCGGCGAGCAGGGCAGCGGCTCCAGCGACCGCCAGTCCCAGGACGTGACGGCCCGCGCGCTCGACCTGCCGTACGGCCGGTGGCTGGTCGCCGCCGGCGGGACCGCGGTGGCCGCGGCCGGGGTGTGGATCGCCGTACGGGCGCTGCGGCGCGGCTTCCGCAAGCACCTCAAGGTGGGCTCGATGTCCCGGCGGACGCGGCGGGCCGTGGAGGCGCTGGGGGTCTGCGGCGGGGTGGCCCGCGGGGCCGTGTTCGCGGTGGCGGGCGGCTTCGCGCTCTCGGCCGCCGTGCGCTACGACCCGGGCAAGGCGAAGGGCATCGACGACACCCTGCGGACCTTCGCCGGGACGGCGGCGGGGCCCTGGCTGCTGATGGCGGTGGCGCTGGGGCTGGCGCTCTTCGGGGTGTTCTCGTTCGCGATGGCCCGGTGGCGGCGGGTCTGAGCGCGCTGCTCATGCCCGGGGGCTCGGGCCCGGCTCTGTCCCCGTGCTCGTGGCGCCGGGTCTGAGCACGATTCCTGTGCCGGGGGTCTCGGGTTCTCGGGGCCGGCCGTCCGCTGTCCCTCGTTGTCCCTGTGTCCCCTGGCACCGGGCCCCGCCCCCGCGCCTCGCGCATCTCGTACGGATGTGCCCCGTAAGGCGGTCTTCCCCGGGGTTCCGGGCGCCGGAACCATCGGACGATGCCGACCATCAAGCCCCGCGTGCCGACCATGAGGCCCCGCGCCCGTATCGCCGCCACCGGGGCGGCCTTCGCCCTCGCCGCCGCCACCCCCGTCGCCGCGTACGCCGCGCTGGACGACCCGCCCGCCGCGACGGCCTCCGACGCAGCGGCCTCCGGCGCCGTGGACCGGGGTAAGCCGTACGTCGAGACCCGGCTCTTCTTCGGCACCGAGCGCCCCGACGGCGGGCCGCCCGTCACCGAGAAGCAGTTTCTGGCCTTCGTGGACCGGCAGATCACCCCGCGCTTCCCCGCCGGCCTGACGATCCACGACGGCCGGGGGCAGTGGCGGGACCAGAACGGGACGATCGAGCGGGAGCGCTCGTACGAGGTGATCCTGCTCTACCCGACGTCCGAGGCCCCGACGCAGGACCCGCGGATCGAACGGATCCGGACGGCGTACGAGCGGCAGTACGCCCAGGAGTCCGTGGCCCGGGCCGACGCACCGGCCCGGGTGGACTTCTGAGCCATCGGGCCGGAGCCGACCACCCCGGCCGCCCCGGCTACCCCCGCGCCTCAGCCCCGCTCGGCGGCGACCGCCGCCACCGCGTCCGCCACCGGCGTGTCGCCGTTGACCAGCTCCAGCGTGCGGCCCGCCGTACGGGGCTCGTCCAGGAGGGCGGCCAGGACCGCCGCCACATCGTCGCGGGTGACCTCGGCCCGGCCCGTGTGTTCGGCCAGTTCCACCCGGCCCGTGCCCGGGTCGTTCGTCAGCCGGCCCGGGCGCAGCACGGTCCAGTCGAGGCCGTCCCGGGCGCGGATGTCGTCGTCCGCCGCGGCCTTGGCGCGCAGATAGGCGGCGAAGACCGGGTCGGTGTCCGGCGGCGGCTCGTGGGACGCGCCCATCGAGGAGACGATCAGGAACCGCCGGGCCCCCGCCCGTTCGGCCGCGTCCGCGAAGAGCACCGCGGACCGGTGGTCGACGGTCTCCTTACGGGCGGCACCGCTGCCCGGGCCCGCCCCGGCCGCGAAGACGGCCGCGTCCGCGTCCTCCAGATGCTTGACCACGTCCTCCAGCGAGGCCGACTCGAGGTCGCAGACGACGGGTTCGGTACCCGACGTCAGCAGGTCGCCCGCCTGTTCCGGCTTGCGGATGATGCCCGCCACTTCGTCTCCGCGCGCGGTGAGCAACCGCTCCAGCCGCAGCGCGATCTGTCCATGTCCACCAGCGATGACAATGCGCATGATCCCGACCGTACGCCGTGCGGCCTACTGTTGCTCGCCGCCGCTCTGCGACCGCGCCTGCCGGGGGAGGTCCAGCGCCACCGCGGCCGCCGAGTCGCAGTACTCCCGCACCGCGCTGGTACGGGCCACCACCCGGCCCCGGTGCACCACGACCCTGCTGTACGCGAGCGAGAGGATCCCCGCGAGCCCGTCCCCGCGCACCGCGAGCAGCTCGGCCGGGAACCCGGCCTCCACCCGCACCTCGGCGAGCCCCATCGCGGCCCGCGCCCGCCCGCACACCGCCTCGTACGCCTCCTGCGGCCGCAGCTCGCCCCGGGACGCCAGCAGAAAGGCGGCCTCCAGGGGATCGCCCCGGCCCACCGGGTTGACCGCGTCCCGCAGCGCCCCGCTGCCCGCGGCCACCCGGACGCCCGCGGCGCGCAGCAGCCGCACCGGCGCGCAGGCCCAGGCGCGCGCTCCCCGCATGCCCTGCTGCTCCAGCCCGGCGCAGTCGCCCTGAGGGAGGCAGACGACGGTCACCCCGGCCGCCGCCAGCCGCTCGGCGATCCTCCCCGCGCTCTCCAGGGGCAGCCGGGACAGCCCGCCGCAGGGGCCGATGGTGACGCCCGGCCGCAAGCCCCCGGCCATCGCCGCGAGCCGGGCGAGGCGGGCCGGGTCGTCACCGTCCGTATGCAGATCGACGGCGCAGCCATGGCGGGCGGCGAGATCGAGGACGGCCTCGGCGTGGCCGGTCGGGTCCGGGTCGAGGTCGGGGCAGCCGCCGATGACCGCCGCGCCCATCTCCACCGCGTCCCGCAGCATCGCCAGGCCGTCCGCCCCGGCGGCCCCGGTCAGCACCCGGGGCACCGCCACCGCGCTCAGCTCCGTGAGCCCGCGCAGGGTCCGGCCGGCCTCCAGGACCGCCTCCAGGGAGCGCAGCCCGTGCACTCCGCCGATGCGGACATGGGTGCGCAGCGCGGTCGCCCCGTGGCCGAGCTGCAGCAGCGCGGCCTCGACGGTGCGGCGCTGGATGTCCCCGGGGACGTACGGGACCGGGCCCGCCATGTCGGCCGTAAGGGCGGTGTCGCAGTGGGCGTGGGGTTCGGCGGGGGCGGGCAGCAGCAGATAGCCGCCGAGGTCCAGCCGGGTGCCGGGGACGAGGCTGCCCGCCGTGCCCACGGCCTCGATCCGCCCGCCGCTGAGCCGGACGTCCACGGTGCGCCCGTCGGCGAGCCGGACGCCGCCGAGCACCAGAGCGGTGGGCTCGGGGCCCGCGCCGCCGTTCCTGGGCGGCTGCTGAGGCTGCTGCTGGCTCTCGGGCATCGCACTCCTGGGATTCGCAGGGCGTACGCGGGGCGCACAGGGGCGCGCGACGGTTGCGTGACGAGGGCGGTGGCGGTGACGCCAGGGCGCCACGGGTACGCGCCGAGCACACGAGGGGTAAGGCGACGAGCAACGCGCCGGGCACGCGTCGGATGTGTGCGCAACCAAGATCACGCGGGTGCGATCCGAAGCCTAGGACGCGGTGGGGGCGGCTTCGCGGAGGAGCCGAATAGTCGTACCGGTGTGGTGCCTGAGCCCAGGGTGACGAGGGGTCGATACGGATTTCACCTTCGGCGGCCGACCGTGTAATGTCTTCATCGCTCGCCCCAATAGCTCAGTCGGCAGAGCGTCTCCATGGTAAGGAGAAGGTCTACGGTTCGATTCCGTATTGGGGCTCTGATGTGTGAGGTTTCCCGTTCGACTACGCTGTGTCGAGCGGGGAGTCACTCGCATCACAGCGGTGTAGCTCAGTCGGTAGAGCAAGCGGCTCATAATCGCTGTGTCACCGGTTCAAGTCCGGTCACCGCTACTGACAGTAGCCGATTGCGGGGTCGGTCCTTCGATCGGCTACTCTTTCTGCGTTAATCCTTTATCCGTTCGTCAAGGAGCACTCACGTGGCTGCCACCGACGTCCGCCCGAAGATCACGCTGGCCTGCGTGGAGTGCAAGGAGCGGAACTACATCACCAAGAAGAACCGGCGCAACGACCCGGATCGTCTTGAGATCAAGAAGCACTGCCCGCGTTGCAACGCGCACACCGCGCACCGAGAGACGCGATAGCAATAAGCTCTCATTCGAGGCCGCCCCCACTCGCGGGGGGCGGCCTCGTTTCGTTGGTAATTCAATCGCAGGAGGTGTGCGCCGATGGCGCTCGACCAGTCCTTCGTAGGGCGGACCTACCCGCCCACCGCGGCCTACGAGGTCGGCCGGGAGAAGATCCGGGAATTCGCCGAGTCCCTGGGTGACACCAATCCGGTCTACACCGACCCCGAGGCGGCCAGGGCCCTCGGCTACCCCGACGTGATCGCCCCGCCGACGTTCATTTTCACGATCACCTTCAAGGCGGCCGGGAAGCAGGTTGTCGAGGACCCGCAACTGGGGCTGGACTACAGCCGGGTGGTCCACGGCGATCAGCGGTTCGAGTACACCCGCCCGGTCCGCGCGGGGGACCACCTGTCGGTCACCTCGATCATCGACTCGATCAAGTCGCTGGCAGGCAACGACATCCTGTCCGTCCGCGGTGAGGTCCACGACAAGGCGGGTGATCATGTAGCGACGTCGTTCACGACGCTGGTGGCCCGCGCCGCCGACGCAGAGGTGGAGGAGAGCAGATGACGACGGCCAAGATCTCGTACGACGCCGTGGAGGTCGGCACCGAGGTGCCGATGCGCGAGTTCCGGGTGAACCGCGCCGACCTCGTGCGGTACGCGGGCGCGTCGGGCGACTTCAATCCGATCCACTGGAACGAGAAGTTCGCCAAGGAGGTCGGCCTCCCCGACGTCATCGCGCACGGCGCCTACACCATGGCCCAGGCGGCCCGCGTGGTGACCGAGTGGGCCGGCGACCCCGGCGCCCTGGTCGAGTACGGCGTCCGCTTCACCAGGCCGGTCGTGGTCCCCAACGACGACAAGGGCGCGCTCATCGAGATCGGCGCCAAGGTCACCGCCAAACTGGACGACGAGGCCCGTACGGTGCGCCTCGACATCACGGCGACCAGCGCCGGCCAGAAGGTGCTGGGCCGGGCCCGCGCCGTGGTACGGCTCGTCTGAGCCCTCGACCGCGCCCGAGCGGCCCCCCGGCGGATGGGAGCACGCCACAGCGTGTGAAGCCCGCCTGAGCCCCTTACGGGCCGCACGCCCCGTCGGCCCCCGGACTCCCCACACCGGGGGCGGCCACCCCCCGGGCCCCAGGGGGCGCCCCCGTACTCTTGAGCGCGTGCAGGAACTCCACGACGCCCCTCTCGCGCCCCTCACCACCTTCCGCCTCGGCGGACCGGCCAACCGGCTGCTCACGGCCACGACCGACGACGAGGTCATCGCCGCGGTCCGGGCGGCCGACGCGGCCGGGACCCCGCTGCTGGTGATCGGTGGCGGCAGCAATCTGGTCATCGCCGACAAGGGCTTCGACGGCACCGCCCTGCAGATCGCGACCAGCGGCTTCACGCTAGACGGCACCCGCCTGGAGCTCGCCGCGGGCGAGAACTGGTCGGACGCCGTGGCCCGTACGGTCCGGGCCGGGCTCGCGGGCATCGAATGCCTCGCCGGAATCCCCGGCTCCGCGGGGGCCACGCCGATACAGAACGTCGGCGCCTACGGCCAGGAGGTCTCCGCCACGATCACCGAGGTGATCGCCTACGACCGCCGCGCCGACGAGGTCGTCACGATCCCGAACGCCGACTGCGCCTTCTCCTACCGCCACAGCCGCTTCAAGGCCGACCCCGACCGCCATGTGGTGCTCCGGGTCCGCTTCGAGCTGGAGGACGCGGGCGGCCTCTCCGCGCCCGTCCGGTACGCCGAGACAGCGCGGGTACTCGGCGTCGAGGTGGGGGACCGGGTGCCGGCCGCCGTCGCCCGCCAGACCGTCCTGGGACTGCGCGCGGGCAAGGGCATGGTGCTCGACCCCGAGGACCACGACACCTGGTCCGCCGGATCGTTCTTCACCAACCCGGTGCTCACCGAGGACGCCTACGCCGCCTTCCTGGCCCGCGTCGCCGACCGCCTGGGCCCGGACACCGCGCCGCCCGCCTTCCCGGCGGGCGACGGTCTGATCAAGACCTCGGCGGCCTGGCTGATCGACAAGGCGGGCTTCACCAAGGGCTACGGCACCGGCCCGGCCCGGATCTCCACCAAGCACACGCTCGCCCTCACCAACCGGGGCGAGGCCACGACCGAGGATCTGCTGGCGCTGGCCCGCGAGGTGGTGGCCGGGGTCGAGGGGGCGTTCGGGATCCGGCTGGTCAACGAGCCGGTGACGGTGGGCGTGAGTCTCTGAGCCCGACTACTCACGTGAGTACTCTGGGCCCGCCAGCCAGTCGTCGATCCCCGTCAGCATCCGCTGCCGGACCTCCTCCGGCGCGGCCGACCCGCGCACCGACTGACGTGCCAGCTCGGCCAGTTCGGCGTCCGTGAAGCCGTGGTGCTCGCGCACCAGCTCGTACTGCGCCGCCAGCCGTGAGCCGAAGAGCAGCGGGTCGTCCGCCCCGAGCGCCATCGGCACCCCCGCGTCGTAGAGCGTCCGCAGCGGGACGTCCTCCGGCTTCTCGTAGACCCCGAGCGCCACGTTCGACGAGGGACACACCTCGCAGGTCACCTGGCGCTCGGCGAGCTTGGCCAGCAGCCGTGGGTCCTCGGCCGCGCGCACCCCGTGGCCGACCCGGGCCGCGCCGAGGTCGTCCAGGCAGTCCCGCACGCTGCCGGCGCCCGACAGCTCGCCGCCGTGCGGCGCGGCCAGCAGCCCGCCCTCCCGGGCGATGGCGAAGGCCCGGTCGAAGTCACGGGCGAATCCGCGCCGCTCGTCGTTGGAGAGGCCGAAGCCGACCACGCCGCGGTCCGCGTAGCGCACCGCGAGCCGGGCGAGGGTGCGCGCCTCCAGCGGATGCTTCATGCGGTTGGCGGCGACCAGCACCCTGATCCCCAGCCCGGTGTCCGTGGAGGCGCTCTCGACCGCGTCCAGGATGACCTCCATCGCCGGGATCAGCCCGCCCAGACGCGGGGCGTACGAGGTGGGGTCGACCTGGATCTCCAGCCACTGGGCCCCGTCCCGCACGTCCTCCTGGGCCGCCTCGCGTACCAGCCGCCGGATGTCGTCGGCGTCCCGCAGGCAGGACCGTGCGATGTCGTACAGCCGCTGGAAGCGGAACCAGCCGCGCTCGTCGGTGGCCCGCAACTTCGGCGGCTCACCGCCGCTCAGTGCCTCGGGCAGGTGGACGCCGTACTTGTCGGCGAGTTCCAGGAGGGTCGCGGGGCGCATGGAGCCGGTGAAGTGAAGATGCAGATGCGCTTTGGGGAGCAGGTGTACATCGCGTGCCATCTGCAGATACTGCCGTACGACCGGACCTGCCGGTACCGCTTTCCCCGAACGGGGAGGTGCACACATGAGGAAGGGCCGGATCCGCCCCGCGGATTCCGGCCCGTTCCCTGCGTGCGTGCGATCCGCGCGCCTTACGCGCTCGCCTCGCCCAGCAGCTTCTGCAGCCGGGAGACGCCCTCGACGAGGTCCTCGTCGCCCAGCGCGTAGGACAGCCGCAGATAGCCCGGGGTGCCGAAGGCCTCACCCGGCACCACCGCGACCTCGGCCTCCTCCAGGATCAGCTCCGCCAGCTCGACGCTGGTCCGCGGCCGCTTGCCGCGGATCTCCTTGCCGAGCAGCCCCTTGACCGAGGGGTAGACGTAGAAGGCGCCCTCCGGCTCCGGGCACTCGACGCCGTCGATCTCGTTCAGCATCCGCACGATGGTGCGGCGGCGGCGGTCGAACGCCTCGCGCATCGTGGCCACGGCGTCGAGATCACCGGAGACGGCGGTCAGCGCGGCGACCTGAGCGACATTGCTCACATTCGAGGTGGCGTGCGACTGCAGGTTGGTCGCGGCCTTGATGACGTCCTTGGGGCCGATGACCCAGCCCACCCGCCAGCCGGTCATCGCGTACGTCTTCGCGACACCGTTGACCACGATGCACTTGTCGCGCAGCTCGGGCACCACGACCGGCAGCGAGTGGAACTCCGCGTCGCCGTAGACCAGGTGCTCGTAGATCTCGTCGGTCAGCACCCACAGCCCGTGCTCGGCGGCCCAGCGGCCGACCTCCTCGATCTGCTCACGGCTGTAGACCGCGCCGGTGGGGTTCGAGGGGGAGACGAAGAGCAGCACCTTGGTGTGCTCGGTGCGGGCCGCCTCCAGCTGCTCGACGGAGACGCGGTAGCCGGTCGTCTCGTCGGCGACGACCTCCACCGGGACACCGCCGGCCAGCCGGATCGACTCCGGGTAGGTGGTCCAGTAGGGCGCGGGGACGATGACCTCGTCGCCCGGGTCCAGGATCGCGGCGAACGCCTCGTAGATCGCCTGCTTGCCGCCGTTGGTCACCAGGACCTGGGCCGTCTCGACCTCGTACCCGCTGTCGCGCAGCGTCTTCGCGGCGATCGCGGCCTTGAGCTCGGGGAGCCCGCCGGCCGGCGTGTAGCGGTGGTACTTGGGGTCGCGGCAGGCCGCCGCCGCGGCGTCGACGACGTAGTCGGGCGTGGGGAAGTCGGGCTCACCGGCGCCGAAGCCGATCACCGGACGGCCGGCGGCCTTGAGGGCCTTGGCCTTTGCGTCGACGGCGAGGGTCGCGGACTCGGAGATCGAGCCGATCCGGGCCGATACCCGCCGGTCGGTCGGGGACTGTACGGGGGGAGTAGCAGCGGTCATAGATGCATCGTCGCAGACGGGCGAAATGGGTGGCACACGGGTTTGCGGAGACTTCGCGCGCTTCTCGTTCGACGCCCGGCCGTCAAGCACGTACACTCAACCGTCGTTGGCCGATCAACAGCCGCATTCGACCGCACACTCCGTGCAGCCGGATGTATGCGGTAGGTTGGTGGTGCCGCGAAGGGTCGTAGCTCAATTGGTAGAGCACTGGTCTCCAAAACCAGCGGTTGGGGGTTCAAGTCCCTCCGGCCCTGCTACACGCACTTGTGATCAGGGTGCGTGCATGCGTACGCAAGGACAAGCACCGCTGTGCGGCCGGGCCGGACGCGGCACGGCCACGACCCGGATTCAGGTGAGGACGAGTGACGGAAGCCCTTGGCTCCACCGCGACGCCTGAGAGCGGTCGTCCCGATGAGGACGAGGTGGCGACCAAGCGGGGTCGCCGCGGTGGCAAGCGCGCGAAGAAGGGCCCCTTCGGCCGCCTCGCGCTCTTCTACCGCCAGATCATCGCTGAGCTGCGGAAGGTCGTCTGGCCCACCCGCGGTCAGCTGTCGACGTACACCAGTGTGGTGATCGTTTTCGTCCTCATCATGATCGGCATCGTGACCGTGATTGACTATGGGTTCAATAACGCCATCAAGTACGTCTTTGGCTGAGACCCACGCGAAAGGCGGCCGCCGTCCCGGCGTCGCCTCTTTCGCACGTTCCACCCCCTTGAAGCCAGGAAGAAGCAGCCACAGTGTCTGACCCGAACCTGAACGGCGCCGCCGAGCCCGTCGAGTCCCGTGAGGACGAGCTCGACATCGTTGAGGCGGCGGACTCCGACCAGGCTGAAGCAGCCGACGCCTCAGCGGGCGTGCCCGCCGAGGAGGAAGCGTTGCATGTCGAGGGCGAGGACGCCCTCGAGGCCGATGCGGCCCCCGAGGCCGAGCCGGACGGGCTGGACGAGGCAGAGGACGCGGCCGAGGCGGAAGCTGAGGGCGCGGCCGAGGTCGACCCGGTCGAGGCGCTCCGCGAGGAGCTGCGCGGACTGCCCGGTGAGTGGTACGTGATCCACACCTACGCGGGCTACGAGAAGCGCGTGAAGGCCAACCTGGAGCAGCGTGCCGTCTCGCTGAACGTCGAGGACTTCATCTATCAGGCCGAGGTCCCCGAGGAAGAGATCGTCCAGATCAAGAACGGCGAGCGCAAGAACGTCCGGCAGAACAAGCTGCCCGGCTATGTGCTCGTCCGCATGGACCTGACGAACGAGTCGTGGGGTGTCGTCCGCAACACTCCGGGTGTCACCGGCTTCGTGGGCAACGCCTACGACCCGTACCCGCTGACCCTGGACGAGATCGTCAAGATGCTCGCTCCCGAGGCCGAGGAGAAGGCCGCCAAGGCCGCCGCCGAGGAAAGCGGCATGCCGGCGCCGAGCCGCAAGGTCGAGGTCCAGGTGCTGGACTTCGAGGTCGGCGACTCGGTCACGGTCACCGACGGCCCGTTCGCGACCCTGCAGGCGACGATCAACGAGATCAACGCCGACTCGAAGAAGGTCAAGGGCCTGGTGGAGATCTTCGGCCGGGAGACCCCGGTCGAGCTGAGCTTCGACCAGATCCAGAAGAACTGAGTCTCCTCACCAGAACTTCCGAACAGGTCAGACGGGCTTTCGCGGCCGGTCTGACCTGCTCGGTTTTAAGGCGCACACCTATACCCGTTATCGTTGTGCGGTATGCCTCCATCCGGATGATCCGGTTCGGAGGCGAACCACCTCTCACTAGGACCCGGAGAGAGCATGCCTCCCAAGAAGAAGAAGGTCACGGGGCTGATCAAGCTCCAGATCCAGGCCGGCGCCGCGAACCCGGCCCCGCCGGTCGGCCCCGCGCTGGGCCAGCACGGCGTCAACATCATGGAGTTCTGCAAGGCCTACAACGCCGCGACCGAGTCGCAGCGTGGCATGGTCGTGCCGGTGGAGATCACGGTCTACGAGGACCGCTCCTTCACCTTCGTGACCAAGACCCCGCCGGCCGCCAAGCTGATCCTCAAGGCCGCGGGCGTGGAGAAGGGCTCCGGCGAGCCGCACAAGACCAAGGTCGCCAAGATCAGCCGCGACCAGGTGCGTGAGATCGCCACCACCAAGATGCCCGACCTGAACGCCAACGACCTGGACGCCGCCGAGAAGATCATCGCCGGCACCGCCCGTTCCATGGGCATCACGGTCGAGGGCTGACACCTCCACGGCGAGGGCTCAAAGCCCCCGCAGCCATGTGTGGCAGGGCCAAGCGCTGGCCCGGACCACGAACTCCACAACATCAGGAGCAACAGTGAGCAAGCGCAGCAAGACTCTCCGCGCTGCGGAGGCCAAGATCGACCGGGAGCGCAACTACGCCCCGCTCGAGGCCGTCCGTCTCGCGAAGGACACCTCCGCGACCAAGTTCGACGCGACCGTCGAGGTCGCCATGCGCCTGGGCGTCGACCCGCGCAAGGCCGACCAGATGGTCCGCGGCACCGTGAACCTGCCGCACGGCACCGGTAAGACCGCCCGGGTCCTGGTCTTCGCGACCGGTGACCGTGCTGCGGCCGCGGAGGCCGCCGGCGCCGACATCGTCGGCTCCGACGAGCTCATCGACGAGGTGTCCAAGGGGCGTCTGGACTTCGACGCCGTCGTCGCCACCCCGGACCTCATGGGCAAGGTCGGCCGCCTCGGCCGGGTGCTCGGTCCGCGTGGTCTGATGCCGAACCCGAAGACCGGAACCGTCACCCCGGACGTGGCCAAGGCCGTCACGGAGATCAAGGGCGGCAAGATCGAGTTCCGCGTCGACAAGCACTCCAACCTGCACTTCATCATCGGCAAGCTCTCGTTCGACGAGACCAAGCTGGTGGAGAACTACGCCGCGGCGCTGGAGGAGATCAACCGTCTCAAGCCGTCCGCCGCGAAGGGCCGCTACATCAAGAAGGCGACCCTGACCACCACGATGGGCCCCGGCATCCCGCTGGACGCCAACCGCACCCGCAACCTGCTGGTCGAGGAAGAGGCCGTCTGAGGCCGCCCCTGAACCGGCGCACCACGGTGTGCAACCGCCGGGCCCCCGCACCGCGTCGAAGGTGCGGGGGCCCGGCGTCTTTCGTTGTCGGCCCCCTCCGCTAAAGTCACTGCAGACGTAAAAGAGAAATAAAAAATAAGGGGGAGCCGTGCGCGGTACTCATGTCGGTGCGCGTTGGGCTATAGCCGCTGGAAGCGTCGTTCTCATGGTCGGCCTCACCGCGTGCGGGAGCGAGAAGTCCGACGATGACAAGGCCGGCGAGAAGACGGGCGACAAGTCCGGCCAGTCCGCGATGAGCCCGCTGGCGGCGCTCAAGCTGGCCTCGCAGCGGACGGACCAGAAGAACTCGGCCAAGGTCGAGGGCACCACCAAGATGGGCGAGCAGAACTCGCAGATGTCCGGCTCCATGGACTGGGCCAACGGCATCCGGGCCAACATGTCCATCACCCAGAGCGGTGGCGCCATCGCCTCCTCGCCGATCGAGGGCAAGGCGATGGACGCGCGCTACACCCCGGACGCGATGTTCCTGAACATGGGCGACGAGTTCGCCGCGCAGGCCGGCAGTGGCAAGCACTGGGTGAAGTACGACTACGACGTGCTGGCCCAGAAGGCCGGTCCCTCGGGCGCGTTCCTGAAGGACCAGATGCAGAACAACAACCCGTCGCGCTCCGTGGAGCTGCTGCTCGCCACCGGCAAGGTCAAGAGCGTGGGCTCGGAGAACGTGAAGGGCGTCAAGGCCACGCACTACACGGGCACGGTCAAGGTCTCCGAGATCGCCAAGATGCAGTCCAAGGAGCTGAGCCAGTCGGACCTGGACGCTCTGCAGAAGCAGCTGGAGACCTCCGGCATGGACACCGAGACCATCGACCTGTGGGTCGACGACCAGAACCTGCTGGTCAAGAAGCGTGAGCAGGCCCAGAGCAACAACGGCTCCTACGACTCCACCGTCTACTACTCGGACTACGGCACCGCCGTGACGGTCGAGGAGCCGACGTCCTCGGACACCGTTGACTTCCAGGACATGCTCCAGCAGTAGAGCCGATTTGCCTGGCCGCGGCCCGTTCGCGTAATCTCCTACAGAAGCCAAAGACCGCTGGTTGTCGCTGCGCCCCCGTAAGGGGTGCGGTGGCTGAAGGATCCGCTAGCTGCGGGCGACCTGCGTAGGTGTATGTGGTTGAACTCCCGAACGGGCCGTGAGCCTGTGCCGGTCGAGTTACGCCCCGAGCGCCTGCGCCGGGGCGTTTTCGCATTGTCCAGTCTCCTTCCTTCAGGCCGTAGCGGTCCTCATCACCCGGAAGGAGGCCGAGGCTCATGGCGAGTCCTGACAAGGTCGCAGCCGTCGACGAGATGCGGGAGAAGTTCCGCACCTCCCACGCGGCTCTCGTGACCGCGTACACCGGTCTCACCGTTGCGCAGCTCAAGGAGCTGCGCCGTTCGCTCGGTGAGAACGTTCAGTACCGTGTGGTGAAGAACACGCTGACCAAGATCGCGGCCAACGAGGCCGGGATCAACCAGCTCGACGACCTGTTCGCGGGTTCGTCGGCCGTCGCCTTCGTGACCGGTGACCCGGTCGAGGCGGCGAAGGGTCTCCGTGACTTCGCCAAGGAGAACCCCGCTCTCGTCATCAAGGGCGGTGTCCTTGATGGCAAGGCGCTGTCCGCCGACGAGATCAAGAAGCTCGCGGACCTCGAGTCCCGTGAGGTGCTGCTCGCCAAGCTGGCGGGTGCGATGAAGGCCAAGCAGTCCCAGGCTGCCGCGCTCTTCCAGGCCCCGCTGTCCAAGTTCATCCGGACCGCCGAGGCTCTCCGGCAGAAGCAGGCCGAGCAGGGCGGTGCCGAATCCCCGGCTCCCGCCGAGGCCGAGTCCGAGTAATCAGGCTCCGGTCGCAGCGGGCCGGGAAGCCCGCCGACATATACATCCGGCACCACCTGCCGAATTAGTGGAAGGACCGCCATCATGGCGAAGCTCAGCCAGGACGACCTGCTCGCGCAGTTCGAGGAGATGACCCTCATCGAGCTCTCCGAGTTCGTGAAGGCCTTCGAGGAGAAGTTCGACGTCACCGCCGCCGCCCCGGCCGCCGTCGTGGCCGCCGCCCCGGGCGCCCCGGGTGCCGCTGCCCCGGCCGAGGAGGAGCAGGACGAGTTCGACGTCATCCTCACCGGTGCCGGCGACAAGAAGATCCAGGTCATCAAGGTCGTGCGTGAGCTGACCTCCCTGGGTCTGAAGGAGGCCAAGGACCTCGTGGACGGCGCCCCGAAGCCCGTTCTCGAGAAGGTCGCCAAGGACGCCGCCGAGAAGGCCGCCGAGTCCCTCAAGGGCGCCGGCGCCTCCGTCGAGGTCAAGTGACCTCTCGGCCCGCCGCCACACGCCGGTAGGACGTCCGGCGGCGCGGCCCGGTTCCAGCCAAGGGCGATCACCCGTTCGGGTGGTCGCCCTTCGGCGTTCCCGTCACGGCTACATTGTCTTACGGGGTTGTGGAGGTAGGGTGATCTTCGTTGCCTGCCGCCACGCCCTGTGACGATCTCGCCGGAGTGGGGGGCCTTGACGAACGGCACGCAGCGCGCAATTCTCAGGACGCGACGCCACATCGATCCAAAAGTCCGAGGCATGGATCGTCGGCGAAGCGGGCAGTATCGGTATGCGCATCGAGCGCGCGGGCTGCCGACAGGGCGGATGAAGACAACGAGGGGCGCGCCCCTCACCGGAGGGAGAGATTGGCACTGCCGGTCTCAGGAACTCGGCGCTGGACATCAGTGTGCCAAGTGGCTACACTGACCCTTTGCGCTGCCTGTTAGCTGCTCCCTGCCCGTCACCAGGGGCATACCTACCTTCGAGCACTACTGATGGAAACACCCTGACCAGGGATTTCATCCATGGGCTCTCGGTAGGACCGGTACGCGCGTAGTGAGTCCGAGCCCTCGGAAGGACCCCCTCTTGGCCGCCTCGCGCAACGCCTCGACTGCCAATACGAACAATGGCGCCAGCACCGCCCCGCTGCGCATCTCCTTTGCGAAGATCAGGGAGCCTCTCGAGGTTCCGAACCTCCTCGCGCTGCAGACCGAGAGCTTCGATTGGCTGCTCGGCAATGCCGCCTGGAAGGCTCGCGTCGAGGCTGCGCTGGACAGCGGTCAGGACGTCCCCACCAAGTCCGGTCTGGAAGAGATCTTCGAGGAGATCTCCCCGATCGAGGACTTCTCCGGGTCGATGTCCCTGACTTTCCGTGATCACCGTTTCGAGCCGCCGAAGAACTCGATCGACGAGTGCAAGGAGCGTGACTTCACCTACGCAGCTCCGCTCTTCGTCACGGCCGAGTTCACCAACAACGAGACCGGCGAGATCAAGTCCCAGACGGTCTTCATGGGCGACTTCCCGCTCATGACCGACAAGGGCACCTTCTGCATCAACGGCACCGAGCGTGTCGTCGTCTCGCAGCTGGTCCGCTCGCCGGGTGTCTACTTCGACTCCTCCATCGACAAGACGTCCGACAAGGACATCTTCTCCGTCAAGGTCATCCCCTCCCGGGGTGCCTGGCTGGAGATGGAGATCGACAAGCGCGACATGGTCGGTGTGCGCATCGACCGCAAGCGCAAGCAGTCCGTCACCGTTCTCCTGAAGGCTCTCGGCTGGACGACCGAGCAGATCCTGGAGGAGTTCGGCGAGTACGAGTCGATGCGCGCCACCCTGGAGAAGGACCACACCCAGGGCCAGGACGACGCGCTGCTCGACATCTACCGCAAGCTGCGTCCGGGCGAGCCCCCCACGCGTGAGGCCGCGCAGACGCTGCTCGAGAACCTCTACTTCAACCCGAAGCGCTACGACCTCGCGAAGGTCGGCCGCTACAAGGTCAACAAGAAGCTGGGTTCGGCCGCTCCGCTGGACGCGGGCGTCCTGACGGTCGAGGACGTCATCGCCTCGATCAAGTACCTGGTGAAGCTGCACGCCGGTGAGACCGAGACCGTCGGGGACAACGGCCAGTCCGTGGTCGTCGAGACCGACGACATCGACCACTTCGGCAACCGCCGTATCCGTAACGTCGGCGAGCTGATCCAGAACCAGGTCCGCACGGGTCTGGCCCGTATGGAGCGCGTCGTGCGTGAGCGCATGACGACTCAGGACGTCGAGGCGATCACGCCGCAGACCCTGATCAACATCCGGCCGGTCGTCGCCTCCATCAAGGAGTTCTTCGGCACCAGCCAGCTGTCGCAGTTCATGGACCAGACGAACCCGCTGTCGGGTCTGACCCACAAGCGCCGTCTGAACGCGCTCGGCCCCGGTGGTCTCTCCCGTGAGCGGGCGGGCTTCGAGGTCCGTGACGTGCACCCGTCGCACTACGGCCGCATGTGCCCGATCGAGACGCCCGAAGGCCCGAACATCGGTCTGATCGGCTCGCTCGCCTCGTACGGCCGGGTCAACGCGTTCGGTTTCATCGAGACCCCGTACCGCAAGGTCGTCGACGGTGTCGTCACCGACGACGTCGACTACCTGACCGCCGATGAAGAGGACCGCTTCGTCATCGCGCAGGCCAACGCCCCGCTGGCGGACGACCTGCGCTTCGCCGAGAACCGCGTCCTGGTCCGCCGCCGTGGCGGCGAGGTCGACTACATCCCCGGCGACGACGTCGACTACATGGACGTCTCGCCGCGCCAGATGGTGTCGGTCGCGACCGCGATGATCCCCTTCCTCGAGCACGACGACGCCAACCGCGCGCTCATGGGCTCGAACATGATGCGCCAGGCCGTGCCGCTGATCAAGGCGGAGTCCCCGCTGGTCGGCACCGGCATGGAGTACCGCTGTGCGGTCGACGCCGGCGACGTCATCAAGGCCGAGAAGGACGGTGTCGTCCAGGAGGTCTCCGCCGACTACGTGACGGTGGCCAACGACGACGGCACCTACACCACCTACCGGGTGGCCAAGTTCTCCCGCTCCAACCAGGGCACCTCCTTCAACCAGAAGGTCGTCGTGGACGAGGGTGCGCGGGTGATCGCCGGCCAGGTGCTGGCCGACGGCCCGTCCACCGAGGACGGCGAGATGGCGCTCGGCAAGAACCTCCTGGTGGCGTTCATGCCGTGGGAGGGCCACAACTACGAGGACGCGATCATCCTCAGCCAGCGTCTGGTGCAGGACGACGTCCTCTCCTCGATCCACATCGAGGAGCACGAGGTCGACGCCCGGGACACCAAGCTCGGCCCCGAGGAGATCACCCGGGACATCCCGAACGTCTCCGAGGAGGTCCTCGCCGACCTCGACGAGCGCGGCATCATCCGGATCGGTGCCGAGGTCGTCGCCGGCGACATCCTGGTCGGCAAGGTCACCCCGAAGGGTGAGACCGAGCTGACCCCGGAGGAGCGGCTGCTGCGCGCGATCTTCGGTGAGAAGGCCCGTGAGGTCCGTGACACCTCGCTGAAGGTGCCGCACGGTGAGATCGGCAAGGTCATCGGCGTCCGCGTCTTCGACCGCGAAGAGGGCGACGAGCTGCCGCCGGGCGTGAACCAGCTGGTCCGCGTCTACGTGGCGCAGAAGCGCAAGATCACCGACGGTGACAAGCTCGCCGGCCGTCACGGCAACAAGGGCGTCATCTCCAAGATCCTGCCGGTCGAGGACATGCCGTTCCTGGAGGACGGCACCCCGGTCGACATCATCCTCAACCCGCTGGGTGTCCCGTCCCGAATGAACCCGGGACAGGTCCTGGAGATCCACCTCGGCTGGCTGGCCTCCCGCGGCTGGAAGGTCGAGGGCTCCGAGGACTGGATGCAGCGGCTCCAGGCCATCGGCGCCGACGAGGTCCAGCCCGGCACCAACGTCGCGACCCCGGTCTTCGACGGCGCCCGCGAGGACGAGATCGCCGGTCTCTTCGACTCGACGATCCCGAACCGCGACGGCGACCGCCTGGTCCAGTCGTCCGGCAAGGCCCGGCTCTTCGACGGCCGCTCCGGTGAGCCGTTCCCGGAGCCGATCTCGGTCGGCTACATGTACATCCTCAAGCTGCACCACCTGGTGGACGACAAGCTGCACGCCCGGTCCACCGGTCCGTACTCGATGATCACCCAGCAGCCGCTGGGTGGTAAGGCTCAGTTCGGTGGCCAGCGCTTCGGCGAGATGGAGGTGTGGGCGCTGGAGGCTTACGGCGCCGCGTACGCCCTCCAGGAGCTGCTGACCATCAAGTCCGACGACGTGACCGGCCGCGTGAAGGTCTACGAGGCCATCGTCAAGGGCGAGAACATTCCCGAGCCCGGCATCCCCGAGTCCTTCAAGGTGCTCATCAAGGAGATGCAGTCCCTGTGCCTCAACGTGGAGGTGTTGTCGTCCGACGGCATGTCCATCGAGATGCGCGACACCGATGAGGACGTCTTCCGCGCTGCGGAGGAGCTCGGTATCGACCTGTCCCGGCGCGAGCCGAGCAGCGTCGAAGAGGTCTGACGGGTCTGGCCGGGGCGGTACGTACGCTCAGCCCCGGCCTCTCCCCGGACCCCCAGTCAGACCCGAAGACACGACCCTGAAAGAGGGATTGACGACAAGTGCTCGACGTCAACTTCTTCGACGAGCTGCGGATCGGCCTCGCCACTGCTGACGACATCCGTCAGTGGTCCCACGGTGAGGTCAAGAAGCCGGAGACCATCAACTACCGCACCCTCAAGCCCGAAAAGGACGGACTCTTCTGCGAGAAGATCTTCGGTCCGACCCGGGACTGGGAGTGCTACTGCGGCAAGTACAAGCGCGTCCGGTTCAAGGGCATCATCTGTGAGCGGTGTGGCGTCGAGGTCACCCGCGCCAAGGTGCGCCGTGAGCGGATGGGCCACATTGAGCTGGCCGCTCCCGTCACCCACATCTGGTACTTCAAGGGCGTGCCCAGCCGTCTGGGCTACCTGCTCGACCTCGCCCCGAAGGACCTCGAGAAGGTCATCTACTTCGCCGCCTACATGATCACGTGGGTGGACGAGGAGCGCCGCACGCGCGACCTGCCCTCGCTGGAGGCCCATGTCTCCGTCGAGCGTCAGCAGATCGAGCAGCGCCGCGACGCCGACCTGGAGGCCCGCGCCAAGAAGCTCGAGGCGGACCTCGCCGAGCTCGAGGCCGAGGGTGCCAAGGCCGATGTGCGCCGTAAGGTGCGCGAGGGCGCCGAGCGCGAGATGAAGCAGCTTCGTGACCGCGCCCAGCGCGAGATCGACCGTCTCGACGAGGTGTGGAACCGCTTCAAGAACCTCAAGGTCCAGGACCTGGAGGGCGACGAGCTGCTCTACCGCGAGCTGCGTGACCGCTTCGGCACGTACTTCATGGGCGGCATGGGCGCCGCGGCGCTGCAGAAGCGCCTGGAGTCCTTCGACCTCGACGAGGAGGCCGAGAAGCTCCGCGAGATCATCCGGACCGGCAAGGGCCAGAAGAAGACCCGTGCGCTCAAGCGCCTCAAGGTCGTCTCCGCCTTCCTGCAGACCCGCAACAGCCCCAACGGCATGGTGCTGGACTGCGTCCCGGTGATCCCGCCGGACCTGCGTCCGATGGTGCAGCTGGACGGTGGCCGCTTCGCGACCTCCGACCTGAACGACCTGTACCGCCGTGTGATCAACCGGAACAACCGCCTCAAGCGTCTCCTTGACCTCGGTGCCCCCGAGATCATCGTGAACAACGAGAAGCGGATGCTGCAGGAGGCCGTCGACGCGCTGTTCGACAACGGCCGCCGCGGCCGCCCGGTGACCGGTCCCGGTAACCGTCCGCTGAAGTCCCTCAGCGACATGCTGAAGGGTAAGCAGGGCCGGTTCCGTCAGAACCTGCTCGGTAAGCGTGTCGACTACTCGGCCCGTTCGGTCATCGTCGTCGGCCCGCAGCTCAAGCTGCACCAGTGCGGTCTGCCCAAGGCCATGGCGCTGGAGCTCTTCAAGCCGTTCGTGATGAAGCGCCTGGTGGACCTGAACCACGCGCAGAACATCAAGTCGGCCAAGCGCATGGTCGAGCGCGGCCGCACGGTCGTGTACGACGTGCTCGAAGAGGTCATCGCCGAGCACCCGGTGCTGCTGAACCGTGCGCCGACCCTGCACCGCCTCGGCATCCAGGCCTTCGAGCCGCAGCTGGTCGAGGGCAAGGCCATTCAGATCCACCCGCTCGTCTGCACCGCGTTCAACGCGGACTTCGACGGTGACCAGATGGCCGTGCACCTGCCGCTGTCCGCGGAGGCGCAGGCCGAGGCCCGCATCCTGATGCTGTCCTCGAACAACATCCTCAAGCCGGCCGACGGCCGGCCGGTGACCATGCCCACCCAGGACATGGTGCTGGGCCTGTTCTTCCTCACCACCGACGAGGAGGAGCGCGAGGTCAAGGGCGAGGGCCGGTTCTTCGGCTCGGCCGCCGAGGCGACCATGGCGTTCGACGCCCGGGAGCTCTCGCTCCAGGCGAAGATCGACATCCGCTTCCCGATCGGCACCGTCCCGCCGCGCGGCTGGACCCCGCCGGTTCCGGAGGCAGGGGACGACGGCGTCGGGGGAGGGGCCTGGCAGCCTGGTGACAGCTTCCGGCTGCGCACCACGCTGGGCCGCGCGCTCTTCAACGAGCTGCTGCCCGAGGACTACCCGTTCGTCGACTACTCGGTGGGCAAGAAGCAGCTCTCCGAGATCGTCAACGACCTCGCCGAGCGCTACCCCAAGGTCATCGTCGCGGCGACGCTGGACAACCTGAAGGCGGCCGGTTTCCACTGGGCCACCCGCTCCGGTGTCACCGTCGCCATCTCCGACATCGTCGTGCCCGAGGCCAAGAAGGCCATCATCACGGGCTACGAGGCGCAGGACGAGAAGGTCCAGAAGCAGTACGAGCGTGGTCTGATCACCAAGGACGAGCGCACTCAGGAACTGATCGCGATCTGGACCAAGGCGACCAACGAGGTCGCCGAGGCGATGAACGCGAACTTCCCGAAGACCAACCCGATCTTCATGATGGTCGACTCGGGCGCGCGCGGAAACATGATGCAGATGCGTCAGATCGCCGGTATGCGTGGTCTGGTGTCCAACGCGAAGAACGAGACCATCCCGCGGCCCATCAAGGCGTCGTTCCGTGAGGGTCTCTCCGTGCTGGAGTACTTCATCTCCACCCACGGTGCCCGTAAGGGTCTCGCCGACACCGCCCTGCGTACCGCCGACTCGGGTTACCTGACCCGACGTCTGGTGGACGTCTCCCAGGACGTGATCATCCGCGAGGAGGACTGCGGTACCGACCGCGGCCTCAAGCTCGTGATCGCGTCCAAGGGTGCGGACGGCGTGCTGCGCAAGGCGGAGGACGCCGAGACCAGCGTGTACGCGCGCTGCCTCGCCGAGGACATCGTCGTCGACGGCAAGGTCCTGGGCCCGGCCGGCACCGACCTGGGCGATGTGCTCATCGACGAGCTGGTCCGCCACGGCGTGGAGACGGTCAAGACCCGTTCGGTGCTCACCTGCGAGTCCGCCGTCGGCACCTGCGCCATGTGCTACGGCCGCTCGCTGGCGACCGGCAAGCTGGTGGACATCGGCGAGGCGGTCGGCATCATCGCCGCCCAGTCCATCGGTGAGCCCGGCACCCAGCTGACGATGCGTACCTTCCACACCGGTGGTGTGGCCGGTGACGACATCACCCAGGGTCTGCCGCGTGTCGTCGAGCTCTTCGAGGCCCGTACGCCCAAGGGTGTGGCCCCGATCTCGGAGGCGGCCGGCCGCGTCCGGATCGAGGAGACCGAGAAGACCAAGAAGCTCGTCGTCACCCCGGACGACGGCTCCGACGAGACCGCCTTCGGCGTCTCCAAGCGAGCCCGTCTCCTGGTGGGCGAGGGCGACCGCGTCGACGTCGGCCAGCCGCTGACCGTGGGTGCCGTCAACCCGCACGACGTGCTGCGCATCCTCGGCCAGCGCGCCGTCCAGGTGCACCTGGTGGGCGAGGTCCAGAAGGTCTACAACTCGCAGGGTGTGTCGATCCACGACAAGCACATCGAGATCATCATCCGGCAGATGCTGCGCCGGGTGACGATCATCGAGTCCGGCGACGCCGAGCTGCTGCCGGGCGAGCTCGTGGAGCGCTCGCGCTTCGAGTCGGAGAACCGTCGTGTGGTCCAGGAAGGCGGCCACCCGGCCTCCGGCCGTCCGCAGCTGATGGGTATCACCAAGGCCTCGCTGGCGACCGAGTCCTGGCTGTCGGCGGCGTCCTTCCAGGAGACGACCCGGGTGCTCACCGACGCGGCGATCAACGCCAAGTCGGACTCCCTGATCGGCCTCAAGGAGAACGTGATCATCGGTAAGCTCATCCCGGCCGGTACGGGCCTGTCCCGCTACCGCAACATCCGGGTCGAGCCGACCGAGGAGGCGAAGGCCGCGATGTACTCGGCCGTCGGTTACGACGACATCGACTACTCGCCCTTCGGCACGGGCTCCGGCCAGGCGGTTCCGCTGGAGGACTACGACTACGGTCCGTACAACCAGTAAGTCCCGATCCGCTCGCAGGGCGGTCGCCCCCATGGTGGGGTGGCCGCCCTGCGGCGTTTCCGGACGGCTCGGCCGGGGGGCGAAAGTCGAGTAGCCCATTTCCGGCGTGTCGGGGCGCTGTGCATTTGTTTTGACCGAAGTCGATGAGGTAGGTACGCTCAGACCTTGTGCCTGGGGTGTGCCCGGGTCCTTGCGTGTGCGCCCCCAGCCTTCGGCGGGGAGGTGCCTCAGCATGCGAGGGGCCGAGGTGTCGACACCAACAATCCGCACTCTCCGAACATTCGCAGAGGGCTGCGGTGCGCGACACACCCGACCGCGTGGGTCGGAGAAGCCTCAGGTTAGCTTTATCGAGATCGGCACACAGAAACCGGAGAAACGGTGCCTACGATCCAGCAGCTGGTCCGCAAGGGCCGGCAGGACAAGGTCGAGAAGAACAAGACCCCCGCCCTCGCGGGGTCGCCGCAGCGCCGTGGGACATGCACTCGCGTGTTCACCACGACGCCGAAGAAGCCGAACTCGGCGCTCCGCAAGGTCGCGCGTGTCCGGCTGAGCAGTGGGATCGAGGTCACCGCCTACGTCCCGGGTGAGGGGCACAACCTGCAGGAGCACTCCATCGTGCTCGTGCGCGGCGGTCGTGTGAAGGACCTGCCGGGTGTTCGTTACAAGATCATCCGCGGCTCCCTCGACACGCAGGGCGTCAAGAACCGCAAGCAGGCTCGCAGCCGCTACGGCGCCAAGAAGGAGAAGTAAGAATGCCTCGTAAGGGTCCCGCCCCGAAGCGCCCGGTCATCATCGACCCGGTTTACAACTCTCCTCTGGTGACGTCCCTCATCAACAAGGTGCTGCTGAACGGCAAGCGCTCCACCGCCGAGCGCATCGTCTACGGCGCCATGGAGGGCCTGCGCGACAAGTCCGGCAACGACCCGGTCATCACGCTCAAGCGCGCCCTGGAGAACGTGAAGCCGACCCTCGAGGTCCGCTCCCGTCGTGTCGGTGGCGCCACCTACCAGGTGCCGGTCGAGGTCCGTCCCGGCCGCTCCTCCACCCTCGCCCTGCGCTGGCTCGTGGGCTACTCGCGCGCCCGTCGTGAGAAGACCATGACCGAGCGGCTCATGAACGAGCTTCTGGACGCCAGCAATGGTCTGGGCGCCTCCGTCAAGCGGCGTGAGGACACCCACAAGATGGCCGAGTCCAACAAGGCCTTCGCGCACTACCGCTGGTAGTCGCTACCCCATCGAGAACCGAGAGAAGACTGAGCCATATGGCCACCACTTCACTTGACCTGGCCAAGGTCCGCAACATCGGGATCATGGCCCACATCGACGCGGGCAAGACGACCACCACCGAGCGGATCCTGTTCTACACCGGCGTGAGCTACAAGATCGGTGAAGTTCACGACGGCGCTGCCACCATGGACTGGATGGAGCAGGAGCAGGAGCGCGGCATCACGATCACGTCGGCCGCGACGACCTGTCACTGGCCGCTTGAGGACGTCGATCACACCATCAACATCATCGACACCCCGGGCCACGTCGACTTCACCGTCGAGGTGGAGCGTTCGCTGCGCGTGCTCGACGGTGCCGTGACCGTGTTCGATGGCGTCGCCGGTGTGGAGCCGCAGTCCGAGACGGTGTGGCGTCAGGCGGACCGCTACGGCGTTCCGCGTATCTGCTTCGTCAACAAGCTCGACCGCACCGGTGCCGAGTTCCACCGCTGCGTCGACATGATCACGGACCGCCTGGGCGCGGTGCCGATCGTCATGCAGCTGCCGATCGGCACCGAGGCCGACTTCAAGGGCGTCGTCGACCTCGTCACCATGAAGGCGCTGGTCTGGTCCGCCGAGGCGACCAAGGGCGAGATGTACGACACCGTCGACATCCCGGACACCCACACCGAGGCCGCCGACGAGTGGCGCGGCAAGCTGCTCGAGACCGTCGCCGAGAACGACGAAGAGATGATGGAGCTGTACCTGGAGGGCCAGGAGCCCACCGTGGAGCAGCTTTACGCGGCGATCCGCCGCATCACCATCGCCTCCGGCAAGGGTGACGGCACCACCGTCACTCCGGTGTTCTGTGGCACCGCGTTCAAGAACAAGGGCGTGCAGCCCCTGCTCGACGCCGTGGTCCGCTACCTGCCGTCGCCGATCGACATCGAGGCGATCGAGGGCCACTCGGTCAAGGACCCCGACGAGGTCATCAAGCGCCGTCCCTCCGAGGACGAGCCGCTGTCCGCGCTGGCGTTCAAGATCGCGAGTGACCCGCACCTCGGCAAGCTCACCTTCATCCGGGTCTACTCGGGCCGCATGACGGCCGGCACTCAGGTGCTGAACTCCGTCAAGGGCAAGAAGGAGCGCATCGGCAAGATCTACCGGATGCACGCGAACAAGCGTGAGGAGATCGAGTCGGTGGGTGCCGGCGACATCGTCGCCGTCATGGGTCTGAAGCAGACCACCACCGGTGAGACCCTCTCCGACTCGTCGAACCCGGTGATCCTGGAGTCCATGGACTTCCCGGCCCCGGTCATCGAGGTGGCCATCGAGCCGAAGTCCAAGGGCGACCAGGAGAAGCTCGCCGTCGCGATCCAGCGGCTTGCCGAGGAGGACCCGTCCTTCCGCGTCAAGACCGACGAGGAGACCGGCCAGACGATCATCTCCGGCATGGGCGAGCTGCACCTGGACGTGCTGGTCGACCGTATGCGCCGCGAGTTCAAGGTCGAGGCCAACGTCGGTAAGCCGCAGGTGGCCTACCGCGAGACGCTGCGCAAGGCGGTCGAGCGGTACGACTACACGCACAAGAAGCAGACTGGTGGTTCCGGCCAGTTCGCGAAGGTGCAGATCGCGCTGGCGCCGCTCGAGGGCGACGGCTACGAGTTCGAGAACAAGGTCACCGGTGGCCGCATCCCGCGGGAGTACATCCCGTCCGTGGACGCGGGCTGCCAGGAGGCCATGGAGTTCGGCGTGCTCGCGGGCTACCCGCTGACCGGTGTGAAGGTCACCCTGCTCGACGGTGGCTACCACGAGGTCGACTCGTCCGAGATGGCGTTCAAGATCGCCGGTTCGATGGCCTTCAAGGAGGCTGCCCGCAAGGCCAGCCCGGCCCTGCTCGAGCCGATGATGAAGGTCGAGGTCACCACGCCCGAGGACTACATGGGTGACGTGATCGGCGACATCAACTCCCGTCGCGGGCAGATCCAGTCCATGGAGGACCGGAGCGGCGCCAAGCTGGTCACCGGCCTGGTTCCGCTGTCGGAGATGTTCGGCTACGTGGGCGACCTGCGCAGCAAGACGTCCGGCCGCGCCAGCTACTCCATGCAGTTCGACTCCTACGCCGAGGTTCCGCGGAACGTCGCCGAGGAGATCATCGCGAAGGCCAAGGGCGAGTAAGGCGGGTTCATCCGCTTTCCTCACCCTTTAGGCTGGAAGCACAAGGCATCGGGGCATTCGTCGTGGAGCGCGTCCACCGCGTTCCACGGCGGGACCCCTGGCGCCGGCCCCCCAGACGAATACGGCGAAGGGCATCCCCCTCGGGGTCCTGGCCGGTTCGGTAAGAAAACCTGAACCCATCCGCAAAGCGTGGATGCGTTACAGAACCACTCCACAGGAGGACCCCAGTGGCGAAGGCGAAGTTCGAGCGGACTAAGCCGCACGTCAACATCGGCACCATCGGTCACATCGACCACGGTAAGACCACGCTTACCGCTGCGATCACCAAGGTGCTGCACGACGCGTACCCGGACCTGAACGAGGCCTCGGCCTTCGACCAGATCGACAAGGCTCCTGAGGAGCGCCAGCGCGGTATCACCATCTCCATCGCGCACGTCGAGTACCAGACCGAGTCGCGTCACTACGCGCACGTTGACTGCCCCGGTCACGCGGACTACATCAAGAACATGATCACCGGTGCCGCGCAGATGGACGGCGCCATCCTCGTGGTCGCCGCCACCGACGGCCCGATGCCGCAGACCAAGGAGCACGTGCTCCTGGCCCGCCAGGTCGGCGTGCCGTACATCGTTGTCGCCCTGAACAAGGCCGACATGGTGGACGACGAGGAGATCCTGGAGCTCGTCGAGCTCGAGGTCCGCGAGCTGCTCTCCGAGTACGAGTTCCCGGGCGACGACGTTCCGGTCGTCAAGGTCTCGGCGCTCAAGGCGCTCGAGGGTGACGCCGAGTGGGGCAAGTCCGTCCTCGACCTGATGAAGGCCGTCGACGAGTCGATCCCGCAGCCCGAGCGCGACGTCGACAAGCCGTTCCTGATGCCGATCGAGGACGTCTTCACCATCACCGGTCGCGGTACGGTCGTCACCGGCCGTATCGAGCGCGGTGTGCTGAAGGTCAACGAGAACGTCGACATCATCGGCATCAAGCAGGAGAAGACCTCGACCACCGTCACCGGTATCGAGATGTTCCGCAAGCTGCTCGATGAGGGCCAGGCCGGTGAGAACGTCGGTCTGCTGCTCCGCGGCATCAAGCGCGAGGACGTCGAGCGCGGCCAGGTCATCATCAAGCCGGGTTCGGTCACTCCGCACACCGAGTTCGAGGCCCAGGCGTACATCCTGTCCAAGGACGAGGGTGGCCGCCACACGCCGTTCTTCAACAACTACCGTCCGCAGTTCTACTTCCGTACCACGGACGTGACGGGCGTTGTGACCCTCCCCGAGGGCACCGAGATGGTCATGCCGGGCGACAACACCGAGATGTCCGTCTCGCTGATCCAGCCGGTCGCCATGGAGGAGGGCCTGAAGTTCGCCATCCGTGAGGGTGGCCGGACCGTCGGCGCCGGCCAGGTCACCAAGATCAACAAGTGACCTGACGCTCCCCGGAGCAAAGAGCCCCATTCGCCACTGGCGGGTGGGGCTCTTTCGTATGTGGGTACCCGGCCGTCCACATCGAAGCCGCGTTCGACTTCGGGAGCGAACAGATGATGACAAATGGCAAGATCACGGTCGCGATCGTGGGAGGCTACCTCCTCGGGCGCACCAAGAAGGCGAAACTCGCCTTCGGGCTGGGCATGTTGCTGGCCGGTAAGAAGATCACCCTGGATCCGCAGCAGCTGAAGAAGTCCCTCGCCGGGATGCCGCTGCTGAGCGGCCTCAACGGACAGGTGCGGCAGGAACTCGTCGACGCCACCCGGCAGGCCGCGACCAAGGCCGTGTCCGACCGGGTGGGCGGCCTCGCCGATTCGCTGCATGAACGCACCGCGTTGCTGCGCGGTGAGAGCGAGGAGGAGCGGGGCGAGGGCGAGGATGCCCGGGACGAGGACGCCCGGGACGAGGACGCCCGGGACGAGGGCCGCGCCGAGGATGAGGAGCCCGCCCAGACGGAGGATGCTGACGCGGAATCCGAGCCGAAGCGGAAACCGAGGCCGCCGAAGCCTCCCCGCAAGGCGGCGGCCAAGGCCCCGGCCCGCCCGGTGAAGAAGACCGCCGCCTCCGGCTCCGGCAAGGCGAAGAAGACCGCCGCCTCGGGTGCCGCCCGGGCCAAGAAGACCGCCAGGACCGCGGGGGGCCGCAATGGCTGACACGCTGGGCAGGCTCAAGGACGACATCGTCAGGAACCCGGCCACCGACCGTCTCAAGGACGAGCTGCGCCACTACGTCCAGGCGCGGGCGACGCATGCGATCTCCGGCCTCGGCACCGGCCTCGCCAAGGGCGCGCAGTCCCTCGCCGAGGGCAAGTCGCCTGGGCAGGCGCTGATGAAGGCCGGCTCGTCCCAGCTGAAGGATTCACTCAAGGAGTCGCTGAAGGAGAAGGTCAAGGGCGCCTTCGGCATCGGCAAGGGCCGGGGCAGGAGCGGAGGCGGCAAGTCGAAGAGCGTGACGGTCGTCGAGGACATCGACGTCGGGGTGCCGGTCCGCGAGGCGTACGACCAGTGGACCCAGTTCCAGGAGTTCAGCACCTTCGCCAAGGGAGTCGTCAGCGTCGAGAAGGCCGACGACACCAGCAGCAACTGGAAGGTGAAGGTCGCCAAGTCCACCCGTAGCTGGCGGGCGAACGTCACCGAGCAGGTGCCCGATGAGCGGATCACCTGGACCACCGAGGGTGCGAAGGGCACCGTCAAGGGCGTCGTCACCTTTCATCCGCTCGGCGACAACCTCACCCGCGTGCTGCTGGTCCTGGAGTACTTCCCCAAGGGCCTCTTCGAGAAGACCGGCAACATCTGGCGGGCCCAGGGCCGACGGGCGCGCCTCGACCTGAAGCTCTACCGCAAGTTCATCATGATGCGCGGCGAGGCCACGGACGGCTGGCGCGGCGAGATCCGGGACGGCGAGGTCGTGCTCGATCACGAGACGGCCGTGGAGGAGGAAGAGCGCGACAAGGCCGAGGCCGAGGACGAGGCCGGGGGAGAAGCCGATGAGCCGCGGTCCGAGTCCGGCGACGAGGGCGAAGTCGAAGGCGATGCCGGGGAAGAGCGCGCGGACGAGGCGGAGGACGCGTACGCGTACGAGTACGAGGACGACGCGGCCGCGGATGCGGATGCGGACGAGGCGCCGGAGGAGGAGTACGAGGAGGAGCCCGAAGACGCCGAGTCCGAGCCGGAATCCGGTTTCGAGGAGGACGAGGAGGAGCCGGAGGACGCCGACGACGCCGAGGCGTACGAGGAGTCCGAACAGCCTGAAGAGCCCGAAGAGGCCGAGGAACCCGTGGCCGCCCGCCCCCGGCGGCGCGCCGCCGCGGCCCGGCGCTGAGCGCGCACACCAACGCGCCCCCGGCCGAGAGCCGGACATGACGGGGCCCCACCCGGACCGGAGACGGCGGGTGGGGCCCCGTCATGCCGTACGGCGGGAAGGTCTGCCGCACACGGATCGGGAAGGCCGCACCGGGGGCGCGGATCGGGGTGGCCGTTCATGGGCGCCGCACTGGGACACGGACCGAGGATTGCTGACACCGGGCACGCGGGCCTGGGCAGCCGCATAGCGCTGCCCAGGGGCGCTGCCCAGGGGCGCTGCCCAGGGGCGCTGCCCAGGGGCGCTGCCCAGGGGCGCTGCCCAGGGGCGCTGCCCAGGGGCGCTGCCCAGGGGCGCTGCCCAGGGAATGAGTCACCGGGGATGCGGACGGGGGACGTGCACCGGGGATGCCGCCCAGGGGAGCGCCACAGGAGGGGACGGCTATGGGTGTGCCATGCCAGGCGGGCGGCCTGGGAGGTGCCGTACGGGGAGATGGCCAGGAGGCGCGGCGCCAGGCACGTCGCCAGGGGCGAGCGGCACTAGGCCCTGTCCGGCGGATCTTCGCGGGCCCGCGACGCCTGGCACGGCGCCCCCAGCTACCGCTGGGAGGTGCCCCCGGCCGCGTTGTCGGGATCGTCCGAGTACGACCCGGTACGAGGACGACCCTCCGCCTTGCGATGCACCGCACCAGACGCCGCGGGCTGATCCGCGAAGATCCACCGGACAGGGCCTAGGCACGTCGCCAGGGGCGCGCGGCGCCAGGCACGTCGCCAGGGGCGCGCCGCACTAGGCATGCCGCCAGGGGCGCGCCGCACCAGGCACGCTGCCAGGAGGCGCGGCGCCAGGCATGCCGCCAGGAGCGCGCCGCACCAGGCGCGCCGCCACGAGGGCGCCACGGGGCGTGGGCCGGGCGTGGCCGGGGACAGCGTCCCCGGTCCCGGTGCACCCGGTGGTGGGCCGGGCCGTCAGGCCCGTGATGTGGGGCGTGGGCGCCAGATCCATGGGGTGGCGTCCGGGGCCAGGCCCACCACGCAGACGCCCTGGTGGCCGTCGTCCGCCAGCAGCGCCGGGGCGCCGACCGGGATCAGGTGGCCGGGGGAGCGCAGGGGCCTGGCGTCCGGGCCGGTGCCGTACTGGACCTGGACCTCCCCGCCCAGGTCGCGGCCGACCAGCAGCAGCGTCTTCGCCTCGCGGCGGCCGGACGGTTCGGCCACGGTGTGCGCGGCGATCGCCCCGTAGCCCTCGAAGTGCCGCACCGTGAGCGAGGTGTCGTCGCCGTGGACGGCGGGCACGATGGCCGCGGGGGTGCGGTAGACCAGCGCGAGCGAGCCGTCGGGGGCCACCGCGGCGCCCAGCGGATCCCCGCCGGGGCGCGGCAGACCGGTCGGCGGGCGCAGGGCGACCGGGCCACCGGCCCACTCCTGGGCCCAGTGGTGGACGGTGTCGCGACCGGGGGCGAGGACATGGACCCGCCCTTCCGCGTCCAGCAGCGCGGTCAGCCCGTCCTGGATCTCGGGGCCGCCGAGCCGCTGCCAGGGACTCCAGTGGCCGCTCCCGTCCCGTACGCGGGTGGCCAGGCCCTTGTCCGCGGTGCGTACGAAGAGGTGGACCCGGCCGTCGGGGGTGGCGACCGCCGCCGGGCAGCCGACCCGGCGGCCGTGTTCGGTGCTGGTCTCGGGGGTGCCGAGCCCGGTCCAGGCGCGGAACGGGCCGTCCGGGCGGCGCTGTTCCAGCACCACGATCTCGCGCAGGTCGGCCGCGCCTTGGCCCCCCAGCGCCGCGAACCGCAGGGCGAACAGCACCTGCCGCCCCGCGCTGTCCCGCACCGCGGCGAGCGCCGGGGCGAGCGGTCCGCCGCCGAGCCCCAGCGGCGCCCCGAACCGGCCGCTGCCGGGTGCTGTCTCGCGCCACCGCACGGCCTGGGCGCCGAGCACGCCGTACGCCACGAGCCGGCCCCGGGCGTCGGTGGTGGGGGCGGGCAGGGCGGTGGGGTAGCGGTAGTGGGTGGAGCGGATCCAGCCCTTGCGGTTCCGCAGCGGGCGCGCACCGCCCTGGCTGTAGTCGCCGCAGCCGGCCGCGTTGCCGCAGTCCCAGTCCGGGGCGCCGCCGTAGGACTTGATCACCCGCGCCTTCCGGGCGAGCACCGCGGGCGGCAGATTGTGCGGCCAGCGCTGGTTGTAGTAGCCGCGGAACGCGGTGGTGGTGAAGCGCGGGGTGTGCTTGTCCCGCTGGGCGGACGCGGCCACCCACTGGGCGATCGCCTTCCAGGTGAACAGCGCGACCGGGGTGTGGTCGCGGTGGTCCGAGCACCCCGGCTGATCGTTGTCCTTGGGGTGCAGCACGTCGTGCACCTGGAAGTCGGGGTCCGGGTCCAGCGTGTGGATCAGCGTGGGCCGATAGCGGTCCATGATCTCGGCGAGCACGTCGACCAGCGTCTGATGGCCGTACGAACTCGGGTGCGGCACCGGGGAACCGGCGGCCAGGAGGGTGCTCATCACGGTGCCCGGGGTGCTCCACAGTGCGGGGATCCGTACCCCGCCCTCCGACAGCATCGCGATGTTGAGGAAGATCAGCCGGACCCTGCGGGCGCCGTTCGCGAGGGTGTTGGTCTCCGCGGTGACCCCGCCGGGCAGCCGCAGCACCGACCGCTGCCAGGGCGCGAACTGGTTCAGCCCGATCATCCGCGCGTACGCCTGCCGCAGCCCCTGATGGCGGGAGGCGGAGTAGGCGGCCTTGTCGGCGGGCGGGATCGGCGTCCCCGCCTGGTGGTTGATCCCCAGGGCCTCACCGGCCGTGACGTACACGCTCACCACCGGGACGCCGGAGCGCAGCACATGCTCGGTATCCGGGTTCATGAAGTACAGATCGTCGTCGGGGTGCGCCATGACCTGCAGCAGCAGTGCCTGCTTGTCGCCCGCCGTCGAGGTGAAGGGCTCCGCCGCCCCCGGGGCACCGGCCCGCGCGGGCCCGGCGGGCACGGATGCCGTGCCACGCGAGCCTCCACCCCCGCAACCGGCGACCCCGGCCGCTCCGGCCGCGGTGAGTGCCGCCAGCGCGGCCAGCGTCTGCCTGCGGGTGGTGCCCGTTCCCCGCACTGTCCATCGACTGTTCAATTTGGTGACCCTGTCACTTCGGCAGCGCGTAGTCTCCGGCTGCTCCGAGTGAAAGGACGGGCGATGATCTTGACAGGTTGTCCGATGGCCGGGAGGTATCGGTCACAGTCCGGACACATCGTCCTGCCGGTGGCGCGGCGCGGGTTTGGTCTCGCGCCTTCGGTGCCGTTGGCGGGCGAGGGGTCCGCGGGGCAGCTGGCCGCGGGTTTGCGGGCTCACTCGTAGGGGGTATGCTTCCCCGCTCCCTGATTGGCGTCGGCGGTGCCCGCTATGGCACACTGACCAGGTTGCTCGGTTGAGTGCCGATGCTGCGCGCCTCTCGCCGGGAGGACTGGAAGCGAGTCCCACGGTACTCGTCGCCCCTGATCAGGGGCGGAAGTACGGGAATCTTCCGGGAAGCGTCAGCGGGGCCCCAGCCAGGCACCCGGTGGGTGACTTTCTCCCCCAGCAACCCCCTTCACCAGGGATCTCCGCATGGAGATTTATGAGAAGGACTGCGACACGCCCGACCGCGTGGGTCGGAAGTGGGGTGGAGAGGGACGCGAACGCCACCGGGTCCCAGAGCGTTACGAGAGACAGGACTACGAAGTAGCCATGGCGGGACAGAAGATCCGCATCCGGCTCAAGGCCTACGACCACGAGGTCATCGACTCCTCGGCGAAGAAGATCGTCGAGACGGTGACCCGCACTGGTGCGTCGGTCGCGGGCCCGGTGCCGCTGCCCACAGAGAAGAACGTGTACTGCGTCATCAAGTCGCCGCACAAGTACAAGGACTCGCGCGAGCACTTCGAGATGCGTACGCACAAGCGCCTCATCGACATCCTCGACCCCACGCCGAAGACCGTCGACTCGCTGATGCGTCTCGACCTGCCGGCGGGCGTCGACATCGAGATCAAGCTCTGAGGTGACGCGCGAGATGGCTAAGCAGATCAAGGGCGTCCTGGGCGAGAAGCTCGGCATGACGCAGGTGTGGGACGAGAACAACCGTGTCGTCCCGGTCACTGTCGTCAAGGCCGGGCCGTGCGTCGTGACCCAGGTCCGCACCGATGACGCGGACGGCTACAGCGCCGTCCAGATCGCCTTCGGCGAGATCGACCCGCGCAAGGTGAACAAGCCCCTCAAGGGCCACTTCGCCAAGGCCGACGTCACCCCGCGCCGCCACCTGGTGGAGCTGCGTACCGCTGACGCCAGCGAGTACACGCTCGGCCAGGAGGTCACCGCCGAGGCGTTCGAGTCCGGTGTCAAGGTCGATGTGACCGGCACCAGCAAGGGCAAGGGCACCGCCGGTGTCATGAAGCGCCACGGCTTCGCCGGCCTCGGCGCCGGCCACGGCACCCAGCGCAAGCACCGCTCGCCTGGCTCCATCGGTGGCTGCGCCACCCCGGGCCGCGTGTTCAAGGGCCTGCGCATGGCCGGCCGCATGGGCAATGAGCGGGTCACCACCCAGAACCTGACCGTCCACGCCGTTGACGCGGAGAAGGGTCTGCTCCTGATCAAGGGAGCGGTTCCTGGTCCGAACGGCGGCCTCGTCCTGGTCCGTACCGCGGCCAAGGGGGCCTGAGGTAACCGATGAGCACCATTGACATCCTTTCGCCGGCAGGCGACAAGGCCGGGACCGTCGAGCTCCCCACGGAGATCTTCGACGCGCAGGTCAGCGTTCCGCTGATCCACCAGGTCGTCGTCGCCCAGCTGGCCGCTGCCCGCCAGGGCACGCACAAGACCAAGACCCGCGGTGAGGTCCGGGGCGGTGGCAAGAAGCCCTACCGCCAGAAGGGCACCGGCCGCGCGCGCCAGGGCTCGACCCGCGCGCCGCAGTTCGCCGGCGGTGGCGTCGTGCACGGTCCCGTGCCGCGCGACTACAGCCAGCGCACCCCGAAGAAGATGAAGGCCGCCGCGCTGCGCGGTGCCCTCTCCGACCGGGCGCGCCACGAGCGGATCCACGTCGTGACCGGCGTGGTCGACGGCGACATCTCCACCAAGGCCGCGAAGACCCTGCTGGGCAAGATCAGCGAGCGCAAGAACCTGCTCCTGGTCGCCGAGCGGAGCGACGAGGCCGCGTGGCTGTCCGCCCGCAACCTGCCCCAGGTGCACATCCTGGAGCCGGGCCAGCTGAACACGTACGACGTGCTCGTCTCCGACGACGTGGTCTTCACCAAGGCCGCCTTCGAGTCCTTCGTGGCTGGTCCCAAGGCCGCTGAGAAGACCGAAGGGAGCGCCGCCTGATGAGTGAGGCGACCGCTGTCACCAGCAAGACCTTCACCGACCCCCGCGACATTCTCGTCAAGCCGGTGGTCTCGGAGAAGAGCTACGCGCTGCTCGACGAGAACAAGTACACGTTCATCGTCGCGCCCGGCGCCAACAAGACCCAGATCAAGCAGGCCGTCGAGGCGGTCTTCTCGGTCAAGGTCACCGGGGTCAACACGATCAACCGGCAGGGTAAGCGCAAGCGCACCAAGACCGGTTTCGGCAAGCGCAAGGACACCAAGCGCGCCATCGTGACCCTCGCCGAGGGCGACCGTATCGACATCTTCGGCGGCCCGGTCTCCTAACGGAGATCGGAACGTCCAGAAGTCCGGAATCTTCCGAGGACTGAGAAATGGGTATCCGCAAGTACAAGCCGACGACCCCGGGCCGTCGTGGCTCCAGCGTCGCCGACTTCGTCGAGATCACGCGGGACACGCCGGAGAAGTCGCTGGTCCGCCCGCTGCACAGCAAGGGTGGTCGTAACAACGCCGGCCGCATCACGGTCCGCCACCAGGGTGGCGGTCACAAGCGTGCGTACCGCGTGATCGACTTCCGCCGTCACGACAAGGACGGCGTCCCGGCGAAGGTCGCGCACATCGAATACGACCCCAACCGCACCGCGCGCATCGCGCTGCTGCACTACGCCGACGGCGAGAAGCGCTACATCCTCGCGCCGCGCGGCCTGACGCAGGGCGACCGGATCGAGAACGGCCCCGGCGCCGACATCAAGCCCGGTAACAACCTCTCGCTGCGCAACATCCCGGTTGGTACCACGCTCCACGCCATCGAGCTGCGGCCCGGCGGCGGCGCGAAGTTCGCCCGCTCCGCGGGTGCCTCCGTGCAGCTGCTGGCGAAGGAGGGCTCCATGGCCCACCTCCGCATGCCGTCCGGTGAGATCCGCCTGGTCGACGTCCGCTGCCGCGCCACTGTCGGCGAGGTCGGCAACGCCGAGCAGTCGAACATCAACTGGGGCAAGGCCGGCCGCATGCGCTGGAAGGGCGTCCGCCCGACCGTTCGTGGTGTGGTCATGAACCCCGTCGACCACCCGCACGGTGGTGGTGAGGGCAAGACCTCCGGTGGTCGCCACCCGGTCTCGCCGTGGGGTCAGAAGGAGGGCCGTACGCGCTCGCCGAAGAAGGCCAGCAACAAGTACATCGTCCGCCGCCGCAAGACGAACAAGAAGCGCTAGGAGCGGGTTTAGATGCCGCGCAGTCTCAAGAAGGGGCCCTTCGTCGACGACCACCTGATCAAGAAGGTGGATGTCCAGAACGAAGCCGGCACCAAGAACGTCATCAAGACCTGGTCCCGCCGCTCGATGATCGTCCCGGCCATGCTCGGCCACACGATCGCGGTGCACGACGGCCGCAAGCACGTCCCGGTGTTCGTCACCGAGTCGATGGTCGGCCACAAGCTCGGCGAATTCGCGCCGACCCGCACCTTCCGCGGCCACGAGAAGGACGACCGTAAGTCGCGTCGTCGCTGATCGGCGGAACAGACTCATGACAGACACTGAAGGGACAACCATGGAAGCCAGGGCCCAGGCGCGGTACATCCGCGTCACGCCCATGAAGGCCCGCCGCGTGGTGGACCTCATCCGTGGCATGAGTGCCACGGAGGCTCAGGCGGTCCTGCGTTTCGCCCCGCAGGCCGCGAGCGTGCCGGTCGGCAAGGTGCTGGACAGCGCCATCGCCAACGCCGCGCACAACTACGACCACACCGACGCCGACAGCCTCGTCATCTCCGAGGCGTACGTCGACGAGGGCCCGACCCTGAAGCGGTTCCGTCCGCGTGCCCAGGGCCGCGCCTACCGGATCCGCAAGCGGACCAGCCACATCACCGTGGTCGTCAGCAGCAAGGAAGGAACCCGGTAATGGGCCAGAAGGTTAACCCGCACGGGTTCCGGCTCGGCATCACCACCGACTTCAAGTCGCGCTGGTACGCCGACAAGCTGTACAAGGACTACGTCAAGGAAGACGTCGCCATCCGCCGGATGATGACGAAGGGCATGGAGCGCGCGGGCATCTCCAAGGTGGAGATCGAGCGCACCCGTGACCGCGTCCGCGTCGACATCCACACCGCCCGGCCGGGCATCGTCATCGGCCGCCGCGGCGCGGAGGCCGACCGTATCCGCGGCGAGCTGGAGAAGCTGACCGGCAAGCAGGTGCAGCTCAACATCCTCGAGGTGAAGAACCCCGAGGTCGACGCTCAGCTGGTGGCCCAGGCCGTCGCCGAGCAGCTCTCCTCCCGCGTCTCCTTCCGTCGTGCGATGCGCAAGTCGATGCAGAGCTCGATGAAGGCCGGTGCCAAGGGCATCAAGATCCAGTGTGGTGGCCGTCTCGGCGGCGCCGAGATGTCCCGCTCGGAGTTCTACCGCGAGGGCCGCGTGCCCCTGCACACGCTCCGCGCGAACGTCGACTACGGCTTCTTCGAGGCCAAGACCACCTTCGGCCGCATCGGCGTCAAGGTGTGGATCTACAAGGGCGACGTCAAGAACATCGCCGAGGTCCGTGCCGAGAACGCCGCCGCTCGCGCCGGCAACCGCCCGTCGCGTGGTGGCGGCGGCAGCGACCGCCCGCAGCGCCGTGGTGGCGAGCGTGGTGGCCGTGGCCGTAAGCCGCAGCAGCAGCAGAGCGCCCCCGCCGAGGCCCCCAAGGCCGAGGCCACCGCCGCTCCGGCTGCTGAGAGCACTGGAACGGAGGCCTGACCGACATGCTGATCCCTCGCAGGGTCAAGCACCGCAAGCAGCACCACCCCAAGCGGTCCGGCATGGCCAAGGGCGGCACGGAGCTGGCGTTCGGCGAGTACGGCATCCAGGCCGTCACCCCGGCGTACGTCACCAACCGTCAGATCGAGGCCGCTCGTATCGCGATGACCCGCCACATCAAGCGTGGCGGCAAGGTCTGGATCAACATCTATCCGGACCGTCCGCTGACGAAGAAGCCTGCCGAGACCCGCATGGGTTCCGGTAAGGGTTCGCCGGAGTGGTGGGTCGCGAACGTCAAGCCCGGCCGGGTGATGTTCGAGCTGTCCTTCCCGAACGAGAAGACTGCGCGTGAGGCGCTCACCCGCGCTGCTCACAAGCTCCCGATGAAGTGCCGGATCGTGCGGCGCGAGGCAGGTGAGTCGTGATGGCGGCCGGTACCAAGGCGTCCGAGCTGCGTGAGCTGAACAACGAGGACCTCGTTGGCAAGCTGCGTGAGGCCAAGGAAGAGCTGTTCAACCTCCGCTTCCAGGCGGCGACCGGACAGCTTGAGAACCACGGCCGGCTGAAGGCCGTCCGCAAGGACATCGCCCGGATCTACACCCTGATGCGGGAGCGCGAGCTCGGCATCGAGACGGTGGAGAGCGCCTGATGAGCGAGACGAATGTGACTGAGAACGCAACGCAGAACCGCGGCTTCCGCAAGACCCGTGAGGGTCTGGTCGTCAGCGACAAGATGGACAAGACCGTCGTCGTCGCCGTCGAGGACCGCGTCAAGCACGCGCTGTACGGCAAGGTCATCCGCCGTACGAACAAGCTCAAGGCGCACGACGAGCAGAACGCCGCGGGTGTCGGCGACCGTGTCCTCCTGATGGAGACCCGGCCGCTGTCCGCGACCAAGCGCTGGCGCGTCGTCGAGATCCTCGAGAAGGCCAAGTAGGTAATTCCCGTAAGGGGATTCCAAGTAATACAGCCTGCGGGCAATAGTCCGCAGGACAGTTCCGCCAGGCTCGGCAGGGGCTGGATATATCCAGCCCCTGCCGGGAACCGGCAGACGATCAGGAGATAGACGTGATCCAGCAGGAGTCGCGACTGCGCGTCGCCGACAACACGGGCGCGAAGGAAATCCTTTGCATCCGTGTTCTCGGTGGCTCCGGTCGCCGCTACGCGGGCATCGGTGACGTCATCGTCGCCACCGTCAAGGACGCGATCCCCGGTGGCAACGTGAAGAAGGGTGACGTCGTCAAGGCGGTCATCGTGCGCACCGTCAAGGAGCGCCGCCGCCCGGACGGCTCGTACATCCGCTTCGACGAGAACGCGGCCGTCATCCTCAAGAACGATGGCGACCCCCGTGGCACCCGTATCTTCGGCCCGGTGGGCCGTGAGCTGCGCGAGAAGAAGTTCATGAAGATCATCTCGCTCGCGCCGGAGGTGCTGTAACCGATGAAGATCAAGAAGGGCGACCTGGTCCAGGTCATCACCGGTAAGGACAAGGGCAAGCAGGGCAAGGTCATCGCGGCCTTCCCGCGCGAGGACCGTGTCCTGGTCGAGGGTGTCAACCGGGTCAAGAAGCACACCAAGGCCGGACAGACCGCTCGTGGTTCGAAGACCGGCGGCATCGTGACGACCGAAGCCCCGATCCACGTGAGCAACGTGCAGCTCGTGGTGGAGAAGGACGGCAACAAGGTCGTCACCCGCGTCGGATACCGCTTCGACGACGAGGGCAACAAGATCCGCGTTGCCAAGCGGACCGGTGAGGACATCTGATGACTGCCACCACCACTGCACCGCGCCTCAAGGCGCGCTACCGCGAAGAGATCCAGGGCAAGCTGCAGGAGCAGTTCTCCTACGAGAACGTCATGCAGATCCCGGGTCTGACCAAGGTCGTGGTCAACATGGGTGTGGGCGACGCCGCCCGCGACTCCAAGCTGATCGAGGGCGCCATCCGCGACCTCTCCACGATCACCGGCCAGAAGCCCGCCGTCACCAAGGCCCGTAAGTCCATCGCGCAGTTCAAGCTGCGTGAGGGCCAGCCGATCGGCGCCCACGTCACCCTCCGCGGTGACCGCATGTGGGAGTTCCTGGACCGTCTGGTGTCGCTCGCGCTGCCGCGCATCCGCGACTTCCGCGGTCTGTCGCCGAAGCAGTTCGACGGCCGGGGCAACTACACCTTCGGTCTCACGGAGCAGGTCATGTTCCACGAGATCGACCAGGACAAGATCGACCGCGTCCGGGGTATGGACATCACCGTGGTGACCACGGCGACCAACGACGACGAGGGCCGCGCCCTACTGCGTCACCTCGGCTTCCCGTTCAAGGAGGCGTGAGCCGTGGCGAAGAAGGCTCTCATTGCCAAGGCCGCCCGCAAGCCCAAGTTCGGCGTGCGTGGGTACACGCGCTGCCAGCGTTGCGGACGTCCGCACTCCGTCTACCGCAAGTTCGGCCTGTGCCGCGTGTGCCTTCGTGAGATGGCTCACCGTGGCGAGCTGCCGGGCGTGACCAAGAGCTCCTGGTAACAGCCCACCCGTCGTCTCCCGCCACCGCCCTCAACGGACGCCCTGGCGGGCGAAAGATGGAATTTTGGGCTGGTACCGGACTCTCGGTAAGCAAATGGATGGCGAGCCCCGCCCGTCCACTCCCGTAGAGTGGAACGGTTGGGCGCTCGCCGCCCAGAATCCTTACTACGCCGTAGGTCCCCGCGCCGCACCCGTGCCCTCGTCAAGAGGGTGAGAGGGATGGCGCATACAGGAAACCCCGGCGAGAGAGGCCGAAGGCCATCATGACCATGACCGATCCGATCGCAGACATGCTGACACGTCTGCGAAACGCGAACTCGGCGTACCACGACTCCGTCGAGATGCCGCACAGCAAGATCAAGTCGCATATCGCGGAGATCCTCCAGCAGGAGGGCTACATCACCGGCTGGAAGGTCGAGGACGCCGAGGTTGGCAAGAACCTCACCCTCGAGCTGAAGTTCGGCCCGAACCGCGAGCGCTCGATCGCCGGCATCAAGCGGATTTCGAAGCCGGGCCTGCGGGTCTACGCAAAGTCCACCAACCTGCCGAAGGTGCTCGGCGGCCTGGGCGTGGCGATCATCTCCACGTCGCACGGGCTCCTCACCGACAAGCAGGCCGGCAAGAAGGGCGTGGGTGGGGAAGTCCTCGCCTACGTCTGGTAACCAGGGAACGGAGGAAGCACATGTCGCGCATTGGCAAGCTGCCCATCCAGGTTCCCGCTGGTGTGGACGTCACCATCGATGGCCGCACGGTCGCCGTGAAGGGCCCCAAGGGTTCTCTCTCGCACACCGTCGCCGCGCCGATCGATGTCGCCAAGGGTGAGGACAACACGCTCGTTGTCATCCGCCCCAACGACGAGCGTCAGAACAAGGCCCTGCACGGCCTGTCCCGCACGCTGGTGGCGAACATGATCACCGGCGTGACCCAGGGCTACAGCAAGGCGCTCGAGATCAGCGGTGTGGGTTACCGCGTCCAGGCCAAGGGCTCCAACCTGGAGTTCGCCCTGGGCTACAGCCACCCGATCCTGGTCGAGGCCCCCGAGGGCATCACCTTCAAGGTGGAGTCCCCGACCAAGCTGAGCGTCGAGGGCATCGACAAGCAGAAGGTCGGCGAGGTCGCCGCGAACATCCGCAAGCTGCGCAAGCCCGATCCGTACAAGGCCAAGGGCGTGAAGTACGCGGGCGAGGTCATCCGCCGCAAGGTCGGAAAGGCTGGTAAGTAAGCCATGGCATACGGTGTGAAGATCGCCAAGGGCAACGCCCGTAAGGCGGCTGCCGTCAAGCGGCGTCACATCCGCGTCCGCAAGCGGGTCTCCGGCACGCCGGTCCGTCCTCGCCTCGTGGTGACGCGGTCCAACCGTCACATGGTGGCGCAGGTCATCGACGACATCGCGGGCCACACGCTGGCCTCGGCGTCGACGCTGGACAGCGCCATCCGGGCGGCCGAGGGCGACAAGAGCGCCCTGGCGCAGCAGGTCGGCGCGCTGGTGGCCGAGCGGGCGAAGGCCGCGGGCATCGAGGCCGTCGTGTTCGACCGTGGTGGCAACAAGTACGCCGGGCGGATTGCCGCTCTGGCGGACGCCGCCCGCGAGGCCGGGCTGAAGTTCTGAGCCCCGGTTCCAACGCAAAGCGGAAACGAGAGAGGTAAATCCAATGGCTGGACCCCAGCGCCGCGGTGGCGGCGCCGGTGGCGGCGAGCGGCGGGACCGGAAGGACCGGCGGGACGGTGGCGCTGCCGCCGAGAAGACCGCTTACGTCGAGCGTGTTGTCGCGATCAACCGCGTCGCCAAGGTTGTGAAGGGTGGTCGTCGCTTCAGCTTCACCGCGCTGGTCGTGGTGGGCGACGGTGACGGCACCGTGGGTGTCGGTTACGGCAAGGCCAAGGAGGTGCCGGCCGCGATCGCCAAGGGCGTGGAGGAGGCCAAGAAGCACTTCTTCAAGGTCCCCCGGATCGCCGGCACCATTCCGCACCCGATCCAGGGTGAGGAGGCCGCGGGTGTTGTGCTGCTGAAGCCGGCGTCCCCCGGTACCGGTGTGATCGCCGGTGGCCCGGTGCGCGCCGTGCTGGAGTGCGCGGGCATCCACGACGTGCTCAGCAAGTCGCTCGGTTCGTCGAACCCGATCAACATCGTGCACGCCACGGTGGCCGCTCTGCAGGGCCTTCAGCGCCCCGAGGAGATCGCCGCCCGCCGTGGTCTGCCGCTGGAGGATGTCGCTCCCGCCGCTCTGCTGCGGGCGCGTGCCGGGGTGGGTGTGTGAGCATGGCCCGCCTGAAGATCACGCAGACGAAGTCCTACATCGGCAGCAAGCAGAACCACCGCGACACCCTGCGTTCGCTCGGGCTGAAGAAGCTCGGCGACGTGGTTGTCAAGGAGGACCGCCCCGAGTTCCGCGGCATGGCGACCACCGTGCGGCACCTCGTGACGGTCGAGGAGGTCGACTGAGATGGCGGAGAACAACCCGCTGAAGGTCCACAACCTCCGGCCCGCCCCGGGCGCCAAGACCGCCAAGACCCGTGTCGGTCGTGGTGAGGCGTCCAAGGGTAAGACCGCTGGTCGTGGCACCAAGGGCACCAAGGCCCGCTACCAGGTTCCGGAGCGCTTCGAGGGTGGGCAGATGCCCCTCCACATGCGGCTCCCGAAGCTCAAGGGCTTCAAGAACCCCTTCCGCACCGAGTACCAGGTCGTGAACCTGGACAAGCTGGCCGCGCTCTACCCGCAGGGTGGCGAGGTCACGGTGGCCGATCTGGTCGCCAAGGGCGCGGTGCGCAAGAACCAGCTCGTCAAGGTGCTGGGCTCCGGTGAGGTCTCCGTGGCGCTCCAGGTGACGGTCGACGCCGTCTCCGGCTCCGCCAAGGAGAAGATCGCCGCTGCCGGTGGCACCGTCACCGAGCTCGTCTGAGCACGGTGCACACCCGACCGGGGATGCTCCAGATACGGGGCATCCCCGGTTGGTCGTTCCAAGCGGGGCCAGGTCGCCGGTAAGGTGGCGTGCGTTGTTACCTTCCGCGCGGTACGCCTCCGCGCGGGTCCTGGCTGATAAGTATTCGTCGATCCTCAAGACCGTCACCTCTCGCGCACGCACGCGGGGGGCGCAGGAGGCACCGTGCTCACCGCGTTCGCCCGGGCGTTCAAGACGCCCGACCTGCGCAAGAAGCTGCTGTTCACGCTGGCCATCATCGTGCTCTTCAGGCTCGGGCAACATATCCCGATCCCGGGCATCGACTACAAGAATGTCCAGACGTGCATGGACCTCGCCAAGGGCCAGCAGGGGCTGTTCGGCCTGGTCAACATGTTCAGTGGTGGCGCACTGCTCCAGATCACCATCTTCGCGCTCGGGATCATGCCGTACATCACGGCAAGCATCATCCTGCAGCTTCTGACCGTGGTGATCCCGCGCCTCGAAGCCCTCAAGAAGGAGGGCCAGGCCGGGCAGTCGAAGATCACGCAGTACACCCGCTATCTGACCATCGCGCTGGCGATCCTGCAGGGCACCGGCCTGGTGGCCACCGCCCGCAGCGGTTCGCTCTTCCAGAGCTGCCCCGTCGGCGGCCAGATCGTCCGGGACGACTCGATTTTCACCACCGCCGTGATGGTCATCACGATGACCGCCGGCACGGCGCTGATCATGTGGCTCGGTGAGCTGGTCACCGACCGCGGCATCGGCAACGGCATGTCGATCCTGATGTTCGTCTCGATCGCCGCCGGGTTCCCGAGCGCGATGTGGAGCATCAAGCAGCAGGGCAAGATCATGGGTGGCTGGCTGGAGTTCGGCCTGGTGATCCTCTGTGGTCTGGCCATGGTCGGCCTGGTGGTCTTCGTCGAGCAGGCCCAGCGCCGGATCCCCGTGCAATACGCCAAGCGCATGATCGGCCGTCGCTCGTACGGCGGTACGTCCACCTACATCCCGATGAAGGTGAACCAGGCGGGTGTGATCCCCGTGATCTTCGCCTCATCGCTGCTGTACATTCCGGCGCTGATCGTCCAGTTCTCCAATTCGAAGGCCGGCTGGGCGACCTGGATCTCGCAGAACTTCGTCAAGGGCGACCACCCGGTCTACATCGCCACGTACTTCCTGCTGATCGTCTTCTTCGCATTCTTCTATGTCGCCATCAGCTTCAACCCCGAAGAAGTTGCCGACAACATGAAGAAGTATGGTGGGTTCATCCCGGGTATCCGGGCTGGTCGTCCCACCGCGGAGTACCTGAGCTACGTGCTGAATCGCATCACGTGGCCCGGTGCGCTCTATCTGGGCTTGATCGCCCTGGTGCCCACGGTGGCACTGGTGACGCTCAACGCCAATCAGAACTTCCCGTTCGGCGGCACGAGCATCCTGATCATCGTGGGTGTCGGCCTGGAGACTGTGAAGCAGATCGAGAGCCAGCTTCAGCAGCGACACTACGAAGGGTTCCTCCGCTGATGCGAATCGTCCTCGTCGGGCCTCCGGGAGCCGGCAAGGGTACGCAGGCCGCGTACCTTGCCGAGAAGCTGTCGATCCCGCATATCTCCACAGGCGACCTGTTCCGCGCGAACATCAGCCAGGGCACCCCCCTCGGCAAGCAGGCGCAGGAGTACATGCGGGCCGGGCAGCTGGTACCGGACGAGGTCACCATCGGCATGGCGGAGGACCGGCTGGACCAGCCGGACGCACAGGCCGGCTTCCTGCTGGACGGGTTCCCGAGGAACCAGATCCAGGCCGAGGCCCTGGACACCTACCTGGGCGAGCGCGGTGTCTCGCTGGACGCGGTGCTGGACCTGGAGGTCCCCGAGTCCGAGGTGATCAAGCGCATCGCGGGCCGCCGTACCTGCCGTCAGGACAGCTCGCACACGTTCCACGTGGAGTACAAGCCGCCGAAGACCCCGGGCGTATGCGACGTCTGCGGCGGCGAGCTGTACCAGCGCGAGGACGACAGCGAGGAGACGGTCCGCAAACGACTCGAGGTCTACCACCGGGAGACCGAGCCGATCATCGACTACTACAAGGCCAAGGGCCTGGTCGTGACGATCTCGGCGCTCGGCAAGGTGTCCGAGGTCACCCAAAGGGCGATGGACGCCCTGGCGGCCAAGGCGGCCTAGAGAACAGAGCCGATCGGCCGCGACGCCCCGCCGGGGGTGTCGCGGGCCCCTTTTTGCGGCTGAACCGCCGCCGCTCTCGCGGAGGTGGTCGCTCGCCGCGGGGGTTGCCCAATTGATGTTTGCTGCCCTGTACGGCCGCGAGCCTTTGAGGTCTCGCGGCCGTACTGTTGGGCGATAGCGGTAATGACGACTGAGCGTGGAAGGCCCCCATGGTGGAGATCAAGACTCCCGAGCAGATCGCGAAGATGCGTGAGGCGGGACTGGTCGTCGCCGCCATCCATGAGGCGACGCGGGCGGCTGCCGTCCCCGGCGCCACCACCAAGGACCTGGACGACGTCGCCCGTAAGGTCATCGCCGACCACGGCGCCAAGTCGAACTTCCTGGGCTACGGCGGCTTCCCCGCCACGATCTGCACCTCGGTGAACGACATCGTGGTGCATGGCATCCCGGACCAGGAGACCGTCCTCAAGGACGGCGACATCATCTCCATCGACGCGGGCGCGATCGTGGACGGCTGGCATGGCGACGCCGCCTTCACCGCCTTCGTGGGCACCGGTCACGACCCGGAGCTGTACGAGCTCAGCCGGGTGACCGAGGAGTCGATGTGGGCCGGGATCGCGGCGGTCCGCAAGGGCCACCGGCTGATCGACATCTCCAAGGCGATCGAGGGCTACATCCGCCGCCAGCCCCGCCCGGCCTCCGGCAAGTACGGGATCATCGAGGACTACGGCGGCCATGGCATCGGCTCCCAGATGCACATGGACCCGCATCTGCTGAACTACGTCTCCCGGAAGCGCGGCAAGGGCCCACGGCTGGGCCCCGGCTTCTGCATCGCGATCGAGCCCATGGTGAGCCTGGGCACCGCGAAGACGCATGTGCTGTCCGACGACTGGACCGTCAAGACGGACGACGGCACCTGGTCCAGCCACTGGGAGCACTCGGTCGCGCTGACCGAGGAGGGCCCGCTGGTGCTGACCGCCGTGGACGGCGGCAAGGCAAAGCTGGCCGAGCTGGGCGTGGAGACCGCGCCCGATCCCCTGGCCTGACGATCTCCGTGGGCATAAAGATCTCGATCCCGGGGCATCATGCCCCGGATTCGTGTTTCGGGATGCCCTGACGTAGACTGACACGTCGGCTCACGCATGCCCTCCCGCATGCGGCGGGCCGATCAAGGTAGCCGATCCCGAAAGCAGGACATGGCCAAGAAGCAAGGCGCCATCGAAATCGAGGGCACCGTGATCGAGTCTCTGCCGAACGCGATGTTCAAGGTGGAGCTTCAGAACGGTCACAAGGTCCTCGCGCACATCAGCGGCAAGATGCGCATGCACTACATCCGCATCCTGCCCGATGACCGGGTCGTGGTGGAGCTGTCTCCGTACGACCTCACGCGCGGACGGATCGTCTACCGCTACAAGTAGATCTCACGACCCGGAGAACCTCACACCATGAAGGTCAAGCCGAGCGTCAAGAAGATCTGCGACAAGTGCAAGGTGATCCGCCGCCACGGCCGGGTCATGGTCATTTGCGACAACCTGCGCCACAAGCAGCGCCAGGGCTGACGCACACCGGCCGGAATCCTGCACCACTCGCAGCATCTTCGCGCGACGTCATAACTTTGCGTACATACGCAGTCACCCGTTCCCGCCTCGCGGGGACGACACCCCCGGTCGGAGGCCGGGGACCCGGCAGCCGTGCGAGCGGTGGCCGGGAGTGGTGCTGCGGAAGACCTCCGACAACCATCTGGAGCCAGATTCATGGCACGCCTCGCAGGCGTTGATCTCCCGCGCGAAAAGCGCGTTGAGGTCGCCCTCACTTACGTCTTCGGCATCGGTCGCACCCTTGCCCAGCAGACGCTCGCCAACACCGGTGTGAACCCGGACACCCGCGTTCGTGACCTGGGCGAAGAAGACCTGGTCAAGATCCGCGAGTACGTGGACAACAACATCAAGACCGAGGGTGACCTCCGTCGCGAGATCCAGGCCGACATCCGCCGCAAGGTCGAGATCGGCTGCTACCAGGGTCTGCGCCACCGCCGCGGCCTTCCGGTCCACGGCCAGCGCACCAGCACCAACGCCCGCACCCGCAAGGGCCCGCGTCGCGCCATCGCCGGTAAGAAGAAGCCGGGCAAGAAGTAGTCCGCACCGGACGCTGTCAAGCGGTCCGAGCTGTAGGACCGACCACCTCCACGGGAGAATTCAGGAATGCCTCCGAAGAGCAGGACGGCCGGCGCCAAGAAGGTGCGCCGCAAGGAGAAGAAGAACGTCGCCCACGGGCACGCTCACATCAAGAGCACGTTCAACAACACCATCGTCTCGATCACGGACCCGACCGGGAATGTGATCTCTTGGGCCTCTGCCGGCCACGTCGGCTTCAAGGGCTCGCGCAAGTCCACTCCGTTCGCCGCGCAGATGGCCGCCGAGTCGGCCGCCCGCCGCGCGCAGGAGCACGGCATGCGCAAGGTCGACGTGTTCGTCAAGGGTCCGGGCTCCGGCCGTGAGACCGCGATCCGCTCGCTCCAGGCCACCGGCCTGGAGGTGGGTTCGATCCAGGACGTCACTCCGACTCCGCACAACGGATGCCGCCCGCCCAAGCGTCGGCGCGTCTGACCGGCTGAAGTAGGAGACAACAGAAACATGGCGCGTTACACCGGGGCCGACTGCAAGCGATGCCGTCGGGAGAAGCAGAAGCTCTTCCTCAAGGGGAGCAAGTGCGAGAGCGCGAAGTGCCCGATCGAGATCCGTCCTTACCCCCCGGGTGAGCACGGTCGCGGGCGCACCAAGGACAGCGAGTACCTGCTGCAGCTCCGTGAGAAGCAGAAGGCGACCCGCATCTACGGGGTCCTTGAGAAGCAGTTCCGTGGCTACTACGCGGAGGCGAACAAGAAGTCCGGCAAGACCGGTGAGAACTTGCTTCGCATCCTCGAGACCCGCCTCGACAACGTGGTCTACCGGGCCGGCTTCGCCAAGTCCCGCGACCACGCCCGTCAGCTGGTCCGCCACGGCCACATCAATGTGAACGGCCGCAAGACCGACATCCCGTCGGCCCGCGTCACCGTGAACGACATCATCGAGGTCCGCACGAAGTCCCGGACCCTGACCCCCTTCCAGGTGGCTCAGGCCGAGGCGGGCGAGCGCACGGTGCCGGCGTGGCTGGAGGCCATTCCGTCGCAGCTGCGGATCCTCGTGCACTCCATGCCCGAGCGCCAGGTGATCGACACCCAGGTGCAGGAGCAGCTGATCGTCGAGCTCTACTCCAAGTAGTAGACAAAGGCGATACGGGCGGTACGGAGCCGTTTGGCGCGTACCGCCCGTACCATTGAAGGGTTCGGCGTCAAATAGCGGGCGCCGGAGACTGGAGGCAAACCCCATGCTGATCGCTCAGCGTCCCTCGTTGACCGAAGAGGTCGTCGACGAGTTCCGCTCCCGGTTCGTGATCGAGCCGCTGGAGCCGGGCTTCGGCTACACCCTCGGAAACTCCCTGCGTCGCACGCTCCTCTCCTCGATCCCCGGTGCGGCCGTCACCAGCATCCGGATCGACGGGGTCCTGCACGAGTTCACCACCGTGCCGGGCGTCAAGGAGGACGTCACCGACCTGATCCTCAACATCAAGCAGCTCGTCGTCTCCTCGGAGCACGACGAGCCGGTCGTGATGTACCTGCGCAAGCAGGGCCCGGGTCTGGTCACCGCCGCCGACATCGCCCCGCCGGCCGGTGTCGAGGTGCACAACCCCGACCTGGTCCTGGCCACGCTGAACGGCAAGGGCAAGCTGGAGATGGAGCTCACGGTCGAGCGTGGCCGCGGTTACGTCTCCGCCGTGCAGAACAAGCAGGTCGGCCAGGAGATCGGCCGGATCCCGGTCGACTCCATCTACTCGCCGGTGCTCAAGGTCACCTACAAGGTCGAGGCGACCCGTGTCGAGCAGCGCACCGACTTCGACAAGCTGATCGTCGACGTCGAGACCAAGCAGGCCATGCGGCCGCGTGACGCCATGGCGTCGGCCGGTAAGACCCTGGTCGAGCTGTTCGGCCTGGCCCGCGAGCTGAACGTGGACGCCGAGGGCATCGACATGGGCCCGTCCCCGACGGACGCCGCCCTCGCCGCCGATCTGGCGCTGCCGATCGAGGAGCTCGAGCTCACCGTCCGCTCGTACAACTGCCTCAAGCGCGAGGGCATCCACTCCGTGGGTGAACTCGTGGCGCGGTCCGAGGCGGACCTGCTCGACATCCGGAACTTCGGCGCCAAGTCGATCGACGAGGTCAAGGCGAAGCTGGCCGGTATGGGCCTGGCGCTCAAGGACAGCCCGCCCGGATTCGACCCGACCGCCGCCGCTGACGCCTTCGGCGCCGATGACGACGCGGATGCGGGTTTCGTCGAGACCGAGCAGTACTGATCGCTGCCCCGCCGCTGGGGCTGAGGCGCTGTCCTCAATCGCCGGACGGACTTGATCTTGCTGAGCTTGATCGAGTCCGTGCGGCGGGCGACGAAAATTTCCGGCGGGCGGCCGCTCGCCGGCAACTGACACCGGTACCTGATACGGCCGGTGCAGACACCTAGGAGATACACCAATGCCGAAGCCCACCAAGGGCGCCCGTCTGGGCGGCAGCGCTGCGCACGAGCGGCTCCTGCTGGCGAACCTCGCCACCGCGCTGTTCGAGCACGGCCGGATCACCACCACCGAGGCGAAGGCCCGCCGCCTGCGCCCGGTCGCGGAGAAGCTGGTCACCAAGGCGAAGAAGGGCGACCTTCACAACCGCCGTCTGGTGCTGCAGACCATCCGCGACAAGAGCGTCGTGCACACCCTCTTCACCGAGATCGGGCCGCGCTACGAGAACCGGCCGGGTGGCTACACCCGCATCACCAAGATCGGTAACCGTCGTGGCGACAACGCCCCGATGGCGGTCATCGAGCTGGTCGAGGCGCTGACCGTGCAGCAGGAGGCCGTCGGCGAGGCCGAGGCCGCCACCAAGCGCACCGCCAAGGACGCTGCCGGTGACACGGCCGCCGCGAACCTCAAGAAGGACGAGGCCACCGAGGCCCCGGCCGCTGAGGCCGAGGCGACCGAGGCTCCGGCCGAGCCCGCCGCGGACGCGGCTGATGAGGCCGCGAAGGACGCCTGAGGCGTCGCTACGGCTTTCGTTGTCACGGACGGGCCCGCCCCCAGAATCTGGGAGCGGGCCCGTTCCGCATGGAGAGGAACAGTTGGGTGAGTGACGAGGCGGCGCCCGGTTTCGTACGGGTCCGACTGGATCTTGCTTACGACGGCAAGGACTTCTCGGGCTGGGCCAAGCAGCGCGAGCGGCGCACCGTGCAGGGCGAGCTGGAGAGCGCGCTGCGGACGGTGACGCGCTCCTCGGAGACCTTTGAGCTGACCGTCGCGGGCCGCACCGACGCGGGGGTCCATGCCCGCGGCCAGGTGGCGCATGTGGATCTCCCGGAGGCGCTGTGGGCCGAGCACCGGGACAGGCTGCTGCGGCGGCTCGCCGGCCGGCTGCCCCATGACGTACGGGTCTGGAAGGTCGAGCGGGCCCCGTCCGGGTTCAACGCCCGCTTCTCCGCGATCTGGCGGCGCTACGCCTACCGGGTCACCGACCATCCCGGCGGGGTCGATCCGCTGCTGCGCGGCCATGTGCTGTGGCATGACTGGCCGCTGGACGTGGCCGCCATGAACGCGGCTTCCGAACGGCTCCTGGGCGAGCACGACTTCGCCGCGTACTGCAAGAAGCGCGACGGCGCCACCACCATCCGCACCCTCCAGCGGCTGGACTGGGTGCGCGGTGCGGACGGGGTCATCACGGCGACCGTACGGGCGGACGCCTTCTGCCACAACATGGTGCGCTCGCTGGTGGGCGCCCTGCTCTTCGTCGGCGACGGCCACCGTCTCCCGGACTGGCCGGGCAAGGTGCTCGCCGCGGGGGTGCGCGACTCCGCCGTGCATGTCGTCCGTCCTCATGGCCTGACCCTGGAGGAGGTCGGTTATCCGGCCGATGACCAACTCGCCGCCCGTAACCGGGAGTCCCGCAACAAGCGCTCCCTGCCGGGCGCGACGGCGATCGGTTCCGGCTGCTGCTGAAAGCGGCGGGTGTGGGCGGCCGATCATTGGGTACTCGCCACGCGCCTCGTGTGCCGACGACTGGGCGAGTGAGTCAAGGCGGCGGGGCGATCGGCATGATGCGACTTCCGGGGCCTCCGGAAGATCGATAAAATTTGCCAACCGACAACGGTCGTCGACCGCGAAGGGATCCGCGTGAGTACCAGCGAGGCCGCTGTGCGAGAGCGCCTGACCAGGGCTCTTCAGGAGCGCGACGAGGAAATCGCCGATCGCTGGGTCGAGCTGCAGATGGAGCAGGCCCTGCTTGACACCGACATCGGCGAGGCCGAACTGCGCGAGGAGGCCGACGCCTTGATCGAGGCGCTGGTTCCCGGCCTGCAGAGCGGGGTGCCGGTGGACCGGGTGGTGACCTCCACCCCGGGGCTGCACGAGGCCGTGGTGGGGCTGTCGATGCGCCGGGCGCGGGCGGGGGCCACGCCGACGGCGACCTCGCTCGCGGTGCTCGCGCTCAAGGAGGCGCTGCTCAAGGCGGTGCAGCGGGACACCCGGGACGCCGAGGAGCTGTTCGCCTCGGCCGTCTTCATGAACCGGCTGCTGGATGTGGCCGGGGTGCTGTCCTTCGAGACGTATGTGGAGGGCCGGGAGGAGATCATCCGCCGGCAGAGCCAGCAGTTGATGGAGCAGTCGACGCCGGTGGTGCGGCTGTGGCGGCAGGTGCTGGCGGTGCCGCTGATCGGCACGTTGGACACCGCCCGGACCCAGGTGGTGATGGAGAATCTGCTCCAGGCCATCCAGGACCATGAGGCGCTGGTCGCGATCATCGACATCACGGGTGTGCCGACGGTGGACACCGCCGTCGCCCAGCATCTGATGCAGACGGTGAACGCGGTGCGGCTCATGGGCGCGGACTGCGTGATCAGCGGGGTCCGCCCCTCGATCGCCCAGACCATCGCCCAGCTCGGCATCGATCTGTCCACCATCCTCACGCGGGCGACGCTGGCCGACGCGCTGGCCGCCGCGATCAAGCTGATCGACGGGCCCGGTCCCGACGGTGATGAAGGAGACGGTCGGTGAACGGCCTTCGCTCACCCGGCGTTCCGATTCTGCGACTGGGAGATGTCCTGGTCACGGGCCTGCTCAACGAGCTCGACGACCGGACCGCCATCGCCTTCACCGAGGAGCTCACCGAGCGGATCTCGGCCGAGGGCGCCCGTGGGGTGCTCATCGACATCTCCCGGCTGGAGGTCATCGACTCCTTCGTGGCCCGGACGCTGATGGAGCTGACCACGGTGGCCCGGCTGCTGGGGGCCCGGGTGATCGTGGCCGGGATGCGACCGCCGGTGGCGATCACCCTGGTCGAGCTGGGGATCGAACTGGTCGGTGTGGAGACCGCACTCAATCCGGAGCAGGGGCTGGCCGCGCTGGGGTGGCGGCAGGCCCCGCAGCCCCTGGAAGGGGCCCGACGTGGCACTGCCCGGTGAATCCACCCTCGCCTCCCACGGACCCAAGCGGCCCGCGCGGGCGGAGAGCCGGCGCCCGCCCGCGCCGGCCGCGTATCCGGTGCGCACGGAGGAGGACCTGCTGACGGTCCGCCACGCGGTGCGCGCGGCCACCATCGCGGTGGGCTTCGGCCTGGTGGACCAGACCCGTGTGGTCACGGCCGCCAGCGAGCTCGCCCGTAACGCCTATGTCCACGGGGGCGGCGGCACCGTCACCCTCGACTATCCGCGCGAGCCCTCCGGGCGGCGGGGGCTGCGGCTGACCGTCAAGGACGAGGGGCCGGGCATCGCGGACCTCGAGGCGGCGCTCACCGACGGCTTCACCACCGGCTCGGGCCTGGGCCACGGGCTGGGCGGTGCCCGGCGGCTGATGGACGAGTTCACGGTGCGCACCGGCCCGGGCGAGGGCACCGTCGTGGTCGTCACCCGCTGGGCGGTCCGGTGAGCCGTCCGTTCACGGTGCCCACCGCCCAGGTGCGCGTCGACCACCACAGCGCCGTGCATCTGGCCGCCGAGACGGCGCGTGCGGTGGCCCGGGACTGCGAGCTGCCGGGGGCGCTGCCCGATCAGGCGGCGGTGATCGCCTCGGAGCTGGCGACCAACCTGGACAAGCACGCCAGCGACGGCACGCTCTACGTCCAGCCGCTGCCGCTGGGCCACGGGGTGGAGATCCTCGCCGCCGACCGCGGCCCCGGTATGCACGACCCCGAGCGCTGCCTGGCCGACGGCTACACCACCTCCGGCACGCTGGGGGTCGGGCTCGGCGCCGTCAAAAGGATGGCGACCCACTTCACCATGCGCAGCGCCGACGGCACCGACGCGGGCACCTGGGCCTGCGCCCGCCTCACCGCGCCGGGCGAGCAGCGGCCGGAGTGGCAGGGGGTGGGCGCGATCTGTCTGCCCGCCGAAGGGGAGGAGGGCTGTGGCGACGCCCGCGGGATCGTCGACACGGACACCGCCCGCACCGCGGTCGTCCTCGACGGCCTCGGCCACGGCCGGGCCGCCGAGGAGGCGGCCCAGGCGGCGCTGCGGACCTTCCACACCGACCCCGACCGGCCGCTGCCGGACGCGCTCACCCGGATGAACCGGGCCCTGCGGCACACCCGCGGGGCCGCCGTGGGGCTGCTGCGGCTGCACCACGATCGCGCCGACTACTGCGGCATCGGCAACATCCGCGCCCTCGCCCTGACCCCGGGCGGGGTCGAGCACCGGCTGATCGGACAGCCCGGGATCGTCGGCTGGGGCATGCCCACCCCACGCGTCCACGGCTTCCCGCTGTCCCAGGGCGCCACGGCGGTGCTGCACAGCGACGGTATAGACGCCCGCTGGGCGCTGGACCCGCCCCCTGCCGTGCTCCGTCTTCCGCCGTCCCTGCTGTCCGCCGCACTCGCCCATGGCCATCGCCGCGTCCGCGACGACGCCACGGTGCTCGCGGCCAGGTCTCCCTTAAGGCTTCCATGACGACGAGGAACCTCACCTGCGCCACGACGGCCGGGCTCAGCCGGGCCGTTCGGGCGCTGGCCCGGGAGCACGCCTTGGACCCGGAGGTCCGGGGGCGCCTTGTGCTGTCCGCCGCCGAGGCCGCCGGGGCGGCGCTGCGCGCCGGGCGGGAGACCGGCCTCGAGTGGGCGTACGACCCGGGCGCAGGGCTGCTCACGGTGGTGCTGCGGACGCCGGGCGATACGGGGCCGGCGGCGGCGGAGCTGCCGATGGCCCCCGACGCGGTGACCGAGGACGAGGTGGTCTGGCGCCTCCCGGCGGGCCCGCCGGTGGACGACGCCGAGGAGGCCCCCGGCGACGACGCCCTCGCCGCGGAGGAGTTGCGCGCCGTTCTGGCCGCCGCCGACGCGCTCACCGCCGAGCACCGCCGCCTCAAGGACGAACTCGAGGAGACCAACAGCGGGGTGCTCGCGCTCTACGTCCAGCTCGACGAGCGGGACAAGCAGTTGCGCACCGCGCACGGCCAGACCCTGCGGGAGCTGGAGGACGCGCTGCGCCCGCCGCTCATCGAGGCCGACGGTCTCGAACTCGCCGTGCACTACGAACCGGCCGGCACCGACGCGCCGACCGGCGGGGATCTGTACGACTGGTTCGTGCTGCCCGACGGCACCGTCCACATCACCATCGTGGACGCGCTGGGCCATGGGGTGACCAGTACGCGCAGCGCGCTCAACGTCACCCACGCGGTGCGCACCCTCGCCCTGGAGGGCCACCGCCTCCAGTCGATCGTGGCCCGCACCGACGAGATCCTGTACCCCTTCGACCGGGCCGTGATGGCCACCGTGCTGCTCGCCCGGATCGATCCGGTCACCGGTGAGCTGTGGCTGGCCAACGGGAGCCATCCGCCCGCGCTGTTGCTGCGCCGCGACGGAACGGCCCGCTATCTGGAGGCCCGGGGGCGCGGGATCGGCTTTCCGCTGCCCGGGAGCGAGACCCCGCTGACCGAGCGGCTGGCCCCCGGGGACCTCCTCCTGCTCTACACCGACGGGCTCACCGAGAGCCGCCGGGACCCGATCGAGGGCGAGAGGCGCCTGATCGAGGCCGCGCACAAGCATCTGCAGAGCCCGATCGAGGAGGTCCCCGGCGCCATCGCGGAGGATATGCACACGGTGATCCTGCATCCGGATGACACCCTCGCGCTGGCGGTGCGGCTCACCGGTCAGTGATCGGCGGCCGGGCCGAAGCGCTGCCGCGGGATACGGCCCCGCTGAAGATCTCGCTGACGGGGGACCGGGGGCGGGAGCGGGCGCTCGTCGTGCGGCTGTGCGCGCACGAGTTGCTCGAACAGGGGCCGCGCCGCGACCAGGGCCTCCCGCATCCGCTCGGTGGCGGCTTCGGCGGTCTGAGCGGCCTCGCTATCGTGTACCTGTGCCGCCATGGCGTGCAGTCGGCGGTAGCCGTCGATCTCCCCGGGGTGACGGATGGACAGCGCGTCCATCCGCTTGCCGTCGGACTCGGCCGGATAGCCGCGGTCGACGGCCAAGGCGCCCAGCAGCCGGTCGGCTTCGCGCAGCGCCCACCCGGGAGAGTCCACGAATCGCTCCTGCACTCCCGCCCACCGCGCCGCGTACTGCTCCCTGGCTTCCGAGGGCAGGCTTCGGACCGGCAGTTCGCCCTTGCGGCCCTGCCGGACCGAGGGGGCGATCACAAGGCCGGCAATGGCGGCCAGGGCCGCCACCAGGATGATGAGCGTGACAGTTGACATCGCTATGCCTTCCGCAGAGTCTTCCTCGCTCGAGGCTGGTATCACCGAGTGTTACCGGTGATCTCCGCGGCAAACACCGTACCTATGACTCACGTCTCTCAATTGTCTGTGATGGGGGAGATGATGGTGAGGTCGCCGGTGCCGGTGAGGTGGGGCCGGACACCGTGGGTGACCGGGAAGAGGTCCGTTTTGTCGCGGTCCACAATGTCGCCCACGATGCGGCCGATCGGGATCGGGATCTCGGACCCGGCGGACTTATGGAGCGTCAGGGTCCAGGCGGCGACGCCCTCGTCGTCCGTACGGGCCTGCTGGATCCGCTCGTACGGGACGGTGAAGCGGAACCGGCCGCCGTCCAGCGCCGTGGCACCGGTGAGGAACGAGCGGGCCGGGCCGCGGGACGGAGTGGCCACCGCGGTCGGGGCGGCGCCGAGCCCGAAGCGCGCCCCGTACAGGGTGCCTTCGACGGCGAGTCCCTCGGCGTCCATGCGGATCACCCGGGCCTCGGCGTGGACCGGGCGCCGCCAGGCGCGCAGCGCGAGAAAGCCGTCGACGGTGGCGTAGGGGATCCACCAGGCGACGGGCGAGCCGGGCAGCGGCTCCAGGTCCAACAGCCCGCGCCCCTCGGCGAAGCGGCAGCCGACCCGGCGGCGGACGCCATCGGAGCGGCGGACCACATGCAGATCCCAGCGGCCCTCGGCGAGATCGAGCGTCGCGCGGTCGAGCGTGGCCGTCCAGGGCGCGGACGGCGCGATGCCCGCCGGGGGCAGAAGCGGAACGCGGAGCGGCGCCTCGTCGCTCTTCCGGCGGGTGACGGTCAGTTCGAGCCCGCTGCCGCGCACCTCGGCGGGCTCCAGCAGCACCGACAGATTTCCCTCGGCGGTGACCCGGCAGGACGCGATGGGCCGCAGCGGCCTGCGGACCAGCTGCTTGACCGCGCCCTTGAGGGTGACGGTCAGCGGCGTCCCGGCCGCCCGGCCGCGCAGGGGCGTGACCGCACGGCGCCGCCCGGCCGGGGCCTCGGTGCCGCGGGCGGTGTGGAGTTCCTCGATGAGCCGCTCGTAGGAGGCCGCCACGCGCTCCGGGGCGTACCGCCGCGCCGCGATACGGGCCGCCTCGCCCATCGAGCGGCGCAGTTCGCCGTCCTCGATCAGGGTCAGCAGCCCCTTGGCGATCCCGTCGGCGTCGCCGGGCGGCACCAGCAGCCCGTCCCGGCCATCGGTGATGATCTCGCCCGGCCCGTGCGGGCAGTCGGTGGCGACCACGGGTACCCCGCAGTGCATCGCCTCGACGATCGTCATGCCGAAGGACTCCTCGCGGGAGGTGACGGCGGCGATCGCACCCTTGGCCCACTCGGTCTCGATGGGGGAGTGGGCGCCCATCAGGGTGATGTGATCGGCCAGCCCGAGCTTGTCGATCTGACGGCGCAGCGCGGGGAGTTGGGGGCCGCGGCCGTAGATGCGCAGCCGCCAGTCGGGATGTTTGGCGGCGACCGTCTCCCAGGCGGCCACCAGCAGGTCGTAGCGCTTGACCGGGATCAGCCGGCCCGCGGCCACGACCAGTTTGGCGCGGCCGTCGGAGGGCTCGATCCCGGTGGCGGGCACCCCGTTGGGCAGGGCGGTCAGCCGGGTGGTGACACCGGGGAGGTGGGCCCGGTGGGTGGCCGCGTCGGCCTCGGAGACCGAGGTGTACGCGTCGAGATGGGGTATGGCGGCGTCGCAGGCGGCACGGATCTCGGCGCGGTGGGTGCCGTAGAGGCGGTGCTCCTGGCCGATCCGCAGAAAGTGGCCGGTGCGGCCGAGCGCGGCGAGGTAGATGACCAGGCCGGGGCGGGTGGCGATGACGACATCGGCGTCGGTGCGGTCGAGATGGCCGGCGACGCGTTCATCGGTGAGGGCGTTGAAATTGGTGGTGCCCCTGGCCTCGGCGTCCGGGATATGGGCGCTGGGCCGCGCCAGCAGCGGATGGCCGAGGTCGCCCGCCCGGACGCCGTCGTCGTGGGGGCGCAGGTCGATCAGGGGTCTGAGCCGTACGGCGGGGTGGAGGGGGAGGTTCGGGGTGTCGATGGTGCGGATCAGGGAGACGATCTCCACGGTGTGGTGAGCGGCGAGAGCCCCGGCCACATTGAAGGTCGACCGGATGGTGCCACCGATGCCATAGGCGTTGTGGAGCAGGAAAGAAATCTTCATGGTGATGTACGCGCGGCGTAGCTGATCCGCCGCGGCGTGCCCTCCCCTCCGAGGCCGTGCTTCGTTCTGGTTCCGAACCAGGCTGCATTGGGCCGATATGGGGCCGGTGTGATGCCGGTATGAAGCCAGTAAGGACCGATCGGTCGGTAAGACTGGTCTGGGCCGCGAAGGTTGCTTATGCGCATGGTGATATGGGAACCACCACATTCGGGAAAGGGAGTACAACCCTCCCGGTGGTCTGGGAGTCTGCGGGGTGTCCGTGCGGTGGCCGTACGGGCCCGATATCGACCAGGGGTGGACAGAGAAATGAACGAGTCCGGTGCGAAGCGGACCATGGGCGCGGCCATCGCGGCGGTGGCGGCGCTGGGGCTGATGACCGGATGCGGCAGCGACTCCGGCGACGGGAAGTCCGACGGCGCCAAGCAGGACGACAAGCCCGCGAGCACCGCCCCGGCCGCGAAGCCGCTGTCCGCGTCCGCCCTGGAGCGGGCCGCCCTGACCAAGGGCGAGGTCAAGGGGCTCGAAGTCCAGAAGATGACGGACAAGGAGGTCAGCGAGGGCGGCTCGTCCAAGTCCGCGAAGGCCGATTGCCAGCCGCTGGCCGCGCTGATGGGCACCCGCTACGACCCGGCGCCCAAGGCCAGCGTCCACCGCGCCTACGCCACCGACCTCACCAAGGCGAAGGTCGGCGGCGCCGGCCTGATCCGCATCTCCTCCTACGGGCCGGGCGACGCCGAGCGGACGGTGAAGGACCTGCGCGAGGCGGTGACCGCCTGCCGGGGCGGCTTCCCGGCCGAGGACGGCACCGGGGCGAAGGCGGACGTCACGAAGGTGACACCGCTCGACGCGCCGAAGCGCGGGGACGAGGCGGTGGCCTTCAGCCTGCATGACGCGGGCAAGGAGAACGCCGTCATCAAGTTCACGGTCGTGCGGACGGGGCCGCAGGTGACGGTGTTCTTCGGGGTCAACATCGCGGACCCCGCGAAGTCCGAGATCCCGGCCGCGCTGGTGGACGCGCAGGTGGCAAAGGTGGAGAAGGCGACGCGGGGCGCCGCGTCGTAGCGGATTCCCGGTGCCCCCGGCGGGGGGACCGGGGGCTCAGTCGGCGGCGGCTCAGTTGCCGGTGGTGGCGGCCGCCTCCGCCGATGCCTGGGCGCTGCCGCGGGCCAGGATGCGGCGGAAGGTGTAGTCGGCCACATCGCGCCCGGCCTGGAGGGCGGCGGTGTCCGACGCCGTGACCGCCTTGCCCGACGTATAGCCGGAGATCGTGAAGTAGGCGTACCGCCCGATCGCGTTCGCCGAGCTCTGACAGGCGGTCCGGCGGCAGAAGGCCGGCACGCCCCCGCCGGTCAGCGAGGCGATATTGGGCTTGTACTGGTCCTTGGCCTTCTCGGCCGCCGCCGTGCCGTCGAAGACCGCGACGCCGACCGTCACCGCGACCCCGTCCCGGGAGAAGGTGGCCCGCAGCAGCTTGCGGCAGCCGTTGTTCGTCAGCACCGAGCCGAGCGCCCCCTGGGTGCCGGCGGCGCAGCTCGTCGTGGAGGCGGACGCCGCCTTGGTGTACGAGCGGTCGTCCTTCGCGGCGCGCTTCTCCGGGAAGAGGGTGGCCGCGGACAGCGGCGCCTTGTCCCGCCGCGCGCTGGAGATGATGTCCAGCGGCTTCGGCGGCGCGGGCGGGGCGACATCGGAGAAGGTGGGCTCGGGCGCCGCCGACTCGCTGGGGAGGTCCTGGGGGGTGGGCAGCCCGCCGGCCGAGTCGCCGCTGCCCTTGTCCTTGTGGCCGCTGCTGACCACGGCGGTGGCGACGATCGCGGCGACGGCGGCGGTGGCCAGCGCCCCGCCGCCGATGAAGAGCAGCTTGCGGCGCCGGTTGCGCGCGGCGGACTGGTCGGCGAGCGCCGACCAGTCCGGTGTCGACGGCTGAGGCGGCTGAGATCCCCCGGGCCCGTAAGGCCCCCCTTGCCCAAAGCTCATGGCGCGCATCTTAGACCGGCCGGGTGACGCTTTGGACCCACCGGCGGGACGCCGGGCGCGGACCGTCCCGGCCCGCGTCGGGGGCCCAGCCGCGGCGCGCGGGCGTTTTGACTCGCGGGGGTGTGTTGTGACGTTGCGATGTCCGCGTTCGGCCAGGATGGCCGTGGTGCCCCTGTGGGCAGGCGCCCCCCGGCGGTGGACGGAGCTTCTGTGAGGCGTGCGGGCTCGGGCGGCGCTCCAGGGGTGCGGGCCGCGATCGCATACGGTTGACGGATCCATCCGCAAGCGCGGGGGCGTTTTGACCCGCGGTGGGGCGGGCCGGTATTCTGCCAGTTCGTTATGCGTATTGGCTTGCTCGTTCTCACGTGAGAGGCCGTTACGCCGGTCCACCGGGCCGATGACCAGCGGCAGGCACTCGGATGCGTCACCGAGGTGCGGCCAAGGCTGTCGTGATCGTCCGGGTGGCCTTGTCCGGACCCGTCCCCTCGGTCCTAGCGGATCCGGGGAGACCCCACTCACTGAAGAAGCGAAGGCTACGACCGTGCGTACGTTCAGCCCCAAGCCCGGCGACGTCCAGCGTCAGTGGCACGTCATCGACGCCACCGATGTTGTTCTCGGCCGTCTGGCCACTCAGGCCGCCACCCTCTTGCGGGGCAAGCACAAGCCGGTGTACGCGCCGCATGTCGACACTGGTGACTTCGTCATCATCATCAACGCCGACAAGGTGCACCTCTCCGGCAACAAGCGGACCCAGAAGATGGCGTACCGCCACTCCGGCTACCCGGGTGGTCTGCGCTCCATCCGCTACGACGAGCTGCTGGAGAAGAACCCGGAGAAGGCCGTCGAGAAGGCCATCAAGGGCATGCTCCCCAAGAACACCCTGGGCCGTCAGATGCTCTCGAAGCTGAAGGTGTACTCGGGTGACCAGCACCCGCACGCCGCTCAGCAGCCGGTCCCGTTCGAGATCACCCAGGTCGCGCAGTAGTCCCGGCCACCCCTTACGACGAAGAGAATCTGAGGAGCATCGTGGCCGAGACCACCGCCGAGACCCCCATCGAGGTCGAGGAGTACACCACCGAGAGCGTTGAGACGGTCGAGTCGGAGTACACCTCCGAGTCGCTCGCTTCCCGCTTCGGTGACCCGCAGCCGGCCGCCGGCACCGGGCGTCGCAAGAACGCCGTGGCGCGCGTCCGCATCGTGCCGGGCAGCGGGCAGTGGAAGATCAACGGTCGTACTCTCGAGGAGTACTTCCCCAACAAGGTTCACCAGCAGGAAGTCAACGAGCCCTTCAAGGTGCTCGAGCTGGACGACCGCTACGACGTGATCGCCCGCATCGCGGGCGGCGGCGTGTCCGGCCAGGCCGGTGCGCTCCGTCTGGGCATCGCCCGCGCGCTGAACGAGGCGGACGTGGACAACAACCGCGCCCCCCTCAAGAAGGCCGGCTTCCTGACCCGTGACGACCGCGCCACCGAGCGTAAGAAGGCCGGTCTGAAGAAGGCCCGCAAGGCGCCTCAGTACAGCAAGCGCTGACGCCCATCGCGGCACCGCTGCTTCACCCGAACGCCCCGGCGGCACCACCTGTGCCCCGGGGCGTTCGGCTATCGCCACCAGGGGGCGTATACCTACAAGCAAGCTTCTGCCCCCCAGCTCGTAACTTCGGAGGACACCAGTGGGACGACTCTTCGGTACGGATGGTGTGCGCGGCGTCGCCAACGTCGATCTGACGGCTGAGATGGCGCTCGGCCTCTCGGTAGCGGCGGCGCATGTGCTCGCCGAGGCGGGAACCTTCGAGGGCCATCGGCCGGTGGCGGTGGTCGGGCGGGATCCGCGAGCGTCCGGGGAGTTCCTGGAGGCGGCCGTGGTGGCGGGGCTGGCCAGCGCCGGAGTGGACGTCCTGCGGGTCGGCGTGCTGCCCACGCCGGCCGTCGCGCATCTGACCGGGGCGCTGGACGCGGACCTCGGGGTGATGCTCTCCGCGAGCCACAACCCGATGCCCGACAACGGGATCAAGTTCTTCGCCCGCGGCGGCCACAAGCTGGCCGACGAGCTGGAAGACCGTATCGAGACCACCTACCGCTCGCATGCCTCCGGTGAGCCGTGGGACCGGCCGACGGGCGCCGGGGTGGGCCGGCTCCGGCCCTACGAGGAGGGCTTCGACGCCTACGTGGCCCATCTGGTCGGCGCCCTCCCCAACCGGCTCGACGGCCTCAAGGTCGTCATCGACGGCGCGCACGGCGCCGCCGCCCGGGTCTCCCCTGAGGCGTTCGCACGCGCCGGGGCCGAGGTCGTCACGATCGGCACCGACCCGGACGGCCTCAACATCAACGACGGCTACGGCTCCACCCACCTCGCCCGGCTCCAGGCCGCCGTCGTGGAGCACCGCGCGGACCTCGGCATCGCCCACGACGGGGACGCCGACCGCTGTCTCGCGGTGGACGCGAGTGGCCGCGAGGTCGACGGCGACCAGATCCTCGCCGTCCTGGCCCTGGCCATGCGCGAGGCGGGCGAGCTGCGGGGGGACGCGGTGGTCGGCACCGTGATGTCCAACCTCGGCTTCAAGCTGGCCATGAAGCGCGAGGGCGTCGAGCTGGTCCAGACGGCGGTCGGGGACCGCTATGTCCTGGAGGAGATGAAGACCCGCGGCTACGCGCTCGGCGGCGAGCAGTCCGGCCATGTGATCGTCCTCGACCACGCCACCACCGGTGACGGCACGCTCACCGGACTGCTGCTGGCGGCCCGCGTCGCCGCGACCGGCCGCACCCTGGCCGACCTCGCCGCCGTCATGGAGCGACTGCCCCAGGTGCTGGTCAACGTCCCCGACGTGGACAAGTCCCGCGTCGCCTCCAGCGCCGACCTGGCCGCGGCCGTCGCCGAGGCCGAGCGCGAGCTGGGCGAGACCGGCCGAGTACTCCTCCGCCCGTCGGGCACGGAGCCGCTGGTGCGGGTCATGGTCGAGGCCGCCGACATCGAACAGGCCCGCTCGGTCGCCGGACGCCTGGCGGACGCGGTGAAGTCGGCCCTGGGCTAGCGGATCTTTCCCTTCCCCGCCCCGTCCCGCAGATCGCTGCTGCGGGACGGGGCGGGGGTGAGGGAGGCTACCCCCGCCGCCCCCACAAAACCTTCTGCACGCCCAACGTCAGCGTCCCCGCCACCACGATCCCCACCAGATTCAGCAGCAACTGCTCAGTAGAGCCCCACATCTGCTCGATCTCCCCATACCCCAGCGCCACCGCCGCGTTGGCCGCCGCCGGCACCGTCGTCACCGAGATCGCCACACCCACCAGCGCGCCGGACTTCGCCGAGGTCAGCGAGAGCGTTCCGGCGATTCCCGCGAGCACGGCGACCACGAACGAGAACATGTCCGGCTTCCAGATGAAGTCCGTGTTCGGCCGGGCGGCGTCCAGCATCTCCCTGCTGAAGAGACCCAACGCGTCCATCACGATGCCGAAGCCGGTGGTCAGCGCCATCGCCGCGGCGAACCCGACCAGCAGCGCGATCGCCGAGCGGGCGGCCAGCCGCGGCGCGCGCCGCACCAGCGCGGTGCACAGCCCCGCCAGCGGCCCGAACTCCGGGCCCACCGCCATCGCGCCGACGATCAGGATCGCGTTGTCCAGCACCACACCGCATGCCGCGATCATCGTCGCGATGGCGAGGAAGGCGAGATAGGTGACCGAGAGGGTGGACTCCTCGTGGGTGGCGTCGGCCAGGTGCTCCCACAGGACCGCGTCCGCACCCTCGCCGGGCGCCTCCTCCTCCGCCCTGTCGGCGCGCTTGGACAGCGACAGGTCGATGTTCTCCACCGCGATCGACCCGGTCTCGTCCAGCCCCAGCTCACGCAGCTCGCCCAGCAGACCGTCCCCGGCCTCGCGCGCCACGTCGCACATGACGACGTCCCCCGCGGGGTTGCGGGCGGCGCCCGGCAGCACCACCAGATGGGTGGTGCCGACCGTCTTCTCGATGCTGCGCACCACCGCCTCGGTGCGGTCAGCGGGGACGATCAACCGCAAGTGCAGCATCGCGTACGCTCCTCACAGCTTGCGCAGGGACAGCCGCTGGACCTTGTGGTCCGGCCCCTTGCGCAGCACCAGCGTCGCCCGGCCCCGCGTGGGCTGGACGTTCTGCTTCAGATTGGGCTTGTTGATGGTCCGCCAGATCATCCGGCCGTAGTCCAGCGCCTCCTCCTCGGAGACCTGGGTGTACTTGCGGAAGTACGAGGACGGGTCCAGGAAGGCCGTTTCGCGCAGCTTCCTGAAGCGTCCCAGGTACCAGCGCTCGATGTCCTCGGTCCGGGCGTCCACGTACACGCTGAAGTCGAAGAAGTCCGCGAGCCCCACCCGGGTCAGCCCGTCGTTCCCCGGCAGCGCGGGCTGCAGCACATTGAGCCCCTCGACGATCAGGATGTCGGGGCGGTGCACGGTCTGCCGCTCGTCCGGCACGATGTCGTAGATCAGGTGTGAGTAGACCGGCGCCGACACCTCCGCCCGGCCCGCCTTCACATCGGCGACGAAGCGGGTCAGCGCCCTGCGGTCGTAACTCTCGGGGAACCCTTTACGGGACATCAGCCCGCGGCGCCGCAGCTCGGCGTTGGGGTACAGAAAGCCGTCGGTGGTGATCAGCTCCACCCGCGGATGCTCGGGCCACCGGGCCAGCAGCGCCTGGAGCAGCCGGGCGGTGGTCGACTTGCCGACCGCGACGCTGCCCGCCACGCCTATGACGAAGGGCGTACCGGGCTGGGCGCCGTTGCCCCGCTTGGTGTCGCCGAGGAAGGTGTTGAGCGCGCCGCGCAGATTGCCGGTGGCGGCCACGTAGAGGTTGAGCAGCCGGGACAGCGGCAGATAGACGTCCCGCACCTCTTCGAGGTCGATGACGTCGCCGAGTCCCCGCAGCTTCTCCACCTCGTCGGCGGTCAGCGGCAGCGGGGTCTTGTCCCGCAGCGCGCTCCACTCGGCGCGGGACAGATCCACATACGGGGTCGCCTCGCCGCTCCGCCGCTGCGGGCCGCGCACGGTGCGCGCCTCGCGCGCGCTTGACGTGATCACCCCCTCATTGTCATGCCAGGGACCGGCCGAGTGACCGGTGCCCCGGCGTGGGGTCGGTCACCCCGGCCCGGGGCCGGGGGTCGTACGCTGCGTCCATGTGCGGAATCGTTGGTTATGTGGGAGGGCAGTCGGCCCTCGATGTCGTCCTCGCCGGACTCAAGCGGCTGGAGTACCGCGGCTATGACTCGGCGGGCGTCGCCGTGCTGGCCGATGGCGGGCTGGCGGCCGCCAAGAAGGCGGGCAAGCTGGCCAACCTGGAGAAGGAGCTGGCCGACCGACCACTGCCCACCGGCAGTACCGGCATCGGCCACACCCGGTGGGCCACCCACGGCGGCCCGACCGACGCCAACGCCCATCCGCACCTGGACAACGCGGGCCGGGTCTCGGTCGTCCACAACGGCATCATCGAGAACTTCGCCGCGCTCCGCGCCGAGCTGGCCGAGCGCGGCCACGACCTGGCCTCCGAGACCGACACCGAGGTCGTGGCGCATCTGCTCGCCGAGTCGTTCTCGTCCTGTAGCGACCTTGCCGAGGCGATGCGGCAGGTCTGCCGCCGCCTGGAGGGCGCCTTCACCCTGGTCGCGGTGCACGCGGACGCGCCCGATGTGGTGGTCGGGGCGCGCCGCAACTCGCCGCTGGTAGTCGGCGTCGGGGAGGACGAGGCGTTCCTCGCCTCCGACGTGGCAGCCTTCATCGCCCACACCCGCGAGGCCATCGAGCTGGGCCAGGACCAGGTCGTGGAGGCCCGCCGGGAGGGTGTGGTCGTCACCGACTTCGACGGGGCGCCGGCCGAGGTCCGCCCGTACCACGTGGACTGGGACGCCTCCGCCGCCGAGAAGGGCGGCTACGACTACTTCATGCTCAAGGAGATCGCCGAGCAGCCGAAGGCCGTCGCGGACACCCTGCTCGGCCGCATCGACCTGGCGGGGAACCTCTGCCTGGACGAGGTGCGCATCCCCGCCTCGGTGCTGCGCGAGGTCAGCAAGGTCGTGATCGTGGCGTGCGGAACGGCCTACCACGCCGGCATGATCGCCAAGTACGCCATCGAGCACTGGACCCGGATCCCCTGCGAGACGGAGCTGGCCAGCGAGTTCCGCTACCGCGATCCGATCCTGGACCAGCGGACGCTGGTGATCGCCATCTCCCAGTCCGGCGAGACGATGGACACCCTGATGGCGCTGCGGCACGCGCGGGAGCAGGGCGCGAAGGTGCTGGCCATCTGCAATACGAACGGCTCCACCATCCCGCGCGAGTCGGACGCCGTGCTCTACACCCACGCCGGGCCCGAGGTCGCCGTCGCCTCCACCAAGGCGTTCCTCACCCAGCTCGTGGCCTGCTACCTGGTGGCGCTCTACCTGGGCCAGGTGCGCGGCACCAAGTGGGGCGACGAGATCCTGTCCGTGATCCGCGAGCTGTCGGAGATCGCGACCCAGGTGGACCAAGTCCTGGAGACCATGGAGCCGGTGCGCGAGCTGGCCCGCAGCCTGGCGGACAAGAACACCGTCCTGTTCCTGGGCCGTCACGTGAGCTACCCGGTCGCCCTGGAGGGCGCGCTCAAGCTCAAGGAGCTCGCGTACATGCACGCCGAGGGCTTCGCGGCGGGTGAGCTGAAGCACGGGCCGATCGCGCTGATCGAGCAGGACGTGCCGGTCGTGGTAGTCGTCCCATCGCCGCGTGGGCGGTCGGTGTTGCACGACAAGATCGTCTCCAACATCCAGGAGATCCGGGCGCGCGGCGCCCGCACGATCGTCATCGCCGAGCGCGGGGACGAGACGGTGGCCCCGTACGCCGACCATCTGATCGAGATCCCCGCCACGCCCACGTTGCTGCAGCCCCTGGTCGCGACCGTGCCGCTGCAGGTCTTCGCATGCGAGCTGGCCACGGCGCGCGGCAACGAGGTCGACCAGCCGAGGAACCTCGCCAAGTCGGTGACCGTGGAGTGACCCGACGGATGACGGCGTGATCGTCGGCGTGGGCATCGACGTGGCCGGTATCGACCGTTTCGCGGAAGCGCTGGAGCGCACCCCGGGGATGGCCGACCGGCTGTTCGTCGAGCGCGAGCTGTGGCTGCCGAGCGGGGAGCGCCGTGGCATGGCCTCGCTGGCGGCCCGCTTCGCGGCCAAGGAGGCGCTGGCCAAGTCCCTGGGCGCGCCCGGCGGCCTCCGCTGGACCGATGCGGAGGTCCTGACCGAGCCCAGCGGCCGCCCCCGCCTCTCCGTCCGCGGCACGGTCGCCGTATGCGCGGAGCGGCTGGGGGTGCGGGGGCTGCATGTCTCACTGAGCCATGACGCGGGGGTCGCGTCGGCGGTGGTGATCGCGGAGGGGTGAGGGTTCCGTTGGGTGAGGGTTCCGTTGGGTGCGGGGTCCGCTGGGTGCGCGTTCCGCTGGGTGCGGGTGCGGGTGTGTGGTGGTTGCTGGGGTGCGCGGTCGGTTGTGTGGTGGGTGGCGGGGGTGGGGCCTCCGGTGCGGCGCCCTGGACCGCATATTTACGGCGCCGGTGCCCGGGGGCGTGGGGTGGGCCGGGGATTGGCGCCACAAATATGCGAAAGCGTCCAGGACACCACACCTGCGACCCCACCCCCTCCCGTCTCACCGGCGGCCACCCGCCGGTGGCCCAGTGCGTCCGTCCGGCTCACGTTCGGCCCGGGGGGCCGGGTGCCGGGTGGGTGCGACCCCACCCCCTCCCGCCGTCTCGCGGCCACCCGTCGGTGGCACAAGGGCGCCTGCCTGTTCCGTGTTCGGCCCGGGGGCCGGGTGTCGGGTGGGTGCGACCCCGCCTCTCCCGCCGTCTCGCGGCTACCCGCCGGTGGCACGAGGACGCCTGCCTGTTCCGTGTTCGGCCCGGGGGCCGGGTGTCGGGTGGGTGCGACCCTGCCCCTCCCGCCGTCTCGCGGCTACCCGCCGGTGGCACGAGGACGCCTGCCTGTTCCGTGTTCGGCCCGGGGGCCGGGTGCCGGGTGGGTGCGGCCCCGCCCCTCCCGCCGTGTCGCGGCCACCCGTCGGTGGCCCCCGGCCCCGGCCCGATTCCGGAGCGCCTGGTGGCGGGTCGTCAGGCGGGCACGGGCTGGGGCGCGGGGGTGGTGAGGCGCCCGTTACGGGCCAGGGCGCGCACGGCCGCCGCGCAGCCCAGACCGGTGGCGGTCAGCACCAGCCAGGGCAGCCAGGTGACGTTGTGGCGTTGGGCGTGGTCCCAGATCGCGCCGGTGGCCAGGTTCCCCAGGGTGATGCCGAGACCGGAGACGGTGTTGTAGAGCCCGTAGTGGGTGGCCACCAGGCGGTCCCCGGCGAGGGAGACGACGGTGTCCATCTCGAAGGGGTAGACCACCGCGCTGCCCACCGCGAGTAGTGTCACGGCGGCGGCGAGCGCGGCCACGACCGCCGCGCCGGCGGACGGTGTCAGGGCGAGCGGGAGGAACGCCAGGCCCATCATGGTGAGCCCGCGGACCAGGGCCCGGTCCGCGCTCCAGCGCCGTTTGGCCCAGCCGGTCAGCCGCAGCTGTCCGGCCACCGCGACGGCGGCGGAGAGTACGAACAGGCCGCTGGTGGCCTTTGTGCCGTCCGTGCCCAGCGCCCGGTCGGCGGCGAGCGGGAGTGCCAGGTAGACCTGGAACGTCAGCACGTAGGAGCCGATCATCGCGGCGGAGAACAGCAGGAACGGTCGGTTGGCGACGACCGTGCGCCACTGCGCCAGCACCCCCGCGCCGCCCGCCGCTGTCTCGCCGGCGTGGCGGGCGGGCAGGGCCCGCCACTGCAGAACGCTCAGCAGCGCGAAGATCAAGGCCGCGCTCGTGCACACGAGGCGGAAGTCGGCGGCCAGCAGCGCGAGGCCGACCAGTGGGCCGAGCAGCATCCCGGCCTGGTAGAAGACGTTGAACGTCGCGAACGCCTCCACCCGCCGCGTCCCCGCCTCGGCCGCGAGGTAGGCGCGGACGGCGGGGTTGAACAGCGCGCCGGCGAAACCGGTGGCTGCCGAGGCGATCACCAGGGCGGGCAGCGCATCCACCCAGCCCAGCAGCGCGAACCCGCCGGTCCGCAGCAGACATCCGGCCATGATCGGAGCCTTGTAGCCATAGCGGTCGGCGAGGGTCCCGCCGATCAGGAACATGCCCTGCTGGGAGAGGTTGCGCACCCCGAGGACCAGGCCGACGGCCCAGGCCGCCAGGCCCAGGTCCCCCGTCAGATGGGCGGCGAGGTAGGGCATGAGCATGTAGAACGCCAGATTGATGGCGAACTGGTTCGCCATCAACAGCTGGGCGCTGGGCGGGAAGGAGCGGGTGCTGCGCCACAGGGCCTTCATCGCCGCACCCCCGCCGTGGTGTGGGTGAGCTCGGCGAGCGGGTCGGTCACAGTGGTGCACCGGGTCCAGGAGGTGACCGTCCGCTCCCGGGGGTGGGCGATCTCCCGCGGTGCGTCGGGCGGGAAGTCGTGCAGCAGACCGTGTTCGCGGCAGTAGGTCTCACAGAAGACGGTGCCGGTATACCGCTGGGGTCCGTCGGGGAAGATCGCGGCGATCCGGGCCTCGGCAGGCAGGACCCCTGCGAGCCAGCGGGCGGTCAGCGCGACCGCGCCCACGCTCCAGCCGCCGGTGGCGTAGTGGCAGCGGGCCAGCCGCCGAGCGGCCCAGACCGCTTCGGGGGCGGCGACCCAGTGGACCTCGTCGAAGAGGTGGTAGGCGACGTTGCGGGGTTGGATGCTGCTGCCCAGGCCGCGCATCAGCCGCGGGGCGGCGGGCTGGCCGAAGATGGTGGAGCCGGTCGTGTCCACGCCCACCACCTTCAGGTCGGGGAAGAAGCCGCGCAGCACCGACCCGACCCCGGCCGAGTGGCCGCCGGTACCGACGCTGACCACCAGGGCGTCGATCCGCCCGAGCTGGGCGACCAGCTCATGGGCCAGCGGCCGGTAGGCGGCCACGTTGTCGGGGTTGTGGTATTGGTCCGGGCACCAGGTGTCCGGGCGGGCGGCCAGCAGTTCGGCGACCTTGTCTCGGCGGGCCTGCTGCCAGCCGCCGACCGGATGCGGTTCCGCTACGACGTGGACGGTGGCGCCGTAGGCGGCCAGCAGACTGCTCATCATCGGCTCCATGCCGGGGTCGGTCACCACCGTGACGGGGTGGCCGAAGGCGTTCCCGGCCAGCGCCAGTCCGAGGCCCAGGGTGCCGGAGGTCGATTCCACGATAGGTGCACCGGGCGCCAACTCGCCCCGGCCGCGGGCGGCTTGGACCATGTACAGGGCGGTGCGGTCCTTGATCCCGCCGGGGTTGGCGCCCTCCAGTTTGGCCCAGAAGCCGCGGCCCGGGGCGGCGAACGGCTCGCCCACCCACAGCAGCGGGGTGTTGCCGACCAGCCCGGCCGGGGTTCGCACGCTGGGTGCGGTCGCGGCCAGCAGGCCGGCGGGAGGGCAGGGGGAAGTCACAGCGGTGATGGTGTTCATCGGCGTCTCTTTCGACGGCCCGCCCCGCGACGGGGCCGGCCGCTCGGGTTGGAGAAGAAGATGGCCTGCGTACCGCCGCGGACACGTGAACGGCGACGATGTGCGTCCCGCTCCGCGCGCGGCGGCGCGGCCCCTTCTAGATCCGCCAGACCCCCAGTACCGCCCGGCCCCCGGCGGGCGGCGCCCTCTTGCCCCCGCCCGCTCCCGCCCGCCAACCGGGCGGCGGCAGGTCATCCGGGGCGAACGCGGCGCCGGAGGCGGCCATCGCGGCGGGAAACACCAGGGGGCAGTCCTGCTGGACCCAGCCGGGCTCGTCCCCGTCGTGACAGCGCGAGGCGGCATCGCCGTCCGCCGTCCAGGGATGGTCGCCGGTCGCGACGGGCGCCGTCGCCGCCGAGCGGACAGCACTCAGCGAATCCACGCCGCCCATCCGCTGGGGCCCGTGCGCACAGACAAGGAGATGGACCAACGTGGCCAGCGCCGTGACCAGCCCGGCCAGGGCCCACCACCCGGTCCGGCCGCCACGGTGCGGCACTCCGACAGTCACATCGCTCAAAGTAGCCGATCAACTGCATAAGGTGCTCGTTAGGTCGAGGCCCCTCTCTCTCATGAGTGATCGCCTACGCCGTCAGGCCAGCACGTCCCGCCACGTGTCCGTCAGCGCCGTCGAGACGTCGTACGCCGCGATGGGCGCGCCATGCGGGGCCGTGGCGCGGCGGGCGGCGAGGCCGTGGAGGTAGGCGCCGACGGAGGCGGCATCGCGGGCGGGGAGGCCCGTGGCGAGCAGGGAGCCGATCAGCCCGGAGAGGACGTCGCCGCTGCCCGCCGTGGCCAGCCAGCCGGTGCCGGTGGGGTTGACGCGTACCGGCTGGTGCTCGGCGGCGATCAGCGTGGTGGACCCCTTCAGGAGCACGGTCGCGCCGTAGCGTTCGGACAGGGCCCGCACGGCGGCGAGGCGGCCCGACTCGACCTCCTCGCGGCTCACGCCGAGCAGCGCCGCGGCCTCGCCCGCATGCGGGGTGAGGACGGTGGCCGCCTCGCGTTTGCGCAGGTCGCTCCCGGTGGGCAGCAGGTGGAGCCCATCGGCGTCGACCAGGACCGGGACGTCGGAGGCGAGGACGTCGTCCAGGGAGTGCTTGGCCGCCGCGCCGTCGCCGAGGCCGGGGCCGACGACCCACGACTGGACGCGGCCCGCCTTGGCCGGGGGCCCGGTGTGGACGAGGGTCTCGGGGAAGCGCGAGATGACGTCGTCGGCAGCGGGGCCGACGTAGCGCACCGCCCCCGCGCCGCCCCGCAGCGCGCCCGAGACGGCCAGGACGGCCGCGCCCGGGTAGCGGGCGGAGCCCGCGACGACGCCCACCACGCCGCGCCGGTACTTGTCGCTCTCGGGCGTGGGCCGGGGCAGCAGCGCCGCCACGTCCTCGTGCTGCAGCGCCTCCACGTCGGGGTCGGCCGGGAGATGGGCGTCCAGTCCGATGTCGATCAGCCGCAGGGCGCCCGCGTGAGTGTGGGCGGGGTCGATGAGCAGCCCCGGCTTGTACGCACCGAAGGTGATCGTGGCGTTCGCGCGCACGGCGGAGCCGCGCACCTCGCCGGTGTCGGCGTCGACCCCGCTGGGCAGGTCCACGGCGACGGCGATACCGCGCACCGCCCGGACCAGCCGCTCCGCGTCGGGCCGCAGCCCGCCCTTGCCGCCGATGCCGACGATTCCGTCGATGACGAGATCGGCGCGCGCGACGGCCGCTTCGGCGCGGCCGTCCGCCGCCGCGTTCCCGCCCGCTGCCGGGCCACCGCCTGTCGCCGCGTCGCCGCTTGCCGCGCTGCCGCCCGCCGCCCCGCCACCGGCGGTCACCACCCGCCCGCCCGCCGCCCGCAAGGCGGCAAGGCCGCCCCCGTGCGCCCGTTCGGGGTTGAGCAGCACCGCCGTGACCCCGGCGCCGCGGCGGGCCAGCCGGGCGCCCGCGTAGAGCGCGTCACCGCCGTTGTCGCCGCTGCCGACGAGCAGGGCCACCCGGGAGCCGTACACCCGGCCCAGCAGATCGGCGCACGCGGCCGCGAGCCCCGCCGCCGCGCGCTGCATAAGCGCTCCTTCGGGCAGCCGCGCCATCAGTTCGCGCTCGGCGGCCCTTACGGTTTCCACGCTGTAGGCAATCCTCATGCTCTTAGTCTCCCGAACAGAGGGCACTCCGTGCGTGGAAGCACACACTCCGGTCGGCTGATCGGCCTGAGAGACTGACGGAGATGGACGAGACACCTATGCGCGCCCGTGCCGTGGTCGATCTGGCCGCCCTACGGGCCAACGTAAGGGCGCTGCGCGACGCGGCGCCCACGGCCGAGCTGATGACCGTGGTCAAGTCGGACGCCTATGGCCACGGCATGATCCCGTGTGCGCGCGCCGCCCGTAAGGCGGGCGCGAGCTGGCTGGGCACGGCCACGCCCGAGGAGGCGCTCGGGCTGCGGGCGGCGGGGGACACGGGCCGGCTGATGTGCTGGCTGTGGACGCCCGGCGGGCCTTGGCGGCAGGCGATCGAGGCGGATATCGACGTTTCGGCCAGCGGGCTGTGGGCGCTGCGCGAGGTCGTCGCGGCGGCCCGCGCGTGCGGCCGTACGGCGCGGCTCCACCTCAAGGCGGACACCGGGCTCGGCCGTAGCGGCTGCCAGCCCGCCGACTGGCCCGACCTGGTCGACGAGGCCCGCGCGGCCGAGGCCGAAGGGGCCATTCGGGTGACGGGGCTGTGGTCCCACTTCGCCTGCGCGGACGAGCCGGGCCATCCGTCCATCGGCGCCCAGCTGTCGGTCTTCCGCGAAATGGTGGCGCACGCCGAACAGGCGGGGCTGCGGCCGGAGGTGCGCCATCTGGCCAACTCCCCGGCGACCCTGACCGTGCCCGAGTCCCACTTCGACCTCGTCCGGACCGGCATCGCCACCTACGGCATCTCCCCGAGCCCCGAACTCGGCACGGCCGCCGACTTCGGCCTGCGGCCGGTGATGACGCTCTCCGCCGCGCTCGCCTCCGTCAAGCGGGTGCCGGGCGGGCACGGCGTCTCCTACGGGCACCGCTATGTGACCCCCGGCGAGACGACCCTCGCGCTGGTGCCCGTCGGATACGGGGACGGCATTCCGCGCCATGCCTCGGGCACCGGGCCGGTGCTGGTAGCGGGAAAGTGGCGGACCATCGCGGGTACGGTCGCCATGGACCAGTTCGTGGTGGACTTGGGCGGGGACACCGCCGCCCCGGGGGACGAGGCGGTGCTGTTCGGTCCGGGTGACCGGGGCGAGCCGACCGCCGAGGACTGGGCACGTGCCGTGGGCTCGATCGCCTATGAGATCGTGACGCGAATCTCGGCCCGGATCCCCCGCGTTTATGTAGGTGAGGACGGGGGCACAGGGAACTGACCATGGGCGACGAGAGCATGGCCGGCAGTACGGCAGAGATGGCGACGAGAGTCGCGGCGGGGGCCACAGCCGTGAGCTGGCGCCGGGGCGCCGGATTCGCGGGAGCCACGATCGGCGTGCTCGCGGCGGGGGCGGCCGCGGGCGTCGCGCTCGAGCGGCTGACGGTCGGCCGCGGCGTACGACGCAAGGCGCGGCTCGCACTGGACGCCGAGGGCCCGTACGGCACCCTGCGCGGCACCCCGGGCAGGGCGATCGCCGACGACGGCACCGAGCTCTACTACGAGGTCGAAGAGGTGCGGGAGAACGCCGCCGCGCCCTCGCCGCGGCGCAAGCGGCGGTTCGGGCGCCGTACCCCCACCCCCGTCACCATGGTCTTCAGCCATGGCTACTGCCTCGGCCAGGACTCCTGGCACTTCCAGCGCTCCGCGCTGCGCGAGGTGGTCCGCACCGTCTACTGGGACCAGCGCTGCCACGGCCGCTCGGCGCGCGGCTGCGCCCAGGCGGACGGCGAGGCGATCAGCATCGACCAGCTCGGCCGCGATCTGAAAGCGGTCATAGACGCGGCCGCGCCCGAGGGCCCGCTGGTGCTGGTCGGCCACTCCATGGGCGGGATGACGATGATGGCGCTCGCCGCGCAGTACCCCGACCTGGTGCGCGAGCGCGTGATCGGCGCGGCCTTCATCGGCACCTCGGCGGGCCGGCTGGGCGAGGTCAGCTTCGGCCTCCCGGTGGTCGGGGTGAACGCGGTGCGGCGGGTGCTGCCGGGGCTGCTCAAGGCGCTGGGCTGGCAGGCCGACCTGGTCGAGCGGGGGCGGCGGGCGACCGCCGATCTCTTCGCGGGGCTGATCAAGCGCTATTCGTTCGGCTCGAAGGACGTGGACCCGGGGGTCGCGCGGTTCGCCGAGCGGCTGATCGAGGCGACGCCGATCGATGTGGTGGCGGAGTTCTACCCGGCGTTCATCGCCCACGACAAGGCGGCCGCGCTGCCGCACTTCGACGGGCGGCCGGTGCTGGTGCTCGCGGGCGACAAGGACCTGATCACCCCGATGGAACACAGCGAGGCGATCGCGGAGCTGCTTCCCGGGGCTGAGCTGGTGATCCTCGAAGAGGCCGGGCATCTGGTGATCCTCGAGCATCCCGAGGTGGTCAACGGCCACCTGACCGAGCTGCTCTCACGGGCCGTGGACGGGGCGGGCGACCGGGCGAAGTGGGGCGTGTCGGGCTGAGGAGCGGGGGCCCGCTTGGCCTGTCCGACCGCCCGGCCAGGGCGTTCGTACCGGTCCGCGCTGGGCTTTTCGGGCCCGTACCATCGGCGAGTATGGACGTAGGCACGCGCATCACCGTCACTTCTCCCGACCAGATGCGGGACCTGGGCCGCAGACTCGCCAAGCTGCTGCGCCCCGGCGATCTGGTCCTGCTCACCGGTGAACTCGGCGCTGGCAAGACGACCCTGACGCGGGGGCTGGGCGAGGGCCTGGGCGTCCGTGGCGCCGTCACCTCCCCCACCTTCGTGATCGCCCGGGTGCACCCCTCGCTGGGCGACGGCCCGCCGCTGGTCCATGTCGACGCGTACCGGCTGAACGGCGGCCTCGACGAGATGGAGGACCTGGACCTCGACGTCTCCCTGCCGGATTCGGTGGTGGCCGTGGAGTGGGGCGAGGGGAAGGTCGAGGGGCTGGCGGACGACCGGCTGCATGTGGTGATCCAGCGGACGGTGGGCAGCGACATGGCGGTCACGGACGCGATGGCCGTCGATGTGGACGACGTACGGGACGTGGTGGTGACGGGCGTCGGCCCCCGCTGGGCGGGGGAGGACCTGGCGTCGCTCGCCGGGTAGCGCGGCGGGGTAGCGCCGCGGGGCGGCCCGGCCCGGCAGAACCGCCGGGTAGAGCTCGCGTGCAGATGCCGGGTAGTTTCCGACAAGCCGTCGGCATGCTGTTGCATTCCGGGCATCGCCCGTGGTCACATGGGGAGAGAAAGCGTGGGTTAGGTCTGCCTAACTCCGCTCGACTGCCCCAGCACCCTCAGGAGGCATCCATGTCGGCCCACGACCCTGTGGCCGGGACCGGCGCGCGCGACGACCGGTCACCGTCGATGTCGGAGCTCCTGGCGGCGTGTGCGGCGGCGAGCGCGGTCTCGACGCCCCCGCGGCCGGCCGAGGAGGAGACGCCCGCGTCCGCCCGGACGCCCGCGTCAGCCGAGTTCGAGTCCGAGCCCGAGGCGGACGACGAGGAGCGCGACGCGGCATAGCGCCCGTCGCGGCTGCGTCATCTCCGCTACGGACTACGGACTACGGGACTACCGGATTACCGGGCTACGGGATGACGACGACCTTCGTGTCCACCTGGGCGAAGTCCCACATCGCCGCACTGTCCGCCCGGCTCTCCCGGACGGCCCCGGTCCGCTTGCGCGCGTTCGGGTCCGGCATCGACCCGTCCACCGCCGCACTGAAACCGAACACGACCCCCCCTTCCGAGTGGAAGACGACGACGTGCTCGACCTGCACTCCGTCCGATCCGACCCCGCCCTTGTTGCGCGAGGTCACGGAATAGGTCCCCGGGTCGGGGCTGGCCGGGCTCGGGCCCACCTGGAAGGTGTGGGTGGCCTTACCGTCGGCACCGACCAGCCAGACCCGCTTGTCGCCCAGTGCGTAGACGACCCGTACGCCGGTGCCGGAGCCGGCCGGAAGGGCGGTGGACTTCTGCTTCGACCCCGCCCCGTCCTTGTCCTTCTTCTTGGATTCGGCGGCGTGCGACCCGGGCCGGGCCTGGGTGGGATGGTCGGGCGCGGTCGCGGCGGCCTGGTAGCCGAGGAACCCGACGACGCCCAGCGCGGCGGCGGTGAGTACGGCCACAGCAGGCCCGGTACTGCTCCTTGGCACGGCGGCAACCCTCTCCTGCGGTCAGTACGTGCTGACGGCCCGTACACACTTACGGCGACGGTAGCACCGGGGCCCGCCGCCCCGCCGCGCTCCGGCCGACCGGTGACCGAGCTGTTCCACCGTCGGTACGAAAGGTCGGTACGAAAGAACGACCTTCCGGCGCGCCGTAGGCTGTTCTCGTGCTGTTGCTCGCTCTTGATACCGCCACCCCCGCCGTGACCGTCGCCCTGCACGACGGCTCCGCAGTGATCGCCGAGTCCTCGGACGTGGACGCCCGGCGCCACGGCGAGCTGCTGCTGCCCGCCGTGCACCGGACGCTGAAAGAGGCGGGCACCGAGCTGGCCGCGGTGACGGAGATCGTCGTCGGGGCGGGCCCCGGCCCGTACACCGGACTGCGCGTGGGCCTGGTGACCGCGGCCACCTTCGGGTCGGCCCTCGGCGTCCCCGTCCACGGGCTGTGCACCCTGGACGGGATCGCGTACGCCGCCGGGCTGGCCGGTCTGGACGGCCCCTTCGTCGTGGCCACGGACGCGCGGCGCAAGGAGGTCTACTGGGCGCGCTACGACGACGCCCGGACCCGCGTCACCGAGCCCGCCGTCGACCACCCCGCCGATCTCGCCGAGCGGGTCGCCGGGCTGCCCGCGGTCGGCGCGGGCGCGCTGCTCTACCCGGCGTCCTTCGCCGACGTACCGCCCGGGATGCCGGAGTACCAGTCGGCCGGGGCGCTCGCCTCGCTCGCCGCCGAGAAGCTGGCGCGCGGCGAGGAGCTGCCGCCGCCCCGGCCCCTGTATCTGCGCCGGCCCGACGCCAAGGTGCCCGCCAACTACAAGGTGGTCACCCCGAAGTGAGCGGCGCGACCGTGACGCTGCGCGAGATGCGCTGGTGGGACCTGGACCGGGTGATGGAGCTCGAAGAGGAGCTGTTCCCCGAGGACGCCTGGTCGCGGGGGATGTTCTGGTCCGAGCTGGCCCACGCCAGGGGCCGGGACGCGACCCGGCACTACGTGGTGGCGGAGAGCGGGCCCCGGCTGGTCGGATACGCCGGGCTCGCCGTCTTCGACCGCACCGGCGACGTCCAGACCATCGCCTCCGCCCGCGACCACTGGGGCACCGGCCTCGGCGCCCGCCTCCTCACCGACCTCCTTACGGCCGCCACCGCCTTCGAATGCCGTGAGGTGCTGCTGGAGGTGCGGGTCGACAATGCCCGCGCGCAGCGGCTGTACGAGCGCTTCGGCTTCGAGCCGATCGGCATACGCAGGGGCTACTACCAGCCCGGCAATGTGGACGCACTGGTCATGCGGCTGTCCGACCCGGCGGCGCCGGGTGTGACGACGGGGGGCATCGCGACTGCCGCGGACGGCGACGCTGGTGTGTCCCCCGAGAGTGGTGTGTCCCCCGAGGCTGGTGTGCCCACCGAGACCAGCGCGCCCGTTGACGCCGGCGCGTCCACCGAGACCAGCGCGTCCACCGAGACCAGCGTGTCCACAGCGAAGACAGCGAACACAGCGAATTCCGCGAACACCGCGAACCCCGCGACCTCAGTACAAGGAACCGAGACCCATGGCTGACGAACCCCTCGTCCTCGGCATCGAGACCTCCTGCGACGAGACCGGCGTCGGCATCGTGCGCGGCCACACCCTCCTCGCCGACGCCGTCGCCTCCAGCGTGGACGAGCACGCCCGCTTCGGCGGTGTCGTCCCCGAGGTCGCCAGCCGCGCCCATCTGGAGGCGATGGTCCCCACGATCCAGCGTGCGCTGAAGGAGGCCGGGGTCGCCGCCTCCGACCTCGACGGCATCGCCGTCACCGCGGGCCCCGGGCTCGCGGGCGCGCTGCTGGTCGGCGTCTCGGCCGCCAAGGCGTACGCCTACGCCCTCGGCAAGCCGCTGTACGGCGTCAACCACCTCGCCTCCCACATCTGCGTCGACCAGTTGGAGCACGGGCCGCTGCCCGAGCCGACGATGGCGCTGCTGGTGAGCGGCGGCCACTCCTCGCTGCTCCTCGCGCCCGACATCACCTCCGACGTCCGCCCGCTCGGCTCGACCATCGACGACGCGGCGGGCGAGGCGTTCGACAAGATCGCCCGGGTGCTGAACCTGGGCTTCCCCGGCGGCCCCGTCATCGACCGCATCGCCCGCGAGGGCGATCCGGACGCGATCGCCTTCCCGCGCGGGCTGACCGGTCCGCGGGATGCCGCGTACGACTTCTCCTTCTCGGGGCTGAAGACCGCGGTCGCCCGCTGGATCGAGGCGAAGCGGGCGGCGGGCGAGGAGGTCCCGGTCGCCGATGTCTCGGCCTCCTTCCAGGAGGCGGTCGTGGACGTGCTGACCCGTAAGGCCGTCCGCGCCTGCAAGGACGAGGGCGTGGAGCATCTGATGATCGGCGGTGGCGTCGCCGCCAACTCCCGGCTGCGGGCCATGGCCGAACGCCGCTGCGAGGACGCGGGCCTCACCCTGCGGGTGCCGCGGCCGAAGCTGTGCACGGACAACGGGGCGATGGTCGCGGCGCTGGGCGCGGAGATGGTGGCGCGGGGACGGTCCGCCTCGGCCTGGGACCTGTCGGCGGACTCCTCGCTTCCGGTGACCGACCCGCATGTCCCGGACCCGAACGCGCACGCCCACGCCCACGCCCACTCTCACTCCCACGACCATGTGCACGAGCTGAGCCGGAAGAACCTGTACGCATGACCGTCGCGCTGATGTGGGAAGCCCGAGCCGTGGCGGGGAAGGGCGAGGAGCTGCTGGCGTGGGCCGCCCGCCAGCCCCTCGACCCGGCCCCGCTGCGCCGCGAGACCTTCCGCGCGCCCGAGGACCGCGTCCTCGTCATCACCTGGTGGGACGGCGCCTACGACACCCCGGGCCTGCCCGAACTCCCCGAACCGGCGGAGGACTTGGCCCGCCGCGCGGTGCACCGCTGGCGCTTCGAGGCGCTCACGGACGAGAGCTGAGCCATACGGCGCGCCTCGGCCATACGGCGCGCCTTGGCCATTACGGTGCGCCTCGGCCATACGGTGCGCCTCGGCCATTACGGCGCGCCTCGGTTGTGTGGCGCGCCTTCGGCCGTACCGCGCGCTCTGGCTGTACGGCGGCCTCGGCTTGTGTCTTGCGCATTGGCTGTGCGGCGGGCCTGGCCGTGCCCCCGATCCCTGGCTGTGCGGCCCTCGGCCGTACCGCGCGCCCCGGCTGGACGGCCCCTGACGGTGCAGTCCCCGGTCGTACCCCGTGCCCTCACCGGAGGGCATGGGCGAGATCGGCGAGGTGCCGGGAGACCGGGCCCAGGGTGAGCAGTCCGCTGCCCGCCCCGGCCAGCTCGGCCGCCGCCGGGGCAAGGGCGGTGCGGGCGCGCGCCATCGTCTCGCGGTCGCCGACGGCGATGGCCGCCCGGCCGGTGAGACACCACAGGGCCTCCAGCAGCAGATCGCGGGGCGGCTCCGGGACCGCGCGCAGCGCCGCCGCGGCCTCGGCGCGGTGGTCCCGGGCCAGCAGCACCAGCGGGCGGGCCCAGGGCGCGTACGGCCCCCAGTCGAGGTCCGCGTCGGTCGGGGCGGGCCGCCCTTGTTCCACGCGCAGGCAGAGCAGCGCGAGCGGCAGCAGACCGTGTTCCAGACCGGGCATCCCGGCGCCGTCCAGCCGTGTGGCCGCGTCCCGGTAGGCCGCCTCGGCCTCGGCCGCCTGCCCCGTCGCGGCCAGCCGTAGTGCCCGGTACCACTCGGTGAACACGCTTACCAGCGGCCGCTCATGGCGCTGGCCCAGACGGTCGGCGGCGGCCGCGTGCCGGTCGGCCGACGCGAAGTCCGCGAGCGCGCTGCGGGCCTGGAGCCGGATGAGATGGCCGAGTACCTCGAAGGTGACCAGGCCGTGCCGGGCCGACAGGGCGATCAGCTCGGCTCCGGTCGCGTCCCGGCGCGGGGCCAGCCCCGCGTGGTCGAAGGTCTGCATGAAGACGCCGTTGAGGGCGAACGCCAGCAGCGCGGGATCATCCAGCCGCCGGGCGATCTCCTCGGCCTGCCGGGCTGCTTGGCGGCCACGTTCGGAACGACCGCCACGCGACTCGACGGCAATCGTGGCCAACAGCCGCGCCCGCACCGCCTCATGACGCGGGACTGCGTTGCCCGTAGGGCCGTGCCCGAGCGTGCTGTGGCCGGGCGCGCCGAGGTTCCCCCCAGGGGCGGTGCTCCCGGGCCCGACGGTCTCGTGGCCGAAGGCCCAGCGGCTGGGCAACTCATGCCCGGTCACCGCGCGCTCCGGCACGCCGTGGCCAAGCGTGTCGCGGCCGGTTGCCCCGTGGCCGGGGTCCTCGTGAGCAGGGCCCTTGTGATCCGTTGCCTTGTGGGTGGGGGTCTCGTGAGCGGTTGTCCCATGGCTGGGGACCTCGTTGCCTGGCGCCTCGTGACCGCGGCCCTCATGCCCGGTCACCGCGCGCTTCGGCGCTTCGTGGTCGGGCGCGCCGGGGCCGGTTGCCTCGTGATCGGGCGTCCCGTGCACAGTTGTCTCATGGCCGGGCGCCCCATGGCCGGAGGCCCCGTGAGCGGGCGCCTCGTGGTCTGAGGACTCCTGGCCGGTTGCCTTGGGGCCGGGCGCCCCTGGGCCGATTGCCCCATGGCCACGCGCCCCACGACCGGGCGCTCCGTGGCCAGGGGGCTCGACGCCAGGGGCCCCTTCGTCTGGCACCCCGGGACCGGCCGCGAGCGCGGCCAAGGTGTGTTCAGCTGCGGCTACGATCGACGCCGCCTGTTCCGGGTCGTCCAGGCGGGTCCAGATTGCCGGGACGTCGTAGGCGCCGATGACCCGGGCGGTCAGTTCCGGGTCACCCAGTTCCTCCGCCGCCGCGACGGCGGCCACGCGTTGCTGCCGGGCCGTCCGCAGGCCGTCGCCCCCCGCCATCGAGAGGTCGCGGAGCAGGCCGACCGTGGACTCCAGACGGGCCCGTGCGCCGGAGGCCACCGTGCGGTCGTAGGCGGCGGCCGCTTCCGCCCATACCTGGGCGGCCGCTCCGCCCCGGGCCGTGGCGGGGTCGAGGTGGGGCGCCTGGTCGAGGATGTCCGTCTCCAGGCGGCGCAGTTCCGGGCCCGGGTCCACGCCCAGTTGCTCGACCAGCAGCGTCCGGGCCCGGCGCAGGACCGCCAGCGCGTCGCCCTGGCGGCCGGTGCGGTACAGCGCGAGGGCCAGCGCCCACCAGGCGCCCTCACGCCAGGGGTGTTCGGCCAGATGCGCCTCCAGGTCCGGGACCGCCTCGGCGGCTCGGCCCAGCGCCAGCCGGGCCTCCGCCTGCCGTTCGACGGCGTGCAGCCGCAGCTCCGCCAGCCGGGAGCGTTCGCCCCGGGCCCAGTCCTCGTCGGCGAACTCCGCGTACGCGGGGCCGCGCCACCGGCTCAGTGCCTGCTCCAGCCGGGGCAGCGCGCCGTCCGGCGCCAGGGTCGCGGCGGCGGACACGTCCTGTTCGAAGCGCCAGGCGTCCACCGCGTCCGCATCGGCGCGCAGCGCGTATCCGGGCCCCTCGGTGACCAGCAGCCGGGCCGGGGTGCGGGGCGGGCGCTGCGGCTCCAGCGCGCGGCGCAGCGCGGCCACGAACGTACGCACCGCGCCCACCGCCCCCGGGGGCGGCTCCGTCCACAGGTCGTCGACCAGCCGGGATACGGGTACGACGCGACGGCGGGCGACGATCAGCCGGGCCAGCACCGCGCGGTGCCGTGGCCCCTTCAACGCGATGGCGCGCTCGTCGGCGTCCCAGGCCACCACCGGCCCCAGCACCCCGAACCCGACCCGCATGCGGTCACCGTAGCGCGCTGATCGGATGCTCATCCGCACCCGGCAGGCTGACAGGCACCTGGTCACACCTGGTCACCCGGACCATCCACAGCAAGGGCGGAAACATGGGCCTTCTCATCCCCGGCTTCGACTACCGGCGCGTCCCCGTCGCCGACGGCGTGTCCCTGAACGCGGCCGTCGCGGGCTCGGGCAGTCCCCTCGTGCTGCTGCACGGCTTCCCGCAGACCCACCTGATGTGGCGGCATGTCGCCGCCGACCTCGCGGCCGACCACACCGTGATCTGCCCCGACCTGCGCGGCTACGGCGCCAGCGACAAACCGGCCGCCGACACCGACGCCACTGCCGACACCGATGCCGATGCCGATGCCGATGCCGACGCCGCCACCAATGCCGACGTCGCCGCCTACGCCAAGCGCACCATGGCCGCCGACATCGTCGCCCTGGCCCGCGCCCTCGGCCATGACCGCTTCGCCCTGGCCGGGCATGACCGCGGCGCCCTGGTCGCCTTCCGGGCGGGCCTCGACCACCCCGCCGCGATCACCCATCTCGCCTGCCTGGACGTGCTGCCGACCCTCGACATGTGGGACGTGATGCGCGGCACCACCGCCGCGGTCGGCTTCCACCTCTATCTGATGGCCCAGCCCCCGGGGCTGCCCGAGCGGATGATCGCTGCCTGCCCCGACGACTTCTTCGGCCACTTCCTGGACCTGTGGGCGGGCGACCCGGGAGCCATCCCCGCCGAGGTCCGCACCGCTTATCTGGACGCCTGCCGCGCCGCGGTGCCCTCGATCGTGGCCGACTACCGCGCCTCCGCCGGTGTCGACGTCGACCACGACCGGGCCGACCGGGACGCCGGGCGCCGGCTGACGATGCCGGTCACCGTGCTCCAGCAGGACTGGGGCGCCGCCCTCGGCTATGACGCGGCGGCGGTGTGGCGTGCCTGGGCCGACGACCTGGAGCACCACACCGTGGGCTACGGCCACTTCATGGCCGAGGAGGCACCCGCCGACTTCGCCGAGCACCTGCGGGAGCTGCTCGCCCGCTAGAGCCGGAGTCTCGGCGTCCGCCAAAGCCTCGCCGTCACCGCCGTCACGCCGTCGCCGCCGTCACGCCGTCGCCGCCGTCACGCCGTCACCGCCGTCACGCCGTCACCGCCGTCCCGGCGTAGTGCTCGGCGATCTCGTCGCTGGTCGTCACCCACACCCCGGGGTGGTTCACGACGTACTCCAGCGCCTGGTCCACGTACTTGTGCCGGAACGGCTGGTTGATCACGAACGGGTGCAGCACCAGGGACATCACCCGGCCGCTGGTGGCCGCGTCGGCGTAGAGCTGGTCCAACTGGTCCTTGACGATCCGGACGAAATCCGGCCCGCTGAGGCTCTTGCCCACGAACATCTGGACGTCGTTGACCTCGATCGAATACGGCACGCTCAGCATGCCCGGCACGTTCAGCCGGTACGGCTGGTCGTCGTTGGCCCAGTCCAGCACGTACCTCAGCCCCAGCTCGGCCAGGAGTTCCGGGGTGCGGAAGGTCTCGGTCAGCGCCGGTCCCAGCCAGCCGCGCGGCCTGCTGCCGGTGGCCTTCTCGATGGTGTCGATCACCTCGGTGAGGTAGGCGCGTTCCTCCTCGGGGGACATGTCCGCCTGGAGGATCGAGTTGTTCTTGCCGTGCGCCGCCCACACCCAGTTCCGCTCGCGGCCGGCCCGGATGATCTGGGGGTAGCGCTCGGCGACGTCGGAGTTGAGCATCACGCTCGCCCGCACCTGGTGCCGGTCCAGGCTCTCGATCAGCCGCCAGATGCCCACCCGGGGCCCGTAGTCCCGCCACCCGTAGTTGAGCGGGTCGGGCGCCAGCGCCCTGGTGTCGGCGAAGATACTGGTCGAGGGGCGGTCGACCTGGTAGTGCTCGACGTTCAGCCCGACGTAGAAGGCCACGCGGGCGCCGTCCGGCCAGTGGATCGGTTCGCGCTCGACGATGGGGCTGTAGTCGAAGAGCTGGTTGTCCATCAGAGCTCACCTCATAGGTGCGGTGCGGCGGTTCGGTTCGGTTCGCTTGATGGGCATCGTGAAACCCTCACATCAGTGAGAAGGTCAAGCGGGGCTTCGCATGCGGGGCTTCGCATGAGGAGTGACCGCGTGAGCTGAGAGACTGCGTCGGCGTATCCCGCTGTGCTGTGAGTGCCACGAGTGACGTGCGTGCCAGCAGTGCCATGAGTGCCATGAGGAAGGACGTCATGACGCCGCCCATCGAGCTTCCGCCACCGCCGCCCGGCCCGGACGAGCGGCCGTGGAAGGACCGCGCCGGGTTGCTCGACGAGCGGGCGCGGGCGATGGGGGCGCTGGCGCGGTGGTATCTGGCGCCGCATCGGGCGCTGCTGCTGTGGCTGTCCACGCTCGTCTTCGCGCTGGGGTGGAGCCTCGCGGTCTCGGGGTTCCAGTTCCTGGTGAAGGGCGAGATCATCGAGCACGTGCTGGGCGTGATCTTCCTGGGTCTGGCCCTGGGCGCCACGGTCCCCTCCAGCCTCGGGGTGGCATCCGGCATCCGGCGCGACGTCTTCGTGGGCGCGTGCCTCCGCGACTGGGCGGAGCTGGAGCGTGATCCCCAGACGCTGCCGCACTGGCGCGTCTCCGGCGGCGCGCTCCTCTGGCTGGGTCCGTCCATCGTGCTGACCTGCCTCGGGCTGGCGCTGGGCGGGTTCGCCGTCTTCGCGGACATCGGTACGGAGAGCTTTGGCACCGTCGCCGGTATCGGCATCGTCTTCGCGGTCGCCGGGGCGCTCGGCATGGCCAAGGCGATCGACTACTACCGCCTGGTCAGCCGCGAACTCCGCCCCGGCACCGGCGTTCCGGATACCCACGGCCGGGCTGCCCACGGTCCGGACACCCGCGATCCGGGCACGTGTGGTCCGGACACGCGCGGTCCCGGCTCCCCCTACGGCGACGGCTTCTGCGACGACGGCTTCTGCAGTGACTGAAAGCGGTGCCGCAGCTCCTCGTACCGCTCGTTCGGGCTCTCCCCGCGCTGCTTGGCCGCCTCCTCGATGCGGGTCAGTAGCTGCCTGATCCGCACGGCGTCCATATAGGCGTCGCGCTCCAGCTTCTTGTACGCGGCGGCGGCGGGCCCCTTGTGGTCGTCCGGGTCGACCGACTGCTTCAGGTGGCCGAGACGCTCGATCTGTTCCTCAAGGTAACTGAGCATTCCCTCAAGGTCTTTGATGAGATCCGACAGATCCTGGTCCGATACGGACAGTTTGTCTTTACTCATGTTCCATCCGTCTCTGCCATCCTCCCATCGGCCCATTCGCGGGATGATCGTGCCATGACCGGGGCCGGTGTGGAGAGCCACCGCTCCTATGGAAGTTGGCCGGTGTCCGCCAACTCATCACAGACCAGGCTGTTTGGGGCCTGGTGACCTCGCGAACGGTCTTCGAGGTCGGGGAGCGGCACGAGTTGGTCACTTCGGCGCGGTCGGGTCTTGCCGCCCTGGTGGGGCGTGCCCGCTGTCCTGGGTGGGCTCGTGGTCCCGCGTGGCCTGGGCAGGGATGCGGTCTGGCCGGTAGCTCTCCGCCGCCCGATCCTCTGGTCGGGTGCGGTCACACCTGGCCGACGCCGGATCCTGTGTCCCAGGCCACGCCGTCCGATCGCCACAGCGGCACTGTGGTGCCGGGTGACGGTGGTCTTGGTCTGCTGCTGGAGTGGGTTCTTCCAGTACCTCTCGCCCCAGATCGAGGTGTATGCGGGGTCGACGGCGATGACGGCCAGGCCCTGGTGACAGGCCATGGAGCGCAGTCGTTCGCGGAAGCGTGCGGTGGGGATCTGGGCCACGGTGCGGCGGAAGGCCCTGCCCCGGCGGCCGCGTCCCATGGTCTCCCGGCCGGTGGTGCGGGCGTCGGAGAAGCCCAGGTTCTCGATCACGATGGCGGCGCAGTCGTGCTCGTGGGCGAGGGCGATGAGGCGGGTGACGGCCGCTCGCAGGCGTCCGTCCTGTGTGGTGGTGGGGCCGGTTGACTTTAGCGGGATCGTGTGGGGGTTGCCGTGTGGGTCGAGGACGATGGTGGCGAGGTGGTCGGCGTTGAGGTCGACGGCGAGCAGCCTCGCGCCGGACGCCCAGATCTCTTCCGGGCTGGGGGGTGGGGTGGTGCTGGTGGACCAGGAGGCGTCCAGGTACCAGCGGTCGCGGGCGGGGTCATAGACGATGTCGTAGCGCACAGCCCGGTGGGCGCTGACCCGGTCCAGCCACTCCGGGCGGCGGTGGTGGAAGGTGACCGTGCAGGAGAGCCGGTAGCGGCCGCGCGGGGCGTTGGCCAGATATCGCAAGGGTTCTGGCAGCACCAGCGTGAGCGAGCCATCTGCGGGGTCGACGGTGATGGTGTAGTTGCCGTGCGGGCCCCGGACTCGCCGTCGGCGGTCAGAAACAGCCGCGCCGCATCCCACCTCTCCCGCCAGCCGGTCTCGGCCAGGCCGGTCTCCGCGAGGCGGTGACGGGTCCTGGCCAGCCGGCGCCCGCCCACCGTGACCGACGGTCGCCCCTGGTCGATCTGCTGCTCCATCCGCCGCCGTCAGATCCTTCAGCCGGTCCCGGATCCGCGCCCCGCACGGAGCGGCCACCGTGAACGGGGCAGCTATCACACGCAGCTCGCGCCCCCTCCCCCGCTTGCGCGCCACCAGCCACCCCCCCCTCGGCCGTCTCGAACGAACTCGCCACCACCGATCATGCATTCCCCACGCCCCCAACACCCCCACAAGCGGTCCCGTTCACCCCATCGAGCGACACCCTGGCCAACCACGGCCAACAACCGAATCAACAGTCGGCAACCTGCTGTTTCTCCTCGGTCGAAGGGGCTGGACGGCGCGGCGTGGTGGGGGAGTCGTGGGCGCGGTGGGCGGAGGGGTCAGCCCGGCAGGACCGTGTCCGGGGGCAATTCGATGCAAAAGTCGGCGGCGAGAACGCCCAGCACCTCGTCGCCGTCGGCGAGTTGGCGCTCCTTACGGGTGCCGTCGGAGCCGGTCTCGACCAGGGTCCGCCCGGACAGGGAGAGATGGCGGTCCAGGGTGGTGCGCTGGACGTAGAGGCTGTGCTGGAAGGGCGAACGCGGGCTGGTGGCGACGTACCAGTTGATCACCACGTAGTCGGACGCGTGGCAGGGCTCCCGGGTGAAGGCGTACTGGTCCTGCCAGGAGCCGTCGAGGAACGCCTGGAACACCCACAGGTCCTCCAGCCCCCCGGGGTGCGGCTCGCGGACGTAGCGATGGCGGCGGGGGCCGTCGTGGAACTCGGTGCCGGCCACGAGCGGCACGGCCTCCAGGAGGCTGCCGATGCTGCCGAAGCCCACATCGGCCACATAACGCCGCTCCTCGCCCGGGATCTCGACCAGCAGCAGCATGTGGGTGCGCGGACGGACCGCCCCGGGGGCCGCTCCGACCCGGACCCGGCCGGAGAGGCCGGTGACGCCGAAGCCGAGCGCGGTGAGGGCGGCGGTCAGCAGCGTGTTGTGCTCGTAGCAGTAACCGCCGCGCCGACTGCGGACCAGCTTGGCCTCGAGGTCGGGGAGGGCGAGAGAGGGGGCCGAGCCGAGGAGGGGCTCGAGGTTCTCGAACGGGATGGACGTGAGGTGTGCCCGATGCACCGCCCGCAGCGTCTCCGCGGTGGGCGCGGGGCGCCGGTCGCCCGTCCAGCCGATACGGGCCAGATAGGCGTCAAGATCGAGGTCGGTGCGGGTCGGTTCCATACTGCCGACCGTAACGCCGCGGCCCCGGCACCGGCCTCCGCTCATGGTGGGGCCGCACCTGGTCCCCTGGACGTAGGTCCTTTACGCCTTCGATGCCGCCGCGAGGTGATCGAACTCGCCCGCCTTGATGGACCGGAGCAGGGCTCCCAGCTTCACGGGGGTCGTGGCGAGGACGGTGCGGGGGTCGTCGCTCTCGCGGAGGGCGACGGACGTGCCTATGAGGGCGAGTTCTATGCAGGAGTTTCCGTCCCCCGCGCCGGAGTACGACGACTTGCGCCAGTTGGCCTCGGACATTCTTTCGCCCTCACATGTGTTGAACGGTCTCGCGGATGAAGTCACGTGACTCCTTCTCTGACAACGCCAGCTCTTCGGTCCGGTCCATGACCGCCCGGTAGTTCAGAAGCTGGGACTCCCCGTCGAGGAACGCCGCGTCCTGCGCGACGTCGAGTTGAACGGTATCCAACTGCGGCACCGGACCTGTGGCGTAGGTGACGGAGATACCGGCGACATGGAATCCTCCGGCCGCGATCGGGACGACCCGAACGGAGACGTTCGGGCGGTCCGAGGACTCCAGCAGTCTGTCGAGCTGCGCGCACAGCACGCGCCGATCGCCGAACCGTACGCGGAGCGCGGTCTCGTGGATGATGAATGTGCAGGGTGGAGGCTCGTCCCGGTCCAGGATGTCCCGGCGCTTCATACGGTGGGAGAGTCTTCGGCGGAGCTCTGTGGCAGACCAGCCGGGTACGGCCGTGCTCAGTACCGACCGGGCATAGTCCTCGGTCTGGAGGAGTCCAGGGATGTGCATCAGCTCGACCACGCGCAGGCTCGTGGCGAAGTACTCCAATTCCGCCAGATCGAGACCGGCGGCGCCGAGTGTCCCCCGGTACTCCTCCCACCAGCCACGCTTGCGCTCGGTCGCCATCGCTACCAGCGCGTCGACGTATGCCTTGTCCGGGCAGGCGTAGTTGGCGGCGAGTGTGCGTACGCGCTCTTCGCTGACGCCGAACCGTGCCAGCTCCATGTTGGTGACATGCGAGCGGTTGGTGCCCAGCCGGTCGGCCGCTTCCTGGATGGTGAGACCCGCGTGCTCGCGCATCCTCCGAAGCTCCGTGCCAAGTCGGCGTTGACGTGCCGTGATGGTGGTCCTCGAAGCCATGCCTGCCTTCCTCGTGGATCGTCACCCAGTGTGGCGCGTGGCCACGAATGGGTCTATCTACTCACTAATTTCGGCGATCTGGTGGCACTAGTTAGGTGGCGACCTCTACCGTAGGTGTTGTTGCCGCTACTGCGCGTTGATCGCCGTAACGGTACGCGCGCTGTCGGCCCCCTCACAGGGAGTTGCCCCATGGATTCCGATCACGAGTCCGACGACCGTCCCCCACGCCGCCCGCCCGTTCCCTCCAGCGACCCGTACGTCTACACCCTCCAGAGCAGTCGCCACGCGACCTCCCCCAAGGTCTGCCGGGACTTCGTGGCCTGCGTCCTGAACTCCGTGGGGCAGGAGGAACTGGTCGACACGGCGACGCTGTGCACCTCGGAGCTGGCCACCAACGCGTTTCTGCACGCCGAGGGCGACTCCCTCATGCTGCGCGTGGTGATCGAGCCGCCCCGCTTCCGCGTCCTGGTCTACGACGCCTCCGCCGAACTCCCCACCGCCGCACGCCTCCCCGGGGGCGATCGTCTCCACGGCCGCGGCCTCGGACTGGTGGCGGCCCTTGCCGACGCGTGGGGGACGGCGCAGGGGGACACGGTCGGCACGTACGCGAAGGGGGTCTGGTTCGAACTCGCGGGCAAGGAGGAGGACGGCGAGGGTTAGCCTCGGCGTTTTATGATCGCGCGACTTTCCGTGCCGTTTTCCTCACCGCTTGGCTTTGGCGTCCATGAAAGTCAGTGGAAATGTCTCGCCGGACTCCGCGTAACGGTGGAACCGGCTCGCCCAGGACGGCTCCTGAAGGGCCCGGACCTGGGTGCGGGGCAGTGCCATGTGTACATCGCGGGCGCCGTTCTGGTCGGCAGGGGTCGGCGCTATGTGCACGGTCGAGGGAATGGGGATCGAGGTGAAGTCGTACCAGAAGGGGGCGCCCTGGCCGAAATCGATGCGGTAGAAGGGGAGTTTCGACCAGTTGTTGATCGCGATGGTGCTGTCGAACGCGTCCAGGGCCATGGTGTTCATGACGCGCTTGAAGCGCCCCGCATCGCGTTCGGCGCGGAGGAACGCCGTTTCCTCGCGGATCCTCTCCTCCGTGTTCATGGCATGGCTCGCGCGGACCGCCGCGGCGACCTCGCCGAGAGGGCGGGCGCGCAGTTCGGCCGCGGTCATTCCGGGCCGGGTGTTGGTGACGGCGTTGCCCCAGTAGTCATCCGGTATGGCTTCGCCGGTGAACGAACGGAAGTCGGCGATGAGGCCGAGCCTTTCCTCGCTCGCGTCGGGACGGTCACGCAATTCGCCGAGCACTTTCCACAGATGGGCGGTCAGCGCGTCATTGGTCGACACCCACTGCTCCGTGCCCGCGAGGTCGGCCATCGCGGCGTCCTTCATCGTGGCCAGTTCGGCGGCCGTGAAGCGGGTGGTCACCGTCGTCACGTTGCCGAGGCTGCCCATCAGGGCGCGGCCGATGAAGGCGGCCTTCTGGGCTCGCCCGGTGACCGTGAAATGGGCGCCGCCCGTACGGGTGTCACCTGTGGCCGACGCGCCGAGCGTGTCGATGACGCCGCGGTCGTGGCTGGGTTTGGCGTATCCGAGGCCCCGGTGCTCGTTCACCCAGCTCTCCAGGAAGCTCATATAGCTGGACCCGTCGGCCACGGCGTGGTTCATCGTGAGGCCCAGGATGGAGCCCCCGTCCTTCATATGAGTGAGCTTCACCGTGAAAAGCGGCGTATCGTGGTCAACCACCCAGAACGGCATGGCGTGACTGAGATGGCGCTCCAGCCCCTTTTTCGCCGTATGACGAGGCCCGTAGTCCGGCATGGGCTCGGATGCGTATGCCTCGACGAAGCGCACACCGCCGTCGTCGCAGAGCACACTGAGGCCGCCGTCGGGATCCCTCTTCATGCGGCCGGAAAGGATCGGGAAGTTGCGCAATGTCCTGGCGAGGGAGGCACGGAGCGCCTCGCCGTCGAGCGTCTCCCGGTAGAAAAAGGCGCGCGGTGTATAGATCGGACCGATGAGCATGTCGTAGACGCTCAGCCGTATGCGGTCACCGCTCGCTTCTCCGGCGCGCACGGTGAACGTTCGCTTGGCGCCGCTCTCGGTGGCGGATGCCGTCATACTCACACGCTCTTTCGTCGGGACCGAACACGCTGTCGCGTCGACGCGTTGACCCTAACTCCCCGGTGCGGGCGGCCTCATGGACTGGAGCCGGGTTTAGGGAAATTCCGCAACTTCCGTTCGGCTTCGATCTTTCTCGGCGGTCGTGGCCGTGTTAGGCGGGGTGCCCCAGGAGCATCGTGGGGGAGCCCTTCGAGCGCGTCAGCACGATGGTGCAGGCGTTTCCGCCCTCGAGCCGCAGCTTCTTGCGGAGCTGCTCCGGCTCGACCGCCGAACCGCGCTTCTTGATGGTGGCGATGCCGACCTCCCGCTCCCGCAGCAGCGCCTTGAGTCTCTTCAGGTTGAACGGCAGCACATCCGTGATCTCGTACGCGGTGGCGAACGGCGTCGGGCGCAGCTCGTCCGTCGTGATGTAGGCGATCGTCGGGTCGATCAGCCGGCCGCCGACGCGGGCCGCGACATCGGCGACGAGATGGGCGCGGATGACGGCCCCGTCCGGCTCGTAGAGCCAGCGGCCGACCGGGCCGGGCTCGGGGGCGGGAAGGTGCGGGGTGCCGACGAGGGAGTGGGCACTCGGCAGAAGGGTGGCGCGGCGCAGCCCGGGGCGGGCGGTGCCGAACCACAGGACGGCCTCCTTCACCTGGCCGTGGTCCGAGATCCACTCGGCCTCCGCGTCCTCGGGGACCGCCTCGTGCGGCACGCCGGGGGCGATCTTGAGGGCGGCGCGCGGGGTGGTGCGGGCGGCTTCGATGGCCCAGGAGAGGGGCGGGGAGTACGCCTCGGGGTCGAAGACGCGGCCCCGGCCGCCGCGCCGGGCCGGGTCGACGAAGACCGCGTCGAAGGGCCGGGTGTCGATGTCGGTGACATCGGCGCAGCGGATCTCGATGAGTTCGGCCAGGCCGAGCGCCTGGGCGTTGGCGCGGGCGACGGCACAGGTCAGCGGGTCGCGATCGACGGCGAGTACGGAGATCCCGGTGCGGGCGAGCGCGATCGCGTCGCCGCCGATGCCGCAGCACAGATCGGCCATGCGGCGGACGCCGAACTCCGCGAAGCGGGCGGCGCGATACGCGGCGACGGAGGTGCGGGTGGACTGCTCGACGCCGTTCGGCGTGAAGTACATGCGGTGCGCGTCCTCGGGGCCGAATTTGGCCACCGCCCGCTGCCGCAGCGTGGCCTGGGTCAGGGCCGCCGAGACCAGCGCCGGGGGGTGGTCCCGGCGCAGCCGCGTCGCGGTGGCGAGCTCCTTCGCCGGGTCGTAGTCGCGGAGCCCGGAGAGCAGTGCCTGCCCCTCGTCGCCGAGCAGTGAGTCGAAGGCGTCAACGTCCACATGGCCCATTCTCCCCGCTCCCGCGAGCGCATTCGCCCGCGTACGGCGCGCATATGCGCGCCCCTGGACCGAAGATCGCTTATGTGATGATGATCAAGACTGGTTTTCCTCGCTGTCTGGTTCTCGTCGGCGCGGCAGCCGTGCTCACGGCCTGCGGATCCCTCGGCGCCGCCACCGAGCCGCACACCGGCTCCCGTCACGGTGTTCCCATGCCGCCGGCCTCCCTCGCCTCCCGGCTGGACGACCCGCCGTCGCCCTCGCAGCCGCCGTCCGGACAGGAGCCGGAGCGGCGGCCACCGGCGTCGTCCGGGCCGGGGTACGAGGGGTACGAGGGGTACGAGGGTGAGGCCCGGGACGGCGCGTTCCCGGACGCCGGTGACGCCTCGGCGTCCGCCTCGCCCCCGGCCGCGGGGACGTCCGGCACGGGCTCCGCGCTGTCGCGCTCGGCCCCGGTGGGCGCCTCCGACGCCTACCGCCGCTGGGGGCTGGACCGGCCGCTGGAGCGGCCTCCGGCCCCGCCCGCCGTCAAGCCCGCGCTCGGGCGGTCGGGGCCGCAGCAGTGGGGGCTGCCGCCGATCGTGCGGCAGGTGCCGACCGACCAGCGGGTGGTCTTCGTGACGATCGACGACGGGATCGAGAAGGACCCGCGCTTCGTGGAACAGGCCCGCGAGCTCGGGCTGCCGTTCACCGCGTTCCTTACCGACAACGTGATCGGGGACCACTACGACTACTTCGACCAGTTGCGCCGGCTCGGCAACCCCATGGAGAACCACACCCTCACCCACCCCAGCCTGGCCGGTATGTCCTACGACGACCAGGTGCGGGAGATCTGCGGCCAGCGGGACATCCTGTGGAACCGCTTCGGTCAACAGCCGCGCCTCTTCCGTCCCCCTTTCGGGGAGTACGACGAGACGACGCTGCAGGCGGCGGGCTTCTGCGGCGCGCGGACCGTGGTGCTGTGGCGCGCCGAGATGGAGACCCACGGGCTGGCCTACCGCTCCGGCGACCATCTGCTGCCGGGGGACATCATCCTCGCGCACTTCCGGGGGCCGGAGCAGCTTGAGGGGCAGTCGATGACCGAGTGGATCACAGCGCTGGTGCGGGCGATCCAGGCCCAGGGCTTCACGATCGGGCGGCTGGAGGACTATGTGTGACGGCGCCTGGGGAGAGGGGCCGCGCAGACGGCCTGGGGCTCTGGAGCGGGGCGGGGCTGCGCGGAGTGCCCGTGGTTCCGGAGAGAGTCGGGACGTGGTCGCAGCCCCCCGGAGCGTGGCGGCCGTAAGGCGGTGAGGAGGTGGCGAGCGGGGGCTCGCCACCACGTCGCTTGGCACTCTAGTTGACTGAGTGCTAACCGCGTCATAATGTCGAGGCTGGCACTCGGGACCGATGAGTGCCAAGAGATACAGCGACGGGCAGGTCCGGCACCCGCGACGACGGATCCACCTGGTCGCCACCTCAGACAGTTGACCCCGTGAGATCTCCGAAGGGGGAGGTCGGATCGTGACGACCACCAGCTCCAAGGTTGCCATCAAGCCGCTCGAGGACCGCATTGTGGTCCAGCCGCTCGACGCCGAACAGACCACGGCCTCGGGCCTGGTCATTCCGGACACCGCCAAGGAAAAGCCCCAGGAGGGCGTCGTCCTGGCCGTGGGCCCGGGCCGCTTCGAGGACGGCAAGCGCCTTCCGCTCGACGTCTCCGTCGGTGACGTCGTGCTCTACAGCAAGTACGGCGGCACCGAGGTGAAGTACAGCGGCGAGGAGTACCTCGTCCTCTCGGCTCGCGACGTCCTCGCGATCGTCGAGAAGTAATCACCGAAGTTTTGCCTATGAGCCGTGCCCCGGTGCCCGCGTCTGAAACCGGGGTCGGGGCGCGGTTCGTTTGAGAGGACATACGCAACTCATGGCGAAGATCCTGAAGTTCGACGAGGACGCCCGTCGCGCCCTCGAGCGTGGCGTCAACAAGCTTGCGGACACCGTCAAGGTGACGATCGGCCCCCGTGGCCGCAACGTCGTCATCGACAAGAAGTTCGGTGCTCCGACCATCACCAACGACGGTGTCACGATCGCCCGCGAGGTCGAGGTCGAGGACCCGTACGAGAACCTGGGCGCCCAGCTCGTCAAGGAGGTGGCGACCAAGACCAACGACATCGCGGGTGACGGCACCACCACCGCGACCGTGCTGGCCCAGGCCCTGGTCCGCGAGGGCCTGAAGAACGTGGCCGCGGGCGCCTCCCCGGCCGCCCTCAAGAAGGGCATCGACGCGGCGGTCAAGGCCGTCTCGGACGACCTGCTGGCCACCGCCCGCCCGATCGACGAGAAGTCCGACATCGCCGCCGTGGCCGCGCTGTCCGCGCAGGACAAGCAGGTCGGCGAGCTGATCGCCGAGGCGATGGACAAGGTCGGCAAGGACGGTGTCATCACCGTCGAGGAGTCCAACACCTTCGGCCTGGAGCTCGACTTCACCGAGGGCATGGCCTTCGACAAGGGCTACCTCTCGCCGTACATGGTCACCGACCAGGAGCGGATGGAGGCCGTCCTCGAGGACCCGTACATCCTGATCCACCAGGGCAAGATCGCCTCGATCCAGGACCTGCTGCCGCTCCTGGAGAAGATCATCCAGGCCAACGCCAGCAAGCCGCTGCTGATCATCGCCGAGGACGTGGAGGGCGAGGCCCTCTCGACCCTCGTCGTCAACAAGATCCGCGGCACCTTCAACGCCGTCGCGGTGAAGGCCCCGGGCTTCGGTGACCGCCGTAAGGCCATGCTCGGCGACATCGCCACCCTTACGGGCGGCACCGTCATCGCCGAAGAGGTCGGCCTCAAGCTGGACCAGGTCGGTCTGGACGTGCTGGGCACCGCCCGCCGCGTGACCGTCACCAAGGACGACACCACGATCGTCGACGGTGGCGGCAAGAGCGACGAGGTCACCGGCCGCGTCAACCAGATCAAGGCCGAGATCGAGGCCACGGACTCCGACTGGGACCGCGAGAAGCTGCAGGAGCGGCTCGCGAAGCTGGCCGGCGGCGTGTGCGTGATCCGCGTGGGCGCGGCCACCGAGGTCGAGCTCAAGGAGAAGAAGCACCGCCTGGAGGACGCCATCTCCGCGACCCGCGCCGCGGTCGAGGAGGGCATCGTCTCCGGTGGTGGCTCCGCGCTGGTCCACGCCGCGAAGGTGCTGGAGAACAGCCTGGGCCTGGAGGGCGACGAGGCCACCGGTGTCGCGGTCGTCCGCCGCGCCGCGGTCGAGCCGCTGCGCTGGATCGCCGAGAACGCCGGTCTCGAGGGCTACGTCATCACCTCGAAGGTCGCCGAGCTCGAGAAGGGCCACGGCTACAACGCGGCCACCGAGGAGTACGGCGACCTGGTGAAGGCCGGCGTCATCGACCCGGTCAAGGTCACCCGCTCCGCGCTGGAGAACGCGGCGTCGATCGCCTCGCTGCTGCTCACCACCGAGACGCTGGTGGTCGAGAAGCCGGCCGAGGATGAGGCTGACGCCGGGGGCCACGGTCACGGTCACGCGCACTGACGCACTTGCGTTTGCACGTCGCTGCTGTGCGAAGGCGCGGCCGCCCTGGGGGCGGCCGCGCCTTCGCTGTTTGTCCCGCGGTGTGGGTGTGTGGTGGTTGCTGGGGTGCGCGGTCGGTTGTGTGGTGGGTGGCGGGGGCGGGGCCTCCGGTGCGGCGCGTGCGGGGTGCGCGGTCGGTTGTGTGGTGGGTGGCGGGGGTGGGGCCTCCGGTGCGGCGCCCTGGACCGCATATTTACGGCGCCGGTGCCCGGGGGCGTGGGGTGGGCCGGGGATTGGCGCCACAAATATGCGAAAGCGTCCAGGACACCACCCCTGCGACCCCACCCCCTCCCGTCTCACCGGCGGCTGCCCGCCGGTGGCCCCGGGCGCCTGTCCGTCCCGCGTTCAGCCCGGGGGCCGTGACTTCGGCCCCTCCGGCGCTTGAAGAGCGGGTCCGGGGTGGAGCCCGCTATCCAGCCTCTCCGGCGTTTGAGGAGCGGGGTCCGGGGCGGAGCCCCGGTGGGGGGGCCAGGGGGCGGAGCCCCCTGGTTTCGGGAAGGGGCGGGGTGGGGGCTGTCCGCCGGAGGCGCTGGTGCGGTTTCGGGGCGGGTAATCCCGGGAGGGCTATGCCTTCGCCGGAGGGCGGCCGACCTTGGAGGAGAGGGTGGAGAGGGCCGAGCGTGGGGCCAGCTTGGCCAGGCTTGTCATCGCCTTGTAGCGCGGGTCCGGGATGGACAGCGACTTGCCCCGGGCGAAATCCTTCAGGGCCGCCGTGACCAGCCGGTCGGCGTCCAGCCACATCCAGCTCGGCACGCTCTCCCGCTTGATTCCCGCTCGCGCGTGGAACTCCGTACGGACGAACCCCGGGCACAGCGCCATCAGCCGTACGCCCGCGCTCGCCAGGTCCTTTGCCGCGCCCTGTGTGAACTGCACGACCCACGCCTTGCTCGCCCCGTAGGTGCCGCGCGGGAAGAAGGCCGCGATCGAGGCCACGTTGATCACCCCGCCGCGGCCGCGGCTGCGCATCGTTTCGGCGCCCGCGCTGGTCAGTCGCAGCACCGCCTCGCAGTGCAGCTTCAGCATCCGCAGTTCATCGGTGATCGGCACCTCCAGATAGCGGTCGCGGTTGCCGAAACCGGCGTTGTTGACGAGCAGATCGACCGGGTGGGTGCGGTCCCTGAGGCGGGCCTCGACCGCGGCGATTCCGTCATCCTCGGACAGGTCCGCCACCAGCACATCGGCCTCCACGCCGTGCCGGTCGTGCAGATCCGCCGCCTGCTCCCGCAGCCGCTTCTCGTCGCGTGCGACGAGCACCAGATTGTGCCCGTCGGCGGCGAGCCGGCCCGCGAAGGCGGCCCCGATGCCCGCGGTGGTTCCGGTAATCAATGCAGTCGTCATACGCGCACGTTATCGGCCACGGCAGGCCCTGGTGGACCGCCGAGCGGGACCGTGAGCGATCTGGGCCGGAATGAACACTTCCGTCAGCTGGACCGGTACTTGAGGGCGGCCTCCCGCGCCTCCGGATGGAGTGCGTCGCCCGCCACCAGCACCCTCGGCAGCAGCTCCCGCTCCGTGGTCTCGGCACGGAAGAGGAAGGCGACCGTCACCTCGTGGTCGGGCCGGTGCACGATCTCGACCGGGTCGCCCGAGCGGACCTCGCCGGGTTCGAGCACCCGCAGATACGCCCCCGGTACGGCGGCCTGGGTGAACCGCTTGACCCATCCCCGCTCGCCCAGCCACCCCGCGAACGTACGGCAGGGGATCCGCGGTGACGTCACCTCCAGGAGCAGCTCGCTCCCCACCCGCCAGCGCTCGCCGATGAGGGCGCCGCTGACGTCGATGCCGCTGGTGGTGAGGTTCTCGCCGAAGACACCGTTGGCCAGCTCGCGGCCCAGCTCCTGTTCCCAGACGTCGAGGTCCTCGCGGGCGTAGGCGTAGACGGCCTGGTCGTCGCCGCCGTGGTGGCGGGTGTCGCAGACCGAGTCACCGGACAGACCGCTGCCACCCTGGCCCTTCGGCCCCGGGGCCGCGACCCGTACCGGGCGCTCGACGGGACGCTTGTCGATACCGGTGCCGGTGGGGCAGTCGCTGTAGTCGGTCGGCGTCGCGCGGCCCAGATTCACCGTGAGAACGGCTGGAGTTTGCAGCATGACCGCACGGTAGGGCAGGGCGGTCAAAGCGTCGACGTAATATCCCGGACCATACCCAAGGGTCGCTTATGCTCGGAGGCATGATCGAGGCCCGCCATCTCAGGGTGCTGCGCGCGGTGGCCGCCACCGGTTCCTTCTCCGCCGCCGCCCGCGAGCTGGGCTGCACCCAGCCTGCCGTCAGCCAGCAGATGAAGGCCCTGGAGGGCGCCGCGGGCACCCCGTTGCTGATCCGCAGCGGGCGGGAGATGCGGCTGACCGAGGCGGGCCGGGCGCTGGTGCGGCATGCCACCGGGATCCTGGCCGGGCTGACCGCCGCCGAGGAGGAGGTCGCGGCGATCGCCGGGCTGCGGGCGGGCCGGGTGCGGCTGGTGTCCTTCCCCAGTGGCAGCTCGACCCTGGTGCCCATGGCGCTCGCCGAGATGCGCGCGGCGCATCCGGGGACCCGGGTCTCGCTGGTGGAGGCCGAGCCGCCGGGCTCGGTGGAGATGCTGCGCGCGGGCGACTGCGAGATCGCGCTGGCCTTCCGGTATCCGCAGATGAGCGAGGAGGCTTCGGGCGGTGCCGAGTGGGACGACCTGGTCCTGCGGCCGCTGCTGAACGACCGGCTGGTGGGCGTGGTGCCGGAGGGGCACAAGCTCGCGGGCGCCGGGGCGGTGGGGATCGCCGAGCTGGCCGGGGAGCCGTGGATCGCGGGCTGTCCGCGCTGCCGGGGGCATCTGGTGGAGGTGTGCGAATCCGAGGGGTTCACGCCGCGGATCGACTTCGCGACGGACGACTATCCGACGGTCGTCGGCCTGGTCGGGGCCGGGCTGGGGGTCGCGGTGCTGCCCGAGCTGGCGCTGGAGTCCGTACGTGCCAAGGGCGCCACGACGCTGGAGGTGGAACCCGCGGTGCGCCGGGAAGTGGTGGCGCTGACCCTGCCCGACCTCGCCCGCGTCCCGGCGGTGGCGGCGACGCTGGACCGGCTGGAGCAGGCGGCCCGCAGGTGAGCGGCCGGCGTTCGCGCACCGGGTGGTGGCAGAAGGAACGTTTCTTCGATTGGCTGCGACCGGACTCCGATCAGGCTCCGGGGGCCCCGGTGCCGGCGACCGCTCGGTGGCGTGCCCGCCCCATGAGCTCCTCGCGCTCGTCCTCGGTCAGTCCGCCCCACACTCCGTAAGGCTCGCGTACGGCGAGGGCGTGCGCGGCGCACTGCGCTCGTACCGGGCAGCGCATGCACACCTCTTTCGCCGACATCTCGCGTGCGCTGCGGGCAGCGCCGCGCTCCCCCTCCGGGTGGAAGAAGAGCGAGCTGTCGACCCCGCGACACGCGGCCAGGAGCTGCCAGTCCCACAGGTCGGCATTCGGGCCGGGAAGACGGGAGAAATCTGCCATTGCCTTATCTCCTCGATGCGATCGGCTGCGGACGCTGCGTCCTGGGTCGTACATCTACGGTGTAAGTAGATGTAAATATGACTCATTGCGAATCTAGCCACACAGACCGGCAAATTGGAAGCAAGGTCGCCAAATGCCACCGAAGGGACTGCCTCGGGGGCTGCCCTATGGGGGAGACGCGAAGGGCGCGACCTGTGCGACGAAGCTGCTCCGTGTCCGGGCCCTCACGTAGAGTGTCGAAGGTGGCCGCCGAACCCCGTAACTCTTTCGGGTGACCGTCGTTGAGAGTGCGGAGGCGGTTGATGGGTAAAGCTCTCGGACAGATATCCGGGGCTGTCAATCGCTCAGGTGACGATATGTACCAGCCTGGAGGCTCAAGGTGACGCGCATCAGCTGCGGAGGACGGCCATGACATCCGTCCTCGTCTGCGACGACTCCCCGCTTGCCCGAGAGGCGCTGCGCCGTGCGGTGGCGACCGTGCCCGGCGTCGAGCGTGTGACGACGGCGGCCAACGGCGAGGAAGTCCTCCGCCGCTGGGGCGCCGACCGCTCGGATCTGATTCTGATGGACGTACGGATGCCCGGTCTCGGCGGAGTCGAGACCGTGCGGCGGCTGCTCTCCGCCGACCCGGGCGCCCGGATCATCATGCTCACGGTCGCCGAGGACCTCGACGGCGTCGCGCTGGCCGTGGCCGCCGGCGCCCGTGGCTATCTGCACAAGGACGCCTCGCGCGCCGAGTTGCGCGCCACCGTGACACAGGCGCTCGCCGACCCCACCTGGCGGCTGGCCCCGCGCCGGCTGCGCTCGGCCGAGATGGGCGCCGCGCCCACCCTCACCGCGCGGGAGATCCAGGTGCTCGAGGGCATGAGCCATGGCCGCTCCAATGCGGAGATCGGCCGTGAGCTGTTCCTGTCCGAGGACACGGTCAAGACGCACGCACGCCGGCTGTTCAAGAAGCTCGGCGCGTCCGACCGGGCCCATGCGGTGGCCCTCGGGTTCCGCTGGGGTCTGGTCCGCTGACTCGGCCACGACCGTTCTGACGTGCTGCGCAGCGGGGGCGCTACGGTCCCCGCCCGCCGGATGGCGGGCGGGGCGGGAGCGTGCGCGGCGGGCCCTGTCGCGGTGGCCTGTACCAGTTCCCCGCGCTATGCCGCATCCTTGAAGGTGTGGAGTTCCTCGGGGACGAGTCGGTCGGGCGTGAGGGGAGAGCGCAGGACGTGACGACAGCCGGCGCACCTGCTCATAACGCTTCAGCGCACAACTACGGACGCGGTGCCACGGAGCCACCCGGCCCGAGGCACCATGGATGGATGCCGCGTAACGACGAGAACCCAGGAGCCGCCAAGGGCGCTCCCGGGGGCACGGGGCCGATCGGCGCCCTCGTCGGGCGCGCCGTCGAAGGGGACGAGCAGGCCACTCATGACCTGCTGGCCCTGGTCCATCCGCTGGCCCTGCGGTACTGCCGCACGAGGCTGTCCCGACTTCCGGGTGATGCCCGCCACTTCGTGGACGACCTCGCGCAGGAGGTCTGTCTCGCGGTGCTGTGCGCGCTGCCGCGCTACCGGGACACCGGAAAGCCCTTCGAGGCGTTCGTCGTGGCCATCGCCTCCCACAAGGTCGCCGATCTGCAGCGGGCCGCCATGCGCCACCCGGGCTCCACGGCCGTCCCCTCGGACGAGATGCCGGAGCAGCCGGACGATTCGCTGGGGCCCGAGGAGCGGGCGCTGCTCAGCAGCGACGCGGAATGGGCCAAGAAGCTCCTGGCCAACCTTCCGGAGAATCAGCGCGAGCTGGTGCTGCTGAGGGTCGCGGTCGGGCTGACGGCGGAGGAGACCGGCCAGATGCTCGGCATGTCCCCCGGAGCGGTGCGGGTCGCCCAGCACCGGGCCCTGAGCAGGCTGCGCGCGCTCGCCGAGCAGTGATCCGAGGGCCTGCCGGTCCCCGGTCGCGCTCGTTACCTCGTTGTGCCTTCCGTATTCAGCAGCTCACTGAGAAGTTATCCACAGGGCGGAATGAGGCACTCGGGGAGCCCGTTAGCATGGGAGTCCGCGCTGGGGCAAGACCATTTGGAAGGGTGTCATGACTGACAACGTCGACGGAGTGCCTGAGAAGTTCGCCATGCTCGGGCTGACGTACGACGACGTGCTGCTGCTGCCGGGCGCCTCCGAGGTGCTGCCGAACGCGGTCGACACCTCGTCCAGGGTCTCTCGGAATGTCCGGGTGAATGTGCCCCTGCTGTCCGCCGCCATGGACAAGGTCACCGAGTCCCGGATGGCCATCGCCATGGCCCGGCAGGGCGGGGTGGGCGTGCTCCACCGCAATCTGTCCATCGAGGACCAGGCCAACCAGGTCGACCTGGTCAAGCGCTCCGAGTCCGGCATGGTCACCGACCCGATCACGGTCCGGCCGGACGCCACGCTGCACGAGGCGGACGCGCTGTGCGCGAAGTTCCGCATCAGCGGTGTGCCGGTCACGGACGCGGTGGGCAAGCTGCTCGGCATCGTCACCAACCGTGACATGGCCTTCGAGGTCGACCGGGGCCGCCAGGTCCGCGAGGTCATGACCCCGATGCCGCTGGTCACCGGCAAGGTGGGGATCTCCGGCGAGGACGCGATGCAGCTGCTGCGCCGCCACAAGATCGAGAAGCTGCCGCTGGTCGATGACGCGGGCCTGCTCAAGGGCCTGATCACGGTCAAGGACTTCGTGAAGGCCGAGAAGTATCCCCACGCGGCGAAGGACGCGGGCGGCCGGCTGGTCGTGGGCGCCGCCGTCGGCGTCGGCGACGAGGCGTACGAGCGGGCGCAGGCGCTGGTCGAGGCCGGTGCCGACTTCCTGGTCGTGGACAGCGCACACGGCCACAGCCGGGGCATCCTCGACATGATCGCCAAGGTCAAGTCGAATGTCTCGGTCGATGTGGTGGGCGGCAATGTCGCCACCCGGGACGGCGCCCAGGCGCTGATCGACGCGGGGGTGGACGGAGTGAAGGTCGGCGTCGGCCCGGGCTCCATCTGCACCACGCGCGTGGTCGCGGGCATCGGCGTGCCGCAGGTGACCGCGATCTACGAAGCGGCGCGGGCCTGCCACGCGGCCGGGGTGCCGCTGATCGGCGACGGCGGCCTGCAGTACTCGGGCGATATCGCCAAGGCGATCGCCGCCGGTGCCGACACGGTGATGCTGGGCAGCCTGCTGGCCGGCTGCGAGGAGTCGCCGGGCGAGATGGTCTTCATCAGCGGCAAGCAGTTCAAGTCCTACCGGGGCATGGGTTCGCTGGGCGCGATGCAGACGCGCGGCCAGGCCCGCTCGTTCTCCAAGGACCGCTACTTCCAGGACAACGTGCTCTCCGAGGACAAGCTGGTCCCCGAGGGCATCGAGGGCCAGGTGCCCTACCGCGGTCCGCTGGCCTCGGTCGCGCACCAGCTGGTGGGCGGTCTGCGGGCGTCGATGGGTTATGTCGGCTCGGCCAATGTGGCGGAGCTGAAGGAGAAGGGCCGCTTCGTGCGGATCACCTCGGCGGGTCTCAAGGAGAGCCACCCGCACGACATCCAGATGACCACCGAGGCGCCGAACTACTCCGGCCGTTGACCCGCGCCGTTCACCCGGGCGACCCTGCGCAGGTCCGGGCAGGGATACTGGGACGGCTGTTCGTGAACAGGGAAAGGCACCCACGTGACTGAGATCGAGATCGGGCGCGGCAAGCGCGGCCGCAGGGCGTACGCGTTCGACGACATCGCCGTTGTGCCGAGTCGTCGCACCCGGGACCCCAAGGAGGTCTCGATCGCCTGGCAGATCGACGCCTACCGCTTCGACCTGCCGTTCCTGGCCGCGCCGATGGACTCGGTGGTCTCGCCCCGCACCGCGATCCGCATCGGTGAGCTCGGCGGCCTCGGGGTGCTGAACCTGGAAGGGCTCTGGACCCGTTACGAGGACCCGGAGCCGCTGCTGGCGGAGATCGCCGAGCTGGACGAGGGCACGGCGACCACCCGGATGCAGGAGATCTACGCCGAGCCGATCAAGGAAGAGCTGATCGGCCAGCGCCTGAAGGAGGTGCGGGACGCGGGCGTGGTGACCGCCGCCGCCCTGTCCCCGCAGCGCACGGCGCAGTTCTCCAAGGCCGTGGTGGACGCGGGCGTCGACATCTTCGTGATCCGCGGGACCACGGTCTCCGCCGAGCATGTCTCCGGCGCCGCCGAGCCGCTCAACCTCAAGCAGTTCATCTATGAGCTGGACGTCCCGGTCATCGTGGGCGGCTGCGCCACCTACACGGCCGCGCTGCACCTGATGCGCACCGGCGCCGCCGGTGTGCTGGTGGGCTTCGGCGGCGGCGCCGCGCACACCACCCGCAATGTGCTGGGCATCCAGGTGCCGATGGCGACCGCGGTCGCCGATGTCGCCGCCGCCCGCCGGGACTACATGGACGAGTCCGGCGGCCGCTATGTGCACGTCATCGCCGATGGCGGCGTCGGCTGGAGCGGCGATCTGCCCAAGGCCGTCGCCTGCGGCGCGGACGCGGTGATGATGGGCTCCCCGCTGGCGCGGGCCACGGACGCACCGGGCCGCGGTCACCACTGGGGCATGGAGGCCGTGCACGACGAGGTGCCGCGCGGCAAGCGGATGAACCTGGGCACGGTGGGCTCCACCGAGGAGATCCTCCTCGGCCCCTCCTCCATCCCCGACGGTTCGATGAACTTCTTCGGTGCGCTGCGCCGTGCCATGGCCACGACCGGCTACTCGGAGCTGAAGGAGTTCCAGCGGGTCGAGGTCACGGTCGCCCCGTCGGCCCGCGACAAGAGCTGACACCATTTCACAGTGGGAACGAGGCGGGTCCACACCACATGGTGTGGACCCGCCTCTGCCCGTGGAGGCACGCTCCAGGACGTGCTGCTGGCGTCGATTTGGCTACAAGCCGCCAGGGTGCGCGCCCCACTGATAGCCAGTCGCGTACTGAGGATCACCCGGGTCAAGACGGGTCGAGGTCGTGTAATCCCTTTGCCGCTCTGCGGCAGTCTCGACATGGCTGAAAATGAGTAAAGGTCAGGGGGCCTGTATGAATATCGTACTGATCGCTCGCTGGCTCCCGAGCGAAAGGCCGGGCTGTCTCGCGGGCTCTACGGGATATACGCGCTACCGAACACTAGAGGAGGTAAGCGTGAAGAGGCTGCTCACCGGAGTCCTCGGATCACTCTCGATGGCCGCTGTTTTGACTGCGGGGGCGCTCACCCTGGCAAGTCCGGCCCAGGCCGCCCCTGCTGATTGCGAAGTTTTTCTGCGCCATCACGGCTATGTTGTAGGGCCTCAAGTTAGGGCCTGGTGTGAGTTCGCTAAACCAGGAACGGGCGCGGTGAAGCTGGGATGCAAGCTCCAGCTCCAAGAGCTTGGTGTGAAGGGCTCTGACGCTGAGGCCGCTTGCGGGCTGAGCTCGAAGTAGAGGATTGGGGCGGGAGGCGCGGACTTTGGCCTCCCGCCGAGCAAAAGTCCCTCCGGCTTTCCGCCAGGACCTGCTCGTCCAGCCGCCTTGGCGGCGGCTGTCGAATGAGCGGGTCGTGGTGAAAGCTGAAGAGGGGGCAACAGAGGGGGCCACCCGGCTAGCGGGTGGCCCCATTCCGCTTGATGTTGCCCGGATATCAGCGGTTGCTGATCCGGTAGGCGGTGCTGACCGCGGCGACCGGCGCGAGCGCCATGAAGATGTATGTCATGGTGTCGGAGTCTTCCTTCCAGCCGTCGAACAGTCCGCCACCCGGCATGCCTTCGACCAGGGGGGTGTTGAAATGCTGGAAGAAGATCTCAAACGCGGACATCGGCTCGATGCCGGCGGACTGCAATTGGTCCGCGTGCTTGTCCAGGAGATCACTCATGATCATGGCGTAACCGAAGAGCTCGCCCAGGAACACCGCGGCCAGGGCCAGAACCGCGCCGACCACCCATAGCGCCGGGTTTCGGCCGCCGAACTTGGCAACAAGGAAGCCGATGAGGGCGCCGACGACCACACCGGCATAGGCGAACTGCGTGACCTTCACCTCGGGACCGTCCGTGTCCGCCATCGCGCTCAGCAGGAACGCGTAGAGGAACGCGCCGACGAGAGTGGCCACGATGGCAGCGCCCACCGCCAGCATCGGGTTGCCCGGACGGCCGACCGGCGGCGCGGGCGGCGGGAAGCCGCCGCCGTACTGCGGCTGGGGCTGCTGCGGCTGCTGGGGCTGCCCCTGCGGGTAGCCGTAGCCCGGCTGCGGGGTGCCGTAGCCACCGGCCTGCTGGGGCGGGGCGGGCTGCTGCGGGTAACCGCCGGGCTGCTGTGGGTAGCCACCCGGCTGCTGTGGCTGCTGCCAGTTCTGGCTCATGGAATTCCCCCGGGGATGAAGGTGTTGAGACCGCGTTCCGGGGGCAGCTGAGCTGATGAGCGGCTGCGGGCTGGGAACGCGGATGGAAACTTTCGAGCCATAAAAGTAACAGGCAGGCATGACAACCAGACAAGTCGTGTCTGACGTCCGTGACATGGCTGGGACCGGACGGAGACACGCTGGCCCGGCATATGCGGATTTCGTCGGCCGCTACTCGGTGATCCGCTTCGCGACGAGGTAACTCTCCGCGCCGGCCACGGCGTAGAAGGTGATGTCGTTGCGCCCCAGGATGTCATCCCGCCAGTGGTCCATGACCAGGCCGAAGTGCCCGATCAGGGTGTCCGTGGTGGGCCAGGAGCTCTCGTCCCCCATCAGCACCGCGACGCCGAGCAGTTGCGCCACCGAGACGCCGACCACCGCGAGCGGTATGCCGATGAGCGCCAGCAGTGGCGCGCGGCCGCCCAGCTTGCCCAGCGCGGCGCCGGTCAACAGCCCGATGCACAGCGCCCAGTAGCCGACCTCCTGGCCGCGGTGGCCGATTTTCCCCTGGATGAAGCCGAAGACCAGCGCCCCGAGCAGCGCCGCCGCGATGCCCGCCGCGAGACCACGGGCCGGTCGTGGGGCCTGAGCTGCGGAAGCTGCGGACGCGATCATGACCGCAAGGTAGCAGCGGCATAGCCGTACGGTGGTGCGAATGACATCAGTGCCGGGACAGAATCCGGCATAAGCAATAATGTCAACTTATGGCGCAGAACAAGTCGTTCAATGGGCGTGACATGGGTATCGACCTCGGCACCGCCAACACACTGGTGTACGTACGGGGCAGGGGCATCGTGCTCAATGAGCCGTCGGTTGTGGCAGTGAACACAGCCGACGGCAGTGTGCTGTCGGTGGGCTCGGCGGCCAAGGAGACCATGGGGCGGACGCCGACGAACATCGTCGCCGTGCGACCGCTGCGCGATGGCGTGATCGCCGATTTCGAGATCGCCGAGCGCATGCTGCGGTACTTCATCAAGAAGGTGATGGGCAGCCGCCGGCTCGCCCGTCCCCGTGTGGTCGTCTGCGTGCCCTCCGGGATCACGGGCGTTGAGCGGCGCGCGGTGATGGAGGCGGCCACCCAGGCCGGGGCGCGTCAGGTGCATCTGGTCGAGGAGCCCATCGCGGCGGCGATCGGGGCGGGGCTGCCGGTGAGCGAGCCGACCGGCTGCATGGTCGTCGACATCGGCGGCGGTACGACGGAGGTCGCCGTGGTCTCGCTGGGCGGCATCGTCACCGCCCGGTCGGTGCGTACCGCGGGCGACTCCATGGATGTGGCGATCACCTCCTATGTGAAGAAGCAGTACGCGCTGGCGATCGGCGAGCGGACCGCCGAGGAGATCAAGGTCTCCATCGGATCCGCCTCGCCCGCCGGGTCGCTGTCCGTGCCCCGGGTGTCGGAGGCCGTCCGGCGGCCCGAGCGGAATGTCGAGGTGTTCATCCCGGGCCAGAGCGAGGACCCCGAGGACACCCAGGCGCTGCTGCCGCCGGACCGCTGCACCATCCGCGGCCGTGACCAGGCGACCGGGCTCCCCAAGGTGCTCGAACTGACCGCGGACGAGGTACGGCACGCCCTCGCCGAGCCGGTGGACAGCATCGTCGCGGCGGTCCGGGCCACGCTCGACGAAACCCCGCCCGAGCTGGCGGGCGACATCATGGACCGCGGCATCGTGCTGACCGGCGGCGGGGCCCTGCTGCGCGGTCTGGACGTACGGCTGGGGCGCGAGCTGAACATCCCCGTGCTGGTGGCCGACGACCCGCTGGACTGTGTCGCCATCGGCACCGGCCGCTGTGTGGAGGACTTCGCCTCACTGCGCACCGCGATGGACGCACGGCCTCGTCGGCCGGACACGGTGCGGGTGTGATGCCTTGGGATCGCACGGTGTGGGTGTGACCCGCCGCGGGCCGGACCTGTGTGGCTGACGCCGGGGCCGTACGTGCGGGACGTCTCGGGGCGTGCGGGCGTGACGCCCCGGGGCCACAGCCCGGGATTGCACCTTACGGGTGCGATGGCACGGGGCCACCTCGTGCGGGTGTGACGTCGCGGGCCGCGCCGTGCGGGTGTGATGTCTCGGGGCTACAGACCGGGCCGCGCCGTGCGGGCGTGATGCCTAGGGCCGCGCCGTGCTGGTGTGGCGCCCCGGGGCGGGTCCCGAGGCTCCCCAGGGCCGGGGTCTCCCAAGACCCCTCCCCGGGGTGGGGGTCTTGAGCGTGCGGCATCGTCCCCGGCGTGGTGGGCTGGTGACACCGCGTCGGTCCCGTGCGGCGCGGGCGGACGGCAGACGCGGGCGTCGAGGTGGTGGTCGTGGGGTGCGGCGGGACGTACGGGCGGGCGGTCGTCGCGACCGTCACCACGATCCTGGTCGCGATCACTTCCGTACCGGTGACGCCCACCGGGCCCGCCGAGGCCGTGGGCCCGGCGCCCGGCCGCGAGACGTACGGCGTCACCGCGGCGCGGGGCCCGTCGCGTTCGTACGGCGTCACCGCGGTTCAGGGCCCGTCGCGTTCGTACGGCGTCACCGCGGTTCAGGGCCCGTCGCGTTCGTACGGCGCCACGACAGCTCAGGGCCCGTCGCGTTCGTACGGCGTCACCGCGGCGCAGGGCTCATCGCGTTCGTACGGCGCCACGACAGCTCAGGGCCCGTCGCGTTCGTACGGCGCCACCACCGCTCAGAGCCCCTCGCCGTCGTACGGCGTCACCCCGGCGCAGAGCCCCTCGCGGTCGTACCCCGTGTCCGTCGAACTGGCCTCCCTGACCCCCGCGGTGATCCGCCAGGGTGGCGACCTGAGGATCACCGGGCGGGTCACCAATACCTCCGGGCGGCGTCTCGGTCCCGCGCATATCGGGGTGCGGATCGGCGCGTCCGGCGCGATCGACACCCGCGGCGGGCTCTCCGCCGTCGCCCGCCGCGCGCCCCTGACCCGGGCCGACGGCCCCGAGGTGCCCGGCCGCACGGCCCGCCTCGCCGCGCTGCCGACCGGCGCCGAGCGCGGCTTCCGGCTCACCGTGCCCGTCCCCGACCTGGAGCTGGACGACGCCGGGTCGTACGCGCTCACCGTAGATGTCGTCCGCGCGGGCGGCGCCGCCGCCGGGACGGTGCTCGGGCTGACCCGTACCCATCTGTCCGCGTACCCCGACACCACGCGGCTGGAGCCGCTGCGCACCACCGTGCTGTGGCCGATCCTCGACACCCCGCGAATGGAGGCGCTGACCCTGCGCACCCAGGACAGCGTGCTGCCGGTCTTCCGCGATGACGAGCTGACCGCCGCCTTCGGGCCGGGCGGCCGGTTGCGGCGGCTGGTCGAGATGGGCAAGGGGCAGCCGGTCACCTGGGTCCTCGACCCGGATCTGATCGTCCAGGCGCGGGCCATGGCGGCCGGGTACCGGGTGGCCCGTACGCCCGGCGACAGCGATCCGCAGGAGGCCATCGAGGGTGAGGGCGGCGAGGCGGCGGCGGACTGGCTGGCCGCGCTCCGCAGGGCGGTCCGCGGCCGGGAGGTGATCGCGCTGCCGTACGCGGACCCGGATCTGGCCTCGCTCGCCCGCGGCGGCGGCACCCCGCTCGCGAGTCTGCTGCGCCGGGCCTCCCGCACCGGCCGCAGCGTGGTGGACCGGGCGCTGGGCGTTCACGCGCGTACCGGTGTGGGCTGGCCCGCGGGCGGTGAGCTGGACGACGGGATCGCCCGGTACGCCAAGGAGCTCGGCCTGGACACGGTGCTCGCTTCCGGCGCCGGGGTGGCCTCCGAGGGCGAGCTGGTCTCCGAAGGGGCCACCGACGACGGCGCCGTCTCGCTCGAGGGCGGGACGACCGCGCTGCGCTACGACGCGGCGATCGCCGCCCAGCTCTTCGCGAGCCACCCGGCCGCGGGCGCCTCCGGCGAGCCCGCCCGGCTGCTGCTGCGGCAGCGGTTGCTGGCCGAGACGCTGACGGCCGCACGGGAGCTGCCGTACGCCCGGCGCGAGCTGGTGATGGTGCCCCCGCGCCGGATGCCGCTCGCGGTCGCCCGGGTGCTGCTCACGGTGGTGGCCGAGGGCCGGAAGGCGGGGTGGCTGGAACCGGCCGGATTCGCGGCCGCGCTGCGCAAGCCCACGGCGGGGCGGTTGCGGGGCTTCGACGGCTATCCGCTCGCCCGGCACGCCTCCGAGCTGCCGCCCGCCCGGCTCGCGGCGGTGGTACGGGACCGGCGGCGGATGCGCGCCCTGGCCAAGGTGCTGTCGGACGCGCGGGCCACCGCCGCGTCCGTCCGGGCCGCGCTGGCCCGCTCCGTCGCGACCGCCTGGCGCGCCGACTCGTCGGGCGCGGCCTCGTACCAGCGGGGGGTGTCCCGCTATCTGACCGCCTCGATCGCGTCGGTGCGGCTGGTGCCGAAGTCCATGGTGGTGGTGGCCGGGGGCTCGGCGACCATCCCGGTCACCGTCGACAACGGGCTGCAGCAGGACCTCACCGGGGTGGAGCTGCGGGTCCTCTCCAGCCGCCCCGAGCGGCTGAACGCCCGGGACCGCGCGATGCCGGTCCGGGCGGCACGGGCGGTGAGCCGTACGGTGCGGATCCGGGTGAAGGCGTACGCGAACGGCCCGGTACGGCTGACCGCCCAGCTCTACACCACCGCCGACGGACTGCCCTGGGGTGCGCCGATGACGTTCACGGCGGATGTGCGGGCGGCGCCGTCCGGCGCGGTGATCTTCGTACTGGGCGGGACGGCGCTGATCGTGCTGGCGGCCGCGTTCCGGCCGCGGCGTATGCGGCGGCGTTGGCGAAGCGAGGGTCAGGGCTGATCAGAGCCGGTGCGCCGTCCCCGCGGGTCCCGCGCCCCGGGTGTCCAGCAGCAGCTGGGCCTTCACCGCGAGTCCCTGCAGGTCGTAGGTGCGGTGGGGCTGCAGCAGGACGGTCAGGTCGGCGTCGGCCGCCGCCTCGTACACCGAGTCGGCGCGCTCCACCTCGCGCCCCAGCACCCGCCATCGCGCGACGTACGGGTCGTGGTAGCTGAGCCGGGCGCCCAGCTCGATCAGCCGGGAGGCGATCTCCCGGGCGGGCGAGCCCTCCGCGTCGGCGACGTCGGCCTTGTAGCCGACGCCCAGCAGCAGGACGTGCGCGCCGCGCGCCGACTTCCCGTACTCGTTGAGCAGGGCCGTGCAGCGGCGGGTGACATAGCCCGGCATCCGCCCGTTGACCTGCTGCGCGAGTTCCACCATGCGCAGCGGGAGGCCGAGGCCGCGCTGCTGGTCGGCCATATGGCCGTGGTCGACCGGCACGCCGTGGCCGCCGACGCCGGGGCCCGGGCGGAAGGACTGGAAGCCGAACGGCTTGGTCTCGGCGCAGCGGACCACGTCCCACACATCGACGCCGAGGTCATGGCAGTACACCGCCATCTCGTTGACCAGGGCGATGTTGACGTGCCGGTAATTGGTCTCCAGGACCTTGACGGTCTCGGCCTCGCGGGTGCCGCGGGCCCGGACGATCTTTTCGGTGAAGCGGCCGTAGAAGGCGGCGGCCGCCTCGGTGCAGGCGGGGGTGAGGCCGCCGATGACCTTGGGGGTGTTGGCGGGGCCGTGGGCGCGGTTGCCCGGGTCGTGGCGGCAGGGGGAGTAGGCGAGGTGGAAGTCGCGCCCGGCCCGCAGCCCGGATCCCTCCTCGAGGAGCGGACGGAGGAATTCCTCGGTGGTGCCGGGGTACACGGTCGATTCCAGCAGAACGGTGGTGTGCGGACGCAGCCGCGCCGCGAGCGTACGGGCCGCCTCGCCGACCGCCGACAGATCCAGTCTGCGGTCGTCCCCGAGCGGGGTCGGTGCGCAGATCACGGCGGTGCGGACGCGGCCGAGCTCGGCGGGGTCGGCGGTGATCCGGAAGCCCTGGGAGGCCATCCGGCGCAGTTCGGCGGCGGACAGCCGGCCCTCGCCGCCCGAGCCGGAGGGCAGCCGTCCGGACCGGAGGGCGGCGGCGAGGCGCGGATCGGGGTCGTAGCCGACGGTACGGACGCCGGCGGCGGTGGCGGCCTGGGCGAGAGGAATACCGAGATGACCGAGTCCGATGACGGCGAGATCTGCGGGCATGACGTCGTGTCGTCCTTCCCGGGACGATGTCGGATGGCGCAAACCCCCCACAGACAGACTAAGCGGAAATATGACTCGTATTCAGTATTGATAGGAGGTGTTGACGCGGTGTCGCGGCGGTGGGCGCGGCAGCGGCATGGCACGGAAGAGCGAAAGCCAGGAAAATCGGCAGGGCGGCGTGACGTCGATCGCAACGGGAGGCAGCGGTGAAGACACCGGCACTGGGACCGGCCGAGCGCGGCGAGGCGCTGGCCCGGATGGCGGACCGTGAGCTCGATGTGCTGGTCGTGGGCGGCGGAGTGGTCGGCGCGGGCACCGCGCTGGACGCCGCCACGCGCGGCCTGGAGACCGCTCTGGTCGAGTCACGGGACTGGGCCTGCGGGACCTCCAGCAGGTCCAGCAAGCTGATCCACGGCGGACTGCGCTATCTGGAGATGCTCGACTTCGCACTGGTGCGCGAAGCGCTGAAGGAGCGCGGGCTGCTGCTGGAGCGGATCGCACCCCACCTGGTCAAACCGGTGCCGTTCCTGTATCCGCTGAAACACCGGGCCTGGGAGCGGCTCTACGCGGGATCGGGCGTCGCGCTCTACGACGCCATGTCGATCTCCTCCGGGCACGGCCGCGGGCTGCCCGTCCACCGCCATCTGTCCCGTCGGCGGGCGCTGCAGGTCGCGCCCTGCCTCAAGAAGGACGCGCTGGTCGGGGCGCTGCAGTACTACGACGCCCAGATGGACGACGCGCGCTATGTCGCCACGCTCGTGCGCACCGCGGCGAAATACGGCGCGCAGGTGGCCAACCGCGCGCGGGTGGTCGGCTTCCTGCGGGAGGGCGAGCGCGTGGTCGGCGCCCGGGTGCACGACCTGGAGCAGGGGGGTGAGTTCGAGGTCCGCGCCCGGCAGGTGGTCAACGCCACCGGGGTGTGGACGGACGAGACGCAGGCGCTGATCGGGGAGCGCGGCCAGTTCCATGTCCGCGCCTCCAAGGGCATCCACCTGGTCGTCCCCAAGGACCGCATCCACTCCACGACCGGGCTGATCCTGCGCACCGAGAAGAGCGTGCTGTTCGTGATCCCCTGGGGCAGGCACTGGATCGTCGGCACCACGGACACCGACTGGGACCTGGACAAGGCCCATCCGGCCGCCTCCAGCGCCGATATCGACTATCTGCTGGAGCATGTCAACGAGGCCCTCGCGGTGCCGTTGACCCGCGACGACGTGGAGGGCGTCTACGCCGGGCTGCGCCCGCTGCTGGCCGGTGAGTCGGACGCCACCAGCAAGCTCTCGCGCGAGCACACCGTGGCCCATCCGGTGCCGGGCCTGGTGGTGGTCGCGGGCGGCAAATACACCACGTACCGGGTGATGGCCAAGGACGCCGTGGACGAGGCGGTGCACGGCCTCGACCGCCGGGTCGGGCCCTGCGTCACCGAGGAGATCCCGCTGGTCGGCGCCGTCGGCTACAAGGCGCTGTGGAACGCCCGGGAGCGGATCGGCCGGCAGGTCGGGCTGCATGTGGCGCGGATCGAGCATCTGCTCAACCGCTACGGCTCGGCGACGCAGGAGGTGCTGGACCTGATCGCGGCCGACCCGTCGCTGGGGAAGCCGCTCGCCGGGGCGGAGGACTATCTGCGCGCCGAGATCGTCTACGGCGTCTCGCACGAGGGGGCCCGCCATCTGGACGACGTCCTCACCCGCCGCACCCGCATCTCGATCGAGACCTTCGACCGCGGTACGCGCTGCGCCCGGGAGGCGGCCGAGCTGATGGCGCCCGTGCTGGGCTGGGGCGAGGACCAGACCGACCGGGAGGTCCAGCACTACGAGAAGCGGGTGGAGGCCGAGCGCGAGTCCCAGCGGCAGCCGGACGACCTGACGGCGGACGCGGCGCGGCTGGGCGCGCCGGACATCATTCCGCTGTAGGAGGTGCGTGATCTCGCTGTGGGAGGTCGGTGTCTTACCGGCGAGGGCAGAACTCGGCCTCGAGGAGAGACGTTTCGGCGGTCAGTCCGGAACGGGCCGTGCTGTTGAGCCGGTAGGTGAGGGTGTGGCGGCCGTCGGGGGTGGCCACGGCCAGTGCGTAGGAGCCGTTGATCTCGCCGTTGTGGCCCCACAGCGTCACCCCGCACGGCAGCCGTACCGGGAAAAGACCCATGCCGTACTGGCCGTCGGAGGCGGAGGTGTTCCGCATCTGCCGCAGCTCGGCCCGGGGCACGACCGTGCCGCGCAGCAGCCCGGACAGGAGGCGGCTCAGATCGTCGAGCGTGGAGACCAGCTCCCCCGCGGCCCCCGCGAAGGAGGGGTTGAGGTCGGTGACATCGCGACGGTCGCCGTCGCTCCGGGCCCCGCTGTCCCGGGCCCCGCTGTCCCGTGTGTACGCGCGGCCGTGCGGGGCCGGGAGGGCGGTGCGGGTGCCGGGGAAGGAGGTGTCGTGCAGGCGCAGCGGGCCGAGCACCTCGCGCCGGGCCTCGGCCGCGTAGGAGCGGCCGGCGACCCGCTGGACGACCATGCCCAGCAGTACGTAGTTGGTGTTGGAATAGCGCCATTTGACCCCGGGCGCGAAGTACGGGCGGTGGGTGAGGGTGGTCCGCACCAGGGAGGCGGGGGTGCGGATGCGGTCGGCCGCGGCGGAGAGCTGACGCGCCAGTGCCGGGTCCTCGGTGTAGTCGAACAGCCCGCTGGTGTGGTTCAGAAGCTGACGAATCGTGATGTTCCGGCCGTCGTTGCCGTGGCCGCGCACCAGTCCCGGAAGGTGCTTCTCCACCGTGTCGTCCAGGCCGAGCCGCCCTTGTGCGGCCAGCCGCAGGGTCAACGCCGCGATGACGGTCTTGGTGAGGCTGCCCGCTCGGAAGTGGTCACTCCGGTGGATCCGGCGTCCGGTGCGGACGTCCGCGACCCCCGACGCGATGAACCGTGTGCCCCCGCCCTCCCGGCGGATGAGCACCCCCGCCCCCGGCGCGTCGCCCTGCGCGGCCAAGCGGCGTACGGCGGTGCGCACGGCGCCGCCATGACCACCGCCCGCGCCCGCGTTCGCCCGCGGGTCCGCGTCCCGGCCCGTTTCCGTGGCCGCCGTTCCGCAGCCGGACAGGGCGAGTCCGAGGGCGGCCGTGAGCGCCACAGCGGTCGGCATACGGCTCCGCCTGTGCCATCGTATGGCGGAGATGGGCATGACACGGACCTCCGTTTCCTGCGTACCTCCAGATGGTCGCAGGTACCGCGGTGGCCGCCACGCCGCGCCCCGGACCCCGGGCGGTTCCGGGTCCGCGGATGAGAGACAATGGACGCTCTCCCAGGGTGGGTTCAGGGTGGGTAGATTCGCAGAGGGGTCGCATGTCGGAGGCTGAGAAGACGCAGGGTTCGACTGGGCGCCTCCTCGCCGGGCGGTACCGGCTCGGGGAGATCCTCGGTCAGGGCGGCATGGGCACGGTCTGGCGTGCGAGTGATCAGACCCTCGGCCGTACGGTCGCGGTCAAGGAGCTGCGCTTCCCGTCCAGCGTGGAGGAGGACGAGAAGAGACGGCTCATCACCCGCACGCTGCGCGAGGCGAAGGCGATCGCCCGGATCCGCAGCAACGGCGCCGTCACCGTCTATGACGTGGTCGACGAGGACGACCGCCCGTGGATCGTCATGGAGCTCATCGAGGGGCGTTCGCTCGCCGATGCCGTCCGTGACGACGGCCCGCTGACCCCGCGGCGCGCCGCCGAGGTCGGGCTCGCCGTCCTCGATGTGCTGCGCGCCGCCCACCAGGCGGGCATCCTGCACCGCGATGTGAAGCCCTCCAACGTGCTGATCTCGGACGACGGCCGGGTCGTCCTCACCGACTTCGGCATCGCCCAGGTCGAGGGCGACCCGTCGGTGACCTCGACCGGCATGCTCGTCGGCGCGCCCTCCTACATCTCCCCGGAGCGGGCCCGCGGCCAGAAGCCGGGTCCGCCGGCCGACCTGTGGTCGCTGGGCGGGCTGCTGTACGCGGCGGTGGAGGGTGTGCCGCCGTACGACAAGAGCACGGCCATAGCGACATTGACCGCCGTGATGACCGAGCCGGTGGAGCCGCCGAAGAACGCGGGCCCGCTGGAGGAGGTCATCTACGGCCTGCTCACCAAGGACCCGGCCCTGCGGCTCGACGACGCCGGGGCGCGGGCGCTGCTGGAACACGCGGTGAGCGCCCCCGAGGAGACCAAGGCCCCCGCCGACGCGACCCGCACGATGAGCCTGCCGCCCGCCCCGTCGGCGGAGGACGAGGCCGCCGCCGGGGCCAAGGAGTCGGTCGTCTCGGAGCGCAGGCGCGGTGCGCTGAAGGCCGTGCGCAACGCGGCGGCCGGGGCGGCCATGAAGAAGGCGGACACCGGGGGCGCGGCGGAGCCGGCGGTGAAGTCCGGCGCGTCCGGGGCCGCGAAGGCCGGGGCCGTGAAGTCCGACGCGGCGAAGTCCGGCGCGGCGAAGTCCGGCGCGGCGGCGAAGGCCGAGCCGGCCGCCGCGACGCCCGCGGGCGCGCCCGCCCCGCGGCCCGCCGCACCGCCGCGCGCCTCGATCACCGATGTGGTCCCCAGGCGCACGCTGATCATCATCGCGGTGGTCGTGGTGCTCGCCATCGTGGGCACTGTGCTCGCCGTCGTCTTGAGTAACGGCGGGGACGGTGGCGACAAGTCCAAGGGTGCCTCGGGCGGCGACAAGTCCACCTCCGCGGGGGCCTCGGGCGGCGCCAAGGACGACCAGGGCGCCGACAAGGCCGGCCAGTCGGAGGGCGAGTCGCCGAAGGCGGGGAACTCCGGCGGAAAGTCGGGTTCGCAGCCGGGCAAGGACGCCTCCGAGAGCTCGGACGACAGCTCGGGCAAGGGCCGTGGCGGAAGCGGCGACGACAGCGGTAAGGGCAAGGGCGGCGGCGGTAAGGGCGGCCTGCCCGACGGGTACCAGACCGTGAAGTCCGCCGACTTCCCGTTCAGCATGGCCATGCCGAAGGGCTGGTCGGTCCACTCCGGAAGCTATGCCGGAAGCCGTAAGTACTACGGCGGGTCCAGCATTCCGCGTATTCAGATCGACTTCACCAACGCGCCGAGGTCGGACGCGGAGGCGGACTGGCGCAAGGGCGAGGACAACGCCCGGCGCACCATGGCCGGCTACAAGGGCCTCGGCATCAAGTCGATCGACTGGAACGGCTATCCGACCGTCGCGGACTGGGAGTTCGAGCGCGATCAGGACGGCAAGCGGGTCCGGGTGCTCAACCGCGGCTTCAAGGCGGACGGCAGCCATGGCTTCGCCATACTGATCACCTGCGAGGCGAGCAAGTGGGACGACAAGGAGTGCGTCACCCTCCGCGAGACCGCCTTTAACACCTTCAAGATTACGGACTGAACACTCCTGTCGGCGAAGCGTCGTTCGGGCACGTATTGTGAGAGGCCCTAGACTGTGCGCAGCCGCTGGAACCCGCCCAAAAACGACCACATTTGACGGTTTCATGCTGCGCTGATCGCTGATGAGGGCGGCGTTGATCGCGCGCTTGGGGAGGCGTCGTGGAGGAGTACGCGGGCCGGGTGCTGGCCGACCGCTATCGCCTGCCCCTTCCCCCCGCCGATGAGTACGAACTCATCGAGACCCGCGCCTTCGACACCTACAGCGGACAGGAAGTCCATCTGCGGCAGATACCGCTGCCGGAGGTCGTCGACGCCGAAGTCGTCGACGAGGGCGCGCGGTGGGGCGGCGGCGCTGGGTCCGCGGGGCGGAACGGCACGTTCACCGGTACCGGGCGTACGGCCCGGGGCGGCGGTGATCCGGCCGTCCGGCGCGCTATCGCGGCGGCGACGTCCGCGGCGCAGATCCCCGACCATCCGCGACTCGGCCAGGTCTTCCATGTCTTCGCGGAGGCCGGAAGCCTGTGGATCGTCAGCGAACTGGTCTCCGGCCGCCCGCTGGCCGCGCTGCTCGCCGAGGGCACGCTGTCCCCGCACCGCGCCGCCGAGGTCGCCAACGACGTCCTTACGGCGCTGGGCGCCCTGCACGCCCACGGCTGGGTCCACCGCAACATCACCGCCCGTACGGTGCTGTTGTGCGACGACGGCCGCGCGATGCTCATGGGGCTGGCGGCGGGCGCGGCGGAAGAGGCGCTGTGCGGCTACGACCCCGTTCCGGCGCCCGCGTCCCCGCCCTCGACCGGCGACCCCGCCGTGGAGGAGCCCCGGCCGGATGAGCCTCCGGCCGCCTTGCCGCAGGGTCCGGCGGGCTCCGGCGATCAGCCGGACCGGCCCCAGGGCCAGGCCGGGCGAGGAGACGAAGGGCGCGCCGCCATCCCCGCGGCCCGAACGGGAGAGGGCGGCGAGGCGCGGCCGAACGGCGGCCCGCGCTACCGCGACCAGGGCGCCGACGGAGGTTTCCTGCCCCCCGGCGGTCCTTACGGCGGCCATGAACCGGCGGAGGCCGGTTCGCGGCCCGACACCGAGGGCCGGGAACACAGTGGCCACGGCACGGAGACGGGCCTGCCCGAGCCACGGACGCCTTACGGCGACCACGGGGCGGCGGAGACGAGTTCGGGGCCCGGCCTCGGCGGTCCGGTGTACCGGGATCAGGTGACGTTCGGTCCGGGGAGCGGCGGGCCCATGGCTCCCTACCGGGACAAGGGGGCCGCCGGCGGACTGCCCGGGCCGCGCCGGGCGGGGCAGCCGGGAAGCAGGGAGGGCGAACCGGGCGGCGCCGGTGCCGACGCGCCGAGCGCGGCCGCCCGGGCCGCGCGGGCCAGCGCCATCGCCGCCTACGCGGCGGGCGCGCGAGCCGCCGCGCGGGCCAACGTCGAGGCGGCCACCCGCTCCCCGCAGGCCCCCGAGCCCGCCCCCGCAGCCACGTCCGAGCCCGAGCCGGAGCCCGGCGGCGCCCGATGGCCCGGTCAGCCGGACCGTGCGGAGAGCGACCAGCCGGCCGCCTCCGAAGGCGGCGGCTCCTGGGATACCGGCGGAGCCGCCGCTGGCGGCCCCGCCACCGCGCTCGCCGCCGAACGGGCCCGCCAGGCCCGCATCGTCGTGGTCGGCGCCGTCACCGAGCGGTGGGCACCCGAGCAGGCCGGACCGGTCCATGAGAACTGGCGGCTGGCGCCCCCGGTCGGCCCCGCCGCCGATCTGTGGGCGCTCGGCGCGCTGCTGTTCCGCGCGGTCCAGGGCCATGCCCCGTACCCGGAGGAGAACGCCGCCGAGCTGGTGCAGATGGTCTGCGGGGAAGCGCCCGCGTACGCGGAGGAATGCGGTCCGCTGCGCCCCGTGGTCGAGTCGCTGATGCGCCAGGACCCCACCGAGCGCCCGGACTTCGAGGAGCTGCGCGGCTGGCTGCGGTCCCTGATCCGGTCGGCGCCCGAGCCGGACGTCGGCAGCAGTACGGTCACGGTGCCGTCGCTCGGCGCGGGCGGGGCGTCCGATCCCCGGCGGCTGCCGATCGTCCGCCGGCGGGGCTGGCTGGTGCGCAGGGGCCGGGGCCGCCGCCCCGCGGCGGCGGCCGACGCGGCGGCCGGGCCCGCCCGGCACCGGCGCGACAAGCGGGAGAAGAGGGAGGCCCGGGAGGCTCGGGCGCCCCGGGAGACTCGGGCAACTCGGGCGCCCCGGGAGAAGACAGAGCCTCGGGAGGCCCGGGAGACCCGGCAGGCGTCGGCGCCCGCCCAGCGCAAGCCGCGCAGGCTGGGGCGGATGCTGTTGCTGCTGATCTTCCTGGCGCTGGCGGCGGCGGTGGTCTACGCGATGATGTTCATGCCGCGCTCCAAGGACGACGACGGCCAGGGCCGTACGGGTTCGGCCGGTACGCCGAGCGCGGCGCCGAACGACCCCGGAGACGGCGACGGCAACGAGGGGGAGGCCGGAAAGCCGGCCGATCCCGGCGACCAGGAGCCGCAGTCCACCGACCCGGCCGGGCTGGCGAAGGGCTTCGCGGTCCGCAAGGACCCCAAGGGCTTCAAGGTCGCCGTCCACGAGGACTGGACCCGCCGGGGCGAGAACGGCCGCGGCCAGATCCGCTACATCGGCGGTGACTTCGAGCTGGTGGTCGTGGCCGGACGGGACAAGATGTCCGACTTCGGCGGCGACCCGATGGCGTACCAGCAGGACCGCGAGGCCGAACTGTCCGCCTTCCGCGGCTCGTCCTGGGCCTCGTCCTCGGGGCTGCGGCGGATCGACGTCGGCCGGACGGCGATGGCGGAGGGCTCGTTCCGCTGGCGCGACAGCAGCGGGCGGAACGTGTACGCGCGCAATCTCGCGATGCTGATCGACGGCCGCTACCACGTGGTCCTGGTCATCGGCCCGTCCGACGAGCGCAGCGCGGTCAACCGCTACTTCGAGCAGGCCACGGCCACGTACAGCACGACCAACGGCTAGGTCTCAGGAGCCGTCCCGCGACGAATCCGCCGGATCGGACCGGGCCTGGGCGCCGTCCCGCGACGACGATCCGCCGGGCCGGGCCCGGGCTTCTTCGCGTGCCGCCTGGGCGTCGTCCCGTGCCGCCGGGGCGCCGTGCTCCGCGAACCGCTCCCGCAGCCGGTACTTGAGCACCTTACGGAGCGTCTCATTGCGGGGCAGGGCGTCCACCACTTCGAGCCGCTCCGGCAGTTTGTGCACCGACAGCCCCGCCGTGCGCAGATACGACACCGCCCGGCCGAGCGTCAGCGCCTCCGTCCCCGCCGGCTGCTCCACGACGGCGCAGACCAGCTCGCCCCGGTCCGGGTCGGGCAGGCCGATCACCGCCACATCACCCACGTCCGGGTGCTGGTAGAGCAGCTGCTCGATCTCCTTGGCCGAGATGTTCTCGCCCTTACGGATGATGATGTCCTTGGCGCGGCCGGTCAGCACCAGATGGCCGCTCTCCGTGAGATGGCCGAGGTCGCCGGTAAGGAAGAAGCCGTCCGCGTCGAACGCCTTACGGGTCTCGGCGTCGTCCAGATATCCGGCGCAGACCGCCTCGCCGCGCAGCCCCACCTGCCCGTCCACCATCCGGATCTCCATCTCCCGGGGCGGCCGGCCCTCGGTGGTGGCGAGGTTCTCGTCCGTGTCGTCCGGCGCACCCATGGTGATCATGGGGACTTCGGTCATCCCGTAGCCGTGGGTGAGCGTGCAGCCCAGCTCCCGTACGACCTCGTAGTAGAGCTCGGGCGGTTTGGGCGCGCCGCCGCCCGCGAGGAGCCGCAGGGTGGGGATGAGCCTGCGCGAGGGGTCCTTGCGCTGTTCGGCCAGGAACATCGAGTAGAAGGCGGTGCTGCCGCCCGCGACCGTCACCCCGTGCCGCCGGTACGCGGGCAGCGACTCCGGCAGGGAGAAGTGCTCGAGCAGCACGGCCGGAAAGCCGTACAGCAGCAGCATCACGGTGTAGTCCGGCCCCGCGACATGGGCGTACGGGAAGGCCATGGACCCCACGTCGTCCGGGCTGAGCCGCAGCGCGTGGGCGAGGCAGGCACCGGCGGCGATGAGGCTGCGGTCGGTGTGCAGCACGCCCTTGGGGTCGGAGGTGGTGCCCGAGGTCCAGTAGATCCAGCGGACGTCCCGCCCGTCGGTGGGCGGTGGCGGCAGCCGCAGGGCCTTGGGGTCGGCCACCGGCAGGGTGTCGTACGCCTCGAAGACCAGTGGCGGTTCGGGCAGTTCGGCGGCCAGGCGCCGGGCCATCGCGGTGTGGTCGAAGCCACGCCAGGGGCCGGGCACGGCGAAGAACCGCGCCCCGGACTCGCGGAGCGCGAACCGCACCTCGCGGTCGCGGTAGTAGGGGATCAGCGGGGTCTGCATGGCGCCGAGGCGGGCGAGCGCCATGGTCAGCACGACCGTCTCGATCCGGGTGGGCAACTGCCAGGCGACGCGGCTGCCGGGGCCTATCCCCATCCGGTACAGCCCGGCGGCGGTCCGCTCGGCGCGGGTGCGCAGGGCGCCGAAGGTCAGCCGCCGGTCATGGCGGGCGGAGGCGCCGGCCTGCAGCAGGGCGGGGGCGTCGGGGGTGAGCGCGGCGCGCCGTTCGAGCAGTTCCCACAGCGTCGCCGAGCTGCCGAGCTCTTGCGCGTCGTGCGCGACGTCGGTCATCCCGGCCTCCCGTGGAACTCTTCCGGAACCGTTCGAGGCGATCGCGTGCTCGTGGCGCGGGAGCTGAACCGCGCCGACCCGACCCGGCCCGTCCCGGACCATAACTGACGGACCATCAGATAGTGCTGGAAGCGTAAGGCCGCGCGCCTTGTCGGTCCAGGGGGTGCGGACTAGCCTGCGGATGCCCGCCTTGCCTGACGGGTCATCAGAAAGGGAGGTCGGCCCCCGATGGATCTCGCCTTCACGGAGGACGAGGAGGACTTCCGGCACCGGCTGCGCGCCTGGCTCGCCGACGCCCTGCCCATGCTGCCGGACCGCCCGCATCCGGCCGACTGGCCCGGCCGCCGCGCCTATGACTGCGGCTGGCAGCGCATGCTCCACGACGCGGGGTACGCCGGGCTGCACTGGCCCAAGGACGCGGGCGGCCAGGGCGCGACGCCCACCCAACATCTGATCTTCCTGGAGGAGACCGAGCGGGCCGGCGCGCCCTATGTGGGCGCGGGTTTCGTCGGACTGCTGCACGCGGGCCCCACCATCGCCGCCGAGGGCACCCCCGAGCAGCGGGCCCGCTGGCTGCCGCCGATCCTGCGCGGGGACGAGGTGTGGTGCCAGGGGTTCTCCGAACCGGACGCCGGCTCCGACCTGGCGTCGCTGCGCACCCGGGCGGTACGGGACGGCGATACGTATGTCGTCAGCGGAAGCAAGATCTGGACCTCGCACGCCGAGATCGCCGACTGGTGCGAACTATTGGTGCGCACCGCGCCGGTAAACGCCGACACGCCGAAGCACCGGGGCATCACCTGGCTTGCGATGCCGATGGACGCGCCCGGGGTGACGGTACGGCCGCTGCGGACCCTTGCCGGGACGGCGGAGTTCGCCGAGATGTTCCTGGACGAGGTGCGGGTGCCGGTCACCCACCGGGTCGGGGAGGAGAACGACGGCTGGCGGGTGACCATGGTGACCCTCTCCTTCGAGCGAGGTACGGCCTTCGTGGGCGAAGTGGTCGCCTGCAGGCGGGTGCTGGAGGCGCTGGCCCGGACGGCGAAGGCCAACGGACGCTGGGACGACGCGGTGCTGCGCCGCCGGTTGGGGCGGCTCGCTGCGGAGTGCGCGGCGCTGTGGCGGCTCACCCAGTGGAATGTGAGCGAGGCGCAGCGCACCGGCGGGGTGCCGGGCGTCGGCGGCTCGGTCTTCAAGCTGCGCTTCTCACAGGTGCGGCAGGAGCTGTACGAGGCGGCCGCCGAGGTGCTGGGGCCGGACGCGCTGGACGCCGGTCAGGAGTGGGTCGCGGACCGGCTCTCGTCGCTCTCGTACACGATCGCGGCGGGGACCTCGCAGATTCAGCGGAACATCGTGGCCGAGCGGATCCTCGGCCTGCCGAAGGGACGGTGAACGGGGCCGTGGACTTCCAGCTCACGGACGACCAGCGGGCGCTGCGGGCGGGGATGCGCGAGCTGCTGGAACGGCGCTTTCCGCGGACCCGGCTGCGGGCGGTGGTGGACGGGGACGCGGAGCGCGGTGCGGAGTTGGACCGGGCCCTGTGGCGGGAGCTGGGCGCGGCGGGTCTTTTCGCGCTGCGGGTGCCGGAGTCGGCGGGCGGGGTGGGGCTGGGGCTGCCGGAGGCGGTACTGGCCTTCGAGGAGGCGGGCCGGGCGCTGCTGCCGGGGCCGCTGGTCGCGACGGAACTGGCGGCGGGGCTTTCGGGGGCTTTGGCGGCGGGAGCTGTTCAGGGCGAGACGGTGGTGACGGCGCTGGACGAGGAGGGTGCGCAGGTGCCGGTGGAGCATCTGGCCTCCGCCGACGCGGTGCTGGCGCTGGGGTCGACGGCGGTCGAGCTGATCCCGGCGGCGGAGGTGGTGCGTGCGGCGCAGCCGATACGGTCCGTTGACCCGGCCACCCCGCTGCACCGGACGGCCCCGCCCCGAACCCGGCAGGACCAGGCGGGGCCGGGCCGTTCGGGGATCGCCGCCCGGCTGCGCCGCGAGGCGGCGCTGCTGACCGCGGCACAACAGCTCGGCAGCGCGTCCCGAACGGTCGAACTCGCGGTGGACCACGCCAAGCGGCGCACCCAGTTCGGTCGGCCGATCGGCGCCTTCCAGGCCGTACAGCATCTGTGCGCCCAGATGCTGGTACGCGCGGAATCATCCAGAAGTGTGGTGTATGCGGCGGCGGTCACAGAAGGCCCGGGTGACATCGCGGCCGCCAAGCTGCTCGCCGATGAGGCCGCTGTCCACAATGCCCGCGATTGTCTACAAGTCCATGGCGGGATGGGCTTCACCTGGGAGGCGGATGTCCATCTGCATCTCAAGCGGGCCTGGGTGCGGGCAGGTCAGTGGCAGTGCGCGGCGGCGGCGGAGGAGGAACTTGCGGCCGGGCTCGTGTCGACCGTTGAAACATGTTTGTAGCCGAGCTCGATGGATACGCCTGAATTGTTGGGATGTCGCATTCTCTGGGGAGATCCCCAGAGTGTCTGAGGTGACCGAGCGTTGATACCAGGTTGTTTCCTAGGCGTGACTCGTCACAGGGGGGAGTCGGGCCCGGGCTCGGGTACTCTCCGTGGGGTGCGAGCGCTTATGGGGTGCAAGAAGCCCGGCGTTGCCCATGGGGCGATTCCGGGCATGCCGACATGCCCCGCTCGGACAGGGTATGCGACGCCTGAGCTTCGGTGTTCGAGTCCTCAGGACGTGTGTCGCACAGTATGCCCCACGCATACTCCTTGGCGCTGGAATATGACCGAAGCGCTTGTTGGGGTGACTGTACGTCAACCATGCTGTCGCGCAAGTCTCCCAGCGCTAGCTGGGGGAACGTCACGGTCCGTGACCTCTTGGAGGTACAAGGCGATGTGTGTGCCGGTTCGGATGGTGTGAGCAGTGCAGGTGCTTCAGGCGCAGATGGAGGTCCGGCCCGATCCGGCGGAGGTGAGCCGTGCCCGTAGGTGGGCCCGTTCGCGGCTCGTCGGATCAGGGATCGGGGCCGACGAGCCGCTCGCCGAGACGTTGATTCTGCTCATTTCCGAACTCGTCACCAACGCCGTGGTGCACACCGGCTGTCCGGCCGTGCTGCGGATGCTCTTCCCCGCCCAGTCGATGGGCGGCGGGGGCGGCGGCGGGAACGGTGGCGGTGTCGGCGGGGGCGGGGTCCCAGGGCCGTTCGTGAGCCGGGGCGCGGGTCTGGGAACGGTCCGGGTCGAGGTCGCCGACGTCAGCGACCGCGCGCCGCGCCAGCGCTGTGCCGATGAGGAGGACACTCATGGGCGCGGTCTGGAGCTGGTCGACGGTCTCGCCGACCGATGGGGCTGGCAGCCGGAGGGCTCCGGCAAGCGGATCTGGTGTGAAATCGACCGCGCGAAGGGCGAGGAGCCGCTTTCCATGAGGCGAGCGGCCTCTCATGCGCCGTCACACATGGGACGAACCAGGCAAAGTCCAGACCAGGTGTTGACGTGACGTGTTCGGTTGATCACCCTAGGATCAGCGATTCGTCGCGAGGGGACGCCGAGGGCTGTGGTGTCTCTGTGGGCCCTGTGTTCACGGTGACGTTCCTTGGCGAGTGCGGGTCGCGCCCCCGCTGCTGAACCAGGGCTCAGCGTCGGGAGCCGGGTGGCGGTGCGCGGTGCCGTGCTCGGGGCGCGCATGAGCGCACCGCCGCCCGAGAACAGCGACCCGCCGTCCCCTCCTGGGCGACGCGCGCCGCCCGGTGCGCGCGTTGGAGGCGCCAAGGCGTCAAGGCGTCGAGGGAGTCAAGGCGTCGGAGGGATCGGGCGCCAGGGGAATGGGCGTCAGAGGATCGCCACGGGGGCGACAGGTGCGCCCGTGCCGCCGACGAACGGCTCGGGCGGGGCCGACAGCAGAAAGACGTAACGCCCCTCCTCGGCGCAGGCATCGGAGAGTTCCTCCAGATTCCAGTTCTGGCCCTGGAGCATGCCCATCTCGACCAGGTCGAGGGCGTGGACCGGCATCCAGAGGTCCTCGATCTCCGGTGGGAAGACCTCGAAGGTCAAGGTGTCATTGGCGACCGCCGCCACATCGCGGGCATGGAACCACTCCGGTGTGCGCAGGGAGAGGCCCGGTGAGGGGTAGGCGTATGCCTCCTTCTCGCCCGCCAGATACCGCTGGATCTGCCCGGTGCGGACGAGGGCGATATCGCCGGGGCGCACCGTCGTCCCGGCCAGCTCCTCGGCGGCGTCGAGGTCTTCGGGGGTGACCGTATGCCCCTCGGGCAGCCGCTCGGCGGCCCGGGCCCGCGCCACATCGAGGAGCACCCCGCGCGAGACGAGAGGTCCCGCCTTCTCGATACCACTGAAGGCGGAGCGGTCATGGGGGGTGATGGAGTCGGCGGGGCGGCCGTTGTAGATCCTGCCGGAGTGCGAGACATGGGTCAGCCCGTCCCAGTGGGTACCGGCCTGGAGCCCCATCGTCACGGCGTCGTCGCTGGTCGCCACGGTGCCAGGGCCGAACATCTCGAAGTTGACCGCGATCATCGTATGCAGTGGGTTGATCCGCCCGGGGATCATTCCGGTCTGGATGCCGTCCTGCCGCAGCGGCACCGCGAGCGGGATGCGACGTCCGGTCCGTATCGTCGCGGCGGCCTCCCGGATCACGGCATCGGTGATCAGGTTGAGGGTGCCGATCTCGTCGGCCGTTCCCCAGCGGCCCCAGTTGTTGACGCGCTTGGCGATCTCGTGGAACTCGGCTGGCAGCGGCATGGCGTCTCCTTCGTCATTCCCGGTCGACGTTTGTGCGCGAGGGCTTGTACTCGGGCCGCGTCTGCTCAAAAATCTAACGGACCGTCAGAAACTCCGGGAGGGGACGCGACGTGGGCAACTTCTTGGACGGCAAGGTGGTCGCCGTCACCGGGGCCGGACGCGGTATCGGGCGAGCGGTGGCTCTAGCCTGCGCGGCCGAAGGCGCACAGGTGGTCGTCAACGACTACGGGGTCTCGATCGAGGGCGGCGAACCGAGCAGCGAGGTCGCCGAGGCGGTGGTCAAGGAAATCGTGGCATCGGGCGGTGAGGCGGTCGCGGTCGCCGACGACGTCTCGACCATGGCCGGTGGCCAGCGGATCGTGGACACCGCGCTCGACCAGTACGGACGGCTGGACGGGGTCGTCTGCGTCGCGGGGATTCTGCGCGAGCGGATGCTCTTCAACATGTCCGAGGAGGAGTGGGACCCGGTCGTCGCCACCCATCTCAAGGGCACCTTCACGGTCTTCCGGGCGGCGTCGGCGGTGATGCGCCGCCAGCGCTCCGGCACCCTGATCGGCTTCACCAGCGGCAACCACCAGGGCAGCGTCGCCCAGGCCAACTACGCCTCCGCCAAGGGCGGGATCATCTCCCTGGTGCGCAGCGCCGCGCTGGGGCTGCACAAGTACGGCGTCACGGCGAACTGCGTCGCACCGGTCGCCCGCACCCGGATGTCCGCCAATGTGCCGATGGAGCTCAAGGAGATCGGTGAGCCGGAGGACGTGGCGGCCCTGGTCGTCTATCTGCTGAGCGAACGCGCCCGCGCGGAGCGGATCACCGGGCAGGTCTATACGATCGCGGGCCCCAAGATCGCGGTCTGGGCTCAGCCTCGTGAGCTGCGCGCCGGATACACCGAGGGCGCCTGGACCCCGGACAAGATCGCCGACTTCCTCCCGGGCACGGTCGGCACCGACCCCATGCCGATGCTGGCCCAGCTGGAGGCCATGGCCCAGGCGGCCGCCACCGGCCAACGCCCCAACGCCTGACCGCGACAACGGCAGGGCTTGCAGGGAACACCGCAGCGCCGACGAGGGGAGAGGCTGTGGACTTCGCTTTCGGACCGGAGGACGAGCGGTTCCGAGCCGAGGCGCGCGACTGGCTCGCCGAGCACTTCATCGGACCGTTCGCCGCCCTCAAGCAGGAGCCCGGCGGCCACCCCGGCGAGGCGCGCGGCGATATGACCGCCCGCCGCGCCTGGGAACGCGAGCTCGGCACGGGCGGCTGGATCGGCCTGGGCTGGGACCGTACGGACGGGGCGTACGGCAACCGCGCCGCGACGCTGACCCAACAGGTCGTCTGGGCCGAGGAGTACGCTCACGCCGGGGCGCCCGGCCGACTGGGCCATATCGGCGAGAACCTCCTCGCGCCCACCCTGCTCGCGCACGGCGACTCCGCACAGCGCGCCCGCTTTCTGCCGCCCATCGCCCGTGCTGAGGAGCTGTGGTGCCAGGGCTACAGCGAACCCGACGCGGGCTCGGACCTCGCCGGGCTGCGGACCCGCGCCGTCCGCGACCCGGGCGAGGGCACCTATCGCATCACCGGGCAGAAGATCTGGACCTCCCTCGCCCATGAAGCCGACTGGTGCTTTGTGCTGGCGCGCACCGAGGAGGGTTCACAGCGCCATCATGGACTCTCCTTTCTGCTGGTGCCGATGGACCAGCCGGGACGGATCGAGGTGCGGCCGATCCGGCAGCTGACCGGGACCGCGGAGTTCAACGAGGTGTTCTTCGACGGGGCCGTGGCCCGCGCCGAACACCTCGTCGGCGGCGCGGGCCACGGCTGGCGCGTGGCCATGAGCCTGCTCGCGGTGGAGCGCGGGGTCTCCACCCTGGTCCAGCAGATCGGCTTCGCCCAGGAGCTGAGCCGGGTGGTGCGGCTGGCGCTGGAGACCGGCGCCGCGGAGGAGCCCGTCCTGCGTGACCGGCTCGTCCGGCAGTGGGCCGAGCTCAAGGCCATGCGCTGGAACGCACTGCGCACCCTGGGCGCCGCACAGAAGCCCAACCCGAACCCCAACCCGAACCCCAACCCCGCCCGGGACCCTGCCCTTCACCTCGCCCCGAACGACGCCCGGGACCCCGCCTCGCGGAAGGGTGCCGCCCATGACCTCCCCCCGAGGGGCGCGGACCCCCAGGCCCCCGGCCCACGGGATCCCGGCCCGCGGGACCAAGGCGCGCCCAGCGTCGCCAAGCTGCTGTGGGGCGGCTGGCATCAGCGGCTCGGCGAGCTGGCCGTGCAGGTGAGAGGCGCCGCGGCCGCACTCGGCCCGGCGCGCTGGACCGCCGGCCGGCCGTACGAACTCGACGCCTTCCAGCGTCTCTTCCTCTTCTCCCGCGCCGACACCATCTACGGCGGCTCGGACGAGATCCAGCGCACCATCATCGCCGAGCGCGTACTTCACCTCCCCAAGGAATCACGCCGATGACGAAGACCTATGCGCACTGGATCGGCGGCTCGTGGCGGGATCCCGGGAACGGGTACTACCCCGTCATCAACCCCGCCACCGAGGAGACCGTCGGCCATGCCCCCGAGGCCGACCCGGCCGATGTGGACGCCGCCGTCCGGGCCGCCCGCGCCGCGTACGACGGCTGGTCGCGCACCGCCCCCCGGGAGCGCGCCGCCGTACTCGACAGGGCCGCCGATCTGCTCGCCGAGCACGCCCCGGACCTGGCGCCCCTCGTCCAGGCGGAGACCGGGGCGACGCTGCGCGTCACCTCCTCCCTCCAGGTGCCCCCGGCGATCGACCGCTTCCGCCGCTATGCGCGCGGCGCCCTCGAACCGGACACGGTGCCGCTCGCCCCGCTGCCCATGGCCGCCACCCCGCTGGCGCCCGGCGGGCTGATCGGAGCGGCAGCGGTCCGCCGTCCTCTCGGTGTCGTCGGTTGCATCACCTCCTACAACTTTCCTCTCACGAATCTCGCGGGCAAGGCCGCCCCGGCCCTGGCCATGGGCAATACGGTCGTGGCCAAACCCGCGCCGCAGGACCCGCTGTGCTGTTTGGAACTCGGCCCCCTGCTCAAGGAGGCCGGGCTCCCGGACGGTGCCTTCAATGTCGTCACCGGCTCGCGCGCGGCCGCCGGCGAGGCGCTGGTCGCGCACCCCGGTGTCGACATGGTCAGCTTCACCGGATCCACCGCCGTGGGTAAGAAGATCGCCGAATCCGCGGGGAGGTCGATGAAGCGCACCCTGATGGAACTGGGGGGCAAGGGCGCGGCCATCGTCCTGGGGGACGCCGACGAGCGAGCGATCGCGTCGGCGGTCGGGGCGGTCGGTTCGACCTTCTCCTTTCACAGCGGGCAGATCTGCACGGCGCCGACCCGTGTGCTCGTCCATCGATCGCTGTACGAGAAGGTCATCGCCGCACTCACACACTACGCAGAGTCACTGAAGATCGGGGACCCTGTGGATAACTCCACGATCGTCGGTCCGTTGATCTCCGCCGCGCAGCGCGATCGCGTCGAGGCGTATGTCTCCGGCGCCCGTGAGCAGGGCGCCCGGATCGTCGTGGGCGGCGAACGCCCCGCCCGCAAGCCCGGCTTCTACGTCGCCCCCACCCTCATCGCCGACGCCGACCCCGCGATGACCGTCGCGCGGGAGGAACTGTTCGGACCGGTCGTCGTGGCCCTGCCCTTCGACGACGAGGACGAGGCGGTGCGGATCGCCGACGCCACCCCCTACGGCCTCTACGACTATGTCTTCAGCGCCGACGCGGGCCGCGCCTGGACCCTCGCCGCCCGTCTGCGCAGCGGAAACGTCGGCATCAACACCGCCCAGCGCCACCCCGAGACGCCGTTCGGCGGGTTCAAGGAAAGCGGAGTCGGCCGCGACGGCGGCTCGTTCGGCCTGCACGCGTACAGCGAACTCCAGTCGCTGGTCTGGGTCTCCTGAGGCACCGGAAGGGTGATGAGGTTGAGAGGCGTCATCTTCGACGGCACGGCGCCGCGCGTGGTCGAGGACCTGGAGGTGCGCGACCCCGGCCCCGGCGAGGTGCTGGTGCGCATCGCCGCCGCGGGGCTGTGCCACAGCGATCTGTCGGTCGTCGACGGCACCATCCCCTTCCCCCTCCCCGCCGTTCTCGGCCACGAGGGCGCGGGCGTGGTCGAGGAGGTCGGGCCCGGCGTCACCCATGTCGCTCCCGGCGATCACGTGGCGCTGTCCACCCTCGCCAACTGCGGGACCTGCGCCGACTGTGCCCGGGGCCGCCCCACCATGTGCCGCGCCGCGATCGGCCGGCCGACCCGGCCCTTCCGCCGCGGCGACGAGCGCCTGTACAACTTCGCCTCGAACTCCGCCTTCGCCGAGCGCACCCTCGTCACCGCCGTCCAGGTGGTGCGGATCCCCGAGGAGATCCCGCTCGTCTCCGCCGCCCTCATCGGCTGTGCCGTCCTGACCGGCGTCGGCGCCGTGCTCAACCGCGCCAAGGTGGACCGCGGTGAGTCGGTCGTCGTCATCGGCAGCGGCGGCATCGGGCTCAATGTGCTGCAAGGGGCCCGGATCGCCGGGGCGTTCCCCGTCGTCGCCGTCGACTCCAACCCCGCCAAGGAGCCGCTGGCCCGGCGCTTCGGCGCCACCCACTTCGTCCCCTCCACCGACGCCGTACGGGAGATCCTGCCGACCGGCGCCGACCACGCCTTCGAGTGCGTCGGCTCGACCCGGCTCATCCGTCAGGCCGTCGATCTGCTCGACCGGCACGGCCAGGCGGTGCTGCTCGGCGTGCCGCCCGCCGACGCCGAGGCGGCCTTTCGCGTCTCCTCCATGTATCTGGACAAGTCCATCCTGGGCTGCCGCTACGGCTCCTCACGTCCGCAAGCCGATATCGCCCTGTACGCCGACCTCTACCGGCAGGGGTTGCTGCTGCTGGACGAACTGGTCAGCAGGACCTACCCCTTGGAGGACTTCGCCAAGGCAGCCGACGACGCCCACCACGGCCGGGTGGCGCGCGCCGTGCTCACCTTCTGACGGGCTTCCGGCCACTTCCGGCGGCGTCTTGACGACCGGGGCTGTTCACCCGCCTTCCGATCGCCGTTCGCCCGCTTGTGGGCGCCGCTGGTTACGTTGCCCAGGTGGAACGTTCCCGCATGGATGGCGCAGCCGATATGGACACTCCTCTCGGCGTGGTCTTCGACCTCGGCGAGGTGCTGACGAGGCCACGCGGCCGGTCCGGCCTGGAGGGGCGGTTGGCCGGGCTGCTCGGGGTCGAGGAATCGGCGTTCGCCGAGGCGTATTGGGCGCATCGCGACGCTTACGACCTCGGCAGCTCCGACCTCGCGTACTGGTCGGCCGTGGCGGATGCGCTCGGCGTCCCACTGCCCCCCGGCGCGGTGGACGCGCTGGTGGGCGCCGAAGTCGACATCTGGACGCGGCTCGACGATGCCTCCCGAGTCCTGGTGGAGGACCTGCGGCGCCGCGGTACCCGACTCGCGCTGCTGTCGAACGCCCCCCATGCACTGGCCCGGACCGCCGAGCGCAGCGACTGGTCCGCGTACTTCGACCAGCTGATGTTCTCGGCCGACCACGGGCTCGCCAAGCCGGACCCCGCCGTCTACCAGCGGATGACCGCCCTGCTCGGCACCCGGCCGGAGCGTGTCGTCTTCTTCGATGACCGCGGTAAGAACATCGACGCGGCCAGGGAGCATGGCTGGGACGCCCATCTGTGGACCGGGGTCGCGGCCGCCCGCGCGGTCCTCGCCGACCGTGGTCTGCTGCCTCCGGGACCGACGCCGGACGGCCCCATGAGCTGTGATACTCGTAGCCGGTGACGGAGGAAAAGGCCAACAAGGCGCCCACGATCATTGACATCGCCCGGGAAGCGGGAGTGTCGAAGTCCGCGGTCTCCCGGGCCCTGCTGGGGCAGGGGCGCATCAGTGAGGAGGTCCGCTCACGCATCCTCGACGCCGCCCAGCGCCTCGGCTATGTCAAGAACGCCATGGCCCAGGGGCTGGTCGCACAGCGGACGCACACCCTGGGAGTGCTCGTCCGTGACGCCGTGCGCCCCTTCTACGGGCAACTCCATGCGGCGCTCCAGGGACGCGCCATCGAAGGCGGCTACAGGGTCGTCACCGCGACCGGTGTACGGGACTTCGCCCTCGCCGAGGAGCGCCGTGCCCTGCAGACGCTCCTCTCCCTGAGGGTCGAAGGGCTCGTGGTGTGCAGCGGTCTGCTTCCGGCCCGGGACATCGCTCCCTTCGTCGAACGGGTCCCGACGGTCGTGGCCGGACGGCCGGAGCCGCATCCGGAGATCAACAGCGTCTACTGCGACGAGGAGGACGGCGCCGAGCAGCTCGTGGACCACCTGGTGTCCCTCGGACACCGCCGGGTGGCCGTGCTGCTCGTACCGGAAGGGCTGTCCCTCACTCAGCACGCCCGTACCGCCGCCATGGTGAGCGGCCTGCGAGAACGCGGTGTCGACACCGTGGTCACCGAACTGGACGACGGCCCGGAAGCCGCCGCGGAGGCGGTGCCCGCACTTCTCGAGGACCGCGGGATCACAGCGATCATGTGTCCCCAGGACGATGCCATGGTCGGTGTCCTCGAACGGCTCCGCCGAGCCGGAGTGCGGGTGCCCGACGACATATCGGTGACCGGCTTCGACGGCATCGGGCCGCTCACCACCCCGCTCCTCGGACTGACCACGCTGCGTCAGCCGTTGGACGAGATCGGCCGACGCGCCATCGACCTGCTGCTGGAGCTGCGCGCCGACCGCTCCATGCCCACGCGCCATATCCCCCTGCGCGGGGCGGTGGTGGCCGGAACCACCACCGCCGCGCCCCCACCCGTCCCCATCCGGCGCTGAATTCGGGGGTCCGCCCGCCGGAGCCGCGCCCCTGACGTCCGGAGAAACCATGTCCGTGCAAACGGCCGCCTCGTCTGTCCGCTACGGGGTCTTCCTCCGCCCCGACCCCCGCACCTGCGCCCTGCTGACCGATCTCCATCTGCTGCTCAGGCAGCAGTACGGACTGGTCTCCTGCGCCGCCTACCCGCCCCACGCCACCCTCGCGGGCAATGTGCCCACCGGCGCGCCCGAGGACGAGCTGGCCGACCGGATCGGCGCGGCCCTGGCGGACACCAGCGCTTTCACGGCGTACAACACGGGCATCGAGAAGGGCGGAGGCGGCATCGGGTTCAATCTGCACGATCTGCCCGACGGCTCCCCGAACCCCGGGATCACGAACCTGCTCGACGTGGTGCGCCGGGCGATGGCGCCCGTGGCCAAGCCGATGGACCACTACCGCGCCAACCCGCTGGATCCCGGCCGCTTCCGCGCGCATCTGTCCATCGCCTCCCATGAGCTGCTGCTGCGCCCCGAACTCCGGCCGGAGATGCTCGATTTCGTGCGTGGCCTCGCCTGGGATCCGCCGCACAGCTTCACGGCCGACACCGTCTCGCTGTTCCGCTTCCGGAGCCCGGACTGGCATGCGCAGTGGTGGCGGCACATGACCTGGGGCCACGTCCGTAGCTGGCGCCTTTGGCCGACGGCAGCGGTAAACCTCGATGCCGCGTGATGTCCCCGCCCCGGCGCGCGTCGCGTCCCTGAAGACGTTCGTCGGGCCGTAACCTTTCGGCCGCCCCCAAGCCGTCGGTGCCGCATAGCTTCTCAGCCATGTGCGGGAACGTTCCACCAGTCAAGCGCGCGGGCCCTGGTCGCCCCCGGCTCGGTCCCTGGCTGACCGTGCCGACCCTGCTGTTGATCGCTGTCTTCCTCTACTGGCCCCTGGGGCGCGGCATTTGGCTGAGCACCCGGGGGACCGATCTGCTCGGCAATCCGACCCGTTCCGTCGGGTTCGACAACTACACCCAGCTGCTGACCGACCCGGCGAGCCGGCGCGTGCTGCTCACCACGCTCACCCTTACGGTCGCCAGCGTGGCCCTGGCCACGGCAGGGGCGCTGGCGGCCGTGCTGCCGCTGCGCCGCCGCATCGCCGGACGCCGCCTTTTCCAGCTCGTCTTCTCCCTCCCCTTCGCCTACTCCGCCGCCTCGGCCTCGGCCTGCTTCGCCGGGCTCTTCGCGCCCTCGGTCGGCACGCTCAACCATGTCCTGGCGAATCTGGGGTACGAGGGTCCGCCGTGGTTGCAGTCCCCGGGGTGGGCGATGCTGTGTGTGGCCCTGACGACCGCCTGGTACGAGTTCGGGTTCGCCGTCCTGGTGCTGACGGCCGCTGTCCGGAATCTGCCCTCGGAGGTGATGGAGGCCGCGGAACTGGACGGCGCGAGTGGGCTGCGCCTGGTGCGCAGCATGATCGTGCCGCTGATCTCACCCAGCCTGTTCTTCCTCGCCGTCACCCAGACGATCAGCGGACTGCAGATCTTCACGCAGGTCCAGGTGCTCACCCGGGGCGGTCCCTCCGACGCGACGACCACCCTGGTCGTCGAGTTGTATCAGCGGGCCTTCGGTGGCGGGGTGCCCGACTACGGGCGGGCCTCGGCCATCGCGGTCGTCCTCCTGGCGCTCGTCCTGCTCGTCACCGCCGTGCAGTTCCTCGTGCTCAATCGCCGGGTGACCACTTCATGACCGTCACCACGACCCCCACGGCCACCGCCACCATCGCGGCCACCCGCAGGTCGCGCCCTCCGCTGCGCGCACGGGACATGCTGCGCTGGCTGTGGCTCGTCGCCCTTACGGTCGTCGTGGGTTTCCCGGTCTACGTCACCCTGCTGACCGGGCTGCTGCCGCCGCAGGACGTGGCGCACGGAGCGCTGCTGCCCACCCGGCTGACCCTGGACAACTTCCGTGAGGCGCTGCGCAATGTGCCCTTCGGACAGCAGTACGTCGTCAGCGTGCTGGTCACAGCCCTGCAGACGGGTGGTCAGCTGCTGACCTCCTCACTCGCCGCATACGCCCTGGTGTTCCCGCGCTGGAGGGGGCGCGCGGTCGCGTTCGCCGTGATCGTCGCCACCCTGGCGATCCCCGGTGAGAGCCTGGTCATTCCGAACTACGACCTCGTCACCGGCCTCGGGCTGCGCGACTCCCTCCTCGGGATCACCCTGCCGTTCCTCGCCGCCGGCTATCCGGTCTTCCTGCTGCGGCAGGCGTTTCTCACCCTCCCCCGGGAGGTCTGGGAGGCGGCGCGGCTGGACGGCTGCGGCGATCTGCGCTGCCTCTTCCTCGTCGTCCTGCCGATGGCCAGGCCCCAGGTCACCGCGGCCACCCTGTGGAGCGCGCTTGCCGCCTGGAACGGCTACTTCTGGCCCCTGCTGATCACCGACTCCCCGGACCGGCGCACCGTCCAGGTGGGCATCTCCCAGCTGGTCAACGCCGAGTCGACCAGCCCCGGCGTGATCTACGCCGGCACCACCCTCGTCCTCCTTCCCACCCTGCTGCTCGTCATCGTGGGCCAGCGCTTTCTGCTGCGCGGCCTCGCCCGCACCTCCCCGCGCTGACCTCCGCTCCCCTCGCCTTCCCACCACCCTTTCCCGGAGGAAGATCACCATGCGCAGAAGCGCGTCCGTCCTCGCCGCCCTCGTGGCGCTGACCGCCCTCAGCGGCTGCGGTGGCAACGGTAAGAACGACACCGGCAATGCCGGCCGGGCCCCGGGCCCCGAGGCCCTCAAGGACGCCAAGGGGCCCGTCACCGTCACCCTGTGGCACGGCCTCGGCGACACCAATGCCGTCGCGCTCCAGAAGCTCGTCGACCGGTTCAACGACCAGCAGCGCGGCAAGATCAAGGTCAAGGCCGTCTACCAGGGCCAGTACCCCGACGTACTCGCCAAGTACACCGCCGCCATCCGCGACAAGAGCACCCCGAGCCTGCTGCTCTCCTACGACATCAGCACCGGCTTCCTGCATGACGCGGGCCAGACCGTGCCCGCTCAGGACCTGGCCGAGGCCAACCCCGGCACGCTGTCCCTGGACGACATCCGGCCCGCCGCGCGCAACTACTACAGCGCCCAGGGCAAGCTGATGGCCGTCCCCTTCAACACGTCGATGCCGATGCTCTATGTGAACGACGACCTGCTGAAGAAGGCGGGGCTGCCCGCGAACACGCCCCTGAACACCCTGGACCAGGTGGTCGCCGCCGCGAAGACCGTCCACCGTGAGGTACCGAGGGCCGGGGGCCTGGTCCAGCCCTTCGACACCTGGTGGATCGAGCAGTTGACCGCCGCCGCGGGGGTGCCCTACTGCGGACCCGACAACGGCCGTAAGGGGAGCACCGCGTCCAGTGTGAAGCTCACCAGTCCGCAGCAGCGCAAGGCCATCGGCGCCGTGAGCGATCTCTACACCAGTGGTGCCGGACTGGACACGGGCGAGGACGGTTCCAACGCCGTGACCGCTTTCCAGCAGGGCAAGGTCGCGATGATGTTCAACAGCAGCGGGGCCGCCGGGAAGGTCAAGGAAGGCGCCGACTTCCGCTACCGCGCCCTGCCCTATCCGCTGTCCGGTCCGGCCGCGACCTCCGGATCCGTCGTCGGCGGCGCCGCGATGTGGGTGAACGGTCCCGGTCACAGTGCCGCCGAGCAGGCCGCCTCCTGGCAGGTGGCCGCCTTCCTGGCCTCGCCCGCGTCCCAGGAGGAGTTCAGCCGCGCGACCGGCTACGCGCCCATCAACAAGAAGGTGGACGCTCTGCCCGGGCAGAAGAAGACGCTCGCCGCCCGACCCGATCTGAAGGCCGTCATCGACCAGTTCAACAGGACGCCCGCCACCACTGCCACGGCAGGGTGCCTCACCGGCGCGATGCCCACCGTGCGCGCCGATGTGCTCAGCCCGATCCAGTCCGCCTTCGCCGGAAAGACGCCGCTGGACGCCGCGCTGAAGAACGCCGAATCCGCCGCCAACCGCGACATCGAGCGCTACCGAGAGCAGGCAGGTCAGTGATGCGAGAGAACCCCCACCGCTACGGAGTCTTCCTCCGCCCCGACCCGCGCACCTGCGCGGTGCTCGCCCGGCTGCATCTGCTCATGAAGCAGCAGTACGGCCTTGTCTCGTGCGCCGCGTTCCCGCCCCACGCGACCCTCGCGGGCAATGTGCACGCCACGGTCACCGAGGAGGAGCTGATCGCGGTGCTGGATCCGCTGCTGTCCGAGGCCACGGCGTTCACCACGTACAACGCCGGTATCGAACGGCACGGCAAGGGGTTCGCGTACAACGTGCACCAGCTGCCGGACGGGACGCCCAACCCCGAGATGGTCGACCTGGCGCTCTCGGTGAACACCGCGATGGCGCCGGTGTCGACCATTCAGCCGGACTTTCTCTTCAAACCTTTCGACCCGGCGGAATTCCGGGCGCATCTGTCCGTGGCCTCCCATGAACTGACCCTGCGGCCCGACCTCTATGAGGAGATCGGGGAGTTCCTGGACACTCTCGACGCGGATCCGCCCAAGCGGTTCACCGCCGACACCATCTCGCTGTTCCGTTTCCACAGCGACGACTGGAACGCGCAGTGGTGGCGGGACATGACCTGGGTGCACGTCCGCAGTTGGCGGCTCGGGGGCGCGGAAACGGCCGTGACGGGCTGAGCGGGCCAGGCCCTGTCCCGCCTCCAGACCCGCCGGACAGGGCCTAGGCGCGGGCGTCGGCGCTGCAAGCCGTACCGGCCTCGGCGCCCGCGCGGAAGGTGCGGCGGTAGGCGGTCGGGCTGACGCCCACGGCCGCCTGGAAGTGCTGGCGCAGGGACGCGGGGGAGCCGAAACCCGCCTCACGCGCCACCTGGTCGACCGACAGATCGGTGTCCTCCAGGAGATGACGGGACCGCTCGACCCGCTGCCGGGTCAGCCACTGGCCCGGGCTGACGCCGACCTCCTCGCGGAAGCGGCGGGTGAAGGTCCGTACGCTCATCGACTCCTGGGCGGCCAGCTCCCGCAGCGAGATGGGCCGGTCCAGCCGGCCGAGCGCCCAGGCGCGCGCCGTCGTCGTGGTGGCCTGCTGGGGCTCGGGCAGCGGGCGCGGGATGTACTGGGCCTGGCCGCCGTCGCGGTGGGGCGGCACCAGGCTGTGCCGGGCGACGTCGTTGGCGACGGCCGTGCCGTGGTCGCGCCGCACCAGATGCAGACACAGATCGATCCCCGAGGCGACACCGGCCGAGGTGAGCACATCGCCGTCGTCCACGAACAGCACATTCGGATCGACCTTGATCGTCGGGAAGAGTCGCTGGAATTGGCCGACGCTGGACCAATGGGTGGTGGCCGGGCGGCCGTCGAGAAGACCGGCGGCGGCGAGCACGAACGAACCGGTGCAGATGGACACCCAGCGCGCGCCCGGCCGGGCATGGGCGAGCGCGGCGGCGAGCGGCTCGGTCATCCGGCCCTCCTCGCGGACCGGGCCGAGTGCGTACGAGGCGGGCACCAGGATGGTGTCGGCCTCGGCGAGGGCCTCCGGGCCGAGTTCCACGGCGATCGGGAAGTCGGCGTCCGTGGGCACCAGACCGGGCTCGACGGTGCAGGTGACCACCTCGTACAGCCGCCGGCCGGCGGCGGAGCGGGCCTTGCCGAAGATCCGGTACGGAATGCCCAGCTCGAAGGGGATCACACCGGGGAGGGCGAGGACGACGACGCGATGGCGCCCGTTGGCCTTACCGGGCGGGGATTGTGGCACTTCCGGCCTCCCGTCGTTCGGACATGGCCCCTCAAGGGGCGTGGCCCGATCCTAGCGAATGCTGTCCCACGGGCCACTCGTCGTGACGGAACCGCTGTTCAATGCTGGTCCGGTGACGCAGACAACCGAACTTTCCGGAGCTCCCGAACAGGGCGAGCAGCCCGACCGGCCCCCACGACGGGCCCTCCCGCGCCTTCCGCACCGCGCCTGGTCGGTCGCCGCCGTCGCCTTCGTGACGATCATCGGCGCCGCCGGATTCGCCTCCCTGCCCGGTCTGCTCATCGATCCACTCCACGACGAGTTCGGCTGGTCGCGCGGCACGATCGGGTTCGCGGTCTCCGTCAACCTCGCCCTCTATGGGCTCACCGCCCCCTTCGCCGCCGCTCTGATGGATCGCTTCGGCATCCGTAAGGTCATCGCGGCCGCGCTCGCCGTCATCGCGACCGGTGGCGGCCTTACGGTCTTCATGACCGAGCCCTGGCAGCTCATTCTCTGCTGGGGCGTGCTGGTCGGTCTCGGCAGCGGCTCCATGGCGCTGGCCTTCGCCGCCACCGTGACCAACCGGTGGTTCGTCGCCCAGCGCGGTCTGGTCACCGGCATCCTCACGGCGGGCGGGGCCTCCGGGCAGCTGATCTTTCTGCCGCTGCTCTCCTGGATCGTCGAACGGCACGACTGGCGGCCCGCCGCGCTGACCGTCGCGATCGCCGCACTGGCGATCGTCCCCCTGGTCTGGCTGCTGCTGCGCGACTACCCCTCGGACGTGGGGCTCGCCCCGTACGGCGCCGACGGGCCGCCCACCCCGCGGCCCGCACCCCGGCGCGGCGCGGCCCGGCGGGCCGTCAAGGCGCTCGCCTCGGCCTCGCGCACCGGCACCTTCTGGCTGCTCGCGGGCACCTTCGCGATCTGCGGCGCCTCGACGAACGGCCTCGTCAAGACCCACTTCGTGCCCGCCGCGCACGACCACGGCATGCCGGTGACGGCCGCAGCGAGCCTGCTCGCCGTCATCGGCGTCTTCGACATCATCGGGACGGTGGCCTCCGGCTGGTTCACCGACCGCTTCGACGCGCGCCGGCTGCTGGCCATGTACTACGCGCTGCGCGGCCTCTCCCTGATGTTCCTGCCGATCCTGCTGGACGACGCGGTGCATCCGCCGATGATCTTCTTCATCGTCTTCTACGGTCTCGACTGGGTCGCCACCGTGCCACCGACCATGGCGCTGTGCCGGGAGCAGTACGGGGAGGACAGCGCGATCGTTTTCGGCTGGGTGCTCGCCTCCCACCAGGTGGGAGCCGGCGTCGTGGCCTTCGTGGGTGGTATGGCGCGGGACGCCTTCGGCTCGTACAACCTGGTCTGGTACGGCGCGGGGGCGCTGTGCGCGATCGCCGCGCTGATGTCGCTGGTGATCCGGCGCGGCCCGAACGTGCAGGCCGCGGCGGCGACGGTCTAGGGTCGCGCGGCCTTACGGGGCCCACGGAAGGCCGTACGGCGCCTTACGGAAGGCCGCGCGGGCTCAGGGAAGCGCCGTGAACTCCCCGAAGGAGCCGCGATGGAAGAGCAGCGGCCCCGATCGCGCCGCGGGCTCGTCCGTTCCCAGGGCCCGGACGCGGCCCACCACGACCAGATGGTCGCCGCCCGTGTGCACGGCGTGGACCGCGCAGTCGATCCACGCCGGGACGTCCGCGAGACGCGGTGAGCCGGTGACGGGGGACGGTTCGTAGCGGACGCCCGCGAATTTGTCGGGGCGCCGGGAGCCGCTGACCGCGAAGGCGCGGCACAGCTCGCCCTGGTGGGCGCCCAGGACATTGACGCAGAAGACGCCCGCGCGGGCGATGCGCGGCCAGGTCGTGGAGGTGCGGGCGACCATGAAGGCGACAAGCGGCGGATCCAGGGACAGCGAGGCGAAGGACTGGCAGGCGAAGCCGGTCGGGCCGGTCCCGTCGACGGTGGCGATCACGGTGACCCCGCTGGCGAAATGGCCCAGCACGCGGCGGAATTCGGCGGGGTCGACCGGGGGCCGCTCATCGTCGCGCACACAGCGCAGCTCCGGCGGGGGCAGCGGTTCGACCGGTCGTACGGAGGCGGTCGGCGAGCCGGCCGCCCGGAGGTAGCGGACGGCGGTGGCGGCCATACCGGCGTGTCCCATCATGGCCCGTCCCCCTTTCTTGGCTTGTCCGACGGCTTTCCTGACTTTTGTGACGGCTTTCCTGGCTTTTCTGGCGGCGTGGGTCTCTCAGCGGCCTCGGTAGACGGGGGGCCGGCGCTCGACGAACGCGCTCACACCCTCCTGAGCGTCGGCCGTGGTCATGTTGGTCTCCTGCGCCGCCGCCTCGGCGGCGAACGCGGCCGGGCGGCCGGATTCCAGGGAGGCGTTCACCAGCGCCTTGGTGAGGGCGATGGCGCGGGTGGGGCCGGCCGCGAGGCGCTCGGCCCAGGCGCGGGCGGTCTTGGCCAGGTCGGCGTCCGGGACGACCCGGTTGACCAGGCCCAGCCGCTCGGCCTCGGTGGCGGGCAGCGCGTCGCCGAAGAACATCAGCTCCTTCGCGCGCTGCGGGCCGGTCAGCCGGGGCAGGAGATACGCACCGCCCCCGTCGGGGACCAGACCGCGGCGGATGAACACCTCGATGAAGACGGCCGATTCGGCGGCCAGCACCAGATCGCAGGCGAGGGCGAGATGGGCGCCGAGTCCGGCCGCGGTGCCGTTGACGGCGGCGATCACCGGCTTCTCGCAGTCCAGGACGGCGGAGATGAGCCGCTGCGCTCCGCCGCGGATCAGCCGGGCGACATCGCCCGCGACGCGTTCCGCCGCGGCCGGTGCGCCGCGCAGATCCGCTCCCGCGCAGAAGCCCTTGCCGGTGGCGGTCAGCACGACGGCCCGGACGGTCGGGTCCGCGGAGGCGTGGTCCAGCAGCGAAATCAGGTGTTCTCGCTGGTCGGGGGTGATGGCGTTCATCGCGGCGGGGCGGTTGAGCGTGATCCACGAGACGCCGTTGTCAGTGGTGTGCCGTACAACGGAGTCAAGCGCTTCTTCGGGGGAGGGAGAGGTCATGGGAACGCTCCATCGGTCAGCGGCAGATCGCCAGCGCGTCCAGTGCCACGGCGCCTTGGCCGCGTTCCAGCACCATCAGCGGATTGACGTCGAGTTCGGCGAGGTGGTCCCCGAGTTCCAGGGCCATGCGCTGGACACGCAGCACGACCTCCACGAGCGCGTCGACATCGGCCGGGGGAGCGCCGCGCACACCGTCGAGGAGGGCACGGCCGCGCAGTTCGGCGAGCATCGCGCGCGCCTGGTCCTCGCCGAACGGGGGAACGCGTACGGCGGCGTCGCGGAACACCTCGACGAGCACACCCCCTATACCCACGGTCACGGTCGGGCCGAAGAGGGTGTCATGGCTCATGCCGACGACCATCTCCACCCCGCGCTGGACCATCTGGCAGACCAGCACCCCGTCCAGCTCGACGCCTTCGCAGCGGGCGATGTCGGTGAGCTCCCGATAGGTGTCGCGGACCTGGCTGGCCGAGGTCAGCCCCAGCCGGACCAGCCCCAGCTCGGTCTTGTGGGCGAGCTGCGGCGCGGATGCCTTCATGACGACGGGATAGCCCACGAGCCCGGCGGCGCGGACGGCCGCGGCGGCGCTGGTCACCAGCTGCTCGCGCGGCACCCGGATGCCGTACGCCCGCAGCAGCTGTTTCGCCGCGTGTTCGCTCAGGCGGCCTCCTGGGCGCAGCAGATCGCGCACCTTGCGCAGGGACGGGGACGGGGTGCGCGGGGCGTCGTCGAAGGGGGAGCGGTAGGAGGCGGTGAAGCGGTGGTGTCCCAGATAGGCGCGCACGGCGGTGATGCAGTTGGCGAACGTACGGAAGGTGGCCACGCGCGAGGAGCCCAGCAGGGTGGTGCGGTAGGCGTCCTCGGTGCCGACCGGCGAGCCCCACACCACGCACACCAGCTTGTCCGTCTGTTCCGCCGCCTCCACCAGATCCTGTGCCAGCTTGTCGCTCATGGGCGGAAAGGGGCCGGTGATCGGGCAGATCAGCACGCCCACGGCGGGATCGGCCAGGATCGCGTCGATGATCTTGCGGCCGCGCCAGTCGCCGACCGGGTGGCCGCCGTTGTCGACCGGGTTGGCGACGCTGAGATCGCCGGGTATCCACTGGTGGAGTTCGGCCTGCTTCTCGGTGGAGAGGGTGGGCAGGGTGAGGCCCGCAGCGGTGGCGAGGTCGGAGAAGTGGGCCCCGGTGCCCCCGGAGATCGAATACACCACGACGCCCTCGGCGAGCGGCGGGCGGGCGCGGGCGAGCAGCGCCGCCGTGTCCTGCAGCTCGTCCAGGCCGTCCACGCGGATCACGCCGAACTGCCGCATGGCCGCGTCCACCACCGCGTCCGAGCCGGTCAGCTTGCCGGTGTGGGAGGCGGCCGTGCGGGCGCCGGTCTCGGTGCGGCCGACCTTCACGGCGACGACGGGCACCTTGGCGCGGGCGGCCCGGTCGGCGGCGAGGAGGAAGCTGCGGCCGTCCTTCAGCCCCTCCGCGTACAGGGCGATGGCGCCGACCTCGGGCCGGTCGGCGAAGTAGGAGATGAAGTCGGCGGTCTCCAGATCGGCCTCATTGCCGGTCGGGGCCCAGTGGCTGAGCCGGATACCGAGTTCCTGGAGGGTGAAGACCGGGCGGCCCTGGTGGCCTGACTGGGTGATGAGGGCGATGGCGGGCCCGTCGAGGTCGTCGCGGAACTTCTCGAAGGCGTTGAGGTTGGTGTTGGGGCCGAGCAGCCGCAGCCCGGCGCCGCGGGCCGCGGCGGCCAGCCGGGCCTGCGCGGCGGCGCCCTCGGGGCCGGTCTCGGCGAAGCCGGAGGCGAAGGCGACGGCGAACTTCACCTTGCTCCCGTCGAGTTCCTCGATGACCGGGAGCGGGTCACGGACGAGGAGGACGGCGAGGTCGACGGGTTCGGGCAGCGCGGCCACGGACGGTACGCACGGAATGCCGAAGACGGCGGGACGGGAGGGATGCACCGGGTGCAGCCGGGCGCCGACGCGTTCGGCCCAGGCCAGGAGCTGGCGGGTGATACCGGTGTTGGGACGGCCGTCCGCGTCGGAGGCGCCGATGAGGGCCACCGATTCGGGATGGAAGAAGCGGTCCAGATCGGGGACGGCGGAGTGCAGCGGGCGCCCGCTGACGTCCACGTCGTCCGCGCCTTCGACGGTCCCGCCCGCCGCCTCCCTGCTGGAGGCGTGCACGGCGGGGCCGGGGGCGCGCCCGCAGGCGACGGCGCGGGCATGACGGGAGTTGGTGGTCAGGGTGCCGTAGGTCGATCCAAGCATCGGTATCCGCCACTCCTGCTCGTTGGCCAATAACCGGGCAGGTGACCGGGTGGTTCGGCGGCAAAACTGACGCCAAGTCACATTACCCAGTAGTCAGGTTACTGAACTGACGGCCTGTCAGGAATGCTCGGGGCGGGGGGAACACGCAGGGTGACGGCGGGGGCGGCGGAATGCGCGCCTGGTCGCGCCCCCCGGTGCCCGCTCCGCGGTCATGCGGTCGTGCGGGCGACCGTCTTGGCGATCTTCCGGGCGTCGATGGCCAGCTCGCGCAGCATCCCGCTGATCGGGTTCGTATAGCCCGTGAAGTGCAGTCCCGGGGCGGACTTCAGGGTCCGCCGACCGTGGGGGAGGGGGCGGCCGCGGTCGTCGAGCACGCCCAGATGGCCGACCAACTCCTCGAGGCCGCGCCGGTAGCCGGTCGCGGCGATCACCACCTCGGGGCTGATCCGTGAGCCGTCGGCGAGGACCACCTTGTCCAGGTCGAAGGAGTCGACCGCCGAGACCACCTCCACCCGTCCCGTCCGTACCGCGTCGACCAGCCCCGCGTCCTGGACCGGGATCGCGCCCTCCCGTACGCGGGTGTAGAGCCCGGTGTCGGGCCAGGGCAGACCGTGCTCGGTCAGATCCGGCATGCTCAGCCGGCACATCGCCCGCGCCGCCCGGTCCACCGCGCGCCGCGGCAGCCTGCGCACCAGGATGCCGGTCGCCTGCGCGGGCCAGCCCGCCGTCGAGCGGCGCAGGATGTGCGGCACGGTACGGATCGCCAGCCGCACCCGGGCCGCGCCGCCCTCGATCAGGTCGACCGCGATCTCCGCGCCCGTGTTGCCGACACCGACCACGAGCACGTCGCGGCCCTCGAAGGGGCGGGCGTTGCGGTAGTGGGCGGCGTGCAGCAGTTCGCCGGTGTAGGCGGTGCGGCCCGGCCAGTCCGGCACCCGTGGGGTGTGGTTGAAGCCCGTGGCGACGACAGCTACGGGTGAGGACAGCGCACGGCCGCCCGTGGCGCGCAGTACCCACTCCGTGTTGTCGGACGACCGGTCGATGCGGGAGACCTCGACCCCCGTGACGATCTCCAGCCGGTGGTGCTCGGTGTAGCGCTCCAGATAGCGCACCACGTCGTCGCGCCCGACCCAGCGCCCGTAGGACCGGGGGATCGGCAGGCCGGGGAGCGCGGACAGCCGGCGCGTGGTGTGCAGATGCAGCCGGTCGTAGTGGTTGCGCCAGGACGCGGCGACCGCCTCGGACTTCTCCAGGACGACGGCGCGGATCCCGCGGTGGCTGAGCGTGGCAGCGGCGGCGAGTCCGCCCGGTCCACCGCCAATCACATAAACGGGTGAGGACTTCTCGGGGGAGCTGTCGGCCATGTGGGTGAGCGTAGCCGGGTATTTGACGGGTTTCGGTCAAAGCGATCCGGTCAAAGTGATTCCGAATGGATTGCGGACAGGTCACGGCCGGTCTGTCGGTCGCTGCTCCGTGTCCCGTCGGTCCCTGTTCCGCTGGTGCGACCCCTTGCGCGGGCCGCCTCCCGCCCGTGAAACTGACGTACCGTCAGATTCGCTGGGATGGGAGAGGTGGGGAACGATGCGGACGATCGGGCTCAGCGGGGCCGAATGGCTCGCCGTACTGCGCATCGGACTCGGCCTGTGGTGGCTCGAGAGCTGGCGGCACAAGGACAAGAAGGACTGGTTCGAGCGCGGCACCGGTATCGGCTGGGCGGTGGGCGTGGCCGCCAAGCACCGCTGGGCGTTCGTCCGCAGCGGCTTCGGTGCGGTGGTCACACCCCGTCCCAAGGTCATGGCGTATGTCGTCGTCTACGCCGAACTCGCCCTCGGCCTCGGTCTGACGCTCGGCTTTCTGACCCCCATCGCCCTGGTCGGCGCGATCGTGCTCAATCTCCTCTATTTCCTGCTCATGATCCACGACTGGGCGGAGCAGGGGCAGAACTCGATGATGGTGCTGATCTCCGTGGTCGGGCTCTTCGGCATGAGCTGGCAGACCTGGTCGCTCGACGAGGCATGGGGGCTGTTCCTGTGAGCCCGGCGCCGCCCGCGGGCGCCCCGCGCTTCGACCTGCCCGAGATCGACGCCTTCACCCGCCCCTACTGGGACGCCGCGGCCGAGGGCCGGCTGCTGATCCGGCGGTGCGCCGACTGCGGCCGGGCCCACCACTACCCGCGCGAATTCTGCCCGTACTGCTGGAGCGAGGACGTCATCTGGGAGGAGGCGAGCGGCGCCGCGACGCTCTACACATGGTCCGTGGTGCACCGCAATGACCTGCCGCCCTTCGGCGGCCGCGTCCCGTACACCGCTGCCGTCGTCGACCTCGCCGAGGGGCCGCGGATGATGACCGAACTCATCGAGGCCCCGGCGAGCGGCCCGCGCGTCGGGATGCGGCTCCGGGTGGCGTTCCGGGTGGCCGATGCCGCCGAGGGGGACGCTCCTGCCATTCCCGTCTTCCGGCCGCTGCTCGTCTAGTCGGTTCGTTGCTTGCCTGGCGTTACGGCGTGACCGCCTTACGGCCGCACAGCTCAACGGCGCACGCCTTACGGTCGCGTTCGCCATCTCGTCGCACCCTTACGGTCGTCGCCATACGGCCGCACCGCCCCTATGGCCACAGCAGCTCCCGCCGCCAGCCACCGCGCTCGCCGGGGTCGCGGCGGTAGCGGAGCCGTACGTGCCGCCGCCGCGCCTCCTCCTGGTAGAACTCGACCTCGTCCGCCTCCAGGACGTACAGGGTCCAGGTGGGGGCGGTCGCGTCCGGTTCGCGTTCGGCCCGCTCCTGCGCCGTCTCGAAGGCCCGTAGCAGCTCCTCGTACGAGCCGAGCACCTCGCTCTGCCGTCCGCTCCCGGACAGTGCCGCCGCGAGCGCCGCGGGGGACCGGCCGCGCAGATCGGCCGCGCTCTCCTCCGGCCCGGCCTCGCCGACCCGTCCGCTGACGCGCACCTGGCGGCCCGCCCGCATCCAGTGGAACGCGAGCGAGGCGTACGGGTTCTCGGCCAGCTCCCGGCCCTTACGGCTGGTGCGATGGGTGCCGAAGTGCCATCCGCGCTCATCGGCGTCGTGCAGCATCACCGTGCGCTGGGACGGGCGGCGGTCGGCGTCCGCGGTGGCCAGGGTCATGGTGTGCGGGCCGGGTTCCCCCGCCTCGGCGACCTCCCGCAGCCACCGCCGGAAGAGCGGAAGCGGTGCGTCCGGGGCTGTGTCCGGGTCGAAGACGGGCAGATCGCCCGCATGGGGTACGCGCAGGCCGCGCAGCAGTGCGCGGAATTCCTCGGCCTCATTCTGGTCATCGCTCATCGGCTACCCATCCGATCACCCGCGACGGGCCGGGGCAAGCGGGGGCGTACGTACAGCCGGGGCGGGCCGAGCCGGGACCGGTGCGGGCCTGGCCGTCGACCGGCCCAGCCACCGAGCCACCGAGCCACCGAGCCGTTCCCGGCCGTCGAGCGGGCCCGCTGTCGAACCGTCCCCAGCCCCCGCGTGGGCCCGGTCAGCCGCGGCCCAGGACGACCGTGCCCGCTGAGCAGAACCAGCCCCCCGTCCCCGACGCCACGGCCAGCTCCGGCAGCCGTCCGCCCGCCTTGTGCACCTGTCGCTCCCCGGCCTCGCCGCGCAGCTGCCGTACCGCCTCGACCAGCAGGAACAGCCCGCGCATCCCCGGGTGGCAGGCGGAGAGACCGCCGCCGTCGGTGTTGGTCGGCAGCTCGCCGTCCCGTGTCAGCCGCCCCTTCGCCGCGAATGCCCCGCCCTCGCCCTTGGCGCAGAAGCCCAGGTCCTCGAGGGTCACCAGAGTCATATAGGTGAAGGCGTCATAGAGCTCGGCCACATCGATATCCGACGGCCGGACGCCCGCCCGTGCGAAGGCCGCCCGCCCCGAGGCGGCGGCCGGGGAGACTGTGAAGTCCTCCCATTCGGACATGGTGGTATGCGAGACGGCCGTGCCCGAACCCAGCACCCACACCGGGGGTTTCGCGGTGTCCGGTACGTACTCCTCGGCCGCGAGCAGCACCGCGCAGCCGCCGTCCGAGCGGATGCAGCAGTGCAGTTTGGTGAAGGGGTCGGCGATCATCGGGCCGCTCAGGACGTCATCGACCGTGATCGGTTCGCGAAACATCGCGTCCGGATTGTGCCCGGCATTGATACGCGCCTGAACGGCGATGTCCGCCAGCTGTTCGAGCGTGGTGCCGTACTCATGCATATGGCGACGCGCGGCCATCGCGTACTTGGCGACCAGCGTATGCCCGTACGGGACCTCGAACTGCAGCGGTCCCCGCGCCCCGAAGGAGAGGTTCGCGGTACGGCGGCCCGCGCGGATGTCGGCGCGGGCGGTGGAGCCGTAGACGAGCAGGACGGCGCGGGCGTGCCCGGCGGCGATCGCGTCCGCCGCGTGCGCCGCCATGACCTCCCAGGTGGAGCCGCCGACGGCCGTCGAGTCGGTCCAGGTCGGCCGCAGCCCCAGATACTCGGCCACCTCGACCGGCGCGAGGGTGCCGAGCCCCGCCGAGGCGAGGCCGTCGACGACCGACCGGTCCAGACCGGAGTCGGCGAGGGCCCGGCGGGCGGCCTGGGCGTGGAGGGCGTAGGGGGTGGCCGTGTCGACGCGGCCGCAGTCGGAGAGGGAGACGCCGACGACGGCGACCTTACGGGCGCGCTGTGCTGCGGGCGACATGAATCTGACGGTACATCAGATTCGAGGGAGTGGAAGAGGGGGTGGAGGAGTGAGCGGAAAGGGGGCTGGGCGAGGGTGCTACGCCGAGCATGTCGGGGGAAGGGGGTGGTCCGGACGCTCTCCCGTATGGCCGTGCTCGCGCCTCGAGCACAAGCCCCGTCCGGACCACGCGTGAGGCGCCCGGCTACTGCAGGAACTGCCCCACGCAAGCGGCGATCGCCACCAGAAGGCTCAGCACTCCGATGATGGCCTGCCACTTGTCAGGGCCGGTCCACCGGTCGTCGCTCGTCTCCTGCGTGCTCCGATCGTCCATTACCCCTCCTCGCTCCTCCGATAGGCCCCGGAGGACAGGGCCACCGCCGGTCTGCGCTCCGACGGAGCCAGTGGGGAGGAACGTGGTGAGGTGCCGGCAGTTTAGCCGTGGAGGGGGCGGAGGGGTGGGAAAGTCCGGAGCCCGTCCCTAGTATGACGGTCCGTCAGAAAGCGGAGGTGCTCGCCGATGGACGCCGCGTTCACCGAGGAACAGGACGAGATCCGCCGTACGCTGCGCACACTCCTGCGGGAGCGGTGCGGGCCGGACGAGGCCAAGGCGGCGGTCCAGACCGCGCCCGGCTATGACGAGGTCCTGTGGCGGCAGCTCGCCCGGACGCTCGGGCTGCCGGGCCTCGCCCTTGCGTCGGCGTACGGGGGCGTCGGCTGCGGGGTCACCGAGCTGGCGCTGGCCTGTGAGGAGACGGGGCGTGTGCTGCTGCCCTCGCCGCTCCTGGCCACCGCCGTGTTCGCGACGCCCCTGGTCGCCGCGGTCGGGACGGAGGCGCAGCGCGCCGAGCTGCTGCCGCGTATCGCGGAGGGCGCCCTTACGGCGGCGCTCGCGGTGCCGGGGCGCGCGCTGCCGGAGGCGCTCGGGCTCGTAGGAGCGCGGGACGGCGCGTGGGCCGGTGGGGGGCGCGCGGGGGGTGTCCAGGCGCGCCCGGACAGCGGCGGCGAAGCGGGGTGGCGGCTGTATGGACAGGTGGAGCAGGTGCTGGGCGGGCACAGCGCCGAACTGCTGCTGGTCGCCGCCCGCGCCGGGGGCTACACGCGCGGGCGGACACTGCTGTTCCTCGTCCCGGCGCAGGCGGACGGGCTGGTCCGCACCCGGCTGACCGCGCTCGACGCGACGCGCCCGCAGGCCCGCATCGAGCTGCGGAACGTACCCGCCGAACTGCTGGGGGCGGATGACGGCGGGAGCGGGGACGGGGTGTCGGAGGCGCTGGCGGCAGTGGGTACGGCGGCGGCGGCCGTGCTCGCCGCCGAGGCCGTGGGGGCGGCGGACGCGGCCCTCGCGCGGACGGTCGGTTATGTGCGGGCGCGTGAGCAGTTCGGCCGCCCGATCGGTTCGTTCCAGGCGGTCAAGCACCGGCTGGCGGATGTGTACGTCGCGGTCCAGGCGGCCCGTTCGGCGGCGTACTACGCCGCTTGGGCCGCGGCCCAGGGCGGCGCGGAGGGCACGGGCGCGGCCCAGGGCGGTGCGGAAGGCACGGAAGCCGCGGTCGCGGGCGGGCTCGCGCTCGCGCAGGCGCTGGAGGCGCAGCGCACGGCGGCGGCCGAAGCGGTGCAGCTGCACGGCGGCATCGGCTTCACCTGGGAGCATGAGGCGCATCTCTACTTCAAGCGGGCCGCCTCCGACGAACTGCTCTTCGGCCCCGCCCACCGGCTGCGGGCCCGGGCCGCGGAACGGGAGGGACTCTTCAGCACGGCCGATCGCGCTCCTTACGGCGGCCGTGACGGGCGCGGGGGGAACGATGGATACGGCGGGCACAGTCGGCACGATGGGCCTGACAGGCGCGACGGCCGCGATGGGCGCGACGGCCGCGACGGCCGCGACGGCCGTGACGGGCCGCGGAAGGCGGTGACGGTCTGATGGCCGGTTACGGCGTGAAGCTGGTCCGGAAGGTGTCCTCGACCCGCGCCTTCGCCAAGGTCGCGCCCCATGTCATCCCCGCCTTCGACCGCACCGTCCACCGGCTGACCCGCGGCAAGGTGCTGCCGAGCGCGCGGATGCTGCCCGGCGTGATCCTTACCGCGCGCGGCGCGAGGTCGGGGCTTCCCCGCCGTACGCCGCTGGCCTGTATGCCGGAGGACGGCGGCACCTGGCTTCTGATCGGCAGCAACTTCGGCCGCCCGGGCCATCCGGCCTGGACCGGGAACCTCCTGAAGCACCCGGAAGCGGAGATCAGCTGGCGGGGCCGGGACATCGCCGTCCGGGCACGGCTGCTGGCGGGCGCCGAGCGCGAGGCGGCCTGGGCGGCGGCCCTCGCCTTCTGGCCGCCGTACGCGAGCTATCAGTCGCGGGTGGAGCGCGAGATCCGCCTCTTCCGCCTCCACCGCGCCGAGGAGCACTGAGCCGGTCCGTCGGGGGCGCAAAAAGGCCGCGGCGGATCACTCGGGGTGATCCGCCGCGGCGTGACAGGACGTGCGGGCTCGGCCGGGCGACCGGCATCAAGAGGCCGGCAGGGAGAGGCCGAGGGAGGGGCAGGGGGAGGGTGCGGATTCGTTACTTCGGCGGTTTCCGCCCCGTGACGCCGAGGTGGACGAGCCAGGTCAGGCTCGGCCTGAGGTCGGCCTGCTTGACGCCCCAGCTCTGGAAGCCCTTCTGGTGCGCCGCGACCGCGGCCAGCATCGCGACCAGCGAGCCCGCGATGGCCCCGGGGTTGAGGTCCTCGTCGATCCGGCCCTTGGCCTGCTGCTCCTTGACGGCGTCCGTAAGGGAGTTGGTGACGGAATTGAGGATCTTCATGCGGATCTTGTAGAACCGCTTGTCGCCCTCGGCGGCGCCCAGGTCGACCACCCTCAGGATGGCGTCATGTTTGCGCCAGAAGGAGAGGAACCCCTCGACCAGGTCCTCCGACGCCGCCGCGCCGGACTTGCCCGCCCATGAGCGGTCGGCGACCAGATCGGTCAGGTTCGCACCCTCCTTCGCCATCTCCTCGGCGAGCTCGAGGACGGCGCCCTCCACATCGGGGAAGTACTGGTAGAACGTCGCAGGCGAGGTCCCTGCCTTACGTGCGACATCGATGACCTTGACGTCTCGATACGGGGATGTGCTGAGCATCTCGCCGAGGCAGTCGAGCAGCTTCTGCCGCGTCGCCTGCCCGCGACGACCGGCCACCCGCCCGTCGACTGTGCGTACTTGTCCTGTCATGCCGTCAGCTTACCGAGGGGTGATCGGAGCGCGATTCGGCTGCGTGCAAATGGGGTTAGGGCGGGATGAGAGGGTTTGTGAGCCTCGCTGAGCAGGCTGGAATGGCTGATTCCGACCCCTGTCCGCCGTCGTCAAGCCCTCAATCACCGCTCACCCACACGTGTGAATTGTGTTATCAACAGGCTGTGGATAACAACGGTGGATGACGCGGTCGGATCCGTCTTGGCACGAAAAGGATTGGCCAAATATTTCGAGTTCCGGGGCGAGCGGACCGGGCGATCCCCCGTTAGCGTGGCAAGTGAGGTAAACGAGCCAAGCTGCTCCAAACCCGTGCCAAGCATATCCAAACGGGCTGTGGGCAAGCTCCGAGGGTCGAGCTCCAGGACCCAGGGCCGAGCTCCAGGACCGAGCTCCGAGCTCCGATGACCGACTCCGAGGACCGAGTTCCGAAGGACCGAGGGACGCGAGAGGACCCGGGCCATGGCGGCATTCGCGGAAGGCGTGCCCTGCTGGGCGGATGTGCTGCTGTCCGACCTCGCGGCGGGCCGGCGCTTCTACGGTGAGCTGTTCGGCTGGGCCTTTGAGGAGATCGCCACGGACTACGGCTCGTACACCCGTGCCCTCCTCGGCGGTAAGGAGGTCGCGGGGCTGGTCCCCAAGCCGGACGGCCGGATGCCCACCGTCTGGAACATCTACTTCGCCGCCCAGGACGCCGCCGCGACCGCCGCCCGGATCCGCGAGGCCGGTGGCCGGGTGATCACCCCGCCGGTGTGGATCGACCGGTTCTGCGTCATGGCGACGGCCGCCGACCCGGGCGGCGCCGTCTTCGGGATCTGGCAGGCGGGCAGCCACACCGGCTTCGGGCGGCGCGGCGGGCCCGGTTCGTACGGCTGGACCGAGGTCCACACCCGTCAGCCGCGCGCCGTGGACGCCTTCTACCGGGCGGTCTTCGGATACGGAATGGAGCCCTCCGCCGAGGGCACGTCGGCCGACCTGGTCCTGTGGACGCCGCGCGGAGAGCCCCCGGACCCCCGTCACGCGATCGGCGGACGCGTCGTGATCGGCGAGGAGTACCCGGCCGTTCTGCCCGCCCACTTCCTGACGTACTTTGTGGTGGCGGATTGCGATCGGACGCTGCGCACGGCCCACAGGCTGGGTGGGCGGGTTCTCAAGACGGCCGAAGATACGCCGTCCGGGCGTTTCGCGGTCCTTGCGGACAATCAGGGCGCGGCCTTCGCCGTCATCGACACCTCGACGGCAGGCTGAACCCCGGCCGGAGCACTGGGCGATACGGGGCTGAGGGCACTTAGATGATCCTTGGTCGAACCGGACGGTCCCCGGCTCCGTATCGCCCGATGACACGACGATTCGCCCCCGGGTTCGCAACCGCCGCCTTCGCCAGAGAGAATGCAGGATGCGTGCCGCCGGTTGGTTTGTCGGTGAGACGCTGCACGGGGCTGTATTTTTTCAAGCCCCCACGGGGAGGTGGCAGGCAAGTGGTGGAGCAGCTGACGCAGCACGATCCGAGGCGGATCGGCCCTTTCGAGGTGCTCGGCCGTCTCGGCGCGGGCGGCATGGGGCTGGTCTATCTGGCCCGCTCGGCATCGGGCCGACGGGTCGCGATCAAGACGGTCCGGACCGAACTCGCTGAGGACCAGCTGTTCCGTGTCCGGTTCACCCGTGAGGTGGAGGCGGCCCGTGCGGTCAGCGGCTTCTATACGGCCGCCGTCGTGGACGCCGATCCGCGCGCCGCGGTGCCATGGCTGGCCACGGCCTATGTGCCCGCTCCCTCCCTCGAGGAAATCGTCAACGAGTGCGGGCCGATGCCGGCCCAGGCGGTGCGGTGGCTGGCGGCCGGGGTCGCCGAGGCGCTGCAGTCCATCCATGGCGCGGGCCTGGTCCACCGGGATCTGAAGCCGTCCAATGTGCTGGTCGTCGAGGACGGCCCGCGCGTGATCGACTTCGGTATCGCCTCCGGTGTTTCGAACACCCGGCTGACGATGACCAACGTCGCGGTCGGCACCCCCGCCTATATGTCGCCCGAGCAGGCGCGCGACTCACGCAGCGTGACCGGCGCGAGCGACATCTTCTCGCTCGGCTCGACCCTGACCTTCGCGGCCACCGGGCATGCGCCCTTCCACGGCGCCAACCCGGTGGAGACCGTGTTCATGCTGCTGCGCGAGGGCCCCGACCTGGCCGGGCTGCCCGACGAGCTGCGGCCGCTCATCGAGTCGTGCATGCAGATGGAGCCCGAGCGGCGGCCGTCCCCGGCCGATCTGCAGTCCCAGCTGGCCCCGCATCTGTTCGCCTCCAACGCCGACGACAGCGGTACGGCCTCGGCCTGGCTGCCGCCCGGCGCCGTCGCGCTGATCGAGCGCAAGCGCAGCGGCCGCAACCAGGTGCGCGGCGCCACCCGGCCCGCGGCCGGCGGCGGCCGTCCCGGGCACGCCGCGAGCGACGGCAGCCGGCCGTCCGCGCCGCTTCCGCCGGAGCGTCCGCCCACGCCGCCGCCCTCGTACGCCCCCGCCGCGGGAGGCCCCGCGGAGGGCCATGGCGGGCGACACGGCGCGGCCGCGCCGGGACCGGCCGGTGCGGGCGGCTGGGAGCCCGTGGGCGTGGGCGATCCGCGTGGGGGCCTGCGCGCTCCGGAGGCCGCGAGCCCGCCGAGCGCGCTGGGCTCCATCGGGCCCGGGCGGCACGCCGCCCCGTCCGCCGCCGCGCCCGCCCCGGCGCCCGCCGGGGCCGACGGTTCGGTGCGGCTGCCCGGTTCGCAGGTGCCGATCGGCCCGGGGCTCCGGGCCGACCAGGCGCGGGACCCGCAGCCGCAGCACGGCACCGGGCCCGCGACCGGCTGGGTGCGCCCGCCTGCCGGGGTGACCACGGGAGGGCTGAACGGAGGCGACGGCACGGCCGCCGTCCCGCCGCCGACCCACTCCCCGCCGGCCGAGCCGCCCGAGCCGCATGCCGCAGGAGCCGGGCACGGCCGCTGGCGTCCGTGGCGGTTCCGGATGTCCAACGACGTCTGGGGCACCCCGGCGGTGGCCGGGGATCTGCTGTATGTGACCTCGTTCGAGGTGCACGCGCTGGATGTGGCCACCGGCCGGCGCCAGTTCAAGACGCGCGACGTGGCGTGGGCGATGGCCGTGGAGAACGGCCGGATCCACGCCTCCGACGGCCCCACGCTGTACGCGCTGGACGCGGAGGACGGCGCCGAGCGCTGGCGGCTGTCGACCGACGGCTGGGTCTACTCCCTCAAGGTCGACCGCGGCACGGTCGTCACCGGGACGCGCGGCGGTGGCGTCCAGGCGTGGGAGGCGGCCAACGGCGAGCTGCTGTGGGAGATGCAGGGCCTGCAGACCGACTTCGAGACGCCCGAGTCCGGCCCGGCCGTCCACGACGGCACGGTGTATGTGTGGGCGGACGCGCGGCTGCGTGCCCTGGAGGCGCGCACCGGCGCGGAGCGCTGGTCGTATCCGGTGGGCGACGCGGCCTCGTGCGGCGGTGTGCCGCTGCGTCTGCTGGCGGCGCCCGATGGGGTCGTCTATGTCTCGGCGGGGACGCGGGTGCTCGCGCTCGATGCCGCCCGCGGGGATGTGCGGTGGCGTTTCGAGGCGCCCGCCGTCTTCCTGTGCGCCCCCGCGTACGCGCCGGGGCCCGCGGTGACCGGCGGTGGCATCTACATCGCCGACTATCTGGGCACGGTGTACGCGCTGGACGCGGCGAACGGCCGCGACCGCTGGCGTATCGCCACCGAGGCCCGGCAGTCGATCGAGCCGGTGCTGGTGGCCGACGGCTCGGTCCATCTGGGCAGCGGCAGCGCGCTCTACACGCTCGACGCGGTCACCGGCACGCCCAAGTGGCGGTTCGCGGCGGGCGGCGAGGTCATCGGCTCGCCGGTGGTCGCCGACGGCCGGGTCCACTTCGGCTCGGCCGACCACTGCCTCTATACGGTGGACGCGGCGGGCGGACAGCTTCGCTGGAAGCTGGCGACCGGCGGCGAGATCACCGGGTCCCCGGTGGCCGCCGGGGGCGTGGTGTACGCGTGCAGCAAGGACCGGTGCGTCTACGCGCTGGACGCGGTCAAGGGCACGGGCCAGTCCCGGCCGTCGGGCGGCCGGGCCTGACCCACCCCCAGGGGCGACGCGGTGCCGCCCGGGGCGGCTGGTCGCGGGCTGTGTCCCTGACAATTCCTGCTACGGTTGCGGGCGTTCATCGACCTCCTGGGAGCCGGGAGGTCGATGGGTCACTCTCTGCGTGGTCGTCGGGGGACGGGGTCTGTGATGCGGCGTGGTCTACGGCTGGCGGCCGTGCTCACCGTGGTGCTGGTGGCGCTGACCGGGTTCAAGGGGCGTGGCCATGGCCACGGAGGTGGCGGAGGCGGCTGTTCCAGCTCCTCCTCGAACCACTCGGGGTCGGGCTCCGGTTCTGGTTCCGGTTCCGGTGGTTACTCGGACTCCGACGACGAGAGCTCCACCACCGGTTCGGGCTCCGGCGGCTCCCGCTACCGCGACTACGACGATGACGACTACGGCGACAGCGCGTCCAGCGGCTCCTCGGGCGGCACCGCGTCGTCCAACGAGCCCCAGGCGACCGTCGTCGGCTGCGCGGGCAAGGCGAGCCAGGACAAGAGCGGCCGTCCGGCGGCGACCGTGAAGGTACGCAACCGCTCGGGCGCGGCCGATACCTACCTCGTCGACATGAGCTTCCAGGACCGGGACGGCTCGACCCTGACTTCCGGGCGCGCCGATGTGCGGGTCCCCGCGGGGAAGTCGAGGACCGTACGGGTGCCGCTCGATGATCCCTCGGTGTCGGGAACCGTGGTGCGGTGTGAGGTCGTCTCCGTCCTCTGAGAGCCGGGCCAGGCGCGCCTGTAGGTGACTTCGGGGTAGCAAAACCCGTTGCTAGGGTGGCGTGCACTTGTCAACCAGCCCTGGCTGGCTTGAATGTGTCTTTTCAACGGGGGTAATGCCATGCAACGCCGCTCCATGCGTATATTCGCCGTCGCCCTGGTCGGACTCATCGCGCTGACCGGCTGCGGAAAGAAGGGCCGAAGCCACGACGGCGGTCTCGGCGGGTTCGCCTCGGGCGGGAGCGGCGGCGACAACCCGGCGTCCGGTCCGACCGACCTCCCCACCGGGCTGCCCACCGGCGTGCCCAGCGGCGTCCCCTCCGACCTCGACGTGCCGTCGTACGAGGCCCCCTCGCCCTCCTATACCTACTCCGCGCCGCCCACCTACAACTCGAACGGCACGAACGACATCACCGCCACCGGCTGCGACTACGACGAGTCGACCCACTCGTTCCAGTACACCCTCAACCTGAGGAACCCCGAGACGCAGTCCATGCACTACTCGATCACCATCGAGTGGGAAAACCAGAGCGGCGGCAGCCTGCTGGGATCCGACTACAAGTCCGTCACCGTGGCGTCCGGCAGCAGCCAGACCCTCAGTGCCACCTCCTACCGCTACCTCACCGAGCAGACCTCCTTCACCTGCAAGGTCACCTCGGCGCTCAAGTACCCGAGCTCCACCTGAGGCCCCGAGCCGATCCGGGGCCGGCGGCCTCACCGCGTGGCGGCCTCACCGCGTACGGAAGCCGGGCGTACGGGCCGCGAAGAGCGCGGCCTGGCGCCCCGGCGGCAGATTGCCCAGCGCGATCAACTGCGGGGCCTGGGCGAGCGCCTGGGCCAGCGCCGCCTCCTTCGCCGCCCATAGCGCCCTTACGGTCCCCTGTACCGCCTCCGTCGGGTACGACGCGATGACCGACGCGGCGCGCATGGCCGCCGTAAGGGCCTCACCGGCCGGGGCGACCTCGCTGACCAGGCCCGTCTCATACGCCCGCCGGGCCGAGAGCCGCTCCGCCGCCCCCATCAGCGCCATCCGCGCGACCTCGCCCATCGGCATCCGCTGCGCCATATAGACGGCCTCGTAGGCGCTGACCATTCCATAGCTGGTGTGCGGATCGAAGAAGGCCGCCGTCTCGTCGGCGACGATGAACTCGGCCTCGCCCAGCAGATAGAACGCCCCGCCGCACGCCATTCCGGCCACCGCCGCGACCACCGGCTTCCACAGGTCGTTCGCCTTGGGCCCGACGGTGCGCAGCGGATCGTCCATCGCGTAGGGCGACGGCGGCTGCGCGACCTCCACCGAGCGGTCGATGCCGGTGCTGAAGGCCCGGCCGCCCGCGCCGGTGAGGACGACGGCCCGGACCGTGTCGTCGTGGCGGAAGCGCCGCCATACGGCCGTCAGTTCGCCGACCGTCTCCAGGTCGATGGCGTTGTGCCGCTCGGGCCGGTCGAGGGTGACGACCGCGACCCCGCTCTCCTCCACCCGGGTGCGGACCGTCATGGCCGCTCCAGCAGCCAGCGCACCACCGTGAGCCCGCCGTCCGTCGCGTGGAAGGCGGCCTTCACGGGCGCGCCGATACGGATCCGCTCCGGCGGGACCGAGTTCAGCGCGGCGTCCGCGGCGGCGACCAGATTGCCCACCAGCCGGATGCGCGGGGCGTCCGTGAGCTCCACGAGGACGACGTTGTACGGCGCCTGTGCCGCGTAGGCGGGCAACAGCGGGGGATGGGGCAGAACGTACGACCAGATCCGGCCACGGCCGCTCACCTTTTTCCACAGGCAGTCGAAGGACTGGCAGTGGGGGCAGCAGGGCCGGGGCGGAAAGCGCGGTTCGCCGCAGTCGGCGCAGCACTGGACGCGCAGTTCGCCGCGCGCCGCGTAGGCGAAGAAGGGCGCCCCGTCCTCGTCGGGCACGGGCGCCAGCAGCCCGTCGGACTCCTCGCTTCCGCCGCTCGCGGCCGTCGCCGTGTCAGCCGTCGTCTCAGCCGTCGTGTCCGTTGTCGCGTCAGCCGTCGTGTCCGTTGTCGCGTCAGCCGTCGTGTCCGTCGTCGTGTCCATCTGTGTCATGGCGTCGGTCAACTCCTCAGCAGCAGGGCCGATGTGGGAACCCCTTCACCCGCCGTGACCAGGCAGGTCGTGGCGCCGGGGACCTGGGCGGTGCCGGTGCCGCGCAGCTGTCTGACCCCTTCGGTGATGAGGTTGAAGCCATGGACGTACGCCTCGCTGAGGCCGCCTCCGCCGGTGTTGAGCGGCAGCCGTCCGCCGATCTCCAGCGCGCCCCCCTCGGTGAAGGCGGCGCCCTCGCCGCGGGCGCAGAAGCCGTAGCCCTCCAGGGAGAGCGGGATCAACGGGGTGAACGCGTCGTAGATCTGCGCGACATCCACATCCTGCGGCCCGAAGTCGGCGGTTTTCCACAGCCGCCGGGCGGCGGCCCAGGAGGGGCCGGTGAGCGGGTCGTCGTTCCAGTAGTTGACCATCCCGTGGTGCTGGGCGGGCAGCCCCTGGGCGGCGGAGTGCACGTACACAGGCCGTTGCCGGCAGTCGCGCGCCCGCTCGGCCGACACCACCACACAGGCCAGCGCGCCATCGGTCTCCAGGCAGTTGTCGAAGAGGCAGAGCGGTTCGCTGATCCAGCGTGCGGTCATATACATCTCGCGGGTCAGCGGGCGGTCGTACATGATCGCGGCGGGGTTCTGATTGGCCCGGTTGCGGCAGGCCAGCGCCACATTGAAGAAGTGATCGCGGGTCGCGCCGTACTCATGCATATAGCGCCGGGCCAGCAGCCCGATCTCATCGGCCGGGCGCAGCAGTCCGTACGGCCGGGTCCACTGGGCCGGGGTGGGCAGCTGCGCCCGGGTGTTGGTCCAGGGGCGCGGTCCGCTGCCGCGTTTGCGCGACCGCCAGGCCACCCCGACGCTCGCCTGTCCGGTGGCGACCGCGGCGGCCAGATGCGCGACGGTCGCACAGGAACCGCCGCCCCCGTAGCCGACCTTGCTGAAGAAGGTCACATCCCCGGCGCCGATGGCCTTGGCGACCTCGACCTCGTCGGTCTCCTCCATGGTGTACGAGGCGAAGGCGTCCACCTCGGACGGGGCGATACCGGCGTCGTCGAGCGCGGCCAGGATCGCCCGGCAGGCCAGGGTCTTCTCGGATTCGGGGAGACGTTTGGCGAACGGGGTCTGCCCGATGCCCGCTATCGCCGTCGCGTCCTTCAAGGTCGCCCCCGCCGTCGCCCCCGCCGTCGTCCTCGTCGCCCCCATGGCCGCCTCCGTGGTCGCGTTCACCGGTGCTGACAGCGGGGAAGGCTACCGCTAATCTGACGGGTAGTCAGCTAGTGGGGTCGTCCGTCCCGGGTTCCGGGGAGGGGAGCGGTCCGATGCAACGGATGGCACAGGGGAACACCGTCCCGGCCCTGATCCGGGCGGCGGTCGAGCGGTACGGCCCGGCCGAGGCCGTGGTCGAGGGCCGCGCCCGGATCTCGTACGCCGAGCTCGGCGCCCGGATCGAACGCGCCGCGGCCGCGTGCGTCGCCTCGGGTCTCGAACCGGGCGACCGCGCCGCGATCTGGGCGCCCAACACCACCGACTGGATCGTGGCTGCGCTCGGGGCGGTCACCGCGGGCGGCGTGCTGGTCCCGGTCAACACCCGCTTCAAGGGCGCCGAGGCGGCGTATGTGCTGCGCCGCACCCGGGCCTCGCACCTGTTCATCACCGGCACCTTCCTGGGCACCTCGTATGTGGCGTCGCTGCGCCGGGCGGCGGGGGACGGGGCGGGCCGCGGCCCCCTGCCGCGCCTGCCGTACCTGCGGGAGGTGGTCGTCCTCGCCGACAACGGCCCGGAGGACTTCCGCACCTGGACGGACTTCCTGGCGATGGGCGACGCCGTACCGCCGGAGGAGGTCCGGTCCCGGGCGGAGGCGGTGCGTCCCACGGACCCCTCCGACATCACCTTCACCTCCGGCACCACCGGCCGGCCCAAGGGCGTGGTGGCCACGCACTCCCAGACCGTGCGCGTCTTCGACACCTGGAGCGAGATCACGGGGCTGGCGGCGGGCGATCGCTATCTGATCGTGAACCCGTTCTTCCACACCTTCGGCTACAAGGCGGGCATCATCGCCTGTCTGAGCCGAGGTGCCACGATGGTGCCGCAGCCGGTCTTCAGCGTGGAGACGGCCCTGGCCAATATCGCCGCCGAGCGCATCACCGTCCTCCCCGGCCCGCCCACCCTCCACCAGTCGCTCCTCGACCACCCGTCCCGCGCCGCCCATGACCTGTCCACGCTGCGCCTGGTCGTCACCGGCGCCGCCGTGGTCCCGCTGGAGCTGGTGGAACGGCTGCGCTCGGAGCTCGGGGTCGCCACCGTCCTGACGGCGTACGGCCTGACGGAGGCGTCCGGCACCGTCACGATGTGCCGCCGTGGCGATCCGCCCGAGGTCATCGCGGGCACGGCGGGCCGCGCGATTCCGGACACCGAGGTCAAGATCGCCCACCCCACCGGACGCGAACTCCCCCCGGGGCGGCCGGGCGAGGTCTGGGTCCGCGGCTACCACATCACCCCCGGCTACTTCGAGGATCCGATCGCCACGTCCCGCACCATCACCCCCGACGGCTGGCTGCGGACCGGCGATGTCGGGGTGATGGACGAGCAGGGCAATCTGCGCATCACCGACCGCATCAAGGACATGTTCATCGTCGGCGGCTTCAACGCCTATCCCGCCGAAATCGAGCAACTCATCGCCCGCCACCCCGATGTGGCCGACGTCGCCGTCGTCGGCATCCCGGACGCGCGCCTGGGCGAGGTGGCCAAGGCGTACGCGGTCCGGCGCCCGGATTCGACGCTGACCGCGGACGATCTGATCGCCTGGTCGCGCCGGGAGATGGCCAACTACAAGGTGCCACGGCAGGTGGTGTTCCTGGCCGAGCTGCCGCGCAACGCCAGCGGCAAGGTCCTCAAGGCCGAGCTGCGCGCGGGCCGGTCACTCTCGTAAAGCCCTCGGCCGCCACCCGAAACCCGCCGGGCGGTGGCCCGGCCATGGCGGGGTCAGGCGTGCGCGGGCGGGGCATCACCAAGGGGCCGGGCAGGTTCGCCCGGCCCCTTCGGCCTTCGTAAGTCGTCTCGCCGCGCCTACTGCGGGCTGGTGGGGGCATGGCCCTCGCCCTGCGGGGCCGGGGCGGCAGCAGTGGCGTATTCGCTACTGTCCACGCCGACGATAGGGGTGTGACTATCGCTTGCAGCTGCGAATGCGGCTGTCTGGCTTGTCGCTCCGACCGCGGCACCTATCGCGATAATCAAGGTCGCAATGCCCTTTGTGGCACGAGTCATTCCGGTTCCTCCGATACGGGGGGTGATTATCTATTTTGTACTGCAAATTAACAAAGAGGGGTACGTGTGTTCGGCCATCTGGCCGGAAGTGGTCGAAGCTTGGCGGAAAGGGGGTCCGCCCGGGCGGTGCGTGGAGCCGCTCGTCCAAAGGCGCCCGCACAGAGGGGCCGACGCCGATGACGTCCCCTCCGCGTCATCGACATCGGCCCCGCGGTTACCTGTTGGATACGAACGACGTTCCGTGGTGCTCCTACTGGGGTGCCGAGGGAGTGTGGCCTTCGCCCTCGGCGCTCAACTGCGGCGGCGCCGGGGTGTGACCCTCGCCCTTGGTGCTGAGCTGCGGCGGCGCGGGCGGGTGGCCCTCCCCCTGCGTGCTGAGCTGCGGCGGCGCCGGAGTGTGACCCTCGCCCATGGTGCTGAGCTGCGGCGGCGCGGGCGTGTGCCCCTCCCCCTGCGTGATCAGCTGCGGCGGTGCGGGCGTGTGGCCTTCGCCCTGGGTGGTCACCTGTGGCGGCGCCGGCGGGTGGCCCTCGTCCTGCGGAGTGAGGGTCGCCGGGTCGGCCTCCAGTGGCCGGTAGGTGTCGGACTGGGGCTTCTTGTCCGTGCTTGTCACGATCAACTCCATCGGATGCTCTGGTCGGTAGAGGCCCGTTGACACCCGCCCGGCGACTCCCCCGTGGGTCGCCGGACAGGTGTCTCAAAAGGGCCGCCCACCTTACGGTGTGACCTCGCAACCGACCCGTCTGCCCCCCGCGGGGACGGGTCGACCGGTACTAAGACTCCCGGACAGCGATAAACGATTGATGAACGGTCGGCGGGACGCGCGACTATGCCGCGGTCGCGGGGGTCAGAAGCCCGCGGACGTCCTCCGCCTCGGGTGCCCCGAGCCGCTCGTGGATCGACAGCGCCTCACGCCAGCAGGCGTCCGCGCGCTCGTTCTGACCGAGCTCCAGCAGCGCCTTGCCGAGCAGCGTCAGCACGATGGCCCGGCGCCACTCGCCCCCGATGCCCCGCAGGGCGAGGGCCTGTTCGGCGTGGGTGGCGGCCTCCGCCGGGCGCCCGATGGACAGATGCGCCTCGGCCATCCGCTGGTGGGTCATGCCCTCCCAGAGCGGCTGGCGGTGCTCACGGAAGAGGCCGAGGGCCTCGGTGAGCTGCTCCAGTGCGTGCGCCAGGCTTCCGGCCCCGGTCAGGGCGATGCCGAGCGCGTACTTACCGTTGGCCAGGCGCAGGGTGCGCCCCAGGCTCCCGTAGATCCGCACGCCCTGCCGGGCCAGGTCCACGGCGCTGTCGATGCGGCCCATCTCCACATACGCACGGGACAGGTTGCACAGCGCGCTGGCCTCGCCGGGCTGGTCGTCCACGGCCCGGTAGGCGTCGATGGCACGGAGGAAATGCCGCTCCGCGTCGTCCCAGCGGGTACGGCTGAGGTGCGCGATGATGCCGCGCTCGGTGAGGGCGCGGCCCATGGTCACGTGGTCCTCGACCGTGGAGCCCAGGGCCAGGGCGCGCTCCGCCTCGGCGTCGGCCTCTTCCAGCCGGCCGGTGAGGTTGCGCACCTTGGCCAGGCAGGTGCGGGCCCGGCCCTCGGCCCGGGTGTCGCCGACCGTGTGTGCCGTTTCGCTGACGACGCGGGCGACGGCCTCGTAGCGCGGGGCGTTGGCACCGGATTCGGCCAGGTCCATGGCGGCGAGCAGCAGATCCGCCGCCCGGCCCAGGGTGGTGCCCGAGGCGGCCTGCTGGGCGCAGGCCAGCAGGCAGTCCGCCTCGGTGAACAGCCAGTCCAAGGCGGCGTCCTGATGCGGGAAGACCAGGCCGGGGTGGTCGGCGGGGGCCAGGTGGTCGCCCAGCCGGTCGCCCGGCCGCTCCATGGCGTACACCCGCGCCGCCGTGGCGAGGTAGAAGCTCAGCAGCCGGGAGAGGGCCGCCTCGCGTTCCGCGGCCGACTGGTGCCGCTCCGCGCGGTCACGCGCGTAGAGCCGTACGAGGTCGTGGTAGCGGTAGCGGCCCGGCGCCGCGGACTCCAGCAGGGAGGCGTCGACCAGGGACTCCAGGAGCTCCTCGGTGTCGAAGGTGTCCAGTTCCAGGGCGACGGCCGCCGCGGCGAGCGAGATGTCGGGGCCGTCCGCCAGCCCGAGCAGCCGGAACGCCCGGGCCTGCGGCGGCTCGAGCTGGCCGTAGCCCAGCTCGAAGGTGGCCCGTACGGCCAGGTCGCCCGCCCGCAGCTCGTCCAGCCGCCGGCGCTGGTTGGCGAGCTTGCGCGCCAGCGTGGAGACGGTCCAGGTGCGGCGCGAGGCCAGCCGGGAGGCCGCGATCCGGATGGCCAGCGGCAGGAAGCCGCAGGCCGCCACCACGTCCATGGCCGCGTCGCGCTCCGAACTGACCCGCTCCGCGCCCACGATGCGGGTGAAGAGGACCAGCGCCTCCTCGGGGCTCATCACATCCAGGTCGACCAGGTGGGCGCCCTCCAGGTCGACCATCCGGGTCCGGCTCGTGATCAGCGCGGCGCAGCCCGGCGTACCGGGTAGCAGCGGCCTGACCTGCGCGGCGTCGCGCGCGTTGTCGAGCAGCGTGAGCACCCGGCGGCCGTCCAGCATCGAGCGGTAGAGCGCGGCACGCTCGTGGACGCCCTCGGGGATCGCACTGTCCGGGGTGCCGAGGGCGCGCAGGAAGGCGCCCAGGATCGCGTTGGGCTCAGCGGGCACCGGGCCGGCGCCCTGGAGGTCGACGTAGAGCTGGCCGTCGGGGAAGTGGGCGCGGGCCGCGTGGGCGACGTGCACGGCGAGGGTCGTCTTGCCGACCCCACCGATTCCGGCCACTGCTGACACGGCCATGACACGCCCCTCGGCGGTGGCGAGCTCATCGCTCAGCTCCTCGACGAAGGCGACCCGGCCGGTGAAGTCCGCGACCGTCGCGGGGAGCTGGGCCGGGCGTACGAAGCCGGGCCCGGCGTGCGTGCGGTCGTCCACCGGGACCGCCAGCTCGGCATCCGCCTGCAGAATGCGCTGATGCAGGTCGGACAGCTCCGCACAGGGGTCCACGCCGAGATCCTCGGCGAGCAGCCGCCGGGTGTCGTTGTACACCGCCAGGGCCTCGGCCTGCCGGCCGCTGCGGTAGAGCGCCAGCATCAGCAGCTCGCGCAGCCGCTCCCGGAGCGGATGGGCGGCGGTGAGCGCGGTGAGCTCGGAGACCGCCTCGGTGTGGTGGCCCAGCTCCAGGTCGAGATCGAGCCTGGTCTCGGTGAGCACGAGCTGCCACTCCGACAGCCGGGCGCGCTGGGTCGTGGCGTACGGCCCCGACAGCCCGGCCAGGGCCTCACCGTCCCACAGGTCCAGCGCCCGGCCGATGAGCTCATGGGCGCGCAGCCGGTCGCCCGAGTGCCGGGCCTTCTCCGCCTCCGCCGCCAGGCTCTCGGCCACCTCGATGTCCAGGGCCCCGAGGCCCACTTGGACCGCATAGCCGCCCGATTCGCTGACCAGGATGTCCGAATGCGGGGTGAACGCCTTGCGCAGCCGGGAGGCGTAGGTGCGCAGCGCCGCGATCGCGGCGTCCGGCGGATCGTCGCCCCACAGGGCGTCGACGAGTTCGGGGGCGGTGGCGGTGCGCCCGCCGCGCAGCAGCAGAGCGGCGAGCAGGGCTCTTTGCTGCGGTGATCCGGTGCTGAGCTGTTCCTCGCCCCGAAAGGCCCGTACCGGTCCGAGCACGGTGAAGCGCAAGGACTGCTCCTGCGCCCGCTCCTTCTCGCCGGTCATGGTCTCCCCCTGCCTCTGCTCCCAGTTGCACGGGCCAGTTTGCCTTGCCGATACCCCTCACGTCAGTAGGGGCCGGACCTCTCCACAAGGCCCGCCCGACTTCGAGACCTCGTTATACCGACGGATCGTCAGCTCCAGGGCCCGCTTTCGGACACCGGGGGGCCGACTCCGAAGGCTTCCCGATGGCCGGGATTCGGATCCGTGGACGCCGGGAGGTCCGGCGCCGAGGTCGCCAGCAGTTGGCGCACCTCCTCGGGCTCGGGTGAGCCCAGCCGTTCGCGAAGGGCCCGCGCCTGGCTCCAGCAGTCCTCGGCCCGGCCGCGCTGCCCGGCCGCCATCAGGGCTTTCGACAAAACGGTGAGAAAGGAGAAGCGCCGCCACTCGCCGCCGAGACCGCCCAGGGCGAGGGACTGTTCGGCGTGCGCCACCGCCTTGGTGGGGCGATGCGCTGCCAGATGCATTTCGGCCAGCCGGTAATGGGCCATGCCTTCCCACAGCGGCTGACGGGCTTCGCGGAACAGGTCGAGCGCCTCGGTGAGGTGAACGGACGCCTCTTCCAGACGGTGGGCACGCGTCAGCGCGATGCCGAGGGTGTACATCCCGTTGGCGAGCCGCAGCGGGGCGCCGAGCCTGCGGTAGATGGCGAGCCCCTGCTCGGCCAGTTCCACACCGCTCCCGGTGCGGCCCCGGCTCACATGGATCCGGGAGAGATTGGCCAGGGCGCTCGCCTCACCGGCCTCGTTGGCATCGGCGCGGAACGCGTCGAGGGCCTGTCCGAGGAACTTCTCCGCGTCGTCGTACCGCCCCAGGCCGTTGGTGACGATGCCGAGCTGATTGGAGGCGCGGCTGGCGATCACCGGATCCTCGCCGTCCAGCTCCAGCGCGCGCCGAAGCTCGCGCTCGGCCTGGGCGTACCGGCCCGTGAAGCTGTACAGATGCCCCAGCGCCGAGCGGGCGCGGGCCTCGGTGCGGGAGTCCCCGGCGGCGTGGGCCGCGTCGCCGGCCGCCCGCGCCACCGTTTCGTACTGCCGCGGCCGGGCCCCGGACTCGGCGAGGTCCAGCGCGCCCAGCAGCAGATCCCCGGCGCGGCGGCGGGTGGTCTCCCCGCTGCACCTGGGCACGCAGTCGAGCAGGCAGTCGCCCTCCGCGAAGAGCCAGTCCAGGGCGGCTTTGGAGGTCTCGAAGCACAGTCCTGGATGGCCGGTGGGCTCCAAGTGCTCGACCATACGATCGCCGGGCCGCTCCATGGCGTACACCCGCGCCGCCGTGGCGAGGTAGAAGTCCAGCAGCCGCGACAGCGCCTCCTCGCGCTCCGCCGCCGCCCGCGACTCCCGCTCGGCGCAGGCCCGTGCGTAGAGCCGTACGAGGTCATGGAAGCGGTAGCGCCCCGGTACGGCGGACTCCAGCAGCGAGATGTCCACGAGGGAGGTGAGGAGCCGGGCGGTCTCCTCGACGTCGAGTCCGAGCACCGCGCCCGCGGCCGGCAGCGAGATGTCCGGGCCGCCGACCAGGCCGAGCAGGCGGAAGGCGCGGGCCTGGGCCGGGTCGAGCTGTCCGTAGCCGAGTTCGAAGGTCGCCTTGACGGCCAGATCCCCGGCCCGCAGCTCGTCCAGCCGCCGTCGCTCGTCGGCGAGTTTGCGGGCGAGAACGGAGACGGTCCAGGTGCGGCGGGAGGCGAGCCGGCAGGCCGCGATGCGGATGGCGAGCGGAAGGTAGGAGCAGGACGACACCACCTCCATGACCGCCGCGCGCTCGACCATCGCCCGCTCCTCGCCCACGATCAGCGCGAAGAGGGCGAACGCCTCCCTCGGGCTCATCGCGTCCAGGTCGACCGGGTGGGCGCGGTCCAGGTCGGCCATATGGGCGCGGCTGGTGATCAGCGCCACGCAGTCCGGTGCGCCCTCGCCCGGGAGCAGCGGCCGGACCTGGGCGGCGTCGCGGGCGTTGTCCAGCAGGACGAGGACCCGGCGGCCCTCGAGGGACGCGCGATAGAGGGCGGCGCGCTCCTCGGCGCCGTCCGGGATGGCGGCGTCGGGGGTGCCGAGCGAGCGCAGGAAGGCGCCGAGCACGGTTTCGGGGTCGGCGGGGGAGGAGCCCGCACCGCCGAGGTCGACGTAGAGCTGGCCGTCGGGGAAGTGGTGGCGGGCGGTGTGCGCGAGATGGACGGCCAGGGCGGTCTTGCCGATGCCTCCGATACCGGCGATGGCGATGGCGGCCGGCGGGTCGGAGGGGGGTGCGAGCCGGTCGTTCAGCTCTCGTACGAGGTCCTCGCGGCCGGTGAAGTCGGCGACCGCCGCGGGCAGTTGCGCGGGGCGGACGGCGGTGGTGCCGGCGGCCAGGGGGCGTTGCGGGCGGCCCACGGCGGTGGGCCGGGAGAACGCGGCGGCGGGCCGTGGAGCGGCGTGCGGCCGGAGCTCGGGGACGACTTCGGCGTGGTAGCCGCTCTCCCACTCCAGCCCGATCCGCGTCCGGTCGAGGGCGGGGTCCGGGTCCTCGCCGAGGGCGAGGTTCGCCTCGTCACCGCGCCACCACCGGTCCGGTACGGATCCGGTGGAGCCTTCCTGCCGCCCCAGGCGCTCGTCGCCGACCATGGTGCCCCCCGCACACGCTTCCTCGCTGTACGGCCAGTCTGCCGTGCCCGCGGGCCGTACGTCAGTAAAGAGTTCGACGTGTCCGTGGCATCCCCCGATCCTGGCGGGAGGCGTCCAGTGAGCTGACGATCCGTCAGATCGGCGCTACCGTGCAGTCATGGAGAGCTTCCCGAAGATAATCTCGGTGGACGACCACACGGTTGAGCCCCCTCACGTCTGGCGGGACCGCCTCCCGTCGAGGTACCGCGACACCGGGCCGCGCATCGTCCGGGCGCCGCTGAAGGAGATGACCTTCATCGGCGGCCGGTTCGCCCCGAAGATGGGTGCGCCAGGGGACGACGGGCCGCTCGCGGACTGGTGGGTGTACGAGGAGCTGCACCGGCCGCTGACCCGGCTGGACACCGCCGTCGGATACGACCGGGACGAGGTCAAACTCGAGGCCATCACCTACGAGCAGATGCGGCCCGGCTCCTTCTCGGTGCCCGACCGGCTCGCGGACATGGACGTCAACCACGTCCAGTCGGCGCTCTGCTTCCCGACCTTCCCCCGCTTCTGCGGGCAGACCTTCACCGAGGCCGCCGACCGCGAGCTGGGGCTGCTCGGCGTCCGGGCGTACAACGACTGGATGGTGGAGGAGTGGTGCGGCCCCGAGGCCCGGGGCAGGCTGATCCCGCTGATCATCGTCCCGCTGTGGGACGCCGAGCTGGCCGCCGCCGAGGTGCGGCGGAACGCGGCGCGCGGGGTGCGGGCCGTCTGCTTCTCGGAGATCCCGCCGAACCTGGGGCTGCCGTCGATCCACACCGACGACTGGGACCCGTTCCTCGCCGCGTGCGACGAGACCGGCACGGTCATCGCGATGCACATCGGCTCCTCCTCACGGATGCCCTCGACCTCCGCGGACGCGCCCCCCGCGGTCGGCTCCACGATCACCTTCGCCAACTGCTGCTTCTCGATGGTCGACTGGCTGATGAGCGGGAAGTTCGAGCGCTTCCCCGACCTCAAGGTGATGTACGCGGAGGGCCAGATCGGCTGGATCCCCTACATCCTCGAGCGCGCCGATGTGGTGTGGGAGGAGAACCGGGGCTGGGGCGGAGTGGCCGACAAGGTGCTGCGCCCGCCGTCCGAGCTGTTCGCGGAGCATGTGTACGGATGCTTCTTCGACGACGCCTTCGGGCTGCGCAACCTCGACGCGATCGGGGTCGGCAACGTGCTGTACGAGACGGACTATCCGCACTCCGACTCCACCTGGCCAAAGTCCCGCGAGGTGGGCGAGGCGCAGATGGGGCATCTGGCGCCGGACGTCGTGGAGCGGATCGTGCGCGGCAACGCGATCGACCTGCTGGGGCTCACGGCGGACGGGCTCTGGGCGGGGGCGCCGGGGGTGTAGCGCCGGGCCGCCGTGCGTGGACGGCGGGGTGGTCACGGAGGAGCAAGAAAGCGGTCACTGCCGGTCAATGACATCCTCCGGGTGCTCCGGCAGGCTGTGGGGCATACCGGCCCTCCCCCTCCCAACGCCGTCACCCACCCCTTACGAAGTGACAGGGGCCGTGGGTGGTGCGGAGGGCCGGGAGTCCGTGCGCACCGGGCGCCGCGGGGTTGCGCCCGGCGCGCTGGACACCAGTGCCAGGTGGCGGTAGTCGCTGGGCGGCATGCCGTACGCGGCGCGGAAGGCGCGGCTGAAGACGGCGGGGTGGGCGAAGCCCCAGCGGGCGGCGAGTTCGTGGATGGGGACGGTGTACAGGCCCGGGTCGGTGAGGTCGCGCCGGACGCGGTCCAGCCGCTGCTGCCGGATCCATGCGGAGACCGTGGTGTCGCGGGCGCGGAAGAGGCGGTGCAGATAGCCGACGGAGATGTGGTGCGCGGCGGCGATGGTGGCCGGTGACAGCCGTGGGTCGGACAGGTTCCGCTGGATGAAGCTCTGCAGCCGTAAGGCCAGGGTGTGCCGGCGGGTCTCGGGCGGCAGGGCGTCGTCGGCCTCGACGGCCTGGGCGAGCAGCGCCGCCGCCAGGTCGATCAGTACGGTCCCCAGGCGCGGGCCATCGGAGGGGCCGTAGGAGCCGCGGTCCGCGGCCAGCCGGGCGAGGAATCCGGTCAGCAGGGCGCCGACGCCCTCGCGCGCCGGGATGGGCTGGGCGAGCAGCCGGTCGATCCGGTCGTGCGGGACCGGGATCAGGGCCTTGGGGATCTCCAGGCCCACGCCTCCGGGAGGGCCGCCGAAGGCCAGGCAGTCGAAGGGGCGCGAGGTGTCGACGACGTAGAGCCCCTGCGCGCTGTGCGCGGCCTCCTGGCGGGACTGAGAGACCTGGAGGTTTCCCTCCTGGATGAACGAGAAGTGGTACAGCTCGGGGTCGGACTGCCGGATCAGCTTGGGCGTCCGCCGGAAGTTCATCTCACGGAACTTCGTGGGCCACACGGAGGCGGCGCCGAACTCGAGGATGCGCACCTCTCCCCGGAAGTCACGGGTGTGGTCGCTGCTCATCTCCATCGGCGCCATGAGTTGTGCCATCTGCTCACGCCAGAAGTCGAACCGATCCGCTCTGGGCAGATCGTCGCAGCGGAAGACCGTCTCGATCATCACGTGCCCCTCTGTGTGCCCCTTACTGTGCCCCCCGTGGTGGCCCCTGAACGGGGCGGCGGGCGTTGGGCCCGAGGTCCGAACGTTCGTACGCTAGCAGGGCCTCCCAATGCGGGACGAGGACGCCATACCCCTTGTCTGATGGACCGTCAGATACCACCATGGCCGACGTCCGATATGACGATGGCGGTCCACCGACGAGGAGGCCCGGCATGCGCGTCCTGCCCCGGGGCCGGTTGAGCTACGGCATGCAGTTGCCCGTCCAGTCGCAGTCCACCCTTTACGCCGAGCCGTGGGAGGCGGAGGCCGGCCCGGCCGAGCTGCTCGCGGTCGCCCGCGCCGCCGACCGGCTCGGCTTCGCCTACCTCGCCGTCTGCGACCACGTCGCGATCCCGCGGCGGCTGGCCGCCGCCATGGGCACCGTCTGGTACGACCCGGTGGCCACCCTCGGCTGGCTCGCCGCGGCCACCGAGCGGGTGCGGCTGCTCAGCCATGTGGCGGTCGCCGCGCTGCGGCATCCGCTGCTGTCCGCCAAGCAGTACGCGACGCTCGACCACCTCTCCGGCGGCCGGCTGATCCTCGGGGTCGGCGCCGGGCATGTGCGGGAGGAGTTCGAGGCCCTCGGGGTGGACTTCGCCCGGCGCGGGGCGCTGCTGGACGAGACGGTCGACGCGCTGAAGGCGGCGCTGGGGCCCGAGGAGTTCCCCGGCTTCCGCGGGGAGCGGTTCGCGTTCAGCGGTCTGGGGCAGGCCCCGCGCCCCGTCCAGACGCCGCGGCCCCCGCTGTGGATCGGCGGCTCCTCGCCCGCGGCGGTGCGCCGGGCGGCGATCCGGGGCGACGGCTGGCTGCCGCAGGGCGATCCGCGGGACCGGCTGCCCGGCCAGCTCGCCCGGCTGCGCGCGCTGCGGGAAGAAGCGGGGATCGACGAGCCCGCCGAGATCGGCGCGATCACCGAACCGCTGTACGTGGGCGAGCCCGGCTGGGACGTGGGGCGCCGCACCCTGACCGGCGCGCCGGAGCCGCTGGCCGAGAGCCTGCGCGCGTACGCCGCGATGGGGGTGGACCAGATCCAGGTGCGGTTCCGCTGCCGGGACCACACCGAACTGACCGACCAGATGGCGGCCTTCGCCGCCGATGTCGCTCCGCACCTCGATGACTAGGGAGAACGGAATGGGCAAGCTGGACGGGCGGGTCGTCGTCATCACCGGGGCGGCGCGCGGACAAGGTGAGCACGAGGCACGGCTGTTCGTGGCGGAGGGCGCGCGGGTGGTCCTCTGCGACGTGCTGGACGAGCCGGGCGAGGCGCTGGCCAAGGAGCTGGGCGAGAGCGCCCGCTTCGTCCATCTGGACGTGGGCCGGGAGGACGACTGGAACGCCGCCGTCGAGGCCGCGAAGGACGCCTTCGGCGCGGTCGACGGCCTGGTCAACAACGCCGGGATCCTCCGCTTCAACGAGCTGGTCAGCACCCCGCTCACGGAGTATCTGGAGGTGGTCCAGGTCAACCAGGTCGGGGCGTTCCTGGGGATGCGGACCCTCGCGCCGGAGCTGGCGGCGGCGGGCGGCGGGACGATCGTGAACACCGCCTCGTACGTCGCCCTGTCCGGTATGGCCTTCCTCACCTCGTACGCCGCGACGAAGGCGGCCGTGGTGGGGATGACGCGGGTGGCCGCGATGGAGCTCGCGGACAAGGGCATCCGGGTCAACGCGATATGCCCGGGCGCGATCGACACCCCCATGACCAACCCGGCCCAGCTCGACCCGGGCGCCGACACCGCGGAGGCGTCGGCGGCGGTCGACGAGCTGTACCGCAAGCTGGTGCCGCTGGGCCGGATCGGCCGCCCGGAGGAGGTGGCGCGGCTGGCGCTCTTCCTGTCGTCGGAGGACTCGTCGTATGTGACGGGCCAGCCGTTCGTCGTCGACGGCGGCTGGCTGACCGGCGTCTCGGTCTTCTAGGGCCCCTCCGGGTCCGGCGCGGCTGCGGCCCTTGACGGTCCCTGTCCGCGGTGTCAGAGTCAATCAAAATCTGACGATCCGTCAGATCGAGTCGTCTGAGGCGGTGAACCTCCATGGAATTCGGACTCTTTGTGCAGGGATACGTCCCCGAAAGCCGACGCCGAACCGACCCCGAGGCCGAGCACCACGCGCTCCTCGAGGAGACCGAGTACGTCATCCAGGCCGACCGGTCCGGCTTCAAGTACGCATGGGCCTCCGAGCACCACTTCCTGGAGGAGTACTCCCACCTCTCCGCGAACGATGTCTACCTCGGCTATCTCGCCCACGCCACCGAGCGCATCCACCTGGGCTCCGGCATCTTCAACCCGCTGCCGCAGGTCAACCACCCGGTCAAGGTCGCCGAGAAGGTCGCGATGCTCGACCACCTCTCCGGCGGCCGGTTCGAGTTCGGCTCCGGCCGGGGCGCGGGCAGCCACGAGATCCTCGGCTTCCTCCCGGGGATCACCGACATGAACGCCACCAAGGAGATCTGGGAAGAGACGATCGCCGAGTTCCCCAAGATGTGGCTGCAGGACGAGTACCAGGGCTTCGCGGGCAAGCACTGGTCGCTGCCGCCGCGCAAGGTGCTGCCCAAGCCGTACGGGGGCTCCCACCCGGCGATGTGGTACGCGGCCGGATCGCCGCCCTCGTACGCGATGGCCGGCAAGAAGGGCCTCGGCGTGCTCGGCTTCTCCATCCAGAAGGTCTCCGACATGGAGTGGGTCCTCGACTCCTACAAGAACGCGATCAAGGAGGCCGAGCCGGTCGGCGGCTTCGTCAACGACAACGTGATGGTCACCTCCACCGCGATCTGCGCGGAGACCCATGCCAAGGCCGTCGAGATCGCGGTCGGCGGCGGGCTCAACTATCTGCAGTCGCTGCTCTTCCGCTACCACGACACCTTCCCCCGCCCGGACGGCATCCCGGAGTGGCCCGAGCTGCTGCCGGAGTACACCGAGGAGATCATCGAACTCCTCATCGCCGAGGAGCTGATGATCTGCGGCGACCCGGACGAGGTCTTCCGCCAGTGCAAGCGGTGGGAACAGGCCGGGGCCGACCAGCTGTCGTTCGGGCTGCCGATCGGGATCGGCTACGAGGACACGATGAACACGGTCAAGCTCATCGGCGAGCACGTCATCCCGAAGATCGACACCGATCCGGTGCACCGCACGACCCGCTTCCGCCACGCCGGGACCCGGTAGCCGCGGACGCGAGAGCGAGACTCCGTAGCCGCGGAGGCGCGAGCAGAGACTCCGTAGCCGCAGAGCGAGAGCAGAGCCCCAGCAGCCGCAGACGTGCGTGCCGAGACCCAGCAGCCGCAGACGCGAGAAGGGATCCACCCGTGCTCGACCACCTGATCAAGGGCGCCACCGTGGCGGACGGCACCGGCGCGCCCTCCTACGTCGCCGACGTCGGCATCCGGGACGGCCGGATCGTGGCCATCGCCGAGCCCGGGACCGTCACCGAACCGGCGCGGTCCGCCGAGGACGCCACCGGGCTCATCCTCGCGCCCGGGTTCGTCGACCCGCACACCCACTACGACGCCCAGCTTTTCTGGGATCCGTACGCCACCCCCTCCATGAACCACGGCGTGACCACCGTCGCGGGCGGCAACTGCGGCTTCACCCTCGCTCCGCTCAACCCCGACCGGCCCGGCGACGCCGACTACACCCGGCGGATGATGAGCCGGGTCGAGGGCATGTCGCTGGTGGCGCTGGAGCAGGGCGCGCCCTGGAACTGGCACGGCTTCGGCGAGTACCTGGACGCGCTGGAGGGCCGGATCGCCGTCAACGCGGGCTTCATGGTGGGGCACTGCGCGCTGCGCCGCCATGTGATGGGCGAGGACGCGATCGGCGGACAGCCCACGCCCGCGCAGCTGGAGGAGATGCTGCTCCTCTTCCACGAGGCGATGGACGCGGGGGCGTGGGGGCTGTCCACCACCCAGTCCTCGACCCACTCGGACGGGGACGGACAGCCGGTCGCCTCCCGTCACGCGGGGCCCGAGGAGCTCCTGGCGCTCTCCCGGGCCGTCGGCGAACACGAGGGGACGCAGATCGAGGCGATCGTGGCGGGCTGTCTCGACCAGTTCGCCGACGAGGAGATCGATCTGCTGGTGGAGATGAGCGCGGCCGCCGGCCGCCCGCTCAACTGGAACGTCCTGACCATCGACGCGGCCGTCCCCGAGCGGGTGCCGCGCCAGCTCCAGGCCAGCGAACGGGCCCGTAAGGCGGGCGGCAGGATCGTCGCGCTCACCATGCCGATCCTCACCCCCATGAACATGTCGCTCGGCACCTTCTGCGCGCTGAACCTCATCCCGGGCTGGGGCGACATCCTGGGGCTGCCGATCCCGGAGCGGATCGCGAAGCTCCGCGACCCGGACGTGCGGGCGGAGATGCTGCGCCGCGCGAGCGGCCCCGAGGCCGGGGTCTTCCGCCGGCTCACCCACTTCGGGCGGTACGTCATCGGCGACACCTACAGCGCGGCCAACGCCGGGCTGACCGGCCGGGTCGTCCGCGACATCGCCGCCGAGCGCGGGCAGGAGGACTTCGCCGCACTGGTGGAGATCTGCGCCGCCGACGAGATGCGCACGGTGCTGTGGCCCATGCCGACCGACAACGACCCGGCGAGCTGGGAGCTGCGACAGCGCACCTGGGAACACGAGGACGTCATGCTCGGCGGCTCGGACGCGGGGGCCCATCTGGACCGGATGTGCGGCGCCCCGTACACCACCCGCTTCATCGGCGACTGTCTGCGCGGACGGAAACTGGTCGGCCTGGAGCGGGCGGTACGGATGCTGACGGACGATCCGGCGCGGCTGCTCGGGCTGCGCGAACGCGGCCGGATCGCCGAGGGCTACCACGCCGACCTGGTCCTCTTCGACCCCGAGCGGATCGACGCGGGCCAGGCGCGGCTGGTGCACGACCTGCCGGGCGACAGCCCCCGGCTGGACTCGCGGGCGATGGGGATCGTGAGCGTCCGGGTGGGCGGCACCGAGACCATCCGGGACGACGAGATCACCGGCGCGGCGCCGGGACGGGTGCTGCGGTCGGGCCGGGACACGGAGACGGTGAGCACGAGGGGCTGAGCCGATGGCACGCGCGGCCCTGATCACGGGCGCCTCACGGGGCATCGGGCTCGCCGTGGCGGAGGCGCTGACGGCGGACGGTGCGGCGGTGTGCGTCACGGCGCGGGACCCGAGGGAGCTGGCCGAGGCCGTACGCCGCCTCGGTCCGCGCGCCATCGCCTGCCCGGGGGACGTGGCGGACCCGGCCCACCTGGAGGCGGCGGTGGCCCGCACCCTCGAGGAGTTCGGCCGCCTCGACATCCTGGTCAACAACGCCGCCACCAACGCCCCGCTCGGTCCGCTGATGACGGTGGACCCGCTCGCCTGGCGCATGGCCTTCACGGTCAATGTGGAGGCCCCGTTGCGCCTGATCCAGGCGGCATGGCGCGGCTGGATGCGCGACCACGGCGGCGCGGTCGTCAACATCTGCACCGAGGGCACCCACGGCGTCGGCCCGGGTATCGGCGCCTACGGCACCGCCAAGACCGCCCTCCTCCGCCTCACCCGCCAGCTCGCCGCCGAACTGGCCCCGTCGGTCCGCGTCAACGCCGTCTCCCCGGGGCTGGTCCGCACCGAGATGGCCCGCTTCGTCTGGGAGCCCGGCGAGCGCGAGATCGCCGCGGCGCTCCCGCTGGCCCGGATCGGCGAACCGGAGGACGTGGCGCGCGCGGTCCGCTGGCTGGTCTCGGACGAGGCGTCCTGGATCACCGGCGCGGACCTGGTGGTCGACGGCGGCCGCCGGGTCCGCGCGGCGCGGCCTATCGGCTGACACGGGCCCCGCTGCCGGCACGGCAGGGGAGCGGCTCCTGTCCCTGGACCGGGCGTCAGCCGTTCGCCGGTGGTGTCAGCCCGTGGCGGTGGAGGAAGGCGTCCACGAGCCGGTCGGTGAACTCCTGGCCCACGGGTTCGTCGGTCACCAGCACCCGGTAGTAGACGGGGCCCATGAGCTGGTCGGTCTCGGCCGTCAGGTCCAGGCCGGGCGGCAACTCCCCGCGCTCCACGGCCCGTTCCAGCGGGAGGCGGTCGCGGCGGCGCTGGCCGTCGAGGTACCGGGCCCGGAAGTCCCGGGCGAACGCCGGATCGTGCTGCGCCTGGGCGACCAGGGCCTTGAAAACGGCGCCCGAGTCGGACCCGCTGAGGAACCCGGCCAGGTCGCACAGATAGCCGCGCAGGTCCAGGGCGAGGTCACCGCGGTCGCGCACGGGCAGGTCCTCGGCCACGTCCTGGAGAAGGGCGTCCATGAGGATGTCGGTCTTGGCGCTCCACCAGCGGTAGATCGTCTGCTTGGCGACCCCGGCCCGGGTGGCGATCCCCTCCATCGTGACGCCCGCGAAACCCTTCTCTGCCAGCAGGTCGTCGGCCGCGTTCAGCACCGACAGCCGGGCCTGTTCGCTGCGCCCGTGCCGGTTGCCGTGGTGGCGTGATGCCGGTCGGCCGGTGCCGCTCGTCCCGGCGGTCTGTGTCGCGCGTGCCATCTCGCCTCCCCCGAGATCTCAGGATAACCACCCTCCCTCGCTCCATCTCTTCTAGACAAGACGCAACGTCGCGTCTACTCTAAAACCATGACAGTCACTCACACGCTTGCCGACCCCCGGGTCGAGACCGCCATCCGCCGGATGTTCGAGCTGGCCGAGCAGGACGGGACCGCCCAGGCGGAGCTGCCGCCCGGCGCAGTGGAATCGCTGGCCCCGCAGGAGCTGGCCGACGCCGCGGCCGGGATCTACATGCCGATTTCCGCCGAGGGCGGGAAGCTGCTCTACAACCTGGTCCGCGCCATCCGCCCGGCCACGGTGGTCGAGTTCGGCATGTCCTTCGGGATCTCCACGCTCCATCTGGCCGCCGCCGTGCGGGACAACGGCAGCGGGCGCGTCATCACCACGGAGATGAGCGAGGAGAAGATCGCCGCGGCCCGCCGCACCTTCGCCGAGACCGGGCTGGACGACGTGATCACCGTGCTGGAGGGGGACGCCCGCGAGACCCTCGCCGACCTCGATGGCTCCGTGGACCTCCTGCTGCTCGACGGCTGGAAGGACCTGTGCCTGCCCGTGCTGCGGATGCTCGAACCGCGTCTGCGGCCCGGCACCCTCGTCGTGGCCGACGACGTCGACCAGGGCGAGGGCCTCCTGCGGTCGTATCTCGACTACGTACGCGACCCGGCGAACGGCTACCAGAACGTCACCTTCCCCATCGAGGACGGCATGGAGATCAGCTGCCGCCTCTGAGCCGGGGGCCGCACCCTCGCCGAGGACCTCGACAGCGGCTGCTACTACCGCTGACCGACCGGCGGCGGACGGCGTGGCACGCGCGCCCGGATGGCTCCGGCGACCGGGAAGGTGTCAGTGGTCACCGAAGCCGCCAGCGCCAGCCGCAGCCGTCAGTGCTCGCCGAGCCAGATCGGGTTCGTCATCGCCGCCATCGGACCCGGTATCCCCGATGCCCCGCCGTCCGCCGGGGCGTGGCGCACCTCGGCGCGCACATAGGCCGCGTAGGACGCCGTCGTACGCCATTCGGCCGTGAGCGTCCCGGAGTCGGGGACCGCCGTCCCGTAGAGCTGGCCCTGGTCGGTGATGAACCGCACCGAGCAGCCCGGGCCCACGCCGGAGACCTTGAGCCGGACCGTCACCTCCTCCGCGCCGCCGACCTTCAGGCGCTCGCCGATACCGGCGTGCTTACCGCGCCCGCCGACCGCCTCGAAGGTGAGGTCGATCTTCGAGGACTCGGCGATCCAGCTCCGGCCGGCCCGGATGCCCTCCTGGAGGGCGGTGCGGGACAGGTCGTCGGCCAGCACCACCGTCTGCGGCAGGCCCACGACCTGGGGCTCGCGGTGGGCGTCGCTGTGGCCGACGGCGGGCAGCCAGCGGCCCTCGCCCCGGGAGGCGGCGACCAGGGTGTTGTCCCACTCGGAGATGGTGACCTCGTCGTCCGGGGTGAAGTCCGCGTTCCACACCTCGACCGCGTCGGCCTCGTTGAAGCCGAACTTCCAGTTGCAGCCGACACAGGTGCCGTGCGGATGGGCCGGGATCACCAGGCCGCCGGCCTGCCGGACCTTGCGGGCGAACTGGCCGAACCGGTTGTCCCGGGCGCGGTAGCGCCAGTCGATGAAAGTGCCGGGGTCGGTGCCGAGGGCGACCACATGGCCGTTACGCGTGGTGATCTCCTCACCGGTGAGGATCAGCAGGTCATCGCCCCACAGACCCTCGAACGCGGCATGCGCCGACGTGGTGTTGTGCTCGGTGGTGGTGATGAAGTCCAGCCCGGCGGCACGGGCGGCGGCGACCAGCTCGGCCGGGGTGCGCTTGCCGTCGGAGTGCACGGTGTGCAGATGCGAGTCGCCCCGGTACCAGGCGCGGCCCCGGCCCTTCGCCCGCTGCGGCGGATAGACCGGCGTGCGGGGGGTGCCGGGCGCGCCGTACCGCAGCGTGACGGTGACCGTGTAGTCCAGGCCCTGGGGGGCGACCGTGTACGGCCCCAGCACGACATGCCAGGTGCCCGCCTTCACCGGCCCCGCCAGATAGCCGGGCGTCGCCTCCTCGGCGCTGATGGCGAACTCCGTACGGGCCCCGCCGGACCAGCCGCGGAAGCCGCGCCCGCCCAGCTCCGTGCCGCGCTCGTCGAAGATGCCGACATCGCAGGCGTTCCCCTGCGTACCGGCCGGGACGGTCGGCTTGTCGTACGTGTACGACACGGCGATCTCGCGCACCCCGCGCGGCACCTCGACGGGCACATAGACGAAGTCCGGTGCGCCGGTGGGCAGATGGCCGCTGAGGGTCTTCGTCTGCTCATGGTCGTCGGCCGGGCCGGCGGCTTCGGCCTGGGTGAAGGTCATGGGATCGAGTGTCAGCACACCCGCCGCGCCCGCAAGCGCGGAGAGCCTGAGTACATCGCGTCGCTGCATGAGGACCCCCAGAGTCGAGAGTGCCGTCCGACACTCGCGTGACACCGTTGTACGCGTGGGTGACACGCGCGGAAAGCCCTGTGGATAACTCCATGGCCACGAGGGAACGTACATCCCCCCGCACCGCCTCCGTCCCTTTCGCCCGGCGGTCCGCACCGCGCCAAATCCCGTCCGGGCAACGGCCGTCGGCACCCGCCGCGTGCAGCCCGCACGTTTCACGGTGTCCTATTCCCGCCCACGGCCCGCGGCAGCCGTGATCAGACCCACAAAACCGCAGGCCCGGGCCGTCTGGCGGTGTCACGCACCGCTCGTATGCTCGGAGGATGACCACGAGCGCGCAGGGAAACGAACCGGCTGCCCCGACTGGCTCCGCCGCCCCCACAGCCAACGCGATGCGCCGTGCGCTCAAGCGCGCCCGCGATGGCGTGGCGCTGGACACCGCCGAGGCGGCGGTGCTGCTCCAGGCGCGCGGTGACGACCTGAAGGATCTGATGGCCTCCGCCGCCCGGGTCCGTGACGCGGGCCTGGAGGCGGCCGGCCGCCCCGGGGTCATCACCTACTCGCGCAGCGTCTTCATCCCGCTCACCCGGCTGTGCCGGGACAAGTGTCACTACTGCACCTTCGCGACCGTGCCCGGCAAGCTGCGCCGCGCGGGCCACGGGATGTTCATGTCGCCCGACGAGGTCCTCGCCATCGCCCGCCGGGGCGCCGAAATGGGCTGCAAGGAAGCGCTGATCACCCTCGGCGACCGCCCCGAGGACCGCTGGCCCGAGGCGCGCGCATGGCTGGAGGCCGAGGGGTACGACGACACCATCGCGTACGTACGGGCCATGGCGATCCGCATCCTGGAGGAGACCGGCCTCCTGCCCCACCTCAACCCCGGCGCGATGACCTGGACCGACTTCCAGCGGCTCAAGCCGGTCGCCCCCTCCATGGGCATGATGCTGGAGACCACCGCCGAGAGGCTGTGGAGCGAGCCCGGCGGCCCCCACTACGGCTCGCCCGACAAGGAGCCGGCGGTAAGGCTGCGCGTTCTGGAGGACGCCGGGCGCAGCTCCGTCCCGTTCACCAGCGGGCTGCTGATCGGGATCGGCGAGACGCAGGAGGAGCGGGCGGAGTCGCTGTTCGCGCTGCGCCGCGTCTCCCGCTCGTACCACGGCATCCAGGAAGTCATCATCCAGAACTTCCGCGCCAAACCGGACACCGCGATGCGGGGGATGCCGGACGCGGAGCTGGACGACCTGGTGGCCACCGTCGCCGTCGCCCGCCACATCCTGGGCCCGTCCGCCTGCATCCAGGCTCCGCCCAACCTGGTCGACGCGGAGTACGAGCAGCTCATCGGCGCCGGTATCGACGACTGGGGCGGCGTCTCCCCGCTCACCCCGGACCATGTCAACCCCGAGCGCCCCTGGCCCCAGGTGGACGAGCTGGCCGAGCGCTCCGCCGCCGTCGGCTTCAGCCTGCGCGAACGGCTCGCGGTCTACCCCGAGTACATCCAGCGCGGCGAGCCCTGGCTGGACCCGCGGCTGCTGCCGCATGTGACCGCCCTCGCCGACCCCGGGACCGGCCTGGCCCGCGAGGACGCGATCCCCACCGGGCTGCCCTGGCAGGAGCCGGAGGAGGCGTTCAGCGCCTCCGGCCGCACCGATCTGCACCACACCATCGACACCGAGGGCCGCACCGGTGACCGCCGTAAGGACTTCGACGAGGTCTATGGCGACTGGGAGGCGCTGCGCGAGGCCGCGGCCCCCGGGATGGTCCCCTCCCGCATCGACGGCGACATCAAGGCCGCGCTGGCCCAGGCCGCCGACGACCCGACCAAGCTGACCGACCCCGAGGCGCTGGCCCTGTTCCACGCCGACGGCCCGGCGCTCGACGCCCTGTGCCGCATCGCCGACGATCTGCGCCGGGCGGCGGTCGGCGACGACGTCACCTACATCGTCACCCGGAACATCAACTTCACCAATGTCTGCTACACCGGCTGCCGCTTCTGCGCCTTCGCCCAGCGCCGTACGGACGCCGACGCCTACACCCTCTCCCTGGACCAGGTCGCCGACCGCGCCCAGCAGGCGTGGGACGTGGGTGCGGTGGAGGTCTGCATGCAGGGCGGCATCCACCCCGATCTGCCCGGCACCGCGTACTTCGACATCGCCCGCGCCGTCAAGGAGCGCGTGCCCGGGATGCATGTCCACGCCTTCTCCCCGATGGAGGTCGTCAACGGCGCGACCCGCACCGGGATGTCCATCCGCGAATGGCTGACGGCGGCGCGTGAGGCGGGCCTGGACACCATCCCCGGCACGGCGGCCGAGATCCTGGACGACGAGGTGCGCTGGGTCCTCACCAAGGGCAAGCTGCCGACGGCCACCTGGGTCGAGGTCGTCAAGACGGCGCATGAGCTGGGGGTGCGGTCCTCGTCCACGATGATGTACGGCCATGTGGACCAGCCCCGCCACTGGCTGGCCCATCTGCGGCTGCTCGCCGAGATCCAGCAGGAGACGGGCGGCTTCACCGAATTCGTCACCCTCCCCTTCATCCACACCAACGCCCCCGTCTACCTCGCCGGTATCGCCCGCCCCGGCCCCACCAGCCGCGACAACCGCGCCGTCACGGCCATGGCCCGGATCCTGCTCCACCCCCATATCCCCAACATCCAGACCAGCTGGGTGAAGCTGGGCGCGGAGGGCGCCGCCGAGATGCTCCGCTCCGGCGCCAACGACCTGGGCGGCACCCTTATGGAGGAGACCATCTCCCGTATGGCGGGCTCCTCCTATGGCTCCTACCGCTCCATCCAGGACCTGGTGGCCATCGCCGAGCTGGCCGGACGCCCCGCCCGCCCCCGCACCACCACCTACGGCGCCGTCCCCGAGGACCGTCAGGCCGCGGCCCTCGCCTCGGACGGCCATCTGCCGGAGCTGCTCCCGGTGCTGGGGGACTGAGCCCGGCTCACGGTCGGACCGGGGAGTCCTTCCACAGAGCCGTGTGGGGATTCCTGACTCAGGCTGCCTCCGGGAGCTGCGCTCCCGGTGGTCTTGCGCCCTTGGCGCCAGCCGGGTTCAGACCTGCCCGGTGGAGCATGACGTGTGACCGACCAAGCTGCTGCGGACCGGCGGTCCCTCAACTCCGGGATCCTTCACCTCCTGAAGGTCGCCCTCAGTCACCGAAGCTCGGGAGCGGTGGACCGCTTTCGAGAGGCTGCTGGCGGAGAACGGCGACGAGTGGGATACCGAGACCGTGGTGGCGGCCACGGTCATCAGCAGAGCCGCCCTCGGTGACCGGGCCGGGGCCGAGCGATCGCTGGCGGAGCTGTCCGCCGCTCAGCCGTGCTGGGAGACCGTGAACGAAGCGGTGGAGGACCTGGACGACCTCGCCCAGTGTCCCGGGGCGGATCCCGCCCTGCTCGCCACCCTGGGCGCCGCTCGCCGAGCTCCGCGCGGCCCTGGAGCCCGGACCGGCGGCGTTCGGATAAGGCTCGGAGCGCATACGACATTCGGTGAGGGAATTCGCATTTTCGGAATGCGTCCATCCGTCGTCTTCTCGGTGATGACGCCTTCACAATCCTCGGCGGCCAAGAGGCGATCATTCGATGTCCATTACAGTTCAAAGACAGTTCAGGGCCATTCACGCAGCGAAGAAAAGAGGCATAGGTCGTGACCGCAACCGCCAGCGCAGCGACCGGCGTCTGGGGCCGCGCCGAACAGCAGGACTTCCGAAGCCGGGTGCGTGGCTGTCTGCTCGGCGGGGCCATCGGGGACGCGCTGGGGGCGGCCGTCGAGTTCGCCTCGCTGGACGAGATCAGGTCGGCGCACGGAGCCGAGGGCGTGACGGACTTCCTGCCCGCCTATGGCGGTCGCGGACGGGTCACCGACGACACCCAGATGACCCTGTTCACGGTGGACGGGCTGATACGGGCGCAGGTGCGCCGTGACACGGGGGCCTGGCATCCGCCCACCGACATCCACTCCGCACACCGCCGCTGGTACTCCACCCAGCGCGACTGGGGCCCCGATGAGCGCCGTAAGGACGCCGGCTGGCTGGCCCGCGAGGAGTGGCTGTACGCCCAGCGCTCCCCGGGCCGGGCCTGTATCACCGCGCTCGCCGACGAGACCATGGGCACCCTGGAGGCGCCCAAGAACCCCGACTCCAAGGGATGCGGCGCCGTGATGCGCTCCGCCCCCTTCGGACTGCTGGTGGGCTGGGAGCCGCAGCTTGTCTTCCAGCTGGCCATCGAGTGCGCGGCGCAGACCCACGGCCACCCCACCGGCTATCTCGCGGCCGGTGCCTTCGCCCTCATCGTGCACGGCCTCGCGCGCGGCGAGGCGCTGGACGGAGCCGTCCAGCGCGCCCTCGCCCATCTGGCCACCCGCCCCGGCCACGAGGAGACCACCAACGCGCTGCGGTACGCGCTGGGCGCCGTACGGCAGGGCCTGCCGACCCCCGAGCGCGTCGCGTCCCTGGGCCAGGGCTGGACCGGTGAGGAGGCCCTGGCGATGGGCCTGTACTGCGCCCTGGTCGCCGAGGACGTCCGCCATGGGCTGCTGCTCGCGGTCAACCACGGTGGGGACAGCGACTCCACGGCGGCCATCTGCGGCAATCTGCTGGGCGCGCTGCACGGCGAGACGGCGCTGCCGCCCGCCTGGCTGGCGGAGGTCGAGGGGCGCGGCACGATCCTGGAGCTGGCCGACGACTTCGCCATGGAGATGACCCAGGGCCCCGCGCTCCACGGCCCGGGCAGCTCCTCCCCGGCCTGGCTCACCCGCTACCCGCGCGCGTAGGTCCGCTCCGGCCGCCGCCGCGCCGCATCCGTACCGGCGGTGGCCATCTGCCGCCGTACGGTCCCGCTCCCTTCCCATGGACGCCTTACGGCGCGCAGGGTCAGATACCCGGCCACGCCCAGGAAGGCGATGCCGATCAGCGGATAGACGGCGGTGAGGAGCATCTGGGCGGGGTTCTGGTGGAGTTCCACCCGGGTCGGCCTGCTGTGGGGCGCGTACCAGACCATGAAGGAGCAGAACAGCAGCCCGGTCACCACCGTCCAGGCCGTCCAGCCCGCCGTGCGCCGCCGCACCGCCTCCACGGCGAGCAGCAGGACCATCGGGACGGCCCACACCCAGTGGTGCGACCAGGAGACCGGGCTGACCATGAGGGCGGTCACCGCGCAGGTCAGGGCGGCCCAGGCGCGGGCGTTCGGCAGCCGGCTGTCGTCGGTCAGCTGGGCGGCGACCGCCGTGGCCAGGCCCACACAGCCCACCAGCGCGGCTGCCATGAGCCACCACATGCCCGGGTCGGGGGTGTGCAGGATGCGGGCGAGGGCGCCCTTGAGGTTCTGGTTGCCCGCGCCCTCGACATCGCCGGGGCGGTCGGTCGCGAAGAGGACCTCGGTCCAGAAGCGCCGGGAGTCATGCGGCAGCGCCAGGGCCGAGAACGCGACCGTAAGGGCGAACGTGGCGGTCGCGACGGCCGCGCGCCGCAGATGGTCGTTCAGGAAGCGCCGCCGCGGCGGCCCGCTGCCGGGCACGGCTCGCGTCCGGGCCGCCCCGGCCGCCCACAGCCGACGGAGGCCGAGGAACAGTCCGGCGAGCCCCAGGAAGACCACGAAGAGCCCCGGGGTCAGCTTGATCCCGGTGGCGATGCCGGTCCCGAGCCCCGCCCAGCGGTGGCCCGCCCGGCGGGTCAGATCCCACAGCACCAGCGCCGTGACCAGCAGATTGATCTGCCCGTAGCGCAGGGTCGTCCACACCGGCTCACACCACACCGCGACGGCGGCCAGGGCCAGGACGGCGGCCGGTCGCGGCACCCGGGCGGGCAGATCGATCAGCCGCAGCGACAGATGGGCCACCGCGACCATCAGGCCGAGGTTGACGGCCGTCCCGAAGGTCCGCAGGACGCCCGTGCCCATCACGGTCAGCGGGGTGAAGATCAGCGCCGCGAACGGCGGATAGGTGTTGGGGAGATTGTGTCGAGTTGCCCGCATGTCGTACAAATCCTGGACATTGCGTACGGTCCATCCCTCGGCGCGATAGACCAGCAGATCGACCATCGACACCTGGGCGGCCCGCTGCGCGATCCAGAACCCGGTGAAGGAGAGCAGGCAGAAGACCGCCGCACACAGCACCGGCCGGCGCAGTGCGAAGGCGCGGGCCCGGTGGATCCGGGAGTCGGTGATCGTCTGTATGGCGGTCACGGGGGCTCCAGAGGTCCCTGGGGACCGCGGCTCGGTCGGGGCGGGTCGAGTCGGGTCCGGGGTGGTGCGATCGGTGGCGGTCGGCTCGGACGGTCGCCCATCGTACGTTCCGGATGTGGACGCCAGGTGGAGGAGAGGTCGCCTGGACAGCGTGGATCTCCCGAACGCGACCCCCGCATCACATTCCACTTCTGCCCCGCCGCCGGGGCGGGCCGACCGTAAGGCGGCCGCCCCCAGGGCCGTTGGCCGTAAGGTGGCCGCCCCGGGACGGTCGGCCGTAAGGTGGGCCGGTGCCTGCCTCCACCGCCGTCATACGTGATGCGACCCACACCGACCTGGGCGCCATCGCCGCGATCTTCAGCCACTACGTCACCGAGACCGTCGTCACCTTCGAGGAGGTCCCGCCCACCGTCGACGACTGGGCGCGGCGGCTGGCGGAGTTGACCGACCGGGGCCTGCCGTTCCTGGTCGCCGAGGTTCCCGAAGGCACCGGCCGTACGGTCGCCGGATACGCCTACGCCGGGCCCTGGCGCCCCAAGCCCGCGTACCGCCACACCGCCGAGGACGCCATCTATCTCGCCCCCGGCCGGACCGGCGCGGGGCTGGGGGCCGCGCTGCTCGGCGCCCTGCTCACCCGCTGTGCCGAGGCGGGCGTACGGCAGGTCGTCGCGGTCATCGCCGACGCCGGCAGCGACGCCTCGGCCACCCTCCACCGGCGCTTCGGCTTCACCCCGGCGGGCAAACTGGCCGGTGTCGGCCGTAAGCACGGACGCTGGATCGACACCCACCTCATGCAGTGCGATCTGACGACCGGCACGGACCCGCGGACGGAGCCGGGCCGCCGGTCACCCCGCGATGGGGGGTGACCGGCGGCCCGGATCATGGCCGCCGCGCGGAGGGCGTCAGTCCGTGGCGCCCGCGACCGACTTCTGGCCGGTCGTGCCCTGCTCGGGCTCCGACAGTGCGGCGCTCGCCGAACCCGGCCCGTCGTCATCCGAGTTGAGCGAGGCGAGGATGGCATCGCGCTCCGGGGTGTCCTCCGGCTTGATGTAGCCGATGACGATGAAGAGCACGAGCGAGACCGCGAGCGGGACGGAGATCTGGTATTCCAGGTTCACGCCTCCGTCGATCGCGTCGTTGATCGGGTAGTTGACCAGGTAGAAGGCGATCAGACCCATGGCCCAGCTGACCAGCGCCGCCGTCGGCCCCGACTTGCGGAAGGCGCGCAGCATGCCCAGCATCAGCGGGATCGCGATCGGCCCCATCAGCCCGGCGACCCATTTGATCACCACGGTGATGATGTCGCCGAAGAAGTCCGAGTTCACCTGGGTGGCGATGGCCATGGACAGCGCCAGGAACAGCAGGGTGGTGTAGCGGGCCGCGAGCAGCCCGGTGCGGGAGGACCATTCCCGGACGGACTTGAAGATCGCGGGCATGATGTCCCGCGTCACCACCGCCGCGATCGCGTTGGCGTCCGAGGAGCACATCGCCATGGTGTGCGAGAAGAAGCCGACGATCACCAGGCCCAGCAGACCGTGCGGCAGCAGGTGTTCGGCCATCTCGGCGTAGGAGTCGGCGGGCTTGTCCGTCTTGATGATCAGGGGCGCGACCCACATGGGGAAGAACAGGACCAGCGGCCACACGAACCACAGGATGGCCGAGAGCCGGGCCGAGCGCTTGGCGGAGTGGGCGCTGTCGGTCGCCATGTAGCGCTGCGCCTGGTTCCACATGCCGCCGTTGTACTCGAAGGTCTTGATGAAGAGGTAGGCGAGCAGGAAGATCAAGGTGTACGGGCCGACGGTCGGCTCGTGGTGGCTGTCGGGGAGGTCGTCCCAGACGGTCCAGAAGGTGGAGAAGCCGTCCAGCTCATTGAGCACCGCGATCAGCATCGCGATGCCCGCGATGAGCTGGATGATGAACTGGCCGAGTTCGGTGAGCGCGTCGGCCCACAGTCCGCCCACCGTGCAGTAGATGGCGGTGACCACGCCCGTGATCAGGATGCCCTGGTTGAGCGAGACGCCGGTGAAGATGGACAACAGGGTGGCGATGGCCGCCCACTTGGCGCCCACGTCGACGATCTTCAACAGCACCCCGGACCAGGCCAGCGCCTGCTGGGTGGGGAGGTTGTAGCGGTTCTTCAGGTATTCGAGCGGTGAGGCCACCTTCAGCTTGCTGCGCACCCGGTTGAGGCGCGGAGCGAAGAGGTTGGCGCCGATCGCGATGCCGATGGCGATCGGGAAGGACCAGGTGACATAGGAGGTGATGCCGTATTGGTAGGCGATGGCCGCGTATCCCGTGAACATCACCGCGCTGTAGCCGGACATGTGGTGCGAGATTCCGGACAGCCACCAGGGCATCTTGCCGCCGGCGGTGAAGAAGTCGCTGACGTTGTCCACGCGCTTGTGCGACCAGAGGCCGATGCCGACCATGACACCGAAGTAGCCGATCAGTACAACCCAGTCGAGACTGTTCATGTCCCCTCCAGGGGTCCGCCATATGAACGGGAGCGCACTTCGCCGCGACGTTCGTCATGGACGGTTCCCCCGAGCGGGAGCGGGGTACTTCCGGGATTGAACCGCTCGTTCGGGTGACCGGTCAAGGGTTCTACGGGTCACGAGTGTGAACACAGATCAGAAAGGAGAACGAATTTACTCTTTCTTGACCTGACGGGGCGTTGTCGTTCGCCTGTTCGTGAACCCACGATGAGCGGGCACTTCGTCAGACGCACGCCCACCGAACGATGGGTCGTACGGGAGCGGGATCCCGAAAGGCCGGACAGGAGTCGCGCTAACGCATCAGTTCACCGGCGTTCACCAGCAGCGACTGTCCAGTGATCGCCCGGGCCCGGTCGGAGGCCAGGAACGCCGCGGCCTCCGCCACATCCCCGTCCGTCGCCAGCTCGGGCAGGGCCATCCCATCCGTGAGCCGGGCCAGCACCTCGGCCTCGCTCACCCCCTCGGTCTGTGCCGTGACGGCCACATACGCGCGCACCGGCGGCCCCCACATCCAGCCGGGCTGCACGGTGTTGACCCGTATCCGGTGCGGACCCAGCTCGCGCGCGAGCGCGTACATGGTGGACGTCAGCGCGCCCTTGGAGGCGGCGTACGCGGTCTGGCGCACCTTGGTGGGGGCGGCGGACGACGACTGGGTGCCGATCAGCACGACCGAGCCGCCGTTCCGTTTGAGCGCGGGCAGACAGGCGCGGGTCATCCGCAGCGTGCCGAAGAGATTGATGTCCACCACCCGGGCCCAGGACGTGAAGTCGGCGTCCTCCAGCCCGCCGAAGTGGCTGTCCAGCGCGGCCACATGGACGACGGCGTCGATCTGGCCGAAGCGGTCCACGGCGAGCGCGGCGAGGGCCTCGCACTGCTCCTCGTCCGCGATGTCGGTCGGCCGCCAGGCGGTGCGCTCACCGCCCGGATCGACCTCCTCCGCCACCTTCGGCAGCCGCTCCTCGGTCCGCGCCCCCATCACCACCCGCGCCCCGTCCCGGACGCACGCGGCCACCACCCTGGCCCCCAGCCCGGGTCCGACCCCGGAGACGACGACGGTCTTGCCCTGCAGCGGCATGGCGGCACCTCTCGTATCTGGCGTCGCGTCAGATTAGGGGTGCGGCCCTCAGATGGCCAGAGCGCGGCAGCTCCCAGGCTCCGGCGGAAGGCCACTCCCGGCCGTGCTGCCGCCGTCCGAATCCGCGCACTTGATACGGACGGCCCCCTCCCCAACTGACGTCGCGTCAGCTAAACCTGGGGGGCATGACAAGCGACGCGTACGCGGAACTGGCCTCCGTCGGCCCGTACGGAGTGCGCCCGGGGCATGCCCTGATCACGATGGTCGAGCCGCATCCGGGTCATGAGTACGCCTACAACCGCTGGTACGAGGACGACCACTTCATCGCGGGCGCGATGGCCATGCCGTGGATCTACGCGGGCCGCCGCTGGGTCGCCACCCGTGAACTCCAACTGCTGCGCTATCCGGAGAAGTCGGCGATCGCCCGGCCGGTGACCGCCGGCTGCTACCTCTCCGTCTACTGGCTCACCGAGGGGCGCTACGCGGACCATATGCGGTGGACGGTCGGGATCAACAAGCGGCTGCTCCGGGACGGGCGGGTCTACCAGGACCGTACGCATGTCTTCACGGCCTTCCAGGACCACGAGGCCACCGTCTACCGGGACGGGGCCGCCGGTCCGCGCGATCACCACGCGCTGGACCACCCCTATGCCGGGCTGGCGCTGGAGGTGATCGAGACCGAGGGCCCGGAGCAGCGGGAGGAACTGCTCACCTGGCTCCGGTCCAGTCATCTGCCGCGTCGGCTCGCGGGCTCGCCCGCCGCGATGGTCACGGTCTTCCGGCCGACCCCGCTGCCCTCGGACCGGATGTCGTATGTGAAGCAGGTCGAGGGGGTCGACACCCGGCTGACCCTGCTCTGGTTCCTGCAGTCCGATCCCCGGGAATGCTGGGAGCGCTGTTTCGCCGGTCTCGACGGTGAGGTGGCCGATGCCGGACTCGGCCGGGTGGAATTCATGGCGCCGTTCATTCCGACGATTCCCGGTACAGACCAATACGTGGCAGAACTGCGCTGAAGCGGCCACACCGGAATGCGTCGAAAACGCCTTGAGCCCTCTCGGCAGGGACGGCGACCGGTCGAGAGGGCTCGGGTACAGGCTTGTGGCCCTGCGCCGCCGACCGCGCTACCGCGGCCGGGTGTCAGGTCAATCAGCCGAGGTCGAAGGCACCACGGCTGACGTCGGACACAAAGGCCGACCACGATGCGGGGGCGAAGCTGAGCGTCGGTCCCTGGGGGTCCTTGGAATCGCGCACGGCGATCTCGCTGGTGACCGGGGAGGCGATTTCCACGCAAGCGCCGTTTCCGGCCGAGTACGAGGATTTCACCCACATGCTCGTCTTTCCCTGCTGAATGGACACGATTGCTCCGATGCTTTTTGTCGATGAGAGCCACCCCCGATTGGAGGCGTCACCGACGTTACTCGGCAACATCGTCCGGAAAGCGGGCCGTTCACTCGACCGGGTGGCATATTCCCGTGGCCCCTTCCGCGGCGCGGAGCGGAGGTGTAGCCTCCGCCCCTCATCGTTCGCGCCGGAGCGTTTCCGTCCCCCGTCAGTCCGCCGGGGCCGCCTCGCCCTCCTCCTGGTGCCGGCGGGCGTGTTCCTGGGCCATCTCGGTGATGAACTGGCGGCTCTGATCCGCGTTCAGCGCCTGGGCCCGCAGATGCTCGTACATCATGCTGTAGCTCTGCACATCGCTGAGCTTCTCCAGATACAGGTCGCTGGTCACGCCCTCGAGATAGACGACGCTGGTGTCCGATTCGTCCGAGAACTCCAGGATGGTGAACTGCCCGCTCATCCCCGGATGCGACCCCATGTCGAACGGAAGCGCCTGGACCGTCACATGGGGCTCGTGGCTCATCCGGACCAGATAGTCCAGCTGATCGCTCATGATCTTCGAGTTGCCGACCACCCGGCGCATCGCCGCCTCGTCCACGACCGCCCACAGCCGCAGCGGGGCCAGCGGATCGGTGATCCGCTCCTGGCGCCTGAGCCGGACCTGGACCCGCTGGGCGATCTGGTCCTGCGGGGCCTCCGGGAGGGCGCCGCTGATCACCGCCTCCGCGTAATCCGGTGTCTGCAAGAGGCCGGGCAGCACCTGGGGTTCATAGACCCGCAGGGACGCCGCGTCCGTCTCGAAACCGATGTAGACGCTGTACGGCACATCGCCGAAGGCGTTCCACCAGCCCTGCTGGCGCGACTCCTTCGCCATTTGCATCAGGGAATCGACCAGCGCCTTGTCCTCCACCTTGTAGGTGCGGCACAGGTCGCGCACATCGCGCTGGCTGATGCTGCGGCGCCCGTTCTCCAGTCGGCTGATCTTCGACTGGGAGACCATCAGCTCCTCCGCCACCTCCTCCGCCGTCATGCCCTTCTCCTGGCGGAGTCTGCGCAGTTCCTGGCCCAACCGGCGTCGCCGGACAGTGGGGCCGACGTTCGATGTCACAGGACGTGCACCTCCGGCTTCGTACTGCTGATTTCTGCTGTTCAGCAGCCTGCCACTACCGGACGGGAGCGCGCTGGGAAATGGCCGCACAAAGGCGGCCGCACCACGGTGGACGAACGCGCGCGCGGGGCGGTGGGACGGCCGGTCGTCCAAATCGGCCGTCCCACCACCCCGCGCGCTTCAGCGGCTCCCGAACCGGGTCAGTGGGGACTGCGGTGCGGTCGGTGGAGCGTGTGTGGTGCTGGGTGCTGCTCGGAGCCGGACGGTGGCGCTCATCCCCGGACGGTGCCGGGAACGGTCTCCGCCGCCCCGCTGACGGGCTGCTGGTGCGTTCGACGGACTGGTTGTACGTGGTGGTGCGGTAGTGCCCCGAAGGGGCCTCAGCGCGCTCCGACGCGGGCCATGCTCCCGCGACGGGACGGCTGGGCCGGAACGCCGGCCGCGGGCTCCACCGCGGCGCCTGTTCCCGCCTGTCGGCCCGGGGCCGGTGCGCGCCGTGGCTGCGCCGCGACACCGTTCTGCACGTCCATCACGGCGTGCGCCACGAGACCGCCCATCGGGTCGTGCCGGATCAGATCCCGGAGCCTGGAGCGCGAGGAGCGCCCCTCGTTCCCGGGATACAGATGCTTGCCGAGCCCGACCGCGTGGGCCAGGGCGGCGAGCGCGGCGGTCCGCGGGTCCGGCGGTACGCCGGTGCGGATCGCACTGTCCAGTCGGGCCTTGATCTCCCGGCTGATCGCCGTGTCCGTCGCCTGGTAGCGAGTCGTCGGCAGTACGCCACACATCTGGCCCGCCACGGCATGCACCATGCCGCAACGCTCCAGGTGCGTGAGGTACGTCTGGCGCAGCCCCAGCCGGGGCCCGCCGATCCAGTGGACCGCGCGCACCGGGCTGCCGCGTCGGCGCAGCAACTCCAATGCGGAGTCCAGAGTCGGATCTCCGGTCGGCCGTGGCAGCACCACGGCGATACGATCCCCGTCAGGGGCTATCCGTCCGGCCAGGGCCAGCTCTACTAGCTGTGCCCCGGCAAGACCCAGGTCGAGCGACTGCGGCTGCGCCGTGGTACCCGTGGTCGGGTCCAAAGCGAGCAGCAGAAGCTCCTCCGGAATTGTTCTGCGGCTCCTGCCCATCCATGCCTCCCCGCGTGGATGAATGACAGGGTGACCCCTCTCACATTGGTCTGTCGAGAGTGCCTGGGGGGTTTGGGTGGGAACCAGTAGGTATGTCTTTCTCGTCTAGCGGGTGGGCGGGCACCTGAAGACGCTCTCCGGCTGTGGCGTTGCGCCATCGCATGCCGGACACACAGGACACTGGTAGAGCTTGGGCTGCGGGACGTGACGCCACGGGGCGTAGGGCGTCCCGCGACACATATCGAGGAGGCATCGGTGGCGGGCGAGTCCCCCGGCAGGTCGGATCAGCAGAAGTCGTCGGGGGAGACGGCTAGGGGAGAAAGCGATCCGCGGCTCGCGATCTCGCGCGAAGCGGAGGCGGCCCAGGGCTCGACGGCGGTCGCCGTCGTGTCCGACGACCTCCGGTCGGGTTCCGGTGAGCCGCAGTCGGCTTCCGATGAGCCCGATGTGACCTCCGAGGCGGCCTCCGGGGCGAGGGCCGAAGCGGAGGCTGAAGCGGAACCGAAGGCACCGGCTGCCGACGGGGGCGACGCAAAGGTTTCTGGTGTTCGCGATGGTGAACAGGGCGAAGGTTCCGGGACGTCGGAGGCGAAGGACGAGCCGGAGGCGGATTCCGGTGCGGCGGACGAATCACCCAAGGGGGATGCGCCCGAGCCGGACGTGGAGCCGGAAGCGGACGCGGAGGGCGCGGACGGTGAGGATGGCGCCGACGCCGACGTAAAGGCTGGGGGCACCCCCGAGGCCGAGGCCGAGGCGGATGAGGACGGGGACGAGCCGTCGGAGTCGTCGGTGGATCAGCGAACCGCCGTCTTCCGTACGGTCAAGCCCAAGGCGGACGCCGACGCGAAGGCTGAAGATGCGTCCGAAGCCGAAGCCGAAGCCGAAGCCGAAGCCGAAGCCGAAGCCGAAGCCGAAGCCGAAGCCGAAGCCGAGACCGAGGGTGACGAGGACGGCGGCGAGCCGTCGGAGCCGTCGGTCGATCAGCGCACGGCCGTCTTCCGCGCGCTGAAGCCCAAGGCGGACGGCGACGCCAAGGCTGAGGACGAGAACAAGAAGGAGAAGGAGGGGGCCAAGAAGGAGGAGGCCGAGAAGGCCGCCGCGTCCGATGCGGACGACGACGCCTCCGACAAGCCGGTCGACCGCGCGACAGCCGCCTTCGGCGTGCTCCCGGAGAAGCCCGGAAAGGGTGGCAAGAAGGGCGTCGACCAGCCGACCACCGCCTTCAAGGCGGTCAGCCCCCCGGCAGACAAGAAGGCGTCCGAGAAGGCGTCCGACGCCAAGACCGCCGAGAAGCCGTCCGACGCGAAGGCGTCCGGGAAGACGCCCGCCAAGAAGCCCGCCGCCGAGTCGGACAACGAGCGGACCAGCAAGTTCGTACCGCTGCGGTCCCCCGACGACCCGGCCCCGTCGAAGCCCTCCGCCGCGCCCCCGGCGCCTACCGCCCCCGCCGCCCCGCCGACCGGCGTGCCCGAGGCCGAGCGCACCAAGCAGCAGCCGCTGCCGCCGCTGACCACGGACGGCAAGCAGCCCGCGCCGCTCGACCTGCTGGCGCAGCTCACCAACACGCCGCCCAAGCCCGAGACGCCGATGCGGACGGCGGTCCGCCGGGTCAAGATCTGGACGCCGCTGGCCGCGCTGCTCGTGATCATCCTGGGCGTCGTCCAGGCGCTGCGGCCGCTGCCGGAGCCGTCGCTGAAGCTCACCGCCGACGCCTCCTACCGCTTCGGCGGCGGCGAGCTGTCCCTGCCGTGGCCCGGCCAGGGGCAGTCCGCCGCGGAGGTCGAGGGCGTGGGCAGCCTGGGCACCTCCGGGGCTCAGAAGCCCGTGCCGATCGCCAGCGTCACCAAGGTCATGACGGCCTATGTGGTGCTCAAGGACCATCCGCTGAAGGGCGACGCGGAGGGCCCGAAGATCACGATCGACGCGCAGGCGGCCGAGGAGGCCAAGTCCGCCGACGAGTCGCGGGCGGAGGTCAAGGAGGGGCAGACCTTCACCCAGCATCAGCTGCTCCAGCTGCTGCTGATCAACTCCAGCAACAACATCGCCCGGCTGCTCGCCCGCTGGGACGCCGGATCGCTGGACGCGTTCGTGAAGAAGATGAACGACGCGGCCGAGGGTCTGGGGATGAAGCAGACGACCTACACCGACCCCAGCGGTCTGAAGGAGTCCACCAAGTCCACCGCGGCCGACCAGCTGAAGCTGGCGAAGGCGGCGATGCAGTCCGAGGCGTTCCGGGCGGTCGTGGCGACGCCCAACACGGAGATCCCGGGGCTCGGCGACCGGATCTACAACAACAACAATCTGCTGGTGAAGCCGGGCGTGATCGGTATCAAGACCGGTTCGTCCACCCCGGCCGGCGGTGCGCTGATGTGGGGCGCCGTGCGGACGATCGACGGCAAGAAGCAGCGGATCCTCGGTGTCGTCCTCGAACAGCGCGCGACCACCACGCTGGACGCCAGCCTCCAGCTCGCGCAGACCAACAGCTACAAGCTGATCAGCACCCTGCAGGACGCCCTCACCTCGGCCACCGTCATCAAGAAGGGCGATGTGGTCGGCCAGATCGACGACGGGCTCGGCGGCACCACGCCGGTCGTCGCCACCAAGGATCTGAAGGCGGTCGGCTGGTCCGGTCTGGGGGTCGACATCAAGATCGGCGACGGCGGTAAGAAGGTGCCGCACTCCGCCAAGGCGGGCACGGTCGTCGGCGAGGTGACCGTGGGCACGGGCCCCGGACAGCTCACGGCGCCGGTGGCCCTGAAGGATGACCTGTCCGAGCCGTCGTTCGGCGCGAAACTGACCCGTATCGGCTGACCCAGCGGGGAAGTGGGCTGAGGGGACCAGCGAAGCGGCCCCGGCGCGAAACGCCGCCGGGGCCCGACGCGGCTCGGGGCCGCCCGCGCGTGCTAGCGTCGGTGGGTCCCCGGCCTGGACCCGCCGCATGCGAACCGGAGTGATCCGGTGCGGGGTTGAGGACGATGGGGCAGACCTCGGGGGAAGACGGGGAGAGCCGCAGTGACCACCGTGGATCCGACACGGGCCGATGAAAGCGGGGGCTCGGAGGAGAGCACCGCCGCACGAATACGCGTACCCACGCAGCGCTGGCCGGCCGAGCCGACGGGCCCGGCCGAGGCGGAGCGTGAGAGCGGGCAGGCCGCTTCGGGCGGGCTGCTCGGGCGCGCCCGGGCAGCCGCCCGGCGCCATCCTGTTGCCACCGCCCTGGCCGCCGCCGCGCTGCTGCATCTGCTGTGGGTGGCGCTGCTCGCGAACAGCGGCGGTGACCTCGCCGCGCAGGACGCCTGGGCGGAGTTCGCCCTCCAGCATCCGGACCTGGCGTACAACCTGGCCTGGTACGGCGGGATGCACCCGGTCTCGTACAGCGTCATTTCGCCCTATCTGATGGCGGTCCTCGGGGTCCGCTCGACGATGATGGTCGCGGGGACGCTGTCCGCCGGGCTGCTCGCGCTGCTGCTGGTGCGCAGCCGTGTCGTACGGCGGCCGTTGTGGCCCGCCCTCTACGGCGCGTTCGCGCTGGCCTGCAACGCCATCTCGGGGCGGGTGACCTTCGGGCTCGGCGCGATGTTCGGGCTCGCGGCGGTGGCCGTGATCTTCGCCTGGCCGCGCAGGTGGCGGTCCCGGCACTGGCACCACAAGACCGGACGGTTCGTACTGGCCGCCCTGCTGGCCGCGCTGTCGACCATGTCCAGCCCGGTGGCCGGCCTGTTCGTGGGCGTCGTGGCCGCCGGTCTGTGGCTGACCAAGCGGCGCCCCGCCGCGTACGCGCTGGGGATCACGCCCGCGCTGGTGGTCGGCCTGTCGGCGTGGCTTTTCCCGTTCTCCGGTGAGCAGCCGATGGGCATCGGGTCGGTGATCCTGCCGTTCATCACCGGCGCCGCCGTGCTGATGTGCGTGCCACGCACGTGGTCGACGGTGCGGGTCGGGGCCGGACTCTACTGCTTCGGAGTGGTGCTCACCTGGGTGATTCCCTCCCAGGTCGGCACCAATATCTCCCGCCTCGGCATGATCTTCGGCGGAGTGGTGCTGATCGCCGCGCTGCCCGCCCTGCGCAAGCCCCCGCGCTCCGAGCTGCGCTCCACACCCGCGGGCCGTCGCTGGACCGTGCTGGTGCTGGCGCTCGCGACCGTCACGGTGTGGCAGGGGGTCAAGACCGCCGACGACGTCATCCACACCGCCCCCTCGGCGTCCTGGGCCCGTGAGCTGGCGCCGCTGGTCGACCGGCTCAAGCGGGAGAAGGCCGACCGGGGCCGGGTCGAGGTGGTTCCGGTGCGCAGCCACCGCGAGTCCTCCGCGCTCGCCCCGTACGTCAATCTGGCGCGCGGCTGGAACCGCCAGCGCGACCTCGACCGGAACCCGATCTTCTACGGCGATGACACCCTGACCCCGGCCAGCTACCACGAATGGCTCAAGCGCTGGGCGGTGCACTATGTGGTGCTGCCCGCGGACGACCCGGACACCGCGGCGGAGCAGGAGGCCAAGCTGCTCGGCACCAAGCTGCCGTATCTGCGCCAGGTCTGGTCCGACACCAATTGGAAGCTGTACGAGGTCAAGGACCCGACGCAGATCGCCGATCCGCCCGCCACCGTGCGGCGCGCGGGCGCCGACCAGCTGGTGCTGTCGGTCCGCGCCAAGGGCCCGGTGCTCATCCGCATCCCGTACTCGCCGTGGCTGGGCCTGGTGGACAACGACGGGCACAGCGTCCGGGCCCCGAAGGGGGAGGACGACCAGCTGCCGGTCAACCGCGAGGGCTGCCTCACCAAGCAGACCGAGGGCGGTGAGGAGGGCCAGCCGGAGGACGAGTGGACGGTGCTGCACGCCCCCCGGCCCGGCGTCTACCGGATAACGGGCAAGTACCAGCTGCCGCGGGGCACACCCTGCCCGGACGAGATGGTTCCGTGAGCCCGCTCAGCCGCAGACCCTCGACAGCCAGGGCTGGTCGGAGGCGCCGCGCAGGCTCTGGCGGACCTTCTCCAGACTGCGCAGCAGCCCGTCCGGCTGCCGGGTGGTGTCGCTGAGGTAGGTCAGCGCGGCGCGCTGGAAGGCGAGCCGCATCCGGGTGGGCATGGCGTCGGAGGCGTCCAGGCACAGCGAGGCCGAGTCCCGGAGGGTCTCCGCGATCTTCCGGTCCACCTCGTCGTCGCCCTGGGCGTCGAGCGGGACGCCAGGGTTGGCGAAGAACGGGTGGGTGCTCTTGGCGGCGGTCTGCCGGCCCCAGGCCCGCTGGGCGTCGGCCGAGACCAGATAGCGCATCAGCTCCTGTGCCTGCGGGGTGTCACGGAACATCGCGGCGAAGTCCCCCGATACCTCCCGGGCGGTGGAGCGCCGGTCGGCATCGGGGAGCAGCCTGGGGGAGAAGGTGAAGTCCGCCTTGTCCGGGTGGGGGTAGCCGCTGCGGATGAACGACCCCTGGTGCTCCAGTGCGCACGGCGGGTCGGCGTCGAACAGCTTGCTCCCGGCCTTGCGGAAGTCGGTGATCAGCGCGGTGCGCGCGGTGTCCCTGCCGAAGAGCGAACCCCAGCTCTCCCAGGCCCGCTTCACCCGCGGATCCGTCCACGGCAGCGAGCCGGTCGCCCAGTCCTGGTAGGCGGATCTGCCCTGCTGCTGGAGCAGCAGATCCTCGATCCAGTCGGTGCCGGGCCAGCCGGAGGTCGCGTCGTCGCCCATGCCCACGCACCACTGGCGGCCGTCGGCGGCGAGGGCGGGCAGGGTGTCCGGGCGGCGGTCATGGTCGTACCACACGATGCTCTTGAGGTCGGCCTTGACCGCGATGCCGTACACCGACCCGTTGGCGCTCAGCCGGGGTGTCCACAGCCGTCCGTACGCCGTGCGCTCCCGGCTCGGGATCACTTGGTTCAGCGGAGTGAGCTGGCGCTGGCCGGCGTAGGCGGCCAGCTCGCCGGAGCTCGGCAGCACGGCGATATCGGGCGGTGTTCCGGAGCCGACCTCCGAGGACAGCACCTCGCGCAGCGCGGTGGTGCCCTGGTAGTCGACATGGACGCCGGTGCGCCTGGTGAAGGTGTCCAGCAAGTTCCGGAACGCCTCGCCCTCGGGGCCGGTCCAGGACGCGAGCACGCTGACACTGCCGCGCGACTGCCAGCCGCTCGTATCGCCGGCGCCCACGACGCACAGCAGCACCATCCACAGCCCGAGGACGGTGGCCGTGGCCTGGCCGGACCGCTTCGCCGCGCTCATCGGGGCTGGAACCGGTACTCGTCGATGCGCGGCTGCAGACCGACCAGGATCAGCGCGGCCAGCACGGCGCCGCCCACGGGTATCCAGCCGACCGCACCGGCCTGCCACTGCGCGCTTCGCATCGTCCTCGCGACCTCCCTGGCGGTGGGGCCGCCGGTGCGGCCGATGGTCGATCGGGTCAGGCTGGTCCGGGCCGACTCCAGCCGGTCCTGGGTCTGATAGGTGAAGACGGCCAGCGGCAGCAGCGCGACGAGCAGCGCGGTAGCCGCCGCCAGCCAGGGGCTGACCAGCCGCCGGAAGCGGCGCCGCAGAAAGCGCTGGGTGTGCACCAGCAGCGCCGCCAGCGTCAGGAACAGCCCCGGCACCAGCAGCCACCAGGCGAACGACAGCAGCCAGCCGAAGGAGGTCTGGTCGTCGAGCACACTGAACTGCCGCTTCTGCACCGCCTTCAGGCGGTCGAGGATGCCGCTGTCGGCATGCCGCAGGATGGAGTCGGCATACCTCATGTAGGCATTCTTGAGCGTCGGGTTGTCGCGGCTGGCGTACGCCTGCTCGATGGTGTCGCCGTAGGACGTCACCAGCGCCGCCGTGGTGCGCAGCGACCCGCGCGCCGACTCGCCCCCGATGGTGCTCTTGGACACCTGGGCCAGGCTCTGCTTGGCCGTCGACAGCTTGTTGCGGTACTCCTCGCTGAGCCCCTCGAACTCCGCGGTGGGGCTCGAGATGCTGCGCTTCGCCTCGTCGTAGGAGGCGTCCAGCGCGTCGATGGCGGCGGCGACCTGCAGTATCGCCGGGGTGGACCGGTCGGTCACCGCCGCGGAGTTGCGGCTGACGCCGAAGTACGCGGCCAGCAGCGCGATCACGGCCAGCGCCGTGACCACCAGCAGGGCGATCAGCCGGCGGACCAGGAAGGCTCGGGTGCCGCTCATGTCGCACCGCTCGGTTCGGCGCCCAGCGGAGTGTCGCACTGCTGGCAGAACTCGGCGGTGGCGGGCGCCCGGCGCCCGCAGGCCGGGCAGATGACATCCGCGGCGGGCGGCGCGGCGGCCCTCGGGCGCCCCACCCCCACGAAGTGGACGCTCTCCTCCGACACGACGATCGCCGAGTTGAGGTCCAGTGGCCGGATGGGCTCGCGGATCCGCACTTCGCCGGTGGCGGCGTCGACGATGTGGACCAGCCCGCTCAGCCGGGTCAGCATCTTCTCGCTGCCCAGCTGATGGGCGAGCTGGACGGCGCGCCCCCACTGGCGGCGGGCCCCCTTCCGGTCACCCGCCTCGTACGCGTCGCAGCCCGCGGTGATGGCGTGGCCCAGCTCGGAATCGGCGTCGTAGTGGGCCAGCCGGGGGTCGATCCGGGACGACAGCAGGACATCGTCCGTCCACTGGACCAGCAGGGACTCCGGCTCGGGTGGCGGCAGCGCGGTGTCGCCCTCCACCGCCAGTTCCACGGTGGCCAGCTCGACGTCGTCGCCCGTCGGATCGCCCCGCGGATCGGCGAGCACGGACACCTGGTACTCGCGGGTCTCGTCGCCCCACGCCTTGGTGGTCCACTCCCAGGTGCGCTCGTCGGGGCGGACGCCCTCGTCGGTGACGTCCACCCGGGTGGGGTGCACCTGTTTGACGAAGCCGACCCGGCTGCCCGCCCGGGTGCGGATCCGGATCCGCACCCCGGCCAGCGCCTTGGCCATCGAGGCGGAGACCATCTCCTCGAACTCGGCGGCCAGCGCGGCGTCCTCCAGCACCGCGTCGGCCCTGCCGTGCAGCCGGCGCGCGATCCGCTTCAGCTCGGTGGCGTCCCAGCCGTCGCCGATACCGCGTGCGTCACAGGTGAAATGCGGGGCACACGCGTCCAGCACCTTGTCCAGATAGCCGGGCGGGTCGTGCTCATTGCGGCCGTCGGTGAGCAGCAGGGTGTGCTGGATCGCGGTGGGCTGCCGCAGATGGAGCCGGCGGGCGAGATCCAGCCAGGAGCCGATCGCGGTGCCGCCGACCGCGGGCAGCCGCGCCGCGACCCGGGCGGCGGCGGCCTTGGTGTCGGGCCCCGCGACCGCCATGCCACCGGTGAACGGATAGACGACCTGGGCCTGTTCGGTGCCCTCGACGATCGCGAAACGGGTTCCGTCGCGGAGTATGCCGACAGCGGTGGCGGTGGCCCGCCGCGCCGCCGCGATCTTCGTCGGCGGCCAGCTCATCGACATCGAGCAGTCGATGACGATGACCTCCGAAGCGGCGGTACGGGCCGCCGCCGGGCCCAGGCCGCGGGCCCGGACGCTGACGATGGCGTGCATCTCGGTGCGGCCCGCCGAGGCGGGGAGGTACTTGTTCTGATGCACCCGCAGGGTGAGGGCCGGACCCCCGTCCGCGCCCTCCGGGCCTGGGGCGTGTGGTCGCTCTCTGCGGTCCTCGTTCATCTGATCCCCCTGTCAGACGTCAGACGCGGGTCACGGGCCGGATGGCGTTCGCGTGGTCGATCAGCGCACCGAGCGCCTCGGAGCTGTCCGCCTGCCGGGCCAGCCGGCGCAGCGTCAGCTCCAATTCGGCGCGCAGCGCGCTTTCGTCCTCCCACTCTCCATACACCAGCGACGGGGGTTCGGTTCCCCTCCGCGGGGCGGCGGCCGCCGCGGTGGCGCGCCCCTTCCGCCCCCAGCGCCTTGAACGGGCGTGCCCAGCGGGCTCGCCCATCCGCTCCCCGGCGCCGGACTGCCGCTCCGCCCAGTCCAGCGTCACCTCCAGCGACTCCGCGGTCAGCCGGTCGCGGGCCGGGCCGGACTCCCGCCCCTCGTCCAGATACAGCCGCGGCAGCCGGGTGCGCACCTCCGCCAGATCCTCGGCCGTGGGCAGGGCGTCGGGGTGCCCCAGCCGCCCCGACAGCACCCGCACGATGGCGATCCGCGCGGCGTCGTAGTGGCGGGAGACCTTCGGCACTCCGCCGAGGATGTCCACCGCGCCGCCCCGGTCGCCCGCCGCGAGCCGGAGCCGGGCCAGCCCGAACGCGGCGCTGCCCTGCGAGCGGTTGCGCTGCCACACCGCCTCGTAGAACCGCTTGGCGGCCTGGTGGTCGCCCAGGTGCTCGGCGCAGTAGCCCAGCGCCAGCTTGGGCGCGTACTCCCCGGGCAGGGCGCTGTAGACCTCGTCGAACTGCCGCCGGGCGTCGGCCACCGCGCCGTCCGCCAGCCGCAGCAGGGCGCGGTGCCAGGACAGCCGCCAGTCGTACGGGGCGGCCGAGCCGATCAGCTCCACGGCGATCGCCAACTCCTGGGCCGCCGCCTCCCGTTCGTCCAGCTCCAGATAGGCGCGGCAGGTGCGCAGCCGGATCTCGGCGGAGGGGCGGGGGAAGGCGTGCAACTGCTCGATCAGCCGCCGGGGCCCGCTGTCGGTCGGCACGCCCAGCAGCGCCGCGCCGGGATCCGCCGCGTCCGGGAACGGCACCGGCAGCCCGGTCGGCACCTGCTCGGGGCGGGGCAGCCCGGACGCCAGCAGCGGGCGGGGGTCCCCGTCCAGCCAGCGCTCCAGGTCGGGGATCCGGCCCAGCGAGGAGTCCAGCAGCGCCGAGGTCGGGGCGAAGAGCGTGGACGGTTGCGGCTGCTCCCGGCTCAGCCGCAGCGAGTGGATCTCCCGCAGCACGCCCCACAGTTGCTCGGACATCTCCGCGGCCGATCCGAACCGCCGGTCCGGGTCGGCCGCGGTGGCGCGGGCCAGCACCCGGCGGTAGGACTCGGCGCCCAGGCCCGGCGGCCGCTGGGCCTGCCGGGTGGCCTTGTCGGAGAGCTCTTCGAGCGTCCTGCCGACCCCGAAGAGGTCATGGCGCTCGGTGAGGGCCGAGGCGCCCCGGGCCAGCACCTCGGGGGCGGCGAACGGCTCGGTGATCACGAGTGGCCCGCCGTCCCGCTGGCCCAGCCGCCACACCGCGCCGAGGTCGATCACCTTGACCCGGTCCTCGTAGTGCATGACGTTGCTCGGCTTGAGATCGCAGTACAGCAGCTTCTCGCCGTGCAGATAGCCCACCGCGCGCAGCACCAGACAGCCGTAGGCCAGGATGTGCTCGTACAGCCGCGGCCCGTCGTACGGCTTGACCGCGTCCGCGATGTGGTCCTTGATCTGGGCGAGCGTCATCCCGCCGACGAACTCCATCACGATGTAGCCCGCCAGCGCGGTCTCGTCCCGCGGGTCGGGCTGGGTGACGTAGTTGATGATCCGGACGATGCCGGGGTGGTCGAGCATGGTCAGATAGCGGCGCTCCTCGACCGCCGTCCGCAGGGCCGCCTCGTCCTCGTTGTTGATCAGGCCCTTGATGGCCACGGGCTGGTCGTCCAGCTGGGTGTCCTCGGCGAGATAGACCCAGCCGAGCCCGCCGTACCCCACGCAGCCGATCACCCGGTACTGATCGCCCAGCAGATCCCCGGGGCTCAGCCGCGGGGCGAAGTCGAACGGATGGCGGCAGCGCGGGCAGTAGCCCCTGGAGAGCGCGGGCTGTCCGGCGTAGGGCGCCCCCACGATCTCCTCGCACCCCTCCCAGCCGCAGGTCTGTCCGCGCGAGGGCGGATGCGGATCGTCCATCACCAGGTCGCGCAGCGAGGGCAGTTCGACCCGGGGCAGGGCCAGCGGATCCTCGCCCGCCGGCCGGAAGGTGAACTTCCGCGCCACATCGCGGCGGCGGGCACGGGCCGTGGTCGCGGTGGACTCGGACATCAGAGGTTCGCCGGGCCGGGTGGGTGGGTGAGTGCGCGCCTGGGTGGGTGGGGAAGTACGCGCCTGAGTGGGTGGGGGAGCGGGCTCGGGGGCGGTGGGCAGGGCCCTGCGGCCGCACTCCGTGCAGAACCCCCGGGCGTTGATCCGGCCCAGGCCCTCGCCGCGGCAGTCCGGGCGATCGCAGTCCGGGCGATCGCAGTGCGGGCGATCGCGGTCCGTACGACTGCGGTCCGGGCGATCGCGGTCCGGGCGATTGCCGCCCGTACGACTGCGGTCCTTACGACTGCGGCCCCTACGACTGCCGTCCGGACGACTGCCCTCCGTCATGGCGCCTCCCCCTCCGGCGGTGTGTGCACGGCGGCCACGAACCGGTCGACGGCGCGGCGGGCCTCGGGCAGATCACAGGGCACCGTGGCCAGCAGCCGCACCGCGGCGCGGTGCAGCGGGATCAGCTCCGCCCGCTCGGATTCGGCCTTGCTCCCGAGCATCGCCGTGTACGACACGAGCTGCCACTTCAGCTCCTGGACCGCGGGCTGCTGGGCCTCGATCACTCGCAGCGTCTCCTCGGCCCGCTCGGCGACCGTCCGGACCGTTTGCTCGAACGCGGCCAGCTTGACGACGATGCGGTGGGAGCGCAGCTCGGGGTCGGAGCGCAGCCGGGTCAGATTGATCCGTAAGGCCGTCGCGTCCTCGGCGTCCGACAGGGACGAGCGGCGCGCCCCGCGCTCGGCCGCCTCGTGCTCGCGGTCGGCGGCGAGGGCCACCCGCCCGGCGAGCTCGTCCAGCCAGGCGTCGATCCGGGCCGCCTCGGGGCGGAATAGCCGCTCGGCCAGCCGCAGTCCACGGGAGTGGGGATCGCGGAAGACCAGCATCAGCCGGCCGCCCCGGTCGGCGAGCAGCTTCATGAAGCCGACCAGCGCCTCCGGGTCGCGGGCGCGGTCCACGCCGACGGCCACGATGGTGAGCGGCACCGCGTTGGCCCGGACCCGGCTGAGCGGGGAGGTGTCGCCGGGCGAGCGCAGATCCATCCGGTCCGCGACCCGCAGCGCGACCTCGGTGTCGGTGCGCCCGGTGACGTCGATGGCCAGGTCCACACTGCCCAGCGGCGGTACGGTGCCGTGCGGCGCGGCGGAGACCGCCTCGTCCGGGCCGCCGCCCGACAGCTCGCGGTCGGCGAGCGTGATGGCGCGGCTGAGCGCCTCGTACCGCACGTGGTCGTCGTCCTCGATGACCACGGTCTCCACATCCGCGATGTCCGGCCGCCCGGTGAGGGGCTCCCGGCGCAGCCATACGGCGAGCCGCTGGGCGAAGCCGATGTCCTGGACGCCGGTGGTCAGTCGGGAGACCAGCGGCCGGTCCACCCCGGGGTCGCCCCGTAACCAGCGGTGGACCACCGGCAGATGGCGCACGATCGTCTCCACCGGGATCATGTAGGAGACGCTGAGGCGCTCGGCGGAGGGGACGCCGACGGGGTCGTCGTACCGGCTGACGACCATGCCGATCACATGCCGGGTGGCCTCGTCCTCGACTCCGGCGCCGCTGAAGCCCTTACGGACCACATCCCTGGGCGACTTGGGGTCGAGCCCCACCCACTCCGCCCGGGGGCCGACCCGACCGGCGGTCTTGGCGCGCAGATAGTGGCCGTTGTCGAGCCCCTTGGGGAAGCCGCCCATCCACACCGGGCGGCCGAGCACCGGCGGCAGCCGGTAGAGCGGCGCGGCGTGCTCGGCGGGCTGCGGACGGCCCAGCCGCAGCAGCGCCACATCGCCGCATCCGTCGGAGCGCTGGGGCACCCAGCCGCCGTCGGCGACGCGCGCGGGGACCGGTGCGGCGTCGGGCACCTCGACCAGGTCGACCAGCACCTCGGTGGCGGGCACCGGGAGCCCGTCGTCGGGGATCACATGGGCGCACGTCAACACCGTCTCGCTGCCCAGAAGGATTCCGGCGCCCAGGACGTCACCGGCCGAACTCCGGATCCTTACCCGCCAAGTGCCCCCGCTGGAGGTCTCATCGGCGGTAATGCCCATTTCCGCCCCCATGTGGCAAGAGCATACGCCCGGGAGGTACGGAAGTGACCCGTCCGTCCGATGGGTCACGGGAACGGGTGAGGGGTGGACCCGGGGCCGGAGAGGAGTAGGCCCGGGGCCGGAGAGGGGCGTGCCGGGACGGCGTGGAGTGGGATGGCAGGCCCGGCGCGTGCGGTGCCCGGCCCGGCCTGTCCCGCACGCCCGGCCATTCGGGTGACGTGGCGTCACCCTTCTTGTGGCGGGCTACGTCGGATGGATTACTGAAAGTGTGCGGTGGAACCCCGCCGGTCTCTTTCCGGTGCTGGGGGCGCCGCGTCCTCGCCGGAGCCGGGCGCCAGGCGTACCGCGAGGAGGACCGGGCGGGTGCCCCAACGCCCACTGTCGCGCAACGGACTTCCGTGAGCGCGAGCGGGCCCAGCCCGTCCGGTCCCATCCACCCCACGCTACGCCCCGCCCTCACCTCAGGAGGCCATGCGCCATGCCCATCTCACCCAGTCAGGGGTCGTCCGCCGGCGGACAGACCGTCACCATCACCGGCACCAACCTCGGCGGTGCCACGGCCGTGCACTTCGGCAGCAAGCTGGCCGCCATCACCGCCAACACCCCCACCTCCGTGACGGTCACCACGCCGTCCGGCAGCGGGATGGTGCCGGTGACCGTGACCACGGCCGGCGGCACCAGCAATCCGCTGAACTTCTTCTACGTCGGCGCGCCCTTCAAGTCCTCGCTGAGCACCGGCGCCGGGCCGCTGGCCGGTGGCAACACCATCACCATCAACGGCACCAGCCTGTCGACCGCCACCGCCGTGCACTTCGGCGCCAACACCGCGACGCCGACCATCGTCTCCGACAGCCAGATCACCGCGGTCGTCCCGGCCGGTGCCGCGGCCGGGACGGTCGGGGTGAGTGTCACCACCGCTGGTGGCACCAACAACGGCTTCTCCTACACCTATGTGGACGTGCCGACGGTCATCGGCTTCACGCCCGCCTCGGGCCCGCCCTCCGGCGGCACCGCGGTGACCATCACCGGCACCAACCTGTCCACCACCCAGTCGGTGACCTTCGGCGGCAACCCGGCGCCGTTCACCGTCATCAACGACACCTCCCTGTCCGCGGTGTCGCCGCCCACCGGGGACGGGGCGCCCGGCCCCGCCGACATCACGGTCACCACCCTGGCCGGCAGCGCCACCGCCGCGACCCCGTTCCAGTACGTGGCCGGTCCCGGCATCTGATCACCCGTGGGACGACTCGCCAGAAGGAGATCCACCTTGAGTACCCCTCAAGCCACAGGTACAGGCACCGGTCCCTCGACGGCCGTGGCGTCCCCTCCTGTGATCAGTTCCGTCACTCCCGCCGCCGGTTCTACCGGCGGCGGGACCCTGGTCACCCTGACCGGGAGCAACTTCATCCAGCCGTCGGCGGTCCGCTTCGGCCCGATCCTGGCCACGTCCTTCACCGCCGTCTCCGCCACGCAGATCACGGCGGTGGCGCCGCCGGGGAACGGCACCGTGCAGATCACGGTCACCACGCAGGGCGGCACCAGCAACGGGGTGGCGTACAGCTACGCCGGTGCCCCTGCTCTCACCGGGATCACTCCCACGACGGGCCCCGCTTCCGGCGGCACGGTCGTCACCTTGACCGGCACCAACCTCCTGGCCGCGACGGCGGTACGGTTCGGGGCCGCCAACGCCACGACTTTCACGGTGGTGTCCGCCACGCAGATCACGGCGGTGGCGCCGCCGGGCAGTGGGACTGTGCAGGTGACGGTGACCGGGCCGGGTGGGACGAGCAATGGGGTGGCGTACGGCTATGTGTCGGCGCCGGTGCCGGTGGTGTCGGGGGTGTCTCCGGGGCAGGGTCCGGCGGTCGGGGGGAATACGGTCGCGTTGACGGGGAGTGGTTTTACGGGTGCGACGGCGGTGCGTTTCGGTTCGGCGTCGGCTTCGTCGTTCACGGTGGTGTCGGCCACGCAGATCACGGTGGTGGCGCCGCCGGGCAGTGGGACTGTGCAGGTGACGGTGACCGGGCCGGGTGGGACGAGCAATGGGGTGGCGTACGGCTATGTGTCGGCGCCGGTGCCCGTGCTCACCTCCGTGTCCCCGGGGCAGGGGCCGGTCGGCGGCGGGAGCACGGTGACGCTCACCGGCAGCGACCTTACGGGCGTCACCGCCGTCACCTTCGGCTCCACGCCCGCCGCGTCGTTCTCCGTCGTCTCGGCCACCCAGATCACCGCGGTCGCCCCGCCGGGGGCCACCGGGCCGGTGCAGATCACGGTGACCGGGCCGGGCGGTACCAGCAACGGGGTGACGTACTTCTACGTCGGCGTCCCCACCCTCACCGGCGCCGCACCCGCCGTGGGCCCCGTCGCCGGCGGCAACACCGTGACCCTCACCGGCACCAATCTCCTCGGCGCGACGGCGGTGCGTTTCGGTTCGACGCCGGCTTCGTCGTTCACGGTGGTGTCGGCCACGCAGATCACGGCGGTGGCCCCGCCGGGCAGCGGCACCGTGCAGATCACGGCGGTGACGCCCGGCGGCACCAGCAACGGCGTCGCGTACACCTATGTCGCCGTTCCCGTCCTCAGCAGCCTGTCGCCGACCGAGGGGCCGCTCAACGCCGGGACCACGGTCACGCTCTTCGGCAGCGGTCTCACCACGACCAGCACGGTGCTCTTCGGCACCACACCCGCTTCCTTCACCGTCGCCTCCGACATCTGGGTCACCGCCATCGCCCCGTCCGGGCCCGCCGGGCCGGTGAACGTGCGGGTCACCACGCCCGGCGGCACCAGCAACAGCCTCGTCTACACCCGCGTGGCGGCGCCCGGGATCTAGCCGCGCTCAGGCGTGCGGTTCGCGCGCCGCCCCGGCGCGCAGCGGCCGGTCGGCGCACGGCCGGGACCACCACACCCCCTCGCCGTGCGTCAGCCGGGGCAGGACGTGTTCGAAACCGTGCACCCGGCGGGCCGGGATCTCGCCCCGGAGCAGCCATCCCGTGGCACCGTCCACGCTCTCGCCGATGTCCGCCTCGGCGGCGGCGAGTTGGGCGGTGACCGCGGCGAGCGTCTCGGGCGGGAGTTCCAGCTCGAAGGCGTGGTACGGCTCGTACACCCGCCACCCCGCCCGCTCCAGCGCCTCTTCGAGCACCACAGGGGTGACGTCGCGGAAGTCGGCCGCGGTGCTCTGCGGGCCGAGGAACCCGGAGCGGACGAGGACGACCCGGCAGTCCGTCACCGAGCGCCCCCGGGGGCCGTGGAACAGCGTGTCGTACACGGTCTCCTCGATCGCGTGGTGGAACGCGCGGGGCAGCGCGCCCAGTTCGGTCTCGTAGCCGAAGACCACCCCGGCGCCGCGCGCGGTGGGCTCGACGCGCAGCCCGACGGTCGCCCACGGCCCGGTGTGGCCGGAACGGGCGATCTCACGACCGGCCTCGCCGACCCCGGAGGGGCGTTCGACGAGCACGGGACGGCTCGGTTCGAACTCCGCCTCGACGCCGTAGTCCTGGACCAGCGTGGCCGCGATGATCTCCTTCTGCACCTCGCCGTACAGCAGTACCGAGGTGGCCCCGCCCGGCATCGCCCGCGCGTGGATCAGCGGATCCTGGTCGGCCAGGTCGAGCAGCGCGGTGTGCAGCCGGGACGCGGCGGCGGCGCCGGGCTCGCGGGCGTGGACGAGGGTCTGGAGGGTGGGCGCGGCGAAGTGCGGCCGGTCCGACGGGACGTCGCGGACGGGACCGAGCCGGTCGCCGACCCGGACGCCGGGCAGCCCCTTGATCCGCGCGATGTTCCCGGCGGTCAGCGGCCCCCGTGCGGCCCCCGCCTCGCCGACGACCTCCAGCGCGGTGATCTGCCCGGTGTGCTCGGTGAGGGCGCCGCCGGGCCCGCGGCGGTGCAGCGTCACCCGCTGCCGCAAGGCCACCTCACCGGAGAACAGCCGCAGATACGCCGTACGGCCGCCCCGGGCGCCGCCCCGGCCGCCTCCACCGCGCTCCACGGCGAAGACCGTGCCCCGCGGCTCCGCCCCGCCCGGCGCTGGCGGCACCAGCCGCGCGACCCCCTCGACCAGCGCCCCGACGCCCTGACCGCTGAGCGCCGAGCCGAAGAAGACTGGATGCGCCAGCCCCTCCGCCGTGCGGGCCGCCAGCGCGGCCCACACCTCCTCGGCCGAGGGGAGCGGGCCGTCCACGACGCGCGCGAGCATCGCGTCATCGAGCTCGGCCAGCACCTCGGCCGCCTCGGCGCGCATCCCCGGATCGTCGAGGGAGCGCGAGCGGACGTGCGCGTTCCGCGTGCCCAGCTCCCGTACCGCCGTCAGGGGGAGGAGATGCGGCGCCAGGGTGCGCCGGATGTCGGTGAGCAGCCCCGCGTCGCGGGCGCCCGCACGGTCGATCTTGTTGATGAAGAGCAGCACCGGAAGCCGCAGCCGCCGCAGCGTCTTCATCAGCACCCGGGTCTGCGCCTGGACGCCCTCGACGGCGGACAGCACGAGCACCGCGCCGTCGAGCACGCCGAGGGCGCGTTCGACCTCGGCGATGAAGTCGGAGTGGCCGGGGGTGTCGATCAGGTTGAGCTGGGTGTCCCCGGCGGTGAGGGACGCGACCGCGGTCCGCACGGTGATACCGCGCCGCCGCTCGATCTCGCCGGTATCGGTCTGGGTGTCCCCGGCGTCGACGCTGCCGAGCCGGTCGATCACCCCGGCGTCGTAGAGCAGCCGCTCGGTGAGGCTGGTCTTACCGGCGTCGACATGGGCGAGCACGCCGATGTTCAGGGTCCGGGAGACCCGTGGAGAGCTGGGCATGGATGCTGAAGTCCTCGAAGACGGTCGTCCGGTAGGGGCGCTGAGTCGTTCCGAGGAATCGGCGCATCTGTTGCTCCTGTGCTCCTGCTCGTAGCGGTGAGGTCCCGGACATCGTGGACACGGCGGCGGGCGGAGGCAACCGAATTACCGACGGCCCGTCACCGCGCCGGGCCGCCGTCCGGCCGTGGCCCCGTCCGGCTGCGACCCGTCCGTGGAAAGCGCTGTCACGCCTCTCGACAATGCCCGCCGCTGCCCCGACGCTTCGTAAGCGACGGGGGCCGGTGCGGCGGAGGGGACGGACGATGCGGCGCAGAACGCTTCTGACGGCGGCGGGCACCACTGTGCTCGGCGCCGCGCTCATGACCGGCACGGCCTGGGCCGACGAGACCATCGGCGTCGACCCCGGCACCGACCACGGGGCCTGGGAGGGCTGGGGCACCTCGCTCGCCTGGTGGGCCAATCTCTTCGGGCAGCGGGACGACTTCGCCGATCTCTTCTTCACCACCAAGGCCGTGGGCTACGGCGGCGGATCGCTGCCCGGCCTCGGGCTGAACATCGCCCGCTACAACCTCGGCGGCTGCTCCTGGACCAGCGTGGGCGGCGAGTCCATGGTGGCCTCGCCCAACATCCCCCGGTTCAAGCAGATCGAGGGCTACTGGCACGACTGGAACAGCGAGGACCCCGCCTCCGCGGCCTGGCACTGGGGCGCCGACGCGGTCCAGCGGGCGGCGCTGGTCAAGGCCGTCCAACGGGGCGCCGTCAGCGAGCTGTTCTCCAACTCGCCCATGTGGTGGATGTGTCTCAACCACAATCCGTCCGGTGCGGCGGACGGCGGCAACAACCTCCAGTCCTGGAACTACCGCCAGTTCGCGCTCTATCTCGCCGCCACCGCCCGCTACGCCCAGGACCACTGGGGCGTCCGCTTCGCCACCGTCGAGGCGTTCAACGAGCCGTCCTCCGCGTGGTGGAAGGCCGACGGCACGCAGGAGGGCTGCCATATCGACGCGGCGGTCCAGCGGACCGTCCTCGGCCACCTCCGCACCGAGCTCGACGCGCGCGGGCTGACCGGCACCCGGATCTCGGCGTCCGACGAGACCAGTTACGACCTGGCCCGCACCACCTGGGGCTCGTTCGACACGGCCACCCGCGCGCTGGTCGACCAGGTCAACGTCCACGGCTACCAGGGCTCGGGCGGCCGCCGCGATCTGCTGTACACGGATGTGCGTGCGGCCGGTAAGAAGCTCTGGAACTCCGAGACCGGCGACGGGGACGGCACCGGCCTGACGCTGGCCACCAACCTCTGCCTGGACTTCCGCTGGCTGCACCCCACCGCGTGGTGTTACTGGCAGGTCATGGACCCCAGCGCCGGCTGGGCGCTGATCCACTACGACCCGGACTCCGCCCAGCCCGGCGCCGTGCAGCCCAAGTACTACGTGCTCGCCCAGTTCACCCGGCATATCCGCCCCGGGATGCGGATCCTGGACACCGGCTCGGACCACGCCGTCGCCGCGTACGACCCGGCCGCGCGTCGGCTCGTCCTCGTCGCCGTCAACCCCGGCGCCGCGCAGACGCTGACCTTCGACCTGTCCCGCTTCGGCCAGGTCACCGGGGGCACCGGCGGGCTGGTGCCGCGCTGGTCCACCCACACCTCGGGCACCGGCGATCTGTACACCGCGCGCCGGGACACGGCGCTCGACGGCAAGCGGCTGAGCGTTCCGTTCGCCGAGAAGTCGGTGCAGACGTTCCAGATCGACGGGGTGGTGGAGTAGGGCGGGGGTCTCACGCCGCCAGGTGGCGGAGGATGCGGCGCAACTGCTCCTCCCACCGCTCCTGGAATTCCGGCGAGTCCGGCTCGATGCCGAAGATCTGGCGGACGGCGTGCGGCATCGTGGCGGGTGCGGAGACCACGGCGTAGCACATCAGCAGCACGGCGGCCGGGTCGAGGTCGTCCGCCAGCTCGCCCGCCGCCTGCCGGCGCCGCATGTCGGACAGGTCCTCGGGATGCTCGTCCGCCACCTCGTCGGTCAGCCCGCGCCAGACGGCCAGCCGGATGGCGCGGGGGTCGTCGAACGCATCCCGGAGGTAGCGGACGACCAGCTCCTCGAAGGGGACCGCGGGGTCGTTGAAGGACGCCTCGCGCGCCAGCCACTCGCGGGTGAGCTCCTGGTAGAGGCCCTCCTTGCCGCCGAAGTAGTAGGCGATCAACTGCTTGTTGAGGCCCGCACGGTCCGCGATGTCCTGGACGCGGGCGCCCGCGAACCCCTTCTCGGAGAACACGTCCCTGGCCGCCTCCATCAGCAGCCGCCGGGAGCGCTCCGGGCACTGCTTGCGCTCCTCGGGCGTGGGAGCGCGGCGGGGCCTCTTGGGCGTCCCCTGCATGGTCGTCATCTCCTCTTCCTCGGCCCGGACAGGCTAGCCGCGGGTTCCCGACAGGCTCTCATCTAATCGTTTGACAACGTCATCTGTTTGGATGAACCTGACTGCGGTTATGTACCCATCGCAGGACACGCGAGGAGATTCATCATGTTCGTGGTGACCGGAGCCACCGGAAACGTCGGCGGTTATGTGGTGAAGGAGCTGGCCGACGCGGGCGCCGAGGTGCTCGCGCTCACCCGCGACCCCGAGGCGGCCCGGCTGCCGGAGGGCGTACGGGCGGCCCGGACCGAGGAGATGCCCCTGGACGGCGCCACGGCGCTGTTCCTCAACCCCGCCGTGGTGTGGCAGGTGGGGACCGAGAAGCTCCTGGAGCGGGCCAAGCAGAGCGGTGTACGACGGATCGTGATGCTCTCCTCGTCCTCCGTCCTCCAGGACCTCGATCCGCACACGAACCCGATCGGCGTTCGCCACCGCGCACTGGAGGACGAGGTCGAGCGCACGGGGCTGGAGTGGACGTTCGTCCGCCCGGGCGCCTTCGCCGCGAACGCCCTGCAGTGGGTGGACCAGATCAAGGCCGGGGACGTGGTGTACGGGCCGTACGCCGGGGCGCAGATGGCCGCCATCCACGAGGCGGACATGGGCGCGGTCGCCGCCCGTGCCCTGCTCGCCGACGACCTGGTCGGCCAGACGCCCGAGCTGACCGGACCCGAGTCGCTGAGCTTCGCCGACCAGGTGCGCATCATCGGTGAGGTCGTCGGTCGGCCGCTGCGGTACGAGGAGATCCCGCACGAGGCGGCGCGGGAGCGGATGGCCGGCGGGTTCCTCACGCCGGAGATGGCGGACTCGCTGCTGCGCGTCTTCGCGGAGCTGGTGGACCGGCCGCAGGCGGTCTCGCCGGAGGTGGAGCGCATCACGGGCCGTCCCGGGCGTACGTTCGCGCAGTGGGTGGAGGACCGGGTGGCCGCCTTCCGCTGACCGGGGTTGCGCCTGCGGCGAGCCTTCCCCAACCCGCCCCTTCCCGGACCATGGGGCTCCGCCCCCTGGACCCCGGACGCCCTTCGGGCGTGTCCGCAAACGCCGGACGGGCTGAAACAGCCCCGGGTAGGGGAAAGCCCGCCTCAGGAGGCGGTTCGCGTGCCGCGCCCGCCCGTCTGCTTCTTCGCGGTGGTCTTCTTGGCCGCGGCCTTCTTCGTGCCCGTCTGCTTCTTCCCGGCGGTCTTCCCGGCGGCCTTCTCCGCGGGCTCCTCCTCCGCGGCCTTCGCCGCCTTCGCCCCGCTCCTCTTCGCCGCCGTCTTCTTCTCGCCCGCCGGGGCCTTCTTCGCCGCGGCCTTCTTCGCGGGGGCCTTCTTACGGCCGCGCAGTTCGTGGACCGTCGCCTCCGCCCCCGCCCCCTCCTCCCCTTCCTCGGCTTCGCCCTTCGCGGCCTCCCCGGCCTCCTCGCCCCGGGCCTCCTTGGCGCTGCGGACACTCTCCTTCAGCGCCGCCATCAGGTCGACCACCTGCGCGCCCGCGGGCCGCTCACCGGGCTCGGCGGTGGGCGTGGCGCCGGACACCTTCGCCGCCACCAGCTCCTCCAGCGCCTCGTGGTACTCGTCGTGCAGATCGCTCAGATCCACCTCGCCGAGCGTCTCCATCAGGGTGTCGGCGAGGTCCAGTTCGGCCGGTTTGACGGTCACCTTCTCCTTGGGGGCCACCCCCGCGGGCTCGCGCACCTCGTCCGGCCAGAGCAGCCGGTGCAGCGCGATGGTGTCGCCCACGACGCGGAGCATCCCCAGCCGCTCGCGGCCACGGTGGGCGTATTTGGCGATGGCGACCTTCTCGCTGCGCTTGAGCGCCTCGCGCAGCAGGGTGTACGGCTTGGCCCCGGCGGCGCCGGTGGTGCCCAGGTAGTAGGCGTCGCCCATCTGCAGCGGGTCGATCTCGGCGGCGGAGATGAACGCCTCGATCTCCAGGGTGTGGGTGGTGGGCAGCGGAAGGGCCGCGAGGTCCTCGTCGGTGATCGGGACCAGCGCGCCGTCCGCGTCCTCGTACGCCCGCCCGATCTCGCTCGACTCGACCGGACTGTCCTCGAGCTCGCAGACCTTGCGGTAGCGGATGCGGCCTCCGTCGCGGGTGTGGATCTGCCGGAACGAGATCGAGTGGTCCTCGGTGGCCGGATAGATCTTGATCGGAATGCTCACCAGGCCAAACGAAATGTTCCCATTCCAGATAGATCGCATGCTTGATCCCTTTCGTGAGATTCTTATCGTATGTCCCCGATCGCGGAGGTGGAGGGGCGGCGGATCACGCTCAGGAACCTCGACAAGGTCATCCATCCGGCCACCGGCACCACAAAGGGCGAGCTGCTGCACTACCTGGCGTCGGCCGCGGACCCGCTCCTCGGCCATCTGCACGGTCGGCCGCTGGCGTTCCTCCGCTACCCGGACGGCCCCGACGGTCAGAAGTTCTTCACCAAGAACCCGCCTCCGGGCACGCCTTCCTGGGTGACGACGGCCGAGGTCACCCGCCATAAGGGGGAGACCGCGCAACAGGTGCTGATCCAGGACCTGCCCTCGCTGATGTGGGCGGCCAACCTCGTGGTGGAGCTCCACGCCCCGATGTGGCGGATCGACCAGGGCGTGGGCATCGCCGACCGGCTCGTCTTCGACCTCGACCCCGGGCCGCCCGCCACGATCGTGGACTGCCGCGTCGTCGCCGTATGGCTGCGCGAGCGGCTGGCCGCCGACGGCCTTACGGCGTACGCCAAGACCAGTGGCTCCAAGGGGCTGCATCTGCTGGTGCCGGTGGAGCCGACCCCCTCCCGGCAGGTCACCGCCTACGCCAGACGGCTGGCCCTGGAGGCCGCGAACGCCATGCCGGACCTGGTCATCCGCAAGATGACCCGCGCGCTGCGGCCGGGGAAGGTGTACGTGGACTTCAGCCAGAACGCGGCCGCGAAGACCACCGCCGCCCCCTACACCCCCCGCGCCCTCCCAGAACCGGCCGTCTCCACGCCCGTCACCTGGGAGGAGGTCGAGGAGTGCCACACCCCGGCGGCGCTGTCCTTCCTGATCGACGACATCCCGGCGCGGCTCGACCGCCACGGGGATCTGCTCGCCCCGCTGCTGGACCCGGCGCAGGCGCGCCCGCTGCCGACGGGAGAGGGCGGTGCCGGTGAAGGCGACGGAGAACAGGACGCCGACGACGAAGGCGCGGTCGACCGATGACGTCGTCCCCTGAGCCGCCCCTTCAGCCGCCCGTGGACGTGGCGCTGGCCCGCGTCGTCCCCACCCTGCCGACCGCCCCGCCCGGACGGCGGCTGGCCTACGAGCCCAAGTTCGACGGCCATCGGCTGCTGATCTTCCGGCTGGCGGACGCCGTAAGGATGCAGGCCCGCTCCGGCCGCATCATCACCCGCGCCTTCCCCGACCTGGAGGCCGCCGCGCGGCCGCTACCGCCCGGCACGGTCCTCGACGGCGAGGTGGTGGTGTGGGCGGGCAACCGTACGGACTTCGCCGCCGTCCAGAAGCGCGCCTTCGCCGCGTCCGAGTCCCGGGCGGGTCGGCTCGCCCGGGAACTGCCCGCCTCCTACGCCGCCTTCGACCTGCTCGCGATCGGCGAGGAGGACCTGCGGCCGCTTCCGTACGCGGAGCGCCGGGCCAGGCTGATGGCGCTCCTCGAACCGCTCGGCCCACCGCTGCAGGCCGTGCCGATGACGACCGATCCACAGCTCGCCGCCACCTGGTACGAGGCGCTTCCGGAGATCGGGGTCGAGGGCCTGGTCATCAAGGACCTGGACCAGCCCTACCGGCCGGGCCGCCACTGGCGGAAGCTGCGCCATTCGGAGACCCGTGACGCCGTCGTCGTCGGCGTCGTCGGCCCCCGCCTCCGCCCGCGCGCCCTCGCGCTGGTGCTCCCCGGCGACGACGCGCCCGTCATCTCCGCCCCGCTTGCCACGGTCGTCCGGGCCCAGCTCAGCACGGCCCTGCGCGATCTGCCCGACCCCCAGCCCCCGCCCGCCGAACTCCCCACCGCACTGGACCGGGTCGGCGCCGAGATCGCCTACCGCCCGATCGCCCCGGACCTGACGGTCGAGGTCCGCCAGGAAAGCACGGTCCGCCACGCGGCGACGACGGTCATGCGCCTCCGCATCCCGGACTGACCCACCCCCTGAGCCACTGCCGGCAGAGGGCCGGGGCTCGCACCCACCCAGCACCTGGCCCCGGGGCCGAATGCCGAGTGCGGACCGTGGGCGCCTCCGGCGGAAAGTCCCCCACCCCGCCCCTTCCCGCAGCATCGATATGCGGCTCCGCCGCGCGGGATGGGGCTCCGCCCCTCGCCCCCGCCGGGGCTCCGCCCCGGACCCCGCTCCTCAAACGCCGGAGGGGCTGAACGGCGGTCCGCCCCGGACCCGGTCTTCAAACGCCGGAGGGGCTGAACAGCGGGCTCCGCTCCGGACCCGCTCTTCAGACGCCGGGGCTGAACAGCGGGCTCCGCTCCGGGCCTCGGTCTTCAAACGCCGGAGGGGCTGAATTCACGGCCCCCGGGCTGAACGTGAGCCGGACGGACGCACTGGGCCACCGGCGGGTGGTCGCCGGTGAGACGGGAGGGGGTGGGGTCGCAGGGGTGGCGTCCTGGACGCTTTCGCATATTTGTGGCGCCAATCCCCGGCCCACTCCACGCCCCCGGGCACCGGCGCCGTAAATATGCGGTCCAGGGCGCCGCACCGGAGGCCCCGCCCCCGCCACCCACCACAAACCCCGGCGCGGGTTGCCCGGTAGTGGGTTGCCCTGGTGAGGGGGCACCCCGCACCAGGGCAACCCTGACAGGGCAGTACCGACGACGCCCGTCAGGTCGACAGCGCCGCACCACTCTCCGAACCGTCCGAACCGTCCGAACCCACTGAACCCACTGAACTCACCGAACCCACCGAACCCACCGAACCCTCCGAACCCTCCGGATCCGGCGGCCCCGTGACCACCGCCGTCACCCGGCTACCCGGGGCCAGTTCGCCCCGCTCCGCCAGCCCGTACACACCCCACAGCATCTTCGCCACATACCGCCGCTCCACCCGCACCCCATGCCGCCCCTCGAATCGAGCCGCGAACGCCTCCAACTCCACCGGAACGCGCCCATACCCGCCGCCGTGATAGCCGTGCTCGATCCGCCAGTTGCCGAACGAGCACCCCCAGCCGCGCCGGTGCAGCTCGGCCACCTCGCCCTCCAGATAGCCGTCCGCCCCCTTCAGGACGGCGAACCCCACCGCCCGCGCACCGGCCGGGAGCGCGGCCGCGATACCGGCGAGGGTGCCCCCGGTGCCCACCGCGCAGCACACCACATCGCCCGGACCCAGGTCGGGCAGCTCCGCGACGAGGTCCGCGGCCCCGCCCGCCGCCAGGACGTTCGTACCGCCCTCCGGGAGGACGTAGGCGCGCCCCCACCGCTCCTCCAGCCCCCGCAGCGTGCCCGGGTCGTCCTCGCTCAGGCCGCGCAGCGTCTCGCGGTAGGCGGAGCGGGTGACGAAGGCCAGCTCCATGCCATGCTCCTCGGCCCGCGCCAACGACCAGTTGCGCGGTGCGCCGGCCAGCTCGTCGCCCCGGATGACCCCGACTGTCGACAGCCCGTAAGCGGCCCCCGCAGCCGCCACCGCGCGGATGTGGTTGGAGTACGCGCCGCCAAAGGTGAGCAGCCGGGTATGACCCTGCTCGACGGCCGCGAGCAGATTCGGCGTGAGCTTGCGCCACTTGTTGCCCGGCACCAGCGGATGGATGAGATCGTCCCGCTTCAGCCGCAGCTCCACGCCTCGCTCGGCGAGCCACGGCTCGGGCACGTCCCACATCGGGGACGGCAGCCGGGGCCGTATCGGGCCGGAGGTGTCCACGGAGCGTCTCACCTCTCCATTCTCGCCGCTGCCCGCGACCGGGCGCCGCTGCCCGCGACCGGGCGCCGCTGCCCGCGACCGGGCCGGGCCACGGCGCGTCCACGGACTGCGAGGGCCGGGTCACGGCGCGTCCACAGACTGCGATCGGCCGCTGACAACGGCCGGCTGGGAACCGGCCGTCGGCAACTGCCCGTCCCGTGGCCTCACAGCTCCACGATGACGGCGCCCAGGTGGCGTCCCTCGGTCAGCTCGCGGAGTGCCTGGGGGGCCTGCTCGATGCCGCGCAGCCGGGCGTGCGGGAAGGAGAGGGTGCCCGTGCGCAGGCCCTCGGCGAAGCGGCGGTTCCACTGGGGGATCAGGTCCAGGTGGTCGTAGAGGGCGATGCCCCGCAGGGTGATGCTGCGGGAGAGCAGCGAGAGCGTGTCGATCTCGGTCTTCGAGGCACTGGAGGCACTGGAGGCATTCGTGGCCTCCGTGGCGAGCTGACTGGCCAGCGCGCCCACGATGGCGATCCGGGCGCCCCTGTTGGCGACGGCGATGGCCGCCGTCAGCTGCTCGCCGCCCACATTGTCGAAGACCGCGTCGACGCCGTCCGGGGCGGCCTCGCGCAGTTGGTCCTCGATGGGGCCCGCGCCGCGGATGACCACCGCGTCATAGCCCAGTTCGCCGATCAGCCGTTCGGCCTTCTGCCGCGAACCGGTGCTGCCGATGACCCGGGCGGCGCCGAACTGCCGGGCGATCTGGCCGGCCAGGGAGCCCACGCCACCGGCCGCCCCGGTGACGAACACCGTGTCACCGGACCGCACCGCGGCGCCGCGCTCGATGCCCATCAGAGCGGTGGGGCCTTGGGAGAGGTAGGCGGCCGGGTCGGGCATCAGGCCCGGTTCGAGGCGGTGGGCCTGATCCGCGTCGAGCAGCGCGTACTCCCGCCAGCCGAGCCGGTGTTCCACCAGTTCGCCGGGGGTGAGGTCGGTACCGGGAGCGGCTACGACCTCACCGACCGCCGGCCCGTTCAGCGGTGCCCCGATCTCGAAGGAGGGCATCGGCACATCGGTGTTCTCGTCCATCAGCGTGCGCATCACGGCGGCGACGCCCATATGGGTGTTGCGCACGAGGACCTGGCCCGGTCCGGGCTCGGGGACCGGCACCTCCGCGATCTCGAAGAGGTCATCCTTGACCGGTCCCTCGGGGCGGGCCACCAGTCGGACTTCGCGGTGCGTGTGGTTCGTCATGGACTCCAACCAAACGTGAGGCATGCGGCAAGGTCAACCGGACCCAACAGCCAACAGCCAACAGCCAACAGCCAACAGCCAACAGCCAACAGCCAACAGCCAACAGCCAACAGCCAACAGCCGCGGACGTCAGGACGGGGACGTCAGCCGGGGACGTCAGGCCCGGAGTGTGGCGGCCCGGAACGTCACGAGAAGCGGGCGATCGCCGTCATCGTCGGCCGCAGGTTCCGTACCGCGGGCAGCCACCGCATCAGGGGCGCCACCGCCCCGTAGTAGAAGCCGCGCCCGCGCGGCGGCGGCATCTCGCGTACGTCCGTGATCGCCGGATGGGCCGTCCGCACCTTCGGCAGCTCGCCCGCGTCCATACCCCACGGCATGGGCGGTGTGCGATAGCCCTGCGCGGTGCGCATCTCGCCGCGCGTCGTCCGGGCGCTGAACCACCGCGGCACCGCGTCGAAGACCAGCGCCCCGCCCCGGAACCGCTCGGCGCACCCCGCTATCAGGTCCTTCACCTCGGTCGGCCGCAGATACATCAGCAGCCCCTGGGCGGTGATCAGCACCCCGCGCGCGGGATCGACCTCGTCCCGCCAGGACAGGTCGAGCGCCGAGCGGGCGAGGGTGCGCCGCCGCTCCTCGTCCGGCAGCAGCGCCCGCCGCACCTCGGCGGTCTCCGGCAGCTCCACGCACAGCCAGCGCGCCCGGCCGTTGTCCACCCGCCAGAACTGCGTCTCGAGACCCTCGGCGAGTGTGACGACCGTGCCGTCCGGATGCTCGTCGAGGAAGGTCCGTACGGCGGTGTCGAAGGTGCGGACGCGCAGCGCGTGGCCCTGCGCCAGCAGCGGGGTGGGCGCTCCGAAGGTCTCCTCGAAGGGGTAGTCGATGCGGTCGACCAACTCGACGGCCTTGGGGTCGTCGAGCACGGTCCGGGCCCGGCGGGCCTCGGCGGCCCGCATATAGAGGTTCCACAGCAAGGTCTCGGGCACCTCGCTCAGCTCGACGCGCCGACCACCCTTGCCGTTCCCGTTCCTGTTCCCGCTCCCGTTGCCGTCCGGTCCGGTGTCCGGTTCGGCGTCCGATCCGGCATCCGGTCCGGTGCCCGCTCCGGCGTCCGCCATGGCGTCGTCACTCCTCGCACACGCGTCCCTCGGCGTTTCCGCCACCGCCTCCACCGCCATTCAACCTCACCCGATCCCTCATCCGGAACGGCGAACGCCCCGGCCCCCGGACGAATCCGGGGCCGGGGCGTTCAGGAGGGACGGCGGTCGTTCAACCCGCCTCGGCCGGAACCGGGCCGATCGCCCGGCCCGCCCACTCGGGGGCCTTCTCCACCAGGTCCGTCAGCCGCTCCCGTATCTCCTCGGGGAACGGAGCCGAGCGGCTCTCGTTCTGGTCGATGTGGAGCGCGAGCAGCTCGGTCGTGGCCACGGGGGCGCCGACCGGCTCGCCCACATGCATCTCGTGGGTGAACCGCACCTTCTTCTCGTCCACGCCGATGACGCGCGTACGGATGGTGAGTTCGGCACCCTCCTCGACCTCGCTCAGATACCGGATGTGCGACTCCACGGTGTAGAGGGAGCAGCCGGTCTTGGCGCGGTAGGCGGAGTCCAGGCCGGTCTCCACCATCATCTCGTCGGTGCTGTGGCCGAAGACGAGGACGTAGAACGCCTCGCTCATATGGCCGTTGTAGTCGATCCACTCGGGACGTACGGTCTGCCGGTAGTCGGGGAGCGTGGTGCTCACTTCTCGTCTCCCTTGGCGCTGGGGGTATGTGCGATGGCATCCGTCCCCTCGGCGCGCTGCCGCGGCAGTCGGCCAGTCGCCCGCAGGACGTCGATGACGCCCTGGTCCCGCTCCGCGACGAGCTGCGCGATGGTACGGCTGCCCGCCGCCTCGTCACAGCCGTCGACCATGGCCGCACGCAGCGTGTCGTCCAGCTCAGGCGCCTCAAGGCGGGTCCACGGGGACTTCAACGAGGGTCCGAAGTGGTCGAGCATATGTCCCATGCCTCCTTCGCCGCCCGCCAGGGCGAACGTGAGGCAGGGGCCCATGAACGCCCACCGCAGTCCGGGCCCCTCGGTGATCGAGTCGTCGATCTCCTTCACCGTGGCCTCACCGTTGGCGACCATGTGCAGCGCCTCCCGCCACAGCGCCTCCTGGAGCCGGTTGGCGATGAAGCCGGGCAGCTCGCGCTCCATGGTGATGACGGACTTGCCCGCCGCCTTGTAGAAGCTCGAGGCCCACTCGACCGCCGCGGCGTCGGTCTTCTCCCCGCCGACGACCTCCACCAGCGGTATGAGATACGGCGGGTTGAAGGGGTGGCCGACGACGAGGCGGCCGGGGTCGGCGGCCTCGGTCTGCATATCGGTCATCGGATAGCCGGAGGTGGAGGACGCGATGACGACACCGGGCGGGGCCGCCGCGTCCAGCTGGGCCAGCAGCGACCGCTTGAGCTCCAGCTTCTCGGGGGCGCTCTCCTGGACGAACTGCGCGTCGGCCACGGCCTCCTCGACGGTCGCGGTGACGGTCAGCCGGTCGGGGGAGGCGCCGTCGGCGAGGCCGATCTGGGTCAGGGCGGGCCAGGCGGCGTCCACGAGACGGCGCAGCTTCTCCTCGGCGTCGGGTGCCGGGTCCCAGGCGGTGACGTCGTAGCCGCGCGCCAGGAAGTGGGCGACCCAGCCGCCACCGATGACTCCGGCGCCGACGCAGGCGACGCGGCGTACCTCTTCGGGGGCGCAGGGGGATGAGGGCATGGCGGTCCTAAGGGTGTGAGGGGAGGGAGACGAGAGAGACGAGAGAGACGAGGAGCTGGTGGGGGGTGGGGGGACTACGCGCGGGGCTTGAGGCCGAGCCGCTGCCGGGCCTCGTCCGGCGTGGCGACCGTCGCGCCCAGCAGCTCGGTGATCTGGACCGCGCGCTCGACGAGCTGGCCGTTGGTGGCCTTGACGCCCCGGCTGAGGTAGAGGTTGTCCTCCAGCCCGACCCGTACGTTGCCGCCGAGCAGGATGGACTGCGCCACCCACGGCATCTGCGTCCGGCCCAGCGCGAAGCTGGCCCACTGGGCGCCCTCGGGCAGCATGTTGACCATGGCCTGGAGCACGCCCGGCTCGGCCGGGGCGCCCCACGGGATGCCCATGCAGAGCTGGAAGACGGTCGGGTCGTCCAGCAGCCCCTCGGCCAGCAACTGCTTGGCGAACCACAGCTGCCCGGTGTCGAAGATCTCCAGCTCGGGGCGGACGCCCAGCTCCTGGATGCGCTTGGCGCCGGTGCGCAGCATGTCGGGGGTGGAGACGTAGAGGTTGCTGCCGTCGCCGAAGTTGAGCGAGCCGCAGTCCAGGGTGCAGATGTCGGGGAGCAGATCCTCGACGTGGGGGAGCCGGTCCAGGCCGCTGACCAGGTCGGTGCCGGGGAGGTGGGTGAGCGGGTTCTCCGGGTCGATGACCAGGTCGCCGCCCATGCCCGCGGTGAGGTTGATGACGACGTCGGTGCCGGTCTCCTTGACCCGCTCCACGACCTCGCGGTAGAGCCGCGGATCGCGGGCGGGGGCGCCGGTCTCGGGGTCGCGTACGTGGATGTGGACCACGGCCGCCCCGGCCTCCGCGGCCTCGACGGCGGAGCGGGCTATCTGCTCGGGGGTGACGGGGACATGGGGGCTGCGGCCCACAGTGTCACCGGCGCCGGTCAGGGCACAGGTGATGATGACGCTGTCGTTCATGGGCATGGGCTTCTCTCCCTCTCTTACGGTGCGGAACAGCGCGGAGCTACGGTCCGCGCTGGTCGGCCGCCCTACGGTCCGGGCTGGTCGGGCGGCCCGGCCTCATCGGCGCCGGAGCGCCGTGCGGTCGGTCGTGCGGACGGACGTGCGGACGGTTGTGCGGTCGTGTGCACGGTCAATTCGGAGTCCACGTACGCGTTGCAGGCGAGGTCCATGGCTTCGGCGGTCGTGCCGCCCTCTCCGGGCGCGGTGGCGAGCACCTGAATGGCCAGTCCGTCGATCAGCGCGGTCAGGCGCAGCGCGCTGAACTCCGGGTCGACGGCGCGGAAGACCCCCTGCTCGATCCCGCGCCGGATCACCTCGGCGACGGTCTGCCGCCACTGCTGGTAGAAGTCGGCGTGGAGCCGTCCGATGGACGTGGACCGCGCGGCCTCGGCCCACAGGTCCATCCACACCAGCCACTGCTGCCGCTGCCGCTCGGTGTACGGCGCCTGCAGCGCGATGAGCTGCCGCAGCTCCTCGCGCGCGTCGTCGGCCGTGGCGGTCCGGGCGGCGCGGCGCGCGGTGTCCTCGTCCATGCACCAGCGCACGGCGGCTTCGAGCAGCTCGGCGCGGCCCGGGAAGTGGTAGTGGATGGTGGCGGTGCTGGTGTCGCAGGCGGCGGCGATGTCGGCGACGCGTACGGCGTGGAAGCCGCGCTCGGCGATGAGCCGCACCGTCTCCCGCACGATCTGCAGCGGCCGCCCGCTGTCGGGAAGCGCGGCCGGGGCGGGCGGCCGCGGCGCGTCGGCGGCCCCGCCGGTCGCCGCGGTGCCGAGCAGCCATCCGGCGTCCACGTTTCCGGCGTCGGCGATCCGCGCCAGCTCGGCCACGGTGAAGCGCCGGCTCCCGCTGAGCGAACGCGAGAGCTTGGACGGGTCCATCACGACCCGCCGGGCGAATTCGCGCTGGGTGCAACCGGCTTTGCCGATCACCTCGCGCACGCGTTCCGCCACCTCGAACTGTTGCCGCATGGCCGACACGGTACGGACGCGTTGAGATAAGCGCAATGAATGTGGATGGCGAATGCCCGCTTCCTCCCTAAAGCGGGGGGAATTTCACCCGGGCGTTGCGATGCGGGCTGACTGTTGAATCAGTTGAGATCGATTTGGTTCGAACACTTCCGACTATGCTCACCGGGCGTGAGAGCAGGAGAGATCGGGTGACATCGGGCGGGGACGACATGCGGCTGATCGCCGGCCGCTACCAGCTGGGCGACCGGCTCGGACGCGGCGGCATGGGCACGGTCTGGCGCGCGTACGACCAGATGTTGGCGCGCGAGGTCGCCGCCAAGGAGCTGCACGTCGCGAACGACGACCACGAGCACCACCGACGGCTGCGCCGGGCCCAGCGGGAGGCACGTACCGTCGCCCGGCTGCGCCACCCCCATGTGGTCGGCGTCCATGACCTGGTCGAACATGACGACCGGCTCTGGATCGTGATGGAGCTGATCGACGGCCCCTCCCTGGCCCGCCGGATCGCCGACAGCGGCCCCCTCCCGCCCCGCCACACCGCCGCCCTCGGGCTGCAACTGCTCGGCGCGCTGGAGGCCGTGCACGCCGCCGGGGCGCTGCACCGCGACATCAAGCCCGCCAACATCCTGCTGCGCGGGGACGGCAGCGCCGTCCTCACCGACTTCGGCATCGCCGCCCTGGAAGACGACGAGTCGCTCACCACCACCGGTGAACTCCTCGGTTCCATCGGCTACATGGCGCCCGAGCGGCTGACCGCGGAGGAGGTCGGCCCGCCGTCCGACCTGTGGTCGCTGGGTGCGACCCTGTCCGCGGTCGCCTCCGGCGTGCCGCCCTTCCAGCGCCCCACCGGGGCCGCCGCGCTGCACGCCGTCACCTTCGCGGACCCGCTCATCCCGGAACGGGTCGGCCCCCTGCGGCCCATCGTCCAGGCCCTGCTGAACAAGTCCCCGGCCCAGCGACCCTCCGCCGCCACGCTCCGCACCGCCCTGCGACGCGTCGCGGACGGCGCGGACGATCCGGGCCCGCTGCCCCCGGCCGCGCCCGCGGGGCCCGTACGCACGCCGGGGCCCGTACCAGCGCCGGGTCCCGTACGTACCCCGGGCGGCGACGCGGACACCCCCGCGGACCTGGCGGACACGCCCACGATGACCGCGACCCCGACGATGAGCGCGACCCCGACGGCAGGCGCGCCCCACACTGTGACCGGGACCCCCACCCTCGACCGGGACCCGACGCTGATCTCGGCCCCGACCCCGACCCAGACCCAGACCCAGACCCAGACCCAGACCCAGACCCCGGACCTGGACCCGACGCTCGTCGCCCCGGCCGGGCCGCCACCCCCTCGGTCCCGTGGCCGGGCCCGGACATGGTGGTGGACGGCGGGCGCCACGCTCGCGGTGGCGGGCCTCGCCACCGCGCTCTTCTTCACCTTCGGACCCCCGTCCGACAGCGAAGACGACGCATCGCCCGTCACCAGCACGGCGAAGGTGACCGTGGACGCGGCACGCGGCTGGCAGTCCGCGACGACCGCCACGGTCCGGAAGGGCGACAAGGTGAGCGTCCGCTACACCACCGGAACCTGGACGGTGGACGCCGCCAACCTGCCCTTGGTCGGCCCGGTCGGCCACACCCGCGCCGATGACGAAACCCTCCGCTTCGCCTGGCGGGACTGCAAGGTGGACTCCGCCGTCCCCTTCGGCGCGCTCCTGGGCCGCTACCCGGGGAACCCCCGAAACCCCCACGCCGTGGGCCGCACCTGGCACTTCCAGGCCACCCGCCCGGGCTCCCTCCAACTCCGCATCAACGACGGCGAGGGCTGCCTCCACGACAACAGGGGCGCCATCACCGTCACCGTGCAGATCACCCGCTGACCGGGCGACGGCACACCCCGAACGGCCAACGGCACCCCCACGGGACCCGACTCCGCGAAAAAGGTGGGTGCCCTGGCCAACTGGCAGCCCTCGCCGACGCGTCCTCCCGGGCAGTCCGGCCGGTACGGGCCGGGAAACCAGCACGAACAGGGAACGTCACTTGGATACGGGTACGGAGACGGAGACGAGGAAGAAGCCGCTGTCACGGCGGCGTGTTCTGGCCCTGACGGGTGGGGCAGCGCTCATCGCCACGGGGTGCACGCAGGGCGAACAACGCCCCGCCGACAAGACCAGCCACGACCCCGACGAGGGAAGAGCGTCCGCCGACGGTCCGGCCGAGGGTCCGGACGGCGCGCTGGGAGCGAACTTCAACGAGGACGCCGACAGCGTGACCTTCGGCGAACTGCGAGAGCTCTCCGCGAGCTGGCTCCGGGGCTTCGTTCCGATGCCCGAGGTCACGGCCGACGCCGCCGACCAGCGCGCCATCGCGAAGCTCCTGGACGCCCGCCACCAGGGCTACGGCACAGTGCTTTCGCTGAAGTTCCCGTACAACCACCGGCCGATTCCCCGGCCGGGCAGCTCGGCCATGGACAAGGAACTCGCCCGGCTCGACCGGGTTCTCCACGCCGTCCTCGACACCGTCGACGTCCTGGGCATCGGCAACGAGCCCTTCATCGAGAGCCTCCCGGAGGACCGCCGCTCGGGCGCGATGAACACGTTCTACGAGACGGTCGCGGAGCACATCATCGCGTACCGGAAGAAGCACTTTCCCGCGCGCTGCCGGACCCACCTCTACATGGGGGCGCTCAACCACCTCGACAAGCCGGACGAGCGGACGGCGGCCACCGACCGCTGGCTGTCCTTCACGCGCCGGACCCCGGAGATCGAGGGCGTGGACATCCACCCCCACGTCGCCACACCGCAGCGGGTGCGGCCCTACCTCGACTACATCCTTCCCCGCCTCCGCGACGACCAGAAATTCCTCGTCACCGAGTTCTCCCTGGTACAGCTCTGGAAGCTGCACCTGAGAGACAAGATCCCCGCACGCTTCGCAAGCCGCTACCAGCTACCTCCCGACACCCTGGTGTGGCAGGTGATCAAGGAAGCCATCGAACACCCCTTCCCCGAGGAGAAGTGGCGCGACTTCCTCGCCATGAGCCCCTGGTTCGAGAACAACAAGCACTTCCTGCGGGACCAGGTGGGCCACTTCCGCGACACCGGACGCCTCGCCGTGGCCACGTACGGAGTCACCCAAGGCGCCGCCATGACCGAGAACTTCGGCCCGGACAAGCAGCCCTGGCTCCTGAACAGCCTGTACGTCAACCGCACCGTGGAGCGAGCCGACGACGGCTCACCGGCCCACAACTACGGCTTCTTCGACGACTTCCGAGCCCTCCAGCGGCAGCAGGACCGCCGCGGGTCCTAGGGCAGTCCTAGGACGCGGGCAGGGAGTTCAGCCAGTCGACCAGCAGCCGGTTGATCTCCTCGGGGCGCTCCTGCTGGATCCAGTGGCCGCTGTCCTCGAGGATGTGCGAGCCGGCGAGTCCGGGCAGCGTGGTCGGGTACGCCTTGATCGCGTCGCCCATCCAGGTGGTGGAGGCGTCCAGGCCGCCGCCGATGAAGAGTGACGGCTGGGTGATGGGCGCACCGTTGAACTCGGTCAGGTCCTCCCAGTCCCGGTCCATGTTGCGGTAGCGGTTAAGCGCCCCGCTCATTCCGGTCCGCTCGAACTCACCGGCGTAGACATCGAGGTCCCGCTCGCTCAGCCAGGCGGGCAGGCGCCCGGCGGGGAACCGCTCGCGCATCGTCGCGCCGCCCGTGATGAAGTGCGGGTCGGGCAGGTCGGGTCCGGGCATGGTGTCGCCGGACAGCGCGGCGTAGATCCCCGCGAGCCAGCCGCGTACATCCGGTTCGATCTCCGCCTCGGCCCGTCCCGGCTGCTGGAAGTAGGAGACGTAGAACTCCTCCTCACCGCCCATCCCGGCGAAGACCTCACTGGGCCTGGGGCCGCCGGACGGGGAGTACGGCACGCTCAGCAGCCCGACCGCCCGGAACACATCCGGCCGCAGCAGGGCGGAGTTGGCGGCGATGGGCGAGCCCCAGTCGTGGCCGATCACCACGGCGGACTCCTCGCCGAGCGCCTCCACCACGGCGGCGTTGTCCGCCACCAGCTCCCGCATCCGGTACGCGTCCACCTCCCCGGGCCTGGACGAGCGCCCGTATCCGCGCACATCGATGGCGGCCACCCGGTACCCGGCCGCGGCGAGCGCCGGGAGCTGGTGGCGCCATGAGTACCAGGACTCCGGGAAGCCGTGGACGAGCAGCACCAGTGGGCCGGTGCCCTGCTCCACGAGGTGGATCCGTCCGGCGGGGGAGGACACCAGGCGGTGGGTGAGGTCGGTCGTGGGTGGCTGCGGCATGGTTCCCTCCCGGGATGCTCGGGCACGCCCTCTGCGTGGCGGCCGACGATCCGATCCTGCCGTGATCTCGGCGGCGCGGGCCATGCCTGTTGCCGGTTCGGCAAACCTGACCGTGGCCGTCGACCGCGTCCGGTGGGCCAGGTGTACAGGTGTGCCAGTTGTGCCAGATGTGCGGATTCAGGACGTCGCTCCCAGAATTGATCTCAGGGGGTTCTTCTCCTGGGAGGTGAGGGCGTGGCGACCTACATCACGCTGCTGAACTGGACCGAGCAGGGAGTCCGCGGCTACAAGGACACCACGAAGCGCACCGAGGACTTCTCCGCGGCGCTGAACAAGCTCGGGGCGAGGCTCGTGGACATCTACTGGACGGACGGGCCGTACGACCTGGTGTGCATGGTCGAGGCCCCCGACGACGAAACCGCCACCGCGGCGTCCTTGCAGCTCGGCGCGGCGGGCAACGTACGCACCACGACCCTGCGGGCCTTCGGCCTTGAGGAGATGCGGGGGATCATCGCCAAGGCCGCGGGCTGAGGAGATTACGCGGGGGAGGGCCGACCGCTGTCGGGGCGGGTGCGGCCGGATCGTCCGGTTCGGCCGGTGGCCCGGCCCGGGAGGGCCGGGCCACCGAACCAACAACGGGGTGGTGCTACGTGCGGTGGTGCTACTTCGTGGCGCGGCCGGACAGCTCCGTACCGAAGGCGGCATCGGTCGCCGGGGAGCCGAGATCGCCCGGCCCGATGAGGGCGGAGCCTTCGGCGGTGAGCCCGTCGGCGCCCGCGTACAGGAGCGCCACCGCGCCCGCGCCCTCGGTCCGGTTCGGGATCCCGATGGCCAGGTCGGGCTTGCCGTCGCCGTTGTAGTCGGCTGCCGAGACGGCCTCACCGAACTTGTCGTTGCCCGCCATCTCGCCGGGAACGCCCTCGGTGTCGAGGGAGAACGTCTGCGCCCCCGCGTCGGTCAGCCAGTTCTTGGTGCCCTTGAGCACGGTGATGGCGCCGGCGTCGTTGTAGCCGCCGGGGGCCTCGGCGGCGGTGTCGCTGACGACGAGGTCGTCAAGGCCATCGCCGTTGATGTCGGTGAGCTGGGAGGCGGTGCCGTTCTGCGCCTTGCCCTTCCAGTTCACCGGGTTCGCGGTGTCGAGGCCCTGGGCGGTGCCCGGGTACGTCCGCAGGCGCTGGTCCTCCGGACCGTCCTCGAAGCCGGTGTCCGTGACGACGTCGTCCTTGCCATCGCCGTTGATGTCACCGACCACGGCCTGGTACGAGGCGAACGGCAGCGCCACGTCCTCGCCCAGCGACGTGCTCTTCAGCCCCCTGGACGAACCGGGCAGCACGCCGAGCGTGCCCTCGTCGGCGGGGTCGTCCTGGTAGGCGACGGTGACCAGGTCGGCGAAGCCGTCCCCGTTGATGTCGCCCGAGGACAGGTGCTCGATGCCCGCTCCGCCGCCGGGCGGGGTGACGCTGGACATCTTCGGGGTGGCCGTCTCGCGCAGGTTCGCCGCGCCGCTGACGATCTGGACCGCGGTGCCGTCGGAGATGGCGATGTCGTCGCGGCCGTCGTGGTTGTAGTCGCCCACGGCCATCGTGTCGCCGAACATCGCGTAGGCGGTGGCCTTCGGCGCGTGGAAGGCGATGGCGTCGCTGGACAGGCCGTCCTTCGAGCCGAAGACGACCGTCACGGAACCGGCCCGCTTGGCGTCGCCGATGGCCTCGTAGTTCGCGGCGACGATCAGATCGGTGTACCCGTCCCCGTCCACATCGCCGCGCACCACGGCCGAGCCGAAGTGATCCCCGGCCTCGGGCGTGCCCGGCACCCCCGCGCTGGCCTGCGACAACGTGCCGCGCCGACCGGTGTCCACGCCGCTCTGGGCCCCGTAGGTCACGCCCACGTAGCCCGCCTTGGACTTCCCGGAGACGGTGCCGTCGGGCGCGCCCACGCCGAGGTCGGCATATCCGTCGCCGTCGAAGTCGCCCGTGGTCTTTCCCGCCGCGGCAGCCCTGGGGGAGGGCTGGTTCTGGTCGGCCCCGTCGCCGTTCGACACGACGGCGCTGGCCCCGGCGGCCACAGCGGCGGTGACGACGGCGCCGACCGCCACACCCACCACACCTCGGGTTCTATTGCGCACAAATCCTCCATCAGTAACGCATTGGTCGCCCCTGAGCCCCGACTGCCATCTGTCTCCCCCGGCGGCCGGAACGGAAGGGTCGCCAAAGTAGAGTTGTCCGGAAGCTGAATGGTTGCCCAACAAAGAAGAACGAGACCGGGCCGTGATCTCCGCCCGGCTGGCTCAACTCCCTTGCGATGTAGGGCACTTGTCGCCGAGGCGTGGACGCCCCCACCCAGTACCGCAACTGAGCGTGACGAATCGCCCTATCCGGCACGGTGATGGCAGGGCGACCCTCTCCGCGGGGATCTGAGGCGACCTTCCGCCCCGTAGCTCCGATGCGCAGGCGAGTCGGTCAATCGAGGGAGCGGCCGGCCCCGCGTGCGCCGCGCGCCACATCGCCGCAATCTGGACGCATGACCTATCGGCACACGACGAACCACACCGACTGGCGCTGCTGATCCGTCCGGCCCACCACTGGAGGTCCCGCCATGTCCAACAAAGAGCCGGCGGCAGGTACCGCTCAGAGCACACGGCGCTCGGAAGCATGGAGGACGGCGTTCACCATGCTGCAGTCGGCGAAGCCGCCGTTCGTTCCGGAGGGGGCAGAAGCGATGACGGTCCTCGTCGAGTACCCTCCCGGCGACCCCGGCGCCCCTCCCCACCGGCACTCGGGCCCCGCCTTCGGCTACATGCTGGAGGGCGAGATGCTCTTCGAGCTGGAAGGCGAGCCGGAGCGGGTGATCAGGGCCGGGGAGTCGTTCTGGGAGCCGGGTGGCGATGTCATCCACTACCAGGACGGAAACAACCGGACAGACTCGCGGAGCCGCTTCGTCGTCACCATGATCTGCGCCCCGGACCAGCCCATGCTCACCCTGGTCGAAGACGAAGAGCTGGCCCGGCGCCAACACCTACGGGCTCCCCGCCCGGGCAGTTGACCCACCCCTGACACCGACTCCGGACGCCCAATGCCCCGCCAGTTGCCACCCGCGCAGCCAGCGGCGGCCTTTGGGTCACGCTACTTCTGGAGGCGATACATCACCTTGCCGTCGTGTGGCTCCACGCCCAGCGCCGCATAGAACGCCAGCGTCGGGGGGTTGTCACGATCAGCGGTCTACTCCCCACGCGAGCACCCCGCCTCAGAGGGCAGTCCATCCCCGACGCAGGAGGTCCGGCCCCTCCGGCCGAGCCCTCCAGGGATCGACGAATGGATCGAACGGAACCGGCGCCGCGGTCAGCGAGGTTGGCGTAGCCCCGCGACGAGGAGCTTGACCAACCGACGGGCGTCGTAGTGGGGATCGCTTTCGGCACCGATGCAGAGGTTTCCCGTGCCGCGCATGAGTTGGTAGGCGCTGAGGCCGGGGCGGATCTCACCGGAGGCGACGGCGGCGTCGAGGAGCTGGGTGCACACCGGCAGAAGGCGGTCGAGGAAGTAGGCGTGCAGCGTTTCGAAGCCGGTGTTGTCGGCCTGCATCGCGGCGGCCAGGCCGTGCTTGGTGACCAGGAAGTCGACGAACAGCTCGACCCACGCTTCGAGGGCGGCGTGCGGTGTCGGGCTGGTGACCAGCAGGGCCGGTCCTGCCTCGGCGCAGGCTTCGACCTGGTGGCGGTAGACGGCGATGATGAGGTCCGCCCGGGTGGGGAAGTGGCGGTAGATCGTGCCCATCCCGACACCGGCCTCGGCCGCGATGTCGCGTACCGGTGCTTCCACGCCCGAGGCGACGAAGACCGCGGCGGCCGCGTCCAGCAGGGTCTGCTGGTTGCGCCGGGCGTCCTTGCGCCTGGACCCGGCTGAGCTTCCCGCGCTCTGGCCGCTGTCGTTCACCACGGCACTCGCACTCCTTCCATGACCGGCCTTGCAAAACGGAACATCGCTCCGTATTGTTGGCGGAGCAGCGTTCCGCTTCAGCCATGATGGCAGACCGGGGACGGGCGACCAGGCCGTCTCCTGCCCTCGCACGCTCCACCGGACCGACAGCACACCCGGTCGCCGATACCCGGCGTCGATGCGGCCGGGTGTGAGAAACCCTCCTCGCTCCCCCAACCCTGGCCCGCCCGCGGCGCCCCGGACCACCCCGGGCCCACCGAACCACCAGCGCGAAGAATCCGAACGGAAGGCACTCCCATGCCCACGCCCATGCCCGACTCGAACACCACGAACGCGCAGCAGATCCCGGGGGCGGCGCCCACCACAGTGGTATCCGCGAAGCCGGTCGTCCTGCCCGCCCCGGGCCGCGGAGAGGATCTCCAGGTCCGCGTGTCCGCCCCCGCGACCGGCGGCGATCTGCCCGTCATCGTCTTCTCGCACGGCTTCGGCTGGTCGATGAACGGCTACGCCCCGCTGGCGGACTACTGGGCCGCTCACGGCTTCGTGGTCATCCAGCCCACCCACCTCGACTCCCGGACGCTCGGCATCCCCGCCGAGGACCCCCGTACGCCGCGGATGTGGCGCTTCCGTATCGAGGACCTCACACGCGTACTGGACGGACTCGACGTCCTGGAAGCCTCCGTCCCGGGCCTCGGCGGGCGCCTCGACCACGGCCGCATCGCCGTGTCCGGCCACTCCTGGGGAGCCCAGAGTGCGAGCGCGCTGCTGGGCGCGCGCGTCCTCGGCTCCGACGGCGTTCCCGGCGAGGACATGTCCGACCCCCGCGTCAAGGCGGGCGTGCTGTTCGCCCTGACCGGCCTGGGCGATGATCTGACCCCGTTCGCCGTCGAACACCTCCCCTTCATGCGGCCGTCCTTCGACACCATGACCACGCCGGCCCTCATCGTCGCCGGGGACAACGACCAGTCCCACCTGTCCACTCGCGGACCGGACTGGTTCACCGACCCGTACACCTACAGCCCGGGAAGCAAGGCCCTGCTCACGCTCTTCGGGGCGGAGCACTCGCTCGGCGGCATCCCCGGGTACGAGGTCGCCGAGACGACGGACGAGAGCCCCGCGCGCGTCGCGCTGATCCAGCACCTCAGCACGGCCTTCCTCCGCAGCGCCCTCCACCCCGAGGACATCAGCTGGAAGACGGCGGTCAGTGCCCTGGAAGACGACCCCAGCGCGCTGGGGAAGCTGCAGCGCCGCCGCTGAGCGCACCCGTCTCGATCCCCACCTTCAAGAAGGTCGGTGAAATGCTGGGCGGATTCCTCGCCGACACCACGGGCGTCGACATCGTCGACTACCGCATCTCGGGCACCTGGGGCCCGCTCGGCCACACCGAACCGTTCTTCGCCGCGCCCGCCCTCATCCACGCCGCCGCCCGCGGCACCGCCCCGGACCTCTCCCACCTCATGGGGCCGGCCTTCGCCGAGGACGGGATCGACCTCAACTACGTGCCGGACACCGGGCGTGCGCTCGCCCTCCTCCAGCTCGCGGACAAGCTGAACCACCGTACGTACAACGTCGGCTCCGGCCGGGCCACGACCAACGCCCAGCTCATCGAAGCGATCAAGAAGGTGGCCCCCGACGCCCAGGTCGACCTCCCCACCGGAGGCGACACCCCGCCCATGGTCCTCGACATCAGCCGCCTCCGGGAAGACACCGGCTACCAGGCCGAGTACGACACCGAGCGAGCCGCCGGCGACTACATCGCACGGCTGCGCGCAGGCAACAAGACCTGACCGAGGCTCACCCGGCGTGCGGCGGACCCTCACCGGAGGCTGGCACCACCACGCCCGACGCCCGCCGAAGTGGGAAGGGCCCGGCACACGGTCTCGTCCGAACGATGGTGAACGGGGTCCGGACGGCCCCGGCCGGCTCCCGACACCACCGTGACTCGTGGGCGCTAAGCCGCCTTGGGGCGCGCCGCACCCATGCCCGAAACGGGCCCCTGCGCATCGTTGAGCAGGAAGACCTCGTCTTCCCCGAAGTCCGGGGCCTGGAACGGGTCTGTCGTCGGAAGCGGCAATGCTGCTGCGGTGGAACAGCGGGGTTGCGCTTCCGGAGCGGAGAACAGCGACGTGAGATCGATGAGAGGTCTCTCTTTCGTTGCAGGTTCCTGAAGGGCTCTGGCGTGCCGTGACCGGGCACAGCGGGCCCTACAGCTTGGTCATCTTGGCGTACGGGCTCAAGATCCGCATTTGCGCCGAGCCGAAATCCACGAGCGCCGCGATTCCATCCTCGATGCCGATCACCCGGCCGAGGCCGTAGATGTCGTGTGTGACCTGGTCGCCCACGGCGAAGTGCTTGGGATCTGGTGTGACCGGCGCCTTGAAGGGGCTGGTAGGCAGATGACGCTTCGATGCAGCAGGTTTTGTCATTGGCCCCCCAGTATGCGCCTACGTCCATCCCCTTCGCTGCGGCTGTCCACGTCCCCTGCGCAGCACAGACCCGGACGGCACCGACCGCTTTGGCGGCGAGGCCGGGCGATCAAGGGTCTGACCTGCGGATTCTCCACCGGATGTCAAACACCCCGGGCCCTGATCGGCTCGGGGCGTTTTGGCTGGCGCCCCGGCAGGATTCGAACCTGTGACACCCGCTTCAGGAGTTCGATCACTGCTCGGCACCGCCGGGGAGCCGCCTGGCCACGCCGGCCGTGCCAGACCGCCTAAGAGCGCCGGCGTCCGGGGGCCGGGATACCAGCGGGCGCGTCACGTCGGCCTGGAGGCCGCCCGGACGTCGAGATGCGCTCCGGTCCTGTCCACGATCTCATCGGTGGAGACGCCCGGGGCGGCCTCGGCGAGGACCAGGCCGTGTTCCGTAACGTCGATCACGCCCAGGTCGGTGATGACGCGCTGGACGCACCGTTTGCCGGTGAGGGGGAGCGCGCACTCCTCGACGATCTTCGGACTGCCGTCCTTGGCCGTATGGTCCATCAGGACGATCACGCGCCGGGCTCCGTGGACGAGGTCCATGGCGCCGCCCATCCCCTTGATCATTTTCCCGGGGATGGTCCAGTTCGCGAGATCTCCGGTGGCCGACACCTGCATGGCACCCAGGATCGCCACGTCGATATGCCCGCCCCGGATCATGCCGAAGGACAGGGAGGAGTCGAAGAACGAGGCTCCCGGCAGCACGCTGACGGTCTCCTTGCCCGCGTTGATCAGGTCCGGGTCCACCTGATCAACGGTTGGATAGGGGCCCAGGCCCAGGATGCCGTTCTCGGATTGCAGCACCACATGGACGCCGGCGGGCAGATGATTGGGCACCAGGGTGGGCAAGCCGATGCCGAGGTTCACATAGGAGCCGTCAGGCAGTTCGCGGGCCGCCCTGGCCGCCATCTCGTCCCTGGACCAGGCCATCAGTTCTCTCCTCCCGCCGTGACGATGTGCGCCGTGCGCACGGTCGTCTTCTCGATGCGCTTGTCCGCGGCTTCCGCCGTGGTGAGCGCGAGCACCGACCGCACGAACACCCCGGGGAGATGAATCGCGTCAGGGGCGAGCTCTCCCGGGTCGAGGAGTTCCTCGACCTCCGCGATGGTCACTCGCCCGGCCATGGCCGCCAGGGGGTTGAAGTTCCGCGCTGACTTGTCGAAGACGAGGTTGCCGTGCCGGTCGCCCTTGGCCGCCCGTACCAGAGCGAAGTCGGTGGTGATCGACTCCTCCAGTACGTACTGCGCCCCCTCGTACTCGCGCACCTCTTTCCGCGGCGAGGCGACGGCGACATTGCCTTCGGCGTCGTAGCGCCAGGGCAGTCCGCCCTCGGCGACCTGGGTTCCCACACCCGCGGGAGTGAAGAAGGCGGGTATGCCGCAGCCGCCCGCGCGCAGCCGCTCGGCCAGCGTGCCCTGGGGCACCAATTCCAACTCGAGGTCGCCGGCCAGGTATTGGCGGGCGAACTCCTTGTTCTCGCCGACATACGAGCACATGGCGCGTGAGACGCGCCGTGCCTCGAGCAGTACGCCCAGCCCCCAGCCGTCGACGCCGCAGTTGTTGGACACGACGCTGAGCTCTGCCGCTCCCTGCTCCAGGAGCGCCTGGATGAGTACGGCGGGGATACCGCAGAGGCCGAAGCCGCCCACTGCCAGTGAGGCCCCGTCGTGGATCTCCGCCACGGCTTCGGCGGCGGAAGTGACGACTTTGTCCATGAACACCCTCCGTTCGAGGTCGGGTTCGCCGGAGATGGCGAGCCGTCGACAGCGCACCGCCGTTTCGCGCCGGTCAGGAAAGTGGCGGCGGCGCGGCCGGGTTCGCGGGGTCGGCGGCTCCCGCCGTATGCCCGGGAACTGCCGAGTGTCGAGGAGGGCTCGCTGCCGGCCCAGGTCCGAGATGGCGGGCGGCCAGGCGAAACCAGGAGCCCGGAGGCCCCGAAGTTAGTAAACGTTAACTCGCGGTGGACGTTAGCGGGCGCCGTCGGAGCTGTCCACCCCCGTGCTTCGGTGCCGAGGGCGACGGCGTAGGGGGACCGGGACGGTGGACTGAGATCTCCGTATCCGGAACGTGAGATCGCAACTGCGTTAGGGTGGCGATGTGAAGTATCTGCCGGGCATCCTGAGTGAAGACCATCCGAGCCTCAGCGCCACCGAGCGTGCATACGCCGCCATCAAGCGCCAGATCATTCAACTCGAGCTGGGTCCTGGCATTCATGTCACCAAGTCGGCCCTGGTGCATCGGGCCGGCGTCGGCACGATGCCCGTCCGGGAGGCGCTGACCCGGCTGCAGAGGGACGGTCTGGTGCAGGCGCTGCCCCGCTCGGGCTACCGCATCCTGCCGGTCACCCTCAAGGGGACCCGTGACCTCTGCGCTTTCCGCCGGCTGCTGGAGGTGGAGGCGGCGGGTCTCGCGGCGGAGATCGGGTGCCCGGAGCGCGATCTCGCCCGGATGGAAGAGCTCCTGTCGGTCACGTACGAGACGGGCGACCCGGCCGGTCTCGACGCGTTCCTTCGCGCCAACCTCGAATTCGACGCGATCATCGCCAATCGATGCGGCAATGACATGCTGGCCCAGTCGGTCATCCGGGTCTTCGACGAGTTGGAGCGAGTCCTGCGGATCACGCTGAAGTCCCTGCCCTTCTCGGAGCCGGCCGCGCACCAGCGGCGGGAGATCCTCGAGGCCATCCGGGACCGTGACCCGGCCGCGGCCCGCGCGGCCATGAGTGCCAGAACGCAGGCAGCCCAGGAGCAGATCATCGACCAGCTTGTGTCCCATGCGTCGCTCGCCGAGGTCAGTATCAGCGTTACCTGATCCCAGAGGGCCGGATTCATCTCGCGTCCCCCGAGGGGTTGACGGACGTTCCCTGGAGTGGTGGGCTGGGAACTGAGATCTTAGATATGCATATAGGGATCTCAGAAGGGGGGTGGAAGCTCATACTCACGCCCGCTGCCGCATCGAGATGATCACCATGAACGCCACAGCGCTCTTCCGGACCGACCGGACCTTCTCTCTGCCGCCCTCCGCCGCCGACGTGCCCGGGATCCGGAGCGCCCTGGTGGGCACCCTCCTCGAATGGGGGCTCCCCGAGGGCGGTGAGCTGGTCCACACCGTGGGTCTCGTCGCCTCGGAGCTGGTGACGAATGCCGTCATCCACGCCGGCGTGCTCACGCCGAGCATCGTCGTCATCCTCAGGATCGGTGCGGGCGGAACCCTTGAACTCGGTGTCCGCGACAACTCTCGCGACATTCCGAGGCCGCGGGCCGCCTCCCCGGAAGCCGACCATGGCCGCGGGACGGCGATCGCCGATGCGCTGCTCGCCGAGCTCGGCGGAGGTCTGACGACCGAACCGCATCCCGTTGGCAAGACCGTCTGGGCTCGGCTGCCCGGCGCGTTCTTGTGAGCCCGGCCGCCTGTCCGGCCCGCTGTGGCAACGCTGTGGCAACCACGATCCGTGAAGGGAACCTGATGAATCTGGAACGTCTGCCGGCCCTCGAACTCGCCGACCGTGCCCGGATGGCACCGCCGAGCCGGGCGGCCATGATCCCCTTCCGCGGTGTGCCGGTGCTTCCCATGCCGGAGCATGTCGTGGAGGCGGTGCGGACCGCCGCGGGCGAGGTGTTCCCCCGGCGCAGCCGCGGTTCCGAAGAACTCCGTCAGGCGATCGCCTCGCGGCTGGGGGTCGCGCACGGGCTCGTCGTGGACCCGGAGGGCGAACTGCTGATCACTCATGGCGCCCAGCACGGGATGAGTGTGGCGCTGAGGGCTCTGCTGTCACCGGGCGACGAAGTGGTGGTACCCGCTCCGAGCTATTTCTTCGACGGCATGATCCGCCTGGCGGGAGCCCGGCCGGTGTACGCACCGTCCGACGAGAGCCGCGGATGGGATCATGTCCCGGCGGCTGTCGAGGCCGCGATCACTCCGGCCACCCGGGCACTGCTGGTCTGCAACCCCAACAATCCGACCGGCTATGTGCCCGGCCGGGAGCGGCTGTGCGGGCTGCTGGACATCGCCGCGCGCCACGGTCTGATCGTCTTCTCCGACGAGTCCTACGAGCGATATGTATGGGACGGGCCCGGCTATGTGCCGCAGATGCTGCTGCGCGATCACCATCCGGATCTGGTCACGGTCACCAGCCTCAGCAAGAACTACGCCTTCACCAGTTGGCGGGTCGGCTATGTGCACGCCCCCGCCCATCTGCTGAAGCCGATACACCACGCCTTCGAATGGGACGCCATCAACGTCGGCGACGTGGCCCAGGCCGCGGCGCATGCCGTCATGACCGGTCCGCAGCGCTGGATAGAACAGGAGTTCGCCACCATGCGGGCCAGGCGTGACATTCTTCGCGACGGGCTGGAGCGTGCCGGTCTCGCTTCGGTACGCCCCGACGCCGGCGTTTTCGTCTTCGCCGACTGCACCCCTCTCGGACTCCGTGGGCGCCGGCTGGAGCGGCTGCTGCTGGATCACGGTGTGACGGCCATCGCGGGAGACGCCTTCGCCGGGCCGGATACGCACGTCCGCATGGTGTACGGGGGATCCGCCGCCGACCTCGAGGAAGCGGGGCGGCGGCTCAGTGGGCTGACGCGGCGGAGCGCGGGGGTCCGCCCGGCTCTCGTGGAGTAGCGGAACAGAAGACGACGTGCGCGGTGCGGTGGGGTGCCGCATGAGCAACAAGGATCTTAGATGGCCATTGATGAGATCTCAGTTCTCCCCTAGGGTCATCGCAACTGCCGGAGGGGCGGCGCGATGCAGCCCTCTAGGGCCACCTTTCAAGGAGCCGAACGTGCCAGGACCTGACAAGACCGATCTCGACGGAAGCTGGCGCGTCGCCGCCGACATCGGTGGGACGTTCACCGATGTCATCGCCCTGGGCCCCGGAGGCCGGGTCGTCCCCGTGAAGGTCCTCTCCACACCGCCGGACTTCGGCAGCGGCGTCCTCGGCGGAACCCGGGCCGCGCTGTCCGCGGCGAGCGTGCTCCCGAGCCAGGTCAGGGCGATGCTGCACGCCACCACGGTGGCCACCAACGCCATTCTGGAGATGCGCGGTGCACGTACCGCCCTGGTGACCACGCGGGGATTCCGGGACGTGCTGGAACTTGGACGCCTGCGCCGCCCCCTGCTGTACGACCTCTCCTGGCAGCGGCCGACCCCGCTCGTTGCCCGGCGTCACCGCTACGAGATCGACCAGCGCATCACCGCCGACGGGCATCTCGAGCCCCCGGCGGACTCCGCCGAACTGGCCCGTGTGGCGGGCGAGATCCGGGCCGCGGACATCGAGGCGGTGGCGGTGTGTCTGATCAACTCCTATGCCTGCCCCGAGGAAGAGCGCCGGGTCGCCGCCGAACTGCGGGCCCTCCTGCCCGGCACCTACGTGACCGCCTCCGTCGACATCACACCTCAGATGCAGGAGTACGAGCGCACCAGTACCGCGGTCGTCAACAGCTATGTGGGGCCCCAGGTCCATGACTATGTCACGGCGCTCGGCGAGGGACTGCGGGAAGCGGGCGTCTCCGCGCCCTTGATGATCATGCAGTCCAGCGGTGGACTCCTCGACGCGCCCTCGGTGGTGGGGCGCCCGGTGCAGATCATCGAGTCGGGGCCCGCCGCCGGTGTCATCGCCGTACGGAAACTCTCCCGGCTCATGGGCCTCGACTCCGTGGTCGCCTTCGACATGGGCGGCACCACGGCCAAGGCATCCCTCATCGAGAACGGCGAGCCGTTCGTCGCGGGCGACTACGAGGTCGGCGGGGGCATGAACATCACCCGCGGCCTGGGCAAGGGGGCGGGATACGCGCTGCGCGTGCCCTCCATCGACATCGCCGAAGTGGGCGCGGGCGGGGGCAGCGTCATCTCCACCGACGTCGCCGGATCCCTGCGGGTCGGACCGGAGAGCGCCGGCTCCCGGCCCGGTCCCGCCTGCTACGGCAACGGAGGGACCAGCCCCACTCTCACCGACGCCAATGTGGTCCTGGGCTACCTCAGCTCGCAGGCCCTGGCCGGCGGGCGGGTGACCATCGAGCCGGACCTCGCCCGGCGGGCCATGGCCCCGGTGGCCGAGGACCTCGGCGTCGACATCCCGGCGGCCGCGCGCGGAGCCTACGAAGTCGCCGTGTCCAGCATGACCAAGGCCGTCAAGGCCGTCACCAGCGAACGCGGCCGCGATCCGCGGGAGGCGGTCATGGTGGCCTTCGGCGGCGCCGGGCCGCTCTACGGCGCGGCCATCGCCCGTGAGCTCGGCATCGAGACCGTCATCGTCCCCGTGCACACCGGGCTGTTCAGCAGTCTGGGACTCCTCGTCGCCGACACCGAACGGCAGGCGGTGATGCCCTACCGGGCAGACCTCGACGCGCTCGACCTGCTCGGCGCCGAGTTCGACCGTATGGCCAAGGACGTCACCGAGGCCCTGCGCGAGGCCGACCCATCGGCGCACACCGAGGTACAGCGGGTCCTCGACATGCGCTACCGCGGTCAGCGATTCGAGCTGTCCGTCACCGTGCCGGGCGGGAAGCTGGACTCCGGTCTGATGGCCTCCGCGCGGCAGCGGTTCCACGCCGAGCACCACCGCACCTACGGCCGCGCCGGCACCGACGAGCTCGTGGAGATCGTCAACCTCCGCGTCCGCGGGCGGGTGCGCAATCCCGTGAGTGTCGAGCGGATTCTGAGCCTCCCGCCGTCGGCGCCCAGCGCCGAAACGACTCGGGCGTGCCGATTCGACCAGAGCGAGCCGACCCCGGTGATCGCCCGCTCCGCGCTGTCGCGGGAACCCCGGCAAGGCCCCCTCGTCATCGAGGACATGGACTCCACCACCCTCGTACCGCCGGCGGCCACCGCCCACCGCGACCGCTTCAACAACATCGTCATCAGCTGGACGACCACAGCACCGGAGGCCGCCTCATGAGCCCGCGCCCGATCAGCGACGCCGCCACGTTCGAGGTCCATCGGAACGCGGTCACCGGACTCGCGGACGAAATGGCGATCACCATTCTGCGCACCGCGCACTCCCAGATCGTGGCCTCCAGCATGGACTTCTCGGCCGCGCTGTGCGACGCCTCCGGACGGGTGATCGCACAGGCCAACACCTGTCCGGTGCACCTCGGCTCCATTCCCGAAGCCATGAGCGCCGTGCTGGAGAGCTTCGGCGACTCCGTCCGCCCGGGCGATGTCTACCTGCTCAACGATCCCGACCTGGGCGGCATGCACCTGCCCGACATCTTCGCCATCGCCCCGGTGTTCACCTCCGGGCAGGAGCTGATCGGCTACTCGGTCACCGTCGTCAACCACGTCGACGTGGGCGGCTGGGCCGCGGGATCCATGGCGGTGCAGTCCACGAGCATCTTCGCGGAAGGCGTGCAGATACCGCCTTCCCGGCTGTGCGACGCGGGCACGCTCAACGAGACGTTCCTCGCCCTCGTCCTGCGCAACGTACGCGAGCCCGAGCTTCTGCGTGGCGACCTGGAAGCCCAGCTCGCCGCGTGTCACGCGGGCGGGGAAGGACTGAAGGAACTGGCCGAACGCCACGGCATCGACGGGCTGGCCGCGCTCAACGACGAACTCCTCGACTACTCCGAGACGCTGCTGCGCGCCGCCCTCGCCGAGGCCCCCGACGGTGCCTACGCGTTCGAGGACTTCATCGACGACGACGGCATGGGTTCGCCGCCCATCCCCTTCCGCGTCACCGTCACCATCACCGGGGACCGCCTGCACCTGGACTTCACCGGGTCCTCGCCCCAGGTCGCCTCGGCGCTCAACGCCACCGAGTCCTTCACCCGGTCCGCCTCCTACGCGGCCATCCAGGGCGCCCTGGGATCCGACATCCCGGCCAACAGCGGCTTCTACCGGCCCCTCACGTTCACGATCCCCGAGGCATCCATCCTCAGCGGCCGAAGGCCCTCGGCACGTGGAGCCCGGGGCCTGGTCGCCTACCGCATCATCGACACCGTCCTCGGCGCGCTGGCTCCCGTCTTCCCCGACCGGGTCCCGGCCGCGGGCGACGGCGGCCCCGACTCCGTGGCCATCGGCATCACCGGACAGGACGGAACCACCAACGTCCTGTGGGACATCCTGTGCGGGGCCTGGGGAGCCCGTCCGGACCGCGACGGTGTGGACGGCGTGAGCCCGCTCGGCGCCAACCTGGCCAACGTACCGGTGGAGGAACTCGAACAGTCCGGCCATGTGCGCATCGACGGCTACGGCTACCTGCCCGACACCGGCGGCCCGGGCCGGTGGCGCGGCGGCCTGTCGACCTTCCGCGATATGACGGTTCTCGCCCCCACGGTCTCGGTGCAGATTCGCTCCGACCGGCGCACACACCTGCCCTACGGTCTCCGGGGAGGAGCCCAGGGCACGGCGTCGTCCAACATCCTCAACCCCGGCACCCCCCAGGAGCGGGAACTCCCCGCCAAGGTCGTCCGCGACCTCGCCTCCGGCGACCGCCATCGGCATGTCACCGCCGGCGGAGGCGGCCATGGGGACCCCTTCACCCGCGACCCCGACCGTGTCCTCCAGGACGTACTCGACGGAAAAGTCACCGCTTCCGGAGCGGCCCGCGACTACGGAGTCGTCGTCACCCCCGACGGCGCGATCGACACGGCGGCAACACGGCGACGGCGCGCCGCCGGACGCCGTTAGCGCCACCCCGTCCCCGTCCCCGTCCCCATCTCCACCTCCCACCTCACCACCCGCGGACCCCGCTCACCGAGAGGATCCCGTCATGGCCGAGGTCACCGCCCTGACAAAGACAGACGATGACATGCGTCTTGTATGGCGCAAAGTAGGTATCCGCATCATCCCGCTCATCGGCCTCGCCTACGTGATGAGCTATATCGACCGTGCCAATCTCGGCTATGTGGCACAGTCGCTCGACAAGAGCCTCGGCATCACCGCCGGACAGATGGGCCTGGCCTCCGGCCTGTTCTTCATCGGCTACATTCTCGTGGAAATCCCCAGCAATATGATGCTGCGCCGATTCGGAGCGCGGAAATGGATCACCCGAATCCTTGTCTCCTGGGGCATTGTCACCATGGGAACCGCGGCCGTGCAGAGCGTCGGCCAGCTCTATGTCATGAGAATCCTGCTGGGTTTCGCGGAGGCCGGGCTGGCCGCCGGAATCCTGCTGTACCTGACCTTCTGGTTCCCCAGGAGACAGCGGGCCTGGGCCATGTCGGTCTTCTTCATCATGATTCCGCTGTCCGGCATCGTAGGATCGCCCCTCGCCGCGGCCATGCTGTCCTGGGGTGAACAGCTCACCGGGTACGCCGGGTGGCGGTCGTTGTTCCTCATCGAGGGCCTCTTCACCGTCCTGTCCGGAATTCTCATCTTCAGCTTTCTGCCGGACCGGCCCGCCGGCGCCAAATGGCTGACACCCCAGGAGAAGGACGCCATCCAGCGTCAACTCACCCTGGAAGCCGACCAACAGAACGCACATGGCGCCCTCACCGGGGTGCGTCAGGCGCTTACCAGCGGACGAGTGTGGATGCTCGCCCTCGCCTTCTTCGCCATCGTCTTCGGCCTGTACCCCATCGCCTTCTTCCTGCCGACGATGATCGCCACCCTTACCGGGAACGGCTCCGCGATCTCGGATGTCAACAGTGTGCTGCTCGCCGCCATCCCGTCGGCGATCGCCATCGTCGCCATGCTCGCCTGGGCCAGGGTGGCGGCCCGCCGGTCCGTGGTGTTCTCCACGGCGATACCCCTGGCCTTCGGCGTCGTAGGTCTGCTGCTGGCCACCTTCACCCACCACGACGTCCTGTTCATCGCGGCGTTCTGCGTCAGCGTCTCCGGTGTCTACACCGCCATGGCGCAATTCTGGCGACTGCCGCCGCTGTGCCTGACCGGTGCCGCCGCTGCCTCCGGCATCGCGCTGATCAACTCGGTGAGCAACGTCAGCGGATTCGTCGGCCCCTATATGACCGGCGCCATCGCGGATGCCACCGGCGACTTCACCTACGCCCTCCTGGTCATCGCCCTCATGCTCGCCGCCGGATTGGTGATCCTGCTGACGGCCGGGCGCAAGGCGGAACGGTCGACCGCCCAGGAACCACTGCCCCAGGCCCACGAAACGGAGAAGATCGGGTGACCGGCCGTACCGACACCGCACTGATCGTCGGTGATATGCAGACAGGCATCCTGGCCAACCACCCATTCAGCCGAGCGCCCGTACCTGCCATGCAGTCTCTGGTACGCGCCGCTCGTGCGCACGGCATCCTCGTTGTCTTCGTACGCACGGAACTGCGGGTATCCGGAGTCGATGTCTCGGCGAACAACAGCCTGTTCACGGCGCTTCACCAAGCCGGCACGCTGTTCCACGAGGGATCCGGGGAGACGGACATCATTCCGCGATTGGCACCGCAAGCGGAGGATGTCGTCATCACCAAGCGCCGCACCAGCGCGTTCGCCGGAACGGAACTCGAACTGGTGCTGCGCGCCCAGCGCATCGAAACGATCGCGCTGACCGGAGTGGCGACCAGCGCCATGGTCGCGGGAACGCTCTACGACGCCCTGGACCGCGACTACCGGGCCACCGTCTTGAGCGACGCCTGCGCGGATGCCGAGGGGGACGTCCATGACTTCTTCATGGAGCGGATTTTCCCCGCACGAGGCGCGCGGGTGACGACAGCGGGTTCCTGGCTCGCGGAACTGTGAATCGCTCGGTGACGGGCATTCCTCGGTGACGCGCATTCCTCATTGACGCATGTCCCTATGCGACCCCTGGTGTCATTTCCATTGGCCCCGGTCCATTCCCCGAGGCCCTTGAGAGTTAGGTGATATTCGATGTCCGCACCGGTTGTCCACGCGGCGACGGATGGTGATTTCACGCTCGACGACCGTTATCTGAGGGAGCGGGGGACGGTCTATCTCACCGGCGTCCAGGCCCTGGTACGCGTCCTCTTCGACCGGATCAGGCATGACCGGCGGCTGGGACGGGAGACCGCGGCCTTCGTCTCGGGGTACGAGGGCTCACCCTTGGCCGGCTTCGACCTGGAGCTCGCGCGCCGCTCCGCGTTGCTGGCCGAGCACGCCGTCTCCCATCAGCCGGGGCTGAACGAGGAACTGGCGGCGACATCGGTGATGGGCAGCCAACTGGCCGGTGAGGCGAGCCGTATGGGGCCGGACGGTGTGATCGGGCTCTGGTACGGCAAGTCCCCGGGGCTGGACCGCGCGGCCGACGCCTTCCGGCACGCCAACCTTGTGGGTGTCCCGGCCATGAGCGGTGCGCTCGCGCTCGTCGGTGATGATCCGGTGGCCAAGTCCTCGACGGTGCCGTGCGCGTCCGAAGGCGCCCTGGCGGACCTGGCGTTGCCGGTCTTCTACCCGGCGGATTCGCAGGACATCCTGGACTACGGACTGCATGCCGTGGAACTGTCCCGGGCCAGTGGCGTCTGGGCCGCGATGAAGGTGGTCACCAACGTGGCGGACGCGGCCGGCACCGCGATGGTCGACCCCGGCTGGCGCCCTCCGGTCCTGACCCCGCGCAGCGGCGCCACACCGTACAGACACCGTCCGAGCGCCCATCTGCTGGGCACCAGCCTCGCCGCGCTGGAACGAAGCCTGTACACCGTGCGGCTGCCGCTCGCCACGGAATACCTCCGCGCCAGCGGTATCAACCGCTTGATCAGTAGCACCTCCGCCGACCGGATCGGTATCGTGGCCGCGGGGAAGCCGTACCTCGATCTCCGCCAGGCGCTGCGCGACCTGGGGCTCGACGAGAGGGACCTCGCGCGCCACGGGATCCGGGTACTCAAGCTCGGTGCGATCCACCCCATGGAGCCCACCATCATCAGAGAGTTCGCCAGTGGACTCACCGAGATCATCGTGGTGGAGGAGAAACGGTCCTTCATCGAGGCCGCCATCAAGGACATCCTCTACGGAGTGCCCGACGCGCCCACCGTGCACGGCAAGACCGGCCCGGAGGGGACGACGCTCTTCAGCGAGATCGGCGAACTGGGTCCCGAGACGATCGCGTCCGGACTCGCCCGCCGCCTGACCGCCCACGGGGACATCGGCTCCGTCACCGCCTGGCGGACAAGGCGCCGCGGGGAACGCGTCTCCCTGCCCCTGCTGACCCGGACGCCGTACTTCTGCTCCGGCTGCCCGCACAACTCATCGACGAAGGTTCCCGAAGGCTCGCTGGTGGGAGCCGGTATCGGCTGCCACACCATGGCCGTGTTCATGGATCCCGCGCAGGTGGGGAACGTGGTCGGGCTGACCCAGATGGGCGGTGAGGGCGCCCAGTGGATCGGGATGGCCCCGTTCGTCGGCGACGAGCACTTCGTACAGAACATCGGCGACGGCACGTTCACGCACTCCGGCAGCCTCGCGGTACGGGCGGCCGTCGCCGCCGGCGTCAACATCACCTTCAAACTCTTGTACAACTCGGCCGTCGCGATGACCGGCGGCCAGGAAGCGGTCGGCGCCCTCCCCGTCGACCGGCTGGCCGCACTGCTGCTCCTGGAAGGGGTGGCGAAGGTGGCCGTCACCAGCGACGCCCCCGATCGTCTGCGCAAGACCAGACTTCCCAAGGGCGTCGAGGTCCGCCATCGCGACCAACTCCTGAGCATTCAGGAAGAGCTGGCCGCCATACCCGGGGTCACCGTGCTCATCCACGACCAGGAGTGCGCGGCCGAGAAGCGGCGGAAGCGGCGCCGCGGCAAGGCGGTCACGCCCGATACGAAGGTTGTGATCAATGAGCGGGTCTGCGAGGGGTGCGGGGACTGCGGTACGAAGTCCAACTGCCTGTCCGTACACCCGGTGACCACGGAGTTCGGCCGTAAGACGGAGATCAACCAGTCCTCGTGCAACCTGGACTACTCCTGCCTCGACGGTGACTGCCCGTCCTTCCTGACCGTCGTCCCCGGGCGACGCGAACGCCGCCAGGACGTGCCCGACCTGGCCGCCGAAGCGCTGCCGAAGCCTGAGCGGCGGACCATTTCCGATGACTTCACGGTGCGCATCACGGGAGTGGGCGGCACCGGCGTGGTCACGGTCGCCCAAGTCGTCGCCACCGCCGCGGTGATCGACGGCAAGCAGGTGCGCACCCTCGACCAGACGGGGCTGGCGCAGAAGGGCGGCGCGGTGGTGTCGGACGTCAAGATCACGTCCGAGGTGGTGGAGCAGGCGGCGAAGCTCGCCACCGCCGAATGCGATCTCTACCTGGCCTGCGACGCTCTGGTGGGCGCCGATGCGCAGTATCTGGCGGCGGCCGACCCGGACCGGACGACCGCCGTGGTCTGCACGACCGAGATCCCCACCGGCCGGATGATCATCGATCCCACGGTCACGTTCCCCGAGCAGGACCGTATCCGCTCGGCCATCGACGCGGTCAGCGCGCATGCCGTGTACCTGGACGCCCGCGCGCTGGCGGAGGCGCTGTTCGACGACGACCAGTACGCCAACGTCCTTCAGCTCGGCGCCGCTTTCCAGACCGGAGCGCTCCCACTGACCGCGGCGGCCATTGAACGCGCCATCACGCTGAACGGCACGGCTGTGCAACGCAATCTCCAGGCATTCCGGCGGGGCCGTCAGCTCGTCGAAGACCCCGAGGCGTTCAAAGCCGCCGCCACGCCCGGCCCGTCGGCCACGGCAATGGCCACAGCCAGGGGTGTTCACCCGGCCTCCGCACGGGTGCGGGCCATGGTCGGCGCGGAGCCCGGCTCCGAACTGGCACGCCTGCTGGACATCAGGGTGCCGGACCTCATCGAGTACCAGGATGTGCGATACGCGGGGGAGTACGCGGAGTTCGTCGAGCGGGTCCGCCGCCACGAGCCGACCTCCACCGAGGTGACCGAGGCGGTGGCCCGCAACCTCTACAAGCTCATGGCCTACAAGGACGAGTACGAGGTCGCCAGACTCTCCCTCGAGGAGACGCTGACCCAGGACATCGAGGCCCGATTCGGTAGCGGGGCGCGGTACTCCTACCGGCTGCATCCTCCGGTGCTCAGAGCACTCGGCATGGAACGGAAGATCAGCCTGGGCCCCTGGTTCCGCCCGGTGCTCCGGACCCTCCGGGCGATGCGCAAGGTCCGCGGAACACGCCTGGACCTCTTCGGCTACGCGCACCTACGCCGCGTCGAGCGCGAGCTGATCCAGGAGTACCGCGAAACCATCCTGCGGGCCCTGTCCACCGCACGGCCCGCCGATCTCGAAGCCGTGGTGGAGCTGGCAGAACTCCCTGACCTGGTCCGCGGCTACGAGCGGATCAAGCTGGACAACGTCGACACCTACCACCGGCGGCGGTCCGAGCTCCTGGAGAAGCTGCGGCCCGCACCAGTCCAGGAGACGCCGACGTGTCGCTGAGGCGGCCGGCCGGGCCGGCGGCGCCGAAGGCGGCTTCCAGCTCGTCGTGGCCCTCGGCGAAGTGGGCCCACCTTCGCTTTGTGGGCTCCGGTTCCTGACAGGTGGTCGCTGGCGAGAGGGATCTCGCGGGGGCTGTTCCCTCCTACGAGCCACACGCGGGTGACCGCCGACGCAACCAGCTCACCGGCCTCGGGCCAGTTGTTCGGGGCTTGGTAGTAGGTGTACTGGCAGGAGGCACCCGTGGGGAAGGTGCTGCCGCCGGCGGTGGTGACGGTGACATCCACTGTGTCCGTGCAGGCGGGGCCGAACGAGCCGTGCGGGGGTGTGGTGATGTTGAGCGCGGTGTCAGAGACGATGACCAGTCCGGTACCCGGGCCGACTGAGCCGAAAAGCACCCCGGTCGCGGTCGACAGGGCGTTTCCGAAGATGGTGATCAGCGTGGGCGCGGCCGGCCCTTCGTTGAGACTCAGAGACCGGCACATCGGGGACGCGATGTAGTAGAACGGGAGGGAATTGCTGGTGATGCCTGATGCGGTCACGCTGACATCGACCTGACCGACGGGCAGTACCGGGGTCTCGACGGTGACGGTGGTGGCGCTAACGGTGGCGGGGGCGAACGACTTAACTGAAAGTAACCCTGGTGGTGCCCGTCAGTCCCTGTCCGGTGAGGGTCAGGATCTGCCCGTTGTGGCCCTGGATGGGGCTGAGCGTGGTGAGGTTGGGTGCGGCCATGACGACTCCTTGAAGGTGGCCTGAGCCGCCACATCAACGCCGGGCATTTGGGCAGAGGTGCACGGATTGATGAATCCAGGTTTCCGGCCAAGCCAGACGCGACACCGCGCTCTGACGAGCCGGTAGGCATGTCGACGGTCAGCCTGGCAGCGGAGTAGGGCAGCTCACCTGTACAAACGTGTTCAGTAGGCCCCGGGGGCGATCCGCACGCAATGGTCCTGGCGTGGTCATCCATACGGAGCAGCGCGCCCGCGATTGCCTCTTCGTGCGCGCCCCACCAGGCGATTATCGCCACGCCGGGCGCCCTTGCGGGCAGGGCGTCTCGTCGGGGTGCGAAGTCGGCTCACTCCTAGCACCCGCGGGGATGGTCCCTTCCGGAGCCGCTCGGCGTTCGCCGTGCCGGGCTGCTCCCCGCACCCGCGGGGATCGGCTTTGTTCACGAGAACCGGCAAGAAACGGACCTCACCGCGGGCCGTGACCGCACTCCCGCCCTCGCCCCGCACTGTCGCCGGATGGATCCTGCGACACCCGGAAACGCTCGCCGAGACCGAACAGCTGTAGCTCATGACCGTCCAGAGCCACTGCCCTGGACTGGACGCGCTCACCCGGCACGTCCGCTCCTTCGCGACCATGCTCACCGAGCGCCAAGGCGAGCACCTGGCCGACTGGCTTGACGCGGTCCGTCAGGACGACCTGCCCAGTCTCCACACCCTCGCCGCGGGTATCGACCGCGACCGCGACGCCGTCATCGCCGGCCTCACCCTGCCCTGGAACTCGGGTCCCGTCGAAGGCCATGTCAACCGGATCAAGATGCTCAAGCGCCAGATGTTCGGCCGCGCTGGCTTCCAACTCCTACGTAAACGCGTGCTGTTGTCGTAATTCTCAGTACCGATTGGCCACTGCTGTCCCGCATCAAGCTCCCACTGACCAAGGCAGCCTCTCATCTACGGCGGTCACCAGACGTCGTCCCGAGAAAGCCGTTATGGCACAAGGGTGATGCCCCCGTCGACGCGCAGGTCGATCCCGTTGATGTAGCCGGCCAACGGACTGGCCAGAAATGCAACCGCTGCCGCGATGTCCTCCGCAGTGCCCAGCCGCCCCGTCGGGTTCGGGGCGTACTCGGCCACCACCAGCGGCTCCAACTGCGTCCACTGCTCCGGCCAGCCCCGCGCAGCCGCCCCATCTTCGAACATCTGCCGCATTCCGTCGGTGACAATTACCCCAGGGCTCAGTGTGTTTGCGGTGATACCGGATCCGGCCAGATGCCGGGCCAAGCTGGTGGTCATGTTGACCACGGCGGCCTTCGCCGCCGAGTACTCGACCATGTTCGGCAACGGAGTCGTCGCGGCCCGGCTGCCCATGTTGACAATCCGCCCCCATCCGCGCTCGCGCATCTGAGGCACCAGGGCCCGGATCATCCGTACGGCGGATACGACGTTGCCGTTCACCGCATCCAGCCACGCGGCCGGCTCCGCACTCTCCCAGTCATGCTCAACGAATGGACCGGCGTTGTTGACCAGTACCTCCACACCCCACTCGCGAGCCCGCTGGGCCACCTCCCAGGCACCCTCGTCCTCAGTAAGGTCACCGAGCACGACATCCGCCACCCCGCCGGCGTCGTTCAACTCCGCCGCAACCTCGCCAGCACGCACGGGGTTGCGGCCATGCACCAACACAGCGCACCCTTCATCGGCCAGCCGCCGGGCCACTGCCGCACCGATGCCCCCGCTGCTCGCCGTTACCAACGCGCGTCGCCCCGCAAGATTAAGATCCATGTTCCGGCAGGCTAGGCCACGCCTGTGACATTCCCGTCGAACAGGCGAGTTCACGAGGTGCCATCAAGATCAATAACTACGCCGCGTGCCTACTCGGCGACGCGGCCACTCTGAGTTACAGCCGAGCTTCTCCGGGCCGCCCGCCAAGTCGCCCGAAAACGACCCGTGGGCACGGCGACTGGGCCGAGGGTTCGGGGGCGTGGACGAGGTCGTGCTCCGGCTGAAGGAGTTGTTGTTCCCGTCGATCGCGGATGTCGCGGTGCTGTCGGTGGACGTGAACATCGAGATGGTACGCGTTGACGCGCGGTGCACCGCGGACGGCGCCGCGTGCCCGGCCTGCGGGGTCCGGTCGAACCAGGTTCGAGGTTCCTACCTGCGGTTTCCAGCTGATGTGCCGAGCGGTGGACGAAGCGTTGTTCTCCAGCTGAGGGTCCGTCGGTTCGCCTGTGGGAACTCGGGGTGTGCACGCCGTACCTTCGTCGAGCGGATACCCGGCCTGACACGCCGGCACAGTCAGCGGACCGATCGGCTGCGCTCGACCCTGGCCGCGGTCGGCCTGGCCCTCGCGGGCCGGGCCGGAGCCCGCATTGCCCGCGTCCTCGGAGCGCCCGTGAGTCGCAGTACGGTGCTCCGGCTGGTCGACGCTCTTCCCGAGCCCGAGGTCGCTGCCCGCGTGTGGTCGGCGTTGATGAGTACGCCACCCGCAAGGGCCGCCATTACGGCACCGTCCTCATCGACATCGAGACCCGCCGCCCCATCGACCTGTTGCCCGACCGGGAAGCATCCAGCCTGGCGGTCTGGCTCGCCGAACGGCCAGGCGTCGAGGTCATCTGCCGGGACCGGGCACCGTTCTTCGCCGGGGGCGCCGCCGCCGGCGCCCCGCAGGCCGTCCAGGTCGCGGACCGGTGGCACCTCTGGCACAACCTGAGCGAAGCCGCCGAACGGGCCGTCGCCCAGCACCGCCACTGCCTACGAGCCCTCGTTCCTGCGGCCCCCGAACCCGAGCCGGAGCCCGCCTCCGAAGAGAAGCCGTCCAGCTCACCCTGGCCGACGGATTCTCGAGGAGGACCGGCGCGGCCTGACCGCGCTGTTCTGGTCCAACGTCAACCCGTACGGCACCTTCCGCCTGGATATGGACAAGCGGCTCGACCTCACGGTGTCCGCTGCCGTTCCCCGACCCCGCACCCCGGCGGACACCGCCGCCCGATCGGCCACGGAGACACGATGACCGAGAACTGCGGCGCGGTCGGCGGTGCGGGCCTGGCCTATGGCGAGCCGGGCGTGCAGCAGTGAGGCGATGTGCGGGTCCTGGCGGGTGCGCCGGGTGTCGAGGGCGGCCCGGGTGATCTGCACGGCCTCGCGGTGGCGGCACGTGATGTGAGCGCGGCTCGTGATGTTCTGACTGTGGGTCGGGATGAGGGCCAACAGGGTGCCGGTCCAGGCAGCGTGCGACGAACAGCCGGGCTCTTCCCTAGTGGGGGCGAACACTATGGCGATATGGCGTGCTGTCGTCGATGCTGAGGATAGGTGTGGAGGGGGGATAACGGGAGGTGCACGGCGGCAGCGTCCCGGCCGTGACGGGCGGATCACCAGAGGTGACGCCTGCTCGACGGGGCACTGTACGTCACGGGCGCAACCCGTGGACGGAAGCGTGGCGGACCTACGGGGGGACGGGCATGACGACGACCGAGCCACCGGACGAGAGACGGGATGATCCGCAGCCGGGTGGTGCCGACGGCACCCTTGCGGAGCCGGCCCCACAACAGGCCGGGCAGAACGGGGACTCGGCCGGCGACCCGCCGGCTGCGGCCGCGCGACCCCCGCGACAGAGCGACCCCGATGAGGGAAACGGAGCGCGTGAGAGCTTCGCATCGATCGTCGCCGAGACACTCGGCCTGGCGCCCGGCTCCTCTCGGCGGCGACGAGCGGTGACCTTGCTGGTGATGCTGTCGGTCGCCCTCGTGGCCGTCTTCCGGGACACGCTGACCGACTACCTCATGATCAAACCCAGTGTGACCAGGGAGAACGACTCCAACGCGGAGTACGACGCCAACAAGGTGCCGTTCACGGTGTCCGTGCGGCCCGAGGAAGACGAGCCCGAGGCATGGACCATGGTTCTCGACCGGGCACTGACTCCCGAAGAGAAGCAGAAACTGGTAGCCGTCGAGAACGACCGCTCGGGCGCCTTCTCGTATCTGAAGAAACTGGGCGGCCGCCCGCTCGCCGACGAGGCCACGCTGGAGAACGCCCCCAAGCGGTACAAGGATCAGCTGGCGTCGAGCACCCTCGGAGGGGACGCCGACGTGTTCCAGATGAACGTGATGAGCACCCGGTCCACCTCGGTGGTCATCAACGGCTGGCAGGTCACCGACGTCACCTGCCGGAAGAGCACCGGGCACACCATCGTGCGGCTTCCGACGCAGGGCGGAGCATCCTATGAAGGTCTCCAGCTCCATATTCCGCCCCTCGTCGGCGAACCGGTGCTGAGCGATGACACCGAGGGACAAGGCGAGTCCTACTTCAGCACCCATTACATCGAGGTCGGAGGCGGCCAGCCCTCGGGCGGTCTCAAGGTGCAGGCGATCGCGCCATTGGGGAAGTCGTGCCGGTGGGGCATCAAAGTCCGCTACACCGACCCCTACCAGACTGCACGGTGGGTCCAGCTGAAGGACGGCAACGGCAAGCCCCTGCGTATACGCACCGACTCCGCCCCCACGGACGCTCGGCAGGAGTGGGTTTTCATTGTCCAGCCATGGAGACTGTGCGAGACGCAGACGTCGAAGTGCATCACATAGTCGGCAGAGTCATGGCCTTCGTCCTCTTCGCCCTGCTGTGCGTCCAAGGACGTAGTTTGACTGCCCGAGCCGGGCCTCAGCTGTTCCTTCACGGTGGCAGACCCTCCCGTGGAACGGTACGCCCGCCCCGGCGTCGACGCGATCGCCCGACAGGTCGCCGAACGCGACCCCGCCGCCCGCCGGAAGCACCGACGCCTCCAAGATCAACTATTGGCGGCTTCTGACGACAAGCGGCGCGTGATCCTCGCCCGCCGCGCCGAAGGCCAGTCGATCCGCCAGATCGCCGCCGCCGTCAAGGTGTCCGCCGTCAAGGTGTCCGTCGGCGTCGTACACAAGACCCTCAACCCCACCCCGTAGAGCTTGCTTCCTACCGACGGGTTACTTGTTCCCCGGTGTCTGGGCTAGGACTTCGGGGCCTAGGGGGTGCGTTGGACCCCGCCTTCCGTGCTGGTGACTCGCCATTCGCCGCTCTCGCGGGTCAGGTGAATGACGACGGACGCTTTGGGGTTTTTGTTGACGGTCGTCACGATGGCGGTGTTGTCGCTGGGCAGGTTCGACGATTCGGCCTCCCATCCCTGTGCGAAAGCGCGCTGGTCGTCCGGAACGGTGCTGGCCTTTGCCTCGGCCTTCGCTTCCCTCACGCTTTCCTTGGTGAGGCAGGGCGCGATGTTGCCGTCCTGGCTGGGGGAGGTGAGCCCGCACATGGTTTCGATGTCACCGCTGTACCCGGCCCGGATGAAGTCGACGGCAGTCTTTTCGGCTTTCTGCTGCAGGGTGGTTTCCGAGCTGTTCTGTGTGACCAGGAGAGTTGTGCCCCCGCCGAGGATCAGCACTGCGGCGACCGTCCACAAGGCACCGGTCCTCTTCGTGATCCGCTTGGTGTTGTGCTGGTCACCACCGACCACCACTCCGTGGTCGTTGGCGGTGAAATTCGGCTCGACCCAAACCTGGCCGCCCTCGGACGCCACCGCGTGGACAGTCCGGTCCACAGTCCCGAGCGCTTCTTTCAGTTGCTGGACGAAGCCGGGGTCCTGGCTCAAGACATCCCGCAGGGCGGCGGCGAGGTCCGACCGCCGCTGCTCGTCCCCGGGGGCGGCCTGCAGCGCCGGCACGGCCTCGGAGGTGGCGGGGCTGATACCGAGCCGCCCCATCACCAGTTGAGCCACTGCGCTTCCGACAGCGGAACTGGCCTGCGTCGCAGCCACCGTGGCCGACGCCACCAGGAAGTCCCCCGTAACTGCCGCGGACCGCTCTGCCAATTGGACAAGATCCACATCCACTACATCCCCCTCAAATAGTGTCAGCGCGAAGTATCCGGTTCGCCCACTTCTCGTACAAGGACGCGGGTGGTGGAAACTTTCCGTGAGTGCGGTGTCGTCAGCCGTGCGGCCGCTGCTGCCGGGCTGAGCGATTGCGGCCTCGGGGAACATCGGTACAGCGGTTATCGGTGAGAACGATCATGGTGGTGCAGCACAGTGATCCACTTCGCCGTTGGGGTTCGGTGAAACGTCTCTGGGCCTGCTTCGGGGCTGGCTACGGTCCGGCTCGTGCCGGTGGAATCTCTGAGTGATGAACAGGCCGAGGCGTACGGGGCGTTCGCCGAGGAACCGACGAGGCCCGAGCTGGAGCGGTTCTTCTTCCTGGACGACGTGGACCGGGATCTGATCGCCCTGCGGCGGACGAAGCACCACCAGCCCGGGTTCGCGCTCCAGATGTGCACGGTGCGGTACGTCGGCCTGTTCTTGGAGGACCCGCTCGCGGTGCCGTGGCCGGTGGTCGAGCACCTGGCCACGCAGCTCCACATCGAGGACCCGTCAGTGGTCAAGCGGTACACCGAACGGCGTCAGACACTGTACGACCACGCGTGGGAGATCCGGGACGCCTACGGCTACCACCCTTACGAGGACGCCGAGTGGGGCCGGCGGTTCCGTACGTTCCTGCACGGGCGGGCGTGGACGCACGCCGAGGGCCCGAAGGCGCTGTTCGACCACGCGGTGGGCTGGCCGCGCTGTCACCGGGTGCTGCTGCCCGGAGTGTCGGTGCTGGCCCGGCAGGTATCGGAGGCGCGGAAGGTCGCGGAGAAGCGGCTGCACGCCACGGTCGCGGGGTCCGCCCGCCGCGCGGACCCCGCGTTGCCCGGCGGCCTGGTGGCGACACTGAAGACGCCGGAGGGCTGTCCGGTTCGCACGGGTCCAGCACCTTCCAGCGGGCGCCGATCTCCTTCAGCGCTTCGGCCAGGGCGGTGACGGATCGCCGTTCGACGGGGCACTTCGCGTCGTAGAGCCGGTCCTCGGCGGACACGGGCCCGTACCGGTCTATGGCGCCACCTGGGGAGAGTGCGACGAGAAGCTTCAGGAACTCGTCCGGCGCGAGCGTCAGGGAATCCTGACGCCTTCCCGGTCCGCGAAGCTCTCCGAGTGGCTGCCGTACTGGCTGGAGGAGTACATCAAGCCGCCCCAGCGCAAGCGCACCACGTACGACAATTACGAGATGCACGTGCGCCTTTACCTCGTCCCACAGCTGGGCACGCGTCGGCTGGAGTCGCTTAGCACCGCGAACGTACGACGGATGATCGCCGCTGTCACGGCGCAAGCCTCGGCGGCGACCGCGAAGGAATCGCACCGGGTGCTCAGGTCAGCCCTGACGGCGGCTTGCCGTGAGGAACTGATCAGCCGCAATGTCGCGCAGCTGGTCCCCGCGCCGCGTGTCGAGTCTCGGGAGCTGCGGCCGTGGACGCTGGACGAGACCCTGACGTTCCTGGAGGCCGCGCGTTCGGATCCCCTGTACGCGGCGTTCGTTCTCGCGGTCGCGCTCGGGCTTCGCCGTGGGGAAATCCTGGGCTTGCACTGGCGAGACATGGACCTCGAGCGGCGCACGCTGACCGTGCGGTCTCAGCTCCAGCACGGGGGTAAGGAGCTGTACGAGGACACCACCAAAAACCGTCGCGCGAGGACGATTCCCATCCCGCTGATGTGTGTCGCCCCGCTCCGCTGGCAGCGCCTTCGGCAGGCCGCTCAGCGGGCCGCTGCCGGGGCGGACTGGAAGGCCAGCGACTACGTGTTCACCACGCGCAGCGGTAGCCCCATAGAGCCTCGAAACCTGTACCGGTCTTTCGGAAGGATCGCCGAGGCCGCGGGACTGCCACGAGTGCGTCTGCACGACACCCGGCACCTCTGCGCCTCGCTGCTCTTCGCGGCCGGGATCGCCCCGCGCGTCGTGATGGAGATCCTGGGTCACTCACAGATCGCCGTCACGATGAACGTCTACACGCACGTGAACGACGACAGTCGGCGTGAGGCGATGAGCCACATGGATCGGCTGCTCAAGCGCCGCAAGTAGGGGGCTGCCGTCAACCTCTGCCGTCAACGCCCCCACGATCCAAGATCGCGGGGGCGTTCGGCCTGGTCAGGCATGGTGCCCCCGGCAGGATTCGAACCTGCGACACCCGCTTTAGGAGTGGGATCGAATCCGTGATCGGGAGTGATCGCTCGTGCCGGGTGGTGCCGTCCGTGCAGGTCAGCACCACCTGGCCTTCCGCCCTGTCACGCTGCATGACAGTAGATGTCGCTCCATCCGCTCACTCATCGCGCACGCACGAAGCCAGCGGCTTTCAGGACAAAGGTGTAGATGGTGGCCAGGCTGGACCCCTTGGGCAGCGATGACGCGGACTCCTCGCTGCCAAGAGCCAACCCCAACACGCTTTCCAAACCTGGGCTGCTCGTAGAGCCGCTCCGCCGGGGCGCCAAGGGTGACGCGTAGGCGCAACTACATTGAGTTGCCCTATCCCAACGGCAACGGAACAAGGGATTGCGTTGAGGAAGTCATCCGGGTGTGAGGCTGTTGTACCGCGCGATCAGAGGCGGATGGCTGACGGGCTCGCGCCCTAGACACCGACTCCCACTGCTCTCGGGAGTGGGTGCGGGTCACCGGCTGGCGGACCCGCGGCGGCCGTCGGCCAGGCGGCGCAGGTTGTCGAAGGACAGCACCCCGTGCGTCTCCACCGGGACCCCGGTCGTCTGGGCCGCCTGCGAAGCGGCTTTGTCGAACATCGTCGTGAGTCGGCCGCAGAGCTTTACCGTCGACAGCTGCCATAGCTCGTGGTGTGCAGGTGGGCGGTACCGGCTCAGGTACTTCAAAGCGCCCTCCGCACCGCGGATGCGCTCCAACAAGATGGAGCAGAGGGCGGGGGCGTCCTTGGTGGCCTCGTCGCCGGTCTGGGTGTGCAGGGCCGCGGCCGACCTGGCGAGGCTCACCAGCGCGTAGCCTGCCCGGTCCTCGTCGAGCGCGTAGCCGAGCCGGTCGTCCAGCGCGAGTGCCGCCAGGCCGGCCGATGTCTGAGCCGCCCCTTCGTCCCGGAGCGAGATCGAGAACTCCACCAGGAACGCCCTGACCGCCCCGCGGTAGTCGACGTAGTCCATCAGTCGAGGCGCGAGTCCCCTGGCGTAGGCACCGGCCCTCTGCTCCCCCTCCAGGCGGAGCGTCCGCAGCAGGGACACCCGCGACTCCAGGACCTGGTGGCCGGTGCCCTTCACCACCCCCGTGGCCGCCCACACCGACTGGGGCACCGGCAGGGAGCGGGACAGCAAGTAGGCGTCCCGATAGCCTTCGAGCGTCGAGGCCCTTTTCACTAGGCGCTCCCCGCCGGCCTGGCCCACGAGTTCGTAGACTTTCTCGGCGGCTCCTTCCCGGTGCAGGTAGTCAACCACCGTCGCGGCGATCGATGGGTGCCGGCTGTAGACGCGGTTGCCGGCGAAGGTCACTGCAGCCTCCCGGCCGAGCGTCTGAAGGATCTTCCCGTCGGCGAAGACGGGGTCGAGCCCCACCATGGCCGCGATTACCGACCGACTGGCCCCCTTGCCGAGATTCCCGTCCTTGTCGAGCGTGTGCTGCATCACGCAAATGCCCCCGAAGACGTCGCCGAGGTCGACAGAGTCGGTCAGCTTGATTTCGTGCAGCTTGCGCACCAAGTCCTCTACACGGGCGCCCAGATCCGCCCCGTACCGGACGTCGAGAACCGCTCCGAAGAGCGTGTTGCTCTTGGCGGCCATGGCGCCGGCCGACGTCGCGAGGCGCTCCGCGACGGTATTGACCTCTTGGGTTCCGTTCGGCAGAAGTCCGAGCCCCTGCCAAGTCAGAGCGATTTTCCTGGCGTCGTCCTTGGTGATGCCGTGGAACAGGACGTCGTCGATCCACCGTCGCAGTGTCGAACCGGCGCCTTGCCACCACAGCCGGTCGTGACTGGCCAGCAGAAAGGCGATGCCCGACCCCTCGGCCGCCCAGACGTCCTTCGTGGACACCAAGTCGTCCATGACCAGATCGGCCTCGTCGACGCAGATAAGGGTCTTCCCGGCCACACGGGCGTCGTTCAGCCACTCCTCGGTCAATGCCGGTGCGCCCGGTTCCCGCCACAGCACGTTCCACTCCGGTCGCGAGCCCGCCACCGCGTGCGCCACCTGGCGCAGGGCCAGGGACTTGCCCTCGCCGAGTGGACCGATGGCCACCGCGCCGCCGCCACCGCCGACCCGCAGACACTCGACCACCCTCTGCTCCAGGGAGACCGTTGAGCTGAGGACGGGCCAGCGGCCCGGCGCGGCGTCCGCCCACACTGGCTGGCTGCCTTCCACGAAGGCCCCCGGCTGGTACGAGGTCGAGTCGACCAAAATAGGCGGCACTCGTGAGTACCCAAAGGGAGAGGAGGTCTCCTCGGCCTCCGTCTCGGCCCGCTCCAGTTCGTCGGTGAACAGCTTGTGCCCGTCGACGCCGAGGTAGAGGGTGAAACCAGGCGCCCCCACGAATTCTCCGATGACGCCGCTCGTCACAGCGGCCGCATCCGTCTCGTACGCTGCCCAGAGCACCTCAGCCTGCAGCAGATCGGTCTTGTTGAGGACCCGGCTGCGCAGGCTCTTCATGAAGCCGTCGAGCCACCCGCTGTAGCCCACCACGAGAACGACCGAATTCGTGAGCAGCTCCTTCAGCACATCGTCCAACCCGGGGCGCTCGGAGGTGATCCTCGTTGGGACGTTGCTCGTCGCCATGCCGGTCCAGTAGCCATGGATGTGCAGCACGGGCTGGGCGATGGCTTCCTTCAGCTGCTGTGGCGTGGGGGTGGTATCGGTCGGGATAGGAATCGGGTCCGAAGCAACACCGGCCTGACGGAGGGCGATCTCGATCAACGGGTCGAAATTCGTGGTGATGATTGGACCTCGCACCCGCCCACCCAGCGACGCGAAAAACTTCGCGAACCGCTGGTAACCGCGGGGAATACGCCAGTTCCCCGTCTTCACATACTCCCGGCAGCGCTCCTCGTCCTTGGCAACCTTCGCCACGTCCTTCTCGGGCACGTCCGGGCATGCCTGCAGCACAGCCGTCCGGATCGCCCGCATGACTGTGTGCTCACCCGCCTGCCTGGTTAACACCGCAGCTGCGTTCTGGTACTTGACGCCGGGGTCCAGAGCCTCTGCGACGGTGGCATCGAACCTGGCCAGCCCTGCCTTCGGCACGTGTGCCCGGAAGATGTCTGTGAGCTGCGGAACGTTGGGAAGGACCTCGCTGCTGATCCCCGAACCGAAGACGGTGACAAGACGACGGTCGGCCTCGTCGGCCAAGAACTGGAGGCGGATCTTGAGGTCGGAGATGTCACCGAAGTCGATGGGATTCATGAAACCGATCCAACCACTGCGGCTGGGGAGGCGCATACCTCCCGTCGCGCCCGCCCACTGACGCTGATTTTGAGCCACCTCTGAATGGCGCTATTTCGCCGATCACCGAGAGAGCAACGACACTTATGGTCGATCCGCGTCGGGTCCGAGGCAGAGGGGACGCCACCGTTGAGTCCGTTGCAGCTCGTCATCACCGCTATCCTCACCGTCGCTGGCATCGCCCTGCAGATCTGGTCGTCAGCGCCGAGCCGGGCCGAGCGGCAGTACGCCCTCCAACTCCCCTCCGTCCTGCTGTACTCCCTTGCCTCGGCACTCTTCCTCTTCTCGGTCTTCCCAGATTCGCTGACGGAAGGCAGGGCGTTGGGGTTCGGCCTCAGTGGTGCGGCCGGATTCGCCGCATTTTTCACGCTGGTCTCCTTCACTTGGCTCGCCAAGACCCGTGGACGGGACCAGCTAACTGCCCAGTTGAAGCAGGCTCAGCGCGAGAACACTGGACTGCGGCGGCAGTTGGCGGGTGAACGCTACTCGGGAGAAGGCCCGCGCCCGCTCGCGCAATCCACGCGGTACGACGTCCCCTTGCGCAGCAGTAAGCGGCACCGGATCGGAGTGGTCACCGGAAATCTCGCGAATGTGCTTGGCGTCAATGTGTGGGTCAATTCAGAGAACACCCGCATGGAGATGTCCCGCGTCGACGAGCCGACCGTCTCCGCAGTGATCCGCTACCACGGGGGCCGTCGGGACGACGTCGGGCACTTGGTCGACGACGCCATCGCTAAGGAACTCGCCGAGCGGATGGACGGCCGACAGCACGTGTCGGCGGGCCAGGTGCTAGTCACCGGGCCGGGCGAGCTGCTGGAGAGCCATCAGGTCTGGAAGATCGTGCATGTCGCTGCGGTCGAGGGGGAGCCCGGCTCCGGATACCGCCAGGTGATGGATCTGGCAAGGTGCGCCCGCCACATCCTGGCTGAGGTTGACCGGCTCACTGAAGCCGGGGAGCCACTGCGCTCGGTTGTCCTGCCATTGCTGGGAACCGGCGGGGGCAACAGCGATCTGCACCGCACTGTGGACACCCTGTTGGCGGCCACCGTGAGCTACTTCGAAGCCCATCCGGCGTCTCGCATCCGGGTCGTCTATCTGCTGGCTTATACAGATGTGCAGGAGGCGGTCTGCCGGACCGCCCTCGACTCGTGTCCCGAGCTCTCGACGGGGGCTTGAGCCGCTCAGCATGGTGGAGGGGAGAGTATGAGGCGAGGGCTGGGCCGGGCTCGCTTCCGCCGAGCCTGCATGGGCCTAACAGCGTCGATCCCGCTACAGCGCTTGAACGCTGGTGGAACTCGTGCCCGACCGGCTGAACACGGCGGAGGTGCTGGTGGCGGCAGAGCTGGAACACCGCAGCTTGGGGATCCGCCGCTACCGGGCACGGTTCGCGCCCTCGCCGCATGCCATCGTGCTGGCCGGGTGATCCCGCCCCATCCGTCAGCGGATGGCGCGGATCATCATGGTGAGCACTAGGGAAACCGGTGACGGTTGGCTTTGCCTGATGTCCTCGTACTCCCACGACTTGTAGCGTGCGTGGACCTTTCCGTCGCTGGCGGCCGGGTTGACCATGAGCGTGACGAAGGGATCGTCGCGTGTGGCGAGGAGGGCGTCGTGGATACAGTGAGCGGTGCCGTCTTCCCCCAGGCTGCCCGGACGCCGCTGGCATCGGGCTGGTGCGCTGCCAGTATCGGTCGTCGCCCGTAGGCGTAGCCGACCGGATGCCCTTCCACGTATGCGAGGACGGCCACGAACCTCGACTCTGTGTCGTGTCGATCCAGACGCTCACCCAACGCGGTGACCGCGTAGTTCGGCAGGTGGAGCAGCGAGGCGAGCACATCGGCGTACACGTCGAGGAGATCGCTGCGGACAATGTTGAGGGCAATGAATGTGCGCAGGCCGATGACGGGGGCCGTGTCCTTCAGGAGCGCGACATTGCGGCCTTCAAGCACCTCAAGGCTGGCTGGCGACCGGGACAAGGGCGCGCCGGTGTTCACGGCGGCACGTGATCGCCACACGTGGTTCGCTCTTAAAGGTTGGCTGGGTTACAGCCAACTTTCGCGGAATGTGGCTTGTTCGCGTCATTACTTCGCCGGTCCCTGTTGATGGCGCCGCTTCTCTCTTACATCCTGGAAGGCTTTGCCGTCGAGCCATGATCTGGGGGATAGGTGTCTCTTCACTCTGCACTCCGTGCGAACAATCCCGAGGCGGTCCACCACGCGCGCCAACTCGTAGAATATATGCGCGAAATCGTCCGAGGTTCGTACAAGCCGGTGCGGGACTGCCAGAAGTATCCGGAGGTTCTCTGGCTTTCGGGCTTGCCGGACGACAGGCTCCGGCGGGACCCGGATGGCGACCGGACGCTGCTCAAGGTGGCACACCGACCGCCTCGCCCCGCTCCTGTGCTGCCCGAGGTACTTGCGGGGTGGGTCGATCCCGAGGCCGCCGCCCTCGCGACGCCCGAAGCACCACCGCTGGCCGAGTCGGGACCGGGTCAGGGCTGGCAGGAGGACGAGAACGGAGACCTGTTCGAGGTCTCCGAGATCCGCCGGGAGGAAGCGCACGACGTGCTGCGCGCCTACACGCGATGGCTTGAGGCGTGGCGCAAGTGGTCCGAAAAAGAGCGCGTTGACCGGCCGTACCGGGAACTCCACCAGCAGCTGTACCGAATGGCAACCAGGGTTCAGCAGGACGGCGAGGAATACGAGGCGGTACTGGGCGCCGGATTCCTGACCGTCGGAGCCGCACGTCCGTCAGCGCGTATCGCCCGGCATATTCTGACGGCGTCGCTGATACTCACCGTGAATTCCACGAATATGTCCATCACTGTCGCTCTCGCACCTGGCGATCCCGCGCGGCTAGAGGACAGCGAGTTCCTAGGGGCGGACGAGGGCTATAGCACCCGTCTGCTGAGCCCGCTGCGGGACCGTGTCGACGCGGAAGGGTTCCATCCGCTGTCTCGTGACTCCCAGGACGTGCTCGGCGACTGGTCGGAGAGGGCATTCGGCACCGATCGGGCAGTGGCGTTCCACCGTGGCTGGGGCCGTCCGCCCGCCGACCCGGCGCTGCCGGTGCCCACGCTTGGGTTCGCGCCGGCGATCATTCTCCGCCCGCGGGGCCAGGGCGCCCTCGTGAACTTCTACGACGGCATCGCCAACCGCCTCGCCCAGCCCGGTGCCATCGCTCCGCTGGGCCTGGCTCAGTTGCTGTACCGGCTGGAAGCGGAGGACCGCAGGGTGTGGGGTACAGCAGGGGGGCGCGATGTGCCGCCCGCTCTCGGTCCCGACCCGCTGTTCCCGCTGCTGTCGAACGAAGCCCAGCGGGAGGTGCTGAAGCGTCTTCAGACCGATACCGGCGTCGTCGTTCAGGGGCCGCCCGGCACGGGAAAGACGCACACCATCGCCAACCTCGTGTGCGCCTTGCTGGCGGACGGCAAGCGAGTGCTCGTGACGAGTGAGAAGGGCCAGGCGCTGAAGGTTCTGCGGCAGCAACTGCCCGCCGAGCTGCGTAGCCTGTGCGTCCTCCAGGGCGACCGGCGCCAGGACGGCAGCGACGACCTGGAACAGTCCGTGCGCGCGCTCTCCCAGCTCAGTGCCACCCAGTCGACGGAGCGTCTCGACGTAAGGATCAAGGGCCATGAGGCGCTGCGCTCGGAACTGTCGGACACCCGCGCGCGGCTCCGTGACGAACTCCGCGCTGTTCGTGAGGCGGAGTGGTACGAACACGTCGACGTGGCACCTGGTTACAAAGGGCGGCTTGCGGAGATCGTGGAGACCGTCGCTGCCGGTGCACCGACGTACGACTGGATGCCCGCCCTGCCCACCTCGGCACCGCGAGAACCTTCGCTGAGCCAGGACGAGGCCCAGCGCCTGCTGGGTCTGGTGTCCCGGCACGGGGCCGGAGTCCTGGACGAGCACGCCGCCCGCTGCCCGGACCCCGCGGACTTCGTGGCACCCGTGCTGTTCGAAGAAGCTGTCAACGCCCTGGACACCGCTGTGCGCTCCTGCGCCGAAGTCTCCTCCGACACGCTTTCCCTCGAACTCGCGAATCAGGGACCCGATCTGATCGCGACGTTGGTAGAACTGCTGGACGCGGCGGAACACGCACTTCAGAGCGAGGGGCTGCCAGGCGAGCCGGCCGCTTGGTCCCCCGACGAATGGACCACTCGTGCCCTGCGGGACGGGATGGGCGGCCAACGCCAACAGCTGTGGGATGGAGTGCGCCGGTCAGCCGCCCGCGCCGAGGAAGTGCAGAGCATGCTTCAGCGCATCCACTTTGCCGTGCTCGACGTACCTGACGTGGCGCTTGCCGAGGAATCACGTCTCATTGCCGCTGGGAGGGACCTCGAACAGTTCCTGCGCGGCGGCGGCAAGCTGCGCAAGCTGGCTCCGAAGGCGGTGCAGAAGGAAGCCCAAGTCCTTCTCCGGGATTGTCGAGTGGACGGGCGACTGCCCAGTACGCCGGACGAGATCTCCGCACTGGTGGCTCACCTGGCGGCACGCCAGTGCGTCCGGCAGCTGAACGAGCGCTGGCAGAGTGTCGGCGTGCCCGCTGCCGAGGGCTCCACGGAGGTGGCTCTTTCGGAGTTGTTGGACCGGGTGCCGACGCTCCGCGCGGTGGACGGGTTCACCCAGTCCGTACGTACGGTGCACGATGTCCTGCTCAAGGCGCGGATCAAGGCCACGGTGCGGACGGCGCAGCAGTGGGAAAACGTCCGGACGTCGGCGAACGGTGCGGAACGGCTGCTCCGTGCCCGTGAGGCGGAGGAGAAGCTGCGGTCTATCGCCGAGCAGCTGCCGCGGCCCGATGCCCGCGGCGTGGCCGGACTGGCGGAGGTGCATCGGGCCGTCGCCGCCCGTGATGCGCGGGCGTACGCGTCCGCGATCGACTCACTGACCGAGCGTTCCACCGAGAGGCCGATCGCCGGGAGGCCCGCAAACTCCTGGACCGACTGTCCGAGGACCATCCGGAACTGGCCCGGCGTTTCACCGAGTCCCCGACCGAGGCGGCTTGGGAGACCCGCCTCGTGAACCTGGACGGAGCCTGGGCATGGCGGCGTGCGCGTACCTTCCAGGACACGAAGCTGACACCCGGCAGGGAAGCCAAGCTGGAAGGAGAACTGGAAGCGGTCGAGGCGCAGTTGAAAAACACGGTGACCCAGCTTGCGGCCGACCGAGCGCTGTACCACTGCCTGGACCGGATGACAGCCGGACAGAAGCAGGCGCTGAGTGCCTACGCGTCGGCCATGGGAAACGCAGGCAAGGGAATGACAGCACTCGGCAAGCGGCATCTGAAGAACGCCCGTTCCGCGATGCGTGAGGCGCGTGCGGCGGTCCCGGCCTGGGTGATGCCGATCAAGCAGGTCGCCGAAATGATCGATCCCGAGCCGGACGCCTTCGACGTCGTCATCGTGGACGAGGCGAGCCAGGTCGGTCTGGACGGACTGATGCTGCTGTGGCTCGCTCCGAGGATCATCGTCGTGGGTGACGACAAGCAGTGTGTCCCCTTCTACACGGGCGGCAAGCACGAGCGGTTCGACGAACGCCTCGACTCACTCCTGCCCCATCTCATCGACTGGCAGCGGGACGGGCTCAGCCCCAAGTCCAACCTCTATGCCCTGTTGTCCGCCCGTTTCACCGAGACGATTCGACTCACCGAGCACTTCCGGTGCATGCCGGAGATCATCAAGTGGTCCTCCGCTCAGTTCTATCCCGACAACGAACTCGTGCCGCTGCGGCAGTACGGAGCGGACCGGTTGCGACCCCTCGAAGTCGTCCATGTCCATGAAGGCCACTGCGAAGGGCGACGAGAGACTCTGGTCAACAGGCCCGAGGCCGAGCGCATCGTCGCCAAGTTGCAGGAACTCGCGGAGGACGAGGCGTACGCGAAACGGAGTTTCGGAGTCATCGTGCTCCGATCCGGGCACCAGACCAGGCTGCTGGAGAATCTCATCGACACGCGGATCGACCCCGCGATTCGTGAGCGGCACAACATACGAGTCGGCACGGCCGAACAGTTCCAGGGGGACGAACGGGACGTCATCCTGCTCTCGCTGGTCATCGACGCCGACAACACCCGGGCCCTGACCGGCCAGGGCGATGGAAGGCGGTTCAACGTGGCCGCCAGCCGGGCTCGCGACCAGATGTGGCTGTTCACATCCGTCACACCGGACCAGCTGCGCAGCAGGGACCTGCGCCACTCCCTGCTCACCTATATGCAGGCGCCGCCGGAACTCCAGGGCACCTCTCCCAGCCTGTCAGCTGTCTCAACCGACGAGCAGTGCGAGCCATTCGAGTCTCTGTTCGAGCAGCGAGTCTTCTGCAAGATCAAGAAACGCGGCTACCACGTCGTCCCCCAGTGGAAAGTCAGCGGCAAGCGCATCGACCTCGTCGTCGTCGGAGAAGCAGGCCGCCTCGCCGTGGAGTGCGACGGTAGCCCGTATCACTCCACCCCCGACCAGATCCGTGACGACTACGAGCGAGAGCGGGAACTGCGCCGGGCGGGATGGCAGTTCTGGCGCGTACGCAGCAGCGAGTTCGCCCTGTCTCCGGAGGATTCGCTGGCGCCGTTGTGGAAGCGTCTTGACGCTCTGGGTATCCGGCCCGGAGTCACCGAGGAGGGCCAGGGCGACACGGGGAACGGTTGGGCCCCGGTCGAGATGGACGATGCCGACCTCACCACTGACGAACTCGACGCCATGCTCGATGAGGATGCGTCCGTCTCTCTCGAAGGAGCCTGATGTGAACGAGATCTTCGACGACAGCACGCTGACAGAGGTCGCCCACCTGATCTGCGGGGACGAGCCGCCGCTGCTCTACCGGAAGGGGTACGAGATAGCCGTGTTCTTCCAGCGGGCGGGCTGGGACGACGTTCCGGAGTACGACGGCACACCGAGGCACAAGTGGGCCCGGGAACTCCTGAAGGAGCGGCAGGAGGACGGCACGGACGACGCCGAGCGCGCGATCCTGCGCCTGGCGAACCGCCTTGAGTACTACAACCAGCAGCAGGAGTACCACGCCACGCTGAAGCAGCTCAACGAGATACTCGTGCTCGACGGACGTCGGATCAGCGAGGACGGAGGCCAGCCGGTCCTGGCCCGCTGCGAAGCCGGTTTCGAGAACGAAGTACGACAGCTGCCGCGTGTCGAGCTGAAGGTCTCCGTGACGGAGGTGGTGAGTGACCCGGAACTCGCCGCCACTGTGCAACTCCGGCTGGACGAGGCACGCACCTGCTACGAGCACGGCGCCTACACATCGGCGGTCATCATGCTGGGCAGCCTCCTGGAGGGGGTGCTCGCGCATGCCGCGCACGTCCGCGCCGCAGGCGTACGCATGCCGAAGCCGTTGCGGAACATGGGGCTGAATGACTTCGTCGACTTCGCGTACGAGAACAAATGGATCGAGCACGATGCCAAACTGGCCTCGGAGCTTGTCCGGCACTACAGGAATCTCGTCCATCCCCTGGCGGAGAAACGGACCGGACACAGCCCGAACCGCGACACGCTCGACATGTGCTGGCCGGTGGTGAATGCCACGCTGAACGATCTCGCGGCGACGGCAGCAGCGCCCCCTGCCCCGCCTCCTCCGCGTGCGCCCGCAGATCAAGGTCGTGGCCGCAACCCCAGTGCCTCCACTCAACGCCCCACGCCTGCCTCTGTCGCTCGTCGCCGTCCAGGCGGAGGAACATCAACGGGCACTTGAGCTGCGGGTGCACTTGATCCAGCGTGGGCGGCAAGCCGCCCACGAGGTGCTGCCGCTCTTCCCGGGCTGATGGCCATCCTCTATCGGGAAGAGGCAATCAGCCGGTCGGGACCTAGCCGGGGTCGCGCGGCTGACAGGCCCCGTCACTTGGGGCAGTCCTGATCCGAAAGAAGGACCCTGGCGGGGCCGAGCCAGCTCACAGGCTTGTGACGGCCTGTCCGGTGAGTGCCTGGGCGATCTGCCAGAGCTGGCCGCCGCGGGACGCCTTGACGAGCACAACGTCATCGGGGCGGAGGATGGATTCGAGGTAGGCGGCAGCGGTCTTGTTGTCGCGGACGATTCCGATCTCGGGAACCCCTGCGGCGCCTGCCGCGAGGGCGAGCTGTTTGGCGAGGTCTCCGCCGACCGCCAAGACGAAATCGACGCCGGCTTCCGCCGCGAAGCGCCCGATCTCGCGGTGGGCTTCCACTGCCTCGTCGCCCAGCTCCAGCATCTCTCCGAGTACGGCGATCCTTCGGCCGCCTGCGGCCTCGGTGGGCTCGCCGTCTGTCTCGGTCATCGAGAGTCTCCGTTGTGAGTGAGGGGCGCGAAGGTGATCGCGCGGCCGGTGTAGGAAGGGGACAAGCGGCTGAGAGGGAGGCGATCGTGCGTCTGGCCCCAGGCCGACGGGTCCCGGAAGAGGATCGTCGGGTCGGGGCCGTCCTCGTAGCCGCGGAGGATGACGAGGTGACCGCCTGAACGGCCGTCGTCGGGGAACTGCTCGGTCACCGACACGATGAGCGGGGCGTCTTCGAGGCGGCCGAGCAGTTCTTCAACGGGCACGGGCTCTGCGTGAGCGGGCACTCCCAGGTCGGTCGCCAGGCTCGCGATCCCGGCGTGGAGTGCTCCGCGCGGGGTCAGAACCTCGTGCTTGACCGCGAGCTTCAGGAGTTCCGTCACCGTGGGCGCCTGATGCCCGTAGGCGAGCAGGATCATCCTCAGCGATGCCAGGCCGCACGCCCGGTTGGACCATTCGGTCCTGTCTCCCAGTGCCCAGCCCCCGTGGAGATCCCACTCGGCGGGGGCGATGAGCTGTCGGCACATGGGGACATCGTGGACGCGCGGCACAGCGGCAAGCTCCTACGGGGAGACGGCAGCCTCCCGCGTCAGTGTGGCGCTGGAGAACGCGGGAGCGGGCAGGGGCACATCGTATGGCGGGCGGGCCAGGGCCTCGTGCAGCATCGCCAAGACGACATCCGTGTGCGTGAGCCCGACCATCGCCGCCCCTACCGCGAAGTTGCTGTCACGGGACATGCCCGGCGTGCTGTTGACTTCCAGCACGTACGGCTCGCCGTCCTCGGTGAGGACCAAGTCGATACGGGCTGAACCGCGCAGCCCGATCCCGTCCCACAGGGTCCGGACGTCCCTGGTGATCCTTTCCAGCACATCGGGCGCCAGCTTGGCGGCGTGCACGGTTACGGTGCCCCTGGAATCCACGTCGATCTTCGTGTCGGCGTCGTAGAACTCGGCTTCGTTGGCTTCGGTGGCCAGTGGCGGGAAGACGATGACGGAGCCGCCCGGAAGCTCCAGCAGCCCCACGGTCAGCGGCGTGCCGCTCACGTAGTCCTCCACGAGCACGGCCGCGCCCTCGTCGACGGCGGCGCCTGCCAGGGCTGCGGGTAGCTCGGCCCGGCTGTGTACGAGGCTCATGCCCACGCTGGACCCACCGAAGGGCGGCTTGACCATCACGGGGCGGCCCTTCCAGGTCGCTGGGCCACTGGTCCAGACATGCCAGCCAGGCGTGGGGATGCCGAGAGTCCGCATCACCCGCTTGCAGAGGATCTTGTCGGCGGCCACCGCGGATGCCCCGACCCCGCTGCCGCAGTAGGGCACGCGAAGGTAGTCGAGCAGGCCCTGCAATCGGCCGTCCTCCCCGTACGGCCCGTGGAGGTTGGAGAGGACCACGTCGTACCCGACCAGATCCATGATGAAGTCCGGTTCGCACGGGTCCAGCACCTTCCAGCGGGCGCCGATCTCCTCCAGCGCCCCGGCCAGGGCGGTGACGGATCGCTGCTCGACGGGGCACTTCGAGTGGTAGAGTCGGTCTTCGGCGGACACGGGCCCGTAGATCAGGGCGACACCGAGGCCCTGACGGCTCTGTCCCCATGCGCGAAGGTCCTCGGCGGCCTTCCGCACCGCGCGATCCGAGCTGGGGCTGAGGAAGAGAGTCATGCGAGTACCCCTTCGAAGGTGTGGGTGACCGGGCCGCCGACCCACTGCGTTCGGTTCGGCTGGGCGTCGTGGGGCCGGACCGTGAGCGGTTCTCCGGCGCGGTTGTGAACGGTGACGGCGCGTGGTGCGACGAGCCCGCGCATGGTCGCGACGACGACGGCTGCCACTGCCCCGCTGCCGCACGACAGGGTTTCCGCCTCGACACCGCGTTCGTAGGTGCGGATCTTCAGCGCCTGGTGGCCGGCGGATTGAACGAAGTTGACGTTCGTGCCCAGCGGGGCCAGGTCGGGATGGTGACGGATGATGCGACCGACCACTACCGCGTCGATGGCGTCCACGTTGCCCACGATGGCTACGACGTGCTCCGTGCCGGTGTGGGCGCTGTCGATCCAGGTCGGCCTGCCGTTGATGACCGTTTGTAAGCGCCGGGGGAGGATTTCGCTCACCTCGACCGTGACCCACACGGAGTCGTCCGACACGACCGCCTCGTGCACGACTCCGGCCATGCGGAGACTCATCTGCTGGAAGCCGTGATCGTGGCGAGCGGCCCAGGCGGAGCACCGCAGGGCATTGCCGCACATCGTTGTGATCGACCCGTCCGCGTTGAAGCAGGCGACGTCGAGGACGGCGGGGTCCTCGCTGACCAATCGGCTGAGGACCAGCCCATCCGCGCCTACGCCGGTACGTCTGGCACATAGGCGCTCGGCCTCCTTGGACCAGTCCTTGTCGTCGTCCGGTTCGTGGCCGGAGAGCAGGACAAAGTCGTTTCCCGCTCCGTGGATCTTGCGAAAGCGCATGACAGTGCTCCTCGCGTGGTGAGGTGAGAAGGAAGGTGCGGTGCCGAGCGGGCCGTGATCAGAGGTGTTCGAGCGGCCGGTAGGTGGTCCGGGCCTCTCGCATGATCAACGGGGCGTGTCCGGCGAAGTGCAGAACGCGGTGGGCCGGAGTGCCGGCGGACCTCATGTCCTGGACCCGCTGGTATTGGCTGTCGAGGAGGATGAAGTCGCCGATGCGGACATCGGACGGCGGCCTCGTGGCCCCCACCGTGCCGACAGGCGGAGAGGGTATGGAGGGCTGCTCCCGGGTTCTCACGGCGCATTCAGCCCGTTCCGCTCGGAGTAGATCCACAGCAGCCGTCGCGTCAGAAGGGCGATTAACGCCTTGCCCGTACTTGCCACAGCCATCACTGACCCTTCCCGAGCACGCTTTCATCCGTGCCAATAAAGCTAGGAAGGGGCAGGGTCAGGGCTCCACGACTGTGCCCGAACTTGCCGGACGTTCACCCTAGAGATTCGATGGCAGCGGTGATGAGTTCACGCGCGGCGGGGCCGTAGACGGCAAGTTCGGCCAGCTCGCCAAAGGTTCTGGCATACATGGCAAGCTCGTTCTTCTGGACGACGGTGAGATGGGCCGAGATCAGTTCGACGTTCACCTGCTCGTCGTCGTACAGGAAGAATCCCTCGACGGGCCACAAGCCGGAGCGGTCGGCGTCCTGGGGGATGATGCCGATGCTCACCGACGGGAGGGCCATGACGCTGAGGAGATAGCCGAGCTGGCCCGCCATCACCTCAGTGCCGCCGATGCGGTACCGAAGGACGCTCTCTTCCAGGAGGATGGCGAACTTACGCTTCCCGTAGACGACCTGTTGCTTCTCCACGCGCACCTTTACGGCCGCCGGTACGTCGTCGATGACTCCTCGGCGGTTCCGGATAGAGGTCAGAAGTGCGGTGATGTACGAGGCCGTCTGCACGGGGCCGGGGATGAGCCAGGGTGAGTAGATGCGAAAGCGTTCGGTGCGCTCCCAGAGAGGAACCACGGACTCCTGTGCCCACTTGAGTCCATGGCGTTCCATCTTGCGCCACTCGACGTACATGCCCTCGATTCCGCGGGCTGTGGAGATGAGATCCTCGGTCTCGCTCTCCGCGCCGCACGCGGAACACCAATCGCGAAGGTCACGCTCCGAGGGGGCGCGAGTGCCGCTCTCGAAGCGTGAAGCCTTCGACTCATGCCAACCCAGGCACTGGGCCAGTGATCGCTTGGTGAGTCCGGCTGCCTGACGGATCTCGGCAAGGCGTTGGCCGAGCGCCTTGCGGGCTTCCTGGACGCTCGAAGATGGCGATGTCATGTCAGTGTGACGGTGCTGTTCGGACTGTCAGGCCAACTCGAATTCCGCGTGCGGCGTGCCCCGCTTCCATACGGCCTCGAAGGCCGACTCGCACAGCTTCGCCGCCTCCGGATCCTCCGTGAGTTCGATCTCCATGTTCTCGCCCTCGCCGTCGAAGTGGTTGACGAGTACGAGACTGGAGTCGAACAACCAGAAGTCGTTGCCCGGAAGCGCGATGTCGGTCGCGTTGCGCCGCGAGAGCCACCGCACGCTTTCGCCGGCAGCGATGTTCAGCCCGTCGGTCACGTCGTACTCGAAACGGATGTACTCGCTGGCCGGTGTCGACACGACGCGGGCACGCCGAACCTCGACACCTCGCGACGTCGCCTCCGTGACGATGGCGTGCCAGTCGGCCCAGCGCGCGGCCGGATCGAGGACCACGCCGGCTTTCCAGTCGATGAAGGCCGGGTCCGACTTCATGTAGGCGTCACGCATCTCCAGGTGGACCGCAGTCCTCTGGCAGCCGCGGAACAGCTCCTCAAACGTCGGGGTCCTCGTCACCCTTCTTCACCTCCTGGAAGAACTGCACCATGCGCCGGGGGATCTCTACCACCGTCTCATGTCCGGGGATGTCCATCTGCCCGAGCCGCTCGTCGTCCTCTACCTTCCACCCCTGTACGACGTAGGTGTCCTTCTCGTCGTCGAGGTAGACGGTGGGGGAGCCGCCGCTGGGGCTCTCCGGGTCCTTACCGAGGTTGATCAGGGCCATGATGACCTCCTCCGGTGCCGGTAACGATCTCTGTGCCAGAGCTTGCCCGTGACTCAGCTGCCGAGCCAGGAACTTGCCCGAACTTGCCCGAACTTTCGGGTAGCGACCCTCAGTGGAGAAACCTGGTCGACGCCGCGCGGGTGCCGCTCACGCACCGCTCACGCACCGCTCACGCAAACGGCCCCGGACGAGGAGTCCGAGGCCGAATAGAGCGCCTCTCTGGGGAGGGAACCCCAGGTCAGCGACGTAATGCGTGGTGCCCCCGGCAGGATTCGAACCTGCGACACCCGCTTTAGGAGAGCGGTGCTCTATCCCCTGAGCTACGGAGGCCCGGCGTCAGGGCGGCATGGTGGTGCCGCCGCGTCGCACCGCCACAGTGTAGCGGGTCGTGCACTTGGATCGTTTCGGGTGCTCCGGGCCGCCGAAGGCTCGGGCCCGGGGTGCTCCTGGCCCGAAGCCTCGGGCCCGGAGCACCCGAGGGGCCACCGGACGCTTCAGCCCTCCGCCCGAAACTCGGCGATCGGGTTCCTCAGCGTGCCGATCAGCTGGAGTGCCCCCGCCGGGTCCTGGAGGTCGACCATCTCCCGGTTGTTGCGGAGCTGGAGGCGGTTGAGGCAGGAGAGGGCGAAGTCCTCGGTGAACATGTCGTACTGGGCGAATTTGTCCGCCAGGTGGGGGGCGGATCGCTGGTAGGCCAGGACGGAGTCGGCGACCGTCTGCCAGAAGGTGTCCTCCTCCAGGAGGCCCTCGGTGACCAGGATGCCGTTGAGGAAGCGGAGGAAGCAGTCGAAGACGTCGGTGAAGATCGAGAGCAGTTTCTTGTCTTCGGGGACGTCCACGCGGATGCGTTCGACGGTCGGGGGGAGGACCGCGGTGGGGTCCATGACGGCGATTTCCTCGGCGATGTCCTTGAAGATCACGCGCTGGACGGCGCCGTCCTCGATCACCAGGATGACGTTCTCGCCGTGCGGCATGAAGACCAGGTCATAGGCGTAGAAGCTGTGCAGCACCGGGGTGAGGTAGGCGTCCAGGTAGCGGCGCAGCCATGTGGCGGGGGTGAGGCCGGATTCCTGGATGAGGGCGCTGGCGAAGGAGGCGCCGCCGGGGTCGGTGTGGAGGAGGGACGCCATGGTGGCCAGGCGCTGGCCGGGTTCCAGGGTCGGGACGGGGCTCTCGCGCCACAGGGCGGCGAGCATTTTGCGGTACGGGGAGCCCTTCGCGGTGGCGGCCTCGTACTGGCGGTGGTGGTAGCCGATGGCGGCTCGTTCCCGGATGATCGAGAAGCCGCAGGACTGGAAGGTGTCGTCGGCGGAGATCAGGCCGGCCAGCCAGTCGTTGATGGCCGGGGTCGCCTCCATGTAGGCGGCGGACAGGCCCCGCATGAAGCCCATGTTGAGGACCGACAGCGCGGTTTTCACATAGTGCTTGGTCGGGTCGCTGGTGTTGAAGAAGGTGCGGATCGACTGCTGGGCGAGGTACTCGTCGTCGCCGGAGCCCAGGTACACCAGATACTGCCGGGCGACCTCGGCGGCGAAGCTGACCGACAGCTTGTTCCACCACTGCCAGGGGTGCACCGGCAGCAGGTGGTAGTCGGCCGGGTCCAGGCCGAGGTCGGTGAGGGTCCGCGCGAAGCGGGCCCGGGTCTGCTCGCTCAGTTCGGAGTGGATCAGGGCGTCGTAGTCCAGGTCCGCGGAGGCCGTGAAGGTGGAGCGGTCGCGGCGGGCGGCGAGCCAGATCAGGTGGACGGGGCTCGCGGTCTCGGGGGCGTACGAGAGGTATTCATGGATGCCGAAGCCGAGACGGCCGTTGTTGGCGACGAAGCAGGGGTGGCCCTCGGTCATCCCCGTCTCGATCTCCTGGAAGCCGGATTTGGCCAGCTGGGCGGCGTCCACCGGTTCGGCGGCCAGTTTGAAGGCCGTACCGGAGAGGGTGGAGCTGATCTCCTCGAGGTAGACGGGGAGGACGTCCTCGCTCAGGCCCAGCCGCCCGCTCAGCTCGATGAAGAAGTCCAGGGCGTCCAGGGGGAGTTCGGCGCCGGTCCGGTCGTGGCGGGTGATGCTGTCCGCCTCGACCAGCCAGTGGTCCAAGGAGAGCACCCGGGCGGCGAAGCGGTAGGTCACCGCCCCGTCGTCGCTGGTCACGGCGTAGCGGCCGGCGGGGCCGGGCTCGGGGGCGAGCAGGCGTTCGTGGGTGAACTCGGCGAGGGCCTTGCGGATGAGGAGGCGGCCCGCCCGGTCCCACAGATCGGGGGTGAGGTGGGCGACGGCGTCGCGGGGGCTCATCGGGTCACTCCTTGGACGGCGCGGGCGGCGAGGGCGGTGCGGGCGGCCTCGAACCGCTCGCGGGTGCAGACGCTGAGGTAGGCGTCCTTCTCGGGTTTGGCGATCCGCTCGACGATCTCGAAGCCGACGGCCGCGTTGAGCGCGTGCACCGCCGCGTTGCGCACATCGGGCTCGACGACGACGCGCCGGACATGCGGATCGGCGAAGCAGAACTCCATGACGACGGTGATCACGGCCAGGGTGAAGCCGTGCACCGGGGTGTCGGTCGGCGCGCAGAGGAAGTGCATGCCGACGTCGCCGGGCCGGGCGGGGTAGAGCCCCTCGAGTTCCACCCGTGACGGGTCGTAGCGCTCGGCCAGGAACGCCGGGCGTCCCTCGTGCAGGCCGATGAACGCGTCATGGTGCGGATGTTCGTGGATCCTGCGGTACTCGGCGGCGACCTCCGCCTCGTCCGCCCCCTGCATCATCCAGTAGGACGCCTTGGGGTGGGTCACCCAGCCGTGCAGCAGCCCGGCGTCGGCCGCCGGGTCCAGGGTGCGCAGGGTGAAGGTGCCCAGGCGCGCGTCCGTGTGCTCGAAAACCGGCGGCGGTGTCATGCGATGGCTCCTTCCGGTGCGCCGAACTCCTGGAAGGCGATGGACTTCTCCACCGGGTAGTGCTCCCGCCCCAGCAGCTCACGGATGATCCACGAGTTGCGGTACGGGCCCATGCCCAGGTCCGGGGAGGTCAGGCTGTGGGCGTGGGTGGCGCCGTTCTGGAGGAAGATGCCGCGCCCGGTGGTGTCGATGCTGTAGTTGCGGGCGACGTCGAAGCGGCCGTGGCCGTCCCAGCGGATGCGGTCGCGTACGGGGTCCAGGAAGGCGGGCACCTGGTAGCGGTAGCCGGTGGCCAGGACGAGCCCGTGGGTGGTGAGCGAGAAGTCCCGCTGCTGCTCGGCATGGCGCAGCCCCAGGGTGTACGTGCCGGACAGATCGTCGTACTCCGCGTCGGTGAGCGCGGTGTTGGTCAGCAGCCGCGTGGGCACCGGGCCGCTCACGCTCTTCTGGTAGAGGAGGTCGTAGATGCCGTTGATGAGGTCGGCGTCGATCCCCTTGAACAGGCCCTTCTGGTCACCCTCCAGCCGGTAGCGGGTGTCCTCGGGGAGCGCGTGGAAGTAGTCCACGTACTCGGGCGAGGTCATCTCCAGGGTGAGTTTGGTGTACTCCAGCGGGAAGAAGCGCGGGGAGCGGGTCACCCAGTTCAGCCGGTAGCCGTGGGTGTCGATGTCGGCGAGCAGATCCTGGTAGATCTCGGCCGCGCTCTGGCCGCTGCCGACGATGGTGATGGACTCCTTGGACTGCAGCGTCTCCTTGCTCCCCAGGTAGTCCGTGTTGTGCACCAGATCGCCGTCCAGGCCGCGGCACACCTCGGGGAGGAACGGCGGAGTGCCGGTGCCCAGCACCAGATGGCGGGCGCGGTGCGTGGCGGTCTCGCCGGTGGCGGGACGCAGGGCGCGCACCGTGTAGAGGCCGTCGGCCTCGTCGTACTCGACGCTCGTCACCTCGTGGCCGAAGCGGACGGACGAGAGCTTCGCGGCGGCCCAGCGGCAGTAGTCGTTGTACTCGGCGCGCAGCGGATAGAAGATCTCGCGGATGTAGAAGGAGTACAGCCGCCCGGATTCCTTGAGGTAGTTGAGGAAGGAGTACGGGGAGGTGGGGTCGGCCAGCGTCACCAGGTCGGCCATGAACGGGGTCTGCAGGGTGACGCCGTCCAGCAGCATGCCCGGATGCCAGTCGAACTCGGGCTTGCTCTCCAGGAAGAGCCCGTCGAGTTCCTCGATCGGCTCGGTCAGGCAGGCAAGGCCCAGGTTGTAGGGGCCGAGCCCGACCGCGATGAAGTCATGGGTGTGCGGGGTGGGCACGAGGGTCTCCGGCGGGGTGAGGGGGCTCAACTGGCGCGCGAGTGGCGGGGGCCGCTGAGTTCGGGCTCGATGTGCAGGGCCAGGTACTGACCGGCGTGCTCGGCGAGGAGGTCGAGGACATACGCGATGTCGCTCAGCGAGGTCTCCGGGTTGAGCAGGGTGAACTTGAGGTGGTGACGGCCGTCGACGACGGTTCCGGCGACGACCGCCGCACCGGAGGCGGCCAGCGCCTCGCGGGCGTGCAGATTGGCCCGGTCGACGAGGTCCGGGTCGCCCGGCCCGTCCGACGGCGGTACGTAGCGGAAGACCAGCGTGGACAGCTGGGGCTCGGTGACGACCTCGTAGCGCGGATCGGTGTCCAGCAGGGCCCATGCCTCGGCGGCCCGGTCCACCACCTCGTCGAAGAGGGCGCCGATGGCGTCCGCGCCCATGATCCGCAGCGTCAGCCACAGCTTGAGCGCGTCGAAGCGGCGGGTGGTCTGGATGGATTTGTCGACCTGGTTGGGGATGAGGTTCCGGGCGCTGCGCTCGGGGTTGAGATAGTCGGCGTGGTACGTGGCGTGGCTGAGCGTGGCGCGGTCGCGGACCAGCACGGCGCTGGAGCTGACCGGCTGGAAGAAGGACTTGTGGTAGTCCACCGTCACCGAGTCGGCGCGCTCGATGCCGTCGAGCAGCCCGCGGCGGGTGGGGGAGGCCAGCAGTCCGCAGCCGTACGCGGCGTCCACATGCATCCACGTGCCGTGCCGGTCGCACAGCTCGGCGATCTCGGGGAGCGGGTCGATGGAGCCGAAGTCGGTGGTGCCCGCGGTGGCCACCACGGCCATGACGATCAGGCCCTCACGGCGGCAGCGGTTCAGCTCATGGGCGAGGGCGACGGTCCGCATCCGGCGGTCCTGGTCGCAGGGGACCGGGATAACGGCCTCGTAGCCGAGCCCCAGGATGGCGGCGGCCTTCTGGATGGAGAAGTGGCTGACCTGGGAGGTGAGGATGCGCAGCCGCGGCAGGATGGCGGATTTGGCGACCGTCTCGCCGGCCGCGGCGGCCTCCTTCTCCACCAGCGTGCACGCCTCGTCGCGGGCGAGCAGCATCGCCTGCAGATTGGACTGGGTGCCGCCGCTGGTGAAGATGCCGTCCGCGGCCTCGCCGAGGCCGATGCGCTCGGTGGTCCAGTCGATCAGCCGACGCTCGATGAGGGTGCCGCCGGCGCTCTGGTCCCAGGTGTCGAGGGAGGAGTTGATGGCGGAGAGGACGGCCTCGCCCAGCAGTGCGGGGATCACCACGGGGCAGTTGAGGTGGGCGAGATAGCGCGGGTGGTGGAAGTAGACGGCGTCCTTGAGGTAGACGCTCTCCAGCTCCTCGAGCGCGGCGTCCGGATCGCCGAGCGGCCGCTCCAGGTCGATTCCGGAGATCTCGGGGGCGAGCTCGGCGGGGGTGACGCCGGTGAAGGGGCGCTCGGTGCGGGCGACGGTGGAGGCCACCAGGCCGACGCCGTCGGTCACGGAGCGCCGATAGCGTTCCGCCGTACGGCCGTTGAACAGGTGGGCCCTGCCATCCGCCGCCCCGGGTATCGGCTCCGGTGACGGGTCCTCAGCGGTCTGCGCGAGGAAACTCACGGTCTGTCCCTTCTGGAGATGAGCATGCGGGCGTGCGGAGGGCGCGGGCATGCGGCTGGCGGGGGAGAGAGGCGGCCCTCGGCCCGCGGCCTGACGGCCTGATCGATGGGCGTGCGGGGGCGCTGGACGCGGCGACAGGGCGCGTGAGGGCGCGCCGAGCGGTTGGCCGCCCGTCGTCCAGTGGTCGGTCTTTCGCGGTCCCGTAGCGGGATTCGGTTATGGCGGTTCGGTTGTGGGGACTCAGTTATGAGGATTCAGCTGTGGGGATTCCGGATTCCGGATTCCGGATTCGGTGGTGACGATCCGGTCCGGTACGGCGCTGGGGTCAGTCCTGGGATCAGTCGTCGGTCGCGGGGCCGGTGCCCGACACGGCTTCCTCGACGAGCTGTTCCTCGCAGGTGCCCAGGCGCCAGTAGCCGGTGAAGGTCACGGCATTGCGGTCGAAGCCGCGTTCGCGCACCAGATGGCGGCGCAGCTCCTTGACGGTCCCGGCCTCGCCCGCGATCCACGCGTACGGCGTACCGGAGGGCAGTTCGGTGGTGCCCACGGCGTTCCGCAGCAGCGCGGAGCGCGGGGTGCCGGGGGCCACGGCGTCCCGGACCAGCCAGGTGATCTCGGCTTTCGCCGCGGTGCGCAGCTCCTGCATGTCCTCGGCGTGCTGGACCTCGAGCCACACCTTGACGGGCAGCTCGGCGGGCAGCCATTCGAGGATGCCCGCGATGGCGGGCAGCGCGGTCTCGTCGCCGGTGATCAGCACCCAGTCGGTGCCGGACGGCGGCCGGAAGTCGACACCGCCGTTGTCCTCCACGGCCGGGCCCAGCAGGGTGACGCGGTCGCCGGCCTCGGCGCGCGCGGCCCAGCGGGCGGCCGGGCCGCTGTCGTCGTGCAGCGCGAAGTCCACGTCGATCTCGTGCGGGTCGCGGCGCTGCCGGCGCACCGTGTACGAGCGCATGATGCCGCGTTCGGCCGGGTCCATCGCCCGCCAGGTGGCGAACCAGCCTTCCCCCGCCTCGACCGGGACCACCGGGGCACTCTGACCGGGGTGCGGCAGGAACAGTTTGAAGCGCTGGTCGCGGCCTCCGCTGGTGAAGTCCTTCAGACAGGCGCCGCCGAAGGTGATCCGTGCCATGGACGGTCCGAGCGGGCGGGTCCGTACGACCCGCGCGTCGAAGAATCGGAACGGAATGGCGGTGGTGGCGGTGGCGGTCGTGGTGGCTGCGGTGGTCATGGCAGGGGGTCTTCCCTTCGCTTGCCGTGGGGAGGCCGGGCCGGCCGGTCGCGCTGACCGTTCAGCTGAGCTTCTTCGCGTCCTGGATGGCCTTGGTGAGGGATTCGACGAGCGGGGCGGCGCCGGCGTACGAGAAGCGCGGCTCGCTGCTCCAGGGGGTGATCTGACCGGCCTTGACCGCGGCGAGCTTGGACCAGGTCGGCTTGGCGGTCAGGGCCCCGGGCTGGAGGGTCGCGGTGCGGTTGTCGAGGAAGAGCACATCCGCGTCGTACTTGTCGGCGTTCTCCCAGCTCAGGCTCTCGAAGTAGCCGCCCTTGTCGGGCTTTTCGGGGACGACGAAGTCGACGCCGAGCTCGCTGAAGTAGATCAGGTCGGCATTGATCTTCGGGTCGGAGACATAGAAGAGGTCGGCGCTGGCGGAGCAGGCCATGACCTTGATCCGGTGCGATTTAACGGTTTTGCGCAGCGTCTCGGACGCCTTCTCGAACCGTGCCTTGGCGTCGGTGACCTTCTTGGCCTTCGGGTCGGCGCCGAGCGCCTCGGCCAGCGCGGCATAGCGCTTGATGGGCTCGAGCATGGAGACCCGGCCGGTGCCGATGGCGGCGCTGGGGGCGAGCTGGAGGATCTTCTTCTTGCTGTCGTCCGGGATGTAGAAGAGCGCGCCCGGGTCGTACATGTTGGTGATCAGCAGATCGGGGCCGAGCGAGGCGTACTTCTCGACGTTGAACTGGCCCCAGGTGTTGCCGAGGGAGGTGGCCCGGTCGACGGGGAAGTCGCCCGCCTGGACGTCCGGCTTGCCGTTCTTCAGCGTGGTCGGCCCGAAGACGCCGGTGATCTGCTTCTCGATGCCGAAGTCGTAGAGCGCGGCCGCCGCGGCGATGTAGGCGACGATGTGCTGGGGCCGGCCGTCGAGGCTGATCTTCTTCTTACGGTCGTCGGTGAACGACCAGGAGCCGCCGCCGTCATCGCCGCCTGAGCCCGAACCGCCGTTGTCGCCACAGGCGGTGACCAGGGCTCCGAGTCCGAGGGCGCCACCCGCGGCGAGCAGACCGCGGCGGGAGAGGGGGAGTGCTCTGGCCTGGCGCATGAAGGTGCTCTCTCTCGATGCATACGGGGACGTGGTTCGCGGGACGGCAACCCGAGGACGTAGTTAGGTTAGCCTAACCAACCTGGTTGTCCAGTGGGTGGGGTCGTTCCGAACCTCACATCGAGGGGCTCACGCGGCGGTTCAGGGCGGATTCACAGGTCCAGCACCAATCGGGGGCCACGGCAGCGTGAGACGCAGATCATCATGGTCTCGCCCGAGGCCCGCTCCTCGCCGGTGAGCACGGAGTCGTGGTGGTCCACCTCTCCTTCGACGACATCCGTCTCGCACGTACCACACGTGCCCTCCTCGCAGGAGTACAAAACCGGTACCCCCGCCGCCTCGACCGTGCGCAGCACACTGCGCTCCGGCTGCACGGTGAGAGTCAGCCCGGAGCGGGTGAGCACCAACTCGAATGCCCCGCCCGCCGGTTCGGCGCCCGCCGGGTCCGTACGGGGCTGGAAGCGCTCGGTGCGCAGGGCCCCGTCCGGCCACCCGCGGCACCCCTCCTCGGCGGCCCGGAGCAGCGGTTCGGGACCGCAGCAGTAGACGAGGGTGCCGGGGGCGGCCGGGGCGTCGAGATACGGCGCGAGGTCGAGCAGCCCCTCCTCGTCCTGCGGCACCAGACTCACCTTGCCGCCGTAACGGGCGGCGAGCTGGTCCGCGAACGCCATCGAGGCACGGGTGCGCCCGCCGTACAGCAGCCGCCAGTCGGCGCCCGCGGCCTCGGCGGCGGCCGTCATGGGGAGGAGGGGAGTGATGCCGATGCCGCCCGCGATGAACAGATAGCGGGCCGCCGGGCGCAGCGCGAAGTGGTTGCGCGGGCCGCGCACCCGCACCCTGCTCCCCTCGGTGAGGGTGTCGTGCACCCGGGCGGAGCCGCCGCGCCCGGCGGGTGCGCGGAGCACCGCGATCCGCCAGGAGGCGCGGTCGGCGGGGTCGCCGCACAGCGAGTACTGCCGGGTCGGGCCCGGGTCGAGGACGAGATCGAGATGGGCGCCGGGCTCCCAGCCGGGGAGTTCACGGCCCGTCGGATGGCGCAGGGTGAGCGCCACCACGTCCGAGGCCACCTCCTCCCGGCGGGCCACCAGCAGGGTGTCCTCGTACTCGCCGCCGGGGTTCACGATGTCGTCTCCTTACGGTGGTCGGCGGGATGGTGCCCGGTGGGATGGGCGAGCATCCACTGCCACAGCTCGACCGGGTCCTCGGCGGTGCGCTCGGCGCCGCAGTGGCAGACCCCGTGCAGCACATCGGTGCCGGGCAGCCAGTCGATCCGGTACACCTCGGCCGTGGGGGCGCTCACGGGGATGCCGCCACGGCCGCGGTCCGCTCTCCTTCGGCGGCGAGGCGGGCGAGGATGCGGCGCGCGGCCAGACCGCCGGTGTCGATGTTGATGCTGAGCTCCTGATAGCCCTCGCGCTCGGTGTCCAGGGCCTTCTGGAGCAGGTTCAGCGCCGCCACGTCCTGCAGCACCACGGTCCGGTTGAGGTCGTGGAGGAAGGTGGTCACCTCCTCGTCGTCCTGCGCGAAGTCCCGTGAGACGGCCCAGAAGTCGTACACATGGTGGTCGGTGGACGGGGTGATGGCGTAGGTGATCTCCACATGGAAGGCGTCCGGATCGGAGCCGTCCGGCCTCGGCAACACCCCGGCCGGGGCGATCCGGCTGTGCAATAGATAGAGACAGGGCGCGTGGTACTCGATGTCCTGCCAGCGGGTGATGCGGCCGTCGATCCCGGTGGAACGGGCGTAGAACGGCGGGCACTCGGCGCCGTCCATATGCCGGCTGACCCGTACGACGCCCGCGCCCTCGTCGACCTCCGTGGTGATCGGGGTCTCGGCGACCTCGGGGGTGCCGATATAGCCGCTGTGCAGATACGTCTCGTGGGACAGGTCCAGCAGATTGTCCACCAGCAGGCCGTAGTCGGCGTCGATCGGCTCCATGCCGCCCACGGTCGTCCAGCGCGGATCGGCCAGCCAGGGCGCGCGCGGCACCGAGCGGGGATCGGCGAGCGCCGGGTCCCCGATCCACACCCACACCAGCGAGTCCTGCTCGACGACGGGGTAGGAGGGGACCCGGGCGGTGCGCGGGACGCGCTTTTGGCCCGGTACGAACACACAGGTGCCGCCGGTGTCGTAGGTGAAGCCGTGGTAGCCGCAGACGACCGTGTCGCCGTCGAGACGGCCGGCGGTGAGCGGATAGCGGCGGTGCACACAGCGGTCGGCGAGCGCGATGACCGTGTCGTCGGACTCGGCGCGGTAGAAGGCGATGGGCTCGTTCAGGATGGTGCGCCCCAGCAGCTCCCGGCCGATCTCGCGGCCGTAGGCGGCGACGTACCACTGGTTTCTCGCGAAGGCGGTCATGCGTGCCAGCGTGGTGACGCCCGTCACGTACGGGCAACGGCCCTTCCACTCAGTGGAAGGGCCGTGCGGGGAGGCGTGCTGTGCCGGTGGACCGCCGGGCGGATCAGCTCCCGAACTGCCAGAAGACCGACTGATTCAGCGTCAGCAGGACGATGAGCAGGGCCACGTCGGCGATGCCGAGCATGATTCCGAGCAGCGCCCGGCCCCTGCGGCGGGTCTCCCGGGCGAGCGCGAGCGTCCCCAGGACGATCGCGCAGGGCCCGAAGACCGCGTTGAAGAGCAGCAGGCCGATCAGCCCGAGCACGAAGGAGGCGACGGCCATGCCATCGGCGTCCCCGCGCGCCCGGATGGGTGAGGTGCGGGACGGTGCGGTGAGTGCCATGGGTCTCAGCTCTCCTTGTGCCCGGTGCGTTCGCGGATGAAGAAGATCAGCAGCCAGGCGCTGATGGCGCCCGCGGCGGCGAGGAACAGGGGGAGCGGAGTGTGCGCCGCCGCCCCCAGAAGAACTCCCATCAGGGCGAGTGCCGCGACGATGAAGAGCATGTGAGCCTCTCTCGAAGTGACGATCCGGATGCGGTTGGCGTGCGGGTGGACGTTGTTCGGTGAACAGTTGGAAGTACAACTGTTCACTGAGTTCCAGAGTACCCTGCCGGTGCCTGGAGAAATTCAGCGAACAGCTGTTTACTGAATGATATGAGTCACAGGTGCGGGGTCCGGCAGGCCCAGAAGGAGAAGACCCGGCGCGCCCTGATGGACGCGGCGTTGCGGCTGCTGGAGGACCAGAGCCTGAGCAGTCTGGGGCTGCGTGAGGTCACGCGGGCGGTGGGAGTGGCGCCGGCCGCCTTCTACCGGCACTTCCGGGATCTGAGCGATCTCGGTGTCGCGCTGGTCGAGGAGTCCCTGGGCAGCCTGCACCATATGATCGGCGCGATACTCGCAGGCCAGGACGGTGATGAGGAGCGGATCGACGCCACCGTCGAGGCGGTCGCCGAGCATGTCCGCCGCTATCCCGCGCATATCCGCTTCATCGCACGTGAGCGGCATGGCGGGGTGCGTGCGGTGCGCGAGGCCATCGCCGCCGAGCTGGACCGATTCGCCGATGAGGTGGCCACCGACTTCTGTCCGCGGCTCTCGGGCGAGGACTGGCCGCCGGAAGATGTCCGGATGCTTGCGGAGCTGTATGTGGACCACATGGTGATGACGGCGACGGCGTTCCTGGAGGCGCAGCCGGATCATCCGCGACTGGAGCGGCGGGTCGCCGACACCGCGCGCAAGCAGTTGATGCTGATCAGCCTCGGGCGCCGGCACTGGCGCGACGGGTGATCTCCACGCCGAAGTCCCCGTCCGCGTCCCGGCCGGTGACGCGGACGCGTATCCGCAGGCCGTTCGTCTCCGCGTGGAAGGTCTCGCCGGGCGCGTAGGCCGCGTCGCTGAGCCCGGGGTGGACATTGCGCTCCCGGGTGCAGCCGCGGCCGTGGGGGGTGGAGTCCATGATGGTGACGGGGCCGCCGCCGGAGTCGACACCGGTGTCCACCCGGGAGATCAGCACACCGGGCTTGCATATGGCCTCGTCGTTGCCGCCGGTCGCGCGCGCCTCGATCGCATAGCCGGTGGACGGCGAGACGGGGACGAAGACCAGCTTGGTCCCCTCCGGGCGGCCCAGCGGGGACAGGACGTGCGCGAAGACCCCGGAGCGGGCGGCGCAGGCGATCTGCCGCGGGCCGAGCCAGCCCAGCTTCCACTTGTGCCAGGCCAGCAGGTCGTTGCCGGCGCCCCAGTCCTCGGACATCACATCCCAGTGGCCGGCCTTGTCGCCACCGCCCCGGGTGTAGAGGTCGGGCAGCCCGAAGACATGGCCGTTCTCATGGGGCAGGACGCGGAAGCCGGTGCGGCGCAGCGAGCCGGAGCCGTCGTCCTGGCGGCTGTAGACGAAGGAGACATTGGCCAGCGGCACGCCGTCGGCGGTCGGGGCCTGCTGGTTGTCGGCGTAGGTGACGGACAGCACGGCATGCGCGGCGGGCGGCCCGGCGTTCGGGGTGACCAGGACGTTCACCAGGTCGTAGCGGCGGAAGTCGACCTTGGGGTCGGCGGCCTTGGCGATGTCGGCGACCAGTTTGCGATAGCCCGGGTCGAAGGGGCTGCCGCGCTTGATGCCGTAGGCGCGGAACGAGCGCGGCATCCGCAGCCAGTGGGTGATCGGCATCTCGGGGCGGTAGTCCAGCCGTCCGTACGAGCTCTGCGCGAACCACCGGGTGGTCTGGGGGAAGAACTCCTCGAAGCGCTGGCGGGCGGTGCCCTGGCCGCGCACATCGGGAAAGTCGACCATGAGGTTGAGGGCGTGGACCGTGCCGGTGCTGCGGCTGTAGCCGCGGCTGGTGGGTATGCCCTCGGACATCTGCAGCCCCCGGCCGGAGGCGAGGGCGCAGGGCGTGAGCGAGCCGAAGGCCGGTCGCCCGGAGGGTGCCGGGGCCAGCTCGGGGGGTGCGGGGGACGCGGGGCGCGGAGTCGCCGCCGGGGCGACCAGCGCCACCATGAGCACGGCGGCAGTGGCGAATGCGCTGCCTCTGCGGGGCCGGCGTATTCGTATGCGGTGGTGGGTGGTCCCATGCGTCTGCCTCATTGCCGACCACGGTGTGACGGCACGGGCCGGGGCGCTCGTGGGGTGCCGCCGAGTGGGGGAATGACCTGCTCCGTCCGGGCGGCGGGGGTGCCGGACAGGTGTGAGGCAGGTCACCTGCGGACGCGGAAATTCCGGGGAGTGATTCCCCGTTTAACCCGATGACCGCATAAACGGGGACTGACTCCCCGGAAATGTTGAAGCTCGAACGTCTGGGCCGGGGCCTGGTGTCGCCACCAAGCCGCCGGAGAACCGTACGCATGGATGCCGTACGCGGAAGGGAGTGCTGCCATGGCCGCCGACACGATGACCGCGAAGTCCGCGCAGCCCCGGCTGCGCGCGGACGCCCTGCGCAATCGGGAGCGTATTGTCGTGGCCGCCCGAGAGGTGATCGTCGAATCCGGGGCTCATATCCCCCTCGATGAAATCGCTCGACGGGCGGGGGTCGGGAATGCCACGATCTATCGGCACTTCACGGACCGCCGTGAGCTCATCCACCATGTGGCGCTTTCGGTGATGTCCGGCGTCGCCGACCAGGCCGAATCCGCCCTGGCCGAGGAGGCGGACGCCTTCTCGGCGCTGCGGCGCTTCGTCCATGCCGCGGCGGACGAGCGCATCGGCGCGCTGTGCCTTCTGCTCTCCGACGGCCTCGACAAGGAGCACCCTGATCTCATTGCCGTCCGCGACCGTCTGTCCGCCGGTGTCGAGGCCCTGATGGGGGCCGCGAAAGCCGACGGCCGACTGCGCACCGACATCGGTGTCGGTGATCTGATGGTCGCGCTCAACCAGCTCACCCGGCCGCTGCCCGGCAGCTTCTGTGTGGACTTCGACGCCTTTGTGCACCGGCATCTGCAGCTGTTCCTGGACGGATTGCAGGCCCCGGCGCGCTCCGAACTACCCGGCAAGTCCGTGACCTTGGAGGATCTGCAGCACCGGCCGTGACATAGATCGCATCCGGCCGATCCCGGAGCACCGCTTATTTCGCGCGCGTTCACAAGTCTTCTGTGCGTGCGTCGACGCCTCTCGCTACCTGTTACCCAACGGCCTGCGCCGGCCTGACTTCGACCGGCCCCACTCGTCCCATTTGTCACTCTCCGCACCGCTAGGTAGGCTCTCCCATGCCTGAAACGGCACAATTCGTGGATCCCCGGCGCTGGAAAGCGCTGATATTCATCGCCCTCGCCCAGCTGATGGTCGTGCTCGACGCGACCATCGTGAACATCGCGCTGCCCAGCGCCCAGGCCGACCTCGGCATCTCCGACGGCAACCGGCAGTGGGTCATCACGGCCTACGCCCTCGCCTTCGGCGGACTGCTGCTCTTCGGCGGCCGGATCGCCGACCTGTGGGGACGTAAGCAGACCTTCATCGTCGGCCTGGCCGGCTTCGCCGCCGCCTCGGCGATCGGCGGCGCCGCGGCGAACACCGGCATGCTGCTGGGCGCGCGTGCGCTGCAGGGTGTGTTCGGCGCGCTGCTCGCCCCCTCCGCGCTCTCGCTGCTCGCGGTGATGTTCACCGACCCCAAGGAGCGTGCCAAGGCGTTCGGTGTCTTCGGCGCCATCGCGGGTGGTGGCGGTGCCGTCGGTCTGATCCTCGGCGGTGTGCTGACCGAATACATGGACTGGCGCTGGACCTTCTTCGTGAACATCCCGTTCGCCATCGTCGCCGGGATCGGCGCGGTCGCCGTGATCCGCGACCCGGTGGAGAGCCGCAACACCTCCCGGCTGGACGTCCCCGGTGTGCTCCTGGCCACCTCGGGTCTGGTCTCGCTGGTCTACGGCTTCACCCGCGCCGAGTCCGACGGCTGGTCCGCGGGCCTGACCATCGGTCTGTTCGTCGCCGCGGCCGTGCTGCTGATCGCCTTCGTGGCCGTCGAGTCGCGGGTGAAGGCGCCGCTGCTGCCGCTGCGCGTGATCACCGACCGGAACCGGGGCGGTGTCTACGCCTCGCTGGGCCTCGCCGTCATCGGCATGTTCGGCCTGTTCCTCTTCCTCACCTACTACATGCAGGTCGTCAAGGGGTACAGCCCGGTCAGGACCGGCTTCGCCTTCCTGCCGATGGTCGCGGGCATGATCACCGGCTCGACGCAGATCGGCGCCCGGCTGATGACCCGGGTCCCGGCGCGGCTGCTGATGGGGCCGGGCTTCCTGGTCGCCTCGGTCGGCATGCTGCTGCTGACCCAGATCGACCTGGACACCTCGTACCCCGCGCTGATCCTGCCCGGGTTCCTGCTCCTCGGCCTCGGCATGGGTACCGCCTTCATGCCGGCGATGAGCCTGGCCACGCATGGTGTCGAGCCGCGTGACGCGGGTGTCGCCTCGGCGATGGTCAACACCTCGCAGCAGGTGGGCGGCGCCATCGGCACCGCGCTCCTGAACACCATCGCGGCGAGCGCCACCACCGCGTACGCGAAGTCGCATGCGGCGGGCGCCCCTTCCCGTACGGCGCTGGAGCTGCAGTCGATGGTGCACGGCTACACCGCCGCCATCTGGTGGGCGGTCGGCATCCTGGTGCTGGCCGGAGTGATCGCCATCACGATGGTCAACGCCGGACATCAGGGAGGCGGCGGCACGGTCGCCGGCTCCGATGAGGGAGCGGCGGAGGACGCCATTCCGGTCATGGCGCACTGACGCGCGGAGGTAGTCCGCGGCAGGGCGAAGGCCCCGTTCCCCCGGGGAGAATCCTGGGGGAACGGGGCCTTCGTCCGTCCTTCGTTCGTTCGGTCCCCGGCGTGCTGGGGCGGGGGCGTCAGCGCAGCCAGGGGAGGTCGGCGCCCTCCGGCTGCAGGCCGTCCGCGATGGTCCGGCAGATGGTGCCGAACTGCTCGACCTGCTCGGGGGTGAGCCGGTCGAAGACGGCCGTCCGCACGGCGGACACATGGCCGGGGGCGGTCTCCTCCAGCACCTTGAGTCCCTTGTCGGTGAGGACCGCGTTCTGCCCGCGCTTGTCGTCGGGGCAGTCCTCGCGTCGGACCCAGCCGTCCTTCTCCATGCGCGCGATGGCATGGGACAGCCGGGATCGGGTGATCTTGGCCGCCTCGGCCAGCTCGGTCATCCGCAAGCGGTGGCGTGGCGCCCAGGAGAGCTTTACCAGCAGGCTGTAGTAGACGTGGGGCATGCCGGCGTCGCGCTGCAGCTGGCGGTCGAGGTGATCCTCCAGAAGCATTCTCGCCTGGACATACGCCAGCCAACTGCGCTGCTCGTCATCGGTCAGCCAACGCGGTTCGTCGGTGTCTGAGGGGGTCTTCATGGCGTCGTCCACGCGTCCATTCTAGAGAACACTTTTTGAACTTTAAACAAGTGTGCGGTACAGTAATGCCGTGATTGCTTGAGACTTCAAGTACGTACCTTGTCGAGCTCTGCCGAGGAGACTTCATGTCCGCGCTCGACGGGCGAATGCCCGCCCTCTATCTCAGTCATGGTGCTCCGCCGCTCGCCGACGATCCGGTCTGGCCCGGACAGCTCGCCGCCTGGGCCGCGGGCCTGCCCCGGCCCCAGGCCATTCTCATGATCTCCGCCCACTGGGAGGAGGCGCCACTGGCGGTCGGGGCCACCCAACAGGTGCCTCTGGTCTATGACTTCTGGGGATTCCCCCAGCACTACTACCAGGTGCGGTACGCCGCGCCGGGCGCCCCCGAACTCGCCGAGCGGATCCGTAAGACGCTGCGCACGGCGGGCACCCCGGTCCAGGACATCCCCGATCGGGGGCTGGACCACGGGGCGTATGTGCCCCTGGTCGAGATGTATCCGGAGGCCGACATCCCGGTCCTGCAGGTCTCGATGCCGACCCTCGACCCGCGGAAGCTGATGGAGATCGGGCGGAAGTTGGCGCCGCTGCGGGACGAGGGCGTCCTGATCGTCGGCAGCGGTTTCTTCACCCACAACCTGGCCGCGATGCGGCAGAGGGGCCCGACGCCGCCCAGTTGGTCGGCCGAGTTCGACGACTGGGGGCAACGGGCCCTGGACGCCCAGGACATCGACGCGCTGCTGGACTTCGAGCACACGGCCCCGGCGGGACGGCTCGCCCACCCGCGCACCGAACACTTCGCGCCGTTGTTCGTCACGCTGGGCGCGGCAGAGGCGGAGTTGGGCAGCCAGCGGAGCGTGATCGACGGCTTCTGGATGGGGTTGGCGAAGCGGTCGGTGCAGTTTGGGTGAGTGGGCGGCTCGGTGAGGGGGTGGGTCTGAGTGGGGACGGACCGGCTCGTCGGGTACGGACCGGCTCGTGCCCGTCTCAGAGCGCCGGGTCGATCATCGCGCAGGCATGGAGTGCCGCGGCCAGGGCCATGGCGTCCGGGCCCTGGGCGACATCGAGGGCGGTGTCGGTGAGCTTGATGGCGTGCTCATCGCCGTGCGCGGCGGCGCGGGCGAAGACCTCCTCGGGGGTGACGCCTGCCGTGGACGGCAGCCGGTCGGCCGGGAGCGGCTCCCGCGGCGCGTACACCGCCGTGACCGCGGCGCTCGCCGCCCATGCCGCGTCCAGACTCGGCGCCCACAGCTCGCGCGGCAGCGCGGGCAGGACGCGCAGGACGGCGTTGGGCGCCGTCGCGGCGTGGACCAGCATGACCGGTTCGCCGTGTCCGTGGGTGGCGTAGCGATGGGTCGCGGCCCGCACGAGCTCGGTCAGCCGCCGACGCGCCTCCTCCGGTGGGTCGGCGTCGGGGGCGTCGGGGGCGGTCGTCCGGCCGGTGGGCCGCGGGGTGGTCGGCTGACCGGGCCGCGGGGCGGGCGGCCAGGTGGGGAAGGCGGTGAGCCGGGCCAGCCGCGCCCGTATGCCACCGCTCTGGTCCGCGACTGGCTCCACGGCGGCCAGCGCGTCGGCCGCCGCCCCGGAGACAGGGCCCGGCTGCTGCCGGAGCGGCGGCAGCGGGGCGTGCCGGGCGGCCCAGTAGCCGAGGGCATGGGCCAGTTCGGCGGTGCGGGGAGCGGTCGTGGTGTCCGGGTCGTCCAGGAGGGTCCGTACGGCGTGGCCGACGCGGATCACCGGATGCGTCGCACCGCCGGCGATGCCCGGCAGCAGCCGGGGCCACCACACGGCGAGCACGTCCCGCCAGGGGCGGTCGGCGAGCTCCCGGCCGAAGTAGGCGGGCCAGTCGGCGAGACGGCGTGGATCGCCGAGCGCCTCGCGCCAGTTCTCCTCGGTGATCCGGGCGTATGGGCCCGGCATCTCCTCCAGCTTGTCGCGATAGCGGTCCAGCCACCGATGCACGGTGCGCCCCTGGCCGTGACGCACCAGCGCCTCCACGGCCATCGGCGCGTGATTGCTCAGCCATCCCTCATGCTCGGGGCCTGAGGCATGCAGTCGCTCGAGGGCTTCGTCGAGGGTTCCACTCGTGTCGTCTGTCATGACCTCACGCTAGGGAGGGCGGGGCGGCCCCGAATCGGGCCGGGGACGGAAGCGTGCGGGGACCAACGACCTAAGCCGGGGCCGGGGCGGGAGGGCCCGGGACCTCGGCCGGGGGTCTGGGCCGGGGGACTACGGAGGGCTGCGGCGGGCTACCGGGCCACGGAGGGTCGCGGGCTACGGCGCTACGGGCTGCGGCGTTACGGGCTGCGGCGCTACGGGCTACCGCGGAGGGCGCTCCTCCCGTGCGTGGAAGACGTAGAGCACTATGCCCATCATCGCGAGCCCCGCCCCGAGCCCGATCCCCGCGGACCGGTACACCGAGCCTCCGCTCACGGCGTGCAGAAAACCGAGCGCACAGCCGAGGAGCGTCCCGTAGAGCACGGCCCGGATCTCCGGCATCAGGCCCGGCGTCATCCTGCCGAGGGCGTAACAGAGCGCCCCGACCACCACCGCCGACACCACGCCGAGGACGGCGGACGCGGGGATGGTGGAGCCTTGATTGTGGTCCACGAACATCACCCAGCCGCCGAAGAGCACCGCCAGAACGACGGGGATGCCCCAGGAGGCGGAGGGGTGCAGTGGGAGGTGGAGCCGCGGATGGTGGCGGTGGCTCACCGGGGCTGTGGGGGCATTCATGACCGAACCTCCTCGTCGCCGCGTCCCCGCCCTGACCCGTCACTTTCCAGCGCACACCCATGCGGGGGGCCGGGCAACCCGGCGCGATGGGCCATCCGGGCAACCGGGAGCCCGCGAGATTCGTCTTGACGGATGAGAGACGGGCGGGAGAGCCGTGGAAGGCGACGGCACAGGGGGTCTGACCTGCGCTTCCCGCCGCTTCGGCAGTGCGCTGACCCCGGTGTGGGTGGACAGGATACTGCATGATCGTAAAAAGGTGGGGGCCTGATGGGAATTCTGTCCTGATTCCAGTCGTTGTTTCCTTCGGACGGGGCACCCGACACCGGAGAGTCCGTCCATAGTCCGCGCCCGATCCATCTGTAAGGGAGCACGCATGGCAACCCGTGCCGTCGCCCGTAATCAGTCCGCCGCCGCTGGTGGCGCTGATGGGGCCAACAGCGTTCGCGCCTCAGGCGGGGAGATCGCCGATCGCGACCTGGTCGGCATGTATCTCGACGAGATCGCTCGTACCCCGCTGCTGGACGCGGCGAAGGAGGTCGAGCTGTCCCAGTCCATCGAAGCGGGGGTGTATGCCCAGCAGATCCTGGACGGCGAGGTTGAGGAGGCCCCTGCCGCAGGTGCGAGCCGCGAGGAGCTGGAGGCGATAGCCACCGAAGGTGCCCGCGCCAAGGACATCTTCATCCGCTCCAACCTGCGCCTCGTCGTGGCTGTGGCGCGCCGCTATCCGCGCAGTGGGCTGCCCCTGCTGGATCTCATCCAGGAGGGCAACGCGGGCCTGGTGCGCGCGGTGGAGAAGTTCGACTACACCAAGGGGTTCAAGTTCTCGACCTATGCCACGTGGTGGATCCGTCAGGCCATCACGCGCTCGATCGCGGACCAGTCCCGTACGATCCGGCTGCCCGTCCACCTGGTCGAGGAGCTCGGTCGGATCCGCCGGGTGCAGCGGGAGTTCAACCGTGAGCACGGCCGCGAGCCGGAGCATGCCGAGATCGCCGAGGAGCTCGGCTCCACGATGGAGCGGGTCTCGGATGTGCTCGACTGGGCCCGCGACCCGGTCAGTCTGAACATGTCGGTCGACGACGAAGGGGAGACCCAGTTCGGCGATCTGCTGGAGGACACCTCGGCCGTTTCGCCCGAGCAGTCGGTGATGACGCTGCTGCGCAGCGAGGAGCTGGAGGACCTGATCGGCCGTCTCGACGACCGCACCGCCTCCATCATCAAGGCGCGGTACGGCATCGACGACGGCCGGGAGCGCACCCTGACCGAGGTCGGCAAGCAGCATGGCCTCACGCGTGAGCGCATCCGCCAGATCGAGAAGCATGCCTTGCTTGAGCTGAAGAAGATGGCCCGCCAGACCGGTTTCGACGCAGCGGCTTGAGTTCTCGGGACAGCAGACTCCAGCCGCCACCAGACCCTCTCCAACCCATGGACCGAGCCCCGGCGCCTCCCCCCTGGCGCCGGGGCTCGCTTGTGTCCGGGTGCGGGCCGCCTGTGTGGTGTGGCTGTGGTCTGCCTGTGGTGTGGTCGGGGTCGGTTGCGGGCCGGGGACGGGCGGTCAGACCGCGAAGCCGCCGTCCACGGCGATCGACGCCCCGGTGATGTAGCGGCTGCTGTCGCCCGCGAGATGGGCCACGGTCGCCGCGATCTCCGTGGGACGGCCGTAGCGGCCGAGTGCGGTGAAGCCGCTCTGGAGTGCGGCGCTCTCGCCGTCCGCCGGGTTCATATCGGTGTCCACCGGCCCGGGGTGGACCAGGTTGGCCGTGATCCCGCGCGGGCCGAGCTCACGGGCCAGGGCCTTGGTGAGGCCGGTGAGCGCGGTCTTGCTGGTCGCGTAGAGGCTGCCGCCGGGGAAGGCGACGCGCTCGGCCATACAGCTGCCGATGTTGATGATCCGCCCGCCGTCGGCCATATGCGCGGCGGCTGCCTGCGCCATGAGGAACGGCGCCCGGACGTTCACGGCGAGGACCTGGTCCACATCCTCCAGTGACAGCTCGGCGAGGGGGCCGAGGGCGCCGACGCCCGCGTTGTTGACCAGGATGTCCAGTCGGCCGAATTCGGCGGCGGCCCCCTCCACGGCGGCGCGCACCTCCTGCGCGTCGGCGCCGTCGACCCGCACCGCCCAGGCGCGACGGCCGAGCGCCTTGATGCGGTCGACCACGTCCGCCGCGCGTTCGGCCTGGCTGTGGTACGTCAGGGCGACATCGGCGCCGTCCTCGGCGAGCCGGATCGCCACGGCCTCGCCGATGCCCCGGCTGCCGCCGGTGACCAGGGCCGCCTTGCCGTCGAGTGTCATGTCTTCTCCTTGTATGCGGGTCCTTGTATGCGGGGAAAATCCCGCTGTGCGGTGATCCGTCTTGGTGACGGGGACATGACTCGATCCTGCTCGGGCGGGTCGCGGAAGTCCGGCGGGATACGGACGGTGCGCTGCGGCGATGCGCGGGGTGGGCGCGCTCGGCGGCAGTGGTCCGCGGCAGTGGTCTGCAGCAGGCATCCGAGGGGGGTCACTGAGCGATCGTTGGGCGACCGCTGAGCGATCGCGACCCGTCCATGCCCGGTCGAGTTCGTTTCGTGCCCGAGTCTGTTTACTTTCCGGCATCGCCCACGTAATCTGGCCGCGAAATCACAGGTTCGGGCATGGAAGGGACGTAAACCCACATGTACGCACCGGAGCGTCAGCAGGAGATTCTCCGGCTCGCCCGTGAAAGCGGGCGGGTGGATGTCCTGTCCCTCGCCGAGGAGTTCCAGGTCACCGCCGAGACCGTGCGGCGTGATCTGCGCACCCTCGACCGGGCGGGGCTCGTCCGCCGTGTGCACGGGGGCGCCATCCCGGCCGGCCGTCTGGACTTCGAGCCCGATCTCGCCGAGCGCGAGTCCACCGCCGCCGATGAGAAGGACCGCATCGCGCGGGCCGCCATCGCCGAGCTGCCGGCCGACGGCAGCGTGATCATCGACGCGGGCTCGACGGCGGCCCGGTTCGCCGCCGCCCTCCCGCTGGAGGCCAAGCTCACCGTCGTCACCCACGCCCTGCCGGTCGCCGCCCGTCTCGCCGACCACCCCGGTATCGCGCTGCACCTCGTCGGCGGACGGGTCCGCCACCGCACCCGGGCCGCCGTGGACGCATGGGCGCTGCGCGGCTACGGCGAGATCAAGGCCGATGTGGTCTTCCTCGCCACCAACGGCTTCTCGCTGGACGGCGGGCTCACCACACCCGATCTCGCGGAGGGCGCCGTCAAGGGCGCCATGATCGCGGCGGCCCGGCGGGTGGTACTGCTCGCGGACTCCGCCAAGTTCGGCCGGGAGCACTTCGCCCGGTTCGGCGGCCTCGACGATGTCGATCTGCTCATCACGGACACCGGGCTCAGCCCGCAGGACGCCCTGGCCATCGAGCGTCAGGGCACGGAAGTGGCACGCGCATGATTCTCACCGTCACCCCCAACCCCAGCCTGGACCGTACGTACGAGATCCCCGCGCTGGAGCGCGGCGCCGTGCTGCGGGCCACGGCCGACCGGGTCGACCCCGGTGGCAAGGGCGTCAATGTCTCGCGTGCCGTGGCCGCCGCGGGGCATCGCACGGTGGCCGTGCTGCCGCTCGGCGGACCGGAGGGAGCGCTGCTCGCTCGGCTGCTGGGGGAGCTGGGCATCGAGGCGGCGGGTGTGCCCGTGGCGGGCTCGACCCGGGTCAACATCTCCGTGGCCGAACCGGACGGCACCCTCACCAAGCTCAACGCGGGCGGGCCCGAGCTGAGCGGCGCCGAGGCCGAGGCGGTGCTGGAGGCCGTCCGGACGAGTGCCGAGAGCGCCGACTGGATCGCCTGCTGCGGCAGCCTGCCCCGCGGGCTCGCACCCGAGTGGTATGCCGAACTGGTGGCGCGGGCCCACCGGGCGGGCGCCCGGATCGCTCTGGACACCTCCGGCCCCTCGCTGACCGCCGCCCTGCGCGAGCGCCCTGATGTGGTGAAGCCCAACGCCGAGGAGCTGGCCCAGGCCGTGGGCCGCCCGCTGGCCACCGTGGGCGAGGCGGTCAAGGCGGCCGAGGAGCTGCGGGGGCTCGGTGCCCGCGCCGTGCTGGCCAGCCTGGGCGCCGACGGTCAGCTGCTGGTCGACGAGACGGGCGCCTACTTCGGCACCGCGCGGGTCGCCGCCGTGCGGAGCAACGTCGGCGCGGGCGACGCCTCGCTCGCCGGATTCCTCGCGGCGGGCGGCGCCGGGCCCGCCGCACTCGCCTCGGCCGTGGCCCACGGGGCGGCCGCGGTGCAGTTGCCGGGCAGCGCCATGCCGACCCCGGCCGACCTCGATCCGTCCGCCGTCGTCACGACGGCGGATATCCCGCTGGACCGTGTGCTCAGGGAGCCCGCGTGACCGGCCGTCCCCACTCCCACCCCCCAATCCACACTCCGCCCGCCCGCCTCCCCCAGGGCGGCACCGCACACAAGGGAGCCGCGAGATGAGTGAGCTGATCACCGCGGATCTGGTCGACCTTGACCTGTCCGCCGACACCAAGGAAGCCGCCGCTCGGTCGCTCGCCGAACGCATGGTCGCGGCCGGCCGGGTCACCGACCTCGACGGCTTTCTCGCCGATGTGGCGGCGCGCGAGGAGCAGATGCCGACCGGCCTGGACGGCGGCATCGGCATACCCCACTGCCGCAGCGCACATGTCACCGAGCCGACCCTGGCCTTCGGGCGCAGCGCGGCCCGGATCGACTTCGGCGCGGCGGACGGGCCGGCCGATCTGATCTTCCTGATCGCCGCCCCGGCGGGCGCGGACAGCGACCATCTGACCATCCTGTCGAGCCTGGCGCGGCAGCTGATGAACGCCGACTTCACCGATGCGCTGCGCTCGGCCGACCGGCCCGAACGGGCGGCCGCGCTGATCCGCGGCGAGGAGCAGAGCGCACCCGTCGCCGAGGGGACGGAGGCCGAGCGAACGGGAGCCGCGCCGAAGGGGGCCGAGGAGCCCGCAGGAGCAGGTGAGCCCGGCGCTGCTGAGCCCGCCACCGCTGAGCCCGCCGCTGCTGAGGCCAGCGCCTCGGAGCCGGTGACCCCCTTCCGGATCGTCGCCGTCACGTCCTGCCCGACCGGTATCGCCCACACCTATATGGCCGCCGAGGCGCTGGAGAACGCCGGTCGCGAGGCCGGGGTCGAGCTGGTGGTCGAGACTCAGGGGTCGGCCGGATTCGACAAGCTTCCCGCGGCCACCATCGCCGCCGCCGACGCGGTGGTCTTCGCCCACGATGTGGAGGTCCGGGACAAGGCCCGCTTCGCGGGCAAGCCGACGGTGGACGTCGGAGTGAAGGCGGGCATCAACCGACCCGCCGAACTCATCGCCGAGGCGCGTGCGAAGGCCGCACGCGGCGAGGTCGGCGCACCGGCCGACGGCGCGGCGGGGCGCTCGGCGCCGATGGACGAGGACGGTCCCGCCGGTGACGGCTTCGGCACCCGGCTGCGCAAGTGGCTGATGACGGGCGTCAGTTACATGGTCCCGTTCGTCGCCGCGGGCGGTCTGCTGATCGCGCTCGCCTTCGCGATCGGCGGTTACGAGATCGCGAGTGCCAAGTCGGTGGCGGACCACTTCGTCTGGGCCGAGACCAGCAGCTGGGCTGCGCTGCTCTTCCAGATCGGCAGTGCGGCGTTCACCTTCCTGGTGCCGGTCCTGGCGGGCTATATCGCCTACGGCATGGCCGACCGGCCGGGTCTGGTCCCCGGCTTCGTGGGCGGCTACATCGCGACCACCATCAAGGCCGGATTCCTCGGCGGTCTGGTCGCGGGTCTGATCGCGGGCGCGGTCGTCATGGGCATCCAGCGATTCAAGGTCCCGGCGGCGCTGCGCGGCATCATGCCGGTGGTGGTGATCCCGCTGATCTCCTCGGCGATCGTCGGCGTCCTGATGTTCGTGGTGATCGGCAAGCCGATCGCCTCCGCGCAGGAGGCGATGACCGACTGGCTCAACGGCCTCTCCGGCGCCAACGCCATCGGTCTCGGCGTCCTCCTCGGCCTGATGATGTGCTTCGACCTCGGCGGTCCGGTCAACAAGGTGGCATACGCCTTCGCGACCGGCGGTATCGCGGTGTCGGACCCCTCCACCGGAAGCCTCAAGATCATGGCCGCGGTGATGGCCGCCGGTATGGTCCCGCCGCTGGCACTGGCCCTCGCCACCACCGTGCGCGGACGGCTGTTCACCAAGACCGAGCGGGAGAACGGAAAGGCCGCCTGGGTGCTGGGTGCCTCCTTCATCACTGAGGGCGCCATTCCGTTCGCCGCGGCGGATCCGCTGCGGGTGATCCCCTCGTCGATGGTGGGCGGTGCCGTCACCGGTGCGCTGTCGATGGCCTTCGACTGCACGCTGCGCGCCCCGCACGGCGGCATCTTCGTGGTCCCGCTGATCGGCGAGCCGTTCCTCTACCTGCTGGCCATCGTGGCGGGCACGGTGGTCTCGGCCGGTCTGGTGGTCTTCCTCAAGGGGCTGCGGAAGACGGCGGAGGCGGAGGCCACCGGCCAGGCGGGCGGCAAGGCCGCCCCGGGCGGTACCACCGAGGACGAGTCGAAGGTGGCGGTCGCGGCCTGACCGCATCTCAGCCCCCTGCCGGGTCCGGCGGCGCGCCCACGTCCATGGGCGGGCCGCCGGTCTCCGTGGGCAGATCCCCGGTCTGCGTGGGCAGGCCGCGCGAGGCGTAGTAGGCGCCGAGCGCGGCCTCGCCACCCGACCCCATGGCGGTCGCGATCCGCTGGAAGCGAGCCGACCGCAGATCACCGGCGGTGAAGACCCTCGGGTGCTGGCTCCCGGGAGGGCAGTACCCGGACCGGTCGGCGGCCACGGCCCCGGCCGGGGGCGCCGGGGCGCTGCCCAGGTTGAGGAAGGCGAGATCGGCCGTGAGGACCCGCCGCTCGCCCTCCACCGTCCGGACCTCGGCGGTGACCGGTGCCGAGGAGGGCCCCAACTCCAGCCGCCGCACGGCCACCAGCTCCACCCGCGAGTCCCGCCGGATCTCCTCGGTCTTGTAGGCGTCCTCGGGCGGATACGCCACCACAAAGCGGGTCCTCAGCTCCGGATGAGCCCGCGCCACGGTGCCCAGGGGCCGGTCCGCGCCCAGGACCAGCACCGTCCGGTCGTCGAACGCCGCCGGGTCCGCCTCCCACAGCGGTGGCAGCGCCCGGCCCGCCACGCCCCCGAGCCATCCCGCGCCCTCAGGACCCAGCGGCCCGACCCCCGTGGCGACGACCACATACGGAGCGGTCAGCCGCGCTCCGGGCCCCCGCGCGGGCCCCACCGGCGCCACGGGCTCGACCGAGACCTCGACGCGGTCGTCGAAGGCATCGATCAGCGTGGCGCGGCTGTCCAACTCCACCCGGCACAGATCACATCGCGCCAGATCGGCCTCGATCGCCGCTGCCAGATCCGGGCCGTTGGCGACTCCGAGGACATTGCTCACCACCGGGATGCGCCGCAGCGCCCCGCACACCGCGTCGCCCGACTCGATCAGCACCGAGCGCATCCCTACGCTCGCCGCCATCACGGCGGCGGCGCAGCCCGCCGGGCCACCCCCGACGATCAGCAGGTCGGTGTCCATGCGAAGCCCCCATTCTCTCCGTCTCTCCGGCCCGTTTCCCGCCCGGCCGAACGCTTCCTTCCCTCCGGCCGGGCGAGCAGCGGGCCGGATCAGCGGCTGTAAAGATCCCGGTACGCGGGGAAGACACCGCCCGGGCCGTCCACGGTCTCCGCCGCGAGCACCGCCTTGACCACCGCCCGGGTCAGCACATCCGCCCCGGCCGCCAGCACCTCGTTCAGCGCGCCGCTCTCCCGGTGCACCCCGAACGCCGGATCCTCGGAGCCCTCGGGGCCGCCCTCCGGTATCAGCGGCCGCCCGCAGGTGGCCAGGGCGAAGACCGTGTCGCCGTCGGAGAGCAGATGCACCGGCCGGACGGCCCGCGCCAAACCGTCATGCGCCGTACCCGCCAGCTTGTGCGCCTGGGCCCGGGTGAGCACGGCATCGGTGGCGACCACGGCCAGCGTGGTGTTCAGCGGAGGCCGCACCGACGCGGCCTGCCGCCGCTCCGATTCGGCCCGTGCGGCGGTCAGCCGGCGCATCGCCTCCGCGTGCTCGGCCGCACCGGGCCTGCGGGGCCCGCCCTCGTCCGACGGCGCGTAGTGCTCCCCGTACAGCACACCCGTACCGGGATCGACGACCGATCCCACGGCGTTGACCACCGCCAGCGCGGCCACCGTGACGCCGGACGGCAGCACCGTGGAGGCCGAACCGGTGCCGCCCTTGAGCCCACCGGCCACCGCGCCCGTGCCCGCCCCCACATTGCCCTGCGCGACCGGTGCCCCGGCCTCCGAACCGGCCGCCGCCTCGATCGCCTCGCGCCCCAGCGCGGCGTCCGGGCGGGCCCGCCAGTCGCCGCCCCGGCCCAGGTCGAAGAGGGCGGCGGCCGGGACCACCGGAACGACCTGCGCCGGATCGGGACCGACCCGGAAGCCCCGGCCGTGCTCCTCCAGCCAGGAGGCCACCCCCGAGGCGCTGTCGAGCCCGAACGCGCTGCCGCCGGTCAGCACGATGGCATCGACGCGCTGGACCAGATTCCTCGAATCGAGGGCATCGGTCTCCCGGGTACCGGGACCACCGCCGCGCACATCGACCGCGGCGATCGCACCGCCCTCGGGGGCCAGCACCACGGTCGTCCCGGTCAACCGGCCGCCACCGGACCGCCGGGCATGGCCCACCCGCAGTCCGTGGACATCCGTCAGGCCGTCGGCCGGACCGGTGGGGGTTGATTCGGAGTTTGTCCGCTCGGCATCCATGGAAGCTATGCGTAGCACGGGAAGCCATGGCATGGTCGGGTGCCGAGGCGCGAACCACTTCCTTGTCCGCCCGCCCGCGATCGCCGGCGAAGGCCCCAGGACGGGATGAGGACCTCTCATATAGAAGGCGTTCATCAGACGTTGATGGCGTGACAGCAGTCTGGACTGTATGCCGTTCGCCCCCGTCCGAAAGAAGACCGCCGTGCCCCGTACGTCTCGGACGGAGGAGCTCCCGACACTGGCCGCCGACGCTCGGCGGGCCGCCCGGGTCGCCCTCCGCTGGATCAGCGAGCCGGACTGCACCGAGGAGCTCACCCATGCCGAGCTGCTCGACCAGGCGGCGCGGGCCGCCGCCGCACTCACCCGGCTCGGCGTCCGCGCCGGGGACCGGGTGGCGGTCCATCTGCCGCTGGTGCCCGAGTCAGTGATCGCCACGCTCGCCTGCGGACGGCTCGACGTCGTCCGCGCCAGCCTCCCCGTGGGGCTGCGCCCGCATGAGCTGCGCGAGCGGATCAGGGAGGTCGACGCGAAGGTCGTCATCACTGCGGACGCCGGGCAGCACCGCGGGGAGCTGCAGCCGCTCAAGCGGCAGGTCGACCGGGCGCTGGCCGGCTGCCCCGGGGTGCGGTCCGTGCTGGTCGTCCACCGGCTCGCCTGCCCGGTGTCCTGGACGCCCGGGCGTGACCTGTGGTGGCACGACGAGCTCGGCCGATACACCGAGCCGCTGCCCGGGCCGTACTCTTGAGGCATGAACACCGCCCCTGCCCCTGGACCGCGCGATCCGGCCGCCGCGCTGATCTTCGACGATCCACTGGCGCAGCGGTCGTCGGACGATACGGACCACGGGTGGGGTGAGCGGGTTCCCGGCGGTGACAGCGCCGACGATGCCGCTGGTCTGGCCCGGTTCCTCGACGAGAAGCCGCCCCACCACCTCTGACGGGTCCCTAGGCGCTGGAGCCGCTGCCACCGTCGACGGCGGCGCCGCGCCGCGCCACCAGCTCGTCGCGGATCTGGCGCAGCAGAAGGATCTCCTCGGCCTCCGCGACGGCCTGCTCCTCCTCGGCCTTCGCCTCCTTGGCGGCCTTGCGCGCCAGATAGCGCGACATCGGCAGCACCATCAGGAAGTACACCACCGCCGCGGTGATCAGGAAGGTCAGCACTGCCGAGAGCACGCTTCCCCAGAGGATCGGAATGCCGTGGACGATATCGCCGGCGGCGTTGGTCTCGCAGGGCGCCTCGAGGCAGGAGCGGTACTTCTCGAGATCCTTCGTGCCGAAGGCTCCGACTATGGGGTTGATGAGGCCCTTCACTATCGAGTTCACGACGGCGGTGAAGGCGGCTCCGATGACGACCGCGACAGCCAGATCGATCACATTGCCGCGCATCAGGAAGGCTTTGAACCCTTCCATGACGCTCTTCTTCTCCTCGGTTACCTTCTCCTGACTCAACCCACTGCCTCTCTCTCGCCGCGTCGGTGCTGGAGCGGACGGTTCCGCAACCTACACCCGCAGGTGAGAGGGGCATCAGGGGAGTCGGGGGAGTCAGCAGCGGCATAGCGTCACCGCCAGTCGGGAGCCGGCCGCGGCCCCGGCCAGGGCGGTGGCGTCCGCTCGCGGAACCGTCAGCACCACCAGCGCCCCGCCGCCGTCCAGCGTGCTGCCTCCGTCCAGCGCCCCGCCGCCGTCACCGCTCGCATCCACCTCCGCACCGGCCTCCGGCGCACCGCTGTCGGTCCCACCGTCCGCCGAGCGGCCGCCCGCCGCGGGGCCGCTCCTGGATCCCGGCACCTCGGCCACCCGGACCCCACGTGCGACCACCCGTGCCGTGGCACCGGACGACCCGGTCCGTGCGGCGTCCGGGAGCGGGGTGGCCAGCACATCCACCCGGTCGCCGGGGTGCAGCAGCCGCACCGCAGCCGCGTCGGCGATCCGGACCGGCGCCGACACCATGGCGGGGCGCGGGCCGCCCCGCCGCTCCTCGCCCGCCGGAGCGGGCGCCCGCGAGGACTCCGCATCCGTGTGGCCCCGGCCGGGCGGTGCCGCGGCCGCGAGTGCGGCGGCCGTCAGCGCCAGCCCGGCCGCCATCGCGCGGCGCCGCCGCCGCACGGCCCGCCGCAGCCGGAATCCGCCGGAGCGCTCGGTGCGCACCGGATCGAAGCGGGGCACCGCGCGGGCCGGGGGAGCGGAGCGGGGTAACGCGAGGGTGGGGGACGGATGGGACATGGCACATCACCGCCTGCCGTGAGGGACCGAGTGCTTCTGGCCCCCTCACCATGCCCGCCCCCACCCGATCCCGCTCGGGCCTGTGGACGGCCACCGGGCTGTGGACAACTCGGTCACCCAGGCGAGCGACACCCGCCCCACAGTGGCCGCCGTGCGCGTCTACCCGTCCACCCCGCACCGCCCCTACGGAAGCTCTATCCCCAGGTCCCAGCCGTCGTGGGCGTGGGTGCACAGGCAGTCCCGCGCGGAGGTCTCCGGCAGCTTGCCCACCGCGTCGAAGAGCACCTCACGCAGTCGGCCCACGTTCTCCCCGAAGACCTTCAGCACCTCGGTGTGGGTGACGCCCTCACCGGTCTCCACTCCCGCGTCCAGGTCGGTGACCAGCGTCAACGACGTGTAGCAGAGCCCCAGTTCACGGGCGAGCACCGCCTCCGGGTGGCCCGTCATGCCGACCACCGACCAGCCCTGCGCCGCATGCCAGCGCGATTCGGCCCGGGTGGAGAAGCGCGGCCCCTCGATCACGCACATCGTCCCGCCGTCCACCGGCTCCCAGCCGCGTCCGCGCGCCGCGTCCACGGCCGCGTTCCGCCCCACCGGGCAGTACGGGTCGGCGAAGGTGGTGTGCACCACGTTCGGAATCCGGCCGTCCGGCAGCGGCTCGCCGTCGAAGTAGGTCTGCGTACGCGCCTTCGTGCGGTCCACCAGCTGGTCGGGGACGAGCAGCGTTCCGGGTCCGTGCTCCGGCCGCAGCCCGCCCACCGCGCACGGGCCGAAGACCTGCCGCACCCCGAGCGAGCGCAGGGCCCAGAGGTTGGCGCGGTAGTTGATGCGGTGCGGCGGCAGATGGTGCTTGCGGCCGTGCCGCGGGAGGAAGGCGACCCGTCGCCCCTCGATGTCGCCGAGGACGAGCGAGTCGCTCGGCGCCCCATAGGGAGTCTCCACAGTGATCTCGGTCACGTCGTCGAGGAACGTGTAGAACCCCGATCCCCCGATGACCCCTATGTCTGCTTGCCTGCTGGTCTCGACCATGCGATCACCCTAGCCACCCGCGTCCGCACGAACGACACCCCGCCTCCTCCCGGTGGAGGCGGCGGGGTGCCGATGAAGCCGAAGAGAGGTGGCCGGGTCAGGCGGCCGAACTCGACGACGAAGACGACGAAGACGAGGAGGACGCCGAGGACGACGAAGACCCCGACGACGAAGACGTCGAGGAGGAGGACGAGGAAGAAGAGTCCGAGGACGAAGACGAGGAAGACGACGAGTCGGAGCTGTCGCTCTTCGCCGCCGACTTGCTGGAACCGCCGCTCGTGCTGCTGGAAGAGGAGCGGCTGTCGTTCCGGTAGAACCCGGAGCCCTTGAACACGATGCCGACCGCGGAGAACACCTTCTTCAGGCGTCCCTCGCAGTTGGGGCACTCGGTGAGCGCGTCGTCGGTGAACTTCTGCACCGCCTCGAGGCCCTCGCCGCACTCGGTGCACTGGTACTGGTAGGTCGGCACGTTCTTCCTCCTGGCACTCTCACTCAATGAGTGCTAACGACGCTCCATAGTGCAGTATTCCTGCGCGTCAGTCCACTGGGACGGGATATACGGTGATCGAACCCACCGTCCGAGGCCCGCTGCCGGACCCCGGTCCCGGCTCTCGTTCCGGGCCCTCGCGGGCCCCCGCTCCCGCCCCCTCAGCCCGCTCCCGTGCCCAGCCAGCCCGCCAGCTTGCCGCCCCGGCCCACCGCCCGCAGCCGCCGCTCCGCCGCGTCGCGCACCGGGTCCGTGGCCACCACGAGCAGCTCGTCACCGCGCCGCAGCATCGTCGAGGGCAGTGGTACGAAGCTGGTCCCGCCCCGGACCACCAGGGTGACCGCGGCTCCCGTGGGCAGCCGCAGCTCGCCGACCTCGACGCCGTGCATCTTGGACGCCTGGGGGATCGACACCGACAGCAGATGGCCGCGCAGCCGTTCCAGGGGCGCCGATTCGATGCCCAGGTCGGCCGGCTCGGGTTCCTCGAGCCGCAGCCGGGTGGCGAGCCAGGGCAGCGTCGGCCCCTGGACCAGGGTGTAGACGATCACCAGCACGAAGACGATGTTGAAGATCCGGCTGCTGCCGGGCACATCGCTGACCACCGGGATGGTCGCCAGGACGATCGGCACCGCCCCGCGCAGCCCGGCCCAGGACAGCAGCGCCTTCTCCCGCCAGAGCAGCGGGAACGGCGCCGTGCTGAGCAGGACCGACACCGGCCGGGCCACCACGGTCAGCACCAGCCCGACCGCGAGGGCGGGCAGGACGTCATCGCCCAGCTCATGCGGGGTGACCAGCAGTCCCAGCAGGACGAACATCCCGATCTGGGCGAGCCAGCCCAGCCCCTCGGCGAAGCCGCGCGTCGCCGGCCAGTGCGGCAGCCGTGCGTTGCCCATAAGGAGCGCGGCGAGGTAGACGGCGAGGAAGCCGGACCCGTGTGCCAGCGCACCGCCCGCGTAGGCGGTCACCGCGATGGCGATCACCGCGATCGGGTACAGACCCGAGGCGGGCAGTGCCACATGCCGCAGCCCGTACGCGCCCAGCCAGCCGATCGCGAGGCCGATCACCGCGCCGATCGCCAGCTCCAGGGCGATCGTGCCGATCAGGGCGTACCAGGACTCCATGTGGCCCTGGCTGGAGAAGGCGACCACCAGGATCACCACGGGGGCGTCGTTGAAGCCCGACTCGGCCTCCAGGATGCCCGTGAGCCGCTTGGGCAGCGGCACCGTGCGCAGCACCGAGAAGACCGCCGCCGCGTCCGTGGACGACACCACCGCGCCGATGATCAGCGCCTGTCGCCAGTCCAGTCCCACCACATAGTGCCCTGCGGTCGCGGTGAGCCCCACGCTCACCGCGACACCCACGGTGGACAGGACGGCGGCCGCCGGCAGGGCGGGTTTGATCTCGCCCCACTTCGTGCCGAGACCGCCTTCGGCCAGGATGACGACCAGCGCGGCGTAGCCGAGGACCTGCGTCAGCTCGGCGTCGTTGAAGGTGACGCCGATCCCGTCCGTGCCGATCGCGACGCCGATCCCGAGATAGATCAGCAGCGTGGGCAGCCCGCTGTGCGAGGAGATCCTTACGGCCACCACCGCGAAAAGCAGGACGAGCGAGCAGATCAACAGCAGTTCATTGAGGTGGTGAACAGTCAGGGGCCGACCCTTTCTCACGGGAGCGGAGGGAACGCTGCGAACAGGTCCCCGCCGACCGGAACTTCATTGCCTTACCTAACATTTTACGGGATCTTGACGCGAGCCTCCCACGAGGAGTCTTCGCCGAGGTGTACGAGCCCGGTCGGTGGCCGGTGCGAAGCGTCAGTCATGACTCCGCGTAGGGGTGGCGACAGCGCTGCGCCTATGGTTGCTCCAGCACTCCAGGTTCACCCTGCCCCTCGAAGGACAGCGATGCCCGCCAACACAACCGGCTCTTCTCCCAAAAAGAAGAAGAGCCGACGTCTCCGCCTGATCGTGATCGCAGTCGTGCTGCTGCTCGTCGGGGGCGTCGGCTACGGCGCGTACTGGAGCATCAGTACAGTTCGTGCCTCATTCCCGGAGACCACGGGATCGCTGCAGCTGAAGGGGTTGTCCGGCCCCGTTCAGGTCAAACGTGACGGCTATGGGATACCTCAGATCTACGCCGGTACCTCCGAGGACCTCTTCCGGGCCCAGGGGTTCGTCCAGGCCCAGGACCGCTTCTGGGAGATGGACGTCCGCCGTCATATGACGGCCGGGCGGCTCTCGGAGATGTTCGGTTCCGGCCAGGTGGAGACCGACGCGTTCCTGCGCACCATGGGCTGGCACCGGGTGGCCAAGCAGGAGTACGACACCAAGGTGTCGCCCGCCACCAAGAAGTATCTGCGGGCCTACTCCGACGGCGTCAACGCCTATCTCAAGGACCACCAGGGCGATGCGCTGTCCGTCGAGTACGCGGCCCTGGACTTCAAGAACGACGGCTACAAGCCCGAGAAGTGGACCCCGGTCGACTCGTTGGCCTGGCTCAAGGCGATGGCCTGGGACCTGCGCGGCAATATGCAGGACGAGGTGGACCGCGCCCTGGCCTCCAGCAGGCTCAGCGCCAAGCAGATAGATGAGCTCTACCCGTCCTACCCGTACAGCCGGAACAAGCCGATCGTCCAGGGCGGCGGCGTCAACGAGCTGACGGACGAGTTCGACCCCAAGGCCACCCCGGCGGGCTCCACGAGCGGTACGGGCGGCACGGCGGACGGAGGGGCCGCCGGAGCCGCTCAGGGGCTGCAGAGCCAGCTCTCCTCGCTCTCCAAGACCCTGGACGACGTCCCGGCGCTGCTCGGCCCGAACGGGACCGGCATCGGCTCCAACTCGTGGGTCGTCTCCGGCAAGTACACGACCACCGGCAAGCCGCTGCTCGCCAACGACCCGCACCTGGCGCCCCAGCTGCCGTCCGTCTGGTACCAGATGGGGCTGCACTGCAAGCAGGTCACCAGCGCCTGTCCGTACGACGCGGCGGGCTTCACCTTCGCCGGCCTGCCCGGCGTGGTCATAGGTCACAACCAGGACATCAGCTGGGGCATGACCAACCTGGGCGCCGACGTCAGCGACCTGTACCTGGAGAAGGTCACCGACAACGGCTATCTCTACGACGGCAAGCAGCTCCCGTTCACCACTCGCGAGGAGACCATCAAGGTCGCGGGCGGCAAGAGCCGGACGATCACCGTCCGCACCACCAACAACGGCCCGATCGTCTCCGACCGCGATGACGAGCTCACCTCCGTCGGCAAGGACGCCCCGGTGGGCAGCGGCGCCGATGATGTGGCCCCCGACCGCGGCGACGGCTACGCGGTGGCGCTGAAGTGGACCGCGCTCACCCCGTCCAACACGATGGACGCGGTCTTCAAGCTGAACACCGCGAAGAACTTCAGCGACTTCCGTAAGGCGGCCAGCGACTTCGCGGTCCCCTCCCAGAATCTCATCTACGCCGACACCAAGGGCAACATCGGCTACCAGGCGCCCGGCCAGATCCCGGTCCGCTCCAGGGGCGACGGCCGCTATCCGGCGCCCGGCTGGGACTCGCGCTACAAGTGGAGCAAGTACATCCCGCAGTCGGCGCTGCCCTGGGAGCTCAACCCCGATCGCGGCTATATCGTCACCGCCAACCAGGCCGTCGTGGACAAGAAGAACTACCCGTATCTGCTGACCGACGACTGGGGGTACGGCGCGCGAAGCCAGCGCATCACCGACCTCATCGAGTCGAAGACCAAGGACGGCGGGAAGATCTCCACGGACGACATGCAGTCCCTGCAGATGGACAACGGCAGCGAGATCGCCAAGGTGCTGACGCCCTATCTGCTGAAGATCGACGTCAAGGACGACTACGTACGGCAGGCGCAGAAGCTGCTGGAGAGCTGGGACTACACCCAGGACTCGGACTCGGCGGCCGCCGCGTACTTCAACGCCGTCTGGCGCAACACCCTCAAGCTGGCCTTCGGCGACAAGCTCCCCAAGGAACTGCGGGTCAAGGGGGAGTGCCTGCGGGTGCGCCCGGCCGACGACTCGGGTCCGCTGGAGGACCTGAACGGCAACGCCCGGCTGGTGCGCGAATGCGGTAAGCGCGACGCCGACATGGCCCAGCCGGACGGCGGCGACCGCTGGTACGAGGTCGTGCGCGACATCATCAAGGATCCGAAGAACAACTGGTGGAAGACGGCGGGCACCCGCAACAATCCCGGCGCCACCAACCGTGACGAGCTGCTCGGGCAGGCGATGCGGGCCGCGCGCTCCGAGCTCACCGCCAAGCTGGGCAAGGACATCAACAGCTGGAGCTGGGGCCGGCTGCACCGGCTGACGCTGAAGAACCAGACCCTGGGCACCGATGGCCCCGGCGTGGTGCAGTGGCTCCTCAACCGCGGTCCGTGGAACCTCTCGGGAGGCGAGGCGGCGGTCAACGCCACCGGCTGGAACGCGGCGGGCGGTTACGACGTCACCTGGGTCCCGTCGATGCGGATGGTCGTCAACCTCGACAACCTCGACAAGTCGCGCTGGATCAACCTCACCGGCGCCTCCGGCCATGCCTACAACGCGCACTACACGGACCAGACCGAGAAGTGGGCGAAGGGCGAGCTGCTGCCCTGGGCGTTCAACAAGAGCGCCGTGGACAAGTCGACGGAGGACGAGCTGGCGCTCACCCCGTAGTGACCCCGGGCCCCCGCACGGGGCTCTGAAGGGCCCGGTGGCCGTCTGAGGGGCGTTTTCGCCCCCGGCCGGTCCCGGGCCCGCCGAACCTCGCGGCCCCGCCGGGAGACGCCTCCGGGCGCCTTCAGCGGGGCCGCGGCGTGAAGCGGTGGAGGCCCGACGGGGTCACCGCCGCGTGCACCGGGCGGTCGTGGCCCTCCTCGGGCACCTCGTCCAGCAGTTCACCGTCGTACAGCAGCACCACCAGCGCCGGATCGGCCCCCGCGCCCGCCAGCCGGGCCAGCACCCGGTCGTACGAGCCGCCGCCGCGGCCCAGCCGCATCCCGCGCCGGTCCACCGCGAGCCCGGGCAGCAGCACCACGTCCGCCCGGGTCACCGCCTCGGGGCCGAGCCGCGGCCCCTCGGGCTCCAGCAGGCCGCGCCGGGCGGGCACCAGCCGCTCCGGCCCCTCGTCCTCGCCCCAGTCGAGATCGTCGTCCTCGAGCAGCACCGGAAGCAGCACCCGCACCCCCCGGGCGCGCAGGGCCTCCCTCAGGGCGTGCGTACCGGGCTCGCTCCCCACGGACACATAGGCTGCCGCCGTGGCCGCCCCGGCGATCTCGGGAAGCTCCAGGGCACGACACGCCAGAGCGGCGCCGGCCTTCTCGATGTCATCCGCCGTCAACCTGGACCTCATCGTCAGGTGACGTCTCCGCAATGAGCGCTTACTACTGTCGAAGTTGATCACTGGGTGCGCAATCTCCCTGTCTCATGCCATATTCACCGAATACTCATCATTCGTCCCAAAGGGACCGGATAGGGTTCGGAACATGACTCAATCGCGTACTCGGATCAGCAAGGCTGTCATCCCTGCCGCGGGGCTCGGAACCCGCTTTCTTCCGGCCACCAAGGCCACCCCCAAGGAGATGCTGCCGGTCGTCGACAAGCCGGCGATCCAGTACGTCGTCGAGGAAGCCGTCACCGCCGGACTGTCCGACGTCCTCATGGTCACCGGTCGTAACAAGCGACCCCTGGAAGACCACTTCGACCGCAACTACGAGCTCGAAGAGACACTGACTCGCAAGGGCGACGAGACCCGACTCGCCCGCGTCCAGGAGTCCAGCGACCTTGCGACCATGCACTACGTCCGCCAGGGAGACCCCAAGGGCCTCGGCCACGCCGTGCTCTGTGCCGCCCCACACGTAGGTGACCAGCCTTTTGCCGTCCTCCTCGGCGACGACCTCATCGATGCCCGCGACCCGCTTCTGGCCCGCATGGTCGACATCCAGGAGCGGCACGGCGGCAGCGTCATCGCCCTGATGGAGGTGGACCCGGCACAGATCCACCTTTACGGCTGCGCGGCGGTCAAGCCGACCGTGGACGACGACGTCGTCCAGGTCACCGGCCTGGTCGAGAAGCCCGACCGCGCGGACGCGCCCAGCAACTACGCCGTCATCGGCCGCTATGTGCTCGACCCGGCCGTCTTCGGGGTGCTGCGCAGGACCGAGCCGGGCCGCGGTGGCGAGATCCAGCTCACCGACGCCCTGCAGGCGCTAGCCTCCAGTCCGGACCTCGGCGGCCCGGTGCATGGCGTCGTCTTCAAGGGACGCCGCTACGACACAGGCGACCGTAGCGACTATCTGCGTGCCATTGTCAGACTCGCGTGCGAACGTGAAGACCTGGGCCCGGAGTTCCGGGAATGGCTTCGCAGTTACGTCACCGAGGAGATGTAGCACCTTGAGCAGCACCGCAGAACGGGCCGCCGATCACGGCCCGGACCAGGACCGGGTCTGGACGGTGGCCGAGCACCTCGACGACATCCTCGGGCAGGTCCACCCGCTGGAGCCCATCGAGCTGCAGTTGCTCGAAGCCCAGGGCTGTGTCCTGGTGGAGGACGTCACCGTCCCCGGCGCGCTTCCGCCGTTCGACAACAGCTCCATGGACGGCTATGCCGTCCGTACGGCTGATGTCGCGGCCGCGACCGAGGACCATCCCGCGGTGCTGACCGTCGTCGGCGACATCGCGGCGGGCAGCGGTGACCTGCCCGCCGTGGGCCCCGGCGAGGCGGCCCGGATCATGACCGGCGCCCCGACCCCGCCCGGCGGCCAGGCCGTCGTCCCCGTCGAGTGGACCGACGGCGGCCTCGACAGCGGGCCGGTCACCCATATGCCCGCACGAGGCTCGGACCCCCACGGCGGAAGCGGCAGGGTGCGCGTCTTCCGCCCGGTGCGGGAGGGCCAGCACGTGCGCACCCGGGGCAGCGACGCGGACGCGGGCGAGCTCGCGCTGCGCGCCGGCACGCTCCTGGGCGCCCCGCAGATCGGGCTGCTGGCCGCGCTCGGCCGCGCCACCGTGAAGGTGCGGCCCCGGCCGCGGGTGGTCGTGATCTCCACCGGCAGCGAGCTGGTCCAGCCCGGTGAGGAGGTGGGCCCCGGCCGGATCCACGACTCCAACAGCTTCCAGCTCACCGCCGCCGCCCGGGAGGCCGGCGCGATCGCCTACCGGGTGGGCGCGGTGGCCGACGACGCGGCGACGCTGCGCGCCGCCGTCGAGGACCAGCTGGTCCGCGCCGATGTCGTCGTCACCAGCGGCGGGGTCAGCGTCGGCGCGTACGACGTGGTCAAGGAGGCGATGCACGAGGTGCACTTCCGCAAGCTGGCCATGCAGCCCGGCAAGCCCCAGGGCTTCGGCCGCGTCGGCCCGGAGGACACCCCGCTGATCGCCCTGCCCGGCAACCCGGTGAGCTCGTACGTCTCCTTCGAGCTCTTCGTGCGCCCCGTCATCCGCACCATGCTGGGCGGCACCGACATCCACCGCACCATCGAGCGGGCGGTCTGCCCCGAGGGCGTCGCCTCCTCGCCCAAGGACAGACGCCAGTTCCTGCGCGGCTGGTACGAGCCGGCCACGATCGACGGCCCGGCCACCGTCAGCCCGGTGGGCGGCGCGGGATCGCACCTGATCAAGGCCATGGCACACGCCAACGCGCTGATCGTCGTCCCCGAGGACGTCACCAAGGTCGCCCCCGGCGCCGAGGTGGACGTCGTCCTGCTGGCCTAGCCGCCACCAGCGGCGGGTACGGTGTCGTCCCACACAGGAGCCACCTGGCCCGGACCGGGAGAACGATGAGCAGCGCCCAGGACCATCTCACCCACCTCGACCCGTCGGGCGCCGCCCGCATGGTCGACGTCTCGGCCAAGGACGTCACCGCGCGCACCGCCCGGGCGAGCGGCCGCGTACGCGTCGCGCCGCGCGTCGTGGAACTGCTGCGCGGCGAGGGCCTCCCCAAGGGCGACGCCCTCGCCACCGCCCGGATCGCGGGCATCATGGGCGCCAAGCGGACCCCGGACCTGATCCCGCTGTGTCATCCGCTCGCGGTGTCGGGCGTCACGGTGGACCTCGCTGTCGCCGACGACGCCGTCGAGATCACCGCCACCGTGAAGACCACGGACCGCACGGGCGTGGAGATGGAGGCCCTTACGGCGGTCTCGGTCGCCGCCCTGACGGTGATCGACATGGTCAAGGCCGTCGACAAGGGAGCCGTCATCACCGACGTCCGGGTGGAGGAGAAGACGGGCGGTAAGTCCGGCGACTGGAGCCGGACATGAGCGGCTCAGCGGCGCCACACCGCCACGCCCTGGTCGTCACCGCCTCCAACCGCGCGGCCGCCGGGGTCTACGCCGACACCGGGGGCCCGCTGATCGCCGAGGGGCTGGCCGCCCTCGGCTTCGCCGTGGACGGCCCGCGCGTGGTGCCCGACGGCGATCCGGTGGAAGCCGCCCTGCGGGACGCCGTGGCCGCCTCGTACGACGTCGTGGTGACCACCGGCGGCACCGGTCTCACCCCCACCGACCGCACCCCGGAGGCCACCCGCGCCGTCCTGGACTACGAGATCCCCGGCATCGCGGAGGCCATCCGCGCCGAGGGACTCGCCAAGGTGCCCACCGCCGCGCTCTCCCGGGGGCTCGCCGGGGTCGCCGGCACCACCCTGGTCGTCAATCTGCCCGGCTCCACCGGAGGCGTGCGTGACGGCCTCAAGGTGCTCGGCCGCCTCCTGGCCCACGCGGTCGACCAGATCCACGGCGGGGACCACCGCAGACCCGCCGACCCCGCTGCCCCCGCCGATTCCGCGGGGCCGGACGGGAGCGCGCGCTGAACGCCCCCTGGCCGGTCGCACTGGCGGACGGCGACACCGTCCTCCGCCCCATAAAGCTGCGCGACCAGCGCGCCTGGCGCGAGGTCAACCAGCGCAACCGGGAGTGGCTGCGGCGCTGGGAGGCGACCATCCCGCCGCCCCCGCCGGGCGGCCCCGTCACCCACCGGCCCACCTACCGGCAGATGGTCCGCCATCTGCGGGCGGAGGCGCACGCGGGGCGGATGCTGCCGTTCATCATCGAGTACCAGGGGCGGCTGGCCGGGCAGTTGACGGTCGCCGGGATCACCTGGGGGTCGATGTGCTCGGGCCATGTCGGCTATTGGATCGACCAGTCGGTGGCCGGGCGCGGAGTGATGCCGACCTCCGTCGCGCTCGCCGTCGACCATTGCTTCCGCGCCGTCGGACTGCACCGCGTCGAGGTGTGCATCCGGCCCGAGAACCTGCCCAGCCGCCGGGTGGTGGAGAAACTCGGATTCCGCCAGGAGGGGCTGCGGCCGCGCTATCTCCACATCGACGGCGCATGGCGGGATCACCTGGTCTACGCGCTCACGGTGGAGGAACTGTCCGAGGGACTGCTGAGCCGGTGGCACCGGACCCGACCAGGCGCGTCGCAGAAATAAAATACTTGTTCGAATAACGGGAGAACATTTCCAGCCTGGTCATCCCATCAATCACAAAAAACTTTCGAGATATCAGCCAGATCGTGCGACACACCGCGCCAATTGGCAGATGGCCTCATGCGGACCCCTCTACCGTGTGAGCGTGAGCAGCAGTGGCCTCATCTACGCAGTCATCGTCGGGGCCTGGGCCGCCTATTTGGTGCCGATGTGGCTTCGTAGGCAGGACGAGCTCAATGAGGCCCGTCCGACGGAACGCTTCAGCACCGCCATCCGGCTGCTGTCCGGACGGGCGGGCATGGAGCGCCGTTACGCCAAGAGCCGTGCGGACCTCGAGCGCCCCGGGGACCCGGCGGACGACCCCGTGGAGCGCACCGCCGAGGACGCGGACGCCCCCGTCGCAGGGGGCGCCCCCGTGTCCGGGCCGGGGCGCTACGCGGCCGACCCGGAAGCGGTGACCGACGCGGTCGACGTCCGGGCCTTCGCCGACCCCGTAACCCTGCGCGCCCCCGCCCCCGCTCCCGCCGCCGAAGCCCCCTCCGAGGCGGCGCCGGCACCCGCGGCCGGGGGCGCGAGCGGTGCACGTGGCGCGGGCGGCACGGGAGGCGCGGGCGGCGGCGGAGCCTGGAGCGCGCTGGACCGTGGACGGCGCGCGCGAGTGCTCGCGCGCCGCCGCCGCACCACCGTGATGCTCTTCCTCGCCTTCACCCTCGGCGCGATCGCCGCCGCCGTCGGTGGCCTCGCCTTCCTGTGGGCCCCCGGCATCCCGGCCATACTGCTCAGCGCCTATATCGCCTACCTCCGCGCCCAGGAGCGCCGCCGCTTCGCGTTCACCATGGACCAGCGTCACGCCGAGCAGGCCGCGCAGCGGCTGCGGGAGCGCCGCCCCCGGGCCCATCCGCCCGCCGAGAGCCGGACCGCCGACGACGGCCCCGCAGGCCCTCCCGTCCCCGCCGAGGCCGAGCCCGCCCCCGCACCCGTGCCCTCCCGGCACGCGGCAGGGCGCCGCGCGCTGGTCGAGCAGACCGATCACGCCGAGTGGGTGGACCAGGAGCGCGAACGCGAGCGGGGCCCGGCCGCCGGGGCGGGCTGGGAGCCGGTGCCCGTCCCGCTGCCCACCTACGTCACCGCCCCCGTCGCCCCGCGCGCCACCGGCAGCGTCGACCTGGCCGCCCCCGACGCCTGGAGCTCCGCCCGGTCCAGCACCGTCGATCCCACCTCCGCCCAGGGCCCCGCCCCGGCCCCGGACCCGGCCGCCACCCCGCCCCGCGGCGCCCGCGACCGCGGCCGCACTCCTCTCTTCGACCAGTACGCCGACGAGGACCGGCCGCGTGCTGCCAACGAGTGACGGGCCCTTCACTGACCAGCGAGGAACGGATTACCAAGCACCCCGGAGGGGATGCTAGAGTTTCACTCGTTGCAAGGGCCTGTGGCGCAGACTGGTAGCGCACCTCGTTCGCATCGAGGGGGTCAGGGGTTCAAATCCCCTCAGGTCCACCGCAGCTCAAAGCCCCCGCCGGGGAAATTCGGCGGGGGCTTTTTGGTGCCGTACAGCAGCGAAGTACAGCAACTACTTCGGATCTTGCTTCCCCAGGTGTTTGCCGAGCCTCCGCGGCGCCTTACGGGTGGCCTCGGACGGGACGTGCGTGTAGATCTCCGAGTCCGTCCACCGCTCTCCGGCCGCTTGCTTGGCCGCTTCCTGGTCCTTCCTGCGCGTCCGGAGAGCCGTGACACGGATCGCGGGAAGCGACACGGTGGCCGTTGTGGCTTCGGTCTTGGTCTCGTCATGCACCAGGCGACTGGATCAATGAATTCCCGCTTACGCGCCTTTCGGCTAGTAGTCATGATCCTCGACCCGCGTGTTGGGCGGAATCGCTTTTGATCGCCTTGTTAGCCTGCGGCCCCGAGAGATCGTCCGCAAAGGATTGAACGCGTCCGGCTGGTGAACACGATTTTCCTTGGCCGAGTATTGGCGCGGCCCGGTCGAGAGGATATGAACTATGCACGACTTTTCCCGCCGTCGTCTGCTCAGGACGACGGCGGCCGCTGGCGCCGGTGCGGTCGTTCTCCCTGGCGTTTCGGTCGCGGAAGCCCCGGTCGCGAGCGCCGCGAGTGAAATGTCCGGGGGCGCGAAATGCGGTCCGGCGAAGCTGACCGGTCGTATCGTCCATCCCGACGACCCCGGCTACGCGGATGCCAGCCTCGGCTGGGACGAGCTTTTTGTGCACTATCCGTTGGTCATCGTCTACGCCCAGAACACCCAGGACGTGGTGAATGCCCTTACCTGGGCCCGGCAGCACGATGTCGCGCTGCGGGTGCGGAGCGGCGGCCACAGTCTTGAGGGCTGGTCGAATGTGGACAATGGCATTGTGATCGACGTCAGCGAGTTGAAATCGGTCCACATCGACGCCGCCGCTCGTACCGCGAAAGTCGGCGCCGGCCTCAACCAGTTGGAAGCGGTCACCACACTCGCGCAGCGGGATCTCGCGGTGACGACCGGAACGGAGGGCAGCGTCGGCCTTTCCGGTGCGACGCTCGGCGGCGGTTTCGGCTTCCTCACCCGCTACCTCGGCATGGCCTGCGACAGCCTGATCGGGGCCGAGGTCGTCGCCGCGTCGGGCACCGACTGCGCCAAGGTGATCCATGCGGACCTGAGGAACCACTCGGACCTGCTCTGGGCGCTCCGCGGGGCGGGGAACGGCAACTTCGGGATCGTCACCTCGCTCACCTACAAGGCGGCTCCGCTGAACAGCGTCGCCTATCTGCAAGCGACCTGGGACGGCATCGGGGACCTTCAGGGGGTCTTCGACGCATGGCAGCACACGGGGCCGAGCGCCGATATCCGCCTCGGCACCCAGCTTGAGATCCACCGGAACCAGATTCTGCTGTTCGGGGTTCTCGCGGAAGGCTCGGCGGCAGAGGCGCAGCGGCTGCTGGCCCCGATCCTGTCGGTCGGCAGCCCCGAGGTCTCGGTGCAAGTCGGTAACTGGGGCGACGTATACGCGGGATTCCAGATTCCAACCGAGGACGAGCCCGCGAACTGGAAGTTCTTCTCGCAGTTCACCACCAAGCCGTTCCCGAAGCGGGCGATCAGTGTGATTTCCGCATTCATGCGCGACGCCCCCACGGATGACAGCAACTTCTTCACCCAGGCATTCGGCGGTGCGGTGCGGAGACCGCCCCGCGGTGGGACGGCGTTCCCACATCGCGACGCGCTCTTCTATTCCGAGCCGGGCGCCGGCTGGGGGACTCGTGGTGAACCGGGCAGCGGTGACGCGCTCACCCCGGTGGCCCAGGCATGGATCGCCGAGTTCAGCCAGGCGCTGCGGCCCTATGTGAATGGCGCCTACGTGAATGTTCCGAACATCGGAATGCAGGATTGGGAAACCGCCTACTGGGGTGCCAACTTCGACCGGCTGCGCCAGGTCAAGGCGAAGTACGACCCGCACAACGTCTTCCAGTACGAGCAGAGCATCCCGCCCGCGTCCCGCTGACCGGCCTCCGCCACCGGGGCCGACCCCGCTCAAGCCCCGTACGTATGTGACAACTTGCCAGACCGGCGATCCGGGTACCCTCGCGTCGAGGGTCACCCGCGGTCGTTTGCGGTGAATCCGCGGACGGGGTCGGGGCCGACGAGGCGGATGAGATTTTGGACGCGGGCCCGGATCTCGTCACGGATCGGCCGCACCGCCGCAACACCCCGCCCCGCCGGATCGTCGAGCTTCCAGTCCAGGTAGGTCTTGCCGGGGAAGTACGGGCAGGCGTCCCCGCAGCCCATGGTGATGACCACGTCCGAGGCTTGCACGGCCTCGGCGGTCAGCACCTTCGGGATCTCCGCCGCGATGTCGACGCCGACTTCCGCCATGGCTTCCACCACGGCGGGGTTGACGCGGTCGGCCGGTGCCGAACCGGCGGAGCGGACTTCGATGCGGTCGCCCGCGAGATGGGTGAGGAAGGCGGCTGCCATCTGGGAACGGCCCGCGTTGTGGACGCAGACGAACAGCACGGACGGCTTCTCGGGGTTCTGGGGGTCAGTCACGGGCGGAACCTTCCTGGGCGGGCGCGTGCTCGGCGGTCATGGCGGTGGGCTGGGGGAAGTAGCGGCGGGCGGCCAAAGCCACGTAGACGAGGCCGATCAGTACGGGCACCTCGATGAGCGGACCGACGACTCCGGCCAGGGCCTGCCCGGACGAGGCACCGAAGGTCGCGATGGCGACGGCGATGGCGAGTTCGAAGTTGTTGCCCGCAGCGGTGAACGCCAGCGTCGTTGAACGCGGGTAGTCCAGGCCCACCGCCTTGCCCAGTGCCATGGACCCGGCCCACATCACGGCGAAGTACACCAGCAGCGGCACCGCGATCCGCGCCACATCCATCGGCTGTGAGGTGATCGCGTCGCCCTGGAGGGCGAACAGGACGACGATCGTGAACAGCAGCCCGTAGAGGGCGAACGGGCCGATGCGCGGGATGAGCTTCGTCTCGTACCAGGCTCGGCCCTTGGTTCTCTCGCCGAGGCGACGAGTGAGGAACCCGGCTACCAGGGGGATGCCGAGGAAGATCAGCACGCTGCGGGCGATCTCCCACACGCTGATATCGAGATCGGTCTGTTCCAGGCCGAGCCGGCCGGGCAGCACGGTGAGGTAGAAGAAGCCGAGCGCGGAGAAGGCGATCACCTGGAAGACGGAGTTCAGGGCGACGAGGACGGCGGCGGCTTCGCGGTCGCCGCAGGCCAGGTCGTTCCAGATGATGACCATGGCGATACAGCGGGCCAGGCCGACGATGATCAGGCCCGTCCGGTACTCCGGCAGGTCCGGCAGGAAGAGCCAGGCGAGCGCGAACATGATGGCCGGGCCGAGGATCCAGTTCAGTACGAGCGAGGGGATCAGCAGGCGCCGATCCCGGGTGACCGTGTCGAGGCGGTCATAGCGGACCTTGGCCAGTACGGGGTACATCATGACCAGCAGGCCGAGCGCGATGGGCAGCGAGACGCCTGTGACGGTCACCTTCGCCAGGGCGTCGCCCAGGCCGGGAACGAGCCGCCCCAGGCCGAGGCCGGCCGCCATCGCCAGCAGGATCCACACCGCGAGGAAGCGATCCACGAACGACAAGCGCGCGGCGACCGGATCGGCCGAGGACGCCGTCATGGGGTCGGCGGTCATCAGGCGTCCCCCGCCGTTCCGGCAGGCTCGGGCAGAGGCTGCCCGGCGGGGCGGGTGAGGATCCCGGCGAGCCGGTCGGTCATCTCCGGCAGCAGCCAGTAGTAGACCCAGGTGCCACGGCGCTCGCAGTCGATCAGCCCGGCCTGCCGTAGCAGCTTCAGGTGATGGGAGATCGTCGGCTGCGACAGCTCGAAGGCCGGGGTCAGGTCGCATACGCACACCTCACCTCCGGCCCGGGAAGCGATCATCGACAGCAGCCGCAGCCGGATCGGATCGCCCAGCGCCTTGAACACCTTCGCCAGCTCGACGGACTGCGCCTCGTCCAGCGGAGCGGTCAGCAGTCCCGGGCAGCAGCCGTCGAGGCCGTCCTGACCGAGCACCGCAAGCTCTTGTTTCGACATGCTTCTATGTTGACGTTTTTCGATCCAAGGCGCAATGTTGCATCGAAGAACATCGATGCAACCCGATGGGAGTCCTCGTCATGTCTCGCGTGCAGCTCGCCCTGAACGTGCCCGACCTCGACGCTTCGGTGGCGTTCTACTCCAAGCTCTTCGGTGTCGAGCCCGCCAAGCGCCGCCCCGGATACGCCAATTTCGCGATCACCGAGCCGCCGCTGAAGCTCGTCCTGATCGAGGGCGAGGCGGAGCAGGAGACGCGGCTGGATCACCTCGGCGTCGAGGTGACGTCCGCCGATCAGGTCACCGCCGCCACCGACCGCCTGAAGGACGCGGGGCTCGCCACCTTCGAGGAGAACGACACATCCTGCTGCTATGCCCTCCAGGACAAGGTCTGGGTCCACGGGCCCGGCAAGGAGCCCTGGGAGGTCTACGTCGTCAAGGGTGACGCTGATCAGATGGGCAAGAGCGCGGCACTCGACACCGCCGACACATGTTGCGCGAGCGAGCCTGCCCCGACGGAGGCCCCCAAGGTCGCCACGGGCAGCGGGCACTGAGACTGACTGCAAGCCACGGAGGCGGGCGCCCCCTCTCATGGCCGACGCATTGGAGGATGCCGCAAGGACTGGACCCGTTCGGCGGCACACCAGGTGAGAGCTCGATCACCTGTAGTTAGAAAGAGAACGTCATCTTGCCATCCCGGTTGACCAGCATGGCCGCTGGGTGCCGGTGATGCTCCGCTTCACTCCAGCGCTGAGGAAGGCGTAGCGATGAGGTTCATTTCGCGGTCCGGCGCCATGACCGTCGCGGTCGGTGCGGGACTCTCCCTCGTGGTCCTGCCGACCGGGTCGGCCAGTGCCGCCGAAGAGATCCGCGTGCGGTGCAACGACATCCCCGGTCTGGTGGACGCGATCAACCAGGCCAACGCCAACGGCGGTCGCATCACCCTCGCGTCCCGCTGCACCTACACACTGACCACACCGGACAACCCGGACGATGGGCTCCCGGAGATCACCGGGGACGTGACCATCTCCGGCAACGGCTCCACCATCCGACGCGACCCGGACGCCACGGAAAGCTTCCGCATCTTCCATGTGGTGTCCGGTGGCACGCTCACCCTGAAGTCGCTCACGGTCAGCGGCGGCGTCAGCAGCAACTCTGGCGGCGGGGCCCTCAACGATCAGGGCACACTGAACCTGAACGACGCTGTCTTCAAGGACAATTTCGCGGTTACCGGTGGTGGCGTCTCCAACAACGGTGGACAGCTCAACCTCGACCGCACCACCGTCGAGCGCAACCGCGCGGCCAGCTTCGGCGGCGGAGTCCTCAACACCGGTAACGGCACAACGACGATGAAGCGCGGCTCCCTGCTCAAGAACCGGGCGGTCACCAGCAATGGTGGCGGTTTTGAGAATCAACTGGGTACCGCGTCCCTGGAGTCCGTATCGATCAGGGGCAACAGCGGCATTGAGGGTGGTGGCATCCGCAACGTGAACGCCTCCACCCTGAACCTGAAGTCGACCACTCTCAAGGACAACATCGCTGTGAGGGGCGCGGGCCTCTCAAACCTCTCCACCCCCTTCGGCACCGCCACCGCCACATTGGTCGACAGCCTGGTCACCCGTAACACGGCGATCACCGCCGGTGGCGGCATCGACAACCAGTCCGGTCAGGTGACGCTCACCAACACCAAGGTCGTCGACAACGAACCGGACAACTGCGCCCCCGAAGGCAGCGTCCCCGGATGCACCAACCCCACCGCCACCATTGACCCGCCCCCCACGCAGGAACCCCTGTCCGACGACGACATCAAAGACCCCGAGTGAGGAAGAAGGGCGGGACCCACTCACCGGGTCCCGCCCTTCTGCGCGCCGTCCGCCGACTACTCGCAGGGGTTCAAATCCCCTCAGGCCCACCGCAGCTCAACAAAGCGGGGGCTTGCGGGGAGTGGTGTCAGACGGATCGGTTTTCCGCGCTGACCATCCAGGCGTGCTTCTCCAGGGAGTCGATGATCCCGTGCAGTAGGTCGGCCGTGGGGGGATCCTCGTTGTCGACCTGGTCATGGTGGGTGCGCAGCGTATCGGCGGTGGCACGCAGGCGCGAGGTGACGAGGTCGACAACGGTGCTCACATTCACCTCTCCCGCCGGGAACGCGGGGAGCGTGGTGGTAGCCGCGACGGTTTCGGAGCGGCCGTCCGGCGCGGTGGCGAGAGCGCGCATGCGCTCGGCGATGGTGTCGGCCGATTCCCGGGCGTCGTCGACGATCTGATCCAGCTGCAGGTGCAGGTCCCGGAAGTTGTGGCCGACCACGTTCCAGTGGGCCTGCTTTCCCTGGAGGTGCAGTTCGACGAGATCCACCACGATCTGTTGCAATGCCTGGGCGAACTGCGGCGAGGCCGTGAATCCGGCGGCATCGGTCTCCGAGCGTCGGGAACCCCCGGCAGAAGCGGGCATGGCGTGTCTCCTTCGCAAACGTCACGGCACGGCAGACCCCTGGAGCAGAAGGCCCGACTTCCTATGCGATCCAGCCTATGGAGGTCTCTCTCCGTCGCCACCGCGCCTGATCCAGTCGGGTGGACGCCCGAGATCAGCGATGTCATGGAATCGTGCTGACCGCGTTCGTGTTTGGTGCGGGCCGGGGGACGGGTGATGGCGCAGGCCAGGGGCGCGGGCATAGTAGATGCCCTGTCCAGTGGCTTCGTGGCGTGAAAGCGCCGTAGGGCAGACGCGACACAGCACAGCACAACAACTGCACCACAACAGGGGGATAAGGCTCCATGCCACTCATACGCCGTTCCACCGTGGCGGTCGCGGCCATGACCGCGCTGCTGGTGGTCTCCGCTTCCGCCTGCGGGCCCGGTGACGACGAGGCGGCTTCCGCGTCGGACTCCTCGGCCGCGCCCGATGGGCAGCAGGCCAAGGACGGGATCCAGCTGCCGGAAGGCGTCCCGACGAGTCTGGACGACCTGAAGAAGTGGAAGGAGGGCGGCTGGAAGGACTGGGACGAGTGGGCCCGCAAGGCATCGGAATTCGCCAATCCGATGATCAAGAACTTCTGGCAGCCGTCCCGGATGGCCAAGGCGAAGGACTCGTCGACCACCGTCTCCACGCAGAGCACCGGCCAGAACCAGGCGGCCACCGACCCCGAGCCGCCCGCCGTGCCGGCCAAGCAGGTCTCGCGGCCGTACCACCAGAACATGGCGCCGGTCGGGAAGGTGTTCTTCGACAGCCCCGAGGGGCCGATGGTGTGCTCCGGCACGGTTGTCGACGACCCGGCGCATCCGGGGAAGTCCAACCTGGTGTGGACCGCGGGCCACTGTGTGCACTCCGGCAAGAAGGGCGGCTGGATGCGGAACATCGTCTTCGTGCCCTCGTACAACGACGACGGACTGGGGGCCGAGCAGACCCAGACGGCGGCCCAGAACGAGGTCAGCCCCTACGGCGTGTGGTGGGCGGACTGGTCGCAGACCTCGTCCGAGTGGATCGCGAACGGCGGTAAGACCGGCGGGGTGGGGTCGGCGTACGACTTCGCGGTGCTGCACCTGAAGCCCGAGGGCGGCGGTGGCAAGTCGCTGCAGGAGACGGTCGGGGCCTCGGTGCCGGTGTGGTTCGGGGCGCCGTCGGCGGACCGGGTGAGCTCGATCGGCGCGTACGGCTATCCGCAGGCCCCGCCCTACGACGGGGCGAAGATGTTCAACTGCACCAGCAGGCCGGGCCGGCTGTCGTTCTCGCCCACCTCGCCGACGATGTACCGGATCGGCTGCTCGATGACCGGCGGTACCTCGGGCGGCGGCTGGTTCGTCAACAACGACGGCAAGACGGTGCTGGTGTCCAACAGTTCGATCGGCTCTTACGGACACACCTGGCTCGCCGGTCCGCATCTGGGGGCCGAGGCGAAGGGCGTGTTCGAGGCCATCAGCAAGAAGTACGCCGGTCAGGGCTGACCGGCCCGCAGCCGCACGGCAGACGTAAGGGGCCCGCTCCGGATCCGGAGCGGGCCCCTCGTCATGGCCTTACGGATGGCTTTACGGATGGGCCTGCGGACGGGCTTGTGGATGGCTCCACGGGCGCGCCCGTAAGGAGCTTGGCGTAGCAGCGGCTGCTCTCCTCGAAGCGGTAGAGCCCGAACTTCGGCACCGGTGCGTAGCCGGACGAGGTGTACAGCTCTATGGCCTCGGGCTGCTCGGTGCCGGTCTCCAGGACCATCCGCACCCGCCCCGCCTCCCGCGCGCTGTCCTCCAGCGCCGCGAGGATCCGCCGGGCCAGCCCGCGCCCCCGCGCCGCGCGCACCACGAACATCCGCTTGATCTCGGCGTCCCCGTCCTCGTAACCCTCTTCGCTCCGCTCCTGGCTGCGCCAGCCGCCGGTCGCGACCGGGGTGCCGTCCGGGTCGTAGGCCATGAGGTAGAGGCCGTGCGGCGGGTCGAAGTGGGCCGCGTCCATGTGCGTCAGATCGCCCTCGCCGTAGCGCACGGCGTACTCCGCCTGCACTTCCTCGTCGAGTTTGAGGGCGTCGGGGTGGTCGTAGCGGATTGGTTGAATATTCATGCGTCAAATCGTACTTCTATGCAGTGGATGGGCGCGTGGTTTTTGTCGCGTATCGTGCCGGAGGTGCTCACCGTGACGACCGTGAATGTAAACGGGCTGCGCGCCGCCGCCAAGAAGGGCTTCGGCCCTTGGCTGGACGCTACCGCGGCCGATGTGGTGTGCCTCCAGGAGGTACGCGCCGAACCCAAGGAGCTGCCGGAGGCGGTCCGCGAACCCGACGGCTGGCATGTGGTGCACGCCCCCGCGGCGGCCAAGGGCCGGGCCGGGGTGTCGGTGTACGCCCGGCGCGAACTGGAGGGCGTCCGGGTCGGCTTCGGGTCGTCCGAGTTCGACGGCAGCGGCCGCTATGTGGAGGTCGATCTGCCCGGCGTGACCGTCGGCAGCCTGTATCTCCCCTCGGGTGAGGTCGGCACGGACCGCCAGGACGAGAAGGAGCGCTTCATGGCGGAGTTCCTTCCGTATCTGAAGGAGCTGCGCGAACGGGCGGCGGCCGGCGGGCGCGAGGCGCTGGTGGCCGGCGACTGGAACATCGCCCACCAGGAGGCGGACCTCAAGAACTGGAAGGCCAACCAGAAGAAGTCCGGGTTCCTGCCGGCCGAGCGCGCCTGGCTGACCAGCGTCTTCGAGGAGGCGGGGTACGTGGACGTGGTGCGCGCCCTGCATCCGGACGTCGCCGGTCCGTACTCGTGGTGGTCCTACCGCGGCCGGGCCTTCGACAACGACGCCGGCTGGCGCATCGACTACCAGATCGCCACCTCCGGGCTCGCCGGGCGCGCGGTCAAGGCGGTCGTGGAGCGGGCGCCCGCCTACGATCAGCGGTGGAGCGACCACGCCCCGGTGACGGTGGCCTACGGCTCGGCTCACTGACCTTCGCGGGGCACGGGTCTCGCGGGCTTGCCGACGTCCGGCGACTGGCCCCGTCGGCTCGACGGCCTCCGTGGGCTCACTGATTCCCGGAGTGGCCGCCGGGTGGCGTCTCGTCCATCTCCGCCCGCATGCGGCGGTTCATGGCCATCGTCAGCTCGGCGTCCACCACGCTCGTGGCCAGCGGCCGCAGCCGCTTCACGGTCTCGCCGACGTCCTCGCCGCGCTCCAGGGCGTCCGCCGCCGCATGGGTGCGCAGCAGTGTGACGAAGGTCTCGGCGATCGCGTCCACATGCTCACGCACCTCGCGCCCCGCGGCGAGCACCGCGGCCAGCGGGATGCCCTGTTCGACCAGGGTGTGTGAGACGTCCAGCAGGCGGCGGCTGAGGTGGACGATCTCGTCGCCGTCGACGGCCAGATAGCCGAGGTCGAGCGAGGTGGTGAGGTTCTCCGGGGTGACCTCGCCGTGGAAGTAGTCCGCGAGCGCCTCGGGGGTGAGCCGGACCGGGGTCTCCGAGGGCCAGGAGGGGGCCGCGCCGGGCAGCCCGAGCAGCTCGCCGACGTCCCGGCGGCCGCTTTCGAAGGCGGCGATCAACTCGGCGATTCCGCCGAGGGTGTGGCCGCGCTCCAGCAGTCCCGCGATCGTCCGCAGCCGGGCCAGATGGTGGTCGTTGTACCAGGCGATCCGGCCGTCGCGGCGCGGTGGCGGGATCAGCTTGCGCTCCCGGTAGAAGCGCAGGGTGCGCACGGTGATCCCGGCCTTCTCGGCCAGTTCCGGCATGCGGTACTCGCGTACCTCGTCCGCTTCGCTCGTCGCCACTACTGAAGCCTATGCCGCGGCCGGTCGGGTGCGACCGGCGGTAACTTCGTTGTCCACAGCCCCTACCGCTCGGTAGATCTCTGTCCTACGCTCCCATCGTGCCAGTGATTGCTGGCACGGTCGTATTCGCGTTCGTGGGAGGCGGCGGCATGGCTGGGCTGACGCATGAGCATGTGCGGGTGGCGGTGATCGGAGCCGGATTCGGCGGTCTGGGAGCGGCGGTGCGGCTGCGCCGCGCGGGCATCACGGATTTCGTGGTCCTGGAGCGGGCGGAGGCGGTCGGCGGGGCCTGGCGGGACAACACCTATCCGGGGTGCGCCTGCGATGTCCCGTCGCATCTGTATTCGTTCTCCTTCGCGCCCAACCCCGACTGGCCCCGGAACTTCTCCGGCCAGCCGCATATCCGCGCGTATCTGGAGCGGGTCGCCGACACCTTCGGGCTGCGGCCGCACCTGCGCTTCGGCGCCGAAGTGCGGTCCCTGCGCTGGGACTCCGCGGCGGTGCACTGGGAGGTGGAGACGGCGCGGGGCTCGCTGACCGCCGATGTCGTGGTCAGCGCCACCGGTCCGCTCGCCGACCCCCGGATCCCGGACATTCCCGGGCTCGACGGCTTCCCCGGCGCCGTCTTCCACTCCGCGCGCTGGGACCACACCGCCGATCTGCGCGGCAAGCGCGTGGCGATGATCGGCACCGGCGCCTCGGCCATACAGATCGTCCCCGCCATCCAGCGCGAGGTCGGCCGGCTCACCCTCTTCCAGCGCACCCCGCCTTGGGTGCTGCCGCGGATGGACCGCCGGATCAGCGGCCTGGAGCGATGGCTGCACTCGAGGATCCCCGCCACCCGGGCGCTGCGCCGCGGGGTGCTGTGGGGCATCCGGGAGCTGCAGGTGGGGGCGTTCACCAAGCGGCCGGGCGAGATGCGGTTCGTCGAGCGGCTGGCCGGTGCGCATATGCGACGGGCCATCAAGGACCCGGCGCGGCGGGCGGCGCTGACCCCGGGCTACCGCATCGGTTGCAAGCGCATCCTGCTTTCCAACGACTACTATCCGGCGCTCGCCCAGCCGCATGTGGACGTGGTTCCGGCCGGGCTGAAGGAGGTGCGCGGCGCCACCCTCGTCGGTGCCGACGGCTCCGAGACCGAGGCCGACGCGATCATCTTCGGCACCGGCTTCCATGTGACCGACGTCCCCATAGCGCAGCGGGTGACCGGGGCGCGCGGGACGACGCTCGCGGAGGAGTGGCAGGGCGGGATGGAGGCGCTGCGCGGCACCAGCCCGGCGGGCTTCCCCAACTTCCTGACCATCATCGGGCCCAACACCGGCCTCGGGAACAGCTCGATGATCCTCGTCATAGAGGCGCAGCTGGCCTATATGGCCGACTATCTGCGCCAGTTGGACATGCTGGGCGGCAAGGTCGCGCTGGACGCCCGGCCGTCCGCGGTGCGGGCGTACACGGACATGATCCAGGAACGGATGCGGCGCACGGTGTGGAACACCGGCGGTTGCGACAGCTGGTACCTCGACAACGGCCGCAACACCACCCTGTGGCCCGGGACGACCAGCGAGCTGCGGAAGGTCACCCGGCGCGTGGACCTCACCGAGTACACGGTGCTGCGGCCGCACACCGGGCCCGTCACGGCCACGGTGTCCACGGCGGGTGCGGGGAGGGGATCGCGGTGAGGCGGCTTCCTTCCCCGGCCGCCGGGCCGTACGCCCCGCCCGTCCCGGAGCGCGAGTTGACGGTCGTCTCGGCCGACGGGAGCCGGCTCCACACGGAGCTGCACGGCCCCGAGGACGCCCCGGCGGTCCTGCTCGCGCACGGCTGGGTCTGCTCCACGGCCTTCTGGGCGCCGGTGGTGCGCGCCCTCTCGGCCGACCACCGGGTGATCGTCTACGACCAGCGCGGCCATGGCCGCAGCCCGGCCCCGGGGCCCGGCGGCTACAGCATCCACGCCCTGGCCGACGACCTGGTGGCGGTGCTGGAAGCGACCCTTCCGCCCGGTCGGCGGGCCGTGCTGGCGGGCCACTCCATGGGCGGGATGACGCTGATGGCCGCGGCCGACCGCCCCGCGCTGCGCGAGCGCGCGGCCGCCGTGGTGCTGTGCAGCACGGGCGCCTCACGGCTGGTGGACCGGTCGCGGGTGGTGCCGCTGCGCTCCCCGCGGGCACGGGCGCGGGTGCACCGCGTGCTTCTCGGCTCAAGCGCCCCCTTGGGCCCGGTCACCCCGCTCGCCAAGCGGCTGGTGCGGTACGCCACGATGGGCCCCGGCGCCGACCCGGCCGCGGTGGACATGTGCGCGCGGATCCTGCACGCCTGCCCCCGCGCCGTACGCGCCGGATGGGGCCGCGTCCTGCTCGACCTCGAACTGGAGGCGCGCATCGGCGAACTGACCATGCCCACGGCCGTCATCGTCGGCACCGCCGACCGGCTCACCCCGCCCGAGCACGCCGACGCCCTGGCCGCCGCGCTGCCGCACTGCACCGGCCTCATCGAGCTCCCGGGGCTCGGCCATATGACCCCGGTGGAGGACCCCGAGGCGGTCACCGGCGTGATTCGCGGTCTGGTCGAGGAGTTCGGGACGTCCCACCCCACACCAACAGCCGAAGCGAAGGAGCAGACGACATGAGTGCGCGCAGGAGCCTTGAGGGCCAGGTCGCGGTGGTGACGGGCGCGGCGCGGGGCGTCGGCGAGCTGCTCGCGCGCAAGCTCTCCGCACGCGGCGCGAAGGTCGCGCTGGTGGGCCTGGAGCCCGAGGAGCTGAAGCGGGTCGCGAAGCGGCTGCCGACCGACTCCGCCCACTGGCACGCCGATGTCACCGATGCCGAGGCGATGGCGCGGGTGGCGGGGGAGGTCGTGGAGCGGTTCGGCGCGGTGGACATCGTCTGTGCCAACGCGGGTGTGGCCCAGGCCGGTCCGTTCCTCGACTCCGACGAGACGGCCTGGCGGCGGGTGATCGAGGTCAATCTGCTGGGCAGCGTCACCACGGCCCGCGCCTTTCTGCCCGCGCTGACCGCCAGCCGCGGCTATCTGCTGCAGATCGCCTCGCTCGCCGCGCTCGCGCCCGCGCCCATGATGACGGCGTACTGCGCGTCCAAGTCCGGCGTCGAGGCGTTCGCCCACAGTCTGCGGGCCGAGGTGGGCCACCGTGGGGTGCGGGTCGGCGTGGGGTATCTGAGCTGGACGGACACCGATATGGTGCGCGGCGCCGACCAGGACGAGGTGATGCGCGAGCTGCGGCAGCGGCTGCCCTGGCCCGCGGGCCGCACCTATCCGCTGGGCCCGGCGGTGGACCGGCTGGTGGCAGGCATCGAGCGCCGGTCGGCGCATGTGTACGCGCAGTGGTGGCTGCGCGGTATGCAGTCGGTGCGCGGCTGTCTGCCCGCGTTCATCCACGCCGTGGGGCGGCGCGAGATGCGCCGTGCCGAACCGAGGCTGGCGGCGACCCGGGAGGGGCGGGGCGGTCTGGTGGGCGAGGGCGGCGCGGCGGACGAGAAGGCGCGCACGGCGGGCACGGAGCGTTACCAGTAACGCTCCGTCAACCGCGCTGACCTGTGCTTTCTTCGGCTCCTCCGATCCGGAATGCGGAGAAAGTCAGTACATGTAACTCTTGTCGGGCCCGACGCCATTCACCCGATGAGGAGTGACACATGGGCCCCAAGGACCAGCCGAACGACAAGGGCCAGCAGGCCAAGCGGAAGCCGCAGGGCGGGCGGAGCCAGGAGCCGCGGCGCGGCCAGCAGCCCGGTGAGCGCACGCAGTCCGGTGAGCGCACGCAGTCCGGTGAGCGCGCGCAGTCTGGTGAGCGCATGCAGTCCGGTGAGCGCGCGCAGTCCGGCCAGCGGATGCAGTCCGGTGAGCGTATGGAGGAGCGCTCCCGCCGGGAGCCGGGGCAGGAGCAGCGCAGCGGCCAGCAGGACCGGCCGGAGGCCCGCGGGCAGTCCCAGCGGATGAGCCGTGAGCGCCGTCAGCCGGGCATGGGCGACGAGACGATGGACCAGGAGCCCTTCGAAGAGATGTGACGCGCCAGGGCGGGAGGGGCGCATCCCCATGGTCGACCATGGGAATGCGCCCCTGCGCTTGCCCTTGCGCCTGTCTGTGCCCGGCGCCGCTCCTGCCCCGGCCTCCCGGTGGAAGCGCTCACTTCCCCTTGCGGGGCGGCTTACTTCCCTTGCGCGACGACTTACCTCCCTTGCGCGAGGACTTACCTCCCTTGCGCGGCGGCAGTTGGGGTCGGCGCAGATCGGGCACGCCCGAGTAGTCCGGCGGGGTCGCGGCCGGATGCCGCTCCAGCAGATCGAGCGCCGTACGGACGGCGACCCCGAGCTGCGGAGCGCGGCCCTCCGCCCAGTCCACGGGGGAGCGCGGCGCCTCGATGTCCGGATCCACACCGTGGTTCTCCACGCCCCACCCGTAGGCGTCGAACCACGCGGCGTTCATCGGCACCGTGATCGACGTGCCGTCGCCGAGGCGGTGACGGCCGGTCATCCCGACCACCCCGCCCCAGGTGCGCAGCCCCACCACCGGCCCGATGCCCTGGATCTTGAAGGCCGCGGTGATCATGTCGCCGTCGGAGGAGGTCGCCTCGTCGGCGACCGCGACGATCGGCCCGCGCGGCGCGTTGCTGGAGTACGACACGGGCTGGGCGTTGCGGGTGAGATCCCAGCCCATGACCTTGCGGGTGAGCTTCTCCACCACCAGCTCGCTGATGTTGCCGCCCGCGTTGCCCCGGACGTCCACGATCAGTGCGGGCAGCGACATCTCGCGACGCAGATCGCGGTTGAACTGCGCCCAGCCCGAGCCGCCCATGTCGGGGATGTGGAGATAGCCGCACCGCCCGCCGCTCAACTCCCGTACCACGGCCCGGCGCTGGGCCACCCAGTCCTGGTAGCGCAGCGGCCGGTCGTCGATCAGCGGGGAGACCGCGACCCGGCGCGCGGGCCCCTCGCCGTCCGGCGGCTCGAAGGTCAGCTCCACCGTCGTGCCGCCCCCGGCCGTCAGCAGCGGGAACGGACCGGCCACCGGGTCCACCGGGCGCCCGTCGACATGGGTGAGGACGGCGCCGTCCCGGATGCCCAGACCGGCCAGCGGCGAGCGGGCCCGGGAGTCGGAGGACTCACCGGGCAGGATGCGGGCCACTGCCCACCGGCCGTCCTTGGTGCGGGTGAGGTTGGCGCCGAGCAGTCCGATGGGGCGCTGGTAGTGGGGCGGGCCCTCGTTGCGGCGCGCGGCGGCGACGTAGGCGTGCGAGGTGCCCAGCTCGCCGAGGGTCTCGCGGAGCAGATCGGCGAACTCGTCGGGCGAGGCGACCCGTTCGACCAGCGGACGGTACTGGTCGAGCACCCCGTCCCAGTCGACACCGCACATCCCCGGGTCCCAGAAGTAGTGCCGGGTGATGCGCCCGGCCTCGTCGTACGCCTGCCGCCACTCGGCCGCCGGATCGACGGTGTGCTGGATCCGCCGCATGTCGAGGTGGACCGTGGAGTCGCCGTCGCCGGTCTCGGTGGCGGGGATCGCGCGCAGATCGCCGTCGTCGTAGGCCACCAGCCGGGTGCCGTCGCCGCTGACCGCGAACCAGTCCAGCTCACTGGTGAGTTCGGTCCGTTTGGCCTTCGCCAGGTCGAAGTGTTCCAGGGTGGGGCGGCTCGAGGTCTCGGCCGGGTTGGCGAACGTCTCGCCGAGCGCGCCCGAGATCGGCCAGCGCAGCCAGACCAGTCCGCCGCCGCTGACCGGGTACAGCGAGGAGTACTTGGACGCGGACACCGGGAAGACCGTGACCCGGCTGGCCAGCCCCTCCACCTCGACCGTCACCGTGCCGTCGCCGTCGTCCCCGCTGTCGTCCGGGTCCAGCCCGCCCGCCGCCGGGCGCCCCTCGGGGGACAGTGCGAAGGGCGACGGGGTGGCGGAGGACAGCGGTACGAGATAGGGGCGGCAGCCCAGCGGGAAGGAGAGGTCGCCGGTGTGCACGTCGTAGACCGGGTCGAAGCCGCGCCAGGAGAGGAAGGCGAGATAGCGGCCGTCGCTGGTGAAGACCGGCTCCTCGTCCTCGAACCGCCCATTGGTCACGTCCACTATGGTCCGGTCGGCCAGCCGCGCGATCTTGATCGAGCGCAGGGTGCGGCCTATCCCGGGGTGGGACCAGGCGAGCCATCCCGAGTCGGGGGAGAAGGCCAGGTCGCCCGCCGGGCCGTTGTCCGACCGGATCAGCTCGGTGACCTCGCCGTCCCCGTCGGCGGAGGTGTCCACCAGCAGCAGCCGCCCGTCGCCCGCGGCGACCGCGAGCAGATCGCCGTCCGGCGAGGACTCCAGCTCATGCACCCGCCCCAGCAGCCCGGCGGCCAGCCGGCGCGGCTCGCCGGGGCCGCTGGCCCGGGGCAGCTGCGCGATCTCGATGGCGTCCTCGCCCTCCGCGTCGGTGAGGTACGCGACCCGGCCGGTCGAGCCCAGCATCACGGGCAGCCGCACCCGGACGCCCGGGCTGTCGGCGAGGGTGCGGGCGGGGCCGTCGCGGTGGGTGAGCCAGTACAGGCTGCCGCGGACGCACACCGCGCTGGCCCGGCCCGTGGTGTCCACCGACAGCGAGTCGATATGCGAGGCGGCCGGCACCTGGTAGGGCCGCCGCCCGGTCCGCGCCCCGCCCAGTCGTACGTCCAGCTTGCGCGGCACGCCGTCCGGGCCCAGGTCGTCCACCAGCCACAGCTCGCCCGCGCACTGGTAGACGACGCGGGAGCCGTCGGTGGAGGCGTGGCGCGCGTAGAAGTCGGCGTGGTCGGTGTGGCGGCGCAGATCGGTGCCGTCGGGCAGACAGGAGTAGAGATTGCCGATGCCCTCGTGGTCGGAGAGGAAGGCGATCCGGCCGCCGACGAACATCGCCGCGTCCAGATGGCCGTTCAGCTCCTCCGCGAGCCGGGTGCCGTGCAGCCACAGCCGCCCGGTCGCACCGCCCCGGTAGCGCTTCCAGGTGGCGGGCTCATGCGGCGGCTTGCCGGTCAGCAGCAGGGTGCGGCGCTCGCCGTCGAGGTCGGCCACCGCGATATCGGCCACCGGCCCCCAGGGCAGCCGCCCGCCGGGGCTGCCGTCGGTGGGCAGGGTGTAGGCCCAGGAGAAGTGGGAGAACGGCTGCTCATGGGAGGAGACCGCGAGGATCTGGGAGACGCCGTCCTGGTCCGGCGGGGTCCAGCCGCAGACCTGGGCGTCCGTACTGCCCCAGTAGGTCAGCCGGCGGGCCGGGCCGCCGGCCGCGGGGACGAGATAGATCTCCGGGTCGAGGCTGCGCCAGGTGGTGAACGCGATCTGGGAGCCGTCGGGGGAGAAGCGGGCAGGTCCCACGCGCGTACGGTCCACGGTCAGCCGCCAGGCCCGCCCCGGGGGCCCGTCGGGAGCGGTCAGCGGGGCGACCCACAGATCGTCCTCGGCCGCGAAGCACAGCAAGTCGCCGTGCAGATGCGGAAATCGCAGGTATGCCAGGTCGTCGTCGCTTCCGTAAGGCTCCACCCCACCCATGTTTTCGAGCTACGCCATTTGGAGCAACTCGGTTCTGTGACCTAGACCACGAGCGAAACGGTGCTGTTTCGATAGTGCCGCGCTTATGCTGGAGGAGTACGAAACCGTTTCGTTCGGAATTTCGGAGGGAGGCGACACGCCATGCCGGCCATGGACCAGGCGACGGAGGACCGGGACACCGCCCGGGTGCGTCGCAGCCGACTCTCCCCCGAGCGCGAGCGGGAGTTGTACGAGGCGGTGGTGGAGCTGCTCGGCGAGGTGGGGTACGACGGTCTGACGATGGACGCCGTCGCGACCCGTACGCACTCCAGCAAGGCCACGCTCTACCGCCAGTGGAAAGGCAAGCCGCAGCTGGTCGCGACCGCGCTGCGCCACAGCAAGCCCGTTCTGCTCGAGGGTGTCGACACCGGAACGCTCCGCGGGGACCTGCGGGAGATCGCGCGGTGTTCGGAGACCGTCCACGAGCGGGATGCCGCGCTGATGAGGGGACTCGCTCACGCAAGCCACGACAACCCGGACCTTCATGAGGCCCTGCGAGAGTTGTTGATCTACCCCGAGATCGACGCGCTCCACGCGCTGCTGAGGCGCGCCGTCGACCGGGGCGAAGTCGCCCCGGACCGGCCCGCTCTGAACTACGTCATGCACATGATGTGCGGCGCGTTCTTCACCCGAGCGCTCGTCGAGGACAAGCAGCCGGACCAGACGTATCTCCTGGAGTACATCGACGCCGTGATCCTCCCCGCGCTCGGCGCCGCGTAGCCCTCCTCTCACTTCCCCCTCCCCCTTCCCCCTCCGCGCAACCACATAAGCCCCCGACCGGCGCGCCGCTCTCGTCGCCGGCTCGGTTATCCATCCCTGCCCAGTGCCATCCAACCGACGGGAGCACCTCTTCTCGTGGCCACCTTCCTTTATAAACTCGGCCGGTTCGCCTTTCGGCGACGCGGCTTCGTCGTCCTGATATGGGTGGCGCTGCTCGCGGTCGCGGGCGTCGGCGCCGCCACCGCCTCACCGCCCGCCAACGACAGCTTCTCCATCCCGGGCACCGAAGCCCAGAAGGCATTCGACCTGCTGGAACAGCGGTTCCCCGGAGGTAACGCGGACGGCGCCACCGCCCGTGTGGTCTTCCGCGCCCCGAGCGGCGAGAAGATGACCGACCCGGAGAACAAGGCGGTGGTCACCAAGGCCGTCGCCGACCTCAAGGCCAGCTCGCCGCAGATCGCCTCGGTCGCCGACCCCTACCAGGCCCAGGCCGTCAGCAAGGACGGCTCCACGGCGTACATCCTGACCAGCTACAAGGTCAACGCCCTGGAGTTGAAGGACCCCGCCAAGGACGGTCTGAAGGAGGTGGGCGAGAAGGCCGAGAAGTCGGGCCTGACGGTGCAGATCGGCGGTGACGCGCTCCAGGAGATGCCGGAGACCGGCTCGACCGAGATCATCGGCATCGCGATCTCCGCGGTCGTCCTCGCCATCACCTTCGGCTCACTGGTCGCCGCCGGACTGCCACTGCTGACCGCGCTCATCGGCGTCGGCATCGGCATCTCGTCGATCACCGCGCTCGCCACCACGCTGGGGCTGTCCACCACCACCTCGACACTGGCGATGATGATCGGCCTCGCGGTCGGCATCGACTACGCGCTGTTCATCGTCTCCCGCTACCGAGCGGAGCTGGCCGAGGGGCGGGACCGGGAGGAGGCCGCCGGACGTGCCGTGGGCACCGCGGGCTCCGCGGTCGTCTTCGCCGGCCTTACGGTGGTCATCGCGCTGGTCGGCCTCGCCGTCGTCAACATCCCGATGCTGACCAAGATGGGCTTCGCCGCGGCCGGTACGGTCGTCATCGCCGTCCTCATCGCGATCAGCCTCATCCCGGCGGTGCTGGGCTTCGCGGGCAAGCGGGTCTTCGGGCGCAAGGCGCGCCGGCGGCTGGAGGAGCGCCTGGCGGCGGGTCCGGACGCCTCCGCCGCCGAGGAGAAGCCCAATATGGGCACCCGCTGGGCGCGTTTCGTGCTGCGCCGCCCGCTGATGGTGCTCCTGGTGGCCGTGCTCGGCCTCGGTGCGGCCGCCGTGCCCGCCATGAGCCTGGAACTCGGTCTGCCGGACGACGGCTCGCAGCCGGTCAGCAGCCAGAAGCGCCAGGCGTACGACGCGATCTCCGACGGCTTCGGCCCCGGCTACAACGGTCCGCTGATGGTGGTCGTCGACGCCAAGGGCAGCGATGACGCCAAGGGCGCGGCCGAGCAGGTCCGTAAGACCATCACCGGCCTGGACGGTGTGGCCGGGGTCAGCCCGGCCACGTTCAACAAGGCCGGTGACACCGCGACGCTCACCGTCATCTCCAAGTACAAGCCGAGCAGCATCGACACCGAGAACCTGGTCGGCGACATCCGGGACGAGGCGAGCGGCTTCAAGGCCGACACCGGCGCCGAGGTGCTGGTGACCGGCCAGACGGGGATGAACATCGACATCTCGCAGAAGCTCAACGACGCGCTGGTGCCCTATCTGGTGCTCGTCGTCGGACTGGCCTTCCTGCTGCTGATGGTCGTCTTCCGGTCCGTCCTGGTCCCGCTCAAGGCGGCGCTCGGCTTCCTGCTCTCCGTCGTCGCGGCGCTCGGCGCGGTGGTCGCGGTCTTCCAGTGGGGCTGGCTGGCGGATCTGTTCGGCGTCGAGGAGACCGGCCCGATCATGAGCATGATGCCGATCTTCATGATCGGTGTGGTGTTCGGTCTGGCGATGGACTACGAGGTCTTCCTGGTGACCCGGATGCGGGAGGCGTACGTCCATGGCGAGCGCCCCGGCCAGGCCGTCGTCACCGGCTTCCGGCACGGCGCCCGGGTGGTCACCGCGGCCGCGGTCATCATGATCAGCGTCTTCGCCGGGTTCATCGGCTCGTCCGAGTCGATGATCAAGATGATCGGCTTCGGCCTCGCCACCGCTGTCCTCTTCGACGCCTTCGTGGTCCGTATGGCCATCGTCCCGGCGGTCCTGGCGCTGCTCGGCAAGTCGGCCTGGTGGCTCCCGCGCTGGCTGGACAGGGCGCTGCCCAATGTGGACGTGGAGGGCGAGGGCCTGCGCAAGCAGCTCGAGCCGACCCCCGCGGCCCAGCAGCACGACTCCGACCCGGACGCCGAGCTGACGCGTGTCTGACCTGCGTCTGACCCGCGTCTGACCCGCGTCTGAAGCCGACGTTGCCTTCGGCCCGACGGCGGCCTTCCGATCCCGGAAGGCCGCCGTCGGCGTTGATCCCAGGCGATCCCGCTCGATTCCGCGATGACCGCGCTCTTGCGAACGACTTGCAGGTACGGGCTACCATCGGGCCGATAGCAGCAGCTCAGGAGCGGAGTCCCGCCATGCATGTGCCCGACGGATTCATCGACGCGCCGGTGTCGGCGGTGACCGGTGTGGTCGCCGCCGGGGCCGTCGCGGTCAGTCTGCGCGGTGCCCGGCGGGAGCTCGACGAGCGGACCGCACCGCTGGCCGGGCTGGTGGCGGCGTTCATCTTCGCCGTGCAGATGCTCAACTTCCCCGTCGCCGCCGGGACCAGCGGTCATCTGCTGGGCGGGGCGCTGGCCGCGATACTCGTGGGGCCGTATACGGGGGTGTTGTGCGTCTCCGTGGTGCTGCTGATGCAGGGCGTCCTGTTCGCGGACGGCGGCCTTACGGCGCTCGGCGTCAACATCACGGACATGGCCCTGGTCACCACGGTCGTGGCGTACGCGATCTTCCGCACGATCGTGAAGCTGGCCCCGCGTCGCCGCCGTACGGTCACCGTCGCGTCCTTTGTGGCGGCGCTGGTCTCCGTACCGGCCGCGGCGGTGGCCTTCACGGCGATCTACGCGCTCGGCGGCACGGCCGATGTGGCGATCGGCAAGGTCTTCGCGGCGATGGTCGGGGTGCATGTGCTGATCGGCATCGGCGAGGCGGCGATCACCGCGCTGACGGTCGGTGCCGTCGTGGCCGTACGGCCGGATCTGGTCTACGGGGCGCGGGGGGTGACCGCGCGTCCGCTGGAGATCCGCGACAGCCCGCTGGCTCCGGCCGCTCCGGGAGCGGTGGCCCGGGCCGAGGCTCCGGCGGCCGAACCCGCGACGGCGACCTCCGAGGCCCCAGAGACCCCCGAGACCTCCGCGACCCGTGAGCCCGCCGCCGTGCCGCGGCGGTCGGCGCGGCGCGTGTGGCTGGCCGGGCTCGCGGCCGCGCTGCTGTGCGCCGGGGTCGTGAGCTTCTACGCCTCCGCCAGCCCCGACGGGCTGGAAAAGGTCGCCCATGACAAGGGGATCGACGCGAAGGAAGAGGACCACGCCACCAAGGACTCCCCGCTCGCCGACTACGGCGTCAAGGACATCTCCGACGCCCGGCTCTCCGGCGGGCTCGCCGGGGTGATCGGCGTGGGGGCCACCCTCGCCGTCGGGTCCGGGGTCTTCATCGTCGTACGGCGGCGCCGGGCGACGGCCGAGAGCGGGCGGGGCTGACGATGGGCGCGGGACACGCGCACAAGCTCTACCGGGCGGGCCGGTCGCCCGTCCACGCCCTCCCCCCGCACTGCAAGATCGCGGCAGTCTTCTGCTTCGTCCTCGTCGTCGTCTCCACGCCCCGCGAGGCCGTCTGGGCCTTCGGGGCGTACGCGCTGCTGCTGGCCGGGGTGGCGGCGGCGGCCCGGATACCGGCCGGGTATCTGCTGCGGCGGCTGCTGATCGAGATCCCGTTCGTGGCCTTCGCCGTGCTGATGCCGTTCATCGCGGAGGGCCCGCGGGTGGCCGTGCTGGGGATGTCGCTCAGCGAGTCCGGGCTGTGGAGCGCCTGGAACATCCTCGCCAAGGGCACCCTCGGCGTCGCCGCCTCCGTCCTCCTGGCCTCCACGACCGAGCTGCGCGCCCTGCTGCTGGGGCTGCAGCGGCTGCGGATGCCCTCGCTGCTGGTGCAGATCGCCTCGTTCATGATCCGCTACGGGGACGTCATCTCCGATGAGATGCGCCGGATGCGGATCGCCCGCCAGTCACGCGGGTTCGAGGCGCGCGGGGTGCGCCACTGGGGGGTGCTCGCCTCCTCGGCCGGGGCGCTGTTCATCCGCTCGTACGAACGGGGCGAACGGGTCCACCTGGCGATGGTCAGCCGGGGCTATACGGGCACCATGCCGGTGATCGACGATGTGACGGCGTCCCGCGCCCAGTGGATGCACGCCGCCGCCCTCCCGCTGACCGCGCTGGCGGTCTGCCTGACCGGATGGATGCTCCTATGACCGACCCCGCCACCACCCCGCCGTCCCTCCAGGTGGCCGGTCTGGCCTATGCGTACCCCGACGGCCATCAGGCCCTCTTCGGTGTCGATCTGACCGTGGCCCGCGGCGAGCGCGTCGCGCTGCTCGGCCCCAACGGCGCGGGCAAGACCACGCTCGTGCTGCACCTCAACGGCATCCTTACGGCGGGCGCCGGGACCGTCACGGTCGCGGGGCTGCCGGTGGCGAAGGCGCATCTGGCCGAGATCCGCCGCCGGGTGGGCATCGTCTTCCAGGACCCGGACGACCAGCTCTTCATGCCGACCGTGCGCGAGGACGTGGCCTTCGGCCCGGCCGCGGCCGGACTGCGCGGCCCGGAGCTGGAGGAGCGGGTGCGCCGCGCCCTGGAGCGGGTCGGGATGGCGGAGTTCGCCGACCGGCCGCCCCACCACCTCTCCTTCGGGCAGCGCCGGCGGGTGGCCGTGGCGACCGTGCTGGCCATGGAGCCGGAGATCCTGGTCCTGGACGAGCCCTCGTCCAACCTCGACCCGGCCTCCCGCCGCGAACTCGCCGACATCCTGCGGTCCCTGGAGGTGACCGTGCTGATGGTCACCCACGATCTGCCGTACGCGCTGGAGCTGTGCCCGCGCTCGGTGGTGCTCAGCGGCGGGGTGATCGCGGCGGACGGCGGGACGCAGGAGCTGCTGTGCGACGAGGAGCTGATGCGCGAGCACCGGCTGGAGCTCCCCTTCGGCTTCGACCCCCGCTCGGTGACGGCGCCGGTGAGGTGAGGATGCCGGTGTTTCCGGTGGGGCGAGGGTGCCGGTGAGGTAGCGGTCCGCCCACCCGCGCGCGGACGCGGCGTGCTGACGGCCGTCTCAGGTACGCCGGAAGCGGTAGGCGGCGTTCTCCTCCCGGTGGCGGGGACACTGGCAGGGCGGCCACGCCTGCCCCAACGCGTAGGGATTGACGTCCTCCCCGACCAGCACGGCCACCAACGCGCGCCGCGCGGTCACCATCCCGTCGCGCGCCATCGTGTAGACACGCATCGTCATACGGGGCCCCTCACCCCCGGTGTCGGCGATCACTGGCCACCCTCCCCGACCGGGGCCAGGAGCTGGAGCACGCTGCGCAGGCTGCGCTTCATCGCGCCCAGGTGGTAGGACAGTTCCTCCGGCGGGGCGGTGGCCAGGTCGAGGGCTTCCGCCCCCGCGAGGGTCTGTCCGGCCACGATCACCACGGCCTGTTCAAGGCCGTCGCGGGTGGGCTTTCCGGCCGCGATACACGCGGGGCACAGGCCCGAACGCGGCTCGGCGGGATTACGGGGCCCGAAGGTGCCGGGGGCGGCGCACAGGACGCAGCCGGGGGTCGGGGCGGGCGCGGCACGGCCGGTGGCGGTCACCGGATCACCACCATCCCGTGCGGGGCGCAGATCAACTCCACCCGGGGGACGCTCTTCGACCGCTCTCGCTGCCGCCGCTCATCGGCCACCGCGTAGGGACGCACCAGGGCGGGCAGCTCGCTGCCCCGTGGCAGGCGGGGAACGGTGTGCAGTTCCAGGGTCGGCGAGTTGGGGCAAGGGCGCGGGGGCACCGGTCCGGGCCCACCGGTCGGGAAGCCCATGGTCCCTGCCACGGGCCGGGAAGGCGTCGGATACGACGCGGGGAACTTCGGGACGGCCCGGTGACGGCCGGACGGCCGTAAGGCCAGAACTGCCCTCACCCATACGAGTGCGCACCGGATAAGGTCGTGCATGCGATCAGCTCCTCGAAAGCTGGTGGCCACGCCCCCGGACGTCCAGCAACGTCGCGGGGGTCTTGCATGTGGCAGGTCTCTTCACCTTGCCTGCTCTTGGCGGCGTGACCCGTTGACTCTTTGTAGTGCAAGGGTGGCAATCTGTGCGTACCGTCAACAGGTACTGAACCTGGACAAGTTCAACTGTCCAACGTGATGGGAGAGCCGTTTGAGTGTCGAAAGTGAGCACGCAGATCCTGCGGACCCCACCGTTTCGCCGTTGGCCCACTTCGGGGCAGAAGTGCGGCTGGAGCGTGAACGGCTGGCGATGTCCCGGGAGGACCTTGGGAGGGAGGCGCACTGCGGGTACTCGCTCGTTGCCAAGATCGAGGCTGGCAAGCGGGTCCCGGTGCTGGAATTTGCGGAAGCGTGCGACCGCGTGTTTCCGCATTCAAACGGTCGATTCGTGCGTTTATGGCCGTTGACGCTTAGGTATGCGTTCCCACCGTGGTTCCGTAGATACGTTGAGTTCGAGCGGGACGCTACAACCATCCGAACCTTCGAGAGTCAGGTTATCCCTGGGTTACTACAGACGCCGGAGTATGCGCGGGCGCTGCTTCGCACTGGCCGACCGGACAGTCTTGATGACTTGGTGACGGCCCGCATGACGCGGCAGAGTCTCTGGGAGCGCGACAGCCCGCCCCGTGCTTGGTTCGTGCTGGATGAGCAAGCACTCCACCGGAGCATTGGCGGAGCTGAAGTGATGGGGTGTCAGATGGAGCGTTTACTCAAGGCTGGCCAGGAGCCCCGCACTGTCATTCAGGTAGTGCCACGGACAGCCGGGGCGCATCCTGGACTGGCTGGCCCGTTCACGATCCTGTCATTCGGGCAGGGCCCGGATGTGCTCTACGTGGATTCGTTCAGCGAGGGTCGTACCGTGCTGGATGCGGCAGAGGTGGATGCTGCGGCACACGCTTACGATCTGCTGAGAAGTTATGCACTGTCGCCCGAAGCGTCGGCCGAAGTGATCGGCACTTGCTTGGAGGAATTGAGCCCGTGATCAATGCCAATGACATACGCCGTGTGGCATGGCGGAAGTCCAGCTACAGCAGCAACAACGGTGGCAACTGCGTTGAGGTTGGTGCTGGGCTTGTTGACGCTGTCCCCGTTCGCGACAGCAAGAACCCCAGCGGTCCGGCGTTGGTCTTCCCCCCGTCGTCCTGGGCATCGTTCATATCGGCTGTCAGAGGTGGAGAGTTCCACGGCGTCTGACGAACGCTGACGAGTCATCAGCTTCTGCGTCCCCTGGCCACTCGGCAGGGGCCGTCGCGCTGCCCCGGTACGGCTTCGGACCGCATGGGGCCGCAAGGGAGGGGCCCGGGGCGCGCGGTAACGCCCCTCCGTCGCGGCGCCCGGCCGCACCTGCGGCCCCCTCGGGCCGTTACGCCTCCAGCGCCGCCAGGCTGGTCCGCACCGCGCGCACCAGCGCCTGCGCACGCGGATCCGCGGTGACACCGCGCCGCATACCGTTGGTGACGTAGGCGAAGCCGATGCGCGCCTCCGGGTCGGCGAAGGCGAGGGAGCCGCCGCGCCCCGGGTGGCCGAAGGAGCCCGGCCCCAGCAGCGGGCAGGCGGGGCCGTGCAGCATGTAGCCGAGGCCGTATCGGGTGCCGACGACCAGGACCCGGTCCGGTCCCGCTGACTCCTCCGTACGAGCCATCGTGAGCGTCGCCGGGGCGAACAGCCTGCCTCCCGAGCGGGCCGTACGGGCCGAGGGCAGCGGGCCGATCAGCGCCGCGTAGAAGCGGGCCAGCGCCTCGGCGGTGGCCACCCCGCTCGAGGCGGGCAGCTCGGCGGCGAGATAGCCGGGGTCGTTCTCGTCCGGCACCGGGGTGATCGCCGCGAACGCCCGCCGGGTCAGCGATTCGGGGTCCCGATACGCCTCGGCGACCGACCGCTTGGGGCGCAGCCGGGGCCCATGGGCGGCGGGCGCGGCCAGGGCTTCCACCGCCGCGATCCGGCCGACCCGGCCCCGCTGTGCCTCGGGCAGCCCGAGCCACAGGTCGAGCCCCAGCGGGCGGGCGATCTCCTCGGCGATCCAGCGCCCGATGGTCCGCCCGGTGACCCGGCGCACCAGCTCGCCCACCAGCCAGCTATACGTCAGGGCGTGGTAGCCGTGGGCCGTACCGGGCTCCCATACGGGGCGCTGGGCGGCGACGGCCCGCGGCCCGGATATGCCGTCGACGGCCTCGGCGGGGGTCAGCGGGGTGTCGAGCACGGGCACGCCGGTGCGGTGCGCGAGCAGATGCCGCACCAGCACCCGCTCCTTGCCGGCTTCCTTGAACTCCGGCCAGTAGGTGCTGACCCTGCCGTCCAGATCCAGTTGGCCGCGCTGATGCAGCAGCAGCGGCACGGCGGCGGCGACGCCCTTGGTGACCGACCGGACGACCTGGGCGGTGTCCTGGGTCCAGGGCTCGGGACCGCCGCCGGAAGGCCCGGGGCCGCTCTCGCCGTCGTCGTCGGGGGTCTTCGTGTCCGGGGTCTTCGCGTCCGGGGTCTTCGTGTCGGGGGTCTTCGCGCCGCCCCACAGATCGACGACCTTCTCGCCCTCCCGGTAGAGCGCCATGGCCGCACCCCGCTCGCCGTGCCGGGTGAAGTTCGCCGCGAAGGCGTCCCGGACCGGTTCGAAACCGTCGGCCACCGTGCCCTGGACGTCCACCACTGATCCGACTCCCGCCATGTCGACCCGCGCGTGTGTGCTGTGTTTCTCCTTATGGTGCAACGTCCTTCGGGTGAGGATCATGCCGGGGGCGGGCAGGATCACCGGCGGACACGTCACCGTGGGGCGGTGGCGGTCCGAGAGCCGACGAGAAGGGGCACACGGTGCGGAGATTCGAGGGCTACGCGGTCATGCTCACCGGCGCGGGACGCGGGATCGGGGAGGTCACCGCCCGTCGCTTCGCCGAGGAGGGCGCCCGGGTGCTGATCACCGACCTGGACGGTGAACGGGCCGCCAAGGCCGCCGCGTCCATACGGGCCGACGGCGGCGAGGCCGAGTCGCTGGGCTGCGATGTGGCCGGGCGGGCGGACGCCGAGGCGGCCGTGGCGCACGCCGTAAGGAGCTTCGGAAGGCTGGACGTCCTGGTCAACAGCGCCCACTCATGCCACGTCGACACCCCGCTGTTCGAGGACCAGTTGGACGACGAGTGGCAGCAGGACATCGATGTCACCCTCGGCGGCGCCTTCCGCTGCTCCCGCGCCGCGCTGCCGCATCTGGCCGCCGCGGACGGCCGGGGCGCGATCGTCAACGTCGGCTCGGTCAACGGCCTCCAGGACTTCGGCAACCACGCCTACAGCGCCGCCAAGGCGGGCCTGGGCAGCCTCACCCGTACCCTGGCCGCCCACGCCGCCCGGCGGGGCGTCCGCGTCAACCTCGTGGCCCCCGGCACGATCCGCACCCCCGGCTGGGACGGCCAGGAGGACACCCTGCGCCGCGCCGCCGAGGTCTACCCGCTCGGCCGGGTCGGCGAACCCGCCGACATCGCCGCCGCCATCACCTTCCTCGCCTCATCCGACGCCGCCTGGATCACCGGCACCACCCTCCCCGTGGACGGCGGCATCACCACCACGAACGTGGCGGTGCGCAGGGCCTTCGGTCACTTGGAGACGCCCAGCGAGACATAGTCGTAGCCGCCCTGCCAGGAATCGCTCGTATAGACGTTGGTCAGCCGGGAGCCGCGCCAGATCACGCTCTTCTGGAACAGGAGGGGCAGATAGGCGGCGGAGTCGGAGATCCTCCGATTGATCTGTGCGTAGTCACTCCCGGCCTTCGCCGGATCCTGTTCGGCGATCGCCGTGTCGAAGAGGTCGTCGACCGTGGGGTCGTCAAGCTCCGCGACATTGAGATTGCCGGTGGACTCGATGAAACGACTGTCGGTGAGCGGCTGTAGAAAGTTCTGCCCGGTGGGGAAGTCGGCACCCCACCGGTAGACGACGATGCCGTATCCCTTTTTCTTCACCACCTCGGGCGCGCCGATCGTCTCGCTGAAGTGGTTGCCGTCGACCTGATCGATCTCGGTGGTGATGCCGACTTTCCGCAGCGATGCCTGGAGCGACATCGCGACAGCCGCATCGGTGGAGCGATTGTTGCGCACCGCGATGGTGGTACTGAACCCCTTGGGCTCTCCGCACGCCTTCAGCTCGGCCTTCGCCTTGTCGGTGTCCGGCTTGCCCTTGCTCTTGACCGTCCCGTACGGGTCGTAGGAGGAGTCGGAGCCCCCGATGGCGGGCGGGAGCATATGGGGCGCGATATCGCCGGTCTGCGGACCGCCCGCGGCGGTGCGCACGTTCTCCCTGTCCGCCGCGTAGAGGACCGCCTTACGGCAGTGGACGTTGTCCAGGGGTTTGACGGAGCGGGGGAGGGCCGCGAACAGGAGAATCCCGTTGGGCGGGCTGTCCAGCCGGGGACTGAGGTCGGAACTGCTCGTGGCCTGGGTGAGGGCGGGCCCGGTGAGTCCGTTGGATTGCAGGTCCAGGTCATAGGCGCCCGAGAACAGGGCTTTCGCGTTCGTCTGCTCGTCGCCGCGGATATTCACCGTGATCTGCTCGGGAAGGGCGGTGCGGATCGGATCGGACGACCGCTTCCACTTGGCGTTACGGATCAGTTCCAGCGATGTGCCCGGCCGGTAGGGCCCGAATTTGTACGGCCCCGAGGAGAATGGCCTCTCCTGGTACTTGTCCTTGGTGTCCTTCGACTTCTTCACCGGTGATGCCGACGGTGTCGCCAGCATGCGCTCGAAGTCGCCGTTGGCCTTCGGCAGTTTGAAGACGATGGTCCTGGTGTTCGGGGTCTCGATGGCCTTCAGCCCGAGCTTGTCCTCGGACGTGTCCTTGTACGGCCCCTTGTAGGCGTGGCCGGGATCGAGCGCCTGCTGGACATAGATCGGGCCACCGGAGATTTTGTCCTGGTCCCAGATCCGCTCGATGCCGTATTTGATGTCCTTTGACGTGATCGGGGAGCCGTCCTCCCAGGTGATCCCCTTGCGCAGGGTGTAGGTGTACGTCCTGCCGCCGTCGGTCACCTCGGCCTTTGTCTCCGCGAGGTCCGGAACGAGTTCGGTGCCGTCCTTACCGGGCTTGGGAGCGTAGGTGACCAGTTGGCGAGCGTAGAAGCGGGAGAAGTTCCAGATGAAGCCGTAATAGCTGCGCTGAGGGTCCCATGAATCCGCGTCGTCCTTGCTGATGAACTTCAGCGTCCCGCCCGGCTTGGTCGAGGCGTTGACGACGCCCCCCTTGGCCGCGGCGTTGTTCCCGGAGGTGGGGCCCGGCTTCGGGGTGCTGGACGACTTCGAGGTGCTGTGCCCGGAGTCGTCCTCGGAGGAGCCCTTCATCCACGACATCGCCAGAGGTATGCCCGCGGCCACCAGGGCCACGAAGAGCGCTCCCGCCAGCCCGTAGGTGACGGCGCGGCGGCGGCCCGGAGAGGCGCCACCGGGGGCGGGGAGCGGGGCGGGCGACGGCAGGGCCATCGGCGACCAGGTGGGCATCGGCGGCACCCCGGGCAGCGGCACGGGCGCGGGGGCCGAGGCGGCCGGTTCGTGGTCCGCGGGCGCCGGTCCCGGCTCGTACGGCGGCGTGGGCGTGCCCATGAACGTGGGCGGTGGCATCGGCTCGTGGTCGTACGGCGGGGGCGGCGGGCCGAAGCCGGCCGGTGCCCAGGCGGCGTTGCGGGCCAGGGCGAGCCCGCCCGCCGTATTGCGGTCGCGCTTCTGGGGCAGTGGCCGCCCCTTGGCCCGCAGCGCCGCGTACACCTGCGCGTAGACCGCGTCCAGGTCCAGCAACTCCGGTCCGCCCGGCACCCCTTCGCGCAGCAGCCGCAGCAGCTCACCGGTGAAGGCCGTATGGTGCTCGCCGGGCGGCGCGAGCGCGAAGCTGGTGTCGGGGACGGAGGCCAGCAGATAGGTGCCCTCGATCTCCACCTGGTCGATCACCGCCTCGGCGCTCGCCGCGCTCATGAAGCCGAGCACGCGTCCGCTGAAGCAGCAGTCGAGCAGCATCACCTGACGCCCGGCCCGCCCGTCCAGCACGACGTCGCGCAGCGTGCCGTACGGCAGCCCGGTGTAGGAGCGGTGCTGTATCGACCCGGTCAGCCCCAGGAAGAGCTCGCCGCGGCGCGGTTCCACGAGACCGTGTCCGGCGAAGTACACCAGCAGGGTGTCCGTGGCCTCCTCAGCGGCGGTCCGGACGGCCTCGAGGACCTCGACCGCGGTGGCGGGGTCCTCGATGACCGTGCAGTGCTCGGGTGCCAGCCCCCAGGAACCCGGCGCGCACAGGGCCGCGGCCAGCGCGCTCAGGTTGTTGGCCACCGCCGGGATCGGCTCCAAGTGGGCATAGCGGCTGCTGCCGATGAGCACCGCGCGGGTGGCGGCCGGGTTGGGCAGAACGGCCACGGCTACCGCCCTCCTCCGTCGCCCTGACGGTCCCGGTCCCGTTCCGGTTCGGGCGCGGCCGGGCGCTCCAGCGCGTCGATCAGACGCCGCAGCTCCTCGTCGTCGGCGCCGTCGAGGTCGACCGTAAGGTCACCACGGCGCACGGTGATCCGCTGGGCGTGCGGACGTGTCTGCCGCCAGGTGGACAGCGCCAGCGCGAAGGAGGCCGCGCTCCAGGCGTTCTCGGTGACCAGCTGCAGCACATCGGTGAGCACGCCCATCTGGCCCGGCGACGGCTCGGCCTGGACCAGCTCCACATGGGCGCCGCGGCGCGCGGCCGGATCCCGTCTCAGCCAGTCGAGGAGCGATCGCAGCTCCGCCTCCCCACCGTTCACCGCTACGTCGATCCGCACCAAGCCCCCCTTGTGACGACGGTCTCCCCGATTCTGTCCTACCCAGGGGCGTCCGCGCAGGACCAACGAAGAGCAAGGTCAACGGAGTTCGGGCGCAAGCCGCCCACTCATGGCTGCCGCGTCGCTGGTGCGGCCAGCGCCCGGCGCCACTGCTCGGTGACCGACTGCCGCAGGCGTTCCGTGTCGACGGCGGGTGGATCGAGAAGCCGTTGCAGCCCGATTCCTCGGAGCTGTCCGACGATCGCTACCGCGACCTCCTCGGGCGCGAGGTCGTGGCGGATGGTGCCTTCGGCGATTCCGGCCGCCACATCGTCGCGGAGATCGGCCCTGAACGACTCGTCCCGCTCGCGGAAGATCGGTGCCAGTTCGGGCATGGCGGGCGCCTCCGCCCACAGCATCAGGAACGCGCGATTGGCGGCGCCCACCTGGCCGAGCTGGCCGATGTAGCCGTTGATCAGCCGCAGGAGGCGGTCCAGTCCTGGGGGCAGATCGGCGAGGCCCGGCACGAACCCGGCTTGTGTGCTGCGGGCCAGGAGCTCGAGGAGAGCCTGCTTCGAACCGAAGTGGTGGGTGACGATTCCGCGGCTGTACCCGGCTCGCTCACCCACCCGCGCCAGCGTCAGCGAGCGCACTCCCTGCTCGATGACCAGCTCGGCGGCGGCCGCCAGCAATGCGGCTTCGGCCTGGTCGCGACGCTGCTTCTGGGTGCGACGGGGGGTCGTCATGACGAGAGTCCTCACTAACTTGCGTGTTGTCCAACAAGTTTATACGGTGCCACTCATCCTGACTGGAGGTTTCGATGATCGACATGGATGAGCGTGCCCTCGATGTCTTCCTGGCCGAAGACCCCGGCGGCCCCGTGGTGATGCTGAACCTGCTGCGGTACCGCCCGGACGGCGGTCGCGAGAGCTACCAGCGCTATGCGGAGGCGCTGGGCCCGGAGATCAACGCGCGGTACGGATTGCGGGTGGAGTACCTGGGGGACGGTGGTCGCGCCTTGATCGCCGAAGACGGGCAGGCGTGGGACGCGGTGCTCCTGGTGCGCTATCCCAGCCGCCAGGCGTTCGCTGACATGATCCGTGACCCTGACTATCAGGCGGCGTCCCATTTCCGTAGCGAGGCGCTGGTGGAATCGGTCCTGCAGCCGACCGTCCCGCTCCAGGGGAGCGTGGTCTGATGCCCGCCGTCTTCGTACACGGCAATCCCGAGACGGCGGCCGTCTGGGATCCCCTGCTCGCCGAACTGAAGGCCGCCGGCGCCGCTCCGGCCGACCTCATCTGTCTGTCCCCGCCCGGGTTCGGCGCGCCGCTGCCGCCCGGGTTCGGGGCGACCGTCGGGGAGTATCGCGACTGGCTGATCGGTGAGTTGACACGCTTCGCCGAGCCCGTGGACCTGGTGGGCCACGACTGGGGCGGCGGACACGTCCTCAACGCGGTGATGAACCGCCCGGACCTGGTGCGGAGCTGGGCCAGCGACACGATCGCGGCCTTCGAACCCGACTACGTCTGGCATGAGCTCGCCCAGCGATGGCAGACACCGGGAATCGGAGAGGCCGATGTGGCCGCACGCTTCGGCGCCCCCGTCGAGCAGCGGATCGCCACGCTCATCGAGCGGGGGATGGGCGAGGCGGCGGCCGAGCGCGTCGCCCAGGGGCAGAACGAGGCGATGGGCCGGGCCGTGATCGCCCTCTACACCTCCGCCATGCCACCGGTGATGGCCGAACTCGGCCGGGACCTGGAAAACGCCGCGCGGCGGCCGGGGCTCGTGTTCCTCGCCACCGAGGACCACGCGGCCGGAACCACCGAACAGCGCTGCCGCGCCGCCCGCCGCGCCGGTGCCCGGGTGGAGGTCCTCGATGGGCTGGGCCACTGGTGGATGACACACGACCCCGCCCGCGGCGCGGAGGCGCTCACCCGTTTCTGGGCGTCGCTGGACCACGGGTAGTCGCACACACGTGGATGCCGCCGGTGACTCAGCTCTCTCCCGGCAGCCGGGCCGGCGCCGCCTGGAGTCGGCGTGCATCAGGGGACGAGACGCCTCGTCCTGGGAGATGCATGGTGACGGGTGGCGCGGCAAGGGGGTGGTACGGGCTTCGTCGGCCGCCACCGGCCGGCCCGCGTGAATCAGCCCCGTCCGTGCGACTTCCCGCGCGGACGGGGCTGATTCATGACTGCGTCACGGAGATGCCGGACGCCTCACGCCGGGCCAGTGGCTGTCGCCTCGGGCTCGGCGACTGGCCTACGGGCTCGGGCTTCTCGGGGCTAGCACGTGTGCATGGTCCGCAACGCCGCGCTCCTCTGGTCGGCGCATTCGTCCCACTGATCGTCGTGGTCGCTGTGTTCGTCGTAGTCGTCGTCGTAGTAGTCGTCGTGTTCGCTGTGTTCGCTGTGTTTGTCGTGTCCGCTGTGGTCGTCGCACTCGTCGTTGCCGCCGTGGCCGCCGCCGTTGCCGCCCGGAGCGCCGGGAGGTCCGGGGGGCCCGGGAGGTCCGGGAGGCCCGGCGGGTCCTGCGGGTCCGGCAGCACCGGTGGGTCCGGCAGCGCCGGTGGGTCCAGGTTGGCCTGCGGGTCCCGCGGGTCCGGCAGCACCGGGTTGGCCATTGGGTCCGGCAGCGCCAGGTTGTCCGGCGGGGCCGGGCGCGCCGGGCGCGCCAGGTGCTCCGTCTGCGCCAGGCGCTCCGGGTGCCCCAGGTGCCCCAGGTGCTCCGTCTGCGCCGGGTGCCCCGGGTGCTCCGTCTGCGCCGGGTGCCCCGGGTGCGCCAGGCGTGCCGGGTGCCCCGGGTGCGCCAGGTGCGCCAGGTGCCCCCGGTGCCCCGGGTGCTCCAGGTGCCCCCGGTGTGCCGGGAGGTCCAGGCGGCCCAGGGGGGCCAACGGTGCAGGCGGCCCTCGAAATGAAGTTGGTGTCGAGCGTGACCGCGCCATTACGCGCCAGAGCCCGGCCATTGATGACCGCACCGGTCTGTACCGTGATGGACGTCAGCGCCAAGATGTTGCCCTGGAAAAGGGAGTTGACCTTGACCGTGGCGGAGCTTCCCACCAGCCAGAACACGTTGCACGCCTGTGCTCCGTTGGTGAGGCTGACGGTGCTTCCCACCTCCGCGGACAGGGCTGAACCCACCTGGATGATGAAGACGGCGTTGGGGTCGCCCTGGGCATTCAGAGTGACGTTCCCCGTGATTCCCAGAGTCGACGTGGACGTGTAGACGCCGGGAGTCAGCGTCGACCCGCCGATGTCGCCTGCGACGGAGGCCCCGGGGCCCCGGCTCGCCGCGTCGTTGTAGGCGATGGTGAGGTCGGACTGCGCCTGAGCGGCAGCGGCGTCGGCTACGTGCACCGCCCCGTTCACGATTCCGGGCGGAAAGCCCGTCACCGACGAGCCGGGGCTCAGCCCCAAATCACCGTTGATGACGGAGGGGCCCGTATTGGTGACCGTTGAACCGGCCAGGACCGCGTAATTGGTGGCGGTTCCCAATCCCACCGGAGCTTCCGCGGCGTGCGCGGAACCCGAGACCATCGTGAGTGTCGCCGCCAGCAACGCCACTCCGGGGATGAAGGCGAGAGCTCGCTTGAGCCGATTGCGTCTGCGCCTTCTATCGGGTGGCGCTGACGGGATGACATCCACTGCCATGGCAGAAAACCTCTCTTTTCGGCGTTGAGCCCCGTCACCCCGGCAGGGGTTTTGGCTCCCGTGATGACTGCTGGTCAGGCCACGAGCCGCCGTAGAGGGAACGGCAGAGCAAATGCTTTCCGGAGGCGGGCGGTGGCCTTGCAGGCTTCACCAAAGCATCGCCAATATCACCATAAGAATCAAAGCTTAATAAAGGTCTAAAAGAGTGATTTCCTTTTGCGGGGATGAGTTTTTCATCTGATTGCTCGGAGTGTCGCTCATTACTCCCTGCATTCCAACGGCTATGCGAGCCCGGTCCTTGCGTCGGCCGAGGTGGCTCAACCGGCGTGCAGCATCAAGCCGATGCCCGCCACCATCAGCCCCGCCGCCGCGATCCTCGGGCCGCCGAACCGCTCCTTGAAGAACAGCGTCCCGATCGCCGCGCCCACGATGATCGACGATTCGCGCAGCGCCGCGATCGGGGCGAGTTCGGCCTGGGTCTGGGCCCAGAGGACCAGGCCGTAGGCGGAGACCGACAGCAGGCCGCCGAGCAGGCCGCGCGCGGCGACGGGGCGTAGCCGGCGGAGGAGCGCGCCGCGGCGGATGGCCAGGGCGCAGGCGGGGATGGCGAAGCCCTCCAGGATCATCAGCCAGGCGATGTAGCCGGGCGCGCTGCCGGAGGCGCGTACCCCCAGACCGTCCACGACGGTGTACGCGGCGATGGACAGACCCGTGGCGATGGCGGCCGTAAGGGCGAGCCACTGCGGTGCGGCCCCGCCGTTCCGCCCGCCTTCCTCGTCGTCGGCGTGGCGGGAGCCCTTGACGCCCCACAGCGCCACGCCCACCAGTCCGGCCGAGGCCAGCGCGATCCCCGCCGCCTGCCAGTGGTCCGGCCGCTCGCCGACGAAGACCGCGGCGGCCACGGTCACCACCAGCGGGGCGGTGCCGCGCGCGATGGGATACATCTGGCCGAAGTCGCCCAGGTGGAACGAGCGCATGAGCAGCAGTTGGTAGACCACGTGGATGGCCGCGGAGGCCAGGAGATACGGCCAGGCGTCCGCCTTGGGCAGCGGGGCGAACGGCAGCAGCGCCAGCCCGCACAGCGCCCCGCCGCCGCCCACCAGCGTGAAGGCGAGCAGCTGGTCCCTGATGCCGTGCGCGATGGCGTTCCAGGACGCGTGGGTGACGGCCGCGATGAGCACCGCGGTCGCGACGAGCGGGGTCACGCGGACCGCTCGCGCACATCCACCAGGGTGCCGTCGGCGTGCGCGATCAGGGTCTTGGGGTCGAGCGGGAAGACGGTGTGGGGGTTGCCCGCGGCGGCCCATACGGTCTCGTGGTCCAGCAGCCGGCGGTCGGCGAGGACGCGGGTGCGGGTGCGGTGGCCGAAGGGCGGCACCCCGCCGATGGCGTAGCCGGTGGTCTCCCGCACCAGCGCCGCGTTCGCCCGGCGGACGCTCCCGGTGCCCAGCTCGTGCCGTACGAGCTCGACGTCGACCCGTGACGACCCGTCCATGAGCACCACCACCGGCTGTCCGTCCGCCTCGAAGACCAGCGACTTGACGATCTGGCTGAGCTCACAGCCGATCGCCGCGGCGGCCTCGGCGGCGGTGCGGGTGGCGTCGGGGAAGCGGCGTACCTCGACGTCCAGGCCGAGCTCGCGCAGGGCGTCGGCGAAGCGGGGGTGGGCGGCGGTGTCAGGGGTGGGTGTGGGATCGACCATGCGGCGACGCTATCGACGGGCCCGCGATCCACGCCAGGGCATTGCACGGTGGTCGCACCCGCGTCCGGCCGGTTCGACCGGTCGGCTGAACGCGGACCGGTCGGCTGAACGCGAAGGAGCCGGGCGGGCGCTCGATGCGCCCGCCCGGCTCCCGTGCCGTCACGCCGGTGGAACTGCCGGCAACTCCCGGCTTCAGCCGCCCGCGCGCAGCAGCGCCGCCACCATCGGGCCCGCCGTGTCGCCGCCGTGGCCGCCCTCGGGGACCACACCGGCGGCCGCGATGTCGTCGCGGTACGCGCTGAACCAGCCGTTGGGCTTCTCCTGGTTGTCCACCTCGGCCGAACCGGTCTTGGCGCCGAAGTCGCCGCTCATCCCGGCCATCGCCTCGGCGGCGGTGCCCGAGGTGGCCGTCAGCCGCATCAGCTTGCGCAGCTGGTCATGGGTGCTCGACTTCATCGTCTTGCTCGCCTTGGCCAGCGTCCGGTCGTCCAGCGACGGCGAGACGAGGTACGGCTGTCGGAAGGTGCCGGTGGAGGCCGTGGCCGCGACCGACGCCATGTTGAGTGGGTTCATCCGCACCCCGCCCTGGCCGATCAGCGAGGCGGCCTTGGAGGCCGCCGACTGCACCGGCACCGCGCCGTCGAAGGAGGGCACACCGGTCTGCCAGTTGAGCCCGATGCCGAAGACGTTCCGGGCCTCGTTGGTCAGGTCGTCGTTCTTCAGCTTCCCCGCCTGGCTGATGAAGGCCGTGTTGCAGGAGCGGGCGAAGCTCTGCTCGAAGGTGCCGTTCTTGATCTCGAACTTCTTGTCGTTCTGGAACTTCCAGCCGCCGTACGAGAAGTACTTGGGGCACGGATGGGCCTTGCCGTACGCCGCCAGACCCTTGTCGATCAGCGTCGCCGAGGTGATGATCTTCATCGTCGAGCCGGGTGCGTACGAGCCCTGCAGGGCGGTGTTGAAGCCGCTCGCGGGGGAGTTGGCCACCGCGAGGACCTCACCGGTGCTGGGCTTGACCGCCACCACCGACGCCTTGGTGCGCTTGCTCACCTGCTGCTCGGCGGTGCTCTGGAGCGATGCGTCGATCGTCGTGCGGAGCGTGCCCGGGGTGCCCTTGGAGAGCACCTTCAGCGTCTTGTCGGGGGACTTGGAGCCCTTGGCGCGCTCGATCCAGGTCTCCACGCCCGCCTTGCCGCCCGCCTTCTTGCCGTACCGCTCGCGCAGCGCGGCCAGGACGGTCTTGAGGGTCGGGTGCTCGGCTGCGGTCAGCTCCTTGCCGTCGCGGTCCACCGCCTTGATCGGCGGCGCCTCGGACGCGCCGGTCTTCAGGGTGTCGCCCTCGGCGAGGTCGGGCTGCACCACCGAGGGCTTCCAGCCGACGACCGGCTTACCGGTCTTGGTGTCGCGGGTGACGGTCAGCGAGGATCCATACGTCCAGGGGACGCTCTGACCGCCGGAGGAAATCTGGGCGTTGACCGAGAACGGCACCTTCGCACCGCTCGCCTGCCCCGGCTCCAGCGCCACCTTGGCCACATGGGCCTTCTTGCGGTAGTCGCCCAGCGCCGTGGTGGCCGCGTCGGTGTCGTCCGTAAGGGCGGCGGCCTTCGCCGTCTCGCCCGCCGACCAGGCCGCCAGGAACGCGCGGGCGGTGGTCTTGACCTCGGCCGCGCTGGGCGGGCCGGTCTTCACGTTCTTCAGGGACGGCTTGTCGTCACCCGAGCCGGCGCTCGCACCGTCCTTCGCACTGGATGAATCGTCCTGGCCGCTGCCGCAACCGGCGACACCGACCATGGCGGCGAACACCGCACCGACGATCGCGGCTCTCGCGCCACTCCGCATTACAGAACCCCCACAGTGTTCTCGATTCCCTCCATCAGTCGATGGAGGGCGCGGTGCCCGGCACTCTACCGGCACCAAGAGAAGCCCCCGCGCCCTCACCGTAGGGGGACGCGGGGGCGGGGGGCCGGATCCGGACGGCGGGCCGGGGATCAGATCCAGGTATCGAGCCACATCCGGGCACGCCAGGAGTCCATCGGCATCGTCTGGCCCGTGTAGAGCGGGAAGAAGTAGATGAAGTTCCAGATGATCAGCAGGACGAGGGCGCCCGAGCCGACCGCGCCGATCACCCGGCGGGTCTCGCTCGCCCCCGGCGGCCCCAGCAGCGCGCCGATCATCATCGCCACCGCCAGGCACAGGAAGGGCACGAAGACGACGGCGTAGAAGGAGAAGATCGTCCGGTCCTGGTAGAGGAACCACGGCAGATAGCCCGCCGCGATCCCGCACAGGATCGCGCCCGCCCGCCAGTCGCGCCGCAGCGCCCACCGGAACAGCAGGTACAGCAGCGCGAAACAGGCCGTCCACCACAGCAGCGGGGTGCCGAGCGCCAGCACCTCACGGGCGCACTTCTCGGCGGCGTCGGTGGGGCAGCCCTCCTGGCCGGCCCGCGGGGACTCGTAGAAGTACGAGACCGGCCGGGACTGCACCATCCAGCTCCACGGATTGGACTGGTAGACATGCGGCGAGTCCAGGTTGACGTGGAACTGGTAGACCTCGGACTCGTAGTGCCACAGGCTGCGCAGCGGGTTGAGCAGCCAGTCGAAGGCGCCGCCGGTGCCATAGCCGCCGCCGTCCGGCTTCGGCGATTCGGCCCAGTGGCGGAAGTAGCCGCTGTGATGCCAGCCGCGCCCTCGGGTGAAGGTGCCGCTCGAGGCGAACCAGCCCGACCAGGAGGCGATGTACGTGACGATCGCCACAGGCACCAGCGAGACGAACGCCCAGCCCAGATCGCGCCGCAGCACCGCCCGGTAAGGGCGGAGGGCGCCCGCCGTACGGCGGCTGCCCACATCCCACAGGACGGCCATCAGGCCGAAGGCCGCCAGCACATACAGCCCGTTCCACTTGGTGCCGATGGCCAGGCCCAGTAGCACCCCGGCCGCGATCCGCCACGGCCGCGCGCCCAGCTTCAGGCCCCGGGCGACCGCCGGATCCGGCCGCGGCGTGCCGTCCTCACCGGCCGGCAGCGCCGCCGCCAGCCTGGCGCGCGCCTGGTCCCGGTCGACGAGCAGGCAGCCGAAGGCGGCCAGCACGAAGAACATCACGACCAGGTCGAGCAGCGCCGTGCGGCTCATCACGTAGTGCAGCCCGTCCACGGCCATCAGCGCGCCCGCCAGACAGCCGAGGAACGTCGACCGGAACAGCCGCCGCCCGATCCGGCACAGCATCAGCACCGAGACCGTGCCGAGCAGCGCGACCATGAAGCGCCAGCCGAACGGGTGCAGCCCGAAGAGCTGCTCGCCGAGGCCGATCACCCACTTGCCCACCGGCGGGTGCACCACATACGACGCCGCGTCGCTGAGCGGGATGTGCTGCGGGGTCTCCAGGATCCGGTCGTTGGCGGCCTTCGGCCAGGTGCCCTCGTAGCCGTACTCCCAGATCGACCAGGCGTCCTTGGCGTAGTACGTCTCGTCGAATATGACGTTGTCCGGGCTGCCCAGCCGCCAGAAACGGGTCAGCCCGGCGCACAGCGCGACCAGCAGCGGCCCGCCCCAGCCGCTCCAGCGGGCGATTCTGGCCGCCGCCGAGGGGGTCGCGCCGAAGACCTCCCAGAGCCGGGTGCCCGGCTCCGCGTACGGCGGGACCAGCCGCTCCCGTACGCCGGGCCGGGACTGGCCCGCGTATCCGAAGCGGCGCAGCCGGCGCTGCCAGGCCGGCTGCTGCTGGCCGGTGGCTTTGCCCGGCTGGGCGTGGGTCGCGGTGTCACTGCTCACCGGGCCATCGTAGGGAAGGGGTCTGTGAGTGTGGTGGGGAAAGGCGGCGAACCGGGGATTCGTGCCCGGGGCGGCGGGCGCGCGGGGCCCGCCGCGGGCGGCTGCGAGGATGGTGGGCGTGACTGGAACGCTCGTACTGGCAGGGACCCCCATCGGCGACACGGCGGACGCGCCCCCGAGGCTGGCCGCCGAACTCGTGGCCGCCGACGTGATCGCCGCCGAGGACACCCGGCGGCTGCGCCGCCTCACCCAGGCCCTGGACGTGCGCCCGGCCGCCCGGGTGGTGTCCTATTTCGAGGGCAACGAGTCGGCCCGCACGCCCGAACTGGTCGAGTCGCTGGCCGAGGGCGCCCGGGTGCTGCTGGTCACCGACGCCGGCATGCCGTCGGTCTCCGACCCCGGCTACCGCCTGGTCGCCGCCGCCGTGGAGCGCGGGATCACCGTCACCGCCGTGCCCGGCCCGTCCGCGGTGCTCACCGCCCTGGCTGTGTCGGGGCTGCCGGTGGACCGCTTCTGCTTCGAGGGGTTCCCGCCGCGCAAGGCGGGGGAGCGGCTGACGCGGCTGCGCGAGGTCGCCGACGAGCGCCGCACCCTGGTCTGGTTCGAGGCCCCGCACCGGCTGGACGACACCCTGGCGGCCATGGCCGAGGTGTTCGGCCCGGACCGCCGCGCCGCGGTGTGCCGGGAGCTGACCAAGACGTACGAGGAGGTGCGGCGCGGCCCGCTGGCGGAGCTGGCCGCCTGGGCGGCGGAGGGCGTGCGCGGCGAGATCACCATCGTGGTCGAGGGTGCCCCCGCGCCCGGCCCTGAGGAGGCGGGCCCCGCCGAGCTGGCCCGCCGGGTCGCGGTGCGCGAGGAGGCCGGTGAGCGCCGTAAGGAGGCCATCGCGGCGGTCGCGCAGGAGGCCGGGCTGCCCAAACGGCAGGTGTTCGACGCCGTGGTGGCGGCGAAGAACGCGGCGGGAAGCACGCCACGAGAAGGTAAAGCACCGTAGCGAAAGGCAAAGCTCAGGTTACTAGCCGGGTAGCTGTATGCCGGTTTTGGGAAGGCCGGTGCCAAATCTCGCTCAAAGAGAGGGAAGAGCCGATGCGGTGGCGGCGGGAAAGGCGTCCACTGGGTGTGGAAGACCTGGGGCGATCCCAATCCTGGAAGACTTGTCCTGTGTGACAAGAGGAGCTGCCATGAGCGATATAGCGGGAACCTCGAGCGGTGCTCATCCGATAGCCGCCCACACCCCCTCCGCCGGGCCCGGCGAGGTGGCCCACGAGGCGTACGCCTTCGCCTGCATGAAGTGCGGGCACGGCTGGGAGCGGTCGTACGACATCGAACACCACGTGGACGGCGAGGGCCGGGCCTTCGTCGTCTACTTCACCGGCGGCCTGCGCGTTCCGTCCCCGCTGACGAGCCCCGACTGCGTCAACTGCGGTGCGCATCTGGTGCGGATCATGCGCTCGGGGCAGGTCTCCTCGGTCCTGGAGAGTGCGCGGCGCGGGAGGCCGCACACCGCCCGGGGCCCGGAGGCGGGTACCGGCGTGACGGAGGGGACGGACGGGGCGGACGCCGGGACGGGCGCCGGGGCGGATGACGCGCCGGAAAATGAGGGCCCCGCGCGACGCCGTGCGCACCATTGGCATCTGGCGAATCTGCTGCACCCCTTTCAGCACCACCGCGACTGAGTAGGTTCCGGTTCATATGAGCTGTTTCACATGAGCTGATTCACGTGAGCGGGTTCACATGAGCCGGGCACGGGTCAACTGAGCGGCCGGACGCGATTCACCGGACATTCACCGGGATTCATAGAATCGCGACCATGGCGAAAACAGCATCGACCCCCGGCGGCAGTGGCAAGGCGAGTGGCGCGCAAAAGGAAAAGGACGCGCCCCCGCCGCCGCCGGAGCCCCTGCGGGTCCCGGTCGCCGATTCCCACACCCACCTGGACATGCAGCCGGGCACGGTCGAGGAGGCACTGGCCAAGGCCGCCTCGGTCGGCGTGACGACCGTCGTCCAGGTGGGATGTGATCTGGCCGGGTCCCGGTGGGCGGCCGAGACCGCGGCGGCGCACGAGAACGTCTGGGCCACCGTGGCCCTGCACCCCAACGAGGCGCCGCGGATCGTCCTCGGCGACCCCGACGGCTGGTCCCGGCAGGGGGCGCGGCAGCCCGGCGGCGACGCCGCCCTGGACGCGGCCCTCGACCAGATAGCGGCCCTGGCCGCCCTGCCCCAGGTGCGGGGCGTGGGCGAGACCGGCCTGGACTACTTCCGCACCGGCCCGGAGGGCATGGCGGCCCAGGAGCGCTCGTTCCGCCGCCATATCGCCATCGCCAAGGAGCACGGCAAGGCGCTGGTCATCCACGACCGCGAGGCCCACGACGATGTGCTGCGGGTGCTCGCCGAGGAGGGCGCGCCCGACACCGTCGTCTTCCACTGCTACTCCGGTGACGAGGCCATGGCGAAGATCTGTGCCGAGCGCGGGTACTACATGTCGTTCGCGGGCAACGTCACCTTCAAGAACGCCCAGCCGCTGCGCGACGCCCTCGCCGTCGCCCCGCTCGACCTCGTTCTCGTCGAGACCGACGCGCCGTTCCTGACTCCCGTCCCCTACCGCGGACGGCCTAACGCTCCGTATCTGATTCCGCTCACCCTGCGGGCCATGGCCGAGGTCAAGGGCGTCCCCGAGGACACCCTGGCGACCGCCGTAGCGGCCAATACGGCGCGCGTCTTCGGCTATTGAGGCGGCGCTGACGCCTCGTGAGGGGCGGTGGCGATCCGACGCGAGTGATCACACTGCGTGATGATTTCGCTTTGGAGAGTCACCCCCACTCCGCTACAGTCCCGGACTCAACGCCCTGACCAGTGGACTTGTGGAGTGTTACGGGAGTGTTCTTGTGAGCCGTAGGGGCAGCCACCGCGTCTCGGGCGGCCGAGCCGCCGCCCGCCGAGCCGCCCGCCGCGGCGCCACCGGCCGGACCGACCCGATGCGCCGGCTGTTGCCGCAGGCGCTGGTGGTCGCCGCGCTGGCGGGCGGGACCTCCGCCTTCGTCGCCCAGGACAAGGCCGTACGGCTCAGCGTCGATGGCGACGCGCGCACCCTGCACACCTACGCCGACGACGTGGGCGAGCTGCTGGCGGACCAGGACGTCCGCGTCGGCGAGCACGACATCGTCGCCCCCGCGCCCGGGGAGCGGCTCGCCAACGGCGACGAGATCGCCGTCCGCTACGGCCGCCCGGTCACCCTCACCCTCGACGGGGAGCGCCGCCGGGTGTGGACCACCGCCCACACGGTTGACGGCGCACTGCGCCAACTGGGCGTACGTGCCGAGGGCGCGTATCTCTCCGCCTCCCGCTCCGCCGCCATCACCAGCCGCGGCCTGCTCCTGCACGTCCGCACCGAGCGCACCGTCACCTTCCGCGCCGACGGGAGCGAACACCCCGTCCGCACCAACGCTGCCACCGTCGGCGAGGCCCTCACCGAGGCCGGGCTCACCCTGCGCGGTGAGGACACCACCTCCGTCCCGCTGGACAGCTTCCCGCGCGACGGCCAGATGGTGAAGGTGATGCGGATCACCGGCGGCAAGAAGAACCGGGACGAGCCGGTGCCCTTCACCACCGTCCGCCGCGCCGACCCCACCCTGCCCAAGGGCACCGAGCTCGTGGAGCGGCCCGGCGAACCGGGCACCCTGCGCACCAGCTACCGGGTGCGCAGCGTCAACGGCGTACGGCAGCGACCGCGGAAGATCCGCAGCGAGATCGTCAAGCCGCCGGTGGCCAGGATCGTGCGGGTCGGCACCATGACCGTGCCCGCGCGGGTCGGGGGCCCGGCGGACGGGCTCAACTGGCGGGCGATGGCGCACTGCGAATCGGGCGGCCGGGCGGACGCGGTCGACGGCTCCGGGCGCCACGGCGGCCTCTACCAGCTCGACCAGGGCACCTGGCACGACCTCGGCGGCCACGGCCGCCCCCAGGACGCGCCCCCGGCCGAACAGACCTACCGCGCCAAGAAGCTCTACCAGCAGCGCGGCACCGGGCCCTGGCCGACGTGCGGCCGCAAGCTCCAGCACTAGGTTGGAGGCTCGGTACGGGGGCTCGGTTCGCCTCCGGGATTCGCCTCCGGGGTGCTTCAGCCCCCGGCTACCGCTGGGAGGTGCCCCCTGTCGACGCGCTCGGTCGCCCACGCGGCGGCAGCCTCATATCGATCGGAGCCCTCGCGCCCTGCGTGCGCTCTCCCTTACGGCAGCGACGCGCCCCTTCGGCTCGCCCCCGGCTACCGCTGGGAGGCGCCCCGGTCGGCAACGGGCAAGACCAGGCATCCCGAACGTGGGGACGTCCTGTCCCGTCCGTGAACCGGGCCCCTGAAGAGCGGCCGTAAACTTCCCGGGTGAGCACCACCGACCCCGATGTCCTGCTCGGCCCCGCCGACATCCGCGCACTCGCGGCGCGGCTCGGCGTCCGCCCGACCAAGCAGCGCGGCCAGAACTTCGTCATCGACGCCAACACGGTCCGCCGGATCGTCCGGACCGCCGGGGTGCGCCCCGAGGACGTGGTCGTCGAGGTCGGCCCCGGGCTCGGCTCGCTGACCCTCGCGCTGCTGGAGGCCGCCGACCGGGTCACCGCCGTCGAGATCGACGACGTCCTCGCCGCCGCCCTCCCCGCGACCGTCGAGGCCCGGCTGCCACACCGCGCCGACCACTTCGCGCTGGTGCACCGCGACGCCCTGCGGGTGACCGAACTGCCGGGCCCCGCCCCGACCGCCCTGGTCGCCAACCTGCCCTACAACGTCGCCGTGCCCGTGCTGCTCCATATGCTCGGGCGCTTCCCGAGCATCGAGCGGACCCTGGTCATGGTGCAGGCCGAGGTCGCCGACCGGCTCGCCGCCCCACCCGGCTCCAAGGTCTACGGCGTCCCCTCCGTGAAGGCCGCCTGGTACGCCCACGTCAAGCGCGCGGGCGCGATCGGCCGCAACGTCTTCTGGCCCGCCCCCAACGTCGACTCCGGCCTGGTCTCGCTGATACGCCGGGACGAGCCCCTGCGCACCACCGCCACCCGGGAAGAGGTCTTCGCGGTGGTCGACGCGGCGTTCGCCCAGCGCCGTAAGACGCTCAGGGCGGCGCTCGCGGGCTGGGCCGGTTCGGCGGGGGCCGCGGAGGAGGCACTGAGGGCTGCCGGGGTCTCGCCGCAGGCGCGCGGCGAATCGCTGACGGTGGAGGACTTCGCGGCGATCGCCGAACACGGCCCCGCGGCCTGACCCCCCACGCCCCGCCTGCGGCGGGCTCGTTCCCCACCCCGACCCTTCCCGCGGCATCGATATGCGGCTCCGCCGTGTGGCGGGGCTCGAAGGGGGCTCTGGGCCGAGGTGCCCCATCACCCAGCCCCTCCGGCGTTTGAGGAGCGGGGTCCGGGGCGGAGCCCCGGCGGGGGTGTGGGGGCGCGGCCCCCGAGAACGGGGTCCGGGGCGCAGTCCCGGTTACGGGAAGGGGCGGGGTGGGGAACGAGCCCGCCGCGGGCCCACCCCCGTAGGCCCACCCCCGTAGGCGGGACAATGGCCGCACCGGAACACCGAACCCGCACCGAGGAGCCCCGTGACCCGTCCCGTGACCGCCCGTGTGCCCGCCAAGGTCAACGTCCAGCTCGCGGTCGGCGGGCTGCGCCCCGACGGGTTCCACGACCTGGCCAACGTCTTCCTCGCCGTCGGGCTCCACGACGAGGTCACCGCCACCCCCGCCGACACCCTCCGCATCACCGTCGAGGGCGCGGACGCCGGTCAGGTGCCGCTGGACCACACCAACCTCGCCGCCCGCGCCGCCGTCGCCCTCGCCGAACGGCATGGCATCGCGCCCGGCGTCCACCTCCACATCGCCAAGGACATCCCCGTCGCGGGCGGCATGGCGGGCGGCAGTGCCGACGCCGCCGGGGCGCTGCTGGCCTGCGACGCGCTGTGGGGGACGAAGGCGACCCGCGAGGAACTCCTCCACATCTGCGCCGACTTGGGCAGCGACATCCCCTTCAGTCTGGTCGGCGGCGCCGCCCTCGGCCGGGGCCGGGGCGAGCTGCTGACCCCGCTGGAGACCGGCGGCACCTTCCACTGGGTGTTCGCGGTGGCCGACGGCGGACTGTCCACCCCCGCCGTCTACCGCGAATGCGACCGGTTGCGCGAGGCGTCCGGCGCGGGTGCGGGCGCCGCCGACGTCCCGGACCCCGAGCCCTCCAAGGCGCTGCTGGACGCGCTGCGCACCGGCGACGCCACCGCGCTGGCCGCCGCCGTATCCAACGATCTGCAGTCCGCCGCGCTCTCCCTGCGCCCCGCGCTCGCCGCCACCCTGCGCGCCGGTGCGGACGCGGGCGCGCTCGCCTCCCTCGTCTCCGGCTCCGGCCCGACCTGCGCCTTCCTGGCCAAGGACACCGAGGCCGCGCGGGCGGTGGCGGGCGCGCTGGCCGCGTCGGGCACCTGCCGCACGGTCCGGGTCACCTCCGGCCCGGTCCCCGGGGCACGGCTCGTGGACGCCTGAGCGAGGCGCCCCGCACGGCGACTACCCTGGGGAGCCGATCGATCCGCGTAATGGAGTGTGATGGCGACCAACCTGGTCAACGTTGAATCCGTCGGCAAGGTGTACGGCACACGTGCGCTGCTGGACGGCGTCTCCCTCGGGGTGAACGAGGGCGAACGCATCGGCGTCGTCGGCCGCAACGGCGACGGCAAGACCACGCTCATCCGGATCCTCGCCAAGCTGGAGCCCGCCGACGACGGCCGCGTCACCCACGCCGGAGATCTGCGGCTCGGCGTGCTCACCCAGCACGACTCCCTCGACCCCGAGGCCACCGTCCGCCATGAGGTGATCGGCGATCTCGCCGACCACGAGTGGGCGGGCAACGCCAAGATCCGGGATGTGCTCACCGGGCTGTTCGGCGGGCTCGACCTGCCCGGCTTCCCCCAGGGGCTCGACACCGTCATCGGCCCGCTCTCCGGCGGTGAGCGCCGCCGTATCGCGCTGGCCCAGCTCCTGATCGCCGAGCAGGACCTGATCGTCCTCGACGAGCCCACCAACCACCTCGACGTCGAGGGCATCTCCTGGCTGGCCGGACATCTGCGCGCCCGCCGCTCGGCCCTGGTGGTGGTCACCCACGACCGCTGGTTCCTCGACCAGGTCTGCACCCGGATGTGGGACGTCCAGCGCGGCGCCGTCCATGAGTACGAGGGCGGCTACAGCGACTACGTCTTCGCCCGCGCCGAGCGCGAGCGCATCGCCGCCAGCGAGGAGACCAAGCGGCAGAACCTGATGCGCAAGGAGCTCGCCTGGCTGCGCCGCGGCGCCCCCGCCCGCACCAGCAAGCCCCGCTTCCGCATCGAGGCCGCCAACGCGCTGATCGCCGATGTGCCGGCGCCGCGCGACAGCGCCGAGCTGATGCGGTTCGCGAACTCCCGGCTCGGCAAGACCGTCTTCGATCTGGAGGACGTGACCGTCACCGCCGGGCCCAAGGTGCTGCTCAAGCATCTGACCTGGCAGCTTGGGCCCGGCGACCGGATCGGCCTGGTGGGGGTGAACGGCGCGGGCAAGACCTCGCTGCTGCGCGCCCTGTCCGAGGCCGCCCGCAGCGAGGGCGAACAGCAGCCCGCCGCGGGCCGGGTCACGGTCGGCAAGACCGTAAAGCTCGCGTATCTGTCCCAGGAGGTCGCCGAACTCGACCGGAACCTGCGGGTCCTGGAGGCCGTCGAGCAGGTGCGGCAGCGCGTCGACCTCGGCAAGGGCCGGGAGATGACCGCCTCCCAGCTATGCGAGAAGTTCGGCTTCACCAAGGAGAAGCAGTGGACCCCGGTCGGCGATCTCTCCGGCGGTGAGCGGCGCCGGCTGCAGATCCTGCGGCTGCTGATGGACGAGCCCAATGTGCTCTTCCTGGACGAGCCCACCAACGACCTGGACATCGAGACCCTGACCCAGCTCGAGGACGTGCTCGACAGCTGGCCCGGCTCGCTCGTGGTCATCAGCCACGACCGCTACTTCATCGAGCGCACCACCGACCGGGTGCTCGCGCTGCTGGGCGACGCCACCTTGCGGATGCTGCCGCGCGGCGTGGACGAGTACCTGGAGCGGCGGCAGCGCGCCCTGGCCTCGGCAGCCCCGGCCGCCGCGACCGCCAAGCAGAAGCCGGACGAACAGGTCGCCCGGCAGCGGTCGGCCGCCGAGCAGCGCGCCGCGAAGAAGGAACTCCAGAAGATCGAGCGGCGGCTGGACCGGATCAGCGAGCAGGAGTCCGACCTGCATACGCGGATCGCCGAGCACGCCACGGACTTCGCCAAGGTCGCCGAGCTCGACACCCAACTGCGCGAGCTGACGGGGGAGCGGGACGACCTGGAGACCCGGTGGCTGGAGCTGGCCGACGACGCCTGAGCGGCGGAGAGGGGCAAGGGGCGGGCCACCTTCGATGTGAGTGGCCTGAAAGCATCGCGTGAAGAGGCTGTGCGCCCCTGGCGCGCGCCCTGGCAACGGTCGCGTCACAGGCCGGTCTCAGCTGGTCGATGACCTGGAAACTGGTCCCTATTGCGCCCCTTACGGGTGATACAAAGAACTCCCGCCTGCCTTCCGCTCGATGGCGGGGTTCCACGTCCGATTCGCTCCTTCCCGGAGGGCTTTGACCACCGGGATCGCGGGGGAGGCCGGTCGGTCGGTGGGTCCCGCACCTGAAGGATTTCGCATGTCACAGCCGCCTCCGCCGCCCAACCAGCCGCCGCAGGGCGGCTTCGGGGCACCGCAGGATCCTGGTTACGGCTATCCGCAGCAGCCGCCCACGCCGCCTCCGGGCCAGCAGGGTTACGGCTATCCGCAGGCGCCCGGTCAGCCACCGCAGACCCCGCCTCCGCCCCCGGCGGCACCGCCCGCCCCGCCGCAGACGCCCCCGCCGGGCGCCGGCGGCTACGGCTACCCGGAGCAGCCGGCGCCCGGCCAGCAGCCTTTCGGTCAGCCGCAGTACGGGCAGCAGCAGTATGGCCAGCAGCCTTACGGCCAGTCGCAATTCGGCCAGCAGCCTTACGGTCAGCAGCAGTACGGCCAGCCGCCGCAGGCCCAGTTCCCCGGCGGCCCCGGTCCGGGTGCCCCCGGCGGCTCCGGCCAGTCCAAGCAGCGTATGGCGATCATCGTCAGCGCCGTGGTCGCGGTCGCGCTGATCATCGGCGGCGGCATCTGGTTCGCCACCAAGGACGACGGCGGCGGCAGCGAGGCCAAGGGCAAGGACAAACAGTCCAGCCAGGGCTCTTCTTCAAGCGGTTCCACGGGCGGTGGGGACAAGCCCGCCAAGACCGTAGATGCCAAACTGCTCAACAAGGTTCCCATGCCCAAGGTCTCCGATCAGGTCACCGTCGAGGGCATGTGGGTCACCGAAGACGCCTTCGTGAAGGCCGACGTCTACAAGATCGTCGGTTATCCGCTGAGCGGCGGCACCGCGAAGTGGACGATCCCGCTGGACGGCGCGGTCTGCTGGTCCTCGGACCACCTCACCAAGGACGGGCTGACCACGGTCCTCTACCAGGAGGCCAAGCCGTCGGCCAAGGACAAGTACCCCGGCTGCACCGAGGTCGGGCTGCTGGACCTCAAGAACGGCAAGATGCTCTGGCACCGGAGCGTCAAGGACGGTGACGAGAAGGTCCGCTTCGACGAGGTCACCCTCGGCGGCGGCACCGTGGCCGCGGGCGGCACCAGCGGCGGCGCCGCCTGGTCCACCTCGGGCCAGGCGCTGTGGAAGCCGAAGTCCGGCGAGCAGTGCTCGGACGACGGCTACGCGGGCGGCGAGGACAAGCTGGTCGCGGTGCGCCGCTGCGGCGACTACGACAACCCGCAGATCCAGATCCAGACGCTCAACCCGAAGACGGGCGCGGTGAAGTCGGCCTACAAGGTCTCGCAGGGCATCGACTACGTCCACGTCGCCTCCACCGACCCGCTGGTGATCGGGCTCGACGCCGGTGACTCGACCGGCTCGGCGGTCTCGGACTTCCTGTCCATCGACGACAGCGCCAAGACCGGCAAGGTGCTCGGCAAGATCGGCACCGAGAACGGCAAGTACGACGCCAAGTGCGAGTCGACCAACGTCGAGGGCTGCCGGAAGTTCGCCATCTCCAAGTCGGCCAACACCCTCTTCCTCGGCTCCGAGGACCGCACCGACTCCACCGCGGCGACGGCCAACGAGGTCGTGGCGTTCAGCCTGGCCAACGGCAAGCCGATCGGGAAGACGGACGGGGTCAAGGGCGCCGCGCTCACCCCGCTCGGGCTCGACGAGGACGGCTCCGTCCTCGCCTACCAGGAGAGCACCTGGGAGGCCGGCGGCGCGGTCTGGCGGATCGACCCCAAGTCGTACGCCAAGACCAAGCTGCTGCAGAACCCCGTCTCCTCCCATGAGGTGGAGTCGAAGTTCAGCCCCAGCTACTCGGAGATCATCTACTCCGCGAAGCACCTCTTCATGAGCGACGTCTACGCCACCAAGCCCTCGGGTGCCTACGACAAGGACGACCCGCTGGCGATCATCTTCGGCGCCAGCTGACCCCTTCGGCGTCCGCCCAGCTCCTGGCGGCCCTGCCCGTACTCACCGTACGGGCAGGGCCGCCGCTTTTCGCTCCGGCGGAGCGCCGGGGCACGCGCCCGCGCGGAACCCGGCCGCATCGGTCCGATTCAGACGTCAACCGGACCTCAAGTAGGCACTAATGGACGGGATTTCGGCATTCCGGGGGGCTTCTGCCCGGTAAGGGGCGCGCAACGTCGAACAAGCGTGTAGCTTTCCCCCCTGAGCGAATGGGGGGAGCTCATGGGCGTGCGACTCATGGTGGTCGATGACCACCGTCTGCTCGCGGAGGCGCTCGCCTCGGCGCTGAAGCTGCGCGGGCACCGGGTGCTCGCCGCGGCGGCACCGAGCGCGGGCGCGGCGGACCTGGTGGTGAGCCGGGCACCGGAGGTGTGCCTGCTGGGCACGGCGGCACCCGCCGAACCAGGGGTGTTCGACCCGGTGGTGCAGATCAAGAAGGAGCGGCCGCAGGTCGCGGTCGTCGTACTCGGTCCGGTGCCGAGCCCACGCGGCATAGCCGCCGCCTTCGCCGCCGGCGCATCCGGCTATGTACGCCACGACGAGCGGATCGAGGGCGTCGAACGCGCCATGATGAAGGCGCGCGCGGGCGAAGCCGCCGTGGCGCCCCAGCTGCTCCAGGGGGCGTTCGCGGAGCTGCTCAACCCCGCGGCCCAGCCCGACGACGAGGGTGCCCGGCTGCTGCGCATGCTGACCCCGCGCGAGGTGGAGGTGCTGGTGCGGGTCGCCGAGGGCGAGGACACCCGGCTGATCGCGGCGGGCATGGGGATCGCTCCCAGCACGGCCCGCACGCATGTGCAGCGGGTGCTGATGAAGCTCGGGGTGGGCTCACGGCTGGAGGCGGCGGCCCTGGCGGCACGCACCGGGCTGCTGGACCGCGCCGCGTCCCGCCGGATCGCAGCACCCTCGGCCCAGCCGCCTGCGCTACAGCCGCCCTCGCCCAAGCCGCCCGCTTCGGCGCCGTAGCCCGCGTCGGCGCGTCGGCGCGGTGGCAGCCCCGCAGCCCGGCTCGCAGTGGTCCGGGCCCCCGCGCCCCGGCCCGCGGCGGCCCGCGCCGCTCAGCCCTCTCCGGCCCCGGGCCCTCCGGTTGCGGGCCCTCCGGCCCCAGGCCCTCCTGTTCCGGGCCCTCCGGCCCCAGCCCCTGCCCCCGGCCCGGACTCCGGCTTGGGCGCGGCCCCGGGGGCGGACAGCGGCCTGAGCTTCATCCAGAGCAGGAAGAGCAGGCCGACCGCGAGCATGCACCATCCGGTCCAGAGGTTGATGTTGATGCCCGATGCCTTCTTCACATCCGCGTCCGAGGCGGTGAACCCGGCGATGAGGACGATGATCGCGTAGATCACGAACAGCCCGCCGATGATGCGCCGCACATCGAACAGCCGCGCCGCGGTCGCCGACCTCTGCTCCAACTCCTCGACCTCGGACCGGTATTCGTACTCCTCACTCATGGCGTGGGCTCCTTATCCGCCGGAGGGTCACAGGGAGAACGGGATGTAGCACAGGGCCGCGAGGATCAGCGCGCTCCAGCCCAGTACGGCCGGGCGGCGGTACCACGCCTCGTCGCCCGGCGCCGGCGGCTCGGCCACACCGGGCGCGGTGGTGCCGTAGACCAGTCCGGCCAGCGACTCCACCGGCTTGGGCTTGGTGAACGGGGTCACCGCGACCATCACCACCCCGCCGACCACGAACGCCACGATGGCGGAGACGAAGTTGGCGCCCTGGTCGCTGGGGATGGAGATGACGCCGTCCCGGTAGAGCCAGAAGTAGTTGATCATCGCGGCCACGGTGCCGCAGAGCAGCCCCCAGAACCCGGCCTGGGAGGTGGCCCGCTTCCAGAACATCCCGATGATGAAGACGCAGAACAGCGGCACGTTGAAGAACGAGAACAGCGTCTGGAGGTAGTTCATGATGTTGCTGAACGAGGAGGCGATGAAGGCCGTCCCCATACCGACCAGCACGCCGATCGCCGTCACCACCCGCCCCGTCAGCAGGTAGTACCCGTCCGGCCGGTCCTTCCTGACGTACGCCCGCCAGATGTCGTGGGTGAAGACCGTGTTGAAGGACGACACATTGGCCGCCATGCCCGCCATGAAGGCGGCCAGCAGCCCGGTCACCGCGATCCCCAGCACCCCGTTGGGCAGCAGTTCGCTCATCAGCAGCGGAATCGCGTCGTTGTACTGCAGACTGCTCGTCTTCGAGCCGATGGCCGGATCCATGACCAGCGCGATCAGCCCCGGGACCACCACGATCAGCGGGATGAACATCTTCGGGAACGCGGCGATCAGCGGGGTGCGCTGGGCGGCCGAGAGGTTCCTGGCCGACAGGGCGCGCTGCACCTCGGCGAAGTTGGTCGTCCAGTAGCCGAAGCTCAGACAGAAGCCGAGGCCCAGCACGATGGTCAGCCAGTTGGCCCCCAGTGGGTTGGGGGAGCCGATGCCGGTGCCGCCCCAGGCGGAGACGAAATTCGGGCCGTGGGAGTGCACCAGCGAGTCCTTGAGCCCGCCGAAGCCGCCGACCCGCCGCAGGCCGATCACGGTGAGCGGGATGAGGGCGGCCAGGATCACAAAGAACTGGAGCACCTCGTTGTAGATCGCCGAGGAAAGCCCGCCGAGGGTGATGTACGCGAGCACGAAGAGCCCCGCGACCACGATGGCCACCCACTGCGGCCAGCCCAGCAGCGCCTCCACCACGATCGCCATCGCGTAGAGGTTCACGCCCGCGATCAGCACGGACGCGATCGAGAAGATGATCGAGCTGAGCAGATGCGAGGACGGTCCGTAGCGGTGCAGCAGGAACTCGGGGACGGACCGTACCTTGGAACCGTAGTAGAACGGCATCATCACCAGGCCGAGGAAGACCATGGCCGGAATGGCCCCGACCCAGTACCAGTGCACGGTGTACACCCCGTACTGCGCGCCGTTGGCGGCCATCCCCAGGATCTCCAGGGCGCCCAGATTCGCGGCGACGAAGGCCAGACCGGTGACCCACGCGGGCAGCGACCGGCCGGAGAGAAAGAAGTCGAGGCTGGTCTTGACGCTCGCTCTGGCGGCGAATCCCACGCCGAGAACGACGACGAAGTAGAGGATCAGAATCGTGTAGTCGAGTGCGTTGGTGGGAAGCCGGAGCCCTTCGGCCAGATAGCGCATGGTCTCGCCTCATCGCCTGAACGGAATGCACCAGAAACGTTCGGTGAACGTATCCGAATTCTTGTGGTTTGTCCGAGCACCTTCACCGTGCATTGACGCCACTGTTGGCTTGTGGTTCATTATGTTGAGTTGTGTTGGGTGCACCTGACAGGAGCTGGCGGAGTGAAGAAGACGGCGACGCGGCTTGCGGACGGACGCGAGCTGATCTATTACGACGCGCGCGACGATGCGGTGCGCGACGCCGTCGACCAGCGGCCTCTCGACCCCATCGCGACCAGCTCGGAGATCCGGCACGACCGCCTCCTCGGCGACCGGGTGGCGATCGCCTCCCACCGCCAGGCCCGCACCTACCACCCGCCGGCCGACCAGTGCCCGCTGTGCCCCTCCCGTGAGGGGCGGCACAGCGAGATCCCCGCCGCCGGCTACGACGTCGTGGTCTTCGAGAACCGCTTCCCGTCGCTGGCCGGGGACTCGGGCCGGTGCGAGGTCGTGTGCTTCACCTCCGACCACGACGCCTCCTTCGCCGACCTCGACGCCGCCCAGGCCGCTCTGGTGCTCGACGCCTGGACCGACCGCACCGCCGAGCTGGCCCAACACCCCGCCGTCGAGCAGGTCTTCTGCTTCGAGAACCGCGGTAAGGAGATCGGCGTCACCCTCGGCCATCCGCACGGCCAGATCTACGGGTATCCCTTTGTGACGCCTCGTACACGGCTGATGCTCCGTTCGCTCGCCGAGCACCGTGTGGCCACCGGTCGGAATCTGTTCGATGATGTGGTCGCCGATGAGCTGGCCGACGGGCGCCGGGTGGTGCTCGACGGCGAGCACTGGGTCGCGTTCGTCCCCTACGCCGCCCACTGGCCGTATGAGGTGCACCTCTACCCGAAGCGGCGGGTCCCGGACCTGCCGTCGCTGGACGAGGCCGCGCGCACAGAGTTTCCACAGATGTATCTGGAACTCTTGAAGCGCTTCGACCGGATTTTCGGGACGGGTGAGCCGCCCACGCCCTACATCTCCGCCTGGCACCAGGCGCCGTACCGCATGACCGACCGCGGTGAATTCGCACTTCACCTCGAGCTTTTCACCATCCGCCGCACTTCCGGCAAGCTGAAGTTTCTCGCGGGTTCCGAATCCGGCATGAATGTGTTCATCAACGATGTGCCGCCGGAGGCCGCGGCCGAGCGACTGCGAGAGGTAGCGAGCAAGTGAGCAATGCGCAGCAGAAGAAGTACCTGGTCACCGGCGGCGCCGGCTATGTCGGCAGCGTGGTCGCGGCGCATCTGCTCGAAGCCGGCCACCGGGTGACGGTGCTGGACGACCTGTCCACCGGGCACCGGGAGGGGGTCCCCGAGGGCGCGGAGTTCATCGAGGGCCGCATCCAGGACGCCGGCAAGTGGCTCGACCCCACCTTCGACGGCGTGCTGCATTTCGCTGCGTTCTCCCAGGTCGGCGAGTCCGTCGTCAACCCCGAGAAGTACTGGGTCAACAATGTGGGCGGTACCACCGAGCTGCTCGCCGCGATGCGCGACGCCGGGGTGCGCACCCTCGTCTTCTCCTCCACCGCCGCCACCTACGGCGAGCCCGACCAGGTCCCGATCACCGAGGACCTGCCGACCGCGCCCACCAACCCCTACGGCGCCAGCAAGCTCGCCGTCGACCACATGATCAGCGGCGAATGCGCCGCCCACGGCCTGGCCGCGGTCTCCCTGCGCTACTTCAACGTCGCGGGCGCCTACGGGGCCTATGGCGAGCGCCATGACCCCGAGTCCCACCTCATCCCCCTGGTGCTCCAGGTCGCCCAGGGCCGGCGCGCGGCGATCTCCGTCTTCGGCGAGGACTACCCCACCCCCGACGGCACCTGCGTCCGCGACTACATCCACGTCGCCGACCTCGCCGACGCCCATCTGCTCGCCCTCGGCGCCGCGACCTCCGGCGAGCACCTGATCTGCAACCTCGGCAACGGCAACGGCTTCTCCGTCCGCGAGGTCATCGAGACGGTGCGCCAGGTCACCGGCCACCCCATCCCGGAGATCGCCGCCCCGCGCCGCGGCGGCGACCCGGCGGTCCTGGTGGCCTCCGCCGAGCGTGCCAAGGAGCGCCTGGGCTGGCGCCCGACCCGCGCCGACCTGGCCGGAATCGTCGCGGACGCATGGGAGTTCGCGCAGCGGAGGGAGAGTCAGTGACGGACGAGAACGGCCCCGGGCGGGCCACGGCGGGGTTCCACGAGGTCTACGGCACCGAGCCCGGCGGCGTCTGGGCGGCGCCGGGCCGGGTCAATCTGATCGGCGAGCACACCGACTACAACGACGGCTTCGTCATGCCGCTCGCCCTGCCCCACACCTGCCTGGCCGCCGCCACCCCGCGTACCGACGGGGTGCTGCGGCTCCACTCGGGCGACGCCCCGGGCGGGATCGTCGAGCTGCGGGTCGAGGAGCTGGCGCCGGTCGCGGGCGGGGCCGGCGGCGGCGACCGCGGCGGCTGGGCGGCCTATCCGGCCGGAGTGGTCTGGGCGCTGCGCGACGCGGGGCTGCTGACCGGCGCGGCCGGCGGTGCGGACCTGCACTTCGAGTCCACCGTGCCGACCGGCGCCGGGCTGTCGTCGTCCGCCGCGCTGGAGGTGGTCACGGCGACCGCGCTCAGCGACCTGTACGGACTGGAGATCACCCCGGGGCGCATCGCCCAGCTGTGCCAGCGCGCGGAGAACGTCTTCGTGGGCGTGCCCTGCGGGATCATGGACCAGATGGCGTCCGCGTGCTGCACCGAGGGGCACGCCCTGTTCCTCGACGCCCGTGATCTCACCCAGCGCCAGGTGCCGTTCGACCTGGCGGCCGAGGGGCTGCGGCTGCTGGTGGTGGACACCGGCGTCAAGCACGAGCTGGGTGACGGCGCCTACGCGAACCGGCGGGCCGCCTGCGAGGCGGCCGCGGAGGCGATCGGGGTGCCGGCGCTGCGCGATGTGCCCTTCGAGGGACTGGACGCGACGCTCGCCCAGCTGGAGCGGCTGGACTGCGACGCGACCACCCGGCGGCGGGTGCGCCATGTGGTGACCGAGGACCGCAGGGTGGAGGAGGTCATCGAGCTGCTCGACGCGGGGGACACGCGGTCCATCGGACCGGTGCTGACCGCCGGGCACGCCTCCTGCCGTGACGACTTCGAGATCTCCTGCGCCGAGCTCGACCTCGTGGTGGAGTCGGCGAACGCGGCGGGTGCGCTGGGTGCGCGGATGACCGGCGGCGGCTTCGGCGGCTCGGCCATCGTGCTGGTGGCGGAGGCGGATGCGGAAGCGGTGGGCAAGGCGGTGACCGAGGCGTTCGGCGCGGCAGGCTATGGCGCTCCGCGGATCTTCCCGGCGGTGCCCAGCGCGGGGGCGCGTCGGCTGTAGCCGGGCGGGGGCGCGACGGCTGTGGCCGGCCGTCGCCACCGGCCCCTTGGTCGCTTCTCGGATCGTTCTCGGTAAATCTCCGCGGCTCGTGGATCACTCGGTCCCCAAGAGCGAACAAGAAACACACAGTGAACAGCCGAGAACAGTCAGTTTCGCTAATCCGCTTCCTATATGAGACCACGGCCTTACTCTGAGTACAGTGTCGGTGGGGGCCGACGCTTGTTCAGGGGGCGAGACAGTCAGGTACGACGCCCGGGGTGGGGTAGCAATCACAGCACGGCGGCGGCCGTGCGGGTTGCGGTGACCGTGCGCCGGGCGCCGTACCCGCACTGTTTCTCGGTGTATCCGGAATCATCATCCGGCGACTGGGGGGTTGTCCGTGGCACGTATTCGGGTTCTCGTGGTTGACGACCATCGTATTTTCGCCGAGTCTCTGGCTGCCGCCCTCGCGGCGGAACAGGACGTGGACGTGGCGGCGGCCGGTAGCGGCCCGGCGGCGCTGCGCTGTCTGGAGCGCGCCGCGGCGGAGGGGCGACGCTTCGACATTCTGCTGGTCGACGCCGATCTGGGCACGGCCGCCGACGGCGCGGGGCCACCGCTCCCGGTGCCGGCCGAGGTGGCCTACGGCGGAGCGAACGGCACGCCGCACAACGGCATTCACGGCGGACCGCACAGCGGGCCGCACGGCGGCCCGGCCCGGGCGGTGAACGGCCGGGTGGCCGACGGCATATGGCTCGTGGGCACGGTCCGCTCCACCCAGCCGGGCGTGCGCACCGTAGTACTGGCCGAGCGCGACGATCCGCGCCGCGCGGCGGTGGCGCTGCAGGCCGGGGCGTCCGGCTGGGTCGCCAAGGACTGCTCACTGGTCCGGCTGCTCGCGGTCATCCGGGGGGTGCTCCGGGAGGAGACCCATCTGCCTCCCGCGCTGCTCACCGGCGTCCTGCGGGAGTTGACGGCCGCCCGTAAGCACCGCACCGAAAGCGAGCGGCTGGTCGAGTCGCTGACGCCGCGTGAGCGGGAGGTGCTGCGCTGCATGGTGGCCGGGCTCGGCCGTAAGGCCGTCGCCGAGCGGCTCTTCCTCTCCCCGCACACCGTCCGCACCCATATGCAGAATGTGCTGGGCAAGCTGGGCGTGCACTCCACGCTGGCGGCCGTGGCGCTGGCCCGGCGCGCCGGTGTGGGCCCGGTCGACCTAGCCGGGGAGATTGTCGAACGGGGCGGTCAACTGGCGTAGCAGCGCGGCCAGTTCGGCGCGCTGGGCCTGGGAGAGCTCGGCCAGAATGGCGTGCTCATGGTCCAGTAGCCCGGCCAGTGCCTGATCGGCGCGGTCACGCCCCTCGGCGGTCAGCCGGACCAGCACACCGCGCCGGTCACTCGGGTCGGGCCCCCGCTCGACCAGCCCCTTCTTGGCGAGCCGGTCGATGCGGTTGGTCATGGTGCCCGAGGTGACCAGGGTCTGGGTCAGGAGCTGCCCGGGGGAGAGCTGATACGGGGGTCCGGCCCGGCGCAGCGAGGTCAGGACGTCGAACTCCCAGGGCTCCAGATTGTGCTCGGCGAAGGCGATGCGCCGTGCCCGGTCCAGATGGCGGGCGAGCCGGCTGACCCGGCTGAGCACTTCCAGTGGTTCCACATCGAGGTCGGGGCGTTCCCGCCGCCACGCCGCGACCAGCCGATCGACCTCGTCCTCCATGGCGATCAGTGTAGTGGGTCTGTCGACATGAAGTCTCTTGACATCAAGAGATATCGTGGGCAACGGTAATACACCGGGACGCGCAGCGGTCACGGCGACGCGCCCCGTACCGACCGTACCCACAGGGGGACCGACCATGACCACCGCGCCCAACTGGGATCCCCGGCAGTATCTGCGCCACGCCGGCCACCGCACCCGCCCCTTCCTGGACCTGCTGGCCCGCGTCCCCGAACTGCCCACCGGCCCCGGTCCCGGCTCCGGCCGCCCGCCCCGCATCGCCGATCTGGGCTGCGGCCCCGGCAACGTCACCGTCCTGCTCTTCGACCGCTGGCCCGACGCCCATGTCACCGGCCTGGACAACTCCGCCGAGATGCTCGCCGAGGCCCAGCCCCTCGCGGGCCCCACCACCGGCGGTGGCCGCCTCGACCTGCGCCGTACCGATGTGCGGGACTGGGCGCCGGACGAGCCCTACGACCTGATCGTCTCCAACGCCGCCCTCCAGTGGGTCCCCGGCCACCCCGACTCCTTCGGCACCTGGCTGGCCGGACTGCGCCCCGGCGGCACCCTCGCCTTCCAGGTCCCCGGCAACTTCACCGCCCCCAGCCACACCCTGCTGCGCGACCTGTGCGACGCCCCCGAGTGGCGCGACCGCCTCGCCGACCGCCTCCGCGACCCCGCCTCCGTCCTGGAGCCGACCGAGTACCTGGAGCGCCTGGCCGCCCTCGGCTGCGAGGTCGACGCCTGGGAGACCACCTATGTGCAGGTCCTGACCGGCCCCGACCCCGTCCTCGACTGGGTCAAGGGCACCGCCCTGCGCCCGGTCCTGACCGCCCTCGCCGACGACCCGCCCGCCCGCGACCGCTTCCTCGCCGCCTACGCCGCCCTCCTCCGCGACGCCTACCCCTCCGGCCCCCACGGCACGGCCTTCCCGTTCCGCCGCGTCTTCGTCGTGGCCCGCACGGCCCAGCGATGATCACGGCCCTCGACCACGTCCAGCTCGCCGCCCCGCCCGGCAGCGAGCCGGCGCTGCGCGCCTACTACGGCGAGGTGCTCGGCATGACCGAGACCCCCAAACCGGCCGCCCTTGCGGCGGGCGGCGGCCTGTGGTTCGGCTGCGGCCCGGTCCAGCTGCACCTGGGCATCGAGCAGGGCTTCCGTCCCTCCCGCAAGGCCCACCCGGGCCTGCGGGTCGTCGGCATCGAAGCCTTCGCCGCCCGCCTCGCCGGGCAGGGCGCCGAGGTCGTTTGGGACGAGAAATTGCCAGGGCACCGCCGCTTCTATTCCGAGGACCCGGTCGGCAACCGGCTGGAGTTCCTGGAGCCGATCGGGTGATACCACTCGATCGGATGATCGGCCCGGGGTTTGCCGTAATGACGCTTCATGGACGCATAGCGTCACGGTGTCGCTTGTGCCGCAGTGGCGTCGGCGCCCAGACTGATGGAGGAGGTGCTTCACGATGACCGCTCTCGCGCATGAGCCGTGCTCCGCCGTGGACGACGGGTTGCCCCCGGCCGCCGGGCAGGAGGCCATGTCCCTGGACGAGGTGCTGTGGCAGGCGTGGAAGGCCATGGAACTCCCCGAGGGCTACCGGGCCGAGATCATCGAGGAGTACATCGAGGTGTCGCCCACCGGCCGTCGCCGCCATACCGTGATTATCAACCGCCTCCGCCGGGCCCTGGAGGCTCATCTCGCGGATGGCGACCATGCCGCCTACCAGGACGGCAATCTCATCCACCGCCGCAAGGTCTGGATCCCCGACCTCTTCATCGCCCCCGAAGACCTCGACGAGATCCCCGACGAGGAAGACCTCGGCGTGGACGCGAGCGGCGTTCAGGCCGTCTTCGAGGTCTCACCGGGTCGAGAAGCCCAGTCGCGCGACAGGGAGCGCAAGCGTCGGGCGTATGCCCGTGCGGGCATCCCGCTCTACGTCCTGATCGACGACTTCGACGGTGACGGGACGGTCGTCGTGCTGACCAACCCGAACCCCAAGAAGGCCGACTACGCCGACGAGCATCGCGTCCCGTACGGCACCGACGCCGCCATCCCCGACGGCCCCGCGAAGGGCTTCGTCATCGGGGACGCGATCGTCAGCCTGTGACGGTCAGGCGCGTGCCGGTGCGGGCCGACTCCTGGACGCGGTCGAGGAGTCGGTGGCGGGCGGCCGCGTGGGCGAAGTCCGGGGTGAGGCGGGTGCCCGTGGTGAGGTCGTCGAGCAACTGGGCGTAGGCGTACGCCACGTTGTACGCGGTCTCGGTCGAGCGTCCGGCGAACCGCGGCAGCCGCTCGTACGAGGCGGGGACGGGCAGCTCGGTCAGTTCGGTGTCGGATCCGCGGGCGCCATGGAGGGTGATCCGGTCCATCCACAGGGCGGCGGGGTCGGCCTTGACCACCAGATCGCCCTCGGTGCCGTTGATCTCCCAGTGGAAGTCGGTCGCGCGGGAGGTGCCGCCCCGGAAGTGGACGGCGGCGACCGCGCCCGACTCCAGCGTCCCGGTGACCGCGATCTGGTCCTCGGCCGTCATGGTCGCGGTCCGCCCGCTCGGCTCGTGTGTCACCTGGGGCCGGAGGGTCGCCGTCGTGGCGGAGACGTCGGTGAACTCTCCGAGCACCATGGCCAGCGCGTCGACGGTGTGGCCGAACGGGATGGACAGCAGCGTCGCGCCATTGGCCCGGTCCAGCAGATATTCGCCGCCGTCGCCGAACGTCGGTCCCCAGGCCCGACCCGAGCCCACCACGGTGGTGGACAGCACCCGGCCCACATAGCCTTCGGCCACCAGATCGCGCAGATAGCGCAGCGGCGGGGCGGAGCGGGCCTGCAGACCCACCGCCGTGCGCACGCCCTTGGCCTCGGCGAGCGCTGCCAGTTCCTCGGCCTGGGCCAGGTCGGCGCCCAGCGGCCACTCGCTGAAGACTGCCTTCCCGGCCTCCAGAGCGGGCAGAATCAGCTCACGGTGGTGTGGCACCTTCACCGTCACCACCACCAGGTCGACCTCCTCGGACCGGGCCAGCTCCCCGGCGCCGGCGAAGGTCAGCGGAACGCCGAACTTCTCCCCGGCCGCGCGGGCCGACTCCTCGCTGCTCGCGCTGAGCGCCCGCAGCTCATAGCCGTCCAGGGCGGCCAGCGCGGGAACATGGGCGCGGGCGGCCCACCCGCCGCTCGCACTCAGGCCGACGATGCCGACGCGGACGGGGGTACGGGGACCGGAAGCCGATGAGGACATGACGGAACTCCTTCGGAGAAACACGCGGAACGCGCGGGAAGGACACCCAACTTAGCCGAGTGTTCGTCGTGCGTCGAACACCTGATGGTTGATCCTCGGCTGGAACGACGAACCAACCCCCCCAATTCCGTCGCGGTCACATACCAGGCACGCTTTGCCGCAGCGCTCTCCAGAAGCGATCCGACATGAGACCGTGGACGCGCCGAACAGGAAAACCGTGGCCACGTTCTCGGGGGAGAGCCATGAGCAGCGCGTCGGGCGGGGCGGATCCGGGCATGGGCGGGGGCAGCGAGGAGCAGAGGCAGCGCGGCATCTGGATATTGGTGGCCGCCGCCCTCGCGTTCGCCGTGCTCGTGCTGCCGCAGGTGGTCGAGGGGGACGACAAGACCTCCTTCGCGGGCAGCGCGCTCCCGACCAGCGGAGCCCCACGCCTGCCGACGAGCCCCGGCGGGCTCCCCAGCAAAGGCCCCACGGGCCTCCCCAGCGCCTCGCTGCCCGGGTACGGCTCCGGAGGCAGCGGGGGAGGGGGACGGCCTGCCGAGACCCGGGCGCCCGCCACGCCCGCCGTGGCGCCGGATCGCACCGAGGAGGCGTACCGGGCGGTGAGCCCCGGGGACTGCCTCGCCGTGTACGACGCCGGGGACGGGCAGTACAACAGCGGGATGCCCACCCCGGTCGCCTGCGGTGCCGGAAAGGCGTTCATGTGGGTGAGCGCGGTGCGGAGCAGCGGCGGGGCCTGCCCGCAGGGGGCGGGCCAGGACTACATGTCGTACACCTCGCGCGGGCGGACCACCGCCCTGTGCCTGACCCGCAAGTTCACGGTGGGGTACTGCCTGCTGGCCCAGCAGACGGGCAGCGGGCAGCAGGCGCGGATGAACGCCGGGCTGATGACCGTGGTGGACTGCGACGCGAAGCGGGTCCCGGTCCGGTACAACCGGATTCTGCACATCACCGGCGTCTACAAGGCCCCGGCGAACGCCTCCGCGGCGAACTGCGCCCGGGTCCAGGGCGACCGTACGTACTACTGGTCGTGGCTGGTGAACGACGGCCGGACACTGCTGTGCACCATGGTGTACCAGGGCTGACCGCTCAGCGGGTCGCCACGTTCACCACGCCCCCGCTCAGCGCCAGCACCAGAATGACGCCCGCCCCCGGGGCGGCCAGATACGGCAGGAGGGCCAGCGTGGCCAACAGGCAGTACCCGGCGGCCACCCAGGACAGCAGCTGCTGGGCCTCCTGTGGCCCGTAGCGGTTGAGCCGCACGACGAGAGCCATGAACACCGCCGCCCTCCCCCGTGCTCATGCCCTGGATCCCCCTCCCCCTGAGCCCCCATCATCCCCGCAGGGGGGACGCGCGGACCAGTACCGGGAGGTCACGCCTTGCGGTGGCCTATCAGCCGCGGCTTCGGCTCCAGCCCGTCCAGACCGTGCCAGGCCAGATTCACCAGATGCGCCGCCACCTCGGCCTTCTTCGGCTTGCGGACGTCCAGCCACCACTGGCCCGTCAGCGCCACCATGCCCACCAGCGCCTGTGCGTACAGCGGGGCCAGCTTGGCGTCGAAGCCGCGGGCCTTGAACTCCAGGCCCAGGATGTCCTCCACCTGGGTGGCGATATCGCTGATCAGCGAGGCGAAGGTGCCCGTCGACTGGGCGACGGGGGAGTCACGGACCAGGATCCGGAACCCGTCCGTGTACTCCTCGATGTAATCCAGAAGGGCGAAGGTGGCCTGCTCGCACAGCTCCCGGGGATGGCCCGCGGTCAACGATGTGGTCACCATGTCCAGCATCCGCCGCATCTCACGGTCCACGACGACCGCGTACAGCCCCTCCTTGCCGCCGAAGTGCTCGTACACCACCGGCTTGGAGACCCCCGCCTTCGCCGCGATCTCCTCCACCGACGTGCCCTCGAAGCCACGCTCGGCGAAGAGCGTGCGACCGATGTCCAGCAGCTGCTCCCGGCGCTCCTTGCCGGTCATCCGGACCCGGCGGGGCCGCCGGGTCCCGGATCCGGAGGGCCGGCCTGTCCGGCCCCGCCGGTCCTTTTCACCGCTGGTATTACTGTCGGTCGCCACGCCCTCCATCATGCCGCTCCGACGGACTCCTCCTGACGGCGGGCGTCCATACGGGCCTGGCTCGGCCACCGGACGTCATACGCCCAGCCCGCCTTCTCGAACCAGCGGATGATCCGGGCGCTGGAGTCCAGCTGCCCCTTCATCACGCCGTGCCGGGCGCAGGTCGGATCCGCGTGGTGCAGGTTGTGCCAGGACTCGCCGCACGAGAGCACCGCCAGCCACCACACATTGCCGGAGCGGTCCCGCGACTTGAACGGGCGCTTGCCCACCGCATGGCAGATCGAGTTGATCGACCAGGTCACATGGTGCAGCAGGGCCACCCGGACGAGGGACCCCCAGAAGAAGGCGGTCACCGCGCCCTGCCAGGACCAGGTCGCCAGCCCGCCGATCAGCGGGGGCAGCATCAGGGAGACCAGCGTCCACACCACGAACTGCCGGGAGACCGCCCGGACGGCGCCGTCCCTGATCAGATCCGGTGCGTACTTCTGCTGGGACGTCTGCTCCTCATCGAACATCCAGGCGATATGCGCCCACCACAACCCCTTCATCAGGGCCGGAACCGTCTCGCCGTACCGCCACGGGGAGTGCGGGTCGCCGTCCGCGTCGGAGAACTTGTGGTGCTTACGGTGATCGGCCACCCAACGGACCAGCGGCCCCTCCACGGCCAGCGACCCCGCGATCGCCAGCGCGATCCGCAACGGCCGCTTCGCCTTGAACGAGCCATGAGTGAAGTAACGGTGGAAGCCGATCGTGATGCCGTGGCAACCGATGTAGTACATCGACACCATCAGCGCCAGATCCAGCCAGCTGACACCCCAGCCCCAGGCCAGGGGAACCGCCGCGACCAGCGCGACGAAGGGGACGGTGATGAACAGGAGAAGGGTGATCTGTTCGATGGAGCGCTTGCTGTCCCCGCCGAGCGTGGCGGAGGAAAGCGGGGCCTCCTGGGCCTTCGGCGTGTCGTTTACCACGTCGGGGCTTGCAGTCATGGGATCCCTCGTGGGGCTCGGGGCATGGCTACGGATCCGTAACCTACGGCGTCGTAAGTATGGCAGGGCCGGGAAGCGGGGCAATAGGGCTCTGGTCTCACCCAGGGTCGTGCCACCTATCCTGGGAACGTCGGACAGCGCGGTCCGCACATGGCCGAAAGCACCGGGTCAGCAGCCCGCGGCGCCCGCCGCGCAAGCCCTGATGCCGCGCTTCGAACCCCGTTCACTGCAAGGAGCCCGCACCTGTGAGCAGTGCCGACCACACCAACGCCGCTCTGCGTGCCGACATCCGCCGTCTGGGGGACCTGCTCGGCGAGACGCTCGTCCGCCAGGAGGGCCCCGACCTCCTCGAGCTCGTCGAGCGCGTCCGCGCCCTCACCCGCAGTGACGGTGAGGCCGCCGCCGACCTGCTCGGCTCCACCGACCTGCAGACCGCCGCCAAGCTGGTCCGCGCCTTCTCCACCTACTTCCACCTGGCCAACGTCACCGAACAGGTACACCGCGGCCGCGAGCTGCGCACCCGCCGCGCCGCCGAGGGCGGCATCCTCGCCCGCACCGCCGACCAGCTCAAGGACGCCGACCCCGAGCACCTCCGGCAGACCGTCGCCCACCTCGGCGTCCGCCCCGTCTTCACCGCCCACCCCACCGAGGCCGCCCGCCGCACCGTCCTCACCAAGCTCCGCCGCATCGCCGAACTGCTCGACACCCTCGCTGTCGGCGGCGACGCCCGCCGCGCCGACCTGCGGCTCGCCGAGAACATCGACCTGCTCTGGCAGACCGACGAGCTGCGCGTCGCCCGCCCCGAACCCGCCGACGAGGCCCGCAACGCCATCTACTACCTCGACGAACTGCACGCCGGCGCCGTCGGCGACGTCCTCGAGGACCTCACCGCCGAACTCGAACGCGTCGGCGTCGAGCTGCCCGCCACCACCCGCCCCCTCACCTTCGGCACCTGGATCGGCGGCGACCGCGACGGCAACCCCAACGTCACCCCCGAGGTGACCCGCGACGTCCTGATCCTCCAGCACGAACACGGCATCACCGACGCCCTGGAGATCATCGACGACCTGCGCGCCGCCCTCTCCAGCTCCATCCGCAACACCGGCGCCTCCGAGGAACTCCTCGCCTCCCTCCAGCGCGACCTCGAACTGCTGCCCGAGATCAGCCCGCGCTACAAGCGGCTCAACGCCGAAGAGCCCTACCGGCTCAAGGCCACCTGCATGCGGCAGAAGATCGTCAACACCCGCGAACGGCTCGCCGGCGACACCCCCCACCAGCCCGGCCGCGACTACCTCGGCTCCGGCGAACTCCTCGCCGACCTCCACCTCATCCAGGACTCCCTGCGCGCCCACCGCGGCCACCTCATCGCCGGCGGCCGGCTCGAACGCGCCATCCGCACCCTCGCCGCCTTCGGCCTCCAGCTCGCCACCATGGACGTCCGCGAACACGCCGACGCCCACCACCACGCCCTCGGCCAGCTCTTCGACCGGCTCGGCGAGGAATCCTGGCGCTACGCCGATATGCCCCGCGACTACCGCCGCAAGCTGCTCGCCAAGGAACTGCGCTCCCGGCGCCCCCTCGCCCCCACCCCGGCGCCCCTCGACGCCGCCGGCGCCAAGACCCTCGGCGTCTTCCGCACCATCCGCGAATCCTTCGAGCGCTTCGGCCCCGAAATCGTCGAGTCCTACATCATCTCCATGTGCCAGGGCTCCGACGACGTCTTCGCCGCCGCCGTCCTCGCCCGCGAGGCCGGACTGATCGACCTCCACGCCGGCTGGGCCAAGATCGGCATCGTCCCGCTGCTGGAGACCACCGAAGAACTCAAGATCGCCGACCAGCTCCTCGACGAAATGCTCGCCGACCCCTCCTACCGGCGGCTCGTCGCCCTCCGCGGCGACGTCCAGGAGGTCATGCTCGGCTACTCCGACTCGTCCAAGTTCGGCGGCATCACCACCTCCCAGTGGGAGATCCACCGCGCCCAGCGGCTGCTGCGCGACGTCGCCCACCGGCACGGCGTACGGCTGCGGCTCTTCCACGGCCGCGGCGGCACCGTCGGCCGCGGCGGCGGCCCCACCCACGACGCGATCCTCGCCCAGCCGTGGGGCACCCTCGAAGGCGAGATCAAGGTCACCGAACAGGGCGAGGTCATCTCCGACAAGTACCTCGTGCCCTCCCTCGCCCGCGAGAACCTGGAACTCACCGTCGCCGCCACGCTGCAGGCATCCGCCCTGCACACCGCGCCCCGCCAGTCCGACGAGGCGCTCGCCCGCTGGGACGCGGCCATGGAAACCGTCTCCGAGGCCGCCCACGGCGCCTACCGCACCCTCGTCGACGACCCCGACCTGCCCGCCTACTTCTTCGCCTCCACCCCGGTCGACCAGCTCGCCGACCTCCACCTCGGCTCCCGGCCCTCCCGCCGCCCCGACTCCGGCGCCGGCCTCGACGGACTCCGGGCCATCCCCTGGGTGTTCGGCTGGACCCAGTCCCGGCAGATCGTCCCCGGCTGGTTCGGTGTCGGCTCCGGCCTCAAGGCCGCCCGCGAAGCCGGACTCGACGGCGTCCTCGACGAAATGCACCAGCACTGGCACTTCTTCCGCAACTTCCTGTCCAACGTCGAAATGACCCTGGCCAAGACCGATCTGCGGATCGCCCGCCACTACGTCGACACGCTGGTCCCCGAGGACCTCAAGCACGTCTTCGACGTCATCCAGGAAGAGCACGAACTGACGGTACGAGAGGTGCTGCGCATCACCGGTGAGCGCGAACTCCTCGACTCCAACCCGGTGCTGAAGCAGACCTTCCACGTCCGGGACGCCTACCTCGACCCGATCTCGTATCTGCAGGTGACCCTGCTCCACCGCCAGCGCACCGCGCGCGAACGAGGCGAAGAGCCCGACCCGCTGCTCGGCCGCGCGCTCCTCCTCACGGTCAACGGCGTCGCGGCGGGCCTCCGCAACACGGGCTGACCAGGGCGTATGCCCGACATCGGGCGGGCCCGCTCCCCACGGGGAGCGGGCCCGCCCAATGTCTTGTGGGGGTTGATGTTCCCGGGGGCTCCGCCCCCGGCTCCCCGGGGATGGCCAGCAGGCTCCGCCGCTGCCCTGCCCCCACGGTTGGGCGCACATCGTGCCCCACGACGGCCGGCCGCCACCTCTTTCCCACCGCGACGGCGAGTACTTCCACGGTGGAGTCGGCGGTGCCGAACTGGCCGTGCCATGCGACCGGTCACCCGACGGCGGGGTCGTCCCGAGACGAAGCGGGAGCCGGTGGCTGCGGGGGCGCCGGGTGATTGCTACGACGTCGGCGGGCTCCGGTGGTTGGCCGGGTCCCGGCGGCTTCTCTTTCCGGCCGCGACGGCGAGTACTTCCACGGTGGGGTCCGGCGGTGCCGAACTGGCCGTGCCATGCGACCGGTCACCCGACGGCGGGGTCGTCCCGAGACGAAGCGGGAGCCGGTGGCTGCGGGGGCGCCGGGTGATTGCTACGACGTCGGCGCGCTCCGGTGGTTGGCCGGGTCCCGGCGGCTTCTCCTTCCGGCCGCGACGGCGAGTACTTCCACGGTGGGGTCCGGCGGTGCCGAACTGGCCGTGCCACGCGACCGGTCACGCCACGGTGGCGTGGCGCCTGACGAGAGGCGAGCCCAGACGCGGGGGCGCCGGGAAAACGCTACAGCGTAAGCGTGGCGAAGGACGCGCCCAGCAGGGCCGCGCCCAGCAGGCCCATCGTCCAGCCCGTGCGGCGCAGGCCGAGGCCGCCCGCGACGATCAGGGAGGTGAGGAGGAGCGAGCCGCCGAAGGGGACCCAGGCGTGGAGGACGCCCGCGGCACCCGTGCGGACGGCGCGGTCCGTGCCCGGCTTGAGGGCCACCGGAACCCGGTCGCCCGTCCCGTCCGTGACCGCCTTGTCGACCCGCACCCGGCCATGGGCCTCGCCACCCGCGCGGGCCGGGGCGAAGGAGCCGGTGCACCAGTCGTCGCCGCAGTCGGAGACCGTCACGGTGCCGCGCTCAAGCCCCTTGGTGAGCATCGTCGGCTTGGCGTCATCCCAGGACGACCACACCCCGGCGACCAGGATCAGCAACGCGACAAGCCCCATCGCCACGTTCTTCGCCAGCAACAGAAGCCCGTACGCGCTCTCGCCCGCCCGCCGCGTACGGCTGCGCTTGGTCACACCGGTGGAAGCCATGGCGGCGATCCTTGCCATCCCCGGGCGCTCGGTCAACCTTCCGCCGAACAAACGGGCGAACGGCGTCTTTTCAGGAGTTGTACGTCCCCTGCGCGCGCTCCAGCCCGTCCGCGATCAGTGTCTCCACCGCATCCGCCGCACGGTCCACGAAGTAGTCCAACTCCTTGCGCTCCGCAGCGGAAAAGTCCTTCAGCACAAACGCCGCGACATCCATCCGACCCGGCGGACGGCCGATCCCGAAGCGCACCCGGCAGTAATCCGCCCCCAGCGACTTGGTGATCGACTTCAGCCCATTGTGGCCATTGTCACCCCCGCCGACCTTCAACCGCAGCGCGCCGTAATCGATGTCCAATTCGTCATGGACCGCCACGACATGACCGACCGGCACCTTGTAGAAGTCGCGCAGCGCCGTCACCGGACCGCCCGAGAGGTTCATGAAGGACATCGGCTTGGCGACCACGACCCGGCGGCTCAACGGCCCCGGCGGACCCACCCGGCCCTCGACGACCTGCGCCCGCGACTTATGCGCCTTGAACCGGGCGCCCATCCGCTCGGCCAGCAGATCGGCCACCATGAAGCCCACATTGTGGCGGTTGCCCGCGTACTCGCCCCCGGGATTGCCGAGGCCCACCACAAGCCAAGGGCTCGCGTCGTCCGTCATCTGGATGTCTCTCCTTGAGGACGGCCGCCGCCCCACCACAGAGGCGGGACGGCGGCCGGAAAAGCGAAAGGGAGCAGCCGAAGACTACGCCTCGGCGCCCTCGGCCTCGCCCTCGGCGCCCTCCTCGGCCGGAGCCTCGGCCTGGGCGGCGACCACCTGCAGCACGGCCGCGTCCTCCTCGACGGCCAGCGTGGTGCCCGCCGGAAGGGTGATGTCCTTGGCGTGGATGGTGGCACCCGCGTCCAGGCCCGCGATGGAGACGGTGACCGACTCCGGGATGTGGGTCGCCTCGGTCTCGACCGGCAGGGCGTTCAGCAGGTGCTCGAGCAGGTTGCCACCCGGGGCCAGGTCGCCCTCGGTGAGGATCGGCACCTCCACGGTGACCTTCTCGCCCTTCTTCACCAGCAGCAGGTCGACATGCTCCAGAACGCCGATCTTGATCGGGTGACGCTGCACGGCCTTCGGGATGACCAGCTCGTCCTTGCCGCCCTCGACCTTCAGACGGAGCAGAACGTTCGGCGTCTTCAGCGCCATCAGCAGGTCGTGCGCCGGAAGCGTGACATGCAGCGGGTCGACGCCGTGGCCGTAGACCACGCCGGGAACGCGGTCGGCCGCACGGGTACGCCGGGCCGCGCCCTTGCCGAACTCGGTGCGGGGCTTAGCGGAGATCTTGACCTCGGCCATGGGGCACTCCTCGTAGATCGTTTACGGTGTGTGGGCGTCACCCGGCCCACGACAGACCTTGCTACGAAGAGCGCGTCGATAACGGACAGCCGCGATAAGACGCGGCCTCCCTCGCCGAGCAACCCCACAACTCTACCAACGGCTGAGGCCACCCCCGTACGGGAGTGGCCTCAAGAACCGGTTCGGGAAGGTTAAGCCGCTCACGCCTGCTCCTCGAACAGGCTGGTCACCGAGCCGTCCTCGAAGACCTCCTGCACCGCGCGAGCGATCGTCGGCGCCATCGACAGCACCGTCACCTTGTCCAGCTCCACCTCGTTCGGAGTCGGCAGGGTATTGGTGAAGACGAACTCACTGACCTTGGAGTTCTTCAGCCGGTCCGCCGCCGGACCCGACAGCACACCATGCGTGGCGGTCACGATCACATCCTCCGCGCCGTTCGCGAACAGCGCGTCCGCCGCCGCACAGATGGTGCCACCCGTGTCGATCATGTCGTCGACCAGCACACACACCCGGCCCCGCACATCGCCGACCACCTCATGCACCGTGACCTGATTGGCCACATCCGGATCCCGCCGCTTGTGCACGATCGCCAGCGGCGCGCCCAGCCGGTCGCACCAGCGGTCCGCGACCCGCACCCGGCCGGCGTCCGGCGACACCACGGTGAGCTTGGACCGGTCGACCTTGGCACCCACATAGTCCGCGAGCACCGGCAGCGCGAAGAGATGATCCACCGGACCGTCGAAGAAGCCCTGGATCTGGTCCGTGTGCAGATCGACCGTGAGAATCCGGTCGGCACCCGCCGTCTTCAGCATGTCCGCGACCAGCCGCGCCGAGATGGGCTCACGGCCACGGTGCTTCTTGTCCTGACGGGCATAGCCGTAGAACGGAACGATCACCGTGATCGAGCGCGCGGAGGCCCGCTTCAGCGCATCGACCATGATGAGCTGCTCCATGATCCACTTATTGATCGGAGTCGTGTGGCTCTGGATCAAAAAGCAGTCGGCACCGCGCGCGGACTCCTGGAAGCGTACGTAGATCTCGCCGTTGGCGAAGTCGAATGCCTTGGTCGGGACCAAGCTGACGCCCAGCTCATGGGCGACCTCCTCGGCCAGCTCGGGGTGGGCGCGGCCGGAGAAGAACATCAGCTTCTTCTCGCCGGTCGTCTTGATCCCGGTCACAACAAGTCTCCTTGGATGTCACTTTGGTGCACTTCTCACCGTACGCCCCGTACGACGTACCTGTGCAGATGTCACTGCTGGCCCTCGTCCTCCTGACGAGCGGCCTCGGCGGCCCGTGCCGCGGCACTTCCGGGGCGCTTGCGGGCGACCCAGCCCTCGATGTTCCGCTGCTGTCCGCGTGCGACGGCGAGCGAGCCCGGGGGCACATCCTTGGTGATGACCGATCCGGCGGCGGTGTAAGCGCCGTCCCCGATCGTGACGGGAGCCACAAGCATGTTGTCGGCCCCGGTCCGGCAGTGGCTGCCGATGGTGGTGTGGTGCTTGTTCACACCGTCGTAGTTCACGAAGACGCTCGCGGCACCGATGTTGGTCTGCTCACCGATCGTCGCATCGCCCACATAGGACAGATGCGGCACCTTGGTGCCCTCGCCGATCGTGGCGTTCTTCATCTCCACGTACGTACCCGCCTTGGCCCTCGCACCCAGCCGGGTCCCGGGACGCAGATACGCGTACGGCCCCACACTCGCCCCCGCGCCGACCACCGCGCCGTCCGCGACGGTGAACGCCACGACCGCGCCCGCGCCGACCGTGGTGTCGGTGAGCCGGGAATTCGGCCCCACCTCGGCATTCGCGGCCAGATGAGTGGCCCCCAGCAACTGGGTACCGGGGTGCACCAGCGCATCCGGCTCGAACGTGGCCATCACATCGATCCAGGTGGTGGCCGGATCGACGACGGTCACCCCGCTCAGCATCGCGCGCTCCAGCAGCCGGTCGTTCAGCAGCCTGCGCGCCTCCGCCAACTGCACACGGTTGTTGATCCCGACGATCTCCCGGTGATCCGCCGCCACGCACGCGCCCACCCGGTGCCCGGCCTCGCGCAGAATGCCGAGCACATCGGTGAGGTACTCCTCACCCTGGCTGTTGTCGGTGCGCACCTTGCCGAGGGCGTCGGTGAGCAGCTGCGCGTCGAAAGCGAAGACCCCGGAATTGATCTCGCGGATCGCGCGCTGCGTGTCGGTCGCGTCCTTGTGCTCCACGATCGCGGTGACGGCGCCGCTCGCGTCGTCCCGCACGATCCGGCCGTAACCGGTGGCGTCGGGGACCTCGGCGGTCAGCACGGTCACGGCGTTCCCGTCGCCGGAATGCGCCGCGGCGAGCCGCTGGAGCGTCCCGCCGGTCAGCAGCGGCGTGTCACCGCAGACGACGATCACGGTGCCGTCGAGGGCGACCCCGCTGTCGGACAGCTCCTCCAGACCCATCCGGACGGCGTGCCCGGTGCCGTTCTGCTCATGCTGGACGGCGGTGCGCGCCTCGGCGTCGATCTCGGCCAGATGCGCGGAGACCTGCTCCCGGGCGTGGCCGACCACGACGACGAGATGCTCGGGCGAGAGCTCACGGGAGGCGGCGACGACGTGCCCGACGAGGGAGCGGCCGCAGAGGGCGTGCAGAACCTTCGGGGTCGCCGATTTCATGCGGGTGCCCTCACCCGCTGCGAGGACGACGACGGCTGCCGGGCGGTTGGCGCTCACGGGTGTGCCCTTCGGCTTCGGGGGTGGACACCCGCAGGATACCGAGAGGTTTCCGGGCGGAAAGGAAGGAGGGTCCCGAGCCGGACGGTCGGGACCCGGGAAAACGGAATATGAAGCTCCCCTGCCAGGACTCGAACCTGGAACAAAGCATCCAAAGTGCCACGTGTTGCCGATTACACCACAGGGGAAGGTAAAAGGTGCCAAATCGGACAACCTGCTAGATCGTCGACCTGGCCCCCACCACTATGCCGTACCACCAGCCTTCGATGCGACGGTATAGGTCAGCCCCTTTGAGGGTGCGGATCACGAGACACCCTCGGTAGTGCTCGCCGACGTTCTTCCGGACGGTCTTCGGGTTGTGCTTCTTCAGGGTGGTCTTCTCGAAGGTGCCGACGTCCACGCCGACGAGGCTCGCCCAGTAACGTTCCGCGTCGGCCACCTGGGCGGACTCGTGGATCATCACCCGGTAGCGGATGCGCTCCGGCTCGACCCCGAGCAGGCTGAGCCATGCGAGATAGGTCTGGATCATGTCGGGGTCGCTGTTGATGAAGACGACGGTTTCGCTGCGGCGATGGGGCTTGCTCTTCGTGCCCTCGGACCAGTAGAGCCCCACCCCGATCAGGAAGAGCTCCCGATCCGTCAGTGCGCCGACCTCCCTCGCGGCGGCCAGCTTCGTCCGCTGACGCGCGATCTCCCGCTCCCGCAGCGTCGCCTCCCACCCCCGCTTGGCGATCGCCGACGCCTCCTCCCGGGTGCGGGGCGGCCGGTCCGGTTTCGGCAGGTCGCGGACCCAGAGCGAGATGGAGCTCTTGGAGCAGCCGAGCTCGAGCTGGATCCTGTCGTATGTCATCCCCTGTAGTCGCATCTCGCGTGCCCTGGCCCGGAGGTCGTCCTTGGCGTTGGGGCGCTTTGTCCACTCGGGTGGCGGTTCGCCCTCCAGGAGGCGGTTCAGGATGTCGTTGTTGCTCACCTTCAGCCGGTCGCGGATCTGTCGGCGGCTCATCCCCTCCTTCCGTAACGCGATCGCCCGTTCTCTCAGTTCTTCGAACGTGGTCGACCCGTCGAGGAGGCCGCCCATGCTGTCGCCGTCGCGGCGCCGTGGTTCGTTCATGGCCACAGGGTCGTTCGACATCCGGACGCGTTGGGTCGAAAACGTAGGCGATTCATTCGTTCGAGTTAAATGGGCGTTTTTACCTGATGTTCGAGTCTCTTGTGCGCCGCCGTGTCCCCGGGGAAAGCGCTGGCGCCCGGCCGTAGGCTGGTCGGCATGAGTTCGACGGGGGAAGAGGTGGCGGGCGCGCGGGGCGTGCCCGCGGGGCCGTGGTGGTGGTCGCGGCGGCGGAGTATGGGGCTCGATGTCCTGCTCGCCGTGGCGTCGGCGATCGAGTGTGCCGTAGAGGGTGTCGGTTTCGCCCATGATGCCCGGATTCCGGTTGTCGCCGGGGTGCTGATCGGAATGGTCGTCGGGGCCGCGCTGGTGTTGCGGCGGCGCTGGGCGATCGCCGTGGTGCTGATATCGATCGCGGTCACGCCCGCCGAAATGGGTCTGCTGCTCGGCGTCGTGGGGCTGTACACGCTGGCCTCGTCCGAGGTGCCGCGCCGGATCACGGCGCTGCTGGCCGGGATGGCGGCGGTGGGGAGCTTCCTCGTCACGGTGATCGGCCTTCGGCTGGACAATCCGCAGAGTGGTCTGGGGACCTCCGTGTGGGAGGCCCCGATGTTCGCCATGGTGCTCACCTTGGGGCTGACCGCTCCGCCGGTGCTGCTGGGGCTGTATGTCCGGGCCCGGCGGCGGCTGGTGGAGAGCCTGCGGGAGCGGGCGGACGGTCTGGAGCGGGAGCTGTCGCTGCTCGCGGAGCGGGCGGAGGAGCGGGCCGAGTGGGCGCGTAATGAGGAGCGGACCCGGATCGCGCGGGAGATGCATGACGTGGTGGCGCACCGGGTGAGCCTGATGGTGGTGCATGCGGCGGCGTTGCAGGCGGTGGCGCTCAAGGATCCGGAGAAGGCGTCGAAGAACGCGGCGCTGGTGGGCGATATGGGGCGGCAGGCGCTGACGGAGTTGCGGCAGATGCTGGGGGTACTGCGGTCGGAGGATGGTCTGCGGGCTCCGGGTGCGGCTTCGGCCGCCGTCGCTTCGGGGTCGGCGTCCGCCGCCGGGGCTCCCGTAGCCGATGCGGCCGCGTCTTCTGCCGATGCCGCCGGGTCGTCCACGGATGCCGCCAGGTCTTCTGCCGAGGAGCGGCCGCTGGCGTCGGTGGCGGCCGCGGCTTCGGCGGCGGCGCAGGCCGCGGGGTCGGCCGGGAGGGATGTGGGGGCGTTCGGGGGGCCGCGGCTGGCGGGGCTGGAGGCGCTGGTCGGGCAGTCCCGGGCGGCGGGGATGGCGGTGGAGCTGTCGGTGGAGGGTGAGGAGCGGCGGTATGCGGCTCCGGTGGAGCAGACGGCGTACCGGGTGGTGCAGGAGGCGCTGACCAACGTCCATAAGCATGCTCCGGGTGCGAGTGCCCGGGTTCGGGTGGCGCATCGTTCGGCCGAGATCGCGGTTCAGGTGGAGAACGGGCCGTCGGAGCGGGGCGCGGCGGATGCCGGGCTGCCGAGTGGGGGGAATGGTCTGGTCGGGATGCGGGAGCGGGTGTCGACGCTCGGTGGGGGTTTTGTGTCGGGGGCCACGGAGGCGGGTGGCTTCCGTGTGTCGGCGGTCATCCCGGACGGCACGGATGATGACACGGATCACACCGACGGCATGGATGAGAAGGATCACATGGACCGTGGGGATCGGCCGGAGGGGCGTCCGGTGGATGGCACCGCGGCCGGGGGCCGCGGCGGGGGTGTGGAGCGGGCGCAGAGCGCCTAGTGCCCGCGGCCGGACGGATCGCGCGCGGTGCGCGGGTTATGCGCGGGTCAGCCTGGCCGGGAGCGCGCCGGTGACGAGGGTGCTGAGGGCGGCGTCCAGGGTGGGGCCGAGGTACCAGTCTCCGGTGTGGTCGAGGCTGTAGACCCGGCCTTCCGCGTCGATGGTCAGCAGTGCCTGGCCGTCGGATTCTTCGCCCAGTGGGCAGATCTCGGTTTCGAGGGCGTGGCCCAGGTCGCCGAGGGTGCGGGCGAGGTGGAGGCCGTGCAGGGGGTCGATGCGGAAGGGGGTGGGGGCGATTTCGCGGCCCGCGCCGGGTGGCTGGATGTGGAGGCCGCCGAATTCCGCCCATGCCTCGACGGCGGCCGGGAAGACGGCGTGCCGGTGGCCTGCGGGGGAGGTGTGGGCGCGCAGGGTGTCGGCCCAGACTTCGGCGCGGTGCATGTCCCAGCGGCCGGGCTGCCAGCCGGCGTCGCGGAGGGCGGCGTCGACGGCGACGGAGAAGCGGGTGACGTCCAGGCGGTCGATGGGTTGTCGGGCCGGGCGTGTCGGCGGTGTCTGCGCTGCCCCCGGGGCCTGTGGTGCTTGTGGTGCCTGATGTGCCTGGTTCATGTGGTCTCACCCACCATCCGTACGCCGAAGTGGGCCAGCAGCGCGGTGCAGGACAGGCAGGGCGGGGCGTAGCTGCCGTGCTGGGGGTCGCCCGCCTCCCGGATCCTGCGGGTGGTGAGCTTGGCCTGTTTGAGGGAGCGGCGGGCCTCACCCTGGGTGAGCGGTTTGCGGGAGGCGCGCTTGGAGCGGCCTGCTTCGACGTTGGCCAGGTGGCGGGAGAGCAGGATCGCCTCGGGGCAGCGGCCGGTGAAGCGTTCGCGCTGGCCGCTGGCGAGTGCGTCGAGGAATTCCTGGACCAGTGGGTGGAGCGTCGGCGGCTGTTCGGCCTTGCCTCCGGTGCAGGTCAGCGTCTCGCCGCGGACGGACAGCGCGGCCGCGACGGCGGGCAGGATGCCGTCGCGGCGGCGGTTGAGCGGTGGCGGGCCGGCGTCGGGGTCGACGCTGCTCCATCTCAGCCGGGGGTCGCCGGCCGCGAGGGCGGCGCCGTCGCCGCCTCCGTTGCTCTGCGTGATGTGCATGTGGTGGATCCCTCCCTGTGCAATCCCCCGGTTGCAATGATCAGATTGCCAAATTCCGTGGGCGCTGCGGTAGTCCGGGCCTGAACGACCTGGTGGGAGCGGAGGCCGTCATGAGGGGGGATGGCCGCCCGGTTCGGCCGGTTGCGTCACCGCATAGGCTGTGCCCAGTAGCCAGCATCAGCAGGGGGCAACCGCCATGACGACAGGTCGGCTCGGGCAGCATGCCGCGCCACCGAACACGGCCTACGCCGGGCAGGTCGTGCACTTCCCGGATCCCGTCCGGGCCGCGCGCCACCCCAAGGGCGTCCGAGTGGACGAACAAGGCTTTCCGGACTTCTCGCCGTATGCGCGTGCGGCCGCCGAAATCGCCGAGCCCCCGGAGGGGTTCGGCGTCGACGAGCTTCGGCTGACGGACTATGTCTCGGCGAACGCGGCGCTGCACGCCACCGGCCATGAGCTGTGGAACGGGGCGTCGGCGGTGGCCACCCCGCACGGCTGGACCTGGCACCACGTGGTCGGCACCCGCCGCATGGAGCTGGTTCCGGTCGAGGTCAAGGCGTTGCTGCGGCATCACGGCGGGCTTGCGACGGCGCAGGTGGACCAGGAGAAGCGGGGTACCCGCCCGTTGCAGGAGACCCGGCCGATCCATGTGGGCCTGCCGCTGAGGGGCATTTCGGTCACCGAGGAGCAGGTGCTCGGCGTCGAGGAGGATCTGGGCTATCGGCTGCCCGAGTCGTATCGCGCCTTCCTCAAGGCGGCGGGCGGCTGCGCGCCGGTCGGCGCGGCGCTGGACCCGGAGCTTGGTCTGCTGATCGACCAGCCGTTCTTCACGGTGCGCGATGAGGCGGCGGTCAATGACCTCGTCTATATCAACAAGTGTCTGCGGGATCACTTCACCAAGGACTATCTGGGCGTGGGCTTCGTCCAGGGCGGTGTGATCGCGGTCAAGGTGAAGGGTGACGCGATCGGTTCGGTGTGGTTCTGTGCGTACGACGACGCGCGGGACCGTGACGGCTGGACGGTCCAGGAGCGGGTGGGGCGGCTGTTGCTGCCGTGCGGCGACGACTTCGACGCCTTCCTGGTCCGCCTGGCGGGCAATCCGCCGGAGCTGGAGACCGTGGCGAACCTGATGGTGGACGGTGGATTCGCGTACGCCGTCCCGGTGGAGGGGTGAGCGCGATGGTGACCTTCGCACAGGCGCAGGAGCGCGCGGAACTCTGGATCAACGGCGATGTGCCGGCCTATCAGCAGCGCGAGGCGCGGGTCCGGGAGTTCGATCTGGGCTTTGTGGTCTGGGCCGAGGACCGGGTGGACGGGCCGGTCTCGGGCCGGGGGGTCGAGGGCACGCGGATGGTGATCGCCCGCGACAGCGGCGAGACCACGCTGTGGCCGGGGCTTCCGGTGGGTGAGGTGATCCGCCGTTACGAGGAGCGGTACGGCACGACCGACGGCTCTCGTGACGAGTCCACCACTGGCCGGCAAGAGCGCATCGACTTGAACGCGACGTCCTTCCTGCTCACTCCGCCGGAGTGGCTGCAGGAGGCGGCGGACGCGATGAGCGGCCGGTCCGAGGGGTCGGCGGACCTTCCCGGGCAGCGGCCGGGGGCGGAGCCGGGCGGCAGCGCGCCCGATGCCTCCGCGCCGGTGCCTTCCGCATCTTCTGCCCCTTCCGCTCCTTCCGCTTCTCCTGCTCCTCCCGCCGCTTCGGCTGCTTTGCCTCCGGAGGACGACTGGCCGTCGGCCGGTGGGCCCGGGGCCGGACCCGGGGTGTCGGCGCCCAGGATCTCGGGCGAGGACGACTGGCCGTCGGACGGTGGGTCGCGGAGCGCCGCGCCGGACGCGCCGCACAGCGCGCCGGGTGCGCCGCCTGTTCCGGGTGCGCCTGCTGCGCCTGGGCCCGTTCCGCCTGGGCCCGTTCCGCCTGGGTCTGCTCCGGGTGCGCCTGTTCCGGGTGCGCCGCAGGGGCGGGGCGGGGCCGTGGACGACTGGCCGTCCGACGGCGTAGCGCGCCCGCTCGCGGCCGGCTCGCAGCAGGACGCCCGGCCCGGTCCCGGTGCCGCGTCCGGCGGTGAGGGCTGGCAGGGCGCGCCTCCTCCGCCCGGTGGGGCGGGCCCCGGCGGGTCGAGCCCGTGGGCCCCGCCCGCGCCGGACGCCGGTACGCCCTCCTCGGGGGGCCAGGCAGGCAACGCGGCCACGCCCGGCGACAGTACGCCGTGGGCCGGTACGGACATCAGGGGCGACGACGACCGCTCGGTCGCCCCGCCCGCCACGGTCTTCGCGCCGCCGCTCGCGGGCTCCGACGACGAGGACACGCCGCCGCCGGGGGTACGGCCCGACGCCAAGACCGAGTTGATGTCCGGCGGCAGCTCGCTGCCGCCCACGGCCGTCGCCCCGTCCCTCGACTTCCCGGCGCAGCAGGGCGGCCCCGGTGCCGCTCCGGGTGCCGTTGCCAACCCGGGTGACATCGCTGACGCCGCCACCCGCAAGGCGGGCGGCGGTGCGATGCCTCCGCCGCCCGGTGCGCCGGGGGCGCCCGGCGCCCGGCCGGGTGCGGACTCCACGCCTCCGCCGCCGTCCGGGCCCGGTGCCCCCGGCGCACCGGCCGGGGGGTACGTACCGACGCAACTGGTCTCGCAGCTCGGCCCCGACGGCCCCGGCGGCGGCCCGCAGCCGCCCGGCCCTCCTGGTCCGCCTGGCACTCCCAGTGCTCCCGGTGCTCCCGGTGCTCCCGGTGCTCCCGGTGCGCAGGGTGGTGGGCAGACGCCGCCTCCGCCGGGTGCGCCCGGCGGCGGGGTGCACGCTGCCGCGACGATGCTCGCGGGTGGTCCGGGTGTGCCCGGCGGCCAGACGCCGCCCCCGGGTGCCCCGCAGCCGCCTGGTCCGCCCGGTCCGCCCGGCCCCCCTGGTCCTCCGGGGGTGCCTGGTGCCGGTCAGACGCCGCCTCCTGGTGCGCAGGGTGGTGGGCAGACGCCGCCTCCGCCGGGTGCGCCCGGTACGCCCGGCGGCGGGGTGCATGCCGCCGCGACGATGCTCGCGAGCGGTGGCCAGACCCCGCCCCCGGGTGCCCCGCAGCCGCCCGGAATACCCGGCGCTCCGGGCCAGGGTGCCCCATCCGGCCCGCAGCCGCCCGGCCCACCCGGTGTCCCCGGTGCGGGTGGTCCGCATACGCCGCCGGGCGCGGCCGGGCCGCCGTATCCGGGTGGACCGGGCGCGCCGGGCGCCCCCGGCATGCCGCCGCCCGCCGGCGCTCCGGTTCAGGGCCTGGCCCCGCCGCCCGGTACACCCGCGCCGGGCACGCCTGCTCCAGGTATGCCCGCGCCCGGCACACCCGCCCCAGGCATGCCCGCCCCGGGTACGCCCGCTCCCGGCACGCCCGTGCCGGGTATGGGGTCGCAGCCCGGCTATGCGTATCCGCCGCCGCCCCCCGGTCAGCCGACCGTGGGTCCGGGCTATATGGCGGTGCTGCGCTACCGCGCGCAGGACGGTTCGGAGCAGCAGCTGATCCGCCGTTCGGCGCCCGGGACCCCGCATCCGGAGTGGCAGATCCTGCATGAGCTGCGGGCGATGAACGTGCCGCCGCAGCAGGTGCTGGAGCTGCACACCGAGTTGGAGTCCTGTGATCTGCCCGGTGGTTACTGCGCCCGGATGATCCGGGAGAGCTGGCCGCAGGTGCGGATCAGCCACACCGCTCCGTACGGCCGTGATCACGCGACCCGGCAGCAGGGTGTGCGTCACCTGCTGGAGCACCAGGGCGAGCTGCACCAGGTGGCGGACGGCCCGGCTCGTCCGGCGCCGAACCGGGTGCCGTTGCCGCATCCCGGCCAGGTGCAGCCGATTCCGCCGGTGCCGCCGGAGGGGCTGGCGCATGAGCTGGGCCAGGCGTTCGGGCCGCAGGGCATCGTCCGCTTCGACCAGCGCGCGGTGTCGCGGATGGGCGTTCCGGAGGTGGTGGCGCAGACGCTGGTGTGGGCGGGGCTGCCGCTGGACTTCGGTCCGTTCTTCTGGGCGCAGGCGCAGGCGGGCCGTCCGGTGCCGACGCTGGCGGAGCTGGCGGCGGAGCGTGGGGTGCAGTCCGCGTCGGACGCGGGGTCGTACCTGGTCATGGGCAATGACTTCGGCCGTCAGCTGTGTGTGCAGTACGGCACGGCGAACATCGTGGCGGTGCCGCTGGAGACGACGCCCCAGCCGATGCCGCCGCAGTTCGTGAACACCGGGCTGCCGGAGTTTGTGCGCTGTATGGCGCTGCTGGGCCGGATGTGGCGGCTGCGGTATGGGCTGACGCCGGACCAGGCGGGCCGTTGGACGGTGGACTTCCAGGCGCAGCTCGCGGGTCTGGACCCGGCGGCGTTGTCGGCTCCGGACAACTGGTGGGCGGTGCTGCTGGAGCAGATGTGGGACGGTCTGTTGTAGGTCCGTCCGCGCGGCTCTGACCGCGCGCACCGTAGGGACGGCGATCGAGGCGCCCGACCCCCGTGACGGGGGCGGGCGCCTCGTCGTTGTTGTCACCGGCGGCGGTCCCGGTCGGAGATATGGGCGGAGTGTCGCGTTATGGGGGATGAGAGGCCATCTATAAAGATGTGCGCCGAAGCGCGTTGCATACCGGACAAAAGGGGTTCCAAGGATGGGCGCATCGGTGTCACGTCAGGGCTTCACCATCGTCGGCGGGCGGGGCCGTGGCTACCGGCCCGCGCAGGTCGACCACTATGTGGTGGAGCTGTCCGAAGCGCGGGACGCGGCGTGGGAGCGCGCCGCGCGCCTCACCGTGCTGGCCAATGAGCTGACCGCCGAGGCGGAGCGGCTGCGTGAGGTGATCGCCCAACTGGCCCCCCAGACCTATGAGTCGCTCGGCGACCGGGCCCAGCTGATCCTCATGGCGGCCGAGGAGGAGGTCGTCTGTCTGCGGGCGGCGGCCGAGGCGTCGGCGCAGGAGGAGTGGGAGGCGGCGCAGGTCGTGGCCCGTACGGTGCGGGACGCCGCCCGTGACGAGGCCGAGCGGGTCCGCGAGGCCGCCGAGGTGGCGGCGCGCGCCACCTTGGAGTCGGCCCAGGTGGATGTGGACGAGCTGCGGGCCGTCTCGCGTCAGGACGCCAAGGAGTGGCGGGCCCAGGCGCTGGCGGAGCTGAAGGAGATGCGGCAGCGCGCCGCCGCGATCCTGGCCGAGCAGGAGCGGGAGCACGCCGAGCGGTGGGAGGCGGCGGGCCGTGAACTGGCCGAGCGGGACAGCGCGATGATGGCCCGGCTGGCCCAGGTGGAGGAGTACGCCCAGGCGACGCTCGCCGACGCCAAGCGGGAGTACGGGATGGCCGAGCAGGCCGCGCGGCTGCGGCAGGAGGACGCGCAGGCGCAGGCGGCGGAGATCATCGCCCAGGCGCGGGCCCGCGAGGAGCGCCTGGCGCGGGAGACGGAGCGGACGCTGCGCGAGCATGTGGAGCGGCGTGAGGACCTCAAGGCGCATCTGGAGCATGTGCGCGGCAGTCTGGCGGCGCTGACCGGTAAGCCGGTGGCGGCGGAGGACGCGGCGGCGCCGCGCCCCGAGTCCTGAGCGCACCGCCCGGCCTCGGGGGTGCGGCCCGGGGCACTGCCTGATCCGGGTGCCGTCCGGCCGGAGTGCCGGTCGGAGGATCGGTCAGTGCCGGTCGGAGCATCGGTCAGTGCCGGTCGGAGTACCGGTCGCAGTGCCGTCGGCCCCGTCAGGATTCCGTCTCGGCCTCGGCTTCGGTACGGACCGGGAAGCGGCGCGGGGCGAGGAAGACCAGAACCAGCAGCGCCAGCAGCGCGGCGGTCGCCGAGCCCAGGTAGACGTGGTCGACGGCGGTGTCCACGGCCCGTCGCAGATAGTCGGCCGCCTGGTCGGTGAGGGTGCCGGGGTGTTCCAGGGCGCGGGAGACCGAGTCCAGGCTGTCGGGCAGCCCCGGCCGGATGGCGTCGGGGGCTTCGGTGAGCCGGGAGGCCAGGGTCGCGTTGGCGACGGCCCCGAAGAGCGCCGCCCCGAGGCTCTGGCCGACCTGGCGGCAGAAGAGGATCGAGGCGGTGGCGGTGCCGCGCTCGGCCCATCCCACGGACGACTGCACCCCGATGATCAGCGGCAGTTGGAAGAGCCCGAGGGCGCCCCCGAGCAGCAGCATGATCAGCGCGGGCTGCCAGGCGGCGCCCGGGTAGGGGAGGAGGGGGAAGGCGGCCAGGATCAGCGTGGCGGCGGCCATGCCGGTGATGGCGCAGCGCCGGAAGCCGACGCGGTTGTAGACGCGGCTGCTGAGCGCGGCCGCGATCGGCCAGCTCAGCGTCATCGTGGAGAGCACGAAACCGGCCGGTATGGGTCCGAGTCCCAGCACCGACTGGGCGTAGGTGGGCAGAAAGACGGTCGGGGCGATCATCAGCAGGCCGAGCGCGGCGAAGGCGAGGTTGACGGCCGAGATGGTGCGGCGGCGCCAGACCCAGCCGGGGATGATCGGTTCGGCGGCGCGCCGTTCGATCCATACGGTGGCCGCGGCGCATATGGCGGCGCCGCCGAGCATGGTGAGTGACGGGGCGGACAGCCAGTCCCAGGCCACTCCGCCCTGCACGAGGGCGGTGAGCAGCAGTCCGCCGGTGAGGAAGACGCCGAGCGCCCCGGCCCAGTCGATCCTGGGACGGCCCTCCCGGTGCCGTCGCGGTTCGCGCAGATGGCGGGTGATGAGGAGGAACGCCAGGGCGCCGACCGGCAGGTTGATGAGGAAGATCCAGCGCCAGTCGGCGTATCCGGCGAGCACTCCGCCGATCGCGGGGCCCGCCACGGAGGAGAGTGCCCAGACGGAGGAGAGCCTGGCCTGTATCTTCGGGCGTTCCTTGAGCGGGTAGAGGTCGGCGGCGACGACCTGGATGGTGCCCTGGAGCGCCCCGCCGCCCAGTCCCTGGACGATCCGGAAGGCGATGAGGGAGGCCATGTTCCAGGCGGCGGCGCACAGCAGTGAGCCGATGAGGAAGACGACGATGCCCGCGAGCAGGATGGGTTTGCGGCCGAAGGTGTCGGAGAGCTTTCCGTACAGCGGCAGGGAGACGGTGACGGCGAGCAGATAGCCGGAGAAGAGCCAGGAGAAGACGGAGAAGCCGCCGAGGTCGCCGACGATCTGCGGTACGGCGGTGGAGATGATGGTCGAGTCGAGCGCGGCCAGCGCCATGCCGAGCATGAGGGCGGCGGCGACGGGGCGGCGGCTGCGGGGGGTGGGGGTGCCGGGGTGCGCCTGGGGTGCGGGGGGTTTGGGGTCAGCGTCCATCGGCCGTCGTGCGGTGCCGCCCACGGTGGCGCGCTCCCTTCGCCGGTACGTGCCGGCACGTGTCCCTGATGTTCGTGCGAGGGACTCCCGTACGCACGATTCTTGTACGACCCACGATTCCATGGCGGGACAGGCTGGGGGAAGAACGCATCCGGGCTGTCCAGAAGGCCCGGCTTGAGCCTGACGTGGCGGAAGGGTGCAGAATTTACCCCGAGTCCGGGTCAGCCTCAGGACTCACTCCCCTAGGGGATGCCCACCCTGTACTCCTACCCCCGGTTCGTCCGGGCGGATGAGGAGCCTGTCGTCCCGGCTTCATAAGGTTGCTACGGGCTGCGCGACCGAGGGGGTGGGGCTAGCCCTACCGCTGAGAGGGAGTCCTTCCCCATCGCGGAGGTTCCCGGATCACGGCAATCTGGATGCCGTGATCGGGGAGCGACATCGCCGATCAAATACTGAAGGAGAACCAGCGTGACAACGGCTGTATCGATTCCCAGGACCGGGGGCAGCGGAGGACATACGGCCGTCGCCGCCCGTGCGCGTCAGGTACTCAAGGCGTATGGCTCCGGGGAGACCCGGGTGGTCGCGCTGGACCATGTGGACGTGGACATCGCCCGCGGGCAGTACACCGCGATCATGGGCCCGTCCGGCTCCGGCAAGTCGACCCTGATGCACTGCCTGGCCGGTCTGGACACCGTCAGCTCCGGGCAGATCTTCATCGACGAGACCGAGATCACCGGGCTGAAGGACAAGAAGCTCACCAAGCTGCGCCGGGACCGGATCGGCTTCATCTTCCAGGCGTTCAACCTGCTGCCGACGCTCAGCGCGATCGAGAACATCACGCTGCCGATGGACATCGCGGGCCGTAAGCCCGACCGGGCCTGGCTGGACCGGGTGGTGGAGACCGTGGGCCTGGCCGGCCGGCTCAAGCACCGTCCGAACCAGCTCTCCGGCGGTCAGCAGCAGCGCGTCGCCGTGGCCCGCGCCCTCGCCGCCCGTCCCGAGATCATCTTCGGTGACGAGCCGACCGGAAACCTGGACTCGCGGGCCGGTGCCGAGGTGCTGGGCTTCCTCAAGCGGTCGGTGGACGAGCTGGGCCAGACCATCGTGATGGTCACCCATGACCCGGTCGCCGCCTCCTACGCCAACCGTGTGCTGTACCTGGCCGACGGCCGGATCGTCGACGAGATGTACAACCCGACGGCCGATCTGGTCCTGGAGCGGATGAAGCACTTCGACGCGCGGGGACGGGTGTCATGACCGTCTTCAAGACCTCACTGCGCAACTTCGTCGCCCACAAGGGGCGGATGGCGCTGTCCGCGATCGCCGTGCTGCTGTCGGTGGCGTTCGTCTGCGGCACGCTCGTCTTCACCGACACCACCAACGCCACGTTCGACAAGCTCTTCGCGAGCACCGCCTCCGATGTCACGGTCAGCCCGAAGGGCGCCGGCGACAGCGACACCCGGCAGGGCCGGATCCGTTCGCTGCCCGGTTCGGAGCTGGCGCGGCTGAAGCAGGTGGACGGCGTCAAGTCGGTGATCGGCGACGCCACCAGCCAGTCGATCACCGCCGCCGACCGGAACGACAACAGCATCGGCTCGGACTCCGGCGCCCCGACCATCGGCACCAACTGGGACCCGACCGAGACGCGCTCGGTCCAGATCACCTCGGGCCACGCGCCGCGCGGCCCGACCGAGGTGATGGTCGACGCCGACACCGCGAAGAACAAGAAGCTGAAGCTGGGCGACGAGATGCGGATCATCGCCATCCCCGGCGAGTTCCGCGCGAAGATCGTCGGCATTGCCACGTTCCAGGTGACCAACCCGGGCGCCACGCTGGTCTTCATGGACACCGACACCGCGCAGCGCAAGCTGCTCGGCGCTCCCGGGGTGTACTCCAGCTACCTGCTCACCGCCCAGCCGGGCGTCAGCCACGACCAGCTCAAGAAGAACGTGGTGGCCGACCTCGGCACCGCGGTGAAGGTGCAGACGAAGGCCGAGTCCAGCAAGGAGGCCGAGGACGACATCGGCTCGTTCCTGGACGTCATGAAGTACGCGATGCTCGGCTTCGCCGGGATCGCCGTCCTGGTCGGCATCTTCCTGATCGTCAACACCTTCTCGATGCTGGTCGCCCAGCGCACCCGTGAGATCGGCCTGATGCGGGCCATCGGCTCCAGCCGGAAGCAGATCAACCGGTCGGTGCTGATCGAGGCGCTGCTGCTGGGCATCGTGGGCTCGATCCTCGGTGTCCTCGGCGGGGTCGGCCTCGCGGTCGGCCTGATGAAGATCATGGGCAGCGCGGGGCTGCATCTGAGCACCGATCAGCTGACGGTGAAGCCCACCACGCCCATCATCGGCATCGGTATCGGCGTCATCGTCACCGTCATCGCGGCGTACATCCCCGCCCGCCGGGCCGGGAAGATCTCCCCGATGGCGGCCCTGCGCGACGCGGGCACCCCGGCGGACAGCAGGGCCGGATGGATCCGCGGCGTGATCGGCACCCTGCTCACCGCGGGTGGCGCGGCCTCCCTGGTGGTCGCGGGGAACGCGGACAAGGCGGTCGACGGCTCGATGTTCCTGGGCGTCGGCGTGGTGCTGACGCTCATCGGCTTCATCGTCATCGGCCCGCTGCTGGCCGGTCTGGTGGTCCGCGCGCTGGCCACCGTCGTCCTGCGGATCTTCGGCCCGGTCGGCCGGCTGGCCGAGCGCAACGCGCTGCGCAACCCGCGGCGCACCGGCGCCACCGGCGCGGCCCTGATGATCGGCCTGGCGCTGGTCGCCTGTCTGTCGGTGGTGGGCTCCTCGATGGTCGCCTCGGCCACCGATGAGCTGGACAAGTCGGTGGGCGCGGACTTCATCATCCAGTCCGACATGGGCCAGCCGATCACCGAGGGGATCGAGAAGTCGGTGCGCCAGGCCAAGGGCCTGAAGCACATCAGCGAGGCCAAGAACATCGACGGCGCCAAGCTCACCCTGCCGGACGGCAAGACGGTCACCGAGGACCTTTCGGCCGCCAGCCCGACGTACGCGGAGGACCTGCGCACCCCGGTGGTCGAGGGTGATCTGGCGGCCGCGTACGGCAAGAACGCCATGTCGGTGCCGGAGGGCTTCGCCAAGGACCACAAGGTGAAGAAGGGCGACACGCTGACCGTCGCCTTCAAGGAGGGCCGGACCGCCAAGCTGACCGTCGCCGCGATCACCTCGGACGACGTCAGCCTCGACAAGGGCGCGATGTACCTCAACATCGCCACCGTCGAGAGCTATGTCCCCGCCAAGCTGATCCCGGCGGACGTCATGATGCTGGCGCAGGCCAAGGACGGCCAGGAGGACGCGGCGTACGCATCCCTCAAGGCCCAGCTCCACCACTACCCGTCGGTGAAGGTGCGCGACCAGACCGACTACAAGCAGGAGGTCAAGGACCAGGTCGGTCAGCTGCTCAACCTGGTCTACGGTCTGCTGGCGCTGGCGATCATCGTCGCCGTCCTCGGTGTGGTGAACACCCTGGCCCTGTCGGTGGTCGAGCGGACCCGTGAGATCGGCCTGATGCGCGCCATCGGCCTCTCCCGCCGCCAGATGCGCCGCATGATCCGGCTGGAGTCCGTGGTCATCGCGCTCTTCGGCGCGCTGCTGGGGCTGGGTCTTGGCATGGGCTGGGGAACCACGGCCCAGAAGCTGCTGGCGCTGGAGGGTCTGAAGACCCTGGAGATCCCGTGGCCGACGATCATCACGGTCTTCATCGGCTCGGCCGTGGTGGGTCTGATCGCGGCGCTGGTCCCGGCCTTCCGGGCGGCGCGGATGAATGTGCTGAACGCGATCGCCACGGAATAGCAAAGCCAACGGGGGAAATGAGGCCCGCTGCCTCTCCATGGGGGGAGGGGCAGAAGGCCGGCCGACCGGCCCGGTGCGCGACGGGGGAGCGCACCGGGCCGGCGGTGTGTTCCGGGCCGTTCCGCTGGACAGTTAGTAGCGGCAGCTACCAGGGACGGACGAGGACGAGGCCGACCTTGCCGGGCCGTACCGCGTGTTCCACGGCATTGGCCAGCTCGGTGAGGCCGTACGTAGCGGCCACGTCGAACTGGTCCCTGAGGGCCAGTGCGATCTGCTTCGCGGTGGCGACGTCGGATTGCCGCCTCTCGGCGGAGGCTTCGGACGGCCACCGGCCGACGTTCTTGCCGCGCATGGTCAGCGACTTGCTCAGCAGCGTCGATGCGTGCACCGAGATCGGCTCCTTGGCGATCAGTCCGTAACTGACCAGCTTCCCGCCCGGTGACAGCAGGTCCAGAAGGCTCTCCGCCAGCTTCCCGCCGATGGGGTCCAACGCCACACTCACCGGACGGCCGCCGGCTGCCTCGCGGACCTCGTCGGCCCAGCCCGGATGCTCTGTCGACACGACGGGCACGTCCGGGAACCGCTTGCGCAGCTCGGCGGCACCGCGCTCGCTGCGGACGACGTTGACGAGGGGGAAGTTGTGGAACTGGGAGACACCCGTCACCAGCCGCCCGACCGATGAGCCCGCAGCGGTCTGTACCAGGCAACCGTCGTATCCGAAGGCCAGGTGCTCCTGCGCCTCCCGGCGTAGCATCACCGCGGTGAGCGGGTTCGCCAGCATCTGCGCGGCGACCTCGTCCGACAACTCGTCCGGTACGGCGGCGACCAAATCGGCGTCCGCCATGATCCACTGCGCCCACGCCCCCGGTTGGGGGAAGACCGTTACCCGGCCGCCGACCTCGACCCCCGGCGCCACGCGCGTTCCCGGGCCGATCGCCTCCACCACGCCGGTGACCTCCGTCCCGGCTGGGACCGGCTGTGCGGCATTCCCTGGGTATGCCTCGATGGTCTGCAGATCACCGGGGTGCACCGTGAAGACCGAGGCGCGGATAAGGACCTGGCCGTGCTCGGGCGTCGCCGGGTCTGGTTCCTCGATGACGGTCAGGACCTCGGCGGGTGATCCGCCGCGGGTGTGGACGACACGACGGTTCATGATTCTCCTTCAGCGCCCTGGAATGTGCGGGGCTGGCCGGGCCGCCGACGTCCCGCAGCAGCGGGTGCTTTCCGCTGAGTGCGCGATCCGGTTGCCTCACTGGCCGGCTCTCACGCAGCAGCCCCTGGTCACGCTCGCACAGTGGGCAAACAGCAGCACAGCCGATTGAGCCGATCGGGTGATGGCGGGGGTATGGGACACCGACCTGTAGCCACGGCCCGCCGAGACGTCATCCCAGGTCAGGTAGTCCCTGAGTGAGAACTGGACCCTTCGGCGATGGCCGCCCCGTAGGCCGCGCCGAGCCGTTCAGTGGCCGTGGGCCGACCGCTGTCGGGGCGTGGCACGCCTAGGTGCCGTTCGCGGAGCCCGTCCATGACGTCTTCCCGGCGTTGCGCTCCTCCGGCCTCCAGGACCTCGGCGTTCCTTCGGCCCCATGGCCCTCTACGAGGCGTCCAACGCGTCTCTCGAACGCTGAAGTCGTCGGTGTGGCCACCGTGCGAGTGTCCTAGGTGCGTCTCGTCCCCTGATGAACGACGGCTTCGGGCGAGCGCTGGCACGGCTGGCTGTCGAGCAGGCCACGATGGCCCCCGCCGTACGCAGCCGAATCAACGGGGGGTCGGGATGAAGCCGTCATCAAGGCCGGCCGCTTGGTGATCGAGTTCGCCCCCGAGCTGAGCGTGTTCGCCCTGTGCGGTGTGCCCACCACGCTCGCTGCCACGGGGAAGCTCTGAGGGGCGAGCCAGTGACGGATTCGGGAAAGGTGGCAGTGTCCGGCGGTACGCCGGACAGGGAATCCCGGGGTTTGACTTGGAGTGCGCTCCAACTCCTAGCGTGATCGTCACGACCACGAGGGAGGTACCCGATGTCCGAACTGCCCACCCGCCGCCTGGGTGCGCTGACCGTCGCGGCCCAGGGCCTGGGCTGCATGGGAATGAGCCACGGCTACGGCGCCTCGGACGACGCCCAGTCGATCGCCACCCTCCATCGCGCCCTGGACCTCGGCGTCACGCTGCTGGACACCTCCGACTTCTACGGTGCCGGGCACAACGAGGAGCTGCTCGGCCGGGCCCTGGCCGGACGCCGGGAGCAGGCGGTCCTGGCCACCAAGTTCGGCTTCGCCAACCGGCTGGGGGAGCCGACCGCGATCCGGGGCGACGCCGCGTACGTCCGCCAGGCGTGCGACGCGTCGCTGCGGCGGCTCGGCGTCGACCACATCGACCTCTACTACCAGCACCGCGTGGACCCCGAGGTCCCCATCGAGGAGACCGTCGGCGCGATGGCCGAGCTGGTCCAGGCGGGCAAGGTGCGCCATCTCGGCCTGTCCGAGGCGGGCGCGGACACCATCCGCCGCGCCCACGCGGTGCACCCCATCGCGGCCCTGCAGAGCGAATGGTCGCTGTGGACGCGGGACCTGGAGCACGAGATCGCCCCGGTCTGCCGTGAGCTCGGCATCGGCCTCGTCCCCTTCTCCCCGCTCGGCCGCGGCTTCCTCACCGGCCGCTACACCTCGACCGAGGGCCTGCCGGAGGGCGATATGCGCCGCACCCAGCCCCGGTTCGCCGACGGCAACCTCGAAAAGAACCTGGCCATCGTCGGGAAGCTGAACGAACTGGCCGCCGCGAAGGGCGTCACCGCGGGCCGGCTCGCCCTCGCCTGGGTGCAGCACCGTGGCGACGACGTGGTTCCCATCCCGGGCACCCGGCGCCAGAAGTACCTCGAGGAGAACCTGACCGCCGCCACCCTGGAGCTGTCTCCCGAAGAACTGGCCGCGATCGACGCCGCCGCCCCGGCCGACCAGGTCGCCGGCACCCGCTACGACGAGCGGAACCTCACCTTCGTCAACCGCTGATCCGCACGTCGGTGATCACCGTGCCCAGCGCCTCCCGCTCCCCGTCCGGCAGCCGGCGGGCTGTGCCGGCTACCGCTTCCCGCGGGCGGGGGAGGCTTGGCGGACGTCCGCGCCGGAGCTGACGTGCCGGTGGGTCTCCTGGGGGCCGTGCCAGTCCAGGCACAACACGGTGGCGTCGTCTTCCAGCTTGCCGCCCGCGGCGTCCAGGACCGCGCTGGTCAGCATCAGCACGGTCTCCCGCGGATGCAAGTGCCGGGTGCTCTTCAGCAGGGCGACCAGATCCACCTTCTGCGCGTCGCGTTCGAGCATGCCGTCGGTGAGCATGATCAAACGATCGCCGGGGCGTAGACCGATGTCCTGAACGTGGTAGGAGTGGGCCGCGGGCACGGGCACCCCGAAGGGGGGATCCGCCTCGCAGGGGATCTCCTCCACGGCTCCCTCGCGTATGCGCAGCGGCAACGGGTGGCCGGCGTTGACGAGTTCTGTCCGCCCGGTGTGGAGGTAGACCCGCAGCAGCTGCCCGGTGGCGTGGCCGCGGCCATTGTCGGCCAGGGCCCGGTCGGCCTGCCGGGCCTGGCCGATCAGGTCGGCTCCGGCGCGGCGGGCGCCGCGCAGGGCGCCCATGAGGACGGTGGCCGCCAGCGCGGAGTTGATGTCGTGGCCCATGGGGTCGGTCACCGACAGGTGCAGGGTGTCCCGGTCCAGGGTGTAGTCGAAGGTGTCGCCGCTGATCGTTTCCGAGGGTTCCAGACTCCCGCTCAGGGCGAACTGGGCGGCCTCACACGACAGCGACGACGGCAGGAGCTGGTATTGGATCTCGGCCGGCAGGGTGGGGGGCCTGGAGCGCTTGCCCCAGGTGTAGAGATCGGTGAAGCGTTGGTTGGCGATCACGATATAGGCCAGGACGTGGGCGGCTTCGCCGACCGCGTCGAGGATGCCCTTGCCGGGCTCGGTCGGCAGCAGCACCTCGAGCAGACCGATCGCGTCCCCACGGTTGGTGACCGGGGCGATCACTCGGTGTCCCTGGCCGGTCGCCTCCTGGTACAGGCGCTGGGTGCGGATCACCCGCTCGTAGACGCTGCCGGACAGTTCGATCCGCTCCGCGGCCCGCCCGACTTCCTCGGTGGAGGCGATGGACAGGCGTGCCACCGCCTTCCCGGTCAGATCCAGGATGAGGAAAGAGACCTGCGTGGCGTCGAAGCGCCGCCGCAGGTCCTCGGCGACCACATCGACGGACTCCACCGGTGCCGCCGTCTCCGCCGCTGTCAGCAGGCGGGGGAGTTCACTGTGCCAACTCACAAGCCGGCTCCCTTCGTGCACCACCCCTCTCACCAGCGTAAACCTCTCAATGTGGGCGCCGCCCTCCATGGGCGCCAAGCCGGGCCTCCGACCGGCATCATCCTCACCTCGGAGGACATCGACGCCGACCACGCGACGCTGCGCTCGCGCGGCGTCGACACCGACCCGGAGGTCCAGCGCTGGGGCGCCCCGGTGCCGCCGATGTTCAGTTTCCGGGACGGGGACGGCAACGCGCTGATGGTCGTCGAGAACGGCTGATCGCACCCGGCCGAGAGCCGGTGATGAGCCGGTGATGAGCCGGTGGAGGAGCCGGTGGAGGAGCCGGTCCGCGACGGGGGCGGACCGGCTCTTCCGCGCGGCTACGACACGTGGCGGCCGATGCGCTCGGCGCGGACGCGCAGCAGGAGCGCGATCCAGCTGCGGTAGGGCCGCCAGCCGTCGGCGATCCCGGCCAGCCGGCCGATGTCGCCGGAGGCGGCCTCGTCGAGGCCGTACGCGGTGGCGATGGCCGCGTGCAGTCGCCGTTCGTGGTGCGGGAAGACGTCGGGGTGCCCGGCGCCGCGGATGAGGATGAGCTCGGCGGAGAACGGGCCGATGCCGGGAAGGGTGCGCAGCGCCGCGAGGGCGTCGTCCACCGGCATCGCGCGCAGCCGTGCGGCGTCGAGCGCACCGGCGTCGGCGGCCTCCGCCAGCGCGTGCAGCCGCTCGATCTTCACCTCGGTCAGACCGGGGACCCGGGTGATCGCGCGCAGCACCGGCGGGGTGGGGAAGGCGTGCAGGGTCCGGCCCGCGGCCTGGACCCGCCGTCCGTGCCGCTCGGCGAGGCGGGCCTTGATGGCGGCGGCCTGGGTCCTGCGGATGCGGTGGCCGATGACCGCCCACACGGCGGCTTCGTAGGGGGAGTGGAAGCACACCGGCCGGAGGCCCGGAAATTCCGCCATGAGCCCCGCCACCACGGGGTCGGCGGCGGCGAGGTCGGGGAAGCCGCTTCCGTCGGCGTCGAGGGAAAGGATGCGGGCGAGCTGGGCCCGGACGGCCTCGTCGGGCCAGTACTCGGACTCGACGGATACGGGCCCGGGCCCGGCGGACGCGGGGTCCGCCGGGGAGCCGTCCAGGTCGCCGTCCGGTGCGCCGGGATACACGGTGAACTCGGCCCGTACCGTGCCCGCTTCCCCGTCCGCCGTCTCCTCCCGCCGCACCGCGGCGGCCACCGTCGAGTGGCCGTCGTCGGCGGGAAAGGCCAGGCGCAGCACCTCGTCCGCCGTGCCGGAATAGCTCGCGGGGGTGAAGTCCTCCAGGAAGCGGACGCTCGCCGCCAGCGAGAAGGGACCGGCCGGGGTGAGGGAGACGGCGGTCACGATCAGCCTCCGTGCGCGGTGATGGCGTAGCCCTCGGGGCCGATGAAGGTGAACGTGCGCCCGAAGGGGCTGTCCTGCGGCGGGGCGACGATCGGCACCCCGGCGTCGGCGAGCTGGTCGTGCAGCGCCTGGGCGTCCGTGGTGCGGAACCACAGGGCCACGCCGAGACCGGGCCGCGCGACGTCGTCGAGCTCCACGCCCGGCAGCGGCTCGCGGACGGCGAACGGGATCGGCTGGGTGGTGAACACCACGGCACCGGGCGGCGAGGCCGGTGCCCGCCGCAGTCCGAGGTGCTTCTCGCAGAAGGCGGCCGCAGCCTCGACATCGCGTACCTGCAGGGCGATGAAGTCGGGGCCGTCAACGGTGGCGGTCATGGGTCCTCCCCAGTTGTTTGATGTCAGGACTTTGACATTCCCGGACTGTACGCACACCCCCTCCCCATGTCAAAATCCTGACATGGAAGACCGGACTCCCGTGGCCCCGCCGCACCCCGCTCACGACGTCACCGAACATGTGGGCTACCGCCTCAAGCGCGCCGCCGCGGCGCTGCGCGGCGCCATGGACAAGGCGCTGCGCGAACGCGGTCTGACGGTGCCGCAGTACGCCTGCCTGGAACTCCTCGACCAGCGGCCCGGCCTGTCCAACGCCGAACTCGCCCGCGGCACCTTCGTCACCCGGCAGTCCATGAACGTCGTCCTGCGCGGCCTCCAGGACGCGGATCTGATCACCCGGCCCGCCACCACCGACCACGGCCGCGCCCTCCCGGCCCACCTCACCGAGGCCGGTCGCGAACGGCTCCACGCGGCCCGGTCCGCCGTCTACGCCATCGAGCGGACGATGGTCGACGCCTTCCCGCAACGGCGCCTGGCCGCTCTCCTCGCCGACCTCGACCGGATGGCGGAAGCCCTCGGCGGCTGACCTGCCTCAGTCGCGGGGGAGCAGGGTGCCCAGGGGCCCGAGGTCCAGGTTGAGGTCCTCCGGCGTCAGTCCGTGCTGGTCGCACAGCTCCGCCATGCGCTGGTCGAGCAGCATCAGCGTGGTGCCGATGCGCTCGATCTGGCCGTCGGTGAGGCCGCCCGTGTCGATCCGGCGGATGGCCTGGCGCTCCATGAGCTGGCGGAGGAGTTCGACGACCGTCAGCACGAGGGCCACCAGGTCGCGGCCGACCGAGTCGCGGTCGATGTCGAGGTGGGTGGGGGTCGGGGAGGCCGAGGGGGTCGGGGGCGTCGACGGGCTCATAGCGGGCCGCTGTCGGTCCACGGGGCCGGGACCCGCTCGTTGACCGAGGAGAGGAGCGCGTGCAGGGAGAGGCGGACGAGGGGGACCTCGGCGATCGCGATGACCAGATCGCCGGTGACCACGACGCCGGTGGCGAGCACCCGGTCGAGGAGGTCCACGAGGGGGACGCCGAGCGGTCCGAGGGCCTCGGCGGGGGTGGCTCCCCACGCGGGGGCCTCTTTGCGGGCGATATCGGCGGGGGCCGCTTCCCATGCCGCTTTGGCCGGGGCGGCGTCCCTGGCGGCCCTGGTCATGGGGACATCCTTCCGCTGGTGGGTCTTTCGTCGGCGATTCCTCCGTCGGCGAAGGAGTAGGGCGCCCATGGACCGGAGAGCTCGATCTGGACGTCCGTCTCGTCGCGGCGCAACGACGCGAGGGCGGCGCGCAGTTCGCGCTCCCGGCCCAGGTCGAGGAGGTAGGCCGCGTTCAGCACATGGGTACGGTGCTTCCCGGTCACCTCGACGCCGTGCGGGCGCAGCCGGCGTGCGGCCACGGCGAGGCTCCGGACGGCGGTGTCCACCCGCTCGGCGGCTCGCAGCGTCAGGGTGTGGTGCTGTTCGCGGCTCCGCTGCCGGGTGCGGACGCGGTCCAGATAGGCCCGGCCGCTGGCGGGGCCGGGCGCCGGGCCGTCCGCCGGGGCGGCTTCCGGGGCGGTTTCCGGGGCGGGCGGCGGTCCCGTCGGGGCGTAGACCTTGACGCCCCATTCGGCCCGGCCCGTGATCCGGTCCAGTGCGGTCAGGAGGGACGTCTCCCGCTCTCCCAGGGCCTCGCGGGCCCGGCCGTCGTCGAGATAGAGGGTGGCCAGCGGCAGCGGAACGGTGGGGGCGAGCGCCGACGCCGCCGTGATCACCGTGTGGTGGGCGCGGGCGCAGCGCTCCAGCTCATCGCGGTCGGACAGCCGCTGCCGCATCGCCTCCTCGCCGAACCCGGCGGCGGGCACGTCCTGGACCACGGCGGTGAGCGGGCCCGCCGCGAGCGTACGGATGGGGGCGCCGGTGCCGAGCCCTGGGAGCGCGGCCAACGCCGTGAGGGCGCCGCCGCGGCAGACCGCGAAGGCGTAGGTGAGGGTGGGGGCCTCGGGCGGGGTCATGTGTCCGCGCCTTCCTCCGCGGCGGTGGCGCCGACCGCGCTCAGTTGCTCATCGGAATCCATGCGTGATTCCAGGGCGTGGAGCCGTTCGCGCAGTTCCGCGTTCTCCTGGGCGAGGGCGTCCTTCGCGGCGCGCGAGGAGAGGGCGGGGTCGGTTTCCCACCAGTCGATTCCGGCCTTGCGGGCGGTGTCCACGGAGGAGATGAACAACCGCAGCCGGATGGTGAGCAGTTCGATGTCCAGCAGGTCGATCTTGATGTCTCCGGCGATCACGATGCCCTTGTCCAGGACGCGTTCCAGGATCTCGGCGAGGTCGGAGGGGTGCCGGTCGCTGGTCACGGAAGGGGGGTACACCAGGTCGCGGTCAGTCATGGCGGCTCACCCTTGCCCTTTCTCCTGGGCTTCGGCTGCCTGACCGCTCCAGCAGGTCCAGCAGCCGGTCCTCCTCCCGGTCGAACTCCTCGGAGCCGATCGCCCCCGACTCCAGGGCCTCGTTCAGCGCCGCGAGCCGGGCGCGCAGCACCGATGGATGGCACAGCTCCTCCTCCGCGACGTCCCGCACGCGCTCCGCGACCCACACCACCCCCCGCACCGGCGCCAGCGGGAAGAGGACGACCTGGCTCAGCAGCCCCATGTCAGGCCCGGCCTTCCGCGAAGCTGTAGCAGGGCAGCGGTCCGGTGAGCCGCAGCTCGACCCGGTCGCGGTGGCCGGCGGCGAAGCGCTCCACCACGCCGTGGAACCGCCGCTCCTCGCGCCGGTCCAGCAGGAACGAGACGTTGAGCACGCATCCCTCGACCTGCGGGCCGTGCACCTTGGCGTCCGCCACGGCGGAGAGCTCCGCGAGCACCGCGGCCGCGGCGGCGGCCGCTCTGCGCCCCAGGCCGCGCGCCACGGCCTCGCCGAGCCGCACGCTGGCCTCGTACCCCGGGGCCCTGCGGGCGGCGGTGCGCAACCGGCTCACCTCGGGGTCCTCCCGTACCAGCGTGCCCAGGTCGGCCTCGGTGGGCAGCGCCTTGAGGTTCATCTCGACCCGCCCGTCGACGCGTTCGAGCGCGGCCAGGCAGTCGTTCTGGGACGACAGCAACTGCTGCCGCACCGACTCCTCGTCGGGGGCGATCATCCCGAAGCGCATCGGCAGCACCGGCCCGGCCACCGCCAGCGCCATGGCGAGGTCCTGATGGGCGAGGAGGTCGCGCCGCTTGGCGCGCAGCCGGGCCGGAGCGTCGCTGAGCACCGCGGCCAGCGCGCCGGCCCGGAGGGTGCGGACCGGGGCGGGCCGCTCGCCCACTCCGGTGCGGCCGGGCGGCACCGCGTGGGTGGCGCGGACGACGCCGTAGACGTACACGCTCCGGGGCGCGGTCATGGATCAGTCCTCCTCGGAAGAAGCGGAACGGCGGCGGGCGCCGCCCCCGGCGGTGGTGCGCCGCCGGGGGCGGCTCTCCTGCTCCTCCTGCTCCTCCCACTCCTCTTCGTCCTCGTCGTCGCCGACCCCGACGGCGTGCTTGACCTTCTCTCCCACGCCTTTCACCGCCTTCTTGGCCTTCTTCTTGCCGAGGCCGGTGGCCATCCGCCCGGCCGGACTCCCGCCGCCGCCCGCGACCCCGCCCAGCAGTTCGGGAACGGTCGTGCTGCTGCGGTCGAATTCGAGGTCCAAGCGGTTGCAGGCTTCGGCGAAGCGGAGGTAGGTGTCCACGCTGGCGACCACGATGCGGGCGTCGATCTTCAGGATCTCGATGCCGACGAGGGAGACCCGGATGAAGACGTCGATCACCATGCCCCGGTCGAGGATGAGTTCCAGGACGTCGTAGAGAGTGCCGGTCCGCTGGACGCAGACGACCTCTTCCGTGTATGTGCCAGTGGGCATCTCGGGGCGTCCTTTCGGCAGTCGTCTCGGCAGTCGTCTCAGCAGTCGTCGGCCGCACCGCGCCGGTAGCGGCGGACCCTCCGGTATTCCTGGAGTTCGCCCCGCTGGTCGACGCGCACCTCGTAGGTGGCCAGCAGGCTGGTGGTGTCGGGGATCCGGGCGACCTCGAGGACGTCCACGCTGACGACCCAGCCGTCCTCGTGGCGGGTCACCCCGCTGACGCCCTCGGGCTCATGGACGATCAGTGAGGCGAGCTGGTCGCACGCGTGCCGGGCGGCCTCGGCCGGTCTGGGCGGCCGGGACCGGGGGCTCGTCCTGGTGGGCGATGGGCGCGTCTCTCGCTCTGCCATGTGCATCAGTGTGATCACAAGGCGTGCCCGGCCGCCTGCCGTGATGGGCCAGACGGCCGCCTGCCGTCGTGGGCCGGGCCGGGTGCTCGAGCACGGCATCGGGCTGATCGGGGCGCGATCCACAGGTGCTCGGGTGGACGACGGACCGGCGGAGATTGTCGGCGCGGGTGGACGACGGACCGGCGGAGATTGTCGGCGGGTGGTCGTACTCTGGAAGACCCCCGGCCCGTGACACGTGTCGGGTCGTTCGCGTTGTCCGCCTCCGGGATGGAATACCCCTTTATGAGCCTCACCGGTCTGCTCGACGTCGTCGTCAAGGACCCCGCGCTCGCCGAGGCGGTGCACGGCGCCGCCGACGGGCATCGTCCCCACGTCGATCTGGTCGGCCCGCCGGCCGCCCGCCCGTTCGCCATCGCCGCGCTGGCGCGCTCCGCGGGCCGCCCCGTGCTCGCGGTGACCGCCACCGGCCGGGAGGCGGAGGACCTGGCGGCCGCGCTGCGCTCGCTCCTCCCGCCGGATGGGGTGGTGGAGTACCCGTCCTGGGAGACGCTGCCGCATGAGCGGCTCTCCCCGCGCTCGGACACCGTCGGGCGGCGCCTCGCGGTGCTGCGCAGGCTGGCCCATCCGCGCCAGGACGATCCGGCGGCCGGTCCGGTCTCGGTCGTCGTCGCGCCCGTGCGGTCCGTGCTGCAGCCGCAGGTCAAGGGGCTGGGGGACCTGGAGCCGGTGAGCCTGCGGGCCGGCGGGACCGCCGATCTGGAGGAGATCGTGGACGGGCTCGCCGCCGCCGCGTACTCCCGGGTGGAGCTGGTCGAGAAGCGCGGCGAGTTCGCCGTGCGCGGCGGCATCCTGGACGTCTTCCCGCCGACCGAGGAGCATCCGCTCCGGATCGAGTTCTGGGGCGACGACATCGAGGAGATCCGCTACTTCAAGGTGGCCGACCAGCGCTCCCTGGAAGTCGCCGAGCACGGCCTGTGGGCCCCGCCCTGCCGGGAGCTGCTGCTGACCGACCAGGTGCGGGAGCGGGCCGCGGCCCTCGCCGAGGCCCATCCCGAGCTGGGCGAGCTGCTCGGCAAGATCGCCGAGGGGATCGCGGTCGAGGGCATGGAGTCCCTGGCCCCCGTCCTGGTGGACGACATGGAGCTGCTGCTGGACGTCCTCCCGAAGGGCAGCATGACGGTCGTCTGCGATCCGGAGCGGGTGCGCACCCGGGCGGCGGATCTGGTGGCCACCAGCCAGGAGTTCCTGCAGGCGTCCTGGGCGGCCACGGCCGGGGGCGGAGAGGCCCCGATCGACGTCGGCGCGGCCTCCCTGTGGGGCATCGCGGACGTCCGCGACCGGGCCCGTGAGCTGGGCATGATGTGGTGGTCGGTGAGCCCGTTCGCGGCCGACGAGGAGCTCACGCAGACACTTGCCGCTGACGCGGCGGGCGACACCGTCAAGCTGGGCATGCACGCCACCGAGAGCTACCGCGGCGACACCGCCCGGGCGCTGGCCGACACCAAGGGCTGGCTCGCCGACGGCTGGCGCACCGTCTATGTGACCGAGGGCCACGGCCCCGCCTCCCGCACCGTCGAGGTGCTCGGCGGCGAGGGGATCGCGGCCCGGCTGGACGGCGACCTCACCGAGATCAAGCCGTCCGTGGTGCATGTGTCCTGCGGCTCGATCGACTACGGCTTCGTCGACCCGGTCCTGAAGCTGGCCGTGCTGACCGAGACGGATCTGTCCGGGCAGAAGGCCGCGGGCAAGGACGGGGCGCGGATGCCCGCGCGCCGCCGTAAGACCATCGATCCGCTCACCCTCGAAGCGGGCGACTTCATCGTCCATGAGCAGCACGGCGTGGGCCGCTACATCGAGATGGTGCAGCGCACCGTCCAGGGCGCCACCCGCGAGTATCTGGTGGTGGAGTACGCCCCGGCCAAGCGCGGCCAGCCCGGCGACCGGCTCTTCGTCCCCACCGACCAGCTCGAGCAGGTCACCAAGTACGTGGGCGGTGAGGCGCCGACCCTGCACCGGCTCGGCGGGGCCGACTGGACCAAGACCAAGGCGCGCGCCAAGAAGGCCGTCAAGGAGATCGCCGCCGACCTGATCAAGCTCTACTCCGCCCGGATGGCGGCGCCCGGCCATGCCTTCGGCGCGGACACACCCTGGCAGCGCGAGCTGGAGGACGCCTTCCCGTACGCGGAGACCCCCGATCAGCTCACCACCATCGCCGAGGTCAAGGAGGACATGGAGAAGTCGGTTCCGATGGACCGGCTGATCTGCGGCGACGTCGGCTACGGCAAGACCGAGATCGCGGTCCGCGCGGCCTTCAAGGCGGTCCAGGACGGCAAGCAGGTCGCGGTGCTGGTGCCCACGACCCTGCTGGTGCAGCAGCACTTCGGCACCTTCGGCGAGCGGTACGGCCAGTTCCCCGTCAACGTCAGGGCGCTCTCCCGCTTCCAGACCGACACCGAGGCCAAGGCGGTGCTGGAGGGGCTGAAGGACGGCGCGGTCGACATCGTCATCGGCACCCACCGGCTCTTCTCCTCCGAGACCAAGTTCAAGGACCTGGGCTTGGTCATCGTGGACGAGGAGCAGCGCTTCGGCGTCGAGCACAAGGAGCAGCTGAAGAAGCTCCGCGCCAATGTGGACGTGCTGACCATGTCCGCCACCCCCATTCCGCGCACCCTGGAGATGGCGGTCACCGGCATCCGCGAGATGTCCACGATCACCACCCCGCCGGAGGAGCGCCACCCGGTGCTGACCTTCGTCGGGCCGTACGAGCAGAAGCAGATCGGCGCGGCGATCCGGCGTGAGCTGCTCCGCGAGGGCCAGGTCTTCTACATCCACAACCGGGTGGAGTCCATCGACCGGGCCACGGCGAAGCTGCGCGAGATCGTCCCCGAGGCGCGGATCGCCACCGCTCACGGCCAGATGTCGGAGACCGCCCTGGAGCAGGTCGTGGTCGACTTCTGGGAGAAGAAGTTCGATGTGCTGGTCTCCACGACGATCGTCGAGTCCGGTATCGACATCTCCAACGCCAACACCCTGATCGTCGAGCGCGGCGACAACTTCGGCCTCTCCCAGCTCCACCAGCTCCGCGGCCGGGTCGGCCGCGGGCGCGACCGCGGTTACGCGTACTTCCTCTACCCGCCCGAGAAGCCGCTCACCGAGACCGCCCATGAGCGGCTGGCCACGATCGCCCAGCACACCGAGATGGGCGCGGGCATGTATGTGGCGATGAAGGACCTGGAGATCCGCGGCGCGGGCAATCTGCTCGGCGGCGAGCAGTCCGGCCATATCGCGGGCGTCGGCTTCGACCTCTACGTCCGGATGGTGGGCGAGGCCGTCGCCGACTACCGGGCCGCGATCGAGGGCGGTGAGGAGGAGGAAGCGCCGCTGGAGGTCAAGATCGAGCTGCCGGTCGACGCGCACGTCCCGCACGACTACGCCCCCGGCGAGCGCCTGCGCCTCCAGGCGTACCGCGCCATCGCCTCCGCCACCAGCGAGGACGACATCCGCGCCGTCCGCGAGGAGCTCACCGACCGCTACGGCAAGCTCCCCGAACCGGTGGAGAACCTCCTCCTGGTCGCCGGCCTGCGCCTGCTGGCCCGCGCCTGCGGCGTCACCGACATCACCCTCCAGGGCTCCAATATCCGCTTCTCCCCGGTGGAGCTCCGCGAATCCCAGGAACTGCGCCTCAAGCGCCTCTACCAGCGCTCGGTGATCAAGCCGGCGACCAAGCAGGTCCTGGTCCCCCGCCCCTCGACCGCCCGAATCGGCGGAAAGCCGCTGGTGGGGCGGGAACTGCTGGCATGGACGGGGGAGTTCCTGACCACGATCCTGGGGTCGTGACAACGATTTTGGGGACGTGACAGCGACCGCGGCCCGCCTGGTGCCGGTGCTCATGGCCCGGCGCCGGGCGGGGACAGGGGCGGGCCGCGCGCAACACCCCCGTCGTCGCGCGGCGGCCGCCCCGGTTTGTGAGGCCCGGCGGGCTGGGCCAGTTCAGGACATTAGGCGGGCGCGGTACCGGCGGCGAGGAACGATGTGCACAGTGAGGGCACCGGGTGGTTCCCGTTCGAACGGTGAGTGCTTTGGTGAATGGTGAGAACGGGGGCGAACGGCGAGTGCGCTGACGCGAACGGCCCGGGGCGCGGGCCGGTCTCAGAGTGAGCCCAGTGCTCGCATTGCCAGCCACAGTTCGTACTTCGCGCTCGGCGCGGTCAGCAGGGACCGCCCCAGCACGTCCTCCGCCCTGGTCAGGCGCTTGCGCGCGCCCGGTAGCGAGATGCCGAGGGCGGTGGCTGCCGCGGGCAGGCGGGCGTCGGCGCGCAGCCAGGTGCGTACGGTCTCCAGAGAGGCCGTCGGCCTGGCCTCTTCCAGGGGACGTAGCTGGAACCGGGCCCAGGTCCCGGCGGCGGGTGTGCCCAGCACCGTGTCCAGCGTGGCGGTGGGTCCCGGCGGGGCATGGGCGCGGGCCGCCGCGGCCTGCGGCGCGGTGTGCAGCCGCAGGGCGAGCCAGGCGGCCGACTGCGCGGCCAGGCTGCGGCTGACCTCCATGCCCAGCAGCTCATCGAGATGGCGCAGCCGCGCGGCGAGCGTATTGCGGTGGATCTTCAGATGGCGGCTGGCCGCTCCACCGAAGCTGAGCCACGACCCGAGTGTGCCCAGCAGTTCCTGCGGGCCGGGGTCGGCGCGGCGGGCCGGGGCGTAGCCCAGGCAGGGCGCCAGGAGTTCGCTCGCCCACAGATACCCCTCCGGGCCCGCCAGTACGGTCACGTCCACGTCGCCGCCGAAGCCGGCGCGGCGCTCGGGCGCGTTACGGGCCACCGCCAGCGCGTGGATGGCCTGCTCGTAGGCGGTCGGCGTGTCCCGCAGCGCGACCGCCGCGCTCACCCCGACCCGGCACTCCGGCACCAGCCGGACGATCAGCAGGTCCAGTGATTCGGCGAGTGGGGGGTGAGGGTCGTCGCTCACCGCGGTGGCCGGGCCTGTCGTCTCCGGCGGTACGAGCGCCAGGACGTGGTTCGGGCGTACCGGGCACGGCACGATCCACGCCGCGCCGCCTGCCTCGCGGTCGATCCGCCGGGCGATCTCGCGCCGCCGGGGGTGCGGACACTCGATCACATACATCTGGACCACCGCGGGCAGCGCCGGCCGCAGCGCCCCCGCGATCCGCTGCGCGGCGGGCACGCTGCCCACCATCAGCAGATGCAGCACCGCCTCCCGGCTGTGCTCCTCGGCCGATTCGATCCGCCGCCGCGCCCGTTCGGCCTGCTCCAGCCGCCAGCACAGGGCGAGGGTGCGGGCGGCGTCGGCGAGCAGCATTCCGCAGTGCGGATCGTCCGGCCCGATGACGGCCAGGTACGTGCTCGGGTCGGTGTCGAGCGCGATCACATGTACCGGAGGCCCCTCGCCCCCGCCCAGCACGGCGGACGGCGCCCCGCGCCGGTGCAGTTCGACGGCCGCGTCGGCGGCGGCGTCGGCGGCCGGTCGCGCCACCGCCGGGTCGTGCTCGCCACCCGGCCCGGCCAGCACCCGGCCCGTGTCCCCGACCAGCACGGCCGGGCCCCCGGTGCGCCGGGTCAGCCAGCCGAGCATGTCCCGGACCGCCCCGCGCCTGGAGGCCAGCCGGGCGAGGGCGAGAACGTTGTCGGCGCGGTCGGCGCGCACGTCGGAGGGCGAGGCGGGCATGAAACAGCACATTAGTTCCGATCGCCTGGTTTCCCGAAAGGTCTCGGACCGGTCTTCGGAATCGGCGGCGGCCACCGTAAGGGGCGCGGCTAGGCTCGGCCGGTGTCCACCGTCATAGCCGCCATGATCACCGCTGTCGTCGGCATCCTCGGCACCCTCTTCGCGCCCGTCCTCCAGCAGCGCATGACGGTACGGCAACGGGAGGAGGACGCGCGTACGGAGGACCGGCGGCGCCGCATCGAGGAGCGCCGGACCGCCTACACCGCGATGAACCGCGCCTCCCGGCAGTTCCACACGCTCCTCAAGGACGCGCTGCACCGGATCCGCGACGACGTGTACACGGACGAGGACCGCGTCGGGCTGGAGGAGGCCCGCCGCGACTACCGGGACCGTTACGCCGAGGCGCAGATGATCGTCCCCGAGCGGGTCCTGGAAGCGTCCCGCGCGCTCAACACGGTGCTCGCCGGGATCGACGCGCAGGCCAAACGGATCGACCGGGGCCTGCAGCGCGACGGCGAGACGGCGGCGGGCGCGCTGCTGGAGCTGAAGGAGGCCGAGCCCCGGCTGGCGACGATGCGCCGGATCATGCGGGAGGACCTGGGCATCCTCGACTGAGGCCCGGGGCCCGGGGGCCCGGGGCCCGGTCGGCCACCACATCCGGCGCCCCCGCCATGACCTCACGGGTAATCGACGCCCCGGGCGCGGCGCGGCAGGCTGATCCGTGTCCGCCGCAGACGCCGGACCGGACCCAACCGCCGATCGGCCCGGAGTACTTGCCGGAGCACTTGGAGGAGCCATGCCCGCCGCCTACGCGCTCGCGCATCTGCACGGCCGCAGTCCGCACCCCGACATCATCGAGTACCTGGAGCGGATCCAGGCCACCCTCGACCCCTTCCACGGCCGCTTCCTCATCCACGGCGGCGAGCTGGAGGTGGTCGAGGGGGAGTGGCCGGGCAGTGTGGTGCTGATCGAGTTCCCGGGCGGGACGGCGGACGCCCGTGCCTGGTACGCGTCACCCGCCTATCAGGACATCCTGCCGCTGCGCACCGACCACATCGAGGGCACTGCGGTCCTCGTCGAGGGCGTCGGCCCCGGATACGACCCGCTGGCGCGCGCCGAGAAGCTGCGGACCGCCGACCCCGGCGGATACGCCCGCTGAGCGCTCCGCTGGAAGTGTCGCGATGCGTCGTCGGCCGACTGCGGGCCGTCGTGGCTGGTCGCCCACGCGGCGGAGCCGCACATCGACACAGCCCCGCGCCCCTTCGGGGCGCTGCCCGAACCGTAGCGGACTTCCTCCGACCTGCTTGGCGCGCACGCCACCCGGCGGGTCTTTCCCACGCCCCTGGGGGCGACGCGGCCGGGGGCTGGGGCGGAGCCCCAGTTTCGGGAAGGGGCGGGGAGGGGAGCAGCCCGCCGCCGGCGTCACCGTCCCACCGCGTACCCCTGCGCGCCCCGCGGATTGGCGGCGGCCAGCAGCACGCCCGTCTCGGGGTCGCGGGCGACCGCGCACAGCCGCCCCTCCGACCAGGGCCCGCCGACCACGACATCGTGGCCGCGGCGGCGCAGCTCCGCGACGGCGGCCTCGCCGACCCGCGACTCCACGACGACCCGTCCCGCCATCATCGCCCGCGGGTGGAAGGAGCCGGGGAAGGATTCCTGGTGCCAGTTGGGGGCGTCGATGGCGCCCTGCAGATCCAGCCCGGAGCGCACCGGAGCCCGCAGCGCGACGCCGAGGAAGAAGTGCGTGCTCCACTGGTCCTGCTGATCGCCGCCCGGGGTGCCGAAGGCCATGACGGGGGTGTCGCCGCGCAGCGCGAGCGAGGGGGTGAGCGTGGTGCGGGGGCGGCGGCCGGGGGTGAGGGAGTTGGGCAGCCCGGGGTCCAGCCAGGTCATCTGGAGCCGGGTGCCGAGCGGGAAGCCCAGTGCGGGGATGACGGGGTTGGACTGCAGCCAGCCGCCGCTGGGCGTGGCCGCGACCATGTTGCCCCAGCGGTCCACGACGTCGAGATGGCAGGTGTCGCCCCGCGTCACCCCGTTGGGGTCGACGACCGGTTCGCCCGGAGCCGGTCCGCCGACAGCCGGTCCGCCGAGGGCCGGCCCCAGGTCCGGTCCGCCGACCGTCGGTTCACCGCCGCCCGGCCCGGCGACCGGTCCGGCCGCCCCGGAGGCCGCGCGGGCCACGGCGGCCAGCGCCTGCTTGCTCAGCCGCGGCGTACGGCCCCCGGGGTGCCCGGGGCGCAGCTCGTACGAGGCCCCCTCGCCGATCAGCCGCCGCCGCTCGTCGTTGTACGGACGGGAGAGCAGCTCCGTCAGCGGCACGTCGGCGGCGTCCCCGTACCACGCCTCGCGGTCCGCCATGGCCAGCTTGCCGCCCTCGATCAGGGTGTGCAGGAAGTCGGGCGTGCCCAGGTCGTCCGCGGTCAGCCCGTCCGGCAGCAGGGCGAGTTGCTGCAGCAGCACCGGCCCCTGGCTCCAGGGCCCGGCCTTGCACACGGTCCAGCCGTTCCAGGAGTGGCTGACCGGCGCCTCGTACGTGGCCTCGAAGGCCGCCAGATCGTCCCCGGTGAGCGTCCCGGCGTGGCGCTGCCCGGACGAGTCCATCGCGGGCCGGGCCGCCGCGTCCGCCAGCTCCTTCGCGATGAAGCCCTCGCGCCAGACCCGGCGGGCCGCCTCGATCTGTGTCTCGCGCCCCGGCCCGGCCGCCTCCGCCTCGGCGATCAGCCGCCGCCAGGTGGCGGCGAGCGCGGGGTTGGTGAGCAGCCGCCCGGCGGCGGGGGACTCCCCGTCCGGCAGATACAGCTCGGCCGAGGTCGTCCACTCGGTCTCGAACAGCTCCCGTACCGCCTCGACCGTCTCCCCGATCCGCTCGACCGCGGGATGGCCGTGCTCGGCGTAGCCGATCGCGTACCGCAGCACCTCGGCGAGCCGCTTGGTCCCGTGGTCGCGCAGCAGCACCATCCAGGCGTCGAACGCGCCGGGCACCGCCGCCGCGAGCGGGCCGGTGCCGGGGACGAGGTCGAGGCCGAGCGCGGTGTAGTGGTCGATGGTGGCCCCGGCGGGGGCCGGGCCCTGGCCGCACAGCACGGTGGGTTCGCCGCCCGCCGGGGCGAGGATGATCGGCACCTCACCGGCGGGCCCGTTCAGATGCGGCTCGACCACATGCAGGACGAACCCGGCGGCCACGGCCGCGTCGAAGGCATTGCCGCCGTCCTCCAGGACGGCCATGGCGGACTGCGAGGCCAGCCAGTGGGTGGAGGACACCATGCCATGGGTGCCCTGCAGGGTGGGCCGGGTGGTGAACATGCGGCGGGCTCCTGATCTCGTACGGGTGCGGGTGTGCGGGCGGGTCTCAGGGGGCCGAGGGGTCTTCAGGGGGTGGAGGCGTTCTCATGTGGCCGAGGCGTTCTCGTCGGGTGGAGGCGTTCTTATGGGTCATGGTGCCGCCGAGGCGTCCGGCGCCGTTCCGTCGTCCGCCACCAGATGGCAGGAGACCTGCCGACCGCCGCCGCCCGCAAGCCCGCGCAGCGTGGGCGGCTCGGTGCGGCAGCGGTCGACGGCGAGCGGACAGCGGGTGTGGAAGCGGCAGCCCGGAGGCGGATCCAGCGGACTGGGCAGCTCTCCGCTGAGCACGATCCGGGCGCGCGAGCGCTGCGCGGCCGGGTCCGGCACCGGGGCCGCGGACAGCAGTGCCTGGGTGTACGGATGCTTGGGGTCGGCGAACAGCTCGGCGGCCGGGGCCTGTTCCACGAGCTGCCCCAGATACATCACGGCGATCCGGTCGGCGAGGTATTCGACGGCGGCCAGGTCATGGGTGATGAACAGACAGCCGAAGCGCCGCTCCCGCTGCAGATCGGCCAGCAGGTTGAGCACGGATGCCTGGACGGAGACGTCCAGCGCCGACGTCGGCTCGTCGGCCACGAGTAGCTGTGGATCGACCGACAGCGCGCGGGCGATCGAGACCCGCTGCCGCTGCCCGCCGGAGAGCTCATGGGGCCGCCGCCGCGCCAGTTCGGGCCGCAGCCCCACCTGGGCCAGCAGCGCGGCGACCCGGTCGCGCAGCGCGTCGCCGGACGCCAGGCGGTGCAGCCGCAGCGGCTGGGCGACGATGGCGCCCACGGTCATCCGGGGGTCGAGCGAGGAGGACGGGTCCTGGAAGACCAGGTGGAAGTCCTTGCGCAGCGGACGCAGCGCCCGTCTCGACAGCCGGGTCACCTCGCGGCCGTTGATCGTCACGCTACCCGCGGTCGGCCGGTCCAGCCGTACGGCGCACCGCCCCACCGTGGACTTGCCGCTGCCGGACTCCCCGACCAGGCCGACGATCTCGCCCCGGCCGATGCTGAGGCTGACCCCGTCGACCGCCTTGACGGTGCCGGCCGGGCCGGTGAAGTGGCGGACGAGGCCACTGATGTCGAGCACGGCGTCATCCCGTGACGCCTCCACGGACGCGACGGCGGCGGTCATGAGGCGGCCTCCTGATCGGGGCGTTCTGTCGGCTCGGTGCCTTCGGTCTGCTCGGGACGGTCCGGCTGCCCGGAATCGACCGGCACCGGATACCAGCACGCGGCCTCGTGCCGTTCGCGCAGCGCCCGCAGCACGGGCCGCTGCGCCCCGCACCGTTCATCGGCAGCGGAGCAGCGGGGCTGGAAGGTGCAGCGGTCGGGCTGTTCGGTGAGGCTCGGCACCAGTCCGGGGATCTCCTGGAGCCGCCCCCGTCCGCCCGCCGCCCGCCGCCGTCCGGGGACCGGCACGGCGCCGAGCAGCCCGCGGGTGTACGGATGGCCGGGCGCGGTGAACAGCTCGTCCACCGGGGCCTGTTCGACGCCCCGCCCCGCGTACATCACCAGCACCCGGTCGGCGATGTCGGCGACCACGCCCAGATCGTGGGTGATCAGCACGATGGCGGTGCCGAGCCGCTCCCGCAGGGACTGCAGCACCTCCAGGATGCCCGCCTGGACGGTGACGTCCAGCGCGGTGGTGGGCTCGTCGGCGATGAGCACGGCGGGGTCGCAGGCGATCGCGATGGCGATCATCACCCGCTGCCGCATACCGCCGCTGAGCTGGTGCGGATAGTCGCGGGCCCGCTGGGCGGGGGCGGGGATGCCGACGAGGTCGAGCAGGTCCACGGCCCGTTCGCGCGCCGCGCGGCGGTCGAGCCCCTGATGGCGCCGGAGGACCTCGCCGACCTGGCGGCCGATGGTGAGGACGGGGTTCAGCGAGGTCATCGGCTCCTGGAAGATCATCGCGATCTCCCGGCCGCGGACGTCCCGCAGCTCCTTCTCGTCCGCCCCCACCAGCTCCCGTCCGCCCAGCCGGATGGAGCCGCCGACGTGCGCGGTGGGCGGCAGCAGCCCCATCACGGCGGTGGAGGTCACGGACTTGCCGCAGCCGGACTCGCCGACCACGGCCAGCACTTCACCCGCGGCGATGTCGTACGACAGCCCGTCCACCGCGTGGACCACGCGGGTCGGGGTGCGGAAGACCACGGACAGGTCCCGCACGCTCAGGGCAGGGGGCGCGGATGGGGTCATCGACTCTCTCCCGACGGGGTCATCGGCGGTTCTCCCGACGGGGTCATCGGCGGTTCTCCCGACGTGGTCATCGGCTGTCTCCCTGGGGGTCGAGGATGTCGCGCAGCCCGTCCCCGAGCAGATTGAACGCGAGCGTCGCGGCGATGATCGCGAGTCCCGGGAAGACCGCCATCCAGGGCGCGGCGGCGATGTACGCCTGGGCGCTGGAGAGCATCACCCCGAGCGAGGCGGATGGCGGCTGGATGCCGAGGCCCAGGAAGCTCAGCAGCGCCTCGCCGATGATCGCGGTGGGGATGCCCACGGTGGCCTGGACGGTCAGCGCGGACAGGGCGCCGGGGAGGATGTGGCGGAAGAGCACGGTGCCGTCCCCGCCGCCGTTGGCCACGGCCGCCGCCACATAGTCGAGGTGCTTGAGCCGCAGCGTCTCCGCCCGGGTGATCCGGATGACGGCCGGGATCTGGGAGACGCCGACCGCGATCGTGGCGTTGAGCAGGGACGGCCCGAGGATGGTGGCCAGGCCCACCGCCAGCACCAGGAAGGGGAAGGCGAGCAGGGTGTCGGTGAGGCGGGAGACCACCGAGTCGGCGAACCGCCCGTAATAGCCCGCGATCAGCCCGAGCGGCACCCCGGCCGCGAAGGCCAGCGCCACCGCGAGCAGACCGATCTGCAGCGAGGCCCGCACCCCGTACACGACCCGGGAGAGCTGATCGCGGCCCAGGTCGTCGGTGCCCAGCCAGTGGGCCCAGCCCGGCTGGTGGAGGGCGGCCGAGAAGTCGGGCCGGGCCGGGTCGTACGGCGCGATGAGCGGTGCGAACACCGCGATCAGCACCAGGATCGCGGCGGCCACGGCCCCGGTGAGGGCCAGCTTGTTGCGGGTCAGCAGCCGGAGCCGGGACAGCGGCGCGAGCGGGGCCCGCTCCCGCTCCTCGGCGGCGGGTACGGTGGTGGCGGCCGCGCTCATCGGGCACCTCCGACGCGGATGCTCAACTCGGTACCTACGGGCCGGATACTCACTGGGCACCTCCGAGCCGGATACGGGGGTCGATCACCGAATAGGTCAGGTCGACCAGGAGGTTGACGAGGATGTAGGCGGCCGAGGTGAACAGCACCACGCCCTGCACCATCGCGTAGTCGCGGGAGAAGACCGCGTCGATGGTGAGCTTGCCGAAGCCCGGCAGGACGAAGATCTGCTCGGTGACGACCGCGCCCGAGATGAGGTGCCCGAGCTGCAGCCCGAGCACGGTCACCACCGTGACCAGGCTGTTGCGCAGGGCGTGCCCCATGATCACCTGACGGCTGGAGAGCCCCTTGGCGCGCGCCGTGCGGACGTAGTCGGCGGACAGCGAGCCCAGCATGGCCGCGCGCGTCTGCCGCATCACGACCGCCGCAAGACCGGAGCCGAGGACGATCACCGGCAGCACCATATGGCGCAGGTTCTCCATCGGGTCCACGCCGAACGGCACGAAACCGGAGGCGGCGAAGACCGGGACGGCGATGGCGAACGCGAGGACGAGCACGATGCCGAGCCAGAAGGCGGGCACCGAAAGCCCCAGCAGCGCCACCGCGTTGACCAGCCACTCCTCGGGCCGGCCGCGCCGGACCGCCGCCACCACCCCGGCGCCCACGCCGACGACGACCGCGAGCAGCAGGGCCAGGGCGGACAGTTCGAGGGTGACGGGCAGCGCCTCCAGGACCGAGTCCAGGACCGGCAGCCCGGTGCGGGAGGAGACGCCGAGGTCGCCGGTGGCGGCGTGCCGCACATAGCGCACGTACTGCACCACGATGTTGTCGTCCAGCCCGTAGCTCGCGCGGATCTGGGCGATCGCCTCGGGTGTGGGCTCCTCCCCGGCCAGCGCGGTCGCGGTGTCGCCGGGCAGCGCCCGTACGCCGGCGAAGACCACGACGCTGACCAGGAAGAGGGTGATCAGCGATTCGCCGACGCGGCGGATCGGATAGGACATCAGTTCCCTCCCTTCGCGTATCCGGCGTCCTTCACGCGGATCAGCCCGTCGCCGAAGACCTTCAGCCCGGCGACCTTCTTCGTCACCGACACGTAGTTCGTGGGCTGGATCAGATAGAGCACGGTGTGCTGGGCGCGGACGCGCTCGACGAGCCGGGCGTAGATCTTCTGGCGGGCGGCCTTGCCCGCGGTGGCGCCGCCCTCGGCGATCAGCCGGTCGATGGCGGGGTCGGAGAGGCCGCCGTAGTTCTGGGCGCCGCCGGTGCCGGTGAACACGTCGATGTTGCCCGCCGGGTCCAGCCGTCCGGACCAGTTGGTCGTCGCCGCCTGGAAGTCGCCCGCGCGGGAGTGCTCCAGGCCGGTGGCGAACTCGGTCGGCGCCAGACTCACGGCGAAGCCAGCCTCCTTGGCCATGGCCTGGACGACCTGGCCCAGCCGGTTGTCCTCCGGGGTGGTGCTGATCTGCAGCCGCACCCGGACCGGGGTGGCCACCTTGGCGGCCTTGAGCAGCCGTTTGGCCTTGGCCAGGTCGCGGGCCGGGCAGCGGGCCCCGGTGGCGTACGGGGTGCCGGAGGGGAGCGGGCCGCAGGTGGGGCGGTAGCGGTCCTGGAAGACGATGGTGTTGATGAGGGCGCGGTCCAGGGAGAGGTCGAACGCCTCGCGCACCCGCACATCCCGCGCGATCGGGGTGTCGATCCGGCCCGGCGGCGCCCCGGCGCCCTTGGTGTTGCCGATGTTGAGGGTCAGTCCGTAGTAGCCCAGCGAGGGGGAGTTGAAGAGCTGCAGCCCGGGTTCGGTGAGCGCCCTGCCCACCTGGACCGGATCCATCTGGTCGCCGACCTGGATGTCACCGGACTGCAGATTCGCCAGCCGGACGTTGCCGTCGGTGATGGTGCGGTAGATCACCCGCCGCAGATGGACGGAGTCGGCGTCGTAGTAGTTCGGGTCCTTGTCCAGCACGATGCGGTCGCCCACCACCCGCTCGGCGTAGCGGAACGGTCCGACGCAGGTGGGGTGGCTCGCGAAGCCGTCGCCGTAGCGCTTCAGCGCCGTCGGCGACATCACCATGCCCGAGCGGTCGGCGAGCAGCGCGAGCAGCGGGACGTACGGCTTCTTCAGCCGCAGCCGTACGGTGTCGTCGCCGACCGCCCGAACCGAGGTGACGGGCTTCAGCTCGCTCGCGCGGACGGATCCGGACAGCGTGCGATGCCGGTCGAGGGAGGTCTTGACCGCCTCCGCGTCCATCCGGGTGCCGTCGGCGAACCGGACGCCGTGCCGCAGCTTGATGGTGACGGTGCGGCCCCCGTCGCTGGTCGTGGGCGGGGCGGCGGCGAGCTGGGGCACGAACCGGTCCTGGGCGTCGACGTCGTAGAGCTTCTCGCACATCGCGGCGAACACCGTGCGGCCCACGGCGGTGCTGGCCAGTGAGGGGTCCAGCTTGTCGGGGTCCGATTTGAGGGCGATGGCCAGCGTTCCGCCGTCGCGGACGGGCCGGGGGTCGGTCATCCGGTCGGCGCCCACCTCGGCCGTGGGGGAGGCCAGGGAGGCGCAGCCGGCGGTGGCGGCGACGACCAGCACGCACAGCACCCGGGCGGCGAGGGCGGCGGCGCGCCGTCGGTGGCGGGTGGGTGGGGGCCGGTCGCTGGGTCCGCTCGTTCTTGGACGCATGGCGGGATGCCTCACTGCTGGGGACGGAGAGCGCGCGCTGCGGTGCGGTCAGGATGGCGCAAGGACAGGCGATTGGTCCATTGGTAGGACCAAGTTGCTTCAATGGACGCTAGCGGCCGGGCCTGGCGACTCCGGTTGCCCGCCTGTCACCACCTGGTTAAATCCCGCCGCGTCGGCGGCCGGGAGGACGCCCGGGGAGACGCCCGCCGGATATGAGACTCTGGACCACCGGCCGGACCGGAAAAGGCCACAGGAAAGCTCGGGAAAGCCCGGAAAGGCCCGGAAAGGCCCGGGACGTTCGAGAAGCTCGTGAAGTTCGGAAAGCTCGCGAAGTCCGGAAAGCTTCGGGAAAGCTGAAGAAGGCGGAGGAAAGCCGGGAGATGGACTGGCGGCAACTGCGGCACTCCACCCTGTCGAGGCCGGACGCCCTGGCCGTCGGCCTGGAGCGGCTGATCCTGAGCGGAGAGCTGCCGCCCGGTTCCCGCGTCCCCCCGGAGCGGGAGCTCGCGGAGAGCCTCGGTGTCTCCCGGGGCTCGGTCCGCGAGGCGCTGCGCGCCCTCGCCTCCCGCGGACTGGTCGCCCGGCGCCCCGGCTCCGGCACCGTCGTACTCGACCCGGGAGCCACTCCGCGCGGCGACATCCTCGCCTCGGGGCTCGATGCCACGGCGGAGCTCTTGCAGGTCATGGAGGTGCGCGCGTGTATCGAGCCCTCGGTGACCGCGCGAGCCGCCCGGCGTGCCACCCCCGCCGACATCGTCCAGCTGCACGCCCTGCTGGACGCGATGCGACGGGAGCCCACGCGGCGGGAGTTCACCGACCTGGACCGCACCTTCCACCGCGCCATCGCCCAGTACACCCGCAACCCCCTGCTGCTGCGGCTGCTGGACCGGGTCTACGAGATCGGTGAGCCGGGGCGTCGCGAGACCTCGCTGTCCGCCACCCGCCGGCGCGCCACGATCGAGGAGCACCAGGCCATCCTGCGGGCGATCGAGGCCCGCGACCCGGAGGCGGCCCGAGCGGCCTCCGAGACGCATCTGGACTCGGTGCTGCACCGGATCGAGGAGCAGCGGCGGCGTACGGAGGCGCGGGGTGGGGGAGTTGAGGCGGGCGACGGGGGTGTTGAGGCGGGCGGGAGATAGGGTCCCCTGCCCGGATGGCCCTACGGGTGTCCGGCGGACCACGCGGCGGAGCCGCATATCGATGCTTCCCCCTCCCCGCCCCTTCCCGAAACCGGGGCCCGGCCCCGGGCCCCGCTGGGGCTCCGCCCCTGGGCCCCGCTCCTCAAGCGCCGGAGGGGCTGGGTTGCATCGATATGCGGCTCCGCCGCGTGGCAGGGGTTCCGCCCCTGGACCCCCGGGGTCTGGGGCGGAGCCCCGCATGCGGCGGAGCCGCATATTGTCAGGTGTCGGGAAGGGGCGGGGAGGGGAGCAGCCCGCCGCAGGCACGGCCCGTCGGACGCCCCCTAGGGGCGGACGTACTGGTCGGGCTTGCCCTGCGGCCAGTTGACGGTGAGGCTCTGGCCGTCGCCGCTGACCACGGCCCGGCCGCCGGAGATCGTCTCGCCCTGACAGGTCATGGTCACGGCCATGCTGGCGCTGATGGTCCCGGGGCAGGACTTGCCCTGGTACCCCACGGTCAGGGATCCGCCGGTCACGGTCATGACGAGCGCGTTGCCGTTCGGATCGCGCACCGTGGAGTACCACGTGCCCTGCACGCTCGCCGGGGCGCCCGCGCGGGTGGGCGCGGGGGCCTGCGTCTTCGGGGCCGTGCGGCGGGGCGCCGGGGTGACGCTGTCGGCGGTGCGGGTGGCCCGGGGGCTGCTCGGGCTCGCGCCGGGGCTCTTCGCGGCGGGCTTCGTACGGCTCGGGCCGGGGCTCGCATCGGTGGGGGTGGCGGACGCGGTGCCGCGTTCCGAGCCGTCGCCCTTATGAGCGGCCGCGGCCTTGTCGGAAGTGCCGGACGACTGGGCGTCCTTGTCGTCGTCCTTGCCGCAACCGGTCAGCGCCAGAGCCAGCACCGCGACGGCCACGGTGGCGGCCGCATTTATTTTCCGCACGAGAATCCCTGATATTCCTGAGTGAACGGGGAAGGTATGAGGGAAGATCTTGACAGGCGGGTCCGGAAAAACTCCATGGGTTCCGTAGATGTTCTCCAGGAAATGTGAACTGGAATCAGGATCAGTTTCCTGTGGCGCTTTCTCGGGACGCTTTCCTGCGGAGACTTTCTCATGGTGTCGCCGGACCGGCGCCGGGCTCGAAGACCACCGACCACGGACGGGGCCGACTGGTCCCCTCCGGAGGCGTGAGCAGCCGCCTGGGCGGGTCCTCCCGCGCGATGACCTCCGCGGCGATCCGGGCGAACGCGGGCGCCGCCGGATGGGCCGAATGCACTTGCCATACGGCGGACATCCACAGCATCAGCGGACGGCCGGCCAGCGGGCGCCAGGCGGCCCGCGGCTCCTTGCCCGCCACCCGCCCGTCGTCGAACGCCACCCCGCGTCCCGACGCCACCAGCCCCAGCAGGAATTCCGGATTACGGGCATGACGGACCGCGGGCGGGGTGAAACCGCCCTCCCGGCAGATATCGAGAACGCGGTCGTACCACCCCGGCGCCGCGGCCCGGGGAAAGAGAAACAGCTCATGGCCCGTAAGGTCGGCCAGCGCCACCTCGGAAAGGCGCGCCAGCGGGGACGACCGGGGCAGGACGACCCCCAACTCGACCCCGGCGGACGGCCCCAGCACGAGATCGTCGGCGTCCGCCACCGGATGGTGCACCAGACCCACGTCGAGCCGGGCGGCGGCGAGCAGCCGCACCTGCTCGGCCGTGTCCACCTCCTGGAGGTCGATCCGCAGCCCCGGGAACTCCTCCGCGCACGCCGACAGCAGGGCGTGCAGCGTCCGGGCGGGCGTCTGCGGCGGTATGCCAGCCCGCAGCGTGCCCAGCTCCCCGTCGCGGACCCGCGCCATGACCGTACGCAACCGCTCCTCGCGGGCGAGCAGTTCGCGCGCCTCCTCCAGCAGCAGCGCACCGGCGGCGGTGAGACGCACCTGGCGGGCCGAGCGGTCGAACAGCTCAAGATCCAACTCCCGCTCCAGCCGCCGGATGGACTGGCTCAGCGGCGGCTGTGCCATGCCGAGGAGATCGGCGGCGCGGCTGAAGTGCAGCTCCTCCGCGACGACAATGAACAGGCGCAGGTGGCGTATGAGATCCACCGGCCGACCCTATGCGACGCCGGAGGGACGAGGGCGGCGGAGGGATGAGGGAGAGCGTTGGACGTGGGGGAATCAGGGGCCCCGGCGCCGGTGGACACGGCGCTGATCGAGAAGCGGATCGCGGAGGTGTTCGCGGAGGCGGACGCCGAGGCCCGGCTGCACGCGGTGGACATCGACGCGCCCGGGCGCGAGCTCGGCCTCGGCGTGGACGACCAGGTCGTCATCGCGTCCGTGTTCAAGATCCTGCTGGTGCTGGAGTTCGCCCGGCAGGCCGACGCCGGACAGCTTGACCCTCGCGAACGGGTGGTCATCACCGCCCCCGACCGCCTCGGCGGCTGGGGCACCGCGGGCTGCGCCGACGATGTCGAGATGTCCCTGCGCGACCTGGCGTACTTCGCCCTGTCGGTGAGCGACAACTCCGCCGCGGACGCGCTGATGCGCCGTATCGGCCTCGACACCGTGCGGCTGCTGGCGGCCGAACTGGGCCTGGACCGCACGCGGATCGTCGGCGGGCCCCGGGAGCTGCTGGAGTCGATGTTCGAGGACGCGGGCGCGACGGACGAGGGGGAGTTCGCCGCCGTCTATCCGACGCTGACCTTCGAGCGGCTGCGCCGCTTCCGCGTCCTGGACCCTGGGCACACCACCTCCAGCACACCCCGCGACATCACCACCCTGCTGGGCCTGATCTGGCGGGACCGGGCCGGTTCCCCGGCGGCGTGCGCGCTGGTACGGGAGCTGATGTCCCGGCAGGTCTTCCGTCAGCGGATGGCCTCCGGCTTCCCCGATGACGTCCTGGTCGCGGCGAAGACGGGCACGCTGCCGAGCCTGCATATCGAGGCGGGCGTCGTCCGCTACCCGGACGGTGGCCGGTACGCGGTCGCCGTGTTCGCCCGTACGGCCTCGGCCGCGGCGGTACGTACGGCGGTGGACGCGGCGATCGGGCGGGCGGCGCGGCTGGCGGTGGACGCGCTCAGACGCCGCTGACCTGGCCTGATACGGAACCGGATATGGCTGGAGTGCCGCGCCGATCTTGGACGGTGGGTCGGGGGAGCTGCTCTGCTGTGCCCATGACCGCCAACAGAGCATCGCGCTTCAACCGCCGTCTGCTGATCCGGGGAGCGGCGGCCGGCGCGGCCGTACCCGCCATCCTCCCGACGGCCGCCCAGGCGGCCACCGGGACGGCACCGAGCGCCTCCGGGTCCTCCGACGCGAAGACTTCGAACGCGGGGAGCTCGAACCCGAAGACTTCGAACGCGAAGACCTCGGACGCGACCTTCCAATGGCTCGGTACGAGCGGCTGGCGCATCGACACCGGCGGCGGCCGGACGATCCTCTTCGATCCCTATCTGAGCCGCTTCGAAACCGGGCTTTTCAAGAAGAGCTTCAATCCGAAGACGCCGCTGACCACGGACGGCGCGACGATCGACCGCCATATGGGCCGCCCCGAGCTGATCCTGGTCAGCCACAGCCACTGGGACCACCTCAACGACGTCCCCTACATCGCCGCGGCGGCCCCGGACGCGCGGATCGTCGGCACCGAGACCACGTACCACCTGCTCCGGGCCCTCGGCGTCGACAAGGCCCGGATCGCCGTGGTCAGGGGCGGTGAGGTGCTGGACTTCGACGGCCTGGTGGTCGAGGCGGTCTCCAGCCGCCACAGCCGTAACGACGCCTACGGCTACTTCGCCCCCGGCACCCTCACCGGCCCCCCGCCCCGCCCCCAGACCATCTCCGACCTCCCGGAAGGTGACACCCTCGCCTTCCACGTGACGCTGCCCGACGGGCTCTCGGCCTTCCTCATGGGAGCGAGCGACTTCAGCGAACGGGACGCCGCCGGTCTGCGCCCCGACGTGGCCATGATCGCCACCCCCAGCACCCCCGCCACCCACCGCTACGTCCCCCGCCTGCTGAAGGCGCTCGACTACCCCGCCACCGTGGTCCCCGTGCACTGGGACAACTTCGAACTCCCCCTGGACGAGGGCGCCCACCGCGATCCCACGATCGACCTGGACGGTTTCGTCGCCCGGATCCGCGAGGCCGGCCCCGGCTCCCGCATCCTGCTGCCGGAGTACGCGACGCCCTACCGCTTCTGACCCGCCCGGCCCTGAACGACCCGCTCGGCCCTGAACGACCTGCTCGGCCCCCTGAACGACCTGCTCGGCCGCGCCCGACCGGGCCTGTGCGGCGCGTCCCTACGACCTGATCCCGACACCCCCACCCACGACGAGGTTCTCCCCGGTGATGAAGCCGGCCGCGTCCGAGGCCAGGAACGCCACGACTTCGGCGACCTCTTCGCTCGTCCCGAACCTCCCGAGGGGGACCTGGGCGACCGTGGCCTTGGCGACCTCTTCCAGCACTTCGGCCGGCATCCCTTGTCTGGCCCATATTCCGGTGTCGATCGGGCCGGGGCTGACGGCGTTGACGCGAATGCGCCGGGGAGCCAGTTCGAGGACGAGGGACGGCACCATGGAAAGCAGCGCTCCCTTGGTGGCGGCGGAGACGGCGGCCCCGCCGGGAATTCCCCTGGTGGCGCCGATCCCGACATTGAAAATGATGGAACCTCCGTCATGGAGCAGGGGGAGCGCCTTTTGGAGGGTGAAGAACTGGCCTTTGACATTGACGTTGAAAAGGTCGTCGTAGGCGGCCTCGTCGAATGCGTCGGCTTCGATCGGTAGACTGCGGACGATGGCGGCGTTGAGAAATATGACATCGAGTCCGCCGAAGCGCTCACGGATTTCCTCGACGACGCGGTCGGTCTCGGCCAGTGAGCGGGCGTCGGCGCGCACCACGACCACTCCTTCGGGGAATTCCTTCTCGGCCGCGGCGATGGTGTCGGGGTTCTGTCCGGTGACGATCACCTGGTATCCGCGACGATGGAGCAATTCGGCGGTGGCCTTGCCGATTCCACTGGTGCCACCGGTGATCAGGGCTACGGGTGCGGACATGCGTCTCTCCTCGCTGGTACGAAAAAAGGGGGGCGACGCCACGCTAGGAACGGCCCTGGACCCGCGTCCAAGGCCTGTTGCGCATATGGAGATACGAGCCAGGCATCACCACAGCTCAAGGCGGCTACCCAGTGGCGGCCGACGAGTCGGCGCGGCTAGCGTGAGGGCATGGCAGACACGCCGCCTCCGGTGGATCTCGATCTTCGGCTGGTGCGGTATTTCACCGTCGTCGCCGAGTACCGGCACTTCCGCCGCGCCGCCGAGGCCCTCCACATCACCCAGCCGTCCCTGAGCCGGCAGATCCGCCGGCTCGAACGACAGCTGGGGGCCAGGCTGATCGACCGCACCCCGCAGGGCAGCAAGCTCACCGAGGCCGGGGAGGTCTTCCTGTCCCGCGCCAAGGCGCTGCTGCGATCCGCCGCCCAGGCCGCGGCCCACACCCGGGCCGCCGCCGAGCCGAGCCGGATCACCATCGGCTACATCATGAACACCATCGTCACCCCGGCAGTGCGCGAGCTGCGCCACCGGAACCCGGACGCCGACGTCCACACCCTGCACCTGACCTGGAACGACGCACGGACCGCCCTGCTCGACCACCGGGTGGACGCGGCGGTGACCCGGCTGCCGTTCCCGACCGGTGAGCTGCGGGTGACGGTCCTCTACGACGAACCCCGGGTGCTGGTGGTGCCCGTCGACCACCCCTTGGCCGGGAAGGAGTCGGTCACCGTCGCCGACATCGCCGACGAACCCCTGATCCGGGCGACGGATCCGGTCTGGAACGCCTTCTGGCGGATCGACCCCCGCCCCGACGGCAGCCGCGCACCCGACGGCCCCCTCGCCGAGGGTGTGGAGGACAAACTCGAACTCATCGCCTCCGGGCAGGCCGTGACCATCGCACCCGGCGCCTACGGCCAGGGCCTCCGCCCCGATCTCGTCACCGTCCCGCTGTACGGGGTCGAGCCGAGTCATGTGGTGCTGGCCACCCGCGCCGACGACAACAGCCGCCTCGTGGCGGCCTTCCGCAAGTGCGCCCGGGTCCACCTCACCGGTCCGCCCTCGGCCGGCTCAACGGCCACTCGGTGAACGGGGAGTTAAGCAACTCGAAATAGGCGGTTGCCGCAATGGAACTATTCATAGCGCAACTACCCTTGAAAAAGGGGATGACCTGCGATTGCGGGAAACTAGGGGATTCCCGGTGCAACCGCTTGCCGTCAATCTCGGTCTACCAGGGCGATCGGAAACCCCAAATCGCCGATCACCGGCGCCCGGTGACCGCATCGGCACTTTCTCCGCCGGTTTGATCGGCACTGATTGCATGAAGGGCCACACCCCTATGCGCAGGTACCGGACCATGGCCGCTACGGCCACCCTCGCTCTCGCCCTGGGGGGAGCCGCTCTCGCGGCGCCCGCCGCCCAGGCGGCCGCGACGACCTCGGGCTCCCTCGTCCACGAGGACGGTGAGCTCTGGTACAAGGCCGCCGCGGGACAGCGGAACAACCTGTCGGTCTCCGAGCAGATCGTCAGCCGTGGGGAATTCGAGGACTATTACGTCCTCACCTTCCGCGACAACGGTGACATCACCATCGGCGCGGAAGCGGCGGACTGGGACGAGTGCACCTACCCGACCGCGAGCGACCACACCGTCGCCCAGTGCGCGGTCGAAATCCCGCAGAACTCCGACGACTCGGATAACTACGACGTCGACCTCGGTGACGGCGACGACACCATCAAGCTCGACGCCGACAGCTCGGCCTACGCCGGGATTCACGGTGGCGCCGGCAACGACGTCCTCAAGGGCAACGCGTCGCCGATGTTCTACGGCGACGCCGGCGACGACCAGATCGACGGCGGCGGCGGTGTCATGGGCTTCGGCGCCTACGGCGGCGACGGCGACGACACCATCACCAACTGCGTGCAGGAATGCCACGGTGACGCCGGCAACGACACCATCACCGGCGGCTCCGAGGACAACGTCCTGCGCGGCGGCACCGGCAAGGACATCCTGCGTGGCGGCAAGGGCGCCGACGCCATCTACGGCGACCAGGACGACGACACGCTGTACGGCGAGGACGGCGACGACACGATCTACGGCAACAGCGGCAACGACGTGCTGTGGGGCGGCAAGGGCAACGACACCCTCTCCGGTGGCCCGGGCAGCAACGAGGTTCACCAGGACTAGGTCCACCAGGACCAGGTCCATCTGACGGCAGGGCCTCCCGAGCGGCTCGGGGCCGCGCACCCGCACCGCGGGCTACCGCGCACACCCGCACCGAGCCACCGGAGGCCCTGCCGTCGCGTTTGCCGCCCGGCCGCGCCGCCTACTTGCCCCAGATCTTGCGGTAGGCCTGCCGATAGCCCTCGGAGTCCCAGGACAGCGCCCCGCCGCTGTTGGCGGCGGTGGTGATGTGCACCGGGGGGACGTATCCGCTGGCGGGCTTGTCGGCGAAGGCCCGGTTGAACTCGTCGACGATCTGCCAGCCCTGTTCGGTGAGGGGCTCGGGCACCGTGGCGGCCTGGAACCGCTCGCCGTTGACGCGCTGGAAGGCCGACGGATCGCCGTCCCCCGCGCCGATGTTGAACGGGGCGCCCGCCCCGTCCTTGCCCGCGGCGCGCAGGGCGGCTGCGGTGTGGCGGAAGTACAGGTCGTTGATGGCGGCCGAGTAGGTCCACTTGTCCCCGTAGCGGGAGAGCAGGGAACGGACTTCCCCGATGGCGCGCTTGTTGACCTCGGGTATCGGCATGTTCTGGTAGCTCAGCAGCTTGACGTCGGAGCAGGTGGCCAGCTCCTTCTTGATCAGGTCCGACTTGTGCTTGGCGAAGGGGACCGTGGCGTCGGTGAAGAGCACCACCCCCGCGCGGCCGCCCGAGCGGGCGATGATCCAGTCGGCGCTGATCTTCGCGACGTCCTCGACCCGGGTGGTCACGTTGCTGAACAGCTCGGGGTCCCCGTCGGGGCCGGGGGTCGGGGCGGCGTGCCAGCCGACCACCGGAATGCCCGCCGCCTTGGCCTGCTCGATCTCGTCGGCGACGCTGCCGGTGTCGAAACCGGCGATGGCGATGCCGTCCGGCTTCAGCGCCAGAGCCTTCTTGAAGGCGGAGCGGTAACCGGCGGGCGTGCCCTGCCCGTTGAGGGTGCGGGCGCTCCACCGCAGGAGGGTGGCGGCTTCCTGGACGCCCTGGGCGACTCCGGCGGCACCGGGGTTGGAGAGGTCATGGGCGATGAAGACGACGCTCTTGCCGTGACCGGCCGCCTCGGGCCCGGTGGTGGGGCCCTTCCAGGGGGCGTCGGCGGCCTCCGCCTTCTTGACGGCTTGTTTGGCTCTGGTGAGGGCGGTCGGGCAGCCGGGCTCGGCGGAGCTCCGGTGGGACGAGGTGGAGGCGGCGCCGGGCTCGCAGCCGGCGGTGGCCACGGCCAGCAGCGCGATGGCCGTCAGGGCCGCCTTGCGGGTGGGGTGCACGGGTCTCCTCGCAGGGCACGGAGGGTACGGAGGGTACGGGCCGGGGGTGGGCCGAGGACTGGGAGGAGACAGGTTACGGGTGGCGGCGCCGCGCGGGGCAGCCCCCTTCGGCACCTGTGGCCACCCTTGAGCACAGTCGTGAACAAGCCAGGTCGTGCGGCGCCCTCGGCCGCCACTCTATGGGCACCGCGCGGCCACCTTCCGGACTCCGGTGGGGCGTCCGGCCGGGTGCGGGGCGATGCGGAGATGACCTGAACTCAGCAATCCGTGGAATTTACGTAGTCCTTGAGAGGGCATGCCTTGCGCGTGTGCGCGCAGGCGGTAATGTTCACGCCCGGTCAGGCATGTGGCGCAATCCCGTCGATCGCATTCCGGCCGGAAACGCCGTCGCCGACGTCCCGCTCCCCGGTGTCGGCCATGGCGGCCACAACACCTCGGTCACCGCTCAGGAGCACATCGAAGGAGGACCTGGGTGTCTGTGGACACGGCGGACCCGCCACTCGAACAGGAGCCGTCCGGGCACGCGCCACAGCGTCCGCGGTCCCGTCGCAGGACGGAAGCCCCCGGTGCGCTCCTGGACCGCTGGCCGTTCCGGCGGAAGCTCAACGTCCTGGTGATCGTGCCCTTGGCGGTCGTCGGCGTGCTCCTCGGCCTCGCCGTGAACGGCGAGGTGCAGCAGGCCCGCGACGCCGACCGGATCGCCGAGCGGGTGCGCGACACCGGCCAGGTCGCCCGGCTGATCAACGAGATACAGGCCGAGCACCGCGAGGCGCTCCTGCTCTCCGTCGAGCAGGAGTCGCTCCACTCCGGCGACACCCTCCCCTCGACCGGCACCTACCGCCGGGCACAGCGGGCCACCGATGAGCAGGCCGCCACCGTGCGGTCCGCGTTCGGAGCGGACCTGCCGAAGGACGAGGCGCGGGCCCTCGACCACGTGGAGCGCCTGAGCGTGCTGCGGGACAAGGTCGAACGGGGCTCGGTGCCCGCCGCCGGTATCGACCCCGCGTACGCCGCCGCCGTCGGCTATCTCATCGACGGCACCGGACTCGACCACTTCTCCGACAGCTCCTCGTCCTCCGTCATCGAGCTGGTCGACGCCGTGCTGCGGGCCGACGCCGCCCACGCGGCCTTCGAGGGCGGGGTGTTCTCCGCCCAGACCCGGGACGCCAACGGCCTCACCGAGTACACCCGCGCGGTCGGCGCCCACCGGGTCTACGAGGAGCAGTCGGAACGTTTCTCCAGAATCGCCGACCCCGACCAGGTCCTGCGCCTCGACGGCATCGAGCGGAACTCCGAGGCGAACGGCATCGAGGACCGGTTCGCGGAGCTCCAGATCGACCCCAGCTCCCTGCAGGGCCAGTCGCCGCGGCAGTTGCGCACCGAGATGGCCGCGGGCACGCGGCAGGCCGAGGCCCGCCTCGAGATCGCCCGCTCGCTGATCGGTCAGATCGCCGACCGCGCCGCCGGCCTCTCCCGGGACGCCCTGTACAAGGCGCTGGCGCTGCTCGCCCTCGCCCTCCTCGGCTTCGCCGCCTGGCTGACCTTCTCCTTCCTGGTCCGGCGCTCCGTCGTACGCCCCCTCGCGGCCCTCACCGGCGCCGCCCACCAGGTGGTCGAGGTGGCGGGCGAGGAACTGGCCAAGGTCGAGGACGAGGACGACGACGCGACCGACAGCACCCCGCTGCGGCCCCGCCCGATCCCCGTCCCGGTGCGCGACGAGATCGGCGACCTGGCCGAGGCGTTCAACCAGGTGCAGGTCACCGCCGCGGCGCTGCTGGAGCGGCAGGTGCTCAGCCGCCGCAACGTCGGCGAGATGTTCGGCAACGTCGGCCGCCGGGTCAGCAACCTCACCACCCGCCAGCTCAGCCTGATCGACGCCGTCGAACGCCAGGAGACCGCCCCCGACATCCTGGAGCGGCTCTACCGCATCGACCACATCGCCGTACGCCTCCAGCGCAACGCCGACAGCCTGATGCTGCTCGCCGGAATCCGGGAGACCGAACTCGACGCCCGGCCGACCACCCTGGCCGATGTCATCCGGGCGGCGCTCGGCCAGATCGAGGGGTACCAGCGGGTGTCCCTGCGGTCCGAGACCGAGGTCACCGTCGCACCCGACATCAGCGGCGACCTCACGCTGATGCTCGCCGAACTGCTGGAGAACGCGGTCGCGTTCTCCCCGTCCGACACCTCCGTCGAGGTCGTCGTCCGGCCCGGCACCGACGTCAGCGCGGACGGCGGGGCGCTGATCGAGGTCATCGACCACGGCCTCGGCATGGCCGTGGACCGCCTCGACGAGGAGAACGCCCGCCTGGTGCGCCGCGAGCGGCTCGACCTCGTACCGACCAAGGTGCTCGGCCTCTTCGTGGTCGGCAGCCTGGCCCGCCGCTGGGGCATCCGGGTCACCCTGAGCCGTACGCCGGGCGGCGGGGTCACCGGCAGCGTCTGGGTCCCGTCCGCGCTGCTGGTGGCGCGGGGGCCGGAGTTGGTTACGGGGTCGGCACCTGGGCCGGGGTCGGGGTCGGCGGGGGCCGGGCGGGAGCCCGAAGCCGCGCCGGCCGCCACGCCTCCGGCCGTACGGGCCTCCGCCACGCCTGCGCCCGAGCGGCGCCCGGCGGCGCCCGCGACGGAGTCGGGTCTGCCACGGCGCGTCCCGGCGGCGTCCCGTACGAACGCGGAGTCGGCTCGCCCCGCGCAGGAGACAACGAAGGCGGCGAACGAGCCGAACGAGCCGAACGAGCCGAATGCCGCGAACGAGCCGTCCACTGGGAAGGAGCCGTCCACCGGGAACGAGCGGTCCGCCGCGGACGAGCCGAATGCCACTCCGGCCGCCTCCGCCTCCGCTTCCGCCCCCGCGTCCCGCCCGCTGCGCCGCCGCGTCCGGGGCGCGACGCTCGACAAGACCACCCCACCGGCCGACCGGGCGATCCCGGCCGCGCGCCGGCCCGCCGACGCCGACGCGGTCCGTTCCGAACTCGACGAGTTCGAGGCCGCCGTACGCAGGGCGGAGCAGGACAGCGCCGCCGCCGGTTCCCAGGCCGAAGCCACACCATCGACACATCAGCGCCCCCGGAAGGAGTCGGGAAGTGACCACGCCGACAGATAAGAGCGGTTCCGCTGAGCGGGAGACCACCGATCTGCGAGCCGCCGCGGCCGACTTCACCTGGCTGCTCGACCGGTTCGCCACCGAGACCGCCGGTGTCGTCGACGCCATCGCGGTGTCCTCCGACGGTCTGCTGATCGCCGTATCCCAACTGCGCGAACAGGCCGACTCCGAGCGGCTCGCCGCGATCGTCTCCGGTGTCACCAGCCTCGCCGCCGGTGCCTCCGGCAACTACGGCCTCGGCGACCTCAACAAGGTCATCATCGATCTGGAGGGCGGCCATGTGCTGGTGTCGTCCATCGGCTGCGGTGCCGTGCTGGGCGTGGTGACCACGAAGGAGGCGAAGCTGGGGAACATCGCGTACGAGATGACCCTCTTCGCCAACCGGGCCGGGGCCGCGCTCACCCCGCAGCTCGTCATGGAGCTGAAGAAGAGCGCCGGATCCGTCGGCTGACGGATCGCGCGGCGCACGGAGGAGGGGGGCGAGATGGTCGCCGGTGAACCGGTACCGCACGACGCGGCAGCGCATGAGGCGGCAGCCCACGAGGCGGAGGACAGCGCACGGGACGCTCCGGAGCCGACGGAGTCCGAGGAGCCGATGGAACCTGTCGAACCGACGGAACCCGTCGAGCCGACCGAGTCCGTAGGCCCGGCCGAGCCCATTGGCCGAGCCTCCGCGATCCGGCCGTTCCTGCTGACCGCCGGTCGGGTGGCCGGGAGCGGCACCGGGCCGCCGCTCCCCGTCGAGACCCAGATCGTGGCGACGCCGGACGGGCTGTCCGCCCTGCGGTCGCTCACCTTCGAACGCCGCGACATCGTCGCCGCCTGCCGGCGGCCCCAGTCGGTGGCGGAGCTGGCCGCCCGGCTGCATCTGCATCTCAACGTGGTCCGGGTCCTCGCGGAGGACCTGCGCGCCGCAGGACATCTGGCGGTCCACGTCCCGAATGCCGGGACCGTCCACGACATCTCCGTACTGCGAAGGGTTATCGATGGTCTCCGTGCCGTCCCCGACTCACGGGGCTCACTCCGCGACAGCAGTTGAACCGCCACTGCCGGTCAAGCTGGTCATCGCCGGTGGCTTCGGGGTCGGCAAGACCACGGCCGTGGGGGCGATCTCCGAGATCCGGCCGCTGACCACGGAGGCGCTGATCACGGAGGTCGCGGCGGGCGTGGACGACCTCACGCACACCCCCGGCAAGACCACCACCACGGTCGCCCTGGACTTCGGCGTCATCACCATCGACCCGAAGCTGAAGCTCTACCTGTTCGGCACGCCGGGCCAGGAACGTTTCGGTTTCATGTGGGACGACGTGGTCGAGGGCGCCCTCGGCGGTCTGGTGATCGTGGACACCCGCCGCCTGGACGACTGTTACGCGGCGGTGGACTACTTCGAGCACAAGGACGTCCCGTTCGCCGTCGCCATCAACGCCTTCGACGGCGAGGTCCAGCACGATCTGGACGAGGTCCGCTGGGCCCTGGACATCTCCGAGCACGTCCCCCTGATCGTCTTCGACGCCCGCGAGACGCGCTCGGTCCGCGACGCCCTCCTGGTCGTCCTCGACGTGGCCCTCTCCCGCGCCCAAGCCGCCAACCCGGCCTGAGGGCAGCCGGACCGTTCAGCCCTCAGCGTCCTCGGCCGACCTCTCCTCGCCCCCGTTCGGCCGTGGTCGCAGATGGGTGCGACGCCCGTCCTGGTCCAGGATGCCCAGGATCTCCGCCGGCCCTTCGTGCGCCCCGCGGAGTGCAGGACCGGGTGCGCACCGTCCCGGCGGATCTGGACGCCGCATGGCCGGACTTCGGCGCCGTGAACCTGGTGTGGACGTCGGCGTCCCTCCACCACCTGACCGACCCCGACCGCGGATTTTGCCGGAGCCCGCCGCCCGCTACGCCCAGGCTTCCCTTCGAATGCTGCGTTCCCGCATCGCCGGAAAGCTCAGCTCCGACGACCTGGCCACGCTCGACCACCTCGTCGACAGCGACGGCCCCGACGGCGTCGTACGGCGCGCGGACCTCACCGTCCGCGCCGAGCGCACGCTATGGGCGGCGCGCCGCCCGTGACCCGCTTTGACTTCGCCCATGAGGGGTGAGTAACTGTTCGCCGCACGTCGTACGTCTCTGGAGGCGCTCCATGGCCGAAGCGGAAGTGGCAGGCGAGACGAAAGCGGAGGGCGGCCCGACAGCGGGAGGCGGCCTGACAGCGGGAGGCGGCCCGAAAGCGGAAGGCGGCGCGGAAGCACGCTGCCCCCTGGGCGACTTCCCGTTCGTATCGGAGCACCCCCTGGAGCCCCCGAAGGAGTGGGCGGCGCTGCGTGCGGAGGGCTGCCCGGTGCCGGAGCTGACGCTGCGGTCGAGCGGGGAGCCGGTGCGAGTGCTGACGCGGTACGCGGATGTGCACACGATGCTCTCCGATCCGCGCTTCCCACGGGATGTGAGCGAGGCGGGCCCGGACGGAACCGGTACGGGCGAACGGCACCAGCGCTGGCGGCGGTTGGTGGGGCAGACGCTCACCGCCAAGCGGGTCACCGCGCTCCGCCCCCGGATCGTCGCCATCGCGCATGCCCTGGTGGACACCATGGCGGCCGGGCCGAAGCCCGCGGACCTCTGGGCGGGCTTCGCGTATCCGTTTCCGGCGCGGGTCGTCGGCGCCCTGCTGGGCGTCCCGGAGCAGGACTGGGACCGCTTCGCGTACTGGTCCGGCGCCCTGTTCGGCCGGGACCGTTACGGCGAGCGGGAGACCCGCACCGCCCGCGAGGAACTCCTGACGTATCTACGCGAGCACATCGCCTGGAAGCGGCGCGAACCGGGTGACGACCTGCTCAGCAAGCTGATCGAGATCACCGACGCCGCCGACCGCCGCCTGCCCGAGGCGGTCTTCGTCCAGATCATGCAGGGGCTGATGCACGCCGGGCACGAGACGACGTCCAGCGTGCTCGGGAAGCTGGTCCCGGTCCTGCTCGACGACCGTTCCCGCTGGCAGCGCCTGCTGGACGACCGCTCGCTGATCCGCTCGGCCGTCGAGGAACTGCTGCGCTTCGACGTCAACCGGGGCCCGGGCATGCCGCGTTACCTCACCGAGGACATGGAACTGGGCGGCGAGGTGATCCCGAAGGGCAGTACGACCCTGTCGGTCGTCGCCTCCGCCAACCGCGACGAGCGGATGTTCGCCGACCCGGACCAACTGGACCTGACCCGTTCCCCCAACCGCCACCTCACCTTCGGCGTCGGCGCCCACTCCTGCATCGGCCAGGCCCTGGCCCGTACCGAACTCCAAGTCGCCCTGGAAATCCTGCTGGAGCGCCTGCCCGGTCTCGATCTGGCGGTCCCGTCATCCGAACTGGCGCGCCGCCAGGGAGTCCTCACGGACAGCTTCGAGCAGGTCCCCGTGGTGTGGTAGCGAGCAGCGCGCCAGGGTCGTGACGCAGCTCATAAAGAAAGGGTGACAGGGGGATGTCGCGGGCGGCTGCGACTGTCTGCGCATGACGATCACAGATGAGGACTGCCTCGCCGAGACCCTTGCCTTCAACGAGCAGTTCGAGGCTGCCGCGGCGAACCGTCCGGCCCGTGGACCGGCCCCGAGCGCGGCCACGCTGGCGCTCCTGCGGCGCAACCGGCTCGGCGGCGACACCCCGCCGGTGAGACTGCCGCACGCCCAAGACCGCGTCGTCGAGGGCGGGGTGAAGCTCCGGACGTTCGTACCGGACCGCGTCGATGGCGTGTACCTGCACATCCACGGAGGCGGCTGGGCATTCGGCTCGTCGGACGGACAGGATGAACGGCTCTGGCGGCTTGCCGTGCGGGCACGGCTGGCCGTGGTGAGCGTGGAGTACCGCCTGGCGCCGGAACACCCGTTCCCCGCCGGGCCCGACGACTGCGAAGCGGCCGCCCGGTGGCTGGTGGAGCACGCCGCGACCGAGTTCGGCACCGAACGGCTGCTGATCGGTGGCGAATCGGCCGGTGCCCACCTGAGTGTCATGACGCTGCTACGCCTACGCGACCGGCACGGCATCACCGGCGCGTTCCGGGCGGCCCACCTGCTCTTCGGCCTTTACGACCTGTCGATGACACCGAGCCAGCGGTCATTCGGCCCCAGACCGCTGCTGATCAACACCGACTCACTTCGCGGCAGCTACGAGCTCTTCACCCCGGGGATGGACGCGGAGCAGCGCCGCGACCCCGAGCTCTCACCCCTGTTCGCGAACCTGGCCGGTTTGCCGCCCGCCCGCATCGTCGTCGGCACCGAGGATCCGCTGCTGGACGACTCCCTGTTCCTGGCCGGGCGCTGGCAGGCGGCAGGCGCGCCCGTGCAACTCGGCGTCGTCGCCGGCGCGATGCACGGCTTCACCCTCTTCCCGCTGACCGTCACCGAGCGGGAACAGCGGCGCGAGCGGGACTTCCTGGCCACCGCGTGACGGTAGCGTCGGCCTCATGAACCGCACGGCCCGGCTCTACGCGCTGGTGGAGGAGTTGCGCGCGGCCGCGCCGCGACCGCTGACGGTCGCGGCGCTCGCCGCGCGATTCGAGATCAGCACCCGCACGGTGCAGCGCGACCTTCAGGCTCTGATGCAGACGGGTGTCCCGGTGCGCACCGCACCCGGACGGGGCGGGGGCTGGTCGATCGCCCCGGAGATGACCCTGCCCCCGATCCACTTCACCACCGATGAAGCCTCGGCACTGACCGCCGCGCTCGCCACGGCCGACGCCGCCACCCCCTACGCCAGCGCGGCCCGCACCGCGGCCCAGAAGATCGCGGCCTCGATGACCGGCCCCGCCTCGACGGCGGCCCGGACGCTCGCCGCACGCATCGTCACGCTGCCGACGCGATCCGACTCCGAGGTCCGCACCGCGGTGGAACAGGCCCTCACCAACAACCTGGCGCTGCGGCTGTCCTACACCGACGCGGCAGGACACGAAAGCAACCGCATCGTGGAACCGGCCGGACTGCTCACCGCCGACGGCCGCTGGTACCTCATCGCCTGGTGCCGCACCCGCCGCGCGGGCCGAGGCTTCCGCCTGGACCGGATCACAGCGGCGACTCCCACCGACGAGCAGGCGCACCCCCACAACCTGACCCAACTACTCCTCGGCTCAACCGCCGCCGACGCGGTACGGCCCACCGCCCTGGCCCCACTCACACCCGCCCGGCCACCGCACTAGCCGCCAAAGCTCCAGAGGAGAGCAGTGGTGCCGACGAACCCCGCCACGCCGAGGGCCGTCCCGGCGACGGCGGCCCACAGTCGCCCGACGCCGCGGCGGGCGTGGTGGATGCCCATGGCGCCGAGGACAATGGCGAGCGCTCCGCCGATGGTCGTCCACGGAAAAGTGACAAACACGAGCGCAGGCACCCAAACGCCGACAGAGAAGACACCAAGAACGACGGCGGTGGGCCCCAACGCAACGGCAGGCGAATCACTCCGGCCGACCCCACCCCCGGACCCGGACACGCTCGACTCGGACATGACCCGCACCTCCGTGGGACGAATTCCCGTTCCGCACTGATCGTACCGACGGGGCGCGACAGCCCTGGACTCTCCCACCGTCGGAGAGTCCACCATGGCGGCATGCACGAAGGACTCCTCACCATCGGGCGCTTCGCCCGCCTGTGCCGGCTCAGCATCAAGCAGCTACGGCACTACGACGAGACGGGGCTCTTGGCTCCGGTCCGCGTGGACGCCAACTCCGGCTACCGCTATTACGCGCCTGAACAGGCACGTGATGCCCTGACCGTTGCCCTGCTCCGCGAGATGGATCTCCCCCTGGCGGTGATCGCCCAGGCGCTGGCCGCCGAGCCTGAATCCAGGGCCCAGATCCTGCGCGCCGAGCGGGACCGGCTGGCCGAGCGGATCAGCAGGGATCAGGCACGGCTGGAGATGCTGGAGCGGCTGGCGGAGGGCGGCCTGCCCGGCTATGAGGTGACGATGGGCAGAGAGCCGGAGCGACGGCTGGCGGTGGTGCGGGCGGTCTGCGCCTTCGAGGAGATCGGCGAGACGTTCGGGGCATGCGTGGGCGGGCTGTTGCCCGTGCTCGGCAAGGAGGGAATCGCATGGGAGCCGCCGCTGTGGGGGCTGTATCCGCTGGATCTGGAAGAGCGGATGGAGATCGCCGTCGGAGCGCGGACCTCGCAGGGGGAGGGGACGCCCGGCCTGGAGTTCCAGACGCTGCCCGGCGGATCCGTCGCCGAGACCGTGCACATCGGGCCCTATGCCCAGCTCCCCCTGGCCTACAACGCTCTCTTCGCCGCTGTCCACGAACGCGGGCTGCGTCCGCAAGCGCCGGTACGTGAGGTCTATCTGGTCGGGCCGGCCGAGGCACCGCAGGAGGAATGGACGACCCGGCTGATCATCCCCGTCCAGGAAAGCACGTCATGACCACGGTGATTGACCTTGAGGCCCGCGGTACACAGCACTGCGAGACGTCGGCTCTGGGGGTGCTGCTGCGGCACCAGGGACTCGATCTCTCCGAGCCCATGCTCTTCGGCCTCGGCTCCGGCCTGTCCTTCATCTACTGGGACAGCAAGAGCATGGGCTTCCCCTTCCTCGGGGGACGGGTCAAGCCCTTCGAGCTGACCAGGAACCTGGCCACCGCACTCGGGCTGGACCTCCTGGTCCAGGAGACCACCTCCCCTCGCCGGGCATGGGAGAACGTGGCGGCCCACATCGGGGCCGGCCGCCCCGTCGGCCTGCAGCTCGACAGCTACCACCTGGACTACTTCGGATCGAAGGTGCACTTCGGCGGTCATGTCGTCGCCATGTACGGCTATGACGACCACGACGCCTGTCTGGTGGACACCGACCAGCAAGGCGGAACGGTATCCACCAGCCTGACCAGCCTCGCCCGGGCCAGGGCCGCGCGCGGCCCGATGACCGCCAAGCACCGGTCCTTCACCCTCACCGCCCCGAGGAACCTGCCCACCCCACAGGGCCACATCATTCCCGCCATCACCGCCTGCGCCGACGCCTTCCTCAACCCGCCCATCGCCAACCTCGGCCACCGAGGCATCGAAAAGGCCGGTAAGCGGGTACGCACATGGCTCCAGCGAACCGACAACCCGCAGCGGGACCTACCGCGGGCCGCCCTCCTGATGGAGCGGGCCGGCACCGGCGGCGCCCTGTTCCGCAACCTCTACCGCGACTTCCTCGCCGAATGCACCCAACTGCTCGACAGCGACCACCTGCGCACCGGTCACGGGCTGTACACCGAGGCAGCCACCCTATGGACGGAGGCCGCCGCACTCATCACCCACGCCGGTGCATCAGGCGATACGCAGTGCCTCGTCCAGGCCGGCGCCATCCTCCACGATCTTTCCCGCATAGAGCACGCGGCGATGCGAGCGCTGAGCCGCCTGGCAACCTTTGGTGGCTCCCGTGCCTGATCAACCTCTGACTATTGGCGGGAGAGGACCCGGGTAATGCCCGCGGCGAGGGCGGTGGCCAGCAGCCAGCCCGCGCCGATCAGGAGCCAGGCGATCCACTGGGTCGGCCCCGTCGGCTGGAACGCCCGCTCCTGGCCGAAGTCGATCACCGGAAGGAGCAGGTCCAGGCTGTACATCACGGGGTTGAACACCGGATGGGGCGTACCACTCGGCGGGTGGGGCCGGTGCAGGGCGAAGACGGTGGCTCCGGTCGCGAGCAGGGCCAGCAGCCACACCGCGGCACGTTCCGGCAAGTAGCCGTACCCGACGGTGGCATCCTGCACATATCCCCAAGCCCGGGCGTACCAGGGGAGGGTCGTGCGGCGCTGACGCTGGCGGGTCAGGAGCACGGTCCGGGCATCGCGGTCCTGGCCGATGGACTGGTAGACGGTGGCGAGCTGTTGGTACGGCTGGGGCCGGTACCCGTCGGGATCGCGGCTCAGCAGCTCAAGGCGGTCGTTGACGGCCAGGTGTGGTTCCAGCGACCGGTAGACCAGCCCGTCGAGTTGGAGCGGCGGCCGCTCGTGACCGTCGTCATGGAGCCGGAGCACGCCGATGGCCGCGTGGCGCAGGTCCATGCCTCCCGTGGCCCGTGCGGGGCGCAGGAGCAGCTCCCCGGCCTGGAGGCCCGCACCTGCCGCTCCGGCCCCCAACTGCCGCCGTCCACCACCGGTCCGACGGCCGCGCCGCTCGGACGCAGGTCGACCTCACCCCCTGCGGCGAATGCCTCCCAGAGCCGGAGTTCCGGGCCGGTGAGGTCATCTGGGCGCATCCGGAGCCCTCCGGCTGGTCGGGAACGGGGCCCGCCCATGGTCAAGCCGGGCGAGGTGGCCGCCGCGAGCGCAGCCACGTGCTCTGGGATGCCCACGCTCTCGGCCCGGCAGTCCTCAGTTCTTCAGGACACCGGCGGAGCGGGCGGCGGCGAGCCACTGCGGGAACTCATGGAGCAACTGATCGTAGAGCGCGGCGTCGGAGAGGCCCTTCGGTGTCGGTCCGACGGCGAAGAAGCCGGCGTTGTCGACGATGCGCCGGTTCGGCACCGGCAGGTCGTCGAGCCTGTGCAGGAAGCGGAACTCGTCGTCACCGAACCCGATGAACTGCCAGAAGATGGGCAGCTTCGCGGCCGTGCACAGCACATGCTCTGCCGCCGCCTTGGATGTGGGGGAGCCGTCGGTCTGGAAGACGACGAATGCCGGGTCGTCGGCTCCGGACGACTGGTAGTGGTCGATGACGGCCTGCATGGCGACGTGGTAGTTGGTGCGGCCCATGTGCCCCATCGAGTCGTGCAGGGGGTTGATCCGGTCCTGGTAGGCATCGAGGCTGATCTCAGCCGTCCCGTCGATCTCCGTGGAGAAGAAGACGACCGGCACGATCCCGTCGTCATCGAGGTTCGCCGCGAGGGCCAGCGCCTGTTCCGCCAAGTTCTGTACGGAGCCGTCACGGTAGTACGGGCGCATGCTCCCGGAACGGTCCAGAACCAGGTACACCGCGGCACGCTGCCCGCCGGCGCCGTGCTTGGCCAGCGAGACCGCGGCCGTCTTGTAGAGGCTGACCAGCCCCGGAGCCTGGGCGGCGACCTTTTCCAGACTGATCGCGGGGGCGGGCGCCTTGGGGCGCTTGCGGTAGTCGATGGCCATAGCCGGTGATTGTCTCCCAACTGGTGGGCTGCGTCATGCTTTTGGCGGATGCCCCTCAGGGGCGTGCCGCGACGCTGACGAACGGCGGTCGCGACCATCCAGTGCTGGGTACACCCGGTGCCGCCAGATCAGTGGCGTGTACCCGCGCGACCACGAACTCTCGGCCTGCGAGTTCCTCTCGTCGGACGACGCCCTGACGATGCTCCCGCCCCGGACCCGCCGACGGGCCGCCCAAGCGCTCCGGGCCCTGGCCGAGCAACGGCCCGCGTACCTGGAGAACGGTGAACGCTCCGTTCCGTAGCAGCGTCGATTGCCGCTGAGGGCGTCACACGGTCCGCGGTCGGCCGACATCGTCGTGTCAGGGCCGCGCATCCCGCACCGCCTCGGCGATGACGGTGGTCACCACCTTGCGGACGGCCCCGGCATCCGGCGGCGCGGCTTCGCGGTCCGCGAAGAGCAGGTGCCCTGCGCCGATCAACGTCGGCGCGAGCGTGTCGATGTCGGCGTCGGCCGCGATGCGGCCCCGGTCCCGTTCGGCGGCGAGGTAGGAGGCGATCGTGGCTGTGGCTTCCGTCAGGAGCGGTACGCCGGTCGGCGTGGTTTCGCGGAGCCGGGTGCGTAGCTCGTCGCGCGAGGTGACGAGGCTGATGATGGCCACGGCGACCGACTCGAACAGGGTCGTCAGCGCGTCGGCGAGGTGGTCGGCGACGGCGCCGGTCCCGGCGGAGTCGCGCAGGGCGGCGGACTGATGCTCGAGCCGGGTGATGCGATCCAGGACGAGCTCGGCGAGGAAGGCGTCGAAGTCGCGACGTTCGAAGCCTGGGACCCGGCCGGTCGGCAATTCGACGCCGTGATCGCGGGCCAGGCATGGCACTGGATCGACCCGGTCGCGGGGGCGGCCAAGGCCGCTCAGGTCCTGCGGCCCCATGCCCGACTGGCCGCGTTCTGGAACGTTTTCCAGCTTCCGCCCGACCTGGCGGAAGCCGTCGCCGCGATCTGCCAACGGGCCGTGCCCGACGCGCCGTTCGACTTCCGGGCGATGACGCGGGGCGGCCTGGACGCCAACCAGCCGATACTCACCAAGGCCGCCGACGGGATGCGAGAGGCGGGCGCGTTCGGCGAACCGGAGCAGTGGCGGTTCGACTGGGAGCGGACCTACACCCGGGACGCGTGGCTGGACCAGATCCCCACCCAGGGCGCATTCACCCGGCTCCCCTCGGCCAAGCTGGCGGAAGTGCTGGAGGGCGTCGGCGCGGCCATCGACGCGATGGGCGGCAGCTTCACGATGCCGTACGCGACGGTGGTGATCACCGCGACGCGAACTGCCGCGTGACCAAACGGGAGACCAGCATGAAACAGGGTCAGGCCCCCAGGTCGTGATACATGACGTGCAGTCCGACCGGCCCCAGCTCCGGATGCCGAAACGCGCCCGGGACGGTGCCGATGAGGGAGAACCCGAGGCGCTCGTACAGTCCGACAGCGGGCGCGTTCGAAGCCGCGACCGCGTTGAACTGCACGCCGGCGAAGCCGCTGGTCGAGGCCCAGTTGAGCAGATACTCGCCCAGCGCCCGACCGACACCCCGGCCGCGCGCCTCGTACGCCACCATGAAGTTGCCACTGGCGATATGGGCGCCGGGGCCGGGTCGATTGGGGTACATATTCGAGGTGCCGACCACCCGATCGCCCTCCACGGCCACCACGACATGTCCCGGGGGCGGCACCACCCACATCTCGTGTGCCTGCGCCTCGGTCTGGTGGGGGTCGTAGCAGAAGGTGTCTCCCTTGCGGACAATCTGCTCGACGATCGGCCAGACCTGCGACCAGTCACGCTCCTCGAACGCCCGGATTTCCATCCGCCATACGCTAGCGACGGAGTTCAGCCCTTTCGATCGAATTTCTCGTGCCGAATCAGTCCGGTGTGACCGTCGCTGCCCCCGTTCATTCGTGCGGGCGGGAAGCCCCCAGCTCGATCAGGCATCGGCGCCCCGCCGAGAGTGTGGCGAGGGCCCGGGGGGACCCGCGCAGATGGTCGGCCAGGGCATCCGTCAGGACGAGGAGGCAGCGGGGGTCCACCGAGCGGGCGGAGAGGTAGGTCGCGGCGAAGGCGAGGTGGCCGGTGAATACGCGCTCGTCGTCCACGAATACGGCCGCGGCCAGGGAATCCAGCAGTCGGCCGAGGAAATCGGCGGCCTCCTCGTGTTCCATGCCCGAGCGGCTCCGCAAGCCGGGGAGCACGTCACGCAGCGCGTGGGTCACGTGCTCGAGCAGCTCGGGGCGTTGCCGGACGAGTACGGCGTACGCCTCTACGGCACCGGCCTGGACCGACGACTCCCCGCACGGCGCCGGGGGCCAGCGGTGGAGCAGTGCTTCCGCGGCGCCACGGGCGTCGGCCGCGTACAGGTCCGCGCCCAGGGTGTACGCCCATGTGCCCTCGGGGCCGAACCCCGGCCCGCCCGTCATGACGGGAACGCCGGCGTATCTGCAGGTCTCGATCTGCCGGTGGGCGAGCGGAAGGTTCCACGACAGGGTGCATGAGAGAGCGACCACGTCGGGGCCGTTCTGATGGACGTCCGAGAGCAGTTCGTGAGGGGAGACCGAGCCGCCGAGTGAGCGCACGTGGAAGCCGCGCAGTCGCAGCACCTCGGTGAGGATGTGGGAGGGCAGAACGTGCCATTCGCCGTCGCTGCATGCCACCAGCACATGGCGGGGTGAGCCGCCCCCCGCGGGGGCGGGGGCGGTTTCGCGGGTGCGGGCGGCGGACGCGATCGCGTCCACTGTCAGTCGGCTGACATGGGTGGCGGCGTGCTCCCGCGCCACCGTCCACTCGCCGGACTCCCACCGCTCACCGACCCTCACCTGGGCGGGTGCCACCAGTCCCAGCAGTACGTCCTCCGCGTTCACACCGCTCGTCACCAGGCCGGTGGCCAGCTCCAGCGCTCCGTCCTCGTCCGCACCCGCCAGGCAGGCGTCGAAGTCCGCGCGGACGGTGTCGGTGATCCCGGTGCCGTTCATGGGCCCTCGGACTCCCCGGCAGGTCCGGACCCGCCGCTGCTCTCGGGCGGACGGTGCGGTGGTGCGTCACGGCGGGGAGGTGCCTGAAGCGTCAGGATGGAGATGTCGTCGTGCGGGCGGCCGGCGAGCCATTCGGTCGTGAGGAGTTCCAGCCGCTCGGCGACCGACGGCGCCTGCATGCCGACGCAGCTTGCCAGCGCGTCGACGAGGCGTTCGTCGCCGTAGATCTCCCGCCCGCTCGCACCACCGCGTGCCTCGGTGACCCCGTCGCTGTAGAGAAGCATCAGCTCACCGGGTTCGAGACGGCACTCGGTACGGCCGAAACTGGGATCGGGCACCGCTCCGAGGAGCATGCCCTCGCAGACGATTTCCGCCACCTTTCCATCGTCGCGCAGGACGAGCGGGGAGAGGTGGCCGCCGCTGGCGATCTCCACCTTCACCGAGCCGTCGTCGCAGGGGCGGGCGGAACCCGTGACCAGGGTCGTGAAGCGGTGGCCGGCGCTCATGACGAGGTCGTTGAGCAGCCGCAGGTCACGCAGGGGATCGGGCCCCGTCCGGACCATGGCCAGAGTGCGCATGCTCTGTCGTACCTGCCCTGCCACCACCGCGGCCTCCGCGCCCTTGCCGGACACGTCGCCGAAGAAGAACGTGACCCCGCCCGCGGCGGAAGGGGCCACATGGTAGAAGTCGCCGCTGATGCGCAGAGCCTCCGCGGCCGGTCGGTACGCGGCGCCGAGCCTGAGGCCGTCGGCCGACGGCAGCGGCTCCGGAGCCATGCTGGCCTGCAGGACGGCGATGGTGTGGGCCTGCTGCGAGTAGAGCGCCGCCGTTGCCAGCGCGAGTCCGGCCCGTACGGCGAACCGATGCGCCAGCTCGATGTCCGAGTCGTCGAAGCGGGCACGCTCCGGGCCGCGCAGCATGATCAGCGCACCGGCCGGCACGCCCCCCGCGGCGAGCTGGACCACCAGCGCGTCCTCGCCCCGACCGAACTCACCGGGCATGACCTCGTCGAGCGCGGCCATCTCCTGGGGGCGTACGACAGTGGGGCGCGGTTGGAGCCCGTATAGCGCGTCCTCGACCTTGGGCACCCATTTCAGCGTCTCGACCGCCACCTCCCCGGAACACCGGGCATCGCCCGGACCCGCCCGGTGCCAGTGGGTACGCCGCCCGCTCACGGGCAGGACGACCACGGACGCGTCCGCCAGCTTCGGGATCACGATCTCGACGAGCGCACGGACGGTACGGCCGTGGTGGAGCGAGGCGCCCAGGCGCCGGGTGGTCTCCTCCAGAAAGGCCGACTTCTCGCGCTCGTGGGCGAGCGCGGCCTCGGCCTCCTGAGCGCTGCCGACCTGATGGACCAGCCACACCGTGAGCCCACCGGCGGTGTGCAGGCGACCGCTGAGCCCGCGGCCCTCGTAAGCGGCGGAGAAACGCTCCTCCCGCCGGGCGGCGGCCCGGGCGAGGGGCGCGGCGGCCGACATGCTCACCGGCCCGCCCGGGCGCAGCCGGGGGAAGAGGTGGGCGGCGGCGCGGTTGAATCCCCGGACGGGCCCATCGGCCCGATCGCAGATGACGACGGCCTCGTCGACAAGATCCAGCAGCTCGCCGAGGTGCGCCGGGACACAGCCCCATGTGCCCCCGTCGCCGCTGTCGTCCGTCATCGGCCACCGCCTCTTGCGCATGGCGCTACCGCGCCCAATGCCCGAGTTGCTCCACCTTCCATTCTGTTTGTCCGGTGTGGTTGCCGCATGGGTGGGTCGGGGGGCGCCGAGGTACCTCGGGATACGTCGGGGCACGTCGGGGCACGTCGGGCTGCGTCCCCGGGGGCCGCGAGGCCCGCAACCGTGGCTGACGGCGAGAGCGGACGTCAGCCAGAGAGCGGACGTCAGCCCTCCGCCGGGGCCACCCCGATCGGGCAGGAGACGCCCGTGCCTACGAGGGTATAGCTACGTGACCCGCGGGGATACGAGCAACGATCTACGTCGGGATCGGCCAGGACCGGGGCGGCGCGGCGCGGGTCCGGGCGTCAGAAGGACTGCCGCGCCCTATGCGGCGTGCGGCACGAATGAGACGCGGGTTTCTTCAGCGTCGATCGACACGTCCAGTATGGCGTCCAGTGCCTTGGCCAAGGTGCGCAGCAGCGGGAGCGTCGGCACGGTGCCGCCTCCCTCGAGACGGTCCACGTCCTGTGCGGACAGCCCTGTCGCCAGCACTTTGATGCCCCGCCGCATCGCCCGCGGCGCAAAGCGCACAGCCCAAAGGGTTAGACCACAACCCTTTCTTCAGTGACCATTACTGCCACCGAATTCATATCGATGAAATTACTCTCGTCTGGATTCACCAACTCCTTGTAATTCCTGGACGCGAAGAAGGCGTCGTGATCCGTCCAGCTTTCAAACCAGATTTCAGTGAGGCCATCGTAGGCGGGGCTCGGATACCCGTCGGCGGGTACCGGGTGGGAGACGGTGTACTTCTTTACGTACTGCCGCGCTTCTGGAATAGAGGTGAACAACGGGGCGTGGCGGTTTCGGTGATGCTCAACGAATTCCTCGAAGGTCATTCCATCGATACGGTTGATCATGAAAACGAACTTGATCACGAACTTCTCCTTTTTGTGCTCGCGGACGCGAGAGGTCGGCAACCAGGTGCCCTGGCGGCGGATCGCGAGCCATGGGGTTAACCTAAACGCTTACATCGATGTCAAGGGCAAGTCGCTGTGACCCAAGGCACAGGAGGGGTTGAGATGCGGATCGGTGAACTGTCCGTCCGGACAGGAGCAAGCCGTCGATCACTGCGCTACTACGAGCAGCAGGGCTTGCTGGTCAGCGCGAGGTCCCCCAGCGGTCAACGGTGCTACGACGATGATCATGTCCAGCGGGTGGCGTTGATTCAGGCATTCCTGGCCGCCGGAATGTCCAGCAGAACCATCGCCCTGATGGTCCCCTGCATGACGGAGCCCAACATGAATAGAGCCCGGCAAGCCTTGACCGCAATGAATCAGGAGCGAAATCGCCTTTCGTCCACAATAGACAGCCTAGTCGCCGCCAGAGCGGCACTTGATCACCTGATTGACGTAAATCGAGACTTTCTGGCGAACGTGGTGGACGACCAGCCTCGGACCGACTAAATCAGCATCCCGGTTTTCCTCCGGTGAAATATTCCGCCTCATGCGGCGCGCGCTTAAAATTGTTCCCTGTCGGCATTTTCCGCGATCCGCCGGATTGGAGTCTGCAAGAGGTCGCGTGTGGATAGGCGGTGAGTTGTCCATGCCTGTCGGATCCGGCTACGCATGGTGATGACCGTGTCGGCGAGATCGAAAAATGCGTCGATGACGGTGGCGCGCCGCTCGTAGCAGCGGGCGAGCCGGTAGAAGGCGTTCTGCCAGGCGTGGGTACGTTCGACGTGCCAACGCCGGCTGGCCAGGATCGGTGCCTTCTCACCTTTATGCGCGATGCGGCCGTGGATGCCGCGCGCGTTGAGCAGAGCGCAGGTCTTGTCCGAGTCGTAGCCGGCGTCCAGGTGCACGGTGATGTTGTCGGGCAACGGTCCGAGGTCGTCCAGGCGGCTCAGGGCCGAGGCGAGCAGTGGGGAGTCGTGGCGGTTGGCACCGGTGTAAAGCCCCCCGTTCTCTGGCCCCGTGGCAACTCCCGCCCCAAGCCGCTACGGCCGGCGGCGTGCCCACAACGTGCCACTCAGGCACCGTGCGCCCGCCACCGGCCGCCCCGATCAGCTGGCCCTGCCCAGCCGGGCCGCCGTCACCCGCGCCAGCATCGCCACCTCACACGCAGCAGCGACGTCAGTACTTCTGTCGGCCACCCGGATAACGGACCGGCTTTCGGCACTCCGGCGCGTCCTCAGGCGTGAGCTCATCGCCGAGCGCGTAACACAAGGCGGCGTGCAGCTGCTCCGCTTCCACCACCGTCAGCACCAGCGACGCCAGGGACGCGTGACCGGGGCGGAGGAGCACGCATGTACTGGCGCACTGCGGAGAGCAACGGATCGGAGGCCCGCGAGGCAGCCCAGTCCATACGGTCCAGAGCCACCGTGGACAAGTCGTAGTAGCCCAGCTTCACGGCCAGGTCGTGCGCAGTGCGGTAGGTACTCGACAGGGCAGCCCGCAGCTCGGTCGACGGCGTCCGATACGCGGCTGTAGTGATCTCCGCCATTGTTCCTGGGAAATCAAGAGCAGCGTCCTGGAGCTTCGTGGCCCGGACCTGCTGGCACAGTGCCTGAGCAGCGGCGATGAGCTGAGGAGTGGGACGCGGTGTGATCGCCGGACGGCGCCCAGGTCGTCCGCGCTCGGCGAAGTGGGGCTCCGGCCATGTGGTGAGCGGGGCGTCGGCCTCGTAGTAGATCTCCAGGCGCGACAGGTGCCCGGTGCCCGTCCTGAGTGAAGACCAGCGCCCCGGCATCGGCTGGTGCGGCGTACAGGGTGGGAGGAGCGCTTCGGCATCGCCGTCGCGTCGCCGGAGGGGCGTCGCCTCAGTCACCAGCCGGAGCGATTCCCGTCGGGCACGAACGGCCCGACGGGTCACCTGGCTTGACGCCCGTGCTGCCGCCGAGGCCGCAGTAGCCGGACGTCAGCCCTCCGCCTTGGCCACGCCGATCGGGCAGGAGACGCCCGTGCCGCCGATGCCGCAGTAGCCGGCCGGGTTCTTGTCCAAGTACTGCTGGTGATATGCCTCGGCGGCGTAGAAGGGGCCCGCGGGGAGGATCTCGGTGGTGATCTCGCCGTAGCCGGAGCCCGTCAGGACGGACTGGTAGGCGGCGCGGGAGGACTCGGCCTCGGACTGCTGCTCGGGGGAGTGGGCGTAGATGGCCGAGCGGTACTGGGTGCCGACGTCGTTGCCCTGGCGGAAGCCCTGGGTGGGGTCGTGGGACTCCCAGAAGAGCTTCAGGAGGGCTGCGTAGGAGGTGATCGTCGGGTCGAAGACGACGCGGACGGCCTCGGTGTGGCCGGTGAGGCCGCTGCAGACCTCCTCGTAGGTGGGGTTCTCGGTGTGGCCGCCCTGGTAGCCGACGAGGGTGGTCCAGACGCCCGGGGCCTGCCAGAACTTCCGCTCCGCGCCCCAGAAGCAGCCCAGGCCGAAGTCGGCGACGACCAGGCCCTCCGGGTACGGGCCGGCCAGCGGGTTGCCGAGGACCGTGTGGCGGTCGGGGACGGCGAAACCCGGTTCGGGGCGGCCCTTCAGCGCCTCCTCGGGGGAGGGGAGGTGGTTCTTGTGGCGGCTGAACAGCATGAGGGCTCCTCGCGTGACGGGTACGGCGGCTCCGGCGCTCGTATACGGGTGCGCGGCGCTTCCTCTACAACGGATACGGGACGGCGGGAATTCCGCCCCCCTCACCGCGGCAGCGTCGCCGGAGAGCCGCCCCCGCCCTCCCAGCCCGCGACCGCGAGCGCCCGGTAGACCGTGTACTCGGCCGCCGGATCCGCCCCGTACGACCACGGGACCGCGCCCACATGGCCGTCCACGTGGCGCAGCTGCTCCAGGGCCTCCGCGTACCGCTCCGCCCGGACCAGGAAGAAGACCAGCAGATGGCGGACGTGCGGCAGCACCGGGTGATCGGCGGGGGCGTGGCGGACGGCGAAGAGCGCGCCCTCGATCGCCTTCACGATCACCTCGCTCCGGTACAGCGTGCGGACGAGGTTCGCCTCCGGCAGGTGCTCGAAGACGCCGAAGAGGGGCAGCGCGGGGAGGAGGCTCTTCTCGGGGGCCGAGGCGGCGGCCGCGTGGGTGAAGGCGTCGGCGCGGTCCTGGGAGCCGTGCCATTTCTCGCACCAGTAGTGGAGGGCGGCCAGGTGGGCGCCCATGTGGTGCGGGGCGAGCTTGGTGACCTTGGACCACAGCTCCTCGAAGTCGGCCTGCCGGTAGGCCATACCGCGGGCGACGCCGAGCTCGATGATGTGCGGCACCGGGTCGTCCGGGGCCAGCCGGGCCGCCTCGTGGCAGACGTCCCGGGCCTCCTCCAGGATCATCCGGAAGTCCACCGAGGACGGGTCGAGCAGCGCCTGGCGGACCAGGAACTCCGCCTGCACCGCCGCCGCGCCCGGGTCCTCGGGGGCCGCCACCCGCCAGGTGCGCAGCCACATCCCGCCCTGGCCGGGGGCCTGGGCGAGCTCGAAGGCCGCCGCTCCGGCCAGCGTCTGCACCCGCTGCCAGCGCAGCTCCGAGGTGGCCTCGGTGAGTGCGAGCAGGCGGGCGGCCGGCTGCCAGTCCTGCCGGGCCTGGACCTCCTCCAGGGCGTCGATCAGCTGCCGGTCCGGGCCGGGCAGCCGTACGTCCAGCCGCTCGCGCGGTACGAAGCCGTACTCCTGCGGATCCGAGGCGCGCATCATCCCCCGCACGGCCTCGCGGCCCCCGCGCCGCCGCCGCAGGGCCGGCATGACGATCAGCCCGCCGATCATGACGATGGCGATGAGGAAGATCAGAAGCTCCATGAGGTGTCCCCGTGTGAAGTTCCGTAACAGCTGGTGGTCCAGAACGGCTGGTGGCCCAGAACGGCTTGTGGTCCAGCCTATGCGCCTCGGCGGTCGTTGAATCCAGCACGGGCGCGTCGGGCGTTACGCTCGGGCCCATGAGCCACCAGCACCCCCAGGGGCATCCTCAGAGTTTCGAGACGCTCGCCATCCACGCGGGTCAGGAGGCCGACTCGCTCACCGGCGCCGTCGTCCCCCCGATCTACCAGGTCTCCACCTACAAGCAGGACGGGGTGGGCGGTCTGCGGGGCGGCTATGAGTACAGCCGTTCCGCCAACCCCACCCGCAGCGCGCTCGAGGAGAACCTGGCCGCGCTGGAAGGTGGCCGCCGCGGCCTCGCCTTCGCGTCCGGTCTCGCCGCCGAGGACTGCCTGCTGCGCACGCTTCTGGTGCCGGGCGACCATGTCGTCATCCCGGACGACGCCTACGGCGGTACGTTCCGCCTGTTCGCCAAGGTCGTGGAGCGCTGGGGGGTGGAGTGGTCGGTCGCCGACACCTCCGACCCGGCGGCCGTACAGGCCGCGCTCCGCCCCCGTACGAAGGTGATCTGGGTCGAGACCCCGAGCAACCCGCTGCTCGGCATCACCGACATCGCCGCCGTCGCCGACATCGCCCGCACCGCGGGGGCCCGGCTGGTGGTGGACAACACCTTCGCCAGCCCCTACCTCCAGCAGCCGCTCGCGCTCGGCGCGGATGTCGTGGTGCACTCCACCACCAAGTACATGGGCGGGCACTCGGATGTCGTCGGCGGTGCGCTGGTCGTCTCCGACACCGGCCTCGGGGACGAACTCGCCTTCCACCAGAACGCGATGGGCGCCATCGCCGGGCCCTTCGACGCCTGGCTGGTGATGCGCGGCATCAAGACCCTCGCCGTCCGCATGGACCGGCACAGCGCCAACGCGACGCGGATCGCGGAGATGCTCGTCGCGCACCCCAAGGTGACCCGGGTCTACTACCCGGGGCTGCCGGAGCACGCGGGGCACGAGATCGCGGCCAAGCAGATGCGGGCCTTCGGCGGCATGGTGTCGTTCCAGGTCGCGGGCGGCGAGGAGGCGGCGGTCGAGGTGTGCGACCGGGCGCGGCTGTTCACGCTCGGGGAGTCGCTCGGCGGCGTCGAGTCGCTGATCGAGCACCCGGGGCGGATGACACACGCCTCGGCGGCGGGCTCGGCGCTCGAGGTACCGGCCGATCTCGTACGGCTGTCGGTGGGCATCGAGTCGGTCGACGATCTGCTCATGGACCTGAGCCAGGCTCTGGGCTGACGGCTGAGTTGTCTGGCCGTCTGACGTCTGATGCCTGGCCGTCTGGCGCTGACGTCTGGCCGTCTGGCGCCTGATGTCTGACGCCTGGCCGTCTGGTGCCTGAGCGTGTGGGCTGCGGATCTTTGAGGGCGGTCACCGTCGTTCGGCGGTCACCGTCCTCCTCCGGCGGTCACCATCCTTCGAGGGGTGGGGTGGTGTCGGTGGGCGGCGGTGCGGTCCACGGTTCGACGATGGCCGCCCAGATGGCGAAGGCCACGACCGCGGCGAGCAGCAGCAGCCAGCCGATGGTGCGTACGACCTGGTGGCGGCGGAGCATCCGCCGCCCCCGTTCGGTCGCCCGGCCCGCCAGATCCGGCGGCAGCGCCGGATGCGGGCCCTCCAGCATCCGGCGGACCTCGGTCTCCTTGCGGTCCGGAAAGCTCATGGCGCCACCCCGGTCCCGGTCCCGGTTCCAGCCCCGGCTCCGGCTCCGGCTCCCGTCCCGGCTCCGGCCGCGCCGGTGGCCGTCCGGCGACCGGTGGACGGGGGCGTTCCGGTGGACGGGGGCGTTCCGGCGGCCGGAGGTTGTCCGGTGGACGGGGGCTGTCCCGCGGACGGGGGCGTTCCAGCGGCAGGGGGCTGTCCCGCGGGCGCGGGCGTTCCGGCGGACGGGGGCGTTCCGTACGTACCGCGCCGCGGCGCCGCGCTGCGCATCGCCGTGACCGCACGGGTGCAGATCGCCCGGACTCGCTCGACCGGGAGGCCGAGCGCCGCCGCCGTCTGCTCCTCCGCGACCCCCTCGTACAGCCGCAGCACCAGCACCAGCCGCTCCTGCGGGGTGAGCCGGGCCAGGAGGCCGCCGCGCGGGTGGCGGTAGCGGTGGCCTCGGTGGGCGAAGAGGGCGGCCAGCGTTCGGCGGGTGTGGTCGTACGGATCTTCGCCGCGCAGCCGGTCCCAGCGGGCGTACGTGCGCGCGAGCGCGGCGGTCAGCAGGCGCTCGGCGGCTTCGGTGTCCCTCGTCGGCTCCCCCGTGAGCAGCGCGGCCGCATGCAGCAGGCGGCCACCCGCGCCCGCGACGAATACCTCGAACTCCCGGGCCCGGCGGCCATCTCGTGCTGCCCGCCGCTCTCGCACCACGTCCTCCGCCTCCCGTTCCCTTAGGACACGGCAGGCGCGGGCACCCGGTCAAGAGGTCTGCGAGGTCTGCGAAGTCGCGAGGTCTGCGAGGTCGCGCCGGGGTCAGGTGGCGGGCGTCGCCTGGGGCACCGTGCTGTGTGCGGCGGAGAGGGCGACGTTGAACCGGGTCAGCAGATCGCAGAAGAGATCGCGCTCCTCCGCTGTCCAGTCGTCGGTCACGCGGGCCATCAGGTCGCGCCGTGAGGAGCGCACTTCCTCCAGGCGGGCCTTGCCGCGCGGGGAGAGCTGGAGCACGACCGCGCGGCCGTCCTCGGGGTGCGAGGTGCGCTTGACCATGCCGGAGTCGACCAGCGGGGCGACCTGGCGGGTCACGGTGGACGAGTCGATGCCCATGCTCCCTGCGAGCGCCTTGACCCCCATCGGGCCTTCCTGGTCGAGCCGGTTGAGCAGCAGATACGCGGCTCGGTCCATGGAGTTGCGGGCCTGGCCGACGCCGCCGAGCCGGGTCTGTTCCGCACGGCGGGCGAAGACGGCGACCTGATGCTGGAGCGTGTCCAGTACGCCGGTGTCGAGTTGAGTCGTCATGTCCGATTGGGTGGGCATGGCCTAGGGCTCACTTCATGCGGTGGTCTGTGGGATGTGGCACAGAGTACGCGGCCGGGGCCCTGCCCGTACGGGGGCTGCAGAAACCTGACGACCTCCGAGCCACAACCTGCCGTTCTGAGCCGTTCTCCGTCGCCGTAGCCCGCCGGTGGGCCTTGGCCCGGTACCCGACCGGCACCGGCCCGGGCCACGGGGGCCTGCCGGGGGTGAGCTGCCAGACTGGGGACCATGGCTGCACGACACGGCGACGAGGACGGGCCCGGCTCCGGGTCCGGCCCGGCCTCGCCCCCCACCTCCTCCGCTTCTGCTTCCGCCTCCACGGGTTCCGCGGGGTCTGGCCTCGCTTCCAGCCCTGCTTCCGGCTCCGGGCGGTCCGCCTCCGCTTCTGGCTCCCAGGGGTCCGCTTCTGGCTCCGCGGGGTCCGGCTCCGAGGGTTCCGCCCCCGGGGGCTCTGCCTCCGCTTCCGCCTCCGAGGGACCCGAGACGATCAAGACGATCACGCTCGACGACATCCGCGGGGCGCAGAAGACGCTGTCGGGGATCTCCCGGCTCACCGCGCTGGAGGGCAGCCGCTATCTGTCCGGTCTGGTCGGCTCGCCGGTCCACCTCAAATGCGAGAACCTGCAGCGCACCGGGTCGTTCAAGCTGCGCGGCGGCTATGTGCGGATCTCCGGGCTCAGCCCCGAGGAGCGCGCGGCCGGGGTGGTCGCGGCGAGCGCCGGGAACCATGCGCAGGGCGTCGCCCTCGCGGCCTCGCTGCTGGGGGTGCGCTCGACGGTCTTCATGCCCGAGGGCGCCCCGCTGCCCAAGATCGCGGCCACCCGGGACTACGGCGCCGAGGTGCGGCTGCGCGGCCAGATCGTGGACGAGACGATGCGGGCGGCGCAGGAGTACGCCGAGCGCACGGGCGCGGTCTTCATCCACCCCTTCGACCACCCCGACATCATCGCGGGGCAGGGCACGGTGGGGCTGGAGATCCTGGAGCAGTGCCCCGAGGTGCGCACCGTGGTGGTGGGCATCGGCGGGGGCGGGCTGGCGGCCGGGATCGCGGTGGCGGTGAAGGCCCTGCGGCCGGATGTGCGGGTGGTGGGGGTGCAGGCGGAGGGCGCCGCGGCGTATCCGCCGTCGCTGGCGGCCGGGCGGCCGGTCTCGATCGAGGCGCCCGTGACGATGGCGGACGGCATCAAGGTGGGGCGGCCGGGCGATGTGCCGTTCCGGATCATCGACGATCTCGTCGACGAGGTCCGTACGGTCACCGAGGACGAGCTGTCCAGCGCGCTGCTGCTCTGCCTGGAGCGGGCGAAGCTGGTGGTGGAGCCGGCGGGCGCGAGCCCGGTGGCCGCGCTGCTGTCGGCGCCGGAGTCCTTCGAGGGGCCGGTGGTCGCGGTGCTCTCGGGCGGCAATGTCGATCCGCTGCTGATGCAGCGCATCCTGCGGCACGGCATGGCCGCGGCGGGGCGCTATCTGTCGCTGCGGCTGCTGCTCACCGACCGGCCGGGGGCGCTGGCCACGCTGCTGGGGGTGCTGTCGACGCTGGACGCCAATGTGCTCGATGTCAGCCATGTACGCACCAATCCGCGGCTCGGGCTGAGCGAGGCCGAGGTGGAGCTGCACCTGGAGACGAAGGGGACGGGCCACTGCGAGGAGGTCCGGGAGGCGCTGCGCGGGGCCGGGTACACGGTGATGGCCTGAGGACGGGAGACGGCCCGCCCCCGCTGCGGGACTGATGCCTGACTGCCCGGGGGCCGCCGTCGCCCCCGGGCAGACCTGTCGACCGTCGCCCCCGGTCTTATTTTCTTTGCCTCGCGTATGTCGCGATGTATCGCGTCCCCGGTATCATTGCCGTCCAGTTGCTGCCGAGCGCTGCCCATATGGGCGGACTTATGCCTTGATTAAGTGTGGAACGGCCCCAACCCCGGGAGTGCCAACATGCCAGGCGCTATTCACGCCGAGGGTCTGGTGAAGACCTTCGGCGACGTAAGGGCTCTGGACGGCGTCGACCTCGACGTACCGGAAGGAACCGTGCTCGGACTGCTCGGCCCCAATGGCGCGGGCAAGACCACCGCGGTGCGCGTGCTCACCACGCTGCTGCGCCCGGACAGCGGAACGGCGGTGGTCGCGGGGGTGGACGTGCTGAAGAACCCCGACGAGGTCCGCCGCTCCATCGGGCTGTCCGGCCAGTTCGCCGCCGTGGACGAGTATCTGACCGGCCGCGAGAACCTCCAGATGGTCGGCCAGCTCTACCAGATGGGAGCGCGGGCGGCCAAAGCCCGCGCGAGTGAGCTGCTGGAGCGGTTCAGCCTCGCCGAGGCGGCCGACCGCACCGCCAAGACGTACTCCGGCGGGATGCGCCGGAGGCTGGACCTCGCCGCGGCCCTGGTGGTCAGCCCGCCCGTGATGTTCATGGACGAGCCGACCACCGGTCTGGACCCGCGCAACCGGCAGGCGCTGTGGGAGGTCATCCAGGAGCTGGTGGCCGGTGGCACGACGCTGCTGCTGACCACGCAGTATCTGGAGGAGGCGGACCATCTGGCGCATGACATCTGCGTGATCGACCGCGGCCGGGTCATCGCCCGCGGCACCTCCGACCAGCTCAAGGCCCATACGGGCGGGGAGCGGGTGGAGGTCGTGGTGCATGAGCGCGAGCACATCGCGGTCGCCCAGGAGGTCCTGCGGGTCCTCGGCAAGGGCGAGACGACCGTGCAGGAGCACACCCGTCAGGTCACCGTCCCGGTCGTGGGCGGCGCCAAGCTGCTCGCCGAGGTCATCCGCGAACTGGACACCCGCGGTGTGGAGATCGACGACATCGGGCTGCGCCGCCCGACCCTGGACGACGTGTTCATCTCCCTCACCGGCCATGGGACCGAGGACGGACTCCAGGGCGGCGGCGAGGCCGAGAGCAAGGGAGTCGAATGATGGCCGTCGTCGAGGAGACCGGTGCCACCGTCGCGGCGGCCCCCCGGCCGCGCGGCGGACCGCTGCGCTCCGTCCGGGACTCGCTGGTGGTCGCCAAGCGCAATCTCCTGCGGATGATGCGCATCCCGGAGATGGTGGTGTTCGGCCTGGTGCAGCCGATCATGTTCGTGGTGCTGTTCAGCTATGTGTTCGGCGGCGCGATCATGGTTCCGGGGCAGGCCAGCGCGGACGCCACGGTGTATCGCGAGTTCCTGATGGCCGGGATCTTCGCGCAGACCGTGACGTTCGCCACGGCGGGCGCGGGGGCAGGCATCGCCGACGATATGAACAAGGGGCTGATCGACCGCTTCCGCTCATTGCCGATGGCGCGTGGCGCGGTGCTCACCGGCCGTACGCTCGCGGATCTCGTCCAGACGGCGCTGACGCTGGTGGTGCTGGCGATCGTCGCGGTCATCGTGGGCTGGCGGATTCATGACGGCGCTCTGAAGGCGCTGGGCGCGTTCGGGCTGCTGCTTCTGCTCGGCTACGCCTTCTCGTGGATCGGCGCGCTGATCGGCCTGTCAGTACGGACGCCGGAGGCGGCCACCTCGGGCGGGCTGATCTGGCTCTTCCCGCTGACGTTCATCTCGAACGCCTTCGTGCCGTCCAGCAAGATGCCCGCCGTCCTGGGCCATATCGCCGACTGGAACCCCTTCAGCGCGACGGTGCAGGCGTCCCGGCAGCTCTTCGGCAATCCGGAGGGCGTGGTCTCGGACGCCTGGCCGATGCAGCATCCGGCGCTGGCGTCGGTCCTCTGGTCGCTGCTGATCATCGTGCTCTTCCGGACGCTGGCGGTGCGCAAATACCGCTCGGCGACCGCCTGAGTGGCCCGGCCGGGGATCGTGGAGATCGAGAGCGGCCCCGCTGGGGGATGTGGAGATCGAGAACGGCCCCGCTGAGAGGTGTGGTGATCGTGGAGGAGCCCCGGCCGCCCGGCCGGGGCTCCACACCGGGCGCTCAGCCCTGGTACGGCTTGGCCTCCAGGATCCGCACTGAGGCGGTGCGGCCATTGGGCAGCTCGTATTCCGCGTCCTGGCCGACCTTCTTGCCGTTCACACCCGAGCCCAGCGGGGACTGCGGCGAGTAGGTCTCGATGTTCGCGCTCGCGTACTCACGAGAGGCGAGCAGGAAGGTCAGGGTGTCGTCCGGGTCGCCGTCGAACGCGATGGTGACCACCATGCCGGGGGCGACCACGCCGGTGTCCGCGGGTGCCTCGCCGACCTTCGCATGCTGCAGGAGCTGCGTCAGCTGACGCACTCGGAGCTCCTGCTTGCCCTGCTCCTCCTTGGCGGCGTGGTAGCCCCCGTTCTCCCGGAGGTCACCTTCCTCCCGGGCAGCCTCGATCTTCTTCGCGATCTCGACACGTGCGGGACCCGACAGGTACTCCAGCTCGGCCTTGAGCTGGTCGTACGCCTCCTGGGTCAGCCAGGTGACGTTCTCGCTGGTCTGGGTCACAGGTGCTCCTCGTCGGTGCTGGGAATACAAATGAACGCCCTACTCAGAAGGGTGCGCCTTCAAAGCGGGGCGAAACCACGAGCCTAACAATTCCGGCAAGAAACGGGGAGGAGGGAACTGGGCGCAATGCGCAGGAAAGCCGTCAGTGCTGGTCAGATCGGGGCAGCCGCCGACACGTCCGGTCCGATTATCGTCCGGACTCGCAGCCGATCAGCTCGGCGCTGGTCGCCCGGGCCGTGGTGCGCACGGTCACCACCTTGACCAGGTCGCCCTCGCGCTGGCTGAAGGTGAAGTCCTTCCGGCCCACCTCGTCGTGGTACTCATCCAGGGTACGCACGGTGCAGACACCGGTGGCGTCCTTGTCCTTGGTGATCTCCAGCCGGACGTCGACGGCGTCGTCGGCGACCACCTTGAAACCGGTCAACCGGCCGCTGACGTCCTGACCGGTGATGTAGTCGTATCCGAACCACGTGATCAGGGCCAGCAGCCCGGCACCGAGCACCGCACCGACGATCTTCAGCGTGCGGTCGGCACGCGCGTCCGCGGACCGGCCGTAACGCCCGTCGGGCAGACCCTCGCGCACGGCGGCCATGGGCGTTCCTCCTGCTGGGAGAGACATCGGAATTATTTGTCCCTGGTTTAGGTCACTATAGAAGCCGTCTTCCACGACGAATCACTGAGGATCGAACTTGACTGAGCAGCTTCGTTTGATGGCCGTGCATGCGCACCCCGATGACGAGTCGAGCAAGGGCGCGGCCACCATGGCCAAGTACGTGTCTGAGGGGGTGGACGTGCTGGTCGCGACCTGCACAGGTGGAGAGCGCGGCTCCATCCTCAATCCCAAGCTCCAGGGTGATCCCTACATCGAGGAGAACATCCACGAGGTCCGCGCCAAGGAGATGGACGAGGCGCGCGAGATCCTCGGCGTCAAGCAGGAGTGGCTGGGCTTTGTGGACTCCGGACTGCCCGAGGGCGATCCGCTGCCGCCACTGCCCGAGGGCTGCTTCGCACTGCAGGACGTCGAGGCGGCGGCGGAGCCCCTGGTGAGGCTGATCCGCTCGTTCAAGCCGCAGGTGATCACCACCTATGACGAGAACGGCGGCTATCCCCACCCCGACCACATCATGACCCACAAGATCACGATGGTGGCTTTCGAGGCGGCCGGTGACCCTGAGAAGTACCCGGAGGCGGGGGAGCCCTGGCAGCCGCAGAAGCTCTACTACAACCAGGGCTTCAACCGGGCGCGCACCGTCGCCCTGCATGAGGCGCTGCTGGCGCGCGGTCTGGACTCGCCGTACGCGGAGTGGCTGGAGCGCTGGAAGACCTTCGACCGGCCCGAGCGCACCCTGACCACCTATGTGCCCTGCGCCGACTTCTTCGAGATCCGCGACAAGGCGCTGATCGCGCACCGTACGCAGATCGATCCCGATGGCGGCTGGTTCCGGGTGCCCATGGACGTCCAGCGGGACGTCTGGCCCACCGAGGAGTACGAGCTCGCCAAGTCACTTGTGGACACCTCCCTCCCCGAGGACGACCTCTTCGCGGGCATCCGCAACAATTGAGCCCATGATGAGCGCCACCAGCACCCTCGCCATGACGCATCTCGTCCCGCTCGCCAAGGACCTGGACGAGAACAAGGTGACCCCGGGCGTCCTCGGCTTCATCGTCTTCGCCGTGATCGGCGCGGCGGTGTGGCTGCTGATGAAGTCCATGAACAAGCACATGAAGCGGGTGAACTTCGAGGAGGGGCCGGAGCCCGGCAAGACTCCGGCGACGGCCTCCGCCGAAGGCACCAAGGGCGAGGAGCGCACGGCCTGAAACCCTGGCCGGGCCCGACCGCGTGCCCCGCGCGAGCGGGGCCTCACGGCCCGGCCGACGGGATCTCGCATATCCCGGCCCCCTCTCCGCGCTCTCTGCGCTCTTCGTGGCTAGCCGCGAGGCTCCGGCAGGACGGCCATGACCTCGCGCGAGTGGCGGCTCGGCACCATGCCGAGCTGCCATGCCTGCCACCCCGTTTCCGGCTCGACGCCGCGCTCCAGCACCAGCGCGAACGCCTCCGCGCACCCCTCCAGCCGGGAATCCCCCGCCGTGCCCTCCTCGCGCATCTCCCGCGCCAGCTCCGCCAGCTCTTCCTGGGCCACCGCCGTGCCGATGACCGAACCGCCCGCGGAGGCGAACGGCAGCAGGGTGCAGCGCAGGAACCGGGCCCAGGAGCGGCCGCGCCGGTCCCCGTACCCCGCGAACAGCCCGGCCGCCTCGTCCACCAGCTCCAGTGCCTGCGTCGCCTTGCCGTTTCCCGCGTCGATCACCGCCAGCTCGACGCAGGACCATGCCTCGCCATGGGCCACGCCCACCCGCCGGAAGTCATGCCGCGCGTCCTGGAGCAGCTGCCGGGCGAAGCCGCTGTTGCGCAGCGAGCCCGTCTGCGCCGCCCGCAGATCACGGGTGACCCGTGCCGAATGATGACGGGAACACGCCAGCCCGTACACATCCCGCATCCGGTTGAACATCAGGCGGGCCCGCTCCAGCTCGCGCAGCGCCGAATCATGGTCGCCGCGCTCCTCCAGCGCCTGGCCCAGGTAGTACAGCGTCCATGCCTCACCGCGCGCGTCCTCGTTCTCCCGGTGGCGGGAGAGGGCCTGGCGCAACTGGTCGACGGCCGCCGACGCCTCCCCGGCCACCAGCCGGGCCCGGGCGAGCTGGGTGAGCGCCCATGCCTCGCCGCGCTGGTCATGGGTGCGGCTGTAGGCGTCCAGCGCGCCCCGCAGCTCGGCCTCGGCGCGCGGTACATCGCCCATCCGCAGACATGTCTGGCCGAGCTGGAAGTGCGCCCACGCCTGGCCGTGCAGGCTCTCGCTCTCCTGATGCAGCTCCAGGGCCGCGTCCAGCAGCTCCAGCGCCTCGGCCAGCCCGCCTCGGTCGCGCTCCACCGCCGCCAGGGCGTGCATCGTCCAGCCCCGGTCACCGCGCAGCTCCTCGGCCTGCTGGAGCTCCAGCGCCTCGCGCAGCTTGGCCGCCGCCTCCCCGAGATTGCCCTGGTGATGCAGGGTGATGCCGAGACTGCACAGGGCACGGGCCGCGCCCGCCTGGTGCTGCGCCTCGAAATACAGGTCCACCACCGAGGACAGCGTGGTGCGCGCCTGGTCCAGCTCGCCGAGCTGGCGGGCCGCGATACCGGTGCGCCATTGCACGGACCGCATCAGCAGGCCCTGGTCCACGGCCTGGGTGAGCTCGCTGATCTCGCCCAGCCGGTAGAGATCGCCGCGCAGCAGGCAGTAGTCGCACAGCGCGCCCAGCAGATGCAGCACCACGGACTGGTCCACGCCCTCCGCATGGCGCAGCGCGGCGGTGATGAAGCTCGATTCGTCGTCCAGCCAGCGCAGCGCCGCGTCCAGCGAGGTGAAGCCATGGCCGCCCGCCGCGCCCTTGCCGAACATATCGGCACGGGTGGATGTCTTGCCGTCGACCAGCCGGATCACCGAATCCGCGAGCTCGGCATAGCTGCGGATCAGCCGCTCCTGCGCGGCGGTGCGCTGCTCCGGCTGCTCCTCGTCGAGCAGCCGGGCATGGGCGAAGGAGCGCACCAGGTCATGGAGGCGGTAGCGGCTGCCACGCACATGCTGGATCAGCCCGGCCCGGCCGAGCGCCTCCAGATGGCGGCCGGCCTCCTGCTCATCGGTGCCCAGCAGCGCCGCGGCCGCCGCGCCGCCCAGGCTGGCCCGCCCGGCCAGCGCCAGCCGGCGCAGCAGCTTCCGGGCGCCGTCCTGCTGGTCGGTGTAGCGCAGCCACAGGGCGCGCTCGATCGCGCCCACCGGGCCGTACGCCTCCAGCTCGGTGACCAGGGCGGCGGGGGTGCGGGGGCCGAGCGAGGAGCCCGCGATCCGCAGCGCCAGCGGCAGTCGCCCGCACAGCTCGGCGATCCGCTCCACGGACTGCCCGTCATAGGGGCCCGCCCCGGTGGGCTCCTCGGCTGAGGTCCGCAGCAGCTCCTCGGCGCCCGGCTCGTCCAGCGGGCCCACCTCCATCCGGTGCACCCGGGCGGCGAGGTCGGCCGGCAGATCGAGCGGAGTGCGCGAGGTGATCAGGACCAGGCTGTCGGACCGCTCCGGGATCAGCGTGCGCACCTGCTCGGCGTCGTGGGCGTCATCCAGCACGATGGTGACCGGCAGCCCGGTCAGATACTGGTGGTACAGCTCGGTGAGCCGTCTGATGTGCTGGTCCTGCGAGGACCGCTCGCGGAAGAGCAGCTGGTCGCGGGGTGCGCCGAGCCGGTTCAGCAGATGCAGCAGCGCGTCACGGGTGGGCAGTGGGGCCTGCTCGGGGCTGTCGCCGCGCAAGTCGACCAGGCACGCACCGCGGAACTGATCGCGCAGATGGTGGGCCGCCCGCACGGCCAGCATGGTCCGGCCGGAGCCCGGCGGACCCTCCAGCAGCACCACCGTGGGCTGGGTCTCGGTGGACGCACGACCCTGCTGCACCCACTGTGTGATCTGGGTGAGCTGCGCCCGGCGCCCGGCGAACGGGCCCTCCGCCTCGGGGAGATGGGCGAAGGACTGCTCCAGCACGGTGCGCCTGCGGGCCGCCTGGCTGCGGTCCGCACCGCGCAGCCTCGGCACCTGACCGGTGGCGGAGGAGGTGGAGCGCTTGGCCGAACCGCCGCCCTGGCGGGTGGCGGCCGAGGTCATCCGGTGCTGGTCGATGAACGGCCGGATGCCCCGCACCTCGACCGCCGTGAGCCACTGCAGCCGCAACTGCTCGGGCCCGCCGGGCTGGTTGCGCAGCGCGGCCTGACGGTGGGCGGCGGGCCAATGGCGCGCGGTGAGCTTGACGACCGCGGCGGCCGATCCGGCCACGGCGGCCGTCACCCCCGCGCCCAGCGCCGTGCCCGCCGAGGTGCCATAGGTGAGATCCGCGCCGAAGGCCGCCGCCGCGGCGACCGTCGCGGCCAGCGCCGGGGTGCCGAGCTGACCGCGCGACAGCCGCTCCGAGAGCGGTCTGCTGCCCGCGTCGGACTCGTCCAACGCGAGCACATACGCCCCGTACTCCTCGGCGGCGGTCGCGGCCATCTCGTCCAGCGCGCCCCGCGCCCGGCTGAGCAGCACCCCGCCATCGGTGCGCCCGCCCGAGCGGCGCACCTCCTCCTCCACGGCCCGCGACAGCAGCCGCTCAACTTCCGTCCGGTGGCTGTCCCGCAGCACCGCCAGTGACCCCGGCATGTGATCCCCCTCCTGCAGCAGTGCCCTCAGTCTTCCGTTTCTGGCTCTTATCCGGCAGTCCTGTGGATAACTCCCCTGTGGACAACTTCGCCTGCCTCGCCGGGTGGAGGGAGGATGGACCCATGCCGAACCGTCTGGCGCACGAGACGTCCCCCCCATCCGCTTCAGCATGCCGCGAACACGCCCGGCATAGCGGGCCCCGGGCGGGGCTGAGGGTCTCAGCGGTCGCCGTCGGCTCCGTCGTTCTCGGACTCCGAGGCTCCGGACGGAACGCCCGGTGGGGTCAGCAGATCGGCGAGGGCGGCGAAGTCGGTGATGAGCGGTGAGCTGCGGGCGGCGCTCCAGGCGAGACAGACATGGCCCGCTCCGATGCCCTCGACGGGGAGGATGACGACGTCGTGGCGGGTGTAGAAGTTGGCGGTGGAGAGCGGGATGACGCAGATGCCGGCCCCGGCCGCGACCAGTTCGAGTTTCTCCTCCACACTGTTGATCGGCGGGACTTCGGCGCGCTCTCCGGTGCGCAGCTCGTCCGCCACATCCCGCCACTCAGGTACGGCGTCGGGATCCTGGAGCAGATGCTCGCCGGCCAGGTCGCCGACCGGGAGCGAGGACTTCGTGGCCAGGGGGTGGTCCGCGGGGAGCACGACGACGCGGGGTTCGGTGAACAGGGGCCGCACCCGCAGACCGCGCTGGTCGACGGGGAGGCGGACGATGCTGACGTCGGCCCGGCCGTCGTGCAGCACCTCGACCTGGTCCTGCCAGCCGGTCCGCAGCAGCCGGACGTCCAGTCCTGGGTGGCGGGAGGTCAGGGCGCGCACCGCCGGGGTCACCGTGATGCCCGGCATGAAACCGATGGTGAACCTCGGGGTGTCGACGGCCGCGGCGGTGACCGCGCGGACCATGGCCGTGCTGGCCGCCAGCAGCCGGGGGGCTTCCGCCAGGAGCCGGTCTCCGGCCGCGGTCAGCTCGGTGCCCCGCCGGTCCCGGCGCAGGAGCTGGACGCCGAGGTCGTCCTCCAGCGCGCGCATCTGGCGGGACAGAGCCGGCTGGGCGATGTGCAGCCGCTCGGCGGCGCGGCCGAAGTGCAGTTCCTCGGCGACCGCCACGAAGTAGCGCAGCTTGCGCAGGTCGACGTCCACGCCGGTGCCCTCTCTCATCGTCCCCGTCGTCCTTCCTACCCGAGGTCCGTGGGGACGCGCCGGTCAACCTCGCGCGAAGACGGCCGGCGGGTCGGTGAAGGCGGGGGCCCAACCGAGTTCGTCGCGGGCGCGAGCCGGGGTGAACCGCTGGTCCAGGGCGAAGGCATCGGCGACGGGCCCCATCTCCGCACGGGCCTGCTCCAGGGTGATGGACACGGTCCTGCCCTCCAGTCCGACTCCGTGGCTGACGGCTTGTGTGACATCCCGGGCCGTCGGATTGACTCCGCCGACACCCACGTAGACCGAACCGGCCTTGGCACGCAGGGCCGCCACGTAGAGTTCCGCGAGGTCCTCGACGTGGACCAGGGCCCAGTGCTGAAGGCCGTCGCCGATGTAGGCGATGGCGCCGGCCTTCCGGCCGGGCTGGGTGAAGAGGACGTCGATGAGCCGGTTGTCGCCGCCGTACACCAGCCCGGCGCGGATGATCACGGGACGGCCGCCGCGGACGGCGCGGGCGAGGACGGCGTCCTCGACGGGGCGGCGCCAGGCGACCACGGCCGGCGGGTTCCAGGGAGCGTCCTCATCTGCGACGCCGTCGGTGGCGCCGTAGACCCAGGTGCCGCCGGTGTGGACGTAGGTGCCCAGGCCGATGCCGTCCTGCAGGGCGGTGGCCGCGGCGAGGTCTTCCTCGCCCGTCTGGGCCTGGGCGAGGTGGATGACGGCCTCGGCGTGGGCGGCGGCGTCGTTGAGAACGGCGAGGTCCCCCAGGCCCCCGCGCACCGCGGTCGCCCCGAGCGACTGGACCGCTTGGGCCGCGTGCTCACTGCGGGCCAGCGCGCGCACGGTGTGACCGTGCCGGTTCAGCGCCTCGATGACCGCCTTGCCGATGTAACCGGAGCCGCCGGTGACGAAGACCTTCATGACGTGCGTCCTTCCGCTTGTTTCGGGATCGCTTCCACCCTGCGGCCGGGGAGTGACCCGCGTCCAAGACCTGTTCCGCCCGTTGTGATGCCGCGGCGGCATCAGCCCGGACGAGTGCCCTCGGCGGGCCGCCGGAAGCACCCCACCCGCCTCCACCCACGCTCGCCGACCACTCTCGGTGCGCATTGCAAAGCGCAGGGTTACGATCGCCGTGTGGCAGACGAGAGCTATGACGTGATGGTGATCGGGACCAGCCAGGGCGGCCGGTTCCTGCCCATCGATCTCGCGAAGGCGGGCAGGAAGGTGGCGCTCGTCGAGCGCGGCCACCTGGGCGGCGTCTGCGTGAACTCCGGGTGCACCCCGACCAAGACCATGGTCGCCAGCGCACGCGCCGCCCACCAGGCACGGCGCGGCGCGGAGTACGGCGTGCGGACCGGTCCGGTGTCGGTCGACCTCGCCGCCGTGCGGGCGCGCAAGCGGGCGATGGTCGCGGGCGCGCGGGAGAACTACGCGAGCCGCCTGCCGCAGGACGGGCTCGACCTGGTCGAGGGTGAGGCTCGTTTCACGGGGCCCAAGACGGTCGAGATCGCCCTGCCGGACGGCGGGACGCGGGAGATCGGCGCGCCGGTGATCGTCATCGACACGGGCACCAGGCCCAGGCAGCTTACGATCGGCGGCGCGCAGAGCGTCCCTGTCCTGGACTCCACGTCGATCATGGAGCTGGGCGAGCTCCCTGATCACCTGATCATCCTGGGCGGCGGCTACATCGGCCTGGAGTTCGGGCAGATGTTCCGCAGGTTCGGCAGCGAGGTCACGATCGTCCAGACCGGCCCTCGCCTGCTGATGCGCGAGGACGATGACGTATCCGACGAGGTCGCCACGATCTTGCGCGATGAAGGGATCACGGTCCTGACGTCGGCGACGCCGGAACGGGTCGAGGAGGCGGGCGGCGGGCGGGTGCGGCTGACCGTGCGCACGCCGGACGGTGAGCGCCGGGTCGAGGGCTCCCACCTGCTGTCGGCCATCGGCCGCGTCCCCAACACGGAGGCGCTCACGCCGGTGGCGGCCGGCATCCGGCTGAGCGACACCGGCTTCATCGAGGTCGACGAGTACCTGGAAACCTCCGTCCCCGGCGTCTACGCCATGGGGGACGTCAAAGGCGGCCCGGCCTTCACTCATCTCTCCTTCGACGATTACCGGATCCTGCGCGCCAACCTGCTCGGCCAGGGGAAGGCGAGCACGCGGGACAGGAGCGTCCCGTACACCGTGTTCATCGACCCGCAGCTCGGCCGCGTCGGCATGACCGAGCGACAAGCCGCGGAGCAGAACCGCGCGGTCCGCGTCGCGAAGCTGCCGATGAGCGCCGTCATCCGGGCCCTTGAGACGGGGGAGACACGCGGCTTCATGAAGGCGGTCATCGACGCGGACACCCAGCAGATCCTCGGCGCCGCCGTGCTCGGCACCGAAGGCGGCGAGATCATGACGATCATCCAGGTCGCCATGCTGGGGGAGCTCCCGTATACCGCCATGGCGAATGCCGTCTTCACGCACCCGCTGCTGGCAGAGGGCCTGAACAGCCTCTTTATGAGCCTCGACGCCCAGTAGAGGGGTCAAGTGCGGTTGTCGTCGGACCGCTTGTCGTCGGTCCGGCCGAGCCTCAGGTCGCTTCGGGGTCGGCCGACCATGATGGTGGGGTCGGCGAGGCGGTCGAAGTCGGCGGCGGCGACGCCCGAGGCGAGGGCGGCCTCGCGCAGCCCTCGTCGTCGGCCTTGTGCGCGATCGCGGATGCCTTGTCGTAGCCGATGGTGGGGCTGAGCGCGGTGACGCGTCGCCGAGAATTCGGGCCGAGTGCAGCACGTTGTTGATGATGATCGGGCGCATGGCGTTGAGCTCGAAGTTGCCCTGTGCGCCCGCGGAGGCGATGAGCGCGTCCGACTCCCGGCTCCGCCCCGCCGCGAACTCCACACACGAGGGTCAAAACCTCACATAACCATCGTCGCGCCGCGGGGCTGTATGCGCCCACTCCGCGCTCCCGGCCGCACCCCCGCCCGCGCTCATAGGCTTGCCGCCTTCCGCATCCCCACGCAGGGTGGACCGGTCGAGTCCGCTCCGGTCCACAGTGGATTCGAGGACCTCTTGGCCGCGCCCTGTGGATAACTTCGTCTGCCTCGCCGGGTGGGGGAGGATGGACCCATGCCGAACCGCCTGGCGCACGAGACGTCCCCCTATCTGCTTCAGCACGCCGAGAACCCGGTCGACTGGTGGCCGTGGTCGGACGAGGCGTTCGAGGATGCGCGTCGCCGCGGGGTGCCCGTGCTGCTGAGCGTCGGCTATTCGAGCTGCCACTGGTGCCATGTCATGGCGCATGAGTCGTTCGAGGACAAGGCGACGGCCGACTATCTCAACGCCCACTTCGTCTCCGTGAAGGTCGACCGCGAGGAGCGGCCGGACGTCGACGCGGTGTATATGGAGGCGGTGCAGGCCGCGACCGGGCAGGGCGGCTGGCCCATGACGGTCTTTCTGACCACCGAGGCCCAGCCGTTCTACTTCGGTACGTACTTCCCGCCCCGGCCCCGGCCCGGTATGCCGTCCTTCCGGCAGGTGCTGGAGGGGGTGAGCGCCGCCTGGGCGGACCGCCGCGAGGAGGTGGTGGACGTCGCCGGGCGGATCGTGGAGGACCTGGCCCAGCGCACCGGGATCGCGCTGGGCGCGGATGCGCCCGCGCCGCCCGGTGAGGAGGATCTGCACGCCGCGCTCATGGGGCTGACCCGCGAATTCGACGCCACGCGCGGCGGTTTCGGCGGTGCGCCGAAGTTTCCGCCGTCCATGGCGCTGGAGTTCCTGCTGCGCCACCACGCCCGCACCGGCTCCGAGGGCGCGCTGCAGATGGTGTCGGCCACCTGCGAGGCGATGGCCCGCGGCGGTATCTACGACCAGCTCGGCGGCGGTTTCGCCCGCTATTCCGTCGATGCCGACTGGACCGTGCCGCACTTCGAGAAGATGCTGTACGACAACGCGCTGCTGTGCCGGGTCTACGCCCATCTGTGGCGCGCCACCGGTTCGGACCTCGCACGCCGTGTCGCCCTGGAGACTGCGGACTTCATGGTCCGCGAGCTGCGCACCGCACAGGGCGGCTTCGCCTCCGCGCTGGACGCCGACAGCGACGACGGCACCGGCAGGCATGTCGAGGGCGCGTACTACGTGTGGACGCCCGAGCGGCTGCGCGAGGTGCTGGGGGAGGCCGACGCGGAGTTCGCCGCCGGGTATTTCGGCGTGACCCAGGAGGGCACCTTCGAGCAGGGAGCCTCCGTGCTCCAGTTGCCCGACGGGGAGCGGCCGGCGGACGCGAGCCGAGTCGCCTCCGTGCGGGAGCGGCTGCTGGCCGCCCGGGAGCGGCGGGCCCGCCCCGGCCGTGACGACAAGATCGTCGCCGCCTGGAACGGGCTGGCCGTCGCGGCTCTCGCCGAGACCGGTGCCTATTTCGACCGCCCCGACCTGGTGGACGCCGCGACCGAGGCCGCCGAGCTGCTGATGCGCCTCCACATGGACCAGCGCGGGCGGCTGGCCCGCACCTCGCTCGACGGCACCGCGGGCGGCCACGCGGGCGTGCTCGAGGACTACGCGGATGTGGCCGAGGGCTTCCTCGCCCTGTCCGCCGTCACCGGCGACGGTGCGTGGGTGGACTTCGCCGGGCTGCTCCTGGACACCGTGCTGACCCGGTTCACCGCCGAGGACGGCACGCTGTTCGACACCGCCGATGACGCCGAGGCGCTCATCCGCCGCCCCCAGGACCCGACGGACAACGCGGCGCCGTCCGGCTGGACGGCCGCCGCCGGGGCCCTGCTGTCCTACGCCGCCATCACCGGCAGCTCCCGCCACCGCGAGGCCGCCGAGCGCGCCCTCGCCGTGGTGCGGGCCCTCGGCCCCCGGGTGCCCCGCTTCATCGGCTGGGGCCTGGCGGTGGCCGAGGCCCGGCTCGACGGGCCGCGCGAGGTGGCCGTGGTGGGCCCCGGCGACGACCCGGCGACCCGCGCCCTGCACCGCGCCGCACTCCTGGCCACCGCCCCCGGCGCGGTCGTCGCGGTCGGCGAGCCCGACTCCGGGGAGGTCCCGCTGCTGCAGGACCGCCCCCTGTTGGAGGGACGCCCGGCGGCGTACGTCTGCCGCGGCTTCACCTGCGACGCACCCACGGCCGATGTCGAGGCCCTGACGGCGAAGCTGGGCGGCTGAGCCGGGGAGCCGGACGGGGAGCCGGACCAGGTCTCGGGTCGGTTTCGGTCGGTCCCGGGGGGCCAGCTCCCGGCTGAGCTGCGGACTAGCTTCGGCTCTTCTCGGCAAGCTCCGGGTAAGTCCCGGGCCCGGCCCAGTCGACCCCCTGGGCGCCTCGGCCGGTCCCGGGCCCAGCTCCCGGCTGAGCTGCGGGCCAGCTCCCGGCCCGGGTCCGGGTCCACTTCGGTCATCCTCGACCAGCTCTGGTTGAGTCCCGGGCCAGGCCCAGTCGGCCCTGGGGTCGGCTCCTGGGTGAGCTGCGGGCCAGCTCCCGGCCCGGGTCCGGGTCCACTTCGGTCATCCTCGACCAGCTCTGGTTGAGTCCCGGGCCAGGCCCAGTCGGCTCCCTGGGCGCCCCGGCCGGTCCCCGGGCCAGCCTCGGGCCAGCTCTGGTTGGGGTCCCGGGTCAGCTCCGGCTGCCCCTGAGCCAGCACGGGGGCAGCCCCGTCGGCCCCCGGCCAGCTCTGGTTGAGTCCCGGGCCAGCCCCGGTCGGTCCCTGGGCACCCCGGCCGGTCCCCGGGCCAGCCTCGGGCCAGCTCCGGCTGGCGTCCGGGCCAGCTCTGGCTGGGGCCTCGGGTCAGCCTCCGGCTCAGCTTCGGCTGCCCCCGAGCCAGCACGGGGGCAGCCCTGGTCGGCCCCCGGTCGGCCCCGGCAAGCTCCCAGGTCAGCCCGAGGGAAGCCAGTCGGCCCCCGGGGGCACCCCGGCCGATCCCCAGGACAGCCCATGCAAGCTCCCGGGTCAGCCCGGGGCCAGCCCCAGTGGCCCACCCGGAATCGCAGGGCAGATCGCCACGGGGCCGCGGGGCGGGAGCACGGCCGGGTTCGCAGGGCGGGCAGCCGGGTTCGCCGGGCGGCGACGGCAGCCGGGTTCGCAGGGCGGGAGCATGGCCGGAATCGCAGGGCGGACCACAGCCCGATTCGCCGGGCGGCTCGCAGCCAAAGCGCGGGGGCGGGGCACAGCGGGCCCCGCCTCGCGGGTCATAGCGGGATGCCTCGGGAGAGGAGGTCCAGGGCCCGGTCGATGGCCGTTGCCATGGCGTCGGCACGGGTGGCGGTGGCTCTCGCCGTGCTCGCCGTGCTCGCCGTGCTCGCCGTCGGCAGGTGGTGGTCCAGGCAGTGGAAGACGGCTTCCCGTAGGGCGCCGAGGACGGCGCCCACCGCGACGCGTACCTCGAAGTCGTCCGGGGCCCGGCCGCTGCGCTCGGCCAGCGCCTCGCCCAGCAGTGTCCCGCTGTCGGCCAGGCCGCCGCTCATCCGAGCGCGCAGCGCCGGGACCTGCCGTACGAGGGCGAGCCGGGCCAGCAGTTCCTCGCGCTCCGCACCCGCCGCGGGCCCCAACAGCCCCACGACGGCATGGCGCAGGGAGGCGGTCGGGGATTCGTCCTCCGGGCGCTCGCGGATCGCCTCCGCCATGAGCGCGTCGTACTCATCGGTGAGGACGATGTCCTCCTTGGCCGGGAAGTAGCGGAAGACGGTGCTGGTCGAGACGTCGGCGGCCGCGGCGATCCGGTCCACCGGAGTGGCCTCGTAGCCCTGCTCCGCGAAGAGCCGCAGGGCGGTGCGCCGGATCGCCTGCCGGGTCTTGATCTTCTTCCGTTCGCGCAGCCCGGGCCCGGGCCTGCGCTCTGGCTGTGACGTGGGCGGTGTGGCCTTGGGCATCTCAGGCGTGCTGATACGCCACCAAGGAGATGCCGACGTAGTGCACGACGAAGGCGGCCAGCGTGAAGCTGTGGAACACCTCGTGGAAGCCGAACCAGCGGGGCGAGGGGTTGGGGCGCTTGGTGCCGTAGATCACCGCGCCCACGCTGTAGAGCAGCCCGCCGACGACGATCAGCGTCATGACGGCGGCGCCGCCGGTGCGCAGGAAGTCGGGCAGGAAGAAGACGGCCGCCCAGCCCAGCGCGATGTAGCACGGGGTGTACAGCCAGCGCGGGGCGCCGACCCAGAAGACCCGGAAGGCGATTCCGGCGAGCGCCCCGGCCCACACCAGCCACAGCAGCAGTTGCTTCTTGCCGTTTGGCAGAAGCAGCATCGTGAAGGGCGTATACGTGCCCGCGATGATCAGGAAGATATTGGCGTGGTCCAGCCGCCGCAGCACCGCGGCGGTGCGCGGCCCCCAATTGCCGCGGTGGTAAAGGGCGCTGGTGCCGAACAGCGCACATGCGGTGAGCGTGAAGATGGCGCAGGCCAGCCGCCCGCGCGGACTGTCGGCGAGGGCCGTCAGTACCACCCCCGAGACCAGGACCGCGGGAAACATGCCGGCGTGCAGCCAGCCGCGGAGCATCGGCTTCAGGGGGAGCGGCGGGGCCGCTTGGGGCCCTGGGGGGTTCTCAACGGCGGCATCGGGCGGGGCGGCAGTCATGGCGCTCATGCTACCTACGCCCTACGCCACCGTAAGTTACCGGCCCATGTCGAGTGGTGATGGTCACCAAAGCGCCCACTGGACAGATGGCCTACACAGTCGGATGATCAAATGAGCGCGGTCGGCACCGGATGAGCTGAGCATCCGGGTCGCAGCCCCCAAGGGGTAGCTGTCTCCATAAACGGATATGAGTGCACATATCCGCCCAAAACCCTCAATCAAGACGCCGGAGCGCGTGCGGTTCCGGCGGGATGGAGCGATCGTGGCGCCCAGCAATGTGGCTTCCTCCCTCACCACCACCCCGAGCCCCACGAACCACCAGGAGCTCGTCTCCTGGGTCGGCGAGATCGCCGCCCTCACCCAGCCCGATCGTGTGGTGTGGTGCGACGGCTCGGAGGCGGAGTACGACCGCCTGTGCGCGGAGCTCGTCGAGAAGGGCACCTTCACACGCCTTGACCCGATCAAGCGCCCCAACTCGTACTACGCCGCCTCCGATCCGAGCGATGTGGCGCGCGTCGAGGACCGTACGTTCATATGCTCCGAGAAGGAGGCGGACGCGGGCCCGACGAACCACTGGAAACACCCCGACGAGATGCGTGAGATCTTCGCCGGGGAGCAGGGCGTCTTCCGGGGCTCCATGCGCGGCCGGACCATGTACGTCGTGCCCTTCTGCATGGGCCCGCTCGGCTCGTCGCTGTCCGCGATCGGCGTCGAGATCACCGACTCCGCCTACGTCGCAGTCTCCATGCGCACCATGACCCGCATGGGACAGGAGGTCCTCGACGTCCTCGGGGACGAGGGCTTCTTCGTCAAGGCCGTCCACACCCTCGGCGCCCCGCTGGAGCCGGGCCAGGCCGACGTTCCCTGGCCGTGCAACTCGACCAAGTACATCTCGCACTTCCCGGAGGCGCGGGAGATCTGGTCGTACGGCTCCGGCTACGGCGGCAACGCCCTGCTCGGCAAGAAGTGCTACGCCCTGCGCATCGCCTCCGTGATGGCGCGGGACGAGGGCTGGCTCGCCGAGCACATGCTGATCCTCAAGCTCACCCCGCCGCCCAACAGGGCAGCGGACCAAAGGTCCTCGTTTGAGGGTGGTGGCGGGCGACGGGAGGGCCAGTCCAAGTACGTGGCCGCGGCGTTCCCGAGCGCCTGCGGCAAGACCAACCTCGCGATGCTGGAGCCGACCATCCGGGGCTGGACGGTCGAGACCATCGGCGACGACATCGCCTGGATGCGGTTCGGCGAGGACGGCAGGCTGTACGCGATCAACCCCGAGGCGGGCTTCTTCGGCGTCGCGCCCGGCACCGGTGAGCACACCAACGCCAACGCGATGAAGACCCTGTGGGGGAACTCGGTCTTCACCAATGTCGCGCTCACCGACGACGGCGATGTGTGGTGGGAGGGCATGACCGAGGAGCCGCCCGCCCATCTGACCGACTGGAAGGGCAACGACTGGACCCCGGCGAGCGAGACGCCCGCGGCCCACCCCAACGCCCGCTTCACCGTGCCGGCCGGTCAGTGCCCGACCATCGCGCCCGAGTGGGAGGACCCCAAGGGCGTGCCGATCTCGGCGATCCTCTTCGGCGGCCGCCGGGCCAGCGCCGTTCCGCTGGTGACCGAGTCCTTCGACTGGCAGCACGGTGTCTTCCTCGGCGCCAACGTGGCGAGCGAGAAGACCGCCGCGGCCGAGGGCAAGGTCGGCGAGCTGCGCCGCGACCCGTTCGCCATGCTGCCGTTCTGCGGCTACAACATGGGCGACTACATGGCCCATTGGGTGAAGGTCGGCAAGAACGCGGACGCCGCCAAGCTGCCGAAGATCTACTACGTCAACTGGTTCCGCAAGGACGCCGACGGGCACTTCGTCTGGCCGGGCTTCGGCGAGAACAGCCGGGTGCTGAAGTGGATCGTCGACCGGCTGGACGGCAAGGCCGAGGGCGTGGAGAGCCCGATCGGGGTGCTGCCGACGCCCGAGGCGCTGGACACCGACGGTCTGGACCTCGACGACGCCGAGCTCGAGCTGCTGCTCACGGTCGACAAGGAGGTCTGGCGCGAGGAGGCGGGGCTGGTGCCCGACCACCTCAACACCTTCGGTGAGCACACGCCCAAGGAGATGTGGGACGAGTACCACGCGCTGGTCAAGCGCCTGGGCTGAGCACACCCCAAGGCCCGGGGCCCGCACCCAGGTGCGGGCCCGGGGCCCGGGTCTCAGCCCGGGCTCCGGTCCGTGAGCCCCAGTGCCGCCGCATGTGCCTCCAGCCGCTCGGCCGCCAGCGTCGAGGCCGCCGTGTCGTCACGGGACGTGGCCACGACCAGGGCCCATCCGGCCAGGGTATGGGCGCGCTGGTGGAGGGCGGCGATATGCGCCGCGTCCGGTTCCGTCGTCGAGGGGGCCGCGCGCAGCGGGGGGTGGCCGTCGCGCAGCCGGGCGGCCTGCTCGGCGAGCCGCTGGGCGGCGTCGTCGAGGCCGGGGTGCGGGGTGTGGGCGCGCAGCTCGTCCGTCACGGTGAGCAGTGCGGTCAGATGTCCGGCCAGCCGGATGTCCAGCTCTTCCTCGCGGGTGCGGTGCGGGAAGTCGGGCGTGGGCTCGGCCATGCTGTGGACCGATTTGGTGCGGATCGGCTCGTACATGGATGGCCTCCAAGGGGTCAGGAGACCATCCTAACTTAGACCCTGTCTAAAGTTGGGCTGAGGCTAAAAGATCAGGGTTGGCTGTATCCGTCCAGGAAGTTCCCGATCCTGGTCACCGCGTCCGCCAGATCCTTCTTGGCGGGCAGCGTGACGATGCGGAAGTGATCCGGCTCCGGCCAGTTGAATCCCGTGCCGTGCACGATCATGATCTTCTCGGCCCGCAGCAGATCCAGCACCATCTGCCGGTCGTCCTTGATCTTGTAGACCTTGGGGTCCAGCTTGGGGAACGCGTACAGCGCGCCCTTGGGCTTCACGCACGTCACGCCCGGGATCTGGGTCAGCAGGTCGTACGCCGTGTCCCGCTGCTCCAGCAGCCGGCCGCCGGGGAGCACCAGGTCGTGGATCGACTGACGGCCGCCGAGCGCCGTGGCCACCGCGTGCTGGGCCGGCATATTGGCGCACAGCCGCATATTGGCCAGGATGGTCAGCCCCTCCAGATAGCTGGTGGCGTGCGCCTTGGGGCCGCAGACCGCGAGCCAGCCGCTGCGGTAGCCCGCCACCCGGTACGCCTTGGAGAGCCCGTTGAAGGTCAGGGTCAGCAGATCGGGGGCGACGGTGGTGGTCGGCGTGTGGGTGGCCCCGTCGTAGAGGATCTTGTCGTAGATCTCGTCGGAGCAGACGATGAGCTGATGGCGGCGGGCGATATCGGTGAGCCCGCGCAGCATCTCCTCGCCGTAGACGGCACCCGTGGGGTTGTTGGGGTTGATGATGACGAGCGCCTTGGTGCGGTCGGTGACCTTGCGCTCGATGTCGGCGAGGTCCGGCTGCCAGTCCGACTGCTCATCGCAGCGGTAGTGGACGGCGGTGCCGCCGGCCAGTGAGACCGCGGCGGTCCACAGCGGGTAGTCGGGGGCCGGGACGAGGACCTCGTCGCCGTCGTCGAGCAGCCCCTGCATCGACATCTGGATCAGCTCGGAGACGCCGTTGCCGAGGAAGATGTCCTCGACGTCGAGGTCGATGCCCTGGGTCTGATAGTGCTGCATCACCGCGCGCCGCGCGGACAGCAGCCCCTTGGCGTCGCCGTAGCCGTGGGCGTCGCCGAGGTTGCGGAGCATGTCCTCGAGGATCTCCGGGGGACATTCGAAGCCGAAGGTCGCCGGATTGCCGGTATTCAGCTTGAGGATGCGGTGTCCTGCCGCCTCCAGTCGCATCGCCTCCTCGAGCACCGGGCCACGGATTTCGTAGCAGACGTTGGAGAGCTTCGTGGACTGGATCACCTGCATGTCGGCCACCATACGGCGGAGCATCCGGGGATGCTCGGTGTTTTTCGCCACGTGGACGGCGCGCGGACGGTGTGCGGGGCGCCGTGGGACGGGGTCCGCGACCCCGCGCGCCGTCGTCGGGCCGCTCTCCGTGCCGGGTAACGACTCTGTTTCCGGCATTAATTTTCGCGAACGAAGGGTTGGCCCGAACGGGGGTCGTGGCTATCGTTCACGGACTTCACCCAATCGTTCGACTGAACGAGTAAGGGAAGGGTGCCCCCGTTCATGTCCCCGTTCCAGACCGAGACCTCGCACCGAACAGCCCCCGCCGCGGCCGGGCTGCCACGGAGGTCGCTGCTCACCACCGCGGCGGCGATCGGCGGTGCGCTCGGCGGCTCCGCCCTGCTGAGCGGCTGCTCAGGAGCCGCCTCCGCGTCCCCGACGAGGGCGGTGCCCACCCACGGCCCGGCCGGGCGGCCCGACCGCGGCGGCACCCTGCGCATCGCCCGGCCACCCGCCTCCGACGCCGAGACCCTCGACCCCGCGAGCGCGCTCTCCGCGTACGAGTACCTCGGCGCGCTCTACAACCGGCTCGTCCGGATCGGGCCCGACGGCACCGTCGCCCCCGACCTCGCCGAATCCTGGGAGCCCGACGCCAAGGCGACCACGTGGACCTTCCGGCTGCGCCGCGGCGTCACCTTCCACGACGGCCGCGCGTTCACCTCCGCCGACGCCGCCTACACCCTGCGCCACATCCTCGACACCGCGACCGCCTCCCCGCAGGCCCCCGTGCTGTCCCCGCTGGTCGACCCGAAGCGGCTGCGCACCCCGGACGCCCACACCCTGGTCGTCCCGCTGAAGAGCCCGCACGCCGAGTTCCCCAGCCTGCTCACCCACTACAACTGCTACGTCGTCCCGGACGGCAGCGCCCGCTCCATCGGCCGCACCGGCATCGGCACCGGCCCGTTCCGGCTCGAATCCTTCGCCGCCGCCGGGCCCGGCCGGGTCACCGCCTACCCGGACCACTGGGCCGGGCGCCCGGTCCTGGACGCCATCGACTTCTACTCCGTCGCCGATATGCAGGCCCGCTCCAACGCCCTGCTCGCCGGACAGGTCGATCTGCTCTCCCAGACCAACCTCGACTTCGCCACCGCCCGGGTCATCGCCGCCTCCGACCGCGCCACCATCGCCCGCGCCGAGAACGCCCAGTGGTACGTGCTGCCGATGCTCACCACCGAGAAGCCCTTCACCGATGTGCGGGTGCGGCAGGCGATGAAGCTCGCCTACGACCCCGAGCACATCCTGAAGGCCGCCCTCCAGGGCGCGGGCACGGCCGGCTGGGACAACCCCGTCCCGCCGAACGACCCCACCCACACCGCCGCCCACCCCGCCCACGACCCCGAGCAGGCCCGCCATCTGCTGAAGAAGGCCGGGCACGAGCGGCTGGCGGTGGACCTCTACACCTCCTCGTACGACCCGATCTTCACGCCCATGGCGCTCGCCTACCAGGAGTCGGCCGGGCGCGCCGGCATCCGGATCCGGGTCAAGACCGCGGCCGCCGACTCGTACTACACCCAGATCTGGATGAAGAAGCCGCTGATGGCCACCTACTGGTACACCGGGCGCCCCGTCGACCAGCTCCTCAACCAGGTCTTCCGCGGCGGCTCCTCGTACAACGAGACCGCCTGGTCCGACAAGGAGTTCGACGCGCTGCTCGACCGGGCCCGCCGGGAGACCGACGCGGGCCGCAGGCGCGAGCTGTACGGGCAGGCGCAGACGCTGGTGATCGAGCGGGGCGGGGCCATCACCCCGATGTTCGCCGACCGGCTCGTCGGGATCTCCCGGAAGGTGCGCGGCTACGCGGAGCACGGCTTCGAGTTCGACTACCTCCGCATCGGCCTGAAGGGGGCATGAGGCGCATGCTCACCTTCCTCGTCCGCCGCGTGGTCTCCGCGCTGGGCACCCTGCTGCTCTCCTCGGTCCTGGTCTTCCTGGCCGTCCAGGCGCTGCCCGGCGATGTCGCCACACAGGTGCTCGGCAGGGACGCCACCCCCGACGCGGTCGCCGCGCTGCGCAAGCAGATGGGGCTCGACCAGCCCGCGTGGGAGCGCTACGGCCACTGGATCAGCGGCGCCCTGCACGGCGACTTCGGCACCTCGCTGGTCACCACCAAACCGGTGGGCGGCGAGGTCGCCCAGTACCTCGGCAACTCCGCCCTCATCGCCGTCGTCACCATCCTCTTCGCGGTCACCGGCTCCCTCGTCCTCGGCATCGTCGCCGGGCTCTACCGCGACCGCTGGCCCGACCACCTGATCTCCACGGTCAGCCTGGTCGGGATGAGCGTCCCCGAATTCGTCGTGGCCACCGTGCTGGTGCTCGCCTTCTCCGTCACCGTGCCGGTGCTTCCCGCCGTGGTGCTGTACGGACCGGGCGCCGGCACCGGGCAGCTCCTCCCGGCGGTCTGGCTGCCCGCCGCCTCGCTCGCGATCGTCATGGCCGCGTACATCGTGCGGATGGCCCGTACCTCGGTGATCGACGTCATGGCGAGCGAATACGTCACCACCGCCCGGCTCAAGGGCCTGTCCACCTGGCGGGTGGTCACCCGGCACGCGCTGCCCAGTGCCCTGCTGCCCACCCTCCACGTCATCGCGCTCAATGTGGCCTGGCTGGTCGGCGGCGTCGCCGTGGTCGAGAACGTCTTCAACTACCCCGGCATCGGCAAGCTGATGCTCTCCTCCGTCCAGAACCGCGACCTGCCCGTCATCCAGGCCATCGCCCTCATCAGCGCCGTCGTCTACGTCCTGTGCAACCTCGCCGCCGACCTCGGCTCCATGGCCCTCAACCCCAAGCTCCGCACCCGAGGAGGGAGGATCCGATGAGCTCGCTGGAAGATCCGATGAACTCCCTGAAGGCACCCGCACCCGCACCCGCACCCGCACCCGCACCCGCACCCGCACCCGCGGGCGCGGCCGCCACCGCACCGCCCGCGCCCGTCCGGCCCGGTGTCGCCGCCCGCACCTGGCGCGCCGTGCGCTCCTCCCGCCCCACCGCCATCGGGCTCGCGATCGTCGCCGTCCACCTCGTGGTCGCGCTGCTCGCCCCGCTGCTCACCCCCTACCACCCCACCACCGGCGACGCCTCGCACGCGCTGCTCGGGCCCGGCGCCGACCACTGGGCGGGCACCGACAGCTACGGGCGCGATGTGCTGACCCGGGTGCTGTACGGCGGGCGGTACGCGCTCGGCGTCTCCGTCACCGCGACCGTCCTCACCGTCGCCCTCGGCGCCGTCCTCGGCTGCGCGGCCGCCCTGCGCGGCGGCTGGCTGGACGATCTGCTCATGCGCGTCCTGGACGCGGTGCTGTCCATCCCCGCGATCCTCGTCCTGCTGGTGATCGTCACCGCGCTGGGCACCGGATCCGCGGTCATCGTGCTGGCCATCGCCGTCGTCTGCGTCCCCCAGGTGGTACGGGTCGTGCGCGGCGCCGCGCTCGCCGTCGTCCCCCAGGACTACGTCACCGCGGCGCGCGCCCGCGGCGAGAGCACCTGGGCGATCCTGCGGCGCGAGGTGCTGCCCAACATCACCGACGTGGTGTGCGTCGAGTTCGCGATGCGCGCCTCCTGGGTGGTGCTGCTGATCTCCTCGCTGTCCTTCCTGGGCTTCGGCGCCGACCCGCCCACCCCCGACTGGGGGCTGATGGTCTCGGAGAACCGCACCGCCATCACCGTCGTCCCGATGGCCAGCCTCGCGCCGATCATCGCCCTGGCCACGCTGGTGGTCGGGCTCAACCTCGCGGCCGACGGCCTGTCCAAGGCGTGGGGCGTGGACCGGATCCGGGAGGGCTCCTGATGACGGCTGTCACGTCGGCGGACGCGAATGTTCCGGCGGAGACGACGCCCATCGTCTCGGTGGACGCGTTGTCCGTGGCCTACCGTTCGGGCGGGTCGGGCGGGCGCGAGGTGCCCGTCGTGGACGAGGTGTCGCTGGAGGTCGGCCCCGGCCGGACGCTGGCCCTGGTCGGCGAGTCGGGCAGCGGCAAGTCGACGGTCGCCGCGACGCTTCTGGGGCATCTGCGGCACGGATCGCGGCTGACCGGCGGACGGGTCGCCGTCGAGGGCAAGGACGTCTTCGCGCTCTCCGCACGGGAGTTGCGGCGGCTGCGCGGCGGTACGGTCGCGATGGTCTCCCAGAACGCGGGCCACGCCCTGACGCCGAGCATGCGCATCGGACGGCAGATCGCGGAGGCGGGCGGCGAGGTGCCCGTCACGGACCTCCTGGAGCAGGTCAGGCTGCCGCACCCCCGCGAACTCGCCCGCCGCTATCCGCATGAGCTCTCCGGCGGACAGCAGCAGCGCGTGGCCATCGCCATGGCCATCGCGGCCCGCCCCAAGGTGCTCGTCCTGGACGAGCCCACCACCGGCCTCGACGTGATCACCCAGCGCGGGGTGCTGGACCTGGTCGGCACCCTGCGCGAGGAACTCGGCCTCGCCGCCGTCCTGGTCAGCCACGACCTCGGCGTGGTCGCGCACATGGCCGACGAGGTGTGCGTGCTGCGCGCCGGGCGGGTCGTCGAGGCCGCCCCCACCCGGCGGCTCTTCGCCGCCCCCGCCGACCCGTACACCCGCCGCCTGCTGGCCAGCGTCCCGCGCGTCGCGGACGCCGGGCTGGCGCTGGTGGGTGAGGACGGCACGCGCGAGATCCGGCCCAGGGCCGAGGTGCCCGCGGACGCGGCCGAGGCGCTGGACGTACGGGAAGTGACGATCGACTACGGCACCAGCCGCGCCGTGGACGGGGTCTCCTTCAACGTACGGAGGGGGGAGGTGCTGGCCCTGGTCGGCGAGTCGGGGAGCGGCAAGTCGACGATCGCGTGGTCGCTGGCGGGACTGCGGGGGGCGTCGGGCGGGACGATGCGGGCTACGTCGGGCGATGCGGCGGCCGGTGCGTCCGGCGGTGCGTCCGGCAGTGTGTCCGGCGGTGACCTGGGCGCCCCCGCGCGGCGGCGCCCGCTCGCCCTGCGCCGCACCGTGCAGCTCGTCTTCCAGAACGCCGACACCTCGCTCAATCCGCGGCGTTCGGTGGGCGATGCGATACGGCGGCCCCTGCGCTTCTTCGGCTCGGCGGGGTCGCGGGGCGAGGCGGCCTCGCGGGCCCGGAAGCTGATCGCCGACGTCCGCCTCGACCCCGACTTCGCCGACCGGCTGCCCGCGCAACTGTCGGGCGGCCAGCGCCAGCGGATCGGCATCGCGCGGGCACTGGCCGGAGAGCCGGAAGTGCTGATCGCCGACGAGATCACGACGGCGCTGGACGTGTCCGTACAGGCCGATGTGTTGCGGCTGCTGGACGATCTGCGCCGCGAGCGGGACTTGGCGTGCCTGTTCATCAGCCACGACCTGGCGGTGGTGCGGGGGATCGCGGACCGGGTGGTGGTGCTGCGGCACGGGGTGGTGGTGGAGGAGGGGCCCACGGATGCGGTGTTCGAGGGGCCGGGGCATCCGTATACGCGGGCGCTGATGGCGGCGGCGCTGGAGCCGGATCCGGAGGCGGCGGGGGAGGGAGCGGCGGCTTCGGCGGAGGAGTGGGCGGACGCCGCCGAGCCGGGGGCGATCTGGGACGAGTTGGGCGGGGGCCACCGGGTGCGCAGGTGGCGGCCGGCGGATGGCTAGCCCCCACCCCGCCCCTTCCCGATACCGGGGCCGGCCCCGGCCCCCGCGGGGGGTGCCCCCTGAGGCATCGCCGCCGGGTGCGGGCCGGTGGGCGGGTTGTGCCCACCCGTTCCGCCCCGCGGAACGATTGCCCACAACCGGGCGGGATCCGGGCCGCCGCAGGCGCGCCCGAGGGGCGGCCGGGGCTGTGTCCTGGGCTTGGCCGGGTTGTGCGCGGGGCGCGGGCTGGGGCTGTGCCCCTGGGCCTTGCCGGGGCTGCATCACTGCCCCGGACCTGTGTCCAGAGCCTCGCTGGGCGGGGCCTTCAGCCTCCGAGCGAGCTGCGCGCGGCGCAGTTCAAGCCCCTCCGGCGATTGAGGAGCGGGATCCGGGGCGGAGCCCCGGTATCGGGAAGGGGCGGGGTGGGGGCTTGCCCGCCGCAGGCGCACCCGACCCGCAGGCGCACCCGACCCGCAGGCCCACCCGACCCTGAGACAACCCACCCCCGACCCGCAGACAACCCACCACGTAAGGACAGGCGTGAAGTACCGCGAGACGTTCGACCGCGAGGTGCGCGTCGAGGACGTATGGATCCCCACCCGGGACGGGAAAACGCGGCTGCACGCACGCATCTGGCGCCCGGCGGATGCCGAGACCGCCCCCGTCCCCGCCCTCCTCGAATACCTCCCGTACCGCAAGAGCGATTGGACCGCACCCCGCGACGCCCAGCGCCACCCCTGGTACGCCGGGCACGGCTACGCCTCCGTACGAGTCGATCTGCGCGGCAGCGGCGACTCCGAGGGCGTGATGCTCGACGAGTACACCGCGACCGAGCTCGCCGACGGCGTCGACGTCGTCAACTGGCTCGCGGAGCAGCCCTGGTGCACCGGCAAGGTGGGGATGTTCGGGATCTCCTGGGGCGGGTTCAACTCCCTCCAGATCGCCGCCCTGCGCCCCGAGCCGCTGAAGGCGATCGTCACCGTCTGCTCCACCGACGACCGTTACGACAACGACGTCCACTACACCGGCGGCGCCGTCCTCGGCATCGACATGCTCGCCTGGGCCGGGACGATGCTGGCGTTCACCGCCCGCCCCCCGCACCCCACCTCCGTCGGCGAGGACCGCTGGCTGCCCATGTGGCGGGAGCGGCTCGACGCGCTCGAGCCGTATCTGCACACCTGGCTCGCCCACCAGGAGCGGGACGACTACTGGCGGCACGGCAGCGTCTGCGAGGACTACGGCGCGATCGAGGCCGCCGTGCTCGCGGTCGGCGGCTGGGCCGATCCGTACCGGGACACCGTGCTGCGCCTGCTGGAACACCTCGACGCGCCCGTGCGCGGGCTCATCGGCCCCTGGTCACATCAGTACCCGGACCGGGGACTGCCGCCGGGCCCGGCGATCGGCTTCCTGCAGGAAACCCTGCGCTGGTGGGACCACTGGCTCAAGGACGAGCCGACCGGCGTGCTGGACGAGCCGCCGCTGCGCGCCTGGATCAACGCCCCCGTACCGCCCGCCACCTCGTACGACACCATGCCCGGCCGCTGGGTCGGCGAGGACGCCTGGCCGTCGCCGTCCGTCGCCTGGGACGAACGCCCCCTCGGCGGCCCCGCCGACGAGCCGGTGATCGTACGCTCGCCGCTGCACACCGGGCTGGACGCGGGCCGCTTCTTCCCGTTCGGCAACGCCACCGATCTGCCGCCCGACCAGCGCGCGGAGGACGGCCGCTCGGTCTGCTTCGACTCGGCGCCGCTGACCGGAAGGGTCGAGATCCTGGGCCGTCCCCGCGTACGGCTACGCCTCGACAGCGCCACCCCGCGCGCCCATGTCATCGCCCGGGTCTGCGATGTGGCGCCCGACGGCTCGTCCACCCTGGTCACCCGTGGGGTGCTCAACCTCCTGTCGAGGAAGGGGCGGGACAAGGCCGTGGAGTGGCGGCCAGGGCGCGAAGAGGACGTGGAGTTCGAGCTGAACGCCACCGGCTACGCCTTCCCGCCCGGCCACCGCATCAGGGTCGCCGTCTCCGACGCGTACTGGCCGTGGGTCTGGCCGCACGGCGAGCGCGGCCGGCTGACCGTACGGCCCGGGGACAGCGCCCTGCTGCTGCCCGTACGGGATCCGGGCGCCGACGCGGGCCGCCCGTCCATCGTCTTCGAGGAGCCCGAGCAGGCCGCGCCGCTCGCCGTGACCGTCGACCCGCCCGCTGAACCACGCCCCGAGCGGACCGTCACCCACGACGTGGCGACGGGCGAGTGGGTGCTGGACGTGGACCCCAACTACGGCGGCTCCCGCACCTATCCCGACGGTCTGCGCTACGAGGAGAGCGCCCGCGAGATCTACCGCATCCGCTCCGACGATCCGCTGTCGGCCGTGGCAAGCTCTCGGTGGACCATCCGGCTGCGACGCGGGGCCTGGGACACGGAGGTCATCACCGCCGTGGAACTGCGTGCCACGGCGGAGGAATTCATCATGGACAGCAGCATCGAGGCACGGGCGAACGGAGAGACAGTGGCCACGCGCGCATGGCACCACACCACGCCGAGGACATCCGCGTGACGTCCGCCTCCGGACGCCGCCCCGCGCGCCGCGCCGTCGACGCCTCGCGCCGCACCCGGCAGCCCACCGAGGTGCGCCGCCGCCTCATCGTGGAGGCCGCCGTTCCGCTCATCGCGGAGCGCGGCACCAAGGGGGTCGGGGTGCGCGAGGTGGCGGCCGCGGCCGAGGTCTCGGTCGGCACGGTCACGTACCACTTCGAGAGCGTGCAGGAAGTCCTCTCCGAGGCGATGGTGCTGCACATAGAGCGCTACTACGCCGCGCTGAGCGAGGCCGCGGCGACGGCCACCAGCGGCGCGCAGGGGCTGCGGCTGCTCATCGACGCGCTCTTCACGGACGACACGGACCAGCACTGGCGGATGTGGTTCGACTACTGGAACGCGGGCGAACGCGACCAGTCCTTCGCCCGTGGCCAGGCCGAGCGCTACGAGGCATGGCACGGCGAGATCCGGTCCCTGGTCCAACGGGGCCGGGACGAGGGCGACTTCGTATGTGACGACCCGGCCGACTTCGCCCTCCGCTTCTCCGCCCTGGCCGACGGCCTGGCCCTGCGCCGCCTGCGCCAGGCCCCCGCCCTGACCGTGGCGGACGCCCGCCGTCACCTGCGCCGCTTCGTGGCGGCGGAGCTGGAGGGCTGAACGGGAAGTGCCCCGCCCCTCCGGGCACCGGCACCGGCACCGGTGCCGGTGCCGGTGCCCGGAGGGGCGGGGACAGGGCGCCTCAGGACAGGGCGCCTCAGGTCACCCGGCGCAGAGGATCAGGCTGATGCCGGCGCCTCTGGGCACGGTGTTCGGGCTGTGGGGGGAGACCTCGACGACCGTGCCCGGCTTGCCGTTCCTGCCGCAGTCCACCTCGCCGACCTTGCCGAGCTCGAGCTGCGACTTCAGCAGCAGCTGCTTGGCGAACTCCAGGCTGAGCCCCCCGAAGTCGAGCTTGTACTTGCTGTCCTCCAGCGCGACGTAGGCGGCTTCGGGGTCGGCGGTCACGGTGCCGGTGGCGGCGGGCCTCGGGGTGTTGGAAGCGCCGTTGATGGAGGCCAGGGCGGTGCCGCCGCCGACCACCACGAGGGCGGTGGCGATGCCCGCTATGGCCGTGGCCCGCTTACGACGGGCCTTGCGCACAATGCCTGCCGTGTCGAAGTCCGGCGCCTCGGCCGCGTTCACAAAGTCGTTCATGGCGTTCACCAATTCCTCTTCGAAGGGCGTAGAACCGGTGCAGCCGGGAGGCCGCGAACCATACGAGGTCATCGGGTTCCTTCCGTGAGCTGCCGCGGTGAAGGGCCAGAAAGCGCGGGGAACTGGCTTCTGAGCTTGTCCATGCCACGGGCGAGCTGGGACCGCACGGTGCTGGGTGAGATGCCCAGGTCCGCCGCGATCTCGGCATCGGACAGGTCGTGGAAGTACCGCAGCACCACGACCGTGCGCATGCGCATCGGCAGACACTGAAGGGCGCGGACCAACTGGTCCCTGCTGTCGATACGCCCGTACTCGTCCCCAGCAACCGCCCGCTCGCCGCTGTCCTGATGCGGAACCATGCGGCGGAACCTCCGCCACCGGTCGTTGGCCAGGTTCACCATGATCCGCCGGACGTAGGCGTCGGGAGCATCCTTGGCGGCGATCGTGCGCCACTTGCGGCAGGCCCGCTCCAGCGTCTCCTGGACCAGGTCCTCCGCCGCCTCACGGTTCCCCGTCAAGACAAGGGCGCCGCGGAACAACGCGGCCGACCGCGTCGCGACAAAACCATGGAAGTCCATCTCCGCCGAACCGGCCTCGGCGAGGCCGGTTCTCAGCTTCCACTCACTTGCCAGATCCACACGTCCTCCCTTCCTGTCACCCCTCCTTGACGGGGAGGCCCGCTCGTCTGCTGCATGGCCACGATGAGAGCTGGGTCACAGGCCGAGGTGTAGGGATCCCTAACGACGCGGTGGTCCTGGCGAACCAGGCCGTGGTCGCTGGGTGGGCTGGCGCCGAGCGGCCTCAGTACTTCTGTCGGCCGCCCGGGTAACGGATCGGCTTACGGCATTCCGGCGCGTTTTCAGGTGCAGGCTCGTCGCCGAGCGCGTAACACAGGGCGGCGTGCAACTGCTCCGCTTCCACCACCGTCAGCACCAGCGATGCCAGGGATGCGCGACCGGGGCGGCGAACGTGAAGCGGCAGTTCAAACAGACCGTCTTTCCTTGGGCGCAGACCGTGTCCCGGTGCGGGACCGACTTGCCAGCCGTCTGACGCGTTACTCATTCCGGTCCCTCGTTCGTCCGAGTCGATCCGTGGCGCTCGCACCCCTCGGGCACCGGCAGACGCCCGCCGCGGCTCTCTGCGATCCGAAGCGCGTCTCGCAACGCCTCCATCAGGCGGTTCGAGAGGTAACGGAGCTCTCGGGCGTTCGCCTTTCGGTCGCGGAGCAGCAGGTGGGCGTGGCCGATGAGTTCGGCGCCCATCTGCAGCTGGACCGCTTCCATCTCGTCAGCCAGCCGCGACAGATACCCCTCGCCGTCCGCGTCCGGCACCAGGTAGCACGGCTTCCCGCCGGGGCCGGGCCAGGGCAGCAGTCGCGGTTGCGCACTCACCTGACCACCACCATCCCGTGCGGCGCGCACAACAGCTCGACCCGAGGCACGTCCTGCCGGCGCCCGTGCACCACCGGGTACGGCCGGACCAGCCGCACCTGCCGTAACACTCTCGACAGCGATCCGAGGATCCTGCCGATGCGGTTCGTCATGTCGACCTGCTTCCTTAGGGTCAGGTTGGCCATGCCCCGGGGCACCACGCGTGCCGCCGGGGCCTTCTCTTCGGGACGGTCAGGGGCGTGCGTCCGCGTCACAGCCGCCGAGGCACTGGAGGCGTGAGGGCGGGAGCTGTCAGCCCGTCCCGTCCCGGAGACGGCAACTCCCGCCGTGGAAATGTTGGGGCTATGGGACGTCCTGTTGAAGGCCATTGAGAGGACAGATAAAGGACTTATTCGGGACTCAGTGGCGGGAGTTGAGTGGCGTGGGGTCCTCAAACCGGCCTTCCGGGGCTACGGTGGGCTCAGTTGACCCACCCCGTACATAGCCGTGAGGAGGTCCAGTGCCCAGGCCAGTAGGAAACGCGCGGTTGAAGGCCGCCCGACAGGCGGCGGGATACGCCTCTCAGGAAGCCTTCGCCGAGGCGATCCGTCACACCGCTCCTCAGCTCGGCATAAGGTCGTTGCAGATCAGCGTGCGCCAGGTCCGCCGCTGGGAGTCGGCGAATCCGCCATGGCCGCAGCCTGATGTTCAGCGTGTGCTTGCGCACCTGCTGGGCCAGCCCATCGGCGAACTGGGATTCACCGCGCCGTGGGGCAGGTCCGGTTCTGCACCGGAGGGCCCCAATCGGCGGCCCGTCACCGCGTCAGGCGCTCCCGCGATCGGCCCCGCCCCCGGGCCGCTTCCCATCTCGAGCGATGCCACGCAACCGGTCACCGCAGGCACCGATTTCGCCACGATCACCGCCGCTCACCGACGCCTGTACTGGTCCGTGCAGCCGTCCCAACTCCACGCCAGCGTGGTGGAACACACCCGACTGGGCACAGCACTCATCGGCGAGACAACCGGCCGCTGCCGTACCACCCTTGCCGCCGCGCTCGCCGAGTCCTACCTGCTGGCCGGGCGGATCGACTTCTTCGACCTCCAACAGCCCCAGGCCGCGGGAAACGCGTTTGTGCGTGGTCTCCAGGCCGCGGGGGAGGCCGACGACTCGCTACTCGGAGCGGCGATCCTGGCTCATACCGCATTCATCCCCGGATGGGCGGGACAGCGAGAAGACGCCGAAGAGCGAATGTCCGCCGCCCGTGCCTACGCCCGGAGGGGCAATGCCCCCGCGCTGATGCTCGCTTGGCTTGACGCAGTCGAGGCCGAGTGCATGACGCGTTGCAGCGATACCCGTACGGCGCTGCGCCTGATAGCCCACGCCGAGCACGTGTTGGCCCACGACGAGGCAGACGAGCCCTGCCCGGTATGGATGGACTGGTTCACCCCGGTCCGCCTCGCCGCTTTCAAGGGCAACACGCAGCTGATCGCCGGACACACAGCCCAGGCCCGGACGACGCTGCTCGAAGTCCTGGGCAACCTGCCTGCCCACGACGGCAAACAGCGGACGATCATCCTCGGCGACCTGGCGGCCGTGGAGGCGGCGGCAGATAAGCCGGAAGAAGCCTGCCGATGGGCCAATGAAGCACTCGACCAGCTCGGCGCGACCTGGTACGCCGTCGGCATGGACCGGATCCGTGACGTACGCAAGCGGCTGCACGCATGGCGCGACGAGCCGTACGTCCGCAGTCTGGACGACCGGATGTACGGCTGGGGAACGACCGTCAGCGCTCTTCAGCGTTGACGGTGGCGACCAGGTCCGGCAACTCGGCGAGGCTGTGGACGCGGAAGGTGGGGATTGCGGCGGCATCCGGGTCGTCCCACTGAATCGTGGCCCACGGCCCGCGCCGGATCAGCGCCGTCCTCATGCCCGCCTTGGCCGCCGGACGGATGTCGTTGTCCATCCGGTCACCCACGTAAAGGATCTCCTCGGCCCGGCAGGGGGCGGCGTCCGTCACAGCGGAGAAGAATGCCGGGTCGGGCTTGGACACACCCCAGTCGTCGGACGTGCCGATGAAGTCGGCCGTGAGGTCGAGGGAACGCAGAATGCCCCCGGCACGTACGGTCTGGTTGCCCGCGATGCCCACCCACAGACCGGCGTCCCGCAGTGCCGTCAACGCCGGACGGACGTCCGAGTACAGGTCGCCGTCGCCGAAGTGCTCCGGCTGGCCCGCCTGGGCCCGCTTCTCCCGCTCTTCGGAAAGATCAAATCCGGGGCGGAAGACCTGGAACGTTTCGCGGTAGTCCCGACCTTGAGCGATCACGGCACCGAACATCGTCGCGAAGGTGTGCCGGGGCACTCCCAGCCAATCCGCCCATGTGCCGTACTCGCGCGTTTCGTCCACCAAGCACTCGCCGACATCAAACACCACAGCTCGGATCATGAAAGCAGCGTAGGCGAATCGGACCATGCGTTTCGCGGGCTCGGACGGGCAGCGAAGAAACACCGCGGCGGTGGAGCCGCCGTAGGCAACTCCACCGCCGCGGTCGGGCAGGGGCTTACTCGTGGGCGCTGATCACACCGCCGGCGCTGAGCACGATGTACACGCCGTTGGCGTCCATCCCGTCGTCGTGCTGGTTCGCCTCCAGGGTGCCGTCCACCGAGCCCTCGTTGCCGATGATGTCCGCGCGGAAGTGGGCGTCGCCGACCTTCGTGACCTTGGCCGTCCAGCCGCCCGCGAGCTTGTATGTGCCCGGTCCGCTGTGCTCGCCGCCCATCCAGGAGTGGACCTCGCCGCCCAGCGTGAGCACGACGTACATGCCGTTGGCGTCGAGGCCGGCATCGCGCTGGTTCGCCTCCAGCGTGGCCAGGACGGCACCGTCATTGATGATCTTGAGGCGGTAGTGCTGGGTACCGAGCTTGTCGATCTTGGCCGTGCTGCCGTCCGCCAACTTCTGGCCGCCGGTCGAGGATGGCGCCTTGTCCGTATCGCCCGTCTTCCCGCCCGTCTTGGCGTCGGGCTTGGCGTCGGAGCCCTGCGCTCCGGAGGAGGAACCCCCGCTGCTGGACTCGGCGGAGGCCACGGGCTTCTTCGTGCCGGTGTCGTCCGTGTCGTTGTTGCAGGCGGTCAGGCTGAAGCTGGCGGCTGCGATCAGGGCTGCGGCGGCAATGCGAATGGTGCGGCGACGAGCGGTGCGGACAGTGGTGTTGGCGTTCATTTCGAGTCCCCCAGGGGCAGCCGGTGACGTTGTTCTCGGTACGTCACCCACTCTGGTCGGGGCCGCTACCGCAAGCCTGCCGCTCCGCTAACACCCCGCTAACACGGCTGTTAGCGGGGGCGGGGGAACGACGCGCATGTTGCCTCGACTCGTCAGCGTCGCCATCCGCCCGAAAATCGGTGGAGCCACGCTCCCGTGTGCCGTTACCGTGCTTCCGCCCGCAGTCACCCTGTCAAGGACATGCCGTTGTACACCAAGTGAGACCCCCCAAGCGCTGATCCGTCGCGCGTCGCGCATATGCGGCGTGCTGCTTTTCGTTGCGGTCTTCTCACTGGAAGCGGTTCACTCTGTGGCCAAGAACTGGGCTGTCGTGCCCACCTGTCTCCCGATCAACGCCTGGTCCCTCGCGCTGTGCACCAGGCGCCGAGACATCACCGAGCTCGACCCGGTCGTACGGCGCGATCGGCCGGCCTGGCAGTCGCCGTACGGTCCACCGCCGCGGCGGGCGCACCGCGGGCGGTGGGCGCCGGTGCCGGGAGTGGTCGGGGCTCGGTCCGCTGTGCGGCGTGGGAATCTGTGCCAGCGGTGCGACTGAGCGCCGAGTCCGGCGGCGATCGGATATCAGGACCTAGGCGCGCCGTACCGAACGCCCCGCCAGGACGTCCGTGCGGCGGCCGTTCTCGATGACGAAGCGGCCGTCGATGAGGACGTGGGGGATGCCGGTCGGCAGGGTGCGCGGGGTGTCGAAGGTCGAGCCCGCCGCCACCGTCTGCGGGTCGAAGAGGACGAGGTCGGCGCGGTAGCCCTCGTGGATCCGGCCGCGGTCGGGGAGGCGGAGACGGGCCGCGGGGCGGGAGGTGAGGTGGGCGACGCACTCCTCCAGGGTGAGGACGCCCAGCTCGCGGACGTAGCGGCCGAGGTACTGCGGGAAGGTGCCGTACGCGCGGGGGTGGGGCTTGGCGCCCTGGAGGATGCCGTCGCTGCCGCCCGTGTGGACGGGGTGCCGCATGATCGCCTGGACGTTCTCCTCGTGCCCGACGTGCTGCAGGATCGTCGGGCCGAGGTGGTCGTCCAGGAGGAGGCGGCGGGCGGTGACCCAGGGGGCCTCGCCCCGTTCGCGGGCGCTCGCGGCGATGGTCCGGCCGACGTAGCCGGTGAGGGACGGGTCGTTCACGCCGGAGATCTCGATCGTGTCCCAGTCCATCGGTACGCCATGGCAGCCGTCCGCTCCCTCCACCTCCATCACGTGGCGGATGCGCTCGGCCGTCGCGTCGTCGCGCAGCCGCGCGAGCGCCGCGTCGGGGCCGCCCTCGGCCGCCCAGCTCGGCATCATCGCGGCCAGCGTGGTGCAGCCGGGGAGGTAGGGGTAGGTGTCGAGGGTGATGTCGGCGCCGTCGGCGAGGGCCGTGTCGAGGAGGGTGAGGAGTTCGGGGGCGCGGCCCTTGTTGAGGCCGAAGTTCATGGTGGCGTGGGCGAGATGGAGCGCGCAGCCGGCCTCGCGGGTGAGGGCCACCATCTCCTCGTACGCGCGCAGGGCGCCGGCGCCGTAGGAGCGGTGGTGGGGGCAGTAGTAGCCGTCGTACGCGGCCACGACCCGGCACAGCTCGGTGAGTTCGGCGTCGGAGGCGTACATCCCGGGGGTGTAGGTGAGGCCGGAGGAGAGGCCGACGGCGCCCTGCTGAAGCCCCTCCGCCACCAGCTCCTTCATCCGGGCGACCTCCGCCGGTGTCGCGTCGCGGTCCTCCCAGCCGACCGCGAGCATCCGCACGGTGCCCTGGGGGATGAGGTAGGCGGCGTTGACCGCGATGCCCTGGCCGCCGAAGCCGTGGTCCAGGCGGTCCAGGAACTCGCCGACGGTGCGCCAGGTGAAGTCGATGTCGGAACCGTCGCCGTTCCAGCCGGTGATGGCGGTACGGATCTGGGCGAGGGTCCGGTCGTCCACGGGGGCGTACGAGAGCCCGTCCTGGCCGATGACTTCGAGGGTCACGCCCTGCGCGGCCTTCGCCGAGTGGTCGGGGTCGCGGAGCAGCGCGAGGTCGCTGTGCGCGTGCATGTCGATGAAGCCGGGGGAGAGGACGAGGCCGTCCGCGTCCACGGTGCGGCGGGCGGTGGGGCGCGGCCCGCCGCCGTCCGCACGGACGACGGCGGCGATCCGGCCGCCGTCCACGGCCACGTCGGCCCGGTAGGCGGCACCACCGGTGCCGTCGATGACGCGTGCGTCGCGGATGACCAGGTCCATGGGTGCGTCTCCCTGTGCGCGGAGTGGGGCGGAGCCCCGGAGGGGTCAGAAGAAGGTGCGGATGTAGTCCGTGACCGTGCCGTCCGCCTCCGCCACCGGAATGAGCTGCCACTTGTCGAAGCTGGTGCACGGATGCGAGAGCCCCAGGGCCACCCAGTCGCCGACCTCCAGCTCCGTGCCGTCCGCGACGGTGACCCAGGCGTGCTGGTCGGAGAGGGCGGTGATGGCCAGGCCCGTGGCGGGGCGGGTGGCGCCGTCGCGGGCGGAGCGGATGAGCTGGGGTGCGGGCAGGTCGAGGTCGTAGGCCGCGTCCCGCTTGCCCGCGTTGAGGAACGCCTGGCCGGGCTCGGGGCGGGAGACGACCTGGGCCCACAGGCGGAAGGCCGGGTGCAGCTCGCCCTCCTCCGGGACGCGGTTGAAGGGGGTGAGGTGCCGGTAGTGGCCGTCGTCGTGGGAGACGTACGCACCCGAGCGCAGCAGCTTCAGCACCGGCCGGGACAGCGTGGGCAGCTCCGCGAGGACGTCCGCCACCGCGTCGAACCACGCGCTGCCGCCCGCGCTGACGACCACCTCGTCCACGCCCTCGAAGCGGCCCGCCGCGTCGAAGTCCGCGGCCAGCGCGGTGAGCCGGCGCAGCCATGCCCGTACCCGCTCGCCGGTCGGCTTGGGCACCTCGCCCTCGTAGCCGGCCACGCCGACCAGCCGCAGGGTCCCGGTGGCCGCGACCGCGTCGGCGACCGCCGCGCACTCCGCCTCCGTACGGACCCCGGTACGCGCTCCTTCGCCGCCGCCCAGCTCGACCACCACCTCGACCGGCCGCCGCGCGCCCGCCTCCCGCAGCGCCGCGTCCATCAGCTCGACGCCGCGCACCGAGTCGACGTAGGCGATGAAGCGGAAATCGGGGTCGGCGTCGAGCTCGGCCGCGAGCCAGTGCAGGGCGGCGGCGTCGACGACCTCATTGGCGAGGAAGATCCGCTGGATGCCGAAGGCCCGGTAGACCCGCACCTGGGTGGGGACGGCCGCGGTGATGCCCCAGGCCCCGTGGGCGAGCTGGCGCTCGAAGAGCTGGGGGGCCATGGAGGTCTTGCCGTGCGGGGCGAAGGCGAGCCCATGGGCGGCGGAGTAGCGCTCCATCGCCACCAGATTGTGCTCCAGCGCCTCGGCCGACAGGGCCAGGACGGGCGTGGTGAAGCCGCCGGTGAACAGGGACCGCCGCTCGGCGGCCAGCTCGCCGACCGTAAGGCCCTCGGCGCTCGCGGGCAGCCCCTTGAAGCGGTGGTCCACGCGCTCTCGCGCGAGAGCGGCGACGGCCTGGTCGCTGTGGTCGGTGGCCATGGAGGCGCCTCCATTACGGATTACGGTTGCAATCTCTGCAACGTTCATTGCGCATATCGCTTAGCGCTGTCTAACATCCCGCCCAGCACCGGGTCAACGGTGTGCGGCTGACCCCCATCCGTCCACCCACGAGGAGCGAGACCAAACGTGTCCCCTCTCCCCAGCGTCGAGACCGCCGATGGCGTCGCTGATGTCGTCGATGACATCGACGTCGTCTGCCTCGGCGAGTCGATGGTGACCTTCGTGCCGTCCCGTCCGGGCCGGCTGGCGGACGTCCCCTCTTTCGCCCGGGGCATCGGCGGCGCCGAGTCCAATGTCGCCTGTGGCCTGGCCCGCGCCGGGCACCGCGCGCGCTGGATCAGCCGGGTGGGCACGGACGGCTTCGGCGAGCACCTCGTACGGGAGATCGCGGCCACCGGCGTGGACACGGCCTACGTCCAGCGCGATCCGCACCGCCCCACCGGCATCTACTTCCGCACGGCGGGCGAGCGCGCCGTCGGCTCGGAGACGATGGACGGGTCCGGTGGCGCCGACGGGAAGGGCGCCGCGGAGCCGTCGGAGTCGCCGGAGCCGCCGGAGCCGCTCGCCGAGGTGGTCTACTACCGGGCCGGATCCGCCGCCGCGGCCATGTCCCCGGCGCTCATCCCCCGGGAGCGGGCCTGGTCCGGCCGGGTGCTCCATCTGACCGGGATCACCCCGGCCCTCTCCGCCGACTGCCGCACGCTGATGCGCGAGCTGACCGCCCCCGCCCCAGGCCGCCCCCTCGTCTCCTTCGACCTCAACTACCGGGTCTCCCTCTGGCAGCGGGAGGAGGACGCCGAACGGGGCCCCGCCGTCCTGCTCGGCCTCGCCCGCGGCTGCGACCTCGTCTTCGTCGGCGAGGACGAGGCCGAGGCGGTCTGGGGGGTGAGCGGCCCGGCGGCGATCCGGGCGGCGCTGCCCGAACCGGCGGTGCTGGTCGTCAAGCAGGGCGGCGCCGGGGCCACCGCCTACGCCCGCCGCCCGGACGGCACCGACGACGTCACCTTCGAACCGGCCCCGCGCGTCGATGTGGTCGCCCCCGTCGGCGCGGGCGACGCCTTCGCCGCCGGCTTCCTCTCCGGCACCCTGCGCGGACTGCCCGTCGCCGAACGGCTGCGCCACGGCCACCTCATGGCCGCCGCCGCCCTCACCGTCCCCGGCGACCTCGGCACCCCACCCTCCCGTGAGCACGCCGACCAATTGGTGGCACTCGATGCCACGCGGTGGGGGACACTGCGATTCGGCCCCGGCTGGACAGAACTGCCGACTCCCGCCGAAAAGTGGGCCGAGACCGCAGCGGTGGAGGTATCCGACCTATGAGCCAGACCGTCGACCGAGCGCTGAGCATCCTGCCGCTGCTGGCGGAGGGCCCGGCCAATCTGGAGCAGGTCGCCACGCGGCTGGGCGTGCACAAGTCGACCGCGCTGCGGCTGCTGCGCACCCTCCACGAGCACGGCATGGTCTACCGCCAGCAGGACCAGCGCTACCGCCTCGGCGCCCGCCTCTTCGCGCTCGCGCAGGAGGCGGTGGAGAACCTCGACGTCCGCGAGATCGCCCACCCCCATCTGATCGCGCTCAACGAGCGGTGCGGGCACACCGTCCACCTCGCGGTGTACGAGGAGAACGAGGTGCTCTACATCGACAAGGTGGAGAGCCGCTACCCGGTGCGGATGTACTCGCGGATCGGCAAGCCCGTCGCCATCACCGTCGCCGCCGTGGCCAAGCTGCTGCTGGCCGATCTGCCCGAGCCCGAGCGGCGGACGCTGGCCGAGCGGCTCACCTACCCCGCGTACACGCCCCGTTCGACGCCGAACGCCGCCGCGTTCCTCAAGGAGCTGGCGACCGTGCGCGAACAGGGCTGGGCCACCGACTTCGGCGGCCACGAGGAGTCGATCAACTGCGTCGGGGCGCCGATCCGGGGAACGGACGGGCGGGTCGTCGCCGCCTGCTCGGTGTCGGCGCCGAACGTCGTCGTCAGCGCCGAGGAACTCCTCTCCCTGCTGCCGCTGGTGCGCCGCACGGCGGAGGAGATCAGCCGGGAATACTCGGGTGGCGCCCCGGTGTCGGCACCGGTGTCCCACGCCTCGCAGAACCCCTCCCAAGTAACAGCGGAAACACCCGAGAAGAAAGCCGAGAAGTCCTCCTCATGACCGAGAAGCTGCAGAAGACCCCGATCACCCCGGCCACGCACACCACCCCGCCCGCCAAGTTCTCCCACGGTGTGAAGAAGGGGAACGTCCTCCAGGTCGCCGGTCAGGTCGGCTTCGGCCCCGCCGTCGCGGGCCAGGCCCCCACCCCCGTCGGGCCGACCCTGCGCGAGCAGACCCTGCAGACCCTGCGCAATGTGCAGGCCGTGCTGGAGGAGGGCGGCGCGAGCTGGGAGGACGCCATGATGGTGCGCGTCTACCTCACCGACACCGGGCACTTCGCCGAATTCAACGAGATCTACAACGAGTTCTTCGCCGGCCTCAAGGAGGCCCCGGCCGCGCGTACGACGGTCTACGTCGGCCTCCCCGCCGGACTGCTCGTCGAGATCGACGCCCTCGCCGTCCTGGGCTGACCCCGAAAACCCCGCGGCGGGCGGGATCACCTCCCGCCCGCCGCGGGTTCCACCCCCGACTCGTCCTCACCGTCCCCGTCGTCGGAAGCTCGAGCCCTGATCAACCGCACCCACGCTCACCCAGCGCGCGGCCCCCCGCCGTGCGGCGATACCCCCTACCCACACCCGGAGTTCCCATGCTGCTCGCGGCCGCTCCCGCTGCCGAGACACCACCCCACACCGGTGGTCTACTCGCGCTCATCGACGGCACCGCCGGTCTGCTGACCGTCGCCGCCCTCGGCATCGCGCTACTGCTCTACCTGATCATCAAGGTCCGGCTGCAGCCCTTCGTGGCGCTGCTCGGCGTCTCCATCGCGGTCGGCCTGGCCGCCGGTCTCTCGGTCACCGAACTCTTCGGCACGGTCCAGAAGTCGGACGCCGTCTCGCTCATCGAATCCGGTATGGGCGGCATCCTCGGCCACATAGCCATCATCATCGGCCTGGGCACCATGCTCGGCGCGATACTCGAGGTCTCCGGCGGCGCGGAGGCGCTCAGCGCCCGGCTGCTCGGCATCTTCGGGGAGAAGCGGTCACCGCTCGCGATGGGGCTGACCGGCCTGATCTTCGGCATACCCGTCTTCTTCGACGTCGGCATCTTCGTCCTCGCGCCGATCGTCTACGCGGCCGCCAAGCGCAGCGGCAAGTCCATCCTGCTCTACGCGATGCCGCTGCTCGCGGGCCTGTCCATGACCCACGCCTTCCTGCCGCCGCACCCCGGCCCGGTGGCCGCGGCCGGACTGTTCCATGTCGACCTGGGCTGGGTCATCCTGATGGGCATCGTCGTCGGCATCCCGTCGGTGCTGGCCGCGTGGGGCTACGCCGCCTGGATCGGCAAGCGCATCTTCGTCCCCGTACCGCAGGACATGGTCGAGGCGGCCGAGGAGTCCCGGGAGGCGGTCGCGGCCGAGCAGCGCGCCTCCGGCGTCACCCCGGCCGAGCGGCCGGTTTCGGTGGCCACGGTGCTCGCGATCATCGGCACCCCGCTCGTCCTGATCCTCTGCGCGACCTTCTCCTCCGTCGCGCTGGACCCGAGTACCGGCCGCTCGGTCATCGAGTTCTTCGGCCACCCCTTCGTGGCGCTGACGATCGCCCTGCTCCTCGCCTACTACCTGCTGGGCATCCGGCGCGGCTGGTCCCGCAAGTCCCTGGAGACCGTCTCCACCGCCTCCCTGAAGCCCGTCGGCAACATCCTCCTGGTCGTCGGCGCGGGCGGGGTCTTCGGCGCGGTCCTCAAGGGCAGCGGTGTCGCCCAGGCCCTGGCCGACGCCTTCGACAGCGCGGGCCTGCCGGTCATCGTGCTGGCCTGGCTGATCTCGGTGGTGCTCCGGGTGGCCCAGGGCTCGGCGACGGTCGCGATCGTCACGACGGCGGGCATCGTCACCCCGATGCTCTCCGAGGGCCACTACTCCCAGGCCCATCTGGCGCTGGTCATCATGGCCATCTCGGCGGGCTCGATCTTCGCCTCGCATGTGAACGACGGCGGCTTCTGGATGGTGGCGAAGTACTTCGGCATCTCCGAGAGCGACACGCTGAAGTCCTGGACGGTGCTGGAGACGGTGCTGTCGGTGGCCGGTTTCGTGGTGGCGGCCCTGCTGAGCATCGTCATCTAGCCGACGGCGCCGGCATGACGACGGCCCCCGAATCCCGGCGGAAACCGCCGGGATTCGGGGGCCGTCGCTTCTGGCTCAATTCCGCTCCGTGCCCAGTTGGCATTCACCATCGCAACTCATTCATGGGAGCATCCAAGTTTGATCAAATAATGGCAAAGAATGCTGATCGAAAGGGAGGGATCCCGCTCGGTGACGACGTCGCGAATGCCAAGTCGTTTCATGTTCTACGTAGATTCAACTCTCCATCCTTCTGAGCAGCATGATCAATCCATAGGGTCCTTGAGGCATTTGAAGGAAAGGGACCCATGGAAGAACTCCGCGCAATCCGGGCTCGCGGTATCACGAAGAGCTTCGGTGATGTCATCGCCCTGGACGGCATCGATCTCGAGGTGACGCAGGGTCGGATCCACGGCCTGGTCGGACCGAACGGCGCCGGAAAAACGACGTTGCTCGGCCTTCTGCTGGGGCTCGCGGTGGCCGACAGCGGTCGCCTGGAGGTCCTGGGTACACCGGTCGAGCGGGCCCTCGACGCTCCCGACGGTGTCGCCGGCTTCGTGGACGGCCCCGCTCTCTACCCCTCGCTCACCCCACGGCAGAACCTCGCCGCGCTGGCCGCACTCCGCGGCCACGACGCGCGCACGGCGGCGATCGACGACGTACTCGCCGAGGTCGGTCTCACCGACGTCGCCGACGACCGTACCCGCGGCTTCTCCCTCGGCATGCGCCAGCGGCTCGGGCTCGCCGCCGCCCTGCTGACCAAGCCCCGGCTGCTCGTGCTCGACGAACCGTCCAACGGCCTCGACCCGGCGGTCAAGAAGCACGTGCACGGTGTCCTCAACGGGCTCGCGGCCGACGGAACCGCCGTCGTGCTCTCCAGCCACAACATGGACGACCTCGAGGCGCTGTGCTCCGAGGTGACCATCCTCGCCGCCGGACGCGTCGTCTTCTCCGGCCCGCTGTCCAAGCTGGCCACCGAGAACCGTGAACTCGACTACCGGCTGCTCACCTCCGATCCGCGGGCCGCGCGCCGGCTGGCGGACGACGCGCCGGGGATCCAGGTCGTCGACGACGCCGGGGTACGGCAGGACGCCGAACTGCTCGTCGTACGGGCCCTGATGCCCGCTCTTGACCAACTCGTGGTGCGGCTCGTGGAGGGGGGCGTCGCGCTGCGCGAGCTCACTCCCGTGGTGTCGCCGCTCGAAGCCGCGTTTCTCGCTCTCACCGAGCGGCAGGAGGCCGACAGATGACCGAGCCTCTCACCCGGAGCCGGGAGCAGGAACACGAGCAGGTGACCGGGGGCCGTCGCGTCCCCGTCACCCGTGCCTGCCGCTTCGAGTTCGTCAAGCTCGTCTCCCAGTGGCGGATCCGCCTGTTGGTGCTCGCCTGCTGGGTCGTTCCCGCCCTCTTCGTCGCCGGGGTGAGCCAGCAGAGCACGCTTCCCGTCGACACCCTCTTCGGGCGCTGGATGCTCGCCTCCGGGTGGGCCGGGCCGCTGGTGATGCTCGGTTTCGCGGGGACCTGGGCGCTGCCGCTGCTGACCTCGGTCGTGGCCGGTGATGTGTTCGCCTCCGAGGACCGGCTCGGCACCTGGCGCCATCTGCTCGTCGCGGTCCGCTCGCCTCGGCGGATCTTCGTGGCGAAGGCGGTGGCCAGTCTCACCGTCCTGCTGCTGCTCGTGGCCGGGCTCGCGGTCTCCAGCACCGTCGGCGGCCTCCTCGTGGTCGGCGACCAGCCGCTGGTCGGTCTCGACGGCCATCTCCTGGCACCGTCGGACGCCGCCGTCTCGGTCTTGCTCTCCTGGGTCTGCGTCCTCGCTCCGACCCTGGCGCTCGCCGCACTCGGCTTTCTCGGGTCGGTCACGCTGGGACGGTCCCCGATGGGGCTGCTGGTGCCCGTGTTCGTCTCGCTCGCGATGGCGGTCGCCCAGATGCTGCCGCTTCCGGTGGCCGTGCGCGTCGCCCTGCCGAGCTACGCCTTCATCTCCTGGAACGGTCTGTTCACCAGCCCCCAGCAACTCGGCCCGCTGCTGATCGGCATCGTTGTCAGCCTCGTATGGGCCGTGGTCGCGACGGCGCTGGCGTATGTGCTCTTCGTACGGCGCGACTTCACCAACCTGGCCCACGACGGTTCGGGCCGCCGTGCGATCACCGTCGGAGTCCTGCCGCTCGTCGGGGTGGCCGCCGCGTCGTTCGCGGTCGTCGCCGCGACGACCTCGGCGACGGGCTCCGGCATCGAGCAGGACAAGGTGCAGCGCTCGCTCGCCACGGCGTTCGCGCACCTGTATCGCATGCAGACCGACCAACTCAACCGGCCCGGCGTCACCGAGGCCCAGTTGAAGGCCACGGCGTCGTGCAACAAGGGAAGCGTCAGGGCCGCGGCACAAGGCCCGGGCAACGACTGGCGCTGCGTTGTGACCTGGCATCTTCCCGGCGTCGAGGCCACCGGACAGGCCATCTACCAACTCGACGTCACTCCGGACGGGCGGTTCATGGCCGATGGCGATGGACCGAAGGAAGTGAACGGCTACTTCCTGGTGCGGACCCCCGATGGGGACGCACCGAACCCGCTGTGGCAGTTCGACGGCAATGTCGAACTGCTCGACACCACCCCGAAGGGATAACCTCAATGCAGGTAACTCGCCGCCGCAGACTCGTCGAGGAAGCCCGGATCAGCCTCATCAGCAGACGCATCGGCCGCCGGATACCGCTGTTGACGGCGGGCACCACCGCCGTCGCCCTCGTGGCCGCCGGCACGGCGCTCGCGCAGACCCACCAGTTCGGCACGGACCAGGTCGGTCAGGTCACCGAGAATGGCCAGGTCGTCTCCAGCAACCAGTACATCGCCCCGTACGGCGACCGTCTTGTCATCAACCAGGGCAAGATCATGTCCTCCTCGGTCAGCCCGGACGGCACGCACATGGCCGCGTCGGTCACCGACGGTGGCGCGGCCCTGGCCATCGTGGACCTGAAGAACTGGAAGACGCAGCAGCTCGTCAGCAACGCCGCGTCGTCGAACCCCCGCATCAGCAGCAACAACGTGGGCCAGGAGGGCCCGACGTACTCGCCCGACGGCAAGGAGCTGTGGCTGGGCCAGCCGGACGGCTACACCGTGTTCACCGTGAACGCGGACGGCGGCGTCTCCAGCCCGCGGACCGTCGGCATCCCGGCGCAGGGGTCCAAGCACGCCCTGGTGGGCGCGGTGGCGTTCTCGGCCGACGGCAAGACCGTGTACTCCGCGGTCAACGGCCAGAACCGGGTCGTCTCCATCGACGCGGCGACCGGGACCATCAAGCAGAGCTGGAACGTGGGCAACGCCCCGCGCGGCATGGTCGTCGTCGGCGACAAGCTCTACGTCAGCAACGAGGGTGGCCGCCCGGCCAAGCCCGGCGAACCCACGATCAACTCGTACGGTACGCAGGTACTCGCCGATCAGAAGACCGCTGCCACCACCAGCGGCACGGTCAGCGTCATCGACCTGGCGAACCAGGACGCCGCGGTCTCCAGCATCGAGGTCGGTCTGCACCCGACCGCCGTGTACGCCAAGAACGGCGTGGTGTTCGTCACCAACACCGCCGACAACAATGTGTCGGTCATCGACACGGCGAAGGACAAGGTCGTCCAGACCATCTCCACCCAGCCGTGGGCCAAGGCCCGGGTGGGCTACGAGCCCGACGCGGTGACCCTCACCGACGACGGTCACCTGCTGGTGACCCTCGGCCGCGCCAACGCCGTCGCCGTCTACAAGTTCACCTCCGCGCAGGAGCCGGTCAGTTATGTCGGCCTGCTCCCCACGGACTACTTCCCCTCGGAGATCACCACCTCCGGCAACCAGGTGTACGTCTCCAACACCCGTGGCGTCGACGCCCGCCGTAAGGCCACCGGCGGGCACGGCACCCACGACACGACGTCGAGCGTGCAGAAGTTCACGTTGCCCGACGACAGAGTGATCAGGTCCTACACCGGCAAGGTCTTCAAGCAGAACGGCTGGAACGGCGAGTCCCTCAAGAAGGCCGACGGCACCCCGGCCAAGCCTGTGCCGGTCCCGGTCAAGCTCGGCGACCCCTCGACGATCAAGCACGTCTTCCTGCTCGTCAAGGAGAACCGGACCTACGACCAGGTCCTGGGTGACGTGCCGGAGGGCAACGGCGACCCGTCGCTGACCGAGTTCGGCGAGAACGTCACGCCGAACCAGCACGCCCTGGCAAAGCAGTTCGGCCTGTACGACAACACGTACGACATCGGTACCAACTCCGCCGAGGGTCACAACTGGCTGATGCAGGCCGACGACCCGGAGTACACCGAGTCCTCGGCCGGTGAGTACACCCGCAGCTACGACACCGAGGACGACGCCCTCGGCCACCAGAAGACCGGCTTCATCTGGACCGGTGCGCAGGCGGCCCGCAAGTCCGTCCGGAACTTCGGTGAGTTCCAGCAGTTCCTGACCAAGCCGTCGGGCGCAAGCTGGCAGAACCTGTACTGCGACACCAAGAACATGGCGGCGACCGGTCAGGACACCGCCTACCCGCTGAACTCGACCTCGCCGATCCCGTCGCTCAACGACGTGTCGGTGCACGGCTTCCCGAAGTTCGACACCAGCGTCCCCGACATCTACCGGGCACAGATCTGGAAGCAGGACTTCCAGAAGAACGGTCCGGCGAACCTGAACATGTTCTGGCTCTCCAGCGACCACACCGGCGGCCCGGTGAGCCCTGCCTCCCAGGTCGCGGACAACGACCTCGCCGTGGGTCAGATCGTCGACGAGATCTCGCACAGCAAGTACTGGAAGGACTCGGCGATCTTCGTCGTCGAGGACGACTCCCAGGCGGGTCTCGACCACGTCGACGGCCACCGTGCCCCGGTCCAGATCATCAGCCCCTGGGCCAAGCACTCCACGGTGGACAGCCACTACTACTCGCAGATCAACATGGTGCGGACCATCGAGCAGATCCTCGGGATCCAGCCGATGAACCAGAAGGACACCGCGGCCACCCCGATGGCCTCGGCGTTCACCCAGCGCCCGGACTTCAGGCCGTTCAAGGCGCTGCCCAACCGGACCTCGCTGACCGACGGGGTGAAGACCGCGCCGTCCTGTGGTCTGGACACCCCCGCGGCGCAGAGCCTGAAGGCGGCGGCCGTGCCGTCGGCCTCGGTGCCGACGGACATGAAGAACGTCGCCGCCCAGTGGAGCCAGTGGAAGTCGAAGCAGCGGCTGACCGGTCCCCATGCCGTCCCGGACTACGCTCCCCCCGCCCAGATGAACCACCTCACGTGGTACGAGACGCACAACTGGGCGAAGCCGTACCCGGGTGAGAAGAAGATCTACGCTCCTCAGGACGTGCCGGGCGCCTACATCCCGTCGGCGGAGAACGACGGCTGACGCGGACACACGTGCAGGGCGGCCCCTGGTCGGCATCATCGCCGGTCAGGGGCCCGCCTGCGGTGTGGCCCGCACCCTGGGTCAGATGGTGAGGAGCTCCCCGCGCTTGACGGCGGAGACAAACGCCGACCACGCGGACGGCTCGAATATGAGCGCCGGGCCGTGCGGGGCTTTGCTGTCGCGGACGGGGACGTCGGCGTATCCCCGGGCTATTTCGAGGCAGTCGCCGTTGCTGGGCCCGCTGTGGCTGGACTTGTACCACCCGGTGAGGGTGGATGCGTCGGAGACGGTGTGATCAGTGCTGGTCATGTTCGTGTTCCTCCGCTATAGCCCTGATCAGGGCTAGGGAATCCTGATGCGACTCCGCATCGCCCGTGGCGAGATCGTAGGCTGACTGGCAGGAACTCACCAGGGCCGGATCATCCATCAAGTGGCCGGTGCGTAGACCTTCGACGTAGGCGACGGGTGCGGCATCAGTGAAGGTCATGAGGGTGACCATGCTCTCGATGAGAGCGTGCGCCCCGATACCGAACGGCACCACGTGCAGCCGCAATCGTCCGGCCTCGGCCATGTCCGCGATCTTGCGCAATTGTTCGGCCATGACATGCGGCCCACCGACCCGGCGTCGGAGTACTGCCTCATCCAACAGGGTCCACACGACAGGGCTCAACGGATTATCGAGGATCCGGGCACGCTCCACGCGGTTGACCACGCGCCGGTCAAGATCTTCAGAGCGGTAGTTGGGGCTGGCTGCGCCCAGCACGGCACGTGCGTAGGCGTCGGTCTGGAGCAGTCCAGGAACGAGCGAGAGACCGTACAACCGCATCTCCGACGCCTGCCGCTCCAATTCCGCCGCGACCGCGAAGTGGTCGGCGAATTTCGACTCCAAGTCCTCCAGCCACCGGACGAAGAACCCGTCCGTCCCCAGCGCCTGGTCGATCCGAGCCGCGTCGTCCGGCTTCGGCAACCTGCGTCCGGCCTCGAAATGGCTGATCAGCGTGGGCGAGCACACTACGCGTTCACTCAGCGCTTCCTGCGTCAGGTCAGCGGCTATGCGACGGAGCCTCAGCTCCTCCCCGTACTTCTCCCTGGCGGTGCGCGGCCTTCGTTCCATCTGCATGGGCTGAACTCCCCGAGTTGAAAGGTGCGTTGTCAGGCTCGCCCTGCTAGCAGCGTAGCCAGAACGACCCTCACTCTGTGAGGGAAGCGCCACACAGCGTGAAGAAACGCAAGACCCTCGCGACCGGGGTGCACCGGCCCGAGGGCGTGGCCCACCAGCTAAACGGAGCTGATGAACATGAAGGAACCTATCGGGTGGCTGTTCGCATGGGGGAGTGCACTTTTCGCCTTACGGCCGTCCGGTCGTCATCGGGTGCTCCACGATGTGGAGGCGTCCGGATGAGCGCGATGACCGGTCTGCGCCTGCTGCCGTGGACGGACCCCGACGGCAAGCCGTGTTACCTGTCGTCGGACGACGGGAACAGCCCGCTGAGCCGACGTGCGGACACGATCGAGGCCGTACAGATGTCCATGGGGGTGGAACTCCTCCGGCACGCTCGGGCGCTGCTGGCCGCCCCCAAGGCCGACGCGCGAGAACTCCGCTACCTCGCGGACCGGCTGTGTGAGGCGCTGCGCGATGTGCTGCGGGTCGCCGAGAGCAGGGGCGCCCGCCTGCCCCCGTGCGACGAAGGCGACGGTCCGGCGCCCGGAGGGGGCGGCTGTGACTGACTGGCAGATCGGTCCCGTTCCGGGCCGGGGCCTGCGCCGGGTGCACGGTGGGGAACTCGCGTTGCCGCTCCAGATCAGCAGGGGCGGGCGGCATCACGCGATCGCCGAGCTGGAGCTGACCCCCGCTGAGGCGGAGCAGTTGCACGCGGCCCTGTGCTACGCGCTCGGTGAGCAGCCCCCGCCTCCCGATGCGCCCGAGTGCCGTCAGCCCGTCCGTTACCCGGGCGGCCGACAGCGGTACTGAAGGCGATCCCCCTCAGGGTCTTCGCGAGGCGCCGTCCCGATGGTCTCCCCGCCGGGACGGCACCCGCGTCGTGCCGTACGGCCTCGGCTCAAACTCAGGTGCAGTACTGCGCTTCCTTGCCGATCGAGCGGTACATGCAGTCCGCGTTCTCCACGAGTTGGAGCACCGCGTCGCGGTTGCGGCTGGTTTCGCGGTCGATGACCTCGTCGGGCGGGTAGAAGCCGCCGCCGCCGGAGCCGGTCGGGTACATCTCGAAGGTGTAGGCGAAGACCTTCTGGGTGCCCCACAGATAGTCGTCGATCGCGCCGTCGGTGATGTACAGCTCGCTGGACTGCTCGGGGGTGTAGCCGTTGCTCGCGGCCATCTTCTTGCCGACCGCGGCGAAGGCGTCGTAGTCGTCCCGCGTCATGCCGGTGGTGGTTTCGTCGTACGTCCAGCCGAAGGGCCACAGCACCAGTTCGCTGTAGGTGTGGAAGTCGATGGCGGCCTTGATCTGCTGTTTGCCGCCGACGACGCGGCTGCGGGCGAAGTCGGCGACGACCTTCACCTCGGGGGCGGAGCCGGCGCTGGGGCCGCGGTAGGTCTCCGAGCCGGGGGAGCCGGAGGAGCCGCCGCAGCAGCCCCATTTGAAGTCCCAGTTGCGGTTGAGGTCGGTGCCGACGGACGAGGAGCCGGAGTTGGGCTGGCGGTTCTTGCGCCAGCTTCGGTAGGAGCCGGTGGCGATGTCGTACTCGCCGCCGTCCGGGTTCACATCCGGGACGATCCAGATCTCCCGGCCGTTGACGGCGTTGGTGATCCGGGAGTCGCTGCCGTAGCCCTCGGTGAACTGGCGCACCAGATAGAGCGCCATCTCGACCGTAAGGTGCTCACGGGCGTGCTGATGGGCGGTGAAGAGAACCTCGGGCTCGTTCTCGTCCGTGGCCACGTTGTCGCTGATCTTGAGGGCGACGATGTCGCGACCCTCGTACGACTTTCCGATGACGCGCTTGCTGAGGATTGACGGATACTTGGCCACCGCCGCGTTGATCTCGGCGTTCGCTTCGGCGTAGTTGTGGTACTTCGCATCGGCCGACGGGAAGTCGAACGGCTTGGCGGACCTGCCCTCGGCGCGGTCGGGCGGGCCCGGAAGCGCGGTGAGCCGGTAGCCGAGTGCGCGCAGCCGTTTGACCTGCGCCGCGTCGGCGGTGACGACCAGGGAGCGGGCGTCCACCTCGTCGATGGACACGCCGGTGGCGGCGACCGCGGAGCGGTCGGCCCGGGTGGCGGGGCCGGAGACCTCGTACTGCCGCACGTTCTCGTCGGCGCCCTGGGCAGTAATGGGTGATGCGGTGCGGTCGGTGCCGGGCCGTGGAGCGGGATCGTCGGCCTGAGCTGCCATGGGGGCGGCGAGTGCGAGGGTGAGCAAGGCGGTGAGGGCGGTGGCCCGTCTGCCGCGGATGCGACGTCGCATGACATCTCCTGGGGGGTGAAGGGCGAGCGACTGCTGCGCCAGTGTTCGGCCATGCGCATGACATGCGCAAGGGTGGGAAATGGTCGAAGCCGAAGGAATCTCTCATCGAGGGAAGGAACCCCCCGCATGAACAGATCTCTCGTCGGCGCGTTCTCGGCCCTGTTGCTGGGCGGCGCGACCCTCGTCGGCGCGGGCGCGGCGCCCGCGGCGGCCGCATCCCCCGCCAAGGCCCCGAAGGCCGTCACCTTCGCGGGCACGGTGGCGCTCAGCAACTGCTCCGGCTCCGTCGTCCGGACGCCGGGCTCGGCCGACACCGACCCCGCGCTCGTGCTCTCCAACGGCCACTGCCTGGAGAGCGGCTTCCCCGGCGCGGGAGAGGTGATCGTCGACAAGCCGTCGACCCGGAGCTTCACCCTGCTGACCGCTTCGGGTGGCAGCGCCGGCACCGTACGCGCGAGCAAGGTCGCGTACGCGACGATGACCGACACCGACATCTCGCTGTACCAGCTCACGTCGACATACGCCCAGATCCAGTCGGCGTACGGCATCAAGGCGCTGCCGCTGTCGGACAGCCACCCGACCCAGGGCTCCGCCATCAATGTGGTCTCCGGCTACTGGAAGAAGATCTACTCCTGCAATATCGACGGATTTGCATACCGTCTTAAGGAGGGGGACTGGACCTGGAAGGACTCGGTCCGCTACACCTCCGCCTGTAACACGATCGGCGGAACCTCGGGCTCTCCCGTCGTCGACCCGGCGTCCGGCAAGGTCGTGGCCGTGAACAACACGGGCAACGAGGACGGCGGCCGCTGCACCCTCAACAACCCGTGCGAGGTGGACGAGAACGGCGCGGTGACGGTGCGCCAGGGCATCAACTACGCCCAGGAGACCTACGGCATCACCAAGTGCGTGACCACCGGCAACAAGATCGACCTGAACCTGGCGGGGTGTGCGCTGCCCAAGCCGTAGCGAACACCAGTACGCCGGTGCGCCCCGCATGGTGTGAGCGGGGCGCACCGGCGCACGTCGAACTGTCGTTCGTGTCCTGAGGGTCTACAGCCCGTGGACGTGCGGGCCGACCGCCTTGGACCACGCGTTGCCCGCGGCCGCGTCCCAGTTGGTGGACCAGGTCATCGCGCCGCGGATGCCGGGGTAGGTCTTGGACGGCTTGAAGGAGCCGCAGCCGGTGCCCTTGGCGAGGCAGTCGAGCGCGTTGTTGACGACGCCCGGCTCGACATAGCCGGAGCCGGCGCCGCTGGTGGAGGCGGGCACGCCGATGCCGACCTGGGACGGGTCGAGGCCGTTCTCCAGCTGGATACAGGCGAGGGCGGTGAGGAAGTCGACCGAGCCCTGGGAGTAGACCTTGCCGTCACAGCCCAGCATCGAGCCGCTGTTGTAGTACTGCATGTTGACCACCGTCAGGAAGTCCTTGATCCCCAGGGCGGTCTTGAAGTACTCGGTGGACGCCGACTGCATGTCGATCGTCTGCGGCGCCATGGTGACCACGACATCGCTCTTCTTGTCGTGGACGGCCTTGAGGGCCTTGGTCATGTAGGTGGAGTTGACGCCGTTCTCCAGGTCGATGTCGACCCCGTTGAAGCCGTACTTGTCCATCAGGCCGGTGATGGAGGAGGCGAAGGCGTCGGCCGAGGCGTCGTCGCTGACCGAGATGGTGCCCTTCTCGCCGCCGACGGAGATGATCACGGACTTCCCGGCCGCCTGCTTGGCCTTGATGTCGTCCTTGAACTGCTGCTCGTCGCTGTAGCCGGTGGCGGGGTCGAGCTTGAAGTCGACCGCTCCGGGTGAGCCGGTGGCGTCCGCGAAGGCGACCGCGATGATGTCGTAGTCGTCCGGGACGTCCGAGAGCTTCTGGGTCGTGGCGCCGTTGTTGAAGTTCTGCCAGTACCCGGTCACGGCGTGCTCGGGGACGGCGGCGGCGTGCTGCTTGGCGTCGGGGTGGTCCTCCGACGCGTTGGCCGAGCCGGCGGATATCAGCCCTCCGGCGGCGATGGCGACGACTGCTGCGGCTCCGAGCAGCCGCTTGGTGAACTGTGCGCGTACCACGACAGCCTCCGTACGTGGGGGGAGAGGTGTGGGGGTGGTGTTGCGAGTGCGTGTTCAGGGGCCCCTGTGGCGTGCGTATAAGGTGGTCCAGACCAATGCCGTTGTCAACCCCGCGCGACATCTTCCCTGCCCATGAGGGTGAAAAATGCGGATGAGGGGGCCGAGCGCTTGCGCCCCGGCCCCCTTGGCCCATCCCCGCGGGAGGGGCCGCGTCACGCTAGGGCAGACCGTGGACCTTGGGGCCCACCGCGTTCGACCACGCGTTGCCCGCGGTCGCGTCCCAGTTGGTGGACCAGGTCATCGCGCCGCGCAGACCCGGGTAGGTCCTGGCCGGTTTGAAGGAGCCGCAGTTCGTGCCGCGGGCCAGGCAGTCCAGGGCGTTGTTCACGATCGCCGGGGAGACGTAGCCGCTGCCCGCGCCGCGCGTCGAGGCGGGCAGGCCGAGACCGACCTGGGACGGCGACAGACCGCCCTCCAACTGGATGCAGGCGAGGGCGGTGAGGAAGTCGACCGAGCCCTGGGAGTAGACCTTGCCGTCGCAGCCCAGCATCGAGCCGCTGTTGTAGTACTGCATGTTGACCACCGTCAGGATGTCCTTGATGTTCAGCGCCGTCTGGAAGTAGGCGCCCGAGGTGGACTGCATGTCGATGGTCTGCGGGGCCATGGTGATCACGAGGCCGGATCCGGCCTTGGCCGACAGGGAACGCAGCGCCTGGGTCATATAGGTGGCGTTGAGGCCGTTCTCCAGGTCGATGTCGACGCCGTTGAAGCCGTACTCGCGCATCAGGGCGTAGACCGAGTTGGCGAAGTTGTTCGCGGAGGCCGAGTCGTTGATGGACACCGTGCCGTTCTGGCCGCCGATCGAGATCACGACGGACTTCCCGGCCGCCTGCTTGGCCTTGATGTCGTCCTTGAACTGCTGCTCGCTGCCGTAGCCGACGGCGGGGTCGAGGGTGAAGTCGACGCCTCCTGGGCTGCCGGTGGCGTCCGCGAAGGCGACCGCGATGATGTCGTACTGGTCCTGGACCTCGCGCAGCTTCTGCACGGCCGCGCCGTTGTTGAAGTTCTGCCAGTACCCGGTGACCGCGTGCTTGGGTACGGCACCGCCGCCCCCGCCGCCTCCGGCCGTGGTCGTGCCCGTGACGGCGGACGACCTGGGCGACTCGCCCGCCGCGTTGGTGGCGGTGACCTGGAACTGGTACGAGGTGGAGGCCGCGAGACCCGTCACGGTCGCCGAAGCGCCGCCCACCGACTGCACCTTGGAGCCGTCGCGGTAGACGTTGTAGCCGGTCGCGCCGGTGACCGGGGACCAGGACAGATCGATGGACGACGAGGTGGCGCCGCCGGTCCGCAGCCCGCTCGGCGCGCCCGGCACCGGGTCGCCGGGGTCGCCGCCGGGGCCGGCCAGGCTGATGTCGTCGGCGTAGTAGGCGGGCTGGCCGTACCAGCCGTGGGTGTAGACGGTCACCGAGGTGGTGTTGGCACCGGTGGTGAAGCCGGTGCTGAGCTGCTGCCAGCCGGGCGCGGAGGGCGTCCAGGCCGAGACGTCGGTGGTGCCGGTGCCGCTCGCGCCGAGGTAGACATAGCTGCCCTGGACCCAGGCGCTCAGCGTGTACGAGGAGTTGGGCTTGACGGCCACGGTCTGGGCGCAGCGGGCGTTGTCCGTGCCCGCCGGGGTGGCCTTGAGCGCGGCCGAGCCGCCGTGGACGGGGCTCGCGACCGTGGCGCCGCTCCCGGCGGAACAGGTCCAGCCGCTGAGGCCGGACTCGAAGCCGGGGTTCTGGGCGAGGTTGGCGGCGGCGGCGCCCGCGGCGGTGCCGCCGAGTGCGACCAGACCGGTGGCGCCCAGGGCGATTGCGGCGAATGCGCTGGTCAGTCGGGCGAAGCTGCGTCTGAGTCGGGTGGGGCGGGGGTGTGGGGCACGGTCCATGACTGCCTCCGTGGGGGAATCCGTTGGGAAGCCGGTGTGAAGGAGGAGATTGCGGACGGTGGCCACCGTATGAACGTAAAGTGGTCCAGACCAATAACCTTGTCAAGGGGATGCGCGGACTCCGCATCGGACCCGGGTGGCGTAACCCAGAGGAACTGTTCTCTCACGCCGCTTTCGTGGATAAAGTGACGACGGACCAGGACAGGGGCAGTAATGAGACAGGGGCAGTAGAGACCTGTGGCCGCCGCCGCTCGGCGCCGATGTGAGACGGGGTAGCCGACGTGCCCACCGCGATAGCAGTCACCGGCCGGGAGCTGGTGCTTCCGCCGCCCGACGGGCAGACCCCGTCGGCCGTCGTGCTCCGCCCGCCGGAAGCGCAGTCACTCGACGACGCCCTCGCCGAGGTCGGGAACCTCCTCGACCAGCAGGGCTACCTCGTCGTGCTCTATCCCGCCGCCACCCCCGCGGCCGTGGTCCGCCGGCTCCATATCGTGCGCTCCGTCCTGGAGAGCGACCGGATGGCGCTGCTGCCGCTCGAACTGCCCCCGCTGGCCGTGGCCGTACTGGCCCGTCAGTTACGTCAGCTTTCCATTTCCGACTTCAGCCCCGGCGTTCTGGCGTGCGCCGCCCGGCTGCTCTCCCACTACATCCACGCGGGCGCCCTCCTGGGCAGCGTCGCCCGGCTGGACCGGGTCCCGGTCAGCCTCACCTCGCACGTCAAGTCCTGGGTGCCCGGCGCCCACTTCGGGGTGCTCGCCCATCCCACCCCGCGGCTGGTGAAGGTCGGCGGTGCGTCCGAGCTGCCCGCCCCCGGGTACGCCACCTCCATGACCGTCGCCCGGGGCCAGCTCAACAGCCATGGCTACGGGAGCGGCGGCGCGGGCCACGACGACTGGGTCGCCGGCACCCTCGCCCCCGCCTGGGGCGTACGGGGTGTGGAGGAGGTGCCGCTGCCCGCCGAGTCGGCGCGCTGGTGGGGCACCCCGAAGCTGATCGAGTTCGCCGCGGCCATCCCCGACCTCTCGGTCCTCTACCAGCTCGTGGCCTCCGTAAGGAGAGAGGAATGCCACTGGTGCGGTTTCGAACTCATCGGCGACCGCTGTGCCTTCTGCTCCTGCCCGGTGGCACGCGGCGATGAGATCCCCGCACTGCTCACGTCCCAACGTCCCGCCCTGACCAGCCGGTAACGTCCCCGAACGAGGTTGTGCGTCCCATGAATTCACGCCAGCGCCGCGGAGTCATCCTGCTGCTCCTGTCGGTCCTGTGCGCCGTCGGCGCCTTCGCCGGAGTGCTCTCCGTCGTCAACGACGTGGAGTCGAAGGTCGGCCCCGAGACCACCGCCTACAAGCTCACCTCGGACGTCAAGCCCTATAAGGCGCTGGACGCGGGGGAGTTCGAGAAGGTCTCGATGCCCAAGCGCTATGTGCCCTCCACCGCCGTCACCGATCTCGACGAGCTACGCGGGAAGATCGCGGTGACCCAGCTCGCCAAGGGGTCGCTGCTGCAGCGGGACATGATCGCGAACCGGCCCGCCCTGAAGCCCGGCCAACAGGAGATCGCCATCATGATCGACGCGGCGACCGGCGTCGCCGGGAAGATCACCCCCGGTGCGAAGGTCAACATCTACGCGACCTTCGAGGGCAACTCCCAGGGCGAGGAAGCGGTCTCCAAGCTGATCGTCGCGGGCGCCGAGGTGCTCGACCTCGGCAAGATCACCGCCCTGGAGCCCAACCAGGACGACAAGCGGCGGATCGACGAGGCCGTGCCGATCACCTTCGCGCTCGACACCAAGAACGCACAGCGCGTGGCCTACGCGGAGTCCTTCGCCTCGCATGTGCGGCTCGCGCTGGTCGCCCCCGGCGGAGGCACCTCCATAGGCCCCGGCGACCGCACCTACACCCTCGACGGCGACAAATGAGTGAGGAGGTGCCGCGGTGACGACCAGGATTCTGCCGGCCGCCGGCGACCCCGACGCCGCCCGCTCCCTGAGCGGGCTGCTCGGCCAGCTGCCCGGTGTCGAACCGTCGGCGCCGGTCGGCGACTCGACCCTGCTGCTCGACACCCTCGCCTCGCTGGCCGCCGCCTCCCTGGAGGAGCTGCCGGAGGTCGTCCTCGTCCATGAGCGCATCGGCCCGGCCCCGGCGCTGGAGCTGATCCGTGAGATCGCGCTGCGCTTCCCGGCGGTGGGCGTGGTGCTGGTGACCGCCGACGCGGGGCCCGCGCTGTACTCGGCCGCCATGGACGCCGGGGCCCGCGGCATCGCCGGGATACCGCTGTCGTACGACGAGCTGGCGGCCCGCGTCCAGGGCGCCGCCCAGTGGGCCACGGGCGTGCGGCGCCATCTCGGGGGCGGCGGCGATCCGTTGGCCACCGGGCCCGGCGGCAAGCTGGTCGCGGTCGCGGGGGCCAAGGGCGGGGTCGGCACCACCGTGACCGCCGTGCAGCTCGCGCTCGCCGCGCGGGCCGCGGGCCGTAAGGTCGCGCTCGTCGACCTGGACCTGCAGTCCGGGGACATCGCCTCTTACCTCGACGTCCAGTTCCGGCGCTCGATCGCCGATCTGGCCCAGATCAGCGACATCTCGCCCCGGGTGCTCCAGGACGCCGTGTTCACCCACCAGACCGGGCTCGGGCTGCTGCTCGCGCCCGGCGAGGGCGAGCGCGGCGAGGAGGTGACCGACCGCACCGCCCGCCAGGTCATCGGCGCGCTGCGGTCGCGCTTCGAGCTGGTGATCGTCGACTGCGGTACGCAGATGACCTCCGCGGGCGCCGCCGCCGTGGAGACCGCGGACATCGCGCTGCTGGTGACCACCCCGGACGTGGTCGCGGTGCGCGCCGCCAAGCGCATGGTCCGGCTGTGGGACCGGCTCCAGATCCGCAAGGCGGAGGAGACCGTGACCGTGGTCAACCGGCACACCCGCAGCGCGGAGATCCAGCCGCAGCTCGTCCAGCGGGCCACCGGGACGACCGTGGCGCGCACAGCCATCCCGGCCGGCTTCAAGGAACTGCAGCCCGCCGTGGACTCGGGCCGGATGCAGGACCTGGACGCCAAGTCGGCCGTCAAGCAGGCGTTGTGGGGGCTGGCCGGTGAACTGGGCCTGGTGGACGCCGCGCCCCCGGGCGGCGGTCGCCGCGCCGCCCACCGGGGCGGCCACGCGGCAGGGGGCGGCGGCGAGCGCACCCTGCCGGGGCTGCGGCGGCGCCATGCCATAGAGGCGGGCGGCGACCCGGCGCAGGGCAGCGTGGGTGACGGCACCGACGCGCTGAACGAGATCGCCCCGCCGTCCACCAAGGGCTTCCTGCGCAAGCGCGGCGGCGACCGCGGCCAGGTGACGGTCGAATTCCTCGGCGTTCTGCCGCTGGCGCTGATCGTGCTCGCGGTCGTCTGGCAGGTGGTGCTGGTCGGCTATACGTACTCGCTGGCGGGCAACTCGGCCGACAAGGGCGCCCGCGCGGGCGCCACCAAGGGCGCGGGTGCCTGCCAGGACGCGGCGAGCAAGGACATCCCCGGCTCCTGGAGCGCCGACATCGACTGCGCCGGCGGCGACGGCTCGGTCTACAAGGCCACGGTCAAGCTCCACGTCCCGATCCTCTTCCCGGGCGCCGCCGACTTCCCGTGGACGGTCACGGGTACGGCGGGGGCGGCGGACGAGAGCGACCTGGCGGGCGGAGGGGAGTGACATGACCCGTCGTCACCGCGCACGCACGCGGACCGGCTTCGCGGGCCCCGCGACGGCCCCCCGCCGCCACGACCCGGGGGCTTCCAGGGTGCCGGGCGACGGACTTGTGCCCCCGGGCGATCGGCCCGCGGCGGCCGGGCTCACCGGGGCGGCCGGGGCGGCCGGGGCGGCCGGGGCCGCCGGGCTCACTGCGGTCTCCGGGCTCACTGCGGTCTCCGGGCCCACCGCGGTCTCCGGGCCCACCGGGGTCGCCCGGCTCACCGGGGCCGTCGGGGCGGCCGGGCTCACCGGGGCGGCCGCCGCCTGGCGCCGCGGCCTGGGGGTTTCCACGGTGCCGGGCGACGGACTTGTGCCTCCGGGCGATCGGCCCGCGGCCCCCGGGCTCACCGGGGCCGCCGGGGCCGCCGGGCTCACCGGGGTCTCCGGGCTCACCGGGGCCGTCGGGGCGGCCGGGCTCACCGGGGTCTCCGGGCTCACCGGGGCCGTCGGGGCGGCCGGGCTCACCGGGGCGGCCGCCGCCTGGCGCCGCGGCCTGGGGGTTTCCACGGTGCCGGGCGACGGACTTGTGCCTCCGGGCGGTCGGCCCGCGGCCCCCGGGCTCACCGGGCTCACCGGGGCCGCCGGGCCCACCGCGGTCTCCGGGCCCACCGCGGTCGCCGCCTGGCGCCGCGGCCTGGGTGCGGTGCTCGGCGGGGCCGTGCCGGTTGGCCCGGCGCGGGCCGTCCGATGGCGCCCTTCCGAGGCGGAAACCCCACCGCCCAGGCGTGACGCGGCCGCCTCCCCGAACGCGGCGCGGCACCGTCCCGAGGCGGTCGGGTCGTCGCGGAGGCGCCGGGCGGACGGTCACGCGTCGCCGCTTCGCGCCGTCGCCATGCGCCGGGGAGGGGCGATGGACCGGCGGGGAGACCGCCCCGCGCCCGCCGCCGCGCGGCCCGGGGACCAGGGCTCGTCATCGGCGGGACTCCGCAGCGCGGCGGAGGCGTCCGAGCGGCGGGGCCGTTGGGTCGCGGCCGTGCCGCGCGCCGTTCGGGGGGCCGCCGGTGCGGCGGCGGGCCACCTGGCCGCCGGGTCTTCGCGGGCGCGTCGCCGCACGGCCGACCGCCCAGGGACGGGCGCGCCGTTGGGCGAACGGGCGGGGGCTCGGCACCTGCGCGGCGAGATCCTCGGCCGGGCGGACCGGCGCCCCGGTGCGTGGCGCCCCGGTGCGTCGCGCCGGTGGCGGGCCGACGCCGGGTCGGCGTCGATCGAGTTCCTGGGGTTCTTGCCGATCCTCATCCTCGTCGCACTCGCCGCCGCGCAGCTCGGCATCGCCGCGTACACCGCGCAGCAGGCCGGGACCGCGGCGCGGGCGGCGGCGCGCACGGCGTCGCTGGACGAGCCGCGGACCAGCCCGCAGGCCGCCGGGAAGGCGGCGATGAGCGGATGGCTGGCCGACGGCGCCGGTATCAGCAGCGGCGGCTGCGGCGGCGGGGAGGCGCGGGCCACCGCGACCGTGGAGATCCCCTCTGTCATCCCCGGCTTCGACTTCGGCAGCGCCGAGAAGAGCGCCACGATGCCCTGCGACGACGGAGATGGCGGTACGGACAGTCCGGAGGCGGCGGCGATGGGAGGCGACCGATGAGCCTGCGGGCCCGTATCACCGCGCCCGAGGGGCCCGGCGAGGGCGGCGGTGGACGCCAGGACGGCCATCTCGTCTCCGCCTACCGCGCCAAGCTGCTCGAGGAGATCGACCTCGCGGAGATGTCCTCGCTCTCCACCGCCGAGCGCCGCTCCCGGCTGGAGCGCGTGCTCGGCCACATCATCAGCCGCGAGGGCCCGGTGCTCTCGACCACCGAGCGCTCCCAGCTCATCCGCCGGGTGGTGGACGAGGCGCTCGGCCTCGGGGTGCTCGAACCTCTCCTCGAAGACGCCTCCATCACCGAGATCATGGTCAACGGCCCGGACCAGATCTTCGTGGAGCGCTCCGGCCGGGTCGAGCAGGTCCCCGTCCGCTTCGCCTCCGAAGAGCAGTTGATGCAGACCATCGAGCGCATCGTCTCCACGGTCAACCGCCGGGTGGACGAGTCGAATCCGATGGTCGACGCCCGGCTCCCGTCCGGCGAGCGGGTCAACGTGATCATCCCGCCGCTCGCCCTCACCGGCGCCACGCTCACCATCCGCCGCTTCCCCCGCGCGTACACCCTCCATGAGCTGATCGGCATGGGCACGCTGGACGAGCAGATGCTGATGCTGCTCGCGGCGCTGGTGCGGGCCAAGTTCAACGTGGTGGTCTCCGGCCCCACCGGCTCCGGCAAGACCACGCTGCTCAACGCCCTCTCCGGGCTGATCCCCGACGGGGAGCGCATCATCACCGTCGAGGACGCCGCCGAGCTGCAGTTGCAGCAGACCCATGTCATCCGGCTGGAGTCCCGGCCGCCCAACGTCGAGGGCAAGGGCCGTATCACCATCCGCGACCTGGTCCGCAACTCGCTGCGGATGCGTCCCGACCGCATCATCGTCGGCGAGGTGCGCGGCGGTGAGACCCTCGACATGCTCCAGGCCATGTCCACCGGCCACGACGGCTCGCTGGCCACCGTCCACGCCAACAGCGCCGAGGACGCGCTGATGCGGCTGCAGACGCTCGCCTCCATGTCGGAGGTGGCGATCCCCTACGAGGCGCTGCGGGACCAGATCAACAGCGCGGTGGACTGCATCGTCCAGCTCGTCCGTAACGCCGACGGATCCCGGCGGATCAGCGAGATCGCGCTGCTCGACAGCCACGGCCACGAGGCGTACCGCATCGCCACCGTCTGCCGCTTCGACGCCCAGCCGATGGGCGCGGACCGGGTGGTGCACGGGCGGTTCGGCTACTTCCCGCTGCCGGAGCGGGTCGCGGAGCGGCTGCGGATGGCGAGCGAATCGGTGCCGCCGGCCTTCGGCGTGGCCGCCTTCCCGGCGCAACTGGCCACCCGAGCGGCCGGATACGACCCGCACGACCGGCCCCCGCACGACCGGCCCCCGCACGACCGGCCGCCGTTCGGCCGACCGCCGCACGACCGACCCCCGTTCGATCCACCCCCGTTCGACCCCAGGGACCGGAGGTAGCAGGGCCCATGGACCATCTCGCGACGGCCGCACTCGGCGCGACGCTGGTGTGCGGCGCGCTGGGCGTCGTGGGCGTGCACACCTACGTCCGCGGCAAGGAGCAGCAGCGCGCGCTGATCGACCGGCTGTCGGAGACCGGCCCGCTGCCGGGCACCGTCCGCGCGCGCCGCTTCGCCGGGGTCGACCGGCGGCTGCGCACCATGTCCCTCGGCCGGAAGCTGGAGCTGCGGCTGGTGGCGACGGGCCTGGAGATCACCCCGGGGGAGTTCTTCGTCTACACGGCGGGGGCGGCGGCCGGGCTGTGGCTGATCGCGGCGTCCTTCCTCGCCGCGTTCTTCGGCCCGATAGCGGCGGTGATCGCCGTCTGGGGGGCCTTCGCGTTCCTCGGCTGGCAGCGGCAGAAGCGGATAGAGCGCTTCATCAACCAACTGCCGGAGCTGTCACGGATCCTGGCCAACGCCACCCAGGCCGGGCTGGCGCTGCGCACCGCGCTCGGTATGGCGGCGGACGAGATGGAGGCGCCGGCGGGCGAGGAGCTGGCCAAGGTCGCGGCCAAGCTGGCCGTCGGCCACTCGATCGACGACGCGCTGGAGGAGCTGGCCGAGCGGCTGCCCTCCCGGGAGCTGGTGGTGCTGGTCACCACGCTGGTGCTGTCCAACCGCGCGGGCGGGACGGTGGTCAGCTCGCTGCGCAACCTCACCCAGACGCTGGAGGAGCGCAAGGAGACCCGGCGGGAGGTGCGCACCCAGCTCTCGCAGGTGACCGTCACCGCCTATGTCGTACCGCTGCTGGGGATCGGGACGCTGCTGCTGATGAACCGGATCTCGGCCGGTTCGCTGGACCGGATGACCTCGTCCTTCTGGGGGCAGGCCGCGGTGGTCGTGGCCTTCTGCCTGTACGGGATCGGCTTCTTCCTCATCCGCCGCATGTCCAAGATCGACGTCTAGCGAATCCAGGTAGAGGGGACTTGAGGGAGATGGCACTGCTGCTGGCGCTGGCGGCCGGTCTCGCGGTGGCGGGCATCGCCTACGGCATCACGCTGTACCGCAGCGAGGCCAAGCTGCCCAGCGACCTCGCGGTGGCCCTGGAGGTCGGCTCCAGCCGGACGACCGCGGTCGGCTCGGCCGTCGACCGGCTGGGCATCCGCTACGCCCCGCTGGTGCTGCGGCTGATGGGCGAGAAGCGGGTGGCCAGGGTCCGCCGCCGGATCGATCTGGCGGGCAATCCGGGCGGTCTGACGGTGGACCGCTACGCGGCCCGGCGGGCGGTCTACGGGGCGCTCGGCTTCGGCGGGGCGCTGGTGATGCTGATGAAGGGTCAAGTGCTGCTGGCGCTGGTGCTGGTGGCGTTCGGGCTGTTCTGGATCGAGGTGGGCATCTGGGCGGCGGTGCGGGAGCGCAAGGACGCGATCGAGCGGACACTGCCGGATTTTCTGGACGTTCTGGCCGTCGTGGTGAGCGCCGGATTGAGCTTCCGTCAGGCCCTGGACCGGGTCGCGGAGAAGTATGAGGGTCCCTGGGCGGATGAACTTCGCATCACACTTCGGCAAATGGACATGGGCGTCAGCCGCCGCCATGCGTTCGAGGAGCTACGTAAACGTAATGACTCCGAACAGGTCGCGCAGTTCGTCACCGCCCTCCAGCAGGGGGAGGAGCTGGGCGCTCCGATTGTGGAAACGCTGATCGCCATTGCGAACGATATGCGCCGTACGGACGCTCAGAACGCGCGGCGGCGCGCGGCGCGCGCGGTGCCGAAGGCGACCATGGTCATTACGACCTTCATGGTCCCCGGAACCATGGTGCTGCTCGTCGCCGGGTTCTTCATCGGTTCGGGCACCGACTTCGGCTCGGTGACCGGGGACTGACGGTCTCTTTTAGGTGAAGCTCCTTCGCGGTTGCAATTGAATGTGGGACAGTCGTCGACGGAGAACTCCTCGGTGGCGGGAGGGGGTGAGACGGATGCACGACCGGGGCCGGTCGTCACGTCCACGGTTCGAACGTGGTGAACGGGGAAGGCAATGCTTCCTGGGGCACTGTTCCGAGACGGCTGTTTCGGCGTACTTTGCTCGTGTCGCGAGCGACACAACGGGGGTTGAGTCGCCGGACCACAGTGGGACGGCAGCCCATGGAGGGGAACACAATGGGGAAGCGCGTCATGCGGAACGATCGGGGACAGACCTCGATCGAATATCTGGGCATCATCGCCGTGGTGGTGGCCATCGTGCTGGTCCTGTCGACCACGGACTTCGGCAGCATGATCGCGAACGCCATCTCCGACAAGATCTCACAGGTCGTCGGCATCTGACCGGTCCCGTGACAGCGCGCCGAGATCTCAGGAGCGACGCGGGGCAGGCATTTCCGATCTACATCACCGCGGTGGCGGGCCTGCTCTTCCTCGCGCTCGCCCTCTTCGCCGTCGGCCAGGCCGGAGCCACCCGCAACGGCGGACAGACCGCCGCCGACGCGGCGGCCCTCGCGGCCGCCCAGGACTACCGCGACCAGTTGCGCAAGGGGTTCCTGGAGGCGATCGCGGACGGCAGCGCCTGGGACGACCTGCTGAACGGACGGGGATTGGGCTCGACCAGCGCCTGTGATGAGGCGCGGTGGTTCGCCGGTCAGAACGGTGCGGACGTGACCGACTGCCACGGGCCCGAGTTCCTGCCGACGTCCTTCACCGTCACCGTCAGGACGCGGAAGCCCGTGGGCAAGACCGTCATCCCCGGCACGGAGACCAAGCACGCGAAGGCGACGGCCAAGGCGGTCGTCACCCCGCGCTGCACGGCCGAGCCGCCCGCCCCGCCGACCAAGGGGCCCGACGACGGAGGCAATGGCGGCGACGGGGGCAAGGACGGCGACGGTAAGGACGACGGCAAGGGCGGCGACGGCGGTAAGGACGACGGCAAGGACGACAAGCCGCCCATCGACCTCCGCTGCGACGGACTCGACCTGACCATCGACCCGACGCGTCTCGACCTCTTCCCCGACGCCAAGGACCTGTTCTCCGTGCACCTTGCCGACTGACGGCCGACTGACGAGCGAACGAAGAGCAAAGGACAGCGAGCGATGAGCATTCGGCACACGACGAAGGCCCGGAGGGGGGCCGCCGCGACGGCGCTCGCCGCGGCCCTGGCCCTCGCCGTGGCCGGGTGCGGCAGCGGCGACGGCGACGGCGACAAGAAGCCCGGCGACGGCGCGGCCCGGACGTCGACCGCGCCCAAGGACGACGGCGGGGATCAGGAGCCCGCGGCGGACTCGTCCAAGACCATCGGCGAGATGAAGGGTCCGGGCGGGATCGTCGTCACCCTGCACTCCGCGGAGCGCGACGACGGCGGGTTCGTCACCGTGAACGCCACCGTCACCAACCACGGCAGCCGGCTCTTCAACGCGATCGACTGGCGCTCGAAGGAGACCGAGGTGAAGTCCCTGTCGTCCGTCTCCGGCGCGTCCCTGGTCGACGAGAAGGGCAAGAAGCGCTATCTCGTCCTCCGGGACACCGACGGCCAGTGCCTGTGCACCACGGGGCTCTCCGGGATCAAGCCCAATGAGAGCCGGCCGCTGTTCGCACAGTTCCCGGCCCCGCCGAAGAGCGTCACGGAGCTCGACTTCCAGATCCCGACCATGCCGTCCGTCGGCATCACCCTCTCCGGATGAGCCGGGCCATGACACCGCAGACGACGGCCCGCCGCCCCGCGCGCCGCGGCCCCGTACTGGCCGCGCTGGCCTCCACCGCGCTCCTGGTCACCCTCACCGCCCCGGCGCCGCCCGCCCACGCGGACAGCGGCCCCGGCGCGCCCGCCGACACCACCCCGCCCCTGAAGATCGACGCCAAGGACTCCGATCTGCGGATGCCCGAGGGCGCCAAGCTGGCGCCCGGCCGGGTCCTGGACATCAAGTCCGTGGTCGAGACGGACGACGGCGACGAGCGGCGGGAGGACACCAACGCCAAGGTGAAGTTCGCCCTCCAGGCCGAGGTGCTCTTCGGCAAGGACAGCGCCAAGCTGGGCGGCGAGGCGAAGGCCCGGATCAAGGAGATCGCCTCCGAGGCCGAGCGGCAGAACGCGAAGAGCGTCCGCGTCTTCGGCTTCACCGACGACCTGGGCTCCGCGGGCCATGGCATCGTGCTGTCGAAGCAGCGGGCCAACGCGGTGCAGCAGGCGCTCGCCGAGGACCTCGAGCCCTCGGTCAACTACGAGATCCGGGGCTACGGCGAGCAGTACCCGATCGCGGACAACGCGAGCGAGGAGGGCCGCAAGCGCAACCGCCGGGTGGAGGTCAGCTTCCCCAGGACCGCCTGAGCGGCCCGGTTCCCGGCTCCCCAGGACGGGCGGGCCGAGCGGTCCCGGTTCCCGGCTCCCCAGGACCGGCTGAGCGGTCCCGGCGGCGCGATGCCGCATCATGGGTGTGCCGATCACGCCATCCGCCGGAGTCCGTTCTGAGTACCGCCGTCGCCGAGTCCCTTTCCGTCGTCCTGCTGCTCGGCGTACTGGCCTTCGCTGTGGTGCGCCCCCGGGGTCTGCCGGAAGCGGTCGCGGCCGTGCCCGCCGCCGGGATCGTCGTGGCCACCGGGGCGGTCTCGCCCGCCCGGGCCTGGACGGAGACCCAGGAGCTGCTGCCCGTCGTGGGCTTTCTGGCCGCCGTACTGCTGCTTGCCCGGATGTGCGCGGACGAGGGGCTCTTCGAGGCCGCGGGCCAGGCCGTGGCGCGGGCCTGCGCGGGGCGTACGGACCGGCTTCTGGGCGGGGTGTTCGCCGTCGCGGCGGTCGTCACCGCCGTGCTGAGCCTGGACGCCACCGTCGTGCTGCTCACGCCCGTGGTGTTCGCCACGGCGGGCAGGCTCGGGGCGCGGTCCCGGCCGCATGTGTACGCCTGCGCCCATCTGTCGAACTCGGCGTCCCTGCTCCTTCCGGTCTCCAACCTCACCAATCTGCTCGCCCTTCAGGCCGGCGGGGTCTCCTTCACCCGTTTCGCCGTGCTGATGGGGCCCGCCTGGCTGCTGACCATCGGCATCGAGTACCTGGTCTTCCGCCGCTTCTTCGCCACCGATCTGGCCGCCGGGACCTCCGAGCCCCCGCCCGCCGACTGGCCCCGGGTGCCGGTCTTCGCGCTGACCGTGCTGCTGCTGACCCTCGCCGGGTTCGTCGGGACCTCGCTGGCGGGCCTCGACCCCCAGTGGGCGGCCTGGGCGGGCGCCCTCGTGCTCACCGTAAGGGCGCTGCGGCGCCGCGAGACGACCGTAAGGGGGGCCATCGGCGCGGCCGGGCCGCTGTTCTGCCTGTTCGTGCTCGCGCTCGGCGTCGTGGTCCAGGCCGTGCTGGCGGGCGGTCTCCAGGATGCGCTGACCCAGGTGCTGCCCACCGGGACGAGCCTGCCCGCGCTGCTCGGGATCGCGACGGTCGCGGCGGTGCTGGCCAATCTCATCAACAACCTGCCCGCCGTGCTGGCGCTGCTGCCGATCGCCTCCGCGGGCGGCACCGGGCCCGTGCTCGCCGTGCTGATCGGCGTCAACCTGGGCCCCAACCTCACCTACGTCGGCTCCCTGGCCACCCTGCTGTGGCGGCGCATAGTGCACCACCACGAGCCGGACACCGGCTCCGACCTGGGGGTGTTCACCCGTCTGGGGCTGCTGACCGTACCGGCGACCGTGGTGGCCGCGACGGCGGCGATGTGGATGATGCTGAAGGTCACCGGAAGCTGAGAAGCACCGGAAGCTGAGAAGCACCGGAAGCTGAGAAGCACCGGAAGCTGAGAAGCGCCGGAAGCCGAGGAGCGCCGGAAGCTGAGAGGCGCTGGAGCGCGAGGATCCCTGGAACGCGAAGGGCCGCCGCCGCGACGGCTCGTCGCGGCGGCGGCCCTCAGCCCGCTGTCAGGACGCGATGCGGCCCGACGTCAGGATCCGATACCAGGATTCAGGATCCGATATCAGGATTCGATCCAGTTATGCGCCTGGGCGAGCTCGATGACCCGCCTGCGCACCTGCTTGATCTGGTCGGCGGTCAGGCTGCCGCCCATCTCGACCAGCGCCTCGGTGAGCTCCTGCCGGAGCTCGGCGACCGACAGCACATCGCACATGGTGTCGTCGCCGTCCGGCCCGGAGGGCCGCACGACCGGCGCGGCGGCGCGTTCGAGGACGCGGACCTCCGACGCCTTGGGCCCCTTGTCGCCGTACTCGGGAACGAACCGCACCTTGGACCCCGGCTGGAACAGGTGCTTCTCGTCCAGCAGGTCGTTGGCGTGCATGAAGACGTCCTCGCCACCGTCGTCCGGAGCGATGAAGCCGTAGCCGCGGAACTCGTCGAAACGCAGAATCTTGCCCGTGGTCGTCACCGTGCCACCCCTACCCCTACTACCTCTACCTCGATGATCCCGACCGCTACCTCGATGAATCTCGACCGCGATCGAGGGTGTCCCAACCATGACACCGAGAAGTCAGCGTACAGAAGGAGCGGGCGGCGCTGAAGGCCCGGGGGTGATCACGACGCGCACGCCCCGCCGCACGCCCCACCGCTCCAACGCGCCCGCCTCCGCCTCCAGGACATGGCGGGCGCGCAGCCGGGGGCGCCCGAGCCGGCCGGGGCGCAGGGCGTGGACGTCCACGACGGTGAGCCGCCGGTCCAGATACGCGACGTCGATGGCGAACCGCATCCGGAAGGTGTGCACCCCGCTCGCCGGGGTGAGGAGGAGCGCGCCGGTCATGCCGTCCCGGCCGAGCAGACCGCGGGCGCGGGCGCGATAGGAGGCGGCGATGGTGAGCGGAATGCCCTCCGCGAGCCCCGCGCTCAAGCCCTTCGCGCGCCCCGCGCTGCCCTCCGCGCCCTCCCGGTCCTCCTCTGCGCCGTCCGCGCCGCCGACCACGTGCAGCGTCCCCGTACCGTCCCGCCAGCGGCCCACCATCCGGTCCCCCTTCGGCCCGTCCCGCGCCGTCCGCCCGTCCCGCGCAGTGTTCCACCGGCCGGGCGCTTCCGTAGGCTCGGCCCGTGCAACCGCTGCTGATCGTGCTCGCCGCCGCGTACGGTGCGGCCGCCGGGCTGCTCGTACCGCGCCCGCTCTACCGGCTGGCCGTCGATCCGGAGGAGCCCTGGCGCGGCGCCTGTCCGCGCGGGCACGCGCTCACCGGCCCGGCGCGCGGCTGGCTGGGCCCCGCCCGCTGCGCCGGCTGCCGGGGCGGCGAGCGGGACTACGGGACGGGCCCGCTGCCCGCCGCGGCGCTCACCGCGCTGGTGTGCGCGGGCCTGGCGGCGGCCGTCGGCGCCCGCCCGGAGCTGGCGGTGTGGCTTCTGCTGGCGCCGCTGGGGGTGCTGCTCACGGCCGTGGACCTGGCGGTCAACCGGCTGCCGGACGTCCTCACCCTGCCCATGGCGGGCGGAGTCGCCGCGCTGCTCGGCGCGGCGGCGCTGCTGCCGCACAGCGCCGGGTCCTGGCCGCGCGCGCTGCTGGGCGGCGCGGTGCTGGGCGGGGCGTATCTGGTGCTGTTCCTGATCAGCCCGAGCGGGATGGGGTTCGGCGACGTCAAGCTGGCGCTGACGCTGGGGGTCGCCCTGGGCTGGTACGGCTGGGACGTGCTCTTTGTGGGCGCCTTCGCCGGGTTGCTGCTGGGCTCCTGCTGCGCCGCGGCCCTGGTGCTGACCCGGCGGGCCGGGCGCCGGACCGCGATGGCGTTCGGCCCTTTCATGATTCTCGGGGCGGGCGCCGGGCTGGTGCTGGGGGCGCTCGGGGCCGGATGAAACCGGCGCGCGGATTGTCGGCCCCGCCGATGCATGGACATCCCCTCACGAAGCGTTATGGTGGAAGCCCCCCCTCGGGCCGGTCCGTACTCCCCCCCCACGGACCGGCCCGCTTTATTTGGGGCATCCGGGGCCTCAGGGGCGGCACGTATCCCGCACGGTTGGCTACGAAGCGTGACGCAGGGTGATCGTTCGGCCGTCCCGGTTAGCCAGCCTTCCCGCCCCGCAGTAGGGTGTCGGCCTTGGGGCGGACTGCCATGGCAAGCCATGCGAGGCACTGAGGGGCTGGAAGACGTGAAGTTGCGCGACCTGGTGTACGGGCTCTACGCACGCCGGGTGGAAGGCCGCCTCGATCACGCCCAGGTGCCCAAGCACATCGGCGTCATCCTCGACGGCAACCGCCGCTGGGCCCGCGCGGCCGGCGGCACCGCCGAGCAGGGGCACAAGGCGGGCGCCAGCAAGATCCAGGAGCTGCTCGGCTGGTGCAGTGAGACGGACGTCGAGGTCGTCACCCTCTGGCTGCTCTCCACGGACAACCTGGACCGCCCCGAGGACGAGCTGGGACCGCTCCTGAGCATCATCGAGGGCGCGGTGCGCGATCTGGCCGCCGACGGCCGCTGGCGGGTACACCACGTCGGCAACCGCGATCTGCTGCCCTCCCGGACCCAGACGGTCCTCAAGGAGGCCGAGCGGGACACCGAGCACATCGACGGAATACTGGTCAATGTGGCCGTCGGCTACGGCGGACGGCAGGAGATCGCCGACGCGGTGCGGTCGCTGCTGCTGGACCACGCCACCAAGGGCACCTCTTTCGAGGAGCTCGCCGAGGTCGTCGACATCGACCTCATCTCCGAACACCTGTACACGCGTGGGCAGCCGGATCCCGACCTGGTCATCCGCACCAGCGGTGAGCAGCGGCTCTCCGGCTTCATGCTGTGGCAGAGCGCCCATTCGGAGTACTACTTCTGTGAAGTTTTCTGGCCCGCTTTCCGCAAGGTCGACTTCCTCCGCGCACTGCGCGACTACGCCGCCCGTCACCGCAGGTACGGCAACTAGTTCCGGTCTGTAGCACCGCAGTTCACCGGCCCGGGGCCGGACGCCGCCCGGCGTCCGGCCCCGGGCCGTGTAGCACGCTGGTTTCACAACGTTCATATCCGCGCCGTCATATGCCGTTGCATGCCCCCGCACGTTCGAGGGAATATCCCTTCCAGGTCGACGCCCTGTCCCACCTGTCCAGTCGGGTGTCGAACTGCCAGCGGACGGCATTGGGCCGTCCGTCCGGGAGGCCCTTTGCACACGGACGACTGTGCGGATCGTGCGTATGACGCGGAGGGCCGGCGCTCGGCCCTCCCAGTAGGGCCTGAGCCCGGTCCGTTCCCCGTCTACGGCGGGGATACCTCACTCCCGCGACGCCGTCGCACCCCAACCTCTCCCGAGGGGGTACGTCCACCCGTGGTGACCAGCAAGAAACGCCGCGAGCAAGACCGGCGCACCTATGTCCTCGACACCAGCGTCCTGCTGGCCGACCCCAATGCCATGGCCCGCTTCGACGAGCACGAAGTCGTGCTGCCGGTCGTGGTGGTCACGGAACTGGAGGCCAAGCGGCACCACCCGGAGCTCGGGTACTTCGCGCGGCAGGCGCTCCGCCTGCTGGACGAGTACCGCGTCCGGTTCGGCCGCCTTGACGCCCCGATCCCGATCGGCGATCTGGGCGGGACTCTGCGTGTCGAGCTCAACCACTCCGACCCGGGTGTTCTGCCCGCGGCCTTCCTGAATCACGGCCGCATCCCGGACAACGACGCGCGGATCCTCGCGGTCGCCAGAAACCTGCAGGCCGAGGGGTATGACGTCACCGTCGTATCGAAGGACCTGCCACTGCGCATCAAGGCGTCCTCGGTGGGGCTGCTCGCCGAGGAGTACCGCGCGGAGCTGGCGATAACCGACTCGGGCTGGACCGGGATGGCGGAGCTCGCCGTCTCGGCCGAGCAGGTGGACGACCTGTTCGCCGCCGAGACCGCGTACGTCCCCGAGGCGGCTGGACTGCCCGTGCACACCGGTCTGGTGCTGCAGTCCGAGCGTGGCAAGGCGCTCGGCCGGGTCACCCCGGACGGGCAGGTGCGACTGGTGCGCGGCGACCGGGAGGCGTTCGGGATCCACGGGCGCAGCGCGGAGCAGCGCATCGCGCTGGACCTGCTGCTCGACCCGGAGGTCGGCATCATCTCGATGGGCGGCCGGGCCGGTACGGGCAAGTCGGCGCTGGCGCTGTGCGCCGGTCTCGAGGCCGTGCTGGAGCGGCGTCAGCACCGCAAGGTGATGATCTTCCGTCCGCTGTACGCGGTGGGTGGCCAGGAGTTGGGCTATCTGCCCGGCTCCGAGGCCGAGAAGATGAGCCCTTGGGCTCAGGCGGTCTTCGACACGCTGTCCGCGGTGACCAGCGCCGAGGTGATCGAGGAGGTCGTGGGGCGCGGGATGCTGGAGGTGATGCCGCTGACGCATATCCGCGGCCGCTCGCTCCATGACGCCTTCGTCATCGTCGACGAGGCCCAGTCGCTCGAGCGGAATGTGCTGCTCACCGTGCTGTCCCGGATCGGCGCCAACTCCCGGGTGGTGCTGACCCACGACGTGGCCCAGCGGGACAACCTCCGCGTCGGGCGGTACGACGGTGTGGTGGCGGTCGTCGAGAAACTGAAGGGGCATCCGCTGTTCGCGCATGTCACCCTGACCCGCTCCGAGCGTTCGCCGATCGCGGCGCTGGTGACCGAAATGCTGGAGGACGGGCACATCTGAGCTGGTTGAGTCGTTTGCGACCACAGGGCGCCGCGCGGAAAGGCCAACGAGCTTAGCCGCGCGGCGTCTTGGTGCGTGGGGATTTCCAGAAATCCTAGGGCGTAAACGGGATGTGAGCTTTCACACCTGGCGGGGAATTGCCTCGGGGCTCGGCGTCCGGCAGTCTGTGGGTTCTGTCAGGCCCCGCATACGGCACACCGGTACCCCCAGCGGTACAGAACCACAGCAGCACCAGAATTGAAGAGAGTTCGCCGTATGCCGCCCGAGCACCTCGAGGATTTCCCGCGGGGGATCCCCACCGGGCCCGTGCCTCCCGTGACCAGCCGACCCCACCGTGTACCACCGGGGACGGAACAAGGGGAGGCCAGCGTCAGGGGCACGATTGCGCCCGCGAGGTCACCTAAGCGGGCGAGCTGGAAGGAAACCGAGTGAGCCGGATTTCGGTCCGGGGATTCGCAGTGGCCTCGGCCACCGCGGTCACCACTGTGGGCGCCGTTGTCGGCGTCGCCGCGGGCGGACAGCAGCAGGGCTCGTCCGACCCGATCGAGGCGACAGCCGCCGACTCGACGCTCCTTGCGGACATACCCGCCGGGCAGCAGGCCGTTGCCCAGACCGCATCCCTGACGCAGCAGGCGGACGTTCAGTCCACCGCGGCCGACGCGGAGGCGCGCAAGTCCGCCGAGGAGGCAGCCCGCAAGCAGGCGGCCAAGGACGCGAAGGCCAAGAAGGCCGCCGCGGACAAGGCAGCCGCCGAGAAGCTGGCCAAGGAGCGGGAGGCGAAGGAGAAGAAGGACGACGTCGCGAGCCGTTCGGCCACGCGTGACGCCGGCGACTTCCCCCAGCAGGCCTCCTACACGATCTCCGAAGTCCAGTCGATGGCACGGCAGATCGTTCCGAGTGGCCAGTTCCAGTGCTTCAGCAACATCGTGGACCACGAGTCCACCTGGAACTACCAGGCCAGCAACCCCTCGTCCGGTGCCTACGGTCTGGTACAGGCGCTGCCCGCCTCCAAGATGTCCTCGGCGGGCTCCGACTGGCAGACCAACCCGGCCACTCAGATCAAGTGGGGCGTGAACTACATGAACGAGCGCTACGGCAGTCCCTGTGACGCCTGGGCGTTCTGGCAGGCCAACGGCCACTACTGAGCCGATCGGACCGGGCCGTCCCGGCAGCGGCGCACGCTCGCATACTTCACGAAACCCCCGGCCCATGGGTCGGGGGTTTCGTGCATCCCCAGCAGGTAACGTCTCCTTGACGGCCGAGGGGGAACCTGGGGGTAGGAAACGAGAAATGTCCAAATTGCCGCAGTGGGTCGGCAGGCTGGGAACCGGACTTACCCGGCTCGCCCACCGGCTGGAATCCCAACAGGCCGAGATGCGGGGGCGCGAGGGCGACGGCGACGCCGGCCCGAGGCCCCCATCGGGGCCCGAACCATCCGAGGAACGCCCACGGGGGGCACGGTCGTCCGGCGGCGCGCCCGGTACCGGAGCGGGCCAGGACCAGGGCGCCGGAGCCGTGCGGGGCGGCGCCGAGAGCGCCGGGGGGACTGAGGGCGCCGAGAGCGCCGAGGGAGCTGAGGGCCGGGAGAGTTCCGCGAGCCCGGGAAGTCCCGAGAGTTCCGCAAGCCCGGCGAGTCCCGACAGTCCCCGGGGTTCCGCGGGCGCCGCGGGGAAGGGCCCGGAGGACGAGGCCCCCCGGCCGGAGCCGTCCAGCGTGCCCGCCCCGCCCGCCTACGCCCCCGCCGTATCCGCCCGACCCGATCCGGTGGACGCCGTCCCCTGGGGCGTCCGCGTCGCCGCCGAGGCAGCCTGGCGGCTGCTGGTGCTCGGCGGCACGGTATGGGTGCTCATGAGGGTCATCAGCTCCGTCCAGCTGGTGGTGCTCTCCTTCACCGTCGCGCTCCTCATCACCGCGCTGCTGGAACCCACCGTGACCCGGCTGCGCCGGCGCGGTGTGCCGCGCGGGCTGGCCACCGCGCTCACCTTCATCGCCGGCTTCGTCGTCATGGGCCTGGTCGTATGGTTCGTGGTCTGGCAGGTCATGGAGAACGTCGACGAGGTCTCGGGCGAGGTCCAGGCCGGTATCGACGATCTGCGGCGCTGGCTGCTGCACAGCCCGTTCCATGTGACCGAGAAGCAGATCAACCACATCGCCAAGAGCCTGCGCGAGGCGGTCGGCGCCAACACCGAGCAGATCACCTCGGCGGGGCTCGAGGGCGTCACGGTCGTCGTCGAGGTATTGACCGGCATTCTGCTGACGATGTTCTCCACGCTCTTCCTGCTGTACGACGGCCCGAAGATCTGGAACTGGACCCTCAAGCTGGTCCCCGCCCCGGCCCGCGAGGGCGTGGCGGGCGCGGGTCCGCGGGCGTGGGCGACGCTGACCGCCTATGTGCGCGGCACGGTGATCGTGGCGCTGATCGACGCGATCTTCATCGGCGTGGGTCTGTTCTTCCTCCATGTGCCGATGGCGGTGCCGCTCGCCGTCTTCATCTTCCTCTTCGCCTTCATCCCGCTGGTGGGTGCGGTGGTCTCCGGCGCCCTCGCGGTGGTCGTGGCGCTGGTCACCCAGGGGGTGTTCACGGGGGCGATGGTGCTGATCGTGGTGCTCGCCGTGCAGCAGATCGAGGGCCATGTGCTGCAGCCCTTCATCCTCGGCCGGGCGGTGCGGGTCCATCCGCTGGCCGTGGTGCTCTCGGTCGCGGCCGGTTCGCTGATCGGCGGCATCGGCGGCGCGGTGGTGGCCGTCCCGCTGGTGGCGGTCGCCAACGCGGTCGTCGTCTATCTGCGCAGCTACAGCCAGGAGAACGCGCTGCGCGCCGTCCCGGGCCCGCACGGCGCGACCGCCTCCGGTGCGGCGCCCACCGACCCGCCGGACACGCCGCCGGGGAAGGACGCCGAGCCCCGGTGAACCCGGGACCGGCCCGTGGCCGTTGAACGCCGAAGGGCGCCCCACCGATCGGTGGGGCGCCCTTCTGGTCTCCGCGACCCTTCGAGTCTCTGCGCGACCCTTCGAGTCTCTGTGACCGAGCGGTCTCGTGACCGAGCGGGTCAGCCGTTCGCGGCCAGGACGCCCTCGGCGTCCAGGGTGGCGCCGACCGCCTGCAGCACAGAGGCGATCTTGAAGGCTTCCTGGATCGTCTCGCGGTCCACGCCCGCCTTGCGGAGCACCTGCTCATGCGAGTCGAGGCACATTCCGCAGCCGTTGATCGCGGACACGGCCAGCGACCACAGCTCGAAGTCGACCTTCTCCACGCCCGGGTTGCCGATGACGTTCATCCGCAGCCCGGCGCGCAGGTTGTTGTACTCCGGGTCGGACAGCAGGTGCCGGGTCCGGTAGTAGACGTTGTTCATCGCCATGATGGCGGCCGCCGACTTGGCGGCGGTGTACGCCTCCGGCGAGAGGTTGGCCTTGGCCTCCGGCTCCAGCTCGGTCAGCACCCGCGCCGAGCGCGAGGCGATCGCGCAGGCCAGCACGGTGCCCCACAGCTGCTGCTGCGGAAGCTCGGAGTTGCCGATCACCGAACCGAGGTTCAGCTTGAGGTCCTTGGCGTAGTCCGGAAGCGCGGACTTCAGTTCATCGAGTGCCATGGGGAATCAGCTCACTCACCGGAGAGGAGGGCCACCGGGTCCAGGGTGTCCTCGCCCTTGCTCCAGTTGCAGGGGCACAGCTCGTCGGTCTGCAGGGCGTCCAGCACCCGCAGGACCTCCTTGGGGTTACGGCCCACGGAACCGGCCGTCACCATGGTGAACTGGATCTCGTTGTTCTGGTCCACGATGAACACGGCGCGCTGCGCGAAGCCGTCTTCGCCCTCGATGCCCAGGTCGCGCATCAGCTCGTGCTTGGAGTCGGCCAGCATCGGGAACGGCAGGTCGCGCAGGTCCGGGTGGTCCTTGCGCCAGGCGTGGTGGACGAACTCGGAGTCGCCGGAGAAGCCCAGGATCTGGGCGTCACGGTCGGCGAACTCCTCGTTCAGCTTGCCGAAGGCGGCGATCTCCGTCGGGCATACGAAGGTGAAGTCCTTCGGCCACGCGAAGACGATCTTCCACTTGCCCTCGTAGGTCTTGTGGTTGATCTGCTCGAACTCCTTGCCGCTCTCCAGCGACACGCAGGCGGTCAGGTCGTACTCGGGGAACTTGTCACCGACGGTGAGCACGCACACTCCTTGCAGGTTTTGCGTAGGAAAGACCCGGTCATCCGGGTTTCCCTGGGGTTGGACGGTCCTACCTTGGCACAGCGTGCATTGATCAGTGAAATAGCTACACTCGGTGGGGTTGATTGGAGGTGGCTATCAGTGGCCGCATCAGCCACACCGGCGGGCAAACCACGGCAGCCCAGCATTTCCCAGCTCAGGGCCTTTGTCGCGGTCGCGGAGCAGCTGCACTTCCGCGATGCCGCGGCCGCCATCGGGATGAGCCAGCCCGCGCTCTCGGGCGCCGTCGCGGCCCTCGAGGAGACACTCGGTGTCCAGCTCCTCGAGCGTACGACGCGCAAGGTGCTGCTCAGCCCGGCGGGGGAGCGGCTGGCGGCCCGGGCACGCACCGTGTTGGAGGCGGTCGGGGAGCTGCTGGAGGAGGCCGAGGCGGCGCGGGCGCCCTTCACCGGTGTGCTGCGGCTCGGGGTGATCCCGACCGTGGCGCCGTATCTGCTGCCGACCGTGCTGCGGCTGGTGCATGAGCGCTATCCCCGGCTCGATCTCCAGGTGTACGAGGAGCAGACCGCCTCGCTGCTGGACGGGCTGGCCCACGGCCGCCTCGATCTGCTGCTGCTCGCGGTGCCGCTCGGCGCCCCCGGAGTGGTCGAATTGCCGCTGTTCGACGAGGACTTCGTCCTGGTCACGCCGCGGGACCACTGGCTGGGCGGACGCGATGACATCCCCCGCGAGGCGCTCAAGGAGCTGGATCTGCTGCTGCTCGACGAGGGCCACTGCCTGCGCGACCAGGCCCTGGACATCTGTCGTGAGGCGGGCCGCACCGAGGGCACCCCGGTGACCACCAGCGCCGCCGGGCTCTCCACCCTGGTGCAGCTGGTCGCGGGCGGTCTCGGGGTGACGCTGCTGCCGCGCACCGCGCTGCGGGTGGAGACCGCGCGCAACGACCATCTGGCCACCGGCGACTTCGCCGATCCGGCGCCCGCCCGCCGGATTGCCCTGGCCATGCGGGCGGGCGCGGCGCGCACGGAGGAGTTCGAGGCGTTCGCGGAGGCGCTGCGGGGGGCGCTGCGGCCGCTGCCGGTGCGGGTCGCCGGCTGGTTCGCTTGAACACGCAGCCGGGGCTGGTTCGCTTGAACACGCAGCCGGGGCTGGTCCGCCTGAACACGCAGCCGGGGCTGGTTCGCTTGAACACGCAGCCGGGGCTGGTTCGCCTGAACACGCAGCCGGGGCTGGTTCGCTTGAACACGCAGCCAGGACTGCTCCGCCTGAACATGCCACCGGGGGCCGTTCCCATGGAGAGGAACGGCCCCCGGTGAGGTGGGGCGGCAGAGGTGCCTACTCCGTCCGCAGACCCTCCGGCCGCATCATCCGCCACAGCGGCGGCAGGCTGACCAGGGTCACCAGCAGGATCACCCCGCCACCGATACCGGTCATGGTGCCGAGCCCGGCCCAGTCCACGGCCAGCGGCTGGCCGACCATCTTCAGCAGCAGCACGCCCAGCGCCAGTCCGCCCGCGATCGACAGCGCCAGGCCCAGGACCACCGGGACCGCGGTCTGCCACAGCACGGACCAGCTCAGTGTGGTGCGCCGGGTGCCGAAGGCGACCAGGACGGACAGCAGCCGCTTGCGCTCGCGCAGCTGCTCCAGGGTGGTCACGATCATGCTGGCCCCGATGAGCAGCAGGGTCGCGGTGGCGCCGATGAACAGGGCCTTGCGGATGACCGTGAACTCATCCGACTGCGAGGTGCTGCTGAGCCGCATGACATCCATCGCCGGGGAGAGCGCCGCGCTGGTGTTGCGCACGTACTCGGTGGCGTCCGGCACCTTCGGATCCATCCGCATCATGGCCACCGCGTTTGGTTTCGCCAGCTTGGCGACGTCGAAGGCGCCGGGGGTGGCGAAGATGCCGGTGCGCTCACTGCCGATCGGGTCCGGCCGGGACTTCACCACCTTGGCCGAGTGGGGAATCGTCCACAGCTTCTTGTGACGCAGGTCCGGCATGCCCTCGTCGTCGAAGGCGAGATTGACCTGGGCGCCCGGCTTGGCGAACCTGTCCCCGTCCTCGTAGTAGTCGGGCGGCAGGTTGACGAAGAAGATGTCGCCGTTCTTGCAGCTCGTGATGCGGGCCACCTCGCGCAGCGAGGGACAGTCGGCGACGGTGAGGGACTCTTCCGGGGCCGTCGACGGGTCGTCCTTGCTGTGGTGCAGAGCGGAGACATAGCCCTCGGTGACACCGAGCATGTCGCGCACGCCCTTGGTCACGCGGTACCGCTCGAAGGCGTCGCGGGCCTCGGAACCGGTGGACACCGGGACGTTCGCCATCAGCTGGGCGCGGCGCGGGTCCTGGCCGGTCGACTGGCTGTCGCGGGCCTCCACGCTGGCGAAGAGCATCTGGAGCGCGAGGGCCCCGGCGACGGCGACCGTAATGCCGCTGACCGCGCGCGAAGCGGTGCCGCTGCTGAGCTGGAGCCGGCGGGTGGCGAGCTGCCAGGGCACCGAGCCCTTGCCGCCGAACCGCTCCACCACGGCCTCGACGACCCAGGGCAGCAGCGCGGTGATGCCGACGAGCAGCAGCACGGCGCCGGCCGCGGCCTGGTACGCCTTGGTGTCGCCGCCCCCGCTGCCCGCCTGGAAGCCGCCGGCGAGCGGCAGCAGCAGGGCTATGCCCAGGAGCGGCAGCAGCAGCCGCCACCACAGACGGCGGCGCTTGGGCCTGGCGTTCCGTACGACGCCCAGCGGCTCGATGGCGATACCGCGCAGGGCGAGCAGCGTGACCATGACGGCCGATGCGGGCACGGCCACCGCGATCGTCAGGGCGAGCGGGGCGGACGGCACGATGTCGGAGGCGAAGAAGCTGATGTCCCAGACCACGATCCCTTCGATGAACTCGCGCACCAGCAGGAACAGTCCGGTGCCCACGGCCAGCCCGAGGAGGGAGCCGAAAAGCGATTCACCCGCGGCGATCCGCCGGGTCATATGGGTGTCGGCGCCGACCAGCCGCAGCGCGGCCAGCCTCCGGTCGCGCCGCTCACCGCCGAAGCGGGCGGCGGTGGCGATGAAGATGAGCACCGGCAGCAGCAGCACCACACAGCCCACGATGATCAGCAGCAGCAGCGCGGGGTTCAGGGGCTCGCCCTTGCCCTTGTTCTGGATGCCCCAGTGGGCGAGGTGGTACTCGGAGTTGATGTGGTCGAACGCCTTCTCGGAGATCCCCGCGTAGTAGCGGAGTTCGTTCGGGCCGGACAGGCCGCTGTCGCCGATCACCCCGGCGGTGCGGTACGGGAAGCGGTCCCGGAGGAGCTTCCCCTCATCCGAGTCGAGCAGCTTCTTCAGCGCCGGGGACACCCACATCTCACCGGCGGCCGGAAGCCGGTCGACGCCCGGCGGCGAGGGCGGCGAGCCGTCGCCGTCGGGGGCCATGACGATGCCCGCGATGTCCTGGTCGCGAAAGTCGGTGTTCGCGTCGCTGAGGTGGAGCGTATCGGGGCCGGCCTTCACCGGGCTGGCGAAGCTGAGCGTGGAGCGGGCATCGCCCCGCTCGTTGCGCTGCTGGTACGCGGTGGGGACGGAGGAGGCCACCAGCAGCAGCACCACTCCCAGGCCGACGCCCACCGCGGTCATGATCGTCCTGGCCCAGCTCTCCCGGCCGCCGGCGACCGCGAACCGGCCGCCCATGGCGAGGTCGGCGGCCCAGCGGGCGACGGAGGCGCGGGCGCGGGGCTCCTGCGCCGGGGCGTCCTGGCCGCTCATCGGACCCCTGCCATGTCCCGGGCCTTGCCGTCGCGGACCACGACCTCGCGGTCGGAGTAGGCGGCGACCCGGGCCTCGTGGGTGACCAGCACCACGGCGGTACGGGACTCGCGGGCGGCCTCGGTCAGCAGCTCCATGACCCGCTCGCCGTTGAGCGAGTCCAGTGCGCCGGTCGGCTCGTCCGCGAACAGCACCCGCGGCGCGGTGACCAGCGACCGGGCGACGGCGACCCGCTGCCCCTGGCCGCCGGAGACCTCTCCGGGCCGCTTGTGCGCCACGTCCGCGACCTCCAGCCGCTCCATCCAGGACTCGGCGCGGGCCTCGGCCTCCTTGCGCTTGGTGCCGTTCAGCCGCAGCGGCAGGGCGACGTTCTCCACACAGGTCAACTCGGGGACGAGCTGGCCGAATTGGAAGACGAAGCCGAACTCGCCGCGGCGCAGACCGCTGCGCTCGGTGTCCGACATGGCGGTCAGCTCGCGCCCGTTGTAGTGGACGGTGCCGGAGTCCGGCCGCACGATCCCGGCCAGGCAGTGGAGGAGCGTCGACTTGCCCGAGCCGGAGGGGCCCATGACGGCGACGACCTCGCCGGGGTGGATGGAGAAGTCCGCACCGTCCAGGGCGGGGGTGTGACCGTACGTCTTGTTCAGGGACGTGGCGATCAGCAAGGAGCCTGCCGGGGTCATGAACGCACCGCCTTGGCGAGTTGGCCGAGGCGGGCGGCGGTGAGTTCCAGCCAGCGCAGATCGGCCTCGAGATGGAAGAGGGCGTGGTCGCAGATGAGTTGGTCGCTGAGGTCGCCCTCGCGCTTGCGCTGGGTCAGTTCGCGCATCAGCCGAAGATGTTCGGCGCGTTGGACGTCGAGGAGATCGGCCGCGTCGCGCCCGGTGAGCAGGGCGATGACGACCTTGGTGTAGAGGACCGACTGGAGATAGGGCTCGGGCTTCTCGGGCTCCGTGAGCCAGTGCTCCACATCGGTGATGCCCGCGTCGGTGATGGCGTAGCGCTTGCGCTCCGGGCCACCGCCGTGCTCGATGCCGTCGACCTCCACCAGGCCGTTCTTCAGCAGCCGGGACATGGTCGAGTAGACCTGCCCGTAGTGCAGCGGGCGGTCGTGTCCAAATCGTTCGTCGAAGGCTCTCTTGAGGTCGTAGCCGTGGCGCGGGCCGCCCTCGAGGAGTCCGAGCAGGGTGTGGCCAATTGACATGTCCGGCACTCTACATCATGCGTATACCTGGAGTGTATAGCTGCGCTGCGGGGTGCGTTTCCGCAGGTCAGGGAGGTGCGGGCGGGGTCAGGGCTGGTTCGGCGCGCGGCCGGGGCCCTCGGGGTCTTCAGGGCCCTCGGCGGGGCCCCCGCCCTCGGTGCCCTCGGCGGGCCGCCGCGGCGGGCGGCCCCGGCGCGGGATCGGGCGCACCGCGCCGGGCAGTCGGCCCGCGTCCGCGAGCGCCTTGCGCAGCAGGAACTCGATCTGCGCGTTGGCGCTGCGCAGCTCGTCGTTGGCCCAGCGCGCGAGGGCGTCATGGATGGCCGGATCGAGCCGCAGCAGCATCTGCTTGCGCTGCCGCGGCTGCCGACCCTTCGGCCCGCTCTCGTCCGTCACTGGTACAGCGTGCCCGTGTTCAGAACGGGCTGCGGGGAGCGGTCCCCGCAGAGCACCACCATCAGATTGCTGACCATCGCGGCCTTGCGCTCCTCGTCCAGTGTCACGATCTCCTCCTCGGTGATCCGGGCCAGCGCCGCCTCGACCATGCCGACCGCGCCGTCCACGATCTGCCGGCGGGCCGCCACCACCGCGCCCGCCTGCTGGCGCTGGAGCATCGCGGAGGCGATCTCCGGGGCGTAGGCGAGGTGGGTGAAGCGCGATTCGATGATGCGGACCCCGGCCGCCTCGACCCGGGCGTGCAGTTCGACGGCGAGCTTCTCGGTGATCTCCTCGGCGTTGCCGCGCAGCGAGAGGGCGTCCTCGTCATGGGCGTCGTACGGGTACTCGATGGCGATATGCCGCACCGCGGCCTCGGTCTGGGTGGAGACGAACTCCAGGAAGTCGTCCACCTCGAACATCGCCTGGGCGGTGTCCTCGACCCGCCAGACGACGACCGCGGCGAGCTCGATCGGGTTGCCGTAGGCGTCGTTGACCTTGAGGATCGCGGTCTCGTGGTTGCGCACCCGGGTGGAGATCTTCTCCCGGCTGGTGAGCGGGTTCACCCAGCGCAGCCCGTCGGTGCGGATGGTGCCGCGGTAGCGGCCGAAGAGCTGGACCACCCGGGCCTCACCGGGCGCGATCGTGTTGAGGCCGCACATGGTGAGGATCGCGGCGATGATCACCACGATGCCGGAGACGATCAGCAGCGTGGACCCGGCGCCCTTGTGGTCGGAGGCGACGGCGGCCCCCGCGAAGATCAGGCCGACGCCGCCCGCGAGTCCCGCCAGGCCCCCGAGCAGGGCCAGCCCGCCGCTGACGTTGCGTGCGGGCCGCTCCCGGACCTGCGGCTCCGGAAGGGCCGGTATGTCGGCCTGGTCGGTGATGCCCTCGGTGGAGGTGGCGTCGGACATGGGTGGATCCCCGTTTCCGTTCGGTGCTGCGGGTGCCTTCTTGTGTTCTAGCAAAGTGATAGCACATTACGCGCTCCTCGCAACCCTTGGCGCCCGTAAGCCGTCAGTTCCCTTGGAGTGGGTGCTTTTTGTCACCTTCGGAAAAAGCTAGATCGATGAGCATTTGAGGGTTGTTGCGGTGTTAGCTTCATGAGCTGACCTGGGGGGCTTATGGACTGGAGCGGCGGGAGCGATGGGTAGAGCGGAAGAGCGACGCGCGCGGCAGAAGGGCGCTCGCCGGGCCAAGCGGGCGGCGAAGTCGGGGGGCATACGCCGCTTCTTCACCTGGAAATGGGTGCTCGGTTACGTCCTGGGGTTCTGCGCGTTGCTCGTCGGGGCGTTCTTCGTCCTCTATCTGTGGGTCGATGTTCCGCCCGCCAACGCCGCGGCCAAGGCGGAGGCGAACATCTACAAGTACAGCGACGGCTCGATCATGGCGAAGACGGGCGAAGTCAACCGTGAGTCCGTACCGCTGTCCAAGATCCCCAAGAAGGTGCAGCACACCTTTGTCGCCGCCGAGAACAAGGACTTCTTCAGCGACTCCGGCGTCTCGTTCACCGGCACCGCCCGCGGTCTCATCAACACCGCGCTGGGCCGGGGCAAGCAGGGTGGTTCGACCATCACCCAGCAGTACGTCAAGAACTACTACCTGAGCCAGGAACAGACCGTCAGCCGCAAGCTGAAGGAACTGGTGATCTCGCTCAAGGTCGACCAGCAGAAGTCCAAGGACTACATCCTCGCGGGCTACATCAACACCAGCTACTACGGCCGCGGCGCCTACGGCATCCAGGCCGCCGCCCGCGCGTACTACGACAAGGACGTCGAGGAGCTCAGCGTCGAGCAGGGCGCCTATCTCGCGTCGGTGCTCCAGGCGCCCAGCCAGTACGACTGGTCGGCGGCGGGGCCCAAGGGCAAGAAACTGGTGAAGGCCCGCTGGAACTACGTCCTGGACAACATGGTCGAGAAGGACTGGCTGCCGGGGAGCGAGCGCGAGGGCATGAAGTTCCCCGTGCCCATCGAGCCCCGCCCCATCCCGGGCCTCGACGGCCAGGCCGGCTACTTCATCAAGGCCGCCGAGGCCGAGCTGGTCAAGGCCGGGGTGGACGAGAACGAGTTCGGGGCCGGCGGCTGGACGGTCACCCTCAACATCGACAAGAAGAAGCAGGAGGCGCTGGAGAAGGCGGTCCGCACCGAGCTGACGTCCAAGCTGGACCCGAAGAAGCGCAAGGTCGACGGCGATGCCCAGGTGGGCGCGGTCTCGGTGGACCCCAAGTCCGGTGGCATCGTGGCGATGTACGGCGGCGCCGGCGCGACTGAGCACTACTTCAACAACGCCACCCGCCCGGATTACCAGCCCGCCTCCACTTTCAAGCCGCTGATCCTGGCCGCGGGGCTGGAGAACGGCTCCACCACGCAGGACGGCACCCCGATCACGGCGAGCACCGTCTACGACGGCACCAGCAAGCGGCCGGTCAAGGGCTCGATCACCGGCTTCGCCCCGCCGAACGAGGACAACAAGTCCTACGGCCCCATCTCCGTCCAGAAGGCGATGAACAACTCCGTCAACTCCGTCTTCGCGCAGATGGCGGTGGACGTGGGCCTGGACAAGGTGAAGAGCACCGCCATCGACCTGGGCATGAGCAAGGACGCGGGCGGCTTCGACGTGCGCCCCGCGATGTCGCTGGGCGTGATGGGCGCCAGCCCCAAGGAGATGGCCGGGGTCTACGCGACCCTCGACAACCACGGCAAGAAGGTCACCCCGGCGATCGTGAAGTCCGCCGAGAAGGGCGATGAGCGGCCCGAGTTGCCCGATCCCACCAACGGCCAGGCGATCAGCCGGGGCGCCGCCGACTCCGTCACCTCCGTCCTCACCGGGGTGGTCGACGACGGCACCGGTCAGGCGGTGCGGCAGCAGGGCCAGGCGGTCGCGGGCAAGACCGGCACCTCGGACGACAACAAGTCGGCCTGGTTCTCCGGCTACACCCCCGACCTGGTCACCTCGGTCGGCATGTTCGGCGAGTCGAAGGACGGCGGCAAGCAGGTCTCGCTCAAGGGCACCGCGGGCGGTGGCCGCGTCAACGGCGGTGACTTCCCGGCCCGGATCTGGGCCGCGTACACCCAGGCCGCGCTGAACGGTAAGAAGGCCTCGAAGTTCGACCTGGACACCGACATGGGGGCGGCGGTCAAGCCGCCCCCGTCGCCGAGTTCGAGTGACACCTCGGAGTCGCCGTCGTCCAGCCCGTCGTCGTCCCCGTCCAATAGCGAGTCGCCCTCGTCGTCCCCGTCGTCCTCCCCGTCCGACAGCGGGTCGCCCTCCGCCACGTCCTCGGGGTCGCCGTCCGCCCCGGGCTCCCCGAGCGCACCCGACCCGTCGACGTCGTCCTCGGCCGACGACGGCGCCGGCTTCCTCCGCAGAGACCAGCAGTGACGGCCCGGTGCGGGCGTGCCGAGAGGCACGCCCGCACCGGACCGCATGGCCGTAAGGCCGGAAGGCCCCGAGGGTCAGAAGTTCGCCTCGATCTGGCTCTTCAGCATCGCGAGGGCGAAGAAGCCGTAGAAGCCGATGGCCAGCAGCATCATGCCCAGCCGCGACCCCCGCAGCCGTATCGCGGCCGGCAGATCGCGGCGGTTGAGCCGGATCAGCAGCGCCGAGTAGACGAGGGTGACGACGGAGGCGGTGCAGGTGGAGATGGTGAGCAGCACGATCGGCTGGTTCACCCCGGACAGCAGGATCGCCGAGCCGATGCCCACCTCGGCCCATACGACCGCGAAATACAGCCGCCCCTCGGTCCAGAAGGCCGACTCCCGCAGGTAGTTGCGCCTGGCGAAGTCGCTGACCACCCGTCCGATGACGTCGAGCAGACCGATCGAGGCGGCCCAGAGCGAGACCGTGGCCACCGCGAAGAACACGATCTTGAGCCAGTCGCCCACCTGCTGCCCCAGCAGATCGCCCTGGATCCGCAGGAACGCCGGGCTGTTCTCCACGTCGTCGCGTCCGAAGAGGGTTTCGTACGCGAGCATGCTCATCAGCCCGATCGTCACCAGGCAGACCACGAAGAACGACACGATGTGCTCGGTGTTGGCCCGGCGCCACCACACCCGCCAGCGGGCCAGATTCGCCTCGTCCTGCGGGAAGGCGTAGCGGTCGGCGCCCGACGCCTCCGACTGGCCGGTGATCGGGGAGACCAGCTTGGGAACATGGGCGCCCATGCCGCCGCAGCCCGTGGCGGTCGGCCTCGCGCTGGTGCAGGGGGGAGAGCGAGGGGCCCACTCCGGAGCCGATCAGCCCCACCAGACAGGACTCCCGGCCCTGCTGTGACTCCCGCTGGTGTGCACTGCCCCGCATACGGGTGACCTCCTGCGTTCGGCGGCTCGGCTAATGTACGAACTGGTTCGTTAGTAGCTCGGACAGTAAAAGCCCCAGGACGCCTTCTTGTGAACCGTTTCTAGGGACTGAGCGGGAGTGAGTCCTGGTGCAAGGACTCGTGCTCAGCCGTGTGCCCCGAACGGTTGTGGGCACACTGGTCCCCCGCTTTCGCTCCGCGTCCGGCGGCGACGGATCGTGTCCGTGGTCCGGGAATGCGGGGGCGGGTTTCCTCACGCCCGGGGATACCCGATGCGGCCTGGACGGTCCGATGCCCCACCGCATCGCTCCGGTGCGGTGGGGGCGGTGGCGTCCGTCGCCGGATCGGGCGTCCCAGGGCGCGCCGTCCGATCGCCACGGCGGCAGCGTCGTGGCGCGTGGTCTTGCGGGTCTTCGTGGTCAGGGGTCGCTGCCAGTGCTGGGCGCCCCAGCGACTGGTGTAGGCGGGATCGACGGCCACGACGGTGATGCCGAGCTCGACGGCCATGGACACCAGCCTGCTGCGCAGCCTGCTCACGGGCATGCCGGAAAGCAACCGACGGAAGCCCTTGCGCCGGCCGTGCTTCTCGCGGGTGGTGTCCGCTTGAAAGTTCAGGTCTTCGATCGCGATGGCCAAGTGGTGGCGTTTGGCCCAGTGCAGGAGGCGGATGAGGGCATGCCGTACTTGTGCGTCCCGGTGCGGTGCACGACCGGTGAGGTCGTAGTCGAATCTGCGCGGTGCTCCGACGGGATTGCCGTGGGCGTCCAGGCGCCAAGCAGCCAAGTGGTCGGCGTTGGTGTCCACACCGATCAGCCCACCGGACCGCACCGCCTCCAATGGCGCCATCCTGGCTGGCGGGATCTGCCAGGAGGCGGTCAGGTACCAGCGGTCACGCTCCAAATCGAGGTGGATGCGGTACGCCACGGCACGGTTCGCCTGGACGTGGTCGGCCCACTGCTGGCCCCGGTGCCGGAAGCCGATCCGGCAGGTCAGCACGTACCGGCCGTGGGGTGCGTTCGCCAGCCCGGCCAGCGGCGCCGGGAGCCTGATGCTCACCTCGCCGTCAGGGGCGACACGGATCGTCTCGTTCCCGTACCGCTTCCCCGATTCGCCGTCGGCTTGGAGGAACCAGCGCTCGGCCTCCCACCGCACACGCCACTTTGCCTCGGTCAGCCGGGCGGCTTGGAGGTTGTGCCGGTTGCGCAGCAGCTTCCTTCCGCCGCGTACCACACGCACGCGTCCGGCATCACGGTCGGCCCGCTCCCGCTCAAGCCGGCCTTGGAGCAGATGCAGGCGCCGGGATTTGGCGAACCACTCCTGCCGGGAGCGGTATCCACCCGGCGAGCCCTTGGAACCCTTCGTCCCGACCGGCAGCGAAAGCCGACGAGCGATCATGTCGATGCCCGCCTGGAGGTGCTGGATGTAGGCGAGCTGACCGCGTCGGGCCAGCGCCCACTGGTCGTGAGTGGCCTTGGTGATGCTGCCCGCCCAGCGTGAGGAGGACTGGCCGGTCAAAACCCGCTTGCGCCGCGCCCACTGCTCCGAATCGCGATCCAGCCCGGCCGCGCAGCGGTCCTTCAGGTCCCGGGAAGCCAGAGAGCCCAACAGGCCACCGACCAGGCGCAGGACCCTCTGGTCCCGCCCGGTCAGGCCCTTGAGGCTGTCGCGGATGGCCACCCCGGTCGGACCGGGCGCCACGAACGACGCCGCCACCTCGCGCAGCCTGTCCACCCCCTACACGGCTCGAAGATCCCCTCACGGCATCTAACGAGCACCTCCCGTACAGGTCACGCATTCGACGCAGAAACTCCCGTTCCCTTTCGAGGTCGCAAGTCGTCGACACGCAGTTGTGCACACCAGAACGCGCCCAAGCGCGGTCAACCGGCAGCAGTTCCCAACCCCCCTGCACGTAGAGTGGGCCCAGCATGAGCGATCAGCCGCCGAAGAACAGCCGCCTCCGCGACGCCGTCCGCACCCAGGCCGAGATCCTGGACGTCGCGACCCGGGAATTCGCCGAGCGCGGCTACGCCGGGGCCCGCGTCGACGAGATAGCCGCACTCACCCGCACCACCAAGCGGATGATCTACTACTACTTCGGCGGCAAGGAGCAGCTCTACATCAAGGTCCTGGAGCGCGCCTACACCGGCATCCGCGAGGCCGAACAGGCCGTGGACGTCACCGGCCTGGACCCCGCCGAGGCCATCCGGCACCTGGCCGAGCTGACCTTCGACCACCACACCGCACACGCCGATTTCATCCGGCTGGTGTCCATCGAGAACATCCACCGGGCCGAGCACCTGGTCAAGTCCGAGACGCTGGCCAAGGCCGGTACCCCGGTGATCGACCTGATCTCCGGGATCCTCGCCCGCGGCCGTGAGCAGGGCGTCTTCCGGAACGACACCGACACCGACGCCGTCGACGTCCACATGATGATCAGCTCGTTCGCCGTCTTCCCGGTGGCCAACCAGCACACCTTCGGCACCCTCTTCGGCCGCGACCCCCTGGACCCGAAGCGCCGCGCCCACTACCGTCGGATGCTCGGCGACATGGTCGTGGCCTACCTCAGCGCGAGGTCCTGAACCGTACGGCCCCGCACCGGGCGGCCCGGGACCGTACGCCTCACGACCGTGCGCCTCACGGCATCGCGAGCTCGAACCAGACGACCTTGCCCGTGGACAGCCGGGTCGCGCCCCAGCGCCGCGCCATCCGGTTCACCAGATACAGCCCGCGCCCGCCCTCGTCGGACGGCCGGGCCTGGCGCAGCCGCGGTAGCTGGGGGACGTCGTCCCCGACCTCGCAGCGCAGGACGTCCGTGCGCAGCAGCCGCAGGGTGATCGGCCGCTCGGCGTAGCGCACCGCGTTGGTCACCACCTCGCTGACCAGCAGCTCCACCGCGTCCGTCAGATCGTCCAGGTCCCAGCGGGCCAGCGCCCGGCGGGCCAGTCGGCGCGCCTGCCCGGCGGTCTGCGCCTTCGGGTCCAGGAACCAGTAGGCGACATCGCTGGGCGCGATGCCCTCGAAGCGGGCCGCGAGCAGCGCCACGTCGTCGTCGCGGTCGCCGGGGCCGAGCATGTCCAGCACCTCGTCGCACAGCGGCTCCAGCGGCGGCGGGTTGGGGCCGGTGAGCCGGGCGGTGGCGGTCAGCCGCTCCCGCAACTGCTCGATCCCGGTCCACACATCGCGCATCCGCGATTCGACAAGACCGTCGGTGTAGAGCATCAGGGTGGCCCCGGCCGGGGCGTCCAGCTCGACCGCCTCGAAGTCGACCCCGCCGACCCCGATCGGCGCCCCCGGCGGCACCCGCAGCACCTCGGCGCGGCCGCCCCGGTGCAGCAGAATGGGCGGCGGATGGCCCGCGTTGGCGACCACGATGCGGTGCGCGACCGGGTCGTAGACCGCGTACAGGCAGGTGGCCATGCGGTCGGTGCCCAGCCGCTGGGCCTGCTCGTCGAGGTGGTGCAGCACCTCCTGCGGCGGCAGATCGAGACCGGCCAGGGTCTGCGCGGTGGTGCGGAGCTGGCCCATGATCGCGGCGGAGGTCATCGAATGGCCCATCACATCGCCGACCACCAGCGCCACCCGGTTGCCCGGCAGCGGGATCGCGTCGTACCAGTCGCCGCCGACCCGCGCGGTCTCGGCCGCGGGCAGATAGCGGCTGGCCAGCCGGACACCGGTGGGCTGCGGCAGCGAGTCGGGCAGCATTGTGCGCTGCAGCTCGTCCGCGATGTACACCTCGCGCCCGTACAGCACCGCCTTGTCGACGCCGAGCGCGGTGTGGGTGGCGAGCTGCGCGGCCACCAGCAGATCGTCCGGTTCGAACGGCGGCCGGTCCGGGCGGCGTACGAACACGGCCGCGCCGATCACTCGGCGGCGGCCGCGCAGCGGCGCCAGTACGGTGCGCTGACCGGTCGCCACCGAGGGGCCCTCGCCGAGCAGCTCCGGCAGCGCGGCGCGGGCCGCCTGCGAGTCGCCGAACACCGGCCGTACCCCGCGCAGCACCTCGGCCAGCGGACCGCCCGCCTCCACCTCGCACAGCTCGGCGGCCGGGCCGCCGCCCACGGCGGGCGACAGATCCGGCTGGGAGGGCAGCAGCGACAGCCGGCCGCTGTCGGTGTCCGGGTCCAGCGGGATCCGGTCGGTGCGGCGCAGCCGCAGCACCACCGGGCCGACCGGGCGCTCGTCGCCGACCGGCAGCGGATCGCGCAGATACACCAGGATCGCGTCGGCGAAGGTGGGCACGGTGGCCCGGCACAGGCCCAGCACGATCTCGTCGAGGTCGATGCCGCGGGCGATCCGCCGGGTCGCGGCCCCCACGAACCGCAGCCGGTCGCCGCCCCGGTCCCGCGTGGCGGCCTCGGCGGCGGCGGTGCCGCCCGCGGGCGGCACCGTGGGCACTCCGCCCTCCGGCGCGCTGTACGCCACCTCGCCCGCCGCGGCGGCCGCCGCGTGGGTGGTCTCGCCGGCCCGCTCCGGGTGCTCGCCCGCGCCGGCGCCCCGGCGCGCCGCTCCCCGGCCCCGGCCGCCGCTCTGGGCGGCCGGGGGCTGCTCATCGGGGCCGGTGCCGCCGCTCGGCCCTCCGGGCCGGCCCGACGCGCCTCTTGCGGCATTGCGATCCGCGTCCCACACAGGCTCGCCCTCCGGTGTGCCGTGCTCCGGCTGCGCCGGGTGCTCGCTCTCCGCCGTGTTCCGGCGCTCCCTGCCTCCGCCGCCGCGCGCCGCGGCGGCGCCTCCCTGCCCAGCGGCGCTGTCGGTGCCGGTGGCGCCGCTCCCGCCGCGGCCACGGCGCCCGCGGCCCGTCCGGTCGGCGCCGTCGCCGCGCTGGGGGGCGTCGCCGCGCTCTCTGGCGCGCGGCACGGGCTCCCCTTCGGGGCCCGGGGGTCCGTCATGGGCCGCCGGGCCCGCGGGGCCGGCGCCGACCGGACGGGGCTCGGCAGGACGCGGGCGGCCGCCGCCGGGCTCCTGGCCGGGCGCAGCCGTCTGCCGCACGGCGGTCCGCGGGTCCGGGACCGCGCCGTGCGCGTCGTCGGGCGCGGGCGCGCCCGGGGCGGCGGCAGAGGTGGCCGCCTGCCGCCTGTTGTGGGAGGTGGGGTGCTCCGTCACGCGTGGGTTTCCATCCGTCCGGGGCCGTGCGCCCGCAGGTCGTGGGCGCACCGAGTGTCAGGCACGTCGTCGGCAGTTCAGATAGAGCTGGATCTCGGGTGGTACGTCCGTGCTGGCCGGGGCGTACGCGTGTGAGTCCTCCCCGGCGATCTCGAAGCCCGCTTCGCGTACGACCTGGCGCAGCTCGTCCCGCAGATAACCGGATACCCGGACCGAGTTGCCGAGGAACGGGATGGGGAAGTCGTCGATGTCCGCCTCCACCATGCCCAGCCCCAGCAACCCCTCGGGTCTGAGCACCGCGTGCAGGGTCCGCAGTGCGTACGGGATCTCCGGGCGGGGCAGCAGCAGCAGTGTGAAGTAGCCGGCGATGCCGTCGAAGGGGCCGAGCTCCCGGGGGCCTCCCGGGCCGTACCGGCCGCCCACCCGCAGATCGACGATGTCCACATGGTGGAAGGTGGCCTCCGGCACATTGTCCCGGGCCAGCTTGAGCATCCCGGGGGAGATGTCGATCCCGACCACCTCGTGCCCCGCGTCGACAAGCTGACGGGTCGTGGGCAGGCCCGTACCGCAGCCGACGTCGAGCACCCGGGAGCCGGGCGGCAGCGATTCGGCCAGCCACTGACCGGCCGCGATCTGGCCCTCCTTGTACGGAAAGGCCTCGTCATAGCGGTCGCCGATGGTGTCGAAGGCGTCCGCCTGACCGCTGCGGTCCAGTGCGAGGCGGTCGAAGTCCTCGTAGCCCTCGTAACCGTCCCCGCACGCGTCCTCACCGCTCACGACTCCGCCCCTCCTGTGACAATACGTCAGATCTTGCGCATCGCCCGTGACTTGCGCCGGCGTCTGGTGTCCCGCATGGGCAGTGTTCCGGACGACGATCCTACGTTTGAAACACTGGGACACGACAAGAGGTTCATGACCTCGAGTGTGCCGAGGTGTGCTTCTTGTCCGTACGGCCCCAGTCCGCCGGAAGGGCGGGCACGGACCATGCGGGGTCGGGCCGCCAGTCCTCCCACCCGTCCCGGAACGGCGCTCCCCAGGACTCGATGGCCGCCACGGCCGCCCGGCCCGCGGTCCGGACCCGCTCCGCCTGCTCGGGGCCCATCAGCCCGGCCCGCTGCGCCTGCGCGAACTCGTCCTCGTCCTTCCATTCCCAGCTGTGGTCGGGGTAGACCGCGATGTCCAGGAAGTGGTCCTCGGAGTCCACCCCGCGGGCCCGGCGGACCAGCGGCTCCTCCAGGTTCACGTACCAGTTCTTGAACTGCCAGCCCTGGTCCCAGAACAGCCACACCGACCACGGCTCACCGGGCCGCGCCAGCTTCAGCACCCCGGTGCCGAACCACTGGGACAGGGCGGTGGTCCGCGGCTTGGTGTAACGGGTGGACAGCGGCTCGTGGTGCACCGAGGTGCCGTCGGTGAGCTGCGGTTTGACGCAGGCGGTGCCGGGGGCGAGCCAGACGGCGAGCAGCTCGGCGGTGTCCTCGACGACGGTCACGGGACGGCAGATGTGGATGAGCTCGGAGGCGTTGGCCCGATAGCGCCACAGGATATGGTCACCCGGTGCCCACCGGGCGATGTCCGCCGTCCCCGTTGTCTCCGCGATGTCCGCTGTCATGAGCAGATCTTAGGTGCGCCGGGGCCGCGATGCCGTGACCTATGCCGCAACCGGTGGCCAACGCCCGGCTAAGGATGCGTCATGCGCAGCACGTCGAGCGCCTCGTCGAGCTGCTCCACGGTCAGCAGCCCGCGCTCCACATAGCCGGACTCCAGCACCACCGCCCGGATGGTCTTGCGCTCCGCCAGCGACCGCTTGGCCACCTTCGCCGCCTCCTCGTAGCCGAGGTAGCGGTTGAGCGGGGTGACGACGGACGGCGAGGACTCCGCGTACTCCCGGGCCCGCTCGGCGTTGGCGGTGATCCCGTCGATCGTGCGGTCCGCGAGCAGCCGGGAGACATTGGTCAGCAGCCGGATCGACTCCAGCAGATTCTTGGCGATCACCGGGAGCATCACATTGAGCTCGAAGTTCCCGGCGGCCCCGGCCATGGCGACGGTGGTGTCATTGCCGGTGACCTGCGCCGCGACCATCAGCGTGGCCTCGGGGATCACCGGGTTGACCTTCCCCGGCATGATCGAGGAGCCGGGCTGGAGGTCGGGCAGCGCGATCTCGGCGAGCCCGGTGCGGGGGCCCGACGCCATCCAGCGCAGATCGTTGGAGATCTTGGTGAGGCCGACCGCGATCGTCCGCAGCTGCCCGGACGTCTCGACCAGCCCGTCCCGCGCGCCCTGCGCCTCGAAGTGATTCCGGGCCTCGGTCAGCGGCAGCCCGGTGGTGCGGGCCAGCTCGGCGATGACGGCGGCGGCGAACCCGGGCGGGGTGTTGATCCCGGTGCCCACCGCCGTACCGCCCAGCGGCAGCTCGGCCAGCCGGGGGAGCGCGGCGCGCAGCCGCTCGATCCCGTACCGCACCTGGGCCGCGTAGCCGCCGAACTCCTGGCCCAGGGTCACCGGGGTGGCGTCCATCAGATGGGTGCGCCCCGCCTTGACCACCTCCGCGAACTCGGCCGCCTTGCGCTCCAGCGCCTCCGCCAGATGGGCCAGGGCCGGGATCAGATCGCGGGTGACGGCCGCGGTGGCCGCGATGTGGATCGACGAGGGGAAGACGTCGTTGGAGGACTGGCTGGCGTTGACATGGTCGTTGGGGTGCACCGGGCGGCCCAGGCGCTCGGTCGCGAGGGTGGCCAGCACCTCATTGGTGTTCATATTGGACGAGGTGCCGGAGCCGGTCTGGAAGACGTCCACCGGGAAGTGATCGTCCCAGCGCCCCTCGGCGACCTGGGCCGCCACCTCCGCGATCGCCCCCGCGATGTCCTTGTCCACCACGCCCAGATCCGCGTTGACCAGCGCGGCCGCGCCCTTGATCCGGGCCAGCGCCTCGATATGCGCCCGCTCCAGCCGCTGCCCGCTGACGGGAAAGTTCTCCACCGCCCGCTGGGTCTGGGCGCGCCACTTGGCGTGCGCCGGGACCCTGACCTCTCCCATCGAGTCGTGCTCGATGCGGTAGCCCTCCTGGGGGCTGTCGTCGCGGTGGCTCTCGTCGGTCATGGGGACACCTCCGTTCAGCACAGCGTCATCACGCCACCCCGTGTTCCCGCGCCCGCCGTGCCGAACGAGTGAGCCCGGTCACCGTACGGCCTCCGGCGCCCGCGGAGTGTCCACCTCGCCGGTGCGCTTGAGCTTCTGCCACGGCAGCAGGGCGCCGGTCGCCGCGGTGACACAGGAGTGCAGCAGCACCAGATACATCAACTGACGGTAGGCGATCTGCTGCAGCGGCAGTACGGCCAGTGCCCGGTAGTCCTCCCGGTCCAGCCGGAACGCGTACGCCGCGCCCAGCAGCTGCACCAGCAGCAGCGCGCCCCAGGCCAGCAGCGAGCGCACCGGGTCCAGGAAGATCACCCCGTAGAGGGTGAAGAGGTCGATCAGCGGCGCGCACAGCGGGGTGAGGATCTGGAAGAGCACCACCAGCGGCATCCCCACCCGGCCGAACCGCCCCGAGGGCCCCCGGTCGATCAGCGAGCGGCGGTGCTTCCACAGCGCCTGCATGGTGCCGTAACTCCAGCGGTAGCGCTGCTTCCACAACTGGCCCAGCGAGCTGGGCGCCTCGGTCCAGGCGCGGGCGTGCTCCTGGTAGACCACCTGCCACCCGGCCCGGTGCAGGGCGATGGTGATGTCGGTGTCCTCGGCCAGGGTGTCCGCGCTCATGCCCCCGGCCTCCAGCAGCGCCCGGCGGCGGAAGGCGCCGATCGCGCCGGGGATGGTGGGCATGCAGCGCAGCAGGTCGTACATCCGCCGGTCGAGGTTGAAGCCCATCACATACTCGATGTGCTGCCAGGCGCCGATCAGCTTGCCCCGGTTGCCCACCTTGGCGTTGCCCGCGACCGCGCCCACCCGCGAGTCGGCGAACGGGCGGACCAGCTCACGGATGGTGGTGGGCTCGAAGACGGTGTCGCCGTCCATCATCACGATCAGCTCGTGGCCGGCGTGGGCGATGCCCCGGTTGAGCGCGGCGGGCTTGCCCGCGTTGGCCTGGCGCAGCACCCGTACGTTGGGCAGCCCCATCGCCTCGGCGATATCGGCCGTGCCGTCGGTGGAGCCGTCGTCCACGACCAGGATCTCGATCGGGTGGGTGGAGGCGGACAGCGACCTCAGGGTGTTGGCGATGCACTCCTTCTCGTTGTACGCGGGCACGATCACGCTCACCGGATCGGTCACCTCCTGCACCCGGCTCCAGCGCCGCCGCTCCCGCGAGCGCCGGTGCCACCAGGCGAGGACCACCATCAGCAGCAGCCGCCCGATCACCGAGAAGCCCACCAGCCCCAGCAGCGCCATCAGCGCGGGCAGCGCGCTGTGGGTGAACGCGGCGGCCCAGATCAGCGCCCGGCCCTCCCAGACCGGGAGGGTGTGCGCCGGGTGGTTGGCGCTGTGGGCGCCGAGCGCGCCGGTGACGGTGGTGAAGGAGTAGCCCTTCTGCTGCATCCGCTCGATGTACAGCCCCAGGGCCGTCACGGTCCGCGCGCGGTTGCCGCCCGCGTCGTGGAAGAGCACGGACGCGCCCTTTTTGCCCTCGGGAGTGGCGTTCTGGACGATCTCCTTGACCGGGGGCCGCTGCCAGTCCTCGCTGTCGGTGTCCACGAAGGCGCTGATGTAGCCCTTGGACCCGATGTGCTGCTGCACCGGCCAGGTGCGGTCGTCCAGCGCGCGGACCTTGGAGGCGTACGGCGCCCGGAAGAGCGAGCTGGTGATGCCCGCCGCACCGGCCAGGGCGAGCTGGGACTGGGCCAGCTCGCGGTCCATGCGCCCCTTGGCCTGGTAGGACAGGTCGACATGGGAGAAGGTGTGCACCCCGACCTCATGGCCCGCGGCCCGCATCCGGCGGACCAGCTCCGGATGGCGGACCACCATCTGACCCAGCACGAAGAAGGTCCCCCGCACCTTGTGGCGGCGCAGTACGTCGAGGATCTCCGGGGTCCAGCGGGGGTCCGGGCCGTCGTCGAAGGTCAGCGCGATGGTCTTGGACGGGATGGCGTGCTCGGTGGCCTTCCCCTTCCGGTCGAAGGTGATCACCGGCCCGCCCTTGCGCAGGCGGTCGGGGACGGTGCGCGAGGCGTGCGAGCGGTACACCCGGGCGTCGTTGCCGACCTCGGCGTGCAGATAGCCGTCCAGCAGCAGGGTGCACACCAGCGCGAGCAGGGTCGCGAGGGCGAGCACCATCCGGGTGCGGGTGCGGAGCTTTCGCAGCTTGACGGTACGGAGCTTGGGAGTGTGGCCGTCAGCTTTGGCCGCCTTGGGGGTGCGGAGCCTGCCCGTGAACCGGAGCCTGCCCGTGAACCGGAGCCTGCTCGTGACCCGGAGCCTGCCCGTGAGCCTCGCGGCGCGGCGCCCGGAGCCGGTCAGCCGGAACACCGTGCGGGGCGCGCCGTCCTGACGGGGCGCGGGGGGCCGGCGGCGCGGCCGGGGCAGCCTCGGCGGTCTGCCGCCGCTCATGACTCCTCGCCGTCGGCCTCGGGGGCGCCCGGCCCATCGGCCGGGGCGCCGCCTCCGGCGGGCCCCTGGGGGTCTTTCGGGGGCTTGGGCGGGTTGGCCTGCGGGGGCTTCTGGGTCGGGGGCTTCTGGGGGGACTTGGCGTGGCCGGGCTTCGTGATGCGGCCGGGAGCTTGCGAGTGGCCGGATCCCTTGGCCGGTGGCTTGGCGGCGCCGGAGTGCTTCTTCGGCGGGGTGTGCGACGCGTCCGCGGGGTGCTTGGCGGGCGGGTGGGCGGCCGGATGCGAGGGCGCGTGGGCGTGCTTGCGGTGCCCCGCGGCCCGGTGTCCCTCGGCGGACTCGCGGGCGCCGGGGCGGGGGTGCGCGGAGGAATGCCGCGGCGCCGCGCGGTGGGCCTTGGGCGGGGCGGGCTGCGGGGGCGCGGGCCGCGGCCGGGTGGTGACGGGGGGAAGGGCGACGGGCTCCCGGGCGGACTGGGGCTCCGGACGCTCGGAGTCGTGCCGGTGGCGCTGATGCTGACGGTGGGTCGGCGGGTACTCGTACTCCTCGTCGGGCCGCTCATGTGATCCGGAGGGCCCCGAACGCCCCTCCGGGGTGTGCTTCGGCTCCCGGCCGAACGCCTCGGTGGCGACGGGATGCCCGGGGATCAGCGTCTGCGGCGCGAATGGCGTACCGCCCGCGTAGCCCAACCCCAGGACCGCCGAATAGCCGAGGCAGGCGGCCCCCGCGACTACGCCCACATGTCGTACGAGTCGGCCACGGCGCCCGGAGAGGTCCACGAACACGGGCCCCTTCCGGGCCACGTCAGCGCGGAGGGGACGCGAAGGCGCGCGCTCGGCCACATCTGACTGAGGATCCATACGGAAGAGGCTAATGCAGAAAATACGACATGCGACATATAAGTCAAACATGCGGTGTGTCATAGTTCAGTAGGCTTCACCGAATATGCGAGGTTTGGCGAGGAGAACGGCACGGGCGGCCCAGCCCCCGGCGCCTCGTACCGGACCGCAAGAAGGAGCCAGAGCCATGAGGGCCAGCCCCCGCATGAGCGGAATCGCCGTGGCCGGCGCGGTGGTCTGCGCCACCATCGCCGTATGGGCGGGACACCACAAGCAGTCGCCCGAGCCGCACGCCGCGCCCTCACCGCCGCAGGTGTCGCAGCCCCCCGCGGCACGGCCACCCGCCGAGTTCGTGCCGTACGTCAACGCCTGGTCGGACTCGGCGTACGACATGGCCGCCGCGGCCGCGCGCGGAGTCAAGGAGTTCACCCTGGGCTTCGTCGTCGCGGGCGACGGCTGCACCCCGGCGTGGGACGGCGGCACCTCGCTCGACGACCAGGCGCTGGAGGCCCGGGTCGAGGGCGTCCGCCGGGCGGGCGGCGACGTACGGATCTCCTTCGGCGGCGCCGAGGGCACCGAGCTCGCCACCGCCTGCACCGACGTCCCCGAACTCGCCTCCGCCTACGCCGAGGTGATCGAGCGATACCAGGCGCGCCGGATCGACTTCGACCTCGAGGGCGAGGCACTCGCCGACACCGAGGCGGCGGCCCGCCGCGCCCAGGCGCTCGCGCTGATCCAGCGCACCCACGAGGGCCTGAACATCTCCTTCACCCTGCCCGCCATGCCCGACGGGCTGACCGCGGAGAGCGTCGCCCAGTTGGAGGCCGCCAAACAGGAGGGGGTCATCCTCTCGACCGTCAACATCATGGCGATGAACTACAGCGGGGACCATACGGGCGACATGGGCGACTATGCCGTCCAGGCGGCCACCGCCGCGCAGGCCCGGATCCGCGAGGTGCTCGGCATGTCCGACGCCGCCGCCTGGAAGGTGCTGGCCGTGACGCCGATGATCGGCGTCAACGACGTCACCGGCGAGACCTTCACGCTGGAGGACGCGTCCGGGCTGGCGCGGTTCGCCGCGGACAAGGGGATCGGGCGGCTGTCGATGTGGTCCGCCGAACGCGACCAGCCGTGCACCCCGGAAATGACCCAGTCCGCCACCCCCACCGCCCCCACGGCCGGTGCCGCGGGCCCCGAGACGGCCGAGAACGTCGTCCCGAACACCCGCTGCAGCGGTGTCATCCAGCGCCCCGGCGCCTTCGAGGCGGCACTGAGAGGCTGAACGGGCCTTTGCGGACAAGGCCCGCTCGGGCCCCTATCTCAGCCCAGGCCCGGCAAATCCAGCCCGTCCGGCGTTGAGGACAGGACCGGTCCCGGCTAATCCAGCCCGTCCGGCGTTTGAGGACAAGGCCCACCCCGGGCCGGTCGGGGGCCCGGGGGCGCGGCCCCCCGGATGGGACGGGTAAGGGCGGCGGGGGCGCATCCACGCCCCCGCCGCCCCGCAGGCGTTACGCCACCCCCGGCCCCCGCACCGGAATGCTCGTGAACGTCGGCTGCGGCGCCGGGTCCTGGAAGAAGTCGTTCCCCTTGTCGTCCACCACGATGAACGCCGGGAAGTCCTCGACCTCGATCCTCCAGACCGCCTCCATGCCCAGCTCCTCGTACTCCAGGACCTCGACCTTCTTGATGCAGTCCTGGGCCAGCCGCGCCGCCGGACCGCCGATCGAGCCCAGGTAGAAGCCGCCGTGCGCGGCACACGCGTCGGTGACCTGCTTCGAGCGGTTGCCCTTGGCCAGCATGACCTGCGAGCCGCCCGCCGCCTGGAACTGCTCGACGTACGCGTCCATCCGGCCCGCGGTCGTCGGGCCGAACGAACCGGAGGCGTAGCCCTCGGGGGTCTTGGCCGGGCCCGCGTAGTAGACCGGGTGGTTCTTCAGGTACTCGGGCATCTCCTCGCCCGCGTCCAGCCGCTCCTTGATCTTCGCGTGCGCGATGTCCCGGGCGACGACCAGCGTGCCGGTGAGCGAGAGCCGGGTCTTGACCGGGTGCCTGGTCAGCTCGGCCAGGACGTCGTCCATCGGCCGGTTGAGGTCGATGGCGACCGCGTCCAGGTCCGGGCCCGCGCCCTTGGTCAGCTCCTCGTCCGTCGTCTCCGGCAGGAAGCGCGCCGGGTCGGTCTCCAGCTGTTCCAGGAAGACGCCCTCCGGCGTGATCTTGGCGAGCGCCTGGCGGTCGGCGGAGCACGAGACGGCGATCGCGACCGGGCAGGAGGCGCCGTGGCGCGGCAGCCGGACGACCCGGACGTCATGGCAGAAGTACTTGCCGCCGAACTGCGCGCCGATCCCGATCTTCTGCGTCAGCTCGAAGACCTTCTCCTCCAGCTCCTTGTCGCGGAAGCCGTGGCCGGTCGGGGAGCCCTCGGCGGGCAGCTCGTCCAGGTAGTGCGCGGAGGCGTACTTGGCGGTCTTGAGCGCGTACTCGGCGCTGGTGCCGCCGACCACGATCGCCAGGTGGTACGGCGGGCAGGCGGCCGTACCCAGCGAGCGGATCTTCTCCTCCAGGAACTTCATCATCGATGCCTCGTTCAGCACCGCCTTCGTCTCCTGGTAGAGGAAGGACTTGTTGGCCGAGCCGCCGCCCTTGGCCATGAAGAGGAACTTGTAGGCGCCGCCGTCGGTCGCGTACAGCTCGATCTGCGCGGGCAGGTTGGAGCCGGTGTTCTTCTCCTCCCACATGGTCAGCGGGGCCATCTGGGAGTAGCGCAGATTGAGCTTGGTGTACGCGTCGAAGACGCCCCGCGACAGGGCCTCCTCGTCGCCGCCTTCGGTCAGCACGTGCTGCCCGCGCTTGCCCATGACGATCGCGGTGCCGGTGTCCTGGCACATCGGGAGCACCCCGGCGGCCGCGATGTTGGCGTTCTTCAGCAGGTCCAGCGCCACGAAGCGGTCGTTGGCGCTGGCCTCCGGGTCGTCGAGGATGCGGCGCAGCTGGGCGAGGTGGGCGGGGCGCAGATAGTGCGAGATGTCGTGCATCGCCTCGGCCGCGAGCCTGCGCAGCGCCTCCGGCTCGACCTTCAGGAAGGTGCGCCCATCGGCCTCGAAGGTGCTCACGCCCTCGGAGGTCACCAGGCGGTACGGCGTGGTGTCGGCTCCCAAGGGCAGCAGGTCCGAATAGGCAAACTCTGGCATCGCGGCCGTTCCTCACTCGACAGGGCTTCGGCTGACTTCGTCGACAGCGCGTTCATAAGCGTAGAACGGGGCAGCGGAACGGAACCTGTGAGGTAAGGCTCATTAGCGGGCGCGAGGACCGGTAGAGGACCGGTAGGGGAAGGATCAGGGAGACGTCAGGGATCGTCCCCTAGTCGCGATCTATCGCGACTGGATACGCTGAGTCCGTGGATGAGCAGCAGCCCGTGCCCCTGACCAAATCCGCCCCCGCGCCCGCCCCGGCGGCCCCCGCGCCAGCCCCGGCGCCGACCCCGGCTCCGGCGTCCGCGCCCGTCGCGGAGGCGGAGCTACGCGCGTCCGACGCCGACCGCGACCGGATCGCGGACATCCTGCGGGAGGCCCTCGCCGAGGGGCGGCTCCAGCCCGAGGAGCACGCCGAGCGGATCGACGCGGTCTATCGGGCCAAGACCCTCGGCGAGCTGGAGCCCCTGGTGCGCGATCTGCCCGTCGCCCCCGCCCGCGGTGCCGGCTCGGCGCCGGCGCACGACGCGGAGACGGACTGGGCGCGCACCGTGCCCGAGTCGGAGAACCTGGTGGCGGTCTTCGGCGGTTCGACGCGCAAGGGCCGCTGGCGGGTCAGGCGCCGTACGAACGTCCTGGCGGTCTTCGGCGGTGTCGAAATCGATCTGACCGAGGCGGTGTTCGAGCACCGGGAGATCGTCATCAATGTCGTGGCCGCCTTCGGCGGGGTGGACATCAAGGTCCCGGAGAACGTCTCGCTGCGCGGCTCGGGCGCGGGCATCCTCGGCGGCTTCGACGTCAGGACGTACGAGGCACAGGACCCCGACGCACCGGTGATCCACGTCACCGGGTTCGGGGTCTTCGGCGGTGTCGAGGCCAAGCCCAAGCGAGGAAAGCGGCTGAAGAACCTGCGGGCATAAGCCCTGAAGAACGAGCATGCGCGGGGGAAGTTCCGGGTGGGACAACGGTGTGCATAAGCGCGCGCACAGCGGGTAAGGCTTGGTGCATCGTCTCTCGTACGGCTGATGGGGGTGCTCACGGGGCCGTACACCTCGAGGCGGGCAAGGGTGACCACCGGAGCCGTCGTCAGGAGTAGACCGTGCTGCAACCGCATCAGCCCCTGCTGGAAGCCGCCGTGCCCCCGCAGCGCGTCCCCGCGCGGGATCAGGCCGGCCCCTGGCACTCGGAGGCGGTGTGCCGACGGGATGAGGCCGGGCTGTTCTTCGCCCCTTCCAAGGAGCCCACGGCTGCCAGGCTGTCGCGGGAAGAGGCCGCCAAGCGCGTCTGTGCGCGCTGCCCGGTCATGGTCGAGTGCCGGGAGCACGCACTGCTGCAGCCCGAGCCGTACGGCGTGTGGGGCGGGCTGACCGCGGCCGAGCGCCGGGTCGTGCTGGCCCGCCGCCGGCGCCGGGAGGTGGAGCTGCAGCGCGCGGTGCAGGTCGCCGCCGCGGGCTGAACTCTTCGGGACCTGGGCCGGGCCCCGCCGGGAGGCGGGACCCGGCCCTTGTCATGTGCCGTCTGCGCTATGTGCCGTCCGCATCAGGTGCCGTCCGCGTTACGCGCTGTCGCGCGCTCAGCTCGGCCGTTCGAAGTCGACGGCGGCGTAGGCGCGCAGCTTGGCCAGCCGGTGGGTGGAGTCGATCTGCCGGATGGTCCCCGACTTGGACCGCATGACCAGCGACTGGGTGGTGGCGGTCTCCGCGCGGTACCGCACCCCGCGCAGCAGGTCCCCGTCCGTGATGCCGGTCGCGACGAAGAACACATTGTCGCCGCTGACCAGGTCGTTGGTCTCGAGGACCTGGTCGAGGTCGTGGCCCGCGTCGAGGGCGCGCTGCCGCTCCTCGTCGTCCTTGGGCCACAGCTTGGCCTGGATGGTGCCGCCGAGGCACTTGATCGCGCAGGCCGCGATGATGCCCTCCGGCGTACCGCCCACGCCCAGCAGCAGGTCCACACCGGTGCTCTCGCGCGCGGCCATGATCGCGCCGGCCACGTCGCCGTCGGAGATGAACTTGATCCGGGCGCCCGCCTCCCGGATCTCCTTGACGATGCCCTCGTGGCGGGGCCGGTCGAGGACCACGACGGTGACGTCCTCGGGGCTGGACTTCTTGGCCTTGGCGATCCGGCGGATGTTCACGCCGGGGGGCGCCGTGATGTCGACGAACTCGGCGGCGTCGGGGCCGGTGACCAGCTTGTCCATGTAGAAGACGGCCGACGGGTCGAACATGGTGCCGCGCTCGGCGACCGCGAGCACGGAGACGGCGTTGGCCATGCCCTTCGCGGTGAGCGTGGTGCCGTCCACGGGGTCCACGGCCACGTCGCACTCCGGGCCGGTGCCATCGCCCACGCGCTCGCCGTTGAAGAGCATCGGCGCCTCGTCCTTCTCCCCCTCTCCGATGACGACGACGCCGTTCATCGAGACGGTGTGCACGAGGGAGCGCATGGCCTTCACGGCGGCGCCGTCGGCGCCGTTCTTGTCGCCGCGGCCCACCCAGCGGCCGGAGGCCATGGCACCCGCCTCGGTGACCCGGACGAGTTCCAGGGCGAGGTTGCGATCGGGAGCCTCGGGGCTGACCTCGAGCTGGGAGGGGAGATGATGCTCGGTCATCGGAGCGCACCTTTCTGTACGGCGACGGACCGGAGGTCCCTCCTTCCCGCAGGGGGCTAGGAGGGTGAGGGTGTTCATGACCTTATCCGCTGATTGGCTAAGTGAGCAGACAGCCCCACGCATGAGCACGGCCCTGTTGCAAGGTGCGGCGACCGGATGAGGGACGATAGGGGCGTGGCAGGTATGCGTGGCAAAGAGACGGTCCGGGACATGGTGCTGTCGCTGGCGGCGATCGGTGTCGTCGCGGCGGGCATCTACCTCTTCGGCATCCCGCACGACGAGGGCGCCAAGGGCTCCGGGGTGAAGACGGTGGACTACCGCGTGGAGCTGGACACGGCCCGCCGCGCCGCCCCGTACCCGGTGGCCGCCCCCGAGCCCGGGAGCCTGCCCAAGGGCTGGCGCGCGACGTCGGTGACCTACCGCCCGGCCGCCGAGCCGGACGGCGCGCTCTGGCACCTCGGCTTCCTCGACCAGGACGAGGAGTACATCGCGGTCGAGCAGAGCGACGGCAAGCCCGTGCCGTTCGTGGAAGAGGTCACACAGCAGGCGCGGGAGACGAAGCGTACGGAGCGGGTCGACGGCGAGGAGTGGGTCCGCTACGAGGGCGACAAGTACGACGCGCTGGTGCGCCAGGAGCCGGGCGTGACCACGGTGGTCACCGGGACGGCGTCGTACGGGCAGCTGACGAAGATGGCCGCCGCGCTCACCGAGAAGAAGGGCTGAGCGCGACGGCCGAAGGGCGTGGCCCGGACCAGCGGTCCGGACCACGCCCTTCGGTTTGTGGCTTGCGCTCTGTGCTCTGTGGCCTGTGGCCTGTGGCCGATCAGACCGTGGTGATGACCTGGTCGTAGTCCAGGCGCGGGCCACGGGGGAACCAGGCGTCCTCGCCCGGCTTGCCGATGTTGATGACCACCAGCGGGGTGTGGTCCTCGTCCAGGAACTCCTTCTGGATCCCGGCGGCGTCGAAACCGGTCATCGGGCCGGCGGCGAGACCGGCGGCGCGGATGCCCAGGATGAAGTAACCGGCCTGCAGCGAGGCGTTCAGCCCGGCGGCCTGCTCACGGGCGGCGCGCTCGGCGAAGAAGACGTCCTTGGCCTGCGGGAAGTGCGGGAAGAGCGCGGGCAGCTCCTCGTGGAACTCGTTGTCCGCGGCGAGGATCGCCACCAGCGGGGCCGTGGAGGTCTTGGCCTGGTTGCCCTCGGCCATGTGCTGGACCAGGCGCTCACGGGCCTCGGGGGAACGGACCAGCACGACGCGCAGCGGCGACTGGTTGAACGCGGTCGGCGCGTACTTGATCAGGTCGTAGATCGCCTGTACCTGCTCCTCGGTCACCGGCTCGTCGGTGAAGGTGTTCGCGGTGCGGGCCTCACGGAAGAGAAGGTCCTGAGCGGCGGGGTCGAGTACGAGTGCCATGGAAGAAACCTCTACATAAGCGGGGATATCGCTGACGGCTTCTACTGTACGGCGCTTAGATTAATGTTCAACTAAAAAGTTGGCGCAGCGTACGGAAGGTGCTCTGAATCACTCAGTGCGCAGCGCGCCAAGACCGGCGCGGCCGGTCGAGAGTGGGGGATCGCGCGCGGCCGATCGACGGCGTCCGGTGGGCGGTCGGCGGCGGGTGATCGCCGACCCCCGGCGGTCGGCGGCCGGAGGACGGTGGCTGATCGACGGCGGCCGACCGATGGCGGCCGACCGACGGCCGACCCGCCGGTCAGCCCTCCGCGGCGCCCGCGCCCCCGGCGCCCTCCGCGCCCCCGACGTCGTCCCCGTCCGCGTCCGTCTCGTCCGCCAGCGCCGCGTCCAGCCGCGCCCGCGCGCCCTCCAGCCAGCGGCGGCAGACCTTCGCCAGCTCCTCGCCCCGCTCCCACAGCGCGAGCGACTCCTCCAGACTCGTGCCGCCCGCCTCCAGGCGGCGGACCACCTCGACCAGCTCGTCCCGCGCCTGCTCATAGCCGAGCGTGGTCTCCGCCCGCGGTGCGCTCTGCTCGGCCTGCTGGGCCTGCTCGTCCGTCTTCGCCATGCCCCTCACCCTATTCAGCCGGACCGACAGCGACGCGCGCCCGGAACTCGCCCTCGGCGACCCGCGCCCGCAGCTCCTCGCCCTCCGTGACCTCGTCGGCCGCCCGCACCACCGAGCCGTCGGGGTGCTGCAGCACCGCATAGCCCCGCCGCAGCGTCGCGGCGGGGGAGAGGGCCACCACCCGCGCCTGGGTGTGGGCCAGCTCGGAGTCGGCCCGGTCCAGCAGATGGCCCAGGCAGCGGCGGGCGCGCTCCAGCACCGCCGTGATCCGCTCCGCGCGCTCGTCCACCATGCGGTGCGGCTCCCGCAAGCACGGCCGGGCCAGCGCGGCGGCCAGCCCCCGCTCCTCCCGGTCCAGCAGCCCGTGCACACTGCGCAGCGCGCGCTCCCGAAGCTGCTGGACGCGCATCAGCTCCTCGCCCACATCCGGCACGATCTTCTTCGCCGCGTCGGTGGGCGTGGAGGCGCGCAGATCGGCGACCAGGTCGAGCAGCGGTGAGTCCGGCTCATGGCCGATCGCGGAGACCACCGGCGTACGGCACGCGGCCACCGCCCGCACCAGCTGCTCATCGGAGAACGGCAGCAGATCCTCCACACTGCCGCCGCCGCGCGCCACCACGATCACATCCACTTCCGGCAGCGCGTCGAGCTCCTTGACCGCCTCGATCACCTGCGGCACCGCGTGCACCCCCTGCACGGCCACATTGCGCACCTCGAGGCGGACGGCGGGCCAGCGCAGCCGTGCGTTCTCCAGCACATCGCGCTCGGCGGCCGAGGCGCGCCCGCAGACCAGCCCTATCAGCTGCGGCAGAAAGGGCAGCGGCTTCTTGCGGTCGGCCGCGAACAGCCCCTCCGCCGCCAGCGCCTTCTTCAACTGCTCGAGCCGCGCGAGCAGTTCGCCGACCCCCACCGGGCGGATCTCGGCGGCCCGCAGGGAGAGCTGGCCCCGCGGCGCGTACCACTCCGGCTTGGCGTGCACCACGACCCGCGCGCCCTCGGTGACCGAGTCCGCGATTCTGTCGAAGACGGCGCGGAAGCAGGTGACGGTCAGCGAGATGTCGTAACTGGGGTCGCGCAGGGTCAGAAACACCACACCGGCGCCCGGGCGCCGGGACAGCTGGGTGATCTGCCCCTCGACCCACACCGCGCCGAGCCGGTCGATCCAGCTCCCGATCAGCCGGGACACCTCGCCGACCGGGATCGGCGCCTCCGCGGACGTGTTGACAGCCATGACCGCGAGGGTATCGGTCACCACCGACAGACCCCGGGGGCATCGCCCCTACCATGGGGGACATGACTGCAACCTCCGCCCGCCGGGTCCTGCTCGCGGCCCCCCGTGGCTACTGTGCCGGTGTCGACCGTGCCGTGATCGCCGTCGAGAAGGCCCTGGAGCAGTACGGCGCGCCGATCTATGTGCGCAAGGAGATCGTCCACAACAAGTACGTCGTCCGGACCCTGGAGAAAAAGGGCGCCATCTTCGTCGACGAGACGGAGGAGGTGCCCGAGGGCTCCATCGTGATCTTCTCGGCGCACGGTGTCGCGCCGGTGGTCCACGAGGAGGCCGCCGAGCGCAAGCTGGCCACCATCGACGCCACCTGTCCCCTGGTGACCAAGGTCCACAAGGAAGCAGTCCGGTTCGCCAAGGAGGACTACGACATCCTCCTGATCGGTCATGAGGGCCATGAGGAGGTCATCGGCACCAGCGGTGAGGCCCCGGACCACATCACCCTGGTCGACGGCCCCGACGATGTGAAGAACGTCGACGTGCGCGACGAGTCCAAGGTCGTCTGGCTCTCCCAGACCACCCTCTCGGTCGACGAGACCATGGAGACCGTGGACGCGCTCAAGGAGCGCTTCCCGCAGCTCATCAGCCCGCCCAGCGACGACATCTGCTACGCCACCCAGAACCGCCAGATCGCCATCAAGCAGGTGGCCGCCGAGTCCGACCTGGTCATCGTGGTCGGCTCCAAGAACTCCTCCAACTCGGTGCGGCTGGTGGAGGTCGCCATCGGCGCGGGCGCCAAGGACGGCCATCTGGTCGACTACGCGAGCGAGATCGACGAGGCATGGCTGGAGGGCGTCACCACGGTCGGCGTGACTTCGGGCGCCTCCGTGCCGGACGTGCTCGTCGAGGGCGTCCTGGAGTGGCTGGCCGAGCGCGGCTTCGGCGATGTCGAGGTCGTCCAGCCGATGCAGGAGTCCCTGACCTTCTCGCTCCCCAAGGAGCTGCGCCGGGATCTGCGGGCGGAGGCGGCAGCGGCCGCGACGTCCGTTGGTGCGCCGGAGGCCGCGGCGGTCGTCGGTGCGCCGGAGGCCGCGGCGGTCGCCGCTGAGGCGGAGGGATCCCAGCGGTGACGCAGGACCAGGGGGCCACGGGGGCGTCCGCGGCGAGGGTGTTCGGCATCGACATCGGCGGTTCGGGCATCAAGGGCGCCCCGGTGGACCTGGACCGCGGTGAGCTCGCGGAGGAGCGCCATAAGGTGCTCACCCCGCAGCCGTCCACGCCCGAGGCGGTCCTGGACGGTGTGGTGGAGGTCGTCCGGCAGTTCGACTTGTCCGGGCGGCCGGTCGGGGTGACCTTCCCGGGCGTGGTGAAGAACGGTGTCACCCTTACCGCCGCGAATGTCGACAAGAGCTGGATCGGCACCGATCTGGCGTCACAGCTCGGCGAGCGGCTGGACTGCCCCGTCACAGTGCTGAACGACGCGGACGCGGCCGGGGTCGCGGAGGTGGCCTTCGGCGCCGCCCGCGGCGTCAAGGGCACCGTGATCGTGCTCACCCTCGGCACCGGCATCGGCAGCGCGCTCTTCACCGACGGGCATCTGCTGACCAACACCGAGCTGGGCCATCTGGAGCTGGACGGCCACGAGGCGGAGAAGCGGGCCTCGACCAAGGCCAAGGACGATCACGAGCTCAGCTGGTCGCACTGGGCGCGCCGGGTGCAGAAGTACCTCCATCACCTGGAGATGCTCTTCTCACCGGAGCTCTTCGTGCTGGGCGGCGGGGTGAGCCGTAAGGCGGACAAGTTCCTGCCGCTGATCGAGGGCGTCAGGGCCGAGATCGTGCCTGCGCAGCTGCAGAATAATGCGGGGATCGTGGGTGCCGCGATGGCCGCGGCCGCTGCTGCCGACGACGCCGGGTGACCAGCACGGCCCGCCGTACGAGCACGATCACCACGGTCAGCAGCGTCCCCGTGTAGAGCCAGCCGGCCTGCAGCGACAGTGCGGTGAACACCCCCACCGCCTGTCCGCTGAACCCGGCTGAACCGTCGTTGATCGGCAGCAGCCCGACCGTATAGGCCAGCGGCGCCGTCACTGGCGCCGCCAGCAGATCGGCGGGGCGCACCCACAGCCCGCAGGCCGCGCAGGCCGGCAGGAAGAGCACGCTGTACACGGTGGGTGAGCCGGAGAACAGCAGCGCGTCCAGGCAGCCGATGCCCAGCATCGTGAGCGCGGTCAGCAGCCCCGCGCCCAGCCCGGTCAGCCGGGCGTCCGGGAGCGACAGCCCCCGGGCCCGCCGCAGCGCGGCGGGCAGCGCCGCGGCCGGACCGGACGGCCCCGTCCGGCGCGCGGGCGGCCGGGCAGCCCGGACCGGGCCGCCGGGCCGCCCACGGCCCTGACCCGTGCCTCGGCTCCGGCCGGAATACGTGTCGTCCGCGGCCGGGCGGGGCGGCGGGGCCGCCGTGCGGCGGGGCGTACGCGTGCTGTATTGCTCCACCCGACCAACGTAGGCGGCCGGAGGGCGGGAATCCGGTCTTGGACACGCCCTTCGCAGGACCTTGGCAGTGTGTTCGACCGATTGTCAGCCCGGCCGGGTGATCGGCCGGGCGGTCGGGGGCGGCCCCGTAGACTGGTGGACCGGCCCCGCCGGGGTCCGTCCTCTGTCCTCACATCCCGACCACGGGAAGTTACGGGAAGTCGCCAACGTGTCGCTCACGATCGGAATCGTCGGTCTGCCGAATGTCGGCAAGTCGACCCTTTTCAACGCCCTGACCAAGAACGACGTGCTGGCGGCCAACTACCCGTTCGCCACCATCGAGCCCAACGTCGGCGTGGTCGGCGTCCCCGACCCCCGCCTGGACAAGCTCGCCGAGATCTTCGGCTCAGCCCGCAAGCTCCCCGCCACCGTCGACTTCGTCGACATCGCGGGCATCGTCAAGGGCGCCTCGGAGGGCGAGGGCCTGGGCAACAAGTTCCTGGCGAACATCCGTGAGTCCGACGCCATCTGCCAGGTCATCCGCGCCTTCAAGGACGAGAACGTCGTCCATGTCGACGGCAAGATCTCGCCGAAGAGCGACATCGAGACGATCAACACCGAGCTGATCCTCGCCGACCTCCAGACCATCGAGAAGGTGCTGCCGCGCCTGGTCAAGGAGTCCCGGATCAAGAAGGACAAGCAGCCCCAGGTCAAGGCCGTCGAAGAGGCCAAGGCCATCCTCGACGAGGGCCGCACCCTCTTCTCCGCCGGCATCGTCCAGGGCAGCGAGCGCGCCGCCCTCCTCCACGAGCTGCACCTGCTCACCACCAAGCCCTTCCTCTACGTCTTCAACGTCGACGAGGACGAGCTCACCGACGAGTCCTTCAAGGCCGAGCAGCGCGCCCTCGTCGCCCCCGCCGAGGCGATCTTCCTCAACGCCAAGCTGGAGGCCGACCTCGCCGAGCTGGACGAGGCCGAGGCCCTCGAGCTCCTCCAGTCCGTAGGCCAGGAAGAACCCGGCCTCGCCACCCTCGCCCACGTCGGCTTCGACACTCTGGGCCTGCAGACCTACCTCACCGCCGGCCCCAAGGAATCCCGCGCCTGGACCATCAAGAAGGGCGCCACGGCCCCCGAGGCGGCCGGTGTGATCCACACCGACTTCCAGAAGGGCTTCATCAAGGCCGAGGTCATCTCCTACGAGGACCTCGTCGCCACCGGCTCGGTAGCCGAGGCCCGCTCGGCGGGCAAGGCCCGCATGGAGGGCAAGGACTACGTGATGCAGGACGGGGACGTGGTGGAGTTCCGCTTCAATGTCTAGTTCCTCCCCGAGCTCGCCCCCTGATCGACATTTGCGCAGTTCAGGGGGCGATTCGCTGCTTGGATTCGTGCGTTGCGGCGGAATGTTCAAGGTCGGCGTTCGCGAGATGCCGCGCAGTGTTTGTGCACGTCAGGGCGTTGCTGTCCGACTTGTTGAATCCGGGCGGGGTTTCCGGTTGCTGGATTTTTGCTGGTTCGGTCGGCGTGGCTGAGCGGCCTCGGGGAAGTGAGGCACGCCCCCACACCGCCCGGCACGGCACCTCGCCGCGTTGTCGGAGTCGCCCGCTACGCCGCGGCAGGGGGTTCCTCCCTCAGCAGTAGCTGGGGGAGGCATATCGACCGCAGCGCCCCGTGCGACAGCTCACCACGGTGTCTTGAGCTGTTCGTCTCCCGTTCCCCCTCCTCCCCCGGCTTTGCCCGGGGCAGCGTCCTGGCGAGTGATGGTCTTGCCCAGGTATCCGGGCAGGAGGACTCCCCCGCCGCGGTGTGCGGTAAGGGGGAGCCTCGGAGAGTCGACTGCCACCGGATCAGCGACCGTTCTCGTCGTCCTCGTCCCGTGCGCGAGGTGCGGCGGTCCGGTGCGGCCTGTGCGAGGGATCCTGGGAGTACGGAGATGTCATGTCGCCCTCGCTCGTCTCCTGCCAGCCTTGGTTCCGTTCGTCTGTGCCGCTCTCCGCCACCCCCGGCGTGAACGTGCCAGTGCCAGCATCCGGGTCCGCGGCCGCGTCGGTGAAGGGCGAGCCCTCGGGAGGTGGGAAGGGCGGCGACCAGGGCCCCGTGGTGTCTCCCTCACCCGAACGCCCACCCTCCGGCTCCTCACTCCAGCCCTCGTCGGGCGTCGGCAGAAGGGTCCGCCTGATCTCCTCGGCGGCCTCGTCGAGCCCGGCCGCTTCCAAGCTCCGCACCACACGGTGTACGAACACCGTGTACTCGTCCATGTCCGGCTTCAGGCCCACTGCCGCCAGTAACAGGAGCAGCCGATCCGAAACCCCTACTTCCTCCTCGCGGTCAAACGTTCCTCCTCCCTGGCGGTGTCCGTCCCATAGCGGGCCTCCGACGGTCGCTTCGCTCTGCGCGCCCACGGGTGGGACGAGCAGGTGGCGGAAGAGTTCGGGCACCTCCTCGTCGTTGGCCGCCGCCGCGATCTGGGCGAGCGGGCCAATCATGTCGACCGCCCTCTCGATTTCGTTCTCATGACGGGCCAGCCACCACACCACCGCGCTGCCCGCGCTCTTGAGCACGTCGTCACCGAGGTAGCGCCGCTTGTTGCGCTCGTGCTGACGCTCGTACTCCCAGATCTCCTCGTCCTTGCGAAGGTCGTTCAACTTCCGCAGGCGTTCGCGGTCGGCGGGGGCGAGGGTCAGTGCCGCATCGGTCGCCAGGGCCTTCACCCGTCCGCTCCGGTCCGGGAGCGGGACGCTCAGCTCCCCCTCCAGGAGATAGCGCGCGAAGCTCGCCCGGCCGGGCTCTTCGCGGCGGACGACCTCCAGGGCCCGGCTGACGATCGAGGACACGGCGAGGGCCGGGGAGGCACCGTTGGACCGGTTGGCGTGGTTGGGGACCGGCCTCCACCACACGGTGGCGGAGAAGAGGAAGTCGTAGCCGTCCGCCGAGCTCGGCAGCGCCGCGTCGACCACCCGCGTCTCCTGGTACAGCTGCTCCGTCGGCGCGACGGGTGGCTCAGGTTCCCCGGGCTCGTACGGATTGGCCGGCTCGCGGCCACTGCTGAGGACGGTCATCGCGAGCAGCAGGGAACCCGAGACCGTGACCATGGACATGAAGCCCCACAGCCAGGCCGACCAGTGCAGGACGTTTCCGAGCACGGCCGGTGCGAGGCCGCAGAGAGCGACGAACATCAGTCTGGGAAAGCGGTGTGTCATCGTGCCTCTTCCGTGGTCCGTGGTCCGGCGCCCGCACGCTTCGCACTCTCCGTGCGGGCGTACTGCGCGTGGTCGATGTGCTGCCAGAAGAGGGCGGCGACGCCCGCCCGGGAGGAGTGGTGCGCGGTCCTCGCCCAGTCGAAGGCGATGGCGTAGAGGCGGTGGAGAGCGGCCGCGTGGCCGCGCGTCGCCCCGACCATCACGCCCAACGCCATCTCCCGCGTACTGTCGCTCGCCACGGCGTTCAGCCAGCTACTCACCAGCGGGTTCCAGAGCTCCGTCGGCGGCTGGGAGAAAACCGTCTCCCAGCCCAGGAACAAGTCCGGCCATGGCGGCGGGTCTGGGGCCCGTTCGCTTCCCAACAGCTTCGTGAGCAGATGGAGGTGGGGCTCCGCCCCGCGCGGCTCCCGACGGGCCCGGCCCCGCACGCGGCCGATCAGCAACCGGTAGAGCCGAGTGTCGCGGCCGGTGAGGTCGAGAAGTGCCTCCCGGGCCTCGCGCGCCGCCTCCCCCTTCCGTACGGCGAGGTAATGAAGCCGCACCATCGCCTGATCCGGGTGCGTCGCACCGAGGCTCTGGAGGCAGGCGGCGGTCAGGACGCGGACGAGACCGTCCGACAAGGGGCCGGACCTCACGCACTCGTACATCCGCCTGCGGAACCATCCCCCGAACCTTTCGTGGCTGAGACCGAGTTCGAGGGCCGCCACGGCTCGCGCATCGCAGGACGCCGCGGTTGCGCTGTCCGCCCAGCGCACCACGAGGTCGAAGAGGTGGTCGGGCCGCCCGACGGCCAGGGACCGCTCACCGAAACGGACGACGATGTTCACCCGGTCATCGGTGGTAAGACCCGAGAGCCCGGCGGCATGGGCGACCCAGTCCCTGAAGTCGTCGCGCAGTCCGGGGAAGTTCGCCCAGAAGTACGTCCGTACCGCGTCGGCGTAGGCCAGCCGCCCGAAGCGTAGCCGTCTGTCCGGGTCCCGCTCGATCCCCAGCGCAGCCAATCGCTCCCCGAAATCCGTCCGCCCGAGTTCGGTCGTCGCCTCTTCCTCGTGCCTCACCATCCTCAACAGGCCGCGCCACGCCTCGTAGACGGTGTCGGCGCGGGCCTCCTCGAACACCGCCGCCGCGAGCAGCAGGGCTCGCTCGGGCACGGTGCGAACCGTGACCACCTGTCGGCCCACGTCACCGGCACGGTCGGTCACCGCGTGCATCGCCTGGTCGAGCCATTCCGCGAAGTCGGCGCCGAACCGTCCGCTGTCGCGAGCAGTCCTCACCAGCCCTGCGAAGCGCGTGAGTTCCCGCATGGGGGAGCGGTCGCACAGGCGCTGGAGGTCGGCGCTCCCCAGGTCCACGGAGCGGAAGGTCATCCGGTCCATGCGGAGGTATCGGGTGACGACGGCGACGCCCCGGGGGCGCCCCAGCGTCACCGTGTGCGGTTCGAGGTCCGGCGCGTGGGCGTGCTCCATGCCCGACGGCAGGACGACGACCATGTGGGCCCCCGCCTCCCGGATCTGTGACCGGTGCACGGTCAGTCGGCGCTGGGCCTTGGCATACGCCTCCTCGTCGGCGATCCCGGAGAGGTCGAGGAGGAAGCGGTCCCCATCACCGGGGGCGAGAGGGGGCTCGTCCTTGTCCGTGGTGGGAAGCTCCTCGAACCGGACCCCCGCCTCGTCGGCGCCCCCGTCCTCACCGAGCCTGTGGAGCAGCATGATCGCCGCGGCGCGGCGCCCGCTGCCGGGCGGAGCCTCCAGCAGCACCACTGATCCGGGCTTCTCCAGGCGGTCGGCGGCGACGCGGTAACCCAGCGGCGGAACGAACCGGTCGGCCAGGCGGACACGGTCCTCGCGGACGATCCGGAGAGGCTCGACCCCTTTGCGGATCATCCAATCCGCGCCGACGCCGTAAAAGACGTTCTGGGACCCCGCGCCGTTGTTCACCGGGCCATGCGGATCGTTGACGGTGACGTGGTCCTGCCCGGTCATCGTCCGTCGCCCGAGCGCCGACGCTCGCGCTCGAAGCGCTGGTGGACCGTACCGCTGTTGTCGCCCGCCGTGAACTGGACCCCGGTGTTGTCGCCCTCGAAGTGAGGCGCGTTGTACTGGTGGCCCTGACCGGTGTTCACGGGCCCCTGCGGCTCGTTGACGAAGGTGCCGGACAGGTCTCCGTTGAGGTTTCCGATGCCGCCGCGCACGTCGCGTGTCCGCATCCTGGTGTGCCCGACACCCTGGGCCGACTTCTTCCGGGACTTTGCCTTCGCCCGCTCCCGCGCCGCACGGGCGTCGCGGTCCACCGTGCCCAGCTCGGGCAACAGCCGGGCGAGGGTGTCGCCGAGCGCCGTCAGGTCCGACTCGGCGTTGCGGTGGTCGAACCGCCTGTACTGGCAGTCCGCTAGCTCCCGGAGATCGTCCGGGAGGGCGGCGGGGGCGATCCTCGTGGCTTTTCCGACGAGCACGGGGATCACCAGGATCCCTCGGTCGAGCGCGGTATGGATCTCGCGACGGGTCCAGTCCTGCTCGGCTTCGAGGGCGGGGCGGCCATCGACCCCCCGCACCTCCGCCCAGCGCGGGCCGATCACGGCGAGGAGCGCCTCGCACTCCTCCACCGCCCTGACCAGTTCCACCGGGAAACGGCGCCCGGCCTCGATCGAGTTGCTGGCAAAGAAGATCCGCTCGGGTCCGAACCGGCGGGAGAGCTCGCGCGCGATCATGGTCGCGGCGGATTCCTCGTCGCCTGTCCGGTAGTTGACGAAGACGTCGGGCATGAAGATTCCCTTCGTGGAAGGAAGACGGGGGAATGAGCACGAGCACGGGGGCAGCGGACCGGGGCTCCGAAGCCCCGGTCCGCCTGGGCCATGCGGTCCCGACCGTGTGACGGCAGGGCGTGTCCACGGGAGGGCGTACGGATGGAGGTGCGTCGCCGGGCGCGTCACTGGTCGCGGGCAGCACGAGGAAGCCAAGGGCGCCGTGTGACGCGTCGGGCGGGGGTGAGAGGTCCCCCCCCGGGGATCGTAGGATTCGGAGGGCCGGAGGGCCGGGGTAGTCCGGCGAGCCGGGCGGCTCGAGCCGGTGTCAGTCGTGCGCGGGGGCGAGTACCCGTGCCATCGTCGGTTGAAGATCGCGTACGGCCCGGCTGCTTCGGAATCGGGAGAGTTCCCGCGCGAGACGCCGGACGTCGCTGTTCACCGTCGCCGAGGGCACGGCCGGCATCACCCTCAGGAGCTCCCCGGCGATCGTGCACGCGCGCTCGATTTCTCCGGAGGCGGCGTGGGCCAAGGACCTGCGAAAGCCGTACCGGGCGCGGGTTCGCAGCGCGTGCGGCGGGAGACGGCGGCACTCCCGGTCGAGGATCTCGGCGGCCGCCTTGGGGCGACCGAGGTCGTGCAGGCACCAGCCGGTCGTCATCGCCGCCGGATCGCTCACGTGGGTGGTGCCGATCACGGGCTCGGCGCCGCTGCGGGCGTCGTCGCCGTCGAGCAACTCCCGTGCTCTGTCGAGGCTGCGGAGGCAGTCGCGTTCGTCGCCCACGAGCGCGAGTCCCTGTGCCTCCCGCTGGGCCGCCAGCCCCCGGATGCGCGGCGGCATTTGGTCGCTCTGGGCCCGGCGGGCCAGGGCGACGGTGCCTGCGGCGTCCCCTGCGTAGAGCGTGATCAGGGCACGTCGTACGAGCGCGTAGGAACCGAGGTACGGATCGCCCCCGGCCCGCGCTAGCTCGGCGGCCTCACCGGTCCAGGCGAGCGCCGCGCCGCTGTCCCCGGCCTCCTGGGCCATCCAGCCGGTGAACTCCGCGAACCGCGACGCGAGCAGGAGCGCGGGGGTCCGAGTGGCGGACGGGGCGTCGGCGGTCAGCCCGGCGATCATGCGCGTCTGCGTCTCCAGTAGGGGAAGCAGGACCTTCGGCGCGGTGGACTGGCCGAGTTTTCGCAACTGCTCGAACTGCGCGCGGAAGGAGCAGAGGAGGGGCTCGGCGTCAGAGGACGCCTGACCGCCGAGTTTGAGGCTGAGGTCGATCAGCGACCCTGTACCCGCCGCGAGGACCGCCCGGCGCCCGACGAGCCAGAGGCTCGGGATGGCGGGGGTGTCGGTGGTGTCCGAGTCGGTCTCGGGGCGGACGACCAGGCGCTGCAGCTCGCCGTTCGCTCCGAGGAAGGCGTCGCACCGCCGGGCCAGTTCGGGGGACGCGGAACGCTCCCCGCGCTCGACCTTGCTGAGGTGCCCCTTGTCGTAGTTGAGCGCCACGGAGAACTCGGTCAGAGTAAGGCCCGCTTCCTGTCGCAAACGGCGAAGCTCCGGGCCGAAACGTAAATCTGTGCTCATCATCAACCGCCCCCTTGAACAGCGACCGTGAGAGCCGTGCGCCCTCACGGGAAACCTTCCTTCGACGTTCACTGGCCGACGCGAAGGACCGACGGCGATCACGTGTCGTGACCGAGCCCTTTCGCTTCGCATCCGAGAGCGAGTTTCGCACGAGATACGCACCCAGAACCGGGATTCGGCGGGTTGCCCGTTGCCTCTTCTGTTCTCCGTCTGTTCCTTGCCGTGACTGGAGTCGACCGCGCTCGGACAAGCTGATCGCGAATGGCGAGGGAGGTGGCGGTGACGTGCCCGTTGCCTGGCAGATGCTCGTCGAACTGCTTGGCCGCTCAGGATCTGCAGCTGTCGGTCGCTTAAGTGATCGATGGGCCATCGTCCGTCCGAATGCCCATGAGCCTACCGGCTGGTTGTCCACAATGGGTCCGTCTAAATGGCCATTGATCTTGGCGGTGGTGGCATTCTGTGATGCATGGCAACTCGCAATGATCTGGTTCGGCGCCATGCCGAGAGTTTTGTCGCGGAAGCGCTCGACGACACACGCGTGGTGCTGGTCAACGGCGCCCGTCAGGCGGGGAAGTCGACCTTGACCCGCCTGACCGCCGCGCGTCGCCGCGACCCCGTCCTGCGTCTGCTCGACGACGCGGCGACCCTGCGTGCCGCGAGGGACGATCCCACGGGATTCGTCGAGCACGACTCGATGATGCTCATTGATGAGATCCAGCTTGCGCCGGAACTCCTCCGTGCGATCAAGATGGCCGTCGACCTCGATCCGACGCCGGGGCGCTTCCTGCTGACCGGATCCTCGCGGATCCTTGCCATGCGGACGCTGCCGGATGCGCTGCCCGGTCGTATGGAGGTCATCGAACTGTGGCCGTTCTCGCAAGGGGAGATCAGCGGCGGTCCGGACCGGTTCGTCGACGCGGCGTTCACTCACGGCCCCGGCCTCAGCCGCACCTCCGCTCTGCGTAAGCGCGACTATCTGGACCGCGCGGTCGTCGGCGGATTCCCTGAGGCCGTCAAGCGCACGCCCCGGCGCCGGACCGCGTTCTTCAACGCCTATCTTTCGACGCTTGTTGAACGTGATGTGCTGGAGCTCGCCAGTATCGAGCGGCACGGCGAGATACTGAAACTCCTCGGTCTCCTTGCCGGGCGGGCTGGAGGGCTGCTGGTCCCTGCGGCGCTCGCCACCGCCTCGGGTATTCCACGCACCACGCTGGTGCGCTACCTGGAACTGCTTACCTCAGTCTTTCTGATCAAGACCATTCCGGCCTGGACCTCCGGGCTGACGGGAAGGACGGTGGGGACTGGCAAACTCGCCTTCGTCGACACCGGGATCGCCTGCCATCTGACGGGCCAGGACGCCGCCCGGCTCGCTGAGCCCGACGGCGCGGCCGGTGCCATGTTGGAGAACTTCGTCGTCATGGAACTTGCCCGCCAGCTGACCTGGTCCGAGCAACAAGGCCGCCTCTTTCACTATCGGACCAAGGACAAGGTCGAGGTGGACGCGGTCATCGAGACGCCGCGAGGCGACGTGATCGGCATTGAGGTCAAGGCCGGGGCCACCGTGCGCACCGAGGACCTCTCGGGGCTGCGCAATCTCGCCAACCTACTCGGGGACCGGTTCGTCGCCGGCTACGTCCTCTATACGGGACAGCAGACCTTGCCGTTCGGCGACCGGATCCGGGCTCTGCCCATGGACGCCCTGTGGCAGCTGAGCCCCTGACAGGCGGTGGGGCCGGTGGGGTGATCTAGCGATTCCATGCTTGTTGCTGGATCGGTGCTGGATGGTCCGGCCGGATTTGCCGTTTCCGCAGGTGACTGTGCTGTTCCCGACGTTCCGCTTCAACGTGTGAAACTCCAGCACGTCGCTGAACCTGGCGCATGCGCAGGTCAGATGGAATGGGATGAGGCAGGTCAGAAGAGCTCGACCCTCCGGGGCGGGCTCTTGGCCTTTCCCGTGCTGGTCGGCCGCTTCTTCCCGCCAAGGGCGGCGTACGACGATCTCGCTGCGCGCTGAGTTCGGCGCCCTGCGCCAGGGGCAACCGGGTCTGCCCGCGGCAGACCCGTGTACGCGCTGTCCGGGGAAACCGGAGCCGCTCGGCCGGCGGATCTGGAGGGGGCGGGTTTTCCCGGGCGGGACGCGGCGGCCGGGGTCGGGACGCGACTGAGCTGCGGGTCGCGGGGCCACAGCGGGCCGGGCTCGGGAACGCCTCGCACGCCACTCAGCCCGGGAAGCGGCCCGTCGACCGCAGTCGCCGGCGCCGCTCGGCGTAGGCCAGGTCGTCCCGCCACAACCGCCCGGCCGCGGCGCGCACCAGGGGAAGCGGCAGCGGCGCGGCCCGGCGGGCGGCGGCGAAGCCCGGACGGTCCGAGGAGGCGATCACCGCCTCGATGACGGCGGTGTGCGGGGGTGGCCGGACTCGTCCGGGCCGAGCGGGGTGGCGTGGGTCTCCACGACGAAGCCCACACCTCGCCCTCGGTGATGTGAAGACGACAGTGCGGGGGTTCGAGCGCGGTGAAGACGGCACGGACCGGCACGGCCAGCCGGCCCGCCACCTTGAAGGACACGTCGACGGTAAGGGCGTCCGTGCCGTCGTCCGCCGCGCGGGCCGGGCCGCCGGGCGCGTCCACCACCGTCGTCAGGAGGTGTCCGCATCCGCCGGGGTACACAATGTGGAAAACCGGGCCGGGACATCCGGGAACGATCGAGGGGGACATCGCCCCGCTGCGGTATCGAATGATCCTCTCCGACGACTTCGAGCGCGCTCTCAGGGCCCTGACCATGTGGGGGCGGACACCCGCCGTCCGCGGACGGTCGGACTGAACGGCCTCGCGGGACCGGACTGGTCCCGCCGGACCGAACCCGCTCCTGCGTAGACGAGGACGCCGGAGGAACCGCAGGGGGAGACCCGTCGGCAGGAGACGAGGACCATGAAGACAAGCGGACGAGGACTCGGCCGCCACGGCATCGCCCGCCGCCCGGGCCCGCACACCGGCGTCTCAGCGCTGCGCGGACGCGTGGCCGTTGTCACCGGAGCCGCCCGCGGCGTCGGCGCGGCCCTCGCCGCCGCGCTGTCCGAGGCCGGAGCACGGGTGGCGCTGCTCGGCCGGGAGGAGGAAAGGCTGCGGGAGGCGGCGGCCGGGCTGCCCGCGCCCACCCTGTGTGTCGAGGCGGACGTCACCGACCCGGCCGCCCTGGACGCCGCCGCACGCGAGGTCGAGGCACGGCTCGGCCCCGCCGACGTCGTGGTGGCCAACGCGGGCATCGCCGTCAGCGGGCCCTTCCGCGACACCGATGCCGGCCTGTGGCAGCGGGTCGTCGACGTCAACCTGACCGGCGCCGCCAACACCGTCAGGGCCTTCCTGCCCCACCTCACCCGCACTCGCGGCTACTTCCTCCAGGTCGCCTCCACCGCCTCGTTCGGCTCCGCGCCCATGATGAGCGCGTACTGCGCCTCCAAGTCGGGCGCGGAGTCCTTCGCCCAGGCCCTGCGCTGCGAGCTCGAACCCGACGGCATCGCCGTCGGCGTCGCCTACCTGCACTGGACCGGCACCGACATGATCGGCGGCATCGACGACAACCCGGTGCTGCGAGCCCTGCGCGCACACCAGCCCGGGTTCGCCCGCCGCGTCCAGACCCCGGCGCGGGTGGCCAGCCTGCTCACCGCCGGCATCGTCCGCCGCGCTCCCCGCGTCTACGCGCCGCCCTGGCTGCGCTGGTGTCAGCCGCTGCGCCCAGTCTTCCCCGCCCTCGTCGCCCACATCTCCCGGCGCGAGCTGCGGCGCCGGAGCGGGGCCAAGTTCACCGTCGGCACCGGAGTAATGGGCGCGGGCGGCCGCGCCGACTGGAACGCGCACCGGTCCGCGGCGAGTCCGCGACCGGGCGGGCAGGCAGACTGACCGGCAAGGACGCTCGGATCCAACCGGCACTGCCGGCCCCGCCGGATCACTCGACCGGATGAATCACCCATCCGCCCCAGAAGCGGCTTTGGATCACCCGCGTGACCCTTGCTGCTTCTCGGGCCACCGCGTGCGTCCCTCGCTCGTGATCGAGGGGCGCAGGCGCCCGGCGGTGATCAGCTGGGCCAGGGCGAGTCGTAGCGCCGAACGAGGTCGACGTCAGTGAGGTGGGCTGGAAGAGTCACTGACTGAGGTGCTTCGGAAGACGGACACACCTGCGGGAGCGGGACGGCCCTGGTCGCGGGGCGTGCGTCAGCGGTCGAGGGGTGTTCGGCCGCCGGCGGCCTGGGCGAGGACCGCGCCGAGTACGGCGGGGACGGCGAAGAGGATGAAGTTCCACCGGGGTGCCAGGTCGGCCGCGAGGAGCCAGCCGCCGAGCGTGGGGCCGGCGATCGCGCCGATGCGGCCCACTCCGAGTGCGACGCCCACCGCGCTGGCCCGCGCTGTCACCGGATAGGTGCGGGCAATGTACACATTGAGCAGTCCCTGGACCCCGACCGCGCCGCAGCCGCCGAGGATCACGATGCCGTAGAGCACCGGCAGCGGCAGCTGGGCGCTCATGGCGACGATCGCGGCGGCCCCGAGGGCGAAACTGGCGGTGACCGTTCCCTTCGATCCGGCACGGTCGGCCAGCAGTGCCATGGCGAGTCCGCCGACGGTGGCGCCGAGATTCAGCAGGATGAGGAAGGTCTGCGAGGATCGCAGCGGATAGTCCGCGCTCCTCATCAGCTCCGGCAGCCAGGTGTTCATGCCGAAGATGAGCAGGAACGAAAGGGCCGCCATGGCGCAGAACAGCAGTGTGGTGGCGAGGTAGGGCGGCCTCAGCACCAGCCGTACGCCGCGGCTGCCGGGGGCCGGGGCCGACGTGCTCACCGCCTGCTGGTACTCCGTGGACTCCGGCAGCCAGGCGTACGCCATGGGCAGTACGAGCAGCCCGGCGAGCCCCCCGACCAGGTACTCCGCATGAAAACTGTGCCCGCTCAGCAACGTGTTGGCGGCGAGGGCCGCGAACGCACCGCCGATGGGCGTCCCGCACTGCACGATCCCCGAGTACAGATTCTTCCGTCTGTCAGGGGCGAGTTCGAAGATCAGCGGGGCCATCGCCGGGTAGATCGCACCGGCGCCGAGCCCCACGACGAAACGGCCCGCACCGAACAGGGACGGGAGGGGTGCCGCTGCGCAGGCGAACATCCCGGCGCTGACGAGCGCGGCACTGACCAGGGTCGTACGGCGCCGGCCGAACCGGTCGGTGAACTGGCCGACCAGCAGGGAGCCGACGAGCATACCGATGGGCGTGAGGCTGCCCAGCAGGCCGACCATGGCGACCGTGAGGCCCCAGGGCCGGTAGTCGAGCAGCAGTGGTGTGGTCGCGCCGAAGGCGACGAGATCGAAGCCTTCCAGTGTCATCACCGCCAGGCCGACGGCGAGTGCGGTGCCGGTCGGCGTGGACAGGCTGCGGGGCGGTTTCCCGCCCGTGCGGGGGAACGCGGGTGTGCTCAATGCTCCGATTCCGTTCTCACCGCCTCTCCCCCGGTCGCCGCCGCTGATCACGGCCATGCGCGGAAGGGCGGGGTACGTCGGTGCGGCCCGGCGGGGTGGGCCGGGTCAGTGGAGGGGGCTCGTTCGTGGGGTCCGGGCAGGGTGGGGCGTGTCTGATGGGGCGCGAGGCTCGAGCCCCGACGGCCCCCTCCGCACCCGGCTCCTCAGGAGCGCGGGCGACGGAGAGGGCGGGGGCGGGGGCGGGGGCCATGTGACCTCAGGAGGGTCCGGTGCCCGTACGCGGCGGATTCCTCAGGCCCGCCGTCCGCCGTCCACCGACAGTGCGATGCCGGTGATGTAGGACGCCGCGTCCGAGCAGAGCCAGACGGCGGCGGCCGCGGCCTCCTCCGGGTTGGCCATCCGGCCGAGCGGCGTGATCGCCTCCTGCATGGCGATCAGGTCGGTACCGGCCGCCACCCGCTCGAACCCGGGAGTGCGGGTCGGGCCGGGGCAGACGGCGTTGACCCGGATGCGGTCCGGCGCGTAGTCGACCGCGGCGACCTTGGTGAGTCCGACGATGCCGTGCTTGGCGGCCACGTAGGCGGGGGCGGTCGGGATCGCGTACAAGCCGCCGTTGGAGGCGATGTTGACGATCGCGCCGCCCTCGCGGCGGCGCAGCGCGGGCAGTTCGTACTTCATGCACAGGAAGGTCCCGGCCAGGTTGACATGCACCACGCGCTCGAACTCGTCCAGTGTCATCTGCTCGAGCTGCCGGTGATGGGAGTCCAGGCCGGCGTTGTTCACGGCGAAGTCGAGGCCGCCGTACTCGGCGACCGTACGCTCGACGGCCGTCCGCACGGAGTGTTCGTCGCCGATGTCGACGGGGAGGGCCAGTGCCTCCCCACCGTCCTCCCTGATCATCTCGACGGTCTCGGCGGCCGTGCTCTCGTCGATGTCGAGCACGGCGACTGCGGCGCCGCACCGGGCGAACTCCAGCGCCGCCGCGCGGCCGATCCCGCTGCCCGCGCCGGTGACCAGTCCCGCTTTCCGGGATGCGGTGCTCATGCCAGCGGCTCGTGGTTGGCCCAGGCGACCTTGTACGGGTGCCGCGACTGCCAGTGCCCGATGACCTCGTGCAGGGCGGGCTCGGCGAACCCCTTCGCCAGAGCGTCGATGTCGGCCACGGCGAACTGCACGATCGCGGTCGCGATCAGCGCGGGAATGGCCTCCTCCCCGGGGACGGGAATGTGGCGGCGGGCTACGACCGACTGCGCGAGACCGGTGTCGAGCACGGCCCGTTCGATATCTCCAAGGTATTGGTCGAGTTCCGCGTCGGGCAGAGGCTGATCGAAGGAGACGATCATCGTGTGCTGGATCATGTGGCAATTCTTGCGACCGCATGTCGCAAGTGTCCAAGATCAGTATGGAATTCAGCGATAACCTACAGGCATGGTTGAACTGGAGACCCGTGAGCTCGAGTACTTCGTCGCGGTCGCCGACGAGCTGCACTTCGGCCGGGCCGCCGCCCGGCTCTCGATCGCCCAGCCGGCGCTGTCGAAGGCGATCCGACGGATCGAGACCCGGCTCGGCGTCCCGCTGTTCCTCCGCTCCAGCCGGCACGTCGAGCTCACACCGGCCGGGGAGGCGTTGCAGGAGCACGGACGGCACGCGCTCAACGCGGTCGCCGCCGCCGTCCGCAGCGCCCGGCGTGCCGTCGACACCCAGGCCCACCTGCGGCTCGTACTCAAGCCCGGCGGCGACGCCGGCCTGCTGTCCGGGATCCTCGCCGAGTACGCCAACCAGCCCGATGCCCGCCGGGTGGACGTCCTGTTCAGCGGCCCCGCCGACCGCACCGACTTCCTGCTCGACGGCCGGGCCGACGTCGGTCTGCTCTACGTACCGTTCGACGATCTCGACGGCCTGGACCACGAGACGCTCCACGCCGAGGAGCGGGTGGCCATCGTCCCCTCCGCACACCGCCTGGCCGGGCTCGCTGCGGCGCGGATGGCCGACCTGGAGGGTGAGACACTGCCGCGCTGGAAAGGCGTGCCCGGGGGCGACGGCACCGGTCCGGAGGTCGCCGACGTGGTCCAGCTGCTCCAGATGATCAAAGTGGGCCGGATGATCGGGGTGCTTCCCCGGTCGCTGGTCGAGCCGCTCCCGCCCGGCCTGGTCGGTGTACCGGTATCCGACGCGCCACTCAGCCGCTTGGTACTCGCCTGGAACGAACAGGACCGCCGCCCGCTGCTCGCCTCGTTCGTGGCCGCGGCGCTGAGGGTTCCCCCCGGAATGGCCGGCCTGGTCGGGGCCGATGCGTCAGGGGCGTCCTTGACGTCGTGACCTTGACGTCGTGAGTCGGGTGCTTGACGTCGTGAGTCGGGCGCAGGAGGGGACCCCTGCGCAGCGGGAACCCCCAACTCGGGCACGTGATGGGCTCAGACCTTGACGATCTCCACGGTGGAGCCGCAGAGCAGTGTCAGGTCCTCCGGGTCGGACGTGAGCACGGTGACCGGCCCGGGCGCGATGCGGGCGACGGCGGCGAACACGGCGTCGATGGCGTACTTGTGGCCGTGGAGGCGGTGGGTGCGCAGAAGGTCGGCGGCTCGGTCGGTGATCTCCCTCGTGACGTCGTGGACGTCGATACGGGAGAGGACCCACCGGATGCGGGCGGGATGAACGCGGTCGTAGGCGGCTTCCAGGGTGGTCATGGCGGTGGTGCCCACGCGGATGCCCTCTTCGTAGGCGGCCCGGACCAGCACCATGACCTGCCGGTCCTTGCGGTAGAGCTTGGAGAGGCCCTCGCAGTCGAGCAGGAGGGTGCCGGGCATCAGGCGGCGGCTCCGCCGGATGCGCGATGGTCGTGGCGCAGAAGGGACCGGGCGGCCTCGACCTCATCGCGGGAGAACTCGTCGTTGTCGGTCTGGAAGTCGGCGACGATCTCGCGGAGCTTGTCCATGGCCACGCGCTGCTCGAGGGCCTCGGCGACGTAGGCGGAGAACCCGCCCGGACCGACCTGGGCGCGCACAGACTCGGCGAGTTCCTCGGGCAGGCTGATGGAGTACTTCTTGCTACCGCTCATGGTGCCGATCCTACCGGAGGTAGGACAGTGGGGCGCGGAGTGCGGGACGGGGCCGGGCTCTCGGAGTCCGGCCACTCGTCGTCTCACCTGTTCTCATCGGGGGTGAGACTGTCGAGATCGATATCGATCTTGAACGGAACCGGTCGCTGGAGGTTGTGGCGGAAGATTCCGGCGGGGGCGTAGGCACCGGTCGGCTCGTCGAGCTCATAGACATGGACGACGGGGGTCCCAGCCTCGTCCTCGATGCACCAGTAGTGGGGAATCCCGGCCTTGGCGTACTTGCCGAGCTTGACCGTTCGGTCCCGGTGGGCCGATTCGGGGGAGACGACCTCGACGACGAGTTGCACCTCATCCGCCGCGAACCAGGTGCGGTCCCTGTCGAAGTCGGCTGTCGTCACCAGCAAATCCGGTTCGGGCCGGTTGCGCTGATCCAGCTTGATCGTCATCTCGCGGCCGACCCTCGCCCCTGCGGGCACTTGCTCCATGAGCGCGACGGTGAGCATCGTGACGAGGTGACCGTGCCACCACCTCTGCGGGAACATCGTGAAAACGAGTGCTCCGTCGATGAGCTCGGTATGACGGGGTGCTTCCGGCAGGCGGTCCAGATCCTCCGCGAACCAGCCTTCCGCGCGCGGTGGGCGCATCCAGTCGGGCAGTGCGGTCCCGGCTCAACCGTAGCGGTTTCGGGCGACGGAGGAGCGTCACCTTCCCCTGCCGTCAGGGCTTCTTCGGCTTGCCCTTGCCGTACAGCCAGACGTCGAAGAGGCGGGTCAGGTCCTTGTCGGACTTGCGTTCGCACAGCTCGATGAACTGCTTCGTGTCCGCGTTGCCATGCCGGTGGTCCTTGACCCACGTGCGGAGGATGGAGAAGAAGGTCTTGTCGCCGACGGCCCGGCGGAGCTGGTGCAGCACCATCGCGCCGCGGCCGTAGACGGGCGGGTCGGAGACGCTGGCGACGCTCGGGGGTTTGGCGGGCGGGAAGTCCCAGATGCCCTCGCTCTCGTCGTCGGTGCCGTCGTAGAAGTCGTCGAAGATCTGCTGGGCGGTGCGGCCGCCGTGGTCCTCCTCCCACAGCCATTCGGCGTAGGTCGCGAAGCCCTCGTTGAGCCACATGTCCTTCCAGACCCGGGGGGTGACCGAATCGCCGAACCACTGGTGGGCGAGCTCGTGCACGACGAGCCTCTGGTCCGGGGCCGCGTCGAAGTACGGCTTGGTCTGGGTCTCCAGGGCGTAGCCGAGGCCGGGGAGGTGGTCGACGACCGCACCGGTGGAGGAGAAGGGGTACGGGCCGAAGGTGCGGCTCTCCCAGGTGATGGCGTCGTCGACCTGGTCGGTGATGTGCTTCGCGCGGTCGGCCTCGGTGGGGTCGACGGCGACGTAGACGGGCAGGCCCTTGCCGGTGGTCGTGGTGACGACGTCGAAGCGGCCGATGGCGACGCTGGCCAGATAGCTCGCCATGGGCTCGCCCATGTGCCATCGGAAGGTGGTGCGGCGGTCGCGGGTCTGCCGGCCCTTCAGCTCTCCGTTGGAGACGGCGGTGTAGCCCTCGGGAACGGTGACGTCGATGTCGTAGGCGGCCTTGTCGGAGGGGTGGTGGTTGCCGGGGAACCAGGTCATGGAGCCGGTCGGCTCGCCGAGCGCCACGGCGCCGTCGTCGGTGCGGATCCATCCCTCCTTCCCGGTGTCCTCGCCGGTGAGGGTCTTCGGCTTGCCGTCGTAGACGACGGTGGCCGTGAAGGTGCGGCCCTTGGGGAGGGCCGAGGCGGGGGTGAGGACCAGCTCGGTGCCGCTGCGGGCGGCCTTGGCGGGGCGGCCGTTCACCGTGGCCTTCCGGACGCGCAGCCCGGCGAGGTCGAGGTGGAAGGAGCGCAGGGCCCGGTCCGTGCGGGCGGTGATCCGGGCGGTGCCCTTCAGTTGGTGGGTGCCGGGCGTGTAGTCGAGGGCCAGGCGATAGCTCCGCACGTCGTAGCCACCATTGCCGAGCCGGGGGAAGAGCGCGTCGCCGACCCCCGCGGTGCCCGCACCGGCGCTGGACGACCCGGCCGCGCCCTGCGCCCCGGAGCCACCGGTGCAGCCCCCGACGCACAGCGCCATGAACAGCACGCCGGGCAGCACCCGTGAGATGGGGCGAACGGTCCTGGGCGCCACGCGGTGGGGCTCCCGGGCGAGCGGTTCGTCGTCCATCGCGGTCCCTACGCTTCGGCGGCTGCTGCTCAGGAGACTAGCGGGCACCGGGGCCCGCCCGGCGGAGATCCGGGGCCCGCCCGGCAGCCATCAGGACCGGCCCCGCGCCGCCTCCACGATCAGCGTGACCTCTCGGACACACCTCGGTGGGCAGCCCACGCCCGTGCTGCGTCGGCCATGTCCGCCAACCAGACCGCGTCGGGGTGCCGGTCCGCATGTGACACGCTCATGCGGAGGGTGGCCGCGGCGAAAGCGTCGATGGCGGCTGCGTCCGCGTTCATCCACGCCTTGCACTCAGACACCCATACCTCGGCCTCCTCGGCGGAGTGTCCGGCTGCGATGAGCTGCACGACGAGGCACGCGGGGTCGATGAACCCCGCCCCGCGGGTGGGCCACGACCAGTCCACCGCCCAGGCTCGCCCTTTCCCGATCATGAAGTTGTCCGGGTTGACGTCGGTGAAGAGAAGCGTCTCGCCTTTGAACAGCTTGGCGTCCCTCTCGCTGGCGAACCGGTTCCAGCGGGTCTCCGGCCAGTCGTATGCCTCGGCCGGCAGTCGCAGGCCCCCGATCCGGTCGAGGAGGTCGACCACCACGGGAAGGTCGGGCGAGTCCGGTGTGAAGTCCGACGATCGTCCTTCCAGGACCTCGAAGCCGAGTGCGGTCCATTCCTCGTCCTCGGCGTGCCACCACAGCTTCGGCGAGACAGCCCGCACCAAGGGATTGACCAGTCGCTCCCGGACCATGGAAGCGCGTCGGCCGCGTGACCGGTTGCGGCACGCTTTGATGAAGACCGGGCCGTGTTCACACTTGACGATGGCGCTGACGTCCGAGCCGTTTCCCCGCGAGGCGGGTTGGACCTCGTGTTGTTCGCCGGTGTGTGGGCGCACCAGCGCCCACAGCGCTTCGGTATGTGGCGAGTCGTTGTCCATCAGTTCCTCGGGCTGCATGAGCTGCTCGGATATCCGGGGGAGCATTCCCCGTCTCCCACGGGGTCGCATTCGTCGTCGTCCTCGTCCCCACCTTTCGCGACCGCGCCACGAATGGACGCGCGTGCTTCGGTCATGACGGGACCGCTGAGAATAGCGGCCAGTGGGGAGCGCCGGGCGGCGTGCGGGACCGCCGAGTGGCGGTCGGCGGGGTGGGGTAGGGAGGTGTCGTGGGACTCGCTGAACGGCGGAAAGCGCTGGGTTACAGTCAAGAAGGGCTCGCTCATGTGCTTGGTGTCGACCGCACCACGGTTGGCCGTTGGGAGAGCGGTAAAACCGAGATCCAACCGTCGTTGCGCCAAAAGTACGCAGCGGCGTTGCAATTAGACCTTGCTGAATTAGACGCCCTGGTAACCAGGCCCCCAGTAACGCTCCCGGAGTCCGCAGGGTCGTCTTCAAGGGACAGCTATGGCTCAGGGGATATCGACGACATGATTCGGCGTGAGTTTTTCCGCATAATTACGGTTGCCGGGGCCTTGACCGCCCTCTCTGCGGAGGAATCGGAAGCCCTCGCAGAAGGGGGCCACCGTCGAGCTTCCGAAGACTTCCTCCGAATGAATGGTCACCTGTGGCAGGTGTATCAGCTTGCACGTGCCAAGGGATCTGTCCGCCCGATCGTTCGCGATCAGCTCACGGGGCTCACGAAGGCCCTGGGCGGCCGCTCGGACAAGGAGACACGGGCCTTGTGCGGTGCGGCGGGCGACCTTTTTCAGCTTGCGGGCGAGCTGGCTTTCGACAGCAACCGGTACACCGATGCTGCGGCTTCGTACACGTTGGCGGCGTCGGCCAGCAAGGACGCGGGGGCCTTTGATCTCTGGGCCTGCGCTCTTACCCGACATGCGTACGTTGGTGTGTACGAAGGTCGCTACCGGGAGGCTGCCGACACGCTATTGGTAGCCGGACGCATTGCTCGGCGGGGTGACAGTTCACTTTCGACACGGCACTGGGTCGCTGCGGTTCAAGCGGAGGCCTATGCCGGACTTGGTGATTTGACGGCGTGCGAACGTGCCCTCGACAAGGCAGAGCAAGTTGGGGACTTGACCGGACCAGCGCAGAACGGGGGCTGGCTTCGTTTCGACGGCTCTCGGCTCGGAGAGGAGCGTGGTGCTCGTTACGTACAGCTCGGGCGGCTCGACCTAGCCGAGCGGACCCTTCGGAACGCCCTCGCACAAGAGGCCCTCGCGGAGGGCCAATCCTTTCGGCGCCGAGGTGTCGTGCTCGCGAACCTGGCCGCCGTCGGGGTCAAGCGCAAGGATCCGGAGCAGGTGGTCGCGTACACCCGCGAGGCGCTCCGCCTGGCGCGAGAATCCTCCTCCGGCTATGTCGCCCGTAGACTCCAAGCCCTGCGTTCGGAGTTCGGTCCACTCGCTCGTGATAGGCGCATCGCAGAGCTGGATGCCGAGATCAAGGCACTGAGTGTGGCGTGACGGAGGGGATGGATATGTCGGAGACCGAAGGTGCGCGGCTGTTCCGTGAGGCGTGGATCGCGGGCGTGCGTCGGCACTATCCCGGTGAGCCCAAGTCTGGCTATGTGACGCCCTGGGAGGACACTCCGGAGTGGGAGCGCGAGGCCGCCGGTGCGGTTTATGAGCAGGTGCGTCAGTTCCTCGAGCTGAGTGGTGGGCATGCGTCGCGCCTGACGCGTGAGCAGAAGGGCCGCTTCGTCGCGACGTGCTGGATCGCGCAGATGTACCGGCACTTCGAGGACCCGAAGCCGGGGTACGTGGCCGACTGGGCCGATCTCCCGGACTGGCAGCAGGAGACGGACGCGGACATCTTCGAGGCGATCGAGACGAGCGTGAACTGACGGGGCGAGAGCGCGTCGCGGTTGCAAAGGGCGGGGCGGGGGCCGGGGTTGGGCAGCTCACCGGGCTTTGGGCGAGTTAAACGTCTCTGAGCTGCAGTTCACCACTTCTAGTGAAGCTATGGCCTTGAGTTGCAATCGACAACGCTGGGTTGCCAAGCTGTGGCTGACTGTCAACCCAGGGAGTGCACGTGGCCTTTGGTGACCAGCCCGCATACCTCCGCGTCGCCGACGATCTGCGGAAGAAGATCGCCGGGGGTGAGCTGCCACCGCATGCGCGTCTCCCCTCTCAGGCCAGGATCCGGGAAGAGTACGGGGTTTCGGACACCGTCGCCCTCGAGGCGCGCAAGGTGCTGATGGCCGAGGGGCTGGTCGAGGGGCGGTCGGGGTCGGGGACGTATGTGCGGGCCCAGCCGGTGCCGCGGCGGGTGGTCCGGGGTGGGTTTCATACCGCTGGGGAGGCCACGCCGTTCCGGCAGGAACAGGCCGATGAGCGGGTCATCGGGAGCTGGGACGCCCACAGCGAGCAGGAGGAGGCCGGGGCGGAGACCGCCGGGCGGCTGGGGATCGACGTGGGGGAGCGGGTGATGCGCACCCGCTATGTGTTCCAGTCGCAGGGGGAGGCGGTCATGCTCTCCACCTCCTGGGAGCCGCTCGCCGTCACCGGCCGTACGCCCGTGATGCTGCCCGAGGAGGGGCCGTTGGCCGGGCGCGGGGTCGTCGACCGGATGGCCGCCCTCGATCTGGTGGTGGACAACGTGGCGGAGGAGGTCGGCGCGCGGCCCGGCCGGGCCGAGGAGGTGCTGGCGCTCGGCGGGGTGCCGGGGCACTGGGTGCTGGTCACCTCGCGTACGTACTTCGCGGGCGGCCGTCCGGTCGAGACCGCCGATGTGGTGGTGCTGGCCGAGCGCTATCGGGTCGCCTATCGGCTGCCGGTGAAGTGATTCTTCGTTCGGCCCGTGGGTGCTCATGGCCCGCGTTGGTGCTCATGGCCCTGTCACCGTTCGCCGTTCCCATCGGCGCTCACCGATAGTCGGGCGGTCCGCCCCGGCGCGTCTTACCGCGAGTTAACCGCCTCCCCGCCGCCGTAACGGCCCGGCAATGCCGCACCGCCGCCGCCCGTCACCTGCGGCTTCTAGCTTCCTGGGGCGTAACGGAACGGCCCGAGCGACAGGGGAAGCCGATATGACGGATACGGTCGATGCGGTCGGCACGGTCGATACGGCCGCACCCGAGGCGGGAGCGTCCGCGGCAGCGGCCTCGCGGCGCGGCTACGCCCGGCTCGCGGCGGACGAGAGCCGCGAGGACTACTCGCTGCGCTACGCACCCCACTCCTACCGCCGCTGGTCGCCGACCATGGTCGCCTCGACGGCGCTCGGCGGGATCGCCTATCTCGCGGACTTCGCCATCGGCGCGTCCATCGTCTTCACCTACGGCTTCACCAGCGGTATCGCCTCGATCCTCACCGCGGCGACGATCATCTTCCTGACCGGCATCCCCATCGCCCGCGCCTGTGCGACCTACGGCCTGGACATGGACCTGATCACCCGAGGTGCCGGATTCGGCTACTTCGGCTCGACACTGACCTCGCTGATCTACGCCAGCTTCACCTTCATCTTCTTCGCGCTGGAGGGCTCGATCATGGCGCAGGCCATGCATCAGGCTCTCCATATCCCGCTGCCGGTCGGCTATCTGCTGACCACCCTCATCGTGATCCCGATCGTCTTCCGCGGCATGGGCGCGCTCGCCAAGGTGCAGGCGTGGACCCAGCCGGTCTGGCTGATCGGGCTCGCCCTGCCGTTCGTGGTGCTGGCCTTCGAGGCGCCGGACTCCTGGGGCGCGTTCGCCTCCTTCGGCGGGACCGAGGGCGCGGGGTCCGGGTTCGACTGGATCGGATACGGCCTGGGCACGGGTGTCGCGCTCTCACTGATCGCGCAGATCGGTGAGCAGGCCGACTATCTGCGGTTCATGCCCGCGAAGACCGAGGAGAACCGGCGGCGCTGGAATCTGGCGGTCCTGGCCGCCGGCCCCGGCTGGGTGGTCATCGGCGCGGCCAAGCAGATCGGCGGTGCGTTCCTCGCGTTCGTGGCGCTGGGCGCGGTCGGCAAGACCCATGCGCTGGAGCCCATCGCCCCGCAGATCGAGGCGCTGAAGCCCTGGCTGGGGTCGGTCGCGCTGCCCGCCGCCGCGCTCTTCGTGGTGGTGTCCCAGATCAAGATCAATGTGACCAACGCCTACAGCGGCTCGCTCTCCTGGTCCAACTTCTTCTCCCGGGTCACCCACCGCCACCCGGGCCGGGTCTGGTACATCTTCCTCAACCTCGCCATCGCGCTGGCGCTGATGGAGATGAACATGTTCGCGGCGCTCAACAAGCTGCTGGGCTTCTACTCCAACGTCGGCATCGCCTGGATCGCCGCCGTCGCCGCCGATCTGGTCATCAACAAGCCGCTCGGGCTGAGCCCGAAGTACATCGAGTTCAAGCGGGCGTATCTGCATCCGGTGAACCCCGCCGGATTCGGCGCGATGGTGATCGCCTCGACGGTCTCGATCGTCGCCTTCTTCGGGGCCTTCGGGGAGGTGGCCGAGGCGTTCTCGACCTTCATCGCCTGCGGTCTGGCGCTGGTGCTCTGCCCGCTGCTGGCCTGGCTCACCGGGGGCCGCTACTACCTGGCCCGGCAGAACCCGGTGAACGGGCCGGGCGCCGAGGTCCCGGACATCACCGCCACCCACCTCTGCGCCTCGTGCGAGACGGCGTACGAGCTGCCGGACATCGCCGACTGCCCGGTGCGGGCGGGGGCCGTCTGCTCGCTGTGCTGCTCACTGGACGCCGAGTGCGGTGATGTCTGCCGTAAGGCGCCCACGGGCGAGCCGGTGCTGATGCCGCTCCCCAGTGTGCGTACGGGCCCGACCGCCGGCACCTGATCGTGGACCCCGCCCACGGTTCCTTAGCCCCGGCCCCGCTCACGGTTCCTGAGCTCCAGTCCCGCTCACGGTTCCTGAGCCCGGTTCCCGCCCCCGGCGCCTGAGCGCGGTTCCAGCGTCCGCTGTTGCAAAACTCACATCGGCGCAGGTGAAAGGGGTTACTGGAAGGTGATCATCCATTTCGCTCTTACGATGGACCGGTTTGTGTCCGGTCGTCGGGGGGCGAAGGGAGTGCCAGGAACGTTGAGCACGGAGCAGGGTTCCCACTCGCATTATCGAAGGTCACTCGGACCGGTGGCCCTCACCGCCGTGGGTCTCGGGTCGATCATTGGCTCCGGCTGGCTCTTCGGCGCCGAGCGCGCCGCCTCGCTGGCCGGACCCGCCGCCATCCTGGCCTGGGTGATCGGCGCCGCCGTCGCCCTGACCATCGCCCTGACCTACTCCGAGCTGGGTTCGATGTTCCCCAAGGCCGGCGGCATGGTCCGGTACGGCCAGTACTCCCACGGCTCGCTGGCCGGATATCTGGCCGCCTGGGCCAACTGGATCGCCATCGTCTCCGTGATCCCCGGTGAGGCCACCGCCTCCGTGCAGTACATGAGCTCCTGGGACTTCGGCTGGGCCAAGGCGCTGTACGACGGGAAGGAGCTGACCGGCAGCGGTGTCGCGCTCGCGTCCGTGCTGCTGCTCTTCTACTTCTTCCTCAACTGGTTCGCGATCACCCTCTTCGCGAAGACCAACACCGCGATCACCGTCTTCAAGGTGGTCGTGCCGACCCTGACCGCCGGGGCCCTGCTGCTGTCGCACTTCGACACCGGCAATGTCACCGGCCACGGCGGCTTCACCCCCAATGGCTGGAGCTCCGTGTTCACCGCGGTCGCCGTCTCCGGCATCGTCTGGGCCTACAACGGCTTCCAGTCCCCGCTCAACATGGCCGGTGAGGCCCGCAACCCCGGGAAGTCGCTGCCCAAGGCCGTCATCAGCTCGATCCTCATCTCGCTGGTGATCTACGTCGCGCTGCAGATCGCCTTCCTGACCGCCGTCCCCGCCGCGGATCTGCAGCACGGCGGCTGGTCCGGGCTCTCCTTCAACTCCCCGCTCGCCGATCTGTCCCTGGCCTGGGGCCTGAACTGGCTGGCGATGCTGCTGTACGCCGACGCCTTCATCTCCCCGTCCGGCACCGGCATGATCTACGCGGCCACCACCTCCCGCATGATCCAGGGCGTCCAGGAGAACGGCCATCTGCCGAGCATCTTCGGCAAGGTCGACCCCAAGACCGGCATCCCGCGCCCGGCGCTGCTGCTCAACCTGGGGATCGCCTTCATCTTCCTCGCGGTCTTCCGCGGCTGGGGCTCGCTGGCCGAGATTGTCTCCGTCGCGACCGTGATCTCGTACATCACCGGTCCGGTCGCCGTGATGTCGCTGCGCCGCCTCTCCCCGGACCTGCCGCGCCCGGTGAAGCTGCGCGCGATGCCGGTGATCGCGCCGATCGCGATGGTCTTCGGTTCGCTGGTGCTGTACTGGGCCCGCTGGCCGCTCACCGGCAAGGTCATCTTCATCATGGCGATCGGGCTGCCGATCTGGGCCTGGTACGAGCTGCGCAAGCCGTGGGCAGAGCTTCGGCCGCATCTGGCCGCCGGTGCCTGGATGGTCACGTATCTGCTGGTCATGGCGGCGGTGTCGTGGGCCGGTGGCAAGGAGTTCGGTGGCCGCGGCTATCTGCCGGGTGGCTGGGACATCCTGGTCGTCGCCCTGATCGGGCTGGTCTTCTACGTCTGGGGTGTACGCAGCGCATGGCGCAATCCGACGCTGCTGGAGGCCGAGCGCGAGCTGGGCACCGCCCCGGCCGGTGAGGACAGTGAGGACAGTGAGGACGACGACCGGGCGAAGGCCGACGCGCGCGTCTGAGGCATACGTCTGAGGACATTCATCTGAGACATGGCCGGATGAGTGCCTCGTTGTAAGAACTCGTATCCGCTGCGTGAAGGTAGGGCGTAGGCTCGGGCATATGCGGATCGGGATTTCCTTCATGGTGTCGCGGGGGCGTACGCCCGGGCGGGCCACAGCGGAGAGGGCGGGGAGATGAGTGACGGGAACGCTGTGCTGCCCTGGCTCGTGATCCGCCAGGACACCAACGGCAACCGCTACCGCGTCGGGCGCTACGCCACGAGGACGGAGGCCCAGGAGGTGGCCGACCGCCTGGAGGGCCAGGGCCAGGAGCAGTTGTACGTGGTCGAGCGGACCGCCGCGACCCGTCAGTCCGGCTAGGCCGTCAGTCCGGTCGGCTGGTCGGCCCAGTTGGCCCGCGGGAATCGGCTCGGCCGGCGAACCGGGCCCGCCCGCGGGATTCGGGTCAGCCCGTAAGGATCCGGCCGGCTCCCGAATGGGGTCAGCCCGCAGGAATCCGGTCAGTCTTCCCGGAATTGGGCCGGCCCACAGGAATCCGGCCCGTCCGCGGGAATACGTACATCTTCCAGGGCCCCGGGGCGTCCGCCCCGGGGCCCTGGTGTGTATCGGCGCAGGCCAGGCAGGCTAAGGTGCGGCGCATGAGCGTGCGTGTGGTGGTGGGTGGAGCGGTGTTCGACCGGGGGCGGCTGCTGGCCGCGCGGCGCAGCGCCCCGCCCGAGCTCGCGGGCCGCTGGGAGCTGCCCGGCGGTAAGGCCGAGCCCGGGGAGACCCCGCCGCAGACGCTCGTCCGCGAACTGCGCGAGGAGCTCGGGGTCGAGGTCGAGCCGCTCGAACCGCTGCCGGGGGAGTGGCCCTTGAAGCCCGGCTATGTGCTGCGGGTGTGGACCGCGGCCCTGCGCTCCGGTGAGCCGCGCCCGCTGGAGGACCACGACGAGCTGCGCTGGCTTCCCCCGGACCGGGTGGACGAGGTCGACTGGCTGGACGAGGACCGCCCCGCGGTGGCCGAGGCGGTCCGCCGGCTGCGCGCGGCCGAGGGTGCCGGGCAGGGCGCCGAACAGGGTGCCGGGCAAGGCGCTGAGCAGAGTGTCGAACAGGGCGCCGAGGGCGCTCCTCCGCGTACCCCTTGAGGCCGTCCCGCGCGGGGCCCGTTCGAGGTCTCGTACAGGGAGAATCCATGGGGTTCGAGCCGCCTCCACCTGGTTAGGAGTGAGGGGGAGCGCTGATCATGAGCGCTTCACCAAAAGCCGGGACGGAAACCGATGGCGGGCTGAGATAGTGCTGTGATCGTGAAGACCGTACTCGGGATGGCCGATGTGCTGGATACTCGGCTATCTGGAGCCGGTCGGAGCACCTGAGCCGGAGGGGACGGGCGCATGAGCGAGAAGCCAGCGGGGGCTGATATCCCCGAGGAGACGGTTGGTTCGCAGGTGTCGCCGGTGTCACAAGGGTCTTCGGTGCCGGACATGTCGCCCATGTCCTCGATGTCGGCGGTGTGGCAGAGCAGCCCGCCCGGCTCGATCTATGACTACATCCAGGTCGCTTCCTTCGCGCTGGGGCCCGACGGCCGGATCGCGCAGTGGAGCGAACGGGCCGCGGAACTGCTGGGGCTGACGGCGCGCCAGGCCATCGGCAAGGATCCGGTGGAGGCGTTCGTACCGCCCGAGTACCAGGAGACCGGCCATCGCGCGGTCGCCGACATTCTGGACGGCCGGGAGTGGACCGGGCTGGTCCCCTACCGTAGCCCCCAGGCGCCGAGCGGACATGGCATCGCCGAGGTCTATGTGATGCCCGCTCAGGATGAGGACGGGAAGCGGGCCGCGCTCTGTATCGCGGTGGACGTCAGTGCGTTGCGCGGGCTGGAAACCGATCTTGCTTCTTCACAGGCCGTTTTCGGTCAATCTCCGCTCGGTTTCTTCCTCTTCGGGACCGATCTCCGGATGCTCCGGGTCAATGAGCGTTTTGCGAAGGTTTTCGGCCGCCCCGCCGAGGAATACCGCGGGGTGACCCCGCACGATCTGCTGCCGCGCGGCGAGGCCGACCGGCTGGCCGCCGCCCTGCGCCAGGTCCTGGACTCCGGGCAGGCGCTGACCGATATGCCGCTCATGGGCCAGACTCCGGGCAGCGCCGACCGCCGCCGCTGGTCGGTCTCGCTCTACCGGCTGCACAGCGGCTCCGGCCGCCCCATCGGCATCGCCGGACTGGCCACGGACGTCACCGGCCGCCGCCGCGCCGAACAGGAGGCCGCGGGCGTACGGCGCAATCTGGCGCTGCTGAACGAGGCGGGGGCCCGAATAGGCACCTCGCTCGATCTGGAGACCACCGCCCGGGAGCTGCTGGACGTGGCCGTGCCGCAGTTCTGCGACCTGGCCTCCGTCGACCTCTACCAGGGGCTGCTCTCCGGCGACGAGACCCCGCCCGGACTCGCCGACGGCAGCGCCGAGTTGCGCCGCGTCGCCTTCGCCAGCGCGGTCTCCGACGGCCCGGTCGCCTTCGGCGACATCTGCCGCGTCAACACCGCCGAGGACCCCAAGCCCATCCAGGTCGGCGAGGTCCACCGCTACCCCTTCAACTCCCTGTGCGCCCACGCCCTGCGCACCGCCCAGGTCCGGGTCGTCCCCGGCCGGGACGGCAGTGAGAGCCTGGAGCTCGGCGCCATGCTGCAGTCCACCCTCGTGGTGCCGATGGTCGCCCGCGACACCGTCGTGGGCCTGGCCCAGTTCTCCCGCACCAAGGGCAGCGAGCCCTTCGGCGAACGGGACCGCGCGCTCGCCGTCGAGCTGGCCGCCCGCGCCGCCGTCAGCATCGACAACGCCCGGTTGTACCGCAGAGAACATGAACGCGCGCTGATACTGCAGCGCAGCCTGCTCCCGCCCGGCGACCCGGAGGCCGCCGGGCTCGACATCGCCTGCCGCTATCTGCCGGGGAACGCGGCGACCGAGGTGGGCGGCGACTGGTTCGACGTGATCGAGCTGCCCGGGCACCGCACCGCGCTGGTGGTCGGCGACGTGATGGGGCGGGGGCTGCGCGCCGCCGTGGCCATGGGCGAACTGCGCACCGCCGTACGCACCCTCGCCCTGCTCGACCTGGAGCCCGCCGAGGTGCTCTCCGCGCTGGACGAGATCGCCCTCGGCCTCGGCACACCGGGCGGCTCGCACGCCGGCGCGCGGCCGGGATCGCGCGCCCGCGGCAGCAAGGCCGACGACTCGTCCGACCTGACCGAGGTCTATCTCGCCACCTGCGTCTACGCCGTCTACGACCCGGTCACCCGCCGCTGTACCTTCGCCAACGCCGGACATCCGCCCCCCGTCCTGGTGGAACCGGGTGAGAACGCCCTGCTGATGGAGGTCCCGCCCGGCATGCCGCTCGGCGTCGGCGGCGAGCCGTTCGAGGAGATCGAGGTCGAGCTCCCCGACGGCGCGCTGCTGGCCCTCTACACGGACGGTCTGGTCGAGTCCCGCGACCACACCCTCGACGAGGGACTCCAGGCCCTGCGCGCGGCCCTCGACACCCCCGAGGGCGCCGACGGCGGTAACGCCGCGGCCGGATCCCTCGAGGACGTCTGCGACCACGTCCTGAGCACCCTCGACACCCACCACGGCGAGGATGACATCGCCCTGCTGATGGCCCGGGTGCAGGGCCTGTCGGCCGAGTCGGTCGGCGACTGGCACCTTCCCAGCGCCCCGCAGTCCGTGGGCCGGGCCCGCGAACTGGCCCGGGAGCAGCTCGAGTCCTGGGGTCTTGACGGTCTGGTGGACACCACCGAGCTGCTGGTCAGCGAGCTGGTGACCAACGCCCTGCGGTACGGCGAGGGCGAGATCAGGCTGCGGCTGCTGCTGGACCGCACGCTGGTGTGCGAGGTCTGGGACGGCGGTCTGGTCCAGCCCCGGCGGCGGCGCGCCCGGGACACCGACGAGGGCGGGCGCGGGCTGCAGCTGGTCGGGCTGCTCAGCGCGGGCTGGGGGAGCCGCAGGACCCCGTTCGGCAAGACCGTCTGGTTCGAGCTGGCCCTGCCGGACGGCCGGTCCTCGGGGCCGGACTCGGTGGAGGCGCTGCTCAGCCTCTGGTGATAGGTGATAGGTGCTAGTGGCGGGCCGGGCGCGGTCATGGCAGCGGGCCCGCCATCGGCGGGCCCGCGACACGAAGGGGAGCTACTGCCCCCGGCGCCGGATCTTGTTGCCGAGCCAGACCAGCGGATCGTACTTACGGTCCACCGCCCGCTCCTTGAGCGGGATCAGCGCATTGTCGGTGATCTTGATCTGCTCGGGGCAGACCTCCGTACAGCACTTGGTGATGTTGCAGTAGCCCAGTCCGTGCTCCTCCTGGGCGGTGCGCTTGCGGTCCAGCCCGGTGTCGGCCGCCGCGTCCAGCGGATGCATGTCCAGCTCCGCGACCCGCATCAGGAACCGCGGCCCGGCGAACGCCTCCTTGTTCTCCTCGAAGTCCCGCACCACATGGCAGGTGTCCTGGCACAGGAAGCATTCGATGCACTTGCGGAACTCCTGCGACCGCCCCACGTCCTCCTGCCACATCCGGTACTCGCCCGGCCCCACCCCTTCCGGGGGGACGAAGGACGGCACCTCGCGGGCCTTGGTGTAGTTGAACGACACGTCCGTCACCAGATCCCGCACCACCGGGAAGGCCCGCAGCGGGGTGATGGTGATCGTCTCGGCCCGGTCGAACACCGACATCCGGGTCATGCACAGCAGCCGGGGGCGGCCGTTGACCTCGGCGCTGCACGAACCGCATTTGCCCGCCTTGCAGTTCCAGCGGACCGCCAGATCGGGGGCCTGGGTCGCCTGCAGCCGGTGGACGATGTCGAGCACGACCTCGCCGTCGTTGACCTCGACGTGGAAGTCCTTCAGACCGCCGCCGTCCTGGTCGCCCCGCCACACCCGGAAGTGGGCCTCGTACGCACTCACTGGGTCAGCTCCTCGTCCGTCAGGTACTTCACCAGCTCGTCCTTCTCGAACAGGTTCAGCAGATCGGGCCGGATGGGCGGCATCTCGCGCCGCTCCAGCCGGATCTGGCCGTGTCCGGTGTCGGGTGCCGCCAGCCCGCCCGAGGGGTCGGAGAGCCGGCAGACCAGATTGAGCCGCCGCCATCCGCGGTCCATCTCCGGGCAGTCGTCGCGGGTGTGCCCGCCACGGCTCTCGGTCCGCTCCAGCGCGGCACGGGCCACGCACTCGCTGACCAGCAGCATGTTGCGCAGATCGATGGCCAGATGCCAGCCGGGGTTGAACTGCCGGTGCCCCTCGACCCCGGCGCGGCGCGCCCGGACCCGCAGACTGGCCAGCCGGTGCAGCGCCTCCTCCATCTCCCCGGCCTTCCGGATGATCCCCACCAGGTCGTTCATCGACTGCTGCAGCTCCTGGTGGAGGGTGTACGGGTTCTCCGGTGGCCCGGCCGGACCCGCGCTCTCGTCCGGCTCACCGGCCTCGGCGCTGAACGGGCGCAGCGCCTCGGCCGCCGCCAGGTCCAGCTGGGTCTCGTCCGGCACCGGACGGGTGCCCGAGGCCGCGGTCTCCTGGGCATAGCGGGCCGCATGGAGCCCGGCGCGGCGCCCGAAGACCAGCAGATCGGAGAGGGAGTTGCCGCCGAGCCGGTTGGAGCCGTGCATTCCGCCCGCGACCTCGCCGGCGGCGAACAGACCGGGCACCCCGGCCGCGGCCGCGGTGTCCGGGTCGACGTCCACCCCGCCCATCACGTAGTGACAGGTCGGGCCCACCTCCATGGGCTCGGCGGTGATGTCGACGTCCGCGAGCTCCTTGAACTGGTGGTGCATGGAGGGCAGCCGCCGCTTGATGACCTCGGGGGACATCCGGGTGGACACATCGAGGAAGACCCCGCCGTGCGGGGAGCCCCGGCCCGCCTTCACCTCGGCGTTGATGGCGCGGGCCACCTCGTCGCGGGGAAGCAGCTCGGGCGGGCGGCGGTTGTGGTCCGGATCCTCGTACCAGCGGTCGGCCTCGCCCTCGGACTGCGCGTACTTCTCCTTGAAGACGTCCGGAATGTAGTCGAACATGAAGCGCTTGCCCTCGCTGTTGCGCAGCACCCCGCCGTCGCCGCGCACCGACTCGGTGACCAGGATCCCCTTCACCGAGGGCGGCCAGACCATACCGGTCGGATGGAACTGCACGAACTCCATGTTGATCAGCGGGGCGCCCGCGAGCAGCGCCAGCGCGTGGCCGTCGCCGGTGTACTCCCAGGAGTTGGAGGTCACCTTGAAGGACTTGCCGATACCGCCGGTGGCCAGCACCACGGCCGGGGCCTCCAGCGCGAAGAAACGGCCCGACTCGCGCTCGTAGCCGAAGACACCGGCGACCCGGTCGCCGTCCTTGACGATCCGGGTGACCGTGCACTCCTGGAAGACCTTCAGCCGGGACTCGTAGTCGCCGGTCGCGGCCTTGTCCTCCTGCTGCAGGGAGACGATCTTCTGCTGGAGGGTGCGGATCAGCTCCAGGCCGGTGCGGTCCCCGACATGGGCGAGGCGGGGGTACTCATGGCCGCCGAAGTTCCGCTGGGAGATCTTGCCCTCCGGGGTGCGGTCGAAGAGCGCGCCCCAGGTCTCCAGCTCCCAGACCCGGTCCGGGGCCTCCTGGGCGTGCAGCTCGGCCATCCGCCAGTGGTTGAGGAACTTGCCCCCGCGCATGGTGTCGCGGAAGTGCACCTGCCAGTTGTCGCGCTCGTTGACATTGCCCATGCTGGCGGCGATGCCGCCCTCGGCCATCACGGTATGGGCCTTGCCGAACAGCGACTTGCAGATGACGGCGCAGCGCATGCCCTGCTCGCGGGCCTCGATCGCGGCCCGCAGCCCGGCGCCGCCCGCGCCGATCACGACCACGTCCCACGCCTGCCGCTCGACTTGCGTCATCGATGAGCACCTCTCCTAGAAAAAGCGGGGATCGTCGAAGGCACCGCTCGCCACCAGGTAGACGTAGAAGTCCGCGACGGCGACGCTGATGAGAGAGGCCCAGGCCAGCTGCATATGGCGGGCGTTGAGCCCGCTCACCCAGCCCCAGAGCCGATAGCGCACCGGGTGCCGGGAGAAGTGCTTCATCCGGCCGCCGACGATATGGCGGCAGGAGTGGCAGGAGAGGGTGTACGCCCAGATCAGCGCGATGTTGGCGAGCAGCACCAGGGTGCCCAGTCCCATATGGCCCCAGCGGCCGTGCTCGTCCCGGAAGCCGAGCACGGTGTCATAGGTGAGGATCCCCGCGACGATCACCGCGAAGTAGAAGAAGTAGCGGTGGATGTTCTGCAGGATCAGCGGGAAGCGGGTCTCGCCGGTGTACTTGGCGCGTGGCTCGGCGACGGCGCAGGCGGGCGGCGAGGCCCAGAAGCCCCGGTAATACGCCTTGCGGTAGTAGTAGCAGGTGAGCCGGAACCCCAGCGGGAAGATCAGGATCAGCAGCGCGGGGGACAGGCCCCACCATGCGCCGAAGATCTCCCAGTTGGCGCCGCCCTTCATGGGCACGCAGTTCTGGGCGACGCAGGGCGAGTAGAAGGGGGAGACATACGGCTCTGCGTAGTAGTCGTCCCCGGCGAAGGCCCGCCAGGTGGAGTAGACGATGAACGCGAACAGCCCGGCGGCGGTGATCGCCGGGGAGAGCCACCAGCGGTCGCTGCGCAGATGGCGGGCGGGGATGGCGGCGCGTGAGGCGCCGTGCACGCCGTGCGGGGCCGTCCCGCCGCCTGCGGGCGCGGGTGTGGTGGCTTGGGGGTCGGTGCCTGTGGCCAAGGGGAACTCCGCGGTGGAGTGGTATGGGGGGACGATGGGGGGCGCCCCGACGACGGGAGGCGCGCCGGGCCGTCCCTAGGGCGCGTGGCGATCGCGCGCGCCGAGGCCCTCGTCGTCGACGTCCGACCACAGCGCACTGTTGTACGGCGCGTCGGGGACCGGAACCATCTCGGGGCGTGGTCGCTCCTCGGGAGCGGTCTCGCGCAGGAGGGCGAGGCTCTCGCGGAGGTGGTCCGCGTCGGTGCGGACACGGCGTATCTCCAGCCCGCCGGCGCCCACCCGCTGCTCCAGCCGGGAGACGGAACGGACCAGGTCATCGAGACAGCGCTGGACGGCCGTCAAGTCGTCGGTCAAGGACATGACTTGCCCTCACTTCCGCGGTTGCGGTTGGCGACGCTCATGCGACAGCGAGTGTTACGCGCCACGGTCGTGGTTGTGAAGGGATCTGTCGGGATTGGCGGCGCCACCGGCGCGATTCCGCCGCCGCGCGCCGGAGTGCGCGCCCGCCGCATTGATCCGGTCGGGTGATCCTTTCCCCTCATGGCCGTCTCCATGGCCTTCTCGGCGTGCTGTCCCATGAACCGTCGCTTTGAGTGAGGAGTATATGCGATCAGCGTCACACTATGCCAAATGCGCATATATCCGTCACCCTGCGGAGGTACGAGCCATGCCCCTCACCAAGCGCCGCCGCGCCATGCTGCTCGCCGCGGGAGTGATGCTGCCGCTGCCCGTACTGACCGGCTGCAGCTCGGACGACGACGGCCCGCCGCCGCCCGCCGCCTGGGACATCGCCTCCGCGCCGCGCAGCGGGACCACCGGTACCGGCACCCTGCGCTGGGCCCTGGATGCGGCACCCACCACCCTCAACGCGTTTCAGAAGACCGCGGACACGGGCACCCAGCGGATCGCGGGCGCCGTGCTGCCCTCCCTCTACACCCTCGACGCCCGGGGCCGGCCCCAGCGCAACGGCGACTATCTGACCGCCGCCGACGTCACCTCGTCCGACCCCAAGCAGGTCGTGGTCTACAAGCTCAACCCCAAGGCGGTGTGGAGCGACGGCCGCCCGATCGGCGCGGAGGACTTCCAGGCCCAGTGGCGGGCGCTGCGCGGCACCGACGAGGCGTACGGGACGGCGCGCAACGCCGGATACGACCGGATCGCCAAGATCGAACCCGGGGACAAGGAGCACGAGGTCAAGGTCACCTTCGCCAAGCCGTACACCGACTGGCGCTCGCTGTTCACCCCGCTGTACCCGAAGAGCGTGATGGACAACCCGGCGGTCTTCAGCGCACCGGCGGCCAAGGGGCTCGCGGTCGGCGCCGGGCCCTTCATGGTGCGCGAGGTCTCGGACGGCTCCGTCACCCTGGTCCGTAACCCCCGCTGGTGGGGCGACCGGGCGCGGCTGAGCAGGGTGGTCTTCCAGGCGGTGCCGGCCGAGAAGCGGGCGGAAGCCCTGATCGCCGGGCGGCTCGATCTGGCCGAGGTGGACCGGGCCACCGCCCGGCGCATCCGGGCCACCGCCCCGGACAAGCGGGCCGCGGGCACCAAGCAGGGCTCCTCGGCCCCGGGCAAGGCGGGCGCGCCGGAGCCCTCCCTCGGCTCCGGCCGGGAGGCGGCCGGAGCCGAGGGAGGGGCCACCGGCGACACCGACAAGAACCGGTCGCAGACCCGGGCGCTGAGCAGGTTCACCCTGCGCAAGGCCCTGGACTCCGCCTACACCCAGCTCGCCCTCAACGGCACCAAGGGCCCGCTCGCCGATGAGCGGGTACGCCGCGCGGTGGCCCGCGCGATCGACCGGAAGGCCCTGGCGAAGCTGGTGCTGAAGCCGATGGGGCTGCCGTCCGAGCCGCTCGGCAACCATCTGCTCATGGCGGGCCAGCCGGGCTACAAGGACCACAGCGGCGCCCTCGGGGACAAGGACACCAACGCCGCGCAGTCGCTGCTGGCGGACGCGGGCTGGCGGGCGAGCGACGCCGGCCGGCAGAAGGCGCTCGACGGCAAGACGGACGACCGGGGCAGGCGGCACAGCGCGCCGACCGCCACCGCCACGGACCCGGCCACCGACGGCGCCACGGACTCCGCCACCGGCATGGACCCCGCCACGGACTCCGCTACCGACAGCGCCTCCGGAAGCGCGTCCCAGAGCCCCTCCGGCACCGCTTCCGCCTCCGCCACGAACTCCGAGCGCCCCTCCGACGCCGCCCCCGCGGCCGGTGACGCCGGGCGGTCCGGACGGCTCGGGGAGGCGGCCGTCGTACGGAAGAAGGGACGGCCGCTGGTGCTGCGCTTCGTCCTCCCCGACGACCGGACCGCCGCCCCGCTGAGCACGGTCGGCGAGCGCATCGCGCGGATGCTGGAGAAGATCGGCGTCCGGACCGAGATCACCAAGGTCTCGGGCGAGAGCTACTTCCGGGACCACATCGCCACCGGCGACTACGACCTGGCCCTCTACTCCTGGCCAGCCTCCGCCTACCCGGCCACCGACGGCCGCCCCATCTACGCCAAGCCGCAGCCCGCCGCCGACGGCTCCCTGGTCGTCGAGCAGAACTACACCCGGGTGGGCACCGACCAGATCGACCAGTTCTTCGACCAGGCACTCTCCGAGCTGGACGGCGGTGCCTCCCGTTCCCTGGTCAGCCGCGCGGACGCGCGGATCTGGGCGGCGGCCGGATCGATTCCGCTGTATCAGCGCCCCCAGTTGATCGCGATGCGCAAGGGCCTGGTCAACGCGGGCGCCTTCGGCTTCGCCACCCCCCGCTACCAGGACATCGGCTTCCGCCGCTAGGGGTGTCCGACGGACCGTGACGCCTGCGGCGGGCCGCTCCCCTCCCCGCCCCGGCCTGAAGCTGGGGCTCCGCCCCAGACCCCGGACCGGGGCTCCGCCCCTGGACCCGGGGTCCAGGGGCGGAGCCCCTGGTATCGGGAAGGGGCGGGGAGGGGAAAGATCCGGCGGGGACGGGCTGCGGCATCCGTCTCCGCGCCGTCCCCGTACCATGGGGGTGAGGCCGAGGCGTGATCAGCCCGGCGGAAGGCGCGTCGCACAAGGAGCGCGCCGCCACCCACGAAACCGGGAGAAGCGCGCTTCTATGCCCACGCGCCACGACATTCGTAACGTCGCCATCGTCGCCCACGTCGACCACGGCAAGACGACCCTCGTCGACGCCATGCTCAAGCAGGCGGGTGCGTTCGCCGCCCACCAGCAGGTGGACGACCGGGTCATGGACTCCAACGACCTGGAGCGCGAGAAGGGCATCACCATTCTCGCGAAGAACACCGCCGTGAAGTACCACCCGGCGGGCGGCGGCGACCCCGTCACCATCAACATCATCGACACTCCCGGCCACGCCGACTTCGGCGGTGAGGTCGAGCGCGGTCTGTCCATGGTCGACGCGGTGGTCCTGCTGGTGGACGCCTCCGAGGGCCCGCTGCCGCAGACCCGTTTCGTGCTGCGCAAGGCGCTCCAGGCCAAGCTGCCGGTGATCCTGTGCATCAACAAGACGGACCGCCCGGACTCCCGGATCGACGAGGTCGTCAACGAGGCGTACGACCTCTTCCTGGACCTGGACGCGACCGAGGAGCAGATCGAGTTCCCGATCGTCTACGCCTGCGCCCGTGACGGCGTGGCCTCGCTGACCAAGCCGGAGGACGGCACCGTCCCGGCCGACAGCGACAGCCTCCAGCCGTTCTTCTCCACCCTGCTGGGGACCGTCCCGGCGCCGGAGTACGACGCGGCCGCGCCCCTCCAGGCCCATGTCACCAACCTGGACGCGGACAACTTCCTCGGCCGTATCGCGCTGCTCCGGGTCGAGCAGGGCGAGCTGAAGAAGGGGCAGACGGTCGCGTGGATCAAGCGCGACGGCACCATCTCCAACGTCCGGATCACCGAGCTGATGATGACCGAGGCGCTCACCCGCAAGCCCGCCGAGGTGGCCGGCCCCGGTGACATCTGCGCGGTCGCGGGTATCCCGGACATCATGATCGGCGAGACCCTGGCCGACCCGGAGAACCCGATCGCGCTGCCGCTGATCACCGTCGACGAGCCCGCGATCTCGATGACCATCGGCACCAACACCTCCCCGCTGGTCGGCCGCGGCCCCGGCGGCAAGGGCGCCGACAAGTCGGCCGTGAAGGACCGGAAGGTCACCGCGCGGCTGGTCAAGGACCGGCTCGAGCGCGAGCTGATCGGTAACGTCTCGCTGCGCGTGCTGCCCACCGACCGCCCGGACGCCTGGGAGGTGCAGGGCCGGGGCGAGCTGGCGCTGGCGATCCTGGTGGAGACCATGCGCCGGGAGGGCTTCGAGCTGACCGTCGGCAAGCCGCAGGTGGTCACCCGGGAGATCGACGGCAAGCTCCACGAGCCGATCGAGCGCATCACCATCGATGTGCCCGAGGAGCACATGGGCGCGGTCACCCAGCTCATGGGCACCCGCAAGGGCCGGATGGACAACATGTCCAACCACGGCTCCGGCTGGGTCCGCATGGAGTTCATCGTCCCCTCCCGCGGTCTGATCGGCTTCCGTACCGAGTTCCTGACCGCGACCCGCGGCACCGGTATCGCGCACTCCATCCACGAGGGCCACGAGCCGTGGTTCGGCGAGCTGAAGACCCGCAACAACGGGTCGCTGGTGGCCGACCGCTCGGGCGCGGTGACCGCCTTCGCGATGACCAACCTCCAGGAGCGCGGCGTGCTCTTCACCTCGCCGGGCACCGAGGTGTACGAGGGCATGATCGTCGGCGAGAACTCCCGCTCCGACGACATGGACGTCAACATCACCAAGGAGAAGAAGCTCACCAACATGCGGTCCTCCACCGCTGATGTGACCGAGTCCCTGGTCCCGCCGCGGCTGCTCTCGCTGGAGCAGTCCCTGGAGTTCTGCCGCGACGACGAGTGCGTCGAGGTGACGCCGGAGACGGTGCGGATCCGCAAGCTGGTGCTGGACCAGAAGGAGCGCGCCCGCAGCGCCTCCCGCGCCAAGCGCTGACGCTCACGCCCGGGTGCCGGGTGCCGGGTGCCGGGCACCGGGCACCGGGATCCGCTCCGTGCGCCGATGCGCACTCCGGAGCCGATCACGGAGCGTAGGCGCCCCCCTGTGCGTCAGTGAGCTGCCAACGGCCCGGACCTCCGCTTCCACGGCGGGGGTCCGGGCCGTTGTCATGTCAAGAAGGTGCCAGTCAAGCGGTTATCCGGATCTGGGCGTCCGGGTATCGGAGCCCAGACTCCGCATGATGTGTTAACAGTCCGTTTCGCGTGTGTCTGTCTGGGGCAGTTTTGTCCGGATTTCGAAGCTCCGCGCGTAGATGCTGTGACCAAAGCGAGACCCATAAGGTGTGGTTTAAGGGCCGGACGTGCTCAATCATGGGGTCCATTGAGCTCGGGTCAATGGGTCACACGCTGTGGGGAGCGCGGACCTACGAGCACATCTGGGGGGTTCCGGTCCCTTTCGCTGTCAGGGGTGTCAGCGTGTCTCCGGGCGCCCCCTCTCGTAGTGACAGTGGACTCCTGAGGAGGCAAACCCATGCGCGGTGCGCAGAGCGCCAAGTGGGTCGCGTTGGCAGCAGTTGTGGCGCTGGCCGCAACCGCCTGTGGTGGCGGCGACAGCGACAGCGGCAGCAATGACATGAACAAGGGCTCGGCGGACCCGAACGGGATACTCACCGCCCAGCTGAGCGAGCCGCAGAACCCGCTGCAGCCGGCGAACGCGAAGGAGAGCCAGGGCAGCCGCGTCCTCAAGCAGATCTTCGCCGGGCTGGTGGACTACGAGCCGGGCACCGGCAAGCTGGTGTACGTCAACGCGGAGTCGGTCACCCCCAACAAGGACTCCTCTGTCTGGACCGTCAAGCTCAAGCCGGGCTGGAAGTTCCACAACGGCGAGACCGTGACCGCCAAGTCCTACGTGGACTCGTGGAACTGGTCGGCCAACGTGTCGAACAACCAGACCAACTCCAGCTGGTTCCAGGACATCAAGGGCTACCAGGACGTCCACCCTGACAAGGGCAAGCCCAAGGCCGACAAGATGTCCGGCCTCAAGGTCGTCAACGACAACGAGTTCAAGATCGAGCTCAACAGCTCGGTCTCGTACTTCGCCTACAAGCTGGGCTATGACGTGTGGGCCCCGCTTCCCACCGGGTTCTTCAAGGACCCCAAGGGCTTCGGTGAGAAGCCGGTCGGCAACGGTCCCTACAAGTTCGTCTCCTGGGACCACAAGAAGCTGATCAAGGTCCGGAAGTTCGACGGCTACCAGGGCCCGAACAAGGCCAAGAACGGCGGCATCGACTTCAAGAACTACACCACCGCCGACGCCGCCTACTCGGACATTCGCTCGAACAACCTCGACTGGATCGAGCAGGTCCCGACCACCGCGCTGACCAACTACAAGTCCGACCTCGGCAAGCGCGCGATCGACGAGGAGTACTCGGCGGTCCAGTCGGTCGTCCCGGCCTTCTACACCAAGCAGTTCAAGAACATCGACCCCAAGGTCATCCAGGGTCTGTCCATGGCGATCGACCGTGACACGATCACCAAGACCGTGCTCCACGGCTCCCGGACCCCGGCCGACAGCTATGTCGCCCGCGGCGTGATCGGCTACAAGGCCGGTGCGCTCAAGGAGCAGGTCACCTACGACCCGGCCAAGGCCAAGGCCCTCATCAAGGAGGGCGGCGGTGTCCCGGGCAACAAGATCTCGATCCAGTTCAACGCCGACCAGGACCACAAGCCCTGGGTGGACGCGGTCTGCAACAGCATCCGCAAGGCCACCGGCGTCGACTGCGTCGGCGACTCCAAGCCCGACTTCCAGGCCGACCTGAACGCGCGCGACAAGCACCAGGTCAAGTCGATGTACCGCGGTGGCTGGGTGCTCGACTACCCGGTCAACTCGAACTTCATGAGGGACCTGTACGGCTCCAAGGCGGCCGGTAACACCAGCGGCTACGCCAACAAGGAGTTCGACTCGCTTGCCGCCAAGGCCGACAAGGCCGCCACCCTGGATGAGACCGTCAAGCTCTACCAGGAGGCGGAGCAGGTCCTCGCCAAGGACATGCCGGCGATCCCGCTGTGGTTCTACAAGGTCAACAGCGGCCAGTCCAACAAGGTCCTGGGGAAGATCCCCTACGGCCAGGACGGTGACCCCATCTTCACCGACGTCCAGGTGAAGAAGAAGTAATCATCGGGACCGCCGGCCGGTGCCGCCGCTCCCCCCACCGGGGAGCGGCGGCACCGGCCCGCAGGCGTGAGGCCCGCAGCTCATCCCCCCACCCGCGTGGCGCAGACGAGACGTGGCCCCCGCCGCCCCCCAACGGCATGGAGGCATGATGGGGCGCTATGTCGCCAGGCGACTGCTCCAGATGATCCCGGTGTTCATCGGGACTACTCTGATTATTTTCCTCATGGTCCACGTACTGCCCGGTGACCCTATCCGGGCGATGTGGGGAGACAAGGCCGCGGACCCCGCGCAGGTCGCGTCCCTCCGCCATGAGTTCGGGCTGGACCAGCCTCTGTGGAGGCAGTACATCGACTACATGGTCAACCTCTTCCAGGGAGACTTCGGCAAGACCTTCGGCGGTCGCCCGGTCTCCGAGGAAATGGGGATGGCCTTCCCGGTGACCCTCCGCCTCGCGGCGGTGGCCCTCACCATCGAGATCATCGTCGGCATCGGGCTCGGTGCCTGGGCCGGTCTCAAGGCCGGCCGCGCCGTGGACACCGGCGTCCTGATCTTCACGCTGATCGTCATCTCGATGCCGGTCTTCGTCCTCGGCTACCTGGCCCGGTTCATCTTCGCCGACGAGCTCGGCTGGCTGCCACCGAATGTGCAGAACTCGATGGACGTGGAGCAGCTACTGCTGCCCGGCTTCGTCCTCGCGATGCTCTCCATGGCGTATGTGGCCCGGCTGACCCGGACCACGTTCGCCGAGAACCTGCGCGCCGACTACATGCGCACCGCGCTCGCCAAGGGCCTGCCGCGCCGCCGCATCATCGGCGTCCACCTGCTGCGCAACTCGCTGATCCCCGTGATCACCTTCCTCGGCACCGATGTCGGCGCGCTGGTCGGCGGCGCGGTGGTCACCGAGGGCATCTTCAACGTCCAGGGTGTCGGCAATCTGCTGTTCAACGCGCTCGGACGGCGGGAGGGCTCCACGATCGTCGGGGTCGTGACCGTCTTCGTCCTCGTCATCCTGCTGATCAACCTAGTCGTCGACCTGCTGTACGCGGTCCTGGACCCGAGGATCCGGTATGCCTGACATGACCAAATCCCAGTCCGGTACGGCGGTCGACACGGCGGTCGACGCCGTGGCCCCGCCGACCGAGGTGGACACCGCCCCCGCCGGCCCCGCCTCCCAGGGCAAGCCGCGCTCCCTGTGGGGCGACGCCTGGTTCGAGCTGCGCCACCGGCCGCTGTTCTGGGTCTCGGCGGTGCTGCTGGTGCTGCTGCTCAGCATCGCGATGTTCCCCGGTCTCTTCAGCGGCGCCGACCCCAAGGACGGCGACCTGACCAACCACTTCCTGACCAAGCCGGAGCTGACGCACTTCTTCCAGGCCGACTGGTTCGGGTACGACGGGCAGGGCCGTTCCATCTACGCCCGGGTCATCTACGGCACCCGCGCCTCCATCATGGTCGGTGTCGGGGTGACGGCCGTGGTCACCATCTTCGGTGGCCTGCTGGGCATGCTGGCCGGGTACTTCGGCGGCTGGATCGACTCGGTCGTCTCCCGCATCGTCGACATCTTCTTCGGTCTGCCGTTCCTGCTCGGCTCGATGGTCGTGCTGAACGCGTTCACCGAGCGCAAGGTGTACGTGGTGATCGCGGCGCTCGCCTTCCTGGGCTGGACCACCATCGCCCGCGTGATGCGCAGCTCGGTGATCACGGCCAAGCAGGCGGACTACGTCACCGCGGCGCGCGCCCTCGGCGCGGGCACCAACCGGATCCTGTTCCGGCACGTACTGCCCAACGCGCTCGCGCCCACCATCGTGGTCGCGACGATCTCGCTCGGCGCCTACATTTCCGCCGAGGCCACGCTGTCGTACCTGGGTCTCGGCCTCGCCGACCCGACGATCTCGTGGGGCATCGACATCTCGTCGGCCAAGGACGCCATCCGGGACAACCCGCATGTGATGCTGTTCCCGGCCGGAATGCTGAGCCTCACGGTCTTCGCATTCATCACGCTCGGCGACGCGGTCCGCGACGCCCTCGACCCCAAGCTGCGCTGAGGAGGGCGTACGTGACCACCATCGAGAAGACCGCGGACGACGCCGTCCGCGAGGGTGCAGGCGACGACGGCACCCCACTGCTGGAAGTCCGCGATCTGCATGTGGAGTTCCACACCCGGGACGGTGTCGCCAAGGCCGTCAACGGCGTGAACTACAGCGTCGACGCCGGTGAGACGCTCGCCGTCCTCGGCGAGTCCGGCTCCGGCAAGTCGGTGACCGCCCAGGCGATCATGGGCATCCTCGACATGCCGCCCGGGAAGATCCCGCAGGGCCAGATCCTCTTCCGCGGCGAGGACATGCTCACCATGTCGGGGGAGGAGCGCCGGAAGATCCGCGGCCGGAAGATCGCCATGATCTTCCAGGACGCGCTCTCCTCGCTGAACCCGGTGCTCTCCGTCGGCTATCAGCTCGGCGAGATGTTCCGGGTCCACCAGGGCCTGTCCAAGAAGGACGCCAAGGCCAAGGCCATCGAGCTGATGGACCGGGTCCGCATCCCGGCGGCAAAGGAGCGGGTGAGCGACTACCCGCACCAGTTCTCCGGCGGTATGCGCCAGCGCATCATGATCGCCATGGCGCTCGCGCTGGAACCGGACCTGATCATCGCCGACGAGCCGACCACGGCCCTCGACGTCACCGTCCAGGCCCAGGTGATGGACCTGCTCGCGGAGCTTCAGCGTGAGTACAACATGGGTCTGATCCTGATCACCCATGACCTGGGCGTGGTCGCGGACGTCGCCGACAAGATCGCCGTGATGTACGCGGGACGGATCGTCGAGACCGCCCCCGTGCACGAGCTCTACAAGCGCCCGGCCCACCCCTACACCCGGGGCCTGCTGGACTCCATCCCGCGCCTGGACCGCAAGGGGCAGGAGCTCTACGCGATCAAGGGGCTGCCGCCCAATCTGCTCAAGATCCCCTCAGGCTGCGCCTTCAACCCGCGCTGCCCCAAGGCGGAGGACATCTGCCGTACGGACGTCCCCGCGCTGGTGCCGGTCACCGAGCAGGACGGCACGGAGCTGCCGGGCCGCGGCAGCGCGTGCCACTTCTGGAAGGAGACCCTCCATGGCTGACACCGAGAAGAACGAGGCGGCCATGGAACCGGCCTTGGACGCCACCCCCAACGTCACGGAGGTGGAGACGGTCGACGCCGCCACCGAGGACGAGGCGGTCGCGGCCATCGAGGCCAAGGTCGACCGCGGCGAGCCGATCCTCCAGGTGCGCAATCTGGTCAAGCACTTCCCGCTGACCCAGGGCATCCTCTTCAAGCGGCAGATCGGCGCGGTCAAGGCGGTCGACGGCATCTCCTTCGACCTCTACCAGGGCGAGACGCTCGGCATCGTGGGCGAGTCCGGCTGTGGCAAGTCCACCGTCGCCAAGCTGCTCATGACCCTGGAGACCGCCACCGCGGGCGAGGTCTTCTACAAGGGCCAGGACATCACCAGGCTGTCGGGCCGCGCGCTGCGGGCCGTCCGCCGCAACATCCAGATGGTGTTCCAGGACCCGTACACCTCGCTCAACCCGCGTATGACGGTGGGCGACATCATCGGGGAGCCCTTCGAGATCCACCCCGAGGTGGCTCCCAAGGGCGACCGGCGCCGCAAGGTCCAGGAACTCCTGGACGTCGTGGGCCTCAACCCCGAGTACATCAACCGCTATCCCCACCAGTTCTCCGGCGGCCAGCGCCAGCGCATCGGCATCGCGCGCGGGCTCGCCCTCAACCCGGAGATCATCATCTGCGACGAGCCGGTCTCCGCGCTCGACGTGTCCGTCCAGGCGCAGGTCATCAACCTGATGGAGGGCCTGCAGGACGAGTTCAACCTGTCCTACATCTTCATCGCCCACGACCTGTCCATCGTCCGGCACATCTCCGACCGGGTCGGCGTGATGTACCTGGGCAAGATGGCCGAGATCGGCTCCGACACCGAGATCTACGACCACCCGACGCACCCCTACACCCAGGCGCTGCTGTCGGCCGTCCCGGTCCCGGACCCGGAGTCGCGCGAGGGCCGCGAACGCATCATCCTCACCGGCGACGTCCCCTCCCCGGCCAACCCGCCCTCCGGCTGCCGCTTCCGCACCCGCTGCTGGAAGGCCGAGGACAAGTGCGCCAAGGAGATCCCGCTCCTGGCCATCCCGGAGCGCTTCGCCGGATCGGACTCGCCCGCGGCACACGAGTCGGCGTGCCACTTCGCGGAGGAGAAGGACGTGGTCCACGCCTAGCGCTGCCGCGCGGGCCCGCTGTTGAACGACGAGGGCCGCCCGGACCGTGATCACCACGGTCCGGGCGGCCCTCGCCGTCGTTCAGACCTCGTCCGACTCGGGCCAATGCTGTACCCGGACGACGAAGACGGTGGTGAAGCGACGATGCTCCTGATACCAGACGATCAGTCGGCCCTCTGCATGGTCGAGTAAGTTCGAAACCCCGGACTCATGAATCGGTGGGTCGCCGACGTACTTGACGGCAGCGGCGTCGGCCGGCCGTTGGGCGAGTCGCTCCACATCGTTCTTGATCTGCGGATTCAGACCGCCGACCACGTCTCGGCATCGGGAAGGTACTCCCAGGTCCAGTCGCTCACCCTGCTACCTCACGGCGCGCGGTGTCCAACAGCACCCCGATCTGTGCGGAGGCCCGCCGGGCGTCCTCGATGCTGGGTGCATCGGCGACGGCCGCTTCCAACTCGTGGAGTCGTCGAGCCCGGTCCGGGTGGCGCCGCAGAGCAACGAAGACCCCCCAGCGGTGGAGGAAAGTGTGCATGGGGACGGTGCTGTCCGTCTGCACCACCTCCTGCCAGGCGCTGTGGAATTCCTCCTCGAATCGGACGGCCGCGCTGAGGTCGAGGGAGCGCATCCGCACCTCCCGGCAAGAGGATGACCTGGCCATCGAATTCCGGCTTAAGCGCCAGCAGGTATTGCTCGGCGAGCGCGCTCCCCGGCTCCACGCGGTCGTCCACGAAGCGGCCCTTCGCGCGACGTTGGACAGCCCTCGCCTCATGCGGGGTCAGTTGCTGCGACTGATCGAGCTGTCGCGTCTGCCGAACGTCACCCTGCAGGTCATGCCGTTCGACGGGCCGGTGGCGTTCGGCACGTCCTTCGCGCTGATCCAGCCCGAGGTATGGGAACTGAGCACAGTGGTCGTGGGACACGTGGAGAAGTCGCTCTACCTGGGTGACCGTAGCGATCTCGTTCGATACGGCGATGCCTTCGCTAAGGTGTGCGAAGTGGCGTTGCCTCCCGCGGACGCAACGGTTTCACCGGAGGCGCATGACGCCAAGGACTCGTTGGGCCTCATCCAGCGACTCCTGTATCCCCTGCTCTAGGAGGGCGCTGATGTCTCACCTCAGGTGGCGCAAGTCGAGCTTCAGCGAGGGACATTCCGACACGTGTGTCGAACTCGCCGCCGACTCCGTCGGCACCCCACACCTCCGCGAGAGCGACGACCCGGAGGTCGTCATATCCACTACCCCGGCCGCGCTCCGCGCGTTCCTGCGGGCAGCGAGGGCGGGGGAGTTCGACCGCATCGAAGGGTGATGTGCACCCCTCCCGGTCCCCTTTCCGGAACTGCTTGATCTAACGCAACCAATTTGTCAAACGTTTTTCAGGGGGGTACCCCACCCCCCGCCAATCCGGAGGTGGTCCGGCAGTCCGGCAACGGCCTCGGCCCCCGAGCACGGGCGCCGCCACCGGCGCTCATCCCCAGGGCCTGGCGGCCGGCGACGGCGCTCCGCCCCCCCACCCTCCGACCCATGCTCAATTGCGCCGAAGGCGCGAGACGGCGCCGCGCCGCACCTCGTAGGGTCATGGCATGACTGACCCTCACTCTCCGGTGTATCAGGAGTACTACACCCGCACCCCTCTCCAACTCTTCTCCGGCGTCGGCTGGAAGCGGCTGGTGGCCTTCCGGGCCGATGAGCTGGGCGTCACCCTGGGTGGCCCCGTGACGCGATACCGCCGGTTCACCGTGGTCGTGCCGTGGCGGGACATCGAAGCCGTCGTCGTGTGGGCCACGAAAAAGACCATGGAGAGGCCGATACGGCGGATAGGTCTGAAGTTGCGGCAGGGCGTGTCGGACGTTCCCGGCCCCGGCTCGACGATCAGCCCGCAGCTCGCAGCAAGTGTCGCGCCGCATATCGAGTACCAGGTCATCAGGAACAACCGAGTCATCGTCTTCTGGAAGCTGGACCACACCCGGCTCTCCGCCGCGGTCCAGGCGTTTGCCCCCCACGTTCAGCTACGTGTTCACCCGGTGTACCGGGGGCGCCCGGGGCAGGGCGGCGGGCCGGGGTACGGCGGCGGGCCGGGGTACGGGTCCGGCGGGAGCATATTCGACATCATGCCCTGACCCCCACGCGCTCCTCCGCGAAGTGGCACGCCGACGCATGGGCGGCGGGGCCCGCCAGGCCCGTGGGCACCGCCAGCACCGGCACCTCCGCCGCGCAGCGCTCCTGCGCCTTCCAGCAGCGGGTGCGGAAGCGGCAGCCGGAGGGCGGGTTGGCCGGGGAGGGGACGTCGCCGGGGAGCAGGATGCGGGTCCGGCGGGTGCGGGCCCCGGGGTCGGGGACCGGGACGGCGGACAGCAGGGCCTGGGTGTACGGATGCGTGGGGTGGTCGTAGATCTCGGGGCCCGTTCCCATTTCGGCGAAGCGGCCCAGGTACATCACGGCGACCCGGTCGGCGATGTGCCGGACCACCGACAGATCGTGGGCGATGAAGACGTACGCCAGGCCGAACTCGTCCTGCAACCGCTCCATCAGATTGACCACCTGCGCCTGCACCGACACGTCCAGCGCCGAGACCGGCTCGTCCGCGACGATGACCTCCGGCCGCAGCGCCAGGCCCCGGGCGATGCCGATGCGCTGGCGCTGACCGCCGGAGAACTGGTGGGGATAGCGGTTGAGGTGCTCCGGGCTGAGCCCCACGACCTCCAACAGCTCCTGGACCGCTCGCCGCCGGTCGCCCTTGGGGGCCGCCTCGGGGTGGATCTCGAAGGGCTCCCCGATGATGTCGCCCACCGTCATACGCGGGTTGAGCGAGGTGTACGGGTCCTGGAAGACCATCTGGATGTTGCGGCGGACGGCCCGCAGCGCGCGGCCCGAGAGACGCGTGATGTCCTCGCCCCGGTAGTGGATCGTCCCGGCGGTCGGCTGTTCCAGGCTGACCAACAGCCGGGCGACGGTGGACTTACCGCAGCCGGACTCGCCGACGATGCCGAGCGTCTCCCCGCGCCGCAGGGCGAAGGAGACCGTGTCGACCGCCCGGACGGCGCCGACCCGTCGCTTGAACACCACGCCCTGGGTCAGGGGATAGAGCCTGGCCAGGTCGCGGACCTCCAGGACCGGCCCGTCGGGCTCAGACATGCGCTCAGGCATGCAGCTCCTCCTTCCAGAAGTGGCAGGCGCTGGTCCGCCCGCCGGACGCGGGGGACGCCGGGGACGCACCCCCCGGGGTCGCGCCCGCCGGAGACGTCCCCGCCGGGTACGCACCCGCCGCCACCACCTCGTACAGCGGCGGCCGTTCGACGCGGCAGACCTCCTGGGCGCGCGGGCAGCGTGGGTGGAAGGGGCAGCCGGAGGGCATGGCGAGGGGGCTGGGCGGCGCTCCTTTGATCGCGTAGAGCTCCCCGCCCCGGTGGCCTCGCTCGCCCCGCTGGTCCACGCGCGGCACGGAGTCCAGCAGTCCGCGGGTGTACGGATGGGCGGGGCGGCGGTAGAGGTCGCGTACCGGCGCGGTCTCCACGATCCGGCCCGCGTACATCACGGCGATGGTGTCGGCCACGTCCGCGACCACGCCCAGGTCATGGGTGATGAGGACGAGCCCCATGGCGTACTCCCGGCGCAACTCCGCGAGCAGGTCCATGACCTGGGCCTGGACGGTGACGTCCAGGGCCGTGGTCGGCTCGTCGGCGATGATCAGCTCCGGCTCCAGCGCCATCGCCATGGCGATCATGATGCGCTGGCGCATCCCCCCGGAGAACTGATGCGGATAGTCCCCGGACCGCTGCCCCGCCGCCGGGATGCGGACCCGGTCCATCAGCTCGACCGCCCGCCGCCGGGCGTCCTTGCGGGACATCCCCCGGTGCACTTCGTACATCTCGGCGAGCTGGGCGCCCACGGGGATCACCGGGTTGAGGGCGGAGAGCGCGTCCTGGAAGATCATCGCCATCGCGGCGCCCCGGATCCGGCGGTGCTCCCGCGCGCCCATCGTCAGCAGATCCCGCCCCCGGAACAGCACTTGACCGCCGGTGACCCGGCCGGGCGGGGAGTCGAGGATGCCCATGACGGCCTGGGCGGTCACGGACTTGCCGGACCCGGACTCGCCCAGCACGGCGAGGGTGCGGCCCGCGTCCAGGCCGTAGCTCACCCCGCCGACGGCCTCGGCGACCCCCTCCCGGGTGCGGAATTCCACGCGCAGGTCGCGTACCTCCAGCAGGTGGGTCACGGCAGCTCAGCTCCTCATCGCAGCCTGGGATCGAGGGCGTCGCGCACCGCGTCGCCGAGCATGATGAACGCGAGCACCGTGACGGACAGCGCTCCGGCGGGCCACAGCAGCATGTGCGGGGCGTTGCGGATCTGGGTGGCGGCGGAGGAGATGTCGATCCCCCAGGAGACGGTGGGCGGTTTGAGCCCCACGCCGAGGAACGACAGCGTGGCCTCCAACGAGATGTAGGTGCCCAGCGCGATGGTCGCGACGACGATCACGGGGGCCACGGCGTTGGGCGCGATATGGCGCAGCAGCGTCCGGCCGCTGCCGGCGCCGAGCGCCCGCGCCGCCTGGACGTAGTCGTGCTCCTTGACGGTCACCACCGAGCCGCGCGCGATCCGGGAGATCTGCGGCCAGCCCAGCAGCACGATGAAGCCGACGACCGGCCAGACCGAGCCGCTGGTGACCACCGACAGGAAGACCAGACCGCCCAGGAGGATCGGGATGCCGAAGAAGACATCGGCGATTCGCGAGAGCAGCGCGTCCCACCAGCCGCCGAAGTATCCGGCGAGCCCGCCCAGCGTGCTGCCGAGCAGCGCCGCGCCGAGGGTGGCGCAGATGCCGACGGTGATGGAGGCGCGGGCGCCGTAGACCGTGCGGGTGTAGACGTCGCGGCCCTGGAGGTCGTAGCCGAAGGGGTGGCCGGGGGCCGGGCCGTCCTGCGCCCTGGCGAGGTCGCCGTGGTACGGGTTGCCGCTCGCGATCAACTGCGGCCAGATCGCGATGAGGACGAGGAAGAGGATGGTCAGCGCGGAGACGATGAAGACGGGGTTGCGGCGCAGATCGTGCCAGGCGTCGGACCACAGCCCCCGTCCGGTGGGCGCGGCCGGTCCGCCGGAGCGGTGGCCGGGCTCCTTGCGCCAGGGGAGGGGGAGGCGCCAGGGGCCGCGCCGTGGTCCGCCCTTCAGGGTCTGGGAGCCGGGGGTGGCGAGGTCCATCGGACCGCCGCCGCCACCGCCACCGCCACCGCTGCCGGCCGGTGCGATCGCCTCGGTCATGTCGTAGCGCGTGTCAAAGGGCTCAGGCATACCGGATCCTCGGGTCGAGCACGGCGTAGAGGAGGTCGACGAGCAGATTGGCGAGCAGGAAGACGATCACCAGGATGGTCACGAAGCCGACGACGGTCGGCGAGTTCTGGCGCAGGATGCCCTGGTAGAGCTGGTAGCCCACGCCGTGGATGTTGAAGATCCGCTCGGTGACGATGGCCCCGCCCATGAGCGCGCCGATGTCCGTGCCGATGAACGTCACGACCGGGATCAGCGAGTTGCGCAGCAGATGGCGGGTGACGATCCGGTGGCGCGGCAGCCCCTTGGCGACGGCGGTGCGGACGTAGTCGGCGCGGGCGTTCTCCACGATGGAGGTGCGGGTGAGACGGGTGGTGTACGCGAGCGACACCAGCCCCAGCACCACCCCGGGCAGCAGCAGTTCGGTCAGCGGCGCAGCCGGGGAGACCGACGGTCTGGCCCAGCCCCACGTCACGCCGAACAGATACTGCAGCACCGTGCCGCTGACGAAGGTCGGGACGGCGACCACGATTAGGGTGAGCAGCAGCACCGAGGTGTCCAGCCCCCGGCCGCGGCGCAGTCCGCTGAGGACGCCCAGGGTGATGCCCAGCGCCATCTCGAAGACGACCGCGACCACGGTGAGCCGGAGGGTGACGGGGAACGCGCTCGCCATCAGCTCGGTCACCGGCTGCCCGTTGAAGGCCGTACCGAAGTGCCCGCTGAACACCTGCCCCATGTAGTGCGCGTACTGGCGCCACAGCGGCTCGTCCAGATAGAGGTCCTTACGGATCCGGGCGGCGGTGGCCGGGTCGGGGGCCTTGTCGCCGAAGAGCGCGGCGACCGGGTCGCCGAGCGCGTACACCATGAAGAAGATCAGGAAGGTGGAGCCGATGAACACCGGGATCATCTGCAGCAGTCGGCGCAGCGCATAGCGGCCCATGGCTCAGCCGACCCTGATCTGTGCGTAGACCGGGACGCTGAACTGGTTGAGCGCCACCTCGCTGAGCCGCTGCGAATAGCCCGCGCTGCCGTTCTGGTACCACAGCGGAATGGCGGGCATCTGCTGGGCGAGGACCTTCTCCGCGTCCCGGAAGTCCGCGATGGCCCGGCCGTCCGCGGAGGCGGCGTTGGCCTGGTTCACCATCCGGTCGAAGCCGGTGTCGCTGAAGTGGCCGTCGTTGGAGGAGGCGCCGGAGTAGTACAGGGGCTGCAGGAAGTTCTGGATCAGCGGATAGTCCATCTGCCAGCCGGCCCGGAACGGCCCGGTCATCTCCTTGCCCGTCATCTTGTTGCGGTAGTCGGCGAAGGTGCCGACCGGTTTGCCGACACAGGCCCGGTCGCTTCTCAGCACGGTGTTGACGCTGTTGCAGACCGCGTCCACCCAGTCCTTGTGGGAGCCGCTGTCGGCGTTGTACGTGATCGTCATCCGGCCGCCGGGCAGCCCACCGCCCGCCTTGATCAGCTTGCGCGCCCGGGCCGGGTCGTAGCGGCAGGCGTCCCCGCACAGCCCCGGCTCGTAGCCGCCCTGGCGGCGCAGGACCGGCGAGGTCCAGTCGGTCGCGGGGGTACGGGTGCCGTGGAAGATCCGCTCGGTGATCTGCGCACGGTTGATCGCCATCGAGATGCCCCGGCGGACCTTGGCCTTGGCCGGGCCGCTCCAGGCGCGGTCGTACATCGGGAAGGTGAGGGTCTGGATGATCCCGGCGGGCTGGTTGATGTAGCGGTCGCCGAGATCGGAGCGGACGAACTTGAGCTGCTGCGCCGGGACATCGTCGACCAGATCGAGATTGCCCGCCTGGAGATCGGTGTAGGCGGTGTTGTTGTCGGTGTAGACACGCAGATCGACGCCCTTGTTACGGGCCTTGTCCGGGCCGCGATAGCCGCCCCAGGCGCGCAGCTTCATCACCGAGCCCTTGGTGTACGAGCGCACCTGGTACGGGCCGTTGCCGACGGGCTTTCTCAGCCAGGCGGCATGGTCCTCGAAGAACGCCCGGGGCAGCGGCGCATAGGCGTTGTAGCCCAGCGTCTTGGGCCAGGTGGAGAACTTCTGGGTGAGCCGGACGGTGAAGGTCCGCTCGTCCTTGATCCGCAGCCCGGAGAGGGTCTTGGCGGTGGGGGCGCCGCCGGCGGCGGGATGGACCTTGTCGTAGCCCTCGATGTACTCGAAGAAGTAGGCGTTGCGCTGCTTGTGGTCGATCCGGGCGCCGTAGTTCCAGGCGTTCACGAAGGACGCGGCGGTGACCTTCTCCCCGTTGGCGAACCGTCGGCCCTGCTTGAGGGTGATGGTGTAGTTCCGCTGGTCGGAGCTCTCGATCCGGTCCGCGAGCGCGTTCTTGGCCTCGCCGGTCCTCGGGTCGTAGCGCTTGAGCCCGCGGAAGATCATGTCGAGGACCTTGCCGCCCTGGACGTCGTTGATATTGGCCGGCTCCAGCGGATTGGGCGGATCGCCCCAGGACGAGCGGACGACACCGTCCTCGGCGCCGCCGTCCCCGCCGCCGCAGGCCGTCAGGGGCAGGGCGACGGCGGACACGCAGAGTGCGGACAGCGCGCGCCTGGCACGCAGGGAATACGGGGCTCCGCGCATGGCGCCTCCCGAGGATCCGGTCCAAGATCCGCCTTAGGCCCCATCTGACATCCCCTCGGGCGACGGCGCACGTCGATGACCGCTGTCCGGGGTGGCGGGCGGTGGGTGAAGCGACGTGGGTGAGGCGCGATGGGGGGAGAAAGCGCGATGGGGGAGGGAAGCGCGAATGGGGAAGCGCGAGCCGAGCGGTACGTCCCTCGCTCGGCAAGCGCTTTCTAGTGCACTGTCCCGTAAGAACACCCCAGATTTCAAGTGCTGTTACCGGACCTGGAGCGATCCATTCCCGTCTCGGGTGATAGGAGAAGCGCAAGCGTTTCATATCCGGCGGCGCAGACCGCCGAGGGTCGCTGGCCCCGGGCGCCGCTGGCCGCCGGGCGGCGCAGACTGCCGAGGGTCGCGGACGCTCCCCGTCCGCGATCGCCTCTACCGTGCGGGCCATGGAGATCCGCCCCTTCCGCATCGCCGTCCCCCAGCCCGACCTCGACGATCTGCGCCGACGCCTGGAACACACCCGCTGGCCGGAACCGCTCCCCGGCGCCGGCTGGTCCGACGGGGCCTCGCTCGACCACGTCCGCGAGCTGGCCGGGTACTGGGCCACCGGGTTCGACTGGCGGGCGCAGGAGGCGCGGCTGAACGCGTTCCCCCAGTTCACGACGGAGATCGACGGGCAGCGGGTGCACTTCCTCCATATCCGCTCACCCGAGCCGGATGCCCTGCCGCTGCTGATCACCCATGGCTGGCCGGGTTCGGTCGCGGAGTTCACCGAGGTCATCGGCCCGCTGACCGATCCGCGCGGACACGGGGGCGGCCCGGCCGACGCCTTCCACGTCGTCATCCCGTCCCTCCCCGGCTTCGCCTTCTCCGCCCCGCCCCGCGAACCCGGCTGGGGCGTCCGCCGCATCGCCACCGCGTGGACGGAGCTGATGCGGCGCCTGGGGTGCGAGCGCTTCGGCACGCAGGGTGGCGACTTCGGTTCGCTGATCTCCCCCCGAGGTGGCCCGGGTGGCGCCGTCCCGGGTCGTCGGCGTACACGTCAACGCGCTGGTGACCGTGGGGTCGGCCGACCCGGCCGGACCGGAGGAGCTGACCTTGGCGGAGCGCTCCCGGCTGGCCGGTGTGGAACGCTGGCACCGCGAGCTGTCCGGCTACGCCGCCATCCAGGGCACCCGCCCCCAGACCCTGTCCTACGGTCTCGCCGACTCGCCCTCCGGCCAACTGGCCTGGAACCTCGACTGGTTCGCCGCCCACGGCGACAAACCGGACGCCCTCGACCGCGACGCGGTCCTGACGAACGTCTCCCTCTACTGGTTCACCAACACTGCGGGCCCCTCCGCCCGCCTCTACAAGGAGGCCGCCTCGGCCTGGGGCACACCCCCCGAACGCTCCGGCGTCCCCACCGGCGTCGCGGTCTTCCAGGGCGACACCGCGATCCGCCGCCTCGCCGAGCCGCACCACAGGATCACCCACTGGTCGGAGTTCGGGGCGGGCGGCCACTTCGCGGCGATGGAGGTCCCGGAACTGCTGGTGGGTGACGTACGGACGTTCTTCCGCGACCTGCGCTGACCGGGGCCCGTACGGTCCGTACCGGTGAGCCTCGCTCGGGAGGGGTCCCGAGCACTTCCACGGATGATGGCCGCCCTGTCACCGAGGTGAGAAACCAAGGAAGTCCGCCATGACCCCTGTGCAAGCTGACTGGCTGTCCATCGTGTTCGCCCCCATTGGCGTCATCGCACTGGTGACCGCCTTCTTCGCGCGGCGCTCGGCGTCCCGGAGGGGCGAGTCCATGCCTGCCTGGGGCACGGCCGTGCAGGGGGTGGGGATGGTCCTCGTGATGTGCGTGGCCCTCGTCAACATGGCGTGGGGCACGTGAGGGGAGTTGGATCAGACGTGCTGAACGGCCACCAGCTTGCCTAGGCTGCCAAGCCGGTCGAGCAGATGCCGAATGTCGTCGGGGTCGGAGGTGGCGATCGTCGCCCGCCGTCGCACGGCGAGCACCGCGACGGCGCCGTCCACCGGATCGGACGCTCCCGCTCGGGCCAGCAATTCCCCGATCTCCCGGGCCGCTGTCTCGTCCATGACCGCCACATCGCAGCCCTTGAGCAATTGCGCCAAGCGCGCCTGCCGCGCTCCGTCCCGCCACACCTGGGCGACCACGGCCGCGGGCACCAGGGGCACGCCGCCCGCGGTGAGATAGGCACGGTGAGCTCTCCAGACCTTCGTCTGGGAACGCTCGGCGGCAATCAACATCCCCGCGTCATAGACGACGGGACGCAGTACGGTCATCGGTTGTCCCCCCGGGCACTTGCGAAATCAGGCCGCGTGATCGTCAACGCCGGAGCTGTCGTCCGCGACGTGCCTCGTGACCGTGTCCATGAAGTCATCCACCCACGCCTGCTCCTCCGGAGTGGGTGGTCCGATCTCCGCGAGCACCTCTTCCGCCGCGATCAGCCCTGCCTCGATCTTGGCCGCGCGCTCGGCCGCGCGCGAGAGCCAGGCCGAGACGCTCATTCCCTCGCGGTCCGCCGCGTCCTTGGCCGCGCTCAGGGTCTCGCTCGGGATCGTGATCGTGACACGTTCGAGGCTCATACCGGCGATCATACGGGCGGACTGCCCATTCCGGGCGCCCACGGACGGCGGTTCATCCGAACGAGGGGATGGGCAGGTTGTGGGGCGACACGGCCGCACCCACCGCCGTCTACGGCCCCGTCCCGGAGGACGCCCCCGATGTGCGGGTTCGCCTATGATCGCGAGGTGCCGCAGAACGACCTTGAGCGCGTCCAGGACTTCCGGATCTCCTTCGCCCGTCGTCAGGCCGGTGAGGTGCGAGAGGTGCCGGGGGGATTCCTGGTGCTGCATGGCGGTTACCCGCGCTCCCATGAGCACAATCAGCTGCATATCGTCGGACCCGCCGACCCCGAGGGCCTTCCCGCTCTCGCCGACGAGGTCATGGCCTTCCTTCCGCATCGCCGGATCACGGTCCATGACGAGGCGCTGGGGCTTCTCTGTGTGCCCGCGCTCGAACGGGCCGGGTACGGCCATGTGACCGAGGTGCTGATGGTCCACACCGGGCCGGTGCCGGAGGCCACGGCGGCCGATGTGGTGGAGCGGGAGCTGGGGCCGGATCCGCATGGGCCGCTGCGGCGGGCGGTGACGGCGCAGCAGCGGCGGTGGATGCCGGACGCGGACGAGCGGACCGTGCACGACCTCGTGGAGCGGCGTACCGCGCGGCGGGCCGGGGCCGAGGAGGTGCTCTTCCTCGCCGCCCACGACGGCGGCGGCGAGGTCGCCTCCTGGGCCGATCTGTATCTGGAGCCCGCCGCCGGGATCGCCCAGATCGAGGAGGTGGCGACGGCCGAGCCGTACCTGCGCCGCGGCCACGCCGACACCGTCCTGACGGCGGCGCTGCGCCGCGCGGCCGCCGCGGGGTGCGGGCTGCGGTTCCTCGTCGCCGACCAGGACGACTGGCCGCTGCACTGGTACGGCCGCCGCGGGTTCACCGCCATCGGCCGTACGCATGCCTTCTCGCGCTTCTGAGATCGCTGAGACCGCACAGGGCCCCGGGCTTCTGTGCTTCTGAGCCCGAGAGGGGCCAGTCCCTTACGGCTCCTTGCGCGGTGGCGCTCCCGTCCCCGACTCCGCCGCGATCAGCGCCGGGTCGAGGACGACGTCCTCCTCGCGGGCCTGGAGGGTCGGGTCCTCGGGGAAGTGGCAGGCGGACAGATGGCCCTCGCGGTTGCCGTCCAGGCGCAGGAGCGGCGGCTCCTCCTGCGCGCACTTGTCCTGGGCCTTCCAGCAGCGGGTGCGGAAGCGGCAGCCGGAGGGTGGGTTGATGGGGGAGGGGACGTCCCCGGCGAGCCGGATGCGTTGGCGGCGGGCGGTCCCCTCGGCGCCCGAGGCGCCCGAGGCGTCCGAGGCGCCCCCGGTGTCCGCCGCGTCCGCTGTGTGCTCGGCGTCCTCGGCCATCACCACCGCCGCGTCCGGCACCGCGGACAGCAGGGCGTGGGTGTACGGGTGGCGGGGGCGGTGGTAGATGGAGTCGCGGTCGCCCACCTCGACCACCTTGCCCAGGTACATCACGGCGACGCGCTGCGAGAAGTGGCGTACGACGGCGAGGTCATGGGCGATGAACAGGAACGCGATGCCCAGTTCCCGCTGGAGCTTCTGGAGCAGGTTGACGACCTGCGCCTGGATGGAGACGTCCAGTGCCGAGACCGGCTCGTCGGCGACGATCAGCTTGGGTTCCAGGGCGAGCGCGCGGGCCACGCCGATGCGCTGGCGCTGGCCGCCGGAGAACTCGTGCGGGAAGCGGTTGTAGTGCTCGGGGTTGAGCCCCACGATCTCCAGCAGTTCGCGCACCCGGGCCTCGCGGCCGCCCGGCGGATTGATGCCGTTGATCTCCATGGGGCCGGAGATGATGGTGCCGACGGTCTGCCGGGGGTTCAGCGAGGAGTACGGATCCTGGAAGATCATCTGGATCTCGGAGCGGATCGGGGCCAGCTCCTTGCGGCCCGCGTGGGTGATGTCCTGACCCCGGTAGGTGATCTTCCCGGCGGTGGGCTCCAGCAGCCGGGTCAGCAGCCGGCCCGTGGTGGACTTGCCGCAGCCGGACTCGCCGACCAGCCCGAAGCTCTCCCCGGCGTGCACGGTCAGATCGACCCCGTCCACCGCCTGCACGGCCCCGACCTTCCGTTTGAACGGAAAGCCGCCCATGATCGGGAAGTGTTTGGTCAGCTTCTCGGTGACCAGGAGAGGTTCGGGTGTGCCCGACTCGATGCTCATGCGTCAGCGCTCCTAGGCCCTGGCCCCTAGCCCAGCCGGGGCTTGATCTGCTCGGTGAAGAGGGTCTGTTTCCGCTCGGCGCCCAGGTGGCAGGCGGCGCCGCGGCCGTCCGGCAGCACGGGCCGCTCGGTGGCGCAGCGGTCGCCCTCCACCTGGTCGGTGTAGTGGCACCGCGGATGGAAGGGACAGCCCGGCGGGGGGCTGAGCAGGCTCGGCGGGGAGCCGGGGATGGGGTTCAGCGGCTCGTCCACGGCGGAGGACAGCCGTGGCATGGAGCCCAGCAGCCCCCAGGTGTACGGATGCTGGGGCGCGCGCAGCACCTCGCGGACCGTACCGCGCTCCACGGCCCGGCCCGCGTACATCACCAGCAGATCGTCGGCGGTGTTGGCGACCACGCCCAGATCATGGGTGATGAGGATGATCGCGGAGCCGAACTCCTGCTGGAGGTCCTTCAGCAGATCCAGGATCTGGGCCTGGACGGTGACGTCGAGGGCGGTGGTCGGCTCGTCGGCGATCAGCAGATCGGGGTCGCAGACCAGCGACATCGCGATCATCGCGCGCTGCCGCATCCCGCCGGAGAACTGGTGCGGATAGTCGTCCACCCGCAGGCGGGGGTTGGGGATGCCGACCTTCTCCAGCATCTCGATCGCCCGGGAGCGGGCCTCGCTCTTGGAGGCGCCGGTGTGCTTGCGGTACGGCTCGGCTATCTGGCGGCCCACCGTGTAGTACGGCGACAGGGCGGTCAGCGGATCCTGGAAGATCATCGCCATGGTGTTGCCGCGCAGCCGCTCCAGGGTGCGCTCGGGCGCCCCGGTCAGCTCCTGCCCGTTCAGCAGGATCTCGCCGCTGACGGTGGTGGTGCGCGGGTCGTGCAGGCCCAGGACGGTGAGGTTGGTGACGGACTTGCCGGAGCCGGACTCGCCGACGATGCCGAGCGTCCGGCCGCGTTCGAGGTCGAAGGAGAGGCCGTCGACGGCCTTGACGACGCCGTCCTCGGTCGAGAAGCGCACGTACAGATCGCGTACGGACAGGAAGGCGCCGTCGCCGGGGCCGGCCGGTGGGGGCGTCGCGCCGTCGTCGGGCTTGGTGAGTGTGGTCATCTCGGCAGCTCCGGGTCTGTCAGGCGAGGCGCACGCGCGGGTCGATGAAGGCGTAGGCGGCGTCGACCAGGATGTTGAACACCACGATGGCCGCGGAGCTGACCAGCATCACGCCCATCAGCATGGGCAGATCGGTGAGCTGGACGGATTCCACCGCCAGCCGCCCGATGCCGTGCAGGGTGAAGGTGTACTCGGTGACCATGGCCCCGCCGAAGAGCGATCCGAGGTCGATGCCGAAGATGGTGATGATGGGGGCGATGGCGCCGCGCCAGGCGTAGCGGAAGAAGACCGTACGGCCGGAGAGCCCCTTGGCTCTCGCCGTGCGGACATGGTCCTCCTGCAACTGCTCGACCATCTGGGAGCGGGTCATCCGGCTGTAGTTGGCCAGGAAGATCAGGGAGAGCACCACCCAGGGCAGCAGCATCCCGCTGAACCACTTCGCCGGATTGTCGGTGAAGGGGTAGTAGGCGGGCTGGTCCATGATCCCCAGGCCGCTGACGAACCAGGCCAGGGCGAGCACTCCGACGAAGTAGATCTGCATCGAGGCGCCGAGCAGCGACAGCGAGCTGAAGAACTTGTCGATCCAGGTGCCGCGCCGCCAGGCCGCGATCATGCCGATGCCGATCCCGCAGACCAGGAACACGGCGGCACCGCCGAGGGCGAGCGAGAGGGTGGTGGGGAAGCGGTCGGCGATGGTGCCCCAGACGGGCTCCTGGCTGACGAAGGAGTAGCCGAAGCAGGGGGCGCTGCAGTGCCCCACGGCGAAGTCCCGCCCGGCGACGATCCCCACCATGAACTTCGCGTACTGGACCGGCACCGGCTGGTCCAGGCCCAGGTTCTTGTTGATCATGGCGAGCGAGACGGGGTCGCAGTTCTTGCCGCAGGCGAGCCGGGCCGGTTCGGCGGGCAGGGCGAAGAAGAGGAAGAACGTGATCGCGCTGATCAGGATCAGGATCACGATCGCGCCGAGGGACCGGCGGGCGAGGAATCTCAACATGACGTCGGTGATCTTCCGATAGGGGGTGTCTCGTGGATCAGGCCGGATCAGGGAGCGGCGTCAGGGGGCACCACCCAGCGGTAGCTGGGGGAGCGTGCAGCCGCAAGGCGGAGGAGGAGAGCGCAGCGGCGCTGCGTGCGACGACGACAACGCGGCGGATGCGCGTGCCAGACGCCGCGAGCCCGGCATGATCCACGAGACACCTCCTATGGGCGGGTCCCGGCCGCACCCGCCGATACGGGTGCGGCCGGGGTCTGCGCTGCCTGGGTACGGCCGCGGCTACTTGATGAAGACGGCCGTCGGGTCCACGGCCCCGTAGACCGAGTTGAACTTCACTCCGCCGATGCCCGAGCCCCAGAGGGTGAACAGCCGGTTGTAGAAGGTCGGGACCGCGGGGACGTCATCGGTGAGGATCTTCTCGCTGAGCTTGACCCACTCCGAGGTGGCCCGGCTGAGGTCGCTGACCTTGGCGACCTTGCCGATCTCGTCGTTGACCGCCGGGACGTCGAGGTGCGAGTAGTTCGCGGAGTCGTCGTAGACGTTCTTGCCGTCGTACAGCGGCGGGACCACGGTCGAGGCGGACGGCCAGTCGGCACCCCACGAGGACCGGTACAGGTCGAACTTGTTCTTGACCTTTCCGATCTGCGTGTAATAGGTCGACTGGTCGATCTCCTTCTTCTGCACCTTGAACCCGGCCCGCTCCAGGGCCTGCTGGACGACCACCGAGGCGTCCTGGTGGGTGTCGCCGTTGCCGTAGGCGTAGACGAGCTCGTAGTTCTCCTTGCCCGCCTCCTTCAGCAGCTCCCTGGCCTTCTTGGCGTTGCCGCCGGGGTACTTCTTCTTCTGGAACGGGTCGAAGGAGGGGTCGTAGCCCTTGAGCGTGGGGCCGACCAGCCCGCCGCCGACCTCACCGCCCTTGGGGCCGCCGAACTGCTGGAGGTACTGCCCGCTGGGGAAGGCCCAGGCGATCGCCTCGCGTACCTTCTTGTCCTTGACCCGATCGGTGTTGATCGAGACGACGTCCACATAGGGCTGCGTCTCGGTCAGCGACCGGGCCATCGCCTCCTTGTCCTTGAGGACCGTGGAGATCTGCGAGGGGTCGACCGCGTTGGTGAGCGTCATCCCGTTCCGGTCGGCGCCCTTGTTGGCCTGGAGCCGGCGGGTGGAGTCCACCCACTGGTGGCCGAAGGAGATGTCGAACCCGTCGACGTACTGATGGCGTATCGAGTCGGTCTTGGGGTCCCACTGGTCGTTCTTGACGAACTCGACGCCCTTGCCCGACTTGAAGTTCCGGACCTTGTACGGGCCCGAGGCCAGCGGGGCCTTGTCGTACTTCTCCTTGGTGTCCTTGCCCGGCGGCACCGCGCCGATATTGGGCATGGCGACCGCGAACGGCACCTCGGCGCGCGGCTGGTCGAAGTGGAAGACGACGGTCTTGTCATCCGGGGTGTCCAGCACCGACGAGGGCAGATGCTTGCCCTTGTAGGGGCCGTCCGGAAGCGCCTTGCGGTACTTCTGGCCCTCACCGGAGAGCCACTGCTGCAGATAGGTCGGCCCGTTCGTCTGATACGGCGCGTAGAGCCGCTCGACGGCCTGCCGGACGTCCTTGGAGGTGATGGGCGAGCCGTCCTCGTACTTCAGCCCGTCCTTGAGGGTGTACGTCCAGGTGCGGCCGCCGTCGGAGGACTTGCCGGTGTCGGTGGCGAGGTCGCCGACCAGCTTGGCCTTGCCCGTCTTGTCGTCGAACTGGTAGTTCGTCAGCGTCCGGTTGTAGAGGGTCTGCGCGATCAGCTCATCGCTGACGTAGATCTGCCCCGGGTCCAGATGTTCGAAGGCGTCCCGCTGCAGCACCGTGACGGTGCCGCCCTTCTTGGCGCCCGGCAGGGCCTTGGCCGGTCCGGTGGAGTCGGCGGCGGTGCCCAGGGTGACGTCCTGGGACTCCATCTTGGGCTCGTTCGACTCCTTGGGGTCCGAGCCGCCGCCTCCGCTGCTGCACCCCGCGAGCGCCAGGGCGCCCGCCGCCAGGGCGACGGCGTAGGTACGGGCTCTGCGACTGTTCTTCTTCGGCGTCATCGTGGTCACTGCACCTGCCTCATCGGACGGAAGACTTGCCGTTCTCTGCCTCGGGCCCTCCGGCCCCCCGGTCACCGCGTGGTCTTCGGGTCCATCGCGTCCCGGACCGAGTCCCCGAGCAGGTTGAAGGCGACCACGAAGACCACCATGGCGATGCCGGGGAAGAACATGTAGGTGATGTCGCCCTCGTAGAAGTTCGCGCCCTTGGCGAACATCCGGCCCCAGTCGGGGGTCGGCTCCACCACGCCGACGCCGAGGAAGGACAGCGCCGCTTCCGTCGTCACGAAGTTCGGCAGCATCAGCGTGGACTGCACCAGGATGGGCGTGACGAGGTTGGGCAGCAGCTCCTTGCGGACGATCCGCCACGGCGAGGCGCCGGTCACCCTGGCCGCCTCGACGAACTCACGCTCCCTCAGGGACAGCACCTGGCCGCGCAGCAGCCGGGCGAGCTGCATCCAGCCCAGCAGCCACAACACCATCACCAGGGCCGTCACCCGGAAATAGGTGGGTGTCTCCTTCTGCGGGCTGACGAACAGCGCGGTGACCACCGGCATGAAGGCGACGAAGAAGAGCTGCTGCGGAAAGGACAGCAGCAGATCGATGAGCCGGCCGAGGAAGTAGTCGGTGCGGCCGCCCAGATAGCCCGCCACCACGCCGATCACGATGCCGGTGACCGTGGACAGCACGGTCGCGGCCAGCCCGATCAGCAACGAGGTGCGGATGCCGTAGACGAGCTGGGTCAGCACATCGCGGCCCAGCTTGGGCTCGATGCCGAACCAGAACTCGCCGTCGATGCCCCCGTTGGGCTTCATCGGATAGCCGGTGAGGGGGTCCAGCAGCTCGGGCCGGTCCAGGCCGTAGGTGGTGTACGGATCCTTGCCGTACAGCGAGGAGATCACCGGTGCCAGCACGGCGACGGCGAAGAAGAAGATCACCACGCATGCGGAGATGACGCCCGTGCGGTCGCGTTTGAAGCGCCGCCACATCAGCTGCCGGGGCGCCAGACCGGCCGGCGCCTCGCCCTCCGCGCCCGGTGCGGCCTTCTCGACCACGCCGGACTGGGATGGACTCGTCATCGCGTAGCGTCCCCCCGCACTGGTGTCACACCGTCAACTCGCGTTATCTATGCGCGTCATGTCGCTGCCCGCTCGCCAGGGTGGTGCGTGCGTACCGGGTTGAGCGGACTTTCGCAATCGGGGAACGGCCCAGTCAAGGGGCCGGGGAGGGTGGATGTGCCGCTCATTCGAGTCTTGAGCGAAGATTTGGCAGATCGAGGTCCGGGCGTGCTTGACAGGGATCCGCCAGGATGGACAAAGCATGTTCTATGGGCAGGAAGCGCGTTAACACACCGGCAACTCATCCGTCGCAACACCGATATACGGACGCGTCAGGCTGAACTGCGTACGGCCGTGCGGGTGCCGTGGACCGGCCGGGGCGCGCCATGTGGCCCCGGCCGGTCGCACCCCCTCCGCGGCCGCCGGACGGTCACGATCCGTATTTTTCTTCGCCCCGCGACGGTTGCCCGGGGTGCGAGGCGGGGGAAACCTACGGCTATGGGGCAGGGACGGATACTCAACAGCGGAGGGCGCCTTTTCGGGGCGCTCGTCTGCGCGGTTCTCGGGCTGATCTCGCTGGCGTGGATCATCCACGACCTCGACAAGGCCGACGAGGCGAACCATCTGTGGTGGACGTGGGCGGGGCTGCCGTTCCGGGCCACCGGAGGGATCTTCGGTTCCTCCCTGCTCGACCTGGTGCTGCTGCTGGTCTACGCGGTCGTCGGGATCACCGCCCTGCGCTCACCGGCCGCCGCGGGCGCGCTCGGCACGGTCGCGGTCGTGACCGTCGCGGTGCGCCTGCCCAGTCTGTGGAACCTGAACTCCGACTGGCTGCAGGGCATCCCCGGCGATCTGAAGACGCGGGCCAACCTCAGCGCCTGGGCGCAGGTGGTGCTCGGCGGGCTGCTGCTGGCCGTGGTGGCCGCCGCCCGCCGCCCCGCCGACCTCGCCCCGCCCGGACACCTGGCCTCGCCCGCCGACCGGCCGCCGGGCCGCCCCTCGCCCGGGGCGGCGGTCACCGGCGCGCTGTTCCTGGGCGCCGGCGGGGCCGTCATCGCCGCCTGGCAGATCTACTGGGCCCAGGAGCGGGGCTGGGAGATCTACAAGTACCTGCTCACCGGCAAGCACACGCTGCCCACCCTGCTCTCGCCGCCCGGTGCCTGGACGGCGTGGGCGGCGGTCGCGCTGTGCCTGGCCGCCGCGGCGGCCGCGCTCGCGCGTGCCCCGCTGGCGCGCCCGCTGGGTATGACGGCGGCGGCGCTGGTCATGGTGACGGGGATCAGCGAGGCATCGCTCTACATCAAGCTGGACTATGTGGACCACCTCAGCGATCTGCCGACGGTGGGCGTGCTCAGCGTGCTCACCGGCTTCTTCGAGGCGATCGCGGGGCTGATCGCTCTCCTGGCGCTGGCTCGGCGGAGCGTTGAGGAGGACGCCGCGTTCACCGGGGTGCCGGGGCCGGGCGCCCCGGCGTACGGCGGCTATGGGCCCGGCGGCTATGACGGCTATGGGCCCGGGGGCTACGACGACGGCTCCGGGGCCGGAGGCTACGGCGGCGGCTACGGGAGCGGTGGCTACGGGGGCAGCGGAGACGGGAGCGGTGGCTACGGGAGCGGCGGAGACGGGAGCGGTGGCTACGGCGGTGGGGGATACGGCGGCGGGGGTTACGGCCCGCCGCCGCCCAGCACCCCGCCGCTGGTGCCCCCTCCGCCCGGGGCCCCGCCCGCCGCGCCCCCGCCGCCGTCCGCGCCCCCCGCGCCTCCCGCACCGCCGCCGGGCTGGTGACGCCGGGCTGGTGACGGCGGTTCAGCGCGGCCTTGGGGCCTGGCCAGGACCTGGCCGGTGGATCTTCGCGGGCCCCGCGGCGGCAGCCGCTGATGTCACAGGCGCGAAGATCCACCGGCCAGATGACGTCCGGTGCGGTTCGGATGCGCCCCGAAGGGGCGCGGGGCTGTGTCGATGTGCGGCTCCGCCGCGTGGGCGTGACCAGCCACGACGCAGCCGCAGACAAAGGACGGCAGCTTGCGGCTCTTCCCGCGGAGCGCTACCGCATCCCGAGGGACCGCTTGAGGAAGTCCACCTGCAGCAGGAGCAGATTCTCCGCGACCTGCTCCTGCGGGGTCATATGGGTCACCCCGGACAGCGGCAGCACCTCGTGCGGACGGCCTTCGGCCAGCAGCGCCGAGGAGAGCCGCAGCGTGTGCGCGGCCACCACGTTGTCGTCCGCCAGACCGTGGATGATCATCATTGGCCGGACGGTCTCCGCCGCGCCGGACAGCCCCTCGTCGGTCATCAGCGCGTTGGCGGCGTAGACCTCGGGCTGTTCGTCCGGCAGGCCCAGATACCGCTCGGTGTAGTGGGTGTCGTACAGCCGCCAGTCCGTCACCGGGGCGCCCACCACGCCCGCGTGGAAGACATCCGGGCGGCGCAGCACCGCCAGCGCGGCCAGATAGCCGCCGTAGGACCAGCCGCGGATGGCGACCCGGCCGAGGTCCAGCGGATAGCGCTCGGCGAGCGCCGTCACCGCCTCGACCTGGTCCTCCAGGGTGACCGCGGCCAGTTCGTCGCGCACCGCCTTCTCCCAGGCCGGGGAGCGGCCGGGGGTGCCGCGGCCGTCGGCGACGACCACCGCGAAGCCCTGGTCGGCGAACCACTGCGAGGTGAGGTGGGCGTTGTGCGAGGCGACCACCCGCTGGCCGTGCGGCCCGCCGTAAGGATCCATCAGGACCGGCAGCGGTCCGTCGCCCTCCCGGTGGCCGCTGGGCAGCAGCACGGCACAGGGGATGTCCCGCTTGCCCGCGAAGAGGAGTTCGGGGCGGGCGGTGATGACGGGCCGCTCCGCGTACGAGGCGATCTCGGCGATGCGCTCGGCCGTGCCGTGGTCGGCGGGCCGGAGGATCTCCACGCTCACCCCGGGCCGCTCCAACCCCGTGTACGCCAGTGCGAGCACCTCACCGCCGCGCGTCGCGGAGTGGACCGCCGGGAAGGGCCGCTTGCCGACCGGCTCCCAGCCGCCCTGGTCGCCGCTGCCCCGGAACCAGGCGCGGTAGACGTCGATCTCACCCGGCTGCTCGGGCAGCGGAGCACCGGTCCCCGGAGAGGCGGAGAACAGCACGTCGTCCGTGCCGATGTCGAGGACCGCGCGCACCTGGAGGGCGCCGGACGTCAACTTGCGGTCGCCGACCATCAGCACCCGGGCGCCGCCCTCGTCCGCGATGCGGACGAGGCGTCCGTCCTCCGTCCAGGCCGGTACCCCGGGGAAAAGATCCAGCCAAACCGCGTCCTCGTCCACATGGACCGTGCTGGTCCGTCCGGTATCGGTGTCCACGGCCAGATAGAGCTGGCTGCGCTGGTCCCTGGCCTGGACCAGAAGCAGGGGCGGACCGTAGGCCGACCAGTGCACCCGCGCGAGGTACGGATAGCGCTCCCGGTCCCACTCGATCTCCGTACGGGAGCCGTCCAGACCGAGCAGAACCAGCCGCACCTCGGCGTTGGCGGTGCCCGCGGCGGGATAGGCGGCCTCCACGGGCTTCCGGCCAGGGTGAGCCGGGTCGGCGGTCCACCAGCGCTGTACGGGGGCGTCGTCGGCGCGGGCGGCCAGCAGGGCGTCGCTCCGCGGCGACCACCAGAAGCCGCGTGAGCGGTCCATCTCCTCGGCCGCGATGAACTCCGCGAGGCCGTAGGTGACGGTGTCCTCCTCCGGCTCCGCGAGCGCCCGGTCGTCCTCGCCGTCCGCGCCCGTGACCCGCAGCGCCCCGCCCGCCGCATAGGCGATGTGGCGGCCGTCGGGCGAGGGGCGCGGGTCCACGACCGGACCGGGGACGCGCAGCTCACGGGTGGTGCCCGCGGGCAGATCGGTGGTGAAGAGCCGTCCGGAGAGGGCGAACGCGGCCCGCTCGACGGCGGCGTCCACCGCGTAGCCGACCACTCCGGCCGACCCCTCGCGGCTGCGCTCGCGCCGCGCCCGCTCCTCGGGGGACAGCTCCTCGCCGGCGCCGCCGAGCAGCTCGGCCGGGTCGGCGGCGGGGTACTCGCGCTGCCCGGCGAGGTCGTGCACCCACAGGAGGCCGGTCCGGTCGGTGCCCGAGCGGGAGCGCAGGAAGACGACGCGTGAATCGTCGGGGGCCACGGTCAGGGCCCGCGGTGCCCCGAGGGTGAAGCGTTGGGTCCGCGCGTGCTGCCGTGGGAACGAGAGCTGTCCGGTCATAGGGCGAGCGTACGGCTCAGGATCATCGCGAGGGAGAGTACGGATCGGTAGGCCGGGGCGACGTTGCCCCTGGCACGGTCCGGCCGGAACGACGCGGGAGCCAACCGGCCCCGCGCGATGGCGAGATGGCGCATAACCACCGAGAAAGCGCCCCGGGGGCGCGGAAGTTCGTGCGATCAGGCATGCGCCCCTGTCATGCTCCCGTGCACCGAGTCATGTGTACACCGCCATAGTTATGATCGATTGCGCATAGTGGGTAGCCCCTCTGTGGCATCAATATGTTGTCCGTCCGAGTGCGTGTATCTGGAGGTGAGCCGCTGTGGCGCTCTCGATCTCGGTATCAGTGCTATTGCTGATCATCGTCTTCATGCTCGTAAACAAGGCAGGGCTGAAGGGGGTCCATGCGGTCGTCTGTGTCCTCCTCGGCTTCTACCTGGCGAGTTCTTCGGTAGCCCCGACGATCGACGACCTCACCACCAATGTGGCGGACATGATCGGCGGCGTGAAGATCTGACTCCGAGCGGGGCCGGGGCGTGCGACCCGTGGGCACAGGTGTGCGAATCGTAGGCTGTGCCCATGACCGCTCTTCCCGCCCGTCGTCTGCTGCTGGTGCACGCACATCCGGACGACGAGTCGATCAATAACGGCGCGACCATGGCGAAGTATGCCGCCGAGGGCGCACACGTCACCCTGGTGACCTGCACCCTCGGTGAGGAAGGCGAGGTCATCCCGCCTGCCCTCGCGCATCTCGCCGCCGACCGCGACGACGCGCTCGGTCCGCACCGGATCGGCGAACTCGCCGCGGCCATGGACGCCTTGGGGGTCGAGGACCACCGCTTCCTGGGCGGTCCCGGCCGCTATCGCGACTCCGGGATGATGGGCGCCCCGCAGAACGACCGGCCGGACTGCTTCTGGCAGGCCGACCTGGACGAGGCCGCGGGGCACCTGGTGGCCGTGGTCCGCGAGATCCGGCCACAGGTGCTCGTCGCGTACGACACCCATGGGGGGTACGGCCACCCCGATCACATCCAGGCGCACCGCGTGGCGATGCGCGCCGTGGAGCTGGCCGCCGACGCGGACTTCCGCCCCGAGCTCGGCGAGCCGCACGACATCGCGAAGGTCTACTGGAACTGCGTGCCGCGCTCGGCCGTCGAGGAGGGCTTCGCCCGGCTGCGGGCCGCGGGCCGTGACTCGCTCTTCCCCGGGGTCGCCACGGTCGACGACGTCCCCGGAGTGGTACCGGACTCGGACGTCACCGCGTTCATCGACGGCACCGCCCATGCCGGGGCGAAGGCGGCGGCGATGCGCGCCCACGCCAGCCAGATCGCGGTGGACGGACCCTTCTTCGCGCTCTCCAACGACCTGGCCCAGCCGATGTTCGTCCATGAGCACTACCGGCTGGTCAAGGGCGAGGCCGGGACGGGCCGCGAGGACGACCTGTTCGCGGGGGTGACGGCATGACGGCCCTGCGCCTGGGCGGATACGCCCTGCTCGCCGTGGCCGGGGTGCTGGTCGGCGCCGCGGGCGCGCTGGTCCAAGCGGCATGGTTCCCCGGCGGGTTGCTGCTCGCGCTGCTCGCGATCGCGGGCCTGTGCTACGGCGGGGTCAAGGCCGCGGGTGCCCGGATGGGCGGCGGAGTGCCCGCGGGGGCCTGGACGGTGGCCGTGTTGCTGCTCACTTCCTCCCGCTCGGAAGGGGATTTCCTGTTCGGCGCCGGGTTGGGGTCGTACGCTTTCCTCCTCGGCGGGATGTTCATCGGTGTGATGTGCGCCACGTTGCCTCTGGTGCCGCAACCTCCTGGCCCGCCGGTCCGACTTGGTAAGTGACGTGACGTTTTCGGCACGACGTCCTCGGCGCTTGAAGGCCCTTCGGACATGCGGCGAAGGGTGCGCCTCGGGCGTACCGGATGCGGTGATCCGGCGGCCGTCAAGTGCGCGTCCGCACCGCCCAGTATGGTGGTGCCGCCGCCGAGCCGCCCGCGCGAGGTCTGACGGGCGGCGGAGCTAACTGGGAGAACCTGCTTTGAGCCGTGAATCTGACAGTTCGTCCTCCGGGCCCCGGGAGGGAAGCGGCGGTGCCGCCTACCCGTCGGGCACCCCGCCGTACGGATCCCGCCAGTACCCCTCGCCGAACCCCACGCAGGAGGCTCCGCAGGAGTTCGCCGACGACGGGCAGGCGCGGGCCGCGGCCAAGCCGGAGGAGCCGAAGACCGAGACCACGCTGACGACCCGGATCAAGATCAACATTCCGGGGTCGCGGCCCATCCCGCCGGTGGTCATGCGCACGCCCGTCGCGGAGGACGGCGTACCCGCGCAGCGCTCCGGCGGGGACGACGACGCCCCCGAGCCCACCAGCGCCCTGCCCCGGGTCGACTACACGCCGACGCCGGAGCGCGGTGTGCCGGCCGAGCCCGGCGGGCCCGACGAGCCTTCCGAGAACCGCGAGAAGAAGGGCGACGGCGAGCAGCGGACCAGCGACTGGTTCTCGCCCCGTAGGCCCAGGGGCGGTTCGTCGGCCACCGGCAGTACGCCGACGCCGCCGATGACCCCGGCCCCGGACACCACCCAGGGGTTCCCCGCGCCGGACACCACGCAGGGATTCCCCTCCCCGGAGACCACTCAGGGATTCCCGGCGCCGGACACCACCCAGGGGTTCCCCGCTCCGGAGATCACCCAGGGGTTCCCGGCCCCGCAGCAGGGCGGCGGCCCCGCCGCCGATCTGCCGTACTTCACCGACGCCCAGGCCCCGTCCGGGCACCCCGAGCCGACCGGGCCGACCACCGGCCCGGTCACCGGCGACATGTTCATGCCGCCGTCCGGCCCCGGTGCGGGCCCGCACGACAGTGAGTTGCTGGCCCCGCCCGGACCGGGCCCCGCCGGCGGCCTGTACGGCGGTGACCCGCAGACGCCTCCGGGCGGAGTGGGGCCGCTGGCCGGCGGCGGCCCGGCCGCCCAGCCGCCGACCCCGCCGGGCGGCTCGCCGATGTCCGGCAGCCTCGGCGCCACCACCGGCGCGGGCCCGCTGACCGGCCCCGGCGACGGCTTCGCGAACGGCCTCGGGAGCGATCCGTCCCCCTCGCTGTTCCGCGACCCCGAGCCCACGCCGGGCGGCGGGGTGCCGCCGGACCAGATCTCCAGCGACACGCTGGTCAGCGGGGTGCCCGTGGTGCCGTCGGGCGAGGGCCGGGCCAGGCCGCCGGCGCCGCCCGCCCCGGGCGGTCCGGGAGCCCCGGCGCCCGGCGGCGACAGCGCCCCGGCGCCGTCCGCCCCGAAGGCCGGCAAGCCCAAGAAGAAGGGCCGTTCCAAGGTCGTCATGGTCGCGGGCCTGCTGTTCGTGATCGCGGGCGGGGCCTACGCCGCCGGTCTGGTGATGAACCACGCCGATGTGCCGAACGGCACCACCGTCCTCGGCGTCGACATCGGCGGCAGCTCCAAGGAGGTCGCCGTCGACAAGCTGGACGCCGCGCTGGGCAAGCGCACCACCGCCCCGCTGACGGTGTCGGTCGACGGCCAGCAGAAGGAGATCAAGCCCTCCGTCGCGGGCCTGGCGCTCGACACCGAGGCCACGGTCCGGGACGTCGCGGGCCGGGACTACAACCCGGTCACCGTGATCGGCTCGCTCTTCGGCGGCACCCATGAGGCCGACCCCGCGGTCACGGTCGACGAGGAGAAGCTGCGGGACGCCCTGGAGCGGCTCGCGGGCCACTCCGGCACGGCCCGCGAGGGCGGCATCGACTTCAGCTCCGGCAAGCCCGTCGCGGTGTACGGCAAGGAGGGCAAGGGGCTGGACGTGGACACGGCGGTCAAGGCCGTCTCGGAAGGGTTCCGCCTGCGCGCCGAGACCGGCCAGAACAAGGCCATCACCCTGCCGGTCGCCGTCCGCCGCCCCACGGTCAGCGACGCCGAGGTCGACCGGAAGATGAAGAGCTTCGCCAAGCCCGCGATGTCGGGTCTGGTCACGGTGCAGACGGACGCCCAGCACTCGATTCCGTTCGGCCCGGACAAGTCGCTGCCGAAGATCCTTTCCATGAAGGTGATCGACGGCAAGCTGGTGGAGCACTACGACCTGCCCGTCCTCAAGCAGCTCTACGGCGGCACCTTCGACGGCGTTCTGCTCGAGCGGGGCGACGGCAGCAAGAAGCCCGTCACCCCCGAGGACGTGGAGTCCGCGCTGCGGCAGGCGCTGCTCGGCAAGACGCCCAGCGACCGCATCGGCGTCATCGGCAAGGAGAACTGAGCGGGCCCCGCTCGTTCACCACGCGGCCCCCGCCCGGCACCGGGCGGGGGCCGCGCCGTGTCTCCCCGGCGCGTCATGCCCCGACCCATGACATCTGTCATCCCCAGGTCACGACCGCTGACACTGCCGGGCGCCGCCCGCCCTCGGCCAGCCTTGTGGCCATGACCGCAACGACCGCTGTTTCCGCCCCCGGCACCGGGGCCGCCACCACGGGCGCCCCGCCCGTGGTCCGCTTCGAGAAGGTGAACAAGAGCTACGGCAGTGTGCGCGCCGTGGCCGATCTCGATCTCACGCTGTACCCGGGGGAGACCGTCGCCCTGCTGGGCCCCAACGGCGCCGGCAAGTCCTCCAGCCTCGATCTGCTGCTCGGCCTGCGCCACCCCGACTCCGGCCGGGTGGAGGTCTTCGGCACCACTCCGCGCCAGGCCATCGTCCGTGGCCGGGTCGGCGCGATGCTGCAGAGCGGCGCTCTGATGGAGGACGTGACGGTCCGCGAACTGGTGGGGCTGGCCCGCGATCTGCACCCCAAGGGCCATCCGGTGGACGAGGTGCTGGAGCGGGCGGGGATCGCCGAGATCGCCTCCCGCAAGGTGAACAAGCTCTCCGGCGGTCAGGAGCAGCGGGTGCGCTTCGCGTTCGCCACCGCCGGCGCCTCCGATCTGATCGTGCTGGACGAGCCCACGACCGGTATGGACGTGTCGTCCCGGCAGACCTTCTGGGGCGCGATGCGGGAGCAGACGAAGCAGGGCCGCACCATCCTGTTCGCCACCCACTACCTCGATGAGGCCGACGCCATCGCCGACCGGGTGATCGTGCTGCACGGCGGCCGGGTGCTGGCCGACGGCTCGTCAGCCGAGATCAAGGCGATGGCGGGGGCCCGGCGGATCTCCTTCGAGCTGGACGGGCCGATCGACGAGACGACGCTGCGCGCCCTGCCCGCGCTGACCGGGATCGAGATCTCGGGGCGTACCGTACGAATCCGGTCCACCGACGCGGACGCGACCGTGCACGCGGTCTACGGGCTGGGGCTCTATCCCCACGGCCTGGAGGTCACCGGCCTCGGCCTGGAGCAGGCGTTCCTCGCCATCACCGACGCCGCCACCGACGCCGCGCTCACAGTTGAGGAGTCCGCACGATGAAGGCGCTGGTCAAGCTGGAGATCGCGCGGACCCTGCGCAATCGCAAGTTCATGTTCTTCACGGTCATCTATCCGTCCGTGCTCTTCCTGCTGATCGCGGGCAGCACCGACGCCGACGACCGCGTGCCCGGCACCCGGCTGTCCATGCCGCTCTACTACATGGTCGCGATGGCCTCCTTCGGGGCGCTGACCGCCGGGCTGATGGGCAACGGCGAGCGGATCGCCAAGGAGCGCGAGGGCGGCTGGACCCGGCAGCTTCGGCTCACCCGGCTGCCCGGGCGCGGCTATGTGGCGGCCAAGATCGCGGTGGGCGCGGTGGCCACCCTGCCGTCGATCGTGATCGTCTTCGTGGTGGCCGCCGCCGTCAAGGGCGTACGGCTGGACGCCGCCTGGCAGTGGGCGGCGCTGACCGGCGCCATCTGGGCGGGCTCCCTGGTCTTCGCCGCGCTGGGGGTGGCCATCGGCTATCTGGCGACCGGGGACGCGGTCCGCCCGCTGACCATGATCATCTACTTCGGTCTGTCGATCCTCGGCGGGCTGTGGATGCCGACCACGTCCTATCCGCAGTGGCTGCGGAACATCGGCGACTATCTGCCCACCCATGCCTATACCGCCCTCGGCCAGGCGATCGAGCTGGGCGGCGCCCCGCACGCCAAGGACGTCGCGCTGCTCATCGGCTATCTGGCGCTCTTCGCGGGCGGCGCGGCCTGGCTGTACCGCAAGGACACCCGTAAGGCGTGAGGGACAGCCGTAAGGCGGGAGGGACAGCCGTAAGGCGTGAGGGACACCCGTAAGACGTGAGGGACAGTCGTAAGGCATGAAGGACAGCCGTAAGGCATGACCGAGGGCGTGGCCCGAGGCGTGATCCGAGGAGAGAAGAACCATGGCTGACCGGGCCGAGTGGACCGACGGCGATCCGGAGTGCCGCCCCGGCGTGCGCCGACGGCTGACCTGGTGGGCCGACGCGATGGCGTACGACGACGAGCACGACCGGCTGGCCACCATCGGCCAGAGCCCCGAGAACCGGCGGCAGGTCCTGATCAAGCTGATGTGGATCGGGATCTGGATGGCCTATATGGGCGCGCCGGTGAGCGATCTCGCCGACGGCCACCACACGGTCCCCGCCACCGTGTGCGGCGCGCTCGGCCTGCTGGCCTTCGTCGCCGTCTATCTGGTGCTGGTCTTCCGGCACACCGGCCGGGCGCTGAACCGGGCCGCCGTCTTCGGGGCGCTGGGCACGATCTGCGTGCTCGCCGCCGTTCTCACCCTCACCATGGGCGACGCCTGGCTGGTGCTGTGCGTCTATGTGTCCGTCGCCTACGGGGCGGTGCTGCCGCTGCGGCTCTCGCGGTGGGCGATTCCGCTGAACACCGCGTTCATGGTGGCCGTCGGGGTGCTGGTGCGCGGTTCGCACGGGTTGGTGTCCGCCCTGGTGATCCCCTCGCTGCTCGGCGGGTTCGCGATGAGCGGGGTGCGGCAGATGGTCCGTACCACCCGGGCGCTGCGCGCCGCCCGCGCCACCGTGGCCCAGCTCGCCGCCAACGAGGAGCGGCTGCGGCTCGCCCGCGATCTGCACGATCTGCTGGGCCACTCGCTCTCCTTGATCACGCTCAAGAGCGAGCTGGCGGGCCGGATGCTGCCCGACAAGCCCGAGCAGGCGGCGGGGCAGGTCGCCGATATCGAACGGGTCAGCAGGCAGGCGCTGGTGGACGTCCGGGAGGCGGTCAGCGGCTTTCGCCGCCCCACGCTGGAGGCCGAGGTCGCCGGGGCCCGTACCGCCCTCGCCGCCGCGGGCATCGCCGCCGACCTGAGCCGGGCCGCCACCCACCACCCCGACCTTCCGTCCGACCAGGAGGGCGCGCTGGCCTGGGCGCTGCGCGAGGCGGTCACCAATGCGGTGCGGCACAGCGGGGCGCGCCGCTGCACGGTCACGCTCGACGAGACGGACGACGAGCTGTGCCTGACCGTCACCGACGACGGCCGCGGCGCGACCGGCCCGCACGGCAACGGGCTCACCGGGCTGGCCGAGCGGCTCCAGCTCGCCGACGGCCGCCTGGAGACCGGCCCCGGCGAGCGCGGCGGCTTCACCCTCCGCGCCCTGGTCCCACTCTCCCGCGGCGCCCACATGGAGCTGCCCTCACAGGCCGCGCCGTAGCACGGGCCGCGCCGTAAGGAGCGCGCGGAGGGACCGCGTGGAGGGAGCGCGCGGAAGAGCGGATACGAAGAGCGGATACGAAGAGCGGATACGAAGAGCGGATACGCTGCGGGGCGTGATCCGGGTACTGCTGGCCGAGGACCAGTCCATGGTGCGGGAGGCGCTGGCCGCGCTCCTCGGGCTCGAGGACGAGATCGAGGTCATCGCGCAGGTGGCCCGCGGCGACGAGGTCGTGGACGCCGCCCGGGCCCATCGCCCCGATGTGGCGCTGCTGGACATCGAGATGCCCGGCATGAGCGGGATCGAGGCCGCCGCCGCGCTGCACCGGGCCGCGCCCGGGATCCGGATCGTGATCCTGACCACCTTCGGCCGCCCCGGCTATCTGCGCCGCGCCATGGAGTCCGGCGCCGACGCCTTCCTGGTCAAGGACGCCCCGGCGGCCCAGCTCGCCGACGCCATACGGCGGGTGCTGCGCGGGGAGCGGGTCATCGACCCCACGCTGGCCGCCGCCGCGCTCGTGGACGGGGCCAGCCCGCTGACCGCGCGGGAGCGCGAGGTGCTGCATGCCTCGGCGGACGGCTCGACCAACGCCGAACTGGCCCGCGCCCTGCACTTGTCGCCGGGCACGGTCCGCAACTACCTCTCCACGGCCATCCAGAAGACCGCCGCCCGGAACCGGGCCGAGGCCGTCCGCATCGCCCGCGAAAAGGGCTGGCTGTAGCGGTCCGGGCTTTCCCCTCCCCGCCCCTTCCCGACACCTGACGATATGCGGCTCCGCCGCGTGGGGGCCCGGTCCCCGCCGGGGCTCCGCCCCTGGGCCCCGCTCCTCAAACGCCGGAGGGGCTGGAAGGCCGGCCCCGAGGCCGAGCAGCCGCCGCTGCCACCGGCGCGAGGACCCACCAGGCAGCCGCTAGTTCAGCATCGCGCGGGCGGCGCGGGCCTCGTGGCGTACGGTCTCGGCGGCGTCGGGTTTCACCGCTTCCACCACCTCCGCGTAGTCCTCCAGCTCCTTGGCGCCGGTCATGAAGTCGCCCCGCTCCACCAGGAGTTGTGCCCGCTCGTAGCGCAGCTCGGCCGGGTGGCTGGGCAGCAGCAGGGACAGCTCGACCGCCCACAGCCGGACATCGGTGCGCTCGGGGCGGGCGGACGCCCAGGCGCGGATGTTGTTGAGGATCCGCAGCACGATGTCCAGCGGCCCGGCCGGGGTCAGCATCGACGCGGAGAGCGGGGCGCCCGTGGCCCCTGACACCAGCGTCGCCGCGTCCTCACTGGACAGCGGCCGCCCGCCGTCGAACGGATCGGCCAGCACATGGTCTCCGTAAGGATCGCCGAAGCCGACCACGAAGTGGCCCGGCAGCGCCACCCCGTACACCGGCGCGCCCGCCCGCCGCGCCACCTCCATCCACACCACGGACAGCAGGATCGGCAGTCCACGGCGGCGCCGCAGCACCGTGTGGAGGAGCGAGGACCCCAGCCGCTGGTAGTCGGCCGGGACGCCCCGGAAGTCATGGCGCTCGCCGAGGAGGCGGGCCAGCGCGGCGGCCCAGTCCTCGGGGCCGCCGGGGGAGAAGGGGAGCTGACCGGCCAGCCGGTCGAGCTCGATCTGCGCTTCGTCGAGTCCGGCCTCGTCCAGTTCGGCATCGGCCTCCATGCCGACCAGCAGGCACAGCAGCGCCAGATCGGGGCGCTCTTCGCGGGCCGCGTCGGCGAAACGCCGGCGGCGGGACGTGTCGTTCATCCGTGGCATAGCCGACTCGTACCCTGCTCAGCGCACATCCTGTCCAGATGCGCGCCAGTGATGGTAGCTGTGGTGGACGGTGAAGCCCATGCCCTCGTAGAGGGCCTGCGCACCCTCATTGTCCGTCTCCACCTGGAGATACGCGGCCGAGGCACCCTCGTCGAGCGCCTTGCGGGCCAGCGCCGTCATCACGGCCTTGGCCAGGCCCTGGCGCCGCCGCTCCGGGGCGACCTCCACGGCGGCGAATCCGGCCCAGCGGCCGTCCACGACACAGCGCCCGATCGCGTCCGGGGCCTCTCCCTCCCGCCCCGCCACGGTGGCGAACCACACGGACGGGCCGCCCGACAGCACCGTCCGCGCCTCGGGGGAGGGCTTGCCGGACGACCGCTGGTAGCGGGCCAGCCAGGCGTCGTCGAGCCGGCGGGAGAGCGTCACCGCCGAGGCGTCGGCGTCCAGGTCCCCGATGGGGGCGAGCGCCGCGATGCGTATCCGCGACGAGACCTCACGCGTCCAGCCGCGGCCCTCCAGCTCCGCCGCGAGCAGCTCCTGGGTGCCCTCGGCGCCCGTGCTGACCTGGATGTACGCGGGCAGCTCCCGCGCCGCGTACCAGTCGGTCACCCGGCGCAGCGCCTCGTCGAGACCCGTCCCGGGGTCGCCGAGGGGCAGTACCGAATTGGCGCGCCGGGTGAATCCGCCCGAGGCGCGCAGCGTCCACTCGCCCAGCGGCTCGCTGACCATGGGCGGCCAGGCCCTGGCGGCGACCCGGTCCAGCTCGGGCGCGGTCGCGGCGGGGCCACGGCGGCGGGCCGGAGCGGCGGGCACCACCTTGCCCGCCACCAGGGACGATTCCGCGATCCGCACCGCCTCACCGGTGCGCCGCGTGATGGAGAGCGAGCCCTCGGTCCACGATGTGAGAACACCGACCACGTCGGTGAAGGTGGGGGCGGGCTCACGCTCCCCGGTGATCAATCTGACCGAGACGCGTTTTCCCACGTCATCCGGGGTGATCCGGACTTCAAGACGTCCGCCAGTGGTGAAATCCACAGCTCAGTCAGCCCCTCATGTGCGTCTGGTGCCCAAGAACGGAGATACTAGGTGCGGGCATCGACGACGCCGCGCTCCCGCGCGATAGCAGCCCTAACGAGGAGGAACGACAGCGTGACCTACGTCATCGCGCAGCCTTGTGTCGACCTGAAAGACAAGGCGTGCATCGAGGAGTGCCCCGTCGACTGTATCTACGAGGGCCAGCGGTCCTTGTACATCCACCCGGACGAATGCGTCGACTGCGGGGCCTGTGAGCCGGTCTGCCCGGTCGAGGCGATCTTCTACGAGGACGACACTCCCGAGGAGTGGAAGGACTACTACAAGGCGAACGTCGAGTTCTTCGACGAGCTCGGTTCGCCCGGTGGTGCGAGCAAGCTCGGCCTGATCGAGCGGGACCACCCCTTCGTCGCCGCGCTTCCGCCGCAGGAGCACGACGAGTAACCCTGCCCCGGCGACAGCGCCCGGAAGCAGCCGGCGGTCCCGTATGGCCTGTGGCCTGCGGGACCGGGCTGTTTTCCCGGGCGCTCCCGGCGTTCCCGCGGGTCCCGGGTCTCCCCGGGGTCCACCGGTTCGGCCGGAATCCACCGGGTTCCCGGGCCCTCGGCCCGGGCAGTTCGCAGAACCCGGGCAGTTCCGAAGAAAGTGAGCCACCCCGTGCCACCCGTATCCGCCCGCCTCCCGGTCTTCCCCTGGGACCGGCTCGAACCGTACAAGGCGATCGCCGCGGCCCACCGCGACGGCATCGTCGACCTCTCGGTGGGCACCCCCGTCGACCCGGTCCCCGAGCTGATCCGCGCGGCCCTCGCCGACGCCTCGGACAGCCCCGGCTATCCGACCGTCTGGGGCACGGCCGCGCTGCGCGACGCCCTCACCGGCTGGGTGGAGCGGCGGCTGGGCGCGGCCCGGGTGACCCACACCCAGGTGCTGCCGGTGGTCGGCTCGAAGGAACTGGTGGCCTCGCTGCCCGCGCAACTGGGCCTGGGCCCCGGCGACCGGGTGGCCTTCCCGCGGCTCGCCTATCCGACGTACGAGGTGGGCGCGCGGCTGGCGGGCGCCGAGCCGGTGCCGTACGACACGCGGACATTTGCGGCCGGCGCCGCGGGCACCGACCTCGACCCGGCCGGGCTGAAGCTGCTGTGGCTCAACTCCCCGTCCAACCCCACCGGCCGGGTGCTGTCCAAGGACGAGCTGCGCACCGCGGTCGCCTGGGCCCGTGCCCACGGGGTGCTGGTGGTCAGCGACGAGTGCTACCTGGAGCTGGGCTGGGAGGCGGGCCCGGTCTCCGTGCTCCACCCGGACGTCTCCGGCGGGTCCTTCGAGGGGCTGGTGGCGGTCCACTCGCTGTCCAAGCGGTCCAATCTGGCGGGCTACCGGGCGGCCTTCCTCGCCGGTGACGAGGCGGTGCTGGGCGAGCTGCTGAAGATCCGCAAGCACGGCGGCATGATGGTGCCCGCACCCGTGCAGGCGGCCACGGTGGCGGCGCTCGGCGACGACAAGCACGTGACGGCGCAGCGCGAGCGCTATGAGCGGCGCCGGGCCGCGCTGCGGTCGGCGCTGGAGGGCCAGGGCTTCCGCATCGAGCACAGCGAGGCGTCGCTGTATCTGTGGGCGACGCGGGACGAGCCGTGCTGGGACACCGTGGCCGCCCTCGCCGAGCTGGGCATCCTGGTGGCCCCGGGCGAGTTCTACGGCGCGGCGGGGGAGCGGCACGTCCGGGTCGCGTTCACGGCGACCGACGAGCGCGTGGCGGCGGCGGCCCGGCGACTGGCGGGCTGAAAGAGGCGAAGGGGCCCGGAGAGTACGAGACTCCCCGGGCCCCGTGTTGGTCCGGCGCGATCAGCCGAGCAGCGGCAGGCCCTTGATCGGCAGGTCCTTGATCGGGAGGTCCGGGCCCTGCGGGGCGCTGGGCGCGGGGGCCTGCGGGGCCTGCGGGGCGGCGGCCTGGGCGGGCTGCGCGGGCTTGGCTGCCTTGCCCTTGCCCTTGCCCTTGGCGTGGGCGCCGCCCTTGCCCTTCCCATGTCCGAGGGCCCTGCCCTCGCCCTTACCGGCGACCTTGGCGTGGGCGGCCCTGGCCGGGGCGGCCTTTGTGGCCTTGGTGGCCTTCGCGCCCTTGGCCGGCTTCGCGGGCTTCGCGGGTTTGACAGGCTGGGCGGGCTTGGCCGGGGCCACGTTCGCCGGGGCGGTCCTGCCCGGCAGGATCTCCTTGACGGTCCCGCCGGCCTTGCTGCTGACGTCCCCGGCCGTGCTCCCGACCTGCTGCGAGGCGACGTCGGCGACCTCACCGACCGAGGCGGCGTCCAATGAGGACAGCCCCAGCTTGGAGGACTGCGGCTGGGCCGGCTCCGCCGCACTCGCGACCCCGGCGGCGCCGACGACGGGTGCCGCGCTCGCCGCGACCAGCAGTGCGGCCCGGGCGATCCGACGGGTGAGAGGGAGGGACATGGTTCTCCTTTGGCGGAGGGACAATTGGCGTGCGGTGCCCGGCGATTCGGACGCTGTGAATACCGCGTGAACCCCGCGAAGGTTGCGGTGAGACAGGGCAAAGAGTTGGCAATGCGTCGCATTATCCGGTTCTGCGTGTAATACGCCCGGACCATTCCTCCGTATGTGCCGCACAACGCGCCGTCAACCGCCCTGAACTGCGGTGACTCCATGCGCTATCGCATGGTGACGATCCGCACTTCCGCCCCGGAAATCCCCTTGGCCGGATGCCAACCCGCCGCGGAATTCCGGGCGTTCCATTCGCGCTCGCCGTAAGAGACACGTTCGATGCGCAACTCGTCCGAGTGGGCCACCGCCCAGTGCGCGATCTCCCAGCCGCGCTGCCCCGCGCGCCCCGGAGCCGCCGCCTTCGGCACCGGAACCACCACCGTGTGCGGCGAGGGGGCGGCCTGCTTTCCGCCGCCGTGCCCGGACAAGGCCGGCCGTGCCTCCGTCTCGGAGCCGAACTCCCGCTTCAGTGACGCCCGTACGCGCACCGGATCGCCCGCCTGACCGTCGTCCGGCGGCCCCGGGCAACTGAGGGCCGCCCCGGAGCGCCCGGTGAGGGCGCCGGTCAGCACCACCGCTTCGGTCTCGTGCTTCGCGTACGCCTGCGGGAAACCGCTGCGCTGCACCCGCTGCGCCGCCACCGTCAGCGGCAGCCGCGAATAGCCGGGCAACCGCACCAGGTCGTCGTAGAACTTCCCGGCGGCGTAGACCGGATCACGGATCTGCCGCACACTGCCCCAGCCCTGGGAGGGGCGTTGCTGGAACAGCCCCTGCGAATCCCGGTCCCCGTGGCGGATGGTGCGCAGCCCCGACTCCTGCAGGGCGGTGGCCAGCGCGATGGTGACGGCCCGTTCCGGCAGTCCGCGGGAGGCGGCCACGGCCTCGATCGTGGCGGCGTTCACGGTCTGTTCGGGGGAGAGCCGCACATCCTCGCCGTTCGCCCGTACGACACAGCGCGGCGGTCCCACACCACCCGTCAGCAACTGCGCCGCCAGGTATCCGGCCAGCGCCAGCAGTACGGCACAGGCGACCGCCGCCCGCAGCAGCCGGGCGCGGTGGGAGAAGACGGACAGGGGCACGCGCCACACGGTACTGGAGCTCGCGCGGCCCCGCCGGATCACGGACGCGGGGTGGGGAACACCACGTCGCGAGCCGCTTGGGCCGCCGGGGCCGTGGCCCGGGCCGCCTGGGCCGCCGTGGCCGGGGCCGCAGGGCGCGAGGGCCGACCGGCTAGGGTCGGCCGTATGGCACACCCAGAACTCGACCTGTCCCTGGACGCGGCCCGGCTCACCGCCCGGCTCGTCGACTTCCCCTCGGTCAGCGGTGAGGAGAAGGCGCTCGCCGACGCCGTGGAGCAGGCCCTGCGGGCCCTGCCGCATCTGACGGTCGACCGGGACGGGGACGCCGTCGTCGCCCGTACGAACCTCGGGCGGGACGAGCGGGTCGTGCTGGCGGGCCATCTGGACACCGTGCCGATCGCCGACAACGTGCCCTCCCGCCTCGACGACGACGGCGTGCTGTGGGGCTGCGGCACCTCCGATATGAAGTCCGGCGTCGCCGTACAGCTGCGCATGGCCGCCACCGTGCCCGAGCCCAACCGCGACCTCACCTTCGTCTTCTACGACCACGAGGAGGTCGCCGCCGAGCTCAATGGGCTGGGGCGGCTGGCCAGGAACCACCCCGAGTGGCTGGCCGGGGACTTCGCCGTGCTGCTGGAGCCCACCGACGGCAAGGTCGAGGGCGGCTGCCAGGGCACGCTGCGGGTGCGGGTGAAGACGCAGGGGCGGCGCGCCCACTCCGCGCGCAGTTGGCTCGGTGAGAACGCCATCCACAAGGCCGCGCCGATCCTGGACCGGCTGGCCGGATACGTCCCCCGGCGGGCGGAGATCGACGGGCTCACCTACCGCGAGGGCCTCAACGCGGTACGGATCGACGGCGGCCACGCGACCAACGTCATCCCGGACTTCTGCACGGTGACCGTGAACTTCCGCTTCGCCCCCGACCGTTCCGAGGAGGAGGCGCTCGCGCACGTCCGCGAGGTCTTCACCGGCTTCGACATCGAGCTCACCGACAGCGCGCCCGGCGCCCTGCCCGGTCTCGGCCACCCGTCGGCCGCCGCCCTCGTGGCGACGCTCGGGGTGGAGGTGGCCCCCAAGGACGCCTGGACCGATGTCGCCCGCTTCTCGGCGCTCGGCGTGCCCGCCGTGAACTACGGGCCCGGCGATCCGAAGCTGGCCCACACCCGCGAGGAGCACGTACCGGTCGCCGCCGTCCTGGAGGCCGAAGAACGACTGCGCGCCTGGCTGGCCCACTAGCGGCGCCGGGCGGCCGTTGGACCTGTGATCAGCGGTTCGGTGGGTGAGCGTGGCCGGGATTTCGGCTCCAAGCCGCCCGAGGGGGCCTACCCTGAACAACAGATCTTGACCAGATCTTGGTCTTGGCGAAGGGAGCACACAGTGGGCAACGCCGAAGAAGAGCGAGCGCTGCACGAGCAGCGTCTGGGCCCGGTCGTGCGCCGCCGCGACCAGATGCGACCCGAGACGACCGATCAGCGGCTTCTGGACACCCAGGGGGCCACGCACTGGGTGCACGAGGACCCGTTCCGGGTGATGCGCATCCAGTCGGAGTTCGTCGAGGGCTTCGGCACGCTGGCGGAGCTCGGCCCGGCGATCAGCGTGTTCGGCTCCGCCCGTACGCCCGAGGGGTCCCCGGAGTACGAGGCGGGGGTGCGGATCGGCCGGGGCCTCGTCGAGGCGGGCTTCGGGGTGATCACCGGCGGCGGCCCGGGCGCGATGGAGGCCGCCAACCGCGGCGCGACCGAGGCGGGCGGCGTCTCGGTCGGCCTGGGCATCGAGCTGCCGTTCGAGCAGGGCCTGAACCCGTACGTCGACATCGGCGTCAACTTCCGCTATTTCTTCGTGCGAAAAACGATGTTTGTGAAGTATGCCCAGGGGTTCGTGGTGCTTCCCGGCGGGCTCGGCACACTTGACGAGTGCTTCGAGGCGCTCACCCTCGTCCAGACCAAGAAGGTCACCCGCTTCCCGATCGTCCTCTTCGGCAGCGCCTACTGGAAGGGCCTGGTCGACTGGCTCACGAACACCCTGATCGCGGAGGGCAAGGCGTCCGCGCACGATCTGGACCTGTTCCACCTCACCGACGACATCGACGAGGTGATCGAGCTGGTGACCAAGGAGTCCGGCGTCTGACGGCACGTCGGCCTCTGACGGCGCGCTCCTGGTCGCCCCGCCGGGCCGGTCCCCGGCGGGTTTCCCCTCAGGCCAGTCCCCGGCGGGCGACCGCCGGGGGCCGGTGGCCCGCGATGGACGACACCATGTCCAGCACCTGACGGGTCTCGGCCACCTCGTGCACCCGGTAGATCTGGGCCCCCAGCCAGGCCGATACGGCGGTCGTCGCGAGCGTGCCGATCAGCCGCTCCTTGACCGGCCGGTCCAGGCTCTCGCCGACGAAGTCCTTGTTGGACAGCGAGACCAGGACGGGCCAGCCGGTCTCCGTCAGCTCGCCCAGCCGGCGCGTGGCCTCCAGTGAGTGGCGGGTGTTCTTACCGAAGTCATGGCCCGGGTCGATCATGATCCCGTCGCGCCGCACCCCCAGTTCGAGGGCGCGCTCCGCGAGGTCCAGGGTGACCCGCAGGATGTCCTCCACCACATCGTCGTAGCCGATCCGGTGCGGGCGGGTGCGCGGCCGGGCCCCGCCCGCGTGGGTGCACACCAGCCCGGCGCCGTGGCGGGCGGCGACCTCGGCCAGCTTGGGGTCGACCCCGCCCCAGGCGTCGTTGAGCAGATCCGCGCCCGCGGCGCAGACCGCCTCGCCGACCTCATGGCGCCAGGTGTCCACGCTGATCACCACGTCCGGATGGCGCCTGCGCACCTCGGCCACGAAGCCCACCGTGCGGCGCGCCTCCTCCTCGGCGCTCACCTCGTCACCCGGCCCGGCCTTGACGCCGCCGATGTCGATGATCGCGGCGCCGTCCGCGATCGCCTGCTCCACACGGGCCAGGGCGGGCTCGTCGCGGAAGGTCGCCCCCTGGTCGTAGAAGGAATCCGGTGTCCGGTTCACGATCGCCATGATCACTCGCTCGTTCTCGCCGAACTCACGTCGTCCCAGCCGCAGCATCCGAACTTCCTTCACGTCTTCTTCCAGGTTGCGGGCAGCGACGATAACTGTCGGAGGGGCATGGCACGATCGGTGCAGACAGTTATCGAGGCCGACGGACACAGACTCAACCATGCATCTGACGGGGAGACGATCACCGTGTTCTTGTTCTTGCTGATCGCGCTGGTCGTGGTGGTCGGCGGGGTCACGCTCGCCGTCGTCGGCGGCGGTGACGGCCCGCTCACCGAGGCGCCCCCGGACCGGCTGGACGAGCCGCTGCCCGCCGACCGGCCGCTGGCGCGCGCCGATGTGGAGGCGCTGCGCCTCCCCATGACGCTGCGGGGCTACCGGATGGCTGACGTCGACGATGTGCTGGGCCGCCTCGGTGCCGAGCTAGCCGAGCGCGACGCCCGGATCGCCGAGCTGGAGGCGGCGCTCGCGGGCCCGCACCCGAAGCCGTCGTCGCCCCCCGGGCCCGGCCCCGATTCCCTGTCGGCCCCGGAGAGCGACCACGGCTTCGGGCGGAGCGGCCGCGAGGGCCCCGGCCCCGAGTGGCCCGGCTTCGACGAAGACGGCTTCGAGGGAAACCTCTTCGAGGGGCGCGGCTACGACGGGCGCGGCTATGAGGGACACGGCTACGAAGGGCAGGGCGCATGAGCGGGCAAGGTGCGGTTCCGGGGCCGGACGGTCTGCTGCGCTGTCCCTGGGGCCTGGAGGCCGAGACCATGGCCGACTACCGCGTCTATCACGACACGGAGTGGGGCCGCCCGGTCCACGGCGATGACGCGCTCTATGAGCGGATCTGCCTGGAGGCGTTCCAGTCCGGGCTGTCCTGGCTGACGATCCTGCGCCGCCGGGAGGGGTTCCGGGCCGCCTTCGCCGACTTCTCGATCGCGAAGGTCGCGGAGTTCACCGAGGCCGACGAGCAGCGGCTGATCGGCGACCCCGGGATCATCCGCAACCGGGCCAAGATCGCCGCCACCATCTCCAACGCCCGCGCCGCGGCGGCCCTGGCACCCGGTGAGCTGGACGAGCTGATCTGGTCCCATGCCCCGGCCCCCGACGGCCGCCCGGTGCCGCGGACCGCCACCGACGTCGCCGCGATCACCCCGGAGTCCACGGCCCTCAGCCGCGACCTCAAGAAGCGCGGCTTCCGCTTCGTCGGCCCCACCACGGCCTACGCCCTGATGCAGGCATGCGGCCTGGTCAACGACCATCTGGCCGACTGCCACAGCCGCGACGCGGTCTGAGCGCCCCGGCCGCGACGCGGTCTGAGCGCCCCGGCCGTGACGCGGTCTGAGCCCCGGCCGCCGGCGGCCGGGGCGAGCCGGTCAGCGGCCGGTGAACCTCGGCTTCTCCTTGTTCACGAACGCGTTCACCGCGATCACGTGGTCGTCCGAGGCCCCCGCGCGGCGCTGCAGTTCGTCCTCCATCGCCAGGGACTCGGTGAGGGTGTGGCCCGCGGCGAAGGCCAGGGACTCCTTGAGCGCCGCATAGGCCGCGGTGGGGCCCTCGGCCAGCCGCCGGGCGACCGCCGCCGCCTGGTCGGCCAGCTCGTCGGCCGGGACCACCCGGTGGGCGATGCCCAAGTCGAGCGCCTCCTGGGCGTCGATACCGCGCGGGAAGAGCAGCAGATCCGCCGCGCGGCCGTATCCGATCAGCCGCTGAAGGGTCCAGGAGACTCCCGAGTCGGCGGTCAGCGCGACCCCGGCGAAGGAGGTGGTGAAGGAGGCGGTGTCGGCGATGATCCGGTAGTCGGCGGCGAAGGCGAAGCCCGCCCCGGCGCCCGCCGCGACGCCGTTGACGGCGGCGACCACCGGCTTCGGCATCCCGGCGATCGCGGTGACGATCGGGTTGTAGTGCAGCGCGACCGTGCTCATGGTCGAGCCCTGGCCGCTGCCGTCACGGTCGGCGGCCAGCAGGCCGATGTGCTCCTTGAGGTCCTGGCCGACGCAGAAGGCCCGCTGCCCGGAGCCGGTGAGCAGCACCGCCCGCACCGCCGGGTCCTCCGCGGCCTGCAGCAGCGCGTCGCGCAGTGCCACCTTGGTGTCGATGTTCAGGGCGTTCATCGCGTCGGGACGATTGAGCGTGATCGTCGCGAGGCCCTCGGCGAGGTCGTAGAGCACGGTGTCGGCCATGGCGGTCCTCCGGCGGTGGGGCGAGGCAAGTTGGCGGGTGGCTCGGGCGGTGGCCGCACTGGCGGGCCCGCGAGGGGACCCGCCGCGGCGGTCAGCGCACAGCATGCCGGAGATCATGACCGACCGACATGTGACCTGCGTCAAAGAACCGACCCTTCGTTCGGTGACGGCGGGCGTAAGCTACCGCGACCCCCTCCCCGAATTGGGTGGTTTTGGGGGACCGCCTCGTACAGGCGTTGCCGACCGATGTTGGTCATCGGGTCATGCCATGCGGGATAATGAGAGTGAAGCAACGTGTTCGATGCCGGTGACACCTGGGTTGTCGGCTGCGATGAGCTGGTTTCAGGAAGGGGAACGAGCATGGCGGCCATGAAGCCGCGGACGGGCGACGGCCCGCTCGAGGTGACCAAGGAGGGGCGGGGCATCGTCATGCGCGTTCCGCTCGAAGGCGGCGGTCGGCTCGTCGTCGAGCTGACACCGGACGAGGCCGACGCCCTCGGCGACGCCCTGAAGAAGGTCGTCGGCTGACGGCTTGGGGCCCACCATCACCCGCGCGCTGCCCCGGCGGCCGGTACGTCAGGTACCGACCGCCGGGGCAGCGCATGTAAGGGGTTCCGGTACGAGGCGGGGGACCGGCCGGATCGGCCGTTTCAGCCCCGCTTGACCGCGCAGAGCAGGCCGTCGCCGACCGGCAGCAGGGACGACTGCAGCACGGTGGACTCCCGTACGGTCCGCAGCAGCTCGCGCACCCGCAGCACCTCAGTGGGCTGGGCGGCGGAGTCCACGGTCCGCCCGTTGGTGAAGACCCCCTCGAAGCAGACCAGCCCGCCGGGCCGCAGCAGACGCAACGATTCGGCGAGGTAGTCCAGGCACTCCAGCCGGTCGCCGTCGCAGAAGACCAGGTCGTATCCGCCGTCGGCCAGCCGGGGCAGCACATCCAGGGCGCGGCCGGGGATGAAGCGCGCCCGGTTCCCGGTGAACCCGGCCGCGCGGAACGCCTGCCGGGCGAACTGCTGCATCTCCGGTTCGGTGTCCACGGTGGTCAGCACGCCGTCCGGGCGCATCCCGCGCAGCAGATGGATCCCCGAGACACCCGTCCCGGTGCCGATCTCGGCGACGACCTTGGCATCGGCGGCGGCAGCGAGCAGCCGCAGCGCGGCGCCGGTGCCCGCCGACACCGAGCGCAGCCCTGCCTCCCGGGCCCGGTCACGGGCCCAGTGAAGGGCTTCGTCCTCGGCGACGAACGCGTCGGCGAACGCCCAGCTCGTCTGCCGGTTGCCGGTAATGACCCTCTCCTGTCCCCGTAGTTGGCGCAACGGTGACTGTATCCGCTGCGCTCGGGAACCCGCAGATGGGACCAGGCGTTGTAGAAGCCGGGGGGACCGTATGGATCACGACCAAATGCAGGTCAAAAATGCTTATCCGGAGCTAACGGGCGAGGTGGATATGGTAGGGGCTCTACTGGAGACCACCAGAGCCGACAGGGGAGGTGCGGCTGCGGCCGGTGACCGGCGAGTGCTGAAGCGCTTTCGCAGGTCAGCGGGCGAGCCGAAATCCGTGACCAACACCGCTGACCGTTCTCGCCCCCGTAGCCCAAAGGGCACGGGAGGTGCCCCCCTCGCCGAGCCTGCCACCACCGCGACCTTCGCCACGGACGCGGACGCGTCGGCGTGGACGCCTCCTACCTGGGAGGAGATCGTCAGCACGCACAGCGCACGGGTCTACCGCCTCGCCTACCGGCTCACCGGTAACCAGCACGACGCCGAGGATCTCACCCAGGAGGTGTTCGTCCGCGTCTTCCGCTCGCTGTCGACGTACACCCCGGGCACGTTCGAGGGCTGGCTGCACCGCATCACCACCAATCTCTTCCTCGACATGGTCCGCCGTCGGCAGCGCATCCGCTTCGACGCCCTCGGCGAGGACGCGGCGGAGCGGCTCCCCAGCCGCGAGCCCTCTCCCCAGCAGCACTTCAACGACACCCACTTCGACGCCGATGTGCAGCAGGCGCTGGACACCCTCGCCCCGGAGTTCCGCGCCGCCGTGGTGCTCTGTGACATCGAGGGGCTGTCGTACGAGGAGATCGCGGCCACTCTGGGCGTCAAGCTGGGCACCGTGCGCAGCCGCATCCACCGCGGCCGCTCGCATCTGCGCAAGGCGCTGCAGCACCGTGCCCCCGCGGCGCGGACCGGTCAGCAGCATGAGGTCGCCGCGGTGGCGCCGAGTGTCACGGCCCCCCGGCTGAGCGGGGAGGTCGGAATCGCGTGACCCGATCAGGCGGTCCGTCCCCCGCCGAGCAGCATCTCGGCGACCGCCTTGCGGCTCTGGTCGACGGTGAGCTGGGGCATGACGCGCGTGAGCGCGTCCTCGCCCATCTCGCCACCTGCTGCAAGTGCAAGGCGGAAGCCGATGCTCAGCGTCGGCTGAAAAACGTGTTCGCCCAGACGGCGCCCCCGGCACCGTCCGAGGGCTTTCTGGCGCGTCTGCAGGGCCTGCCGGCCGCGAGTGACGACGGAATGGGCGGCTCCCCCTTCGGGGGCCCGAGCGTCTTCGGCCCGCGCGAGATGCGCGGCGCCCCACGGGACGTCCGTGAGCGGCGCGACGTCCGGGAGCCGGAGGAGAGACGGGAGCGGGCGTTCGCCTTCGTGCCCGCGATGCCCCCGGGCACCGCGATCGCACCGGCGGCATCGGCTCGTGCCTCACGCCAGCGCGGCTTCAGGATCCATGAGGTCGAGCGCCCCGCCGCGCGCCGCAGGTTCGCCTTCGCGGCGGCCGGAGCGGTGTCGCTGGCGGCCTTCGCGCTCGGCGCGGCCCTTCCGCTGGACGCGGCGGTCGACCCCCCGGGAAGTTCGGTCGACGGTGCCGACACCGCGGTCGCCCCGGTCGACGCCGACGCCGCCGTGAGCACGGGCGTCCGGGAGCGGACCCGCCAGGAGGTGGGGCTGTTGGCCACCACGGGCACCCGGACGGGCACCCCGTCCCCGACGGCCACCCCGCATCCACCGGCCCTGCGCCAGCCCGTCGGGGCGGCGCTGAATCCGCTGATACAGCCGATTCTCTCGGTCACGGAGCTGCTGCGGACGTCGAACTCCACGCCCCCGGCCCCCGCGCCGACTCAGCTGGAGGTCCCGTCCCGGCCCACGTCGGGCGGCTCGCCGTATCTCGGGGTCAGCGCGCCCCCGAAGTAGTGCGACGGCGGTGACGGCGCGATGTCGCCGGCCGCCCGTCTCTTTGCCGATCATGACAAGGTCTTTACGTCCGCCCTGCGCGAGCGTCGACGGACCTGATTGAATCGGCTCCGGGCAGCGCGGCTCGGGCAGGTGAGCCGAGGGGCGCGGTGCCCGGGTCCCGGATACTTGGGTCTTCCGGCCGGGGGGAACTTCCCAGTGGTAGCTGGGGCGAGCCCGAAGGGTGCCGCAGGGCATCCGGGTGCTTGGTTCTTCTGGCGGGGGGCACCTCCCTGCGGTGGCAGGGGGGCGAGCTGAAGGGTGCCGTATAGCCTCCGGGGGCTTGGGTCTTCCGGCGAGTGAGCCGAAGGGGCGCGTCGCTGTCGAAAGGGAGCGCGCGCGCAGGCCCCTGAGGAACGAAGGGGCCGAGCACGGTCGACCGTCGACAGGGGGCACCTCTCAGCGGTAGCTGGGGGAGGCTAAAGCGCCCCGGAGGCGAACCGAGCCTCCAAAAAGAGGGAGATCATGGACGAGCCGAAGGCTCCCAAGCCGAAGCCGAAGTGGTGGAGCCGCCCGGTCGCCGCACGGCCCGGCGACCAGTCGAGCGACACGGCGGAGGGCGCCGAGGAGCGTACGGAGGCTGCCGCCGCGCAGGCGCCGCCGGAGCCGGTGGAGCCGGTGGAGCCGGTGGAGCCGGTGGACGCGCTCATGGAGGGCCGCGTGCCCGAGGAGCCGGCGCCCCGGCCGTTGCACGAGCCCGACCCGTACAGCACCCCGCCCTACGGCGGCCCCGGGCCCTGGGCCCCGGCCCCGCCCGTCCAGCACCCGGTGGCGACCCCCGCGCAGGGCACGCATGTCCCGCCCGGTATGGCCCAGGCGCCGCCCCCGGCCCCCGGTATGGCCCAGGCACCGCCTCAGACGCCGCCCCCGGCCCCCGGGACGCCCCAGGCACCGCCCCCGGCCCCCGGGATGACCCCGCCCCACGGCACCACCCTGCCGCCCGCCGCGGGCCCCGTACCGGGGCAGAGCGCGCCCGCGCCCATGCCGCCGCACCCCGGGATGACCCCGCCGCACGGCACACAGCTCCCTGTGGGGCCCGCGGATCCCCACCGGCCCGCCCCGATGGCGCAGCCCGCCCCGACCGCCCAGTGGCGCGGCTACGACCCCTGGACCGTGGTCCCGCCGCCCGCCGCGCCCAAGACGCCGAAGACGGTCTCCCGCCGCGGCGCCTGGATCGCCGTGCTGCTGATCGCCCTGGTCGCGGGGTGCGTCGGCGGCGGCATCGGCGCGTACGCGGAGCGGGACAACGCCTCCGGCGGCGTCGATGTGAAGCTGCCGCAGGCCCCGGTCGAGAAGGAGGCCAGGGCCCCGGGCAGTGTCGCCGGGATCGCCGCCAGCTCGCTGCCCGGCGTGGTGACCATCCATGTGCGCGGCAGCTCGGAGGAGGGCACCGGCACCGGCTTCGTCCTCGACAAGCAGGGCCACATCCTCACCAACAACCATGTCGTCCAGCCCGCCGGCGCGGACGGCGACATATCGGTGACGTTCAACAGCGGCCAGGACGCCAAGGCCGAGATCATCGGCCGCGACACCGGCTATGACCTGGCGGTCGTCAAGGTCGACCGCGTCTCCGGGCTCACCCCGCTGCCGCTGGGCAACTCCGACTCCGTGCGCGTCGGCGACCCCGTCGTGGCCATCGGCGCCCCCTTCGACCTGGCGGGCACCGTCACCTCCGGGATCATCAGCGCCAAGGAGCGTCCCATCACCGCGGGCGGCGAGAAGGAGGACGGCAGCGACGTCAGCTATGTCGACGCGCTGCAGACCGACGCGCCGATCAACCCGGGCAACTCCGGCGGCCCTCTGGTCGACCGCAAGGGGCGGGTCATCGGGATCAACAGCGCGATCCGGGCGGCCGACGACGGCTCGGGCCTCGGCGGCGGCCAGGGCGGCAGCATCGGCCTGGGCTTCGCCATCCCGATCAACCAGGGCAAGCGGGTCGCCGAGGAGCTGATCAACACCGGGAAGGCCGCCCATCCGGTGATCGGCGTGACCCTCGACATGGGCTACACGGGCGACGGCGCCCGGGTGAACACCAAGGGCGCCGGCAGCGGCCCGCCGGTCACTTCCGGCGGCCCCGGCGACAAGGCGGGGATCAAGGCCGGTGACGTGATCACGGAGGTGGACGGCGTCCCGGTGCACAGCGGACAGGAGCTGATCGTGAAGATCCGCAGCCACCGCCCCGGCGACCGGCTCGCGCTCACCGTCAAGCGCGGCGGTAAGAAGCGCACCGCGGAGCTGACCCTGGGTTCGGCGAGCAGCGGCTGACGCGCGATGTTGGCCCGGCCGTCTCCCGCGCCGACCCCGCCGCCAGGTACGGTGTTGAGTGGCCCAGGCCGGGGCCCCAGACGTCTTGAGGAGCTGCAAGGTGTTGGACATAGGACCTCTCGAGCTTGTCGCGCTCGTTGTCCTTGCGGTGCTCGTCTTCGGCCCGGACAAGCTCCCGAAGGTGATTCGGGATGTCTCGCAGTTCATCCGGAAGATCCGGGAGTTCTCCGACAGCGCCAAAGAGGACATCCGCTCCGAGCTGGGGCCGGAGTTCAAGGACTTCGAGTTCGAGGACCTCAACCCCAAGACCTTCGTGCGCAAGCATGTGATGGACTCCGATGAGCTCGGCCTGAAGGAGATCCGTAACGGCTTCGACCTCCGTAAGGAGATGGCGGAGGTCGCCGACGCGGTGAACGGCCGGGAGAGTGATTCGCCGCAGGGCTCTTCAGGGGCTTCCGGCACCACCCCGCCGTCCCTGTCCAAGGGCGACTCCAGCACGCCTGACCTGCTGCGCAAGCGCGAGGAGCCGAGCCGCGAGGAGCGTCCGCCTTTCGACTCCGACGCCACTTGATCCCCCCGTATGCCCGGCCTGGTTGACCCGTATGGCTATCCTCCCTTTGTCCGGGGTGAGGGTCGCCCGAGGGGGGCGGGCCGCCCACAACGCAGGGCAACGAGGAGGCCGCGCGCACATGGAGACCACGGGTCGGCTAGGGGAACGAGGGGCGGCAGCGGCTGCGCAGGGGATGCCCGCCGATGCCCGGCGGAGCGTCGACGGCTATCTGATGGCCGGCTTTCCTTGGTACGGGCTTGACGAGGCGTTCACCGGCCCCCGCTGGCTGATGCGGGTGGGCGCGGCGGCCGATGGCATCGTCGAGTACGGCTCGACCGGCCATGGCGAGGAGCCGTCGCTGCGCGTCGAGACCGATATGGACCAGCAGCGCTTCACGGTGGTCGTCACCGTCGCCAGCCGCCCGGGGCGGGACAGCGCCGACGGCACCGGCAAGCTGGAGGCCACCTCGGTCTCCTCGGCCGCCTGGCTGGCCGGGTCCGGTCTGTTGTCGTGCACCTGGCCGACACGGATGGAGCGGGTGCTGCGCCAGGACTGGCTGGACCAGCAGACCGCGATCGCCTGGGAGCTGGCGGACGATCTGGAGGGTGAGAACTGGTCGCAGCTCTCGCTCCCGGTGGACGGGGTGCCGACCGACTTCCACTACCGCGAGTCGGAGTACGGCTGGGTGCTGGCCGGAACGGCGGGCGAGGACGTGCACATCGGCGCGTACGGGCGCGGGATGAGCGCCTACGGCCTGGGGTTCGCGGTGGTCAAGGACATCACCCGCTACGACTCGTAAGGCAGGCGCCAAAGGCTCAGGGGGCGGCTTCCCGAGGAAGCCGCCCCTGAACCGTAAGGCCGTGGCCGTTGCCGAGCGCGAGCCGTAAGGCCGTTGCCGAGCGCGCGCTCAGAACTTGTTGCGCGGGGTGACGCCCAGCGACATGCCCGCGAGGCCGCGCTGGCGTCCGCCGATCTTGCCCGCGATCGCCTTGAGCGCGCTGCCCGCCGGGGAGTCGGGGTCGGTCAGCACGACCGGCTTCCCCTCGTCGCCGCCCTCGCGCAGCCGTACGTCGATCGGGATGGAGCCCAGCACCGGCACCGTCGTGCCGGTGGTCCGGCTGAGTCCGTCGGCGACCACCTGGCCACCGCCGGTGCCGAAGACGTCGACCATCTCGTCGCAGTGCGGGCAGGGCAGCCCGGACATGTTCTCCACGACGCCGACGATCTTCTGATGGGTCTGGACGGCGATGGCACCGGCCCGCTCGGCGACCTCGGCGGCAGCCACCTGCGGCGTCGTCACCACCAGGATCTCGGCGTTGGGCACCAACTGGGCGACGGAGATCGCGATGTCGCCGGTGCCCGGGGGGAGGTCGAGCAGGAGCACATCGAGGTCGCCCCAGTAGACATCGGCCAGGAACTGCTGGAGCGCGCGGTGCAGCATCGGGCCGCGCCAGACCACCGGGGCGTTCCCGGGGGTGAACATCCCGATCGAGATCACCTTCACGCCGTTCGCCGACGGCGGCATGATCATGTTCTCGACCTGGGTGGGCCGTCCGTCGGCGCCCAGCATGCGGGGCACCGAGTGGCCGTAGATGTCGGCGTCCACCACGCCGACCTTGAGCCCGTCGGCGGCCATCGCGGCGGCCAGGTTGACCGTCACCGACGACTTGCCGACGCCGCCCTTGCCGGAGGCCACCGCGTAGACCCGGGTCAGCGAGCCGGGCTTGGCGAAGGGCACCTCGCGCTCGGCCTGGCCGCCGCGGAGCGAGGTGGCCAGCTCACGGCGCTGCTCGTCGCTCATCACATCGAGTTCGACCGTGACCCCGGTCACACCCTCGACCTCGGCGACCGCCGTCCGCACGCTGCTGGTGATCGTGTCCCGCATCGGGCAGCCGGAGACTGTGAGGTAGACCACCACGGCGACCGAGCCATCCGCCGCGATCTCGACGGATTTGACCATGCCGAGGTCGGTGATCGGCTTGTGGATCTCCGGGTCGTTGACCGTAGCGAGCGCGGCGCGTACCGCGTCTTCGCTCGGTGCTGGGAGGGTGTCGGTAGCCATATGGAGATGGTACGGCGCCGCGGGCGGGAGGCGGGATGGCCGTCAGCGGTCGCGTTCCTCACTCGGCCGGGGGTCCGCCGTGGGCGCCGGGCCGCGGGGCGCTCCGTCCGCCGTCCGGCTCCTGGCGCAGGTCCTCCAGCTGGTCGCGGAGCCAGTCGCGGGTGGCGACCTCGCCCAGGCCCGTCCGCAGCGCCGCGATCTCCCGGGTGAGGAACTCGGTGTCGGCGATCGACCTTTCGTTCCTCTTGCGGTCCTGTTCGAGGTTGACGCGGTCGCGGTCGGCCTGGCGGTACTGGGCCAGCAGGATCAGCGGGGCGGAGTACGACGCCTGGAGCGAGAGCATCAGCGTCAGGAAGATGAACGGGAACGGGTCGAACCGCAGTCGCGGCGGCGCCAGGATGTTCCAGGTCAGCCATAAGGCGACGAAGGCGGTCATCCAGGCGATGAACCGCCCGGTGCCCAGGAATCGCGCGATCCGCTCCGACGCCCTGCCGAACGCCTCGGGGTCCCAGCGCGGCAGCGGATTGCGGCGCCGCGCCTTGGGCCGGTCCAGCCGGACGCCCTCACCGTCCATCGGCGGCCTCCGGCAGCGCCATCCCGGCGTACAGCTCGCGCTCCCGCCAGCCGGAGGGCAGCAGATGGTCCAGCACGTCGTCGACCGTCACGGCGCCGAGCAGGGAGCCGGTCTCGTCCACGACGGGCGCCGCGAGCAGGTTGTAGGTGGCCAGATGGCCGGCGACGACGGGCAGCGGGGTGTCCGGCGGCAGCGTCGGCAGATCGGTGTCGACGGACGCCCCGACGAGGGTGAACGGCGGGTCGCGCAGCAGCCGTTGGAAGTGGATGACGCCCAGATAGCGGCCGGTGGGCGTCTGGTCGGGCGGGCGGCACACATAGACCTGGGCGGCGAGCGCGGGCGTCAGGTCCTGGTTGCGCACCCGGGCGAGCGCGTCCGCGATGGTGGCGTCCGGGCGCAGCACGATCGGCTCGGTCGTCATCAGACCGCCCGCCGACCCCTCCTCGTACGACATCAGCCGCCGCATGTCCGCCGCGTCGCGGGGGCGCATCAGGTCCAGCAGCCGCTCCTTGTCGGGTTCGGGGAGCTCGGAGAGCAGATCGGCCGCGTCATCGGGGTCCATGGCCTCCAGGACGTCGGCCGCGCGCTCCTCCTTGAGCTTGCCGAGGATCTCCACCTGGTCGTCGTCGGGCAGCTCCTCCAGGACGTCCGCGAGCCGCTCGTCGTCCAGGGCCGCCGCCACCTCGCCCCGGCGCTTCGCGGACAGATGGTGCAGCACATTGGCCAGGTCGGCGGGGCGCAGCTGCTCGAAGGTGGCCAGCAGGTTCTCCACGCCCTGTCCCTGCTCCTCCAGCGAGAATCCGGTGACCGCCGACCAGTCCACGGTCAGCGCCTCGCCGCGGCGGCGCAGCGCGCCGGTCTTGCCGCGGCGTACGAAGACCTTGTCGACCTCCCACTCCCGGCGCGCGGGCAGCTGGGTCATCGCCACGTCGAGGACCGTCACCGGCTCGCCGGTCTCGACCACCCGCACCGTGCGGTCGAGCAGTTCGCCGAGGACCAGGGTCTCGGTGGGGCGCTGTTCGAAGCGGCGCATGTTGAGCACACCGGTGGTGATGACCTGGCCGGACTCCACACCGGTCACCCGCGTCATGGGCAGGAAGATCCGGCGGCGGCCGATCACCTCGACCACCAGGCCGAGCACCCGCGGCGGGCGGCCGGCCAGCCGCAGCATCGCCACGACATCGCGCACCCGCCCCACCTGGTCGCCGTTCGGGTCGAAGACGGCGACGCCCGCGAGATGCGAGACGAAGACCCGGGGGGCGCCTGCCGGCATGCCCTGCCTCCCCTCGTATATGGGGTTTTGTGGTCATTCAAGGTAATGATCCGCTCTTCACCGGGTTCAGGCTAACGTGCCCGCACCTGCCCTGCCGCCGGGCGAGGGCGGTACGGCACCCTGCGGACACCGCGGGACGGCACCGGTACGCTGCCCTACTGCACCGGCATCAGGAGGCAGAGCGGACGTGCGCACCCGGAACAGGGCTGTCGTTGCGGCGATGTGCGCGGGGTTGGCCGCCACGCTCGTCGCGTGTGGCGGCGGCGGTGGGGAGCAGGACCCCGACGCGGGGACGAACGGTGTGGGAAAGCTCCCCGCCACGAAGATCGAGAGCAAGACCCGTCAGGCGGTCGCCGGCGCGAGTTCGGTGCGGCTCTCCGGCACGCTCGTCACCCAGGGAGCCACCTACAAGCTGAACATGCGGCTCAAGGCCGACGGCGGCACGGGCCAGGTCTCCACCAAGGGCTCCAGCTTCGAGCTGCTGCGCGTCGGCAAGGAGCTCTACCTCAAGGCCGACGCGGGCTTCTGGTCACACGACGGCGGGGACGAGGGACACGGCGGCGCGGCCGGCGCGGCCGGGAAGCTGGACGACAAGTATGTGAAGGTCCCCTCCGGCGACCCCTCCTACCAGCGGCTCAGCGGTTTCACCGATATGAAGCTGCTGCTGGACGGGTTGCTCGGCCTGCACGGCAAGGTCGCCACGGGCGACCACGGACAGGTGGGCGGCGTACGGACGATCCGCATCAGCGCCGGCAAGGCCGGTGAGGGCGGATCGCTCGATGTCTCCCTGGAGGGCCGGCCCTATCCGCTGCGGCTGCAGCGGGCGGGCGGCGCCGGCGTGATCCAGCTCGCGGACTGGAACAAGGGCTTCAAGCTCGCCGCCCCGGAGAAGGGCCATGTGCTCGACTACGGGCAGCAGATCCCGGAGGCGCCGTAGCCGGCCCCGCGGACGCCGTAGTCGCGAGCGCCCGTATGGGCGGCGAGGACGCGTCCTTGAAGCCGGGGCGCTTACCGGGCGTCAGGGCCAGGACGCGTCCTTACGGCGGGCGTCAGGGCTGGACCGCGGCCTTACGGGCGTCGGAGCCAGGCCCGGCCTCACCCGGCGTCAGAAGCTACGACGCGTCCTTACGGGCGCCACGGGCGCGCTTCTTGCGGCGGGCGAGGAGCTTCGGGAGCGCCGCCGGGATCGGCCGACGGGTGGTCGCCGGGGACGGCAGCGGGGCCGCCGCCAGGGAGCCGGTGGGGTGTTCGGCGAGCGCCCCGGGCGTGGGCTCCAGCCGCAGCACCCGGCATTCGCGCGCCCAGCGCTCCGCGATGTGGTCGGCGTCCGTCGCGTTCAGCCGCTTGCCCTTGAGCTCGTCGACCACCGCGGTCCACGCCTCGCCGCCCGGGGCCAGTTCGACCACCCGCGCGGGCCAGCCGACCAGGCGCCCGCCCTTGTCCTTGCTGCGCACGGTCACCGTGGCGCTTCCGCCGTCGGTCAGTCCGAGGCCCTGGAGGGGCTGCTCCTGGGGCCCGTCCCCGACGAGGCAGACGGCGCCCTCGTGCCAGATGTGCCACAGGGCGCGCGGGGCGCCTTCGGTGCCCTGGACCCAGATGAGGGCGGACTTCTTGGCCGCCTCCTCGACAAGGGCACGGTCCATCGGCGTCTGCGTCATGCCGACAGCCTAGGCCAGTCACGCACCCGTCCCAGTCTGTGAAATGTCAGTTCCGTCTTATGTTCACGCGCCTTACGCTGGCGCCGTGCCCACCGCCCGCGCCGCGCGCACCCCAGCCCACACCGTCACCCCCGCCGCACCCGGTGACGGCGGTCGTCCCGGTGGTGGCGTTCCCGTCGACATCGCGCTCCTTACGGTCGCCATCGCCGGTGTCTCGCTCTCCGCGCCGCTGGCCGCCGCGACGGTGGCGCCCGCGCTCGCCATCGCCTTCTGGCGCAACGCCATGGCGGTGGGCGCGCTCACCCCGTTCGCGCTATGGCGCCACCGGGGCGAGCTGCGCGGGATGGGCCGCCGGGCGGCGCTGCTGTCGGTCGGGGCGGGGGCGCTGCTCGCGGTGCACTTCGGCGCCTGGCTGCCGAGCCTGCACATGACCTCCGTGGCCTCCTCGACCGCGCTGGTGACCACGACCCCCATCTGGACGGCGCTGCTGCTGCGGCTGCGCGGCCACCGCCCGCCCACGCTCGCCTGGCTGGGCATGGGGCTCGCGATCCTCGGTGTGGTGATCCTCACCGGCGTCGATCTGTCCGCTTCCCCACGCGCCCTGCTGGGCGACGCGCTCGCGCTGCTGGGCGGGGTGGCGGCGGCCGGGTACGTGCTGCTCGGGGCGGAGGTGCGCCGTTCGGTGAGCACCACCGCGTACGCCTACGTCTGTTACGCCACCACCAGCGTGCTCCTGCTGCTGACCTGCCTGGTGGCAGGCGCGCGGCTCGGCGGCTACAGCGGCACCACCTGGCTGCAGCTGGCGGTGCTGACGGTCACCGCACAGTTGCTCGGGCACACCCTCATCAACCGGGTGGTCAAGGGCCTCGGCCCCTCCGTCACCTCGACCGCGATCCTGCTGGAGACGCCGGGGGCGGCCCTGATCGCGGCCCTGTGGCTGGGCCAGATGCCGCCCGTGGCCGCCTACCCGGCGCTCGCGGTGATCCTCGGCGGGCTCGCGCTGGTCATCGTGGCGGACGGCAGGAAGTCCCGCCCGGGCCGGTGAAGGCCCCTTCGGACGGGCCAGGGCCCCTCGGACGGGCCCGGCCGATAGGGGCCCGTCCGTCCGCCGTCCGGCCCTGGAGTCGGCCGTTGCGCCTACAGCCAGCCGTTGCGCTTGAAGCCGCGGTGGATCGCGAAGCAGATGCCCACGGTGACGACGAGCACGGTCGGGTAGCCGAACTTCCAGCGCAGCTCCGGCATGTAGTCGAAGTTCATGCCGTAGATCCCCGCGATCATCGTCGGCACGGCGAAGATCGCCGCCCAGGACGTGATCTTCCGCATGTCCTCGTTCTGCGCGACCGTGGCCTGCGCCAGATTGGCCTGGAGGATCGAGTTCAGCAGGTCGTCGAAGGCCAGCACCTGCTCGTTGACCCGCGCCAGATGGTCCGCGACGTCGCGGAAGTACTTCTGGATGTCGGGGTCCACCAGCCGCATCGGCCGCTCGCTCAGTAGCTGCATCGGCCGCAGCAGCGGCGAGACGGCCCGCTTGAACTCCAGGACCTCGCGCTTGAGCTGGTAGATCCGGCCCGCGTCGCCGCCCCGCCGGGAGGTCGCGGCCGAGAAGACATCGATCTCGACCTCGTCGATGTCGTCCTGGACCGCGTCGGCGACCGCGAGATAGCCGTCGACGACCTGGTCGGCGATGGCGTGCAGCACCGCGGAGGGGCCCTTGGCGAGCAGCTCGGGGTCCTGCTGGAGCCGGTGGCGCAGGGCGCGCAGCGAGCCCTGGCCGCCGTGCCGCACGGTCACGATGAAGTTCCGGCCGGTGAAGCACATCACCTCACCGGTCTCCACCACCTCGCTGGTCGAGGTGAGTTCGGCGTGCTCGACGTAGTGGATGGTCTTGAAGACGGTGAAGAGGGTGTCGTCGTACCGCTCCAGCTTGGGCCGCTGATGGGCCTGCACCGCGTCCTCGACCGCCAGCGGGTGCAGCCCGAACTCCTGGGCGATCCCCGCGAACTCGCGCTCGGTCGGCTCATGCAGCCCGATCCAGGCGAACCCGCCCTCCTCGCGGACCCGCTCCATGGCCTGCGCCGGGCTCACGTGGTCGCTGACCCGCTTGCCGTCGCGGTAGACCGCGCAGTCGACCACGGCGCTGGTGACCGACGGGTCACGCGTCGCGTCGTAGTCACTGGAGTTACGGGTGCGGCGCAGAGCGGGGCGGACGGCTGCACGCAGGTCACGGATCATCGACATGACGGGCTCCTTCACGAGGCGGCCGTCAGCGGCGGGCGCGCGGCGCAGCGCTGCGCCCGGAAGGTGGACGTACGACACCCGGTGCCCGTACGTCCGCAAAGCGGGCGGCGCTCCGTGCGATGGCGCTGACGGAAGTTCTTCGGAACTGAACAAAGCGGTACGAAGGCGCTCTACCGTCAGATGCCCTGGATGCGAGATGGCTTCGCGTGTTTCACCGCCGGGGGGCGGGGTACGGAAGGCTTCAGATCATGGAGACGCATACCAAGGGGAAACGACGGGAGAACTGTCGGTACTGCACGGTCGACTAGGATCCACCGCAGCCCCACCTCCTCCGGCCGGTCCCCCGTGAGGGACGACGTGTAACTCCCTGGGCAGGGATTAAGGCTATCAGTCGGCAGAACCGTTACGTCGCCGCTTTGCCCGTTCGATACGCGATCTATGCTCACCGCATGTCAGACGTTCTTCAGCTGGTCGAGGCCCGGTTGATCACCGCGCTGGGCGAGCCGGACGCCCGCGCGGCCATCACTTTCGTCGGTACGGACCGCATTGACGTGCTGCGATTCCGGGACGGGAGCGATGTGATCCGCTACGCCACCCTCGGCATGTCGGACCATCCGATGACCAGCCCGACCGCCACCGTCGCCGACCCCCTGCGCGGGCCGCGCGCCGAGCTGGTGCTGACCGTAAGGGCCGGCGGCCGCGGCCCCGACCTCGCCGTCCTCGACGAGGTGCTCCGCCCGCTCGCCGTGCTGGCCGCCTCCCCCCAGGTCGAGGGGGTCGTGGTGACGCCCGGCGCGTCGCTGGAGCTCGGCGGGCCGCTGTGGCCCGGGGCGTCCTTCAGCTCCGTCCTGGTCGCCGAACCGGGCGGCCTGGTCGAGGACTTGGAGCTGCTGGAGCCGATGGAGCCGGTGCGCTTCCTGCCCATGCTGCCGATGACCGCGAACGAGGCGGCGTGGAAGCGGGTGCACGGCGCCGGCGCCCTCCAGGACCGCTGGCTGCGGCACGGTACGGATCTGCGCGACCCGGCGCGGGCTGGGGTGCCGCTGACGGGCTGAGGCCCGTAAGGACGTCTTTCGCGGGCGAGGCGCCGGACGAACCGCGGTGCCGACGGCCCATCCCTCCCGGGCCCGGCGCCGGACGGGAACTCCTGCGGGAAGTGACCTCCGGACGGGTGATCGTCCTTGACGCGACGACGACCGGGGAGGACCGTGGGGGCCTATGAGGGGCGAACCCAGTTGCCCGAAATGCGGTGGCCGGGTGCGAGCACCCGGTCTCTTCGCCGACTCCTGGCAGTGCGGAGTGCACGGCACGGTGCACCCTCAACAGCCGGTCGTTCCGCCGAGCGTCGAAGCGCTCGTGGTGGTCACCAACCGCGCCCGGGTGCCCGTATGGATGCCGTGGCCGCTGCCCGTGGGCTGGCTGTTCACCGGTGTGGCCTGCGCCGGGGACGACCGCAGCGGCGGCCGGGCCACCGCCGTGGCCTGCTCCGGACCCGGACCGCTGGGCGGCCCGGGGGAGCTGCTGCTGATCGCCGAGGAGCTCGGCGTCGGGCTCGGCGCGCGTTTCGCGGGCATCCCGGGGCCCGATCCGGGGCCGGGGATGCGGGTCGACAAGCCGCCGCACGTCAAGGTGCTGGCCGCCGGGCGGCCCACCCCGCTGTGGCATGTCGAAGGCACCCCGGACGACCGCGCCGTCTTCGCGGGCGAGGCGTGCGGGCTGTGGCTGTGGGCGGTCGTCTGGCCCGAGCAGACCGGACTGCTGATGTACGACGAGATGGTGCTCACCGATCTGCGGGACGCGGGGGCCGAGGTCGACCTGGTGCCCTGCGGGGCGCTCTCACCGAGGCTGCTCTCGCCCTGAGCCGCCTCGCCGCCGGAGCGTAGTCGTCGGAGTCCTACCGCCGGAGTCTCGCCGCTGCCGGCGGCTCCAGCGCGAGTCAAGGGGCGCCGATCCGGGCATCTCCGGGCGTGGTTATGCTGGGGCGTCCCATCGGTCCGTCCCGAACGCAGCTTGGAGCCCGTGCCGTGCGCATCGATCTGCACACCCACTCCACTGCCTCGGACGGTACGGACACCCCCGCCGAGCTGGTGCGCAATGCCGCCGCCGCGGGGCTGGACGTCGTCGCGCTCACCGACCACGACACCGTCGGCGGCTATGCGGAGGCGACGCGGGCGCTGCCCTCCGGGCTGACCCTGGTCACCGGCGCCGAGCTGTCCTGCCGCCTGAACGGGGTGAGCCTGCACATGCTGGCGTACCTCTTCGACCCGGACGAGCCCGAGCTGGCGGCCGAGCGCGAGCTGGTGCGCGACGACCGGGTGCCCCGGGCCCAGGCGATGGTCGCGAAGCTGCGCGAGCTGGACGTGCCGATCACCTGGGAGCGGGTGGCGGAGATCGCTGGGGACGGGGCCGTCGGACGGCCGCACATCGCCACCGCGCTGGTCGACCTGGGCGTCGTGGAGAGCGTCTCGGACGCCTTCACCCAGGACTGGCTGGCCGACGGCGGCCGGGCGCATGTGGAGAAGCACGAGTCGGACCCATTCGAGGCGATCCGGCTGATCAAGGGCGCCGGCGGGGTCGCGGTCTTCGCGCATCCGCGGGCCGTCAAGCGGGGCCAGTGCGTACCGGAGAGCGCGATCGGCGAGCTGGCGGCGGCGGGTCTCGACGGTATCGAGGTCGACCACATGGACCACGACGAGGACACCCGTGCGCGGCTGCGCGGCCTCGCCGCCGAGCTCGGTCTGCTCGCCACCGGCTCCAGCGACTACCACGGCAGCCGTAAGACCTGTCGGCTCGGCGAGTACACGACCGACCCCGAGGTCTACGGGGAGATCGTGCGCCGGGCGACCGGGGCCTTCCCGGTGCCGGGCACGGGCGGCTGAGCGCGCCCCTCCCGCTGTCCCCTCCCTTCTCCCGCCTCCCCTTCCCCTGCCTTCCCTCCGTTTCCCGTACCGCATCAGCGCCGCACCGCTGCTCATCCCCGCAAGGCCATTCACCGTGTTCGACGTCGCCGTCTTCGGCTCCCTCTTCCTCACCCTGTTCGTGATCATGGACCCGCCGGGCATCACACCCATCTTTCTCGCGCTGACCTCGGGCCGTCCGGCCAAGGTGCAGCGCAGGATGGCGGGCCAGGCGGCGGCCGTCGCCTTCGGCGTCATCGCCGTCTTCGGCATCGGCGGTCAGCAGATCCTCGACTATCTGCATGTCTCCGTCCCCGCGCTGATGATCGCGGGCGGGCTGCTGCTCCTGCTGATCGCGCTCAGTCTGCTGACCGGTAAGAGCGACGAGCCGAGCCAGACCAAGGACGTCAATGTGGCGCTCGTCCCGCTCGGCATGCCGCTGCTGGCCGGGCCGGGCGCGATCGTCTCGGTGATCCTCGCCGTCCAGCACGCGCCCGGGCTCGCCGATCAGGTGGCGGTGTGGTCCGCGATCGTGGCCATGCATGTCGTGCTGTGGCTCACCATGCGCTACTCGCTGCTGATCATTCGCGTGATCAAGGAAGGGGGAGTGGTGCTGGTCACCCGGCTGTCCGGGATGATGCTCTCCGCTATCGCGGTCCAGCAGATCATCAACGGGGTCCTCCAGGTGGCCCATACCGCCTGACATGACACAAGCGCCCCCGTACCGTCGCGGTACGGGGGCGCTCGACGCTCTGTGCTGCTGGAGGGCCTTACGGCACTACCGGGCGGCGGTCTCGGCTGGACGGATGTAGATGCGCTGGCCGATAGCGGCGGCCTGCTGCACGATCCGATTGACGGAGGCGGCGTCTACGACGGTGCTGTCGATGGCACTGCCGTCGACATCGTCAAGGCGCATGATCTCGAAGCGCAAAGTGGCTTCTCCCTTCGTCTGATCCTCCTGAAGGAGAACTGATGTGTACGGAGTCGCGCAGCTTCGCTGCCGCGCCCTCCTGTACGTGTTCAACGAGAGGGTCCCCCAAAAACATTCCCTACGCTAATAAAATTTTTTCGCAGCCTAAGTATCTGCTGGTGGCCGGTGCGGGGTCCGGTTGTGCCTCTCACACGGCCGCCCGGAGAATGAACCGCGTATGAGTGAAGCGATGCCTCCGGGCCTACCAGACCTCGCCTCGATCGTCGCGGGCATCGAGCGGACCAACGAGCTGCTGCAGCGCGTGCTCGCCGAGGTCGCGACCACGCCCTCGACGCACGCGATCTTCGTGGACGCGGGGTATGTCTACGCGGCCGCCGGCCGGCTCGTCGCGGGCACGGAGGACCGCCGCGCGTTCGAGCTGGACGCCGAGGGGCTCATCGAGGCGTTCATCGACAAGGCGCGCACGATCTTCCCGGACAGCAGGCTGCTGCGCGTCTACTGGTTCGACGGCGCCCGGCGCCGGATCCACACCCCGGAGCAGCAGAGCATCGCGGAGCTGCCCGACGTCAAGGTCCGGCTCGGCAACCTCAACGCCAACAACCAGCAGAAGGGCGTCGACTCGCTCATCCGCTCCGACCTGGAATCCCTCGCCCGCCACCGCGCCATCGGCGACGCCGTGCTGATCGGCGGCGACGAGGACCTGGTCTCCGCCGTCGAGGCGGCTCAGGGCTACGGGGCACGCGTCCACCTGTGGGGCATCGAGGCCCTCGACGGGCGCAACCAGGCCGAGCCGCTGCTGTGGGAGGTCGACAGCCAGCGCACCTTCGACCTCGACTTCTGCAAGCCGTACGTCACCCGGCGGGCCACCGGCTACGAGCTGAACGGCGACTCGCCGCTGTGCGGGCCCGCCCCGACCCGGGACGAGGTGCGCTTCGTCGGGGCGCAGATCGCCGCCCAGTGGCTGTCCGCACGCGGCCGGGAGACGCTCGCGGAGCTGCTGCCGGGCCATCCGTATCTGCCCGGCTCCGTGGACCAGGAGCTGCTGATCGACGCGGAGGGGCTGTTGCGGCTCTCGCTGCGTGCCCACGCCGATCTGCGGCGCGCCCTGCGGGATGGCTTCTGGGAGCATCTGCAGGCGCAGTACTGAGCCGCTCCGACCCTTTCCCGGCTCCCGGCGCATCTGATCCGCTTCGGGCTCGGCCCAGGTCGCGTTCTGGCTCGGCCCGCGTCGCTCGGCCCACGTCCGTCAGCCCACGTCGCGCCAGTCCGTCAGCCCACGTCGCGCCAGAAGGAGGTCAGGGCGTCGGCGGTGGGGTGGGCCCGCTCGGTGTTGGGGGAGTGCCCGGCGCCGTCGATCACGGTCCGGCGGGCGGCCAGCCGTTCGGCCATCTCGTCGATCAGCGGCACCGGCCAGGCGTAGTCCGACTCACCGGAGAGCACATGGGTACGCAGCCGCAGCGCCGCCAGCTCATCGACCCGGTCCGGCTCAGCGGTGAGCTGCCGCCCTGTGACGATCAGCTGCTCCGGTACGGTCCCGAGCCAGCGCTGATGCAGGAACTCCGCCACCCCGGGCGGTGTCGCCGCGTCGGCCGCCTCGGGCGGATCCAGCTCGCGCATCGCCTGCCATACGGACTCCATGTCCATCACGGTCAGCGCGTCGATCAGCAGCTTGATCCGGGCGCACTGGGGGGCGGAGATGGCCGCCGGGCCGGAACTCATGATCGTCAGCGAGGCGAACGCGCCCGGGTCGCGCAGTACGGCCGCCCGCGCGATCAGCCCGCCGAGTGAGTGCCCGAGCAGATGGACCGGGTCCTCGGTCGCCGCGCTCAGGGCGGTGGCCTGCGCGAGCAGGTCCTGGGCCAGCTCGTCCTGGGCGTACGCGGCCTCCTTACGGGGGCCAGGACTCTCGTGCTGCCCCCGCCCGTCGACGGCGACGACCCGGAAGCCGGCCGAGGCGAGCGGCTCCAGCAGCGCGATGAAGTCCTCCTTGCTCCCGGTGAACCCCGGGATCAGCAGGACGGTCCCGCGCGCGGCCGAAGCGGGCCGCGCGTCATGGACGGCGAACTCCCCGCGCGCGGTCCGGAGGCGGTACGCACGGGCGCCCGCGGGCAGTGTGAGAAAGGGCGGCCTGCTCATGGGGATGAGGCTATACAGGTCGCGGGAAACGGTACGTGAACGCCCAGGGGCCCGCCCCGCGGTGTCGCGGAACGGGCCTCTGGCCATGCCATGCGCTGTGGCGCGGTTGTGCGTCAGCCCTCGGCCGCGGCCTCGACGGCCTCGGCGGCCTTGGCGCGCGTACGGCGCCGGGGCTTGGCGGGCGCGGCCTCGGCACCGGCCTCGTCCGCGGCCGGTGCCGCCGTGGCGGCCTTGGCGCGGGTCCGGCGCGGCTTGGCGGGGGCCTCGGTGGCCTCCGTCTCCGGCTGTGCGTCGGCGGTGTCGGCCTTGGTGGCGGCGCGGGTGCGGCGCCGGGGCGTGGCCGCCTCGGCGGTGCCCTCGGCCGTCTCGACGGCCTCGGCGGCCTTGGCACGCGTACGGCGCCGCGGCTTGGCGGCTTCGGCCGCGTCGGTGGCCTCGGCGGTGCCTTCGGCGGTCTCGACAGCGGCTTCCGCGGCCTTCGTGGCCTTGGCGCGGGTGCGCCGCGGCTTGGCGGGGGCCTCGGTGGCCTCCGTCTCCGGCTGTGCGTCGGCGGTGTCGGCCTTGGCGGTGGCGCGGGTGCGGCGCCGGGGCGTGGCCGCCTCGGCGGTGCCCTCGGCCGTCTCGACAGCGGTTTCCGCGGCCTCGGGGGCCTTGGCACGGGTGCGACGGCGCGGCTTGGCGGGTGCCTCAACGGCCTCCGGCTGCGCCTCGACGGTCTCGGCGGCCTTCACCGCGTCCGTCGTGCCCTCGGCCGTTTCCACGGCGGTCTGGGCGGCATCGGCGGCCTTGGCGCGGGTGCGGCGGCGCGGCTTCGTGGGTGCCTCAACGGCAGCCTCCGTGGCCTCCACCGTCGTCACCGCGGTCTCCGCCGACTCGACGGCGACGGTGCTCGCGGACTCCTGCGTGGTGCCTTCGGTGCCCTCGGTGCCCTCGGCCGTCTCGACGGCCGCTGTCGCCGCCTCGGCGGTCCTGGCGGCGCCCCGGGTGCGACGGCGGCGCGGCTTCGCGGAAGCCTCGGTGGGCTCCGCCTCCGGCTGGGCCGCCTCCGCCGTGTCGACGGCGGCCGTGGCCGCCTCGGGGTGGGCCGTCGCCGCACCGCCGCGCGTACGGCGGCGTCGACGGGGCCGACGGGGCTCGGTGGCACCCTCGGCGGTGTCGGCGGCGGACTCGGCCGCCGCCGCGCCCTCCGGGGCGCCCGTGCCGTCCGTGGTCATACCGCCACGGGTGCGGCGGCGTACCCGGCGGTTGCGCGGAGGGCGCTCCTCCGTGGCCGGGGTGGCGGCGGCCCGGCGGCCGCGGCCACCCCGGCCTCCGGTCTCGCCCAGGTCCTCGATCTCCTCGGCGGCGAGCCCCGCCCGGGTGCGCTCACCACGCGGGAGCACACCGGTGGTGCCCTCGGGGATGTTCAGCAGCTCGAAGAGGTGCTCGGAGGTGGAGTACGTCTCCTCCGGCTCATGGAACGCCAGGTCCAGCGCCTTGTTGATCAGCTGCCAGCGCGGGATGTCGTCCCAGTCGACGAGCGTGATGGCGATACCCGAGGCGCCCGCGCGACCCGTACGGCCGATGCGGTGCAGATAGGTCTTCTCGTCCTCGGGCGACTGGTAATTGATCACATGCGTGACGCCCTCGACGTCGATGCCGCGCGCGGCGACGTCGGTGCACACCAGCACGTCGACCTTGCCGTTACGGAAGGCGCGCAACGCCTGCTCGCGCGCCCCCTGGCCGAGGTCGCCGTGGACCGCGCCGGAGGCGAAGCCACGGCGCGCGAGCTGATCGGCGATGTCGGCGGCGGTCCGCTTCGTCCGGCAGAAGATCATCGCGAGCCCGCGGCCATCGGCCTGCAGCACCCGGGCCACGACCTCCGGCTTGTCCATGGAGTGGGCGCGGAAGACATGCTGGGTGATGTTGGCCACGGTCGCGCCCTCGTCGTCCGGCGCGGTGGCACGGATATGCGTGGGCTGCGACATATAGCGCCGGGCCAGCGAGATGACCTGGCCCGGCATGGTGGCCGAGAAGAGCATCGTCTGACGCTTGGCGGGCAGTAGCTGGATGATCTTCTCGACGTCGGGCAGGAAGCCCAGGTCGAGCATTTCATCGGCCTCGTCCAGGACGAGCGCCTTGACGGAGGAGAGCCGCAGCTTCTTCTGGCCCGCCAGGTCCAGCAGTCGGCCCGGGGTGCCGACGACCACGTCGACGCCCTTCTTCAGGGCCTCGACCTGCGGTTCGTAGGCGCGGCCGCCGTAGATCGACAGGACGCGGACGGCGCGGACCTTGCCGGCCGTCAGAAGGTCGTTGGTCACCTGCTGGCACAGCTCGCGGGTGGGGACGACCACGAGCGCCTGCGGGGCGTCGGTCAGCTGCTCGGGCTTGGCCCGGCCCGCCTCGACGTCCGCGGAGACGACAACGCGCTCCAGCAGGGGCAGGCCGAAGCCCAGCGTCTTGCCGGTGCCGGTCTTCGCCTGGCCGATGACGTCGGTGCCGGAGAGGGCAACCGGAAGCGTCATCTCCTGGATGGGGAACGGGGACGTGATGCCGACGGCTTCCAGGGCCTCGGCCGTCTCGGGGAGGATCCCGAGTTCTCGGAAAGTGGTCAGGATGCTTGCCTCTTCTGTGAGACGCGGCGAGAAGCGGCGAAGGGGGTCGCACGGCGCCCGGGTGCACCGGCCTTGGGGGTGGCCGGTTCGGTGCGGGACCACGGCCTTCGCTCGAGCGCTCACGCCGCGAGCGGGTCCCTCCTGCCGTACGCAAAAGCGATGCGCGCCGCGCGGAGGGCGGTCGGGTTTGGAGCCGATCGGGCCACCGACCGGGCATCCGCATTCGTGGAACAACCCGCCGATACTCGACGGGCGCACTTATCACTGTACCCCGGAAGCACGCATCTGTGACCGGGCAGTCCGATGCGGGGCATCCGTGGGCATGGCTGACCAGGGCCTTCCCCCGGGCGCGGAGCGGGCTATTGTGCGCTCCATGGAGACGCCTGACACGCCTGAGACGCCCGCCGCGCCCGCCGTGGACCACGCAGCTTCGGGGGAGGGCGGCGGGGAGAAGGCCCCGGCGCCCACCGGGATCGCCGCCCAGAACTGGGACACGGCGGCCGCCGATCCGCAGTACCGGGCCGCCGTGGTGGATCTGCTCGGCGCCCTCGCCTACGGCGAGCTGGCCGCCTTCGAGCGGCTGGCGGAGGACGCCAAGCTGGCGCCCACGCTCGAGGACAAGGCGGAGCTGGCGAAGATGGCGTCCGCCGAGTTCCACCACTTCGAGCGGCTTCGGGGCCGGCTCGCGGCGGTCGGCGAGGAGCCGACGGCGGCGATGGAGCCGTTCGCCGCGGCCCTGGACGGGTTCCACCGCCAGACCGCGCCGTCCGACTGGCTGGAGGGCCTGGTCAAGGCGTACGTGGGCGACTCGATCGCCAGTGACTTCTACCGCGAGGTCGCGGCCCGGCTGGACTCCGACACCCGTGATCTGGTGCTCCAGGTGCTCGACGACACCGGCCACGCGTCGTTCGCGATCGAGAAGGTGCGTGCCGCGATCGAGGCCGATCCGCGGGTCGGCGGGCGGCTGGCGCTGTGGGCGCGGCGGCTGATGGGCGAGGCGCTGTCGCAGGCCCAGCGGGTGGTCGCGGACCGCGACGCGCTCTCCACGATGCTGGTCGGCGGGTTGGCGGGCGGCTTCGACCTGGCGGAGGTGGGCCGGATGTTCTCACGGATCACCGAGGCCCACACCAAGCGGATGGCCGCCCTCGGGCTCGCCGCCTAAGCCCTTCCGGCGGATCTTCGCGCCTGCGACCTCAGCAGCGGCTGACGCCGCGGAGCCCGCGGAGTCTGGTGCGTGGGGCGCCTCCCCGGGCTATCCGAGGGCGCCGTGCCAGACGTCGCGGGCCCGCGACGGGCTGCCGGAGAGGGCGTTACGCCAGAACGGCCACGGCTGTACGAGGCGGGTATGGCGCGGCTCGAACGACCGCGGAACGAGGGGCTCCGGCGGCCGGTGCCGCCCCGGAGCCCGCTCGGACAGGGCCTACGCCGGAACCGAACGCCGGCGGCCCGTCCTGGCGGGGCGGATGAGCAGCGACAGCAGGGCCGCCGCGAAGCCGAGCGCGACGATCAGCACGGGGGCGGTGTGCCCCGAGCCCAGCACCGTATGGGTCAGCAGAGCGCCCAGCAGCGCGGCGGCGGGGCCGGTGGACAGGACGAGGCGCCGCGCGGGCAGCCTTCGGGGGAGCCGTTGGAGCGCCCCGTACGCGATGACGAGACCGATCAGTACCGAGGCGAGCGCTTCCCAGAACAGCATTGGCGCGTCCTTCCCGTAAGCGGATCGGAACCGACACGTGATCACGCGTCGGTCGAGCCCGTCCTACCCGCGCCCAAGCGAGAGCAACCCTGCCCACGGGGGCGGTCTGTGGTGCCCGGCGTGCCGGGGGCGTGCGAGCGCGCGCACAAACGGCGGCGGGGTTTGGTGGAAGATTCCACCAAACCCCGCCGCCGTCGGCTGAATACGTCAGGCCGCGCCGAAACCGACCTTGCGGGCGCTCGGCTCGCCGAGCTCGATGTAGGCGAGCCGGTCAGCCGGGATCAGGACCTTACGGCCGTGGCTGTCCTCCAGGATCAGCACCTGAGACTTGCCGCCGAGCGCCTCGGCCACCAGGCGCTCGACCTCCTCGGCAGACTGCCCGCTCTCCAAAGTGATCTCGCGGGGCGCGTGCTGCACGCCGATCTTGACCTCCACGGCCTTGTCCCTCCGACGGTCATTTGGGGTAGCGCGGCCATCCGCGCTGTACCCAGCACACACTAGCCGTGCCGGGACACCCGCCGGGGGCCGCGGGCGCACGCCGGCAGCGAACACACCCGCCGCCCGCGAGCACGCCCCGTCGCGGCCCCGAGCGCGCGCGGCGCCGCGCCCTCGCGCTCACGGCGCCGCGCCCTCGTGGCCGGAAATGGCGCCCGAGCGCTCAGTGGCCGCCTTCGGCCCCGTGCAGCGGGAAGCCCGCGATACCGCGCCAGGCCAGCGAGGTGAGCAACTGCCCAGCGGTCTCCCGCGGCACCTCGCTCTCGCTGGAGAGCCAGTAGCGCGCGACCACCTGGGAGATCCCGCCGAGGCCCACGGCCAGCAGCATCGATTCGTCCCTGGACAGTCCGGTGTCCTCGGCGATGACCTCGCTGATCGCCTCGGCGCACTGCAGCGAGACGCGGTCCACGCGCTCGCGCACCGCGGGCTCGTTGGTCAGATCGGACTCGAAGACGAGCCGGAAGGCGCCGCCTTCCTCCTCGACGTAGGCGAAGTACGCCTCCATGGTCGCCGCGACGCGCTGCTTGTTCTCGGTGGTCGAGGCGAGCGCGGTGCGCACCGCGTGCAGCAGGGACTCGCAGTGCTGGTCGAGCAGGGCGAGATAGAGCTCCAGCTTGCCCGGGAAGTGCTGGTAGAGCACTGGCTTGCTGACCCCGGCGCGCTCGGCGATGTCATCCATCGCGGCCGCGTGGTAGCCCTGGGCCACGAAGACCTCCTGAGCGGCCCCCAGGAGCTGATTACGTCGGGCTCGGCGCGGAAGGCGCGTACCCCGTGGGCGCGCCTCGGTCTGCTCGATGGCTGTCACGCCGCCTCCCAATGAATGATCCCTATGCACGATGTCCATCGCGTCCGCCATCGTACTTTTCGGTAACAGCGCGGCGCGCGGTTCGTGCGGAGAATTTCACGGACCGGACTCTATGAAAAGCCCACAAATAACGCAGGTCATCGGTAGTCCTCCTCGTTCACCTCGACCACCCGGGCCTGTTCCGCGCGGTCGGCCTCGTTGGCTTCCACGAACTCGTCCGCTCTGGGCGATTCGTCGCGGCGGGCGATCACCTCACGATGTTGTTCGGCGGCGTCCGCCTCGGGAGCCTCGACGTCGTACACGGCGGTTTCGTCGGTGTTCTCGACGAAGTCCTCGAAGGTGTCGGGGTCGGTTGGGTCGATGGACATGTACTCCCCTTCCCTGTGCCCTGTGGCTGCCACTGGCGGCCGCCACAGGGTGGCGTCCCACTGAGGGCTTACCCACTGGCGACTACCCAGGGGCGAGGCGATCGCCCCTGTGACTTACGAGCCTAGGAGAGGTCACTTTCGGACGCTACGCGGTCTGTGAGCGTGAACACACGGTCGCGCGCGTGATCGTCTCGTAACATTGGCGCATGTCTTCGACCGAGCCGCCGGAAGCCCGCATCGTCGCGGCGGTCCCGCCCGCGAGGTCCGTGCGGGTCGGAGCGGGTGAGAAGCTGCGGACCGCTTCCCTTCCGGGGCTCACGATGACCGTGCGCTGCCGTCCGCCGTCCGCTTCCGGGCTGCCACCCGCGCTCTTCGTGCACGGCCTCGGCGGCTCCTCGCAGAACTGGTCGGCGCTCATGGAGCTGCTCGCCGACCGAGTGGAGGGCGAGGCGCTCGACCTCCCCGGTTTCGGCGACTCCCCGCCGCCGGATGACGGCAACTACTCCATAACCGGCCATGCCCGCGCCGTGATCCGCTATCTCGACGCGCAGGACCGCGGGCCCGTCCATCTGGTCGGCAATTCGATGGGCGGCTCGATCGCCACGCGCGTCGCGGCGGTGCGGCCGGATCTGGTGCGCACCCTCACTCTCGTCTCGCCCGCGCTGCCCGAGCTGCGCCCGCAGCGCACGGCGGTGCCGACCGGTCTGCTCGCGGTGCCCGGGGTGACCCGGCTGTTCACCCGCATGACGAGGGACTGGGACGCGGAGCGGCGCACCCGCGAAGTGATGTTCCTCACTTTCGGCGACCCGTCTCTTGTCAGCCGGGAGGACTTCGCCTATGCGGTCGAGGAGTTCGAGCGCCGGCTCGCCCTCCCGTACTTCTGGGACGCGCTGAGCCGCTCGGCACGCGGTGTCGTCGACTCGTACACCCTGGGCGGCCAGCACTCCCTGTGGCGTCAGGCCGAGCGGGTGCTCGCCCCGACGCTGCTCGTCTACGGCGGTCGCGACCAGCTGGTGTCCGTAAGGATGGCGCAGCGGGCGAACGCCACCTTCCGCGACTCGCGTCTGCTGACGCTGTTGGACGCCGGGCATGTGGCGATGATGGAGTATCCCGAAGCGGTGGCGCGCGGGATGCGCGAGCTGCTCGATGGCGTTGAAGAACGAGATGACCGGGAGAGCCGGAAGGTGCGGGGGGCCGTACCGGCGTCCGGCGCGGACGGGAGCGGTGCGGCGCGTGGGTAAACACAGCGCACGTGGCAGCCAGGAGGGCCGGGAACGCCGGTCCGCGGCGGCGGGCTCCGGGCAGGGGCACGGCTCGGGCCCCGAGTTCGTCGAGCACATCGCATCCGGCCCGGCCCCGGAGGACGACAGACCGGGCACCGGACGGCGCCGCGCCGCGGCGGGGCCAGGTGCCGTGGATCCCGGTGTGACCCCACCGCAGGGCGTGCCGAGGCTGCCTTATGGAGCGGGCGGCCCCGTGGCGCGCACCAGGGGCGGACATCCCGAGCAGCGCGAGGCGGGCGGCGGCTGGGGCGCGGTCGGTGGCCGCGGCGGCGGTCCGGGCGGAGCCAGGGGCTCCGGCGGTCCCGGCGGCCAGCGGCCGCCTTACGGCATGCGCACCATGAACCCGCCGCAGCGCCCGACCACGGGCGGCACGGGCGGCGCGGCCGGTCTGATGCCCGGCCCGCGCAAGGAGTACGTCGAGGCGTTCGACGCCCCCGACGCCCTGGACTGCGACGGCGATGACGTCTTCGCCGCCGGAGCGCCGGGCGGAGTGCCCCCGCAGCGCCGTACGCAGCGGGCGGCCACCCCCTCCGACGGAATCGGCGGCGGCTCCGGCGGCGACGGCGGGAGCGGACCGGACGACGACGAGACGGGGCCCGCGGGCAAGGGGGCGCGCGGCCTCACCAAGAGCGGTAAGGGGCGCACCTTCACCGGTGTCGCCGCCGCGGCCGTTACCACCGTGCTGGCCGTCGTGGTGGCCGGACAGGTCGCGAGCGGACCGCACGGCGGCGGTAAGACGCAGGCCCAGGACGGCCCGGAGCGTGGCGACGCCGCCGCCCGCGGCGGTCGCGACTCCCGCGCCGACGACGGCCGCGGGGCGGCCCGCTCGGCGGTCCCGGCGGCCCCCGTCACCTACGACGCGAAGATGGCGACCGTCTTCCCGCTCGACGCCAAGCTGCGAGGCTCCGGCTCCTTCCAGGCCGTCGGCGGGCACGACAAGGCCCCCGGCCGGGGCCAGGTGATGCGCTATCGCGTCGATGTGGAGAAGGGCCTGCCGCTCGACGGCAAGCTGTTCGCCGAGGCCGTGCACAAGACGCTCAACGACGACCGCAGTTGGGCGCATGGCGGCGTTCGCACCTTCGAGCGGGTCTCGTCCGGCCATGCGGACTTCGTCATCACCCTCGCGAGTCCCGGGACCACGGCGGTGTGGTGCGCCAAGTCCGGCCTCGACACCACCGAGGACAACGTCTCCTGCGACTCGGCGTCGACCGAGCGCGTCATGATCAATGCCTATCGGTGGGCGCAGGGCGCCAAGACCTACGGCGACGACAAGATGCACTCGTACCGCCAGATGCTCATCAACCACGAGGTCGGCCACCGTCTCGGCCACAACCACGAGATCTGCTCCAAGCAGGGTGCGCTGGCACCGGTGATGATGCAGCAGACCAAGTTCCTGTCGACGGACGGCGCCACCTGCCGCCCCAACGCCTGGCCGTTCCCCAAGGGCTGACAGCCCCGCACCGGCCCATATAGCGCGCCCCAACGCCTGAATTCCCAATAGGTCACGTGCGTTCACCCCTTCCGGTGGTGCGACGGACAACCGTCCGTCACACCGGGGCTCTGCGCGCATAACGTGCTCCCGCTGCCTGACGGCGGCCGCCGCCGGTGACGGCGGCAGGACGACGGCCCGTTTGGGAGATCGGGGGTGCGCTCATGCGCGTAGGACTGCTTACGGAGGGTGGCTATCCGTATGCGACCGGTGATGCGCGGGTGTGGTGCGACCGGCTGGTGCGCGGCCTCGCCCAGCATGAGTTCGAGGTGTACGCGCTCAGCCGCGGCCCCGGCCAGGAGGCCGGAGGCTGGGGCGATCTGCCGCGCCACGTCGGGCTGGTGCGCACCGCGCCGCTGTGGGGCGAGCCGGAGCGCCGGCGGGGCGGGCGCGGCGGCCGTCGGCAGCGACGGCGGTTCGCCGAGCACTTCGGGGAGCTGGCCGCGGCGATCAGCGCGCCTTACGGTTCCGGCGCGCCCCATGGCTCCGGTGTGCCCGGCCGCTCCACTGCCGAGGCGGACCGTTTCGCCAATGGTCTCCACGGCCTCGCCGACCTTGCCGGGGAGTACGGCGGGCTGTCCGCCGCGCTCCGCTCCGAGGACGCCGTAAGGACGCTGGAGCGGGCGTGCCGCACCCTCGGGGCACCACACGGCGCCCACCAGGTGCGGGTCGCCGATCTGCTGACCGTCACCGAGGCGCTGGAGTGCGCGCTGCGCCCGCTGTCGCTCGACTGGTACGGCGACGGCGCCGGAGGCGATCCGGGGCTGTCCGGGGTGGACCTGTGCCACGCCGCGACCGGCGGCGCGGCCGTACTCCCCGGGCTGCTGGCCAAGCGCCGCTTCGGCACACCCCTGCTGCTCACCGAGTACGGCGTCCGGCTGCGCGAGTGCTATCTGGCGGGTGCGGCCGACGCGGCGGACGGACAGCCGCTCCCCGGGCCCGTACGGACCCTGCTGGCCACGTTCCACGGCCGGCTGGCCGCAGAGGCGTACGCACGGGCGGATCTGATCACCCCGGGTAATACGCATACGCGGCGCTGGCAGGAGCGGTGCGGCGCCGAGCGGGAGCGGCTGCGCACCGTCTACCCCGGCATGGACGCCGCTCGCTTCGCGGAGGTCGGCGAGCAGGGCGCGGCCCAGTCCGGCGGCGACGACCGGACGCTGGTGTGGGTGGGCCGGATCGAGCCCCCCAAGGACGTCATCGCCCTGCTGCACGCCTTCGCGGAGGTGCGCCGATGGCAGCCGGACGCCCGGCTGAGGATCATCGAGACCCGGCGCGGCGAGGATGCGGAGACGGACGGCTATCCGGCCCACTGCCGGGCGCTGGCCGAGCATCTCTTCCCCGACGAGGCGGCGGACGCCCACTCCGCCGGTGACAACCCGGTCTCCTTCGAGCGGCTCGGCGACCCCGAGGTGCCGACCCTGGCCGACGCCTATGGGGCGGGCGGCGTCGTCGTGCTGTCCAGCGTGGTCGAGGGCTTCCCGGTCGGGCTGGTCGAGGCGATGTTCTGCGGACGGGCCACGGTGTCCACGGATGTGGGCGCGGTGTGCGAGGTCATCGGCGGCACCGGGCTCGTGGTGCCGCCGCGCAATCCCCGGGCGCTCGCGGACGCGTGCCTGGCCATGCTGGGCGACCCCGAGCGCTGCGCGCGCCTGGGCGCCGCCGCGCGCGCCCGTGCGCTGGAGCTCTTCACCGTCGAGCAGAACGTCGCGGCCTTCCGCGGGATCTATCTGGAGCTGATGTCGCACTGTCCGGTGCGGCGCGAGGAGGTCGGTGAGGGCGGTGGGCCGCTGCCGTTCGCCCGCCCCGCCGAGGCCCATGTCCCGGGGCGCTGGACCGCGGGCCGCGACGCCGACGGCTTCGGCCACTGGCTGCCCGGCCCGCTCGCCTCCCGCTCCGCCCCGGAGCACACCCCCACCTGGGCCACCCCACCGCCGCGTGAGCCGCTGGGCGTGGGCCCGCGGCCGTTCGAGGAGGGCGCATGACCACGCCTCCCCGGTGGAACGGCCGGTTCGATCCGGCCTCCTCCGACCGCGGCCTCGGCGCCCTGCCCGAGGTCCGGGTGCCGGTCTCCCGGCGGCCGGACGAGGCGTCCGCGCGCACCGGCGCCGGGAGGGGACAGGGGAAGGGCCGGCGGGGGCCCGCCGATCCGGTGCGGGCGCTGATGCACCACCACCACGACCTGTGCGCCCGCGCCGTCGACCCGCTGGAGATCGCCGCAGGGCTGGAGGCCCATGGTGTGACGGACCGTACCGCCGCACGCTTCCGGCACCGCGATGTCTTCTCGCTCGCCGAGGAGTTGTACGCCCGGGTGCCGCGCGCCGAGGAGCCCGCACCCCCGGTCGCCCCCGCGCCGGGGCGCGCGCTGGCGGCGCGCATGACGCTCGGGGCGCTGTGGCTGCTGCCGGGCGCCCTGTGCGTGGCGACCGCCTCCGCCGTCCTCCGCGTCGATGCCATCCGTAAGGACGCCACCGTCGGCTTCGCCGTGGGCGCGGGCGGCGCCGCCCTGACGGTCATCGCCCTGTGGCTGTGCCTGCGCCGCGGGCCCCTGCGCGTCCATGGGAGCGGGCGCGGGGGCCGTATCGCGTACGCCCTCGGCGCCGGCTGGCTCTGCGGCTATGCCGCCGTCGGGGACTGGCTGCTCACCGGGCTCCTCGACGGACGCCGTCCTTACGAAGCGGTGCCCGCGACACAGGCCGCCGTCCTCCTCGCCCTGGCGGTCGCGCCCGCCGCGTGGTGTGCCCGTTGGTTCGCCGTGAGGGCGCGCCGCAGGCTGGCGGTCAGCCGTGGGCTGGAGGAGTTCGCGGCAGGGGTGCGTCCACTGTCCGCGGGTGTGGTGACGGCCTTCGTCTGTGGTCTGGCGGCCCTGGTGCTCGCGGCCCGGCTCGCGGTGCCCGGATCACCCCCCGTCGCCACGCTCCCCTCGATGGCCGAGGCGGCCGTCGTGGCGCTCTGCGCGCTGCTGTTCCTCGCCCGGCTGCTCGCCGTCCACGGCTTCCGCAAGGCCGCGCTGATTGGCACCGCCGTGGCCTGCGCGGTCCAGGCCGCGGCCCTGGCGACGGCCGCCGCCGCCCGGCTGCCGGGCGCCGCGCCGCTCGGTGCGCCCGTGGCACGGCTGACCGCCGCCCAGGGCACGGCCGCCATCCCCGCGGCCGCCTGCGGCGCCGCCGCGCTCGCGCTGCTGATCTACGCGTTCGGCGCCCTGTGCCGGGCCTCCGCCCATGGCGGCCCCGGCGCGCGTACCGCTCGTACCGCCCCTGCCACCAGCACCGCCCCGAACCGCGCCCCGTAAGGCGCTCACCGAACCCGCCACCCCCTGTCCTTCCCCCCTTAATGAGTCCGAGGAGCAACCACATGAGCTGCGACACGACCGATCAGCGCGCCGGCACGGGGAGGCGCGACCGATGAGAGTCCTGTTGCTCGGTTCCGGCGGATTTCTCGGCCGCTATGTCGCCGAACACCTGCTTGCCGACCCCGCCGTCCAGCTCACCGCGCTCGGTCGCGGCGATGACGCCGATGTGCGGTTCGACCTCTCCAATGGCAGTCCCGGGGCGCTCACCCGCTTCCTCAACGCGGTCCACCCCGGCGTCGTGATCAACTGCGCCGGGGCGACCCGCGGCGGGGCGCGCGAGCTCACCCGGCACAACACCGTCGCCGTGGCGACCGTCTGCGAGTCGCTGCGCCGCAGCGGCTGCGGCGCCCGCCTCGTCCAGATCGGCTGCTCCGCCGAGTACGGGCCCTCGCAGCCCGGCTCGTCGACCGCCGAGGACGCCGTGCCGCGCCCCGGCGGCCCGTACGGCGTGAGCAAGCTCGCCGCGAGCGAGCTGGTGCTGGGCTCCGGACTGGACGCGGTGGTGCTGCGGGTCTTCTCGCCCGTGGGGCCCGGCACTCCGGCCGGTTCGCCGCTGGGGCGGCTCGCTGAGGCGATGCGGCGCGCGATGCAGTCCGGGGAGAGCGAGCTCAAGCTGAGCGGCCTCGGTGTGCAGCGCGACTTCGTGGACGTACGGGACGTGGCGCGGGCGGTCCACGCGGCCTCGCTGTCGGCCGCGCAGGGTGTCGTCAACATCGGCACCGGGCGCGCCGTACGGCTCCGCGAGGCGGCCTCCGTGCTCGCCAGGGTCGCGGGCTTCGGCGGCGCCCTGCACGAGATCGACAGCCCGCCGGGGCGCGTCCCGGCCGCCCTCGGCCATATCCCGGCGCCCGCCCACCCCCATGGCATGGCCCACACCCATGCCACCGCGCACGGTCACGCGCCCGCTCACCCCCAGGCGGCGGCCGAGCACGGAGGCGGCCCGGGAGGCGCCGGCAACGCGACCACCTACCCCTATCCGGACGGCTGCGGCAGCTGGCAGCAGGCCGATGTGCGCACCGCCCGCGACCGGCTCGGCTGGCGCTCCCGGATCCCACTGGAGGAGTCGCTCGCCGACATCTGGATGGAGGCGGCATGTCGCATCTGATCCCCGCGGGCCCCTCGCACGACACCCCGGCCACCGCCGACCGGCTGGGCTTCGGAGTGCCCGGCTACGCCCACCCCCTGGTCGCGCCCACCGAGTGGGCCGAGCTCACCCGCCCCGGCACGCCCCTGCACTGGGCGGTCCTCAACGTCTCCCGCGGCCCCGGCACGAGCAGGGATCCGCACTGCCTTACGGCGGCGTCGAGGCTGCGCGCCACGGGTGTACGGGTGCTGGGCCACCTCGACCTGCGGTGCGGCACCCGCCCCTTCGGTGAGCTGATCAGTGACGCGAACCACTTCCTGGACTGGTACCAGGTCGACGGCTTCTGTCTGGACCGCTGCCCGGTGGACCGCCCCGGTCTGCCGGACGTCCGCCGTACGGTGGCCACGCTGCGCGCGCTGCTGGGCGGGGCGTATCTGGTGCTCGGCCAGGGCATCCACCCGCATGAGGGCTATATGGAGCTCGCCGATCAGCTCGTGACCTTCCGGGGTTCGTGGGCGGATTACCGCTGGTCCCAGGTGGCCGAGTGGACGGCTGGGTATCCGCCCGAACGGTTCTGCCACCAGGTGCACGGCGTCCCCCGCCGCCATCTCGAGGAAGCGCTGAGGATCGCCCGCTGGCAGGGCGCGGGCACGATCTACTTCACCGACCGTACGGTCCATCCTGAGGGGCGGACCTGCGCGGATTCCCCCTGGAAGGCCCTGCCCGGCTACTGGGACGAAATCGTCTCGCGACTCGGACCACGTGTCATGGAATGAGATGGGGCGTGGCAGTGTTACGAGAAGAAAACCTCCCCGCTCACGCGGGGGTGAACCGTTTGCTCCCTTCCCTTACGGAGTCCCCGTGTCGCTGCCACCGCTGGTCGAGCCGGCTTCCGAGCTCACCGTCGACGAGGTCCGCAGGTACTCACGCCATCTGATCATCCCGGATGTCGGGATGGACGGGCAGAAGCGGCTGAAGAACGCCAAGGTGCTCTGTGTGGGCGCGGGCGGCCTCGGCTCTCCGGCCCTGATGTACCTCGCCGCGGCCGGCGTGGGCACGCTCGGCATCGTGGAGTTCGACGAGGTCGACGAGTCCAATCTGCAGCGCCAGATCATCCACAGCCAGGCGGACATCGGCCGCCCCAAGGCGGAGTCCGCCCGTGACTCGGTCCTGGGCATCAACCCGTATGTCAACGTCGTGCTGCACGAGGGCCGCCTCGAGGCGGACAACGTGATGGAGATCTTCTCCCAGTACGACCTGATCGTGGACGGCACCGACAACTTCGCCACCCGCTATCTGGTCAACGACGCGTGCGTGCTGCTGAACAAGCCGTATGTCTGGGGCTCGATCTACCGCTTCGACGGCCAGGCGTCGGTCTTCTGGTCCGAGCACGGCCCCTGCTACCGCTGCCTGTACCCGGAGCCCCCGCCCCCCGGCATGGTCCCGTCCTGCGCCGAGGGCGGCGTGCTGGGCGTGCTGTGCGCCTCCATCGGCTCGATCCAGGTCACCGAGGCCATCAAGGTGCTCACCGGCACCGGCGACCCGCTGGTCGGGCGTCTGATGATCTACGATGCCCTGGAGATGACCTACCGCCAGGTCAAGGTCCGCAAGGACCCCGACTGCGCGGTCTGCGGTCCGAACCCGACCGTCACCGAGCTGATCGACTACGAGGCGTTCTGCGGTGTGGTGTCGGAGGAGGCCCAGGAGGCGGCGGCCGGTTCGACGATCACTCCCAAGCAGCTCAAGGAGTGGATGGACGACGGCGAGAACATCGACGTCATCGATGTCCGCGAGCCGAACGAGTACGAGATCGTCTCGATCCCCGGCGCCCGGCTGATCCCGAAGAACGACTTCCTGATGGGCGGCGCCCTCCAGGACCTTCCGCAGGACAAGAAGATCGTCTTGCATTGCAAGACGGGTGTCCGGTCGGCGGAGGTCCTGGCCGTCCTGAAGTCCGCGGGCTTCTCCGACGCCGTCCATGTGGGCGGCGGCGTGATCGGCTGGGTCAACCAGATCGAGCCCGACAAGCCGGTCTACTGATCTCCTGACGCACCGCGCACCAGGGGGCCGGGCCCGCCGCACCGACGGCGGGTCCGGCCCCCTTGCCGTTCCATGAGCCCCTTACGGCGGGCCCGGCCCTCTTGATGCTCCGTGAGTCCCTTACCGGCAGGTCGTGCCGCCCGTGGGCACCTTCCCGTCCAGCAGATAGGCGTTCACGGTCTTCGTCATACAGGCGTTGCCGCTGTTGTACGCGCCATGGCCCTGCCCCTTGTAGGTGACCTCGACGCCCACGCCCTCGCCCAGCTCCTTGACCATCTTCCGCGCCCCCTCGTACGGGGTGGCAGGGTCGCCGGTGTTGCCGACCACGAGGATCGGCGCCGAGCCCTTGGCGCTGACGTCCGGGGTGTCCGTGGTGCCGTCCACCGGCCAGTCGGTGCAGCCGAGCAGACCCCAGGCCAGATACTCGCCGAAGACCGGTGACGCCTTACGGAAGCGCGGCAGCTGCGCCTGCACATCGGTCACCGTGTAACGCTGCCTGTCGTCCACGCAGTTGATGGCGGCATTGGCGGCGTTGATGTTGCTGTAGTGGCCGTCGTCGTCGCGGCCGGACATCGAATCCGACATGGCGAGCAGCAGATTGCCCTCGTCGAGCTGCATCGCCTCCTGCAACCCGATCGTCAGGTACTTCCAGCTCTCCTTGTCGTAGAGCGCGGCGGCGATGCCGCCCAGCGCCCCGTCCTGGGTGAGCTTGCGGCCGCTCTCGGTGGACAGCGGCTTCTTGTCGAGCCTCTTCAGGAAGTCGACGATCCGGTCCGTACCAGCCGCCGGGTCGCCGCCGGTCGGGCAGGCCGCGCCCTTCTTGGCGCAGTCCTCGAGGTAGTTGTCGAGCGCGAGCTGGAACCCCTTCGCCTGACCGTAGGAGCCCTGCTCGGGATCCTCGGTGGGGTCGACCACGGCGTCCAGGACCGCGCGTCCCACCCGGGCGGGGAAGAGGTGGGCGTAGACGCCGCCGAGTTCGGTGCCGTAGGAGATGCCGAAGTACGACAGCTTGTCGTCGCCGAGCACCTGCCGCATGAGGTCCATGTCGCGGGCGGCGCTCACGGTGTCCACATGGGCGAGCACCGTGCCGGAACGCTTCTGGCAGCCCTTGATGAACGCCCTGGCGTCCGCCATCGCTGTCTTGATCTCGGCGTCGTTGTCCGGAGTGCCGTCGACGGAGTCGGAGGCGTCGATCTGCTTGTCGCTCTGGCAGGTCACCCCGGCGCTCTCCCCGACCCCCCGCGGATCGAAGCTCACCAGGTCATAGCGTGAGCGCAAGGTGTCGTAGGCGGCGGCGAAACCGGGGAGCGAGGAGACCCCGGAGCCGCCGGGTCCGCCGAAATTGAACACCAGGGAGCCGATGCGCTTGCCCGGCCCGTTGGCCTTGGCGCGGATCATGGCCAGATCGATCGTCTCGCCCTTGGGCTTCGCATAGTCCAGCGGCGCCTTGAGCGTGGCGCATTCCCACTCGTCTCCCGGCTTCTCACCGGTGCCCTGGATCGCGGTCGGGGCAGGGCAGGACGACCAGTTGAGCTTCTGAGCGGTGAGCGAGCCCGGCAGCCCGGAGTCCGAGGGCGCGGCCGGGGCCGAGGGCTTGGCCGACGCCTTGCCCTGCTCGCTTCCCCCGTCGCCGTCGCAGCCCGCGACGGCGATGAGGGCGACCATGGCGGTCATGGAGACCAGCGCCCTGGTCCGTATGGTGCGTGGGGAACTCGGCATATCCGGAGATCCTATGAGGAGGCGGGGGCGGAATCGTCCGTACTTCCTCTCAATGCCGTCACGGTTCGCGAGGCGGGCCCGGGCGCGGACCCGGGCCTAGCCGCAGACCTTGCCCTTCTTCGGCACCTTGCCCTGCAGCAGATAGGCGTTGACGGTCTTTCGGACGCAGGCGTTGCCGCCGTCGTAGGCCCCATGGCCCTCGCCCTTGTAGGTGAGCTCGATCCCGACCCCGGGCCCCAGCTCCTTCGCCATCCGCCCCGCACCCTCGTACGGGGTGGCCGGGTCACCGGTGTTGCCGACGACCAGGATCGGGGCGGCCCCCTTGGCGCTCACGTCGGGTGTGGTCCAGGCGCCGCGGACCGGCCAGTCGGTGCACTGCGTCAGGCCCCACGCCATCATGTCGCCGAAGACGGGGGAGACCTTACGGAAGGCGGGCAGCTTCTGCTCGATGTCCGCGACGGTATAGCGCTGCTTGAAGTCGGCGCAGGTGATGGCGGTCAGCGCGGACTGCAGGGTGCTGTAGCGGCCGTCCGGGCCGCGTCCGTTCAAGGCGTCGCCCAGGGCCAGCAGGATTCTGCCGTCGCCCTGTTGGGCGCCCGCGATCCCCTGGGTGAGGTACTGCCAGTAGTCCCGGGAGTAGAGGGACTGCGCGATGCCGCCGTCGGCCAGGGACTCGGTCAGCTTCCGGCCGCCGTAGCCGCGCACCGGATGGCCGTCGAGCCGCTTCAGCAGGGAGCGGATCCGGGGCTGGGTGGGGCAGCTGTAGACGCTGCTCTTGGTGCATGCCTTCAGATAGTCGCTGAGGGCGCGCTGAAACCCCTTGGCCTGGGCGAGCGCGCCCTGCTCGGGTGTCTGCATGGGGTCCACGACTCCGTCGAAGAGGGCTCGCCCCACCTTCTTCGGATACAGATGGGCGTAGACGCCGCCGAGTTCGGTGCCGTAGGAGACGCCGAAGTAGTGCATCTTCTTGTCGCCGAGGACGCTCCGCATGAGGTCCATGTCGCGGGCGGCGTTGGTGGTGCCGACGTAGGGCAGGATCGTGCCGGAATTCTTCTCGCACGCGGCGGCGTAGGTCTTGACCCGGCGGATCTGGCTCTTCACCTCGGCCTTGTTGTCCGGGGTGGAGTCGGCGGCGTAGTAGGCGTCGAGCTGTTTGTCCCCCAGGCAGCGCACCCCGCTGCTGCGGCCGACCCCGCGCGGATCGAAGCTGACCAGGTCGTAGCGGGTGCGCAGCTGCTTGTAGCTGTTGGCGAGGGCCGGGAGGGTGGCCACGCCCGAACCGCCGGGGCCGCCGAAGTTGAAGATGAGCGAGCCGATCCGGTGGCGCCGGTCGGTGGCCTTGGCGCGGATCATGGCGATGCCGATGGTCCGGCCGTGCGGCTTGCGGTAGTCCAGCGGCGCATGGAGCGTCGCGCACTCCCACTGCCCGCCCGGGGCCTTGGTGGCGGCCGCGTCCTGGTTCGGGGAGGGGGCGGGGCAGCCGGACCAGTGCAGCTTCTGATGGGCCGAGGTGTCCGGCCGTCCGCCGCCGCTACCGCATCCGGCGGCCAGGACGGCCAGCAGCAGGGCGGTGGACAGCGCACCGAGGCGCAGAGGTCGGGACACGGCGGCCCTCCCGGGGGTGGCGGCGTATCGCCATCCTGCGGGCGGCGGGCGCCCCGCGCGCGCACAGCGGGGGCGTACGGGTGAGAGGGGTGCTGGGCGGCCGGGTGCCCGCGGGAGGGCTCGCGCGGGGCGTCCAGGGCCCCTACAGCGCCTCTCTGCGGGTGAGGTGGGTGAAGGCCACCCAGCCGGGCAGCACCGGCAGCCAGAAGACCATCAGCCGGAAGAGCAGCACCGCGGGCGCGGCGGTCTCGTACGGCAGCCCGGCGAAGGTCAGACCCGCGATCAGGGCGGCCTCGACCGCGCCCACACCGCCGGGGGTGGGCGCCGCCGACCCCAGGGCGTTGCCCGCGAGGAAGACGACGGCGATGCTCGCGTAGCTCAGCTCACCGCCGAACGCCCGGATCGCGGAGTCGAGGCACATCACATTGGCGGCGGTCAGCAGCAGGGTGCCGCCGATGCCGGTGAGCAGCTTCTTGGGCCGCTGCAGCACGTCCAGCATGCGCGGGATGACGCCCGCGAACAGCGACCGCACCCGGGTGGACACGAACTTCCGCAGGACGGGGATCGCCGTCACCACCAGGACCAGCACGGCGGCCGTCAGCAGCCCGGCGATCACGGTCCGGGACGGCGAGAGCGCCGGGGTGCGCTCGGTGCCGGTGATGTAGCCGAAGGTCAGCAGCAGCACGATATGGCTGGCGAGCCCGAACAGCTGGGAGGCGCCCACACTGGCCACCGCGAGCCCCGGCCGCACCCCCGCGCGCTGCAGGAAGCGGGTGTTGAGGGCGACGCCGCCGACCGCCGCGGGCGCCACCAGCTTCACGAACGAGGCGGCGACCTGCGCCAGCACCGTCCGCGGCAGCGGCACCTTCTCCGGGACGAAGCCGAGCAGGCTCAGCGCCGCGGCCAGATAGGTGAGCGCGGAGAAGAGGAGCGCGAAGATGACCCAGATCCAGTTGGCCTCGCCGACCAGGGTGCCCAGCTTGAGATGGGTGAACTGGGACAGCAGGAAGTACGCGGCGAAGGCCCCCGCGCAGAAGCTGACCAGGGTGCGCGGCTTGATGCGCTCCAGCCGTTCGGGCTCTATCGGCGCCTGCGGCCTCACCAGCAGCACCTGCTGCCGGATCTGGGAGAGCAGATCCTCCTCGCGGACGTCCTCCAGGGCCTCCTCTATGGCGCGCTTCTCCGCCTGCTTCTCGGCCTTGCTGGTCCTGCGGTCGCTGGTGGCCGCCTCCGGGGCCCCGGGCTCCTTGGTGTTCGTCTCCTCGGCCTCCCGCGCCTCCTTGGCCTCCTTGGCGGCGTGTGACGCTTCCAGGACGGCATCCCGCTGGCGCTGGGCGCGCTCACGCGCGAGCTGCCGCAGGGTCGCGCGGGTGCCCCGGCCGAGCGCCAGGGGCTGCAGCAGCGGCAGGCTGTCGGCGACCGCGTCCGGGCCGAGGACCGCCACCGCGGCGGCCACGGAGCGCTCGGCGCCCACGCGCAGCCCCAGGGTGGTCAGCAACTGTGCGACGTCCATCCGCAGCACCACGTCACCGGCCGCGATCTCACCGCCGCGCAGATCGGTCAGGATGACCGTGCCGTTCCGGTCGACCAGCAGGGCGTCGCTGTCCAGCCGCCGGTGGGCGATGCGCCGCGACTGGAGCGCCTGGACCTCGTGCCAGGCCCCGGCCAGCAGCTCGTCGGTGATCGCCTCGTCCGGCAGGGTGTGCAGCGGACGCCCGCCGACATGCTCGTAGACCAGCATCACGGCGTCCGGGCCCAGCTCGGAGGTGGCGATCAGCTTGGCCGCGTTGGCCCCGGCCGCGATGGCCGCGTAGGCGAGCAGCGCCTCCTGCTCCAGGGCCTGGCGCAGCGACTGGAGACTGCGGGGCGGGGTGATCGTCCGCAGTGTCAGCCGCTGCCAGACGCCGTAGAAGAAGCCCTGGGCCTGCTGCTCCCGGTCGACCACGGTGACGTCCAGGGGCGGGCCGTCCTCCAGGGTGACCAGATAGCGGCGGCTCCGGTCGCCGTGGCCGCCGTGCACGTCCTCGGGCTCCTCGGCGCGCATGGCGCTGACCGGGTTGAAGCCGACGCGGCGCAGCCCGGCGAGCAGGTTCTGGCCCGTGGGGCGCACATTGGGGGAGCCGACCGCATAGAGCGTGCCATAGGCCACCGTCCAGCCGATGAGCACCGTAAGGATGATCGAGAACGGTGTGGTGTAGCCGCCCACGAGCACCGCGAAGGCGTCGAGCAGCAGTACGCACCACATGGCCACCCGCCAGCGCGGGCGCCGGGCCATGCCGACGGCCGTCATATAGGCGATGACGGGGGCGAGATAGCCGTGTACGGGGTCGCTGAAGGCGCCGCCGGGCGCGGGCTGGGTGAGCGCCTCGCGGATCGAGCCGGGGGCGGCTCTGGCGACCCACAGGTCCGTGGCGAGGGACACCCCGTGGGCCAGCACCGCGGCCAGCACGCCATCGGCGATCCGCAGGCCGTCTCGTTTGATCAGCCGCTCGAAGGCGAAGGCCACCGGCAGGACGAGGACGGCCACCCCGGCCGTGAGCCCCGCGAAGTCGATCAGGAGCGGGGGCGCCTGGTTGGCGCCGTGCCCGATGTCCTTCTCCAGACCCGCGGTGGTGCCGTGGGCGAAGGCCGCGATGGCCAGTACGACGGCCATGCCGAGGACCCCGAGCAGCAGCCGCAGCAGATCGGCGGGGCGGTGGACACGGGCGGACAGCAGCGGCTCGTCCCCGGAGACCCGGTCCACATGGCCCTCCGGTCCGTCCGGGCCGCAGTCATCCCCCGCCTCCGGGGGCTCCTGCCGGCCGCCGGACGGCGCCTTGGAGTGCGGCAACGACTCCGGGGTGCGGGCCTCCTCCTCCGGAGGCTGCGCACCCTGCTGCTTCGCCGTCTCTTCTTGATCTCGTATCACCAGTCACCGCCCGGAAGATGGTGGCATGCCCGGGCTGCGGAGGGGGGCATCAGGGTGCATTTCGGGGACGTGAACCCCGAATGGTACGCCGTGCTGAGGATTCCCGCACAGTGCGTGATCGAACCGCAATCCGCCCCCCAGCGGGCCCCTGACCACCGCTCGCGGGGCGCTCGGCGCGGCCGTCGGCGGGGCTGTCGCAGGGGTGCGGCAGGATGGGGCGGATGAGCCGGGAGAGCAGGGACAGCAGGGAGCCGGGAGACGGGGACAGCGCTGACGAGCTGCCCGAGTACGCCGAGCGGGTGCTGGATGTGGCCGAGTCGATCCCCTCCGGCCGCGTGATGACCTACGGGGACGTCGCGGAATGGCTGGAGGAGGGCGGGCCGCGCCAGGTGGGGCGGGTGATGGCGCTCTACGGGGGCGCCGTGCCGTGGTGGCGGGTCGTGCGTGCGGACGGTGCGCTGCTGCCCGGCCATGAGCTGCGCGCTCTTGACCACTACCGCGAGGAGGGCACCCCGTTGCGCGAGGCGGCGCGCTCGGCCGAGGGCCATCTGCCGCGGATCGACATGGCCAGGGCGCGGTGGGACGGGGGCGGGCAGGACCACGGCCGGTAGTTGGGGCCGCGTCCGGCAGGGGGACCACAGCCGGTGGCGGGACTACAGCCGGTGGCGTTGCGGGGCTGCGGCAGCCGTGCCGGGGACGGCGGACATGTGGCCGAGCCGGGGCGCGGCGTGTGCGGGGGCGTACGCGTGCGCGGTTCGCGCGGGGCGGTACCGATGTGCGGCGGGTCCACGGGCGTACCGGCGGTATCCACAGCCATACGGGTGAGGTCCTGCCGTGCATGAGAGGCTGTCCCGCACCCAGCCAACCCACCAGGACCGGCGATCCAACGTGAGCTCCTCCCCCTCGTCCCTTCCACGGCAGCGGCAGGCGCGGCAGCCCTCCTCACGGCAGTCGTCCTCGGGCGTCTACCGCCTGCTCCGTCATCGGCCGGAGCCCGGCGCCCTTCCTGTCCTGGACGCACGGCAGCGCGCTGTGGTTGAGCATCGGGGCGGCCCTTTGCTGGTGCTCGCCGGGCCCGGTACCGGCAAGACGACGACGCTCGTGGAGGCGGTGGCCCGCCGGGTGCGCGAGGGCGCGGACCCCGAGCGGCTCCTGGTGCTCACCTTCAGCCGTAAGGCCGCCGTCGAACTGCGCGACCGCATGGCCGCGCGCCTGGGCGGCGCGAGTGCCCCACGGGCCACGACCTTCCACTCCTACTGCTACGCCCTGGTCCGCGCCCACCAGGAGGTCGACCTCTTCGTCGATCCGCTGCGGCTGCTCTCCGGGCCGGAGCAGGACGTCGTCGTCAGGGAGCTGCTCGCCGGGCAGGCCGAGCTGGCGCGCGAGGGCCGGGCCTTCGTCCGCTGGCCCGACGACCTGCGCGCCTGCCTGACCACGCGGGGCTTCGCCGACGAGGTGCGCGCGGTGCTCGCCCGCAGCCGGGAGCTGGGCCTGGGCCCACGGGCGCTGGGGGAGTTCGCCGAGCGCACCGGGCGCCCCGACTGGTCCGCCGCGGCCGGCTTCCTCGCCGAGTACCTCGATGTCCTGGACGCCCAGGGGGTGCTGGACTACGCGGAGCTGGTACACCGCGCGGTGCTGCTCGCCGGGCGGCCGGAGGTCGCGGCCGAGCTGGCGGGGCGGTACGACGCCGTGTTCGTCGACGAGTACCAGGACACCGATGTCGCCCAGGGCCGGTTGCTGGGGGCGCTCGCGGGCGGCGGCAGGACCCTGCTCGCCTTCGGCGACCCCGATCAGTCGATCTACGCCTTCCGCGGTGCCGACGTGGGCGGCATCCTCCGCTTCCGCGAGGACTTCCCGCGGGCGGACGGCCGGCCCGCCGACATGGAGGTCCTCACCGTTTCCCGCCGCTCGGGGGCCGCCCTGCTCGCGGCCACCCGGCGGATCACCGGCCGGATGCCGCTCACTCGGCTGCCCGCGCGAGCCGTAAGGGCGCATCGGGAGCTCGATGCCGCTCGCGACGGTGGCCGCGTCGAGGCGTACACGTACCCCACCGCGGGCGCCGAGCTCGACAACGTCGCCGACATCCTGCGCCGCGCCCATCTGGAGGACGGGGTGCCTTGGCGCGAGATGGCCGTTCTGGTGCGCGCCGGGGGGCGCTCGATCCCCGGTGTGCGCCGGGCGCTCACCTCGGCCGGAGTCCCCGTCGAGGTGGACGGCGATGACATCCCGCTGCGCCATGAGCCCGCCGTGGCCCCCCTGCTGACGGCGCTCCGCGCCGCCGCCACGGCCGCGCTGCCGGACAGCGGCGGGCTGTCCGCGGTCCTCGGCGTCGAGACCGCCCTGACCCTGCTCACCTCGCCCCTCGGCGGTATGGACGCCGCCGATCTGCGCCGCCTGGGCCGTGCGCTGCGCGAGGAGGAGCGGTCCGCCGGACGCGCGGTGCCGCGCCCCTCCGACGCCCTGCTCGCCGAGACGCTCGCCGAGCCGGAGCGGCTGGCCGTCCACGACCCGGCGTACGCACGCGGCGCCCAGCGGCTCGGGCTGCTGCTGCGCACCGCCCGGGAGGCACTGGCCCGGGGCGGCACCGCCGAGCAGGCGCTGTGGCAGCTATGGGACGGCACCTCCTGGCCCGGCCGGCTGGAGCGGGCCGCGCAGCGCGGCGGCACCGCCGGGCGGAACGCGGACCGTGACCTCGACGCGGTGTGCGCGCTGTTCGAGACCGCCGCCCGCGCCGAGGAGCGCACCGGCGGCCGTGGCGCCCTCAACTTCCTGGAGGAGATCGACGCCCAGGACATCGCCGCCGACACCCTCTCCCGCCGGATGGTCCGCCCCGACGCCGTACGGCTGATGACCGCCCACCGCGCCAAGGGGCTCGAATGGGCCCTGGTGGTCGTCGCGGGGGTGCAGGAGGGGCTGTGGCCCGATCTGCGGCGGCGCGGCTCGCTCCTGGAGGCCGACCGGATCGGCCGGGACGGGCTGGCCGAGCCGCTGCCGCCGGGCGCGCTGCTGGCCGAGGAGCGGCGGCTGTTCTACGTCGCGGCCACCCGCGCGAAGGAGCGGCTCGTGGTCACCGCCGTCAAGGCCGCCTCCGAGGACGGGGACCAGCCCTCCCGTTTCCTCACCGAACTTGGCGTCCCGCCCACCGACGTCACCCAGCGGCCGCGCCGCCCGCTGTCCGTCGCCGCGCTCGTCGCCGAGCTGCGCGCCACCACCGTCGACCCGGACGCCTCGGAGGCGCTGCGCGACGCCGCCGCGCGCCGGCTGGCGCGGCTCGCGGCGCTGCGCGACGAGGAGGGCCGGCCGCTGGTCCCGGCCGCCCATCCGCACCGCTGGTGGGGGCTGCACGAGCCGACGCACAGCGAGGTCCCGCTGCGCGACCGGGACCGGCCCGTGGCGCTGTCCGGCAGCGCCCTCGACCAGCTCGTCAACACCTGCTCGCTCCAGTGGTTCCTGGGGCGCGAGGTGAAGGCGGACGCGCCCTCGACGGCCGCCCAGGGCTTCGGCAACGTCGTGCACGTCCTGGCCGACGAGGTCGCCTCCGGCCGCACCCCGGCCGATCTCGCGGTCCTCATGGAGCGCCTGGACTCCGTATGGGACGCGCTCGCCTTCGACGCCCCCTGGAAGTCACGGCAGGAGAAGGAGCAGGCACGGGCGGCCCTGGAGCGCTTTCTGCACTGGCATGTGATGGAGCGCGGCGGCCGTACCCCGGTCGCCACCGAGCACTCCTTCGACGTCACGCTCGAAGCCGACGTCTATAAGGTGCGCATCCGCGGCAGCATGGACCGCGTCGAGACGGACGGCGAGGGGCGTGCCTACGTCGTCGACTTCAAGACCGGCAAGCAGACCGTGACCCGCGGCGACGTCGAGCACCACCCCCAGCTGGCGGCGTATCAGCTGGCGGTGCGCGAGGGCGCCGTCGACGACCTCTTCGAGGGCGGGCGCCCCGAGGCGGGCGGCGCGGAGCTCGTCCAGCTGCGGCAGGGCGCCGCCAAGAAGGACGGCGGCGACGATGTCCCCAAGGTCCAGGCCCAGGAGCCGCCGGACGGCGAGTGGGTGGGGCAGCTGCTCGCCACCGCGGCCGGGCGCGTTCTCGACGAGCGGTTCACCCCGACCACGGGCGACCACTGCGAGCGCTGCGCCTTCCGCGGCGCGTGCAGCGCCCGGGCGGAGGGGCGCCATGTGGTCGACTGACGCTTTCGCGTATCGGGCCCGGACCCCCGGGCGGCCGCCCACCGGGGCGGCGAGGGCGGCGGGGCATGTCGGTGGGCACCGATAGCCTCACTGGAGTGTCAGCCCGCATCACCGATCCCGAGGAGCTCAAGGAACTCCTCGGGATCCCGTTCACCCCGGAGCAGGTCGCGTGCATCACCGCACCGCCCGCCCCGCAGGTGATCGTCGCCGGGGCGGGCTCAGGCAAGACCACGGTGATGGCCGCCCGCGTCGTCTGGCTGGTCGGCACCGGACAGGTCGCGCCCGACCGGGTGCTCGGCCTCACCTTCACCAACAAGGCCGCCGGAGAGCTGGCGGAGCGGGTCCGTAAGGCCCTCATCGCGGCGGGCATCGTCGATCAGGACCCGGATCCGGGCGCCAGCGAGGAGGCCGCGGGCGAGCCCGTCATCTCCACGTACCACGCCTTCGCCGGACAGCTGCTCAAGGACCACGGGCTGCGCGTCGGCCTGGAGCCGAGCGCCCGGCTGCTCGCCGACGCCACCCGCTTCCAGCTCGCCGCGCGCGTCCTGCGCTCGGCCCCCGGCCCGTATCCGGCGCTCACCCGCCCCTTCTCCGACCTGGTCACCGATCTGCTCGCGCTCGACGCCGAGCTTGCCGAGCACCTCGTCCCCGCCGGGCGGCTGCGGGCGTACGACACCGAGCTGCTGCGGACCCTGGAGGGGACGCGGCTCACCAACGAGGCGCTGCGCAAGGTGCCCGAGGCCGCCCGCGCCCGTCAGGAGCTGCTGGGCCTGGTCGAGGCGTACCGCGAGGAGAAGCGGCGCCGCGATCTGCTCGACTTCGGCGACCAGATCGCCCATTCGGCCACCCTGGCCCTCGACCACCCGGAGGTCGGCCGGGTCCTGCGCGAGCAGTTCGAGGTCGTCCTGCTCGACGAGTACCAGGACACCTCGGTCGCCCAGCGGCTGCTGCTGTCCGGTCTCTTCGGCGACGGCACCGGACACCCCGTCACCGCCGTCGGCGACCCCTGCCAGGCCATCTACGGCTGGCGCGGCGCCTCCGTGGCCAACCTGGACGACTTCCCCGAGCACTTCCCGCACGCCGGCGGCCGTCCGGCGGGGCGCTTCGCGCTCAGCGAGAACCGGCGCAGCGGGGGCCGCCTCCTGGACCTTGCCAACGGGCTGGCCGCCCCGCTGCGCGCGATGCACGAGGGCGTCGAGGCGCTGCGCCCCGCGCCCGGCGCCGAGCGGGACGGAGCGGTGCGCTGTGCGCTGCTGCCCACCCACGCCGAGGAGCTGGCCTGGCTCGCCGACTCCATCGCCCACCTGGTGCGCACCGGCACCCCGCCCGGTGAGATCGCGGTCCTGTGCCGTACGGCGGGTGACTTCGCGCAGATCCAGGGCGCCCTGGTGGAGCGGGACATTCCGGTGGAGGTGGTGGGCCTGTCGGGGCTGCTGCATCTGCCGGAGGTGGCCGATCTGGTGGCCGTCTGCGAGGTCCTCCAGGACCCGGGGGCCAACGCGGCGCTGGTCCGTCTGCTCACCGGGCCGCGCTGGCGGATCGGTCCCCGCGACCTCGCGCTGCTCGGCCGCCGCGCCCGTGCGCTGGTCTCCCACGGCGGGCCGGACGGGGCGGAGGACGATCCGGACCTACGGCTCGCCGGGGCCGTCGAGGGCACCGACCCCTCCGAGGTGATCTCCCTCGCCGACGCCCTCGACACCTTCCTGGAGGCGGGCGGCGGCCCGGACGACGGGCTGCCCTTCTCGGCCGAGGCACGGATCCGGTTCGCCCGGCTCGCCGCCGAACTCCGCGAACTGCGCCGCTCGCTGGCCGATCCGCTGATGGACGTGCTCCACCGGGTTCTGGCCACCACGGGCCTCGAGGTCGAGCTGTCCGCCTCACCCCACGCCCTGGCCGCGCGCCGCCGCGAGACGCTCGGCAACTTCCTGGACGTCGCGGCCGCCTTCGCGGGCCGGGAGGGCGGCGCGGCCGTGGAGGGCGAGGCCACCCTGCAGGGCTTCCTCGGCTTTCTGCGCACCGCCGCGCAGTACGAGAAGGGGCTCGACAACGCCCTCCCCGGCGGCGAGAACACGGTCAAGGTGCTCACCGCCCACAAGTCCAAGGGGCTGGAGTGGGACGTGGTGGCGGTGCCGGGGCTGGTCGCCAAGCAGTTCCCGAGCGAACAGTCCCGCGAGTCCTGGACGGCGAACGCGAAGGTCCTGCCGCATGCGCTGCGCGGGGACGCGCGGACCCTCCCGGATGTCACCGCGTGGGACAGCAAGGGGATCGCGGCCTTCAAGGACGCCATGAAGGAGCATCAGCGGACCGAGGAGCTCCGGCTGGGCTATGTGACCTTCACCCGGCCGCGGTCGCTGCTGCTGGGCTCCGGCCACTGGTGGGGTCCCACCCAGAAGCGGCCGCGCGGCCCGTCGGCCTTCCTGGACGCGCTGCGCGAGCACTGTGAGGCCGGTTACGGCGAGGTCGAGGCATGGGCCGAGCCGCCGGAGGAGGGCGCGGAGAACCCGGCCCTGCGGGAGTCGGCGGTTGACCGGGCCTGGCCGCTTCCGCTGGACCCGGCCGCGCTGCGCCACCGGCGGCGCGCCGCCGATGTGGTGCTCGCCCATCTGGCGCGCATCGAGACGGCGGGGGAGGGGCCGACCGCGCATGACGGGGGGCACCCCTCGGCTGACGGAGACCCGTTCCCGGAGCCTCCGGACGACCTGCGGCCACCGGAGGAGCCTGAGCCCCCGGAGGACCCGGAGTGGCCCGAGCCGCCGGAGGACCCTTACGCGGACGCGGACGCGTACGGCGAGGCTGCCGACGACCCGTACGAGCCATATGAGGACGAGCCGTACGGCGACGGGCCACAGGCCGATCCTTACGGCGCACCGGAACCCGGTGTGCCGGATATCACGCGGGAACCGGCCGAGGATGAGCTGGCGCCCGAGGAGGCCCGGCTGGCGGGTTCCTGGGACCGCGATCTGGACGCGCTCGCCGGGGAGCTGCGCCGCGCCCGCGAGACCGTGCACGAGGTGCCGCTGCCGGGGACGCTCACCGCCTCCCAGCTGCTGCGCCTCGCCGCCGACCCGGACGGCTTCGCACGGGAGCTGGCCCGCCCGATGCCCCGGCCGCCGCGCCCCGCCGCGCGGCGCGGCACCCGCTTCCACGCCTGGGTCGAAGCGCGCTTCGAGGCGCTGTCGCTGCCCTTCCTCGGCCCCGACGAGCTGCCGGGCGGCGAGGAAGACGAGGCGGAGATCGCCGACGAGCGGGATCTGACCGCGCTCAAGGAGGCGTTCGCACGTACGCCGTACGCCCGTCGCACCCCTTACCGCGTGGAGGTGCCGGTCCAGCTGACCCTGGCGGGCCGCATCATCCGCGGCCGGATCGACGCGGTGTACCGCGCGTCCGGAAGCGGCCCCGACGGCGGCCCGCGCTACGAGATCGTCGACTGGAAGACCGGCCGCTCCCAGGACGCCGACCCGCTCCAGCTGGCCATCTACCGCCTCGCCTGGGCCGAGCAGCACGGACTGCCCCTGTCGGCGGTCACGGCGGCGTTCGTCTACGTGCGCAGCGGTGAGGTCGTGCGCCCCGCCGGGCTGCCCGGCCGGGCCGGGCTCGAGCGCGTCCTGCTCGGGGAGCCGGGTGGCGGGACCGGCGGCGGAACGCTCGGCGAGCCGGAGGACGTGGATGGGGGCGCGGCGGCGGACGCGGCCGGGGATGGCGCCGGGGGCGCGACCGGAAGTGACCGTATCGACACCGAAACCGTCACCGAGAGCGACCGCTCATGAGCGGCCCGGAGCCCCCCGCCCTCGTCCCGCCGCGGGCCGGATAGGCTCACATGCATGAGCAACACCCCGGACACGGACAACGCCGTCCGCGCCTATGTGGACGACCATCGCGCCGCCTTTCTCGCCGAACTCTCCGAGTGGCTGCGCATCCCGTCCGTATCCGCCGACCCGGCCCGCGCCGACGACGTCCGGCGCAGTGCCCACTGGCTGAGGGACCACCTGGCCGCGACGGGCTTCCCGGTGGCTGAGATATGGGACACACCGGGCGCCCCGGCCGTGTTCGCCGAATGGCCGTCCGGCGATCCCGACGCCCTTACGGTGCTCGTCTACGGCCACCACGACGTCCAGCCCGCCGACCGCGCGGACGGCTGGCGCACCGACCCCTTCGAGCCCGTCATCGAGGACGGCAGGCTCTACGCCCGCGGTGCCGCCGACGACAAGGGGCAGGTCCTTTTCCACACCCTGGGGATACGGGCACATCTGGCCGTGACCGGCCGCAGCGCGCCCGCGGTGAACCTCAAGCTGCTGATCGAGGGCGAGGAGGAGTCCGGCTCCCCGCACTTCCCCGAACTGGTCCGCGCGCACGCCGACCGGCTGGCCTGCGACACCGTGATCGTCTCCGACACCGGGATGTGGTCCGAGGACACCCCGACCGTCTGCACCGGCATGCGGGGCCTCGTCGAATGCCAGATCGATCTCCACGGACCCGCCCAGGACATCCACTCCGGCTCCTTCGGCGGCGCGGTCCCCAACCCGGCCACCGAGGCCGCCCGTCTGGCCGCCGCGCTGCACGACGCCGACCGTAAGGTGGCCATCCCCGGCTTCTACGACGGTGTCGTGGAACTGACCGACCGTGAGCGCGAGCTCTTCGCCGAACTGCCCTTCGACGAGGCGGGCTGGCTGCGGACCGCGCATTCCCGGGCCTCGCTCGGCGAGGCGGGGTACTCCACCCTGGAGCGCATCTGGGCCCGTCCGACCGCCGAGGTCAACGGCATCGGCGGGGGCTACCAGGGGCCGGGCGGAAAGACCATCGTGCCCTCGGCCGCCCAGCTGAAGCTGTCCTTCCGGCTGGTGGCCGGGCAGGACGTGGAGAAGGTCCAGTCGGCCGTAGGGGACTGGGTCGCCGCCCGGCTCCCGGCCGGTATCCGCCATGAGATCACCTATTGGGGCGCCACCCGCCCCTGTCTGACCCCGCTGGACCACCCCGCGCTCCAGTCGGTCGTCCGGGCCATGGGGCGCGCCTTCGGCCAGGAGATCCGCTTCACCCGCGAGGGCGGATCGGGCCCCGCCGCCGATCTCCAGGACGTCCTCGGCGCTCCGGTGCTCTTCCTGGGCATCTCGGTGCCGTCCGACGGCTGGCACGCGCCCAACGAGAAGGTCGAGCTCGGCCTGCTCATGAAGGGTGCCGAGACGGCCGCCCATCTCTGGGACGATCTCGCCGAGAGCGAGAGTGGACGGAAATAGCTCGCTTATGTACGTAAACCACCCATTTTGCTGGGGGAGTTGGAAGCAACCGTGACCACCTGGACCGACCACGCCACCGACCGGCCGATCACGCTCGCTGCCCCGAGCGGCATCGACCGCTCCGCACATCACCGCCTGGACGAGGCGTGGCTGGCGGCGGCGTGGAGTCACCCGACGACGCGTGTCTTCGTGGTCTCCGGCGGCCAGGCCCTGGTCGACGACACCCCGGACGGCCGCACCGAGCTCGTCATGACCCCGTCCTTCGAGGCCCCGCCCACCGAGAACCACCGCTACTTCCTGGGCGCCGACCAGGAGGGCGTGCGCTACTTCGCGCTGCAGAAGGACTCCCTGCCGGGGCGGATGGACCAGTCGGCACGCCCCGCCGGGCTGCGCGAGGCGGGCGCGCTGCTGTCCGAGCGCGACGCCGGGCTGCTGGTGCACGCGGTCGCGCTGGAGAACTGGCAGCGGCTGCACCGTTTCTGCTCACGCTGCGGTGAGCGCACGATGATCGCGGCGGCGGGCCATATCCGCCGCTGCCCCGCGTGCGGGGCCGAGCACTACCCGCGGACCGACCCCGCCGTGATCATGCTGGTGCGGGACGAGCAGGACCGCGCGCTGCTGGGACGCCAGGTGCACTGGCCGGAGGGGCGCTTCTCGACGCTGGCGGGCTTCGTGGAGCCGGGCGAGTCGATCGAGCAGGCCGTGGTCCGCGAGGTGGCGGAGGAGGCGGGCGTCACGGTCGGCGAGGTCGAGTACGTGGCCAGCCAGCCGTGGCCGTTCCCGTCCAGCCTGATGCTCGGCTTCATGGCGCAGGCCACGTCCTCCCTGATCCAGGTGGACGGGGAGGAGATCCACGAGGCGCGCTGGTTCTCCCGGGACGACCTGCGGGCCGCGATCGAGTCCGGGGAGGTCCTGCCTCCGTCCGGTATCTCGATCGCGGCCCGGCTGATCGAGCTCTGGTACGGCGAGCCGCTGCCGCGAGGCTGACTCAGCCGCCGACCTTGGCCTTGACCTGAGCCAAGGACGGGTTGGTCAGGGTCGACCCATCGGGGAAGAGAACGGTCGGCACCGTCTGGTTGCCGCCGTTCGCCTTCTCGACGAAGGCCGCGGACTCCGGGTCCTGCTCGATGTTGATCTCGGTGTAGGCGATGCCCTCGCGGTCCATCTGCCCCTTCAGGCGGCGGCAGTAGCCGCACCAGGTGGTGCTGTACATCGTCACAGTGCCGGACATCGGTCTTCGCTCTCCTCGGGGTCGTGGTGGGTGGGCAGAAGGTGAACGCTCACCCTCCGCCGGTCATTCCCGGATTCATATGACCGGAAGGCCATGGCTGTGGACAACCGGCACGGGGGTCCCAGGGGACCTGGCAGCATGGCGGGGTGACTGCAGCAACGTCCTCCACTCTGTTCCCGCAGGGCTCCACGCCGGGTTCCTACGCGGCCACGCCGCGTGACGCCGACGCGGTGCTCGACGGGCTCGACCCCGAGCAGCGCGAGGTGGCGACGTCCCTGCACGGCGCGGTGTGCGTGCTGGCCGGGGCCGGCACCGGCAAGACCCGCGCCATCACCCACCGGATCGCCTATGGGGTGCGCGCGGGCATGCTCCAGCCCGCCAGCGTGCTGGCCGTCACCTTCACCAACCGGGCGGCGGGGGAGATGCGCGGTCGGCTGCGGCAGCTCGGCGCGGGCGGAGTGCAGGCGCGCACCTTCCACTCGGCGGCCCTGCGGCAGTTGCAGTACTTCTGGCCCAAGGCGGTCGGCGGTGAGGTGCCGCGGCTGGTCGAGCGCAAGGTGCAGCTCGTGGCCGAGGCCGCCGCGCGGTGCCGGGTCCGGCTGGACCGCAATGAGCTGCGGGACGTGACCGGCGAGATCGAATGGTCGAAGGTCACCCAGACCGTGCCCGAGGACTATCCGGCCGTGGCCGCCAAATCCGGCCGGGAGGCCCCCCGCGACGCCGCCGAGATCGGCCGGATCTACGCCACCTATGAGCAGTTGAAGCGCGATCGCGGCGTCATCGACTTCGAGGATGTGCTGCTCCTCACGGTCGGGGTGCTCCAGGAGCGGCACGACATCGCGGATCAGGTGCGCCGTCAGTACCAGCACTTCGTGGTCGACGAGTACCAGGACGTCAGCCCGCTGCAGCAGCGGCTGCTGGAGCTGTGGCTGGGTGACCGGGACAGCTTGTGCGTGGTCGGCGACGCCAGCCAGACCATCTACTCCTTCACCGGCGCCACCCCCGACCATCTGCTGGACTTCCGCACCCGCCACCCCGGGGCCACGGTGGTCAAGCTGATCCGGGACTACCGCTCCACCCCGCAGGTGGTCCATCTGGCCAACGGGCTGCTCTCCCAGGCCCGTGGCCGGGCCGCCGAGCACCGGCTGGAGCTGGTCTCCCAGCGGGAGGCGGGCCCCGACCCGGTCTACGCCGCCTATGCGGACGAGCCGGCCGAGGCCGAGGGCACCGCCCGCCGGATCCGTGAGCTGATCACCCCGGTCGAGCAGGGAGGTGGCGGCGTCCCGGCGAGCCAGATCGCGGTCCTCTACCGGGTCAACGCCCAGTCGGAGCTCTATGAGCAGGCGCTGGCCGATGCCCAGGTGCCCTATCAGCTCCGCGGCGCCGAGCGGTTCTTCGAGCGGCCCGAGGTGCGCGAGGCGGGGCTCCTGCTGCGCGGCGCGGCCCGCGGGAGAAGTGCCGACCCGGCGCTCGCGGACGCGGACATCCCGTCCCAGGTGCGGGCCGTGCTGGGCACCCGTGGCTGGACGCCCGAGCCCCCGGCGGGGTCGGGCGCGGTGCGCGACCGCTGGGAGTCCCTGGCCGCCCTGGTGCGGCTCGCCGAGGACTTCGCGGGCAGCCGCCCCGGGGCCACGCTCTCCGATCTGGTGGCGGAGCTCGACGAGCGGGCGGCGGCACAGCACGCCCCGACCGTCGAGGGTGTGACCCTCGCCTCACTCCACGCGGCCAAGGGCCTCGAATGGGACGCCGTCTTCCTGGTCGGTCTCACCGAGGGGATGGTGCCGATCACCTACGCCAAGACGGACCAGCAGATCGAGGAGGAGCGCCGGCTGCTCTATGTGGGGGTCACCCGCGCCCGTCACCATCTGACGCTGTCCTGGGCGCTCTCGAGGGCTCCGGGCGGCCGGGCCTCGCGTCGCCCCACTCGCTTTCTCAACGGGCTGCGGCCCGGCTCCCAGGCCGTGGGCGCCCGCACCCTCGGCGGGGCCGGCGGGATCGAGCGCGGGGCGGCGGCCCCGGGCGGGGGCGGCGGGGTGCGCAGGCGGCGCGGTCCGGTCCACTGCCGGGTGTGCGGCCGGGCGCTGACCGACGCGGGTGAGATGAAGCTGATGCGCTGCGAGGGCTGCCCGTCCGAGCTGGACGAGGCGCTCTACGAGCGACTGCGCGACTGGCGGGCGGAGCAGGCGGGCTTGCTGGGGCAGCCGGCCTATTGCGTGTTCACCGACAAGACACTGCTCGCGATCGCCGAGGCCGTTCCGGAAACCGAATCGGAGCTCGCCCGCATCGCCGGTGTCGGACGACGCAAGCTCGACCGGTTCGGAGCCGACGTTCTCGCGCTGTGCGAGGGGCGGGAACTGCCCTCGGCAGTCGACGGCGAGGGGGACGACGGTGCCGGGGGAAGCCATTCGGGTGACCCTTGGCAAAACTCGACGGAAAAATAGTTTGCGCGCGCGGAGGCCATACCCATAGCCTTCCGAGCACGGAGACAACGGCCCTTCCAGGAGCCGAGGATTCCGTGTTGTACTGAACACCCGGACTGGTTTCGATCGGTCCCTGAGACGCCGAGAGGAGGCGAAGACCAGTGATCAGCTTCATCAACACCATCAAAAAGGCCGATCGATCGGTCGTCGCCACCTGCCTGCTCGGCTCCGCGCTTCCTGGCACCGGTATGCCCGGCGTCGATGAGGCACGCCTCAGTGAGCGACCGATCCAGGCACCTGCGGTAACGGCAGTGGCACAGGCAATGGCCTATGCCTTTGCGGCCAATGGTGCCGAATCCCGGACGACGCAGCAGCACCACAAGACGTGGGCCTTCCGCAGGCTCGAACCCTGGAGTTATCCAGCCTGATCCAGGATCAGGTCGGCACCTTCCAGGGCCGCGGAACCCACACCGGGATCCGCGGCCCTTTTGATTTGCCAGAGCCCGGCCACCAGCCGGACCAAAGAGACGAGGACCACACACCGTGCAACTCAACGCACACGCCCCGTCCGCATCGACCGACCTGAACCGACCGCCTGACTCCTCGGAGGACTCCTTGACCCCGCTCACCGCCCTCACCGAACTCGATGAGGCCATCGAGAACCTGGGTGTAGCTGTTCCGTGCCGTTCGTACGACCCGGAGGTCTTCTTCGCCGAGTCCCCGGCCGACGTCGAGTACGCGAAGTCGCTGTGCCAGACCTGCCCGCTGCGTGAGGCATGCCTCGCCGGTGCCAAAGACCGTCGCGAGCCCTGGGGCGTCTGGGGCGGGGAGCTCTTCGTCCAGGGCGTGGTGGTCGCCCGCAAGCGGCCGCGTGGCCGCCCGCGTAAGAACCCGGTTGCGGCATGAGCACCACCGGCACCATCGATCGCCCAGCGACGCACGACCCCATGAAGCAGGTCCCGACGATGACCCCACCGGTCTCCGACACCCCAGCACCCGAAACCTCCGGCGCGCCCGAGTCGCGCCAGAACAGGAACCGAGAGATGCAACTCATCCAAGAAGCCCTGGCGCGTGCGCATATGCACGACCGGCTTCAGGAGGCAGAGTCCGAACGGCCCGCCGCTCGGCTCGCCGCCGCCCGCCGGATGCAGCGCCGCGCGGAGCGTGCCTCGCTCCGCGCCCGCCGCGCCCTGGCCATGGCGCTCATGCAGTGACCACCAGGTGCGGTGCCGGCCGGAGCCGGGGCTGACATCACTACACGGCGACGGGTCATACGCCGACCCGTCACGTGACCACAGAGGGCCGGTCCGATCGGACCGGCCCTCTGGCTACCCCGAAGCGCCCGCGCTCCGGGGCGACACCACCCGGCCCGCGAGACGCAGATTGCGCTGGAAGTTCTCGCCGGTGAAGCGCGCAGAGGCCCGGCCGGGTGGCGCGCGTGCTCAGGCCGAGGTCTGCGCGGCCTCGGACTTCTCCTCGGCGCCTTCTTCAGCGCGGTCCTCGGACTCCTGGTCCTCGGCGAAGCCGGGGACCCACGCCTCGAGCTCATCCCGCAGCCGCACCGTGGCGCCCAGCTGGCACAGCACTCCGATGGTGCTCAGGGTCACCCGGTGGATCAGCAGATAGGCGGGCGGCAGATTCAGCTGATTGCCCAGCTCATAGACGGGGGAGTGACGGTCGGCCATCCGCGCCGCCTGGCTGCGCAGCCACTGCCGGTCGAAGACGAACGCGTCGACCTGGGCCGGTTCGAGCATCGGCAGCAGAAAGTCCAGCAAGTCGTCCGGGTCCATCTCAATGGTCGGCTTGACGAAGCCCTCCCCGCGCATCAGCTCGTAGACCCCCATGGCGTCGCCCTGGAGCGCCATGCGCAGTGCGATGCCGATGGGCTCCGGAAGCCCTTCCGGGAGCCGGTTCACCGAACCGAAGTCCAGCACCCCCAGCTTCCACCGCTCCGGCGGTCCGTCCGGGGCGTCACCGGTCAGCAGCCGGAAGTTTCCCGGATGCGGATCGGCGTGCAGCAGCCCGGTGCGGGACGCCCCCGAGAACAGGAAGCGGGCCAGCAGTTGCCCGGCGCGGTCCCGCTCCTCCTGGGTGCCGTCGGCGATCACCTCGGAGAGCGGTATCCCCTCCAGCCATTCGGTGATCAGTATCTGATCGCTCTGGTGCACCACCTCGGGCACCACGATCTCCGCGTCCTGTGCGTACTCCTCCGCATGGGCCCGCTGGGACGCCGCCTCCAGTTCGTAGTCCAGCTCCTCGGCGACCCGCTCGCGCAACTCCGCGATCAGCGGCTTGATGTCCAGCCCCGGCACCAGCGGCCCCAGCACCCGGGCGAACCGGCTCAGTTGGTTGAGGTCGGACAGCAGTGCCTCGCCCGCGCCCGGGTACTGCACCTTGACCGCCACCGTGCGCCCGTCGTGCCAGACCGCCCGATGCACCTGCCCGATCGAGGCGGCAGCCGCCGGCTTGTCCTCGAACTCCTGGAACAGCTCCGGCCAGTCCGGGCCCAGCCGCTCCTCCAGCGCCGCGTGGACCGTGCGGCTGGGCATGGGAGGGGCCGCTTCCTGGAGCTTGGTCAGGGCCGCCCGGTAGGGCCTGGCTATCTCCTCGGGCAGCGCCGACTCGAAGACCGACATGGCCTGCCCGAGCTTCATGGCCCCGCCCTTGAGCTCACCGAGGACCTTGAACATCTGCTCGGCGGTGCGCTGCTGTACCTCGCGCGCGACCATCTCCGCCGGCCGTCCCCCTATCCGCTTCCCGAGCCCCCACGTGGCGCGCCCCGCGAATCCCAAGGGCAGCGCCGCCAGTTTGGCGGTACGGGTGATCGCCTTGCGCGGCAGATCGGTCATGCGCCCTCCAACTACAGCCGTGCCATCCCGGGAGGGTGGCCCCCGAGCCCCCGTCGCCCACTCCACGGACGTGGGTCACCCGGACATTGTCGCGTGCGGTGCCTCTGCGGCCGAGGCATATACGGCATCCTCCTCCCCGGCCGCTCCGCAGCCGCATCCGGGATGTGCTACGACCGGACGCGCCTCCCAGACGAGGGAGGGAAGCGCCAACTCCCACCGGACACCCGCGCCCCCGGAGGGCCGGCCGTCGAGGAAGGCCAGCGCCTGCACCGCGGTGAGCCCCGCCACCACCATCGCCAGCGCCGCGTCACAGGCCGGGGCGGTCCGCCGGCGCCCGGACCGCCACTGGGCGAGCATCCGCGGCCAGACGGGCTCCCGCTCGGCACGGCCCGCCGCGGCACAGCCCGCGCAGGGCGTCATGCCCGGCACCACCAGCGGCCCCACCACCCCCGTCGCCTCGATGACTCCCGCATAGAGATGGGGTGTACCGGAGGCGAGCAGCGGCTGGGCCGGTTCCGGATCCGGTGCGTACGCGGCGAGGCCGTCACGCGGGGCGAGCACCACAAGCGCCAGACCGGGCTCTCCCGAGGGGGCCCGCTCTCCTGCGCAGGTCCGCTCCCGCACCGACCGGCGCGGGAGCGGGCCGGGCGCGGACTGTCGCACCACGCGGTGCGCGGCCACATCCCGGCGCTCCCCGATCTGCTCGGCCGACAGCCCGCCGGGAGCCACATCCCAGGGCTCGACGCGGCCTCCGTCCACCACATCGACCCGGCCGATTCCCGAGCCCGACAGCGCGGCCGCGACCGCTGCCCCGACCCGGCCGGCGCCCCGCACCTGAACCCGCATCGCCCGCCGTGCGGCAAGCAGCCGTGCCGCCGCCCCGGGCTCGGGATGCAGCACCGACAGCGCCCCCGCGTCGGGCCGCAGCCGGTCCAGGGCCGCGGCGGGCTCACCGCCGTCCCTCGGCTCGTCCAGCAGACCGGCCGCCGCCAGCCGGTCCACCAGTGCGTCGGCCCGCCCCTCCGGCAGCCCGATGGCCCGGGCCTCCTGCCGCAGCAGCGGCAGCCCGCGTGTGCCGTCCAGCAGCTCCAGAAAGCTGCCCGTGGCCGTGTCCACTGGTCCCATCACCACCGCATGCGCCCGGGCCACCCCGAACTGGATCGTGTCCCGGCTCCGCCAGCCGCGCCGCAGCGCGGGCTTGAGCATCGGATGCATCGCCGCCCCCCCCGTTAGATGTTCTGTGTATCTTCGTGTCTGTACTTACCTATTCATGACTTTTCGCGTTGAGTCGCACCGGTTCGCTTCCGTTGCACCGCCCTCAGCATGCGGGCCGGCGCCCGGAGCCCGCAGAGCGTTATCCACAGGCGGTGGAATAAGTCGTACGAACACCGGTCGTACAAGCCGTGCACACCGTGGAGTGGTTCGGTCCGCAACAAGGTGCGGGGCGGGACTTCCCTGGCGGCCACCGGGTAACGTCGGGGCGTGCCCGCCGATCCGTCCTCTCGCACCGCGGGGGAGAATCCCCGCAGCGCCGCGAGCGCACCGCGCACCGTCCCGAGCCCGCAGAGCCGAGGCTCGGGCACGAGCGCGGTCGAGGTCCGCCGGAGCACCCGGCGGCGCAGGACGGTCTCCGCCTATCGGGAGGGCGACCGCACCGTCGTCCTCATCCCCGCCCGGATGTCCGAGGCCGAGGAACAGCGCTGGGTGGGCGTCATGCTGGACAAGCTGGCCGCGCAGGAGAGCAAGCGGATGCTGGGCGACGCGGAGCTGGCCGCCCGCGCCGAGCTGCTCTCCGGCCAGTACCTGGGCGGGCGGGCCCGGCCCGCCTCCGTCCGCTGGGTCACCAACCAGAACACCCGCTGGGGGTCGTGCACCCCCGCCGAAGGCAGCATCCGGCTCTCGCACCGGCTCCAGGGCATGCCCGAGTACGTCGTGGACTATGTGCTCCTCCACGAGCTGGCCCATCTGCTGGTGCCGGGTCACGGTCGGCGCTTCTGGCAGCTCCTGGAGGCGTATCCGCGGACCGAACGGGCGCGGGGCTATCTCGAAGGAGTGGTCGCCGCCGGACGGTTGCCGCATCTCTCCGGGCCGGAGGACCAGCCGTAGGGGCCACGCGCGTGCCGTAACGGAACCACCCCCGTGCCGTAACGGAACCACACCCGTGCTCCTTGGCGTCGCTCATAGTCGGCGGCAGCGGCTAGCCTGGCGCGCAATGCACTCACCGGTACGGCGATGGGGGACGGTCCTAACGTATGGCCAGGGAATTCCAGCGCGGCCACAAGGCCAGGATCAGTGATCTGACGGCCGGGAGGGATCTGTACGTCGGGGTGCAGATCGCCGGGCCCGGTCTGACGTTCGACATCAGCTGCTTCGGGCTCGACGCGGACGAGCGGCTGTCGGACGACCGCTACTTCATCTTCTTCAACCAGCCGAAGTCCCCTGAAGAAGCGATACAGCAACTCGGGGCGCAGGCCGGTGACACGGATTCGTTCCGCGTCACGCTCGACAGCATCCCCTCCGCGATCCAGAAGCTCTCCTTCACCGCGACCCTCGACGGCGTCGGGCAGATGTCGCAGATCGGCCCCGGCTACATCCGAATCGTCGCGGGCGGCGAGGAGGTGGCCCGGTATTCCTTCACCGGTTCGGAGTTCAGCACCGAACGCGCGGTGATGCTGGGCGACTTCTACCTCAAGGATGTGTGGCGGTTCGCCGCCGTCGGGCAGGGCTTCGACGGGGGGCTGGACGCGCTGCTCAAGAACTTCGGCGGTGAAGTGGCCGAGGAGGAGCCCGCCCCCGCGCCCGCCCAGGGCGCCGCGCCCAGTTTCGCGCCGCCCGGCCAGGCGGCCCCCGCCCCGGGCTTCGCGGCCCCGGCCGCGACCGCTGCCCCGGCCGCCCCGGCGCCGCCCGCACCGCAGCCCGCCCCCGCCTTCGGCGCTCCCCAGGGAACGCCGCCCCAGGGAACGCCGCCCCAGGGGATGCCGCCCCAAGGGATGCCCGCCCCGGGTACGCCTCCGCAGGGCACGCCCCCTCAGGGCGTTCAGCCGCCTGCCCCCGGCACCCCGCAGATGCACGGCGCCCCGACCATCGCCGCACCCATCGCGCCGCCCGGGCAGGTGCCGCCCCCTGGGCAGGTGCCCCCGCCCGGGCAGTTGCCGCCCCCTGGGCAGGTGCCCCCGCCCGGCCAGGTGCCGCCGCCCCCGCCTCCGGGCCAGTTCCCGGGCCAGCAGGCCCCCTTCGGACAGCCGCCGGGCCAGACCCCGCCCGCCCCCGCGCCGTACGGCCAGCCGTCCGCGCAGCCGTACCCCGGCCAGGCCGGTCAGCCCGGCCACCCCGGTCAGCCCGCTCCTTACGGTCAGCCGCAGGCCATGGGCGTCCCCCAGGGCGGTGGCGCGCCCGGGCTCCAGGCCGCGCTCGCCCAGTATCGCGAGGCGCCCACCGGCCAGCGCTGGACGCCGCAGAACCCCCGGCTGATGCGGGTCGACCTCGGCGTCGGCGGGCAGCCCGTGCTCGCCCGCCAGGGCACGATGGTGCTCTACCAGGGCAAGGTCGACTTCAGCTACAAGGGCGCCGGCTTCCGCGGCCGGATCGTCGGCAACGCGACCGGCCAGGAGATGCAGCTGATGCGCTGCACCGGCCAGGGCCAGGTCTTCCTCGCCGAAAACGCCGCCGAACTCCACCCGATCGAGCTCCAGGGCGACGCCATCTGTGTCGCCGCCGAGAACGTGCTCGCCTTCGACGAGTCGCTGCACCACGAGGTGCGCCGGATCGAGGGCCACGGCATCCCCGGCGGCGCGCTGTTCACCATGCAGTTCCAGGGCACCGGCACCGTCGTGGTGAAGACCGAGGGCACGCCCGTCGTCCTCCCCGTCACCCCGACCACCTTCGCCGACAGCAACGCCATCGTGGCGTGGTCCGCCGGATCCCAGGTGATCATCTCCAGCCAGGTGCGGCTGCGCCGCAGCGCCTACCCCGGCCACAGCGGGGAGACCGTGAACCTCCAGTTCCGTGGCGCGCCCGGCAACTTCATCGTCGTCCAGCCCTACGAGGTCTGAAGGAGCCCGTCATGGACCAGCAAATGATCTCGGGCTTCGCACCCGCCCCGGTCGCCGCTCGTATGGAGAACCACGGCGCCAGCATGCTCAAGGTCGCCATGCAGAGCGGCCAGGACCTCTTCGCCCGCACCGGCTCGATGGTGGCCTACGAGGGCTTCGTCCAGTACGAGCCCAACCCGCCCGCGGTACGTCAGATGGCCTCCCAGTGGCTGACCGGCGAGGGCGCCCCGCTGATGCGGTGCAGCGGCGACGGACTGCTCTACCTGGCCGACTACGGGGCCAACGTCGTCTGCATCAATCTCAACGGCGACGCGCTGTCGGTCAACGGCACCAACCTCCTCGCCTTCGACGCGCATCTCCAGTGGGGCGTCGAACGGGTCAAGGGCATCGCCAAGTTCGCCGGGCAGGGCCTGTTCAACGTGGGCGTCTCCGGCACCGGCTGGGTCGCCCTGACCTCCCGCGGCACCCCCATCGTGGTCGACTGCGGCCGCGGTGAGGACGAGACCTATGTGGACCCGGACGCGCTCGTCGCCTGGTCCTCGGGGCTCAAGGTGAAGGGCAAGCGCAGCTTCAAGGCGTCGTCCCTGATCGGCCGGGGCAGCGGCGAGGCATATCAGCTCGGCTTCTCCGGGCAGGGCTTCGTCGTCGTACAGCCCAGTGAGGACAGCACCGACCGGCTCCGGGCCCGGGGCTGAGGGGGAGGGACACCAGATGCAGAGCCCGCTTTTCGCCTTCACCGAGGCCCAGACGCAGGACCGCTACGCGCTGCAGAACCCGCAGCTGCTGCGGGTCGCCCTGAGTGGCCATGAGGATGTGCTCGCCCGTAAGGGCAGCATGGTCGCCTATCAGGGGCTCATCGAGTTCGACGGCGAGTACCAGACGCCGGGGCAGCGCATGACCCGCAGCCGCGCCGGTGAGGGCCTGGACCTGATGCGCTGCTCCGGGCAGGGCACGGTCTACCTCGCCAACCTCGCCCAGCACATCCATGTGATGGACGTGGACCACGACGGGCTGACCGTCGACAGCTCCTATGTGCTCGCGCTCGACTCCACGCTGCACTGGGAGACGATCGCGGTGGACAGCCAGTACGGGATCTCCGGCTCCGGCAAGTACAACCTCAACATCTCCGGCCACGGCAAGGTCGCGCTGATGACCTCGGGGCAGCCGCTGCTGCTCCAGGTCACCCCCGACAAGTACGTCAACGTCGACGCGGACGCCATCGTCGCCTGGTCCAGCTCGCTGCGGGTCCAGATGCAGGCGCAGACGCACTCCTCGGGCGTCTGGCGGCGGCGCGGCAACACCGGAGAGGGCTGGGAGCTCAGCTTCCTCGGCCAGGGCTACGCCCTGGTGCAGCCCAGTGAGCTGCTCCCGCCGCAGAACGCGGTGGCCGGGGGCGGCATGGCCGCCCAGTTCGGCATGGGCCAGCAAGGCGCCCGCGGTCAGAACCAGGGCAACATCTTCAGCAACTGACCGAGGCCACGTTGATCACGCTGATGGAGCACGGCGGCCGCGGACTCCCCGGTTCGCGGCCGACGCGCTGCTCACAACAGCGTGCGGGTGCGCGTCACCAGGTGCCGCACCGACTCATCGGCCACATCCGCCACCTCGTCGTAGCCGAACCAGCGCAGATCCAGTGACTCGTCGCTGATCGCCGCCACCGCGCCTTGGGGCGCGACCGCCGCGTACTGGACATCCAGGTGCCAGGCGCAGGGGGTGTGGTGCCGGTCGAGCCGCACCGGGCCGCCCGGCAGCAGCGTCAGCCCCTCGATCCCGGACTCCTCGGTGGCCTCGCGCAGCGCCGCGCCCGCGAGCGTGGTGTCATCCGGCTCGCAGTGGCCGCCCATCTGCAGCCACATTCGCAGCTTCCGGTGCAGGGTGAGCAGCACGCGCTTCCGGTCCGGGTCGACCACCAGGGCGCTCGCCGTGATGTGGCCGTCCCCGCACGCCTTCCACATGCCGTCCGGATACGCGGCCAGATGGTCGCCGTAATGCCGCCGCAGCCGCTCCTGGGCGGCATCGGGCGCGGGCCACTCGGTGAGCACCCGCGCCGCGTCCTGGTGCAGACTCACTTCTCGCCGTCGCCCCGGTCGTCGTCCTCGCCGCCCTCGCTGTCCTTACGGAGGTCGGGACGGTCGGGGTCCTCCTTCCGGAGGTCGGGGCGCTCGGGGCCGTCCTTGCGGTCCTCACCGCTCGCCGCCTCGCCGAGCATCTTGTCCAGCTCGGAGAAGTCCAGCTGCTCGCCGTGGACGAAGCCGTCCGGGTCGTCGAGGTCCTGCGCCGTCGGCAGCATGTCCGGATGCGCCCACAGCCCGTCGCGTCCCTCCAGGCCGCGGGCGTCGGTCAGCGAGGCCCACAGCCGGGAGGCGTCCCGCAGCCGGCGCGGCCGCAGCTCCAGGCCGATCAGCGTGGCGAAGGTCTGCTCGGCGGGGCCGCCGCTCGCCCGGCGCCGCCGCAGCGTCTCGCGCAGGGCGTCGGCGGACGGCAGATGCGGCTTGGCGGCGGCGTGCACCACCGCGTCCACCCAGCCCTCGACCAGCGCGAGAGCGGTCTCCAGACGCGCCAGCGCGGCCTTCTGCTCGGGGGTGTCCTCGGGCTGGAACATGCCCTGCTGCAGTGCCTCCTGCAGCTGTTCGGGGTGGGTCGGGTCGAGCTGGCCGACCGCGTCCTCCAGCTTGGCGGTGTCGACCTTGATGCCGCGGGCGTACCCCTCGACCGCGCCGAAGAGGTGCGAGCGCAGCCACGGCACATGGGCGAAGAGCCGCTGGTGGGCCGCCTCGCGCAGGGCCAGATACAGCCGGACCTCTTCCTTGGGCACGCCGAGGCCGGAGCCGAGCGCCGCGATGTTGACCGGCAGCAGGGCCGCCTTGCCCGCCGGGCCCAGCGGCAGCCCGATATCGGTCGAGCCGACCACCTCGCCGGCCAGCACGCCCAGCGCCTGCCCGATCTGGGTGCCGAACATGGCGCCGCCCATCGAGCGCATCATCCCGAGCAGCGGGCCGGCCATGGCCTGCATCTCCTCGGGCAGCACATCGCCCATGGCGGCACCGACCCGCTCGGCGACCGGGTCCACCAGGTCCTTCCACACCGGCAGGGTCGCCTCGACCCATTCGGCGCGGCTCCAGGCCACGGCGCTCCCGGAGCCCGAGGGCAGCGAGGTGACGCCGTCCAGCCACAGGTCCGCCAGGCGAACGGCCTCCTGGACCGCGGCACGGTCGGCGGGGCCGACGCTCTCGTCCTTACTGCCGTCGGCGGTGCCGCGCGCCACGGTCTGGCGCGCGATGTCCTTGGCCATGTCCCAGTTCACCGGGCCGCCCTCGTAGGAGAGCATCTGCCCGAGCTGCTGGAAGGCGGCGCCCAGGTCGCCCGGATTCAGCGAACCGAACATCGCGGCGAACGGATTGTCCGCTCCGCCCGCTCCGCCGGGTCCGCCGCCGAACCCGAAGGGATTCGCGGGGCCCTGCTCGCCGCCCTGGCCGCCCTTCTTCTTGCCGTCGTCGCCGTCCTCCGGCTCCTCCGGCGGAAGGCCGAATCCGAATGGGGTGTCACTCACGGGTTTCCTCGGCTCGTTGGGCCACCGGCTCCCGGGCCGGTGGCGGATGCCCGACATCACCACCCAGCCTAGACACCTCGCCGGTTTCCGGGCTCGGTGCTTCGCTGATCGCCGCCCTGCGGCAGGATGGACGTCACCTGGTACGTATGCGTGCATGCGCTCCGTACTGAAGACAACCGCTGGAGACGCCCGGTGAGTTCCCCAGACCGAGAAGTTCGCGCTGCGCGAAACGATACGGCTCGCACCGCACGACGACCCGTCGTGGCGGTGACCGGTGCCGCCTCGGGCCCAGGTGCCCTGCTCACGCAGCGGCTCGCGGAGTCCGAAGAGGTCAAGCAGGTCCTGGCCATCGATGAACGCCGCGGTGAGGTGACCGAGGCGCAGTGGCATGTGCTGGACGTCCGCGATCCGGCCATCGCCGAGAAGCTGCGCGGCGCGGACGTGGTGGTGCACCTCGCCGTCGACCTGGACCTGGGCACCGACTCCGCCGCCCGCACGGCCTACAACGTGCGCGGCACCCAGACCGTCCTTACGGCCGCCGCGGCGGCCGGGGTGCGCCGGGTGGTGCTGTGCACCTCCGCGATGGTCTACGGGGCGCTCCCGGATAACGCCGTGCCGCTCGCCGAGGACGCGGAGCTGCGGGCGACCGCCGAGGCCACCGGCGTCGGCGATCTCCTGGAGATCGAGCGGCTCGGGGAGCGTGCGCCCCGGGCGCATCCGGGGCTGAATGTGACCATCGTGCGCCCGGCGATCCTGGTCGGCGGCACGGACACCGCGCTCACCCGCTACTTCGAGTCACCGCGTCTGCTGGTCGTCGCCGGATCCCGTCCCACCTGGCAGTTCTGCCATGTGGAGGACCTGGTCGGCGCGCTGGAGTACGCCGCTCTGGAGAAGGTCGAGGGTGAGCTGGCGGTCGGTTGCGAGGGCTGGCTGGAGCAGGAGGAGGTCGAGGAGCTGTCCGGAATCCGGCGCATGGAGCTGCCCTCGGCGGTCGCCCTGGGCGCCGCCTCCCGGCTGCACCGGCTCGGTCTGACGCCGTCCCCGGCCGGCGATCTCGCGTACACGATGCACCCGTGGGCGATCAGCGGCAGCAGGCTGCACGCGGCGGGCTGGCGGCCGCGCTGGACCAACGAGGAGGTCCTGGCGGAGCTGCTGGAGGAGGTCTCCGGCCGCCATACGGTCGCCGGCCGGCGCCTGGGGCGTAAGGACGCCACGACACTCGGCGCCGCGGGCGCGACCGTGGCCCTGGTGGGCACCGCGGCGATCGTGCGCCGCGCCCGTAAGGCACGCCGCCGGGCCTGAGACGGGCCTGGCACGGGCTTGCCCAGGGCCTGCGACGCGCCTGGCACGGGTCTGGTCCGGAAGGCGACTTCCGGGATCCGGTATTACGCGAGGACGGGACGGTGCGGCACGATGGACGGCATGGCACATTCGTACGATCACCCCGGCGAACTCGCGGCCGCCAACCCCATCCGGCTGCTCGCCGTCCGTGACACGCCCCTGTCCGTGGACGAGGTGTTCGGGGCGGTGGGCGATGCCGCGGCGGGCGGTACGGCGCTGTTCGTGGGCACCGTGCGCAATCACGACGGAGGCGCGGAGGTCGGCGCCCTCGGCTACTCCGCGCATCCGACCGCCGAGGCCGAGATGCGCCGGGTGGCCGAGAAGGTCGTGGCCGACTTCCCCGTGCGTGCGCTGGCCGCCGTGCACCGGGTGGGCGATCTGGTGATCGGCGATCTGGCCGTGGTGGTGGCCGTCTCCTGCCCGCACCGCGCGGAGGCGTTCGCCGCCTGCCGCCGCCTGATCGACGACCTCAAGCGCGAGGTGCCGATCTGGAAGCACCAGTCATTCGCGGATGGGACCGAAGAATGGGTGGGCGCGTAGCGCCTCGTTGAGGGGTGGTGGTCGGGTGACGGGAGGGCGGGTGGGCGCGTAGCGGGAATGCGGTTGGGCACGGAAGGGTGTACTCCACTTGCGTAACCCCCACCCTGCCGTGAGCGTTGACCTGGCAGAGGACTAATCTGCTCATCTGTCAGTCGCGGTCGTGAGCCGCGATTTTTCCAGGGGTCGGGAGGCTGCTGTGAGTGCGCTTCTCTGGTTGCTGATTCCGCTGTTCGCGGCGATAGCCGCGGCGATATACGCGGGCATAGCCGCCCGAGCCGTAAAACGGAAGTCCGGGGGGGATGTAGCTGAGTTGGCCGGATACGCCCGCTTCCGCGAGGCGATGGAGCGCCGGCCCTCCGATTCGGACGCCGCGGCCTGACCGCGCCCCGTCCGTGCCGCCCCTCGTACGGACGGCCCCGACGGTGGACTTACGGACGGGTCCCGTACTGTCGTTCCATGCCACGCCGCACCGCGACGATGCTCGCTTCCCTTCTGATGCTGATCGCGCTGCTCTGCGCCGGAGTGCTCATCCCGGTGCCGTATGCGGAGATGTCTCCCGGGCCGACGTACAACACCCTGGGCGAGCACAACGGGGAGTGCGTGCTGCAGATCTCGGGCCGCAAGAGCTGTGAGACCACGGGTGGCCATCTGAACATGACCACGGTCCGCGTCACCGGCTCCGAGTACCGGATGAACCTCGTGGAGGCCGTCTACGGCTGGCTGGCGCACGATGACGTGGTCGTGCCGCACAGCACCCTCTACCCGGACGACAAGACCCCGGACCAGGTCGACCAGCAGAACGCCGAGGAGTTCACCCAGTCCCAGGAGTCCGCCAAGGTCGCCGCGTTGCGGGCGCTGAAGAAGCCGGTCACCGCGCATGTCATCGTGGGCGCGGTCCAGAAGGGCGCCCCGGCCCAGGGCAAGCTGCACGCGGGCGATGTGATCAAGTCGGTGGACGGCACGGCGGTGCGTGAGCCCGATGACGTCGCCAAGCTGGTCACCAAGCACAAGCCGGGCCAGAAGGTGGTCTTCTCGGTCGTGCCGGCCAAGGACGTGGCCGCGGCGGAGAAGCGCGGTAAGCAGCCCACGGGCGAGGAGCGCGTCACGATCACCACCGCGAAGGCGGACCAGGGCCCCTCCCGCGCCATCGTGGGCATCCAGGCCGGGGTCGACTACACCTTCCCGTTCCGGATCGATATCAAGCTGGCGGACGTGGGCGGGCCCAGCGCGGGTCTGATGTTCGCGCTGGGGATCGTGGACCGGCTGTCGCCCGGCGATCTCACCGGCGGGAAGTACATCGCGGGTACCGGCACCATCGACGACAAGGGCACGGTCGGTCCGATCGGCGGGATCGAGATGAAGACGATCGGCGCGCGCGACGCGGGCGCCCGCTACTTCCTCACGCCCAAGGAGAACTGCGCGGCAGCCGCCAAGAACGTGCCGGGCGGGCTGCGGCTGGTCAAGGTGCACACGATCGACGACGCCCTCAAGGCGCTCGAGAAGATCCGTAAGGGGGACACCGCCGGTCTGCCGAAGTGCGCGACGGGCTGAGCGGCGCCCCCTCTCAGCGGTCAGTCGGTGGCGAAGGTGGCGGTGAGCGCCTCCGCCAGGCCCGGCACCAGGCCGGCGCCGGTGAGCACCTCGGTCGGGGAGTCCTTCTCCCGCAGCCGCAGGGCCGACTCACGCGTGCCGTCCCGCAGCACGGCGACGGTCATCCGGACCTCCTGGCGGTCCGGGTGCTCGGCGACCCACTTGGCCAGCTCGGTGTCGGCCAGGCCCTTGGGTACGGAGCCCTCGGCGGACGGCGGCAGCATCTGCCGCTCGACGGTCAGGGCGCAGCCGGTCACGGCGTCGGGCCAGGCGATGGTGGCGAGGAACTCGTCCAGCGGGGCGCCGGAGGGCAGCTCGTCCTGCTCGATGGGGGTCAGGGAGGCGGTCTCCTCGCCGCCCTCGTCAAGGCCGAGCTGGGAGGCGAGGCCGGGCTCCTCGGCGCGCAGCCGGGCGGTGTCGACGAGGGCGAAGAGCCGGGCGGGCTGGTCCCAGCCGAGCCCTGAGGCGTACTCGTCAATCTCGAGGACGGCTCGGGTCAGAGGATTCGAGGCCAGCGGGTCGGTGCCGGGGGTTGCGTTGGACATGGTTCATATCGTGCCCTGTTCGGACCCGGAAACGGGAACTGAGTAAAGCCTGAGTAAGTTGCATCAGGTGGGCCCTGGAGTTCAGGGTCCCTCAATCGACAGCGAACTTCGAGGTGCGCACCTTGGCTTTCCAGATGCCGGACCGCGGCGGAGGCCCGACGGGGCCGCGGATGAGAGTCGGCCGACCGTCCCGGCGTGCCAGAACTCTGCTCATGACCTTGGGCGTGCTGGCCGTATTGGCCATGCTCTTTGTCATGTTTGCCGGGTTTTGGACGGATTGGCTCTGGTATCGCTCGCTCCATTACTCGTCCGTCTTCAGTACCACCCTGAAGACGAAGATCGGGCTGTTCTTCGTCTTCGGCGTGCTCATGGCCACTGCGGTGGGGATCAACATCTGGCTGGCGCACCGGCTGCGGCCGCCGCTCAGCGCGATGTCCGTGGAGCAGCAGAGCCTGGACCGCTACCGGATGGGCATCGCCCCGTTCAAGAAGTGGGTGCTGCTCGCGGTCACCGCCCTGGTCGGGCTGATCGCGGGCGCCTCGGCGGCCGGCCAGTGGCGGATCTGGCTGCTGTGGGTCAATGGAGTGCCGTTCGGCCAGAAGGACCCGCAGTTCCACAAGGACGTGGCGTTCTACGCCTTCGATCTGCCCTGGTACCGCTTCCTGCTGAGCTTCGGCTTCGCGGCCACGGTGCTCTCGCTCATCGCCGCCGCCCTGGTGCACTACCTCTACGGAGGGCTGCGGGTCACCAGCCCGGGCGCCCGCGCGACCGCCGCGGCCACCGGCCATCTGTCGGTGCTGCTGGGCGTCTTCGTCGCGCTCAAGGCGGTGGCGTACTGGCTGGATCGCTACGGCCTCGCGGTGAAGTCCAGCGACTTCAAGGCGACGGGCAACTGGACGGGCCTGCGCTATGTGGACGCCAATGCCTATCTGCCCGCCAAGACGATCCTGTTCTGCATCGCGGCCATCTGCGCGGTGCTCTTCTTCGCGACGCTGTGGCGCCGCACCTGGCAGCTGCCGGTCATCGGCTTCGGGCTGATGGTGCTGTCGGCGATCCTCATCGGCGGGCTCTATCCGGCGATCGTGCAGAAGTTCCAGGTCCAGCCGAACGAGCAGGCCAAGGAGGCGCCGTACATCCAGAAGAACATCGAGGCCACGCGCCAGGCGTACGGCATCGATGACTCCAAGGTGGCGGACTACTCCGGCAAGAACGACAGTGAGGGCGGCGAGAAGCTCCGTAAGGACGCCAATACGACGGCCAGTTACCGGCTGATCGACCCCAGCGTCATCTCGCCGACGTTCCAGCAGCTCCAGCAGGAGCGGAAGTACTACCAGTTCCCCTCGACGCTCGACGTCGACCGCTACAAGGGAGCCGACGGCAAGGATCAGGACACCGTCGTCGGTGTGCGCGAGCTGAACCTCAACGGCATCCCCAAGCGGAACTGGATCAACGACCACTTCACCTACACCCATGGCTACGGCATGGTGGCGGCGAAGGGCACCACGACCGATCCCAACGCGGACCCGGCCGGCTCGCCGGACTTCACCGAGTCCGGGCTGCCCACCAAGAGCTCCAGCGGCGGCGGGGTCGGCACCTACAAGCAGCAGGTCTACTACGGCGAGAAGACCGATCAGTACTCGATAGTCGGTGGCCCCCAGAAGGAGCTCGACTACGAGAAGAACGGCGAGAAGACCACCAGCTACAAGGGCAAGAGCGGGGTCAGCCTCTCCAACCCGGTCAACCGCGCCGCCTACGCGGTGGCGTTCGGCGAGCCCCAGATCCTCTACTCGGGCGCGATCGGCGACGGTTCGCGGATCCTGTACAACCGCACCCCCAAGGAGCGCGTCGAGAAGGTCGCCCCCTGGCTGACCATCGACGGCGATGCCTATCCGGCGGTGGTCGGCGGCCGGATCAAGTGGGTCGTCGACGCCTACACCACGACCAACGGCTATCCGTACGCCTCGCGGACGACCCTGGGCGACAGCACGGCCGACTCGCTGAGCGACGGAGACCGCTCGGTGGTCGCGCAGCAGAACAAGGTCAACTACATCCGCAACTCGGTCAAGGCGACCGTGGACGCCTACGACGGCACGGTCAAGCTCTACGAGTGGGACACCAAGGACCCGGTCCTGAAGACCTGGGAGAAGGCGTTCCCGGGCACGGTCGAGCCCAAGGAGAAGATCAGCAAGGACCTGATGGAGCATCTGCGGTATCCGCAGGATCTCTTCAAGGTCCAGCGCGAGCTGCTGACCCGCTACCACGTCACCGACCCGACGCAGTTCTACAGCGGCAGTGACGCCTGGCAGGTTCCCGAGGACCCGACCCACAAGGACGGGAACGCGGTGCCGCCATACTACCTGAGCATGAAGATGCCCGATCAGAAGGGGCAGACGTTCTCGCTGACGACGACCTTCACCCCCAACGGGCGTCCCAACCTGGGCGCGTTCATGTCGATCGACGCGGATGCCAACAGCCAGGACTACGGCACGATAAGACTGCTGAAGGTCACCTCCAACGTGCCAGGGCCACAGCAGGTGCAGAGCGAGCTCAACGGTGATCCGGAGGTCGCCGAGTTCGTCCGGAACCTCAGAGGCACCGACTCCGACATCGAGTACGGCAATCTCCTCACCGTGCCACTGGACGACGGCTTCCTCTATATCGAGCCGGTCTACGCCCGCGGTGGCAGCGCCAACTACCCGCTGCTGAAGAAGGTGGGCGTCTCCTACGGCAAGGAGACCGTCTTCAAGGACACCCTGGGCGAGGCCCTGGACGCCGTCTTCGGCGAGTCGTCCGAGGAGCATCAGCCACCGGGCGACGGCGGGCAGGAACCGCCGTCCAGCGCCAACCCCACGGTGAAGGAAGCCCTCAAGGACGCCCAGAAGGCGTATCAGGACGGCCAGGACGCGCTCCAGAAGCAGCCGCAGGACTGGGAGGCGTACGGCAGGGCCCAGGACGATCTGAGGAACGCTCTGAACCGCGCCGCCAAGGCGGAGGAGAAGGCGGGCGGCAAGCCGGGGCAGAAGCAGAACCAGCCACAGAGCCAGAGCGCCGGTGACGGCTCCGGCAAGAAGGGCGGCTGACCCTCTGACGACCTGCGAGAACGGCCGGGCGGCCGACCCCGCGCACCGTGATACGGTGGTGACAACACAGCGCGGGGTGGAGCAGCTCGGTAGCTCGCTGGGCTCATAACCCAGAGGTCGCAGGTTCAAATCCTGTCCCCGCTACTGACAGACACGGCCCGGATCCGCAAGGATCCGGGCCTTGTTGTGTGTTCTGCGAGCGTCCACTCGGGGAATGCGGATACAAGCGTTTGGGTTGTCTCTCTGTGGGCATGTCGACAAAACGCTGAAGTGACCTCCTCGGCTGCGGTATACCAGGTGTACGCCGGATGCGGGTGATGCCACGATGGGATTTATGGGGGACAGGGTCAGTCTGTTGGAGACAGGGCGTTTTGCGCACACGCACGACGATGCCGAGGAGGAGACCCGGCACCGTCGTGCCGCCGAGGCCGGTGACACCGCCGCGATGAGCGCACTGGGCGCGCTGCTGCTGCGCCGTGGCGACGTAGACGGCGCGGAACCGCATCTGCGGGGAGCCACCGCGGCGGGCGATCGCGCCGCCGCCAACAACCTCGGCGTCCTGCTGCACCAGCGCGGCTACGCCGACGAGGCGGCCGGCTGGTGGCGCATAGCCGCCGTCGCCGGATCCGCCGCCGCGGCCCACGCCCTGGGCCGGCACCACCGTGAGCGGGGCGATGAGCCCGCCGCCGAGTACTGGCTGCGCCAGTCCGCCGAATCCGGCCACACCCTGGGCGCGTACGCGCTGGGCGATCTGCTGGAGCACCGCAGCGACATCGGCGCCGAGCGCTGGTTCCGCACCGCTGCCGAGCGCGGCCACCGCGAGGCCGCGTACCGGCTCGCCCGCATCCTGGACGACCGTGGCGACGAGGGCGACGAGCCGGTGGCCGAGCGCCGCCGCGGCGCCGACGGGGCCGGGCGGGAGGAGGCCGAGCAGTGGTACCGGCAGGCCGCCGCGCGCGGCCACCGGCGCGCCGCCCTCCACCTCGGCACGCTGCTGGAGAAGCGCGGTGAGACCAAGGAGGCCGGCCGCTGGTACCTGATGTCCGCCAAGGACGGTGAGTCCCGCGCCGCCTGCGCGCTGGGCTTCCTGCTGCGCGACGCGGGCGACACGGACAGCGCGGCGGTCTGGTGGCACCGGGCGGCCCAGGACGGCGACGGCAACGCCGCCAACGCGCTCGGCGCGCTGCACGCCGACCGGGGCGAGACCCAGACCGCCGAGCGCTGGTACCGCGCCGCGCTCGACGCCGGGGACATCAACGGCGCCTACAACCTCGGGCTGCTCTGCGCCGAGCAGGGCCGCACCGCACAGGCCGAGCAGTGGTACCGCCGCGCCGCCTACGCCGGCCACCGCGAGGCCGCCAACGCGGTCGCCGTGATGCTGCTGCAGCGCGGCGACGCGGCGGGCGCCGAGCCGTGGTTCTCCAAGGCGGCCGAGGCGGGCAGCGTCGACGCCGCGTTCAACCTGGGGATCCTGTACGCGGGCCGGGGCGAGGGCCGGGCGGCCCGGCAGTGGTACGAGCGGGCCGCCGCCGCCGGGCACACCGAGGCGGCGCTGCAGGTCGGCCTCGCCCTGCAGCGGGACGGCGACCTCCAGGGCGCCGAGCGCCATCTGCGCTGCGCCGCGGGCGGCGGCAGCGCCGAGGGCGCCTTCCGGCTGGCCGCGCTGCTGGACCGCTCGCCGGTCGGCGGCGATCCGGCGACCGGCACCGGCTTCGGCAGCTCGTCCGGGACGCGCTTCCCGACCCCGCCGCCCGACGACGGCTCCGGGCCGCACGTCCCCGAGTACGAGGAGTGGTACGAGCGCGCCGCGCGCCAGGGCCACCGGCGGGCCCAGGTGCGGGTGGGCATGTTCGCGGCCGCGCGCGGCGACGTGGTCGAGGCCGCGCGCTGGTACCGGGCGGCGGCCGAGGCGGGCAGCAGCAACGGCGCGTTCAACCTGGGGCTGCTGCTGGCCCGGGAGGGCAGTGAGCCGGAGGCCGCCCTGTGGTGGACGCGTGCCGCCGAGGCGGGGCACGGCCGGGCCGCGCTGCGGCTCGCGCTGCTCGCGGCCCGCCGCGGGGCGCTCACCGAGGGGCAGCGGTGGTGTGCGCGGGCGGTCGAGCTGGGGCCCGCGGAGGTCGCCGAGCGCGCGGCCCGGCTGCGGGACGCGCTGCAGCAGGAGCTCACGGCGTAGCGGGAGCTCGTGGAGTAGCGGCAGCTCGCGCGTAGCAGGAGTTCGCGGCGTAGTGGGTAGCTCACGGCGTTGTGCTCCGGGCCGGAGCCCCGGCCCGGAGCCACCGGCGGGCGTCCCGCCGCCAACCGGTTTGCTCCTGCTGTCCACCCCGGGTTAAGGTTGCAACACAACGGCGCGGGGTGGAGCAGCTCGGTAGCTCGCTGGGCTCATAACCCAGAGGTCGCAGGTTCAAATCCTGTCCCCGCTACCAATACGAAAGGCCCGGATCCTCCAGGATCCGGGCCTTTCGCCTGTTGTGGCGGTCTGTCGTGGCCGTCTCTCGCGGTCGCTCTCAGGCCGCGCAGTCGGGGCAGAGCCCCCGGTAGGTCACCTCGACCGCGGAGATCGCGAAGCCGTAGCGCTCCTGCGTGGGCAGGTCGGCGAGCAGATCGCCGGAGGGGTGGACATCGCGGATCGTGCCGCACTTCGCGCACACCAGGTGCTGATGCGCGTGATGTGCGTTCGGGTCGTAGCGCTTGGCCCTGCCGTCCGTGGTGACCTCGATCACCTCGCCGAGCGAGACGAGCTCGCCCAGGGTGTTGTAGACGGTCGCGCGGGAGATCTCGGGCAGGCGCTCGGCCGCCGCCGCGTGGACTTCGTCGGCGGTGTAGTGCACATGGTCCCCGTCGAGGACCTCGGCGACGACACGCCGCTGCGCCGTCAGCCTCCAGCCGCGTCCCCTGAGCCGTTCCAGCAGGTCACTCATGCCATTCACCTATCAGTCAGATAAGGACAAGGGTAGCAGCGGACGAGTCCTTGGCCAGATCGAGTACGACTTTCCAACGCTTCTTGACTTAGACATTGTCCAATGTAGGATCGAGAACAGCCCCAGACCAAGGGACGGAATGCGAGTACGCAGGAGGCGCACGTGACGGTCCAGGACAACATCACTGGTCCGCTGACCACGGAGTCCGGGGCTCCGGTGGCGGACAACCAGAACAGCGAGACGGCGGGCGTCGGCGGTCCGGTCCTCATCCAGGACCAGCACCTGATCGAGAAGCTCGCCCACTTCAACCGCGAGCGGATCCCGGAGCGGATCGTGCACGCGCGCGGAGCCGGTGCGTACGGCACCTTCACCGTGACCGCGGACGTGACCAAGTACACCCGCGCGTCGTTCCTCTCCGAGGTCGGCAAGCAGACCGAGACGTTCCTGCGCTTCTCGACGGTCGCCGGCAACCTCGGTTCGGCGGACGCGGTGCGCGACCCGCGCGGCTTCGCGCTGAAGTTCTACACCGAGGACGGCAATTACGACCTGGTCGGGAACAACACGCCGGTGTTCTTCATCAAGGACGCCATCAAGTTCCCCGACTTCATCCACACCCAGAAGCGCGACCCGTACACCGGCTCGCAGGAGGCGGACAACGTCTGGGACTTCTGGGGGCTCTCGCCCGAGGCCACCCACCAGGTGACCTGGCTGTTCGGCGACCGCGGCATCCCCGCCTCGTACCGCCACATGAACGGCTACGGGTCGCACACCTACCAGTGGAACAATGCCGCGGGCGAGGTCTTCTGGGTGAAGTACCACTTCAAGACCGACCAGGGGATCAAGAGCCTGACCTCGGAAGAGGCCGCGGTGATCGCGGGCCAGGACGCGGACAGCCACCAGCGCGATCTGCGCGAGGCCATCGAGGGCGGTGACTTCCCGACCTGGACCGTGCAGGTGCAGATCATGCCGGCGGCCGACGCGGCGAACTACCGCTTCAACCCGTTCGACCTGACCAAGATCTGGCCGCACGAGGACTACCCGCCGATCGAGATCGGCAAGCTGGAGCTCAACCGCAACCCGCGGAACATCTTCGCCGAGGTCGAGCAGTCGATCTTCTCGCCGGCCCACTTCGTGCCGGGCATCGGCCCGTCGCCGGACAAGATGCTCCAGGGCCGCCTCTTCGCGTACGGCGACGCCCACCGCTACCGCGTCGGCATCAACGCCGACCACCTGCCGGTGAACCGTCCGCACGCGGCCGAGGCGCGCACCTACGGCCGGGACGGCTTCCTGTACGACGGCCGTCACGCGGGCGCGAAGAACTACGAGCCCAACAGCTTCGGCGGCCCGGCGGAGACCGGCCGGCCGCTGTGGCAGCCGTCCCCGGTCTCCGGCCGGACCGGTGACCATGAGGCCCCCTCGCATGCCGAGGACGACGACTTCGTCCAGGCGGGGAACCTCTACCGGCTGATGTCGGACGACGAGAAGGCGCGCCTGATCGAGAATCTGGCGCAGTTCATCGCCAAGGTCTCCCGCGATGACATCGCACAGCGGGCGATCGAGAACTTCCGCAAGGCGGACGCCGACTACGGCAAGCGGCTGGAGGCCGCGGTTCAGGCCCTGCGCGGCTGACGGACGCTTGCCGTATCAACCGAAGAGGCCGGACGCCGTTGGGCTCCGGCCTCTTCGGGCGCCGGGCGCGGTGTGCCGTAGGCGGGTGCGCCGGATGCGGCGCACCGGACGCGGGGTGCCGGATGCGAAGTCCGGTTCCGGTTCCGGTCCGCCGGGGCGCCTCAGGCCGGTACGGGCTGGGGAATCGGGGCCCAGCAGCGGATGATGTCGCGCACCGACACCACCCCGACGGGGCCGTCCGCGTCGAGGACGACCAGATGGCGGAAGCCGCCCTGGGTCATCGTGCGGGCCGCCTCGTCCAGCGTCCACCCGGGAGCGGCGAAGACGACATCGGCGGTGGTGTGGTCGTGCGCGGTCTCCTGGTCGGGGTCCTGGCCCGCCCCCACTGAGTTGAGGATGTCGCGCTCGGTGAGAATCCCCAGGCCGCAGGTGTCGGGATCGAGCACGATGGCCGATCCGACCCGGCGTGCGGACATCAGCCGGGCGGCCTGACGGAGCGTGTGCGCGGGGCCGATGGTGAGGACCACCGAGCTCATGGCGTCACGGACGTGCATGGGCATGGATGGAGCCACCTCCTTGGAGAATCCATTCGAGAATGCCGGCGCCGGAGGCGCCTGTGAATGGATGCACAAGTTCACAAGGTCCTGAATTCTCATGTTCACATGCCTTGGTGGATCCAACAAGGGCGCGCGGTAGCCGACGGGCCGCTGAGCGCGCGCCGCCGCTCCGGTTCACACTCCGGTTCCTCCGGTTCTCACGCCCGCAGATAGTCCAGCATCGCCCCGTGCAGCAGCCCATTGGACGCCGCCGCGTCGCCGCTGTTCGGGCCCGGTACGCCATCGAGCCCGGTGAAGCGGCCGCCCGCCTCCTGGACGATCACCGCGTTGGCCGCCATATCCCACAGCGACAATTCCGGTTCGGCGCAGATGTCCACCGAGCCCTCGGCGACCATCATGTACGGCCAGAAGTCGCCGTAGCCGCGGGTGCGCCAGCAGGCGCGCGTCAGATCGAGGAAGCCGTTCAGCTTGCCGCGCTCCTCCCAGCCGCTGATCGAGGAGTACGCGAACGAGGCGTCGGAGAGGCTGTTCACCTTCGAGACGGCCAGCCGCGACGCGGAGGACAGGCTGCGGCCGGTGTACGCCCCCAGCCCCTCGGCGGCCCACCAGCGGCGTCCCAGCGCCGGCGCGGAGACCACCCCGACCACCGGGCGGTCGCCGCCCTCACCGCGCTCCATGAGGGCGATCAGGGTGGCCCAGACCGGGACCCCGCGCACATAGTTCTTGGTGCCGTCGATCGGGTCGACCACCCAGCGCCGCGGGCCGCTGCCCTCGCTGCCGAACTCCTCGCCGAGCACCGCGTCGCGCGGCCGGGCGCGCTGGAGGGAGCTGCGGATCAGCTCCTCGGCCGCCTTGTCGGCCTCGCTCACCGGCGTCATATCGGGTTTTGTCTCGACCTTGAGGTCGAGCGCCTTGAACCGCTCCATGGTGGTCGAGTCGGCGGCGTCGGCGAGGACATGGCCGAGACGCAGGTCATCGTGGTAGTCGGGCATGGCCGAACAGTATCGAGCGGAAAAGACCGGGGGCCACGCGACTCCGCATGACCAGGGACGCGGGCCGTACGGGTCGGCCCGTGCGGGGCTCTTGACTTCATCTGGCGGCCCGTCAATTCTGTCGGGCACATGCCGCTGGGAGGCGGCGATGCCCGCTCTGGGAGGCGACGATGCCCGCAGCGCGTGATTCCTTACTCGACGCGGCCTTCGCCGCGCTCGCGGGCCGTCCGTGGCCGAGGGTCAAGATGGCCGAGGTCGCGGCGGCGGCCGGGGTCTCCCGGCAGACCCTCTACAACGAGTTCGGCAGCAAGGAGGGCCTCGCCCGCGCTCTGGTGCGGCGCGAGGCCGACGCGTATCTGAGCGGGGTCGAGCGGGCGCTGTCCGGGGTGTCCGGCGCGGCGGGCCCCAGGGAGCGGCTGGCCGCCGCGGCGGTGTGGACGGTCCGCTCGGCGACCGAGAACCCACTGGTGCGGGCGGTGCTCACGGGCTGCTGGAACGAGCGGCTGCCGACGCCCGTAAGGACGTCACCGCCCGGCCCGCTGCCCGCGCCGGGCGAGCTGCTCGGCCAGGCGCGGGACCGGGCGGTGCGGCTGCTGGCGGGTGACTGGCCGCCCGGTGCGGTCGAGCTGCCGCTGGCCTGCGAGGCGGTCGCCAGGCTGGCCCTGTCGTACGTGGTGGCGCCCGCCCCGGCGGCTGATGTGGCCCGTATGGTGCGCACGGTACTGGCCTGAGCCGACCCGGGCGGCCTGGGCTTCAGTGGGCCGAGCCGGAGAGCTGGAGTCCTATCACGCCGATGATCACCAGGCTGATGGAGACGATCTTGAGCATGGAGACGAGGTCGTCGAGGAAGATCATGCCGTAGATCGCGGTCCCGGCGGCCCCGATCCCCGTCCACACCGCGTACGCGGGCCCCACGTCGAGCTTCTTCAGCGACAGCGTCAGCAGCCCGAAACTGCCGAGCGCGAACGCGCAGAACGCGACCGTCGGCCAGAGGCGGGTGAAGCCGTGCGAGAGCTTGAGACAGACGGCGAAGCCCGTTTCGAGAAGCCCGGCGACCACGACCAGCAGCCACGCCATAGACATGCCCTCCCGTGTCGCCGTCGGCTGCCGTCGCCCGGGACCCGCCCGGTCGCCTGGACTCCTTGATGCGATTATCCATTTACCGTCCCGGGTGGACGGCAAACACGCTCCCCAGGAGGCGTCCGGCGGATCTTGACGCCTGCGGCGGGCCGTTCCCCTCCCCGCCCCTGGTGAGGGGAAGGGCAGGGGAAAAGACCCGCCGGACAGGGCCTAGTCGCCCTCCCGCCGCTCCCGGGTCGCCAGCAGCCGTCGCAGGGAGTACAGCCGGGCCGGTTCGGCGTGGCCGTCGGCCACCCACTGGTCCAGCGCGCAGTCCGGCTCGTCGTGGCTGCAGGCGCGCGGACAGCCCTCGGTGCCCGGCTCCAGGTCCGGGAAGGCGTTGATGACCCGCGCCGGGTCCACATGGTGCAGCCCGAAGGACCGCACGCCCGGGGTGTCGATCACCCACCCCTTGGTGTCCGGCAGGGGCAGCGCGAGCGCGGAGGTGGTGGTGTGGCGGCCGCGGCCGGTGACCGCGTTCACCCGGCCGGTGGCCCGCTGATGGTCCGGGACCAGCGCGTTCACCAGCGTCGTCTTGCCCACTCCCGAATGGCCGACGAAGACCGTGATCCGGTCCGTCAGCCGCTCCCGCACCCGGTCGGCGGCGTCGCCGTCGGCCAGCTCGTCGCGGCTGGTGACGACGAAGGGGATGCCGAGCGGCTCATAGGTCTTCAGCATCTCCTCGGCGGGCGCCAGATCGGACTTGGTGAGCACGAGCAGCGGCTCGAGTCCCGCGTCGAAGGCGGCCACGAGACACCGGTCGATCAGGCGCGGGCGCGGTTCCGGATCAGCGAGCGCGGTCACGATCGCGAGCTGGTCGGCGTTGGCGACCACGACCCGCTCGTACGGATCGTCGTCGTCGGCGGTCCGGCGCAGGACGGAGGAGCGCTTCTCGACCCGTACGATCCGGGCGAGCGTGTCCTTGTCGCCGGAGAGATCCCCGACGACCGCGACCCGGTCGCCGACGACGACGCCCTTACGGCCGAGCTCGCGGGCCTTCATGGCGGTGATGGTGCGGTCCTCGACCAGGACCGTGAGCCGGCCGCGGTCGATCGTCAGCACGAAGCCCTCGGCGGCGTCCTCGTGCTTGGGGCGGATGTTGGTGCGTGGCCGGTTGCCCTTGCGGTTGGGGCGGACCCGAACGTCATCCTCGTCGGTGTGCTTGCCGTAGCGGCGCATGAGTCCAGGCTCTCAGGATCTCCGCGCCGAGGTCGTCGTCGCGTCGAGCATCCCGGACCACAGGCCGGGGAAGTCGGGAAGGGTCTTGGCGGTGGTGGCCACGTCCTCGACCAGTACGCCGTCGACGGCGAGGCCGAGTACGGCGGCGGCGGTGGCCAGCCGGTGGTCCTCGTAGGTGTGGAAGATCCCGCCGTGCAGCGGCCGGGGGCGGATCCGCAGTCCGTCCTCGGTCTCGGCGACGTCCCCGCCGAGTTCGTTGATCTCCTTGGCGAGGGCGGCGAGCCGGTCGGTCTCATGGAGCCGCAGATGCGCGATGCCGCGCAGCACCGACTCGGAGTCGGCCAGCGCCGCGACCGCCGCGATCACCGGGGTGAGCTCGCCGACCTCGTGCAGATCGGCGTCGATCCCGGTGATCCGGCCCGTTCCGGTGAAGGTCAGCCCGGCGTCGGTGAGCTCGTAGGAACCGCCCATCTCGGTGAAGATCCGGCGCAGTTCGTCCCCGGGCTGGGTGGTGCGCTCCGGCCAGTCGGGGATGGTCACCCGGCCACCGGTGACCAGGGCGGCGGCCAGGAACGGCGCCGCGTTGGACAGATCGGGCTCGACGACCAGGTCGCGGCCGAGCAGCGCGCTCGGCGCCACCCGCCAGACGCCCCGCTCGCCGCCCGCCTCCGCGGTGTCCACCCGCGCGCCCGCCGCGCGCAGCATGTCGACGGTCATCCGGATGTGCGGCAGGGAGGGCAGCGCGGCGCCGATGTGGCGCACCTCGACGCCCTGGTTGAAGCGCGGCGCGGACAGCAGCAGCGCGCTCACGAACTGGGAGGACGACGAGGCGTCGATGCGGACCGGGCCGCCGTCCAGCGCCCCGCCGCCGTGCACGGTCATCGGCAGCGCGCCGCGGCCGTCGTCGTCGATGCGGGCGCCGAGGGCGCGCAGCGCGTCGATCACGCCGTGCAGCGGGCGCTCATGGGAGCGGGGATCGCCGTCGAAGTGGACGGGGCCGTCGGCCAGGGCGGCGACCGGCGGCAGGAAGCGCATCACGGTGCCGGCGTTGCCGACGTCGATGGTGGCCGGGCCGTGCAGCCCCGCCGGGATGACCCGCCATGCCTCTCCGCCGCCGGAGGGGCCGCCCGAGCCTAGGGCGCCGTCGGACACCGTCTCCTCGATGCCGACGCCCATGGCGCGCAGGGCGGCGGCCATCAGGAGGGTGTCGCGGGAGCGGAGCGGGCGGCGCAGCCAGCCGGGTTCGGCGGCGAGCGCGGCCAGGATCAGACCGCGGTTGGTAACCGACTTGGATCCGGGCACGGTGACGGTCGCGTCCACCGCTCCATCTGCGGTCGGAGCGGGCCAGAGGGCGGTGTGATCGCCCGGGGAGGTCTCAATGCCGGTCATGGGTCTCACTTTAGTGGTTCGCCCGGAGTGCCAATCTTGATCGAAAGTGGTGAAACCCAGTCGAAACACGGCGCTGCTACCGGGCGCCGAGGGTCGCGCACGATGCGCCGGGGGTGGCGCGCCGGACGCGCGTACGGGTCACAGCCCCAGCAGCCAGCGCCCGCCGGCGAGCAGCGAACACAGCGAGACCACGTGGAAGAGCAGCAGCCAGGCGCCGGCCGGAATGCCCGTCAGCCGGGCCAGTTGGTCGGGGTCGGAGTCGTACGCGCCCCCGTGCCGGCGCTTGCGCTGGAGCTCGAAAGGCGGACGCACACCGCCCAGGAGGAGGAACCAGACCACGGCATACGCGAACCCCGCCTGGACGTCCGGCCCGGTCAGCCAGGAGACGAGGAAGAAGGCGGCCCCGCTGATGACGACCGTAAGGACGCCATACGCGTTGCGGATCATCACCAGCATCGCGACCAGCAGCGCCGTCGTCCCCCACAGCAGCAAGGTGATGTGGTTCGCCGCCAGCAGCCAGGCGCCGCCGAGGCCCAGCAGGGAGGGGGCGGTGTAGCCGGACGCCGCCGTGAGGATCATGCCCAGGCCCGTGGGCTTGCCGCGGGAGACGGTCAGCCCCGAGGTGTCCGAGTGCAGCCGTATGCCGTCCAGCCGCCGCCCGCTGAGCAGGGCGACCAGGGCGTGGCCGCCCTCATGGGCGATCGTGACGGCGTTGCGGGCTATTCGCCAGGCGGTACGGAAGACGACGACCGCGAGCGCGACCACACCGGTGGAGACGACCAGCCAGGTGGTGGGGTCGGGCTGGGCGCCGGTCACTCGGTCCCACAGATCGGCGGCGTTCGTTGCGTCCATGTGCGGGCGGCTCCTCGCGTCGGTAGGGGTCGTGGCAGTGTGGCACCTATGTGCGGTCGATACGCAGCGAGCCGGAGGCCGGAGGATCTCGCCGGGATCTTCGGAGTGGAGAAGTGGGAACCGGAGGAGACTCTGGCGCCGGACTGGAACGTCGCGCCCACCAAGGACGTGTACGCGGTGCTCGAACGCCCTCTTAAAGACGCCGACGAGCCGCGCCCGGTTCGCCAGCTGAGGGCACTGAAGTGGGGGCTCGTGCCCTCCTGGGCGAAGTCGCCCGAAGGCGGCGCGAAGATGATCAACGCACGGGCCGAGACCGTGCACGAGAAGCCCTCCTACCGGCGCCCGTTCGCCTCCCGGCGCTGCATCCTGCCCGCCGACGGCTACTACGAGTGGGTCACCGCGGCGCAGGAGCGGCAGCTCGAGGAGAAGGGCAAGCGCAAGCGGCCCCGCAAGCAGCCGTACTTCGTGACCCCGGTGGACGGCTCGGTGATGGCCATGGCCGGGCTGTACGAGTTCTGGCGGGACCGGACGCTGCCGGACGATCATCCGCGGTCGTGGTGGGTGACCTGCACGGTGATCACGACCGAGGCGGACAAGGAGCCCTTCGGGGGCGGGAGCCACGACGAGGGGCCGCGGTCGCTGGCCGAGATCCACCCGCGGATGCCGCTGGTTCTCAACCAGGACCGCTGGGCCTCCTGGCTGGATCCCGCCCGCACCGACCCCGACGACCTCCTGCCGCTGCTGGCGCCGCCGCCCTCCGGGCTGCTGCGGGCCTATCCGGTGGCGACCGGGGTGAGTGATGTCCGTAACAACGGCCCCGAGCTGCTGAAGGAGCTCGAGGCCCCGGAGGAGGGCACGCTGTTCTGATGGCCGCCAAGAAGACGGATACGCCCGAGGTGACGACCGAGACGGTGCCGACCCCGGCCGGGGACGCCCGGATCACCTGGCACCACGCGCCCGGCGCCCATGCCCTGCTCGCCGCGAGCCACGGCGCCGGCGGGGGCATCGAGGCACGCGACCTGCGCGCGCTGGCCGCGGCGCTCCCCGGGCGCGGAGTGAGCGTCGCGCTGGTCGAGCAGCCGTGGCGGGTGGCGGGCAAGAAGATCGCGCCCGCGCCCTCGACCCTGGACACCGGATGGCGCGCCCTGTGGCCCGCGCTGCAGAAGGCCGGGCTGCCGATCGTGGCGGGCGGCCGCAGCGCCGGGGCGCGGGTGGCCTGCCGGACCGGCCGGGAGCTGGGCGCGAAGGCCGTGCTGGCGCTGTCGTTCCCGCTGCACTCACCGGGCAAGCCGGAGCGGTCCCGGGCCGATGAGCTGCTGGCCACGGGGGTGCCGACGCTGATCGTCCAGGGCGGCCGGGACCCCTTCGGACGGCCGGAGGAGTTCCCGGAGCTGCCCGCGGACATGGAGCTCGTGACGGTGCCGTACGGCGATCACGTCTTCGGTCTGCCGAAATCTGCGGACCTCGATGAGGCCGCGGCGCTCGCCCTGATCACCGGCGCCGTCGCCGACTGGCTGCCGCGCGCCCTGGCCTGACCTGCGCGGGCCGGGGGAGGCGGGGCCGGGCGCCGGGCGCGGGAATGCGACGGAGGGGTCCCGTGTTGAAAGGGCCGTCGGTGCTCACCGTGTAAGAGGCACCGATACGCGGAATACGAGGAAAGGGAGTTCCCCGCATGGGTTCGCTTGCTTGCCCGGCCCGTCCGCACGGCGCTGACCTCGACTGGTCGCAGCTGCAGGCGGCACAGGCTGTGAAGATCGGAGCGGCGGGCGCACCGGATCGTCGTCTATTCTCCGATTCGAGCGGGTCCACATCCGGACCCGACGCGAAGCTGGAGGAGGTGGGTCAGGTCACTGGGACCGACGCAGGGACCGACGGCGTTACCGAGGGAGAGCCGGTCGAGCGGTCGCAGGAGACGTCCTCGGAGCGCAACGCGCGCTTTGAGCGGGACGCCCTTGCCTTCCTGGACCAGATGTACTCGGCCGCGCTGCGGATGACGCGGAACCCGGCCGACGCCGAGGACCTGGTGCAGGAGATGTACGCCAAGGCGTACGGGTCCTTCCACCAGTTCCGCGAGGGCACCAACCTCAAGGCGTGGCTGTACCGCATCCTGACCAACACCTTCATCAACTCGTACCGCAAGAAGCAGCGGGAGCCCCAGCGCAGCGCGGCCGAGGAGATCGAGGACTGGCAGCTCGCGCGCGCCGAGTCGCATATGTCGACCGGTCTGCGGTCCGCCGAGTCGCAGGCCCTCGACCACCTGCCCGACTCCGATGTCAAGGCAGCCCTTCAGGCCATCCCCGAGGAGTTCCGCATCGCGGTCTATCTCGCGGATGTCGAGGGCTTTGCCTACAAGGAGATCGCGGACATCATGGGTACACCCATCGGTACGGTGATGTCCCGACTGCACCGTGGGCGCCGCCAGCTGCGCGATCTGCTGGAGGACTACGCCCGTGGGCGCGGGCTGGTCCCCGCGGGCGCGGCCGCCGGGGCGGACGAGTCGCACGATCGGAAAGGCGCGGACTCATGAGCTGCGGAGAGCCGCATGAGACGGACTGCTCCGAGGTTCTCGATCATCTCTACGAGTTCCTCGACCACGAAATGCCGGACGGCGACTGCGCCAAGTTCGAGGTGCATTTCGACGAGTGCTCTCCGTGCCTGGAGAAGTACGGCCTCGAGAAGGCCGTGAAGAAGCTCGTGGCGCGGTGCTGCGGCCAGGACGACGTGCCCAGCGACCTCCGCTCGAAGGTCATGGGGCGGATCGAGCTGATCCGCTCCGGGCAGGTGGTGCCCGAGCGTGAGGTCACCGCGGAGACGAACGCTCCGACCACCGCCCAGGAGTGACTCCCGGCCTTGAGCGCCGGTGGATCGTCCCTCGATCGACGGTCCGTTGATCGACTGCCCTTCGACCGTCCGTCGATCGGCCGTCCGCCGATCCTCAACCGGCCGGGTGATCGTCAACGAGCCGGGCGTGTTCCCGGCCCCACCTTCGGTGATCAGATCATCACTCGAAGGGGTGTAATCGGACAGTCCCTCCGATCTCATCCGCCCCAGTCCGGCCTAAGCTCCCCAACCACCTGACCCGCCTCGTCCTGGAGGGGCGGCGCAACGGACGTGGATGGGGAGGAGGACACCGTGCGGGCACTTCCCCACGAGGCGCGCGCCTATGTCCTGTGCGCCGTGCTCGCCGGAGGGCTCTGCGCCGCCCCGGCCGTACGGCCCGGAGCGGCCGTCCCCTGGGCCACGGCCGCCCTGCTCGCCGTGGTGCACGCGGTGGGCTCCAGGGTCCGCGCCCGCTGGCCCGAATGGTGCAGCCCCGTCCTTCTGGCCGGGGCCTTTCTGCTGCCGCCCGCCGCCGCGGCGCTGGTCGCCGTGCCCGGTGCGCTGCTCGCCCGCGTCGAGCGGCCACCGGCCGGGGCACGGCGGGCCTGGCGCGCCGCACGGCTCTCGCTGGCCGTCTGGGCCGCCTCGTGCGCCTTCGCGGCTCTGGGCGGCCCTCGGGCCCTCAGCGCCCTGTGGGCGCTCGGTGGCGGCGCCCAGGCCCCCGCTGCGCAGCTTGCCGCCGCCGAGGCATCCGGTACGCCCGGCTTTGCGTACGCCCTGGCGGTCGCCGTAGCCGCCGCGCTCGTCCTGGGGCTGACCGCCACCGCCCTGGAGGGCGGGGTGCTGGTCACCGCCGAGCGCCACTCCCCGCGCGCCGCCTGGTGCGGCCGGCTGCCCGGCGCGCTCGCCCCGTATCTGGTGCACGGGCCCGCCGGGCTCGCCATGGCGGTGCTCTGGCGCAGCCCTTACGGACCGGCGGCGGCCCTGCTGGTGCTGCTGCCGATGTACGTCTGCGCCTGCGGTTTCGTGCTCTACCGCCGCGAGAGCGCCGCCCATCAGGCCACCATCCGGGCCCTGGTCCAGGCGGTCGACATCAAGGACCGCTACACCCGGGGCCACAGCGAGCGCGTCGGCCGCGCCTCCGCGATGATCGCCCGCGAACTGGGCATGAGCGGCGACCGGCTGGAGGGGGTGCGGATCGCGGGCATCCTCCACGACGTGGGCAAGCTCGGCGTGCCCACCCGGCTGCTGCGGAAGAACGGCCCGCTCACCCCCGATGAGCGCCGGGTGATCGAGCTCCACCCCGAGTACGGCGACGAGATGGTGCGCGGCATCGGCTTCCTGGGCGAGGCGCGGGCCGCGATCCTCCACCACCATGAGCGGCTGGACGGCAGCGGCTATCCGTACGGGCTCGCCGGGGCGCAGATCCCCGAGTTCGCCCGGGTGGTCGCGGTGGCGGACGCCTTCGACGCGATGACCTCGACGCGGACGTACCGCAGGGCCCGGCCGGTGGACACGGCCGTGGAGGAGCTGGAGCGGTGCGCGGGATCGCAGTTCGACCCCCGGATGGTGCGGGCCCTCAGCACCGCACTGGACCGCCACGGCTGGCATGCGGCGGTCACCGCGGACGCCCCCGAGGAGCGCGGAAACGTCCCGCCAGATCCCCTGAGCCCGCCGCTGGAGCTGCCGCCCCTGGTGCGCGCGGCGGCCTCCGGCCCGGCGGACGACCCAGAGCTCCGCCCCGGCCGCGACGGCCCTGGCGGTGCGCCATGAGCCCCACCCAGGACCCGCCCGCCGCACCCGTCCCGGACGGCCCGGATGGCCCGAGCCGGGACCCCCGGCCCGCCCGGCGCCCGCGCCGCGCCGCTCCGGACGGCCCCGCCCCCGGGGCGGCCCCGGCACGGGCCGGAGGAGAGCCCGTCCCGCCGGGTGCCCCGGACGCGCCGGACGGCTTAGGCGCCCCGGGCGCCCCGAATGCCTCGGACGGCGGCGCGGCCCGTGGCACGACCAGCCTCGGACCGCGCGACCGGGACGAGAGCGCGGCCCAGTGGCCATCCAGGGCGGCCCGCCCCGCCCCGGCACCGGCCGCACCTCGCCTCCCGAACGCCCTCCGCGGCAGCCTCGACTGGCTCGCGGAACGACACGACCGAGCCCTCCACCGCGCCCGCCGACAGCAAGGCGAGACCGCGCCCGCCCGTGAGGAGACCCGGCCCACGGCCGCCGACAAGGGCGATGGTCCGGCCGCGGACCGTAAGGGGAGCCGCGGCGCGGGCGTCCGTAAGGGGAGTCGTGGCGCGGGCGCCCGCCAGGGGGTCCAGGGTGCGGGCGTCCTCGAGGGAGACCAGGGCGCAGGCGTCCGCGGAGAGGGCCGTGGCGCGGGTGTCCGTAAGGGCGGCGTGGGCGTCGTCCGTAGGGGCGGTGCGGGCATCCGCCGGGCGGGCCGCGGCGCGGGTGTCCGTGAGGGCGGCATGGGCGTCCGTTGGGCGAGTCGGGGTCCGGGCTACCGCGAAAGGGGCGTGAGGGCTCGGGAGCGGGAGCGCATATCGGGGCGCCGTTACGGCGGCCTTACCGTCGTCGCCGTCTACGGCGCGGCCGGGGCGCTTGCCGTGGTCGCGCTTGTGTGGACCGAGTGGCACGGGGTGCGGCAGCCGGAGGCGGCGCTGGCCTTCGGGGCGCTCATCGCCGTAGGGGAGGCGATCCGGTGCGTGGAGGCACCGCCCGCGCTTCCGGGGGGCAGTGGGGTGCCCGATCCGCGTGGTGAGCCCGCGCCCGTCGCCGCCGCGGGCGCCCTCGGCTACGCACTGTTCGGGCGGCTCGGCGGGGAGCCGACCACACACGGTGTCCTCCAGGTGGTCACCGTCGTCGTGGCCGCCTCCCTGGCCGGGCTGGTGGCGCCGCTGGCGCTGGGCTGTCCGGTCGACCCCGGCCACACCGCCCGCCGGGTGCTGACCGTCGCGTTCGCCGCCATCTGCTTCCAACCGCTGCACCGGACCGGCCTCTTGGCCTCCTGGCTCGGCCACAGCCCGTATCTCGTCGGCTATTTGCTCGCCCTGCTGGCCCTGACCGCTCTGTGCGACGCGGTCCTGGCCGCCGCCCTCGCCCGCGCCCGTACCGGCTGGCCTTACGGACCGCTGCTCCGCGACGAGCTGCGGTCGCTGCCCGGCGTGGCGGCGGCGGTCTGCGCGACCGCGGTGGTGATGCCGCTCACCGTGGCCGTCGCCGGGCTGTGGCCGGTGCCGGTGCTGGCGGTGCCGCTGCTGCTGATCCAGTACTCCTACCGCCGCTACGCGGGGATACGGGCCACCTACCGCCAGACCATCGCCTCCCTGGCCCGGTCGACCGAGATAGCCGGGTACACCCTGACGGGCCACGCCCGTGAGGTGGCCGCGCTGAGCCGGGCGGTCGGGCGTGAGCTGGGGCTCTCCGAGCCGCGGCTGACCGTGCTGGAGTACGCGGCGCTGATGCACGACATCGGCCAGCTCTCGCTGCTGGACCCGGTGCCCGCCGGGGCCACCGAGCCGCTGCCCGCCGCCGAGCAGCGCAAAATCGCGCTGCTCGGCGGCGCTGTGGTCCGCCAGACCGGGGTACCCGCCGAGGTGGCACAGGTCGTGGAGCGCCAGGCGGACCCGTACCGCGAGCAGCCGCTCGCCGCGCGTATCGTGCGCGCGGTGAACGCGTACACCGAGCTGATCAGCGGGCCAGGGGCCGAGGGAACGGCCGGGGCGGCCGCCCTGCGCGCCCTGGAGCGGCTGCGGCTGGCCACGGCGCGCGACTTCGACCCCATCGTGGTCGAGACGCTCGCCACGGTGCTGTCGCGCCAGGTGTACGGCCGGCCCCGGTGAGAACTCGCCGGTAATAAGCGGGGCTCCCGAGGGGCATGGTTGGATGCGAGGAGAGGGGTGCCAGGCCGAATGGCCGGTGGCAAGGAGGTGTGGAGGGCTTCGCATCCCGGCCGGAGGGTGAGGGGCCGGGCTGAGATGTCCGCGAATGTGTGGCAGGTTGTCTTCAAGGGAGGGCGACGCCGTCCGCGAAGGCATCTGGTACGGGACGACTTCGATACCGGCAGGCGGGAATCGTGAAGATCTTCGGCAAGGTACGGCACCGGCCGTCCGCCTCATGGCGGCAGGCCACGGACCGTGCGTTCACGCTCATCGGCGACGGCCGGTACGAGGACGCGGGAGCGCTGCTGACCCGCGCCGCCGACCTGGAGCCGTGGCTGTCGGAGTCCTGGTTCAACCTGGCGCTGCTGCACAAGTTCCGGCACGACTGGGAGCAGGCGCGCGCCGCGGGGCTGCGGGCGGTCGCGCTGCTGGACCGCGAGACGGGCGCTCCGGACTGGTGGAACGTGGGAATCGCGGCGACCGCGCTGCAGGACTGGCCGCTGGCCCGCCGCGCCTGGCAGGCGTACGGGCTGAAGGTGCCCGGAGAGGCGTCCGCGTCCGGGGAGCCGCTCGGCATGGAGCTGGGCAGCGCGGCGGTGCGGCTGTCCCCTGAGGGCGAGGCCGAGGTTGTCTGGGGCCGCCGGCTGGACCCGGCCCGGATCGAGGTGCTGTCCATCCCGCTGCCGTCCTCCGGGCGGCGCTGGGGCGAGGTGGTGCTGCACGACGGCGTACCGCACGGCGAGCGTGTGACCTCCGCGGGCCCCTCGTACCCGGTCTTCGACGAGATCGAGCTGTGGGCGCCGTCCCCGGTGCCGACCTGGGTGGTGCTGCTGGAGGCGGCCACCGAGGCCGACCGGGACGCCCTGGAGCGGCTCGCGGCGGACGCGGGCTTCGCGGCCGAGGACTGGTCGTCCTCGGTGCGGCTGCTGTGCCGCTCCTGCTCGGAGAGCCGGATGCCCAGCGACGAGGGCGAGGGCGAGCATCTGGACCCGCACGACCACAGCGAACCGGGCCACCCCGGGCCGCTGGGCCACCGTATGGCGGGCTCGGGCTCGCTGTGGGTCCCCGAGCGCGAATGCGGGATCGCGGCGCCCGGCGGGCTGGTGCGGGGGCTGCTGGACGGCTGGGTCGCCGACAGTCCGGACACCCGTGAGTGGCGGGACCTGGAAGAGGTCTGCTGACCGCCTGGCGGCCGCGCCGGTGGCAGGGCTCCGCCCCAGACCCCGCCCCGTAGGTCCCGGAAGGCCCGGAAGGCCCGGAAGGTCCGGAGGGCCCGTGGAGGCCCGCTCACAGCGCGTGAGCACACCGCGCCCGGGCGCGTCGTGCCCGTACCCTGTAGGGCGACGCATCACGGTTGAGGGAAGGCACACGGCGGACGATGTCGCAGCAAGGGACGAAACAGCAGGTGGTCGACGATTTCATCGTGGACACGGAGGACTGCGAGGAGCGTGAGCGGGCCTTCCGCGAGCGCGGCACCGCCCGCCCGATCACCGTTTACGGCAACCCGGTCCTGCACAAGGAGTGCCGGGACGTGACCGTGTTCGACGAGGAGCTGGCGCGGCTCGTCGACGACATGTTCGCCAGCCAGCGGGCGGCGGAGGGCGTGGGCCTGGCCGCCAACCAGATCGGTGTCGACCTCAAGGTCTTCGTCTACGACTGCATGGACGACGAGGGCGTCCGCCATGTGGGCGCGGTGTGCAACCCGGTGCTGGAGGAGCTGCCCGCCGATCGCCGGGTGCTGGACGACTCCAATGAGGGCTGTCTGTCGGTTCCCACGGCCTACATGGAGCTGGCCCGCCCCGACTACGCGGTGGTGCGCGGCCAGGACCTCGACGGCGAGCCGATCGCGGTGCGTGGCACCGGCTACTTCGCGCGCTGTCTGCAGCACGAGACCGACCACCTGTACGGCTACCTGTACATCGACCGGCTCTCCAAGCGAGACCGTAAGGATGTGCTGAAGCAGATGGCCGAGGGCACCGCCCGCTATGAGACGGTGCCCAACGACTGAGTGTGCCGTACCTCACAGGGCGGGCCGGACCCACGCGGGATCCGGCCCGCCCTGTGGCATCAGAAGTCGTCGTCGAAGGCGACCGAGCCCTCGACCGCGACCTGGTAGGCCGAGGCGCGGCGCTCGAAGAAGTTGGTCAGCTCCTGGACGTTCTGCAGCTCCATGAAGGAGAACGGGTTCTCCGAGCCGAAGACCGCGGGGAAGCCGAGGCGCATCAGGCGCTGGTCGGCCACGCACTGCAGATACTCCTGCATCGACGCGGTGTTCATGCCCGGCAGCCCCTCCCCGCACAGATCGCGGGCGAACTGCAGCTCCGCCTCGACGGCCTCCTTGAGCATGTCGGTGACCTGCTGCTGGAGCTCGTCGTCGAAGAGGTCCGGCTCCTCCTCGCGGACGGTGTCCACGACCGAGAAGGCGAACTCCATGTGCATCGACTCATCGCGGAACACCCAGTTGGTGCCCGTCGCCAGGCCGTGCAGCAGCCCCCGCGAGCGCAGCCAGTACACGTACGCGAAGGCGCCGTAGAAGAACAGCCCCTCGATGCAGGCCGCGAAGCAGATCAGGTTGAGCAGGAAGCGGCGGCGGTCCTCCTTGGTCTCCAGCCGGTCGATCTTCTCCACCGAGTCCATCCAGCGGAAGCAGAACTCCGCCTTCTCCCTGATGGAGGGGATGTTCTCGACGGCGGCGAAGGCCGCGGCGCGGTCGTCCGGGTCGGGGAGGTAGGTGTCCAGCAGCGTCAGATAGAACTGGACGTGCACCGCCTCCTCGAAGAGCTGCCGCGACAGATACAGCCGCGCCTCGGGGGAGTTGATGTGCTTGTAGAGCGTCAGCACCAGGTTGTTGGCCACGATCGAGTCGCCGGTCGCGAAGAAGGCGACCAGACGGCCGATCAGATGCTGCTCACCGGGGGAGAGCTTGGCGAGGTCGGTGACGTCGGAGTGGAGGTCGACCTCCTCCACGGTCCAGGTGTTCTTGATCGCGTCGCGGTAGCGGTCGTAGAACTCCGGGTACCGCATCGGCCGCAGGGTGAGTTCGAAGCCCGGGTCGAGCAGGTTCTTCTGGGACGTGGGGGACATTACTGGCAGGCCTCGCAGGACTCGGGGTTTTCCAGGGAGCAGGCGATCGCGTCGGCCTCGGCCGGAGCCTGCTGTACGGGGATGGGGGCAGGGGCGGGCGCGGTGGCCGCGGCGCCGCCGCCACGGGCGCTCTGGGCGATCCGGGTGGCCGGACGCGAGCGCAGGTAGTACGTGGTCTTGATGCCGCGCTTCCAGGCGTACGCGTACATCGAGCTGAGCTTGCCGATGGTCGGCGAGGCCATGAAGAGGTTCAGCGACTGGCTCTGGTCGAGGTACGGGGTGCGGGCCGCCGCCATCTCGATCAGGGCGCGCTGCGGGATCTCCCACGCGGTGCGGTACAGGTCCCGTACCTCCGCGGGCACCCAGGAGAACTCCTGGACCGAGCCGTTGGACTCGCGCAGCGCCTCGCGGGTCTGGGCGTCCCAGACGCCCAGCTTCTTGAGATCGTCCACCAGATAGGAGTTGACCTGCAGGAACTCCCCGCTGAGCGTTTCGCGCTTGAAGAGGTTGGAGACCTGCGGCTCGATGCACTCGTAGACGCCCGCGATGGAGGCGATGGTGGCGGTCGGCGCGATCGCCAGCAGCAGCGAGTTCCGCATCCCGGACTTCGCCATCCGGGTGCGCAGCGCCTCCCAGCGCTCCGGCCAGGTGGCCACCGCGTCCGTGTAGTGGTCCGGGTGCAGCACACCGCGCGCGGTGCGGGTCTCGGACCAGGCCGGGTGCGGGCCGTGGCGCTCGGCGAGCTCGCAGGACGCCTCGTACGCGGCGAGCATGATGCGCTCGGAGATCCGCGTGGAGAGCGCCTTGGCCTCGGGCGAGTCGAACGGCAGCCGCAGCCGGAAGAAGACGTCCTGCAGCCCCATCAGGCCCAGACCCACCGGGCGCCAGCGGGAGTTGGAGGCCCCGGCCTCGTCCGTGGGGTAGAAGTTGATGTCCACCACGCGGTCGAGGAAGGTCACGGCCGTGTGGACGGTGGCGTCGAGGCGCTCCCAGTCCAGCTGCCCGTCCTCGTCCAGGTGTGCGGCGAGGTTGACCGAGCCGAGGTTGCACACGGCGGTCTCGCCGTCGTTGGTGACCTCCAGGATCTCGGTGCAGAGATTCGAGGAGTGGACGACCCTGCCGGGCTCGGCGGTCTGGTTGGCGGTGCGGTTGGCGGCGTCCTTGAACGTCATCCAGCCGTTGCCGGTCTGCGCGAGGGTGCGCATCATCCGGGCGTACAACTGCCGTGCCGGGACCTGCTTGACCGCCCGTCCCTCGGCCTCGGCCTTCCGGTACGCGGCGTCGAACTCATCGCCCCACAGGTCCACCAGCTCGGGCGCGTCGACCGGGGAGAACAGCGACCAGTCGGCGTCCGCCTCGACCCGGCGCATGAACTCGTCGGGGATCCAGTGGGCGATGTTCAGGTTGTGGGTGCGGCGGGCCTCCTCGCCCGTGTTGTCCCGCAGCTCCAGGAACTCCTCGAGGTCCGCGTGCCAGGTCTCCAGATAGACGCAGGCCGCGCCCTTGCGCCGGCCGCCCTGGTTGACGGCGGCCACCGAGGCGTCGAGCGTGCGCAGGAACGGCACGATGCCGTTGGAGTGCCCGTTGGTGCCCCGGATCAGCGAACCGCGCGCCCGGATACGGGAGTAGGACAGGCCGATGCCGCCCGCGTGCTTCGACAGCCGCGCCACCTGGTGGTAGCGGTTGTAGATCGAGTCCAGCTCGTCCAGCGGCGAGTCCAGCAGATAGCAGGACGACATCTGCGGATGCCGGGTGCCGGAGTTGAACAGCGTGGGGGAGCTGGGCAGATACGACAGGGTGCTGGTCAGCCGGTACAGCTCGGCCACGTCGTCCAGCGCCCGCTCCGAGAGGTCCTCGGCGAGCCCGCAGGCCACCCGCAGCAGGAAGTGCTGCGGGGTCTCGATCACCTGACGGGTGATGGGGTGGCGCAGCAGATAGCGGCTGTAGAGGGTGCGCAGTCCGAAGTAGCCGAAGCGCTTGTCGGCGCCGTCGGCCAGGGCCCGCTCCACCAGCGCGTCCAGCCGTGCGGCGTGGGCGGCGGCGAACTCCGCGGTGGAGTCGGCGAGCAGGCCCTCACGGTGGCCCACCTGGACGGAGGTGGAGAAGGAGACCGCGCCCTGCCCGGCCGCCTCCTCCGTGATGGTGAGCGCCAGCAGCCGCGCGGCCAGCCGCGAGTACTCCGGCTCCTCGGCGATCAGCCCGGCCGCCGCCTCGGTCGCCAGGCCGCGCAACTCCGCCTCGTCCGAGCCGGGATGACGGCCGCGCAGGGCGGCGGCCGCGACCTTACCGGGGTCGGTGGCAGGCAGGTCGGCGGTGAGTCCGGTGAGGGTCCGCAGCAGGGCGGTTCCGGGCGCGTCGTGCGCTGCCTGAGAAACCGCCTGCTCTGAAACCGGATCTGCGGGCGCGATGGTCACTGAGGTGCTCTCCCTCGCTCGGCCGGGGCCACGAGGGGAGGCGCGATGGGCGCGTACGGGCATGCCGATGCCGCACTCCTCGTACGCCAGGCACACCACGCAGCGTCCATCGGCCCAACCCTCGAGGCCGGGGGACGTGTTCACACAGGGCCGTCGGCAGGTGCTCGGACTTACGGGTACGCCGCATAAGCGCACACGTACACCGTTGCGGGACAGTTCCGGATTCCCACCGGATTCCCCTGCGGCGACAGCGAGGACGAGCATACATCTTGTGTCGGCCGACGCACGCACCCCCATATCTTGTGTCGCGAGGTGCGGAATTTCGTATGAATGTGCTAGTGCGTTCCGGAGATGGCCCGTGACCTGGGGCCCGTGGCGGCCCGTGGCCGGGCGCGCACGCGAGCCCGTGACCCGGCGCGCGCGAGCCCATGGCCAGGACGCGCGCCGCCGGCCGTCACAGCTCCACCGTGAACGCCCACAGGGTGAGGTCCAACTCGGCTATCGGCGACCAGTCCCGCTCCGGGGCCCGCACAAACCCCAGCCGCTCGTACAGCCGGTGGGCGGCGGTCATGGACAGCTGGCTGCTGATCACGATCCGCCGCAGCCCCAGCGCGCGCCCCCGGTCCAGGCAGGCACGCACCAGCGCCTCGGCCGCCCCGCGCCGCCGCGACTCGGGTCGCACGGCCAGCATCCGGAACTCGCCCTCGCCGGGCCGGGCCAGCTCCGCATACGCCCCGCCGTACACCGCGAACGCCACGGCCCCCAGCACCTCGTCACTCGCCGCGTCCGCCGCGACCAGCAGCTCGGCCTCGGCGGCCCGGCGCCGGGCGTCGCGCAGGGTGGTGAGATATGGATCACTGTCGCCGAAGTCCAGGAGCCCGTCCCCGAGATACACCTGCGCGGTGAGCTCGCCGATCCCGTCCAGCTCCTCGTCCCGCGCGTGCCTGATCGTGATGTCCATGGCCGCAGTCTGCCGCACACCACTGACAGCGAGGCCGCCATGCCGCCGGCGCCGGTCCGCGCCGTCACTCGCAGCTCTTCGCCGTCACTGGACGGCGGTGTTGATCACTCCGGTGGAGCCCGCGCGCTTGTTGGCGGCGTCGGCCTCCTGATAGGTGAAATATCGCCGGACCGTGCCGTCCGGCAGCGTCAACTCGTAGACGACAACGGGTTGTGGGCCCCCACGTGCCCCTCCGCCGCAGTTGCAGGCCATGGCTGCCGTTCCTTTCCCTCGAGTCCAGTACGGGTCGGTGTCAGTCCAGCCACCGCGAGGCGACCCCGGCGAGGTAGGAGAGCGTCAGGGCGGTGGCCGGGAGGTGGAACCACGCGGTGGTGTGCAGCAAGGAGGCGTAGCCGGCGATAGCGGCGGCGACCCAGGTGCTGGTGCACCAGCCGCAGTTGACGAGGTAGGAGGGCCGGGAGTCGTCGCCGAAGCGGTCGGCGACCCAGGTTCTGAACCCCGCCGCCAGCGTGTCCTTGGTGATGAAGCGGGTGATACGGCAGGTGGTGCCGAGGGCGAGGAGGAACGCGGCGAGGCTCATCGGATCGCTCCCTCCCCGGGGGGGCCCGCACGGGTTGGCACTGCCGATGTCACTCATTAGAGGCACGGTGGAGGACGGCAGGCCATACTCCGGCCGCGCGTTCCCCCGAATAGCGGAGCGCTTGTCATACAAGCTCGCCGCCAGGCGCGCCCAGATGCGCCAAACGAGTGATGGCAGCCCCGGAACCTTGAGCGACGGGGGTGGGCGTGGATAACTGGAGACGTGCCGCCGAGGGTGCCCCATACCTCGTCGGCCAGCCAGGAGCCGGGCGTTCGTCCCGTGGCTCCGCTCTCATCCGGCGCATCGCTTCGCTTCCGCGCCCTGACCGGCCGCCCGGCGGCCTTCCGTTCCTCCGGTGCCGGCCTGCCTCGACCGCGCGGCGACGACGAGGCGTTGACCAGCGGCTTGCCCACGACATCGGCATGCCGTCGGCGCACATCACCCGAACCCTTCTCCGGGAGGACCAACCATGACCTCGACCGCTCTCGCGACCGCCGCCCCCACTGCGGCCAACTGGCCCCCGTCGCAGGCGGGGCCGCCGTTGCTGCTGTCCGTGGTGCCCAACTCGGGTCCCGCCGCCGGTGGGAACCTCGTCCAGCTCAACGGGCAGAACCTGCGCAATGTCATCAGCGTGACCTTCGGCGGCGTGCCCGCCCAGATCGTCAGCCAGAGCAGTTCCGGTGGCGGCGGCTGGGATGGCGGCTGGGGCGGCGGCTGGGGTGGCGGTGGCTGGCCGGGGAATACCACCAACGACATCGTCGTGGTGATAGCCCCGCCGCACGCGCCCGGGTCCGTCCAGGTCCTGGTCACCACCACCGTCGGCACCAGCAACAGCCAGCCGTACACCTACGTGGCGCCGACGCCGCCCACCGCCGTCTCCATCACCCCGGCCGTGGGGCCGACCACCGGCGGCACCCTGTACTTGATCACGGGCACCAACCTGACCGGTGTCACCAGTGTCACCTTCGGCGCGAACCCCTCGGCGATCCTGACCATCAACCCGGCCGGGACCGTCCTGGTCGGCATCACCCCGGCAGGTCCGCCCGCGGGCGGAAACGTCGCCGTCACGCTGAGCGGCCCCAACGGGACCGCCACCGTCCCCGGCGGTTTCACCTACTTCGTCGCGCCGCCCGCCCCGGTGCCCACCGCCATCACGCCCACCACCGGACCCATCGCCGGCGGCACCGCGTTCACCATCACCGGCACCAACCTCGGCAGCGTGCTGGGCGTGCTGTTCAATGGCGTTCCCGCAACGGGTGTGACCGCCACCGCCACCACGGTCACCGGCACCACCCCGGCCGGGGTGCCCGGCACCGCGACCGTCACGCTGGTGACGGCCTTCGGGAACGTCACCGTCCCCGGCGGCTTCCTCTACGTCTGACGCGCACATCCGGCCGAACCGCGCCGGTCACCGGGCCCCCTTCCGCCAGGGCCCGGTGACCGGCGACGTCCGTTCGAGCTGCTGAGGATTCACCGGTCACCTTGGCCGAGCTGAGCAGCCCGTACCGCGAGCGCCATGCGGAGGCCGCCGAGCGGCGCCACGCCGCGCTCGGCATCCCACGAGAGGATCGACACATGGCGTGGGCGCTCGGCGAGTCCGTCGAGCAGCTCAGCGGCAGAACGCCCGGTCCACGACCGTGTCCACGTGCCGCATGACCGCCGGGTCGCCCGGCTGCGTGGTCACCGCGAGCTCGGCGGCGCGGCCGTCGTCGGTGGCCCCGCCCCGGGTCTCGTAGCCCGTGGTGCTGCCGCCGTGGCCCCAGTAGACGCCGCCGCACGACAGCGGCTTGCTCACCAGGCCCAGCCCGTAGCGGGCACTGGGGCCGAAGTACTCGGCGGGGACGGTCGTGCGCATCTGGGCGAGCTGGGCCTCCGGGAGGAGACGCCCGGACAGCAGCCCGGAGAAGAAGCGGTTGAGGTCGGAGTTGGTGGACACCATCTGCCCGGCCGCCCAGCCCCAGGAGGGGTCGAGCTCCGTGACGTCCTGCCAGGGTGCGTCGGCCGAACTCCGGTCGTAGCCGTGGGGGTGGCGCTGGCGGATGTCCACCTCGCCGGGCTTCGGGAAGTAGGTGTGGCGCAGCGCCAGGCGCTTGATGACGCGCCGGTCGACCTCCTCGGCGTACGAGTGCCCGGTGACCTTCTCGATCAGCATGCCGGCGAGGACGTAGTTGGTGTTGCTGTACCGCCAGCTCGTTCCGGGTTCGAAGTCGGCCTTGTGCCGGAGGGCGGCGGCGAGCAGCTCGGGCGGGGTGTAGGAGCGGGGCTCGTCGTCGAGGTACGGGACGTAGTTGGGCAACCCGCTGGTGTGCTGCAGTAGGTGGCGAACCGTGATGCGACGCCCGTCGATGCCTTCGCCGCGCACCAGGCCGGGCAGGTAGGTCTCGATCGGCGTGTCGAGGCCGACCTTCCCCTCGGCGACCAGCTGCAGCACGACCACTGCGGTGAACGTCTTGGTGTTGCTGCCGATGCGCACCTGTCCGTCCCGGGGCACCTCGGCGCCGGTGGCCAGGTCGCCGATCCCGGCGGTGTAGGTACGGGTGTGACCGTGCCGGTCCCGCACGCTCGCCAGTGCGGCGGGGACTCCATCGGCATGTACCAGCGCGTTCAGTCCCTGCTGGACGCCGCGGTCCGGGCGGGTGCCGGCGAAGGCCGCCTGCGGCGCCAGGGCGACGATCATCACGGCTCCCACGGCTCCCACGGCGACAGCGGCACCGACCCCGCGCCAACCGTGCCCGCATCGGGCCGAACGAGCCTTTTGACCTGCGTGTTTGCGCACGAGTGAACTCCTGGGAAGTCTCGCGAAACCGGCCTTCAGCTTTTCCGATCACGACCGCGCGGGGCGATCCTGCTGTCCCGCCGGATCAACGTCCGGCTGCCTGTAACGAACGTGGTGGGGACAGCCCCCGGGGCGGCACCGGCTCGACGTCGGAAACGGTCGCCCGGGCCGCCTCCGGCACATGGTCGGTCCGCGCCTCACCTGCGATGCCGGCGGCAGGTCGCGGGTGGTCGGCCGGCTCGCCGGCCGGGTCCCCTTTTCGGGGCCCCGGCCGCGTGCTGATGTGCTCGCCTGATCGAGGAGCCGTCCCCGGATCAACGAGCCACCGATCCCAACGAAACCGACTAGCCGTCCTGGGTGGTCCTGCGGCGCCGCATCCACCACACCAGTGTTCCGCCGACCGCCGCGAGAGCCCCGGCGACGCCCGCGATCAGACCCACAGGGGTGTCGGATCCGGTGTCGGCGAGGTTCCCGTCCGGGTCCTTGGTGGCCGGGGGCTGACTGGCGTCGCCGCCGCCCGGGGTGGACGGGTCGGGCGCCGGAGTGGTCGGCTGGTCGGTCGGTTTGTCCGTGGGCTTGTCAGTCGGCGTCGGAGTGGGTGTCGGGGTGGGGTCGTCGCCGCCGGGGAGCTTGCCGGAGGTGCCTCCGAGGTAGGTGGTCTCGGTGTCCCGGTAGGTCGTCTCGGCGCCGGTGGAGGTCTTCGTGGTCTTGTCCAGGCCGCGGTGCTCGAGGTTGAACTGGGTGCGGCTGATGTTCCGCTTGGGGGCCTTGGAGAAGTCCACGCCGCCGACGGTGATCACCCAGACCTCCTGGCCCTTGGTGAGTTCGTACTTGAACTCGCCCTCGGTGAAGATCTTCCGGTACTTGTCGAAGACCTGCTGCTTGTCCCAGTCCTGGTTGGGGGCGCGCAGCGGCCACCGCTTGACGTCGTTGCTGTTGATGATGGTGTGGAAGTCCGTCGGCGACACCGCGTCCTTACGGCGGATGTACTCGGCCGCGACGCGGGCGTTGTAGACCCGGCGCAGGTCGGCGTACTGCGGCTCGGTGTTGATCCACTTCTCGACGAGCGGGACCACGGTGTTGTGGAGGACGCGTTCGTTCTGCTCGATCTCGGCCTTGGTGAGATCGTCGGCGCAGGAGTTGCCGCCGCCGGGGCCGGGGGTGTTGATGTCCATGTATTCCGACTTGAGCTTCAGCGGGGCGTCGAGGATGTAGACGCCGCCGTCCTGCTCACGGACCTTGGCCGTCTTGGGCTCGATCCAGTTGCGGCCGGAGTTCAGACAAGGCCAGCCGTTGCGCTTGACCAGGCCGTCCCACGCGGCCTTGCCGGTTTCGGTCTTGGGGTCCATGGCCTTGAAGAAGTCGTGCTTGAGGCGGAGGTCGGCCTCCAGCAGTACGCGGCCGGCGTCGGTGGACGCGAACGTGCTGTCCATGATCGTCTCGGGCTGGTCCGGGTTGAGGTTGACCCAGAACTTGTCCGGCGTCAGCGCGAGCCAGGTGAACATGGCGTCCGAGGACATCGTCAGCTTGGCGTCCCCGCCGTAACCCGGATTGGTGTCGGGGTTCTTGGCGTAGTCGGCCTTCATGGAGTAGTTGAAGCCCTTGCCCTTCACCGGGTCGCCCACGTAGCTGAGTTCGAGGCTGGAGAAGTCGATGCCGCCGGGGCCGCGCATGAAGTAGCCGCGGGAGTTGTTCCCGTTGTAGATCCGCTGGAGCTTCTGGGCCTCCTCCAGGGACTTCCCCGACCGCAGGGCCTGGTCGATGATCGGGCCGCGCATGCCGTTCTTGCGCGGGTCGGGGTTGAACCGCGGGTCGTAGCGCGTGTAGTTGTTCGGGTTCTGGGTGCGCTCGATCGCGTTCGACCGCCGCTCGTTGATCCCGGCCACCGTGCGGGTGGTGTTGCGGTGCTGCTGGATGTCCTTGTTGAGCTGGGCGATCCGGTCCTTGGTGCCCTGGTCGGTGCGCGCACCGGTCAGATACCGGTTGGTGACCTTCTGGTTCTGCTTGGCGATCTGCCGATCGGCGTCGACCTGCTTCTGCTGGACCTCGCCGTTGGACTTGCCCTCGACGTGCACGTCGGTTCGCCGGTTACGGGCGTCGACCCAGCGGCGCTTCTTGTTGCCGTTCTCGTCGGTGTAGTCGACGGGGTCCTCACACCACCAGTCGGGGCCGACCATGTTGTACTTCTTGACCATGCGGCCCATGAAGGCTTCGCCGCGGTAGTTGTTGCCGGGCTTGCCGATGTACTTCACGTCCAGATAGCGCCTGAAGTCCGTGTAACCGCCACGGTCGCGCTGCTCCTGGTAGCGGGCGTAGATCTCCATGACACGGTCGGCCGGCTTGCCGGACTTGTTCGCGATCCGCTGCCACTTGCGGTAGTCCTTGCCCGCCTTCTCGAGCTGCTTCTCCGTGGGCGGGAGGACGCCGTCGTACGCCTTGGCCGGGTTGTCGTAGGTGTAGGTCTCGTCGTTGGGCCAGGCGTCGTACTCCAGGTTGTCCGGGGGTCCGGAGTTCGCCGGAGTGCGGTCGAATTTCTGGCCCAGGTACTTCTCGTCACAGCGCTGCGTGCGGGGCTTGGCCTCGGCCTCGTCGGTGTGGATGCCGGGCAGGCCGGTCAGCGTCACGGCGCTCGCCGCGGTGAACGCGACCACCAGGCGCGCCCAGAGGCGCCGTGGATGCGTGGGTTTGGATATGAGGCTGTTCAACGTGTGCCCTCCCCCGGTAAGAGCCCCCGTTCAAGACGGCGGCGCGCAAGAGGGCTCCGAGACTGCGTCCAGGTGTTGGTTGCGCCGACGACGCCTCACGTTAAGGGGAGGGGCGCGTGGTGTTCCGGGGTTTTGGTCGGCGTGTCCGCGTCAACTTTCCCTGGTTCCCGAATCGTTACTGATCGAACCAGGTGTCTTCCATCGACACGACGGCATCCTCGGTGCGCCGCACCCGGAAGACCGAGGTCATCAGGCCGCGCCGGTCGGTGGGCGAAACCGTCTTGAGCGCAAGACCCGCGAGGGCGTCCCACGCGAAGCTCCGCGGTGCGTGGGCCGGGTTGACCCCGGCAGCGGCGGCCTGCTCCGGGGTGATCCCGAACGCGTCGAGAATCGCGGTCACCTCGCCTGCGACATCCCAGTTCTCCTCACCGGCGAAACCGGCCGCGAAGATTCGGGCGCCGCCGGGGTGCACGATCTTCCAGGTGCCGTAGTCGGCGCCGGGAAGGTCCATGCCCGCGGCGGCGACGATGACCGCGTCGGGGTAGCGGTCGGCGAGCGCTTCGGCCTGCTCCTCGATGGGGAAGCTCTCGGACAGGCTGATCAGGGCGGGATCGTTGATCTGGATGACGCCGCCCCAGCAGCCGACCCGGATCACATCCAGGTCGGCGCGGGTGTCCACCTCGATGAGTTCGGTGACGGGAATCGTCCCTTGGCCGTCCAGGACCCGGTCGACGGTGCCGAACGCTTCCGCGAACGACCGTGCTCCCGCCTCGTCGTGGGCCTCCAGCACGCCCGCCGGACCGGGGAACGGCGGGCGCACGACGGTCAGGGTGAACTCGCCGTGCCGCTCCACGGGTTCATCGGCGGGGTAGTCCCACAGGGTCTCGTCAGACATGGACGACACGGTAGCGGGCCGCCCCCCCCGCCCTCACGCTGTGCCGAGGCGGTCGAGTCGCCCGGCCTTGGCGCTGCGTATGAGGGCGCCGAGGGCGCGGGGGGTGGTGGTGAGGATGGTCTCGGGTTCGTCGCTCTCGCGGAGTCGGATCGTGGCGTTGTCGGGCGCGGAGACGAAGAGGCAGGCATTGCCTTCGGAGCTGTACGAGGACTTCCGCCACTGGTGGGTGCGCATTAGCTCCGCCCTACAGCGCGCCGAGGCGGTCGAGTCGCCCGGCCTTGGCGCTGCGTATGAGGGCGCTGAGGGCGGTGGGGGTGGTGGTGAGGATGGTGTCGGGTTCGTCGCTCTCGCGGAGTCGGATGGTGGCGTTGTCGGGTGCGGAGACGTACAGGCAGGCGTTGCCTTCCCCGCTGAACGAGGACTTTTGCCAATCGCGAGCGGACAACTCATTCACCTTTCAAGGTGCGGATGATGCTCTGGATGAGATCGCGTGATCGGCTCGTCGGGAGCGCGACCGTTTCCATACGATCCAGTACGACGCGGTACTTCTCCAACTGTGCCGACGCGTCCAGGAGTTCCGAGCCATGCTCCGTATCGAGTTGCACGGTGTCCAGCTGTGGAACCTGACCAGTGGCGTAGAGGATCGACTGTCCCGAGCCGGGGAACGATCCGGCCTCAAAGGGGATCACGACCACCTTGATGTGGCTGTGCTCGCTCATGTCGAGGATGTGCTGCAACTGCGCCCGTGCCATCTCCGATCCTCCGAAGCGCATACGCAAAGCGGCCTCATGGACGATGGCCGTGTAGGGCGTGGGCTTGTCCCAGTACAGAATGGCCTGGCGTTTGATGCGATGCGAGACGCGGTGCTCCACCTCTGGCGGAGACAGTGTGGGTACGACCTGCCGGAAGATCTCACGAGCATGCTCGGCGGTCTGGAGTAGACCGGGGACGTGCGCGATGTACGCCGTGCGCAATGCCACGGCGTGGTGTTCGAGCTCGGCAAGGTCGAGCAACCCGGTGGGCAGGATTTCCCGGTACTCCTCCCACCAGCCGCGCTTGCGCTGTGCCGCCATGTCGATGAGCGCCGCGATCAGAGCTTCGTCCGCGCACGAGTAGTTCCGCGAGAGTGCCCGTAGCCGGTCGGCGCTCACGCCCAACCGGCTCGCTTCGATATTGCTGATCGTCGTCTGGTTGGTGCCGAGCAAGCTCCCGGCCTCGGTCGACGTCAAACCGGCCCGCTCCCGAAGCCTGCGCAGCTCAGTGCCGAGGCGGAGTTGACGTGCGGTCGGAAGGCTTCTCATGGGCATCTGCCGATTCTCCCTGCTCAGACGCAACAGGCGTGTCACTCACACGAGTGGTATATGCACTCCTTTTCCGCTCAGGGGTAAATACCTTAAGGGTCGCGGTCTACGGTATGTGCCCGGGATCACAGCCCAACTCCACGCACAGACCGGAGACTTCATGCCCACCTCACCCCCGGAAAACCCCTGGTCGTACTCGCTCCGCCTGCCCCACGACCCCCGTGCCGCCGCCATCGCGAGGACCACACTCCGTGCCGTCCTCGCCCGGCACGGCATGGGCGACTTCACCGACCCCGCGACCCTCGTGACCAGTGAGGTGGTCACGAACGCCTACCGCCACACCACCGGCCCAGCCGAAATGCGCATCCGCGCCGTGGAGGAGGGGCGTCTGCGGATCAGCGTGTGGGACACCAATCCAGACATCCCGCCGCCCTTCGACAAGCCCCCGGCCCTCTTCGACCGCTCGTCCGCCCTCGCGGAGGCCGCCGCGAACACCGAGGCCACCTGCGGACGCGGCCTGCTCATCGTCCGGATCTGCGCCGACAACTGGGGCGGTTACGCGCTCGCCGACGAGCTGTTCGGGCGGAGCGGCAAGCTGCTCTGGTTCGAACTCGCACCGCAACACCCCTGCGACGCCTTCGAGATCGCCGCCTGACGCGGAGTGAGTGCCGGGGGGAAGTTCAGGGTCGGCCCGTCGTAGGAACCGCTGTATCCCTGCTCCTTCTCCTCTTCTCGCTTCTTCTCCGGCCAGCCGGGGTCCATCGCGCACGGCGCGCTGACGAACCCGGTGAGCCGCTGGAATTCCGGTTCCCAGGTGACGTGGATTCCGTAGCCGCCGTCGCGCTCCGCCCGGACGCTCCATTCCTCGATCTGCTTGTCCTTGCCGTACTCGGTGACGTGCCATCCCTTGGCGTCGAGGCGATGGCGCACCCCGCGCAGTCCGGGGAGTGCCTCCGCCTTGCGCACCTTGCTCAGGGTCCACTCGTGGTACAGCCGGTACGCGCCCTCCACGGGAGGGTCGGCGATGCTGAACAAGCCGTCCGGGTAGCAGTCGTTGTGCCCGAAGGTGTTGTTGTCGTTGACATCGACGTAACCGCCTTCGACAGTACGGTCGATGCCGAGCGCGGCGTAGGCGTCCCGGGAGTACCCGGAGAGCAGGCGCGCCCGCTTCTCGGGGTCGACGTCGGGATAGGTGGAGTCGACGCTCGCGTACGCGAGCCCCGCGAGTCCGGCCGCGGCCAGTGCCAGCACGCTGGTGCATCCGACGCGCCACCCACTGCCGCCCTTTCTGGCGGGCGCCTCACTTTCGGTCATATACGGGACGGTAGGTCCCGGCTCCGGTGGTACGGATCCGCGCGGCCGCTCAGGACGGCCTAGGTACCGGTACTCACGTCAGGACGGTCGCGGAGAGGTCGCGCAGACCGTCGGGCGCCTCGGCCACCTCGTGCATCAGGGTGGCGCGCAGGTCGGCCTCGCCGCCGAAGATGTGGAGCACGGCGACTACCTCGCCGCACCGGCCGCCTGACGCCTGCGGCACCGTCACGGGAACGTCCGGTGGATGGAGATCAGCAATCGCCAGACCTGCCGCGAGAGCGCGTCGGGCTCCGCGTCGATCAGCCCGTGGAGCCAGTCGGCGAACAGGCCCGTGAACGTGGCGGCCACGGCCGAGTCCGCGGCTTCGGAGTGGCGCAGCCCGGCGCGTTCCCGTTCGAGGCGGGAGCGCGTCCGGAGTTCGCGGTGCAGCAGCTCTCCCAGGGGGCCGCCGCCGCCCGCCTGGAGCAGGCCCCGGTACAGCTCGGCGTGTGCCGTCACCGACGTGAAGAACTCCGTGAGCGCGGACGGGGGTACGTCGGGGTCGGGAACGCCTTCGAAGGCGTGAACCGCTTCCACGGCATCCCGGACCACCTCCGCGCACGCGTCGATGGCCAGCGCCTGGAGGTCCTCGTAGTGCAGATAGAACGTGGCGCGGCCGACCTCGGCGCGGCGGACCACCGAGGAGACGCTCACCTTTTCCAGCGGCTGGGAGGCGCATTCGGCGAGCAGCGCGTCACGCAGCCGCCCACGGGTCCGTACGGTGCGCGGGTCCTGGCCCGCCGTCAGATCGTCACTCACCCGGCGATGATGACAGCCGCCAGAGCGAGCGCGCCCGGAATGAGCTGTGAGAACAGGATCTTTCGGTTCTTTGTGCTGGCCGCCCCGTAGGCACCGGCGACCACGACGCAGATGAGGAAGAAGACCTGTGCCTGGAAGCCCACCGGATCGGACGCGACCAGGCCCCATATCAGTCCGGCGGCCAGGAAGCCGTTGTACAGACCCTGGTTGGCGGCCAGCGGCGCGGTGATACGAGCCGTCTCCTGATCCATGCCGAACACCGCCAGGCCGCGCGGCCGCTGCCAGAGGAACATCTCCAGCACCATGATGTACGCGTGCAGCACCGCGACCGCACCGACCAGAACTTCCGCCAGAACCTGCACCGCGAGCCCACCCCTTTTTCCGCATGCCAAGGTCGGCGCGCCATCGCCGTCACTTCCTGGACAACTGTACAGGAACTCATCCGCGACTCGTACGCATACGGACGGGCCGCCGGCTCCCCGTCAGTCAGGGGGAGCCGACGGCCCGTTCGCCGTCAGTCGGCGCAGACCGCCGCAGGCGTCAGTGGCCGCCCGGGGAGCCCGCCGTGGCCGGCGGGAGGTCGGTCTGGACGCCCGGGTCGCCCGCGTCCGCCTTGTAGTCGGCGGCGGTGGTCTCGTCGATGCCGTCGGGAGCCTTGACCGCCCGCAGCACAAACGTCAGGACGACGGTCACCAGCAGGTTGAGGACGATCGCGGTGAAGCCGATGTAACCGATCTCCCCGATGGCGGGCATATCGGCGGTGTTGCCGAAGTGCTTCTGGGTGCCGCTCGGGGTGTCGTACGCCTTCCACGTTCCGTAGACCATGCCGACCGCCCAGCCCGCCAGCAGCGCCCAGCGGTGGAACCAGCGGGTGAACAGGCCGCCCACCAGGGCCGGGAAGGTCTGGAGGATCCAGATGCCGCCCAGTAGCTGGAAGTTGATCGCGACGGTCTTGTCCATGCCCAGCACGAAGATCAGCGCGCCGACCTTCACCAGCAGCGAGACCAGCTTGGAGACCTTGGTCTCCTCCTCCGGCGTGGCGTTCGGCCGCAGGAAGTCCTTGTAGATGTTGCGGGTGAAGAGGTTCGCCGCGGCGATCGACATGATGGCTGCCGGGACGAGCGCGCCGATGCCGATCGCGGCGAAGGCGATGCCCGCGAACCAGTCGGGGAACATGTCCTCGAAGAGCTGGGGGATGGCGAGCTGGCCGTTCTCGACCGTGACCCCGGCGGCGATGGCCATGAAGCCGAGCAGCGCCAGCAGCCCCAGCATCAGCGAGTACAGCGGCAGGATCGTGGTGTTGCGGCGGATCACCTCGCGGCTGCGGCTGGAGAGCGTCGCGGTGATCGAGTGCGGATACATGAACAGGGCCAGCGCCGAGCCCAGGGCCAGGGTGCCGTAGGCCCATTGGCCCTCCGCCGGGGGTGCGAGCGAACCCGCACCCGCCTTGGTGAACTTGTCGTTCGCCGCGCTGAAGATGTCGTCGAAGCCACCCAGCTTGATCGGGATATAGATGATCGCCACCGCGATGACGATGTAGATCAGGGTGTCCTTGACGAAGGCGATCAGCGCGGGCGCGCGCAGCCCGGAGGAGTAGGTGTACGCCGCGAGGACGCCGAAGGCGATCAGCAGCGGCAGGTCCTTGATGAACCAGTTGGTGTTCTCCCCGCCGCCGACGCCCATCACGTCCAGCACCGCCTGGATGCCGACGAGCTGGAGGGCGATGTACGGCATGGTGGCGAGGATGCCGGTGACCGCGACGGCCAGCGAGAGCCCCTTGGAGCCGAACCGGCCGCGGACGAAGTCCGAAGTGGTGACATACCCGTGCTTATGGGACACCGACCACAGGCGGGGCAGGAAGGTGAAGATCAGCGGGTAGACCAGGATGGTGTACGGGACCGCGAAGAAGCCGGACGCGCCCGCCGCGTAGATCGCCGCCGGGACGGCGACGAAGGTGTACGCGGTGTAGAGGTCGCCGCCGAGCAGGAACCAGGTGACCCAGGTGCCGAAGCTGCGGCCGCCCAGTCCCCACTCGTCGAGGTTGTTGGCGTTCTCGGCGGCGCGCCAGCGCGCGGCCAGGAACCCCATGACCGTGACGACCACGAAGAAGAAGATGAAGACGGCGAGTGCGACGCCGTTCACTCCGTCGTTCATGCCGACTCACCCCCCTTGCGTGCCCGCTGCTCGCGGCGGACCAGGATGTAGGCGACCGAGGTCAGCACGGCCGAGATTGGCACCCAGAGCATCTGGTACCAGTAGAAGAACGGGATCCCGATAAGGGTCGGCTCGACCTTGGCGTACGAGCCGACCCAGAGCATCCCGACAAAGGGTGCGATCAGGCACAGAGCGGCCACGACGCGCGTAGGCGTCACGACCGGTCTCCTGCCGGGTGAAGCGGACGTGTCTGACATGCGGCGGGCTCCAGTCCCCTCGGCTCATCACCTGCGGCACAGTCGATCACCTGGATCCCAGCTGATCATTTGTGTAATGCGCAGGAAATCTAAGCCCCCGGCCCGGCGGTCGTCACTACCCGTCCGTATATCGGTATGAGAAAGAAAGCGGGTCGCCGTGGTACGGCTCAGCCGTAGCGTTGCTCAGCCGTAGCGTTGCTCGGCCGTGGCGCCGCTCAGTCGTTCGGCCGCTGGAGCCGGGCCACGAACTTGTAGCGGTCCCCGCGGTAGACCGACCGCACCCACTCCACCGGCTCCCCGGCCGCGTCCCGCGAATGGCGCGAGAGCATCAGCATCGGCAGCCCCACATCGGTGCCCAGCAGCCCCGCCTCGCGCGGGGTGGCCAGCGAGGTCTCGATGGTCTCCTCGGCCTCGGCCAGGCGGACGTCGTACACCTCGGCCAGCGCCGTGTAGAGGGAGGTGTACTTGACCAGGCTGCGGCGCAGCGCGGGGAAGCGCTTGGCGGACAGATGGGTGGTCTCGATCGCCATCGGCTCACCGCTGGCCAGCCGCAGCCGCTCGATGCGCAGCACCCGCCCGCCCGCGGTGATGTCCAGCAGCCCGGAGAGCCGCTCGTCGGCGGTGACATAGCCGATGTCCAGTAGCTGGGAGGTGGGCTCCAGGCCCTGGGCCTTCATGTCCTCGGTGTACGAGGTGAGTTGCAGTGCCTGGGAGACCTTGGGCTTGGCCACGAAGGTGCCCTTGCCCTGGATCCGCTCCAGACGCCCCTCGACGACCAGCTCCTGCAGCGCCTGGCGCACGGTGGTGCGCGAGGTGTCGAACTCGGCGGCCAGGGTGCGCTCCGGGGGTACCGGGGTGCCCGGTGGCAGGGTCTCGGTCATCTCCAGCAAGTGGCGCTTGAGACGGTAGTACTTCGGGACGCGCGCGGTGCGCGCCCCAGCGGAGCCGTTGCCGTCGCTCTCGGCCGTCGTGATGGCCGCCGCTGCCGCCGTTGCCCCCTCGGTCTCCATCGCGCGCCCTTCCGACTCCTGGTCCGCTGCCGTCACCGGCGTCTGCCGCCGTTACCGGTCTCCTGAAGAATCCAGCGCCTCACATCGTGGCACGGTCCCGGCTCCGGGCATCCGCTCGGTCCGGATGTCGGGAAGTGTCGGTCCGGTAACGGAGCCGCCGGTGACTCTTATACACCCTTGACACCCCAAAAGGTCTAGGCCAAGCTGCGGGCACTGGTCTGGACCATTAAACCTCTCGTCCGGCCTTCTGAGGAGAGTGCAGTGAAGCGTGGGCTCATAGCGGCGACGGGTGTCGCGGCAATGCTGGTATCCGTCGCGGCCTGTGGGTCCGACGGCGATGACGACAAGGCCGGAGCGGACGGTTTTAAGGGGCAGACGCTGACCGTCTGGGCGATGGACGGCTCCACGCCCGCCGGCTGGACGAAGGATGTCAAGGCCGCTTTCGAGAAGAAGACGGGCGCCAAGCTGAAGCTGGAGATCCAGCAGTGGAACGGCATTCAGCAGAAGGTGACCACCGCGCTCTCGGAATCCGATCCGCCGGATGTGCTGGAGATCGGCAACACCCAGACGCCGTCGTACGCGCAGACCGGCGGACTGGCCGAACTGGATGACCTGAAGAAGTCGATCGGCGCCGACTGGTCGGAGTCGATCAACAAGTCCGCGGTCTACGACGGCAAGCAGTACGCGGCGCCGTGGTACGCGGCCAACCGGGTCGTCCTCTACAACAAGAAGATCTGGGCCGAGGCCGGGATCAAGGACACCCCCAAGACCCGTACCGAGTTCTTCAAGGACCTGGACACCATCCAGAAGAAGACGGACGCCGAGCCGATCTATCTCCCTGGCCAGAACTGGTACTTCTTCGACGGGCTGACCATCGGCACGGGCGCCGACCTCGTCAAGAAGGACGGGAAGAAGTGGGTCTCCAACCTCGCCGACCCCAAGGTCGGCAAGGCCATGGACATCTACAAGCAGTACCAGTCCTTCAGCAAGGCCCCCAAGGACAAGGACGAGGCCACCCCGCAGCAGGGCGAGGTCTTCGCCAAGGGCAAGACCGGCGCGTTCATCGGCATGGGCTGGGAAGCCGGTATCGCGATCAAGGCCAACCCGAAGATCGAGAAGGACATCGGCTACTTCACCATCCCGGGTGAGACCGCCGGCAAGCCGGAGGGCGTCTTCCTCGGCGGCTCCAACCTCGCGGTCGCCGCGGGCAGCGAAAAGCAGGAGCTGGCCAAGGAGTTCCTGAAGATCGCGCTGAATGACACCTACGAGGGACAGCTCGCCAAGGAAGGCGGCGTCATCCCCAACAAGGAGTCGCTCCAGACGCAGCTCAAGGGCAACCCCGCCGGACTGGCCGCCGCCCCGGCCGTCGCGACCGGCGGCACCACCCCGCTGATCCCCGAATGGGCCCCGGTGGAGAACGCCCCGAACCCGGTCAAGACCTATATGACCGCGGTGCTCACCGGTAAGTCGCCCGCCGAGGCGGCCAAGTCGGTCGAAGGCGAGCTGAACAAGCGCCTCAGCCAGGAGCGTTGAGCCGAATGTCCGTAGCGACCGAACGCCAGGACCCCGGCCCGGCGGCGGCCGGGGTCCGCCGGAGCGGGGAGCCGCCAGGCACCCGCCGCCCGGCCCCGGGCACCCCCGGGCGCGGACGGCTGACCGGCGCCGCCCCGTACCTCCTGCTGCTGCCCGCGCTGGCGGTGACCGCACTGCTGCTGGGCTGGCCGCTGGTCAAGGACGGCCTGCTGTCGTTCCAGAACCTCAATATGCGGCAGCTCATCCAGCACCTCACCGAGTGGAACGGCGTCGACAACTACCGCGAGACGCTGACCAGCGAGGACTTCTGGCGCGTCACCCTGCGGTCGGTGATCTTCACCGCGGTCAACGTCGTGCTGATCATGCTGCTCGGCACCCTGGTCGGCCTGTTGCTGGCCCGCCTCGGCAGCAAGATGCGGCTGCTGCTCTCGGTCGGTCTTGTGCTCGCCTGGGCCATGCCGCCCATCGCCGGCACCACCGTCTTCCAGTGGCTCTTCGCCGCCCGCTTCGGGGTGGTCAACTGGGTCCTGGACGCGCTCGGCTGGCACTCCATGGCGCACTACAACTGGACCGGCAGCCAGTTCTCCACCTTCTTCATCATCACCGTGCTGATCGTCTGGCAGTCGATCCCCTTCGTGGCGATCAACCTCTACGCCGCGACCACCACCATCCCCGGCGAGCTCTACGAGGCGGCCGCGCTCGACGGCGCCGGCACCTGGAAGAGCTTCACCTCGGTGACGTTCCCCTTCCTCAAGCCGTTTCTGCTGGCCACGACGTTCCTCGAAGTCATCTGGGTCTTCAAGGCGTTCACCCAGGTCTTCGCGATCAACGAGGGCGGCCCCGACCGGCTCACCGAGACCCTCCCCGTCTACGCCTTCATCGAGGGCGTCGGCAACCAGCACTACGGCATGGGCGCCGCGATCTCGGTGCTGACCATCGTGGTCCTGCTGGCGCTGACCTCCTACTACCTCCGGACCGTGCTCAGGCAAGAGGAGGACGAGCTGTGAAGCGCTCGCCGCTCGCCCGGCTGTGGCCCAACGCGACCGCCGTCGTGCTCTTCATCGGCTTCGCGTTCCCCGTCTACTGGATGTTCACCACGGCCTTCAAGCCGACCTCGGACATCATTTCCGAGGACCCGGTGTGGTTCCCGACCGGAGCCACCCTGGACCACTTCCAGAAGGCCGTGAACGCCGACCACTTCTGGAGGCTGGTGGGCAACTCGCTCACCATCACCCTCTCGGCGGTCGGCCTCTCCCTGCTGATCGCGCTGCTCGCGTCGTTCGCCCTCGCCCGGATGCGGTTCAAGGGGCGCCGCGGCTTCCTGGTGACCTTCATGATCGCGCAGATGGCGCCCTGGGAAGTCCTGGTCATCGCCATCTACATGCTCGTCCGCGACGGCGACATGCTGAACAGCCTGCTTCCGCTCACCCTGTTCTACATGGTCATGGTGCTGCCCTTCACGATCCTCACGCTCCGCGCCTACGTCGCCGCGATCCCCAAGGAGCTGGAGGAGTCGGCGATGGTCGACGGCTGCACCCGACCGCAGGCGTTCGTCCGGGTGATCTTTCCGCTGCTGGCGCCCGGCCTGATGGCCACCTCGCTCTTCGGCTTCATCACGGCCTGGAACGAATTCCCGCTCGTCCTCATCCTGAACAAGGATCCGGGAGCCCAGACGCTTCCGCTGTGGCTGTCCAGCTTCCAGACCGCCTTCGGCGACGACTGGGGTGCCACCATGGCGGCGGCCTCGCTGTTCGCCATCCCGATCCTGGTTCTGTTCCTGTTTCTGCAACGCAAGGCGGTCGGTGGGCTCACTTCCGGCGCTGTGAAGGGATGATCCCGGTTTATGACGACCCTCGCGCATGACTCCGCCACCCTCACCCGCGACGCTCTCACCGTTCTGCAGCCCGGTTTCACCGGCACCACCGCCCCCGACTGGCTGCTGCGGCGGCTCGGCGAGGGGCTCGCCTCGGTCGGCCTGTTCGGCCGGAACATCGCCTCGCCCGAGCAGCTCGCCGCGCTCACCGCCGAGCTGCGCGCCGAGCGTGACGACGTCCTGGTGGCCATCGACGAGGAGGGCGGCGACGTCACCCGGCTCGAGGTGCGCGCCGGCTCCTCCTTCCCCGGCAACCTGGCGCTCGGCGCCGTCGACGACCCGGAGCTGACCCGGGCCGTCGCCCGCGAGCTGGGCCGCCGCCTCGCGGAGTGCGGCGTCAACCTCAACTGGGCGCCCTCCGCCGACGTCAACTCCAACCCCGACAACCCGGTCATCGGCGTGCGCTCCTTCGGCGCCGAACCCGGGCTCGTCGCCCGGCACACCGCCGCGTACATCGAGGGCCTCCAGAGCGCCGGGGTCGCCGCCTGCACCAAGCACTTCCCCGGCCACGGCGACACCGCCACCGACTCCCACCACGCCCTGCCGCGCATCGACGCCGGACTCGACACCCTGACCGCCCGCGAACTGGTGCCCTTCCGCGCCGCCGTCACCGCCGGGACCAAGGCCGTGATGAGCGCGCACATCCTGCTGCCCGTGCTCGACCCCGACCTGCCCGCCACCCTCAGCCCCGCCGCGCTGCACGGCCTGCTGCGCCGGCCCGTGGCCGACGGCGGCCTCGGCTTCGACGGGCTGATCGTCACCGACGGCATGGAGATGCGGGCCATCGCCGACGCGTACGGCATCGAGCACGGCAGCGTCATGGCGATCGCCGCGGGCGCCGACGCCATCTGCGTGGGCGGTGGGCTCGCCGACGAGGACACCGTGCTGCGGCTGCGCGACGCGCTGGTCACGGCCGTCATCGAGGGACGGCTGGCGGAGGAGCGGCTGGCCGAGGCGGCGGCGCGGGTGCGCGCCCTGGGGGAGTGGACGCGGCACTCCGCCGGACCGCGCGCGGCGCATGGCATCGAGCCCGCCGCGGGGGTGGGGCTCGCCGCCGCGCGCCGGGCGCTCAGAGTCACCCCGGCCGGGGTGTCGTACGAGCCGGTGACCGGGCCCGCCTACGTCGCCGCCCTCACCCCGGTCGCCAACATCGCCGTCGGCGAGGAGACCCCCTGGGGCGTCGGCGCCGAACTGGCCCGGCTGCGCCCCGGCACCGGGACCGCCACTTACGGGCGACAGGACGCCGAGGCCCGGGGCGTCCCCGCGTTGATCGAAAATATGCTCGACACCGCGGCGGACCGTAGGATCGTCGCTGTGGTCCGCGATGTCCACCGGCACCCCTGGATGGCCGACGCGCTGGACGCCCTGCTCGCCGCCCGGCCGGAGACGGTCGTCGTCGAGATGGGAGTGCCCCAGGCGCCGCCCGCCGGAGCGCTGCACATCGCGACCCACGGCGCCGCCCGGGTGTGTGGACGGGCGGCGGCCGAGGTGATCGCCGGCATCGGCGCCGGTGACCACTCCGGGGACTGATCCCAGCCCCCTCAGCACAGCCGGCACAGAGCCACCTGGAGGCACCCAGCATGTCCGCCACGACGACGGCCCAGCGCAGCGACCAGCCGGGCCGGATCATGTCCGGCGAGATGGCCGAGCAGCCCGCCGTGCTGCGCCGCATCCTCGACCAGGGCGCCCCGCGGATCCGCGAGGTCGCGGAGCGGATCGCCGCCCGCAACCCGCGCTTCGTCCTGCTCACCGCCCGGGGCACCTCGGACAACGCGGCGCTGTACGCCAAGTACCTGCTCGAGGTGCTGCTCGGCAAGCCGTGCGGTCTGACCTCCATGTCCACCACCACCGCGTACGGCGCCCAGCCGGACCTCACCGATGTGCTGGTGATCACCGTCAGCCAGTCCGGCGGCTCCCCGGACCTGGTGGCCTCCACCGAGGCCGCCCGCGCGGCCGGTGCGATCACCCTCGCGGTGACCAACAACGCCGACTCGCCGCTCGCGGCCGTCTCCGAGTTCCACATCGACGTCCTGGCCGGGCCGGAGAAGGCGCTGCCCGCGACCAAGACCTACACCGCCGAACTCCTCGCCCTCTACCTCTTCGTGGAGGGGCTGCGCGGCGGCGACGGCGCGGCCGCCAAGGCGCTGCCCGACCTCGCCCAGCAGATCCTCGACCGCCAGGACGAGGTCCGGCAGCTCGCGGCGCGCTACCGCTTCGCCGAGCGGATGGTCCTCACCTCCCGGGGCTACGGCTATCCGACCGCCAAGGAAGCCGCCCTGAAGCTGATGGAGACCAGCTACATCCCGGCGCTCTCCTACTCCGGCGCCGATCTGCTGCACGGTCCGCTCGCCATGGTCGACAACATCTCGCCGGTGATCGCGATCGTCACCGAGGGCAAGGGCGGCCAGGCGCTGCAGCCGGTCCTGGAGCGGCTGCGGGGCCGGGGCGCCGACCTCGTCGTCATCGGCAGCGCGTCGGAGGTGGAGCGGGCCTCGGCGGGGTTCGCCCTGCCGACGGACGGGGTCGCCGAGGAGCTCCAGCCGATCCTGGAGATCCTCCCGCTGCAGATGCTGGCGTACGAGGTGACGATCGCGCGCGGCCAGGACCCGGACGCGCCGCGGGCGTTGGCGAAGGTGACGGAGACCCGCTGAACGGAGATCCGCCGAGGCGGACGGAAAAGGCTCCCGCGGCCTTCGACGGGGCGCGGGAGCCTGAGTATGACGGGTGGGACACCCGCGGGCCGCGGCGCCAGGGCGGGACCCTCAACCCACCCGGCACCGCAGCCCGGAGTTGCATCGGCCGAGCGGCCGACCTGAGGACCCCGGGCGGTCAGGGCAGAGCGCTCCGGGCTCCTCGATCCGCCCTCCTGTGCGGGGAGAGCGGAAGATCGCAGTGCTCGATATTCTGGACTAGACCACTGCTGTCTGTCCATGCTTATGCGCGAATAGGCTAATCCACCGGTGAGGGTAGGCTCACAGTGTGCCCTCCATGAACGACCTCGTCCGCCAGCACACCGCACTCGACGACTCCGACCTCGAGTGGCTCCATCTGCTGGTCTCGGAGTGGCAGCTCCTCTCCGACCTCTCGTTCGCCGATCTCGTGCTGTGGGTCCCCACCAGCGACGGCACCCGGTATGTCTCGGTGGCGCAGATGCGGCCGAACACCGGGCCCACCTCCTACCAGGACGACATGGTCGGCCATCTCGTCCCCCGCGGCCGCCGTCCCATGCTCGACGCCGCCCACGACGAAGGCCGGATCGTCCGGGAGGGCGACCCCGAGTGGCGCGAGGAGGTGCCGGTCCGGGTGGAGTCCATCCCGGTCCGGCGGGAGAGCCGGGTCCTCGGGGTGATCGCGCGGAACACCAATCTGCTGACCGTACGGACCCCCAGCCGGCTGGAGCTCACCTATCTCCAGAGCGCGTCCGACCTCGCCCAGATGATCGCCGCCGGATCGTTTCCGTTCCCCAATCAGCAGGTCGACATGGACGCGTCACCGCGTGCGGGCGACGGGCTGATCCGGCTCGACGCGGACGGGGTGGTCCAGTACGCGAGCCCCAACGCGCTCTCCGCTTATCACCGCCTCGGGCTCGCCGCCGATCTCGTCGGCCACCATCTGGGCAAGACCACCGCCGAACTCGCCCCGGTGCGCGGCCCGGTGGACGAGGCGCTGGTCAAGCTGGCCAGCGGCTGGGCGCCCCGGGAGTTCGAGGTCGAGGGCGGCGACGGGGTGATCCAGCTACGGGCCATTCCGCTCAAGCCCAAGGGGCTGCACGTCGGCTCGCTCGTCCTGCTCAGGGACGTCACCGAACTGCGCCGCCGCGAGCGCGAGTTGATCACCAAGGACGCCACCATCCGGGAGATCCACCACCGGGTGAAGAACAACCTCCAGACGGTGGCCGCCCTGTTGCGGCTGCAGGCCCGCCGGATGGATTCGGCGCAGGGGCGGGAGGCGCTCAACGAGGCGGTGCGCAGGGTCGGCTCGATCGCGATCGTCCATGAGACCCTCTCCCAGAACCTGGATGAGCGGGTCGAGTTCGACGATATAGCCGATCGGGTGCTGGCCATGGTGGCCGAGATATCGCCCGGAAAGGTGACCGGCCGCCGCACCGGACGATTCGGCATCCTCGACGCCGAGGTCGCCACCCCGCTGTCCATGGTCCTGACCGAGGTGCTGCAGAACGCGCTGGAGCACGGCTTCGGACCGGGGGAGCAGGGCACGGTCGAGGTCACGGCGGTGCGCGGTGGCAGCGGTGAGGAGAGCCGGCTGGTGGTGACCGTCCAGGACGACGGGCGCGGGCTGCCCGAGGGGTTCGACCCCCAGCGGGCCGGAAACCTGGGCCTGCAGATCGTCCGCACCCTGGTGGAGGGGGAGCTGGGCGGGACGTTCGACATGGTGCCCGCCCCGGAGCGCGGCACCCGTGTGGTGCTGGACTTCCCGGTGCGTGCCGAGAAGCACTGAGTGTCGTGCCGGGAGAAGCACTGAGACGCTGACCACATCCCCCGCAACTCCCGGTAGGGCACAGCCCCGTACCCGGAAAGCACTGAGCCCCGGACCCATCTGGTCCGGGGCTCAAAGCTCAATGTGCTGTGCGCATCGGGGGTACTACGCGCTGCGGCTCGGGGGCCACGGGGTGCGGGCTTCAGGCGCTGGCGTTGCGTGCCCGGTTGCGAGCGGCACGGCGCTTCATGGCGCGGCGCTCGTCCTCGCTCATTCCACCCCAGACGCCGGAGTCCTGGCCGGACTCAAGCGCCCACTGCAGGCACTGCTCCATGACGGGGCAGCGGCGGCAGACGGCCTTGGCTTCCTCGATCTGCAGCAGCGCAGGACCGGTGTTGCCGATGGGGAAGAACAGCTCGGGGTCTTCCTCGCGGCAAACGGCGTTGTGACGCCAGTCCATGGCTGCTCCATCTCCTCGTATTGCGGGCTTGTTGCTTGTGAATGTGAACGCTTTCACGAATCCCCCCGCAAGGGTAGGGACGCCGACCAGTTGGGGCTGGTGCGGTCCCGTGGAATGAGGTGGGGGTTCGGGCTCTCAAGGGGGCCTTCTGGAGGCCGTCCCGATCGCCAAGAAGAGACTCGCAAACCTCGGCGGCGGATACAACCCCTTCCGGAAAGTTTTTTTTGATTCCTTGGTGTCGACTCGGTCACAGCCGTACTTCCGGTGGGTGGAGGCCAGCCTAAACGTTCGAGTGGAAGGACTTTTTGCGGTCTCACTCACACAATCACACGCAGTGCACGGCGTACGCCTGTGAACGTCACGCTCGTACGCAGTCCCAGATGGTCACCGTCCATCTGGAACGGCAGTGGCGCCTGGGATTGCAAGGTGAAGTCCTCCACATCGTGGAGCCCCACCACATGCTTGCCGCGGGGGCCGCGCTCGGGCGTCGACATCAGCAGCTGGGTGGCGTAGCGGGTCACCGCCGACGTCGACAGCTTGGTGAGTCCCAGCACGTCGAGGGCGGTGTCGAAGGACGCCTGGGGGGACGCGTAGACCGGGCGGTTGCCGAGAAACGTCCACGGGGAGGTGTTGCAGACTATCGACAGCGCCAGCCCCTCGATCGGGTCCTGGCCCGGCCGCCGAATGGTGATGGCGCCCTGCCGCCGATGCGGCTCCCCGATGAACTGCCGCACCATCTGGCGTATGTAGAGCGCGTGGGTGGACCGCTTGCCGCGCTCGCGCTGCTGCTCGACCCGGCCGATGACGCTCGCGTCGAAGCCGAGCCCGGCGCAGAAGGTGAACCAGCGGGCCGGGACCGACTCGTCCGGGGTGCCGGGGGTGCCGGCCGCGAGTCCGAGGCCCACGGTGCGCTCGGTGCCGTCCCGCAGCGCGTCCAACAGGGCGCCGGTCGCCTCGACGGCGTCATTGGGCAGCCCCAGCGCGCGGGCGAAGACATTGGTGGAGCCGCCCGGGACGACCGCGAGCCGGGGCAATTCACGCGGGGCGGGGCCGTGGTGGAGCAGTCCGTTGACGACCTCGTTGACGGTGCCGTCGCCGCCCAGCGCCACGACCAGTTCATGAGTGCCGCCGTCGACCGCCCGCCGGGCCAGATCGCGCGCATGGCCCCGGTACTCGGTGGTCACCACGTCCAGCTTGAGATCGCTGGCGAGCGCGTGGAACAGAACATCCCGAGTGCGGGCACTGGTGGTGGTTGCTGCCGGATTGACCACAAGGAGCGCGCGCATGCGCGCCAGCCTACCTATCCGAGACGACCGGCCCGAGGGGGGTAGGGTCCGGGCGGCCCGCGGGCGGCTACGCTGCTGGGGTGAGCAGTAAGAAGTCCGCTACCGCGAAGAAGGCACAGAGGGCCACGGCGCGGAAGGCGACCGAGCGGAAGGCCACGGCGCAGCAGGCCACGGCCCGGCCGGACGCCGAGGCCGCCGCCAAGGCGACCGCTGCCGCCGACGACGCGCCCACCGGGCCCCGCCCCACCCGGCTGACCGCCGCCGCGCTGCTGGCCGCCGCGGAGGGCGTGGTGCTGCTGGGCTTCGGCGTCTACGTACTGATCATGGGGCTGACCGGAGACCCGGAGAGCCCCCAGCAGGCGGAGATGCTCGGGGTCACGGTGGTCGCGCTGGCCCTGCTGCCGCTGCTGGCGGCCCGCGGGCTGTGGCTGCGACGCCGCTGGAGCCGCGGCCCCGCGATGATCACTCAGCTCATGGCGCTGCCGGTGGCCTGGACGCTGGTGCAGAACGGCGGCGGGCTCATCGCCGCCGGGGTGGTCACCGCCATCGCGGCCCTCGCCGTCCTGGCGCTGCTGATCAACCCGACGGCGACCGAGGCCCTGGGCATCGGCCCCCGCGACGCCTAGGCCCTGTCCGGCGGATCTTCGCGGGCCCGCGACGCCTGGCACGGCACCTCGCTGCGTTGTCGGGATCGTCCGAGTACGACCCGGTACGAGGACGACCCTCCGCCTTGCGATGCACCGCACCAGACGCCGCGGGCTGATCCGCGAAGATCCACCGGACAGGGCCTAGCCGGTGTCGGGCGGACCACGCGGCGGAGCCGCACATCGATGCCGCCTATCGATGCCGTCGGCGGAGCCGCATATCGGTGCTGCGGGAAGGCGCGGAGTGGCGAGCGGCCTGCCGATGGCACGGGCCGGTGCCCGGGGTGGCCCCGGGCACCGTGGGGCGTGCGCCCTAGCTACTCCTCGACCAGCAACTTGTCGCGCAACTGCGCGAGTGTGCGGGCCAGTAGCCGGGAGACATGCATCTGGGAGATGCCGACCTCCTGAGCGATCTGCGACTGCGTCATATTGCCGAAGAAGCGCAGCAGCAGGATCTTCTTCTCGCGCGGCGGCAGGTCCTCCAGCAGCGGTTTGAGCGATTCGCGGTACTCGACGCCTTCCAGCGCCTCGTCCTCCGCGCCGAGGGTGTCGGCGACCGCCGGGGACTCGTCGTCCGTATCCGGTACGTCAAGGGACAGGGTGCTGTAGGCATTGGCGGACTCCAGCCCCTCCAGCACCTCCTCCTCGGAGATGGACAGCTGCTGGGCCAGCTCATGGACGGTCGGGGCGCGGCCATGGCGCTGGGAGAGCTCCGCGGTGGCCGTGGTCAGTGACAGCCGCAGCTCCTGCAGCCGGCGCGGCACCCGCACCGCCCAGCCCTTGTCGCGGAAGTGGCGCTTGATCTCGCCGACGACCGTGGGTGTCGCATAGGTCGAGAACTCCACCCCGCGGTCCGGGTCGAACCGGTCCACGGATTTGATGAGCCCGATGGTGGCGACCTGGGTGAGGTCGTCCAGCGGCTCACCGCGGTTGCGGAAGCGCCGGGCCAGGTGCTCCACCAACGGCAGATGCATACGCACGAGGTTGTTGCGCAGCTCGGCCCGCTCGGTGGAGCCTTCCGGCAGCCCGCGCAGCTCGAGGAACATCGCCCGCGCGCCGCTCCGGTCATGTGGATCGTGCTGCTGATGCACCTGCTCGTGCTGATCCATGTGGTCCGCCCGCTCTGGTCGGTCTCCTGCCGCCTCCGAGTCCGCGGGATGCGGCCGGGCCGGCGGGTGCGGGATGGCCGGGGTACCCACTCCCCGCGATGATGCAGTGCTCACGGAGCCCCCTTTTTCCGTCACGGCTGTCCGGGGCCGGCGCCGCGCTCCTTGTACAGGCTGATGCTGACCGTTCGGTCCTCGGCCACGGTCGAGTCCACCTTGCCCGCCAGTGCGGAGAGCACCGTCCAGGCGAAGGTGTCGCGCTCGGGGGCGCGGCCGTCAGTGGTGGGCGCCGAGACGGTGACCTGCAGTGCGTCGTCGATCAAGCGGAAGACGCAGCTCAGCACACTGCCGGACACGGCTTGCTGCAGCAGGATCGCGCATGCCTCGTCTACGGCGATACGCAGATCCTCGATTTCGTCGAGGGTGAAGTCCAAGCGGGCTGCGAGGCCGGCGGTCGCCGTACGCAGCACCGACAGATAGGCACCCGCAGCGGGCAGCCGGACTTCCACGAAGTCCTGGGTCCCGGGCTCGCCTGCGATCTGGGACACCCTCACCTCCAAGGTGACACAAGCTGATTGAGCTGAGCTGATTGGAGCGTCGGCCCCGAACCCTTATGGTGGAGGGTGGACGGACCGGCGCTGTATGTACTTTGGCTGCGACGCTATCGCGATCTGCGGTTCGGTGTCGCCCGGACGAAGCACGGCCCCCATCACGGGTGAACCCCGGCCCACAGAGCCGCGATATCACTCATAGTAAGCACATGAGTACACAGCGTGGCTAGAGGGTTTGCGGTCTCAATTCGAAAGAGATGTCGCCTCACTCAGGTAATCGCTGGTCACGGCGGTGCCCATGGCCTGAGCGGCCAGCCCTCGCAGTGGCTCTCCCGAGAGCCTGCGCACCGTCCATTCATCCATCGGCTCCGCGCCGAGCGCGGCATAGAAGCCGATCGCGGGCTCGTTCCAGTCGAGCACCGACCATTCGAAGCGGGCATAGCCCCGCTCCACGCAGATCCGCGCCAGCTCGGCGACCAGCGCCTTGCCGTGGCCGCCGCCGCGGGCCCGCGGGGTGACGTACAGGTCCTCCAGATACACGCCATGGGTGCCTGTCCAGGTGGAGAAGTTACGGAACCACAGGGCGAACCCCACCGGCCCGCCGGGCTCTCCGGCGCCACCGGTCTCCTCGGCGATCAGCGCGAACACCGCGGGATGCGCCCCGAAGAGCGCCTCGCGCAGCTGCTCCTCGGTGGCCTTCGCCTCCTGCGGAGCCCGCTCGTAGTCCGCCAGCTCGCGGATCATCGCATGGATCGCCGGGACGTCGGACGGCTTCGCTGATCGGATCATGTGTGAAGGCTAACGGCCCGGGCCGACAAACGCGGAGGTCGATCTCCCACATTGCGCGGAAAACGCCAAGACCAGGGCGTTCGCGGAGCCGGACCTACACGATGAGCCGGACCTACACGATGAGCTGATCCACATAGCACCAGTGCCACTCCTCGCCCTCCTCGAAGCTGCGCATCACCGGATGGCCGGTCTCCTCGAAGTGCCGGGTGGCGTGCTGGTACGGCGAGGAGTCGCAGCAGCCCACGTGGCCGCACACCAGACACTTCCGGAGCTGGACGGGATGACTGCCGACCGCCAGGCACTCGGGACAGGTGTCGGACCGCGGCTCCGGCTCGGGGCGCGGCAGTGCGGGAACATGCAGGCACTCGCTCATGATTGCCAGACTAAAGCGCCGCGTGGGCGGATCACATGGACGACCGTCGGCACGACCGGCGGGGACGGGGTCGGTCGATGGATGTATTGCCGTTGTTGATGCTGGTCGCGGGCAGTGCGGTGGTCGCCGGCGCGGCCCGCAGGACCCCGGTGCCCGCGCCGCTGCTGCTGGTCGTGGTCGGGCTCGTCGGCTCGTACGTCCCGGGGGTGCCCGACTACACCCTGGACCCGCATATCGTGCTGCCCCTGGTACTGCCGCCGCTGCTGCACAGCGCCGCGCTGGACAGCTCGTATCTGGATCTGCGCGCCAATCTGCGGCCGATCGCGCTGCTCTCGGTCGGGTATGTGCTCTTCGCCACGGTCGCGGTCGGCGTGGTCGCCCATCTGGTGATCCCGGGGCTGCCGCTGACCGCCGCGCTGGTGCTGGGCGCGGTGGTCGCGCCGCCGGACGCCGTGGCCGCCACCGCCATCGCCCGCCGGATCGGGCTGCCCTCCCGGCTCACCACGCTTCTGCAGGGCGAGTCCCTGTTCAACGACGCGACCGCGATCACCGCCTACCGGGTGGCGCTGGCCGCGGCGGTGGGGGAGGGCGTGAGCTGGGCCGAGGGGGTGCGGGAGTTCGCCTTCGCGGCCGTGGGCGGCGTCGTGGTCGGTCTGATCCTGATGGTGCCGCTGCACTGGCTGCGCATCCGGCTGCGGGACCCGCTGCTGCAGAACACCCTCTCGCTGCTCATCCCCTTCGTCGCCTACGCCGTCGCCGAGCAGTTCGGGGCGTCGGGTGTGCTGGCCGTCGTGGTGGTCGGGCTCTACCTCGGACACCGCTCCTGGCAGGTCGACTTCGCCACCCGGCTCCAGGAGGCGGCGGTCTGGCGCATGATCGACTTCGTACTGGAGTCGGCGGTGTTCGCGCTGATCGGGCTGCAACTGCGGGTCGTGGTGGGCGGCCTGGGGGAGTACAGCGCGGGCGAGGCCGCCTGGTACGCGGCCGTGGTCTTCCTGGCCGTGGTGGCCGCCCGTTACGTCTGGGTCTTCCCGTCGACCTTCGTGCCGCGGATGCTCTTCCCCGGCATCCGCGAGCGCGAGCCCGGCACCGACTGGACCGCGCCGGTCGTCGTCGGCTGGGCCGGGATGCGCGGGGTGGTCTCGCTGGCCATCGCCTTCTCGATCCCGCAGACCATTCACGGCGGGGAACCCTTCCCGGCCCGCAATCTGATCCTCTTCCTGACCTTCACGACCGTCATCGGCACCCTGGTCGTCCATGGGCTCACCCTGCCGTCCCTGATCCGGCTGCTCGGGCTGCCGGGCCGCGATCCACGGGCCGAGACACTCGCCGAGGCACAGGCGCAGAACCAGGCGTCGCTGGCGGCCGAGAGCCGCCTGGGGGAGCTGCTCGACGAGGAGCGCAACGCCCTGCCGCCGCCGCTCGCCGACCGGCTGCGCACGGTGCTGGAACAGCGCCGCAACGCCGTATGGGAGCGGCTCGGCGCGGTCAACGAGGTGACCGGCGAATCGGCGGACGAGACCTATCGGAGGCTGTCCCGGGAGATGATCGAGGCCGAGCGGAAGGTGTTCGTCGACCTGCGGGACGCCCGGCGGATCGACGAGGAGATGCTGCGGTCTCTGCTGCGCCGGCTGGACCTGGAGGAGGCGGCGCTCTACCGGGAGGGGGCCGCGGAGGAGGGAGCCTGAGGCCCACCGCCCCTCCGCGGCCGTCTCCAGCGCCCACGCTTCCGGGCGAGGGTGCTACTTGAGCCGCTCGTGGATCCGGTCGCGCATCGCGGCCATGGTGAAGCCGCGCGGATCCACCTTGCCCGGCTGCCATTCGAGGTGGCCGATCACCGAGCGCTCGGTCCAGCCGTGATGGCGGCACACGGCCGCCGCGGCCCGCGCGATCGCGTCGAGCTGGGCCTCGGGCCACGGGTCCTCGCCGTCGCCCAGGTTCTCGCATTCGAAGCCGTAGAAGGCGCGGTTGCCATCGGTGTTCGCCTCGTTGTCGGGCGGCAGGGCCTTCTCGGCGATCACCGCCCGCAGGACGTCGTCGTCGCCAAGACCGGCGTGGTTGGCGCGGCCGTAGCCGACCAGATGGACGCCGCCGTCCTTGGCGATCACGCCGTGGCACAGCGGGCCGGGCAGCCCCTCGAAGCCGTCCCGGCAGATCTGCACCGTCTCCTCGGTGCCGGAGGTGACGGTGTGGTGGATCATCACCCCGTGCACCGGGCCCCACGGGCCCTTGTGGTTTCTGTTGTGGTCCTGCCAGTCGCCGACCTGCGTCACCCGCACGCCCTCGTTCGTCAGCGCCGCCAGGAAGTCCCCCGCGGACATGGGTGAGGCCATGACCGCCTCCGTTCTGGTCGTGCGGCGGGCCCCGGTCGCGGCCCGCCTCGTTCACCCGCTTGCTTACCCATCGCACGCACATAAACACATGGGGTGATGAGTGGTGGGGGGCGCGTTATCGTGCGAGCCGATCCATCCGTTCCACATCGCACCGGGAGACGCACCGCACCATGGACTACCAGGCAGTGCTGGACGAGGTCGCGGCCCATGTGAAACCGCAGATCGGCCGGGGCCGGGTGGCGCAGTACATCCCGGCGCTCGCCTCGGTGGACGCGGACCGTTTCGGGATCGCCCTCGCCGACGTCGACGGCCATGTCACCGGGGTCGGCGACTGGGAGCGGCCCTTCTCGGTGCAGTCCATCTCCAAGGCGTTCAGCCTCGCGCTCGTCCTCGCCGACGACGGCGAGAAGCTGTGGCGGCGGGTCGGCCGGGAGCCCTCGGGCAACCCCTTCAACTCCCTGGTGCAGCTGGAGTACGAGAACGGCATCCCGCGCAATCCGTTCATCAACGCCGGGGCGCTCGTCGTCACCGACCGGCTGCAGACCCTTACCGGCGACGCCAGCACCACCATGCTGGACTTCCTGCGCGCCGAGAGCGGCAATCCGGACCTCGCCTTCGACCAGGAGGTCGCCGCCTCCGAGTCCGCGCATGGCGACCGTAATGCCGCCGTCGCCCACTTCATGGCGAGCTACGGCAACCTCCACAACCCCGTGCCGACCGTCCTGGAGCACTACTTCTGGCAGTGCTCGATCGAGATGAGCTGCCGCGACCTGGCCCTGGCCGGGGGTTTCCTGGCCCGCCACGGGCTGCGCGCGGACGGCTCCCGGCTGCTGTCGCAGAGCGAGTCGAAGCGGGTCAACGCGGTCATGCTCACCTGCGGTACGTACGACGCGGCGGGCGACTTCGCCTACCGCGTGGGGCTGCCCTGCAAGAGCGGTGTCGGCGGCGGCATCGTCGCGGTGGTCCCCGGCCGCTGCACGCTGTGCGTCTGGAGCCCCGGCCTCGACGCCCGGGGCAACTCGGTGGCCGGAGTGGCGGCCCTGGACCACTTCACCACGCTGACCGGCTGGTCCGTCTTCTAGCGCCCGGCCGCCCCCTGCCCCGGAGCCCGGCAGGTGCAATGGTGCATGGGTGCCCGGAGGGGCGCACGGGATCGCGGAAGGCGCGGCGGCGGAAGTGGCGCTCGGCCTGGCGCGGCGGGAGCATGGAGAGTAGTGGTGGTGAGCAGGAGGTGTACCGCCGTGCAGCACGAGATGCGCGCCGAATACGAGGAGGGCAGCTCCGGGCGGGTCGCGGGCGCGCCCGTCAAGATCTGGCACATGGTCCGCGGGAACGGAACGACCGCGATGTGCGGGCGGGAGCTGGACGCGGACGCCGAGATCCAGGCCGCCGATCTGTGGGCCACGGGTGACTCGGGGCCCTTCTGCCATTCGTGCGGTGCGGTGTATCTGCGCGAGGTCCCTTGAGCGAGCACCTGGAGCGCGAGTACCGGGAGCGCGAAGACCGGGAGCGCGAAGACCGGGAGTGTGAGTACCGGGAGCGAAGGGCGCTGATCGGCCGCGGTGCCGCGGTGTGGACCCGTACGGCCGGCACCGGGCCGCAGCGGGTGCTCCCGGACGGCTGCACGGATCTGATCTGGAGCGAGGCGGGACCCGACGGCGAGCTGCTGGTCGCCGGGCCGGACACACGCGCCCGTCTCGCCCCCGGACCGCCCGGCACCCGCGCCGTGGGCCTGCGCTTCGCCCCGGGTCAGGGCCCCGCCGTGCTCGGCGTACCGGCGCATGAACTCCGCGATCAGCTCGTGCCGTTGGCGGCGCTCTGGCCGGGCGCGGAGGTCCGGCGGCTGGCCGAGCGGATCGCCGATGTCGAGCGGACGGCCGAAGCCGAGCGGACGGCGGCGCGGCAGGCGGCCCGGGGCCGCCTGCTGGAGGACGCCGCCCTGGGCCGCCTGCGGACGGCGGAGCCGCCCGATCCGGTGCTCGCCGCGGTCGTCGCCGGGGTCTCGCGCGGGACGGGCGTGGCCGGGATCGCCGCGGCCGTGGGGCTGGGGGAGCGGCAGTTGCACCGCCGCTCGCTCGCCGCGTTCGGCTACGGCCCCAAGACGCTCGGCCGGGTCCTGCGGCTGAACCGGGCCCTGGACCTGGCGCGCACCGGCGTCCCCTTCGCGGCGGTCGCGGCCACGGCGGGCTACGCCGACCAGGCGCATCTCGCCCGCGAGGTCAGGACCCTGACCGGCGTCCCCCTGGGCCGTCTGCTCCAGGGGTCAGGAGGCTAGCGGGGCGAAGAGGTCCAGGCTGTTGCCGTCGGGGTCGAGGACCGTCGCGTAGCGCTGGCCCCACGGCGCGTCCCACGGCTCCTTCTTCCCGCGTACGCCCGCCCCCACGAGGTCCTGGTAGGTCTTGTCCACATCGGCCGGGCTGTCGCAGGCGAAGGCCAGCGCCACCTGGTGGGAGCCGCTCGGCGGCGTCCACTCCGGGTCGAAGGAGCGCACCGTCTCGACGGTGTCCCACATCAGCCGCGCCCCGCCGGGCAGGGCGGCCTCGGCGTGCGGCTGGGCGTCGGCCCCGGCGGGGATGTCGAGGCCGAGGCGGCGGTAGAAGGCGAGGGAGGTGGCCAGGTCGGCGACGACCAGGCCGATGGCGTTGAATCGTGCTGTCATACGGGCAGCGTAGGCAGCGCGCGGGCGGCCGGTCTTGAACGAATCGGACGTCCTGGCGGGGCGGCCGAGGCGCTGCCTGACGTTGTGCGGGAGGCGGCCGTCAGGGGCAGTGGATGACCTGGCCGGCGTACGACAGATTGCCGCCGAAGCCGAAGAGCAGCACCGGGGCGCCGGAGGCCACCTCCCCGCGCTCGACCAGCTTGGAGAGGGCGAGCGGAATGCTGGCCGCCGAGGTGTTGCCGGACTCCACCACATCGCGGGCGATCACCGCGTTGACCGCGCCCAGCTTGTGGGCGACCGGCTCGATGATCCGCAGATTGGCCTGGTGCAGCACGACACCGGCCAGGTCCTCCGGGGAGATCCCGGCCCGTTCGCACACCTGCCGCGCGATCGGCGGCAGATGGGTGGTGGCCCAGCGGTAGACGGTCTGGCCCTCCTGCGCGAAGCGGGGCGGTGTGCCCTCGATACGGACCGCGCCGCCCATCTCCGGGACCGAGCCCCACACCACCGGGCCGACGCCCGGCCGCTCGGCGGCCACCACCACGGCCGCGCCCGCGCCGTCGCCGGTCAGGACGCAGGTGGAGCGGTCGGTCCAGTCGGTGGCCTCGCTGAACTTGTCCGCGCCGATCACCAGGGCCGCGGTGGCCGCACCGGCCCGGATGGTGTGGTCGGCGGTGGCCAGGGCGTGGGTGAAACCGGCGCACACCACATTGAGGTCCATGGTGGCGGGGCCGGCCAGCCCGAGCCGGGCGGCGACCCGGGCCGCCATGTTGGGGCTGCGGTCGATCGCCGTGCAGGTGGCGACGAGCACGAGGTCGATGTCGGAGGGGGCGAGACCGCTGTGGGCCAGCGCCTTGGCGGCGGCTGCCGCGGCCATCTCGTCGACCGTTTCGTCGGGACGGGCGAGATGCCGGGTGCGGATGCCGACCCGACTGCGGATCCACTCGTCGCTGGTGTCGACCATGGCCGCGAGGTCCTCGTTGCCGAGCACCTTCGCGGGCTGGTAGTGGCCGAGCGCCAGTACGTGTGAGCCGGTCATCGGTCATCCCTTCGCGCCAGTGCCGACGTATCCGCGCCGTTTGCGGAGATCTCGACGCACAGTCTGCGGTGTGTCCAGTCTTGAGCGGAGCAGACGTGCCGTGCGCTCGGCCTACTCACCAATCTTGGGCGCCGAGATCTGGAGTTTTCGACCTTTCCCCGGCGGGGGGTGATCGGCGGTGGCGGAAGGGGATGACCTGACCGTGACTCAGGAAAGCCGGCCGTCGTAGTCCGGGAGCTTGAAGGACTTCTCGGCGTGGCCGCCGCTGATGTCGGTGGGGCTGTTGCCGATGTTGGCGATGATCGTGTAGCCGTTCTTCTCGATCTCCGCCCGCTTGGCGGTCTTGTAGTCGGCCACGTTCTGGAAGAGATCCGGCAGGTGGCGTACGTACAGACCGGCGACCGAATAGCCGACCTTCTCCAGGTTGTACTCGGTCGGCCAGGAGATGATGCCGGGCCGCGCGGTGACGAAGAAGATGGCCACGCCCCGGTCGTGCGCGTACTGCGAGAGCTTCAGGACCGGCTCGACGGGGGGCTGGGGGAAGGTGAAGCCGAAGTCCGTCTCCAGCGAGGTGTTGTCGATGTCCAGGACGATGGCCTGCTTCTCGCCCGAGGGGTTGGCGGTGCGCTCCTCGATGTAGGGGCGGGCCTGCTCGTCGATGATGGCGCGAACATCGCGCTGCCAGGTCTCGTAGTCGACGTCCTCGGCGGCGGTGGCGCTCGACGGCGCCGCCGTGGCCGCCGTGGCCGCCGTGGTGCCGGGCGTGGCGGCGGTCGCCGTGGTGGCCGTTCCGCCGACGCCGATGGCGAGGGCGACGACCACCGTCGTCATGCCGAGCCGCCGCGATCGCACGCGTCCTGCTGTCATCGGTCACATCCTTCACTTCGAGGCGATTGCCGGATGGCATGCTCACGGCTCCCGGTGGACTTGAGAAGACCTCTGCTTTACCGATGAGTAACAGTTCGCGGCCCAGGGGCCTTAATAGGCCAACGACACGTGCCGCGCCGTTCGTTGACTGGTCAGCCGGTAGATGGGTATGTCATCTACTGAAGGGCCGGCCTGGACCCCGGCGATGACCGGCGTGGCCGTGGGCTCCGGTGTCGCGCGCCTCCACCAGGTCAAGGAGGCTTGCATGTTCGATGATCGGCCCGCCTTCGGCGTCCGAGTCCATGCACTCGGCGGCGTCACCGTCGCCGAGATCGCGGGAGAGTTGGACATCTTCGCCGCGGGGCGGATCGTGGCTCGGCTCGATTCCCTCATCCAGGCACGGTGTCCGGATCTGGTCCTGGACCTACGGCCGGTCACCTTCCTGGACTGTGCCGGATTGTCGTTACTGTGCCGATTGCGCAATCGCGTGCTGGAGCGGGACGGGCGGCTGCGGCTCGTCATCGACGAACCGCGGTTTGTGCGGCTGCTGCGCATGGTCCGGCTGGACGACGCGTTCGAGGTACTGGAGGATCTGACTCCGGCGATCGCGGGGGTGGCGGGTCCGGTGGCCGGAGGGGGTGGTGATGCCTTCGCCTAGGTTGTATCTGACCAAGTGTCAATAGTAAGAACCGAAATTCACCCGAACGAGCGGTATTCACCGGCGGAATGCTGCGTCCCTACCTCTGTAACCGGCGGTCACCCCTTTACGCTCGCGAGACGTCGCCCAAGGACCCGGCGGATTCGCACCCGATGCCCGACCCTGCCCGCTTCCGGGACCCTGACGAAGGTGAGAGGGGGCAGTGTGCCGTTCCGAGGGGATATCGCGATGACGCAGCAAGGCGCTCCCCGTGATGCGCCGGTGCCGCTGGAGCGCGGTGCCCAGAACGCCGCGCAGGGGCCCGCGAGCGGGGATCCGGCCGCATGGGGGCCCTCCGGCCGGGATCCGGCCGCGTGGGCGTCCTCCGACGGGGATTCCGCCGCTCAGGACGATCCGGCCGCTCGGGATGATTCTGCCGCTCAGGGCGATCCGGCCGCTCAGGACGGCGCCGCCGGGGACGTCACCGCTCCCCGCGCCCGTACGCGCCGGGTCGGCGGGTACACCGTGGTGGAGCTCCACGGGGAGATCGACATCGCCGGGGTGGAAAGTGTCGGACCGGCACTGGACGCGGCCACGACCGGGGACAAGCCCGCGGTGATCGTGGACTTACGCCCGGCCGCCTTCTTCGACTGCTCGGGCCTGGGACTGCTGTGCCGGGCCCATCGACGTGTCATGGAGCGGGGCGGGCGGCTGCGGCTGGTCTGCGACAACGCGTTGATCCTGCGCACCCTGCGGGCGGGGCGGATGCTGGATGTGCTCCACCCGGTCGCCACGCTGGACGAGGCGCTGCGCGAGGAGGAGTAGGGCGCCCTCGCACGGCCGGGTGGCGGCCGGACTCAGGTACGGCGGTCCTGGGGAGGTGTGACCTGTTGGCCCCGGTGCTGCCGCCGGCGGCCCCAGGTGCGATGGTGCGGCCGTCCGCCGGCCGGGGAATCGTCGTGGCTCTCGGCGGACATGCGGTTGCCGTTCTGGACATTGGTCCGGTGGATCAGCAGCGCGCCCACCCCGATCAGCGCGAGGATGACAACCACGGTGATCAGGGTCTCCATGGTGCTCACTCCCTGGGGCCGGGCCCCAGCTGGAGGGAATCCGGCCGGTTTGTGCGAAATGCTCCTGGTGTCTATACGGTACCTCCGGCCGGAGGCGGCGTCGCTTCCCGTGCGGCTACGTCCCGGTGCGCGCGGTGGATGGAGCCGCATACGCCGACCGCCCGCACCCGGCGTCGGGAACCGGGTGCGGGCGGTCAGGCCCTGATCCAGGGGATCAGTGGCTTGGCGGTTTCAGCGGGCTCAGTGAGCCTTGGCCAGCTGCTTCTCGAGCTTGGCCAGGCCATTGGCCCAGAGCTGGTTGACGCGGCTGATCTCGGCCTGGTCGGGCTGCGAGTTGGTGCAGGACGTGCCGGGGCCGCCACCGGACATCAGCTCGCTGCACGGGCCCTCGTAGTGGTCCGGCAGACCCAGCACGTGGCCGGTCTCGTGCGCGGTGACCCGGGTCGAGTCGTACTCCTGGTTCTGGGCGTAGTCCAGGAAGACATAGCCGCTGCCGTGGCCGTCGGTGCTCGCGTACGAGCCCCGGGGGTCGTTGCCCTCGCGGTAGGTGAAGTCCGCGTTGCTGCCCGCCTGCAGCTTCACGTTGCTCACCGACGAGTTCCAGATCTGGGCGGAGCGGGAGATCTGCGACTGGAAGGTCGGGGCCTGGCTCGCGTCGTAGGTCACGGTGACGGCCGCCGCTCCGCGGGGCGCCTTGGCCTGCTTGGCCAGCGCCGACTTCATGACGGCCTTGATGAAGGCGTCGGTGTCGGCCTTCTCCTCGCCGCTCGCCGTGTAACCGGCGGCCGCGGCGCTGCGCTGGGTCGTGGAGTGGTCGGGCGTGGCCGCGGAGGCGGGCACGGCGGACAGTGCGGCCGCCAGGCCGAGGCCGAGGGTCGCGGACAGCGCGAGCTTGGGGAGTGACATGTGGGGGGCTCCTCATCGTCCTCGGGCCCCGGTCGCCGTGTGGGGTGGCGGCCGGGGCCGTGGGATGAACTCTTGGCTGACGCCGAGTCTTGAGGAGATCGAGCCGTACGCGGAGATATCAACTGGTGATAGCACAAAGGCATATCCCCCGCCGGGCTCTCAAGCCCGTTGCGGGGATGGCGGTTTGACGTCCCGTTGACCGGTGTTTGACCACCGATTGATCGATTCCGGTATGGGTTGGAGTGGTTTCAGAGTCTGGTGTGACCGACAAGGGCGCAGATATGCTCCCGCCGTGGAGCTCGAGGTGAGGCACCTCCGTGCACTGTGCGCCATCGCCGACACCGGCAGCCTACGGAAGGCGGCGCGCCAACTGGGCATGACCCAGCCATCCTTGACGACCCAGCTCCGGCGCATCGAGAACACCATCGGCGGCCGGCTGTTCTCGCGGGAGGTCACCGGCAGTCGGCCGACCCCGCTGGGGCGGTCCGTGCTGTGCCGCGCCCGGCCGATCGTGGCCGAGATGAACGCCTTGGTCAGCGAGGTCCGGCTGGAGGCGGGGCAGACCGCCGACGCCCGGTTGCGCATCGGCAGCACGGGCAGCCGGGCCGTGGTCGGCTGGCTGCGCAGGCTGCGCGACCGCTATCCCGACGCGGACACCACCATCCATATCGACGTCTCCGCCAACGCGCTGCTGCAGATGGTCGCCGCCAACCAACTGGACGTCGCCTTCGTGCACGAGGTCGAGGGCGCGCCGCTGCGGGTGCCCGAGGGCGTGGAGCGCCGGATGCTCGTGGAGCGGGAGCCGCAGTTCGTGGCGCTGGCCGAAACCCATCCGGCCGCCGCGCGGCCCGCGGTGCGGCTCGCCGACCTCGCCGCCGACCAGTGGATGGTGGACCCCAGCGTGGACGGCGAGGGGCCCGGGCTGCGCCGGGTCCTGGCCGCCGCGGGGCTCAATCCGAGGGTGGTGTACGGGGACTATCTGACCGCCGCCGACCTGGTCGCCTCGGGCGAGGTGGTCACCCCCTGCCAGCCCACCGCGCGGTCCCGTCAGGGCGTGGCCGTGCGCCCGCTGCACGGGGATCCGCTGACGGTCCGGCTTTTCCTGGCCTCCCGGGCGGCCCCGGCGGCCCGCGCCTTGTCCCCCGGACCTGACCTGGACACGGCGCTCCCCGCCCGCGCCTTGCCCCCCGGACCCGACCTGGACACGGCGCTCCCCGCCCGCACCGGGGCCGCCGGATCTGCGCCGGACACGGCGCTCCCGACCGAGACCGCGACCGAGGCCACCGGACCCGATCCGGACACCGTGCCCGGCGCCCCGCTCGACGTCGACGCCCTCTTCGGCGACCTGGCGGACGCGTACTTCGAGATCGCCTGGGCGAGTTCCGCGTACCGCCAGTGGCTGGTCCGCAACGAGAGCCCGCTGCTGCGCTCCCATGAGCCCCGGGCCCGTGACGCGCTCGACATCCTGGGGCTCGCCGGGCCCGCCGAGGTCTCGTAGCGCCCCTTCGGAGTGGCGGGTGGCCGCGGACGATGAGTTTCGCTCCGCCGGGCGGTCCAAGCACCCGGGACCGCACCGGACCGCATGCCATCCGAGGAGCGAGCAGATGATCACGGAGCACGATCCGCAGACCGCGCTGGACACCCGTTTCAGCAGCCCGGACGCCACCGCCACCGGCTGGCCGGAGGGGCGTGAGGGGCTGGCGGCGGCGGAGCTGTACTGGCTGTCCACCGTCCGCCGGGACGGCCGCCCCCATGTCACCCCGCTCATCGCCGTCTGGTTCGACGGGGCGCTCTGCTTCTGCACCGGCCCCGAGGAACAGAAGGCCCGGAACCTCGCGCACAATCCGCGCTGCGTCCTCACCACGGGTGCGGGTGTGCTGCACGAGGGATTGGACCTGGTGGTCGAGGGCGAGGCCGAGCGGGTGCGGGACGACGCCACGCTCGAGCGGATCGCCGCGGCGTACGTGGCGAAGTACGGCGCGGAGTGGACCTTCCAGGTGCGCGACGGAGCCTTCCACCACGACGGCCATGAGGCCCTGGTCCACCGGGTCGCCCCGGCCACGGCGTTCGGCTTCCGCAAGGGCGCGTACGGGCAGACGCGCTGGCGCTTCTGACGCGGGCCGACCGCCCCCATACCGTCCTGGGCTCGCCCTGGGGCGGCCCCGCGCCCCCCGGCCGCTCAGTCCAGGCCCGGCAGCCCGGTGGGCAGCCCGACCGGAAGGGTCTGCTCCGACCAGATCGTCTTGCCCTCGGCGGTCTGCCGGCTCCCCCAGCGCTGGCTGAGCCGCGCGACCAGCAGCAGCCCGCGGCCGCCCTCGTCGAAGGTGCGGGCGCGGCGCATATGCGGGGCGGTGCTGGAGGAATCGGTGACCTCGCAGATCAGCGAGTGGTCATGGATCAGCCGCAGCCGGATGGGCGGGACGGCGTGCCGGATGGCGTTGGTGACCAGCTCGCTGACGACCAGCTCGGTGGTGAAGACGGCCTCGTCGAGCCCCCATTCGGTCAGCCGCTCCGTCACGTTCCGGCGGGACCGGGCCACCCACGCCGGGTCGGCGGGCACGTCCCAGGTGGCCACGTGCGCCTCGTCCAGGGAGCGGGCGCGGGCGAGCAGCAGCGCGACGTCGTCGAGCGCGCCCCCGGCGGGGAGGAGCGTGCGCAGAACGGCGTCGCAGGTGCCGTCCAGGGACCCGCTGGGGTGGGCCAGCGCGTTGGTCAGCAGCAGACGGCCCTCGTCGGCATCGCGGTCCCATACGGCCAGCAGCCCGTTGGTGTAGAGGGCGAGCACGGCGTTCTCGGGCAGCTCGGTCTCCATCGACTCGAAGGGCAGCCCGCCGACCCCCAGCGGCGGTCCGGCCGGTACCGGGAGGAACTCCACGGTGCCGTCGGGCCTGGCCAGCGCCGGGGGCGGGTGCCCGGCCGCGGCCAGTGAGCAGCGGTGCGAGACGGGGTCGTAGACCGCGTACAGACAGGTGGCCCCCACATCTCCGGTGGCCTCCTCGGCGCCGGTCTCCGCGGCCAGGTGGATCACCAGGTCGTCCAGGTGGGTGAGCAGCTCGTCGGGCGGCAGATCGACGTCGGCGAGGGTACGGACCGCCGTCCGCAGCCGGCCCATGGTGGCCGACGCCTGGATGCCGTGGCCGACCACATCGCCCACGACCAGCGCGACCCGTGCCCCGGAGAGCGGGATGACGTCGAACCAGTCCCCGCCCGCCCCCGCGTACGGGCCCGCGGGCAGATAGCGGGAGGCGACCTCGACGGCCGGCGGCTGGGGGAGGGTCCGCGGCAGCAGGCTGCGCTGCAGGGCCAGGGCGGTGTCGCGCTCCCGGGTGAAGCGGCGGGCGTTGTCCACACAGACGGCGGCCCGGGTGGTGATCTCCTCGGCCAGCACCACATCGTCCTGGGTGAACGGCTCGGGGGTGTGGTGGCGGGCGAATACGGCCACCCCGAGCGTCGTGCCCCGTGCCCGGATCGGCACCGCCATGATCGAGTGAATGCCGAACCGCCTGATCGAACGGGCGCGGGCGGGCTTCAGCGCACCCCACTTGGCGATCATGGGGTCGGTGGTCGCGTAGATGAGGGGCCGCTCCACCACCAGGCATTCCGCCATCGGCGAGACCTGCGGATAGGTGTCCACCTTCCCCACCGGCACCACGGACTCGGGGCAGCCCTCGTAGCGGGACCGCAGGGCCGCTCGGCGCAGCACGATCGGGCTGGTGAGCGGCCCGGACGGCAGCTCCTCGTCCTGGGCCAGCCGGTCCAGCAGGTCGATGCTGGCGTAGTCGGCCAGCCGCGGTACGCAGACGTCGGCCAGCTCCTGCGCGGTGTGGTCGACGTCGAGGGTGCTGCCGATCCGTTCACTGGCCGCGCTCAGCAACAGCAGCCGCTGGCGGGCCAGATACTGGTCGGTGATGTCATGCGCCGCCATGCAGACCGCGTACACCTGGCCGTCCCTCGCCTTCAGCGGGGCGAACTGGGCCGACCAGGCGTGCTCCTTGGTCTCGCCGCCGGTGCGCAGGTAGGTCTCCATCTCGCGCGGCTCGCCGGTGGTCAGCACATCGTGCATGACGGCTTCGAGCTGCTCGCTCTGGAGCTTGCCCCCGATCTCCGACAGCCGCAGATCGCGGATCTCCGCTTCGGGGAGGCCGACGACGCGGGCCATCTCGTCGTTCACCTTGCGCAGCCGCAGATCGGCGTCGTAGATCGCCATCGGGCAGGGCGACTGCGCGTAGGCCCAGCGCATCAGCGCGTCGTTCCAGGACTCGGGGGGCAGCTCCGCCCGGGGCGCCGCGGCCACCAGCAGCCAGTCGCCCTCCGGCCCTCTGCGGTGTGCCAGCACCCGCACCGGCATCTCGTGGCCGTCCCGGTGGCGCAGCGCCACCGTCCCGTGCCAGCGGGTGAGCCGGGTGCGGGCGCGGCGGGCCCCGGCGTCCGCCGCGCGGGCCGGATCGGCCAGCAGGTCGGCGGCGGGCCGCCCCACGACCTGCGGGGGCGGATATCCGAGCAGCCGGCGGGCACCGTCGTTCCAGCTGGTCAGTGTCCCGTCATCGGTGACGGTGGCCCTCGCCGTGTCCGTTTCGTCTGTTTCGTTGAAGCCGCCCCACTCCCGCGCGGAGCCGCTGTCATGGCGCATCATGGTCGCCCATCCCTCCGGGGGCGGCACTGGGTCCGTCCACCAGGGTTCCCTTCCAGCCTCGTCCACTCCGGTCCGGGCATCAACCACAGGCCGGGCCGGAGCGGACGCCGCTGCCGGGCCGGGAGGGTCAGGCCGCCGCGGGTCCCAGGTGCCGCCCGGCCCATTCGGCGAAGCCGGTGAGGGGGAGGCCGAGGGCGCGCGCGAACTCGGGGCGGGCCGGCTGGCCGACCTCGTTCAGCCGCACATGCCCGAGGCCCCACTGCGGCATCCCGGCGGCGAGCGCCTCGTCCGCGGTCATCGACGGGGCGGTCACCTCGGTGCCCGCGACGTCGGAGAGGACCTCGGCGACCCGGGTCATCGTCATGCACTCGCCCGCCAGTTCCAGCTCGACCTCGTGGAACCGCTCCGGGTCGGCGAAGGCCGCGGCGGCAGCCGTGCCGATGTCGGCGACGGCGATGAGGGAGAGCTCGGTGCCGGGCTCGAGGATGGTGGCCAGACCGCCCTCGGGGCCGTTCGGGAGCAGGGACAGGAAGTTCTCCATGAAGAAGGCGGGCTTGAGGAGGGTCCAGTGGCGGAAGCCCGCCTCGCGGACCCGGTCCTGGAGGCCGGCCTTGGTCGCGTAGTAGTGCTCCAGCGCCGCCCAGCGGCCCTCCGCCCAGCCGGGCTCGGTGTGGTGCTGTCCGGCGCCGGAGACGGAGGTGTGCACGAACTGCGCCACCCCCATCTCCCGCGCGGCGTCGATCAGGTTGCGCCCCTGGACCCACTCGGAGTCGCCCTGGAGGTCGTTCATATCGGGCATCTGGATCGAGAAGACGGCGCGCGCCCCCTCGGCGGCCCGCCGCACCGAGTCGAGGTCGAGCAGGTCGCCGGTGACCAGCTCGGCGCCGAGCGCCGCCACGGCCTTGGCCCGCTCGGTGTCCGGGTCGCGGACCAGAGCCCGTACGGGAACGCCCGCCGAGAGCAGGGCGCGTGCGGTGGCGCCGCCCTGCTGTCCGGTGGCGCCGGTGACCAGAACGGGGGCGGACGGGGCGGACGTCGGGGAGTTCATGGGCATGCTGCTGCTCCTCGGGCATGGGGGTATCGACTTGTCGACTGCACAGACACTAAACGGCGGGCCCCGCCACTTATCTCTCGGTACGATACGGAGGGCCCCGCCACTTAGCAACCCGGAGGTGACGCCATGCCCGCCCAGCGCGCGGACGCCCGGCGCAACTACGAGCGCATCCTCGCCGTGGCCGAGGAGGAGGTCGCCGCGCACGGCGCCGACGCCTCCCTGGAACAGATCGCCCGCACCGCCGGGGTCGGCTCGGCCACCGTGCGCCGCCACTTCCCCACCCGGAGCGCCCTCCTGGAGGCCGTCTTCCGCGAGCGGATCGAGGTCCTGGCCGCCCGCGCTCATGAACTCGCGAAGGAAGAGGACGTACGGGCCGCGCTGCTGGAGTGGCTGGGCGAGCTCACCGTCTACTCCGCCTCGGTGCAGGGCCTGGCCACCGCGCTGCTGCGAAACGGTGAGCTCGACCCGGAGCATGCGAACCCCTGCGTGGACACGCTCACCGAGGCGGGCGAGCCGCTGCTGCGGCGAGCCGAACGGGCCGGTGTGATGGCCCCCGGGGCGACCGCGGTCGACCTGGTCACGCTGATCGCCGGGATCGCGCTGGCCACCCAGCACCACCCGGCCCCCGCCACCGAGGCGGACCGGCTGCTGGGCCTCGCCGTGGCGGGAATCAGCCCGCGGAGGTGAGGGGGAGGCTTCAACCCCCGCCCCCGGCAAGGATGTTCCGCGCAAAGAAGACCGCACCCGGGCCACTCGGGGCGGCTCGGGTGCGGTCTCGTGGTGCTGGGGAAAGGCAGGGTCAGCCCTTCTTGGTCGCCCAGAAGATCTTGTCGATCTGGGCGATGTAGTCCAGTGCCTTCTGCCCCGTGGCCGGGTCGGTCGAGCCCTTGGCCGCGCTCAGGGCCTTGAGGGTGTCGTTGACCAGCTGGTGCAGCTCCGGGTACTTCTCGAAGTGCGGGGGCTTGAAGTAGTCGCTCCACAGCACCGACACATGGTGCTTGGCGAGCTCCGCGCGCTCCTCCTTGATGACGGTGGCGCGGGCGCGGAAGTGCGGGTCCTCGTTGGCCTGGTACTTCTCCTGGACGGCCTTGACGGACTCGGCCTCGATACGGGCCTGGGCCGGGTCGTACACACCGCAGGGCAGGTCGCAGTGTGCGCTGACCTGAACCTTCGGGGCGAACAGGCGGGAGAGCATAGAGCTGTCCTTCCATTCGTGATCGTCTTCTCAGGTGCGAGATTACTCCGTGGGGGAAGCCTTTTCTCGGGTGCCCCGGGGGGCTTAGGTCAAAAGTCCGGTGTCAGGCTGGGATGCCTGGGATCGTGATGGGTGCAGGGTGAGGACCGGAGGTGCCGTGATGCGGGAGCAGCTGGGCGATCGCGGGCAGGAGCCCGACCGCGACCAGCGCGGACTGCTGCGGATCGGGCTCGCGGAGGTGTACAACCCGTCGATGCAGCCGACGCTGTACCCCGGCGACCAGTTGGTGGTCCGCTACGGGGCGCCGGTGCGGCCGGGGGACGTGGTGGTGGTGCGCCATCCGTTCCGGCAGGACCTGCTGATCGTCAAGCGCGCGGTGGAGCGGCGCGAGGGCGGCTGGTGGGTCAAGGGTGACAACCCGTATGTGGAGAACGACAGCCGGGAGTTCGGCGTCGTGCCGGACGAGCTGGTGGTGGCCCGGGCATGGCTGCGGCTGCGGCCGCGGCCGGGCGCCGGGCGTGGTGGTCAGCGGTCCATGGCCGGGCTGGTCTTCTGGGCGGTGTCCGCCGTACGGCCGGTGGGCTCGCGGTCCTGGCGCCGGCTGCGCTCGGCGCCGGGCGACCGCTCGGCGTCCAGGCGTTTGCGCGCGCGGTAGGCGGCCACATTGGCGCGGGTCGCGCAGCGGTCGGAGCAGTAGCGCCGGGATCGATTGGTCGAGGTGTCGAGATAGGCGTTGCGACAGGGTGACGCCTCACAGATGCCCAGCCGGTCGGCGCCCAGTTCGGTGAGGTGGAAGGCCAGCCCCATCGAGGCGGTCGCGGCGTATCCGGCGCCCGCGTTGGCGGCGTAGTCCGCGATATGCATATGCCACTTGGGGCGGTCGTCGTCGTCACGGGTCTCATGGCCGGAGATCTGCGGACTCACCGGGAACTCGATGAGCAGCGCGTTCAGCAGGTCCACCGCCAGCACCTCGTCGCCGCCCGCCGCCGCCTCGAAGACGGCACGCAGTCGGGCCCTGACCGACCTCAGCCGGGTGACATCGGCGTCCGTCGTCCGCCGGGCCGCCTGCCGGCTCTCCCCGAAGAGCGCCCGCACGGCCTCCACCGAGGTCAGGGTGTCGGTGCCGCGGCTTGGCTCCTCGCTGTTGACCAGGCGCACGGCGAGATCCGAGTAATAAGCCAGTTCCACTTGTGGTCCTTACGACGGGGCATCTAGAGTCGGGTAAGAGGCGTTCTGCCTACGAGGGTATTACGGGGCGGCTGCGCCGGAGACGACGACGCATGGCTTACGACGCATGGCTTGGAGGAACTCGATGACGGACACCGTCGCCGTGGCGGACTGGCAGGCGTGGCAGCGGAGCTGGGACCGGCAGCAGGAGTGGTACCTCCCCGATCGTGAGGAGCGGTTCCGGGTGATGCTCGACGCGGTCGAGGCCGTCGTCGGCCCGGAGCCGAGGATCCTCGATCTCGCGTGCGGCACGGGCAGTATCTCGGACCGGGCGCTGCGCCGGTTCCCGGGCGCCACCAGCACCGGAGTGGACCTCGACCCCGCGCTGCTGACGATCGCCCGCGGCCACCTCGCGGCCGAGCCGCGCGCCGAGTTCGTGACCGCCGATCTGCGCGACCCCGGGTGGACCGGGCGGCTGCCGCACCGTACGTACGACGCCGTCCTGACCGCCACGGCGCTCCACTGGCTGCGCTCGGACGAGCTGCGGGTGCTGTACGGGCAGATCGCGGGCGTCGTACGGGAGGGCGGGGTGTTCCTCAACGCGGACCATATGCCCGATCCCGCCACGCCCCGGCTCAACGCCGCCGACCACGCGTTCCAGAAGGAGCGGCAGGCCCGGGCCCAGGCCGAGGGCGCGCAGGACTGGGCCCAGTGGTGGCAGGCCGCGGCACGGGACGAGGTGCTGGCCGGGCCGGTGGCCGAGCGGTTCACGATCTTCGGTAATCCGGCCGACGGCGACCACGCGGACGGGGAGACGCAGTCCGTCGCCTGGCATGCCGAGGCGCTGCGCGAGGGGGGCTTCGGGGAGGCACGGGCCGTATGGTGCTCGCCCTCGGACGCGATGGTGCTCGGGCTGAAGTGACCACCTGGCCGGCGGGCCAACGGCGCGAGGGCGGTACGGGCACCTGCCCGTACCGCCCTCGCGGCCGTGACAGCGACTACAGCACCTTGGAGAGGAACGACTTCGTCCGCTCATGCCGCGGATTGGTCAGCACCTCACGGGGGTGCCCGGACTCCACCACCACGCCGTCGTCCATGAAGACGACCGAGTCCCCGACCTCGCGGGCGAAGCCCATCTCATGTGTGACGACGATCATCGTCATGCCGTCCTCCGCGAGCCCGCGCATCACATCGAGCACATCGCCCACCAGCTCCGGGTCGAGCGCCGAGGTGGGCTCGTCGAAGAGCATCAGCTTCGGCTCCATCGCCAGCGCCCGCGCGATCGCGACGCGCTGCTGCTGGCCGCCGGAGAGCTGGGAGGGGTAGTTGGCCGCCTTGTCGGCGAGGCCCACCCGGTCCAGCAGCTTCAGCGCGCGCTCCCGCGCGACCGCCTTGGTCTCGCGCTTGACCTGGACCGGCGCCTCGATCACGTTCTCCAGCGCGGTCATGTGCGGGAAGAGGTTGAAGCGCTGGAAGACCATGCCGATGTCGCGCCGCTTCTCGGCGACCTCGCGGTCCTTGAGCTCGTAGAGCTTGTCGCCCTTCTGGCGGTAGCCGACCAGGTCGCCGTCGACGTACAGCCGCCCGGAGTTGATCTTCTCCAGGTGGTTGATGCAGCGCAGGAAGGTGGACTTGCCGGAGCCGGACGGGCCGATCAGGCAGAACACCTCGCGCGGCGCGACCTCGAGGTCGATGCCCTTGAGGACCTGTACCGGGCCGAAGGACTTGTGGACGCCTTCGGCCTTCACCATGGCGGTCATGCGCCGACACCTCCGGAGCGGTTGCTGAAGGAGAGCAGATTGGCCCGGACCCGCTGCAGCGGGGTGGCCGGCAGGCTGCGGCTCGAGCCGCGCGCGTAGTACCGCTCCAGGTAGTACTGGCCCACGCTCAGGACGGAGGTGAGGATCAGGTACCAGGCGGCCGCCAGGAAGAGCATCTCCGCCGTGGCACCGGAGTTCTGGCCGACCTCGGAGGTGGCCTGCAGCAGATCCCAGTACTGCACCGCGATCACCAGCGAGGTGGTCTTGAGCATGTTGATGAACTCATTGCCCGTCGGCGGCACGATCACCCGCATCGCCTGCGGCAGCACCACCCGGCGCAGCGTCTTGGCATGGCTCATGCCGAGCGCCTGGGCGGCCTCGGACTGACCCTCGTCGACCGACTGGAGGCCCGCCCGGCAGATCTCGGCCATGTACGCGGCCTCGTTCAGACCCAGACCCAGCAGGGCGGCCAGGAACGGGGTCATGAAGTCCGACCACTCGTCCTTGTAGATCGGCATGATGTTGATGTAGTCGAACACCAGGCCGAGGTTGAACCAGACCAGGAGCTGCACATAGACCGGGGTGCCGCGGAAGAACCAGATATAGCCCCAGGCGATGGAGGCGGTCACCGGGTTCTTCGACAGCCGCATCACGGCGAGGATGATGCCGAGGACCACGCCGAGCACCATCGAGAGGATGGTGATCCAGACGGTGTTGCGGACGCCCCTGAGGACCTCGCCGTCGAAGAAGTAGTCCGGGATGGCGTCCCAGTTCACATCGCCGCGGGCGAAGGCGGAGATGAGCAGGAAGAGCACGGCGATGGTGATGACCGCGGAGACCCAGCGGCCGTAGTGCCGCACCGGGATGGCCTTGATGTTCTCCGGCGCCGGCGTCGGCGGGGCGTCGGCCGGATCCGCCTTTTCGATCTTCTGTGTCACGGATGGTGCCTTTCAGCGCGAGCGCGGACGGGGGAGGGCCGGATCACTTGCCGCCGTTGATGATGGCCTTGGTGACCGCGCCTTCCTTGACGCCCCACTTCGCGATGATCTTGTCGTAGTCGCCGTTCGCGATGATCAGGGCGAGGGCCTGCTTGATGGCATCGCGTAGCTGGGTGTTCTTCTTGGCGATGGCCATGCCGTACGGGGCCGCCTCCACCTGGTCGCCGACGAGCTCGAAGTCCTTGCCGCCGCCGGAGGTCTTCACCGCGTACGCGGCGACCGGGAAGTCGCTGGAGCCGGCGATGGCGCCACCGCCGCGCAGCCGGGTCTGGGCCTCGGTGTCATTGCCGAACGCCTCGACCGAGATCTTGCCCTTGCCGTTCTTCTGGCAGGTCTTCGACTGGGCCTTGGCCAGGTCGTGGGAGACGGTGCCGCGCTGCACGACGATCTTCTTGCCGCACAGGTCGTCCCACGTCTTGATCCCCGTGTTGGCGCCCTTCTTGGTGTAGATGGAGACACCCGCGGTGAAGTAGTCGACGAAGTCGACGCCCTCGCCCGCCTTCTTGCCGGTGTCCGGGTCGACACCCTCCTGGCGGCCCTTGTTGTCGGTCATGGCCGACATGGCGATGTCGTACCGCTTGGAGCGCAGGCCCGAGAGCAGGGTGTCGAAGGTGCCGTTGTTGAACTCGAACTTCACCCCGAGCTGCTTGCCAAGAGCGTCGGCGATGTCCGGGTCGATGCCCATGACCTCGCCGTTCTTCTTGAACTCGACCGGCGGATAGTTGATGTCCGAGCCGACCTTGATCACCTTGGCGCTCTGGATCTCCTTGGGGAGCTGGTTGAAGAGCGGGGCCGCGTTGGTGTTCGACCCACCGGTGGCCTTGTCGGTCTGGTCGCCGCAGCCCGTCAGCAGCAAGGCGCCTGCCACCGCTATCGCGCCGACGGAGGCCATCCGGGACTTCAGGGTGGCCCCACGGGGCGTGAAGCTGGCGGTCATGCTGGTTCCTCCGGCAGGGTGAGGGGGCGAGATCTGGGGAACACGTTTGTGGGTGTCGCGATCTCGTGTGATTGGGGCATCTTGTCATCGGACAGGCCCGTGCGGGCCGCTGGCCATGTCAAAATCGGATAACGGGCGATCCCCGTGGTGCACAACCGGACAGCGGCACCGGCCGGACAGCGGCGGCCGGAGACGCGGGGCGGGCTCATGATCACGCGGAGAACAGCGCGTGACGGAGGCATGGACTTTCCCTAGAGATTCGCCCGCCTCCAGCCTTAATGCCCGGTTTTCCGGCGTCATCGCACCAGAACTCGCTCGTCGCTCGACGCGCGCTTCAGGTAGAACAGACGGCACCCCTCACCCGGGGCTCAGGGCGTGTGTGCGACGCGCCCGGCGTTCGTACCCAGACCCATGCGGTGGTCATCCGCTGAATGGGACGACGCGGTGCCCGCCCGCTCCGAACCTGGGGCGGATACCCTCGACAGAAAAACGACAAAGGGGTCAAACAGTGGCAGCGGAGATGGTCAATCCTCGCAGCGACAGCACAAGCGGCAGTGGTGAAGGAGCCGACGGCGTGACGGGCGAAGAGCCCTTCGATCCGGCTTTCGCCCTGCACCGCGGCGGCAAGATGGCCGTCCAGGCGACCGTGCCCGTGCGCAACCGGGACGACCTGTCCCTCGCGTACACACCGGGCGTGGCCAAGGTCTGCAGCGCCATCGCCGAGCAGCCCGGGCTCGTCCACGACTACACCTGGAAGTCCCAGGTCGTCGCCGTGGTGACGGACGGCAGCGCGGTGCTGGGGCTCGGCGACATCGGCCCGGAGGCGTCCCTCCCGGTCATGGAGGGCAAGGCGATCCTCTTCAAGCAGTTCGGCGGTGTCGACGCGGTGCCGATCGCGCTCGACTGCCGGGACGTGGACGAGATCGTGGAGACCGTCGCCCGGCTCGCGCCCTCGTTCGGTGGCGTCAATCTGGAGGACATCTCCGCGCCCCGCTGCTTCGAGATCGAGCGCAAGCTCCAGGAGCGGGTCGACATCCCGATCTTCCATGACGACCAGCACGGCACGGCGGTGGTCACCCTCGCCGCGCTGCGCAACGCCGCCAGGCTGACGGACCGCGCGCTGGGTCAGCTGCGCGCCGTCATCTCCGGCGCCGGTGCCGCCGGTGTGGCCATCGCCCGGATCCTCACCGAGGCGGGCATCGGCGATGTCGCCGTGTGCGACCGCAAGGGCGTCGTCTCCCAGGACCGCGAGGACCTCACCGACGTCAAGCGCGAGCTGGCCGGGTTCACCAACAAGGCCGGGCTCACCGGATCCCTGGAGGCCGCGCTGGACGGCGCCGACGTCTTCATCGGCGTCAGCGGCGGCACGGTGCCGGAGGACGCGGTGGCGAAGATGGCGTCGGGCGCCTTCATCTTCGCGATGGCCAACCCCAACCCGGAGATCCACCCGGACGTCGCCCACCGGTACGCGGCCGTGGTCGCCACCGGGCGCAGCGACTTCCCCAACCAGATCAACAACGTCCTCGCCTTCCCCGGCATCTTCGCGGGCGCCCTCCAGGTCCGGGCCTCCCGGATCACCGAGGGCATGAAGCTCGCGGCCGCCGAGGCGCTGGCCGCGGTGGTGGCCGATGAGCTGAGCGCGGACAAGGTCATCCCCTCGCCGTTCGACGACCGGGTCGCCCCCGCCGTGACCGCGGCCGTCGCCGCGGCCGCCCGCGCGGAGGGCGTCGCCCGCCGCTGACGCCCGCCAGGGCCCAGGTGCCATCGCGTGCCGGGCCATCGCGGACTGTGCCATCACGGGCCGGTCCGCCCCTCAGCCGGAGGGGCGGACCGGCCCGTGGGCTTGTGCGCGGTGGGCGAGCGGGGTCACACCGTGGCGTGGTTCCGTGGGCTCGCCGTGCGGCCTAAGGTCGGGATCATGTTCGCTGCCTATGCCGCACGTATCGACCGTGACCAGCCGCTGAGCGGCCTCGAACTGGGGGAGCGCCCCGAGCCGCAGGCCCGGCCCGGCTGGACGACCGTGAACGTCAAGGCCGCCTCGCTCAACCACCACGACCTGTGGTCACTGCGCGGTGTTGGCCTCGGCGAGGAGTCGCTTCCGATGATCCTCGGCTGCGACGCGGCCGGGATCGACGAGGACGGCAACGAGGTCGTCCTCCACTCCGTCATCGGCCAGAGCGGACACGGCGTCGGCCCGAAGGAGCCCCGCACCATCCTCACCGAGCGCTACCAGGGCACCTTCGCCGAGAAGGTGACCGTCCCGAGCTGGAATCTGCTGCCCAAGCCCAAGGAGCTCTCCTTCGAGGAGGCCGCCTGCCTGCCCACCGCCTGGCTGACCGCGTACCGCATGCTGTTCACCAACGCGGCGGTGCGCCCCGGCGACAGCGTCCTGGTCCAGGGCGCCGGCGGCGGTGTGGCGACCGCCGCGATCGTGCTGGGCGCGGCCGCGGGGCTGCGGATGCTGGCCACCAGCCGTGACGAGGCCAAGCGGGCCCGCGCCGTCGAGCTGGGCGCGGAGAGCGCGCACGAACCGGGGGAGCGGCTGCCGCGCCGGGTGGACGCCGTGATCGAGACGGTGGGCGCCGCGACCTGGTCGCATTCGGTGAAGTCCCTCAAGCCCGGCGGCACTCTGGTGATTTCGGGCGCCACCAGCGGCCCCAACCCGAAGGCCACCGAGCTCAACCGGATCTTCTTCCTGGAGCTGAAGGTCGTCGGCTCCACGATGGGCGGGAAGGACGAGCTGGAGGATCTGCTGAGCTTCTGCGCCGCCCGCGGCGTACGACCGGTGATCGACTCGGTGCTGCCGCTGGACCGGGCCCGTGAGGGGTTCGAGAAGATGGCGGGCGGCGATCTGTTCGGCAAGGTCGTATTGACGGTCTGAATACCCTGCCGCCCTCCACGGCCGCCAATGAGGGCCGGGGATTCACGGGGGAATTCGAACAGACCCGGTGGATCCGGTCCGCGCCGAGAGGGCGGCGAGCATATGCCGGAGGCTTGGCGCGAAGCCCGCGCGATGATCTACCGGGTCTCGCGCTCCGGCGAATTCGCGGAATTCCGCGACGATGACGCCGACGGCGGTACGAAGCTCCGCCGGAAGCGATAGGAGCGGGACGAGGAACCCACCAGACCGGGGAAGTCGCGCACCCGGTCCCAGACGGACGAGCCGCCGCCGCGCGGCCCATCGGCCGCCATCGCCGCCTCGTACGTCTCCGCGCCGGTCCAGTGGGCGTAGTTGAGCACCCGGGCGCGGTCGGTGCTCAGATGGCGCTCGCCGTCGACGATCAGATGGAAGTCGGCGGAGATCAGACCGGGGTCGGGCTCGTTCTCCAGAGCCTCGATGACCAGGTCGGTCCAGGACCGGCGGAGCTCGGGATCGGGGTCGTCGAAGTCGATCTCGACGACGACGATCAGCCCGGGGGCCGACCCGGGGTCCGGCGTATCGCTCTGGGCGGCCGGTGCCTGGAAGCCGCGGTAGTAGCGGTAGGAGGAAAGGCCGAGCCGCTTGAGGTCCGGGACCGCGCTGTCGATCTCGTCGTTGCGCTCCTGGCGGTGGGTCCGGAAGAAGGCGTGGTACGCGGCCTCACCGGCCCACTGGGAGTGGTGCATCAGCGTATCGCCGTCCGTACCCGCGTAGACGTTGTAGGAGAGCAGCTCGGGTGCCGGCCAGGGGCGGCTGTCCCAGGTGGCGGCGATGGCGTCGACCGCGGCCCGCTGCCGATCCGGCGTGCCCACGCTCCAGGTGCTGAACAGCGCGGCACCCACATCGGGCCGGGTGAGATCGGGCAGCGGGCCGGAGCTGGGAAGGGCGGACATGACGGTCTCCTCGCGGTCGGGAAGAGCTGAGAAGGAAAAGAGGATCGGGGTCGGAGGGGCGCCCCCCGTGGTGCGCCCCTCCGACCCCGATCCTGGAACTTCAACCGCGGTTGAGGTCAAGCGGTGGACGGAAGCCGTCCTGAGTGGGACGGAAGCCGGTCCTGAGCGAGATGGAGGCCGGGCCTATGCCTGGTCACCTCGGAGCAGCGCGGTGATGCGCGCCGCGGTCGCCCCCAGGTGATGGCGGGCGTCGGCCAGTTGGGCGTCCGTCACCCCGTGGTCGCGGGCCGCGTCGCGGATGTCGTCGCGGAACCGGTCGAGCAGCCGTTCCAGATCGCGGGCCGGGGCGTCCGAGGGGGTGAAGTCCCTGGCCCACTCGGGCTCCCGCACTCCGGCCGCGCCGCTGCCGCCGTCTCCGCTGCCGCCGCCGGTCGGCTTCTCCTCCTTGCCGCCGCCCTCCGGCTTGGTCATGTCCATCCGCTCGACCTTGGTTTCCGGCCCGGACGTCTCGTCGTCCCAGCCCCAGCCCCAGTCCGAGCGCGAGCTGCCCTGGCGGGAGATCCGGCTCATCCCGCGCGACACCTCGGCCAGCCCCTCGCGCACCGCCTGCTGCCAGTCGCCCGCCCGGATGTGCTCCTGCGTCTGCTCCTGGACCCGCCGGGCGATCCGCTGGACCTCCTCGCGCGCGAAGTCCTGCGCGTCCTTGGCCTGCTTACGGGCGCGCTGGGCGTCCTGCCGGGCCCGCCGGCTCTCCTCCTTCGCCCGGCGCGCCTGCTCCTTCCACTCCTCCTTCGCGCGCCGCATGTCCTCCTTCGCCTGCCGCCAGGTCTCCTTGTCGCCCCACGACCCCTCCCACGGGCCGTGCTTGTCCTGGGCGCCGCCGGTGCCGCTGGTGCCGCCGGAGGAGCGGGCCTGCTGGGCCGCCTCCCGCATCTCCCGCCGCAGATCGCTCGCGGAGCCGCGGACGTCCTCCCGGATCTCGGCGGCGAGTTCGGCGACCGACTCGCGGATCTCCAGCTCCAGATCGGCCAGCTCACCGCTGCGGTCGGCCAGTTCGGCGCGTCCGGCGTCGGTGATGGAGTAGACCTTGCGGCCGCCCTCGGTGGAGTGGGTCACCAGGCCCTCGGCCTCCAGCTTGGCCAGCCGCGGATAGACGGTGCCCGCCGAGGGCGCGTACAGCCCCTGGAACCGCTCCTCCAGCAGACGGATGACCTCATAGCCGTGGCGCGGCGCCTCGTCGAGCAGCTTGAGCAGATACAGGCGCAGTCGGCCGTGGGCGAATACGGGGGGCATCAGAGGACCTTTCCCTGGGTGCCGTCGGTGGTGTCCGTGTCGTCCTCGGACGGCGGACGGCGCAGCAGCGCGATGGCGCCCGAGACGGTGGTGGCCTTGAGACTGCCATTGCCCGCGCCGAGCCGCCCGGTGATCCTCCCCGCTCCCCACTGGCCGCTGACCCGCAGATCGTCGAAGCCGTTGGAGACCGAGCCGCTGGCCGTGTTGGCCTCGATCTCGGCATCGGCGGGATGCGGCAGCCGGATGGCGATCTCCCCGGAGACGGTGGTGAGGCCGATGTCGGAGCACTTCGGGGCGGGGGCGAGGTCGAGCACCATGTCGCCACTGACCGATTCGGCCCGTACCAGGGGCCCGGAGCCCTCGATGACGGTGAGGTCGCCGGAGACGGAGTGGAACCGCAGATCGCCGGTGACCGCCTGCGCCTCGACCCGGCCGGAGACGGTCTCGGCCCGCACCGGCCCGGTCAGCCCGAGCAGGGTGAAGTCGCCGGAGACGCCGCGCAGTTCGGCGCGGCCGGCCAGCCCGGAGACCACGGCGGAGCCCCCGATCACGCCGACCGTGGCGCTGGTGCCGACGGGCACGGTGAGGGTGACATGGGCGGTGCGGTTCCACTGCCCGAGCCACTTGCGGAAGCCCTTCCAGGAGAGGTCGTCGTAGCCCACGCTCAGGGTGCCGTCGACGTGGGAGACCTTCAGCGCCGGGCCGTCGATCTCCGAGACCTCGAGGCGGGCGGGACCATTGCCGGTGCCGACCACATTGACGGTGCCGCCCGCGATACGGACGTCGAGGGCCGACACCGGGTCGTCGAAGGTGAGCTTCTGTGGCGCGGTGATCGACCACTGTGATCCGGCTGACATCCCTGGCCTCCCCTGACTGGACGTGCGCGGCGTCACGGCGACGCAACATATCGTGTCTCTGCTGAACACGATATATCGCGGTCCTGCGGAGTCAAGCCCGGGTCGGCGCCGGCCCGGGAGGGTGGTGCTCGGCTGCCGCCCGCCCCGGCGGCGTCCGCTTCCGGTGTGCCCGCGCACCTGCGCACAATCGCGCGAGCCGGTGACGGATGCATGGTGCAGCCATCGTTCTCTGCGGACCACATCACCCTTCTTCGAGAAAATCCTCCTCCCCGGGAATTCCCCGCTGGAGTCTCGCTAGAGCACTGGTAGAGCGTCATGGAGACAAATGTTTGGGACTGTTACCTTCGTGGCCTCGGAATCGGGAAGGAAGAGGGCCGTGGGGGGAATGACGTCACAACCCTTGAATACCTCGGCACCAGAGGAAGGCCCGGAGCCGCTCTCGGTTGCCCAGTTGCTGTTGCGGGCGGCGCGCGACCACGCCCATTCGGGGGTGCGCTATCTGGTCGGGCCCGCGGCGAGTGAATCCGTGCGGCAGTCCTACCCGGAACTTCTGGAATCGGCGCTCGACCTCCTCTCCGCACTCCGCGGCCGGGGATTGCGGCCGCGGGACACGGTGGCCCTGCTGCTGGACCGCCAGCCGGAATTCCTGACCGCCCTCTGGGCCTGTCTGCTGGGCGGCTTCGTGCCCTGCCCGATGGTGCCCATCTCCGGCGACCCAACCCGCTGGACGGCCCAACTCGCCCATGTCAACCGGCTGTTGGACGGCCCCTTGCTGCTGACCACCGAGGCGACGCGCGCCGAGCTGCCGACGGTGCCCGGACTCGCGGTGGCCGTGGTGGAGGAGTTGCGGGACGAGGCCGCGGACCCCTCCGGAGCCGAGCGCGGGCAGCCGCCCGCCGTGCACTCCGCGGCCCCGCAGGACCTCGCCCTGCTGGTGCTGACCTCCGGCTCCACCGGGAATTCCAAGGCGGTCACGCTCACCCATGGAAATATCCTGGCGTCGATGGCCGGAAAGGCGGGGAAACAACAGCTCACCGCCGCCGACACCACCTTCAACTGGATTTCCTACGACCATGTGGCCGCGCTCTTGGAAGCGCATATGCTGCCGTTGTACGTGGGCGCCGAGCAATTGCATGCGGAAGCCGCGGTCATTCTCGAGGAGCCGCTGCGGTTCCTCCGGATAATCTCCCGCCACAAGGTCACGATGACCTTTACGCCGAACTTCCTCCTCGGTCCGCTCAATTCCTCCGCCCATGAGATAGCGGAGGAGATATCGGCGGGCGGTGAAGGGCTCGATCTCAGCGCGCTGCGCCATATCGTCAGCGGCGGTGAGGCGAATGTCGTCGCGACCGGTGAGGCATTCCTCGCCCATTACGCTCCGTACGGACTGCGGGCGGGAGCCCTCTGGCCCGCCTTCGGCATGACCGAGACCTGCGCCGGATCCATCTACAACCGCGCGTTCCCGGTCACCGACGTGGGCCAGGAGTTCGCCAACCTCGGCACCCCCGTCGAGGGGCTGCGGATCCGGGTCGCCGACGACGACCACCGGGCGCTGCCCGCGGGCGAGATCGGCGAGCTCCAGCTCAGCGGGCCGATGATCACCACCGGCTACTACCACGACGAGGCGGCCACCGAGGCGGCGTTCACCCCCGACGGCTGGTTCCGCAGCGGCGATCTGGGCCGGATCGACGAGGGCCGGCTGACCCTCGTCGGGCGCAGCAAGGACAGCGTCATCGTCAATGGCGTCAACTACTTCAGCCATGAGATCGAGGCCGCCCTGGAGCAGCTCGACGATGTCGCGAGCGGCTTTGTGGCGGCGTTCCCGACCCGCCGCCCCGGCAGCGACACCGAGCAGCTCGTCATCGCCGTCAGCCCGGAACCGGCGGACGACGACGAGGCCGGGCTGCACCGCATGATCACCGCGGTGCGCTCCACCGTCGTGATCCACTGGGGCTTTCGGCCCTTCCTCATCCTGCCGCTGCCCAAGGACGCCTTCCCCAAGACCAGCCTCGGCAAGACGCTGCGCCGACGCATGCGTCACCGTCTGGAGTCCGGCGGATTCGACGACGTCATCGAGCGGGTCGCGGAGCTGACCACCCGCCGGCTCGGCGGCCACACCCCGCCCGAGGGCGAGACCGAGCGAATCCTCGCCGAGATCTACGCCGAGATGTTCGACACCGCCCCCGAGCGCATCAGCGCGACCGCGAGCTTCTTCGACCTCGGCGGCACCTCGCTGGACATCCTGCGGCTGCGGCGCCAGGTCCACCGGCGCCTGGGCGTCGCGGACCTGCCGGTCATCACGGTGCTCACGGCGCCTTCGGTACGGCAGCTCGCCGCCCGGCTCGGCGACGGCGGCACGCCCGACGCCGCGGTGTACGACCCGGTCGTACCGCTGCAGACCGGCGGCGAGAAGACCCCGCTGTTCTGTGTCCACCCCGGCGTCGGCGAGGTGCTGGTCTTCGTCAACCTCGCCAAGTACTTCGTCGGCGACCGGCCGTTCTACGCGCTGCGCGCCCGTGGCTTCAACGAGCACGAGAAGCCCTTCACCAGCTTCGAGGAGATGGTGGAGTGCTATGTGGAGGCCATCCGCGCCCGCCAGCCGCACGGCCCCTACGCCGTCGCCGGCTACTCCTACGGCGGCGCCGTGGCCTTCGAGATCGCCAAGGCGCTCGAGGCCCAGGGCGAGCGGGTCGACTTCGTCGGCAGCTTCAACCTCCCGCCGCATATCAAGTACCGCATGGAGGAACTCGACTTCGTCGAGACCGCGACCAACCTCGCCTTCTTCCTCGACCTGATCAACAAGAAGCAGTCGCTCGACCTCCCCGCCGAGCTGCGCCCCCTGCCCCAGGAGGAGCAGCTCGCGCATCTGCTGCGGATCGCCCCGCGCGGCCGGCTGGACGAACTCGACCTGGACCGCGACACGTTCAGCGCCTGGGCGGAGCTGGCCCACGGCCTCACCACCCTGGGCCGCGACTACCACCCCAGCGGCACCACCCGGTCCATGACGGTCTTCTACGCGATCCCGCTGCGCGGCACCAAGGAGGACTGGCTGGCGAACGAGCTGCGCCGGTGGGACGAGCACACCACGGAGCCGAACCGGTATCTGGACGTACCCGGTGAGCACTACACACTGATGGGCCCGCGGCATGTCGCGGCCTTCCAGGCGGTTCTGCGCAGGGAACTCGACCGTGCGCTGGGCGACGCCGACCGGGCCCGGACCGCGGGCCAGGCATAGGCCCGAGCGGGCCAGGCAGCGGCCCGACCGGGCCAGGCACAAGGAGAAGAGCAGGGTGGAAGGCAAGAAGATCCTGGTCACCGGGGGCACCGGGCAGGTCGCCCGGCCGGTGGCCGAGGCGCTGGCCGAGCGCAATGAGGTGTGGTGCCTTGGCCGGTTCGGCACCCCCGGTGTCGAGAAGGAGCTGAACGACCAGGGGATCACCACGTTCCACTGGGACATGAACGACCTGGGCGCGGCGGCGTACGAGGGGCTGCCGGACGACTTCACCCATGTCTTCCACTCGGCGGTGCGCCGCGGTGAGGACGGCGACGTCAACGCCGCCATCGAGGTCAACTCGGTGGCCACCGGCCGGCTGATGTCCCACTGCCGGCGGGCGGAGGCGTTCCTCTTCGTCTCCACCGGAGCGCTCTACAAGCGGCAGACCCTCGACCACGCGTACACGGAGGACGACCCCGTCGACGGGGTGGCCGACTGGCTGCCCGCCTACCCGGTGGGCAAGATCGCCGCCGAGGGCGCGGTACGGGCGTTCGCCCAGGTGCTGAACCTGCCGACGACCATCGCCCGGCTCAACATCGCCTACGGCCCCGGCGGCTACGGCGGGGTGCCGATGCTCTACTTCAAGCGGATGCTCGCGGGCGAGCCGATACCGGTGCCCATGGAGGGCCAGAACTGGTGCTCGCTCCTCCACACCGACGATCTCGTCGCCCACGTCCCCCATCTGTGGGAGGCCGCCTCGGCCCCGGCCACGCTGGTCAACTGGGGCGGGGACGAGGCGGTCGGGATGACCGACTGCGTGCGCCATCTGGAGGAGCTCACCGGGGTGCGGGCCCGGCTCGTGCCCAGCGAGGTCACCCGTGAGACCTATCAATTCGACCCCACCCGGCGGCGCGAGATCACCGGCCCCTGCCGGGTGCCGTGGCGCGAGGGCGTGCGTCGTACGCTCCAGGCGCTCCACCCCGAGCACCTTCCGTCCGAGTCGCGGCACACCGCCGTCTGAGGAGTGGCGACCACCATGGCATCAGCGAACATCGAGGCCATTCGCGCCTCCTACGCGGGTTTCCGCGACCGGGACATCGAGGGGATCCTGTCGGGCATGCACCCCGATGTGGAGTGGGTCCATCCGGAGGGGATGGCCAAGTACGGGCTCGGCGGCACCAAGCTGGGCCATGCGGGGATCAAGGACTTCCTCGCCCATGTGCCGACCGTGCTGGGCGGGATGAGGCTCGCGCCGCGGGAGTTCATCGAACAGGGCGACCGGGTCGTGGTGTTCGGCACCCGTGAGGTGACCTCGCGCCGCGGTACGACCGTGACCCTGGACTTCGTCCACTCGTGGACGATGCGGGACGGCAAGGCGGCGAGGATGGAGGACATCTTCGACACCGTGGCGTTCCATGAACTGATCGAGAGCTGAGCCGAGACCGCTCACCGCTCATGGGGTCCCCTGGCCCCCACCGGCCCGCCCGCTCCCGCGCCACTCGGCGCGGTGAAGCGGGCGGCCGACTCTCCCGGCGGAGGTCTCAGACGGTGCGCACGACCTCCTCGTACTCAAGCCGCGGCAGCCGGCCCATCCAGGCGTCCGGACCCGGCTTGCCGATGTTGACCACACAGACCGCCGCGTGCCGCCCGTCCTCGAAGAACTCCTTGGAGACGGCCGCGTGATCGAAGCCGATCATGGGCCCGGCGGCGAGCCCCGCGGCGCGCACGCCCAGGATGAAGTAGCCCACCTGCAGCGCGGTGTTGAAGCGTGCCGACGCCTCCCGCATGCCGGGGTCGGCGAAGATCTGCTGCGGGTTCTCCATGAACGGCACCAGCCGCGGCAGCTCCTCATGGAAGTCCAGGTCCGCGGCGAGCACCGCGACCAGCGGGGCCTTGGCCGTCTTCTCCTGGTTACGCCCCGTCATATGCCCCACCAGCCGGGCGCGCGCCTCCTCCGAGCGCACCAGGACCACCCGGAGCGGCTGCTGGTTCATCGAGGTGGGCGCATACTTGACCAGCTCGTGGATCGCGCGGACCTGCTCGTCCGTCACCGGCTCGTCGGTGAAGGTGTTGGCCGTGCGGGCCTCCAGGAACAGCTGCCGCTGCGCCTCCGGCGCCAGGGTGAGGGGGCTCAGGGCCCCGCTGCTCTCCGGTGCGCTCATGGGAGCTCTCCTTGTGAAGCGGTGCGGAAACGGCATGATCTGCCGATGAATTAATTGGACTGGACGGGCTAGTCCATTGCAGTAAACGAAGGCTAGACTCACACGTCCATCGAGGGCAAGACCGGCTCGGAGCGAGGAGGTTGGGCCGTTGCGGACGGACAGCGGTCCCCGGCGCAGCGCCGCGGGACGGCCCGCGGGCCCCCAGCCCGCCAAGCGGCAGGCGATATTGGAGGCGGCCGTGGCCGTCTTTCTGCGCGAGGGATACGACCGGGCGAGCGTGGACGTCATCGCGGACGAGGCCCGCGTGTCCAAGCAGACCGTCTACAACCACTTCGGCGACAAGGAACGGCTGTTCATCGCCGCCGTCGAGGAGGAGCGGGAGCGGGTGGCGGCCGGTTTCGCCGCCGGTTCCCCCCATGCGCTCGGACCGGACGGCACCGAGCCCCCCGAGGCGTACGACGGCGGCGACGCCCGCACCGCGCTGATCCACTTCGGCCACCGGGTGCTCGCCGTACTCCTCGACGAACGGGCCTCCGCGCTGCGCCGCCTGGTCATCGCCGAGGTCGCCCGCCACCCCTCGCTGCGCCCCGCCTGCGCCGAGGGAGAGCCCCAGCAACTGGTGACCCACCTCGCCGAGCTGCTCGGCCGCCGCACCGCCCGCGGCGAGCTGACCGTGCCGGAACCGGCCACCGCCGCCCGCCAGTTCGTGGCCCTGATCGTCCAGCAGGGCCTCTACCAGTCGATGTACGGCACCTGCCCGCTCGCCGACGCGCAGGCCGCGGCCGTCTGCGAAAGCGCCGCCGACCTGCTCGTCCGTGCCTACCGCCCATGAAGCCCGAAGAGAGGTGCCACCCATGCGGGTGAGCGTGCTCGGACCGCTGACACTCGGCCTCGGCGCCCGGTCCGGGGTGCCCAGCGCGATGAAGCCGCGCAAGGTCCTGTCCCTGCTGCTGCTCCACGCCGGCCGGATGGTGCCGGTGCAGTCGCTGATGGCCGAGCTGTGGGGCGATCATCCGCCGCGTACCGGGCTGACCACGCTGCAGACGTACATCCTGCATCTGCGCAAGCTGCTCGCCGAGGTGCTGGGGATGCCGTCGGCCGCCGTCACCCGGGATGTGCTGCAGACCCGGCCCGGGGGCTACGCCATGGTGGTGGGCCCGGGCCAGCTCGACGTCCATCAGTACCGCGCCCTCGTCGCCGAGGGCGAAGGCGCGCTGGAGGCCGGCGACGAGCGGACGGCGGACACCTCCTTCCGGCGGGCGCTGGCCCTGTGGCAGGGCCCGGCCCTGGTCGATGTCACCCCGCACGGGCGCCCGCTGCAGGCGGAGGTCGCCCGGCTGGAGCAGTCCCGGCTCACCGTCACCGAGCGCGGAATCGAGACCCGGCTGCGGCTCGGCGGCCATCTGGAGGTGCTGAGCGACCTCGCCTCGCTGGTCGTGGAGCACCGCTTCCACGAGGGCATGCACGGGCAGTACATGCTCGCCCTCCACCGCTCCGGCCAGCGCACCCGGGCCCTGACGGTCTATCAGCGGCTGCGGACGGCGATGACCGAGGAGCTGGGGCTGGAGCCCTCGGCGAAGCTGCAGCGGCTGCAGCAGGCGGTGCTGGTGTCCGACCCCCGGCTGGACCACGAGGCGGGGGCGCCGGGGCGCGGTCCGGTGGTGGCGTGAGGGGCGGCCGGCAGGGCCGCCTAGCGCTTAGGCGTGGTCGCGCGGAGACGTCGTCGCGCTGAGGCGTCGTTCGCCCTCAGACGTCGTCGTCCTCCTCGTCGAGCCGGGCCAGCCAGGTCGCCAGCCGCTCCACCGGAACCTCGAAGTCCGGGTTCAGGTCGACGAACGTCCGAAGCTGCTCGGCGAGCCACTCGAAGGTGACCTCCTCGGTGCCGCGTCGCTGCTCCAGCTCCTCGATACCGCGATCGGTGAAGTACAAGGGTCGCTCCGGTAGGGATGGTGTGGATCTACCAGCCCAGGATATGCGGCGCCGCGGCCCGGTGAGCGACCCGAGGGCCGCCGGAGTTGACCTTGACGCATACGTCAATGTTTACGGTGCGTTGGCATGACAGACATGACAGCCGCACACTTCGACGGCACAGCGGCCATCGTCACCGGTGGGGGCACGGGGATCGGGCGGGCCGCCGCGCGGGCCTTCGCCGAGCAGGGTGCCCAGGTCCTGGTGGTCGGCCGGACGGCGGCCCGGCTCGCCGAGACGGCCGCCGACGCGCCGGGCATCCGGCCGCTGGTGGCCGACGTCGCGGCGCCCGGCGCCGCCGAACTGATCGTGAACACCGCGCTGGAGGCGTTCGGCCGGATCGACGTGCTGGTCAACAACGCCGCCGTGGTCCGGCAAGCGCCGCTCGGGGACATCCGGCGGGAAGCCGTGGAGGAGATGCTCGCCGTCAACCTGCTCGCGCCGGTGTACCTCACCGAGGCCGCCGTTCCGCATTTGAGCGAGAGCGCCGGTGTCGTGATCAACGTCAGTACGGCGCTCGGCCAGCGCGGCTGGCCGATGCCCGGCACGGAGCTGTACGCCGCGCTGAAGGCCGCCCTGGACACCCTGACACGGAGCTGGGCGGTGCGACTCGCCCCGCGCGGAGTGCGCGTGGCCGGTGTGGCCCCCGGCCCCATCGCCACCTCGATCGGGCGGCACCAGGGGCTCGACACCGAGCAGATCGACGCCCTGCGGACGACGCTGATCGAGCACGTTCCGCTGCGGCGGCTCGGCCGGGTGGAAGAGGTCGCCTTCTGGATCACCCAGCTCGCCCGGCCCGAGGCGGGCTACACCACCGGCGTCGTCCTGCCCGTGGACGGCGGGGCGCTGGTCGGCTAGGCCCTGTCCGGCGGATCTTCGCGGGCCCGCGACGCCTGGCACGGCGCCCCCAGCTACCGCTGGGAGGTGCCCCCGGCCGCGTTGTCGGGATCGTCCGAGTACGACCCGGTACGAGGACGACCCTCCGCCTTGCGATGCACCGCACCAGACGCCGCGGGCTGATCCGCGAAGATCCATCGGACAGGGCCCAGGAGGCGCCCGGCGGATCGTGCCGCCTGCGGCGGGCTTCTCCCCTCCCCGCCCCTTCCCGACACCTGACGATATGCGGCTTCGCCGCGTGGGGGGGGGCTCCGCCCCAGACTCCGGCCGGACGACCTGGACGGCGCGGGTGTCCGCCCGTTCACCGGCCGGCGGCTCGTCCACCGCGCCGCAGGTGGCGCGGCCGAAGCCCTGGCGGATGAGCTGATCGCGGCGGTGGTCGGCTCGTCGCCCCCGGGGTCCAGGGGCGGAGCCCCTGGTAGCGGGAAGGGGCGGGGAGGGGAAAGAACAGCCGGACCCCGTCCGCGAGTAGTGTCGCCGCATGCGGATAGGGGAGTTGGCGAAGGCCACCGGTGCCACCACCCGGGCCTTGCGCTTCTACGAGGAGCGAGGGCTGCTGAGCTCCACACGCGCGGTCAACGGCTACCGGATCTACGACGAGCGGGCGATCCAGCGGGTGGCCAACATCCGCTATCTGCTGGACGCCGGGCTCACGCTGGAGGACATCGAGCACTTCGGCGCCTGCCTGGACGGCGACCTGCCCAGCAGCCGCCCCTCCGAGGCCATGCTGAACGTCGGGCGCCGCCGCCTGAGCGTGCTGGACGACCGGATCGCCACCCTCGCGCGGGTGCGCGAGGAGCTCGCCGAGCGGCTGGCCATCGCCTCCGGCGACCGGGCCGCGGTCACCACGTCGTCCGGCTGAGCAGCCAGGACACCAGCGCGCGTACGGCGCCGGAGAGCATGGCGGCGGTGAGCGTGAGGAGGGCGGGGCGGCGGCGGTTCGGCATCGTTGACCTGCTTTCGTGAAACCGGCCAAGGCGCCGGGGGTACGTTTCACGATGTGCGGGCTCTGGGGCGTTGCGGCAGCCCGCACACGTTGCAGAGCGGCCGCAACGGGGGAGGGGCGACCCATGGAGGACGGACCCGTCGGCGGGGAGCTGGTGCCGGAGCCGGGGGCGGCGCGGCGGATCGGGGATCTGAAGCCGATCCCCGAGCAGGTGAGACCCGAGTGCCGGGCGCTGGCCGAGAGCCTGCGGGAGCTGTTCGGCGCGGTCGGGGTGTCGCTGCGGGTCTTCGCCGTACGGCTGCACTACGACGCCGGGACCGTCTCGCGCTATCTGAACGGGACCGTGGTGCCGCCCGCCGAGTTCGTGGACCAGCTCCTCACCCATGCCGCCAAGGCCACCGGACGGCCGTCCTCGACCGAGGTGATGGCCCATGTGCACACCCTGCAACGCCGGGCGTTGCAGGCCACCAACAAGGTCGGCTGGGAGCTTCAGCGGCTGCGCGACCAGCTCGCCGACGCCGACCGGCAGCGCCAGCAGGCCGAGGTGCGGGCGGAGGCGCTCTCGGAGGCGTTGCTGGTACGGAAACAGCGCATCGCCGAGATGGAGGTCGAGCAGCGGCGGATCGCGGTCGCGGCGGCGGACCGCGGGGCCCGGAGCACGGAACTGGAGCGCCTGCGGCAGGAGCGCGAGGACTTGACGGCCGAACGGGACCGGCTGCGGGGAGAAGTCGCCCGCCTGCAGGACGCGTTGACCCAGGCCCGGCGGCAGGCGCTGGACGCCGAGCGACGGTGCGAGGCGCTGGAACACCAACTGCAGACGGAGGAGGAGGCGGCCGGAGCGAAGGCCGACGCCGAGGACCCGGTGTCGCACCGGCTGTGGCGCGCCGAGGAGCAGGTCATCGCCGCGGAGGAGCGGGCCCGGCGGCTCGAAGGGGAGCTGGCGGCGTTACGGGGCGGCGACGCCGACCCCGGCGGCCGGACACCGGTGGACTCCGGGCAGGTGCCCGACGTCTGGGGCGGTGTGCCGCGCCGCAATCCGCGGTTCACCGGGCGGGACGCGCTGCTCACCGAGGTGTACGACCGGCTGGACGCCGCCCCCGCCGACACCGCCGTGGTCGCCCTCGTCGGGCCGCCGGGCATCGGCAAGTCTCAGCTCGCCGCAGAGTACGCCCACCGCTTCGCCGCCCGGTACGACGTCGTCTGGTGGGTCACCGTGGACGGGCGGCCCGCGCTGGAGGCGCGGCTCGCGGCGCTCGCCCCCGTGCTGGTGAGGGTTCTCGGGGAGGTCGGCGTCCGTCAGGACGCGAAGGACGCGGATCTGGCCCGCGCCGCGCTGGAGGCGCTGCGCCGGGGCGATCCGTACCGGCGCTGGCTGATCGTCCTGGACGACGCCGACGACCCGGAGGGCATCGCCGGGCTGCTGCCCGCCGGGGGCGGCCATGTGCTGATCACCTCGCGCAACCGGGCCTGGGCCGACCACTACGCCGAGCTGCTGGAGGTCCCGCCGCTGAACCGGACGGAGAGCGTCGCCCTCGTACGCCGCCGGGCGCCGCGCATCGGTCCCGAGGACGCGGACCGGCTGGCGGCGGCCGTCGAGGACCTGCCGCTGGCGCTGGACCAGACGGCGGGCTGGCTGGACGGCGCCTCCACACCCGTCGCCGAGTACGTGCGCATGGTGCGTGACGGTGAGCCCAACCCGGTACGGCCCGCCGCCGATTACCCGATGCCGTACCACGCCGCCTTCAAGGACCTGATCACCCGGCTGCGGGAGACCACGAAGGCGGCGGCGGAACTGCTGCGCGTGTGCGCCCTGTTCGGCCCCGGCCCGGTGCCGCTCGCCCTGCTGCGGGCCATCCCGGCGGGTCAGGTCTCCCCGGCGGTGGCGGCGCTCCTGGAGAACCCCAGCCAACTGGAGCTGGCCATCGGCAAGCTGGCCCAGTGGTCCGTGATGCGGCGGTCGACGCTGGAGGACGAGGCGGTCTGGATGAGCCGCTTCGTACGGGACGCGGTGCGGCGGCGGACTCCGGAGGACAAGCGGGAGAAGGACGCCCGGGTCGTCCGCGGCGCCCTCGTCGCGGCCGATCCGCGAAGCCCGGACGACCCGGCGGCGTGGCCGCGCTACGCCCGGCTCGTGCCGTACCTGGAGCAGTCGGGCGCGCTGGAGTCATCGGACGCCGCCTCGCGTCGGCTGGTCCTCGGCTTCCTCGGCTACCTGACCCTGAGCGGCGACTACGAGACGGGCAGGCACATCGCGGAACGCGCGGCGGGCGACTATCCGGACCTGGCCGCGCGCCGGGCCGCGCTGCTGCGCGAGACCGGGGACTACGCCGCCGCCGAGGCGTTGGACCGGTCGGTGCTGGAGAGCCTGACCGAGTCCGACGCGCCGGGCGCCCTTGTCGCGATGGCCCGGCTCGGCACGGATCTGCGGGGCCTGGGCCGCTATGACGAGGCGTACGAACTGGCGCGCCGGCAGCGCGACCTGTGCGCCGCCAGACGTCCGGAGGACGGAGCGGAGCTGCGGAACGCCCAGCGCAGCCTGTCCCGCTCGCTGCGGATGCTCGGCTCCTACGCCGAGGCCGCGGAGCTGTCCGGGCGGGCGCTGGAGAGCGCGCGTGCGGTGCTGGGTCCGACGGCGCTGGTGACGCTGGCCTGCGAGACGGAGCATGCGTACGACCTGCGGCTCTCCGGCCGTCAGCCGGAGGCGCTGACGCTGCAGGCGCCCAGCGCCGAGCGGCACCACGCGGTGCTGGGCTCCGGGCATCCGCTGACCCTGGCCGCCCGGTACCACCTGTGGCTGTGCGATCAGGGCCGCGACACCGACATCCATGCCCTGTCGCATCGGGTGACGCGCCTGCTGGGCGAGGACGCCCCGCTGACGCTGATGATCGGGACGGGAGTCCCCCGCGTCCTCCGGCGCGAGGGCGACCTGGAGCGGGCCGGGAGCGTCGCCGAGGAGACCGTGACCCGTTACCGGGCCGCTCTGGGCGACCGGCACCCGTACACCATCGGCGCCCGCGCGAACCACGCGCTCACTCTGCCTACGGGTTTCGCGGTGCGGGTTCTGGACGCCTCGCTCACGGACATGACGGCTGCCGTAGGCGAGCGCCACCCCTGGACGCTGGGGATCGCGCTCAACACCGCCGCCAGGTACCACGCGATGAGGCGGCCGGAGGACGCCTGCGCCATGAGCCGGGAGACCGCGCTGCGCGCCGCCGAGGCGCTCGGCGAACGGCATCCGCTCACCCTGCTGGCCCAGATCGGGCTGGCGGCGGATCTGCGGGTGATCCGTGGCGGACGCGACGAGGCGGACGTGATCGAGGAGGTGGCCCTCGGCGGCCTGGATGCCGTCCTGGGGCCGGATCACCCGGAGACCATGGCGGCCCGCGATGGGACCCGCTCCGTCTGGGACTTCGAGCCGCTGCCCATCTGACCGTAAGGGCGCCCCGAACGGCCGGAAGGCCCGGCCCCGCGATGCGCGGGGCCGGGCCTTCCGGGTCGAACGGGGTGGGTCAGATCTCGAAGACCTTGTTCACCAGCGCCTGCTGCTCCGACTGGTGCCGCTTGTTCGACCCCACCGCGGGCGAGGACGAGTGCGGACGGGAGACCCGGACCAGGCGCTCGGCGGCGGGGACGTCCGCGCCGACCGACAGCTCCAGGTGGTCGATCAGGTTGAGCGCGACGAACGGCCAGGCACCCTGGTTCGCCGGCTCCTCCTGCGCCCACACGAACTTCTCGACACCCGAGTACTTGGCGATCTCGGCCTGCAACTCCTTACCCGGCAGCGGGTACAGCCGCTCCAGGCGGATGATCGCCGTGTCGTTCGCACCGCGCTTGTCCCGCTCCGCGGCCACGTCGTAGTAGACCTTGCCGGAGCAGAAGACCACCTTGCGCACCGCGGCCGGGTCGACCGTCTCGTCGCCGATCACCGGGCGGAAGGAGCCGTTGAGGAACTCGTCGGTCTTCGACGCCGCGGCCTTCAGACGCAGCATCGACTTCGGGGTGAAGACGACCAGCGGCTTGTGGTGCGGGTTGTGGACCTGCCAGCGCAGCAGGTGGAAGTAGTTCGACGGCAGCGTCGGCGCGGCGACCGTCATGTTGTTCTGCGCGCAGAGCTGGAGGAAGCGCTCGATACGGGCCGACGAGTGGTCCGGCCCCTGGCCCTCGTAACCGTGCGGCAGCAGCAGCGTGACACCAGAGGTCTGGCCCCACTTCTGCTCGGCCGAGGAGATGAACTCGTCCACGATGGTCTGCGCGCCGTTGACGAAGTCACCGAACTGCGCTTCCCACATGACCAGCGCGTTCGGACGGGCCAGCGAGTAGCCGTACTCGAAGCCCATCGCCGCGTACTCGCTGAGCAGCGAGTCGTAGATGTTGTACCGCTCCTGGTCCTCGGTGAGGTACAGCAGCGGGGTGTAGTCGTCACCGGTCTCGCGGTCCACCAGCACCGCGTGGCGCTGGCCGAAGGTGCCGCGGCGGGAGTCCTGGCCGGCGAGCCGGACCGGAGTGCCCTCCATCAGCAGCGAGCCGATGGCGAGGGTCTCGCCCATGCCCCAGTCGATCGAGTCGTCCTCGATCATCGCCGCGCGCCGCTGGAGCTGCGGGAACAGCCGCGGGTGGACGGTGATCCGGTCGGGGGTGTTGACCTGGGACTCGGCGATCCGCTTGACGACCTCCTGGGAGACGGCCGTCTGGACCGTGACCGGGAACTCCGCCTGCGGCTCGGGGACCTCGGCCGGGGCCGGGGCCGAGACCGCGTCGCGGACCTCGGTGAAGACCTTCTCCAGCTGGCCCTGGAAGTCCTGCAGCGCCTGCTCGGCCTCTTCCAGGGTGATGTCGCCGCGCCCGATCAGCGACTCGGTGTAGAGCTTGCGCACCGAGCGCTTCTTGTCGATCAGGTCGTACATCAGCGGCTGGGTGAAACCGGGGTTGTCGGTCTCGTTGTGGCCGCGGCGGCGGTAGCAGATCAGGTCGATGACCACGTCCTTGTTGAACGCCTGGCGGAACTCGAAGGCGAGCCGCGCGACGCGCACGACGGCCTCCGGGTCGTCGCCGTTCACATGGAAGATCGGCGCCTCGATCATGCGCGCGACGTCCGTGGCGTACATCGAGGAGCGGGACGCGGCCGGGGCGGCGGTGAAGCCGACCTGGTTGTTGATCACGATGTGCACGGTGCCGCCGGTGCGGTAGCCGCGCAGCTGCGACATGTTCAGCGTCTCGGCGACCACACCCTGGCCCGCGAAGGCCGCGTCGCCGTGGAGGGCGACGGGCAGCACCGTGAAGTCGGTGCCGGCCTTGCCGATGATGTCCTGCTTGGCGCGGACGACGCCCTCCAGGACCGGGTCCACGGCCTCCAGGTGGGAGGGGTTCGCGGCGAGCGAGACCTTGATCTGCTCGCCGTCCAGACCGGTGAAGGTGCCCTCGGCGCCCAGGTGGTACTTGACGTCACCGGAGCCGTGCATGGACTTCGGGTCGAGGTTGCCCTCGAACTCGCGGAAGATCTGCGCGTACGACTTGCCGACGATGTTGGCGAGGACGTTGAGCCGGCCGCGGTGGGCCATGCCCACGACGACCTCGTCCAGGCGCGACTCGGCGGCCGCGTCCAGCACCGCGTCCAGCAGCGGGATGACGGACTCGCCGCCCTCCAGGGAGAACCGCTTCTGGCCGACGTACTTGGTCTGCAGGAAGGTTTCGAACGCCTCGGCCGCGTTGAGCCGCCGCAGGATGCGCAGCTGCTCCTCGCGCTCCGGCTTGTCGTGGTTGCGCTCGACGCGGTCCTGGATCCACTTGCGCTGCTTGGGGTCCTGGATGTGCATGAACTCGATGCCGGTGGTGCGGCAGTACGAGTCGCGCAGCACGCCCAGGATGTCGCGCAGCTTCATCATGGTCTTGCCCGCGAAACCGCCGACCGCGAACTCGCGCTCCAGGTCCCACAGGGTGAGCCCGTGCTCGATGATGTCCAGGTCGGGGTGCTTGCGCTGGCGGTACTCCAGCGGGTCGGTGTCGGCCATGACATGGCCGCGGACCCGGTAGGAGTGGATCAGATCGAAGACCCGCGCCGCCTTGGTGACGTCGTCGTCGTGGCTGACGTCGATGTCCTTGAGCCAGCGGACCGGCTCGTAGGGGATGCGCAGCGCCTTGAAGATCTCGTCGAAGAAGTCGTTCTCGCCGAGCAGCAGCTGGTTCATGACCCGCAGGAACTCGCCGGAGGCGGCGCCCTGGATCACCCGGTGGTCATAGGTGCTGGTCAGCGTCATGACCTTGGAGATGCCCAGCTTGTTCAGGGTGTCCTGGGAGGTGCCCTGGAACTCGGCGGGGTACTCCATGGCGCCGACGCCGACGATCAGGCCCTGGCCGGGCATCAGCCGCGGCACCGAGTGCACGGTGCCGATGCCGCCCGGGTTGGTCAGGGAGGCCGTGACGCCGGTGAAGTCGTCCATCGTCAGCTTGTTCGCGCGGGCGCGGCGCACGATGTCCTCGTACGCCTGCCAGAACTCGAAGAAGTTGAGCGTCTCGGCCTTCTTGATCGCGGCCACGACGAGCTGGCGGTCACCGTTGGGCTTGACCAGGTCGATGGCGAGACCGAGGTTGATGTGCTCGGGCTTGACCAGGGTCGGCTTGCCGTCCTTCTCGGTGAACGAGTGGTTCATCGAGGGCATCGCCTTCAGCGCCTGCACCATGGCGTAGCCGATCAGGTGCGTGAAGGACACCTTGCCGCCGCGGGCGCGCTTGAGGTGGTTGTTGATGACGATGCGGTTGTCGAACAGCAGCTTGACCGGGACCGCGCGGACCGAGGTGGCCGTCGGCAGCTCCAGCGACGCGTTCATGTTCTTCGCCACGGCGGCGGACGGGCCGCGCAGCGTGACCAGCTCGGGGCCGGCGGACGGCGCGGCGGGCTCCTTCTTGGAGACCGTCGGCTCGGCCGGGGTCGGCTTGACCGGAGCGGGCTTGGCCGGGGCCGCCGGAGCCGCCGGGGCGGCCTTCGCGGCGGGGGCCGCGGGCTGCGCCGGTGCGGGCTTCGGGGCGGCCGGGGCCGCCGCGGCGGGCTTGGCCTCGGCGGGCTTCGCGGCCGGGACGGCGGGCTTGGCCTCCGCCGGCTGGGCCGGAGCCGCCGGGGCGGCACTCGCGGCTACTCCCTGTGGTGGCTTGGCCACCGCGGAGCCGGTGTCCTGACCCGGCTTGTAGTCGGCGAAGAAGTCCCACCAGGCTCGGTCGACCGAGTTCGGGTCCTGGAGGTACTGCTGGTAGATCTCGTCGACGAGCCACTCATTGGGGCCGAAGGCAGCGGCAGGGTTACTTCCCTGCCCGTCCTGTTCATCGGTCGAGACGCTCGAGGTGTTGGGGGACTGTGGCGACACGGCGGCAACCGCCCTCTTCCGCTTCCTAAGGTGGTGGACAGCGGAAATAAAGGCTACGCCCCTTGGCCCCTTACGTGCAGGCCGCACTGGTCATCGTCGCGCAAGTCACATTGATTGGCGGGTTTCAGCGCATGACTCACCGGGAAACACCCCGAGTTTCGTGTGTTTCCTCACGCGGGCAGCGCAAACGTGCACCCCTGCCGCTCGTATGTGCGCGACAGGGCCGACTTTACTTCAACTTTGATCTCAGGGGGTGGCCGGTTTGGATTCCGGGGCCGGTCCGGGGAGGCTGACCTTGATCCGGCAGCCGCGCGGGGACTCCGCCACGCCTATCCGCCCGCCGTGCAGGTCCACCGCCCAGCGCGCGATCGCCAGCCCCAGACCGGTGCCGCCGTCGCTGACCGGGCCCGGGCGGCGCCGGCTCCCGTTCGCCGAGCTGTCGGGGGAGAGCCCGCCCCGGTTGAACCGCTCGAAGACCCGGTGCCGCTCCGCCTCCGGGATGCCGGGGCCCTCGTCCAGCACCTCCAGCTCCAGGCTCTCCGGGCCGCCGTCACCGCGCCGGGCGCGCACGGTCACCCGGCCGTGCGCCGGGCTGTGCTTCACCGCGTTGTCGATGAGGTTCGCCATCACCTGGTGCAGCCGCTCGGCGTCGGCGTGGGCGGTCAGCTCGGGCGGCGAGACGTCCAGGTTGAGATGGACGTCCGTACGGGTGTGCGCGCCCGATTGGGACTCCGCGCCCTTGGCCATGCTCGCCTCCTTGAGGATTCCGGCCAGATACGGCCAGACCTCGAACCGGCGCGCGTGCAGCGGCACCACCCCGTTGTCGAGGCGCGAGAGATCGAGTAGCTGATCCACCAGGCGGCCCAGACGCTGGGTCTGCCGCAGCGCGACCCGCATGGTCTCCGGATCCGCCTCCGAGACCCCGTCCACCACGTTCTCCAGCACGGCGCGCAGGGCCGCGATGGGGGTGCGCAGCTCATGCGAGACGTTGGCGACCAGCTCCTTGCGGTGGGTGTCCACCGCCTCCAGGTCGGCCGCCATCCGGTTGAACGCGGTCGCCAGGTCGCCGAACTCGTCCCGGCGCTCCGCCGCCTCCACCCGCCGGGTGTAGTCGCCGTTCGCCATCGCCCGGGTGACCTCGGTCATCTCGTCCAGCGGGGCGGTCAGCCCGTGTGCCACGAACTGGGTGATCAGCAGCGAGGCGATGATCGAGAAGATGGTGATCACGCGCAGTTCGGTATCGGAGTGCACCGCCGCGAAGACCAGCCACGTGGTGATGATCACTGAGCCGATGACCAGCGCCCCCAGCGCCGCCTTGACCGAGCGGTACGGGTCGAAGGGCCGCAGCGCCTCCCAGATCCGGCCCCAGGTGGCGCGGGACAGCGCCCGCCGGCCCTTGGGGTCCACGTACATCCGGCAGACCTTGGGGACCCTGGCTCGAGGGATCCGCCAGGTCTTGGGGACCCGGGCTCCGGAGATGCGCCAGGTCTTGGGAACGCGGGCCCCGGGGATCCGCCAGACCTTGGGAACCCTGCGCGCCCAGCGGCCCTTCCTCATGCCGCCGGGGTCTCCAGGGCGTAGCCGACGCCGTGCACCGTACGGATCCGTTCCGCGCCGATCTTCCGCCGCAGCGCCTTGATGTGGCTGTCCACGGTGCGGGTGCCCGAGGCGTCCGCCCAGTCCCACACCTCGGCCAGCAGCTGCTCACGCGAGAGCACCGCGCGCGGGGTGTTGGCCAGACAGACCAGCAGATCGAACTCGGTCGGGGTCAGATGCACATCCGAACCGCGCACCCGCACCCGGCGCTGGGCGTGGTCGATCTCCAGTTCGCCCAGGCGCAGGATCCCGCTGCGCGGGGTGTGCGCGGCCAGCGCCGCCCGCTCCACCCGCCGCAGCAGCACATGCACCCGCGCGGCCAGTTCGCGCATGGAGAACGGCTTGGTCATGTAGTCGTCGGCACCGACCCCGAGCCCCACCAGCATGTCGGTTTCGTCATCGCGCGCGGTCAGCATGAGCACGGGCACCGGACGGCGGGCCTGCACCCGGCGGCAGACCTCCAGACCGTCGAAGCCCGGCAGCATCACGTCGAGGACCAGCAGATCGGGCTGCCACGCCTCGGCCGTGTCCACCGCCGCCGGACCGTCTCCCGCCGTCTGGACCTGGAACCCCTCGGCACGCAGCCGGGCCGCGATGGCGTCCACTATGGTCGGATCGTCCTCGACGACGAGGACCCGGCGCTGTGCGCCAGGGGTGGTCGTGGCGGTCCCGTTGTGACCGTTGTGAGTCTGCTCCATACGCCCGCCCCTGCGTCTTCCGGTGAAACCCGCGGCTCGCGCCTGGTCATCGCTCAGCCGCGTTTGGTAGGCAAGCAAGCGTAAAGCCAGCGTACGCGGCTTTGCTACGCGCCCCGAACGGCGAGATGCACGACGTCGGGAACACCCCGGGCAACGGTGACCTCTTCCGTACGCACCTGCGTGAAACCGGCATTCCGGAGAGATTCCTCGAATGCGGGTGACGGCTGCGCCGACCAGACGGCCAGCACTCCGCCCGGTGCCAGGCGCGCCGCACAGGCGGCGAGTCCGGCGGGGGAGTAGAGGCCGTCGTTGTCCTCGGTGACGGTCCAGTCGGGGCCGTTGTCGATGTCCAGGCACAGCGCGTCATAGGTCTGCGGGGTCTGCGGGGCCCGCGGGCCGGTCCGCAGCCAGGCGACCAGATCGGCGTGGACGATCTCGGCGCGCGGGTCGGCCAGCGCCCCGGCGGTCACGGCCGCCAGGGGTCCTTCGTGGTGCCAGTCGATCACCGCCGCCTCCCGCTCGACCACCGCGATCCGCCCCCACCGGGGCTCCGCCACCGCCTCGACCAGCGAAAACCCGACGCCGAGCCCGCCGATGAGCAGCGCGGGGGAGGGCCGGTCGGCGGGCAGCGCGCCGAGGGCGGCGCGGATGAGCAGCCGCTCGGAGCGGCCGTCGGAGGTGTCCATGAGGAAGCACCCATTGGCGATGATCTCGAAGACGGCGTCGCCCGACGGCCCCCCGTCACCGCGCCGCCGCAACACCACCTCGCCGTACGGACCCTCCCGGCGGTCGACGGTCACCGGCCGGTCGTCGTCGGCGGGGCGGAGGTCGTACGGCGGCTGCGGATGCATGGGGTGGGGTCCTCCCGGGTGGTCCTGATGCCGCCATCCTCGCGTCGGTCTCGCTCGCCGGTCCAGCCGATTCCCTCGGCGGTCCGGTGCCACGACGTCGCCCGCGTCACAGCCGGCGCCACGGTGACATGACTCACGGCCCCCGGGTTGTTGTTCCCGTCGTCGTGGATATGCGGAGAGCAGAGGGAGTGAGGAAGGGGCGCGGGCGTTGACGACATCGATACGAGGGACGACGGACGCGGAGCCCGAGGGCGCGGACGGCTCCGGGGCGCCGGGGTCTGTGGGTGCCGACAGCTCCGGGCCACCCGGCTCCGCGGACGCGGACGCCTCCGGCGTGGCCCTTACCGCGTGGGCGGCCTCTATGGCGTCGGCGGGGCCTTCGTCGGCCGCTCCCGGGCGCCGTCCGGCCGTCCCGGGCGCGCGGGTGGCGGACGGCGGTGACCCGGGTGGGCAAGGGGTAGCCGGGACGGCTCGTCCGTGTGTCGGCTCGGCCGGTCGGCGGCGGGCGGCAGGGCCTACCGGGCCGGCCGCCGCCGGGGCCAGTACGCCGCAGGGGTCGGCAGCCGGGACGGGGCACGGGCGCCTTACGGCCGCCGCGGCGGGGCGCGAGCGCCTTACGGCCGCCACAGCGGTGGGCCCGAGCACGCTGCCCCGCCTCAGCAACCCGCCGCGCCTCAACCGGCTGCCGCGCACGCTCATCCGCGTGCCGTTCACCCTCGGCTACACGCTCGTCCTGCTCGGCACCGGGCTCTACGCCCGCCTCGGCGACCCCGGCACCGTGCACGATCTGCTCGCGGACTCCAGCACCGATGTGTCCCACCTCTCCCAGCGGCCGCTGCTGACACTGCTGGTCAGCGCGTTGTGGGCGGTGGGCGGAATCACCTCGCCCTATCTGGTCGTCTTCCCCCTGGTGCTCGGCGCGCTGGAGCGGCGGGTCGGCGGGGTGCGGACCGCCGGGGTGTTCCTGCTCGGCCATGTGCTGGCGACGCTGCTCACCGAGCTCCCGGTGGCCGCCTCCGTCGCCGTCGGGCATCTCCCGGACAGCTCGCTGCGCCGCCTCGACTACGGGGTCAGCTACGGCCTGATCGCCTGCGCCGCCGCGCTCGCCGGGCTGCTGGTGCCCCGGCTGCGCTGGGCGCTGCTCGGCGGGATCGGCGTCGCGCTCGCCGCCGGGAGCCTCGTCGACTTCGATCCGCTCACCGAGTGGGGCCATGGGCTCGCCCTGCTGATCGGCGTCGTCTGCTGGCCGTATGTCCGGCGAAACGCCAGGTGGCGGCCCTCCTCGAAGGTCGGCGACGCCGCCGAGGGCGGCTTCGCTCACAGCGAACGAGCGTCCGGGAACACCTGAGGCCCCTCCGTGCATTGAGTGGGCATTGATTATTTGAGTCTCACCGACTCAAGTTGCCTGCCGAAGGGGAGATCATGGCTTCGCTGTCCACACCGCTCACCCTGCCCGTACTGCCTCTCGACGACGAGGTCGTGCTGCCCGGCATGGTGGTGCCGCTGGACCTTTCCGATACCGAGGTACGCGCCGCGGTGGAGGCCGCCCAGGCCGCCGCACGCTCCAGTGGGAGCGGCAGCGGTAAGCCGAGGGTGCTGCTGGTGCCGCGTGTCGACGGCACGTACGCGGGCATCGGCACGCTCGGCACCATCGAGCAGGTGGGCCGGCTCTCCGACGGCGATCCCGGCGCGCTGATCCGCGGTGTGCGCCGCGTCCGCATCGGGGCCGGGACCACCGGACCCGGGGCGGCGCTGTGGGTGGAGGGGACCACGGTCGAGGAGATCGTGCCCGATCCGCTGCCCGGTGCCGTCACCGAACTGATCAAGGAATACAAGGCGCTGGCCACGAGCTGGCTGCGCAAGCGGGGCGCCTGGCAGGTCGTGGACCGGGTGGAGCAGATCGACGATGTCGCGCAGCTCGCCGACAACTCCGGCTACTCGCCCTTCCTGAGCGTGGCCCAGCGCGTCGAACTGCTGGAGACCACCGACCCGGTGGCCCGGCTGAAGCTCGCCGTCACCTGGCTGAGCGACCACCTCGCCGAGCAGGACGTCGCCGAGTCGATCGCCAAGGACGTCCAGGAGGGCGTCGATAAGCAGCAGCGCGAATTCCTGCTGCGGCGCCAGCTCGAAGCCGTCCGTAAGGAGCTCGCCGAGCTGAACGGCGACCCCGAGGACGAGTCCGGCGACTACCGGGCCCGGGTCGAGTCCGCCGATCTGCCGGACAAGGTGCGCGAGGCGGCCCTCAAGGAGGTCGACAAGCTGGAGCGGTCCAGCGACCAGAGCCCCGAGGGCAGTTGGATCCGCACCTGGCTGGACACCGTCCTGGAGCTGCCCTGGAACGAGCGCACCGAGGACGCGTACGACATCCAGGGCGCCAAGGCCGTGCTCGACGCCGACCACGCGGGCCTGGACGACGTCAAGGAGCGGATCACCGAGTACCTGGCGGTGCGCAAGCGCCGCGCCGACCGGGGCCTCGGCGTCGTCGGCGGCCGCCGCGGCGGCGCGGTGCTGGCCCTGGTGGGTCCGCCCGGCGTCGGCAAGACCAGCCTGGGCGAGAGCGTCGCCCGCGCGATGGGGCGGAAGTTCGTCCGGGTCGCGCTCGGCGGCGTCCGCGACGAGGCGGAGATCCGCGGCCACCGGCGCACCTACGTGGGCGCGCTGCCCGGCCGGGTCGTCCGGGCCATCAAGGAGGCGGGTTCCATGAACCCCGTCGTCCTCCTCGACGAGATCGACAAGGTCGGCTCCGACTTCCGCGGCGACCCGGCCGCGGCCCTGCTGGAGGTCCTGGACCCGGCCCAGAACCACACCTTCCGCGACCACTACCTGGAGGTCGAACTCGACCTGAGCGACGTGGTCTTCCTCGCCACCGCCAACGTCCTGGAGGCCATCCCGGAGGCGCTCCTGGACCGCATGGAGCTGGTGCGCCTGGACGGCTACACCGAGGACGAGAAGGTCACCATCGCCCGTGACCACCTGCTGCCCCGGCAGCTGGAGCGGGCCGGCCTGGAGCCGGGCGAGGTCACGGTGGCGGACGAGGCGCTGCGCAAGCTGGCGGGCGAGTACACCCGCGAGGCGGGCGTACGGACCCTGGAGCGCTCCATCGCCCGGCTGCTGCGCAAGGTGGCGGCCCAGCACGAGCTCGGCGAGCGCGAACTCCCCTTCACCGTCGGCGTGGCGGAGCTGCGCCCGCTGATCGGCCGGCCGCACCACACTCCCGAGTCCGCCCAGGACCCGGCCGAGCGCCGCACCGCCGTCCCCGGTGTGGCGACCGGGCTCGCGGTCACGGGCGCGGGCGGTGACGTGCTGTTCGTGGAGGCGTCGCTGGCCGACCCGGAGACGGGCGGCGCGGGGCTGAACCTCACCGGTCAGCTCGGCGACGTCATGAAGGAGTCCGCCCAGATCGCGCTCTCCTTCCTGCGCTCCCGCGGCGCGGAGCTGGAGCTGCCGGTCGGCGACCTGAAGGAGCGCGGCGTCCACCTGCACGTCCCGGCGGGCGCGGTCCCCAAGGACGGCCCGAGCGCGGGCGTCACCATGACCACCGCCCTGGCCTCGCTGCTCTCCGGCCGCCAGGTGCGCCCGGATGTGGCGATGACGGGCGAGGTGTCCCTGACCGGGCGGGTGCTGCCCATCGGCGGCGTCAAGCAGAAGCTGCTGGCGGCGCACCGGGCCGGGGTGACCACCGTGATCATCCCCAAGCGCAACGAGCCCGACCTGGACGACGTCCCCGCCGAGGTCCTGGACAAGCTCGACGTCCACCCGGTCTCGGATGTCCGCCGAGTCCTGGAGCTGGCCCTCGAACCCGCCCGGACGGCCGCCCCCGAGGTTCCGGCAGCGGCGTGACGGACGCTGCCGGTGGCGCCGTGGCCCGGGATCCCGTATCGAACGGGATTCCGGGCCACGCGTGACCTGTCGGCCGTGCGTATCGTTGGACTAACCGGCCGCGGTTTCTGCGTTCGCGGCGGGGAGGAGCGGCACGGTGACCGTCATGGCGATTGACAGGATCGAGATGGCCGACAGCAGCGACGAACTCACCTTGGACGCGATGTTCGAGGCGCTCGAGAAGATGCCCGTCCCCGAGGGAATCAAGGTTGAGATTGTCGAGGGGAACATCTTCATGTCGCCGCAGCGGGACGTCCATTGGTACATCATCCGTAGGATCGTGCGGGCTCTCGAAGATCGCTTCGGGGTGGACGTGAACGTGTTGTCGGATGTCCGCATCGACTATCCCGGCTACCTCAACGGCTTCGCGACCGATGTCACGCTGATCGCCGAGGGAGCCGTCAAGAACTCCAAGGGCCAGTGGCGTCATCAGGACGTCGAGTTCGTGGCCGAGGTGATCTCAAAGCGCACGGGTGCCAATGATTACGGTCCCAAGAAGTCGGCATACGCCACTGCCGAGGTTCCCGTCTATCTGATCATTGACCCTTACACCGGCAGGTGCCACCTGTTCACCGAGCCCAAGGACGGCGCCTACATCAACGAACGAACGGTGCCCTTCGGCGGTGAGGTGGATCTGACGAACACCCTCATCGACCTGACGCTCAAGACCGACGAGTTCCCCCGCGACTGACCCGCCCCGCGCTGCCTGGTTCCCACAGGGCCAGGCAGTGTGCCCCGCGCTCCGGCACGCTGAGCCGCATGAAGGTCATCGTGATCGGAGCGACAGGAACCATCGGGCGTGCCGTGGCGGACGCCCTCGAAGGTCGGCATGAGGTCGTACGGGCCTCCCGCACCGGCGCCACCGGCGCCGTGCGCGTCGACATGACCGACCCCGCCACCCTCGACCACCTCTTCGCGACCGTCCAGGACGTCGACGCCGTCGTCTGCTGCGCCGCCTCCGGCGCGCTCACCCCACTCGGCGGGGACGCCTCGGACGAGGAGTTCACCACCGGTCTGGACGCCAAGCTGCTGGGCCAGGTCGCCCTCGTGCGCCGGGCCCTCCACCATCTCCGCGACGGCGGGTCCATCACCCTCACCAGTGGGGTCTTCGAGAAGCCCACCCCCGGCGGGGCCTTCGGCGCGCTGGTGAACGCCGGGCTCGACGCCTTCGTCCGGGCCGCCGCGATCGAGCTGGAGCGCGGGCTGCGGGTGAACGCGATCTGCCCGGGATGGGTGCGGGAAACCCTGGAGAAGCTGGGCATGGACCCCGCCGACGGGACCCCCGTGGAGACCGTCGCCCAGGCGTATGCGCAGGTCGTCGAGGGGGTGGCGCAGGGGCAGGTGATCGTGCCCGGCCGCGGCTGACCCGGGACCGAGGCCGGATCTGTTGGCAGCCAGACAGGTCTGTCTGGTAGCTTCGCCAGTGAAACAGACAGACCTGTCTGTTCACGCTCGTCATCCCGGAGGGATCCGTGCCGCGCACCCTGCTCGTCCTCGCCCACCCCAACCTCGCCGCGTCCCGCATCAACGCCGCGCTCGCCGAGGCGGCCCGGCCGGTGGACGGGGTCACCTTCCATGACCTCTACGCCGCCTATCCCGATCTGCGGATCGATGTCGAGCGCGAGCAGCGGCTGCTGCTGGAGCACGACCGGATCGTGCTCCAGTTCCCCTTCTACTGGTATTCGGTGCCGCCGCTGCTGAAGAAGTGGCAGGACGAGGTGTTCCTGCGCGGATTCGCCTACGGCACCGGCGGCACCTCGCTGCACGGCAAGTCGCTGCTCCTGGCCACCTCGACGGGCGCCGCCGAGGAGCAGTACCGGCCGGACGGGTTCCACCGCTTCGCGGTCGTCGAGCTGCTCAAGCCCTTCGACGCCACCGCCCACATCACCGGGATGCGTTACGAGGAGCCGCTCATCGTGCACGGCTCCCATACGCTCGACGACGCCGAGCTCGCCGTGTACCAGGACCGCTATCGCGAGCTGCTGGCCTCCGGCGTAATACGGGAGCACGAGCTGACCGCCGTCTGAGCCACGTCTCACGCCTGAGCCGCGCGTCACGGCGAAGGGCCCGGCCGCACCCCAGGGGTGGCCGGGCCCTTCGCGTACGTACGAGAGCCGCACGCCGCGTACGAGGGCTACACCCGCGCCGGGCACACCTCCGCGACCAGCGACCGCGCCGCGTCCTGGGCCGCCTCCGCGAACTCCGGCCTCGGCTCCAGCGCGGCCTCGGCCATCGTCCCGTCCACGAGCACGGAGATCTGCAGGCCGAGCCGCTCGGGGTCGGCGGCCCCGGACTCCCGGGCCAGCTCGGTCAGCCAGGCCCGTATGGCGCGCTTGTGCTCGGCCGTCACGGCGTGCGTGGCGGTGCCCGGCTCGGTCTCGCCCGCGGTCCTGGTGAACGCGCAGCCGCGGAAACCGTCCCGCTCGGTCGCCGCGATCAGTGCGTCGAAGACTCCGACGAGACGGTCCCGGGGATCGGTGCCGGCCGCCTCGGCGGCCTGCCGCAGCGCCCCCCGCCAGTGCTGGTCCGACCTGTGGAGATAGGCCAGGACCAGATCGTCCTTGGTGCGGAAGTGGGAGTAGAGCGTCGCCTTCGCCACGCCCGACTCGGCGATGATCCGGTCCACGCCGACGCCGCGCACCCCATGGGCGTTGAACAGCGCGGTCGCGGTGGACAGGATCCGCTCATGGGCGGAGGGGCGGGCGGTGCTCATGATCATGCTCCTTGGCTTGGCCGTAGGACGACCGACGCCCTCCAGCGTACAGACAGACCTGTCCGTACACCGGAGGGCGGACGCGCCGGATGTGGGGGGTGAGGAGGCGCGGACTCAGCCGTTGGCGAGCGCCTGCAGCCGGTCCATGGCGCCGTTGAACTTGTTGTGGTCGCCGACCGTCGGGCCGGAGGAGGTGTACTGCCAGATGGTGTGGAAGCCCCAGCCCGCCGGAAGCTCGCCGACGGACGAGCCGTAGCGCGGAATCCACAGCGGGTTGACGCCACCGAAGGCGGCGGAGTTGCCCGTGCAGCTCTTCCACCAGCTCGTGGAGGTGTAGATCACCGGGTCGCGGCCGGTGCGCGCCTTGTAGGTGCTGTTGAACGACTTGATCCAGTTGACCATCGCGCTGGCGCTCAGCCCGTAGCAGCTCGCGCCGTAGGGGTTGTACTCCATGTCGAGCGCGCCCGGCAGCGTCTTGCCGTCCTTGGACCAGCCGCCCCCGTGGTCCACGAAGTAGTTGGCCTGCGCGGCGCCGGTCGAGTTGTTCGGCAGGGCGAAGTGGTACGAGCCGCGGATCATGCCGACGTTGAACGAGCCGTTGTACTGCTGGGCGAAGTTCGGGTTGGTGTAGCTCGTGCCCTCGGTCGCCTTGACGTAGGCGAACCGGACCCCACTGCTCCACAGCGTCGCCCAGTTGACATTGCCCTGGTGGCTGCTGACGTCCACGCCCTCGACGGTGGCGAGCAGCCCCGTGGGCGCCTCGTCGGCCGTGGATCCGCCCTCGTGCTTGAGTATCTGTGAACCCGCCCAGTCGTCCTCGGGGTGGGGGATGGCCTTGTCGCCCTGGCCCTGGGCGGCGAACGCCGCACCGGGCAGTGCGATGGTCACGGCGAGGAGAGCGGCGAGGATTCCGATCAGCGCGCTGAGGGCGCGTCGGACCGAACCAGGTCTGTGCACGAGCATGGCGTTGCCTCCGAAGCCTCGGTGGGGGGAGAGGGGCGTCCAATTGGTATGACCATGTCAGGAGCGACGCTACGGGCGTAGATAGGTCGACGGAAGGGGGAGGGTGTGATGCCGTTGGTCTAATCCTGCGAAATACTGGTGGAGCTGCGGTAACAACCGCGCGTGGTAGAAACTTTCACGAAGTGAAAACCCGGAGAGGGCTCTGACGTGCACAACAACGGGGCATTGCCACCCGAGCAGGGTGCGGGTGGCACCGTGGGCGGCATTGGTGTGGACCATGCATTCCTGGCTCTGGAGCGCGAATTGGCGGTTTTCCTCCGCAGGGCCCGAGCCGCTTCGGGGGAATTGGCCCGGGAGGTCCACCCGGAGCTCGAATCCGCCGCCTATGGGCTGCTGATGCGGCTGGAGGACGCGGGTCCGCAGCGCGCCACCGACCTCGCGGGATTCGTGGGCGTCGGAAAGGCCACGATGAGCCGTCAGCTCCGCGCCCTGGAGGGGCTCGGGCTGGTGACGCGGACGCCCGATCCGGCGGACGGCCGGGCCTTCCTGGTGGAGTTGACCGAGGAGGGCCGCAGCCGCTTCAGCGCCGTACGGGTCGCCCGGCGGGCGCGGTACGCCCGCCGCCTCGCCGCGTGGGAGCGCAACGAGGTCGCCGAACTCGCCAGACTGCTGCACCGGTTGAACGCGGAGCAGGAGGCCGAGGACCCCGGTCAGGCGGCGCGGGCGGCGCAGGAGGCCGGGGATCCCGGTCAAGCGGCGCGGGCGGCGCAGGAGTAAGGCGCTCATACACGCCAGGATCGGCGACCCCCGCGCATCCGGCGACGCGGACGTGGCAACCGCGCTACCCCGCCCCGGAGACACGGCAACCGCGCTACCCCGCCCCGGAGACACGGCAGCCCGGCGCGGGCGCCCCGCCGGTCAGGGCTCCACGAAGACCACGGCCGCGTCGTCGTGGGTCTTGCCCCGTGGAAACGCCGTACCGTCCGGATCGGCGTGCTCGGCCGCCCGCACCCGGTCGATCAGCGCCTGCGGGCCCTCCTTGCGCAGCAGCGCGAAGCACTCGGCCCAGTCGCCCTCGCCGAACCGCTCCACCCAGCGCGTCGCCCCGTCGGTGAGCGCCGCCAGCGCCCGCACCTCGCCGCGCGGGAACTCCCCGGTGACCGCCTTGTCGGAGACCGCGGGGTCGGCGGCGGCGGTGAAGAAGCCGCCCTCCGCGTTGCGCAGCGGGGCGAGCCGCCGGCCCTCGGCCCGCAGCCGGTCGATGCGGTCGTCCAGTACCGGAGTCACTCCGCCGTGGACCGGCTCGATGAGCAACACCGAGTCGGAGAGCACCAGATACTCGATCCGCTCGGCGTCCCAGCGCGCCGCGACGACAGTTGCCTGCGGAGTGAGAAGGTGAGAAAGGTCACACGTTGAACTATGAGATGCGGCGGTTCGGGCGATCGCCTCGGAGAGGCACTGTGTCAGGGGCATATCCCGTCGCGAACCGGACAGTTCGAGCAGTGATCCGCCGAGTCGCGCGGTGAACCAGCTCACGCTGTGTACGCATCCGTCGTCGCCCGCGGGCGGCGTCACCCCGTCCAGGACCACCAGCGCACCGCCGCTCCCCGAGGCCGGAAGGGCTACCGATGCGTAGTCCTCGTTGGGATATTGCTGATCGCCGGGGGCGGTCGCGAGTTCGATGCGCATTCCCTCAGTCTGCCGGACCGCCGTTGATCACCGCCGCCGTGGTGAGCTGGGCGGGCGTTGGTCCGTACCAAATCCCGCGCCGGTTTCTCGGCTGCCTGATTGGGGAGGGATTGACACTTCTGGGAAGCTGCGGGTGGGCATCTTGTCAGGGCGGTGAGGTCTTTACCAATCCGCGTAAGGTGGCGGGAGGGTATGGCCGCGAGTCAAAGTTGGTGGTCAACTACCCAATGCGGTTCACTCGTTCGGGTGGCCGGGTGGGTGATGCATGCCCGCCCCAGACCCGTCCTGAAAGGGTCGGAATCCCTACCAGAGGTGGGGAAACACAATTGTTGATCCGTCGTCACCTCTGGTCCACAGAGCGGTCGGGCGAGAATGGATTGTGAGCACCGGTGCGGAAGAAGCGGCTTCGGGGCACCACGCGCGATGCGGTAAGCGAGCCACGCCAGGACGAGACGACGCCACGACGGCACACCGCACGTGTCCGGCGTCGGCTGACCACGTCGGTCGCCCTCGTCTCCGTCGCCGTCCTCGGGGCCGGGACTCCCGCCGTCCTGCTCGCCCTCGATGACACCACCGACGCCCAGCGGCTCGTCGACCTCGCGGAGACCAACCGCGGCGCGGTGACCCTCGCCCACGCTCTCGCCGACGAGCGCGACGCCATGACGCGGTACGTCGCCGACGGGCGCACCACCGCCTCCGGCCGCGGGGTCTCCGAGGACATGCGGGCCCGGGTCGACCACCGCGTCCGGGAGGTGCGGGGGCAGGTCCCGGCCTCGGTCCGGCGGCTCCTCGACGCCCTCCCCGAAGTGCGGCAGCAGGCGCTGACCGGCAAGGGCTCGGCCGTCGACGTCTTCACCTCGTACACCCGGACCGTCCAGGCGCTGAACGGGATCACCGACACCCTCGCCCGCCGGCTCCCCACCGACGCCGAATCCGGCGCCACCGCCGCGCTGGCCCCGCTCGGCCGCGCGGTGGAGGAGGCGTCCGCCACCCGCGGGCTGCTGCTGGCCGCGCTCGACGCGGGCGGCGGCCAGCCCACGCTGGTCTCCGCCGCCCAGCGGACCAACCTCCGTGAGCAGTCCGCGCTCGCCGACTTCGAGCAGCTCGCCCCGGCCACCATGCGCGACGCCTACGACCGCACCGTCAACGGCACCGAGGTCACCGACGCCGAGCGCTACCTCGCCCGGCTCACCGACCAGAACCGCCTCGCGGGCAATGACTTCTTCCTCAGCGAGGACCGCGTCGAGTCCGCCCTGGACACCCGGATCGACCGGATGCGCGGTGCGCAGTCCTCGCTGGCCTCCTCCGAGGCCGCCCAGCTCGCCCGGTTGCGGGACGACGAGGTCACCGACCTCGAGCTGCGCATCGGCATCGTCGGCGCCGCCCTGCTGGTCGCCCTCGGCGCCGGGATGCACAGCGCCCGCTCGATGACCCGGCCGCTGGCCGCGCTGCGGCTCGGCGCCCGGCGGGTCGCGGCCGATCCGGCGGCCGAGGAGCCGGTCGCGTTCAAGGGCCGCGACGACGAGTACGCGGACGCCGTACGGGCCGTCAACGAACTGCACGCCAAGGCCGCGCGCGCGTACGAGCGGGTCGCCGAGCTGGAGACCGAGCGCACCCGGCTCGTCGGCGAGCGGCAGCGGATGGCCGATGAGCGGGACGGGCTGCGCGCCGAGCGGGACGCGGTCGCCACCCGGCTGGAGGGGCTGCGGGCCCGGGTCCACGGCAGCTTCGTCGGCCTCGCGCTGCGCTCGCTGGGCCTGATCGAGCGCCAGCTCGCCGTCATCGAGTCCCTGGAGGAGGGGGAGCAGGACCCCGACCGCCTCGAGACGCTCTTCCAGCTCGACCACCTGGCCACCGGGATACGCCGCTACGGCGAGAACCTCCTGGTCATCGCGGGTTCCGAGCAGAAGGCCACCCACCCGGGGCCGGTGCCGCTGCTGGATGTGCTGCGCGCCTCGATCAGCGAGGTCGAGCGGTACGACCGGGTGCAGATCCAGGCGCTGCCGCCGCATGCCCAGGTCGCCGGGTTCGCCGCGGACAGCGTCAGCCACCTGATCGCCGAGCTCCTGGAGAACGCGACATCGTTTTCTCCGCCGGACGCGGCGGTGCAGATCTCCGGCTGGCTCCTGGAATCCGGTGAGGTCATGCTCTCCGTCCAGGACGAGGGCATCGGCATGACGCCCGAGCGCTTCCTGGAGCTGAACACCCGGCTCGCCGACCCGGTGCCGGAGTACTGCCAGGGCCCCCAGCCGGAGGACCCGCTGGGCCTTGGGCTGTATGTGGTGACCCGGCTCGCCGCCCGCCACGGCATCCGGGTGCAGCTGCGCGAGCAGCAGCCGGGCGGGGTGGCCGCCGTGGTCGTCCTCCCGACGAAGATCCTCCCGGCCGGTCCGCCCGGCGTCGGGCTGCCGCCCGCCCCGCCGGTGAGCGTGGGCGCGACGTTCGGCGGCACCGGACCGTCGTCCTTCCTGGGTTTCCCGGGCTCCGAGGCCGAGGCTAACTCCAACACGCTTCCCGGGCAGACCCGTTCGGTCTCCCGGGACCAGGAGGGTGTGCCGAGCGCGGGCGCGGGCGCCGCGGCGGGTGTCGGTGCCGAGTCGGCCGAGCCGGTGGCGCCGCCCGTGGAGCCGGATCCGGCGCCGCAGGCCGCCGAGCCGGAGCCCGCGCTCGACCCGGAGCCCATGACTGTCGAGGCGGCCTCGGACTCTGAGCCGAGCGCCGCCTGGACCGTCCCCGCCGAGCGGTGGGGGCAGACCGCGGACACGGGCCGTGACTATCCCATGGAGCCCACGCCGCCGCGCGGCCATCCGAGCCCGGGGAACGGCGGTGCGCTGCCCACCCTGCCCAAGCGCGTCCCCAAGTCGGCCCGGTCCGACGGACAGGACGGCGCACGGCACGGAGCGGACGCCCCGGCCACGGCACCCCAGACCGCCCCGACCGCCCAGGTCGAGGAGCCGGAGGTGCCGGCCGTGGAGCGGACGATGGAGCTGACCCTCCATCGCATGAGCCGCGAGAGCCATGAGGACCACGACGACCGCGACCGCGAGGGCCGCGGCGACCGTGCGGACGGCGCGGACCGCGCCGACGGCGACGACCACGAGGACTTCGACCCGCGGTTCGGCGGCCCGGGCCACGGCATCCGCCCCGTCGGCGCGGACGCCTGGGGCCCGGCGGTCGGCGGCCCGACGGCGCAGGGCGACCCGGCGGCGGCCGGTGAGTCGGCGGCGATCGGTGAGCGGCCTCCCGTCGATCCGTACGCCATCGGCCCCGACCAGCACGCCCGCCCGCAGGACGAGGCGGCGCGCACCGACAAGGGGCTTCCCAAACGCACACCGCGGAACCTGGCGCTCCGGGAGCCCGATCCACGGGAGCGGACCGGCTCGGTGAACGCGGAGGAGCTGCGGCGTCGGCTCGGTGGCTTCCAGCGCGGCGCCCGCGACGGACACCGGGACGCCGCCGCCGAGGTCGCCGCCCGTGGCGAGCCCACGCGGCGGCAGCGGGGAACAGCAGGACAGACGGGGGCGCAGAGCGAGGGTGGCACGGTTGAGGAGGCACGCGGGTGAATGCGCCCAGTAGTACGTACGGGTTGAGTCGCGAGGCCCGTAATCTGCACTGGTTGCTGGCGAACCTGGTCGAGGAGGTGCCGGGCGTCCGCTCGGTTGTGGTCGTCTCGACCGACGGGCTGATGCTGCTCTCCTCCGACACACGGCACCATGCCGCGTCGGCCGATCCGGCGGCACAGGACGGCCCCAAGGGATCCAGTGCGGATCTCGCGACGATTGTCTCGGGGGTCGGCAGCCTCACGCTCGGCGCGGCGAAGCTGATGGACGGCGGCGGCGTCAAGCAGACGATGGTGGCGATGGACGAGGGCAGTCTGTTCGTCATGTCGATCAGTGACGGTTCGCTGCTCGGGGTGCATGCCACGCCCGACTGCGATATGACCGTCGTCGCCTATCACATGGCACTGTTCGTGGGCCGGGCCGGACATGTGCTCACCCCCGAACTCCGCAATGAACTACGCAGGTCGCTGGAGCACGCACAGTGACGGCCGCCGGGTCCGGCCGACCCGCCCGTAAACCCGCTCGCGTACGTCCGTACTCGCTCACCGGCGGTCGCACCCGCTCCGGCCATGTGCTGCTGGTGGAGACCTTCGTGGCGTCGCTGGAGTCTCCGGACGGACGGCTCGACCCGGCCCCCAGCGGGTTGAACGCCCGGATGATGCCGGAGATCCGGGCGATCATCGAACTGTGCGACAGGATGCGCTCCGTCGCGGAGGTCTCCGCGATGCTCAAGATCCCACTCGGGGTGGTGCGCGTCCTGCTCAGCGACCTGGCCGACCAGGGAAAGATCCGCGTCTACGGCACCGGGCGGGGTCCCGGCCAGCCGGACCGCGCGTTGCTCGAAAGGGTGCTCAGTGGACTTCGCAGGCTCTGAGACGATCACGGCGACCCCGCCGGCGACGTCGGAGATACCCGGGGCCGGGATACCCGGGGCCGAGGAGGTGCTCCAGAGGTGGCAGACGGACCGCTCCCGCGCGCCGATCGCCACCAAGATCGTGATAGCGGGAGGGTTCGGGGTCGGCAAGACGACCTTCGTCGGCGCGGTTTCGGAGATCACTCCGCTGCAGACCGAGGCGCTGATGACGCAGGCCAGCGAGAGCGTGGACGACCTCGAGGCGACGCCGGAGAAGCTGACCACCACCGTCGCGATGGACTTCGGCCGGATCACGCTGGAGAACGATCTGGTCCTGTATCTCTTCGGCACCCCCGGCCAGCAGCGCTTCTGGTTCATGTGGGACGACCTGATGCGCGGGGCCATCGGCGCGGTGGTGATGGTCGACACCCGGCGCCTGGACGAGAGCTTCCCGGCGCTGGACTACTTCGAGAGCCTCGGTCTGCCGTATGTGGTGGCGGTCAACCACTTCGAGGGGACCCCGCTCTACCAGCCCGAAGATGTGCGGGACGCGCTCTCCGTGGCGTCCACGGTGCCGGTGGTGATGATGGACGCCCGGCGCCGGATCGCGGTCGTGGACGCGCTGCTGGCGCTGGTGAGACACGCCGTTGACGCCTCACCCGAGTGACGTAACCTCAGCTCCGCCCGCGGGATGGAATGCTCCATTCCCTTTACCGGTCCGAGCTTGAGGGAGAGTCGACAGCCATGCGGAAGATACTCATCGTGGGTGCCGGTCAGTCCGGCCTCCAACTCGCTCTCGGCCTGCAGTCCAAGGGCTACGAGATCACGCTGATGTCCAACCGGACGTCCGATGAGATCCGCGGCGGACGGGTGATGTCCACCCAGTGCATGTTCCACACCGCGCTGGACCACGAACGCGATCTGGAGCTCAACTTCTGGGAGGAGCGGGCGCCGCGGGTCGAGGGCCTCGGGGTCTCCGTCGCCGGGCCGCCGGCTTCCGAGGGCCAGGCCCATCCGCGGGTCATCGACTGGGTCGGCCGGCTGGACGGCCACGCCCAGTCCGTCGACCAGCGGATCAAGATGGCCGGCTGGATGGAGACGTTCGAGCAGCGCGGCGGCCAGGTGGTCGTCCACGGCGCCGCCGTCTCCGACCTGGACGTCCTCGACAGAAAGTACGACCTGGCGCTGGTGGCCGCGGGCAAGGGCGAACTGGTCTCGCTCTTCGGCCGGGACCCCGCCCGCTCCCCGTACGACACCCCGCGGCGCGCCCTCGCGGTGGCCTATGTGCACGGGCTCGGCCCGCGCCCCGAGCACCCCGACATCGACGCGGTGCGCTGCAATCTCGTCCCCGGCGTCGGTGAGCTCTTCGTGATGCCCGCGCTCACAGCCACCGGCCGCGCCGACATCCTCTTCTGGGAGGGCGTCCCGGGCGGACCGGCCGACGTCTTCCAGGGCATCACCGACCCCTCGGAGCATCTGGCGCGCGTCCTGGAGCTGATGGAGCGGTTCACGCCCTGGGAGTACGCGCGCGCCACCAAGGTCGAGCTGACGGACGCGGGTGGCACGCTGTCCGGGGGGTACGCCCCGACCGTGCGCAATCCGATCGGGCGGCTGCCGGGCGGCGGGCTGGCCCTGGGCGTCGCCGATGTCGTGGTGGCCAACGACCCGATCACCGGGCAGGGCTCCAACTCCGCGGCCAAGTGCGCGGCGGTCTATCTGGAGAGCATCGTCGAGCACGGCGACCGGCCGTTCGACGAGGAATGGATGCGGACGACCTTCGACCGCTACTGGGAGACCGCGCGGCACGTCACCAAGTGGACCAACGCCATGCTGGGGCGGCCGCCGGAGCACATCGTGGACCTCCTCGGGGCGGGGGCCGCCTTCCCCGCCGTCGCCCACCGCATCGCCAATGGCTTCGACGACCCCTCCGACTTCGAGGACTTCTTCTACGAGCCGGAGAAGACGGCCGCCTATCTGGACGAGGTCAGGAGAGAGGCCGAGGCCGCGGAGGCTGAAGCCGAGGCTGAGGTCTGTGCGGAGGCTGAGGTCTGCGAAGAGGCCGAGGTCTGTGCGGAGGCCGGGGCCGACGACCGGGCCGGGGCCGAGGCCAGGGCGGGCCGGTACGTCGGCTGACACCGGCCGTCGCCGGGGCGCTCAGCGCTTGGCGACGGTGGCCGGACCCGGGCGCACCGCGCCGTGCAGCGGATTGGAGGCGAGCGGGGAGAGCTTCACCCGCTGGCCGGTGCGCGGCGCCTGGACCACCTGTCCGTTGCCCGCGTACATCGCCACATGGCTCGCGCCCTTGTAGTAGATCACCAGATCGCCGGGGCGAAGCTGGTTGAGCGGCACCCGTGGCAGTTGGCGCCACTGCTCCTGGCTGGTGCGCGGAATGAGCCGCCCGGCATACGCCCAGGCGGAGGAGGTCAGCCCCGAGCAGTCGAAGGAGTTCGGCCCCTCGGCGCCCCAGACGTACGGCTTGCCGATCTGGTTCAGCGCGTAGGCGAGCGCCCGCTTTCCGGCCTCCGCGGTCGGCATTGCGGGGCGGCCGGGGGCCGGGCGGGGGCGGGGCGCGGTGACGGTGGCGACCGGGGCGGGGGTGCCCGCCGGGGTGGCCCGTCCGCTTCCGGGGGCCGGGGTGGTGCGGGTGCCGCCGCCTGTGGCGGGGGCGTGCGGCGAGGCGCCGTTCGCGGGGCCGAGCGCCCCGGAGTCGAGCAGTTCGCGCTGTGCCTTCGCGGTCTCCTGGCGCTCGCGCTGCGCCACCTGGGCGATCTGGCGGGCGCTCAGCGCGGCGAGCAGCTTCTCGATGGAGTGCAGCTTCTTCTCCACCTTGTCCCGCTGTTTCTTTCGTTTCGCCGTCAGGGAGAGCTGTTTGTCCAGCGCGGTCCGCGCCCGGGTGGCGATGGTGTCGGCGTGCCGCTCGCCCCTGGTCAGCCGCTGCATCAGGGCGGCCTCGCGGCCGGCCGCCCGCCCCAGTTCACGCGCCTCGTCGGCGGCGCTCTCCGGGTGGGGGGTGAGCAGGGTCAGCAGAAAGGCGTAGGAGGAGAGCGTGCTGTGGCCCTGGTACTGCTGACGGGCCAGCCGCCCCGCGTCGTCGTGGCTGTCGGCGAGCTTCGTACGGGCGTGCACGAGCTCGGCCGTGAGCTCCCTGGTTCTGGTGCGCTGCTTGCGCAGCTTCTCCTCGGTCGCGTTGTACGTCTCCGTCGCCTCCTCGGCCTTCCGGTACAGCGTCTTGAGCTGCGTCAGCAGCTCGGACACGGACCGGTCGGCGGGGCGGGAGGGGGCGGCCGTCGCCGCCGGAACGGCTGGTACCAGCGCGGCGGTCGCCGTGATCGCCGCCGCGCAGACCGAGCCCACGATCCGTCCTGACACGTGATCACCTCCGGCTCACTGACGCCTCTGTTCGGCGTCCAGCTCAGCAGGATCGTGGCATGACCTTCGTATCTTCAGGAGAATTGTGGGCGAGTCGGGCGAATATGGTCACCCGTCCGGCGGGCCGTCAGCTCGGCTTGGACCACGGCCACTTCAGCCCGCCACCCGGTTTCCCCTCCGGGTCGTACTCATAGGCCCAGCCCCGGACCAGGCCCAGCCGCTTGGACGTGGCGGCCGGAACCCTGCGGTAGACGTACACCGTCGGCGGTGCGCCCGCCTCGTTCTCCACCGGCACCTCGTAGGTCTTCGGCGGCTGGCCGGTGAGGCCGACCAGCACCGGCAGCACCCGGCCGTCCAGCGGCCCGCCCACAAAGGGCGTCTCCTCGCTTCTCACGGCATGACCGTACGTCTCACCGGCCGCGCCCGTCACAGCAGATGCGACGCCTCGCCCAGCGCGGGCACAACGCGGCGTGCCAGCCGCCCGACCAGGCCCTCGGCGGGCTCCATGATGAGCGCGGCCCGCATCACCCGGGCCGCCTGCGGATCGGTGGTCGCGGTGGCGGTCAGCATCGCCACGAACTGGTCCACCAGCCAGTCGCGCAGCTCCTCCACCGGCGGCTGCTTCTCCTCGTCCAGCCAGATCAACGAGGCCGCCTCGACGGCCGTGATCCAGGTGCGCACCATCATCCGCAGCCGCGCACCGGGCTCCTTGACCGCCAGATGGAGCAGAATCTCCTCGGCCGCCGCCCGCCGCACCTCGTCCACGATCGCGTTCGTCCGCGAGGTCTCGACCACGCTGCCGCTCTGCAACAGCGCGCTGAACCCCGCGTCGTGCTCGTCCACGAAGGCCAGATAGCGGTCCAGCACCCGGCTCAGCCGGCCGCTGAGCGGACCGCTCCTGGGCTCCTCGAAGCACAGTTCCAGCTCATCGGCGGCGCTGCGCAGCGCCGCCTCGTACAACTGCTGCTTACCGCCCGGGAAGTAGCGGTAGACCAGCGGACGGGAGGCACCGGCGGCCAGGGCCACATCGTCCAGCGACACGTCCTCGGGCGCGCGATGGGCGAAGAGGCCGAGCGCGGCGGTGAGGAGTTCGGCCCGCCGCGCCTCGACGCTCAGCCTGCGGTAGCTCCCCCGCCGGGCGGCCGGCGGGCGGGCGGTGGCCGGGGGTTCCGCCGCCGGGCGTGCGGCGGCGCTCGCCTCCGCCGGGGGTGTCGCCTCCGGGGGCGCCGAAGCGGTGCCGCTGCCTGTCGTCATGCCTGGCAGCGTAACCGGCCAGGGTGACGAAGCGGATGCCCCCTTCGGCCCGACCCGGATGGGCCCTCGGGTCCGGCCGGAACGCGTCCTTGGGCCCGGCGGCCCGATGCCCCCTGGCCCCAGCCCTACAGGGTGTCCGCCGCGTGGCAGGGGCTTCGCCCCTGGACGCCGGGGTCTGGGGCGGAGCCCCCGCGCGGCGGAGCCGCATATCGACGCTGCGTGGGAAGGGGCGGGGAGGGGAACAGCCCGCCGCGGGCGACCCCTACGCCAGCAGCCCCGAGCTCTTCCACAGCCGGCGGCCCACGCCCCGCATCACCCCGACGTCGTCGAGGAATTCGGTCAGCTTGGCGGCGCCGCTGCGCATCACCTCGCGGCGATGGGCGCTGGCCTGCACTTGAGCGACGGCCGCGCGCCGGTCGAGCCCTACGTCCGAATAGACCTTGGGGTTGATGAACGCCTGCGAGAAGATCCGGGAGAACTCGCCCGACCCGATCCGGGTCAGCTCCGCCTCCCAGCGCGGCGCCCGCAGCATCTGGCGGCGCAGCTCCTCGCGCGCGTACCGCACATGGCGCGCCTCCTCGACCACATGGATCCGGGTCACCCCGCGCACCAGCGGCTGCACGCGCTCGTCGGGGAAGGTCAGCCGCTGCATCCAGTCCAGGATCTCCTCGCCGAGGAGGGTCGCGGTGAACGAACCGGGCGTGGTGGAGATCGCCTTGAAGATCCGGCCCAGGTTGTGGTGGAGCCGGGTGACCGGATAGGCCGGGGTACCGCTCTTGGTGATCAGCCGCGCGAACATCTTGGAGTGGCGGCACTCGTCGGCGATCTCGGTGAGCGCGTACCGCACATGGGCGCTGGTCGCGGGCTTGTCGTAGATGTGCCGGGTCATCAGCTGGATGAGGATGATCTCGAACCATATGCCCAGGGAGGCGAGCGCCGCCGCCTCGTGCCGGGCGAGCAGTTGCCGCTGCTCCTCGGACATCCGCCGCCACATGGGCGTGTCGTAGAGCGAGACCAGCTCCGGTGGCCAGAACCACTTGCCGGGCTCGAACGGCGCGTCCCAGTCGAGTTCGGTGTCGGGGTCGAAGGAGTGCTTGGCGGAGGATTCGAGCAGTCGCTCCGCGACCCGTTCGCGGTCCTTGATCAGCCCGAGCGCGTCCCGGAGCGCGGGGGGTTCGGTCGTGGTGGTCATCGCTGAGGGCACCTCACTGGTGGCTCGGACAAACGCCGGTGGGATGGGTTACCGGTGGATATCTCTTATGAGACTCTGTGTCAGCAAGGGCGTCAATCCCTTGGGGAGGTCTTATTGACCGGCGAGTAACGGTCATGTGAGCCTGCCGAGTACGCATCCGTTCACGGGGGAGCGAGGCGAAGGAGGCGTCGGTGTCGACGCAAGATCTCTACGCGATGGATCCCGGGGACCCCCTGTGGCAGGTGCCCGCCGGTGGCGCCGCCCGATTCAGCTGGGAGTACGACGACCACCGGGCCCGGCTGCTCGGCCTCTACCAGAAGGGCAAGGACAAGCAGTGGGACGCGGTCAAGCGGATCGACTGGGGCCTGGAGGTGGATCCGTACGACCCCCTGGGCACCCCCGATGAGTCGCTCGCCCTCTACGGCACCCGCCACTGGGACCGGATGACCGAACGGGACAAGGGCGAGCTGCGGCATCACGTCGCCGCCTGGCAGTTCAGCCAGTTCCTCCACGGCGAACAGGGCGCGATGGTGTGTGCGGCCCGGATCGTCGAGGCCGCGCCCGACCTCGACGCGAAGTTCTACTCCGCGACCCAGACCATGGACGAGGCGCGCCACGCCGAGCTCTACAGCCGCTTCCTGCACGACAAGCTCGGCACGTTCTATCCCATCAACACCGACCTGCGGACCCTCCTCGGCGACACCCTCCGCGACTCCCGCTGGGACATGGCCTATCTGGGCATGCAGGTGCTCATCGAGGGCCTGGCGCTCGCCGCGTTCGGCCTCATCCGCGACACCACCGACAAGCCGCTGCCCCAGCAGATCCTCGCCTACGTCATGCAGGACGAGGCCCGCCATGTCGCCTTCGGCCGGATGGCGCTGCGCGACTACTACCGGCAGCTGAGCGACGCGGAGCTGCGGGAGCGCGAGGAGTTCGTCATCGAGGGCTGCTATCTGATGCGCGACCGGCTGCGCGGGGTGGAGGTCCTGGAGAACTTCGGCATCCCGAAGGCCGAGGCCGAGGAGTACTGCGAGCAGTCGTCGTTCCTGCATATGTTCCGCAAGCTGCTGTTCAGCCGGATCGTTCCCTGTGTGAAGGACATCGGGCTGTGGGGCGAGCGGCTCCAGCGGGCGTACGTCGACATGGGCGTGCTGGAGCTGGGCGACAGCAACCTCGACCTGCTGATGAGCCAGGACGAGGAACTCGCCGAGCGGCTGGACGAACGGCGCTTCGCGGCGGAGGAGGCGGCGCGCACGGGCGAGGTCGAGGAGGCGATCGCCGAGGGCGCGGCCGAGGCCGAGGCCGAGGCATGAGACCTCGTGGGTGTGTGAGGCGTTGGGCCGGAGTGAGACCTCGTGGGGCCGCGTGAGGCGTGGGGCGTGGGGCCAGGTGGGACCTCGTGGGGCCGCGTGAGACCTCGTGGCCCCCTCAACCTCCCCTCGAATCACCGTTCTTGGTAGGTTCTTGATCATCGCCAGCGGAGAAGGCCGAGGTCATTGGGGTGCTCTCGGTTCGGTGGCGTTCATATGCCTTCATATGAAGGAACGAAGGAACGGCCGAAGGGTGCTCTCCACGGCGGTGGGGGGCACACCTTTGTTCCGGCGTTCCGGAGGATGATGGTGGGGTGCGGATTCGAACGAGCACCAGTGAAGAACTCCCCGTCCTCCAGGACATAGAGCGCGCCGCCGGACTCTGCTTCCGGGACATCGGGATGGACGAAGTCGCCGATGACGAGCCCCTGAGCCTGGAGGAGCTGAGCCGCTACCAGCGGGCCGGACGGGCCTGGGTCGCGGTGGACGACGCCGACCGGGCGATGGCGTATCTGATCACCGACCCCGTCGACGGAAACGTCCATATCGAGCAGATCTCGGTCCACCCCGACAGCGCCCGCCGCGGCGTGGGACGGGCCCTGATCGACCACATCGCGGTGCGGGCCGCCGACGACGGCGTCCCCGCGCTCACCCTGACCACCTTCGTCGACGTGGCCTGGAACGCCCCGTACTACGCCGCACGCTGCGGCTTCCGGACCCTGGCCGAGGCCGAGCTGACCCCCGGCCTCCGGGAGATCCGGCGCTGCGAGGCGGGCCATGGGCTGGACCGCTGGCCACGGGTGTGCATGCGCAGGGACGTGGGGTAGCGGGGAGGCCGAGGCGGGGTGAGGGAGGGCGTCGGGGGCGAGGCCCGACGCGGCCCGGGGACGGCAGGCCACGGTACGCCGCCGGGGGCGAGGCCGCCCAGGTCATGGCACGGCATGGCGCGGCGCGGCGCGGGGATGATGCCAACGCGGCTCAGTCCGGCGCCGAGCACAGCTCCTCCACCGCCCGCCCGAACGCCCGTATCCGCGCCGTCTCGCCCGCCCGCCGCCACACCAGGCCGAGCATCGAGTCCGGCACCCCCTCGACCGGTACGAAGGTGATGTCCCGGCGGCGGTGATACTCCGCCGTCGGGACGCACAGCAGCATCCCGCCCCGTCCCGCCGCGACCGCCGCCAGCCCCTCCTGGAGCGTGTGCACCCGCGGCCCGCGCGGGATCGGGCGCCCACCGGGGGTGGCGGCGGGCGCCATCGCATCGTGCCAGTAGCGCGGCGCGGGGGCGGACGGGCCGATCAGCGGGCAGTCGGCCAGCGCCTCGGCATCCACGCGGGCGCGGCCCGCGAACGGATGGCGGGCGGAGACCACCACCGTCTGCGGTTGCTTGGAGAAGACCGGGCCGAGGACCAGATCGGGCTCGGCGACCGGCAGACATACGATCGCGGCGTCCACCTCACCGGCCCGTACCGCGCCGAACGGATCGGCCAGCGGGACCTCCACGGTCGTCGTCTCACAGCCGGGGTGGCGTTCCCGGAAGGCCGCGATGGCCTCCGTCACCCGTTCATCGGCAGCCCCCTGGAACCCGATCCGCAGTACGCCCTCCACCCCGCGCGCCGCACCGCGGGCGCTCTCGACGGCCCCGTACAGCGCCTCGTAGGCGGGCCGGAGATCGGCCAGGAACCGCTCGCCGAGCGGGGTCAGCCGCGCCCGGCGGCTGGTGCGCTCCAGCAGCCGGGCCCCGATCCGGCGCTCCAGGGACCGCAGTAGCTGACTCACCCTGCTCTGCGAGATGTACAACCGCTCGGCCGCGCGCCCGAAGTGCAGCTCCTCGCTCAGCGCGAGAAAGCACTCCAGCTCGCGGATCTCCAACCCGGCCATGGCCTCCCCATGGGTCGCGCTCGCGCTGACGCGCATCGCCTCGCCTGGACTCGTCTTGCCTCGCCTGGACTCGCATCGACTCGCATCGACGTGCATCGACTCGCATTGATGAGCCTCGCTCATAGAAGTCTGAGAACTTCGGCGTTGTTCCCGCAGGGGCACAGTTGTTCGCTAAGGACATGTCCAATAGCACGGAACTCACCGCTCCGGCAGGCACATCCGGGTCACCTCCGGTGGTGCGCTCGCCACTCAGGGCCTGGCTCGCCGTCGTCGCCGTCGCGGTCGGCACCTTCTCGGTGGTCACCACCGAGATGCTGCCGGTCGGCCTGCTGACGTCGATCGGCTCCGCGCTCGGCGTCTCGGACGGTACGGCGGGTCTGGCCATGACCGTGCCCGGTCTGGTCGCCGCGTTCGCCGCCCCGCTGCTCACCGTCACCGTCGGCCGCTTCGACCGGCGGCTGGTGCTGTGCGGTCTGATGGGGCTGCTGGCCGTCGCCAATCTGCTGTCCGCGCTCGCGCCCGGCTTCGCCGTCCTGCTGTTCGCCCGGGTGCTGGTCGGGGTGAGCATCGGCGGGGTGTGGTCGATCGCCGGCGGGCTCGGGGTGCGGCTGGTGCCCGAGCGGTCCGCGGGCCACGCCACCACGCTGATCTTCAGCGGTATCGCGGTGGCCTCGGTGCTGGGGGTGCCGATCGGGACGCTCCTCGGCGATCTGGTCCACTGGCGGGTCGCGTTCGCCGCCATGGCCGCCCTGTCGCTGGCCGTGGCCGCCGCCATGGCCGTCACCCTGCCACCGTTGCCCACGGCCGGGACCGTGCGGCTGCGCGAGGTGCCCGGGCTGTTCCGCAACGTCCGGCTGCGGACCGGCCTCATCACCACATTGCTGCTGGTCACCGGCCACTTCTTGGCGTACACCTACGTCCGCCCGGTGCTCGAGGACGTCGCCGGGGTCGGAACGGGCCTGATCAGCACCCTGCTGCTGGCGTACGGCGTGGCGGGCATCGCCGGGAACTTCCTGGCCGGCACCACCGCCCATCGCTATCCGCGCCGCACCCTCATGGTCATCTTCACCCTGCTCGCGGCGGCCGAGCTGCTGATCCCGGTCGCCGGTGCCACGACGGCCGGGGCGGCCGTACTGCTGCTGGTGTGGGGCCTGGCGTACGGCGGGGTGTCGGTGACCTGCCAGACCTGGGTGCTGCACGCGGCGCCGGACGCGCGGGAGGCGGCGTCGGCGCTGTTCGTCGGGGTCTTCAACGTGGCGATAGCGCTGGGCGCGCTGCTCGGCGGCCGGGCGGCGGACGGGATCGCGGTCCCCAGCGTGATGTGGTTCGGGGGCGCGCTGGTGGTCCTCGCCCTGGCGAACATGGCGCTCTTCGGCAGCCGGGGAGCCGTCGCGGCTTCCGGCCGGACGGGGGCCTCGTCGGGCCATGGGGCCACGTCAAGCCAGGTGGACCAGGCGCTCAGGTGAGACCCTGAAGCCAGGGGACTCGTCTGCGCGGGAGTGGGTCCGATGGCAGTGAGCATGCATGTGGTCTGGAGCAAATGCGAGCCGGGGCGCGTCATCTACGAGACGCATGCGATCGAGACGGTCACCGATGGCTCGGGCGTTCACGCGACCGTCGACAGCCACACGTATGAGATCTCTGTGCGCAGCCGTGCCCAGGCGGAGTCCATCGCGGACGAGGAGGGCTACGAGCTGTACCGGAAGGGCGAGGCGTGGGAGAGCCTCCCCGAGGAGGAGGAATGAACAGGAGCAGCGCCCGGGGGCGCTGCTCCTTACCTCTGGTCACCTCTGGTTTTCGCTGACTCAACGGGACTGCCGTCGCCTGACGGGCCTGCCCGCGCGTAGAGCCTTCAGCGGCGACGCCTGAGCTTGAGACCGACGGGGCCGTCTCCGGCTCGGGGCCGGAGAGGAGGCCGTCTCAAGCTCCGGGCCGGAGACGGGGCCGCCTCCGGTTCCGGGCCGGAGAGGAGGCCCCGTCTCAAGCTCCGGGCCCGAGACGGGGGCGTCTCACTCCTCGCCGTGACCCAGCAGGAAGTCCACATCCCGCCGCTCGGTGCCCGCAGCGCCGCCGACCGCGATCTGGCGGGTCGCCGGGGCGTAGCCGCTGGCCACCACCGTGTAGTGATCGCCGGTGAGGGCCTCGAAGCCGAAGGACCCGTCGTCACCGGTGATCACCTGGCCGACCACGTCACCGGACGCGTCCAGCAGCGAGACCCGGGTGTCCCCGAGCGGCCGGCCGCCCCGGTCCCGTACGGTGCCCCGGACCCGGGCCGCCGGCGGCAGCTGCGCGTCCACCCGCACCGGCTCACCGACGGTGAGCTCCACCTGGGTGGCGTACGGCCGGTGCCCGGCGGCGGCCACGGTCAGCGTGTACGTCCCCGGGGCCAGTTCCGGCAGCGCGAACTCGCCCTTCTCGTCGGCGGTCGCCGACGCCGCCACCTCGCCCTCGGGGCCGGTGGCAGTGGCGGTCGCACCGGCCAGCGGTTCCCCGCCGACGGCCCGTACGGACCCGGTCAGTCCGCCCCCGCCGGACAGCCGCAGATCGCAGACGACGGGCAGATCCGTCACCAGCAGCGTGGCGGCCTGCGGCTGGTACCCGGCGGCCGAGCCGATGAGGACGACGCTCGCGGTGTCCGGGGCGGGCACGCGGTACCGGCCGTCGCGGCCGGTGACCGTACGGCCGAGCTGACGGCCGCCGGTGTCGATGAGGGTGATGGCGGCGTCGGCGAGCGGGGTGCCGCCGGGGCCGAGGACGCGGCCGTGGATGACGCTGCCGGTGAGGGCGGGCATGTCCGCCGCCGCGTAGTCGGCGTAGGCGACATCCCCGACCTCTGTCGCAGCCTCTGTCGCAGGCGAGGCAGCAGAGGCGGCAGAGGCGGCCGAGGTTGCGACGGTGGCCGGGGCGCCCACGAGAGCGGGGGCGGCCACGGGGGCGGCGTCGGCGACCGGGGCGGAGTCCGCCGCGGTCGCGGGCGCGGTCGCGGGCGCCGAGGTGGCCACGGGAGCCGAGCCCGCCAGCCCGGCGCGCCGCCGCGCGGGCAGGAACAGGGCGATCAGCAGGCCGCCGACCGCGGCCGCACACGCCACCAGGAACGACGTCTGGAACCCGTCCTTGCTCGGCAGCGCCACTCCGCCGAAGTCGGTCGTCTGGTGCGCCAGGATCACGCCCACCACCGCGCTGGAGGTGGACATGCCGATGGACCGCATGAGGGTGTTGAGCCCGTTCGCCGCCCCCGTCTCGGCGGCCGGAACGGCGCTGACGATCAGCGTGGGCATCGCCGAGTACGCGATGCCGATGCCGATGCCGAGCGCGGTGGACAGCACCACGATCTGCCAGATGTAGTCCATCATCACCAGGCCCGCGCCGTACGTCGCGCCGATCACGATCAGCCCGAGGACCAGCGAGACCTTCGGCCCCTTCGCGGCGTTGATCCGCGCGGACAGCGGCGAGACCAGCATCATCGCGACGCCCATCGGGGCGAAGTAGAGCCCCGCCATGACCATCGACTGGCCCAGGCCGTAACCGGTGGCCTTCGGGAGCTGCAGGAGCTGCGGAAGGATCAGCGACATCGCGTAGAAGGAGAAGCCGACCATGATCGAGGTGAGGTTGGTCAGCAGCACCTGACGCCGCGCCGTGGTCCGCAGATCGACCAGCGGCTCGGCGATGCGCAGCTCGAAGACGCCCCACAGCAGCAGGATCACCACGGCCGCGCCGAACAGCCCGAGAGTGGTGCCGCTCGTCCAACCCCAGTCACCACCCTTGGTGATGGGCAGCAGCAGGCAGACGAGTCCGGCTGTCAGCCCGAGCGCGCCGATGACGTCGAAGCGGCTGGGAGTGCGGACGGAGGACTCCGGGATGACGGCGAGCACCAGGGCGATCGATATCACGCCCAGCCCCGCGGCCCCGTAGAACAGCACATGCCAGCTGGTGTGCTGCGCCACGAACGCGGCGGCGGGCAGCCCCAGCGCGCCGCCGATACCCAGCGACGAGCTCATCAGAGCCATCGCCGAGCCCAGCTTCTGCGGCGGCAGCTCGTCCCGCATGATGCTGATGCCGAGCGGAATGGCCCCCATGGCCCCGCCCTGGATGGCCCGGCCGACCACCATCACCACCAGGTCGGAGGTGACGGCGCAGGTCAGCGAGCCGATGACCATCAGTGCCAACGCGACCATCAGCATCCGGCGCTTGCCGAACATGTCCCCGAGCCGGCCCATGACCGGGGTGGAGACCGCGCCGGCGAGCAGGGTGGCGGTGACCACCCAGGACGCGTTGGAGCTGGTGGTGTGCAGCAGCTGGGGCAGCTCGGTGACCAGCGGAACGACCAGCGTCTGCATGACGGACACGGCGATACCGCAGAACGCGAGCACCGCCACGAAGCCACCGCCGACCTCCCGCGGGAGCGGCGTGCCGGACGGCGCGGCGCTCAGAGGTTCCGCGAGGCGAGGTGGGGCTGACTGGGGCATGCGAATGCCGCCTCCAAAGAGATTTCGAGAGATGTGCGATAAGTGGAACGATGAGAGATGTGCATCCTACACATGACGTGTATCGTGCACACTTCGATTGAGGGGCGCGGGGGAGGCGAGGAGGAATCGTGCTGGATCGGCGGCTGGAGCGGCTGGAGCGCGAGCTCATGCTGGTGGCCAGGTGTTCAGTCCTGACGCCCCGCGAACGGAAGGTCCAGGGGACGGAGGCCCACGAGGCCGAGCCCCAGAAACCCAGCACGAAAGCGGACACCGGCAAGGGAGCCCACCCGGACACCCGCGTGGAAGCCCACCCGGACACCCGCGTGGAAGCCCACACAGCTCCCCAGACCAACCTCGGCGCCGAATCCTGCACCCCCACCCGCCTGGACCGCTCCGGCTACCTGCTCCTCTCCCGCCTAGACGCCGAGGGCGCGATGTCCATCGGCCAGCTTGCCGACGCGTTCCAGTTGGACGTCTCGACCGTCAACCGCCAGACCGGCGCCCTGCTCCGGGCGGGTCTCGTCGAACGCATCGCGGACCCCGACGGCGGCCTGGCCCGCAAGCTCCGCATCACCCCGCGGGGCGCAGACCGCATGGCGGCGGAACGGACGTGCCGGCAGACCGACCTGTCCCGGCTGCTGGAGTCGTGGCCCTCCGAGGAGGTGGCCCGCCTCGAAGACGTCCTCACCCGCTTCAACCGCGAGGTGGAGCGCCAGGAGGGCCGCGCCTGGCCCCGCGGGACGGGCGACGTGTAAGGCCCTCCGGAATGACGGGTAACGCCTCCGGAATGACGGCGGCGCCGAGGACGTTGCTGCAGACAGGACACATGACGCCTGTCACACCGGGAAGCAGCCGGAAGACACCGGAAGGTGCGACCGGGAGGCACCGGAAGGCGCGCCCGGAGACACCCGAAAACGTGTCCCACTCACCCGGAACCGAACCGCATACGAGGAGGCCAGGAAGAGATGACCACCCCCGCTTCCCACCCGCAGACCACCGGCACCGGCGGACACCGCGTGGACGTGGAGCGCGGCTCCCAGCACGTCACGGTCACGATCGACGGCCGCGTCGTCGCGGAGTCGACCCGCCCCCTGCTCGTCCACGAGACCGGTCTCCCGGTCCGCTACTACCTCCCCCCGGAGGACGTGGACCTGACCCTCTTCCAGCCGACCGATTCCCACACCATCTGCCCCTTCAAGGGCGAGGCCGCGTACTGGACCTACCGCGGCGCGGCGGGCGACGAGGCGGAGCCCCGGCCGGACGTGGTGTGGGCGTACCCGCAGCCGATCGAGAAGGTGGCGCAGATCAAGGACCATCTGTCGTTCTACGACGCGGTAGCGAAGATCGACGTCTCGGAATAGCGCGACAAACCGCTGACATCACCCCATCAGGGGCCTTCCGGGAACCCCCCGGAGGGAACCCCTGACGCGTGCACATCCACGCGTACTCGTGGCTGGGCGAGAAGGAGCTGTTCGACCGGGAGGCCCTCCGCCGCCCACCCGACCACCCCCGCCCGCCCATCACGGCGGCGGACGAGGAGTACTACCGCGATGACCAGGAGCGCTACCGCACCCTCCTGGAAGCCTTCCGCCACTCGGAGCTCCCCCCGCTGGAAACGTCCCTCTGGCTCCTGAAGTCTCCGACCCTCATCCGCGCCACCTTCGAAGAACCCAAGGACGCGGCGGCCTGGCTGGGCCGCGAACTGACCGAACACGCCCCCGGCTTCCTCTCCCACCAGGAAGCCGACACCGCCCGCCTGGCCCGCCTGGTCACCACGGCCGCCGACCGCCTGACCCACGCCGGGGACGTCTCCTTCGGCTTCTACCTGGGCCGCACCTCATTCCTCTCCCTGGCCCTGGTCACCTGCACCCCCAACCACTGGGTCCCGGACCTCCCCTGCCCCCTCGGATGACCCCGCCGGACAGGGCGCATCCGGCGGGGTGGTGGCGCGGGTGCCTGAGTCGTAAGGGGTCCCGCTCAGCCGAAGTTCACGTCACTGCACAGGAAGTACGTCTGGTCCATGTGTGACGCCTGCCAGATCGTGTAGACGACGTGGCGACCGGTGTAGCCGGAGGTGCTGACGTCGATCGCGTAGTTCTGGCTGGGGGCGTACTTGCCGGTCGTGGTGACCAGTTGCAGGTCACTCCACTTGAGCGGCTGGGTGGTGGGGTCGTACCCCTGGCGGGACACATACACCTTGAAGTAGTCCGCACCGTGGCTGGCCTGGTCGTACAGCTTGACGGTGAACTTGCCGCCGATGTTCGTCGTCTGCCAGGCGCCCGGCGTGTCCAGCGAGTTGTAGCGGCCGCCCTCGGTGTGGCCACCGCTGCAGAGCTGCCCGTCCGGGATCGCCGCCGGGAAGTTACCGGCGGAGCCGTTGCGGTACAGCCCGTTCCAGTTCCACATGGCGTTCGGGTTGTCCTGCCACGCCTGCCAGCACATCGGATCCAACTGCGCCATCTCAGGGTTCTGGAAGTCGTCTCCCCAGCGCAGCCAGCAGCCGTAGTTGCGGGAGGCCGGGTCGACGACCGATCCATGGGCGCTCGCGGTGGTGGACCACGGGATCAGGCACAGCAGCGCCGCGGCCAGCAGACCAAGGGCGCGAGACGCCCAACGTAAGGAATTGCCGCGTTCATGACAAATCATTTCGCGATCTTCCTCCATCGTCCTTGGGGGTGGGGTTCATGGGAGCGCTCCCAATCTGCGAGTTTCCCTCACGGCAGGCGACCGAAACATAGGCCCGGGGCGGCCACTGTCCAATGAGGCTGAAGCAAGCTAGCATCTAAGTAAGATTCAATCTACGTAAGATAGAAACTACGTTTGATTCCTGAGGTGAAGCAGGGATGGAGTTCAGGGGCAGGGCTGCCGACCTCGACCTGCTGACCAGGCAACTGGACCTCGTGGCCGGAGGCACGGGGGCCACCCGGGGCCAGGCTGTGATCATGACGGGGCGGCGCCGGGTGGGGAAGTCTCGCCTGGTCCAGGAGTTCTGTGACCGCTCCGGCGTTCCGTACGTGGTCTTCCAGGCGACCCGGGGCCGTAACGCCGTCGCCGAGCGGGCGGACTTCTCCGCCGCGCTCGCGCAGTCCCCGCTGCCCGGGGCGGAGCTGGTGGCCGGACTGCGGGCCGCGGACTGGAACCAGGCGCTGCGGTCCCTGGCCCTCGCGGTGCCGGACGATTCCCCGAGCATCGCGGTGATCGACGAAGTGCCGTGGCTGGTGGAACAGGACCGGGAGTTCGAAGGGGCGCTTCAGACGGTCTGGGACCGCCATCTGTCCGCCAAGCCGGTTCTGCTGATCCTGGTGGGCAGTGACATGTCGGTGATGGAGGCGCTGCAGTCCTATGGCCGTCCGTTCTTCGGCCGGGCCACGAAGATGACCGTACGGCCGCTGCACCTGGCCGATGTGCAGGCGATGACCCGCCTGGACGCGGCGGAAGCGGTGGACGCGCTCCTGATCACCGGGGGCTTCCCCGAGATCGTCCAGTCATGGCGGCCGGGGATGGGGCGCGCCGATTTCCTGCGCGAGGCCGTGGCCAACCCTCTCTCGCCGCTGCTGGTGGCGGGTGAACTGTCGCTGCTGGGGGAGTTCCCCGAGGCTTCGCATTCGCGGGCGGTGCTGGAGGCGGTCGGTAGCGGCGAGCGGACCTTCTCCGCCATCGCCGCCCAAGCCGGCGGCGCCGGCGCCCTGCCCTCCGGGACGCTCTCCCCGCTGCTGCACACCCTGCAGACCAAACGCATACTGGCCACCGACCTCCCGCTCTCCACCAAGGCGGACACCAAGAACAAGCGCTACCGGATCGCCGACCCCTACCTTCGTTTCTGGCTGGCCTTCCTGCAGCGGACCATCCCGCTCATCGAACGCGGCCGCGGAGATCTCGCCCTCGAGCGCATTGAACGGGCCTGGACCACCTGGCGAGGACGTGCGGTCGAGCCGATCATCCGCGAGTCGCTGCTGCGCCTGCTCCCCGATGACAGGTGGCCCGACACGGAGGCGGTCGGCGGCTGGTGGAACCGTCAGAACAACCCCGAGATCGACCTGATCGGCGCCGACCACGAACCGGTAGCGGGCACGGTGCACTTCATCGGCTCGGTCAAGTGGCTGGAGTCCCGGCCGTTCGGCCGCCGCGAATACGACGCCCTGGCCCGGGACATGCTCGCGGTCCCCGGCGCCGACCCGGACACCCCCCTGGTCGCCGTCTCCCGCTGCGGCGTCGAGAACGGCCTGCCGCTCGCGGCGCACTGGGGCCCGGAAGACCTGGTACGCGCTTGGCAGTAGCCGAGGGAGCAGCGGGCAGGCGCAGTTCTCATCTGCCCTGACAAGTGACTGGTGGCGGCTCTGCTGACACCTCGTGCAAGGTACTCCCGGCAGGCTTCGAACCTGCGCACTCGGCTCCGGAGGGCAGCCACCATCCCGGCGCCTGAACACATCTGATTGGCAAGAACCCGATCAGTCGGCTGGAGGGTCCGGGCTTCACTCGGGTTGCGGGTACGACGTGCCCGGCACCCCCACCGGGGCATCTTTGCGACAAGCCCCACACCAATGTGCCTGCATCAGCGGCAGTTGGGGCTCGCATGACGTGTCTGTCGGGAGTCCCTGATAGGGATGAAGGTATGATAATCCGAGTGTTCCGAGGGGCATGGGTGCGGTCCACACAAGTGTTGGCTCCAGGGCCGTCCATTGCTGTGAGTTGCCCTGCACCAACCACGAGTGGCTGGTGGACGCCCAACGACTCGAGTGGTGACGAGTAGCGTTATGCGAGTCCTTGCCCAACCGGCTCGACGGTCTGACCGAACGGTCGAGCGGCACTACCAAGACACCATCATCAGCCCTGTGGTCTTCAACGAGCACGCGGACCTACTTGATCCCTCTACGCTCAACGTTCTCCAGCAGCTCTTTCCGGGCGGAGCCGCCCCGATGTGGGGCGTGACACCTGGGAAAAACTCGGCCAATCTCCCGGAAATCCGCAAAATGAGCCCCGAGGACTGGGTCTTCTTCAGCGGGGACAAGCGCCTCTATCTGGGCGGTACGGTCGCTCTTTCCTGGCGCAATCGGGCATTGGCCGAACGCCTCTGGAGTGTGGACGCCAGCGGCCACACATGGGAGTACATGTACGCCCTCGCGGACGCCCGGGATTTCGACATCCCGATCACGGAGCTGAGAGCGCTTCTGGGTTGGAAATCCAACCGCAACATCATGCGCTTCCAAGCTTTTACCCAAGCCGAGTCGGACGTGTTGCAGCAGCGCTATTCCCTGACGCCGTGGCGACCTCCCAGCGGCCTGGCGACGTTGCTGCCCGGAGTGCACAGTGACACGGCAAGCCCTGCCGATCTGCTGGGCAACGAGACAGACATAGACATGCTGGCGAAGCTCGCCATGGCGAAGGTCACCAGCCCTCCTCTAGCGGTGGCCTTGCTTGGAGAATGGGGAGCCGGCAAGTCCAGCTTCATGGCGCAGATGAGTCAAAGAGTCGACGAGTTGGCTGCGGGTGCGGCGAGGAGCGCCGTCGATGCCTTCAGCACCACCGTCCGTCAAATCCATTTCAATGCATGGCACTACAACGACGATCATGTCTGGTCGGGCCTGGTCGACCAGCTCTTTCGCCATCTAGCACCGGACCCGGTGCTGGATACCCCGCTCGACAACCCCATAGCCGAGCGTAGGAAACGAGCGGCAGAGCTTGAGCGGCTGGAGGCGGAACAGCAACAGCTCGATGAGGAACTGGAACAGGCCGAGAGGAGGCGCCCCAGAGGCTATCTGGCTTCCCTCGGGGCGCCTGTGGAGGGCTTGCGCTTGCTCTGCAGGGCAGTCCGCCTCGGCCTGCGCGACCTGAGGTACGGCTGGCTTTACCTGTTGGGGTGGCTACTGCTCATCGGCGCCGTCATCTTTGCCATGCCATGGCTGACCGGCGGGGTTGCCGTCCTCGTGGGAGCGGCTTCGGCGATCGCGGCCCCGTTGCTTCCTTTGTGGTTGGCCGTGCGTCACCGACACTCACAAGGGCTGACCTGGACAGGGAAGATCCGAGGGTCATTGGCAAGTCGCCAGGGTACGCTGCGCGATGAGATCACCGAGGCACGTGCTCATCTTGCGCAGATCGACGCGGCCGTGCGTCTCTCCGACTTTCTTTCGGAGCGTAGCGACACCTACCAAACCCAGCGCGGCCTGCTGGGCAGTGTCCACGACGACCTATTCCAACTGGGCGAGAAACTCCGCGAAGCCCACGAGGAGTGGGAAAGCGCAGAATCCACACGGGAGCCGCCCCTTGAGCGCATCATCTTGTACATCGATGACCTCGATCGGTGCTCTCCACGGCGCGTCGTCGATGTACTCGCCGCAGTTCATCTCATGCTGGCGCTACCGCTCTTTGTCGTAGTTGTCGCCGTCGACCCTCGATGGCTGCTCAGGTCTCTTGAGTACCACTACAGCGAGTTGTTCACAGATTCGGCGGGGACGTCACACATCAGGGGTGCGCAAGACACGGCGACCCCGCTCGACTACCTCGACAAGATCTTCCAGATTCCCTTCGTAGTGCCTCCCAGCACGCCGGAGAAGACTGCACGACTGATCGAAGCCCTGCTTTCCTCCCCTTCCCCTTCGGAGCCTGGAGACTTGGAGGAGGATATGACGGGCAACGACGAGGAAGCGGCTGACAGCGAGCATCCGATCCAGGCCTCACCGACTCAGGCGGCTGAGCCCGAGGAATCTAACGCTGACCGTCCTGCCCAGTTGCAGCTTCAGGCCCATGAGATCACTTTCATGTCTCGCGTAGGCAGCCTCACTCAGACGCCGCGTGCCGCCAAGAAGCTGGTGAACCTGTACCGACTGGTGCGCATTGGCGTTCCTCCTGCCGAACTCCTTCGGTTCGAAGGCGACGCTCAGACACCAGGGGAGCACCAAGTGGTCCAGATCCTTCTGGCCTTGCTCGTAGGCGCTCCGCGCCAATGCGAGAAGGTCTTCCGAGCCATTCTGGCAGCGTCACCGACAACCAAGATCATCGAGGTCTTCAAGGAGTTGCCCTCCGACGTACCGGTCGGGAACCAGGTGACACAACTGATTGAGAGACTCAGTGCCGACGCCCCTGTGGTCATGGATACGGCGGTCTACCAACACTGGTGCCCGGAGTTGGCCAGATTCTCTTTCTATACACGCAACCTCGCAGCCTGATCCATCGGCGGCATGAAGAAGGCCGGCCGGGGCGGGGGTGCGGGATTCGACCCCTCCGGGGCGTCGCTGCCCGTGCTGGCAGTACTGCCGCAGCGCTTTGGCGCTCGCAACCCCACCTTCGGTAACAGCGCGGACAGCTAGGAGGCCAGGCACCTGTGCGCTGCGTCTAGTGATCTGGTCGAGCCGCCACCGCTTCTTGCGGTCCGACTTCGCGCCGCCCCTTGCGCGCTCGCGGCGGGGCTTGGTCATGCCCGGAAGCTGCTGCGACAAAGCCCCCGCAAGGCGCGGCTGATCTGCGCGGAAGCACCTCAAGATCGTCACGCTCTTACAACGTGATCACTGTCATGGGGCTGCCTTCGGCGGCAACGAGCTGCGCATGCGCGAAGACCCCGCATCCAGCGTTACGGCTGGTGGCGGGGTCTTTCTGACACTTCAGCCTACTCACGTGAGTAGATTGGAAGTGCCCCCGGCGGGGGACGCGGCAAATGGGGACGAACCGAGCCGTTGTTGGGCGGGGAGCTGGTGATCCAGACGACCTTCCCGGTGCCGGTGTCCCGAGCGCGCACGTAACCGACCGGCGCTCCGACGGCCCGGGGGGCCGCCCCTGATGGCTTCCGTGCCACCAGCCCGGCGGCTTGGCCGTGGGGCGACCCTCTCACCTATGGGTGTGTCCCTGGATACAGTGGGTAGCCACAGCGTGCTCGACCACCTCGACCGGAGGCAGACATGGCCCGTGCCTGGGAGGCTGACCCGTCCGCGTTATTCGACCGTCGGCTGGGGAAGTCGGCCGAAGAGCTCGGGAACTCGGACGGCAACGACGAGTGTCCGGACATCTGGCAGCTCGACAACGGTGATGTGGCTGTGATCGGCAGGGATCTGACAGCCGTCTACGGCCCCCGCCTGCCGCAGGGCGTGCACCTCGCTCCGGACGAGCGGTTGGTCGTCATCCCGGGGAACATGCTCAGCGCGGCAAAGAAGGACATCGCCGATGCTTGATCTCCTCGCCCCCGTTCTCGTTCCCGAGCAGGGCGATCGGCTCACCCGCACCGCCTACAAGCAGGACTTCCGGCAACGGGAGGACGCGGTCCGTGACGGGAGTTCCTGGAAGCTGGAGCGCCGGCAGCACTTCGAGGAGCAGGGCAGTCCGAGCCGGGACGCCCTGCGCCGGGGCGACTGGGATGAGGCGATTCGGCTCCTCGCAGACCGGCGCGACTCCCTGGCCGCGGCCGCTCAGGAGGACGAGCGCAGGGGGTACGCCTTTCACCGTGTGCGGGTGGTCGAGAGCCCACTGACGTCGTATGTGCAGTGGGAACTCCACTCCCAGCGGCAGCGTGCGGAGTACGGGCAGCGGATCAGGATCGTCCCCGCCGCGCAGGTGGCGGCCTCGGAGGACACCGGCCCGCTTCCGGAAGTGGTTGTGCTGGGCGGCCGCACCCTCTTCCAAGTCCTGTACACCGAAGCAGGAGTCGCGAACGGCGCGATCCGCTTCACCGACCGTGACCTTGTCGAGCGCTGGGAGAACTACATCAAGGCGCTCTACGCGGTGGGTGAAGAGGTGATCTCCTACTTCGACCGCGAGGTGGCGCACCTTGAGCCGCCGACGCTGAGCGACGCGGGAAGGGAGTAGGCCGATCACAGGGGCAGGCGGAAAGGACGAGCACTTCGGCAGCTCCCACTCCGAGCTGTCGGGATCCTCACGTGACGTCGTCCAGGCGAGAAGTGTGCACGGAGGCATCCACTTCCACGCGCAGGGCACACCGGACCCGGGGAGCTCCTCCAGCCCCGTCCCACGCCAGTTACCGGCCGACGTGGGCGGATTCGTCAACCGAACCGATGAGCTTGGCCAGTTGAATGCCGTCCTCACCACCGAGGACGGCGGTCCGCTCGTCGTCTCGGTATACGTGATCGCCGGCACCGCCGGCGCCGGAAAGACATCGTTGGCACTGCGCTGGGCACACCAGGTCCGGGAGCGTTTCCCGGATGGCCAGCTGTACGCCAATCTGCGCGGCTACGACCCCGGCGAGCCGGTCGCGGCACGCGAGGCCCTGCACCGCTTGCTGACCTCGCTCGGTGTCCCGCCCGGAGCCGTACCGCAGGATCTTGACGCGGCCGCCGCGTTGTACCGCTCGTTGCTGGCCGACCGCCGGGTACTGGTCGTCCTGGACAACGTGGCCACCGTCGGCCAGGTCAGGCCGTTGCTGCCCGGAAGCGCGCACAGCCTGGTGCTGGTCACCAGCCGCAGCCGCCTGTCCGGCCTCGCCGTCCGGGACGGGGCCCGCCGGCTTACGCTTGGCGTGCTGCCGGAGCCGGAGGCGGTTGCCCTGCTGCGCGTCGTCACCGCGGGATACCGGCCGGTCGATGACGAACGGCAGCTCGCCGAATTGGCCCAACTGTGCGCACGACTTCCGCTCGCTCTGCGGATAGCCGCGGAACGCGCCGCCAGTCACCCCCACCTACGGCTGGACGACCTGATCGCCGACCTACGCGACGAATCGGCCCTCTGGGACGCCCTGAGCACGGGCGACGACGAGGAAGCCGAAGCCGTCCGCACCGTCTTCGCGTGGTCCTATCGCGCCCTGTCCGAGCAAGCCGCCCGTCTGTTCCGCCTGCTGGGCCTACACCCCGGACCCGAGTTCGGGCTGCAGGCCGCTGCGGCCCTGACAGGGTCGGCCAGCGCCAGTCGATCCCGGCAGCTGCTGGACTCTCTGGTCGGTGCTCATCTGCTGGAGCAGACCGCCCCGGACCGTTACCGGTTCCACGACCTTCTGCGCGCCTACGCCATCGATGAAGCCCAGCACGAAGAGCCGCCGGCCGAGCGGGAGGCAGCTCTGCGCCGCGTGCTGGAGTGGTACCTGCACACCGCCGATGCCGCGCAGAGCTGGATCAACCCCGCCGAGGATCGCGTGACCCTCACGCCCGCCTCGGACGACATCAGCCCGTTGACATTCCCCGACTACGACGCCGCCGTGGACTGGGCCGAGCGAGAACAGGACAACCTCCTCCAGGCGGTACGTATGGCGGCCGACGCCGGGCATGACGGCCTGGCGTGGCAGTTGTCCACGGTTCTGTGGAACGCGCAGTTCCCTTCCGTCTCAGGCACGAGCTGGCCGGCCGTGGGCCGCATCGGGCTGGAGGCAGCCGAACGGCTGGGGGAACGCGCCGCACAAGGTGCCCTCCACACTTACCTCGGAATGGCCTACACCCGCATCAACCGCCAGGCCGAGAGCCTCGAATCCCATGAGAACGCGCTGACGATCCGGCGCGACCTGGGCGACCGCCTTGGCGAAGCACGCTCACTCAACCTGATCGGGCTGAACCATCTCCGCGGCAGACGACTCGACACCGCTGCCCACCACTTCGAGCAGGCCAGCTCCGCTTTTCAGGAGCAGGACGCCGCCCACTGGGCTGCCACGGCGATGTCCAACCTCGCGACCACCCACTACCGCGCCGGGCGGCTTCCGGAGGCGGCGACCGTCATCGACCAGGCCCTGGCAGCGCACCGCGCTCTCGATGATCAGCGCGGCGAGGGCAACATCCTGCGTGTGCTGAGCGACGTCCAACGCGAACGGGGCGACGTCGAGGCATCCCTGGCCTCGGCCCAGGCCGTCCTCGACATCGCACTCAGTCTCCGTAACCTGCGCCTGGAGGGCTTCTGGCTGCTGACTCTCGGCGATGCCCAGCAGGCCAAGGACCAGTACGCAGAGGCCCTGACCTCCTACCAGCGGTCCGCCACACTCCACCGACGCCTCGCCGACCGCAGCCGAGAGGCGCTGGCCTGGCAGGGGGTTGGTGAGGTGTACCGCCAGCTCGGGCGCCATGTCGAGGCGGCCGACTTCCATCGCCAGGCCGCCTCGACGCACCGCGATCTCGGCGATGAGTGGAACCAGGCCCTGGCCCTTGATGGCTTGGCTGCGGCCGTACTCGGCGAAAGTCCGGAGGAGGCCCGTCGGCACTGGGCAGAGGCTCTGAGGTTCCTCGCCCCTTTCGATGACCCTCGCGCGGTAGCCGTGCGCGAGACCATCGAACGTGGACTAATCGAAACAAGCTGAAGCACCGACCGAGGCGGAGGCCGACGTGGACAGGGGCGGGGCCCCAGATTCGGCGGCGCTCATCTTCTTGGCGGCTTCCCAGCCTCCGCCTTCCGGCCGATCAGCCGAAAGATCCGCAAGTTGAACCGGTGAGCTGTTCCGAAAGATCGAGTTATAGATTGTCAAAGTCTCCTGCGGTCATGCCTGCCTTGAAGGCTCGCCACTCACCGGAAGTGAAGCAGAGATGCGGACCGGATGGGTTTTTCGAATCACGAACAGCCACCCCTCCAGCGGGGAGGGGCGCCAGCTCGAAGCACTCACCATTGTTCGCGGTGAAGCTGCTCTTCTGCCAGGCGAGGGATGCAGGGTCGATCGAGTAGAGGTCTATCTTCTCCATCAGTTAGCTTCCCCTGTTTCTCGTACGAGCGATGACGTCGCGGCTCTCCTCTGGGGAGAGGGCCGCATCGGTGAGACTGCGGAACAGTCGGTGCAGGCGTCGCAGGTCCCGTGGGTCGTCCATCGTCAAGCTACCAGCGACCGACTCACCGAAGGCCACGTCGGGCACGTCTTCGTCTGAGAACTGGAGAATCCTGAAGGCTGAGATCTGAGCGGCCTGTTCGCCTTTCTCGTAGGGGATGACGCGTAGGTCGATGCTGGGATGCGCTGAGATCTCCACCAGATGTCCCAACTGTTGCTGGTGCGTCCGTGCACCGCCGACCTGGAAGTCCAGGGCCGCCTGCGCGATGACGTAGTGGCACTCCAGTGGAGCTGTCGTTTCGTGGAGACAATGCCGCTGACGCAGGCTGCGCACCTCGACAAGCGCCTCGATCTGGTCTGGCCCCAGCGAGGCGAAGCCCACGCTGGTCACCGCCGCCGCGTAAGCCTCTGTCTGCAAGAGCCCTGGCAGGATGCCGACTTGATACTCGTGGACAGTCGAGGCTGCCGCCTCGAACCCGAGGAAGCGTTCGTACTGGGCGCTGATCACTTCGCTGTACGGCGCCCACCACGGCTGGCGTCGCTCCCGGGCGGATGCGTGCAGCTCGGCAAGTTCGTCACGATGGTCAGCAGAGACCTCGTAGAGGTCCATGAGCTGGGCGAAGTGCCGCTGGGAGCAGACCCGCTTTCCGTTCTCGATCCGGCTGATCAAGGAGACGTCGCAGCCGAGCGCCGCCGCAACTTCCGCGATGGTGAAGCGATTGGCTTCATGTCGCAGACGCCGCAGAGCCCGGCCGAACGTGACGCGAGACATCAGCAAGGTGCTGTTGCTGTTGGTCATTGCTTCTCCCTGTGCCCGCGAGCTGCCCTCAAAGACCGGGCGGATGAGGGACATTCTCGATCCCGATGTAGCCAGAAACGATCAATCAGCAACGTCGTGTCAATTGACACGACGTGTGACTTGACGGTGCCTGGCTGTGGGGTGCAGCTTAGCGTTCATGACGTTACGCGCTCAACTGAACGCCGAGCGTGGCAAAGCTCCGTGCGATGACTCAGAGGCACGGGTAACTGACGACCGAGCACGTTCCCGCTCTCACCTCGGAGTTCGAACGGCTCGCTGGATCGGTGGGAGCTGTCGTGAGCGAACCGTACGAAGTCAAGTTTCGCCTACCCCGTCGACGGAGCAGCGTTCCGCGGGCGCGGGCGCTGCTGCATTCCGTGCTCGCCGACTGGGGTGTCGGGCAGGAGGCCGCAGAGGTGGGGGAGCTGGTGTTGTCGGAACTGGTGACCAATGCCCTGCGTGTGCGTGTGCCCAATGATCGGCTGGTGGAAGTGCGGATCGCACGGCTGGTGGATGAGGGCGTACTACGGCTCGAGGTCAGCGATGCCGGCGAGGGCAAGCCGGAGGTGCGGAAGCCGGACGAGGACGAGACAGGCGGGCGAGGGCTGCTGCTCGTGGAGGCTCTGGCTCATCGCTGGGGCTATGAAAGGCGCGCCTGCGGGATCGGGAAAACCGTCTGGGTCGAGCTGAAGGCGCCGGATCTGGTGTCGGAACGGGACGGAGTAGAGATCGCCGCGTTGGCGGTCCGAGTCGGTCAGCGTGTACGGGTGTGGGGTGAGTGGCGCACCGTCCGCAATGTGGGCACCCAGCAGCGCACATCGGGCGGGCTCACCGTGGTGCTAGCCCTGGACGACGGCTCGGCAGTGCGAATCGATGCCGCCGAGCCGCTGACTGTCCGAGACGCTGGCGCGTCCTTCTCCCCCCGAGGTACGGAGGACGCGCCAGGATAGCGGCCTACGCGCGTCGGCGCTCCGCCATGAACCACACGGCCCCTTTCGTGCGCCGTTCCTTCCAGACGCAACATGCCCGCCCCGCCCAAGCTGGTTGCTGTGCTTCGGGTACACCCCTCCTGGAATGTCTATTGATCACATCAGCACCAGACGGCCGCCACCGTCGAACTCGACACAACGTCTAAGGTTCCAGATGAAGAACGTCCGCGACACCTGCGCTGAGGCATCCCCTCCATGTTGGTCGGCACGATGTCCTCATTTTCCAGGCGACAGCCTTGTCCCCGAAGCAGTGGCATCGGCCCCGGAACCCCCGCTCACTCAACGGCATCTAGGGTGATGCGGCGTTGGAGACCGGTTGTGAACCACCCCGCGCCCATCTTCCGACACGCAAGATCGCGGCCTTGACGATGCCGCCGATGTCCTGCGACATCACATCGGTGCCCCAGGATTCGAACCTGCGCACAAGGCTCCGGAGGCCGACGGGTTTCTCTGCACCTGAGCTGGTCAGAGCTGTTCGGAGTCGGCTGTAGCTCGCTCCCGTCCACGGATGGTCCGAGGGCGCCAGCGTTGCTCAGTGCCGCTTGGGGGTGCCAGGAACCATTGGGAACGCTTTTGGAGGTAGTAAACGAGCCTCGCTCATGAGACGGAGCGTCGTGTGAGCTCATCCGCCACCACTTGAAGCCACCGGGAAAGCGACTTCACTCGTGCCCCCCGTAGTAGCACGCCAGCTTCCGCGTGAGCGCCCGTTCCTCCCGGAGTGAGGTTCGCGGAGCCGATGTACGCGAGTCGATCGTCTGCCAGCACGATCTTGAAGTGAACACCTAGCCCAACCTCGTCCCACGAGCAAACTGTTAGCTTGCCGCTCGCGGTGCCGACCGCCTCACGAAGGACCGTTACCGCATCCACATTGGCGTTGGAGCGATTCGGCGCGGACCAGCCCAAAGCCCTGGTAATTACCGTGGCGGTCCCACCGTTCTGTAGGAGCGTGGTGAGGGCAGGCGCAAGTGCGATGGCGAAGGACGGATGCAGGTACGGCGCGGCGATCACTAGACGTGTTTGGGCGGTTTCCGCGACTTCGCGAATAGTGCGACCCGTGTCGAGCGGGAGCCCTGGTCCTCCGTTGTCGCGTGACATCATGCTCAGCGAATCCTTGAGGAAGGCTGGCACCGTGAGCACCAGCTCCCACCCCTCCTCTACCGACATCGCTACCATCGCGTGTGCTTGAGCCAGGAGCAGTGGCGCACCTGCTGTGAGGTTTCCTTCCCCATCGAGAACGCCCGCGTGTGCGAGAGCGTACGAGACGAGCCGCTGGTCGATGACGGCGTTCACGATGACTGCGGACACTTCAAGACCGGTGCCCGCGGCGGCCGCGATGTTGGTCGCGGCCGCCGCGGTGTCCACGGGGGCTGACGCCTGCAGAAGCAGGGAGACCAAGGGCCTCAGTGGCTCCAGTACCCGCGCCACCGTCGTCCGTCTTCCGTTCCTGATTGGGGTGATCCTCCGGCGGGATCGGAGACGAGCGGTGGGAGCGTGCCGAAGAGTAGGTTGCGATCCAGCACGGTATTGAACCTCGCGCAGGCAACTTCGGAGAGGTGGAGGCACGCCGCGCACGCCCCACCGAAGTCCCGTCGACAAGGCGGATCGAACACGCAGCGAGTCTCCGCGTTCAGTTCGCACAGCGCGTCCACCAGGTCGAACCGATACACGTGTTCGAGCCCGCCGAGGGTGAAATTGCTACGTGTGTTGGCGTAGACAAGGAACGAGCAGTTAGCCGGGAAGAGGTACTCCCCGAGCGAGTCGACGTTGAGTCCGCACCTGGTGGCGAGGGCCTTCATCGTGCGGTGAGCCATGGAATGGACGAGACCGAGGATGGCCTTGGTGACGGGATCTTCGGGAGCGTTGAAGACGTCGAGCACCGGATCGCTGAATTGGAAGATCCATCGCTGAGCCCCATCCTGCGTACGCAGGTCAGGGTCTTCGATGACACCGGAGTCGACGAGCCACCGCACCACGGCAAGCTTGTCCAACTCGAACAGTAGGCCTTCGGTCTCGGTGCGCACTCCGTACATCGGGAACTTGCTGTCACGCCCCGCCGGGAAGAAGCGGAACCGCTGCGTGGTCTGGGTGCCCCGGCGCGTGGTTGCCACCGCGTTACTGCTGATCCTCGTATAGCCCCCCACGATGTAGGCGATGGGCAACTCCCGCAGCAGAGTCACGTCATTGAATCCGTAGTGGGAGATCAGCTTCGGGTACTGCTGGTAGTAGGCCTCCAACTGGGTTCCAGCGTCGCCATCGAGCAGGTTCTGGACCGTCAATGGCTTGGCGTCCCAAGCAAGGCCGAGCTGTCGGCATTCTTCACCAAAGGCTTCGATCGTCTCGGGGTCACGGCCCAAAGCCTCAACTTGGGCGTCCCAGGCGGGTACGTCGTCTTCCCGCTTCTGGGCCTTGGCGATGAGTTGGTCGTAGAGCTCCTCGCCCGGCTTCATTCCGAGTGCTTCCGCCGTCTCTCGCGCCTGTTCCACGGCGCCTCCCGTGGAGCTGGCGCCTCCAGCTCGCCGGAGACCCTCGGCTCCTCTGGGCAGTGTGCCAAGGCTCTGTGCTACTGCGGCGGCGTACACGCCGTCGTAGGCAAGCGCACCGTAGTCACCGCGAGTGGGCGGGTTGATGACGGTGACTTGTTGGGGGTAGTAGGCCGCGGTCTGCGGCACCCGCATGACCTGGGGACGTCCGTCGCGGCAGGTTGAGCACCATCTGACGACTGGATCGTCCGAGCGCCGCTGGCAGCGGGCGCAGGTCCAGTACCAGCGGGAGGTGTTCAGGTCGCGAGTGTTGTTGAGGTGCATCCAGGAACGGCAACCCGAGGCACATCGAGGGGCGGTGAGCTCGCTCAGGTGGCCGCACTCATGTACCTCGCACCAGGAGAACTGTTCCAACCGCCCGTGACTGGAGGTGGGGCATGTGGGTGCGGTGTCGGAGGTGCGGATGAGCCGGAAAGCGCCGCACGCACGGCACAGGAAGGTGTTGGGGAAGCGAACGGCGCGAAGGTCCTCCGCTTTGACAAGGCTGAACTGTCGCCGCTCGATGGCGGTCAGTTCGGCACCAGCTCGCGGGTCGCTGCCCGTGGCACTGGCGAAGGGTAGGAGCAGCCGGCGAAGTTGCGATGCCACCCAGCCTTCGGGGACGTCGAGGGGGGTGACCTGGCGGGGCGGCTCGCCGAGAACCGACCCCTTGGAGGACCAGTTGTAGGGCTGCCCCGGCATGTAGCGCCAGAGTGCCTGGATGTTGCTGCGGTTGAGCTGTTCGAAGACCATGTGAACTCTCTCCGAGTACGGGAGGGGAACGGCTGGGAGCGACGCGGGATCCGCGTGCGGCTACAACTCGCCGTAGATGGTCAAGGGCTCCTCGATATCCCGCAGGGATCGAGGCACGGAGGGGTGCAGCAGGTCGGGGAGCCGCTTGCCGGCTTCCGCGCGAAGCGGGAGCGTGGCCAGGTGGTCGTCGACCCAGGCGTCGATGGCCTCGCGATGCATCCGGTGATAGACGCTCGTGCCGTCGATGCCGAATCCGTGACGCAGCAGGGAGACCAGCAGAGCTCGGTCGACTGCTCCGTCATTCACGGCGTCTCGGAACGCGGTTGAGTCAGCTAGGGATCGTCGCCTGCGCCCTCCTGTGATCCAGCCCCGGTCGAGGACTTGTAGGAGCCAGGCCATCAATCCACCAGGCAGGACGCGTTTGAGGACGGGTACCGACTCTCGGTTCACGGGCACCTTGTGGACGAGGCGGTCCAGGTAGCGAATCCACTCGGGGTAGTAGCGGAAGACGCTCGCGTCCCGGTCTCGGCTGGGGTTGATCACGTTCACGACCAGCCCCGGGAAACGGCGGCCTACTCGTGCGGACGCCTGGATGATCTCGGACGCCTGGGTCGGAGTGCCCATTACGGCCATGACGCCAAGCCTGGCGACGTCGAAGCCGTGCCCGATCGCTTTGGTGGCAGCGATGAGTCTGACGCGATCCGAAGTGTTCGCTGGAGGCTTCCGCAACCGACCAACGGCTGAGCGGATCAAGTCGGGACTCGTATCGCCGTTGATGATCGCGAGGTTGTCCTCGCTCTCCAATAGCTCCCGCACTGCGGGATCCCGGACGAAGCTGGTCAGGTCTTCATTTCGCAAGCAGTAGGCGACCAGCACCTCGAAGAGATCCTCACCCGCCCGTCGGGCCTCATCGATGATCGAAGCATCGTTGGCGTCGAGACCCGCTTCCGCGACGACGGTCTTGGGGTCGTCACACAGGTCACGCACCCATCGGTCGTGCACCATCGCAACCTCGCGGGTGGCGGTGACCATAGTGCTCGCGCGAGAGCGCACCCCGAGGAAGCGGCGCAATGGGTCGCCCTTCCGGGTAGTGGACCAAAAGGTTTCTCCTGCCTCGGGGCCGTTGACGGGGAAGCGCAGGGCTTCGCGCTCGTAGAGATGGCGTACCTGGTTTTGGTAGCCCTCGATGGTCGCGGTGGCGCCGACGATCTGGAACGGATCGTTCTTGAGGTGCTCGCTGATTCTCTGGAGCAGCGATTCGTACATGCCGTCGAGTGCGCCGAGACTTTCGTCAAGGAGATGGAGTTCGTCGGCGATCTCCAGACGTATGTGCCCGAACCCCTTCGGCACCGGACGCCGCTGCTCCCTGCACCCGAAGACGGAGCACCAGCTGGGGTTGGCGGAGTAGCCGTGCCTAGGGCAGAGGGAATGAGGACGGCCGAGCAAGATTTGGAAGGCCTGGTTCTGGCCAAGTTGCGCGAGCTTGTCGACGGTGCCGACGAGCACGGAGGGCGCCCGGCGGTAGATGTCGTCGTCCACTCCCCAAATCGGGAGAACACCCGTCAGTTCGCAGTCACGGTTTCCGCAGACGTGACGCATGGTGTGGCTTGGATCGTCCCACTTGACGGTGAGACTCTGACCGCAAACGGGGCAATCGTCTAGCACCCGGCACGCCTCAGCGGTCGCCGGATCGGTGGGATCCGGGCCGTTGTTGTAATTGCTGCCGTCAGGCTTGCGGAGCCGATTCGGCGTGTTGCCGCCGCCGACGAAGTACCCGATGCCAAAGGCTCCCGTATCGCAGATGCGAGGATCCCTGCGCCTGAGGATCTCCGCGTTCATGACCATCTTCGCGAAGCGTTCGGTCTGCTGGAGGGCCAACAGGCGAAGAGGGAAACGTGCCCATACCTGAGTGCCCCGGGTGACGCCGGTGTACCTGCCGTAGAAGAGCGTCACGAGCATCAGTCCGAGATACGCCTCGGACTTACCGCCACCCGTCTGGAACCAGACGATGTTGACCTCTTGGTGCTGCTTGGGGTCGACCAAGCCCGGCAGGCACCCGACGATCCAAGCCACCTGAAAGGGGCGCCAGCTGTCGTACTCATCGCCTGCGGCGGCCTTGACCACCTTGTTCGCCGCCACGAACGCGTCCCGCACGTTTGGGTCGCTCCGCAGGATGTCCAGCCCGGCACGGACCCAGGCGGCTTCCGCGCGAGCGGCTTGGGCGTCCTCCTCCGCCTCCGCACGCGCCTCGTCGTTCCACCCTCGCGCTGTCTGCAGGATGTCCAACGCCGCAGTACCCCAGTGCTTGTCCACCCAGACGTCCAAGAGATCGACCAGGGTCGAGATGGTGTCAACCGGGTTCGCGATCAGGGAATCGAAGGAAGTATCAATGGGGACTTCGTGGCCAGCCGCGTCGCTGGACCTCTCCCTGGGATACGCGCGCCATGTCGGCTCAGTGGCGGCGAACTCGGTCCGAAGCGTGGTGCGTCCGTCATTCTCATGGTGAGAGACAGGCGAGGCGTGACCGAACGCCGGCACGGAACGCTCGTATCGATGCGACTGGGCGACCTGTTCCAGCTCATACGGCTTGATGTGCCCGTCGAGTGTCGCCGTCAGGACAACCTGGTACAGGCGGGTATCAAGGTAGGCCTCCTCGTACGGGCGTACTCCATCGATCAACTGGTCTTGGGGAGCCGGAGTGGTGTTCACCACCGCGGCGAAGATCTCAAAAGCGCCATCGAGCGGAGTGACCTCGATCTCGACAGCTGCCCGGTGCTGGGGAGGCGCAACCTCCGTGGCAGGAACCAGGTGGTGGGCGCTGTACGCAGCCCACGTTCGCTCGTCGAGCAAGTCGTGGTCGTAGGGGAGAGAACCGTTCGCCGGAGCGCCCAAGCGCTGTCGGAAGAGCTGGTGGCCATGACTGGCTACTGCGGAGCGCAGGGCCGCCGCGATCGCCTCCTCGCCGACACGCATGGACAGAGCCTTCGCGGAAGGCAGGCGAACGGAGATCCGGACAGGATTCATCGCAACGTGCGTCCAGATCTGAGCGAGGGGGTACTTCGTACCGCGTCCGCTTCCTGCGCCCGCCTGGGGAGTTCGGGATATGCGGCCATCAGCGGCGCCGGTGACCCTCTGCGTGGTCACGTCAGTTCCCGCCGCCGTGCCACGCGCTCTGGAGGTGGCCACGCTGAGTGCCGTGGTCGTGGAGTCACGCTGTTCGTCCACCGTGGGATGCAGGGCCACGAAGGCTGACGCGGCAACTTCGATGGTGAGAGTTTCCGGCAGCGTCCGCACGCGGAAAGAGAAGCCTTGGGCTGGCGGGGTGATCTGAAGCCCGCGGAAGCCAGCGTTTGTCTCGGCGACGAGCTTCGCCTCGCTGGCGAGCATGCCGAGCCACAGTTGCTTCTGCGGCTGATCAGGGAGTCGAGTCCCAGTGGGAATGGACGTGCCTGTGGCCTGACTGACTATGCGCCGTGTAAGACAGCCAAGAAGGGCGTCATATCGCTGGGCTGGGGTGTCGGCCGGCACAGACGCACGGCCATGAGGAAACATCGACATGGCGAAGCTCCTGATTTGAGGGATGTGGGCCCGAAGCCGATGGGCACGTCCGGGGTATCCCTCGCGTGACCTGTGACGTGGTGTGAGGTATGAGAGCTATGTGCATACTGCGCTTCTGGCCGGACAGCGTAGCACCGTCAGGTGGTACCAAGCATTCACTCCGTGCTGTAAGTGGCCCTAGGCCAGCCGTAGTTGATGGAGTGCCAGTTCGGCCTCATCCGGCGTGAACAGGTGTCCGGCCATATGTGCGGGGACACTGTGAGGAGTGCGGTCGATGCCGCGTACCGAATGCGCGGTCACGCTCTCCAGCAGGTCTGATACCCGCAGACCTAGGTTGGCGTCGATCAGCGCATCGTCACGGTGCGAGCGCGCGCCGGCTATCTGGGTGGATAGCCATCGTCCCGCCTTGCGGTGCACGATCTGCAGGGTTTTCAAGGCCCAACCGACGCGCTCGGCTTGCGCTAGGAGCACCTGATCGTGGACAGCTCTCGCGAAGCGGCGCACGTCCTCTGGATCATGAGGCCCGTTGACCTGCCCCCTGACCCACGTCCCAATCGTCTGAGCGGAACTGATGGACGTGCCATGCATTCTGTGGTGAATCTCGCCGTACGTCATGTCTGAGTCCGCCACGAGGCGTGCGCGACCATGCCAAAAGCCCACCAAAGCCTCCAAAGGGGCGTAGGCGGGCGCCTCCGACATTTTTCGGATAACGACGCCGAGCAAATCTCCGCGCGCGGCGTGATCGACCAGATAAATTACATCCTCCTTCACCAGTGACTTGGCCGCTACCTTCTGCAGCTCCACTCCACGCCGTCGGGTCACGACGTCGTTCGGCGCAACGAGCAGAACCATCCCCCCGCCCTCGCTCGCAACCTCGACGGTCAGGACGGTCACCTGGGTGAGCGCAGCGCCCCCCTCGACGCGGGCGGGAGCTGGCGCTCTGGTCTCATCGACCTCACGTCCTTCTGCGACGACGCGCCGCAGAAGGTCCGGGAGGTCCACGTCGAGCGGATCCCACGGACCGCTCGACTTCAAGAGGGCGGTCCAGGAGGGTTGGGGGACACTTGTGCCGCCCGAGAGGAGTCTCACGGCGTTGGGTGGCTGTCCTTCGAGGGCAGGGGTGGCATGGACGGAAAGACGCGATGCCGATCGCGCGACGGTTTCTTCGCGGATCGTGTGCAACGCGGAGCGTGCGGACACCGCTTGCCGCAATGCGCGCCGGCATTCGAGCGGCCCGGTCGTGAGCACGGACAGGATTGGAGCGGGTGGAAGCCCGAGCAGTCCGGATCGACCTCGCGGCGGCGGACCTGACAAGCGAATCTCGGATAGCCCCTCAGTGACTATCCGCCCGGCGACTAGGTCGGCCATCGATCCCACAGTGACCCATTTCTCCCACCCTGGCGGCGTGTGTGTGGACTCGTTGAGCGCGTCTACTGCGGCCGCACGAGACGCGCTGTTGCGGACGACCAGCAACGTCCGCTGTCGTTCAGCTGCGCTTGTGGCGACCCAAGGGATGAGGTAGCCCATGCGCTCCTCCCCCTCGGCGGCCATCAGCGCGTCGGCCAGGGCGTCCGAGACACCCGACCAATGAGCCCTCGTCTCGCTCCCGGAGCTCCGCGCCAGTGAACGCGCGATCGGCACTACTTCGCACAAACGGGTGATGTAAGGCCCTCGCCCTGCATGCCTGTCGTAGCTCACCGGTGACGTCGGCAGCATGGAGATCATGTTGAACACACCCCAGGCCCAGCGGAGCCCGTGATGATGGGTGGGGGTCTGAGGCGCGATAGGTGAAGAGGTAAGACGCACGAGCCTCTCCCGTAGCTCGCCCAGAGCGATGTCCAAGCTCGATGACTCGCCCGCTCCTGGGGTCAACACGATGGTCTCGGACCGGGCGGCTGCGGCCAAGACGGGCACGCCCGCGATGACGGATCCGGCGTTGAGGCCTTCAGTGGCAGGTGGGCGTGCAAGGCCGCCAGCCAAACTGGAGCCATCCCAGCCCCAGACGACGCCTCCCGCCTCTCGCACGAGTGATAGGGCGAGGTCCCCAGGGTCCGCCGTGAGGTAGACGAGCGGGGAGACGTCGCTCGCCTGCGCGAGCTTGCGCCGCAGATCATCTGTGCTGGCGGCCGCGCCGTCGATGACGAGTCCGGACAGCTGATCCGACCACGAAGACAATCGTGCGAGCCCGCTCACGAGGTGGAGGCGGCCTCCACTATCGCGCCGCGGCGTGCCCACTACTCGCACCAGACCGTCGACGCTCACCGATGTACGAGGCACGTAGTCGGCAAGGCGCTGGTCCTTGAAGAACAACTGGTCGTACAGCGTGCGGGATGCGAGATGTGGGGACACGACGGCTACCTGGTGGCCGAGAGAACGGTCGCGAAGGATGGCTCGGACCAGAGTCGCCGCACCAAGCAGCAGCGGAGCCGTCGTTCCTGGAAGCGGAAGGACGACCGCGATGGGGACGGCGGCCGCGACCGCTGCCTCTACCGCGCTAAGCAGTTCGAAATCGAAAGCGGTAGGCACGAAGGGGGCCATCCGTCCCCCCACCCGGCGTTTTAGGGCTCCCCGTGTCAACGCCGCGACCAGCCCGGCAGGATCACACTCAGTCACGCCCCCCATGCGGCTCACGCTAGCGGGCAGCGAGGACGCTGCGTCTACGATTCAGCGGATCAGGAGCGATCTCGTGTTGGAGAGCGATTCGCCGAGCGCAAACTGCTACTACAGGGGTATGCAGATGATGGGGGCGGTCCCGGAGGTCTGTGAGGTCGCGGACTCATGCACCGAGGAAAAGGCGCCTGAGTGGACATAGTGGGAGATTCGGCAGAGAAGGTCGCGAAGTGGCCAGTGCCGTACTCGCCGTTATGTCCGCCTTCGGCGACCTGGCAAAGGAAGTAGACCTATCTGGTTGGTCGCTGGGTCATTGGATGAGGTCAAAGGGGGATTGCGGAGCCCCGCGCAAGATCAGATGGGTCAAGGATGTCAGAGTACGGCTTTACGGCGCTCGACTGTCGCCTTGACCTCCTCAGCGGCAAGCTCTAGATCTTCGTGCTCCCAGAAGCGGAGCACCATCCAGCCCTGATCCTTGAGCGCGCTTGTGGTGGCTGCGTCGCGGTCTCGATTGTCCTTGATCTTCCGTCCCCACTCCGCGCCGCTCTTTTTGGCAGGTCGGTAGTGATCTGGGCAGCCGTGCCAGAAACAACCGTCGACGAAGACCGCTACCTTGGCCTTGGGGAAGACGACGTCCGCTGTGCGTCGCAGCTCGGGGAGCGGGCGGATGCCTACCCGGTAGCGCAGCCCCCTGCGGTGCAGGGCGGCGCGCAGTATCAGCTCCGGTTTAGTGTTTTTGCCCTTGTTCGCGGTCATGACCGCACGAACGGAGACCGACGAGGCCGTCGAGCTCGGAGGGAGGGGCTCGTCAATCACCTTGCCGGCTTCCCGTGCCTTCGCCCACGCGAGAGTGAGGTTCGCCCTACGCGTCGGTTCGTAGACCTCACAGACGTACTTCTCCCTCGTCTCCCCATTGTCCGACCAACGGAGGTACGCACGGATACGGCGAGTACTCCGGAACAGTCTGAGCTGGATTGACCCGCGTGCGCAGGAGCCGTCGTCGAGCGGCACAGCTCGGCGGTGCCGGCCCCCTGCGGCTCTGTCTTGCTCGGCGCTGCGTTTGTCGCGGGGCAGACCGGGACGTGCCTTGTACGCTTTCGCGGGCGGCAGTCGATCATTCCAGCCCCGCTGCGTGCCGACCGCCTCGTGTGTCACGGCTTCTCCAAGGCGCCGACCGAGTTCAGGGCGGCGGCGACTGCGTCCGCGAACACCTTGCCCAGCTTCACCGGCACAGCGTTCCCGAGCTGCCTCATTTTCTCGCCACGCGGGCCAGCGAGCGTCCACTCATCCGGGAAGGTCATAACGCGCGCGGTCTCGCGGACCGTCATGTACCGGTAACCGCTTCCATTGAACGTCGGGTCGTCCATCATCATCACGGACTCACCGCCGGGGACGCCGTGCACGCCGGCCTTGACAGTCTTGGCCGGCCGGTCAAGGAGGTTGGGGGTATGCCCCGTGTAGACCCGGGCGCCTGGCCACCCAAAGTGGTCGGAGATCACCCCCACCTGTGCCTTACTGTTGACCGCCTCCTCGCTGACTGACGGCAGGGAGTGTCCCTCGAACTCGTCAACACCGTGGATCGCGTCCCGGAGTGTCCGCCACGGCTGGAGGGCGAGCTTCTCTTTGGTCTTCGGGTTGTTGTAGTTGAGCTTCGGCAGGTTCGCGATGGCGCGAGCCTTCGCTTCCTCCGAGACCTCCCGATGGCGGGCCCAGTACTCGCCGCCCTCACGCATGGAATGGATCAGCGCCTCGTCGGAGTGTGTGTCCTTCGGTGCGAATTTGTCCCAGTTGGCCTCGTTCAACCCGAGGTCGGCGCGAAAGGCTACGATCACTACCCGCTGCCGGATTTGTGGGACACCGAAGTCGGCTGCGTTCACGGGGTGGTGCTTCACGATGTAGCGCTCGGAGTCGGGCACCGAGTCGTTGGCGAGCAGCTTCTCCAGAACCTCGTTGTGCTCCTCCCATGTCGCGCCCTCCTCGCGCTCGACAAAGGGGAGCCTCATCTCGTTGAGGATGTACTGGAAGTACGGGTTGAAGGACTTCCTGAGTAGACCCCGGACGTTCTCGCAGATGACGGCCTTCGGTCGCATCTCTTGAATGGCGCGGAACATCTGAGGGAACATGTTCCGTTCGTCCTCCGTCCCCTTGGCGACGCCGCCCAGGCTGAACGGCTGGCAGGGTGGGCCGCCGGCGAGGATGTCGACCTGGCCTGCCAGTTCCTTGAAGTCGTTCCGCAGTAGGCGGACGTCACCAGGCTTAAGTGGCCACTTCCCGCCGCCCGGCATCTCGTTCGTCTGGAGGGTCTCGATGGCCCGCTTGGCGTACTCGTTCACGAGCAGCGGTCGGAAGCCAGCGTTGTGGACACCCATGGCGAGGCCACCACCGCCGGCGAACAGCTCGACACAGGTGCCCACCTCGGGATGCTTCTCTCGCAGCTCAGACATGGGAAAACCATACCGCGGAGTTATCGATCAAGTGAGCCCTTCGCGAAAATCTGGCACCGTGAGGCCCGAGTTCACCAGATAGAGTGACGACGATCACTCGTCGCATGCGCAGGAGGCCCTGGTCGTGTCGCTGGAGAACCACGCCGAGTTCAAGTTGAGCATCACCAAGGCGCTCGGAGACCAGCTCGCGGCCGCCTTGAAGAGGCTGACGCCGGCACCTCTATCCATGGAGAACATCCGGTCGCTCCGGTCGCTGCCCGGCGTTTATCAGCTCTACAAGGACGAGGACCTCGTCTACGTAGGCAAGGCTGATCGCAGCCTTCCGCAACGTATCGAGAAACACTTCCGGAAGATCTCCGGCCGCACGAACATCTCTCTCAATCAGATGACGTTCACCTGCCTCTACGTGGACGAGGACTTTGGCGCGGTCGCTCCAGAGCGCCTGCTGATCAACGAACACAGGGGGCAGGGGCAAGTTCCATGGAATTACAACGGGTTCGGCAACAACGACCCCGGCAAGCGGCGCGACACGACTGAGGTGGATGAGGGTCACTTCGATCACGAGCACCCGATCGACCTGAACTTCAAGCTGACGGAATTGCTCACCCAACGCACCTCTGCGGACGTGGCGGTGCCTCTCTCCCTCTTGCTCCAGGAGACCAAGATCCATCTTCCGTACGTATTCCGCTACCAGGCTTCAGGGGAGTTCGACGATATAGCCGTGGAGCTCCCCAGCGTGGATGCGACGGCGGATGAGGCCCTGAGGGTGATCGCCGCGCAGCTTCCCGACAAGTGGCAAATCACCGCTCTTCCCGGGTACGTGATCATGTACCCGAAGGCTGAGGACTACCCGAGTGCCCGGCGCTATTACCGAAACACCGGCGTTGTGGACGTCTGGCAGCAGTGAGAACGGAAAGCTAGTAAGTCATACGAGCCGGAGGTCCGAGTACAAGTTGTCAGCTTCTCCCGATCCGTTGAGCGAGAATCTCCCCTCGCCACAGAAGCCTCCGAAGAAGCCTCGAAAATCAAAAGCATGGCGAAAAATGGCGGAAGAGCGTCATTTCGCCCCCTATAACCCGCTGGATCTGGAAAACCTTGGACGCAGCGTAGAAGCCGAACTCCTCAACCGGGTGCCCGAGCCGTTGGACGAGGTCAGTCCCGTACACGGGAGTGGCATCTACGCCCTGTACTACTGCGGGTCGAATCCCCTGTACGCGGAGGTCAGTTCGCCAGACTGCCTCGTCCCTGTATACGTCGGGCAAGCCCGGCCCACTGGTGTGCGGAAGGGTACCGCTGAGGAGAAGCCCGATGCCACCACGTTGTGGGACCGGATCTACGAGCACAAGCAGTCGCTCCACCAGGTCCACGACCTGGAAATCTCGGACTTCCGGGTTCGGTACCTGGTCGCGATCGAGGCGTTCGTGAGCATCGCGGAACGGGTGATCATCCGGCACTATCGGCCAGTGTGGAACAGCATCGTCGACGGCTTCGGAAACCACGACCCCGGAGCCAATCGGCGTAAGGATAGTTACCGCCCCGCCTGGGACGAACTGCATCCGGGCCGTTGGTGGTCCCATCCGGACAACATGCCGACGCCGAGCAAAACGGCAGCGGACGTATCCCGTGCCCGGATCCGTGATCTTCTCACTGGAAGGCTGTCCGAAGAAGCCGTTCTCGCCATCGAGGCAGAGCAGACGGAAGAGGATGAGCGCGACTGACCTGAGGCTTCTGCCGTTGGCGCAGTGGTCGGTGGCAGAAGCCTTGTTGCAACGCAAGTGGGTGAGCTAGAAGGCCGATAAGCGAGCCCGCTACGCCGCCCGTCGCGCAGGTAGCCGCCTCACAGTCCGGTTCGGTGGGTGTAGGAGATGACGGTCAAGGTCTCGTCCTCTATGGTCCACGGTGAGGTGCAGTGGAGGACGCCACCGGTCGCGGTGGCGGGCTCAACGGTGCGATCCAGCTTGATGGAGTGGACGATCACAAGGGCGTTGTCCGGGGCGAACTTGCGCTGCTATTCGACCTCGGCCCGTGTCAGGATGATCTGGCTACCGTCGGACGTCGTCCCCTTCACCTCCACGTGAAGCTTCTCGTCCCCCCGCTTCAGCTCCAGGTCGTACGACTTGGTGGCGTCAACGTCCTTTACGGTCCGTCCCTGGGCCTTGAAGTGTTCCGTGGCGAGCAGAACACTGCGCTTCTCAATGGCCCCGCGCTCGGCGGCTGTGAGGAGGAACCCTTGACCGCCTTTGCGGGCGCTCCTGCGGTTCGCGGTGGTCGCCGCACTCTGCGTTGCCTCGCGGACCTCCGCCGGCAGGTCGCCGGGAATGTAGGGGGTCGCGTCTGCGGCCTTGTAGAGGCGCCCCAAGAGCCGGGCTGGAAACCGGTGCTCACAACGCAAGCTGCAGTGATTCGGGGTACCAACGCTGTGCTTTGTTCGAAGGCGCCTGGCTCGCCCTCGGACACACTGCGCGGGGAGAGCTTGAGCTGGCCTGCGAGGTCGGACAGACCGCTGCCGGACGGCTGGAGACGGTCCACTCCCCGCGCAGCATCGCCTTGCTGCGACAGCTTGCCGTTGCTCTCCGGCGTCGCCAGCGCAACTCCTACGTCAGCTGCTTTCTGCCCAGTCTCGAACAGGCTCTCGCTCAGCACGGCGCTGCTCAGTGGCCTCCCCGTTAGAGTCGGGGCCATGAGCGGAAGCGAGCGCGTCGTCGTCGTTGGGGCCGGGGTATCGGGTCTCACCACCGCCGTCGTCCTGGCAGATGCCGGGGTGAGGGTACATGTGATCGCCGATGAGCTGCCAGGCCTGACGTCGCTGGCCGCTGGGGCGATGTGGGGGCCGTATCTCGTCGAGCCGAAGGACAAGGTCGATCAGTGGAGTCGGCACTCCCTGGAGGTCTTTCGCGACCTGGCCGGTGAGTCGGCCCCCGGGGTCCGGCTTACCAGCGGCATCGAGGCTTCCCGTACTGCGGAGACCCCTCCGGACTGGGCCACAACGCTGCCTGACTTCCGCCCGGCCGAGCCTGCTGAGCTTCCGGCCGGTTTCACTTCCGGCTACCGGTTCACCGTCCCTCTGATCGACATGCCGGTTTACCTCGATTACTTGCAGCGCCGCTTGAGGGAAGCAGACGGGACGATTGAGCAGCGTCGGCTGTCTTCCTTCGCCGATGCTGGGCCAGCTTCAGTGATGGTGAACTGCACAGGACTGGGTGCAGGCGTTTTGATTCCTGATCCGGATGTGCGGCCGATCCGCGGACAGCATGTCATTGTCGCTAACCCAGGTCTGACGGAGTTCCTCTCGGAAGATACCGGCCTGTCTCCTGATCTGCTGTGCATCTACCCGCACGGCGATACCGTCGTGTTGGGCGGCACTGCTATCGATGGCGATGGGAGATTGGAAGCGGACGAGAAGGCGGCAGCTGACATTCTGTCCCGCTGTACGGAGATCGAACCACGGCTCGCCAACGCTGAGATACTGGGGCATCGTGTCGGTGCCCGGCCGACTCGTGACCCCGTGAGGCTGGAGGTGGAGCCGCTGCCGGACGGAACGCCGCTGGTGCATAACTACGGCCATGGTGGAGCCGGTGTCACCCTGTCTTGGGGATGTGCTGCCGAGGTGAAGCAACTCGTCGTGGGACTCTGAATGCTCCGCGCACTGTTGGCCCCATGAGTAATTGGGAGCTGTCGCGTTCTGGCGTGACGGGGTTATAAAATCCGGCGCCTCCTTGGCGTGACAGCCGTTCCCGCAGGACTTCCCGTGGTCAGCCCGGGTGAACGCAATAGTCAGTCGGAGAGTTTGGTAGGGGCGACGCGAAATAAATCGCGATTGGTAAACCCCCTTCCGCTCTTCATGGAACGCACGGTGTGGTGGTCGCGTTACGTCCGCACCCCACGCCGGAGGCCACTCCCATGGCGCCAATTCTGTTCAGCACTCTCTTGCTTGTGCCACCCGTGAGCCAGATTGCGCCGCTCGCGTTCAAGGAGGCGTATACATGTCTGGGCCCTGGTAAGGGACGTCATCGCCGCGTAGCGCCCGCCAGGCGGGCGGCGCGAGGTGAGAAGCGGTGACTCCCGAAGCCGACGGTCGAGTAATTGTATGGCGCTGGGAAAGCTGCACCCCAGCCGCTGTGAGGCAGGCGCGCTCCGCGCTGCGGTACGCCCTGATCCAGTTGGGTCTACCTGAAGACACGATCAGTGATGCCGTACTCGCCGCCGCTGAACTCGTCACGAACGCCACCGAGCACGCCTGCGGCCCATACGAAATGCGGCTGCGTCGAGTGGGAGATGAGCTCATCTGCGAGATTGAGGACGGAGATCCGTTCATCCCTGAGATCCCTGAGATCCCTAGGCTCCCTTCGACCGAGCCTTTCGTTCCGGATTCTGATTCCCGTGATGGTGGGCTTGAGACGTCGATCACTATGCTCTCCGAGCGAGGTAGGGGTATGCCCATCGTCGATCATCTGACGCGGGGATCCTGGGGATTTCTGCGCTCCGAAGGCCGGTCTAAGATCGCGTGGATGACGGTTGTGGAGTCCAAGGATGATCGACCAGGCTGAGCGTGATTTCCGTGATGGGCATGCCATGAACTGTGAATGTTCGGCTTACTATCACGTGTCGCCAGTGGTGAGTAGCTCGGATGAGCCGATGGCGGTTCCCCCGTCGTTTCCATCGGCGTGTCCGGGGCCGTCCTTGGATGCGACGCCCCCGTGCCGGGCATCACCGCAGGCCAGGCCCTAGACGAGCCGGCTGCTGGCGAGGGCGACTGTATATCGGTACAGCAAAGCATCCCGATCTACCTGGTCAGTGGCGTCGGGCATGGGCGGTATACGCCTGTTGCTGCTCGCTCGGTTGCCGAACTGTGGTGGATGCTTTCTCCTTGCGGGATTCATGCGCAGCGTGGGTTGTGTACGGGACCGTCGGGGGCTGGGGAGGTTCGGGTCAGGAGCACCTCGCTTCTGGCTCCTTCGGGGCGGCTCCTGGGGTGCGAGCGGGGTGCTGTGCGCCCACGCCGGTGCGTGTGGTCGCGGGGCCGGGTGTCCTGGCGGCCTGTCGGCCTGGCAGCCGATGCCGCGAGGTTTGGGCGGCGGGAGCGGTCGGGGAACGGAGGGGGAGCGGTGTTCTCGGGGGTGTACCCCGTGCCTCGCGGTGGTCGCGGTTGTGCACCCGGTGTGGGGGAGCGCGCCCGAGGATCTTGGAGCACCTGCTCCTGTGTGCGTCCGTACCGCCGAGGTGGACCGGTAGTGGCTCGGTGATGGCTCGGGTGCGGGGTGCGCTCGCGCCCCAGGTGCGTGTGCCTGAGGTGCAGTGGGGAGCGGACCCGCTCCCCGGTGGTGGCAAAGACCCACTCCTGGAATCTCTATTGATCATGTCAGCGCCAGTTGGCCGCTACCGTCGAACTCGGCACCACGCCTGGGGGTTCCCGATGAACAGCGTCCGCGATATCCGCCGCCGAGACATCCCCTGCCCGGCACCAGGTCGGCAACCGTCGCCGCAGTCTGGTGCCGCACCTGTGCCAGAGGAGGTCTGGGGAGTACAGGCTCGGCAGTGGCTCGGGTCGGGTTGTCGCGACGGAGATGAGGTTCTGGGTGTGCGGGTGGACGTTCACGTGCGGCAACGGGCGGCTGGAGAGCGGTCGTGAACCGGCCCTCACGGGCATCTTCCGACACGCAAGATCGCGGCCTTGACGACACCACCGAGTCGGAGCGTCCATGGACGACGACCGTTTGCGGCCACGCTGAAACGCGCACTTCAGAGGGGTTGCGGACGGTCGTCGAGTACGTCGTCGTCGATGGTGGCGAGGCTCAGGCGCTGGCCCAGCGCCAAGGGGCTGCGATTCGTGAGGTGCTGGAGTGGCTGTACGCCGGTCACAGTGCCCCGAAGAGTGGTCGCGTCTGAGCCTCCCGCCCCGAACCCTGGGAGAGAGACAGCCTATGCACGGCAACCCGCCCAGCACTCGGCCCTGGGCGCAGCCCGTATCCGGCCGCCCCTGGTCCACGGCCAGTATTCCAGACGCCTCGGCGCTTCCGGTGACCGTCCCAGTGGCCTGGCTCGGCCGGAATTCTACGGAAGACGCCCAGGATCCCACCCTGTCGCTGCCCCGGCAGTTGCGTAACGCGAGAGCCGCGCTCCCGCCCGGCTGGGTGATTGTCGCGCATTTCTACGATGTGGAATCCGGCCGTAAAGAGTTGCGCGAGCGGGGCAATTCCCTTGCGCACCAGCAATTCCAGATCCCCATTCCCCGCGATGGCAGCGTGGCTGATCTCCTTGACGAGGCGCAGCGGCCCGATCGCCGCTTCGCTGCGGTCATCTGCGAGTCCATCGAACGCGTCGCGCGCCGGACTTACTTCGGCACGAAGATCGAGTACGAGCTGGAGCAGGCAGGCGTCGCCCTCTGTGCCGCCGATGAGCCGATCGTCACCGGTCCGCGAGCCAAACGCGCCACGCCCACGCTCACGCGGCGCGTCAAGCAGGCGGTCTCCGAGTGGTACGTGTTGCAGATGCTGGAGCTGTCGTGGGACGGCTTCATTGAGCATGTCTCGCAGGGCTGGAATGTGGGCAAGCCGCCTTACGGCTATCGCGCGGAAAAGGTCCCGCATCCCGTCCCGGCCCGCCGGGCCGAGGGCCGTACCAAGCACCGGCTCGTCCCGGATGCGTCCCGGGCCCCGGCCGTCACCTACGTCTTCCAGCTCCGCGGACTGGACAAGCTCGGATACGACGCCATCGCCGACCGCCTGAACCTTGATCCTGTGGCGTATCCGCCACCGGAGCCCACTCGCCCCGACATGGCCCTCCATCGCTGGAGCGGGTCGGCCGTGCGAGAGATCCTGCGCAATCCCAAGTACACCGGCTATCAGGTCTGGAACCGCCGCGCGACGACGAAAGGCGGCTGCTATAACGACCCCAAGGACTGGGTGTGGTCGCCGCAGCCCACCCACGAGCCGCTCGTCTCCAAAGAGCTGTTCGATGTGGCTTCCACCGTGGCGCGCAAGCGCCAGGGGTCACGGACGACGCCCGGTCGCAACTCCCATCCGGCGACCCGGCGTTCCTATGTACTGCGGTCGTACGTCGTCTGCGAGGTCTGCGACCGCCGTATGTTCGGCAAGAACCGCCACCGGATCTCGTACTACGCCTGTCAGGTCGATCCGAACGAACACCGGGACAAGCCCTGGTTCGGCGGCCATCCCAAGAGTTTGTGGGTCCGGGAAGAGGTCTTGATCACATCCGTCTCCCGCTTCTTCGCCACCCGCGTCTTCGGCCCCGACCGGCGCACCCATCTCGGAGCCGCGCTCGAAGCCGCCCGACTCGCGGACGGGCCCGGCGATCGCACCGCGAAGGAACGCGCCGCGCTGGAGCAGGCCATCAAGGCCATCGGCGAGCGTCAGGCCCGGCTCATCCGCACCCTTGCCGATGGCGGGACCGACCCGGAACGGGAGAAGGAGTTTCGCGACGCGATCCGCCGGGAGCACGCCGCCCTGGGCAAGCAGCGCACGGAGCTCGCCGAGCAGCTGGCCAGGCTGGAAGCCCCGAAGCCGGAGGTACGGTCCGTCGACAGCGCGGCTCTGCTGGACGCGCTCCCGCGCCTCGACATCGACCTCGCCTTGGTCCCGGAGGAGATCCAGCGGCGGCTCTACGACGCTTTCGGGCTGGAAGTCCGCTACAGCCGGCCCCGTGAAGAGGTGACCCTACGGGTGACGGTTCCGGGGCATCTGCTTGACGGACTGGTGGCCGTCACCCGTGAGCTGGACCCGTGGAACAAAAAATCGGGCGCCCGCACCGAAGTACTGGCACCCGATCATGACACCCGGGGTGGACAAACGCGGCATAACCATCGCGTTCATTCCCATCCCCTGAGTGCCCCCGGCAGGATTCGAACCTGCGCACACGGCTCCGGAGAGAATTCACTGATCATCGTCCACATAGCCCCTGACCTGCGCGGGAATCGGTGGCGGACATTGCGGCGACACAGACTGTGTCGGGCCTGTGTCGCGCACCCTCGAATCGGGCCCAGGTAGAGCCCTCCCCCTCCACCTCGTCCACCGCGTGAACGCGCGAGAGGGGGTTCCGCTTGCCCCGCCCGGTAAAGGGCCCCCTTTACCCCGGTAGAGGGGGCGGTAAAGGGGGCTGACCTGCGCGGTAGCGGGGGTAGAGGGGGTGCGGACCGTCCTGCTGGACGCCCTATACGGCCGGTTCGGGCTCGGGGAGGCAGGGTCAGGGAGGCGGCAGGGAGGCAGGGAGAACTCCCTGACCGCCTCCCTGACCCTGCCTCCCCGGACTGACCTGCGGTAACCGCCGGTTAGGGAGGCAGGGAGGCGCCGTCGGAAAGCTCTTGAGAACGGGCTCTGAGGACCCCTGCTGGGCCCTGCTCGCGCCTCCCTGCGGCTTGCCGCGCGCCTTCCGCGCGCCTTCCGCGCGCAGCCGCGCGCTTGCCGCGCGGCACGGAGGAGCTGCCGCGCGTGAACCGCGCGCAGCCGCGCGCTGCTGGCGATCTGCCGCGCGCGACTCGCGCGGCGCCGCGCAGCCGCGCGGATTCCTGGCTGAAGACCAAGAAGGACCGCCTTCGGCGGACGACTCTCGGGCGCCTCAGCGCTCGGGAGCTCCAGCCGGACGGCGACCGCGCCCCGGCCCGTCTCGTAGACGTGGCCTGACACTCCCTGACTGTCAGGCCGACTCTGACACCCAAACCCCTAGGCGAACGCGGGTGTCACGCTCCCTGACAGCGCGCGCTGACACCTCCTGACACCTGACCCTGACATCCGCTGACGGCCTTCCCCACACACGGCCTCCCACACCCCCACAACGCCCCCCACAGGCTCTGTGGGGGTCCCACACCGTGTGGGGGCCGGTGACCTGCGTGTGTGGGCTGTGGGGGTCCCACAAAGCCCCCCACCAAAACGCCCCTGAGGCGTTCCGGGCGGCCTCAACGCTTCTTCTCCAACCTCCGTGGGACCCCCACAGTGATACGCCCGGCCGAGGCGCAGCCGTCAGAGGTAGTCGAGGTGTACACGGCATTTGGGGCGGCGGGCCCGGGGCACCCCAAATGCCGTGTGCACCTCGGGACTGCCGCGCCTCTTGTCTCAGAGGTCCGCTACATCCGCAACAGCCGCTACATCGCAGGTCAGGGGCATGATTTTTGTAGCGGGTCGGCCTCGTGTAGCGGATAGGTTCCGCTACACGAGCTGGACCCACCCCCTCTCCCTCTCAGGTCCGCTACCTCCGCTACCGGCGCTACCTCGCAGGTCAGAGCCATGATTGAGGTAGCGGGAAGGGGCGGCGGTAGCGGATGACTCCCGCTACCCGCCCCGGCGTCCACTGTCCGCCGCTCGCCCCCTTCCTGAGAATCCGCCACAGCCGCCACGCCGCCACAGCGCAGGTCAGAGGGGGTGATCGTGTGGCGGATCGCTTCCGTGTGGCGGATCGGTACCGCCACGTCTCGGGGGAAGAGCAGGAAGGACCGCCTTCGGCGGACGACCCTCGGGCGCCCACGGCGGGAACTCTTGGCGGACCGTGGGCGACTGCGGGAGCAACCACGAGCGGCACCAGGTCGATCGACGGTCGGACCATGGCCCCTGTCGCTTGTCGCTTGTCGCTTGTCGCGACAAGCCTGATAGGGGTCCGCCCCCTCCCCACACCCGTGATGGGGTGGACAGGCGACAGGCGACAGGCGACAAGCGACAAGCCGCACGGACAGCGGAAGGGCTATGTGGACCGCCTTCGGCGGACGACCTTCGGGCGCCTCAGCGCTCGGGAGCTCCGGCCGGACGGCGACCGCGCCCTGACCGGGGGCACCGACGGCTCTTAGTAGGGGCACGGGGCGCCGGCCGACGGACCTCCCCCCTTGGAAGGCGTTCCTGGGGCCGGGCGGCCAGCAGCCCGCCGACGGCCGGACCCCCGCCCCTGAAAAGCCTCCTCCAGCAACCACGACCAGCACCGGCATCGAGGGCATGACGGCACCGCGGGGCAAGCAAGAAGAGCACCACGCCCCCGGGTGCTCTTCTTGATGTTCGGCGCCTCATACAGGCGCACCCAACTACAACAGACACCCCCTCTTTTTTCCTAAGTAGGGAAGCTCTGCGTCACCGCGTCACCGGACCATGAAAAACGCCCTGTGACCTGCGCATACAGCGGTGACGCAGATGGTGAAATCTGCGTCACCACTGCGTCACCTGCGTCAACGCTGACGGACGCCCGCGTCACCGTTGACGCACCTCCGAACCTCTGCGTCACCCTAAAAGTGCAGGTCAGGGGTACGGGGTGTCGCAGGTGACGCCGTGACGCAGAAATCCGAACCTCGGACACACACGGGTCGCGAAGGGGCCACCCCCTCCTGAAGAGCCTTCCAGGTGCGCCCACGGTCTGCACCATGCCCACGGCTAGCAGTCAGCGCAGCGCGGCATCTGCCCTTCGGGGCTGCGTTTGCGTGGTGGAGAACGGCCCCGCTAGACGCTAGGCCGCTGGTCACACCCGGTATGTGGCGCTAGGGGCGCTGCTAGACCTAGCGGGGGTAGGCGCTAGGTCTAGCAGCCGGGCGCGGTCCCTGGTCGTCGCTTGCCGCGCCATGACGGGCGTCGAAGGCGCTTCGACGCCCGTCGACCGGACGCCTCGCGAGGCGCCCACGGACATCGCCCTTGCCGCCGCTGCGGCGGTGGAGCTCCCGGCGGGTCGGGCCGGACGTCGAAGCGGCACCGACGGCCGTCAAAGTCGAGGCGACGCCCGTCGAAGCGCGCTCGACGGCCGTCAATCTGTTCGGGGCCAGCAGAGAAGAGGCCACCGCCGCCGGGGAGGCTTTTCAGGGGCGGGGGTCCGGCCGTCGGCGGGCTGCTGGCCGCCCGGCCCCAGGAACGCCTTCCAAGGGGGGAGGTCCGTCGGCCGGCGCCCCGTGCCCCTACTAAGAGCCGTCGGTGCCCCCGGTCAGGGCGCGGTCGCCGTCCGGCCGGAGCTCCCGAGCGCTGAGGCGCCCGAGGGTTGTCCGCCGAAGGCGGTCCTTCCTGCTCTTCCCCCACGACGTGGCGGTACCGATCCGCCACACGGAAGCGATCCGCCACACGATCACCCCCTCTGACCTGCGCTGTGGCGGCGTGGCGGCTGTGGCGGATTCTCAGGAAGGGGGCGAGCGGCGGACAGTGGACGCCGGGGCGGGTAGCGGGAGTCATCCGCTACCGCCGCCCCTTCCCGCTACCTCAATCATGGCTCTGACCTGCGAGGTAGCGCCGGTAGCGGAGGTAGCGGACCTGAGAGGGAGAGGGGGTGGGTCCAGCTCGTGTAGCGGAACCTATCCGCTACACGAGCTGGATCCGCTACAAAAATCATGCCCCTGACCTGCGATGTAGCGGATGTTGCGGATGTAGCGGACCCCTGAGGGAAGGGGGAGGGGAGTCACTGCGGCAGGAAGCCAGGCTTCGCCTGGCCCAGGTCGCGAAGGTGCGCAAGGTAGTCCTGAGCAGCGGGCTCCGACGCGTATAGGCGCCTCATCTCAGCGGCTAGTTCGCGGCTCGTCATGATGAGCGATGGCACCGACTGGCGCTCACCCTCCAGGGCTCGTTCGCCCATGATGAGCGCCTGCTCAAGGTCGCCTTCCCGAGCTGCTGTCACACCCAGCGTGACGCGGGCTTCCGCATTGCGCATGGGGCTGCGTTCCGTGCCGTCGAAGTCCGTACCCGCTCGTAGGACTTCCTCAGCAAGCATGCGAGCCATCTTGTCCTCACCCACGAGGCGGTAGCAGTCCATGGCGTAGAAGTCGAACTTCGCTGGGTCCACCACAAAGTGGTTGTCCAAGTTCTCAGGGTGCGGCATGCCCTCAAGCAACTGGCGTCCCCTGTCGAGCGCCACCTCAACCTGTCGGCGGTCCCCGAGGCGCGCCCACGCCTTTGCCTCTTGTCCAGCGAGCTGCACGGCGACTCCGTGATGCCCGGCCAGGTCTGCGCCAGCCTGCGCGGCAGCGATGACGCCACGATAGTCGCCCGTCGTGAGGGCGAACCATGCCCGCATCTCGTGGGCCCAACCACCGACTTCGGCATGGTCAGCTTCGGTGGCCAGCGACAGTGCGGCCCGTCGCGTGGACTCAGCTGCGTGGCGGTCGCCCGTGTCGTACTCCACGCAGCCCACCAGGAGAGCAAGCCAGCCAGAGAGCGCGAGCACTTCGCGGTGCTGCGCGAGAGTGAGGCTCTTCGAAGTAAGCTCCACAACGCGACGCAGCCACTGGCGCCCCTCAATGAGAAGCTGTTCGCTCGGCATGAACGGATACTCCGAGCAGAGTCGATCCGTCGTGATCCGCAGAGCATCAAGCGTCGCTGCGTCTACGTCGGAACGACTTAGGCGGCTGACGATCTCAAGCGTTTCCATCCCGCTTGCCGCGAGAACTTCGTTCTTCCCGTCTCTGCGCGTCGGCGCAGGGAAGAGGGCGTTGGTCACGGTCCCGAAAGCGGTCGCGATGAGCGGACGATAGAACTCGTTCGGAAGCTGCCCCGACTCCCACCGCTTCCACTGCCGGATCAGGCTGTCGTCGGCGGGAAGCTCCTCTGAGGCGTGCATGCGAAGCGCCCCCACTGCGTCTCGCTGCGACCAATCGCGCGCCGCCCGTTCTGCCGCGATACGGCGTGCCCATGCGGGCCTGTCGTCGCCCATACGCCCTCCTCCGGGTGCCTTCACCTGAGTCTCACGCATCAACCATGGGGACAGGCAAGGGGACAGCGAGGTGACACCGGACATGTCCCCAGTCGAACCGCGCTGCCACCTCAGTGTCACTTATGACACACGCTCTGTTCATCCCATGCTGGTTGCAGATCACGCACCACTTTGGTCGGAGCGACTTTCGAGCACTGCGACCCGTTCAACCAATGATTGAATTTGGGAGCGGATTTCCTTGATTTCGTCGTGCACATCACTGGTCGGGGCGGCGCCATCGCTCACGAAATTACCGAGGTTCCCGGCCGAGATGATCAGCCCTTCGGTTCGGAGTGCAGCCAATGCGTTCTGGATCGTTTGACTCGCAAACCCGAAGCGTTCCGCCAATTCCCGCTGTGACGGAAGTCGATCGCCTGGCTTCATCTTCTTGATGTCCGCGCGGAGCGCATCGGCGACCTGCGCAGCCTTCGGCTTGGGTGCTCCCATGGCAGTCATGCCCCGAGGCTACACACCACAGCGAACTAGTGCACGCCATCGCACAGGGGGTTGTGCACCACAGCGCACTAGTGCAAGCTAGTCAGCAGCGGGTCGGCCCCCCGGGGCCATGAAGTCCGCAGAAAAGTCCTGGTCAGAGCCAGGAAAACCAAGGAGCGGCCTCCTACCGCCAAGCAGATTGCCGCTCCCCGACCCTCGAAGGGGTACATCCATCATGCCTGAAACTCTCGTGAGGACGTCTGTCGAGCAGGTCAGCGGCTTTGCGCTCGTGGAGCGGCGCCGGGCTGGTGAGGTCTTCCCGCGTGTGCCGTTCGGCCCCCATGAGCTGACGCGCGAGCAGGTGGCCACAGCGCTGTTCCTGGACGGGGCGAAGCTGTCGAAGCTGCCCGACAACTGGGAGCTGCTGAACGTCCTCGCCTTCGCCGTGAACGACTACGGCGTGGCGGGTCTGGACGCGCGGCTGCCGGAGCTGGACGCCCGCAGCGACACGGAGGCTCACACAGCTTGGGCGTACGCATACCGGCTGTGCCTGGCGCACTGGTACGAGAACGCCACCGCCGTACTGGTCTCGCCGTCGGTCATGACGGCCGCGCTGTACGCCTCGGACCTGGCCGTCCAGCGCGACAAGAGCGCTCTCGGCAAGGCCGCTGAGCTGGACGGACACATGGCCGAGGGCATCGCCCGGATCGGCACCGACCGAGCGGTCGAGCTGGCAGAGGCCGTGAAGCTGGAGTTCGGCTACGAGCGCGTCTCGGTCGAGTACCTTCCGGATGAGTACCGGGAAGCCATGCCCGACCGCCGTCGGCGCAAGCACTGCTACCGGGTGGCGGTCAACCGGCAGATGCACGGGATGCGTCCGCTGCTGGTCCACCTCGACAACGGGCACCACGCGATCGGCATCACCCCGCCGGAGTGCCCGTACGAGGCCGAGTTCGACCGCGCAGCCTTCGGCGGTACCCGGTGAGTACTGCCCCTGATCACGCCCGCGTACTGTTCGCTGGCGTCCCCGCCGTTCCCGCCGTGCCTCTGGCGCGGCGGGAACGGCGCCGGGCCGGAGAGGCGTTCCCGACCCTTCCCGCTGCTGGGCTGGAGTGGTCGGTGACCGAGGTAGCTGCCGCGCTGTTCGAGGCGGGGGCCGATCACGAGCTGGACGTGCCCCTGCCCAGCACCGACACCCTGTACGGCGCCTTCCGCGCGTCGGTGGGGGAGTTGGGCCCGGTCGGCGTCGCGGAGGTGGTGGACACCTTCAACGGCCTTGATGCTGCCGAGTTCTTCGAGGTGGGCGTGTGCCGGACGTTCGCCTACCGGCTGGCGCTGTCGTTCTGGTACGCCGGAGCCCGCTCCCGCCCCATGACGGCCGCTGAGGCGGCTGTGGCGCTGTACCTGTCGGACGCCTACCGGCACCACCAGGTCGACGCCCTCACCTTCCGGCGCGCGCCGCTGCTGGTCTCCCGCGCGATCCGGCAGGGCGCCGCCCTGGTGCCCGTCGAGACGCTGATGCGCCTCGGTGAGGCCATGGTGCGGGAGCTCGCCTCCCCGGCCCCCGTCACGGCCGTGACGCCGGGAGGCACGCAGGTCAGGCCCGGCGACGGGAGCGCGTCACAGGAGGGTGTGACGGCCGTGACGCCCGGCCGTGACTGGCTCTACCGGCAGGCACTGCCGGACTACCACCGCCGCCGCTTCTGCTTCGACCTGATGCGCGCCGACACCCACCAGCCGTCCCCGCTCCTGGTGCGGCTGGACGGCGGCGGCTACCTGCTCGGGGCCACCCCGCCGGCCGGACCGGACGGCACATGGACGCGCACGCTGCGGGCCCAGTGGTGACCCCCGTGACAGCCCGCACCGGCCCGTTCTGTGGGAAGTGCGGCGACCCTGCCGTTCCCCGCCCGCCGAAGACATGGCGCGCCGTGATGACGCCGCGCCCCGACTGGTCACACGAGGACGGAACCCCACTGTGCCCGACCGGCGTATCCCGGTGCCCCGGCGACTGGGGCCCCTACGCGAGCGACCCGGTGACCTCATGAACACCCCGACCGTTCATGGCGTTCACGGCCCGAGTGTTCACCCGACTTCCACCCCGGCCGTGAACGCGGCCGACCCGACCGGTCGGCCGACCGTTCATGCCTCTTTGCGGCTGGTCGGGCCCGGTGGAAGTCGGGTGAACGCCCCTGACTTCCACCCGTCTCCCACCCTCGCACCGGCCCCGGCCACGCTCGCCGTTCTGCGGCTGCTGGCCCGACTCGCGTACGCCCGACTGTCCACCACCGACCGGGGTGGACGGTCTACCTCTCACCAGCCCATCCACCTCGATTCCATCCCCGACCGATCGACCCACCCCGAGCCGTCCACCAAGGAGGGAACGGCCGCATGAGCGCCCGAAGTCGAGACGAGAAGATGACCGTTGCGGAAGTCCTTACTGATCTCAAGGTCGCCCCGTCGACCTTCTATCGCTGGCGCCAACTCGGGAAGGGGCCGCGCTCGATCAAGCTCCCGAACGGCGACGTCCGGATCCGGCGGTCGGAGTACGAGCGTTGGCTTGCGGAGCGGGAGGACGCTGCGTGAGTGCCGAGAACGACACCCCGGCCGGGCGCCCTCGCGGGTCGGCCCGGCCGGGCTACACCTTCGACGTCAAGCTCTGGAGCATCACCAAGACCGGCCGCAAGTCCCGCCCCTGGCGGCTCCGCTGGGTGGTGGCAGGCCAGGGGTTCGGCGATACGTTCGCCACGTACCCGCTCGCCGAAAGCCGACGCAACGAGCTGTGGCACGCCATGAACCGGCGCGGTGAGCCGTTCGAGACCGAATCGGGTCTGCCGGAGTCCGAAGTACGCGCGGCGGCGGAAGCAGCCGAAGCGGCGAACACGAAAGCTCCGGTGCGATGGTTCGATTTCTGCCGAAAGTACGTGGCCGGGCGGTGGCGTACGGGCGCGGCCAAGACCCGTGAGGGCATGGCGGACGGTCTTGCAGCCGTGACGCTCGCCATGGTCAAGCGCGGGGACGGAGTTCCCGATGACGAGACGCTTCGACTGGCCTTCAGGTGGGGGGTCGTGCCAGCAAACGCGGGGGAGGAACCGCCGACCGAACTCAAGGCCGCGTACGACTGTGTCACGACGGCCGACCGACCGTTGGGCGACCTGGCGGACCCCGAGGTGTTCGAAGAGGTGCTGTACCGCCTCAGCTACAAGCTGGACGGCACCCCAGCGGCAGGCGACACGTACAAGCGGCGCCGCCGCGCTCTGAATACCGCCCTGGAACACGCTGTGGTTGCGGGGGAGCTCCCGGAGAACCCGCTTCAGCGCGTCCGCCGGAAGCACGTCGGCTCGAACGACTCGGTGGACCGGCGCACCCTGGTGAACGCCGTACAGGCGCGGCAGTTGCTCACGGCCGTCTCCTACGTCGGGTCGTGGGATCGCTGCCGTGGGCGGCGTCTGGCGGCCTTCTACGCGGTCCTGTACTACGCGGGTCTGCGGCCCGCCGAAGCGGTGGGGCTGCGGCTCACGGACTGCCACCTGCCGGAGACAGGCTGGGGCGCGCTCACGCTGCGGGAGACGCGCCCCGTCTCAGGGAAGCAGTGGACCGACTCAGGGGAGCGGCACGACCGCCGGGGCCTGAAGGCGCGGGAGGCGTCCACCGACCGGCCGGTGCCCATCCCGCCCGTCCTGGTCGTCATCCTTCGGTCGCACCTGAAGGAGTTCGGGACGGCCAAGGAAGGGCGCGTGTTCGGCAATGAGCGCGGGGGAGTGGTCGGCTCATCCACCTACTGGCGGGTATGGGAGGAAGCGCGGGAGTACGCGCTACCGCCCGAACGGGTCGACTCGCCGTTGGCCGGACGCCCGTACGACTTGCGGCACGCCTGCATCACGCGGTGGCTGAACGCCGGGGTCCCGATCGCCGAGGTGGCACGGCGAGTCGGCAACTCGCCGGAAGTGATCCACCGCCGGTATCACGGCTGCATCGACGGGCATGAGGAAGTCGCCAACGCCAAGATCACAAAGGCGCTGGAAGAAGACGGCGACACGGCCTGATGAGTGTGTCGGGGGTGTGTCGCGAACACTGAGAGACAGTGAGAAAGAGCGGGAGTCAGTGAGACTGACTCCCGCTCTTTCATGTTGGCATTCGCCCTGGTCAGAGCTTGATTCTTGCTGGCTGACTGGCGAGTGCCCCCGGCAGGATTCGAACCTGCGCACACGGCTCCGGAGGCCGTTGCTCTATCCCCTGAGCTACGGGGGCCTGTCGCCGCTGTTTTGCGGCGACGGGTAGAACCCTACCAGTTCGATCAGGGTGGTCATGAACGCTTATCGGGGGGCCGGTGGGCGGGGGAGCGGAGGGGTGTATACCGCATGTGGAGGTGGGGGTGCAGGGGTCTTGGGGAAAGGTCCCTCGCACGGGGCGGAAGTGGGGAAAACCCGGACGCGGTCGTGGCTGCGCGCCTACTCTTCAGGGTGTGCCTGGCTTGTCCGGCCGGGTCCTTGTCGTCGACGACAACAAGGTCATCCGGCAGCTGATCAGGGTCAACCTCGAGCTGGAGGGCTTCGAGGTCGTGACCGCGGCCGATGGTGCCGAGTGCCTGGAGATCGTTCACCAGGTGCGGCCCGATGTGATCACTCTCGATGTTGTGATGCCCAGACTCGATGGGCTGCATACGGCGTCGAGGTTGCGTGCTGATGCTCGAACGTGTCATGTGCCCGTCGCGATCATCAGTGCGTGTACGCAGTACGAGATGGACAGCGGGAAGGCGCTGGGCGTCGATGCCTTCCTCGCGAAACCCTTCGAGCCCGCCGATCTGGTCGAGCTCGTGGGGAGGCTGATGAGGCAGGGGGCGGCCGGTGCGGTGGCCCCTGGCGATGCCGAGCCGGCTGTGGGGCCCACCGGGTAGTGGGTGGGCCCCGGCCCGGCCCTCTTCCGGTCCGGGGCCCTGGGGCCTGGGTCCGGGGTCTATGTTCCGGGGCCTCGGTTCTGGGGTCTCGGTTCTGGGGTCTTGGTCTTGTCCGGGGTCCGGGTCCGGGCCCCGGCCTTGTTTGCTGGGTTTGTTCCGGGGGCTCGGTCCTGTCTTCCGGGGTCTGGTTCCGTTCTTGTCGGGGCTCTTGGTGGCCTGGGCCCTGGCTTCCCGGTGTGATCCGCCTTGGGTGGGTGGGTGGTGCGGCCCGTTGCTCGTCCGATGGGCGAAACCGGTTCGCTTCGGTACCCCCCTCCTCCCATACGCTGGTCCCGTGACTCCCGCCCAGCTCTCCCGCACTGTGCTGCACACCGTGCGTCGTGCCGTTGAGGACGACGAGCTGTGCGTTGCCGTGCCGGAGCGGGTGAAGGTGCGGACGCCCCCTCGGCCCGGGTGCGGGGATTACGCCACCAATGTCGCCTTGCTGCTGGCCAGGGGGGCCAGGGGGGCCAGGGGTGAGGGGGACGCGCTCGCTATCGCCGAGGTTTTGCGGCGGCGGCTTGTTCGCGCTCCTGGGATCGCCCGCGTTGATGTCGCCGACCCTGGTTTCCTCAACATCACCCTTGAGGGCACCTCCCATGCTCAGCTTGTACGGGCCGTGCTGTCCCAGGGGCTCCGCTACGGGCATGGGGATGCGCTCGCCGGGGTGTCGGTTCCGCTCGGGGGCGGTGATGAGGTCCGGGCCGCGCTCGTCGCTCATGTGGTGCGGGGGCTTGTCGACGCCACCGGGGGAGTCGTTGTTCCTGGTGACGGGCCCGTCGTGCGGGCCGTTCCGGTCTCCGGGCGTGATCTGCTCACCCGTCTCGGGCCCGACGCCGCCCGCTGGGCGCTGCTCCGGCCCGCCGGGCACGATCTGCCCGATCTCGACCCCGCCCACCTGCTCTCCCAGCGCGAGGACAACGCCCTCTTCCGGGTGCAGTACGCCCATGCCCGCACCCGGGCGCTGATGCGGAACGCGAGCCAGTTCGGCATCACCCCCGAGCTGGAGCCCGAGTCCGGGGTGTACGGCGACCCCGCCGAGCCCCAGTCCGACCCCGACTCCGAGCCCAGCGCCTACGGCCACCCCGCCGAGACCGCCCTGCTCGCGCTCCTCGCCGATCATCCCCGCACCCTCGAGGCCGCCGCCCGGCACCGGGCGCCCGATCGGCTCGCGCGGCACCTTGTCGCCACCGCCGACGCCTTCTTCCGGTTCCATGACGCCTGCCCGGCCCTCCCCTCCGGGGAGGAGTCCTCCGGCGAGCGCAAACCCTCGGCCGTCCACCGTTCCCGGCTGGCCCTTGCCGACGCCGCCGGGGCGGTGCTCGCCGGCGGCCTGCACCTGCTCGGCATCAGCGCACCCGAACATCTGTAAGACCTTGAGAGAGACAGCGAAGACAGCATGAGCCGTTCCGCCCACCCCGCCGGGCCCCGCCACGCCGATGTCCTTCCCGAGGGGCACTACGCCGCGCCGCCCGCCGATCTCAATCAGCTCGACCCCCGCGTGTGGTCCCATACCGTCGGCCGGAACGCCGACGGCGTCGCGACCGTCGGCGGGATCGACGTCAAGACGCTCGCGGAGGAGTTCGGGACCCCCGGCTACTTCCTCGACGAGGCCGACTTCCGGGCCCGCTGCCGGGCCTGGCGGGAGGCGTTCGGGGAGGACGCCGACGTGTTCTACGCCGGGAAGGCGTTCCTCTCCCGCGCCGTCGTGCGCTGGCTGACCGAGGAGGGGCTCAACCTCGACGTGTGCTCCGCCGGGGAGCTGGTCACCGCGCTCGCCGCCGGGATGCCCGCCGAGCGGATCGCGCTGCACGGGAACAACAAGTCCACCGGTGAGATCGAGCGGGCCGTCGAGGCGGGTGTCGGGCGGATCGTGCTCGACTCGTTCCAGGAGATCGCGCGGGTCGCGCACGTCGCCCGGCGGCTCGGCAAGCGCCAGCGGGTGCAGATCCGCGTCACCGTGGGTGTGGAGGCGCATACGCACGAGTTCATCGCGACCGCCCACGAGGACCAGAAGTTCGGCATTCCGCTCGCGGGCGGGCTGGCCGCCGAGGCCGTACGGCGGGCGCTCAAGCTGGACGGGCTGGAGCTCATCGGGATCCACTCGCACATCGGGTCGCAGATCTTCGACACCTCGGGCTTCGAGGTGGCCGCCCACCGCGTCGTCGGGCTGCTGAAGGAGATCCGGGACGAGCACGGCGTCGAGCTGCCCGAGATCGACCTCGGTGGCGGCCTCGGCATCGCGTACACCTCGGAGGACGACCCCCGCGAGCCGCAGGAGATCGCCAAGGCGCTGCGCGACATCGTCCACCGGGAGTGCGACGCGGCCGGGCTCGCGGTGCCGCGGCTGTCGGTCGAGCCGGGGCGGGCGATCGTCGGGCCGACCGCGTTCACGCTGTACGAGGTGGGCACGGTCAAGGAGCTGCCGGGGCTGCGGACGTACGTCAGCGTCGACGGCGGGATGTCCGACAACATCCGTACCGCGCTCTACGATGCGGAGTACTCCGTGGCGCTGGTCTCCCGCTCCTCCACCGCCGAGCCGATGCTCTCCCGCGTCGTCGGCAAGCACTGCGAGTCCGGCGACATCGTCGTACGGGACGCCTTCCTGCCCGCCGATCTGGCGCCCGGCGACCTGATCGCCGTCCCCGCCACCGGTGCGTACTGCCGCTCGATGGCGAGCAACTACAACCACGCGCTCCGTCCGCCCGTCGTCGCCGTACGGGACGGTCAGGCGCGCGAGATCGTCCGGCGCGAGACGGAGGAGGATCTCCTGCGGCTCGATGTCGGCTAGCGAGAAAAGGATCTCGGATACTGGACCTGGGACAGGAAATCCCGTCCAGTGCCTGAGACTGGTGCACTAACGCGCTGATGCATTAACGCGATGGATGAGAAACGAGGTCGGATGATGCGTACGCGTCCGCTGAAAGTGGCGCTGCTGGGCTGTGGAGTGGTCGGCTCAGAGGTGGCGCGCATCATGACGACGCAGGCGGACGATCTCGCGGCGCGCATCGGGGCCCCGGTCGAGCTGGCCGGGATCGCCGTGCGGCGCCCCGGCCGGGTCCGGGAAGGGGTGCCGGCGGAGCTGGTGACCACCGATGCCACGGCCCTGGTCAAACGCGGGGACATCGATGTGGTGGTCGAGGTCATCGGCGGGATCGAGCCCGCCCGCACCCTCATCACCACCGCCTTCGACCACGGCGCGAGCGTGGTGTCCGCGAACAAGGCGCTGGTCGCCCAGGACGGCGCCGCGCTGCACGCCGCGGCCGAGCAGCGCCGTGCGGACCTCTACTACGAGGCCGCGGTCGCGGGGGCGATCCCGCTGGTCCGGCCGCTGCGCGAGTCGCTCGCCGGCGACAAGGTCAACCGGGTCCTCGGCATCGTCAACGGCACCACCAACTTCATCCTGGACCGGATGGACGGCAGTGGCGCCGGCTACAGCGAGGCGCTGGACGAGGCCACGGCCCTGGGCTACGCCGAGGCCGACCCGACCGCGGATGTCGAGGGTTTCGACGCCGCCGCGAAGGCCGCGATCCTCGCCGGGATCGCCTTCCACACCCGGGTCACCCTCGACGATGTGCACCGCGAGGGCATCACCGAGGTGACCGCCGCCGACATCGCCTCCGCCAAGCGCATGGGCTGCACCGTCAAGCTGCTCGCGATCTGCGAGCGGGCCGCCGACGGCCGCTCGGTCACCGCGCGGGTGCATCCGGCGATGATTCCGCTGAGCCACCCCCTCGCCTCCGTCCGCGAGGCGTACAACGCGGTCTTCGTGGAGGCCGACGCCGCGGGGCAGCTCATGTTCTACGGACCGGGCGCGGGCGGTTCGCCGACCGCCTCGGCCGTCCTCGGCGACCTCGTCGCCGCCTGCCGCAACAAGCTGGCGGAGGCCACCGGACCCGGGGAGTCCGCGTACAGCAGGCTCCCGGTGAGCCCGATGGGCGATGTGATCACTCGCTACCACATCAGCCTGGACGTCGCCGACAAACCGGGAGTTCTCGCACAGGTCGCCACAGTCTTCGCCGAGCATGGCGTATCCATCGATACGGTCCGCCAGCAGGGGAAGGACGGCGAGGCGTCCCTCGTCGTCGTGACTCACCGCGCGAGCGACGCCGCGCTGTCGTCGACCGTGGAGGCGCTCCGCCGGCTCGACACCGTCCGCGATGTCGCGAGCATCATGCGGGTCGAGGGCGAGTAGAGGCCGGGTAGCGGCCGCGCTGAGGCCGAACAGAGGGTGAGCGGAGAGTAAGGGAAATCATGAACGCAATCGCCGACGCCGGGCCTCGAATGTCCGGCACCCGACAGTGGCACGGCTGGCGGGGCATCATCGAGGAGTACCGCGACCGTCTCCCGGTGAGCGGGACGACGCCCGTCGTCACCCTGCGCGAGGGCGGTACGCCGCTGGTTCCCGCGCAGGTGCTCTCCGAGCGCACCGGCTGCGAGGTGCACCTCAAGGTCGAGGGCGCCAACCCCACCGGGTCGTTCAAGGACCGCGGCATGACGATGGCCATCAGCGAGGCCAAGGAGGCCGGCGCCAAGGCCGTCATCTGCGCTTCCACCGGCAACACCTCGGCCTCCGCGGCGGCGTATGCCGTACGGGCCGGGATGGTCTGCGCGGTGCTGGTCCCGCAGGGCAAGATCGCGCTGGGCAAGATGGGTCAGGCGCTCGTCCACGGCGCGAAGATCCTCCAGGTCGACGGCAACTTCGACGACTGCCTGACGCTGGCGCGCGGGCTGTCGGAGAAGTACCCGGTGGCGCTGGTCAATTCGGTCAATCCGGCCCGGATCCAGGGGCAGAAGACCGCCGCCTTCGAGATCGTGGACATGCTCGGGGACGCGCCCGACATCCATGTGCTGCCGGTGGGCAACGCGGGCAACATCACCGCCTACTGGAAGGGCTACAAGGAGTACGCGGCGCCGTTCGCCGACAGCGACCCGCGCGCCTCCCGTACGCCCCGGATGTGGGGGTTCCAGGCGTCCGGCTCGGCGCCGATCGTGCGCGGTGAGCCGGTGAAGGAGCCGAGCACCATCGCGACCGCCATCCGCATCGGCAACCCGGCCTCGTGGACCTACGCCGAGCAGGCGCGCGACGAGTCCGGCGGCTTCATCGACGAGGTGACCGACCGTCAGATCCTCGCCGCCTACCGGCTGCTCGCGGCGCAGGAGGGCGTCTTCGTGGAGCCGGCCTCCGCGGCGAGCGTGGCGGGTCTGCTGAAGGCGGCCGAGCAGGGGCTGGTCGACCCCGGCCAGCGCATCGTCTGCACGGTGACCGGAAACGGGCTCAAGGACCCGGACTGGGCGGTGGCGGGTGCGCCGCAGCCGGTCGTGGTCCCGGTGGACGCGGACGCCGCGGCCGTACGGCTCGGGCTGGCCTGATCCGGCCCCGCGAGGGTCTCGACACGCAGTGCCCCGACGCGGCCCCGCAGCGGGGCCGTGACCTGGGGCGATGAGGGTTTCGGCGGGCCGCCGCACCGCGGCTCGCCGGGCCTCCTCCAGGCCGTATCCTAAAGATCCACTCAAGTGGTGGCAGAGCAGCGCGAGGGCGCGCGGAGCGACCCAGTAGAGTGGTCGCGGATGGTTGCTGGGAGCGCGACACGCATCGTGCGCCTCCCGTGCGCCCTATGTCGCCACAGAACCTTCCTTCGATAGGCTGTACTGAATCCGCCCCGACGCAGAGTGCTCGCCTCTGCGCGGCGTCGCCGTACGTGTCGCGGCCCCCGCGGTGTTCCGTACCTCTTCGAGCAATCGCACGTAACCACAAGGAGAGTCATCGAGCGATGGCCGGTCCAGCGTTCCGCGCCGCCGCCGTCCGAGTGCGCGTCCCCGCCTCGAGCGCCAACCTCGGTCCCGGCTTCGACGCCCTCGGCCTGGCCCTGGGGCTCTACGACGACGTGGTGGTCCGGGTGGCCGACTCCGGTCTGCACGTCGATATCGCCGGCGAGGGCGCGGAGACGCTGCCGCGCGACGAGAGCCACCTGCTCGTACGCTCCTTGCGCACCACCTTCGACCTGCTGGGCGGGCAGCCCCGCGGTCTCGAAGTGGTCTGCGCCAACCGCATTCCGCACGGCCGGGGCCTGGGCTCCTCCTCCGCCGCCATCTGCGCCGGGATCGTCGCCGCGCGCGCGGTGACGATAGGCGGCGCCGAGCGGCTCGACAACGAGGCGGTGCTGGAGCTGGCCACCGAGATCGAGGGCCACCCCGACAATGTCGCCGCCTGTCTGCTCGGCGGCTTCACCCTTGCCTGGACGGACGCGGGATCCGCCCGGGCGATCAGGATGGACCCTGCGGATTCCATCGTTCCGGTTGTCTTCGTCCCGGACCGGCCGGTGCTCACCGAGACCGCCCGCGGGCTGCTGCCGCGCACCGTCCCGCATGTGGACGCGGCGGTGAACGCGGGCCGGGCCGCACTGCTCGTCGAGGCCCTGACCAGGCGTCCCGAGCTGCTGCTCGCGGCAACGGAGGACCGGCTGCACCAGGAATACCGTGCTCCGGCGATGCCCGAGAGCGTGAGCCTGGTGAACCGACTGCGGACGGACGGCGTCCCCGCGGTCATCTCCGGCGCGGGCCCCACGGTGCTCGCGCTGGTCGAGGACGGTGCGGCCGACAAGGTCGCACGACTGGCGGGCGAGGGGTGGGCGGCCAACCGGCTGGCTCTCGACGCCGGGGGGGCGAGCGTCCTGCCGCTCACCTGACACCGCGGTCCGGGGCGTCCCGGGCCCGGGAAAACTCGATAGCCGGTCTTGGAAAGGGGGAATGTTTGTTGGATCCGGTAGTGTTAACCTCAAGTCAGCACTTGATGCCTCTTGGATCTATTCGGAGGCGAGGTGCTCAGTGTCCCCATCCGGGACCACCCTTCTTCCGGGAGCCTCCCCCACTGCCTGAGCAGCCTGCCTGAGCAGTAGCGAGCACGCTCCGGAATCGGCGTGGCGGATCTCAGTGAACCCTCCACCGCGTCGGAACCATGAATTGATCTCTCCGCCGTACCCCGGCGGACCACCGCCCCGGCCCGGTCCGTTTCGGAAGGACCACAGCCGGACAGCACAACCGGTCGCCGAGCCAGACAGGCCGACGCCCGCTCCAGGGAAGGACCCTTCGTGAGCGACACCACCGATCTGATGGGCGTGAACGCCTCCGGCACCTCCGACAGCGGTGTCGGCAACAACGCGCCCGCCACGGACGCTTCCGCGCCCGCCAACGGTGCTGCCACTGGCGCTGCCCCGCGGCGACGCCGCTCGGGCACCGGCCTTGACGCCATGGTCCTGGCCGAGCTGCAGCAGCTCGCCTCGAGCCTTGGCATCAAGGGCACCGCGCGGATGCGCAAAGGCCAGCTGATCGAGGTCATCAAGGAGAAGCAGGCCGGGGGCTCCGGCTCCGCCGAGGGCTCCGAGAGCAGCCCGTCCGCCGCGGAAGGCGCGACCAAGCCGAAGCGCCGTGCCACCTCGCGGACCCGTACGGGCGATGAAGCCGAGGAGAAGGCCGGCAGCGCCAAGTCCTCGAAGTCCGCCGGGAAGGCGGAGAAGGCCGACAAGGCCGAAGCCGAGGAGAAGGCCGTCGCCCAGCAGCAGATCGAGATCCCGGGCCAGCCCGGTGAGCCCGCGGGCGATGAGCAGCCGGCCGGTGAGCGCCGCCGTCGCCGCGCCACCGCGCCCGCCACCACCCCCGAGACCGGGGGCACGGCCACCGCTGTCGAGACCAAGACGGAGACTCGTACGGACGCCTCCGCCAAGACCGAGACCAGGACCGAGCCCAAGGGCGACGGGAAGGCAGAGGCCGCCGTCGACACCGCCGAGGGCAAGGGCGCCAGGGGCGGTGACCGCCAGGAGCGTGGCCAGAAGGGCGACCGCCGGGAGCGTCAGCGCGACCGCGGGGACCGCGGGGACCGCGGTGAGCGCGGTGAGCGCGGTGAGCGCGGCGGCGAGCGCGGTGACCGCCGCGGCAAGGGCGACGACGGCCAGCAGAGCGGCGGCCGTCAGCAGCGCGACGGGCGCGGCCAGGCCCAGCAGCGCCCCGACGAGAGCGACGACGACTTCGACGGTGGCCGCCGTGGCCGCCGCGGGCGCTACCGGGACCGCCGTGGCCGCCGTGGCCGCGACGACTTCGGCAACGAGCCGCAGGTGTCCGACGACGACGTCCTGATCCCGGTCGCGGGCATCCTCGACATCCTCGACAACTACGCGTTCATCCGGACCTCCGGCTACCTCCCGGGCCCGAACGACGTGTACGTCTCGCTCGCCCAGGTCCGTAAGAACGGTCTGCGCAAGGGCGACCACGTCACCGGCGCGGTCCGTCAGCCGCGCGAGGGCGAGCGCCGCGAGAAGTTCAACGCGCTGGTGCGGCTGGACTCGGTCAACGGCATGGCGCCCGAAACCGGGCGCGGGCGGCCGGACTTCGGCAAGCTGACGCCGCTTTACCCGCAGGACCGGCTGCGTCTGGAGACCGAGGCCGGCGGGCTGACGACCCGGATCATCGACCTGGTCGCGCCGATCGGCAAGGGGCAGCGCGGTCTGATCGTGGCCCCGCCGAAGACCGGTAAGACCATGATCATGCAGGCGATCGCCAACGCGATCACCCGCAACAGCCCCGAGTGCCATCTGATGGTCGTCCTCGTCGACGAGCGGCCGGAAGAGGTCACCGACATGCAGCGGTCGGTCAAGGGCGAGGTCATCTCCTCGACCTTCGACCGCCCGGCCGAGGACCACACCACCGTCGCGGAGCTGGCGATCGAGCGGGCCAAGCGCCTGGTCGAGCTGGGCCATGACGTGGTCGTCCTGCTGGACTCGATCACCCGCCTGGGCCGTGCCTACAACCTGGCGGCGCCCGCCTCCGGCCGCATCCTGTCCGGTGGTGTCGACTCGACCGCGCTCTACCCGCCGAAGAAGTTCTTCGGCGCCGCGCGCAACATCGAGGACGGCGGCTCGCTGACCATCCTGGCCACCGCGCTGGTCGAGACCGGCTCGCGCATGGACGAGGTGATCTTCGAGGAGTTCAAGGGCACCGGCAACATGGAGCTGCGGCTCGACCGGAAGCTCTCGGACAAGCGCATCTTCCCGGCGGTGGACGTGGACGCGTCCAGCACCCGTAAGGAAGAGATCCTGCTGGCGCCGGAGGAGCTGAGCATCGTCTGGAAGCTGCGCCGGGTGCTGCACGCGCTCGACTCCCAGCAGGCGATCGAGCTGCTGCTGGACAAGATGAAGCAGACGAAGTCCAACGCCGAGTTCCTGATGCAGATCGCCAAGACCACGCCCACTCCGGGCAACAACGGCGACTGAGCGGATATCCGCCGGAACGCTCCGTAGACGAGGCCCCCCGCACCGCGGGGGGCCTCGCTGCGTTCGATGAGAGGTGAGCCACAGCGGCAAGGCGGGCCACGGACCGGTCCTGATCATGTTATCGCCCGCGAAAGTGCAGGTCAGAGCGGTAAGGCGGACGAAGGGGACGAACGGAGCGCCCGGCGGCCCGCACGAAAACCGGCCATGGCACGTATGCAACCCTGGCGCACGGCCTTCCATCTGTCAGGTCGGAATATGGGGCCGGAACACAGGCAGACTCCACCGCGAAACCGCGACGCCACGCCTGACCGTGACGGCAGGGGGTACTCGGGCAGCACATAGAGGACTGAGGAGCACATGGCCGAGGACAGCAGCAACGCACCGGTAAACCCGGGCCGCCACCGCGCCCGCGGCGCAACGCCGGGCCGCCGCCGCAAGCGGCCCAGCACGCGCCGCAGGGCCGTGGTCTACACGGTGTGGACGCTGGCCGCCGTGCTGGTGCTGGGCGGTGCCGGACTCGGCTACCTCTACTACAAGCTGAACGGGAACCTCACCGGCGTCGACGTCAACGCCGCCCTCGGTGCCGACCGCCCCAAGAACGTCGACAACGGCTCGATGGACATCCTCGTCCTCGGCTCCGACTCCCGGGCCGGCAAGAACGCGAAGTACGGCAAGGACGAGGGCACATCGCGCTCCGACACGGCGATGATCGTCCACGTCTACAAGGGCCACAAGAAGGCCAGCGTCATCAGCATCCCGCGCGACACCCTCATACAGCGGCCGTCCTGCACCACCAAGGGCGGGCAGGAGACGCCCGCCGTGCAGGCGGCGATGTTCAACAGCGCGTATGAGGCCGGCGGCCCGGCCTGCACCATCAAGACCATCGAGTCCATGACGGGCATACGCATGGACCACTTCCTCGAGGTCGACTTCTCGGGCTTCAAGCAGCTCATAAACGACCTCGGCGGCGTCAACCTCACCACCACCGCCCCGATTCACGACTCGAAGAGCCACCTCGACCTGGAGCCCGGCCCGCACACGCTGAACGGGGAGCAGTCCCTGGGCCTGGTGCGTACCCGGCACGGCGTGGGCGACGGCAGCGACCTCGGCCGGATCAAGCTCCAGCAGGCGTTCGTCAAGGCGCTGCTGGACCAGGTCAAGCACGTCGACGTGTTCGGCAACCCGAAGAAGCTCTACGACCTGGCGGACACCTCCACCAAGGCGCTCACCACCGACTCCGAGCTGGCCTCGGTGAGCAAGCTGAAGGGCTTCGCCGAATCCCTGAAGGGCATCGGCTCGGGCGACATGAAGATGACCACGCTGCCCGTCGAGTACGACCCGCAGAACCCGGCCCGGGTGCTGCCCATGGAGCGCAAGGCCAAGCTCATATGGACGGCGCTCCGCAAGGACCAGCCGGTGCCCGCCTCGGCCACCAAGGGCTCCGCGGGCGACGCCACCGACGCGGGCAAGGTCGTCGAATAGCGTCCCGGGAGGGGTCGGGAATATCCCGGTCCGACCCCCGGTTTTGGGAGATGCGGCCAGTACTGGCAAACTGGATCGTCGGTCCCGGTTCACGACAGGGCATTCCGCCCGTCGACCCGGTGCCCTCCCGAACCTAGGAGATTCCCTTGAAGCGCGACATCCACCCGGAGTACGTCGAGACGCAGGTCAGCTGCACCTGTGGCGCCTCCTTCACCACCCGTAGCACCGTGGGCGGCGGCACCATCCGTGCCGACATCTGCTCCGAGTGCCACCCGTTCTACACGGGCAAGCAGAAGATCCTCGACACCGGTGGCCGCGTGGCGCGGTTCGAGGCCCGCTTCGGCAAGAACGCCGGGTCCGCCAAGAAGTAGCGACCCGCACGGCGCCGGTCTTCGGTCGCCCCTTCCCTGGGGCGACCGGACCGGCGTTTTGTCGTCACCGGCCCTTCCGGCACTTCTTCTCCGCAACACCACCACGCAGACCACCCAGGGAGCCCCCCGATGTTCGAGGCGGTCGAGGAACTCATCGGCGAACATGCCGACCTCGAAAAGCGGCTCGCCGACCCCGCGGTCCACGCAGACCAGCGGGAGGCGCGTCGGCTCAACAAGCGCTATGCCGAGCTGACCCCGGTGATCGCCGTCTACCGCGCCTGGAAGCAGGCCGGGGAGGATATCGAGACCGCCCGGGAGCTGGCCCAGGACGACCCCGACTTCGTGGACGAGGTCAAGGAGCTGGAGCAGTCCCGCGAGGGGCTGACCGACCGGCTGCGGCTGCTGCTCGTCCCCCGCGACCCGAGCGACGACAAGGACGTCATCCTGGAGGTCAAGGCCGGAGAGGGCGGCGAGGAGTCCGCGCTGTTCGCCGGCGACCTGCTGCGGATGTATCTGCGGTACGCCGAGCGCGTCGGCTGGAAAACCGAGATCCTCGACGCCAACGAGTCCGACCTCGGCGGGTACAAGGACGTCCAGGTCGCGGTGAAGACCAAGGGCGGGAACGGCGCCACCGAGCCCGGCCAGGGCGTCTGGGCCCGGCTGAAGTACGAGGGCGGGGTGCACCGGGTGCAGCGGGTGCCCGCCACCGAGTCCCAGGGCCGTATCCACACCTCCGCGGCCGGTGTGCTGGTCACGCCCGAGGCCGAGGAGGTCGAGGTCGAGATCGGCCCCAACGACCTGCGGATCGACGTCTACCGCTCCTCGGGACCCGGCGGCCAGTCGGTCAACACCACCGACTCCGCGGTGCGCATCACCCACCTGCCCACCGGCATCGTCGTCTCCTGCCAGAACGAGAAGAGCCAGCTCCAGAACAAGGAGCAGGCGCTGCGCATCCTGCGCTCGCGGCTGCTGGCCGCGGCCCAGGAGGAGGCCGAGCGGGAGGCGTCGGACGCGCGCCGCAGCCAGGTCCGCACCGTCGACCGCTCCGAGCGCATCCGTACGTACAACTTCCCGGAAAACCGGATCTCGGACCATCGAGTCGGTTTCAAGGCGTACAACTTGGACCAGGTGCTCGACGGTGAACTCGAACCGGTCATCCAAGCGTGCGTCGACGCCGACGCGGCCGCCAAACTGGCGGCCGCGGGCTGAGCCACCCACCGTCGTAGGCTTCGTGCTCTTGTCCGGACCGGCTGGAGGAATTCAGTGAACGTGCTGCTCGCCGAGGTGGCGCAGGCCACTCAGCGGCTGGCCGACGCGGGCGTGCCCTCACCGCGCTTCGACGCGGAGGAGCTCGCCGCCTTTGTGCACAGCGTCAAGCGGGGAGAGCTGCACGGCGTGCCCGACGCCGACTTCGACGCCCGCTACTGGGAGGCGGTCGCCCGGCGCGAGGCCCGTGAGCCCCTTCAGCACATCACCGGCCGCGCCTTCTTCCGCTATCTCGAGCTCCAGGTGGGACCTGGGGTCTTCGTGCCCCGGCCGGAGACCGAGTCGGTGGTCGGCTGGGCGATAGACGCGGTCCGCGCGATGGATGTCGTCGAACCGCTCATCGTCGATCTGTGCGCCGGTTCCGGCGCCATCGCGCTGGCGCTCGCCCAGGAGGTGCCGCGCTCCCGGGTGCACGCCGTTGAGCTGGACGAGGGCGCCCTGCGCTGGGCCCGCAAGAACGTCGAGGGGTCCCGCGTCGTTCTCCATCACGCGGACGCGTTGACGGCCCTGCCCGAGCTCGACGGGCAGGTGGACCTCGTCATCAGCAACCCGCCGTACATCCCGCTGACCGAGTGGGAGTACGTGGCGCCGGAGGCCCGCGACCACGACCCCCAGCTCGCGCTCTTCTCCGGAGAGGACGGCCTCGATGTGATCCGTGGCCTGGAGCGCACCGCCCACCGGCTGCTGCGCCCCGGGGGCGTGGTGGTCATCGAACACGCAGACACCCAGGGCGGCCAGGTGCCGTGGATCTTCACGGAGGAGCGTGGCTGGGCGGACGCCGCCGACCACCCCGACCTGAACAACCGGCCCCGGTTCGCCACCGCGCGGAAGGCCATGCCGTGACGGCGGCACCGCACCACACATTGGCCACGTACGAGGAGGTCCGTTAAAGATGGCACGGCGATACGACTGCGGGGACGCGACCGATCGCAAGACCGGCCTGCGCGAGGCCGCCTCCGCCGTCCGCCGCGGCGAACTGGTCGTGCTGCCCACCGACACCGTCTACGGGATCGGCGCGGACGCCTTCAACGCCGAGGCGGTCGGCGACCTGCTCGAGGCCAAGGGCCGCGGCCGCAATATGCCCACCCCGGTGCTGGTCGGCTCCCCGAACACCCTGCACGGACTGGTCACCGACTTCTCCGAGATGGCCTGGGAACTGGTCGACGCCTTCTGGCCCGGTGCGCTCACCCTCGTCGCCCGGCACCAGCCCTCCCTCACCTGGGACCTGGGGGAGACCCGGGGCACCGTCGCGGTGCGGATGCCGCTGCACCCGGTCGCGATCGAGCTGCTGACGGACTTCGGCCCGATGGCGGTCTCCAGCGCCAATCTGACCGGACACCCCTCTCCGCAGGACTGCGACGCCGCCCAGGACATGCTGGGGGACTCCGTCTCGGTGTACCTCGACGGCGGGCCCACCCCGGCCGCCGTGCCCTCCTCGATCGTCGACGTCACCGGCAAGGTGCCGGTGCTGCTCCGGGCGGGCGCGCTCACCGCCGAGCAGCTCCGCGAGGTCGTACCCGACCTCGAGGTGGCGAATTGACAGCCCCTGAGGGGCGTGGCATAGCGGAACACCGTGAGAAGAAGCCCGAGGCCACCTTCCGCATCCTCCACGTCAGCACCGGCAATGTGTGCCGCTCGCCGATCACCGAGCGGCTGACCCGGCATGCCCTCACGCACCGCCTCGGCACCGTCCGCACCCGCGGTCTGATCGTGGAGAGCGCCGGCACCTGGGGCCATGAGGGCGCGCCCATGGAGGCGCACGCCGCGACGGTCCTGACCGACTTCGGCGCCGACCCGGCGGGCTTCCTCGGCCGTGAGCTGCTGGACGAGCACGTCATCCGCGCCGACCTGGTCCTGACCGCCACCCGCGACCACCGGGCGCAGGTCATCTCGATGGGGCATTCGGCCGGCCTGCGCACCTTCACGCTCAAGGAGTTCACCCGGCTGGTGCGGGCCATAGACCCCGCGACGCTGCCCGATCCGGCGGAGGCGGGCGGCGTGGTCGAGCGCGCCCGCGCCCTGGTGCAGGCGGCTGCCGCGCTGCGCGGCTGGCTGCTGGCGCCCACCGAGGACGCGGACGAGGTGCACGATCCGTACGGGGCGCCGATCACCTTCTTCCGCTCCATCGGGGACGAGATCAACCAGGCCCTGGACCCGGTCGTCACGGCCCTGACGGGGGTTCCCGCCCCCGCGTAGCCCCCTGGCGGGGCCCAGGGGCGCGCCAACGGGGGTCTCCCGCGGCTCACGGCGCGCCACGAGGGCCTGCGGGGCCTACATTGGGGGTGACCACCTTCGACGACCCGCCGTCCCCTCCCGAGGCTGTGAGCACGCCATGGCCGTCACCCCCCGGGGCCCCGATTTCGGAGCGCTCGCCCGCCAGGACCCGGAGCTGGCGGGGATCATCCTGAGCGAGATCGACCGTGTCTCCGGCGGCCTCCAGCTCATCGCGGCCGAGAACTTCACCTCGCCGGCCGTGCTGGCGGCGCTCGCCTCGCCGCTGGCCAACAAGTACGCCGAGGGGTATCCCGGCGCCCGCCACCACGGCGGCTGCGAGATCGTGGACATCGCCGAGCGGGTCGCCCAGGACCGGGCGAAGGCGCTGTTCGGCGCCGAGCACGCCAATGTGCAGCCGCATTCGGGGTCCTCTGCGGTGCTGGCCGCCTACGCCGCGCTGCTGCGCCCCGGGGACACGGTGCTGGCGATGGCGCTGCAGCACGGCGGCCATCTCACCCACGGCTCACCCGCCAATTTCTCCGGCCGCTGGTTCGACTTCATCGGCTACGGCGTCGATCCGGCGACCGGCCTGATCGACTACGAGCAGCTCCGCGCGCTCGCCCACGCCCACCGGCCGAAGGCGATCGTCTGCGGTTCGATCTCCTATCCGCGCCATCTGGACTACGCCGCCTTCCGTGCCGTCGCCGACGAGGTGGGCGCGTATCTCATCGCCGACGCCGCCCATGCGATCGGTCTGGTCGCGGGAAAGGTGGCGCCGTCCCCGGTGCCGTACGCGGATGTGGTGTGCGCAACGACACACAAGGTGCTGCGCGGGCCGCGCGGCGGAATGCTGCTGTGCGGCGCGGAGCTCGCCGAGCGGGTCGACCGGGCGGTGTTCCCGTTCACGCAGGGCGGTGCCCAGATGCACACCGTCGCGGCCAAGGCGGTGGCGTTCGGGGAGGCCGCGGCGCCCGCCTTCACCGCCTATGCGCGGCGGGTGGTGGCCAATGCCCGGGTGCTCGCGGACGCCCTGGTCGCGGAGGGTCTCGCGGTGGCCACGGGCGGCACCGACACCCATATGATCACCGCCGATACGGCCCCGCTGGGCCTGGACGGACGGGCCGCGAAGGCCCGCTGCGCCGCCGCCGGGATCGTCCTGGACACCTGCGCGCTGGCGTCCGCCACGGATCCCCGGGGATGCGTCAAGGGGGTGCGGCTGGGCACCGCCGCGGTGACCACCCAGGGAATGGGAGCGCCGGAAATGGAGCGGATAGCGGCCTTGATGGGAACCGTCTTGCGGGACGAAGGCGTGGTGCGGGAAAAGGTGGCGGAACTGGCCGGGAGATTTCCGCCCTATCCGGACGAGAGCCGAATCATGCAACCATCCGAAGGTGTAGGACGTCTGTAAGTACGTTCACCGCCAGGCGTCCGACACGCATAAGGTGTGAGGCTGTGATGGCCAGCGATACCTCTGGGGCAGCCTGTGCGTGAATACCTGCTGACTCTGTGCATCACGGCCGCGGTCACTTATCTGCTGACCGGGCCGGTGCGGAAATTCGCCATCGCGGCCGGTGCGATGCCAGAGATCCGCGCCCGTGATGTGCATCGCGAGCCCACTCCGCGGCTCGGCGGCATCGCCATGTTCGGCGGGCTGTGCGCGGGGCTGCTGGTCGCCGCCCATCTGACCAACCTCAAGGACGTCTTCGAGGTCTCCAACGAGCCACGGGCGCTGCTGTCCGGCGCCGGGCTGATCTGGCTGCTGGGCGTGCTGGACGACAAGTGGGGCGTGGACGCGCTGATCAAGCTCGGCGGCCAGATGATCGCCGCCGGTGTGATGGTGCTCCAGGGTCTGACCATCCTGTGGCTTCCGGTGCCCGGGGTGGGGCCGGTCTCGCTGACGCCCTGGCAGGGCACGCTGCTGACCGTCGCCCTGGTCGTCATCACCATCAACGCGGTCAACTTCGTTGACGGGCTTGATGGGTTGGCGTCCGGGATGGTGTGCATCGCCGCCGCCGCGTTCTTCATGTACGCCTACCGCATCTGGTACGGCTACGGCCTGGAGGCGGCCGCGCCCGCCACGCTGTTCGCCGCCGTCCTCATGGGGATGTGCCTGGGCTTCCTGCCGCACAACGCGCACCCCGCGCGGATCTTCATGGGCGACTCGGGCTCGATGCTGATCGGGCTGGTGCTGGCGGCGGGCGCCATCTCCATCACCGGCCAGGTCGACCCGGACGCGATGAAGCTGTTCGAGGGGTCCGAGCAGGCCGCGGTGCACGCCACCGTCCCGGTCTACATCCCGCTGCTGCTGCCGCTGACCGTCATCGCGGTGCCCTTCGCGGACCTGGTGCTGGCCATCGTCCGGCGCACCTGGCGGGGCCAGTCGCCGTTCGCCGCGGACCGCGGCCATCTGCACCACCGGCTGCTGGAGATCGGCCATTCGCACAGCCGGGCCGTCCTGATCATGTACTTCTGGTCGGCGCTGATCGCCTTCGGCGCCGTGGCGTACTCGGTGAACTCGGCCGGTGTGTGGTTCGTCCTCGCGATCGTCGCGCTGAGCGGGGTCGGGCTGGTGCTGTTGCTGCTGCCGCGGTTCACCCCGCGCGTTCCGCGCTGGGCCGAGGCGTTCGTTCCGCCGCGCTACCGCCGCGCCAACCGGATCGCGCGGGCCGAGCGGGGCGCCGAGGCGCCCGCGGAGCCGGTGGCGGCCGTGGCCGGCGGAGGGTCCGCACTGTCGGATCCGGAGATGGCCGCGCCCGAGCCGGTGGGCTCCGGGATGAACGGCGGGGCGAACAGCGGGATGAACGGCGGCGCGAGCGGCGGGACGAACGGCGGTGTGAACGGCGGGACGAACGGCGGTGTGAACGGCGCCACCGCGATCGGCGACCGGTCCCGCTTCACCCACCGCCGCAGGATCGGAACACCCCGGTAACCGCCCTGGTAATTCCCCCAGTAAGTGCCGGAGGGAACGGTGGGGGAGAGCGCCGAAGATCACAGGACGGCGTCAGCACGGTACACAGCAGATAACTCTCCCGTGTGACGTGCAGCACATCCGAAGGGTAAAGACCTCATCAAATAGTTTGTGATACCGTTCACTAAACCCGGTGCTTAGACCGCGAGGGGCCGTAGGGCGACGGCTCTTCGTCGTGAGGTCTCCTCTGTTCCCGGGGATACGCTCGTCCACGACGAATCGTTGTTTCCGACACTTGCCGGAGAAACCCTTCATGCAGTCCAACGACGCCAGAACGCTCCTGAGTTGCGCCGTGCCCACCGCCGTCGCCGGCGTGGTCGCCGTCGCTGTCGGTGCCGCGTTCGCAGGTGGCAAGGGAGCGATCGGCGCGGGCTTCGGCACATTCGTCGCCATGGCGGTGATGGCTTCGGGGCTGATCGTGCTGGAGCGCACCGCGAAGCACCTCCCGCACCTGTTCCAGGCCATGGGCATGGTGCTTTTCATGACCGAGTTCCTGCTGGTGGCGGTCGTGCTCGCGGTGTTCCAGGACACCACGCTGTTCAACGTCAAGGCTTTCGCCCTCGCGCTGCTCGCCGCGACCCTGGTGTGGGTCGGCGCACAGACCCGTGCGCATATGAAGGCGAAGATCCTCTATGTGGAGCCCGAAGCCGAGGACGAACGTAAGCCCGAGGGGGCGAAGAAGTCCGCTCCCGCCGGGTCCACGTCGTGAGAAGTAGGGCCGGGATAAGAGCATGTGCGCTCACCTGCTATCGTCCGGTGCCATCTGAGGCACAGCGGGCGCAGGTAGCTGAACCCCCGGATTCCACGGGACGGAATCGGCGGCCCATGCAGCTGATGCCCGACATACCACTCGGCCACGCGCCGATCAGCCGCCCCCACATCCGTAAGACCAGTCCAGTGCCGTTCCGTGGCCGCGTGCCGCGCCGACACAACGAGGTTGCCGTACCCATGCGCCACGCTGAAGGAGTCTCGCGGTGAGTTCTGACCAGACGCTCGCCTTCGAGACGAACTGCCACATCTTCGACGGGTGCGGCTTCCCGGCACCCGGACTCCATTCCTTCAAGTTCGAGCCGCTCTTCTCCATCGGCGGCTTTGACTTCAACAAGCCGATGCTGCTGGCCCTGCTGGGTACGGTCGCCATCGTCTGGTTCTTCTGGGCCGCTTTCGCCCGGGCCAAGGTCGTGCCGGGCAAGCTGCAGATGATCGGTGAGGCGGGCTACGACTTCGTGCGCCGCGGCCTGGTCTATGAGGCCCTCGGCAAGAAGGAGGGCGAGAAGTACGTCCCTCTCATGGTCTCGATCTTCTTCTTCGTCTGGATCATGAACCTCTGGTCGATCATTCCGGTCGCCCAGTTCCCGGTGACGTCGATCATCGCCTTCCCGGCCGGTCTGGCCGCGATCGTCTACATCCTCTGGATGTACCTGACCTTCAAGAAGCACGGCTTCGTCGGCGGCTGGAAGAACATCACCGGCTACGACAAGGAGCTCGGCGCGATCCTGCCGATGATCGTCGTGATCGAGTTCTTCTCGAACGTCATCATCCGGCCCTTCACCCACGCGGTCCGGCTCTTCGCCAACATGTTCGCGGGCCATCTGCTGCTGCTGATGTTCACCATCGGCACCTGGTACCTGCTGAACGGCATTGGCATCGTCTACGCGGGCGCGTCGTTCGTGATGACGATTCTGCTGACCGCCTTCGAGCTCTTCATCCAGGCTGTCCAGGCGTACGTCTTCGTGCTCTTGGCCTGCAACTACGTCCAGGGCGCGCTCGCCGAGCACCACTGAGCAGACCTGGCTCCCAGACCATCAGACGTCCGGTGGCCAACCCCCACCGGCCCATGAAACGCAAAGGAAGAACCGGCATGTCCGCTCTCCAGACCCTCGCCGCCAGCGGCGTCACCGGCAACCTCGGCTCGATCGGTTACGGTCTCGCCGCCATCGGCCCCGGCGTCGGCGTCGGCATCATCTTCGGTAACGGCACCCAGGCCCTGGCCCGTCAGCCCGAGGCTGCCGGCCTGATCCGCGCCAACCAGATCATGGGCTTCGCCTTCTGTGAGGCGCTCGCGCTGATCGGTATCGTCATGGGCTTCCTTTTCAAGTCCTGAACGGACCGCTTTAACCACGACAGACGGAAGGCACTGATGTGAACGCCCTGGTACAGGTGGCGGCTGAGGAGAGTGAGAACCCCCTCATCCCGCCGATCCCGGAGCTGGTCATCGGCCTGATCGCCTTTGCCATCGTCTTCTTCTTCCTCGCCAAGAAGCTCCTCCCGAACATCAACCGGGTTCTGGAGGAGCGCCGCGAGGCGATCGAAGGCGGCATGGAGAAGGCCGAGGCCACTCAGGCCGAAGCCCAGCAGGTCCTCGAGGACTACCGAGCCCAGCTCGCTGACGCCCGCCACGAGGCCGCGCGACTGCGCCAGGAGGCGCAGGAGCAGGGCGCCGCGCTCATCGCCGAGATGCGCGCGGAGGGCCAGCGGCAGCGTGAAGAGGTCATCGCGGCCGGTCACGCTCAGATCGAGGCCGATCGGAAGCAGGCCGCTCAGACCCTGCGCCAGGACGTGGGCAGGCTCGCCACCGACCTGGCCGGCCGGATCGTCGGCGAGTCGCTCGAGGACGTGGCCCGGCAGAGCCGCACCATCGACCGGTTCCTCGACGAACTCGATGACAAGGCTTCCAAGACGAACGACGGCTCGAAGGCCGAGGCCGGCCGATGAACGGAGCGAGCCGGGAGGCACTGGCAGCCGCGCGCGAGCGCTTCGACGCCCTGACGGACAACACCGCCGTCGACGCGTCGAAGCTCGCCGAGGAGCTGGCCGCCGTCACCGCGCTGCTCGACCGCGAGGTCTCGCTGCGCCGGGTCCTCACCGACCCGGCGCAGCCCGGCGAGGCCAAGGCCGAGCTGGCCGCGCGGGTGCTGGGCGGACAGGTCGGCGGTGAGTCCATCGACCTGGTCTCCGGCCTGGTCCGGTCCCGCTGGTCGCGCTCGCGCGACCTGGTGGACTCGCTGGAGCAGCTCGCCAGCGCCGCCGACCTGGTGGCGGCCGAGCGGACGGGTGCCCTCGACAACGTCGAGGACGAGCTGTTCCGGTTCGGCCGGATCGTCTCCTCCTCGCCCGAGCTCCGGGGTGCGCTCACCGACCGGCGCGCGAGCGTCTCGGCCAAGGCCGGGCTGGTCCGCGAGCTGCTCGGCGGCCGGGCCGACCAGGTCACCGAGCGGCTGGTGATCCGTCTGGTGACCCACCCGCGGGGTCGTAGCCTGGAGGCGGGTCTCGACGAGCTGTCCAAGCTGGCGGCGGAGCGCCGGGACCGTACGGTCGCGGTCGTCACCTCCGCGGTGCCGCTCAGCGACCGGCAGAAGCAGCGGCTCGGTGAGGCACTGGGGAAGCTGTACGGACGGAAGATGCACCTCAATCTCGACGTGGACCCGGAGGTCCTCGGCGGGATCTCGGTGCGCATTGGCGACGAGGTCATCAACGGGACCATCGCGGACCGCCTCGACGAGGCGACCCGGCGGATGGCCGGCTGACACAGCCACCAACTCAACAAGCATGTAAGCGGCCCGAGTTGGGCCGTAGTCAGATACTTCGGGCCCAACAAGGAGAGCAGGGAACCCAGATGGCGGAGCTCACGATCCGGCCGGAGGAGATCCGGGACGCGCTGGAGAACTTTGTCCAGGCGTACCAGCCGGACGCGGCCTCGCGCGAGGAGGTCGGTACGGTCAGCGTTGCCGGCGACGGCATCGCGAGGGTCGAGGGTCTTCCCTCGGCCATGGCGAACGAGCTGCTGAAGTTCGAGGACGGCACCCTCGGCCTCGCCCTCAACCTCGAGGAGCGCGAGATCGGTGCGGTCGTCCTCGGAGAGTTCAGCGGTATCGAGGAGGGCCAGCAGGTGCACCGCACCGGCGAGGTCCTTTCGGTCGCCGTCGGCGAGGGCTACCTCGGCCGCGTCGTCGACCCGCTGGGTGCCCCGATCGACGGCCTCGGCGAGATCGAGACCGAGGGCCGCCGAGCCCTCGAGCTGCAGGCCCCCACGGTCATGGACCGCAAGTCGGTGCACGAGCCGATGGAGACCGGCTACAAGGCCGTCGACGCGATGACCCCGATCGGCCGCGGCCAGCGCCAGCTGATCATCGGCGACCGGCAGACCGGCAAGACCGCGCTGTGCGTCGACACGATCATCAACCAGCGCGACAACTGGCGCTCCGGTGACCCGAAGAAGCAGGTCCGCTGCATCTACGTCGCCATCGGCCAGAAGGGCTCCACCATCGCGTCCGTGCGCGGCGCGCTGGAGGAGGCCGGTGCCCTGGAGTACACCACCATCGTCGCCGCCCCGGCGTCCGACCCGGCGGGCTTCAAGTACCTGGCCCCCTACACCGGCTCGGCCATCGGTCAGCACTGGATGTACCAGGGCAAGCACGTCCTGATCGTCTTCGACGACCTGTCCAAGCAGGCCGACGCCTACCGCGCCGTCTCGCTGCTGCTGCGCCGTCCGCCGGGCCGTGAGGCTTACCCGGGCGACGTCTTCTACCTGCACTCCCGGCTGCTGGAGCGCTGCGCCAAGCTCTCCGACGAGATGGGCTCCGGTTCGATGACCGGTCTGCCGATCGTCGAGACCAAGGCGAACGACGTGTCGGCGTTCATTCCGACCAACGTCATCTCCATCACCGACGGCCAGTGCTTCCTGGAGTCGGACCTGTTCAACGCCGGTCAGCGCCCGGCGCTGAACGTCGGTATCTCGGTCTCCCGTGTCGGTGGCTCCGCCCAGCACCGGGCCATGCGGCAGGTGTCCGGCCGGCTCCGCGTGGACCTCGCCCAGTACCGCGAGCTCGAGGCCTTCGCGGCCTTCGGCTCGGACCTGGACGCGGCCTCCAAGGCGTCGCTGGAGCGCGGTGCGCGCATGGTCGAGCTGCTGAAGCAGTCGCAGTACGCCCCGTTCTCCACCGAGGACGAGATCGTCTCCATCTGGGCCGGCACCACGGGCAAGATGGACGATGTCCCGGTCGAGGACATCCGCCGCTTCGAGCGTGAGCTGCTGGACTACCTGCACCGTGAGCACAAGGGGCTGCTGACCAGCATCGTCGAGGGCGGCAAGATGTCCGACGACACGATCGCGGCGCTGGGCGAGGCCGTCGACAGCTTCAAGAAGCAGTTCGAGACCTCGGACGGCAAGCTGCTGGGCGAGGGCTGAGTATGGGTGCCCAGGCCAAGGTCTACAAGAGGCGGATCAAGTCCGTCTCCGCGACCAAGAAGATCACCAAGGCGATGGAGATGATCGCCGCCTCGCGCGTCGTCAAGGCGCAGCGCCGGGTGGCCGCGTCGGCTCCGTATGCCACCGAGCTCACCCGGGCGGTGGGCGCGGTCGCCAAGGGTTCCACCACCCAGCACGCGCTGACCACGGAGAGCGAGAACCCGACCCGCGCCGCGGTGCTGCTCATCACGAGCGACCGGGGTCTGGCGGGCGGCTACTCCTCCAACGTGATCAAGGCGGCCGAGGAGCTCACCGAGCGGCTCACCCGTGAGGGCAAGGAGGTCGACGCGTACATCGTCGGCCGCAAGGGCGTGGCGTACTACTCCTTCCGTGAGCGCAAGGTCACGGAGTCGTGGGGCGGCTTCACCGACAACCCCACCTACGCGGACGCCAAGAAGATCGCGGGCCCGCTGATCGAGGCCGTTCTCAAGGACACGGCCGAGGGCGGCGTGGACGAGCTGCACATCGTCTTCACCGAGTTCGTCTCGATGCTGACGCAGACCCCGGTCCAGGACCGGCTGCTGCCGCTCAGCCTCGCGGAGAAGGCGGAGGAGCAGGAGAAGAAGGGCGAGATCCTCCCGCTCTTCGACTTCGAGCCGTCGTCCGAGGACGTCCTGGACGCCCTGCTGCCCCGGTACGTCGAGGCCCGTATCTACAACGCTCTGCTCCAGGCCGCCGCCTCCAAGCACGCGGCGACCCGGCGGGCGATGAAGTCGGCGACCGACAATGCCGATGAACTCATCAAGTCGCTCACGCGGCTTGCCAACGCGGCCCGCCAGGCCGACATCACCCAGGAAATCAGCGAGATCGTCGGTGGCGCGAGCGCTCTGGCCGACGCCTCTGCGGGGAGTGACTGACACTATGACCACCACTGTTGAGCCAACCGCTGTGGCCGCCGGCCGCGTCGCGCGGGTCATCGGCCCGGTCGTCGACGTGGAGTTCCCCGTCGACGCGATGCCGGAGATCTACAACGCGCTGACCGTCGAGGTCGCCGACCCGGCCCAGGACGGGGCGAAGAAGACCCTGACCCTCGAGGTCGCGCAGCACCTCGGCGAGGGCCTGGTGCGCTCCATCTCCATGCAGCCCACCGACGGCCTGGTCCGCCAGGCCGCCGTGACCGACACCGGCACCGGCATCAGCGTGCCCGTCGGCGACGTCACCAAGGGCCGGGTGTTCAACACCCTCGGCCAGATCCTCAACGAGCCCGAGGCCGAGTCCGAGGTCACCGAGCGCTGGTCCATCCACCGCAAGGCCCCGGCCTTCGACCAGCTCGAGTCCAAGACCGAGATGTTCGAGACCGGCCTGAAGGTCGTCGACCTGCTGACCCCGTACGTCAAGGGCGGCAAGATCGGTCTGTTCGGCGGCGCGGGCGTCGGCAAGACCGTCCTCATCCAGGAAATGATCATGCGTGTGGCCAAGCTGCACGAGGGCGTTTCCGTGTTCGCCGGTGTCGGCGAGCGCACCCGTGAGGGCAACGACCTGATCGAGGAGATGGCCGAGTCCGGCGTGCTCCCGCAGACCGCGCTGGTCTTCGGCCAGATGGACGAGCCCCCGGGCACCCGTCTGCGGGTCGCCCTGGCCGGTCTGACCATGGCGGAGTACTTCCGCGATGTGCAGAAGCAGGACGTGCTGTTCTTCGTCGACAACATCTTCCGCTTCACCCAGGCCGGTTCCGAGGTCTCGACCCTGCTCGGCCGGATGCCCTCCGCGGTGGGCTACCAGCCGAACCTGGCCGACGAGATGGGCCTTCTCCAGGAGCGCATCACCTCGACCCGTGGCCACTCGATCACCTCGATGCAGGCGATCTACGTCCCCGCGGACGACCTGACCGACCCGGCCCCGGCGAACGTCTTCGCGCACCTCGACGCGACGACGACGCTCTCCCGGCCGATCTCGGAGAAGGGTATCTACCCGGCGGTGGACCCGCTGGACTCGACGTCCCGGATCCTGGACCCGCGCTACATCTCGCAGGACCACTACGACTGCGCCTCGCGCGTGAAGTCGATCCTGCAGAAGTACAAGGACCTCCAGGACATCATCAACATCCTGGGCATCGACGAGCTCGGCGAGGAGGACAAGCTCACCGTCTTCCGCGCCCGCCGTATCGAGCGCTTCCTGTCGCAGAACACCCACGCGGCGAAGCAGTTCACCGGCCTCGACGGATCGGATGTGCCGCTGGACGAGTCCATCGCCGCGTTCAACGCGATCGCCGATGGTGAGTTCGACCACTTCCCCGAGCAGGCGTTCTTCATGTGCGGTGGCCTGGACGACCTCAAGGCCAAGGCCAAGGAGCTGGGCGTCTCCTGAGCCCCGTAGCTCCGCGGGAGGGGTGGGCCCGGTCCCACCCCTCTCCGTACGCCCGTTATTCTTTGACGAAAGCCCTGCCCGACCCGGCAGGGAGAGACCCGAGGAGCCACGTTGGCTGCTGAGCTGCACGTCGAGCTGGTCGCGGCGGACCGTAGTGTCTGGTCCGGCGCGGCCACCTTGGTCATCGCGCGCACCACATCGGGTGACATCGGCGTCATGCCCGGCCACCAGCCGCTGCTCGGTGTGCTGGAGTCCGGCCCGGTGACCATCCGTTCGGTCGACGGCGGGACGGTCGTGACCGCGGTGCACGGTGGGTTCATCTCGTTCGCGGACGACAAGCTCTCACTGCTGGCCGAGGTCGCGGAGCTGTCCGACGAGATCGATGTCAAGCGCGCGGAGCGGGCGCTGGAGCGTGCCAAGTCGGCGGCGGACGCCGCCGCCGAGCGGCGCGCCGACGTCCGGCTGCGTGCGGTGGCGGGAGCGCACTGAGCCTGTCACGTACGGTCGGAAAACCTCAGCCGCGGACCTCGCTGGAGCCCTTTCAGCGGTCCGCGGCTGAGGCGATGCAGGTGCGGTTTTTCCGGATGACGCGAGGAGGTCGGTGAAGATGGTCCTCGCTCTGCTTGTGGGCGGCGTGGTCGTCGCGCTGGTGGTGGTGGGACTCTTCGTCTTCGGTCTCCGGAGGCGGCTGATCCAGCGGTCCGGCGGAACCTTCGACTGTTCCCTGCGCTGGGACCCACCCGCAAGCGAATCCGAGACCAGCGGCAAGGGCTGGGTGTACGGAGTCGCCCGCTACAACGGTGACCGCATCGAGTGGTTCCGGGTCTTCTCCTACGCGCCCAGGCCCCGGCGGGTGCTGGAGCGCGCCTCGATCGAGGTGCTGGAGCGGCGCACCCCCAAGGGCGAGGAGGAGCTGGCGCTGCTCTCCGACGCGGTGGTGCTCGCCTGCCGGCACGGCGGCACCCGGCTGGAGCTGGCCATGAGCGAGGACGCCCTGACCGGCTTCCTGGCCTGGCTGGAGGCCGCGCCCCCCGGCCAGCGCGTCAACGTGGCCTAGCCACCTCGTCGCCCGCGGCACCCACACCATCCCCTGCGCTAGCGCACGCCCAGTTCCTGGGCCAGTACCGCGGCCTGGACCCGGCTGCGCAGCTCCAGCTTGTTCAGCAGCCGGCTGACATGTGTCTTCACCGTTGCCTCCGCCATGCTGAGCCGCGCCGCGATCTGCGCGTTCGACAGCCCCTGACCGAGACAGGCCAGCACCTCCCGCTCCCGCGGGGTGAGCGAGGCGAGCGCCGCGGGGCTGGGCGCGGTGGGGGAGCGGGCGGCCTGGGGGCGGGCGAACTCCGCGATCAGGCGGCGGGTCACCGCCGTGGCGATCATCCCCTCGCCGCGCCCCACCGTACGGACCGCCTCGATCAGATCGGCCGCCTCGCTGTCCTTGAGCAGGAATCCGGAGGCGCCCGCGCGCAGCGCCCCGAAGACGTACTCGTCGAGGTCGAACGTGGTGAGCACCAGCACATCGGCAAGCTGTTCGGCGACCACCTGGCGGGTGGCCGACACCCCGTCCAGCCGTGGCATCTGGACGTCCATCAGCACCACATCGGGGCGCAGCGCCCGGGCCATCTCCACTGCCTGGAGGCCGTCGACCGCCTCGCCGACCACCTCGACATCGGGGGCGGACCGCAGGATCAGCACCAGCCCGGAACGGACCGCGCTCTGGTCCTCGGCGACCAGAACCCTGATCGGCTCGGACGCGGTACCTGAGGGCGGGGCGGGCGGGGTCACGGCGGCTCCTGGTCGTCGAAGGGTCATGGCACGCTCTGAGCGCTCTCGTCACCCAGCGGCAGCGTGGCCCGCACCTGCCACACCGAGCCCTCGGGCCCGGCGACGGGTCCGGCGTCGAGGTTGCCGCCGAGCAGGTTCACCCGCTCGCGCATCCCGATCAGCCCGGTGCCGGAGCCGGGTGCCCGGGGGCCCGAGCGCTCGCCGTAGGGGCTGATGACGCTGACTTCGAGCGGGCCGTCCGCGCGGTGCGCCAGCGTCACGTCCACCCGGCCGGGTGCGGCGTGCTTGAGGGCGTTGGTGAGCGATTCCTGGACGATGCGGTACGCGGCGAGCTCGACCGGGGCGGGCAGCGGGTCGGCGCCGGCCGGCCGCTCATCGCACAGGACGATGTCCTGCCCGCCGGGGCGGCCGTTGGTGCGGGCCTGCTCCAGCAGGGTGTCGAGTCCGTCGAGCGTGGAGGTGGCGGCCGGTTCCGAGGTCTCCCCGGGGTCCCGCAGCAGCCCGATCAGCCGGCGCATCTCGGCCAGGCCCCGCACGCTGTTCTCCCGGATGACGCCGAGCGCCTCGTCGGTCGCGGCGGGGTCCTTCAGGGAGAGCGCGGCGCTGGAGTGGATGGCGATGGCCGACAGGTGGTTCGCCACCATGTCGTGGAGTTCGCGCGCCATCCGGGAGCGCTCGGAGGCGACCGCCTCCCGCCGGTCCAACTCGGCCAGCAGGGCGACGCGTTCGGCCTCCAGACGGGCGGCCTGGGCCTCTTCGCGGTGGTTGCGGACCACCGACCCGGTCCACGCCGGGGTGACGGTGAGGAGTGCGACGAAGGCTCCGGACAGCAGCGCCAGGGGGTCGTTGTAGACGGCCAGCGGCACCACGGTCGCCAGCCCGGAGAGCAGCCAGCAGATCCGGGGGATGCGCCGGGCGGCGACGGGCCCGGAGTGCAAGACGGCCGCGTAGATCAGGTCGGTGTACATCAGCATGGTCGTGGCCAGCCCGCCGCTGAGGACGTCGACGCCGAGCGCGGCGGTCCCCACGCCCAGGCCGATGAGGGGCTTGGAGCGCCGCAACAGTTCGGCCGCGGACATCACGAACAGCGCGACCAGCCCCAGCCATCGGGGCATGCCGTAGTACGACGGAGTGTTGTGCATCCCCAGCGCCCACATCAGGATCCCGCCGAGCAGTCCGCCAAGACCGATCAGGACGTCATGCCGGTGTGGGCGTGGGAGATGGGGACGGGACGGCATGGCACCCATCACACCATGTGGCGCGCGGGGTGGGCCTCCCCCCTGGGTCCGGGCCCGACGCCCGGCGGCGTACATCGAAGGATGCAGCCGGGTTTCATCGCCGCCGACGACGCGGGCGCCCTGATCGCCGGGAGAGGGTGGGGCCAAGGACAGAGCGAGAGAGGAAACATCGTGGTTGTCGCGTTGATCATCGCCTGTGAGGTCGGCTTCTGGGTGCTGCTGGCCATCGGGCTCCTGCTGCGGTACGTGGCGAAGATGCCGAAGGCCAGCACCGTGGTGCTGCTGTGCGAGCCGCTGCTGGAGCTGGTGCTGTTCGTGACGACCGTGATCGACCTGCGGAACGGTGCCGAACCGGACTGGAAGCACGGCCTCGCCGCGGTCTACATCGGATACTCGGCCGCACTCGGCCATTCGACGATCAAATGGGTCGACGCCCGGGTGGCCCACCGCTTCTTCGGCGGTCCGCCGCCGGTCAAGCCGGCCAAGTACGGCGCGGCGAAGACGCTTCACGAGTGGAAGACGGCCGGCCGCTGGGTGCTGGCGGCGGTCATCGCCATCGCTCTGCTCCAGGGCGCGATCTGGTACGTCGGCGACGACGGCGAGATCGGCTCGCTGCGCGACTGGCAGACCAAGATGCTGTACCTGATCGGCATCAACGTGATCATCGCGCTCAGCTACACACTCTTTCCCAAGCGGGAGCGCTCGGCTTCCTCTGCCCGCTAACCCCCGTAGCGGGCAGGTCGCCGAGCCCCGCCCCCGCCCCGTCGGCCCCGGCCGCGCATCCGCGTAGCGCCGGGGCTGACGGGACCGGGGGTTTCAGCGGTTCTCGCCCGGGACCCACAGGACGTCGCCGACCTCCTTGTTGGCCGCGCGGGCCAGGATGAACAGCAGGTCGGAGAGCCGGTTGAGATAGGTGGCGGTGAGCGCGTTCATCGACTCCCCGTGCTCGGCGAGCGCCGCCCAGGTGGAGCGCTCGGCGCGGCGCGCCACCGTGCACGCCTGGTGCAGCAGCGCGGCCCCCGGGGTGCCGCCCGGGAGGATGAAGCTGCGCAGCTTCTCCAGACCCGCCAGGAATTCGTCGCAGTCCGCCTCCAGCTTGTCGACATAGCTCTGCTCGACGCGGAGCGGAGGGTGTTCCGGGTTCTCCACCACGGGGGTGCACAGATCCGCGCCCACGTCGAACAGGTCGTTCTGGACGCGGACCAGCACCTTGACGATCTCGGCGGGCAACTGGCCCATGGCGATGGCCACTCCGATCGCGGCGTTCGCCTCGTTCGCGTCGGCGTACGCGGCGATCCGCGTATCGGTCTTGGCGGTGCGGCTCATATCGCCGAGGGCGGTGGTGCCCGTGTCCCCGGTACGCGTATAGATGCGGGTGAGATTGACCATGGGCCCGAGCCTACGCGGCGGCCCTACGCCCCGGCCTGCCGGAAGAGCCGTGCCCCGAGGGTGACGGCCACGACCGCGAGCGCGGAGGCCACCAGCGAGGCCAGCGCGATCTTCCCGTCCCCGTACTCGCCGGCGAAGGCGGCCCGCACCCCGTCCACGAGATAGCGGAACGGCACGAAGTGCGAGGCGATGTCGAGCCAGCGGGGCCCGAGCGACATCGGCAGCAGAATCCCGGACAGCAGCATCGCGGGCATGGTGATGGAGTTGATGACCGGCGCGAACCCCTGCGGGGACGCCACCCGCATCGCCAGCGCGTAGGAGAGCGAGGCGAGCGAGACGGTCAGCACCCCGACGAAGACGAAGCCGATCGCCACGCCCAGCACCGGGGCGCGCAGCCCGAGCACCACGGCGACGCACACCAGCAGCAGGGACTGCACCAGCAGCAGGGCGACGTCCTTGAGCACCCGGCCCATGAGCAGTGCCAGCCGGCTGACCGGGGTGACCCGCATCCGCTCGATGACGCCCGTACGCCGCTCGAGGATCAGCCCGATCCCGGTGAACGAGGCGCTGAACAAGCCGAGTTGGACGAGGATTCCGGGGACGATGGTCTGCCAGGAGCCGGCCTGGCCGCCGAGCGGCAGATCGGTGAGCAGCGGGCCGAAGAAGACGAGGAAGAGCAGCGGCTGGACCATCCCGAAGATCAGGGCGGGCTTGGAGCGCAGCGTCTGGCGGGCGTAGCGGCCGAATATCAGGGCCGTGTCGGCGATGAGTGGGGGCATGGGGCCTTCCTTGGGGGGACTGCTTGCGGTGCTGGGGTGCTTCGGTGACCGCGCGTCAGACGGCGAGCGGGGCGGGCTTCCGCGGAGCGGTGGCGCGCCCGGTGATGGCGATGAAGGCGTCCTGGAGGGTGGCGTCCGGTGAGCCGCCGTGCCCGGCCTTGAGCCGTTCCGCGGTCCCCTCGGCGGCCACCAGGCCCTGGTCGACGATGACCAGACGGTCGGCCAGCGCCTCCGCCTCGTCCAGGTAGTGGGTGGTCAGGAAGACCGTCATGCCGTGCTCGGAGCGCAGCTCGCGGATCAGCTCCCACAGATCGGCGCGGCTGCCGGGGTCGAGGCCGGTGGTCGGCTCGTCCAGGAAGAGGATCTCGGGCCGGTGGACCAGGCCGAGGGCGATGTCCAGCCGCCGCCGCTGCCCGCCGGAGAGCGCGGCACAGGGGCGGTCCAGCAGCTCGGTCAGGCCCAGGTCCCGGGCCAGCTCCCCGGCGCGGGCGGTCGCCTCGGTCTTGGCCATCCGGTAGAGCCGCCCCTGGGTGACCAGTTCCTCCCGTACGGAGACGGTCGGATCGACCCCGCCGGACTGCGCCACGTATCCGATCCGCCGGCGCACCCCGGCCGGATCGCGGGCGAGGTCGCGCCCGGCGACGGTGGCGCTGCCGCCGGTGGGCGGGAGCAGCGTGGTGAGCATGCGCAGCGTGGTGGTCTTGCCCGCTCCGTTGGGCCCGAGGAAGCCCAGGATCTCACCGCGCTCGACGGTCAGGTCGATACCGCGCACGGCGGTCACGGGGCCGCGCTTGGTCCGGAAGGTGTGGGTGAGGCCGTTCGTCGTGATGACTGCCATGCGACCCAGAAAAACAGAGTCTCACTAATTTTGAAACGACCCCAAAAATCAAGCAGCCCCAGCGAAGCTAGGATGAGGCCATGGCGGAAGGACTCAGGGAGCGGAAGAAGCGGCAGACCAGGCAGCACATCTCGGACGTCGCGACCGGGCTCTTCATGGAGCGCGGCTTCGACGCGGTCACGATCGCGGAGATCGCCGAGGCTGCCGAGGTCTCCGTCAACACGGTCTACAACTACTTCCCGGCCAAGGAGGACCTCTTCGTCGACCGCGAGGAGGAGGTCGTCGACCGCCCCTCCCGGCTCGTACGCGAGCGTGCGGGCGGACGGTCGGCGGCGCGGGCGCTGATGGACCAACTGCGCCAGGACATCCGCGAACGGCACCCCTACGTCGGGCTGACCGAGGGCTATGAGCGGTTCCGTCGGGTCATCGTGGAGTCCCCGACGCTGATGGCCAGACTCTTCGCCATCCAGGGCAGGACGGTCCAACAGCTCGGTGCCACCCTGCGCGAGGAGGCCGCCGCCGACCCGCGGGACCCGACGCCCGAGTTCATCGCGCACCAGCTCATCGGGTTGCAGAACGCCGTCCTGCGCTCCATCATCCGCGGGCTCGCGGAGGGCGGCGGCGTGGACGAGGTCGCCGAGGACGCCCTCCGCAATGTCGACGTCATGGAGTCGCTCCTGAGCGACACGGTCCTCAACTATGCGGTGAAGAACACACCGTGACGCGCGTTACGAGGGGCTGCCCGCAGGGGTGAACGGGCGTTAAGGTCCGGCACATCGGACTGTTGACCAGATCAGATGGAACAGAGGGGTGTGTGTCGTGGCCAAGAAGCTCGCGGTCATCGGAGCCGGACTCATGGGGTCCGGTATCGCGCAGGTCTCGGCCCAGGCCGGCTGGGACGTGGTGCTGCGCGATGTGACCGATGAGGCGCTGCGCCGCGGCACCGACGGCATCAGGGCCTCGTACGAGAAGTTCGTCTCCAAGGGCAAGCTGACGGCGGAGGAGGCCGAGCGGGCGCTGGGCCGGATCACCACCACGACGGACCTCGCCGCCGCCGCCGACGCGGATGTCGTGGTGGAGGCGGTCTTCGAGAAGGTCGAGGTCAAGCGGGAGATCTTCCGTACCCTCGATGAACTGGTCAAGGACGACACGATCCTGGCCTCGAACACCTCCGCCATCCCGATCACCAAGATCGCCGCGGCCACCCGGAACCCGGAGCGGGTCGTCGGCACCCACTTCTTCTCGCCCGTCCCGATGATGGGGCTGTGCGAGCTGGTCCGCGGTCACAAGACGAGTGACGAAACCCTGGCCGCCGCACGGGAGTTCGCGGAGGGTGTCGGCAAGACCTGTATCGTCGTCAACCGCGATGTCGCGGGCTTCGTCACCACCCGGCTGATCTCCGCGCTCGTCGTGGAAGCGGCGAAGCTGTACGAGTCGGGGGTCGCCACGGCCGAGGACATCGACACGGCCTGCAAGCTGGGCTTCGGCCATGCGATGGGACCCCTCGCGACGGCCGACCTGACCGGCGTGGACATTCTGACGCACGCCACCGACAACATCTACACCGAGTCGCAGGACGAGAAGTTCGCACCGCCGGAGATCATGCGCCGGATGGTCGACGCGGGGGACGTCGGCCGTAAGAGCGGCGAGGGCTTCTACCGCTACTGAGGGCCCTGGTGCGGCGCCAGGCCCGGAACTCACCCTCCCGGGTGAATTCGGTATCGGTTCGCTTACAGACGGCAACTTCCGCGTGTGAGAGGCAGTCAGTTCTGTAGACAGAAATGGCGCATTGACGACACGACGCACCGTATAGGGGAGCGCATATGCACATCAGGGGCGACCACGCCGAGCTGGTCGTCGGGGGCCGACTGGACGTCCGGAGCGCGGCGGACGCCCGTACGGCCCTGCACACCGCCGTCGACGCGGGCGGCGGGGATCTCGTTCTCGACCTGACCGAACTGGACTCCTGGGACGCCACCGGGCTCGGGGTGATCATGGGCGCGCACCGCCGCGCGGGCCGGGTGGGCAGACGGCTGGTGCTGCGCGGGGTGCCGCCCCAGATGCAGCGGCTGCTGGTGGCCACCCGGCTGCACCGCATCCTGGCGATCGAAGGCGGGCTGGAGGCGGAGTCACTGCCGCGAGTGTGAGCCGCGCGGGCCGGATATCCGGGGGTGGTGGGTTACCCGGGGTGGCGTGGGCCCCCTCCCGCGCGGTGGATACTGTGAGCAGGTCCAGGCCGTGTGATACGGCCCGGGGTTCGGTGGATGCCGGACACATTCCCTACGGCGGCACCGGACCAGAAGCGAAGGCAGGCCGGGGAGCCTTACAGCACGCCACGCATCTGGGGGGCAAGGACCATGGACCCGAAGAACCGCGGATCGCAGGAGCACGGCTGGGACGAGTCCGGGCCGGGCGCGGCGTCCGGTGCGCCGCATGCCGCGGACACCTCCGGCGCCGGTTCGCCATCGCGCCCGCCCGCGCCGTCGGGGCCGCCGGGGGACGTACCGACGCCCCCTCTGGGCAGCCCGGCGCCCGGCTCCTCCGCCTCCTCCGCCTCCTCGGCATCTTCCGTTTCTTCCGATCCTTCTGGGCCTCCCGCCCGCACCGCGCGCATCGTCACCGGTGACTACCTGCTCACGGTCAACCCCGTCGACGGCAGCGAGATAGAACCCTGCCCGCCCCGAGAGCGCCCCGCCCGCCCCGAGCGCCATGGCCCCGACGAGCGGGCCGAGCTGCGCCACGCCGCCGCCGCGCCGCGTCCCTCCGGCACCGTCCTGCCCGACCTGCCGATGCTGGAGCGCGACGAGGAGCGGGAGCGGCTCGCCCGGCTGCTCGCCCGTGGCCGCTCGGTGCGGGTCACCGGGCCCTCCGGCTCGGGCCGCAGCACCCTGCTGGAGGCCGTCGCCGCCGACTGCGAGCGGCTCGCGCCCGACGGTGTCGTACGCCTCTCCGGCTACCACCGCACCCCGGCCGACCTTCTCCACGACCTCTACGCCGCCGTCTTCAGCGCCCCGCTGTACCGGCCCGAGCGCGCGGAGCTGCTGGAGGCGGTCCAGGGGGTCGGTGCGGTCGTCGTCCTCGACGACATCGACTTCGGCGGCGCCGCGCTGGACGAGTTCCTCGACGCGACCCCCGAATGCGCGTTCCTGATCTCCGCCACCCCCGATGTCCCGGCGCCGTCCCCCGACTCCCACCTCGAAGAGGTCTTCCTCTCCGGGCTCAGCCGTACGGCCGGTCTCGAACTGCTGGAGCGGGCCGCACGACGGCCCCTGGAGGAGGACGAGGCGAGCTGGGCGGCGGACCTGTGGTTCGAGTCCGAGGGGCTGCCGCTGCGCTTCGTCCAGGCGGGCGCGCTGCTGCGGCAGCGCGACGCCCTGCGCGACGACCCCTCCGCGCGGGAGGCGGGCGGGGACCATGACGTCCCGCTGCCCTCGATCGCCGAGGCGGCGTCCCCCGCCGCGCTGCTCGCCGGACAGCTGAGCGAGGCGGCCCACGACGCCCTGCGGTTCGCGGTCGCGCTCGGCGGCGAGTGCCCGCACCAGGTGCATCTGCGCGCGCTGTCCGCGGACACCCACGCGGACGCGGCCCTCGGCGAACTGCTCGGCTGCGGCCTCGTCACCGCGGCCGGGGCGCACCACCGGCTGGCGGCGCGCGTCACCGCCCAGCTCGCGGAGGAGGGCTACGCCGACGCGGACGCCGGGCGCGCCCACGCCGTCGCCGGGCACTACGCCTGGTGGGCCGGGCACCCCTCGGTGGCCCCCGAGCGCGTCGCCGCCGAGGCCGACGCGATCCTCGCGGCGATGACCGCGCTCATCGGCAGCCGCGAGGCGGGCCACGCGGACGCCGCCGTGCTCCTCGCCCGCGCCGCCGCGCCCGCCTTCGCCGCGGCGCTGCACTGGGGCGCCTGGGAGCGCGCGGTGCGGCATGGCCAGGAGGCCGCGCGGCTGGCGGGACAGGTCGCGGACGAGGCGTACTTCCACCACGAGCTGGGCGTCCTCGCACTGTGCACGGGCCATCTGGACCGGGCCCGCGCGGAGCTGGAGGCGTCCATCGGGCTGCGGGGCGTCCTCGCGGACAAGCGGGGCACGGTCGCGGGCCGGCGCGCGCTGGCGCTGGTCGCCGACCGCTCGCCCGGTTCGGCGATGGCCGGGGCGTTCGGGGCGAGCGGCGGAAGCCGTAAGGGCGAGGACGTGACGCCCCCGGCCGCGGGCGCCGCGCCGGACGACACCGAGACCACGATCGTCACCCCGAAGGCGGCCACGACGACGCCGATGGCCGCCATGGGCACCCCGGCCCCGACCAAGGCGGTGACCGCGGTGGTCCCGGCCGTCTCCCGGACCACGGTGGCCGCCTCCGCCACTCCCTCGGCCCTCGCCTCCGCTTCTCCTTCCGCCCCCGCCGGGCCCTCGGACGGCGAGCCACGTGGTCTGCGCCGGCTGGCGGTGCAGGGTGCCCGGCGCAATGTGGTCGCGGCGTCCGCGGGCGTGCTGCTGGTGGCCGTGCTCGGCACCGTCGTGACCCTGGGCGCCACCTCGGGCGACGACTCCGACAGCCCCTCCGACAAGGTCAAGCCGGACCGGTCGGCCTCTCAGCAGGACGACGACAAGGGTCTGACCGCCGACGAGCCCACGCCCGGCACCAGCCAGGCCCCCCAGCCCGGCCTCAGCGGAACACCCAAGGCATCCACCTCCCCGACCGCCCCGAGCAGCAGCGGCTCGCCCAGCGGCACCACGGCGTCCAGCGACCCGTCGTCCACCAGTGGCTCGCCCTCCGGCACCGAGCAGCCACCCTCGCCGCCGTCGTCGGATCCGACGACCAAGCCGCCTACGACCAAGCCGCCGACGGGCAAGCCGACGACCCCGACCGGCGAGCCCACCAAGCCGACGCCCACTACCTCCGCCCCGACGCCGACCTCCACGGGCGATACGTCCAATACGGCGAGCGCGCCCACGACCCACACGGCGTCGGGCATGGCTTCTCCGGTCGCGTAGCCGGGGAAGGCCGCACGGGGGCGCGGGCGATGGGCGCCGGATCACGCCAGACGGCTCTCGGCCTCCGTGGCGTGATCTCGTCGCCTCCATGGCGCCCGTACGACGGAAGGGCGCCGGGGCCCGACGGCCCCGGCGCCCCCGTGTCGGCCCGGCGTCAGCCCCGTGTCAGAACAGGCGGAGCTTGTCGTCCTCGATGCCCCGGAGCGCGTCGTAGTCCAGCACCACGCAGCCGATGCTCCGGTCCGTGGCGAGGACGCGGGCCTGGGGCTTGATCTCCTGGGCGGCGAAGATGCCCTTCACCGGGGCGAGATGCGGGTCCCGGTTGAGGAGTTCGAGATAGCGGGTGAGCTGCTCGACACCGTCGATCTCACCACGGCGTTTGATCTCCACGGCGACCGTCGTCCCGTCCGCGTCGCGGCAGAGAATGTCCACGGGACCGATGGCAGTGGGGTATTCACGCCGAATAAGCGTCCAGCCATCGCCAAGTGTCTCGATACGATCGGCGAGCAGCTCCTGCAGATGGGCCTCCACCCCGTCCTTGATCAGACCGGGGTCGACGCCGAGCTCATGCGAGGAGTCATGGAGGACCTCCTCCATGGTGATGATGAGCTTCTCGCCCGCTTTGTTCACGACCGTCCACACATCGTCGTCGCCTTCCTTCAGCGTGCACGGCGGAGACATCCAGTTGAGGGGTTTGTAGGCCCTGTCGTCCGCGTGGATGGACACACTTCCGTCGGCCTTGACGAGGATCAGGCGGGGTGCCGAGGGGAGGTGGGCGGTGAGGCGGCCGGCGTAGTCCACGGAGCACCGGGCGATGACGAGACGCATGGTCGGCAACGCTACTCGACCACCGCCGCCCGACGCGATTCGTCCGTCGATGGACCCCTTCGGGGATGGCTGGTTGTGTGCCCATTCTCCTGGTGCGGGTGGAGTGGCCGAATTACCGTTGAAGCGGGCGGTCGTCGGACGGGTACGCTCCGTCGCCGTCCGCCCTTCCCATCCCTGAGACCCCGCTCGCGGGGTCGCGAGAGGAGAACCCATGTCGCTCGACGTCTCACCGGCCCTGCTCGAACAGGCCGAGCGAGGCGAGGTCGACGAAGCAGCTTTCGTCGACTGCGTCCGGAACTCCCTACCCTACGCATGGGAGATGATCAGCTCGCTGGTGGCCCAGTTGAAGGTGGACGGCGGGGAGTTCGCCGACAACCAGACGCCGCCGCCCAATGAGCAGGCACGCGGTCAACTGCTTCGCGCACTCGCCAGTGACGCGATACGCGGCGCGCTCCAGCGCCACTTCGGGGTGCGGCTGGCCTTCCAGAACTGTCACCGGGTGGCCGTCTTCCCGATGGACGTATCCGCCGACGAACGCCTCGCCCGCTTCACCTCGGTCCGGGGGCAGCTGCTCAACCAGTCACCCACACTCCGCGACTGCTGACGGGATGTCCGCTGCCGCTCCACCAGGGGGAGGTGCATCAGCGCAGGAGCGGCAGCACCTCACCACCGAGCCGTCGTACGTTCTCCTCCGTGGCGACCAGGTCGCCCGACCCCTCGACCAGCAGCGCGAACCGGTGGATCCCGGTGCGCTCCGCGGTCGCCGCCAGCCGGTCGGCGCACAGCCGCGGCGGTCCCACCGGATGCAGCTCGCACAGCAGCTCCGCATAGGCCACGGGGTCGCGCATCCGCCGCTCCCGGCCGTCGACCGTCACATGCGCCTCGAGCCCCTGCCGTAACCAGCCGGGCATCGCCTTGGTGAGGACCTCGGCCGCCGCGGGGCGGTCGTCCGCGATCTGCACCACCCCGGCCGAGACATGGCGCGCCGCCACCGCCTCGACGTCCTCCGGTGAACGGCCCGCCTCCAGCGCGGACTTCCGCCACAGGCCGATCACCTCGGCCTTCTCCTCGTCCCCGCAGTGCATGCCGAGCAGCATGGGCAGCCCGCGCTCGGCGGCCAGTCGCACGCCGACGGGCGAGGTGCAGGCGACGAGCACCGGCGGGGCGTCCGCCGCCGGTCCGGCCAGGGCGTCGTCGGAGCGCGGCACCACCGCCACCTCGCGGAAGGCGAACCGCTCACCGTCCGCCCCCACCCGTGGCTCGCGCAGCCAGCGCAGCAGCAGATCGAGTGATTCGGGGAAGCCCCGCTCGTACGCCCGCAGCCCCGAGCCGAAGACCTCGAGGTCCACCCAGGGGCCGCCACGGCCGACGCCCAGCGTGAACCGGCCGCCGGAGAGGAGATGGAGCAGTGCCGCCTGCTCACCCAGCGCGACGGGATGCGCGGTCGGCAGTACGCTCACCGCCGTACCGACGCCGATCCGGCGGGTACGTCCCAGCAGCAGCGCGGCGAGGGTGACCGCGGACGGGCAGACGCCGTACGGAACGAAGTGGTGCTCGGCGACCCAGACCGCGTCCAGCCCCGCCTCCTCGGAGATCTCGGCCGACCGCACCGCCCGGTGCAGCGCCTCCTCCTGCCCCTGGCCTGGGAATTGAGCGGCCAGGATGAAAGCCCCCACATCCATCGTGATCCTGCCTCCTTGTCGCGGCTGATGTGCCGGCGCGGGCATCCCCCCTTGTAGGCATTAACGCCTGACACGTGCCAAGGGCACGGCCGTGCATGAATTTTTCATGATGATCAGAGGGTGGGTGTGGACAACGACTTTCCAGGACGGTGACCGTAGCGCGTACGCTGGTCACAGCCCGTTAGTCACAGTTCTGTCGAGGTGCCCTGTGTCTCCACGCCGAAACCGCCCGCGAGGCGGCGAGCAGCCCGTCGGCCACGAGAGTGCGAATCGCTACGGTCTGGATCGCATGGAGACCTGGCAGGACGAGGAGTGGGTGGTCCGGCAGGTCGGCGGCGGGGCCGCCGCCAAGCACTACCGCTGCCCGGGCTGTGACCAGGAGATTCCGCCGGGGGTGGCGCATGTGGTCGCCTGGCAGCAGCATATGGGCGCGGACGACCGGCGCCACTGGCACAAGGCGTGCTGGAGCGCACGGGACCGCCGGAGCGCCAAGCTCCAGCGGTCCCGTAACGCACCGCGATATTGACTCGGGCCCTGGCACCCGGGCCCTGACCTCCGCAGGGGCTACGGAGCGCTACACATCCCGCTTCTCCAGCAGCGCATACGCGGCGATCATCGCCCCCGCCGTGACCACGGCCAGCGCCGATAGCTGGGGCCAGCCGCTGTTCAGGCTTTCGTCGAGGCGGAAGAGGGAGGCCAGCGACTGGGGGGAGGAGTACTCCAGCATCTTCTCTCCCAGGTCGCGGAGGCTGTCCGACATCATCAGGAACGCGGGGAGGATGGCCGGCAGCAGCACCACACCGAGCATCGTGGTGATCGCCCCCGCGGAGTGCCGCAGGATGGCTCCGACGGCCAGCGAGAGCAGCCCCAGCAGCGACACATAGAGCCCCGCGCCGACCGTCGCGCCCAGGATCTCGTCACCCGTCGGCTCCGGGACATCCGGCCCGCCGTGCATCCCCATGCTCGCGTAGGCCACCAGCGCGAGCGAGACGGTCGTGGTGGTGAACGAGAGGGTGAAGAAGACCAGCGCCTTGGCGGTGAGCACCCGAGAGCGCTGCGGGGAGGCGGTGAGGGTGGTCCGGATCATTCCGGTGCCGTACTCGGAGGTGATCACGAGCACCCCGAGGGTGACGACGCACAACTGGCCGAGCAGAGTGCCGAAGAACCCGGGGAGGGTGGTGGGCACGCTGCCGTAGTCGGCGTCGTTCGTGGTCGCCGCCACCAGGAGTCCGATTCCGATCACCAGCGCGACCATGACGCCGAGCGTCCAGATCGTGGAGCGCACCGACTTGATCTTGGTCCACTCGGAGGCGAGGGCGTTGCCGAGGTGGGTACGTCGGACCGGGATCGGCGAGGTGTACGGGCCCACACCGGCGTACGGCTGCGCCGGAGGCCCGGACGGCACCGGCTGCTGGTACGCCTGGGGCGCGGGGTGGTGGGGGGCTGCCTGGTGCGGGGCCGCTTGGTGCGGGGGTGTTTGGTGCGGGGCCCGCGGCGGCATCTGTGGTGCGGTCTGGGGAGGACCCTGCGGAGGGCCCTGGGGGGCCTGCGGGGGGACGGGCGCCTGGGACTGGTGCTGGTACGGGGTCGTCATCGGGCGTCGTCCTCGTTGTCGCTCTTGGTCAGATCGGCGGGGGCGGGGGGCGCCGCGGGCGGCTGAGCCGGGGGAGCGGGGGGAGCCGGGGGTGGCGTCGCGGGGGCGGCCGGAGCGGGAGGTGCGGCAGGGGCTCCGGGCATGGGCATGCCCGGAGCGTGCGGATGCGGATGCGGATGCGGCTGCGGCGGGGCCGGCGGTTCGGCGTACCCCGGCAGTACCGTCCCCGGCGGAAAGCCCATCGGCGCTCCCGGGGCATAGCCGTACGGCGCGCCCTGCGGCACCGCGGCGGGGACCTGCTGCTGCAGGGCGGCGCGCTCGTCGACGGTCGAGCGGTAGTCCACCGCGCCCTGCGTCATCCGCATGTACGCCTCTTCCAGTGACGCCTGGTGCGGGGAGAGCTCCCACAGCCGGACGTCCGCCCCATGCGCCAGATCGCTGATGCGCGGCAGCGGCAGCCCGGTCACCCGCAGCGCGCCGTCCTGCTCGGGGAGCACCTGGCCGCCCGCCTCGCTCAGCGCGGCGGTCAGTTTCTCGCGCTGCCCCGGGTCGCCCTCGGGGGTGCGGACGCGTGCGAAGTCCGCCGAGTTGTAGGAGATGAAGTCCTTGACGTTCATATCCGCGAGCAGCTGACCGCGCCCGATCACGATCAGATGGTCGGCGGTGAGCGCCATCTCGCTCATCAGATGGCTGGAGACGAAGACGGTGCGGCCCTCGGAGGCCAGCTGCTTCATGAAGTTGCGGACCCAGAGGATGCCTTCGGGGTCCAGGCCGTTGACCGGCTCGTCGAAGAGCAGCACCTGCGGGTCGCCGAGGAGGGCGGCCGCGATGCCCAGACGCTGCCCCATGCCGAGCGAGAAGCCCTTGGAGCGCTTGCGCGCCACGTTCTGCAGGCCCACTACGCCCAGCACTTCGTCGACCCGGCGGGCCGGGATCCCGGAAAGCTGGGCCAGGCAGAGCAGATGGTGACGTGCGCTGCGGCCGCCGTGCACCGCCTTGGCGTCCAGGAGCGCGCCCACCTGGCGGGGGGCGTTGGGCAGCTTGCGGAACGGGTAGCCGCCGACCGTGACATGGCCGGCGGTGGGCTCGTCGAGGCCCAGGATCATCCGCATCGTGGTGGACTTGCCCGACCCGTTGGGCCCGAGGAAGCCGGTGACGGCGCCGGGCCGCACCTGGAAGGACAGGTTGTACACGGCCGTCTTGGCGCCGTAGCGCTTCGTCAGACCGACTGCCTCGATCATTCTCCGCCCCTCATGAGCATGGGTCGGGCGTGCTCGCCCCCGGTGAGGGTTAGGAGGATAGCCGGGGTGTTGACGGTTCCCGCTATTCGGGAGATGTGAGCGCACCGTAACTCTTGGGGCCTCGGGGGTTTCGGGGGCCTCCGGGTCCGTCGGGGTCTGCGGGCCCGCCGGGGCCGTCGTGGTCGTCGTGGTCGTCCTCCGGGCAGCGGAGGAGGTCGGGCTGTGGGAGTGCCCAGCCCTCCTCCTGGAAGATCCGGGTACCGGACTTCCGTACGGCGGGGTCGGCGCCCGCGCGGGCGACCCAGGCGGCGGGGTCGGGCCCGAGGAGTTCGCGCAGCCGCGGCGAACCGGCGAGCAGGCGGGTGAGCAGGGCGCTCTGGTCGCCGCCGCCGGGGAGGGGACGTTCGGTGCCGTCCGGGGACATCAGCACTCCGCGCTCGCCGACGTAGAGATACGCGCCGCCGAGCCGCTCGCCGGACGGCATCACCATCGGGTACTCCGTGCCGGGCAGCAGGACGCGGCGGTAGTTGGGGTACTCGGTCGCGTCCACGGCTGCCAGTTGCTCGGCGTCCAGCCAGCCGATGACCAGGGGGGTACGGGCTCCCGGCGCGGTGTACGGGGCGGAGGCCACGTAGCCGTACCGGCCGATGTGGGCCGAGCAGCCGACCGCGATGCCGTGCACGTCGACCGGGACCATGGGGACGGTGGCCGGGTGGCCGGGGCGGGACAGCTTGTGGTGGAGCTGGGCGGGGGAGGCGTTGGAGCCAACCGCGATGACGGGGTGGCGGTTGGGAGTCGGGGGGTGGCCGAGGGTGGTGAGGAGGGTGTCGAGTGGCTCCGGGTTCTCTTTCGGCCCTTCGCCGGGGCCTGTGTCGACTGTCCAGGCGCCGAGGCGGCCGCCTGGTGTGGGGGTGAGCTCCCACAGTTCGCCTGCGGTGAGGAGGGTGGGGCGGGTGATGGGGCGGCCGGGGTAGGTGAGGGGGTGCTTGGCGGGGATGTCGGCGAAGCCGAGGGTGGGGAGGGTGCGGTCGGTCACGGAGGGGTGTCTCCCCCACCCCGCCCCTTCCCGAAACCGGGCCCCCGCCCGGCCCCGGCCGGGGCTCCGCCCCTGGACCCCGCTCCTCAATCGCCGGAGGGGCTGGGTTTCCTCACGTGCGGGAGGGGTTGGGTTTCCTCACGTGCGGGAGGGGTTGGGTTTCCTCACGTGCGGGAGGGGCTGGGTTTCCTCACGTGCCGGAGGGGCTGGGTCTCCCCATGCGCCGGAGGGGCTGGGTTGTCTCAGGCACTGGCGGGGCTGGGGTGTCGTGCCCGGGAGTTGGGGCTTTGGGACCCCGGCTCGGGTGCGGCGCACGGTTGTTCAGGTGCCCGTGGGGCGGCGTTCGCTTGCTGTGGGCGGGGTCGGGCGCGGCGCGGCCGGAACTCGGGCCGTCTGCCCCGGACATGCGCGTGCCCCGCGCCGCTCGTGGCGGCGCGGGGCATCGTACGCTCCGTTGGGACCGAGGGTCACCGGGACTGCTGGGCCGGGACGCCGCGGGTGGCCGCCTCGTCCTCGCCCGGGGCACCGGCCGCGGCCACGGCCGCGCCGGTCAGCGTGGCCAGCATCTCGCGGACGTTGGTCAGCTGGGCGTTGATGCTGTCGCGGCGGTTGGTGAGGGCCGCGAGCTCGCGCTCGGATTCGCTGCGGATCCGGTCGGCCTTGGCGTTGGCGTCGGCCACGATGTCCTCGGCCTGGCGCTGCGCGGTCTCCACCGTCTGGCGGGCGCGGCGCTCGGCGTCGGTGCGCAGCTTCTCGGCCTCGAGGCGGAGCTGCTCGGCGCGGTGCTCGATCTCCGCGAGCCGCTTCTCGGCCTTGGCCTGACGCGAGGCCAGGTCGCGCTCGGACTGCTCGCGGCGCTTGGCGAGGTTGGTCTCGAAGTCGGCGGCGGCCTGCGCGGCCTTGGCGCGGGTCTCCTCGAAGAGGGAGTCCGCCTCCTCGCGCTTGGACTGGGCGTCCTTCTGCGCCTCCTGGCGCAGCGTGGTCGCCTCGCCCTTCGCCTTCTCGACGATCCGCGCGCCCTCGTCCTCGGCCTTCGCCTTGCGCTCGGCGGCGAACGACTCGGCGTCGTTGCGGACCTGCTGGGCGGCCGACTCGGCCAGCTCACGGTGCTGTTCGGCGGCGCGCCGAGCCTCCTCGCGCAGATCCTTCGCCTCTTCCTCGGCGAGACGAAGGATCTTCTCGACCCGGGCGCCGAGCCCCGCGTAGGACGGCTCCGAATCGTTGATCTGGGCCTGAGCGTTCTGCGTTTCGAGGTGCAGCTCCTCGATGCGCTTTTCCAGAGAGGTGATACGGGCCAGTGCACTGTCACGGTCGGCGACGAGCTTGGAAATGCGGTCGTCCACCTGACCGCGGTCGTACCCACGCCGCACGAGCTCGAAGCCGAAGGGGGAGGAAGTGTCGCTCATGGGGTTCCTGTCGAAAGAGACCGGTGAGGTGATAGAGGGAATCCTAGGGGTCCGAGCGGCGTGTCATCGAGTCAACGTCTGTTTGATCTGCAGAATGTCCAGCCTTTTGAGTGGCAGTAAGACGGAGACCTCGTCACTCGTCGGGATGATACGGACATGCCGTGATGGACGCGGACTGACGCGAGAGTTACGCGAAATTGACGCGGACGGGCACAGCCGACCCTCGTCCCCCGCATACGGTTACCCCTCCGACCGCTTTCCACTCCTCGTCGCACCCGCGCCCGCCGCTGTCTTGACTCCGTTGTTCTCCTTGCCACCCGCGCCACCCGACGCGGGGGTCTCGAAGGATTCCAACGCTTCTAGCACGTCCTGGACACGGGAGATCTCCGCGTTGATGTCCTCGCGGCGTCGTTTGAGCAACTCGAGTTCGCGCTTGCCCTCGTCCACGATCTGCTGCGCCTCGTCCGTGGCCTGGTTCCGGAGCCGCTCCGCCTCCCGGTCGGCCTCGGCCTTCTTCTGCTCGGCCTCCTTGAGCAGACCCTCGGCCTTCTTCACCGCCGCGATCCGCACCCGGCTCGCTTCGCTCTCCGCCTCCGCGACCAGCGACTTGGCCTTCTCCTCCGCCTTCATGAGCTGCGCGGTGGCGGCCGCGACCAGCTTGTCGACCCGCTCGCCGGTGGACTTCATCTGCTCCGCGGACTCCCGGCGGGCCCGCTCGTGCAACTCCTCGACCTCGGCCTCGGTACGGGTGCGCAGCTCCTCGGCGCGCTCCCGGATGGCCGTGGCGTCGCCCCGGGCCTCGCTGAGCATGGTGTCGGAGTCCGTACGGGCCTTCTCCACCATGCCGTTGGCCTCGGCCGTGGACTCGGAGATCACCCGGTCCGCCTCCTGGCGGGCCACTCCCACCATGGTGTCGGCCTGCTCCTCGGCCGCGGTCGCCGTGCGCAGCGCGGCCTCCCGCGCCTCGGAGGTGAGCCGCTCGGCCTCCGCCGCGGACTCGGTGATCAGCCGGTCGGCCTGCTCGGCGGCGTCGGAACGCCGCTTGTTGGCGTCCTCGCGCGCCCTGTCGACCAGCCGGTCCGCCTCGGCCTGCGCCTCGTTACGGATCCGCTCCGCCTCGGCCGCCGCCTCGGTCTCGATGCGCTCGGCCTCGGCGCGGGTGCGCGCCGCGTGCTGCTGCGCCGAACCCACGGTCTCCGCGGCCTCGCTGCGCAGCCGCTCCGCCTCACCGCTGGCCTCCGCGTGCAGCCGCTCGGCCTCGTGCCGGGCCTCGGCGACCAGCCGGTCGGCCTGCTCGGCCGCCTCCGAGCGGATGTTGTTGGCATCGCCGCGGGCCTGGGCGCGGGTGCGGGCCGCGTCCTGCTCCGCCGTCGCCCGTGCGTCGGACGCCTCCGTACGCAGCGCCTGCGCCCGCGTGGTGGCCTCCGAGACCAGCCGCTGTGCCTCCTCGGTCGCGCCGCCGACCAGCGTATCGGCCTGCTCGGCCGCCTCGGCACGGCTCTTGTGGGCCGAACGGCGCGCCTCGTCGAGCGTTTCGTTGGCCTCCGCGCGCAGCCGCTCGGCCTCGTGGGTGGCCTCGGTGACCAGCCGGTCCGCCTGCTCGGCGGCCTCGGCGCGGCGCCTGCCGGCCTCCTCGCGGGCCTGTTCGGTCAGCCGCTCCGACTCGGCGATCGCCTCGGCGACCGTGCGCTCCGCGAGCGACTTGGCGGCCTCGGCCTCCTCGTGGGCCTCCCGCCGCACCCGCGTGGCGTCCTGCGAGGCGCGCTCCCGCTCGTCCTGGGCGTCCGCGCGGACCCGGTCGGCCTCGCCCTGCGCCTCGCCGCGCATCCGCTCCGCGGCGTGCTCCGCGGCCGTACGCAGCGCCGTGATGTCCTGCTCGGCCTGCTCGTGCAGCCCCGCGACCGAGTCCCGCACCTGCTGCGCCGTCTGCTCGGCGGCGGCCACCAGATCGGCCGAGCGCCGCTCGGCCTCCTCGACCAGCCGCTGCGCCTCGGTCTGCGCCTCGGAGACCCGGTTCCGGGCGGCGGCCAGCAGCTCCTCGCTCTGCTCCCGCGCCGCAGTCCGCTCGGCCTGCGCCTCCTCGCGGGCGTCGGCGAGCAGCTCCTCGGCCTCGCGGCGGCGGCGGGCCGCCTCCTCCTGCGCGGCGGCCAGGGCCTCCGCGGCCTCGGTGCCGATCCGCTCGGCGGCGCTCGCCGCCTCCGCCCGCACCCGGTCGGCCGTCTCCTGGGCCTCGGAGCGCAGCCGCTCGGCCTCCGCGGCGGCCTCGCCGCGCAGCCGTACGGCCACCGACTCGCCCTCGGCGCGCGCGTTCGACGCGTCCGCGGCGGCCTCGTCACGAAGCCGTACGGCCTCGTCCTCCGCCTGCTGGCGCAACGCGTTCAGCCGTTCGGCGGACTCCGCGCGCTGCCGCTCGATCTCCTCGGCGGTCTCCTTGCGCAGCCGCTCCGCCTCGGTGCGGGCGTCCCGCAGCGCCTCGTCGGCGGAGGAGAGCCGCTGCTCGGCCTCCTGGTGCAGCCGGTTCAGCTCGCCCTCGGCCTCGGAACGGCGGTCCTCGGCGGCCCGCTCGGCCTCCTCGCGCAGCTCCTCGGCCGCGGTGGACGCCTCCGACTTGACCCGCTCGGCCTGCTCCTCGGCCGAGGTCACCAGCTCCTCGGCCTCGCCGCGGGCCCGCTTCAGCAGCTCATCGGCCTGCCGGCGCAGCGCGTTGGCCCGCTCGATGGCCTCGGTGCGCACCCGCTCGCTCTCGGCGGTGGCACCCGAGCGGGTCTCCTCCGCGTCGGCCTTCGCCTTGGTCAGCAGGTCCTCGGCGGTGCTGGCCGCCTCCTCGATCTGCTGGACCGCCTCCCGGCGCGCCTCGGTGCGGACCCGCTCGCCCTCGGCGACCGCCTCCGACCGGAGCTGCTCGGCCTCGCCGCGCAGCCGGCGCGCCTCCTCCTGCAGCTCGACGGTCTTGGCGCGGTACTCCTTGGTGTCGTCCTTCGCCGTGCCCTTGAGCTGCTCGGCCGTGTCGTGCGCCTCGGCCCGCAGCCGGTCCGCCTCTTCCTCGGCCTCGCCCCGGATCCGCTCGGCCTCGTCGATGGCCGCCTTGGTGGTGGCCTGCGCCTGCTCCGAGGCGCGGGTCAGCACCTCCTCGGCGCTCCGGGCGGCCTTGGCGAGCTGGGCCGCCGAGTCCTCGGCGGCCCTGGCCCGGGCGTCGTCGCCCGCCTCGGCGACCATCCGCTCGGCCTCGGCGCGGGCGTCGTCCCGCAGCTGCTCGGCCTCGGCCCGCAGCCGCTCGGCCTCCTTGGTGGCCTCGCCGACCAGCCGGGCGACCTCCGCCTTGGCGGTACGGGTGCGCTGCTCGTTGTCCGACTCGGCGGCCGTGAGCCGCTTGGCCGCCGCGTCCTTGGCCTCGGTGACGACCTTCTCGGCCTCGCTGCGCGCCTCACGCAGCGCCTGCTCGGCCTCCTGCATCCGCTGCTCGGCGGCGCGGGTCTGCTCGGCCGCGTTACGACGGGCCTGGTCCGCCTCGGTGGCGGTGGTGGTGCGCAGCTGCTCCGCGTGGTCGGTGGCCTCCTGGGCCTGGGTGCCCGCGTTGGTCAGCAGCCGCTCGGCGTCGGTGCGGGCCCGGCGCAGAATCGCCTCGGCCTCGGCACGGCTGGCCTCCGCCTCGGAGCCCAGCCGCTGACGGGCCTGTTCGGTCATGCGCTGCGCTTCGGCGCGCGCCTCGGCCAGGGCCTGCTCGGCCTCCGTCCGGGACTCGTCCATGAGCCGGCGGGCCTGCGCCTCGGTACGGGCCCGCAGCTGCTCGGCCCAGGCCACGTTCTCGTTGACATGCGACTCGACGGTGGCGCGGCGCTCGGCCAGCTCCTGGTCCAGCCGCTGGCGCCGGGCCACGGCCTCGGCGTGCAGCTCGGCCTCCAGCCGGGCCTGCCGCTCGGCCTGCTCCTGGAGCAGCCGCTGGGTCTGCGCCCGGGTTTCGCGCAGCTCACGCTCGGCGTTGGCGCGCAACTGGTCCGCCTGGAGCTGGGCGTCCCGCAGCAACTGCTCTGCCTGATAGCCGACGTTGGCGCTGTCGTAGGCGGGACGGGCCGCCAGGTTGCGGCGCGCCTCATGCAGCTTGGCGCGCAGCACCTCGACTTGGTAGCCGAGGTCGTCGGCGTGCTGGACGGCCTTCTCACGCTCGGTCTTCAGCCGCTCCATCTCGGCCTCGAACTTGGAGAGCTGATCGTCAGGCTCGTAGCGGTCGTAGCCCCGCACTGCGCGGTCCCATCCGTCCCCTGGTCGCGTTGGCGGCCGGCTCCGTCACCCTCGTGGTCCCCCGTGGTCCCTTGCGGTGCCCAGGGGTTCCTCGACGGTTCCCTTGCGGTACCGACCAGGCGAAGTGCGTGCCGGGTCGGACCGGAGCTGGCCCTTCCGAAGAAATGGTGTCAGATCATCGGCGAAGCCCGGGCCGGACCCCGATCCCTTTCCGATTCCGTACCCCGGCCGATGCTGCACTCTACCGGCCGGGGAAGGGGTAGGTCAGTGGTCCGCTTCAGTGATCCTCTTCGCCCTTGTGGGCGGCGGGGTCCGCGGCGGTGACGAGCTCGGTCAGCACACCGTGACAGTCCTTGGGGTGGAGGAAGGTGATCCGGGAGTCCATCGAGCCACGGCGGGGCTGTTCGTAGAGGACCCGGACGCCCTTGTCGCGGATGGCCTCGGAGTCGGTGTCGACATCGGCGGTGCCGAAGGCGATGTGGTGGACGCCCTCACCGTTCTTGGCCATCCACTTGCCGACCGCGGAGTCCTCCCGGATCGGCTCGAGAAGCTGCAGGTACGAGGCCCCGCCGTCGGAGGTCTCATTGATCTTGAGCATGGCCTCGCGGACGCCCTGCTCCTCGTTGATCTCGGAGTGGAACACCTCGAAGCCGTACGTGGCACGGTAGAACTCAACGGTCTTGTCGAGGTCGAAGCAGGCGATCCCGATGTGGTCGATTCTCGTCAACATGGGAACAGTGCACCGCCGCACAGCCGGTTACGCAACGTGCGCGCGATCACACCGATGCGCCGGTGACCGCGCGGGTACTCGTCAGTACATTGACGATAACCCTCGTTAACTTCCTTCTCCTCGTGAAGGGGACGCACCAATGACTCGTACGACCTCTGTGATGGTGGCGGGCGCCCGGACGCCCATGGGACGGCTGCTCGGCGGCCTGCGCTCGTTCTCCGGCGCCGACCTGGGCGGAATCGCGATCAAGGCCGCGCTGGAGCGGGCCGGGGTCGGCGCCGAGCAGGTGCAGTACGTGATCATGGGGCAGGTGCTCCAGGCGGGCGCCGGGCAGATCCCGGCCCGGCAGGCGGCGGTCAAGGCCGGCATCCCGATGAGCGTGCCCGCCCTCACGATCAACAAGGTCTGCCTCTCCGGGCTGGACGCGATCGCCCTGGCCGACCAGCTCATTCGCGCGGGCGAGTTCGACATCGTGGTCGCGGGCGGGCAGGAGTCCATGACCAACGCCCCCCATCTGCTGCCCAAGTCCCGCGAGGGCTACAAGTACGGCGCGGTCGAGATGCTCGACGCGATGGCGCACGACGGGCTGACCGACGCCTTCGAGTCCATCGCCATGGGCGAGTCCACCGAGAAGCACAACACCCGGCTGGGCATCCAGCGCCCCGAGCAGGACGAGTTCGCCGCCCAGTCCCACCAGCGGGCCGCCGCCGCCCAGAAGAACGGCCTCTTCGACGCCGAGATCACCCCCGTGGAGATCCCGCAGCGCAAGGGCGAGCCGGTGGTCTTCGACAAGGACGAGGGCATCCGCGGCGAGACCACGGCCGAGCTGCTGGGCAGGCTGCGGCCCGCGTTCGCCAAGGACGGGACGATCACGGCGGGCACGTCGTCGCAGATCTCGGACGGGGCCGCCGCGGTCGTCGTGATGAGCAAGGCCAAGGCCGAGGAGCTGGGGCTGGAGTGGATCGCCGAGATCGGCGCCCACGGGAATGTGGCGGGACCCGACAACTCCCTCCAGTCCCAGCCGTCCAACGCGATCGCGCACGCCCTGGGCAAGGAGGGGCTGACGGTGGACGATCTCGACCTCATCGAGATCAACGAGGCGTTCGCCGCGGTCGCCGTGCAGTCCATGAAGGATCTAGGTGTTTCCCCCGAAAGGGTGAATGTGAATGGGGGCGCGATCGCCCTCGGCCACCCCATCGGGATGTCCGGTGCGCGGATCGCGCTGCATCTTGCGCTGGAGCTGCGGCGGCGTGGGGGCGGGACCGGGGCGGCGGCGCTGTGCGGTGGGGGTGGGCAGGGCGATGCGCTGATCCTGCGGGTGCCGGCCGGGGAGTAGGCGGTTTGCCTGTGGGCGGCTGCCTGTGGGTGGCCGCCTGTCAGTGGTTTGCCTGTGGTGGCTGCCTGTGGGTGGTCTTCCTCGCGGGGAGTCGGTTTCCGTTGTGATGTAGCGATGATGGAGCGGTAAGGAGTACGGCACCCATGGCTGATGTGCCCACGCTGGTGGAGCAGGCGCGGCAGGGGCGGCCGCGTGCGGTCGCCCGGCTCATCTCGCTGGTCGAGGGTGCCTCGCCGCAGCTCCGTGAGGTGATGGCCGCGCTCGCTCCGCTGGCCGGGGGCGCGTACGTGGTCGGGGTGACCGGCTCGCCGGGCGTCGGCAAGTCCACCTCGACCTCCGCGCTCGTCTCCGCCTACCGGCGGATGGGCAAGCGGGTGGGCGTCCTCGCCGTCGACCCGTCCTCGCCGTTCTCCGGCGGGGCGCTCCTGGGCGACCGCGTACGGATGTCGGAGCACGCCTCCGACCCCGGCGTCTACATCCGCTCCATGGCCACGCGCGGCCACCTCGGCGGGCTCGCCTGGGCGGCCCCGCAGGCCATCCGGGTGCTGGATGCGGCCGGGTGCGATGTGGTGCTGGTGGAGACGGTGGGCGTCGGTCAGTCCGAGGTCGAGATCGCCGCCCAGGCCGATACGAGTGTGCTGCTGCTCGCGCCGGGGATGGGGGACGGGATCCAGGCGGCCAAGGCCGGGATCCTGGAGATCGGCGATGTGTACGTGGTCAACAAGGCCGACCGGGAAGGGGCCGATGCCACGGCCCGCGAGCTCAACCACATGCTGGGCCTGGGCGAGGGGCGGGCGCCGGGGGACTGGCGGCCGCCGATCGTGAAGACCGTGGCGGCGCGCGGCGAGGGGATCGATGAGGTTGTCGAGGCGCTGGAGAAGCACCGTGCGTGGATGGAGGAGCGCGGGGTGCTCGCGGAGCGCCGGATGCGGCGGGCGGCGGGCGAGGTCGAGACGATCGCGGTGACGGCGCTACGGGAGCGGATCGGCGATCTGCACGGGGATCGGCGGCTGGGGGCGCTCGCGGAGCGGGTCGTGGGCGGTGAGCTGGATCCGTATACGGCGGCGGATGAGCTGGTGGCGGGGGTGACGGAGCGGGGGTGACGGGTGCGCCTGGGCGCTGCGTTTTGGGCGCGCCCGGGTGTGCTGCGGGTGCGTTGTGGGTGCGTCCGGGGTGCGCGTCGGGTGCGCCCGGGGTGCGTTGTGGGTGCCGGGTGCGGGGCCTCCGGGGCGGGGCCCTGGACCGTATATTTACGGCGCCATTGACCGGGGGCGTTGAGTTGGTCGGAGATCGGCGCCACAAATACACGTAAGCGTCCAGGACCCCACCCCTGCGACCCCGCCCCCTCCTGTCTCGCTGGCGACCGCGCCCCGGTGGCACCGGGGCGCCTGTACGTCCTGCGTTCAGCTCGGGGGTCGGGTGTTGGGTGGGGGTGGGTGCGACCGGGCCTCCGGGGCGGAAAATTCAGCCCCTCCGGCGTTTGAGGAGCGGGGTCCGGGGCGGAGCCCCGGCGGGGGCGAGGGGGCGGAGCCCCCTCCTTCGGGAAGGGGCGGGGTGGGGGTTATCCGTCGGAGGTCGGTGTTCGGCCCCGGGCCGGGTGTTGGGCGGGTGCGGCCCCGCTGCCTCCCGTCTCGTCGGCGGCTCTCCCTAGTCGTCGTCGCCGTCGTCGGACGGGGCCTGGGTGACCTTGCCGGACTGGGCGTTGACGTTCAGGTCACGCTCCTTGTGGTTCTTGACGGTCTCGACCTCCCACACCGGGGTGCGGTCGCCGTCGAACTCCACGGAGGTCACGGTGCCGCTGGACGCGGCCTTCCGGGCAGCCTCGGTGGCCGAGATGTCGGCGTTCCGCAGGGCCTTGGCCTCGGCGGCGTCCTCGGCGTCGGTGTCCCTGTCGATGTGCTGGTTCAGGACCTTGGCGTTCGACGCGTCCAGCGTGACCTCGTGCCACTTGCCGTCCTTGCCGAGGATTTCCGCGTCCCACCGGCCGTGGTCCCGGTCGAGGGAGTCCAGCGTGCCCGGGACGGCCTTGAGCGCGGCGTGCGCGGCGTCGGAGAAGGACGCGCGGGCGGTGGTCCCGGACGCGTTGGTCGTGTGCGTGGTCGGGGCCCCGGTGGACGAGGACTGGGTGCCTGCCACGGCGACGGCCGTACCGCTGAGCAGGGCGGCCGCGGTGACCGATGCGATGACGATGTTGCGCTTCATGAGGGTTCCTCCCCGGGTCGTGTTCGGACGTCAACCACCATCGGGGAGCGATGCTGAAGCTGAGCTGAAGCCGCCTGAAGAGATCTTCAGGTTCGCTTTGGGAGGCTGGTCGTATGCGTTTGCTGATTGTGGAGGACGAGCGGCGGCTGGCCCTGTCGCTGGCCAAGGGGTTGCAGGCCGAGGGGTTCGCCGTGGATGTCGTCCATGACGGGCGCGAGGGGCTGCACCGTGCGCGGGAGGGCGACTACGACCTGATCGTTCTCGACATCATGCTGCCGGGGATGAACGGCTACCACGTGTGCGGGGCGCTCCGGGCGGCCGGGAGCGATGTGCCGATCCTGATGCTCACCGCCAAGGACGGCGAGTACGACGAGGCCGAGGGGCTCGATACCGGCGCCGACGACTATCTGACCAAGCCGTTCTCGTACGTGGTGCTGGTGGCCCGGGTGCGGGCGCTGTTGCGGCGGCGGGGGGCCGGGGCCTCACCGGTGGTGCGGGTCGGGGAGCTGTCGGTGGACCGGGGTGCGCGCAGGGTGGAGCGGGGTGGTGGTGAGATCGCGCTGACCGCCAAGGAGTTCTCCGTACTGGAGCAGTTGGCGCTGCGGCCGGGGGACGTGGTCTCCAAGGCCGAGATCCTGGAGCACGTCTGGGACTTCGCGTACGACGGCGACCCCAACATCGTCGAGGTGTACATCAGCGCCCTGCGCCGCAAGCTGGGCGCCGGGCTGATCGAGACCGTGCGGGGAGCGGGGTACCGGCTCCGTGGGTAGGGTCTTCGGTTCCGTACGGGCGCGGGCGGCGCTGGGTGCGACCGTGGTGGTCGCGGTGGCGCTGGTGGCCGCGGGGTTCGCGGTGCTCGGGGTGTTGCGGAGCAATCTGGCGGACCGGGCCGAGGTGGATGCCGGGGCGACCGCCCGGGCGGTCGCCTCGAAGGTCGCCGGTGGGGTGGCGTACCGGGAGCTGGACCTCGGGGACGACACCCCGGTGCAGATCGTGGACGAGGACCACCGGGTGCGCGCGGTCAGTGACGATCTCCAGGCCGTGACGGGCACCGGCAGTTCCTCGGTGCGGCCGGTTCCGGCGCCCGGCGAGGACGATGACGACGACGGCGCGGGGGAGGTCTCCTCGACCCCTCAGTACAGCGCCGGTACGGCCCGGATCGACGGCGAGACGGCGGAGTACCGCTGGGCGGCCCTGGAGGTCACCGACGCCCGCGGTGAGGACGTCACGGTCTACGCGGGCGCCCCGCTGGCCACCGAACAGGGCGCGGTGGGCACCGTGCGGCAGGCGATGCTGATCGGGCTGCCGCTGCTGCTGGTGGTCGTGGCGGGAGTGACCTGGCTGGTGACCCGGCGCGCGCTGCGGCCGGTGGAGGGCATCCGGCGGGAGATGGCCGCCATCACGGCGAGTACGGATCTGTCCCGGCGGGTGCCCGTGCCGGGGTCGTACGACGAGGTGGCGCGGCTGGCCCGGACCACCAACGAGACGCTCACGGCGCTGGAGGCGTCGGTCGAGCGGCAGCGGGCCTTCGTGGCGGACGCCTCCCATGAGCTGCGCTCTCCGGTGGCCTCGCTCCGTACCCAGTTGGAGGTGGGCGCCGCCCATCCGGAGCTGCTGGACCTGGACGGCGCGGTGGAGGACGTGGTGCGGCTGCAGCGGCTGGCGGCCGATCTGCTGCTGCTGGCCCGGCTGGACGCGGGGGAGCGGCCCGCCCACGCGTCGGTGGCGCTGGACGCCCTGGTGCGCGAGGAGCTGGCCCAGCGGCTGGGGGACCGGGTGCCGGTGCGTACGGAGGTGGCTCCGGTGGTGGTGCCGGGCTCGCGCGGGCAGCTCGCCCGGGTGCTGGGCAATCTGGTCGACAACGCGCAGCGGCATGCCCGGGGCGGGGTGCGGGTGGCGGTGCGCGAGGAGGGCCGGTGGGCCGTGCTGGAGGTCGCGGACGACGGCGCGGGGGTGCCCGAGGACGAGCGGGAGCGGATCTTCGAGCGGTTCGTACGGCTCGACGACGCCCGCAGCCGCGACGATGGCGGGGCCGGGCTCGGCCTCGCCATCGCGCGGGACGTGGCGGTGCGCCACGGCGGCACCCTGGCCGTCCGGGCGGCACCCGAGGGCGGTGCCTTGTTCGAGCTGCGGCTGCCGGCCGCCGAGGCGCTGCCGGCCAGGCTGTCCGCCGCACTCGCACCCGCCGGACCCGCCTGCCCCAAACCCGCCTCGGCGACATACTCGCCGCCACCGCGATCAACATCATCCGACTCATCCGACTCGATGCCCGGCTGACCGCAATTCCGCTCGGCGGGACCAGAACCACTCACCCGGACCGCCTCGAACTCGCCGCTTGAACAGCATCAGGCCATCGGTTCACGGATTCCCAACGGAGCCCTGCAACACCCGGGCTTCCTCGCAAGAGATCAGGTGAAGCCGTCACAAGCGAACCGGGCGAGGAATTACCTGGCGCCTGCCGGGGTGCCGGACGAGGAAGTGCGGCGGTTCGCGGCGCCGTGCCCGGCCGGGAGGGTGTCGACACTCATCGACACAGGTCCGGCCGACGGCCATCCGGCCCGTCCGGAATTCTCCCGGGCCGCCGTGTAGCCGGGTCAGGCACTGCTCCGAGAACCGCACCGGCGGATACCCGGGCGTTCCGCGTAGCGGCCCGATCGCCCTGACCAGCTGACTCGGGCGCCGCCTGCGAAACGGCCGTCCTACGGAATTCACGCCCGCTCGGAACAGCGGTGAGTGCGGGGGGACTTTGCCGACGCCGTTTGGTCGAATTTTCACCTCGGTAGTGCCAAGGGCTCTCCAACGGAGTCAAGACTTGGGCAACCCGGTTCGCCCGCATATGCCGCGCCATCAGCGGTGATTTCACTGTGCACTCACCTGGTCACCAACTTCCGCCGACGCGCCTCGCAATTCCGAGCGTAGGCTCCGAAACAAGTTGTTGATCAAGCTCGGCCCCCCTCGGTTCAAGGGGGGCTGGTGAATTCGTCATGTTCCCGTCAGGGGGAAACTCATGCCTACAACAGGGCAGGTGTCGCAGCCGGGACGCTGGGCTCCGGCCGATGTGGGACGGATACCGATGCGGGGCGTCGCCCAGGTGGCGCTCAGCGCGAGCCCGTGGACCGGCTTATTGTTCACCATCGCGTTATTCGCGGGCGGCTGGCGGATCGGCGTGTACGGCCTGCTCGGCGCGGCGGCGTCCACCGTGGCCGCATCCGTGCTGGGCGCCGACCGGGACGGTCTGGCCAACGGGCTGGAGGGCTACTGCGGTTGCCTGACCAGCATCGCCATAGTCGTCCGGCTCGGCGCCTCCTGGCGGACCGCACTGCTCGCCGTCCTCGCCGCAGCGGTCTGCGCGGTGCTGAGCGCGGCGGTCGGCCATCTACTGGGCCGCATCGGTCTGCCCGCGCTGACGGCCCCGTTCTGCCTGGTCGCCGGGGTGCTGGCGATCGCCCTGCCGACCGCGCCGGCCGCCGCACCACCGCTCCCCCGCGACGGGGCAACCACCTTGTCGGCCTCGGAACTCGGCCATGCGTTCTGCAACAACCTCGGTCAGGTCTTCTTCCTCGACAAGTGGTACGCGGGCCTGGTCCTGCTTGCCGGACTGCTCATCACCTCCCGGGTCGCCGCCGTCGCCGCCGCCTGCGGCAGCGTCGTCGCGATCCTGACCGCTTGCGCCATGGGCCTGCCCGCCGAACGGATCAGCGAGGGGCTCTACGGCTACAACGCGGTGCTCGTCGCCATCGCACTGGCCGCCACCTTCTTGACCCTCACTCCGTGGACCGCGGGGTACGCCGCGCTCGCCGCCGTGGCCTCGGTCCCCTTCACGGCCGCCTGGCAGGCATTCGCCCAGCCCTCCGGCGGATCTCCCTTCACCTGGCCGTTCGTCGTGACGACCTGGCTCTTCCTGGAGGCCGCTCCAGCCTTGGACCGGCCGGGCATCTCGTCAGAGAAAGCGAAGTGACACCAATGAACCTCGCACCGCGCGAAATCGACAAGCTCCACGTCTACGTGGTGGCCGACCTGGCCCGGCGCCGCAGGGACCGGGGCACCAAGCTCAACTACACCGAGGCCGCCGCCCTGATCACCGAGGCCGTCCTGGAAGCCGCCCGCGACGGCCACACGGTGGCCGAGTGCATGGAGCTGGGCCGCAAGGTCGTCACGGCCGACCACGTCATGCCCGGGGTACGCGAGATGCTCACCGTCCTCCAGGTCGAGACCGCGTTCGTGGACGGGACGAAGCTGGTCACCTGCCACGACCCCATCGGCGCCTGAAACCGCCTGAATCCCCGCCTGAGACAAGGAGACGACGATGTCGGGTGGAGCCCACTACCTCTACGGGGACGATCCCGTGGAGATCAACCCCGGTCGGGCCAAGGTCGGTCTGACGGTCGCCAACACCGGTGACCGGGCCGTCCAGATCGGCTCCCACTACCACTTCTTCGAGGTCAACCGCGCCCTGCGGTTCAACCGCGAAGCCGCGTACGGCATGCACCTGGACATCCCGTCCGGCACCGCCGTCCGCTTCGAGCCCGGCGACACCCGCGAGGTCGAGCTGGTCGCCTTCGGCGGAAGCCGGCGGCTCATCGGCTTCGCCGGACTCGTGGACGGCGGCCTGAACGCCGACGACACCCGGCGCGCCGCGCTGCGCCGCGCCGGACAACTGGGATTCGCCGATACCGGCGGCAACGCCGACACCGAGAACGAGGGAGCCGACCACTGATGGCGATCATCCCGCGCAAGCAGTACACGGACCTGTTCGGCCCCACCGTGGGCGACCGGTTCCACCTCGCCGACACCAACCTGGTCGTCGAGGTCGAGTACGACCACAACGCCGGCTCCTACGGCGACGAGGCCGTCTACGGCGGCGGCAAGGCCATCCGTGACGGCATGGCCCAGGACCCCGCCGCGCTCAACCGCGAGGGTGCGCTGGACCTGGTGATCACCAACGTGGTGGTCCTCGATCCGGTGCTGGGCGTCGTCAAGGGCGACATCGGGGTCCGGGACGGACTGATCGTCGGAGTGGGCAAGGCAGGCAACCCGCATGTGCAGAACGGTGTCGACTCCAAGCTGGTCATCGGCCCCGGCACCGAGGTCATATCCGGTGAGCACCTGATCGCCACCGCCGGCGGCGTCGACACCCATATCCACTTCATCTCGCCCCAGCAGGCCCAGGAGGGCCTGTCCAACGGCATCACCACCTTCTTCGGCGGCGGCACCGGGCCGACCGACGGCAGCAACGGCACCACCTGCACCCCCGGCCCGTGGAACATCCAGCGGATGCTGGAGGCCGTCGAGGACCTGCCGGTCAACGTGGGTCTGCTCGGCAAGGGCAACGGCAGCCTGCCCGAGGCGCTGCGCGAGCAGGTCGAGGCGGGCGTGGCCGGTCTGAAGGTGCACGAGGACTGGGGCGCCACTCCGGCCACCATCGACAACGCGCTGCGGGTCGCCGACGAGCACGACGTCCAGCTCGCCATCCACACCGACACCCTCAACGAGGGCGGCTTCTTCGAGGACACCCTGTCCGCGATCGACGGCCGGACCATCCACACCTTCCACACCGAGGGTGCGGGCGGCGGTCACGCCCCCGACATCATGCGGGTCTCCGGCGAGCCCAACGTCCTGCCGGCCTCCACCAACCCCACCCTGCCGTACACCATCAACTCGGTGGACGAGCTGCTGGACATGGTGATGGTCTGCCACCATCTGTCCCGCAACATCCCCGAGGACGTCTCCTTCGCCGACAGCCGGGTGCGCGCCGAGACCATCGCGGCCGAGACGGTACTGCACGACCTCGGCGTGATCAGCATCTTCTCCTCCGACTCCCAGGCCATGGGGCGCGTCGGCGAGTCCTTCGCCCGTGCCTTCCAGACCGCGCACCACTGCAAGGAGGTGCGCGGTGCGCTCGCCGAGGACAGCTCCCGCAACGACAACGCGCGCGTGCTGCGCTACCTGGCGAAGCTCACCATCAACCCGGCGATCGCGGTGGGCGCCTCCGATGTGATCGGCTCGCTCGAGCCCGGCAAGCTCGCCGACATCGTGCTCTGGCCGATCAACTCCTTCGCCGCCAAGCCCAAGCTGATCGTCAAGGGCGGCATGGTGAACTGGGCCCTGATGGGCGATCCCAACGCCTCCCTGCCGACGCCTCAGCCGGTCTACTACCGGCCGATGTTCGGCAGCTTCGGCCGCGCCCGGCAGCGTACGTCCGTCACCTTCATGTCCCAGGCGGCCATCGCCGCCGGCGTCCCCGGCGAACTGGGCCTCGGGCGGCGGATCGAGCCCGTGCGGCGCTGCCGGACCGTCGGCAAGCAGCACATGGTCCGCAACGACGCGCTGCCGCGGATCGAGGTGGACCCGGAGACCTACAAGGTCACCGTCGACGGCGAGCCCGCCACCATCGAGCCGGCCGAGCGCCTCCCGCTCAACCAGCTCTTCTACATCGTCTGACGCACCCCCAGGACGGTCCGCAGGGGCGCTCGCGTGCCCTGGACCCCGCGGCCCGACCTCGACGGACGGCCACCCGGCAGGAACGGAAACCCAGCGTGAACGAACCGATGCCGGTCCCGGCCCTGCTGACCGGGCTCCAGCTCACCGACTCGGCCTTTCCCAGCGGCTACTACACCCTCTCCCACGGGCTGGAGGGCTACCAGCAGGCCCGTGCGGTCACCCCGCGCAGCCTGCCCGCCCTCCTCCACGACCTGCTCCGCCACAGCGCGGGGCCGGCCGACGCGACCGCCCTCGCCCTCACCCACCGCGCGGTGGCGGCGGACGACTGGGACGGGGTGGTGGCCGTGGAACGGCGGCTGTACGCCACCAAGCTGGGCCGGGAGGCCCGGCAGGCCGCGGTCCGCACCGGACGGCAGTTGCTCGACCTGGCCGGCGAGGTCTACGGGACGCCGCAGCTCGAGCGGTACCGCACGCTGCACCGGGACGGTGCGGTGCGCGGCTGCCAGCCGGTCGTCGCCGGCGTCGTCCACGCGGCGAACGGCCTCACCACGCGCCAGGCGGTCACCTGCGAGCTGTTCGCCTTCGCGGCCAGCTTCGTGGGGGCGGCCCTGCGACTGCGGCTCACCGACCACCGCCGGGCCCAGGTCGTGCTGCACGGCGCCGCCCCCGTCATCGAGGAGACCGTGGCGGCGGCGCTGGACCGGGACCTGGCCGACCTCGGCGGATGCGTCCCCGTGGCCGACATCATGGCCGGCCGTCACGAGCGCGCCGAGGCACGGCTGTTCGCGAGCTAGCGCCCTGCCTGCCACCGAGAAGACACCCCCACTCCGGACAAGGAATCACCATGCACGACCCCACACAGGTCCGAGGCTCCCACCACCACCATGACCACGACGAGTTGATCCGGCGCCCGAAGGACGGCGTGCTGCGCGTCGGCATCGCCGGGCCGGTCGGCTCCGGCAAGACCGCGCTGATCGAGGCGCTCGTCCCGGTGCTGATCGCCCGCGGCCGGACTCCCGCCGTCATCACCAACGACATCTACACCACGGAGGACGCCGCCCATGTGCGGCGCACCCTGGACGGGATCCTCGCAGCGGACCGCATCGTCGGTGTCGAGACCGGAGCCTGCCCGCACACCGCGGTCCGGGACGACCCGACGATGAACCAGGCCGCGGCCGACGAGCTCCTGGAGCGCTTCCCCGAGGTGGACACGCTGCTCTTCGAGAGCGGCGGCGACAACTTGACGCTCACCTTCAGCCCGGCACTCGTCGACCTCTTCCTGTTCGTGCTGGACACCGCGGAGGGCGACAAGATGCCCCGCAAGCGGGGTCCGGGCATCACCGAGTGCGAGCTGCTCGTCATCAACAAGATCGACATCGCCCAGTATGTGCGATGCGACCTGGACCGGATGGAGTCGGACGCCCATCACGTCCGGCAGGGCCGGCCAGTGGTGCTCACCAACTCCCTGACCGGAGAGGGCCTGGACACCATCGCCGACTTCCTCCTGTCCCAGGAGGCCGCCCGGCAGATCGGCCAGGAGGCGGCTTCCGCATGACCGAGGCGCCCGCGCGGCTGCACCCCGCACACTACGAACCCCGGCGGGTACCGGCCCGGATGCTCGACCTGGCCGGCACTCCGGACACCCTGGCCGCCGGGCGCCCCGGCAAGGTCGGCCTGCTCGAACTGGGCTATGCGCGGGTCGGCGACCGCAGCGAACTGGTCCACCGCTACCAGAAGTCCCCGCTCCAGATCATGCGGCCGCTGTATGTGGACCCGCTGCGGCCGGACATGCCGGTGACCTATCTCATGTCCACCGGCGGCGGCATCGTCCAGGCCGACCGCAACCGCGTCGACGTCGAGTGCGGCCCCGGGACCGCCGTACATCTGACGACGCAGGCCGCCACCAAGCTGCACCGCATGGAGTTCGACCACGCCACCCAGGTCGTCCACCTCACCGCCGCCGCCCACAGCTATGTCGAGTACCTGCCCGACCCGCTGATCCCGTACCGGGACGCGCGCTTCTACCAGCAGACCCGCTTGACCGCCGACCCCACGGCCACCGTCGTGCTGGGCGAGACGATCGCGGCCGGCCGGCTGGCCCGGGGTGAACGGCACGCCTACCGCCTGCTCTTCAGCGACCTGGAGATCATGCGTCCCGACGGCGAGCCGGTGGTGGTCGACACCGTCCGCCTGGATCCGCGTGAGCCGGGCTCGGTGACCGGCCCGGCGGTCTTCGGCGGGCACGACCTGATGGCCACGCTCTACGCGGTCACTCCGCTCGCCCCCGCGGCGCGGGTCGCCGACACCCTGCACGAGGCCCTGCTGAGCACCGGCCTGGCTTTCGGCGTGAGCGTGCTGCCCGACGACTGCGGAGCGTGGACGCGGATCATGGGCAGCGACCCGCCGGCCGTCACGCGCGCTCTGCGTACGGCCTGGAATGCCCTGCGCGCTCTGCTCATCGGGGTCCCCGCCCCCGATCTGCGCAAGACCTGACGCCCTCCGGCCGCACCCGGCGTCCGGAGGGCGGCCGTGGTGTCAGACCCGGCCCCGCTGGGCGCGCAGATGCTCGGCGACGGGCACCAGCGATCCGTACAGCGCCTTGAGGTCCTCCGGCGCGAGCAGATCGATGAAGTGGTTGCGCACGGACGCCACATGGTGGGGTGCGACCTTGCGCATGGTTTCCCAGCCGTGCTCGGTCAGCACGGCGTACAGCCCCCGTCGGTCGGATTCGCAGTTCTCGCGGCGGACCAGGCCGGCGTTCTCCATCCGGGTGATCTGATGGGACAGCCGGCTCTTGGACTGCAGGGTCGCGGAGGCGAGGTCGCTCATCCGCATCCGGCGGTCCTCCGACTCCGAGAGGTTGACCAGGATCTCGTAGTCGTTCATGGTCAGGCCGAACGGCTGCAGGTCTTTTTCGAGCTGGTAGGTCAGCAGCCGGCTGACATCCAGGTGGGTGCGCCACGCGCGCTGTTCCTCATCGCTGAGCCAGCGCGTGCCGTTCTCGGTCTCCATGGGATGTATTCTACCTATAGAAGTTGAATTCCGAACCAATGGATGCATCGGGCTAGAGGTCACCTGTTCGACGTTACACTCCGCACGCTCGCGCTCACGAACCGGTACCCCCTGTCTCGCCAACCGATATTTCGGCGACGACTTGCTCGGTGGACTGCAGCAGTACGGTCCCCGCGCCCACGAACTCGAACTGGTGCTCCTCGCCCGAGGCGCCCCCGATCCCCGTGCGCGACCTGACGGCCCCGAGAAAGCCGCGCAGATACTGGTGGTCGTAGTGGTGGCACGGTGTCGGGCAGTCCGCCCAGCCCACCAGCGCCTGCGGATCCACCCGGATCGGCGGCTCCATGAAGACCACGGGCCCATTGGAGGCGGCCACGAACTTCCCGGTGCCGATGAGGGTGAGGAAGCCCGGGACGATGGACTGCTTCAGCGACAGCGACGGCTGGAAGGCGAGCAGATTGCCGGACCGGATGGACAGGTTGCCGTCGTCCAGGTCATAGGAGTTGACGTCGAAGGCGCGGTCCGCGAGCACCATCTTCCCCTTGCCCTCGGCCACCACCCAGTCCGCCGCGTGCAGCGGGGAGTGGAAGCTGTACGCGATGAGGTGGTCGAGGTGGCCGAGCCCGACGCCATGGAAGTCGATCTGCCCGTAGTAGGCGACCATCTTCCCCTTCTGCAGGAACCACTGGCCGTTCAGGTCCACGCTGAAGGCGTACGGATTGATGTTGTCGTCGACGGGCAGCGTCCAGGCGTCGTGGATGACGGGGCCGTTCAAAGCTTCTCCTCCGATGCCTGGACATAGACCATGCCGGTGCCGGACAGCTCCAGTTGGAACGCCTCCCCCGAGCCCCGGCCCACCATTTCGCGCCAGCCGATCGCCGTCGAGAGCTTATTGCGAACATCACCCCGGTGGGCGACATAGGCTTGCGGATCGACATGCACCGGACGTCCGGGGCCGATCGGCAGTTCCAGCACCCCGCCGTGCGCCATGACCGCCGCGGAGCCGTGCCCCTCCAGGGTGGTGGTGAACAGCCCCTGTCCGGTGACCTGGCCGCGCACCATGCCCATCACCCCGCCCTGGGAGCCCATGAACATCGTGCCCTGGCGCAGCGAGCCGTCGAAGGCCAGCAGCCGGTCCGACTCCACATAGAGGGTGTCGCCGACCAGGTCGATCACCTGGACGTGATGGCCGCCGTGCCCGAACATCACCGTGCCCTGGCCCTCGACGGTCATCAGCGGGGTGTCCTCGTCGGCTATCCGCCGCCCGATCATCCCCCGCACCCCGCGCTGCCCGCCGGTGATGCTGGGGGTGAACCGTACGTCCCCGCGGTACGCGAGCATCGCGCCACGCTGGCTGAACAGGGTCTGCCCCGGCAGCACCTGGGCCTCGACCATGCGAGAGGTGAGCAACCTGAACGGCATCAGAGCTCACCTCCGATCGTGTTGCGTTCGCTGGGCTGGACGTAGACCAGCCCGTCGCCCTCGAAGCGGATCTGGAAGGACTCCCCGCCGCTCTCGCCTATCAGCGCCCGGAAGTTCACCCCCGCCTGGAAGTGCTGCTTGAGACCGCCGGTGTGGGCGAGGTACGCGCCCGGGTCGACCTGCAGCGGGGTCTGCGGGGTGACGCGCAGCACGATCGCCGTGCCGGCCGAGACGAGCGCGGCCTGGCCGGTGCCCTCGACGGTCGTGGTGAACAGGCCGTTGCCCTGCGAGGAGCCGCGCAGCCCGGTGAAGGAGGCGCCGGTGCGCAGCGCGGAGTCCGTGCACAGCAGATTGCTGGACTCCACATAGAGCTTCTCGCCGTGCAGCGAGACCAGGTTGATCTCGCTCGCCCGGTCGGCGAAGTAGCACGTGCCGTGCCCCTTCACCTCCATGACGGCCATCTGCTCCCCGGTGAGCCGCCGGGTCACCATCCCGCGCAGCCCCTCGCCGCCGCCGGTCTTCTTCTTGAAGGTCATATCCCCCTCGTAGGCGACCATCGCGCCGTTCTTGGCCTTCACGGAGTCGCCGGTCAGGTCGACCGCGAGCACCCTGCTTTCCTGGAGCCGAAACTGAGCCACGGAGCCGACGGTAGCGGGCTCTGACGTCGGCGGACAGGGAGCGCCGGGGGCTGGGGGTGCCCCCCGGGCCATGATCGCCCGCGAAGCTGCGACAATGGGCGCAGGCTTGTGCATTCATTCACAAGCCGGTCTGTGTTCTGCCGTACCCCTCTTCACACGAAGGTGCTCTCGTGGACTTCAAGACCGCCACCGCGCTGCGCCGGCTCCGCCTGGTCTCCGCGCCCGAGGCCGTGTCGTTCCTGCTGCTGCTCATCTGCTCGGTGCTCAAGCGCACCTCGGACTTCAACGCGGTGCCGGTGATGGGCATGGTGCACGGCGTGCTCTTCATCCTCTACGTGGTCTTCTGGGCGGACGCCTGGAACCGCACCAAGTGGAAGTGGCAGACCGCGGCCCTGTACTTCGTCCTCTCCGTCCTGCCCACCGGCGGCTTCTTCGCCGAGCGCAAGCTCAAGCGGGAGACCGAGGCCGGTGTGATCGCGGCCCGCGCCCGTAAGGAGGGCGTGGTCAACGCATGATCGTCGCCTTTTCGGTGACGCCGCTGGGCGTCGGCGAGGATGTGGGGGAGTACGTCGCCGACGCGGTGCGGGTGGTCCGTGAATCGGGGCTGCCGAACCGTACGGACGCGATGTTCACCTCGATCGAGGGCGAGTGGGACGAGGTCATGGACGTCGTCAAGCGCGCCGTCGCCGTGGTGGAGGCGCGGGCGCCCCGGGTCTCGGTGGTCCTCAAGGCCGATATCCGCCCGGGCGTCACGGACGGTCTGACCTCCAAGGTCGAGACGGTCGAGCGCCATCTGTCCGACTGACCGCCTCGGGGCCCCTCAGCCCCCGCCCACCAGGGCCATGCCCAGCGGCGTGCGCTCGTACAGCACCTGATGGCCCTGGCGCCGTGAGCTGAGCAGTCCGGCTCCGCGCAGCACCGCGAGATGGGCCGAGACCGACGAGGGCGCGAGGCCGAGGCGCGCGGCCAGGGCCGAGGTGGAGGCGGGTTCCTCCAGACCGGCGAGGACCGCCGCGCGGCCCGCGCCCAGGAGGCGTACGAGCGCGTCCCTCCCCTCCGCGTCCGGCTCCCGCCACAGCCCGCCGACCCCGCGCGCCGGATAGATCACCGTGGGCTGCCACGGCGGGGCGAAGCCGCTCACCACATCAGGCCAGACGAAGACGCTGGGCATCAGCAGCACCCCCCGGCCGCCCAGGTCCTGCGTCCGGGCGGGGCTCGCGGAGGTACGGATGGTGAGCGTGCCGTCGGTCCAGTGCAGCGCGGGCCGCAGATCCGCGAACAGCCGCTCCAGGCCGCCGTCGGCCAACTGCCGTGAGCGATAGCCGATATCGGCCTCCAGCAGGGCCCGCAGCCGGGGCCAGTCCGGTGCGACCAGGGCCTGCCAGGCCCGTTCGGTCACCTCGGCCAGCCGCTGGACCGCGCGCGCCGGATCGGCCAGCATCGCCCGGCCCCGCGGGGACTCGGCGGCCCCCGGCGTGCATGCCAGGGACAGGACCAGCTCACGGTGGGCGGCGGCGGGGTCCGTGGCCCGCAGCCGCGCCAGCTCGTCCTCGAACGGCGCGTACGGCACCTCCGGCGGCGGACCCAGGAAGTCCGGGGTGTAGCCGCCCCGGCCCGGCATCAGCAGCCACAGCTCCGACAGATCGAGCCCGGCCACCGCCTCCCGCACCCGCCGCAGCCACGGCAGGTGGTACCCGTGCCGCTCGGTCCGGCGCAGCGTGCGCACCGCCTCGTGCGTCTGGCACAGGGGCGAGATGGCGAACCGGCAGCGCAGCAGATCGCCGGCGCCGAAATTCATATGCAGTGGCATGGCATCGCCCCCCGATCGCGAAGATTCGGCTCAGGCCGAAACACTAGAGCCCACCCCGCCCGTACGGGCACGCTTCCGGCATGGCAACGCCCTCCGGGCCCGGTACCACGGGCCCTCTCGAGTCGCGCCCCGACGCGCACGCCTCCCGACCCGAGCTCGCGCCCGGTGACGACCAGGGGCCGTCGCGGGGTCCGGGGGGCGTTGGCTACGGCGCGGTGTTCGCGGTCCGGGAGTTCCGGGCCGTCTTCGCCGCGCACCTGGTCTCCATGCTCGGCGAGGTGGTCGGCCAGCTCGCGCTGTCCGTGCTGGTCTACCGGCTCACCGGATCGCCGCTGCTCAGTGCCCTGACGTTCGCCACCTCGATGCTGCCGTATGTGATCGGCGGCGCCCTGCTGTCCTCCGTCGCCGACCGCTTCCCGGCCCGCCGGGTGCTGGTGGTCTGCGATCTGGTGCACGCCGGATGCGTGGCCGCCATGGTGGTGCCGGGGATGCCGGTGGCCGCGCTGCTCGCGCTGCGCTGTGTGCCCGCCGCGATCTCGCCGGTGTTCAGCGGGACCCGGTCGGCGACGCTCGGCGACATCCTCGGCGAGGGCGACGCCTTCGTCCTGGGCCGCTCGGTCATCCGGATCACCTCCCAGACCGCGCAGCTCGCCGGGTTCGGGGTCGGCGGGCTGCTGCTCGTCGCCGTCTCGCCGCGGGCCGCGCTGGCGCTCACGGCCGCGGCGCTCGTCGGCTCGGCGCTGGTGCTGCGCTTCGGCACCCGCCGCCGCCCGGCGCGGCAGGTGGCCGGGGGCGGGGCTCCCCCAGCTACCGCTGGGAGGTGCCCCCTGCTCGGGGACTCGCTGAGCGGGATGCGGCGGCTGTTCGCGGACCGCCGCATCCGGGCGCTGATGCTGCTGTCGTGGGTGCCGCCGATGTTCGTGGTGATGCCGGAGGCCCTGCTGACGCCGTACTCCGATGGGCTGGGGCTCGGCTCGGTGGGGCTCGGGCTGCTGATGTGCGGGATGCCGGTCGGGGCGGTCGCCAGTGAGGTGCTGGTGGGCTCGCTGCTGGGACCGCGGGCCCGGGCCCGGCTGACGCTGCCGGTCGGCGTCCTGGCGATGCTGCCCGCCCTGGGGTACGCCGTCCGTCCCTCGTTCGGCTGGGCGCTGGCCCTGCAGCTGCTGACCGGCTGCGGTATCGCCTACAGCCTCGGCCTCGACCAGTGGTTCCTCGCCGCCGTACCGGACGAGCTGCGCGGCCGGGCGATGACGGTGCTGACGGCCGGGCTGATGACCGCGCAGGGTCTTGGCATGGCGGTCTCCGGCGCGGTCGCCGAGTTCGTACCGGTCCATGTGGTCGCCGCGACGGCGGGTGGCTGCGGGGCGCTGTGCTCGCTGCTGGTGGCGCTGGAGGTGCGGCGCACCGTCTCCGGGCCCGCCCGGCCCGAAGTGTGAGATAGGGCTGACCACGATATGACCGGCCGGTAGGGTCGGTGGTGTGCCGAAGCCGCTCAGCCTGTCGTTCGACCCCATCGCCCGTGCCGATGAACTCTGGAAGCAGCGGTGGGGGTCCGTGCCCTCCATGGGCGCGATCACCTCGATCATGCGGGCCCACCAGATTCTGCTCAGCCAGGTCGACGCGGTCGTCAGACCGTACGGACTGACCTTCGCCCGCTATGAGGCGCTGGTGCTGCTCACCTTCTCCAAGTCCGGTGAGCTGCCGATGTCCAAGATCGGCGAGCGGCTGATGGTCCACCCGACCTCGGTCACCAATACGGTGGACCGCCTGGTCAAATCGGGTCTGGTCGACAAGCGGCCGAACCCCAACGACGGCCGCGGCACCCTGGCCTCGATCACCGGCCGGGGCCGTGAGGTGGTCGAATCGGCCACCCGCGATCTGATGGCGATGGAATTCGGGCTCGGGGTCTACGACGCCGAGGACTGCGGCAAGATCTTCGAGCTGCTGCGCCCGCTGCGGGTCGCCGCGGAGGACTTCGAGGACAGCTGACGAAGACCCGGGGGCGGCGAAGATCGCCCCGGAACGGGCGGTTACGCTCAGGGCATGAAACGCAGCGTGCTGACCCGCTACCGGGTCATGGCCTACCTCACCGCAGTGATGCTGCTCGTGCTCTGCACCTGCATGGTGTTCAAGTACGGCTTCGACACGGGCGAGGACCTCACGCTCGTGGTCTCCCAGATCCACGGTGTGCTCTACATCATCTACCTGGTCTTCGCCTTCGACCTCGGCTCCAAGGCCAAATGGCCGTTCGGCAAGCTGCTGTGGGTCCTGGTCGCGGGCACCATCCCGACGGCCGCGTTCTTCGTCGAGCGCAAGGTCACCCACGAGGTGGAGCCGCTGGTCAGTGGCGCGACGCCGGCACCCGCGCAGGTCTGACCGGCGGTTTGCGGCCCTTCCGCGCGTCCCGTCCGGGGCTGGACGAGGCGCGCGGCCGGGGAGTGGATGTCCCCGTTCGGCCCAGTATGGTGAGTCTCGCGTCGACAATTAGTAGGACGTCCTAGTACTTTTGGAGTATGGACGCCGAAGGCATTGAGGCGGGCCGCCGACGGTGGCAGGCCCGGTACGACGCGGCACACAAGCGCGACGCGGCCGGGGGTTTGGGGGCGAAGCCCCCAAGGGATTGGACGCGCTCGACGTTGTCGGGGGACCCCGTCGAGCCGGTCTACGGACCCGCCCCGGGCGACAGCGTGGAGGGGTTCGAGCGGATCGGCTGGCCCGGCGAGTTCCCGTACACCCGTGGCCTCTACGCCACCGGATACCGGGGCCGGGCCTGGACCATCCGCCAGTTCGCGGGGTTCGGCAATGCCGAGCAGACCAATGAGCGCTACAAGATGATCCTCAAGGCGGGCGGCGGCGGGCTGTCGGTCGCCTTCGACATGCCGACCCTGATGGGCCGCGACTCCGACGATCCGCATGCGCTCGGCGAGGTCGGTCACTGCGGTGTCGCCATCGACTCCGCCGCCGACATGGAGATCCTCTTCAAGGACATCCCGCTCGGCGATGTCACCACCTCGATGACCATCAGCGGTCCGGCCGTGCCCGTCTTCTGCATGTACCTGGTCGCCGCCGAGCGCCAGGGCGTGGACATCTCGCGGCTCAACGGCACGCTCCAGACGGATATCTTCAAGGAGTACATCGCGCAGAAGGAGTGGCTCTTCCCGCCCGAGCCGCATCTGAAGCTGATCGGCGACCTGATGGAGTACTGCTCCGAGGGCATCCCGGCGTACAAGCCGCTGTCGGTCTCCGGCTACCACATCCGCGAGGCCGGGGCGACGGCCGCGCAGGAGCTGGCGTACACCCTCGCCGACGGCTTCGGGTATGTGGAGCTCGGCCTCTCCCGCGGGCTGGACGTCGACACCTTCGCGCCCGGGCTGTCCTTCTTCTTCGACGCGCATGTCGACTTCTTCGAGGAGATCGCCAAGTTCCGCGCCGCCCGCCGGATCTGGGCCCGCTGGATGCGCGATGTCTACGGGGCGAGAACCGAGAAGGCGCAGTGGCTGCGGTTCCACACCCAGACCGCCGGGGTCTCGCTCACCGCCCAGCAGCCGTACAACAACGTCGTACGGACGGCCGTGGAGGCCCTCGCCGCGGTCCTCGGCGGCACCAACTCGCTGCACACCAACGCCCTGGACGAGACCCTGGCCCTGCCCAGCGAGCAGGCCGCCGAGATCGCCCTGCGCACCCAGCAGGTGCTGATGGAGGAGACCGGGGTCCTCAATGTGGCCGATCCGCTGGGCGGTGCCTGGTACGTCGAGGCGCTGACCGACCGGATCGAGGCCGACGCCGAGAAGATCTTCGAGCAGATCAAGGAGCGCGGCCGCCGCACGGTGCCGGACGGACGGCAGCCCGAGTGGCCGATCACCGCCGGCATCCTCCAGGGCATCGAGGACGGCTGGTTCACCGGCGAGATCGCCGAATCCGCCTTCCGGTACCAGCGATCCCTGGAGAAGGGGGACAAGAAGGTCGTCGGCGTCAACTGCCACGAGGGCTCGGTCACCGGCGATCTGGAGATTCTGCGGGTCAGCCACGAGGTCGAGCGCGAGCAGGTGCGGGTGCTGGGTGCCCGCAAGGCCGGCCGGGACGAGGCCGAGATCGCCGAGGGGCTGGGGGCGCTGGTCGCCGCCGTCCGCGAGGGCTCCAACATGATCGAGCCGATGCTGAAGGCGGTGCGCGCCGAGGCGAGCCTCGGCGAGATCTGCGACGCCCTCCGCGACGAGTGGGGGGTCTACACGGAGCCGGCCGGCTTCTGAGCCCCCTCCGGGGCGGGTCCGGCCGCGGCGCCGCCGGAATCCGCCCCGGTCAGCCCGTACAGCAGCAGGTCCGTGAAGTCCCGGGCCCACCGCGGGTCCACCGGTTCCGCGCTGATCATCAGCCGGTGGAGCACCGCCCCGGCGACCGTGTCGAAGATCAGGTCCGCGTTGCGGGCCGCCGCCTCCGGGTCCTCCTCGCGCGGCAGCTCACCGCGGAGCCGGGCGCGCTCCCGGCCGACCGTGACCAGCCGCTTCTGCCGGTCCACGATCGCCGAGCGCACCCGGCACCGCAGCGCCTTGTCGTGCATGGCCTCCGCGATGACGGCCATCAGCGCGGTGCCCGTCTCGGGCCGCTCCAGCAGCGCCCCCAGCCGGATCACCACGGCCTCCACATCGGCGTGCAGACTGCCGCGGTCGGTCGCGTCCAGGTGCTCGTCGAAGACCGCCGCGATGGCGTCCACCACCAGCTCGCACTTGCTGGCCCAGCGGCGGTAGAGGGTCGTCTTGGCGACCCCGGCGCGGGCCGCCACATCGCCCAGCGTCAGCTTCGCCCAGCCCAGTTCCACCAGGGCGGCACGCGTGGCGCCCAGGATGGCTCGGTCGGCCTCGGCGCTGCGCGGGCGCCCGGTGCGGCGTGCGGACGGGCTCATGCGCGGCACCCTACCCGCCAGTACCGCACACCGTCCCTGGTGAGTTACGCTACGGCTCGTAGCGTAAGGGTGTGCCACGGCCGGGCCATCGGCCGATGCGCTTTTCCCTTCACCGCGGGAAGAGGGGAGGATAGGACCATGCAGCCACGGAACATGTCCATGAGTGGAGTGGTCGACCTCGCCGCGGTGAAGGCGGCCGGAGAAGCGAAGCAGAAGGCGGAAAAGGCGCGGGCCCAGGCGGCCGGCTCCGGGGGCGCGGCCGCGCCCGCCCGTCTGATCTTCAATGTCGACGAAGCGGGTTTTCAGCAGGACGTCCTGCAGCGCTCCACCGAAGTGCCGGTCGTCATCGACTTCTGGGCCGAGTGGTGCGAGCCGTGCAAGCAGCTCGGCCCCATCCTGGAGCGGCTGGCCACGGAGTACGCGGGGCAGTTCGTCCTCGCGAAGATCGACGTCGACGCCAACCAGATGCTCTTCCAGCAGTTCGGCGTCCAGGGCATCCCCGCGGTCTTCGCGGTGATCGCGGGCCAGCCGGTGCCGCTCTTCCAGGGTGCCGCGCCCGAGGCGCAGATCCGCCAGGTGCTGGACCAGCTCATCCAGGCGGCCGAGCAGCAGTTCGGCATCGTGGGTACACCTGTTGAACCCGGCGCCCAGGACGAGGGCGCCGAGGAGGCCGCCCCGGAGGTCCCCGAGTCGCCGCAGGAGACCGCGCTCGGCGCGGCCCATCAGGCGCTGGACGCCGGGGACCTGGGCGGTGCGGTGCGGGCGTACCAGAGCGTGCTCGCCGACGACCCCGCCAACGGCGAGGCGAAGCTGGGCCTGGCCCAGGCCCAGTTGCTGGAGCGCGTTCAGGGAGTGGACGCCACGCAGGCGCGCAAGGCGGCGGCGGAGAGCCCCGCGGATGCCAAGGCCCAGATCACGGCGGCCGACCTGGACTTGGTGGGCGGTCATGTGGAAGACGCCTTCGGGCGGTTGGTGGAGACGGTGCGTCGTACGGCGGGGGACGATCGGGACGTGGCGCGCGTTCATCTCCTGAGCCTGTTCGAGGTGATCGGCGGTGAGGACCCCCGAGTGGTGGCGGCGCGCAGCGCGTTGGCGCGCGTGCTGTTCTGACCTCGGGCTCCTCAAACAACACAGCGGCCGCTCTTTACCAAAACTTGGTAAACGCGGTCGCTGTTACTGCCAGTAAGTGCGAGCCCGGCCTTTGTCCGGTCTTGGAGTAAATCTCCCTCTCTTTCCGGTCACTGTCCGGCAACCCTGCGTGCCTGATCTCGACCGTCCTGCCGCAGTTCGGTTATCCGTCCGTTACTCGCTAGTAACGAACCCCTTGTGCCTGGGCCTGGAATGGACCACGATCGGCCAAGCTCGGTCCATCCCTCCCGTAGCTCGGCATCCGGTCGGCGCGTCGGTGTGGTTGGGTCCCCACCGGGCAGGCCGGCGGCAGTGGCGTCGGCCGTGGACAGGGGGGTCTCTGCCCCAAAGGCAGGGCCTGTCCAGGAGGTTGCGCGAGATTGCGTGGCCAGTGGTTGTCGCTCGGGGGTGATCGCCGGTGTTGCGGGTGCGGTGTGCGCCTGTGAGACGTGGGCGCTCTCCTTCCCGAGGACGTAGCACTTCTCCCATCCCAGGTCCGGGGCTTCGCCCCGGCCGGAGATGTACGTCCGAGAAGGAGGAAAGTCATGGAGTCCGTGGCTCGTGGCGGCACCAGATGGAAGCGGTTCGCCGTTGTCATGGTGCCGAGCGTTGCTGCCACGGCCGCGATCGGCGTCGCCCTGTCCCAGGGTGCGCTCGCGGCCTCGTTCAACGTGTCCGGTCAGCAGTTCAAGGTCTCGGTCGACCGGCTCGACGGCACCGGGTTCGCGCAGTACGGCGCGCTTGACACCCAGCACGGGGGCAAGAAGATCCCCGTCGCGGTGTCGGCGTTCAAGAGCGCGAAGCTCAAGGGCCTGTGCCAGTCCGTCGTGGTCCCGGTTCCCGTCTTCGGCGACGTGACGCTGAAGCTGACGGCGGGCAACGGCAGCAAGCAGGTCGAGGCCAAGAACCTCTTCATCGATCTCGATCAGCTCGACGCGGACGCCACGTTCCGTGGGATCGACATCGGTGTGGCGGCGGGTGACGCCCATAAGGGTCCCGGCATCAACAAGGGCGATGCGGCCGATCCCGGTTCGTTCGGCCAGCAGGCCGATTCCGCGACGCTGACCGGTGTGAAGCAGACCGCCTGGGCGACCAGTGCGGGCACGTTCAAGCTCTCTGGCCTTTCGATGAAGGTCAGCAAGGGCAAGAACGAGTGCTTCTGATCCGTTGAGCTGAGGGTGAGGGGCCGCGGCGCTGCCCCTCACCCGGGCATCGATCAGCAGCGCGTATGCGCCACGCTAGTACTGCTGTAGAACAACCGCGATCACACCGATCGCCGGCCCCAGGGAGCTGTTTTCGATGAGTGCCGAGTCGCCGGGGGCGAGTGACCGTATCAGCCGTTGGCGGGGGTCCTTCAGGGCGTGGCGCTGGCAGCGCCCGTTCTGGGCAGGGCTGTTGAGCCTGCTGGCGGGGGTGCCGATCATGTACTTCCCGTACAACGACGTCAACGCGGGCGGATTCACCATCAACATGTCCACCACCGCCGGATCGGCCTCGCTGATCATCGGGGTGCTGTTGGTGGTCCTGGGCCTGACCATGTGGTTCCAGCCCATGGTGCGGGTGTTCGCCGGAGTCGCCACGATCCTGCTCGGCCTGGTGTCGATCCCCGTATCGAACTTCGGCGGCTTCCTGATGGGATTCCTGCTCGCGCTGTTCGGCGGCGGCATGAGCATCTCCTGGGCACCGGGTGAGACTCCCTCCGCGCAGCCGGCCGAGAAGCCGGGAGCGGTGCCGCAGGACGACGGGAACGGTGACAACGTGCCGGAACCGGCTGGGGCCGGGTCCGCACCGGACCAGGAAGCCAGGAATGGGAGGCACCGTGCGGGGTGAAGACCGACCCGAGCAGCCGGAGGGAGTGAGCCCGCGCCGGGTCAGAACGGGCCCGCGGCACGCGGCACCGAAGAAGTCGGTACTGACCCGCCTTCAGATGCCCGCCGGCAAGGCCATAGCGCTGGCCGCCATGCCGACGGCCGTGCTGATGGGCATGGGGCTCACTCCGCAGCTCGCCTCGGCCAACCCACGGCCCGAGGACCGCTACAAGCCCGGGCCGTGTGTGTCCCAGCCGGACGAGGCGGACAAGGACGACTCCAAGGGCGGCAAGGACGCCTCGGACTCGCAGAGCGAGGACAAGGACGCCAAGAACAAGGACGACAAGGGCGCCGAGGACGCGAAGGGTTCGCCCGAGAAGGGCTCCCAGGACGGCTCCAAGGGCTCTGAGAAGTCCTCGGACGGCAAGGCGGGCTCGGGCGACGACAAGGCCACCTCCACGCCGTCTCCGTCCCGTTCCTCCTCCGCGCCGTCCCCCGGTGCCGGGGACGAGAAGCCCTCGGCCTCGCCGAGCCCGTCGAAGTCCAAGAACCCCCTGGACCCGCTGGGTCTCGGGGACGCGCTCCACGACATCCTGACGCCCGGGGAGAAGGCCAAGGAGTCGGCCGAGCCGAGCGCCTCGCCGAGCCCCTCGTCGAGCGCCGGGCCCAGCTCGTCTCCGTCTCCGTCCGCGTCGAAGTCCAAGAGCTCCGACAAGCCCACCGATCCGGTCAAGGACACGGTGGACAAGGTGGGCAAGGGCCTCAAGGACACCGTGGACGGGGTGGGGAAGACCGTCGAGGACGCCAAGGACAAGGCGGACAAGGCGCTTCCGAAGCCCTCCTCGTCCGCCTCGAAGGACGCGAACGGCAAGGAGGCGTTCCCCTGCCCGAAGTTCGACGCCGACGCGTACGAGAACGCCGAGACCGAGCCGACCTCGAGCCTGCTGCCCGAGGACCCCTGGACCCTCAAGAGCACCCTGCTGACCCTGCACGGCCTGGACTACAAGGGCATCGTGGAGGTCAAGACGCAGGGCGGCCAGATCAAGAAGGTCCTGAAGTTCACCGCCTCGGGCGTGGACATCAAGGATCTGCACCAGCTCGTGGTGGGCCCGGCCGGGACCACGACCCATGTGCAGGGGCGCGAAGGGTCCACCTCGACCATTCGCAACGGCACGGTGACCATGTACACCGAGGAGCTGAAGGGGAACCTGCTGGGGCTCATCCCGATCACCTTCAGCCCCAAGAGCCCGCCGCCGGTCAACATCCCCGAGGTGTTCTTCACCGATGTCACCGTCACGCAGGCCGGCCAGTTCGGTGGCGACCTGACCATCCCGGGTATGCATCTGTCCAAGACCGGGGAGTGACCCCGCGACATCAAGGACCCGTTCGGGAGCCGCAACCCCCTCCTCCGGGAGGGAAACGACCGTGGGCACCGCCTCCACTCGGAGACGGTGCCCACGGGCGCGTTCGGCGGGCTACTGGCTCGCGCCGCCCAGGTGGTGCACCCGGACCATGTTGGTGGTGCCGGGGACGCCGGGGGGCGAGCCGGCGGTGATGATCATGGTGTCGCCCTCGTTGTAACGGCCCAGCTTCAGCAGCTCGGCGTCCACCAGGTCGACCATCGCGTCGGTGTGCTCGACATAGGGCGCCACGAAGGACTCCACGCCCCAGCTCAGCGTGAGCTGGTTGCGGGTGGCCGCATCGGTGGTGAAGGCCAGGATCGGCTGCTGGGCGCGGTAGCGGGAGAGCCGGCGGGCGGTGTCACCGGACTGGGTGAAGGCCACCAGCGACTTGGCGCCCAGGAAGTCGGCGATCTCGGCGGCCGCGCGGGCCACCGAACCGCCCTGGGTGCGCGGCTTCTTGCCGGGCACCAGCGGCTGCAGACCGCGCGAGAGCAGCTCCTGCTCGGCGGCCTGGACGATCCGGGACATCGTCTTGACCGTCTCGATCGGGTACGAGCCGACCGAGGACTCGGCGGAGAGCATCACCGCGTCGGTGCCGTCCAGGATCGCGTTGGCGACGTCGGACGCCTCGGCGCGGGTCGGCCGGGAGTTGGTGATCATCGACTCCATCATCTGGGTCGCGACGATCACCGGCTTGGCGTTGCGGCGGCAGAGCTCGATCAGCCGCTTCTGCACCATCGGGACCTTCTCCAGCGGATACTCCACCGCGAGGTCACCACGGGCCACCATCACCCCGTCGAAGGCCGCGACGACCTCGGTCATATTGGCGACCGCCTGCGGCTTCTCCACCTTGGCGATCACCGGCACCCGGCGGCCCACCTCGTCCATGACACGGTGGACGTCCCGGACGTCGGACGCGTCCCGGACGAAGGACAGGGCGACCATGTCGCAGCCCATCCGCAGGGCGAACTTCAGGTCCTCGATGTCCTTCTCGGACAGCGCGGGCACGTTGACCGCCGCACCCGGCAGGTTGATCCCCTTGTGGTCGGAGATCACCCCGCCCTCGATGACGATGGTCCGGACCCGGGAGCCCTCGACCGCGGTGACCCGCAGCTCGACATTGCCGTCGTTGATCAGGACCTGGTCGCCCTTGGACACATCGCCCGGCAGCCCCTTGTAGGTGGTGCCGCAGATGGTGCGGTCACCCTCCACGTCCTCGGTGGTGATGATGAACTCATCCCCGCGGACCAGCTCCACCGGGCCGTCCTTGAAGGTCTCCAGACGGATCTTGGGGCCCTGGAGGTCGGCGAGGACGCCGACCGCGTGCCCGGTCTCCTCGGATGCCTTGCGGACGCGGTGGTACCGCTCCTCATGCTCCGGGTGGGTTCCGTGGCTCATGTTGAACCGGGCCACGTTCATCCCGGCCTCGATGAGGGACTTGAGCTGGTCGTAGGAGTCGACAGCGGGGCCCAGAGTGCAGACGATTTTGGAACGGCGCATGAGGCTGATCCTATCGGTTTGTTTCGGAGCGGAATTTTTCAGTCTTGGGGCTGGCGGAGCCGGAACCGGAGGCTAGGCGCTGACCAGGTCGAACGTCTGGCCGGCGATCTCCAGCTCCTCATCGGTGGGCACCACGGCCACCGCGACCCGGCTGGACTCCGTGGAGATCAGCCGCGCCGTGGCGGAGCGCAGCGCGTTGCGGACTCCGTCCACCTCGATGCCGAACGCGGTGAGGTCGCGCATCGCCGCCTCCCGTACCGCCGCGGAGTTCTCCCCCACACCGGCGGTGAACGCGATGGCGTCCACCCGCCCGAGTACCGCGGTGTACGCGCCCACATACTTCCGCAGTCGGTGGATGTAGATGTCGAAGGCGAGCTGGGCGGCCTGATCGCCCTCGCCCATCCGGCGGCCGATCTCGCGCATGTCGTTGTCCCCGCACAGACCGGCCAGCCCGCTGCGCTTGTTGAGCAGCGTGTCGATCTCATCGGTCGACATACCGCCCACCCGGGACAGATGGAAGATCGCCGCCGGGTCGATGTCTCCCGAGCGGGTACCCATCACCAGGCCCTCCAACGGGGTCAGCCCCATCGAGGTCTCCACGCAGACGCCGCCGCGCACCGCCGAGGCGCTGGCCCCGTTGCCCAGGTGCAGCACGATCGTGTTGACCGCCGCGGGGTCCTTGCCCAGCAGCGCGGCGGTGGCCCGGGAGACATACGCGTGCGAGGTGCCGTGGAAGCCGTAGCGCCGCACCCCCCAGCGGTCGGCGGTCGCCACGTCGATCGCGTAGCGCGCCGCCGCCTCCGGGATGGTCGAGTGGAACGCCGTGTCGAAGACCGCGACCTGCGGCAGGTCCGGGCGCAGCGCGCGGGCCACCTTGATCCCGGTGACGTTGGCCGGGTTGTGCAGCGGGGCCAGCGGGATCAGCTTCTCGATCTCCTCGACCACCTCGTCGGTGATCAGGGTCGGCTCGGTGAACCGGGTGCCGCCGTGCACCACCCGATGGCCGACCGCCGCCAGCTCGGGCGAGTCGAGGCCCAGGCCCTGGGCGGCCAGTTCGTCGGCGACCTGCTTGAGGGCCGCCGCGTGGTCGGCGACGGGGCCCTCACCGATCCGCTCCACGATGCCGGAGGCGGGCCGGGAGCCGTCGGCCATGTCCAGAAGCTGGTACTTCACGGACGAGGAGCCGGAGTTGAGGACGAGGACTCGGGAGCCGTTCACGCGGACTGCGCCTTCTGTGCGGGGGACGCCGGGGACTGGGCCTGGATGGCGGTGATCGAGACGGTGTTGACGATGTCCTGGACGAGTGCCCCGCGGGACAGGTCGTTCACCGGCTTGCGCAGACCCTGCAGCACCGGGCCGACCGCGACGGCGCCCGCCGAGCGCTGCACGGCCTTGTAGGTGTTGTTGCCGGTGTTCAGGTCCGGGAAGATCAGCACGGTGGCGTTGCCCGCCACCTCGGAGTCGGGCAGCTTGGTCGCCGCGACCGCGGCGTCCACCGCCGCGTCGTACTGGATCGGACCCTCGACCAGCAGATCGGGGCGGCGCTCGCGGACCAGCTCGGTCGCCTTGCGGACCTTGTCCACATCCGCGCCGGAGCCCGAGGTGCCGGTGGAGTACGACAGCATCGCGATCCTCGGCTCCACCCCGAACCGGGCGGCCGTCGTCGCCGACTGGATGGCGATGTCCGCGAGCTGCTCGGCGTCCGGGTCGGGGTTGACCGCGCAGTCGCCGTAGACCAGCACCCGGTCGGCCAGGCACATGAAGAAGACCGAGGAGACGATCTCGGCGCCCGGGGCGGTCTTGATGATCTCGAAGGCGGGCCGGATGGTGGCGGCGGTGGAGTGCACCGCGCCCGAGACCATGCCGTCGGCCAGGCCCTCCTGGACCATCAGGGTGCCGAAGTAGGAGACGTCCGCCACCACGTCGTACGCCAGCTCGTAGGAGACGCCCTTGTGGGCGCGCAGCTTCGCGTACCCCTCGGCGAAGCGCTCCCGCAGCGGGGAGGTCTGCGGATCGACGATCTGCGCCTCGGCGAGCTGGATGCCGAGCTCGGCCGCGCGCTTGCGGATCGCGTCCTCCTCACCCAGCAGTGTGAGATCGCACACATCGCGGCGGAGCAGTACGTCGGCGGCGCGCAGCACCCGCTCCTCCGCGCCCTCGGGCAGCACCACCCGGCGGCGACGGGACCGGGACCGCTCGATCAGCTCGCGCTCGAACATCATCGGGGTGACCCGGGCGGAGCGGCTCACCGAGATGCGCTCGGTCAGCGCGGCGGTGTCCACATGCCGCTCGAAGAGGCCGAGCGCCGTCTCCGCCTTGCGCGGCGCGCTCGCCGTGAGCTTGCCCTCGATGGCGAACAGCTCGGCCGCCGTCGGGAAGGACCCGCCCGCCACCGACACCACCGGGGTCCCCGGGGCCAGCCGCGAGGCCAGCGCCAGGATGTCCGGGCCCGGCCGCTCGTCCAGGGTGAGCAGCACCCCGGCGATCGACGGGGCGCCGGCGCTGTGCGCGGCCAGCGCGCCCACGATCAGGTCCGCGCGGTCCCCGGGCGTCACCACCAGACAGCCCTCGGTCAGCGCGGGCAGGAAGCTCGGCAGCATCGCGCCGCCGAACACGAAGTCCCGCACGTCCCGGGAGAGCCCGGTCTCATCGCCGAGCAGCACCTCCGCGCCCAGGGTGCGGACGATCTGGGAGACGGTGGGTGCCGACAGCGACTGGTCCTCGGGCAGCACATAGCTGGGGACCGGCAGCTTGGCGGCCAGCCGCTCGGCGATGGCCTCGCGGTCCCCGGGCACCACCCGGTTGACGACCACCGCGACCACGTCGCAGCCCTGCGCCTCGTAGGCGCGGTAGGCGTTGTGGGCCTCGGCACCGGCCGATTCGGCGGTCTGCCGCTGCCCGCCGACGACCGTGATCATCGAGGCGCCGAACTCATTGGCGAGCCGTGCGTTCAGCCCCAGCTCGTCGGGGAGGCTGGTGGCCGCGTAGTCGCTGCCCAGCACCAGGACGTAGTCATACGCGTCGGCGACCTCGTGGAAGCGGCCGACGAGCTGCGAGACCAGCTCGTCGGCGCCCCGCTCGGCCTGGAGCGTGGCCGCCTCGTGATACGTCATGCCGAAGACCGACTCCGGCGACTGGCCGAGCCGGTAGCGCGCCCGCAGCAGGTCGAAGAGGCGATCGGGGTCGTCGTGCACCAGGGGGCGGAAGACGCCGACCCGGTCGACATGACGGGTCAGGAGTTCCATCACCCCCAGCTCCACGACCTGGCGTCCGTCGCCACGCTCGACTCCGGTCACGTACACGCTGCGTGTCACGCGCACTCTCCGTTCCTCTGGCGTTCTGGGGTGTTTTCCGTTTGTGCGCCCATGGGACACAAATTGGCCACATTGAACGGCCCGGTCCTCTTGACAATACCTGCGACCGTGATTAAGGCGCTGGCCGCTTAGGGGGATACAGCACTACCCCGCCCATGAAACAATCGGACTGGCTCACATCTACCCGTAGGGAGCAGGAGACACAGCACGATGCGCATCGGAGTTCTCACCGCAGGCGGCGACTGCCCCGGCCTCAACGCTGTGATCCGGTCGGTGGTGCACCGCGCGGTCGCCGGCCACGGAGACGAGGTGATCGGGTTCGAGGACGGCTTCAAGGGCCTCCTCGACGGCCGTCACCACAAGCTCGACCTCGACGCCGTCAGCGGCATCCTCGCCCGCGGCGGCACCATCCTCGGTTCCTCCCGGCTGGAGCGCGCCCGGCTGCGCGAGGCATGCGAGACCTCGAAGGACCACGCGCGTGACTACGGGATAGATGTGCTGATCCCGATCGGCGGCGAGGGCACCCTCACCGCGGCGCGGATGCTCTCCGAGGCCGGGCTGCCGATCGTCGGCGTCCCGAAGACGATCGACAACGACATCTCCTCCACCGACCGCACCTTCGGCTTCGACACCGCCGTCGGCGTCGCCACCGAGGCGATGGACCGGCTGAAGACCACCGCCGAATCGCATCAGCGGGTCATGGTCGTCGAGGTCATGGGGCGCCACGCGGGCTGGATCGCGCTGGAGTCCGGGATGGCCGGCGGCGCCCACGGCATCTGCCTGCCCGAGCGGCCCTTCGAGGTCGACGGGCTGGTGAAGATGGTCGAGGAGCGGTTCGCCCGCGGCAAGAAGTTCGCGGTCATCTGCGTCGCCGAGGGCGCGCATCCGGCCGAGGGCTCCATGGAGTACCAGAAGGGCGCGATCGACCAGTACGGCCATGAGCGGTTCACCGGTATCGGCAACCGCCTCGCGGCCGAGCTGGAGCGGCGCCTGGGCAAGGAGGCCCGCCCGGTCATCCTGGGCCATGTGCAGCGCGGCGGCACGCCCACCGCGTACGACCGCGTGCTGGCCACCCGCTTCGGCTGGCACGCCGTCGAGGCGGCGCACCGGGGCGACTTCGGCATGATGACCGCGCTGCGCGGCACGGACATCACGATGGTGCCGATCGCCGAGGCGGTCACCGAGCTGAAGACCGTTCCGGTCGAGCGGATGGACGAGGCCGAGTCGGTCTTCTGACCCGTCACGCCCTGGCGATCTTGCGCTCGTTGGGCGCTCACTCCCGGTCGCCGCCGTGCTCCCGCCCCTCTGATACTGTCCCCGCCTGATCAAGGGGGAACTGGTCAGGAGATGTGAGGAGTTAAGGGCGGGATGCGTGGTTTATGGGGCCGTGCGCGGCAGCGCCGCAAGCCCCTCGTCGTACTGATGGCGGTGGTGGGGATCGCGGGAGCCGTCCTCGCGACCCGGGACAGCGGCGGCGGCCATCTCGCCGCCAACCAGGCTCAGTTGAGGAAGGCGTGCGACGGCACGCTGCCGTACGGGGACCTCGAACGGCTGGTGCGTGACGAGCGGCCGGGCAAGCTCAGACAGCACGGCACGATGCTCGCCCCCGGCCAGGAGAGCCGTTCGTTGCTGGACTGCTCGCTGTCCTGGGGAGACGGATACGGGGTCACGGTCCATGCCGAGGCGCTGGTGTCCGATGTCCCCCAGGCAGTCGAGACCCGGAACCTCCTGGAACCGGCCGGTGGCCACGGCACCTTCGTGGCACCGGGCACCACCGGCCAGTACGGCAAGCGGGGGGCCTGGCTGGTCACCGACTGCCTGGGCGGGCTCGGCGGCCGGGTCCGGCCCACGACGGATCTGTATGTGACGGCCCGGGTGACGGACGGGACTGACGGGGCAGAAGAGGCCGACGAGGCAGACGACGCCGGCGAGGCGACGGCGGGGAACGGCAAGCCGGACCGCGCCACCGCGCTCCTCGGCTTCCGTACCGCCGTACAGGTCGCCAACGTTCTCACCAAGGCCCAGCGCTGCGGCTCCGGCCCGCTCGCGATGCCGAAAACCGTGGTGGACACGGACGAGACCCATGGCGCGCCCGGCCGGGCCCTGCGCAAATGCGAGTGGATCGACGGCTCCTCGCTCCCCGGCATCGCCTCCGGCTCCTGGACCACCCTCGGCGATCTGCAGGAGTCCACCGGCCTGAGCGCCTGCTCCGGGGAGTGGGACGCGCAGAAGAACGCCGGTAAGCGCCCGCGCCCGAAGGAGTGGCAGGTCACCGAGGTCGAGGCGGCCAGTTGGTCGGGAGTCCTCGGCCGGTCCGCCTACGACTCCTATGAACGCGAGGGCCATGTGCCCGGGTGGGGAGCGCAGGAGGGCGAGAGCCCCTCAGAAGCCGGTTCCGAGGCCGGTTCCGAGGCGGACTCCGAGGCGGACGCCGGTCGTGGTGTGCGGCAGGAGGACCGCGTCTCCTCCTACGCCGGACGGCCCCAACTCGCCCTGTGGGCCCAGTCGGTGTGCGGTGGCCGCACCACCTACCACCGGGTCGCCGTCTTCCCCGAGATCCGGCTCGAGGACGGCGAGACCGCCGTCATCGGCGGCAAGGACCGCGCCAGGCTCTCCACCACCGCCCGTACCGTCCTCGACCGCTATCTCGACGCCGAGGACGGCTGGCCCGTATCGGCGGACTGCCGTGACACCAAGGTGCTCGGGGAGGTGGAGCAGTGGCACTGACCCGACCCACACTCACCCGGCGCGGGGTCCGGGCCCTGGCGGCCGTCGCGGTGGCGCTGGCCGCCCTCACCGGAGCGATCGTCTGGTTCGCGGGCAGCGAGGACCGGGCGCTGGACGGGGCCTGTGACGGGGTGCTTCCGGTCGGCGACGTCCGCTCGGTGCTCGGCGAGGACGCCGAACTGGACGTGACCAACCGCACCGAGGGCGCCTTCGGGGACAAGGCCGCCAAAAGCGGGGGCAAGCGGGCCAACAGCCTGTCCGTCCGCTGCCGGATCGCCGCCGAGGGCACCGGCCACATCGCCGTCACCATCGCGGGCTCGCCCCGCCCCCGCGCCGAGTACGGATACGGCGAGCTCTACGCCGCCGTACCCGCGAGCCACACGCTTCCCGTCCCCCTCGGCAACGGCTGGTCCGGCCTGTTCGCCGCCGAGACCGCACGGCTGGACGACGCCGAGGACGGCACGGCCACCACCGCCGTGCTGCTCGACTGCGCCCGGCGCGGCGACAGCCTGCTGATCACCGTCGAGACCGCGCTGCGCGGCGCCACCACCCTCGACGACCCCGCCGTCCGCCCCGACTTCGTCCGCACCGCCACCGCCACCGCCGAGGCGGCCAACGACCACTGGGGTTGCGGCGCCCGCCTGGGCACCCCCGTCCGTACGGTCGGCCTGCCGGTGAACGAGGACGAGTACGAACCGCTGCTCGGCGCCAAGGGCACCTGCGCGGCCGTCCCCACCGCCTCCCGCTCCGCCGTCTCCACGGCCCGCGAGACCGCCCGCGACCGGGCACCGCGCGAGAACTGCGTCCTCGGCACGCGGGACGGCTCCCCGCTCTACCGTCTTGAGGCGTACTACGGCCCGTACGCGGAGGACGCCCGCTCCCAGTACACCCGGGACTACGACTACGAGAACGTGACCCCCGCCGAGAAGCCCGCCGGGCGGCTCGGCCAGAGCGCCTACTGGGCCGGTGCCACCTGCCCGCGCGGCGCCGAGTCCGCCCTCTACCTCATCCGCGCCGCCGACGCCGACGGCGAAACCCGCCGCCGCCCCGACCTCGCCTACGAACGCGCCGCCCTGGCGGCTTTCGCCGCCGCCTCGGCCGAACACCACGGCTGCGCGTCGCCGAGCCTGCCCAAGGGCTGAACCATGGGCCGACCCGGCCGAAGCGCCCGACCCGGCGGCGGCGCCGTCATCCCTTGACGGCGCCGCCCAGGGCGAAGCCGCCGCCCAGGCGGCGGGAGATCAGGACGTAGAGCAGCAGCACGGGCGTCGAGTAGAGGATCGAGAAGGCGGCCAGCTGGCCGTAGACGACCTGGCCGTAGTTGCCGAAGAAGGTGAAGATCGAGACGGACGCGGGGAGTTGTTCGGGGGAGAGCAGCAGCATGAAGGGGACGAAGAAGTTTCCCCACATCATGATGAAGCTGTAGATCATCACCACCGTGATGCCCGGGCCCATCAGCGGCAGGATGACCCGGGTCAGGCTCTGCAGCCAGGACGCGCCGTCGGTCCAGGCGGCCTCTTCGAGGATCACCGGCACGCCGTCCATGAAGTTCTTCATCAGCCAGACGGCGAAGGGGAGTTGGGAGGCGGAGAGGAAGAGCGCCGTGCCGGACATGGTGTCGATGAGGTCCACTTGGACGAAGAGTCCGTAGACCGGAACCATGATCGCGGTGATCGGCAGACAGGTGGTGAAGAGCACCGTCAGCAGATACGGGCGTACGACGCGGGAGCGGAAGCGGGAGAGGGGATAGGCGGCCAGCGCGGCGCAGGCGACGGTCAGGATGGTGGCGCCGCCGCACAGGAGCAGGCTGTTGAGCATCGGCGTGAAGGTGATCTCGTCCGTCCACACCGCCGAGAAGTTGTCCAGCGTGGGCGAGCCGGGTGCCGAGACCCGCAGGGTGGCGTCGCTGTCGATGGAGGCCAGGACCAGCCAGGCGAGCGGGAGCAGGAACGCGGCCGCGATGAGCAGCAGCGCGGCGTCGGCGGCCAGTCGGCGGCGTCGGCTCGGGGACCAGCGGGGGCGCGGGCGGGATGTGGCGGAGCCGGGCCATGGGCGGGCGGGGCGGGCGGAGAGCGTGGACAACCTCGGACCTCCTCGCGCGCTTGCGAGCGCAGTCGATCAGCGTGCCGTCCATGTAACCGGTTGCCACTCGCGTTGGGGAAGACGCGTGCGCGGTTCGCTCGCCTTACGGCGTCGGCTTACGGCGTCGGCTTACGGAGTGGGCTTACGGCGTCGCCTTACGGCGTCGGCGGGGCGATGTCCACCGGCTGGTCGTTCCGCAACTGGTCGAAGAGGCGCCTCGCCTGCGTCACGTTCCACTGCACGGCGCTGCCCTTGGAGGTCCGGAGGTTGGGGTTGGCCACCGGGACGTTGAGCTGCCGGCCGTCGCCCGAGGTGACGCCCTTCATCGCCTCGAACAGGGACATCAGGTTCCGCAGGCCCATGTCCTTGTCCACGATGAGCGTGTCCAGGCCCGCGCGTACGGTCGGGAAGGCCGCGAACGGGTTGGCCAGGACGCCCGGTGTGGCGGCCTTGTCGGCGAGGGCGGCCAGGAACTTCTGCTGGTTCTGGGTGCGGCCCAGGTCGCCCTTGGCCTCCTGCTTGCGCTGGCGGACGAAGGCGAGCGCCTTGGCGCCGTCGAGGGTGTGGCAGCCCTTCTGCAGGTCCAGCCCGGACTTGGGGTCCTTGATGTCGCGGTCCACGCACATCCGTACCCCGCCGACCGCGTCCACGACGTCCACGAATCCGGAGAAGCCGATCTCCGCGTAGTGGTCGATGCGCAGCCCCGTGTTGCGCTCGATGGTCGAGACGAGGAGATCGGGGCCGCCCATCGAGTACGCCGCGTTCAGCTTGTTCTGGGACGGGGCGAAGGTCTTGCCGGTGTCGGGGCGGAGGAACCCCGGGATGGTCACCCAGGAGTCGCGCGGCAGGCTCATCATCGTGGTGCCGTTGGAGCCGGTGTGCAGCACCATCATCGAGTCGGTGCGGCGGCCCTCGGCCGAGCCGGTGCGCAGGTTCTTCCTGGCCTGTTCGGAGAGGCCCTCCCGGCTGTCGGAGCCCACGATGAGGTAGTTGGTGCCCTTGCCGGGCGGTGGGCGGTCCGGTGATTTGCCGAGGTCGACCTCGCGGTTGAGCTGGGTGTCGGCCCAGACGTAGGCGCTGCCGGAGGCCAGGAGCAGCGCGGAGACGGTCACGATGGCCAGCCGGATGATCCGGCGGCGCCGACTGAGGGGTTCCTTGGGGGCGCGGCGCCGGACGGTGGGGGTGGGGGTGGGTTCGGGTTCGGGTGTGGGGGTGAGTGTGGGAGCGCTGACGGTCTCCTCGCCCCTGCGGTAGGGGGCGGGTTTCGTCGGGACGCCGGGGGTTCCCTGCGCGGGCATGCTCTGGGTGGTCCCCTGCACGGGGATGCTCTGCGTCTCCGCCGTGGAGATGTCCCAGGCCCGCCCCGACGGCCGGTTCGCGGCGGCCCACCCGTCCAACCGATCGCTCATGGGCGCAGTCTGCCCAGCGGCCGGAGGGGCCCGCCGTCGCTTCATAGAGCTATGACAACTTCGGCGCTGCGTTGAACGCGGAGGTGGTCCCCATCCGTCAGGTCGTCGGTGCCGTCACGTCGGTGCCGTCACGTCGGTGCCGTCACGTCGATGCCGTCACTTCGATGTCAGGCTCCGGTACGCGGGCGCCTCGCCCAGCGCCTGGGCGGCCGTCCCCGAGCGCTGGATGCGGTGCCACCGCAGCCGCGTCCCGAGCAGGAGGGCGACCACGGACTGGATGACCACCAGATACATCAGTTGCCGGTAGACGAAGAGCTGGAAGGGCAGGGACCACAGCGCCCGCATCCGCTCACCGTCCAGCCGCAGCGCGTATCCGGCGCAGACCATCTGGATCGCGAGATAGCCGAGCCACACCCCGGCCGCCTGCCCCGGGTCGAGGAAGAGCGCACCGTACAGGGCGAAGAGGTCGATCACGGGCGCCAGCAGCGGCAGCAGCACCTGGAAGAGGGTGAGATAGCTGAGCCCCCGGCGGCCGAACCGCCCCACCGAGCCCAGGGAGACCACCGCGCGGCGGTGCTTCCACATGGCCTGGAGGGTGCCGTATCCCCAGCGGTAGCGCTGGCGCCAGAGCTGGCGCAGGGAGGTGGGCACCTCGGTCCAGGCGACGGCGGTCTCCTCGTACACGACCCGCCAGCCGGCCCGCCACAGCGCCATGGTGAGGTCGGTGTCCTCGGCGAGGGTGTCCTCGCTGACGCCGCCGACGCCCATGAGCGCGTCCCGCCGGAAGGCCCCGATGGCGCCGGGCACGGTCGGCATGCACTCCAGCACCTCGAACATCCGCCGGTCGAGGTTGAAGCCGAAGACGTACTCCAGATGCTGCCACCGGCCCAGCAGGCTGCGCCGGTTGCCGACCTTGGTGTTGCCGCTGACGGCGCCGATGGCCGGATGGGCGAGGGGCTGGATGAGCTGGTGGACGGCGTCCGGTTCGAAGACGGTGTCGGCGTCGACCATCACCACGATGTCGTGCCGGGTGTGGGCCAGCCCGGTGTTGAGGGCGGCGGCCTTGCCCGCGTTGGGCTGGCGGACCACCAGCACCCGGGGGTCGTTGACGCTCGCGGCGATATCGACCGTACGGTCCGTCGACCCGTCGTCGATCACGACGATCTGCAGGCGCTGATGGGTGGAGGCGAGCAGCGAACGGATGGTGGCCTCGATGCCCGCCTCCTCGTTGTACGCGGGGATGAGCACCGTCACCGGCTCGTTGACCTCCCGCAGCCAGGGCGCGCCGGGCCGGAAGCGGGTGAGCCGCCGGACATGGGTGCGGGCGAACAGCACGAGCATCAGCAGCCGCAGCACCCCCAGCGCCCCCGCGATCCCCAGCACCCAGGTCATGGTGGACACGAAGCCGCGGCCGATGGCCGCGACCCAGATCAGCGCCTTGCCCTCCCAGCGCTCGAGGTCGGAGACCGGCACGTCGACCGGGGGCACGCCGAGCCCGCCGGTCACGGTGGTGAACTTCTTCGCCCGCGGGTCCTTCAGCAGCTTCTCGGTCTCCTGGTACGCGGTGTCGGTCTGGCTGAACTGCCGGACCACGCCCTGCGCGGGCTTCTTGGCCGACCGGTCGGCGGCCACCAGCGCGTACCCCTCCTCGGCGACCCGCCGCGCGGCCTGCCACTCGTCGCCGCACAGCGTGTCCACATCGGTGGTCAGCGGCAGCCGCAGCAGCCTCGGCTGGACCCCCACCGAGCCCGCCAGCGCCGACTCGGTGAGGGACAGCTCCATCCGGGAGCGGGTGGGAGAGGCGGTGCCCATGTCGGCGCCGGTGTAGGTGTTCGACCCGATCTCATGGCCCTCGGCGCGGATCCGGCGTACGAGATCCGGGTACTGGGCCGCCTTGGCGCCGGAGACGAAGAACGTGGCCCGCGCGTCGTACCGGCGCAGCAGGTCCAGCAGGCGCGGGGTCTGGACGGGGTCGGGCCCGCCGTCGTAGGTGAGCGCGACCGTTCCGGCGGGCATGCCCACGGTCCGCACCTGATCGCCGTTGATCTGCACCACCGGCCCGCCGTCGGCCAGCGCCCGGGGCACTGGGCTGGTGCAGGGCCGCCGCGCCTTCGCCGCGTCGACCTCGTGGGTGGTCCAGCCCTGGAACATCAGCAGGCCGAACATGACGGGAAGGACGAGGAGCAGAAGCAGCCAGTGCGCGCGCGGGTCGCGGGACCGCTTGTGCCGTCCTCCTCGGGACAAGTGGCTGGATTCCTGGCGTTTTTTCGACCGGTTGCCCTCAAACATGGTTGGTCGCACGGTAGTTGCGGGGCGCGGAGCGGGTCCGGTGATGCAGCGCGAATGGATAAGAATTCCCGGGTCGCCGCCCGCCGCGCGGCCGGATCACGTAATGCACACGCGGAAGCGGCCACCTCCGCGAGGCGGCTCTGCTTGACTGACGCCCATGACCTCTGCCGATGCGTCCGTCTTCGAGACCACCAGGCCCGCGTCCGCCGACTACCTCACCCGGTTCGCCGCGAGCGACGCCGGGCGCGACTACAAGGCGCGGATGCTGGACGCGCTCGACCTCCGGGCCGGGCTGACCGTCCTCGACGCGGGCTGCGGCCCCGGTGCCGATCTCCCCGCCCTCGCGGAGGCGGTCGCCCCCGGCGGTACGGTCATCGGGATCGACCGCGACCAGGAGATGCTGGACGGGGCGGCGGCGCGCACCGCCGCACATCCGTGCGTCGAGCTGCGGCGCGGCGATGTCCACGCCCTCCCCCTGGACGACGCCGCGGTGGACCGCGCCCGCACCGACCGGGTGCTGCAGCATGTGGACGACCCGGCCCGCGCCCTCGCCGAGTTCCACCGGGTCCTGCGGCCGGGCGGGCGGCTGGTGATGGGCGAGCCCGACTGGGACACCCTCGCCGTCGACCACCCCCACTCGTCGCTCTCCCGCGCCTACACCCGCCACATCACCGAGCAGGTGATCCGCAACGCCGCCATCGGCCGCCAGCTCGCCCGTCTCGCCACCGACGCCGGGTTCCGCGTGCCGGAGGTCATTCCGGTCACCCAGGTCTTCCGCGATGTCCGCGCGGCGGACCGGGTCTTCGGATTCGAGCGCACCACCCGCCGCGCCGTCGAGGCCGGTTACCTCAGCGAGTACCAGGCGGGCGTCTGGCTGCACCACCTCGCCCACCGCCCGTTCTTCGCCTCGGCGACGCTGTACGTGGTGGTGGCGGAGGCGTAGCCGGTCGTGCCGCGGTCTCAGGCGGGCCTGAACCAGGTGGCCAGCGCCTCGTGCAGACCGTCGCCCGTCGTGCCCTGCCAGGCGACGTAGCAGTCCGGCCGGAGGAGCAGGGCGGTGTCGAGGCCGGGGGCGGGCACGGTGTCGACGTGCGCCGCCCAGGGGCCCGGGTCGAGGGTGGCGGTGGGGTCCAGGAGGAGGGGGCGGGCGGTGCGGGTCAGGTCGCGCAGGCCCGGCAGGTCCGGGGCCCAGTGGCCGACGAGCGGGCCGGTCGCCGGGCCCATGTCGTAGGTGATGTCCGCGCCGGCGAGCAGCCCCGCGATGTGTCGCCGGGTCGCGGGCCGGCCGAGCAGTTCGCCGAACAGCTCGCGCAGCGCCGTCACCTCGCCGCCCGGCCGGATCAGCAGCGACTGCGCCTGCGTGTGCATCGCGACCCGCCGCGCCGCCGGGTGCCGTTCCGACTCGTACGTGTCCAGCAGCCCCTCCGCCGCGTGGCCGCGCACCGCCGCCGCCAGCTTCCAGCCGAGGTTGACCGCGTCCTGGAGGCCCAGGTTGAGTCCCGGGCCGCCGATCGCCGAGTGCACATGCGCGGCGTCGCCGAGCAGCAGGACACGGCCCGCGCGGTAGCGCTCGGCGATCCGGGTGTTGCCGCCGAACAGCCGCCGCATCAGATGCGGTCCCGGCCCGGTCGGCGGGTCGAGGGTGACGTCCGCGCCGAGCACCCGGCGGGCGCTGGCCCGCAGTTCGTCGAGCGATGCCTCGCCCTCTTCCGGCTGCCCCCATTCCACGGTGGTCAGCTTCGGGTCACCGTCCGGTGAAGGCGCCCAGGCGATCAGTCCGCGCTCGGTCCGCAGATGCTGGAACGGCGGGATGGCGCCGAAGCCGGGCACGGTGAGGCTGCCGTCCGGACCGATCAAGTGTGCGGGCACGCCCACATGTCCGGTGCGCGACACCGAGTCGTCGCTGGTCACGCCGGGGAAGTCGATGCCGGTGAGCTTGCGGACCGTGCTGCGCCCGCCGTCCGCGCCGACCAGGAACTCCGCCTCGATCGGGCCCTGTTCGCGCAGCTCGATGCTCACCGACTTCTCGCCCTGCGTCAGCCCGATGACCTCGTGCCCGCGCCGGATGTCGACACCAAGCTCCGCCGCGCGCTCGGTGAGCATCCGCTCGATCCGGAGCTGCGGCACGAGGAGTGTGTAGAGCGGGTTGTCCGGCAGATCGCTCAGATCGAGCGGGAACGCGCCGAACGTGAAACGGGGCGCCGGACTGGGCGTGGTGCCGGGCGCGGCCAGCCGCTCGTACAGCCCGCGCCGGTCGAGCATGCGGATGACCTGGCCCACGAGGCCGTTCGCACGCTGCGTGTCGGTTGGTTCGGTGAGGCGTTCCAGGACGACCGGGCGCACACCGGCCAGGGCGAGTTCGCAGGCGAGCATCAGGCCGTTGGGCCCCGCGCCTGCGATGACGACCTCGATCATGAATTCCCTTTCGGGGGAGGGGAGTTAGGGGTTTTGCTCGGTGGAGAGCCCCGCCGCGAACCGGGCCAGGGCCTCCGTGAGCAGGCGGCGCACCGGCACGGGTGGGTCGGTGCGGAGATGGTGGGCGATGGCGGTCTGTACGGCGGCCACCACCGCTGACGCCACGAGGTGCGGGTACAGGTCCTGATTGAGGTCACCGCCGGTTCGTTCGGCGATCGCCGCCGTGATCTCGGCCTCGGCGGTCGCCCCGGCGCGCAGCATCTCGCCCCGCAGCGCCGGTTCGGCGACCATCACGCGCACACCCGCCGTCCACTGCGCCGCGTCGGTGGCGGGGGGATGGGCCATCGACTCCGCGTCCGCCGCGAACTGCAGCAGTACGGAGTCGGTGATCGCGTCCCACAGCGGCTCATCCGGCCGTTCGCGCAGCGCCTCCGCGATGCGCAGGAAGCGGTCGAGGTGGCGGAACGCGATCGCCTCGGCCTTGCTCGAGAAGTAGTTGTTGAACGTACGCGGCGAGACACCGGCCGCCTCGGCGATGTCCTCCACCTTGACCTTGTCGAACCCGCGCTCCACGGTCAGCCGGATCGCGGCCCAGCTCAGTGCCGCGTGCGTCTGGGCCTTCTTGCGCTCTCGCAGTCCCATGCGATGAGAGTAGCAATTTTTGCGTGCCCCGCAAATGTGCGGGGCCCGCACTTTTTTCGATTAGGGTTCGGTTGATGACGCTGCCAGGTCCAGCTCGGCCCAGATCTCCTTGCCAACGGTTCGCTCGCGCACGCCCCAACGCGCGGCGAGGGCGCGGACGATGAGCAGGCCACGGCCGTGCTTGTCGCGGGGCGACGGATGGCGGGGCCGGGGGAGCCGCTCGCCCCGGGGGTCGGATACGGCGATACGTAAGCGGGTTTTGCTGAGGGTGAGCTGAACCCGGAAGAGTCGCCCGGGGATGCGGGCGTGCCGAATGGCGTTGGTGGCCAGCTCGGACACGATCAGCGCGGTGTCGTCGGCGAGTGCGGGGTGGCCCCACTCGGCGACGAGTCGCGTGGCGTGCTGGCGGGCCCTGGTCACGCTTATCGGTGTCGGGACGTAGTCGACGCGGCCCTCTTCGATGACGGGGTCGCTGGGGTCCGGGATCCGGGGGTCTTGGGGCGCGAATGCCATCGCGTACCTCCAGTGGGCAGGGCAGGGCGGAGCGAGTCCGCCAACTGACGTCCCTGTGCGAGCGGTTCATCACGGACCGTAGCCCCGTGGCGCTGATCAGTTCAACTCCACTGAGGAAAATTCAACCGATCTCGCTTGCGGGGTGCTTCGCTACGCTCCAGACTGGCGTCACATCACGGAGGAGAGATTCACGGTGACAGAGGGTCAGTCCACCCAAGGGAACAGCACATCAAGCGTCTTGGGGAGGAGACTGGGCGCCGAGCTGATGAGCCTCCGGACCAGAGCGGGCCTGACGCAGACGCACGCGGCGAAGGCGCTGAGCGCTTCGACGGGCAAGGTCGCCAAGATGGAGGGCGGGTGGGTGCCGGTCCGGGACCCGGATGTCCGAGCGCTCTGTGAGCTCTACGGTGCGACAGACGCTGAGACCGTAGGCCCGCTACTGGAGTTGGCGCGCATCGACCGCGAACGCCGCAAGGCGAAGGGCTGGTGGAACGATGTCGCGCTCACAAGGACGATGCGGGAATACGTACCCCTTGAGAACGCGGCCACGGCTGTCAAGGCATGGCAGGTGTCGCTCATTCCTGGGCTGCTCCAAACCCCGGACTACATTCGGTCGTTGCGACGTGAGTGGGTTCCAGATGATCACCCCGATCAGGTCGAGGCGTTCGTCGCCTCCAGGGCTGCTCGTCAGCAGCGGCTTTCCGGGGACAAGCCGCTCGCCCTCTGGGTCATCATTTCGGAGGCGGCGCTGCGTGTTCCCGGCGGCGAGCCCGAGATGCTGCGGAAGCAGTTGGCGAGCCTCCTCGACTGGAGCGAGCGGCCCAATGTCACGATTCAGGTGCTTCCTTTCGGCGCGGGGATGACTCGAGCGCTCGCGGGCTCCTTCAACGTTCTCTCGTTCGCCGAGCCGGGCGCCATGGACGTGGTGTTCCTGGAATTGGCGTTCTCCACCACGTGGGTTGAGGGTGGCGAAGGCGCGGCGCAGCACGTAAGACTGTTCGAGGAGACTGCGCGGGGCGCGCTGCCCGAGGCCGAGTCCCGAGCCTTCATCGGGGCACTCATCAAAGGACTGTGAGCTGTGACAACCTTCGTCTTCCGTAAGTCGAGCTACAGCGGCGGAGAGGAAGAGTGCGTCGAGGTGGCCACGAACGTTCCCGACGTCGTGGCGATACGCGACTCCAAGGACCTCGGCGGCCCGATACTCCGGTTCGCCCCCGGCGCATGGGCGGACTTCCGGGTTGCCCTCACCCAGGAGCCCAGGCAGAACATTATGTGACGCGCGTCACCGGAACTCGCCCCTCCTCCCGGTCAGCCAACACACGTGACCACAGATATGCGAACCCGGGTGCGGGCCGGGGAGCCAGACGCCTTCGCGGAGTTGTTCGACGCCTACGCACAGGCCGTCTACCACCACGCCTTCCGGCTGACCGCCGACTGGTCCATGGCCGAGGACGTCATGTCGGCCACGTTCATGGAGGCGTGGCGCCGCCGTGCGTCGGTCGACGCCGAAGGCGGCTCCCTGCGGCCCTGGCTCCTCGGCATCGCCACCAACGTCGCCCGCACCCATTGCCGCAGCAACCGGCGTTACCGGGCCGCTGCCGCCGCTGCCGCCGAGGCGGGGCCCGCCTCGATGCGGATCCCCGACCACGCCGAGGAGACGGCCGGACGCGTGGACGACCGGAGACGCATCAACGCCACCCTCACCGCCCTCGCTTCGCTCAAGCGCGCCGAACGCGAGGTCCTTGTCCTCTGCCTCTGGGAAGGCATGGAGTACGCCGAGGCCGCCGAAACCCTCGGCGTCCCCATCGGAACCGTCCGCTCCAGGCTGTCCCGAGCCCGCACCAAGCTGCGCAAACTCGCCGACGCCGAACTGCGCCGCAGAAAACGGGAACTCACTCCGCTCACCCGGCAGGTAAAGGGCGATCGCACTCACGCGATCCGGTCCGCAGAGGAAGGAATCCGATGAACCACGCCAGCCCCTCCCAGCCGCATCCGGCTGAGTGGCCGGAGACCCAGGAGCTCCTGGGCGCCGAGGAGCGGGGTCTGCCGGCGGGCCGCCACGAGTTCCACAAGGAGCACCTGATGGCCCAGATCCACGACGACCTCCGCACCACCAACGGCGCCCCGGCCGCCCCCGCGCGGCAGCGCAACCCGTTCCTGCGCCGGAACGTGCTGCTGCCCGCCATGGCCTGCGCCGTGGCCGCGGCGGTCGTGGGCGGCTTCGCCCTCGCCGGGGGCGATGGCGGCGACGGCAAGACCCCCCTGGCCACCGGCCCCGCGCTGACCACCCAGGTCGGCACCGCCGACGCCAAGGCTGCCCCCGAGCTGCTCAATCGCATCTCCCTGGCGGCGGCCGACACCTCCGGGCCCACGGTGCGCGACGGGCAGTTCCTCTACATCGCCTCGAAGGTGGCCAACACCTACCCCAAGACCGTGGACGACAAGACCACGGTGGTGAGCGAGGAGCTGCACTCCCGCCAGGTCTGGCAGTCGCCGGACGGGAAGGACGGCTGGCTGATCGAGCCGGGTCAGACCAGCGGCAAGGGCATGACCCTGGCCGGTGAGCACCCGATCAGCGCGGCCTACAACGCCCTGGTGAAGCTGCCCACGGACCCCGACGCGCTGCTGCGGAAGATCTACCAGGACGTCGATGAGAACCGGGACAAGGGGGTTCCCCGCGACCAGGCGGCCTTCGTCGCCATCGGCGATCTGCTGACCGAGAGCTACCCGCCCGCCAAGCTCGGCCCCGCCCTCTACAAGGCCGCCGCGAAGATCCCCGGCGTGGTCGCGGTGGACGACGCGGTCGACGCCACGGGCCGTCATGGGGTCGCGGTGGCGCGGCTGAACGAGGCCGATGGCCAGCGCGAAGAGTGGATCTTCGACAAGAAGAGCCTGGGATTCCTCGGTGAGCGCAATGTCCAGGTCAAGCCCACCGAGGACGGCCCGATCAAGCCCGGCACCGTCCTCTTCACCAGCGCGATCACCGAGCGCGCGGTCGTCGACGGCAACAAGCAACTGCCCTCCCAGGCGGGCTGACATGCGGGTGACATGGCGGCATAGGGCGTCGATGGCCTCCATCGCGGCGATAACCGTCCTGCTGGCCGCGGGAGTGATGGCGGGGGCCGCACTCGCGGCCCCCGGGTCCGGCCTCGGCGTGCGAACGGAAGGCGCGGCCACCGGCGCCGGGTCCGCCGTACCACCACACGGTTCACCGGGGATCTCGGACAGGGCGGCGGAGCAGACGAGCATCGAGAAGGCCGTGCCACGCCAGACGTTGGCGAAGGACCAGTAGGCGACACTCCGCGACTGGGGCGATCGTCCCCATGTCGCGGAGCCGCTGACCTATCGCCGCTCGATCAGCGCGCGCAGCCCCGCCGCTCTGGGGTCCTCGTAGCCGGAGAGCAGGCGCAGGGCCTCGGCCCGGTGCTGACGGGATTGGTTGCCGTCGCCTTCGGCGAGAGCAAGGGCCAGCCCGGCGAGGGCCAAGGCTTCATGCCAGCGGTCGCCCAGCACGTGGTGGGCCGCCGCCGCACGGCGATGAAAGTCGGCAGCTTCGTCCAGGCGGCTCATCGCTCGGTATGTCTCGCCGGCACCGTGCCATGCCATGGCTTCGCGGCTGCGGTCGCCGAGGCGGCGATGGAGTGAGGCCGAGCGCTGGAAGGAGGCCAGCGAGTCGGAATGCTCGCCGAGGGCCCGCTGAGCGTTGCCCAGTGCGATGAGCCAGTAGCCCTCCAGCACATGGTGCCGCAGGTCCAAGGCGATGTTGACGGCCTCTGAAGCCGTCCGCAGCGCCGCATCGAGCTCTCCACGGTCCATATGGATCGAGCTCAGCAGACCTAATGCCCTGCCCATGTTGGGCCGGTCGTTCCGGGCCCGGTAGGCGGCGTGCACCAGCTCGGCGTTGCGGGCTGCCTCATCGGCCCGCCCCGCTTGGTGGCAGGCGTCGGCAAGATTGATCAACGCGATGGACTCCCAATGCGGGTAACCGAGTTCGCCGAAGGCCGATCGGGCGCTCTGGAAGCTCGTCTCGGCGTCGGCCAGCTCGCGCAGACGCAGGTGCACCAGACCCAGCAGATTCAGGCTCTGGGCCTCCCCGTACCGATCGCCCACCTCACGTCGGATCGCCAGTGCGGTCTCGTGGCATTCCCGGCTCTTGATGAGGTCATTGCCCCTCGTGTAGCTCATGCCCAGGCATTCGAGCAGCCAGGCTTCGCCCAGGGGTTCACCGAGGCGGCGTACCGCCTCCAGACCGATCGGGGCCACGGTGAGCCAGTCATTGACGGAGGTGGAGCGGGCCCGCGCGTAGAAGAGAACCGCCGACAGCCGCCAGGCATGCCGATCCAGTCCGGCCGTGCCGGCGGCACGTACGGCGGAGAGAAGGTTCGCGTGTTCGCGCTCGGCCCAGTCCACCGCGTGGTCGTATTCGGCGAAGCTGAGTGGCATCACCCCTTCGGCCGGTGGGTCGAGCGGGAGGTGGTCTTCCTCTGGTTCGACCCAGCTCTGGACGGCGTCGGCCGTGTGCACGTACCAGTCCAGGACCCGGCACAGAGCTGCAGTGCGGTCCTCTGCGGGCTCCTCTTCCAGTGCCTGTTTGGTGGCGTAGGCGCGCAGTAGGTCGTGAAACTCGTATCGGTCCGGCGCGGTCTGCTCCAACAGATGCGCGCCGACCAGCGTGTCCAGCGCCTGTCGTACCCGGCCCGCCGGGAGTGCGGCGAGTGCGGCGGCAGCGTGCAGACTGAACTCGGGGCCAGGGTGGATTCCGAGCAGCCGGAAGAGACGGGCAGCAGATGGCGCCAGAGCGCGATAGGACCAGGCGAAGACCGTACGGACGGCCTCGGCCCCGTCCTCATCGCCCGTGCTGAGCACATCCCACAGGGCGGACTCATCGCGCAGGTCGGTGATCAGATCGTCCAGCCGCATATACGGGTGGGTCGCGGCTCGTTCAGCCGCGATCCGCAGTGCCAGCGGAAGGCAGGCGCAGAGGTGGGCCAGCTCGGTGAGCTTCTCCGCATCGTCCTCCGGGCGATAGCCGGCGGTGACCGATCGCAGCAGGGCCACGGCCTCGGGTTCGGGGAGGGTGCCCAGTGTTATGCGTCGGGCGCCATCTCGTACGGCCAGCCCGGAGAAGCGGCTGCGACTGGTCACGACGGCCAAGCTGCCGGTGGAACCCGGCAGTAGCGGGCGGACCTGGCTGACAGTGGCCGCGTTGTCCAGCACCACGAGCATGCGGCGGCCGGCCAGGAGCGAGCGGTAGAGCCCAGCGGCGTCATCGAGATTGTGCGGAATGGCGCGGGGACGGACCCCGAGGGCGGCGAGAAACCCGTGTAATACCTGCTGGGCAGTGACCGGCTCGCCAGGATCGTAGCCGCGCAGATTGGCATAGAGCTGGCCGTCGGGGAAGCGATCGCGGACCAGGTGTGCCCAGCGCAGTGCGAGCGAGGTCTTGCCCGCCCCCGCGGTCCCCGTGATGACATAGACGGAAAAGACAAGAGTGCCACCGTGATCGGCGACCATCACCGCGTTCAGCTGATCCAGTTCGTCTGTGCGGTTGATAAAGCCGTGTACGTCTGCTGGTAACTGCCGGGGCACCGGAGGGCTCGTGCCATCTCCCTGATGGTGGAAATGGACCCCGCCGTGGACGTTGCGAGCTTGCACGACATCGCGAGACGACCCGGACAGCTCACTGTGCGTACCATCGCGGGGGTACTCCTGGCCCTGATTCATTTCGGAGCTCTCCCCAGAGTCTCAGCCTCGATCGCCGACGACTTCCCGCTCGACATAGGAAGTGATGTCTTCCCCGGCGGCGAAGAGGTCGGCGATGAACCGCTCCCACCGCTCAACAGACGCTGGGTCGGTGAACCGGATCGCGCCCCTCGGCACGCTCTCCTCTGTGTACATCACCTGGTAGAGGACGCGCCCGCCCAGAACCACCAACTCCGGCAATGGCTGCTCGCCCTCGAGATGGCTGACGGCCGCTGCGGGAACAACTCGGACCGGCCCGCCGTTCTCCGAGCGTACCCGGAGCGAACGCAATTCCCATTGCACATAAGGCGTGAGCGGCTGCTCCGTGATCCGGACGCGATGGAAGACCGAACCACGGGAGGCGGCCTCTTCCGCCGCTTCTCGGAGAGCCTGAGCCTCGTCTTTCAAAAGCCGCTCAGCCTCCGCCAGATCGCCTCGGTAGAACGCGTTCCAGCTCGGGCTGTTGCTCTCCTTGAAATACTGCTTCCGTTCCAGCTTCCAGGAGTCGCGGTTACGCGTCTGCTCGTAGTGCAGGTCGAAGTCATCCAAATAGTCATCGAGTTCCAGCCAGTCGCCCTGTGCGGGGTCGAGTGGGGGAACCGGGATGTCATGCATCGGGGATGTCCTTCTTCGCGTGGCTGAGCACGTTGCCGGGGATGACGACAAGCCTCTCCCCGATGCCCAGTGCGACCCCTTCCGGGAGTCGCGTTTCGTAGGTCTCGGTAAGGTCTTGTCCGATGACGGCCACGTCACCGTTGCTGAGTCGCCAGATGTCGGGACAGGTTCTGTTGTCGGCGCAGTCGGGATCCCGCTCTTGGGGTGACTGCCCCAGGCGCCTGTCGAATAACGCTGACGGATCCGCCTGCCATGCCATCGTCCTCGCCCCCTCCAGCCCTTCGGCAAAGGGCGTATGCGAGCCAACATACTGCCGCCCGGCTTGCACGGGGGAGGAGGATGAGGGTCTGTATTGAGCCGAATGACCGAGTTGGTCATCGCGCCTACTTGCCGAACCGCGCGATCGCTTCCAGGACCGCGCCCCGCATCGTAGGGCTGCCCGTGTGCCCCGAGTCGTCGATCACCTTCAGCTCCGCGTCCGGCCAGATCTTGGACAGCTCCCACGCGGTCTTCAGCGGACTGCCCAGGTCGAGTCGTCCGTGGATCAGAACTGCGGGGATGCCGGACAGCCGGTGCGCGTCACGGAGGAGTTGTCCGTCCTCGAGCCACGCGTCATGGGCGAAGTAGTGCGCGCGGATACGGACCGAGGCCATTAGTGCGTCGTCGGACTTGTCGCTGTAGTAGCCAGGGCTGCCAAGTACCTCGTGGGCGATGACGGCGTCCTCCCAGGCGCACCAGTCCTGCGCCGCGACGTCTCCTGATTCGTCCTCAGCCCCAACGAAGCCCCGGTCATCAGCGCCAACGGGCGCTACGTCGCGTTCGAGTCCTGGCGGGACGACCTGGTCCCAGGGGACACCAACGAGGCACAGGACATCTTCGTCCACACCCGCTGGTAGGGCTTCGCCAGGGCTCAGGCGGCCCCGCCGCCCGGCTATGTGTTCAGCAGGGCCTTGAAGCGAGCCGCGCCATGGTGGGTCAGCCAGTCCCCGAAGGTGAGCAGGCCGGGGTGGAGAGCGCGCAGGGGCTCGATGTCGACCAAGGGGTAGATGCCGTCGTTGAGGGACTGGATGCCGCGGGCCGCCTCCTCGCTCTGGGCGCGTACGGCGTCGAGGGGGATGTGGACGTACGGGACCTCCTGGCCCGTGGCCCGGCTGATGGCGGCGGCGGTCTCCGGTGGGGTGAGGGTGTCGCCCGCCAGGTCGAAGGCGCGGGAGCGGAAGCGGCCGGGGTCGTCGAAGGCGAGGGCGGCGAAGGCCGCGATGTCGGACAGCGCGATGAACTGCTGGCGGGTGTCCGGATTGTACGGGGTGGCCAGGGCGCCGCCGCGCAGACCCCATACGGGGTGGAGGAGGTTTTCCATGAAGGACGTGGGGCGCAGGACGGTCGCGGGCACGCCGATCGCGCCGATGTGCTCCTCGATGCGCCGCTTGCTCTCCAGCGTCGACAGCCCGCTGTCAGCGTCGGCGCCGAACGCCGAGGCGTAGACGAGGAGTTGAGCCCCGGCGGCCTGCGCGGCGTCCGCCACGTTCCTGCCCCGCCGTACCTCGTCGTCCGGTCCGTATTCCGCGGGCAGGCCCGGCATGCCGGGGGTGGGCTGGACGCTGAAGACACCGTGGGCTCCGCGGGCCGCGGCGTCGAGCGAGGCGCGGTCGTCCAGATCGCCCGCGACCAATTCGGCGCCCGCCGAGGCGAGGGCGACTGCCGCGGGGCTGGTGGTGTCCCGGGTGAGCGCGCGTACATGGTGGCCGTCGGCGAGCAGTCGCCTCGCGGTGGCGCCGCCCTGCTGACCGGTCGCGCCGGTCACCAGGATGATTCGTTTCGACGTCATGGGGGTCATAGCGGAAGGCTCCCGAGTAGAATCGGAACGAGTAACCCGGTTAACGTACCGGAACGGCTGACCCGCTTGTCAATCAGCCCGCTTGTCGATCAGGGAGACGGAGATGGTGAGGGAAGCGGCGCGCGGCGCGGCAGAGGGCGAAGGGCCGCCTCAGGAAGGGCTGTCCCCGGCTGGGTTGCCTCCGGAAGGGCTGCCCTCGCGGGCCGACGCGCGGCGGAACAGGGCGCGGGTACTGGCCGCGGCCAGGGCCTCGTTCGCGGCGGAGGGCAGCATGGCGCCGCTCGGTGCCATCGCCGAGCGGGCCGGGGTGGGCGCCGGGACGGTGTACCGCCACTTCCCCTCCAAGGAGGACCTTTTCGAAGCGGTGATCGCCGACAGCGTGGAGGGGTTCGTCGCCGAGGGGCGGGCGTTGGCCGTGGCCGAGGACCCGGGGGCGGCGTTCTTCGGTTTCCTGGAGCGCGTGGTCAGGGAGGCGTCGCTCAACCGTGCGCTGTGCGAAGCCTTCGCCCGGGAGGCACCCGGCCGTTCGCCCGATGTGGCGGCGGCCGGTGCCCGGCACGAGTTCGGTGACGTGCTGAGTGTGCTGCTCCGGCGCTCCCAGGAGGCCGGAGCGGTCAGGGCGGATGTCGAAGCGGCGGACGTACAGGCGCTGGTGGCGGGGTGCGCGGCCATGGAGCAGGGGCGGGGCCCCGGGTCCGGGGTGCTGACGGCGGTGATGTGCGACGGATTGCGGGCGGAACAAGCCGTAACGAAATTCCGTAACGGAATGGAGGAGGCTGGCGACGGAGCCGCCGGTCCGCGTGGCGAAATCGGTCGGTGCGAGATGTGCGGTGGCCCGCTGCCCGGCGACGGCGCCGGCCGCGCGGGCCGCCCCGCGCGGTTCTGCGGGGCGGCGTGCAGGCAGAAGGCCCACCGGCGGCGCACGCGCGCCAGTGGCTGACCGCCTGCCCGTGACCGAACGAACGCGGCGGCGACTGGGTGACGTACGTCATGGGAACGTGGCCGTCCCCGCGGTCAGTTGAGGGTGTGATCACAGACAGGGACATCAGCCCGGCGGCGGGCACTGGACCGTCGACGAGCGCCACGGCGGCGGTGTGCGCCCTGCTGGTCGCGGCGGTGCTGACGGGGGCCGCGCTCGCGGCCCCCGGGTCCGGCCTCGGCGTGCGGACGGAAGGCGTAGCCACCGGCGTGGGAGCCGCCACGGGGGTGGGAGCCCCCACCGGTGTGGAAACCGCCACCGGTGTGGAAACCGCCCCTGGGGACCCGGCCGGGTCCATCACCCCGGCGGGGTTCGGGGCGGAGTGCGGGGCGGAGTTCAGAGTGGGGTTCAGACCTCCTCGCGCATCAGCCTCAGGTACACCATCGAGAACAGGGCTCCCACCAGCAGCAACAGCAGCGCCACTGCCGTGCCGTAGCCGATGAGGGACTTGTTGAACGCCTGGTCGTACATGAAGACCGGGAGCGTCTGGCTGCGGTTTCCCGGGCCGCCCCGGGTCATCGCCCAGATGAGGCCGAACACCGACAGCGTCTGCAGGGTGTTCAGCATCAGATTGGTGCCGATGGAGCGGCGGATCATCGGCAGGGTGATGTGCCAGAAGCGGCGGAAGCCGCCCGCGCCGTCGACCTCCGCCGCCTCGGTGATCTCCTTGGGGATCTCGGACAGGGCGGCGGAGTAGACGAGCATCGAGAAGGCCGTGCCGCGCCAGACGTTGGCGAAGGACACGGCGAGGATGGGCAGGGTGTAGAGCCAGTTCTGGGACGGCAGGCCCAGCCAGTCCAGCAGCGCGTTGAGCGTGCCCTCGCGGCGGAAGAACGCGTACAGCAGGAAGCCCGCCACGATCTCGGGGACGACCCAGGCCGCGATGACGATCGCGCCGGTCAGTGTCCGCACCGGCCGGGAGGCGCGCTGCATCAGGGCGGCGAGGGCCAGGCCCAGGGTGTTCTGGCCGACGAGGGAGGAGAGCAGGGTGAAGACGAGGGTGAGGACGACGGCGTTGCGGAAGTCGTCGTCCCCGAAGGCGCGCTGGAAGTTGTCCAGCCCCACGAAGTCCGTGGAGGACGCGCCCGTGAGCTGCATATTGGTGAAGGCGATATAGACGCAGTACGCGATGGGGCCACCGAGGAAGAGCAGCAGCATGACGGTGGCGGGGGCGAGCGGAAGCCAGCGCAGGGGGCGGCCGCGACGGGGGCCCGGCCGGGCCGGGGTGTCCGTCGGGGCCGCCGCCACTTTGGTCGCGGTTGCCATCGGGGGCGGCCCTCAGCCCTGGCCGCTCGCCGCCACCGTGGCGCCGTCGGCGATCGATTTGAGCTGGTCGTCGTAGGACTTCGCGGCCTTCTCCGGTGAGGAGCCGCCGGCCGTCGCCGCCTCCATGGCCTCGCCGATCGCCGTGGACACCTGGGGATAGACGGGGGTGGTGGGGCGGTAGTGGGTGTACTTCACCAGGCCCGTGAAGAAGGTGATCCCGGGCATGGAGGAGGTGTACTTCGGGTCCTGCGCGACGTCCTTGCGGACCGCGATCTGGGCGTCGACGATGTCCCAGGTGACCGCGTTGTCCTTGGTCTGGAGCTGCTGGATGAACTTCCAGGCCAGATCGGGGTTCTTGGACTTCGCGGTGATCGCCCACGTCCAGCCGCCGGACATGCTGACCTGGCCGGGCGCCTGCCCGTTCTGGGTGGGCATCGGGGCCTGGCCGAGGGTCTTGGACCACTCGGGCCAGGGCTTGCCGCCGGTCTTCAGCCAGTTCTGGCCCAGCCAGGAGCCGTCGAGGGCGATGGCCAGCTTGCCCTCGGGGAGCCATTCGCTGAAGACGGTCGTGCCGACGTTGGGATCGAGGGCGTCGGAGATGTCCGGGCCGAGTTTCTCGGAGTAGACGGTCCGGAGGAAGCCCAGGGCGTCCTGGAAGCCCTTGCCGCCGGTGACCCACTTCTTGGCGTCGGGGTCGTAGAGCGGGTTTCCGCCCGCCTCGCCCGTGCCGTACAGCAGCATCTCGAAGCTCTGCATCACGGAGGTCTCGCCCGGGGCCTTGCCGGTGTAGGTGTTGAGCGGGGTGACGCCGGGGACCTTCTGCTTGATCGTGCGCGCCGCCTTGAGGATGTCGTCCCAGTTCTTGGGCGACCAGTCGGCCGGCAGCCCGGCCTTGGCAAAGATCTTCTTGTTGAACCAGAGGCCACGGGTGTCGGTGCCGTCCGGGACGCCGTACGTCTTGCCGTCCTCGGCCTTGGCCGCCGTCTTCGCGGTGTCGACGAACTGGTCCCAGGTCTTCCACTTGGCCAGATAGTCGTCGAGGGGGCGCAGATAGCCCGCCTTGATGTCCGAGTTGATCCGGAAGGTGTCCTCGTAGACCAGGTCGGGGGCGGTCTTGGGGGACCGCATCATCTGCTGGACCTTGGTGGCGTAGTCGTTGTCCTGCGCCTGGATCGGGATCAGCTTGACCTTCTTGCCGGGGTTGGCCTTCTCGAACTGCTTCTTCACCTCGGCCAGATGGTTGTCCTTGAAGCGGATCTTGTTGTCCGTGGAGCGGTTGTAGACGACCTTGACGGTGTCCGGGTCGCTGCCCGAACCGCCACCGCAGGATGTGAGTCCTGCGGTGGCGGCGAGGGTGGCGGCGAGGATCAGTGGGGCGGTGGGGCGCACGGGCACGACCTCCTTGCTGGCCTCTGTGGGCTGCGGGCTGACCGTAAGGTCGGCTTCAACGGAAGGTCAATCCCCGTGACCTGGATCGTCACTTGATCGAACGCCGCCGCGGGGGTACGCCCCGGGCATACGGGGGCGTGGCCCAGCCGGTGGCAGCCGGACTCAGCCGTTGTAACCCGCGAGGACCTTGGTGAAGTCGTACGTGCCCTGGTCGATCCCGCTGCAGGCGTCGCCGTCCGTGCCGGAGCCGCACTTGCGGTCGCGGTTGAGCGACCAGAAGCTGACGCGGGCCAGGTGGTGGCTCTTGGCGTAGGACACCATGTCCTTGAAGTTGTTCAGGGATATGGTCTCGCCCGCGACGTCGGTCTTGCCGTTCATCGAGGAGAAGCCGACCTTGCGGTAGGCGGCGTCGGAGGAGAGGCCGTAGGCGCTCGCCACGGTGTTCTTCAGACCGTCCACCGCCGACTTGGTGGCCCCCGCCATGTCGATGGAGCCCTGGCCGAAGTCGAACGGCATGACCGCCCAGCCGTCCACGTCGAGCCCGGCCGTGGCACCGCGCTTGACCAGGTCCTTTCCATTGGCGTCGGGGCCGGACGTGGTGGTGCCGAAGGTGACGTACACCTTGATGCCGCTGTTCTTCTGCTTGACCGTCTTGAGCGCGTCGACCACGCGCTGGCGGACCGTCGCGTTCTCGAACTCGCTCGCTTCGATGTCGATGTCGATCGACTTCAGCTGGTAGGCGTCGATGACCTTCTGGTAGGCGCCGGCGAGGGCGGAGGCGGAGGAGCACTTCTCGCCCAGCTTGTTGCCGCTCCAGCCGCCGAAGGAGACGGTGACATCGCCGCCCGCCGAGCGGATGGAGTTGATCGTCGACTGGTCGTTGCCGCCGGTGAGCGCACGGGAGCCGTCCCACTTGGGGTTGCAGCCGCCGTCGGAGAGCATGAACGCCATCGTGAACTGCGTGGTGCCGGTCGCCGACATGACGTCCGTGGCCTTGGGCGGGGAGCCCCAACCCAGGTAGAGGTAGGGGCCGTTGAGCCCGCTGGGCGCGGCGGCGGTGTGCTGCGGCGCCGCCTGGGCGGTGGCCGCCGTGGTGACGCCCGCGGCGAGCAGGCCGACAGCGGCGGCGAGGGCGAGTCTGCGGTGATGCCGGGAACGAGGCATGGCTGACGGAGCCTCCTGGTGGGGGGTGGGAGGGAAGTCGAGCGAGGCGCGATCTGGCGAGGCTGAACCTAGCGAGGCGGCATGCCCGCGACAAGATGTCGGATAGGAAACTTTCCTATCGGGCGCGGGTGGTGGGTGATCCGGCGGCGTGTGCTCCGCGGTGCCCGGGCCACCGCCAGGGTGTGGTGTGGTGCCCGGGCCCCGCCGGGGTGTGGCGTGGTGCTGCCGGGCGCGTGGCTCGTCGCGGCGGCCCGGGCGGCGCCGTCCCGGGTCTACTGGGTGCTGGTCCGATTCCAGAAGTGGTGTGTCAGGCCGCTTGCCGAGGTCGCCGACTCGATGGTGAAGCGGTCCTGGACTTCGGCCTGTCCGTCCCACAGCGAGACCCCGGCGCCGAGGGTGATGGGCACGGTGACCAGGTGCATGAAGTCGATGAGGTCGGCCGTCAGGAACTGCCGGACGGTGGAGGGGCCGCCACCGATGCGCACGTCCTGCCCGTCGGCGAGGTCCTGGGCGTAGGCGAGCGCGTCCTCGGGTGTGGCGTCGAGGAAGTGGAAGCTCGTCCCGTTGTCGAAGTGGACGGGGTCACGTCGATGGTGGGTGAGCACCACCACGGGCGTGCGGAAGGGGGGTGCGTCGCCCCACCAGCCTCGCCAGTCGTCGTCGGTCCACTCGCCGGTCTGTGGGCCGAACTTGCCCCGGCCCATGATCTCGACCCCGATGCCCTGACCCCAGGTGCTCGTGAGAGCGCGATCGAGGGTGATCGGTTCATTCGCGACGTCCACGCCGTGGATGAACCGCCCGTCGAAGCGCGCGAACAGTCTCTCGGCGTCCCCGATGGGTTTGTCGAGCGTGATCGTCTCGCCCGCGCTGTAGCCGTCGAGGGAGACGAAGAAGTTGTGCACTCGGACCTTGGCCATGCGGTCCACCTCCGGTGAGTGATTGCGAACTGCAACTGGTTGATGAACTCTACGATGGAGGAGTTGCGGGTTGCAATCAGTCGGGAGGTGTGTGCGCGATGCGTGAGGAGCCGCGTTCGGGTTGTGCGATCAACGCCGCGGTGGAGGTCCTGGGGGACCCGTGGACGCTGATCGTGCTGCGCGACGTGATCTTCGGTGGACGTCGTCACTTCCGCGATCTGCTGACCCGGAACGATGAGGGCATCGCGTCCAACATCCTCGCCAGCCGCCTGCGCAAGCTCGTCGAGGGAGGGCTGCTCAGCCGCGACGATGCCACGCGTGGCCAGAAAGCGACCTACACCCTCACCGAAGCCGGCATCCAGACTCTCCCGGTGATGGTCGCCCTCGGCGCGTGGGGGTTGCGGCACCGGCCCACAACCCCCGAGCTCGCGGTGCGAGCCCGACTCCTCGCGGAGGGCTCCCCGCACCTCGTCGATGAGCTCATGGACGAACTGCGCGAGCTCCACCTCGGCGTCACTCGCGAAAACCCGAAGAGCCCCACCGCTTCGGAGCGGTTGCAGCAAGCGTACGAAGCCGCGATCGCAGCCGGAGACGGCCGCCCTAGTGCTTGCTGAGCCAGCGGTACAGCAGCTCGGGACGGCCGATCTGTCCGTAGTGCGGGGCGCGGGCGGCCCGTCCGGCCTCCACCAGGTGCTCCAGATAGCGGCGGGCGGTGATCCGGGAGATCCCCACGGTCTCGGCGGTGGCCGCGGCCGAGATTCCCTCCTCCGCGCCGCGCAGCGCCTCGGTGACCGCGTGCAGGGTCGCCTGGGTCAGCCCCTTGGGCATCGCGGCGGGCTGCGGCGCCCGCAGCGCGGCCAGCGCCCGGTCCACCTCGTCCTGCCCGCTGGCCTCGCCCGCGGTCGCCCGGAACTCGGCGTACCGGAGGAGGCGGTCCCGGAGGGTGGAGAAGGTGAACGGTTTCAGCACGTACTGCACGACCCCGAGGGAGACCCCGTCGCGGACCATCGCCAGGTCCCGGGCCGAGGTGACCGCGATCACATCCGCCCCGTTCCCGGCCGCGCGCAGCGCCCGTACGAGCTGCAGGCCGTGCCCGTCGGGGAGGTAGAGGTCCAGCAGCAGCAGATCGGCGGGCGTGCGCTCCAGCAGCCGCTGGGCGTCCCCGCCGCTTCGCGCGGTCCCGACGACGGCGAAGCCGGGGACGCGGTCGACGTACATCCGGTGTGCGTCCGCCGCGACGGGGTCGTCTTCGACGACGAGAACCCGGATCGGCGCCGGATCCCCCGGTTTCGCCTGCGGCGGGCTCATGGACGGATTCCTCTCGAATGGCTCTCGGACGAGGGTGCGGAACGCGATGCGCGCGGAAGCTCAGGGCTCCAATTTACGGAGGGTAACCGCAGGTGGCCAGATCTCTACGGTGATGATTCCCCTACCGCTCGTGCTGGGGCGTTTGCCCACCGGGTCCCCGCCCATGCGCGGCTGAAAATGGCCCCGGCCGCGGCCGGGGGTGGCGGGCCGCCCCGGGCTCGCGGTCGTCCGGTGGGTGTCGAGTGGCTGTGGCGGGATGTGGCGTCGGTTCGCGCGAGGAGGCCGGGCGGCCGCTCCCGGTACCGGGCTGGGTGGTGTGCCGTGCGGCGGTCGGCGCTGGGTCGGGCGGGCCGGTCCCGCCGGGGCCTTGGCCGCCCCGCGTCCCGTCCGTGCGCGGCTGGACAGGGCCGCCCGGCGGCGGGGGTGGCGGGTGGCGCCGCGCCCCGGGAGCCGTGCCCCCGCACCGGTGGCGCGCCGATGCCGGGCGGGGCTTCGGCGGGTGCGGCGCGCCGTGCTGACACGCGGTGCTCGGCCGGGTGGCCGTCTGGCCGGGGGTGCTGCGCCCCCTGCCCCGGTGGCGCGCCCGTATTGGGGTCGGGCTTCGGTGGGTGCGCGGCGCCGTGCTGACACGCGGTGGTTGGGCGGGCCGTCCGGCCAGGGGCGCCTCGGCCCCGGGCGCGGGCCGGTCGGCCGGTGGGTTGCCCGGGTTGACCGGGTTGCCCAGGGCCGTGCCCGGGGCCGTGAAGGGGCTCATGGTGTGGCGGCCGGGGTCGCCAGAGGCAGGCGGACCGTGAATTCGGCGCCGCCGTCCGTGGCGGCCGACACCTCCACCGTGCCCGCGTTGCGGCGGGCGGCCTGGCGGACCAGGGCCAGGCCCAGGCCGCGCCCCTGCGACTTCGTGCTCCAGCCGCGCCGGAAGACCTCCTCGGCCGCCGCCGGGTCCAGCCCGGCCCCGGTGTCCGCGACGCTCAGCGTCAGCTCGCCGGCGTCCGTGCGGGCGGTGACCGTGACGCGGGCGCTGCGGGGTGCCCCGCCGTGGCCGACGCCCTCCGCGGCCGCGTCCGTGGCGTTGTCGATGAGGTTGCCGAGGATGGTCACCAGGTCGCGGGCGGGCAGACCGGGCGGGAGGACGCCGTCGTCGATGCGGCTGTCGGGGGCGAGGACGAGTTCGACGCCGCGTTCGTTGGCCTGTGCCGCCTTGCCCAGCAGCAGCGCGGCCAGCACCGGTTCGGCGACCGCCCCCACCACCTGGTCGGTCAGCGCCTGTGCCAGCTCCAGCTCGGCGGTGGCGAAGTCGACCGCCTCGTCCTCCCGGCCCAGTTCGATCAGCGAGACGACGGCATGCAGCCGATTCGCGGCCTCATGGGCCTGGGAGCGCAGCGCCTCCGCGAAGCCGCGCACCGAGTCCAGCTCGCCGGAGAGCGCCTGGAGCTCGGTGTGGTCGCGCAGGGTGACGACCGTGCCGCGCTGTTCGCCGCTGCTCACCGGGGAGGTATTGAGGACCACCACCCGTTCCGCGGTCAGATGCAGTTCGTCCACCCGCGGCTCGGTGGCGAGCAGGGCGCCGGTCAGCGCGGGCGGCAGGCCCAGGTCGGAGACGTAGCGGCCGACGGAGTCCTCGGGCAGGCCGAGCAGCTCCCGCCCGCCGTCGTTGATCAGCGCGATCCGCCGCCCGCCGTCGAGCATCAGCAGCCCCTCGCGCACGGCGTGCAGCGCGGCCTGGTGGTAGTCGTGCATCCGGCTCAGCTCGTCCGCGTTCATCCCGTGCGTATGGCGGCGCAGCCGGGCGTTGATGACATACGCGCACAGGCCGCCGAGCGCGAGCGCGGCCGCCGCCACACCGAGCAGCGCGAGTAGCTGCCGGCGCACCTGGGCGCTGATGGTGTCCACGGTGATGCCCGCGCTGACCAGCGCGGTGATCCGGCCCCCGGCGCGGTCGTCGCGCACCGGGGCGACCACGCGCACGGAGGAGCCGAGCGTGCCCGTATAGGTCTCGGCGAAGATCCGGCCACGCAGCGCGGGCTTGATATGGCCGAGGTAGGTGGCGCCGATCTGGCGCGGATCGGGGTGCGCCCAGCGCACACCGTGGGTATCCATGATCGTGACGAAGGTGACGTCGGTGTCCCGGCGCACCTTCTCCGCATACGGCTGGAGCCGGGCGGTGGGGTCCTTGGACCGTGCGGCCTCGGCGACCGACGGGGAGTCGGCGACGGCCACCGCGGCGGCCGTCGCCCGCTGCCGCGCGGCCACCACCGCCTGCTCGCGGTCGGTGACGTAGGCGAAGACGGCACATCCGGCCACCAGGGCGGCGACCAGTACGACCTGCATCGCGAAGAGCTGGCCGGCCAGGCTCCGGGGGTGGGGGATGCGCATGGACATCAGTCTGCACACGCATCTTTGTATGAACGAAATGAACGGAAGGGTGACCCCCGTCACAGGGGTGGGGCATAGTCGCCGGGACCGTTCAAGGCGGTGTGCGAGCCGCACACAGTACAGCGCCGGGACAGTTGGACGGCAGATCAGAAGGAGGCAGCACCGTGGCTGCGGACACCACGCCGCCCGCATCCGGGCGTACGGAGCCGGATGGGACGAAGCCGAAGAAGGAAAGGATTCACTACCTCTACCTCGCCGTCATCGGCGCGGTGGCGCTCGGCATCCTGGTGGGCTTTGTGGCCCCCGATACGGCGGTGGAGCTCAAGCCGATCGGCGAAGGCTTCGTCAACCTGATCAAGATGCTGATCTCCCCGATCATCTTCTGCACGATCGTGCTCGGGGTCGGCTCGGTGCGCAAGGCCGCGAAGGTCGGCGCGGTCGGCGGTCTCGCGCTCGGCTACTTCATGCTGATGTCGACCGTGGCCCTCGCCATCGGCCTGGTCGTCGGCAACTTCCTGGAGCCGGGCAGCGGCCTGCACATGAGCCATGACGCGGCCCAGGCCGGGCAGAGCCAGGCCGAGGGCGCCTCCGAGTCGACGGCGGACTTCCTGCTCGGGATCATCCCGAAGACGCTGGTCTCCGCCTTCACCGAGGGCGAGGTGCTGCAGACCCTGTTCGTGGCCCTCCTCGCGGGCTTCGCCCTGCAGGCGATGGGCAAGGCCGGCCAGCCGGTGCTGCGTGGCATAGGCCACATACAGCAGCTCGTCTTCAAGCTGCTGTCGATGGTCATGTGGGCCGCCCCGGTGGGCGCCTTCGGCGCGATCGCCGCCGTGGTCGGCGAGACCGGCGTTGACGCGCTCAAGGCGCTCGCGGTCATCATGGTCGGCTTCTACGTCACCTGTGTGCTGTTCGTGTTCCTCGTCCTCGGGACGATCCTGCGGCTGGTCGCGGGCGTGAACATCTTCCTGCTGCTGAAGTACCTGGCGCGAGAGTTCCTGCTGATCCTGTCGACCTCGTCCTCCGAGTCGGCGCTGCCGCTGCTCATCGCGAAGATGGAGCACGCTGGGGTCAGCAGGCCGGTCGTCGGCATCACCGTCCCCACCGGCTACTCGTTCAACCTGGATGGCACCGCCATCTATCTGACCATGTCCTCGCTGTTCATCGCCGAGGCCATGGGCGAGCCGCTCTCCATAGGCCAGCAGATATCCCTCCTCGTCTTCATGATCGTCGCGTCGAAGGGCGCCGCCGGTGTGACCGGCGCGGGCATGGCGACGCTGGCGGGCGGTCTGCAGTCGCACCGGCCCGAACTGGTCGACGGCGTCGGCCTCATCGTCGGCATCGACCGCTTCATGAGCGAGGCCCGCGCCCTCACCAACTTCGCGGGCAACGCGGTCGCGACCGTCCTGGTCGGCACCTGGACCAAGGAGATCGACAAGGAGCGGATGAACGAAGTCCTGGGCGGACGGCTGCCGTTCGACGCCGAGGGCTTCGCGCGCCACGGCGGCGGCCACGGCCCGGCCGCCGACGACTCCGACGAGGCCGAGGGCAAGTCCCTCCCCGAGCGGCGTGACGGCGACCCGGCGAAGGAGCACGTGCCCGCCTGACACTTTGCGCGCGCCGCGGCCCTGCCCTCCTGAATCGGGGCAGGGCCGCGGGCGTTTCACGGGCGCATACGTTGCGCACATACGGCGAATGGCGCCCCGCGTCCTCCCCCCGTTGGAAGACGCGAGACGCCGCCGTTGGCTACGCCGCCACTGCCCTTTGGCGGTCCTTTCGGCGCCGAAGGCGCCTCAGCGCTGGCCGTCCGGCGCGCGGCGTAGCTGTTCCGGGAGGGCGGTCCATTCGGGGCCCTCGTGCAGGGGTTTGACCCAGGCGATGTTGCCGCCGGTGTCGACGTAGGCGACGCGGCCCATGGCCTCGCGTTCGAGGTCGTAGACGAGCTCGCCGATCCGAGGTGTGCTTCGTGTTCCTTCAGCCGTGGTCATGAGCCGCCTCCTCGGCACCTCACTGCCATGCTGTCCCCCGTTCATTGGTGGATGAGGGCCCCGGACCGGACACTTCCGGTTCGGTCGCCGTCGCCGCGGTGACCGGGTGACCTTCTGGTGCCCATGGGGCCCTCGATGACCGTAGGGTGCTACGAGCCGCTGATATCCCGCTGATGCCTCGCTGACCCGAACCCGTGGGTAGGCTTCCACATGGTCACAGTGAAATCTCTGGTACCAACGGGGGCAGTGTGTGGATGGGACCGAGTTTCGCCTGTTGGGACCGGTCGGAATATGGCAGAGCGAGCGTCTCCTGGGGCCGACCGCCGCGCAGCAGCGGTCTGTTCTGGCGATGCTGCTGATGGCCACCGGCCGCGTGGTGTCCGTCGACAGGCTGGTGTTGGCAGTATGGGGCGAGGATCCGCCGGGGTCCGCGCGAAACGCCGTACAGGTGCAGATTTCCAAGCTGCGGCGGATCCTTTCCGCCCTGCCCGGGGCCGAGTTGACGACATCGGCGAAGGGCTATTCCCTGACCGTCGCGCGTGAGCAGGTCGATCTGCACCGGTTCCGCGATCTGGTGCGGGCCGCGCGGGAGGCTCCCAAGGACAGCGGGGCTGCCGGAGCCGCAGGGCCGGCCACCGGAGCCGCCGGGCCGACTGCCGGGCCCGCCGAGGGCGCCGAGGACCGGGCCGGGGAGCTGCTGCGCGCAGCACTGCAGTTGTGGCGCGGGCCCGCGCTGGCGGATGTCGCGGGCGGCTGGCTCCCCGACACCCTGGGCGCCGGGCTGGAGGAGGAGCGGCGTACGGCGGTCGAGGAGCTCGCCGCGATCGATCTGCACTCCGGACGGCACCACGAGGCCGCCACGGAGCTGTCCGCCCTGGTGGCCGAACACCCCTTGCGGGAGCGTTCGGTGGCGCTGCTGATGGAGGCGCTACGGCGTGGCGGCAGGCGGGCCGACGCCCTGGCGCTCTTCCGGTCCACCCGACGGAGGTACGTGGAGGAGCTGGGCATCGAGCCCGGCGACGAGCTGCAGCGGCTCCACCGGGAGGCACTCGAGGACAGCCGGGATGGCCGGGACGGCCGGGACAGTCGGGATGGCCGGGACGGCCGGGACAGTCGGGACGGCCGGGATGGCCGGGACGGCCGGGATATTCGAGACGGCCGGTCCGGGGATCCGTCGGGGCCGCCCGGATCGTACGGGAGCGCTCCCGCGGCGGCGGCACCCTCCGACGCGGTGCCTGTCCCGGCCCCCGCCCCGGAGGGTGTCCCGGCCACCGACGAGGCGCCCGAGCCCGGCACCGGGTCCGGCACCGGGGCCGGCGACGAGCCCATCGTCGTGCCCGCCTCCGCCGCCGGTCCGCCCACCGCCGGTCCGCCCACCGCCGGCCCGCCCGCTGCCGCCCCCGAGCCGATCTCCGTGGTCACCGCCGTACCGCAGCAACTGCCCTCCGACGTCGCCCACTTCACCGGCCGCGAACGCGAACTGGCCGGGCTGGACGCCCTGCTGCGCGCGGGTTCGGGTGAGGACGGCGGACGGGCGCCCACGGCCGCGATGATCACCGTGATCGCGGGCAGCGGCGGCCTCGGCAAGACGACCCTCGCGGTGCACTGGGCCCACCGCGTCCGCGACCGGTTCCCCGACGGTCAGCTCTATCTGAACCTGCGCGGTTTCGGCCCCACCGACTCGGCCATGGCCGTCGCCGAGGCCGTACGGAGCCTCCTGGACGCCTTCCAGGTGCCCGCCCACCGGATCCCCGCGACCGTCGAGGCACAGACCGCCCTGTATCGGAGCCTGGTGGCCGACCGCCGGATGCTGATCCTGCTCGACAACGCCCGTGACGCCGAGCAGGTGCGGCCCCTGCTGCCCGGTTCCCCCGGCTGTCTGGTGGTGCTGACCAGCCGTAACGAGCTCACCAGCCTGGTCGTCGCCGAGCAGGCCCAGCCGCTGCCGCTGGATCTGCTCGACCGCGCGGAGGCGCGCGAGCTGCTGATCAGCCGGGTGGGCGCCGAGCGGGTGGCCGCCGAACCCGATGCCGTGGCCGAGGTGATCACGGTGTGCGCCGGGCTGCCGCTCGCGCTCGCCATCGTCGCCGCCCGTGCCGCCGCCCACCCCCGCTTCGGCCTGGAGGCGCTCGCCGGGGAGCTGCGCGACGCCCGCGGCAGCCTCGACGCGTTCGAGGGCGGGGACGCCACCACCGATGTCCGGGCCGTCTTCTCCTGGTCGTACCACACCCTGGGCCCCGACGCCGCCCGGCTGTTCCGGCTGCTGGGCGTCCACCCGGGCCCCGACATCGCGGCCCCGGCCGCCGCCAGCCTGGTGGGGGTCCCGGTCCCGCAGGCCCGCCGGCTGCTGATCCAGCTCACCCGGGCGCATCTGATCACCGAACGCGCCCCGGGTCAGTACGGCTTCCACGATCTGCTGCGCGCCTACGCCGTGGAGCTCACCCGGGCGTACGACGGGCAGGACGAGCGCCACACCGCGCTGCACCGGCTGCTCGACCACTATCTGCACACCGCCGTGGCCGCCGGGGCGGCCTTCACCCCGCACCGCGAGCCGATCACGGTCGAGCCGGTCCGGCCCGGGGTCAGCGTCGGGGAGTTCACGGGGCACGCACAGGCACTGCTCTGGTTCGGCCTCACCTATCCGGCGCTGATCGCGGCGCTGCAGCAGGCCGCCGAGGCCGGATTCGAGACCCACACCTGGCAACTGGCCTGGTCGCTGATGGAGTTCCTGGACCAGCGAGGCCACTGGCACGATCAGCGCACCGTCCACCGGTGCGCCCTGGGCTCGGCCCACCGCATCCGCGATCTCACCGGCCAGGCCCACGCCTGCTACGGCCTGGGCCTCGCCGATCTGCGGATGGGCCGCTACGACCGGGCCCGCGGCCATCTGGTGCGCGCCCTGAACCTGCACCGCGAGACCGGCAACGCCGTCGGCCAGGCCCTGGCCCATGGCGCGCTCAACTTCGCCGGTGAGCGGGAGGGCCGCCATGACGAGGGGCTGCACCACGCGCTGCGCGCCCTGAAGCTGTACCGGGCGGCGGGCCACCGCAGCGGCGAGGCGTACGCCATGAACAACGTCGGCTGGGCCTACGCCATGCTGGGCGACTTCCGGCAGACCCTCGTCCACTGCGAGAAGGCGCTGAACATGATGCGGGAGGCGGGGGACAGGCGCGGGGAGTCCGCGGCCTGGGACAGCCTCGGCTACGCGTATCAGCACGTCGGCGACCACCAGCAGGCCATCAGTTGCTACCGGCACGCCGTGGAGCTGCGGCGCGGCCGGGGCGAGCGGGTGCGGGAGGCCGAGTCCCTGCACCGGCTCGGCAGCGCGCAGCTCGCCGCCGGGGACCGGGCCGGGGCCCGCCACAGTTGGCAGCGGGCCCTGACCCGCTTTGACGCCCTCGGCCACCCCGACGCCCAGCGGCTCCGGGACGGGCTCACCCGGCTGAGCGGGTCCGACGGCTGACGGGACGCGGGGATCAGGCGGGGCGGTTCAGGCGGGCCGCAGCCAGATCGTGGCCAGCGGCGGCAGCACCGGCAGGACGCTCGCGGGTCGCCCGTGCCACCCCGTGGGCTCGGCCTTCAGCGGCTCGGCGTTGGCCACACCGCTGCCGCCGTAGCGGCCGTCGTCGGTGTTCAGAACCTCGCGCCACACCGGCACCGCCTCCGGTGCCCCGATGCGGTACTCCTGGCGGACCACCGGGGAGAAGTTGCTGATGGCGAGCAGCGGGGAGCCGTCGGCGTCGAAGCGGAGGAAGGCGAAGACATTGTCCTCGCGGGCGTCGCCCTCGATCCAGGAGAAGCCTTCGGGGTCGGTGTCCCGCTGCCACAGCGCGGGCGTGGCCGCGTACACCTGGTTCAGGTCGCGGACCAGATCGCGGACGCCCCGGTGGTCGGGCTCGGCGGAGTACGACGGGTCCAGCAGCCACCAGTCGGGCCCGTATGCCTCCGACCACTCGGCGCCCTGGGCGAACTCCTGGCCCATGAACAGCAGTTGCTTGCCCGGGTGGGCCCACATGAAGCCGAGGTACGCGCGGTGGTTGGCGCGCTGCTGCCACCAGTCGCCGGGCATCTTCGACACCAGGGCCCGTTTGCCGTGCACCACCTCGTCATGCGAGATCGGCAGCACATAGTTCTCGCTGTACGCGTACACCATCGAGAAGGTCATCTCATGGTGGTGGTAGGCGCGGTGCACCGGCTCATGCGCGAGATAGCCCAGCGAGTCGTGCATCCACCCCATGTTCCACTTCAGCCCGAAGCCGAGGCCGCCGAAGCCGCTGGGGCCCACATGGTGGGTGGCGCGGGTGACCCCGTCCCACGCGGTCGACTCCTCGGCGATGGTGATCACACCCGGGCAGCGGCGGTAGACGGTCGCGTTCATCTCCTGGAGGAAGGCGACCGCGTCCAGGTTCTCCCGGCCGCCGTGCGCGTTGGGCGTCCACTGGCCGGGCTCGCGGGAATAGTCGAGATAGAGCATGGAGGCGACGGCGTCCACCCGCAGACCGTCGATATGGAACTCCTCGCACCAGTAGACGGCGTTCGCCACCAGGAAGTTGCGCACCTCCGTGCGCCCGTAGTCGAACTCCAGCGTGCCCCAGTCGGGATGCGCGGCCCGCAGCGGATCCGCGGGCTCGTACAGCGGACGGCCGTCGAACTCGGCCAGCGCCCAGGCGTCCTTGGGGAAATGCGCGGGCACCCAGTCCACGAGCACCCCGATGCCCGCCTGGTGCAACGCGTCCACCAGGTGCTTGAAGTCGTCGGGGGTGCCCAGCCGGGCCGTGGGCGCGTAGAACCCGGTGACCTGATAGCCCCAGGAGCCGCCGAAGGGGTGCTCGGCCACCGGCATCAGCTCGACATGGGTGAAGCCGAGGTCCTTGACGTACGCCGGGAGCTGCTGCGCGAGCTGCCGGTAGGTCAGCCCCGGCCGCCACGAGGGCAGATGCACCTCGTAGACGGAGAACGGCAGCTCATGGACGCGCCCGCCCTCCCGGCGCGCCATCCACACCTCGTCCCCCCAGCGGTGGTGCGAGGCATGGACGACGGAGGCGGTGGCGGGCGGGCACTCGGTGCGCCGCGCCATCGGGTCGGCGCGCAGGGAGTGGCCGCCGTCGTGCCGGGTGATCTCGAACTTGTACAGCGCGCCCTCGCCGACACCGGGCAGGAACAGCTCCCACACGCCACTGCCACCGAGCGAGCGCATCGGCAGCGCGGTGCCGTCCCAGTAGGTGAAGTCGCCGGTCAGCCGCACCCCGAGGGCATTGGGCGCCCATACGGTGAAGCGGGTGCCGGATACGCCCTGGTGGGTCATCGGATGCGCGCCGAGCGCCCGCCACAGCTCCTCGTGGCGGCCCTCGCCGATGAGGTGCAGATCGAGTTCGCCGAGGGTGGGCAGGAAGCGGTACGGGTCGTGCAGCTCCAGCTCGGCGTCCTCGTACGTCACCAGCAGCCGGTAGTCCGGGATCTCCCGCAGCGGCAGCACCCCGGAGAACAGCCCGTCCCCCTCGGCCCGCAGCCGGGCGCGCAGCCCGGCGGCGGCGACGGTCACCGAGCGGGCGTACGGGCGCAGGCAGCGGAAGAGCACACCGCCGCGCACGGGGTGGGCGCCGAGCAGGTCGTGCGGTGCGTGATGGGCCCCGGACAGCAGCCGCCGCCGCTCCTCGTCCCCGAGCGCGGGCGCGGGCCGCACACCGTGCTCGTCGTACGCCACGTCAGCCTGCCCACCGCCCCCGGCCACGGGCCGCCCGGCGACGCGCGACGGCTCGGCCGCGCCGCCCGACTCCTCATGCCGCGCCTGGTCCGCACGCGGCGCGCGGGGCACGGGCGGCGAGCTATACGACACTCGTCCCTCGCGGCCGGGGCGACCGCGGTCGGCGGGCGGGGCCTCCTGCCCCGGGCCGCCACTGCCGACGGGCGTCTCCGGCCGCCTGGCCGGGTCCGCCGCTGTGGCGGCGTCGGGGGATTCCCGGCCGGGCGCGGGCTTGATGCCCGCCGACTCGGCGGACGTGGGGTCCTGGCGGGGGGACCGAGCCCGCCCCCGGGCGTCCTCGGGCTCCGGTCGCTGGTCCGGGCGCGGGTGCCCGTCTGCGGAAGCCGCTCCCCCCGGCCCGGCCGCCGCGGCGGCCTCCCGCGCCCGGGCGGGGTCCGTCGCCGAAGCCGGGTCCGCCTCCAAGGCGGCCGTGGGCGGCGCCGGGCGGTCCGTGCCCTCGCCCGGCGGGGTGGCCTCGGCCGACTCCAGCTCGTGGCGAGTCGGGGCCTCGGAGCCCGGGCGGGCGGCGCGGGGCTCGGGTCGCGGATGGACGCGGCCGGGGAGAAACGTCGAGGGGACTGCCGGGACCGCCGGACCGGTCGTGGCGCCGGTGGCGGCGGGTGGGTGGCCCGGCCCCTTGTCGGACGGGTGCTGGCCGGACGGCGGTCGTGCGGTCACGGGGTGGTCCTCCCGGAGGTGTCGGGCGTCGGACGGGACGGTCGGAATCGGGAATCGGGGAACGGGGAGCGGGCGGGGCGGTGGGGCCGCTGTCCGGGGGAGCCGGGTCCCGGGGCCCGGGGAGCCTGGTCCGGGCTCGGCCCGGGCCCCCGGGTCAGGCGCGGGCGGTGGCGAGGCGGCGGATCGCGGTCATCGGGACCGACAGCCAGTCGGGGCGGTGCCGCGCCTCGTAGAGCACCTCGTAGACGGCCTTGTCGGTCTCATGGGCGCGCAGCAGCTCCGGCTCGTCACGCGGATCGGTGCCGGATGCCTCCGCATAGCCCGCGCAGTACGCGGCGCGGGTGCGGCCCGCCCACTCCTGCGGGCGCTCATGGCGTCCCACGGCCGCCGCGTAGTCGAAGGACCGCAGCATGCCCGCGATATCGCGCACCGGCGGCTGCGGGCGGCGGCGCTCGGCCAGCGGACGGGACGGCTCGCCCTCGAAGTCGATCAGCGACCACCGCCCGCTTCCTCCGCCGCCGTCCTCGGTCAGCAGCGCCTGCCCCAGATGGAGATCGCCGTGGATGCGCTGGGCCGCCCAGGTGCGGCCCGCGCGCCCCAGCACGGCCAGGTCCTCGTACGCGCCGTGCAGCTCCGCGCGGTACGGCTGGAGGGCGGGCACCGCGGCGGCGGCCGAGTCGAGGCGCTCGCTCATGGCGGCGGCGAGATGCTCGATCTGCGGGCGGCGCAGCACGGAGGTGGGCAGGGCGCGGGCCATCGCCAGATGGACCTCGGCGGTCGCATGGCCCAGCGCGCGGGCGGCGCCGGTGAAGTCGCGCCCGGCGGCCAGGGCGTCGAGCGCGAGCTGCCAGCCGTCCCGGGAACCGGTCAGGAAGGGCTGCAGCACCCCCAGGGTGAAGGGCTCCGCCGGTGGCCCGGCGCCCTCGGCCGGCGGCTCGGCCTCGAACCAGGCGGCGGGCGCGGGCACCCGGGTGCAGCCGGTGTGGGCGAGCGCGAGGGGGAGTTCGAGGTCGGGGTTGGTGCCGGGGCTGACCCGGCGGAAAAGTTTGAGAATAAACGTATCGCCATAGATCACCGAGGAGTTGGACTGCTCGGCGGTCATCACCCGGGGCGGCAGCGCGGAGGGGATCGCGCTGGACGGCTCCCGTACGAAGCGCAGCGGGCCGAGCCGCCCGGGCATCCGCAGCCGCTCCAGCAGCAGGGTGGTGAGCCGGGGGTCGAACAGCGCCTCGTACACCGTCTGCCCGTCCAGCGGTCCGCCGCTGGGCCGGCCGATGAGCGCGGAGGCGAGCGGCGGCGGAAGGGTGGGGCGCGCCCCGAGCAGGAGCTGGTAGCAGTCGCTGGCCGCCGCCCCGCGCCGGTGGCCGCAGCCGAAGCCGTGCCGGTGGCCGGGCGGCTCCGGCTGCTGGGCGCGGATCAGCAGATGGAGCAGCCCGGGCATGCCGCCGCCCGCCCGCCACGGCAGCAGCTCGGTCGCGGAGACCAGCGCGAAGCCGGTGACGGGACGGCCCTTGCCCGCGAACCAGCGCTGGCGGGGCAGCCACTCGGCGAGCAGCGGCGCGAGCGAGGCGAGCAGCCCGGACGGGCCCGCGGCCGTGGTGGCGCGGGTGGCGGACGTCGGGGGCTGGTCCCGCGGTACGGCGGTCGGCGGGTGTTGTGCCCCCCGGGAGAGCGGAGCTTCCGGCATGGCGTCGCGTCCTTTCCCCGGGCACACGACAGATCAGGGCAAAGTGTCCCGGATTGCGGCATTGACTGTGCGACGGTGCGGGACGTGTCGGGCGAGGATCGTCCGTACGGCGAGCTCGGTGTACGCGATCGGGTCCGCCGGTGGCGCATGTGAGTACAGAGTGCCCATGACGGGGGGTCGAAAACGCCCGTACGCGCCCGAGATGGACGCGTACGGACGAGCGAGAGCCGGAGCGAGGGCCGCGCCCTGGCCGAAACCGGGTGGCCCGGCATCGGACATCCGGCCCGGCGTCGGCTCAGTCGGTCCAGTGCCCCATCGCTTCGTTGCGCCGCAGCCGGAACCAGTAGAAGCCGTGGCCGGCCATGGTCAGCAGATACGGCAGCTCCCCGATGGCCGGGAAGCGGACCCCGCCGATCAGCTCGACCGGATGGCGGCCGGCGAAGGACTGCAGATCCAGCTCGGTGGGCTGGGCGAAGCGCGAGAAGTTGTTCACGCACAGCACCAGGTCGTCCTCGCCGTCCCGGGTGGAGGGGGCCTCGCGCAGGAAGGCGAGGACGGCCGGGTTGGAGGACGGCAGCTCGGTGTAGGAGCCGAGCCCGAAGGCGGGGTTCTGCTTACGGATCTCGATCATCCGGCGGGTCCAGTGCAGCAGCGAGGACGGGCTGCTCATGGCCGCCTCGACATTGGTGACCTGATAGCCGTAGACCGGGTCCATGATGGTCGGCAGGAACAGCCGCCCCGGATCGCAGGAGGAGAAGCCCGCGTTGCGGTCGGGGGTCCACTGCATGGGGGTGCGCACGGCGTCGCGGTCGCCGAGCCAGATGTTGTCGCCCATGCCGATCTCGTCGCCGTAGTAGAGGATCGGGGAGCCGGGCAGGGACAGCAGCAGCGCGGTGAACAGCTCGATCTGGTTGCGGTCGTTGTCCAGCAGGGGGGCCAGTCGTCTGCGGATGCCGATGTTGGCCCGCATTCTGGGGTCCTTGGCGTACTCCGCGTACATGTAGTCGCGCTCTTCGTCGGTGACCATCTCCAGCGTCAGCTCGTCGTGGTTGCGCAGGAAGATGCCCCACTGGCAGCCGGAGGGGATGGCCGGGGTCTTGGCGAGGATCTCCGAGACCGGATAGCGGGACTCGCGCCGCACCGCCATGAAGATGCGCGGCATCACCGGGAAGTGGAAGGCCATATGGCATTCGTCGCCGCCCGCCGCGAAGTCGCCGAAGTAGTCGACGACGTCCTCCGGCCACTGATTGGCCTCGGCCAGCAGCACGGTGTCGGGGTAGTGGGCGTCGATCTCGGCCCGGACGCGCTTGAGCAGCTCATGGGTGCGCGGGAGGTTCTCGCAGTTGGTGCCCTCCTCGGCATACAGATACGGGACGGCGTCGAGCCGGAATCCGTCGATGCCCAGGTCCAGCCAGAAGCGCAGAGCGGCCAGTACCTCCTCCTGGACGGCCGGGTTCTCGAAGTTGAGGTCCGGCTGGTGCGAGAAGAAGCGGTGCCAGTAGTACTGCTTGCGTACCGGATCAAAGGTCCAGTTGGATGCCTCGGTGTCGACGAAGATGATCCGCGCGTCCTGGTACTGCTTGTCGTCGTCGGCCCATACGTAGTACTCGCCGTACGGTCCGTCCGGGTCGCTGCGGGACTCCTGGAACCACGGATGCTGGTCGCTCGTGTGGTTGATGACAAAGTCGATGATCACGCGCATCCCGCGCTGATGCGCGGCGTCGACGAACTCCACGAAGTCCGCGAGGTCCCCGAACTCCGGCAGTACGGCGGTGTAGTCCGAGACGTCATAGCCGCCGTCGCGCAGTGGTGAGGCGAAGAACGGCGGCAGCCACAGGCAGTCCACGCCCAGCCACTGCAGATAGTCCAGCTTGGCCGTCAGGCCCTTGAGGTCGCCGACGCCGTCCCCGTTGCTGTCCTGGAAGGAGCGGACCAGGACCTCGTAGAAGACGGCGCGCTTGAACCAGTCGGGATCACGGTCCTTCGCGGGAGTGTCCTCGAATGTGTCCGGTACGGGCTCGTTGACGATCATGTTGTGGGTGACCCTCCGATCGGTGAGGACGGTCGCAGGGACAGCACATGGGCCGGAGCCACCTCACGCCCCGGCTCCAGGCGCACGTAGTTGTCCCTGCCCCAGTGATAGGTCTCGCCGGTGAGCTCGTCGCGCACCGGGACGGACTCATGCCACTCGAGGCCGAGTTCCGGCATGTTCAACGAGACCGTCGCCTCCTGGGTGTGGTGAGGGTCCAGGTTGACGACCGTGATCACACACGAGTCGCCCGCGCGCTTGGAGTAGACGATGACGGAATCGTTGTCGGCGTGGTGGAATCTGAGGTTGCGCAGCCGCCGCAGGGCGGGATGGCGGCGGCGCAGCCGGTTCAGCCGGGCGAGCAGCGGGGTGATCGTTCTGCCCTCGCGCTCGGCCGCCGCCCAGTCGCGCGGCCGTAGCTGGTACTTCTCCGAGTCCAGGTACTCCTCGCTCCCCGCGCGCACCGGGGTGTTCTCGCACAGTTCGTAGCCCGCGTAGACGCCCCAGGTGGGGGAGAGGGTGGCGGCGAGCACGGCCCGCGCCTCGAAGGCGGGACGGCCGCCCTCCTGGAGGTGGGCGTGGAGGATGTCGGGGGTGTTGACGAAGAAGTTGGGCCGCATCCAGGCGGCCGCGTCCCCGGCCAGCTCGGTGAGGTAGTCGGTGAGCTCCTGTTTGGTGTTCCGCCAGGTGAAGTAGGTGTACGACTGGTGGAAGCCGACCGCGCCGAGGGTGTTCATCATCGCCGGGCGGGTGAACGCCTCGGCGAGGAAGAGGACATCGGGGTGGGTGCGGTGGATGTCGCCGAGCACCTTCTCCCAGAAGACCACCGGTTTGGTGTGCGGATTGTCCACGCGGAAGATCCGCACCCCGTGCTCCATCCAGAAGCGCAGCACCCGCTCGGTCTCCCGGACCAGGCCGTGGAAGTCCCGGTCGAAGGCGATGGGATAGATGTCCTGGTACTTCTTGGGCGGGTTCTCGGCGTACGCGACGGTGCCGTCGGCGCGCCGGTGGAACCACTCGGGGTGCTCGGTGACCCAGGGGTGGTCCGGGGAGCACTGGAGCGCGAAGTCCAGCGCGACCTCCATCCGCAGCTCACGGGCGCGCGCCACGAAGTGGTCGAAGTCCTCCAGGGTGCCCAGGTCCGGGTGGATCGCGTCATGGCCGCCGTCGGCCGAGCCGATGGCCCAGGGGGAGCCCACGTCGAAGGGGCCGGCGGAGAGCGTGTTGTTGGGGCCCTTGCGGTAGGCGGTGCCGATGGGGTGGATCGGCGGCAGATAGACGACGTCGAAGCCCGCGGCGGCGAGGGCGGGCAGCCGCTCGGCGGCGGTGCGCAGGGTGCCGCTGACCGGCCGCCGCCCCTCGGTCACCCTGGCCCCCTCCGAGCGCGGGAAGAGCTCGTACCAGGAGCCGAACAGCGCACGCTCCCGGTCCACCTGGAGCGGCATGGGGCGCGAGGAGGTGACCAACTCCCGCAGCGGGTGGCGGTCGAGGGCCTCGGTCACATCGGGCGCGAGCGCGGCGGCGAGCCGGTCGGCCACCGGGCGGCGCTCGTCGCGCAGCCCGTCGACGGCCGTCAGGACCGCCTCCCGGCCGTCGTTCTTGGGCACTCCGGTGGCGGCCCGCTCATGCAGCCGGGCCCCCTCCTCCAGGACCAGATCGGTGTCGATCCCGGCCGGGATCTTGATCCGGGCGTGGTGGCGCCAGGTGGCGATCGGATCGCTCCATGCCTCGACCGTGTACGTCCAGCGGCCGGGCGCGCCGGGGGTGACCTCGGCGCCCCAGCGGTCGGTGCCGGGGGCGAGTTCGCGCATCGGGGTCCAGGGGCCCGAGCGCCCGGATGGATCGCGGAGGACCACATTGGCGTTGACCGCGTCATGGCCCTCCCGGAAAACGGTGGCGCTGACCTCGAAGGTCTCGTCCACCACCGCCTTGGCGGGGCGGCGGCCGCAGTCGATCAGCGGGCGGATATCCAGAATGGGAATGCGACCGATCATAGGATCACCTGACGGCGTTGCGGATGGAGACGCTAGGGCGGCTTTTGTCCTTTGTATCGGTTTTGCCGCCGGGCGATGGGTTGCGGGCATGACAGCTCCTGTCCGCGTTCACTCTGGTGGGCGGATGAGGTCGGCCATGGGGGGAGCGCGTGGAAAGCCTTCCCCTGTGGAACGGGGAGGCAATCCGGGTTCCCGTGAACTTCCGGTCCGTAACGCCGGGTGCGTGAATCGACCCCGCCCGTAGGCGGGGCCGTCCACGCGATGCGTTCTGCCGCTACGTCAGTTGGCCACCCGCAGCAGACGGTTCGGTGAGCCCGCACCCGCGCCGCGCACCCGGCCCCTGCTCGCCCCGGCTATCAGCGCCGCCCCGACCTGGGCCGGAGTGGCGAAGGGGTGGTCGGCCAGGTACAGCGCGGCGGCGCCCGCGACATGCGGGGCCGCCATCGAGGTGCCCGACAGCGTCCTGGTCGCCGTATCGCTCGCGTTCGAGGCCGAGACGATCCGGTCGCCGGGCGCGAACAGGTCAATTCCGGGGCCCCAGTTGGAGAAGCCCGAGCGCCGGTCGGCGCGGTCGGTCGAGCCGACCGTGAGCGCCCGCGCCACCCGGCCCGGTGAGAAGGAGGCGGCGGGCCGGTCCTGATTGCCCGCCGCCACGGTGAAGACCAGACCGGCGGCGATCCCCGTCCGCACCGCCGCGTCCCATTCGGGCAGCGGGGTGGCCGCCGCCGAGCCCAGGCTCAGATTGACCACCGCGGGCCGCCTGGCGTGTCGCAGCACCCAGTCCATTCCGGCCAGCACCTGGGCGATGGTGCCCTCACCCCGGTCGTCCAGCACCCGGACCGCCACGATCGCGGCCTTCTTCGCCACGCCATAGCGGGTGCCCGCCGCCGTGGCGGCCACATGGGTGCCATGGCCGTTGCCGTCCTCGGCCACCGGATCGTCGTCCACGAAGTCCCAGCCGGAACGGGCCCGGCCGCCGAAGTCCTTATGGGAGGCGCGGACCCCGGAGTCGATGACATAGATCGTGGTCCCGCGCCCGCCGCCGGGCGCGGTGTACGCCCCGTCCAGCGGCCGGTCCGGCTGGTCGATCCGGTCCAGGCCCCACGGCGGCCGCGCGTGGGCGCGGGGCGGGGCCATCCGCCGCACCCGGGTCCACCGCAGGGACACCCGCTCGTCCCGGGTCACCGAGGCGATGCGCCGATCGGCCGCCAGCCGCCCGGCCTGCGCCGCGCTCGCCCGTACCGCATAGCCGTTGAGCGCGGAGCCGTAGACCCGGCGCACCCGCGCCCCGTACCGCTCGACCAGCGCCCGGCCCGCCCCGGACGCCGCCGCGGGCGCTCCCGCGCCCCGCTTCAGGGCGACGATATAGCCTTGAGCCCCCGCCCCGCCCGCGGCCTGGACCCCCTGCGCGGGAACGTTCTGGGTGGGTGACAGAGCCACCAGGACCACCGCGACGACGGCGGCCGGCGCCCCCACCCTGCGCCGGCGGCCCGCAGATGCGCATGCCATGGAGCGATCCCCTCCCCAACTCGACGGCGCAAGCCTCGCGTGAGAGGAAAGATCCCGACAAGGGCGCATCAGGGGGCGTAAAACGTGACGGCCTCCCGAGCCAGCAGCCGCAGTGCCGCCTCCGACGGCGAACCCGGCTCCGCCCCGTACATCAGCAGGCCCTGGCCCCCCGAGTCCGGCAGCCGGGTCATCTCGAAGTCCAGCTCCAGCGGCCCCACCAGGGGGTGGTGGAAGGACTTGGTGCCGAACGCGCACCGGCGCACCGGATGGCGCGACCACAGCGCCGCGAACTCCGTGCTCCTCATGGACAGTTCGCCGATCAGCTCGGCGAGCCGCCGGTCGTCGGGGTGCGCGCCCGCCGCCACCCGCAGCGAGGAGACCGCCCGCCGCGCCTCGCCCCGCCAGTCCGGATACAGCTCACGGGTGTGCGGATCGAGGAACAGCATCCGCTGGGTGTTGGGCCGGGCGCCGGGGTGCTCGGGCGCGTCGGCGGGCAGATGCCCGGCGATCAGGGCGTGCCCCAGCGGATTCCACGCCAGGACGTCGAAGCGCGGGTCGAGGACCACGGCCGGTACGCCGTCCATCGCGGCGATCAGCCGCCGGGTCGCCGGGCGCGCGGAGCCGGCGCGTGGCGCGGGACGGCGCCCGGTGCGCGGCGGACGGGCCAGATTGCTCAAGTGCGCCCGCTCGTCCTGGCTCAGCCGCAGCGCGCGGGCGATGGCGTCCAGCACTCCGTCCGAGGCGCCGGTGGACTGGCCCTGTTCCAGCCGGGTGTAGTACGCCACGCTCACCCCGGCAAGCTGCGCCAGCTCCTCGCGGCGCAGCCCCGGGACGCGGCGCCGGGTCCCGTACGCGACCAGGCCGACGTCCTCGGGGCGCAGCCCGGCGCGGCGGGTGCGCAGAAAACTTCCCAGCTCGGCAGGTGCGTCCATACCCACCAGTGTCCGGCACGGGCACGCGCCGTGCCTGTCCCTGTGAGGGTCAGGCACGGCGCGCGGCCCGCGCTAGGCGGAGGTCACCTGTAGGTGATGTCGGAGGTGCTGTACTTGCAGTAGGTGCCGTCGGGGCCGCTGCCGTTCTTGCTCGGCTCGGCGCCGGTGTTGTTCCCGATGTACTTCTGGCACGGGACGATCTTCTTGCTGCTGTCCCCGACGATGGTGATGCCGCGCAGGGTCAGCGAGTCGCCGTAGTTGGTGTTGATCCCGCCGATGACCTTGCCCGGGGCGGTGATCTCGGAGTTGCTCACATTGATGGTGCGCTTGTACTGCGAGGAGCAGTTGCCACAGGACCGGACGAAGGTGGAGAAGTCCTGGCCGGCGAAGTTCGAGATGTTGAGCGTGCCCCCGCCGTTGAACTGGAAGATCTTGTCCGCGGCCTTGCGGGCGCCGCCACCGATCACGTTGAACGTCTTGCCGGTGCCGCGGAAGGTGGCGGCGTCCTCGCCGACGTCCTCCCACCAGACGTTCTGCAGGGTGCAGCTGCCCTCGCAGTGGACGCCGTCGGCGGCCGGGGCGCCGAGGATGACGTTCTTCAGGGTGGCGCCGTCCTTCAGCTCGAACAGCGGGCCCTGGTCCTCCTCCTGGCCGTCGCCGCCGAGGTCGCCGGAGCCGTAGTAGCGCTTCATGCCGCCGTCGGTGGTCCCGCTGACGCTGATGGTCTTGGAGACCGCCTGCGGGGTGCCGCTGGGGGTGGGCCAGGTGGCGGCGGAGGCCGCGGGCAGGGTCAGACCGGTGGTGATCGCGCCCGCGGTGAGGGCGACGGCGCCGAGGACGCCGGCTATCGCGCGGTGCCTGGTGCGTTGTTCAGCCATGTCGGATCTCCTTGTGCGAGGGGGTGATCGGAGGTGTTTCAGGGAGTGGTGATGGTCGGCCGCGGCGGGGTCGCCATCTTGTTGCCGAGGAAGAAGCTGGGGTGCGGGGGCTGGTTGTAGGCCGTGTTCTGCCAGGCCAGCGCCTCGCGGTACTGCCGGTCGTGCAGCAGCGTGGTGATCTTCCGGTCGGTCTCGTACGGCGTGGAGTAGATCCGCAGCGCCTTGTTGTCGCTGGTCGGCCAGACCACCTCCTCGCGCCAGTCGCCGAGGATGTCGCCGGACAGCGACGGGGTGGCCTTGGTGCCGTTGTTGGAGTGCACCCCGGAGCCGGTGAGCAGCCGGGTGTCACCGGAGGTGCCGTACTTGTCGATATGCGTGCCGTCCAGCAGCTCACGCACCGGATCGCCGTCCCACCAGGCCAGGAAGTTGATCGAGGACGGCTTGCGGCCCTTGGCGCCGCCGCCCTCGTCGCGGATCTGGTCGTCCCGCGCGGACCACATCTCGGCGCCGTCGTTGCCCGCCCAGATGTCGCCGGCCGCTCCGCGTCCGTTGTCGCCGCCCGACGCGGTCGACCACAGCACCTGGCCGGTGCGGGCGTCGGCGAAGTACGAGCCCGGCTTGGACGAGTCCTCGTCCACCTTGAAGTACTCCAGGCCCGGCCGAGCGGGGTCGAGGTCGCCGAGGTGGGCGGCGTCGCCGTGGCCGTTCCTGTTGGTCCACAGCGCCGAGCCGTTGTCGTCCACGGCCATCGAGCCGTAGACGATCTCGTCCCGGCCGTCGCCGTCCACGTCCCCGGTCGCCAGCGCGTGATTGCCCTGGCCGTCGTAGCCCTTACCGGTGTTGGTGGAGCTGTTGGTGTCGAACGTCCACTGACGGGTGAGCTGCCCTCCGCTGTACCTCCAGGCGGAGATCACCGTGCGGGTGTAGTAGCCGCGCGCCTCGATCAGCGAGGGGGTGGAGCCGTTGAGATACGCCGTCCCGGCCAGGAAGCGGTCCACGCGGTTGCCGTAGTCATCGCCCCACGAGGAGACGGTGCCGCGCGGCGGGACGTAATCCACCGAGCTCATCGCGGCGCCCGTGCGCCCGTTGAACATCGTCAGATATTCGGGTCCGCTGAGCACATAGCCGCCGGAGTTGCGGTAGTCGGCGGACGCGCTGCCGATGGTCTTCCCGGCGCCGTCGACCGTGCCGTCCGCGGTCTTCATCGCGACCTCGGCCTGGCCGTCGCCGTCGTAGTCGTACACCTGGAACTGGGTGTAGTGGGCGCCGGAGCGGATGTTGCGGCCCAGGTCGATCCGCCACAGCCGCTGCCCCTGCAGGGTGTAGCCGTCCACGACGGTGTTGCCGGTGACGCCCGACTGCGAGTTGTCCTTGGCGTTGGTCGGCTGCCACTTGAGGACGAAGTCCAGATCGCCGTCGCCGTCGAGGTCGCCCACCGAGGCGTCATTGGCCTCGTAGGTGTAGTCCGAGCCGCCCGCCGGCGGTGAGATCGGCACATCGTAGTACCCCGGGCGGAACTGGATCGCGCTCGGCGAGGCGGGCTGCTCGACCCCGCCCACGATGGCCCGCACGGTGTAGTCCGCGCTGTTGGGGGCGTCCTTGTGGAGGTAGTTGGCCGTGGTGATGGGAGAGGAGTTGACCTTGACGGCGCCCCGGTAGAGGTTGAACGTCACATCGTTCGGGTCGGTGGCCAGCCAGCGCCAGCTCACCAGGTTGTCATTGCCGCTGTGCACGCTCACCAGCCCCCGGTCCAGCTTCTCCAGCTGGGCCGCGGCCCTGGTCCCGGCCGCCGGCGCCCCTTTGGTCTCGGCGGCCCCCGAGACGCCCGTCAGAGTGGTGACGGTCAGCGCGCCCGCCACGCAGGCGGCGGCCAGCATCCGGCCGCGGGCCGGCGTCCTGCGCACCGGGGATCCGGGCGGATGGGCGGGGGGTGGAGTGTGCGAACTGTCCCGAGAGCGCACGTGGTCCTCCAAGGCATGGGGGGAAGGTGTGCCCCCTAGTCGCCCCCTTGGCCGGAAAGGTTGCCGCCTTCGGGCCGACTTCTCGGGAGCGGGGCGAAACAGCCGAAACGGGGACTCCTCGGCCGCTACCGTCGGAGGGTGAAGGCCATTCGTCGATTCAGCGTGCGTCCCGTCCTTCCGGAGCCCCTGCGACCGCTCAACCGGCTGGCGCGCAATCTGCGCTGGTCCTGGCATCCCGAGACCCGCGAGCTCTTCGAGTCCGTGGACCCCGAGGGATGGCGGGAGTCGGGCGGGGACCCGGTACGGCTGCTGGGCGCTGTGCCCGTCTCCCGGCTCGCGGACCTCGCCGAGGACCGCTCCTTCCTGCGGCGTCTTACGGCGGCCGCGGACGATCTGCACGACTATCTGACCGGTCCACGCTGGTACCAGGGGCGGACCGCCGCACCCTCCGGACTGCCCGCCGCGATCGCCTACTTCTCGCCGGAGTTCGGGATCACCGCCGCCCTGCCCCAGTACTCGGGCGGGCTGGGCATCCTCGCCGGTGACCACCTCAAGGCCGCCAGCGACCTCGGCGTGCCCCTGATGGGTGTCGGACTGCTCTACCGCCACGGCTACTTCCGGCAGTCGCTCTCCCGCGAGGGCTGGCAGCAGGAGCACTATCCGGTCCTGGACCCCGACGAGCTGCCGCTCACCCAGCTGTGCGAGGCGGACGGCCGGCCCGTCCGGATCCCGCTCGCCCTGCCCGGCGGCCGTCCCCTCCACGCCCGCGTCTGGCACGCCCAGGTGGGCAGGGTGCCGCTGCTGCTGCTCGACTCCGATGTGGAGGAGAACGGCCACGGTGAGCGCGAGGTGACCGACCGGCTCTACGGCGGCGGCAGCGAGCACCGGCTGCTGCAGGAGATGCTGCTGGGCATCGGCGGGGTCCGCGCCGTGCGCGCGTACTGCGGGCTCACCGGCCATCCCGATCCCGAGGTGTTCCACACCAACGAGGGCCACGCCGGATTCCAGGGCCTGGAGCGCATCCGCGAACTGATCGCCGACGGGGCCGACTTCGGCACCGCCCATGAGGCGGTGCGGGCCGGGACCGTCTTCACCACCCACACCCCCGTGCCCGCCGGTATCGACCGCTTCGACCGCGAGCTGGTCGCCCGCCACTTCGGCGACGACGCCGAGCTGCCGGGAATCGAGGTCGAGCGGGTCCTCGCGCTCGGCATGGAGACCTACCCCGGCGGTGAGCCCAACCTCTTCAACATGGCGGTGATGGGGCTGCGCCTGGCCCAGCGCGCCAACGGGGTGTCCACCCTGCACGGCCGCGTCAGCCGGGAGATGTTCGCCGGGCTCTGGCCCGGTTTCGACCCCGAGGAGGTGCCCATCACCTCCATCACCAACGGGGTGCACGCACCCACCTGGACGGCCCCCGAGGTCACCCGGCTCGGCGCCCGCCAGTTCGGCCACCTGCCCGACGCCGAGCTGTGGGAGCTGCGCCGCACCCTGCGCAAGCGGCTGGTCACGGAGGTCCGGCAGCGGCTGTACGACTCCTGGCGGCAGCGCGGCGCGGGCACCGCCGAGCTCGGCTGGATCGACGGGGTGCTCGACCCCGGCGTCCTCACCATCGGCTTCGCCCGCCGCGTCCCCTCCTACAAGCGGCTCACTCTGATGCTGCGCGACCCGGACCGGCTGATGGAGCTGCTGCTCCACCCCGAGCGGCCGATCCAGATCGTCGTCGCGGGCAAGGCCCACCCGGCGGACGACGGCGGCAAGCGCCTGGTCCAGGAACTCGTCCGCTTCGCCGACGACCCCCGGGTGCGCCACCGCCTGGTCTTCCTGCCCGACTACGGCATGGGCATGGCCCAGCAGCTCTACCCCGGCTGCGACGTCTGGCTCAACAACCCGCTGCGCCCGCTGGAGGCATGCGGCACCAGCGGCATGAAGGCCGCCCTGAACGGCTGTCTCAACCTCTCCGTCCTCGACGGCTGGTGGGACGAGTGGTACGACCCGGACTTCGGCTGGGCCATCCCCACCGCCGACGGCGACGCCATCGACGAGACCCGCCGCGACGACCTGGAGGCCACCGCCCTCTACGACCTGCTGGAACGGCGGATCGCCCCGCGCTTCTACGACCGCGGACCGGCCGGCCTCCCCGGCCGCTGGATCGACATGGTCCGCCGCACCCTCACCACCCTCGGCCCCAAGGTCCTCGCGGGCCGCATGGTGCGCGAATACGTCGAGCGGCTCTACGCCCCGGCCGCCCGCTCCCACCGCGCGCTGGACCCGATGGCAGCAGCCGAACTGGCCACCTGGAAGTCCCGGATCCGCGACGCCTGGCCGGGCGTCACCGTCGACCACGTCGAGGCCCAGCTCACCCCACCCGCCCCCGGCGGCGCCGCCGAACTCGGCTCGACGCTCTCCCTGCGGGTCCGGGTGCGCCTCGCCGGACTGGCCCCGGCGGACGTGGAGGTCCAGGCGGTGGCGGGCCGGGTCGACGACACCGACCGCATCACCGACGCCACCCACGTCCCCCTCAAACCCACCACGGGCCCCGACGCCGAAGGCCGCCGCCTCTACGAAGGCCCCCTGGCCCTCGACCGCACCGGCCCCTTCGGCTACACGGTCCGCATCCTCCCCACCCACCACCTCCTGGCCTCCGCAGCCGAGTTGGGCCTCACCGCGCTGCCCGGCGATTCCATGACCGAGGCGGCGGGAGTCCTGATGCGTTGAGCCTTCGGCGGCTAAACTGACCGTGGACCGTCCGGCACGGGGGAGAGTGCCATCCCATGCCCGACGTCTCGGGGTGCACGAAAAAAGCCGGCCGCCGCCTATGCGGTGGCCGGAATTGCCGACGGTCCCGGAGGGCGATGCTCTCCGTCTGTTCGTATTGAGATCTTGGACGTCGGCAGGACCTCAGCTGACCACCGCAAGAGGTGGTCGGGCTGAGCTGCCTGCCGGGCCATCGGTTCGACCACCCGATCGAAGGGTTGAGAACTGGTGGACTGGGACACCGTCACCCTGCTCGTCCTCGCGGCCTTCGGCCTCGCCGGACTGATACTGACCCTGTCAGCAGAGCTCCTGTCCAAGATCCCGGCCGTCATCGAGGCATGGCGCCGGGTCCGGGCCACCTGGCGCGGAGGCGACGATGGCTAGGCAGCCAGGTCAGGGCCGAGCGAGGCGGCGGTGGCCGGGGCGAGCCACACGAGCTGGGCGGTGACTCCGTCCCGGGAGAACCACGCCTCCACCCGCTCCGGCGAGGCCAGCACCAACCGCTGCCCCGGGCCGACCACTTCGGTACGTCCCTCCTCGTAGGCCATGCCCCATGCCGCGATCTCCACGTCGGCTTCTCCGGTGTCCTCAACATCGAGACTGGACGCTTCGGCCTCAGCGAGCGCAGCATCCGCACCTTGGCCGGGAACTACGCATGCGGCGACGAGGCCCTGATCGCCGCGCTCATCGCCATGACCGGCAAGCGGAAGCGCGGCTGGTGGGAGGAGTACCGGGAGCTGCTGTCTCCCGGACAGCTCGACCTGGCCGAGTTGGAACACCACGCGGCGGCATTGGCGCTGGCTACCGTGCTCCACATCCCGGGCCTGCTCCAGACCGTCGATCACGCCCGTGCCGTCTTCGCCGAAGGGGTGCCCGTGCTCCCGCCGCCGGATGTAGAAGACCGCGTCTCGCACCGCATCAAGCGACAACGCATCCTCTATGGCGAAAGTCCCACACCGTGCAAGGCGGTGATCCACGAGGCCGCCCTCCGTATGCCCTTCGGCGGGCCACAAACGTCCCGAGCGCAGCTCAGGCACTTGCTTTACATGAGCGAACGGGATCGCATCACAATCCGGGTGGTCCCGTTCCGTAACGGCACGTTTGCCGGGTCCGGCCAGTCGATCAACTACTTCTCCGGCCCCGTACCCCAACTCGACACGATCCTGTTGGAACAGGCGCACGGCTCCCTCCTGCTCGACGCGGAAGCCCAGTTGCAGAAGTATCGGTTGGTGATCGGCAAGATGGAGGCCATCGCTCTGGAGCCGGATGAGTCCCGCGACTTCATCCATGGCCTCATCCAGGAACTGTGACAAGGAGCAGCACGTGAACCCGGTGTCATGGCGGCAGTCCTCCTACTGCCAGGAATCAGCCTCGTGCGTGAACGTCGCAGAAGGGGAGCACAACACGATATTGCTCCGCGAGAGCGAGCAGCCCGATGCCATCTTGTCGACTACCCGGGCGCGCCTGAGAGCCTTCATACGCGCCGTCAAGGCGGGCCGATTTGACCATTTCCCCGAGTCCTGATTCGCGCGCCTGCTTCGGCGCCTCTGCGCCCTTGACCGGGCTTTCACGCGAGCGGAGAGTCGTCGTGTCGGTGAGCGACTCGGCACAGGAGGCGGCCGTGGCACTAAGGTTCTTGGGGATCTACCCGAACACTCCGAACGACGGCTCGCCCACCATTTGGCTGGACGAGGATTCCGGTGATCTAGTCATCCAGTCGTGGAAGGCGGACGACGCAACGCTCAGGCAGTGCCAGGAGGTGGGGTCGGTTCCTGGTCACACAACCGACGTGCCCGACCACGAGACGGTGATCCGACTCCCGGCAAACATGCGCCAGTTCATCCCTCAGCCTGATAGCGAGGTCAAAAGTGGCAACGGCGGTACGTGAAGCTCTGGCTTCCGCGCGGCGTTCGGCAGTTCATCTGGAGCTGCGCGACATCTACACGCCCGACGACCCTGATTTCGCCGACTGGCGCGCCGGTGTGCACTTCGACCCCGTCGAGCGGTGGCGAAGCTGGTTCGACGTGGTGGTGGCAACCACGGCCCGAGGCGTTCGGATGAGGCGGGCCCGTATCGTCTCCGAACCCGTCAGCGAATACATCAAGTTCGAGTACGACGTGACTGGGCGCCACAACATCGCGGCTGGCGAAGAGGTCCGGTGGCTGCCTCGAAGGAAGGCGGCAGATCTGGCCCTGCCGGGTGCGGACTGCTGGGTCATCGACGATGAGATCGTGATCTTCAATCACTTCGATGGCAACGGCAACTGGGACCCTGCGACGAGTATGGATGTGCGGACCGAACCCGCAGTGGCAAAACTGTGTGGATCGGCGTTCGAGGCCGTCTGGGAGCGTGCCGTACCGCATGCGGAGTACAGGCCGATTTGAGCGAAACCGTTGGCCATGTCCGCGTCTCCTTCGTCCAGCGCACAACAGGCGCGACAAGCCCTTGGCGCTCGCCTTGGTGAGATCCGCGATGACGCGGGGCTGACCGGGCGAGCGCTCGCCGCTCTCTGCGGTTGGCACCCGTCCAAAATCAGCAAGATCGAGCATGCCAAGACCTCCCCTTCGCCGGACGACATCCGGTCCTGGGCAGAACATTGCGGTGTGCCGGAACAGACGGCAGATCTGATCGCGTCGCTCCGCACTGCGCAAGGTATGTGGGTTGAGTGGCGCCGTATGGAGCGGGCGGGCCTCCGTCGCGCTCAAGAGGAGCGTCTGCCGCTGTACGAGCGCACCGCTCGCTTTCGGGTCTATTCATCCTGGCTGATCCCTGGGCTGATCCAGACTCGCGCATATACGACGGCGGCGCTGTGTGCCATCCGTGAGCGCCGTGGGCTTGTGGATGACGTCGAGGCTGCCGTGGCCATCCGTATGCAACGTCAACGTTTGTTGCATACCAGCGAGCGTCGTTTCGCCTTCCTCATCGAGGAGTCCGTATTGCGCTCTGGTATCGGAGGCTCGGAGACGATGGCAGAGCAACTCGCACACCTCCTTGCCATCAGTTCGCTGGCCAACGTCAGCGTGGGCGTGGTTCCCATGCGGCCGGATCGGGTTCGCTGGCCGGTCGAGAGTTTCTGGATCTTTGACGTGTCCGAGGTCAATGTCGAGCTGGTTTCCGGCTTCCTGACGGTCACCCAGCCAGGCGAGATCGCGATGTATGCCCAGGCTTTCGGTGAGCTGACCGAACATGCGGTCTACGGTGCGGCGGCACGAGCGCTTATCTCCTCGGCGGCTGGCTCGCTCGGCTGAGATCCCCGAGCAACTTCGAGCAACCTCGTTGAGCAGGCATTGATTCGCTCCGTAGCGTCTCCGTCACTCACACTCGCGGGGAGCTGCGTGCCATGAAAATCACCGAAGAACACATCGACGCCATGCGCTCCGCACGTCACCGGTCGGCCAGAGCCGAAGCGAGGGCGGTCGCCGAACTGCTGCGACAAGCTCTGGGCCGTCTCGGCTTCACCCCGGATGTGGCCATGCCGCACGGCGAAAAGGACGATGCCCTGTTCTGGCCCGTCCTGCGGGGCGAGGTGACGGTCTCGGGCCACCCCATGGTCGCCCTCGGCCGTATCCCGCTCGGCAGTGCGGACCGGCTCGCGGAAATCCTCATGCGTGCCGCTCTGGAGGAGCAGACCAAGAAGGCCACCACTCGGTGAGCCGTCTCTGAGACCCCCGTCCCGGCTGGACCGGAGCCCTGGCAGGTCGAGCCCAGCGCGGAACGGGTGCATGTGCACGACGGCGCGAGGAAAGCCCTCGCGTCGGCAGCACCGAAGGGAATCATCTCGATGCGCTTACGCGGATTCAAGGGCGTCCTCCGACGCGATCCGGAGGACGACGGGCCGACCGAGGGTGGTCAGCAGGGCGGATGTGGTGACGGTGACGGCTGCGGCCGTCAGTAGTCGCGTGATGTAGGCGGGCGGCCCTCACCCCCGTTGAGGGCCGCTCTCACCGAGAGAGCGAGCACATGCACCATCACGGCTACTCCTGGCTGGGGTCCGCTCACGAATTACTCAGGGATGGCCCGCGGCGTCCCCTGCATCCGGAGTTCAGATCCAGCAAGGTCGTTCCCCTGGAATGTGCCCACTGGCTGCTCAAGCCGGCCACCTTCATCCAAGGGACGTGGAGTGATCCGCGGCAGGCAGCCGAATGGTTCGGTCGGCAAGTGCGGCTTTCCGCAGCGGCGTTCGCCTCGGAGTGTGACCGGGACGCCACCCGGCTCGGCGACGTGATCGGTCGCCTGGTCGAACGGGTGGCGAGTGGTGAGGACGTGGTCGGCGGCTGGTACCTCACCGGACAGAGATTCCTGTCCGTGTGCCTGATCGCCTGCAGTCCGCACCGTCTGCGCCCGGAGATTTCCTGCCCTGCCGGTGCCACGACCTGAGCCCAGGGCATCGTCCGAGTTGTCCGGTTGGGTGCTGTCCTTCGCCCAATGCGGCTTATATGCTCACGGTTTGGCTGTCCGCCCGTTTCAGGAGGTGCCGTGCGAGAGCAGAAGATGTACTGCTACACGTGTGGAACTGACGAGCCGCACCGTCGTCTCACTGCCGAGGAGAAAGCCTGGCTGAAGAACCGGACCGGCCGAAAGACGGTCGAGGAGTTCTTCATGTGCAAGGCGCCGGACTGTCGCAATTTGCGGACCGGATTCCAAAAGCGCCCCTTCGACCCCGTCATCCGCCTGCCCTTGCCCGACTGACCCTTCATGAGGCGGCCGGCGCCGCCGGTCGGCCGTTCCGGCCGTGGTTGACCTTGTCGTAGCGGCAGGGTTTCTACTGGCGTCATGCGTATCGGAGAGGGCGGCGAGGCCGTCATGGGCCTGCGGGCCGCGCGGGTGGCGGTGGGGGCGGTGCTGCCCGCCGAGGCGGCCGTCGCGGTGTGTGTGGTGGCAGGCGTACGGATACCCGGAGCGATTCTCGTAGGGGCCGAGGCGCTGGTGGTGACCGTGCTCGCGCTGGAGGCCGTCGTTCTGTGGCGGCTGTATGCGCTCCGGCGGCGGGCCGGGGCCGGGCGGCGGGACGCCGTGCGAGGCGCGCTGCGCACTCTGGTCCCGGTGGTCGCGCGCAGGCTCATCGCGCATGAGATCCGGGCCCTGTACAGCCTCGGGCTGTGGGTGCTGCGCCGCCGCCACCAGGTCCCCGAGGGCGCGCTGGCCGTCGCGTACACCGGGCCCCAGACGGCCATGATGTACGGGCTGCTCTTCGTCTCCGTCGTCGAAACGGTCGGGCTGGCGCTGGTGATCCCCTGGCCGGTCGTGCACGCGATCCTGCTCGTCGTCGATGTGTACGGGGTGGTGCTGATCCTCGCCCTGCACGCGTCGTGCGTGGTCCGGCCGCATGTCGTGGGGCCGGACGGCTCGCTGCGCGTACGGTACGGCGCGCTGTTCGACCTGCGGGTTCCGGCCGCCACCATCGCCGCCGCCCGGGTCGAGCGGCGCTACCCCGACGGGCGGCTGGTGCGGGTGAACGCGGACGGGGTGCTCGACCTCGCGGTGGGCAGCCAGACCACGGTGACGGTGGAGCTGACGGAACCGGTGGAGTTCGTGCGACCGCTCGGCGGGCAGGGCTTCGCCCGTACGCTGCGGTTTCACGCGGACGACCCGCGTGAAACGGTCGCCGCCCTCACTCGGGTTGGAGCCTCCGCCCAGGGCCACGACGGCGGTCGTTGAACGCGGGACGAACATTGCATGAGAGGTGGGCCACATCGGCCCCGTAAGCGTTCTTGGCGCGTACATTCGCCCCCCTGAAGCCATGGCATGCACGGGGGGACATCGTGAAGTGGCTGGAACAGTTGACGGCGCCCGAGAATCTGCTGGCGCTGCTCGGCGTGATCGTCACGCTCGGGGGGCTCTCGTACGAGCGGCTGATTCCCGGGCGGAAGCGTATCGGCTATCGCGTGCAGATGGACACGTTGATAGACGACAGCACTCAGGACGGGCCGGTTCATCAGCGGCTGCGGATGCTGGAGAACACCCCGGATCTGGCCGGGGCCTCACTCGTCCTGCTGCGAATCGAGAACGACGGATTCCGCAGCCTTGACGCCGACGACTACATCACCGCACCGGCGACGAACCACCGCGGGCTCACCGCGACCTTTCCCAATCGGATCGTGCGGGACGTGGCGGTCACCGAGCCCAGCCATCCGGATCTGCTGCGCCACCTTCCGCAGCACGGGACCCCTGAGAACCCCGGGCTGGTCTGTGCGGGCAATGAGATCTCCCTGCCGCGAGTGCCGCTGAACAAGGGGGATCACTTCAAGCTGCTGGTGCTGCTGACGGGCGCGGGAACCGACAAGCCGCCGCATGTGGGCGGGCGGATCAAGGAAGGCAGGATCCGCAACAACGAGAAGTTCCGGCGGCCCAGCAACCGGGTGCTCGGGCTGATCGGCAGTCTGCTGGCGCTGCTGATCCTCCAGCCGTTCGGCACGCAGTTGTTGCGGGACGATCCACTGCCGCGCGGATGTGCCGAGGGGAATCTGACGATCGTCGGCTCGACCGCGTTCAAGCCGGTCACCCAGGATGTGGGCGCGGCGTATCAGGGGGACTGCCGTGGTGCCGAGGTCACCGTGGAGGCGCAGGGCAGCGGGCGCGGCACGAAGACGCTGATCGATGCCGGGGAGGCGGCGAAGGGCGGCTTCCCGGCGTATCTGGCCTTCTCCGATGGCCCGGACGGAGACGGGAACCCCCAGCTCAAGGAGCATCTGGTGGCGCTGTCCGTCTTCAGCGTGGTGGTGAACAAGGACATCCGGGTATCGGATCTCTCCCTCGAGGATCTCCGCGGGCTCTACTCCGGCCGGATCACCAACTGGAATCAACTGCCCGACGGCCCCGATCTGCCGGTGCGGCTGGTGAGCCGGGACGCGAAATCCGGAACGCGTGGGGTGTTCGAGAACCGGGTGCTGGGCGGCAACGAGATCTCCCGGACGTCCGACAACTGCCGGACCCCGAAATTCACCAGGGACCATGTCATCCGCTGTGAACTCGACAGCACGGGTGAGGTGTTGAAGACGGTGGCGAGCACACCCGGCGCGATCGGATACGCCGAGCTGCATTCCGCCGAGGAGAGCGCCCGCAAGGGGGCACTCCATCTGGTGGCCCTGGAGGGACGCGAGCCCTCCATCGACGCGGTGCGGGAGCGGACGTACTCCTTCTGGGAGCCGGAGTACGCCTACACCTACACCGCGCCGCCCCCGAACTCCCTGACCTCGAAGTTCCTGGACTATCTGGCGGGCGACACCGGGCGGAACCTCGTCGAGAAGCACGGCCATCTGCCCTGCTCGGCGGCGGAGAACCAGCGGGCCTGTCAGCTGGCGGTCGGCGGGCGGTAGCAGGCAGCACCGGCGGGTCGGGCGGCACCGGTCGGCCGGGCGGGCACGGAGCCGCCCGCCCGGCCGACCGGAGAGGCTTACTTCACGTTGACGCCGCCCCAGGCGTTGTCGACCGCCTTGTACTCGGCGCTGCTCGCGCCGTACAGGGCCTTCGCGGCCTTGAGGGTCGCGGTACGGGCCTTGGCGTAGTTGGTGGTCGAGGTCATGTACGAGGACAGGGCCTTGTACCAGATCTTCTCGGCCTTGGCCCGGCCGATGCCCTTGACGGTGCGGCCGTCCTTGGTCGGGCTGTTGTAGGTCACCCCGCCGATGACCTTACGGCCGCTGCCCTCGGCCAGCAGGTAGAAGAAGTGGTTGGCGATACCGGAGGTGAAGTGCGGATCGTCGTTGCCCACACCGCTCTTCCAGTAGTCGTAGGACAGACCGTCCTTGCTGGGCTTGTCCATGTAGCGCAGCGGCGTGCCGTCGCCGTTGATGTCGATCTTCTCGCCGATGAGGTAGTCACCGGGGTCCTTGGCGTTCTTGGCGTAGAACTCCACGGCGGTGCCGAAGATGTCGGAGGTGGCCTCGTTGAGCCCGCCGGACTCGCCGCTGTACTCCAGGTTGGCGGTGGCCGAGGTGAGCCCGTGGCTCATCTCGTGGCCCGCGACGTCGAGCGCGGTGAGGGGCTTCTTGTTGCCCGCGCCGTCGCCGTAGGTCATGCAGAAGCAGTCGTCGTCCCAGAAGGCGTTCTCGTACGCGTCGCCGTAGTGGACGCGGGAGTACGCGGCCTTGCCGTTGCCCTTGATGCCGTTACGGCCGAGGACCTTCTTGTAGTAGTCCCAGGTCATGGCGGCGCCGTAGTGGACGTCCACGGCGGCGGTCTGCGCGATGGTGGGCTTGCCGTTGCCCCAGACGTTGTCGGCGTCGTAGAACGCCGACCCCTTCTTGGTGTCTTCCCACGCGTGCTTGAGGTTGTACGTCATATGGCCGCCGCGCGCGGTGTCCTTCAGCAGCCACTGGCTGCCGCTCCGGACGCTGCCGACGGTGACCTTGCCGTTGTGCTGACCGGTGCCGGTGCCGTTCTCGACGGCCTGGAACTCGTACAGCTTCTTGCCGGTGTCGGCGTCGGTGATGACGTGCAGCTTGCTGGGCGTACCGTCCTTCTGGACCCCGCTGACGACCGTCTCGTAGGCGAGTGTGGGCTTGCCGGTGGCGGCCCAGATCACCTTGCGCGGGGCGGCCTTGGCGCCGGTCTCCTTGTCGCCCGCGGCCTGCGCGGCGCTCAGGGCGGACCGCTCGGCGCCGGAGGGGGCGAGCGCGGCGCTGGTGTCGGCGACCTTGATGTCGGCGTCGGTCGCCTTGTCGACACCCTGGGAGGCGCCGCTCGCGGACTCATGGGCGATCAGATCGCCGCCGAGGACGGGAAGTCCGGCGTAGGTGCGCTCGTAGCGGGTGTGGGTGGTGCCGTCGGCGTCCTTGATGACGTCCTTGACGACCAGCTTCTCCTTGGCCCCGAGCCCCAGCGACTTCGCGGTGGAGACCGCGGTCGACCCCGCCTCGCGCAGCAGCTCGGCGCGGACGGAGGGGGAGAGCGAGACGGTGGAGGCGTCGGCCCGGGAGGCCGAAGAGGCCGAGGGGGCGGCCGCGTTCGCGGAGCCGGCGGTGGCGCCGGCGGCGAGCAGGGAGGCGGCCAGGGTCGCCGCTCCGGCGGCGAGGGCGGTACGCGAACGTCTGAGACGTGATATGCCGGATATCGCTGACGTCGAACGTGAATCCACGCGTATCTCCAGTTGTGATGGGGAGTTGGGCGAAGGTTCAGCCCAACGCGACAAAGATGCCGCTTTGCCGTGGATAAAACATACCGGTGCCCGGGGCCTCGGGCCCCGGGCACCGGCAGAGTGTCGTGCGGTAACTTAGCTGGCTTTACTTGACGTTGACCCCGGCCCAGGCGGCGTCCACGCCCTTGTACTCGGCGCTGTCGGCGCCGAAGAGGTCCGTGGCGGCCTTCAGCGTGGCCTCACGGGCGGCGTGGTAGTCGGTGTTGGAGGTCATGTACGTGGTCAGGGCCTTGTACCAGACCTTCTCGGCCTTGTCCCGCCCGATGCCCTCGACCTTGGAGCCGTCGGAGGTGGGGCTGTCGTACTTCACACCGTTGATCTCCTTCGCGCCGCTGCCCTCGGACAGCAGGTAGAAGAAGTGGTTGGCGACACCGGAGGAGTAGTGCACATCCGTGTCGCCCACGCCGTCGGACCACGCGTCCGCGGACTGCCCGTCCTTGCTGGGCTTGTCCATGTAGCGCAGCGGGGTGCCGTCGCCGTTGATGTCGATGGCCTCGCCGATGAGGTAGTCACCGACGTCGGTGGTGTTCTTGACGTTGAACTCCACCGAGGTGCCGAAGATGTCGGAGGTGGCCTCGTTGAGGCCGCCCGACTCGCCGCTGTACTCCAGGCCCGCGGTCTTGGAGGTGACGCCGTGGCTCATCTCGTGACCCGCCACGTCGAGCGCGGTCAGCGGGGCCTTGTTGCCCTGGCCGTCGCCGTAGGTCATGCAGAAGCAGCTGTCGTCCCAGAAGGCGTTGACGTAGCTGTCGCCGTAGTGCACGCGGGAGTAGGCGCCCTTGCCGTCGCCGGCGATGCCGTCGCGGCCGTGCACGTTCTTGTAGTAGTCCCAGGTGGCGGCGGCGCCGTAGTGGGCGTCGACGGCGGCGGTCTGGGGGTCGTCCGGCTTGCCGGTGCCCCAGTTGTCGTCGTCGTCGGTGAACGCCTTGCCCTCGCCCTCCTCGCCGTTCTCCAGGTTGGTGGTCTTGTGGCCGCCGCGGTCGGCGTCGGTCAGGGTGAAACCGCTGCCTTCCTTACTGGTGCCGAGCTCGACCGAGCCGCTGTACTCGCTCTCGCCCTTGCCGGTCTCGATGCCCTGGTACTCGTAGAGCTTCTTGCCGGTGGCGGCGTCGGTGATGACGTGGAGCTGGTTCGGGGTGCCGTCCTTCTGCACCCCGCCGACGACGGTCTCGTAGGCGAGCACGGGCTTGCCGGTGGCGGCCCAGATCACCTTGCGCGGAGCCTGGTCGGCCGCCGCCTTGGTGGTGTCGTCGGCCTTGGCCAGCTTGACGGCTGCCTTGGCCGCGGTGGTCGGGGCGATCCCGGCCGTGGTGGAGGCGACCTTGACGGTGGCCTTGGTGGCCTTGGTGACGCTCTTGACGTCACCGCCCTTGGCCTGGTGGACGATCAGGTCGCCGCCCAGGACGGGCAGACCGTCGTAGGTGCGGTCGTAGCGGGTGTGGGTGGTGCCGTCGGCGTCCTTGATGACGTCCTTGACGACCAGCTTCTCCTTGGCGCCGAGGCCGAGCGACGAGGCGGTGTCCGCCTTGGTCGCGTTGGCCTCGCGGAGCAGCTCGGCGCGGGCCGAGGCGGTGAGCGCCGTGGGCTGGCCGCCGGACTTGGCCGGGGCGGCACCCGCGGTGCCGGTGGTCATTCCCGAGGCGAGCAGGGCCGCCGCGGCGACGACGGTACCGGCCGCGATCACCGAACGCCGCTTGCCGGCACCGGATATGGGCATGCTGAAGGTCTTGCGCACGCGATCTCCTCGTTGCTGTGGGGGGTCAGCGCCGGGCTGCGGGGAAGTGCGGCCCGGTGCTGAACAAGAGGTACTGATGCGTAATGCGTTCGGCAGACTGTCACACAAGTCCCGGACATGTCACGGGTTTCACGACAGGTCGAAGGGAAAATGTTCGTTGAATGCTGATCAACCTTCGGATTCCGGACAGCTCGGTGTAACCGTCGGCGGCCATCGGAGCGCAGGCCAGGACCAGGTCAGGACCAGGTCAGGGCATGCGGCCGGGGCCAGGTCAGGGCGTGAAGAGGCGCCGCCAGGGGGAGTCGGGTCGACCCCTGGCGGCGCCTGTCCTGAGTGAGCCTCACGGCTCCGTCAGAAGGTCAGCTTCCAGCTGTTGATGTAGCCGGTGTCCTGCGCGTACATGTCCTGGACCCGCAGCTTCCAGGTGCCGACCGCGGTCTCGGAGGACGCGTTCACGGTGTACGTGGTCCGCACGTCGTCCGCCGAGTCGAAGAGGCTGGCGCTCTTGAGCGGGTAGGCCGTACCGTCCGGGGCGATCAGGTCGATCACCAGGTCGCCGCGGTAGCTGTGCACGATGTCCACGCCCACCTGGAGGTTGGCCGGCGCGTTCCCGGCCCGGCTCACCGCGATCGGCGAGGTGACCGGCTCACCCGCGTCCGGGATGGCGATGTCCGCGGTGTTCTCGAAGACATTGCCGCCACTGGTGTTCACGGTCCAGGTGAAGGACGCCGTGCCGGTCTTGCCGGCCGAGTCGGTCACCGTGACCGTCACCTGGCTCGACCCGACGGTGGTCGGGGTCCCGGAGATCAGGCCGGTCGAGGAGTCGATCGACAGGCCCGCGGGCAGCCCGTCGGCCGCGTAGCCGAGCGCGCCCGGGTTGGAGCTGGTCGCGGCGATCTGCAGGCTGGTGGCCTGGTTGACGATGCTGGTCTGGGCGCCGGGCGGGGTCACGGTGACCCCGTCGGCGATCCGGGTGCCGACGTTGACCCCGGCCCAGGCACTGGCCACCGCGTTGTACTGCGCGCTGCCCTGGCCGAAGAGCTCGCCCGCCGCCCACAGCGTGGCGTCACGGGCGCCCGCGTAGTTGGTGTTGGAGGTCATCCGCTGGCTCAGCGCCTTGAACCAGATCTTCTCCGCGTTGTCCCGTCCGATGCCGGTGACCGGGAGGTTGTCGTAGGTCGGGCTGTCGTAACTGACGCCGTTGATGACCTTGGCGCCGCTGCCCTCGGAGAGCAGGTAGAAGAAGTGGTTGGCGATGCCGGACGAGTAGTGGACGTCCACATTGCCGACACCGGAGTACCAGCTGTCCTTGGAGGCCCCGTCCTTGCTGGGCTTGTCCATGTAGCGCAGCGGGGTGCCGTCGCCGTTGATGTCGATCTTCTCGCCGACGAGGTAGTCCCCGGGGTCGCTCGCGTTGTTCGCGTAGAACTCGACGGCGGCGGCGAAGATGTCGGAGGTGCCTTCGTTGAGCCCGCCGGACTCACCGCTGTAGGTGAGGTTGGCGGTGGCCGCGGTGACCCCGTGGCTCATCTCGTGCGCGGCGACATCGATGGAGGTCAGCGGCTTGGCATTGCCCGAGCCGTCGCCGTACGTCATGCAGAAGCAGGCGTCCTGCCAGAAGGCGTTGACATAGCCGCTGCTGTAGTGGACCCGGGAGTACGCCCCGACGCCGTCGCCCCTGATGCCGGTGCGGCCGTGGACGTTCTTGTAGTAGTCCCAGGTCTCGGCGGCGCCGTAGTGCGCGTCCACGCCGGCGGTCGCGGCGTCGGAGGTGTTGCCGCTGCCCCAGACGTCGTCGGCGTCGGTGAAGAGCGTGCCGGTGCCCGAGGTGCCGCGGTTGAGGTTGTACGTCTTGTGGTTGCCGCGGCCCGAGTCGGTGAGGTTGTACGAGCCCGCGCTGCCCGAGGTGCCGAGGGTCACCTGACCGCTGTACTGGCTGTTCCCGGTGCCCTTCTTGACGCCCTGGAACTCGAACAGCTTCGCGCCGGTGGCCGCGTCGGTGATGACGTGCAGCTCGTTCGGGGTGCCGTCCTCCTGGAGGCCGCCGACGACCGTCTCATAGGCGAGGGTCGGGGTGCCCTTCGCGGCCCAGATCACCTTGCGGGGCGCCCGCTCGGCCTCGGTCTTCCGTGAACCCTGCGCGTTCGCCGCCTTCACGGCCGCCTTCTCGGCGGTGGCGGGCGCGACGGCGGCGGTGGTGGTCGGCACGGTCAGCCGGGCCTTGGTCGCCTTGGCGACGGTCAGCTGCGCACCGCTCTTCGCCCGGTCGACGACCAGATCGCCGCCGAGGACGGGAAGTCCGGCGTAGGTGCGCTCATAACGGGTGTGGGTGGTGCCGTCGGCGTCCTTGATGACGTCCTTGACGACCAGCTTCTCCTTGGCGCCGAGCTTGAGGCCCTTGGCGGCCTCGCCCTTGGCGGCGTCGGCCTTCCGGATCAGCTCGGCGCGCTGGGCGGGGGACAGCTTGGCGGGGAGGGCGCCGGGGTCGGGGGCGCCGGATATCGTGCGGGCGGCGGGGCGGTCCGCGGCGCCGTCCTGGCGGGCGGCGGCGGTGCCGCTCTGGAAGCCGACGCCGATCATCGCCGCCGCGACGACCAGCGCGCCGGTCGCGACGGCTCGATGGCCTGGGGTGCGACCGGATCTGCGGGCGTTGGGTCTGAGGTGCCGTTGGGGGAGGGATCTCACGCTGACTCCTTCTGCGCTGGCCGCACGGTGGCACGGCCGGGACGACCGGGCGGCTGGGTCGCCGTCCGGGCAGGGCAGGGCAGAGCGGGTGCAGGTGTGGGGTTGGCCTTTGGCGCCACAGGCTGTGGGGATGCGGCGCCCCCGGCCGAGGGAAGAGTGGCACCACTGGACTCGACCTGTCAGGATCGCGACAAGAACTTGTCCGGAAAGCGTCCGTTGACAGCTATGCCGTGTTCGCATGACGGTGATTTACGGTCAAATTCGGCAATGCCCGATGTCGGTGGCGTTCCGTAGCATCGCCCCCATGTCCGACCCCGTGAATCCGATAGACGAGCCTCCGCATTCGCTGACCGAGCCTCACCATATGCTCGGCGCCTATCTTGACTACTTCCGCTCCGTCGTGCCCAACAAGCTCGACGGCCTCTCGGAGCACGAGCTGCGCACCAGCCGACTGCCGTCCGGCTGGACCCCGTTGGAACTGCTCCACCATCTGACCCATGTCGAACGGCGCTGGCTGCGCTGGGGATTCCTGGGTGAGGAGGTGGCCGAGCCCTGGGGCGACCGCGGTCCCGACGACCGATGGCGGGTCCCCGAGGGCATGTCGTCCGCCGAGGTGCGGGCACGGTACGGGGAGCAGTGCGCCTGGTCGCGGGCGACCGTCGCGGGCGTACCGCTGGAGCGGCGGGCGGCCATCGGCGGGCGGTTCCCCACCGAGGCCGAGGCCCCGACGCTCGGCTGGATCCTCTTCCACCTGCTCCAGGAGTACGCCCGCCACGCCGGACAGCTCGATGTCGTACGGGAGTTGGCCGACGGCTCGGTCGGTGAGTGAGACGCCCGGCCCCGCGGTCAGGACGAGTGCGCGGCGGAATCGAAGCGCGGCTCCTCCCGCAGCAGCGCGCTCAGATCGGCGCCGGGCCGCAGCTCCGCCGGGTCCTCGCCCCTGCGGAAGAGGATCGCCCCGGCGTCGATGCCGCCCAGCGTCAGCCGGTCCGCGTCCCGGCGCAGCCAGGTGCCCTCGCGCAGCCCGACCACGGGGACGTCGTTCTCCTCCAGGAACTGCTCGAGCCGCAGGGCCCGGCTCTCGCCCATATGGGCGGTGTCCGGCTCGGCGTCGAGGTAGTGCGGGTTGATCTGGAACGGCAGCAGCCCCAGCGCCTCGAAGGTGGGCGGCTGGACGATGGGCATGTCGTTGGAGGTGCGCAGGGTCGGGCAGGCCATGTTGGTGCCCGCGCTGGAGCCCATGTAGACCGCGCCCGCGGCCACCCGTTCCCGTATCGCCCGGATCAGATCGCGCTCGTGCAACGCCTTGAGCAGCCGGAAGCTGTTGCCGCCGCCGACGAACACCGCCTGCGCCCCGCGTACCAGCTCGGCCGGGTCGTCGGCGGTGTGCGCGCCGGTGACCTCCACGCCCAGCGGCTCCAGGGCCGCGGCCACCTTGGCGGTGTAGCCGTCGTGGTCGGCCAGCGCGTACGGCACGAAGACGAGCCGGCGCGCGCCGTCCAGCACCGAGGCGATCTCCTCGAGTGCGTGATCCAGATAGCCGCGGCCGGGCGCGGCGGAGTTCGACAGCAGCAGCAACTGCATGAGGGGGGCCTTTCTGGCGGAACGGTGGAACGGCGGAACGGAGGGCTGGGGCAGCGAATGAGAAGTGGGGGGATTTGGGGAGAATTGTCGGGAGCGGTGGTAGGTCGCGCCACTCAGCGGCGCGGGGCGCGCCGCGGCCGGGTCGGCGTCAGCAGCCTGCCCAGATCGGCGGCGCCCTGCAGCAGCGGCGCGATCAGCTGCTCCCGGCGGGGGCGCAGCACCTCGGGGGTGGCGGCCAGAGTCAGGGTGCCCACCGGACGTCTGCCCACCAGAACCGGCGCCGCGAGCGCCGCGCTGTCCGGATCGTACTCGCCCTCGGAGTAGGCGTAGCCGTCGCGCCGCACCTCGGAGAAGCGCTCCTCGAGCCGCACCGGATCGGTCGGCGTGTGCTCGCTGAAGCGCGCCATCGGGCGGCCGTACAGCAGCACGGCCCGGTCACCGGGCGGGAGCATACCGAAGTAGGCGCGGGAGGTGGCGCCGGCGTGCGCCGGGTACAGCTCGCCCGCCAGCACGTAGTAGCGCAGCGGGCCGGTGGCCCCGTCCACCGCCGCGACGCAGCGCATGTGCACCCCGTCCGGGACCGCGAACAGCGTGTTCACCCCGACCGTCCCGGCCAGCGTCTCCAGGATCGGCCGGGCCAGGCTGGCCATGCCGCCGCCCCGCTCCCACACCCAGGACAGATGCCACACCGCCGGGCCCAGCCGATAGCGGCGTGAGCGCTTGTCGGACACCAGGAAGCCCCGGTAGGCCAGCGCGGCCAGCAGCCGCTGGGCCACCGACTTGTCCAGCCCGAACTCCTCGGCGATCTCGGTGACGCCCCACTCGGGGCGCTCGCGGTCGAAAGCGAGCAGCACGTTCAGCACGCGGTCCGCGGTCTGGAGGGGCGGGGCGCCGGTTACGGGCTTCTGTTCAGGCATGACGAAAGAGTAAACATTCTCGGATATCGAGAAAACATTGCGCACAGCGCGACGTCGGCGGACCCTGGCGGAGCCGACGGCCGGGCGGATCCCCGGCCAGGCCGACGCCCGGTGGCAGTGCCCGCCCCGCGCGCCGCTTCCCCCGCTCCTCCGGTCGGGCCATCGACGTCACCGATCGCCTCACCGACGCCATCGCCGACGGCCTTACCGATCGCATCTGCCGATCACATCGCCGACGGCGTCCCTGACCGCATTACCGACCACATCACCAACCGCATCACCCCGCCGTGAGAGGCCAGCCGTGCTCAAACACGTCCTTGACATCATCGAACTCCTCGACCGCCCGCAGACCAGCGGCGCCCTCCTCGCCGACCATCTGCGCGCGGTCCAGGCCGCGGCCGGAGCCGACCCGCAGACGGCTCCCGAGGTCGAGGTACGCACCGTCGAGGGCGACAAGGGCAGCACGGACTTCGTCTCCGTCACCGTCCCCGGCCGCCGCGGCAAGCTGGGCGGCGGCGACGCCCCGACCCTGGGCATCCTCGGCCGGCTCGGCGGAGTCGGGGCCCGCCCGGAGCGGATCGGGCTGGTCTCGGACGCCGACGGGGCGGTGGCGGCGCTGTCCGCCGCGGCCAAGCTGCTGGACATGCACGCCCGCGGCGACGTCCTGGACGGCGATGTCACGCTCTCCACCCACGTCTCCGGCTGGGCCCCCACCCAGCCGCACGACCCCGTGCCCTTCATGGACTCCCCGGTGGACACCCTGGTGTGCAATCGCGAGGAGATCTCGCCCGCGATGGACGCGGTCGTCTCCATCGACACCACCAAGGGCAACCGGCTGCTCAACCACCGCGGCGTCGCCCTGTCGCCGACCGTCTGCCAGGGCTGGATCCTGCGGGTCAGTGAGGACCTGGTGGCCGTCCTGGAGAGCGTGACCGGCGAGTCGGCGCGCATCCTGCCGATTACCACGCAGGACATCACCCCGTACGGCAACGGAGTGCACCACCTCAACTCCATCCTCCAGCCCGCCGTCGCCACCACCGCCCCCGTCGTCGGCCTCGCGATCACGGCGAGCTCGGCGGTGGCCGGATGCGCCACGGGCGCCAGCCACGAGACCGACATCGCGGTCGCGGCCCGGTTCGCGGTCGAGACCGCCAAGGAGTTCGGACGCGGCGTCGCCCGCTTCCTGGACCCCGAGGAGTTCGCGCGCCTGGTCGAGCTGTACGGACCCATGACCCACCTCCAGGCCCTCACCCCGGCGGGGTGACCGACCCGTCCCCAGCGGACGGGTGACCGACCCGTCCCTACCGGACCCCGCAGGAGTCCCCATGAACCCGAACACCCAGGCCGGCGCCGACGCCTCGGTCGCGGACGCCCCACCGCGGTCGCACCCCAGAGCCTTCGAGCCGGTCACCCTCGTCCTCACCATCGTGCTGTCGGTCCTCGGCGCCCTGATCGGCATCGTGCTGATCACCTCGCTCGGGGTGTCGCCCAACACGGCCGTGATCGGCGCCCTGGTGGCGATGCTCATCGGCCGGATCCCGGTTGGCGTGCTGACCCGGATGCGCTCCAAGCACCGGCAGAACCTGGTGCAGTCGGCGATCTCCGGTTCCACCTTCGCCGCGGCCAACTCGCTGCTCACCCCGATCGCGGTGCCGTTCGCCCTGGGGCGTAACGACCTGGTGTGGCCCATGCTCGGCGGGGCCGTCATCGGCCTGGCCGTCGACAGCTGGGTGCTGTACCGCGTGTTCGACTCCAAGCTGCTGCCCGCCACCGGCTCCTGGCCGGCCGGGATCGCGGCGGCCGAGACGATCAAGGCCGGGGACACCGGCGGGCGCAAGGCCGCGATCCTGGGCGCGGGCGCGGTGATCGGCTTCGTCGGCGCGCTGTTCAAGCTGCCGACCAGCGCCGCGGGTGTGGGGTTCCTGGGCAACATCTGGGCGCTCGCCATGTTCGGCGTCGGGCTGACCGTGGGGCAGTACGCCCCCGAGTTCGGGTTCGACCTGGGCGCGCGCCATGTGCCGCACGGGCTGATGATCGGCGCGGGGCTCGTCGCCCTGACCCAGGCGCTGCTGCTGATGCGGACGCGGAAGGGCGGGGCGAAGGGGGCCGCCGACGGTCCGGCCGCCGAGGGTCCGGCGGCCCACGGTCCGGATGCCGACGGCGGTCTTACGGTCCAGGCCCCCCAGCTGCGCAGGGGACTGCTGGAGGGCATGGGCCTCTTCGTCTGCGGCGCGATCGTGGTCGCCATCGCGGGCGGTGTGGTCGGCAAGCTCTCCCTGCCCGCCCTGGTCGGCTGGGTGCTGCTGGCCGGTGTCGCCGCCATCGTCCACCAGCTGATCGTGGGGCTGGCGGCGATGCACTCCGGCTGGTTCCCGGCCTTCGCCGTCACCCTGATCTTCCTGATCATCGGTCTGGTGCTGCACATCCCGACCGTGCCGCTCGCCCTGCTGGTCGGCTACACGGCCTCCACCGGCCCCGCCTTCGCCGACCTGGGCTACGACTTCAAGGCGGGCTGGCTGCTGCGCCGGGACGCCGCGCCCTGGCGGCCCTTCGAGATCGAGGGGCGGCGCCAGCAGTACCTCGCCCAGCTCGTCGGCTTCGGTGTCGCGCTGGTCGTCGTCGCCGTCGCCTGGAAGACCTTCTTCTCCGAGGGCAAGGTGCCGCCGGTCGCCGAGGTCTACGTCACCACCATCAAGACCGGCCTCGAACCGGGCACCATGACCACCATGCTGCTGTGGGCGATCCCCGGCGCGCTCGTCCAGCTCCTCGGCGGACCCTCCCGGCAGATGGGCGTCCTGCTGGCCACCGGACTTCTGGTGGCCACGCCCCAGGCCGGATGGATGGTCCTCGGCGCCCTGGTCGTCCGCCAGCTCTACACCCTGTGGCGGCGGCGCGGGATCACCGACGCGGAGGCGCGCAAGGAGTCCGACGAGCAGGCCGAGAACGACCTGTCGCTGGTCGGCGCGGGGCTCGTCGCCGGAAGCTCCCTCAACGACGTGGGCCAGCTCACCAAGGCCCTGTGAGGAAGGTTCTGTGAGGGAAGGCCCCGTGAGAAAGGACGTGCACGCTGTGGACGACATGGACACCACGGAGACCGTGGACCCCGAACACCCGGCGGGCACCCCGGCCCTCGGCCTCGTCACCATCGGCCAGGCCCCGCGCGCCGACCTCCGCCCGGACGCGGAACCGCTGCTGCCCGGGGTGCGCCTGGTCGAACACGGCGCGCTCGACGCCGAACGGTTCGACGGCGCCGCCGAGGCCGCGACCCGTCGGCTGCTGGCCCCCGAGGACGGCGAGGCGCCACTGGTCTCCCGGCTGCGCGACGGCCGTTCGGTACTCCTCGGGCACGGGGCGATCGTCCCGCGCATCACGGACGCGGTCGCCCGCGCGGAGCGCGACGGCGCCGCCGCGACCCTGCTGCTGTGCACCGGCCGCTTCCCGGCGGTGCGGGCCCGGCGGCCCCTGCTGTTCGCCGAACCGCTGGTGCAGCAGGCCGTCGCCGCGACCGTGGGCACCGACCCCGTGGGCATCGTCTGCCCGCACCCCGACCAGGCCGAGGACGTCTCCCGGCGCTGGGCGGAGCTGCTGCCCGGCCGGGTCCAGGCCGCGACCGCCGATCCGTACGGCCCCGCCGAGCGCGTCCTGGACGACATCGCCGCCGCCGCGCGCACCCTCGCGGACCGTGGCAGCTCCTGGCTCGTCCTGGACTGCATCGGCTACACGGAGCAGATGCGCACCGCCGCCCTACGGGCCACGGGCCGCCCCGTGCTGCTGGCCCGCGCCATCGCCGTCAGGATGGCGGCAGAGGTGGTGGCGGCCTCGGCGTGACGCCCGCGCGGCGCCGCCGGGGCACCCTGCCGTCCTACGGCGCGCCCTGCCGTCCCGCGGCGCCTCCGCGCGTCTGTCCGCATCCTGCCGACCCCGTAACGCCTCCGGGCACCTGGCCACATGCTGTCGCCCCCGTGACGCCCAGGCGCACCCACCCGCCCGGTAGGGCTTCCGCGTGCCCGCCCGCCCCGTGACGCCTTCGCGCATCCGCCCGCACTTTGCCACCCCGTAAGGGCTCCGCGCATTCGCTCGCACCCTGTCGCCCCCGTATCGCCTCCGCGCATCTGCCCGCACCCTGGCGCTCCGTAACGTCACCGCACACCCCACCCGCACCCTCCGCCCGCCCTGTAGCGCCCGACCCACCGGAGGTCCACCGTGTCCGTGTCCTCGTCCGTGTCCGTACCCGTGTCCTCGTCCGACGCCCCCGCCCGGCCCATCGGCGTGATCCGCGTCCTCACCAGCGAGGACCCCGTCGCCGTCGCCACCCACGGCAAGGCCATCGAGGGGTGCTACGGCCTGCCGACCGACTCGCGGTGCATCCCCGGCCAGCCCCACGGCATCCATGACGACGACTCCGAGGCCCGCGCCGAACCCAAGATTGTGGACCTTGCCAGGGAGCTGGCCGATGCCGGAGCGCGGACGCTGATCATCAGCTGTGCCGCCGATCCGGCGCTCCAGAAGACCCGCCAAGCCGTCGGCATCCCGGTCATCGGCGCGGGCTCGGCGGCTGCCGCCGTCGCGCTGGGCCTCGGCAGCCGGATCGGCGTGCTGGGCATCCGGGACGAGGCACCGCCCGCCGTGCGCGCCGTGCTCGGCGACCACTTCGCCGCCTCTGCCCGCCCCGACGGCGTCCACCGCACCACCGACCTGCTCGCCCCGGAGGGGCCCGCGGCGGTGCTGGAGGCCGCGGCCGGGCTCGTCGCGTCGGGTGCGGACACTCTGCTCCTGGCCTGCACCGGCCTCAACACCATTGGAATCCGCCCCCTGCTGGAGGAGCGGCTGGGCGTCCCGGTCGTGGACCCGGTGCTCGCCGCCGGACTGCTGGCCTCCTACGCGTACGGCGACTGAGCAGCCGTAAGGAGCCGCGTGGCGATGGCGACCGAGCGGCCCGTAAGGCATCCGTGCGCCAACTGATCGGCCGTAAGGACTCCGCGCGGTCGCTGAATGGGCCGTAAGGGATCCGCGTGGCGACGGAGCGGCCGTAAGAGATCCGTGCGCCAACTCAGCGGCGTAAGCGATCCGCGCGGTCGCCGATCGGGCCGGTTACGGCTCCGCGCGACGACCGAGCGGCTGTAAGGCACCGCCCGGCGGCTGAGCGCCCGTAAGGGACCCCTCGCCGGGCCGGACTTCGCCGGGCCGGGCCCGGAGCGTCACACCAGGCTGTCCCGCCACGCCTGATGCAGCGCCGCGAAGCGGCCCTCGCCCGCGATCAGTCGGTCCGGCGGGCCGTCCTCGACGATCCGGCCGTCGGCCATGACCAGCACCCGGTCGGCCGTCTCCACGGTCGACAGCCGGTGGGCGATGACGACTGCCGTACGGCCGCGCAGCACCGTGTCCATGGCGCGCTGCACCGCCCGCTCGCCCGGGATGTCGAGGGAGGAGGTGGCCTCGTCGAGGATGAGGACCGACGGGTCGGCGAGCAACGCGCGGGCGAACGCGACCAGTTGGCGCTGACCGGCGGAGATCCGACCGCCGCGCTTGCGCACATCCGTGTCGTAGCCGTCGGGCAGGGCGGCGACGAAGTCGTGTGCGCCGATCGCCTTGGCCGCCCGCTCGATCTCGGCGCGGGTGGCGTCGGGGCGGCCGATGGCGATGTTCTCGGCGATCGTGCCGGAGAACAGGAACGCCTCCTGCGTCACCATGACCACACCACGCCGCAGTTCGGGCATGGCCAGATCGCGTAGATCCACCCCGTCGAGCAGCACCCGGCCGTCGCTGGGGTCGTAGAAGCGGGCCAGCAGCTTGGCGAGGGTGGACTTGCCCGCGCCGGTCGCCCCGACCACCGCGAGCGTCTGCCCGGCGGGCAGCGTGAGGTCGAAGCGGGGCAGCACCTCGCCGCCGGTGCGATAGGCGAAGCGCACCCCGTCGAAGACCACCTCTCGGCCGGGGGCCTTCGTCGGGCGCGGGGGCAGCGGCTTGGGGTCGGCGGGCTCGGGGACGGAGGGGCGCTGGGCCAGCAGGCCCGCGATCTTCTCCAGTGAGGCGGCCGCCGACTGGTAGGAGTTGAGGAACATCCCCAGGCGGTCGATCGGGTCGTACAGCCTGCGGAGATACAGCGCTGCCGCGGCGAGCACCCCGAGCGCGAGCGAACCGGAGGCCACCCGGTAGGCGCCCCAGAGCACGATGGCGGCCACCACCGCGTTGGCGACCAGCCGGGAGCTGACCACATAGCGGGCCATCTCCAGGATCGCGTCCCCGTTGGCGCGCTCATGGCGGTGGTTCAGCTCGCCGAAGCGCGCGTCGTTGGCGCGCTCGCGGCGGAACGCCTGCACGGGACGGATGCCGTTCATGGTCTCGGTGAACGTCACGATCACCGCCGCGATGGCCGTCGACCGCTTGCGGTACACCCGCATGGAGCGCCGCTGGAAGGAGCGGATCAGCAGATACAGCGGCCAGAAGGAGAGTACGGCCGCCCCGCCCAGCCCCCAGTCGAGATACAGCAGCGTGATGGAGATGTAGACCACCGACAGCGCGACCCCGAGCAGCTCCTCCAGGCCCTCGCTGAGCAGCTCGCGCAGCGACTCGACGTCGGTCGTGGCCCGGGAGATCAGCCGGCCGGATGTATAGCGCTCGTGGAAGTCCACACTCAGCGCCTGGGCATGGCGGAAGATCCGGCCGCGCAGATCCAGCAGCACGTCCTGGCTGATCCGGGCGGAGAAGCGGATGAACGCGTACTGCAGCGCCCCGGAGGCGAGCGCACAGCCCAGATAGATCGCGCCGACGGCGATCAGCGGGCCGTGGGCGCCGTCGCGGAGGGCGGGCACGGCTTGGTCGATGGCGTACGCGACGAGCAGCGGGCCCGCCTGGACGGCGGCCTGCTGGAGCAGCAGCAGGACGGCCGCCAGCCAGACCCGCCGCCGGCGCGGCGAGAGCAGCGAACGCAGCAGGGCCGGCGACGCGCCCTTGGGCACCGGCAGGACATCGCGGTCGAACGGGTCGGACGACGGCGCCCGGCCCTCGTCCCTGTCCTCGCCCCTGCCCCCGTCGTCCGTGCTCTCCCGCTCCTCCTCGACCGTCGTCATGGGCTGCTCTCCCCCTCCTCGCGTTCCTGCCCGGACATCAGCGACCGGTACTCCGCGCTCTCCCGCAGCAGCCGCTGATGGGTGCCGACGGCGGTGATCCGGCCCTCCGACAGCAGCGCGACCCGGTCGGCGAGCAGCACGGTGGACGGCCGGTGGGCGACGACCAGCGCGGTCGTGGCCGCCAGCACCTGCCGCAGCGCCGCCTCCACCAGCGCTTCGGTGTGCACATCGAGGGCGGACAGCGGATCGTCGAGCACCAGGAACCGCGGGCTGCCCACGACGGCCCGCGCCAGCGCGAGCCGCTGCCGCTGACCGCCGGACAGGCTGAGCCCCTGCTCGCCGACCTCGGTGTCGGTGCCCTCCGGCAGGGCGTGCACGAAATCGGCCTGCGCCACCTTCAGGGCTCGCAGCAGCTCCTCCCGGCCCGCGTCGGTGGCGCCCATGAGGACGTTCTCCCCGGCGGTGGCGGAGAACAGGGTGGGCTCCTCGAACGCGACGGCCACCAGGGCGCGCAGCTCCTCCCGGGGGAGGGCGGTGATGTCCCGGCCGTCGAGGGTGATCCGCCCACGCGTGATCTCCTGGAGCCGGGGGACGAGAGCGGTAAGGGTGGTCTTTCCGGATCCTGTCGCCCCGACCAGCGCCATGGTCTCGCCGGGCCGGATGTGGAGATCGACCCCGCGCAGCACGGGCGGCTCCTCCGGCGGCGCGTCCGCGTAGGCGAACTCCACCCCCTCGAACCGGAGCCCGCCCCCGCGGTCCTGGCTGTCCTCGCCGCCTTCGCCCGCCTCGCCGTTCTCGCCGCGCCGCAGCGGCCGCGCGGGCCGGGGCCGGTCGGCCGCGGTGGCCGGCTCCGCGTCCATGACGTCGAAATAGCGGTCGGTGGCCGTCGCCGCGTCCTGGCTCATCGCGAGGAGGAAGCCCAGGGACTCCACGGGCCAGCGCAGCGTCAGGGCGGTGGAGAGGAAGGCGACCAGCGTGCCCGCCGACAGATCCCCGTCGGCCACCCGCATCGTGCCGAGCACCAGCGCCGCGCCGATCGCCAGCTCCGGCAGGGTCATGATCAGCGCCCAGAGCGTGGCCAGCAGCCGCGCCTTGTGCAGCTCGGTGGAGCGGACCTGCTGGGACAGGGTGCGGAAGGCGCGGGCCTGGCTGCGGTGGCGGCCGAAGCCCTTGACGATGCGGACGCCCAGCACGCCCTCCTCGACGACCGTCGTCAGATCGCCGGTCTGGTCCTGCACGGCGCGGGCCACCGTCGCGTACCGCTTCTCGAACAGCGAGCAGAGGATCACCAGCGGCACCGCCGGGACCACCAGGACCAGGCCCAGCGTCCACTCCTGCGACAGCAAAATGGCGAATCCGGCCAGGATGGTGACCCCGTTGACCACCAGGAAGGTGAGCGGGAAGGCCAGGAACATCCGCAGCAGCATCAGATCGGTGGTGGCCCGCGACAGCAGCTGGCCCGACGCCCAGCGGTCGTGGAAGGAGACCGGCAGCCGCTGCAGATGGCGGTAGAGATCGGCGCGCATCGCGGCCTCGACGGAGGCCAGGGGCCGCCCCACCAGCCAGCGCCGCAGCCCGAAGAGCGCGGCCTCGGCCGTGCCGAGGGCGAGCAGCAGCGCACCGCCCAGCCAGACCCCGCCCGGGTCCCGGTGGGCCACCGGCCCGTCCACCATCCACTTGAGGACCAGCGGGATGACCAGCCCCATACAGGAGGCCACGACCGCCACCCCGGCCGCGCCGAACAGCCGCACCCGCACCGGGCGCACATATGGCCACAGCCGCAGGAGCGAACGCGTGGCGGAGCGGTGCCGCGGGGCGGCACCGCCTTCCTGGGCGCGGGGTTCACTCGTCACAGCCATCAGTGGGGAGACTACGGTCCGCCACTGACAGTGCTCACTCGGTTTTTTGGCGTAGGTCCGTGGCGTCGAGGGCGCGCAGCAGCAGGACCGAGCGCGCTGGAAGCTCGATGGGGGCGCCCGCCGCGAGCCGTGTGCCCGGGGGCGCCTCCTGGTCCTCACGGGCCGTGTCCAGGAGGAGCTCGTACCCCCGGGCCCAGGGCGGTCCGGGCAGGGTGAAGGAGAGCGGCAGCGGGCCCGCGTGCAGCAGCGCCAGGAAACTGTCGTCCGTGACCGGGGTGCCGTGCGGATCGCGCTGGGGCAGATCGCGGCCCGACAGATAGGCGCCGAGGGCGGTCGTCGGCGCGTACCAGTCGGATTCGGTCATCTCGGTGCCGCGCGGGGTGAACCACGCCAGATCGCGCAGCCCCTCCGGGGGCCGGGCCAGGCCGGAGAAGAAGGCCGGGCGGCGCAGCACCGGATGGGCCCGGCGCAGCCGTATCAGCCGGGCGGTGAGCTCGGTAAGGGCGCGCCAGCCGGGGTCGTCGAGCAGCGACCAGTCGAGCCAGCCGGTCTCGTTGTCCTGGCAGTACGCGTTGTTGTTGCCGCCCTGGGTGCGGCCCAGCTCATCGCCCGCGACCAGCATCGGCACCCCGGTGGACAGCAGCAGGGTGGCCAGCAGATTGCGGAGCTGGCGGCGGCGCAGCGCGCGGATCTCCGGGTCGTCGGTCTCGCCCTCGGCGCCGCAGTTCCAGGCGCGGTTGTCGGGGGTGCCGTCGCGATTGCCCTCCCCGTTGGCCTCGTTGTGCTTGCGCTCGTAGGAGACCAGGTCGCGCAGGGTGAAACCGTCGTGCGCGGTGATGAAGTTGACCGAGGCGTACGGGCGGCGGCCGCTCCACGCGTACAGATCGCTGGAGCCCGAGAGCCGATAGCCCAGATCGCGGACGTCGGGCAGCGCCCCGCGCCAGAAGTCCCGCACCGCGTCGCGGTAGCGGTCGTTCCACTCCGCCCACAGCGGTGGGAAGGCGCCCACCTGATAGCCGCCGGAGCCCACGTCCCACGGCTCCGCGATCAGCTTGACCCGGCGCAGTACGGGATCCTGCGCGATCACGGCCAGGAAGGGCGAGAGCATGTCCACGCCGTGCGCGGCGCGGGCGAGCGCGCTGGCCAGGTCGAAGCGGAAGCCGTCCACTCCCATTTCGGTGACCCAGTAGCGCAGCGAGTCGGTGACCAGCCGCAGCACCTGCGGCTGCGGGACGTGCAGGGTGTTGCCGCAGCCGGTGAAGTCGGCGTAGCGGCGCGGGTCCTGCTGGAGGCGGTAGTAGCCGCGGTTGTCGATACCGCGCAGCGAGAGGGTGGGGCCCAGCTCATTGGCCTCGGCGGTGTGGTTGTAGACGACGTCGAGGATCACCTCGATCCCGGCGGCGTGCAGGGCGCGCACCATCCGCCGGAACTCCCCGACCTGCTGGCCCCGGGTGCCGCCGGCCGCGTATCCGGCGTGCGGTGCGAAGTAGCCGATGGAGTTGTAGCCCCAGTAGTTGCGTAAGCCCCGCCGCAGCAGATGGTCCTCATGGGCGAACTGATGCACCGGCAGCAGCTCGACCGCCGTGACCCCCAGCCGGGTCAGGTGCTCGATCGCCGCCGGATGCGCCAGCCCCGCGTAGGTGCCGCGCAGTTCGGGCGGCACCCCGGGGTGGCGCATGGTGAAGCCGCGCACATGGAGTTCGTAGATCACCGACTCGGCCCAGGGCGTCTTGGGCCGCCGGTCCGCCGTCCACTCGTCGGGCGCGCCGTCCGCCGTGTCGTCGCCGACGACCACGCCCTTGGGGACGTACGGGGCGGAGTCGCGGTCGTCCCGGACGGTGTCCGCCACATGCTGCTGCGGCCAGTCCCGCATATGTCCGTAGACCTCGGCGGGCAGCGCGAAGTCCCCGTCCACGGCGCGGGCATACGGATCCAGCAGCAGCTTCGCCGGATTCCAGCGGGCGCCGGTCCAGGGGTCCCAGCGGCCGTGCACGCGGTAGCCGTACCGCCGGCCGGGCAGCACACCGGGGACGAAGCCGTGCCAGACCTCGTGGGTGAACTCGGTGAGCGGACAGCGCAGCTCGTGGCCGTCGTCGTCGAACAGGCACAGGTCGACGGCCTCCGCACCGCCCGCCCACAGCGCGAAGTTGGTCCCCCACACCCCGTCCGGCCCCCGGCAGGGGCGGGCGCCGAGCGGCTCCGCGCTGCCCGGCCGCACGGCGGGGCCCGCCGCCGGGGCGGTGCTCCGGTCGCGCCGCGGGGCGAGCGCTGTGGGGCGATGGCCGACGAGTCGGCCCATCGCCGCCGCCGAGGGGCGTCCGGGGACGCCGTCGCGTGTCTCCTGCCCGGCTGCACTGGACACATCGGCCTCCGCGGCTCGCGGCCAACCGCCTCCGCCCCGACGGAGGGAAGGCGGGCAGCACCTCATGGCGGGCCGGCGGGCCCCGCGGTGTCCCGTACCGCACGGACCCTGGCCCACGCTCTCCCACCTGTTCTGCCCGCAATCCCGCCGACTCGCACGTTTCCCGGTGCCCCACCGCCGCCCGGCATGGGCCGATCGTCCCGTGACCCGCTCCCGCCTGCGACTGAACCGTGACCAACGAGGGGAAGTCCACTGTCGGTGGCGTGTGATTACCTATCGCCAGGCGCGCCTGCGCGTGATCGGGCTTGCCGCGGGGGCGCGGCTCCGGGGGAGGGAGAGCTGTTGTGACGATGCGGTGGATACCGAGGGCGGCGGGCGGCGGCCGCAAGGGGCTTCTCGCGCTGCTGCTCGGGGCGTTGCTCATGGCCGTGGCCGCGTGCGGCGGGGGCGGTGGCTCCGACGACGGTAAGAAGGGCGAGGACGGCAAGGGCGACGGCCGGCCGAAGACCTCGCGGGCCGTGGTGACGATCGCGCCCAAGGACGGCGCGAAGGGCGTGGACACCAGCGGTGCGCTGAAGGTCACCTCGGCGAAGGGCACCCTGTCCTCGGTCAAGGTCGAGGACGCCAAGGGCGCCGCGGTCGAGGGGAAGGTCGGCGGGGACGGGAAGAGCTGGCTGCCCGCCGCCCATCTCCGCTCGGACACCACCTACACCGTGGACGCGGTCGCCAAGGACACCGACGGCCTGACCACGACCCGGCACGCGACCTTCACCACCCTGCGTCCCGAGAAGACCTTCGTGGGCATCTACACCCCGGAGGACGGCTCGACGGTCGGCGTCGGCATGCCGGTCTCGCTCCACTTCAACCGCGGTATCACCCACCCGGCGGCCGTGGAGAAGGGGATAAAGGTCAGCGCCTCGCCGTCGGTGCCGCTCGCGAGCCACTGGTTCGGCAACGACCGGCTGGACTTCCGTCCGGAGAAGTACTGGAAGCCCGGCACCAAGGTGACGCTCAGTCTGGATCTGGACGGGATCGAGGGCAGGCCGGGGGTGTACGGCGAGCAGCGGAAGTCCGTGACGTTCACCATCGGCCGCAGCCAGATCTCGGTCGTCGACGCCAAGTCCAAGAAGATGACGGTCAAGCGGGACGGCAAGACCATCAGGACTATCCCCATCACCTCGGGCGCGCCCGGCCACGAGACCTACAACGGCAAAATGGTGATCAGCGAGAAGCATCCGGTGACGCGGATGGACGGCGCCACGGTCGGCTTCGACGGGGAGTACGACATCAAGGACGTGCCGCATGCGATGCGCCTGTCGACCTCCGGCACCTTCATCCACGGCAACTACTGGGCGGGGCAGCCCACGTTCGGCTCGTCCAATGTCAGCCACGGCTGTGTGGGCCTGTTCGATCAGCGTGGCGGCGGGGACTCCGCCACCCCGGCGTCCTGGTTCTTCCGCAAATCGATCATCGGCGATGTGGTCATCGTGAAGAACTCGCATGACGAGACCGTCCAGCCGGACAACGGGCTCAACGGCTGGAACATGTCCTGGGAGAAGTGGAAGGCATGACCCCGTGCCGGAGCGGGGGCGCCTGGTGCCCCGGTTCCGGCCCCCGGCGGCCCCGACATCCCCGGCATCCCCGGCGTCCCCGCGTCTTCGCGTCCCCGCGTTATGGCACCGCCCCGGCCCACCGCTCCCGTGTTAGCGGGCGCTAACCTGCGCTCATGACTGTGAATCTCGAGGTTGCCGACGGCGTTGCCACCTTCCGCCTTGACCGCCCCCCGATGAACGCGCTCGACACCGCCACCCAGGACCGGCTGCGGGAGCTCGCCGCCGAGGTGACCCGCCGCGACGATGTGCGCGCCGTGGTCATCTGGGGCGGCGAGAAGGTGTTCGCGGCCGGCGCGGACATCAAGGAGATGCGGGAGATGGACCACGCCGCGATGGTGGCCCGCTCCGGTGATCTGCAGGATTCCTTCACCGCCGTGGCCCGGATCCCCAAGCCCGTGGTCGCCGCCGTCACCGGCTACGCCCTCGGCGGCGGCTGCGAGCTGGCGCTGTGCGCCGACTTCCGGATCGCCGCGGAGAACGCCAAGTTGGGCCAGCCCGAGATCCTGCTCGGCCTGATCCCGGGCGCGGGCGGCACCCAGCGGCTGGCCCGGCTGGTCGGCCCGGCCAAGGCCAAGGACCTCATCTTCACGGGCCGTCAGGTCAAGGCCGACGAGGCGCTCACCATCGGCCTGGTGGACCGGGTCGTACCGGCCGAGGAGGTCTACGAGCAGGCCCACGCCTGGGCGGCGAGGCTGGCCCGGGGCCCGGCGATCGCGCTGCGCGCGGCCAAGGAGTCGGTGGACCGGGGGCTGGAGACGGACCTCGACAGCGGCCTCGCCATCGAACGGACCTGGTTCGCCGGGCTGTTCGCCACCGAGGACCGGGAGATCGGGATGCGCAGCTTTGTCGAGGACGGGCCGGGTAAGGCCACGTTCCGCTGATACCTGACCGGTTCCGATCGTCTCGGCCCGGTTCACGGAGCCGGGTATGCCCCGTGCGAGCGAATTTTCTTCGCCAACGGTTGCCCCTTGGATGACCCGGTCCGGTACGCTGGGTGATCACGCGTATGCGCGGTGACATCGCTGGTCAGCCGGGGTGTTGTGGTGCCCCAACTGCCTTTGGCATATGTCGGATCGGGTTTGTGGAGCCTGGGGCTCCGGTGTTCGGGATCCCATGGTTCCGCCCCGGATGGCCTTTTGGGCGGCCATGATGGGGGGCATGGCGGGCTTGGAGGGAATGGAGCAGCCGCAGCAGCGCACTGGTACGGCTGCGGTGCGGGGGGTGCCGTCCGTCGAGGACGAGCGGGCCCGCAGGGCGCTTGACCTCTTTGGGAACCCCGCGGCCGAGGAGGTGCGGCTGCCCTCCCGTCCCGAGTCCGCGGCGACCGCCCGCCGGCTGGCCGAATTCGTGGTGGCGCGCGACTGGGGGCTGGGCCTTCAGCTCGCCGAGCACACCGTGCTGCTCGTCTCCGAGCTGGTGGGCAACGCCGTACGGCATACCGGCGCCCGCACCTTCGGGCTGCGGATGCTGCGGCGGCGTGGCTGGATCCGGGTCGAGGTCCGTGACCCCTCCCGTGGGCTGCCGTGCCTGCTTCCGGTGGGGGAGCTCGACACCAGCGGGCGCGGGCTGACGCTGGTCGACCAGCTCTCCCAGCGGTGGGGGGTCGATCTGCTGCCGTGCGGCAAGACGACCTGGTTCGAGATGCGCGTGGCCGAAAACTGACCGCGCGAGCGCCGGTGCGGACCTCGGCGCGGAGCGTGAAAAGGGTCCCCGTGTCGTCGTGCGCCGACGGCACGGGGACCTCTTTTCGTCCCCGGCCATGGCACGAAAGGGGTGTTCGTCATGGCATTCGGGGGAAGCGACCTCGCTCGGGTCAATGGGGTCGCGGCCCCGACTATCGCAGAGGCGGTAGATCACTTCCAAGCCAATCCAAGGTGAGCTGTAACACTTGCCTTGCTAATGGCGGGTAGGGGGGCGATTTTCCTTTGTTGTCGACCTCTTTCTGATGAATCTCCAGTGGTCCAGACCGTGACACGAAATCTTTCTTTGCCTGTCGGTTCTTGGCATGGCCCTGCCCAGCACTCACCATGGAACAGCGCTACGCGCGTCACACCCCCCACGCATCACCCCCTCTGTCCCGGCTACGCCATTCGGGAGACCCCCCATGGAAGCGCACGGCCGCACCTCCACCCGGCGCGCCCTGCTCCGCTCGGGCGCCTATCTCGCCACCGCCGCCACCGGACTCACCGCCACCGCAGCTACCGCCACCACCGCCCACGCCGACGACAGACGCCGCCGCCGCGCGGCCGCCTATCCCCCCACCCACTGGATCCCCGCCGCCACCTCCAACTACCGCGTCTCCAGCCGCCCGACCTCGTATCCGATCGACTTCGTCGTCATCCATGTGACGCAGGAGACCTTCCCGGACGCGATGAAGATCTTCCAGGACCCGGCCAAGCAGGTCTCCACCCACTACATGGTCGCTTCGGCCGACGGCTATATCGGGCAGTTCGTCCGGGAGAAGGACGTGGCCTGGCACGCCGGCAACAAGGACTACAACAACCGCAGCATCGGCATCGAGCACGAGGGCTGGGTGGACGACCCCAAGTGGTTCACGGACGAGATGTACGCCTCGTCCGCCGCCCTGACCGCGGCCGTCTGCGACCGCTTCGGCATCCCCAAGACCCGCGACCACATCATCGGCCATGTGGAGGTCCCCGGAGCCGATCACACCGACCCCGGCCCGCTGTGGGACTGGGACCGCTACATGTCCCTGGTCAACAAAGCCTACGCGCCGCGAACCTGGCGAAGGTAGCGAACCTGGCGAACGTAGCGAAAGTTAGCGAACGCCGCGTGCGCCGCTTATGTCGTGTACATCGCGACGCGGGCGACGGGCCGGCCGCCGCCGACCGCTAATCTGTGCGGGTCAAACACACGCACGGAAGGGGCGGAACAGGTGGCGGACATCGAGGCGGCGCGCAAGGCGTTCGAGCGGTATGACCTCAACGGTGACGGCCAGATCACCGCGGCCGAGTACAAGAGCGTGATGGCGCAGCTGGGGGACCCGTATGTCACGGAGCCCGTCGCCCAGGCCGTCATCAACGCCCACGACGCCAACGGTGACGGGCTGCTCACCTTCGACGAGTTCTGGGCGGCCCAGAACAAGGACGGCAGCAAGACCGGCTGAACGGGCCGCATGGCGGTAACGGGCTGCTTGGCAGCAACGGGCCGCATGGCGGCAACGAGCCGAACATGGCGGCACGGCCGGCGCGTCAGCGCCAGCCGCGCCGCTGTGCGCTCGCCCGCCGTCTGCGGTCGTTGCACAGCAGACAGCGGCCGTAGCCGGGCGGCAGCGGATCCTCCGGATCCCCGTACAGCGGATCGACGGCCCCGCGCGGATGCTCGGGACAGCCCGTGGCACCGCGCTCGGCGGTCAGCGACCCCGCGGCGGCGAGCGCCCGGCGCAAGGCGTCGGTGAGCAGCTCGGTCTCCGGCCCGGAGGGCGCGGCGTCCAGCGAGAAGGCGATGTCCGACGCGGTGGTGAGCGCGCTGCGGAGTTCGCGCAGGTCTGCGTAACTCATACCGGGCAGCGTAGGCGCACCCACCGACAACGCCCCGAGGGCCCGGTCAGGCCCCGCCCTCCCGCGCCTCCTCGCCACCTTCGGCAGCGCCCGCTTCGTCCGCACCCGCCGCCAGGTGGACGTCCTCGGCGTCCTCCGTCTCCTCCGCGGTGAGCGCGGCCCGGCTGGGATCGGCCCACGCCTGCAGCGCGGCCTTGCTGGAGAAGTTCGCCACGTCCTTGTCCAGCGGGCGGTCGGTGTACTGGTGGATCCGCCACTTCGCCTTGATGCGCGGCTTGCCCGCCGTCACATAGTCCGCTATCCACAGGCCGTCCCCGGCGTAGGACGTGGTGTCGTAGTTGAGCCAGAAGCTCCGGTTGCAGTAGAGCATCACGCGGTGCGTGGGACGCAGCTTCTTGACCTCGCGGATGAACCGGTCCTTCTCGGCGTTGCTGGCGCGGGTGCCGGAACCGGTGGTCTCCCAGTCCACGGCGAGCAGATCGTGCTTCTGGGATGCGCACTTCTCGACGAAGTACTGCGCCTGCGCCGTGATGTTGCCCGGCCACAGGAAGTGGTAGAAGCCGACGACGCATCCCGCCTTCCGCGCCCGGGACGCCTGCGAGGACTGCTTCGGGTTGATATACGACCGGCCTTCGGTGGCCTTGATGAAGACGAAGGCCAGTCCGTCCGCGTCGAACGTGGACTGGTGCGAACTCACGTCGATGCCGTGCAGCATGGCGCCTACCTCGGGTCAAGAACGAGTGAATACACGGGTGTTATTCCCCCTCTCGTACGGAGGACCCTACTGGGACGAGATCGCGGTCCGCAGGCGTTCGGGCCCATGCCGGGGGAGCGGGACGCCGAGGGAACGGGCACGCCGGAGCAACGGGGCAGGCCGACCGAACGGCCACAAAGAGAAGCGGACCCGAGGGTTTGGCCATCCCCCGGGCCCTGTGATGCCGCCCAACTGCGCACGCCCCCCGGATGGGAACGGGTCAATCTGATGTCGTCGTGTTCTTCCGTTGAACTACCGCTCCACGAAGCGGGGCGGGCCGGATTCGAACCGGCATCCGACGACCAAGCCCGTGCCCGGTCGGTGAGGCGATCGGCGGCGAATGCTGAGGCTGGAGCAAGAATCTGAGATTGAACGCGTGCCACGGGCGCACGGCCCGCTCGAAGACCGGGGGCTAAACCCGGCTACCTCCTGAGGCGGACCATCCCCTCTCGTGACCAAGTGCTCGGAGAGGTTGTCAGTACCTCCCAGCGCAACCACGTGCATCACGACGAGCTTCAGTTTCAGCTTGCGCTCCTCGCGCACCCCGCACCGCCGCTTGACCCGGCGGCCGGGGAGTCCATGACGCTACCCGAACAGGTAGCCGAAGACCACCTCGCCCATGCGCTGATCGGCGACGTCGACGCCATTGGCCTCCTCGCGGGCGTACTTGACCGCCTGCTGGAGCTTCTCCACCCGGTCGAGCAGCTCATTGACCCGCCGCGCCGGAAGGGCCCCGGAGAACTTCACCGTCGTCCAGTAGCCGACGGGGATGTCCTCGTAGTACACCTCGACCTGCGCCGGGTGCTTCTCCGTGGCCTCCGCCTTCACGTGGTTCCTGGGCACCTTCTTCGTACGGACGGTCCGCACGGCCTCGGTCTTCCAGCTGTCCGTCGACGGGTCGAGCGACCACGACTCGGCGGCGTCCAGGGTCGGCAGCCTGCGGATGAAGGTGGCGAGATCCGACAACTGCTTCTCCAGGAACAGCAGATACGAGACCGGCACATCACGCAGCAGCGTGCGCCCCTCGACCTCGATGTCCGCACGGGCCTCGCAGTTCGTCCAGTCCTTGGTGGCGGTCACATCGAACAGCCGGGTCAGCGTCGTCGCGGTATCGCGAAGGACGTCCTCCGCCTTCACCTGCACCCGCGTCGACTCGGGCGGCAACTGCTCACCCTCCTCGTCCTTCGGCTGATACGTACGGGAAATCCCCGCCAGCAGCGCCGGCTTGTCCAAACGGCGCTGGGACGCCGTCAGGTCGGCTTGCGTCTTGGACTTGACGCCCTTCTCCACTGCGATGATCTGATTGAGTTTCGCCACGTGAGGGACGCTAGCAGGGCGCGAGGGCCGCTCTCGAACGATATTCGAGGCGGCCTTCAGGGGCGTTCCCGTCCCCGCGGCGGGTGGGTGGTCCGTGCGTACCAGGCCGACGAGGCCACCGCCGGCCCGGCCGCGAGACCGGCCACGGCGATGAGAAAGACGACGATCAGCCAGGTCAGAAGGGTGAAGACGGGGCCGAGCGGGCCGAAGTCGGCGAGGCTGCGGGCCATGGCCACGGGCATGAGCAACCGGGAGAGGTAACCGAGCAGGACGGTTCCCGTGCTGGCGAGCACGGCGCCCGGCAGCAGATGCGTCCAGCTGACGCGGCCGCTCAGCAGGAGATGCTGGGTCCACCACCACAGCAGGGCGGCCGACAGCAGGGACAGCACCAGCCCGGAGACGATGCCCGTGCCGAACCCTCTGCGCAGCGGCGCCTGGATGAGGAGCACCGCGAGCCAGACGAGCAGCCACAGCAGCCAGCGCCACGCCGCCACCCGCACCGCAGCCCTGGGAAGCCCCCAGCACCGTTCGCAGACCGCTTGGAGCGCCCTGCTGAACGCCGTCGCGGACACCAGGGTGACCAGCAGCCCGACGACCCCCGAGGTGTTCTTGGCCGTTCCCCGGGTGGTGAACGTACGGCGCACCTCGTCGAGGACGTCACCGCGCACGCCCACCACCGAGCGCAGGGAGTCCGCCAGGAGGTTCTGCAGGGTGTCGGGGACGAAGGCCGCCAGGGCCATCAGCAGGGGCAGGGCGGTGAGGAACGCCTGGGCCGCCAGCCGGGTGGCGGCTTCCAGCACGTTCACCGCCACCAGCCGCTCCAGGAACCGGGCGGCCGGGCCGTGGCCGATCGCGGTCGTGACGCGCTCCCACAGCGTCCGCGGCGCCCTCATGGCATACCGCCCGGCCGTCAGGGATGCCCGGGACGGCCGCCCGCGGCGGGGCCGTCGGCGGCGGGGCCGCTCGCCGTGGGCCCGGACGCCGTGGGCCCGGACGCCGTGGGGCCGTGCGCCGTAAGGCCGGACGCCCCGGCGAGGACGCCGAGCAGCGCCAGGACCCCCACGACGATGCCGAGGACGAGCCCGACGGACGCTGGAGTGGGGTGGTTCCACAGCACCAGGGCCAGCGCGCCGCCCGTGATCGCCACGCCGGTGGTCCAGGCCCGGTGAGTGTCCAGCCAGCGGCCGAAGCCCCCGGTGCGGGCTCCGACGCGGGCCAGGCCCCGGCCGATGGCGCCGGTGCCGCGCGCCGCGACCGAGCGGACGGCGCGGGCCCCGCGCCCGGGGCCGTACAGATACGCGGCGAGCGCGGTGACGATCGCGACGACGAGAAGGGTGCGGGTGCTTTCGCGCAGGAAGCGTACGAGCGTGTCGAAGATGAACGCCGCCGGGTCCCGGGGCAGGGTCGTGGGCGGGACGGAGTCCAGGTAGACGCCGCGCACCACGGCCAGGCCGACCAGTAGCGCGACCATCATCACCGCCGCGCCGATCCCGGCGGCCAGCAGCGTGAGCCGATGTGCGGGGGAGACCCACACGGCGAGCGCGGCGAGCACGATGGTCACGGCGGGCAGCCAGGTGCCGACGATGTCGAGGAGGCGCATCGCGCCTTGCGCCTCGTCCAGCTTGTCCGTCCGCACCAGCGTGAACTGCCGGTCGATGTGGGGGATCTTGGCGGCCTTCTCGTAGCCCGCCCGGACGAGGCGCTGTTTGACGTTGTCGACAAGGGTGCCGATGTCCAGGACGACCGCGTTCCCACGGGCCTGGACCGCGCTGGTGCCCTCGCCGGTGAGGACCTTCACGACGGCGGCGTGGGCGCGGCGGTTGGCCGCGTCCCACACCAACGGGAACTGATCGCTGGTGATCGCCTTGTGCACCACACGGTGCACGGCGTCGGTGAGGGCGCTCTCCAGCGGCCCGCCGAGCATCCGGGTGCCGTCCACGACGACGGACGGGGCTCCGGTCTTGTCCAAATTCCTGGCGAGGTGAGCGGCGATGGCGGGCACGTCGACCTGGTCGACCACGCGTTTGGTGAGCCGGTTGGTGACGGTGGACTGGACGGCGGGGTTCCTGGCGATCGGGGCGACGGTCTGGACGTACCGGTGCGGGTCGGTGATCTCCTCGTGCAGCCAGGTGGCGACGACGGCGAGCGGGGAGAGCAGGACCGCCAGGACGAGCAGCACACACGCGCCCGCGTGGCGGAGCCGCCGGTGGCGTACGGTCGCGGCCCCGCGCAACCGCTCGTACTCCCGTCGTTCGCTCCCGCTCAGCGGCTGGGGCTCGGCGGGGCCGGAGGCGTCGGCGGACGAATCCATGGGTCCTCCCTCGCGCGGGGCGGAGGGAAGCGCCACCGGACGGAGGCGTCGCCGGGGGAGTGGCGGCGTCACGGCGTGCGTCACCCCGGCGGGCGGGGCATCTCCTCGATCCGCGGTTCCGAGGTTCTGGAAACGCGGCGACGGGCCGTTTCGATTCACGGTGGCGAGCCGGGAGCCGGGAGCCGGTGTGGTGGGCGCGGTGGCGCGGTGGCGAGCCCCGCGCGGGGTACCCGTGAGACCGCCCTACCCGACGCCGCACGCCCCAGTCCCCGGGAGGTCACATGACGTCGGCGGCACCCTGGACGGCACGCCTGGCCCTGGTCGCGGGCGCCATGGCGGTGGTGATCCTTCTCCTGTTCGCCGGGGCGCGGAGCGTGGTCCTGGTCGCGGTGGGGGTGGGCGGGACGGCGGTCACGCTGGCGGGCGTGTGGTGGACGCTCGTCCACAGAGGGCCGGTCAGGGCGCTGGCCGCGGTCCTGGCGGTGGCGGCGCCGGTCGCCGTCCTGGTCCTCTACGCGCTGGCCGGGCTGTTGTGGGTGGTGCTGGTCTCCCTGGCGCTCTGGGTGCTGGCGGTTGCCTCGGGGCGGTTCGCGCTGGCGGAGGAGACCGGACCCCGGCGCCCGAAGGAACGTCGGGTCGCACCGCCGGAACGGCCGTTCCTGATCATGAATCCGCGCTCCGGCGGCGGGAAGGTCGACCGATTGGGCCTGCGGGAGAAGGCGGAGGCGCTGGGCGCACGGGTGGCCGTCCTGGACCCGGATCGCCCCGACCCGGTCGACGGGGTGGTCGGGCTCGCCCGCCGCGCCGTCGAGGAGGGCGCCGATCTGCTGGGCGTGGCGGGCGGCGACGGCACGCAGGCGCTGGTGGCGGGTGTGGCGGCCGAGCGCGGCGTCCCCTTCGTGGTCATCCCTGCCGGGACCCGCAACCACTTCGCCCTGGACCTCGGGCTGGACCGGGACGACCCGTCGGCCTGTCTGGAGGCGCTCACCGACGGTGTCGAGCTCCGCGTCGACCTGGGGTTCATCGGTGACCGCGTGTTCGTGAACAACGCCTCGTTCGGTGCCTACGCGGCCGTCGTCCAGAGCCCCGCCTACCGCGACGACAAGGTCCGCACCACCCTTCAGCTCCTCCCCGACCTGCTGACCCACGAGACGGGGCCGGATCTCGTGGTGAGGGTGGGAGAGCTCGTCATGGACAGACCGCAAGCCGTCCTGGTCAGCAACAACCCCTACCGCGCGGGGGACCCGGCGGGCCTGGGGCGGCGCGAGCGGCTGGACTCCGGAGTCCTCGGCGTGCTGGGCATCACGGTCGAATCCGCGACACAGGCGGCCGGGCTGCTGCGCGGCCGCAACGCGCCCGGACTGGTCTCCGCGACAGCCGGGGACGTGGCGGTCGAGGCGCGGGAGCCGGCCGTCCCGGTCGGCGTGGACGGCGAACCCCTCACCCTGCGGACTCCGCTCCGCTGCCATATCGCGCCGGGCGCCCTGCGCGTACGGGTCCCGAGACACCGCCCGGGGGTGCCGCTCGGCAGACCGGCCATGGACTGGCACAGGGTGCGGCGTCTGGCGCTGACCACCGTCAGGACGGCGGCGGGGCGCGGACCGCACCGATCACGGTTACGGCGCGTGCGGGTGCCGCGCGCCTTCCTCCCCGTCCGCTCCCTCCCCGTCCGCCGGGAAACGGAGGGCCCCGGCGTCGGCCGTCCACTCGACCCCGCCACGCTCCGGCCGGAGGAACGCGACGCGACCGCTGGTCATCTGGTGGTCGAAGAGCAATTCGGCGACGCCGTGCACCGCCTGCACCACGCCGGTACGGCCACTGGCCGGGTCGTAGCGACAGGACATACAGGCGTGGGAAGTGCCATCCTCACCGTGTCTTCAGACCGCGGTCTTCGAGTTCGTCAGCGCACTCCTCCGGCACCGCCACCGTCTTGACGGTGGCGGTGCCCTGGTGCAGAGGGGGCGCGGATGGGTGGACCGCTTCCTGCTGCTCGCTCTTGGCCTCGGCACGGGCTTGCTCGATGTCGTCGGCGATCTCCTGGCAGTCGATGGCGTGCGTGCCCGTTGGCGTCGGCTGCTTGGCGGGTGCCCCCGGCTTGTCGGTGTACGGCTCGGAGCTGAGGGCGGAGGTGGCGGCGATGCCGGCCAGGCATAGCCCCGCCCAGGCGGCGATGATCGGTCGGCGGACGCTCAAGAGCCCGCCATTCCGATGCCTGCGGCAGTGGACAACATGTCGATTATCTCGCCATTGATGGTGTGTGAGTGGTGCGCCGGCTGGGCCTATGCCTAGAAGTTGTCCGCGAACGGATCTTGTGTATCTCCCCAATGGAATGCAGGTGAGTCTGTTTCGGGAGAATAATCTACTCGTGCTCCCGTGTCGGGAAGATTGAATTCTTCTCGCAGCCATCCGTCGATGGCGAGGGCTGCGACTTCCGAACGGTAGTCGCTGAGCGGAAACGTGAGTCGATGGACTGCGATCTCTACGCCCTCAGGATGGAGTGAGGAGAGGTTCTCCGAGTGAAGCGATACGCCGACGCAGAGCCACGCCAGATCTTTCCAATGGATGCCCTGCGGAGGGGATAGATAAATCTTTCGGTGGATTTGGATATGCTGTTTGTCTGGTCTGCCGTTCACAGTGCTCTCGGCGGACAGGTCAGCAGCAAGGCCCCCGCTGCGGAAGCGCTTGCGGAATCTGAATGTTCGAATGGCTGTCATTGCTATTCCAGGAATTTCAACAGATGGAATACGGATTTACTGAAGAAATGCTCTTCGCCCATTCCGGTTCTGCCCCGTATGTAGTCGTAATCGTGCGGCATTCCATCGCCGTACAGTCGGCTATGACGGGTCATGAACAATTCCGCTTCATTGGGGTTCATTTCGATCATATCGGCCTTGCGTAGGGTTGCAAAGTCGTGTCCGGAGACTCTGAAGGTCAGTATCTCAACGTCATACCCACGGCTCTGTCGACGTTCCAGATAGCGCTCGGCATCCGCCCTGCTCCCCCACGAGTAGACACCTTCTCCGTATTGACCCCGGTTCTCTTCTCTGGGCCACGGGGTGCCGTCACGTCGTAGCCGCGCGGCGTCTTCAGGGCCTTGCACTGTGTGGAACTCGCGGCACGGGACCAGGCCGAGGGGGTCTGTCCAGGTGTGGGGGTTGTGGACATAGGCCGCAGGGTTGGGGGCCGGGGTGAGGCCCAGGGGGTCGGGGGTGAGGTAGCGGGCGGTATGGGGGTCGTAGTAACGGTGGCGGTTGTAGTGGAGGCCGGTTTCGGGGTCGAAGTATTGGCCGGGGAAGCGGAGGGGGGTATAGGCGGTGCTGTCGGCGGTCCAGGTCGTGGTGCCCCAGAGGGTGGAGCGGGCGCGCCAGGCGATGGTGCCCGATTCGTCGACCAGTTCGGTGGGGGTGCCGACCAGGTCGGTGACGATCGCGAAGAAGCGGGCGTCTATCTCGCGCTGGGTGGTGGCTTCGGTGATGCGCTCCGTCTGGGCTATGGGACGGAGGCCCTCGTGGTCCCAGGTGAGGGTGACCGGGTGGGGAAAGTGCGGGCTGGTGGTGGTCTGTTCTATGAGGGTGGGGCCATCCCAGGTGAAATCCGTTTGCTCCAGGACGTTTTTGCCGTCGACCGCGAGGCGTTGTTTGGAGGTGCGGCGGCCGAACGGGTCATAGAGATAGCGCCAGACCGTGCCGTCGGGTGTGGTGACCGAGGCGAGGCGGTCTTCGGAGTCCCAGGTGTAGCGCCAGGTGTCGGGTTTCTTCGACAGGCGGGTCTTTTGGCGGAGGGTGAGGCGGCCCGCGTCGTCGTGTTCGTACCGGACCGAGCCCGCGCCGGTGATGCGCGTGCCGGTGTAAGCGCGGGGGCCCGTCGCCTCCTGGGCGGGTTGTGTGCTCGGCCAGGCCGCGTGCGTTTGGTTGCCCGCCGCGTCGTAGGCGTAGGTCTCGGTCCAGCCGTCGGCGTTGACAGCCGTCACCCGGCCTGTCGCGTCCAGGTCGAAGGTGCGTCGGCCCGACAGGTTGTCGTCCATCGCGATGAGGTGGCCGTCGGCTCGATAGGCGTACGCCCGGTGGACATGGCTGGGTGCGCCGGTCAGCGATTGCGCGACCAGGCGGCCGAGCGGGTCCCAGGTGCTGGTGAGGGTGAGCGCGTCGCCGATGCGGCGCGTGGTTTCGCGGCCCGCCGCGTCGTGTGCCGAGGCGAGGACGCGGTCCCCGGTGGCCAGGGCGGTGCGGTTGCCCGCCGCGTCGTAGGCGTAAGTTGTCTCCGCTCCGGCCGGAGTGCGGCGGCGGACAAGCTGCCCTGCCGGGTCGTAGGCCAGGTGCAGGGTGCGGCCGTCCACTGTCTCGGACAGCATGCGGCCGACGGGGTCGTAGGCCCGGGTCAGCTCAGTGTCCGGGCCGACGGCCTCGAGTAGTTCTCCGGCCGGGCCCCAGCGGAAGGTCGATACCTGCCCGGCGGCGTCCTGGGACACTACGCGGCCCAGCGCGTCGTAGACGTAGCCGGTGCGTTGGCCCAGCGGGTCGGTGCGCGAGAGGAGTTGGCCTGCCGCGTCGTGCTCGTAGGTCACCCTGCGGTCGTCGAAGTCCGTCTCCGTCATTAGGCGGCCCGCCAGGTCGTACGCGTAACTCCAGGACAGGCCCTGCGGATTGGTGACCTTCGTCAGCCGCAGCGCCGCGTCGTGCTCGAACTCGTAGCGGACCCCATCCGGACCGGTGCGGGCGGCCAGTAGGTCGAAGTGGGTGTACTCATAGATGGTCGTGCCGCCGACGGGGTCGGTGTAGGTGGTGCAGTTGCCCTCGCCGTCGTACGTCCAGGACTCCGCCGAGCCATCCGGCCCGGTGCGGCGCAGGATTTTGCCCTCCGGGCTCCAGTCGTAGCGGGTCACCGCGCCCAGCGGGTCGGTCTCGGCCACGACGCGGCCGAACGCGTCCCGTTGGTAGTGGCTGGTGGCTCCCAGCGGGTCGGTGATTTCGGTCGGGAGCCCGGTCTCGTCGCAGCGCACCCGGGTCGTCGCGCCCAGGGGGTCGGTGACGGCGAGCAGGCCGCCGCGCGCGTCATACATGTAGCGGGTGGTGGCGGCGAGCGGGTCGGTGAGCGTGGTGCGGTTGCCCGCCGCGTCGAAGGTCTGCCGCCATACCGCGCCGCCCGGATCGGTGATCTGTACCGGGTTGCCCTGCGCGTCGGGCACCGCGCTGATCTCGCTGCCGTCCGGTCGGATCACGGCCATCAGATGCCCGTGCTCGTCGTAGCGAAAGCCGGTGGTGCGGCCCAGCGGGTCGGTCTCGGCGACCGTACGGCCCGCTTGGTCGTACATGGTGCGGCTGACCGCGCCGCCCGCGTCGATCTCCCCGACGACCTGGTGCGCCTCGTCGATCAGATAGCGGGTGACCGCACCGTCCGGTGAGGTCAGGGTCGTGAGCTTCAAGCCGGGGAAGTCCGGGTCCACCGCGTCGTAGCCGATGCGGAGGGTGTAGTGACCGCCCTCGCCACCCTCGGCGATGACCCGGTCCCGCTCGTCGTAGGCGTAGGAGTACCAGCGGTTGTTGGTGTCGATCCAGGACGTGATCCGCCCGGCCCGGTCGCAGACGAAACGTAGCGGAAGCCCCGAGGAGCCCGTTGTCTCGGTGAGATGGCCGTCGGTGTAGCCGTAGCCCATCACCCGCACGTCCCCCACCCACAGACCGGTGATCCGCTCGCCGTCCGACGTCAGACGCAGCCGGTATCCACCGCTGTGGACGATCTCGGCGGGCGCGCCGGAAGTGTCGTCGTAGGTGAAGGTGATGCGGTTGCCGTTGCGGTCGGCGATCTCCCGCAGGAGCGCGAGCGCCTCGTCGCGGTACGGGGTGAAGGTGCGGACGAGCCCGGCCTCCGGGTCGGCGAGGGTGTACGTACCGCCGTCCACCGTCCGTGCCAGCGGCCATCGCGGACCCTCGGCGGGCAGGACCGCGGCGCCGCCCGGCACCGGGTGCGGATAGGCCAGCAGCAGACCGTCCTCGGTGAAGAAGACCACGCCCTGCTCGTCGAACTCCAGCCGCTGGTCGGCCGTCGATGCCCAGGTCGGGCCGAACCACCGCCCGGCGCGGTACCCGGAGTCCACCCGGCGGGAGAACACCAGCGGCAGCACCCCCGGCAGCTCCACATCCGTCTGCGGCAAGAACATCCGCCCGGTCGCCACATCCACCGGATCGGTACGACCATGCCGCACCCGGTCCCAGGTACGGGAGAACACCCCCCGGCCACGGCTGCGGAGAGCGCCGCGCGCCCATTGCATCGCCTCACGCGCCGCCAGCCTGGCCCCGAGGCGTGAGGCGATCGGGGCGAGGGCGCGCGGGGCGAGGCCCATCAGCAGGGTCTCCGCCAGCCCGCCACCCATGGCGAGTTCCAGCGGCAGCGCGTAGGGCATGGCGAACATGGCCAGGGTGAGGAGGAGGGGAAGGCCGATCTCGAGGAGCTTCTCCAGGAGAAAGCGGTCGGTTCCGAGGATGTCGTAACCGGCGAGGGGGGCCTCGCCGTGGGCGATCGCCGACCAGCGGGAGAGCAGCAGGGCGCCGACGACCAGGGAGCCCGCGCAGACGGCGATGCGGAACTGGACCAGGGCGAGCGCCTCGCCCAGAGGGGACGCGCTCGCGGTCCGATAGACGCGTACGGCGGAGATCAGGCGCCACAGGGTCAGGGCCAGCCCGGCCAGACCAACGCCGACCAGGATGTGCAGCCCGGTGCCCCCGGTGAAGTACTCCTGTAGATCCTTCGTGGACGGGAAGGAGCCCACCGCCAGATACAGCAGGGAGGGGACGGCCAGCAGCAGGCTGAGCACCAGAAGAACCTTCTCGTGGCGCGGCCAGCGGGGACGCTGCTCCCGGGCCCGGCGCCACAACTGCCCTAAGGCCACGCCACGCCATGCCTCCTGGCTGTGGGTCGCATCCATACGGTGGGTCTGCTGGGCGACCGACTCGCGCAGCGGCTCCAGCTTCTCCGCGCGGGTACGGGGGTGAGCCGTGGCGTACAGCAGCGCTCGGCGCTGCCGGGCGTAGCCCAGGGCGATGATCCAGGTGGCGGGAAGGTGCAGCAGGGCGTACCCGAAGAGAGCTTCGGGGGCGGATTGGCCCTGGCGTTCGGCAGCCAGTACGACATCAGGCTGGTGCCGCCGACCCAGGCGGGACCGGCGCAGATCCCAGATCCACGCGACGGCGAGGCACCCCAGGATGATCCACAGGCCCCAGTCCCCGGCCAGCCTCTCCCGCCACTCCATCGCGGTGTCGTCGCCCGGGAAGGCCGCTGCGTAATTGGTCACCCAGTGGATCGCCACGGCCCCGGCCAGTGGCACGAGGGCCGCGACCCGGGTCAGGACGCGGGCACCACACCACAGCAGGCCCACCGCCAACCCGCCGAGCGCGCTGGCGAAGATGTGTACCTCGTAGGGGAGTACCGGACCCCCGACTTCGACGGTGCCGGTCGATGAGGGAAACCAACTGCCGAGGATTTGTCCGAGACCGGGAACGTACGGGGGGTTGATCAGTCCCTCCGGGATCTGCCAGCCCCCCTCATCCGTGGGAACGGCCTTACCCGCGGACTCGGCGTACATCAGAAGCTTTTCCAGCAGACCGAACCCCGCCCCGGCAGCGCCGCCCAGCACCACGAAGTCCGCCAGCCCCCACTGCATCCGCCTGCGCAGCGCCCACCCCGCGACCAGGAGCGGCGCGATCTTGATCAGCTCCTCCACCACCGGAGCCGTCGTCCACGACACCACATCCATGACGCCCGACAGCGATTTCTCCCGCGCGGTCGCCAACTGACGTGCCACCAGCAGTTCCAGGGCCATCGAGAGCACACCGCAGCCGTACGCACCCACTCCGAAGGCGAGCAGCACCGTCGGCCACCGCACCGTCCGCACCGGCCAGGACAGCAACAAGAGCTGCAACACAGCCCATATGGACGCAGCAGCCATCCAGAACGCCACGCCCCGCAGCCCCCTCCGACGTTGTCAGTGATCCGTCACGCTAAGTCGAACGGCGCTCACGTACAAGGGACTTCATGGCACGCGGCACATGGACCCGCGCTCTGTGCGTGTCCGCGTGTCCGACGCCCGCCGGCGGCGCGGACGCCGGCATCGCCCCGTCCACGGCAGGTGGGAGTCCCGTTGTCGCGACCATGATCTGGGCAATAGCCTCGCCACCTGAGCCGAACAGTCGGGGGGACTGGGCGTGGCGTTACTCATGGTGGCCGCGAGCGTGTACGGCGTGGCGCAGCTTCTGGCGTTGTCCTCGCCGACCCGGTCGGTGCGGGTTTCCACGGTGCTGCTGGGCATAGCCGTCGGCGTCTACGGATGCGGGGTCGCGGCGGCGCTGCTGGAGTTGGCGTATACACGTGGGGTCGCCGAGGCCACCGGGGAGTCGCTGGCCGACGTCGTGAAGACCGCGAGCTATGCGGTCGACCCGGTCATCGAAGAGCTGATGAAGCTGGCGCCGCTGCTGCTCGTGGCGTGGAACGTCAGAATCCGCCGCCAGTGGGGGCTGACGGATTACGTGGTGCTCGGCGCGGCCCTGGGCGCCGGGTTCGGGCTCTTGGAGGCTGTGGCACGGTACGGGCTGGACGCGGACCGGGCGATTCCGCACCCGGGCGGCGGCTGGGCCATTCCCGACAGCCTCCGCGCGCCGTACATTCCGGGTGTCGAGCAGGTCTTCTCCTCCTGGTTCGCCGCCCCACAGGGGGTTTTGGAACTCGGCGACCACGCCCCGGCCGCCGCCACCAGCCCCCATCTGGTGTACACGGCTCTGGCGGCGTTCGGGGTCGGTGTCCTGCTGCGCGGTCGCGGCTGGGCGCGTGCGATCGGGGTCCTGCCGCTCGCCGCCACCTCCGCGCTCCACATGCTCACCAACTACGCTGCCGCGCACCCGATGGATCGCGACGCGGCGGACTGGGTCGACACGTTTGAGGGGACGCTGTGGGCGGTGCCGCTGGTGTGCCTGGCGGTCGCCATGGTCGCCGACCTGCGGCAGTTGTGGCAGGGGAAGGCGACCGTGGCGGGGGTCCTGCTGCAGGCGGAGCGCGCGGGCAGGACCGGCCTGAGCGCGCTGGCATCCTATGGGGCCTGGTGCGTGCCCTGGTCCACGTTGATCGCGTTGCGCTTCGCCCGGCTGCGGCGGTCTTTGCTCTACGGGGCGGCGGGCCCGGGGCTGTACCCCGGCGCCGAGGCCCTCCACGGTACGGTCGCCTGGTCCGCCGCCCAGATCGACGCTTCCGACCGCGAACACGCCTGGCAGGGCGTCGACTTCCGCTCCGTGGCAGAGGCGGCCGGCACGCTGCGGGACCGGCGCCGGAAGTGGTACGTACTCGTATCCGTCGCCCTGGCCATCCCGGCGCTGCTCCTCCTGGCGGTCGGCTCCTTCCCGTCCGCGGCCGATCTTCAACAGCGCTTCGCGTCGGGCACCGGCCTGTATGTGCTGGTCGGCTTCGGGATCGCGGGCCTGCTGTGGACGGGCTGGCTGCTCGTGCGCCTGCTGCGCACCTGGCGGGTGACGCTCGCCCTGCCGTACGGCGAGGCGCTGGCCACCATCCGCTTCCGGATCTGGACCGCACTCGGCGGCTGCCTCGTCGGCACGCTGTTGCTCCTCAGACTCGCGGACGGCGCGGCTCCGGACGCCCCCGCCATCCGCAACCTCCACCTCCTGGAGGCGCTGAACAACTTCCTGACCTACCTCGGCTTCGCCCTCCTCCTGCTGTCCCTCCTAGCCCTCATCTCACCCGGCGGCGGCCTCGGGCTCGCCCTGGCCGGCGCCCGAGTGGGCGCGACCGTCATCACGCGCGAGGCCGCCATCCACGCGGCGGCGTACGGGGCGTTGGGCATCGTCTTGATGGCTGCGAGCGGTGGCACTGGGGCTGACGGTTCGCCCGACCGGCAGAATGAGGAGGCATCGAAGTCCGCTGATGAAGACCAGCAGAACCTGACCTTCCAGCCCTCGCCCAAGCACGGACAGACCCAGAGGGGAAACGCTGCCCCCGAGCCATCAAACCCTCAGAGCACCTTGGAGAGTTCGATTAACTTCAACCCCAATACGACGCGACGGGTGGGAGTGGACAAAGAGGCCGGAGAGTTCGCGGTATTCGACGAAACGCACAACGGTACCGGCATCTATCACGGTCACGTCCGGAAGTGGAATGAGCTGAGTCAGCAGATGCAGAGTGCACTACGGAAAGCGGGCCTCGTGACGGCCAAGGGTAAGATCAAGTAGTCGCCTGGCTAGGAGTTTCTTTTTCCATGGAGTATCAAAAGCCTGAGCAGGTTACCGCAGAGAAAGCCGCGGAAATCTTCGGTTCCGGGCAGCCGCGAGAAATCTCCGAGACGCTGATCGCAGCCTCTCTGAACCTTCAGGACCGAGAGTGGGTGGAGCGATGGCTGATCCACTTCACTTCGCACCCCGATTCCGACGTACGCAGGGCCGCCGCGCTTGCGCTGGGCCACCTTGCCCGGCTTCACCGGCAGGTGTCACCCGATGCGGTCGAGGCGGTGGGGAGGCTTCGGGGCGACGAGTCCCTCGCGGGCGCTGCCGCCGACGCACTCGAAGACGTGGAGATCTTTACCCGTAAACCGTGATAGGGGCGGCCATCGATGAATTCCTACCGGGAATGCTCGAAGAGAAACTCAATCAGGATCTCCTCGAGATCAACGAGGCGCGCCCCGAGCCGCTTGGCGTGGGTCCCGAGCCGCCTACGGCAGCACGTGGCGCAGCTTCTCCGGGTTGCGGATGATGCGGATCTCGGTGATGCGCCCGTCCTCGACCTCGACGCAGGCGACCGTGTCCGGGCGGCCCGCGACGGTGAGGAGCAGGCCGGGGCGGCCGTTGACGTCGACCGTGTGCACCCGGGGGTCGTCCATCGGCTGGGTGAGGACGGCGGCGAGGAAGCGGGCGACCTTTTCGGCGCCGTGCTGGGGGCGGAGGGCGGCCTTGACCTTGCCGCCGCCGTCGCTCCACGCCGTGACGTCGGGGGCGAGCAGCTCCATCATCCGGTTGAGGTCGCCGCCGAGGCAGGCGGCCAGGAACTCATCGGTGACCTGGCGCCGCACCTCGGCCGGTGTGTCGTAGCGCGGTCGGCGGGCCTGGACGTGTGATCTGGCCCGGTGGCCCACCTGCCGTACGGACGCCTCGCCGCGCTCCAGCAGTCCGGCGATCTCCCTGAACGAGAAGCCGAAGACCTCCTTGAGCACGAAGACCGCTCGCTCCAGCGGCGAGAGCGTTTCGAGGACGACGAGCAGGGCGAGCGAGACCGACTCGGCCAGCTCCACCTCCTCGCCCGCGTCGGGCTGGGTGACCAGTGGCTCGGGCAGCCAGGGGCCGACGTACTGCTCGCGGGTGGCGGCGGCGGAACTGAGCCGGTTGAGCGAGAGGTTGGTGACCGTACGGGCCAGATAGCCCACCGGGTTGTCCACCGGGGTGGTCACCTGACTGCAGCGCAGCCAGGTGTCCTGCACCATGTCCTCGGCGTCGGCGACGCTGCCGAGCATGCGGTAGGCGATACCGAACAGCATGCGCCGGTGGCGCTCGAAGGTGCTCGCGTCGATCACGTCCGTGACGGTACCTCGCAGGCGTCCGAGAAGCCCTGGCTGGTCAGGCCGAAGGCGCTGTTGATGCGCGAGCGGTAGTTCTCCAGGGCGACCATGGCGGTGAGTTCGACGAAGGCGGCTTCGCCCAGCCGCTCGATCAGGGTGGCCGCGAGCTCGTCGGTGACGCGGGGTTCGGTTTCGGTCATCGCTTCGGCGTAGTCCAGGACGAGCAGTTCCAGCTCAGTGAAGGCGTCCTGGTGGTCGCGCCACCGCGGGACCTTGGAGATCTTGTCCATCGGGAGGCCGAGGGCGTCGGCCTCCCAGTGGCCGAAGTCCATGCACCACGAGCAGTTGATCCTGGCCGCCGCGGCCATGACCGCGAGGTGCTTGAGGCCCCGGTCGAGGCGGTCCCACTTGGCGGCACCGCGCTCCTGCCGGACGTAGGTGAGCAGCACCCGCCCGTTGTGGCCGATGGCCAGGCCGGGGTCGAGCACCTTGCCGTAGGTGCGCCGGGAGTACCAGGCGCCTATGCGGTTGAGCAGCGTGCTGGGCGGAGTGAGCGAGATACGGGCCATGGCGGGTTTCTCCATCGTGTCGCGGCTGGGGTCGTAAGACCTTCCGCAGGTGCGACAGAGCAGGCCGCCGGAGTGTGACATCCGGCGGGCACTCATCCGAAGCGGCCCGACCCGGCCGGAGCCGCCCCCTCAGCACTCGATGACGTTCACCGCGAGCCCGCCCCGCGCCGTCTCCTTGTACTTGACCTTCATATCGGCGCCCGTCTCCTTCATCGTCTTGATGACCTTGTCGAGCGAGACATGGTGGCGGCCGTCGCCGCGCAGGGCCATCCGCGCGGCGGTGACCGCCTTGACCGAGGCCATGCCGTTGCGTTCGATGCAGGGGATCTGGACCAGGCCGCCCACGGGGTCGCAGGTGAGGCCGAGGTTGTGTTCCATGCCGATCTCGGCGGCGTTCTCCACCTGTTCCGGGGAGCCGCCGAGGACCTCGGCGAGGCCGCCGGCGGCCATGGAGCAGGCGGAGCCGACCTCGCCCTGGCAGCCGACCTCGGCGCCGGAGATCGAGGCGTTCTCCTTGAAGAGCATGCCGATGCCGCCCGCGGCGAGGAGGAAGCGGATGACGCCGTCCTCGTCGGCGCCCGGGACGAAGCGCGTGTAGTAGTGCAGGACGGCGGGGATGATGCCCGCCGCGCCGTTGGTGGGGGCGGTGACCACGCGTCCGCCGGCCGCGTTCTCCTCGTTGACCGCCATGGCGTAGAGGGTGATCCACTCCATGGCGCGGGCGGCCGCGTCGCCCTCGGAGCGCAGGGCGCGGGCGGCGGTGGCGGCGCGGCGGCGGACCTTGAGGCCGCCGGGGAGGATGCCCTCCTGGGACATGCCACGGGCCACGCACGCCTCCATGACGTGCCAGATCTCCAGGAGGCCGTCCCGGATCTCCTTCTCCGTGCGCCACGCCTTCTCGTTCTCCAGCATCAGCGCCGAGATGGACAGGCCCGTCTCGTGGGAGAGCCGCAGCAGTTCGTCGCCGGTGCGGAAGGGGTGGGTGAGGACGGTGTCATCGAGCTTGATGCGCTCCTCGCCGACCGCGTCCTCGTCCACCACGAAGCCGCCGCCGACCGAGTAGTACGTCTTCTCCAGCAGCGGATGGCCCTCGGCGTCGTACGCGAGCAGCGTCATGCCGTTGGCGTGGTACGGCAGGGAGCGGCGGCGGTGCAGGATGAGCTGGGTCGACGCGTCGAAGTCGATCTCCTGGCCGGGGCCGATCTCGGTGCCGAGCAGCCGCAGCCGCTTGGTGGTGCGGATGCGCTCCACCTCGCCGTCGGCCGCCTCGACGTCGACGGTGCGCGGGGAGTGGCCCTCCAGGCCCAGCAGCACGGCCTTCGGGGTGCCATGGCCATGACCGGTGGCGCCCAGCGAGCCGAAGAGCTCGGCGCGCACGGAGGCGGTGTGGGCCAGCAGGCCCTCGTTCTTCAGCCGGCGGACGAACATCCGCGCGGCCCGCATCGGGCCGACGGTGTGCGAGCTGGACGGGCCGATGCCGATCGAGAAGAGGTCGAATACGGAGATGGCCACCGGGGGACTCCTTCGTCTGCACGCGGGGGAGGCGTGCGGGCCGTGCGGGGGTGGTGCGGTGGGGGCGCGCCAGGGCGGGCGCGCCCCCGTGTCCAGGGTTACTCGGACAGATGGGCGTACAGCGGGTGCTTTTCGGCCAGGGCGGTGACCCGGGCCTTCAGCGCCTCCGCGTCGTAGGACGGCTTGAGCGTCTGCGCGATGACGTCGGCGACCTCGCGGAAGTCCTCCGCGGTGAAGCCGCGCGTGGCCAGCGCCGGGGTGCCGATCCGCAGACCCGAGGTGACCATCGGGGGCCGCGGGTCGTTCGGGATCGCGTTGCGGTTGACCGTGATGCCGACCTCGTGGAGCCGGTCCTCGGCCTGCCGCCCGTCCAGCTCCGAGTCGCGCAGGTCGACCAGGACCAGATGGACGTCGGTGCCGCCGGACAGGACGGCGACGCCCGCTTCCCGCACATCGGGCTGGGCCAGCCGCTCGGCGAGGATCCTGGCGCCCTCCAGCGTGCGCTCCTGGCGCTCCTTGAAGGCCGAACCCGCGGCGACCTTGAAGGAGACCGCCTTGGCCGCGATGACGTGCTCCAGCGGGCCGCCCTGCTGACCCGGGAAGACCGCCGAGTTGATCTTCTTGGCCAGATCGGCGGTGGAGAGGATCACGCCACCGCGCGGACCGCCCAGGGTCTTGTGGGTGGTGGTGGTCACCACATGGGCGTGCGGTACGGGCGAGGGGTGCAGCCCGGCCGCCGCCAGACCCGCGAAGTGGGCCATGTCGACCATCAGGTACGCGCCGACCTCGTCCGCGATCCGGCGGAAGGCCGCGAAGTCCAGCTGGCGGGGGTAGGCCGACCAGCCCGCGATCACCAGCTTGGGGCGGTGCTCCTTGGCCAGCCGCTCGACCTCGTCCATGTCGACCAGACCGGTCTCGGCGTCCACGTGGTAGGGCACCACGTTGTAGAGCTTGCCGGAGAAGTTGATCTTCATGCCGTGGGTCAGATGGCCGCCGTGCGCCAGGTTCAGCCCCAGGATGGTGTCGCCGGGGGAGAGCAGGGCGAACATCGCGGCCGCGTTGGCCTGGGCGCCCGAATGCGGCTGGACGTTCGCCGCCTCGGCGCCGAAGAGCTCCTTCACCCGGTCGATGGCGATCTGCTCGACCACATCGACGTGCTCACAGCCGCCGTAGTAGCGGCGGCCGGGGTAGCCCTCGGCGTACTTGTTGGTCAGGACCGAGCCCTGGGCCTCCATGACCGCCGCCGGAGCGAAGTTCTCCGAGGCGATCATCTCCAGGGTGGACTGCTGGCGGTGGAGTTCGGCGTCGACGGCGGCGGCGACATCCGGGTCGAGCTCGTGCAGGGAGCTGTTGAGAAGCGACATCAGGGTCCCGATCGGAAGAGGAGGGTCAGTTTTCGGCGAAGGCGGTGTACGCGTCGGCGGAGAGCAGCTCCTCCGGCTCGCCCGTCACCCGCACCTTGAACAGCCAGCCGCCCTCGAAGGGGGCGGAATTCACCAGCGCCGGATCGTTCACCACGTCCTCGTTGATCTCGGTGACCTCACCGGAGACCGGCGAGTACAGGTCGCTGACCGACTTGGTGGACTCCAGCTCACCGCAGGTTTCACCGGCGGTGACGGCGGAGCCGACGTCCGGGAGCTGGACATAGACGACATCGCCGAGCGCGTTGGCCGCGAATTCGGTGATGCCGATCGTCGACACGCCGTCCTCGTCGGCGGCCGACAGCCACTCGTGCTCCTTGCTGTAGCGCAGCTGCTGGGGGTTGCTCATGGTCCGATTCTCCTGGATACGGGGGAGTGCTTGGGAAACGGGTCTTAGCTGGTGGGACGCGACGCCGGTGGGTGCGGTGCCGTGGGTGCGGTGCCAGCCGGGGTGTGACGCCGGTGGGTGCGGTGCCAGCGGGGTGTGACGCCGGTGGGTGCGGCGCCAGCGGGGTGTGACGCCTGTGGATGCGGTGCCGGCGCCATGTGGCGCCGGTGGATGCGGCGACGGTGGACGCCGTGCCGGTCCATGTGATGACGCCGGTGGGGCGCGACGCGTTGCGGCGGGACCGCTCAGCGCTCGCGGCGGTAGAAGGGGAGCGCCACGACCTCGTACGGCTCCCGGGTGCCCCGGATGTCCACCGAGACTCCCTCGGTGCCGGGCTTCGCGTACTCCGGGTCCACGTACGCCATCGCGATCGGCTTGCCCAGCGTCGGCGAGGGTGCGCCCGAGGTGACCTGGCCGATCTGTGAGCCGTCGGCGGCCACCACGGCGTATCCGGCGCGCGGCACCCGGCGGCCCTCGGCGACCAGGCCGACCAGGGTGCGCGGGCTGACGGTGTCCGCCTCGCGGGAGGCGGCCTCCAGGGCCTGGCGGCCGACGAAGTCGCCCGGCTTGTCGAACTTCACCACCCGGCCGAGCCCCGCGTCGAAGGGGGTGGTGTCGGTGGTCAGCTCATTCCCGTACAGCGGCATGCCCGCCTCGAGACGCAGGGTGTCCCGGCAGGACAGACCGCAGGGCACCAGGCCCACCGGGGCCCCCGCCTCGGTCAGCGCCTCCCAGACCCGCACGGCGTCGTCCGGCGCCAGGAACAGCTCGAAGCCGTCCTCGCCCGTGTAGCCGGTGCGGGCGATCATGGCGGGGACGCCCGCGACGGTGCCCGGCAGCCCGGCGTAGTACTTGAGCCCCTCCAGGTCGGCGTCGGTCAGGCTCCCCAGGATCCCGGGGGACTCGGGCCCCTGGACGGCGATCAGCGCATAGGCGTCGCGGTCGTCCCTTACGGTCGCCTCGAAACCGGCGGCCCGCTCGGTCAGCGCGTCCAGCACCACCTGGGCGTTGGAGGCGTTGGCCACGACCAGGAACTCCTCGTCCCCGAGGCGGTAGACGATCAGGTCGTCCAGGATGCCGCCCTCGTCGTCGCAGATCATGGTGTAGCGGGCGCGGCCCACGGCGAGCGCGGACAGCCGGCCGACCAGTGCGTGATCCAGGGCCTCTCCGGCCTGCGAACCGATGAGAGAGATCTCACCCATGTGGGAGAGATCGAAAAGCCCGGCGCGGGTGCGCACCGCGGTGTGCTCGTCGCGCTCGCTGCCGTAGCGCAGCGGCATGTCCCAGCCGGCGAAGTCGGTCATGGTGGCGCCGAGCGCACGGTGCCGTGCGTCCAGCGCGGTGCGGCGTGGGGTGGGCGGGGCGTCGGTCACGATTCAGGCTCCAGGAGATCGGGGTCGCGCGACTGCGAGGACGTACGACAAGGACGCGTGCGTCCTCCCCATCTGTCATCGGAACCTGAGAGGTTCGCCGTGACGCCCGTAAGGGGCCCGGCTTGCACCTTGGGTGGAGCCGCGCCCGCGGCTCGCTTTTCAGATCTGCCTCGTCCACGCGGTATCGGGGCCTGAGAGATTCAAGGGAGGACTTGCTCCTTCGGCGCCCTGGACACCCGGCACGACTGCCGGTGGCCAAGGACTCTCCCGCGCGGATTCAAGCGGCCGGTATGGAGTTGCGCGGACATCATCGCATGTGTGGCCGAGAAAGGAAGCCCCGATCGGGGCGGCTCCGGCCGGATCGGGCAGAGGCAGCCTTGATGGACATTACCTTTTCTTGACACTCTGCGGGTACGAGCAGCGTTGACCGACCTGGGAGGACGATCACGGTGCATGGGCAGGGAACATACGAGACCGCGCAAAGGCTCCTGCCGGCACGGCGTGGCCGCATCCCCTCCGGGTCGGCGGCCATCCCGGGGCGGCGCATCGCGGTGCACGACCTGCGCGGCCAGCCGCGAGGCGGCGGCGCGGACCCGCGTGAGCTGCGCTTTCCGGTGGGGGACGTGCTGGTCGCCTCCGGGCTGCCGGGCGCCGGCAAGAGCACGCTGATCAACCGGACGGTGCCCCTCCTGGACGGGACGGGCGCGGTCGTCATCCGGGTGGACTCGCAGAACACCCGGGAGGCGTGGGAGCGCCGGATGCCCGGCTGGCTGCCGTACGCGCTCTACCGCCCGCTGGTCCGGTACGCCCACTACGCCGGGCTGCGCCGGGCGCTGCGCTCGGACGTGAGCGTCGTGGTGCACGACTGCGGCGCGCTGCCGTGGGTCCGCCGCTGGCTGGCCCGGGACGTGCGGCGCCGGGGCCGCAGCCTCCACATGGTGCTGCTGGACGTGGACGCCACGATGGCCCTGGAGGGCCAGGCCGCCCGTGGCCGCGGGGTCTCCGGCTATGCCTTCGGCCGGCATCGGCGCGCGATGCGGCGGCTGATCGCGGGGATGGAGGAGGGGCGGCCGCCGGAGGGGTGCGCCTCGGCGGTGCTGCTGGACCGCTCGACCGCGAGCGAGCTGCGCTGCATCTCCTTCGAGTGAGCCCCGCACCAGAAGTGGGCCCCGCACGGGAGGGGACGGGGGATCCCGCTCCGGGGCGGATGAGCGGTCCCCCCTCCCCGGGGAGGAAGGGAGGCGCCGGGTGACCTTGGCCGAAAATCGGCCACCGGGGCATTACCCAGTGTGACGGTGGCGCGGGGCCGGGCGAGGTGGGGAAGTGCTGTGGAGATGACGCCGCCCCCACTGGCCCTGGGCCGCCCAGCCGCTAGGGTGCTTTGGGCAGGTAGGACGAGATGGCGGTTGGACGAAGATGAGCTTCCCGGAGCAGTACGGCATGGCCCCGGCTCACGGAGGATTCCCCGACGGCGCGCAGACCGCGTATCCGGCGTTTCCCGGCAATGAGCTCGAAGAGGTGATGGCCGCCTCGATCGACGTCCCCGGGGCCGGAGCGCGCATCGTCGAGACGCTCTCCCGTAGCCATGTCTGGGTTCCGCTGCCCAATGGCGGGGGTCCCGGCAGCCCGAGCCTCGATCTGCCCACGATGGAGATCGAGGGCGCCGCGTATGTCCCGGTGTTCAGCTCCGAGCAGCAGTTCCTGCAGCTCGTCGGCTCCCATATGCCCTTCACCATCGCCCCGGCCGTGGAGTTCGCCCGCGGCCTGCCGCCCCAGCTCGGCATCGCGGTGAACCCCGGTGGTGCGGTGGTCGTACCGCTGCCTCCGCCCGCCGTCCGGGAGCTGTGCCGTGCCGGGCGCAGTGAGCTCGACGGCCCGGCCACCGGGGGCAGGGTGCGGCTCTTCGAACCGGACTGGCAGGACGAGCCGGTGGACTTCCTGGCCGCCGCCGGGATCGAGTTCGCCAAGGACAGCGGGGTGCGGACCGCCCGGCGCGCGCTGGCCAGCGTCGAGGGCGACGAGCCGGCGCTCTTCGTCGGTGTGCAGCTCGATGCCCCCGGCCCCGAGGGTCAGGCGCGCGCGGTGGACGCGCTGGGCCGCGCCCTCGGCGTGGTGCCCGTGCGGTGGAAGGTCCAGCTCGTGCTGCTGGATGTGGCGCAGGGGGATCCGGTGGTCGACTGGATGATGGGGCGCGTACGGCCGTTCTACGACCGTGACCTCTGACTCGCCCCAGGGTCCGCTACGGGGGCCCGTAAGCTGGTTTGATGACCAGGAGGGGTGCGAGCACGCTCCCCGGTGAGGTGCGGGACAAGGGCGAGAGAAGGGGCGGACCCAGGTGAGCGCGGGCGCGGATTGGGGGGCGGCGGCCGGCCAGGTTGAGCGAGCGTTGCAGCAGGTCGCTCCCGGCCGGTACGACGCCTATGAGGCGCTGCTGCAGGCCATCAGCGAGGGCCAGGTCTGGATGCTGCTGTGGCACGGTGCGCCCGGCACGCCCGAGGCCCAGTACGGGAACATGGATGTGGACGGCCTCGGTTACGCCCCGTGCGTGACCTCCGCACAGGAACTGGCCGCAAGTGGCTGGAACCGTGCGCATGAGGTGGTCGACGGACGCCTCATCGCCGACTCGCTCTACCGCGACCGCTACGGCCTCTGGCTCAACCCCCACGCCCGCGGCGGCGGAGTGGGCATCCCGTGGCCGGATCTGCGCCGGATCGCGGGCGGTCTGGACCGGCTGCCCGCCGGGCCGCTGCGGCTGACCGAACCCGCCATCGACATCCCGCAGTTCTACGCCCTGTTGGGGCAGAACGCGCATCGCACCACCGCGGTGCGGTCGCTGCGCCGCGCCTGGGTGCAGCCCGCGCTGGGCGCCCCGTATCTGGCCATCGGGCTGGATCTCTACGACAGCGGCCCACCCGCGGTGCAGTCGGTGCGGGTGATGATGGAGCAGTCGATCACCGCTGTACCGGACGGGCTGCCGGTCTCCACGGTCGCGCTCTCCGACGAGTACGACCCCGTCGCCCTGTGGATGCGGGCCAACGCGCGGCCCTTCTTCGACCGCGACGCCTATGGCGCCGCCCCCGCCGCGCCGTCCTACGGCTACGGCTACCCGCCGCCGCGTCCCGCCTACTGATCCGCCGCCTCGCCGAGCCGGTACCGATCCGCCGCCTCGCTGCCCCGCCGACCCGGCGATCCGTCAACCCGCTGATCCGCCACTGGCCCGCTGGTCCGCGCACCGATTGACGGGATTGCCCACCCGGCGTTCCGGGCCTTTGGGGCCGAACATTCCATAGCGGGCGCGAGGTTACTGCTGCGTTCTCGTGTCGCGACCGTCCGTATAGCGGAGCGGTACTCCCCACATCACGGTTAGGCATCCATTGTCCGGGAGTACTGGCGGGTGATCACAAACGCGTTGAAGACTCCCGCTCCAAGGGGTGCGGTTCCTGCGTACGACCCCTTCCTGAAAGGTTCCGTACCAGAACGCGACTTTCACCCGGGTTGTGAACAAAGCCGCTACAGCGGCGAGTCGTGGGCCGGTCACCACCGGCCGAGAGGGGTCTCCACCACGATGACGGCACCATTGCACGGCACGAGCACGGACAGCGATCCGGTCGCGACTGCCGCTGTAGCGGCGGATGTGGTCAAAGCGTCCGTCGAAGGCAGATCGCTGCGGCAGATCGCCTGGACACGCCTGAAGCGGGACAAGCTCGCGCTGGCGGGTGGCATCGTTGTCGTCTTCCTGGTCCTGGTGGCGATCTTCGCTCCACTGATCGTGAGCCTGCTCGGGCATCCGCCCAATGAGTTCCACCAGGAGGAGATCGACCCGCTGTTCGGCACCCCGAAGGGGTCCATGGGCGGTATCAGCTCGGACTTCCTCTTCGGCGTGGAGCCGTCCAACGGCCGCGACGTCTTCAGCCGCGTCGTCTACGGCGCCCGGATCTCGCTGCTGGTGGCCTTCCTCGCGGCGGTGGTCGCGGTGGTCCTCGGCACCATTTTCGGCATCATCGCCGGGTACTTCGGCGGCTGGGTCGACTCGGTGATCAGCCGGGTGATGGACATGCTGCTGGCCTTCCCGCAGCTGCTCTTCATCATCTCCCTGGTCTCGGTGCTCCCCAACGACCTGCTGGGACTGACCGGCAGCGGGGTGCGCATCGCCATCCTGGTCTCGGTCATCGGCTTCTTCGGCTGGCCGTACGTCGGCCGCATCGTGCGCGGCCAGACGCTGTCGCTGCGCGAGAAGGAGTACATCGAGGCCGCGCGGAGCCTGGGCGCCGGCCGGCGCTACATCCTCTTCCGTGAGCTGCTGCCCAACCTGGTGGCGCCGATCACCGTCTACGCGACGCTGATGATCCCCACCAACATCCTCACCGAGGCCGCGCTCAGCTTCCTCGGCGCGGGCGTGAAGCCGCCCACCGCCTCCTGGGGGCAGATGCTCTCCAAGGCGGTCGGCACCTACGAGGACGACCCGATGTTCATGATCATCCCGGGTGTGGCGATCTTCATCACGGTGCTGGCCTTCAACCTCTTCGGCGACGGCGTCCGCGACGCGCTCGATCCGAAGGGCACCCGATGACGGCGCGGCGCACGACACGCCCTGCGGACCGGTCGTACCCGAACGCATCAGCCGCTGCCGTATCCGGCAGTCGGCTCCCCGAAGAATTCCGCGGCGCCATGCCTAGGACCGCTACCCCGGAGGTTGCAACAGCTATGAAACAGCTCTCGAGAAGCAGGCGGATCGCCGGAGCGGCGGCTGTCGTCGGCGCCCTCCTGGCCACCGCCGGCTGCGGTGGCGGCGGTTCCGACGACGAGGGCTCGGGCGCCGGGTTCAACGCCGCGGTGAAGGGCGTCGCCGCCAAGTCCGCCAAGAAGGGCGGCACGCTCAAGTTCATCAACAAGCAGGAGTTCGACTCCCTCGACCCGCAGCGCCAGTACTACGGGTTCGCCTGGGACTTCTCCCGCTTCTACGCGCGCCAACTGATCTCCTACGCGCCGAAGCCGGGCAACGCCGCGAACGAGCTGGTCCCGGACCTCGCCACCTCCACCGGCAAGATCACCAACGGCGGCAAGACCTACACCTACACCCTGCGCGACGGGATCACCTGGGAGGACGGCTCCCCGATCACGTCCAAGGACGTCAAGTACGGCATCGAGCGCATCTGGGCCAAGGACGTCGTCTCCGGCGGCCCCGGCTATCTGCGCCAGGTCCTGGACCCCAAGGGCGAGTACAAGGGCCCGTACAAGGACAAGGCCAAGGACAAGCTGGGCCTGAAGGGGATCCAGACGCCGGACGACAAGACCGTCGTCTTCAACCTCGCCAAGCCCAACGGTGACTTCGAGCAGATGCTCGCGATGCCGACCGGCTCCCCGGTGAAGGCGGACAAGGACACCGGCGCCAAGTACACCAACCGGCCGTTCTCCTCCGGTCCGTACAAGGTCCAGTCGTACACCCCGGGCAAGAGCCTGTCGCTGGTCCGCAACACGAGCTGGAAGAAGGCGTCCGACCCGATCCGCCCGGCCCTGCCGGACAAGATCTCGGTCACCTTCAACTCCAACCTCGAGGCGATCGACCGGCTGCTGATCAAGGGCGACTACGACGTCTTCCTCAGCGCCACCGGTATGACCCCCTCGGGCCGTAACGACGCCCTCAAGCAGCACAAGGGCAACGTCGACAACATCACCACCAGCTTCGTGCGGTACGTCGACTTCACCACCAAGGTCAAGCCGTTCGACAACATCCACTGCCGCAAGGCGGTCGTCTACGGCACCGACTACAAGTCGCTCCAGACCACCCGCGGTGGCCCGCAGGCCGGTGGTGACCTCGCCACCAACATGCTCCCCAAGAGCGTCAAGGGCTCGGACGACTACGACCCGTACGGCATCCTCAAGCGCGGCGGCAAGGCCGACCCGGCCAAGGCCAAGGACGAGCTCAAGCAGTGCGGCAAGCCGGGTGGCTTCTCCACCAGCATCGTGGCCCGCAACGACCAGCCCGCCGAGGTCGACGCCGCGGAGGCGCTGCAGGCGTCGCTGAAGAAGGTCGGCATCAGCCTCAACGTGGAGCCGATCCAGGGCAGCACCTCCGCCAGCATCACCGGTTCGCCGTCGGTGATGAAGAAGCGCGGCTACGGCCTGTCCATGACCGGCTGGGGCCCGGACTTCCCCACCGGCCAGGGATTCTCCCAGCCGCTGATCGACGGCCGTTTCATCGAGCAGACGGGTAACTACAACGTCTCCGAGACCAACGACCCGGCGATCAACCAGTACTTCGACGACGCGCTCAAGGAGACCGACCCCAACAAGGCCGGCGCGATCTACCAGAAGATGAACCACAAGGTCAGCGACCTGGCCGTGCAGATGCCGTTCATCTACGAGAAGAACATCACCTGGCGCAGCTCGCGGCTGACGAACGCCTTCTCGTCGGCGGCCTACAACGGTCGCTACGACTACTCCCAGCTGGGCGTCGTCAAGTGACGGCAGGTCACCTGACCCGCCGCACACCCCCCCATCGCCGCACCCGATAGGCCCGAAGGGCAGGTGATGGCCGCGGGTGGTGGCCCGTGATCCCCCTCAACCGGGGTATCACGGGCCACCGCCCGGGCCGCGCACAGTGCTTGCTTATCTCATCCGGCGCTTGTTCGCCGTCGTCGTGATGCTGTTGGTCGTCACCCTCACGACCTTCGCCATCTTCTTCGTGATCCCGAAGTGGGCCGGTGCCGATCCCGCGCTGCTGTTCGTCGGCAAGCAGGCCGACCCCGCGGCCATCGAGGGCATCCGGCAGAAGCTCAGCCTCGGTGATCCGGTTCTGGTCCAGTTCTGGCACTTCGTCCAGGGCCTCTTCGCCGGCCGGGACTACGCCAACGGCACGGACGTCACCCACTGTCCGGCGCCCTGCTTCGGCTACTCCTTCCGCACCGAGCAGGCGGTGTGGCCGCAGCTCACCGACGCCATGCCGGTCACCCTCTCGCTCGCCGCGGGCGCCTGTCTGCTGTGGCTGGTCGGCGGCATCACCACCGGTGTCGTCTCCGCGCTGCGCCGGGGCACCCTGTGGGACCGCTCCGCGATGACGGTCGCGCTGGCCGGTGTCTCGCTGCCGATCTACTTCACCGGTCTGCTCTCGCTGGCGATCTTCAGCTACTCGCTGAAGTGGGTCAACGTGGACTACAAGGCGCTCGGTGACGATCCGGCGATGTGGTTCGAGAGCCTGATCCTCCCGTGGATCACGCTCGCCTTCCTCTACGCGGCGATGTACGCCCGGCTCACCCGGGCCACCATGCTGGAGATCATGGGCGAGGACTACATCCGCACCGCCCGCGCCAAGGGCCTGCGAGAACGGGTGGTCATCGGCCGGCACGCGATGCGCTCGACCTGGACGCCGGTCCTCACCCTGCTCGGCCTCGACCTGGGCGCGCTGCTGGGCGGCGCGGTCCTCACCGAGACCACCTACAACCTGCCCGGCCTCGGGCGGCTCGCGGTGAACGCGATCACTGAGAAGGACCTGCCGGTCATCCTCGGCGTCACCCTGATCGCGGCCATCTTCATCGTGGTCGCCAACCTCGTCGTGGACCTCCTGTACGCCGTCATCGACCCGCGAGTGAGGCTCGGATGACCGACCTGACCAAGTCCTCCGGACAGCCCGGGAACGGCGAGCCGCCGGCCACCGGCACCGCCGCCGTGGGCGAGGTGGCCGCGGCGGGCTCGCCCGCCCCCACCGCCTTCCTCGAGGTGCGCGATCTGCACGTCCACTTCCCGACCGACGACGGTCTGGTGAAGTCCGTGGACGGGCTCAGCTTCCGGCTGGAGAAGGGCAAGACCCTCGGCATCGTCGGCGAGTCCGGCTCCGGCAAGTCCGTCACCTCGCTCGGCATCATGGGGCTGCACACCGCCGGGCAGTACGGCCGCCGCAAGGCGCGGATCTCCGGTGAGATCTGGCTCAACGGCCAGGAGCTGCTGGGCGCCGACCCCGACGAGGTGCGCAAGCTGCGCGGTCGCGAGATGTCGATGATCTTCCAGGATCCGCTGTCCGCGCTGCACCCGTACTACACCATCGGCCGCCAGATCATCGAGGCGTACCGGGTGCACCACGACGTCACCAAGGACGTGGCCCGCAAGCGCGCGATCGAGCTGCTGGACCGCGTCGGCATCCCGCAGCCCGACAAGCGCGCGGACAGCTACCCGCATGAGTTCTCCGGCGGTATGCGCCAGCGCGCCATGATCGCGATGGCGCTGGTCAACAACCCCGAGCTCTTGATCGCCGACGAGCCGACCACCGCCCTGGACGTCACCGTCCAGGCGCAGATCCTCGACCTCATCCGGGATCTGCAGAAGGAGTTCGGCTCCGCGGTCATCGTCATCACCCATGACCTGGGCGTGGTCGCCGAGCTCGCCGACGATCTGCTGGTGATGTACGGCGGCCGCTGTGTCGAGCGCGGCCCGGCCGAGAAGGTCTTCTACGAACCCCAGCACCCGTACACCTGGGGGCTGCTGGGCTCGATGCCCCGTATCGACCGCGACCAGACCGAGCGGCTCATCCCGGTCAAGGGCTCCCCGCCCAGCCTCATCAATGTTCCGTCCGGCTGTGCCTTCCACCCGCGCTGCCCGTACGCCGATGTGCCGAAGGACAACATCACGCGCACCGAGCGGCCGGAGCTCAGCTTGGCCGGGGGCGGCGGGCACTTCTCCGCGTGCCATATGTCGCAGGAGGAGCGCACCCGGATCTGGACCGAAGAGATTGCGCCGAAGCTGTGACCGACACGAAGGATCCGAAGATGACGGTCCCGGAGAAGGCGACGACGCCGCCCGAGCCCCTGCTCAGGGTGTCGGGTCTGGTCAAGCACTTCCCCATCAAGAAGGGGCTGCTGCAGCGGCAGGCCGGTGCGGTGCAGGCGGTCGACGGGCTCGACTTCGACGTCCGGCCGGGGGAGACCCTGGGCGTGGTGGGCGAGTCGGGCTGCGGCAAGTCCACCATGGGGCGGCTGATCACCCGGCTGCTGGAACCCACCTCGGGCAAGATCGAGTTCGAGGGCAAGGACATCACGCATCTGAACACCGCTCAGATGCGGCCGATGCGCCGTGACGTCCAGATGATCTTCCAGGACCCGTACTCCTCGCTGAACCCCCGGCACACCGTCGGCGCGATCGTCAGCGCGCCCTTCCGGCTCCAGGGCGTCACCCCGGAGGGCGGCGTCAAGGCGGAGGTCCAGCGGCTGCTGGCGCTGGTCGGGCTCAACCCCGAGCACTACAACCGCTATCCGCACGAGTTCTCCGGCGGCCAGCGGCAGCGCATCGGCATCGCCCGGGCGCTGGCCCTCAAACCCAAGCTGGTCGTCGCCGACGAACCGGTCTCGGCGCTGGACGTGTCGATCCAGGCGCAGGTGGTCAACCTGCTGGACGACCTCCAGGACGAGCTGGGCCTGACGTATGTGATCATCGCGCACGATCTGTCGGTCATCCGCCATGTCTCGGACCGGATCGCGGTGATGTACCTCGGGAAGATCGTCGAACTGGCGGACCGCAAGGACCTCTACGAGCGTCCCATGCACCCGTACACCAAGGCCCTGCTGTCCGCGGTGCCGGTGCCGGACCCCAAGCGGCGCGCCAAGCGCGAGCGGATCCTGCTCAAGGGCGATGTGCCCTCGCCGATCTCCCCGCCGTCCGGCTGCCGCTTCCACACCCGGTGCTGGAAGGCGACCGAGGTGTGCAAGAGCCAGGAGCCGCCGCTGGTGACGCTGGCCACCGGCCACCAGGTGGCCTGCCACCACCCGGAGAACGCTTCGGACCAGGAGCCGCAGGAGAAGCCCGGGGCCGAGGCGGCACAGAAGGTGACGAAGAAGACCGAAAGCTGAGACGGGACGGGGTCCGGACGGGACCGGGGACATCCGCGGATAACAATGTCGGGTGCTCATCGAACTGTTCACCCCGTCCGTCCAGCACGCGCTCGAAGTCGCCGGGATCTTCGTCTTCGCGATGTCCGGCGCGCTGCTCGCCGTGCGGAAGAACTTCGATGTCTTCGGCATGGCGGTGCTCGCCGAGGCCACCGCGCTGGGCGGCGGCATCTTCCGCGATCTGGTGATCGGCGCGGTGCCGCCCATCGCCTTCACCGATCTCGGCTATTTCCTCACCCCGCTCGTGGCCACCGGCATCGTCTTCTTCCTCCACCCCGAGGTCGAGCGGATCACGGCGGCGGTGGGGGTCTTCGACGCGGCGGGCCTCGGGCTGTTCTGCGTCGAGGGCACGATGAAGGCGCATGACTTCGGGCTCGGCGTCACCGCGTCGGTCACCCTCGGCATGGCCACGGCGGTCGGCGGCGGTGTGATCCGCGACCTGCTCGCCCATGAGGTGCCCTCACTGCTGCGCTGGGACCGGGACCTGTACGCCGTCCCGGCCATCCTCGGCTCCTCGATAGCGGCGCTGCTGCTCCACTTCCACGCCCTTACGGCGGCCACGAGCGCGCTCGCGGCCGCCGTGACCTTTGTGGTGCGGCTGCTGGCGATGCGGTACGGCTGGCGGGCGCCGCGGGCGTGGAACCGGCGCAGTACTGCGACGGAGGAGACCTGAGGCGCTCGGGGCGTGGGCCGCACCGGCGTTAATGCCCTTGCGGTTATATAGCCGCATCGTTATGTTGAGGCCATGCCCATACCGTTCGATGTGCTCGCGGAGCCGAGTCGTCGGCAGATCCTGGACCTCCTGCTGGAGCGGCCCCGCCTGGTCGGTGAGCTGACCGAGCATCTGGGGCTCACCCAGCCGGGCACCTCCAAGCACCTCCGGGTGCTGCGCGAGGCCGGTCTGGTGCGGGTCCGCCGGGACGCCCAGCGCCGCTGGTACGAGCTCTGCCCGGAGCCGCTCGCCGAGGTGGACGCCTGGCTCGCGCCGTACCGTCGGCTGTGGACCGACCGTCTCGACGCGCTCGAACGGCACCTGGACACGATGCCGGAGTCCCTCGACGCGACCGGCGAACCCGACGTACCCGAAGGACTCGACGTACCCGACGTACCCGACGGAGAAGCGCCATGAAAGACACCCTTGCCCAGACCGGCGGCGGCCGCTCGGCCCTGCGCCTGGAGCGCCGGCTCGCCCATCCCCCCGAGAAGGTCTGGCGAGCGCTGACCGACCCCGCCCAGCTCGTCCACTGGTTCCCTTCCGAGGTTCAGGTCGAGCTCAAGGCCGGCGGCCGGATGGGCTTCGTCTTCCCCGGGCGCGAGGCCCCGGACATGGACGGTGTCGTCACCGAGCTCGACCCGCCCCATGTGTTCGCCTTCACCTGGGGCGAGGACGAGCTCCGCTGGGAGCTGCGCCCCGAGGACGACGGCTGTGTGCTGACTCTCACCCACACCTTCGGCGACCGCTTCGGCGCGGCCAGCTTCGCCTCCGGCTGGCACGCCTGCATCACCGGGCTGGCGGCCCTGCTCGGCGGCGAGGAGATCGCCCACGGCGACATGGCCGAGCTGCACGAGAAGTACGTCGAGGCGTTCGGCCTGGCCGAGGGAGCGGTGGAGACCACCGAGGACGGCGGCTGGCGGCTGCGCTTCGAGCGCCAGCTGGTCCGCCCCGCCGAGACGGCCTGGCGGGCGCTGACCGGCCCGGCCGCCGACACCCCCGAACCGGCCGCCGGGGCGCCGGTCCCCTTCGGCTTCCGTACGGACGCGGTCCCGGCGGGCCCGATCACCGAGGCGCATCCGCCCCGGGTGCTCGCCTACGCCTGGGAGCGCGACGGCCGCCCCGCCGGAACGGTCCGCTGGGAGCTCACTAAGGGCACCGGCCACGGCGCCCGCCTCATCCTGACCCAGACGGGCCCGGCGGACGCGGAAACGGAACGCACCCAAGCCCAGCAGGCATGGCGCCACCACATCGGCCTCCTGGCCGCCGAACTTCTCCGGGTGAACGGCTGAAAACCCGGCCCGTCCGGCGTTTGAGGACCGGGGCCCGGGGTGGCGCCCCGCACGCGACGGGGCCGCGTATCGTCAGGTGCCGGGAAGGGGCGGGGCAGGGGAGCAACCGCCGTAGGAGCAGCCTCAGCCGTCGCCGAGGAACCCGCTCAGCGCAACGGTCAGCTCGGCGGGCGTATCCTCCTGCACCAGATGCCCCGCACCCTCGATCAGCCGAAGCCGGGCGCCCGGAATGCGAGAGGCGAGCTCCCGCCCCCGCTCCACCGGAATCCACGTGTCACCCGACCCCCAGCACACCAGCACGGGGAGCGACATCCCCCCGTACAACCCCTCGACCTCATCCGTGAACCGCTGATCGTTCTGCGCGATCTGCCGATAGAACGCGGGCTGCCCCACCTCCCCGGACCACGGCTCCAGCAGCCGCTCCAGCACCCCGTCCCGCAGCCCCACCGCGCTCGCGGAGCCGACGTACTCCCGCACCAGCGCCCGATGCAGCGCCGTCGGCAACTGCTCGAAAACCTTGTCGTGCGCACCGAGCAGCCGGTACGTGGGGGAACCCCAGGGCGCCAGCGCGACCACGTCCACCAGCGCCAGCCTGCGATACCGCGCACCGTGCAGCAGATGCGCACGTAGCGCGACACACCCGCCGAAGTCATGGGCGACGACGGCCGGTTCCGCCCCGGCCCCGGCCAGCCCCCACGCGTCGAGCAGCTCGCCGAAGACCCGGCCCTGGGCGGCCAGCGAGACGTCCTGGTCCGCCCGCTTCTCGGAGGCCCCGTAACCCGGCATGTCCCAGACGAATACCCGGTGCCGGTCGGCCAGCGCACGGGCGACGCCCCGCCATACGTACGACGAGAACGGGGTGCCGTGCAGCAGCACGACCGGCGGCGCGTCCGGTGCGCCGAGCGCGGCCCAGCGGACCTCGCCGGAGGAGCTGCGGTAGGTGCGGTCCAGGGTCCACTCGGTCTGCCACTCAGTCGGTGTCATGAGTAAAAACCTAGACGCTCCTTACGGCCGCTGTCGAGGACCCTGGCGGGTCCCTCGCGAGGGACCCGCCGAGTGCCCTGCCGAGAGCCCTCGCGAGGGGGTGCGAAAGAGGCGGCGGGAAGACAGTGCGTACGCGCACCCGCTACGCACCCCACAATGCCTCGTAGAATCGAGGCCACCATGGTTTATCTCGACCACGCCGCCACCACCCCGATGCTCCCGGAGGCGGTGCAGGCGATGACCGCCCAGCTCGCCGTCACGGGCAACGCCTCCTCGCTGCACGCCGCCGGCCGGCGTGCCCGCCGTACCGTCGAGGAGTCGCGTGAATCCCTGGCCTCCTCGCTGGGCGCCCGCCCGAGCGAGGTCGTCTTCACCGCCGGAGGCACCGAGGCCGACAACCTCGCGGTCAAGGGGCTCTACTGGTCCCGCAAGGACGCCGATCCGGCCCGCGTCCGGGTGCTCGCCAGTCCCGTGGAGCACCACGCCGTGCTCGACGCGGTCGACTGGCTCGCGGACCACGAGGGCGCCCGGGTCGAATGGCTGCCGGTCGACTCCCTCGGGCGGGTCCACCCCGACGCGCTGCGCGAGGCGATCGCCCGCGACCCCTCGGATGTCGCCCTGGCCACCGTCATGTGGGCCAACAACGAGATCGGCACCATCCAGCCGGTCCGCGAACTCACCGACGTCGCCGCCGAATTCGGCATTCCGCTGCATGCCGACGCGGTCCAGGCGTTCGGCCAGATCGAGGTCGACTTCGCCGCCTCGGGGCTGGCCGCGATGACCGTCAGCGGCCACAAGATAGGCGGCCCCTACGGCATCGGCGCGCTGCTGCTCGGCCGTGAGCACACGCCCGTGCCGGTGCTGCACGGCGGCGGCCAGGAGCGCCAGGTGCGCTCCGGGACCCTCGACACCCCGGCCATCGCCGCCTTCGCCGTCGCGGGTGCCTATGCCACCGAGCACCGTGAGGAGTTCGCCCGCGAGATCGGCGCCCTGCGCGACGCGCTGATCACCGCCGTCCGTACGGCCGTGCCCGACGCGGTTCTCGGCGGCGACCCCGATCCGGCGGGCCGGCTCCCCGCCAATGCCCACTTCTCCTTTCCCGGCTGCGAGGGCGATTCGCTGCTTCTGCTGCTGGACGCGCAGGGCATCGAATGCTCGACGGGCTCGGCCTGCACGGCCGGTGTCGCCCAGCCCAGCCATGTGGTCCTGGCCACCGGCAGCGACTCCGACCTGGCCCGCGGCACCCTGCGCTTCTCGCTCGGCCACACCTCGACCAAGGCCGATGTCGAGGCCGTCGCGGAGGCGATCGGCCCGGCGGTGGAGCGGGCGCGCGGGGCGGGGCTGAGCTGACTGACGGGACTCGGCTGACCGAATAGTAACCGAAGAATTTCCGGTGTTCTCCCGGCCATTTCAGATAACCCACGGAACATCAATCTCCGCTTGAAATCGCGAAGAGCGTTCGGCGAGGATCTACCCCGTCAGCAGGCCCGGCATGCGCGTAAAAGCGCGCGGGCCGCTTTTGCGGGGAAAACGGAGATATTGATGTCGCAGCGTTCGGGCCGACTGGCCATGGCGACCCTGGTGGCGGGCGGTTTGGTATTCCTTTCCGGATGCGGGGACAGCGAGGACGGCGGGAAGGACGGGGGGTCGTCCTCTCAGGCCGCCGAGGCGAAGACCCTGGGCAAGGTCAGCATGCCGAAAGTCACCAAGGACACCAATGCCATGGGCATGTGGGTGACCGGCAAGAATTTCGTGAAGGGTGATATCAACAAGCTCGTCGGCTATTCCCTGGACGGTGCCAAGGTCCAGTGGACGATAGACCTCGACGGGGAAATCTGCTGGGCCTCGCCGCACACCACCAAGGACGGACTCACCGCGGTGCTGTTCAAGGACGGCAAGGGCAGCGACGCGCAATGCACCCAGGTCGGCCTGGCCGATCTGAACAAGGGCGAACTGGTCTGGCAGAAGGAGGGGACGGACACCGAGGGCAACGACGGCGTCGACTTCGACGAGGTCACGATCAGCGGGAACACCGTCGCCGCCGGAGGTACCAGCGGCGGCGGCGCCTGGTCGCTCGACGGCAAGCCGCTGTGGAAGCCGGAGTACATCGCGGACTGCGACGACGACGGCTACGCGGGCGGCGACGGCAAGCTCATCGCGCTGCACGGTTGCAGCAGCGTGGACTCCAGCACCGATAAGCGGCTGGAGCTCCAGACCGTGGATCCGACCACGCGGAAGGTGCTGTCGTCCTACAAGCTCGACGGAGAGTTCGAGCGCGCCCACGTCCTGTCCACCGCACCCCTCGTCGTGGCCGTCGACACCGGCGACTCCGACGGTGGCTCGGGGGTCACCGACATCCTGACCATCGACGACAGCGGCAAGCAGGGCAAGCTGATCAACTCGATCGACGTCCTGGCCAAGGGCTTCCAGCCGGACTGCCCCGCGGTCAACGTGGAGGGCTGCAAGGACCTGGCCCTCGACAAGAAGAGCAGCACGGTCTACCTCTCCTCCGAGGTGGACGTGGACGACGGCGGCCCCGGAGAGAAGATCACCGGCGTGAACTTCAAGACCGGCAAGCAGACCGGCCGGACGAAGATGGCCGAGAGCAGGTCGCTCACCCCCATCAGCACCGAGAAGGACGGCTTGCTGCTGGCCTACCAGGGCAGCATGTACAGCGAGGCGGGCGGGGTCGTGCGCATCGACCCCAAGTCCTTCGAGATCAAGGAGATCCAGCGGAACCCCGACTCCATGAAGGACGTGGAGTCGGACCTGGAAACCTACGGCGACGCCAGGATGTTCTTCACCGACGGGAAGCTCTACATCGGTGACGACACGGCCGCGAGGCCCTCCAGCGACAGCAAGGGCCGTCCGCTCGCGGTCGTCTTCGGTACCGCGTAAGCCGCACCGCCCGAGCGGCGGCTCACTTCGCGATCCGCACCGCCCGCACCAGCTCCAGATAGCGGTCCCAGTCCCAGTGGCGGCCGGGGTCGGTGTGGTCGGTGCCCGGCACCTCCGAGTGGGCCACGATGTGATCGCGGTCCCGCTCCATCCCGTAGCGCTCGCAGATCGCGGCGGTCAGCCGGGCCGAGGACCGGTACATGGCGTCCGTGAAGTCGCCGGGACGGCTGACGAACCCCTCGTGCTCGATGCCGATGCTGCGTTCGTTGTACGGGCGGTTGCCCGCGTGGAAGGCCACATCCAGCTCACGCACCATCTGGGCGATATGCCCGTCGCGGCGCACCACATAGTGCGCCGCGGCGCGGTGTCCGGGGTCCCGGAAGACCCGCACCGCGTCGTCGTAGCTGCCCTGGACCACATGGATCACCACCCGGTCGATGGTGTAGTCGTCCGGCCGGTCGGCCCACCGCCAGTTCGCCCCCGAGGCCGCGATCCACTCCGCGCCCGGCTGGTCGACCGCGCCCGCCTTGCGCGGCTTTTCGATCCCGGGCAGCCGCCACCACATCCGGGACAGCTCGTCCCGCGCGGCATAGCCCGCGACCCCGGCCGCGCCGAGCCCGGCCGCCGAGCCTCCGATCAGGAGGGTGCGCCTGCTGACGCGGCGTCCAGCGCCGGTCGTGGTCTCGCTCACGGAACGCTCAACGCGCGAGGGCGGGTATCCGGTTCCGGCCGATGGGATCATGGCCAGAAGCCTTCGTTCCGGGCGACGGCCCTCTGGTCGTCTGAGTAGATGAACGTTGAACTGTCTCTGAGCTATCGCTGTGTCCGGGGCTCCGTGCCTCGGAATGCGTTCAGCGGAACGTATTCACCGGAATGTATTCACCCGGAATGTGTCCATCCGCTCGACGAGGAGCTGACGGTATGCGCATCGGATTCGCCCTTCCCCAGTTCGGCCCGCTGGCCCATCACCCCGAGGACATCGCGCGGTTCGCGCGCCGGGCCGAGGAGCTCGGCGCGGACAGCCTGTGGGTCGGGGACCGCCTGCTCGCCCCGGTGGACCCGATCGTCGGCTACGCGGGCACCGATGTGATCCCGCCGGAATTCCGCGCCGCGCTGGATCCCTTCACCGTGCTGGCCACCGCCGCCGCGGTCACCGAGCGGGTCCAGCTCGGCACCGATGTCATCAACGCCCCCTGGTACCCGCCCGCGGTGCTCGCCCGCACCCTGACCACCGTCGATGTGCTGAGCGCGGGCCGGCTGCTGGTCGGCCTCGGCACCGGCTGGTCCCCCGAGGAGTACGAGGCGGTCGACATCCCCATGGCCGAGCGCGGCCGGCGGCTCGACGAATGCCTCGACGCCCTGGACGCCTGGTGGACCCGGAACCCGGTGGAGTACCGCGGGGACCACTGGACCGTGCCCGCCTCCCACGTCGACCTCAAACCGGCCTCCCGCCCCCATCCGCCCGTCTACCTCGCCGCCTTCGCGCCCGCGGCCATGCGCCGGGTGGCCCGGCGCGCCGACGGCTGGCTGCCCATCGCGGTCGTCCCGGCCGCGCCCGGCGCCCCCGACCCCATCGCCACCCTCGCCGAGGGGCTGGGCGGGGTGCGGGAAGCGGTCGAGCGGGAGGGCCGGGACCCGTCGGCGTTCGACGCGATCCTGCGCGTCAACCCCAGCGCGGGCGCCTCCGTGGACGACATCGCGACGGCCCTGGTCCGGGCCGAGCGGGAGGCGGGCATCCAGCACGCCTTCGTCGATCTGATCTATCTCGGGAAGGACGCCGACCAGGCCCTGGACCTCGTCCAGCGGGTGCTGGAGCGGGCCCGGGCGAGCTGAGCCGGGCGGTGGCTGGTCGCCACTTACCCATTTAGCCGTCGCATAGGGAGCGACCTATGCTGGTCGGGTTATGACTGACTTCCCCGGTGCGCCCACAGGTCCCCGCGACGGCCGTCGGCTGCGCGTCCTCGCCGCCATGTCCGGCGGCGTGGACTCCGCGGTCGCCGCCGCGCGGGCGGCCGAGGCGGGCCACGATGTGACCGGCGTCCATCTCGCGCTCTCCGCCAACCCGCAGTCGTTCCGCACCGGCGCCCGCGGCTGTTGCACCATCGAGGACTCGCGGGACGCCCGGCGCGCCGCCGATGTGATCGGCATCCCCTTCTACGTGTGGGACCTCGCCGAGCGCTTCCGTGAGGACGTGGTCGAGGACTTCATCGCCGAGTACGAGGCGGGCCGCACCCCCAATCCGTGTCTGCGCTGCAACGAGAAGATCAAGTTCGCCGCGCTGCTGGACAAGGCGCTCGCCCTCGGCTTCGACGCCGTCTGCACCGGGCACTACGCCACGATCGTGGAGCACGCGGACGGCGCGCGTGAGCTGCACCGCGCCAGCGACATGGCCAAGGACCAGTCCTATGTGCTCGGCGTGCTCGACGAGCGCCAGCTCGCCCACGCGATGTTCCCCCTCGGCGACACCCTGACCACCAAGGACGAGATCCGCGCGGAGGCCGAGCGGCGGGGCCTGGCCGTCGCCAAGAAGCCCGACAGCCATGACATCTGCTTCATCGCCGACGGCGACACCCAGGGCTTCCTGGCCGGTCATCTCGGCACGGCCGAGGGCGACATCGTCGACGAGGACGGGCGCAAGCTGGGCACCCATGAGGGCGCGTACGGCTTCACCATCGGCCAGCGCCGGGGGCTGCGCATCGGCCACCCGGCGCCCGACGGCAAGCCGCGCTATGTCCTGGACATCTCCCCGGTGGACAACACGGTCACGGTCGGTCCGGTCGAGGCCCTGGACGTCGCCGCCCTGACCGCCATCAAGCCGCGCTGGTGCGGAGCCCCTCCGGTGGGCCCCGGCAGCTACACCGCCCAGCTTCGCGCCCATGGCGGCGAGACCGGGGTGACGGCCGAGCCGATCGGGGTAACCGGACTGCGGGTGACCTTCGCCGAGCCGGTGCGGGGCGTGGCCCCGGGGCAGGCGATCGTGCTCTACGACGACACCCGGGTCGTGGGCTCCGCCACCATCGCCACGACCGAGCGCGCCCAGGTGGTCGCCTCGTAGACGGGCCGCCGGGCCCCGGGGGATATCCGCTTTTGGCCAGAAAGAAGCCGAAAGTCAGGATGGGGTGGATTATCTCCGTTTGGCGCGATCAGTTTCTCTGAAATTAACGTGCGTCCGGCCATTCCGGTGGCATGCGTCCCTTGAATCTGGGAATGCGCCACGCGGACACGGGTGCCGTGGTCCGCTGTCTCAGCACCGGAGGTTCCGTTATTTCTGCGCAACCTGTACAGAAATTTGGCAACAATCCAGTTGATGTCAGGGACACTGATCACTACACAGAGGAGTACGTACCCAGCTTCGTAGAAAAGTGGGACTCGCTGATCGACTGGGACCGAAGGTCGGAGAGCGAGGGTACGTTCTTCATCGACCTGCTGCGCGAGCGCGGTGTCAAGAAGGTCCTCGACGTGGCCACGGGGACCGGCTTCCATTCCGTCCGGCTGATCGAGGCCGGATTCGAGACCGTGAGCGCCGACGGCAGCGGCGAGATGCTCGCCCAGGCGTTCGCCAACGGGCTCAAGCACGGTGACCACATTCTCCGCGTCGTCCAGGCCGACTGGCGCTGGCTCAACCGCGACGCCCACGGCGAGTACGACGCCATCGTCTGCCTCGGGAACTCCTTCACGCATCTGTTCTCCGAGCGTGACCGGCGCAAGGCGCTCGCGGAGTTCTACGCCATGCTCAAGCACGACGGAATCCTGATCCTGGACCAGCGCAACTACGACGCGATCCTCGATCGCGGGTACAGCAGCAAGCACGTGTACTACTACTGCGGAGAAGACGTCGCCGTCGAACCGGAGTACGTGGACGAGGGGCTGGTGCGCATGCGCTACAGCTTCCCCGACGAATCCGTCTACCACCTCAACATGTTTCCGCTGCGCAAGGACTACACGCGCAGGCTGATGCAGGAGGTCGGCTTCCAGCGGATCGAGACGTACGGCGACTTCCAGCACACCTACCGGACGGAGCGCCCCGACTTCTTCATCCACGTCGCGGAGAAGGCATACATCGCGGCGGACGAGCCGGCCGGACCGGCCGCTCCGGCCACCGGTGACGGGGAGTACGCGGGAGCCGTCGGCACCGCCCGCGACTACTACAACTCCTCGGACGCCGACGCCTTCTACTGGCATGTCTGGGGCGGCGAGGACATCCACATCGGCATCTACGACCGGCCCGACGAGCCGATCGCCGAGGCCAGCAGGCGCACCGTGGCCCGGATGGCCGGGAAGCTCGATCTCACCGAGTCATCCGTCGTCCTCGACCTCGGGGCGGGCTTCGGCGGCTCCGCACGCTATCTGGCGGAGACGTACGGCTGCCGTGTCGTCGCGCTCAACCTCAGCGAGGTGGAGAACGAGCGCCATCGCGCGCTCAACGCCGAGCGGGGGCTGACCGAGGCCATCGAGGTGCTGGACGGCTCCTTCGAGCGGATTCCGCTGCCGGACAACAGCGTCGACGTCGTCTGGTCCCAGGACGCGTTCCTGCACAGCGGCAACCGCGCCCGCCCCCTGGAGGAGGCCGCCCGCGTCCTGCGCCCCGGCGGTCACCTCATCTTCACCGACCCCATGGCCGCCGACGGCTGCCCCGCCGAAACCCTCCGCCCCATCCTGGACCGCATCCATCTGGAGACCATGGGGTCGCCCGAGTTCTACCGCCATGAACTGGCGCGGCTCGGCTTCACCGCGGTCGGCGGCGGCTTCCAGGAGCACCGCGAGCAACTGATCACCCACTACGCCCGGGTGCTGGAAGAAACCCGCCGCCAGGAGGCCGACGGCCTGACGGAACACGTCAGCGCCGACTACCTCACCCATATGAAGAACGGCCTCAGCAACTGGGTCGACGGCGGCACAAACCGCCATGTGACCTGGGGCATCTTCCACTTCACCCGCTGATCCCCGCCGGGTGGCCGGTGTGGCGGGCCCGTCCCGCCACCGGCCACCCCCGGGCGCTCACCGGGTGTTGGCGGTCAGCGGGAGGCCCGCGACCTGCTCGTGCAGGGCGGCGAGCGGTGCCGCGAGGTGTCCCTGGCCGGAGGCCGCGGACGGTGGCGGGGTCTCGCCGGTGACGGCGAGAGCCTGCCGCCAGTAGCGCAGCGAGAACGAACCGGCGCGCCTGCCGCGGCGGAACAGGGTGCGTAGCCGCGCGCGGAACGCCGGTGTGTCGTCGTGGCCGCCGACGCGGGCGTAGGTGCGCACGAAGTGGCCGAGCGCCTCGGCGCGCCGCTCCGGACAGCCGGAGACCAGGGCCTCACCGGCCAGCGCGCAGGCGTCCAGGAGACCGGCGTAGAACGACGCGACGTCGCCGACCTGGTGGGGCTGCGGTTGCCGGCCCCGGTCGTCCGCGGTGGCCACGGCGTGGAGTTCGGCGTAGGCGAGGACGGTCGAGGTGGTCGGGGTCGCGGCGGTCGGGGCGGTCGGTGGCGCGGGCACCGCGCCGTCGATGACGGCCTGGGCCAGGCGGTGCGGCAGACCGGCCGGGAGCGCCCAGTGCCAGTACCGCACCAGACGATCGTGGGCGTCGTCCGGACTGCCCACCCCGGCGAGCAGGGCGAGGCGGCGCGGCCGTTCCGGCGCCGGGCAGTGGTCCAGCGCGCGGAGCACCTCCCGGCGCCATGTCGCCTCACGCAACTGTTCCTGGACCGCGTCCAGTTCGCGGCTGACGAGTTCGCCCAGCGAGCGTTCCCCCGCCATGACCGCGGCGATCGCGGCGATGGGGGTGCCGAGCGCACGGAGGCGCTGGATCAACCGGAGCCTGGGCAGCGCGTCCGCGGCGTATCTGCGGTGGCCGCCCGGGGTGCGTCCGCTCTCGGGCAGCAGCCCGATGTCCGAGTAGTAGCGGATGGTCTTCACCGGCAGTCCGGTGCGCGCGGCCAACTCGCCGATGCCCACCGTGTCCCCGCCCCGCGTGCCGCCCGTGTTCCCGCCCCGCGTGCCGCGCGTCACAGCCGCTTGAACCTCCCCCGCGCAGGAGCCCTTAGCGTCCGTCGCGAACGCCGTCGTCCGAGTATGCGCCGGGCGGCACTCGCCGAGGAGGATCATCCATGCGGATTCTGATCGTGACCGCCGGTTCGCGAGGGGACGTCGCCCCGTACACGGGCCTGGGGCTGCGTCTGCTGACGGCCGGTCACGAGGTGGCCGTGGCCGCTCATCCGCCCTTCGCCGGGCTCATCGGCGGATGCGGCCTGGACCACCGGCCGCTGCCGGGCGATCCGCGGGAGTTGATCCGCACCAGAGCCCGGGCCGCGTCGTGGGAGGAGACGCGGGCGGCGCTGGCGGCGTTCCTGGACCGGCTCGCCGACGGGGTGGTGGCGGCGGCGGACGGGGCCGACCTGGTGCTCACCGCGTTCGGCCCGGCGGCGCTCAGCCGGGCGGCCGGTGAGGCGTACGGCATCCCCGTCATCGGCACCTATCTCGCACCGGCCTGTGCCACGCGGGAGTTCCCGCTGGCCGGCGCGCCGGGCGGCGACGACCTGGGCCCGGACGGCAACCTGGCGGCGGGCCGGAGGCTGCTGGCCGATGCCGGAGCGCTCCAGGCGGGGGCCGTGGCGGGGCTGCGCACCCGGCTCGGGCTGCCGACCGCCACCTCGCAGCCGACGGGAGCGGACATCCGGCCGGTCTTCCACGGCTTCAGCCCGCTGGTCGTACCGCGCCCGGCGGACTGGCCGCCCCAGGTCGAGGTGGCCGGTTACTGGTGGCCCGCCCGGCCGCGCGACTGGCGGCCCCCGGCCGAGCTGGTCGACTTCCTGCGGGCCGGTCCGCCGCCGGTGTTCATCGGGTTCGGCAGCATGGCGCCGGGCGAGGGGGAGCGGCTCGGCGAGCTGGTGACGGCGGCGGTGACCCGGGCGGGAGTGCGCGCGGTGGTGCAGGCGGGGTGGGCCGGGCTGAGCGCGGCGGGCGATGACGTCCTTACGGTTGACGACCTCCCGCACGACTGGCTGTTCCCGCGCACGGCCGCCGTCGTCCATCACGCCGGAGCGGGCACCACCGCGGCCGGACTGCGCGCCGGGGTACCCGCGGTGCCGGTGCCCGCCATGGCCGACCAGCCGTTCTGGGCGGCGCGGCTGCACCGGCTCGGAGTCGCCCCCCGGCCGCTGCCGCTCGACGCGCTGACCGCCGAATCCCTCGGCGCGGCGATCACGACCTGCCTGACCGAACCCGCCCTCCGGCGCCGGGCGGCCGAGCTCGCACACGAGATCGCCGCGGAGGACGGCGCCGCGACGGTAGTCGCCCACGTCGGCGCCGTGCGCGAGGGGTGAGGCCGACAGCGCACTCTTCCTCGGCGGCCCCGGCTCCTCCTGGGCCCGCACCATGGCCGGTGGCGGCCGCGCTGTCGACTGCCCGGCCGCCGAGCCCCGCTGTCGCTCTGCCGACGGTCATGGCCCGGTGCCTTCCGGCTTCTGCGCACGGCGGGTCGATGCGCCGCGGGGCGCGACCTGTGGCGCGGGGCGGTCCGCAGTGCGGAGCCGTCAGGGTGTCCGACCCGGCTCGTAGGGTGGCGGGCATGAATATCTGTGTCTTCTGCTCCGCCGCCGACCTCGACGACCGCTACACCGCCCCCGCCCGCGAATTCGCCGAGCTGATCGGCAAGGGCGGGCACACGCTGGTCTGGGGTGGGTCCGATGTCGGGCTGATGAAGGTGATGGCGGACGGGGTGCAGGAGCACGGGGGACGGCTGGTCGGGATCTCCGTGGAGTTCCTCGCCGCCCAGGCCCGGGAGGGCGCCGACGAGATGGTGATCACCAAGGACCTCGCCGAGCGCAAGGCGCAGTTGCTGGCCCGCGCCGACGCGGTCGTGGTCATGGTCGGTGGCACCGGGACGCTGGACGAGGCGACCGAGATCCTGGAGCTGAAGAAGCACGGGCTGCACATCAAGCCGGTGGTGCTGCTCAACGCGGCGGGGTTCTACGACGGGCTGAAGCAGCAGTTCCAGCGGATGGAGGAGGAGCGGTTCCTGCCGGTTCCGCTCAGCGAGCTCGTCTTCTTCGCGGAGAGCGGGGCCGAGGTCATGACGTATCTGGAGTCCGTCTGAGCTGTGGTCCGTTACCGGACCCGTTACAGGACGGGAGCGCTTGGCGGGAAGTCCGCCCGGGTTTCGGGCATGGGATCGCGCCAAGCCGGGACCGTCCGCGGGGCGCGTCGATCGGTGAGGCAAGCTGGGGAGCATGGGAACGCATCTGATCACTGGGGCAGGCTCGGGCATCGGCGCGGCGGTCACCGAGCGGCTGGCCGAGCGTGGCGAGGAGCTGTGGCTGCTCGCGCGGGACGCCGGGCGGGCGAAGGAGCTGACGGAGCGGTTCCCGGGGGTGCGGACGGTCGTCGGCGACCTGGCGGATCCGGACCGGCTCTCCTGGGCGCTGGGCCATCAGACGCTGCCCGACCGGCTCGACTCGCTGCTGCACATCGCCGGGGTGGTCGACCTGGGCGAGGTCGGGGAGCTGACCCCGAAGGCGTGGACCCGCCAGCTCGCCGCCAACCTCGTCGCGCCCGCCGAGCTGACCCGCCTGCTGCTGCCGCAGCTGCGGCTGGCCCAGGGGCATGTCATCTTCGTCAACTCCGGGGCCGGGCTGCGCGCCAACGCCCAGTGGGCCGCGTACGCCGCCAGCAAGCACGGGCTCAAGGCGCTGGCCGACGCGCTGCGCTGGGAGGAGAGCGGCAACGGCCTCCGGGTGACCACGGTCTACCCGGGGCGCACGGCCACTCCGATGCAGGTGAAGGTGCACCAGCAGGAGGGCAAGGAGTACGACGCGGAGCGCTGGATGGAGCCCGGGACCGTGGCGACGACCATCCTGACCGCGCTCGATCTGCCGCGCGACGCCGAGATCACCGACCTCCAGGTGCGCCCGCGCGGCTGAGCCATCTCGGCGGCAGAGGTCGGCTGCGGTTCGGGTGCGCCCCGCAGGGGCGCGGGGAACTGCGCGACCAGCCACGACGGCGCGGCAGAGACCCACGGCGTACCGGGGCACCTCCCAATCCCGGGGCCCCAGCGGAGCGCTTAGGCTTCCCGGGTGAGCGAGAAGAGCACCAATACGCACCACTGGGGCCCGGGGGCCGCGAGCGGCGTCGGGTCGATGCCGGGCGGCGACGCGCGGGAGGCAGTGAAGACCGTCACCGGGTCGCTGGAGGCCCTGCCGTATCTTCCGGAGCTGCCCGCGCGGGGGCCCGGCGCGGACATGATCGGGCGCACCGCCGGGATGCTGGTCGAGATGTACGCGCATGTGGAGCCGAGCGGCTGGCGGATCAGCGACCGGCCGGGCCGGGACACCCGGCGGGCCCGCGCCTGGATGGGCGAGGACCTCGACGCGCTGGAGGAGTTCACCCAGGGGTACCAGGGGGCGCTCAAGGTGTCGGCCGTGGGGCCCTGGACCCTGGCCGCCTCCCTCGAACTGCGCGGCGGTGAGGTCGCGCTGAGCGATCCGGGCGCCTGCCGCGATCTGACGGCCTCGCTCGCCGAAGGGTGCCGCGCCCATCTCGCGGAGGTGCGCCGCCGGGTGCCGGGCGCCGAGGTGGTGCTGCAGCTCGACGAGCCGTCGCTGACGTCGGTGCTGCGCGGGAGCGTCCGCAGCGCCAGCGGCTACCGCACCCACGCCGCCGTGGACCGGGGCGTGGTCGAGGGCGCGCTGCGGACTCTGGTGGAGGCGGCAGGCGGGCCGGTGGTGGTGCACTCGTGCGCGCCCGCCGTGCCGTTCGGGCTGCTGCGGCGCGCGGGCGTCGAGGGGATCTCGTTTCCTCTGTCGCTGCTCACGGAGAGTGAGGAGGAGGCGATCGGGGAGGCCGTGGAAGGCGGTACGGCGCTGCTCATCGGCGCGGTACCCGGCACCGACAGCCCGTTGTCGGACCCTGCCGGTAGCGTCAGTGGTGTCAGGACGTTGTGGCGCAGGCTGGGGCTGTCACCGGAGACTCTCGCGGAATCCGTGGTGATCACCCCGTCGTGCGGGCTCGCGGGCGCCTCGCCCGGGTACGCCCGCGCCGCGCTGGCCCACTGCGTCCAGGCGGCGAGATCGCTCGCGGACAACCCTGAGTAACGGGAGGACGACACGGTGGCCGGCGAACAGCAGTCGAAGGTCCCCGCCGAGGTGCGGGAGAGGCACGCCAGGCTCGCTGAGCAGATCGAGGAGCACCGCTTCCGGTACTACGTGAAGGACGCGCCCGTCGTCAGCGACGCGGAGTTCGACAAGCTCATGCGCGAGCTGGAGGCGCTGGAGGAGGAGACCCCCGCGCTCCGTACGCCCGACTCGCCGACCCAGAAGGTCGCGGGGGCGTACGAAACGGAGTTCACCGAGGTCGCGCACCGCGAGCGGATGCTCAGCCTGGACAACGCGTTCGACGACGAGGAGCTGGCCACCTGGGCGGACCGCATCGCCAAGGAGCTGGGCAGCGGCTCGTACCACTTCCTGTGCGAGCTGAAGGTGGACGGCCTCGCGGTCAACCTCACCTATGAGCACGGGCGGCTGACCCGCGCCGCGACCCGTGGCGACGGCCGCACCGGCGAGGACATCACCCCCAATGTGCGGACGATCGCCAAGATCCCCAACCGGCTGACGGGCGACCGCGTCCCGGCGCTGGTGGAGGTGCGCGGCGAGGTCTTCCTCGCCCGCGAGCGGTTCGAGGAGCTGAACGCCGGGCTGGTGGAGGCGGGCAAGCCGCCGTTCGCCAACCCCCGGAACGCGGCGGCGGGTTCGCTGCGCCAGAAGGACCCGAAGGTCACCGCGTCCCGGCCGCTGGACATGGTGGTGCACGGCATCGGCGCGCGCGACGGCTTCGACATCGACCGGCTGTCGCAGGCGTACGAGCTGCTGCACGAGTGGGGGCTGCCCACCGCCGCCCACTTCAAAGTGGTGGACACGATCGAGGCCGTGCGCGAGTACATCGCGTACTACGGGGACAGCGAGCACCGGCACTCGGTGGAGCACGAGATCGACGGCGCGGTCGTCAAGCTGGACGAGATCCCGCTCCAGGGGCGGCTGGGCTCCACCTCGCGGGCGCCGCGCTGGGCGATCGCCTGGAAGTTCCCGCCCGAGGAGGTCAACACCAAGCTGGTCGACATCCGGGTGGGCGTGGGGCGCACGGGGCGGGTGACGCCTTATGCGGTGGTCGAGCCGATCACGGTCGCGGGTTCGGAGGTCGAATTCGCGACGCTGCACAACCAGGATGTCGTCAAGGCCAAAGGTGTGCTGATCGGTGACACCGTGGTGCTGCGTAAAGCGGGCGACGTTATTCCGGAAATCCTCGGCCCGGTCGTCGATCTGCGGGACGGCAGCGAGCGGGAATTCGTGATGCCGGCCGCCTGCCCCGAGTGCGATACGCCGCTGCAGCCCGCCAAGGAGGGCGATGTCGATCTGCGGTGTCCCAACAGCCGGTCCTGCCCGGCACAGCTGCGCGAGCGGATTTTCTATCTCGCCGGGCGGAAATCCCTGGACATCGAGAACCTCGGCTATGTCGCCGCCGCCGCCCTCACTCAGCCGCTGGAACCGACCGAGCCGCCGGTGAAGGACGAGGGCGATCTGTTCGACTTGAAGATCGAACAATTGCTGCCCATTCGGTCGTATGTACTGGACCCGGACAGTGGACTGCCCAAGCGCGATCCGGAGACCGGTGAGGAGAAGGTCGTCACCTTCTTCGCCACCCAGAAGGGCGAGGCGAAGAAGAACGCCCTGGCGATGCTGGCCAATATCGAGGCGGCCAAGGAGCGCCCGCTGGCCCGGATCATCACCGGCCTTTCGATCCGTCATGTCGGCCCCGTCGCCGCCACCGCACTGGCCCGTGAATTCCGCTCGCTGGACCGGATCGCCGAGGCGGACGAGGAGGAGCTGGCGGCCGTGGAGGGCGTCGGGCCGACCATCGCCGCCTCGGTCAAGGAGTGGTTCGCGGTCGACTGGCACCGCGAGATCCTCGAGAAATGGCGGCGGGCCGGGGTCCGGCTGGAGGAGGAGGGCGGCGAGGACGAGGGCCCCCGTCCGCTGGAGAGCCTCACCGTCGTCGTCACCGGAACGCTCCAGTCATACACGCGAGATGGGGCCAAAGAGGCGCTGCAGAGCCGTGGTGCCAAAGTCACCGGATCGGTTTCGAAAAAGACCGATTTCGTGGTAGTCGGCGACAATCCGGGCTCGAAGTACGACAAAGCCATGCAGGTGAAGGTTCCCGTGCTCGATGAGGACGGATTTGGCGTCCTCCTCGAACAGGGACCGGACGCGGCGAGAGAGGTCGCGATGACGCCTCCGGAAGAGTCCGCGGAGTAGTACGGACGGCCCGTGGAGCGGCGGTTGGAGTAGTCGCTCCACCCATCCGGCGCAGTGGTCCGGCCATCTTGTCCGCCCGATGGGTGCAAAGCTGGCCGGATTACGACTGGGAGCACTTCCCGGGTACAGCCGGCGGGCATCACCCTTACAGCGCATAGCAGAAGGTCATGGAACGTCGGGCGGCATTCGGGGAACCGTTGCCGATCGCCGCCCGTCTTCCCCTTCTGCCGCCTACTGTTGAGGTGTGCGCCCGCCGTGGCGCTGGCACCGCCGGCTGTGAGAGGGACGGGTATGAAACCGACCGAAAGCGCCGCCCCGGCGTCGCGGCTGCGCCGGGCCGTGCTGCCCGCGCTGCCGGCCGCGGCGGTCGCCATGGCGGCTTTCGCACTCGGCATCGGGGTATTCCGAGTGCTCGACGCGGGCAATGCGCTCTTTCCCGACGGCACCGTGGGCTGGTCGCTCGCCGTGCTCACCGGAATCATCGTCGGCCATCTGGTCGCCCTCGGGCGCGACCGCTGGTGGGGCGGCACCGGCTCCGGGGCCGCGTTAACCCTGGCCGCGCTGCTGCTCTACGGCTGGATTCCGGCCGTGCTGGTCAGCCTCGCCGTGGTCGTCCTGGTCGGCGCCGCCCGCCGGCACCGATGGCGGCAGGCCGCCCTGCACGGCGCGGTCGACATTCTCGGGGTCGGCGCGGCCGCCCTCACCCTCGCCGCCTTCGGCACCACCCCCTCGGTCGAACATCCCTGGCGCACCGACGCCTGGGACGTTTCCGCCATCCCCCAGACGGCCCTGGCCGCCTTCGTCTATCTCGCGGTGACCCGCGCCCTGCTGTGGTGCTCCCTCGCCCCGCCCGGCGCCGGACTGCCCACCGTCGCCCGCACCGCCCTCTTCCGGCAGGCCCTCGTCGGCATCGCGCTGCTCGGCATCGCCCCCCTCATCGTGGTCGTCGCCGGGGACACCCCGCTGCTGCTCCCGCTGTTCGCGGTGCCGCTGGTCGCCCTGGACTCCACGCTGTGGATCGCCCGGGTCCGCGCCGAGGAGCAGTTGCGCGACCCGCTCACCGGGCTGCCCAACCGCCAGTGGCTGCTGGAGCGCACCTGGACCGCGCTGGACGAGTCCGAGCGGGCCGGCACCCGCACCGCGCTGGTCCTGCTGGACCTGGACCGCTTCCGTTCGGTCAACGACACCCTGGGCCATCTGGCCGGTGACCGGCTGCTGCTGCAGATCGCCGAGCGGCTGCGGCTCGCCCTGCCCCGCGGGGCGGAGGTGGCCCGGCTCGGCGGCGACGAGTTCGCGGTGCTGCTGCCCACCACCGACTCGCTCACCAGCGCCCAGCGCAGCGCCCGCGTCCTCGTCGGCGACCTCGGCTCCCCCCTCGACCTGGACGGCCTGACCCTGGTGCTGGAGGCCAGCGCCGGGGTCGCCGTCTACCCCGACCACGCACTGGACGCCGAGGGGCTGCTGCGCCGCGCCGACGTCGCGATGTACCAGGCCAAGCGGGACCGCAGCGGAGTCGAGCTGTACGAGGCCCGGCGGGACGGCAACACCCCCGACCGGCTCGGTCTGCTCGGCGATCTGCGGCGCGCCCTGGACGCGGGTGAAGTCGACCTGCACTACCAGCCCAAGGTCGGCTTCGACGGGCATGTGGCGGGCCTGGAGGCGCTGGTGCGCTGGGTCCACCCGGACCGGGGCAGGGTGCCGCCGGACGAGTTCATCTCCATGGCCGAGAGCTCCGGGCTGATGCCCCGGCTGACCGAGTACGTCCTGGAGACCGCGCTGGGCCAGGTCGCGCGCTGGCGCGCCGACGGCCTCGAGGTGCCGGTCGCGGTCAACGTCTCGCCGCGCGATGTCCACACCCCCGGCTTCGCGGGCGCGGTCGCCGGGCGGCTGGCCCGGCACGGCGTCCCGGCGGGCGCCCTGCAGCTGGAGATAACCGAGCATGTGCTGCTGGAGGACCCGCAGCGGGCCGCCGACACACTGGCCGGGCTCACCGGCCACGGCGTGAAGATGTCGCTCGACGACTTCGGGACGGGCTATTCCTCGCTGGTCCATCTGCGGCGGCTGCCGGTGAGCGAGCTCAAGATCGACCGTTCCTTCGTGGCCCGGCTGGCCGTGGACAACGAGGACGCCGAGATCGTCCGCTGTACGGTCGACCTCGCCCACTCGCTGGGCCTGCTCGTGGTGGCCGAGGGCGTCGAGGACGACGAGACCTGGGAGCGGCTGCGGGATCTGGGCTGCGACGCGGTGCAGGGCTGGCTGGTGGCCGCCGCGATGCCGCCGGAGGAGACGACGGCGTGGCTGCGGGCGCGGGGCGAGGGCGGCTGGCACCGCGAGACGGCGGAGCCGTCGGACCAGGCGCAGGCTCCCGCGGAGGAAGACGCGGATCAGCCCGTGACGTGAGGGTGGCGCCCCTGGCGTTTCGTCGTCGGCCGCGGGCCGGTGGGTGCGTTGTGCCCATCCGTTCTTCCCCCAGCTACCGCCGGGAGGTGCCCCCTCGCGGAGGGAGCCATGACGCGGGTGCACCAAAGCCTTTCGCGCGCCGTGTGCGGAGAGCCATAGGATTGGGGCCGAAACACTCCACACTCACTTTGAGGATCGCTGCATGCCTGGCATCACGCGCGAGGAGGTCGCCCACCTCGCCCGGCTGGCGCGTCTGGAGCTGAAGGCCGAAGAGCTCGACCACTTCGCCGGACAGCTGGACGACATCATCGGCGCGGTCGCCCGCGTCTCCGAGGTCGCCGACCAAGACGTACCGCCGACCTCCCACCCGCTGCCGCTGACCAACGTCATGCGCGCGGACGAGGTCCGTCCGTCCCTGACCCCGCAGCAGGCACTGGCCTGCGCCCCGGCCCAGGAGCAGCAGCGTTTCAAGGTGCCGCAGATCCTGGGGGAGGAGTGACCACCGTGACCGACCTGACCAGGCTCACCGCGGCCGAGATCGCCGCCAGGATCGCCTCCGGCGAGGTCACCGCCGTCGAGGTGACCGAGGCGCATCTGGCCCGTATCGAGGCCGTAGACGAGAAGGTGCACGCCTTCCTGCACGTGGACCGTGAGGGGGCGCTCGCCCAGGCGCGCGCCGTCGACGAGAAGCGGGAGCGCGGCGAGGAGCTGGGCCCGCTGGCCGGTGTTCCGCTCGCGCTCAAGGACATCTTCACCACCCAGGGGATCCCGACCACGGTCGGTTCCAAGATCCTCGAAGGGTGGATCCCGCCGTACGACGCGACGGTGACCCAGCGGCTGCGGGACGCGGACGTGATCATCCTCGGCAAGACCAACATGGACGAGTTCGCCATGGGGTCCTCGACCGAGAACAGCGCGTTCGGCCCCACCGGCAACCCCTGGGACCTCACCCGTATCCCCGGCGGCTCCGGCGGCGGCTCCTCCGCCTCACTGGCCTCCTTCCAGGCCCCGCTCGCCATCGGCACCGACACCGGCGGCTCGATCCGCCAGCCGGCCGCCGTCACCGGCACGGTCGGAGTCAAGCCGACGTACGGCGGGGTCTCCCGCTACGGCATGGTGGCCTTCTCCTCCTCGCTCGACCAGGGCGGCCCCTGCGCCCGCACCGTGCTGGACGCGGCGCTGCTGCACGAGGTCATCGCCGGGCACGACCCGATGGACTCGACCTCCATCGACGAGCCGGTCCCGGCCGTCGTCGAGGCCGCGCGCAACGGAAGCGTGCGGGGCATGCGCATCGGCGTCGTCAAGGAGTTCGCGGGCGAGGGCTACCAGGCCGGCGTCATGCAGCGCTTCAACGAGTCGGTGGAGCTGCTGCGCGAGCTGGGCGCCGAGATCGAGGAGATCTCCTGCCCGTCCTTCGACAAGGCGCTGGCCGCGTACTACCTGATCGCGCCGTCCGAGTGCTCGTCCAACCTGGCCCGCTTCGACGCCATGCGCTACGGCCTGCGGGTGGGCGACGACGGCACGCACTCCGCGGAGGAGGTCACCGCGCTCACCCGCGCGGAGGGCTTCGGCGCGGAGGTCAAGCGCCGGATCATGCTCGGCACCTACGCGCTCAGCTCCGGCTACTACGACGCGTACTACGGCTCCGCGCAGAAGGTCCGTACGCTGATCAAGCGTGACTTCGAGAAGGCGTTCGAGCGGGTCGACGTGCTGATCTCGCCGACCACCCCGACCACCGCCTTCCCGATCGGCGAGCGCGCCGACGACCCGATGGCGATGTATCTGGCCGATCTCTGCACGATTCCCACCAACCTCGCGGGGAACGCGGCCATGTCACTGCCCTGCGGTCTGGCGCCGGAGGACGGTCTGCCGGTCGGACTGCAGATCATCGCCCCCGCCATGGCCGACGACCGGCTCTACAAGGTCGGCGCCGCGGTCGAGGCCGCGCTCGCCGACAAGTGGGGCCACCCGCTGCTCGAGGAGGCACCGTCACTATGAGTGCGATCAAGAAGGCCAAGGGCTTCAAGAAGTCCCGGCCCGGCACCTACCTGTCCATCGCGGGCTCGCTGTTCGGCGCGGTCAGCGTGGCGAAGCAGGTCAAGAAGGCCCGTTTCGAGAACGACAAGCTGCAGCTGGCCGACGCGGTGGTCTCGGCCGCCGCCATCGTCACCGGCGTCGCCCTGCTCGTCCGCGAGCTCAAGCGCATGGGCGACGACGACGTCCTCGCGGACTGAGAGGTTAGTTTTTCCGTGACCGTCACTGAACTGGTGTCGTACGAGGACGCCCTGGCCGCCTACGACCCCGTGATGGGGCTCGAGGTGCATGTCGAGCTCGGCACCAAGACCAAGATGTTCTGCGGGTGCTCCACGGCGCTGGGCGCCGAGCCCAACACGCAGACCTGCCCCACCTGCCTCGGCATGCCCGGCTCGCTCCCGGTGGTCAACGCGACCGGTGTCGAGTCCGCCATCAAGATCGGACTCGCGCTCAACTGCGAGATCGCCGAATGGTGCCGCTTCGCCCGGAAGAACTACTTCTATCCGGACATGCCGAAGAACTTCCAGACCTCGCAGTACGACGAGCCGATCGCCTTCAACGGCTATCTGGACGTCGACGTCGACGGGGAGGTCTTCCGCGTCGAGATCGAGCGCGCCCATATGGAGGAGGACACCGGCAAGTCCACCCATGTGGGTGGCGCGACCGGCCGTATCCACGGCGCCCAGCACTCCCTGCTCGACTACAACCGGGCCGGTATCCCGCTGATCGAGATCGTCACCAAGCCGATCGTCGGCGCCGGGGAGAAGGCCCCGGAGGTCGCCAAGGCGTATGTGACCGAGCTGCGCGAGCTCATCAAGTCGCTCGGGGTCTCCGAGGCGCGGATGGAAATGGGCCAGATGCGCTGCGATGTGAACCTGTCGCTGCGCCCGCACGGTGTCGAGAAGTTCGGCACCCGCTCCGAGACCAAGAACGTCAACTCGCTGCGGTCGGTCGAGCGGGCCGTGCGCTTCGAGGTCCAGCGCCATGCCGCGGTGCTGGGCGACGGTGGCACGATCATCCAGGAGACCCGTCACTTCCACGAGGAGGATGGCTCCACGACCTCCGGCCGGGTCAAGGAGGAGGCCGAGGACTACCGCTACTTCCCCGAGCCCGACCTGGTGCCGGTCGCCCCCTCCCGTGCGTGGGTGGAGGAGCTGCGCGGCGGGCTTCCCGAGCTGCCGCGGGTGTACCGCAACCGGCTGCGCGAGGAGTGGGGCCTGTCCCGGCACGAGATGCAGTCGGTGCTCAACGCGGGCGCGATCGACCTGATCACCGCCACCATCGACGAGGGCGCCCCGGCCGATCAGGCTCGTAAGTGGTGGATGGGCGAGCTGGCCCGCCGCGCCAACGAGGACGGCGTGGAGCTCGCGGCCCTGCCGATCACTCCGTCGCAGGTCGCCCGGGTGTGCGCGCTGGTCAAGGAGGGTTCGCTCAACGACAAGCTGGCCCGCCAGACGATCGAGGGCGTCCTCGCGGGCGAGGGCGGCCCGGACGAGGTCGTCACCAAGCGCGGGCTGAAGGTCGTCTCGGACGAGGGTGCGCTCGGCACCGCCGTGGACGAGGCGATCGCGGCCAACGCGGCCATCGCCGACAAGATCCGCGGCGGCAAGGTCGCGGCGGCGGGTGCGCTGGTCGGCGCGGTCATGAAGGCCACGCGCGGCCAGGCGGACGCGGCGCGGGTGCGTGAGCTGATCCTGGAGAGGCTGGGCGTCGAGGGCTGACGTTCGTCCGTTGTGTCCATGACGGCGGCGGGGTGCGCGAGGGCGCACCCCGCCGCCGTCGTATGTGCCCCTCAGCGGATCGGCGGAAGTCGGCCGCGGTTCGAAGGGCGCCCTGAAGGGGCGCGGGGCTGTGACGATGTGTGGCTCCGCAGCGTGGGCGTGGCCGAGTGGGCGTGGCCGACCACGACGGCGCCGCGGACGGTCGACGGCATCTCGGCGCATGTCCGGCGGAGCTCAGAGCAGCAGCGGCTCCAGATGCGGGACCTCGAACCCCTCGTCGTCGAACGGGTACAACGGCCGCGCGAGACGCCGGTGACCCAGGCGCGCCAGATCCTGGTCGACCCCGCCGGGGGTGAGCGCGAGCCGCCAGTCCGCCGCCAGGTCGTACAGCTCGGGCTCCAGATAGCCGATCTTGACGACGACGAGGTCGTGGTCGCGCGGGTCCAGCTCGCCGAAGTCGGCCAGAGCGTGGAACGGTTTGCGGTGGCTGACCAGGACCACCGTGACGCCACCGTGCCGCACCGCCGCGAGATCCCCGCCGACCGGGTCGTCCCGGCGCAGGGCGACCACCTCGCCGGTCAGCTCGCAGGGCTCGGCGTGGTCCGCCGTCCCCCGGCTGATCCCGCCGCCGACGGACAGCCGGACCGTCGCGCCCGGCCCGGCGGCGAAGCACTCCGCGACCGCCGCCGGATCGGTGATCCCGGGGTGCAGGGCGGTGGCGCGGCCGGCGGCCAGATCCTCGTTGGCCAGCAGCCGGCCGAGCATGTAGGCGAGGTCCCCGGCGCCTCCGGCCGTCGGATTGTCGCCGGAGTCGCTGATCAGGAAGGGGCGGGCGGAGGAGGCGACGGCCTCGGCGATGCACGCGTCGGCACCTCCGGTGGGGCCGACGAAGGCGAAGTCGCGGCGCATATCCCAGTACTCGCGGGCCAGGGAGCGGGTCTGCTCGACCGCGAGCACGGGGTCGTCGCCGGTCACCACCACGGCCGCCCGGCAGCGCGGCTCGTCGGCCCAGGCGTAGCCCACCCAGATCGCCGCGTCCACGACACCGCCCATCGACTCCACGGCGGCCAGCCGTCCGTACAGCGATTTGGCGGGCTCCAGACGGGTGCTGGTGCGCTCACCGGGCAGCAGCACCGGGATCTGCACCCAGGCGAGATGCGGGCGGCCCCGGCCGGAGTCGAGGCGCTCCACCAGCTTGCGGGCGGCGCGCTCGCGGGTCTCCCAGGCGTCCTCGTGCGGGGCGAGGCGGTGGGCGGTGACCAGATCGAGGCGGGCAGCGAAGCGGCGGGAGACATTGCCGTGCGGGTCCATGGCGGCGGAGATCAGCGCGTCGGGCCCGATCGCTTCCCGTACGGCCTCGGTGAGATCGCCCTCGGCGTCCTCCAGGCCCACCACGCTCATCGCGCCGTGGATGTCGTACACCAGCCCGTCGAGCGGACCGGCCCGGCGCAGCCGCTCGATCAGCTCGCCCTTGATCCGGTCGTAGGTCTCGCGCTCGACCGGGCCGCCGGGGAGCGCGACGGCGTGGAGGAGAGGCACCCACTCGGCGCGCCCGGCCAGCTCGCCGTCCGGCCGGGTCCAGGCGTAGCGGTCCAGCAGCTCCGTGTCGCGGGTGACGCGGAAGTCGTCGTAGACGGCGCGGTGCGGGCTGAAGGTGCTGGACTCGATGTGCATACCGCCGATGCCGATACGCGGGCGGCGGCCTCGGGAAGCGGCAGGAGTCATGTTCTCCGACTTCCCGCTCATTCATGTGGTGAAGCCCACAAAGGGGGCAAAGGATCTTATCCGCCTGACAGAGTGCTCAGGTCACAACCACATCACGCCGCCCCCTGGCGCCGAACCGGAAGGCAGCCATGGCCGCACTCGCCCGCTGGTGTCTCAGGCGCCGCGCCATCGTCATCGCGCTGTGGCTGGCCGCCTTCGCGGGGGTCGCCGCGGCGGCGGCCGTGACCGGGTCCGCGTACTCGAACGACTACGACATCCCCGGCACCGACTCCTCCAAGGTCACCGCCCTGCTGGAGCGGCGGCTGCCCGACCGGGCGGGGGACAGCGACACCATCGTCTGGCACACCGAGGACGGTGCGGGCACGGTCCGCGCGCCGGGGGTCGAGCGGCGGATGACAGCGGCGCTGCGGCAGGTCGCGGACCTGCCGGGCGTCGCCTCCGTGACCGGCCCCTACGGCACCGATGACACCAGCCGGATCAGCGCCGACCAGCACACCGCCTACGCCACCGTGGCCTTCCGCGAACCCGCCGCCGACCTGGGCGAGGCGGAGGTGCGCCGGGTGCTGGACACGGTGCGCTCCGCCGCCTCCGGGGTTCGGGGCCTGGAGGTCGAGATGGGCGGTGCGGGCGCCGGGCTCACCGAGCGGACCGGACCCGCCCATCTGAGCGAGGCCATCGGGGTCGGCGTGGCCGCCGTGGTCCTCTTCCTCGCCTTCGGCTCGCTCGCGGCGACGCTGCTGCCGATCGCCACCGCGCTCATCGGCGTCGGCACCGCGTACGCGGCCATCGGACTGCTCGGCCACGCCATGACCATCGCCGATTTCGCGCCCATGCTCGGCATGCTGATCGGCCTCGGCGTGGGGATCGACTACGCGCTGTTCATCGTCACCCGGCACCGCAAGGGGCTGCGGCGCGGGCTGTCGGTCGAACAGGCCGCACAGCGCGCCGTGGTCACCTCGGGGCGCGCGGTGGTCTTCGCGGGGGCGACCGTCTGTCTCGCGCTCCTCGGCATGCTGGTCCTACGGCTGTCCTTCCTCAACGGGGTGGCGGTCGCGGCGGCGCTCACCGTCGCCCTTACGGTCGCCGCCTCGCTCACCCTGCTGCCCGCCCTGCTCGGGCTGATCGGCATGCGGGCCCTGAGCCGGCGGGAGCGCAGACGGCTGGCCGAGCGGGGGCCGGAAGCCACGGCGGCCAAGGGGCTGTGCGCCCGCTGGGCGGTCTGCGTCGAACGCCGCCCCAAGCTGCTGGGCGTGGCCGCGGCCGCCCTCATCGCGCTGCTCGCACTCCCCACCTTCTCCCTCCACCTGGGCACCTCGGATCAGGGCAACGGCCCCTCGGCCTCGACCACCAGACGTGCGTACGACCTGCTGGCCGACGGGTTCGGGCCAGGTTTCAACGGGCCGTTGACGCTGATGGGCAGCATCGACGGGGCCGACGACCGTATGGCCTTCACCCAACTGCCCAAGGTCCTGCGCACCATCGACGGGGTCGCCTCGGTGAGCGCCGCGGACCTGGACGGGGTCGGCGACACCGGCGTCATCACGGTCGTCCCCAAGACGGCACCCCAGTCGCGGGCCACCTCCGACCTCGTCGGACGGCTGCGCGCCGAGGTGCTGCCCCGCGTCGAGGAGGGCAGCTCGCTGCGGGTGTACGTCGGCGGGCTGACCGCCGGCTACGACGACTTCGCCGCGGTGATCGTCAGCAAGCTGCCGCTGTTCGTGGGGGTGGTGGTGGCGCTGGGATGTGTGCTGCTGCTGCTCGCGTTCCGCAGCATCGGCATCCCGGTCAAGGCGGCGGTCATGAATGTGGCCGCCGTCGCGTCGTCCTTCGGCGTGGTGGTCGCGATCTTCCAATGGGGCTGGGGGAGCGAACCGCTGGGGCTGGGCAGGGCGGGCCCGATCGAGCCCTTCCTGCCGGTGATCATGGTGTCGGTGCTCTTCGGGCTCTCCATGGACTACCAGGTCTTCCTGGTCAGCCGGATGTACGAGGAGTGGCGGCGCACCCGCGACAACCGCACCGCGGTCCGGGTGGGGCTCGCCGAGACCAGCCGGGTCATCAACTCCGCGGCCGTCATCATGATCGCGGTCTTCTCGGCGTTCGTGCTCAGCGGCGACCGGATCATCGCCATGTTCGGCATCGGGCTGGCGGCCGCGGTCGCCCTGGACGCCTTCGTCCTCCGTACGCTCCTGGTGCCCGCGCTGATGCATCTGCTCGGGGGCGCCAACTGGTGGCTGCCGGGCTGGCTGGAGCGGCTGCTGCCGAAGATCAGCATCGAGGCGGAGGGCGACGCGGCGCGGGATGCGGAGGGCGGCGGCGAGGACCGGGCGTCCGGGCCGGTGCCGGTGTCGCTGCCGGGACAGTCGGGGAGCGGCGCGGCGCGGGCCGGTAGGGCGCGGTCGCCGGTTCCCTGAGGAGCCTCCTCTGCCCCTGAGGAGCCTCCTCTGCCCACAAGGACCTTCCTCTGCCCTAAGGACCTTCCTCAGGCTTCCTCAGCCGTGCGGGCAGGGAGCCTAAGGCCCTGGGCCGAGCGAAGATCAGGCAGCTTCCCGATGTGCCGGACCCTCCTGGGCGACGAGAGTGGACGCATTCCACGAAACGCTCGTCACCAGGGAGAACACCATGCTGCACCACGAGTTGCACCGGATCCGCGAGGCCGAGCTGCTGCGGGAGGCCACCGCTCACCGGTTGGTCCGGGAGGCGGTGGAGGAGTCCGGCGGCCGGTCGGCGGAGCGTGAGTCCGGAGGGCGGGTGAGGCCGGTCCGGCGGTGGCGCGGCCATCGCTCACCACGGTCGTACGGCCCGGCGGCCTGAGGGAGGCCGGGCCGTGCGGCTCGTCATGGGGGCCGGAGCCGGAGCCGGGGCGGGGGCTGAGGCGGGGGCTGAGGCAGCGGGCGCCGGGGCGGCGGGGGCCGGAAAAGCCGGTGCCGCGGTGTCAGAGCCCTATGCGATGCTCGACGACGTGCACACCACGTCTGTCAGCCCGGTGTTCGTGGGCCGCGCCCAGGAGCTGGCCACCCTCGAGGACGCGCTCGCCCGCGCCACCGCGGGCGAGCCGCAGGTGCTGCTGGTCGGTGGGGAGGCGGGGGTCGGCAAGACCCGGCTCATCGACGAGTTCCTGGCCTCGTCCGTGGCCGCGGGGGCCGTCGCGGCGGTCGGCGGCTGTGTGGAAATCGGCGCCGACGGGCTGCCGTTCGCGCCCGTGTCCACCGTGTTGCGCTCACTGCGCCGCAAACTGGGCACCGAGCTGGACGGGGCCGCCGCCGGACAGGAGGGCGAACTGGCCCGGCTGCTGCCCGAGTTGGGCGAGACCGCCCGCGCGTCCCACGACGGGGACGGCCGGGCCCGGCTCTTCGAGCTCACCGTCCGGCTGCTGGAGCGGCTGGCCGCGGAGCGCACCCTCGTCGTCGCCATCGAGGATCTGCACTGGGCCGACCGCTCCACCCGCGAACTGCTCGGCTATCTCTTCCGCTCGCTGCTCAGCGCCCGGCTGCTGGTCGTGGCCACCTACCGCTCCGACGACATCCACCGCCGCCATCCGCTGCGTCCCTTCCTCGCCGAGGTGGACCGGATGCGCGAGGTGCGGCGCATCGAGGTGTCCCGCTTCACCCGGGGCGAGGTGCACGCCCAGCTCACCGGGATCAACGGGGCCGAGCCGGAGCGCGACCTGGTCGACCGGATCTTCAAGCGCAGCGACGGCAACGCCTTCTTCGTGGAGGAGATCGCCCGCTCCCTCAACGAGGGCTGCAGCACCGGGCTCAGCGAATCCCTGCGCGATCTGCTGCTGGTGCGGGTCGAGGCGCTGCCCGAGGAGGCGCAGGGGGTGGTGCGGATCCTCGCCGAGGGCGGCTCCTCCGTGGAGTACGAACTGCTGCGCGCGGTCGCCCGGCTGGGCGAGGACGAGCTGATCGACGCGTTGCGGGCCGCGGTCGGGGCGCACATCCTGCGCCCCACGGCCGACGACAGCGGCTACCGCTTCCGGCATGCGCTGGTGCGCGAGGCCGTCGTCGACGATCTGCTGCCCGGGGAGCGCTCCCGGCTCAACCGGCGCTTCGCACAGGCCCTGGAGGCCGAGCCCATGCTGGTGCGGGCCGATGAGCGGGCCGCCCGGCTGGCCAGCTACTGGTACTACGCACACGACCCCGCCAAGGCCCTGCCCGCCGTACTCCAGGCATCCGTCGAGGCCCGGCGGCGGTACGCCCACGCGGAGCAGTTGCGGCTGCTGGAGCGGGCCATGGAGCTGTGGGAGGACGTCCCCGAGGAGATACGGGAGGCGCAGCGGCCCGTGGACTACGCCGAGGTGTACCCGGCCTGCGGCTGCGAGGACCAGGCGCTGCGCCAGCTCGATCTGCTCGCCGAGGTGGTGGTGGCCGCGCATATGTCCGGGCAGCGGGAGCGGGCGCTGGCCGTCGCCAAGCGGGCACTGCGGGCGTTGGACGGAAGCGCTCATGACCCTTTGCGGGCCGCCTGGTTCTGGACCCAGCAGTCCAAGCTGATGGAGGGCCTGGCACGCGGGGACGGCTGGGCGGAGCTGCGCCGTGCCCAGGAGCTGGTGCGCGGGCTGCCGCCGTCCCCCGTGCACGCGGACGTCATGGCGCAGGTGGCGGGCTGGACGATGACCCACCGGCCCGGGCCGGAGGGCCTGGCGGCCGCCGAACGGGCGGTGGAGCTGGCCCGGATGGTCGGCGCCGAGAGCACGGAGCTGAACGCCCGGCTGACGCTCGGCTACTTCACCGGTGACTCCGGCGACACCGAGCGCGGGCTGGCCGAGATGCGCGAGGTCTGCAGGCGGGCCGTGGCCCTCGGCGACATCAGCGTCCTGGGGCGGTGCTATGTCAATCTCGCCTCGGCGGAGGAGGGGGTCGGCCGGTCGGCCGAGGCGGTGGAGACCGCCGAGGAGGGCGCCCGGATCCTGGACCGCGTCGGCCTGGTGGACTCCCGGGCCTGGCTGTACGGGAATCTGGCCGAGTCGCTCTTCTCCCTGGGCCGCTGGGACGAGGCGGAGGCGGCGGCCCGGAAGACCCGGCGGCTCGCCCTCGGCACCAAGCCGCACGGCACCGCCGCCAACCGGCTCGCCCAACTGGCGCTGGCGCGCGGCGAGTGGGACACGGCGGAGCGCGAGCTGGCCGCCGCCCGGGAACACTACGGCGCCCACAACACCGAACCGCAGTACACCCTCCAGGTCGCGGGCCGGGTCATCGAACTCGCGGCGGCACGCGGCCGGATCCTGGAGGTCCGGGCCGTGCTGGACCAGGTCGTGGAGGCCGGTTTCCCGCCCGGGAATCAGCGCTACGCCTGGCCGCTGCTGTACACGGCCGCCGCGGCCGAGTCGGCCGCACGCGGACTGCCCACGGCCGAGCCGGGCCGGGGCGAGGCGCTGGCCCGCCTCCGGGCCGCCGCGAAGCGGGTGGCCCAGCCCGTGCCGGTATGGCGCGCCCACGCGGCGATGCTCCAGGCCGAACTGGAGCGCGCCGAGGGCCGGGACCGGCCCGACCTCTGGGCCGAGGCCACGGACGCCTTCGCCGTGCTGGACCGCCCGTATCCGCTGGCCCGCGCCCGCCACCGCTGGGCGGAGGCGCTGCTCACCCCCGGCCAGGGTGCCCCGGCCCAGGCCGATCGCGAGCACGCCGCCGAACTGCTCGTCCAGGCACATGCCGTGGCCGAGTGGCTGGGCGCCCGCCCGCTGCGCGAGGAGATCGAGCTGCTGGCCCGGCGCGCCCGGCTGCCCCTGGCGTCCGCCGCGACCCGCCCCGCGCTCGACGCGTCCCTGCCCCGCACCCCCGCGCTGCCCCCGGCCCCGGGCTCCCGGACTCAGGGCTCCCAGGCCCCGGGCTCCCAGACCCCGGGCTCTCCGGTCCCTGCCGCCGAGCCCGCCGATCCGGCCGAGGAACTGGGGCTGACACCCCGGGAGCGGGATGTGCTGCGGCTGGTCGCCGCGGGGCGCAGCAATCGCCAGATCGCCGAGGAGCTCTTCATCTCGCCCAAGACGGCGAGCGTCCATGTCTCCAACATCCTCGCCAAGCTGGGCGTCTCGGGCCGGGGCGAGGCGGCCGCCGTGGCCCATCGGCTGCGGCTGGTGGACGGCCTGACCGACGGCGCGGCGGCGCGCTGAGCACGTGACGGGACGCGCGGGGTGCTGTGACGCGACGCGCGGGCCGGCGGGACGCGGACGCGCCCTGACGGGGTTCGCGGGGCGCTGGCCGGATACACGGAGGCGCTGACGGGCTGCGCGCGCTGACGGGACGCACTGGGTGCTGACCGGACGCGCGGCGCTCACAACCCGCGCCGTGCGCTGACCGTCCGCCGGGTCAGCCCTCTTCGCGGGGCCGGATCACCACCCGGCCGGAGTCAAGGTCCACAGGGCCCTTCCCCGGGTCACTGCTGCCCGTCTCGTCGAGCGTGTACTCCAGCCGGTTGCGCTCTTCCTCGGTGTGCTTGCGGCCGGGTGCGAAGAGCTCCTCGATGAGGTTGAACATGACGACCCCCGTAGGCGTGCGGCTGCTGCCAGTGTAGGCAGACCGCTCACAGAACGGGCACGCCGCGACATGTCCGCCGAACTCGGTGCCGTGATCGGCCGGTTCACCCTCCCCTCAGCGCTCCTCAGCGGGCTCCCTCTCCGCTCAGCGGACCTCACCCTCCCCTCAGCGGACCTCCAGTCGCAGGATCCGGTCGTCCTGCTTACCCGGCTTGCCACGCCCATCGCTATTGCTCGTCGTCAGCCACAGCCCCCCGTCGTCCGCCGCCACCACGCTGCGCAGCCGTCCGTACTTCCCGTCCAGGAACGACTGCGGCTTCGCCACCGGCTTGTCGCCCTTCAGCGGAATGCGCCACAGCCGCTCACCGCGCAGCCCCGCCATCCAGATCGAGCCCTTGGCGAAGGCGATCCCGCTCGGCGAGGCGTCCTTGGGCTTCCACTGCTCGATCGGATCGACAAAGCCCTTCTTGCCGGCCTTGCCCTCGGCCTCCGGCCAGCCGTAGTTCTTGCCCGGCTCGACCGGATTGAGCTCGTCCCAGGTGTCCTGGCCGAACTCGGAGGCCCACAGCCGCTTGTCCGCATCCCAGGCCAGGCCCTGCACATTGCGGTGACCCCAGGTGTAGACGACCGACTGGGCGTCCGGATTGCGGGGCGCCGGCTCGCCGTCCGGGGTCATCCGCAGGATCTTGCCGCCGAAGGAGTCCATGTCCTGGGCGAGGCCGCGGTCACCGCTCTCTCCCGTGCCCGCGTAGAGCATCTTGTCCGGGCCGAAGGCGATACGGCCGCCGTTGTGGATCGCGCCCTTGGGGATGCCCTTGAAGATCGTGTCCGGGGCGCCCAGCTGATCGCCCGCGGGGCGCTTGTCGTCGTACACCATGCGGACGATGCGGTTGTCCGAGTCGGTGGTGAAGTACGCGTAGATCATGTGGTCCGCGCCGAAGTCGGAGGAGACCGCCAGCCCCAGCAGCCCGCCCTCACCGGCGGCGGAGACGCCCGGGACGGACCCCACCTCGGTCTTCTTCCCGGTGTCCGCCGAGACCTTGAAGATCTTCCCGGTGTCCCGCGAGGAGACCAGCAGATCCCCGCCGGGCAGCGGCGCGAGCCCCCAGGGGGAGTCCAGCTTCGTGGTGAGCGTGCGCACCACCTTCACCGAGCCCTTCGCGGGCGCCGCGGACTCCGTCGGCGAGGGCGCGCCAGCGGAGGCGCCCCCGCCGCCCGGCTTCGAGGGCGCGGACGAGCGGCCGCCCGGTCTGGTGATGCTGTCGCCGTCGGACGAGCAGCCCGCCACGAGCAACACGGCGGCAGCGGCGGCGAGTACAGAGGTCACGCGAGGGCGTCGCACGGTCGGATTCCTCTCCATGGGCACGTGTGCCGCGGCACGGCACTGATTCTTATACACCGCTGCCCCGCGCCGGGTTCCCATCCCCGAACCGGGCCCGCACCAGAGCCGGGCCCGCACCAGAGCCGGACCCGCACCAGAGCCGGACCCGTACCGGAGCCGGACCCGCACCAGGCCCGTACCAGAGCCGGGCCCGCACCAGAGCCGGGCCCGCACCAGAGCCGGACCCGTACCAGAGCCGGACCCGCACCAGGCCCGGACCAGAGCCGGGCCCCTACCAGAGCCCGCACGCGGCACCTCAGTCCCACGACCCGCGCGCCGGCGGCAGTTCCGCGATCTCCGCGAGGTCCTCGTGCGAGAGCGGCACATCGGCCGCCGCGCAGTTCTCCGCCGCCCACCGCTCCCGCTTCGTCCCCGGCACCGGCACCACATGTGGCCCCTGCGCCAGCAGCCAGGCCAGGGCCACCTGTGCCGGGGTCACCTCGTCCCCGTGCCGCTGGGCGACCCGTCGCAGACCGGCCACGATCGGCTGGTTCGCGGCCATCATCTCCGCCGTGAACCGCGGATGCCGGGCGCGCATGTCGTCCGGCTCGAAGCCTTGCCCCGGAGTCAGCGTCCCGCTCAGGAAGCCGTTGCCGAGCGGCATCGCCGCCAGGAAGCCCACCCCGCGCGAGGCGCACCACGGCACCAGCGCCTCCAGTGCATCGGGCGACCACACCGACAGCTCCGCCTGTACACAGCTGACCGGAAAGACCTGCTGGACCCGCTCCAGCTGGCGCACCGTGGCGTCGTGCATCCGCGCGCCCGCCCTCCGCTGCGCCCGCGCACCCACGGCGCACAGCCCCAGCGCCCGCACCTTCCCGGCCGCGACCAGCTCCGCCATCGCGCCCCAGGTCTCCTCTATGGGCACCTCCGGGTCGGCCCGGTGCAGCTGGTAGAGGTCGATCACATCGGTCTGCAGCCGGCGCAGCGAGGCGTCGCAGGCCCGTTTCACATAGCCGGGCCGCCCGTTGGCCACGATGTGCTGCTCGCCCACCAGCAGTCCGCATTTGGTGGACACGAAGGCGTCCGCCCGCCGCTCCTTGAGCACCCGCCCCACCAGCAGCTCATTGGTGAAGGGGCCGTACATGTCGGCGGTATCCAGCAGGCTCGTGCCCGAGTCGAGCGCGGTGTGCACGGCGCGCACCGAAGTCTCGCCACTGCGCTGCGAAGCGGTGTACGCCCAGCTCATCGGCATGCATCCCAGGCCGATCGCACCCACTTCGAGCGCCGCCGCTCCGATTCTCCTGCGCTTCACCTCGCCTGACCCCTCCCGTTCCCTCGGACCCCAAACTAACCTCTGCGGGCTGCCGGTGATCGCATAGCCTCCTGGCATGAGTGCAGATCACAGCGATACGTTCCGCCAGCACGATGCGACTCAGCGTTCATCCGAAGCGCGCGACCTGGTGTGGCTGCCCATCCCGCCCGAGGAGATCGACGGCCTGCCCGACACCCTCGAATACGCCCACTGGGACGGCGGCCCCGACTTCCCCACCGACCCGGCGCGCTGCGCGTTCTACTGCGTCCCGTACATGAAGCCGCCGCAGGTGTGCACCCGGCCGCTGTCGGCCATGACCAACCTGCGGGTGGTGCAGACCCTCACCGCCGGAATAGACCACATCAAGCCCGCGCTGGGGGACCTCGCCCCCGGGGTACGGCTGTGCAACGCACGCGGGGTGCACGACGCGAGCACCGCCGAGCTCGCCCTCACCCTCATCCTGGCCTCGCTGCGCGGTATCCCCGACTTCGTCCGGGGCCAGGACGCCGAGGAGTGGCGCTCCGGCTTCCGCCCCGCGCTTGCCGACAAGTCCGTACTGATCGTCGGCTACGGGGCCATCGGCAGTGCGATCGAGGACCGGCTTGTGCCCTTTGAGTGCGAGCGGGTGGCGCGCGTCGCGCGCTCCCCGCGCACGACCGAGCGCGGCCCGGTGCATCCGATCGACGAACTGCCCCAATTGCTTCCGGAAGCCGATGTGGTGGTGCTGGTGACCCCGCTCACCGAGGCCACCCGCGGCCTGGCCGGGGCGGAGTTCCTCTCGCGGATGAAGGACGGGGCGCTGCTGGTGAACGTCTCCCGTGGTGGGGTCGTGGACACCAAGGCCCTGCTCACCGAGGTGGAGTCGGGCCGGCTGCGGGCCGCGCTCGATGTGACCGACCCCGAACCACTGCCCGCCGGGCATCCGCTGTGGCACGCTCCAGGGGTGCTCATCTCCCCGCATGTGGGCGGCCCCACGTCGGCCTTTCTCCCGCGCGCCAAGCGGCTGTTGAGGGCTCAGCTGAACCGCTTCGCACACGGCGAGTCGCTGGCACATCTCGTCGCCACGACGGGGTAGACATGCCTCTGGCACCACATACAGGCACCGATTGACTCCACTGCGTATATACAACGCCGTAGTCGGTTACGGACCGTAGATGGCCTATGTCCCTGAGTAACCAGTCTGGTGTATCGTCCCGAGCGGGGGCTGCGCCACTGACCTGACGGCGTCAGCGATGGACCGGAACTCGAGGGGGGCGACGGGCGATGTATGGCCGATGGACCGACAACCCGACGCAGCTCAGGCGTCGACCGCGACACTTCCGCGCAGCCGCGCGGATCTCCAACTCGGCGAGGCCCGCGGGGATACCGCTCCCGGGGTCCCCGCGGCGCCAGTGGTCCGCCACGCAGTGGATGGCAGTCCAGTGAGCGCCCCGGGAGCGGTGCTCGCCCGGCCGTCGGTCTCCGACGGCGGTGCCGGACTGTTACCGCAAGTGGTCCTCGCCCTGGTCTGCGGCGGTTACGCGGTGGGTGCGGTCCTCGGCTGGGGATCGTCCCAACTCGCCCTCGTCATGGGTGACTTCGGACTCAGCGCGGCAGCGCTCGCCGCCGCGGTGTCCTGTCTGTGGCACGGCCGCCGGCACGCCGGGCGACTGCGCCCGGCCTGGCTGCTGTTCGCCGCCTCCTCGGCCATGGCCGCGCTGGGTAACGGCGTTTGGGGCTGGTACGAGGTGGTGCTCGGCCATTCCGTGCCGACCCCCTCGGCCGCCGACTTCTGCTTCCTGCTCTTCGCCCCGCCCGCCATCGTCGGGATGCTGGTGCTCGCCAAGCGCCCCACGAGCCGGGCCCGGTGGATCTGCCTGGGGCTGGACGCCTGGCTGATCGCCGGATCGCTGGTGACCCTCTCCTGGAGCCTCGCGCTCGCCCACACCGGGCAGTTCGGCGGGGACGGCGCCTCCGTGGCCCGCGGGGCCCTGGCGCTCGCCTATCCGCTGCTGGACATCGTGCTCGTCAGCATGGTGATCGTGCTCCACTTCCGGCGCTCGACGGGCAACCGCTCCGCGGTCAACACCGCGATCGCCGCCTTCGCGCTCACCGTGCTGTGCGACGCGCTGTTCACCTCACCGCTGCTGCGCGAGCACTACCGCTCCGGGCAGATACTCGACGCCGGGTGGTTCGCCGGCTCCGCGCTGCTGGCCTACGCCCCGTGGGTGGCCCGCCGCGAGGCCGCCCAGGACCCGCCGTCGGCGCGCCGCACCGCGCAGCAGAGCGTCCCCATCGCGGGCTCGCTCGCCGCACTCGCGCCGTATCTCGCCGCCGCCGTCTGCACCCTGGGGGTCCTGTTCAACGTGATGGACGGCCGGCCGATCGACGGGGTGGTGCTCTCCACCGCCTGCGCGGTCGTGCTCGCGCTCGTCGTCCGACAAGCGATCATGCTGATGGACAACATCAGGCTCACCCAGGAGCTCGCCCAGAAGGAGAACCACTTCCGCTCCCTGGTGCAGAGCTCCAGCGATGTGATCATGATCGCCGCACCCACCGGAATCCTGCGCTACGTCAGCCCGGCCGCCACCGGGGTCTATGGCCGCGACGCGGACGACATGGTCGGCTCCGAGCTGGCCTCCCTGATCCACCCCGAGGACCTCGGATCGGTGGTCCACGAGGTCCGCCGGTTCCTGGCCGCCGCACCGGGCGAGGAGCCCACGACGCGCATCGAGTGCCGCTTCCGCTCCGGCTCCGGCGACTGGCTCAACGTGGAGTCCACGATCAACCGCCACCACGGCGGGCTGATCTTCAACAGCCGCGATGTCACCGAGCGGGTCCGGCTCCAGGCCCAGCTGCAGCACAACGCCGAGCACGACCCGCTCACCGATCTGCCCAACCGTGCCCTGTTCACCCGCCGGGTCCGGCACGCCGTCGGCGGCCGCCGCCGTACGGACGCCGGCACCGCCGTGTTCTTCATCGACCTCGACGGCTTCAAGGCGGTCAACGACACCGTCGGCCACCACGCCGGTGACGAGCTGCTGGTCCAGGCCGCCCGCCGGCTCCAGGAGTCCGTGCGGTCCGGGTCCGGCGACTGCGCGGCCCGGCTCGGGGGCGACGAGTTCGCCACCCTCATCATCGGCGACGGCGACGGCGCTGGGGATGCGGGCGCCCGCGAGCAGCGCATCATGGAGATCGCCGACCGGCTGCGGGTCCGGCTCTCCCAGCCCTACCGGGTCGAGGGCGGCACCGAGGTCCGCGTGGCCGCCAGCATCGGCGTCGCCTTCGCCGAGCCCGGCACCAGCCCCGGCGCCCTGATGCGCAACGCCGACCTGGCGATGTACCGCGCCAAGGCCGCGGGCAAGAACCGCGTCGAGTTGTACGCACCGCAGATGCAGGCCGAGGTGGCGCGTCGCGCCGAGGTCGCCACCAGACTCCGTGCCGCCCTGCACGACGGGGAGTTCGTGCTGCTGCACCAGCCCGTCGTCGAGCTGACCAGCGGCCGGATCACCGCGGTCGCGGCGCAGGCCCGCTGGCGCTCGGCCCAGGGAATCCTGTTCACCCCCGCCGAGTTCCTCCGGGTCGCCGACAACGGCCGCGGGGGCGGTGAGGACACGGCCCGCACCGCCGAGCTGTCCCGCTGGATGCTGGAGGCGGCCGTCGAGCAGGCCGCCCAGCGGCGCCGTGACGGCCATCCGGTCCCGGTCTGCGTACGGCTCCCCGCGAGCCGGCTGGTGGACAAGTCGTTGCCGCCCAAGGCCGTGGAGACCCTGCTGGCCCGCCATGGGCTGCCGTCCGGCGCGCTGATCCTGGAGCTGACCGACAGCGATCCACGGGTGCCACTCGACGAGCTCGAGCACCGCCTCGGCGCGCTGCGCCGCCTGGGGGTGCGGATCGCCCTCGACGGCTTCGGCAGCGGCTATGCCGCGATCAGGGCGCTGCGCAGGCTCCCCATCGATGTGCTGAAACTGGACCCCGGGCTGGTCGAGGGAGTGGTCGAGTCCTCACGGCTCCACAAGATCACCGCTGGGCTGCTGAGGATCGCCGGAGACCTCGGAATGCAGTCCATCGCAGAGGGGGTGGAGTTGCCCGAGCAGATCGTCACCCTGCGCGGTATGGGATGCACCCACGCCCAAGGGGCGGCCTTCAGCGGACCGCTGGACGAGCACCGGCTGCGCCGGGCCCTGCTGCGCGGCGGCTATCCCGTCCCGCGCTCGGAGCCGCCGCTGCTCGTCGGCGGCCCCCTGCCGATCCGGCACGGCGGTCACGCCGGGCATGGCGGCTCCCATGGGCCGCGCCGTACGGAGCCGCACACCCACCCGCCGACCCGCTCAAATACTGAGACGCCCGTCCCACCCACTTGACACTCGATGTGCGCCGGGGGGAGGGTCGGAGCCATGCGCACCCGAATTCTCGTACTTGGACAGCGCGTCGGCTGAGCAGGGCTGGTTGAAGCCCTGCGGACCCTCACCGGCGCGCTCCCCTCGCTTGCCTTACGGCACGAGGGGTTTTTTGTTGCACCGGCACCCGGTGCACCGCCCGCCCTCACCCTCCCGCACCGAACCTCATCTTCGAGAAGAGAATGCCGATGACCGAGCAGGCCCCCGGGTCCCATCACCCCCAGCCTCGGCCCCGTAGCGGCGGACCGCAGTCCGCCCCCGTCGAGCACGTCACGGGCGCGCAGTCCCTCATCCGTTCCCTCGAGGAAGTGGGTGCCGACACCGTCTTCGGCATTCCCGGTGGCGCGATCCTCCCCGCCTACGACCCGATGATGGACTCCTCGAAGGTGCGGCACGTGCTCGTCCGCCACGAGCAGGGCGCGGGCCACGCCGCCACCGGCTACGCCCAGGCCACCGGCAAGGTCGGCGTCTGCATGGCGACCTCGGGCCCCGGCGCCACCAACCTGGTCACCCCCATCGCCGACGCGCATATGGACTCGGTCCCGATCGTCGCGATCACCGGCCAGGTGGCCTCCAAGGCCATCGGCACGGACGCCTTCCAGGAGGCGGACATCTGCGGCATCACCATGCCGATCACCAAGCACAACTTCCTGGTCACCAAGGCCGAGGACATCCCGCGCACGATCGCCGAGGCCTTCCACATCGCCTCCACCGGCCGCCCCGGCCCGGTCCTGGTCGACATTGCCAAGGACGCGCTGCAGGCACAGACCACCTTCTCCTGGCCGGCGCAGACCGATCTGCCCGGTTACCGCCCGGTCACCAAGCCGCACGCCAAGCAGATCCGCGAGGCCGCCCGCCTGATCACCCAGGCCCAGCGCCCGGTGCTGTACGTCGGCGGCGGCGTGATCAAGGCCGGGGCCACCGCCGAGCTGAAGGTGCTGGCCGAGCTGACCGGCACGCCGGTCACCACCACCCTGATGGCGCTGGGCTCCTTCCCCGACAGCCACCACCTCCACCTGGGCATGCCGGGCATGCACGGCACCGTCGCCGCCGTGACCGCCCTCCAGAAGGCCGATCTGATCGTGGCGCTCGGCGCCCGCTTCGACGACCGCGTCACCGGCAAGCTGGACTCCTTCGCCCCCTACGCCAAGATCGTCCACGCGGACATCGACCCGGCCGAGATCGGTAAGAACCGCGTCGCCGACGTGCCCATCGTCGGGGACGCCCGCGAGGTCATCGCGGACCTGGTCGTCGCCGTCCAGGCCGAGCACGACGCGGGCCGTGCCGGTGACTACACCGGCTGGTGGGAGGACCTGAACCGGTGGCGGGAGACCTACCCGCTCGGCTACGACCAGCCCGCCGACGGCAGCCTCTCCCCGCAGCAGGTCATCCAGCGGATCGGGCAGCTCGCTCCGGAGGGCACGATCTTCGCCGCGGGCGTCGGCCAGCACCAGATGTGGGCCGCCCACTTCATCGACTACGACACCCCCGCCACCTGGCTGAACTCGGGCGGCGCCGGCACCATGGGCTACGCCGTCCCGGCCGCCATGGGCGCCAAGGCCGGTGCCGAGGGCCGTACGGTCTGGGCGATCGACGGTGACGGCTGCTTCCAGATGACCAACCAGGAGCTGGTCACCTGCGCGCTGAACAACATCCCGATCAAGGTCGCGATCATCAACAACGGCGCGCTGGGCATGGTCCGCCAGTGGCAGACCCTCTTCTACAACCAGCGCTACTCCAACACGGTCCTGCATTCGGGCCCCGACAGCCCCGCCCAGCAGAACGCGGGCACCCGCGTCCCCGACTTCGTGAAGCTCTCCGAGGCCATGGGCTGTGTCGGGCTGCGCTGCGAGGACCCGGCCGACCTCGACGCCGTGATCGAGAAGGCCAACGCGATCAACGACCGCCCGGTGGTCGTGGACTTCATCGTCCACGAGGACGCCATGGTCTGGCCGATGGTCGCGGCCGGCACCTCCAATGACGAGATCCTGGCGGCGCGCGACACCCGCCCGGACTTCGGCGACGGCGCAGACGACTGAGACCAGGACCGAGAGAAGAAGAGAGACCGAGCCCATGTCCAAGCACACGCTCTCCGTCCTGGTGGAGAACACCCCCGGCATCCTCGCCCGGATCGCCGCCCTGTTCTCCCGCCGCGGCTTCAATATCGACTCGCTGGCCGTCGGCGTCACCGAGCACCCCGACATCTCCCGGATCACCATCGTGGTCAATGTCGAGGAGCTGCCGCTGGAGCAGGTCACCAAGCAGCTCAACAAGCTGGTCAATGTGCTGAAGATCGTCGAGCTGGAGGACGGCCAGGCGATTCAGCGGGAGCTCGTCCTGGTGAAGGTCCGCGCCGACAACGAGACCCGCTCCCAGATCGTCGAGATCGTCCAGCTGTTCCGCGCCAAGACCGTGGACGTCTCCCCGGAGGCCGTCACCATCGAGGCCACCGGCGGCAGCGACAAGCTCGAGGCCATGCTCAGGATGCTGGAACCGTACGGCATCAAGGAGCTGGTCCAGTCCGGCACCATCGCCATAGGGCGTGGCGCCCGCTCCATCACCGACCGGAGCCTGCGCGCGCTCGACCGGTCCGCCTGACCCGCCCCACCAGCGGGGACGATGGTCCGGCGCCCACCGCGCGCCGGACCGTATGGCGAGACCCCGAAACCTTCACCCGCCCGCCCGTCATACGGTGGGAAGCACAACCCACACGCTAGGAGATTCCCGAAGTGGCCGAGCTGTTCTACGACGACGACGCCGACCTGTCCATCATCCAGGGCCGTAAGGTCGCAATCCTCGGCTACGGCAGCCAGGGGCACGCCCACGCGCTGTCGCTGCGCGACTCGGGCGTCGATGTCCGGGTCGGTCTGCACGAGGGCTCCAAGTCCAAGGCGAAGGCCGAGGAGCAGGGCCTGCGCGTGGTCACCCCCGCCGAGGCGTCCGCCGAGGCCGACGTGATCATGATCCTGGTCCCGGACCCGATCCAGGCGAAGGTCTACGAGGAGTCCGTGAAGGACAACCTGAAGGACGGCGACGCGCTGTTCTTCGGGCACGGTCTCAACATCCGCTTCGACTTCATCAAGCCCCCGGCCAATGTGGACGTCTGCATGGTCGCCCCCAAGGGCCCGGGCCACCTGGTCCGCCGCCAGTACGAGGAGGGCCGCGGCGTGCCGTGTATCGCGGCCGTCGAGCAGGACGCCACCGGAAACGGCTTCGAGCTGGCCCTGTCGTACGCCAAGGGCATCGGCGGCACCCGCGCCGGCGTCATCAAGACCACCTTCACCGAGGAGACCGAGACCGACCTCTTCGGTGAGCAGGCGGTCCTGTGCGGCGGCACCTCGGCGCTGGTCAAGGCCGGGTTCGAGACCCTGGTCGAGGCCGGGTACCAGCCGGAGATCGCGTACTTCGAGTGCCTCCACGAGCTCAAGCTGATCGTGGACCTCATGTACGAGGGCGGCCTGGAGAAGATGCGCTGGTCGATCTCCGAGACCGCCGAGTGGGGCGACTACGTCTCCGGTCCGCGGATCATCAACGACTCCACCAAGGCCGAGATGAAGAAGCTCCTCGGTGAGATCCAGGACGGCACCTTCGCCAAGAACTGGATGGCGGAGTACAACGCCGGTCTGCCGAAGTACAACGAGCTGAAGAAGGCCGACGAGAACCACCTGCTGGAGACCACCGGCAAGGAGCTGCGCAAGCTCATGAGCTGGGTGGACGAGGAGGCGTAACCGCGCCTGGTGGCGCGGCGGCCGTGCCCCGGGTGCGGCGGGGGTCAGCGAACCCCCGCCGCACCCGGTTCGCGCTTTGTCCACCGCGCACCACCACGTGCGGGTGATCCTGCCGCAACGGCACATGACGTAGGCCCGACCGCCACTACACTCAACAACAGCAAGCGCGTCAGGCTCACAGCGTCGTGCGTCTTCCACGCGGCTGACCCCTTCACCGCCAGCGGCCGTCGGGACGGCCGTCCGCTGAGGACTAGTGAGGACTGAAGACCACGTGAGCACTGCTTCCACTGGTAAACCTGTCGTACTCATCGCCGAAGAGCTCTCTCCGGCGACGGTCGACGCCCTGGGCCCGGACTTCGAGATCCGGCACTGCAACGGGGCGGACCGAGCCGAGCTCCTTCCCGCCATCGCCGGTGTGGACGCGATCCTCGTCCGCAGCGCGACCAAGGTCGACGCCGAGGCCATCGCCGTGGCGAAGAAGCTGAAGGTGGTCGCTCGCGCGGGCGTCGGCCTGGACAATGTGGACGTCTCGGCCGCCACCAAGGCCGGCGTCATGGTCGTCAACGCGCCGACGTCCAACATCGTCACCGCCGCCGAGCTCGCCTGCGGTCTGCTGGTGGCCACGGCCCGGAACATCCCGCAGGCCAGTGCCGCGCTGAAGAACGGCGAGTGGAAGCGCAGCAAGTACACCGGTGTGGAGCTGAGCGAGAAGACCCTCGGCGTCGTCGGCCTCGGCCGCATCGGCGTCCTGGTGGCCCAGCGGATGTCCGCCTTCGGCATGAAGGTCGTCGCCTACGACCCGTATGTGCAGCCCGCGCGGGCCGCGCAGATGGGCGTGAAGCTGCTCTCGCTGGACGAGCTGCTCGAGGTCTCCGACTTCATCTCCGTCCACCTCCCCAAGACCCCCGAGACGGTCGGCCTGATCGGCGACGAGGCGCTGCACAAGGTCAAGCCGGAGCTCCGGATCGTCAACGCCGCGCGCGGCGGGATCGTGGACGAGGTCGCGCTGGCCGCCGCCCTCAAGGAGGGCCGGGTGGCCGGGGCCGGGCTGGACGTCTTCTCCCAGGAGCCGTGCACCGAGTCCCCGCTGTTCGAGTTCGACAATGTGGTGGTCACCCCGCATCTGGGCGCCTCCACCGGTGAGGCCCAGGAGAAGGCGGGCATCGCGGTCGCCCGCTCGGTGCGGCTGGCGCTGGCCGGCGAGCTGGTCCCGGACGCGGTGAACGTCCAGGGTGGCGTCATCGCCGAGGACGTGCGCCCCGGGCTGCCGCTGGCCGAGAAGCTGGGGCGGATCTTCACCGCGCTCGCGGGCGAGGTCGCGGTCCGCCTCGATGTCGAGGTGTACGGCGAGATCACCCAGCACGACGTCAAGGTGCTGGAGCTGTCGGCGCTCAAGGGTGTCTTCGAGGACATCGTCGACGAGACCGTGTCGTATGTGAACGCACCGCTGTTCGCGCAGGAGCGCGGTGTCGAGGTGCGGCTGACCACCAGCTCGGAGTCGAGCGAGCACCGCAATGTGGTGACCGTGCGCGGCACCCTGTCGGGCGGCGAGGAGGTCTCGATCTCCGGCACGCTGGCCGGTCACAAGCACCAGCAGAAGATCGTCGCGGTCGGGGAGTACGACGTGGATCTGGCGCTCGCCGACCACATGGCCTTCCTCCGCTACACCGACCGCCCGGGTGTGGTCGGCACGCTCGGCCGCATCCTCGGCGAGGCGGGTATCAACATCGCCGGGATGCAGGTCTCGCGGGCTGCGGCGGGCGGTGCCGCGCTGGTGGCGCTCACGGTGGACGACACCATTCCGCAGCCCGTGCTCACCGAGATCGCCGAGGAGATCGGCGCCTCCTCGGCCCGCTCGGTCAATCTGGTCTGAGCCGCGTAGGCAGTCACCCATCTGGGCCCGGTCCCCGCTTCGGCGGGGGCCGGGCCCAGATTCGTTGTGCGTCCCTGGCGGCAGGGCGTGTCGGAGGGGTTCCAGATCTTTTTCATCATGTGTTGAATAACGCGGGTCGGCTCGCTACGCTCATCGCTATGTGGAGAAAATTTCTCCACATAGCTTTCGTATGCGCTGTCAGGAGAGCCCCGTGTCCGCAGACACCGACGCCGACGCCCTTGCCGACGCCCCGCCCATGCGCGCCGACGCGCGGCGCAACCGGGAGCAGATCCTGCGCGCCGCCCGCGAGGTCTTCGCCGATCAGGGGCCCGATGCCCCGCTGGATGAGATAGCCCGGCGTGCCGGGGTCGGCATCGCGACCCTCTACCGACGCTTTCCGCACCGCGACGATCTGCACCGAGGGGTCGCCATCGAGGTGCTGACCGCACTGGTCGAGGCCGGGAGCCGGGCCGCCGCCGAGGAGGACGACGCCCAGCTCGCGCTGCGCCGCTTTATGCACGCCGCTCTCGATCTCAAGATCGGCTCGGTGATGCCCGCGCTGCTGGGCCGTTTCACCGCCGCCGAGATCCTCGACGGCGTCCCCGGCGATGTCGTCGACCCGATCGACGCGCTGCTGCTGCGTGCCCAGGCCCAGGGGCTGATCCGGCTCGATGTCGTCTTCGGCGACATCACGATGATGATCATGCGGCTGTCGCGGCCGCTGCCCGGCGGTGGCCGGTTCGCCGACGATGACGCCCTGGCCCATCGCCAACTGGATGTCTATATCGACGGGTTGCGCCCCACCGGCTCCCCGCGGCCCACCGCCCCGCTCGGCGGCCCGGCCGTCGACGCCGCGGCGTTCAAACGCCTCCGGCAGCGAGTGATCGACGACGCCTGCGCCGCCCGCGACGCCCGCGCCGCCCGCTCCGAAGCCCGCGCCGACGACTCCGCCCAGTCCGACGCCGACTGATCTCCCGCTCCGCTCGCCTTCCGCAAGACCAGAAAGGCATGGTCATGTCCCAGCCCTCAAAGACGCCGCCCGAGGCGAACCCCCGGCGCTGGCTCGCACTCGTCTTCATCGGCCTGGCCCAGCTGATGATCGTCCTCGACATCACCATCGTGAACATCGCCCTGCCGTCGGCCCAGAAGGACCTCGGCATTTCCGACGGCGATCGGCAGTGGGTCATCACCGCCTACACCCTGGCGTTCGGCAGTCTGCTGCTGCTCGGCGGCCGGATCGCGGACTACACCGGCCGTAAGCGCACCTTCCTCATCGGCCTGCTGGGGTTCGCCGGTGCCTCCGCGCTCGGCGGCGCCGCCTCCGGGTTCGAGATGCTGCTCTCGGCCCGCGCCCTGCAGGGCGCGTTCGCCGCACTGCTCGCCCCCTCGGCGCTGTCGCTGCTCGCGGTGAACTTCACCGAGCCCCGTGAGCGCGCCAAGGCGTTCGGCATCTTCGGCGCGATCGCCGCGGGCGGCGGTGCGATCGGCCTGGTCGTCGGCGGACTGCTGACCGAGTACCTCGACTGGCGCTGGTGCCTGTACGTCAATGTGCCGATCGCCGTCGTCGCCGCCGTGGGCTGGTCCGTACTGCCCACCGACACCCGCGCCGGGGGCCGGGCCCGCTTCGACATCCCCGGTGTGCTGCTGGCGGTGTGCGGGCTGGTGGCCGTGGTCTACGGATGCAGCGAGGCCGAGTCCAAGGGCTGGGACTCCCGGCTGGTGACCGGGCTGCCCATCCTCGGCGCGGTGCTGCTCCTCGCCTTCGTCCTGGTGGAGCGGAGCGTGGCGCGGCCACTGCTGCCGCCGCGCGTGGTGGCGGACCGCACCCGTGGCAGCGCCTATCTGGCGGTCGGCCTCTCGGTGATCGGCATGTTCGCGATGTTCCTCTTCCTCACGTACTACATGCAGCTCGTCAAGGGGTACTCGGCGCTGCTCACCGGTGTGGCGTTCCTGCCGATGACCGGGGCGGTGCTGGTCGGCGCGGGCGGCGTGGCCTCCCGCCTCATCCCCAAGGTGCCGCCGCGCCTGCTGGTGGCGCCCGGTCTGCTGATCGCGGCCACCGGTGTCGCACTGCTGGTGCCGCTGGACGTCGACAGCTCGTACGCGGCGGGGGTGCTGCCCGCCGAGCTCCTGGTCGGCTTCGGCATGGGCCTGGTGATGGCGCCCTCGATGAACTACGCGACCCACGGGGTGGGGGAGGGGGACGCGGGGGTCGCCTCCGCCACCGTCAACACCGCCCAGCAGATCGGCGGTTCGATCGGCACGGCGATGCTCAACACCATCGCCACCAGCGTGACCTCCGACTACATGGCCTCGCACGCCGGGCGGATGACACCGCGGACCGCCAAGGCGGGTCTGGTGGAGGGCTTCTCGCACGCCTTCGTCGTCTCCTCCTCGATTCTCGTGGGCGCCGCCGTGGTCATCGCGCTGCTGATGAACACCCCGCGCCCCGTACGGGAGCCGGGTGCCGAAGGCGCCACCCCGCTGCCCGCGCATATGGGCTGACGGCGCCTCGCCTTTCTGAGGCCCTTCGCTCCACCGCCGGAGCGGAGGGCCTTCGGCGCTGGTGGATCAGGGGGCCGGGTCGGGTCGCGGGGCGCGGGCGGCCAGCGCCAGCAGCTCGTCCACCGACCACTGGTCATAGGCGTGTTCGCCGTGCTTGGCGGCGATGACGCGGCCGTCCCCGCCGATCAGGAAGTCCGCGGGCAGCCCCAGCCTGCCCCCGGGCTGGCTGGGCGCGGGGAGCTTCTCCCGGCCACGGACGACCGCCCACGTGCCGGTCAGCAGGGCCCGCGCGATCGGCCCCCAGGCGCGCGGGCTGAGCAGGGCCCTGGGTGCCTGCTCCACCCCGAACTCCCGGTACAGCCGCTTCCCGGGGTCGGCGACGACGGCGAACGTCAGCTCGTCCGTATGCTTCCGCAACTCCTCGGCGGGCGAGTGGAAGACCACCACCTCCCGGACTCCGGCCGCCTCGATCTCCTGATGGCGCCGCACGATCGACCGCAGATGGAGATTGCAGACGGGGCATCCGGCGAAGCGCCGGAACTGAAGGTGGATCAGCCGGCCGGGGTCGGGGACGGCGACGTCCGGGCCGGTCACGGGGGTGAGGGTATGGGCTGCGACGACGGAACCGGGCTCCATGGGAGCCCCCTTTCGTAGGCGTACGGCATACGCTTACCAGCGTAGGCGTATGCCGTACGCTGTCAACCGCCATGCCACGTCCCCGCTCCCTCACCCCCGATCAGCTCGCCTCGGCCGCCCTCGCCGTTCTCGACCGCGAGGGGCTTGCCGGGCTCTCGATGCGTGCCGTCGCCAAGGAACTCGGGATGAGCACGATGGCGCTCTATCGCTATGTCGATGATCGCGAGGAGCTCGAAGGGCTGGTGGTCGAGCGCGTCCTCAGTGCCGTCGACACCACGCCGCCGGAGCCCGGGACCCCATGGGACGAACGGCTCCGGATCATGGTCGGGCGGCTGCGCGACACGATCATCGCCCACCCCGCGGTCCTCCCGCTGACCCTCACCCACCGGCACCGTTCCCCCAGCGGACTGCGCTGGTCGGAGACGGCGCTGGCGATCCTCACCGAGGCGGGCCTGGACGGCGAACGGCGGGTCGTCGCGCTGCGCGCCCTGCTGGGCTATGTGATCGGGGCGATCCAGCTCGAACACCTCGGGCCGCTGTCCGGCACGGGCACGGTCGCCATCGCCGAGCTGCCGTCCGACGCGTTCCCGTACATGGCCGAAACGGCGCGCCAGGCGCGGAGTGTGGGGGTCGAGCGGGAGTTCTTCGGGGGGCTGGAGGTGTTTCTGCGCGGGCTGGGTGCCTAGTCGACACGGGTCAACGGCGAAAGCTGCCTCCACTCGTGTGGGTGGCGTCTCCGCTGTTCCTGCCCGCTACCCTTGGTCGCGCGGCCAGAATCCCGTCCATGGGAGGAACCATGACTGCTGAACCGCTTCCGGCCTGGGCTTTTCCGCCCCCGGGCGGATTCACTGCAGATGATCTTGACCGCATGCCGGAGCTCCCGCCGCACACTGAGCTGATCGACGGAAGCCTCGTCTTCGTGAGCCCGCAGAAGTATTTTCATTCGCTGGCCATGTACTTGCTGGAGAAGGGGCTCCGGGCATCGGTGCCCGAGTCGGTCCGGGTCTGTCGCGAGATGACCATTGCCGTCGATAAGCGCAACCGCCCCGAGCCCGATATCGCGATCCTGCGTGCCGAGGCGGTGACTACCGAGGCGCATGAAACGGGTTTCCAGGCGGCCGACGCCGTGCTCGTGGTGGAGGTCGTCTCGCCGGAGTCGGAGTCACGTGACCGCAAGCGCAAGCCACAGCTCTACGCCGAGGCGGGAATTCCGCACTTCTGGCTGGTCGAGCACGGTGAGGGCCGACGTCCGGTCGTCCAGGTTTTCGAGCTCAATACGGTGACGCGTACGTATGTGCCGACCGGCATCTACCACGAGCGGATCAAGCTTCCGGTCCCGTTCACCATCGACATCGACCTCACCGAGATCGACCACCTGTGACCGGGGTCGCGTGCGCTCAGCCCGCCAACTCGTATGCGTAGTCCGGTGAGAAGGTGCCCGCCGCGCCCGCGCAGCCGTCCAGTTCGCCCGGGGGTTTGATCCACAGGTAGGCGTCGATGGCGGGGTCGCCGGTGTTCGCCGTCGGGTTCTCGCCGACTTTGCGGCCGTGGGGGTCGCACCAGGTGGCGTCGGGGGCGGGGCCGTTGCCGTTGCGGCTGGTGTCGATGACGGCGGTGAGCCCCGAGGAGGTGCCGAGCTGGGCGAGCACGCTCTTGGCGAAGGCCACCTCGTCGGCGGTGCGGCGGAAGTTGGAGACATTGCTGTAGATGCCGTCGCCGCTGGTCAGCACCCCGGCCGAGCGCAGCCGCGACGCCTGGACGGCGGCGCTGTTCCAGGCCGAGTGCCCGGCGTCGAAGTACACCCGGGCGTTGGGATTCGCGCCGTGGATGGCGGTCGCCGCACGGGCCAGTGAGGCATAGCGGCCGCTCAGTTCGGAGGGGGAGAGGCAACTGATGAGCGCGATCGAGTCGGGTTCGAGGATGACGATCGCGGGTCCGCTGCCCAGCCCGGCGGCGAAGGCGCGCACCCATGCGTCATAGCTCGCGAGGTCGGGAGCGCCGCCCGCCGAGGCCCCGCCGCAGTCGCGGTTGGGGATCTGATACGACACCAGGACAGGCGTCTGGCCCTTGGCGGAGGCGGCGGAGGTGACCTTGCGGACGTCCGCGGTGACGGTGGCGGGGGAGTACCGGGAGAACCACAGGGCCTGGGGCTGACCGGCGATCCGCGAGGCGATGCGCGGCTGCCGGGAGTCGCCCGGATTGGCGGCGACCCACTTGTTGACGAGCGAGTCGGGGGCGTTGAAGAACCGTGTGTCGCCCGGCAGTTCGCCCGCGACGGCCCGCGGTGTGTGGGCCGCGCCGATCAGGAAGGCGACGGCGAGCCCGGCCGCCGCTAACGCTCTGGTGATGCGCACGGTGCGTCACTCCTCTCGCGTGGGGCTGGTCAGCCCTCGGACGGCCGTGCCGTCCGGCCGCCGTCCTCTGGTTGCCGCCGGGCGGGAGATGGTTGCCGTCGTGTTCGATACGGATTCGACGCGTCCGGCCGTGACGCGCCGCGTGTGACGGTCAACTCGCCCCGCGCGTAACGCCGGAGGGGACCCCACATCGGCGAGGTCCCCTCCGGTGTGCCACGGCTCAGCGCCCCGGCGCCGCCGCCTCGCTCACCGTCTCGCCGCGGTCCGCCGTCCCGTCCGCGCCGGTCGAGAGCGCACCCGCGCCGGTCGAGGGCACCTCCCCGGCCGTGGCCGCGCCCCCGGCCGCGCCCCCGGCGGCCCCGACCCGACGCAGCGTCACCAGGGCCAGCACCGCGGCTGCCACCAGAACCAGCGCCCCGGCCCCGCACGCGATCCGCATCCCGTGGGTGAACGCCTCACGCGCCGTGTCCAGCATCTGCTCCCCGGCCCGCCCCTTCAGCTTTTCCGCCACCGCGACGGCGGCGCCCAGCGTCTCGTGCACTTGGTCGAGCGCGCCGCTGGGCAGCCCGCCGCCCAGCGAGTCCTTGACGTCGCTCCGGTAGACGGCCGTGCCGACGCTGCCGAGCACCGCCATGCCCATCGCCCCGCCGAACTCCTGGCCCGTCTCCAGCAGCGCGGCAGCCGAACCGGCCCGCTTCGGCGGTACGGTGCCGATCGCCATGTCGGTGACCAGCGACATCACCATGACGATCCCGCTGGCCAGGACGGCGGCGCCGATCAGCACCGTCCACAGCGAGGCCGTGCCGGCCAGGGCCAGAATCCCGTAGCCGATGGCCCCGGTCACGAAGCCGGCGCCGATCACCTGGGCCCGGTCGGCGCCGCGCTGGACCACCGCGGCCGCCGCCGGTCCGGCGACGCCGACGCAGACGGCCGGGGCCAGGCTCCACAGCGCCGCCTCCAGCGGGCCCTTGCCGAGCACCGACTGCAGATACTGGGTGGTGAAGTAGGCCGAGCCCATCGTGGCGAAGGTGGCCAGCGAGTTGAGCGCGATCGCCGGGCCGAAGCCGCGGTGGTGGAACAGCTCCGGGCTGATCATGGCGTCGCGGCGGGTGCGCTGACGCCGTATGAAGACGGCACCGATGGCGAGACCGGCCAGGATGGACAGCAGCGGGATCGGGCTGACGCCGTTGTCGGCGGCCGTCTTCTTCAGTCCGTAGATCACTGGAAGCACGGCGGCCAACGACAGCGGCACGCTCGGCAGATCGAACGACCCGGGCTTCGGGTCCTTGAACTCCGGCACCAGGAGCGGCACCAGCGCCAGCAGCAGCACCATCGCCGGAACGTTGATCAGGAAGACCGAGCCCCACCAGAAGTGCTCGATCATCACCCCGCTCAGCACCGAGCCCAGCGCGATACCGCCCGCCATGGCCGACGACCAGATCGCGATCGCCTTGGCCCGCTGCTTCTCGTCGAGGAAGAGATTGCGGATCAGCGCCATCGTCGACGGCATCAGCGTCGCGCCGCCGATCCCGAGCACCGCCCGTGCGGCGATGAGCATCTCGGCGCTCTGGGCGTACGCCGCCGCGACGGACGCGGCGCCGAAGGCCGCGGCCCCGAACAGCAGCAGCTTCCGCCGTCCGAAGCGGTCGCCCAGCGCTCCCATGGTGATGAGCAGCCCGGCGAGGGCGAAGGCGTAGCTATCGAAGATCCATAGCTGCTGGGTGGAACTCGGGTGCAGCTCCCGGCTGATGGCCGGCACCGCGAAGTACAGCACCGACACATCCATGGAGACCAGGAGGAGCGGAAGCATCAGGACCACGAAGGCGGTCCATTCCTTGCGTCCGGCGCGCGGGCCGGCGGAGGTCGAGATCGAGGTCGAGGTCATGGCGGTGAATATACGAGCGTCTTAAACAAGTGTCTAGTACGGCTGTGTAAAACGTGCGTCTAGGACGCTCGTATGGGATCGGGATACCCTGGTGCCATGGGACATCGAGAGGATCTGCTGGCCGGGGCCAAGCGCTGCATCGAGGAGAAGGGCTGGTCCCGTACGACGGCGCGGGACATCGTGGCCGCCTCGGGTGCCAACCTGGCGTCCATCGGCTACCACTACGGCTCGAAGGACGCCCTGATGCGGGAGGCGCTCTTCGCGGCCATGGGCGACTGGGCCGATGACGTCCAGCGGTCCCTGGCGGCGGACGATCCGGCGGGCGACGGCCAGGACACCGAGTTGCGGGAGCGGTTCGAGACCCGCTGGACCCGGGTGCTCGAACTGTTCGGCAAGCACCAGGCGATGTGGCAGTCCCAGTTGGAGGCCATCCTGCAGGTTCGACACGATCCCGAGCTGCGGGCGGCCTTCGGCCGGGCCCAACCGGAGGGACGCCAGGGGCTGGTGGGGCTGATCCACGGCATCGACGAGCGCGACGTCGACGAGGAGACCTCGCGGGTCATGGGCTCGTTCTATATGACCCTGGTGAGCGGCATGATCGTCCAGATGGCCATCGACCCCGACCTCATGCCCAGCGCCCATGACCTCGTCGAGGCGATGCGCCGGATCGTCGGCGACGCCCCCGCGGCCCCCGACGCCCCCGCGTCCCCCGCGGGCTGACCTCGGGGCCAGGGGCTCAGCGCCGCGGCGCCCCGAGACGGGCGGCCTTGAGGGTCATGTGGAGCAGTAGCCGGTCCTCGCCCGCGTCCAGGTCGAGACCGGTCAGCTGCCGCACCCGGGACAGGCGGTAGTAGAGCGTCTGCCGGTGGATGCCCAGCCGCGCGGCGGTGCGCCCGGCCTGGCCCGCGCAGTCGAGGAAGGTCTCGGCGGTGCGGGCGAGTTCGGCGTGGGCGGGCTCCAGCAGCGGGCGTACGGCGGCGTCGGGCTGCAGCGCGGGCAGCGCGGCCAGCAGACGGTACGGGCCGATGGCGGACCACTCGGCGACCGGCCCCAGGCGCATATCGGCGTGGGCCGCCCGCGCGGCGGCCAGGGCCTCCTGCCAGGCGGCGGGCAGCTCCTCCAGCCCGCGCCGGGGAGCGCTGACCCCCGCGGCCGCCCTGGCCGGTACCCCGTTCGGGGAGCCCGCGGTGGCCCGGGGGGAGCGCAGTAGCTGTTCGGCCGTCGTACGGGCCGGGTCCAGGGCGGTGGCCGCGCGCAGCCGGACCAGCGTCGCCAGCCCCGCCCCGGCCGCCGCGGTCCCGGGCAGCGCGCACGCGGCCACGATGCCCGGGAGGTGGGGGAGCCCGGGATGGTCCGCGTCCTCGCCGGTCCCCGGCGTCCACGGCACCACCGCCACCAGCGCCAGCGGTCCGTCGCCCGCTCCGCGCAGCGCGGTCCGCAGCCCGGCGCGGGCGGCGTCCCGGCCGGCCGGCGGCCCGGTCAGCACATCGCGCAGCAGCTCGCCGAGCTCCTCACCGGCCCGCGCCTCGGCCGCCAGCAGCGCCCCGATGCGGTCCGCGGTCTCCATCGCGCGGGCCAGCCGGGGGTCCGGCGCGCCGGACCGGCCGCCCAGCTCCAGATCGGAGAGGTGGCCGTCGTCCAGCAGCCAGACATAGCCGTGCACCACCCCGCGGTGCCGGACGGGCAGGCAGATACGGCCCATGAACACCCCGGCCGCCGGGTCGGGCGGAATCCGCAGCGGCGCCTGCGCCCGTGCGATCCCGAACGCCTCGAACCAGGCCCGCACCGCCGCCGTCGAGCGGCGCTGGAGGATCGAGCGGGTGCGGACCGGGTCCAGCGCGGGCTCCTCCGTGTCATCACGGTCCTCGCTGTCCTGGGCGCCGAAGGCGATCAGTGCGAAGTCGCGGTTCTCCAGGGTCGCGGGTGCCCGGAGCACCGCCGTGATCTCGTCCACCAGCTGCTGGTAGTCGTCGCGCATGGGTCCCGCCTCTTCCCGGTTTCACCCCTCACATTCTCATACAGATGTCTGAGATCCCGGCCACGGATGCGTGACAGCTGTCGATGGTCCGGGATCCGAGCCATCCTTAAGTTTCACGGTGAGTTGCTCATGCCGTTCGTCGGCCGTCATCGTGGAGGTGCCCCGTGCTGGGACCCGTGCTGCTTGCCGCTTCGCGCAGTGCCGCCATCCGCCGTCTCGTCTCGGCCGCGCCGGTCACCCGCCCGATGGTGGACCGTTTCATCGCCGGGGAGCGGCTTACCGAGTCCCTGGGCTCAGTGCGGTCCCTGACCGCCCGCGGCCTGGACGTCACCCTGGACCATCTGGGCGAGGACGTGACCGACCGGGTCGAGGCGCTGCGCAGCCGTGACGCCTATCTGGCGCTGACCGAGGCGCTGGCCGCCGAGGGGCTCGCCGGGCGGGCGGAGATGTCCGTGAAGCTCTCCGCCTTCGGACAGGCACTGCCCGGGGGCCACGATCTGGCCCTGGCCAATGTGACCCCGGTCGTGGAGGCCGCCGCCGCGGCGGGTACGACGGTCACGCTCGACATGGAGGACCACACCACGGTGGACTCCACCCTCGCCATCCTCGGCGAGCTGCGCACTCGCTTCCCGCAGACCGGCGCGGTCCTCCAGTCCTATCTCTTCCGGACCGAGGACGACTGCCGGGCGCTGGCCGGGGAAGGCTCCCGGGTGCGGCTGGTGAAGGGCGCGTACAACGAGCCGGCGAGCGTCGCCTACCAGGACAAGCGCGAGGTGGACCGCTCCTATGTGCGCTGTCTGAAGATCCTGATGGCCGGTGAGGGCTATCCCATGATCGGCTCGCACGATCCGCGCATGGTGGCCATCGCCCAGGATCTGGCGCACCGGCTCGGGCGCAAGCTGGACGAGTACGAGTTCCAGATGCTGTACGGGATCCGCGTGGCCGAGCAGGAGCGGCTGGTGGCGGAAGGCCACCGTATGCGGGTTTACGTCCCGTATGGCACAGACTGGTATGGGTACTTCATGCGCCGCCTCGCGGAGCGCCCCGCCAACCTCACATTCTTCCTGCGCTCGCTGGTCGGCCGTCGCTGACCGCTCCCGGCATCGCAGACCTCGCAACCCGACGATCGAAGGAGACAACGGCCATCATGGACGCCGTCACCCAGGTCCCCGTGCCGGTGAACGAGCCGGTGCACACCTACGCGCCCGGCACCCCGGAGCGTGCCCGCCTCGAGACCAAGCTCAAGGAGCTCGGCGAGAACCCCATCGACCTGCCGATGACCATCGGCGGCGAGAAGCGGATGGGAGCGGGGACGCGCTTCGACGTCGTCCAGCCGCATAAGCACTCCGTCCGCCTGGGCACCTACGCCAACGCCACTCAAGCGGACGCACAGGACGCGATCGACGCCGCCCTGGCCGCGGCCCCGGCGTGGCGCGCGCTCAGCTTCGACGACCGTGCCGCGGTCATCCTCAAGGCCGCCGATCTGCTCTCCGGCCCCTGGCGGGAGACGCTCGCCGCCTCCACCATGCTGGGGCAGTCGAAGACCGCGCAGCAGGCCGAGATCGACACCCCCTGTGAGCTGATCGACTTCTGGCGGTTCAACGTCCACTTCGCGCGCCAGATCCTGGCCGAGCAGCCGGTGGCCAACTCGCCCGGGGTCTGGAACCGCAGCGACCACCGGCCGCTGGAGGGGTTCGTCTACGCGATCACCCCCTTCAACTTCACCGCCATCGCGGGCAACCTCCCGACCGCCCCCGCCCTGATGGGCAATGTGGTGGTGTGGAAGCCGTCCCCGACCCAGACGCACGCCGCCGTGCTGCTGATGGAGGTTCTGGAGGAGGCCGGGCTGCCCAAGGGCGTGATCAACCTGGTCACGGGCGACGGCAAGGACGTCTCCGAGGTGGCCCTGGCCCACCCGGACCTCGCGGGCATCCACTTCACCGGTTCCACCCGGACCTTCCAGTACCTGTGGAAGACGGTCGGCAACAACATCGAGAACTACAAGACGTATCCGCGGCTGGTCGGTGAGACCGGCGGCAAGGACTTCATCGTCGCCCACCCGTCCGCCGACCCGGCGGTGCTCAAGACGGCGATGACCCGTGGCGCCTTCGAGTTCCAGGGCCAGAAGTGCTCCGCGGCCTCCCGTGCCTATGTGCCGCGCTCCCTGTGGGAGAACGGCCTCAAGGAGGAGTTCGCCACCGAGGTCAACGGGCTGACCATGGGCGATGTCACCGACTTGGGCAACTTCATGGGCGCGGTCATCGACGAGCGCGCCTTCGCCAAGAACAAGGCCGCGATCGACCGGGCGAAGTCCGACCCGACGGTCGAGGTCGTCGCGGGCGGCAGCTACGACGACGGCGAGGGCTGGTTCGTCCGCCCGACCGTGCTGGCCTCCACCGACCCGGAGAACGAGATCTTCAAGGACGAGTACTTCGGCCCCATCCTCGGGGTGTTCGTCTACGAGGACGACGAGTACGACGCGATGCTCCAGCAGATGGAGTCGGCCGCCCCGTACGGGCTGACCGGCGCCGTCATCGCCCAGGACCGCGCGGCTGCCGCCGCCACCTGTGAGGCGCTGCGCTTCGCGGCCGGCAACTTCTACATCAACGACAAGCCGACCGGTGCCGTCGTCGGCCAGCAGCCCTTCGGCGGTGGCCGCGCGTCCGGCACCAATGACAAGGCGGGCGCCAAGCAGAACCTGATGCGCTGGACCTCCACCCGCTCCATCAAGGAGACCCTGGTCCCGCCGACCGACTACCGCTACCCGCACATGGGCTGACCGCCCGCGCGGACGGGCCGGGCCCGCCCGCCCTGCGACCCCGCCCCCGGACCGCTTCAGTGCGGTCCGGGGGCGGCGTGCTGTCCGGGGGCGCGTAGGGGGAAATCTGTGGACGCCCGACGCGCGGCGGTGCTAGCGTCAAGCAGTCAAGTAGGCACTATTTACCGCAGTTTACGTGGGTAACCAGGCGCGGGATCGCCCACGACGACCTGCGATCGGCCGCCGTGGTCGAGGTCGGACGGGGGTCGGCCTCGACTATCGGCGCGGTGCCGCTATGTGATCACCCTGGGTCAGTGGCCGATGTCACCCTGTTCGCGTCTCAGATAGTAGGACGTCCGAGTAATTGTGCAGACACTGACGCTCCGCTGCCTTACTTTTGTGGAAGCCGAACGTCTCGCTGCATCCAGCGATGGCGGCCGCGGCCGGTGCACATGCGCAGGTGACCCCTGCCGCACCCAGGCCCCCGCCCCTTCCGGCAGCCACCTTCTCGGGGAGTTTTCCTTCCTCCCGGTCCACCGGGGTTCAGCAGAGGAGATGTGATCATGGCCGAGACGACTGTCCGCAGGATCCGCCGCAAGACCGACGACACCGACCGCAAGAAGGCCGCCGCCGCGCTGCAGCGCGCCCTCGACCGCCGTGACAACGGCGGTGCCACCGGTCACTGACGCCGGGGCCGGGTGACCTCGAAGCGGTCCACTCGCTCGCCCGACTCCGCCAGGGCCGTGACCGTGAGCCTGGGGCGGGGGCCCGGCTCCACCTCCACGGCGAGGAAGGAGAAGCCGGTGTAGCGGACGCGGGACCAGTCCGCGCTGTCCCGGTTCTTCTCCCCGTCCTTCGTCCAGTGGTAGGTCTTCACCTCGTCGAGGTCCTTGATGTGCCCCTCGTAGCTGTCGGGCACCGGGAACTCGTAGAGCTTCGCGCCCGCCCCGCCCGCCGTCACATAGACGATCCCGTCGCGCACCGCGTCGGCGCTTCCCTCGATGGGGACCCGGCGGGCGACCTTGCCGCCCCGGATCGCGTCGGTCCGCTCGTAGACGTGGTTGTGGCCGTTGATGACCAGGTCCACCTGGTGCTTCTCCAGCAGCGGCACCCAGGTGTCGCGCACCCCGCCGTCCGAGGCGTGGGCGCTGGTCGTGGAGTAGGCGCAGTGGTGGAAGAAGACCACCAGGAAGTCGATGCCGGGCCGCTTGCGAAGCTGCCCCAGGCGCCGGTCCAGCCAGCGGGTCTGCGCACCGTCGGTGTACCCCTTGTTGGGGGTGATCTCGTACGAGACGTCATTGGCGTCCAGCGCGACCACGCCCACGTTCCCGTAGACGAACGAATAGACCCCGGGCGCCTTGCGCGGATCCGGGCCGTTGTCCGGCAGGGACCAGCGGGCGAGCTGGCCGCCGTAGCCGTCGGGGGAGTACCACGCCTCCATGTCGTGGTTGCCGGTCGTCACCATCCACGGCACGCTCGCCGCGACCGAGTCGGTCTGGGCGAGGAAGGAGTCCCAGACCCGGGCGTCGTACAGGTCGGTCTTCTTCCCGTGGCCGGTGGTGTCCGCGTAGCACAGGTCCCCGGCGTGCAGATGGAACGACGGGTTCTGGCCAAGGATCAACTGGTCGTTGGCGAGCGCGTCATAGCTCACCCCCTGGTCGCCGAAGGCGGTGAAAACGAACTTCCCGGGCCGCTCCGGCGCGGTGCGGAAGGTGCCCACGGACGAGAAGTGCCGCGGCTCGGCCGGGTCGCGGTCCGCATGACCGACGCCGTAGTAATAGGTGGTCCCAGGGCTCAGATCGTCCACCGCGGCGTGCAGATAGAACTGGTCGACCGCGGGCAGCTTGTCGCTCAGCGACGGGGTGTGCAGAGAGCGGATCTCGGCCTCGGCCTTGCGCGTGAGCTCCAGCGGGCTCGTGCCGATCCGCACATAGGGCTTGCGCACGGCGAACGGCACCTGCCAGGAGATCCGCATCTGCGTCCGCGGATCGGCGCCGAAGGCCAGATGGCGGCCGAACGGGGCGACCAGCGCACCGTCCACCGTGGCGGTCACCGGCTTCGGGCCCGCGACGGGCGCAGGCGTTGCGTCGGCGGCGCACGCCGCCCCGCCCAGCAGCCCCGCGCCCGCGACCGTCCCCGCCGTGGCGGCGCCCCCGCGCAGCACTCGGCGCCGGGAGAGCCGGGCCCGCAGATACTCATGCTGCTCCGCCATGGTCATCCGCTGGGCGAGCCGCTCCGGTACGCCGAACCGTGGTGTGTCCATGGACCGGAATGTCCCCCGGGCGGTCAACGGCGCACCATACAGGGGGTGAACGGGTGATTGCCGCTGGGCGGATGTCCGAATGGCGGAACGGCTATGTCAATCCATGGGACGAGCGGTAGGGTCCCGGTATGTCTCGCAGCATTCGCCTCGCAGTGATCCCCGGTGACGGTATCGGCCAGGAGGTCGTTGCCCAGGGCCTGAAGGTCCTCTCCGCCGCCCTTCCCCAGGACGTGAAGCTGGAGACCCAGAGTTACGACCTCGGCGCCCAGCACTGGCACGCCACCGGCGAGACCCTGCCGGACGCGGACCTGGAGTCGCTGAAGAACCACGACGCGATCCTGCTCGGCGCCATCGGCGACCCGTCGGTGCCCTCGGGCGTGCTGGAGCGCGGGCTGCTGCTCAAGCTGCGCTTCGCCTTCGACCACTACGTCAACCTGCGTCCGTCGAAGCTCTTCCCGAACACCCCGACCCCGCTGGCCGGCCGCCCCGACATCGACTTCGTGGTCGTCCGCGAGGGCACCGAGGGCCCGTACGTGGGCAACGGCGGCTCGCTGCGCACCGGCACCCCGGCCGAGGTCGCCACCGAGGTCAGCCTCAACACCGCCTACGGTGTCGAGCGCGTGGTCCGGGACGCCTACGAGCGCGCCAACGCCCGGCCGCGCAAGAAGCTGACCCTCGTGCACAAGAACAACGTCCTGGTGCACGCCGGCCACCTGTGGAAGAACATCTTCGACCGGGTCGGCCAGGAGTACCCCGAGGTCACCACCGACTATCTGCACGTCGACGCCGCGACGATCTTCTTCGTCACCCAGCCGGAGCGGTTCGACGTGATCGTCACCGACAACCTTTTCGGTGACATCCTCACCGACCTCGCCGCCGCCGTCACCGGCGGCATCGGGCTCGCCGCGAGCGGCAACATCAACCCCTCCGGCGCCTTCCCGTCGATGTTCGAGCCGGTCCACGGCTCCGCGCCGGACATCGCGGGCACCGGCAAGGCCGACCCGACGGCGACCGTCCTGTCGGTGGCCCTGCTCCTGTCGCACCTCGGCTACGGGGACGAGGCGGCCCGTATCGAGGCCGCCGTCGCCGAGGACCTCGCCGGGCGGGACGCGGCCGCGCCGCGCACCACCGACGAGATCGGCGACGCGCTCGCCGCCCGAGTATCCGGCTGACCCCAGCCTGTGCCACCGCGCGGCTGGGTGCGACCATCGACCTGGGCCGCGCGTTGCACAACGCTCCTTCCACGGCCTCACCTAGGAGATAATCCCCGGTGGGGCCGTTGTGTGAAGAAGAGCTTGGACGTCCTAGTACCGATCACGGGCAGGATGGTGTGAGCGCGGTCCGCCACAACCGAAGGTGAAGGACTACCTGCCATGACGACGCCCACGATCGAGCTCAAGCCCTCGTCCCACCCCCTCCCCGCCGCCGAGCGGGAGAAGATCCTGGCCAACCCCGGATTCGGCCGCCACTTCACCGATCACATGGTGACCATCAAGTGGACCGAGGGCCGCGGCTGGCACGAGGCCCAGCTCGTGCCGTACGCCCCGCTCTCGATCGATCCGGCGAACATGACGCTGCACTACGCCCAGACCATCTTCGAGGGGCTCAAGGCGTACCGCCGCCCCGACGGGTCCGTGGCCACGTTCCGCCCCGAGCAGAACGCCGAGCGGTTCCAGGCGTCCGCGCGCCGCATCGCCATGCCCGAGCTCCCCGTCCAGACCTTCATCGAGGCGTGTGACGCGCTGGTCACCCAGGACAAGGAGTGGGTGCCGGGCCACGGAGAGCAGTCCCTCTACCTGCGGCCCTTCATGTTCGCCACCGAGGTCGGGCTGGGTGTCCGGCCCTCGAACGAGTACCTCTTCGTGGTGATCGCCTCCCCGGCCGGGGCCTACTTCCCCGGCGGGGTGCAGCCGGTCTCGGTCTGGCTCTCGGAGGAGTACGTCCGCGCCGCGCCCGGCGGCACCGGCGCGGCCAAGGCGGGCGGCAACTACGCGGCCTCCCTCGTCGCCCAGGCCGAGGCCGCCGAGCAGGGCTGTGACCAGGTGGTCTGGCTGGACGCGATCGAGCGCCGCTGGATCGAGGAGATGGGCGGGATGAACCTGTACTTCGTGTACGGGGACCGCATCGTGACCCCCGAGCTGTCCGGTTCGCTGCTGCCGGGGATCACCCGCGCCTCGCTGCTGCGGATCGCCGCCGACCTCGGCTACGAGGTCGCCGAGGGCCGGATCTCCGTGGACGACTGGCGCCAGGGCAACGCCGACGGGACCCTCACCGAGGTCTTCGCCTGCGGTACGGCGGCCGTGATCACCCCGGTCGGCTCGGTCAAGTCCGCCCGGGCGAACTGGACGGTGGCCGACGGTGAGCCGGGCGAGGTGACGATGCGGCTGCGCAAGGCGCTGCTGGACATCCAGACCGGCGTCGCCCCGGACCCGCATGGCTGGATGCACCCCCTGGGCTGATCACGGGTGTCACCTCTGGGCTGATCGCGAGTGTCACCCCGTTGACACCGATGGTTCGCATGATGAGACGGATGAGAGCGCGGGGGCGGAATGTGCCAGACTGCCTCCGTGCTCTCGTTCGTCATGATTATTGACAGCAGGCGCGCCGGTCCGCAGTGACCGCCCGTACGACCCGGTACGGCGCGGCCACCGTGCCCCAGACCCGCGCGCAGACCTCTCGCACCCGCGAGGGGTCTTTTCGTTTTCCGGACCATCCCGCCGGACGCGAAGCGTGAGGGACCATAGGAGGGCGCGGAACCGGATATTCCGGTAGACCGAGATCCATCCGACAGGAGCCAGACCAACCATGAAGGATCTGCCCGACGACGGCTTCCATGTCTTCGACACCACCCTGCGCGACGGAGCGCAGCGCGAGGGCATCAACCTGACGGTCGCGGACAAGCTGACCATCGCCCGTCACCTGGACGACTTCGGCGTGGGCTTCATCGAGGGCGGCTGGCCCGGCGCCAACCCGCGCGACACGGAGTTCTTCGCCCGGGCCCGCGCCGAGATCGACTTCCAGCACGCCCAGCTCGTGGCGTTCGGCGCCACCCGCAAGGCGGGGGCACGCGCCGAGGACGACCGCCAGGTCAAGGCGCTGCTGGAGTCCGGGGCGCCGGTGATCACCCTGGTGGCGAAGTCCCACGACCGCCATGTGGAGCTGGCCCTGCGCACCACGCTCGAGGAGAACCTCGCGATGGTCCGCGAGACCGTCGCCTACCTGCGGTCCCAGGGCCGCCGGGTCTTCCTCGACTGCGAACACTTCTTCGACGGCTACCGCGCCAACGCGGACTACGCCAAGCAGGTCGTCTCCGCCGCCCACGAGGCGGGCGCCGAGGTGGTGATCCTCTGCGACACCAACGGCGGCATGCTCCCCGGCCAGATCGACGCGGTGGTCCGCACCGTGCTGGCCGACACCGGCGCCCGGCTGGGCATCCACGCCCAGGACGACACCGGCTGCGCGGTCGCCAACACCCTCGCCGCCGTGGACGCGGGCGCCACCCACGTCCAGTGCACGGCCAACGGCTATGGCGAGCGGGTGGGCAACGCCAACCTCTTCCCGGTCGTCGCGGCCCTCGAGCTCAAGTACGGCCGCCGGGTGCTGCCGGAGGGCGCCCTGGAGGAGATGACCCGGATCTCGCACGCGATCGCCGAGGTCGTCAATCTGACGCCGTCCACTCACCAGCCCTATGTGGGCGTATCCGCCTTCGCCCACAAGGCCGGACTGCACGCCTCCGCGATCAAGGTCGACCCGGATCTGTACCAGCACATCGACCCCGAGCGGGTCGGCAACACCATGCGGATGCTTGTCTCCGACATGGCCGGCCGGGCGTCGATCGAGCTCAAGGGCAAGGAGCTGGGCATCGACCTCGGCGACGACCGCGCCCTGGTGGGCCGGATCGTCGAGCGGGTCAAGGAGCGCGAGCTCGCGGGCTACTCCTACGAGGCCGCCGACGCCTCCTTCGAGCTGCTGCTGCGCCAGGAGGTCGACGGACGCCCCCGCCGCTACTTCCGGGTCGAGTCCTGGCGGGCGATCGTCGAGGACCGCCCGGACGGCACCCACGCCAACGAGGCCACCGTGAAGCTGTGGGCCAAGGGCGAGCGCATCGTCGCCACGGCGGAGGGCAACGGCCCGGTCAACGCCCTGGACCGGGCGCTGCGGGTGGGGCTGGAGCGGATCTACCCGCAGCTGGCGACGATGGAGCTGGTGGACTACAAGGTCCGCATCCTGGAAGGCAAGCACGGCACCGAGTCCACGACCCGGGTGCTGATCTCCACCGCGGACGGCCAGGGGGAGTGGTCGACGGTCGGCGTCGGGGAGAACGTGATCGCCGCGTCCTGGCAGGCCCTGGACGACGCCTTCGCCTACGGGCTGCTGCGGGCCGGGGTGGACCCGCAGGAGTGAGCTGGGCCTCATGGCCGCGTGGGCCCGGTGCGCGTGGCGCCGGCCGCCGCCGGAGTAAGGTACGGGGAGCGGAGCGCGGCCGACATGCTCCGTTCCCCGATCCGGCCGCGGCGCCGCTCCGGCGGTCGCCGCCCATCCGGGTGGTCGAGCCCGCTTCTCGCACGGTCGCCGCCTGGAGGTTTGTCGGATGCCGACAGGGTCGATAGTCCTTTAGGACACCAGGTAGTGGGAAAGCCGCTGTCCAGTTCTGTTCCGCCTGCCCACCAAAACGCCCTTGACGTTGTAGGGAATTGACATGCGTTTCCGGGGGTCCGGGAACGTACCGTCAATGCATGACCAATCTCGAAGGTGCGCCTGCTGAGGCGAGTGACGTTCGCGGGCGCGTCGCCGAGCTGCACGCGATTCGCGAGCAGGCTCGGCGCGGCCCGAGCGAGCGGGCGACCGAGGCCCAGAAGGCCAAGGGGAAGCTGACGGCTCGCGAGCGGATCGATCTGCTGCTTGACGAGGGGTCCTTCAACGAAGTGGAGCCGCTGCGGCGGCATCGTGCGACCGGGTTCGGCCTGGAGGCGAAGAAGCCTTACACCGACGGGGTCGTCACCGGCTGGGGGACCGTCCACGGACGGACGGTGTTCGTCTACGCACACGACTTCCGGATCTTCGGCGGGGCGCTGGGGGAAGCCCACGCGACCAAGATCCACAAGATCATGGACATGGCCATCTCGGCCGGGGCGCCGCTGGTGTCGCTCAACGACGGCGCCGGTGCCCGTATCCAGGAGGGCGTCTCGGCCCTCGCCGGATACGGCGGCATCTTCCAGCGGAACACCAAGGCGTCCGGCGTCATCCCCCAGATCAGCGTGATGCTCGGCCCGTGCGCGGGCGGGGCGGCCTACTCCCCGGCGCTGACGGACTTCGTCTTCATGGTCCGGGAGACCTCTCAGATGTTCATCACCGGACCCGATGTGGTCCAGGCGGTGACGGGCGAGAAGGTCAGCCAGAACGGACTGGGCGGCGCGGATGTGCACGCCGAGACCTCGGGTGTGTGCCACTTCGCCTACGACGACGAGGAGACGTGCCTGGAGGAGGTGCGCTACCTCCTGTCGCTGCTGCCGCAGAACAACCGGGAGAACCCGCCGACCGTCGAGTCCGACGACCCGGCCTCCCGGCGCGGCGACTCGCTGCTGGACCTCGTCCCGGCCGACGGCAACCGGCCGTACGACATGCGCAAGGTCATCGAGGAGATCGTCGACGACGGCGAGTACCTCGAGGTCCACGAGCGCTGGGCGACCAACATCATCTGCGCGCTGACCCGGCTCGACGGCCAGGTGGTCGGCATCATCGCCAACCAGCCGCAGTCGCTGGCCGGCGTGCTGGACATCGAGGCGTCGGAGAAGTCCGCGCGCTTCATCCAGATGTGCGACGCCTTCAACATCCCGCTGGTCACCTTCCTCGACGTGCCCGGCTTCCTGCCCGGTGTGGACCAGGAGCACGGCGGGATCATCCGGCACGGCGCCAAGATGCTGTACGCGTACTGCAACGCCACCGTGCCGCGGATCTCCGTCATCCTGCGCAAGGCGTACGGCGGTGCCTACATCGTCATGGACTCCCAGTCCATCGGTGCCGACCTGACCTACGCCTGGCCCACCAACGAGATCGCGGTGATGGGCGCCGAGGGCGCCGCCAACGTGATCTTCCGCCGTCAGATCGCCGACGCCGACGACCCCGAGGCCATGCGCGCCCGCATGGTCAAGGAGTACAAGTCCGAGCTGATGCACCCGTACTACGCGGCCGAGCGGGGCCTGGTGGACGATGTGATCGACCCGTCCGACACCCGTGAGGTCCTGATCCGGTCGCTGGCGATGCTGCGCGACAAGCACGCCGACCTGCCGTCCCGTAAGCACGGCAACCCGCCGCAGTAGCCTCTGAGTTCGTGTCCTCGCGCGAAACCCGCGCGACAAGGGAGAAGAGACAAACCGTGAGCACACCGAGCGATATCGCCGATCCCGCCGCCGCGGCGGCGGCCACCCTGGTCCGGGTCGAGAAGGGCCACGCCGACGCCGAGGAGCTCGCCGCGGTCACCGCGGTGCTGCTCGCCCGCGCGGCCGCCGGCACCCACCGCACCACCGACTCCACCCGCCCGGGCCGCAGCGCCGCCCGCTGGCGCCGTCTGGAGCGCCGCCCGGCGTTCAGCGCGCCGCACAGCTGGCAGGGCTGAGCGAGCGGCCCCGCCGCCTCCGGACGGCCGCACACCGCCCGGAGGCCGCCGGCCCCGCGCCGAGCGCCCTGACCGCGCCGGACGCCCTGGATCGACTGGGAACGCACAAATCCCCTGTTCTCCTCGGAGAGCAGGGGATTTTGGCTTCTGTCGCCGGTCTCGGCTACCGCAGCCGGGCCATCAACGCGTGCTCGACCAGCGTGATGAGCGCGCTCTTGGCCTCGCTGCGGTGGCGGGCGTCGGTGATGATGATCGGCGCGTCGGGGCCGATCTGCAGGGCCTCGCGGACCTCTTCGGGGGTGTACGGCTGGTGTCCGTCGAAGCCGTTGAGGGCGATGACGAAGGGCAGGCCGGAGTTCTCGAAGTAGTCGACCGCGGGGAAGCAGTCGGCGAGGCGGCGGGTGTCCACCAGGACGACCGCGCCGATGGCACCGCGGACCAGGTCGTCCCACATGAACCAGAAGCGGTCCTGGCCGGGCGTGCCGAACAGGTACAGGATCAGGTCCTGGTCCAGCGTGATGCGGCCGAAGTCCATCGCCACCGTGGTGGTGGTCTTGTCCGGTGCGTGGGTCAAGTCGTCGATCCCCGCCGAGGCGGAGGTCATCACGGCTTCGGTGCGCAGCGGGTTGATCTCCGAGACCGCGCCGACGAACGTGGTCTTGCCCACGCCGAAGCCGCCCGCCACCACGATTTTCGCGGAGGTGGTGGAGCGGGCTGCACCGCTAGAGCTTGCGAAGTCCACTGAGCACCCTTTCGAGCAGTGTCACGTCAGGCTGACCGCCGGCGGACTCGTCGCCGCCCGGCTGATGAATGGCGACGAGCCCCGCCTCGGCCAGGTCGGCTACGAGGATCCGGGACACGCCGAGGGGAATGGCGAGCAGTGCGGAGATCTCGGCGACCGACTTGATCTCGCGGCACAGATGGCAGATCCGCTGGTGCTCGGGCAGTTGGCCCTGGAGCTGAGCGGGGTCGGCCGTGGTGTGTACCAGCGCCTCGATGGCGAGCTGGTACCGGGGCCGGGTCCGGCCCCCAGTCATGGCGTACGGGCGCACCAGAGGGTTATGAGTGCCGCCCGCGGGGGAGGAAGGTTCCGGAGCGGGGCGCTCAGGCGGCTGTACGGGCTCGATACGCGGCGCGGAGGGCGCGTCGTACCAAGACCCCTCCTGCGGCGCCGGAGGCGCGTAGGAAGGCGTGTACGGCTGTTGCTGAGGCCGCTGCGGCTGCCGCCGCGGGGGCTGCTGCTCCTGCTGCGGTTCCGGCTGCTGTGGAGAGCGGGCCTGACGGCTGGGTGCGGAGGGGAAGTTGTAGCGCTTCATCGGGGCCTCTCCGCGCGGCTCGGACGGCTGCCCGTGGGCGTACGGATATCCGCTAGGGGGCGTTGCCACGTGTCCTCCTCCAACTCGCCTGTCTTGCCGGTCGCGCCACCGCACCCTATGGCGCGGTGGCGCGAAACGCACTCCATGTTTGCTAGTTGAGAAGACTGCCCTGCAATTCCGCACGGAGATCCGGGGTGAGGACATTGCCCGCGCGATCGACCAGCAGGGCCATCTCGTAGCCGACGAGGCCGATGTCGCACTCGGGGTGAGCGAGCACGGCGAGGGAGGATCCGTCGGAGATCGACATGATGAAGAGGAAGCCTCGTTCCATTTCGACGACGGTCTGGTTGACCACGCCGCCTTCGAAGATGCGGGAGGCCCCGGATGTGAGCGAGGTCAGGCCGGAGGCCACCGCCGCCAGTTGATCGGCTCGGTCACGGGGGAAGCCTTCGGACATCGCCAGAAGGAGTCCGTCGGCGGAGACCACCACGGTGTGGGACACCCCGGGGGTGTTGTCCACGAAGTTGGTGATCAACCAGTTCAGGTTCTGCGCCGCCTGGCTCATCGGGCTCACACTAACGCTCCTGATCGTAGGTGCTGCCGGGGCCGAAGCCCTGTTGGTCATGCTGGTCACGCCCGGGGGTCCCGGATCCCGCGCTGCGCCCCCGCTGGACGCCGCGGCGCAGGTTGCTCAGCCTGCCGCGGATGTCCTCCGGGGCACGGGAGACCTGGGGGCCGCCCTGTCCGGTCGGCTCCGCGGCGCCCTCGACCAGATTGGCCTTGGGCACCCGGCGGGGCAGGCCGGACGTTGTGACCCCACCGGCCTTCGGGTCGCGCAGCTGCTCGGCACGGTGCCAGCGCTGGTCGTTCTCCGACTGCCACGGGGCACTGTCCTCCTGCTGCTGGGGTGTCTGCCGGGGTCGCTCCGGCGCCGTGGGCGCCGCCGGGTCCCCGACCATCCCCTGTGTCCCTGTTTCCTCGGATGGCTGCCACTGCCTGTCGCGACGCGGAAGCCCGGCGTCGGTCATCGAGTGGATTCCGCTCGGGGAAGGGCCCGGACGGTGGAACTCTACGCGGTCCCGAGAAACTTCGGGAGCGCTGGGTCCTGATTCCGCTTCGGTCCCGAACTGCGGCGCGTAGGGCATCTCGAAAGATCCGGAATCGCCCCACTCTCCCTGTTGAGAGGGGGAGTTGTAGCCGATGTACGGCTGCTGTTCGGGTTCCGTTTGAGTTGTGTAATCCGCTTCCGGTTGCGAATAGCCGGAATTCTGGTACGACGACGGCGCCAGCGGCTCGGCAGGCGCCTGGCCGGGCCGCGGATCCCGCTCGGACGGGGTGGCCCCCATTCCGCTGTACTGGCCCTGAAACTGGTGATGTACCTGGTCCCGGTCGTAGGCGGAGTCGTCGAAACCCAGCTCGGCGGCGGTCCGCGAGGACAGCTCGCTCACGTCCTCGAAGGCCGGGGCGGGCCGCGGCTCGGGGACGATCCGGGAGACCGTGAAGTCGTCCTGGGGTAGCTCCTCGCCGCCACCGCCGTGGGTGATCGCCTCGGGCAGCATCACCAGCGACGTGGTGCCCGCCTGCTCCCCGGAGGGGCGCAGCTGGACCCGGATGCTGTGCCGGTCGGCGAGGCGGCCGACCACGAAGAGCCCCATGCGCTGGGAGACCGTGGCGTCCACCGTCGGCGGATTGGCCAGCTTGTGGTTGATATCCGCGAAGTCCTCGGCGGTCAGGCCGATGCCCTTGTCGTGGATCTCCACCACCACCCGGCCGTCGGGCAGCCGGGTCGAGGTGACCCGGACCTTGGTGTGCGGAGAGGAGAAGGTGGTGGCGTTCTCCAGCAGCTCGGCCAGGAGGTGCACCAGGTCGGTCACGGCGGTGCCGTGGATCTCGCTCTCGGAGATGCCGGCCAGCTCGATGCGCTCGTAGGACTCCACCTCCGAGGAGGCGGCGCGCAGCACATCGATCAGCGGCACCGGCTGGTTCCAGCGCCGGCCGGGCTCCTCGCCCGCGAGGATCAGGAGGTTCTCGCCGTTGCGCCGCATACGGGTGGCCAGGTGGTCCAGCCGGAAGAGGTGCTCCAGCTGGTCCGGATCGGCCTCCCGGCTCTCCAGTTCGGAGATCAGGGTCAGCTGCCGCTCGATCAGTCCCTGGTTGCGACTGGAAAGGTTGGTGAAGATCGCGTTGACGCCGCCGCGCAGCATCGCCTGCTCGGCCGCGAGCCGGATCGCCTCACGGTGCACCTGGTCGAAGGCGCGGGCCACCTCGCCGATCTCGTCCTTGGTGTTGATCGGTATCGAGCTGACCCTGGTGTCCACCCGTCCCGGGTCGGTGCGGGAGAGCTGGCCGACCACCGCGGGCAGCCGATTCTCGGCGACGTCGAAGGCGGCGTTGCGCAGTTGCCGCATCGAATGGCTCATCGAGCGGGCCATCCGGCCGGCCACGAAGAAGGCGGCGAGCAGTGCCAGCACCACGATCGCGCCGTTCACGATCGCATCGCGGCGGGCGTCCGAGGAGATCTGCGCCGCCTCGTCCACGGCTCTGTTCACCAGGGCCTGCTCGACGTCCCGGTAGGCGTTGAACTTGATCGTGGAGCCGTTGAACCAGGCGTCCGGGGTGACCCCCTGGCCGGCCAGCGCGGTGGGCGAGGCGCCGCTGCCGATGGCCTTGAACATCTGGTCCATACCGGGCGGTGCGACGAACTTCTTGCCGTCCGCCTCGGCCTTCCGCTTCGCCTCGGCGATTTGCTCCTGCGCACGCTTCTCGGCCGCCGTGAGGGTGTCCTCGAGCCCGGTCACGTCCTGCGGTGTGCCGGCCGCCTCGAACTCCCCGAGCGCGATGCCCTCGAGGTAGACGTACGAGGTGAAGGCGGTGAGCTGGGTCTTGCGGTCGGTCGCGGACGGACCGGGCTTGACCAGCAGATGGGTGCCGATGGAGCGCTGCAGCGACTCAGCGCCCTTGGCCAGGGATACCGCGTAGACGGTACGGCCGTACGACGTGATATTGCCGGTGCCCAGGCCCAGTTCATTGGCGAACTCGGTGAGCCCGTGCTCGACGGCGACATAGCCCTCTTCGGTCTTCACACCGTTCAGGCGGTCGGTGTAGGCGTTGCGGCGCAGGGCGGCGAGCTGCGGTTCGGCGGCTCTGAAGGCTTTGAGGCGGCGCTTCATGGTCGGCGTCTGCGGCATATCGGCGACGGCCTTGTCGAAGTCCTTCTTCGCCGCGTCGCTGGTGGCCCGCGCCTTGGTCACCGTGGCCTCGTTGGTGCCGCTGAGCAGCGGGCCCGCGCTCAGGTCGCGCTCGTTGACCAGGGCGTGGGCGTAGGTGGTGGCGGCCCGGACGACCTGGGCGGTGCGCTCGGCGTCCCGCGCCTCGTTCCAGGTGGAGACCGAGGAGGCGACCTGGAAGCCACCGAAGACCAGGGCGACGAGCACGGGGATGAGCAGGATCGCGTACAGCCGGCCGCGCACCCGCCAGTTCCGAGGGGAGATCCGGCCACCACTGGGTGGATCCGGTGCCTCGGCGGGCGACGCCGCTGTGCCTGAACGCGGCGGCGGGGTGAAGTTCCCTCGCGCGTCTTGCGCGGGGTCCGGCTTGCTTCGCCTCACTCGACCAACAACCTCTCGGCATCGGCACCATTTGTGCCGTTCCCAGCTGAGCCCTGACTGCCCAGTTCAGCGAATTCCAGCACGCCCCGCAGGTGCTTTCCAAACAGTGCGCAAAGCGCTCAGTACGTTGTCTGGACCAGAGAAAAAAGGGGCGTTATGGCTGAGATATGTCGAATACCGAACTATTTGAGTGCGCAACGCAGCGGAACGATCGCGCTCCGTATCGGGAGACGCGTCATATCACTGTCGAAACGTTATGAACGGCGAGCGGGCCGTATCGTTCGACACGGCCCGTCCTCCGTCCGATATCCGGCAACTCCCGGACGGCGTTCCCTACTTGAGCCGGGCCATCAGCGCATGCTCGACCAGGGTGATGAGCGCGCTCTTGGCCTCGGTGCGGTGGCGCGCGTCCGTGGTGATGATGGGGGTGTCCGGGCCGATCTGCAGAGCCTCGCGGACCTCTTCGGGGTTGTAGGGCTGCTGGCCCTCGAAGCCGTTGAGGGCGATGACGAAGGGCAGCCCGGAGTTCTCGAAGTAGTCGACGGCGGGGAAGCAGTCGGCGAGCCGGCGGGTGTCGACCAGCACCACGGCGCCGATCGCGCCGCGCACCAGGTCGTCCCACATGAACCAGAAGCGGTCCTGACCCGGCGTGCCGAACAGGTACAGGATGAGATCGTCGTCGAGCGTGATGCGGCCGAAGTCCATCGCCACGGTCGTCGTGGTCTTGTCCTGGACATGGCTCAGATCGTCGATCCCCGCCGAGGCGGAGGTCATCACGGCTTCGGTGCGCAGCGGGTTGATCTCCGAGACCGCGCCGACGAACGTGGTCTTGCCCACGCCGAAGCCGCCCGCCACCACGATCTTCGCCGAGGTGGTCGCGCGGGCGGGGGGAGCGCCGCTAGAGCTTGCGAAGTCCACTGAGCACCCTTTCGAGCAGTGTCACATCCGGGGTACCGCCCGCTTCCGAACCGCCCCCGGGCTGGTGGATCGCCACCATGCCGGCCTCTGCCAGGTCCGCCACCAGGATCCGCGCCACACCCAGGGGTATGTTCAGCAGCGCCGAGACCTCGGCGACCGACTTGACCTCCTGGCACAGATGGCAGATCCGCTGGTGCTCGGGAAGCAGCCCCTGCAGATGCACGGGGTCGGCCGTGGTGCTGACCAGCGCCTCGATGGCGAGCTGGTAGCGCGGCCGGGTCCGGCCACCGGTCATGGCATACGGGCGCACCAATGGCTGGTCGCCTTCACCCCCGTACGGCGATTGGTGATGGCCGCCGTACGGGCCGGGCGAGGCGGGGGGCGGGGTCATGGATCCTCCGGTCGGACAACAAGGTGACGGGCGTGCCGTCGGTCGGTGCCGGTGGGGGCCCGCCGGCCGTGCGGCCGGGGGGACAGGCGTCGGATGGTCGATGGATCAGTTCAACAGGCTGCCCTGCAGCTCGGCACGCAGGTCGGGGGTGAGGACGCTGCCCGCGCGGTCGACCAGCAGGGCCATCTCGTAGCCGACGAGGCCGATGTCGCACTCGGGGTGTGCGAGCACGGCGAGGGAGGAGCCGTCGGAGATGGACATGATGAAGAGAAAGCCTCGTTCCATTTCGACGACGGTCTGGTTGACCATGCCGCCTTCGAAGATGCGGGAGGCCCCGGCGGTGAGCGAGGTCAGGCCGGAAGCCACCGCCGCCAATTGATCGGCTCGGTCACGGGGGAAGCCTTCGGACATCGCCAGAAGGAGTCCGTCGGCGGAGACCACGACCGTGTGGGACACCCCGGGGGTGTTGTCCACGAAGTTCGTGATCAACCAGTTCAGATTCTGCGCCGCCTGGCTCATCGGGCTCAACTAACGCTCCTGCTGGTAAGTCGGGCCAATGCCGCGATCATGGTCGTCGCCGAGTCCGGTACCGGCCCGGCGACCCTGCTGAATTCCACGGCGGAGATTGGTCAGCCTGCCGCGTACATCATCGGGCGCGCGGGACACCTGCGGCCCAGCCTGGTCGGGCTGCGGCTGGTGTGCGGCACCCTCCACGAGGTTTGCGCGCGGCACCCGCCGTGGCAACCCGGACGACGTGATACCGCCGGCCGCCGGTTCGCGGACCTGCTCGGCGCGGCGCCAGCGCTCGTCGTTGTGGGGCGACGTACGCCAGTGGGAACCCGTGCTCCGGCCGTTGAGCCCGGCCCCGTTGGTGCCGGGGCCCGCCGCGGCGCCCGATCCGGCGAAGTCGCCCGTGTCCTGGGCACCGGCGAAGTCGCCCATGCCTCGGGCCGCCGGAAGCGGCTCGTGGGCCGAGGGCGGCGGTACGGCGGAGGCGGGCCGACCGGGGGTGGGCTCGGGGGCGGAAGGCGCGGGCGGGTACGACCGGCCACCGCCCTGGGGGCCCGATATGCCCGGGTCCTCGGCCTGGTCGAAATGCCAGGACGACTCGATGGTGTCGAAGATCGGGGTACGGCCGTCGCCGGGTCCGGCGGGCGGCAGCGGATCGTTCGGACGCCCACTGGGCTGGCCCTGGGGACCCTGGGGCAGCGGGTACTCACCGGTGCCACCCATGTCGGGGCGGGCGTACTCGCCGGTGTCGCCCATGTTCGGGCGGGGGTACTCGCCGGTGTCGCCCGGACCGCCACCCATGTTCGGACGCGGGAACTCGCCCGTGTCCCCGGGGCCGTGTCCGCCGCGCGGGGCGGCGTCCTCGAACCGGGGCTGGGCGTACTCACCGGTGTCACCCGGGCCCTGGCCGAGCTCCGGACGGGCGAACTCGCCGGTGTCACCGGGGCCGCGGCCGTAGTCGGGCCGGTTGAACTGGCCGGTGTCGGCCGGTCCCTGGCCGCCCTGCGGTCCATTGGCCCCGCGGCGCGGCTCGAACAGGTTGGGGCTGTCGCTCAGCTGCGGCAGCTCGCCGGTGTCGCCGGGGCCGCGGTTGCCGAACGGGTCGCGCCGGTCCCCGGAGCCGCCGAGGTCCGGACGGGCGAACTGGCCCGTGGAGTCGTACTCCTCATGCCCGCGCGGGGTGTCCACCGCGTCGCGCGGCGTGCTCGGCCAGTCGTCCTCGCCGGCCGCGGCGCGCGCGCCCCAACTGGTGCCCGGCTGGGCCGGGGCCGGAAGCTCGGGCGCGGGGCCGCGGGTGGGCAGCTGCGGACGGCCGCCCTGGTCGCCTCCGTCGGCACGGGCCGGGGCGCCGGTCGGCGGAGCGACGGTCGGGCCGTCGTTGCGCTGCGGAAGCGGGGGACGTCCGGAGGGGGCGCCGGGGCCACCCTGACCACCGGGGCCACTCTGACCAGCGGGGCCACTCTGACCACCGGGGCCGCCGGGGCCCGCGGGGGCGTTGCTCCGGGGGCCCGGAGGCCGCCCGCCCTCGAAGAAGTTGGTGCCGCCGGCCGGGGCGCCGCCCGCGGGGCCCGCACCGGCGCCGACCGGCCGGGTCGGCAGTCCGCTGCCGCTGTTGCCCGGCAGCGCGGTGCGCGAACCCGAGCCCGGGACCTGGCGCCGTGAGGGCGCCGAGCCGAGCAGCCCCGCCGAGCCGTTGCCCTGGCCGCCACCGACGGCCGGCGCACCCTGGCCCGACTTGCCGCCGGCGGCCTGCGGCGCCGGCTTCCGGCCGCCCTGGGCGACATCGACCGGCAGCATGACCAGCGCCGTCGTACCGCCCGAGTCGGACGGCCGGAGCTGGATGCGGATGCCGTGACGCAGCGACAGCCGGCCGACCACGAACAGACCCATGCGCCGGGACACCGACACATCGACCGTGGGCGGGGAGGCCAGCCGCTCGTTGATCGCCGCCAGGTCCTCGGGCGAGAGCCCGATACCGGTGTCGTGGATCTCGACCAGCACCCGCCCGTCGGGCAGCGCATGACCGGTGACCTTGACCTTGGTCTGCGGCGAGGAGAAGGAGGTGGCGTTCTCCAGCAGCTCGGCGAGCAGGTGGACGAGGTCGTTGACGACCCGGCCGGCGACCTCGGTCGCCGGGACCGAGCTGAGTTCGATGCGCTCGTACTGCTCCACCTCGGAGGCGGCCGCGCGGAGCACGTCCACCAGCGGCACCGGCCGGGTCCACCGGCGGCCGGGCTCCTCGCCCGCGAGGACCAGGAGGTTCTCGCCGTTACGGCGCATACGAGTGGCGAGGTGGTCCAGCTTGAAGAGCGAGGAGAGCTGGTCCGGGTCGGCCTCGCGGCTCTCCAGCTCGGAGATGAGCGAGAGCTGGCGCTGGATGAGGCCCTGGCTGCGGCGCGAGAGGTTGGTGAACATCGCGTTGACGTTGCCCCGCAGCAGCGCCTGCTCGGCGGCGAGCCGGACCGCCTCGCGGTGCACGTCGTCGAAGGCCGCGGCCACCTTTCCGATCTCGTCCCGGCTGTGCACACCGACGGACTCGACGGAGGTGTCCACATCCTGCGGATCGGCCTCGGAGAGCTGCTTGACCAGTTCGGGCAGCCGCTTCTGGGAGACCTCCTGCGCGGTGTCCTGGAGGCGCCGCAGCGAGCGGACCATGGAGCGGGCGACGACGAAGGCGCCGACCAGGGAGACGCCGAGGACCAGGAGGATCAGCGCACCGTTGAGGATCGCGTCCTGCTGGGCGGAGTCGCGGAGCTCACGAGCCTTCTGCTGCATCTCGCTGAGCAGCGTCTGCTCGATCTTGCCCATCTCTTCGATCTTGATACTGTCCTGGTCGTACCAGTCCAGATCGGTGCGCTTCTCCGCCTTCAGCCCCTCGGGGTCGCGCACCGCGCGGTCGGCGTACATGGTCGCCGCCTTGATGTCGGGGCGGCTGTCCAGCGGTTCGAGCAGATCCTCGGAGTTGCCCTGGCGGATCTGCTTGAAGCGGCCGAGCGCCTCGTTCTCCTTGTCCACCGCGGTCCTGGCGAAGCGGCGGTCGTTGGCGGAGAAGTCGGCGCCCTTGGGGTCGGCGAGCGCGGCGCTGATGAGCGCGCGCTGGATGGAGGCGTACTCCTTGGCCGAGGAGAAGGTGGCGAGCGCGCGGGTGTTGTTGATCATCGCGCGGTTGCTGGTCGCCTGCGCCATGTCCTGGGAGAGCAGCAGCAGCGAGTTGATCAGCTCGTTGTAGTTCTGGACCGTCAGCGAGTAGTACTGGCTGTTGTCATAGGCCGTGTCACGGACCTCGTTGATCTTGCCGAGCTGACGGTCGATGTTGACGAGCGTGGACTGCACACCGGCCAGCGACTGGTCGCCGGGATCGATCTGGTGGGTGGCCTCGCGGAAGGCCGTGATGGCGCGGTTGGTGTCCTCACGCGTGGAGACGACCCGGTCGTCCTTGTCGTTGCCCTTGCCCGCCAGCGGACCGGCCGACTTGTCGCGCTCCTCCTGGAGCGCGCTGGCCAGCTGGGTGGCCTGCTGCGTCATCTTGGTGAGCAGCTTCATCTGATCGAGCTGCTGGATGTTGTCCAGCGAGCCCTCGATGCGCAGCGCCCCCAGGGTGGTCGCCGCGACCACCGGGAGCGTGAGCAGGGAGACCAGTCGGGTGCTGATGCGCCAGTTGCGCAGGGCCATGCGATTGCCGGGCCCGGTGGGGCCGGGGGTCTTCGGCTTGGCCGGCCGCTCCGCGTCTCCGCCGCCACTGGGCGTACTGATCCGGGTAGCGCTCTGCGTGCCGGCCTCGGGGCTCTGATCACCCAGGGTCCTGCCGCTGCTCCCCTGGGCGCGCTGGGGCGAGGAGCCGCGGTCGGTCCCGCCACGCGGCTCCGGGTCCGCCGAAGCATCCCCTCGGCCCTGGCGGGCCTGGGGAGCCCCCATACCATCCCTCTTGATACGTCCCTGCACTAGCGTCGCAACCTCTGGACCAGGCGCCCCTCCGGAAGACCGGCGGAGCGGTGTCGAGTCGTGGGGGACCGCGATCCCCCCTGTCGGTCGTGAGTGACCGGCGCGCTTCCTTTCATGTCGACAAGAGGAGCCCCCCGCCGCTCGGCGCCTCTGTGCTGCGCCCCCGTGCGCGCCGGCTGATTCCCGCGGCGGTCCCGGGAATTCCAGCACAGTGCCGGATGCTGCAACAAGGGCAATGGATAAGGCTGTGATCCGTGTGACGCTCAGTGCGGACTTTATTACGGGACGTAGAAAGCCATGTCGGCGATAACGGACTTTTGTGTACGAATCGAAGGGCGCAATCGAGTGTCCGGCTAGCGATGATCAAGAGCGGAACGTCGCGTTCAGGTATGCGATGTCCGTTTAGGGCGATTGCGTAACTGTCTTCTATGTGGCTTTTGCCTGATCGCTCGTGAGCAATATCACATGCTGGCGGTGACTTTTCCTGCGAATCCATGGGCAAGGCCGCCTCTAGCCTGACGCTTTACACAGCCGGTACGGACGACAAGATCGAGGCGTAAACCAAGTGAAGACGACCATGATGTTCCACTCCATAGCCAACCCGCGGCGCACCACCCTGGCCCATCTCGAGGACGTCCAGGAGCTGGGGGACGCCCAGGACATCAAGGACGCCGACGACCTGTCGGCCGCGCCCGAGGAGCAGCCGGAGCACCGCGCCGACCTGCCGAACCGGACCGCGAACCCCAAGCGCACCGTGCTGACCGAGGCCCCGGGCCACTGATTCCCCGGGGCTGTGGCGGACGCCACCACTCCCGGCAGGCGGGACGGCGGCGCGCGGGACGCGGAGCGATAGCCTGGAGCGTCAGTCTCCAGCGAGTTCAGTCAAGGAGCCAAGGCTTCCCGTGCGCATCGCCAGATTCTCCATCGACGGCAACGTCGCCTTCGGCGTGGTGGAGGGTGAGCCGTCCGATCAGGACGGCCCCGTCATCGACATCATCAAGGGCCACCCCTTCGCCGAATTCGAGCGCTCGGGTCAGAAGGTCCCGCTGAGCAAGGTCCGGCTGCTGCCGCCCGTCCTGCCGAACAAGGTCGTCGGAATCGGGCGCAACTACGCCGAGCACGCGGCGGAGCTGGGCAACGAGGTCCCCGACGTCCCGGTCGTCTTCTTCAAGCCGTCCACCTCGGTGATCGGCCCCGGCGACCCCGTCACGTATCCCTCCTTCTCCTCCGAGGTGCACTACGAGGCCGAGCTGGCCGTGGTGATCGGACGGATGTGCCGTGAGGTTCCGCGTGAGCGCGTCAAGGACGTCATCCTCGGCTACACCTGCGGCAACGACATCACGGCCCGCGACGCCCAGCGGAGCGAGAAGCAGTGGGCGCGGGCCAAGGGCTTCGACACCTCGTGTCCGCTGGGCCCCTGGGTGGAGACCGATATCGACCTGACGCGCGCCGCCGATCTCGGCATCATGTGCACCGTCAACGGCGAACAGCGTCAGCTCGGCCGGACGAGCGAGATGGTGCGCCCGATCGAGGATCTGATCGTGCACATCACCGAGGCGATGACGCTGCTCCCCGGCGACGTCGTACTCACCGGCACTCCGGCGGGCGTCGGCCCGCTCTCCGTCGGCGACGAGGTCGCCGTCACCATCGAAGGCATCGGCACTCTCACCAACAAGGTGATCAAGCGTGGCTAGCGCATCCCCCTCCGCCCCCGTGCGAGTTCGTTTCTGTCCCTCGCCGACCGGCAACCCTCATGTGGGCCTGGTCCGCACGGCCCTGTTCAACTGGGCCTTCGCCCGTCACCACGGCGGCACCCTGGTGTTCCGCATCGAGGACACCGACGCCGCGCGCGACTCCGAGGAGTCCTACACGCAGCTCCTGGACGCCATGCGCTGGCTGGGCTTCGACTGGGACGAGGGCCCCGAGGTCGGCGGTCCGCACGCGCCTTACCGCCAGTCGCAGCGGATGGACCTCTACCGCGAGGTCGCGGACAAGCTGCTGGAGGCGGGCCACGCCTACCGCTGCTACTGCACCGCCGAGGAGCTGGAGGAGCGCCGCGAGGCGGCCCGCAAGGCCGGCCGGCCCTCCGGCTACGACGGCACCTGCCGCACCCTGACCGCCGAGCAGATCGCCGCGTACGAGGCGGAGGGACGCGTCTCGATCGTGCGCTTCCGGATGCCGGACGAGCCGATCACCTTCACCGACCTGGTGCGCGGTGAGCTGACCTTCACCCCCGAGAACGTCTCGGACTACGGCATCGTGCGGGCCAACGGCGCGCCCCTCTACACGCTCGTCAACCCCGTGGACGACGCGCTGATGGAGATCACGCATGTGCTGCGCGGCGAGGACCTGCTCTCCTCCACCCCGCGGCAGATCGGGCTCTACCGGGCGCTCGCCGAGATCGGTGTGGGCTCCGGTGCGGTGCCCGCCTTCGGCCATCTCCCGTACGTCATGGGCGAGGGCAACAAGAAGCTCTCCAAGCGCGATCCGCAGTCCTCGCTGAACCTCTACCGGGAGCGCGGCTTCCTCCCCGAGGGACTGCTCAACTACCTCTCCCTGCTGGGCTGGTCGCTCTCGTCCGACCGCGACGTCTTCTCGCCGGCGGAGATGGTCGAGGCGTTCGACATCTCGGGGGTGAACGCCAACCCGGCGCGTTTCGACCTCAAGAAGGCCGAGGCGATCAACGCGGACCACATCCGGCTGCTGGATGTGAAGGCGTTCATCGAGGCGTGCGAGCCCTGGCTGAAGGCCCCGCACGCGCCGTGGTCCCCGGACGCCTTCGACGCGGCCGCCTTCGCGGCGCTGGCCCCGCTGGCCCAGACCCGGCTGACGGTCCTGTCCGACATCACCGCGAACATGGACTTCCTCTTCCTCGATGAGCCGGTCCAGGACGAGGCGTCCTGGACCAAGGCCATGAAGCCGGGCGCGGACGCGCTGCTGGCCTCGGTCCGTACCCGGCTCGCCGAGGCGGACTGGGACGCCGAGACCCTGAAGGCCGCGGTCCTCGCGGCCGGTGAGGAGCACGGTCTCAAACTGGGCAAGGCCCAGGCCCCGCTGCGGGTCGCGGTCACCGGCCGCACGGTCGGGCTGCCGCTGTTCGAGTCCCTGGAGGTCCTGGGCCGCGAGCGCACGCTGGCCCGTGTGGACGCGGCGCTGGCGAAGCTGGCCGGATAGGGGCGGGAGGCGCCGCTCACGCCTGTGAGACGGCGCCACTCGCGGTGATACTCGTTTTGGTGGCCCGTCCACCATCGGGTAATGTTCTTCCTGCGCCGGACGGGCGGGCCGAGAGGCCGGGCCGGGGCGCAAGCCAAACAAAACCCCTTACGGGGGTGGCGTTTTGGTGGGGTATGGTGTAATTGGCAGCACGAGTGATTCTGGTTCACTTAGTCTAGGTTCGAGTCCTGGTACCCCAGCAAGAGATCCTTCGAATGACTGATGGATCTCTTGATCAAAGCAGGACCAAGCCCCCGTTGTGTAGCGGCCTAGCACGCTGCCCTCTCAAGGCAGTAGCGCCGGTTCGAATCCGGTCGGGGGTACGGATCTCTTCGAAAGACGGAGATCGCTAGGGCCCCCGTTGTGTAGCGGCCTAGCACGCCGCCCTCTCAAGGCGGTAGCGCCGGTTCGAATCCGGTCGGGGGTACTGGTCTATACCATGGGCTATGGTGTAATTGGCAGCACGAGTGATTCTGGTTCATTTAGTCTAGGTTCGAGTCCTGGTAGCCCAGCGCAGCACTTGTGCTGACTCAGGCCCCCGTTGTGTAGCGGCCTAGCACGCCGCCCTCTCAAGGCGGTAGCGCCGGTTCGAATCCGGTCGGGGGTACCAGCGAAAAGCCCTCCGCGACAGCGGGGGGCTTTTCCATGTCCCGTTCGTGCCCTTGGCTGCTGATCACTCCTTGAAGCGGCGGCTGGATTCCTCGGTTTGCGCGAGCCGCCGCAGGCTGAGCAGCACCGGCTCATAGAGCACCGTCAGCGCCACCACCGCCTCGATCCGCTCGGGCGGGGTGTCGTAGGTCTCCACCAGGTCCAGGTCTGCGACGGCCAGTTCACCCGCCAACCGGGCATGCACCAGCAGATGCTCGGTGTCATGGGGATATCCCAGGCGGTCCAGCGAGGCGATGGCCGTCACCAGCATCCGGTAGGCGGGGGAGGTGTCGCCCAGCTCCTGGCCGTGGGACCAGTCCATCCGCCGCAGCACGGTGTCCACCTGTTCCCTGGCCCGCGCCGCGTGCGGATCGTCCTCGTCGGGCTCGGCGCCGTGCGGCAGTGCCCAGACCGCGGCTCCCATCTGGGTTTTCTGGCTGAGCGACTCGTCCTCGGTGGCCGCCAGCACCTCGCGCGCCGTGGCCACCGGCATCCGGCCGACCTGGATCAGCGAGCGCACCAGCCGCAGTCGGCGCAGATGCTCCTCGCCGTACTCGGACTTGGTGGCGGTGATCCGCTCTCCCGGCGGCAGCAGCCGCTCGCGCAGGTAGTACTTGATCGTCGCGGTGGGCACTCCGCTGCGCTCGCTGAGCTCCGCCAGTCGCATCCCTGTTGCACCTTCCGTTGGAGAGTGGCACTATCCAAGTAATGGATAGCGCCGCTATCCAAGACTATCCCGATGTGGGGGCAAGGGGATCACCATGGGTACCGAGCTGTTCGCCGGCCGTATGACTGCCGAGGCCGAGGGGGAGGTCACCGTCTTCCTGATCGGCATGCGCATCAACCGCTTCCGCGCGCTGCGCAGCTGGCTGCCGGTCTTCAATGCGATGCCGCGGATGCTCCGCGAGCTGTCGCGGGACAAGGGGAGCGGGATGCTGGGCTATCAGCTCCTGTTCGGCCCGCCCCGGGTGTTCTACGTCGTCCAGTACTGGGACTCGCACGAGAAGCTGCTGGAGTACGCGTCGGCCCAGGGCAAGGAGCACCGTCCCGCCTGGGCGGCGTTCAACCGCCGGATGCGGGAGGGCCGGGGCAAGGTCGGCTTCTGGCACGAGACCTATGTCGTACCGGCCGGGGCGCACGAGGCGATCTACCTCAACATGCCGGCGTTCGGCCTGGGCAAGGCCACCGGGGTCGTCCCGGTCGGCCGGCGCGGTGACCGCGCGGCCGACCGGCTGAGCCTGGAGAGGGCGTAACGGGGCGTGATCAGTTGCCGCGACGCAGGGCGTCGGTCAGGCGGGCCGCCGCGTCGATGACGGCCTGGGCGTGCATCCGGCCCGGGTGGCGGGTCAGCCGCTCGATCGGTCCGGAGACCGAGACGGCGGCGACCACGCGGTTGGACGGGCCGCGCACGGGCGCGGAGACGGACGCCACGCCGGGCTCCCGCTCGCCGATCGACTGGGCCCAGCCCCGCCGTCGTACGCCCGACAGGGCCGTGGCGGTGAAGCGGGCCCCCTGCAGTCCGCGGTGCAGCCGCTCCGGCTCCTCCCAGGCCATCAGGACCTGGGCGGCCGAGCCGGCCTTCATGGGGAGAGTGGAGCCGACCGGCACGGTGTCCCGCAGTCCGGACAGCCGCTCGGCCGCGGCGACACAGATGCGCATGTCTCCCTGGCGCCGGTAGAGCTGCGCGCTCTCGCCGGTCACATCCCGGAGATGCGTGAGCACGGGACCGGCCGTGGCGAGCAGCCGGTCCTCGCCCGCCGCCGCTGCCAGCTCGGCCAGGCGGGGGCCCAGAATGAAGCGCCCCTGCATGTCACGTGCCACCATCCGGTGGTGCTCGAGTGCTACCGCGAGCCGGTGTGCCGTGGGGCGGGCGAGACCGGTCGCCCCGACCAGTCCGGCGAGGGTGGCCGGGCCGGACTCCAGGGCGCTCAGGACCAGAGCCGCCTTGTCGAGAACGCCGACGCCGCTAGTGTTGTCCATGAAACGATACTCGCGTCTCACAGTGTGAAACGCAAGTTCAATTTCCGGGGAGACCCGCCACTCTGTAAATGGCGGGCCCGCAGACCAGGGCACGCAGTCGAGACAAGCTGGGCCGGCACTGGCGCCGGCCGGAGGGAATGCGATGGGACGGACACTCGCGGAGAAGGTCTGGGACGACCATGTCGTCCGGCACGCCGAAGGCGAGCCTGACCTGCTCTTCATCGATCTGCACCTGCTGCACGAGGTGACCAGCCCGCAGGCGTTCGACGGCCTGCGCAAGGCCGGCCGCACGGTCCGTCGTACCGATCTCACCCTCGCGACCGAGGACCACAACACCCCCACCCTCGACATCGACAAGCCGATCGCGGACCCCGTCTCCCGTGCCCAGTTGGAGACGCTGCGCAAGAACTGCGCGGAGTTCGGTGTCCGGCTGCACCCGCTCGGCGATGTCGAGCAGGGCGTCGTCCACGTGGTGGGACCGCAGCTGGGACTGACCCAGCCCGGTACGACCGTGGTCTGCGGTGACAGCCACACCTCGACCCACGGCGCCTTCGGCGCGCTCGCGTTCGGCATCGGCACCAGCCAGGTCGAGCATGTGCTGGCGACCCAGACGCTGCCGCTCGCGCCGTTCAAGACCATGGCGATCACCGTCGAGGGCGAGCTGCCCGAGAGCGTCACCGCCAAGGACCTGATCCTGGCGATCATCGCCAAGATCGGCACCGGCGGCGGCCAGGGCTATGTGCTCGAGTACCGCGGCTCCGCCATCGAGAAGCTCTCGATGGAGGCCCGGATGACCGTGTGCAACATGTCCATCGAGGCGGGCGCCCGCGCGGGCATGATCGCCCCGGACGAGACGACCTTCGCCTATCTGGAGGGCCGCCCGCACGCCCCCCAGGGTGACGACTGGGACGCGGCCGTCGCGTACTGGCGCACCCTGCGGAGCGACGACGACGCGGTCTTCGACCGTGAGGTCGTCATCGACGCCTCCGAACTCGCCCCGTTCGTCACCTGGGGCACCAACCCCGGCCAGGGCGCTCCGCTGTCGGAGTCGGTCCCGGACCCGGCCTCCTTCGAGGACGCCAGCGAGCAGTTCGCCGCCGAGAAGGCCCTGGAGTACATGGGTCTGACGGCAGGTCAGCCGCTGCGCGACATCGCGGTGGACACGGTCTTCGTCGGTTCCTGCACCAACGGCCGCATCGAGGACCTGCGCTCCGCCGCCTCGGTGCTGTCCGGCCGCTCGGTGGCCGACGGCGTACGGATGTTGGTGGTCCCCGGCTCGGTGCGGGTCGCCCTGCAGGCCGTCGAGGAGGGGCTGGACAAGGTGTTCACTGCCGCCGGCGCCGAGTGGCGGCACGCGGGCTGTTCGATGTGCCTGGGCATGAACCCCGACCAGCTCGCGCCCGGTGAGCGGTCGGCGTCCACGTCCAACCGCAACTTCGAGGGCCGGCAGGGCAAGGGCGGCCGGACCCATCTGGTCTCGCCGCAGGTCGCCGCCGCCACCGCGGTGCTGGGCCATCTGGCCTCGCCCGCCGATCTGTCCGACGCGGCCGTATCGACTCCCGTGGGGGCCTGAGCAGTCATGGAAGCATTCACCACGCACACCGGCCGGGCCGTTCCGCTGCGCCGCAGCAACGTGGACACGGACCAGATCATCCCGGCGCACTGGCTCAAGAAGGTCACCCGCGACGGCTTCGAGGACGGACTCTTCGAGGCATGGCGCAAGGACCCGGAGTTCGTGCTCAACGCGGCCGAGTACAAGGGCGGGACGGTGCTGGTGGCCGGTCCCGACTTCGGCACCGGCTCCTCGCGCGAGCACGCGGTATGGGCGCTGCAGAACTACGGCTTCAAGGCCGTCATCTCGTCCCGCTTCGCCGACATCTTCCGCGGCAACTCGCTCAAGAACGGGCTGCTGACCGTCGTCCTGCCGCAGGAGACCGTGGACCGGCTGTGGAAGCTGGTCGAGGCGGACCCCGCCGCGGAGGTCACCGTGGACCTCGTCGACCGCCAGGTTCGAGCCGAGGGCATCACGGCTGATTTTGAGCTTGACGAGAATGCCCGGTGGCGACTCCTGGAGGGGCTGGACGACATCAGTCTCACCCTCAGGGAGGACGAATCCATCGCCGCGTACGAGGCGCGTCGTCCCTCCTTCAAGCCCAGCACGGTGGTGCTCTGACCCCCGGTTCTCCCTGTACAGAGCGGGTTTGGCAAGATGCGCCGCCGGTCCTCGGACCGGCGGCGCATCGGCATGTTGAGGCCCCGTGAAGCGACAACTCGCCTCAGATGGCACAATCAGTGCATGGAACGCGACGGCCAACTCGAGCTCTACGGCATCGTCGCCGACCGGCTCAAGGAAGCGCACGCAAGGGTGCGCGCACTGCAAGTCCCGGAGGGCGTACGGATGACGCTGTCCCGGAAGCTGCTGGTCATCACCTCAGCGGCGAAACACGATCTCGCAGATGCGGCAAAGCGTCTGGAGCGGTTGATGAACGACCTCGACGAGGGCCGTTTCCCCCAAGATCCCGACACCGACGGAAGTCCGTGACGATCGAGTGCGTTGCGGCACAAGGGTGATTAGCCCGTTTCGTGTTTGATTTGCGGTATATATCTGCCTAACGTGCGAAAAGGCTTGAACACATTGATTCCGGCAATGTCTCCGAAGGGGAAGACGTGAACAAGGCGCAGCTCGTAGAAGCGATTGCCGACAAGGTCGGCGGCCGTCAGTCGGCCGCCGAGGCCGTCGACGCAGTTCTGGACGCCATCGTCCGGGCAGTCGTCGCCGGGGAGCGAGTTTCAGTCACTGGATTTGGTTCGTTCGAGAAGGTGGAACGGCCCGCCCGGTACGCTCGTAACCCGCAGACCGGGGAGCGCGTGAGGGTCAAGAAGACCTCGGTGCCCCGCTTCCGTGCCGGTCAGGGGTTCAAGGACCTGGTGAGCGGCTCCAAGAAGCTCCCGCGCGGCGGTGAGGTCGCGGTGAAGAAGGCTCCCAAGGGCAGCCTCCAGGTCGCCGCGAAGAAGGCCGCGGTCAAGAAGGCGACCGCCAAGAAGGCTCCTGCGAAGAAGGCCGCGGCCAAGAAGGCGACGGCCAAGAAGGCCCCGGCCAAGGCCGCCGCCAAGAAGGCGACCGCCAAGAAGACGACGGCCAAGAAGGCGCCCGCCAAGGCCGCCGCGAAGAAGGCCCCGGCGCGCAAGACGAGCGCCCGTAAGACCACCACGAAGAAGACCACCGCCAGGAAGCGCTAGCCGGCGGCGCACAAGCGCCGCACTGTTCACGCGCCGGGCCGGGCTCCCCGAGGGAGCCCGGCCCGCGGTGCTGTCTGGGGTGCTGTCCGCGGTGCTGTCCGCGGCGTTCAGAACGTCTGCAGCGTGACGAAGACGACCCGGCGCTGTTCGCCCTCGCCCTCCACCTCGATCCGCACCCGCTGGCCCGGGCGCAGCATCCGCAGCCCCCCGGCGTCGAAGGCCGCGGTGTCGAACGGCAACGGGGTGCCGTCGTCGAGCAGCACGCTGCCGGCGCGGGTCTCGGGGTCGTACGTATAGGCGGTTCCCTGCATGTCCGCCAGCCTAGCCCTGGTGTGGGCGCCCACGCCCAGGGCCACCGCCGCGCGCAGATCCCCGGCCGTGTCCACGTCGTGCCGCACCGAGTCCACCCCCGCCAGCTCGATCTCCCGCGCCCCCGACGCCCGGTGCCGGGCCCGTGAGGGTCCCCCGAAGGCGGGCGTCAGACCGACGCCGGGCGCCGCCGAGAGGAGCGTGGTGCCCACCCCCGCGGCGTCCGCCAGAAAGGCACGTGCGAAGCCGGACGCGGCCTCGAGCACCAGGTCGAGCTCCACGGTCCGCAGCGCCGGGAGATCGGCGTTCATCGCCGCCACGGCGGCCCCCGGGCGCTCCCCGCGGACGGCGAGGGCGCCGTGCGCCAGCGCCGCGTTCAGCCCGCGCCCCGGGGAGTCGGGCAGGATCCGGGCGCCGAGGGCGGACAGCTCACGTCCGGCGAGCGGGTCGTCGGTGACGACGGTCACCCCGCGCACCCAGCGGCTCGCCAGCGCCGCGTCCACCGTGTCCTGAGCGAACGCGAGCGCGAGTGAGGCCCGGAGGCCGTCGCCCGCGGCGTCGGAGAGCCTGGTCTTCGCCCGTGACAAGGGCTTCAGCGGCACCACGAGGGTCCAGGTCACAGGGGCTCCGTTTCTTCCCACGGGCCTCATTCTGACCTGCTGCCCGGCTCGCCGAAGACGGACGGGGTTACGGTGTTCTCGACAGACAGGGTGCCTGGAGCGACACTTGTGCGGCTGCAGGGGGCGACAGCAAGCCAGCAGGTCAGCAGGGTCCAAGAGAGGATGTTCCGAGTGTCCGGCCGCAGAATCGGCTTCTGGTACCGCACGGCAGCGGTCTTGTGCAAACCGCCGCTGGTGGTTCTGTTCAAGCGGGACTGGCACGGAATGGAGCACATTCCGGCCGATGGTGGATTTATCACCGCGATCAATCACAACTCGTATCTCGACCCCCTCTCCTACGCGCACTTCCAGTACAACACCGGGAGGGTGCCGCGCTTCCTCGCCAAGGCAGCCCTCTTCAGGGGCGGCTTCATGGGCACCATGCTCCGCGGCACCGGCCAGATCCCCGTCTACCGCGAGTCCACCGACGCCGCCAACGCCTTCCGGGCCGCCGTGGACGCCATCAACAAGGGCGAGTGTGTGGCCTTCTACCCCGAGGGCACCCTCACCCGCGACCCCGACATGTGGCCCATGCGCGGAAAGACCGGCGCGGCGCGGGTCGCGCTGCTCACCAAGGCCCCCGTCATCCCCGTCGCCCAGTGGGGTGCCAACGAGGCCGTGCCGCCGTACGCCAAGGAGAAGCGGGTCCGTCTCTTCCCGCGCAAGACCCTCAAGGTGCTCGCCGGCCCGCCGGTGGACCTGTCCGGGTTCTACGGCCAGGAGCCCACCGCGGAGGTCCTCCGGGCGGCCACCGACGTCATCATGGACGCCATCACCGACCTCCTTTCCGAGGTGCGCGGAGAGCCCGCGCCCGTTCACCGGCACGACCGGCCCACCAGCACCAGCACCGACGGCCCGCCGCTCCCGCTGGCCGATGAGGAGAGCAAGTGACGCGCTGCGCCGTCTTCGGCACCGGCTCCTGGGGCACCGCCTTCGCGATGGTGCTCGCCGACGCCGGCTGCGAGGTGACGCTGTGGGGCCGCCGGTCCGGTGTGGTCGAGGCCATCAACACCGGCCGCACCAATCCCGACTACTTCCCCGGGGTGCGGCTCCCCGACGGCGTGCGGGCCACCACCGACCCGGCCGAGGCCGCGGCCGGCGCGGAGTTCACCGTCTTCTCCGTGCCCTCCCAGACGCTGCGCGGCAACCTCTCCGAATGGGCCCCGCTGCTGGCCGGTGACACCGTGCTGGTCTCCCTGATGAAGGGTGTCGAACTCGGCACGGCCAAGCGGATGAGCGAGGTCGTCCAGGAGGTCGCCAAGGCGCCCGCCGAGCGCGTCGCGGTGCTCACCGGGCCCAACCTCGCCAAGGAGATCGCCGCCCGGCAGCCCGCCGCCTCGGTGGTGGCCTGCCCCGACGAGAGCGTGGCCCGCCGCCTCCAGACCGCCTGCCACACCGCGTACTTCCGCCCGTACACCAACACCGACGTGGTCGGCTGCGAGCTGGGCGGCGCGGTGAAGAACGTCATCGCGCTGGCCGTGGGCATCGCCGACGGCATGGGGCTCGGCGACAACACCAAGGCGTCGCTCATCACCCGCGGCCTCGCCGAAACGACCCGGCTGGGCCTGGCGATGGGCGCCGACGCGCACACCTTCGCGGGCCTGGCGGGCATGGGCGACCTCGTCGCCACCTGCTCCTCCCCGCTCTCCCGCAACCACACCTTCGGCACCAACCTGGGGCGCGGGATGACGCTGGAGGAGACCATCGCGGTCACCAAGCAGACCGCGGAGGGCGTCAAGTCGTGCGAGTCCGTGCTGGATCTCGCCCGGCGCTTCGATGTCGACATGCCCATCACCGAGACCGTCGTCGAGATCGTGCACGACGGCAAACAGCCGCTTGTCGCACTCAAAGAGCTGATGTCCCGCAGCGCCAAGGCCGAGCGGCACTGACGCCGCGCGGACCGCAAGGTAACCTCAACGCGATATGAGCAGCCAGACCCCTTCCCCAGGCCCTGTCCCGGCTTCTTCCGGAGGCGAGCGGCACAAGCCGCGCGTCGCCGTCGTCTTCGGCGGCCGCAGCTCCGAGCACGCCATCTCGGTGGTCACCGCGGGCGCCGTGCTGCGCGCCATCGACCGCGAGAAGTACGACGTGCTGCCGATCGGCATCACCGCGGACGGCCGTTGGGCGCTGACCGCCGACGAGCCCGAGCGGATGGCCATCGCCAACCGCGAGCTGCCCAGCGTCGAACGGCTCGCCGAGTCCGGCGAGGGTTCGGTCGTCCTCCCGGTCGACCCGGGGAACCGCGAGGTCGTCTACAGCGAGCCGGGGTCGGTGCCCAAGGCGCTGGGCGACGTCGATGTCGTCTTCCCCATGCTGCACGGCCCGTACGGCGAGGACGGCACCCTCCAGGGGCTGCTGGAGCTGTCCGGGGTGCCGTATGTGGGCGCCGGGGTGCTCGCCTCCGCCGTGGGCATGGACAAGGAGTACATGAAGCGGGTGTTCGTCTCCTTCGGGCTGCCCGTCGGCCCGTACGAGGTGATCCGCCCCCGGGAGTGGCAGCAGGAACCTTCCGCCGCCCGCCGCCGGATCGTGGAGTTCGCCGCGGAGCACGGCTGGCCGCTCTTCGTGAAGCCCGCGCGGGCCGGCTCGTCCATCGGCATCACCAAGGTCGAGGACCCGGCGGACCTGGACGAGGCCATCGAGGAGGCCCGGCGCCACGACCCGAAGGTCATCGTGGAGGCGCTGCTGCGCGGCCGCGAGATCGAATGCGGGGTGCTGGAGTACGAGGACGGGCCGCGCGCGAGCCTGCCCGCCGAGATCCCGCCGGTCTCCTCCCACGCCTTCTACGACTTCGAGGCGAAGTACATCGACTCGGCGGCCGGTATCGTGCCCGCGCCGCTCACCGAGGAGCAGACCCGGCGGGTCCAGGAGCTCGCGGTGGCCGCCTTCGACGCGGCGTCCTGCGAGGGGCTGGTCCGGGCCGACTTCTTCCTGCTGGACAGCGGCGAGTTCGTGATCAACGAGATCAACACCATGCCCGGCTTCACCCCGATCTCGATGTACCCGCGCATGTGGCAGGAGAGCGGCGTGAGCTACCCCGAGCTGGTGGACCGGCTGCTGCAGGCCGCCCTGCGCCGCTCGACGGGGCTGCGCTAGGGCCTGGGCCCCTAGGCCACGCCCTTGGGCACCGTCTTCTTGACGGCCTTGGCGAAGTCGAGCAGGGCGTTGATCTCGGGGGCGTACTTCCTGGGCACGGTCACCTCGACATACGCCCGGCGAAGTACGGTGGTGAAGCGGTAGCCGTCCTTTTGCTTCTCCGGCAGCCACGCGACGCCGTTCACCTCGGCCGACTCGGTCGTGGAGCTCATGGCCGCCGGCCGGGGGACCCCGCAGCGCAGCTGCACGGCGGGGTCCCCCCACACGGCTGTGTAGTCCGAGGCGGGCTCGGCGGTGCCCCGCTTCAGCCCGTCCACGGTGCTGGGCAGTTCCTTGTGGAGCGCCCGGCACACCGCCGCCGCCTGCGCGGACGGCGAGGGAACCGCGAGCGCCACGCTGTCGTCGGAATCCCCGATGAAGGAGCAACCGGCGATCGGCACCAGGGCCAGCGCGAGCGGAACGAGCCTTCGGGTGAGACTACGGTGTGCGCAATTCATCGGCCGAGCATACGGGGGAGCTAGAGATGGACGACCGGGCAGGTCAGAGTACGAGTGATGCCTTCGACTTGCTGGACTTTCGCGACCACCATGCGGCCGAGTTCATCGACCGTGTCGGCCTGGGCGCGGACGATCACGTCGTAAGGGCCCGTGACGTCCTCCGCCTGTATCACCCCGGGGAGCTTGGCGATGATGTCGGCCACGGTCGAGGCCTTGCCGACCTCGGTTTGGATCAGGATGTACGCCTGTACCACGGAACCTCCAGGGCGGCTACGAGGATCATGTGGAGAGAAGGGACGCCACGGTACCGCGTCGCCATGCGGCGCGGGGAGACCCGCGCGGGGAGCGCGGCGTGGTGGGCAAGCGGCCACGAGCACGAAGGGGCGATGGGATGAAGGGCACCGTGGGCGAGTTGGGGGAGTTCGGGCTCATCAGAGAGCTCACCTCCCGGCTCACCACCACCCCGGCGGTGAGGTTGGGGCCCGGTGACGATGCCGCGGTCGTGGCCGCGCCCGACCGGAGGGTCGTGGCCAGTACGGATGTCCTGCTGGAGGGCAGGCACTTCCGGAGGGACTGGTCCACCGCCTATGACGTCGGCCGTAAGGCCGCGGCCCAGAACCTGGCCGACATCGCGGCCATGGGCGCGGTGCCGACCGCGCTGCTGCTCGGCCTGGTGGTCCCCGCCGATCTGCCGGTGACCTGGCCGGCCGAGCTGATGGACGGCATCCGCGACGAATGCCAGGTCGCGGGCGCGGCCGTGGTCGGTGGAGATGTGGTGCGCGGGGACACCATCACCGTGGCCATCACCGCCCTGGGCGATCTGCGCAACCATGAGCCGGTCACCCGATCCGGTGCCCAGCCCGGCGACGTTGTCGCCGTCACCGGATGGCTGGGCTGGTCGGCGGCCGGACACGCGGTGCTCTCACGCGGCTTCCGCTCGCCGCGGGCCTTCGTCGAGGCGCACCGCCGGCCGGAGCCGCCGTACCACGCCGGTCCGGCCGCCGCCGGGCTCGGCGCGACCGCCATGACCGATGTGAGCGACGGACTGGTGGCCGACCTCGGGCATATCGCGGAGGCCAGCAAGGTCCGTATCGATCTGCGCTCGGGGGACATCGACGTCCCCTCGCAGATGTCGGACATCGGTCAGGCGGTGGGCGTCGATCCGCTGCAGTGGGTGCTCAGCGGGGGAGAGGACCACGCGATCGTGGCCACCTTCCCGCCCGACGCCAAGCTGCCGGCCCGCTGGAAGGTGATCGGCGAGGTGCTGAACCCCTCGGCGCTGCCCCAGGTGACGGTGGACGGAGCCCCCTGGGCCCATGGAGGCTGGGACCACTTCGGCGACGGTGAGGGTGCCGAGTGACGGTAAGGGTGACGCCGAGTCGGGGATAGGGGCGTCGAGTCGGCGGTAAGGGCGTCGAGTCTGCCGTAAGAGCGTCGAGTCCGCTGTAAGGGCGTCGAGTCCGCTGTAAGGGCGTCGAGTCGTCGGTAGGGAGCCGCGTCGGCGGTAAGGGCGACGAGGGGGGACATCGGGGGCGCGGGGGCGGCGAGTAGATTCGGCCCCATGGTCCTGCCTCCTCGTATCCCCCGCCCCTCCCATGACGGCTCGGCGCCCGTGCGCGTCCTCACCGTCGCCGGATCGGACTCCGGCGGCGGTGCGGGTATCCAGGCCGATCTGAAGACCATGCTGGCCCTGGGCGCCCACGGCATGAGCGTGATCACCGCGGTGACGGCGCAGAACTCCCTGGGTGTCCAGGGCGCCTGGGAACTGCCCGCCGAGGCCGTACGGGCCCAGTTCCGCAGTGTGGCCGACGACATCGGCGTCCAGGCGGTCAAGACCGGCATGCTGGCGACCGCCGAACTGGTCGAGACCGTCGCCGCGCTGCTCGCGGAGCTGCCCGCGCCGGTGGTCGTCGATCCGGTCGGGGTCTCCAAGCACGGTGACCCGCTGCTGGCCACCGAGGCGCTCGACGCGGTCCGTACGAAGCTGCTGCCGACCGCGACCGTGGCCACGCCCAACCTGGACGAGGTGGCTCAGCTCACCGGCGTCCGGGTGGAGTCGGAGGACGATCAGCGGCGGGCGGCCGGGGCGGTGCTGGGCCACGGCCCGCGGTGGGCGCTGATCAAGGGCGGCCATCTGCCCGGCGGCGAGGCGGTGGATCTGCTCACGGACGGCACCGAGGAGCACTGGCTGCGGGCGCCCCGCCACGACAACCGCCATACCCACGGCACGGGGTGCACCCTCGCCGCGGCGATCGCCACGTATCTGGCGGGCGGATACGAGGTCCCTCAGGCCGTCACGGCGGCCAAGGAGTATGTCACGGGCGCCATCGCGGCGGGCTTCCCGCTGGGCACGGGCATCGGCCCGGTCGACCACGGGTGGTTGTGGGACTGACGGACGCAGTGCGTGCGTAAGGGCACGCTAAAAGGCCGGTCCACATCCATGGTGGACCGGCCTCGGCGTACCGGATCCCGCTTACGCGGGGAGGCCGTGCGACTAGAGGACTAGCGCGAAACCTTGCCGGCCTTGATGCACGAGGTGCAGACATTGAGCCGCTTCGGGGTACGACCGACCACAGCGCGCACCGTCTGGATGTTGGGGTTCCAACGACGGCGGGTGCGGCGGTGCGAGTGCGAGATGTTGTTGCCGAAGCCCGGCCCCTTGCCGCAGACGTCGCAGTTGGCAGCCACGGGTTACTCCAAAGACGGGTCACCCTCGCTTCCCGCGAGGAGACAGGACACTGAACGGAAGCCCCGGACGTTGCCTGGATCGTGGAAGATCGGCGGCGCCTGGGGGGAATGGCCCGATTCGCATCGGGCAACCGGAGCAGCATACAACGGCCACTCCCGTACAACGAAACTATCATGGCTGGCCCGGCACCCGCCGAGGGCGGCGACTACCCTGCGGTGACGCGATGCCCGCCCCCGCCCCAGCACCCTCCGAGGAGGACGTTACGTGCCGCACACGCTCGACGCCGATGCGGTACGGACCTGGTGCGGGCTCGCGCTGGACGCGCTGGGCCGGGCCCGCGCGGACATCGACGCGATCAACGTCTATCCGGTCGCGGACGGGGACACCGGCACCAATCTGTATCTGACCGTCGAGTCCGCCGCGCGGGCCGTCGACGCCGCCTTCGACGGCCACGCCGCCTCGCCCGCCGCCTCCCGCCCCACCCTCGCCGATGTGGTGCGCGCCATGGCCCATGGCGCCCTGATCGGCGCGCAGGGCAACTCCGGCACGATCCTGGCGCAGCTGCTGCGCGGCATGGCGGACGTCCTGGCCGACGGCCCGGCGCAGGGGGGCCCGGGCGCAGACGAGGCGGACGGGCTGCGGCTGGCGCTGCGGCGCGCGGCCGACCTCGCCTACCTGGCCGTCGCCCACCCCGTCGAAGGCACCGTCCTTACGGTCGCCGTGGCCGCCGCGGAGGGCGCGGAGCGTGCCACGGGCGACGCCGCCACCGTGGCCCGCGGCGCCTACGAGGGCGCCCGGACGGCGCTCCAGGCCACCCCCGGCCAGCTCGACGTCCTCGCCCGCGCCGGGGTGGTCGACGCGGGCGGCTACGGCTTGGTGACGGTCCTGGGCGGGCTCGCCGAGGCCCTGTCGGGCGAGGCTCCCGCGGCGCTCGCGCCCGCCCGCTCCCACGGTGACGGCCTGACGCGTGACCCCGTGGCGCCCGCCGGGACGCACGGTCAGGACCCCGCGGGCTGTCCCGCCGACAGCGCCGCGGATGGCGGGCCCGCCTTCGAGGTGATCTACCTCCTGGAGGCCGGCGACATGGCCGTGGCCGCCCTGCGGGAGCGGCTGGACGCCCTCGGCGACTCCTTGGTGATCGTCGGCGGCGACGGCCTGTGGAATGTGCACGTCCATGTGGACGACGCGGGGGCGGCCGTGGAGGCGGGCATCCAGGCCGGGCGCCCGTACCGCATCCGGATCACCCACTTCGACGGCGCCGCCGCCCGTAAGGCGGGCGCCGACGGCCCGGACCGGCCGGGCCCGGTCGTCGTCCTGCCGGATCAGCACGGCGCCAAGGGCCCCACGTGCGGGCCGCGCACCGAGCGCACGGGCCGTGCCGTGGTCGCCGTCGTCCCCGGGGACGGGCTGGCCGCGCTGTGCGCCGAGGCGGGCGCGACCGCGGTCGCCACCCGCCCCGGGGAACCGCCCGGCAGCGGTGAACTGGTCGACGCGGTCCGCCGGGCCGGCGCCCGGGAGGTCGTGCTGCTGCCGAACGACACCGAGCTGCGCCATACGGCCGCCGCGGCCGCTGCCCAGGCCCGCGCCGAGGGCGTACGGGTCGCGGTGATCCCCACCCGCTCCGCCGTCCAGGGCATCGCCGCGCTCGCCGTCCACGAGCCCGGCCGCAGCTTCGACGAGGACGTGGTCGCCATGACCTCGGCCGCGGGCGCCACCCGCTACGCCGAACTGGCCGTCGCCGAGCGCCAGTCCTGGACCATGGCCGGGGTGTGCCAGGCCGGGGACGTCCTGGGCATGATCGACGGCGATGTGGCGGTGATCGGCTCGGAGCTGGCCGCGACCGCCGAGACGGTGCTGGACCGGATGCTGGCCTCGGGCGGCGAGATGGTCACGCTGGTACTCGGCGCGGGCCTCCCGGACGAGGTCGCCGAACGGCTGGAGCGGCATGTGCGCGAGGGGCACTTCGCCGTCGACACGGTCGTCTACCACGGCGGTCAGCCCACCGCGCCGCTGATCATAGGCATCGAATGAGACCGGCGGCCGGCCGCTGAATCACCCCGCTCGTCACCCGCTTTGTCACTCCCGTGGTGTGCAATGGACGAGTGCCCGTGCTGGATGAACCACTGAAGAAGGTCCTGGGCGGCAACACCGCGAAGGTGATGGCCGACCATCTCGACCTGCACACCGTCGGCGATCTGCTGCACCACTACCCGCGGCGGTACGCGGAGCGCGGTGAGCTGACCCGGCTGTCCGATCTGCCCCTGGACGAGCATGTGACCGTGGTGGCGCAGGTCGCCGACGCCCGGGTGCACACGTTCAACGGCGGCCGGGGCCGCCGGCTGGAGGTCACCATCACCGACGGCAGCGGCCGTCTCCAGCTCGTCTTCTTCGGCAAGGGTGTGCACAAGCCGCGGGCGGAGCTCCAGCCCGGCACCCGCGCGATGTTCGCCGGGAAGGTCTCGGTCTTCAACCGCAAGCGGCAGCTGGCCCACCCGGAGTTCAAGGCGCTGGGCGCGGAGAGCGGCGCGGAGGCCGTGGAGGCGTTCGCCCATCAGCTGCTGCCGCTCTACCCGGCGTGCAAGCAGATGGAGTCCTGGCAGATCCAGCAGGCCATCGACACCGTGCTGGGCCCGACCGGCCACGAGGAGACCGCGCTGGCCGGGCTCGTCGACCCGCTGCCCGACGGCCTCCGCGAGGGCCGGGGGCTGGCCACGCTCCCCGAGGCGCTGCGCAAGATCCACCGACCGGCCACCAAGACCGATATCGCGATGGCCCGGGACCGCCTGAAGTGGGACGAGGCGTTCGTCCTGCAGGTGGCGCTCGCCCGGCGCCGCCGGGCCGACGCCCAACTGCCCGCGGCGCCCCGCAAGCCCGTCCCGGACGGGCTGCTGACCGCCTTCGACGCCCGGCTGCCCTTCACTCTCACCGACGGCCAGCGCCGGGTCAGCGAGGAGATCTTCGCCGACCTCGCCACCGACCACCCCATGCACCGGCTGCTCCAGGGCGAGGTCGGCTCGGGCAAGACCATGGTCGCGCTGCGCGCGATGCTCGGCGTCGTGGACGCCGGGGGACAGGCGGCGATGCTCGCGCCCACCGAGGTGCTCGCCCAGCAGCACCACCGCTCGATCACCGAGATGATGGGGGAGCTGGCCGAGGGAGGAATGCTCGGCGGCGCGGAGCAGGGCACCAAAGTGGTGCTGCTCACCGGTTCCATGGGCGCCGCTGCCCGCCGTCAGGCGCTGCTGGACCTGGTCACCGGCGAGGCCGGGATCGTGATCGGCACCCATGCCCTGATCGAGGACAAGGTCCAGTTCCACGACCTGGGGCTGGTGGTCGTCGACGAGCAGCACCGCTTCGGGGTCGAGCAGCGCGACGCCCTGCGCTCCAAGGGCAAGCAGCCCCCGCATCTGCTGGTGATGACGGCCACCCCGATCCCGCGCACCGTCGCCATGACCGTCTTCGGTGACCTGGAGACCTCCGTCCTGGACCAGTTGCCCTCGGGCCGCTCCCCGATCGCCTCCCATGTGGTGCCCGCCAAGGACAAGCCGCACTTCCTGACCCGCGCCTGGGAGCGGGTGCGCGAGGAGGTGGCCGCCGGGCACCAGGGGTATGTGGTGTGCCCGCGGATCGGGGACGACGTCGGCGATGAGGGGGACGCGCCCAAGGGCGCCGCGAGCCCGTCCCCCGAGGACGAGGCCGAGAAGCGCCCGCCGCTGGCCGTCGTCGAGGTCGCCGAGCAGCTCGTCAAGGGCCCGCTGAGCGGTCTGCGGGTGGAGGTGCTGCACGGGCGGATGCAGCCCGAGGCCAAGGACGACGTGATGCGCCGCTTCGCCGCGGGCGAGGTGGACGTCCTGGTCGCCACGACCGTCATCGAGGTCGGTGTCAACGTCCCCAACGCCACCGCCATGGTGATCATGGACGCCGACCGGTTCGGCGTCTCCCAGCTCCACCAGCTGCGCGGCCGCGTCGGCCGTGGCTCGGCCGCCGGGCTGTGTCTGCTGGTGACCGACATGCCCGAGGGCAGCCCGGCCCGGGCGCGGCTGGGCGCGGTCGCGGCCACGCTCGACGGCTTCGAGCTGTCCCGGATCGACCTGGAGCAGCGCCGGGAGGGCGATGTGCTCGGCCAGGCCCAGTCCGGGGTCCGCTCCTCGCTGCGGGTCCTCGCCGTCATCGACGACGAGGAAGTCATCGCGGCGGCCCGGGAGGAGGCGGCCGCGATCGTCGCCGACGACCCGGAGCTGACCGGATACCCGGAGCTGCGCACCGCCCTGGACGCCCTGCTGGACAAAGAGCGCGAGGAGTACCTCGACAAGGGCTGAGACAAGGGCTGAGACAAGGGTTGGAACAGGGGCCGGGACAAGGCCCGGGACGAGCGCCGAGAGCGGGGCCGGGCTCCGCGATCGGAGCGCGCGGCCACCGCCCGCCGCCGTACGCCATATCGTGGAGGTGCGGCGGCCCCGTCCGGACGGGCGCGGTGCGTCGCAGCCCCGACCACCGCGAAGGACTGCCAACACCCATGACCCGCGTGATCGCCGGAGCGGCCGGCGGCCGACGCCTGGCCGTGCCGCCGGGAAACGGCACCCGACCCACTTCGGACCGGGCGCGCGAGGGCCTGTTCTCCACCTGGGAGTCGCTGCTCGGCTCGCTGGACGGGGCCCGCGTCCTCGACCTGTACGGCGGCTCCGGCGCGGTCGGCCTGGAGGCGCTGTCCCGCGGCGCCGTCCATGTGCTGCTGGTCGAGTCCGACCCGCGGGCGGCCCGCACGATCCGTCAGAACGTCCGGGCGCTCGGTCTGCCCGGCGCGGAGCTGCGCACCGGCAGGGCCGAACAGACCATCACCGGACAGGCCCCCGTCACCGGCCCGTACGACGTCGTTTTCCTGGACCCGCCCTACGTCGTCACCGACGCCGAACTCCGGGAGATCCTCCTCACACTCCTGGGGAATGGCTGGCTAGCGGCCGACGCGCTGGTCACCGTTGAGCGCAGCACACGAGGTGGGGAGTTCGTGTGGCCTGCCGGATTCGAGGGGCTACGGGCCCGTCGGTACGGCGAGGGCACACTTTGGTACGGTCGCGCCGCCTCGACGTGCGAGAACGCGTCATGACCGGACCCGAGAGCGAGGAACTTCCATTGCGCCGCGCAGTCTGTCCGGGGTCGTTCGACCCCGTCACCAATGGACACCTCGACATCATCGGCCGTGCCTCCAAGCTCTATGACGTCGTGCACGTCGCCGTGATGATCAACAAGTCGAAGCAGGGCCTGTTCACGGTGGACGAGCGGATCGATTTCCTCCGCCAGACCACCGAGGAGTACGGGAACGTCAAGGTAGAGGCGTTCCATGGACTTCTGGTCGACTTCTGCAAGCAGCGGGACATCCCCGCGATCGTCAAGGGGCTGCGAGCCGTCAGCGACTTCGACTACGAGCTGCAGATGGCCCAGATGAACAACGGCCTCTCCGGCGTGGAGACGCTGTTCGTGCCCACCAACCCCACCTACAGCTTCCTCTCCTCCAGCCTGGTCAAGGAGGTCGCGGCCTGGGGCGGCGACGTCTCCCACCTGGTGCCTCCGGTGGTGCTGGAATCGCTCTCCGAGCGGCTCGGCCGGAAGTAGCGGCTGACGAGGCGTCAGCGGCTGTCGGGGAGCGGCCCGCTCGCCGTACAGTCGTGCCGTTCGTTCTCCGTTCCCATCCGCATCCAGACAGTCTGCGAGCACCCACAGTGGACGTGCAGAAGAAGCTCGACGAGATCGTCGATACCGTCGGCGGCGCCCGGTCCATGCCCATGTCGGCCTCGTGCGTGATCAACCGCGCCGAGCTGCTCGCCATGCTCGAAGAGGTGCGCGCGGCACTCCCGGACTCCCTGGCCCACGCCCAGGAGCTGATCGGCGGCCGGGACCAGATGGTGGCGGAGGCCCGCCAGGAGGCCGGGCGGATCATCGAGTCCGCGCACGCCCAGGGCGCCTCGCTGATCTCGGACACGGAGATGGTGCGGAAGTCCCAGGAGGAGGCCGACCGGATCCTCACCGAGGCCCGCCGGGAGGCCGAGGAGATCCGGGCCGAGGCCGACGACTACGTGGACAGCAAGCTGGCCAACTTCGAGGTCGTGCTCACCAAGACCATCGGCTCGGTGGGCCGCGGCCGGGAGAAGCTGCTCGGCCGCGCGCCCGGCGCCGAGGACGGCTTCGAGCAGCCCGACGAGGGCCCGGAGCGCAGCGCCGACCCGGCGACCCTGCGGCAGCGCGCCGACGAATACGTGGACACCAAGCTGGGGGCCGTCTCGGCGGTCCTCTCCAAGACCCTGGAGGCGGTCGGCCGGGGCCGCCAGAAGCTGCTCGGGGCGCGGCCCGCCGATGAGCTCGGGGCCCATATGGCGGCCCAGGACGAGGCCGGAATGGCCCTGCGGACCACCGACGACGACTATCTGGCGGACCTCGCCCAGTCCCAGGCGGCCGTGGCCCAGCCCGTGGCCCAGCCCGATCAGGCGGCCGCCGACGCCGCGTACTACGCCGCCACGGCGGGCTATCAGCAGCAGGACGCGTACGGCTATCAACAGCAGGCGTACGTACCGCAGCAGGAGCAGCAGGCGTACGTACCGCAGCAGCAGGACCCGTACGCCACGCAGGGCGGCTATCAGCAGGACGCCTACGCCTGGCAGCAGCAGGCCCAGGCCCAGGGCTACGACCCGAACGCGGGCTACGTGCCCCCGCAGCCCCAGCAGCCGCCGCAGCACCATCAGCAGCAGTCGGGCGCCGCGCTCGACGAGACCAGCCTGTTCGACACGAGCATGATCGACCTCGATCAGCTCCGCCAGTACGAGCAGGGCCGCTAGGTCCCGTCCCCCTCAGGCCGCGGGAATTCCGCCCCCACCGGGCGGATTGGGTCTACGGCGGCCTGTCCAGTATCCTGGCTCTTCGGTCGCGTGTACGTCCGCGATCTCGGCTGCCCGTTTCGTAGTGAAGGATCGGGTGGCCCGCCGCAGCGTAGAAAGCAGGAAGCCCTGAACGCCCGCCTCGACCACCGTGCCCCTCTCGTGTTCGACACGCGCGAGCTGGGCCGTCGTCCTGGTTCGCTGAAAAGGCTCTCCCGTTCCGTGGCGGCGCCGAAGGACCTCGGCATCGAGGTCATCGGGGTGCCGGAAGGCGCGACCGTCGAGCTGGACCTCCGCCTGGAGTCGGTCATGGACGGGGTGCTTGTCACAGGCACCGCCCGTGCACCGCTGACGGGGGAGTGCGTAAGGTGTCTGGAGCCGCTGGAGCGAGAGCTCGAAGCGGAATTCCAGGAGATGTACTCCTACCCCGACGCCGACGACCGGAGCCGCGACGCGGATACCGGCGACGACGCCGAGGAGGAGGACAGGCTCTTCCTCGAGGCCGACTTGTTCGACCTCGAGCCCGTGCTGCGTGACGCGGTGGTGCTCGCACTGCCGCTGCAGCCGGTGTGCCGGGAGGACTGCCCGGGGCTGTGTGCCGAATGCGGCGCCCGTCTCGCGGACGACCCCGACCACCACCACGATGCCGCCGACATCCGTTGGGCGGCACTGCAGGGACTCGCCGAGACCATGAGGGACGGCGAGAAGGACAACGCACCCCGCCAGCGCGGGGATGACCCACAGGAGAAGTAGCCGTGGCTGTTCCGAAGCGGAAGATGTCGCGCAGCAACACGCGCCACCGCCGGTCGCAGTGGAAGGCTGCGGTCCCCACCCTGGTGGCGTGCGAGCGCTGCCATGAGCCGAAGCAGCAGCACATCGCGTGCCCGAGCTGCGGCACCTACAACCGCCGCCAGGTCCTCGAGGTCTGATCGGCGGGTGACAGGCTCTATGTCAGACGCCACTACGCCCCCGCGTAAGCGCGGTGAAGCGTCCCAGGCGGACACGGCCTCGTCTCACACGATCCTGGAAGGGCGGCTCGGGTACCAGCTCGAGTCCGCCCTTCTGGTGCGTGCGCTGACCCACCGCTCCTTCGCGTACGAGAACGGCGGCCTGCCCACCAACGAGCGGCTGGAATTCCTCGGGGATTCCGTGCTCGGCCTGGTGGTCACCGACACGCTGTACCGCATCCACCCCGACCTGCCCGAGGGCCAGCTGGCCAAGCTGCGGGCCGCGGTGGTGAACTCGCGCGCGCTCGCTGAAGTGGGCCGCGGTCTGGATCTCGGCGCCTTCATCCGGCTCGGCCGGGGCGAAGAGGGCACCGGGGGCAGGGACAAGGCTTCCATCCTCGCCGACACCCTTGAAGCGGTGATCGGCGCGGTCTATCTCGACCAGGGGCTCGACGCTGCCGCTGAGCTGGTGCACCGGCTATTCGACCCGCTGATCGAGAAGTCCTCGAACCTCGGCGCCGGCCTGGACTGGAAGACCAGCCTCCAGGAGCTGACCGCCACCGAGGGGCTCGGGGTCCCGGAGTACCTGGTCTCCGAGACGGGTCCCGACCACGAGAAGACCTTCACGGCTGCTGCCCGCGTCGGTGGTGTCGCGTACGGCACCGGCACCGGCCGCAGCAAGAAGGAAGCCGAGCAGCAGGCGGCCGAGGCCGCCTGGCGCGCGATTCGCGCGGCTGCCGACGAGGCTCAGGCGAAGGCCAAGGCGGCCGACGCCGGAACCGCCGCCACGGCGGCGGACGGCGGAGCCCCCGCCGACACGGCCTCCTCGGCACGCTGATCGGCCTTCCCCGTACCGTCCGTCACGTCCGTAACACCTCTCACCGCCCCCGCGGCGGACGGCCCGCCCGGCCGTTCCGCCCGGGGGCGGTGAGGGCTCAAGGCCAAGGAGGCCCCCGTTGCCCGAGCTGCCCGAGGTCGAGGTGGTCCGCCGCGGACTGGAGCGCTGGGTCAGCGGCCGTACGGTCGCCGAGGTCCAGGTGCTGCATCCGCGCGCGGTCCGTCGCCACCTCGGCGGCCCGGAGGACTTCGCGGCCCGGCTCAGGGGCCGCCGCACCGGGATCGTCCGCCGCCGCGGCAAGTACCTGTGGCTGCCGTTCGACGATGGCGCCGCCGCCGAGGCGGTCCTGGCCCATCTCGGGATGAGCGGGCAGCTGCTGGTCCAGCCGGCCGAGGCCCCCGACGAGAAGCATCTGCGCATCCGGGTCCGCTTCGCCGATGACGCGGGCACCGAGCTGCGCTTCGTCGACCAGCGCACTTTCGGCGGGCTCTCGCTGCACGACACCGTCCCCGGCGACCTGGAGGGGCTGCCGGACGCCATCGCGCACATCGCCCGCGACCCGCTGGACCCCGCCTTCGACGAGGCGGCCTTCCACACCGCGCTGCGCCGCCGCCGCACCACGATCAAGCGCGCCCTGCTGGACCAGTCGCTGATCAGCGGGGTCGGCAACATCTACGCCGACGAGGCGCTGTGGCGCGCCCGGCTGCACTACGACCGGCCGACCGCGACCCTCGCCCGCCCGCGCGCCGCCGAACTCCTCGGCCATGTGCGCGAGGTGATGACCGCGGCGCTGGCCGTCGGCGGCACAAGCTTCGACAGCCTTTACGTCAATGTGAACGGCGAGTCGGGGTACTTCGAGCGCTCCCTGGACGCGTACGGCCGCGAGAACGAGCCGTGCCGCCGCTGCGGCACCGCGATGCGCCGGCGCCCCTGGATGAACCGCTCCAGCTACTTCTGTCCGCGCTGTCAGCGCCCGCCGCGCCCGGCCATCGCGGCCCGGCCGGCGTCCCGCCCGGCCGCCTCGCCGCTGTCGGCGCGCGCCGTGTCGTAGCGCTCCTGCGCCGTCAGCACCTCGGGCATCCGGTCCTCGACCAGATTGATCAGTGCCAGCAGCCGCTCGGCGACACCGCTGCCCAGCGGGGTCAGCCGGTAGTCCACGCGGGGCGGGTTGGTCGGCTGCGCCTCGCGGTGCACCAGACCGTCGCGCTCCAGCGCGTGCAGTGTCTGGGACAGCATCTTCTCGCTGACGCCGTCGACCCGCCGCCGCAGCTCGTTGAAGCGGAAGGTGCCCTCGTGGAGCGCGCCCAGGATGAGGGCGCCCCATTTTCCGGTGACATGCTCCAGCGTGCCGCGCGAGGGGCAGGCGCGGGCGAACACGTCGAAGGGCAGGTTCTCCGCGTCCGCCGTGGAGGACGCCGCGCCAGTGCGTTCACAGTCCATGCACACACCATACGCGCACTCAGCGCTGACTCCCGGGCTGCGCTTTCGCATGGTGAGTATGCAGCTGCGGACGTATGCGAAGCCCGGGGCGTATGCGAAGCCCGGGGCGCGTGCGTACGCCCCGGGCTTGGCGGGTGACCCGCGGCGGCTGCCCGCTCAGCGGCTCAGTAGCCGAAGTCCTGGGTCCACCAGGGGCCGCCGGTGCCCAAGTGCGTGCCGACGCCCAGTCGCTTGAACGAGCAGTTGAGGATGTTGGCGCGGTGGCCGGAGCTGTTCATCCAGGAGTCCATGACGGCCTGCGCGTCCGACTGTCCGCGGGCGATGTTCTCCCCGCCCAGATCCAGGATGCCCGCGCTCTCGGCGCGGTCCCAGGGGCTGTCGCCGTCCGGGCTGATGTGGTCGAAGAACTGGCGCAGGGACATGTCCTCGCTGAAGTCCTCGGCCAACTGGGCGAGTTTGGGGTCGGCCGTCACGGGGGCGCAGCCGACCTTCTCGCGCTCCTTGTTGACGAGGGTGAGGACCTCGGTCTCCGAGGCGGTCTCGGGACCGGCCGACTCCGCCGGGGGCGCGGTCGGCTCCGTCGTGGGCGTACGGGACGGCTTCCCGTGTCCGCCGCCCTTCGAGTTGCCCTTGCCCTTGCCGTTGCCCTTGCCGTTTCCGCCGTCTCCGCCGTTCCCGGAGGGCGCGGAGGACCCCGGCTGCTCCGGCGGTGTGGTGGAAGGGGTGCTGGAGGGCTTGGAAGGGGTCTTGGAGGGAGTTGTGGAGGGTGCGTGAGGGCGATCGTCGCCGCGGCTGGGCGGTATCGAGCTGCGGCCGGTCGGGGCCGCGGACTGCGAGCCCTGTGTCTCCAGGCCCGAGTCCGTGGGACCGCCCGCCTGGACCTGTCCGGCGGAGTCATTGCCCCCGCCCAGTTTGTAGCCGTCTCCCGGAACGAGTCCGGAGGCCATCGCCACCGCGCCAACCGCGACGGCGGCGGACACGCCCAACAGTCCGGTCCGGACCGGAGCGAGGGGGCTCCGGTGCGGTCCCCGGTGGCGGCCTGCGATGGCCTCGTGCGCCACGGCCCCGGGGGCAGATCGTCGATGGCGGCCCATCTCCTGCCTTCCTTGTGTTCTCGGCGTCAAAAGTCGCTCGAAATGTGTCACTCGTGTGCGCGAGCCATGTATCACTCGTGTGGGTGAGTCTCGTTGAGCCGGGACTGTACGCCATTCGGGCCCCAACGCGCGTGCCCAGTGGCCAATTGGATGGTTTAGCGCCTGCTCGCGGGTGGGGTTAGCGTGCGCGTATGAACGAGAGAGTCCGCCTCACCGTGTGGGTCCGCGGCCATGTCCAGGGCGTCGGCTTCCGCTGGTACACCCGGGCCAACGCGCTGCGTATCGGGGACCTCGTCGGCTTTGCCTCCAACCTCGCCGACGGGCGGGTGCAGGTGGTCGCGGAGGGCCCGCGTGCGGAATGCGAACAGCTACTCGAATGGCTGCAGGATGGCGACACGCCCGGGAAAGTCGAGGGAATCACCGAGATCTGGGACACACCGCGCGGTGGCTACGGGACCTTCGAAATCCGTTGATCAACTCACCGGTGGCACCCTCCGCGGTACCCCGCTGACCATGCCTTCCCTGCGCACGGTGAGCAGAAATCGGCTGATGGTTGCCAACGGAGCCGCGCCGTGGAAGGCTGCGGTGTCACGGAAGATCCCCGACCGCCATGGGTCCTCTGGAGAGGGGTGGGCACAGTCCGCCGCCCGTGTGCTCTCGACCCCTGCGGCCCCGTCGGCATGTGATCGTGTTGACCCTCAAACCAATTGGTGAGACGCTGGAAGCCCCGCGCACCTTAACTGTTTGCCGCGCAGCACGGTAGTAATTCGGCAGGCAACGCGGGTGCAAATCCCTCACGACCCAGACCGCTTCGGTCGGTCACTCAGTGTGGAGGACCATCCATCATGGCAAAGGCGCTTCTCGGTTACGTCGGCGGTTCCGACCCCCGAGTCCTCGCCGAGATGCGACGGCTTCAGCAGCGCGTCCAGGATCTCGAATCCGAGCTCGTCCGGATTCAGGCCGAGAACGACGCACTGTCCGCCGCCGCTCACTACCACGGCGACTCGCTGCTCGAAAGCATCGACGTATCCCAGGCGGAGCCTGCGCTCGCCTGACCCAGCCCAAGGGCCGGTCGGGCTGCATCGTCAGCCGCTTGAGAACCTTCAAGGGACGCCTCGGCGTCCCTTCGTCGTATCCCCAAGTGGTCTCCGAGCCACCCTTACCGACTGATGTGCCCCTCTCTCCCAGCGGTGAAACCGATCATTGCTGAAACCGAGAAAAAGCCGGGACGGGAGCGCGGCGCCACCGTCACGGGACGGTGCCGGAAGAGGGGTGACGGGTAGAGTCCAAAGGCGTGCATCTCAAGAGCCTGACCCTGCGAGGGTTCAAATCCTTCGCCTCCGCCACGACGCTCCGGTTCGAGCCGGGTATCACCTGCGTCGTCGGCCCCAACGGCTCGGGCAAGTCCAATGTCGTGGACGCCCTTTCCTGGGTCATGGGCGAACAGGGTGCCAAGTCCCTGCGCGGCGGGAAGATGGAGGACGTCATCTTCGCGGGGACCACCGGCCGTCCCCCGCTCGGCCGCGCCGAGGTCTCGCTCACCATCGACAACGCGGATGGCGCGCTGCCCATCGACTACGCCGAAGTCACCATCACGCGGATCATGTTCCGCAACGGCGGCAGCGAGTACCAGATCAATGGGGACACCTGCCGGCTGCTGGACATCCAGGAGCTGCTCTCCGACTCCGGCATCGGCCGTGAGATGCACGTCATCGTCGGGCAGGGCCAGCTCGACGGGGTGCTGCACGCCGACCCGACCGGCCGCCGCGCCTTCATCGAGGAGGCCGCGGGCGTCCTCAAGCACCGCAAGCGCAAGGAGAAGGCGCTGCGGAAGCTGGACGCCATGCAGGCCAACCTCGCACGCGTCCAGGACCTCACCGACGAGCTGCGCCGCCAGCTCAAGCCGCTCGGCCGGCAGGCCGCGGTGGCCCGGCGGGCCGCCGTCATCCAGGCCGATCTGCGCGACGCCCGGCTGCGCCTGCTCGCCGACGACCTGGTGACCGTGCGCGAGGCGCTGAGCGCCGAGATCGCCGACGAGGCCGAGCTCAAGCGCCGTAAGGAGGCCGCGGAGGCCGATCTGCGCACCGCACAGCAGCGCGAGGCGGCGCTGGAGGAGCAGGTGCGGCGGCTCGCGCCCCGGCTGCGGGACGCCCAGCAGACCTGGTACGAGCTCTCGCAGCTCGCCGAGCGGGTGCGCGGCACGATCAGCCTGGCGGACGCCCGGGTCAAGAGCGCCACCTCCGCTCCCGGGGAGGAGCGGCGCGGCCGCGACCCGGAGGACATGGAGCGCGAGGCGGCCCGCATCCGGGAGCAGGAGGCCGAGCTGGAGGCCGCCCTGGAGGCGGCGAGCCGGGCGCTGGAGGACACCGTGGCGCACCGGGCCGAGCTCGAACGCGGCCTGGCCGACGAGGAGCGCCGCCTGAAGGACGTGGCGCGTGCCATCGCCGACCGCCGCGAAGGGCTCGCCCGGCTCCAGGGCCAGGTGAACGCGGCCCGTAGCCGGGCCGGTTCGGCGGGCGCCGAGATCGAGCGGCTGGCCGCGTCCCGCGACGAGGCACAGACCCGGGCGGTCGCCGCGCAGGAGGAGTACGAGCAGCTCAAGGCGGAGGTCGACGGACTCGACGCGGACGACGCGGAACTGGCGGAGCGCCATGAGGCCGCCAAGCGCGAGCTGGCCGAGGCGGAGACCGCGCTGAGCGCGGCCCGCGAGGCCGCGACGGCCGCCGAGCGTGAGCGCGCCGCGACCTCCGCCCGCCATGACGCCCTCGCTCTCGGCCTGCGCCGTAAGGACGGCACGGGCGCCCTGCTCGCCGCCGCCGACCGCCTCGGCGGACTGCTGGGCCCCGCCGCCGAACTCCTTACCGTCACCTCGGGCTTCGAGGTCCCCGTCGCCGCGGCCCTGGGCGCCGCCGCCGACGCGATCGCCGTCACCGGCCCCCGCGCGGCGGCCGAGGCGATCCGCCTCCTGCGCACCGACGACGCCGGCCGCGCCGCCCTCCTCCTGACCACGGCCGCCTCCGACCACGCGGAGCCGGGCGGTTCCGGCGCCCCGCGCGCCGCCTCCGGTGAACCCGCCCCGGGCGGCGGCGCCCTCGTGCCGGGGACGCGCGCCGAGGGGGCGGTGCCCGGCGATCCGGGCCAGGTGGCCCCGCCGCGATCGGCCGTCGCCCCGGCAGCGGCCGGTTCCCCTGCCTCCCCCTGCGCGCCGGAGCCCGGCGGTTCGGAAGCGGGCGGGGCGCTGGGTGCGAATGCCGAAGCGCCCACGGCCGGGGCGGGTTCCCCGGCCGCCGCGCCCCCGCCCGACGGCCGGACGGGTGGGTCCACCGACGCGGGTGACGGCGCTGCCGCCGTACCGGGCACGCGGTCCCCGGACGGTCCGGTAGCCGGGTCCTCCGGCTCCGATGACGGTTCTCGGCCCGGCGGGATCGGCGAACCGTCGGGCGCGGCGGACGCCTGGGGCGCCGCGTCGGGGTCCGGCGGCCCGGGCGCGCCGCAGGCCGTCGCCGATACCGCGGGGGCGTCGCCCGGCGCGGGGGACGGTGCTGCCCCGGGCACACGCGCGCCGGGCACCGACGCCGCGAGCCGGGGTGACACTGGTGCCGCGAGCGCGTCCGCAGGGCCCGGCGCCGACCGGCCCGTGGTGCCGGGTACGCGGCCGGAGGCGACCGGGGACGAGGGCCGCGATCCCCATACGGCGTCTGACGGCGCCCCACCCGCTTCGGAGCCCGGTGCCACGGTCGCCGCCGTCGGTGGGCCGTCCGGGTCGGCCACGCCCGCCGTTTCCGCGCGGGTGCCGCATCCCGCCGGGGGAGAGGCGACCGTGCCGGGTGCCGTACCCGAGGGGGCCGCCACCCGCGATGAGCCCGGTAAGGCCGCGACGGCCGAAGGATCCCCGTGGGTGGCGGATTTGGTGGCCGGGCCCGCGGCGCTGCTGCCCGCCGTAAGGCGGTTGCTCGACGGCATGGTGGTGGTCGGGACCCTGGAGGAAGCCGAGGAACTGCTCACTCGGCGGCCGGAGTTGACGACCGTGACCGCCGAGGGCGATCTGCTCGGGGCGCACTTCGCACAGGGCGGGTCGGCCGGGGCGCCCACGCTGCTGGAGGTGCAGGCGTCCGTCGACGAGGCGGCGGCGCAGCTCGAGCGGCTCGCCGTACGGTGCGAGGAGCTGGCCGGGGCGCAGCGTGCGGCAAAGGAGCGGCGGGCCGAGTGCCTGGTGCTCGTCGAGGAGCTCGGGGGCCGCCGGAGCGCGGCGGACCGGGAGAAGTCGCGGGTCGCGCAGTCGCTGGGCCGGCTGGCCGGGCAGGCGCGGGGGGCCGCCGGGGAGGCCGAGCGGTCGGCCGCGGCCGTCGCCAGGGCAGAGGAGGCGCTGGAGCGGGCGACCGGGGAGGCGGAGGAGCTGGCCGAGCGGCTGGCGGTGGCGGAGGAGCAACCGGGTGAGGAAGAGCCCGACACCTCCGTACGGGACCGGCTCGCGGCCGACGGCGCCAACGCCCGGCAGACCGAGATGGAGGCGCGGCTCCAGGTCCGTACGCATGAGGAGCGCGTCAAGGGGCTCGCGGGGCGGGCCGACGCGCTCGACCGGGGCGCGCGCGCCGAGCGCGAGGCCCGGGCCCGCGCCGAGCAGTTGCGCGCCCGGCTGCGCCATGAGGCCCAGGTGGCTTCCGCCGTGGCCTCCGGCGCCCGCCAGCTGCTCGCCCATGTCGAGGTGTCGCTGGTACGGGCCGGTCAGGAGCGGGACGCCGCGGAGCGCGCCAAGGCCGAGCGCGAGCGGGAGCTGGACACCGCCCGCGGCCAGGGGCGTGATCTCAAGAGCGAGCTGGACAAGCTGACCGACTCGGTGCACCGGGGCGAGGTGCTGGGGGCGGAGAAGCGGATGCGGATCGAGCAGTTGGAGAGCAAGGCGCTGGAGGAGCTGGGGGTCGAACCTGCCGGGCTGATCGCCGAATACGGCCCCGACCAGCTCGTCCCGCCGTCCCCGCCCGCCGAGGGCGAGGTGCTGCCGGAGGATCCCGAACATCCGCGCAACCAGCCGGTGCGGTATGTGAGGGCGCAGCAGGAGAAGCGGCTGAAGGCCGCGGAGCGGGCGTACCAGCAGCTCGGCAAGGTCAATCCGCTGGCGCTGGAGGAGTTCGCGGCGCTGGAGGAGCGGCATCAGTTCCTGAGCGAGCAGTTGGAGGACCTCAAGAAGACCCGGGCCGATCTCCTGCAGGTGGTCAAGGAGGTCGACGAGCGGGTCGAGCAGGTCTTCACGGAGGCGTACCAGGACACGGCGCGCGAGTTCGAGGGCGTCTTCTCACGGCTGTTCCCCGGTGGAGAGGGGCGCCTGGTGCTGACCGACCCCGAGAACATGCTGACCACGGGCGTGGACGTGGAGGCCCGGCCGCCGGGCAAGAAGGTCAAGCGGCTGTCGCTGCTGTCGGGCGGTGAGCGCTCGCTGACCGCCGTGGCCCTGCTGGTGTCGATCTTCAAGGCGCGGCCGAGCCCGTTCTATGTGATGGACGAGGTCGAGGCGGCGCTGGACGACACCAATCTGCAGCGGCTGATCCGGATCATGCAGGAGCTGCAGGAGGCTTCCCAGCTGATCGTGATCACTCACCAGAAGCGGACGATGGAGGTCGCCGACGCGCTGTACGGCGTCTCCATGCAGGGTGACGGGGTCTCAAAGGTCATCAGCCAGCGCTTGCGGTGACCGATTCAATACTTGAAGTCAAGACATGCCCCCGCGTGTCGCCGTGCTGCAACGATTTCTTCGTCACACTCTATTGACTTCGAAACTTGAAGGAATAGTCTCTGCAACGTTGCTTTTACCTTCAAGTGGTGGTCGACGCCTTAGCAGCCTCCGCTGGAAGGGCCAGCCGTCCCCCCACGTCCGGCAGCGTTGCCGGACGGGCGTCAGGAGTTCACGTTGTCCACCACCGTGCAGGCAGAGGGAGCCGAGGGCCGCAAGGCCCAGCCGGACCACCTCGGCCATGTCATCTTCATCACCGCCGCCGCCGCGATGGGTGGCTTTCTCTTCGGCTACGACAGCTCGGTGATCAACGGAGCGGTCGAAGCCATCCGGGGCAAGTACGACATCGGCTCCGCGGCCCTCGCCCAGGTCGTGGCCATCGCCCTGATCGGCTCGGCCATCGGCGCCGCCACCGCGGGCCGGATAGCCGACCGGATCGGCCGGATCCGCGTCATGCAGATCGCCGCCGCCCTCTTCACGATCAGCGCGGTCGGCTCGGCGCTGCCCTTCTCGCTGTGGGACCTGGCGATGTGGCGGGTGCTCGGCGGTATCGGCATCGGCATGGCCTCGGTGATCGGCCCGGCCTACATCGCCGAGGTCGCCCCGCCCGCCTACCGCGGCCGGCTCGCCTCGTTCCAGCAGGCCGCGATCGTCGTCGGCATCGCCATCTCCCAGCTCGTCAACTGGGGCATCCTCAACCTCGCCGACGGCGACCAGCGCGGCCAGATCGCCGGTCTGGAGGCCTGGCAGTGGATGCTCGGCGTCATGGTCATCCCCGCCGTCCTCTACGGGCTGCTGTCCTTCGCCATCCCCGAGTCGCCCCGCTTCCTGATCTCCGCCGGCCGGACCGAGCAGGCCAAGCAGGTCCTCGAAGAGGTCGAGGGCAAGACCGTGGACCTCGATGTGCGGGTCGCCGAGATCGACCGGGCCATGCGCAGTGAGGAGAAGTCGACCTTCAAGGACCTCCTCGGCGGCCGGTTCGGTCTGCTGCCCATCGTCTGGATCGGCATCGGGCTCTCGGTCTTCCAGCAGCTCGTCGGCATCAACGTGGCGTTCTACTACTCCTCGACGCTGTGGCAGTCCGTCGGCGTCGACCCGAGCAGCTCGTTCTTCTACTCCTTCACCACGTCGATCATCAACATCCTCGGCACCGTGATCGCGATGATCTTCGTCGACCGGATCGGCCGCAGGCCGCTCGCGCTCATCGGCTCCGTGGGCATGGCCGTCTCGCTCGGCCTGGTGGCCTGGGCCTTCTCGGCACACCTGGTCGACGGCAAGCTGCCGCACGCCGAGGGCGTCCTCGCGCTGATCGCCGCCCACGCCTTCGTGCTCTTCTTCGCCCTCTCGTGGGGTGTGGTGGTCTGGGTCCTGCTCGGCGAGATGTTCCCGAACAAGATCCGCGCCGCGGCCCTCGGTGTCGCCGCCTCCGCCCAGTGGATCGCCAACTGGGCCATCACCGCCAGCTTCCCGAGCCTGTCGGAGTGGAACCTGTCGGCCACGTACATCATGTACACAGCCTTCGCCCTGCTCTCGATCCCGTTCATCCTCAAGTGGGTGCCGGAGACCAAGGGCAAGGCATTGGAGGAGATGGGCTAACCCCCCCCGCCGCCCACTCCTCGCACAGGAGAACTGCCCCGCCTCAGTCCTCGAGGCGGGGCAGCACTCGTTCCGCGAACAGCCGCAGGGACCGCCAGCCCTCCTCGACCGGCATCCCCCCGCACAGCGGATGGAGCACCAGGCTCGCCAACTCGCCGCCCTCCGCCGCGTACGCGACGCACTCCTCGGGGGTCACGATGCGGTAGACGCCCTCGCGGCGCAGCGCCTCCACGTCCTCGGCCCGTGAGCGCACCGCCGAGCGCACCGTGCCCTGCTGCCAGGAGGCATACCTGCGCGCCTCGTACAGCAGATGGGTGCCGTACCGCGCCCAGGCCCGTTCCGGGTCCTCGGACAGATGCAGCAGCGGGGTGGCCGCCGGGGGCATCAGACACCAGCCCTCGGTGCCGTACTCCGCCCGCCGCGCGTGGTAGTACGCCTCCAGCTCCGGCAGATGCGCGCTCGGGAAGAACGGCAGGCCGAGGCGGGCCGCGCGGCGGGCCGCCGCCTGTGAACTGCCGCCGACCAGCAGCGGCGGATGCGGCTGGGTGTACGGGCGCGGGGTGATCCGGACGGTGCGGCCCCGGTAGTCGAAGGGCTCGCCCGTCCAGGCCGCGAGCAGCGTCTCCAACGCCTCGTCCTGCAGCGCCCCGCGCCGCTTCCAGTCCTTGTCCTGGGCCGCGTACTCCTCCGGCCGGTAGCCGATCCCCGCCACCGTGATCAGCCGTCCGCCGCTGGCCAGATCCAGCACGGCGAGATCCTCGGCGAGCCGCAGCGGGTCGTACAGCGGCGCGATCAGCGCCGAGAGGGTGACGGTGATCCGGCGGGTGGCGCCCAGCAGCGTGCCCGCGAAGGGCAGCGGGGCGGGCAGCCAGTTGTCGGGGGAGCCGTGGTGCTCCTCGGTCTGGAGGGTGGAGATGCCCCGCTCATCGGCGAAGGCCGCCATCTCGAGGGCGGCACGGTACCGCTCGGACAGGCTGCGCGGGGTCGCGTCGGGATCGACGAGGTTGAGGCGTACGACCGTGACCGGCATGGCGGATGTCCTCCTTCGTCGCGGCTGTGGCAGCCGGACCGTAACTGACGGGCCGTCAAATCACCACCCGCATGGGCCGTTCGGCCCACCGCCCGGGCACGGCCGGGACGGATGACTCATGTGCCTGGGACGCGGGGCGGCCGATCGTAAGGGTCGGCCCGCCCCATGGGCCGCAGCCCACAACGCCAACTGAGGAGGGGTGCGTGACAATCAGCACGGGGGAATCACTCATCACCGCGGCCGACATCGACGACCTCATCGTCCGGGTCCGGCTGACCGCGGGCGACCCCGGGGACCTGGAATCCGCCAAGGCCGCGCTCTTCTCCGGCGCCGCCCCGGACCCCGAGGCCGCGCGGCTCATCCGGCAGCGGCTGCTGGTGACCGCCCTGCACCACGGGGGCGCGCTGCTGGCCAAGCTGCTCAGCCGGCTGAGCCCCCGCGAAACCGCGATGGTGCGCCGGTACGCACACCGGCTCGCCAACTTCCTGGACACGCTGGAGGTCTGGGCGGCGCAGCCCATCATGCTCGCCCTGATGCGCTTCGGACTGCCTTACGAAGAGGCCGAGACGATCGCCGTCGCCGTACTGGTGCTCGTCTGGTGAGCATCCGGCCCCGGCGCCGCCGACGGGATACGGAACGGGGGTGCTAGGAGGTCACCGGTTCGGGTGGGGCGCGGCATCCACGCACTTCACGGCCGCGGCGGCGGGTAGGGCTCGGGCGAGACCAAGGAGAACGACCATGCGCCCTACCCGAATCCGCACGGCGATCGCACTCGGCCTGAGCGCCGGGGCCGTCGTGTGGACCGCGGCCGCCTCACCCGCCACCGCCTCCTCCCCGGCCGCCACCTCCGAGGACACCGCCTGGCGGGAGGCGGGGCACTACGACACCACCGCGGCCTGCAAGCGCGCGGGCAAGGCGGGCATCGAGCGGCACAAGTGGGACGAGTACAAGTGCCGCCCCGGCCGCAACGACAACTACGTCACGCTGTGGGCCAGAGGCGGCTCCGGCGCGGCGCGCGCCCTGACCGCCGGGCCGGCCGTCGGCTGAGATGCGACATGCCGCACTGCCGAAGGACCGCGCCGTGCGCGCCGCGGGCGGGGTATCGGCACTGATCGTGGTGGTCCTGGCCGGATGGGTGGCCGGGATGCTGAGGGTCAACGACCAGTGGCTCGCGCTCGCCTATCCCCACCCCCGGGGCGCCACCGTGCTGACCCGGGTCGCCGTGGGCGTCCCGGTGCTGGGCGTCGGAGTGCTGCTGCTGGCCGAGCGCGAGGCCCGGCGCTACGGCGGCGTCCTGCTGGTGGCCGGCGGCCTGTGGCTGCTGCCCTCGGCCGCGGCCGGTCTGCTGGGCCTGGCCGACCTGGGCACCACGGGCGCCGTGCTGTCCCTGCTGCTCGCCGCCGCCAAGATGGCCTGCCGCCCGCTGACCGTGCTGCTGCTGCCGCTGTGGCTGTTCCCGCGGGGCGGGCGCCGGCGGTGGCAGTGGTGGGTGATCAGCCTGGGCGCGTCCGGCTACTGGCTGGGGTACTCGGGGCTGTGGCTGATCAGCGAGCCCCGGGTGGGCTCCGTGCTCAACCCGGCGTTCGCCACCGCGGGCGGCCAGTGGGCCTTCGACCACCTCGACACCTACGCCGAAGCCGAGCCCTGGGTGCTGCGCAGCGTCGCGGCGGCCGTGACCGCCGCCCTGTGCTGCCGCGCGGCCCTCTCGCGCGGCGCCGAGCGGCGCGACTGGGCGCTGCTGGCCGCCGCCTATCCCGCCTGTGTCTCGCTCCTCCTGTCCCAGTGGGGCGAGGGCGTGCCCACCATCGTGGCCCGCACCGTCGGCAGCGCCGTATGGGCCGCCGCGATCTGCCTCGGCGTCGCCCGCACCGGCATATGGCGGCTGGACCGCTCCACCAGCCACCGCCTCGCCCGCGCCTTCGTACTCACCTCACTGGCGGCCGTGGTGGTCTGCGCGGTCGTCGCCGTCCAGGCCGGACTCCCCTCCGTACGGAGCGGGGCCACCACCGTCACCGCCGGGTGCGCCCTGGTGCTGGGCTGGGGGCTGCGGCCCAGCGCCCGCTGGCTCACCCTCTGCGTCGAGCGCGCCTTCTACGGTCCCCGGGCCCGCCCGCACGAAGCCGTGAGCGCCCTCGCCGTAAGGCTGCAACAGGCCCCGCACCCCGGCGAGGTGCCCCAGCAGATCTGCCGCAGCGCCGTGGAGGACCTCGGCGTCTCGGGCGCCGCCGTCAGCGTCGACACCCGCGCCGGGCCCCGGCGGCTGGCCTCCGAGGGGGCGCCGCTGACCGGCCCGGTCCAGACGTTCGTGCTGCGCCACCACGGCCGCACCGTCGGCCGCTTGGAGGTCTCCCGCGACGGCTCCGGCACCCCGGCGGAACGCGACAGCGGACTGCTCTCCGTCCTCGCCGACCAGGCCGCCCCCGCGCTCGCCGCGCTGCGCCTGGCCGAGGAGGCCCAGGCCGCCCGGGAGCGGCTGGTGCTCGCCCGCGAAGAGGAGCGCCGCCGGCTGCGCTGGGAGATCCACGACGGACTCGGCCCCCAACTGGCCGCCGTGAGGCTGCGCCTGGACATCGCGCAGACCTCCTGTCCGCCCGGTCACCCCGCCACCCCGCAGCTGTGCGAGGCCGCCGAGACGCTCGCCGAGGCCCTGGTCGAGGTGCGGCGGATCACCGCGGGCCTGGCGCCTGCCGCGCTGGCCGAGCGCGGACTGGCCGGTGCGGTCCGGGACCTGGCACACCGGCTGGGCGTCGCCGGGCTACGGGTCAGCGTCGCCAGCCTCCCCGCGGCACTGCCTCCGCTGTCGCCCGGCGTCGAGACGGCGGCGTACCGGATCGCGGCGGAGTCGCTGACCAACGCCGTACGACACGCCAGGGCGCGCCAGGTGAGCGTCGAGCTGACCGCGGGCCCGGACACCCTAGAGGTCAAGGTCACCGACGACGGGAGCGGACTGCGCGAGACCGCGGTGCCCGGGGTCGGCCTCGCGTCGGTCACCGAACGGGCCGAGGAGATCGGCGGCTCCTGCTCGGTGACCGGATCGGCGACCGGCACGGTGGTCCACGCGGTACTGCCGCTCGCCGGACCGGGCGAACACGGCAACCCCGAGGAGCACCGGAAGCCCACGGGGCACGAGGCGTGCCGGGCGCTGCTCAAGACAAGCAGACCGATGAGCCGGGCGCCTTAGGACGGCATGGAGCCTCCGGATGCTGGGGTCTTCGGGCCGGGGGCCGCCGTTTTGGGCCGTTTGGCTGAGCGGAAGGGCACCGTAGGGCTTCCGGATGCTTGGCCTTACCGGCCGGGGGTGCCTGCCAGCGGCAACCAAGGCGAGTCGAAGGATGCCCCTGCGCATCGGGCGCTTGGGTCTTCGGGCCGGGGGCACCTCCCAGCGGTAGCTGGGGGCGAGCCGAAGGGGCGCGTCGCTGTCGAAAGGGAGAGCGCGCGCAGGGAGCGAGGGCTGCGATCGATATGCGGCTCCGCCGCGTGGGCGACCGAGCACGGTCGACCGTCGACAGGGGGCACCTCCCAGCGGTAGCTGGGGGAGGCTGAGGCGCCCCGGAGGCGAACCGAGCCTCGAAAAAGAAGGAGCATAGCGTGCCGCAGTGGCGGGTACTGCTGGTGGACGATCATCCCCTCTTCCGTGAGGGTCTGGCCGCCGCCGTCAATCTCGATGACGCGTTCGCCGTCGTCGGCCAGGCGGCCTGCGCGGACGGGGCGATAACCGAGGCCGTGCGCACCGCGCCGGATCTGGTGGTGATGGATCTCGGGCTGCCGGGCCGCTCCGGTCTGGAGGCGACGCGGCGGATCTTGTGCGATCACCCTGAGATCCGGGTGCTGGTCATGACGATGTCCGAGGATGACGACAGCCTTTTGGCCGCCGTGCGCGCGGGGGCCCGCGGCTATCTGCTCAAGGGCGCGGGCCGGGACGAGATCCTGCGGGCGCTGCACACCGTGGCGCGCGGCGGCGCGGTCTTCAGCCCGCGGATGGCCGAGCGGCTCGGCGCGCTGGTCGGCGCCTCCGGTTCGGCGTCCGCCAAGGAGGCGTTCCCGACTCTGACGGCCCGGGAGCGGGAGGTGCTGGACCTGCTCGCGGCCGGTCTCGGCTACCGTCAGATCGCCCAGCGGCTGATGGTCACCGACAAGACGGTGCGCAATCACGTCGGCTCGATCTTCGCCAAGCTCCAAGTGCGCGACCGCGCCCAGGCGATCGTGCGTGCCCGGCAGGCCGGGCTGGGAGGCGAATGACTCGCTCCCCCTCGTGGCTGATACTGGGGGCGTTATGGAATACCTCATCCTTGCCGTAGTCATCGCTGTGGTCGCGGTCGCCGCGATCAGCGGGCTCGTGATCAGCGGCCGCAAGAAGAAGCGGCTGCCCCCGCCCCCGCCCAGCAGCCCCACCGTCACCGCGCCGCCCGCCGAACCGCACGTCGGCGAGGAGGCCGAAACCCCGCGTGAGGAACCACGCAGAACCATCGAGGAGGTGGACCTTCCGGGGACCGAGGCCCCGGCCGCGGAGGCACCCGCCGCCGCCCCGCCCGAGGTTCCGCCGATCGAGGTCCCGGAGCCGACCGCCGGCCGGCTGGTCCGGCTGCGCGCCCGGCTGTCCCGCTCCCAGACCACTCTGGGCAAGGGGCTGCTGACGCTGCTGTCCCGGGAGCACCTCGACGACGACACCTGGGAGGAGATCGAGGACACGCTGCTGACCGCCGACGTCGGTGTGGCGCCGACCGAGGAGCTGGTCGAGCGGCTGCGCGAGCGCGTCAAGGTGCTCGGCACTCGTAGCCCCGACGAGCTGCGCGGTCTGCTGCGTGAGGAGCTGCTGCGCCTCATCGGCACCGAGGCCGACCGTTCGGTGCACACCGAGAGCGGTGTGGGCGCGAACGGTGAGGAGAAGCCGGGCGTCGTCATGGTCGTCGGCGTCAATGGCACCGGTAAGACCACCACGACCGGCAAGCTGGCCCGGGTGCTCGTCGCGGACGGCAAGTCCGTGGTGCTCGGCGCGGCCGACACCTTCCGCGCCGCCGCCGCCGATCAGCTGCAGACCTGGGGCGAGCGGGTCGGCGCCCGTACGGTCCGGGGGCCGGAGGCCGGCGACCCGGCGTCGGTCGCCTTCGACGCGGTGAAGGAGGGCATCGCGGAGAGCGCGGATGTCGTCCTGATCGACACCGCCGGGCGGCTGCACACCAAGACCGGTCTGATGGACGAGCTGGGCAAGGTCAAGCGGGTCGTGGAGAAGCACGGCGCGGTGGACGAGGTGCTGCTCGTCCTCGACGCCACGACCGGGCAGAACGGCCTGGTGCAGGCGCGGGTGTTCGCGGAGGTCGTGGACATCACCGGCATCGTGCTGACCAAGCTGGACGGCACCGCCAAGGGCGGCATCGTCGTCGCGGTCCAGCGTGAGCTGAAGGTCCCGGTCAAGCTGGTGGGGCTGGGCGAGGGCGCGGATGATCTCGCGCCGTTCGAGCCGGAGGCGTTCGTCGACGCGCTGATCGGCGGCTGAGGCCGTGGTGGGGGGGATCACCCGTATCGCGCCGGACGGGCCGGGGTTGACTCCCGGCCCGTCCGGCGTTCGCGTAGGGCTTTCACGGCGTCCGCGTACGGGGCGCTCGCGTAGGACTGGCGTAAGAGGGGAACTGCGGGTGCTCGCGTAGCTGCGGGTGCTCGCGTAGGGGGAGCTGCCTCAGGCCCCGGCCCGGTGGCTCAGATAGGCGAGGGTGCCAAGGACCAGCCGGGCGTGCGGCGGGCGGCCCGCGGTGTCGAGGGTCGGCGGGCGCAGCCAGCGGACCGGTCCGAGGCCGCCGAGGTCCGAGGGCGGGGCGGTGATGTGGTCGTCGGGGCCCAGACAGCGCAGATCGAGGTCGGCGTCGTCCCAGCCCATGCGGTACAGCAGCTCGGGGAGTTCGGCGGCGGCGCCGGGGGCGACGAAGAACTGGGCGCGCCCGTGCGGGGTGACGGCCACCGGGCCGAGGGGCAGCCCCATCCGCTCCAGCCGGACCAGCGCGTGTCCGCCCGCGTACTCCGCGACCTCCAGGACGTCGAACGAGCGGCCCACGGGCAGCAGCACGGCCGCCCCCGGGACCTGCTCCCACGCGGCCGCGGCGGCGTCCAGCGTGGCGCCCGCCGGGACGCCGGGGGCGAAGGAGAGCGGATGCGCGCCGGGAGAGGGACAGCCGTGGTCACCGCATGAACATTCGTTTCTGCCGCCCCCCGAGCTCCGTGCCGCCCGCGCGCCCGGCACCACGTCCCAGCCCCACAGACCGGTGTACTCCGCCACCGTCGTGGACTCGGACGTACGGCCGCGGCGCCGTGAGCCGGACCGCATGTCCCGGTTGCCGCCGATCGTGAAGCCCATGCCCCCTCCAACGGGTCCCGCTCTGGATGGTTACGAGCCGGAACGTCGCGATGACGCTCCGTCGTCGATGAGGCGCGGCAGAGTGCGCTCCGATGTGACGGAGGTGGTGAGGCGTGACCCGTGCGCCCCCGCCTGCACCCCTTCACCTGTTTCCCGTCGCCCCGGTGTCAAGTGAATCGTGCGAACCGGTAACCGGGTTCATTCGAAGGGGTGGCGAATGGTGGCGTTTTCGGGAACCGCCTCGCCGGGGGCGTGATCGTAGGATTACTTTCAGTGCACAGTCCCTGGATGTGGTGCTCGCTCGAACGCGAGCTGACGACGGGCGGAGTACGGATCGGTACATGCCCCTGGCATGAGGCGGTTCCCTGTCGGGACGGTTGATACGTCGCATCCCGGGGACAACTGACCGTGACAGAAGGCATTCTGGTGGCGGTTCGGGAAGATTCGTGGGATGGGGGCGTTCCGGGTGGGCGACGGCGGCGGCGGTGCTGGGAAGCGCCCCAATGCGCAATTGCAGTCGTGGTTCGTGCGCAGCGGCTGGTCAAAGGGGGAGCTGGCGCGCCAAGTCAACCGCAGAGCGCGGCAGTTAGGCGCCCACCACATCAGCACGGACACCTCGCGGGTGCGCCGCTGGCTGGACGGCGAGCAGCCCCGGGAGCCGATTCCGCAGATTCTCTCCGAATTGTTCTCCGAGCGCTTCGGCTGTGTGGTCGGCATCGAGGACCTCGGGCTGCGCGCCGTCCACCGGTCACCGTCCGTGTCCGGTGTGGATCTTCCCTGGGCCGGGCCCGAAACGGTCGCGCTGATCGGCGAGTTCTCCCGCAGCGACCTGATGCTCGCCCGCCGCGGCTTCCTCGGCACCTCGCTCTCGCTGTCCGCGGGCCCCGCCCTCATCGAGCCGATGCAGCGCTGGCTGGTGCCCTCCACGAGCGGACAGCTTGGCGGCGCCAAGGCGGCGGACGCCGGGCGCGCGCGCCGGGTCTCCCGGCTCTCCGAGCCGGAGCTGGAGCTGCTGGAATCCACCATCGTGATGTTCCGCGCCTGGGACGCCCAGTGCGGCGGCGGGCTGCGCCGCAAGGCGGTGGTCGGCCAGCTGCACGAGGTCACCGACCTGCTCCAGGAGCCGCATCCGGAGGCCGTCTCCCGGCGGCTGTTCAAGGTCGCGGGCGAGCTCGCCCAGCTGGCCGGGTGGATGAGCTATGACATCGGGCTCCAGCCCACCGCGCAGAAATACTTCGTGCTCGCCCTGCACGCCGCCAAGGAGTCCGGGGACCGCCCCCTCGGCTCGTACATCCTCTCCGGCATGAGCCGCCAGATGATCCACGTCGGCCGGCCCGACGACGCGCTGGAGCTGATCCACCTCGCGCAGTACGGCAGCCGGGAGAACGCCACCCCGCGCACCCAGGCCATGCTGTATGCGATGGAAGCCCGCGCCTACGCCAATATGGGCCAGCCCAGCAAGTGCCACCGCGCGGTGAAGATGGCCGAGGACACCTTCGCCGACTGCGCCAAGGGCGACAGCGACCCCGACTGGATCCGCTTCTTCTCCGAGGCCGAGCTCAACGCGGAGAACGCCCACTCCTACCGCGATCTCGCCTATGTCGCCGGCCGCAGCCCCACCTACGCCAAGATGGCCGACCCGGTGATGCGCCAGGCCGTGAAGCTCTTCGGCCAGGAGGCGGAGAACGACGCGGGCCCCCAGCGTTCGTATGCGCTCAACCTGATCGGCATGGCCACCGTCCATCTCCTCCAGAGGGAGCCGGAGCAGGCCGCCGGGGTCGCCCGCCTGGCGCTGCCGCTCGCCAAGCGGGTGCGCTCGGAGCGGGTCAACAACCGGCTGCGCAAGACCGTGGACACGGCGGTGCGCCAGTTCGGCGACGTGCCGGAGATCGCCGATCTCGGCGAGCGGCTGGCCACCCTCATGCCCGATACGCCGGGAGCTGCGGGGCCCGGCCAGGCCGTCTGAGCGGTCCCGGCGGTGGTTGCGACACGATAACGGAGGGCTCCGCCCTGACAGCCGCGGTTCATCGGCACGTAACACTCCCGCGGCCTTCGTCACTGCGGTGAAACATCGGGCGGCATCGGCTGAAACGGTGCTGCGCCAACCTCGAGGCGAATACCGGCCCCCCGATGTCCTGCCCGCACGGGCCGTCGTTTCGAGGAGACGTCCACATTGAATGGCGCAAATACCGCGTTCGTATTGATCAGCGCCGCGCTCGTGATGCTGATGACCCCTGGCCTGGCCTTCTTCTACGGCGGCATGGTGCGGGTGAAGAGCGCCCTGAACATGCTGATGATGTCCTTCATCTCGCTCGGCGTCGTTTCGCTGCTGTGGGTGCTGTTCGGCTACTCGCTCACCTTCGGCGATGACATCGGCGGCGGGCTGCTGGGCAATCTCGACCACATAGGCTTCAAGGGCATCGAGCCGACCTCCCTGTGGGGCGAGAAGCCCGACGCGATCCCGGTCCTGGCCTTCGCGCTCTTCCAGCTGATGTTCGCGGTGATCACCCCCGCGCTGATCAGCGGAGCCGTCGCCGACCGCGTCAAGTTCGGTGCCTGGGCCCTGTTCATCACCCTGTGGACCACGGTCGTCTACTTCCCGGTAGCCCACTGGGTCTGGCAGGCCGACGGCTGGCTGTTCAAGAAGGAGGTCATCGACTTCGCGGGCGGTACGGCGGTCCACATCAACGCGGGTGCCGCGGGCCTGGCCGTGGCCCTGGTGCTCGGCAAGCGCATCGGCTTCAAGAAGGACCCGATGCGCCCCCACAACCTGCCGCTGGTGATGCTCGGCTCCGGCCTGCTGTGGTTCGGCTGGTTCGGCTTCAACGCCGGCTCCGCCCTCGCGGCCAACGAGACCGCCGCCAACATGGCCTTCAACACCCAGGTCGCCACCGGTGTCGCGATGCTCGGCTGGCTCGCCTACGAGCGCATCCGGCACGGCGCGTTCACCACGCTGGGCGCCGCCTCCGGCGCGGTCGCGGGCCTGGTCGCCATCACCCCCTCGGGTGCGGCGGTGAACGCCTGGGGCGCCATCGTGATCGGCCTGGTGGCCGGTGTCGTCTGCTCCTGGGCCGTCAGTCTCAAGTACAAGCTCGGCTATGACGACTCGCTCGACGTGGTCGGGGTGCACCTGGTCGGCGGTGTCATCGGCACCCTCCTGGTCGGCGTCCTGGCCACCGACGGCGTCGGCGGCGCGACCCAGTTGGGCAAGCAGGCGCTCGGCGCCTTCACGGTGCTGCTCTACTCCTTCGTCGTCTCCTGGATCCTCGCCAAGCTCATCGACGTGACCATCGGCTTCCGGGCCAGTGAGGACGAGGAGCTCGGCGGCATCGACCAGGCGTTCCACGCCGAGACCGCCTATGACTTCAGCGCGGTGGGCGGGTCCGCCCGTAGTACGGTGCCCGCCGCGACCGGCGCCTCCGCGCCGCAGAAGCCGCACAACAAGAAGGTGGACGCGTGAAGCTCATCACCGCAGTCGTGAAGCCGCACCGGCTCGACGAGATCAAGGAAGCGCTGCAGGCGTTCGGCGTCCAGGGCCTGACGGTCACCGAGGCCAGCGGCTACGGCCGTCAGCGCGGCCACACCGAGGTGTACCGGGGCGCGGAGTACACCGTCGATCTGGTGCCGAAGGTGCGCATAGAGGTGCTGGTCGAGGACGAGGACGCGGACGACCTCGTCGACGTCGTGGTCAAGGCCGCCCGCACCGGAAAGATCGGGGACGGCAAGGTCTGGAGCGTCCCCGTCGAGACCGCCGTCCGGGTCCGTACCGGGGAGCGCGGCCCGGACGCCCTCTGAGGGCCGGGCCGGACGCCCTCCGAGGGCCCGGCACGAGCCGGACAACCAGTCGCACGCTGACAGGGAGCCGAGTTGACGGAAAGCCTCGAGACCACGACCGACACCACCGACTCGGGGCCCGGCGGCTACGCGGCGGCCCGGCTGCGACTCCTCCAGGAGGGGTCGCGGTCCGGGCCGCCGCGCCGTTCCGCCCTGGCCGAACTCACCGACCAGTGGCTCGCCGCGCTGCTCACCGGCGGGGCACAGACCGCCGGGATCGGCCAGGGCGTCGCCCTGGTGGCGGTCGGCGGCTACGGACGCGGCGAACTCTCCCCGCGCAGCGACCTGGATGTGCTGCTGCTGCACGACGGCTCCGCCGACCGCTCGGCCCTCGCCGCGCTCGCCGACCACGTCTGGTACCCGGTCTGGGACATGGGCCTCGCCCTCGACCACTCGGTGCGCACCCCCGACGAGGCCCGCGCGACCGCCGCCGAGGAGCTGAAGGTCCAGCTCGGTCTGCTCGACGCCCGCCACATCGCGGGCGACCAGGCGCTCACCGCCGATCTGCGCACCACCGTCCTCGCCGACTGGCGAGCCCAGGCCCCGCGGCGGCTGCCCGAGCTCCACGCGCTGTGCCAGGAGCGCGCCGAGCGCCACGGTGAGCTGCAGTTCCTGCTCGAACCCGATCTGAAGGAGGCCCGCGGCGGGCTCCGCGACGCCACCGCGCTGCGCGCCATCGCCGCCTCCTGGCTCGCCGACGCGCCTCGCGAGGGCCTCGACGACGCGCGGCGCCGGCTGCTGGACGCCCGCGACGCGCTCCATCTGTCCACCGGCCGCGCCGCCGACCGCCTCGCGCTCCAGGAACAGGACCAGGTCGCGGGCGCCCTCGGGCTGCTGGACGCCGACGCCCTGCTGCGCCAGATCTACGAATCCGCCCGGATCATCTCCTACGCGAGCGATGTCACCTGGCGCGAGGTCGAGCGGGTGCTGCGCGCCCGCTCGGCCGCCCGGCCCCGGCTGCGCGGACTGCTCGGCGGCCTCGGCGGGCGCTCGGGCGGCCGTGGGGGCGCCGGAGGCGGCGCGGACACGGGGGAGCGCAGCCCGCTCGCCGAGGGCGTCGTGGAACAGGACGGCGAGGTGGTGCTGGCCCGCACCGCGCGCCCCGACCGTGACCCCGTGCTCACCCTGCGGGCCGCCGCGGCCGCCGCCCAGGCCGGACTTCCGCTGTCGCCGCACGCCGTAAGACGGCTGTCCGCCGCCGCCCGGCCGCTGCCCGTGCCGTGGCCGCCCGAGGCCAGGGAGCAGCTGATCACGCTGCTGGGCGCGGGCGAGTCCACCGTCGGCGTGTGGGAGGCACTGGAGGCCGAGGGGCTGATCACCCGGCTGCTGCCGGACTGGGAGCGGGTGCGCTGCCGTCCGCAGCGCAACGCCGTCCACCGCTGGACCGTGGACCGGCATCTGGTCGAGACCGCGGTCCGGGCCAGCGCGCTCAGCCGCCGGGTCGGCCGCCCCGATCTGCTGCTGGTCGCCGCGCTGCTGCACGACATCGGCAAGGGCTGGCCCGGCGACCACTCGGTGGCCGGGGAGACCATCGCCCGCGACGTCGCCGCCCGTATCGGCTTCGACCGTGCGGATGTCGCGGTCCTCGCCACCCTCGTACGCCACCATCTGCTGCTCGTCGAGACCGCCACCCGGCGCGACCTGGACGACCCGGCCACGGTGCGCTCGGTCGCCGAGGCCGTCGGCGGCGCCATCACCCTGGAACTGCTGCACGCCCTCACCGAGGCCGACGCGCTCGCCACCGGCCCCGCGGCCTGGAGCGCCTGGCGCGGCTCCCTCGTCGCCGACCTGGTCAAACGGGTCTCGGCGGTGCTCGCGGGCGAACCCGCCGACGACTGGTCCACCCCGCAGCAGACGACGGCCGAACAGGAACGCCTCGCGATCGAGGCATGGCGCACCGGCGGCCCGGTGCTGGCCCTGCACGCACGCTCCGAGGCGCTGGCACCGGGCGGGGCGGGTCTCCTTACGGGCGGCCGCCCAACAGACGGAGCCCTTACGGGCGCCGCCGAAGGGCCGCCGGAGGACGAGGCCACCGGCCCCGAGCCGATCGGCGTGGAACTGCTCATCGCCGTCCCCGACCAGCCCGGCGTCCTTGCCGCGGCGGCCGGCGTCCTGGCCCTGCACCGCCTTACGGTGCGCGCGGCGGACCTGCGCGCCCTCGAGCTGCCGTCGGAGCTGGACGCGGCGGGCGCGGCGGGCGGCGTGCTGCTGCTGAGCTGGCGGGTCGCGGCCGAGTACGGTTCCCTGCCGCAGGCCGCCCGACTCCGGAACGACCTGCTCCGCGCCCTGGACGGCTCGCTCGACATCGTCGCCCGCCTCGCCGAACGCGAGGCCGCCTACCGCAAGTACCCACGCCGCCGCGGGGTGCACGCCCCACCACCACGGGTGACGGTCGCACCCGGCAGCTCCCAGCTCGCCACGGTGATCGAGGTCCGCGCCCAGGACGCCCCCGGTCTGCTGCACCGGATCGGCCGTGCCCTGGAGGACACCGGCGTCGCGGTGCGCAGCGCCCATGCCTCCACCCTCGGCGCCAACGCCGTGGATGCGTTTTATGTCACGGACAGCTCCGGCGCCCCCCTGAAACCCATGCACGCGGCCGAGGTGGCCCAAAAGGTCGAGCGAGCGCTGACCAGCCCGTCCGACGCTTGAGCAGGGGGACCCGGGCGGCTGGGCCCTGCCGCCCAGCCAAGGTGCCGCTTCCTGGCCTCTCCGGCGTTTTCCCAGCCTCTCCGGTGCTTGAGGAGCGGGTCCGGGACCGAGAGGCACCATTTCCCAGCCCGTCCGGTGCTTGAGGAGCGGGTCTGGGGTGGGCAGGTCACTTCCCAGCCCCTCCGGCACTTGAGGAGCGGGTCCGGGGCGGGCAGCCACTTCCCAGCCTCTCCGGCGTTTGAGGAGCGGGTCTGGGGTGGGCAGGTCACTTCCCAGCCTCTCCGGCGTTTGAGGAGCGGGTCCGGGGCGGGCAGGCCACTTCCCAGCCCCTCCGGCGTTTGAGGAGCGGGGTCCGGGGCGGAGCCCCGGCGGGGGTGCGGGGCGGAGCCCCCGGAACGGGGCCCGGGGCGCAGCCCCGGTTCGGGAAGGGGCGGGGTGGGGAAAGACGCCCCGTCCGGGCGTCGCACGCCCGGGGGCAGACCGTTCCCGCGACGGGCGGATACCCTTGGAGCCCGACCACCGACCCGACATCCGACCGAAGGATTCGCGACCACCGTGTTCGATACCCTCTCCGATCGCCTCGCAGCGACTTTCAAGAACCTCCGGGGCAAGGGACGCCTCAGCGAGGCGGACATCGACGCCACGGCACGCGAGATCCGGATCGCCCTGCTCGAGGCCGACGTGGCGCTGCCCGCCGTCCGGTCGTTCATCAAGCAGGTCAAGGAGCGGAGCCTCGGGGCCGAGGTCTCCCAGGCGCTCAACCCCGCCCAGCAGGTCATCAAGATCGTCAACGAGGAGCTGATCGGCATCCTCGGCGGCGAGGAGCGGCGCCTCCGCTTCGCCAAGCAGCCGCCGACCGTGATCATGCTCGCGGGTCTGCAGGGTGCCGGTAAGACCACGCTCGCCGGAAAGCTCGGCCGCTGGCTGAAGGGCCAGGGCCACGCCCCGCTGCTCGTCGCCTGTGACCTCCAGCGCCCCAACGCCGTCAACCAGCTCTCGGTGGTCGCGGAGCGGGCCGGCGTCGCCGTCTTCGCCCCCGAGCCGGGCAACGGCGTCGGCGACCCGGTCAAGGTGGCGCAGGACTCGATCGAGTTCGCCCGGACCAAGCAGCACGACGTCGTGATCGTCGACACCGCGGGCCGGCTCGGCATCGACGAGGAGCTGATGCGGCAGGCCGCCGACATCCGCGACGCGGTCCGCCCGGACGAGGTCCTCTTCGTCGTCGACGCGATGATCGGCCAGGACGCGGTGAACACCGCGGAGGCGTTCCGCGACGGCGTCGGCTTCGACGGTGTGGTGCTCTCCAAGCTGGACGGCGACGCGCGCGGCGGTGCCGCGCTGTCCATCGCGCATGTCACCGGCCGCCAGATCATGTTCGCCTCCAACGGCGAGAAGCTGGACGACTTCGACGCGTTCCACCCGGACCGCATGGCGTCCCGCATCCTCGGCATGGGCGACATGCTCAGCCTGATCGAGAAGGCCGAGCAGACCTTCAGCCAGCAAGAGGCCGAGAAGATGGCGGCCAAGCTGGCGAAGGGCCCCAAGGAGTTCACGCTCGACGACTTCCTGGCGCAGATGGAGCAGGTCCGCAAGATGGGCTCCATCTCCAAGCTGCTCGGCATGCTGCCGGGCATGGGCCAGATGAAGGACCAGATCAACAACCTGGACGAGCGGGAAGTGGACCGCACCGCGGCCATCATCAAGTCGATGACCCCGGGCGAGCGCCAGGACCCCACGATCATCAACGGCTCGCGCCGCGCCCGTATCGCCCGCGGTTCCGGCGTCGAGGTGAGCGCGGTCAAGAACCTGGTGGAGCGGTTCTTCGACGCGCGCAAGATGATGTCGAAGATGGCCCAGGGCGGCATGCCGGGGATGCCCGGGATGCCGGGTATGCCGGGCGTGGGTGGCGGAAAGCGCAAGGGCAAGCAGCAGAAGAAGGCCAAGGGGAAGCAGCGCAGCGGAAATCCGTTGAAGCGCGCTCAGCAGGAGCAGGAAGCCGCGGCGCGCCGCGAGCAGGGCGGCGCGTTCGGGCTGCCCAGTGGCGGACAGGACGGACAGAACTTCGAACTCCCCGACGAGTTCAAGAAGTTCATGGGCTGAGCCGCCCCGGCGCCCCCCCCCGAGGCGTCCCCGTACGAACGAACCGTAAGGCCCCTGCGCGCATGGCGGATTCCAGGGGCCTTACGTGACGGTCCCGTTCAAACGCGGCAGATCAGATAGCGGAAGACATTCGGCATCCACACCGTGCCGTCCGCGCGCTGATGCGGATGGAGCGCCTCGGTGATCTCCTTGCGGATCTGGATGGGATCCGTGACCCGCTCCGCCGCGTCGAACAGCCCCGTCGACAGCAGCCCGCGCACCGCGCTGTCCATGTCGGCGTACCCGAACGGGCAGGCCACCCGGCCCGATCCGTCGGGCCGCAGCCCGGCCGGCGCGGCCAGTTCCTCCAGGTCGTCGCGGCCGCACGGCCACCAGCGCGCGGCGGGGGGCGCCTCAGCCTCCTGGTGGTGGCCGGGGGAGCCCATCGGATCGGCGAGCCGGGCGCCCACCCGCAGCACCCCGGAGGTGGCGCAGCGCTCCGGCGGCCCCCATCCGGCGAGCACCACGGCCCCGCCGCGCTCGGTGCGCGCCGTGGCGGCCGCGAGGGCGGACGCCGCGGCGGACACCTCCGCCCCGGGGCCTATCCCGCCCGGGGTCGACAGCGGCTCGAAGGCGGTCACCACCGTGAAGGCCGACTCCGCCGCGGCCTCCCGTACGCAGGGGCTCTCCGGGCCGCCGAGGCCCAGCCGGGCGGGCACCGCCGGGCCGCCCGGCGCGCCCACGGCCGTCAGCCGCCGGCGCGCGAGGTCCAGGCGCCGCTCGTCCGTGTCCACCCCGCAGACCGTGGCGCCGCGCGCGGCCGCCATGAGGAGGGCGAGCCCGGAGCCGCAGCCCAGGCCCAGCAGCCGGGTCCCGGCGCCGACGTCCAGCCGTTCGTACACGGCCTCGTACAGCGGGACCAGCATCCGCTCCTGGATCTCCGCCCAGTCGCGGGTGCGGGCGTGGGCGTCCGTCGTCCGCGACGAGGAGGGGTGCGGGCGGTGCCGCTGTACGAGCGTAGATGTCATCGAAAGGGCCCCAATCAGCGAAGAGCAGTGCCGTCGTCAGATTCGGTGTCACATCCGCCGTTGCGCGTTGTGACGTCCCACCCCCAAATGCCAGGGAACTCCGCATCCGTCCCCGAGTCCAGAGGTTTCACGGCCGTGCTTGCGTGCCCCCTTTGTGCGCCCCCGTACACCTGTGCGTACCTCTCGCTCCCCGAACCGCCCCCTGAACTCCGCCGGGCTGGTGGCCGGTGTCGGGCGATGGCCGGCAATGATCGGCTCGTTTTGCCTGATTCACGGTTCGGTACCCCACCGCCGTACGATCGGCGCCATGGCCAAGGCTCCCGTGCTCACCCCGCGGGCGGAGGACTTCCCCCGCTGGTACCAAGATGTGATCAACAAGGCCGAGCTGGCCGACAACGGCCCGGTGCGCGGCACCATGGTGATCCGACCGTACGGGTACGGGCTGTGGGAGCGGATGCAGCAGGACATGGACGCCCGCATCAAGGCGGTCGGCGTCCAGAACGCGTACTTCCCACTCTTCATCCCGCAGTCGTATCTGGCCAAGGAAGCCGATCACGTCGAGGGGTTCGCGCCGGAGCTCGCGGTCGTCACCCATGGCGGCGGTAAGGAGCTCGAGGAGCCGGTCGTCGTCCGGCCCACCTCCGAGACGATCGTCAACGAGTACTTCTCCAAGTGGGTGCAGAGCTACCGCGATCTGCCGCTGCTGATCAACCAGTGGGCCAATGTGGTGCGTTGGGAGCTGCGGCCGCGGCTGTTCCTGCGGACGACCGAGTTCCTGTGGCAGGAGGGGCACACCGCGCACGCGTCGTACGAGGACGCCAGGGACTTCGCCGGCCGGATCCACCGCGAGGTCTACGCCCGGTTCATGGAGGACGTCCTGGCGATGGACGTGGTCCTGGGCCGCAAGACCGCCCGGGAACGGTTCGCCGGCGCCCTCAACACCCTCACCCTCGAAGGGATGATGGGCGACGGCAAGGCGCTGCAGCTGGGCACCAGCCATGAGCTCGGACAGAACTTCGCCCGGGCCTTCAACACCAGCTATCTGTCCAAGGACGGCGAGCAGGAGCTGGTCTGGCAGACCTCCTGGGGCAGCACGACCCGGATGGTCGGCGCGCTGGTGATGATGCACGGCGACGACAACGGCCTGCGGATTCCGCCGAGGCTGGCCTCGATCCAGGTCGTGGTGCTGGCGATCAAGGGCGACGACGCGGTGCTCGCCAAGGTCCGCGAGATCGGCGAGCTGCTCTCCGCGGCGGGCGTGCGGGTCCACGTCGACGACCGCACGGACACCCCCTTCGGCCGCCGCGCGGTCGACTGGGAACTCAAGGGCGTGCCGGTCCGGGTCGAGGTCGGCCCGCGTGACCTGGAGGGCGGCACCGCGATGGTGGCCCGGCGGATCCCCGGCGGCAAGGAGCCGGTGCGCGCCGAGCTGCTGCCGGAGCTGCTGCCCAAGGTCCTGGAGGAGGACCAGGCGCTGCTGCTGCGGCAGGCCCGTGAGCGCCGTAAGGCGCGCACCACGGAGGTGGCGACCATGGAGGAGGCCGCCGAGGCCGCGGTGGCGGGCGGCTGGGCCCGTATCCGGTGGGCGGACCTGGGGCCGGAGGGCGAGGCGGCGCTCGCCGAGCGATCCGTGTCCGTCCGGTGTCTGGTCACCGAGGACGGGGCGGTGCCGGACGCCGACGACGCTCCCGGTAACGTCGCGATCGTCGCGAGGGCCTACTGAGGCGGTACGTACCGGCTTGATGCACGGTGCGTGGCTCATCCACACATTTACGCACCCGCCCCTCGTCGTCGTACATCACCGTGAACTGACTGGTACGTGCAAATTATTTGGGATGCCCCGGAATCGGAACACCGGACCGGTCCTGCTCGTTAGCACGACGTGAGCACGACACCACCTGTTCTCGCCGCAGAGCTGGCGCAGGCGTGGGCCGACATTCAACGGCACCACTCCGAGCTGCCAGATCTCGCCGCGCCCGAATCGCTGATCGGAGAGTCGTCGTCCGCATGTGGCGCCGAGCTCTCCTTCGAACGGCTGCTGCATGAGGCAGTCCATGGGATCGCCGCCGCCCGCGGTGTCCGTGACACCTCACGCGCCGGCCGCTACCACAACCGCCGGTTCCTGGCGATCGCCGAGGAGCTGGGGCTCGACCACCCCGAGGAGCCGCATCCCAGTAGCGGCTTCTCGCTGGTCACCCTCAGCCCCGAGGCGAGAAAGCGGTACCGGACCACGATCGACCGCCTCCAGCGCGCGCTGAAGGCGCACACCGTGGCGACCACCGCCGAGACCTCCCGCACCTTCCGCGGGCCCGCCGCGCGCCACGGCTCGTCCGGTGGCGGGGTCCGGGTCAAGGCGGTGTGCGACTGCGGGCGCAATGTCCGGGTCGTCCCGTCGGTGCTGGCCCAGGCGCCGATCATGTGCGGTGGATGCGGTAAGCCCTTCCGCATTCCGGAGGCGGTGGCCGCGGTCGGCTGACCTGTCCCGGTGTGGCAGAATGGTCTGCTGTACTCGACAGTCGACCAGGACCCCTCTCTCCTCCGGCTGACGCGTCCATCGGGCACTCGGGTACCGCAACCCCACGCGGCACGTCGCAGTGCTCAACCACGTCAAGACCAGGAGACACCACTTCCGTGGCAGTCAAGATCAAGCTGAAGCGTCTGGGCAAGATCCGTTCGCCTCACTACCGCATCGTCGTCGCCGACTCCCGCACCCGCCGTGACGGCCGGGCGATCGAGGAGATCGGCCTGTACCACCCGGTGCAGAACCCGTCGCGCATCGAGGTCGACTCGGAGCGTGTGCAGCACTGGCTGAAGGTCGGCGCGCAGCCGACCGAGCCCGTGCTGGCCATCCTGAAGGTCACCGGCGACTGGCAGCAGTTCAAGGGTCTGCCCGCCCCGGCTCCGATGAAGGTCGCCGAGCCGAAGGCCGACAAGCGCGCCCTGTTCGAGGCGGCCGCCAAGGACGCCGGAGACGAGCCGAAGGGTGAGGCGATCACCCAGAAGGCGAAGAAGGCCGAGAAGAAGTCGGACGAGGCGGCTGACTCCGCTGAGTCCACCGCGTCGACTGAGGCCTGAGGATGCTCGAGGAAGCCCTCGAGCACCTGGTGAAGGGCATCGTCGACAACCCCGACGACGTGCAGGTGGCCTCGCGCACCCTGCGGCGTGGGCGTGTGCTGGAGGTCCGGGTGCACCCCGATGACCTCGGCAAGGTGATCGGCCGCAACGGCCGCACCGCACGCGCCCTGCGCACCGTCGTGGGCGCCATTGGCGGCCGCGGGATCCGCGTCGACCTCGTCGACGTCGATCAGGTCCGCTGAGGCGATCAAGAAGAGCACCGGCACGGGCCGGGGAGGGCTTTGGGCCGTCCCCGGCCCGTGTGTGTGAAGGGACATCGCATCGTGCAGTTGGTTGTCGCGCGGATCGGCCGTGCCCATGGCATCAAGGGCGAGGTCACCGTCGAGGTGCGGACGGACGAGCCGGAGCTGCGGCTCGGCCCGGGTGCCGTGCTGACCACCGAGCCCGCCTCGGCCGGGCCGCTGACCATCGAGACCGGCCGGGTGCACAGCGGCCGGCTGCTGCTGCGCTTCGAGGGCGTACGCGACCGCAGCGCCGCGGAGGCGCTGCGCAACATCCTGCTGATCGCGGAGGTCGACCCCGAGGAACTCCCCGAGGATCCCGAGGAGTTCTACGACCATCAGCTGATCGACATCGACGTGGTCACCGTGGACGGCACCGAGGTCGGGAGGATCTCCGAGATCTCCCATCTGCCGTACCAGGACCTGCTGATCGTGAAGCGCCCCGACGGGGGTGAGGTGATGGTCCCGTTCGTCTCCGAGTTCGTGCCGGAGATCGATCTGGAGGCGCAGCGCGCCGTGATCGACCCGCCGCCGGGCCTGCTCGACGAGGCCGAGGCGGAGATCGCGGGCAGCCGTAAGGACGAGACCGCGGGTGGCCGTAAGGACGAGGCCGCCGACAGTCGTACGGGCGAGACCGACGGCAGCCGTAAGGGCGACACCACGAGCGGCCGTGAGGACGAGTCGTCATGAGGCTCGACGTCGTCACGATCTTCCCCGAGTACCTGGAGCCGCTGAACGTCTCGCTGGTCGGCAAGGCACGCGCCCGCGGCCAACTCGACGTGCGGGTCCACGATCTGCGCGGCTGGACGCACGACCGGCACAACACGGTCGACGACACCCCGTACGGCGGCGGCCCCGGCATGGTCATGAAGCCCGAGCCCTGGGGCGAGGCACTTGACTCGATCATGGAGTCGGGCGAGGCGGAGGGGCTGGTCAAGCCCACGCTGATCGTGCCGACCCCGAGCGGCCGTCCGTTCACCCAGGCCCTCGCCGTCGAGCTCGCCGAGCGCCCCTGGCTGGTCTTCACGCCCGCCCGCTACGAGGGCATCGACCGTCGGGTGATCGAGGAGTACGGCGAGCGGCTCGAGGTCCACGAGGTCTCGATCGGCGATTACGTGCTGGCCGGCGGCGAGGCCGCGGTGCTGGTGATCACCGAGGCGGTGGCCCGGCTGCTGCCGGGCGTGCTGGGCAACGCCGAATCGCATCGCGACGACTCCTTCGCCCCCGGCGCGATGGCCGACCTCCTGGAGGGGCCCGTCTACACCAAGCCTCCCGAGTGGCGCGGCCGCTCCATCCCGGAGGTGCTGATCAGCGGCCACCACGGCAGGGTCGGCCGCTGGCGCCGGGACGAGGCGTTCCGCCGCACCAGCGAGAACCGCCCCGATCTGATCGAGCGCTGCGACCCGGCGACGCTCGACAAGCACGACCGCGCGCTCCTGGCCGAGCTGGGCTGGGAGGAGCTCCCTGGGACCGGCGGGGCCCGATTTGGGCGGCCGGACCGGGCCGTGGAAGAATAGGCCGCTGCCGTACGTCCGGGTGTGCGCCCCTGCCACAGGGGGACCGACGCCCACCCGATGAGGGCGGCACTCCAAATCATCATCCGATATGCCGCTGATGACCTGTGGCATCAGCGAGGAAAGCAGACGATCATGTCTCACCTGCTCGACACCGTCGACTCCGCGTCGCTGCGCAGCGACATCCCGACCTTCCGCCCCGGCGACACGGTCAACGTCCACGTCCGCGTCATCGAGGGCAACCGCTCCCGTGTCCAGCAGTTCAAGGGCGTCGTCATCCGCCGCCAGGGCTCCGGTGTCCGCGAGACCTTCACCGTCCGCAAGGTGAGCTTCAGCGTCGGCGTGGAGCGCACCTTCCCGGTGCACACCCCGATCGTCGAGAAGATCGAGGTCGTCACCCGCGGTGATGTGCGCCGGGCGAAGCTGTACTACCTGCGCGACCTCCGCGGCAAGGCCGCCAAGATCAAGGAGAAGCGCGACAACTGAGATCGCGGCGATTTTGCGCGACTACTGAGCTACCGCCGGATCATCCGGCCGGGCCGGATAGGCTCTGGCCCGATGAACACCGAAGGACAGCTCGCGGAGCGCGACCGCTCCCGGGGCTCCGAGAAGGAGCGCGAGGGGCGGTCGCGCTCTTCGCATGCTCCGGCACGGGCCGCGGAGCCCTCGTCCGCCGGGCGGCTGCCGCGATGGCTGACCGGCGGCGGGCGATGGCGGCGCGGGGCGCTGCTCGCGGCGGCCTGCGCCGCGCTCGTGCTGCTGGTGAGCGGCTTTGTGCTGCAGCCGTTCCTGATCCCCAGCGGTTCGATGGAGAACACCCTCCGTCCCGGGGACCGGGTACTGGTGAACAAGCTCGCCTACCGTTTCGGGGACGATCCGCGCCGCGGCGACGTTGTCGTGTTCGACGGAGCCGGTTCCTTCGGTGAGGAGGAGCCGTCCGGAAACCCGGTGACCGGTCTGCTGCGCAAGGCTGCCGCGGCGGTCGGGCTGGCCGAACCGGCCGAGTCCGACTACGTCAAGCGCGTGGTGGGCATCGGTGGTGACCGGGTCACCTGCTGCGACAAGCGGGGGAGGATCGAGGTGAACGGCCGGCCGGTGGACGAGCACTATCTGCACCCCGGGGACAGCCCCTCGCGGGTGCCCTTCGACATCGTCGTGCCCGAGGGGCGGCTGTGGGTCATGGGCGACCACCGCGACGCCTCCCGGGACTCACGGGACTATCTGGGCGCGCCGGGCGGGGGCACGGTCCCCGTCGACAAGGTGATCGGCCGCGCCGCATGGATCGCCTGGCCGTTCGGCCGCTGGTCCGGTGTGCCCCGTACGGACGCCTTCGCGGGCGTGCCCGCGGCGCCCGGCGCCATACCCTCCGATGCCCCCGGTGGTGCCCATGGGTAGCCGCGGGCGGCCTCGTGCCAAGGCGCGCCAGGTGGCGGGTCCGCCCGCCGGTGTGGACGCCACCCGTGCGCCGGGCGAGCGCCGGGTGGGCGGGCGCGCGGAGCGGCGCAGGATCCAGCGCCGTATCAAGCGCAGGCGGCGCCGTTCGGCCGTCAAGGAGATACCCATCCTGGTGGGCGTGGCGCTGGTGATCGCGCTCGTCCTGAAGACCTTCCTGGTGCAGGCGTTCGTCATTCCGTCCGGTTCGATGGAGCAGACCATCCGGATCGGCGACCGGGTGCTGGTGGACAAGTTCACCCCGTGGTTCGGCTCGAAGCCGGAGCGCGGCGATGTGGTGGTGTTCAAGGACCCCGGGGGCTGGCTGGAGGACGAGCGCAAGCCCCCCAAGGACGACCCGCCGGTCATCAAGCAGGGCAAGGAGTTCCTGACCTTCATCGGCCTGCTGCCGTCCTCCGACGAGCAGGACCTGATCAAGCGGGTGGTCGCGGTGGGCGGCGACACGGTGGCGTGCTGCGATACGAACGGTAAGGTCACCGTCAACGGGACCCCGCTGAACGAGCCGTATCTGCACCCCGGGAACCCGCCGTCGCAGCGGCAGTTCAAGGTGACCGTCCCTCAGGGGCGGATGTTCGTCATGGGCGATCACCGGTCCAACTCGGCGGACTCCCGTGTCCATCTCGACGAGCCCTATCAGGGCACGGTCCCGGACAACATGGTGGTCGGCCGCGCCGTGGTGATCGCATGGCCGTTCGGGCATATGCGGCGGCTCGAGGAGCCGGACACCTACGCTTCCGTCAAGGACGCGCCGAGTGGGGCGACACAGGCCCAGGGCGCGGCGCATAGGCTGTCCCCCATGGATCAGCAAGGAATGGTCCAGCTCCCGACCCCTGCGGAACTCCCGCTCGTTATGGGAGTGGTGATCCTGCGCCGTTCGTGGGGCAGGCGGCAGTCAGGCGTGAGGAGTGGATGTGGGGGATTTGGCGGTCGGCGCACGATCCGGTCACGAAGAGCCCGAGAGGCAGCCCGGGACGACGGGAGAGCACCCCACGGACGGGACGGACGAGGCGCCCGAAGCCGGTGTACCCACGGACAAGGCGGCCGGCCGCCCCAGGGCGTCCGACCCACACGGAGCCGATGGCGGGCAGGATCCCTCCGGCCCCCCGGACGGACCCGGCGCCACTGACCCGTCCGGGTCCGAGGACGGGGCACCGGCGGAGCCGGGCCCCGGGATGCCCGGCGGGCCCGGGAAGCTCGGGAAGCCGAAGAAGGTGCGCTCCTTCTGGAAGGAGCTGCCGATCCTGGTCATCATCGCGCTGGCTCTGGCGCTGCTGATCAAGACCTTCCTGGTGCAGGCGTTCTCCATCCCGTCCGACTCCATGCAGAACACCCTGCAGCGGGGCGACCGGGTGCTGGTGGACAAGCTCACCCCGTGGTTCGGCTCCGAGCCGGAGCGCGGCGAGGTGGTCGTCTTCCATGACCCGGGCGGCTGGCTCGGCGAGACGCAGACGACTGACTCCGGCCCGGTCGCCGAGGGCATCCAGAAGGCGCTCAGCTTTATCGGGCTGATGCCTTCGGCGGAGGAGAAGGACCTGATCAAGCGGGTCATCGCGGTCGGTGGGGACACCGTCTCCTGCAAGCGCGGCGGCAAGGTCGTGGTCAACGGCAAGCCGCTGGACGAGCCGTACATCTTCCCCGGGAACACCCCCTGTGACGAGAAGCCGTTCGGCCCGATCAAGGTGCCCGAGGGCCGGATCTGGGTGATGGGCGACCACCGCCAGGACTCGCTGGACTCCCGCTACCACCAGAACCTGAACAACGGCACGGTCTCGGTGGACGATGTCGTCGGGCGCGCGTTCGTCGTCGCCTGGCCGATCGACCGCTGGTCCACCCTGCCGGTGCCGGGCACCTTCGACCAGCCGGGTCTGGGCGCGGCCGCCGCGATGGCCCCCTCGGCCGTGGGGCTCGCGGGTGCGCTGCCGATCGTGCTGTGGCGCCGCCGCAGGCTGATCGCCAAGGTCCGGGCCGAGGCCGAGGTCCGGCCGGATCGGCTGACCGCCGACTGCTGACGGGGCTCGTACCGCCGGGTAAGGTGCGGTCCCGTGTGCCCCAGGGCACACGGAACCTGATCTTCTACGTCTGTTGCGTACGGCGGGAGCACTGGAATGAGCGGAGCCCAAGGGGTCGGGGGCGGCACATCGCGGCGCACCCCGGGCAGCGTGCTGTCCGGGGTGGCGGTGGCCCTCGGGTGTGTGCTGTTCCTCGGAGGCTTCGTCTGGGGCGCGGTGCTCTACAAGCCGTACACCGTCCCGACCGACTCCATGGCGCCGACGATCGCCAAGGGCGCCCGGGTGCTGGCGCAGCGGGTCGACGGCGGCGAGGTGCGCCGCGGCGATGTGGTGGTCTTCCGCGACCAGGTGTGGGGCGATCTGCCCATGGTGAAGCGGGTCATCGGGGTCGGCGGCGACCGGATCGAGTGCTGTGACAAGCAGGGCCGGCTGCGGGTCAACGGCAAGGTCTTCGAGGAACCGTATCTGAGCTCGGGGGAGCAGGCGTCCTCGACGGTTTTCTCCACCACCGTGCCCAAGGACCGGCTGTTCCTGATGGGCGACCACCGCAGCGACTCCCTCGACTCACGGGTGCATCTCACCGACGAGGCGGGCGGCGCCGTGGAGCGGGGCGCGGTGGACGCCCGGGTGGACGCCACGGCCTGGCCGCTGGGGGCCTGGGGGACCGTGGGGCGGCCCGACGCCTTCAAGGCGCTGCCGGGCGGGATCTCGCAGCCGGGGCCGCTGGGGCCGATCCTGATCGCGGTCGTCACCGGCGCCGTGCTGATCCTGGGGGGAGCGGCCTACGGGCCCGTCGTCCGGCGCAGGGCGGGCGGCGGCGCACGGCGGGACCAGGCGGCGAAGGGAAAGGTGGCCGCGCGTGGCTGAGGGGGCCGACGGAGCCGGGCCGACCGGCGCGGACGAGCGGCGGCTGCGGAAGGTCGCCCGGGTGGTGCTGCTGGATCCGCAGGACCGCATCCTGCTGCTGCACGGCTTCGAACCGGACGATCCCTCGTCGACGTGGTGGTTCACCCCGGGAGGCGGCCTGGAGGGCGAGGAGAGCCGTGAGCAGGCGGCGCTCAGGGAGCTCGCGGAGGAGACCGGGATCACCGATGTGCGCCTCGGCCCGCTGCTGTGGCAGCGGATCTGCTCCTTCCCATTCGCCGGGCGGCGCTGGGACCAGGACGAGTGGTACTACCTGTGTCGTACCCAACAGACCACGGCACGGGCCGGCGGCGGGCTGACGGAGCTGGAGCGGCGCAGTGTGGCCGGGCTGCGGTGGTGGACGGCGGATGAGCTGGCCACGGCCACCGAGCCGGTGTACCCGACACGGCTGGCGGAGCTGTTGCGTACGCTGCTCGTCGAGGGACCCCCGGGTGCACCGGTGATCCTGGAGACTGAGCGCGTCTGACGCACAATGGGGGGACGCACGGCTGAAGGGGAACATGCCATGAGCGCCGAGGACCTCGAGAAGTACGAGACCGAGATGGAGCTGAAGCTCTACCGGGAGTACCGCGATGTCGTCGGTCTGTTCAAATATGTGATCGAGACCGAACGCCGCTTCTATCTCACCAACGACTACGAGATGCAGGTGCACTCGGTCCAGGGTGAGGTCTTTTTCGAGGTGTCGATGGCCGACGCCTGGGTCTGGGACATGTACCGCCCGGCCCGTTTCGTGAAGCAGGTACGGGTTCTCACGTTCAAGGACGTGAATATCGAGGAGCTGAACAAGAGCGACCTCGACCTTCCGAGTGGCTGAGTTGTCCACAGCCGGGCGTCCGTCCACAGGAATTCTCCAAGATCCCTGAGCGGGGTGCGGGGGCGTCACAGTCGGTGCCGGAGGTGGTGCCGAATGAACGCCCGAGGAGCGCTGGGCCGCTACGGCGAGGATGTGGCGGTCCGCAGGCTGGCGGAAGCCGGGATGACCGTCCTGGAGCGCAATTGGCGGTGCCGGGACGGCGAGATCGACATCGTCGCGCTCGACGCCGGTGCGCTGGTGGTGTGCGAGGTCAAGACGCGCCGCGAGGGTGGCTACGAGCATCCGATGGCGGCCGTCGGACCGGACAAGACCGAGCGGCTGCGGCGGCTGGCGGAGTGCTGGCTGGAGCGGCACGGCGGCCCGCCGCCGGGCGGAGTGCGGATCGACGTGGTGGCGGTGGTGCTGCCCCGCCGGGGCGCGCCCGTGGTCGAGCATGTGCGAGGGGTGGCCTGATGGGGTTCGCCCGCACCTGCTCGGTGGCGCTGGTCGGGGTCGAGGGCGTCGTGGTCGAGGTCCAGGCCGATCTGGAGCCGGGAGTGGCCGCCTTCACGCTCGTCGGGCTGCCCGACAAGAGCCTGGTGGAGAGCCGGGACCGGGTCCGCGCGGCCGTCGTCAATTCCGGCGGCGAATGGCCGCAGAAGAAGCTCACGGTCGGGCTCAGCCCGGCATCCGTCCCCAAGGGCGGCAGCGGCTTCGACCTGGCCGTGGCCTGTGCGGTGCTCGGCGCGGCCGAGCGTGTGGATCCGCGTGAGATCGCCGATCTGATGATGATCGGGGAGCTGGGCCTGGACGGCCGGGTCCGGCCGGTCCGCGGGGTTCTGCCCGCCGTGCTCGCCGCCTCCGAGGCGGGGTACCGCCAGGTCGTGGTTCCCGAGCAGACGGCGGCGGAGGCGGCCCTGGTGCCGGGCGTCTCGGTGCTGGGCGTGCGGAGCCTGCGCCAGCTGATCGCGGTGCTGACGGACGAGCCGGTGCCCGAGGAGGAGGAGACACAGGAGCTGGGCCGCCCCGATCCGATGCTGGCGGGGCTCACCGTGCCCGGCGCCGGTATGGGCACCGGTGTCGCCGCCGTGCCCGGGACCGGCGCGGGGCGGCCCGATATGGCCGAGGTCGCCGGGCAGCGGGCCGCGCGCACCGCCCTGGAGGTCGCGGCCGCGGGCGGGCACCACCTCTTCCTCAGCGGGCCTCCGGGCGCCGGGAAGACCATGCTGGCCGAGCGGCTGCCGGGGCTGCTGCCGCCGCTCACCCAGCAGGAGGCCCTGGAGGTCACCGCGGTCCATTCGGTCGCCGGGGTCCTCCCGCCGGGCCAGCCGCTGGTGGAGAGCCCGCCGTACTGCGCCCCGCATCACTCGGCCACCATGGCCGCGCTTGTCGGCGGGGGAAACGGCCTGCCCAGACCCGGCGCGGTCTCGCTCGCCCACCGCGGAGTGCTCTTTCTGGACGAGGCTCCCGAGTTCAGCGGGAAGGCGCTGGACGCCCTGCGGCAGCCCCTGGAGTCGGGGCATGTGGTGGTGGCCCGGTCGGCCGGGATGATGCGGATGCCGGCGCGTTTCCTGCTGATGCTGGCGGCCAACCCCTGCCCCTGCGGGCGCTATGGGCTGGTGGGCGATGTCTGCGAGTGCTCGCCCACCACGGTCCGCCGCTACCAGGCGAGGCTGTCGGGGCCGCTGCTGGACCGGGTGGACCTGCGTGTCCATGTCGAAGCGGTGAGCCGGGCCGAGCTCACCGGGGCGCGTGCCGGGGCGGAGGACAGCGCGTCCGTCGCGGCCCGGGTCCGGGAGGCCCGGGAGCGGGCCGCCGCCCGCCTCCAGGACACCCCTTGGCGGCTGAACAGCGAGGTGCCGGGCCATGAGCTGCGCACCCGCTGGCAGCCGTTCCCCGGTGCGCTGCGCGAGGCCGAGCGCGATATGGAGCGCGGGTTGCTCACCGCCCGAGGGCTCGACCGGGTGCTGAGGGTTGCCTGGACCGTCGCCGACCTGGCCGGGCACGACCGACCCGCGGCGCCGGACATCGCCCAGGCGCTGCAGTTACGCACCGGGCTCAGCCGTGGGGTGCCGGTCGCGGCGGGGGAGTGCTGATGTCCGCTCCTTCGGCGGGTGGCCGCGGCGCCGCCGTCCCCGCCCTGTTCGCCGAGCCCTGGCAGGGACAGGGCGCCCCGGATGAGGCGCGGAGAGCCCTGGACGAGGGAGGGCAGGGTGTCCCGGACGCGGGGCACGGCGTCTCGGGCGAGGAGCACGGGGCCGTGGACGCGGGGCACGGTGCCCCGGACGGGGCGCAGGGGCTCCCCGAGGGGCACGGCGTCCCGGACGAGGAGCGGCTGGCGCGGGCGGCGCTCACCCGGCTCGTGGAGCCCGGGGACCATGCGGTGGGGCGCTGGCTGCGTCGCATGGGGCCGGTGGCGCTGTGGCGGGCGCTCACCGGGAAGGGCAAGCCCCCGCCCGGGGCGAGCGGGGACCGGCTGGCCGGATGCGCGCTGCGGGCGGCCGGGCTGGACCCGGCCGCCGACCTCGCGCTGATCGACCGGCGCGAAGGTCGGTTCATCTGCCCCGGGGATCTGGACTGGCCCGGTCAGCTCGACGATCTCGGGGACGCTCGCCCGGTCGGGTTATGGGTGCGCGGCCCGGCCGGCTTGCGGATGTGGGCGCTGCGCTCGGTCGCTGTGGTGGGAGCGCGGGCCTGCAGTGACTACGGCGCGCATGTCGCGGCGACGCTCGGCGCCGGGCTGGCCGAGCGGGGCTGGGTGGTCGTCTCCGGTGCGGCCCATGGCGTGGACGGCGCGGCTCACCGAGGGACGCTCGCCGCGGGCGGGGCCACCATCGCGGTGCTCGCCTCGGGTGTGGACGTCCCCTATCCGCGAGGGCATGCCGAGTTGATCGAGCGCATCGCGGAACAGGGTCTGGTACTGGCCGAGTTGCCGCCCGGTGCGCATCCGACGCGCCCCAGATTCGTGCTCCGCAACCGGGTCATCGCCGCGCTCACCCGAGGCACGGTCGTGGTCGAGGCCCAGTTCCGCAGCGGATCGCTGGTCACCGCGCGCCGGGCACAACAGCTCGGGCGGTCCACCATGGGGGTGCCGGGCCCGGTGACCAGCGGGCTGTCCGCCGGGGTGCATGAACTGCTGCGCGGTGAGGCGGTCCTGGTCACCGATGCCGCCGAAGTGGCCGAGCTCATCGGCGGCATCGGAGACCTCGCCCCGGAGCGGCGAGGCCCGCTGGTCGAGCGAGACCTTCTCGATCCCGTGACGGCACGGGTGCTGGAAGCGTTGTCGGCACGAGGCGGCAACGACCTGCGGGAGGTGGCCCGGGAATCCGGGACCGGCTGCGACGAGGCCCTGGGCCGGCTCCATGAACTGCTCGCCCTGGGCTTTGTCGAACGTCATGGCGATCGATGGGAGTTGGTCCGTCCCGTGAGCCCGAGCGATGGCGCACGGCGAGGCGATCCCCCGAATCGGGGCAATCGGGTGAAAGGGTTGAGGCGATGACCGTATCCGCACACCGCCGAGCCGAAGCCCTTCGCATACCGCGACGCCGCAGTCACGCTACGCTCACAAGGTTTCCGGCGGAAGCGTACGTCCTCACCCATGTCATGGCAGAACGGCTCAAGGCGACGAATGCCCCAGCACATCTCCGGGTCTGATAGCGCGGCGCCGCCCGCGGCCCGCGGCGCGGTGCGCCCTGCCGCGCCCTCATCGCTCGACGAGCTGTGGCGGTCGTACAAGACCACGGGCGACGGCCGGCTGCGGGAGCAGCTGATCCTGCACTACTCACCGCTGGTGAAATATGTGGCCGGCCGGGTCAGCGTCGGGCTGCCCTCCAACGTCGAGCAGGCGGACTTCGTCTCGTCCGGGGTCTTCGGACTCATCGACGCCATCGAGAAGTTCGACCCCGAGCGCGCCATCAAGTTCGAGACCTACGCGATCACCCGGATCCGCGGCGCGATGATCGACGAGCTGCGGGCACTGGACTGGATCCCGCGGTCGGTCCGTCAGAAGGCCCGGGCCGTGGAGCGGGCGTACGCCACGCTGGAGGCCCAGCTGCGCCGCACCCCCTCGGAGGCCGAGGTGGCGGCCGAGATGGACATCAGCATCGAGGAACTGCACGGCGTTTTCAGCCAGTTGTCGCTCGCCAATGTGGTCGCTCTGGAGGAGCTGCTGCATGTCGGCGGCGAGGGCGGCGACCGGCTCAGCCTCATGGACACCCTCGAGGACACCGCCGCGGACAACCCGGTCGAGGTGGCCGAGGACCGGGAGCTGCGCAGGCTGCTCGCCCGAGCGATCAACACCCTCCCGGAGCGGGAGAAGACCGTGGTCACGCTCTACTACTACGAGGGGCTCACGCTCGCCGAGATCGGCCAGGTGCTCGGCGTCACCGAGAGCAGGGTCAGCCAGATTCACACCAAGTCGGTGCTCCAGCTGCGGGCGAAACTCGCCGACGTCGGCCGCTGAATCGTCCCTCCGGCATCGCCCTTCCGGTGGCCTCTTCCGTAGAGTGGTCGGGTGCCCAGGATTCGAGCGGCCTCAGTGGCCGAGCACCGAACGATGCAGCGCGCGGCCCTGCTGGAGGCCGCCCGCACCCTGCTGTCCGAGGGCGGCACGGAGGCGCTGACCTTCCCCGCCCTCGCCGAGCGCACGGGACTCGCACGGTCCTCCGTCTATGAGTACTTCCGCTCCCGCGCCGCCGTGGTCGAGGAGCTGTGCGCCGTCGACTTCCCGGTCTGGGCCGCCGAGGTCGAGGCCGCCATGGAACGGGCCGACGGGCCGGAGGCGAAGATCGAGGCGTATGTGCGCCGGCAGCTGGCGCTCGTCGGCGACCGCCGGCACCGCGCGGTCGTGGCGATCTCCGCCGGTGAGCTGGACTCGGGCGCGCGGGAGAAGATCCGCGCCGCCCATGGCGGACTGATCGCCATGGTGGTCGAGGCCCTCGCGACCCTGGGGCATGAGCAGCCGCGGCTCTCGGCCGTGCTGCTCCAGGGCGTGGTGGACGCCGCGGTCCGGCGCATCGAGCTCGGCGCGGCCGAGGACCCCGAGCGGATTACCGAGGCGGCCGTCGCCATGGCCCTGCGCGGCGTCCGGGGCTGACCTCCGCCGGTCCCTTCCACTCCACCGGGTGCGGGGGCACGGCCCAGGCGGATCCGGGCCCAGAAGGATGCCGCCACCAGCGCCGCGGCCACCGGCAGCCGGGTGCCCCCGGCGGGGGAGGCAAGGGCGGAGACCGTCGGCGCGTCGCGCACCCCGAACACCGGAAGCAGCCGGGAGGGCCCGTCCCGCAGCATCGACGGCGGCAGCAGCGACAGGGGGTCGAGATAGCGGTCCGCGCGCCGCAGCCCCCAGTGCAGACAGCCGGACCGGCAGTGGAAGGGGCCCGGCGCCACCACGCCGACCACCTGCCCTGCGGCCACCCGCTCACCCTTGGCCACCGTGGCGCGTACCGGTTCGTAGGTGGTGCGCAGCGGAGGGGAGCCGGTCCCGGACACCTCGATCACCAGCACCCCACGGCCCGCGACCGGACCCACGAAGCTCACCCGCCCCGCGCCCGCCGCCCTGACCCGCTCGCCCGGGCGCGCCGCGAGATCGACCCCGCGATGCCCCGCCGCCCAGGGAGCCGGAGGCGGTTGCCAGCCCCTCAGCACGGCCGGCCGCACCGCGCCGGGCACACCGTCGACCGGCCACGACCGCTCCCCGCCCGGCCTCGTCCTCGGCGCGCGTCCCTCAGCCGGACGGGACGCCACGGCCGTCGCCGATACCCCGCCGGGATCCGGCATCCGGCCCGGACCCGGCCCCCCGTCCGGACCCGGCACTCGCCCCAGTCCCGGCACCCCGCCCGGACTCGGCACCCCGTCCGGACCCGGCGCCGCGCCCGGGTCCGCCGCCGCGGCCCGCGCCGCCGAAAGAGGCACCGTCGGAAGAGGCGCCGTCGGCTCCGGCAGCATCGACAGCACCGGCAGCGCCAGAATCACCAGGGCAAGAGCCCGCCCCACCACAAGCCTTCGCATGTCCTCCACGATGACCCGGCGACCCGAGACGGGTGGATCATGGACGGAATCGGGGGACTACTCACGGGTTGTGGATAACGCCGTCACCCGGCACCGTACCCGTCCCGTACACTTCTTATGGCGATCCGGGTCACCGGATCGACTTCGCACGCCCCGCCACCGACGCTCCGATCGCGCATCGGTCAGCTCGGTGGCCGCGCCCCTCGGTCCTTGGACGACCCCCGAAAGGGCCTCGTCCGTGGCAGGCGCGTCGGGACGTCAGGAGCGGCGGCCGCCCGGCCGCCGTGGAACCGAGTACCTCAAGGAGTACGGCCATGGCCGTCGTCACGATGCGGGAGCTGCTGGAGAGCGGCGTCCACTTCGGGCACCAGACCCGCCGCTGGAACCCGAAGATGAAGCGCTTCATCTTCACCGAGCGCAACGGCATCTACATCATTGACCTGCTCCAGTCGCTGTCGTACATCGACCGCGCCTACGAGTTCGTCAAGGAGACCGTCGCCCACGGCGGCTCCATCATGTTCGTCGGCACGAAGAAGCAGGCGCAGGAGGCCATCGCCGAGCAGGCGACCCGCGTCGGCATGCCGTACGTCAACCAGCGCTGGCTGGGCGGCATGCTCACCAACTTCTCGACCGTCTACAAGCGCCTGCAGCGCCTGAAGGAGCTCGAGCAGATCGACTTCGAGGATGTGGCCGCCTCCGGCCTCACCAAGAAGGAGCTCCTGGTCCTCTCCCGCGAGAAGGCCAAGCTGGAGAAGACCCTCGGCGGTATCCGCGAGATGCAGAAGGTGCCGAGCGCCGTCTGGATCGTCGACACCAAGAAGGAGCACATCGCCGTCGGTGAGGCGCGCAAGCTCCGGATCCCGGTCGTCGCGATCCTCGACACCAACTGCGACCCGGACGAGGTCGACTACAAGATCCCGGGCAATGACGACGCGATCCGCTCCGTCACCCTGCTCACCCGGGTGATCGCCGACGCCGTCGCCGAGGGCCTCATCGCCCGTTCCGGCGTCGCCACCGGTGACGAGAAGGCCGACAAGGCCGCGGGCGAGCCGCTGGCCGAGTGGGAGCGCGACCTGCTCGAGGGCGAGAAGAAGGCTGACGAGGCCGAGGCCAAGCCCGCCGAGGACGCCAAGCCTGCCGAGGCCGCTGCGGACAAGCCCGCCGAGGATGCTGCGGACAAGCCCGCCGAGGCCGCCGCGGACAAGCCCGCTGAGGACGCCAAGCCCGCCGAGGACGTCGCTCCTGCCGAGGCCCCCGCCGCGGGCACCGAGCAGGGCTGACCACTCAGACGTCACTCAGACGGTGTATGACGGCGGGGGACGGTGCCGATGGCGCCGCCCCCGCCGTTCACCCGTAGAGCTTTCGACTTTCGAGAAGAGATTTACAGATCATGGCGAACTTCACCGCCGCTGACGTCAAGAAGCTCCGTGAGCTGACCGGCGCCGGCATGATGGACTGCAAGAAGGCGCTGGACGAGGCCGAGGGCAACGTCGACAAGGCCGTCGAGATCCTGCGCGTCAAGGGCCAGAAGGGCGTGGCCAAGCGGGAGAGCCGCAACGCCGAGAACGGCGCTGTCGTCTCCCTCATCGCGGACGACAAGACCTCCGGCGTGCTGGTCGAGCTGAAGTGCGAGACGGACTTCGTCGCCAAGGGCGACAAGTTCGTGGCCGTCGCCGACGCCATCGCCGCCCACGTCGCCAAGACCTCCCCGGCCGACCTGGACGCCCTGCTCTCCTCCGAGATCGAGGCGGGCAAGACCGTTCAGGCGTTCGTCGACGAGGCCAACGCGACCCTCGGCGAGAAGATCGTCCTGGACCGCTTCGCGCAGTTCTCCGGCGGTTACGTCGCGGCGTACATGCACCGCACCAGCCCGGACCTGCCGCCGCAGGTCGGCGTCCTGGTCGAGCTGGACAAGGAAGACGCCACGGTCGCCAAGGACGTCGCGCAGCACATCGCCGCCTTCGCCCCGAAGTTCCTCACCCGCGACGAGATCTCGGCCGAGACGGTCGAGAACGAGCGCCGCGTCGCCGAGGCCACGGCCCGCGAGGAGGGCAAGCCCGAGGGCGCCCTGCCGAAGATCGTCGAGGGTCGCGTCACCGGCTTCTTCAAGGAGAACGTCCTGGTGGACCAGCCGTTCGCCAAGGACAACAAGAAGTCCGTCCAGAAGGTCCTGGACGAGGCCGGTGTCTCGCTCAAGCGCTTCGCCCGTTTCCGCGTCGGCGTCTGAGCCGAGCAGCGAATGACCGTCGACCCCGATAGGGTCGTAGTCAGCCAACCGTCAACCGGTCGGCCGCAGATGTGACGAGGAGGCCATTGCCGCAGAGGTCGTAACAGGACCCGTCCGGCAGTGGCCTTCTTCGTATGTGCACGAGGAGATCTCCAATGAATCACGGCGCGGACGCCAAACAGGCCGCCGACGACAAGAACGCGCACGGTGCGGCCAAGCATGGTCGCTTCATGCTGAAGCTGTCCGGCGAGGCGTTCGCCGGAGGCGGGGGACTCGGCGTCGACCCCGATGTCGTGCACGCCATCGCCCGCGAGGTCGCCGCCGTGGTCAGGGACGGCGCCGAGATCGCCATCGTCATCGGTGGCGGTAACTTCTTCCGCGGTGCGGAGCTGCAGCAGCGCGGTATGGACCGGGCCCGCTCGGACTACATGGGCATGCTCGGAACCGTCATGAACTGCCTCGCCCTCCAGGACTTCCTGGAGAAGGAGGGCATCGACTCCCGCGTCCAGACCGCCATCACCATGGGCCAGGTCGCGGAGCCGTACATTCCGCTGCGTGCGGTGCGCCACCTGGAGAAGGGGCGCGTGGTCATCTTCGGCGCGGGTATGGGCATGCCGTACTTCTCCACGGACACCACCGCGGCCCAGCGGGCGCTGGAGATCGACGCGCAGGCCCTGCTCATGGGCAAGAACGGTGTGGACGGGGTCTATGACTCCGACCCCGCCCGCAACCCCGACGCGGTGAAGTTCGACGCCCTGGAGTACGGCGAGGTGATCACCAGGGACCTGAAGGTCGCCGACGCCACCGCGATCACCCTCTGCCGGGACAACAAGCTGCCCATCCTCGTCTTCGAGCTCCTGGCCGAAGGAAATATCGCGCGCGCGGTGAAGGGTGAGAAGATCGGCACGCTGGTGAGCGACCAGGGCTCCCGGGCCTGACGGCTCGAACGGGGGATGGACAACGGCCTGCCGGTCGGACACCGTGCAGGAGAAGACGCACGCAGGGGCGAGGCTCTGCTTACTGATAACACCAGGAGCAAGTGGTGATCGAAGAGACCCTCCTCGAGGCCGAGGAGAAGATGGAGAAAGCCGTTGTGGTCGCCAAGGAGGACTTCGCCGCGATCCGCACCGGGCGTGCGCACCCGGCGATGTTCAACAAGATCGTGGCGGACTACTACGGTGCGCTGACGCCGATCAATCAGCTCGCGTCGTTCTCGGTGCCGGAGCCGCGCATGGCCGTGGTCACGCCGTTCGACAAGACCGCGCTCCGCAATATCGAGCAGGCGATCCGGGACTCGGATCTGGGCGTCAACCCGAGCAATGACGGCAACATCATCCGGGTGGTGTTCCCCGAGCTCACCGAGCAGCGCCGTAAGGAGTTCATCAAGGTCGCCAAGGCCAAGGGCGAGGACGCGAAGATCTCGATCCGCAGCGTCCGGCGCAAGGCCAAGGAGTCCATCGACAAGCTGATCAAGGACGGCGAGGTCGGCGAGGACGAGGGGCGCCGCGCCGAGAAGGAGCTCGACGACACCACGGCGAAGTATGTCGCGCAGGTGGATGAGCTGCTCAAGCACAAGGAAGCCGAGCTGCTCGAGGTCTGATGAACGACTCTTCCTGGGGGGCCCCACCAAGCGCCGGATTCCGGGCACCGGGCGGTCAGGGCACCTCCCCCGGCTACGGCTGGGTGGCGGCGCCTTCTTCGGCGGGTCCCGCGCACGAGGTGGGCGAAGCGGCGCAGACTCGCCCCATGCCCACCGTGCCCCACGCGGGCGGCGACTCCGGCGAGGACGCCGACCGTGACCGGGGGGCCGCTCGGCTGAGCGGCCCCCTCTTCCGCGACGAGCGGGAGCCGCAGCCCGGACCCCGGCCGCCCGCCGGGCGCCCGCCGACGCCCCCCGACCCCGCGCCCGACCCGGCCTCGGCCGACGGCGGCGCGCGCGGGGCCGGTGCCGCGCAGGGGAAGAAGAGCGCGGGCCGTAATCTGCGCGCCGCGATAGGGGTGGGCATCGGCCTCGGCGTGATCATCGTGGCCTCGCTCTTCATCTACAAGCCCGTGTTTGTCGGCGTGGTGGCGGTCGCGGTGGTGGTCGGGCTCTGGGAGCTGACCTCACGGCTGACCGAGCGCAAGGACATCCGGGTCCCGCTGGTGCCGCTCGCGGTCGGCGGGGTCGCCATGATCGTCGCCGGCTATGTGCGCGGTGCCCAGGGCGCGGTGGTGGCGGTGGCGCTCACGGCGCTCGCGGTGCTGGTCTGGCGGATGACCGAACCGCCCGACAACTACCTCAGGGATGTCACCGCGGGCGTCTTCGCCGCCTTCTACGTGCCGTTCCTGGCCACCTTCGTGGCGCTCATGCTCGACACCGGGGACGGCCCGTGGCGGGTCCTCACCTTCCTGCTGCTGACCGTGGTCAGCGACACGGGGGCGTACGCGGTGGGCTGGCGCTTCGGCAAGCATCCGCTGGCGCCGCGGATCAGCCCCGGCAAGACCCGCGAGGGGCTGCTGGGCGCGGTGACCTTCGCGATGGTCGCGGGCGCGCTGTGCATGCAGTACCTCATCGACGACGGCGTCTGGTGGCAGGGCCTGCTGCTCGGCCTCGCCGTCGCGGTCAGCGCGACCCTGGGCGACCTCGGCGAGTCCATGATCAAGCGGGACCTCGGCATCAAGGACATGGGCAAGCTGCTGCCCGGCCATGGCGGGATCATGGACCGGCTCGACTCGCTGCTGCCCACCGCGCCGGTCGCGTGGCTGCTGCTGGTGATCTTCGTGGGCGGCGGCTGACGAGGCCGCCCACGGGCCCCGCGCCACGCATGGCGCGGGGCCCTTCGTACGTCTGCGACACTGGGTGAATCATGCCTAAGCCCGGAGAACTCACCTTCGCCGCGCCGCGCGGGGCCAAGAAGCCCCCGCGGCATCTTGCCGACCTCACACCCGCCGAGCGCCGGGAGGCCGTCGCCGCCCTCGGGGAGAAGCCCTTCCGGGCCAGTCAGGTGTCGCGTCACTACTTCGCGCGGTACGTCGACGACCCCGCACAGTGGAGCGACATACCGGCCGCCGCGCGCGAGAAGCTGGCCGCCGGGCTGCTGCCGGAGCTGATGAGCGTGGTGCGCCACGTCAGCTGCGACGACGACACCACGCGCAAGACCCTGTGGCGGCTCTTCGACGGCACGCTCGTGGAGTCCGTACTGATGCGCTACCCGGACCGGGTCACCATGTGCATCAGCTCACAGGCGGGCTGCGGGATGAACTGCCCGTTCTGCGCCACCGGCCAGGCGGGGCTGGACCGCAATCTGTCCACCGCCGAGATCGTGCACCAGATCGTCGACGGAATGCGGGCCCTCCGCGACGGTGAGATCCCCGGCGGGCCGGCCCGGCTGTCCAACATCGTCTTCATGGGCATGGGCGAGCCGCTGGCCAACTACAACCGCGTCGTCGGCGCCATCCGCCGGCTCACCGACCCCGAGCCCGACGGCCTCGGCCTTTCGCAGCGCGGGATCACCGTCTCGACCGTCGGCCTCGTGCCGGCGATGCTGCGGTTCGCCGACGAGGGGTTCAAGTGCCGGCTCGCGGTGTCGCTGCACGCGCCCGACGACGAGCTGCGCGACACCCTCGTGCCGGTCAACACCCGCTGGAAGGTGCGCGAAGTCCTGGACGCCGCGTGGGAGTACGCGGAGAAGTCCGGCCGCCGGGTCTCCATCGAGTACGCGCTGATCAAGGACATCAACGACCAGGCGTGGCGCGCCGATCTGCTCGGCCGGCTGCTCAAGGGCCGCCGGGTGCATGTGAACCTCATTCCGCTCAACCCGACGCCCGGCTCCAAGTGGACGGCGTCCCGGCCCGAGGACGAGAAGGCGTTCGTGGCGGCCCTGGAGGCCCACGGGGTGCCGGTGACCGTCCGGGACACCCGTGGCCAGGAGATCGACGGGGCCTGCGGGCAGCTGGCGGCTTCTGAGCGCTGAGGACCGGCTGATACGGTGCCTGAGCGTCGTCGCATCATGCGGTCGTCGTAAAACTGAATATCCGTACAAGTGAACATTCCGACAGGGGAGCGCTCAGAGCGCTGAGAGTGCGGCACGGCCGCAGACCCTCGGACCTGATCCGGGTCATACCGGCGTAGGGAGTCAGCATCACCATGAACAGCCAGCTTCGGCGTGCCATCTCAGCCGCCCTTTTCGGCTCACTGGCGTTGGGCGCGCTCGTCGGCTGCGGCGAGGATTCCAAGAGCGGCGCGGACTCCAAGACGGTCACCCTGGTCACGCACGACTCGTTCGCGGCCTCCAAGGCGGTCCTCAAGGAGTTCACCAAGGAGACCGGCTACAAGGTGCGGGTGCAGGCCGGGGGCGACGCCGGAGCCGCCGTCAACCAGGCGATCCTGTCCAAGGGCCACCCCCAGGGCGATGTGTTCTTCGGCGTCGACAACACCCTGCTCTCCCGGTCGCTCGACAACGACCTGTTCACCCCCTACACGGCCAAGGGCCTCGACAAGGTCCCGGCGGCCCTTCAGCTCGACCGGGCCGAGCACCGCGTCACCCCCGTCGACTTCGGCGACATCTGCGTCAACTACGACCGTGAGTACTTCGCCGACAAGAAGCTGGCGCCGCCCCGGACGCTGGAGGATCTGACCAAGCCCGCCTACAAGAACCTCCTCGTCACCGAGAACGCGGCCACCTCGTCCCCCGGCCTCGGCTTCCTCCTCGCCACGGCCGCCAAGTACGGCGACGACGGCTGGAAGGGCTACTGGAAGAAGCTGCGGGCCAACGGTGTCGAGGTCGTCGACGGCTGGGAGCAGGCGTATTACGACCGGTTCTCCGGCTCGGCCGGCGGCGGCAAGGGCGACCGGCCGCTCGTCGTCTCCTACGCCTCGAGCCCGCCCGCCGAGGTGGCCGACGCCAAGACCAAGCCCGCCAAGGCCCCCACCGGGGTGGCGACAGGCACCTGCTTCCGGCAGGTGGAGTTCGCCGGGCTGCTGAACGGAGCGGGCAACGCCAAGGGCGGCAAGGCGCTGCTGGATTTCCTGCTGAGCAAGCGGTTCCAGGAGGACGTCCCGCTGAACATGTACGTCAACCCGGCGCGCGAGGACGCCAAGCTGCCGGAGCTGTTCACCCGGTACGGGGTCAGGATCGCCGACTCCGCCACCCTGGCGCCGCAGAAGATCGCCAAGAACCGTGAGCCGTGGGTCAAGACATGGTCCTCGCTGGTCCTGTAGAGCCCCGCGAGAACCGTAAGACGGCCGACGGCCACCGTAAGGCCGACAGGGCAGCCGGCGGCGGCCGTCGCGCGCTCGCTCTGCGGCTCGCCCTGATGGCGGTGCCGCTCGCCTTCTTCGCGGTCTTCTTCGCCTATCCCGTGGCCGCCATCGTCACCCGGGGGCTGCGCGTCGGCGGGCAGTGGCGGTTCGGCCGGATCACCGAGGTGGTGACCGATCAGGCGACGCTGGACGTCCTGTGGTTCACCTGCTGGCAGGCGGTCGCGTCGACCGCCCTCACGCTCGCGGTCGCGCTGCCCGGCGCCTATGTCTTCGCCCGCTTCGACTTCCCCGGCAAGGGGCTGCTGCGGGCCGTGGTGACCGTGCCGTTCGTGCTGCCGACCGTCGTCGCCGGATCCGCCTTCCTGGCTCTGCTCGGCCGGGGCGGGCTGCTGGACGAGCTGTGGGGGGTGCGGCTCGACACCTCCGTCTGGGCGATTCTCCTGGCCCATGTCTTCTTCAACTACGCGGTCGTCGTCAGGACCGTCGGCGGGCTGTGGGCCCAGCTCGACCCGCGCCAGGAGGAGGCCGCGCGGGTGCTCGGCGCGAGCCGGCTGTCGGCCTGGCGCCGGGTGACGCTGCCCGCGCTGGCCCCCGCGGTCGCCGCCGCCGCGCTGATGGTGTTCCTGTTCACCTTCACTTCCTTCGGCGTGATCCAGATCCTCGGCGGTCCCCGCTACGCCACCCTGGAGGTGGCGATCTACCGGGAGACCGCACAGCTGCTCGACCTGCCCACGGCCGCTGTGCTCACCCTCGTCCAGTTCGCCGCGGTCGCGGCCGTGTTGGGCCTGCACGCGTGGACCGTAAGGCGCCGGGAGAGCGCCCTGCGGCTCGTCGACCCCGGCCGCACGGCGCGCCGGCCGAACGGCCCGGCGCAGTGGGCGCTGCTGTGGGGCGTGCTGGCGGTGGTCGCCCTGCTGATCGTGACACCGCTCGCGGTGCTGGTGGAACGCTCGCTGAACGGACCGGACGGCTACGGATTCACCTACTACGAGGCGCTCAGGTCGGCCGCCGACAGCGGCGGCACCTTCTTCGTGGCCCCCATGGAGGCCATCGGGAACTCCCTGCGGTACGCGGCGGTCGCCACCGTATTCGCCCTCGCCGTGGGCGGCCTCGCCGCCGCCGCGCTCACCCGTAAGGCGGGCAGGCTGGTTCGGGGCTTCGACGCGCTGCTGATGCTGCCCCTGGGCACCTCGGCCGTCACCGTGGGATTCGGGTTCCTGATCGCCCTCGACGAGCCCCCGCTGGATCTGCGTGCCTCCTGGTTCCTGGTGCCCCTCGCCCAGGCCCTGGTGGGCGTGCCCTTCGTCGTGCGGACCATGCTGCCCGTGCTGCGGGCGGTGGACCACCGGCTCCGGGAGGCGGCGGCCGTGCTCGGGGCGTCCCCGTGGCGGGTCTGGCGGGAAGTGGACCTGCCGCTGGTCGGGCGGGCCGTGGCGGTCGCGGCGGGCTTCGCGTTCGCCGTCTCCCTGGGCGAGTTCGGGGCGACCGTCTTCATCGCGCGCCCCGACCAGCCGACCCTCCCGGTGGCCATCGCCCGTTTCCTGGGCCGGGCCGGACAGCTCACCTACGGGCAGGCGATGGCCCTGAGCACGATCCTGATGCTGGTCTGTGCCGGATCGCTGCTGGCACTCGAGCGCATCCGCACCGACCGTTCCGGAGAGTTCTGAATGACGCTGCTGCGACTGGACGAGGTGACCGTAAGGTTCGGCCGGCGCGATGCGCTGGACGCCGTGGATCTGGAGGTCGCCGAGCACGAGACGGTCTGTGTGCTGGGCCCGAGCGGAAGCGGCAAGTCCACCATGCTGCGCGTGGTGGCCGGGCTGCAGCGCGCCGACGACGGCCGGGTGTGGCTCGCCGGACAGGACCAGAACGGGGTGCCCACGCACCGGCGCGGGGTGGGGCTGATGTTCCAGGACCACCAGCTTTTTCCGCAGCGGGACGTGGGCGGCAATGTCGCCTTCGGGCTGCGGATGCGCAAGGTGGGGCGGGCGGAGGCGGATCGCCGGGTCGCCGAACTGCTGGAGCTGGTGGGGCTGCCGGGCGCCCAGCGCCGCCCCGTCGACTCGCTCTCCGGCGGCGAGCAGCAGCGGGTGGCGCTGGCCCGCGCGCTGGCCCCGCGGCCCAAGCTGCTGATGCTGGACGAGCCGCTGGGCCAGCTCGACCGGGGGCTGCGGGAGCGGCTGGTGATGGAACTCCGCGAGCTCTTCGCACGGCTGGGGACCACCGTCCTCGCGGTCACTCATGACCAGGGGGAGGCGTTCGCGCTCGCGGACCGGGTGGTGGTGATGGACAACGGGCGGATCGCCCAGACCGGCACCCCGCTGGAGGTGTGGCAGCGGCCCGTCACCGAGTTCGTCGCCCGCTTCCTCGGCTTCGACAATGTGGTCGAGGCGACCGTGGACGGCGAGGTCGCCGACACCCGCTGGGGCAAGCTGCCCGTTCCGCCCGGCTCCCGGCCGGGCCCCACCAGGCTGCTGGTCCGCCCGGCCGGGGTGCGGCTGACGGACCCCGAGGAGGGGCTGGCGTGCACCGTGGAGACGCGCACCTTCCGTGGCGACCATGTGGCGCTCATCCTGCGGCCGGCGGACCTGGCCGCGCCGCCTCTGCAAGCCTCCTGCGCCCTGCGGGACGCCCCGGAGGCGGGGGCCCGGGTGGGGGCGGCCTTCGACCCGGCCGATGTGGTGCTGTTGGACGCCGCGTCCTGACGCCTGGAGTACGGCGCGCCGGGGTGCGGTCCTCATGCTGGGGCCTCCGGCGCGGGAGCTCTCCCACGCCGGGGCCTTCTTGACGTCGGGTCAGCCCAGCAGCGACAGCAGCGCCTCGGGTGCCTCGTCCACCGAATCCACCAGTGCGATACGGGCCTTCATGGGCCGTCCCTCCGCGAGCGCTTCGAGCAGCGGCCAGGTCGGCAGCCGCCGGGTCCAGTGGTCCCGGTCCACCAGCACCATCGGGGTGGGCTCACCGCGCGACTCGTAGTAGTTCGGCGTCGCGTTGTCGAAGATCTCCTGGACGGTCCCGGCGGCGCCCGGCAGGAAGACCACGCCCGCGGTCGAGCGCGCCAACAGCCCATCCTCCCGGGTGGCGTTGGCGAAGTACTTCGCGATGTGCGAGGCGAACGCGCTCGGTGGCTCGTGCCCGTAGAACCAGGTGGGGATGCCGACCGACGCCCCGCCGTCCGGCCAGCGTTCGCGAACCGCGAAGGCGGCCTCGGCCCATGCCCCGATGGACGGCCGGAACGAGGGCGTCTTGCCGAGCAGTTCGAGCGCCTCGTCCAGCATCGCGTCCTCGTGCGGAGCGGCGTAGGCGCCCAGGTTCGCGGCCTCCATCGCGCCCGGCCCGCCGCCCGTCGCGACCGTGAGACCGGTCCGCGCCAGGGCCCGTCCGAGGCGCGCGGCGCCCGCGAACCCGTCGGAGCCGCGCTCCAGCGCGTGGCCGCCCATGACGCCCACCACCCGCGTCCCGACGAGGAATTCGTCGAGCGCGTCGGAGACCGCGTCGTCGTGGATGGAGCGCAGCATGGAGGCGAAGATGTCGCCGTCCGTCTTGGTCCGCTGGAACCAGGCGTAGGCGAGCGCGTCCGGCGTCCGCGCGTAACCGTGCTCCGTGAGGCCCTCGAAGAGCTCCGCGGGCGAGTAGAGGGTGCCGCGGTACGGATCGAAGGGCAGATCCGGCACCGGCGGGAACACCAGCGCACTCCCGGCCCGGACCTTCGCGGCCGCCTCGGACTCCATCGGGCAGCCGAGGAAGACCGCCTCGCTGGTGTCGGTGGAGAGGAGCGCGGCCGTACGGCTCGTCAGGTCCACGGACTGGACCCGGAACCCGGCCAGGGTGCCGCGGGCGACGACCTGGTCGAACTCCTCGATGGACTCTATTTCCCGGTCTGGTTCCTGCACGCCGACATGCTAATCACACCGGAGGTGGGGGGCTGTGGATTGCGGCAAACGTGACCGGGCCGCTTGGTCGCACAATCCAGGCATGGACACCAACACCCGAGATTTTCAGCGGCGGAACGGCATCGCCGTGAGATGCGCCACCACCCACACCAGCGGCACCAGCAGCGCCAGCAGGGCCGTCGCGCGCAGCGCGGCCGCCCCGTGGAGCAGCCGGGCCGGTGCGCCGAGGCGGAGCAGCGCGGCCGTTGTGCGCTCGCGCGCGCTCCTCGCCTCCACGGCCGCGGTCAGGGTGGTGGCCGCGGCGCACAGCGTGACCAGTGCCGCGCCCAGACCGGTGAGCGGGCCGAAGGCATGGGCGCCGGACGGCCCGGAGGCCCTTCCGTACAGCTCCAGGACGGTGTATCCGGCGGAGGCCAGGGCGCACAGCGCGCCGAGCGGACGTCCGATAAGACCGGCCTCCTGCTGGAGCATGCGCCCGGCCAGCAGCCGCAGCACGCCGGGCCGCCCGATGGCCAGCAGCCTGCCGCACAGATGGGTGAGGCCGGGCCCGGCCAGCACCAGCCCGAGCGCCGCCAGCGCCCAGCCGCCCACCACACCGAGCGGGTTGCCGCCGAGCCGGCCCGGCACGGCGAGCAGGGCGTCGGGGTGCGGGGGAGCGTCGCCGCTCGCGTATGCCTGCAGGGCGAGTCCGGCCGCGGTCAGGGCGATGCCCCACGGGAGGCCGGAGGTGGCCCGGTGGGGCCAGGGCGCGACCGGCCCCGTCACGACGGTGGGCGGGGCCGGGACCGCCGGGCGGCGGGCGCCTCGTGGTTCGCGGGCCGGCTGGTGTCCGGCCCGCGGCTGCCGGGGCCACAGTCCGGCCGCACACGCCGCGCCCACCAGCACGGGGACGACGGCGAGCAGCGTCACGGTGCCGGCCAGGGGCAGCGGCCGACCGCCGCCGAGCTGCCGGCCGTCCGCCCCGCTTCCGGCCCAGTCCAGCCAGGATCCGAGGTCGCCGCGCAGATGCAGGAAGACCAGCAGCGCCAGCACACCGCCGAGCGCGCAGGCGGCCGCCATCGAGACCGCCGCGAGCAGTGCCGCACGGGCGGGGCCGAGCCCGGCCGCGGCGAAACCGGGGCCCGGCCCGGTGCTGGGGTCGGCGCGGCCCACGGCGACGGCCAGATGGACGGTCGCGGCCAGTGGCACGAGGCACCACAGCAGCCGCCCCACCGCGCCCTGCGAGTCGGCCGGATGGCCCGAGGCGAACCCGAGGGCGCTCAGCAGCAGAAAGCTCGCGCCCGCCGCCGCGACGGTGACCAGCGCCCGCCGCAGCAGCACCGATGGGCGGGCACCGCGGATCAGACGGAGGCTGAGCACGCGGCCCTGCCTTCCGCCTCGGAGGGGTCCGAGCCCACCCGGCGCCCGTCGAGCAGGGCGACGGTGCGGTCGGCGAGGGTGGCCACCTCCTGGTCATGAGTCGCGAGGACGACGGTGATGCCGTGGGAGCGGGCCGCCGAGGTGAGGGTGCGCAGCACCTGGGCGCGGTCGGCCTGGTGCAGCGGGGCGGTGGGCTCGTCGGCGAAGAGCACGCTCGGCCCGGCGGCCAGGGCACGAGCGATGGCGACCCGCTGGCGCTGCGACTGCAGCAGTGCGGCGGGCCGCACCCGGGCGCATTCGCCGACGTCGAGCCGGTCCAGCCACTCGGACGCGGCGCTCTTCGCGGCGCGCCGCCCGGTGCCGCGCAGCATCAGGGCGAGCGCGGCGTTCTCCCAGGCGGTGAGCTCGGGGACGAGATGGGGTTCGGTGCCGATCCAGCCGAAGTGGTCGCGCCGCAGCCGTTCGAGACCGAGTGGAGGAAGGCTGTGCACGGGGACGCCCTTGAACCACACCTCCCCGCCGTCCGGGACGAGTTGGCCCGCCAGGCAGCTGAGGAGGGTGGTCTTGCCGCAGCCCCGCGGACCGGTGACGGCGAGGATCTCGCCCTCTCGGGCGCCGAGGGAGACCCCGAGGAGGGCGGGTGAGCCGCCGTAGGCATACGACACGGTGCGTGCCGCGAGCATGTCGTCGTCCGGCGGAGCCACCATCCCGAGCACCTCGCCTTACCTGCGATCGTCTCATTCCCCCGGTTGGGGGAACGAGCGCGAAGCCAATGGGTCACTGGCACGGTAAGGACTCGGGTGGGGGCCCGCGCCCAGGCTCGGCGCGGGTGGCCCCCATTTCCTCCGATCAGCCCTGATCGGGGTCGGGCTCCGATCAGCGCTGATCGGGTCCGGGGCTGTCATCGGGGCCGCCGTCGGCGAGCCGGTCGAGGTGGGTGGGCGCGAACATCCGCAGCAGCGCGGGCAGCACCACGACCGACGGCCCGGGGGCCGCGAGGGCGCCGGCGAGGTCCGCGCGCAGCCGCTCGGGTGTGGTACGGACCGCCGGGACGCCGAAGGACTCGGCCAGCGTGGCGAAGTCCGGGCGGGACAGCTCGGTGGCGGTCGCCTCGCCGAACGTGTCCGTCATGTACTCGCGCAGGATGCCGTAGCCGCCGTCGTCCACGATCAGCCAGGTGACGGGGAGCCGGTACTGGTGGGCGGTGGCGAGTTCGGCGATCGAGTACATCGCCCCGCCGTCACCCGACACGGCCAGCACCGGCCGGCCGGGATCAGCGGCGGCGGCCCCGAGGGCGGCGGGGAAGCCGTAGCCGAGACCGCCCGCGCCCTGCGCCGAGTGCAGGGCGCCCGCACGGCAATCGAAGGCCGACCAGGCCCAGTAGGAGAGGATCGTCATGTCCCAGAAGCTGGGGGAGTCATCGGGCAGCGCGTCCCGCACCGCGTCCAGCACCCGCTGCTCCAGCTCCAGACCTTGCGCGTCGATCCGCTCCCGCACCCGGGTGAGCAGCCCGGCCGCGGACTTGGCCGCCGTGCCCGGCGGGCGCGGCGTGACGGCCTCGGCGAGGGCGGCCAGCGCCTCGCGGGCGTCGGCGTGGATGCCGAGGGCCGGATGGTTGGACTCCAGCTTGCCGAGGTCGGCCTCGATCTGGACCAGGCGGCCGCGCGGGCGGAACGTGTGGTAGTTGGAGGAGAGTTCGCCCAGTCCGGAGCCGACGACCAGCAGGACGTCGGCGTCCTCCAGGAACTCGGTGGTGTGCGCGTCCTCCAGCCAGGACTGGAGCGAGAGCGGATGATCCCACGGGAACGCGCCCTTGCCGCCGAAGGTCGTCGCCACGGGCGCGTCCAGCGCCTCGGCCAGAGCCCGCAGCTCCTGCCGCGCCCCGGCGCGCACCACTCCGCCCCCGGCCAGGATCACCGGACGCTCGGCGGCGCTCAGCAGCCGCGCGGCCTCCGCCGTCAGCTCGGGCCGGGGCGGCAGCGGACGGGGCTCGGCGCGCAGGGAGGTCACCGGCGGCACGGAGACCGGTGCGAGCAGCACGTCCTGCGGGATCTCCAGCCACACCGGCCCGGCGGGGGCCTCCAGCGCGGACGCCCAGGCGGCGGCGACCGCGGAGGGGATCTGGGAGGCGGTACGGACCGTGTGGACGGACTTGACGACGTCGCGGAACGACGCCTTCTGGTCGACGAGTTCATGGAGATAGCCCTTGCGCCCGCCGCCGAGCCCCGCGGTCGGCACCTGGCTGCCGATGGCCAGGACAGGCGCGGAAGCCGCCGCCGACTCCTGCAGCGCGGCGAGCGTCATGAGCGCCCCCGGCCCGGTGGACACCAGCAGCGGTGCCACCGTGCCGGTGACACGGGCGAAGGCGTCGGCGGCGAACCCGGCGTTGTTCTCCACCCGCAGTCCCACATAGGTGAGCCCGGACCGTCGCAGCGCGTCGAACGCCCCGAGAGCGTGCTGCCCGGGAAGCCCGAACACGGTGCTCGCCCCGAGCGCGGTGAGGGACTCCACGACGAGATCGCCGCCGTGACGCGCGCGCTGTGCGGTGGGCATGGGTTGGTGCCTTTCTGACGGGGTGTATGAGACGCGGAAGAGGGAGGGGAACGTATGGCGGTGCCGGTGTGGGGGCGCGAGACCGTGTCAGGCGCCCGCGGTGGCCGGGGTGGTCTCGGAGGCGGGGGTGGCCGGTTCACCGGCGAGTCGGCGCCGCCAGGCGTCGAGGATCGCCGCGTCGGTCGGCTTGGTGGCGAGGCTGACCGCCACATACGCCACCAGCGAGGCCAGCAGCCCGAAGTAGATGGGTTCGTTGGCGAGGATGCCCTTCCACCCCATCAGCGCGATGACCGTAAGGCCGCCGATACCGACCGAGGCCAGGGCGCCCGCGCCCGTGCCGCGCTTCCACAACAGCCCGCCCAGGATCGGCATCAGCAATCCGCCGACCAGCACGTTGTAGGCGACGGTCAGCGCCTCGACGACGTTGTTGAGCGCGACGGAGATGCCGATCACGGCGATACCCATGATGAGGATGAAGACACGGTTGCCGCCGACCTCGTCGTGGGAGCCACCGGCCGTACGGAGCGTACGGCCGCGCAGCCGGGCCCAGATGTCGTTGTTGGCCACCGTCGCGCAGGCGATGAGCGCGCCCGAGGAGGTGGACATCACCGCGGACAGCGCGGCGGCCAGCACCAGCCCCTTCACGCCCACCGGGAGGGAGTCCTTGACGATGGTCGCGAACGCGTCGTCCGGGGCGTCCAGCTTGGGGTACAGCACCCTCGCCGCCGTGCCGATGACCGCGCCCGCGACCGCGTAGGCCAGGCAGTACGTACCGGCCGCGGTGCCGCCGCGGCGGGCCACCTTGTCATCGCGGGCGGTGAAGACCCGCTGCCAGATGTCCTGGCCGATCAGCATGCCGAAGGAGTAGATGAGCACATAGGTGAAGACGGTCTGGCCGCCGATGCCCATGGGGGAGAAGTAGCCGTGGGGAAGTTCGGACTTCATCGCGCCGAAGCCGCCCGCCTTCACCACCGCGATCGGCAGCAGCAGGAGCAGCACGCCCACCGTCTTGACCACGAACTGCACCATGTCGGTGAGGGTGATCGACCACATGCCGCCGAGCGTCGAGTAACAGACCACGATCGCCCCGCCGAGCACGATGGCGATGACCCGGTCCAGGCCGAAGATCACGTCGAAGATGGTGGCGTAGGCGATGGTCGAGGTGACCGCGAGCATCAGGGTGTAGCCCCACATCACGATGCCCGAGATCAGCCCGGAGGAGCCGCCGTAGCGCAGATCCAGCATCTGGCTGACCGTGTAGACCTTGAGGCGGGCGATGCGCGCCGAGAAGAAGACCGACAGCGCCAGCAGCCCCAGGCCGATGGCGATGACCATCCAGGCGCCGGAGAGCCCGTACTGGTAGCCGAGCCCGACGCCGCCGATGGTGGACGCGCCGCCGAGCACGATCGCGGCCATCGTCCCGGAGTACATGAACGGCCCCAGCCGCCGGCCCGCGACGAGGAAGTCGCTGGTGGACGTGGTGCGGCGCATCCCCCACCAGCCGAGCGCGAGCATGCCCGCGAGATAGACGACGATCACGGTGTAGTCGACAGCGGTCATGGCAGTGCTCCTCGGTCCGGCGGGGGTCGGGTAGCGGTCGGGAGGTCGGGGGAGCGGAGCCGCACGGGATCGGGGAGGTCCCGGCGATCCGCGGGGATCGGGTCGTGGAAGTTCGGGGAGTGGGGGAGGCGCGGGGGAGTACGGGGCGTGCGGGGAATGTGGGGAGTGACGCAGACCCTAGGTGTCGCTGGAGCGTCCGGGAAGTGTACGTTTCCTCCACTCCCGATCCCCAGGATGTACGAACCATCCCTACGCGAGGCCCGCCGTGATGAACGACCGCGTACCCCCGACGGCCCCCGTCCCCCTCGCCACCCTCCTCGGCCACCCCGCCCTCGGGCTGCGGCAGGTCGCGGGGGCGCGCGAGGCGGACACGCCCGTGTACTTCGTCCACACCAGCGAAATGGAGGACCCCGTCCCGTATCTGCTGGGCGGCGAGCTGCTGCTCAGCGCGGGGGTGCACTGCCCGGAGGCGGCGGGCGCCGGCACCTACTGGGACCGCTATGTGGCCCGTACGGTCCAGGCGGGCGCGGCGGCGCTCGGCTTCGGCATCGCGCCGGTGCACGACACGGTGCCCCGCGCGCTGGTCGAGGCGTGCGACCGGCATGGGCTGCCGCTGGTCGAGGTGCCGCGGCAGACGACCTTCACGGCCGTCGCGAGCGCCGTCTGGGACGCGATGGCCGAGCGCCGCCACCATGAGCTGCGGAGCGTCACCGAGGCACAGCAGTCGCTGGCGACGGCCGCGGCGCGCCCGCACCCCGTACCGGCCGTGCTGCGGCAGCTGGGCCAGCACCTCGGGGCGTGGACGGTGCTCTACGGCCCGGACGGCGCGGAACTGGCGGCCGCGGGGCCGCGCCCGTCGCGGGAGGTCCGTACGGCGCTTGGCGCGCTCGCGGCGCGGCTGCGCTCGGGCCCGTCCTCGGCGGCGGGCAGGGCGGCCGGCGCGGCCGGTGAGGAGCTGCAGCTGACCGCGTACGGGCTGGGCGGCCCGGCCGGGCCGGAGGACCGGCTCGCACTCGGCGTCTGCGCTCCCCGGCGGGACGGCGCGGACGGGGCGATCGTGGGGGTGGCCGTGGTGCTGCTGTCGCTGCTGACGGCGCGGCGGGTGGTCGGGGCCGAGGCCGAGCGCACGGCGGCGCTGGTACGGCTGATGCTCGGCGCCGAACCGGCACGGGTGGCCGGACTGCTGAGCCGCTCGCCGGGGCAGGCGGGGACGCCCTCCGATACGCGATCCGGGCCCCCGGAGGGCGGCGGGCTGTGGACCGTGGTGCACGGGCGGCGGCGCGGCCGCGGCCGGGACGACGGACTGCTGGCCACGGCGGCGCTCGCGGCCGGGCTCGGGACGCCGCTGGTCGACCTCGACGGGGACGCGCTGTGCGCCCTCGTGCCGGGTGAGGGGGAGGTACGGGCGCAGCCCGGCTGGACCCTGGGCGTCGGGGCGCCGGTACCCGCCGCGGAGCTGCCGCGTGGCGGCGCCGACGCCGCCCGTGCGCTACGGCGGGCCGTCGCCGAGCGGGTGCCGCTGGTGCGGCACGGCCCGGCCCGCGCGGGCGGCGTCGTCTCGCTGGTGGACCCGGCCGAGGCGGGGGCGCACGGCCGGGCTCTGCTCGCGCCGCTCGACGGCGCACCGGCGCTGCTGGAGACGGTGCGGGTGTGGCTGTCACTGCACGGCAGCTGGGACCGTACGGCGGTAGCACTGGAGGTGCACCGCAATACGGTCCGTCAGCGGATCGCCCGCGCCGAGGCCCTGCTGGATGTGGACCTGGGCGACGCGGACGTCCGGATGGAGCTGTGGTTCGCCCTTAAGTGGGCGTGAGCCTCATGCAGACCTGAGCCTCATGCAGACCTGAGCCTCATGCAGACCTGAGCCGCACGTGAGCCTGAGTCTCATGCAGACCTGAGCCTCATGTGGACCTGAGTCTCAACTGGACCTGAACCACGCGGCCTTGAGTTGCCGAAACAAGCCTCACTCTCAAGTGGGCCCGGCCACGCCGCCTTGGGCTCCGAGACGACCGACCCTCAGAGCTTGGTCCACGCCTCCGTCAGCACTGCCCGCAGGATCTGCTCGATCTCGTCGAAGAGCGCCTGGTCGGCGATCAGCGGCGGCGCCAGCTGCACGACCGGGTCGCCGCGGTCGTCGGCCCGGCAGTACAGCCCGTTCTCGTACAGCGCCTTGGAGAGGAAGCCGTAGAGGATCCGCTCGGTCTCCTCCTCGTCGAAGGACTCCTTGGTGGCCTTGTCCTTCACCAGCTCGATGCCGTAGAAGAAACCATCTCCCCGGACATCGCCGACGATCGGCAGATCGTGCAGCCGCTCCAGCGTGGACCGGAACGCGCCCTCGTTGTCCAGCACATGCTGGTTGAGGCCCTCCCGCTCGAAGATGTCGAGGTTGGCTACGCCGACCGCGGCCGAGACCGGGTGGCCGCCGAAGGTGTAGCCGTGGAGGAAGGTGTTGTCGCCCTCGTAGAACGGCTCGGCGAGCCGGTCGGAGATGATGCACGCGCCGATCGGAGAGTAGCCCGAGGTCATGCCCTTGGCGCAGGTGATCATGTCCGGGACGTAGCCGAACTTGTCACAGGCGAAGATCGTGCCCAGCCGTCCGAAAGCGCAGATGACCTCGTCCGAGACCAGCAGCACGTCGTACTTGTCGCAGATCTCGCGGACCCGCTGGAAGTACCCGGGCGGCGGCGGGAAGCAGCCGCCCGCGTTCTGCACCGGCTCCAGGAAGACCGCGGCCACGGTGTCCGGGCCCTCGAAGAGGATCTGCTGCTCGATCTGGTCGGCGGTCCAGCGGCCGAACGCCACGGGGTCGTCGCCGAAGATCGGGGCGCGGTAGATGTTGGTGTTGGGGACCTTGTGGGCACCGGGGACCAGCGGTTCGAAGGGGGCCTTGAGCCCCGGCAGCCCGGTGATCGACAGGGCTCCCTGCGGGGTGCCGTGGTAGGCCACCGCCCGGGATATGACCTTGTGCTTGGTGGGCTTGCCGGTGAGCTTGAAGTACTGCTTGGCCAGCTTCCATGCGGTCTCGACGGCCTCGCCGCCGCCCGTGGTGAAGAAGACCTTGTTCAGGTCGCCGGGCGCGTAGCCCGCGAGCCGCTCGGCGAGTTCCACGGCCTTGGGGTGGGCATAGCTCCACACCGGGAAGAAGGCGAGCTCCTGGGCCTGCTTGTAGGCCGTCTCCGCCAGCTCGACCCGGCCGTGGCCCGCGTTGACCACGAACAGGCCGGCCAGGCCGTCGATGTACCGCTTGCCCTTGTCGTCGTAGATGTACGTGCCCTCACCGCGCACGATCGTCGGCACGGGGGAGTTCTCGTACGACGACATGCGGGTGAAGTGCATCCACAAGTGGTCGTACGCCGTCTTGGAGAGGTCGGCGCTCATTGCTATCTCGTTCCCCAGGTATAGGTCTGCTTCCGGAGCTTGAGGTAGACGAAGCTCTCGGTGGAGCGCACACCGGGCAGCGTGCGGATCCGCTTGTTGATCATTTCGAGGAGGTGATCGTCGTCCTCGCAGACGATCTCGATCAGGAGATCGAAGGAGCCCGCGGTGACGACCACGTACTCGACCTCGTCCATGGCGGTCAGCGCGTCCGCGACCGGGTCGAGATCGCCCTCGACGTTGATGCCGACCATCGCCTGCCGCCGGAACCCCACGGTGAGAGGATCGGTGACGGCGACGATCTGCATCACGCCCTGGTCGAGCAGCTTCTGTACGCGCTGCCGCACGGCGGCCTCGGAGAGCCCCACGGCCTTTCCGATGGCGGCGTACGGCCGGCGGCCGTCTTCCTGGAGCTGCTCGATGATCGCCAGGGATACGGAGTCGAGGGTCGTGCCGTTCTTGTCAGGTGTGGCCACGACCCTCACTGTGCACGAGCCTCGCCCGTGTCGCAACCCTTCATCGATGAATTTCGTCGTTAAGGGGCTCTAAAAACACTGATTCCGTTGTTCTGGTGTGGCGGGTATGTTGAAAGCGCAGCCCCGGCGACTACTGTGGGTGTCTCACCCATCGGACAGCTGACAGGAGGGGTGGCACGTGACCACCGAACTGCGTCGTCTGCGCAACTACATTGACGGAGCGTTCCGGGACGCCGCGGACGGGCGGACCACGGAGGTGGTCAACCCGGCCACGGGCGAGCCCTACGCCACCGCGCCGCTGTCGGGCGCCGCGGACGTGGACGCGGCGATGGCCGCCGCCGAGGCCGCCTTCCCGACCTGGCGCGACCTGGTGCCCGGCGAGCGCCAGAAGGCACTGCTCAAGATCGCCGACGCGTTCGAGGCGCGGGCGGAGGAGCTGATCGCCGCCGAGTCCGAGAACACCGGCAAGCCGATCGGTCTCACGCGGGACGAGGAAATCCCGCCGATGATCGACCAGATCCGCTTCTTCGCGGGCGCGGCCCGGATGCTGGAGGGCCGCTCGGCCGGTGAGTACATGGAGGGGCTCACCTCGATCATCCGGCGTGAGCCGGTCGGGGTCTGTGCCCAGGTCGCACCGTGGAACTATCCGATGATGATGGCCGTATGGAAGTTCGCCCCGGCCCTCGCCGCGGGCAATACGGTCGTCATCAAGCCCTCGGACACCACCCCCGCCTCCACCGTGCTGATCGCCGAGATCATCGGCGGAGTGCTGGCGGAACTGGGCCATCCGCAGGGCGTCTTCAACGTGATCTGCGGCGACCGCGAGACCGGCCGGCTGATGGTCGAGCACTCCGTGCCCGCCATGGCGTCCATCACCGGCTCGGTGCGGGCCGGCAAGCAGGTCGCCGAGAGCGCCTCGAAGGACGTCAAGCGAGTGCATCTGGAGCTCGGCGGCAAGGCCCCCGTGGTCGTCTTCGAGGACACCGACATCCCCAAGGCGGTCGAGGACATCTCGGTCGCGGGCTTCTTCAACGCGGGCCAGGACTGTACGGCCGCCACCCGGGTGCTGGTCCACGAGTCGATCCACGACGAGTTCGTGAGCGCGCTCGCCAAGGCCGCCGCCGAGACCAAGACCGGCGCGCCCGACGACGAGGACGCGCTGTACGGGCCGTTGAACAACGCCAACCAACTGGCCCAGGTCTCCGGCTTCATCGACCGGCTCCCCGCCCACGCCAAGGTCGAGGCGGGCGGCCACCGGGTCGGCGACAAGGGCTTCTTCTACGCGCCCACCGTGGTCTCCGGACTCAAGCAGGACGACGAGATCATCCAGAACGAGGTCTTCGGCCCGGTCATCACCGTGCAGCCCTTCTCCGAGGAGGCGCAGGCGATCTCGTACGCCAACGGCGTGGAGTACGCGCTGGCCTCGTCGGTGTGGACCAAGGACCACGCCCGCGCGATGCGGATGTCCAAGGCCCTGGACTTCGGCTGTGTATGGATCAACACTCACATCCCGCTGGTCGCCGAGATGCCGCACGGCGGCTTCAAGAAGTCCGGCTACGGCAAGGACCTCTCCGCCTACGGCTTCGAGGACTACACCCGCATCAAGCACGTCATGACGTCGCTGGGCTGATCCCGGGCCGATTCCCAAGCCGATCCCGGCCGATTCCCGCGCCGGGCTTGTCACTTGGTCATGGCAGGATCCCCTGTCATGACCAAGTGGGGGAAATCCGGACGTCTGTGGATCGCGGCGGTCGCCGCGATCCTGCCGGCCATCGGGGGCTGCGGCGAGAAGAAGCCGGGCGGCCCGGCCGCGTCCGAGCTGGGGTTCCGGCATTACGCCGGAGCGGTGCAGTACCCGGCGATCACCAAGGACAGCGGCGGTGAGCACGGGCTCGACGCGCTCGTGCCGTACGGCGACTGCGTCCTCGGCGTCGGCACGTACAGCAACGGCCACCGCGACGTGGGCGTCAACTGGACCGGCGACGCGGCCTGTACGAAGCTCTCGCTCCATCCGGCGCCGGAGACCCGGGCCACCCCCGGCGAGGTGCCCGGGGACATGGCTCCGGGAAACGGCGCCGAGGGCTGGGGTGGCGGCGGGCTCGCCGGGAGGGCGGTGCTGCCCGGCGAGGACGGCTCGGTGTACGCGGGGGGTACATCCCTCTCGCGCCTCGACCGCTCGGGGCGCGTCCACCGGCTGGCCGACCTCGAGGTCCCGCCCATGGAGCCGGATCCGGATGCCGAACCGGGCGCCCGGCACCCGGGCGGCGCGGCCGTCATGGTGCGCAGTGGGCAGCGGCTGGTCCTCGGCGGTTCGGTGACCGAGAAGCGGCGGCTCGTACCGACGGTGTGGATCTCCGCGGACCAGGGAAGGACCGTCCGGCGCCAGCGGCTCCCGGAGCTGCCCGCCGCTTCGGGCGCCTCCCTCACCAGGACGGGCGTCCTGGCCATGGCCGCCGAGGGCCGCCGGATCGTGGCCATCGGCGGCAACGCCCAGGGCCAGGGGCGGCCACCGCTGCCGGTATGGGCGTCCACGGACGGCGGACGCACCTGGCGGGCCGCGCTCACCCCCCGGCTGCACGGCTACGCCCCGGTGAGCGGCGTGCTGTGGCACGACGGCCGGTGGATCGCCTACGGCGCCCGGTCCTACGGCGGCCGCGAGGACTACGGCAAGCCCGACCGGCCGTCCGTGCTGACCAGCGCGGACGGCCTGCACTGGACGGTCGAGGACACCTCGGCGCTGGGCGAGGGGCGAATACGGGGCGCGAGCGTCGACGGCTCGGGCGCGCTGGTGCTCCTCGGCCTCCGCAGCGGGGAGCACATCTTCTGCGGCATGGTGTGGACCGGAGGCTTCGGCGAGGACGCCGAGCGGGCCGAGCTCGGCTGCGGCGATTCGCTGCCCTCGGCCATCACCACCCGCGCCGACGGGAAGGTCGTCATCGCGGGCAGCAATGACCTGTGGGTGGGCGGCGCCTCCGCCCGCCGCGGGGTCAGCCGCTGAGCAGAAGTGCCGCCAGGGCGCCGACCCGGTTGGTGGTGATGCCGTCGACGCCCGCCCGCAGCAGCCGGGACATCGACCGCCGGGTGTCGGCGGTCCAGGCGGAGACCAGCAGCCCGTCGGCGTGATGGCGGGCGACCAGCTCCCGGGAGACCAGCCCGAAGCGGTAGTTGAGCCACCGGGGTCGCAGCGCCGCCAGCAGCGCCGGACCCGGCGGGGCGAGCGTGGTCCAGGTCAGCGCTATCTCGGCGTGCGGTTCCGCGCGGCGCACGGCGTGCAGGGCGGCCAGGGCGCCGCAGTAATACACCTGGTCGCCCGCCCCGCTCTCCCGCACCTCGGCGACGGCGGCGGGTGCGGCCGACGCGTCCGGCAGATCGATCAGCAGCCGGGTGGAGCCGGCGCATGCGAGGGCCTCGCGCAGGGTCGGGACGCCCCCGCCGGTCAGTTGCCGCACCTCGTCGGCGGTCAGCCCGGACAGCGGCCGGTCCCGGCCCCACAGCCGCTTCAGCGTGGCGTCGTGGAGCAGCACCGGCACACCGTCCCGGGTCAGCCGTACGTCGATCTCGACCGCGCCCGCCCCCGCGCGCACCGCGGAGCGGATGGAGGGCAGGGTGTTCTCGCGGCACACATACGGGTCGCCGCGGTGGCCGACCGGGACGCATCGCGCCCCCGCCGCCCTCATCGGCCCGCGACCGCCGTGTAGGCGTCGATCTCCGCGGCGAGCCGCGCCTTGCCCTCGGCGTCCAGGAAGGACGCCTCGACGGCGTTCTTCGCCAGGGCCGCGACGCCCACCGCGTCCAGGTCGAGCAGCCGGGCCGCGACCTGGTACTCGGTGTTGAGGTCGGTGCCGAACATCGGCGGGTCGTCGCTGTTGATCGTGACGATCACCCCGGCATCGACCATCTGCTTCAGGGGGTGCTCATCGAGCGTGGCGACGGCGCGCGTGGCGAGGTTGGAGGTCGGGCAGACCTCCAACGGAATGCGATGCTCCGCGAGATGGGCGAGCAGCTTCGGGTCCTGGACGGCGCTGGTGCCATGGCCGATGCGCTCGGCCCGCAGCTCGATGAGGGCGTCCCAGATCGTCTGCGGTCCGGTGGTCTCGCCCGCATGCGGCACGCTGCGCAGCCCGGCGGCGATGGCGCGGTCGAAGTACGGCTTGAACTGAGGGCGCGGCACCCCTATCTCCGGGCCGCCGAGGCCGAAGCCGACCAGCCCCTCGGGGCGCAGCTCACAGGCGATCCGGGCGGTCTCCTCGGCGGCCTCGAGACCGGCCTCGCCGGGAATGTCGAAGCACCAGCGCAGCACCGTGCCGAACTCCGACTCGGCCGCCTTACGGGCGTCCTCGATCGCCTCGACGAAGGCGGTGTCCGGGATGCCGCGCCGGGTCGAGCTGTAGGGGGTGACGGTCAGCTCGGCGTAGCGGATGTTCTGCCGGGCCATGTCGCGGGCGATCTCGTAGGTCAGCAGCCGGACGTCCTCGGCGTCGCGGATCAGGTCCACCACGGAGAGATAGATCTCGATGAAGTGCGCGAAGTCCCGGAAGACGAAGTACTCGGCGAGGGCCTCGGGGTCGGTGGGCACCTTGGAGTCGGGGTGCCGGGCGGCCAGTTCGGCCACGATGCGCGGGGACGCCGACCCCACGTGGTGCACATGGAGCTCCGCCTTGGGCAGCCCGGCGATGAAGGTGGTCAGATCGGTCAACGAAACCTCCGGGAGACGCCCGCCGACGGCGGGTTCCGGTCATCGTATGGTGTGTCGCCGACGGGTTCGCCACAGGCCGTAGCATGGGCGGACGTCTTTGTGGGGGAGCTTCATGGCCGACCAGCACGACCCGTCCGAGCCGCAGGATGAGCCACGGCGGCCCGGGCAGCCGAGGCAGCCCGAACCGCGCGAGCGCGATCCCTGGGCTCCTCCGGCGCAGCGGGTCGCGATGGACAAAAGCCCGATGGACCAGGCGGCGGCCGAACAAGGGCAACCGGCTCCCCGCACCCCGGTGGCCGAGCAGCCGACCCTCACCTCCTATACCGCCATGCCGGGCCCGACGCCCCCGCCCCCTGCGCCGCCCCCGCCGGGCCCCGTGGCCGCGCCGGGTGCGGTGCCCCCACCGCCGCCCGCGCCGACCGGCCCCGGGACGCCCAGCGCCTATCCGGCCGCCGGGCCGTACGGCTCGGCGGGCTACGGGCCGACCGGATACGCCCAGCCGGGATACGGCCAAGCCGGATACGGGCAGCAGGCGCCCCCCAAGCAGTCCCCGTACGGCGGGGTGCCGGGCTATCCCGGCTACGGCTACCCGGGCACCGCCCAGCCGGGCTCGGGATACTCCGGCTCCGGATATCCGGGCGCCGCCTACCCCGGCGCCGCCTACCCCGGAGGGACGTACGGCCAGGGCTGGCCGGGCGGGACGTATGTGCCGAACAACGGCCATGGCACGGCCGCCCTGGTGCTCGGCATCATCGGCCTGGTCCTCTCCCCGAGCGTCGTGCTCGGCATCATCCTCGGTGTGCTCGCGATCGTCTTCGGGGTGCTCGGCCGCGCCAGGGCGGCAAGCGGCGAGGCGACCAACGGCGGTTCGGCGCTCGCCGGGGTGATCCTCGGGGTGGTCGCCGTGGTGGCGAGCGTCGTCATGGTCTTTGTCTACATCGCCACCGGGGACGACGGCTCGGGCAGCGGTGACGATCCGGGCTATGCCGATGTCTCGGCCGCGGTGGTGCTCCCGCTCGCCGATATCAGCGGCTGACGCCCCTCCCACAACGCGGCCGGCCTCCCGGGACGCTCCCACCTCTCACCGACAGGCGCCGCCGACAGCGGTGCCGACCTGGGCAATCGAGCTGTCCCGGGATGCGGCATGCCCATAACATTGCCGGACGTTTACCAGGAGGGGAGACCACCGATGTCCAGCGCCATGCCCGGCCCGCCGCAGGATCCGTACGACCCCCAGGCCAATCCCTACGCCACGCCCCCGCCGCCGGCCCAGCCACCGCAGTACCCCGGAGCCGGCTACCCCGCCGCGCCGCCCGTCTACCCGGGGGCGGCCGGGATGCCGATGCGGTTGAACAACGGCATGGGCACGGCCGCGCTGGTCTGCGGCATCGTCGGCCTGGTCTGCGGGATCACCTACTTCCTGTGGGTCTTCGCGGTCATCCTCGGCATTCTGGCGATCATCTTCGGCGCCATAGGCAAGGGGAAGGCCGGCCGGGGTCAGGCGAACAACGGAGGCTCGGCCACCGCCGGTCTGGTCTGCGGAATCATCGGCATGGTGCTCCCGGTGATCTACGTCGCGGCGGTGGACGCCGCCATCGACTCCATCTTCTAGACCGACATCCGGACCGACATCCGGACCGACATCCGGACCGACGTCCGAGCCGGGCATCCGGACCGGCGTCCAGCCCGGCTGTCCAAACCGTCGGTCCGGACCGGGATCCGGCGCGGAAACGGTGACGCCGGGGCCGCTCCGATCACTGAATCCGTCGCGAAATCAAAAAGCAACAACGGAATCCCTTGTTGAAGCGAAGGCTCTCTGTCAGGATCAGCCTTCAATTCCGGTTGGAGCTACGCCGCGCCTCTTTGGGGCGGACCGGCGGAGGAGAGCGCGATGGATCAGCGGTTCGACGTGACGGAGCGGTTCGCCGACGGTGCCCAGTACATCGCGGGCCGCCTGCGCCAGGGCGGCTCCGAGAGCACGCATCAGGTCGTCGACCCGGCCACCGGCGAGCAGGTGTTCAGCTACCGGCTCGCCGGTGCGGCCGATGTCGACGCCGCCGTGGCCGCGGCCGAGGCCGCCTTCCCCGCATGGGCGGGTGCCACCCCCGGCGAGCGGTCCGACGCGCTGCACCGCTTCGCCGCGGTGCTCACCGAGCGGGCGGACGACCTCGCCCATGCCGAGTCGCTGCAGTGCGGCAAGCCCATCAAGCTCAGCACCGAGTTCGATGTGCCCGGCTCCATCGACAACACCTCCTTCTTCGCGGGCGCCGCCCGCCAGTTGGAGGGCAAGGCCGCCGGCGAGTACAGCGGCGACCACACCTCGTACATCCGCCGTGAGCCCATTGGGGTCATCGGCTCCATCGCCCCCTGGAACTACCCCCTCCAGATGGCGGCCTGGAAGGTCCTCCCGGCCATCGCCGCGGGCAACACCATCGTGCTGAAGCCCGCCGAACTGACGCCCCTGACCTCGCTGATGTTCGCGCAGGCGGCCACGGAGGCGGGCCTCCCGGACGGCGTCGTCAACGTGGTGAGCGGCACCGGTCCGGAGGCGGGCGAGTGGCTGGTCTCCCACCCCGCGGTGGCGATGACCTCCTTCACCGGATCGACGGCGGTCGGCAAGCGCGTCGCCGAACTCGCCACCTCCACCGTCAAGCGGATCCATCTCGAACTCGGCGGTAAGGCGCCCTTCGTCGTCTTCGACGACGCGGACCTGGAGGCCGCCGCGCACGGCGCCGTCGCGGGCGCGCTGATCAACAGCGGACAGGACTGCACCGCGGCCACCCGCGCGTATGTCCAGCGCCCGCTGTACGACGCGTTCGTCGCGGCCGTCGCCGATCTCATGGCGTCCGTACGGCTCGGCGACCCGTTCGATCCGCACACCGACCTCGGCCCGCTGGTCTCCCACGCCCAGCGCGACCGCGTGGCGGGCTTCGTGGACCGGGCCCGCGGCTACGCGACCGTCGTCACCGGCGGCGACGCCCCGGGCGGCGACCTGGCCAAGGGCGCCTACTACCGGCCCACGCTCATCACCGGCGCGCCCCAGGACAGCGAGATCGTCCAGTCCGAGATCTTCGGCCCGGTCCTGGCGGTCCTCCCCTTCGACGGCGACGACGAGGGGATCGCACTCGCCAACGACACCCCTTACGGTCTCGCCGCCTCCGCCTGGAGCCGCGATGTCTACCGGACGGGCCGCGCCTCCCGCGAGCTCCGGGCGGGTTGCGTCTGGATCAACGACCACATCCCGATCATCAGCGAGATGCCGCACGGCGGTGTGCGGGCGTCCGGCTTCGGCAAGGACATGTCGGCGTACTCCTTCGAGGAGTACACGCAGGTCAAGCACGTGATGTTCGACAACACCGCAGTGGTCCGCAAGGACTGGCACCGCACGGTCTTCGGGGATCGACAGACCTGACCGACAGACCTGAATGTGCGGCCACCTCCGCGTGGCCTCGGCCGGCCGCCACCGGCCGACACCCTCGAAAGGCACAGCTTATGGAAGCACGGCACGAGTCCGAGAGCCTGTCCCCACCGCAGATCGCCGCGATGCGGCGCTCCATGACCAGCGGCCGGATGGCGCTCACCCGCCGCTCCCTGCTGCGTGCGGGAGGCGCCGGGGCGATCGCCGTCGGCGGGCTCGGGGCGCTCGGCGGCTGCGGTATCCCGCCCGCGGGGCGCACCGACGCGAACAACGCCTCCGATGACCACTCCGACGAGGAGAAGAAGGTCAACTTCTCCAACTGGTCGGAGTACATGGACATCAGCGAGGACAAGAAGCGCCACCCCACCCTGGACGAGTTCCAGCGGCGCACCGGTATCGCGGTGAAGTACACCGAGGACATCAACGACAACGTCGAGTTCTTCGGGAAGATCAAGCCGCAGCTGGCCGCGGGCCAGAACATCGGCCGTGACCTCATCTGCGTCACCGACTGGCTGGCCGCCCGCATGATCCGGCTCGGCTGGATGCAGAAGCTGGACGCGGCCAATCTGCCGCACGCGTACGCCAACCTGGCCGAGGGCTTCCGCACCCCCGACTGGGACCCGGGCCGCGCCTACTCCTATACGTGGACCGGCATCCCCGCCGTCATCGCGTACAACAAGAAGGCCACCGGCGGCCGTAAGGTCACCTCCATCACGCAGCTCCTGGAGGACCCGAAGCTCAAGGGCCGGGTCGGCATGCTGACCGAGATGCGCGACACCGTCGGGCTGACCCTGCTCGACATGGGCAAGCGGCCGGAGGACGTCACCGCCGACGACTACGACGCCGCCCTCGCCCGCATTCAGAAGGCCGTCGACCGCGGGCAGATCCGCCGGTTCACCGGCGGTGAGTACACCGGCGACCTGGGCCAGGGCGACCTGGCGGCGTGCGTGGCCTGGGCGGGCGACCTCGTCCAGCTCCAACTGGACAAGCCCCAGGTGGAGTTCGCCGTCCCGGACGCGGGCTATATGACCTCCACCGACAATCTGCTGATCCCGAACAAGGCGCGCCACAAGAAGAACGCGGAGCGGCTCATCGACTACTACTACGAGCCCAAGAACGCCGCGAAGGTCGCCGCCTTCATCAACTACGTATGTCCGGTCGACGGGGTCCGCGATGAGCTGGCGAAGATCGACAAGGACCTGGCGGCGAACCCGCTGATCATCCCCGACGAGGAGATGACCGCCAAGTCTCATGCCTTCCGTTCGCTGTCGAGCGAGGAAGAGACAGCCTTCGAGGAAAAGTTCACCAAGCTCACCGGCGCCTGACAGACGAGGGAAGCCACCCCATGACCGACCCCAGTGCCACCCCCGCCTCCGGCGGCGATATCCGTCTCACCGGGATCAGCAAGACCTACGGGTCCTTCACCGCCGTCCAGCCGCTCGATCTGTACGTGCCCGCCGGCTCCTTCTTCGCCCTGCTCGGCGCCTCCGGCTGCGGCAAGACCACCACGTTGCGCATGATCGCGGGACTGGAGGAGCCCACCAGCGGCATCGTCCGGCTCGCCGATGAGGACATCACCGCCCTCCCGCCCCACAAGCGGCCCGTCAACACGGTCTTCCAGAGCTATGCCCTCTTCCCGCACCTGGACATCTTCGAGAACGTCGCCTTCGGACTGCGCCGGCGCGGCGTCAAGTCGGTGAAGAAGCAGGTCGAGGAGATGCTGGAGCTGGTCCAGCTCGGCGACTTCGCCCGCCGCAAACCGCAGCAGCTCTCCGGCGGCCAGCAGCAGCGCGTCGCCGTCGCCCGCGCCCTGATCAACCACCCGCGGGTGCTGCTGCTCGACGAACCGCTGGGCGCGCTCGACCTCAAGCTGCGCCGTCAGATGCAGCTGGAGCTCAAGCGCATCCAGACCGAGGTCGGCATCACCTTCATCCATGTCACCCACGACCAGGAGGAGGCCATGACCATGGCCGACACGGTCGCGGTGATGAACGGTGGCCGGGTCGAACAGCGCGGCGCCCCCGCCGACCTCTACGAGAACCCCGGCACCACCTTCGTCGCCAACTTCCTCGGTACCTCCAACCTCATCGAGGCCGAGATCACCGACAAGAGCGGCGGTGACCTCGTCCTCGCAGCCGCCGGCGGCAAGCTCTCGCTGCCCGCCGACCGATGTAGCGCCCCCGTCCGCACAGGAGGGAAACTGCTGGTAGGGGTGCGTCCCGAGAAGATCACCCTGACCCATGCCGAGGACGCCGGGACCATCCCCGAGGAGCGCAACCGGATCACCGGGCGGATCGCCGACTCCAGCTTCATCGGCGTCTCCACCCAGTACCTCATCACCACCCCGGGCTGCCCCGAGATGACCGTCTACGAGCAGAACATCGAGCGTGACGCCCGGCTCGTCCCCGGCGCCGAGGTCGTCCTGCACTGGAACTCCGCCCACACCTTCGGCCTCGACGCGACCCAGGACATCGACGCCGGTACGGAGCTGGACGAGGAGGCCCCGTGACGGCGACAGCCACTCCCGACGCCCCGCCGGACGCCGCCGGGCCGGTACCCGAGCCCGTACAGAAGCCACCCCTCCTCAAGCCCGCCGTCCGCAAGCGGCTGGTGCCCTACTGGCTGCTGCTCCCCGGCATTCTCTGGCTGCTGATCTTCTTCGCCGCGCCGCTGATCTACCAGGCCTCGACCTCCGTCCAGACCGGCTCCCTCGAAGAGGGCTTCAAGGTCACCTGGCACTTCCAGACCTACTGGGACGCGCTGCGCGAGTACTACCCGCAGTTCCTGCGCTCGGTGCTCTACGCCGCCACCGCCACCGTGATGTGCCTGGCGCTCGGCTATCCGCTCGCGTATCTCATCGCCTTCCGGGCGGGCCGCTGGCGCAATCTGGTGATGATCCTGGTCATCGCGCCGTTCTTCACCAGCTTCCTGATCCGCACCCTCGCCTGGAAGACGATCCTGTCCGACGGCGGCCCGGTGGTGGGCGCGCTCAACTCGCTGCACATCCTGGACGTCACCAGCTATCTGGGGATCACCGAGGGACAGCGGGTGCTGGCCACCCCGCTCGCGGTGGTCTGCGGGCTGACGTACAACTTCCTGCCCTTCATGATCCTCCCGCTCTACACCTCGCTGGAGCGCATCGACCCCCGGCTCCACGAGGCCGCGGGCGACCTGTACGCCCGGCCCATCACCACCTTCCGGAAGGTGACCTTCCCGCTGTCCATGCCGGGGGTCGTCGCGGGCACACTGCTCACCTTCATCCCTGCCACCGGCGACTACATCAACGCCGAACTGCTCGGCTCCGCCGACCAGAAGATGGTCGGCAACGTCATCCAGTCGCAGTTCCTGCGAGTCCTGGACTATCCGACGGCGGCGGCGCTGTCCTTCATCCTCATGGCGGCCATCCTGACGATGGTCACCGTCTACATCCGCAAGTCCGGGACGGAGGACCTGGTGTGACGGCCCTGACGCGCTGGATACGGCGGAACCTGGTGGTCATCGCGGGGCTCGGCACCCTCGCGTATCTGATCCTGCCCAACGTCGTCGTCCTGGTCTTCTCCTTCAACAAGCCCAACGGGCGCTTCAACTACCAATGGCAGCGGTTCTCCACCGAGGCCTGGACCGACCCGTGCGGCGTCGCCGACATGTGCGGCTCGCTCTCGCTCAGCCTGAAGCTCGCGATATGGGCGACGATCGGCGCGACCCTCCTCGGCACGATGATCGCCTTCGCGCTGGCCCGCTACCGCTTCCGGGCCCGCTCCGCGGTCAACAGCCTGATCTTCCTGCCGATGGCCATGCCCGAGGTCGTCATGGCCGCCTCGCTGGCCACCCTCTTCCTCAACATGGGCGTCGACTTCGGCTTCTGGACGATCCTCATCGCCCACATCATGTTCTGCCTGAGCTTCGTCGTGACGGCCGTCAAGGCGCGGGTGATGTCCATGGACCCCCGGCTGGAACAAGCTGCCCAGGACCTCTACGCCTCCCCGGCGCAGACCTTTGTGCGCGTCACCCTGCCGATCGCCGCACCCGGTATCGCCGCGGGCGCGCTGCTGTCCTTCGCGCTCTCCTTCGACGACTTCATCATCACCAACTTCAACGCCGGTTCGACCGTGACCTTCCCCATGTTCGTCTGGGGATCCGCACAGCGCGGCACGCCCGTGCAGATCAATGTGATCGGAACGGCGATGTTCGCCGTCGCGGTGCTGTGCGTTCTCGCCGGCCAACTGGCCGGTGCCCGCCGCAAGAGGAGCTGAAAACCATGGCCACGGACGCCATGACCCGCTCGCCCGGGGGCGACAGCGCCCCCGGCCCGTCCGCCCTCAAAGCCCTGGCCGACGCCGCGTACCGGCCGTACTGGCTGGACGACCCCGGCAGGCCCCGCCCCCGCCCCGCCCTCGTCGGGGAGGAGCACTGCGATCTGCTCGTCGTCGGCGGCGGCTACAGCGGACTGTGGACCGCCCTGATCGCCAAGGAGCGCGACCCCGACCGCGAGGTGGTCCTGGTCGAGGGCCAGGAGATCGGCTGGGCCGCCTCCGGACGCAACGGCGGCTTCTGCGCCGCCTCCCTCACCCACGGCCTCGGCAACGGAGCGGCCCGCTGGCCCGATGAGCTGGCCGAACTCGAGCGGCTCGGCCACCGCAACCTCGACGCCATCGAATCCGCCGTCGAGCGCTACGGCATCGACTGCGACTTCGAACGCACCGGCGAGATCGATGTGGCCACCGCGCCACACCAGGTCGAGGAGTTGCGCGAAGCCGTCGAACAGGCCGGTGCCCTCGGCCTGGAGCCGCCCGAGTTCCTCGACCGCGACGCGGTGCGCGCCGAAGTCGACTCGCCCACCTTCCTGGCCGGGCTGTGGGACCGCCGGGGCGTGGCCATGGTGCACCCCGCCAAGCTCGCCTGGGGCCTGGCACGGGCCTGCGCCGAGCTGGGCGTACGAATCTACGAACACACCCCGGCCGAACGGCTGGCGAGCAGCGGGGCGGCGATGGCCGTCCGCACCCCCTACGGACGGGTCCGCGCCCGCCAGGTGGCGCTCGCCACCAACGCCTTCCCCGCCCTGGTGCGCCGCGTCCGCCCGTTCATCGCGCCCGTCTACGACCATGCGCTGATGACCGAACCGCTCACCGAGGAGCAGCTCGACGCGATCGGCTGGCAGCGCAGGCAGGGACTCAGCGACACCGCCAACCACTTCCACTACTTCCGGCTCACCGCCGACCGGCGCATCCTGTGGGGCGGCTACGACATCGTCTACCGCTACGGCGGACGGGTGCGCGCCGAATACGATCACCACCCGTCCACCTACCGCACCCTCGCCCAGCACTTCTTCCAGTGCTTCCCGCAGTTGGAGGGCGTGCGCTTCAGCCATGCCTGGGGCGGCGCCATCGACACCTGCTCGCGCTTCTCCGCGTTCTTCGGCAGCGCGCACGGGGGGAGGGTGGCGTACGCGCTCGGCTATACGGGCCTGGGGGTCGGGGCGACCCGCTTCGGGGCCGAGGTGATGCTCGATCTGCTCGCCGGTGAGCGCACCGAACGCACCCGCCTGGAGATGGTCCGCAGCAAGCCCCTGCCCTTCCCGCCGGAGCCGGTGCGCTGGGCGGGCATCGGCATCACCCAGTGGTCCATGACCCGGGCCGACGAGAACGGCGGGCGCCGCAATCTGTGGCTGAAGGCCATGGACAAGGTGGGGCTGGGGTTCGACAGCTGAGCTGAGCCGGGCCGCGGTTGCCCTGGGCCGTTCCGCGTGGCCCGGGGCCACCGCGGCCCGCTTTCAGCTAGCCGCCGGGGCGCGACCGGCTCGAACCGTCACCCTGGCTGATCCGGCTCAGCGAGAGCATCGCCCACAGCAGCAGACCGGACAGACACCAGCTCGCGACCGTGTCCAGCGGCCAGTGGTAGCCGCGCCGGACCAGCCCGGCGGCCACGGCGAGGTTCAGCACGGCGACGGCCACCAGGAGGGGGCGCCGTAGCCGCGGGCGCAGGAGAGGGTGGAGGAGCAGCGCCGCCGCGCCATAGGCGACGGCGGCCGTCGCGGCATGGCCGGAGGGGAAGAATCCGGTCTCGCCGGCCAGCGGACCCGGCGGGCCGGGGCGGTCGATCAGCGCCTTGAACGGAACCACCAGTGCCGGAACCGCCGCCATCGCCACCGCGGCGGCCAGCGGCGGCAGCCACCAGCGCGGCCCTCCCGCGCGCCGGGCGCACCACGCCGCCCAGCCGAGGGCGACGGCGAGGACGGGGACCGCCACCGCCGTATTGCCGAGGTCGGCGAGGAACTCGGCGACGGGGGAGGGGAACGCAGAGCCGGAGATCGCGCGGCCGAGCCGTTCGTCGTAGGTCCGCAGGGGGCCATGGGCGGCGATCTGCCAGGTGCACAGCGCGAGCAGCGCGATCAGTGCGAGGGGTGTGAGGAGCGCGAGAGGCGCGGAGAACGGCGCCCGGGGCGCGGAAGGGGAGTGAACAGTCGGCAGCCCCGGAACAGGGGGGGTAGTTCCGGGGCCGCCGTGGCGACCGGTGTGCCGCGCGCCCCGGGGGGTTTGGGGCGGGCGGCCGTCCGATCGGTGAGGAGATCCGGAGCCGGAGGCTCCAGTGGTGTGCGCGAGGGCACAGCCGGGTCGGGGCTGGGGAAGCACCGGCTCGGCATCGCCCGCAGTCCCCTGCGGGCGGGGTGTTTCTCTCATCTGGAATGACCGTACGGCAGCGAAGCCCCGCCCGACAGGCCGATCACCCACCTGTCATCGGCCCCGCACATCTTCTTCACGCCACCCATCGATCACCCACAGTCACAGTTCGGTGAAGGCGCTCTCGAGGACGTCGAGACCCTCGTTCAGAAGGTCCTCGCCGATCACCAGCGGCGGCAGGAAACGCAGCACATTGCCGTAGGTTCCGCAGGTCAGCACCAGCAGCCCGGCCGAGTGGCACGCCTTGGCGACGGCGGCCGTGGCCTCGGGGTTGGGGTCCTTGGTGCCGGACTTCACCAGTTCGATGGCGATCATGGCGCCACGGCCGCGGAGGTCGCCGATGATGTCGTACTTCTCCTGCATCGCGGCCAGGCGGCCCTTCATGACCTCCTCGATGTGCTTGGCCTTGGCGTTGAGGTCCAGCTCGCGCATCGTCTCGATCGCGCCGAGCGCCGCCGCGCACGCCACCGGGTTTCCGCCGTAGGTGCCGCCGAGACCGCCGGAGTGCGCCGCGTCCATGATCTCCGCGCGGCCGGTGACGGCGGCGAGCGGCAGACCGCCCGCGATGCCCTTGGCGGTGGTGATCAGGTCCGGGACGATGCCCTCGTCCTCACAGGCGAACCACTGGCCGGTGCGGCAGAAGCCGGACTGGATCTCGTCCGCGACGAAGACGATGCCGTTGGTCTTGGCGAACTCCGCGATCCTGGGCAGGAAGCCCTTGGCGGGCTCGATGAAACCACCCTCGCCGAGGATCGGCTCGATGATGATCGCGGCCACGTTCTCCGCCCCGATCTGCTTGCTGATCATGTCGATGGCCTGGGCCGCGGCCTCCTCGGCGCAGTTCTCCGGACCGGTCAGCCAGCGGTAGGGATAGGCGAGCGGAACGCGGTAGACCTCGGGCGCGAAGGGACCGAAGCCGTGCTTGTACGGCATGTTCTTGGCGGTGAGCGCCATGGTGAGGTTGGTCCGGCCGTGGTAGCCGTGGTCGAAGACGACGACCGCCTGGCGCTTGGTGTACGAACGGGCGATCTTCACCGCGTTCTCCACCGCCTCGGCGCCCGAGTTGAACAGCGCCGACTTCTTGGCGTGGTCGCCGGGCGTGAGCCGGGCCAGCTCCTCGCAGACCTCCACATAGCCCTCGTACGGCGTGACCATGAAACAGGTGTGCGTGAAGTCCGCCAGCTGCGCGGACGCCCGGCGCACGACGGCCTCCGCGGAGGAGCCGACGGAGGTCACGGCGATACCGGAGCCGAAGTCGATCAGCGAGTTGCCGTCCACGTCCTCGATCACACCGCCGCCCGCACGCACGGTGAAGACCGGCAGCACACTCCCCACCCCACTGGCGACCGCCGCGTTCTTACGGGCGAGCAGCTCCTGCGACTTCGGGCCGGGAATGGCGGTGACGACGCGACGCTCCTGGGGGAGGGACGGGCCTCCGGACAGTTCGGTCATGAGGGGCTCCAGGGGAAAGAACAGCGGTTTTAGTCGCAGGCTAGGGGCGCGGCGGCGGATGAGGCATGTTCCGTTCGGGAGCACTGCGCGTGTTGCCTTGTCCGCGACGGCCATAGCCCGGCGGCGGCCTTACGGATCCGGCGGCGGCTTTACGGATTCGGTGACGGTTCGCCGAGCGGCTGCCGCACGCCGCCGGCCGCGGCGGCTTACGGATCCAGTGACCGTTTTACGGATCCGGTGACCGCTTTGGGGACCGCGCGACTGAGACGGCACCGCCCGGGTCGCTGAACTCCCCGCGCGGGAACACTAGATTGAGCGATGGCGCGAAAGCCGAGGAACAGCCGGTCAGGGGGCAAGGGGCAGCACATGGACACCGAGGGCACGTTCGACCCACGCAGCACACGCCACAACCCGCTCCCACTCCCGCCCCCGCATTCCCCGCCCTCCTTCCCCACGGCCCCGCCGCCGGTGCCGCCGACCGTGCCCCCGGCGGCCTCTGGCGCGGCCCCGGTACCCGCCCAGGCTCCCGGCGCGCCCCCGGTCCCCGCGCCCGCGGCCCGCCCGTCCTTCGTCGCCTGGCTGCGCGCACCGCGGCCCGAGGCGGCACCGGGGGTGTGGACGTACGAGCACAAGCCGAAGGCGCCGGAGGAGCCGGATCGCATCCCAGGGCGGCGGCTGCTCAGCGGGGCACTGATCTCGGTGCTCTGCGGCTGGCTGGTCTGGTCGCTGCTCTGGAACGGGTACCTGGGTGGCTATTGGCTGTGGCCGCTGGCCCTCCTCACGCCCGACTCCTGGTCCGAGAGCGGCAACGTGGCCTACGTCGTAGCGACGTACACCTACTACGGCATCTTTCTCTGCGCCATCGCCGTGATCTTCGGCCGCGTCGGCCACTGGTCCGAAGTCTGGCGCCGTTATGTCGCGCCCCTCTTCCGGCGGGCATGGGATGAGCCCGCCCCGGAGGCGGCCGTCGCGGGGCGGCCCGAGGGGGATCCGCTGGAGTGGCCGCACTTGCGGGCCGCCGGGGCGCACAGTGCGGCTGATCGGTTGGCGGCGGACGCACGGGCGGGGGCGATGAATGACGTCGACCATGCCCGGATCGAGCGCGCCTGGCAGTCCGTGCGGGCCGGGAGGAACACCCTCGCCTCGTTCACCGACACCGTGCTGCGCCACGGTGCCGCCTCGTACGGTCACCCGTCCGGTGCGCGGGATCTGCCAGCCAGGACGGCGCGGCATGATCTCCTCGCCCATCAGGTCCGCCTCGGCACCGCCTCCGACGACCCCCGCAACCCTTACCAGCATCGCGGTGTCGGGCTCGCCCTCGAGCCCGATGTGCTCGCCACCTCGCTGCTGGCCGTCGGGCCGCCCGGTTCGGGGAAGACGGGGCGGATGGTGCGGCCCGTCGTGGAGTCGCTGTGTCTGCAGGCGCTCGCCGGGCAGGTCGCCGTAGTGGCGGTCGGGGCGGCGGGGGCCGGGCTCGGGGCGGACGAGGCGTTCGACGTCGTCGTGAAGATCGGCCGGCCCGACTCCGGCTACGACTTCGACCTCTACGGCGGCACCACCGATCCCGACGAGGCCGCGGGCATCCTCGCCGAGGCCCTGATCGGCGACATGGCCGCCTCGCTGCCCGGCGGGGACAGCCGGCGCGCCGCCACCGCGCTGGCCCAGCTGCTCGGCCCCTACCGCGCCGCCCACGGCCGCTTCCCGTCCGTCCCGGATCTGCGGGAGCTGCTGGACGGTTCCAAGGCGGCTGTCGACGCGCTGCGCGAGGCGCTGGACGAGGCCGGGGAGCGGGCGCAGGCCCGTGAGCTGGAGGCGCGGGTCCGGCAGTCGGGTGCCCCCGGGGACGTGGGCACGCTGCTCGCGGACCGGATCGCGCTGCTGGACCGGCCCGCGTTCGCCGATTTCTTCGACACCACCGGGGACCGCCGCCCGTTCTCCCTCCGCGCCCTCGAACACCCCCTCCGGGTCCGTATCGATCTGCCCGAGCGCGGCCATGCGGAGGCGTCGCGGATGCTGGCGCGGCTGGTCCTGGCGCAGTTCACCGAGTGCGCCGTGGGCCGCGCCGACCGTTCGCTGTTCGCCTGTCTGGTCCTCGACGACGCCTCGCACACCATCACCCCCGAGGCCCTGCGCGGTATCCAGCGGCTCCGTTCCGCCCACGCGGGCGCGGTGCTCACCCTCCGCACCCTCGACGACGTCCCCGAGGCGCTGCGCAGCGCCCTGCTCGGCGCGGTCGGCTGCCGGATGGCCTGCGCGGGGGTGACGACCTGGGACGGGGCGCGGTTCGCGGAGGTGTGGGGGACGGAGTGGGTCGAGACGCGCGACATCACCGACCGGCAGATCATCGCCGAGGAACCGCTCACCAAGGTGCTGCACTTCATCCGTAAGGTCGTCACCGGTAAGGCGGTGACCACGCAGTCGGTGACCGTACGGACCGTGGAGCGCGAGCGCTGGTCCGCATCAGAGCTGGCCCACGCGGTTCCCGCCGGGCATGCGGTGCTGTCGGTGACCTCCGTAAGGGGCGAGGGCGGGCCGCCGGTGCTGGTGGATCTCCGCGGGTGACCGACCGGCGCCCCGGGTGTTCCTCATTGCCGCAGTCGGCTGTTCTGCCGCGGTTGCCCCGCTCAACGTGACGGGGCAACCGCAGCGTCACGGCCAGACCGGTGGCCAAATCAGGCCGTCAATTCCACGTATTCCTCCATTGAGGCAGAATCGGCAGTAGCCGTTCATACGGGGCGGTGAAGTCGTCGCACTCGCATCGAAGGTGCCATGCCTCCCACGCTCGCCTCACTCGTCCGCCACCCCGGTCTCAAGCTGTCCGTGCTCGCGGGCGAGGACCGGCTGGAGACGCCTGTGCGCTGGGCACACGTCAGCGAGCTCGCCGACCCCGTGCCCTATATGGAGGGCGGCGAGCTGCTCCTGATCACCGCGATGCAGATCGAGGCCGAGGACCCGGAGGAGATGAGCCGCTATGTGCGGCGGCTGCTCGGCGCGGGCGTGGTCGGGCTCGGCTTCGCGCTCGGCGTCAAGTACGCCGAGGTGCCGGCCGCGCTCGCCGCGGCGGCCAAGGAGGAGGGGCTGCCACTGATCGGCGTACCCCGCCCCACCCCCTTCATCGCGATCAGCAAGGCCGTCTCCGCGGCGATAGCCGCCGACCAGTACCGGGCCGTGACCGCCGGGTTCGAGGCGCAGCGCGAGCTGACCCGCGCCGCCATCGGCGCCGAGGGGCCCGCCGCGCTGCTCGCCCGGCTCGCCGCCCATGTCGACGGCTGGGCCGCGCTCTACGACGTCTCGGGCTCCGTGGTCGCCGCCGCCCCCGACTGGGCCGCCCGCCGCGCCGCCCGGCTCACCGCCGACGTCGAGCGGCTGCGCTCCCGCCCCGGCCCCGCGAGCATCGTGGTCGGCGGGGGCGGCGAGGCCGGGGCCACAGGCACGGAACCGGCCGAGGACACGGCCGCCGCCGACCGGGTGGAGCTCCAGTCCCTGGGCACCGGGCGCCGTACCACCCGTGGCGTGCTCGCGGTCGGTACGGCCGCGCCGCTGGGCACCGCCGAGCGCTATGCCGTGCACTCCGCGGTCGCGCTGCTGACCCTGACCACTGAGCGCTCCCGCGCCCTGCGGGAGGCCGAGCAGCGGCTCGGCGCCGCCGTGCTGCGGATGCTGCTCGCGGGCGAGCCCGACCATGCGCGGGCGGTCGCCGGGCGGCTGTACGGCGGGCTGCTCGACGCGCCGTTCCGGATGCTGGTCGCCGAGGTGCCGTCCGGCGGCGCGGCCCAGCAGCCCCACGCGGCGACGCCCGGAGCGGACGAGGCCCCTCCGGAGCCCTTCGCCGAAGCCACCACCACGACCACGGGCACGACCACGGGTGAGGCCGAGGCGACCGACCCCCTCGCCACGCTCACCGACACCATGGAGACTGCCGCGGCCCGCATCGGCGAGTCGGTGCTGGTGGTGCCCGACGGCGAACGGCTTATCGTGCTGGCCCCCGACGGCGGCGCGGCGGTCGCGGCATGCGCCGAGCACGCCAGGGCCGTCGAGAGCCGCCGCGGCACCAAGGCCCGCCCCCGCGACCGTACGGCCGCCACCGCGCCCCACGGCGACGAGCTCGTCATCGGACTGTCCGCCCCCGCGGGCCCCATCGCCGCCGCTGCCGCCTACCGCCAGGCCGAGCAGGCGCTGTCGGTGGCGCGCCGCCGTGGCCGGATGCTGGTCGAGCATGAGCAGGTCGCGGCGGGTTCCGTGCTGCCCCTGCTCGCCGACGACGCCGTAAGGGCGTTCGCCGACGGCATGCTGCGCGCCCTGCACGAACACGACGCCACCGGCCGGGGCGATCTGGTCGCCTCGCTGCGCGCCTGGCTCTCCCGGCACGGCCAGTGGGACGCGGCCGCCGCCGACCTCGGCGTCCACCGGCACACCCTGCGCTACCGGATGCGCCGCGTCGAGGAGATCCTGGGCCGCTCCCTGGACGACCCGGACGTCCGCATGGAGCTGTGGCTCGCCCTCAAGGCCACGGCCGCCGGTACCTCGGCCTGAGGCCCGCATCTGCACCACGAGGCGACCGCGTTCGCTCCGGTCACCTCATTCCGGTCATCCTCCTCCCGATCTCCCCCGGATCGGGCACGCCATAGCGGAGCGCCGACGGCCCCGACTGCTACGCCCCGGACAAACGCCGAGCGGGCCGGGCGCGCCTACGGTGGAAGGAGATACACCACTTCAGAAGGGTCGGGATCCGCTGTGCCAGACACAAACGAAGCTGTCACCCACGCGTTCTGGCTCGCCGGCCGCAAGGCGACGGGCGAGAGCACGCTCGAGGTCACCTCGCCCTGGGACGGCCGCCGCGTCGGCGTGGTGAGCGTTCCCACCGATGCGCAGATCGAGGAGGCCGTCGCCGCGGCCGACGCGGTGCGCGAGGAGTTCGCCGCGACCCCCGCGCATGTCCGGGCCGCCGCGCTGGACCATGTGTCGCGCCGTCTCGCCGAGCGCAGTGAGGAGATCGCCCGGCTGATCTCGGACGAGAACGGCAAGCCGATCAAGTGGGCGCGCGGCGAGGTGGGCCGCGCCGTGTCCGTGTTCCGGTTCGCGGCCGAGGAGGCCCGCCGGTTCAACAGCGGGGAGGCCCAGCGGCTGGACACCGACGCCGGTGGCACCGGGCGGCTCGCGCTGACCCGCCGCTTCCCGCGCGGCACCGTGCTCGGCATCGCGCCGTTCAACTTCCCGCTGAACCTCAGCGCCCACAAGGTCGCCCCGGCGATCGCGGTCGGCACGCCGATCATCCTCAAGCCAGCACCCGCGACCCCGCTGTCCGCGCTGATCCTCGGCGAGCTGCTGGCCGAGACCGAGCTCCCGGCGGGCTCCTGGAGCGTCCTTACGGTGCCCAACGACCGGATGCCCGCGCTGGTCCAGGACGAGCGGCTGCCGGTCATCTCCTTCACCGGTTCGGAGAAGGTCGGCTACGCGATCAAGGAGTCGGTGCCGCTCAAGCACTGCACCCTGGAGCTCGGTGGCAACGGCGCCGCGGTCGTCCTGTCGGACTACGCCTCCGACGCCGACCTCGACTGGGCGGCCACCCGCATCGGCACCTTCTCCAACTACCAGGGCGGACAGTCCTGCATCTCCGTGCAGCGGGTGATCGCGGACGCGTCCGTCTACGAGGAGCTCGTGCCGAAGATCGTCGCGGCCGTCGAGGGGCAGGTCACCGGCGACCCGACCGATGACGCCACCGATGTCGGCCCGCTGATCAGCGAGGACGCCGCCAAGCGTGTCGAGTCCTGGGTCGACGAGGCCGTCCGGGCCGGTGCGAAGCTGCTGACCGGCGGCAAGCGCGAGGGCTCGAACTATGCCCCGACCGTGCTCGCGGACGTCCCCGCGGATGTCACCCTCTCCTGCGAGGAGGTCTTCGGGCCGGTGCTCACCCTGCGCAAGGTGACGGACGAGGACGAGGCGTTCGCGGCCGTCAACGACTCCAAGTACGGCCTCCAGGCGGGCGTCTTCACCCGCGAGGTGCGCACCGCCTTCCGCGCCCACCGCGCGCTGGAGGTCGGCGGCGTGATCATCGGCGATGTGCCCTCGTACCGCGCCGACCAGATGCCGTACGGCGGCGCCAAGAAGTCCGGCGTCGGCCGCGAGGGCGTGCGGTACGCGATGGAGGACTACACCTACGAGCGGGTCATGGTCCTCACCGGCCTCGACCTCTGATCCACCCCGCCGGGCCCCGCCCCACGGCGGGGCCCGGCGCAGGGGGATCGCTCGCCTCTGCCGCTCCGGAGCCTCAAACCCTCACACCCTCAAACCCTCAACCGGAGAAGCCGAGACGGGCCAGTCTCAGGCCGCCGCGCAGCGTGAGGTGCAGGTCCTGGACGCCGGTCGGCGGCGTGGGCAGGGCGGCGCGCAGCGTGGTGTAGGCGTAGCGGCCACCGGTGGGCGGGACGGCGACGGTGGCAAGGGTGGTGCCGTCGGCGAGGTGCACCTCGACCGTCGCGTCATCCCCCGCCCCGGCCGCGGCCGCGTCGCGCGCCGCCTCGACGGTCATCGACGTGGCGCCCGTGCCGAAGTCACAGGCGCGGAAGAGCAGTCGGCCGACCGCGTCAGCACGGCAGGCCACCGCGTCCCCGCGGACCTTGGCGCGGTCCACCAGCACGATCCCGTCCGCCGCGTCGTAGTCCGCGGCCTCCAGACCGCGCCGCAGCACCGGGCGCGGCGTGGGCGGCGGGCCCTCGACGTTGGCGGTGGCGGTGGCGCGCAGATCCGCGCTGGACGCGCCCGCGTGGATCTCGTACGTACCCGGGTCGACGGTCCAGCGGCCGTGCGCCACGTCCCAGAAGCCCAGCGCGTCCTCGACCGGCACGGTGAAGAACAGCCGCACCCTCTCGCCCCGGCACAGCCGCACCCGGCGGTGGGCGATCAGCCGGCGGTGCGGCAGCGGGACCCGCGACCCCGGCGCGCTCGCGTAGATCTGCACGACCTCGTCGCCGTCGTACGGACCGGAGTTGGTGATCTCGCACTCCACGGTGAGCCCCGCCTCCTGCCGCACCGACAGCTCGCCGTAGCTGAAGTCGGTGTACGACAGGCCGTGTCCGAAGGGGAAGAGCGGGGTGCCGTCGAAGTACAGATAGGTGGCGCGCGAGGCGATGATGTCGTAGTCGAGCAGGTCCGGCAGATCGTCGTGGGAGGCGTACCAGGTCTGCGGCAGCCGCCCCGCCGGTGAGACGTCCCCGAACAGCACCCGGGCCAGCGCCGTGCCCGCCGCCTGGCCGCCGTGCGCCGTCCACAGCAGCGCGGGCAGTGCGCCGGCCGCCTCCCCGACCGCGTAGGGATAGCTGGACGTCAGCACCAGCGCGGTCCGCGGATTGGCGGCGTGGGCCGCGCGCCACAGCCGCTCCTGCTGGGCGGGCAGGGCGAGGGTGGTGCGGTCCTCGGTCTCCCGGCCGCCGATATGCGGATCGTTCCCCGCCACGACCACCACGGCGTCCGCCCGCGCGGCGGCGCGGGCCACCGCGTCCTCGCCGCGCTCGACGACCTCCAGTCGGAAGACGGTCCCCTCCGCGCCGCTGTCACGCTCGGCAACCTTCAGCGCGCCCGCGGCGACACAGACGTAGCCGCCCGTCCCCATGTGCCGGAGGAGGTGTCCGTCGCGGTGTGCTTCGAGCGTGAACGTCTCCTGGACCACCCAGCCCCCGGGCCGCTCGGCCGCCGCGCGCACGAAGCCGTCGTCGGCCACGGTCAGATAGCGGCCGGAGGGCGCGCGCAGGGTGAGCACACCGCCGCCCCAGTCGGCCAGGGAGAGATCGGTGGGGGTGTCGCCGACGGTCAGCGGGGGCAGATCGGTACGGCCCGCCGCATGGGCAGGGTTGAGCGAGCCTTCGTCTGCCGGTCCCTCGCCCGTGGGCCCTTCGTCCGTCGGCCCCTCGTTCGCCGAACGCTCGCCCTCCGCCGCCGCGTCCGGCACCCGCACCCAACCGGCCGCGGTGCGCAGCCGTACGGTGTCCAGGCCGTCCGCGAACACCACCCGGTCCGCGCCGAGCCGCTCGGCCAGCGCCTCGCGCGGCGAACTGCGCCGGATCAGGCTGCCGCTGTACCAGTCCAGCTTGCACTCGTCCGCGAGCGGACCGACGACCGCGAGGGTGCGGACGCCGCTGTCGGAGAGCGGCAGCAGACCGTCGTTGGCGAGCAGGACGACGGCCTGTTCGGCGGCCTCCAGCGCGAGCGCGCGATGGGCGGGGGTGTCGAAGGCGCCGTCGGTTCCGTCTGCCGACCCGCCGGAGCCGTCTGCCGCTCCGTCGGGCTGGTCGGGCCGGTCGAACTCGTCAGACTCGTCGCACTCGTCGAACTCGCCCAGCGCACACCGCATCGTCAGCAGCCGCCGCACCGCCGTGTCCACCGTGGACGCGTCGATCAGCCCGCGCTCCAGGGCGCCGCGCACCCGCGCGATCGTCTTCGACGCGTCCTGGTCGTGGTCGGTGAAGCTGTCCACCCCCGCCAGCAGAGCCGCGGCGATGGCCTCCTCATGGGTGTCGAAGTAGTGCTCGGAGTCGACCAGATTGGACGGCGCGCCCGCGTCGGAGCAGACCACCAGCTCCTGGTCGGTCCAGGTGCGCAACTGCTCGCGCAGATAGGGGGAGACGTGGTTGGGCCGCCCGTTGACCAGGTTGTACGCGGGCATCACCCCGGCCACCGCGCCCGCCCGCACCGCCCCGCGGAAGGCGGCCAGATCGTATTCGTGCAGCACCCGCGGCCGTACCGAGGAGGAGGTGGTGTCCCGGTCGGTCTCGTTGTTTTGCGCCAGCCAGTGCTTGAGGACGGGCGCGGTGCGCCAGCGCTCCGCGTGGTCGCCGCGCAGCCCGCGGGTGTAGGCCGTGGCCAGGGCCGAGGTGAGACACGGATCCTCGGCGTACCCCTCCTCGTTGCGGCCCCAGCGCGGATCGCGCAGCAGATTCACCGTCGGCGACCACACATTGAGGCCCACCCGCGGATCGCGTGCGCGCATGGCCCGTGCCTCGCGGCCGACCGCCTCGCCGACGCGCCGCACCAGCTCCGGGTTCCAGGTCGCGCCGAGCCCGACGGCCTGGGGAAAGACGGTCGCCGGACCCATCCAGGCGACACCGTGCAGCGCCTCCTGCCCGGTACGGAAGGGCGCGAGGCCGAGCCGCTCCACTCCCGGCGCGAACTGGTGCAGCATCGCGATCCGTTCATCGAGCGTGAGCCGGGTCAGCAGATCCGCCACGCGCGTACGCGCCGGCAGCCGCGTATCGCGAAACGGCGGACGCGTGATCAGACCACCGTCATCACTCATCACGGATACCGATCCCCTTACCCAGAGTTCGCCGGAGACGTGCCGCACAACGTGATGCGTCTTCGATTCGAAGCGCTTCGATGCTGGAGGCGCCACACCGACCCTGTCAAGGCTCACGAGTCAATGGCCCGCAACCGTCACCACGGGTGCCCAGATCCTCGATCGCCGGACGCCCAACGGCTCATTTCGACACCGCTCTTGCGCGACCTCACCCCCCGACCTAACCTCAGCGCAATATCGAAGCGCTTCGACCATCAGTCGTACGGCGGGCACGCCACGAAGGGTTGACGCACATGTCGAACTCCCAGGCTTCGGCCTCCACTTCCGCTCCCAGCCGAAGAACCTTCCTGGCCTCCACGGCGGTTGCCGCGGCGTCCGTCGCGGGAGGGATACCGCTGCTGTCCGGGTGCTCCACCGAGGAGGGCTCCGGCAAGGGTGGCACCACCTCCGGCAAGGAGCTGAAGAACCTGCTGCCGACCTATGTGGCCTCGACCGTGGCGGACCCGGACATCCCCAGCGTCAACGGCTCCAGCCCCGGCTACACCAAGGCCCCGCCCGCCGCCGACCTGGTCGTCTCCGTGAAGGGCAAGCCCGGCCACGGTGGCGGCTACACGATGTTCGAACCGCTGTGGGGCACCCCGCCGCCCAAGAACAACGCCTACTACAAGGCGGTCAACGACGCGCTCGGCGCCAAGATCAGCCTGCAGCCGCAGGACGGCAACACCTACGGCGAGAAGCTCGGCGCCGTCCTCGCCTCCGGCGATATCGCCGATATCGTGATGATCCCGCTATGGGAGATGGGCGGGCGGATCCATGGCGCGGTCAGCGCCAAATTCGCCGATCTGGGCCCGTATCTCTCCGGCGACAAGGTCAAGAAATATCCGAACCTCGCCGCCATTCCCACCGCCGCCTGGCAGATGTCCGTCTTCGGCGGCAAGCTCCGCGGGCTGCCGATGCCCTTGCGCCCGCTCGCCGGCGTCATTCCGTACTACCGCGAGGACATCTTCGCCAAGGAGGGCTACCAGGTCCCGAAGAGTCCGGCGGAATTCCTCGCTCTGGCCAAGGAGATCACCCGGCCCAAGAGCAAGGTATGGGCCTGCGACGACATGTGGTGGTCGGCGCAGCGGTTCTTCGGCTGCCCGGGGGAGAAGCCGTACTACTGGGTCGAGAAGGACGGCAAGCTGGTCCACAAGGTCGAGACCGAGAACTATCTCGAGGCCCTGGAATGGTGCCGCAAGCTCTTCGCCAAGGGCTATGTGCACCCCGACGCGGTCGCGGGCAAGGCCAATGACGCGCTGACCCGCTTCACCTCCGGCCAGACGCTCCTCTACAACGACGGCGACGCCAAGTGGTACGGCGCCACCTTCGAACAGGCCGGGCCGAACCCCGAATTCAAGATCCAGGGAATGGACTGGTTCGGCCCCGACGGCGGCGACCCGGTCATCTATCTCGACCCGCCCGCCCAGATCTGGTCCTTCCTCAACAAGAACCTCTCCAAGGACGAGATCGAGGAAATCCTCGCCCTCGCGAACTTCATCGCCGCGCCCTTCGGCACCAAGGAACAGCGCCTCATCGACTACGGCGTCGAAGGCGTGCACCACGACATGAAGAAGGGGGTGCCGGTCAAGAACGCCACGGGCGTCCGGGACGTCCAGGACACCTACCGCTTCATCGCCTCCCCGCAGGCGAGCGTCGCCTATCCGGACTTTCCGCAGATGGTCGAGGACTACTGCGGCTGGATGCAGCGGATGGGCAAGTTCGCCAGGAAGCCGCTCTTCTACGGGATGCAGATCCAGGAGCCCAACCGGTACGCCTCGCTCTACACGCCCTTCGAGGACCTCGCCAAGGACGTCACCCGTGGCCGTAAGTCCATCAAGGACGCCCAGCAGGCCATCAGCGACTGGCGCGGCGGTGGCGGCGACCGGCTCCGCGACTGGTACGCGAAGCTTCTCGACAAGAACGGCAGCGGCGCCTGATGACGCCGGACATCCGCGGCCGGGCCACCAGCCGCCGGAACGGAGGCGGCCCGACCAAGGGCCCCGGCCGCGCGAAGGCCCGTGGCACTTCGGCGGGTCGCGGGGTCCCGACGGGCCGCGGCGGATGGTGGCACCGGCTGCGCCGGGACCGCCCCCTGCTGCTGATGACCGCGCCCGCCGTCGGTCTGCTGCTGCTGTTCACCTACGTTCCGCTGATCTGGACCACCGTCGCCTATCTGGACTACGACCCGTTCACCCAGGGGCTGTGGACCAGCCCCTGGGTGGGTTTCGACAACTTCACCCTCCTCTTCGAGGACAGCCGTTTCTGGGACGCATTCGCCAACACCCTCTCCATCACCTTCATCCAGCTGGTGCTGTTCTTCCCGGTGCCCATCGCGCTGGCGCTGCTGCTCAACAGCGTGCTCAGCGACCGGGTCCGCGGCCTGGTGCAGTCGATCCTGTATCTGCCGCACTTCTTCTCCTGGGTGCTGGTCGTCACGATCTTCCAGCAGATGCTCGGCGGCGCCGGGCTGCTCGCCCAGCAGCTGCGCGCCCATGGGCACGAGGGCTTCGACCTGATGACCGACCCGGCGGTGTTCAAGTTCCTGATCACCGCCCAGTTGGTGTGGAAGGACGCGGGCTGGGGCGTGATCGTCTTCCTGGCCGCCCTCTCCGCCGTCAACCAGGACCTCTACGAGGCCGCGGCGGTGGACGGCGCGAGCCGCTGGCGCCGGATGTGGCACGTCACCCTGCCCGCGCTGCGCCCCGTGGTCGCCCTGTTGCTGGTGCTGCGCGTCGGCGACTCGCTGACCGTCGGCTTCGAGCAGATCCTGCTCCAGCGCGACGCGGTGGGGCCCGGCGCCTCGGAGGTCTTCGACACCTATGTGTGGTGGGTCGGCATCGCCAACACCGACTACGGGATCGCCGCCGCCGGCGGGCTGATCAAGGGCGTCTTCAGCCTGGTGCTGGTGCTGATCGCCAACAAAGTCGCCCATATGCTCGGCGAGCAGGGGGTTTACCGGAAATGACCGTGACCGAGCGGACCCCGGCCCCGCACACCCCGCCCACATCCACCGCCCCGCCGCCGCGGCGGCGCGGCAGCGAGAAGCGCCCGGTGTGGGAGGAGGAGCCCGGCAAGGTCGGCCAGGGGTTGAAGGGGGTCACCCTGACCGGGGTGTGTCTGGTGATCCTCGGCCCGCTGTGGGTGGTGATCGTCACCAGCCTCTCCGACCAGAGGACCATCACCGACGCCGGGGGACTGGTGATCGTCCCCAAGACGATCACCTTCCGGGCCTACACGGAACTGCTGAGCGGCGGCACGGTCACCCGCGCGACGCTCGTCAGCCTCGCGCTCACCGCCGTGGGCACCGTGATCAGCACCGTGGTCTCGGTCCTGTGCGCCTACGGACTGTCCCGCTCGGGGTCCTTCCTGCACCGGCCGATCCTGATGGTGCTGCTGATCACCATGTTCTTCAACGCCGGTCTCATCCCCACGTATCTGCTGGTCACCGGCGTCGGTCTGGAGGGCAGCTACTGGTCGATGATCCTGCCCGGGGCCGTCTCGGTCTTCAATGTCCTGGTGCTGCGGGCGTTCTTCCAGAACATCGCGCCGGAGCTGATCGACAGTGCCCGGATCGACGGCGCGGGGGAGTGTCGGATCCTGCTGCGCATCGTGCTGCCGCTGTCGAAGGCCGTGATCGCGGTGGTCTCGCTGTTCTACGCGGTGGGCTACTGGAGCCAGTGGTTCAACGCCATGCTCTACCTCAACGACCAGGACAAATGGCCGCTGCAAATGATCCTGCGCCAGTTGGTGATCAAGCAGCAGGCGCCGCAGGGCATGTCCCAGATGATCTCCACCCAGCAGATCCCCGGCCTGGCCGTGCAGATGGCCGTCATGGTGCTCGCGCTGATCCCCGTCGCGGTGCTCTACCCCTTCGTCCAGAAGCACTTCACCAAGGGCATGCTCACCGGCGCCGTCAAGGGCTGACGCCGGTTGCCCCCGTTCCCAGCCGACCCGAGACGGGAGCCGGTATGCCCGACCTGAACGACGCCACCCGCGGCCGCATCCTCTACGGCGGCGACTACAACCCCGAACAGTGGCCCGAGAGCGTCTGGCACGACGACATCCGGCTGATGCGCCGGGCGGGCGTCACCACCGTCACCCTCGGCGTCTTCTCCTGGGCCCGGCTCGAACCCCGCCCCGGCGCACGGGACTTCGGCTGGCTGGACCGCGTCATGGACCTGCTCCACGACGGCGGGATCGAGGTGTGCCTGGCCACCCCGACCGCCTCCCCGCCGCCCTGGATGGGCTCCCGCCACCCCGAGACCCTGCCGCGCGACGAGACCGGCTCGGTCGTCTGGTACGGCTCACGGAACCAGTTCTGCGCCTCGTCCCCCGTCTACCGCGACTACGCGCTGCGCATCACCGAGGATCTGGCGGACCGCTATGGCGGACATCCGGCCCTGCGGATGTGGCATGTCGGCAACGAGTACGGCACCCACTGCTGGTGCGATGAGACCGCCCGGCACTTCCGCCGCTGGCTGCGCGCGCGGTACGGCGGCCTGGACGCCCTCAACGAGGCGTGGGGGACGGCCTTCTGGAGCCAGCGCTATGACTCCTGGGAGGAGATCATCCCGCCGCGCCGCGCCCAGTACATGATCAACCCCGGTCAGGGGCTGGACTTCCGCCGCTTCACCAGCGACGCACTGCTGGAGTGCTTCACCGCCGAACGCGACGCGCTGGCCGCACGCACCCCGCGCATCCCCGTGACCACCAACTTCATGCCGCTGTTCATCGGCCAGGACGGCTGGGCCTGGGCGGCGGAGGAGGACGTGGTCTCCGTCGACCTCTACCCCGACCCCAAGGACCCGCACGCGGCGGCGTACGGGGCGATGGTCCAGGACCTGGCCCGCTCCCAGGCGGGCGGCCCCTGGGTCCTCATGGAGCAGGCCGCGGGCCCGGTCAACTGGCGCGGCGTCAACCACCCCAAGCCGGACGGCCTGATGCGGCTGTGGTCCCTGCAGGCCGTCGCGCGCGGCGCCGACGGAATCTGCTTCTTCCAGTGGCGGCAGTCCCGGCAGGGCAGTGAGAAGTTCCACTCCGGGATGGTCCCGCACGCCGGGGAGCACAGCCGCACCTTCGCGCGGGTGCGTGACCTCGGCGCCGAGCTGCGCGAACTGGCCCCGGTCACCGGAGCGGACGTCCCCGCGCGGGCCGCGATCCTGCACGACTGGCACTCCTGGTGGGCCACCGTCCAGGACGGCCGACCCTCCTCCCAGGTCCCCTACGAAGGGCTGCTGCGCGCCTGGCACCGGGCCCTGTGGGAGCGCAACCTCACCGCCGACTTCGCCCATCCGCACGCCGACCTCACCGACTATGCCCTCGTCGCCGTCCCCCAGCTGTATCTGCTGACCGACGAGGCGCTGGACAACCTCGCGGCGTATGTGCGCGGGGGCGGCACCCTCGTCTGCGGCTTCTTCACGGGCGTCGCCGACGAGGACGACCGGGTGCGCCCCGGTGGCGTGGACCGGCGGCTCCGTGAGCTTCTCGGCATCCGTACGGTCCACGAGTGGTGGCCGCTGGACGAGGGCGAGACGCTCGACGCCGAAGGCGCCTGGCTCGGCCCGTTCCACGGCACCGGCTGGTCCGAGGACCTGGAGCCGTCCACCGCCGAACCGGTCGCCCGGGTCAAGGGCGGTGAGCTCGACGGCCGCCCCGCCGTGACCCGTCACGCCTACGGCGCCGGGACCGCCTGGTACGTCTCCACCCTCCCCGAACCCGCGGCCCTGCGCACGCTGCTCGCCCGCGCCGCCGAGGAGGCGGGGCTGGCACCGGCGCTGCCCGGTCTCCCCGAGGGCGTCGAGGCGGTGGAGCGCGGCCCGTATCTCTTCCTCCTCAACCACGGCCGCACCCCGGCGGCCGTCCCCCTGCCGTCCCCGCGGACGGATCTGCTCACCGGACGCGCGCACCACACCGGCGTCCGGCTCGACCGCTTCGCGGTCATGGTCCTGGCTCCGCCCGCATCCCCCCGTCCGACCCCCCACCCGAAGGGACAAGTCCCGTGCGACGAACCGCCCGAACGATCTTCCTGACCCCGCTGATCGCGTTACTCGCGCTGATCGGCTTCGCCGCCGCCCCCGCCCAGGCCGCCACCTGGTCCTCCTCGGACCAGTGGGGCACCTGGTCCAACGGCGGCTACACCCTCTACAACAACATCTGGGGCTCCGGCGCCGGAGCCCAGACCATCTGGGCCAACTCCTTCAGCGACTGGGGAGTGTGGGCCAACCACCCGAACACCGGCGGCATCAAGTCCTACCCCAACGCCAAGAAGGTCGTCGGCAAGAAGATCAGCGCCATCTCCACCCTCACCAGCACCTACAACGTCACCGTGCCGTCCTCGGGCGCGTACAACACCTCGTACGACATCTGGGACACCAACTACGACTACGAGATCATGCTCTGGGTCAACAAGACCGGCCCGGTCGGCCCGCTCGGCACCGCCCAGGGCAATGTCTCCCTCGGCGGCCACACCTGGAGCGTCTACAAGGGCAGCAACGGGGCCAACGAAGTCTTCTCGTTCATCCGCACCTCGAACTCCACCTCCGGCTCCGTGGACATCAAGCCCATCGTGAACTGGATCAAGAACACCAAGGGCTGGTTCGGCGATGTGACCATCGGCGACGTCCAGTTCGGGTACGAGATCACCTCGTCGGCCGGCGGTCTGGACTTCCGGACCAACAGCTTCGGAGTGAGCGCGAGCTGACGCCCCCGTACCGCCGCCGCCCTCCCGCGCGGCGGCGGTACCCTTCCGGGCTCGCGGGGGTAAGGAGGCGCCGGGTTCCGGGGCCCGCGGGGTCAGGAGGTACCGAGTTCCGGGCCCGCGGGGTCAGGAGGTACCGAGTTCCGGGCCCGCGGGGTCAGGAGGTGCCGGGTGCCGGGCCCGAGCTGGCCCGTACGGTCAGCTCCGGGGCCAGCAGGGTCACCTGCTCCTCAAGGGGCTGCCCCTCCAGCTTCGCCACCGCCAGTTCCACGGCGCGCCGCCCCATCTCCTGCGCGGGGATGGCCACCGAGGTGAGCCGCACCGACGCCTGGGTGGCCACCTGCTCGGGGCAGACGGCGACCACCGAGACGTCCTCGGGAACCGCGCGCCCCTGCCGCCGCAACAGGCTGAGCAGCGGATCGATGGCCGCCTCGTTCTGCACCACGAAGCCGGTGGTGCCGGGCCGCTCGTCGAAGATCCGGGACAGGGTGCCGTCCATGGACTCGTAGCTGCCCTCGCACGGGCGGTGCAGCAGCCGCAACCCCAGCTCACCGGCGCGGCGCCGCAGCCCCTCCAGGGTCCGCTCGGCGAAGCCGGTGTGGCGCTCGTAGACGGCCGCGGCCTCACCCACGACGGCGATCTCCCGGTGGCCGAGCTCCGCCAGATGCTCGGCACACAGCGCGCCGGTGGCGGTGAAGTCCAGATCGACGCAGGTCAGGCCGACGGTATCGGCGGGCAGTCCGATCAGCACGGTGGGCTGGCGGGCCGCGTGCAGCAGCGGCAGCCGTTCGTCCTCCAGCTCCACATCCATCACGATCATGGCGTCGGCGAGCCCGCTGCCGGTCACCCGGCGCACCGCCGCCGGGCCCTCCTCGCCGGTGAGCAGCAGCACGTCATAGCCGTGGGAGCGGGCGGTGGTGGCGACCGCGATGGCGATCTCCATCATGACCGGCACATACATGTCCGTCCGCAGTGGCACCATGAGCGCGAGGATGTTGGAGCGGCTGCTGGCCAGGGCGCGGGCCCCGGCGTTCGGGTGATAGCCCAGCTCCTTGATGCTGTGCTCGACGCGCTCGCGCGTGGGGGCGGAGATCGACCGCTTGCCGCTGAGGACATAGCTCACCGTGCTGGCGGAGACTCCGGCGTGGCGGGCGACCTCGGCGAGGGTGACCATGCGGGGCGACTCCATCCGATGGGATTGCGAGGAATTGCGAGGAATTGCGAGGAGAGGAGAAGAAGGCGAGACGATTCAGCGAAGCGCTTCGACGCATGGTCGAGCCTCTTCCCGCTGGCCATGCGGATTGACAGTAGACCTGTAGCGCAGAGCTGTCCAGAGTTATCGAAGCGCTTCGACACCGCTTCGGTGTCGCTCACACCCCCCGTACGCCCCCTGAGTCCCACGGCTGCGGCAATCCCGTTCCATCCTCCCGATCGCGGCGTCCTCCCGCTTTGCCGACCGGTCGGACCGGAGGCACACTGGCAGCGGTACGTGCCGGTAATGTCACGAGATCGTCATTCGCGGCAAGGGAGCACCGATGACCGCATCCTCCGTCAGGCCGGTGTCCGAGCGTGAAGCGCGCCAGGTCGCCGAGGCCGCACGCGAACAGGTATGGCACAAGCCCAGCTTCGCCAAGGAGCTCTTCCTCGGCCGCTTCCGACTCGATCTGATCCATCCGCACCCCGCCCCCGCCCCGGATGATGTGCGCCGTGGCGAGACCTTCCTCGCCAAGCTCGGCGAGTTCTGCGAGACGCAGGTCGACGCCGCCCGCATCGAGCGCGAGGCCCAGATCCCCGACGAGACCATCCAGGGGCTCAAGGAACTCGGCGCGCTCGGCATGAAGATCGACACCAAGTACGGCGGCCTCGGCCTCACGCAGGTCTACTACAACAAGGCCCTCGCCCTGGCCGGCTCCGCCAGCCCGGCGATCGGTGCCCTGCTCTCCGCGCACCAGTCCATCGGCGTACCGCAGCCGCTGAAGCTCTTCGGCACCCAGGAGCAGAAGGACCGCTTCCTGCCGCGCTGCGCCCGCACCGACATCTCGGCCTTCCTGCTCACCGAGCCGGACGTGGGCTCCGACCCGGCCCGCCTGGCCACCACCGCCGTGCCCGACGGCGACGACTACCTCCTCGACGGCGTCAAACTGTGGACCACCAACGGCGTGGTCGCCGACCTCCTGGTGGTGATGGCCCGGGTGCCGCGCTCCGAGGGCCGTAAGGGCGGCATCACCGCGTTCGTCGTCGAGACCGCCTCCGAGGGCGTCACCGTCGAGAAGCGCAACGCCTTCATGGGGCTGCGCGGCCTGGAGAACGGCGTCACCCGCCTCCACCAGGTCCGCGTCCCGGCCGCCAACCGGATCGGCCCCGAGGGCGCCGGCCTCAAGATCGCGCTGACCACGCTCAACACCGGACGGCTGTCGCTGCCCGCGATGTGCGCGGGCGCCGGCAAGTGGTGCCTGAAGATCGCCCGCGAATGGTCCGCCGCCCGTGAGCAGTGGGGCAAGCCCATCGCCGAGCACGAGGCCGTCGGCGCCAAGATCTCCTTCATCGCGGCGACCACCTTCGCCCTGGAGGCCGTCATCGACCTCGCCTCCCAGATGGCCGACGAGGACCGCAACGACATCCGCATCGAGGCGGCGCTCGCCAAGCTCTACGGCAGCGAGATGGCCTGGCTGATGGCCGACGAACTGGTCCAGATCCGCGGCGGCCGGGGCTATGAGACCGCGGCTTCGCTGGCCGCCCGCGGGGAGCGGGCCGTCCCCGCCGAGCAGATGCTCCGCGATCTGCGCATCAACCGGATCTTCGAGGGCTCGACCGAGATCATGCATCTCCTCATCGCCCGCGAGGCGGTGGACGCCCATCTGTCGGTGGCGGGCGATCTCATCGACCCCGACAAGTCGCTGCAGGACAAGGGCAAGGCGGCCGCCAAGGCCGGCGGCTTCTACGCCCGCTGGCTGCCAGGACTGCTCGCCGGGCCCGGCCAACTGCCCCGCGCCTACCCGGAGTTCAACCCCGCCGGACATCCGGACCTCTCACCGCATCTGCGCTATGTGGAGCGCTCGGCGCGCAAGCTGGCCCGCTCGACGTTCTACGCCATGTCCCGCTGGCAGGGCCGGATGGAGACCAAACAGGGCTTCCTCGCCCGGATCGTGGACATCGGCGCGGAGCTGTTCGCGATGAGCGCGGCCTGCGTACGGGCCGAGATGCTGCGCTCGCGCGGTGACCACGGCGTCGCGGCCTACCAGCTGGCCGACGCGTTCTGCCGGCAGGCCAGGATCCGCGCCGACGAGCTCTTCGGGCGGCTGTGGACCAACACCGACGAGCTCGACCGCAAGGTGGTCTCCGGGGTGCTCTCCGGGGCGTACGAGTGGCTCGAGCAGGGCGTTCTCGACCCCAGCGGCGACGGCCCCTGGATCGCCGACGCCACCCCCGGCCCGACCGCCACACAGAACGTCCACCGCCCCATCCACTGAGGAGCGGCCGAGGAGTCACCGAGGAGTCACTGAAGAGGACCGAGGAGTCACTTCGGAGGCCGCTGGAGCCCGTGATCGCCGTAACCCGGGGCGTGTCCCCGAGCCGTCATCCCTTGCCGCCACAATGGGGGGATGACGGAATCCCTGGCTGACCCGCATCTGCGCTTTCCGGCGGCCACCGCCGCGGAGAGCGTGCGCGACATCGTGATCCTGGGCTCCACCGGTTCGATCGGCACCCAGGCCATCGACGTGGTGGTGCGCAACCCCGACAGCTTCCGCGTGACCGGCCTGTCCGCCGCCGGGGGACGGGCCGGGCTCCTCGCCGAGCAGGCCCACCTGCTGCGGGTGGAGAGGGTGGCGGTCGCCCGTCCGGAGGCGGTGCCGGAGGTGCGCGAGGCGCTGAGCGCGCTCTACGGAGCCGGTGAGCCGCTCCCCGAGATCCTGGCGGGGCCCGACGCGGCCACCGAGCTCGCCCGCTCCCAGTGCCACACCGTGCTCAACGGCATCACCGGCTCCATCGGCCTGGCGCCGACCCTGGCCGCCCTGGAGGCGGGCCGGGTGCTGGCGCTGGCCAACAAGGAATCGCTCATCGTCGGCGGCCCCCTGGTCAAGGCCGTCGCCAAGCCCGGCCAGATCGTCCCCGTCGACTCCGAGCACTCCGCGCTCTTCCAGGCGCTGCTCGGCGGCGCCCGCGAGGAGGTCCGCAAGCTGGTCGTCACCGCCTCCGGCGGCCCGTTCCGCGGCCGGACGAAGCGGGAGCTGGCCTCGGTCACCCCGGAGCAGGCGCTGGCCCACCCCACCTGGGACATGGGCCCGGTGGTCACGATCAACTCCGCGACCCTCGTCAACAAGGGCCTCGAGGTCATCGAGGCCCATCTGCTGTACGACATTCCCTTCGAGCGGATTGAGGTGGTGGTCCACCCTCAGTCGTATATCCACTCGATGGTTGAATTCACCGATGGCTCGACGCTCGCCCAGGCGAGCCCGCCGGATATGCGGATGCCCATCGCGCTCGGCCTCGGCTGGCCCGAGCGGGTGCCGGACGCCGCGCCCGGCTGTGACTGGACCAAGGCCCACACCTGGGAGTTCTTTCCCCTCGACACCGAAGCGTTCCCCTCGGTCGGCCTCGCCCGCCATGTCGGCGGCCTCGGCGGCACCGCCCCGGCCGTCTTCAACGCGGCGAACGAGGAGTGCGTGGACGCGTTCCTTGACGGAAAGCTGCCTTTCAACGGAATCGTCGATACGGTCGCCGAGGTGGTGGCCGAGCACGGCACCCCCGCCGTGGGAACCCGGCTCACCGTCGCGGACGTCCTCGAGGCTGAGACATGGGCCCGCGCCCGCGCAACGGAACTGGCCGCCAGAGCGGCGAAGGCGACCCCGGAGGCTCGCGCATGACGACACTGATGACGGTCCTCGGCATAGTGGTGTTCGCCGTCGGCCTGCTGATCTCGATCGCCTGGCATGAGCTCGGCCATCTCTCCACGGCCAAGCTCTTCGGCATCCGGGTCCCGCAGTACATGGTCGGCTTCGGGCCGACGATCTTCTCCCGCAAGAAGGGAGACACCGAGTACGGCATCAAGGCGGTCCCGTTCGGCGGCTACATCCGCATGATCGGGATGTTCCCGCCGGGCGACGACGGCAAGCTCACCGCCCGCTCCACCTCCCCCTGGCGCGGCATGATCGAGGACGCCCGGTCGGCCGCCTTCGAGGAGCTGCAGCCCGGCGACGAGAACCGCCTCTTCTACACGCGCAAGCCGTGGAAGCGCGTGATCGTCATGTTCGCCGGGCCCTTCATGAACCTGGTCCTCGCGGTGGTGATCTTCCTCGGGGTGATGATGAGCTTCGGCGTCAACACCCAGACCACCAGCGTGGGCACGGTCTCCCAGTGCGTGGTCGCGGCCTCGTCCGCCACCGACAAGTGCCCCAAGACCGCCAAGGACTCCCCGGCCAAGGCCGCCGGTCTGCAGCCGCGGGACAAGATCATCGCCTTCAACGGGCACCGCACCCCGGACTGGGGCGCGCTCCAGAAGGACATCCGCGAGACCACCGGCCCCGCCACGATCACCATCGAGCGGGACGGCGTCCGCAAGACCCTGCACGCCAACCTCATAGAGAACCAGGTCGCCAAGTCCGACGGGAACGGCGGCTATGTCGAGGGTGAGTACGTCACCGCCGGCTTCCTCGGCTTCACCCCGGCCAACGGCGTGGTCCAGCAGTCCTTCGGCCAGTCCGTGGACCGCATGGGCGACATGGTCCACGACGGCATCGACTCCATGATCGCGCTGCCCTCCAAGGTCCCGGACCTGTGGAACGCGGCCTTCGGGGACGGCGAGCGCAAGGCCGACTCCCCGATGGGCGTCGTGGGCGCGGCCCGGGTCGGCGGCGAGGTCGCCAGCCTCGACATCCCGCCCTCCCAGCGGATCGCGACCATGCTCTTCCTGGTGGCCGGATTCAACCTCTCGCTGTTCCTGTTCAACATGCTCCCGCTGCTGCCGCTGGACGGCGGCCATATCGCGGGCGCGCTGTGGGAGGCCATCCGGCGCCACACCGCCCGGCTGGTCCGGCGGCCCGACCCCGGGCCGTTCGATGTGGCGAAGATGATGCCGGTCGCCTATGTGATCGCCGGAGTCTTCATCTGCTTCACCCTCCTCGTCCTGGTGGCGGACGTCGTGAACCCCGTGAAAATCTCCTGATGACGCGAGATGTCCTGAAGTTCACCTTTAGGTGGACTTCAGGAGCGCGGTGTGCTGACGCCGTCACCGTTGCCGTAATCTCGGAGATCGGAGTCCGCTGATCTCCGGCCACGCACACACCTTCTTGGGGTTACGAACCAGATGACTGCGATTTCGCTAGGAATGCCGTCCGTACCGGCCAAGCTCGCCGAGCGCAGGGTCAGCCGGAAGATCCAGGTCGGTCAGGTGGCCGTGGGTGGCGACGCTCCGATCTCGGTTCAGTCGATGACGACGACGGTGACGGCGGATATCGGGGCGACGCTGCAGCAGATCGCGGAGCTGACGGCGTCGGGCTGTCAGATCGTGCGGGTGGCGTGTCCGTCGCAGGATGACGCGGACGCGTTGCCGGTGATCGCGAGGAAGTCGCAGATTCCGGTGATCGCGGACATTCATTTCCAGCCGAAGTATGTGTTCGCGGCGATCGATGCCGGGTGTGCGGCGGTGCGGGTGAATCCGGGGAACATCCGGCAGTTCGACGACAAGGTCAAGGAGATCGCGAGGGCGGCGTCGGACGCGGGTGTGCCGATCCGTATCGGGGTGAACGCGGGGTCGCTGGACAAGCGGCTGCTGGAGAAGTACGGGAAGGCCACGCCGGAGGCGTTGGTGGAGTCGGCGTTGTGGGAGTGCTCGCTGTTCGAGGAGCATGGTTTCCGGGATATCAAGATCTCGGTGAAGCACAACGATCCGGTGGTGATGGTCAATGCCTACCGTCAGCTCGCGGCGCAGTGTGACTATCCGTTGCATCTGGGGGTGACGGAGGCGGGTCCGGCGTTCCAGGGGACGATCAAGTCGGCGGTGGCGTTCGGTGCGCTGCTGAGTGAGGGGATCGGGGACACGATCCGGGTCTCGCTGTCGGCGCCTCCGGCGGAGGAGGTCAAGGTCGGGATCCAGATTCTGGAGTCGTTGAATCTGCGGCAGCGGCGGTTGGAGATCGTTTCGTGTCCGTCGTGTGGGCGGGCGCAGGTGGATGTGTACAAGCTGGCGGATGAGGTGACGGCCGGTCTGGAGGGCATGGAGGTTCCGCTGCGGGTGGCGGTCATGGGGTGTGTGGTGAACGGCCCCGGTGAGGCGCGTGAGGCGGATCTGGGTGTCGCTTCGGGCAATGGCAAGGGGCAGATCTTCGTCAAGGGCGAGGTCATCAAGACCGTGCCGGAGTCGAAGATCGTGGAGACCCTGATCGACGAGGCCATGAAGATCGCCGAGCAGATGGAGAAGGACGGCATCGCCTCCGGCGAACCCCAGGTCTCCATCAGCTGATCCCCTTTTTTTCGAGGGCTCGGTTCGCCTCCGGGGCGCTTCAGTCACTGTCGACGGTCGACCGTGCTCGGTCGCTCGTTCCTCGCTCCCTGCGCGCGCTCTCCCTTTCGACAGCGACGCGCCCCTTCGGCTCACTCGCCGGAAGACCTAAGCACCCGGTGCTCCACGGCGCCCTTCGGTGTATCCAGTTACCGTTGGGCGCCCCGGAGGCGAACCGAGCCCTCGAAAAACCCCCTTCTGGACCTGCGCGATAGAGTCTGGAGAATTGACGTCCCCGGCCCGCAGGCCCGCACCACGTGAGGCAGACCGACACGTGCTGACCACGTCCACGACCAGGGTCCTCGAGCCCCATGAGCTCGACGCGGCCCTCGCGGTGCTCAACCGCGACCCCGTCTCGAACGCCTTCGTGGCCGCCCGCGTCCAGGTCGCCGGACTGGATCCGTGGCGGCTCGGCGGCGAGATGTGGGGCTGGTACTCCGGCGGACGGCTGGAGTCGCTCTGCTACGCCGGAGCCAACCTGGTGCCCATCTGCGCCACCCCCGAGGCCGTGCGCGGCTTCGCCGAGCGCGCCCGCCGGGCCGGCCGCCGCTGCTCCTCGATCGTCGGCCCCGCCGAGACCACCGCCGGACTGTGGTCCCTGCTCGAGCCGAGCTGGGGCCCGGCTCGTGAGGTCCGCGCCCGGCAGCCGCTGATGGTCACCAACGCGATGCCCGCCGACGTCCCGCCCGATCCGCTGGTGCGCCGCGTCCGTAAGGACGAGATGGACGTGATCATGCCGGCGTGCGTGGCGATGTTCACCGAGGAGGTCGGCGTCTCGCCGCTCGCGGGCGACGGCGGGCTGCTCTACCAGGCGCGGGTCGCCGAGCTCGTCACCGCCGGGCGGTCCTTCGCCCGGATCGAGAACGGCCGGGTGGTGTTCAAGGCCGAGATCGGCGCGGCCACCCCGCACGCCTGTCAGATCCAGGGCGTATGGGTCGCCCCCGAGTACCGCGGCCACGGCCTCTCCGAGACCGGGATGGCGGCCGTGCTGCGCTATGCGCTGGGCGAGGTCGCCCCCGTGGTGAGCCTGTACGTCAACGACTTCAACACCGCGGCCCGCGCCGCGTACCGCCGGGTCGGCTTCCGGGAAGTCGGCGCGTTCATGAGTGTGCTGTTCTGATCGACGGCCAAGTAGGGTGCCGCCCATGCTGCATCTTGCCGGGGGGCGGACCCCGGAACCCGAAGACGTCGTCGTCGGGTCGCTCGACCTCGCCGCACGCGTGGACGAAGCGCTCGCCGTTCAGGCCGTCGCCTTCGGGCTGACGGGCGAGGAGATCGGCGTACGACGCCACATCGTGCTGCGCCATCTCAAGAGCCCCGGCGCCCGCGCGCTCGGCGCGACCACCCCCTCCGGCCGGCTCGTCGGCTTCGTCTACGGCATGCCCAACAACCGCACCCACTGGTGGTCGACGGTCGTCCAGCCGTATCTGCGCGCGGCCGGGCAGGACGACTGGCTGGACGACTCGTTCGTCATCACCGAGCTGCACGTCCACCCCGACTTCCAGGACCGCGGCATCGGCCGAGAGCTGATCACGACGATCACGGACGGGGCCGACCAGCCGCGCTCGATCCTCTCCGCCATCGACACCGAGAGCCCGGCCCGCGCGCTCTACCACTCACTGGGCTACCGCGACCTCGCCCGCCCCGTGCTCTTCCCGAGCGCCCCCAGCCCGTACGCCGTGATGGGAGCCCCGCTGCCGCTGCGCCGCCGCTAGGCCCTGTCCGGCGGACCTTCGCGGGCCCGCGACGCCTGGCACGGCGCCCCCAGCTACCGCTGGGAGGTGCCCCTGCACCAGACGCCGCGGGCCGCGCGGCGGCAGCCGCTGATGTCACAGGCGCGAGGATCCACCGGACAGGGCCCAGGCACCGTCCGTGCCTTACGCATTTCCGGGAAACCGACCGGTGCGGCTAACCTCCTGAACATCCCATCGCACGCAGGAGAGACCCCATGGCCCACGCCGTCAACGTCCAGCGCTTGTCCACGACAATGCTGAAGACGCTGCGCGAAGACCCGGCGGACGCCGAGACCGCCAGCCATAAGCTGCTCGTCCGCGCCGGCTACGTCCGCCGCGCCGCCGCGGGCATCTGGACCTGGCTGCCGATCGGCAAGAAGGTCCTGGAGAACGTCTCGCGGATCGTCCGCGAGGAGATGGATGCCATCGGCGCCCAGGAGGTCCTCCTGCCCGCGCTGCTGCCGCGTGAGCCGTACGAGGTGAGCGGCCGCTGGGACGAGTACGGCGATCTGCTCTTCCGGATCAAGGACCGTAAGGGCGCCGACTACCTCCTCGGCCCGACCCACGAGGAGATCTTCACCCTGACGGTCAAGGACCAGTGCACGTCCTACAAGGACCTGCCGGTCATGCTCTACCAGATCCAGACCAAGTACCGGGACGAGGCCCGCCCCCGCTCGGGCGTGCTGCGCGGGCGCGAGTTCCTGATGAAGGACTCGTACTCCTTCGACACCACCGACGAGGGCCTCGCCGAGTCCTACCGGCTGCACCGCGAGGCGTACCAGCGGATCTTCCAGCGCCTCGGCCTGGACTACCGCATCGTCTCCGCGGTCTCCGGCGCGATGGGCGGCTCGGCCTCCGAGGAGTTCCTGGCCCCGGCGGCGGCCGGCGAGGACACCTTCGTCGACTGCCCGAACTGCGACTACGCCGCGAACACCGAGGCGGTCACGGTAGCCGTATCGCCGGTCGAGGGCGCCGAGCACGGGCCCTTGGAGGAGCTGGACACCCCCGACACCCCGACCATCGAGACCCTCGCCGACTACCTCGGCGTCCCGGCCTCCGCCACCCTGAAGAACCTCCTGGTCAAGGTCGACGGCGAGATCACCGCGGTGGGTGTCCCCGGCGACCGCGAGGTGGACCTGGGCAAGCTGGGCGAGCACCTCGCCCCCGCCGTCGTCGAGCTCGTCACGGCCGAGGACTTCGAGGGCCGCCCCGAGCTGGTGCGCGGCTACGTCGGCCCGCAGGGCCTGGCGGGCAAGTCCCTGCGCTACATCGCCGACCCGCGCATCGCCCCCGGCACCGCCTGGGTGACCGGCGCCAACAAGCCCGACACCCACGCGCGCAACGTGGTCTGCGGCCGTGACTTCGAGGTCGACGACTACCTCGACGTCGTCGTGGTCGAGCCGGGCGACCCCTGCCCCCGCTGCGGTTCGGGCATCGAGCTGGACCGGGCGATCGAGATCGGCCACATCTTCCAGCTCGGCCGCAAGTACGCCGACGCCTTCCAGCTCGATGTGCTCGGCCAGAACGGCAAGCCCGCGCGGGTCACGATGGGCTCGTACGGCGTCGGCGTCTCCCGAGCCGTCGCCGCGCTCGCCGAGCAGACCCACGACGAGTCGGGCCTCTGCTGGCCCCGCGAGGTCGCTCCGGCCGATGTCCACATCGTCGCGGCGGGCAAGGCCCTCCAGACCGAGCTGGCGCTCGACATCGCCGAGAAGCTGGGCACGGCGGGTGTGCGCGTCATGGTCGACGACCGCGCAGGCGTCTCCCCGGGCGTGAAGTTCACCGACGCCGAGCTGATCGGCGTCCCGACCATCCTGGTCGTGGGCCGCGGCGCCAAGGACGGCGTCGTCGAGCTGAAGGACCGCCGTACGGGTGAGCGCGAGGAGCTGCCGATCGACGAGGCGATCTCTCGCCTCACCGCCACCGCCACCGCCTGACGGGCGGACCCGCACCGGTCGATCCCGGGAACCCCCGGCCCCGCGCTCTGGCGCCCGGGACTGGGGGTGTGGGTTGTGGTGTTGCGCGGCGTGGGCGGGTGCGGGCTTCGTCTCGCGCCTTCGGCGCAATTGAGCAGCGGGGCAGGGGGCGCCGGGGCGGGGCGCCGCCTCCGGCCGCCGGGCCCGTTGGTGTGGGCGCCGGTGGCGGCTTCCGTGCTCGGTGGCCGAGGCCTCTCCGGAGTGGCAGCGGGGGTCCGGGTACCCCTCGGAAAAAATGCTTGATCTGGCGCAACTAATACATCAAGCAATTTCGATACCCCCCACCCCCTGCTCTCCGGCATCGCCCCTGGCCCCGGACCAGGGGCGCCGTCACCGGCGCTGGTTCCCACCGGCCCGGCGGTCGGCGACGCGGCTTGGCCCGGCACCCCCTGCTCCGCTGCTCAATCGCGCCGAAGGCGCGAGACGAAAGCCGCACCCGACCGAGCCGAACAGCCGCACTCGGCAAGGGAGTTGAAGACGGAGCCACCGTTACAGCCAGGCCCGTTACAGCCAGCCCGCGAACTCCAGCAGCAGCTCCGCGCGGCGGCGGTCGCCCGCGGCGGCGTGGCGCAGGCCCGTCTCGACGGCGCGGTAGAAGGACCAGCCCCGCAGCCGGTCGCGGTCGACCTCCAGGGCATCCGCCAGCTTGCCGACCCGGCGGCGCGCGGCCGCGGCGGGGCCGGGGCCGGCGGCCAGGTCCTCGCAGCGGTCGAGTACCAGCCGCGCCAGGTCGTACGCGCGCTCGCCCACGACCGGCGACGGGCCCACCGCGAGCCAGGGCGTGCGCTCCCCGGCCAGCACCTTCCCCTGCCGGAAGTCGCCGTGCAGCAGCACCTCCTCGGGCGGCTCGGCGGGCAGTGCCTCCCGCAGCTCCAGCGCCTCGTCGGTCAGCGGGCGGGCCTCCGCCGCCCAGCTCCCGGCGCCGAGCGTCCGCAGGGTTTCGCGCTCCTCCTCCGTACGCCCGGTGACCGACGCGAACGGATGTCCCTCGGGCGGCGCCACCCACAGCCGCCGCACCGTCCCCGCCGCCTCCAGCACCGCCTTCGCCTCGGGCAGCGAGCGCAGCGAGACCGTGCTGCGCAGTCCCTCGATCAGCAGCGCACCGGTGTCCGGGTCGGCGCGCAGCAGCCGGGCCGCGCCCCAGCCGTCCCAGTGCGCGAGGGCGGCCCGCTCATGGTCGGCGTCCGGGCCGGGGACCGGGAGCTTCAGCGCCGCCGGCGTGCCGTCCGCCTGCCGTACGAGCGCGACGAGTCCGCGGCGCCCGCCGGGCGCCGACACTCGCTCCAGGGTCAGCTCCCACGCCGCGAGCTGCCGCTCGACCGACTCGGGCAGGGCGTCGAGCCAGCTCCGCACGGCGCTCGCCGGGCTGTCGCTCAGCGCGTCCAGGAGCCGCTTCGGCACCTGGACGCGGGCCGTATCGCGGCCGCCGGGCTGTGGTGCCGATGCCATTCCTGAGTTGTCCCCTCCACCATCAATGACTTCACAGACCACATCGGTCTCACACCCCGTCCGCCCCACCGCTGGGCGATGCCGACGGAGTGGCCGGTGCGGCGCGTTCGGTGAGTCCAGGGAAGGCTACGCCGCCGCCCCGCCAGCGCACCGCCCGGACCGCCGCCTCCCGCAGTGCCCCCGCCGCCTGGCGGCGCAGGGACCCGGTCGAGGCCCGGACGAGGTCGGCGTAGACGGCGGCGACCCGGTTCTCCAGTTCGGCCGCGAGCCGCACCGCGGCGGGCGCGTCCGGCACCGCGAAGGGCAGGGCGTAGGCGGGCGCCGCGGCCTCGGGGCTGCCGCCGAGGTCGCGCACGGTGCGGGCGAGGTCGTCCCGGCGCGCGCGGTGCGCGGCGTAGCCTTCGCGCGCCTCCGCGAGCCGGTCGTCGCCGATCCGCCCGCCGACGACGCCGTATCCGTACACCGCGGCGTGCTCGGCGGCGAGCGCGGCCTGTGCGGCCCTGAGCGCCGCGGCCCGTTCGCCGACGGCCGATCGGCCTGCTCGAGAGGCCATGTCAGTACCCCTTCCCGGTGGTCCCGAGCGTGATCACGAATCCGTGCCGCGCTGCGTGAGGAGATACACGTGGGCGGCGCCGCAGGCCGCGACGGAGGCCAGCAGCCGGGCCAGCTCGGGCGGCGCGGTGGCGAGCGCGGCCGTGCGGGTGTCGGCGGTCTGGCGCTCGGCCTGGGCGAGGGCGGAGAGGGCCTGTTTCTCGTTCTCGGGCACCTTCGGCACCCGCTGCCCGCCCGCCGAGGGCGAGCGCGACGCGGTCGCGGAGGGGGAGGCGGACCGGTCCTTGGTGGTGAAGACCGCGGCATGCCGGGCCGTCTCCTCGCGCAGCGGCGCCAGCCGCTGCGCGAGGTCGGGATGCGCGTCCACGGTCGCGTCGTAGCGCGCGAGGAGTGCGGTGGAGTCCCGAGCGCCCCGCGCCCGCAGCTGGGCGACGGCCGCCTCGCCGCCCGCGTCGCGCCGGGGCTCGGCATCGTCGGAACAGCCGCTCAGCAGCGCGACCGCCCCCAGCGCTCCGCCGCCCAGCAGCAGACTCCGCCGCCGGGGCACCGCGGCGGCCTCCGCCGAGGACTTCGCGGACGCCGGGGAGGCCGAAGACATCGCGTCGGATGCGGGTGTGGGAGGAGGTGGGGGAGTCGTGATCGACACGTTCCTCTTTCCGGGCTGCGGCCGCTCCCGGCCGCCGGTAGTGATCACAGCAGGCGAGCGTACCCGCGCCGAGCCCGTCTGCCCGGCAGCGGCCACCGAATCGTCAGCCCGCCGCCGGAACAGATAGGCTTTGACCTGACACGCGACCTTCCCACAACAGCACACGCGGCCGAGGAGTCACCCGGATGAGCACGACCCAGAGCGAGAGGCTGCGCGGACTGCTGGAACCGCTCGTCAGCGCGCGAGATCTGGATCTGGAAGAGGTCGAGGTGACACCGGCCGGGCGGCGGCGTGTGCTGAGAGTGGTCGTGGATTCCGACGACGGCGTCCAGCTGGACACGTGTGCGGAGCTGAGCCGGGACATCTCCCAGACTCTCGACGACACGGACGCGATGGGCCAGGTCCCGTATGTCCTCGAGGTCACCTCTCCCGGCGCCGAGCGCCCCCTGACCGAGCCGCGCCACTACCGCCGCGCCACCGGCCGCCTCATGCGAGCGCGGCTCACCGACGACGGCGAGCTGGTCGCCCGGATCGTCGCGGTGGACGACGAGGGGCTCGATCTGGAGGTCCCCGGCGTGAAGGGGCGCAAGCCCACCGCCAGACGGCTTGCCTTCGAGGAGATCTCCAAGGCCCGGGTGGAGATCGAGTTCAACCGCAAGCCCGAGGAGAAGACCGCGGGCGAGGACGACGAGAGCAAAGAGGAGGCGTAGCCGTGGACATCGACATGAGTGCCCTGCGGGGTCTGGTGCGAGAGAAGGAGATCTCCTTCGACCTGCTGGTCGAGGCGATCGAATCGGCGCTCCTCATCGCCTACCACCGCACCGATGGAAGCCGTCGCCGCGCCCGGGTGGAGCTGAACCGCGACACCGGCCATGTGACCGTATGGGCCCGTGAGGACGCCGAGGATCTGGAGGAGGGGCAGGAGCCCCGCGAGTTCGACGACACCCCCTCCGGTTTCGGCCGGATCGCCGCCACGACCGCGAAGCAGGTCATCCTGCAGCGGCTGCGGGACGCCGAGGAGGAGATCACCTTCGGCGAGTACGCGGGGCGGGAGGGCGATGTCGTCGCCGGCGTCGTCCAGCAGGGCAAGGACCCGAAGAACGTGCTGGTGGACATCGGCCGTCTCGAGGCGATCCTGCCGGTGCAGGAGCAGGTCCCGGGCGAGGACTACGCGCACGGCACCCGGCTGCGTACGTACGTCGTACGAGTCGTCAAGGGCGTGCGCGGCCCGTCGGTGACTCTTTCGCGTACGCATCCCAATCTGGTCAAGAAGCTCTTCGCGCTCGAGGTGCCGGAGATCGCGGACGGTTCGGTGGAGATCGCGGCGATCGCCCGCGAGGCGGGCCACCGCACCAAGATCGCGGTCCGGTCGACCCGTTCGGGGCTGAACGCCAAGGGCGCGTGCATCGGTCCGATGGGCGGCCGGGTGCGCAGCGTGATGGCCGAGCTGCACGGCGAGAAGATCGACATCGTCGACTGGTCGGACGACCCCGCTGACCTGGTGGCGAACGCGCTGTCACCCGCGCGGGTGAGCAAGGTCGAGGTGGTCGATCTGGCGGCCCGCTCGGCCCGCGTCACCGTGCCCGACTACCAGCTGTCCCTCGCCATCGGCAAGGAGGGGCAGAACGCCCGGCTGGCGGCCCGGCTGACCGGCTGGCGGATCGACATCCGGCCGGACACCGAGCAGTCGGGTGATCAAGGCTGATTCAGGCCGGATCCGTGGGATCCGGCCTGAAATCGAGTGACGATTCGATCACTCCCCCCAAGGGGTGAGGTCGGTATGGGGAGGTAGACTTAAGCAGTGTCTGGCCGCACGCGAGCTGGTGCCTGCCCTGAGCGAACCTGTGTGGGTTGCCGGGATCGGGCGGCCAAGAACGATCTGCTGCGCATCGTGCTGGTCGAGGGTGTTTGTGTCCCCGACCGGCGCGGTACGCTCCCCGGTCGGGGTGCTTATGTTCACCCCACACGGGTCTGCCTTGACCTGGCGGTTCGCCGCCGGGCCTTTTCCCGGGCCTTCAGGGGGCCGGGGGCGCTCGACACCACGGCGCTCCGCCGGTTTGTCGAGAAGGGTGAGCAGGCGACACCCTGAGTAAGAAGTTGGAAGAGAACGGCACGGGACACCGTGCGGTCAGGTACCTCGCGAGTCGGAAGTAGGTCGAGATTGCGATGAGCACTCGATGAGTACGCGATGAGTACGCCCATGAAGTAGCGACGGTCCGGCGACAACCCGGACCTAAAAGGAGCGAAGTGGCTAAGGTCCGGGTATACGAACTCGCCAAGGAGTTCGGAGTTGAGAGCAAGGTCGTCATGGCCAAGCTCCAAGAACTCGGTGAATTTGTACGTTCGGCGTCCTCGACGATCGAGGCGCCGGTTGTGCGCAAGTTGACTGACGCATTCCAGGGTGGCAACGGCTCCGGCCGTGCCGCCGGTAAGCCTTCGGCGCCGCGCAAGGCGACGCCCAAGCCGCCGACCCCCGGTCCGGCGGCTGCGGCACGTCCGGCCGCCCCCAAGCCCCCGACGGCGCCCGGCCCCAAGCCGGCCGCCGAGGGCCAGCGCAGCACCCCCGGTGCGGCGCCCACTCCGGGTGCGGCGCCCACGCCGGGCCCGCGTCCCGCGCCCGCTGCCCGTCCGGCGGCCCCCGGCCCCAAGCCGGGCCCCGCGCCGGCGGCTCCGGCGCAGCCCGAGTTCACCGCGCCGCCGGCGGCCCCGAGTCCCGCCAGCCCCAAGCCCGCCGCGGCCAAGCCGGGCGCGCCCGCCAAGCCGGGCGCCACGCCCGGTCCGCGCCCCGGCGCTCGTCCGGGTGCACCGGGCCAGGGCCAGGGCGGTCAGGGTCAGGGTGGCCAGGGTCAGGGTGGCCAGGGCGGTCAGGGTGGTGGCCGTGGCGGTCCGCGTGCCGGTGGTCAGGAGCGTCCGCGTCCGGGTGGTCCCCGTCCGGCCGGTCCCCGTCCCGGTAACAACCCCTTCACCTCCGGTGGCTCCACCGGTATGGCGCGCCCGCAGGCGCCCCGTCCCGGCGGCGCCCCGCGTCCCGGCGGTCAGCCCGGCGGCGGCCCGCGTCCGCAGGGCGGCGGCCAGGGTGGTCCCGGCCGTGGCCAGGGCGGTCCCGGCGGTCCCCGTCCCACTCCGGGCCAGATGCCCCGTCCGCAGGGCGCCCAGGGTGGCGGCCCGCGTCCGGGTCCCGGCGGCGCGCGCCCGAACCCGGGCATGATGCCGCAGCGTCCGGCTGCCGGCCCGCGTCCGGGTCCCGGCGGTGGCGGCGGCGGTCGCGGTCCCGGCGGCGGCGGTCGTCCCGGCGGTGCCGGTGGCGGTCGTCCCGGTGGCGGCGGCGGTTTCGCCGGTCGTCCGGGTGGTCCCGGTGGCGGTCGTCCCGGTGGCGGCGGCGGTTTCGCCGGTCGTCCGGGTGGTCCCGGTGGTGGCGGCGGCTTCGGTGGCGGCGGTGGCCGTCCCGGCTTCGGCGGTCGTCCGGGTGGTCCCGGTGGCCGTGGTGGCACGCAGGGCGCGTTCGGCCGTCCCGGCGGTCCGGCGCGTCGTGGCCGTAAGTCGAAGCGGCAGAGGCGCCAGGAGTACGAGGCCATGCAGGCCCCGTCCGTCGGCGGTGTGATGCTGCCGCGCGGCAACGGCCAGACGGTCCGGCTGTCGCGGGGTGCCTCGCTCACCGACTTCGCGGAGAAGATCAACGCCAACCCGGCGTCGCTGGTCGCCGTGATGCTCAACCTCGGCGAGATGGTCACCGCGACGCAGTCCGTCTCCGACGAGACGCTGCATCTCCTCGCCGACGAGATGAACTACAACGTCGAGATCGTCAGCCCGGAGGAGGAGGACCGCGAGCTTCTCGAGTCCTTCGACATCGAGTTCGGCGAGAACGAGGGCGGCGAGGAGATGCTCGTCGCGCGTCCGCCGGTGGTGACCGTCATGGGTCACGTCGACCACGGTAAGACGCGACTGCTGGACGCGATCCGCAAGACGAACGTCCTCGCGGGCGAGGCCGGCGGCATCACCCAGCACATCGGTGCCTACCAGGTCTCGACCGAGGTCAACGAGGAAGAGCGCAGGATCACCTTCATCGACACCCCGGGTCACGAGGCGTTCACCGCCATGCGTGCCCGTGGTGCCAAGTCGACCGACATCGCGATCCTCGTGGTGGCGGCCAACGACGGTGTGATGCCGCAGACGATCGAGGCGCTGAACCACGCCAAGGCGGCCGATGTGCCGATCGTGGTCGCGGTCAACAAGATCGACGTCGAGGGCGCGGACCCGACCAAGGTGCGCGGTCAGCTGACCGAGTACGGCCTGGTGGCCGAGGAGTACGGCGGCGACACCATGTTCGTCGACATCTCCGCCAAGCAGGGGCTGCACATCGACGACCTGCTCGAGGCCGTCGTCCTGACCGCGGACGCCTCGCTCGACCTGCGCGCCAACGCGGAGCAGGACGCGCAGGGCATCGCGATCGAGGCGCACCTCGACCGTGGCCGCGGCGCCGTGGCCACCGTGCTGGTCCAGCGCGGCACCCTGCGGGTCGGCGACACGATGGTCGCGGGCGACGCCTACGGCCGCGTCCGGGCGATGCTCGACGACAACGGGAACGCGCTGGAAGAGGCCGGCCCGGCGACCCCGGTCCTGGTGCTCGGTCTGACCAACGTGCCCGGTGCGGGCGACAACTTCCTCGTCGTCGACGAGGACCGCACCGCCCGCCAGATCGCCGAGAAGCGTGCCGCCCGCGAGCGGAACGCGGCGTTCGCCAAGCGCACCCGCCGGGTCTCCCTGGAGGACCTGGACAAGGTGCTCAAGGCCGGTCAGGTCCAGCAGCTCAACCTCATCATCAAGGGCGACGCGTCCGGTTCGGTGGAGGCTCTCGAGTCCTCGCTGCTCCAGCTCGACGTCGGCGAAGAGGTCGACCTGCGCGTCCTGCACCGCGGTGTGGGTGCGGTCACCGAGACCGACATCGACCTGGCGACCGGCTCCGACGCCATCGTCATCGGCTTCAACGTGCGCGCCGATGGGCGTGCCACGCAGATGGCCGAGCGCGAGGGCGTGGACGTCCGGTACTACTCGGTCATCTACCAGGTGATCGAGGAGATCGAAGCGGCCCTGAAGGGCATGCTGAAGCCGGAGTACGAAGAGGTCGAGCTCGGTACGGCGGAGATCCGCGAGGTCTTCCGCTCGTCCAAGCTGGGCAACATCGCCGGTGTGCTCATCCGCTCCGGCGAGGTCAAGCGGAACACCAAGGCCCGCCTCGTCCGCGACGGCAAGGTCATCGCGGAGAACCTCAACATCGAGGGTCTGCGCCGCTTCAAGGACGACGTCACCGAGATTCGCGAAGGCTTCGAGGGCGGTATCAACCTCGGCAGCTACAACGACATCAAGATCGACGACGTCATCGCGACGTACGAGATGCGCGAGAAGCCGCGCGGCTGACAAGCGGCTGTCCCACCGGGGCCGGTCGGCGGAGAAATTTCCGTCGATCGGCCCCGGCCCTTGCGTGTACGGTGCGAGAAGCCCGCATTCACAAAGGCCCCACGGGTGGCTTGACCCGGACCGCATGTATGTAGGGACGTTGTCCTTTGACCTGCTTCTCGGCGACGTACGGTCGTTGAAGGAGAAGCGCTCCGTCGTCCGCCCGATCGTCGCCGAGCTGCACCGCAAATTCGCGGTGAGCGCGGCGGAGGTCGGGGACCAGGACCTCTACCGCAGGGCCCAGATCGCCCTGGCGATGGTCTCCGGGGACGCGGGCCATCTCACGGACGTGCTCGACCGCTGCGAGCGGCTGGTGGCGGCGCGGCCGGAGGTGGAGCTGTTGTCGGTGCGACGGCGGTTCCACGGTGGCGATGATGAATGAGGGCCGGATCGGCGGTGGCAGACCGCCGCGGCAATCGATGACTGACGCGAAGAAGAGAGAAGAAGACGCATGAGCGACACCGCGCGGGCACGCAAGCTGGCGGACCGCATCCGGGTCGTGGTCGCGGAGACTCTGCAGCGGCGGATCAAGGACCCGCGGCTGGGCTATGTGACCATCACCGACACCCGGATCACCGGTGATCTGCGGGAGGCGACCGTCTTCTACACGGTCTTCGGCGACGACGAGGAGCGGGCGGCCTCCGCCGCGGCCCTGGAGAGCGCCAAGGGTGTGCTGCGGTCGGAGGTCGGACGCCAGACGGGGGTGCGCTTCACCCCGACCCTGACGTTCGTCCCGGACGCACTGCCGGAGAACGCCCGCACCATCGACGACCTGCTCGCCAAGGCCAGGGAGGCGGACGCCCAGGTGCGCGAGGCGTCCTCGGGCGCCAGCTACGCCGGCGACGCCGATCCTTACCGCAAGCCGGGCGAGGACGAGGACGACGAGGAGCCCGGCACGGACGACGCGGAGCCCGGCGCGGACGGCGACGGGCTCGGCACGGACGGCGACGGGCTCGGCACGGACGGCAAGGGTTCATCGGACGTATGACGCGAAAGGGCAGGGCCGGTTCCGGGGCACCGGACGGCCTGGTGATCGTCGACAAGCCGGCCGGTTTCACCTCGCACGACGTCGTCGCCAGGATGCGCCGCTTCGCCGGCACCCGGCGGGTCGGCCACGCCGGGACGCTGGACCCGATGGCCACGGGCGTGCTCGTGGTCGGCGTGGAGAAGGCGACCCGGCTGCTGGGCCATCTGGCGCTGACCGAGAAGGAGTACCGGGCCACCATCCGGCTCGGCCAGGCCACGGTCACCGATGACGCGGAGGGCGAGATCACCGCATCGGACGGCGCCGCCGGGGTCGAGCCGGGCGCCGTCGAGGCCGGGATCGAGGAGCTGACCGGGGACATCCAGCAGGTCCCCTCGAAGGTCAGCGCCATCAAGATCGACGGCAAGCGCTCCTACGCACGGGCTCGGGAGGGCGAGGAGTTCGCGATCCCGGCGCGGCCGGTGACCGTCTCCTCCTTCGTCCTCCACGACCGCCGCGAGGCCAAGGCGGCGGACGGCACCACCGTCCTCGACCTGGACGTCACGGTGGTGTGCTCCTCCGGCACCTACATCCGGGCGCTGGCGCGCGACCTGGGCGCCGGACTCGGCGCCGGCGGCCATCTGACGGCCCTGCGCCGCACCCGGGTCGGCCCGTACGGACTGGAGGCGGCCAGGACGCTGGAGAGCCTGGAGGAGTCGCTGGAGATCATGCCCATCGCCGAGGCGGCGGCCGCCGCCTTCCCGCGCTGGGACGTGGACGATCACCAGGCCCGGCTGCTGGGCAACGGCGTGCGGATCGACATGCCCTCGGGGGAGGGGGCGCTGGATCCGGGTTCGGGTCCGGGGCCGGTCGCGGTCTTCGGACCGGAGGGGCGTTTTCTGGCCCTCGTGGAGGAGTCGAAGGGCAAGGCGAAGAGCCTGGCCGTCTTCGCATGAGGCCATCGGGCCGTGTCGGGGCCAGGGCGCCGCGGTGTGTCATGACTGACTCCGTGCTGCGTTGCGAGCGCCAGGACCGGCCGCCTACGGTGGCTTTCCGGCCGGTCCGGGCGCTCGTGGAGACCACCGATGCGAGGCGGGCGACCGGGGCATGGCAGTCTTAGACCTGCGAAGTCGACAGACAAAGGTTCGGGCGAGGAGCGGGCAAAGTGCAGCGCTGGCGTGGCTTGGAGGACATCCCTGAGGGCTGGGGGCGCAGCGTCGTCACCATCGGTTCCTACGACGGGGTGCACCGAGGGCACCAGCTGATCATCGGCCGTGCCGTGGCACGGGCGCGTGAGCTGGGCGTACCGGCGGTCGTGGTCACCTTCGACCCCCATCCGAGCGAGGTCGTGCGGCCCGGCAGCCATCCACCGCTGCTGGCCACGCATCAGCGGCGCGCGGAGCTGATGGCCGGGCTGGGCGTGGACGCGGTGCTGGTCCTGCCGTTCACGGCGGAGTTCTCCCGGCTCACCCCCGCCGACTTCGTCGTGAAGGTGCTGGTCGACAAGTTGCACGCACGGGTCGTGGTGGAGGGCCCCAACTTCCGCTTCGGCCACAAGGCCGCCGGGAACGTCGCGTTCCTGCGCGAGCTCGGCACCACCTACGACTACGAGGTCGAGGTCATCGACCTGTACGAGCGCGGCGAGGCGGGCGGCGGCGAGCCGTTCTCCTCCACGCTGGTGCGCCGACTGGTCGCCGAGGGCGATGTCGCGGGCGCGATGGAGGTCCTCGGCCGGCCGCACCGGGTCGAGGGCGTGGTGGTGCGCGGTGCGCAGCGCGGCCGTGAACTGGGCTTCCCGACGGCCAACCTGGAGACCCCGCCGCACACCGCGATCCCGGCCGACGGCGTCTACGCCGGGTGGCTGACGGCGCGGGGCGAGGCGATGCCCGCGGCGATCTCGGTCGGCACCAATCCGCAGTTCGACGGGACCGAGCGGACGGTCGAGGCGTATGCGATCGACCGGGTCGGACTGGATCTGTACGGACTCCATGTCGAGGTCGACTTCCTGGCCTATCTGCGGGGCCAGGAGAAGTTCGACTCGATCGAGGCGCTGCTGGAGCGCATGGCGGCCGATGTGAAGCGGGCCCGTGAACTCGTCGAGGAGCACGGCAGCAGCCGCTGAGGCGACGTGCGGTGTGCCCGTGAGGCACGCCGTGCGGTGTGCGGTGCGCCCGTGAGGCACGCCGTGCGGTGAACGTGGATGCGCCCCGTGGGCCCGGTGATCCGGGCCCACGGGGCGCATCGCTTCCGCTTGCTACTGCTGTAGCCCCTTGCTACTGCTGCGGCCCAGGGGGCTGCTGCTGCCAGGGCTGCTCCGGCTGCCCGGGCTGACCCGGCTGGACCTGCTGCCACGGCTGGCCGGGCTGCGGCTGCTGCCCCTGCCCGTAGGACTGCTGCCAGCCTTGCTGGCCGCCCTGCTGACCGCCTTGCTGCGGGTATCCGGGGTACTGCGGCTGCTGCCCCTGCTGAGGCGCGTAGGAGCCCGGATAGGGCTGCTGGCCGGGGTAGGGCTGCTGGGCCTGTCCGGGCATCGGCGGGGCCACCTGCGGCGGCTGAGCCCCGCCGTCGCCCGTCCACAGCCCCTGCTGCTGCTGGGCGCGGGTGAAGTCCTCCGCGACCATGGCCGAGAGGTTGAAGTACGCCTCACGGGTCTTGGGCCGCATCATGTCCAGGTCCACCTCGGCGCCCGCCGACAGATGCTCGTCGAACGGCACGACGATCACCCCGCGGCAGCGGGTCTCGAAGTGGGACACGATGTCCTCGACCTTGATCATCTTCCCGGTCTCCCGGACTCCGGAGATCACGGTGATGCTCCGCGAGACCAGATCCGCGTAGCCGTGCGCGGACAGCCAGTCGAGGGTGGTGCTGGCGCTGCTCGCACCGTCCACGGAGGGCGTGGAGATGATGATCAACTGGTCGGCGAGGTCGAGGACGCCGCGCATGGCGCTGTAGAGCAGGCCCGTGCCCGAGTCGGTGAGGATGATCGGGTACTGCTTGCCCAGGACGTCGATGACGCTGCGGTAGTCGTCGTCGTTGAACGTCGTCGAGACCGCCGGGTCCACGTCGTTGGCGAGGATCTCCAGCCCCGACGGCGCCTGTGAGGTGAACCGCCGGATGTCCATGTAGCTGTTGAGATACGGGATCGCGGTGACCAGGTCGCGAATGGTCGCCCCGGTCTCCCGCCGCACGCGCCGGCCGAGGGTGCCCGCGTCCGGGTTGGCGTCGATCGCGATGACCTTGTCCTGGCGCTCGATGGCCAGAGTGGAGCCGAGCGCGGTGGTCGTCGTGGTCTTGCCGACACCGCCCTTGAGGCTGATCACCGCGATGCGGTAGCAGGAGAGCACCGGCGTACGGATCAGCTCCAGCTTGCGCTGCCGCTCCGCCTCCTCCTTCTTGCCGCCGATCTTGAAGCGGGAGGGGCCGGGGGTGTTCTTCTTCGGCTTCTGCTTGCCCTTGATCAGCCGGTCCGAGGAGAGCTCGACCGCGGCGGTGTATCCGAGCGGCGCCCCCGCGCTTCCGCCCTGGCGCCGCTGGTCGGGCGTGACCGTCGGCCAGCCGCCGGTACGGGGATCGGCCGGGGCCGCCGGGGTGGCCGGGGCGGCTGGTGCGGCGTGGGCGTCGGGACGCGGATAGCCGTAGCCGTCGTGCGCCTGCCCCTGCCCCTGCCCCTGCGGTCCGGGCCCGGGAACGCCGTCGCCGGGGCGCGGGAAGCCGTAGCCGCCCTGGGCACCCGGACCTTGCTGCCCCGGGAACTGCTGGCCAGGGGGCTGCTGGCCCTGGGCGGGGTCGGTCGGCGCGTACGGTGCGGGCTGACCGGGCTGGCCGGGCTGGCCCGGGTACATCGGCTGCCCGGGCTGTCCCGGCTGTCCGGGGTAGTCGGCCTGCCCCGGCTGGGGCGTGGGATAGGGCTGGAGGTGGGGCTGCTGGTGGTACTGGCCCTGCTGGTCCGGGGCGGGCGGCTGAGGGAAGCCATAGCCGCCCGGGACGGGCATCGGCCCCTGGCCCTGGCCTTGTACCTGACCGGCCGGGCCGGGTGCGGGCTGGCCCCCGGGTTGCGGATAGCCGTAGTGGGGGCCCTGCGGAGCCGGGGGACCCTGCGGACCGGGTCCCGGCACGGCCGGGCCGGGCTGCTGATAACCGCCCTGCGGACCAGGCACGTTGGCCGCCGGGGGCTGTGCCCCCTGGGCCTGATCCGGCAGCGGGGCCGGACCGGGCTGGCCGGGGATCGCACCCGGAGCGCCCTCACCGGGACGCGGATAGCCGTATCCGCCCTGCGGTCCGGGCCCAGGCGCCGCGGCGGCGGGCTGACCGGGCTGACCGTGCGTCTGGGGCGGGGGAGGCGCCCAGGAGGTGTCCTGGGGCGGGAGCGGCACACCGGCGCCAGGGGGGGCGTCCGTCCGCTGCTCCGGAACCGGAGCGGGACCCGGAGCCGGAGCGGCGTCCTCGGGCGCGGCGGGTTGGAAGTCCGGGGGCAGGGGCGGCAGCCCCGACTGCGGAACGGGCGGCGGAGCCCAGGTGGCGGCGGGCTGCTCGGAGGAGGGCGTGCTCGGCGGCACGGCGTCCTCGGGGATCGCGTCCTGAGGCTCGGCGGTCGCCTGCCTCAGCTGCTCCATCTCACGCCGCAGCTCGGCCGTGGAGAAGCGCAGCGTGCCCTCGCTGCGCACATCGTCGTCGGTACGGTCGTCCGTGTCCGCGAAGCCGGAATCGTCAGCGGAATCGGACGCAAGACCAGCGCCGGAACCGGAAGAAGAGCCGGAACCGGAAGAAGAGCCAGAGCCGGAAGAAGAGCCGGAACCGGACCCGGGACCAGCCTCCGCGGCCTCGGAGTCCTCACTCCGCCTCTCGGCCACCTCGCGCCGCAGCGCGGCGGTGGAGAACCGCACGGTGGAGTGGCTGACCACATCGCCGTTGTCGCTCTCATCGGAGCCGGACTCGGGCTCGGGCGCGGACTCGGGGGCGTCGTCCCGTGGGGCCGCGGCGGGCGCCAGGTTGAAGTCGTCATCGACGGGAGCGGAAGCGGCGAAGGGAGCCGGAGCGGGAGCCGCGGCAGAGGACTCCGCCTCGACATCGGAAGCCCCGACGGAAGATTCTCGGGGCGCGGGTTCGCCCTCGGGGTTGTCCGACGCGGCACCACCCGTCACGGAGTCAGCCCCGGGCCGACTACCCCAAACCGGCTCGGAGTCGGGCAAAGGCGGCATGCGGATGCCCGCGTCCGACCCCTCGGCCTCCGCTTCAGACCGTGCCTCGTCCTCCCTCCGCGCGGGGACCTCCGCCACTTCGGAGGCGTCCGAAGCGGCATCGGCGGAGGGCGGCGCGGTCGGCGACGGCCAAGCACCCGGAAAGCCGCTCGGCTCCGGCGCCCCCGGCACGGACACAGGATTACCCGTGGGCGGCGGAGGCGGCGGACTCGGCGCTCCCGCACCGGTGCCCGTCCCGATTCCTCCGGAACCGCCGGTCGACGCGGGGGCCGTGGAGGCCGGCGAGGACGACGACGAAGCGTTCTGCGTGTACCAGGCGGGCGGGGTGTAGTCGATGGTGAACTCGCCCGTGTGCTCGGTCTCCGCGTCGGACCGATCATCGCCGGGTGTGTTTCCGCCCGTGCGGATCTCGTCCCGATCGCTGCTCACAATGCCTCCTGGTGTGGTCGAACACCCTTGAAAATCTTGGCGAGGCCGATCTGTTGCCGATCGCTACTGTCGTCCGACCGTTCGGCTTTCCCCTTTTGTGTCGCCGGGGATACCTGAACAGGTTGTCCACCGGGTACCCCAAGACTAATCACCATGAGCGCCACGAGGGCAGGCCCGTCCGCGCACTCAAGGCAGTCCGAGACCTCACCGTGCCTTACGGCGGTACGTACCCGGCAACCACGGGGGGAAGTCCAAGCGTCCGGTGGTACAAAGAATCCCCGCTCGAATGCCGTTGCACAGTGGGACCTGCGACCACGTCGCCCCTTTCCGGCCGGTGCCGCCGACCGGATCGCGGAGAGGAGGCCGACCGGTCGGTGGACTCGCGTGAGAGGTAGGCGCAGATGTCGCAGCCGCCCCAGCCCCCCAACCAGCCGCCCTCCGGCGGCTTCGGCCCGCCCCCGGAGCCCGAGGAGCCCCAGCGGCCTCAGGCGCCCCAGGAGCCGGGCCAGGGCGGCTTCGGTTCGCCGCGGAGACCTCCGGCGCCACCCGTGCCGCCCGCCGCACCCCCGAGACCCCCATCGGCTCCGTCGACGGGCCATACCCCGCCCCAGATATGGGACACCGGCGTCCTGCCGTCGAGCCCGCCTCCACCGCCGCCCGGCGCGCCCGTTCCCCCCGGCCCGGACCTCGCGCACCCGTACGCCCAGAGCCCGTACATGAGTCAGCCGGGGTACGGCGACCCGCACTCCCCGCCGCCCGGCCGGCCGTACGGCGCGCATCCGCCCAGCGGCGGCGGCCCGGCCCGTCAGCGCAAAGCCCTCGTCATCGGCGCGGTGGTGGCGGTACTGCTCGCGGCGGGTGGCGGGGTGTACGCCGCGGTGGGCGGCGGTGACGACGGTAAGAAGCCCACCGCCGGCCCCACGACGACCACCCCGGACCGACCGCGGACACAGGACCCGACGCCCGGGCCGACGGGCAACGGCGACAACACCGGCGGCCGCGGCAGCGGCGAAAGCGATCCCAACGACCAGCGCCGGGCGGGCGAGGCGAAGGTCCTGTACCAGACGCCCGCGCCCGAGCTCAGCAAGAAGAACCTGGAAGTGCCCGGCTTCTGGGCGATGAAGGGCTATGTCGTCAAGGCGGTCGAGAACAAGATCGTCGCGTACCAGGACGAGGGGGGCAGCAAATGGACCCTCTCACTCCCCAAGGCGGTCTGCGCCGCTCCCCACTCCACGACCGATGGCAAGGTCGTGGTCGCCTATGAGGGCCGTAGAAAGGACTCGTGCAGCCAACTCGCCCTGATCGACCTGAACAAGGGCGTCAAGCTCTGGGACCACCACGCCCCCGAGGCCGGCTCTCTGGGCAGCGGCTACACCAGCGTGGGCATGGCACAGAGCGGCGACCTCGTCGGCATGGCCTGGTTCGGCGGCTCCGCCGTCATCAAGGTCAGCGACGGCAAGGAAGTCTCATCCGAAAAGCCGAGTGCGGGTTGCTCCATTGACGGCTACGCGGGCGGCAAGGTCCTGCTGCGCGCCTACTCCTGCACCAATGGCACCGCGAGGCTGCAGCAACTCACCCCCAGCGGCTCGATCAAGTGGACCTACAACGTCCGTAAGGGCTACAAGGTCAACAACATCTTCTCCAGCAGCCCCGCCGTAGTGGCCCTCACCGACCAGAACCGACAGTCCGGCGGCATCCTGGCCATCTCTGACAGGGGCAAGGAACGCTCGACCCTCGCACTGGGCAAGCACTCCTACCAACCGGAGTGCGGCACGGACCTCTTCGGCACGAACATGGGCAACTGCGAGGGCGTCGCCGTCTCCGCCGACACCTTCTACCTGCCGACCGAGATGACCCAGGACCAGGGCACCGGCTCGACGAGCGAGATCCACGCCTTCGACCTCGACACCGGCAAACGCAAATGGGCCGTCAAGGCGGCCGAACGGCTCCTGCTCCCACTGAACATGGACGGCAAGACCCTCATCGCCTACGAAAAGCCCTCGTACAGCGAGCCCGGTCAGATCGTCCGCATCGCACCCGACGGCGGCAAGCCGAAAACCCTGCTACGCCTGCCCCAGGCCACCCAAAGCACCGAGCGCAACTTCTACTCCGCCACCCACACCTACCGCAACGGCAACTTCTACATCGCCACCAACCGCGTCACCGGCAACGACACCACCCCCGAAAAACTCCTCCTGGCCTTCGGGCCCTGAGCGGCGGGCGAGCGGGGGAACGACCGCGGGGGCGGACACCGACCGGTGTCCGCCCCCGCGCCCGCGCTTCTCAGGTCAGATCGAATTCGCCGTCCCTCGCGCCCAGGACGAAGGCACGCCATTCGGCCTCCGTGTAGCGCAGCACGGTCTCGGGGTCGGTGGAATTCCGCATGGCCACTGCCCCATTCGACAGGTAGGCGATCTCCACCCGGTCCTCGGAGGTGCTGCCAGGTGCGCTCAGCCACTCGACATCGGAGATGTCGAGGGCGTACAGCTCTTCCTTCTCTTTGGCGTCGGCCATCGGTGGAGAATCCCTTCGGGTACCGCGGAAACTAGCCCGCCTGGTGCTTGGCTGACAGTCTCATCCACGGTGTGCGCGGCGGCAATCGAACACCGTCAGTCCATGCGGCGAGCCCCGCCCAACAGGCCCGACTCGACGTCCGTCGGATGTGTCGCCACATAGAGCCGGGTCTGGCGATCACACCAAAGAGTGACCCCGTCCGGGAGCGTGGACAGTGACTCGACATCCATGGACGGCAGCCCCATGATCCGCCCGACCTGGACGGCTTCCTCGGGGGACACCCGCTGGACGCCCACCAGGTCCGCGTTCTCCATGAGCCGGGGCGCGACCGGGCTCATATAGGGCAGAAGCGTCAGCACGGACTGCCACGGCGCCGAGGAAACCCGCCCGCGCGGCGGTCGCATGCCCGCGTCACGGATCACCAGGACGGGGCTGCCGATCGACGGCCCTTGTGGCGGCACACGTCCCACGTCGTGGAGCGTCATGCTCTGGTACCCGCCGTTCGCGGCCTGCGCCAATGACGCCCACATCTGCTGACGGCCGGTCTCCACGGTGACTCGCGCGCCCGTGGCGACCGCTCGCAACCCGATCACCTGCGCTGTCCACAGCCCGCCGACCAGGACGACATTGAAGGGCGTAGGACGGTGCAGGCCCAGTACGGCGGGTTGATCCCGCGCGCCGACGCCGATCATCACCCCGTCGTCGCCGATCGGCAGCGCCAGTGCGTCGAACTGCTCCGGGGGGAGTTCGTGCCCTTGGCGCCGCGGTCCGATCAGACCGAAACCCCGTCGCGGTCTGCGGGGGGCGGGAGTTCCCGGCTCATCCGTCTGACCAGGCATGGGGCCAGGTGTGGAGGCCGGGGAGTAGGAAGGGCCGCCTGAGACGGTCGTCGGCATGGCCATCAGCGGGTCCCTCCCAGGGGCAGAGTGGCGAGTACGCCGGGTACCTGCTCGCGGTCCAGCCGTGCGAGCCCCACCCGTACCCCACGGGCGGTGCGCTGGAGCTCCCGCCTCATCCCGACCAGGTCGTCCGCGCTATGACCCGTGATCCGGAGATGCCCGCTCACTGTGGGGGCGGGCCGGCCGCCCTGCGTCCCGCCCCGTCGCACGGTGAGGCTGAACGTGGTCGCGAGCGCGGGCAGCGAGGTCAGCAGCGCGGCCAGCTGAGGAAGGGGCGTGGCGCCCGGCCCCAACTGCGGCCACCGGCTCACCCAGTAGGTGGTGTGCCAGCGGTCGTCGCAGCGCCAGGCTCGGGTGCTCTCCACCGTGCGCCGGCTGAGCGTGTTGGTCTGCCGGGCCTGCGCCGTCGCTCGCGGGTTGACGCTCGCGGCGGTGGCGATCGCCGCTGTCACGCCTTCCTCCGTCAGCAGTGTCGAGCCGAAACCCGCGCCCTGCAGCCTGCTCGACAGCTGATCCGCGGCCCGCAGCACACACCGCTGCGCACCCTCGAGGCCCCCGCCCCTGGCCGCGACGGCCTCCGGACAGAGCTCCGGGTTGAACTTCAACGCCACCCACGTCAGACGGACCGCGGGTGCGCCCGTCTGCTCCTGAAGCGGCCCGTAGTTGCGCACGGGCACCGTCTGCGCCGACAGGTGGGGTGCGGGCGCCGCCAGTGCATGCTGCACCACCTGGACTGACTCCAGGACGATGCCGTCGACGTCCATGGCGTCACGCAGCAGCGAAAGCGGGAGCGGACGCTGCATACGGTGAGGGCGCAGCGGCGAGTCCGTCGCGTCCACCTGAAGGATGGCGGTCAGGAAGGTGCCGTCGCCCACCAGGCCGACCATGCGCCGCTCACGATCGGTGAACGTATAGGTGCGCAGGGCCGGTTCGCACTCCAGGGCCGGCGTGAACACGTGGTCCGCGCCCGCGTCGATCGGCTTCGCCGCTTGCCGCTGGCGCCTGCGCAGCGCGAGCGCGGTGCCCAGCCATTCCGGAATCGGCTGCTGATGACGCGTGACCACGGCCAGCAGAACCAGGACGACGCCCACGACTCCGGCGGGCACCAGCAAGAGCTTGTTGACGACCCCTGCGGCCAGCACGATCGCCGCGGCCACCTCGACCAGCACGAATTGCTGCAGCCGCAGGGGGCCGATGCTGCCGGGCCGGGACGTCGTGCGCGGGCTGGCGGAAGCGATGGGGGCCGCTGTCGGGGGGGCGTCAGCGGGCGCGGGCGGACGCGGTCCGCTCGGTGCTCCCCGGCCGGACGCGCTCCTCGCCGTACGTGCGCGCGTTGCGGCAGCCATCCCCGTCAGCCCCCTCATATCCGAAACCGGCCCGAACGGCCCGGTCGTCGACCGCCCGCCGGTCAGTGTCCCCGGGCGGCATGAGCCAGTTCACTACCGGCATAGTAGAGGGTCGGTACGACACCAGGACCGACGGCAGGCTACCTGACTACCGAGGCCGAAAAGCGGGGAGAAGCGGCTAAAAATGGCATCACGGCGGGATGAACTCAACGCCTATATCTATGCGAAGAAGCGGACAGTCGCCGCGTTCTTGCAGCCCACGCCGAGTGGCACGGAGGAGGGCGCGCCGCGTCCGCTGCGCGCGGTCCTTCCCGGAGTCGTCGTCGGGGCCCTGATTCTCGCCGGCTTCGGCGCTTGGGGCATGTTCAAGCCCGTCGCCCCCAAGGGGTGGGACACGCCGGAATCGCATGTGATCGTCGGCAGCGACTCCACCACTCGGTACGTCATCCTGAAGACCGGCGGCAAGCCCCAACTCCACCCCGTGCTGAATCTCGCCTCCGCCAAGCTCCTCCTCGACCCCGAGAAGTCCAGCATCATCAAGGTGAAGGAGTCGGAGCTCGACAACGGCCACATCCCGCGTGGCCCCACGATCGGCATTCCGTACGCGCCCGACCGCATCCCCAGCGCGGACGAGGCGAAGAAGCGCATGACGTGGGCGGTCTGCGAACAGCCGGGCGGGAATGGGAAAACCACCCAGAAGGCCGTCTTCCTCTTTTCTGAACGGGACCCGAAGCTGAAGAAGATGCGGGGCTCCCAGGCGCTCCACGGTGGCCAGGCCCTGTATGTGCAGGGCCAGGACGGCGCTCGCTATCTCGTAGACCCGCGAGGCACCAAGTATTTGATCGGCGGCCCGGACTGGAAGGCCAAGTCCGCCGAGGACAGCAATCTCCTGCTGCGTTCGATCTTTCACGACGGGGCTCAGCCGCAGCACGTCACCAGGGACTGGCTGGCCACCTTCGGGGACGGGGCACCGATCGACTTTCCGCAGGTTCCCGGTGGGATCGGCGATGACGCCGGGGTGCCGAGCCTCGGCGAGGCGAACCGGGTCGGCATGGTGCTCGAAGCGCCCACCGGAGCCGGCACCCAGAAGTACGTGGTGCTGCAGGGAAAGGTCCAACGGGTCTCGGAGTTCGTCGCCAAGCTCCTGCTCAGAAGCAAGACCTCCATCAATGAGGCGAGTACGGCCAAGCGAGTGGGGGCCCCGTCGTTCACCCCCGACACCGAGAATGAGTTCTACGGCAAGTACCACTGGCCCAGCGAAATCCCGAACCAGGCCAACTCCGTCGATCCCGCACTGGGCAGCGGAGCCCGGGACACCAGCTGCAGCGTCATGGACGGTGTGACGGCCAAGGGAGGTGCGGAGGTGGCCACTTGGGCCGGCAAGGACTTCCCGGCCACCATCCCGGACGGTGCCACCAGCGCCTATGTGACCCCGGGCTCGGGAGTGCTCTACCGCCAGGTGAGCGGTCGCCAGATCAAGAACGGACCGGTCTTCCTGGTGACCGACACCGGCCTTCGCTACTCGGTCCAGTCCAACAACGACAGCGATTCCGGCACATCGAAAATCGGCGACGACGGCTCCGGCAAGGACAAGGCCACGGAGACGCAGCAGGACGTCAACAAGGCCCAGCGCAGTCTCGGATACCAGGACGTCAATCCGACTCCGGTACCCGCGGACTGGTCCGAATTCCTCCCCACCGGTCCACGCCTCGACGCCAACAGCGCCAAGCAGCCCCAGGGTTCATAGGACATGAGGAAGCCGAAACACATGCGGCGCATCATCAAACCCTTCGCCCTGTCGGCGGCGACGGCCCTCACGGCGCTGACCGCGGCAGCCGGACCATCGCCCTCCGCGGCAGCCGGACCGGCATCGCCCTCCGCGGCGCCGGATCTGTCCCTCGCGGGCAGCGGCGAATGCAGTTATCCCGCCAAACAGATCAAGGGCACCCCCTGGTCCCTTCAGCGCGTCATGCTCGACCAGCTGTGGCACGACACCAAGGGGCTGGATCCGAAGGGCCGTCCGGTCAAGGTCGCCGTCATCGACACCGGTGTCGACAACACCAATGCCCAGCTCAAGGACGCCGTCGACGCCAAGAGCGGCAAGGAGGTCCGTAAGGGCGGCAAGAAGGGTCTGTCCAAGGGGAAGAAGGGCGACGGGACTGACGACTCGGTCGGCCACGGCACCAAGGTCGCAGGCATCATCGCCGCCCGCCCGCACACGGGCACGGGGTTCGTCGGTATCGCACCGAAAGCCGAGATCATCCCGATCCGGCAGAACGATGAAAAGGGCTCCGGTACCACCGACACCATGGCCACGGCCATCGACTGGGCGGTCGACGCGGGAGCCCGCGTCATCAATATCTCCCAGGACACCGTCAAGCCGCTCCAGGCAAACAGCAATCTGCAGCAAGCCGTTGAGAACGCCCTGCAAGCGGACGTCGTCGTGGTCGCCTCCGCCGGCAACGACGGTCTCGACGGCAAGGTCAAGAAGACCTACCCGGCCGCTTACGACGGCGTCCTCGCCGTCGGCGCCTCGGACCGCAACAACGAGCGCGCCGCCTTCTCCCAATCCGGCGACTTCGTCGATGTCGCCGCTCCCGGCGTCGAAATGGTCTCCACCGTCCCCAAGGGCGGCCAATGCGTGGACAACGGCACCAGCTTCTCCGCGCCCTACGTCGCCGGCGTCGCCGCCCTGATCCGCGCCAAGCACCCGGACTGGAAGCAGCACGAGGTGGTCGCCCAGATCGAGCAGACCGCCGAGCGAGCCGTCAACGAGCACGACCGCTTCATCGGCTGGGGCGTCGTCGACCCCGTCCGCGCCCTCACCGAGGACGAAACCCGCATCGACCACGTCACCCTGGACAAGGGCGCCGCCCACGACGTCGCCGCTCCCGACCCCGCCCCCATGCCCCTGGGCGAGACTCCCGAGGAGCGAAGGGAACGCCTCGCGACGTACTCCGTGGGAGCCGCGGCCGTCGTGGTGGCGGGCATCGCGGGCCTGGCAGCGGTCCTCAACGAACGGAGGCGCCGTCGCTCCGGAGTAGCTGAGTAGGAGTACTCATGGAGGCGCCTGATCATGTCCCTACACTGAGCTATTTGACGTCGCTGTGAATCATGTAAGGCGGGGGAGCGTATGCCGACGTTCGAGGCGGAATGGGCGCAGATGAAGCGCGAGGCGTCCGGTGACCCCGGGATGAGTCTCGCGAGCGCCGACGACAAGCCGGCCTGGGCACAGGGCGGCTCCGGCAACTTGAAGTCCAACAAGAACGCTTGGACAACGGCGGGCAGAGGAGTTGGCAAACTCCGGGGGGACATCACCACGGCGCTGACGAAGCTGGAGGAGGAGCAGACCGGCCTGGGCGCGGGCAGCGATTCGGGCGGCGGCATCCAGAGCGCGGCGGCCCAGCGGGAGCTCTACAGCTCCTGGAAGCGCTACTTGAAGGGCGTAAGCGGGAAGTGTGGCGCGATCCAGGACCGGCTTGAAAGGGCCGGGGATCACCAGTACAAGAACGACGAGGCCACCAAGTGCGCGTTCGACGGGCTGGACGTCCTGTACAAGGACACGAAGCCCGTCGGCGGCGACAGCCAGGGTCGGTGAAGCGGCGGTGGATTACGCGACGCTCAAGTCCCTCAAGCCCTCGGAGTTCGAGGATGCCGCGGGCGGCTATCGGACCGTCGGCGACATGGCCAGTCAGGTCAAGGACGACCTCGAGCAGCAGATAGCCGCAGGCATGCGGAAAACACTCGAGGGCGAGGCCGTTGACGCCGCCGTGGTGCAGCTCCGGAAGCTGGCGGCCAACTTCCACTACACCCAGGCCGAGTGCGCTCTCATCACCACTGCCCTCAACTCTCTGGCCTACGAACTACGAGCAGCCAAGGACAAGCTCGACGCCGCTGTGGAGGACGCCGAGGCAGAAAAGTTCTCGGTCGGCTCGGATGGCTCGGTGAGCTACCCGGCGGCCGGTGACAAGGCCGACGGCAAAGTGCCGGAGGGCGGCACGGTCCATGGCAGCGCGAAGGGCAAGCCGACGAACCAGCCGATCGACCCGACCGGCGACGCGAATGACACAGCCGACGCCCTGGAGCGCCAGGCGGCGAACATTCACCCCAATCCGAACTTCGGCCGCGCGGTGGCGATCGCCAACCGCATCGCTCAAGCCGTCTATGACGCCACGCAGGCCGACGAGAAGTGGGCCCCCAAGCTGCGCAAGCTGAAGGCCGACGACGATCTACATGTTTCCCGCTACGACTGGGCCGACACTCAGAGCGACACGAGCGGTGTCCGCAGCGGAGCGAAAGACTACCTCGGCGACATCAAGCATCCGCCCAAGGACGGCAGTCCTACGGATAATGCGAAATGGTGGAAAGGCCTTTCCGATCAGGAGAAGGCTGACTACGCAGCCATGTACCCCGCCGGCCTAGGGAAGCTGGACGGGATCCCGGCGGATGTCCGTGACGAGGCGAACCGTATTGAGCTGGCGGAAAAAAGAGCCGACTACCAAATCCGGCTCGATGCGATACCAAAGGAACCTACCAAGTTCAAAGATCTCGGTCCCAACGTCACGGCCTACACCCAGGAATGGCTCGACTGGCATCATAAGTACGAAGGCGAGAAGGGGCGCCTGGAAGGTGCCCTGAAGGGCATGGACGCCATTCAGAATCGATTCGATCAGACCGGCCGAAAAGGCTTGCCGGAGGCGTACCTGCTCGGTTTCAGCCCTGAAGGTCGAGGGCGTGCGATTGTCGCCAACGGAAATCCGGATACGGCCGACCACACTGCCGTCTATGTCCCTGGCACAACTTCGAACCTTAGCAAGATTCACGGGGACATTAACCGCATGACGAATTTGTGGCATGCATCCGAACCATTGGCGCCGGGGCAAAAAGTCTCGACCGTCACCTGGCTCGGCTACGACGCGCCGCAAAACATTGTCACGGACGCCACCCGCCCCGGATACGCGAATACTGGTGCCCCCGCGTTCAATCAGTTCGTTGATGGACTGAACGCGTCGAACGAGTCGGGGACGGACAGCCACGTAACCGCGATAGGCCATTCCTACGGCTCCACCCTCATCGGTTCCGCAGCGCGCCAGGGGAACCTGAACGCGGACGATGTCATCTTCGCGGGAAGTCCCGGTGTCCAGGTGGGCAGCGCCGAAGACCTGGACGTACCCAGGGGGCATGTCTGGAACGAGTACGCTGACGATGACCCTGTTCCCGAACTGGGCCGCGCATTCCATGGCGGCGACAAGAGCAGCCGCTTCTGGCACGACGCGGACATGCCCATCATCCCCGCTGATGCCCAATTCGGAGCCCATCAGATGACGACCGACACCGAGGGGCACAGTGGCTACTGGGATTACGACTTGGATCATGAAGACAGCTCGAAGAGTCTGCTAAACCAAGCCAACGTGGTAGTGGGGCGACATGACAAGGTGCAAATCAGTGACTAGCTCTGCGCGTAACCGAATGGGAATCCTTTCACCCCTCGGTATTATCATGTCTCTGGTCTCGGTATTTGCATTGGCGGGGTGCTCGGGAATGAGTGAGAAGAAGAAGGACGGGCCGGGCTACACGCCGAAGACGCGGACGGTCGCTGACGCGGAGGAAGAAGCGGCTGGTCTTTCCAGTGAAATCTTCGATGTCATTGACCTGCGCGGAAAGACGAGCAAACCGGGGCCGTCGGTTGCCCGATGCAGCGGCCAGGATGAGGAGAAGTTCTACAAGATCAACCATGCTTGGTCACTGTGGGGCGTGCCGGTCAAGGACATGAAGCAGGCAATGGCGAGGCTCAAGGAAGGCCTCCCGCAGAAGGGCTGGAAGATCGTCAAATACGGGCCCGACAGGAGCCCGAGTAAAAGCCCTGAACTTATCGCTGATTCCATCAAGAAGCAGTTCTCGGTCAGTATCCATCTCTACGACGAGAGCGATAAGACCGGGTCCAAGGCGCCTAAGTCCTTGATCTATGTGCTTATGACCTCGGCCTGCTTCCAGGTTCCTGATGGCCAGACCGTGGATGAGTACTGACTGACTGAGTCATGCCGGTACCGCGCCTGCAGATTACTGACCCCATACATGCCCGGTCTGAGCAGAAGCACCCCGCGTCCCTGTCTGAGCAAAGTTCTGTGCTGGCCTTGGGGCGTCACGGTGGATAACCCAAGTGCAGGACCTCACCTAAACCCAGCCCCTCGGCGGCGAGGGCTGAAGTGTGTCGGAATGCATGGGGAAGTGACATGCAAGTGACAGATTCCGTACCACACCGATTCGCCTGGCGTGTCGGCCTCGCCGCGTCTGCCCTCATCGCCGCGACAGGATGCTCAACGGTGACAAAAGACGACGATGGTCTGGATTACACGCCACAGCGCATGAGCCTGGAAGATGCAAAGAACTCCGCGGATGCTCTGAAGGAAGCCATGGACAGGCTTCAACGTGAGCTTCCGAAGCATGGTTGGAAGGCTTATCGCTACGGAGAGGCCAACTCCAAGGCACGTCAGCTTCGACTTGAGGTGGAGGACAAGAAGGAGCACCACACGGTGACGATCGAGCTGAGTCTTCCTTCCACCTACCCGAACCCATCGAAGTGGGAAAAGAAGATGCGCGACAGTATCTCGATCTCGCTGGCATCGCCCTGCTACGTCGACAAGGCCTACAAGCCCCACGACCAGTAGACGGCGGTGAGCCCCCCCCGGGGGCCCGGACACGCGGGGACGGGCGTCCGGACCCTCGACGCCGATTCACCTGCACGGGGCGGGGCAGATGTTGATCTCGGTGGGCCGGACCACCTTCCGCCGTGCACAGGCCCCGTGCCTTCTGCTGCCTGGTTGCGGCAAGCCTGTTCAGGGACCGGCCGTGCCAGGTCCCACGCCCGGTGCCGATGGGCGGTGCGCCTCGTCTTGCTGAGGGCGAAGCGGACGCCGGTGCTGTCGTCCAGGGAAATAGGTATGCGTACTCATGTGCGTCTGTGGTGAAGTCGATAGTGTCAGCGAATATGACGTGTGCCTCGTATGTGCCGTTTGGGGGAGGGGACCGTTACTGAACCGTCGATGTCCCACAGCTCCGGGGCAGTTGGGGCGTCCGAGGCTGACGGATAGAGTGGCTTAGGACATCGTTGGTGTCATACGGGGAGGGACAGCGTGAGGCCCATAGAGCCGGGGTCTGAGCCACAGACGCCGTTCGGCAAGAAGCTGGTCAAGGAAGCCGAGACGCTTGCCAAGTTCAAGACGCGCCTGGACAAGGTCCTGACCGACCTTGAGAAGTCCCCGGCATCGCGCAAGACGATCTCGCAACAGTCCATCACGCGGGACGCGTACGGTTCGGGCTCCGGGTTCACCTCTTCTGACGACCTGGCCAACCTCTACGAGAAGGTCCACGCGCGGCTGGAGACCCTGTGCAAGTCCTTCGGCGACCAGATTGAGGCCATGGGCCTCATGGCGATCGTCGCCGAGCGTGGCTACGACGGCATGGACGCCGAACAGGCCCGTCGCATGCGGGAGATCCAAGCACACACGCGGAAGTACTACCGCGAGCCCACCGAGAAGCACGCTGGTCAGACTGAGAACCACGGCAGCAAAGAGGTCGGGGGCGACGCGCTGTGAGGGGGAGAAGGTAGATGGCCGGAGGGAAGTTCGAGAAGCGGTCGCACGACGAGCTCTACAACATGGTCGCGACCGCGAAGCCAGCCGCGCTGACCGACGTCGGGGCCGCTTTGATGGCTGCCTTCGACGACATCAACGCCATCGCGGACGAGCTGAAGGCCCACGCCGAGCGGGTGCATTGGGAGGGCGAGGGCGCCGACGCCTTCCGTGACTGGGGTCGCGAGGTGGCCAAGCAGACCCACAAGATGGCCGACTACACCTTGCTCGTCGGCGTACACATGTCCACTGCGGGCCAGGGCCTGACCGAGGTCAAGGCAGCGATGCCGGCCCCGACGGTGGCCGACGACAAGAAGCACAAGAGCGATGCGGAGAAGGTGGTCGCGGACAAGCACCACCTGGAAGCGCTCCAGCAGATGGACAAGCTGGACTCGTACTACGAGACGGCGTACACCGAGATCAATAATCTGGAGGAGCCCAATTTCCCGCCGCTGCCATCCGGGTTCACTCCGCCCATTTACGAAGACGGCTCTCCGTCTCAGCGATTTTCAGGCGAGGGAACGACTGGTGGTGGAACCGTAGCCGCCGCCTCGTCTCCGGGTACTGCTGTCCATTCACCAAAGTTCCTGGGCGTAGAGGGCACTGGTGTTCATGGGACCGTAACTAGTCCGGACACGGTGCCAGATACGCATACGACCATCGACTCCACGGACACCCTGCCTTCACCGGACATCATCGACAAGACCAAGCAGCCGGCATTGCCGCCTGATGCGCCGGACCAGCGACCGGGCCCAGTGGGCCCGGGGGGGCTCAGGGTACCGAGGGACCCGTTCCTGCCAAGTACCCCGCCTCCTGTGCGAGGTGGGGGTAACCCTGCACGAGAGCCCGTAGCCCCTAACCCAGGCACGGTAAGGCAGCCGCGGCCGACGGGCATTCCTCGGACCGGCTTGCCTGACGGCATTCACGGGGGGAAGCAGGCTCGCCCACCTGGGCAAACCAACGCCCCGCGGATTCCCCGGGGCAGGGTCATCGGAGAAGAGCAAGGGTTGATGAGGCGTGGGCCGATGGGACCCGCCCCGCACGGTTTCGGCAGAGGCACGCCTCCGCCGGCGAACGGCGGGCCGGGCCGACGGCTTGCCTCGGAGCCGGGTGGGACTGTGGACAGTCCACGAGGGCAGAACAACGCGAATGGGCAACGTTTGCCGCGGGGGACGGTCGTCGGAGACGAGCACGGTATTCCTCCGAGGCGTGGTCCCCTGGGCACGGGCGGTGCGTCCGCCGACGGCGGTACGCACGCGCCCGGGAGCAGCGGTGGCCAGGGCCGACGGCTCGCGTCGGAGTCGGGAGGTCCCGTCAGTGGTACGCGTTCTGGGCGCGGAGCGCAGCCGGAGTTCACCCCGGGCGGATCCGGGCTTGTGCGGGGCAGCCAGGAGCCTGAGCCGACGCCGCGCGCCGGCAGGGGAGCACCGAACAGCTCACAAGCCCCTGGGGCGAGGCCCGATTACCTTCAGGAAGACGAAGAGAGCTGGTCGGGTGGAGGGCGGGACACCGTCCCGCCGGTCATCGACTAGATCGACAGATCCCCGTGCAATGCCGAGGAGAGCACTCACCTATGCCATTTCAGAAGTACGGAGCGCGGCGGCGTTCCCTCTCCGCTCTGGCGATACTCGGAGCTGGGCTCATGGTGGTGGGTGGTACTGCGCCCTCGGCATCCGCACAGGACATCAGCTCTCAGCAGTGGTACCTGAAGGACATGCAGGCCGACAGCATGTGGAAGGTGAGCAAAGGCAAAGGAGTTACGGTCGCCGTCATTGATACGGGCGTCGATGCTTCACGGGCCGAGCTGCGGGGGCGAGTGCTCGAAGGTACAGACGCCTCGGCCAAGGCGACCGACCCCCACAACGACCCCAATGGGCACGGCACGAACATTGCCGGTCTCATCGCAGGCTCCGGTGAGGCAGGTGGCATACAAGGTCTGGCACCTGAAGCAAAAATCTTGCCGGTGAAAGCATCGCTGATCGACATGCGGGCGGAATCTGTCGGATCGGTGATGGCAGAAGCCATCAGGTATTCCGTTGATCACGGAGCGAAGGTCTTGAACATCTCGCTTGGAGTGACGGGAATACCTGCATACTTCTCCAAAACCCAGAGTGCCGTGAACTACGCTCTCAAAAAGGGAGCCCTGATCTTCGCGGGAACTGGAAACAGCGGTGACGAGGAGAACAACCCCGAATATCCTGCGGTGCTTTCCGGCGTCGTTGGCGTAGGTGCCATTGACCGCACGGGCAAGGTAGCCAACTTCTCAACGACCGGTGATCAGGTCGGGTTGGTGGCGGTCGGAGACGAGATCCCCGTGCGGTGTAAGGACCTCAAGTCGGTCTGCATGACACACGGAACCAGCGATTCCGCCGCCATCACCTCCGCCTCCGCCGCCCTGATCTGGTCCAAGCACCCCAAGTGGACCAACAACCAAGTCCTGCGCGTCATGATGCAGACCGCCGCGAAGCCCAAGACCGGTGACGTCCCGAGCAGTTATCTCGGTTATGGCTCGGTCCGTCCTCGCAAGGTGCTTCTCGATGGCGAAGGGGATCCGGGGCCGGCCAACACCAATCCGTTGCTCGCTCGTGAAGGAGCTACGAAACCAAAGCCCTCCGAATCGGCGTCTAAGGCTGCGGGGGACGCCTCACAGCCCCCCGCGTCGGATGAGCAAGCCGCTAAGAAGCCCGTAGCTGAGGCCAAAGCAAAGGACGACGGCGGTAATACCACGCTCTGGGTCGCCTTGGGCGCGGGCGTTGTCGTGGTCGCCGGGGCCGCGGTCGCCTTCACCATCGTGCGACGTCGTGGTGGAACGATGGCCAGGCCGTAGGCAGCACCAACTACAACTAGACGCTTCCTGCCATGTCCGGTAGGAAACTCCACAGAGTGGTGAGCTGACCAAGAATCCCCAGCTCGGCTCACCAACACATCATGGGGGAAGGTGGAAAGATGTCGGGCTCGCAGCGGATTAGCGACGCACATTTCAGGAAGTTCGAGGGCGACCTCGGCCGTGTCAGCGAGGACCTCTCGCAGAACCTGCGCACGCTGATCAACGCCATCGACACGGTGGAGGCGGCGTGGACCGGTCAGGGCGGAAGCGCGTTCAGGCGGGCGCAGATGAGCCTCAACGAGGACCACGAGGCTCTGCGTCAGCTGATCGTCAACATCCACGAGGCGGTGCAGCTCACGCACCGTTCCGGTGGTGCCAACGACACTGAGATCGCATCCCAGCTCCGCAGCGTTGACGTCAATGGCAGCGCGGCCGGCGGGCACCTCGGCAGTGGTGCGGATGGCCTGGCCCACAGCAAGGTCGACCAGTTCTAGTCGCCTAGGGGCGCCATCAAGGCCCTGGGACAGAAATGATCGACAACCATCAAGACACCACGAGGGGTGGAGCATAAGTGTCCGGTGACGGGATGGACATCAAGGTCACATACAACTCGCTCGAGGACACCGCCGGTGACCTCGAGCGCGGCGCCAGGGTGGTGAGCCAGCAGATCGAGGCCATCATCGCCTCGGTCAAGGCCGTGACCGACGGTTGGGAGGGCGAGGCTCACCAGATGATGCTGGCCGCCGAGAGGCAGTTCAAGACGCGCGCCAACCACATCGAGAGCACGCTCAAAGAGGTGGCGACCAAGGTCAGGACCGGCAGCATGGACTACCACGCGACCGACAAGAAGTCGGCCCAGCTGTTCCAGGACATCACCATCTGAGGGTCCGGTCGCAAGCACATGGGGGTGGGCAACCGCTGAAGCGGTTGCCCACCCCCATGTTTGCGTTTTACCGCAGCCCCCGCTTCGGTGGCGGTGCGACAACCTTCGGATCCGGGTATTCGGGAGTTTCCCGGCACTTCAACTGCGACGTTATCTTCTTCGCCGAGGCGATGAGCAGTTTGGCGTGGGAGTGGTCGCTGACGGTGAAGTAGTCGCGCATGGCGAACTCCAGGGAACGATCGCCTCCCGATTCCGTCCCGCCTCCCGATTCCGTCCCGCCGCCGCTGCCGATGTCACATGTGACGAGGAGCCTGCCGGCGTCTTCCGGACCGACGGTGGTCGTGTAGTGGACCGACTGGCCCGACGGGGGTGAGTGGGGAGTCCACGCCACGGTGATGGCGAGCAGTTCCTTCCCTTCAGCCTGGTCCGTCAAGGTGCAGAGGTCCTCGGGCGTGCTTCTCCTGGCCGACTCCTCCCGCAGCGCCTTCGCCACGTGAGAGGTGCTCCCGGTCTTGACCGGATAGACCTTGCCGGGCCCGTTCGGCTCCCGGGCCTCCTTCGCGATGGCCTCGTCGAACAGGCCATCGCAGGCCTGGGTGACAGGTACGAGCCCGGAGTTGGCGGTCGGCTTCGAGGTCGGCTTCGGAGCCTCGGATTCGTCGTCGCCGCCACAGCCCGTGACGGCGACGACAGACGCGCAGACGAGGGCTGCCAGTCGCCCCAGAGCCAGGCGAGAATTGCGGTGCACGATCTCTCCTGTCGACTCCATCAATTGCCGCTCCCGGTCAGCTGGGCGTCACCGACGCCACGTATGTAGCCGGCCTTTACGCGCTCGCTGGCCTGGTTGTACCAAGCGCTGTCGTCGAGTTCAGGATGGCCGGCGATATAGGCATCGAGCGGGTTGACCGAACGACGCTGGCTCGTTTCGACGAACTTCTTCTGCATGTTGTGAGCGTCTGCGTCGACCTTCGCGTCGAACTCCTTCTGCTGCTTCTCGATTTCCCGGTCGATGTTGATGCCGGTCTGGGTATCGATGGCACCGGTGGCGGCGTCGACGAAGGGCGTGACGAAGGGCGTTGCCCGCGCCGCCTCGAAGGGGACGGTGACAAGGCTGGTGACGGTGCTGATCCCGGTGCTCGTCCGGTACTTCTGCCATTCTCCCGCTTCCGACAGCTTCCTCGCCTTCTCCTCTTTGCTGTCGTTCGCGTCGCTCATGATGGCGTCCGAACGGGCCTCGTCCAGGATGCCCTGCGTCTCGGCGCCGGTGCCCAGAGCCAGGGTGAGCGAGTCGTCGGCCTTCGGGTGGGCCTTGAGTACGTCCGTGGTGAAGTCGTGCTGGGCTGCGGAGAGAATCTGATAGCCGCTGTCATCTCTGCCGACCGCCGACAGGAAGTTCTTGGCTGTCTCATTGGCGACGGAGATGTCGGATGGGCCGAGCGCGCCGAAAGCCCCGTCGCGGGTTTTCGCCCCCGATTCGGCATCGCCGTGGTTGGCGGTGGCCCAGTCCAGATTGTCTATGTAGCCGGCGCCCACGCGGGCCAAGCTGTCACTGAGGCCTTGCTTGTCCGCGAGGATGCCGGAGTTGTCGCCGACCACACTGATCAGCTGTGTTGCGACATTGACGCTGGCGGGGTTGCGGTGGAGGCCCAGCTCGGGCTGGTCGTACGGATGCCCCAGCGCGGCAGCCTCGAAGGCGTGCCCCAGCTCGTCGTAGCCGAAACCCTTACCGTCGTCGGCGTAGAAGTTCCCGTTCAGCCACTTGCGTTCCTTGAGCAGATACATGAGGTCGTCGTTCGGTGGGACGCTCGCATCCTGCTCAAAGCGGTTGCGGTGGAAAATCGTCTGCGCCGCTTCGGGATTGTGCCCCAGCGACTCCATGTAACCGGCCATGGGGTCGACTCCGTGGTCATTGTCCTCGCCGAAGTTGACGTACGTCTCGTACCCATCGGGCCAGTAGAGATCCTTCAGGTCGTCCTTGTGCTTGCGGTCGAACTCGAGCAGGCCGCCGGTGCGGCCATCCTTGCTGTGCGGATCGGGGTAGCCCTTGCCGTAGTCGACGAGGAAGTCCTTGTCGTACTCGCCGTAGCGCAGCAGGCTGCTCATCACCTGAAAGCCGTAGGACCCAGGAGTACTCGTCCCGGCCTCCCAGTCGGTGTCCATGACACGCCGGGGCCCCAGGTTGATGATGTCCTTCTTCCACTGCTTCATCTCATCGCTGTTGGAGTGAGAGGCGGTGGCGAGGGTGTAGCCGAGAGATCTCTGGAGCTTTTCCAGGTTCTTGGTGCGTTCGTCGCCGAATTGCTGGCCGGTCGTGACGTGCTGCCAGAATTCGAGGGTTCCCTTCGGGCCGAGGTCGGTGGCGAACTTCTCGGAGAAGTAGGGGTCGCCCTCGTGTCGGGAGAGGAGCGTGTTCGCCCGCGCGATCTCGGTTGCGCTGAGGTTCTTCTTGGACTTCGCCAGCTCCTCGACCTCTTTGAGGTCCTTGCGCGCCTGCTCGCGACCGGCCTTGGCGTCCTTGGTGCTGTTGTAGCCGTCGGCGGAGAAACCCTCATCCCGGCCGTTGCCGTCTTGCGTCAGCGCCCAGGCCAGAACCTCGTCGGTCGTGGTGGCGTTGGCGACGACCTCGCTGATGTAACGGTTGTAGTCCGCCACCACTTCGCTGAAGTTCTTCGCCTGCAACCCCTGTTGCACCGGCGTGAGGTCATCGAGGTTCGTCGGCTTGTAGGAGACGTGCCCGGTGCCATCGATGGCCAGGTGCTTCGCCTCCTCGATGTCCTTCTTGTACTCCTGGAGCTTCTTCTTGGCGTTCTTGAACGACGTATGCGCGTCGTTCAGCAGCCCGTGAACATCCTCGGCCTCGCAAGCGGCCAATTCGATTTCTTTCGCCGCTTTCTGGATCCTCGTGAAAGCTGCCTCCGCCGCCTCGCCCTCCCAATCCGAGTTGGTCAGGGGCGTCTCCACCTCCGTGCGCAGATTTGTGCCGACCTGCCGGAATTTTCCGGGGAGGGTGCGCCACTTGCCGACCGCTTCGGAGAGTGGAGTGAGGTCGACGGTGATGAGCGAGTGATATGTGACCATGTGTGCTTCCGCCTTGAGCTGGGACCGTCGTTCCGGGGGGCAGGTGCTACCTGGCGACCTTGTCCTGGCCGCCGCCCTGCTTCTTCCCTCGATCAAGCCCCTCGCCGACGCCCTTGTCGGTCACCTCGAAGTGCGTGGCGGCGTCCCTCAGCGGCCCCGCCAGGCCCTGCGACAAGAGCCCCTGGGCGTAGCGCATCTGGGCCCCCCACCGCTCCTGGAACGTGGCGAACGCCGCCGCGCAGTCGAAACCCTTGAGGCTCGCTTTCACCTGACCGGTCTCGGTCATGGTCTCGTTGTCCGCTTTGGCGAAGCCGGTGCTCACGTGGTCGACTTTGCCGGCCTTGTTCCGCAGTACCGAAGCGGTGACCTTCAGCTTCTTCTGCGGAATTCCCCGGCCGCCGTTGCCGTCGTCGAGCTGGTTGAGCCGCATATGGGATTCCTGCTGCTTTGCGGCTTCGGCCTTGATATCGGCCCATTCATCCTCGAATGCCATGATTCCCCCGTCGATTGAAGTCGCAAAGCGAACTCGCTTGATGTCCACGTCAAGCTAGCAGGGGGCTGTGCGGCTCGCAGCCCCCTGCGTCTGCCGCTCTACTGCTCCGGCAGCCACCCCACCTGGGTCAGCGGCACCCCACGCTTACGCGAGACGAAGAAGCCACGACCCGGCGGCATGGGGCGCGGGCGGACTCCGCCGAAGACGTCGCCCTCGCCGGGGTCGCCGGACAGCACCATGCCCTGGGCGCCGAGTTCCTTTACGCGCTGCATAAAGGACTCGAACATCGATCGGGAGGAGCCTGCGGAATTGCGGGCGATGATGAAGCGCATGCCGACGTCGCGGGCGAAGGGCAGGTTCTCGGTGAGGACTGCCAGCGGGTTGCCGCTGCTGGTGGAGACCAGCTCGTAGTCGTCGATGATGACGAAGAACTGGGGGCCGCTCCACCAGCTGCGGTCGCGGAGCTGCTGCGGGGTGATGTCCGGCTTGGGGGCGCGTCGCTCCATCAGGCCGTTCAGCGCACTGGCATGGAGTTCGAGTGCGGACGCGATCGGAGCGTACTCGAGGAGATGGCTGTCCGGGATGACCCCGAGCAGGGAGCGGCGGTAGTCGCCGACCACGATCTTCGCTTCATCCGGACCGTACCGCTCGATGATCTGCTTGGCGATCAGACGGATGAGCGATGTCTTGCCCGACTCGCTTTCACCGAAGATGACGAAGAACGGGTCGGTCTCGAAATCGATGAATACCGGCTCCAGGTTTGTTTCGTCGATGCCGATCGCGATGCCGTGCTGCGGGTATTCGAAGCCCTTGGGCAGCTCGTCCGCGCGGAGCTTGCGCGGGAGCAACCGCACGCGCGGGGCGGGCGGGCCGGACCAGGCGGCGCTGACCGCGCGGACCAATTCGGTCGTGGCCTCCGTCATGCTGTTGGGGTCGTGGCCCTTGTCGATACGCGGCTGAGCGCCCATGAAGTGGAGCTTTTCCGGGAGTTGCCCGCGGCCGGGGACGCCAACCGGGACGTTCGCGGCGACCTTGCGGTCGAACTCCGAGTCCATCGTGTCACCGAGACGCAGTTCCAGCCGGTTGAGCAGCTGGTCCTTCAGCGACGCGCGGACCTCCATGTTGCGGGAGGCGGTGATGACGACATGGACGCCGTAGCCGAGCCCTCGGCCGGCGATGTCGGTGACGATGCCTTCCAGCATGTCGTACTCGGCCTTGAAGTTGCCCCAGCCGTCGACGATGAGAAAGACATCGCCCCAGCCCTGGTCGGCGTGTTGTCCGGCCGCCCGCTGGCGCCGGTAGGTGCCGATGGAATCGATGTTCTTGGCGCGGAAGTACTCCTCACGCCGGGCGAGAACCCCGGAGACCTCCGCGACGGTCCGTCGCACCTTCTCCGGGTCCAGACGGGAGGCGACCCCGCCCACATGCGGCAGGTCCGCGATGGCACTCATACCGCCGCCACCGAAGTCGAGTGCGTAGAACTGCACCTCGGCGGGGGTGTGGGTGAGGGCGAAGCCCGTGACCAAGGCGCGCATCAGAGTGGACTTGCCGGACTGCGGGCCGCCCACCACCAGCATGTGGCCCGCGGCGCCGGAGAAGTCGCGATAGAGAATGTCGCGCCGCTGCTCGAACGGCTTGTCGATGAGGCCCAGAGGAACGACAAGCCCGCCCGGCCTGGCGTAGTCCGCCGACTGCAGACCCCGCTCCCGGGTGGGGGCCAGCGGCGGCAGCAGCTCGTCCATGGACGGCGCCTCGTCCAGGGGAGGCAGCCAGACCTGGTGGGCGGGCTGCCCCTGGCCTTCCAGGCGGCTCACGATGACGTCCAGGACCGTCTCGGCCAGTGCGTCGTCCTCGGGCTGGGCCGGGGCGTTCAGCCTCGCCGGATCCGGGGCGGCGTAGGTCACCGGGACCGGGGCGGCCGTGAACAGCACCGGCCGGCGCTCGACGGGCAGGGACGCGCTGTCGAATTGCGCGGGGGCTGTGCGGTATGTGCCGGAGACGTACGCCGCCTTGAAGCGGGTCATCTCGTCGGTGCCGAACTTCAGATAGCCGGAGCCGGGCACGGGGGGAAGGTGGTAGGCGTCAGGCACGCCCAGGGCCGTTCGGGACTCGGCGGCGGAGAAGGTGCGCAGACCGATGCGATAGGAGAGGTACGTCTCCAGGCCGCGCAGGCGGCCCTCCTCCAGCCGCTGCGAGGCGAGCAGCAGATGCACACCCAGCGAACGGCCGATGCGGCCGATCTGGATGAACATCTCGATGAAGTCCGGCTTCGCCGTCAATAGCTCGCTGAACTCGTCGATCACCAAAACGAGTGATGCCAGGGGCTCCAGCGGGGCTCCGGCCGCCCGCGCCTTCTCGTAGTCGTGCATGTTCGCGTAATTGCCCGCCGAACGCAGCAGCTCCTGACGACGCTGCAGCTCACCGGTGATCGAGTCGCGCATGCGGTCGACCAGCGTCAGGTCGTCGGCGAGGTTGGTGATGACCGCGGCCACGTGCGGCAGCTCCGACATGCCCGCGAAGGTGGCGCCGCCCTTGAAGTCCGCGAGGACGAAGTTGAGAGTCTCGGACGAATGCGTGACCGCCAGCCCCAGCACCAGTGTCCGCAGCAGCTCCGACTTGCCCGAGCCCGTCGCGCCGACGCACAGACCGTGCGGGCCCATACCCTCCTGCGCCGCCTCCTTCAGGTCCAGCATGACCGGGGAGCCGTCCTCCGAGACCCCGATCGGCACCCGCAGCCGCTCGGCCAGCGAGCGGGGCCGCCAGGTGCGGGAGACGTCCACCGAACCGGCGTCGCCCAGCCCCAGCAGCTCGGTGAAGTCGAGGTTGGCCAGCAGCGGCTCATCGTCGTCGTCCCCGCCCATGCGCAGCGGCGCGAGCTGCCGCGCGAGCGCCTCCGCCGCCTCCACGGAGAGCGAGTCGGGTGTGCCGTCGTATCCGGCGACCTGCGACTCCAGCTGCAGCCTGCCCGGCCGTACGACGATCGACAGACCGCCGCGCGGCTCGTCGAGTTCGCCCGCCACGACCTCGATGACGGTGACGCCCTGCAGCCCCTCGGCCGCCGCGAACGCCGAGTCCGGCGGCACCATCGCGCCGTCCAGCACGAGCACCAGATGCGGCTGGTCGAGGAGCGGCTGCCCGTCCCTGCTGAAGCGGGTACGGCCTTCCAGCCGCCCCCTCAGCAGCTCCTCCACCTCGGCCAGGGAGTCGCCGAACAGCCGCCGCGAGCCCGCGCCGTCGAACGACGCCGGCACCTGCGCATGGGGGAGCCACTTCGTCCACTCCCACTGCTCCGCCGCGCCGCGCGAGGCGACCGTCGCGATGACGAGGTCCTCCGGCGAGTGCAGGGTGGCCAGTTGGGCGATCAGTGCCCTGGCGATCCCGTGCACCTGCTCCGGAGCTCCGGACACGGTCATGTGGTAGAAGGCGCGCAGCGAAACCGCCATGGGCAGGTTGTCCAGTGACCCCTGGGTCGCGAGAAAACGCTGCATCGCGCCTGCCGTCAGCGGCTCCAGCTCGTCCACGGTGGCGGTCTCGGGGGCGATCAGGGGCGTGGAGAGCTGCTGCGTTCCGAGCCCGAGCCGCACCTGTACGAAGTCGTGGTCGGTCAGCCGCCGTTCCCACACCCGGCTGCCCTCGGCGACGATCGACCAGAGCTGCGTCGGGGCGGGGTGCAGATAGAACTGGGCGTCGCGCTGCCGCTGGGCCGTGCGCCGTACGGTCCGGCGCGTCTGCGCGAGGTACTTGAGGTAATCGCGACGCATGTCCGCCCGCTGGCCCTGAGAGCCCTGCCGATGCCGCATGACCATGGCGATGGTCATGGCGAGCGTGGAGAACATCATCATGACGCCCATGATCTTCATCATCGGGGCGGCACCCGGCATGAAGAAGTAGACCATCGACGAACCCATGCCGAGCGTCGGCAGCAGCTGCATGAGCATGCCTTCTTGCTGCCCGCGCGGCAGTTCCGGGGGTGGTTCGAGGCGGAGTTCCTCGGTCGGCACCTCGGGCGGCAGAGCCCTTGGCTGGCGCTTGACGACGACCTGGCTCACCGGATCCCTCATCCCTCCACACGGAGGGACAGTTCTCGTCCGGCACCCCCGTGGCGACGGCCTCCCTCCGCGAGTCAGCGATCCTATCGACGTATCAGCTCCAGAGCCCCGGTAGGGTGGCCGCCGCGCGCATGACACCGGCGATGTCGCAGACCGAACCAGGGGGCCTTACACGTGAGTACGTCCGCAACAACCGGTTTCTGCAGGGTGACCGTCGTCGCACCCGATAGCCGGATCGATGTCGCTCTCCCGGAGGACATCCCTGTCGCCGACGTTTACCCGGAGATCCTGCGCCTGACGGGGCAGACGCAGCCGACCGGTGCTCCCACCGGGTATCACCTGGTGCGACGCGACGGCACCGTCCTGGACAGCAGCCGCTCGCTCCTGGCCCAGCAGATCCTGGACGGGGAACTGCTGGCTCTGCGACCCTTCGCCGAGTCGCTGCCGCCCGCCGTCTATGACGATGTGTCCGATGCGATCGCCTCCGCGGTCACACGCGACCGCACGCTGTGGAACGACCGATTCCTGCGGGCCGCGGGGCTGCTCGGAGGGGCGCTGCTCCTCATCCTCATGGGCTTCGTGCTCTGGTTCGCCGATCCCGTCAAGCACGACATGCACGGCCTCCCAGGCATTATCGCCGCCGCCGTCGGCGTGCTGTTGACCGCCCTCGCCGGCGTGCGGGCACGGGTGTACGAGGACCGCGCCTCCGCGATCGCCCTCGGCATGGCCGCCCTTCCCCATCTCATGATCGCCGGGTCGGGGGTCATGGCCCTGGACGCGGGAGAGGGCGTCGGGCGGCTCCAGTTCCTGCTCGGCTGCGTCACCGTGCTCGTCGGCTCGGCCGTCCTGGTCATCGTCATGCCCAGTGGCGACGCTCCGTTCGTCGCCGCCGTGTTCGCGGCGAGTGTCGGGACCCTGGCCACCTTCTGCGAGATCCTCACCGATGCCGGCGCCACCGAGACGGCCGCCGTGTGCGCCGTCGTGGCGATCGGAGCGATCGCCTTCCTGCCGGGGCTGTCGGCTCGCGTCGCCCGTCTGCCCATCGGCTACGCCGCGCCCCGCTCGTCGGCCGATGACCTCGACGCCGGCCCCGACGCCGAGCCCCTCGACATCCACCGCATCGCCGCCCAGACCCGGCGCGGTCACGAGATGCTGCTGGGCATGGTCGGCGGCTGCTCGGCCGTCGTCGTGGGTGCCGCCGCGGTCCTGGGTTTCTCCGAGGGTGTGTGGGCGCAGCTTCTCGCGCTCGCGGCCGGTCTGGCGATGCTGCTGCGTGCCCGCCTCTTCCGGTACACCGCCCAGGTTGCCGCCGTCTTCGGCGCGGGTCTGCTCGCCCTGGCCCTGCTCGTACTGGGGCTGTCGCTGAACCCGCCGGCCGACGCGGTCCTCAAGCTCCTGACCGAGAACGACCGTGGGCCGCTGGACATCCGGACGATCTGGCTCGCCGTGTCCGTGACCGTGGGCGCAGGCTTGATCATCGGCGTCGCTCTGGTCATTCCGAAGAAGGGCCTGTCACCCTTCTGGGGACGTCTGTCCGACCTGGCCGAGAGCGCCTTCCTGCTCTCTCTGGTACCCCTGTGTCTCGCCGTGCTGGACGTCTACAGCTCGGCACGGAGCCTGACCAGTGGCTGAGGCGTGTCCACCGCGCGTCTGTCGGTTCGATGGGGCCCGGCCGCGCGCTGGGCGCGGCTCTTGCGGGGGATACCTGAACGGACATCAGTACCGCTGAGTCCGTTGGTGTCCCCGATCGTCCACTTTTAATCACACAGAGGACGGCTTCCTCGAAGCGTCCTCAATGTTTCGTCCAGCGCTCCGACGAGACCGGCACTTTCTCCGGTAGCTGCGACTCCTCCGAGCAGCCCAGGGAATCTGCGAGATTCCGCGATACGGAATTAAGAATCGATATTTTTGCGTGGTCAGTGTCCTTCTTGGAAAGCGACGACTTCGAGCTACGCAGATTACCGTGGACCAGGTCCGGAACGTCCTTGTTCTTGGCGGGGCAAGAGAAGTAAATATCTGCCCCGCTGCCCGGCACCACCTGGGCCGTCGAGCTGATTGAGGCGCATGCGCGTTTCCTGTCGCTGCGCAGCCTCGGACCTGATCTGGGCCCATTCATCCTCGAATGACACAATTCCCCCCACGGCTGAACACCATCAGCGAGTCTGGTGATTGCTGCAAGGCGTGAAGCTACCAGGGGGTGTGTCCGTTTACAGCCCTTCTATGCGCCGTTCTCGAGGCCCGAGTCGCAGGTACGCACGACGCCCTGGGGAAGGACTTCCGGGCTTGGAACGCCGCATGGAACGAGAACTCCGAACCGTTCGTCCGGACGAAGACCTCTGAGGTTGTCCTTGACGATCTTGCTTCGCGCTGCGGAGTTCGCGCGAGTCCGACTCGGCCGCAGGCCAGGTGGTTGGTGCTTAGAGTGCTGTCGGACCAGCCGGGCAGGAGCCGGAGGCGACGACGTCTGCGGCGAGAATCTGCCTTGTGGCGGCTGTGGCCGGAGTAGGTAGGGTGGCGGGGCACACGCTACGGAGCACCTGTGGCATCTGCGGTATCGGCGCAGGAAGTTACTGGAAGCGACCGGACCGCCACCTGACCTTCACCGCCTCCAACAGCTATATCGGTGGAGTCGTTTCCGAAGGCATGCCCCGGCGGCTGACGGAGGTGCTCTGCATACCGTGGGGGTGGGGGGACATGGAGCCGCTGAGCGAGGACGACCCGCGGCGGCTTGGGCCTTATCACCTCCTCGCCAGGCTGGCTCCTGGTGATGACGACCCCCGGGCGGCCGCCCGCCTCTTCCTCGCTCGCAGTGCCGGTGGCGTCCGCACCGTGCTGATCAGCACGCCGTCTGCCGAGTTCGCCGACGACGCGGCGTATCGGGGCCGCTTTCTGACGGAGGCGGAGAACGCACGGCGGCTCGGCGGCGCTCGGCCGCTTGCCTGTCTCACCCCCGTAGAGATCTCGGGCAGCGCGTCGGACCTCCCCTGGAGCGCGTTTCCGTACCGCCCGATGCTGCCCCTGCCGGGCGTGTTGCAGGTGTGTGGAGGGCCGCTTCCGATCCGGACAGTACGGGCGGTGGGGGCGGCCCTGGCCGAGACGCTGGCAGGGATCCACGGGGCGGGCCTCACCCACGCGGGGATCACGCCGGGGACCGTGTTCGTGGCGGGTGACGGGCCGCGGCTGGGAGGCTTCGGCGCGGTATGGACAGCGGGGCCGGACGGGCAGAAGCGGGTGGGCCTTTCCGGGCCGGCCGCGGACGACCTGCCTCCGGAGCAGGCGGCGGGTGGGCGCCCGCGGCCGCTGGGGGACGTCTACGCGCTGGGCGCGGTTCTGGCGTACGCGGTGACCGGGCGGCGGCTGCCCGACGCGGGCGATCTGCCGCAGGAGTTGAGGAGCATCGTGCTCCCGTGTCTCGCTCCGGACCCGGCGGACCGGCCGACGGCGGCGGCGTTGGCGGACGGGCTGACCCGGGGGGTGCGGCTCCCGCCGCCGGCAGGCGTGACGGCGGTCCCCTCAGGACCCACGCCAACGGTCCTCGACGGCGGGTCCGGGCGTCCGCCCGCGCCGGTGCCGTCCGGCGGGCCCGGAGCGACCGCGCTGGACGGGGGCACCTGTGGGGCGGCGGCGTTGCTGAGCCCCGGCTGGCTGCCGGCACCGGTGGTCGTCGCACTGGCCGAGCAGTCCTCGGCGACGCTGGCGGCGGAGGTCGAGCCGGCGGAAGCGGAGTCGACGGCGGAAGCGCCGCTCGAGGTGGGGGCCCCGGCCCCGGGGAAGGCGCCCGGCGCGCCCGAGCCCATCGCCGCGGGCCGGGGGGACACGCCCGGCGCCCCGCACGCGCCGACCCGCCTGTCCGGCGGCGTGACCGCTGCCAGGAGTCCGTCTCGGCAGGACGCCGTACGCCCGTCCAGGCGAACCCTGCTCATCGGGGCGGCCGGGGGCACGGCCGGTATCGCGCTCGGCGGTGGTGCGACGTGGATGGCGACTGACGAGGACCCTCCACCGCCCACCACGGCTGAGCGACTGGCAGCGGCCACTCACTCCCGCCGTCGGCTCGTCGGCGCCCCGCCCACACCGCTGTGGCGCCATGACCTGACCGGCGGGCCACCGACACACCCCCCGCTCATCTGGGCGGACAAGGTAGCCGTCGTCGCGAACGATACGGCCGTCACCGGAGTCGACCTCCGTACGGGCAAGCGACTCTGGGCGCAGGACCAAATCCGGCCCAAGGGACGGCTTATGCCCGTCGGTAAGGATTCGATCCTGGTCCCGGGTGACGGACTCGCCGCGCTGTCCGCCGGCACCGGCGACATCCAGTGGTGGCCGAAGAGCTTCCGGCCGGACGGCCGCACTCCGTACGCCGCCCTGCTGGCGGCCGAAGGCGGGACCGTCTGGCTCGCTGCCGGCGGCCAGGGGAGCGGCTCAGCCGACGACGGTGTCGTGATCGCCTACGACCTGACCGGGCGGGAAGAACTCTGGCGCTGTCCCCTGCCCGGCGGCTTCGACGAGGGGTATCTGACGCGGGACGCCCTCGTCGTGCGGGGCGACACCTTCCTGGCATTCGACCGGGAGCGGGGGACGCGTCGGTGGCAGCGGTCCTATGAGGGCGTGACCGGCGGACGGCCGGTGACCACCGACGGCCGCGGCACCCTCATCGCCGCCGTCAGCACCACCCTGCGCGGATACGGCCTGGCGCACGGTGGCGGGCCCGAGTGGAGCGTGCGGGCCAAGGGCGAGGCCGGAGCCGGGCGTACCGCTGACTTCGGTGCTCCGGTCGTGCACGACGACGTCGTTTACGCCTCCGACGGAGGCTACGCGGTCCACGCGCTGTCCACGGCCACCGGAGAGGTGCGATGGCAGCGCACCTACGCCTTCGCGATGAAGACGCTTTCCGGGGCCCGCACACCCGACACGGCCGTGGATCCGTCCGGGCGCACGGTGCTCACGGCGAACGACGTGGAAGTCGACGCTTTCGACGCGGAGGACGGCGCCCTGCGCTGGCGCTTCATGGACCTCGGCGCGGCGGCGGACAAGGGGTCCGTCGTGGCGCGGCGCAGGGTGGCCGTGACGGACGACCTGGCCGTCGTCGTCAGCGGGAGAAGCGTCTACGCCTTGCCGTTGAGCTGAGCCAGGGCGCCAGGGAGGAGTGAATGGAACCGCAGCGAGAGGCCGAACCGACCCGGCTCGGCCCGTACCGCGTCATCGGCACGCTGGACGCCGGTGGGCACGCCGACGACGCGCGCCGCCGTATCGTCCGGGACGAGCGCACCGGCCGCACGGCCGTGCTGATGCTGCCGCACGAAGCCCTCGCCGACGACTCCGGATACCGGGTGCGGTTCCGGTCGGAGGCCGAGAACTCCCGTCGTCTGACCGGGCCTTGGGCGGCCCCTGTGATCGATGTCGCCGGGCCCGGCGCGGATCTCCCCTGGGTCGCGTACACCTGCTTCCCCGCCCTGCCGCTTCCCGCCGCGCTGGCCGCCTGCGACGGCCCCCTTCTCGAACCCACGGTGCGCGCGCTCGGCGCGGTCCTCGCTGACGCCGTCGCGCACTGGCATGCGAGCGGCCTCGTGCACGCCGGGATATCGCCGCAGGCCACGCTCCTCATGGCCGACGGGCCCCGGCTGACCGGGTACGGACTGGTGCGCGCGGCGACGCCGCACGGCCCGGACCACGGCGCGCCGCTCGGGGCCGACGCCTTCAGCCTGCCGCCGGAACAGCGAGCGGGTGAACGGCCCAGCCCGGCCGGGGACGTCTACGCACTGGGCGCCGTGCTCTGCTACGCCGCGACCGGCCGCCCGGACGTGGCCGAGCAGACGCGCGCGGCACTGCCGGAAGCGCTGAGGGAGCTGCTCGCGGCCTGTCTTGCCCAAGAGCCCGGGCAGCGGCCCCGGCCGGACGCGGTGGCCCGGGAGCTCCGGGCGGCATCGGCCCCCGAAACGGTCGGCCGTCTGCCCGACGCCGTGGCCACGGCCCTTGCCAGGCAGGCCGCCGCGTATCCGGCGGAGGTTCCCGTGAGGCCCCCCGCGCCCGCCGAGGAGACGGCTGCCACCGCGCCGCCGGGTCGCTCCCGGCGCGCCCTGGTCGTCGGTGGCCTCTCCGGAGCGGTCGGCCTCGCGCTCGGGGCGGGCGGAGTGGCCGGTTGGCGGGCGGCCGGCGAGGGTGCGGGATCCCGCGGGACGTCCGACCGGCGAGGGATCGTGCCCGCTCCGCTGTGGCGCCACGACATCGGGAGCGAGCCACAGCAGACGCCGCTGCTCTGGCGCGGCAGGACCGCCCTTGTCTCGACCACCGACGCCGTGACCGCGCTGAATCTCCGGACCGGCAAGAAGATCTGGTCGCGCGACGATCTCTATCCCATGTCCGCCCTCACACTGCTCGGCAACGGGACATTCGTCTCCCCGGACACCTCGGCCTTCTCCGTGGTCTCGCTCGCCACGGGCCGCATCAAGGGAGTGGAGCGGCGGTACGACGGAGTGGAAGGCCCGGCGATCTACCAATTCCTCGGGGCCGTCAAGAACATCTGCTGGTTCCTGACCAGAAGGTATGCCAGTGGGGGAGCGGAGAGCGGGGACCATGCGGTGGTCTGCTACGACTCCGTGCGGCGCAAGGAGATATGGCGCGCACCGCTTCCCGCTCCCTATCGGGGGGACGGCACGACCACCGCGCTGTGGCTCAGCACCATGCTGCTGCTGCCGAGCCAGGGGGACGACGCCGGCGAGGACACCTCCTCGTACCTGGCACTCGACCGTCGTAGCGGCCGGAAGCTGTGGACCCGAAAGTTCCCTGGGATGAAGGACGAGAGTGCCAAGCAGCGTCTGGTGGTTCCGGGAGATCTCCTGGTCTCCTGCGACGACCATGTGCTGAGGGCGTACGACATCTCCGGCGGCGAAGAACGTTGGCGGATCGCGACCAAGGGCAGGGTGTCCGGCAGTCCGGCCGCTCAGGGGCGGTCGGTTTACGCCACCGATTCCCGTGCCACCACCTATGCCGTCGATGCCCGCAGCGGCAGCGCGCGGTGGCGGCGCGGAAGTGCCGCTCCCCTGGAGTCCTCGTGGACGAGGGGCGACACCGCGGTGAGCCACTCGGGCGCCACGGTCTTCCAGGTGACCGATTCGGAGATCGAGGCCCTGGACGCGGCGGACGGTTCACTGCGGTGGCGGTCGGCGCTCGCCGGAAGGGGCCAACAAGCCGCGGTCCCGGGCCAGGTCGTGGGCGTCGCACCCGGAATCGTCCTCGTCCTGAACGGCACCATTCTCTACGCACTGCCAGTGGACTGATACGGATACCGATGGTCTCTCCTCTCACCCACGACGATCCGCAAGCCCTCGGTTCGTACACCCTTCTCGCCCGGCTCGGCGGCGGCGGAATGGGCACCGTCTATCTCGGCCGCTCACCCAAGGGACGGATGGTCGCCCTCAAGACCGTGCACACCCAGTACGCCGGGCAGGCCGAATTCCGTGCCCGGTTCCAGCTGGAGACCGACGCGGCGCGCGTCATCGGCGGACAGTACGGCGCACAGGTCATCGACGCCGATCCCCTTGCCCCGACGCCCTGGCTCGCCACCGAATACGTCCTCGGCCCGCCGCTGGACGACGCGGTCGCGCTCTGCGGTGCCCTGCCCGAACGGGCCGTACGGGCGCTGGGAGCCGGCCTGTGCGACGCGCTCGCCCAACTCCACCGGTCCGATGTGGTCCACCGCGACCTCAAGCCCTCCAACATCCTGCTGACCGCCCTCGGCCCCAAGGTCATCGACTTCGGCATCGCCCGTGCGGTGGGCGACGACCGGCTGACCCGTACGGGCGCGGCGGCCGGAACACCCGCCTATATGTCGCCCGAACAGGTGGCCGGTGGCGAACACGCCGCCGCGGGCGATGTGTTCGCCCTCGCCGGAGTGCTCGTCTTCGCGGCCACCGGCCGCCCGCCCTTCGGCAGCGGACAGCCTGCGGATCTGCTCTACCGGGTGCGGTACGCCGAACCCGACCTGTCCGGGCTGCCGGAGGGGCTGAGGGGAACGCTGGCGCTGTGTCTCGCCAAAAATCCCGGAGCGCGGCCCGGCACGCTGGAGCTGGGAGAGCGACTCCGCGCGGGCCCCGAGCACGCCGGTGACCTGCGGCGGTTCGCGGACCATCTGCCGGCCCCGGTCCTCGCGGAGATCGCCCGGCGCTGCACGGCCGTATGGGAGGTCCAGCCCGGCAGGCTCCCGGCTCCCCGGGCAGAGCCCCGTACCGAAACCGCCGGGCCACGGCGGGTGGGAGCCGCACTCTCCCGGCGGAAGCTGATCGCGGCGGTGGGTGGCGGTGCTCTCGTGGCCGGCGGGGCGGCCGGGGCTTGGGCCTGGTTCGGGCCGGACGGGTCCGACGGCGGTACGGCCGCGACGCCCCGCTCCACCCGGCGTCCTGCCGGTGCGGGGCCACGCCTGGTGTGGAAGATGTCGGTCCCCGGGGCGACCACGGACGTCAAGTCCCTGATCGTCGGCGACCATGTCGTGATCGTCCACGACAACGGGTTCCTTTGCGTGGACGCGAAGACGGGCGAAAAGCGGGGCGAGAGCGACCGGACCGTCCCCGTCGTCGTCGACGGGGACCGGCTCCTCGCCTGCGAGGCGGACGGCCGGAGCGGCGCCACCACGATCGCTCCCGTCAACCTCGAGACGGGCAATCTCCAAACCCCGATCGCTCGTACCGGCTCCTTGGGCCTCGAACCGAAACTTCTCGCCGTGGTGGACGGCACCTTGTTCGCCGAGGGATACGCGAAAGGCGGCGAGAAGCGGCTGGCCGTCAGTCTGCGTACCGGGAAACGACTGTGGAGCCGAGCCATCGCCGCGGCTACCAGCGACCCCGTCGCCGCGGTACCCGCCGGTGCCTCACTCCTGCGCTTCTCGGGGGAGCAGGCCATCTCCATCGACCCACGCGGCGGGGACCAGCGCTGGTCGAAGCGGATTCCGCTCGGATCGGACGCGGTGATCGCCGTGGACAGGTGCTTCGCCGTCACCGAAGATCGCCTGTTCACCGGTGGGCGGGAGCTTCTCGCACTGCGCACCACCGACGGCGCGACCGCATGGCGGTTCGGCGCCGAACGGACATCCGGGGACAGCTACGACCCGAGCATGGAGCACTACGGCCCGCCGGCCGTCAAGGACGGTGTGGTCTACAGCGTCGAGCGGAGGAACGGCCTCATCGCCCTGGACGCGAAGAGCGGGCGGCTGCTGTGGCAGGAGAAGGCGGCGGCCGACCAGGTGACCGCCGCCGAAGCCTATGAAGCCACTCCGGTCGTCGGCGAGAAGTACTTCTACGGCTCGCCGGAGAAGGACCGATGGGCCAGGGCTGTCGACCTCCGCACCCATCGCACGGCGTGGACCTTCCAGGGCCCTTCCGGTGACAAGGACGGCGTATCCGGCTCCGTGATGCGGGCGCACCGCCGCGCGGGCCTGGTCGTCATCACCAACGGCAAGACCGTATGCGCCATCCCGCTGGAATGACCTGGCACTCGGTCCGCCCGGCCGTCCCGCGGCCTCGTTGATCCCGACCAGTCCCCATCGACCAGGAGACCCTTCGTCATGAAACCCCTCGGCACCGGCGATCCGCTGCGCCTGGGCCCGTACCGCCTCATCGGCGTTCTGGGCGCGGGCGGCATGGGCCAGGTCTACCTCGGGCGGGACGGGCAGGGCCGGACGGCCGCCGTGAAGGTATTGCGGCCCGAAGTGGCTCACGACCCCCATATGGCCCAGCGTTTCGTGCGCGAGGCGCACGCGGCCCAGGCCGTGCGGGGCGACGGTGTGGCGCGGGTGCTCGCGGCGCAGACCGAGGGCGGGCGGCCGTGGATCGCCACGGAGTTCCTCGTCGGGCCCACGCTCGACCAGGCCGTCGAGCGGTACGGCGCCCTGGAGGAGCCTGCCGTAAGGGCGTTGGGAGCCGCGCTGGTCCGCACGCTCCACGACATCCACGGTGCCGGGCTGGTCCACCGCGACCTCAAACCGTCCAACATCGTGCTGACCTCCCGCGGCCCGAGGATCATCGACTTCGGGATCGCCCGGCCCGAGCACGGGCTGACCCTGACCACCACGGGACAGACCGTCGCCACCCCCGGCTACGCCGCGCCCGAGCAGGTCCTGGGGCAGCGGACCGGCCCCGCGGGCGATGTGTTCTCCCTCGGGGTGGTCCTCGCCTACGCGGCGGGCGGACGGCCGGTCTACGAGGGCGGCCATGTGGCCGCCGTGCAGTACCAGGTGGTGCACGGCGAGCCGGAGTTGGGCTCGGTGCCCGGCGCGCTGCGGCCTCTGGTCGAGCTCTGTCTGTCCAAGGACCCCGGGCTCCGTCCCGGTCTCGACTGGCTCGGCCAGGCGCTGGCGCCGCCCCGGGGCGCGGACCGGGCCTGGAAGAGCGGACCGCTCGCGCAGGACATCGCACGGCGCGAGGCGGATGCCCGGCGCATGGCCGCGCTGCCCGGCGACCGGACGGGCCCCTCCCGGCGGCGGCTCATCGGCACGCTCGCCGTGGGCGGCACCGTGCTCGCGGCGGGGGGCGGAGGCGTCGCGTGGTGGCTGCTGCGCGGCGACGAGGCGGAGGCCGGCGGGCGGCCCTGGGAGGCCGAGCCGCTGGCGCGCCATGACGAAGGAACAGCCCCACAGCCGCTGTGGGGTCCGGTCCGCGTCGCAGAGCCGTCCGGTCCCGATCTGCCCGCTCCGCTGCCCGTCCACGACCTCGTGGTCGTCGCGACCCCGAGCGGTGCTCTTCGCTCGTACGACGTGCGGAGGGGGAAGCGGCGGTGGACCTCCGAACGCACTGGCGCCGCCACCGCCCGCGTGCTCGCCGCGTCCGAGGACGTCATCCTTACGGCCGACACCGAGGGGGCGCTGCTCGCGCTGGGCACCAAGGACGGCAGGAAGCGGTGGTCGGCGCCGGGTGCCGACGTGGCGGTGCTGCTCGGCGCCGACGAGAGCGCGGCGTACCTCGCCACGCGGGGCGGTGGGATACGCGCCGTCGACCTCACCTCGCACAGCACTCTGTGGACGGTCCCGGCGCCCGTAAGGACAACCGCCAAGGCGCCGGCCGAAGCGGCGGTCGCCGAGGACCGCCTGGTGATCCACGGATCCGACGGCAGGGTGTCCGCCCTCGACACCCGCACGGGCAGGACCGCCTGGGGCCCGCACGAGCAGGGGTCCACGACCGCACTCGCCCCCGCCGTCGCGGACGGCGTCGTCCACCTCGGAGGGAAGAGCCTGAGGGCACTTGCCCTGGCGAGCGGTGAGGAGAAGTGGGCCCATGCCGGGCAGGACGGGAGCGGCTGGAGCGCGCCGGCCGTTCGGAAGGGCGTTGTGTACGCCGTGAACGGAACCGACCTCTCGGCGCGGCGGGCGGATGACGGGGCGGAGATGTGGACGCTGCCGTTCGCGGCCGGCGACCGTCCCCTTGACGCCCCCGTCGCCGAGGGTGGCAGTGTGTGGGCGGCCGTCGACATGCGCGGGGACCAGGGCGTGGTGGCCGTCGATGTCCGCAGCGGAAGCATCGCTTGGCCGTACGCCCCGGGGGCCGAGGGAGGCTGGCGGCTCGCGGCAGCCGGGAACCGCGTGTTCGCACTGCAGTCCGGCACCCTGACCGCCATGCCCGTCTTCTAGCCTCACCGCCCCGGCCCCACCAGGCCCCCCACCCGGCCACCCCCACCGGCCCCCGCCCACCCCCCGCCAAGACGCTGGTACTGTGTGTGCTGGCCGTTTGCGTACGCGTCCCCGGAGGCTTCGAGTCTCGGGAGACAGCGCCCAGCGGACCCCGCCTCCCGAGTCACGGAAGATCCCCTGAGACAACGACCAGGGGCACTCGGCGGCTGATACGAAAGCAAGGAGTACCGAGTGTCGCTCGACGCCGCTACGAAGAAGCAGATCATGACCGAGTTCGCCACCAAGGAGGGCGACACCGGCTCCCCCGAGGTCCAGGTCGCGCTGCTCACGCGCCGCATCTCCGACCTCACCGAGCACCTCAAGACCCACAAGCACGACCACCACTCCCGCCGTGGTCTGCTGCTCCTGGTCGGCCAGCGCCGCCGGCTGCTGCAGTACCTGGCGAAGAAGGACATCACGCGCTTCCGTGCGCTGGTCGAGCGCCTGGGTATCCGCCGGGGTGCGGCGGGCGCCAAGTAAGACGCCACGGAGGGAGCGGTTCCCGCTATGGGGGCCGCTCCCTTTGCCATACACGGCGCCGTACGGTTTCAGCCAAAGGTGACCCGTACGGCCTTCGCGCCGGTGCGTAGCGTGCTCGCTACGTACCGTAGGGGCCGGAGAGCACAGCCGTCGTGATGACGGCCGAAGCTTTGTAGTCTGGTCCCAGACAACGCCATAACGAACGAGGAGGAGCGCCTCATTCCCGCCGCACCGGCGCCACAGGAGCCGGTCCTCGGTAGTGGCTCCCGGAACTGGCAATTCCGGTGGCTTCGATCGAAGACCGGCCCGGCCGCCGGCCCGCAAGGCCAGGGGCGCTGCTCCACCACCGTCCACCGTCACACGGACGAGGGACGCAGAAGAGGAGATTTCCCTGGTGGAGAACGAGACCCACTACGCCGAAGCAGTCATCGACAACGGCACCTTCGGCACCCGCACCATCCGTTTCGAGACGGGCCGCCTGGCCCGTCAGGCCGCCGGTTCGGCCGTGGCCTACCTGGACGACGACACCATGGTGCTGTCGGCCACCACCGTTTCCAAGAACCCCAAGGACCAGCTCGACTTCTTCCCGCTCACGGTCGACGTCGAGGAGCGGATGTACGCGGCGGGGCGCATCCCCGGCTCGTTCTTCCGCCGTGAGGGCCGCCCCTCCGAGGACGCGATCCTCACCTGCCGTCTGATCGACCGCCCGCTGCGCCCGTCCTTCAAGAAGGGCCTGCGCAACGAGATCCAGGTCGTCGAGACGATCATGGCGCTCAACCCCGACCACCTCTACGACGTGGTCGCGATCAACGCCGCCTCCTGCTCCACGCAGCTCGCCGGGCTGCCCTTCTCCGGCCCCATCGGCGGTACCCGCGTCGCTCTGATCAAGGGCCAGTGGGTGGCCTTCCCGACCCACTCCGAGCTGGAGGAGGCCGTCTTCGACATGGTCGTCGCCGGCCGGGTGCTGGAAGACGGCGATGTCGCGATCATGATGGTCGAGGCCGAGGCCACCGACAAGACCATCCAGCTGGTCAAGGATGGCGCCGAGGCTCCCACCGAGGAGATCGTCGCCGCCGGCCTGGAGGCGTCCAAGCCCTTCATCAAGGTCCTGTGCAAGGCGCAGGCGGACCTCGCCGCCAAGGCGGCCAAGCCGACCGCCGAGTTCCCGATCTTCCTCGACTTCCAGGACGACATCCTGGAGGCGCTGACCGCCGCCGTCCGCGACGAGCTGGCCCAGGCGCTGACCATCGCGGGCAAGCAGGAGCGCGAGACCGAGCTGGACCGGGTCAAGGGCCTGGCCGCCGAGAAGCTGCTGCCGCAGTTCGAGGGGCGCGAGAAGGAGATCTCCGCCGCGTACCGCGCGCTGACCAAGACCCTGGTGCGCGAGCGCGTCATCAAGGAGAAGAAGCGCATCGACGGCCGCGGCGTCACGGACATCCGTACGCTCGCCGCAGAGGTCGAGGCGATTCCGCGGGTCCACGGCTCGGCGCTGTTCGAGCGCGGCGAGACCCAGATCCTGGGCGTCACCACGCTGAACATGCTCCGCATGGAGCAGCAGCTGGACACGCTCGCGCCCGAGACGCGCAAGCGCTACATGCACAACTACAACTTCCCGCCGTACTCCACCGGTGAGACCGGCCGCGTCGGCTCCCCCAAGCGCCGCGAGATCGGCCACGGCGCCCTGGCCGAGCGCGCGCTGCTGCCGGTGCTGCCGACGCGCGAGGAGTTCCCGTACGCCATCCGCCAGGTCTCCGAGGCGCTCAGCTCCAACGGCTCGACCTCCATGGGGTCGGTCTGCGCCTCGACGATGTCGCTGCTCAACGCCGGTGTGCCGCTGAAGGCGCCGGTCGCGGGCATCGCCATGGGCCTGATCTCCCAGGAGATCGACGGCGAGACCCACTACGTCACCCTCACCGACATCCTCGGTGCGGAGGACGCGTTCGGCGACATGGACTTCAAGGTCGCCGGCACCAAGCAGTTCGTCACCGCGCTGCAGCTGGACACCAAGCTGGACGGCATTCCGGCGTCCGTGCTGGCCGCGGCCCTCAAGCAGGCCCGCGACGCCCGGCTGCACATCCTCGATGTGATGAACGAGGCCATCGACGTCCCGGACGAGATGTCCCCCAACGCGCCGCGGATCATCACCGTCAAGATCCCGGTCGACAAGATCGGTGAGGTCATCGGCCCCAAGGGCAAGATGATCAACCAGATCCAGGAGGACACCGGCGCCGACATCACCATCGAGGACGACGGCACCATCTACATCGGTGCCGCCGACGGCCCGGCCGCCGAGGCCGCCCGCGCGACCATCAACGGCATCGCCAACCCGACCATGCCGGAGGTCGGCGAGCGCTACCTGGGCACGGTCGTGAAGACCACCACCTTCGGTGCCTTCGTCTCCCTGCTCCCGGGCAAGGACGGCCTGCTGCACATCTCGCAGATCCGCAAGCTGGCCGGTGGCAAGCGCGTGGAGAACGTCGAGGACGTGCTGAAGGTCGGCGCCAAGGTCCAGGTCGAGATCGCCGAGATCGACCAGCGCGGCAAGCTCTCCCTCATCCCGGTCCTCGAGGGCGAAGAGGGCTCGGACGCGGATGCGGACGAGGCGAGCGCCGAAGCGCAGCCCCAGACGAAGGACGAAGCCGCCAAGTGACGTCCCGCGACGACGAGACGACGGCCCGCACCTCCTCGGAGGCGCGGGCCGTCGCCCGTACCCAAACGCTTCTCGAGGGCGAGAACGGCATCGGCACGGTCCGCAGGACGACCCTCCCCGGGGGCTTGCGCGTCGTCACCGAGACCCTCCCGTCCGTGCGCTCGGCGACCTTCGGCATCTGGGCGCACGTCGGCTCGCGCGACGAGACCCCGACGCTCGGCGGGGCCACCCACTATCTGGAGCATCTGCTCTTCAAGGGCACCCGGCGGCGCAGCGCGCTGGACATCTCCGCCGCCATCGACGAGGTCGGCGGCGAGATGAACGCGTTCACCGCCAAGGAGTACACCTGCTACTACGCGCGGGTGCTCGACACCGATCTGCCGCTGGCCATCGACGTCGTCTGCGACATGCTGACCGGCTCGGTGATCGGCGCGGCGGACGTGGACGCGGAACGCGGTGTCGTCCTCGAAGAGATCGCGATGACCGAGGACGACCCGGGCGACTGTGTGCACGACCTGTTCGCCCACACCATGCTCGGCGACACCCCGCTCGGCCGCCCGGTCCTGGGCACCGTCGACACCGTCAACGCCCTGGGCCGCGACCAGATCGCCCGTTTCTACCGGAAGCACTACGACCCGACACACCTGGTCGTCGCCGCCGCGGGCAATGTGGACCACGACGACGTGGTGCGCCAGGTGCACGCGGCGTTCGACGGGGCGGGCGCCCTGTCCCGTACCGACGCGGTCCCGGTCGCCCCGCGCTCCGGCATTCGTGCGATCCGTACGGCGGGCAAGGTCGGGCTGCTGAACCGCAAGACCGAGCAGGCCCATGTCGTCCTCGGCATGCCGGGCATCCCGCGCACCGACGACCGCCGCTGGGCGCTCGGGGTGCTCAACACCGCGCTCGGCGGCGGTATGAGCTCCCGGCTCTTCCAGGAGGTCCGGGAGAAGCGCGGGCTCGCCTACAGCGTCTACTCCTACACCTCCAGCTTCGCCGACTGCGGACTCTTCGGCGTCTACGCCGGCTGCCGTCCGAACCAGGTGCACGACGTCCTCAAGATCTGCCGCGACGAGCTCACCCAGGTCGCGGAGAACGGCCTGAGCGACGAGGAGCTGCGGCGCGCCGTCGGCCAGCTCGCCGGCTCCACCGTGCTGGGCCTGGAGGACACCGGCGCGCTGATGAACCGGATCGGCAAGAGCGAGCTGTGCTGGGGCGAGCAGATGTCGGTGGACGACATGCTCGAGCGGATCGCGGCGGTCACCCCGGACGAGGTGCGCGAGGTGGCGCGCGATGTACTGGGACAGCGTCCTTCGCTGTCCGTCATCGGCCCGCTGAAGGAGAAGCAGGCGGCCCGTCTGGACGAGGCCGTCGCCTAGCCCGTGCCGAAGCCTCCCGGATCGAAGGAAACAGGATCGATGAGCAAGCTGCGTGTGGCCGTCCTCGGCGCCAAGGGCCGGATCGGCGCCGAGGCCGTACGAGCCGTGGAGGCCGCCGAGGACCTGGAGCTGGTCGCCGCGCTGGGGCGGGGCGACGGGCTCGAGACCCTGGTCGAGACGGGCGCCGAGGTGGCGGTCGAGCTCACCGAACCGGCCTCGGTGATGGACAACCTCGAGTTCTGCGTCCGCCACGGCATCCACGGCGTCGTCGGCACCACCGGCTGGACGGACGAGCGCCTGGCGCGGCTGGGCGGCTGGCTCGACGCCTCGCCGACCACCGGCGTGCTCATCGCGCCGAACTTCTCCATCGGTGCCGTGCTGACCATGCGGTTCGCCCGCCAGGCCGCCCGGTTCTTCGAATCGGTCGAGGTCATCGAGTTGCACCACCCCAACAAGGTGGACGCTCCCTCCGGTACGGCCGCGCGCACCGCGCAGCTCATCGCCGAGGCCCGGCGGGAGGCCGGCTGCGCCCCGCAGCCGGACGCCACCACCACGGCGCTCGACGGCGCGCGGGGCGCCGACGTGGACGGGGTGCCGGTGCACTCGGTGCGGCTGCGCGGGCTCCTCGCCCATCAGGAGGTCCTGCTGGGCGGCGAGGGCGAAACGCTCACCATCCGCCATGACTCCACCCACCACAGCAGCTTCATGCCCGGCATCCTGCTCGGCGTCCGCCGCGTGGTGACCACCCCCGGCCTGACCTTCGGCCTGGAACACTTCCTGGATCTGGACTGAGGGCACAGCGGTGCGCGCAAAGATCACGTATTTCGTTCTCGCGGCCGTCCTGGTCGTCTATTTCGTGCTGGTCGGCGACCGCGGGGTGCTGCTGATCCGGGAGGGCACCCCGGTCACGATCGTCTTCGGCCTGGCGGTGCTGGTGATGCCCCTCATCGGCGTCTGGTTCCTGTGGCAGACCACGCAGTTCGCGCGGAGCGCGGACCAGCTCGCCCGGGAGCTGGAGGCGGAGGGCGGCCTCCCGGTCGACGAGCTGGTACGGACGCCCGGCGGGCGGATCGACCGGGACTCGGCGGACGCCGTCTTCGCCAAGCGCCGGGCCGAGACGGAGCAGTCGCCGGACGACTGGCGGTCCTGGTTCCGGCTCGCCGTGGCGTACCACGACGCCCGGGACACCGCTCGCGCCCGTAAGGCGATGCAGCGCGCCATCGCCCTGCACGACGGCAAGCCGGTGCGGGCGGCCGGGGGCTGACCCCGGGGCCGCCCGCGGCGGTACGGCTCAGCGGTGGGCGGCGGCCCAGCCCTCGATCGTGTCGGCGGCCCGCTCGAAGCTCTCCGCATGGCCCAGGAAGTCGGCGCCATGGGTGGTGAACATGGTGTCCGGCGCCCCGCCGCGCACCGGTTCGAGCAGCACCGCCTGGCCCTGGACGGTCCGCGGCAGGCCCAGCCACCGGACCGGCTGCTGGACCGTGCGTATCGCGGCGATGTCCTGCCACCGCACGGTGGTGCTGCGGACGAGGCCGATCCGGCGCAGCCCCTGGGCGCTCACCTCGACGCCGATGCGCACCAGCCTTACGGCTGTCACGATCATCAGAGCCCCGACGGCGACGCAGATGCCCGCCGCGGGCAGCGATCCCGCCATCGCGATGATCATGGCGGAGAAGAGGACGTACGAGGCGAGCAGGAGCAGAAGAGCGGTGCCCCCGACCCTCCAGGGCCCCGGTCGGTAAGGACGGCGCCAGCGGTCCCGGTCTTCGTAGCCGAGCGGGTCCGCTCCGGCCGCCGCGTCTTCATCGTGGGCGCGGTCGGCGGTCAGGAAGGGCAGGGGCACGGAAGGTCCTCACTCACACACATGTCCGGATGGGCCTGTGCTGGGTGAGGCTATCCCAGCGCCGGTCAGCGTCCGTCGGACGCCTCGGGCCGCTGGATCTGTTGGGTGGGGTGCGACTGGCTGTCGAGGGCGGGCATCCCGAACATCAGCGAGCCGATGAACCCCGCGATGATCGTGAGCCCGATCAGAGTCCGCCCGGCTATCTGGGACGGTGTGGCGCGGGGGCGGGACGGTGGGGTGACATTGCTGCGGAAACGGTCGGCTTCGGCGACGAAGGCGAACGGCACGGGCTCTCGCCGGCGGAACATCTGCGGGCTCTCCTTGGAACCTCGAACGTGAGTACTTCAATGTGTAGGACGTGTGAATCAGCGATTGGGTGCCCTGATCCGTCCACTTTCTGTCAGAAAGTTTGGCGGAGCGGGATTGTCGGTGGTGGCCCGTAAGCTGGGCGCCGCCCCGAGCGATGCACCACGGAAGGACCCGCGCGTGACCGAGATCCCCGCCGAGACCGAGAAGGCCGGCTTCCGCAGCGATGTGACCGTCGAGCTGGTCAAGCACAGCGCCGCCGACTCCGATGTGCTGTGGGCCGCGCGGGTGTCGACCGCGGGCGAGCAGTCCCTCGAGGAGCTCACCAAGGACCCGGAGCGCTCCAAGGGGCTGATCAACTTCCTGATGCGGGACCGCCACGGCAGCCCGTTCGAGCACAACTCGATGACCTTCTTCATCAGCGCCCCGATCTTCGTCTTCCGCGAGTTCATGCGGCACCGCGTGGGCTGGTCGTACAACGAGGAGTCCGGCCGCTACCGCCGCCTGGAGCCGGTGTTCTACGTGCCGGGGGAGGCGCGCAAGCTGGTCCAGCAGGGCCGCCCGGGGAAGTACGAGTTCGTCGAGGGCACCGCGGCGCAGCACGAGCTGACCGGCCGGGTGATGGAGGACGCGTACCGCCATGCGTACGAGGCGTACCAGGAGATGCTGGCCGCGGGAGTGGCCCGCGAGGTGGCCCGTTCGGTGCTGCCGGTCGGCCTGTTCTCCTCGATGTACGCGACCTGCAACGCCCGCTCGCTGATGCACTTCCTCGGCCTGCGCACCCAGCACGAGCAGGCAGCGGTGCCCTCGTTCCCGCAGCGGGAGATCGAGATGGTGGGGGAGAAGATGGAGGCGGCCTGGTCGCGGCTGATGCCGCTCACCCACGCGGCCTTCAACGCCAACGGCCGAGTGGCCCCGTAGCCCGGGCCCGGGCCCGCTCCCCGGACGGATCACTGGGCGAAGTGTCCGTATTGCGGCGTTTCGAGAAGTTCATCTAGGCTGAACAAACGGGCCCGGCACTGCTTGAACCCCCGAGCAGGCAGTGCCGGGTCCCATCTCTTCGCTCCGTCCGCCGCCCCGAGCGAGCGCCGTGGGGCACGCTACGAGTAGCGTGGGCCCCATGGCACCGACATCCACATCGCAGACCCCTTTCGGGCGGGTGCTGACCGCCATGGTCACGCCATTCACCGCTGACGGCGCACTCGATCTCGATGGCGCCCAGCGACTCGCCGTTCATCTGGTGGACGCCGGCAATGACGGCCTGATCGTCAACGGCACCACCGGCGAGTCCCCGACCACCAGCGATGCGGAGAAAGCCCAGCTCGTACGCGCCGTGGTGGAGGCGGTCGGGGACCGCGCCCACGTCGTGGCCGGAGCCGGTACCAATGACACCCGGCACAGTGTCGAGCTCGCCCGCGCGGCCGAGCAGGCCGGTGCCCACGGGCTGCTGGCGGTCACGCCGTACTACAGCAAGCCTCCGCAGGAAGGTCTCCTCCGGCACTTCACCGCCATCGCCGACGCCACCGGCCTGCCGGTCATGCTCTACGACATCCCGGGCCGCAGCGGTGTCCCGATCGGCACCGAGACCATCGTCCGGCTCGCGGAGCACCCGCGCATCGTGGCCAACAAGGACGCCAAGGGCGACCTCGGACGCGCCAGCTGGGCCATCGCCCGCTCGCGCCTCGCCTGGTACTCCGGCGACGACATGCTGAACCTGCCGCTGCTGTCGGTCGGCGCGGTCGGCTTCGTCTCCGTGGTCGGCCACCTGGTCAGCCCCGAGCTGCGGGCGATGCTGGAGGCCCATCTCGCGGGCGACGTCGCGAAGGCAACGGAGATCCACCAGAAGCTGCTGCCGGTCTTCACCGGCATGTTCCGCACCCAGGGAGTGATCACGGCCAAGGCCGCGCTCGCCCTTCAGGGCCAGCCCGCCGGGCCGCTGCGCCTGCCGCTGGTCGAGCTGACCGCCGAGGAAACGGAACAGCTGAAGCGCGATCTCGCCGCGGGCGGGGTACAGCTCTAAGCAAAGAGGCGATTGGTCGCACCTTCATACTTCACAACTGCATACAGACACATCAGCAAGTGCACGAATGTCACGCGCGCCATGTGCCCAGGGGGCATGTGGCGTGTGTGGTGAGGAGAGTCTTTTGAGTCATCCGCATCCTGAGCTTGGCCCTCCGCCGAAGCTCCCCGAGGGCGGCCTGCGTATCACCCCGCTCGGCGGCCTCGGTGAGATCGGCCGGAACATGACGGTCTTCGAGTACGGTGGCCGGCTGCTGATCGTCGACTGCGGGGTGCTCTTCCCCGAGGAGGAGCAGCCCGGAGTCGACCTGATCCTGCCGGACTTCACATCCATCCGGGACCGCCTCGACGACATCGACGGCATCGTCCTGACCCACGGGCACGAGGACCACATCGGCGGCGTCCCCTTCCTGCTGCGCGAGAAGCCCGACATCCCGCTGATCGGCTCCAAGCTGACCCTCGCCCTGATCGAGGCGAAGCTGCAGGAGCACCGGATCCGCCCGTACACCCTCGAGGTCGAGGAGGGGCACCGCGAGCGGATCGGCCCCTTCGAGTGCGAGTTCATCGCGGTCAACCACTCCATCCCGGACGCCCTCGCGGTCGCCATCCGCACCCCGGCCGGCATGGCGGTGCACACCGGCGACTTCAAGATGGACCAGCTGCCGCTGGACGGCCGCCTCACGGATCTGCCCGCCTTCGCCAAGCTCGGCGAGGAGGGCATCGATCTGCTCCTGGTGGACTCCACCAACGCCGAGGTCCCCGGGTTCGTACCGCCCGAGCGCGATATCTCCGGCGTACTGCGCCAGGTCTTCGGCAACGCGCAGAAGCGCATCATCGTCGCCAGCTTCGCCAGCCATGTGCACCGCATCCAGCAAATCCTCGACGCGGCGCATGAGTACGGACGCAGGGTCGCCTTCGTCGGCCGCTCGATGGTCCGCAACATGGGCATCGCACGTGACCTCGGCTATCTGCGGGTGCCGGCCGGTCTCGTGGTGGATGTGAAGACCCTCGACGACCTACCGGACGACGAGGTGGTGCTCGTCTGCACGGGCTCCCAGGGCGAGCCGATGGCCGCGCTGTCCCGGATGGCCAACCGCGATCACCAGATCCGGATCGTCCAGGGCGACACGGTGATCCTGGCCTCGTCGCTGATCCCCGGCAATGAGAACGCGGTCTACCGGGTCATCAACGGACTGACGCGATGGGGCGCCACGGTCGTCCACAAGGGCAACGCCAAGGTCCATGTCTCCGGCCACGCCTCGGCCGGCGAGCTGCTGTACTTCTACAACATCTGCAAGCCCAAGAACCTGATGCCGGTGCACGGCGAATGGCGCCATCTGCGCGCCAACGCCGAGCTGGGCGCCTTGACCGGGGTTCCGAAGAACCGCTGCGTCATCGCCGAGGACGGGGTCGTGGTCGACCTTGTGGACGGCATCGCCAAGATCGTCGGCAAGGTGCAGGCGGGATACGTGTACGTGGACGGCCTCTCGGTCGGCGATGTCACGGAATCCTCGCTCAAGGACCGCCGCATCCTCGGCGAGGAGGGCATCATCTCGATCTTCGTGGTCGTCGACAGTTCGACCGGCAAGGTCGTGGGTGGCCCGCATATCCACGCAAGGGGCTCCGGGATCGAGGACTCGGCCTTCACCGCGGTCATCCCGAAGATCGAGGATGCCCTGGTGAAGTCGGCCTCCGACGGGGTCGTGGACGCGCATCAGCTCCAGCAGTTGGCGCGGCGCGCGGTCGGTAAGTGGGTCTCCGACAGCTACCGACGGCGCCCGATGATCCTTCCTGTGGTCGTCGAGGTCTGACGTCTGGTCTGACACCTCCTCAGCACCACACCGGCGCTGAACACCCGGCGGGGCTCCTCGATTTGCATCGAGGAGCCCCGCTCCAGTACGTTTACGGCTCCGCCAGAGGGGAACCCGGAGGACTCAACGGTCTCCGGAGGAGCCCACCGGCGGGGGTGGAAATCGACTCAGAGAAATTCTGATAAAGTCGGGGACACCGAAAGGGAAGGCCCTCCAACGGCCACCGGAAACGGAATTCGGACCGGAAACGGAACGGAAAACGGATCTGGTAAGGTTGGAAACATCGAAGGGAAGCGCCCGGAGAGACCGGTGAAACGGTTTCAAAGGAAGCGTCCGTTCCTTGAGAACTCAACAGCGTGCCAAAAGTCAACGCCAGATATGTTGATACCCCGTCCATCTCGGACGAGGTTCCTTTGGAAAAATACACAGCGAGGACGCTGTGAGCGGACTGGATTATTCCTCCGGTCTGCTCCGCTCTCGTGACTGTGTGACCGGGCTATCCCGGAAGCATTCACGGAGAGTTTGATCCTGGCTCAGGACGAACGCTGGCGGCGTGCTTAACACATGCAAGTCGAACGATGAACCGGTTTCGGCCGGGGATTAGTGGCGAACGGGTGAGTAACACGTGGGCAATCTGCCCTGCACTCTGGGACAAGCCCTGGAAACGGGGTCTAATACCGGATATGACACGCTCCCGCATGGGATGCGTGTGGAAAGCTCCGGCGGTGCAGGATGAGCCCGCGGCCTATCAGCTTGTTGGTGGGGTGATGGCCTACCAAGGCGACGACGGGTAGCCGGCCTGAGAGGGCGACCGGCCACACTGGGACTGAGACACGGCCCAGACTCCTACGGGAGGCAGCAGTGGGGAATATTGCACAATGGGCGAAAGCCTGATGCAGCGACGCCGCGTGAGGGATGACGGCCTTCGGGTTGTAAACCTCTTTCAGCAGGGAAGAAGCGAGAGTGACGGTACCTGCAGAAGAAGCGCCGGCTAACTACGTGCCAGCAGCCGCGGTAATACGTAGGGCGCAAGCGTTGTCCGGAATTATTGGGCGTAAAGAGCTCGTAGGCGGCTTGTCGCGTCGGATGTGAAAGCCCGGAGCTTAACTCCGGGTCTGCATTCGATACGGGCAGGCTAGAGTTCGGTAGGGGAGATCGGAATTCCTGGTGTAGCGGTGAAATGCGCAGATATCAGGAGGAACACCGGTGGCGAAGGCGGATCTCTGGGCCGATACTGACGCTGAGGAGCGAAAGCGTGGGGAGCGAACAGGATTAGATACCCTGGTAGTCCACGCCGTAAACGTTGGGAACTAGGTGTGGGCGACATTCCACGTTGTCCGCGCCGCAGCTAACGCATTAAGTTCCCCGCCTGGGGAGTACGGCCGCAAGGCTAAAACTCAAAGGAATTGACGGGGGCCCGCACAAGCGGCGGAGCATGTGGCTTAATTCGACGCAACGCGAAGAACCTTACCAAGGCTTGACATACACCGGAAACCTCTGGAGACAGGGGCCCCCTTGTGGTCGGTGTACAGGTGGTGCATGGCTGTCGTCAGCTCGTGTCGTGAGATGTTGGGTTAAGTCCCGCAACGAGCGCAACCCTTGTTCTGTGTTGCCAGCATGCCTTTCGGGGTGATGGGGACTCACAGGAGACTGCCGGGGTCAACTCGGAGGAAGGTGGGGACGACGTCAAGTCATCATGCCCCTTATGTCTTGGGCTGCACACGTGCTACAATGGCCGGTACAATGAGCTGCGAAGCCGTGAGGTGGAGCGAATCTCAAAAAGCCGGTCTCAGTTCGGATTGGGGTCTGCAACTCGACCCCATGAAGTCGGAGTCGCTAGTAATCGCAGATCAGCATTGCTGCGGTGAATACGTTCCCGGGCCTTGTACACACCGCCCGTCACGTCACGAAAGTCGGTAACACCCGAAGCCGGTGGCCCAACCCTTGTGGGGGGAGCCGTCGAAGGTGGGACTGGCGATTGGGACGAAGTCGTAACAAGGTAGCCGTACCGGAAGGTGCGGCTGGATCACCTCCTTTCTAAGGAGCACATAGCCGACTGCGAGCGCATGTCTCGCACGGTTTGCTCATGGGTGGAACGTTGACTATTCGGCATCGTCTGGATGCTTTTCTCTGTTAGTACTGCTTCGGCGTGGAACACAGAGTGAGCAGAAAAATGATGCCGGGCACGCTGTTGGGTGTCTGAAGGTACGGGCTATGACGCTCGTCCTTCGGCCGGTCCCGGTGAACCGCATCGTGAGGTGTGGGTGACGGGGTACGGGTCGTTGTTTGAGAACTGCACAGTGGACGCGAGCATCTGTGGCCAAGTTTTTAAGGGCGCACGGTGGATGCCTTGGCACCAGGAACCGATGAAGGACGTGGGAGGCCGCGATAGGCCCCGGGGAGCTGTCAACCGAGCTTTGATCCGGGGGTGTCCGAATGGGGAAACCCGGCAGTCGTCATGGGCTGTCACCCATACCTGAACACATAGGGTATGTGGAGGGAACGCGGGGAAGTGAAACATCTCAGTACCCGCAGGAAGAGAAAACAACCGTGATTCCGGGAGTAGTGGCGAGCGAAACTGGATGAGGCTAAACCGTATGTGTGTGATACCCGGCAGGGGTTGCGCATACGGGGTTGTGGGAGTGAACTTCAGTCGTCTGCCGGCGGCTGGGTGAGTCAGAAACCATTGCGATAGGCGAAGGACATGCGAAAGGTCCGGCGTAGAGGGTAAGACCCCCGTAGCTGAAATCGTAGTGGCTTGCTTGTTCATTTCCCAAGTAGCACGGGGCCCGAGAAATCCTGTGTGAATCTGGCGGGACCACCCGCTAAGCCTAAATATTCCCTGGTGACCGATAGCGGATAGTACCGTGAGGGAATGGTGAAAAGTACCGCGGGAGCGGAGTGAAATAGTACCTGAAACCGTGTGCCTACAAGCCGTGGGAGCGTCGCCGTGTTCTTCGGAGCACGGTCGTGACTGCGTGCCTTTTGAAGAATGAGCCTGCGAGTTTGCGGTGTGTTGCGAGGTTAACCCGTGTGGGGAAGCCGTAGCGAAAGCGAGTCCGAATAGGGCGGTTTAGTAGCGCGCTCAAGACCCGAAGCGGAGTGATCTAGCCATGGGCAGGTTGAAGCGGAGGTAAGACTTCGTGGAGGACCGAACCCACCAGGGTTGAAAACCTGGGGGATGACCTGTGGTTAGGGGTGAAAGGCCAATCAAACTCCGTGATAGCTGGTTCTCCCCGAAATGCATTTAGGTGCAGCGTCGTGTGTTTCTTGCCGGAGGTAGAGCACTGGATAGGCGATGGGCCCTACCGGGTTACTGACCTTAGCCAAACTCCGAATGCCGGTAAGTGAGAGCGCGGCAGTGAGACTGTGGGGGATAAGCTCCATGGTCGAGAGGGAAACAGCCCAGAGCATCGACTAAGGCCCCTAAGCGTACGCTAAGTGGGAAAGGATGTGGAGTCGCAGAGACAACCAGGAGGTTGGCTTAGAAGCAGCCATCCTTGAAAGAGTGCGTAATAGCTCACTGGTCAAGTGATTCCGCGCCGACAATGTAGCGGGGCTCAAGCGTACCGCCGAAGTCGTGTCATTGCAGCATGTGGTCCAACGATCGCTGTGATGGGTAGGGGAGCGTCGTGTGCCGGGTGAAGCAGCCGTGTAAGCGAGTTGTGGATGGTTCACGAGTGAGAATGCAGGCATGAGTAGCGATACACACGTGGGAAACGTGTGCGCCGATTGACTAAGGGTTCCTGGGTCAAGCTGATCTGCCCAGGGTAAGTCGGGACCTAAGGCGAGGCCGACAGGCGTAGTCGATGGACAACCGGTTGATATTCCGGTACCCGCTTTGAAGCGCCAACGTCGAACCAGGCGATGCTAAGTCCGTGAAGCCGCCCTGATCTCTTCGGAGTTGAGGGGAGTGGTGGAGCCGACGGTCCAGACCTGTAGTAGGTGAGTGATGGGGTGACGCAGGAAGGTAGTCCAGCCCGGGCGGTGGTTGTCCCGGGGTAAGGGTGTAGCCCGAGGAGTAGGTAAATCCGTTCCTCATTGAAGGGTGAGACCTGATGCCGAGCCGATTGTGGTGAAGTGGATGATCCTATGCTGTCGAGAAAAGCCTCTAGCGAGTTTCATGGCGGCCCGTACCCTAAACCGACTCAGGTGGTCAGGTAGAGAATACCGAGGCGTTCGGGTGAACTATGGTTAAGGAACTCGGCAAAATGCCCCCGTAACTTCGGGAGAAGGGGGGCCATTGCTGGTGATGGGATTTTCTCCTTGAGCTGGTGGTGGCCGCAGAGACCAGCGAGAAGCGACTGTTTACTAAAAACACAGGTCCGTGCGAAGCCGTAAGGCGATGTATACGGACTGACGCCTGCCCGGTGCTGGAACGTTAAGGGGACCGGTTAGTCACATTTCGGTGTGGCGAAGCTGAGAACTTAAGCGCCAGTAAACGGCGGTGGTAACTATAACCATCCTAAGGTAGCGAAATTCCTTGTCGGGTAAGTTCCGACCTGCACGAATGGCGTAACGACTTCTCGACTGTCTCAACCATAGGCCCGGTGAAATTGCACTACGAGTAAAGATGCTCGTTTCGCGCAGCAGGACGGAAAGACCCCGGGACCTTTACTATAGCTTGATATTGGTGTTCGGTTCGGCTTGTGTAGGATAGGTGGGAGACTGTGAAGCATTAACGCCAGTTAGTGTGGAGTCATTGTTGAAATACCACTCTGGTCGTGCTGGATGTCTAACCTGGGTCCGTGATCCGGATCAGGGACAGTGTCTGGTGGGTAGTTTAACTGGGGCGGTTGCCTCCTAAAGGGTAACGGAGGCGCCCAAAGGTTCCCTCAGCCTGGTTGGCAATCAGGTGTTGAGTGTAAGTGCACAAGGGAGCTTGACTGTGAGACCGACGGGTCGAGCAGGGACGAAAGTCGGGACTAGTGATCCGGCGGTGGCTTGTGGAAGCGCCGTCGCTCAACGGATAAAAGGTACCCCGGGGATAACAGGCTGATCTTCCCCAAGAGTCCATATCGACGGGATGGTTTGGCACCTCGATGTCGGCTCGTCGCATCCTGGGGCTGGAGTCGGTCCCAAGGGTTGGGCTGTTCGCCCATTAAAGCGGTACGCGAGCTGGGTTTAGAACGTCGTGAGACAGTTCGGTCCCTATCCGCTGTGCGCGTAGGAGTCTTGAGAAGGGCTGTCCCTAGTACGAGAGGACCGGGACGGACGAACCTCTGGTGTGCCAGTTGTCCTGCCAAGGGCATGGCTGGTTGGCTACGTTCGGGAGGGATAACCGCTGAAAGCATCTAAGCGGGAAGCCTGCTTCGAGATGAGGACTCCCACCCACTTGATGGGTTAAGGCTCCCAGTAGACGACTGGGTTGATAGGCCAGATATGGAAGCCGGGTAACTGGTGGAGTTGACTGGTACTAATAGGCCGAGGGCTTGTCCTCAGGTGCTCGCGTCCACTGTGTTGGTTCTGAAGCAATGAACCGTATTGAACCCCCCTTTTTGTTTGGGGTGTGGTTCCGGTTCAGTTTCATAGTGTTTCGGTGGTCATAGCGTTAGGGAAACGCCCGGTTACATTTCGAACCCGGAAGCTAAGCCTTTCAGCGCCGATGGTACTGCAGGGGGGACCCTGTGGGAGAGTAGGACACCGCCGAACAAATATTGCAAAGAGCCCTGTCGGGACTTCGGTCACCGACAGGGCTCTTCTGCTGTTGTGTTGTGGGCTACTCGGTGTTCATGTTGCCTGGGCAACATGCCGCTCATGGGGACACCTACGGATGAGCTGCTGCATGAGTTGACCCGGGCGCGTGTGCGGCCGGGCGACGAGGTAATCGTGCCGGCCTACGGCACTCCTGAGGCCGCTGAAGCGGTGCTGCTGGCCGGTGCCAGGCCGGTGTTCGTGGACATCGACGCCCATACCTACTGCATAGACCCGGCTGCGGTGGCCGAGGCGCTGACGCCCCGGACCGCGGCCATCGTGGCCATTCACACCTTCGGACATCCCGCCGACATGGGGGCCCTCACCGACCTGGGCCAGCGGCACGGCGTGCTGGTGATCGGATACGGGTCGGCCGGTGAGCCCGCCGGGGAGATTCTGCGGCGGCAGGCCAACGCGGCCTATCTGGACGGAAAGTTGCGCGGAGTTCTCACGCCGCCGGTCGCGCCCGGCGTGGAACACACCTATCAGCAGTACGTCGTCAGGGTCCCCGGCAACGGCCGGCCGGACCGGGACGCCTTCGCCCGCACGCTGCGTTCTCGCGGCGTCGTATGCCATGTGCCCGTGCAGACACCCGCGCATCGCACCGCGCGCTTCCGGCGCGATCTGTGGCTCGCGGAGACCGAGCGGGCGGCCGATGAATGCCTGGCACTGCCCGTCGATCCGACCATGTCGCGGCGGGAGTTGCAGCGCGTGGTCTCGGCCTGCAACGCGCTGGGCGGGCTGTTGCAGTCTGCCGCCTGAGGCACGGGGGCGAGTGGTCGGGAGCGTACCCGAGTTCGGGTATGATCTATCCCGTCGACGCGCCCCAATAGCTCAGTCGGCAGAGCGTCTCCATGGTAAGGAGAAGGTCTACGGTTCGATTCCGTATTGGGGCTCTCCTGCGAAAGGCCCCCGCCATATGGCGGGGGCCTTTCGTCATATTCGGGCATTGCGCCGGGGCTCCCAGTCCCCCCGGCCCCCCCGCCTCAGGAATCGGCGGGCTCGGGCACGCGCATCGCCAGGATCGCCATGTCGTCCGACGGCGGCTCCGCCGCGAAGCGCTCCACGGCCCGCAGCACCCGGGCGGCCACCGCGCCCGCCGTAAGGCCGGTACAGGTCGTGAGGACGTCGATAAGGCCGTCGTCGCCGAGCATCCTGGTGCCCTCGCGCCGCTCCGTCACCCCGTCGGTGACGCACAGCAGCACATCGCCCGGGTCGAGCGTCACCGTCTGCTCGTACAGCTCGAGGTCCTCCATGACGCCGAGCAGCGGCTGGGGCTCGGCCGCCGCTTCCACGCTGCCGTCCTGGCGCAGCCGGAGCGGCAGGGGGTGTCCGGCGCAGACGACCTTGAGCACCGCGCTGCCGTCGTGCTGCGGCCACAACTCCCCGTAGAGGAGGGTCAGGAAGCGGCTGCGGGCGCCCTCGTCGAGGATGGCCGCGTTGAGCCGCTCCAGGACCGCCGGGCCCCCGAAACCCTCGCGGGCGAGCAGCCGCAGGGCGTGCCGGGCGAGTCCGGTGACCGCGGCGGCCTCCGGTCCGGTGCCGCAGACGTCGCCGATGGCGAAGCCGTACGCCCCGTCGCGGATCGGGAAGAGGTCGTAGAAGTCGCCGCCGACCTCATTGCCCTCGCCCGCCGCGCGGTAGATGACCTCGACCTCGACTCCGGGGACCTCGGGCTGCTCGGGCGGCAGCAGACTGCGCTGCAGGGACTGGCTGATGGCGGTGCGCTCCGAGTAGAGCCGCGCGTTGTCCAGCGCGAGCGCGGCCCGGCGGGAGAGGTCCTCGGCGAGCTCCAGGTTCTCCTGGCGGAAGTGCTCGTCGGTGGGCTTGCCGAGGATGAGCATGCCGATGACGCGGTTACGGGCCACCAAGGGCAGTACGACCGTCTCCCCGCCGACCGCGGAGGCGGTCGCGAGCGAGGCGCCGGGGCCGGAGGAGGGGCGGGCGGAGTCGCCGAGGCTGAGGCTGCGCAGCGAGGTGCGCAGGGCGGCGGCGTGGGCCGCGTCATAGGGGCCGGACCAGCTGCGGGCCCCGCCGGTGGGAACCTGCTCCGGTGGGTCGATCTTCATCAGCAGGGCCTTGAGCCCGTCGATGCGGTCCTCGTCCTCGTGCAGGACGTACGACAGCTCGGGCTCGGACGCCTGGTCGGCGACCGTATAGACGGCGCACCAACTGGCCAGCGTGGGCACCGTCATCTGGGCCATCAGCGCCAGCGTCTGGTCGCGGTCCAGGGTGCCCGCGAGGAGGTCGGACGCCTCGACGAGGAAGGACAGCGAGCCGCGGCGCAGCCGCTCCAGCTCGGTGAGGCGGGCGCGCTCGACGGCGAGGGCGATGCGGTCGGCGGCGAACTGCAGCCGCAGAGCCTCTTCGTTGCTGTAGCGGGCCGGGGACTCGGCGGCGACGCCGAGCGAGCCGGTGAGCCGGCCCTCGACCTTCAGCGGGACGGTGACGACGGAGCGCATCCCCGTGTTCACCAGCAGTGGAACGGCGCCGGGCACCGCGGACAGATCCTCGTGGACCGCGGGCATCCGGGCCGAGCCGTAGCGGCCGGTGCCCGCTTCGACGGGGACGCGGGCGAAGCGCTGGCGGGCGGAGGGCAGCCCGGTGGAGGCGCGGACCTCCAACTCGGTCTCGTCGTCGGTGGCGAGCAGCAGATAGGCGGCGTCGCCGTCGAGCATGTCACGGGCCCGCTCGACGGTGCGCTGGAGCAGACCGTCGAGGTCGTCGGGGGCCGGGGAGCCGATGAAGACCTCGAAGGCGTCGGTGGCCTGGCCCCGGTCAGAGGTGTCGGCGGTGTCGGCATTCGCACCGCGCATCGGGCTCTGCAGTACGGCGCGCTCGCGTTCGCCCACCAGCAGACAGACGGTGGACGGCTCGCCCTCGGCGTCGCGGATGCGCAGATGGGAGGCGTAGACGGGGGCGACCCGGCCGTCGGCGCCGCGGATGCCGTAGGAGCCCTCCCAGCGTGAGAGCAGGAGCGCCTCGGCGACGCCGGTGCCCGTGCCGGGGGTGTGCGGCCACGCCGCGAGGTCGGTCAGCGGCTTGCCGATGACCTGCTCCGGTGGGTAGCCGAACAGCTCTTGGGCGTCGTCGTTCCAGGAGCTGATCAGACCGCCGCTGTCGACCTGGACGACCCCGACCCGGACCCGGGCGTCGGCGATGGGCAGGGCGCTGGAGGGCAGGGCGGGCCCGGCCGCTCGGGTCCCGGCCGGGCGGTCGGGGAAATCGAGCTGGAACCAGACCTGCTTGTGGGTTGCGGTGTACTCGACGCCCCAGCGGCCGGCGAGGGCCGCGCACAGCAGCAGGCCGCGGCCGCCCTCGCGGTCGGGGTTTCCGAAGTGGTGGCCGCCGTTGCTCTGCAGCGGGACCTCGCGCTCGGGGTAGCGGTCGGCGACCTCGACGCGCACGCCGGTATCGGCGCGGATGCAGACCACATCGGCGGTGGTACCGGCGTGCACCACCGCGTTGGTAACAAGTTCGCTGGTCAGGACGACGGCGTCGTCCACGATGTCGGTGAGGCCCCACCCCTGGAGGGTGTCCCGGACAAAAGTGCGGGCGGCGGCGACCGAGCGTCCCACCGGCTCGAAGGTGGCGGCTGCCCGCGCGGTGATCACAGGTCTCCTCATATGTGTCTCGGCGAACTGCTCACCCATGTCGCAGCGCCCCTCCGATGCCCTGGCCGGTTGCCAGGTTACTTACCACCGGCGCCCGCGCGAATGCCGGTCGGCCTCGATTCCCCCCAGAGTGGGCGTTCGGGGGTGTGGGATGCTGCCGAACTGTTATGGCCTGGTTGGGGCATGGTGAAACACTGGGCAAGCTGGAAGAAGAACCCGACGAGGATGGTCAACCCTGCGGGAGGGACACGGTGGAGTCTGGCGCAGCGGCGCGGGGCACGAATACGCGCGCGAAAGGCGGACGGTCCCGGAGCAATGGGACGACTGAAGTGGATACGGCGGCCCTGAACCGGCTGCTGACCGCGATGACGGCGATGCGGGACGGGAACTTCCGCAAACGGCTCACGGTCTCGGGCGAGGGCGTGATGGCCGAGATCGCCGCGGTTTTCAATGAGGTCGCGGATCGCAATCTGCAGCTCACCGGTGAGCTGACCCGGGTGCGGCGGGTGGTCGGCCGCGAGGGCAAGCTCACCGAGCGGCTGGAGACCGGCGCCTGTGAGGGCCAGTGGGCCGCGGCCATTGACGCGTCCAACGCCCTGGTGGACGATCTTGTGCGGCCGGTGTCCGAGGTGGGCCGGGTGCTGTCGGCGGTCGCCGAGGGCGATCTCGAGCAGCGCATGGACCTGCGGGCGCAGGGCGCCGATGGATCGGGGCATCCCCTGCGGGGCGAGTTCCTGAAGGTGGGGCGCACGGTCAACGGCCTGGTGGACCAGCTCTCCGCGTTCACCGACGAGGTGACGCGGGTCGCGAGTGAGGTCGGCACCGAGGGCAAGCTGGGCGGCCAGGCCCGAGTGCGTGGAATGTCGGGTTCGTGGAAGGACCTCACGGAGTCCGTCAACACGATGGCCTCCCGGCTCACCGCCCAGGTGCGTGATATCGCTCTCGTGACGACGGCGGTGGCCAAGGGTGATCTGTCCCGGAAGGTCACGGTTCATGTGTCCGGGGAGATGCTCGAGCTGAAGGAAACCGTCAACACGATGGTGGACCAGCTCTCCTCGTTCGCCTCCGAGGTGACCCGGGTCGCCCGTGAGGTGGGCACCGAGGGCGAGCTGGGCGGCCAGGCGAAGGTTCCGGGCGTCGCGGGCGTCTGGAAGGACCTGACCGATTCCGTCAACCTCATGGCGGGGAACCTGACCGCGCAGGTGCGCGGGATCGCCCAGGTCACCACGGCGGTCGCCAATGGTGATCTGTCGCAGAAGGTGACGGTGAGCGCACGCGGCGAGGTCGCGCAGCTGGCCGACACGATCAACACCATGACCGAGACGCTGCGCACCTTCGCCGACGAGGTCACGCGGGTGGCCAGCGAGGTCGGCGCCGAGGGGCTGCTGGGCGGTCAGGCGCAGGTGCCGGGTGCGGCGGGGACGTGGAAGGACCTCACCGATTCGGTGAACACCGCGTTCCGGAACCTCACCGCGCAGGTGCGGGACATCGCGCAGGTGACGACGGCGGTGGCGAACGGCGATCTGTCGCAGAAGGTCACTGTGGATGTGGCCGGCGAGATGCTGGAGCTGAAGAACACCACCAACACGATGGTCGACCAGCTGCAGTCCTTCGGCGCCGAGGTGACGCGGGTGGCCCGGGAGATCGGCGTCGAGGGCGAGCTGGGCGGCCAGGCGCAGGTGCCGGGTGCGGCGGGAACGTGGAAGGACCTCACCGATTCGGTGAACACGGCCTTCCGGAACCTCACCGGACAGGTGCGCAACATCGCCCAGGTGACGACGGCGGTGGCGAACGGCGATCTGTCGCAGAAGGTCACCGTCGATGTCTCCGGTGAGATGCTCAAGCTGAAGAACACCGTGAACACCATGGTGGACCAGTTGTCCTCGTTCGCCGACCAGGTCACCAGGATGGCGCGGGACGTGGGCACCGAGGGCCGGCTGGGCGGTCAGGCCCGGGTGGACGGGGTCAGCGGCGTCTGGAAGGACCTGACCGACTCCGTCAACTCCATGGCGGGGAACCTGACCGCGCAGGTGCGCGGTATCGCCCAGGTGACGACGGCGGTCGCGCGCGGTGATCTGTCGCAGAAGATCGAGGTGGACGCGCGCGGCGAGATCCTGGAGCTGAAGAACACCATCAACACGATGGTCGACCAGCTCTCCGCCTTCGCCGAGCAGGTGACCCGCGTGGCCCGCGAGGTGGGTACGGACGGCCGGCTGGGCGGTCAGGCGCAGGTGCCCGGTGTGGCGGGTGTGTGGCGCGATCTGACCGACTCGGTGAACGGTATGGCGGGCAATCTGACCGCCCAGGTGCGCAATATCGCGCAGGTTGCCACGGCGGTCGCGCGCGGTGACCTCTCCCAGAAGATCGACGTCGATGCGCGCGGCGAGATCCTGGAGCTCAAGAACACCCTGAACACGATGGTCGACCAGCTGTCGTCCTTCGCGGAGGAGGTCACCAGGGTCGCCCGTGAGGTGGGCACCGAGGGCCAGTTGGGCGGCCAGGCCGAGGTGCAGGGCGTCTCCGGTACGTGGAAGGACCTCACCCAGTCCGTCAACAGCATGGCCAACAACCTGACGTCCCAGGTGCGTTCGATCGCGGAGGTGACGACGGCGGTCGCCAAGGGCGATCTGTCGAAGAAGATCACCGTCGATGCCAAGGGCGAGATCCTGGAGCTGGTCACCACCGTGAACACGATGGTGGATCAGCTGTCGTCGTTCGCCGAGCAGGTGACCCGGGTGGCCCGTGAGGTGGGCACCGAGGGGCAGTTGGGCGGTCAGGCGCGGGTTCCGGGCGTGACCGGTATCTGGAAGGACCTGAGCAACAACGTCAACCTGATGGCCAACAACCTGACCATTCAGGTGCGGAACATCTCGCAGGTCTCGGCCGCGGTAGCCAACGGCGATCTGACGAAGAAGGTGACGGTCGAGGCGCGCGGCGAGGTCGCGGCGCTGGCCGACACCGTCAACACGATGGTGACGACGCTGTCCTCGTTCGCCGACGAGGTCACCCGCGTGGCCCGCGAGGTGGGCACGGACGGCATCCTGGGCGGCCAGGCGCGGGTGCCCGGCGTCTCGGGGACGTGGAAGGACCTCACCGAGTCCGTGAACTCGATGGCGTCCAACCTGACCGGACAGGTCCGCAACATCGCGATGGTCACCACGGCCATCGCCCAGGGTGATCTGACCAAGAAGATCGACATCGAGGCGCGTGGCGAGATCCTCGAGCTGAAGACGACCATCAACACGATGGTGGATCAGCTCTCGTCGTTCGCCGACCAGGTGACCCGGGTGGCCCGCGAGGTGGGCACCGAGGGCCAGCTGGGCGGCCAGGCGCGGGTGCGGGACGTGGCCGGCACCTGGAAGGACCTGACCGAGTCGGTGAACGAGATGGCCGGCAACCTGACTCGTCAGGTGCGCGCCATCGCCGAGGTCGCCACCGCGGTGACCCGCGGCGATCTCAACCTCAAGATCGATGTGGACGCCTCGGGCGAGATCCAGGTCCTCCAGGACCACATCAACACCATGATCGCCAACCTGCGCGAGACGACGCTCGCCAACAAGGAGCAGGACTGGCTCAAGGGCAACCTCGCCCGGATCTCCGGTCTCATGCAGGGACGGCGCGACCTGGAGGACGTCGCCCGGTTGATCATGAGCGAGCTGACCCCGGTGGTCTCCGCCCAGCACGGCGCGTTCTTCCTGGCCGTACCGCCGGGCGAGGGCACCGAGGTGGTCGCGGACAGCACCTCCGACGACGGCTACGAACTGCTGCTGGTCGGTTCCTACGGCTACACCCTCGGCTTGATGCCCACGCGCTTCAAGGCCGGTGAGACGCTGATCGGCACGGTCGCCGAGGAGAAGCGCCCGATCCTGGTGGAGAACGTGCCGCCGGGCTATCTCAAGATCGCCTCGGGGCTCGGCGAGGCGGCTCCGGCCCATGTGATCGTGTTGCCGGTGCTCTTCGAGGGGCAGCTGCTGGGCGTGATCGAGCTGGCCTCGTTCCAGCCCTTCGCCCAGATCCAGAAGGACTTCCTCAACCAGATCGCCGAGATGATCGGCACCAGCGTCAACACCATCAGCGTCAACACCAAGACCGAGGTGCTGCTGAAGCAGTCGCAGGAGCTGACCGAGCAGCTGCGCGAGCGGTCCGCCGAGCTGGAGAACCGGCAGAAGGCCCTCCAGGCGTCCAACGCGGAGCTGGAGGAGAAGTCCGAGCGGCTGGCCCGCCAGAACCGCGACATCGAGGTCAAGAACACCGAGATCGAGGAAGCCCGGCAGGTGCTCGAGGAGCGCGCCGAGCAGCTCGCCGTCTCGATGCGCTACAAGAGCGAGTTCCTGGCGAACATGTCGCATGAGCTGCGCACGCCGCTCAACTCGCTGCTGATCCTGGCCAAGCTGCTCGCCGACAACGCCGACGGCAATCTCTCGCCGAAGCAGGTGGAGTTCGCCGAGACCATCCACGGCGCGGGCTCGGACCTGCTGCAGCTGATCAACGACATCCTGGACCTGTCGAAGGTCGAGGCGGGCAAGATGGACGTCAGCCCGACCCGTATCGCCCTGGTCCAGCTCGTCGACTATGTGGAGGCCACCTTCCGGCCGCTGACCGCGGAGAAGGGCCTGGACTTCTCCGTAAGGGTGTCGCCGGAGCTTCCGGCGACGCTGCACACCGACGAGCAGCGGCTGCTGCAGGTGCTGCGCAACCTGCTGTCCAACGCGGTGAAGTTCACCGACAGCGGCGCCGTGGAGCTGGTCATCCGGCCGGCGGGCGCGGATGTGCCGCACGCCATCCGGGAGCAGCTGCTGGAGCACGGTGCCCTGCGCGACGCGGACGCCGACATGATCGCCTTCTCGGTCACCGACACCGGTATCGGCATCGCGGCCAGCAAGATGCGGGTGATCTTCGAGGCGTTCAAGCAGGCCGACGGCACCACCAGCCGGAAGTACGGCGGCACCGGGCTCGGCCTGTCCATCAGCCGGGAGATCGCCCGGCTGCTCGGCGGCGAGATCCACGCGGCCAGCGAACCGGGCCGCGGCTCGACCTTCACGCTCTATCTGCCGCTGCACCCCAGCGAGCTGCCGCCGCAGGGCTACCCGCAGCTCGCCCCGAGCAGCTCGGGGCCGGGCCCGCTGGCGCTCGCGGCGCTCCCCAGCGGCGTGGAGGAGACCGTGGAGGACGGGGCCGGGGCGGAGCAGGAGGGCGCACAGGACGCCTCCGACGCTTCCTCGGCGGCGCGTGGCCGTGGCGGCTCCGGGCTGTTCCGGCGGCGTCAGCGGACCGAGCAGGAGGCGTCGCGGGCCGACGAGGGGCAGTCGCCGCCGCAGGCGGAGCTGAGCGCCCGGTCGTCCGCCCGCCGCCCGGGACGGCAGTCGCAGGCTCCCGAGCCGTGGCTGCTGGGCGGCCAGGACCTGGTGGTGCCGGAGCCGGTGAGCGGCTTCCACGGCGAGAAGGTGCTGATCGTCGACGACGACATCCGTAATGTCTTCGCGCTGACCAGCGTGCTGGAGCAGCACGGGCTGCAGGTCCTGTACGCGGAGAACGGCCGGGAGGGCATCGAGGTCCTGGAGCAGCACGACGACGTCGTGCTCGTCCTGATGGACATCATGATGCCGGAGATGGACGGGTACGCCACGACGGCCGCGATCCGCAGGATGCCCCAGTTCGCCGGGCTGCCGATCATCGCTCTCACCGCGAAGGCGATGAAGGGCGACCGGGAGAAGAGCATCGAAGCGGGTGCGTCGGACTACGTCACCAAGCCGGTCGACACCGATCATCTCCTTACGGTGATGGAGCACTGGATGTCGACTGAGTGACCCGCGGCACGCCCGGGGCGGCCGTGGTGTTGACTGAGTGTCGCCGAACACGTGTGGGAACGCGGTATTCGGGGAACCTTCTGGTCTCCCACCGCGTTTCTGCTACGTGCACAGTGACATCGCGGTGACAGGGTGTGGCGAACAGCGGGGTGCGGCTACCATGACCGGCACAAGGACGGGCGGCACAAGGGAGCCGTCCCCTGGGGCGGCGCCCGGTGCTTCCCCCAGCTCTTCGAGCTGGGGAGACCCCAAGCCGGGACGAGGAGGACGGGGCATGGTGCAGAAGGCCAAGATCCTCCTGGTCGATGACCGGCCGGAGAATCTGCTGGCGCTGGAGGCCATTCTCTCCGCGCTCGATCAGACCCTGGTGCGGGCATCGTCAGGGGAGGAAGCGCTCAAGGCGCTGTTGACGGACGACTTCGCGGTGATTCTGCTGGACGTCCAGATGCCGGGCATGGACGGGTTCGAGACCGCGGCGCACATCAAGCGCCGGGAGCGGACCCGCGACATCCCGATCATTTTCCTCACGGCGATCAACCACGGCCCCCACCACACCTTCCGGGGCTATGCGGCCGGCGCGGTGGACTACATCTCCAAACCGTTCGACCCCTGGGTGCTCAGAGCCAAGGTCTCGGTCTTCGTGGATCTGTACATGAAGAACTGCCAGCTGCGGGAGCAGGCGTCGCTGCTGCGGCTGCAGTTGGAGGGCGGTCAGCCCGCCGCCGGGGAGGCCAAGGAGTCGGCGGGGCTGCTCGCGGAGCTGTCCGCGCGGCTCGCCGCCGTCGAGGAGCAGGCCGAGGCGCTCTCCAAGCAGCTGGACGAGTCGGCCGATGCCGCCGCCGTGGCCACCGCGGCCCATCTGGAGCGCAAGCTGACCGGTCTGCGGCGGGCGCTGGACGCGCTGGAGCCGGGTGCGGGCAGCGGGGCCGGCCAGGTCCCCTCGCAGAACTGAGCGGTCACTCCACCGTCACCGTCGGTCGGTCATCGCCGACCGGTCACCCGCACTTTGACGTGCCGTCACGGCCGCCTCACCGTCTCGACTGTGCAGCGGCACCGGTGTGACGTCCGGGGCGCCTGATACCCCCGCCATGCGTGCTCCGTACGGCGGACGCGGGTAATCTCGCCTCCATGGCCTCTCGTACGTCCGGCAAGGGTTCCCAGAGCACGGCGGGCACCTCGAAGAAGCGCGCCGGGCAGTCCGGAGGCGCTGCGAAGAAGACGGCCGCCAAGAAGGCGCCCGCGAAGAAGGCACCCGCCAAGAAGTCCGCCGCGCCCGCGAAGAAGGCCGCGGCGAAGAAGGCGGCGCCCCCTCCCGCACCGAATCCCACCAGCGGCGTGTACCGCGCCGTGCGCGCCGTGTGGATGGGCACGGCGCGCGCCGTCGCGGCGATGTTCCGCGGCATAGGACGCGGCGCCAAGGGACTCGACCCCGCCCACCGTAAGGACGGCAGCGCCCTGCTGCTGCTCGCCCTTGCCCTGATCGTCGCGGCGGGCACCTGGTCCAATCTGGACGGGCCGGTCGGCAGTCTGGTCGAGATGCTGGTCACCGGCGCCTTCGGCCGTCTCGACCTGGTGGTGCCGATACTGCTGGGCACCATCGCCGCCCGGCTGATCCTCCATCCGGAGCGGCCGGAGGCCAACGGGCGGATCGTCATCGGGCTCTCGGCGCTCGTCATCGGCGTCCTGGGGCAGGTCCACATCGCCTGCGGCGCCCCGGGACGCGGCCAGGGCACCGAGGCGATACAGGACGCGGGCGGCCTGATCGGCTGGGCCGTTTCCCGGCCGCTGATCTACCTGATGGGCGACGTGCTGGCCGTACCGCTGCTGGTGCTGCTCACCGTCTTCGGGCTGCTGGTGGTCACGGCGACGCCGGTCGCCGCCATTCCGCAGCGGCTGCGGCAGCTGGGCGTCCGGCTCGGCCTGGTCCGGGACGACGAGGACGCGTACGCCTCGGAGGCCGGGTACGACGCGGGGGAGTACGCCGAAGAATGGCGCGAGACGCCCGCCAGACGGGCTCGCAGGACCTCGCTCGCCAAAGAGGACCCGGACGGTGCCGGAGGCCCGGAGCGGGCCGAGGAGGAGGAGGAGGCGCTGCGCAAGCGCCGGCGCTCGCGCCGCTCGTCGTCCACCCAACCGCCGCTCGACCGGCCCATGGACGCCGTGGACGTGGCGGCCGCGGCCGCCGCCTCGCTGGACGGGGCCGTGCTGCACGGTGTGCAGCCCTCGCCGCTCGTCGCCGGGCTCAGCAGCGGGATTTCGGGCGAGCGCGAGGACGGGGCCGCCAGCGGCGGGGTGCCGGTCGCGCGCGACGCCGACAAGGAGTCCGGGACGAGCGGCGCCAGGGGCACGGCGGCGGGCGGGAAGGGCCGTAAGGACGGAGCCGGCGAGGCGGACCCGGCCCAGGTCCCCGACCTCACCCGGCCCGTGACCGAGACGAGCGAGCCGCTGCCGCCGCGCGCCGAGCAACTGCAGCTCTCCGGAGACATCACCTACTCCCTGCCCTCGCTCGAGCTGCTGGAGCGCGGCGGTCCCGGCAAGACGCGCAGCGCGGCCAACGACGCGGTCGTGGACTCGCTGACGAAGGTGTTCACGGAGTTCAAGGTGGACGCCGCCGTCACCGGCTTCACCCGCGGCCCGACGGTCACCCGCTACGTGGTGGAACTGGGCCCGGCCGTCAAGGTCGAGCGGATCACCGCGCTGACCAAGAACATCGCCTACGCGGTCGCCAGCCCCGATGTGCGGATCATCAGCCCCATCCCCGGCAAGTCGGCCGTCGGCATCGAAATCCCCAACAGCGACCGCGAGATGGTCAACCTGGGCGATGTGCTGCGCTCGGCGGACTCCGTCGGCGACGACCATCCGATGCTCGTCGGGCTGGGCAAGGACGTCGAGGGCGGCTATGTGGCGGCCAATCTGGCCACCATGCCGCATGTGCTGGTGGCGGGCGCGACCGGTTCCGGCAAGTCGTCCTGCATCAACTGTCTGATCACGTCGGTCATGGCCCGTGCCACTCCGGACGATGTGCGGATGGTGCTGGTCGACCCCAAGCGCGTGGAGCTGACCGCCTACGAGGGCATTCCGCATCTGATCACACCGATCATCACCAACCCCAAGCGCGCGGCCGAGGCGCTCCAGTGGGTCGTACGCGAGATGGATCTTCGCTATGACGACCTCGCGGCGTACGGCTTCCGCCATATCGACGACTTCAACGCGGCGGTCCGCAAGGGCAAGGTGAAGGAGCCCGCGGGGAGCGAGCGCGAGCTCAAGCCCTATCCGTATCTCCTGGTGATCGTCGACGAGCTGGCCGATTTGATGATGGTCGCACCGCGCGATGTCGAGGACTCGATCGTGCGGATCACACAGCTGGCGCGCGCGGCCGGTATCCACCTGGTGCTGGCCACCCAGCGGCCCTCCGTGGACGTCGTCACCGGTCTGATCAAGGCCAATGTGCCCTCACGGCTCGCCTTCGCCACCTCCTCGCTGGCCGACAGCCGCGTCATCCTGGACCAGGCCGGTGCCGAGAAGCTGATCGGCAAGGGCGACGGCCTCTTTCTGCCGATGGGCGCGAACAAACCCACCCGGATGCAGGGCGCCTATGTCACCGAGGCCGAGGTCGAGGCGGTCGTCGCGCACTGCAAGGCGCAGATGGCACCCGTCTTCCGCGAGGACGTGACGGTCGGGTCGTCGAAGAAGAAGGAGATCGACGAGGAGATCGGCGATGATCTCGATCTGCTCTGCCAGGCCGCTGAGCTGGTGGTTTCCACCCAGTTCGGCTCGACGTCGATGCTGCAGCGCAAGCTGCGGGTGGGTTTCGCCAAGGCGGGGCGGCTGATGGATCTCATGGAGTCGCGGGGCGTCGTCGGCCCGAGCGAGGGATCCAAGGCGCGCGATGTGCTCGTCAAGCCGGATGAATTGGATGGCGTGCTCGACGTGATCCGCGGTAAGGCTCACTCATAAGGGTTTGGCGGGCAACCGTTTCCCCTACCGAAACGTCAAGTTGAGGGAGGTGGCGGAGTGAGACCCCAGAATCGTGATCGAACGGCAATCCCGATGGCGGACAAACTCCGTCCTCCCGCTTGCCCGACCCTTTCGCCCCACCCCTAGACTGAACCCCCAGCAGGTGGCTCACGCTCGAAAGGCGCCCCCGTGTCCATCGGCAACCTTCCCGAAGACGGCAACTCCCCCGAAGACGACCGGGTTTCCATCGGTCGCGCCCTCCAGCAGGCCCGTATCTCCGCGGGGCTGACCGTCGACGAGGTCAGTTCCTCCACCCGGGTGCGCACCCCCATCGTGCGGGGCATCGAGCAGGACGATTTCTCGCGCTGTGGCGGCGATGTCTACGCCCGCGGACACATCCGTGTGCTCGCGCGCGCCGTGGGCTGTGATCCGGAGTCCTTGATCGCACAGTTCGACGCCGAACACGGCGGCCGGCCCACGCCGACCGCGCCGGCGCCGCTGTTCGAGGCCGAGCGGATCCGCCCCGATCCCCGGCGCCCCAACTGGACGGCCGCGATGGTCGCGGCGATCGTCGCCGTCGTCGGATTCGTGGGCTTCACTCTTTTCAGGGGCGGCAACGGCGACGGCTCGACGGTCGCCGAGGACACCGGCTCGCCCAAGCCCAGCGCCTCCGCGCCCACCAACAGCGCCGCCCCCTCCAAGCCCGCCACCCCGAACAAGCCCGACCCGTCCGACAGTGCCATCGCGGGCGTCCCGGCGGACAAGGTCACCGTCAAGCTGACCGCCGAGGACGGCCAGAGCTGGATCTCCGCCCAGGATCACAACGGCCGGCTGATCGAGGAGGGCGTGCTGCGCGAGGGCGACTCCAAGACCTTCAGCGACAGCAGGCGCATCGACCTGGTGCTGGGCAACGCCGGGGCGATCAAGCTGTTCGTGAACGGCAAGGAAGTGAAGAACGTGGGCACCAGCGGGGCCGTCCAGCGGCTGAGCTACACCAAGGGAGACCCCGAAGCGGGCTGAGCCGTAGCAAGATCGGGAGCCCTGCCAGCGGGGGCTGTCGTGGGGACGAAGTAGTCTGACCCCATGCCCGAACGCCGCACCGTCGCCCTTGTCACCCTTGGCTGCGCCCGTAACGAGGTGGACTCGGAGGAGCTCGCAGGCCGCTTGGCGGCGGACGGCTGGGAGCTCGTCGAGGAAGCCACCGAGGCGGACGTCGCCGTCGTCAACACCTGTGGCTTCGTGGAGGCCGCCAAGAAGGACTCGGTCGACGCCCTGCTGGAGGCGAACGACCTGAAGGACCACGGCCGCACCCAGGCCGTGGTGGCCGTCGGCTGCATGGCCGAGCGGTACGGCAAGGAGCTCGCGGAGGCGCTGCCCGAGGCCGACGGGGTGCTCGGCTTCGACGACTACGCCGACATCTCCGACCGTCTGCGGACCATCCTCGCCGGCGGCGTCCACGCCTCCCACACCCCTCGCGACCGCCGCAAGCTGCTGCCGATCAGTCCGGCCGAGCGGCAGGACGCCGCGTCGGTGGCGCTGCCCGGCCACGCCCAGGACACCGCGCCCGAGGACCTCCCCGAGGGGGTGGCCCCGGCCTCCGGGCCGCGGGCCCCGCTGCGCCGCAGACTGGACAGCAGCCCGGTCGCCTCGGTGAAACTGGCCTCCGGCTGCGACCGGCGCTGCTCGTTCTGCGCCATCCCGTCCTTCCGCGGCTCCTTCATCTCGCGCCGCCCCTCCGATGTGCTGGGCGAGACCCGCTGGCTGGCCGAGCAGGGGGTGAAGGAGATCATGCTGGTCTCCGAGAACAACACCTCGTACGGCAAGGACCTCGGGGACATCCGGCTGCTGGAGACGCTGCTGCCGGAGCTGGCCGCGGTGGACGGCATCGAGCGGATCCGGGTCAGCTATCTGCAGCCCGCCGAGATGCGTCCCGGGCTGATCGACGTGCTCACCTCGACCGAGAAGGTCGCGCCGTACTTCGATCTGTCCTTCCAGCACTCGGCGCCCGGGGTGCTGCGCGCCATGCGCCGCTTCGGCGACACCGACCGCTTCCTGGAACTGCTCGAGACGATCAGAGGCAAGGCGCCGCAGGCCGGCGCCCGGTCGAACTTCATCGTCGGCTTCCCCGGCGAGACCGAGGACGACCTGGCGGAGCTGGAGCGCTTCCTCAGTGAGGCGCGGCTGGACGCGATCGGTGTCTTCGGGTACTCGGACGAGGACGGCACCGAGGCCGCCGGTTACGAGAACAAGGTCGACCCCGAGGTGGTCGCCGAGCGTCTGGAGCGCGTCTCGCGCCTCGCGGAGGAGCTGACCGCCCAGCGGGCGGAGGAGCGGCTCGGCGAGGTCGTCGAGGTGCTGGTCGAGGAGATCGACGACACCGGGGCAGTTCTGGGCCGAGGCGCCCACCAGGCGCCGGAGACCGATGGCCAGACGCTGCTCAGCACCGCCGGGGAGCCGGAGGTGGGCCGTATGGTCGAAGCGAAGGTGATCGCGACGGAGGGAGTGGACCTCGTCGCGGAGCCGCTTGAGCCGCTGGAGCGGCAGGGTGGCGGCGAGCCCACCGGGAAGGCGGACAGATGACGGGTGTCCCGGCCTCCGCCGCGGGAGGTCACCGCCGCCCGGCGGCCGCTGTCAGGCCCGCCGGTTTGTGGAACATCGCCAATATCCTCACCATGGTGCGGCTGCTCCTGGTGCCCGGGTTTGTGTTGTTGATGCTGCACAACGGCGGGTACGACCCGGCGTGGCGCTCCGTCGCGTGGGCGGCGTTCGCCATCGCCATGATCACCGATCTCTTCGACGGTCATCTGGCCCGCCGGTACAACCTGGTCACCGACTTCGGGAAGATCGCCGATCCGATCGCGGACAAGGCGATCATGGGCGCGGCGCTGATCTGTCTGTCGGCCCTGTCCGACCTCCCCTGGTGGGTGACGGGGGTGATTCTCTTCCGTGAGATCGGAATCACACTGATGCGGTTCTGGGTGATCCGGATCGGGGTCATTCCGGCCAGCCGGGGCGGAAAGCTGAAGACGCTCGCGCAGGGCACCGCCGTCGGGATGTACATCCTGGCGCTCACCGGGCCGCTGGCCACGCTGCGGTTCTGGGTGATGGCCGTGGCCGTGATCCTTACCGTGGTCACCGGCCTCGACTACGTCCGGCAGGCGATCGTGCTGCGCCGGGCGGGCCGGGCGGCGGAGGAGGCCACGACGTGAGCGGCGCCGGGACGGCGGCCGAGGTGCTGGCACTGCTGGAGCGGCGCGGACAGACCCTGGCCGTCGCCGAATCGCTCACCGGCGGTCTGGTGGCGGCCGAGCTGACCGCTGTGGATGGCGCTTCCCGTTCCTTCCGCGGCTCGGTGACGGCGTACGCCACCGACCTCAAGCACGAGCTGCTGGGCGTGGACGGGGCCCTGCTGGCCGAGCGCGGCGCGGTCGACGCCGAGGTGGCCCGGCAGATGGCCCGCGGCGTACGGCGTGCGCTGGGCGCGGACTGGGGCGTGGCCACCACCGGTGTGGCGGGTCCCACACCGCAGGACGGTCAGCCCGTGGGCACCGTTCATGTGGCGGTCGCGGGGCCCCGGGAGGCGGTGGCCGCGGCAGCGCTGCGGCTCGAAGGAGACCGTGCCGGAATTCGCGGACAGACCGTCCGCGCCGCAGTCAAGCTGCTGTTCAGCGAATTGATCGCGACAGCAGGGGCAAAGGATACGGAACAACACGACGAGTTTTGATGTTTGCAGCCCTGAGTGAACACGACATCGCTCCCCGCACGGGCGCAGCCCGAGGCGGTACGGTGGGGCGTGAAGGATCCGGATCCGAGGTCCGAGGAGGGAGCCAGCGATGATTCTGCTCCGTCGCCTGCTGGGTGACGTGCTGCGCCGGCAGCGCCAGCGCCAGGGCCGTACTCTGCGCGAGGTTTCCTCCTCCGCCCGGGTGTCGCTCGGCTATCTGTCAGAGGTCGAGCGCGGCCAGAAGGAAGCCTCGTCCGAGCTGCTGTCGGCGATCTGCGACGCCCTTGAGGTGCGGATGTCGCAGGTCATGCGTGAGGTCAGCGACGAGCTGTCGCTCGCCGAACTGGCTGAGTCGGCCGCGTCCACCACCGAGAAGGTCCCGGCGCCCATGCGGCCCGTGCTCAATCCCGTCTCTGTGACGTCCGTGACGGGCGTTCCGGAGGAGCGGGTGACCATCAAGTCCCCCAAGGAAGCTGTGGACGTGGTGGCGGCCTGAGGGCCTGACCAGAGTTCTTCGAGGCCCCGGCCGGTAGCCGTACCGGCCGGGGCCTCGATGTTTGTCCGGCCGGATTCAGGTCACCCCAGATGAGGAGAGGTAATCAAGAGGGGCCAAACGGTCGAACAGGAGGAACCGGATGTCTGTGGTGAGGAGCCCGCTGCCGGAGGAACACCTCAAGGTCGTCGCTGACGCGCTGCAAGGCGCCCTCGTCGATCTCGTCGACCTTCACTTGGTGGGCAAGCAGATCCACTGGACGGTCGTGGGCCCGCGATTCCGCACGGTCCATTTGCAGCTCGACGAGGTCGTGGCGACGACCAGGGATCATGCCGACACGGTGGCGGAGCGGGCCTCGGCGCTCGGAGTGGCGCCCGACGGACGGGCCCAGACGGTCGCCGCGACCAGCGGTGTCGACACGGTCAAGGACGGCTGGACCGATGACACACAGGCCATCCGGACGCTCGTGGACGCACTTGGAGCGGTGATCGCGCGGATGCGGGAGCGGATCCGCGCGACCGACGAACCGGACCCGGTGACCCAGGACATTCTCATCGAGGTCACCCGTGACCTGGAGAAGCACCACTGGATGTTCCAGGCCGAGAACGGCGGCCATCGAGCCTGAGGCGCTGAGCCGGGGCTCGGGCCGGCTTGAGGGCCGGGCCCGGGCCGGCTTGAGGCGTCGTAGGTGTCGGCTGAGCTGCCTTGTTGAGGCGCTGAGCCGGGGCTCGGCCGTGCTGAGGCCGACCGGGCGCCGGAGCGGGTGACAGCCTGGCTTCGGGGTGGGCGACCGTGGTGGTCGGCCCGCCCCGACACCGGGCGATTTTCTTTTCCGCCTCCTTCGACCTGGCTTTTTGGCTCGGCGGCCCGCTCTGGGTGCGCAGTTCGGCCCGGCTGGGCACACTGGGGGGATCGCGAGTGTCCGACACGCGCCGACGTGCTTCCTGTGCGCCCTCCCGCCGTATGCGAACAGGCGTCTAGCGTCGCCGAAGGAGGCAGTCATGGCAGCCGTCGGAGGGGCCGACGCCCAGGGCCTCAGGCCGGTCCGGTGGGTGCTCGCGCTCGCTCTGGGCGGTGTCTGGTGGTGGTCCGTGCTGCGGCTGGCGATACAGCCGGGAGAGGCCGGGCCGGTGGAGGGGGCGTTAGCGGTCGGCGGTTGGGGGCTGAGCCTGCTGCCGGTGCACTGCGGTCCCTCGCCCAGAAGGGGCGGCGCCCGCAGGGGAGGCCCTCCGCGTCAGGACGGGGCGGGCCCCTGCGGTCCCGCCTGGCAGCTCGGGCACCAGAAGGTCGAGCGCTCCTGACCCGCACGGCCCTGGTCGGCGGCGCGCACCGGCGTACCGCAGCGCAGGCAGGGCCGCCCCGGGCGCCCGTACACCCACAGCCGCCGGTCGGGGCGTGGCTCGGCCGTGGTGACCCGGGCGCGCCGGTTCCTGTTGGCCTCCAGCAGCTTCTTGGCGTGGGCCACCAGGCGCTCGGGGGAGGACACCTCGCCGATCGGCAGCCAGGGCGAGACACGCAGCACGAAGCACAGCTCGGACTTGTAGACATTGCCGATCCCGGCGAGGTTCCGCTGGTCCAGCAGCGCTTCGCCCAGGGGCCGGGACGGGTCGGCGAGCAGTCGGCGCAGTGCCTCGTCCGGATCCCAGTCGGGGCCGAGGAGATCGGGACCGAGATGCCCGACGATCTTGTCCTCGTCGCCGGTGCGGAGCAGTTCGAGGACGGGGAGGCGGTAGCCGACGGCGGTGTGGGCGGCGGTGGCGAGGATGGCCCGGATCTGGTGGTGCGGGCCGCCACGCCATCGCTCGCCCGGCCCGTACACCTGCCAGGATCCGTCCATCCGCAGATGGGAGTGGAGAGTCAGCCCGCCCTCGACACGGGTCAGCAGATGCTTGCCGCGCGGGACGACCTCGAGGACCTGGCGGCCGGTGAGGTCGACGGTCGCCAGGCGGGGGACGCGCAGGTCACTGCGGGTGAGCGGAGAACCGGCGAGGGCCTGGTGAAGGCGCTGTGCGGTCTGCCAGACGGTGTCTCCTTCGGGCATGGCATCCATGATGCCGGTGGGCGCGGGCAGGTGGGAGCGCTCAGTCTTCGTCCGGTGCGGAGCCCCCGTTGGATCAAGGGCGCCGCGAGGGGCGCTACATGGTGCCGGGGGCGTTTGCGATCAGGGACGTAGCCGGAAGCCCCGCGGGGTCGGGTGGAAGCCCGCCGATTCCAGGAGCTTGCCGATCGGGGACGAGAGCGCCTGGACGCCGTTGACGCGCTCGACGGTGACGGAGCCGAGCGCACCCGCACGGGCGGACTCGGCCAGCGACTCCACCGCCGTCCACAGCCGGACGTCGTCCTCGGGGGAGGCGGCCTCGGCCTCGCCCGAGGGCCAGGCGAGCAGGGTCTTGCCGCCCCGCTCCATATAGAGCGCGAGCTCTCCGTCGACGAGCACCACCATCGCTCCCGCCTTACGGCCCGGCCGGTGGCCCGCGTCCGCGGGCGGATCGGGCCAGGGGAGCGCGGCGCCGTAGGCATTGGCGGGGTCGGCCGAGGCGAGCACGAAGGCGCGCCGGGACTGCCCCCGCTGTCCGTCGAAGGCGGGGGTCGCCGCGCGGTCGCGGGCCGTGCTGACCGCGCGCAGCCGGTCCACCGCGCCGTCCATCGCGAACTGTGCGGCGCCGAGACCCTCGACCACATAGCCGCGGCGCGCCTGGCCGGTCTCCTCGAACGCGGACAGCACCCGATAGGCGGCGGAGAAGCCGCCCTCGACCCCCTCGGCGGCAACCGCCCCGCGGGTGACCACGCCGTGCCGGTCGAGCAGGGTGCGGGCCAGGGCGTGGGCGCGGTGGGTGGGCTCGGGCTCGCGCTCCGGCAGCAGGGACCAGCGCCCGGCGACCGTGGGCGGGCCGTTGCGCGACGCCGTGGGCCGGCCGGTGCGGCCCGTAAGGCCGCCGTAGCGCCCCCGGGGGACCGTGCGCTTGGCGCGGTGGGCGGTGGAACCCGCGGTACGGCCCGAGCCCAGCAGGGAACGCAGCGGGGCGAGGGTGTCACCGGTGACCCGGCCGGACCAGACCAGGTCCCACAGAGCCTCGGCGAGCTCGGGGTCCTGGAACTCGTGCCCGGCGGCGCGGGCCTGCTCGGCGATCTGGCGGAAGAACAGCCCGTACCCCCCGGCCAGGGAGTCGAGGACGGCCTGGTGGAGGGGGCCCGCCTCAAGGGGGTGCGGGGTGTGCAGCAGCAGCGGGGCGGTGTCGGCCAGGTGCAGGGTGACCCAGCCGTCCTTCCCCGGCAGCGCTCCGGCCCCGGCCCAGACGACCTCCCCGGAGGCGGCGAGCTCGTCGAGCATCGTGGGCGCGTAATCGCTCACCCGGGACGGCAGGACCAGCTTCTCCAGGGCGGAGGCGGGCACGGGCGCGCCCTGGAGCTGCTCGATCGCGCGCACCAGCCCGTCGATACCGCGCAGGCTGTGGGTGCCCAGATGCTGCCATTGCGGGAGGAAGGCAGCGAGCGCCGAGGGCGGTACGGGCTCCAGCTCATGGCGCAGCGCGGCCAGGGAGCGGCGCCGCAGCCGGCGCAGCACGGTGGCGTCGCACCACTCCTGGCCGATGCCCGAGGGATGGAATTCGCCCTGGACGACGCGGCCGTCGGCGGCCAGGCGGTGCAGGGCGCCCTCCGTGACGGCCACGCCGAGGCCGAAGCGGGCGGCGGCCTGAGTCGAGGTGAACGGGCCGTGGGTGCGGGCATAGCGGGCCAGCAGATCGCCCAGGGGGTCCTTGACCGGTTCGGTGAACGCCTCGGGGACGCCGACCGGCAGCGCCGTGCCGAGCGCGTCCCGCAGCCGCCCCGCGTCCTCCACCGCGGCCCAGTGGTCCTCGCCCGCGATCCGGACCCGGATGGCGCGCCGGGCCCCGGCCAGGTCCTCGGCCCATCCGGGCTCTGCACCGCGCTCGGCCAGCTCGGCGGCGGTGAGTGGGCCGAGCAGCCGCAGGACGTCGGCGACGCCCTCGGCGTCCTTGATCCGGCGGTCCTCGGTGAGCCACTGCAGCTCGTACTCCAGCTCGGCCAGGACGTCGGCGTCGAGCAGCTCGCGCAGCTCGGCCTGGCCCAGGAGCTCGGCCAGCAGCCGCGCGTCGAGGGAGAGGGCGGCGGCGCGGCGCTCGGCGAGCGGGGAGTCGCCCTCGTAGAGGAACTGCGCCACATAGCCGAAGAGCAGCGAGCGGGCGAAGGGGGACGGCTCGGGGGTGGTCACCTCCACCAGCCGGACCCGGCGGGCCTCGATGTCGCCCATCAGCTCGGTGAGGCCGGGGACGTCGAAGACGTCCTGGAGGCATTCGCGGACGGCTTCGAGGACGATCGGGAAGGAACCGAACTCGCTCGCCACCTGGAGGAGCTGCGCGGCGCGCTGGCGCTGCTGCCACAGCGGGGTGCGCTTGCCGGGGTCGCGGCGGGGCAGCAGCAGCGCGCGGGCGGCGCATTCGCGGAACCGGGAGGCGAACAGCGCCGATCCGCCGACCTGGTCGGTGACGATCTGGTTGATCTCGCCCTTGTCGAACGCGACATCGGCCGCGCCCACCGGGGACTGATCGGTGTCGTACTCCACGCCCTGGCGCATCGGGTCGGCGTCCAGGAGGTCGAGACCCATCAGATCGGCGTCGGGCAGCCGCAGCACGATGCCGTCGTCGGCGTGCATGACCTGGGCGTCGATGCCGTACCGCTCGGACAGACGGGAGCCCAGGGCGAGCGCCCACGGGGCGTGGACCTGCGCGCCGAAGGGGGAGTGGACCACCACCCGCCAGTCGCCCAGCTCGTCGCGGAACCGCTCCACCACGATCGTGCGGTCGTCCGGCACATGCCCACAGGCACGGCGCTGCTCGTCCAGATACCCGATGACGTTCTCGACGGCCCAGGCGTCCAGACCGGCGGCCAGCAGCCGCAGGCGGGCGTCCTCGGGCTGCAGCGCGCCGACTTCGCGCAGGAACGCGCCCAGGGCGCGGCCCAGCTCCAGGGGGCGGCCGAGCTGGTCGCCCTTCCAGAACGGCAGCCGGCCGGGGACGCCGGGGGCGGGGGAGACCAGGACCCGGTCGCGGGTGATGTCCTCGATCCGCCATGAGGTGGTGCCCAGGGTGAACACATCGCCCACCCGCGACTCGTAGACCATCTCCTCGTCGAGCTCGCCGACCCTGCCGCCGCCCTTCTTGGGGTCGGCGCCCGCCAGGAAGACGCCGAAGAGCCCGCGGTCGGGGATGGTGCCGCCGGAGGTCACCGCGAGCCGCTGCGCCCCGGGGCGGCCCGTGACCGTATGGGCGACGCGGTCCCACACCAGGCGCGGCCGCAACTCCGCGAAGGCGTCGGAGGGGTAGCGGCCCGCGAGCATGTCGAGGACCGAGGTGTACGCCGACTCCGGGAGCGAGGCGAACGGCGCGGCTCGGCGGATCAGGGCCAGGAGCTCGTCCACGTCCCAGGTGTCCATGGCGGTGATGGCGATCAGCTGCTGGGCGAGCACGTCCAGCGGGTTGGCGGGCACCCGCAGCGATTCGATGGCCCCCTCGCGCATCCGCTCGGTGACCACCGCGGCCTGCACCAGATCCCCGCGGTACTTCGGGAAGACGACGCCGGTGGAGACCGCGCCCACCTGGTGGCCGGCCCGGCCCACCCGCTGCAGACCGGAGGCCACCGAGGGCGGTGACTCGACCTGGACGACCAGGTCGACCGCGCCCATGTCGATGCCGAGTTCGAGGCTGGAGGTGGCGACGACGGCGGGCAGCCGGCCGGCCTTGAGGTCCTCCTCGACCAGCGCCCGCTGCTCCTTGGACACCGAGCCGTGGTGCGCGCGGGCCAGCAGCGGGGGCGCGCCGCGGGCCGCACCGGCCTCGGCCATCAGCTCGGCGGGGGAGTGGTCCTCGGGCAGGGCCTCACCGGTGGCCCGCTCGTAGGCGATCTCGTTCAGCCGGTTGCACAGCCGCTCGGCCAGCCGGCGGGAGTTGGCGAAGACGATGGTGGAGCGATGGGCCTGGACGAGATCGGTGATCCGCTCCTCCACATGGGGCCAGATCGACGGCCGCTCGCCCGCCTCGCCCTCCTGGGCGGGGGAGCCGCCCAACTCGCCGAGATCCTCCACGGGCACGACCACCGACAGGTCGAACTCCTTGCCCGACGGCGGCTGGACGATCTCCACCTTGCGCCGCGGCGACAGGAACCGCGCCACCTCGTCCACCGGCCGCACGGTCGCGGACAGCCCGATGCGCCGGGCGGGGCGATCGAGCAACTCGTCGAGGCGCTCCAGGGACAGTGCGAGATGGGCGCCCCGCTTCGTCCCCGCGACGGCGTGGACCTCGTCGAGGATCACGGTCTCCACCCCGCGCAGCGCCTCCCGGGTGGCGGAGGTGAGCATCAGGAACAGCGACTCGGGGGTGGTGATGAGGATGTCCGGCGGGCGGGTGGCCAGAGCGCGGCGCTCGGCGGCCGGGGTGTCGCCCGAGCGGGTGCCCACCCGGATCTCCGGCTCGGGCCTGCCCAGCCGCACCGCCTCCTGGCGGATGCCGGTCAGCGGGCTGCGGAGATTGCGCTCGACGTCCACCGCCAGGGCCTTCAGCGGGGAGACGTACAGCACCCGGCAGCGCTTCTTCGCCTCGGCGGGCGGCGGCTCACCGGCCAGCCTGTCCAGGGCCGCCAGGAAGGCGGCCAGGGTCTTGCCCGAGCCGGTGGGGGCGACCACCAGGACGTCCGAGCCCTCGCCGATCGCCCGCCACGCGCCCTCCTGCGCGGGCGTGGGCGCGGTGAAGGCGCCCGTGAACCACCCGCGGGTGGCCGGGGAGAATGCGTCGAGCGCCGAGCCTGCCATGCCCTCCATCGTGCACCTGACCACTGACAATGGACGGAGTCGCAGGTCAGCGGGGGCCCGGGCGGGGCGCACAATGGTGCCATGGGAAACGGGGAGAGCGCGCGGCACTGGCGGTACCCCCAGCTTCCGGGCGTCGATCTGCTGCGGGCCCGCTACATCCACAAGACCTTCGTGTGGCACACCCATGAGTCCTTCGTGATCGCCGCGATCACCGAGGGCGTCGAGGAGTTCCACCACCGCGGCGCCGTCGAGCGCACCGGGCCCGGCGGGCTCGCGCTCATCAACCCGGAGGTACCGCACACCGGACGGGCGGGGGCGCCCGAGGGGTGGGCGTACAGCGTGCTGTACCCGGCCGCGGACCTGGTCGCCGGTGTCGCCGCCGAGACGACCACGCTCCGTGGCACGGCCGGATTCCGGACCCCCTCCGTCGACGACCCCCAGGGCGCGCGGCTGGTCACCGCGGTGCACCGGGCCGCCGAGGAGGGCAACGCGCTGGCCGCCGACAGCCTGCTGCGCATCGCCCTCGCCCGGCTGCTGCGCGACCATGGCGGCCCGCTCCCCGAGCGCACGGCGCGCACCGCGGGTGCGCGAGGGGCGGCGCGCGCCCGCGCGATCCTCCAGGAGCGCATGGCCGACCCGCCGTCCCTGGAACGGCTGGCGGCCGAGCTGGAGACCGGTCCCTTCGCCCTGCTGCGTGCCTTCCGTACGGTCTACGGGATGCCGCCGCACACCTGGCTCACCGACGCCCGGGTCCGCCGGGCCCGGTGGCTGCTGGACGCCGGGACCGCGCCCGCCGAGGCGGCCGTCACCGTCGGCTTCACCGACCAGTCCCATCTGAACCGCCACTTCACCCGCATCGTGGGGGTGCCACCGGGCGCTTACCAGCGGGAGCGCGCAAGAACGTACAAGACCGGACCTGAAGCGCTCTCCTAACGTGCGCGGTGTGTCAGAACAGATAGAGATGCGAACCGATCCCCCCGCACCTCCGGCGGACTCGGCCGTTGTCCGCGACGCCCTGGGCGTCGGTGTCGCCGTGGGGCTCTCCGGCTTCGCCTTCGGGGTGACGTCGGCGGGCGCCGGACTCGGCCTGCTGCAGACCTGCGCGCTCAGCCTGCTCGTCTTCACCGGGGCATCGCAGTTCGCCCTCGTGGGCGCGCTGGCGGCGGGCGGCAATCCGTTCACCGCCGCCGCCGGGGCGTTCTTCCTCGGAGCGCGCAACGCCTTCTACGGGCTGCGGCTGTCCGGACTCCTCGGGCTGCCGCGCGCGGTGCGCCCCCTGGCGGCCCACTGGGTCATCGACGAGACCTCCGCCGTCGCCCTCGCCCAGCCCGACCGGCGCACCGCGCGTCTCGGGTTCACCATCACCGGGCTGACGCTGTACGTCCTGTGGAACCTCACCACGCTGATCGGTGCCCTGGGGGCGTCCGCGCTCGGCGACACCGACGCCTGGGGCCTGGACGCCGCCGGGCCCGCCGTCTTCCTCGCCCTGCTGGCCCCCATGCTCAGCGGCACCGTCGAACGGGCCGTGGCCGGTCTCGGCGTCCTGCTGGTGCTCCTGTGCCAGCCGGTGCTGCCCGCCGGGGTCCCGGTCCTGGTGGCGGCGCTCGCCGCCCCCGCCGTCCTTACGGTGCACGGGCGCATGACGCGCGGCACGGAGCCCGGTGAGCGCCGATGACCATCTGGATCGCCATCGGCGTCACCGCGGCGGGCTGCTATCTCGTCAAGCTGCTGGGCCTCTCGGTGCCCGCCGGAGTCCTGGAGCGCCCGCTCGTCAGGCGTCTGGCCGCGCTGCTGCCCGTGGCCCTGCTCGCCGCCCTCACCGCCCAGCAGACCTTCAGCGACGGCCAGCATCTCCTCCTGGACGCGAGGGCGGCCGGGGTGGGGGCGGCGGCGCTCGCGCTGGTGCTCCGCGCCCCCTTCCTGGTGGTGGTCGCCGTGGCCGTCGTCGTCACGGCCGGTGTCCGGGCCCTGTGACCGCCGCGGACGCCCCCGCTCAGATCCGCCGTCCGTAGGCCCGCAGCGTCAGCAGCGCCTCGACGGTCGCCACCGACCGCCACTCCAGCGTGGCGCCAGGTGTCCATGGGCGCCGGTGCGGCGGCCAGCCGCCGTCCTCCTGCTGCGCGGCCACGAGCACGTCCAGGGACCGCTCCACCTCGGCGTCGGTGAACCACCGGCGCGCCAGCGAGCCGGGCGTACGGGCGATGTCGTGCACCTGGAAGGGCTCACCGGGGCCCTGCCCCGGCGACAGGGGACGGTCCTCGGTGCGCTCGGGGGCCGCCGGCGGCACGATCAGCCGCTCCTCCCGCACCCGGCGGCCGAGCCGCTCGGCCGCCGCCTCGGCGCGTGCCCGGTCCGGCGCCCCGTCGAGGAAGGCGACTGCCGCCGCGACCTCGTACGGACGCCTCGTCGCGCCGCCCTCCCCCAGGGCGGCGACCGCCGCCCAGCAGAAGTCCGTGGCCCGGAAGAGCCACGCATGCCACACCTCGTTACGGTGCAGCAGCCCCACTACCGGCCCGGTGGTCAGCAGATCACTGCGCGGATCGTCCGCCGACGGGACCCAGGGGGCCGCCGGATAGCCGCGCAACGAGGGGTGGCAGGCGGGCAGCGCGCCGTCCGGTGTGGACACGGACGTCAGATAGCGGCACAGGCGCTCCACCCGCTGCCCGCCGCAGCGCCCGATCCCGTCGAGCACCCGTAAGGCGTGCACGGCATGCAGCGGCTGGCTCACCGGGCCGCGCAGATCCGGCTCCAGCGCATGGCCGTAGCCCCCGTCGGTCCCCAGATACGCGGCCAGCGCGGTCTCGACCGCCTCGGCGCCGCCGGCCAGGAAGTGATAAGCGAATCTGCGCTGCTCCAGCACGCGGGCCGTCAGCCAGACGAACCGCTCGGCGCGGGAGAGCGCGGAGGACTCGGCCGGCTGCGCCGGCTCGGCGGGCCCGGGTGTGGGGAGGGAGGGCGAGGAGGGGAGGCTTGCGGATCGGTCCATGGACAGACCGTAGGCCGCGAGACACGGTCGGTAGGGGGCTCACGCCTGGGTGCACCCCCGGGAGCGCGATACTGGGCACATGCGGTTGACGGACTTCTGGCAGCGAATGGCGGACCACTTCGGCGCGGCGTACGCCGACTCCTTCGCGCGCGATCATGTGATGTCGCAACTCGGCGGCCGGACGGTGCACGAGGCACTGACGGACGGCTGGGAGGCCAAGGACGTCTGGCGCGCAGTCTGCGCCGCGATGGAGATCCCCGACAGCAGGCGCTGAGCGGTCCCCGGCTGCCCCGGGTGCACCAGCTTCCCGGGGTGGCCGGATTTCTTCGTCCGGTGTACGCCACACTTGCTCCGTGGCCCCGACCGAAGAGACCCTCTCCTCCGACGCCGACGACACCCCGAGCGCCGCTCGGGCCTCCTCGGACTCCCCGCAACCCGCCGCGCGCATGCCGCGCTGGCTGCCGCGCGCCATGGTGCTCGCACTCGCGCTGGTGGCCTGTTACCGCCTTGCGACCTGGGCCTTCGATCAGCTGACCGGGCTGCTGTTGAACATCCTGATCGCGTTCTTCCTGGCGCTCGCGATCGAACCGGCCGTGGACCGGATGGCCGCCCGCGGCATGCGCCGGGGGCTGGCCACGGGGCTGGTCTTTCTCGCCATCCTCATCGGCACCGCGGGCTTCTTCACCCTGCTCGGCTCGATGCTCGCCGATCAGATCATCACCATGGTCCAGGACTTCCCGCAGTACCTCGACAACGTGGTCAGGTGGATCAACGACACGTTCCACACCCATCTGTCGCGTCTGGAGATCCAGGACAGCCTGGTGCACTCCGACTGGCTGCAGAGCTACGTCAAGAACAGCGCCGACAATGTGCTGGACGTCTCCGCACAGGTGCTCGGCGGGTTGTTCAAGACACTGACGGTGACCCTGTTCGCCTTCTACTTCGCCGCCGACGGGCCCCGGCTGCGCCGCGCCCTGTGCTCGGTGCTGCCGCCGACCCGGCAGGTCGAGGTGTTGCGCGCCTGGGAGATCGCGGTCGCCAAGACCGGCGGCTACATCTACTCCCGCGGGCTGATGGCGCTGATCTCCGGTGTCGCCCACTACATCCTGCTGGAGGCCCTGGGTGTGCCCTACGCCCCGGCGCTCGCCGTCTGGGTGGGGCTGATCTCGCAGTTCATCCCGACCATCGGCACCTATTTGGCCGGGGCCCTGCCGATGCTGATCGCGTTCACCATCGACCCCTGGTACGCGCTGTGGGTCCTGGTCTTCGTCGTGATCTACCAGCAGTTCGAGAACTATCTGCTGCAGCCGAGGATCACCGCCAGGACGGTGGACATCCACCCGGCCGTCTCCTTCGGATCGGTGATAGCGGGCACCGCGCTGCTGGGCGCGGTGGGCGCGCTGATCGCGATTCCGGCGACCGCGACGCTGCAGGCGTTCCTCGGCGCGTACATCAAGCGGTATGACGTGGCCGACGATCTGCGGGTGCACGGGCGCACGCGGCGGCGCGGCATGTCGGCCCTCGCGCGGATGCGCGCCGCGTTGGTGCGGCGTAGTTGACATAAAAATCGAACATCCATTCTGATGGAGGCCCGACAGGTTATCCACAGGCCGGGGACGTCAGGGCCGCTTGTCAGTGGCAGGCGCTAGCGTCATGGACGTGAAGCGATCGACTCAAGCAAACCGGGTGGGACCCATGGCAGGAACCGACCGCGAGAAGGCGCTCGACGCCGCGCTCGCACAGATTGAACGGCAATTCGGCAAGGGCGCCGTGATGCGCATGGGCGATCGGCCGAACGAGCCGATCGAGGTCATCCCCACCGGGTCGACCGCTCTCGACGTCGCCCTCGGCGTCGGCGGTCTGCCGCGCGGCCGGGTGGTCGAGGTCTACGGCCCCGAGTCCTCCGGTAAGACGACCCTGACCCTGCACGCGGTGGCCAATGCCCAGCGGGCCGGCGGCACCGTCGCCTTCGTGGACGCCGAGCACGCCCTCGACCCGGACTACGCGCAGAAGCTGGGCGTGGACACCGACTCACTGATCCTCTCCCAGCCGGACAACGGCGAGCAGGCGCTCGAGATCGTGGACATGCTGGTCCGCTCCGGCGCCCTCGACCTCATCGTCATCGACTCCGTCGCCGCCCTGGTGCCGCGCGCGGAGATCGAGGGCGAGATGGGCGACTCCCACGTCGGCCTCCAGGCCCGGCTGATGAGCCAGGCGCTCCGCAAGATCACCAGCGCGCTCAACCAGTCCAAGACCACCGCGATCTTCATCAACCAGCTCCGCGAGAAGATCGGCGTGATGTTCGGCTCGCCGGAGACCACGACCGGTGGCCGGGCGCTGAAGTTCTACGCGTCGGTGCGCATCGACATCCGCCGCATCGAGACCCTCAAGGACGGCACCGACGCGGTCGGCAACCGCACCCGCGTCAAGGTCGTCAAGAACAAGGTCGCGCCGCCCTTCAAGCAGGCCGAGTTCGACATCCTCTACGGCCAGGGCATCAGCCGCGAGGGCGGCCTGATCGACATGGGCGTCGAGCACGGCTTCGTCCGCAAGTCCGGCGCCTGGTACACCTACGAGGGCGACCAGCTCGGCCAGGGCAAGGAGAACGCCCGCAACTTCCTGAAGGACAACCCCGATCTCGCCAATGAGATCGAGAGGAAGATCAAGGAAAAGCTCGGCATCGGAGTCAAGCCCCAGGACCCGGCGGCCGCGGCACCCACCGCGGACGCGGCTGGTGCCGCGGGCGTGACCGACGCCGCGCCGGCTAAGGCCGTGGCCGCCCCGGCGGCCAAGACCGGGGCGAAGGCGGCCAAGGCCGCCGCAGCCAAGAGCTGATCCATGACACGGCGGACCGAATGGCCGGACGGCCCAGGCCGTCCGGAGCGCCCGGACCGTCCGGACAGCGGCGCCCCCTCCTTGTCGAGGGCCGAGCAGGGGCCGCCGCCCGGCCCGGAGGAGCAGGCGCGGGCGATCTGCCTGCGCCTGCTCACCGGGACCCCACGCACCCGTAAGCAGCTCGCGGACGCGCTGCGCACCCGGGGCATCCCCGATGACGCGGCGCAGGAGGTGCTGTCCCGGTTCGAGGGCGTCGGCCTGATCGACGACGCGGCGTTCGCCGAGGCATGGGTGGAGTCCCGGCACCACAGCCGGGGGCTCGCCCGGCGGGCGCTCGCCCGTGAGCTGCGCACCAAGGGCGTGGACTCCGCCCTGATCGACGACGCCGTGGGACAGCTCGACGCCGAGCAGGAGGAGCGGACGGCGCAGGAGCTGGTCGAGCGCAAGCTGAGGGCCACCCGTGGCCTCGACCGGGAGAAGCGGATCCGCCGCCTCGCCGGGATGCTGGCCCGCAAGGGCTACTCCGAGGGGCTGGCGCTGCGGGTGGTGCGGCGCGCACTGGAGGAGGAGGGAGAGGACTCGGAGCTCCTGGAGCACCACATCCCTGACCTCTGAGCCCCAGCGGCTCTGCCGCGGCGGGGCTGTGGGCTGTGACGGGCCCTGGGGCCAATCCGGTGAAGCCGGTTACCGAGAACGAGCGATGTGCGGCCGCGCGGCAGACGCCCGACCCTTAAGACGGGTGCCCCCCGAGTGCAATACCCGAGTGCGGCACCCGAGACGTGCGGCCCCCGGGCCCGGTGGCGCTAGCGCACGGGGAGGCCCGCCGCGCGCCATGCCTGGAAGCCGCCGATGAGATCGGTCGCCCGCTCCAGGCCCAGCTGACGCAGCGAGACGGCGGCGAAGCTGGACGCGTAGCCCTCGTTGCACACCACCACGACCCGCAGATCGTGATGGGTGGCCTCGGGCAGCCGGTGGTCGCACTGCGGGTCGAGCCGCCATTCCAGCTCGTTCCGCTCGACGATCAGCGCCCCCGGGATGGTGCCGTCGCGCTCCCGGAGCGCCGCATACCGTATGTCCACCAGCAACGCGCCCTGGACCTGCGCCGCCGCGGCATCCAGGGGCTCCAGCCGGTCGAGTTCCTCGCGGGCCTCGGCCAGCAGCTCGTCCACGCTCCGCTTGGTCGTGCCCATCGTGTCTATCCCCACTCCTCGGGCCGCTCGACCTGCTCCAGCCGCAGCGTATGACCGGTGCGGCTGTAGCGCCGCATGAGCGGCAGCGGCGGATAGTAGGCGTGCACCGACACCGCATGCTCGGTGTCGGACGGATTGATCACCTCATGCACATGATGCGGTCCGAAGGCCCGGCCCTGCCCGGCGGGCAGCCGCCGCTCGCGGTCCACATCGTCGGCCAGCTCAAGGGTCTTCCAGCCCTCGGTAGGGAGGCGCGCGGTGAGTGACTGCTCGTTGAGCTCACCCGCCGCCGCGACGAAGGCGCCATGGGAGCCGCCGTGGTCGTGCCAGCCGGTGCCGGTGCCCGGAGGCCAGCCGATCAGCCAGGCTTCGCTGCCGCCCGGCCCGTCGAGGCGCAGCCAGGTGCGGCCCTCCGGATCGAGCGGAAGCGAGGCGACGAGTTCGGCGTCGGCGGCGGTCCGGCGAGCGAAGTCGAGCAGTTCCGCGGCGCTGGGCGGAGCGGCCGGGCCGGATGCCGGGTCCGTGATGACGTCCGTGGAAGGGCGCACGGGACCGGAGGTGGAAGTGCGTACGTCGGGCACAGAGAACCGTCCTGGGTGATCGCGAAAGAGGCGCGGCCGCACCGCGCGGGAAAGAAACGGATCAACAGGACGGACGACAGACACAGCCCGCGTAGCGGACCAGGTCCAGATGGACCCTCCGCCAGAAGCGAGGCAAGCAGGTGTCAGTCACGCTGTGAAGTGAATCATGCGCCGGAAAGGAAGGTCAACCTCACCGGCTCGCGCCCGGACCACGCACGCCTTGACACGGACCGCACGCCCGGACGCAAGCCGCACGCCCGAGCGCGACCCCGGTGCGGCGTCGTTGGTCGATCCCGCACTACCGCCGCGCGCTCGCCTCCGCCGGTACGCCCCTGGCCGCGTTCCCGCCCCGGGCCGCGTCCGCGCACGCGTACAGCGCGCTCGGCCGCACCCCGGACAGCGCCGCGGCGAGATGGCCGTCCGGCCGCACCAGCAGCACGGTGTGCGCCGGGGCTCCCGGATACGCCTCGGCGACCAGCAGCTCGGTGCGCATGGGCAGCGCCGCGACGGCCGCCGCGAGCCTCGGCATCAGCCCGGCGCGCATCCAGTGGCGGCGGTCCCACACCCCGGTGCCGGGGGCGACCAGCACCACCAGCAACTCCCGGCCGAGCCGCTCCCGCAGCCGTACGACCGAGCCGTCCGGCGCGGTCACCGGCACATCGGCGACCGGCGCCCCGGGCGGCGTGCCCACCGTGATCGAGCCATCCGGCGCCGCCGCCGGGGCCAGTGGCGAACGGTCGTAGACCGGCGGCGCGCCCAGCGGACCCTGTCCGAGGTGACCGTCGGTGAGCAGCGCGTCGTGCCCGCGTGCCCCGCCGGGCCGCACGGTGCGCCGCACCGCGTGCCAGCCGCCGGCCGCCCGCACCAGCGGCAGCGCCTGGTCCGCCGCGCGCAGCCGGGCCCCCACGGCTCCGCGCCGCTCCGCCTGATAGCTGTCCAGCAGAGCCTCCGAGGCCCCGTGGTGCCAGGCCAGGGACAGCTTCCAGGCGAGGTTGTCGACGTCCCGCAGCCCCTCTTCGAGCCCCTGGGTGCCGAGCGCGCCCAGCAGATGGGCGGCGTCCCCGGCCAGGAAGGCACGCCCCACGCGCCAGCGCAACGCGAGCCGGTGGTGCACGGTGTGCACGCCGGTGTCCAGCAGCTCGTAGGGGGGCTCGGAATCCCCGCACCACCCCGTGAGGGTGTCGCGCACCCGCACCAGCAGGGCATCGGGGGTGACGAGATCGCGGCCGGGCGGCAGCAGCCAGTCGACCCGCCACAGGCTGTGCGGCAGCGGCCGTGCGGTCACCTCCGCGTCGATACTGCGCCAGGGCGGGGAGCGGTGCAGCACGGCCTCGCCGGGCCAGGGGAGTTCGGCGCGCAGCGCCGCGACGGCGTGCCGCTCCACGGCCGTACGGCCCGGGAAGCGCACGCCCAGGAGCTTGCGGACGGTGGACCGCGGCCCGTCGCAGCCCACCAGATAGCTGCCCCGCCACCAGGTGGCCTGGGCGCCCCGGGTGCGTACCCCGACCCCGTGGTCGTCCTGCTCCAGGCTGTCGATCCGGCTTCCGGAGACGATGCGGACGAGGTCCTCGTCGCCGATGGCGGCCAGTGAGCCCCGCAGCGCCCGGGTGAGCTCATGCTGGGGCAGATGCACCGGTGAGGCCGTCGGCGCCGGTGCCGCCTCGTCCTCCGGCCCGTCAGCGCCGGGGGAGTCCATGGCCTCCGTAAGGCCGCCGTCCCAGCCGCCGCCACGCTCGCCGCGGAAGGGACCGCCGGTGCCGCGCCCGCCGCCGAAGAGGCTGCCGGGCGTGAGGGCCACCTGCCGTACCAGATGCCGCCGCCGCATCGTGCGCCATCCGGTCCACGGCCGCGTCCGGGCGGTGACCCGGCAGCCCAGCCGCTCCAGCAGGGCGGCGGCGTCCGGGCGCAGCACGACGGTGCGGGCCAGTCGGCTCTCGTCACCGCCCGTGGACTCGTCCAGCAGGATGACGGGCACCTCGAGGTGCGCCAGGGCGAGGGCCAGGGTGAGGCCGACCGGGCCCGCCCCGGCGACGATCACCGGGTCCACGGTGCGGTTCCTGTGGCCCTGCGGGTCGTACGTGACGTACGGAAATTGGCAGTTGAAACCCGGTGAGCGATCACAGAAAGCATGCAACCCACTGCCGCTGCCCGCGTCAAGCGACGAAGGGCGGTGGCGCGTGCGCCACCGCCCTGGTAAGGGTTTCACTCGTCCGCCCGGCCCCTCGGACGGCCCCTCAGTTCGTCTTGCCGGTGGGCGCGTCCGGGGCGGAGACCGTGGAGTGGTCGACGACGTCGAGCGCGTCGGTGGCCGCCAGCGGCTGGCCCGCGTCCGCGACCCGGATGCCGGTCTTGGCGCGCCGGCCGCGCCGCTCGATCCAGGTGGCGAGGGCGGAGAGGGCCAGACACATCGCGATGTAGATGGCGCCGCCGACGATGATCACCGGAACGTAGGGGTTGTCGTCGTTGACGACGATGTTCCCGGCCAGCTGCTGAAGCTGGAACAGCAGCTCCTGGTAGGTGATGACATAGCCGAGGGAGGTGTCCTTCAGCGTCACCACCAGCTGGCTGATGATGGTCGGCAGCATCGCCCGTACGGCCTGCGGCACCAGGACCGTCAACATGACCTGGGTCTTGCGCATGCCCAGGGCGTAGGCGGCCTCGCGCTGGCCCCTGGGCACCGAGTTGATGCCCGCCCGCAACACCTCGGCCTGGACCGAGCCGTTGTAGACGGTCAGTCCGATGACCAGCGCCCAGAAGCCGGTGTTGTCACCGCTGAGCCCCAGGTCCGACCGGTAGGTCAGGAAGAGCACCCACAGCACGTAGATGGTGATCAGCAGCGGGACGGCCCGGAACAGCTCGATGAAACCGGTCGCGAACCAGCGGACGGCCTTGTGGTCCGAGAGCCGGCCGACGGCGAGCAGGACGCCGAGGGCCAGCGAGAGGACCGCCGCGACCGCGAACACCTTCAAGGTGGTGACCACACCGTCGCGGATGCTGGTCCGCACGCCCGCGTAGTTGAAGATGTCCCACATCTCGGGCGCGAACTGACCCTTGTCGTTCAGCCGCACCACGGCGAAGACGATCAGCCCGAGGACGGCCAGGCCGCCGACGACGGAGTAGATGCGGTTCCGGACGCGGGCCTTGGGGCCGGGGGCGTCGTACAGGACGCTCGAGCTCATCGGGCCACCTCCAGGCGGCTCTCCAGCAGTCGGAAGAGACCGCTGATGGCGAAGGTGATGACCAGATAGCACAGCGCGATCCACAGGAAGATCCAGCCGATCGCGAAGCCCTTGTCGCTCAGCAGCTTCGAGACATTGAACAGCTCGGTGTTGCTGAACGCCCCGGCGATGGCCGAGTTCTTGGTGAGCGCGATGAAGATGCTGCTCATGGGGGGAATCACGGACCGGGTGGCCTGGGGGAACACGATCAGCCGGAGGGTCTGGAAGAAGGTCATCCCCAGGCTGCGGGCGGCCTCCGCCTGGCCGAGCGGCACGGTGTTGATACCGGACCGCACGGCCTCGCAGACGAAGGACGACGTGTAGCAGCCCAGCGCCCCCATGGCGAGAACGAACGGGCTCGTTCCGGGGAAGAAGATCTGCGGGATCACGAAGAACGCGATCAGGAACAGCAGGGTCAGCGGGGTGTTGCGCAGCAGGGTGACCCAGGCCGTCCCGAACGCCCGCAGCGGCGGTATGGGCGACACCCGGAAGCCGGCTATGACAATGCCCAGGACGAGAGCCAGCGCCGCACTGGCCGCCGTGATGGAGAGGGTTCCCAGGAACCCCTCACGGAACTGGGGCAAATGATCGAGGAGTACGTTCATCGATTCTCCGCGGTAGCGGTCAGGTCAGCGGCGTGCGGAGCGCACCGGCTTCCAGGCGAACGGGGAATCCTGCTCAGTAGCGGGGCAGGGGGGTCTTCGGGGCGACGTAGGAGGAGCCGGACTTGCCGAGCGTGCCTTCGTACGCCTTCTTGTAGTCGCCGTTCTTGATGTGCTTCTCGAGCGAGTCGCTGATCGCGTCGCGGAGCGCCTTGTCGTTCTTGTTCATGCCGATGCCGTACGGCTCCTCGGTGAACGGCTTGCCGACCACGTGCAGCTTGGTCGAGCGCTGGGCGGCGTAACCCTTGAGGATCGCGTCGTCGGTGGTGACCGCGTCGACCTGGCCGTCGAGGAGCTGCTTGACGCAGAGCGAGTACTTGCTCAGCTCGGTGGTCTTGGCGCCGTACTTCGGCTTCTTGATCTCCTGGAGCGGGGTGGAGCCGACGATGGAGCAGACCTTCTTGCCCTTGATGCTGTCCGGGCCGGTGATCTTGCCCTTGTCCTCCGCGCGGACCAGCAGGTCGGCACCGGCCTGGTAGTACGGGCCCGCGAAGCCGACCTGCTTCTTGCGCTCGTCGTTGATGGTGTATGTGCCGACGTAGTAGTCGACCTGACCCTTGGAGATCGAGGTCTCGCGGACGTTGGAGTCCACCGTCTTGAAGGTGATCTTGTCCGCGGAGAAGCCGAGGTCCGCGGCGACCATCTTGGCGATCTCGATGTCGAAGCCGGAGCGCTTGCCCTCGGTGTCCTGGAACCCGAGGAAGGGCTGGTCGGCCTTGGCGCCGATGACGATCTTGCCGCGCTTCTGCGCCGCCTTCAGGGTCGACGAGTCGATCTTCACGTCCTTCGCGACCGTGTAGTCGCCGCTGTAGACCTCGCCGCCCTTCGGCTTGTCCCCGGCGGTGCCCTTCTCGCCGCCACAGGCGGTCGCCGTCGCGGCCAGCGCGAGAACCACCGTGGCCGCCGCGGCCGTCTTACGAATCCTCATGGTGCCCATCCCTCTGTGTTCAGTACGTGGTCCAGATACGCAGTGGCGAACGTGCCGGCGGTCTGCCGGGCTGGCGTGGACTCAGTGGTGAAGGATCTTCGACAGGAAGTCCTTGGCCCGGTCGCTGCGGGGGTTGCTGAAGAACTGCTCCGGCTCGGCCTCTTCGACGATCCGGCCGTCGGCCATGAAGACCACCCGGTTCGCGGCGGAGCGGGCGAAGCCCATCTCGTGCGTGACGACGACCATCGTCATGCCGTCCCTGGCGAGCTGCTGCATGACCTCCAGCACCTCGTTGATCATCTCCGGGTCCAGCGCCGAGGTCGGCTCGTCGAAGAGCATCACCTTCGGGTCCATGGCCAGGGCGCGCGCGATCGCCACGCGCTGCTGCTGGCCGCCGGAGAGCTGGGCGGGGTACTTGTCCGCCTGGGCACCGACCCCCACCCGGTCGAGCAGCGTGCGGGCCTTCTCCTCGGCGGCCTTCTTGTCCGTCTTACGGACCTTGACCTGGCCCAGCATCACGTTCTCGAGCACCGTCTTGTGCGCGAAGAGGTTGAAGGACTGGAAGACCATGCCGACGTCGGCGCGCAGCCGGGCGAGCTCCTTGCCCTCCTGGGGCAGCGGCTTGCCGTCGATCGTGATGGACCCGGCGTCGATCGTCTCCAGCCGGTTGACCGTGCGGCACAGCGTCGACTTCCCGGACCCGGACGGCCCGATGACGACGACCACTTCGCCCCGGCTGATGGTCAGGTCGATGTCCTGGAGCACATGCAGCGCGCCGAAGTGCTTGTTGACCCCTGACAGCGCAACCAACGCGTCCGCCACCGGTGCGGCGTCCTTGGTCACCGATACTTCGCTCATCGGCGTCTCGCTCCGTCCTCCTCGGTTGGGAGGACAGTAGTGACCGGCCGCGACCAGCGTCATTACATCTGAGCTGAAATTGAGGATAACGATATGGCTGCGGCGTGACACGCTGCGTGAACGAGACGACGCGGGCTGTACCGGCTGCATAACGGAAACCGGTGTGTGGCCGAATGCGTCTTGACGGGTGCCCCTCGATCGGAGTGGATGCCCTGTGGCCATGTTCGTGGCCGTATTCGAAGCCATGGTGACGGGGGCGCGTACGGGGCGCGTCTCCGCTGGTACGGGAAGGTGGCGGAGGGGCTGGTGAGACTGCTGCTCGTCGAGGACGACAACCACGTCGCCGCGGCCCTGTCCGCCATCCTCTCCCGGCACGGTTTCGAGGTCACCCACGCCCGCAGCGGCGAGGAGGCGCTGCAGGCGCTGCTGCCCGACTCCGGCGCCCCCTTCGGCGTCGTACTCCTCGACCTCGGCCTGCCCGACCAGGACGGTTTCGAGGTGTGCGGCAAGATCCGCAAGCGCACCGCCACCCCCGTGATCATGGTGACCGCGCGCGCTGATGTGCGCTCGCGCATACACGGGCTCAACCTCGGCGCCGACGACTATGTGGTCAAGCCGTACGACACCATGGAGCTGCTCGCCCGCATCCACGCCGTCAGCCGCCGCACCGCCCCCCAGGACACGGGCCATGGCGCCGACGAGGGCCCGGACGGCCCCCATCCGCCGCTGCGGCTCGGCCCGGTGACCATCGAACTGCCCACTCGCCAGGTCTCGGTCAACGGCACGACCGTCTCGCTCACCCGTAAGGAGTTCGATCTGCTCGCACTGCTCGCCCAGCGCCCCGGTGTCGTCTTCCGCCGGGAGCAGATCATCAGCGAGGTCTGGCGCACCAGTTGGGAGGGGACGGGGCGCACCCTGGAGGTCCATGTCGCCTCCCTGCGCTCCAAACTGCGGATGCCCGCCCTGATCGAGACCGTGCGCGGGGTGGGCTACCGCCTCGTCGCCCCGGCCCGCTGAGCGACCGGGGCTCCTTAAGGTGCGCACCCGACTCCTCCCGCTTCTCATCGTCCTTATGGCGGGCGTGCTGCTCGCGCTCGGCTTCCCGCTCGCCGGGAGCGTGGCCGCCCGGGAGCAGCAGCGGGTGGTCGTCGACCGGATCGACGACACCGCGCGCTTCGCCGCGCTCGCCCAGTTCGTCACCGCCGGGCCGACGGGGGCGGCCGGCGCCGAGGGGGGCGAGCGGCTGAACACCCTGCGCGCGGAGCTGAAGCGCTACCACGACCTGTACGGCATCCGGGCCGGGGTCTTCTACCGGGACCGGGACGCGCCGCCCATGGCCGAGGCGCCCGGCAGCTGGCGGCTGCCGGACACGGGCGAGAGCGCCCGGGCCTTCGACGAGGCCCTCGCCGGGCGCCGCAGCCACGATCCGCCCCAGGTATGGCCCTGGCAGCGGGGCAGGCTCACCGTCGCCTCCCCCGTCGTCCGCGACGGGGACGTGGTGGCCGTCGTCGTCACCGACTCGCCCACCGGCCAGATGCGGTCGCGGACCCTGCACGGCTGGCTGGTCATCGGCGCGGGCGAAGGCGCCGCCATGCTGCTGGCCGTGGGGGCCGCCTTCCGGCTGACCGGATGGGTGCTGCGGCCCGTGCGCGTCCTGGACACCGCAACCCACGACATCGCGACCGGGCGGATGCAGTCGCGTGTCGCGGCCGCCTCGGGGCCCCCGGAACTGCGACGGCTCGCCCGCTCGTTCAACGAGATGGCCGACAACGTCGAACAAGTCCTGGAACAGCAGCGGGCGTTCGTCGCCGACGCCTCCCATCAGCTGCGCAATCCCCTCTCCGCGCTGTTGCTGCGCATCGAGCTGCTGGCGCTCGACCTGCCGGACGGCCATGAGGAGATCGCCTCGGTGCGCGCGGAGGGCAAGCGCCTGGCCAGCGTCCTGGACGATCTGCTCGACCTCGCCCTGGCCGAGCACTCCGCCGCCGATCTGCGGCTCACCGACATCGCGGAGCTGGCGGCCGACCGGGTGGACGCCTGGCTTCTGGTGGCCGAGCGGGAGGAGGTCGGGCTCGCCTACACCGGCCCCGCGGCGATCACCGGCTGGGCCGACCCGGTGGCCCTGTCCAGCGCGCTGGACGCCGTCGTCGACAACGCCCTGAAGTTCACGCCCGAGGGGGCGCATGTGGAGGTCTCGGCGCGCACGGACGGCGACACCGTCGCGATCGTCGTCGCCGACGGCGGCCCGGGCCTCACCGAGGACGAACTCGCCCGGGTCGGCGACCGCTTCTGGCGCAGCAGTCGCCACCAGAACATCTCGGGCTCGGGCCTGGGCCTGTCCATCACCCGTGCCCTGCTCGCGGCGGGCGGGGGCACGATCGACTACGCCCCCAACGAGCCCCGCGGGCTGCGCGTGACCATCACCGTCCCGCGCACCGGACCCGGTGAGCATGTGAAGGGGCCGGGCCCGGTGAGAACGTGAAGGCCGTAAGGACGTGCGGAAGACCGTAAGGACGGGCGGCGGAGAGACACTGTTGCTCAGCTCTGCGGCTTGCGCCAGATGATGCTGTAACGCCACAGGAGATGACGGCGGTAGTGCGAGCCGGGCAGGATCTCGGCGGCCATCGCCCGCATCTCCGGGTACGTCACCGGCGGTGGCCACACGATGGGCGACGGGTGGTGCCACAGCCCTTTCATGGCGCGGTGGACGGTGCCGACGGCCACACCGGCGAGGACGTGCGGCAGGTCTTTGGGCAGGGTGTTACGGGCGAGGCCGACGACGGCCAGGACACCGCCGGGCCGCAGCAGGTCCCGCATGCGGGCCAGCCCGGTGGCACCGTCCATATGGTGCAGGGCGGCCACCGACGCGATGACGTCGAACGAGGCGGGCTCGAAGGGATGGCTCAGGAAGTCGCCGAGGATGTAGTCGACATCGTCCCGGTACGCGCGGCCCAGATCGATGCTGGCCGCGTCGAGGTCGATGGCGGTGACGTGTGGCACGGCCTGCCGGAGTTCGCGGGCGAGCATGCCCTCGCCACAGCCGACGTCGAGGGCGCGCTGGGCGCCGTCGGGGACCGCGCTGAGGATACGGGGGTGGTAGTGGATGTTGTTGTTCCACCGCCTGCCGTTCTTCATTGTCATATGAGGATCCTGCCGGACCTTCCAGCGGGGCCTTGGCCGACCTCGGACGTAGCCCGGCTACGGCTTGACCGAGCGGTAATAGCGCGCCGCGCCCTTGTGGAGGGCGAGCGGATCGGTGAAGACGGCGGTCCGCAGGTCCACCTTCTGGGCGGCGTGCACCTTCGCCCCGATGCGGTCCCGGTTCTCTATCACCGTACGGGTGACGCCCTCCGCCAGATCGGGGTCCACCCGGTCCGTGGTGACCAGGAGGTTCGGTACGGCGATCGTCTTGACCGGCTCCGGCCTGCGTATCTCCTCGTATGCGTCGGCGGGCACGGTGGCCGCCCGGTAGTAGCGCGTCACCCCGCCCTGCCGGTGCAGCGGGCCGGTGAGGTCGCCGAGCTGGACGAGCCGGATCGGGTAGGCGTGGGCCAGGGTGCGCACCGCGGTGGTCGGCAGCCCGCCCGACCAGAAGAAGGCGTCGAGCTTGCCCTGCCGCAGCAGCTTCGGCATGGTGTCGATGCCGACCCGCTCTGCCCGGATGTCCCGGTCGAAGTCGAGCCCGGCGGCCTTGATCAGCGCCCGGGTGATCAGCTGCACGCCCGAGCCGTCGTCGCCCACGCCCACCCGTAGACGCTTCAGGTCGCGGGCCGATCGCACCGACGAGCCCCTAGGCACGACGAGCTGCATGTAGTCGTCGTACAGCCGGGCGCAGGCCCGCAGCCGCCCGGCTCCCTCCCCCTGGTAGGCGGCGACGGCGTCGGTGGCGGCGATGGCGAAGGTGGCCCTGCCCCGGGCCAGCCGTTGGACGTTGTCCGGGGACCCCCTGGTCTGTTCCAGCCGCACATCGACATCGGGGAGGTCCCGGGCGAGGTCCCGCTCGAGCATCCGGCCATAGGTGTCGTAGACCCCGGTGGAGACCCCGGTCGCGAAGGTCACCCGGCCGCTGGGCGAGGGGCCGCCGCCCATCGCCAGCAGCCACCACAGCAGCAGCCCGAGGGCGACGAGGCCCGCGGCGGCGGACTGCAGGGCACGGCGCCGGTCCAGGCGCGGAAGGGTGACGGCCATGGCGAGGATCCTGCCAGCCCCGCTCCCGGGAGGGGAGGGGCGAGCCGCGGATCCCGCCCACCTCGTAGTCCCGGCGGACCACCACATCGGCGCCCCGGGCACTCGGTCACGTGCCGGACCGCAGGGCCCTCGACAGCCCCAGGGCCGCGGTCCGGACGGCCGGCGCCAGCTGCGCGGGCCGGAAGCGGCTGCGGGGTACGGCGACCGACAGCGCCGCCACCGCGGTCGGCCCGTCGAAGACGGGAGCGGCGATGCAGCTGACCCCCGAAGCCGCCTCTTCCTCCTCGTAGGCCAGACCCGCGACCTGGGCCTGCTCGATGGCAGTGCGCAGCCGGTCAGGATCGATGATCGAGTGGGGGGTGAGGCGGGGCAGGGACGCGGCCAGGACGTCCTCGGCCAGCTCGGCGCCCGAGAACGCCAGAAGCGCCTTACCGACGCCGGTGCAGGTCAGGGGCAGCCGGCCGCCGATGCGGGACGGCAGCCGGAGGGCGTCGTGGCCGTGGATGCGCTCGACATAGACCACCTCGTGGCCCTCGCGGACCCCGAGGTGCACGGTCTCGTGGGTGGCCTCGAAGAGGTCCTGCAGGAACGGCAGCGCGGCCTCTCGCAGGTCGCGTCGGCGCGGGACGAGTGAGCCCAGCTCGAACAGAGCGCCTCCGAGCCGATAGGTCTCGGCGTCACGTTCGAGCAGGCCGAGACGGACCAGATCGGCGCAGAGCCGGAACACGGTGGTCTTGGCCAGCCCCGTACGCGCGGACAGTTCTGTGAGACGGAACGCGCCGCCGTCGGGCCGGAAGCAGTCGAGGACCGCCACTGCCTTGTCGAGCATGTTGCCCTGGGAGCTGTTCCGTGTCATGGAACACAGTGTGCCGCTGGGTGCCCGGCCCACCGCCAGGCAGGGGGGCTTCTGTGAGCGCCTACCCTTGATGCGTGACCATCAGCAGCGACCGGAGCCCGGCAGTGGACGTTCAAGCGACCAAGAGCTACGAGATCCGCACCTACGGGTGCCAGATGAATGTCCACGACTCCGAGCGGCTCTCGGGCCTACTGGAAGAGGCGGGCTTTGTCCGCGCGCCGGAGGGCACCGGTGAGGGCGAGGCCGACATCGTCGTCTTCAACACCTGCGCGGTGCGGGAGAACGCCGACAACCGCCTCTACGGCAACCTCGGCCGACTCGCACCGATCAAGGCGCGGCGGCCGGGCATGCAGATCGCCGTCGGCGGCTGTCTGGCCCAGAAGGATCGCGACACCATCGTCAAGAAGGCGCCCTGGGTCGATGTGGTCTTCGGCACCCACAACATCGGCAGTCTGCCGGTGCTGCTGGAGCGCGCCCGCGTCCAGGAGGAAGCCCAGGTCGAGATCGCCGAGTCCCTGGAAGCCTTCCCCTCCACCCTTCCGACGCGGCGCGAGTCCGCGTACGCCGCGTGGGTCTCCATCTCGGTCGGCTGCAACAACACCTGCACCTTCTGCATCGTCCCGGCGCTGCGCGGCAAGGAGAAGGACCGCCGCCCCGGCGACATCCTCGCCGAGGTGGAGACGCTGGTGGCCGAGGGCGTCACCGAGATCACCCTGCTCGGCCAGAACGTGAACGCGTACGGCTCCGACATCGGCGACCGCGAGGCGTTCAGCAAGCTGCTGCGCGCCTGCGGGAAGGTCGAGGGCCTGGAGCGGGTCCGGTTCACCTCGCCGCATCCGCGGGACTTCACCGACGACGTGATCTCCGCCATGGCGGAGACGGAGAACGTGATGCCGCAGCTGCACATGCCGCTGCAGTCCGGCTCGGACACGGTGCTCAAGGCGATGCGCCGCTCGTACCGGCAGGAGCGCTACCTCGGCATCATCGAGAAGGTGCGCGCCGCGATGCCGGACGCCGCCATCTCCACCGACATCATCGTCGGCTTCCCCGGTGAGACGGAGGAGGACTTCGAGCAGACGCTGCACGTGGTGCGCGAGGCACGCTTCGCCCAGGCGTTCACCTTCCAGTACTCCAAGCGGCCCGGGACGCCCGCCGCAGAGATGGAGGGCCAGGTGCCCAAGGCGGTCGTCCAGGAGCGCTACGAGCGGCTGGTCGCCCTCCAGGAGGAGATCTCCTGGGAGGAGAACAAGAAGCAGGTCGGCCGCACGCTGGAGGTGCTGGTCGCCGAGGGCGAAGGCCGTAAGGACGACGCCACGCGGCGGTTGTCCGGCCGTGCCGCCGACAACCGCCTGGTGCACTTCGCGCGCCCCGAGGAGCCGGTGCGCCCCGGCGACGTCGTCACCGTCGACATCACCTACGCCGCCCCGCACCATCTGCTGGCCGAGGGCCCGGCCCGGGGCGTGCGGCGCACCCGCGCCGGAGACGCCTGGGAGCGGCGGAACGCAGCCGGGGAGAAGAAGCCCGCGGGTGTGATGCTGGGCCTGCCGACGGTGGGCGCCCCGCCGCCGCTGCCGGCCGCGCCCGCCGCGGGCTGCGGCTGCGACTGAGCGCACGGCTAGGCTGACGATCATGCTGATCGCCGCCGCCGTCTGCCCGTGTCCGCCGCTGCTGGTGCCCGAGGTCGCCGCCGGAGCCGCTCCCGAGCTGGACGGGCTGCGCGCGGCATGCGCCGAGGCCGTCCGCGCCCTCGCGGCGGCGCGTCCGGAGTGCCTGATCGTGGTGGGGCCGGCCGAGCGTGCCGGGCGCGGACCGCATGCGCAGGGCGCGGCCGGATCGTTCCGCGGCTTCGGCGTGGAGCTGGATGTGCGGCTGGCGGCGCCGGCGGCGGACGGGTCGTCCGGCGGCGACGATGCCGCGGGGCGGAGCCCCTCGCCCCCGCCTGCGCCTGCGCCTTCGCTGCCACTGTCGCTGGCGGTCGCCGCCTGGCTGCTGGAGCACGCGGGGTGGGACCCGGCGGTGCCCGTCGAGGGGCTGGGTGTGGGGGAACCTCTCGCGGCCGAGCGGTGTATTGAAGTTGGAAGGGAGCTCGCCGGGCGGGCGGAGCGGATCGCGTTGCTGGTGATGGGCGACGGCACCGCATGCCGCACGCTGAAGGCGCCGGGCTATCTCGACGAGCGGGCGGCCCCGTTCGACGCCGAGGTGGCGCGGGCGCTGGCGGCCGCCGACACCGGGGCGCTGGCCGCGCTCGACGAGGAGTTGGCGTACGAGCTCAAGGCGGCGGGCCGCGCGCCGCTGCAGGTGCTCGCGGGGGCGGCCGAGAGGGCGCCCCTGAAGGGGGAGTTGCGGTATGACGAAGCGCCGTACGGCGTGGGGTATTTCGTGGCGAGCTGGTCTTCATAGACCGCTCGCGGCCGTGGAGCGTCCGCTCCACGGCCGCGTACCGGCGGGGCCGGCCGGTCGGGGCCCGGCGTCGCCCGCCCCCGTTCTGGGCGCCGTCCTGGCCTGGCCGGCCTTATTCGTCGCGCTTGCGCTTGGGCTTGTCCTCGTCCATGTGCGAGAGGCGGTTGAGAGCGCCCTTCGCCTTGCCCCTGCCAGTCTCGATCTTGGCGCTGTACTTGCCCTTGGTCCTGGTGTCGACCGTCTTGGCCGCCTTCTCCAGGCCCCGCTCGATCCTGGCCTCGTGCTGCTGCGCAAGGCTGCCGGCCTTGCCCTTCATCTGACCGGCTTTGGCCTTGAGATTGTCCATCAGGCCCATGTGCCACCTACCCTCGTCGGCTGCCTATGTGCGGGCGCTCTCACCGGTCTCACTGTCGGCCGCCTCGGCGGCGGACTGCTGCCTGGGGATCCCGGCGCCTTCACCCGCCGGGTTCTCCTTCCCGCTCCGCGCGGTCTCAGCCCCGTCGCCTTTCCCGGACACGGCCTCCGCCGTCATGGCGTCGGCCGTGACCTGGGCGTCCTGTGCGGACGGTGCCTTCTCGGACGAGCGGCTCGCCTCCTTCGGCACATGACGATCGCGACGAAACCTGGAAAACACGCCCATATCTACTCCATACCTTACTCGTGCGGGCGAAATCCCGTGCCGCTCGGAGCGTTCCCTTGCGCCGCGCGCGGAGGCCGATTCCGTGAACCGGCCCTCGGAACCTCGCAAGCGGGCAACGAACCCGACAGTGCCCCGTCACGTCGCTCATTCGAGGAGGCCCCCGGCGTTTGCGAGACTGGCCCGGTGAATACTGCAGGCCACCCGCCGCGAGTCATCGCCGTCGTCGGCCCCACCGCGGCCGGAAAGTCCGATCTGGGCGTCGCGCTCGCCAGACATCTCGACGGCGAGGTCGTCAACGCCGACTCCATGCAGCTGTACCGGGGCATGGACATCGGCACCGCCAAGCTGACGGAGGACGAGCGGCAGGGGGTGCCACACCGGCTGCTGGACATCTGGGACGTCACCCAGACCGCGAGCGTCGCCGAGTACCAGCGGCTGGCCCGCGCCGAGATGGACCGCCTGCTCGACGAGGGTCGCACCCCCGTCCTGGTCGGCGGTTCCGGCCTCTACATCCGCGGGGCCATCGACGCGCTCGAGTTCCCGGGCACCGACCCCGCCGTCCGGGCCCGGCTCGAGGCCGAGCTGGAGGAGCGGGGCTCCGGGGCCCTGCACGCCCGGCTCGCGGCCGCCGACCCCGAGGCAGCCCGCGCGATCCTGCCCAGCAACGGCCGCAGGGTGGTCCGGGCGCTGGAGGTCATCGAGATCACGGGCCGTCCCTTCACCGCCAATCTGCCCGGGCATGAGGCGGTCTACGACACGCTCCAGATCGGCGTCGACGTCGAGCGGCCCGAGCTGGACGAGCGGATCGCCCTGCGGGTGGACCGGATGTGGGACGCCGGGCTGGTCGAGGAGGTCCGCCTGCTGGAGGCCGCCGGGCTGCGCTCCGGCCGTACCGCCTCCCGTGCCCTCGGCTATCAGCAAGTGCTCGCCGCGCTCGCGGAGGAGTGCACCGAGGAGGAGGCGAGAGCCGAAACCGTGCGCGCCACCAAGCGGTTCGCGCGCCGCCAGGATTCCTGGTTCCGCCGCGATCCCCGGGTCCACTGGCTCAGCGGAGCCGCCGACCGCAGAGGGGAACTCCTGGCGAGCGCGCTCGCGTTGGTTGAACGGGCGGTCACAGCCTGATCACGTCATGGCATCGGGACGCTCAGCTCGTCATTCGGGCCCCGGCGGGCATGCCATCATCAAGCTCCGATCGTGCCGTGGTGTCTGGAGTTGGGAGGGCGTGTGGCGATGGAGGCCGGCCCTCGCGACGCATCGCAGCAATCGCCGCACGGAGACGCGGGGTCGCTGACCCCCGACGGCCCCGATGAGGCCGGAGCGCTCCACGAGACCGGCGCACCGGTCCTCGATGACGGATCCGAGGACCCGGACGGCGCGGGATCCGTCTCCGGGGAGTCCTTCCGGGAGCTGCGCCCGCCGCGCCGGCTGCGGATCTGGCAGATCGCGCCGATCGTCGGCCTCGCCATCCTCGGCTCGCTGATGTTCGCCTTCCCGCTCGCCTTCGAGTTCGGCGACGGAGGGGCGGTCGTGGCCATGCTCGGCCTGCTGCTGAGCAGCTGCGCGGCGGGCTGGGGCCTGATGGCCGCCCGCCGGGTGGGCTACACCTGGCCGGGCCTTCCCCCCAGAGGCTCCGGACGCCGCCCGGACTGGCGCTTCGTCGTCCTCTACGTGGCGATCGTGGCCCTGCTGGCCGCCCTCACCTTCTGGCGGGTCGCCCGCCTCCGCTAGGCCCCCTCTGACGGATCCTCGCGGCCTTACGGCGCCTGGCACAGCGCCCGGCACGGCGGCTCGCGGCGGTGCGCTCGTCGCGGCTCTGCGGCCCGCCCGGCGCCGATGGCCCGGGCACGGAGGGACGGCGCACGCGGTGCCCCGTAGGATCGAGGGATGAGCACCGCACCACGGCTGTCCTTCCTCAAGGGTCACGGCACCGAGAACGACTTCGTCATCGTCCCCGACCTGGACGGCAGCCTGGAACTCTCCGCGGCCGCCGTCGCCCGGATCTGCGACCGCCGTGCCGGTATCGGCGGTGACGGGCTGATCCGCGTCGTGCGGTCCTCGGCGCACCCCGAGGCGCGGGCCATGGCCGACCAGGCCGAATGGTTCATGGACTACCGCAACAGCGACGGCAGCATCGCCGAGATGTGCGGCAACGGAGTCCGCGTCTTCGCCCGGTATCTGCAGCGGGCCGGTCTCGCCGAGGAGGGCGATCTCGCGGTCGCCACCCGGGCCGGAGTACGCCGGGTCCACATCGCCAAGGACGCCGGTGACGCCGCACAGCCGGGCGAGGCCACGGCGGGGCCCGACGGCCCGATCACCGTCGTGATGGGCGAGGCCACGCTGCCCGGGCCCGGCCCCGAGGCGGAGATCACGGTCACGGTCGGTGAGCACAGCTGGCCCGCGCGCAACGTGAACATGGGCAACCCGCACGCGGTCGCCTTCGTCGACGACCTCGCCCAGGCCGGTGATCTGCTCGCGGCCCCCGCCGTGCGCCCCGCGTCCGCGTATCCCCACGGCACCAACGTCGAGTTCGTCGTCGACCGCGGACCGCGCCATGTCGCGATGCGCGTGCATGAGCGCGGCTCCGGTGAGACCCGCTCCTGCGGCACCGGAGCCTGCGCCGTGATGGTGGCCGCCGCGCGCCGTGACGGGGCCGACCCGGCGGTCACCGGCCACCCCGTCACGTACACCGTGGACGTTCCCGGAGGGCGCCTTGTGATCAGTGAACGGCCAGACGGTACGGTGGAGATGACCGGCCCTGCCGTGATCGTGGCCGAGGGGGAACTGGATCCCGCTTGGCTGGGCACGGACCTCGGCTGACACTTCCCTCGAATGGGTGATCCGTTTCACTCTGGGCGAGAGCCGGTCGGCCGTGCGTGATGGGCTCGATAGCATCAAGCACCGGCCCCGGGGGAGTACCCACGCCGGTTGACGCTCGACGCCGCCGGAGGTTGCCCATGAGCGCAGAGGCCACCGACCAGGCCCCGTTCGGCCGCAGGCGCGGCATCCCCCGCATCGACCTGCGCAATCTCCGCAGGTTCAGCCGGGCGGCCCTGCTCGGGCCGACCTCCCGCGGTCGGCTGCCGGACGCGATCGAGCATGTGGCCAAGGTCCACCGCGCACACCATCCCGGAGCCGATCTGGATGTGCTCCGCAAGGCGTATGTGCTGGCCGAGTCCTCCCACCGCGGCCAGATGCGCAAGAGCGGTGAGCCGTACATCACCCATCCGCTGGCCGTCACGCTGATCCTCGCCGAACTGGGCGCCGAGACGACGACGTTGACCGCCTCGCTGCTCCACGACACCGTCGAGGACACCGAGGTGACCCTCGACCAGGTGGGCGAGGAGTTCGGCGAGGAGGTCCGCTATCTCGTCGACGGCGTCACCAAGTTGGAGAAGGTCGACTACGGCGCGGCGGCCGAGCCCGAGACCTTCCGCAAGATGCTCGTCGCCACGGGCAACGACGTCCGGGTGATGTCGATCAAACTCGCCGACCGGCTGCACAACATGCGCACCCTCGGCGTGATGCGCCCCGAGAAACAGGTGCGCATCGCCAAGGTCACCCGCGATGTGCTGATCCCGCTCGCCGAGCGGCTGGGCGTGCAGGCGCTCAAGACCGAGCTGGAGGACCTGGTCTTCGCCATCCTCCACCCCGATGAGTACGCGCGGACCCGCGAGCTCCTCCAGGCCCACGCCGGGCGCCCCGACCCGCTGGCCCGCGCCGCCGAGGACGTACGGGGCGTGCTCCACGAGGCGGGCATCACCGCCGAAGTCCTGGTCCGGCCGCGGCACTTCGTCTCCGTCCACCGGGTCGGGCTCAAGCGCGGCGAGCTGACCGGTACCGACCTCGGCCGCCTCCTCGTCCTCGTCTCCGACGACGCGGACTGCTACGCGGTCCTGGGCGAACTGCACACCTGCTTCACCCCGGTGATCTCGGAGTTCAAGGACTTCATCGCGGTCCCCAAGTTCAACCTCTACCAGTCGCTGCACACGGCCGTGGCCGGGCGCGACGGCGAGGTCACCGAGGTCCTCATCCGCACTCATCAGATGCACCGGGTCGCGGAGGCCGGAGTGATCGCCCTCGGCAATCCGTACACCCCGACGGAGGGCGCCGACGCCCCTGAGGGCGAGCGGGCCGACCCGACCCGCCCCGGCTGGCTGTCCCGGCTGCTCGACTGGCAGAGCGCCACCCCCGACCCCGACCTCTTCTGGACCTCGCTCCGCGACGACCTCGCCCAGGACCGCGAGATCACGGTCTTCCGCTCCGACGGCGGGACGCTCGGCCTGCCGGCGGGCGCGAGCTGCGTGGACGCCGCGTACGCCCTGTACGGCGAGGACGCGCACTCCTGTATCGGCGCCCGGGTCAACGGCCGGATCGCGACCCTGAGCACGGTGCTGCGCGACGGCGACACCCTGCAGCTCCTGATGGCCGGCGACACCCGGGACGCCGCCTCGCACGGCCCCTCGCCCGAGTGGCTCGACCACGCCCGCACCCCGGCCGCCCGCATCGCCATCAACCGCTGGCTGGCCGCCCACCCGGCGCCGCAGCCTTCCCCGCAGGAGTCCCGGGACGCGGTCCGGGAGCCGGAGGCGGAGTCCGCCTCCACCCTCTCCGGGCAGGACGGGCAGGACGGGCAGGACGCGCAGGGTTCGCAGGGTGGCGAAGCTTCCGTCCCCGCGGCCGGGGCGGTCCGCCCCGAGGCGGGCATCGTCGTCGACCGGCCCGGCGCGACCGTACGGCTGGCCCGCTGCTGCACCCCCGTGCCGCCCGACGCGGTCACCGGCTTCGCGGTGCGCGGCGGGGCCGTCACCGTGCACCGTGAGCGGTGCCCCGGGGTGGCGCGGATGGCCGCGGCCGGGCGCACGGCCGTCGCGGTGCGCTGGGCGGACGAGGACGACGGGGACGGGGGCGGCGATTATCGCGTGACCCTCTTCGCGGAGGCGTTCAGCAGGCCGCATCTGCTCGCGGATCTCACCGAGGCCATCGCCGCCGAGGGCGCGGAGGTGGTCGCGGCCGCCGTCGAACCGCCCCGTGAGCAGCGTGTCCGGCACACCTACACGCTCCAGCTGCCCGACGCGGGCAGGCTGCCGGCGCTGATGCGGGCCATGCGCAACGTCCCCGGGGTCTACGACGTGACACGCGAGGGCCGCAGCATGGCCGCGGCGCGCTCCTGAACGCAGCCGGGCCGCCTGAACTCCTTCGGGTGGATCAAAGCCGGGAGCGACTGCGCCGGCGCCGGGGCGCTGGTAGCCGTAGGTCATGACGTTTTCTTCGGGGCGCCGCCCCTGGCCGCCGCGCACCGGGCGCCGCAGGACCGCGCTGGTGGCCGCGGCCATGGCCGCCGTCTTCCTCGCGGTCGGCCCCTCCTCCGCCGCGGGGCCGGTATCGTCCACGCACCCCAGGCCGCTGGGCATCGGCGACCCCCTCTTCCCGGAGCTCGGCAACCCCGGGTACGACGTCACGGCGTACGACATCGCGTTCGACTACCGCCGTCAGGACCGGCCGCTCGACGCCGTCACCACCATCGACGCCCGCGCCACCGCCCCCCTGCGCACCGTCAATCTCGACTTCGCCCAGGGCGTCGTGGACTCGGTGCGGGTCGACGGAGCGCGGGCCCGGTTCGTGACGGCCGGTGAGGACCTGGTGGTCACGCCGTCCGCCCCGCTCCGTAAGGGCGCCGCCTTCCGGGTCACCGTCCACCACACCAGCGATCCGCGGGGCGGCACCAACGGCGGCTGGGTTCGCACCAGCGACGGGCTGGTCATGGCCAACCAGGCCAACGCCGCCCACCGGGTCTTCCCTTGCAACGATCACCCCGCCGACAAGGCCCGCTTCACCTTCCGGATCACCGCCCCGAAGACCCTTACGGTCGTCGCGGGCGGACTTCCCGGACAGCGCGTCCACAAGGGATCGCGGACCACCTGGACGTACCGCCTCGCCCATCCCACGGCCACCGAGCTGGCGCAGGTCTCCATCGGCCGCTCCGCCGTGCCGCGCCGCACCGGGCCCCATGGGCTGCCGGTGCGCGACGTCGTACCCGTGGCGGACCGCGCACGGCTGGAGAAGTGGCTCGCGCGCACTCCCGGACAGCTGGCCTGGATGGAGAAGAAGGCCGGACGCTACCCCTTCGAGAACTACGGCGTCCTGATCGCCCACGCCACCACCGGCTTCGAGCTGGAGACACAGACGCTTTCCCTCTTCGAGCGCGATCTGTTCACCAGCAAGGAGCTACCCCGGTGGTACATCGAATCGATCATGGTGCACGAGCTGGCGCACCAGTGGTTCGGCGACAGCGTCAGCCCGCGCCGCTGGTCGGATCTATGGCTCAACGAGGGCCACGCCACCTGGTACGAGGCGCTGCACGCCGATGAGCGCGGTAAGGCGAGCCTGAAGCGGCGGATGCGCAAGGCGTACGAGCAGTCCGACGCCTGGCGGGCCGAGGGAGGGCCGCCCGCGGCCCCCAAGCCGGCCGACTCCGGCCAGCAGATCGGCATCTTCCGCCCGGTCGTCTACGACGGCAGCGCGCTGGTGCTGTACGCACTGCGGCAGCGGATCGGCCGCGCCGCCTTCGACCGGCTGGAGCGGGAATGGGTGGTCCGCCACCGCGACAGTGTGGCCTCGACCGCCGACTTCATCCGGCTGGCCTCCCAGGTGGCAGGGCGCGATCTGAGCGGATTCCTCCACCCCTGGCTGTACGGCAAGAAGACGCCGCCGATGCCGGGACACCCCGACTGGCGGCCGACGGCGAAGGAGAGCACCAAGGGCGCCGCGCTGCCGGGCGCCCGGGCAGGGCGGCATGCGGTGCGTTACGCGGTGCCATGGGCCGTGAAACCAGGGTGACGGCCCGGCCGCCGCGTGCGACCATCAAGGAGTCGGCGTCGCGGCCGGCCCCGGCGGGGAATCCCGCGGGCCCGCCACGCGTTGTCGACAGTGACGGTATTCCACGACGTAAGGATTCCTTTGACCCACTCCTCTTCCCTTCCGCAGGACCGGCAGCGACCCGCCGAGAGCCTTCGGGCCGACGCCCTGATGGAAGAGGACGTCGCCTGGAGTCACGAGATCGACGAGGAGCGTGACGGCGACCAGTACGACCGCTCCGACCGTGCCGCGCTGCGGCGTGTGGGAGGGCTGTCCACCGAGCTCGAGGACATCACCGAGGTCGAGTACCGGCAGCTGCGCCTGGAACGCGTGGTGCTGGTCGGCGTATGGACCTCCGGTACGGCTCAGGACGCGGAGAACTCCCTGGCGGAGCTGGCCGCGCTCGCCGAGACCGCCGGTGCCCTGGTGCTCGACGGCGTGATCCAGCGGCGCAACAAGCCGGATCCCGCCACCTACATCGGCTCCGGCAAGGCCGAGGAACTGCGCGACATCGTGGTCGAGTCCGGTGCCGACACCGTGGTCTGCGACGGTGAGCTGAGCCCCGGCCAGCTGATCCATCTCGAGGACGTCGTCAAGGTGAAGGTGGTCGACCGGACCGCCCTGATCCTCGACATCTTCGCCCAGCACGCCAAGTCCCGAGAGGGCAAGGCACAGGTCTCGCTCGCCCAGATGCAGTACATGCTGCCGCGGCTGCGAGGCTGGGGTCAGTCGCTGTCCCGGCAGATGGGTGGCGGTGGCTCCGGATCCTCGGGCGGCGGTATGGCCACCCGTGGTCCCGGTGAGACCAAGATCGAGACGGACCGGCGCCGCATCCGCGAGAAGATGGCGAAGATGCGCCGCGAGATCGCCGAGATGAAGACCGGCCGCGACATCAAGCGGCAGGAGCGCCGGCGCCACAAGGTCCCCTCCGTCGCCATCGCCGGATACACCAACGCGGGCAAGTCCTCGCTGCTCAACCGGCTCACCGGTGCGGGTGTCCTGGTGGAGAACGCACTGTTCGCCACCCTGGACCCGACCGTGCGCCGGGCCGAGACCCCCAGCGGGCGCCTCTACACACTGGCGGACACCGTCGGGTTCGTCCGGCACCTGCCGCACCATCTGGTGGAGGCGTTCCGCTCCACGATGGAGGAGGTCGGCGACGCCGATCTGATCGTCCATGTGGTGGACGGCTCGCATCCGGCGCCGGAGGAGCAGTTGGCCGCCGTGCGTGAGGTGATCCGCGATGTGGGCGCGGTCGATGTGCCCGAGATCGTCGTGATCAACAAGGCGGATCTGGCCGATCCGCTGGTCGTGCAGCGGCTGCTGCGCATGGAGCGGCGCGCCATGGCGGTGTCGGCCCGTAGCGGACTGGGCATCGACGAGCTGCTCGCGGTGATCGACGAGGAGCTGCCCCGGCCCCAGGTCGAGATCGAGGTCCTGCTGCCGTACACCCACGGCAAGCTGGTCGCGCGTACCCACGTCGAGGGTGAGGTGCTCTCCGAGGAGCACACCCCCGAGGGCACACTGCTCAAGGCACGGGTGCACGAGGAGCTCGCGGCGGAGCTGCGGCGTTTCGTCCCGGCCGCGGCCGCCGGACAGCACTAGCCACGACCGGCACACGGCGAGGGCACGACAGGCATAAGGCGAGGGCCCGCCCCCGGACTTCCGGGGGCGGGCCCTCGCCGTTGTAGTTGCCTGACGACTACCGGCTCAGCCGGTCACTGGCTCGCGAACTTCTTGCTGACGGCGTTGTAGACGCCCTTCGCTTCGGGGCCCAGGTGCGGGCCCGCCAGCCAGGTCGCGTTGGACGGGCCGATCGAGGTGTTGGACACCAGCGCGGGCTTGCCGTCCGCACCCTCGGCGACCCAGCCACCGCCGGAGGAACCCGCGGTCATGGTGCAGCCGATGCGGTACATCGTGGGCTGCTTGGCGTCCAAGGAGAGCCGGCCCGGCTTGTCCGCGCACTGGTTCATCTTCTGGCCGTCGAACGGCGGGGCGGCCGGGTAGCCGGTGGCCGTGATCTCGTCGATGGACTTCACCGCCGGGGCGTTGAAGTCGACCGGCAGCGCGCCGCCCACCATCTCCTCGAGCGACTTGCCGCCGCTGACCTCCGGCTTCACATGCATCACCGCGAAGTCGTATGGAGCGCCCTTGCCGCCCACGGCCGCGCCCCTGTCGATCCACTGCGAGGAGGTCTGCGCCCAGTCGGCCCACCAGACACCCTTGGGAGCCAGCTCCTCCTTGGTGGCGTTCTCCAGCTCCGCCTGCGACTTGCCCGCGTCGTTGTAGGAGGGGACGAACATCAGGTTCTTGTACCAGCCGCCGCCCTTGCCCGCGTGGACGCAGTGGCCCGCCGTCCACACCAGGTTGGACTTGCCGGGGTGCGCCGGGTCCTCGACCACGGTCGCGGAGCAGACCATCGAACCCTCGGGGCCGTCGAAGAAGACCTTGCCCGCGTAGGGGACCTTGGAGCTGTACGGGCTGGTGACCTCCTTGGCCGGGACAGGCTGCGGATCGGGGTCGGTCACACCCTGGTCGTCCGCGATGTCGCTGTCGTCGACCGGCTTGTCGGGCTCCTGTGCGTCGCGCATCCGGTCCGGCTTCCACAGACCCTTGATGATCGGGTTGATGAAGTCACCGGCCTCGCGCAGCCAGTCGTCCCGGTCCCACTTGTTCCAGGCACCGTTCTTCCACTGGTCCAGATCGATGCCGAGGTTCTTCAACTTGTCGTTGAGGTTGTCGGGCAGCTTGATGTCGTCCACGCCCTGCTCCGACGACGCGGTCGGCCTGGCGTCGGTGTTGTCGTCCGAGGAATCGCACGCGGTGGCGGTGAGCGCCAGAACCGAGGCTATGACGGCCACGGCCAGTGCGGGTCGGCGTGAGGATGGCATGGGCGGAACTCCCCCTGAGGTACTGATCTGCTCTACGGCCTATCTGGAATTGTCATGCACCGCCCCGGCAATGGGGTGGTATCCCACTATGCCGGTGCCGCCTACGACGGCTGCGAGCGGGTCCTTGGTTCCCGGCCGCAAGGATCTTCGCTCAGCCCGTGATCCAGAGCGTCACGCGTCGTTGGTACGTACGGGGGACAGCCGGAGGGCGTTCAGCAGCAGGAGGACCGAGACTCGTGGCCGTGACCCAGCTCCCGCCGATGGCCCTGTCCGCCGTCTCCAACGACGGTGGCGCCACCCAGGGAATTCTGCGGCGCCAGGCGCTGCGTGAGTCGGCCGCCCGCACCTATGCCCGGGCGCTGCCCATCGTTCCGGTGCGCGCCCGGGGGATGACGGTCGAAGGGGCCGACGGCCGCCGTTATCTCGACTGCCTCTCCGGGGCCGGGGCGCTGGCCCTGGGGCACAACCACCCGGTGGTGCTGGACGCGATCCGGGCCGTTCTGGACTCGGAAGCGCCGCTGCAGGTCCTGGATTTGGCGACACCAGTCAAGGACGCCTTCACGGATGAGCTGTTCGCGACTCTTCCGCCCGGACTCGCCGCCCGCGCGCGGGTGCAGTTCTGCGGACCGGCGGGCACGGACGCGGTCGAGGCCGCGCTCAAGCTGGTGCGGATCGCCACGGGGCGCGATGGCCTGCTCGCCTTCTCCGGGGCCTACCACGGGATGACGGCCGGTGCGCTGGCCGCCTCCGGCGGGGCCTCTGCGGCCGGGGTGCCCCGGCTGCCCTTTCCGTATGACTACCGCTGCCCGTTCGGGGTCGGCGGGGAGCGCGGTGCCGAACTCTCCGCGTGCTGGGCCGAGACGCTGCTCGACGACCCGAAGGGCGGGGTGCCCGACCCGGCCGGGATGATCCTCGAACCCGTACAGGGCGAGGGAGGGGTGATCCCGGCCCCGGACGGCTGGCTGCGCCGGATGCGCGAGATCACCGCGGCCCGCTCCATCCCGCTCATCGCGGACGAGGTGCAGACCGGCGTCGGGCGCACCGGGGCCTTCTGGGCGGTCGACCACAGCGGGGTGGTGCCCGATGTGATGGTGCTCTCGAAGGCCATCGGTGGCGGCCTGCCGCTGGCCGTCGTGGTCTACCGGGAGGAGCTCGACATTTGGACCCCCGGAGCCCACGCGGGCACCTTCCGCGGCAACCAGCTGGCGATGGCCGCGGGCACGGCCACCCTCGCGTACGTCCGGGAGAACCACCTCTCCCAGCGGGCGGCGGTCGTCGGCCGACGGATGCTGGAGCGGCTGCGCCGATTCGCCGCCGGGCGCCCGCAGATCGGGGAGGTACGCGGCCGCGGCCTCATGATCGGCCTGGAACTGGTCGCCCCGGAGACCGGGCCCATCGCGGAGACGGGACCCATCGCGGAGACGGGACCCATCGCAGAGGCGGGGGCCATGGCGGAGGCCGGGCAGGCCGGGGGCGCAGCGCGGGTCGGGCCCGCAGCGCGGGTCGGGCCTGTCGCGGACGCAGCCTGGGAGGGGGCCCCGGGCGGCGCAACCCCGTACGGGGCATCCCAGAGCGAGGTGGCCCTGGACGAAGTGACCCCGTGCGAAGGAGCCTGGCTGACGGGCGCCAAGGGCGAGGGCGCGCGCGGAGCCCTGGGCGGGGGTGTGCGCCAAACCCCGGGCGGGGAAGCGTCGTACGCCGGTGTCGCGCGTACGGCCGCTCCGCCTGCCGCTCCCGCGCTCGCGGCGGCGGTCCAGCAGGAGTGCCTGCGGCGCGGGCTCATCGTCGAACTCGGCGGACGCCACAACGCGGTGATCCGCCTCCTCCCTCCACTCACCATCACCGACGAGCAGACAGAGGCCGTTCTGGACCGGCTAGCCGACGCCCTGGACGCGGCGATCAGCACCTCCGGAACCCGCTCCGGTGGACTCCCGCCCGCCGCTGCCCCGTTCGCCCCACCGTCCGCCGGAAACCGACGCTGACGTGCCCCGCACCGTACGACCGCACCGCCATCGCACCACCGAAGGAGGCAGGCGCCGGGCCCAGGACGTGAACGCCGTGATGCCCGCGCCACACCCACCATGCCGCACACCCCCGGGGGAGCCCCCTTGTCTCCCCGACCGCAGCCCGTGCCCGGCGCCCTGACCGACTCCGGCGAATCCGCCCACCCCGGCCCCCCGCCGCCCCTCCCGTACCCGCCCCACACGGCGCCTCCCCCGGCCGGGACGACCAGACCGCCCGCCCCACCCGTCCCACCCGCAGCGGTCCCGACGGTTAGGGCACCGTCCACCGCCATGACGGCCGCCGGAGACCAGGCGGAGCCCCCAGCACCGCGACCAACCCTCGCTGCGGCGCCACCACCCCTGGCGGCAGTGCCACCCCGGTCGGCGGTGCCATCACCGGCGGCGGTAGGGCCACTTCCCCCGGCGGCGGTGCCACCATCCCCGGCCACGGTGCCACCATCCCCGGCGGCGGTGCCACCGTCCCCGGCGGCGGTGCCACCGTCCCCGGCGGCGGTGCCGCCACGCTCTGCGGTGGAGCCACTGCCCCTGGCAGGGTCGCCCGCCACGGCGCCGCTCGTCAGCGCGGCGGAAGCGAGTCCGGAAGCGAGAGCACCCCGGCCCTCCGTCCCAGAGCCATTGGCGGAGGAGCCGTCCGTGCCGCAACTGCCCACCCAGGGGCTGCCCCTCCCCGCGATGGCCGTCCCTCGGCAGGACCGCGACAGCCATGAAGCGCCCGCCGACCGTGCCCGTGTGGTCGGCGTGGATCCACTCGACGACCCCGACCCGCAGATCGCGGCCGATGGTGCGGCCGTCGAGAACCTGCTGCGCTGCTGGGTACGGGAGAGCGGCCTCGCGCACCCCGATGGGGACACCCTGCGTATCCCGCTCGCCGCCAGCGGAACCGTCCTCCTCGTCCCGGTGCGCTATTGGTCGCCCACCGGCTGGCACCGCTTCGGCCCGCCGCTGCTGGAGCACGGCCCCCACGACGCGCCCGCCGTCGGGGCGGTCACCCTCGCGGCCCTCCTCACCCGCGAGGCGGCCTACAGCGCACGGCGGGACGACCCCGACGCGGACGCCACCGAACTCGTCGGCCGTGTCGCGGACTCCGTACGACGCACCGCCCTCTTCCTCGCCCACCGCCGTGCGGCGCCCGCCGATCCCGGCACGAGCACCCCGTTTCTCAACGCGGAGCAGTCCCTCCTCTTCGGTCACCCCCTGCATCCCACGCCGAAGAGCCGCGAGGGCCTCTCCGACAGCGAATCCACCGTCTGCTCACCGGAATCGCGTGGCTCCTTCTCCCTTCACTGGATCGCGGTCGCCCGGTCCGTGCTGGCCTGCGAGTCGGCCTGGACGGAGCGCGGCCGGACCGTGCCCGCCGAGCGGCTCGCCCTCTCCCTGGCGGGCAGCGGCCTCCAACTGCCGGACGGGACCGTCCCCTTGCCGCTGCATCCCTGGCAGGCTCGCGAGATCCGGCACCGTCCGGACGCAGCCGCGCTCTTCGACTCCGGCCTGTTGCACGACCTCGGGCCGTCCGGCGGACACTGGCACCCCACCTCCTCGGTCCGCACCGTCTACCGGCCCGGCGCTCCTGCCATGCTGAAACTCTCCCTCGCTCTGCGGATCACCAACTCCCGTCGTGAGAACCTCCGTAAGGAACTCCGCCGCGGTGTCGAGGTGCACCGGCTGCTCCGCAGCGGACTTGCCGAGCAGTGGCGGGCGGCCTTCCCCGGATTCCCGGGCTTCGACATCGTCCGTGACCCGGCCTGGCTGGCCGTCGATGGACCGGATGGCGAACCCGTTTCCGGCCTCGACGTCGTCATCCGGCACAATCCGTTCGGCCCCGGCGACGACGCCGTCTGCGTCGCCGGACTCCTCGCGTTGCGCCCCTGGCGCGGACAGCCCGTGATGCGCTCCCGTCTCGCCCACCTCGTCGCCCGGCTCGCCGCTCGCACCGGCCGTTCCACCGCGGCCGTCGGCGCGGAGTGGTTCCTGCGCTATCTGCACACGGTCGTACGCCCCGTTCTCTGGCTGGACGGAGAAGCCGGTATCGCGCTCGAGGCGCACCAGCAGAACACCCTGGTGCTGCTGGACCCCGACGGCTGGCCGATCGGCGGCCGCTACCGGGACAACCAGGGCTACTACTTCCGCGCGTCCCGGCACGCCGAACTCCAGCGCCGGCTGCCCGGTATCGGCGGCCGCAGCGACACCTTCGTCCCCGACGAGGTCACCGACGAGCGGTTCGCCTACTACCTGGGTGTCAACAACGTCCTCGGAATGATCGGCGCCTTCGGGTCCCAGCGACTCGTCGACGAGCGCGTCCTGCTGGCCGCGTTCCGCCGCTTTCTCACCGAGGCCGCGTCCGGCCCCGGCAGGACCCGCTCACCGCTTCCCGCCCGGCTCCTGGAGACGCCCACTCTGCGCTGCAAGGCCAACCTGCTCACGCGGCTGCGCGGCCTGGACGAACTCGTGGGACCAGTGGACACCCAGTCCGTCTATGTGACCATCGCCAACCCCCTCGTCACTTCTGTCTCTCCTTACGGCATCCCAGCTGTCACCCCCATGGCTTGACTCCGCGACCCGCGATCACGCCCCTCACCCCCACATCCCTCACGACGTGTCGAGCCCCCTGAGAGGAGAGCGTCGCCGTGCCGCACACCGACTCAAGTACGAGCTCCAGCACCGACGACACCATCGACATGCGGCTGCGCCAGGAAGAGGACATCGCACGACTCATCGGCCTGGACGCCACCGGACGGGAGGCCGACGGCCGGGCGGATCTGCTCGACCACATCGTCGAATGGCGGCCCACCAGCACCCCGTTGGGCACCTTCCAGCTCGTCCCGGTCCGCATCGGGCGCGATCTGCGGCTCATCGCCCAATGGATGAACGACCCCTCCGTCGCCGCCTTCTGGGAGCTCGACGGCCCCGATGAGACCACCGCGAGCCACCTCGGGGATCAGCTCGACGGCGATGGCCGCAGCGTGCCCTGTCTGGGCGTCCTGGACGGCGCCCCGATGAGCTATTGGGAGGTGTACCGCGCCGATCTGGACCCGCTCGCGCGGTACTACCCGGCCCGGCCGCACGACACGGGTATCCACCTGCTCATCGGCCGGGTCGGCGATCGTGGCCGTGGCCTGGGGACGATCCTGCTCCGCGCCGCCGCCGACCTCGTCCTCGAGCACCGTCCGTCCTGCACCCGGGTCGTGGCCGAACCGGACCTTCGCAACACCCCCTCCGTCGCCGCCTTCCTCGGCGCCGGATTCCGCTTCTCCGCGGAAGTCGAACTCCCCGGCAAACGCGCCGCGCTGATGCTGCGCGACCGTGCCCTGAGACACGTCCTGTGATCCTCCGCAACCATCCGTGCCCCCGGTGATGTGCCTGCTTCGATGCGAGACTTCACTGTTGATACACCGCTCGCCCGGTCCCGGTTCCCACGCAGCGAGGACGGCCGTCCCACGAAAGCGGGGTCCGTCCGTCCCAGGAGACGGGGATCCGCCCGAGCCCCGCGCTCGCCGAAACCGTCCGTCACCGACCACACCGACGGGAGTGATGTCGGTGCCGCCCCGTAGGCTGGCAGCCCTATGACTGAATCGTCCTCGCCTCCACTCGCCGATCTGCTGCAGGCCGCCGTAACCACCGTCGGCGGCACCGAGCGCCCTGGTCAGACCGCCATGGCCCAAGCCGTGGCGGAGGCGATCGACGACAGCTCCCACCTGCTGGTTCAGGCCGGGACCGGCACCGGGAAGTCCCTCGGCTATCTGGTGCCCGCCCTCGCCCACGGCGAGCGTGTCGTCGTCGCCACGGCGACCCTCGCCCTGCAGCGGCAGCTCGTCGAGCGAGACCTGCCCCGCACCGTGGAGGCCCTGCACCCGCTGCTGCGCCGCCGCCCCGAGTTCGCCATGCTCAAGGGCCGCTCCAACTATCTGTGCCTGCACCGGCTCCACGAGGGCGTCCCGCAGGAGGACGCCGATGAAGCCGGCCTTTTCGACCCGTTCGAGGCCGCCACGCCCACCAGCAAGCTCGGCAAGGACCTGCTGCGGTTGCGCGACTGGTCGGACGAGACCGAGACGGGCGATCGGGACGATCTGAGCCCCGGTGTCTCGGACCGCGCCTGGTCCCAGGTGTCGGTCACCTCCCGGGAGTGCCTCGGCGCGTCCAAATGCGCCTATGGCGCGGAGTGCTTCGCCGAGGCCGCCCGCGAGCGGGCCAAGCTCGCCGACGTCGTCGTCACCAATCACGCGCTGCTCGCCATCGACGCCATCGAGGGCGCCCCCGTGCTGCCCAGCCATGAGGTGCTGATCGTCGACGAGGCTCATGAGCTGGTCTCCCGGGTCACCGGCGTCGCCAGCGGGGAGCTCACCCCCGGCCAGGTCAACCGCGCCGTGCGGCGTGCCGCGAAGCTGGTCAACGAGCAGGCGGCAGACGCCCTCCAGACCGCCTCGGAGGGCTTCGAGCGGCTGATGGAGCTCGCGCTGCCCGGCCGCCTCGAGAAGATCCCCGAGGACCTCGGCTATGCACTGATGGCGCTGCGTGACGCGGCCCGCACGGTGATCTCGGCGCTCGGCGCCACGCGGGACGCCTCGGTCAAGGACGAGGACGCGATCCGCAAGCAGGCCCTGGGCTCCGTGGAGAACATCCACCAGGTGGCCGAGCGGATCGTCGAGGGCTCCGAGTACGACGTGGTCTGGTACGAGCGGCACGACCGCTTCGGCGCCTCGCTGCGGGTCGCCCCGCTCTCCGTGTCGGGGCTGCTGCGCGAGAAGCTGTTCGAGGACCGGTCCGTCGTCCTCACCTCCGCCACGCTCAAGCTGGGCGGGGATTTCAACGGGGTGGCGGCCTCACTCGGTCTCGCCCCGGAGAGCCAGCAGGATCCGGAGGGCGGGGAGGAGACCGCGCCGCGCTGGCAGGGCCTCGACGTCGGCTCGCCGTTCGACTACTCGAAGCAGGGGATCCTCTACGTCGCCAAGCATCTCGCCCAGCCCGGCCGCGACGGCAGCCGCGCCGATATGCTCGATGAGCTCGCCGAGCTGGTCGAGGCCGCGGGCGGTCGCACACTCGGGCTGTTCTCGTCCATGCGTGCCGCCCAGGCGGCCGCGGAGGAGCTGCGCGGGCGTCTCGATGCGCCCATCCTCCTCCAGGGCGAGGAGACGCTGGGCGAGCTGATCCGTGCCTTCGCCGCCGATGCCCGGACCTGCCTGTTCGGCACGCTGTCCCTCTGGCAGGGCGTCGATGTGCCGGGGCCCAGCTGTCAGTTGGTGGTGATGGACCGGGTGCCCTTCCCCCGCCCCGACGACCCTCTGATGAGTGCCCGCCAGAAGGCGGTGGAGGAGGCCGGGGGTAATGGCTTCATGGCCGTCGCCGCGACCCATGCCGCGCTGCTGATGGCGCAGGGCGCGGGCCGGCTCGTGCGCGCTTCGGACGACCGGGGGATCGTCGCCGTCCTGGATCCGCGGGTCGAGCGGGCCCGCTACGGCTCGTTCCTCCGTAAGTCCATGCCGGACTTCTGGTACACGACCGACCGCAACCAGGTGCGCCGCTCGCTGGCCGCCATCGACGCGGCGGCCAAGGCCCAGGGGGCCTAGCGGGCCAAGGACCGGGCGGCCGGCGGGGCGTCGCGCCCCAAGGCCGCCACGGTCGCCACATGCGACAGGGCGGCCCGCCCCGATGGTCGGCACATACAGCAGGGCCCCGGAACCGGCGCAGTGGTCCCGGGGCCCGGTCGTGGGGCACGCTCAGGGCGCACCTCGATCCGGTGCGCTCAGACGCGCCGCAGCACCGCGACCACCTTGCCCAGAATGGTGGCCTCGTCGCCGGGAATCGGCTGGTAGGCGGCGTTGTGCGGGAGCAGCCACACATGGCCGTCCTCACGCTTGAAGCGCTTCACCGTGGCCTCGCCATCGAGCATCGCGGCGACGATGTCACCGTTCTCGGCGACGGGCTGACGGCGCACCGTCACCCAGTCCCCGTCGCAGATGGCGGCCTCGATCATGGAGTCGCCGACCACCTTCAGCACGAAGAGCTCACCGTCGCCGACCAACTGCCGGGGGAGCGGGAAAACATCCTCGACCGACTCCTCGGCGAGGATCGGCCCACCGGCCGCGATCCGGCCGACGAGCGGCACATAGGAGGCGGCGGGCTTGCCTGCGGTGTCCGTGGGCTGGGCGCTGGGCTGGTCGGAGCCGCGGACCTCGTAGGCCCGGGGCCGATGGGGGTCGCGCCGCAGAAAGCCCTTCCGCTCCAGAGCCATCAGCTGATGGGCGACGGACGAGGTGCTGGAGAGGCCCACCGCCTGGCCGATCTCCCGCATGGACGGCGGGTAACCACGCCGCTGCACAGAGTCGCGAATGACCTCGATGACGCGCCGCTGCCGGTCGGTCAGCCCTGAGCTGTCCGCCCGGATGCCTGGAGGTCGCCCTGGTAGCGAGCGCGTGGGCTTCTGTCCTTCCGGGTTCGTGGCGTCGTCGTTCATCGGGTGGGTCTGGTTCATCGAGTGTGTCTGTTCGAGTCGGCTCTGGGAGCGCTCCTGGGCGGTAACGGTGGCGCTCTCTGCGGTGGTGGTCACGACGGCCCCTCTCGAGATGTTCTCCCTAGTTGGACAACGGTAGTTGCTTTCGAAAGGTTGCGCCAAACACACGTTCGAGTGAAATTTCGCAGATGGGCTGACGTGATCACAGGGTTAGGTGTATGGACCGTTTGATCCGGCCGCCGTGGGGACGGCCCCAGTCTTGCATCCCGACCCCCGTGAATCCGGGACGCGTGGGGCTCGCGTAGTCTCGTGCCTGCTCCCCAGCCGTGACACGCCATCCGGCTCGGTTGAGTGCCAGCCACCAGATCTAGTGGTTTGATGGATGCAAGCCACCCACAAGTTGTGGTCCCTGGTGGATTCGCTGCCAAGGTTTTCGCCTATGCTTGTGGCCGTCCCGGCGGGCCTCCCGGCCCGATCGGGGCTAGTCAGGCATGTTCAGGCATGCGCCGTTCTTGAGGGTGAGGGAGGGTTCGGAGTCATGCACTGCCCCTTCTGCAGGCACCCCGACAGCCGTGTCGTCGACAGCCGCACCACCGACGACGGCTGCTCGATCCGCAGGCGCCGCCAGTGCCCCGACTGCTCGCGTCGCTTCACGACCGTGGAGACCGCGTCACTGATGGTGATCAAGCGCAGCGGGGTCACCGAGCCCTTCAGCCGCGACAAGGTCATCTCGGGTGTGCGCAAGGCGTGCCAGGGCCGTCCGGTCACCGAGGACGCCCTCGCCAAGCTCGGTCAGCAGGTGGAGGAGGCGGTCCGGGCCACCGGCAGCGCCGAGCTGTCCACCCATGACGTCGGGCTCGCCATACTCGGCCCGCTTCAGAAGCTCGACCTCGTCGCCTACCTCCGCTTCGCCTCCGTCTACCGCGCCTTCGATTCCCTCGAGGACTTCGAGGCGGCCGTGGCGGAGCTGCGTGACCAGCAACGGCCTCCCGCGCACGACCGCGGGTCCGGCGCCGAAGGGGCCGCGGAGGCCCCCGCGCCGGCCGTCGCCGCCGACTGACCGGCGACCCACACACCTACCCGGGGCGCTTGCCGCATCCGGGTGAAAGACAGATACGTGCCCGGGGAAGAAATGGGCACATCAGGGCGTTTTCGCCCGTACCAGGGAGGCGGAATGACAGAGACGACGAGCGGCCCGGCACGAGGCTCCCGCTCCAAGGGAAGCAAGGCGAACAAGGGTCTGCGCATCGAGCGCATCCACACCACCCCCGGCGTGCATCCGTACGACGAGGTGGTCTGGGAGCGTCGTGACGTCGTCATGACCAACTGGCGCGACGGTTCGGTCAACTTCGAGCAGCGCGGCGTGGAGTTCCCCGACTTCTGGTCGGTGAACGCGGTCAACATCGTCACGAGCAAGTACTTCCGTGGCGCGGTGGGTTCCCCGGAGCGCGAGGCGAGCCTTAAGCAGCTCATCGACCGCGTGGTGCGCAGCTACCGCAAGGCCGGTGAGGACAATGGTTACTTCGCCTCGCCCGCGGACGCCGAGATCTTCGACCACGAGCTCACCTATGCGCTGCTGCACCAGGTCTTCAGCTTCAACTCGCCTGTCTGGTTCAACGTCGGTACCAAGCAGCCGCAGCAGGTCAGCGCCTGCTTCATCCTCTCCGTGGACGACTCGATGGAGTCGATCCTGGACTGGTACAAGGAAGAGGGGATGATCTTCAAGGGCGGCTCCGGCGCCGGCCTGAACCTCTCCCGTATCCGCTCCTCCAAGGAGCTGCTCTCCTCGGGCGGCAACGCCTCCGGCCCCGTCTCCTTCATGCGCGGCGCCGATGCCTCCGCCGGAACGATCAAGTCGGGCGGCGCCACCCGCCGGGCCGCCAAGATGGTCGTGCTCGACGTCGATCACCCGGATGTCGAGGCGTTCATCGAGGCCAAGGTCAAGGAGGAGGAGAAGATCCGCGCCCTGCGCGACGCGGGCTTCGACATGGACCTGGGCGGCGACGACATCACGTCCGTCCAGTACCAGAACGCCAACAACTCCGTCCGCGTGAACGACACGTTCATGAAGGCGGTGGAGTCCGGCTCCTCGTTCGGGCTGCGCAGCCGGCTGACCGGTGAGCCCATTGAAGAGGTCGACGCCAAGTCCCTCTTCCGCAAGATGGCCGAGGCGGCCTGGGCCTGCGCCGACCCGGGCATCCAGTACGACGACACCATCAACCACTGGCACACCTCGCCGGAATCGGGCCGGATCACCGCCTCCAACCCGTGCAGCGAGTACATGCACCTGGACAACTCCTCGTGCAACCTCGCCTCGCTCAACCTGATGAAGTTCCTCCAGGACGACGACGCGGGCAACCAGCGCTTTGACGCCGAGCGCTTCGCCAAGGTCGTCGAGCTGGTCATCACCGCGATGGACATCTCCATCTGCTTCGCGGACTTCCCGACCGAGAAGATCGGCGAGACCACTCGCGCCTTCCGCCAGCTGGGCATCGGCTACGCCAACCTGGGCGCCCTGCTGATGGCCACCGGCCACGCCTACGACAGCGACGGCGGCCGGGCCCTGGCCGGAGCCATCACCTCCCTGATGACCGGCACCTCGTACAAGCGCTCCGCGGAGCTCGCCGCCGTGGTCGGCCCGTACGACGGCTACGCCCGTAACGCGGACGCCCACCAGCGCGTCATGAAGCAGCACTCGGACGCCAACGCCATCGCCAAGCGCATGGACGACCTGGACACCCCGGTCTGGGCCGCGGCCACCGAGGCATGGCAGGACGTGCTGCGCCTCGGCGAGAAGAGCGGCTTCCGCAACGCCCAGGCGTCGGTGCTCGCGCCGACCGGCACCATCGGCCTGATGATGGACTGCGACACCACGGGCGTCGAACCGGACCTGGCCCTGGTCAAGTTCAAGAAGCTGGTCGGCGGCGGCTCCATGCAGATCGTGAACAACACGGTCCCCAAGGCGCTCAAGCGGCTCGGCTACCAGGAGGAGCAGGTCGAGGCGATCGTCGCCCACATCGCCGACCACGGCAATGTGATCGACGCGCCGGGGCTGAAGCCCGAGCACTACGAGGTCTTCGACTGCGCGATGGGCGAGCGCTCCATCTCGCCGATGGGCCATGTGCGGATGATGGCGGCCGCCCAGCCGTTCCTGTCCGGCGCGATCTCCAAGACGGTCAACATGCCGGAGTCGGCCACCGTCGAGGAGATCGAGGAGATCTACTTCGAGGGCTGGAAGCTCGGCATCAAGGCGCTGGCGATCTACCGCGACAACTGCAAGGTCGGCCAGCCGCTCTCCGCCAAGAAGAAGGAGGAGAAGGCACAGGTCGAGCCCGAGGTCGAGAAGGTCGTCGAGTACCGCCCGGTCCGCAAGCGGCTCCCCAAGGGCCGTCCCGGCATCACCACCTCCTTCACGGTGGGCGGCGCCGAGGGCTACATGACCGCCAACTCCTACCCGGACGACGGTCTCGGTGAGGTCTTCCTGAAGATGTCCAAGCAGGGCTCGACCCTGGCGGGCATGATGGACGCCTTCTCGATCGCCGTCTCGGTCGGTCTGCAGTACGGCGTGCCGCTGGAGACCTACGTCTCGAAGTTCACCAACATGCGCTTCGAGCCGGCCGGTATGACGGACGACCCGGACCTGCGGATGGCGCAGTCGATCGTCGACTACATCTTCCGCCGGCTGGCGCTGGACTTCCTGCCCTTCGAGACCCGCTCGGCGCTCGGCATCCACTCCGCCGAGGAGCGCCAGCGCCACCTGGAGACGGGGTCCTACGAGTCCAGCGACGACGAGATGGATGTCGAGGGCCTGGCCCAGTCGGCGCCGCGTCATGTGGAGGCTCAGAAGAGCAGCACGTCCCAGCCGCGGACCACGCCCGAGTCGGCGAGGGAGGCCCACAGCTCGACCGAACTGGTCGAGATCCAGCTGGGGATGAACGCGGACGCGCCGCTCTGCTTCTCCTGCGGCACCAAGATGCGCCGCGCGGGTAGCTGCTACCTGTGCGAGGGCTGCGGTTCGACGAGCGGCTGCAGCTGATCGCAGATCCTTACGGATGACATCAGCGGCGGGGCGCGGGCCTTCGGGCTCGCGCCCCGCCGCCGTCGTCTCCGGGCGTCGTACGGTGCGATGCCGAACCGGGGGCGGACTCTCCGGTATGTGATGGGGGCCACCGTACGGCCGTAGGATGGCGCGGTGCTGGTCAAGTGGATTCGCTGCACCGTGGTGGACCGCCCGGGTTTCGAGCGGGGGCAGCGGAAGTGGGCGGGGTTGCCCGGCGAACCGGGATTCCGGGGGCAGGGCGGTGGCTGGAGCCGGGGGCGCCCGGATGTGGCGCATGTCTTCGCGTTCTGGGAGAGCCGGGCGTTCTACGACTCCTTCATGGCGCGTTCGCACGACCGGCTGGCGGCCGCGCAGTCGGGCACGTACCGGGATATGCAAGTCCGGCTGTTCGAGCACCGATTCGATGTGAAGGTCGGCTTCGAGCCGCGGTTCTCCGACGCGGACGTGGTGCGCGTCGCGCACTGCCGTGTGCGCCCCGACCGGGTGGATCACTTCACGCTGGTGCAGGAGAAGGTGTGGAATCCGGCTATGGCCGGGTCGCCCGGGATGCTGCGCGGGGTGTTCGGCGAGGCGCCGGGGAACGAGTTCCTGGTGCTGTCGATGTGGGATTCGGCGGCCGAGCACGGGAAGTACCGCGTGGAGCGGGTCGAGCGGCTCGGCCTGCGCGCGCAGACGGAGGCGGATGTGGCGGCGATCGCCGGCGATGTAGTACGGGTCGAGTCCGCCTGGACGGTGGTGTGAGGACGGGATGAGCCCTCGGCCGGCGAGGGGCGGTCCTGCGCTCAAGAGGTGGCTATGCGCTCAGGAGGCGGGCCTTCGCTCAGGAGGTGGCCTGATCACCGGCGGGCAGGGGAATACGCCCCGGCCCGGATCGCGGCGGCGACGGCGGCCGCAGTCTGGTCGGCGAGCGGCGCGTCGATGGGCTCACGGGTGATGAGCGCCCGGAAGAACAGGGGCGCGGAGACGGCGCGTACGACCGCCGCGGCGTCGGTGCCGGACGGGGCCTCACCGCGGTCGACGGCCCGCCGCACCACGGACTCGCAGCGGGCGAAGCGCTCGGTGTAGAAGTCGCGCAGCGCCTCGGCCGCGCGCTCCGACTGGAACGCGGCCGCGATGAAGGCGGTCGGCGCGGCGGCGGCCGGCGCGCTGCCGAAGGTCTCGGTCACCTCGCGGGCGAGGGCGCGCAGATCGCCCTCCAGGCTTCCGGTGTCGGGTGGTGTCCAAGCGTCCTCGCCCGCGAGGTCGAGCGCGTCCGCAACAAGCCCCTCGACGCTGCCCCAGCGCCGGTAGACGGTCGTCTTGTGGATGCCGGAGCGTTCGGCCACGTACTCCACGGTCAGGCCGGGATAGCCGTGCGCGGCGAGGCCGGTGAGCACGGCGTCGCGCACCGCCGAGCGGGTGCGCGCGGTGCGCCCGCCGGGGCGGACGGTGCCCGGTGTCGGGGCGGCGCTCTCTGCGGACAAGTGCAACTCCAGTTGTGTTAGCGAGTTTCCTGTGTCATGATGAGGGTAACGCAACTCTGGTTGTGTTTGGAGCGTGCGGTCCGGATGGCCCACGTGCTCGCGTGCTTGGAGGTGCGCCCCTGTGCCCACGCAGATCTCACTCCGAGGCGTCGCGCTGTCCCGGGGCGACCGGCTGCTGCTCGACGACGTGTCCTTCGCGGTCCGGCCCGGGGAGCGGGTCGGCGTGGTGGGGGAGAACGGGGCGGGCAAATCCACCCTCCTGTGGCTGCTGGCCGGGAGCGAGTCACCGGACGACGGCGCCGTGGTGACGGTGGCCGATGGCGGCATCGGTCACCTCGGCCAGACGCCCGAGCTGCCCCCGCACCACACGGTGCGCGACGCGGTGGACGCGGCCCTTGCCGAGGTGCGCGCGATGGAGCGCGGGCTGCGCGAGCTGGAGGCGGATCTCGGCGGTGGCGCCCCCGGCACGCTCGCGGCGTACGGCGATCTGCTGACCGCGTTCGAGGCCCGCGGCGGCTATGAGGCGGACGCCCGGGTGGAGAAGGCCCTGCACGGTCTGGGGCTCGGAGGCATCGGGTACGAGCGGCGGCTCGGCAGTCTGTCGGGCGGTGAGCAGGCCCGGCTCGGGCTCGCCTGCCTGATCGCCGCTGCCCCTGAGGTGATGCTGCTGGACGAGCCGACGAACCACCTCGACGGTGCCGCGCTCAGCTGGCTGGAGGAGGCGCTGCGGGGGCATTCGGGCACCGTCCTCGCGGTCTCCCACGACCGGGTCTTCCTGGAGCGGGTGGCGACCGCGATCGTCGAGGTGGACGCCGACCGGCGCGCCCTGGTGCGGTACGGCGGGGGGTACGCCGGATTCGTCGCCGAGCAGACCGCCGCGCGCCGCCGCTGGGAGCAGGCGTACGAGGAGTGGTGCGCGGAGACGGCCGCGCTGACGGAGGCCGCCACCACCGTCGCACGGCGGGTCGCCCCGGGCCGCGGCATGAAGGACGGCAACAAGCTGGCCTACGACCGGGACAGGGGACGTGTGCAGTCCTCGGTGTCCAGCAGGGTGCGCAACGCCAGGGAGAGACTGCGCAGACTCCAGGAGGACCCGGTGCCGCGCCCGCCGGAGCCGCTGCGGTTCTCTGCGCTCCCCGCCGCGGGTACGGCGGACGGTGTGCTCATCGACCTCCACGACGTCCGCGTGGGGGAGCGGCTGGCGGTCGACCGGCTCACTGTGGCGACCGGGGAGAGACTGCTCGTCCACGGCGCCAATGGCGCGGGCAAATCCACACTGCTGCGGGTCATGGCGGGATGGGAGACGCCCGATGCGGGCCGGGCGACCCGCCGGGGCAGGATCGGCTATCTCGCCCAGGAGATACCGGTTGCCAGGCCCCGGGAGCGGCTGCTGTCGGCCTTCGGCCGTGGGCTGCCGGGGACACCGGAGGAGCAGGGCGCCCTTCTGCTGTCGTACGGACTGTTCCGCACGGATGATCTCCACGTCCCGGTGGGATCGCTCTCCGCGGGCCAGCGACGCCGGCTGGCGCTCGCCCGGCTGCTGGCCCGTCCCGCCGATCTGCTGTTGCTCGACGAGCCGACCAACCATCTTGCCCTCGGCCTGGTGGAGGAGCTGGAGGAGGCGCTGGCCCAGTGGACCGGGGCGCTGGTGGTGGTGTCGCACGACCGGCTGCTGCGCAGCCGCTTCACCGGGCGCCGGTGCGAAATACGAGGAGGTCGGCCCATGGCCTTGGAGGGGGATGCGGCACCGGCCGCGGCCTCGATCTAGGGTGGCGCCATGGCACGACCCCGGCGCATCGTCCTCCTGCGGCACGGAGAATCAGAGGGGAATGCTGATGACTCGGTGTACGAAAGGGTGCCCGACCATGCTCTGAAGCTGACCGAGACCGGGCGTCGGCAGGCGACGGAGGCGGGCGAGCGGCTGCGCGCCGCTTTCGGCGACGAGCGCGTGTCGATCTATGTGTCGCCGTACCGCCGCACCCACCAGACCCTGCGGCTGCTCGATCTCGACCCCACGCGCACCCGGGTCAGGGAGGAGCCGCGGCTGCGGGAGCAGGACTGGGGAAACTGGCAGGACCGCGAGGACGTGCGGAAACAGATGGCGTACCGCGACGCCTACGGGCACTTCTTCTACCGGTTCGCGCAGGGTGAGTCGGGCGCCGACGTCTACGACCGGGTGGACGCGTTCCTGGAGAGTCTGTGGCGCAGCTTCCAGGACCCGGCACATCCGCCGAACGTCCTGCTGGTGACCCATGGGCTGACCATGCGGCTGTTCTGCATGCGGTGGCTGCACTGGAACGTCGCCGAATTCGAGTCGCTGTCGAACCCCGGCAACGGCGAATCACGGGCCCTGCTGCTCGGCTCCGACGGGCGCTACCACCTGGACCGGCCCTTCGAACGCTGGTGCACCCCCAAGCCCTACGGCCGCACCGGTTAGAGTGCGCAGCGATGACCGCTGACCGTTTCCATCGGGCTCTTCGGAGTCTGCGCGGGCTGGCCGTGGGCGACGCCCTCGGTTCCCAGTTCTTCGTCCCCGCCAACTATCCGTTCCTCAAGCGTCGCGAGCTGCCGCCCGACCACTGGCAGTGGACCGACGACACCGAGATGGCCTGTTCGATCCTGGCAATCCTGGTGAACCACGGCCGGATCGACCAGGACCATCTCGCCCGGTCCTTCGCCGACCACCATGATTTCGACCGGGGCTACGGCCCCGCCGTGAACCGGATGCTTCGCCTGATCAGGGAGGGCGGCGACTGGCGTGACCTGGCCGCCGGGCTGTTCCAGGGGCAGGGGTCGTGGGGCAACGGCGCCGCCATGCGGATCGCCCCGCTGGGAGCCTGGTACGCGGGCGATGTGGAGCAGGCGACGCATCAGGCGGAGATCTCGGCGTACACCACGCATCAGCACCGCGAGGCCGTGGCGGGAGCCATGGCGGTGGCCGCGGCCGCGGCGCTGGTGGCGGATCCGGCGGGCCACGGCGGGCCGGAGGAGCTGCTGGACCGGGTGGTCGAGGTGGTGCCGCGCAGCGCGGTCCAGGCGGGGCTGCGCCGCGCCCGCGACATGCTCGACTACGCGGACGCCGGGACCGTCGCCGCGGTGCTCGGCTGCGGCCGGCGCACCAGCGCCCATGACACCGTGCCGTTCGCCCTGTGGGCGGCCGCCCGCCACCTGGGCTCCTTCGAGGAGGCGTTCTGGAGGACGGCCTCGGCCGGCGGGGACGTGGACACCACCTGCGCCATCGTCGGGGGAGTGGTCGCGGCCGCTGCCGCCGGTGCGCCGCCCGCCGACTGGCAGGACCGCACCGAGGCGCTGCCGGAGTGGGTCCCGGCGCAGGCCGACTGACCCCTCCCGCGGGCGTGATGCGGTGCGTCGCCCGGTTTGCCCCACCGGTGAACCGGCCCTCCGCCGCGCCGTGTTGAGGCGAATCGGCCACTCGGTTCATCGGGGACGGGGCCGCCCGGATGAGCCGGGGACCGCTGCCGAGGATCCGGGTTCCGAACGCAGGTAAGAGCGGCGTAATGTTGTCCTCGCCATGGCATATGAACCGCCCACTCACAGTGTCGAGCGCTCGCTTCGCGCCACGACGGGAGCCAAGATCGTCGTCGGTATCGACGAGGTCGGGCGCGGGGCATGGGCCGGTCCGGTGACGGCCTGCGCGGCGGTCACCGGTCTGCGCCGTCCGCCGACCGGGCTCACCGACTCCAAGCTGCTGAGCCCCAAGAAGCGCACGACCCTGGCCCAGGAGTTGCACTCGTGGGTCACCGCGCACGCCCTGGGTCACTCCTCCCCCGAGGAGATCGACGGCCTGGGGATGACGGCCGCCCTCCGGCTCGCCGCCACGCGTGCGCTGGACGCGCTGCCGGTCCGGCCGGACGCGGTGATCCTGGATGGGAAGTACGACTACCTCGGCGCTCCCTGGGCGGTCCGTACGGTCATCAAGGGCGATCAGTCCTGCGTGTCCGTCGCCGCCGCCTCGGTGATCGCCAAGGTGCGCCGGGATGCGATGATGGCCGAACTGGGAGCCGAGCACATGGACTTCTGCTTCGAGGACAACGCCGGATATCCGTCCCCCGTGCACCGCGCCGCCCTGCGGGAACTGGGGCCCACGCCCCACCACCGGCTGTCCTGGGCCTATATGGACGGGCTGCCCCGCTGGCGGCACCTGAAGCGGGTCCGCAGCACCCCCGAACCGGTCGGGCTGGAGGACGAAGGCCAACTCGGCTTCGACCTTTGAGCAGACCAAGCGGTCAAAACCGCCACCCGCCGATGCGACTCGCACCGACGTTTGATAGACATCAGCCCATGCCTCTCATCCCCGAGGAGCCTCAGATTCACGAGAGTGTCCCGGGTCCCCGCGCGACACCGGCCGCAGGCCGTACCGCGCCGACCCCTCGTCCTGTCCCTGGTCCCGGCCCCCGGCCCGCACCGCGGCGGCCCGGAAGCCCCGGTCCCAACCGTGGCTCCGCCGGAACCTCGTCGGCTCAGTCGCAGCGCACCACGAGCGATGCGACGAAGCCCCTGCCGACCGCCCCGGCGGCTTCGGCTGCCAAGGCCGCACCCGCCGCCGCGAAGGCCGGTCCCCAGCTCCAGCTGATCCCCGCCACGGTGGACGGCGCGCTGGACGCGGCCGACGAGGCGGTCGACCTGCTGCTGGATTCCGGCCGGGCCCCCACTGACATCCTGGTGCTGACCACCGGGGAGCAGCATCCGTGGGCGGCGCATGAGTTGTCCTTCGGCGAGGCGTCGTACTGGGCGCAGCACGACGCCGGAGACGATGTCTTCTATGCCGGTGCGGATGCCGACCGCGTCAAGGGCCGCCCGGTCGTGGTCGTCGCCGTCAACGGCGGTGCGAACGACGTCGTGGCCCGCGCGCTGCCCGAGGCGATGGGCCGTGCCGGGATGCTGCTGATCGTCTGCGGCGACCCGAAGCGCATCAACGCCCTCATCGGTCCGGGCGCCTGAGGCCGCACGTCCCCGACCGCCCGGTGTCCGGCAGGCTCTGTCCCCCGTGGCGGAGCTGTCCGGCGTCCGGACGGACGGTGGTGGCCACGGGCACCCCGCGACCGGTCGGACGCGGGTGCCCGGCGACCGGTCAGACGGCGGCGGAGTGACTCAGCGCCGTACGCGCTCCGAGGTGGGGCCGTGGCAGCGCCTTCGGGTCGCCGTCGCCCTCGACGGCCACGTCCAATTCGGTGGGCAGCGAAGCGGAGTGCGGCCGACGGCCGCCCCGCCCCTCCCCGAGGACCCGCCATCCGTCACGGGTCAGCGTGATGTACGCGCCGCAGCGCAGGCCGTGCAGGGTGCAGGCGTCGCGCAACCCCCACATCCAGGCACCGTCCTCGTCCGTCCACCGGCTCTCGCCCTCGCGGCAGTAGAGCAGCACGGCGGTGCGGATCGGTGTGCGGCGCCGCAGATCGTGTGGGATCACCCGGCGCAACTGTGCCAGCAGCGCGTTCCGGAAGTCCCAGCCGTCGACGGCGGCGGTGCGGCGGACGAACGAGGCGCTCGCCGTGAGCCGTTCGTCCGGATCGAGGACCGCGACGACGACGGTCGAGGGCGTCGGCAGATGACGGCTGTGCAGTCCGGTGACCACCTCGCGTGGATTGCGCAGCAGCGGGATCCCCGCTGCCGCCCACTCGGCGGGCTGGAGCATCCGGCCGACTCGGGAAACGGAATCGGCGGACGGTGGCGGAGCGAAGCCGAAGGTCACGGTCCTCCCTTCGTCTGCGCCCACGGTCCGTGCGAAGGGTCGGGCACGGGCGCGGGCCACGACACAGCCCCGTCGGACCACGGACGGACCGGGGGCGGGGGAGCTACGGACAATTCTTGCGGTCGCGCCCGCGTGCGGCAATGAGCAGTTGGTCCCACTGACCGTTTTACCTGAATGTGCCTTCTATATTCCTGACCGGTTCATGCCCCGCCGCGGCCCCGGCCGCCCCTACCCCTGCACGGCCAGGACCAGCGGAAACACTCCGGCCGCTCCGGCCCGGCGGAGCAGCCGGGAGGCGACGGCCAAGGTCCAGCCGGTGTCCGCCATGTCGTCCACCAGCAGCACCGGCCCACCCGCCTCGGCAAGGGCCGCGGCCAGCGGGGGAGGCACGGTCAGCGCGCCGTGCAGCGCTCGCAGCCGCTGGGCGCTGTTGGTGCGCGGCACCCGGGTGTCGAATTCGCCGTCGTGGTACGCGATGCTCCCGAGCAGGGGCAACCGGCCGACGGTGGCGATCCGTTCGCCAAGTGTCCGGATCAGCTGCGGGCGGGTGCGCGAGGCGACCGTGACAACTCCCACCGGGCGGTTCGCGGCGTCCGGCGCGCCCGAGGCCCAGCCGCCGGGGCCCTTGGCCCAGTCGGCGAGCACCGTCACCACCGCACCGGCCACATCGTCGGGCACCGGGGCGTCCGGGCTCTGCGGGGCCAGCAGCGGCCGCAGCCGGTTTCCCCAGCCGATGTCGGAGAGACGGCCCAGGGCCCGGCCCGGGGCGGCCTGCTCATCCGCCGGAATGCGGCCCTTGAGGTCGACGCCCACGGCGGGCAGCCCGGTCGGCCACATACGGCGCGGCTCCACCTCGACACCGGGCCGCCCCAGCTCGCCGCGCGCCGCGTCCAGCGAGGCGTCGGACACCTCGGTGGTGAACCGGGCCCCCGCGCAGTTGTCACAGCGGCCACAGGGTGCCGCCTTCTCGTCGTCCAGCTGCCGCCGCAGGAACTCCATCCGGCAGTCGCCCGTCGAGGCGTACTCCCGCATGGCCTGCTGCTCGGCCTCCCGCTGGCGCGCCACCCACGCATACCGCTCCGCGTCATACGCCCAGGGCTGCCCGGTCGCGGTCCAGCCGCCGCGCACACGCCGCACCGCGCCGTCCACATCGAGCACCTTGAGCATGATCTCCAGACGTGACCGCCGCAGCTCGACCTGGGGCTCGAGCGCGGGCAGGGACACCGGCCGGTCCGACGCCGCCAGCACCTCGAGGGTGCGGCGCACCTGCTCCTCGGGCGGGAAGGCGAGCGAGGCGAAATACCGCCAGATCGCCTCGTCCTCGCGGCCGGGCAGGAGCAGCACCTCGGCGTGCTCCACACCGCGCCCGGCACGCCCGACCTGCTGGTAGTAGGCGATGGGGGAGGACGGCGAACCGAGATGCACCACGAAGCCGAGGTCCGGCTTGTCGAAGCCCATGCCCAGCGCGGAGGTGGCGACCAGCGCCTTGACCCGGTTGGCCAGCAGGTCCTCCTCGGCCTGCTGGCGATCCGCGTTCTCCGTCTTGCCGGTGTAGGAGGTGACGGTGTGGCCGCGCTGCCGCAGGAACGCGGTCACCTCCTCGGCCGCGGCGACGGTGAGGGTGTAGATGATCCCGGAGCCCGGCAGCTCATCGAGGTGCTCGGCGAGCCAGGCGAGCCGATGCGCGGCGTCCGGCAGCGGCAGCACGCCCAGCCGCAGGCTCTCCCGATCCAGCGGCCCGCGCAGCACCAGCGCCCTCGCCGTCCCTTCACCGGTGCCCAACTGCTCGGCCACATCGGCCGTGACCCGCGCGTTCGCGGTCGCGGTCGTGGCGAGTACGGGCACGCCCTGGGGCAGATCGGCGAGCATGGTGCGCAGCCTGCGGTAGTCGGGCCGGAAGTCATGGCCCCAGTCGGAGATGCAGTGTGCCTCGTCCACGACCAGCAGGCCGGTGGCGGCGGCCAGCTGTGGCAGCACCGTGTCGCGGAAATCGGGGTTGTTGAGCCGCTCCGGGCTCACCAGCAGCACATCCACCCCGCCCTCGGCCACCTCCGCCTGGATGGTGTCCCACTCCTCGGTGTTGGCGGAATTGATGGTGCGGGCCTGGATACCGGCGCGCGCGGCGGCCTCGACCTGGTTGCGCATCAGCGCGAGCAGCGGGGAGACGATCACGGTCGGACCGCTGCCGCGCTCGCGCAGCAGCGCGGTGGCGACGAAATACACCGCCGACTTGCCCCAGCCGGTGCGCTGCACGACCAGCGCCCGGCGGCGCTCGGCGACCAGCGCCTCGATCGCCCGCCATTGATCCTCCCGGAGCCGGGCGGAGCCGGTGGTGTCCCCTACGAGGCGGGCCAGGACGCGGTCGGCCGAGGTACGCAGATCTTCGTCGCTCATGCCCCCATGCAACCCGATCCCGCCGACATCGCGCCAATGGTCCGGGCAGCCTGTGGATAACGTTATCCACAGGGGTGGCGGGGCCGACGGGGCTGAGGGACCGTCGGGCCATGACTCGACACAACGAAGCGGCCGGTCTGCCCGGCGAAGAGCAGGTCACCCTCCGCAGCCCGGCCGAGCTCGCCGATGCCCTGCCCTATGTCCTGGGCTTTCAGCCTGACGACAGCATCGTGATGATCGCGCTGCACGGCTCCCGCGGCCGGTTCGGCGGCAGGCTGAGGCTCGGCATTCCCCGGATCCCGGAGGAGTGGCCCGAAGTCTGCGACCAGCTCGCCGAATGCCTGATCAGCGGCAGCGAGCGGCGTGGCGGGCGGCCGGACGGAGTCGTTCTGTTCCTGTGCCAGGAGCCGGCCGAGGGCGAGTCGGGGGAGGAGGCGATGGAGCGGCTGCGGCCACTCGCGCAGCGGCTGCGCACCGCGTGCGGCGGGTTGGAGGTGCCGGTGTTCGAGGCGCTGTGCATCTCCGGCGGCCGGTTCTGGTCGTATGTCTGTCCCGACCGGCGCTGCTGCCCGCCGGAAGGCGTTCCGCTCGCCCTGCCCGGCACCTCGGTCATGGCCGCGGCGGCGACGTTCGCGGGGGTCCAGGTGCGCGGCTCGCTGCGCGAGATGGAGGCCAGGCTCGCCCCGCTCGGCGCACCCCGGGCCGACGGGCAGGAGCGGGCGCTGGACGCGGCCGGGGCCGAGCTCGTGCCGAGGATTCTGGACGGTGCTGAATCCACGACGGTATGCGCGCAAACCCTCGGTCTGGTGGGCCGGATGCTGGACACCTTCCAGTCCGCGCCGTCGGCCGCCGACGCGTGTGCGGCCGATCTTCACGATGACCGGCTGCTCGACGATCGGGAAGCGGCCGCGGTGATCATCGGACTGCAGGACCGACGGACCCGGGACCGGGCGGCCGGGTGGATGGAGGAAGTGGACGCCGACGCGGCGCTGCGGCTGTGGCGCGCGCTGGCCCGTCGCTGCGTCGGCTCGTACGGGGAGCATGCGGCGGCGCCGCTCACCCTGGCGGGGTGGGTCGCCTGGTCGGCGGGTGATGAGCTCACTGCGCGAGTGGCGCTCGGCCGTGCCCTGCGGGTCGATCCCGACTACCTCTTCGCCAGGCTGCTGCATCAGGCGTGCAATGAGGGGGTCCATCCGAAGCTGCTGCGCCAGTGCCTGCGCCGGGAGGACTCCGACGGGGCCGACCCCGCCGAGCGTGCCGACCGCGCTGTGCACGCGGCGGTGCACGCGGAGTTGGAGAGGCTCGGCGACCCGGCGGACGCCGAGCCGTTGGAGACGGCCGGAGCGGTCGAGTCGGCTGAGCCCGCCGAGCGGGCCACCCGCGCGGAGGCCGAGGAGGCCGAGGAGGCCGAGGAGACGAAGGAGACGGAGGAGGCGGAGGAGACGGAGGAGCCAGCGGAGACGGAGGAACTGGCTGAAGCAGAAGCCAAGGAAGAGCGGCAGTCTGCAAGGGAGTGGCCGGGCGGGACCGTGGGCTCGGGTGGGAAGAGCGGCCCGGCCGGAGCGGCCGCCCCAAGTGGCAGGCGTCGTCCGGAAGGGCGGCCGCGCGCCCGGCGCCGGACCGGTGGACGGGGGACGCGCAGCCGCCGCTGACCCGGACCGGCGGGAGAACCGTGGGGCGGGGCCAGAGGCGACGAGGGGAGCCCTGGAGCGTGGCCTGGGGTGGACGGCCGGTGGGTGGGTCGGCGGCGGTGGTCCGGGGCGTGGGGCGGCTCGGAGGCGTTCGGAAGGAGGTACGGGATTCGTGCAGGCGAGCGCTTGAGAGAGCGATTTCCCGAACATTGGTGATCATGCTCAAGGGCCTGATTATCGTCAGGCAGACGACTATGATCGCGTCATGCCCTACGACCCGTCGGCCTTTCCGGCGTTCGCCGTCACCGTTGATCTGGTCGTGCTCACCGTGCGGCGGCATTCGCTGTGTGCGCTGGCCGTCCGGCGCGGGGAGGCGCCCTTCAAGGGGCGGTGGGCGCTACCCGGCGGTTTCGTGCGGGCCGATGAGGATCTCGCCGCCGCCGCTGCCAGGGAGCTGGCCGAGGAGACCGGGCTGCTCGCCCATGACCCCACGCTTCCGGTCCCTCCGAACGCTGCCCATCTCGAGCAGCTCGCCACATACGGCGATCCGAAGCGGGACCCCCGCATGCGCGTGGTCAGCGTGGCGCACCTCGCGCTGGCGCCCGATCTGCCCGCGCCTCGGGCCGGAGGCGACGCGCACAGTGTGCGCTGGGCCCCGGTCGGATCGCTGCTCGACCAGGACGGGGCCTTCGGCCGCGACGGCGATTTGGCCGCCCCGCTCGCCTTCGACCATGCCCGCATCCTCGCGGACGGGGTCGAGCGCGCCCGCTCCAAGATTGAGTACTCCTCGCTGGCCACCGCCTTCTGCCCGCAGGAGTTCACGGTCGGCGAGCTGCGCCGGGTGTACGAGGCGGTGTGGGGCGTGGCCCTGGACCCGCGCAACTTCCACCGCAAGGTCACCGGCACCCCGGGATTCCTGGTGCCCACGGGCGGTACGACGACCCGTCAGGGCGGCCGTCCCGCCCAGCTGTTCCGGGCCGGAGGAGCGACGCTGCTCAATCCGCCCATGCTCCGTCCCGAGGTGTGACGAGCCGTGACACGACGAATCCACGGGAGGGCTATGTCCCGAAGAAATAGGACATAGCGGGTTAACGTGCTCCGGTACGTCACCAGTCCCCACGTGCCATCGAGCGGTTCCATGCCCCGCGGGAGAAGCCATGATCCAGGCCACCGGACTGACCAGCACCCCCCGCCGCAACCAGCCGCCCGTTGTCGACGACCTCACCTTCGAGGCCCCGGCGGGCCGGGTCACCGCACTGCTCGGCGGCCCAGGCGCGGGCAAGACCACCGCGCTGCGGCTTCTGCTGCAGCTCGACCGGGGCCATGGCTCCGCCTTCTTCCGGGGCCGCCCCCTGCACCGCATCCGGCGCCCGGCTCATGAGATCGGCGTTCTCCTCGAGGACGTCCCCGGCCACCCCGGCCGCACCGTGCGGGGGCATCTGAGGATGCTCGGTGCCGCGGCCGGGGTGCCCGCCGCACGCGCCGATGTGGTGCTCGACGTGGTCGGCCTCACCGATTTGGCGGACGAGCGTCTCGGTGATCTGTCGACCGGGGCGGAGCGTCGTCTCGGGATCGCCATCGCTCTGCTCGGGGACCCGCACACCCTGGTGCTCGACGAGCCCGCACGGGGCCTGTCGGCCCGGGAGACCGCCTGGCTCTACGGGCTGCTGCGCCAATTCGCCGCCCATGGCGGCGCCGTCCTCGTCGCCACCGAGAACGCCGAAGGCGCCATCCGCGTCGCGGACCAGGTGCTCACCCTGGAGTCGGGCCGACTGGTGGCCGATCAGCCGGTGGACGAGTTCGCCCAGACCCGGCTGCGCCCCCGTGTCGTGGTCCACTCCCCGCTCGTCGGCCGGCTCGCCGCAGTCCTGGAGGAGGAGGTCCACGCCGCCCGTCAGCTGGCCGAGGCCAAGGCGGAGGAGGAGGCCCGGGCCGCGGCCGGGCTCGCGGCCAAGGCCGAGGCGGCAAAGGCCGACGCCGCCCCGTCCGACGTCGCCGAAGGGGTCGACGTCACCAAGGACGAGGGTGCCGGGCCCAAGGTCAGGAAGAGGGCGATCTGGCGCAAGGTCAGGAAGGCCCAGCCCGCTGCCCGGGGCGCCGCTGTCGGGGCCGAGGAGAAGGCCACCGCGGAGGCCGCGGCCAACGACAAGGCGGCCCAGCCGGACGACAAGGCGCCCAAGCCGGACCACAAGACGGCCAAGTCGGATGGCAAGGCGGCCAAGTCGGACAAGGCGAAGAAGGCTGCCTCCGCCCCCGTCCCTGTCCCCGCCGCCTCTGTGCCCGCCCCCGCTGCCGACGCCGATGCGGCCGTCGCGCGGACTGGGGCCGTGGCCGGGGCCGAGGAGGAGCCGGTCCCCGCGGTCGCCGACCCGTTCTCCGTGGTGCGGGACGACGAGACCCACATCTCCGTCTACGGCCTGTCCCCCGCCTCCGTCGGGGAGACCGCCTACCGCCACGGCATCGTGGTCCACCGGCTGGTCGAGGAGACCGCAGATCTTGGCCCGGGCACCTCCGCGGGCGCCCGCGCCCGCGACCCCGAGGCGCCCCCGCTGCGTCTGCTCCCCAAGCTCCGCTTCCCCGGCCCCGCCTGGCCGATGCGCTACGAGCTGCGCCGCACCACCGGCGTACGGACCGGCTGGCTGATCGGCGTCGCCGCCATCGTCGCCTCCCTCCTCGCCTCCGTGCTGCTCGCCCGCGCGGGTGGCGTCGGGGAACTGCACCGGCTCACCGGCTGGCCCGCCGATCTCCCGCTGCCTCCCGTCGCCATCGCGGCCGGCCTGCTGGGAGCCCTCGCCTTCGGGGACGAGTTCCGCTTTCCGGCACTGGCCGCGACCCGGGACGCCGTGCCCCGGCGGTTGGGGCTGCTGGCCGCCAAATTCGCGGTCTGCGCGGCCGGTGCCATCATGCTGTCGCTCGGCGTCATCGTGCTCGACAGCGCGGCGCTCCTGCTGCTCGTCGGCGGCAACGCGGTACCGCTGCCGGGCGACTGGCCGGAGTTGGTGGTCGGCGTCTTCGGGCTGACCATCGGCTCGTCGTGGGCCGGGCTGCTCGCCGCCGGAGTCTTCCGGTCCACCGCCCTCGGGCTGGCCACCCTGCTCGCCGTGCCGATCCTCGCGGTGCCCGTCGTCCAGCGCGCGGCGGAAGATCCGTCGCTGCGAACGCTGGCCATGCTGCCGCACCGGCTGCGCGCGGCGACGCTGGACCGGCCGCCCTCCATGATCGACCGAGGACTGGCGGTCGCGCTGCGGCTCGCCTCCCAACCGGTCGGACAGGCCCTGATGTTGTCGGTCGCCGTCCTGCTGTGTGCCTACGCCCTCACCGGCCTGCGCGGCAGGAGCACTCGCCAGTAGTACCCACCCCACCCCACCCCGGGCCGCCGGGTCCGGCCCGCCGGTCGCCCCCCCCCGAAGCCAGTGGATCAGGCCCGAAGTGGATTCGCACACCCATAGCGCGAACTGCTCGCAACTCCCCGCAGCATGCTTCTTTCTGTCCGATTGAGCGTCAATTATGAGGTAATGGGCGATCACCCTTTCGTGTGCTTTTCACCAAAGACCTCAAGGGCTTCCGAGGCGTCGCCGACAAAGGATGCGTGAGTACCCTTGCGCACACCACGATGACCGCGGCTCGCCCCGCCGACTCCGGCCTGGCCGGTTCGGGCGAGCTTGACCGCTACTCCTACGCCGACGCCCCCGGCCGCGGCAGCGCCCCCTCCTCCTGGGACGGCGCCGAGGCAGAGATCGGCCGGGTGGGCCGACGCGCGGCCGGCAACCGGGGCCGCGGGCTGCACGGCCAACTCGTACAGCAGCTGGGCCAGATGATCGTCTCCGGCGACCTGGGCGCGGACCGTCCGCTCGTCCCCGAGGAGATCGGACAGCGCTTCGAGGTCTCCCGCACCGTCGTACGGGAGTCGCTGCGCGTCCTCGAGGCCAAGGGCCTGGTCAGCGCCCGCCCCAATGTGGGCACCCGGGTCCGCCCGGTCAGCGACTGGAATCTGCTCGATCCGGACATCATCGAGTGGCGCGCGTTCGGCCCACAGCGCGACGACCAGCGTCGCGAGCTGTGCGAGCTGCGCTGGACCATCGAGCCGCTGGCCGCCCGGCTCGCCGCCGGGCACGGCCGCGAGGAGGTGCAGCAGCGGCTCGCCGACATGGTCGAGATCATGACCCATGCGCTGACGCAGGGGGACAGTCTCACCTTCTCCCGCGCCGACGCCGAGTTCCACGGGCTGCTGCTGCAGGTCGGGGGCAACCGGATGCTGGAGCACCTGGCGGGCATCGTCGCCGCCGCGCTCCACGTCTCCGGGGCGCCCGTCTCCGGCTGCGACCGCCTCACCGAGGCGGGAGTCACCCACCACCGCAGGATCGTCGAGGCGATCGGCGAGGGCGACGCCGCGGCGTCCGAGGCGGCGATGCGCCAGCTGCTGACCGTCCACCCGGATCTCGATCATGCCGAGGTCGGGGTGCCCGCGCCGCGCGAGCACTGATCCGTCGGCGCGTCCGGTGCCCGGATCCCCGGGCGCCCGGAGCGTGCCGCGTACGACGTACGGCAAGACGGTGTCAGTAGGCGGCGAGTGCCGGCCCGATGGATGCCGTACGGCGTACGAGAGGGCGTCGCCGGATCCCGCGCCGCGGGTTCGGCGGCGCGGCGCGACCGACCGGTCGGCACCGTACGACTCCCATCGGTGCGCGACTGGGAGTTTTCTGTCCCGTTGGATGGGCATTAAGACCGTTATGGGGTGTGACTCGGGCCACGAGTATTGGGCGTAACGCTCTTTGGGGTAGCGCGATGATTAAAGAGGTGGCAGCCGCGGAGGGAATACGGATGTCGCTCGTAACGCTGTACTCCTCCGCACTCCGCCCGCGCCGTCGGTTCATCCCTGCCGGCGGTCGTCGGCTCCGGTCCCCACCGGACTGAGCCGGAAGCCGTTTCCAACGTTCCGAGAGGTTGTTCGTGTCGGCCAGCACATCCCGTACGCTCCCGCCGGAGATCGCCGAGTCGGAGTCTGTCATGGCGCTCATCGAGCGGGGAAAGGCTGAGGGGCAGATCGCAGGCGACGATGTGCGCCGGGCCTTCGAGGCTGACCAGATTCCGCCAACCCAGTGGAAGAACGTACTGCGCAGCCTCAACCAGATCCTCGACGAGGAGGGTGTGACGCTGATGGTCAGTGCCGCAGAAGCGCCCAAGCGCACCCGCAAGAGCGTCGCAGCGAAGAGCCCGGCAAAGCGCACCGCCACCAAGACTGTCGCGGCCAAGACGGTCACCGCCAAGAAGGCCCCCGCGGCCCCGGCCATTCCATCGGCGGACGCCGGCGATATCCCGGCCGATGAGGCCGCGGCGTCCCCCGCGAAGAAGGCCGCCGCCAAGAAGGCCACGGCCAAGAAGACGGTCGCCAAGAAGACCACCGCCGCCGCCAAGAAGACGGTCGCGAAGAAGACCACCGCCAAGAAGGACGTCACCGACGAGCTTCTCGAGGGCGACGAGGTCATCGAGGAGGCCGCACCGGGCAAGCCCGGTGCCGAGGGCGCCGAGGCCGAGCCCGAGAACGCGGGTTTCGTGCTCTCCGACGAGGACGAGGACGACGCCCCCGCGCAGCAGGTCGCCGCGGCCGGTGCCACGGCCGACCCGGTCAAGGACTACCTCAAGCAGATCGGCAAGGTCCCGCTGCTCAACGCCGAGCAGGAGGTCGAGCTCGCCAAGCGCATCGAGGCCGGTCTGTTCGCCGAGGACAAGCTCGCCAACTCGGACAAGCTGGCTCCCAAGCTCAAGCGTGAGCTGGAGATCATCGCCGAGGACGGCCGCCGCGCCAAGAACCACCTCCTGGAGGCCAACCTCCGTCTGGTGGTCTCCCTGGCCAAGCGCTACACGGGCCGCGGCATGCTCTTCCTGGACCTCATCCAGGAGGGCAACCTCGGTCTGATCCGCGCCGTCGAGAAGTTCGACTACACCAAGGGCTACAAGTTCTCCACGTACGCCACCTGGTGGATCCGTCAGGCGATCACCCGCGCCATGGCCGACCAGGCCCGCACCATCCGTATCCCGGTGCACATGGTCGAGGTCATCAACAAGCTGGCGCGCGTCCAGCGCCAGATGCTCCAGGACCTGGGCCGTGAGCCCACCCCGGAGGAGCTGGCCAAGGAGCTCGACATGACCCCCGAGAAGGTCATCGAGGTCCAGAAGTACGGCCGTGAGCCGATCTCGCTGCACACCCCGCTGGGCGAGGACGGCGACAGCGAGTTCGGTGACCTCATCGAGGACTCCGAGGCGGTCGTCCCGGCCGACGCGGTCAGCTTCACCCTGCTGCAGGAGCAGCTGCACTCCGTGCTCGACACGCTCAGCGAGCGTGAGGCGGGCGTGGTCTCGATGCGCTTCGGCCTCACCGACGGCCAGCCGAAGACCCTCGACGAGATCGGCAAGGTCTACGGCGTGACGCGTGAGCGCATCCGTCAGATCGAGTCCAAGACGATGTCGAAGCTGCGCCACCCGTCCCGCTCCCAGGTCCTCCGCGACTACCTGGACTGATGCGGACCGCCGCCGCATAACCGAAGCGGTACAGCGCGAAGGCCGGGCCCCTCGAGGGGCCCGGCCTTCGCGCTGCCGCGGCGCCGTGTTCCCCGCTTGGCCCACTCGGGATGCGGTTTGCGACACAGGGGGTAACTCTGAGTGTGCGAGACGCTCCGTATGGTCAGGAGGCCGCATGCGTACGTCGCTCCGCTCGCTCCTCGTCCTGGTGGTGCCGCTGGCCGCCGCGCTCGCGATGGTGCTCACCGCGCCCGCTCCGGCGACGGCCGACCGCGTCGTGATCGGCGGGCATCCGGCCCGTACGGTCGAGGCGCCCTGGACGGTGGCCCTGGCCAGCCGTGCGCTCTTCGGGGAGAAGAGGTCGGGCCAGTTCTGCGGCGGGGCGGTGGTGGGGCCCACGACGGTCGTCACGGCGGCCCACTGCCTGAGCCGTGGGGTGCTCGGCATGGACTGGCGGCAGGTCAAGGACCTCAGGGTGATCATCGGCCGCAATGACCTTCGGAAGGCCGACGGGGTGGAGTACCCGACGGCGCGCGTGTGGGTCAATCCGGCATACGAGGGCGACAACAGGGCCGGGGACATCGCGGTGCTCACCCTGGGCGTCGCGGTGCCGGCGGCCTACAGCATCCCCATGGCGGGCAGCGGCGACCGGGCGTACCGGCCGGGGGAAAAGGCCGCGGTGTACGGCTGGGGCGATACGCGGGGCGATGGCAGCTATGCGTCGGCGTTGCGCACGGCATCCGTGCAGGTGCTGGCCGACACGGTCTGTGAGCGCGCCTACCCGGGCAGCGCGGAGGGGGACTATGACCCGCGGTCCATGGTCTGCGCCGGGCTGCCGGACGGGGGCCGGGACGCCTGTCAGGGGGACAGCGGAGGGCCGCTGGTCGCCCGGGGGCGGCTGGTGGGCCTGGTGTCCTGGGGCAGCGGATGCGCTGAGGCGGGGCGGCCCGGGGTCTACACGAGGATCTCGGCGGTGGCCGATCTGGTGGCCGCCCATGGCTGAGACGAGCCCCGTGATGGCGGTGGATCCTGGAGGGAGCCCCGGAGGGCCCCAGGGGTTGTGCGGACGGACCCACGAAACGAGCGTGGGCGGCCGCCCCACTCGGGGGCAGACCGCCCGGAATCCGGCCCTGGGCCGGCGTCGCTCGTCGTCGTGGGTGTGAGGCCTCAGCGTTCGTCGTCGGACGTGGACGCCGGAGCTGCGGTGAGCCGCTCGGTCTCGTCCTGTATTTCCGCGGCGATCTTCTTGAGTTCCGGCTCGAACTTGCGCCCGTGATGGGCACAGAAGAGCAGTTCACCACCGCTGATCAGCACCACGCGCAGGTACGCCTGGGCGCCGCAGCGGTCGCAGCGGTCAGCGGCCGTCAACGGGCTCGCGGGGGTCAGAACAGTAGTCACGTCGCCTCTTCTCTAGCTCGACGAGCTGTCGTACCAGGGTCAACATCCAACCAGCCTGAAATCGTTCCCGCTCGTGGCTTTTTCCCAAAAATTGCTTCTGAGTAGGCCGGATGGTGACGTTTGGCGGCGAATGGGCCGTATTGCCTAGCTTTGGTGTATCGAGTCGTTTGTCTGGTTCACGCTCCCGGCCGGGTTGCCGGTTGTGAATGATGACGTGCCCGGAGCCTAAATGGTTCATGCCTGAAAGGGAACGTGATGTGTGCGTCACCCCCGTCAGGTATCGAACGTACGAGCGAAACAGTGGCCGGTGCGACTAGCATGGACGTTTCAACGGGTGGCGGCACAAAGGCTCTATCAGGCCTCGGTACGCTCTGACGGGCGCGACCATGCCACCATCGTGCCCACAACTGGGCCAACCAGAAATTCAGCGAGGAGCGAACCGCGTGACCGCCGACACGTCCGTGCCGTCCACTGCGCTGCTGACCGGAGCAGACCGGGGCGGCTCCAACTACACCGCGCGGCACCTTCTCGTCCTCGAGGGGCTCGAGGCAGTGCGCAAGCGCCCTGGCATGTACATCGGCTCGACCGACAGCCGTGGACTCAGCCACTGCCTCTGGGAGATCATCGACAACTCGGTGGACGAGGCCCTGGGCGGCTATTGCGATCACATCGAGGTGATCCTCCACGACGACGGCTCTGTGGAGGTGCGCGACAACGGCCGGGGGATCCCGGTGGACGTCGAGCCCAAGACGGGGCTGTCCGGCGTCGAGGTCGTGATGACCAAGCTGCACGCCGGCGGAAAGTTCGGCGGCGGCGCGTACGCGGCCTCCGGCGGTCTGCACGGCGTCGGCGCCTCCGTGGTGAACGCGCTGTCCGCCCGTCTCGACGTGGAGGTGGACCTCCACGGCAAGACCCACGCGATCAGCTTCCGCCGCGGCGTCCCCGGGATCTTCACCGAATCCGGGCCGGACGCTCCGTTCGACCCGTCCAGCGGCCTCCTCAAGGGCAAGAGGGTCCCCAAGACCCGCACCGGCACCCGCATCCGCTACTGGGCGGATCGCCAGATCTTCCTCAAGGACGCCAAGCTCTCCGTGGAGACGCTGTACGCCCGCGCCCGGCAGACCGCGTTCCTGGTGCCGGGGCTGACCCTGGTCGTCCGGGACGAGCGGGCCCTGGAGGGGCGGGAGGGGCCGGTCGAGGAGACCTTCCGCTACGACGGGGGGATCAGCGAGTTCTGCGAGTACCTCGCCCAGGACAAGGCCGTCTGCGATGTGCTGCGGCTGTCCGGGCAGGGCACCTTCAAGGAGACCGTGCCGGTCCTCGACGAGCGCGGCCATATGACGCCGACCGAGGTCACCCGCGACCTGGGCGTCGATATCGCGCTGCGATGGGGCACCGGATACGACGCGACCGTGAAGTCGTTCGTCAACATCATCGCGACCCCCAAGGGCGGCACCCATGTCGCCGGCTTCGAGCGCGCGATCGCCAGGACGGTCAACGAGGCGCTGCGCTCCGCCAAGCTGCTGCGCGTCGCCGAGGACGACGTCGTCAAGGACGACGCCATGGAGGGCCTGACGGCGGTGGTGACCGTCCGGCTGGCCGAGCCGCAGTTCGAGGGCCAGACCAAGGAGGTGCTGGGCACCTCGGCGGCCTCCCGGATCGTGGCCAATGTGGTCTCCAAGGAGCTCAAGGAGTTCCTGACCTCCTCCAAGCGGGATGCCAAGCAGCAGGCCCGCGCCGTCCTGGAGAAGGTCGTGGCCGCGGCCCGTACGCGCATCGCGGCCCGCCAGCACAAGGAGGCGCAGCGCCGCAAGACCGCGCTGGAGACCTCCTCGCTGCCCGCGAAGCTGGCCGACTGCCGCAGCGACGACGTGGGCCGCAGCGAGCTGTTCATCGTCGAGGGGGACTCGGCGCTGGGTACGGCCAAGCTGGCCCGGAACTCCGAGTTCCAGGCGCTGCTGCCGATCCGCGGCAAGATCCTGAATGTGCAGAAGTCGTCGATCTCGGACATGCTCAAGAACGCCGAGTGCGGCGCGATCATCCAGGTGATAGGGGCCGGATCGGGCCGGACCTTCGACATCGACCAGGCGCGCTACGGCAAGGTGATCTTCCTCGCCGACGCCGATGTCGACGGCGCGCACATCCGCTGTCTGCTGCTGACCCTCTTCCAGCGCTATATGCGGCCGATGGTCGAGCAGGGACGGGTCTTCTCGGCGGTGCCGCCGCTGCACCGGGTGGAGCTGGTGAACCCCAAGCGGGGGCAGAGCAAGTATGTCTACACCTACTCCGACCAGGAGCTTCAGGAGACGCTGCTGGACCTCCAGCGCCGCGAGGTCCGCTACAAGGACGGCATCCAGCGCTACAAGGGTCTCGGCGAGATGGACGCCGACCAGCTCGCGGAGACCACGATGGACCCGCGTCACCGCACCCTGCGGCGCATCAACATCAGCGACCTGGAGGCCGCCGAGCGCGCCTTCGACCTGCTCATGGGCAATGAGGTCGCGCCCCGTAAGGAGTTCATCACCAACTCGGCGGCGACCCTGGACCGGTCGCGCATCGACGTCTGACGCCCGGCCTGTCGCCACGGCCGGTTCGGCGGGGTCTCCCACCCGGGAGGCCCCGTCGGCGTTTCCCGCCAGGCCCGCGCCTGGAGCGCCGATTCCGGGTTGTTCATCACCTGAGTCACCTGATGGGGTGAACGTCCGGTATTGAAGGGTCCTGGATCTTTCTGATCTGCCCATCCTTGGTCACGCGGCGAATGCGGCAGTGAACGCGATCTTCTCGGGGGTGGACTTCCGCCTCTTCCCGCTGCAGAACCCGGGCCTGGTCCCGGTGCCCCTCGGGTTCCTCGCGGGCTGGCTCGGGACGGTCACCTCACTCGCGCCCGCGGACGTCCCCGGCCATGCCGCCATGCACGCCGAGACGGAGGTGCGGGCCCTCACCGGGGCGGGCGCGGCCTGACGGACAGGGAACAGGGCGGGGGACAGACCCCCGCACGGCGGTGCTTGGCTGAGATCAGACCCACACATACCGGTGCTCGGGGCGGCCGGTCTCGCCGTATTTCAGGCTGAGCCGCACCCGCCCCGTGCGCTCCAGCAGCTTCAGATAGCGCTGTGCGGTCTGTCGGCTGAGCGAGGAGCGCTCGGCCACCTCCTGCGCCGACAGCGGGCCCTCGGCGCCCCGCAGCACCTCTCGTACGAGATCGGCGGTGAGCGCCGAGTGGCCCTTGGGCAGCTCCGCGGGGCCGGCCGAGGCGCCGCCCAGGGCGCCGAAGATCCGGTCCACCTGGTCCTGTCCGGCCTCGCCGTCGCCCTCCAGCGCACGGCGCAGCGCCGCGTACCCCTCCAACTTGGCGCGCAGCCCCGCGAAGGTGAAGGGCTTGACCAGGTACTGCAGCGCACCATGGCGCATCGCTGCCTGGACGGTCGCGATATCGCGGGCCGCGGTCACCATGATGATGTCGGTGTGGTGGCCGAGCTGCCGCAGCCGCCGCACCAGCGACAGCCCCGTCCCATCCGGCAGATAGTGGTCGAGCAGCACCAGGTCGACGGGGGTGGTCTCCAGGACGGCCAGCGCCTCGGCGGCGGAGTGCGCCTGCCCCGCGACACGGAAACCGGCCACCTTTCCGACGTACGCGGCGTTGACCCGGGCCACCCGGACGTCGTCGTCCACGACCAGCACCTCCAGGAGCCCGCCCGGTCCCGATCCAAGGGTCATCGTGGCTCTCCTGTCGCGGTCAGCGGCGCCCCGGCCGGCTGTTCGGCCAGCGCCTCGGGGAGGACGACGGTGAACTCCGCGCCCCCGCCCTCGCGGTCGGACACGCGGACGCTGCCACCCTGGCGCCCGGCCAGGCGGCGGACCAGCGCGAGCCCTATGCCGCGTTTGCCGTGCGCGGGCGGCTCCTTGGTCGACCAGCCCTCGGTGAAGACCACATCGCGCCGGTCGGCGGGGATCCCGGGGCCGGTGTCGGAGACCCGCAGCAGCACCGTACGGTCGTCCGCGCACAGCTCCACCTCGACATGCGGCTCCCGCGAACCGACCGCCGCGTCCAAGGCGTTGTCGATGAGATTGCCGACGATCGTCACCAGCCCCGGCGGGTCCACCAGCCGGTTGGGCAGCAGGCTGTCCTCGGCGACGGACAGCGAGACCCCGCGTTCGGTGGCGACCGTGGCCTTGCCGACCAGCAGGGAGGCCAGCAGCGGATCGTGCACCCGCTCGGTGACCTGCTCGGCGGTGGCCCGGTGCACCCCGATCGCCTCGGTGATGAACTCCATCGCCTCGTCGTGCAGTTCGAGTTCGAGCAGGCCCAGGAGGGTGTGCATCCGGTTGGCGTGCTCATGGTCCTGCGCCCGCAGGGCGTCGATCAGCCCCCGGGTGCCGTCCAGCTCGCGGCCCAGCCGCTCCAGTTCGGTGCGGTCGCGGAGAGTGACCACCGCACCGCCGTCGTCCGTCGGCATCCGGTTGGCGACCAGCACCCGGCCGCCGCTGACGGTCAGCAGATCGGCGCCGCTGACCCGGCCGGACAGCACATCGGTCGTACGGCCCGGGGCGAGCACCGCCTCCAGGGGCCGGCCGGTGTCCTCGGGGCACAGCTCCAGCAGCCGCTGCGCCTCGTCGTTGACCAGCCGGATGCGGCCGTGGGCGTCGAGGGCGACGACGCCTTCCCGGATGCCGTGGAGCATCGCCTCGCGCTCGGCGAGCAGCGCGGAGATGTCGGAGAAGGCCAGATCATGGGTGCGTCGCTGGAGCCGGCGGGCGACCACATACGCCGCGAGGGCGCCGACGGCGAGTGCGCCGCCCGCGTAGGCGAGCATCTCCGGGACCGAGGCGACGAGCCGGGCGCGCACGCTCTCGTAGGAGATGCCCACCGAGACGGCGCCCACGATACGGCCGCTCTCGGCGCGCAGTGGCACCTTGCCGCGGGCCGAGCGGCCGAGGGTGCCCTCGTCGATCTCCATGATCTCCCGGCCCTCGATGGCGTCGGTGGGGTCGGTGGATACATGCTTCCCGATCTCGCCCGGGGAGGTGTGCGACCAGCGCACCCCGCCCCGATCCATGATCACGACGTATTCGGCGCCGGTCGCCCGGCGGATGCGCTCCGCCTCGGTCTGCACGGGCCCGTCGGCGGTGGGCCGGGTGCGCTGGAGCGCCTCGGCCAGCCGGGGCTCGGCGGCCGTGGTCTGGGCGATGGCGAGGGCTCGGCGCATGGCCTGGTCGTCGAGGTGGTCGCTGAGCGGCGCGAGGAAGAGGCCGGTCGCGAGCACGGTGACACCCGTGGCGATGGCCAGCTGCATCAGCAGGACCTGGGAGAAGACGCGTCGGGGCCAGCCGATGCGCCACCTTGTGGCCGTGGCTGTCTGCCCCGGCGGTATCGCGGCGCTCATGGCAACGAAGGGTAACCAAGGGCGGGCCGGAGGGGCCGCGTCAGGACCCCGGGGAGGGGGCCGGGAGCGGCGATCCCGTGGTGGCATGGCGTGTCAGAGGGAAGGGTGGCGATCTCGGAGTGCCACGGGCGCGGGGCGTGGGCTCAGAGGCGGCCGGCGGCCATCGCCCGTACGCCATGCGCGGGCTGCCTCGCGACCCGGATCCCGACGACCTCCATCCGGGCCGGGGAGCCCAGGGGTGAGCCGCAGCTTTCGGGGCGCGGCGGCGCCGTGGCGACCTGCGCGACGCTCACCCGCCAGGCCCGGCCGTCGCGGTGCGCGACGGTCACCGACCAGACCGGGGCCTCGCCCTCGGTCCCCGCGACGGTCAGCGCGTCCGCCCCGTCCTCGCCGGTCAGCTCGCGGACGGCCAGCTCCGCCGCCTGGCCGGGGCGCTCCCAGGCGGAGCGGCCTCGGCAGCTCTCGGTGACCACCCGGCCCTGCCGCAGCGCCTCGATGACGTCCTTGACGCCTTGCGCGGTGGCACGGCCGTAGGTGTAGCCGTGCGGCAGCACGACGAGGGTGGGGGAGAAGCGATGGCCGCCGATATGGGTGATCTCCCAGGTGCCGTGGACACCGGAGGCGGCCAGCTCACCGGCCAGCGGGCGGCCGAGGAGGGCGCAGCAGCGGTCGCGCTTGCCGTTGGTGCACACCAGCACCAGCGGATCGCCGGTGTACTCCTCCCAGGCCGCGGGGTCGTGGGGGCGCAGGGTGAGCCCGCCGGGGTCGCCCGCGCCCAGCGCGGCGAAGTCCAGGCCGAGCAGCCGTGCGGGGTCGTCCAGGGCGGTGGTGCGGATCCAGGAGCGGCCGGGCCGGGTGTGGGCCACGAAGACCCGGTGCCGGGCGCCGGTGTGCAGATCGGCGTGACGGCCGGGGCGGCGGATCAGTGCGACCCGTACGCCGGTGTCCTCGGCGGCGCGCTCCAGCGCGCGTCCGAGGGCCCTGTCGAGCCTGCTGGCGGTGAGGGCCTCGGTGCCCCAGGGCCCGGGCTGTTCCACCAGCAGCCAGGTGGGGGCGGTGGCCGCCGTCCCGGCGAGCGGCTCGGACAGGTCGCGGGAAGCGGTCGCGCACGTGCTCACGAAGGTAAGCCTAACCTCTCTTGATCGATAGTGCGCGCCGGAGCCGTGAGCGTGCGCTGTGCGTGCGCACCGGAGCCCCCGGAAGAACGAGCGGCGGGAGCCGCGTGGGCGCCTTACGGTCCGCATGCGACGGAGGGTGGCAGTCCGCATCCCGCCGTGTGCCTGCCGTTCCATGGGGTGGGAGCCAGGCGCGACAATGGCGCTTCGGGGGTGGAGGGGGCGGATATGGGCGGTTTATGGGCGCGATGGCGCAGGCGCCGGGGGAGACGCGGGGCGCGCTCGCTGGACCCCGGGCTGAGGGCGATGGTGAGGGCGGCCTACGACGAGGGGCGGCCGATTCCGGAATCGCTCGCCCGTAGGGCGGCCGAGGCCGGTGATCCGCGGGGGATGACCGTCTACGGCATCGGGCTGGGCGAGCGGGGCGCGTACGCCGAGGCGGTCCACTGGCTCGGCAAGGCCGCCGCGACGGGTGATCTCTCGGCCATGGTGGTGCTCGGCACCGTCCATCTGGACCATGGTGAGCTGGGCGAGGCGGAGCGGCACTTCCGGCGGGCGGCGGACCGTGGCCACACCGGTGCGCGCCTCGCCCTCCGGCAGCTGCGCGCCCGGCGCAACGGCAGCGGCCACTGATACGTGTGCCGTGACCTTCCGCCGCCCGCGAGGGTCGGGGCCTTCCGTAAGCCTTCCGTCTGCCCAGGGCGCCGGGGCCAGGGGCGTGAACGGCGCGGGCGCCTGTGAACGCCGCGGGGGCCCGTGAACGGTGAGGGGGCCCGCGAAAGCCGCGGGGGCCCGGGAACGGCGAGGGGCGCGGCACCCTCGCGGTGCCGCGCCCCTGCTGCGTGCTCGTGCTGTTCGTGCCGGGCTACACCGGTCCGGCCACCACCGTCACCGGCTTGGCGAGCGGCTCACCCGAGCCGTCCCGGCGCGGGTCGATCTCCGGCAGCGCCGCCGGGGTTCCGTTCGCCCCCGCCGCGCGGGCCGGGGTCGCGCCCGCCCAGGCCAGGACCAGGATGTCCTCGCCCTTCAGGAACCGCTGGCAGCGCACCCCGCCCGTGGCCCGGCCCTTGCGCGGGTACTGGTCGAAGGGGGTGAGCTTGGCCGACTGCTGTACCGAGTCATCGAGCGTGCCGCTCGAGCCCGCGATCGTGAAGACCACCGCGTCGCTCGCCGGGTCGACGGCCGTGAACGAGATCACCTTGGCGCCGGAGGCGAGCTTGACGCCCGCCATACCGCCCGCGGCGCGTCCCTGCGGCCGCACTTGGCTCGCCGCGTAGCGCAGTAGCTGGGCGTCGTCGGTGATGAAGACCAGATCCTCCTCGCCGGTGCGCAGTTCCACCGCGCCCACGATCCGGTCGCCCTCCTTGAGGCCGATGACCTCCAACTCGTCCTTGTTGGCCGGGTAGTCGGGGACCACGCGTTTGACAACGCCCTGCTCCGTGCCGATCGCGAGCCCCGGTGAGGACTCGTCCAGGGTGGTGAGGCAGATCAGCTCCTCGCCCTCCTCCAGGGAGAGGAACTCGGCGATGGGCGCTCCCCCCGCCAGATTGGGCGGCCCGGCCGACTCCGGGAGCATCGGGAGGTCGATCACCGTGAGCCGCAGCAGCCGCCCGGTCGAGGTCACCGCCCCCACGGATCCCCGGGCCGTCGCCGGGACCGCGGAGAGGATCACATCGTGCTTGGCGCGCTTGACCTTCCCCTCGACCGGGAACGGCTCGCCGTCTGCGGTACGGGCCAGCAGCCCGGTGGAGGACAGCAGCACCCGGCAGGGGTCGTCCGCGACCTCCAGCGGCACCGCGGTCACCGGTGCGTTCGACGACTCCAGCAGCACCGTGCGGCGCGGGGTGCCGAACTTCTTGGCCACCGCGGCCAGTTCGCCGGAGACCAGCTTGCGCAGCTCGGCGTCGGAGTCGAGGATCCGGGTCAGCTCCTCGATCTCGGTTTTGAGCCGGTCGCGCTCCGACTCCAGCTCCAGCCGGTCGAACTTGGTCAGCCGGCGCAGCGGAGTGTCCAGGATGTACTGCGTCTGGACCTCGGAGAGGCCGAAGCGCTCGATGAGGGACCGCTTGGCCTCCGCCGCGTTGTCGCTCTGCCGGATGAGGCGGATGACCTCGTCGATGTCGAGGAGGGCCACCAGCAGACCCTCGACCAGGTGCAGCCGGTTGCGGCGCTTGGTGCGGCGGAACTCGCTGCGCCGCCGGACCACGTTGAAGCGGTGGTCGAGATAGACCTCCAGCAGCTCCTTGAGCCCCAGCGTGAGCGGCTGGCCGTCCACCAGCGCCACGTTGTTGATGCCGAAGGACTCCTCCATCGGCGTGAGCTTGTAGAGCTGCTCCAGTACGGCCTCGGGGTTGAAGCCGTTCTTGATCTCGATGACCAGCCGCAGCCCGTGCTCGCGGTCGGTGAGGTCCTTGACGTCCGCGATGCCCTGCAGCTTCTTCGCGCCGACCAGGTCCTTGATCTTGGAGATGACCTTCTCGGGCCCCACGGCGAAGGGCAGCTCGGTGACGACGAGGCCCTTACGGCGGGCCGTCACGTCCTCCACGGCCACCGTGGCGCGGATCTTGAAGGTGCCGCGCCCGGTCTCGTACGCGTCCCGGATGCCGCTCATGCCCACGATCCGGCCGCCGGTGGGCAGGTCGGGGCCCGGCACATGGCGCATCAGGGTGTCGAGGTCCGCGCCCGGGTGCCTGATGAGATGGCGGGCGGCGGCGATGACCTCGCCGAGGTTGTGCGGCGGCATATTGGTCGCCATGCCGACCGCGATCCCGGACGTGCCGTTGACCAGCAGGTTCGGATAGGCGGCGGGGAGGGTGACCGGCTCCTGCTCACTGCCGTCGTAGTTCGGTGAGAAGTCGACCGTTTCCTCGTCGATCGACTCCGTCATCAGCGAGGTCGCCGACGCCATCCGGCACTCGGTGTACCGCATCGCGGCGGGCGGGTCGTCGTTGCCCAGGGAACCGAAGTTCCCGTGGCCGTCGACCATCGGCAGGCGCATGGAGAACGGCTGCGCCATGCGCACCAGCGCGTCATAGATCGACGCGTCGCCGTGCGGATGGAGCTTTCCCATCACCTCACCGACGACGCGGGCGCACTTGACGAAGCCGCGCTCGGGGCGCAGCCCCATCTCGTTCATCTGGTAGAGGATGCGGCGGTGCACGGGCTTCAGTCCGTCACGGGCGTCGGGCAGCGCGCGCGAGTAGATGACCGAGTAGGCGTACTCGAGGTAGGAGCCCTGCATCTCGTCGACGACGTCGATGTCGAGGATGCGCTCCTCGAAGTCGTCCGGCGGCGGGGTCTTCGTGCTGCGGCGGGCCATCGCGCTTGCGGCTCCTTCAACTGCCGATGCGGGATCTGACGCGGACCATTGTGGCCCGGGCCGCCGACAAGTGTGGAACGGCCCGGGGTCGCAAGGGCCGGCGCGGGCCCCGAAACCGGGTCCGGCGGCCCCGTGTGACGGCCTCTCGAAGGGCGACGCGCTGCGCCCGAGAGGCTGCGGAAACGGTTCGCGGCAGCTCGGGAGGGCGGGAACGGACCGGAACTTCGCCAGATGTCCGTCCCCTTGCATACAGTGACAGAAGCGCTGCGCATGCGGCTGGCACGCGCTCCATCACGCGATCGAAGGGACGTACATGCCCATGGGTCACACGGCCACGCAGCAGGCCGGCTCCGGCGGCCTGAAAGCGACCGAGCACCGCCTGGCCAATGGCCTGCGCGTGGTGCTCTCCGAGGACCATCTGACCCCGGTCGCCGCGGTCTGTCTGTGGTACGACGTCGGCTCGCGCCATGAGGTCAAGGGGCGCACCGGCCTGGCTCACCTCTTCGAGCACCTGATGTTCCAGGGCTCGGCGCAGGTGACCGGCAACGGCCACTTCGAGCTGGTGCAGGGGGCCGGCGGCTCGCTCAACGGCACGACCAGCTTCGAGCGCACCAATTACTTCGAGACGATGCCCGCCCACCAGGTCGAGCTCGCCCTGTGGCTGGAGGCCGACCGGATGGGGTCCCTCCTGACCGCGCTGGACGAGGAGAGCCTGGAGAACCAGCGCGACGTCGTCAAGAACGAGCGCCGCCAGCGGTACGACAACGTCCCGTACGGCACCGCCTTCGAGAAGCTCGTCTCCATGGCGTACCCCGAGGGCCACCCGTACCACCACACCCCGATCGGCTCCATGGCCGACCTGGACGCGGCCTCCCTGGAGGACGCGCGGGAGTTCTTCCGCACCTACTACGCCCCGAACAACGCCGTGCTGTCGATCGTCGGTGACATCGACCCCGAGCAGACGCTCGCCTGGATCGAGAAGTACTTCGGCTCCATCCCCTCCCACGACGGCAAGCGGCCGCCCCGCGACGGCACGCTCCCGGAGGTGATCGGCGACCAGCTGCGCGAGGTCGTGGAGGAAGAGGTCCCCGCCCGTGCCCTGATGGCCGCCTACCGGCTGCCGCACGACGGCACCCGTGAGGCCGACGCCGCCGATCTGGCGCTGACCGTCCTCGGCGGCGGGGAGTCCTCCCGGCTCCACAACCGCCTGGTGCGCCGTGACCGCACCGCCGTGGCCGCCGGATTCGGCCTGCTGCGGCTGTCCGGCGCCCCCTCGCTCGGCTGGCTGGACGTGAAGACCTCCGGCGGTGTCGAGGTGCCGGCCATCGAGACCGCCGTGGACGAGGAGCTGGCCCGCTTCGCCGAGGAGGGGCCGACCCCGCAGGAGATGGAGCGGGCGCAGGCGCAGATCGAGCGCGAGTGGCTGGACCGGCTGGCCACGGTCGGCGGCCGGGCCGACGAGCTCTGCCGGTACGCCGTGCTCTTCGGCGACCCGCAGCTGGCGCTGACCGCCGTGGAGCGGGTGCTCGACATCACCGCCGAGGAGGTGCGGGCCGTGGCCGCGGCGCGGCTGCGCCCCGACAACCGCGCCGTGCTGGTCTACGAGCCCGTCCAGGGCGCCGAGGACGCAGCCGACACCGCCGAAGCCGCCGAGACCGACGCAGAAGGGGAGGCGGCCCAGTGAGCGACGCCGTCACCGCGACCATGACCTTCCACTCGCAGCCCAAGGGCGGTGCGCCCAAGCCGTGGGCGTTCCCGGCCCCCGAGCGCGGTGAGCTGCCCAACGGCCTTACGGTGCTGCGCTGTCACCGCCCCGGCCAGCAGGTCGTCGCCGTCGAGATCAATCTGGAGGCGCCGCTGGACGCCGAGCCGACCGGGCTCGAAGGCGTCGCCACGATCATGGCGCGCGCCCTGTCGGAGGGCACCGACAAGCACGACGCCGAGGAGTTCGCCGCCGAGCTCGAGCGCTGCGGCGCCACGCTGGACGCGCATGCCGACCACCCCGGCCTCCGCGTCTCCCTGGAGGTCCCGGTCTCCCGGCTGCCCAAGGCGCTCGGGCTGCTGGCCGACGCCCTGCGCGCCCCCGCCTTCCCGGACGGCGAGGTCGAGCGGCTGGTGCGCAACCGGCTGGACGAGATCCCCCATGAGCTGGCCAACCCGGCCCGCCGCGCCTCGATGGCCCTCTCCGCGGCCCTCTTCCCGGCCGAATCGCGGATGTCCCGGCCGCGCCAGGGCACCCAGGAGACCATCGAGGGCATCGACGCCGCGGCCGTGCGGGCCTTCTACGAGGCGCATGTCCGCCCCTCCACCGCCACCGCCGTCATCGTGGGCGATCTCACCGGGGTCGACCTCGACGGGGCGCTCGCCGACACCCTGGGCGCCTGGACGGGCGGGGCGGGCGCGCCGCGCACGGTTCCCCCGATCGTCGCGGACGACCTCGGCCGTGTGGTGATCGTCGACCGGCCGGGCGCGGTGCAGACCCAGCTGCTCATCGGGCGCGTCGGCGCCGACCGCCATGACCGGGTCTGGCCCGCGCAGGTGCTCGGCACGTACTGCCTGGGTGGCACCCTCACCTCCCGCCTCGACCGTGTGCTGCGCGAGGAGAAGGGCTACACCTACGGGGTGCGCGCCTTCGGCCAGGTGCTGCGCTCCGCGCCCCCGGCGCCCTCGGGCGGCTCCGCGGGCGCCGCCATGCTGGCGATCAGCGGCTCGGTGGCCACCGAGGTCACCGGGCCCGCGCTGGAGGACCTCTGGAAGGTGCTGCGCACGCTGAAGGAGGAGGGGCTCACCGACGAGGAGCGCGATGTCGCGGTGCAGAACCTGGTGGGCGTCGCCCCGCTGAAGTACGAGACGGCGGCGTCCGTCGCGGGCACCCTCGCCGACCAGGTCGAGCAGCACCTTCCGGACGATTTCCAGGCGCAGTTGTACACCCGCCTCGCGGAGACCGGCACGGTGGAGGCGACCGCCGCGGTGGTGTCCGCCTTCCCGGCGGACCGGCTGGTCACGGTGCTGGTCGGGGACGCCTCGGCGATCGAGGAGCCGGTCCGGGCGCTGGGCATCGGTGAGGTGCGCGTCATCTCGGGCTGAGCCGCCCGGAGTTGGCCGGTTGGCCGGATCCGGACCAAGACCCCGCGATCCGGCCGGCTCGCTGACGATCCGGGTCCACTGGACGATCCGGCAGCCGGTCCGGTCAACGAGCTCACCGCGGAAGGACCCTGGCCCCGTAAGGGTGCCGGGGTCCTTCCTTCATGCCCGATTTGCGGGAGTGACGGCTTGTTTGGTTTGTGGCGAGAGCAACAAAAAACCGGAACCGTTTGGTGATCGAAAGCGGGCCCGTTTAGCGTCAGTCCGGCTGTTCGCCAGCAACCCGCCGCACCCGCGGCACGGACAGTCATCGCCGAGTCCCCGTACGGCGCGAGCCAGGGGAGCCGGGGACCCACACGTCCCCAGGGGTGAATCGGGCGCCTTCCCCGGCCGGGGGAGGAGTCCGTAGGAGACCTTCCTGCTCCGAACCCGTCAGCTAACCCGGTAGGCGAGAAGGAAGGAAAGGAGTGCGCCTCAGTATGGCGTCCACCCGCACTGCCACCGGGAAACACCGCCGCACCACCAAGATCAACGTCCGCACCGGCGCGAACGTCGTGGGCATCACCACCGTCGCCTCGGGCGTCGTCGCCGGGATCACCGGACAGGCGTTCGCCGCCGACACCGGCCCCAGCCCCCAGCAGACCGGTCTGACCCAGGCGATCGTGATCGGCGACGGGATCGCGGACCACATCGAGGCCCAGGCGCAGTCCCAGGAGACCGCCGCCGAGCAGGCCGCCGCCAAGGCCAAGGCGGAGGCGATCGCCCGCCAGGAGGCCGCCAGAAAGGCGGAGGCCGCGGCGAAGAAGGCCAAGGCCGAGCGCGAGGCCAAGGAGCGCGCGGCGCGCGAGGCCGAGCGCAAGCGCCTCAACACCTTCGAGACGCCGATCAGCGGCTCCTACGTCTCCACCGGCTACGAGGCGGCCAGCGGACTGTGGTCCTCCGGCAGCCACACCGGCATCGACTTCCACGCCTCCTCCGGCACCTCGGTGCACTCCGTGGGCATGGGCGAGATCGTCGAGGCGGGCTGGGGCGGCTCCTACGGCAACAACGTCGTCATCAAGATGAACGACGGCACCTACACCCAGTACGGCCACCTGTCGTCGATCAGCGTCTCGGTCGGCCAGAAGGTCACCCCCGGCCAGCAGATCGGCCTGTCGGGCGCCACCGGCAACGTCACCGGACCGCATCTGCACTTCGAGGCCCGCACCAGCCCGGACTACGGCTCGGACATCGACCCCTTGGCGTATCTGCGCTCGCACGGCGTCAACGTCTGACCTCGCGGGACTCCGCGCACGTCCGACCCCGCGGGACTCCGCGCACGCTCGCGGTCCCGCGAGAATCCGAGAAGGCCCCGTCCACCGGACGGGGCCTTCGGCGTGCCGCCGCCGGCTGACCAAAAAATATCCATGAAATGCACTCCGCCATCGGAAATGACGTCCGATTGGAATAGAGTCGTTCAACGCGCGTTCCATGGATGCGTTTCGCGGGCGTTAAGGCGGAGGTTCGACAATGTGGGACCGGAAGTGAGCGGGGATACGACCGCGGTCCAGGGCGGTCGCCGGATTTCGGCGCATGCGGTGTGTACGGCGATTCGCGACGACATCGTCTCCGGCACATATCAGCCCGGCAGCCGGCTCACCGAGGAACTTCTCGCCCGGCGCTACGGCGTCTCGCGGGTGCCGGTCCGCGAGGCCCTGCGCACCCTGGAGTCCGAGGGCTTCGTGACGACCCGGCGGCACGCCGGTGCCTGCGTCGCCCAGCCCTCCGAGCGCGAGGCGGCCGATCTGCTGGACATCCGGGCGCTGCTGGAGCCGCTGGGCGCCGCACGGGCCGCACAGCGCCGCACCGAGGCTCATCTGAAGGTGCTGCGCGGGCTGGTCCGGCTCGGCCGGGAGCGGGCCCAGCACGGCCGGCTCGGTGAACTGCGGCCGCTGGGCGACTGGTTTCACGAGACCCTCGCCCAGGCGTCCGGCAGTCCGAGCCTGGCCGCGATGCTCGTCCAGCTGCGCCGCAAGACCGTGTGGGTGTACGCGGCCGCTCCTGCGCCGCAGCCCGTAGCGCACGCCGCACCGCCCGGGGGCGCCCGGCGTCCCGACCCGGCCGCGCGGGCCGTGGAGTCCTGGGCGGAGCACGGCGCGCTGGTGGACGCGGTGGCGCGCGGCGACGCCGACCGGGCGCGGGCGCTCGCCGCCGCGCACACCGAGCGCGCGCTGGCGGAATACCGGCAGCGCCGCCCCACTCCGGTGAGGGCTTCGAAACATTCCGTAAACACGGCGAGCGGCCGGAATTAACAGCGATCCCGTATACAACTCCCGGGAATTCCCGGCGCGGTTTCGCGGTGCCCGGTTCCCGGTCCTCCGAGTCGGGGTGGAAACGGAAAAGCAACGGGGCCGCGGTGGCCGTAATGGCCACCGCGGCCCCGCCGTGCCGAATCCTTGATCCACGCGGGAATCACACGGGAATCACCTGTGAATCAGAGGGGGATCAGACGGTCTCGGGAAGCTCCTCGAGGCCCTCCGCCACCAGCCTCGCCAGCCGGTCGAGCGCGGCCTCGGCATCGTCCGCGTCGGAGGCGAGGACGACCACCTCGCCGCCCTGGGCGCCGAGGCCCAGCACGGCCAGCATGGAGGCGGCGTTGACCGGGGTGCCGTCGCCCTTGGCGATCGTGATGGGGACGCCGGCGGCGGTGGCCGCCCGGACGAAGATCGACGCAGGGCGGGCGTGCAGGCCCTCGGCCCAGCCGATGGTGACGCGGCGCTCAGCCATGGTGTTGCCCTTCAGGTGTGACGGGTGCTGTTGTCTAGACCAAAATCATACGGTGTCCGGATTCACCCGGCCGATGTCCGAGTGAGCCCGGGCATGCCCGGACTGGCCCGATACGGACCTTCCCCCGACACTTGGCCCCGACGCAAGGGTGTCCACCATCCGGACCGGGCGGGCCCGTACCCTGGGCCCCATGCGGAGCCCGTCGGACCATCACGCCTACCCGACCCACTGGGAAGCCGATGTGGTGCTCCGGGACGGCGGTACGGCACAGATCCGTCCCATCACCCCCGATGACGCCCAGCGGCTGGTCAGCTTCTACGAGCGGGTCTCGGACGAGTCGAAGTACTACCGCTTCTTCGCGCCCTACCCCCGCCTCTCCGACCGCGACGTCCACCGCTTCACCCACCACGACTACGTCGACCGGGTGGGCCTGGCGGCCATCGTGGGGGATGAGTTCATCGCCACGGTGCGTTACGACCGCATCGACGGACGGGGGATGCCGGCCGCGGCCCCCGCCGACGAGGCCGAGGTCGCCTTCCTCGTCCAGGACGCCCACCAGGGCCGCGGAGTGGCCTCCGCGCTCCTCGAACACATCGCCGCCGTCGCACGCGAGCGGGACATCCGCCGGTTCGCCGCCGAGGTGCTGCCCGCCAACACCAAGATGATCAAGGTGTTCACGGACGCGGGCTACACCCAGAAGCGCAGCTTCGAGGACGGCGTCGTCCGCCTCGAATTCGACCTCGAACCCACCGACCGCTCCCTGGCCGTCATGCGCGCCCGCGAGCAGCGGGCCGAGGCCCGCTCCGTCCAGCGGCTGCTCGCGCCCGGCTCCGTGGCCGTCATCGGCACCAGCCGCACGCCCGGCGGAGTCGGCCGCACCGTGCTGCGCAACCTCCTGGACGGCGGCTTCACGGGGCGCGTCCACGCCGTCAACCACGCCTTCCCCGACGACATGGCGCACCTGGAGCCCGAGGGGGTCCCGGCCCACCGCTCGCTGCGCGCCATAGAGGAGCCCGTGGACCTCGCCGTCGTCGCCGTCCCCGCCGAGCGGGTGCCCGCCGTCGTGGCCGAATGCGGCGAGCACGGCGTCCAGGGCCTTGTCGTGCTCTCCGCCGGATACGCCGAGAGCGGGAGCGAGGGCCGCGACCGGCAGCGCGACCTCGTCCGCCAGGCCCGCTCCTACGGCATGCGCGTCATCGGCCCCAACGCCTTCGGCGTCAGCAACACCGCCGAGGGCGTCCGGTTGAACGCCTCCCTGTCCCCGCAGCTGCCCAACCCCGGCCGGCTCGGCCTGTTCACCCAGTCCGGGGCGATCGGCATCGCGCTGCTGTCCGGGCTGCACCGGCGCGGCGCCGGGCTGGCGAGCCTCGCCGGGATCGCGGGGATATCGACCTTCGTATCCGCGGGGAACCGCGCCGACGTCTCGGGCAACGACCTCCTCCAGTACTGGTACGACGATCCGCGCACCGACGTCGTCCTGATGTACCTGGAGTCGATCGGCAACCCCCGCAAGTTCACCCGGCTCGCGCGGCGCACCGCCGCCGTCAAACCGGTGGTCGTCGTCAAGGGCGCCCGCCACACCGGCAGCGCCCCCACCGGCCATGCCGTGCCCACCACACAGATCCCGGACGCCACCGTCTCCGATCTGCTGCGGCAGGCGGGCGTCATCCGGGTCGACACCGTCACCGAACTCGCCGACACCGGGGTGCTGCTCGCCTCCCAGCCGCTGCCCGCAGGTCCGCGCGTCGCCATCCTCGGCAACTCCGAGTCGCTCGGCCTGATCACCTACGACGCCTGCCTCACCGAGGGGCTCCGCCCGCTACCGCCCCGCGACCTGACCACGGCCGCCGCCCCGGACGACTTCCGGCGCGCCCTGGCCGAGGCCCTTACCGACGACGCCTGCGACGCCGTCGTGGTCACCGCCATCCCCTGGGTCGGCGACGGGAATGCCGGCCCTGGGGACGGCGACGGCAGCGCGAAGGCCCTCGCGACGGCCGTAAGGGAGGCGGCCCAGGCTTCCGGGCCCGGTCCGGCCAAGCCGGTGGCCGTGGTCCACCTGGAGATCCAGGAGCTCGCGGAGGCCCTGGCCGGCACCGGCGGCGAGCCCGCCCCTGGCACCCGCCGGATCCCCGCCTACCCCGCCGCCGAGCGGGCCGTGCGCGCGCTCGCCGAGGCGGTGCGGTACGCGCACTGGCGGCAGGAGGCCGCCGAGCCCGGGCGGGTCCCCGAGTACGACGACATCGACGAGGCGGGTGCGGCCGCCGACATCCAGGTGCTGCTCGCCCCGGCCGACGGCACCCCGGCCGACGGCGCGGGCCGCGGGACCGGCGACGGTAAGGGCGACGGCACGGACGGCGGGACAGGCGAAGCCACGGGCGTCCGGACCGGCGACGGTAAGGGCGGCGGGACCGGCGAAGCCACGGGCAGCGTGCCCGGCGACGACGCGGGCCTCGGCGTCGAGCTGTCCGCCGCCGACACCCAGCGCCTCCTGGCCCGCTACGGCGTCAGCGTGCTGCCCGCCCTCCCCGCGCCCGACCCCGACGCCGCCGTGCGGGCCGCCGAGCGGCTCGGTTTCCCGGTCGCGCTCAAGCCCACCGCCGCCCACCTGCGCCACCGCGCCGACCTCGGCGGGGTACGGCTGGAGCTGGGCAGCGAGACGGAACTGCGCCGGGCCTACGCCGAGTTGACCGACTACCTGGGCCGGCCCGAGGAACTGGGGCTGGTCGTGCAGCGGATGGCGCCACGCGGCGTGGACACCGTCGTCCGGGCCGCCATCGACCCCGCCGCCGGGGCCGTGCTCTCCTTCGGGCTCGCCGGCGCCCCCTCCGAACTGCTCGGCGACACCGCCCACGGCCTCGTCCCCGTCACCGGCCGGGACGCCGCCGAGCTGATCCGGTCCATCCGGACCGCGCCGCTGCTGTTCGGCTGGCGCGGCTCCAAGCCCGTGGACACCGCGGCCCTGGAGGAACTGCTGCTGCGGGTGTCCCGCCTGGTGGACGACCAACCCGAGATGGTCGCCGTCGACCTCGAACCCGTCGTCGTCGCCCAGCAGGGCCTCTCCGTGCTCGGCGCCTCGGCGCGGCTCGCCCCGCCGCCCCCGCGCACCGACCTGGGCCCCCGCCACATGCCCGCCTACTGAGTCGTCCGGCGCCTTGGCGGGCACCGGCGCCGGTGTCGGCGCGGCCCCGTAGGATGGTGCACATGGCGAAGACCGGTACGACGACCCAGGGGCTGCGCGCGGCGATCGAGCGCAGCGGCTATTACCCGGCACTCGTGGCCGAAGCGGTGGAGGCCGCCGTGGGTGGTGAGCCCATCGTGTCGTACCTGGTCCATCAGGAGACCACCTTCGACGCCAACGAGGTCCGCCGCCATGTCACGGTCCTGGTCCTCACCGGCAACCGCTTCATCGTCAGCCACACCGACGAGCAGGCCGCGGACGGCACCTCCCCTTCGCCGTACGCCACCACCTCCACCGAGTCCGTGAAGCTCCAGCGGATCTCCTCGGTCGTGCTCAGCCGGGTCGTGGCCAACCCCGAGTCGTACACGCCGGGCACACTGCCCCGCGAGGTGGTGCTGACCATCGGCTGGGGGGCCGTCAGCCGCCTCGACCTGGAGCCCGCCGCCTGCGGCGACCCCAACTGCGAGGCCGACCACGGCTACACGGGCTCGTCCACCGCCGACGACCTCAGCCTGCGTGTCAGCGAGGCCGGGGACGGCCCCGACACCGTGCGCCAGACCCTGGCCTTCGCCCAGGCGCTCTCCGAGGCCACCGCGGCCACGCCGGACACCGGCCGCTGATGTCCGGCTCCGCCACCGGCCCGCTGCCCTCCGCCGCCTCCTTCTGGCCAGAGCCCACGCCGCTCGACCCCCGCTCCGCCCCCCTGCCGAAGTACGGCACCGGCTCGCTCGCCGATCTGCTGCCCGCCGTCGCCGCGGGCCAGGAGGTCCCGGGGCTCTCCTCCGGTCTGGGGCTCGCACCCGCCGACCGCGTCTGCGTCTTCCTGGTCGACGGCCTCGGCTGGGAGCTGCTGCGCGCCCACCCCGGCGAGGCGCCCTTCCTGACCTCGCTGCTGCCCAGTTCGCTGGGCGGTGCCGGGAAGCCGCTCACCGCGGGCTTCCCGTCCACCACCGCGACCTCGCTCGCCTCGGTGGGCACCGGACTGCCTCCCGGCGCCCACGGCCTGCCCGGCTATACGGTGCGGGACCCCGGCACCGGCCAGCTGATGAACCAGCTGCGCTGGCAGCCCTGGACGGATCCGCACGACTGGCAGCCGTATCCGACCGTCTTCCAGCTCGCGGATGCCGCGGGCGTGCACACCTGCCAGGTCTCCGCGCCGACGTTCGCCGAGACCCCGCTCACCAAGATCGCCCTGAGTGGCGGCACCTTCCACGGGCGGCTCACCGGTGAGGAGCGGATGGACCTCGCGGCCGAGCAACTCGGCGCCGCGGGCCGCTCGCTGGTCTACACGTACTACAGCGAGGTGGACGGCAAGGGGCACCGCTTCGGCGTGGACTCGCCCGAGTGGCGTGATCAGCTCCGCTATGTCGACGGGCTCGCCCAGCGGCTCGCCGAACAGCTCCCGCCCCGCTCGGCGCTCTATGTGACCGCCGACCACGGCATGATCGACATCCCCTTCGACCCGGAGTCGCGCATCGACTTCGACGAGGACTGGGAGCTGCGCGCGGGCGTCTCGCTGCTGGGCGGCGAGGGCCGCGCCCGCCATGTGTACGCCGTTCCCGGCGCCGCGGGCGATGTGCTGGCCGTCTGGCGTGAGGTGCTGGGGGAGCGGATGTGGGTGGCCGGCCGTGACGAGGCCATCGAGGCGGGCTGGTTCGGCGGGCCCGGCGGTGCCGATGGCGGCGGTAAGGGCGTCGACGACCGGGTCTACCGCCGCATCGGCGATATCGTGGCCGCCGCGTGCGACGACGTCGCGATCGTCGCCTCGCACACCGAGCCGAAGGAGTCCGCCATGGTCGGGCTGCACGGTTCGATGACCCCCGTGGAGCAGCTGGTGCCGCTCCTCGAAGTACGCTCCTGAGCGCCCCCGTTCACCCCCGCCCTACGAAAGGCTCCGCTTCCCCATGCCCGAGCTGGTGTTCTTTTCCGGAACGATGGACTGCGGAAAGAGCACCCTCGCTCTGCAGATCCAGCACAACCGCTCGGCGCGCGGGCTCCAGGGCATGATCTACACCCGGGACGACCGGGCGGGCGAGGGCAAGCTCTCCTCACGGCTGGGTCTTGCCACCGAGGCGGTCGAGGTCGCCGACGGCCTCGACTTCTACGACCATGTGGTCCAGGCCCTGACCGCCGGGGGCCGGGTCGACTACGTCATCGTGGACGAGGCGCAGTTCCTGATCCCGCCCCAGATCGACCAACTCGCCCGGGTGGTGGACGATCTGGAGCTGGACGTCTTCGCCTTCGGCATCACCACCGACTTCCGCAGCAAGCTCTTCCCCGGCTCCCAGCGCCTGGTGGAGCTCGCCGACCGGGTGGAGGTGCTGCAGGTGGAGGCGCTGTGCTGGTGCGGCGCCCGGGCGACGCACAACGCCCGTACCGTCGGCGGCCAGATGGTCGTCGAGGGCGCCCAGGTCGTCGTGGGCGACGTCAACCGGCCGGAGAGCGAGGTCGGTTACGAGGTGCTGTGCCGACGTCACCACCGGCGCCGGGTGACGGCCGCCGGAGCCCGCGTCGCCGCCCTGTCGCCGGATGTGCTGCCCGTCGACTGAGGGGTCTCCCGTTGACCAGCCCCTCAGCCCCTGGCCCTCCGGCCGGCGCTCCCGCCTATCCCTCGGCGCGCCGTACGACGGTGAAGGCGGCCCCTTCCGGGTCCCGCACCGTGGCCCGGTGGCCGGTCGCTCCCCGCGACGGCGGCCGCACCACCTGACCGCCCAACTCGGTCACCCGGCGCACCGTGTCGTCCACATCGTCCACCGCGAAGTGCGTCATCCAGTACGGGCCCCGGTCGCGCGGCAGGGCGTCGCCCACGCTCTGGATCGCGCAGACCGGCCGGCCGTCCAGGTGCAGGGTGCGGCAGCCGGGCTCCTCCCCGGCCGCCGTCTCCGCCTGGTAGCCGAAGACCATCCGGTAGAACTTGTGGACCCCGGTGCCCTCACGGGTCAGCAGCTCGTGCCAGACCGGGGTGCCCGGCGCCCCGGTCTCCTCCGCCGTGTACGTGGACTCCTGCCAGACCCCGAACACCGCGCCCTCGGGGTCGGCGGCGATCAGCATCCGGCCGGCCTCGTCGGCGTCCAGCGGGCCCACCGCCACGGTGCCGCCGCAGGCGCGGATCATCTCGGCGGTCTCATCGGCGTCGTCGGACGCCAGATAGGTCGTCCAGGCCACGGGCAAATGGCGTTCCGGAGGCAGCTCGCTCAATCCGGCGACCGGCCGGCCGCCCTGGACCGCGCGGACGTACGCGCCGAGCTGCTGTGGGCCCGGTGTGAACTCCCAGCCGAACAGGGAGTGGTAGAAGTCCTGTGTCGCGGCAAGGCTGTGCACCATCAGACTCGTCCAGCAGGGCGTGCCCGGTGTGCGCCGAGTCGCTGCCTGGGTCATACGTCAATCTCTCCTCGGACCATCGTGGTGGACATGCGGCCCCGGGCCGGTCGGCGGCGCGGGACGGTCGTGCGGAGGTGCTGATGCGGGGGGTCCGACCGATGTTTTCACCACCTGTCGCACATGGCGCCCTGGTGGAACCGCAATTCGCCGCGCCCCACAGCAGAATGTCTGAATTACTACCGCACGTCCGTTTCGGCTTCATTGCGCTCTGGTGTCACTCGGACGTACACCGGGTGACCGGGTGGTCCAATCGACGCAGAGATATCTACGCAAGGATGGTTCCTATGCATGCCATCATCACCGCATCCGATCTCATGAGTGAGCTGGCGGAGGAGCAGCCTCCGCTCCTGCTCGATGTGCGCTGGCAACTCGGCGGGCCGCCCGGCCGCCCCGCATACGAGGCGGGGCATCTGCCCGGTGCCGTCTACGTCGATCTCGACACCGAGCTCGCGGCCCCACCCGGAAAGACCGGCCGCCACCCCCTGCCCGATCTTTCCGCGTTTGCGGCCGCGATGCGCCGGGCCGGGGTGAGCGGGGACCGGCGCGTAGTGGCGTACGACGGCGGACAGGGGTGGGCCGCGGCGCGCGCGTGGTGGCTGCTGCGCTGGGCGGGGCAGCCGTCCGTCAGGGTGCTCGACGGAGGTCTGCCCGCCTGGACGGCGGTCGGCGGCGCCCTGTCCACCGATGAACCGGACGCGCCCGAGGGCGACTTCGTTCCGCGGCCCGGGGCCCTGCCACTGCTGGAGGCGGACGATGCGGCGGCGCTCGCGCGGCGCGGGGTGCTGCTGGACGCGCGCGCGGCCGAGCGCTACCGGGGCGAGGTCGAGCCCATCGACCCCGTCGGCGGCCATATCCCGGGCGCGGTCTCCGCCCCCACGGTGGAGAACGTCACGGCCGACGGTCACTTCCTGCCCGCCGACCGGCTGGCCGAGCGATTCGCGGCCCTGGGCGCCACTGAGGACGGCGAGGTCGGGGTGTACTGCGGCTCCGGGGTCTCGGCCGCGCACCAGGTCCTGGCGCTGGCCGTCGCGGGCGTTCCGGCGGCGCTGTACGTCGGCTCCTGGAGCGAATGGTCCTCCGACGGCGGCCGTCCGGTGGCCACGGGCCCCGAGCGGGGCTGAACACGCCGACGGGCCCCGCCACCGGCGGCGGTGGCGGGGCCCGGATCGGCCGCCGCCGGCCGTGGTGCGGCCGGCGGCTTCCTTCGCCGCTACTCCTGCTTCTTGCGGCGGGTGCCGAAGACGATCTCGTCCCAGCTCGGCACCGCGGCCCGGCGGCCCGGACGGACGCCGTCCGCCTCCGCCTGGCGGTCCGTCGTACCGGTCAGCCGGTCGCGGTGGCCCGCCACCGAACGCGGCATCAGCACATCCGCGTACGCCGAACCCGCGCTCGCCGCGGAGGCGGGCGGCTCGACGGCCTCCGGCTCCTCGTCGGGCTCCTCCGGCGGAGCGGCCGACGCGACCGGCGACTCCGGTACGACCATGTCGCCCCGGAAGTTGGGCACGGCCTCCAGCAGGCTGGTGAGCGAGTCCCGCTCACCGAGACCGTCGTCCAGCGAGGCGGACGCGGGCGTGGCCGACGGGGAGTCGTCGTCGAAGCGCTCGGACGACGGCCGGTCGCGGTCCCGATCCCGGTCACGCGGCAGCCGGGCGATCCGCGGCACGAACGGGAAGCTGGGCTCGGGCGTGTCGTCGGCCTCGCCGATCAGCGCCCGCGCCTCGTCGTCCACCGCCTGGACCAGCCGCCGGGGCGGGTCATAGGTCCAGCTCGCCGAGTGCGGCTCACCGGCGACCCGGTAGACCAGCAGCACCTCCCAGGTGCCGTCGTCGCGCCGCCAGGAGTCCCACTGCGTGGTGTCCTTCTCGGCGCCACGCAGCAGCAGTCGCTCCGCTACGGCCTCGCCGAGCTGCGGTCCGGTGTTCTCGCCGGGGCGGCGCACGGGAGTCTTACGGGCGCGCTCGGCCATGAAGGCGCGCTCCGCGAGCACCGGGCCCTCGAAGCGCCGCACGCGGTCGACGGGGATGCCCGCCATCTGCGCGACCTCTTCGGCCGTGGCGCCGGCACGTATACGGGCCTGGATGTCACGGGGCCGCAGATGGCTCTCGACCTCGATCTCGATCTGGCCGAGCCGAGCACGGTCATTGCGCACCGCGGCGCGCAGTCGCTCGTCGATGGGAAGCGTGTACTCCGTGCTGTCCGCAGCCTTGAGCACCAGCCGTGTGCCGTCGTTGCTGACGGCCACGACACGCAGTTCGGGCATGGGAACCTCCCGGGTGGTGCCTGCCGACGTCACGGTTGCGTCGCTGCTCTCCCGCTAGACGAGTGTGGCCTGCCCGGGTGCAGCCTGCCACAACTTTGCCGAGTTGCCCGGGCCGGTTGGTTGCCGCCTTCTGACCCCTCCCGCTGGGTCCGGGCGGCCGGACGGGAAAGCGGGGCCAGGGCTCGCCACAGTACTCCATTCGGGCCGCTCGGGTGGAGCGGCACGCCAGCCGAGTTCATGGCCGGAAGGGGGATCGGAGCCTGAATCCTTCGAAGTGAGGCCCAATTTGGGTGGCAAGTTTCACAGAATCGACAGAATCGGAACGATCTGCTTCGTTTATCGGTCACTTCTCCCTGCAGGCTGGAACGAATGTCCAAGCGAGGCGGGAGATGCACGGTAAGGCCGACGGCGACGGACAACCCAAGAGCGGGCGGATAGAGCTGAGCGTGGCCCATGTGGCCGGCAGCGCGCTGGCGGCCATCGCCGCCGCGGTTCTCGCCTCCAAACTGGGCGTCTACGGGACGATCCTGGGCGCCGGTGTGATGAGCGTGGTGGCGACCGCGGGCGGCACCGTCTTCCAGCATCTGTTCCACCGCACCGGTGAGCAGATCAAGGAGGTGCGGGTCCAGACGGGGCCCCGGCGGCCCGCCGGGCCCGTCACGCTCCGGCGGAAGGGGGCGGCCGGTGAGTACGGCGAGCCGACCACGCACGGCACCCGGCTGCGCGGGAGGCGGCGCCACGTCCTCGGGGCGCTGGCGGTCTTCGTCACCGCCATGAGCGTCATCACGGGGATCGAGATGTACTCCGGAGGCCCGGTGTCCAACGTCTGGGGGGAGAGCCGGAGCGGAACCACCGTCAGCGACAGCGTGAGCGGCTCCTCCGGGTCGAAGTCCACCCCCGGCCCCTCGCGCCCCGGCCCGGCCGCCCCGTCCCAGGGCCCCGGCGCCTCCCGGGGCGGCGGCGATCCGGCACCGTCTCCACGTACCTCCCGCGGGGGCGGCGCGGCCGACGCGTCGACCACGCCGACGCCCGGTTCGTCCGGAACGTCCGGGTCCGGCAAGGGTTCCGGCCCCGAGAGCGGCACCGGCGGCACGACCGCGCCCGGCACCTCCGCGCCCGCCACCCCCGGCCCCTCCCGGACCCCGTCCGGAGGTGCCACGGCGGGCGGAACGGATGGTTCCGGCGATGCCACGCCCACGCCCGGCGCCACCGGCGGGCCGTGACGCGTCAGTCGCCCAGCACCCGCCGCAGATAGTCGTTGGTGAACAGCCGGTCCGGGTCCAGCCGGTCGCGTACCGCCGTGAACTCACCGAACCGCGGATAGACCCCGGACAGGTAGCCCGCGTCGCGGCTGTGCAGCTTGCCCCAGTGCGGACGGCCGCCGTGGGCGATCATGATCTGCTCGGCCGCCGTGAAGTACGCCCGGTGCGGGGTGCCCCGGTACAGGTGGACGGCGATGTACGCGGTCTCGCGCCCGGAGGCGGTGGACAGCGCGATGTCGTCGGCGGGCGCGGTGCGCACCTCCACCGGGAAGCTGACCCGCAGTCCGGACCGGTCGACGGTTGATTTGAGCTCGCGCAGCACGGTGACCGCGGCCTCGCGCGGCACGGCGTACTCCATCTCCAGGAAGCGCACTCGGCGCGGAGAGGTGAAGACTTTGTAAGGGATGTCCGTGTAGGTCCGGGCAGACAGGGCGCGGCTGGAGATTTTGGCGATTCCGGGGATGGTGGCGGGGACCGCCCGGCCCACCGAACAGGCCACCTGGAAGATGCCGTTGGACAGCAGCTCGTCGTCCACCCAGCCGCTGACCCGGCCCACGGGGGCGGCTGGGCCGGTGCTGCGGTTGTTGCGTTTGGTGTTGCAGTTGCCGGTGTGCGGGAACCAGTAGAACTCGAAGTGCTCGTTCTCGGCCACGAGCCTTTCGAAATCGGCCATGACGCGGTCGAAAGGCATCGGCTCCTCGCGCGCGGTGAGCAGGAACTCCGGTTCCACGGCGAAGGTGATCGCGCTGACCACGCCGAGCGCGCCGAGCCCGATCCGGGCGGCCGCGAAGATCTCCGGGTTCTCCGCCGCCGAGCAGCGCAGCACCGAACCGTCCGCCGTCACCAGCTCCAGGCCCTTGATCTGGGCGGCGATCGAGGCGCTGTCCCGGCCGGTGCCGTGGGTGCCGGTGGCGGTCGCCCCGGCCACGGTCTGCTCCATGATGTCGCCCATATTGGCCAGCGACAGCCCGTGGGCCGACAGCGTCTCGTTGAGCTGCCGGAGCGGGGTGCCGGCGGCCACGGTCACGGTCCCCGCCTCGCGGTCCAGCCCGCGCACGCCCGCCATGCGGTCGGGGCGTATGAGCAGCCCGTCGGTGGCGGCCGTGGTGGTGAAGGAGTGCCCGGAGCCCACCGCCTTCACCTTCAACCCCTCCGCCGCCGCCCGGCGGACCACCTCGGCGAGCTCCTGAGTGGACGACGGCGCGACGCTCCGCACCGGGCGGGCCGTCACGTTCCCCGCCCAGTTACGCCACACGCTGCTCCGTACGGTCTTCATGGTCTTGACGGCCATCCGCACCCGACCCCTCCCGCTGTGGCGCCGGCCGGAGCCGGCGGTACCCGAGGAACGCCACCGCCGCCGCGAACACCCCGGCCACGGCCGGCACCGCGTACCCCGCCCGGGCGCCGGCCGCGTCCACCACCCCTCCGGCGGCCGACGAGCCGAGCGCCACCCCGACCGCGAGCCCGGTGCTCACCCAGGTCATCCCCTCGGTCAGATGCGCGCGTGGTACGTGGCGTTCGACGAGGGCCATGGTGGTGACCATCGTGGGTGCGATGGCCAGGCCCGCGACGAAGAGCGCCACGGCCAGGAACGGCAGGTTCCCGACCAGTTGGAGCGGGATCATACTCACGGCGATCGCACAAATACCCCACAACCAACGACGGGACACCGATGCGCTCAGCCGCAGCAGCCCGAAGACCGCGCCCGCGAGACAGGAGCCCAGCGCGTACACCGCCAGGACCAGGCTCGCCGCGCCCTTGTGGCCCTCGTCCTCGGCGAAGGCCACCGTCACCACGTCGATCGCCCCGAAGATCGCGCCGGTCGCCACGAAGGTGGCCACCAGCACCTGGAGCCCGCGCGAGCGCAGCGCCGAACGGCCGGTGTGCTGTCCGCGCGGATGCGGTACGGGCTCGGTGGCCCGCTGCGCGGTCAGCGAGAAGACCCCGGCCGCCAGGAAGCAGGCGGCCAGCAGCGGGCCCGCTTCCGGGAACCAGGTGGTGGACAGCCCGATCGAGATGACCGGCCCGAAGATGAAGCAGACCTCGTCGACGATGGACTCCCAGGCGTACGCGGCGTGCAGCTCGCGCGGGGAGTCCCCGTAGATCGCCGCCCAGCGGGCCCGCACCATGGAGCCCACGCTGGGCACACAGCCGGCCCCGGCGGCGAAGACGAACAGCGTCCAGTCGGGCCAGCCCCGGTGCGCGCTCAGCAGCAGTCCGCAGACGGCGGTGAGCGCCACGAGGGTCGCCGGGCGCAGCACCCGGCGCTGTCCGTGCCGGTCGACCAGCCGGGATATCTGTGGGCCGATGGAGGCGGCGGAGAGCGCCAGCATGGCCGACAGGGCGCCCGCGAGCCCGTACCGGCCGGTGAGTTCGGACACCATGGTGACGACGCCGATGCCCGCCATGGACAGCGTCATCCGCCCGAGGAAGCCGGCCGCGGAGAACTCCTTGGTTCCGGGGGCGGCGAAGATCGCACGATAGGGGCTGGTACTGGGCAAGGCAGGCTCCGCCGTGAGCAGGGTAAGGATCGTACGAGCTGATACAGATTACGGGCAGGTCCCTGGTTCGCGCAGGGCCGTTTCCCGCCGGTCAGCGGCTGGTGGCAGGATCGGAAGCATGCCGGATCAGTCAGTACAGCCTTCCCCCGACCCTTATGACGCACTGCTGTTGCTCTCCTTCGGCGGGCCGGAAGGCCCCGAGGACGTCGTGCCGTTCCTGGAGAACGTCACGCGCGGGCGGGGCATCCCCCGCGAGCGGCTGAAGGAGGTCGGCCGGCATTACTTCCTCTTCGGCGGGGTCAGCCCGATCAACGCGCAGAACCGCGAGCTGCTGCACGCGCTGCGCAAGGACTTCGCCGAGCACGGCCTGGACCTGCCGGTCTACTGGGGCAATCGCAACTGGGCGCCGTATCTGACCGACACCCTGCGCGAGATGGCCGCCGACGGCCACCGCCGCATCCTGGTGCTGGCCACCAGCGCCTACGCCTCGTACTCCGGCTGCCGCCAGTACCGCGAGAACCTCGCGGACGCCCTGGCCGCCCTGGAGGGCGAGGGGCTGCCGCTGCCGCGCGTCGACAAGCTGCGGCACTACTTCAACCACCCCGGCTTCGTGCGGCCCATGGTGGACGCCACGCTGGCCGCCCTCGCCCAGCTGCCCGAGGAGCGCCGCGCCGGGGCCCACCTCGCCTTCACCACGCACTCCATCCCGACCGCCGCCGCCGACACCTCCGGCCCGGTGGAGGCGCACACGGAGGACGGGGAGGGCGGCGCGTATGTCGCCCAGCACCTCGATGTGGCCCGGCTGATCGCCGGCGCGGTGCGCGCGGAGACCGGCGGCGAGCACCCCTGGCGGCTGGTCTACCAGTCGCGCAGCGGCGCGCCGCACATCCCCTGGCTGGAGCCGGACATCTGCGATCACCTCGAGGAGCTGCACGGCGAGGGCGCGCCCGCCGTCGTCATGGTCCCGATCGGCTTCGTCTCGGACCATATGGAGGTCAAGTACGACCTCGACACCGAGGCCACGGCCAAGGCCGCCGAGCTCGGTCTGCCGGTCTCCCGCGCCTCGACGGTCGGCGCCGATCCGCGGTTCGCCGCGGGCGTGCGCGATCTGGTGCTGGAGCGTGCGGCCACCGAGCGCTTCGCCGAGGACCGGGCCGCGGCCGCCCCGGAGCGCTGCGCCCTGGGCGCCCTCGGCCCGAGCCATGACGTATGCCCGGTGGGCTGCTGTCCGGCCCGCTCGCCGCGCCCCGCCGCCGCGGGCTCGGACTGAGCGTCCCCGCCCCGCCACCGCCGCTGCCCGTCCGGGCAATCCGCTAAGGAGCACGATGACCGACTCGCTCATGACCGAACTCCTCGATACGGCGCTGGAGGCCGCCCGTGGCGCGGGGGACCTGCTGCGCGACGGCCGCCCGGCCGACCTCGGGGTGGCGGCCACCAAGACCAGCCCGATCGACGTCGTCACCGAGATGGACATCGCCGCCGAGAAGCTGATCACCGACCTCCTCGCGCGCCGCCGCCCGCAGGACGGCGTGCTCGGGGAGGAAGGCGCCAACAGCGAGGGCAGCAGCGGGGTGCGCTGGGTGATCGACCCGCTCGACGGCACGGTGAACTACCTCTACGGCCTGCCGTCGTGGGCGGTCAGCATCGCCGCCGAGAAGGACGGCGAGACGGTCGTCGGGGTGGTGACCGCCCCGATGCGTGGCGAGACCTTTCAGGCGGTCCTGGGCCGCGGCGCCCGGTTGAACGGGGAGCCGGTGCACTGCCGCCCCGCGGCCCCGCTGGAGGAGTCGCTGATCGGCACCGGCTTCGGGTATGTGCGCGAGCGCCGCATCGGGCAGGCCAGGGTGCTCAACGATGTGTTGCCGCGGGTGCGGGACATCCGGCGCGGCGGATCGGCCGCCATCGACCTGTGCGATGTGGCCTGCGGCCGGCTCAACGGCTACTACGAGCGCGGGCTCAACCCCTGGGACTTCGGGGCCGGTGCCCTCATAGCGCGCGAGGCGGGCGCGCTCACCGGAGGGCGGCCTGGCGTCCCTGCCTCCACGGAGCTGACCATCGCCGCCGCCCCCGGCCTTTTCGAGCCGCTGAGGGGGCTTCTGGACGACCTGGGCGCCTGGCACGACTGATTCCGCCCCCGGGTCCACACACCCCCGGTCCACACCCCCGCCCACACACGGAAACGGAAACGCCCCGGAGTCACAAGGACACCGGGGCGCTTCGGCGTGGTTACCGGATGCTTTCTGGATCACCATCCGGAGGTGAATGGGAATCGGCTACATGGAGGGAATCCGGATCTGGATCGGGTCCGGAATCCACAAGGGATCAAGCAAACGAGGCGCTTACTTCGACACCGTGCTCGGCGGCGAGGCGACGGAGGTCTTCCAGCTCCGACTGCTCCACGTCCACAAGAAAATCGTCGCCCGTCTCACGGGCGCGAATGAGATCGGTCTTGGTGTTCTCTATGCGCTGCAGAATGCCTGCGGTGAACGCGTCCATGTGCGCCCCCTCGTCGTGGGTCGGTGGCACGGGGGTGTGCCGACGGCGGGACGATCACGTGCGTGGCCCTTGCCGACGGCAATGACAGTGAGGGATGCCGGAGGCAAGGCGTGATCGCGGGTGTGCAGTCGTCCTCCCCACCCCGTCCTGGGCGGAAACCTCGGGCCCCGAAAGAATCTGAATTCGGCGTTCCGGCCGCTGCCGCCCCTGCCACCGCGTCCATGATCGGGCCGAGGGATCCCGAGGCGATCCCTCTTACCGCCGGTTTATGAGACTTCGAGGCAGGATGGAGGCGCCGAACACTCATCGAGTTTGGCGAGGTCATGCCCAGTGCGGCAATCAAGGAAGGACTAACGACGTGCGCGTACTCGTCGTCGAGGACGAGCAGCTGCTCGCCGATGCGGTGGCCACCGGACTGCGCCGGGAGGCCATGGCCGTCGACGTCGTGTATGACGGAGCCGCCGCCTTGGAGCGCATCGCCGTCAACGACTACGACGTTGTCGTCCTCGACCGGGACCTGCCCCTCGTGCACGGCGATGATGTCTGCCGCAAGATTGTCGAACTCGGCATCCCCACCCGGGTCCTGATGCTCACCGCCTCCGGCGACGTCAGCGACCGCGTGGAGGGCCTGGAGATCGGCGCGGACGACTATCTGCCCAAGCCCTTCGCCTTCAGCGAACTGATCGCGCGCGTGCGTGCGCTCGGCCGCCGGACGACCGTCGCCCTGCCGCCCGTCCTGGAGCGCGCCGGGATCAAGCTGGACCCCAACCGCCGTGAGGTGTTCCGGGACGGCAAGGAGATCCAGCTGGCGCCGAAGGAGTTCGCGGTCCTGGAGGTGCTCATGCGCAGCGAGGGCGCCGTGGTCTCCGCGGAGCAGCTGCTGGAGAAGGCGTGGGACGAGAACACCGACCCGTTCACCAACGTGGTGCGGGTGACCGTGATGACCCTGCGCCGCAAGCTGGGCGAGCCCGCGGTGATCGTCACCGTCCCCGGCTCGGGTTACCGGATCTGATCCGGCATGGCGACGACTCCGACCCCGCTGCCGCCGACGGCACCGCCCAAGCCCAGCTGGGACCCCGAGGGCGCCTCGCGCCCCAACCCCTGGCTGCGCCCCACGATCCGGATACGGCTCACCCTGCTGTACGGCGGGATGTTCCTGATCGCCGGGGTGGTGCTGCTGACGATCATCTACCTGCTGGCCGCCCAGGCCCTGCACGTCGGCAACGAGCTGCCGTTCAAACTGGTCGGCGGCAGTGTCCAGCCGACCAACAACACCTGCCCCGAGATCATCGGCCAGAGCAGCCCGGACCAGTTCAACGCGGTCCTGAACACCTGCATGAAGGAGCAGCGCCAGCTCGCCCTGGACGGGCTGCTGCGCCGCTCCCTGATAGCCCTCCTGGGCCTGTCCGTGATCGCCTTCGCCTTCGGCTACGCGATGGCCGGGCGGGTGCTCTCGCCGCTCGGCCGGATCACCCGGACCGCGCGCCAGGTGGCGGGCTCGGACCTGTCCCGCCGGATCGAGCTGGACGGCCCGGACGATGAGCTCAAGGAGCTCGCCGACACCTTCGACGAGATGCTGGAGCGCCTGGACCGGGCGTTCACCGCCCAGCAGCGGTTCGTCGCCAACGCCTCGCACGAGCTGCGCACCCCGCTGGCGATCAACCGCACTCTGCTGGAGGTGCAGCTCTCGGACCCCCAGGCGTCCCCGGAGCTGGTCCAGCTGGGCAAGACCCTGCTGGCCACCAACGAGCGCAGCGAGCAGCTCGTGGAGGGTCTGCTGCTGCTGGCCCGCAGCGACAACGAGATCGTCGACCGCAAGCCGGTGGATCTCGCCGAGGTGGCCTCCCAGGCGATGGAGCAGGTCCGGGCGGAGGCCGAGGGCAAGGGCGTGGAGCTGCGCGGACAGCGCGCTCCGGCGGTGGTCCAGGGCAATGGAGTGCTGCTCGAGCGGATCGCGCTGAACCTCGTCCAGAACGCGGTGCGGTACAACATCGCGGAGGATGGCTGGGTGGAGGTCACCACCGAGAGCCGGCCGGGCCAGGCCGTGCTGGTGGTGGCGAACACCGGTCCGGTGGTCCCCGCCTACGAGATGGACAACATTTTCGAACCCTTCCGCAGGCTCCGTACCGAGCGCACGGGCAGCGACAAGGGCGTCGGCCTCGGGCTGTCGATCGCGCGGTCCGTGGCGCGCGCCCACGGCGGCAGGATCGCGGCGGAGCCGCGTGAGGGAGGTGGCCTGGTGATGCGGGTGGTGCTCCCGGTCTGACGCCGGGAAATCCGAGGCCGGGGGCCTACCTGGGAGGTGTTCGCTTTGGGCGGAATTTTCGTGATCCGCCCACCCGAGGTAGGCTGTGTGATCGATCACATGGGCGATTTTCCGGCCATATACTCTGCGTGATCGTCACGGTTGACGGAAAGCCGGGAAAATCCGGGTTTTCGGGGACCGTGATCACGGGAAGTACACGTCATGGCGCATGCAAGTGCGACATGCGGACCGTGTACGGTCCCGATGGCCATCCAACCCGATCACCTCTTCAGGGGCGCGGTTGGGTGTCGATTGAGTAACAGACCTTGATGTGAGGCAAAATCTCCGCCTCGGGTCGGGCACAAGTCCGGCCTCTCACGCGTTACGTGCGCTGGAGACACCACAGACACCCAGAGGGGGAGAGCGACATGGCAACGGACTACGACACCCCACGCAAGACCGACGATGACGTCAACGAGGACAGCATCGAGGAACTGAAGGCCCGGCGGAACGACAAGTCTGCGTCCACCGTCGACGTCGACGAGTTCGAGCAGGCCGAGGGACTCGAGCTGCCCGGTGCGGACCTCTCCAATGAGGAGTTGTCCGTCCGGGTGCTGCCTCGTCAGGCGGACGAGTTCACCTGCATGAGCTGCTTCCTCGTGCACCACCGCAGTCAGCTGGCCGCCGAGACCAAGAACGGCCAGCCGATCTGCCGCGACTGCGCGGCCTGAACCGCGGGGTCGGCGTGGAGGCGGAGCACGACGACGTGGACGAGGCCGAGCGAGGCCGGATGGCCTCGCTCGCGACCAACCTCGGCCGCGGTGTGCGAAGAGGTGGCGAGCGCGCGAGAGCGGGGGTCTACGCGGTCGCCGACCGGATCATCGCCAATGCTCCACGCATCCCGGTCCGCGATCTCGCGACCCTGCGCGAGCAGTTCCCGGGGCTCGGCCCCGAACAGCTCGCGGACAAACTGGTGGCCGGTGCCGCGGGCGGCACCGCCACAGTGGGCGCGGGCGTCGGCGCAGCGGCGATGCTGCCGGCCCCGCCCGCCATGCCCACCGAGCTGGCCGCCGAGATCGTCGGCGTGGCCTCCATAGAGTTCAAGCTGATCGCCGAGCTGCACGAGGTCTACGGCGTGCGGGCGCCCGGCACGGTGCGTCAGCGCGCCATCGCGTATCTCGGCTGCTGGGCCGAGGAGCGCGGCATCGACGTCGCCCAGCCGGCGAGCGTCAACGCGGCCCTGGGCGTCCAGATGAAGCGCGAGCTGCGGCAGCAGGTCCTCAGACGCGGCTTCCGGAACATGCCGGTCCTGGCGCCCTTCATGGTCGGCGCGGCCGTGGGAGCCGCGATGAACCGGCGCGACACCAAGAAGCTCGCGCGCAAGGTCCGCAAGGATCTGCGGGCCAAGCAGATCCCCTGGGACCTCCCGCTGTCCCTGGAGAGATGAGCGCCTCGCGCGGCCCCGCTCAGGCGGGTCGCACGGCCGTGAGCGCGGCGGCCAGCGCCTCCGGATTCCGTGTGGACACATACACATACGGTGTCGGGTCCTCCGGATCGGTGACTTCCACCCGCAGCGCGGTCGGGATGTAGCTGCGCAGCAGCATGAACGCCCGCGGATCGGCCTTGTAGGTCCGCCAGGCCGCCGTCTCGGCGGCGTCCAGCACCTGCGGGGTCCCCAGGGCCGACACCGGGATCCGCGCCTCGCCGGCCACCAGCGAGTCCGCCACCACGCGCACCCGGGCCGATCCGTACGAACTCACCGCGACGCAGGCCAGCGCCGCACCGCCGATCAGCCCGCCGAGCATCGGCAGAGTGCCGAACGGCAGCATGATCAACCCCACGGAAACCCCGATCAGAACGGCGATGAACCACCAGGAACGGGGCGCGCTGAGGCGTTCTTCGTAAGGCTGCATGCGTATCAGCTTGGCACGGCCGCCGAACCGGACTGTTCTCGCGGGTAAGGTCAGCCGTTGTGACTGGACGAACGACAGGGCTGACGCCACCGGAGGGAGCCACGGCACCCGTGCGCCACCCCGACGCGCCCGCGCCAGGGAAGCCCCTCGGCGTGCACTACGACCAGTGCTTCGGCTGCGGCGATCAGCCGGGGGGCCTGGGACTGATCGCGCGGGCGGGCGAGGACGTGAGCGTCACCGCCGAGTTCACGGTGCGCCCCGGCCATCAGGGCGCGCCGGGCCTGGCCCACGGCGGGGTGCTGGCCGCGGCGCTGGACGAGACGCTCGGGGCGCTCAACTGGCTGCACCGGGCGATCACGGTGACCGGGCGGCTGGAGACCGACTTCGTACGGCCCGTGCCGGTCGGCACCGAGCTGCATCTGGAGGCACGGGTGACCGCCGTGCACGGCCGGAAGGTCTACTGCTCGGCCACGGGCCGGCTCGGCGCTCCGGACGGCCCCGTCGCGGTGCGGGCGCAGGCCCTCTTCATAGAGGTGCGGGTCGACCACTTCATCGAGAACGGCCGGGCGGAGGAGATCGGCGCGGCGCTCGCCGATCCGGATCAGGTGAAGGTCGCGCGCGCTTTCGAGGTGAACCCATGAGTCCGCTGCCCGTCGACGTGCTGATCCGCAGGGTGGACCCCGAGGTGCCGATCCCCGGGTACGCCCACCCCGGCGACGCGGGGGCCGACCTGGTCACCACCGAGGCGGCCGAGCTGGCTCCGGGGGAGCGCGCGGTTCTGCCCACCGGAGTGTCTATCGCGCTCCCGGAGGGGTATGCCGCCTTCGTGCATCCACGGTCCGGACTTGCCGCGCGCTGCGGCGTAGCCATGGTGAATGCCCCGGGGACCATCGATGCCGGGTACCGTGGAGAGATCAAGGTGATCGTGGTCAATCTGGACCCGCGCGAGAGCGTGCGGTTCGAGCGCTTCGACCGGATCGCCCAGTTGGTCGTCCAGCAGGTCGAGAAGGTGCGCTTCCAGGAGGTGGCGGAGCTTCCCGGGTCGGCGCGGGCCGAAGGGGGCTTCGGGTCCACCGGCGGTCATGCCGCTGTGGACGGCACAACGGGTGGGAATGGATTCGCTTCGGTCGGTTCCGACCGGGAAGGACGATGACGTGTTCGGACGTCGCCGCAAGCGCAGCAAGGAGGACGTCGAGTCGCTCGACGTGACCTCCGACGAGTTGGCCGAGGACGCGGAGGACGCGGACGGCGCTGAGGACACCGCCGCACCCGTGGAGGCCGGCCGGGTGAGCCTGCCGCCGGCCCCGCGCCCCGAGGGCCCCTGGGACGTATCCGAGGTGCGCGAGCCCGGCGAGGGCCGGGTGGACCTCGGTGGTCTGTTCGTACCCGGCGTCGAGGGCATGGAGCTGCGGGTGGAGGTCGCGGGGGACGCGATCGTCGCCGCGACCGTGGTGCTGCGGGACAGCGCCGTGCAGCTCCAGGGCTTCGCAGCGCCCAAGAAGGAAGGCATCTGGGGCGAGGTGCGCGACGAGATCGCCACCGGCATCACCCAGCAGGGCGGGGTCGTCGACGAGGTCGAGGGCCCGCTCGGCTGGGAGCTGCGCGCCCAGGTCCCGGTGCAGCTCCCGGACGGCAAGAACGGCGTGCAGGTGGTCCGCTTCGTCGGTGTGGACGGGCCCCGCTGGTTCCTGCGCGGTGTGATCTCCGGGCAGGGCGCGGTGCAGCCCGAGACCGGCAGCCTCCTGGAGGCGGTCTTCCGGGACACGGTCGTCGTGCGCGGCGAGGGCCCGATGGCCCCGCGCGACCCGATCGTCCTCAAGCTGCCGGACGACGCGCAGATGGTGCCCGACGGGGTGCAGCAGGACGAGGCGCAGGGCTCGCGGTTCGCGGGCGGCGCCGACCGGCTCCAGCGCGGCCCGGAGATCTCCGAGGTCCGCTGAGCCGCCGTCGCGCATGGCAGGAGACAAGGCCCGAAGGGGCCCGGGGCAGGGCCCCCGGGCCCCTTCGGCGTTTCCCGGAGGCCGCTTCGGGGATTTCGCGCGACACGGTGAACACACCGGCCGCACCGGCCGTACTCATGGGCGCGAGACCTTGTGACGCTCCGAGGGGGAGAGGGCGCGTCGCGAGAGATACCCCTGTCCGACCTCAACGAGGTGAGTGATCAGATGTCGCGTGGCCTTCCGTTACTGCACCGCCGGAGAATCCTCGTCTCCGGCGCGATCGGCGGTATCACCTGTGCGGCCGTCGTGGTGGGAGCCGCCATGGCCGATCAGGACGACGGCAGCGGCGACGCCAATGCGTCGACCAAGGCCGCCCAGACCATCAGCTGCTCCGCGGTGGCCGGTTCCCTCCCGGAGATCCCGGCGGCGGCCCAGGCCGAGGTGGACCGTAACCTCGCCCTGCTGGACACGCAGCTGGCGGAGGCCAACAAGCGGCTCAGCACGAGCCAGGGCGAGGGCGGCCCCAACTTCGTGCAGAACGCCATCCTCGGTCCCCTGGCGGACAAGCGGAAGTCCACCCTGGACCGCATCGCGATCTCCATCGGACGGCGCGCCGAGAAGCCGGCCGGGCTGGACGCGCTCGCCGAGTGCACCCTCTCGGGCGGTGAGGCGGGAGCGGGCTCCGGCACCGGCGCGGGCGGCGAGGCGGACAGCGGCGCGACGCCGACCACCGCCGCGTCCGAGCCCGCGGGCGGAGGAGCCGAGCAGGGCTCCGGGGCCGGGCAGGGCGGGGGAGCCGAGCAGGGCGGCGGGGCCGACGCGGGCTCCGGCCAGACAATCAGCTGCCCGGATGTCGCCTCGAAGATCAGCGGCGTGCCGGCGGCGGCCCAGGCCGAGGTGGACCGCAATGTCGCGCTGCTCCAGACGCAGCTCGACGAGGCCAACAAGCGGCTCAGCACGAGCCAGGGCGAGGGCGGCCCCAACTTCGTGCAGAACGCCATCCTGGGCCCGCTGAAGGACAAGCGGGCCTCGACGATCGACCGCATCGAACTCTCCTTCTCCCGCCAGGGCTCGACCGCCCCCTCCGGTCTCGACGCCCTGGCGGGCTGCTCGCTCACATCCGGCTGAGCCGACGGCGCAAGGCCCGGCCCGAGGTGAGCGTCTGCCGGTGGGCCGTACTCTTCTCTGCGGAGTACGGCCCACCGGCTTTTCGTATGGGTTCGCCCGGGGTTGGGCGGCCGGACGTCAAGGGCGCGTCAAGACGGCGCCGACGACCGTAAGGGAGCCGTCAAGGAACGGCCGGCCCGGCCGGAGACGAGGTTTGCTCTACAAGCATCGCCCTCTGGCAGCTCGCCATGAGCTCAGGCGCCGTCCAACAGGGAAAATAGGGGTATGGGACGCGGAAAGTTGCGGATCTACCTCGGTGCGGCACCGGGCGTGGGCAAGACGTACGCGATGCTGTCCGAGGGGCATCGCCGGGTCGAGCGGGGCGCGGACCTCGTGGTCGGCTTCGTGGAGCACCACGGCCGTCGCCGTACCCAGGTGATGATGCACGGGCTCGAGGAGGTGCCCCGCCGCGAGCTGGAGTACCGGGGGAGCACCTTCACCGAGATGGACGTGGACGCGGTGCTGGCGCGCCACCCCGCCATCGCGCTCGTCGACGAGCTCGCCCACACCAACGTCCCCGGCTCCCGGAATGAAAAGCGCTGGCAGGACGTCGAGGAGCTGCTGCGCGCGGGCATCGACGTGGTCTCCACCGTCAACATCCAGCACCTGGAGTCGCTGGGCGACGTGGTGGAGTCGATCACGGGGGTGCGCCAGCGGGAGACCCTCCCGGACGAGGTGGTGCGCCGGGCCGACCAGATCGAGCTGGTCGACATGTCGCCCCAGGCGCTGCGCCGCCGTATGGCACACGGCAACATCTACGCGCCCGACAAGGTCGACGCCGCGCTGTCGAACTACTTCCGGCCCGGGAACCTGACCGCGCTGCGCGAGCTGGCCCTGCTGTGGACCGCCGACCGGGTCGACGAATACCTCCAGCAGTACCGCGACGAGCACTCCATCCGCTCCACCTGGCAGGCGCGTGAGCGCATCGTCGTCGGGCTGACCGGCGGCCCGGAGGGACGGACCCTGATCCGCCGCGCCGCCCGGATGGCCGCCAAGGGCTCCGGCAGCGAGATCCTCGCCGTCTACATCGCCCGCAGCGACGGCCTGACCTCGGCCTCCCCCAAGGAGCTGGCGGTCCAGCGCACCCTCGTGGAGGACCTCGGCGGCACCTTCCACCACGTCATAGGGGAGGACATCCCGGGGGCGCTGCTGGAGTTCGCCCGCGGTGTCAACGCGACCCAGATCGTGCTCGGTTCCAGCCGCCGCAAGACCTGGCAGTACATCTTCGGACCCGGGGTGGGCGCCACGGTCGCCCGTGACTCCGGGCCCGACCTGGACGTCCACATCGTCACCCATGACGAGGTCGCCAAGGGCCGCGGGCTGCCGGTCGCGCGCGGCGCCCGGCTCGGCCGCTCCCGGCTGATCGCGGGCTGGGTGGTCGGGGTGGCCGGACCGGCCCTGCTCACGCTGCTGCTCACCGGCACCGGCGCCACCCTCGCCTCCGAGGCCGGGCCCGGCTTCGCCAACGAGGTGCTGCTCTTCCTGTTCCTCAATGTGCTGGCCGCCCTGCTGGGCGGCATGGTGCCCGCCCTCGCCTCGGCGGCCGTCGGCTCGCTGCTGCTCAACTACTACTTCACCCCGCCCACCCACACCCTGACCATCGCCGACCCCGAGAACATCGTCGCCATAGCGATCTTCGTGGCGGTCGCCGTCTGCGTGGCCTCGGTGGTCGATCTCGCCGCCCGCCGCACCCACCAGGCCGCCCGGCTGCGGGCCGAGTCCGAGATACTGTCGTTCCTCGCGGGCAGCGTGCTGCGCGGCGAGACCAGCCTGGAGGCGCTGCTGGAGCGGGTCCGCGAGACGTTCGCCATGGACTCGGTGGCGCTGCTGGAGCGGGAGAGCGACGTCGCCCCGTGGACCTGCGCGGGCAGCGTCGGCAGCCACGACGGGACCCCGGCGCCCGAACGGCCCGAGGACGCGGAGGTGGACATGCCGGTCGGCGACCATATGGCGCTCGCGCTCTCCGGCCGGGTCCTGCCCGCCGAGGACCGCCGGGTGCTCGCCGCCTTCGCCGCCCAGGCCGCCGTCGTCCTCGACCGGCAGCGGCTGGCCCAGCAGGCCGGGCAGGCCCGTGAGCTGGCCGAGGGGAACCGCATCCGCACCGCGCTGCTCGCCGCCGTCAGCCACGATCTGCGTACCCCGCTCGCGGCCATCAAGGCGGCCGTGAGCTCCCTGCGCTCCGATGACGTCGCCTGGTCGGAGGAGGACGAGGCCGAGCTGCTGGAGGGCATCGAGGACGGCGCCGACCGGCTGGACCACCTGGTGGGGAACCTCCTGGACATGTCCCGGCTGCAGACCGGCACCGTCACCCCGCTCATCCGGGAGATCGACCTGGACGAGGTGGTGCCGATGGCGCTCGTCGGCGTCCCCATGGCCAAGGTCACCCTCGACATCCCCGAGGAGCTGCCGATGGTCGCGGTCGACCCCGGGCTGCTGGAGCGCGGCGTCGCCAACATCGTCGAGAACGCGGTGAAGTACAGCCCGCCGGACCGCCCCGTGCTGGTCTCCGCGAGCGCCCTCGGCGACCGTGTGGAGCTGCGCGTGGCCGACGGCGGCCCGGGCGTGCCGGACAGCGAGAAGGACCGCATCTTCGAGCCCTTCCAGCGGTACGGGGACGCCCCGCGCGGCGCCGGGGTCGGCCTCGGGCTGGCCGTCGCCCGCGGCTTCGCCGAGGCCATGGGCGGCCGGCTGACCGCCGAGGACACCCCCGGCGGCGGTATGACCATGGTGCTCACGCTGCGTGTCGCCGCCGGCCGCCCGCCGGTCGACCCCGGCCTCCCGGTCCAGGTCGGCTCCACGTCAGGCACAACGGAACGGAAAGGCAGGCCCGCCCCATGAACCGGGTGCTTGTGGTCGACGACGAGCCGCAGATCGTACGCGCCCTCGTGATCAACCTGAAGGCGCGCAAGTACGAGGTCGACGCCGCCGGGGACGGCGCCACCGCGCTCCGGCTGGCCGCCGCCCGCCATCCCGATGTGATCGTGCTCGACCTCGGCCTGCCCGATATGGACGGGGTGGAGGTGATCAAGGGGCTCCGGGGCTGGACCCGGGTGCCGATCCTGGTGCTCTCCGCCCGTCAGACCTCGGACGAGAAGGTCGAGGCCCTGGACGCCGGGGCGGACGACTACGTCACCAAGCCGTTCGGCATGGACGAACTCCTGGCCCGGCTGCGCGCGGCCGTCCGCCGTGCCGAGCCCGCCGGGCAGCCGGACGACTCGGTGATGGTGGAGACCGATTCGTTCACCGTCGACCTGGCCGCCAAGAAGGCCCATCGCGACGGCCGCGATGTGCGGCTGACCCCCACCGAATGGCATCTGCTGGAGGTCCTGGTGCGCAACGCCGGCCGCCTGGTCAGCCAGAAGCAGCTGCTGCAGGAGGTCTGGGGCCCCTCGTACGGCACCGAGAGCAACTACCTGCGGGTCTATATGGCGCAGTTGCGCCGCAAGCTGGAGGCCGACCCCTCGCATCCGCGCCACTTCGTCACCGAGCCGGGGATGGGCTACCGGTTCGAGCGATGAGTGGGTCGGGCGATGAGTGCGGGGACGGCGTTTCGGCGCCGACGCACCGGTACGCTGGCCGTATGAGTTCCGTACCCCACCCCTCCGACGGGGCCGACAGGGGAGTCAGGTCCGACAAACCGGTCGGCCGGTTCCGGCGGATGCTGGACCGGCTGTCGAGCTCCCAGGAGGAACTGCACTCCGCCGAGCTGCAGCAGGACGCGGAGGCCGCGGGCTGCACCAAGATCGGCGACTGCGGCGACCGTCAGATCGTCAAGGTGACGGGAACGCTGCGCACGGTGACGCTCAGACCGCGGGCCGGAGTTCCCGCTCTGGAGGCGGAGCTCTTCGACGGCACCGCCGCGCTGGACGTGGTGTGGCTGGGCCGTCGCTCCATCATCGGGATAGAACCGGGGCGCAAGCTGATCGCCTCGGGCCGGATCTCCATGAGCCATGGGCGCCGGGTGCTGTTCAATCCGAAGTACGAACTCCGACCGCTCGGACAGGAGTAGCCGGTGACGCCAGACGACAAGACGACCCCGACCGGGCACCGAAGCGCCGCCGCCGACAGCAGGGCGGCGGCGGACACCGCGCTCCTGGAGGCGTTCGGCGGGGTGCGGGGCATGGTGGACACCACCGTCCCCGGTCTGGTCTTCGTCCTGCTGTACACGATCAACCGCGACATCCATCTCGCCGCGATCGCCGCGATCAGTCTCACCGTGCTGCTCGCGGTCGCCCGGCTGGTGCGCAAGGAGACGCTGAAGCACGCCTTCAGCGGGGTGTTCGGGGTCGCGTTCGGCGCGATCTTCGCGATGATGTCCGGCGACGCGAAGAACTTCTATCTGCCGGGCATGCTCTACACCCTGGGGCTGGCGATCGCCTACATTCTCTCGGCGATCTTCCGCTTTCCGCTGATCGGGGTGTTGCTCGGGCCGATGCTCAAGGAGAACCTCTCCTGGCGCACCCGTAACCCCGGCCGGTTCCGCGCCTACACCCGGTCCACCTGGGCGTGGGGGCTGATTCTGCTGGCCAAGTCTGCGGTGCTGTTCCCGCTCTACTGGTGGGGGGACGCCACCCAGCTCGGCTGGGTCAAGGTCGCGCTCGGCATTCCGCCGTTCCTGCTCTGTGTCTATCTGACCTGGATCTTCCTCGCCAAGGCTCCGCCGCCGATCGATGTGATCGCGGAGATGGAGGCGGAGGAGAAGGCCGAGCGGGAGCGGAAGTCCCAGGTCGGCAATGCCGCCGATCCGGTGCTCTCGGAGTGGACCGACCAGATCGTGTCCGAGGCCCGTACCGAATCGGCCGACCGGCAGCCGCCCCGGCACTGAGGCCACCCAGGCCACCTGGGCCACTGAGACCGCGGCCCGGACTCCCCGTATGGAGAGCCCGGGCCGCGGTCTTCGCCCGTGGTGGCGTCCTAGCCCGTGGCGTCCTGGCGCTGGACGGACAGCAGCTGCTCGAGCTGCTCCTCGCGCGCCTGTGCCGCGACGAACAGCAGCTCGTCACCGGCCTCCAGCACATCGTCCTTGTTCGGGGTCAGCACGCGGGTGCCGCGGATGATGGTGACCAGCGTGGTGTCCTCCGGCCACTCCACATCGCCGACCCGGGTGCCCACCAGCGCCGCCTCCGGCGGCAGCGTCAGCTCCACCAGATTGGCGTCGCCGTGGCTGAAGCGGAGCAGCCGCACCAGATCGCCGACGCTCACCGCCTCCTCGACCAGCGCCGACATCAGACGCGGGGTGGAGACGGCGACATCGACGCCCCATGCCTCGTTGAACAGCCACTCGTTCTTGGGGTTGTTGACCCGGGCGACCACCCGGGGCACCCCGTACTCGGTCTTGGCGAGCAGCGAGACGACCAGGTTGACCTTGTCGTCACCGGTGGCCGCGATGACCACGTTGCAGCGCTGCAGCGCCGCCTCGTCCAGGGAGGTGATCTCGCACGCGTCGGCCAGCAGCCACTCGGCCTGCGGCACCCGCTCCACCGAGATGGCGGTCGGCGCCTTGTCGATGAGGAGCACCTCGTGCCCGTTCTCCAGCAGCTCGCTCGCGATGGAACGCCCCACGGCGCCCGCACCCGCAATGGCAACCCTCATCGGTTCGCCTCCTCAGGCCCCTTTTCGAAGGCTGCCTCGACCTTCTCCACCTCGTCGGTGCGCATCATCACATGCACCAGGTCGCCCTCCTGCAGCACCGTCCCGGAGGTCGGCAGCATCGCCTCGCCGAGCCGGGTGAGGAACGCGACCCGCACTCCGGTCTCCTCCTGGAGCACGCTGACCTTGTGGCCCACCCACGAGGGGGAGATGTGCACCTCGGCGAGCTGCACTCCGCCGCTGGGGTCCCGCCAATGCGGCTCCGCGCCGGACGGCAGCAGCCGCCGCAGCATCTGGTCGGCGGTCCAGCGCACCGTGGCCACGGTCGGGATGCCGAGGCGCTGGTAGACCTCGGCGCGGCGGGGGTCGTAGATACGGGCCGCCACGTTCTCCACCCCGAACATCTCGCGGGCCACCCGGGCCGCGATGATGTTGGAGTTGTCGCCGCTGCTCACCGCGGCGAAGGCCCCGGCCTCCTCGATGCCCGCCTCGCGCAGGGTGTCCTGGTCGAAGCCGACGCCGGTCACCCGGCGCCCGCCGAAGCCCCCACCCAGGCGGCGGAAGGCGGTGGGGTCCTGGTCGACGACCGCGACCGTGTGCCCCTGTTGCTCCAGGGTCTGGGCGAGGGCCGCGCCCACCCGGCCACAGCCCATGATCACGATATGCATGCGTCTTACCCCGCACTCCAGATGACCGTGCCGACCTGCGCAAACACCCTGCTCACATCTTCCTTCCAGGACCTACGGGGCGACAGCGGGGCGGGACCCCGGTGCCGGTGCCCGGGGACGACGGGAGTCGGCCGCCGCGGCACCTGTCCCCACCGTATCCGTACCGGCGGCCCGCTCCCCCGTCCGCGCGCGACGGCCGGGAGATGTACGTGGTGACGTACGACATAGCGGGAAAGTTCCCGCGATGATCGGCGATGCGGGGAGGCGGTCGGAGGTGATCGCAGACGTGCCGGGAGGGAAGGGGCAGGGAAGGGTAACGATCATTTCCGGTTGCGGACGCGGAGTGAAAAGGCTGTTGGTGATCAGCCTCGACCACTACGGTGGGCCCGGGTTACGGCGCCTCATCGGTGGTCGCGACCCTTCATCTTTGCCTGAAATCCCGGATCTTCACCGAAACCACATGACAAATGCCGAGCGAATGCCGCTGGTTCGAACTTTGTCGCGGGCGTCGGATACTAGGTCACGACATGGCTAAGATGATCGCCGTATTCCGTTTCCGGACGGGACATCAGGGCTCTGAATCGTTCCTTCCGCGCCCGCGTTCTTCTGCACGAGGTTCCTGATGACTGATCACATAACGGAGGCGGTGAGCTGGTGTCTGGCCGCCGCGCTTCTCGTCGTCCTGGTGCTTCTGATCCGCCAGCGGCAGATCACCGCCGGAGTCCGCAGGCGCAACGCCACTCTCGAGGACAGCCTGCGGTCCCGTGACGAGGAGGTGCAGCACCTCGTCGACGTACGCCTCCCGTCGATCGCCGATGTGCTGAGCCAGCCCGGCCCGCTGCCGGGCCTGCGGGACGAGAAACTGGCCGGTACGGCCTTCGCCCAGAGCCTGCACGCCGTCATGGAACAGTTCACCCGCGCGGTGGACAAGGCACAGACGCGCGCCGACGCCTCCGCCAAGGCGGCGCTCAAGGCGTCCATGCGAGCCGTCCAGGGACTCGCCAACGAGCAGCAGGTGTCCATCTCCGAGATGCAGGAGCGGCACGACAACCCCGATGTGCTGCGGGACCTGCTGGAGATCGACCACGCCAACGCCCAGTTCGGCCGGCGCGCCCAGGCCATCGCCGTGCTCTGCGGCTCCTGGCCCGGCCGTCAGCGGCTGGCCTCCTCGCTGACCGATGTCGTCCGCGGCTCCAAGTCGCGTATCCGCGACTACCAGCGGGTGCAGGTGCACGCCCTGATCGACGTCGCCGTGGTGAGCCGGGCCGTGGAGCCCGTCGTGCTCGCGGTCGCCGAGCTGCTGGACAACGCCGCCCGCCACTCGCAGCCCAACACCTCCGTGGAGGTCAGCCTCCAGCCGGTGCACAACGGGGCCTGCATCGTGATCGACGACGCCGGTGTGGGCATGGACGGCCTGGAGGTCCAGCGGGCCGCCGCCCTGCTCTCCGGCCAGCGCGCCGTGGACGTCTCCCGGCTCGGCGATCCGCCGCAGTTCGGCTTCGCCGTGGTGGGCCTGCTGGCCGCGCGGTACGGCTTCAGCGTCTCGGTGGACACCCGGTCCCCGTACGGCGGTGTGCGTGCCGTGCTGTTCCTCCCGAGCGAGCTGCTCACCCATATCGACCCCGACGGACGGTCGGGCACCGCGGCGCAGGACCCCGAGGGCGCCGAGCCGCTGCACACCCTGCCCTCCCGCCGCACCCGCGCCCCCAGAAGAGCACGGCAGGCGCAGACCGCTCCGGCCGAGGCCCAGGCCCCGCCCCGGGCCCAGGTCCCGCCCCAGGCCCCGCCTCTGGCGCCCGCTCCCACTCCCGCGCCCGCCCCGGCCCCGGCACCCGCCCCGGCGCCTCAGCCGTCCCTGGGCGACGACGAGGCCACGCGCGTGTACGGCACCACGCAGGGCGGTCTGCCCAAGCGCCGCCGCAGGCAGGCCGCCGCCACTCCGCCGGCCGCCGACTGGTCCATTGGGGCCGGGCGGACCGGCGCCGCCGAATCCGACGACACCGGCGCGCACCGCGCGCGTTCGGCGGAGGAAACCGCCTCGCGGTTGGGCGCGTTCGCGCGCGGCACCCGCTCCGGCCGTGCCGACACCCAGGACTCCGCCCCTCACCATGACGAAGGGAATCGCCAGGCATGAACGACCATCTCAACAACGAGCTCGGCTGGATGCTCGACGAGGTCGTCAAGATGCCGGAGGCACGGCACGCGATCCTGCTCTCCGCGGACGGGATGCTGCGGGCGTACTCCGAGGGCATCGCCCGCGACGAGGCCGAGCGCCAGGCCGCCGCACTCTCCGGGCTGCAGTCGATCAGCCGCTCCACCTCCGAGTTCTGTGATCCGAACGAGACGCCCTGGCAGCAGACGCTGGTCGAGTTCGTCGGCGGGTACGTCTTCCTGATCGCCGCCGGGCCCGGCGCGTATCTGGCGGTCTCGGCCACCGAGGCCGTGGACATGGAGGCGGTCAGCTACCGGATGCAGAAGCTGGTCGACCGGCTCGGCAAGGAGCTCACCAGCCCGCCGCGGCAGGGCCTCCCGCGGCAGGGGATCGGCAGCCGCGCATGAGTCCGGGGCGGCGCGAACGAGGGTTGGTACGGCCGTATGTGGTCACCGACGGCCGTGCCTACCCGACTCGCAACACCTTCGACCTGGTGACCCTGGTCATGGCCCACCCCGACCGGCCGCTCACCGGGCTCAGCCCCGAGAAGCGGCGGGTCATGGAGCTGTGCCTGGGCGGCGCGCTCTCGGTGGCCGAGGTCTCCGGGTACCTGGAGCTGCCCGTCAGCGTCACCAAGGTCCTGCTCGGTGACCTCGTGGACAGCGGCCACGTCTCCACGCGGTCCCCGATCCCCGCCGCCGACGTCCCCGACACCCAGCTGCTGCAGGAGGTGCTCGATGGACTCCGCGCTCGCCTCTGACGACAAGGCGGTCTATCTGCCCCATACGGTGCGGGTGGCGGCGAAGATCCTGGTCGTCGGACACTTCGCCGTCGGCAAGACGACCTACGTGGGCTCGCTGTCCGAGATCCGGCCGCTGCGCACCGAGGAGACGATGACCCAGGCCGGTGCGCTCATCGACGACCTGCGGGGCACCGAGGACAAGACGACCACCACCGTCGCCATGGACTTCGGCCGGCTCACCCTCAGCGAGTCCCTGGTGCTCTATCTGTTCGGCGCGCCGGGACAGCGGCGCTTCACCCGGCTGTGGCGGGACATGACGAACGGGGCGCTGGGCGCGCTCGTCCTGGCCGACACCCGGCGGCTGGAGCAGTCCTTCCCGGTGATGGCCGTCCTGGAGGAGCACGGACTGCCGTACGCCGTCGCCGTCAACCAGTTCGAGGGCTCTCCCCGCTTCGCGGAGCCGGAGGTCAGGGAGGCCCTCGATCTGCTTCCGGAAACCCCCCTGGTGACCTGTGACGCCCGGGACCGGATCTCCTCCACCCACGCGCTGATCGCCCTCGTCCAATATCTACAGGCCCGCCAGACCCGTAGTTCTCAGGAGATTGTGTGACCAACCGTCCAGCCGCCGGCCCCGTTCCCCCACCGGGCTGCCCCGCGCACGCGGGCCCCGCCGAGGCCGTGGGCGCCACCGGGCAGAGCGCGGCCGTACCGATGTACGGTCCCGAGTTCGCCGCCGACCCGCACGGCACCTACGCGCGGATGCGCGCCACCCATGGGCCGATCGCACCGGTCGAGCTGACGCCGGGGGTGTACGCCTCGCTGGTCACCAGCTACCCGCTCGGCCTGGAGATCCTGCGCGACACCGAACGGTTCGCCAAGGACCCGCGCGGCTGGCGGGCGATGGCGGACGGGAGCGTGGGGCCGGACAACCCGGTCGCCCCGATGATGATGTACCGGCCGAACGCGCTGTTCTGCGACGGCGAGGCACACGCCCGGCTGCGCGGGGCGATCACCGACAGCCTGGACCGGGTGGACCCGCACGCCCTCAGCGAGTACGTCGAGCGCAGCGCCGAGACGCTGATCGACGCCTTCGCCTCCCGGGGCGAGGCCGAACTGATCACCGAGTACGCGTCGGTGCTTCCGCTGCTGGTCTTCAACCAGCTCTTCGGCGCACGCCCCGCGGACGGGCCGAAGCTGGTCGAGACGATGATGAAGCTCTTCGACAGCGGCGAGGAGGCGGCGGCGGCCAACGACGAGCTGCTCCACTGGATCTCCGGCCTGCTGGCGGACAAGCGCCGGCAGCTCTCCGCCGACGTCACCTCCTGGCTGATCGCGCATCCCTCGCAGCTCACCGACGACGAGCTGATGCAGCAGATGATCCTGCTGATGGCGGCCGGTACCGACCCCCAGCAGAACCTGATCGCCAACGCGCTGCGCCTGCTGCTGTCGGACGACCGCTTCGCCGGTGAGCTGTCCGGCGGCAGCATGCCCGTCCAGGACGCCCTGGACGAGGTCCTGTGGAACGACCCGCCGATGGCCAACTACGGCACCCGGTTCCCCCGGTACGACTGCGACGTGGCGGGCGTACGGCTGCGCAAGGGCGAACCGGTGCTCATCAGCTACGCCGCAGCCAACCACGAGGCGTCCCTGGCCTCCGACCGCCGGTCCGGCAACAAGGCCCATCTGGCCTGGAGCGCGGGCGCCCACCGCTGCCCCGCCGAGCGGCCCGCCCGGGTGATCGCCTCCGTGGCCATCGAGCGGCTCCTGGACCGCCTCCCGGACATGGAACTGGCGGTCCCCGTCGAGCGGCTGACCTGGCGGACCGGGCCCTTCACCCGCGCCCTGGCCGCCCTGCCGGTGCGCTTCCCCGCCCAAGCGGTCGCCGTGAACGAGCCGTTCGCGGCGTCCGTGTCCGAGCCGGTCCGATTCGACGAGACCTCTGGAGTCAGCCAATGGAACCCCGTCCCATCGTCCTCGACCCCGCCGGCCGCGACATCGCCGGAGAGGCAGCCCGAGTCGCCGCAGGCGGCGAGGCGACGCTTGTTGAGCTTCCTGACGGCGTGGTGGCGTGGGCAATAACCCGCCAGCGGACCCTCAAGGAGCTGCTGACCGACCCCCGGGTCTCCAAGGACCCCCGGCAGCACTGGCCCGTGTGGATCAACGGTGAGATCACGCCCGAGTGGCCGCTGATCACCTGGGTCGCCGTCGAGAACATGTTCACCGCCTACGGCGGCGACCACCGGCGGCTGCGCACCCTGGTCTCCAAGGCGTTCACCGCCCGGCGCACCGCCGCCCTGCGGCCGCGCGTCGAGGAGATCTGCACCACGCTCCTGGACGACCTGGCCGCCGCGCCGGGCGAGGTGGTCGACCTGCGCGAGGCGTACGCGTACCCGCTGCCGATCCAGGTGATCTCCGAGCTGTTCGGGCTCGACGACGAGAACCTGCGCGAGCGGATGCGCCGGGTCGTGGACAGCATCTTCCACACCTCCGCCTCCCCGGAGGAGGTCACCGCCACCTTCAACGAGATGTACGCCGTCCTCGGCGAGCTGGTGGCCACCAAGCGCGAGCGGCCCGGCGACGACCTCACCAGCGGGCTGATCGCGGTGCGGGACGAGGAGAGCGGCTCCAAGCTCAGCGAGAAGGAGCTGACCGACACCCTCGCCCTGTTCCTCTCGGCCGGCCATGAGACCACGGTCAACCTCCTGGACAACGCCATCCACGCGCTGCTCACCCGGCCCGAGCAGCTCGAGCACGTCCGGGCCGGCCGGGCCACCTGGGAGGACGTGATCGAGGAGACGCTGCGGCACTCCGCCCCGGTCGCCAACCTGCCACTGCGCTACGCCGTGGAGGACATCGAGCTGGACAGCGGCGTGGTGCTGCACCAGGGCGACGCGATCCTGGCCGCCTACGCGGCCGCCGGACGCGACCCGGAGGTGCACGGCGCGGACGCGGACCGCTTCGACGTCACCCGGCGGCTCAAGAGCCACCTGGCGTTCGGCCACGGCGTCCATCTGTGCGTCGGCGCCCCGCTGGGCCGGCTGGAGGCCGCGATCGCGCTCCCGGCGCTCTTCGACCGCTTCCCCGGGCTCACGCTCGCGTCCGGGCAGGAGCCGCTGGAGCCCGTGGAGTCCTTCATCTCCAACGGCCACCGCACGCTGCCCGCGCGCCTGGCCTGATCGCCTCCGGCGCACTGCTCCCGCCCGCCCCTTTTCCCGGGGGTGGGCGGGTGGGCGGGGGCCCGGGCTACCCCTTACGATCCTCTGCGTGTCCAAACTGACCGACCTCCCGAAACGGATCCTGATCGGGCGGGCCCTGCGCAGCGACAAGCTGGGGGAGACTCTCCTCCCCAAGCGCATCGCGCTCCCCGTCTTCGCTTCCGACCCCCTGTCCTCCGTCGCGTATGCGCCGGGGCAGGTGATGATCGTTCTGTCCGTGGCGGGTGCGTCGGCCTACCACTACAGCCCGTGGATCACGATCGCCATCATCGTGCTGATGTTCACGGTGGTCGCCTCGTACCGCCAGAACGTGCACGCGTACCCCAGCGGGGGTGGTGACTACGAGGTCGCCACCACCAACCTCGGCCCCAAGGCGGGTCTGACGGTCGCCAGCGCCCTGCTGGTCGACTACGTCCTCACGGTGGCGGTGTCGATCTCCTCCGGTGTGGAGAACCTCGGTTCGGCCGTCCCCTTCTTCGTCGAGAACAAGACACTGTGCGCGGTCGGGATCATCCTGCTGCTGACGCTCATGAACCTGCGGGGCGTACGGGAGTCGGGCAAGCTCTTCGCGATCCCCACCTATGTCTTCGTCGGCGGCGTCTTCGTGATGATCCTGTGGGGCGCCTACCGCGGGCTGGTCCTGGGTGACGACATGAAGGCCCCCACCGCGGGCTTCGAGGTCCACGCCGAGCAGACCGGGCTGGCCGGCTTCGCGCTGATCTTCCTGCTGCTGCGCGCGTTCTCCGATGGCTGCGCGGCCCTGACCGGCGTCGAGGCGATCAGCAACGGCGTGCCCGCCTTCCGCAAGCCCAAGAGCCGTAACGCGGCGACGACGCTGGCGCTGATGGGCGGCCTCGCCGTGACCATGTTCGTCGGCATCATCACGCTGGCCCTGGTGACCAACGTCAAGATGGCCGAGAACCCCGCGCACGACCTGCTGAAGAACGGCACCCCGCTCGGCGCCGACTACACCCAGAACCCGGTGATCTCGCAGGTCGCGGCCGCGGTCTTCGGCGACGGCTCGTTCTTCTTCGTGGTGCTGGCCGCGGCCACCGCGCTGGTGCTGTTCCTGGCCGCCAACACCGCGTACAACGGCTTCCCGCTGCTCGGCTCGATCCTGGCCCAGGACCGCTATCTGCCCCGCCAGCTGCACACCCGCGGCGACCGGCTCGCCTTCTCCAACGGCATCGTGCTGCTCGCCTCGGCCGCCGCGGTCCTGGTCTACCTCTACGGGGCCGACTCCACCCGGCTGATCCAGCTCTACATCGTCGGCGTCTTCGTCTCCTTCACCCTCAGCCAGACCGGCATGGTGCGGCACTGGAACCGCCATCTGGCCACCGAGCGGGACCCGAACGCCCGCCGCCGGATGGTCCGCGCCCGTGCGATCAACACCTTCGGGGCCTTCTTCACCGGCCTGGTGCTGGTCGTGGTGCTGCTGACGAAGTTCACCCACGGCGCCTGGGTCGCCCTGCTCGGCATGGTCATCTTCTACGTCACCATGACGGCCATCAGGCGCCACTACGACGGCGTCTCCGAGGAACTCGCGGCGGCCACCGAACAGCTCGACGAGGAGGAGGTGCGCCCCTCCCGGGTGCACTCCCTCGTGCTGGTCTCGAAGGTCCACAAGCCGACGCTGCGCGCCCTGGCCTACGCCAAGCTGATGCGCTCGCACCGGCTGGAGGCGCTGAGCATCAACGTGGACCCCGCCGAGACCAAGGCGCTGCAGCGGGTGTGGCAGGAGCGCGGCATCGATGTGCCGCTGAAGATCCTCGACTCGCCCTACCGCGAGATCACCCGGCCGGTCATCGACTACGTCAAGAGCCTGCGCCGGGAGAGCCCGCGCGATGTGGTCTCCGTCTTCATCCCCGAGTACGTGGTCGGCCACTGGTACGAGCATCTGCTGCACAACCAGAGCGCGCTGCGGCTCAAGGGGCGGCTGCTGTTCACCCCGGGCGTCATGGTCACCTCAGTGCCGTGGCAGCTCGACTCCTCCGAGCTGGCCCGGAAGCGGGCGCGCAAGCGGGCCGAGTGGAACGCCCCGGGGGCGGTGCGGCGCGGCCCGGTGATTCCGGCCAAGCGGGAGAAGGGCGAGAAGGGGCCCAAGGGCGAGAAGCCGGGCGTCACCTCGCAGGTCCCCTGACGGTGGGCCCGCGGGCCCGGGACATCAGGGCGTGACGGGGTGAGGGCGGGCGCGACGTAGACTGGTGGGCTGTTGTCCCACCGCGCCCCCTCACCCCCTCTGGAGCCTGAACCCGCCATGCAAAGTGAACCCAAGGCATCGCTGGTCGGCGAGGAGTACGAGGTCGAGGTCGGCCCGGTGGCGCACGGCGGCCACTGCATCGCCCGGACCGGCGAGGGCCAGGTGCTCTTCGTCCGGCACGCGCTGCCCGGTGAGCGGGTCGTCGCCCGGGTGACCGAGGGCGAGGAGGGCGCGCGCTTCCTGCGCGCCGACGCGGTGCGGGTGCTGGACGCCTCCAAGGACCGGGTCGAGGCGCCGTGCCCGTTCGCCGGCCCCGGCAAATGCGGCGGCTGCGACTGGCAGCACGCGGCCCCCGGCGCCCAGCGCAGGCTGAAGGCCGAGGTGATCACCGAGCAGCTCGCCCGGCTGGCGGGGCTCACCCCCGAGGAGGCGGGCTGGGACGGCACGGTCGAGCCCGCGCCCGGCGACAAGGTGGCCCGCGGCGAGGTCCCGGCCTGGCGCACCCGGGTGCAGTACGCGGTGGACGAGCAGGGCCGGCCCGGACTGCGCCGCCACCGCTCGCACGAGGTCGAGCCGATCGACCACTGCCTGATCGCCGCCCCCGGCGTCACCGAACTCGGCGTCGAGAAGCGCGAATGGCCCCAGATCGCCAGCGTGGAGGCCATCGCCGCCACCGGCTCCTCCGACCGCCAGGTCGTCCTCACCCCGCGCCCCGGCGGCCGGCTGCCGATCGTCGAACTGGACCGGCCGGTCTCGGTGCTGCGGGTCAGCGAGTCCCGCGGCCGTGACCGGACCCGTCTGGTGCACCGCGTCCACGGCCGCCCCTTCGTCCGCGAGCGCGCGGCGGGCCGCACCTGGCGGGTCGGCGAGGCCGGTTTCTGGCAGGTCCACCCCAAGGCGGCGGACGTCCTGGTCGAGGCCGTCATGCAGGGCCTGATGCCCCGCCAGGGCGAGACGGCCCTCGATCTGTACTGCGGGGTCGGCCTCTTCGCGGGCGCGATCGCCGAGCGGGTGGGGGAGCGCGGCGCGGTGCTGGGCATCGAGTCCAGCAAGCGCTCGGTGGAGGACGCCCGGCACAACCTCCAGGACCTGGAGCGCGTCCGCATCGAGCACGGCAAGGTCGAGCAGGTGCTGCCCCGCACCGGGATCACCGAGGCCGACCTCATCGTCCTGGACCCGCCCCGCGCGGGCGCGGGCAAGGAGACGGTGACCCGCCTCGCGGCCCTGGGCGCCCGCCGTATCGCCTACGTCGCCTGCGACCCGGCGGCACTCGCCCGCGACCTGAAGTACTTCCGCGAGGAGGGCTACTCCCCGCGCCGCACACGTGCCTTCGACCTCTTCCCGGTCACGCACCATGTGGAGTGCGTGGCGGTGCTGGAGCCCACGCGCGAGGGACGCTGAGGCGGAAGGCTTCGGCCTCGGCGCGCCCGCGCGGCATCAGCCGGGCGGGGCGGCGGCCACTTCCGGGCGGGTCCGGGACGGGCCCCGGGTGAGCGTCCACATCATCGCGCCGCCCGCCGCGACGGCGCACAGGTGCAGGGCGATCGCGAGGCCCAACTGCTCGGGGAGCGTGACGTCCGGGGGCGCCGCGATCGCGACGTACAGCGTGAAGGGCAGCTTCCAGCCGCTCCACGCGAACAGCGAGCCCGAGCCGAGCCAGCCGAGGACCGATGGCAGCCAGCGGGGGAGCCGTCCGGGTCCTTCGCGGCCCGGCCGTGCCACGGCGAACGCGGCGACCAGCGCCCATGTGCCGCAGATCCCGCACAGCAGGCGCCAGGTGGCGCGGCCCTCGTCGGGGTGGGCGAGCCCGGCGGTGCCGCCCGCCGCCCAGTACAGCCACATCAGCCCGACAGCGGCACCGAGGACCACGGCCGCCCGGCCGAGCGGTGAGGGCCCGCCGCCCGGGTTGGCGAACGCCTCCGGCCAGCGCCTGCGCAGATAGGCGGGGAGCGCGAGGGTGAGGCCCAGGCCCATGCCGATGAAGCCGAACTGGATCAGCGCCGCCTCCCAGCCGGGCATCTTGGGGTCGCTGTCGCCCCCGGAGGTGTCCGGCTCCGACAGCAGCGAGTCGGCCAGCGCGTACGGCAGCATCGACACCAGGAACCCCGCGCCGACCCAGGCGCAGAACACCAGCGGCACCCCGGGCAGCCGCATCCCCCAGGGCCGGGCCAGCGCCAGCCCGAGAGCGATCCCGACGGCCGCCATGCCGACCGTCACGGTGTTGAGCACCACCCACTCGGCGAGCCCGAACCCGGCCCCGACCGGCGCCAGTCCGAGCAGCGAGCCGACCACCCACGACACCTTGATCACGGCATACGGGGCCATGGCGGCGGCGCCCCCGTACGCGGCCAGCCGCCCCATCCGGTCCCACCGGTCCATCGAGCTCTCCTTCTGTGCGTTGCGATCATCTTCGCGCTCGGCGTCGGGGACCGCCTCCCTCTCCGGGACCATCCGGCTCCGCCGCACGGGGGAGCCGGATTCGTTCCCCGGCAGGACGGGCGGGGAGCGGAAAGCGCGGCCGAATTCATTCCGTTTGCGCGGCTGATTTCTTTATCGCTCAACAAAAAAGGGTTCAATTCGTGGCGCTTTTCAGCCGATATCGCCGACCGAAAATGCCTGGTGTTGATGTGGTCATTGCCGCCTACTGTGGCGTAAGGTGCTCGATCGGCCCCTGGGGCTGTGCCATCACGTGATCACCGTAGGCAACAAGGTGCCTGTGAGGGAGCGGTGTTGACCTCAAGAGGACACTGGTGTGGCGAAGGGTGACCATGCGTGTGCGGTGCGGTGTGAAAGGGAGGGAGAGCCGTTCCGCTTAGAGGGTCGGTGCGCAGCAACCTGACAGCGACGGCGCATCGGTGCACGCTTTCACGGAAAACGGTCGTTTACTTGTTCTTTGGCTGGTGAGCGCCTTGACCTGCTGACGGTTGACCCAATCTGTTCGCTCAATCTAGTGTCCAATACACTGCTACGCACGGTGTCATTCCGCTGGGGCGAATTCTCAGGGCTCGGCGGGTGATGATGAGCCGGTGCATGCCAATCGACGGGGGAGTCGGGATGGGTGTGGCAATTGATCCACGTGGTATTGATCCACGTGGTGCCGACGAGAAGGCGGAGCGGGCCGATGAGTCGGCCTCTCATCTGGAACAGGCGCTGTTGCAGGCGCGCAAGCTGATCGAGTCCACGGTCCTGCTGCACTCGCGCAGGCTGACGACGCCGTCCCCGGTGGTGCGCACCGACGGTGCCCGGCTCGGCGACTCTCTCGCCCAGCTCATCGCCGGCGCCCGGTACTCGGTGTCCGTGACCCTCACCGGCGCGGGCGCCTTCGAGAGCGCCGTGACCGAGGAGCTGGACCGTACTCCGAGCCGGGCGGTGGTCCGGGTGCTGTGCAACGTGCCGGCCGCGGAGGGAGTGGCCGAGCGGCTGCGTCCGCTCACCCGGGTCCGTCCCGAAGTTCGCGTGTCGCAGAGCGAGTTGCGCGGCATCGTGGTGGTCGACGGCGCCTCGGCACTGGTGCAGACGCATGTCCAGGAGCCGGAGGGGCAGGTCGCCGTCGTCAACGACCTGGGCGCCGTACGGGCCTTGGAGCTCCTCTTCGCCGGCGCCTGGTCCCGGGGGCGGAAGCTGGCGGATCACCTCGGGCTCGCGCCGAGGCTGCGCACGGAGTTCGCCCGGACTGTTCTGGAGGCCCTGCGCGCCGGTCACACCGATGAGACCGCGGCGCGGGGGATCAATGTGTCGCTGCGCACCTATCGCCGGCATGTCGCGGAGATCATGCGGGAGCTGGACGCCAGCTCGCGCTTCCAGGCCGGGGCGCGCGCGGTCGAGCTCGGCCTGCTCGCCGACTGAGGGCGAACGACACAACGCTGTCGGGACCGGGCCGTCACGGGGGACCCCGGCGGCCCGCTGATCCACATCTTCAGGGGGATGGTTGGCATGTCCGGTTGGCGCGAGGACGAACTCGAAAAGGCCCTGTTGGAAGCGAAGGCGCGCATCGAGTCGATGGTCGCGCTGCACCGGGACCGCAGCTCCCAGGAACAGCTCATCACCGTGGTCGACAACGCCTATGACGTCGTGCTGGAGACGGCCGCGGGCCTCGTCAAGGAGGCGACGACCAGCATCGACATCATCCACGCGCGACGGCCGTCCAGGGCCGACCGGATCCAGCGGCGCACCGATCAGGACGAGCGGGCCCTGCTCTACGGCGCCCAGGAGGGTGTGACGATCCGGCTGCTGACCACGCCCACGCTGCTGGACGACGACTTTGTCCGCGAACAGCTGGGCCGGGAGCGGCCCGTGGCCATCCGGGTGGCCCATATGCCGCCGCTCCAGGCGCTCGTCGTGGACGACAGTGTCGCGCTCGTCGTGGCCGAGTCGGCGGCCGGCCGGCGGACCTCGGTGATACGGGTGGCGGAACTGCTGCACTCGCTGCGCATGCTCTTCGACAGCATCTGGAAAGACGCCTTCCGGGCCGGGGAACGGTTTGTCTTCGGGGACCGCACCCGGGCGGCATTCGCCCGCCGCATCCTGAGGTACCTCCAGGCCGGGGTCACCGACGAGGTCGCGGCCCGCGAACTCACCGTTTCGGTGCGCACCTACCGGCGCTACGTCGCCGACATCATGTCCCAGCTCGGTGCCAACTCCCGCTTCCAGGCCGGGGTTCGTGCCGCTGAGCTGGGGCTTCTCCCGCCCACGCCCGGGGCGGAGCCGGGGGGCCGGGGCTAGGGCCGAGCGGGCTGGGCGGCCTGGCAGTTTCCTGTCTCTGGCGTTGCCCGGCTCCCGGGCCGTCCGATTTGATGGGGCGTATCAGAGCGGGGGACCGGCGAGCGGCAGCTCCCGCCCCGTCCCGGCGGCCGGTTGCCACTTCTGCGAGCCGTCGGTGTGCGGGATTCCGGCGCCGCGTGGCCCCGGAGCCTCGCGCCATCCGGTGTCCGCCGTGCGGAAGGCGAGTCCTCCATGAGTCACATGCCGATCGGTCCGGTATATCGGCGCGCCGACGCCGACAGGGTGGGAGCGATGAGCGTCGCGTCGCGGCCGCTGAGCGGCGTCGGTGTGCTCGACAAAGCGTCCATGATTCTCAGTGTGGTTGAGCAGCGTCCCGCCAGCCTCGCCCAGGTGGTGGCGATCAGTGGGCTGCCGCGCCCCACCGTCTACCGCATCGCCACCGCCCTGGAACGGCTCGAACTGCTGAGCCGGGACGCGCACGGCCGGTTCCTGCCCGGCGCCAGGATCGGCCACTCCGGGGCCGGGCAACCGCGCGACCGGCTGGAGCACATCGCGGAGGGCGTGCTGGCCGAACTGCACGCGCTCACCGGCCTCAACGCCCGGGTGCACCGCCGCCGCGACGCCGTGCACATCTGCGTGGCGAGCTCGGCCGACCCGGTCACCGGACAGGACGCGGTCCCCCTGGGCACGGCCCGCCCCGCCAAGTCCGGCCCTGTCGCCCAGGTGCTCCTCGCCTGGGAGGACCCGGACGAGCTGTACGCGGGGTTGCGCGGCGCACGCTTCAACGCGGCACAGCTGGCGCTGGTTCGGCAGCGCGGCTGGGCGCACGGGCCCGATGTGATGGTGCTGGACGAGCATGTGCTCGCCGTCCCGGTCCGGGACGGCGATGGCCGGGTCTCCGCCGCGCTCGTGCTGTCCGGCCCGCGGTCGAGGATGGCGAAGCTCCCCGAACGCGGGGTGCGGAACACGGTCATCGACGCCGCCGCCGGGCTGACCGAGACGCTGCCGCGGCCGCCCGCCCGCCCCCGACTGCGGAGCGTGCCGCCCCGGTCCGTCGGCACCACGGGCGGCTGGGCCGCCCGGTGACGGGCTGACCGCACCGGACCCCGGAATCCTCACGGGCCCCCGGCGGGGGCATCACTCCCCGGTGTTGTCGCCCTGCCCCGGTCCGCCTGGCCCGTCCGGTCCGCCCGGCCCGTCCGGCGCGCCCGGCCCGTCCGGTCCGCCCGGCCCGTCCGGCGCGCCCGGCCCGTCCGGCGCGCCTGGCTCGTCCGGCGCGCCTGGGCCGCCCGCCGCCTGGCCGTCGGTGGCTTTCCCCTCGGCCGGGGCTTCCGTCCCCGGGCACGGCTGCCCCGTCAGGGCGTCGACGAATCGCTCCAGTAGCTCGCCCCAGGGCGCCCCGCAGTCGCGCAGACACGTCTCCTGGTCGCGGGCGATCTGCTCCTCCAGACGGGCCAGGAACGCCCATGGAGGCTCGGCCGCGGCCGGAGAGGTCGGGTCGTCGGTCATCGGGCGGCTCGCTGGGTGGTGGGGACGGGGACCGATACGGAGAATCTCCTGCGCATCCTGCCCTGCCCGGGCGCCCGTGATCCATCGTGACGCCGCTTGCGCCACGCACTGGCAACAAGCTGTTATGCCGCGCCCGCGAGGCCCCTCCGGCCGCTCCGGGCCCGCTTCCGGAGCCCTCCCTGGCACCTTCCTGAAGGGGACGTTGAGGCGCGCGGTGGGCCTGGTTAGAAAGGTGTCCCGGGTCCTACGGCCCGCCGCACCGCGGGCGGCGTAGTCGACCCGGCGGTGGGGCCCTTCCCCGCGACCCGCTGCCGAACACCTCACGGGGCACAGGCAGCAAGGCAGCGAGCCCACCGGGAGCGTGTCCGCTCCCGGGAGGCGGGCCGGCCGCCGCCCCGGCAGCGGGAGACAGCCACGAGGAGAGCGCGATGACATCGTCCGGCAGTGCCCGAACCACCCGCTGGTTCCGGCGGTACCCGGCGGCCGGACAGCCACGGGCGCGGCTGGTCTGTTTGCCCCACGCGGGCGGGGCCGCGACGTTCTTCCACACCTGGGGCGGCGCGCTGGGCCACGGCGTCGAGGTGCTGGCCACCCGGTACCCGGGCCGCCAGGAGCGGATCGCCGAACCGTGCGCGACCAGCATGGCGGAGCTCGCCGACCCGCTGGCCGGAGAGCTGCTTCCGCTCCTCGACGTCCCGGTGGCCTTCTTCGGCCACAGCATGGGGGCGTCGCTCGCCTATGAACTGGCCCTGCGTCTCCAGCCGGAGCACGCGGACCGCCTGGCCGGCCTCTTCGTCTCGTCCCGTGAGGCTCCCCATCTGGTCACCCCCAAGGAGATCCACCTCGGCACGGACGACGAGCTGATCGCCGAAGTGGTGCGGCTCGGGGGCGCGGACGCCGCGCTGCTGGCCGACCCCGGGATCCGGGACATCGTGCTGCCGTCCGTACGGGCCGACTTCCGGATCGCGGGCACCTACCGGGCCGCGGCCCCGCGGCCCGTCGGGTGTCCGGTCGTGGCCTATGCCGGAGACCGGGACCCGGGTGCCGGGGAGAACGAGATGAGGCACTGGTCCGAGGTCGCCGGACATTCCTTCGACATGCGTGTCCTGCCCGGTGGCCATTTCTACCTGAATGCCGAGCGGGATTCCCTGACGAACGACATCAGAAGGCGCCTGGACGAAGCAGTGTTGGCACCTTCCTGACGCAAGGCGTGCACATCACATTCCCGTACTGCGATGGTTTCGAGTGCGGGAACGCAAAAGGAGCGCCGAACGGGGGGATTCCCGCCCGGCGGCAATGACCGAGAGGTTGAATTCATCATGCCTACCCTTACCGAAGAGCGCGCTGAGAAGATCAAGGAAATCGTCTGCGAGATCCTCGAGCTCGAAGAGGACGAGGTCACCGAGACCAGCCTCTTCCGCGAGGACCACGACGCCGACTCGCTGCGCGCCATCGAGATCCTCGCCTCGCTGGAGAAGGAGTTCAAGGTCGTCATCGACCAGTCCGAGCTCGCCCGCATGGTCAACCTCAAGGGTGTGGGCGAGGTCGTCGCCGAGTCAGCCGGCTGGTAATCCCTTCCGCTGTTCAAGCCGAGACTGGTTGGAGGTTTCGATGACTGCTCCCGCGCGCGACGGTTCCGCCGTCGCGACTCACAGAGTGGTTCTTACCGGGTTTGGCGTTTTCTCCAGCATCGGAGTGGGCGCCGCCGAGTTCGCCGAGGGGCTTCGCTCCGGCCGCAGCGGAGCGAAGCCGATCACCGCCTTCGACACCGAGGGGTTCGCCCACGCCAAAGGCTGCGAAATTGTCGACTTCGAACCGGAGAAGTGGATACGCAATCTGGATGTGGCGGAACTCGGCCGGGCCAGTCAGTTCTCGGCCGCCGCGGCCCGCATGGCCGTCGAGGACGCGAATCTCGACCTCGACGTACTGAGAGAGCAGCGCGGTCTCATCTCGATAGGCACCACCGATGGGGAGTCCTTCGACCTGGACCAGCTCGTGGAAAGCCAGATCGCCCACGGTCCGGAGAAGATGGACTCCACCATCGCGCGCCGCGTGCGGGCCGGCCGCCTCTCCGCGGCCGTCGCCCATGAACTCGGGCTGACGGACGTCGAAGCGGTGACGATCCCGACGGCCTGCGCCGCGGGCAACTACGCGATCGGCTACGGCTTCGACGCCGTACGCACCGGTGAGGTGGACTTCGCCCTCTGCGGCGGCGCCGACGCCATGTGCCGTAAGACCTTCGCCGGCTTCTACCGGCTCGGCACCATCGCTCCCGAGCTGTGCCAGCCGTTCGACGTCGACCGCAAGGGCATCCTCACCGGCGAGGGGGCGGGCGTGCTCGTCCTGGAGAGCCTGGAGTCGGCCCTGGCCCGGGGGGCCCGCATCTACGCGGAGGTCCTCGGCTACGGCCTGAACTGCGACGCCTATCACCAGGTCGCCCCCAACCAGAGCAGCGTCGCCCGCTGCATGGCGCTCGCCCTGGACAACGCGGGCGTCAAGCCCGGCGAGGTCGACCTGGTCTCCGCGCACGGCACCGGTACCAAGGCCAACGACGTCACCGAGGCCCGCGCCATCCGCGAGGTGTACGGCGCCGCCCCGCCACGGACCATCTCCATCAAGTCGATGCTCGGCCACACCATGGGTGCCGCCAGTGCCCTCGCCGCGATCGCCTGCTCGCTGGCGATCGTGCACCGCTTCATCCCGCCGACCATCAATCACACCGCCACCGACCCCGAATGCGAGGTCGACTGCGTGCCCAACGAGGCGGTCGAGGCAGATCTGCGGATCGTGCAGAACAACGGTCTCGCCTTCGGCGGCAACAACGCGGTCGTCATCCTGGGCAAGTACGAGGAGCACCGATGAGCCGCTGGCCCATCACCGGAGTCGGAGCCGTCGCCAGCGTCGGAGCCGACCCGGCGCAGATCTTCGACAACCTCTGCCAGGGACGGGGCGGGCTGCACAGCCTGCGCGGCTTCAACCGCGACTGGTACAACGCGGACCTGCTGTACGAGGTGGACGACCGGCCCGCGCCGGGCACCGATGTCGTCGGCCGGGCCACCGCCCTGCTGACCACGGCGGTCGGGCAGGCGCTGGACGACGCCGGGCTGCCCCGGGACCTGCGCGGGGTGCCCGTGCTCATCGGCACCGGGCTGCGCGAGCTGCGCTCACTGGAGCTGTGGTGGCGCGACGGACAGGACTTCGACGCCGGACGCATGCACTTCGGCACGGCGCTGCGGGAACGGTTCGGCGCCGATGACACCACCACCATCTCCAACGCCTGCTCCGCCTCCCTGTACTCGCTGGCCCTCGGCGTGGACCTGCTGGAGTTCCGGGGAGCCGAGACCGTCGTGGTGGCGGGCGTCGACGTCATCACCGAGAGCATGTTCGGCCTCTCCGACCGGCTCCAGCTCGATCCGCCGGACGCGCTGCGCCCGTTCGACCGGGACCGCAAGGGCACCGTGATGGGCGAGGGCGCCGCCGCGATCGTGCTGCGCCGCACCGACGCCGGCGGCGGGCACGGCTGGGTGCGTGGCGTGGGCATCAACTGCGACGCCTACCACGCCACCGCGCCCGACGCCGGTGGAATCGCCCTGGCCATCAAGGACGCCCACAGCCGGGCGGGCGTCAAACCCGAGGACGTGGAACTGGTGATGGTGCACGGCACGGGCACCCCGCTCAACGACGCCGCCGAGGCCACCGCACTGCGGGAGGTGTACGGCGACCACCTGGGCCGCCCCGTGATGACCGGGGTCAAGTCGATGACCGGGCACACCTCCGGCGCCTCCGGTGTGCTCAGCCTCATCGTCGCCCTGCGCGCCATGCGCGAAGGCCGCGTGCCCCCGATCACCGGGCTCGACCATCCGGCCCCGGAGACCGAGGGATTCCGGATCGTCCGCGGCACCGCCCGGCAAGCCGACGTCTCCCTCGCCCAGATCGACGCCTTCGGCTTCGGCGGCATCAACGCCGTGGCGGTAGTGGAGGCGGCCCGATGAACGCCGTTCTGACCGGAGTCGGGCTCGCCCTGCCCGGCGTCGCCACCCCGAAGGACCTGCTGGCCCCCGTCCCCGACGGCGCGGAACCGGTGGACCCCGCCGCCCGCATCGGCAAGAAGAAGGGGCTGCGCTTCAAGGACCGCGCCACTCAGCTCGCGCTGGCCTGCGCCAACGAGGCACTGACGGACGCGGGACTGCTCGGCCCCGAGGGGCTCACGGTCCCCGGTGAGACCGTCGCCGTCCTCGTGGCCTCCAACTACGGCAATGTGGACACCGTCTGCTCGGTCGTGGACACCATCGCGGCCGACGGGGCCACGGGCGGCGTCAGCCCCATGGACACCCCCAACGCGTCCAGCAACGTGATCGCCTCGACCCTCGCCATCAAGTACGGGCTGCGCGGCCCCAACCTGATGGTCTGCAACGGCGCCACCTCCGGCCTGGACGCGGTCCGCTGGGCCGCCGCCCTCGTCGGCGCGCGCCGCGCCGACCGGGCGCTCGTCCTGGCCGTCGAACCGGACAACGACATGGTCCGCCGCCTCACCGGAGCCGACCGGATCGTGGACGGCGCCGCCGCCGTCGTCGTGGAGCGCCGGGCGGCCGCCGCCGTCCGCGGCGCCGAGGTCCGGGCCCAGGTCAGCTCCGCGGTCCGCGCCGGAAGCGTCGAGGCGTGCCTGGAACAGCTCGCCGGGGACGACCGCACCCCGCCCGCCGCCTGGTTCGGCCCCGGCGACGGGCAGGGACTCACCTCCTCCGTGCTGCCGTCCGGCACCGTCCACCATGCGCTGGCCGACGCCTTCGGCGAGGCATCGGCGGTCCTCGGGGTCCTCCAGTGCGCCGGAACCATCGGCTGGTACGCCGACGGTGGCGCCGGGCCCGTCTACGCCCTCGCCGGCGGCGACGGCGACGACGCCACGGCCGGACTCGCCCTCCTGGCCCCGGGCCGGTCCTGATGGGCCAGGGTGAGACCGGCGCGGCCGGGGTCCGGGGTCCGGCGGGGCAGCCCTTGCTGCTGCGCCACGGTCCCGCACGGGACGGGACCCGGCTGCGCGCCCTGTTCCTGCACGGTCTGGCCAGCAGCGGGGCGGTCTGGGACGGGCTGTCCCCGTATCTGCCGCCGGACCTGGAGACCTGGACCGCCGACCTGCCCTGGCGCGCTGACCACGTCCAGCCGTGGGGCCGCCGGCCGGAGCGGACCGACTGGATCGTCACGGCCCTGGAGCGGCTGCCGGATCCGCCCGATGTCGTGGTCGCCCACTCGTTCTCGGCGAACCAACTGCTCGACCTGCTCCACCGGGAGGCCGAGGCGGGCAACGACCCGCGCGAGCGGTACGGGATCCGGGGCGTCGTCCTCGTCTCACCGTTCTACCGGCGCTCACCGGACGACTTCGCCTGGGACTCCGTCTCGAGCATGCAGCGGGACTTCCTCCACATCATGGAGGAGGGGCTGCGCACCCACTCCCCCCGTCGGATCTCCCCGGCGGTCCGGCGGCACATGGCGGAGCGGGTCTGCGAACGGGTCGGCCCCTACGGCTGGGTGCGGTTCTTCGAGCACTATCTGCGCACCCCCTGGCTCCGCACCGAACTGATCACCGTGCCCGCCCTGGTCGTGACCGGCCAGGACGACTTCGCCGCCGCCGAGAGCGCCCTGCTCGCGGCCGACCTCCCGGAGGCCGAGCTGCGTACGGTCCCCGGGTGCGGTCACTACCCGATGTCCGAGCACGCGGAGTCGTTCTCCGCCCTGGTCGGCTCGTTCCTCCGGCGGCTCTCGGACCGGGCCGCCCCACACCTCACGGAGAAGTGATGTCGCAAGCCGTCAAGACGCTGCTGAACGAGTCGACCACGGTCGTCCTCAGCCCGGGATACGAGGGTGCCAACATCGGCACCATCATCGGTTTCAAGCACGTCAACTACCTGGTCGAGAAGGCCGTCATCGCCCACTTCCGGCGCAGCGGGCTCCCGGTCGGCAGGCTCTACGAGGAGCACGGCCTCGGATTCGACATCGTCGACATCGACTCCCGCCTCCAGACCGCCCTCATCGTCGATGACGAGGCGTCGGTCGAGGTGACCCCCGTGACCAAGGACGACGCCACCGAGCTGGCCTTCAAGGTCGCCATCACCGTCGAGCGTGACGGCGCCCCCAAGAAGGCCGTGGCCTCCAAGGTCAAGGCCGTGCTGCGCCACGACGAGAACGATGTGCGGATGGTGCGCAGGCTGCCCGTGCCCGAGGGCCTGGAGCGGTTCGTCACGGCGCGTATCGGAGGCGCCGAGCCGGGACCGGCCGCGCCCGCGGTCACCGAGCAGCTGATCTCCGGCGCCTGCGCCGAGACCGACGCCGTGCTCGAACAGCTCCTGGCCGGAAAGAACGCGTACGGCTGGAAGTTCCGCATCCCCTACCCGTTCGTGCACTTCTTCGAGCGCCTCCAGATGTCGGGCTATCTGCGCCTGATGGAGGAGGCCAAGCACCGCTTCGTGGACGCGCGCGGCATCTCCATCCGGGCGCTGCTGGAGGAGAAGAACTGGATCCCCGCCGTCACCCACTCCCGGGTGACGCTGCTGGACGAGGCACTCCTCGAAGAGGACCTCTACGTCGTCTATACCGTCGACAACGTCTTCAAGAACCTGCTCTACACCTCGCGCCTGGACACCTATGTGGTCCGCGACGGCCGGCTGGTGCAGACCTCCACCGGCACCATCACGCACGCCTACGGTGTGGTCGAGAACGGTAAGGAGGGCCGCCTGGTCACCTTCGACGAGCGGGTCCTGGACGCCTTCGGCGACGGCCGGAACCAGCCGTGACCGCGATGGCCACCGGGACACGCGGTCCCGTCATCGCGGGATGGTCGGCGGTGTCGCCGTACGGCATCGGCCGGGACGCCTTCGTCGAGGGCGCCCGGTCGGGCCGCGGGACGGCCACCGCGTCGGAGCCCGGCGGCGAGCCGGTCCCCGACGAGCGGGTGTGTCTGGCCCGGGACCTGGTCATCAAGGATGTGCTGGGCCGCAAGGGGACCCGGTCCATGGACCGGGTCACCGGGCTGGCCGTGGCGACGGTACGGGAACTGGTCACGGGAGCCGACGGTGCGACGGAGAGCGGCTCCGATGTCGCCCTCGTCCTGGGCACGACCACCGGAAGCGCCCAGAGCATGATGGACATCACCCGCGACACCCTCATCCACGAGAAGCCCTTCTACATCGACCCCTCGCACATCCCCAACGCCATCATGAACTGCCCCGCCGGGCAGTGCGCCATCTGGTACGGGCTGAAGGGGCCGAACACCACGGTCGCCGCCGGACGTTCCTCCGGGCTGATCGCCCTCAACTACGCCCGGCGGCTGCTCGCCTCCGGACGCGCCATAACCGTCCTGTGCGGCGCCGTCGAGGAGTACTCCCCGGCCCGCGCCTGGCTCGAATGGCACACCCGGGGCGACGACGAGACCGGTGTCGTCCTCGGTGAGGGCTGCGCGGTGCTGCGGCTGCTGCCCGCCGAGGCCGTGGCCGACGGCGAGGGGCTCGCCGAGGTGCTCGCGGTCGAGGCCGGGGTGGCGGGCCCCGACGGAGCGGGTCCCGCCCTGGAGTCCGCCGTACAGCGCGCGCTGCGCCGGGCCGGGGCAGCGCGCGAGGAGGTCTGGGCCGTATCCCCCTCGAGCCCGGCCGGTCTCCTCGGCGAGCAGGAACGGACCGCGCTGCGGGCCGGGTTCGCCGGTCACGAGGTGCGCTGGATCCCGCAGCCGGACACGATCGGCGACACCGCCGCCGCGACCGCCGCCTTCCAGATCGTCTCCGTGCTGACGGCGGCCCAGGACGACGACCGGGCCGCAGGCCGGCTGGCGGTGGTCACGTCCGTGGACCGTGACGGCGCGCTCGCCTGCGCACTCCTGCGCCTCCTGTGATCCCCTTCCCGTTGTGTGAAAGGAACCCCATGTCCGTCACCTACTCCGACGCGGCCGGCGCGGCCCCGCTCGACATGGACGAACTGCGTGGCATCGTCGCCGACATCCTGGAGGTCGACGCCACCGACGTGGCCGACGAAGCCGACTTCATGGAGGACCTCGAGGTCGACTCCCTGATGGCGCTCGAGGTCATCGTGGTCCTGGAGAAGAAGTACGGCGTCAAGTTCGCGGAGGCGGAGCTGCGCCAGGTGGTGTCGCTGCGCCAGGCGCACGATCTGCTGACACAGAAGCTGCGCACCCGGTGACCGCCACGTCCACCAACAGCCCGGTGCGGGCCGAACCCGAGGTCGTGCGGCGGGCTTCGGCGGACGCCGGGAAGCCGGGGCTGAGCAGCGAGGTCCGCTTCCGCATCGAACCGGAGGAACCGGTTTTCGCCGGTCACTACCCGGACTTCCCGATCTTTCCCGGGGTGTGCGTGGTCGAGTGCGCCCACCGGGCGGCCCTCGCCACGGCCCCCGGGGCCATCTCGCTGCGGGCCCTGGAATCCGCCCGCTTCATCGGCCCGGTCTTCCCCGGCGACGTCCTGACCGTCCGCGCCGACTGGAAGGCGGCCGACGGCGGCTGGACATACACGGCGACGGCCGCCACCGAGCGCGGCCCGTCCGCCAAGGTGCGGCTGGGCTTTCGTACGGAGGTCAGACCATGATCGACGCGGCCGGTATCAAGCGCCTGCTGCCGCATCGCCATCCGATGCTGCTGATCGACCGGGTGGTGGAGCTCGTCCCCGGGGACCGGCTGGTCGCGCTCAAGGCCATCACCTGCAACGAGCCCTGGTACCGCCACCTCGGCGAGGACGCGGGCCCGGAACAGTTCGCCTATCCGCAGACCCTGCTGGTCGAGTCCTGGGGCCAGGCCGCCGGGCTGCTCGCGGTGTGCGGCGCCGAGGCGACCGGCGGCCCGACCGCCCAGGTCATGCTGGCCGGCGCGATGTCCGGGGTGGAGTTCCACCGCCCGGTCCACCCCGGGGACGTGCTGGAGCACCGGGTGCGGCTCTTCCGGGCGCTCACCGACACCGTGATCTTCGAAGGCGAGACGCTGGTCGGCGGCGAGGTCGCGCTGACCTTCTCCCGCATGGTGATGGCGTTCCGCCCCGGGGACCAGTTGCGCCCGCCGGCCGACGCCGACCAGGTCGCGGCCCCCGCCGTTTCATAGCCCCCGGCCCGCGGCCGATCAGCAGGGCCCGCAGCCAACCAGGAGAGGGAACAGTCGTGCACAACAGTGAGTCCAGGGTCGCCCTCGTCAGTGGCGGATCCCGCGGCATCGGGCGGGAGGTGGTCCTGCGCCTGGCCCGGGACGGCTTCGACGTCGCCTACTGCTACCGGTCCGACGAGGCCGCGGCGAACGTCCTGGAGAAGGAGGTCCGGGACCTCGGCGTCAAGGCGCTGGCCGTCCGCGCCGACGTCTCCGACATGGAGTCGGTCCGGTCGTTCGTCACCCGCACCGAGCAGACCCTCGGCCCGGTCGACGCCGCGGTCACCTCCGCCGGCATCACCCGGGACAACCCCCTGCTGATGATGGCCGACGAAGAGTGGAAGCAGGTCATCGGCACCAACCTCGACGGGGTCTACCACGTCTGCCGCGCCGTCATCTTCGAGATGATGAAGCGGAAGTCGGGCTCCATCGTGAACCTCTCGTCGGTGGCGGGGGTCTACGGCAACCCCACCCAGTCCAACTACTCGGCCTCCAAGGCGGGCATCATCGGCTTCTCCCGGTCGCTCGCCAAGGAGGTCGGCCGGTACGGCATCCGCACCAATGTGGTCGCCCCCGGCTTCATCGAGACCGACATGACGGCGGAACTGAGCGAGCAGGTGCGCAAGAAGGCCCTGCAGCAGATCCCGCTGAAGCGGCTGGGCCGGCCGGAAGAGGTCGCCGACCTCGTCTCCTACCTGGTCTCCGACCGGTCCGCCTACATCACCGGTGCCGTCTTCCAGATCGACGGCGGCATCACCATCTGACCCCGACCGGTCCACGACCGGCCCCTGACCGACCCCTACCGGAAGGCGGAGCATCACCGTGCCCAAGCCCAAGAAGCCACCGAGGTGGTTCTTCTCGCTGCGCAGCCCGTACTCCTGGTTCGCCTACCTGGACCTGACCGAGCGCTACCCCGACGTGGCCGACGGAATGGACTGGATTCCCTTCTGGGAGCCCGACGCCATCACCCAGCAGATGCTGGACGAGGCCGATGTGGAGCTGCCCATCGTCGCCATGTCCCGGGCGAAGAACTTCTACATCCTCCAGGACCTCTCGCGGATCTCCAAGGCGCGCGGACTGCAGATGACCGTGCCGATCGACAAGGACCCCAACTGGGAGGTCTCCCACCTGGCCTACCTCGCCGCCCAGGAGGAGGGCCACGGCCGCCGCTTCATCGAGCTCACCTACCGGGCACGCTGGCAGGAGGGCCGGGACATCACCCGGCGCGAGACGATGGCCGAGATCGCCGTGGAGCTGGGGCTGCCGGCCGAGCGGCTGGCGGACGCGTCGGACGACCCCGGGCTGCGCAAGCGGGGACTGGATTGCCTGGTCCAGTCGTATCAGGACGGCCTGTTCGGCGTTCCGTTCTTCGTCTACGGACGGGAAAAGTTCTGGGGCGCGGACCGGCTGACGTCCTTTGTCGCGGCCTTCCGCGGCCAACCTCTCCAGGAGGTCGAGAAAGGCTGGCAGCATCATGACGAGCTGCCCCGGTTCGCCGCTCCCGGTGGAGATACTGGACACGCAGGAGGCTGCGGCTAGACCGCTCGGTCACCACACCCGCCGAGAGAATTCGAGGCCGGGGCGGACGGGTCTCCCGCGGATTGTCCGAGCCGTAGGGGAGGGACCCTCCACCCCGGCCTTCGCTGTGCCGTGAATTCCGTATCTCGTTCGTCGAATCCTCCACTGGCCACGCTCTTTTCGAGGGGTTCAGCAATGTCCGATCGCGTTCAGACCGCCACGCTTCCCGAGCTGTTCGAGGCACGGGTGCGGGTTTCGGCGGAGAGTGTCGCCGTGGTCTGTGGCGAGGAGTCGTTGTCGTATGGGGAGCTGAATGCGCGGGCGAATCGGCTGGCGCGGTTGCTGGTGGGGCGTGGGGTGGGTGTTGAGGACCGGGTGGGGCTGGTGCTGCCGCGGTCGGTGGATCTGGTGGTGGCGGTTCTTGCGGTGTTGAAGGCCGGGGCGGTGTATGTGCCGGTGGATCCGGGTTATCCGGCCGAGCGGGTGGCGTATGTGTGGGAGGACGCGGGTCCGTCGCTGGTGGTGACGGAGGTGGGTGTGGGAGTCGAGGTGCCGGCGGGGGTTCCGCTGGTGGCGCTGGATGACGTCGAGGTGGTGGTGGAGTTGGCGGGGCTGGATGGGTCGGATGTGGGGGTGTGTGTTGCGCCGGAGGCGGCCGCGTATGTGATTTACACGTCGGGTTCCACGGGGCGGCCCAAGGGTGTTGTCGTGCCGCACGGGAATGTGGTGCGCCTTTTTGAGGCGACGGATGGGTGGTTCGGGTTCGGTGCGGATGATGTGTGGACGCTGTTCCATTCGTTCGCGTTCGACTTTTCGGTGTGGGAGTTGTGGGGTGCGTTGTTGCGGGGTGGGCGGTTGGTGGTGGTGCCGTTTGAGGTGAGTCGTTCGCCGGGGGAGTTTTTGCGGTTGCTGGCGGATGAGGGGGTGACGGTGCTGAATCAGACGCCGTCGGCTTTCTATCAGTTGATGCAGGCGGATCGTGAGGCGCTGGAGGTGGGTGCCCGGTTGCGGCTGCGGTGGGTGGTGTTCGGTGGCGAGGTGCTGGATCTGTGGCGTCTTGAGGAGTGGTTCGACCGGCATGGGGATACGGGTCCGGTTCTGGTGAACATGTATGGGATCACGGAGACGACTGTGCATGTCAGTTATGCGGCGTTGGATTCCCGTGTTGTGAAATCGGGTGCGGGGAGTGTTATCGGGGTTGGGATTCCTGACCTTCGGGTGTATGTCCTTGACGGTGGTTTGCGTCCGGTGCCCGTCGGTGTGGCGGGGGAGATGTATGTCGGGGGCGCTGGGGTGGCGCGTGGTTATTGGAATCGTCCGGGTTTGACGGCGGGGCGTTTTGTGGCGGATCCGTTCGGTCCGGCGGGTGCTCGGATGTATCGGTCGGGTGATGTGGCGCGGTGGACCGATGGGGGTGTGCTGGAGTTCGTCGGGCGGGTGGATGGCCAGGTGAAGGTGCGGGGGTTCCGTATCGAGTTGGGGGAGGTCGAGGCGGTTCTGGGGGAGTGTGTGGGGGTGGGGCAGGCGGTGGTGGTGGTCCGTGAGGACCGTCCCGGTGATAGGCGTCTGGTCGCGTATGTGGTCCCGGATGCCGGTGGCGAGGTGGGGGCGGGGGCGTTGCGGGAGCATGCGGCGGGGTTGTTGCCGGAGCATATGGTGCCCTCTGCCTTCGTGGTGCTGGAGCGGTTGCCGTTGACGGTGAACGGCAAGCTGGACCGTAAGGCGTTGCCCGTGCCGGAGGCGCCGGTGAGTGCGGGGGGTCGGGCGCCGCGGACGCCGCGTGAGGAGATCCTGTGCGGGTTGTTCGCCGAGATCCTCGACGCGCCCCGGGTGAGCGTGGACGACAACTTCTTCGACCTCGGCGGACATTCCCTCCTGGCCACGCGCCTGGTGTCCCGGATCCGCTCGGAGCTGGGCGCCGAGCTGACCGTCGGTGAGCTTTTCGAGGCCGCCACGCCCGCCGGTGTCGCCGAAGCCCTCACCTCGGCGGCCGTGGCCCGGGACGGCGTGCGCCGCTACGAGCGCCCCGAGGTGCTGCCCCTGTCCCACGCCCAGCAGCGCCTGTGGTTCCTCGACCGGCTCGAGGACGGCGGCGCCACCTACAACCTGGCCTTCGAGATCACCCTCTCCGGTGAGCTGGACCGGGTGGCGTTGCGGGCGGCGCTGGGTGATGTGGTTGCGCGGCACGAGAGTCTGCGGACGGTGTTCGCTGAGGTGGACGGGGTGCCGCGGCAGGTGGTGCGGTCCTCGGTGGAGGTGCCGTTCATCGAGTCCGAGGTGTCGCGGGAGGGGCTGGCGGAGGCGCTGAGCGCCGCGGTGGCGCGGCCGTTCGACCTGGCCGGCGACGTGCTGCTGCGGGCCGATCTGTTCTCCCTGGCCGAGTCGTCCGGGACCGAGCATGTCCTGCTGCTCACCATGCACCACATCGTCGCCGACGGCTGGTCGCTGATACCGCTGTCGACCGACCTCACCACGGCCTACCGCGCCCGCGGCGCCGGCGAGGCCCCGCAGTGGTCCCAGTTGCCGGTGCAGTATGCGGACTTCGCGTTGTGGCAGCGTGAGGTGCTGGGTGTGGAGGGTGTTGAGGGGAGTGTGTTCGGCCGTCAGGTGGGTTTTTGGCGGGAGCGGTTGGCGGGGTTGCCGGAGGAGTTGGTGTTGCCGGTGGACCGGGCGCGTCCGGCGGTGCTGAGTGGGCGTGGCGGTGTGGTGGAGTTCGGGGTGTCGGGGCTGGTGCATCGGGGGTTGGTGCGGCTGGCGCGGGAGTCGCGGGCGAGTGTGTTCATGGTGGTGCAGGCGGCGTTGGCCGGGCTGCTGTCGCGGTTGGGTGCCGGGCAGGACATCGTGGTGGGTACGGCGGTGGCGGGTCGTACCGATGTGGCGTTGGACGATCTGGTCGGTTTCTTTGTGAACACGTTGGTGTTGCGTACGGATGTGTCGGGCGATCCGTCGTTCCGTGAGCTGGTGGAGCGGGTGCGGGAGTCGGATCTGTCGGCGTTCGCGCATCAGGATGTGCCGTTCGAGCGGTTGGTCGAGGTGGTCAATCCGCAGCGGTCGGCCGCCCGTCATCCGCTGTTCCAGGTGATGCTCGCCCTCCAGAACAACCCGGACCCCGAGCTCGACCTGCCGGGCATCGACACGCGGATCCGCCAACTGCGCACCTCCACCGCCAAGTTCGACCTCACGCTGGACCTGGTCGAGCGCCATCAGGACCAGGACACACCCGCCGGGATCGAGGGTGTCGTCGAGTACAGCGTGGATCTGTTCGACCGGGAGACGGTCGAGGGGATGGTGGCGCGGTTTGTGCGGTTGCTGGAGGCGGTGGTCGCGGATCCGGAGGTGCGGCTGGGCGGGGTGGAGATCCTTTCCGGTCAGGAGCGTTCCCGGCTGTTGACCGAGTGGAACGGGCCGGTGCTGGAGGTGCCGGTGCGGTCGCTTCCGGCGTTGGTGGAGGCCCAGGTGGCGCGGACGCCGGAGGCGGTGGCGCTGATCGAGGGTGGGGTGTCCTTGTCCTACCGGGAGGTGAACGCGCGGGCGAACCGGCTGGCGCGGTTGCTGGTGGGGATGGGTGTGGGTCCGGAGCGGATGGTGGCGCTGGCGTTGCCGCGTTCGGTTTCGCAGGTGGTGGCGTTGCTGGCGGTGGTGAAGGCCGGTGGTGCGTATCTGCCGGTGGATCCGGAGTACCCGGCGGAGCGGATTTCCTACATGCTCGGTGACGCCGCTCCGGCGTTGTTGCTGACGGACCGGGCCACGGCCACCGGGTTGCCTGAGACATCCGGCCTGATGCGTGTGGTGCTGGACGAGGAGGAGACCGGGGCGCGGGTCGATGCCCTGGCGGAGACGGATCTGGGCGACGGGGAGCGGCTGGTGCCGCTGTCGGTGGATCACCCGGCGTATGTCATCTACACCTCCGGCTCCACCGGCCGCCCCAAGGGCGTCGTCGTCACCCACCGCGGCCTGGCCTCGTTCTGCGGGACGGAGGCGGAGCGGTTCTTCGTCACTCCCGACAGCCGGGTGCTGCAGTTCGCCTCGCCCAGCTTCGACGCGGCGGTGCTGGAGGTGTGCATGGCCCTCCCGCACGGTGCGGCGCTGGTCGTCCCGCCGCCCGGGCCGCTCGTCGGGGACGCCCTCACCGACGTCCTGGGCGGGCAGCGGATCACCCACGCCCTCATTCCACCCGCCGCCCTCGCAGGGGTGACCCCCGCGGGCCTGACCGACTTCCGCACCCTCGTGGTCGGTGGCGAGGCATGCCCCGCCGAACTGGTGGAGCGCTGGTCGCCCGGGCGCCGGATGGTCAACGCCTACGGCCCGACGGAATCCACCGTCGCCGCCACTACCAGCGGCCCCCTCATCCCCGGGGCCGGGGCCCCGCCGATCGGCCGCCCGGTGTGGAACACCAGCGCCCTCGTCCTCGACGAGCGGCTGCGGCTCGCTCCCGTGGGCGTCGTCGGCGAGCTGTACATCGCCGGCGAGGGACTCGCCCGCGGCTATCTCGGCCGCCCCGGGCTCAGCGCCGAGCGGTTCGTGGCCCACCCGTACGGGCCACCGGGCGCCCGGATGTACCGCACCGGCGACCTCGCCCGCCGCCGTGCCGACGGCAATCTGGAGTACGTCGGCCGTGCCGACGACCAGGTCAAGGTGCGCGGCTTCCGCATCGAGCTCGGCGAGATCGAGACCGTGCTCGCCGGCCACCCGGACGTGGAACGCGCCGTGGTCGTCGTCCGCGAGGACCGCCCGGGCCATCGGCAGCTCGTCGGCTACATCGTGCCCGAGCCCGGTGCCGCCCTGCCCGACCAGCAGATCCTGCGCAAGCATGTGGCCGCCGCGCTCCCCGAGTACATGGTGCCGAGCGCGATCGTGGCACTCGGCCATCTGCCGCTGACCCCCAACGGCAAGCTGGACCAGAAGGCCCTGCCCGCCCCCGAACGCACCGCCGCAGCCCCGGGCCGCGCGCCCACCACGGCCCACGAGGAAACCCTGTGCCGGCTGTTCGCGGAGGTGCTCGGGGTGACCGAGGTGGGTGTCGACGAGAGCTTCTTCGATCTCGGCGGCGACAGCATCGTCTCCATCCAGCTCGTCAGCGGGGCCCGCAAGGCGGGGCTCGTCATCACCCCGCGTGATGTCTTCCGGCACCGCACGGTCGAGGCGCTCGCGGCCGTCGCCCGCGAGACCGGCGGGACGAGCCGCCCCGCGGCCGGGGACAGCGGTGTCGGACCGGTCCGGGAGACGCCGATCATCACCTGGCAGCGCGAACGGGGCGGCCCGGTCGACCGCTTCAGCCAGACCATGCTGCTGCGGGTCCCGGCGGACCTGGGGCTCGGCCGGCTGCGGGACGCCCTGCAGACCGTGCTGGACCACCATGACGCGCTCCGGATGCGCCTGACCCGGCAGACGCCCGACGCGGCCTGGGCCATGGAGGTGCCCGAGCCCGGCGCCGTCCCGGCCGCCCCCCGGGTCACCCGGGTCGATGTGGCGGAACTGGACGGCGACGCCCTGTCCGAGCGCGTCACCGCCGAGTCGGCGCGTGCGCTGGACCGTCTCGCCCCCGCGACCGGCGGCATGGTCGAGGCGGTCTGGTTCGACGCCGGACCGGACCGGCCGGGGCGGCTGCTGCTCGTCCTGCACCACCTCGTGGTGGACGGCGTCTCCTGGCGGATCCTGGTGCCCGATCTGACCGCTGCCTGGCAGGCCGGCGCGGCGGGTCGGCCGGCCCGGCTCGAGCCCGTGGGAACGTCGTTCCGGACGTGGGCGGAACGCCTCGCCGAAGAGGCCCACAGCCCCCGGCGCACCGCCGAACTCCCGCTGTGGGAGCGGATGACCGCCGCTCCCGAACGCACCCTCGGCCGGCGCCCCCTCGACCCCACCCGGGACACCGTCGGCACCGCCCGGTCCCTCACACTGACCATGGACCCCGGACGCACCACCGCGGTGCTGACCGAGGTGCCCGCCGCCCTGAGCGCCTCGGTCAACGAGGTCTTGCTGACCGCCCTGGCCCTCGCGGTCACCGGCTGGCGCCGTGGGCGCGAAGGCGGCGACAACACGGCGGTCCTCATCGACCTGGAGGGGCACGGCCGCGAGGAGTTCGCCCCGGACATCGACCTCTCCCGCACGGTCGGCTGGTTCACCAGCCTCTACCCCGTGCGGCTGGACCCCGGCCGCCCGGACCCGCGACAGGACCAGGGAAGGGCCGCCCTGAAGCGCGTCAAGGAGCAGCTGCGCGCCTTGCCGGACAACGGACTGGGCTACGGACTGCTGCGTCATCTCAACCCGCACACCGCGCGGGCCCTCACGACGCGCGCCGTACCGCAGCTCTCGTTCAACTACCTGGGACGCTTCGCGGCCCCCTCCGAGGCCGGAGGAACGGACGCGGAGTGGACCGCAGACCCCCTGACGGACGTGCTGGGCGCCGGGGCCGACCCCGCCCTGCCGCTCGCACACTGCCTGGAAATCAATGTGCTGACACAAGACGGCGTGGACGGGCCCCGGCTGGCCGCCACCTGGTCGTGGCCGGACGGCGTGCTGTCCGAGCCCGAGGTGCGCGACCTCGCCGAGGGCTGGTTCACGGCACTGGACGCGCTGTCGGACCGGTCCGACCGGTCCGTGAGCAGTGGCTGGACTCCCTCGGACCTTCCGTTGGTGTCGTTGTCGCAGGCGGAGATCGACCTTTTGGAATCCGAGTGGAGGAACTCATGACCAAGCCGGGACTTGCCGACGTTCTGCCCCTGTCGCCCCTGCAGGAGGGCATGCTCTTCCTCGCTCTCTACGACGAGCGGTCGGTGGACGCCTACACCGTGCAGCTCGGCTTCGACCTCGAAGGCCGGGTCGACCCGGCGGGCCTGCGGGCCGCCGGGGCCGCGCTGCTGCGCCGCCACCCCAATCTGCGGGCCGGGTTCCGGCACGAGAAGCTCAGCCGGCCCGTCCAGGTCATTCCGCACGAGGTGGAACTGCCCTGGCAGGAGGCGGATCTGCGGGACGGCTCGGACGAGACGCGGCAGACGGCACTGGCTGAGCTGGTCGAGCGGGACCGCACCCGCCGCTTCGATCTCGCGGCACCGCCGCTGATCCGCTTCACCCTCGCCCGGCTCGCCGACGACCGCTACCGCCTGGTGGTCACCCTGCACCACATCCTGCTGGACGGCTGGTCCTTCCCGCTGCTCGTCGAGGACCTCTTCGAGCTGTACGCGCGGCGTGGCGACGAGAGCGGCCGGCCCAAGGTCACCCCGTACCGCGACTACCTCGCCTGGCTGTCCCGCCAGGACCGGGACGCCGCGGCCAAGGCGTGGCGCACCGCCCTCGACGGCGTCACCGAACCGACCCTCCTCGTACCGGGCGCCGGCCAGCGCGTGGACCGGATGCCCGAGGAGTTCAGCCTGGAGCTCCCCGCCGAGCTGACGGAGGGGCTGACGGCGCTGGCGCGGTCGCGGGGCTGGACGCTGAACACGGTGGTGCAGGGTGCGTGGGGTCTGCTGCTGGCGTCGCTGACCGGCCGTGACGATGTGGTGTTCGGCACCACGGTCTCGGGGCGGCCTCCGGAGGTTCCGGGGGTGGAGACGATGGTGGGGCTGTTCATCAACACCCTTCCGGTGCGGGTGCGGCTGGATCCGGCCGAGACGCTGGCGCAGCTCCTGGGGCGGCTCCAGGATCAGCACACCGAGCTGATGGACCACCAGCACCTCGGACTCACCCAGATCCAGCGGGAGATGGGCACCGGTGCGCTCTTCGACACCCTCGCCGTCTTCGAGAACTACCCCTTCGACCCGTCCGGCCTCGACCGGACGGTGGACGGAGTGCGGGTCTCCGGCTTCTCCGGTGCGGAGGCCACCCACTACCCGCTGAGCCTCATCGCCTACCCGGGCGAGCGCATCCGGCTGCGCATCGGCCACCGCCCCGAGCTCGTCGGCCGTACCGCGGCCGAGACCGCCGCGGAGCGGCTCACCCGCGTCCTCGCGGCCGTCGCCGCCGACCCCGACCAGCGGGTGGCCGCCGTCGACGCCCTGGCGGCCGACGAGCGCGAGAACGTGCTGGTCCGGTGGAACGCGACCGCGCGCGACGTGCGGCCCGACACGCTCCCGCGGCTCTTCGAGGCCCGCGCGGCAGCCGCCCGGAACCACCCGGCCGTGGTCTTCGACGGCACCGAGGTCTCCTACGCCGACCTCAACGCCCGGGCCAACCGGCTCGCCCGCCACCTCATCGCCCAGGGGGCCGGCCCCGAGCGGACCGTGGCCCTGGCCGTACCCCGCTCGGCGGACCTGATCGTCGCCCTGCTCGCCATCACCAAGACCGGCGCCGCCTACCTCCCGGTGGACCCCGACCACCCCCGGGACCGCACCTCCTACGTCCTCTCCCAGGCCCGGCCCGCCCTGGTGCTCACCACCGCGGCCGCCGCCCAGGACCTGCCCGCGACGGCCGCGCCCGTCCTGGTCCTGGACGCGCCGGAGCAGGCCGGGGCGCTGGCGGGCTACGCGGACACGGACGTCCAGGACGCGGAGCGCACCGCGCCACTGACCCCGGACCACCCCGCCTACGTCATCTACACCTCGGGCTCCACCGGCCGCCCCAAGGGCGTCGTCGTACCGCACCGGGGCATCGTCAACCGGCTCGCCTGGATGCAGGGGCAGTACGGGCTGGCCACGGACGACCGGGTGCTGCAGAAGACCCCCGCCGGCTTCGACGTGTCGGTGTGGGAGTTCTTCTGGACCCTCACCGAGGGCGCCACGCTCGTCGTCGCCCGCCCCGGAGGCCACAAGGACCCGGCGTACCTCGCCGACCTGGTGTGCGCCCAAGGCGTCACCACGCTCCACTTCGTCCCGTCGATGCTGCAGGAGTTCCTTCAGGAGCCGGCCGCCGAACGGTGCACCGGACTGCGCCGCGTCATATGCAGCGGGGAGGCGCTTCCCGACCCGCTGCGTGAGCGGTTCTTCTCCGTGCTGACGGCGGAACTGCACAACCTGTACGGCCCGACCGAGGCATCCGTGGACGTCACGTACTGGCAGTGCGAGGCCGGTCACGCACCCGGCCCGGTGCCTATCGGCCGCCCGGTCTGGAACACCCGGACCCTCGTCCTGGACGCCATGCTGCGCCCGGTCGCCCCCGGTGTCGCGGGCGACCTCTACCTCGCGGGCGCGCAACTGGCCCGGGGCTACCTCGACCGGCCCGACCTGACGGCCGAGCGCTTCGTCGCCGATCCGTTCGGCCCCGTGGGCAGCCGGATGTACCGCACCGGCGATGTGGCCCGCTGGACGGACCAGGGGGTCCTGGAGTTCCTCGGCCGCGCCGACGACCAGGTGAAACTGCGCGGCTTCCGCATCGAACTCGGCGAGATCGAGGCCGCCCTGACCAGCCATCCGCGGATCGCCGCGGCGGCCGTCGTGGTCCGCGAGGACCGGCCCGGTGACCAGCGCCTGGTCGCCTACGCGGTCGCGGCGGACCCGGCGGACGCCCCCGACATCGCGGACCTGCGTGCCCACCTGGCCACGGCGGTGCCCGAGTACATGGTGCCGTCGGCGTTCGTGTCCCTGGACCGGCTGCCGGTGTCCGTCAACGGCAAGCTGGACCGCAAGGCCCTGCCCGCCCCCGACGCCGTCACCGGCGGAGCGGGACGCGCGCCGCGTACGCCCCGCGAGGAGATCCTGTGCGGGTTGTTCGCCGAGGTGCTCGGCGTCGACCGGGTCGGCCCCGACGACGACTTCTTCGCGCTGGGCGGCCACTCGCTGCTGGCCACGCGCCTGGTGTCGCGGATCCGCTCCGCACTGGGCGTGGAGCTGGCGGTGGGCGCGCTCTTCGAGGCGCCCACCGCGGCCCGGCTGGAGACCGAACTCGCCCACGCCGGCGACGCGCGCCCGGGAGTGCGCCCGTACGTGCGCCCCGAGGTGCTGCCGCTGTCTCACGCCCAGCACGGCCAATGGGTGGTCAGCCGCATCGAGGAAGGGTCCTCGGCCTACCACATCCCCTACGCCACGCGTCTGTCCGGTGAGCTGGACCGGGTGGCGTTGCGGGCGGCGCTGGGTGATGTGGTTGCGCGGCACGAGAGTCTGCGGACGGTGTTCGCTGAGGTGGACGGGGTGCCGCGGCAGGTGGTGCGGTCCTCGGTGGAGGTGCCGTTCATCGAGTCCGAGGTGTCGCGGGAGGGGCTGGCGGAGGCGCTGAGCGCCGCGGTGGCGCGGCCGTTCGACCTGGCCGGCGACGTGCTGCTGCGGGCCGATCTGTTCTCCCTGGCCGAGTCGTCCGGGACCGAGCATGTCCTGCTGCTCACCATGCACCACATCGGCTCGGACGGCTGGTCGCTCAGCCCCCTCGCCCGCGATCTGTCCGCCGCCTACACGGCCCGGCGCGAGGGCCGTGCGCCCGTGTGGTCCCAGTTGCCGGTGCAGTATGCGGACTTCGCGTTGTGGCAGCGTGAGGTGCTGGGTGTGGAGGGTGTTGAGGGGAGTGTGTTCGGCCGTCAGGTGGGTTTTTGGCGGGAGCGGTTGGCGGGGTTGCCGGAGGAGTTGGTGTTGCCGGTGGACCGGGCGCGTCCGGCGGTGCTGAGTGGGCGTGGCGGTGTGGTGGAGTTCGGGGTGTCGGGGCTGGTGCATCGGGGGTTGGTGCGGCTGGCGCGGGAGTCGCGGGCGAGTGTGTTCATGGTGGTGCAGGCGGCGTTGGCCGGGCTGCTGTCGCGGTTGGGTGCCGGGCAGGACATCGTGGTGGGTACGGCGGTGGCGGGTCGTACCGATGTGGCGTTGGACGATCTGGTCGGTTTCTTTGTGAACACGTTGGTGTTGCGTACGGATGTGTCGGGCGATCCGTCGTTCCGTGAGCTGGTGGAGCGGGTGCGGGAGTCGGATCTGTCGGCGTTCGCGCATCAGGATGTGCCGTTCGAGCGGTTGGTCGAGGTGGTCAATCCGCAGCGGTCGGCCGCCCGTCATCCGCTGTTCCAGGTGATGCTCGCCCTCCAGAACAACCCGGACCCCGAGCTCGACCTGCCGGGCATCGACACGCGGATCCGCCAACTGCGCACCTCCACCGCCAAGTTCGACCTCACGCTGGACCTGGTCGAGCGCCATCAGGACCAGGACACACCCGCCGGGATCGAGGGTGTCGTCGAGTACAGCGTGGATCTGTTCGACCGGGAGACGGTCGAGGGGATGGTGGCGCGGTTTGTGCGGTTGCTGGAGGCGGTGGTCGCGGATCCGGAGGTGCGGCTGGGCGGGGTGGAGATCCTTTCCGGTCAGGAGCGTTCCCGGCTGTTGACCGAGTGGAACGGGCCGGTGCTGGAGGTGCCGGTGCGGTCGCTTCCGGCGTTGGTGGAGGCCCAGGTGGCGCGGACGCCGGAGGCGGTGGCGCTGATCGAGGGTGGGGTGTCCTTGTCCTACCGGGAGGTGAACGCGCGGGCGAACCGGCTGGCGCGGTTGCTGGTGGGGATGGGTGTGGGTCCGGAGCGGATGGTGGCGCTGGCGTTGCCGCGTTCGGTTTCGCAGGTGGTGGCGTTGCTGGCGGTGGTGAAGGCCGGTGGTGCGTATCTGCCGGTGGATCCGGAGTACCCGGCGGAGCGGATTTCCTACATGCTCGGTGACGCCGCTCCGGCGTTGTTGCTGACGGACCGGGCCACGGCCGCCGGGTTGCCTGAGACATCCGGTCTGATGCGTGTGGTGCTGGACGAGGAGGAGACCGGGGCGCGGGTCGATGCCCTGGCGGAGACGGATCTGGGCGACGGGGAGCGGCTGGTGCCGCTGTCGGTGGATCACCCGGCGTATGTCATCTACACCTCCGGCTCCACCGGCCGCCCCAAGGGCGTCGTCGTCACCCACCGCTCCCTGTCCGACTACCTGGACTGGACGAGCCGGTCCTACCCGAGCGCGGCCGGCGCCGCGCTGCTGCACTCGCCGGTCTCCTTCGACCTCTCCGTGACCGCGCTCTACACCCCCCTCGTCGCCGGCGGTGCGGTGCACCTCGCGGCGCTGGAGGAGAACCCCACGGCCGAGCGGGCCCTGGCCGGGCGCCCGGTGACCTTCCTGAAGGCCACCCCCAGCCATCTGCCGCTGCTGGCGGCCCTCCCCGACGCCTTCTCGCCCGGCAACGAACTCCTGCTGGGCGGCGAGGCCCTCTTCGGCGAGGCGCTGCGGGACTGGCGCCGCCGTCACCCCGGGGCCACCGTGCTGAACGTGTACGGGCCCACCGAAGGGACCGTCAACGTCGCGGAGTTCCGTATCGAGCCCGGTGACGAGGTCCCGTCCGGCCCCGTGCCGATCGGCCTCCCGCAGGGCAACGCGCGCCTCTACGTCCTCGACGAGGGGCTGCGGCTCACCCCGCCCGGAGTGGCGGGCGAGCTGTACATCGCGGGAACCGCCCTGGCCCGCGGCTACCTCAACCGTGCGGCGCTGACGGCGGAGCGCTTCGTCGCCGACCCGTACGGCGCGCCGGGCGCCCGGATGTACCGCACCGGCGACCTCGCCCGCCGCCGTGCCGACGGCAATCTGGAGTACGTCGGCCGTGCCGACGACCAGGTCAAGGTGCGCGGCTTCCGCATCGAGCTCGGCGAGATCGAGACCGTGCTCGCCGGCCACCCGGACGTGGAACGCGCCGTGGTCGTCGTCCGCGAGGACCAGCCGGGCGAGCGGCGCCTGATCGGCTACGCCGTGCCCGCCGCGGGCGCCCGCCCCGACCCGGCGGCGCTCCGGGCCCGGGTCGCGGACGCGGTGCCGGACTACATGGTGCCCGCCGCGGTCGTCCTGCTGGACGCGCTGCCGCTGACCGCGCACGGCAAGCTGGACCGGACGGCGCTGCCCGCACCGGACTTCGCCGCCACGGTCACCAAGCAGGGGCCGCGCACCCCGCAGGAGGAGATCCTCTGCGAGATCTTCGCGGATCTGCTCGACCTGTCCGAAGTCGGTGTGCACGACAGCTTCTTCGACCTCGGCGGCGACAGCATCATCTCCATCCAGCTCGTCAGCCGGGCCCGCAAGGCCGGGCTCTCGCTCACCCCCCGGGCCGTCTTCCAGCACAAGACGGTCGAGGCGCTGGCGTCCCACGCGGGCACCGTCGGCAAACGCGTCGGCAAGGGGACCGACACCGGGGTCGGCTCGGTGCCGCTCACCCCGATCATCCACCGGCTGCGCGAGCGCGGCGGCCCGATCGGCAAGTACGCCCAGTCGGTGCTGCTGCAGGTCCCGGCCGACCTCGGGGAGGGCCCGCTGGAGACCACGGTGCAGACCGTGCTCGACCACCATGACGCCCTGCGCATGCGGCTGACCCGTCCGGAGGGCGGTGGCGAGTGGTCGCTGGAGGTGCCGCCGCGCGGCACCGTGCGCGCGGCCGAGTCCCTCACCCGGGTCGACGTCGCGGGGCTGAGCGCGGACGCGCTGCGGGCCGTCATCGAGACCGAGGGGGAGACCGCGTGGGCGCGGCTCTCGCCCGAGCAGGGGCGGATGCTCCAGGCGGTCTGGTTCGACGCGGGCCCCGAGACCTCCGGCCGGCTCCTGGTGATCATCCACCACCTCGTCGTGGACGGCGTTTCCTGGCGCATCCTGGAGACCGACCTCGAGGCGGTCTGGCAGGCGGCCAAGGAGGGACGTCCGGCCGAACTCCAGCCGGTCGGGACCTCGTTCCGGCGCTGGGCCGAGCACCTGGTCGCCTCCGCGTACGCCTCCGAGCGGGTCAAGGAGGCGGAGCTGTGGTCCAGCACCCTGGACGTGCCGGACCCGCTGCTCAGCGAGCGGCCCCTCGACCCGTCGCAGGACATGAACCACACCATGGGCGGGCTGTGGCAGATCCTGCCGCCGGAGCTGACCGGGCCCGTCCTCACCAAGGTCCCGGCGGCGTTCAACGCCGGCATCAACGACGTGCTGCTCACCGCGCTCGCCCTGGCGGTCGCCCAGTGGCGGCTCTCCCGCGGCGGTGAGGACCACCCGGCCGTCCTCGTCGACCTGGAGGGACACGGCCGCGAGGAGTTCACCGACGGTGTCGACCTGTCCCGGACGGTCGGCTGGTTCTCCAGCATCTACCCGGTGCGTCTGGACCCCGGCCGGCTCGACTGGCGCGAGGTCCTGGCCGGCGGCCCGGCCGTCGGGGACGCGCTCAAGCGCGTGAAGGAGCAGCTGCGCGGCACACCCGACAACGGCCTCGGCTTCGGGCTGCTGCGCCACCTCAACCTGGACACCAAGCCCGTCCTGGCCGGCTTCCTGCCCCGCCAGATCGGCTTCAACTACCTGGGCCGGTTCGACATGGCGGGCCGCGCCGAGTACGCCGACTGGGCGCCGGCGCCGGAGAAGGCCCCGGGGTTCTCCGACCAGGACGCCCCGATGATGTACGCCCTGTCCCTCAACGCGGTCACCGAGGACCACGCCGACGGCCCCCGGCTGCGGGTCGCCTGGGCCTTCCCCGGCGCCCTGTTCCGCGAGCCCGACATCAAGGAGCTCAGCGAGATCTGGGCCCAGGTGCTCCAGGCCCTGGTCACCCATGTCGAGGGCGGCGCCTCCGGCGGCCACACGCCCTCGGACCTGCCGCTGGTGTCGCTGAGCCAGCAGGAGATCGACGAACTCGAAGACGAGTTGGACGACGAGTCGGACGAAGACGAGCTCGACGAGGAGTGGGGGATCACCCGGTGAAGCAATCCCGGATCGAGGACGTACTGCCTCTGGGGCCGTTGCAGGAGGGACTGCTGTTCCACGCCCTGTACGACACCGAGGGAATCGACCCCTACACCGTGCAGAGCGTGTTCCACCTCGAGGGCGACATCGACACCGACGCCCTCAAGGCCGCCGGCCGTGCCCTGCTTAAGCGGCACGCCGTGCTGCGCGCCGGGTTCCGGCACAAGGGCGGGGAACGCCCGATGCAGGTCATCCGGCGCGAGGTGCCCCTGCCCTGGCAGGAGCACGACCTCGGCGGCATCGAGGACGAGGAGCGCCGCGAGGAGGCCGCGCTCCGCATCGTGGACGAGGACCGCACCCGCCGGTTCGACATGGTCAGACCGCCGCTGATGAGGTTCACCCTGGTCAGGATGGGCCCGAAGGACCACCGGCTGCTGCTGACCAAACACCACATCCTCATGGACGGCTGGTCCTCGCCGATCGTGGCGGGGGAGTTCTTCGAGCTGTACGCCCGCGGCGGGGACGCCTCCGGCCTGCCGCCGGTCACCCCGTACCGCGACTACCTCGCCTGGCTGGCGAACCAGGACACCACCGCCGCCGAGGCGGCCTGGCGCACCGCGCTGGCGGGTCTGGCCGAGCCGACCCTGCTCGCGCCGCGGGCCACGGGCCACGCCGATGTGGTCCCCGACGAGCTGAGCGCATCGCTGTCCGCCGAGCTGACGGAGGGGCTGACGGCGCTGGCGCGGTCGCGGGGCTGGACGCTGAACACGGTGGTGCAGGGTGCGTGGGGTCTGCTGCTGGCGTCGCTGACCGGCCGTGACGATGTGGTGTTCGGCACCACGGTCTCGGGGCGGCCTCCGGAGGTTCCGGGGGTGGAGACGATGGTGGGGCTGTTCATCAACACCCTTCCGGTGCGGGTGCGGCTGGATCCGGCCGAGACGCTGGCGCAACTTCTGGGGCGGCTCCAGGATCAGCACACCGAGCTGATGGACCACCAGCACCTCGGACTCACCCAGATCCAGGGCCTGGCCGGTGTCGGCACCCTCTTCGACACCCTCGTCCTCTTCGAGAACTACCGGGTGGACTCCGGGACGGTCGAGTCCTCCCTCTCCGGCGCCCGGGTCACCGGCGGCTCCGGCCGGGACGCCACCCACTACCCGCTGAGCCTCGCCATGGCCCCCGGGCCCACGATGCTGCTCAAGGTCGGCTACCGCCCCGATGTGTTCGACCGCGCGACGGTCGCCTCCCTGGTCGACCGGCTCACCCGGTTCTTCGAGGCCGTGGTCGAGGACCCCGGGCAGCTCGTCGGGCGGGTGGACGCGCTCGACCCCGCCGTCCGCCGCCAGGTGCTGGTGGACTGGAACGACACCGCGCGCGAGGTGCCCGCCACGACGCTGCCCGGGATGTTCCAGGAGCAGGTGGCGCGCACCCCGGACCACCTCGCGGTGGTGCACGGCGGCACCCGCCTCACCTACGCCGAACTCAACGAGCGGGCCAACCGGCTCGCCCACCACCTGATCTCCCTGGGCGCGGGCCCGGAGAAGCTGGTGGCGCTGTCGCTGCCCCGCAACGACCGCACCCTGGTGGCGGTCCTCGCGGTGCTCAAGTCGGGCGCCGGGTATCTGCCCATCGACCCCAAGTACCCGGCCGACCGCATCGCGTACATCGTCCAGGACGCCGCGCCGGCGCTGGTGCTCACCGAGTCGGGAGTCGACGCGGCCCTGCCCGCGACCGGCCACCGGGTGGTCGTCCTCGACGACCCCGAGGTGGAGCGGGCCCTGGAGTACAGCCCGGCGACCGATCCGGCCGACGGCGACCGCATCCACGCGCTGCACCCCGCCTCGCCCGCGTACGTCATCTACACCTCGGGCTCCACCGGCCGCCCCAAGGGCGTCGCCGTGCCGCACCGCGCGGTGGTCAACCTCGCGGCCTGGGCGCGCACCGCCCTGGGCGCCGAGCGGCTGGCCCGGATGCTGTTCACCACGTCGCTGAGCTTCGACGTCTCCGTCTTCGAGATGTTCGGGACGCTGATGTCGGGCGGCACCCTGGAGGTCCTGGACGACCTCCTCGCGCTCGCCGAACGGCAGACCGCGCAGCTCCCCGGCACCGTGGTCAGCGCCGTGCCCTCGGCACTGGCCCAGCTGGTCGGCCAAGGGGATGTGCGGCTCACCGCCGACACGGTGCTGCTGTGTGGCGAGCGGCTGGGCACCCAGGCCGCCGTGGACATCCAGAAGACCCTGTCGGCCGGCCGGCTGTCCAATGTGTACGGCCCCACCGAGGCCACGGTCTACGCCACGGCGTGGGACACCGACGCCCCGGTGGAGTCGGCGCCGCCCATCGGCCGTCCGCTGCACAACTACCGGGCACTGGTCCTGGACCGCTGGCTGCGGCCGGTCGCCCCCGGTACCGACGGTGAGCTGTACCTCGCCGGGGAGGGCGTGGCCCGGGGCTATCTGAACCGGCCGGGCCTCACGGCGGAGCGCTTCGTCGCGGACCCGTACGGACCCGCGGGCAGCCGGATGTACCGCACCGGTGACCGCGCCCGGTGGAGCCCCGAGGGACTCCTGGAATGCCTCGGTCGCACCGACGACCAGGTCAAGTTGCGCGGCTTCCGCATCGAACTCGGCGAGATCGAGTCGGTCATGGCCGCACACCCCGGCGTGGGCCACGCGGCCGCGGTCGTCCGGGAGGACCAGGAGGGCGACCGGCGTCTGGTCGGCTACGTGGTCGCCGACCCCGGGAGCCGGCCCGACCTGGCTGCCCTGCGCACCCGGCTCGCGGCCACCCTGGCCGAGTACATGGTGCCGTCGGCGTTCGTCACGCTGCCCGAACTGCCCATGACCGCCAACGGGAAGCTGGACCGCAAGGCGCTGCCCGCCCCCGAGGTGGCCGGAGCCTCGGCGCGCCCGCCGCGCTCCCCGCAGGAGGAGATCCTGTGCGGCCTGTTCGCCGAGGTCCTCGGTGTCGAACGGGTCGGCGTGGACGACAACTTCTTCGACCTGGGCGGGCATTCGCTGCTCGCCACCCGGCTGGTGTCCAGGGTCCGCTCCGCGCTGGGCGTGGAGCTGGCCATCCGCTCCCTGTTCGAGGCCGCCACTCCGGCCCGGCTCGCGGGCCTGGTGGCCGGGGCCGGAACGGCCCGCACCCCGCTGACCGCGCAGCCGCGGCCCGCGGAGCTTCCGCTGTCCTTCGCCCAGCGGCGGCTGTGGTTCCTCGACCGCCTCGGCGACGACCGCGGCGCCTACAACATCCCCACCGCGATGCGGCTCGCGGGGCATGTGGACCGGGCCGCCCTCGAGGCCGCCCTCCGCGATGTCGTGGCCCGGCACGAAAGCCTGCGCACGGTGTTCCACGAGAGGGACGGAGTGCCCCGGCAGGTCGTCCTGGACTCGGCCGAGATCTCCCTCGCCCACACCGAGGTGCGCGAGGAGGACCTGCCCGACGCCCTCAACGCGGAGGTCACCGCCCACTTCGACCTGGCCGCGGCGATCCCCGTACGGGCCCGTCTGTTCTCCCTCGGCGACACCGACCATGTGCTGCTGGTGACCATCCACCACATCGCCTCGGACGGCTGGTCCATGGGCCCGCTCGCCCGCGACCTGTCCACGGCCTATTTGGCACGGCTGCGCGGCGACGCCCCCGACTGGGCCGAACTCCCCGTGCACTACGCGGACTTCACCCTCTGGCAGCACGAGATGCTGGGCGACGAGGGCGATCCGGACAGTCTGATCGCAGGACAGCTCGCCTACTGGAAGGAGAACCTGGACCGGCTCCCCGAAGAGCTGCCCCTGCCCGCCGACCGGCCCCGGCCCGCCGTCGCCTCGGGCCGTGGCGGTGCCATGCTCTTCCGGATCGACCCCGAACTGCACGCCTCGCTCGCCCAGCTGGCGCGGTCCGGCCGGGCCACGCTGTTCATGGTCCTCCAGACCGGCCTGGCCACCCTGCTCACCCGGCTCGGCGGCGGCACCGACATCCCCGTCGGCACCCCGGTCGCCGGCCGCACCGACGAGGCGCTGGACGACCTCATCGGCTTCTTCGTCAACACGCTCGTCCTGCGCACCGACACCTCGGGGGCGCCGACCTTCAAGGAACTGATCGAGCGGGTCCGGGAGCGGGACCTGAGCGCCTTCGCGCACCAGGACGTCCCGTTCGAGCGGCTGGTGGAGGTCCTCAACCCGGAGCGGTCCCAGGCCCGCCACCCGCTGTTCCAGGTGCTGCTCACCCTGCAGAACACCGCGGACACGGACGTGGCGCTGCCCGGCCTGAACGCCACGCCCCAGCCGGTATCGGTGGACATCAGCAAATTCGACCTGAGCCTGGAGCTCAGCGAGGAACTGCTGGCCGACGGCGCCGCCGACGGCATCGACGGAGCCCTGCGCTACAGCACGGACCTCTTCGACCACGACACCGCCGAGGCGCTCGCCCAGCGGCTGATCCGCGTGCTGCGGACCATGGCCGCCGCACCCGACACCTCCATCGCCGACGTCGACGTACTGACCCCGGACGAGCGCGAGCGGATCCTGCGGGGCTGGAACGACACCGCCCACCAGGTGTCCGCCGCCACCCTGCCCGCGCTGTTCGAGGCGCAGGCGGCCCGCACTCCTGACCGGCCGGCGCTGGTCTTCGAGGGGGCCACCCTCGGCTACGCGGAGCTCAACGCGCGGGCCAACCGCCTCGCACGGCTGCTCATCGAGCGTGGAGTGGGCCCCGAGGGCTACGTCGCCATCGCCGTGCCGCGCTCCCTGGAGCTGGTCGTGGCGCTGCTCGCGGTGGTCAAGACCGGCGCGGCCTATCTGCCGGTGGACCCCGACTACCCGGCGGACCGCATCCGCCTCATGCTGGACGACGCGGCCCCGGCGCTGCTGCTGACGACCACGGAGACGGCCACCGGACTGCCCGTCGACGCGTCCGTGCCGGTCCTGGCGCTGGACGCGCCCGGCACCCTGGACACCCTCGCCGGGCTCCCGGACGGCGACGTCCCCGACGGCGAGCGGCGCACACCGCTGCACCCCGCCTCGCCCGCCTACGTCATCTACACCTCCGGCTCCACCGGCCGCCCCAAGGGTGTGATGGTGCCGCATTCGGGCATCGTCAACCGGCTCGCCTGGATGCAGGCACGCTACGGCCTCACCGCCGAGGACCGTGTGCTGCAGAAGACGCCCGCGGGGTTCGACGTCTCCGTCTGGGAGTTCTTCTGGCCGCTGCTCGAAGGCGCGGCGCTCGTCGTCGCCCGGCCCGAGGGCCACAAGGACCCCGCCTATCTGGCCGAGCTGATCCGGGCCGAGCGCGTCACCACGGTCCACTTCGTGCCCTCGATGCTCCAGGTGTTCCTCCAGGAGCCGGGCGCCGCCCGGTGCACCGGACTGCGCCGCGTCCTGTGCAGCGGTGAGGCGCTGCCGCGGGAGCTGCAGGACGAGTTCCTGCGCACTCTGGACGCCGAACTGCACAACCTGTACGGCCCGACCGAGGCATCGGTGGACGTCACCTCCTGGGAGTGCGAGCGCACGGCGCCGCCGGGCCCGGTGCCCATCGGCCGGCCGGTGTGGAACACCCGGCTGTACGTGCTCGACGACGCGCTGCGGCCGGTGCCGCCCGGGGTGCCCGGCGATCTGTACCTGGCGGGCGTCCAGCTCGCCCGGGGCTATCTGGGCCGCCCCGGCCTGTCGGCCGAACGGTTCGTCGCCGACCCCTTCTCCGCCGACGGCGGCCGGATGTACCGCACGGGGGACGTCGCCCGCTGGCGGCCCGACGGAGCGCTGGACTTCCTCGGCCGCGCCGACGACCAGGTGAAGCTGCGCGGCTTCCGGATCGAACTGGGCGAGATCGAGGCGGTGCTGGCCCGCCACGCGGACGTGGCGCACACCGCGGTCGTCGTCCGGGAGGACCAGCCCGGCGACCGGCGCCTGGTGGCGTACGTCGTCGCCCAGGCCGCCGGCGGCGAACCAAAGCCGGCGGCCCTGCGCGACCATCTGGCGGCCGAGGTGCCCGAGTACATGGTGCCGTCCGCCTTCGTGACGCTGCCCGAGCTGCCGCTGACCCCCAACGGCAAGCTGGACCGCAAGGCGCTGCCCGCCCCCGGGGCACCCGCCGGCGTCGAGGGCCGTGCCCCGCGCAATGTGCGTGAGCAGTTGCTGTGCGGGGTGTTCGCCGAGGTGCTGGGGCTGCCCCGGGTCGGGATCGACGACAACTTCTTCGAGCTGGGCGGCCATTCGCTGCTCATGGTGCGGCTCGCCAACCAGGTGCGGCTGGCCTTCGGCGTCGACCTGACGATCCGGACCGTCCTCAACACCCCGACCGTCGCGGGCCTGGCCGAGCGACTGTACGAGCTGGACCACGGCGACGACCTGGACGTGCTGCTGCCCCTGCGGCGGCAGGGCTCCCTGCCCCCGCTGTTCTGCATCCACCCTGGCACGGGTGTCGGCTGGCCCTACACCCGGCTCATCCCCGAGGTCGACCGCGACCGTCCCCTCTACTCCTTCCAGGCCAGGGGGCTCCGGGACCTCGCCGAACTGCCCGAGACCATCGAGGAGGTCATCGAGGACTACCTCGGCCAGATCCGGGAGATCCAGCCGCACGGCCCCTATCACCTGCTCGGCTGGTCCCTCGGCGCGGCCCTCGCCCAGGGCATCGCCACCCGGCTCCAGGCATCCGGCGAGGAGGTCGCCCTGCTGATGAGCCTGGACGGCTATCCGATGGACGCGGCGCCGGTCAACGCCGAGCCGTGGAGCCAGCAGCAGTTCCTCCTGGAGCTCCTGGAGGTCGCCGGCATCGACCTCGGCCACGACGGCCCGCTGGACCGCGACGAGGTGATGGAGACCATCCGCAAGGAGGGCTCGCCGTTCGCCACGCTCAGCGCGGCGCAGTCGGAGAACATGTTCCGGATCTACCGGAACTTCGCCGTGGTGAGCCAGGCGTTCACCCCCGACCGGTTCACCGGGGACATGGTCTTCTTCCGCGCCGCCCGCTCCAGCGAGGAGCTCGGGCTGGAGGCGCACACCTGGGACCGGTACGTGGACGGCCGGGTCGAGGTCCATGACATCGAATGCGTCCACGGCGAGATGACCCAGCCGGTGGCCATGCGGGTCATCGGGCCGATCCTGCGGGACCGGCTCCGCGTCGGCGACTGACCCGGCCCCTTCCGCTCCGGGAGCCTCCCGGAGCACCGAAAAACCTTCGGGAACTTAAAACAAGGAGAGAAACGACATGAGCAACCCGTTCGAGAACGCCGAGGGCCGCTTCTTCGTCCTGGTCAACGAGGAGCGGCAGTACTCCCTCTGGCCGGCGTTCGCCGAGGTCCCGGCCGGCTGGACGGTCGTCCACGGCGAGGACACCCGCGACGCGTGCCTCGAGCACATCAACCAGAACTGGACCGACATGCGGCCCAAGAGCCTGGTCGACGCGATGAGCGCCGCCTGACCCCACCGCCCCACCACGCCAGGCCCGGGAACGGCCGCACCCACCCGTGCGGCCGTCCCCGGGCCGGGGCCCGCCCGCTGACACCGCCGCCGCGCGAGAGCGCGCCACCGACACGCGAGTCTCACTGCGACCGAGGATGAACGAGACATGCCTGACGCCCGGACCACCCGGCTCCCCCTGACCGCCGCCCAGTCGGGAATGTGGTACGCCCAGCGGCTGGACCCCGACAACCCGATCTACAACGGCGCCCAGTACCTGGAGATCCAGGGGCTGCTCGACCCCGACCTCCTGGAGGAGGCGCTGCGCCGGGTCGTCCGGGAGACCGACGCGCTGCGCACCCGTTTCGCCGAGGACGCCGAGGGCGTATGGCAGTTGGTCGACCCGGACGGCACGGGCACGGTCCACTACATCGACGTCAGCCACGAGGACGACCCGCAGGCCGCGGCCGAGGCATGGATGCGCGCCGACTACCGGCGCCCGCTCGACCTCCTCGGCGACGAACTGGTCCGCTTCGCCGTCCTCGAGACCGCCCCCGACCGCTTCCTGTGGTACCACCGCTGCCACCACATCGTGCTGGACGGTTTCAGTGGCGCCCTGATCTCGCGGCGGGTCGCCGAGATCTACACCGCCCTGACGGCCGGGAACCCGGTGCCCGAGAGCGGATTCGGACCGTTGGCGGGCCTGGTTGCCGCCGACGAGCGCTACCGCGCCTCGGAGGACTTCGCCAAGGACAAGGCGCACTGGAACACCCTGCTCGCCGACCGCCCCAAGCCGCCCAGCCTGACGGCCGCGGACCCCACCATGCCGACCCGCCTGCGGCGCGGCACCACCTGGCTGTCCCCCGAGTCCACCCGTGCGCTGCGGGAGGCCGGAGACCGGGCCGGTGTCCCCTGGCCGCCCGTGGTGACGGCCGTCCTCGCCGCCTATCTGCAGAGCCTGGCCGGAGGCGATGACATCGTCGTCGGCCTGCCGGTGACCGGCCGGGTCGGCAAGGTAGCCCGGGCCACCCCGGGCATGGTCTCCAACGTCCTGCCGCTGCGGCTGTCCGTGCGGCCCGAGTCGACCTTCGGGGAACTGCTCACCCAGGTCGCCGGATCGATGCGGCGGGTACTGCGGCACCAGCGCTACCGCTACGAGGACCTGCGCCGCGACCTCGGCCTGCTCGGCGGCGACCAGCGCCTGGTCGGACCGCAGATCAACATTATGATGTTCGGCCACGGGCTGACCTTCGGCGAACTGCCCGCGATCCCGCACACCCTCAACCTCGGTCCGGTGGAGGATCTGTCGGTCGTCGTCCACGACCTGGGCGAGGGCCAGGGGCTGCGCATCGACTTCGAAGGCAACCCCGAGCTCTACAGCGAGCAGGATCTCGCCCTCCACCAGCGCAGATTCGTCCAGCTGATGGAGTCCCTCGCGGACGCCGGAGCGGACCGCGCCCTGGGCACCGTGGACATCCTCCTGCCCGACGAGCGGGCCCGTCTGCTGCCGCCGACGGACGACACTCCGGCCGCGCTACCGGACACCACCCTCACCGAGCTGTTCGAGGCGCGGGCGAGGGAGTCCGCCGAGAGCGTGGCGGTGGTGTGCGGCGAGGAGTCGTTGTCGTATGGGGAGCTGAACGCGCGGGCGAATCGGCTGGCGCGGTTGCTGGTGGGGCGTGGGGTGGGTGTTGAGGACCGGGTGGGGCTGGTGCTGCCGCGGTCGGTGGATCTGGTGGTGGCGGTTCTCGCGGTGTTGAAGGCCGGGGCGGTGTATGTGCCGGTGGATCCGGGTTATCCGGCCGACCGGGTGGCGTATGTGTGGGAGGACGCGGGTCCGTCGCTGGTGGTGACGGAGGTGGGTGTGGGAGTTCAGGTGCCGGCGGGGGTTCCGCTGGTGGCGCTGGATGACGTCGAGGTGGTGGTGGAGTTGGCGGGGCTGGATGGGTCGGATGTGGGGGTCCGTGTTTCGCCGGAGGCGGCCGCGTATGTGATTTACACGTCGGGTTCCACGGGGCGGCCCAAGGGTGTCGTCGTGCCGCACGGGAATGTGGTGCGCCTTTTTGAGGCGACGGATGGGTGGTTCGGGTTCGGTGCGGATGATGTGTGGACGCTGTTCCATTCGTTCGCGTTCGACTTTTCGGTGTGGGAGTTGTGGGGTGCGTTGTTGCGGGGTGGGCGGTTGGTGGTGGTGCCGTTTGAGGTGAGTCGTTCGCCGGGGGAGTTTTTGCGGTTGCTGGCGGATGAGGGGGTGACGGTGCTGAATCAGACGCCGTCGGCTTTCTATCAGTTGATGCAGGCGGATCGTGAGGCGCTGGAGGTGGGTGCCCGGTTGCGGCTGCGGTGGGTGGTGTTCGGTGGCGAGGTGCTGGATCTGTGGCGTCTTGAGGAATGGTTCGACCGGCATGGGGATACGGGTCCGGTTCTGGTGAACATGTATGGGATCACCGAGACGACTGTGCATGTCAGTTATGCGGCGTTGGATTCCCGTGTTGCGAAATCCGGTGCGGGGAGTGTTATCGGGGTTGGGATTCCTGACCTTCGGGTGTATGTCCTTGACGGTGGTTTGCGTCCGGTGCCCGTCGGTGTGGCGGGGGAGATGTATGTCGGGGGCGCTGGGGTGGCGCGTGGTTATTGGAATCGTCCGGGTTTGACGGCGGGGCGTTTTGTGGCGGATCCGTTCGGTCCGGCGGGTGCCCGGATGTATCGGTCGGGTGATGTGGCGCGGTGGACCGATGGGGGTGTGCTGGAGTTCGTCGGGCGGGCGGATGGCCAGGTGAAGGTGCGGGGGTTCCGTATCGAGTTGGGGGAGGTCGAGGCGGTTCTGGGGGAGTGTGTGGGGGTGGGGCAGGCGGTGGTGGTGGTCCGTGAGGACCGTCCCGGTGATAGGCGTCTGGTCGCGTATGTGGTCCCGGATGCCGGTGGCGAGGTGGGGGCGGGGGCGTTGCGGGAGCATGCGGCGGGGTTGTTGCCGGAGCATATGGTGCCCTCTGCCTTCGTGGTGCTGGAGCGGTTGCCGTTGACGGTGAACGGCAAGCTGGACCGTAAGGCGCTGCCCGTGCCGGAGGCGCCGGTGAGTGCGGGGGGTCGGGCGCCGCGTACGCCGCGTGAGGAGATCCTGTGCGGGTTGTTCGCCGAGATCCTCGACGCGCCCCGGGTGAGCGTGGACGACAACTTCTTCGACCTCGGCGGACAGTCGCTGCTGGCGACCCGGTTGCTCAAGCGCATCCACGCCACGTTCGGTGTCGAACTGACCATCCGCAGCCTCTTCGAGGCCCCGACGCCCGCCGAACTCGCGGTTCACCTCGACGACGAGGACCGGGGACAGCCGCTGGACGTGCTGCTGCCGCTGCGGCCGCACGGCACCCGTCCCCCGGTCTTCTGCGTCCACCCGGCGGGCGGCCTGAGCTGGTGCTACTCCGGGCTCATCAAGCACCTGGGCCAGGACTATCCCGTCTACGGCCTGCAGGCGCGCGGGCTCGACGACGACGGCGAGCAACTGCCCACGACGATCGCCGAGATGGCCGACGACTATGTGCGGCAGATCCGCACCGTCCAGCCCTCGGGCCCCTACCGGCTGGTCGGCTACTCGGCGGGCGGGGTCATCGCCCACGCCATGGCCACCCGCCTGGAGGCGCTGGGCGAGGAGACCGACCTGCTGGGCGTGCTGGACACCTACCCGAACCAGAAGATGCCGCCCATCGACGAACAGGACGTGCTGGCCGACCTGTTGCGGTGGGTCGGCTACGACCGGCGCTACCTCGGAGGCGGGCCGCTCACCCATGAGCGGGTGACCGAGGTGCTGCAGCGCCTCGGCAGCGCCATGGCCACCCTCGAGGGCCGCCACATCGAGGCCATCACCAGGATCTACGCCAACAACAGCGAACTGTTCAACACGCATCTCCCGGACAAGTTCGGCGGCGACATCCTGCTGGTCGTCGCCACGCTCGACAAGATCGACATCTCCCCGACCCCGGACACCTGGGGCCCCTATGTCGGCGGGCGGATCGAGACGCGGGAAGTCGACCGGCAGCACACGGACCTCATGAAGCCCGGTCCTCTGGCGGAGATCGGGCGCATTCTGGCCGCGAAACTCCAGGACATGGACGGCCCCGGACCGGACGCCCACGGTACGGCGCAATAAACCCCCCGAACTTGAGAAATTCTAAGGAGCGCGAACGCGATGACCACCAGTGACGCCGTGCGTGACCGGCAGACCGCCGAAGCGAACGCACACTTCTTCGCCTGGCTGGAGAAGATGCGGAAGGAAGACCCGGTCAGCTACAACGAGCAGTCCTTCCAGTGGTCGGTGTTCCGGCACGAAGATGTCACGCACATCATGGCCAACACCGATGTCTTCGTTAACGACATGTCCGATATCACGCCGCCCCAGGAGGACTACGACGTCTTCTTCAAGGGGAACATCGCCGCGATGGACGAGCCCCGGCACCGGAAATTCCGGATGCTGGTCAGCAAGGCATTCAGTGCCCGCTATATAGCCGGCCTGGAGCCGAAGCTCCTTGAGATCGCCACCGGGCTGCTCGACGCGGTGGCCGACAAGGAGCGATTCGACATCGCGGAGGACTTCGCGTTCCCGTTCCCCGTGGCCGTCATCGCCGATATCCTCGGCGCCCCCCGCGAGGACGCCCACCTCTTCGCGGAATGGGCCAATCTGCTGCACGCCAGCAATCAGGGCGTGGAGGGGCACCGGGCGACCGCGATGCGGCTGAAGTCCCTCAACACCTACATGTTCGAGCAGATCCGCAGGCGCCGCGCCGAGCCGCGCGACGACCTGATCACCACGCTGGTGCAGGCCGAGATGGACGGCCGGACGCTCGACGACGAGGAGATCGTGGGCTTCGCGGGCGTGCTGCTGATGGGCGGGATCACCACGACCGCGGCCCTGATCAGCAACATCATCCTGACCTTCGACCGCTTCCCCGAGCTCTACACCGAGGTGCGTGCCGACCGCTCCCTGGTGCCCCAGGCCATCGAGGAGGTCGTCCGTATCCGGCCCTCGTTCAGTAACTTCGTCCGGATGACGGCCGAGGACGTGGAGCTCGGCGGGCAGATCATCCCGGCCGGGGAGCTCGTCCATGTGTGGGTCTCCTCCGCCAACCGCGATACAAGCGCCTTCACGGACCCCGACCGGTTCGACATCCACCGGGAGAACAACCGGCACGTGGGCTTCGGACAGGGCATCCACTACTGCATCGGTGCCCCGCTCGCCCGTCTGGAGAGCAGGATCGCCTTCAATCTGCTGCTGGACCGCTACCGCTCCATCCATGTCGTGCCGGACGCGGACATCGAGTTCCTCGACACGTCGGACATGATCGGCGCCTCGCGGCTCCCCGTCGCTGTCACCAGAGACTGAGCCGGAGCACGCCATGGAGAGTCACAGACGGACATCCCATATCGCCTTGTTCAACATCCCGGCCCACGGCCATGTGAACCCCACGCTCGGCACGGTGGCCGAACTGGTGCGGCGTGGACACCGGGTGAGCTATGCCGCGACGGCCGAGTTCGGCCCGCAGGTGCGGGCCGCCGGGGCCACCCTGGTGCCGTACGAGACGACGCTGCCCGCCTCCGACCGGGTCGAGGACTGGCCCTCCGACGATCCGGTCGCCATGTCCCGCCTCGCGCTCGACGAGGCGATCGCCATCCTTCCGGGGCAGCTGCGGGCGTTCGAGGCGGACCGGCCCGACCTGGTGCTGCACGACTTCGGCGCGCTCACCGGCCGGCTGCTCGCACACCGCTGGCAGGTCCCGGTCATCTGCCTCGCCTCCACGCATGTGTCCGCGGCGGGCCCGGAGGAGCGCCGGGCCCGCCAGGAGTTGTTCGAGGAGTACTTCGCGGACGACCCGCGCTGGTCGGAGTACCGGCGCGGATTCCGGCAGTTCCTGGACGACGCCGGCATCGCCCTGTCCATCGACGACTACACCGGGCTGCCCGAGCGCTGTCTGGTGCCGATGCCCCGGGAGTTCCAGATCGACGGCGACGCCGTGGACAAGCGCTATGCCTTCGTCGGCCCCTGTCTCGGGAAACGGAAGCACCAGGGCGAGTGGCGGGCCCCCGAGGACGGGCGGCCGGTGCTGCTGGTGGCCCTGGGGTCCGCGGGCAGCGGCCAGCCGGCCTTCTACCGGGAGGTCGTGGCGGCCTTCACCGACACGCCCTGGCATGTGGTGCTGGCGACCGGCACCCTCGATCCCGCGCTGCTCGGCCCGCTGCCGCCCCATGTCGAACAGCATCGCTCCGTACCCCAGTTGGCCGTGCTGGAGCGGGCTTCCGCCTTCATCACTCACGGTGGTATGGGCTCGGTGCTCGAGGCCATGCACCACGGAGTCCCCATGGTCGCCGTCCCGCAGGTCAACGACCAGCACATCAACGCAGAGCGCCTGGCCGACCTGGGGCTGGGGCGGCACATCCCCCTGGACAAGGCGACCGCGGCGCGGCTGCGGGATGCCGTGTCCTTCGTCGCCTCCGACCCCGCGATCGCGGCGCGGACCGCCGCCATGCGCAAGCGGATGCGGCAGCTGGACGGCGCGGTCACCTCGGCCGACCTGATCGAATTCGTGCTCCACGGCCCGCGGGAGCACTGGCAGGATCATGTCGCCCGCCTGGAACAGCGCGTCGGCCCTGGCGATGCTGGCGAAGCCGTGAACGGTACGACGGTCGGCTGAAGGCATGGGAATCATGACGCGAGAAGACGCACCGGTCCTTAACCCTCCACATCTGCTCATCGAGAGCCGCGGCCCCTGGGCGGGCCCCGCCTGTGACGCGTTCGTCCGGGACGGCCGCACCCTGGCCCTCTCCGGCCACCCCGTGCAGCTGGTCCTCGTGCAGGACGCCGTCACCGCGGCCATGCGCGGCACGGAGGAGGACTCGGCGGAGGTACGGGCCCTTGCGGAGGCCGGCGGCGAGGTGTGGGTGGACGACTTCTCCCTCGCCCAGCGCGGCCTCGCCGCGGACCGGCTGATCCCCGAGGCCCGGGTGGTGGGCATGCCGGAGGTCTCCGCCCGGGTGCTGGCTCCCGGCGTCAGGGTGGTGTGGCACTGAGATGGCCAGGACCACGACGGTTCCGCGCTCCGACGTCCTGCTGACGGTCATGGGCGCGCCCTACGAGAGCGACCTGCTCACCAGCGCGCTGCGGCTGTCGCAGGCCATGCTCGAGGGCGGGGCCACGGTGCAGATCTGGGCCTGCGGCTACGCCACCATGCTCACCCAGCGGGGGCTGGGCGACAGCAAGCCCCGCAACCTCGCCGAATGGTCCGTGGACTATCCGTCGACGAGCCTGCTCGTCCGGGAGATGCTCCTCGCCTTCCCCGACCGGCTGCGCTGGTACGCCTGCCGCTTCTGCAGCGACGACCGCGGCGCGGTGGACCACGTTCCGGAGGTCCCGGTGCGGGCCCCGGCGAGGTTCGCCGAGCATGTGGCCGCCGCGGACAAGACGCTCTACCTGGGGGTGATGTGACCGTGGCGGCCGAGGAGCGACGCGCGCTCGCCATCGTCGAGCGTGCCTACCGGGGCGCGGTGGAGACCCAGTTCTCCGACGGCCTCTACTGCGCGTATCTCTTCCACCGCCACCTGGGCGGACTGGACGTCCTGCTGCGCGGCCCGGCGGTCGGCTATGCCGTCCGGGCCGCGCGGACGCCCGTACCGCGCCTGGGAAAGCGGGAGCTGACCACGGTCAACACCCCGGGCAAGGGCCTGGACGTGCTGCTGGCGGCCGGGGTCGGCGTCTGGGTCGAGGAGCAGGACCTGCGGGTGTACGGCCCGGACGCGACGTCCGGTCTGCTGCCCGGCGTACGCACGGTACCGGCCGGGGCCATGGCGGCCCGCTGGCCCGGATACCGCGCGGTCTTCTATCTGTGAGCGGGCTCCCGGGGCGCGGCCGCCGGGACCCGCGACGATTCCCCAAGGAGTGGATCGGTTGTGACGGCCATGGTTGCCGCGGTGCGCGGTCCCGTGATCTCGGGTTGGTCGGCGGTGTCGCCGTACGGGATCGGGCGCCACGCCTTCGTCGAGGGGCTGCGGTCCGGGCGGAGAACGGCAGTGGAGCTCGACCCGGCCGAGTGGTCGGGGCCTGGTGAACAAGCCTGTCTGGTACCGGGCTTCGTCATCCGTGAGGTGCTGGGACGCAAGGGAACCCGGTCCATGGACCGGGTGACCGGACTGGCCGTCACGGCCGTGGACCGGCTGCTGCGTGAGGTCACGGGCACCGAGCCCGGACCCGCGTCGGGCGGCGAAGACGTCGCGCTGGTGCTCGGCACGAACACCGGCAGCGCGCAGAGCATGATGGACCTGACCCGCGACACCTTCGTGCAGGAAAAGCCGTTCTACGTCGACCCCTCGCACTTCCCCAACACGGTGATGAACTGCGCCTCCGGGCAGTGCGCCATCCGGTACGGACTGCGCGGGCCCAACGCCACCGTGGCCGCGGGCCGCGCCTCCGGGCTTCAGGCGCTGCACTACGGACGGCGTCTGCTGACATCCGGGCGGGCGGGCAGCGTGCTGGTGGGCGCGGTGGAGGAGCACTCGGCCGCCCGCGCCTGGCTGGAGCACCACACCCGGGGCGAGGACGAGCGGGCCGACGGCGTGCTGCTCGGCGAGGGCTGTGCGGTGCTGCGGCTGGTCCCCGCCGACGCGCCGGACGCGGCGGCGGGCCTGGCCGAAGTGGTGCTGGTGGAGTCCGGGGTGGCCGGCCCGGAGGGCACGGAACCGGCACTGACCCGGTGCGTGGAGCGGGCGCTGCGGCGTTCCGGGGTGACCCCGGCCGAGGTGTGGGCGGTTTCGCCGTCCGCGCCGGCCGGGACCGCCGGAGTGGCGGAACGGGGCGTGCTGGAGGCGCTGTTCGGTGAGGTCGAGCCCCGCTGGGTGCCGCACCCCGAACCGATCGGGGACACCTCCGCGGCCGCCGCGGCCTTCCAGGTGGTCGCGGTCCTCGCCACCGCCGAGGACGCCCCGGACGCCTCCGGCAAGGTCGCGGTGATCACCTCGGTGGACCGCGACGGGGCGGTCGCCTGCGCATTGCTGCGGCTGCGGTGAAGACGAGCGAACGGGGGCAGCGGACCCACCCGATCCCGGGCGTCGCACGGGAGAAAGGTGTGGGTGGCAGCTTCCGGTCACGGCCCGGGATCGCGGCTCCGATTGCTGCGACGGTTACGGCGATTGAGACACAGATGGGATCCCCAGCATGACGAACCGGGATGATTGGGATGCGATAGTCGTCGGCTCCGGCATCGGCGGCCTGGTCTGCGCCGCCTATCTGGCGGTGACCGGGCGGCGGGTCCTGGTGCTGGAGCAGCATGACGTCGCGGGCGGCAACAGCCATGTGTTTCGCCGCCGCCGCGCCTACGAGTTCGACGTCGGCGTCCACTACCTCGGCGACTGCGGGCCCGGCGGGGTGCTGCCCGCGATCCTCGGCGGCCTCGGCCTGGACAAGCGGATCACCTACCGCGAGATGGATCAGGACGGCTTCGACGAGATCGTGCTGCCGAGCACCTCCATGTTCATGCCCGCCGGCTGGGACCGGTACCGGCAGCGCCTGAAGGAGACGCTGCCGCAGGACGCCGAGGGCCTGGACACCTTCCTCGACATCTGCGAGACCCTGGGGGCCGAGATGCGCTCGGCCCTGCTGTCCGGGGAGGACCTGACGGTCGCCGACCTCGTCGCGCGCACCCCGGTCACCCTCAAATGGGGCCGCCATCCGCTCTCCCGGCTCTTCGACCACTGCGGGCTTTCGGCGCGGGCCAGGACCATCCTGGCCGCCCAGTCGCCCAACTACGGCATGGGGCCCGAGCAGGCGACCGTCTCGATGCACGCGACCGTCACCGACCACTACGTGCGGGGCGCCTACTACCCCGAGGGCGGCGGCCAGATGCTGGCCGCGGGTCTGGTGGAGAGCCTGGAGGCGCACGGCGGGGCCCTGCTCACCCGGGCCCATGTGACGCGCATCCTCGTCGACGACGGCAAGGTCACCGGGGTGGGGCTGGCCGACGGACGGCGGTTCTCCGCCCCGCTGGTGGTCTCGAACGCCGACTACCGCCGCACCGTGCTCGACCTCGTGGGCGCCGAGCACTTCCCCGCCAAGCTGGTGACCAAGACCCAGGACGCGGCCATGGGGCTGCCGTTCGCCACGCTGTACGTGGCCCTGGACCGGCCGCTGCCCGAGCGGCGCAACGCCAATCTGTGGTGGTACGCCGACGACGACATCGACACCTACTACCGGCGGCTCGCCGAGGGCGACATCGACCCGGTCTCCTTCCTCTTCCTGTCCTTCGCGTCACAGAAGGACCCCGAGGGGCGCACCGTGTGCCCGCCGGGCCACAGCAACTTCCAGGTGATGACGCTGTGCCCGCCCGAGTACGACCGCTGGGGGGTGACCACGGGGCCCGCCGACGGCACCCGTTACCGCCGCAACGGCGCCTACCGGAAGAGCAAGGAAGAGTTCACCCAGGCCATGCTCACCGCCGCCGAGCGGGCGATCGGCCCCTTCCGGGACCACATCACCCACCTGGAGGCGGCGACCCCGCTGACCCATGAGCGCTACACCCTGTCCACCGGGGGTACCCCCTTCGGCCTCGCGGACTGGGGCGGCGTCGGCGTGCGCCCCGACACCCGCACCCAGGTCGAGGGGTTGCACGTGGTGGGCGCCAACACCCGCTACGGCAGCGGCATCACCGGTGTCGCCGTGGGCGGCATCGCCTGCGCCTCCGCCATCGTCGGCCGCAGGCTGATGCACGAGGTGCACGACGGTGCCGTGCTGGGCGACGCGGACCTGCTGCCCGAGCGCGACGAGCGCTGGGACCCGCTCGCCGTCTCCCGGGGAACCGACCGTCGCCACGCCCGCGGTCTCGCGGGCATCGACCGATGACGGCACCGCCCCGATCACGCACACACCGGCGACCTTTCCAGGAGAGAACATGGACGTGGCGATCGAGGCCGAGGGCCTGAGCAAACGGTACGGCGACAACGAGGTGCTGAAGGGCGTCGACCTCACGGTGCCCGCCGGGTCCGTGCTCGGCCTTCTCGGACCGAACGGAGCCGGGAAGACCACGACGGTACGGATCCTGGCCACCCTGCTGCCGGCCGACGGCGGCCGCGCGGTCGTGGCCGGCCACGACATCGGCACCGCGCCCCTGGAGGTCCGCAGGCGCATCGGCCTGGCGGGACAGTACGCGGCCGTGGACGAGCGCCTGACCGGCCGGGAGAACCTCGTCCTCATCGGCAGGCTCTACCGTCTCGGCCGCGCCAACGCCAAGCGGCGGGCGGAGGAACTGCTGGAGCGCTTCGACCTCACGGGCGCCGCGGACCGGGAGACGAAGACCTACTCGGGCGGCATGCGGCGCCGGCTGGACCTGGCCGCCAGCCTGCTGGCCGACCCCGACGTGCTGTTCCTGGACGAGCCGACCACCGGCCTGGACCTCACCAGCCGGATGACCTTGTGGGCCATGGTCCGCGAACAGGTCGAGGCGGGCGTCACCGTCCTGCTCACCACCCAGTACCTGGAGGAGGCGGACCAGCTCGCCGACCGCATCGCGGTCATCGACAAGGGGCTGCTCATCGCCGACGGCACCCCCGACGAGCTCAAGCGCAAGGTCGGCGGGGAGCGCCTCGAGGTCAGCCTCGCCGACCCGGCCGCCGTCCCGGAGGTCACCGCGCTGCTGGAGCGCGTCGCGGTGGGCGAACCCGTGGTGGGGGACCAGGGCCGCAGCGTATCGGTGCCGGTGGGCTCCGGCATCGATGCCATCGCCGACGCGGCGGCCGCGCTGCGCGGCAAGGGAATCGAGGTGACGGACTTCGCCATGCGCAGACCGTCCATGGACGACGTGTTCCTCGCGCTGACCGGGCGCAGCAGCGCCGGGGAGCCCGACGAGGACGAGGGGAAGACGGCAGCATGAAGGAACTGGCAACCGACACCTGGATCCTGGCCGGGCGTCATATGAAGCACATCGCCCGTGTACCGGAGAAGCTGATCGGGGTGACCATCGCGCCCGTCGTGATGGTGCTGGTCTTCGGCTATCTCTTCGGCAGCGCGATGTCCGTGCCCGGCGGTAACTACCGCGAGTACATCATGGCGGGCATCTTCACCCAGGTCATGTTCTCCGCGGTGGGCACGAGCGCCGCCGGCGTCGCGGACGACCTCAAGAACGGTCTGGTGGACCGCTTCCGGTCGCTGCCGATGTCCCGCTACGCGGTGCTGCTCGGCCGGACCGTCTCGGACATGGCGATGACGGCGCTCAGCTGCCTCGTCATGGCGCTGGTCGGCCTGCTCATCGGCTGGAAGGCGCACCACGGCCTGGTCAAGACCGTCGCGGGCTTCGGCCTGCTGCTCCTCCTGGGCTTCACCATGTGCTGGATCGGCGCGCTGATCGGCCTGGTGGTGCGCAGCCCGGAGGCGGTCAACACCATCTCCTCACTGATGGTCCTGCCGTTCGCGCTGCTGTCCAACTCCTTCGTGCCGTTGGACGGGCTGCCGCGCTGGATGCAGATCATCGGCGAGTGGAACCCCATCAGCTCCGTGGTGAGTGCCTGCCGGGACCTGTGGGGCAACCCCTCCACGGTGGTGAGCGACGCCCTGCCGGCCCAGCACCCGCTGGCCGCGGGCACCCTGATCCTGTGCACCCTGCTGATCGTGGTGGCCCCGACAGCCGCCCGCGCGTACCACAGGGCCGCCGCACGCTGACCCGAAGGACCCCGCGCAGTGATGAAGCTGGCCCAGTTCCTCCTGGCCCTCCTGGTGATGACCGCGTTCATCATGGCCTTCGTGTTCAGCGCCCGGAGGCTGCTGGGCCTGCGCATCGGGATCGTGCGGTCCCTGCTGGCCGGGCTGGTCAGCGTGGTGGGCCTGGCCGTCTTCAGCCTGCTGATGCAGCGCCCCGAGCAGCGCGGCATCCTCACCGGGGTGCAGTTCGGGTCCACGCTCGTGGTGACCACCGGCTTCCTGGCCGTCCTCGAAGTGGTCCTGCCCAGCGGCTCGGTGGGCGGGCCGCGCGGCTGGGTGCGGTCGGCGCGGTCCCGGGTCACCCGCACCCGCCGCTACTGGCACATCGTGTCCATCGCCGTGCGCCACGGTCTGCGCCCCAGCCGCTATGGCGCGGTCCCCACCGGGGGCCGGGGGCCGGGCTCCGGGCGCATGGCCAGGCCGCTGCGGCTGGCGCTGGAGGAGGGCGGTGCCACCTTCGTCAAGCTGGGCCAGGTGCTGTCCACCCGCCGGGACCTGCTCCCGCCCGCCTTCATCGCCGAACTGGGGCGGCTGCACCACCAGGTCTCACCGGAGCCCTGGCAGGTGGTGGGGGAGGCCCTGGAGCGGGAGCTGGGCATGCCGCTGACGGAGGCGTTCGCCCACTTCGACCACGAGCCGCTGGCGGCGGCCTCCATAGCGCAGGTCCACGCGGCACGGCTGCACTCCGGCGAGGAGGTCGTGGTCAAGGTGCGCCGCCCGGGCGTCCGGGAGGTCGCCGAATGTGACCTGCAGATCATCCTGCGGTTCGCCAGAACGCTGGAGCGGCGCGCCGGCTGGGCCCGCGCGCTGGGGGTGGTGGACCTGGCCGACGGGTTCGCCACCTCGGTCCGTGAGGAGTTGGACTTCCGGATCGAAGCGGCCAACATCGCCACCGTGAGCACGGCCTGGAGCCTGCGCTCGGAGGGCACCGGCATCCGGCTGCCGAGGGTGTACGAGGAGTGGTCGGGCGAGCAGGTGCTGGTCATGGAGCGGCTGACCGGCACCCCCATCGGCTCGGCCGCCGCGGTCCTCAAAGGCACCGCGGAGGAACGCCTGGCGCTCGCCAGGAAGGTGATGGTCAACATGTTCCACCAGGTGATGATCGACGGCACCTTCCACGCGGATCCGCACCCCGGGAACATCCTGCTGCTGGACGACGGCGCCATCGGCGTCATCGACTTCGGCTCGGTCGGCCGGGTCGACGCCCAGGTCCGCTCCGGTCTGCGGTCCCTGCTCTTCGCGCTCAACAGCCAGGACTCGGCCGCCCTGTGCGACGCGCTGCTGGAAGTGGTCACCCGGCCCGAGGAGATCGACGAGCAGCGGCTGCAGCGGGAGCTCGGCCGCTTCCTGTCACGCTACTTCGCACCCGGCTCCACCCCCAGCGTGCAGATCTTCACCGACCTCTTCCGGCTGGTCCAGCGCCACGGGCTGACCATCCCGCCCGAGGTCGCGGCCGTCTTCCGGGCCCTGGGCACCCTCGAGGGCACCCTGATGCTCATCGCCCCGGGCTTCGTCATGGTGGAGGAGGCCAGGACCTTCGCCGACGGGGGCTTCGCCCGGGCCGGCGGCGATCCGCTGAGCCAGCTGATCAGCCCGACGGACGTGATGGCGGCCTGGGAACTGCTGCGCAGGCTGCCCCGGCGGCTGGATCGGGTCACCAGCGCGCTCGAACAGGGCCGCCTCGGCGTCGGCGTGCGGCTCTTCGCCAACGCCCGCGACCGTACGTACATCAGGTCGCTGGTGCACGAGATCCTGCTGACCTTCATCGCCGCCACCAGCGGGGTCATGTCGGTGATCCTGCTCAGCATCGACGGCGGTCCGCTGGTCGTTCCCGGAATAGGACTCTTCCAATTGCTGGGCTATCACCTGCTGGTGATCTCCGGAGTGATCGGTCTGAAAGTTCTTTTCCTCATTTCGCGCGGCAGCGGGCGGAACTGATGCGGCATTGAATGGTCATGGAATGGGCGTCGGGAATTGTTACCGGACGGTATTCCGTGATATTGGCAGCATGGTGATATAGCCCTTGAGGGGCCCGGGCCCCCTGGCTATACAGGAGCCATCCACCGCTGAAAAGGATGGACATGACTTCTGTCGGCCATGCCCCCGAAAAGCTGATGTCCCTGCTGGCCCTGCTCGCCCGGCGCGCCGCCGAAACCCCCGACGACCTCGCCTACTGCTACCTCCGCAACGGCGAGGACCCGGACGACCGGGCCACCTACGCGGAACTCCAGCGCCAGGCCCTCGCGCGCGCGGCCGAACTCCGCCGCCGGGACATGCGCGGCCAAAGCGCCGTTCTGCTGTATCCCACCGGCCTCGAATTCGTCCGCGCCTGGCTCGGATGCGCCGCCGCCGGGGTCATGGGAGCGCCCGTACAGGTCCCCAGGAACGGCCAGGCGCTGCGCCGGCTGCGCTCCGTCGCCGACGACTCGGGCACCACCCTGGTCCTCACCACCGCGGAGACCCGCGACCGGCTGCTGGCCGACTTCCCCGGCGCGCCCGAGCTGCGCGGCCTGGAACTGCTGGCCACCGACGCGTACCCGGAGGCGGCGACGGCCGGGGAGCCCCTGCCCCCCGCCGGACTCGACGACGTGGCGCTGCTCCAGTACACCTCCGGCTCCACCGGCACGCCCAAGGGCGTGATGGTCACCCACCGCAACTTCTGGCACAACGCGGCCGAGACCGACGCCCTGTGGCCCACCCGGGGCGGCACCGTCGTCTCCTGGCTCCCGCTCTTCCACGACATGGGGCTGTTGTTCGGCGTCGTGCTGCCCCTGTGGGCCGGCATCCCCTCCTACCTCATGGCCCCCGAGGCGTTCGTCCGCCGCCCGGCCCGCTGGCTGGAGGCCCTGTCCCGGTTCGGCGGCACCCACGCGGCGGCCCCCAACTTCGCCTACGACCTGTGCGTACGGGAGGCACGCCCCGCGCCGGGATGCGACCTGTCCGCCTGGCGGGCGGCCGTCAACGGCGCCGAGCCCGTGCGGCTCCACACCATCCGGGCGTTCACCGAGGCGTTCACCCCCTACGGCCTGGACCCCCACGCGGTCTCGCCGGGATACGGACTCGCCGAACACACCCTCAAGATCAGCGGCAGCGGCCCCGGCGAGCTGCCGCGGGCCCTCACCCTCGCGCCCGCCGATCTCGGCGAGGGACGGGTCACGGTGACCGCGGACGCCGCCGCGATACCCGTGGTCAGCTGCGGCCGCACCATCGGCGACACCCGCGTGCGCATCGTGGACCCCGCCACCCGCCGCGCGGCCGCCCCTGGCCGGGTGGGCGAGATCTGGGCCGCCGGCCCCTGCGTGGCGGCCGGGTACGCGGGCCGCGAGCGGGAGAGCGAGGAGACCTTCCGCGCCCGGATCGAGGGCGACGCCGACACCGGGGCGTTCCTGCGCACCGGCGACATCGGCTTCGTCCGCGACGGCGAGCTCTATGTCACCGGACGCCTCAAGGACCTGCTCGTCGTCAAGGGCCGCAACCACTACCCGCAGGACCTGGAGTACTCCGCCGAGCGCAGCCACCCCGCGCTGCGCCCCGCCTCCGCGGCCGCCTTCGCCGTCGACCGGGGCGACCGGGAGGCCCTCGTCGTGGTGATCGAGGCGGACGGCCGGGCGCTGCGCGCGGCCGGTCACGACGTGCTCGTCAGCGCCGTGCGCGAGCGGGTGCGCAGCGACCACCGGCTGGAGGCCGAGGACGTCGTCGTCATCCGCCGCGGCACCCTCCCCAAGACGACCAGTGGAAAGGTGCGCCGCGGCACCTGCCGCCAGCAGTACGTGGACGGCACCCTCGTGCGCGTGGGCGGAGGCCCGTCATGACCGGACGTCAGGGTCAGGCGGGCGCGCGCATCCTGGGACTGGGCGGCTACCGGCCCGCCCGCACCGTGCCCAACGAGGAGCTGTGCGCGCGCCTGGACTCCTCCGACACCTGGATACGGCGCCGGTCGGGGATCGTCAGCCGGCGCTACGCCGGGCCGGACGAGACGGTGATCGCCATGGCCGCGCACGCCGGGGGCAAGGCGCTGGCCGACGCGGGCGTGGCCCCGGCCGACGTCGACACCGTGCTGCTCGCCTCGATGTCGTACCTGTACCAGAGCCCGGCGGCGGCGCCGCAGGTGGCCGCGGCCGTCGGCGCGCGGTCCGCCGCCGCCTTCGATGTGCACGTCGCCTGCGCGGGCTTCTGCTACGCCCTGGCCGTGGCGGACGGGCTCGTCCGCGCGGGCACCTCCCGCCGGGTGCTGGTGATCGGCTCCGAGCGGATGACCGACATCGTCGACCCGGACGACCGGGGGGCCGCCTTCCTCTTCGCGGACGGCGCGGGCGCGGTGCTGGTCGGCCCCGCCGACGAACCCGGGATCAAGTCCGTGGCCTGGGGGTCGGACGGGGACCAGCACGACCTCATCGCCCACCAGGAGCCCTGGACCGCCGCCCGGGACGCGGACCACCCCTGGCCGTACATGCGGATGGCCGGATCCGAGGTGTTCCGCTGGGCGATCAGGGAGGTGCCGCGCACGGCGGCCGCCGCCCTGTGCCGGGCGGGTGTCACGGCGGAGCAGCTGGCCGCCTTCATCCCGCACCAGGCGAACCTGCGCATCACCGAGGCGGTGGCCAAGGCCCTGGACCTGCCGCCGCATGTCGTGGTCGCCGACGACATCACCTCCGCCGGAAACACCTCCGCCGCGTCCGTCCCGCTCGCCATGGAGGCCCTCAGGGACCGAGGGGCGCTGCCCTCGGGGGGACTGGCCCTGCTGGCGGGGTTCGGCGCGGGGCTCGCGCACGCCGCGCTGGTGGTCACTCTGCCGTGACGGGCCGCCCGGGCCGGGCCCTGCGGCCCAGCCACAGGGCGGTCAGGCCGTACAGGATCCCGCCGAGCACGAAGTAGGCGTCGATGCCGACCCCGGACCAGATGGTGTACGCGGAAGGGTGGGCGTCGCCGGTGATCTGCTCGTACGTCAGGCCGGTCAGACCGTGCGGCGCCAGCCCGGTGCCGCGCAGCGCCGTGTCCAGCAGCCCGGCGCCCCCGCGCACCGCCACCAGCGCGCAGCCGGTCCACAGGCAGAACAGCGCCGCCCACCGCGGGATCCGCCGCCCCCACGGCCGGGTCAGTGCCAGGGGCAGCACGATCCCCACCGCGAACATGACGGTGATGACCGCGCCCTGGACCCGGTCGCTGGTGCTGGTGGCGCGCGGCACCACCTCGGGAGCGTCGCCGAGCCCGAACCGGCCCCCGGCGAACCAGTACACATGCATCGCGGTGAAGACGACCGCCCAGACGAAGGCGGCCAGGGCGGCCCGGCGCGTCTCCCGCGCCGGCCCCGCCCCGGCGGCCGTTCCCGATCCGCTCACGCGCCGGCCCGAGCGCGCCGCAGTACGCCCTCGACCGCGTCGGCAGCCCCGGAGGCGCCGCCCTCCGCGAGGATCTCCGCGCGCAGCTCCGCCAGCCGCCGGGCCACCTTGGGGTCGGCGGACACCCGCTCCACCGCCTCGCGCAGCTCCTCGCCGGTGACCCCTTCGAAGGGCACCCGTGCGCCGATGCCCAGCTCCTCCGTCAGCCGGGCGTTCTCCATCTGGTCGAACCCCATGGGCACCGCCACCAGGGGAACGCCGTGCTGGATCGCCTCCATGGTGGAGCCCATGCCCGCGTGCGTGATGAACGCCGTGGACTCGGCCAGGACCTGGAGCTGCGGGACCTCCGGGACCAGCTCGATGTGTGGGGGCAGCGGTCCGAAGTCCGCCGGGTCCAGATGCCTGCCGATCGACATCACCACATGCCACGGCGAGTCGGCGAACGCCTCCGCGCACTCGAAGAAGACCCGCTGCACCTGCGGCACCTCGGGTGCGACCGAGCCGAAGGCGATCAGCAGCACCGGCCGGCCGTCCGCGGGCCGCCGCCAGGGAACCTGGTGGTCCTGCTCGCGCACCACGGGGCCCACGAACGTGTAGGTACCGCCGAGTTCGTCCGCGTCGGCCTGGAAGGCACGCGGGATGGTGACCACATAGTGGTCGGCCTGTCCGACGTAGAGGAACTCCTCGATGGTCAGCTCCATCCCGCCCTCGTCCAGGAAGCGCTGGAACTCCGCCCGGTAGGCCAGCCACGCCGGGTCCTCCGCCACCGTGGCGTAGAACGGGGCCAGATCCCGTTCGTAGGTGTTGCTGGACACCCGGGTCGGGGAGAGCCGCACCGCCGGGACGTCCCAGCGCCTGGCCAGGATCTGGGCCGACAGCGCGGCGTAGTCGTAGAGGACGATATCGGGGCGGTCGTCCTCGAAGGCGGCGATCTGCTGCGGCAGCACCGCGACCGCCTCCCGCAGGAAGAGCGAGGACATCGCGATCACATCATGGATGGGGAACCGCTCGCCGCGGCTCGCGTCCGGGAAGGTCGACCGGTAGAGGACCGGCTCGGCCCCGGTGGCCCGCACCGCCGCGGCACGCCCCTCGTCGATGGAGAAGCTGACCCGGTGGCCTCGCTTGACCAATTCTGCACAGAGCGCGAGATTTGGATTCACATGACCGTCCGCCGGGATGTTGAACATCGCGATGTGCAGCGGTCGCGCATTCTCCGGAATTCCCTCCGGAAGGCCCGGGCTGGAGACGTTCACGGATAACTCCTCTTCCGCCATCCGGACGCTGCAGATGGCCGGTTGACGTCATGTGGTGAATTCGATGCTAGGAAGGCCGGGCAGCACGGTCGAGCATGCAGACAGCTTCCTGCCAAGGGCTCAGTGCATCCCTTGCGGGCCTGTCTGCTTCGCCCTTGTCTGAGACCTGCATCATGCTGTCCAAAAGGGAGTCCGGGCGGCCTGAGCAACCTCAGGAGGGACTGATTGAGATGATTTCCCAGAAGATACTCGACGGTACAGGAGAATTGGCTTCCGGACCGGGGGAGGACCGGGAGGAGAACGCCCGGGAACTGGCCGCCGTGGTGCTCGCCGCGGGGAACGGGGAGCGCATGGGACCCGGCCCGCAGAAGGTGCTGCGCGAGGTCGGCGGCCGGGCCATGCTCGGCCATGTCCTCGACGCCGTGGCCGAACTGGCGCCGCGGCGCACGGTCGTGGTCACCGGACACCATCGCGCGGCCGTCGAGGAGTACCTCGCCGCCCATGGCACGGGCGCCGTGGCAGCGCCGGAGACCGCCGTCCAGGAGCATCAGGGCGGCTACGGCCACGCCCTGCTCGCCGCCGTGAACCGGCTCCCGGACTTCACCGGGACCATCCTGGTGAGCTGTGGGGACGCGCCGCTGCTCACCGGGCCCACGCTGGCCCGGCTGGTCGCCGACCACGAGAAGGCGGGCAACGCCATGACCCTGCTGTCCGGCCGCCTGCCGGACACCGTCGGCTACAGCCTGGTGCTGCGGTCCGAGGTGGGGGAGTACGAGGCGCTGCTGCCGCCGGACCGGGGCGACCGCCGTGAACCCGGCGACGGACCGGCCGGCGGACGGCTGCGCGAAGTGGGGGCGGGGGTCTACGCGTTCGAAGCCACGGCCCTGCGCGCGGCCTTCGACGACCTGCTGGCCGGCGGGCACACCACCGGCGAGTACCTGGCCACCGTGCTCGACTACTTCACCGCGCACGACCTGCGCGTCGGCATCACCGTCGCGGAGGACCCGGACGACATCCTGGGCGCCAACGACCAGGTCCAGCTGGCCCGCGTGCGGGCCGTCCTGCGTGACCGGATCAACCGCTGGTGGCTGGCGGCCGGTGTCGACATCGCCGACCCGGGGACGGCCTGGATCGACGTCGGCGCCAGGCTGGCGGCCGGGGCGGTCGTGCTGACCAACACCCGGGTGCTAGGCGCCAGTTCGGTGGCGGCCGGCGCGGTGATCGGCCCGGACAGCGAGGTGCGGGACTCCGCGGTGGGCGAGGGGGCGCTGGTGGAGCGGTCCACCGTGACCGGCTCGGACCTCGGCGCGGGCGCCCGGGTGCGGGCCTACTCGACCGTGTTCCGGTCCGAGGTCGGTGCCGATGCCCAGGTCAGCAGCTCGGTGCTGGAGAAGGCGGCCCTGGGGGCGTCGGCGCAGGTCGGTCCGTACGCCTATGTGCGCCCCGACACCCGGCTCGACAAGGGCGCCAAGGTCGGCACGTTCGTGGAGATCAAGAACTCCACGCTGGGCGCCGGGGCCAAGGTCCCGCATCTGTCGTACATCGGCGACGCGGACATCGGCGAGGGGAGCAACATCGGCGGCCTGTCCGGCTTCGCCAACTACGACGGCCGGAAGAAGTACCGCTCTGTCGTGGGCCGCAACGTCCGCATCGGTGGCCAGAACGGGCTCATCGCACCGGTCACCGTGGGCGACGGGGTCTATTCGGGCGCCCGCGCGCTGATCGCCGAGGACGTCCCGCCGGGCGCGCTCGTCATCTCCGAGGGGTCCCTCAAACAACGCAACATCCCCGGCTGGGTGCAGAAGAACCGGCCGGGCTCCGCGTCGGCGATCGCCGCCGCCCTGGCCCAGGGCGAGACCGGGGAGCTGGAGACGGCCGACGGTGCCCGTCAGCAGGTCCCCCGTACCCCGCGGGCGCCGGAGTCCCCCGCCGCGAACGAACCGTCCACCACCGATGACGAACGGTCCACGTCCTGATGTCCTCCCGCATCCTCGTCGTCTCCCCCCACCTGGACGACGCCGTGCTGTCCGCCGGCAGCCGCATCCACCACCTGGCCTCCGAAGGCGCGGAGGTCACGGTCTTCACCCTGTTCGCGGGCATCCCGCCACTGCCGTACTCACCCATCGCCGAGTACTTCCACTACACCTGGGGCCTGGACACCGAGCCGATGGAGCACCGGCGGGAGGAGGACCGCAAGGCCCTGGCCCGGCTGGGCGCCACCCCCGTCCACGGCGAGTTCCTCGACGCCGTCTACCGGCGGCTGCCCGACGGCGGCTGGCTCATCGACGTCGACGGCCCGATGGTACAGGGCAGCGACGCCGCCGAACCCCAGCTCTGCGACCTGCTCACGCGCACCGTGGCCGAGCTGGCCGAGCGGACCCGGCCCGAACTGGTGCTGACCAGCGCGGCGGTCGGCAACCACATCGACCACCGGCGCACCCGCGACGCGGTGGTCACCGCGGTCGCCGGGAAGGTCCCGGTGCGGTGCTGGGAGGACCTTCCGTACGGACTGCGGGGCAGTGACATCCCCCCGCTCCCGGACGACCGGGCCCTGCTGGACCCGATGGCCGAGACCGCCGGGGACGCCTCCTGGTCCGCCAAATACGAGGCGATCGAGTGCTACCGCTCGCAGCACTCCATGCTCTGGCCGCCCGACGCGGACTTCCGGGACCTGTTCGACGCCCATGCGACGGGCCACGTCGGCGGGGCCCCGGCCGAGTTGTTCTGGCCGGTCGGCCCCTGATCCGCCGCAACCCCCGTCCCTCCACCGGTGGCCCTCCGCGACCATGTCGCGAAGGGCCACCGCGCCGTTCGGGCGTCCGAGGGAGCGTCAGGTCACACCCGTACGGTCTCGTCCGCCGCATCGGGCTCCTCGGCCCGCCCGGGGCCGGAGACGCCGGGCGTCTCGGGGGAGTCGTGGCGGTGGTTGGGCCACCACGCCTTGGAGCCGAGCATCGCGGTCACCGTCGGCACCAGCAGCAGCGCCATGATGAACGCGGTGAGCAGGATGCCGAAGGCGACGGCGAAGCCCATCTGCTGGAGCATGGTGTTGCTGGCCAGCATCAGCACACCGAAGGTGCCCGCCAGGATGATGGCGGCCGAACCGATCGTCGGCGCCGACTGGGACACCGCGAGCCGGACGGCCTCGGCCGGTGTCTTGCCCTTTCTGACCTCCTCCCGCAGCCGGGCCACCATGAGGATGTTGTAGTCGGTGCCGATCGCCACCACGAACAGATAGACGATGATCGGCAGCATGAAGAGCAAGCCGTGCTCGCCCCGGACGTTCTGGAACAGCCAGACCGTGGAACCGAGGGTCGCGGCGAAGCCGAGGCCGACGGCGAGCATCAGATACAGCGGCGCCACCACGCTGCGCAGCAGCAGGCCGAGGATCAGCATGATGGCCAGGCCCGCGACCGGGAACACCAGCCGGTAGTCGTGGTTGACCGCGTCCTCGATGTCGGCCAGTACCGCGGTCGACCCGCCCACCAGGGCCTTGGAGCCCTCGGGCGCGGAGCCGTGCGCGGTGTCCCGCAGCTCCCCGGCGACCAGTTCGATGGCCTTCTCGGAGGCGGGCCGGTACTTCAGCACCACGCTGAACTGGGCCACGTCGCCCTTGGGGTTGAGCACGGCGGGGGAGACCTCGCCGACGCCCTCGACCGCCGTCAGCTTCTGCCGGAATCCGGTCAGCGCCGCGGGGTCCAGCTTGTCGCCCTTCGACTGGACGTACACCAGGCTCGGGTCGGACTCGCCGGCCGAGAAGCTCTTCTGCAGCTCCGCCATGGCCTGGACGGACTCCAGGTCCTTGGGGAGCGTGCTGTCGGTGTCGAACTCGGCCTTGAAGCCGAGCGCGCCCACCGCGAGGGCCGCCAGCACACCGGCGGAGACCGCGGCGATCAGCCCGGGACGGCGCGACACCACGGAGCCGACGCCGTTGGCGAGCCGGTTGCGGGGGGCCTTCTTCCACGCCTTGGAAGGCCAGAACGCCTTCGTTCCCAGCAGCGAGAACACCGCCGGCACCAGGGTGAGTGCCGCCACGAGCGTCACCGCGACGGAGATCGCCAGCGAGGGCCCCATGGCGCGCATGCTGCCCATCGTCGACAGCACCAGGGCGAGGAACGCCACGATGACCGCACCGGCCGCCGAGGCGATGGTCTCGCCGACCCGGGAGACCGCGTCGACCAGGGCCTCCTTGGGCTCCTGGCCCTTACGGAGGTGTTCGCGGTAGCGGAACAGCAGGAACAGCATGTAGTCCGTGCCGACGCCGAACAGCACCACGATCAGAATCGCGGACACGCTGCTGTCGGCCTCGAGTCCGAACCAGTCGCTGGCGGTGGCGATCAGACCCTGGGCCATGATGAACATCACCAGGATCATCAGCACGGGCATCAGCGCGATGAGCGGACTGCGGAAGATGGCGCCGAGCAGCACGATGATCAGGACCAGGGTGGCCATCATGATCATGGCGTCGGTGTCACCCGAGGACTCGGTGGCATCGAGCCCCGAGGCCGCCGGACCGGTCACGTCGACCTTGAGCGAGGTGCCCTTCAGCAGTTTGTCGCGGTCCGCGCGCAGGTCCTTGATCGACTGCTGGGTGTCCTCGTCGTAGACGTCCTTCTTGGTCGAGTAGACGTTGGCCAGCGCCATCTTGCCGTCCTTGGAGACGGCCTCGGGCGTGGTCACCACGGACTTGAAGGTCGCGTACTTCTTGTCCTGGAACCCCGTGGTCGCCTTGGCGACGGCGGCCTTGTCGGCCTCGGAGAGCTTTCCGCCGTCCGAGCGCTGGTAGACCAGAATGGCGGCCGCGCTCTCCTGCTGCGGGAACGCATGCTCCTGGAGCTTGGAGACCTGCACCGACTCATAGCGCGACGGCAGGAAGTCGGCCTGGTCGGTGCTGGACTTCAGCGGTGGGGCCAGGATGGCCAGGCCGACCGCCGCGATGACCCACATCGCGACGACCAGCCATGGACGGTGGACGGAAAACCGTCCTATTCGCCCGAACATGACGCTCCTTAGGGATTAAGGTTCCAGTAAAGGGCACGCTAGGACAGCTGTTCCGGCCGCACCATGGGTCCCCGTGGAAATCGACCTGAGGGCTGAGGGCGGCTCCGCCAAAGGGTTTAGGGGAGCGGCCCGCGTATCAGCATCCGTGCTGATGGCACCTCTCCAGCCCGGGCCGACGGCCACCGTACGAGTCTCCGGTGCCGGTGTGCGGTCGGGTCGTGAAGTGGTGCGGACTGACATGTTGCTGACAAAATTGGGGTGTGTGACGGCCCGCCGCGGGCACCCCGCCTCCCGCGCCGTCCGCTTCCTGACAAGCCGCCCGCCGCGCCTCGCCGAGGCCCCGCTACGGCTCGACAAGGCGCCCCGCTACGGCTCGTGGAGGGCCGTCTTCGCGGCCTCGACGAAGTCCGTAAGGGCCTGCCAGAACGGGCGGAAGGCGTCGTGGAAGCGCCGCGGCCCCTCCGGTTCGCCGGAGCGCATCGCACCCAGGGCGCGGTGGAACGGGCCGGTGGCCTTCTGCAGCGCGTTCGCGGCGGTGGCCGCGGCGGCCGGGCCCTCCAGCTCGACCACGCGCACACAGCGGCGCAGCTTGCCGTACTCGTCGCGTTCGCGCTCGGCGAGTTCGGCCAACTCGGCCAACTCGTCCAGGAGGGCGGGGCGGCGCCCCGCCTCGGCTGCTCGCTGGACGGCGGCGATCTCCCAGTACAACTCGCCCATGCTGTGGGTCTGTTCGATCAGATCGAGATACGCGCCGCGCCTGCTGTCGCGCAGCCGCTCCGCGCGCTGGGCGAGTACGGCGGTGTCCGCCTGGATCCGGGCGGCCCGGGTGTTGCCGCGGCTGGTGACCCAGCTGGCCAGGACGGCGGTGCCGCCGGTGAGGGCCGCGATCCAGAAGGTGCTGTCAGCCATGGCCCTCCATCCCGTCCTCAACTCCCCGATCTCTGGTCATCCGCCGCCCCTTGGTCATCATGGGCCACCGCGGCTATCCCCCGATGGTAGGAAGATACGGAAGGCGTAACGGTTCAGCGGTATGTGCCAGAGATATGTTCCGGAGCATGAGCGCATCCGGGCTCCTGCCCGCCAGGACCGAACTGCGGCCCATCGTCTCCGAGTTGAGGCTGTCGGCCTTCAAGACCCACCGCCGCGCCGCCTTCTCGCTGGGCCCGCTGACCCTGATCTCCGGTCCGAGCGGCAGCGGTAAGTCCGGGGTACTGGAGGCGTACGCGGCGCTCGCGCGGCTCGCGGGCGGTGCCCGGCTCGCGGAGGTGTTCCGCGACCCGGCCGCGTACATCCCGCGCCGGGCGCGGCCGGACCGGCAGGGGCGGCGCGGCTTCCGCATCGGCTGCACCGTGGACGGCCCGGTCGGGCCCGTACGGCTCGACGTCGCCGTACAGGCCGAGCCCGAACTGCGCATCGTGGGCGAGCGGATGACGGGGGCGGGGGAGACCCTGCTGGAGACGGCGCTGCGCGACCCGGGGCGGCGCTGTGTCCAGGCCGCCTGGCATACGGCGGGAGCGGTCGCGGTGACCCGCGCCCCGCTGCCCGACGACCGGCTGGCGACCTCGCTGCTGCCGCTGCGGGTCGCGGGCACGACGGAGGGCCAGCGGCTCGCGCTGGCCGCCGCCGAGCAGGTGGTCATCGCGCTGCGCTCGGTCTTCCCCTGCGATCCGCGGCCGGAGCGGATGCGGGCGCCGGCGGTGCCGAGGGACGGGCGGCTGCGTGGCTGCTGCGAGAACCTGGCGGCGGTGCTGCGGCGGACCAGCCGGGAGTGCGGCACGCGCCATGCGGCGCTGGTCGCGGCGGTCCGCGCGGGGTGCGTCGGGCCGGTGGAGGGCCTGGTCACCGAGGGGCACGCGGACGGGGTGGTGCGGGCCCTGGTCGAGCAGGGGGAGCTCGGCGCGATGCCCGTGGAGCGGCTGGGCGACGGGGAGTTGCGGTATCTCGCGCTCGCGCTCGTGCTGCTGACCGGGCCCGGTGTGCTGGCCGTGGACCCGGCGGCCGATGTGCTCCCCGCGCGGCAGGTGCTGACCGTGCTGGCCGACGGATTCGACCGGTGTCTGGACCGGCGGCAGGCCCGGGAGCTCCTGGGGGTGGCGGCCCGGATGTGCGCACGGGGGCACATCCGGCTCGTGGGGACGGTGGGGGACGTGGCGGGGGCGGTCGGGGACGCCCCCGTCACGGTGGTAGACCTGGGGCGTGAGCGAGTCCTATGAGAGCGAGCGACGAACCGATGGCCGGATCGGCGGCCGGACCGACGGCCTGGATGTGGCGGCGCTGCAGCGCAGGCTGGCGGCCTTCGCGGCGGCGCGCGACTGGCAGCAGTACCACACCCCCAAGAACCTCGCGGCGGCGCTGAGCGTCGAGGCGTCGGAACTGGTGGAAATCTTCCAGTGGCTGACGCCGGAGCAGTCGGCGCGGGTGATGGAGGACGAGGACAAGGCGGCCCGGGTCGAGGATGAGGTCGCCGATGTGCTGGCGTATCTGCTCCAGTTCTGCGAGGTGCTGGGGATCGACGCGCTCGCGGCGCTCTCGGCGAAGATCGACCGGAACGAGGGGCGCTTTCCGGCGAACGGAGGGCGCTGACCGCGAACGGGGGCTGATCGCGGACGGGCGCTGATCGCGGATGGGCGCTGACCGTGAACGGGGGCTTTGGCGGTGAATGGTGGGTCTGGCGGTGAGCGGGGGACTATGACGGTGAACGGGCGCTCTGGCGGTGAACCGTGATCTCGGATGGTCCGCAAGCCCCTAACCCTCCATTTCGTCACTCTCCGTAGTGAAAAAGTTATCCACATCGCAACTGTTGTCAACAGATTCCTGAATTCCCCTAGCTTTTCGGCCTGTTAGTCATCACTCTGGGTAGTGGAGGAGTGACGGGCCCGGAAGTCCGTTGAGAGGGGTGCGGGGAATGGACGCGATGCGGCTGATCGGTGTCACCCGGCACGCCCTGGCGAAGGCCGGGGGCGTGCACGACATCGTGGCCGAAGCCTGGCAGGTTCAAGCGCTGGCCGAGGCGGTCGGCGGTTATTTCGTGGTGAGCGGCCCGGCGGCCGCGCGAGCGGAGGCGCGCGGTCTGTGCGAGGCGGGCGGGCGGGCACGCGGCGCCCTGTTCCACCCGGCGCTGCACCACCCCACGCTGCGCGGCGGCGGTTTACGGGCCGCACAGCTCTCAGAGGTGCGCGATCCGAGAGAGGTGCTGCTGGCGCTGGGAGATCTGCTCGCGGAGGCGGGATTCGCGCTGGTCGGGGTCGCCGCCAATACGGAGGAGGAGGCGCTGTACTGGCAGTGCGTGGAGGCGATCGACGCGGCGGACGAGGCCCGGGACCGGGTGCACGGGATGCTCCGGCATCTCACGTTCCGCGAGTGGGGCGGGGAGTGGGGTGGTGCCGCGTGAAGAGGCAGGATGGGGCTCATGGATCTTCGCATCTTCACCGAGCCCCAGCAGGGGGCGACCTACGACACTCTGCTCACCGTCGCCAAGGCCACCGAGGACCTCGGATTCGACGCCTTTTTCCGCTCCGACCACTATCTGCGCATGGGAAGCGTGGACGGCCTCCCGGGCCCCTCCGACGCCTGGATCACCCTGGCCGGGCTGGCCCGCGAGACCCGGCGGATCCGGCTGGGCACGCTGATGACCGCCGCCACCTTCCGGCTGCCCGGTGTGCTGGCGATCCAGGTCGCGCAGGTCGACCAGATGTCGGGTGGACGAGTCGAGCTGGGCCTGGGGGCGGGCTGGTTCGAGGAAGAGCACCGGGCCTATGGGATCCCCTTCCCCAAGGAGAAGTTCGCCCGGCTGGAGGAGCAGCTGGCCATCGTCACCGGGCTGTGGCAGACCCCGGTCGGCGAGACCTTCGGCTATGACGGTGCCCACTACCAGCTGGTGGACTCCCCGGCGCTGCCCAAGCCCGCGCAGAACAAGGTGCCGGTGCTGATCGGCGGCCAGGGGGCGACCCGTACGCCGCGGCTGGCCGCCCAGTACGCGGACGAGTTCAATATGCCGTTCGCCTCGGTCGAGGACAGTGAGCGCCAGTTCGGCCGGGTGCGGAAGGCGGCCGAGGCCGCCGGCCGCAAGGGCGACGACCTGGTGTACTCCAACGCGCTCGTGGCGTGCGTGGGCAAGGACGACGCCGAGGTCGCCCGGCGGGCCGCGGCGATCGGCCGGGAGGCCGAGGATCTGAAGGAGAACGGCCTGGCGGGCTCCCCGGCCGAGGTCGTCGACAAGATCGGTCGCTATGCGGAGGCGGGCGCCTCCCGGATGTACCTCCAGATGCTGGACCTCCAGGACCTCGACCACCTGGAGCTGATTTCCTCGCAGGTCCAGGCCCGGCTGGGCTGAGCGAACCACCAGGAGCACCCGTGATGTCCGTACCCCGCACGCCCTTGGCCACCGCGTTGGAGCGCGGACCGCTCGTCCTCGACGGCGGGCTGTCCAACCAACTGGAGGCACAGGGCTGCGATCTCTCCGACGAGCTGTGGTCGGCCCGGCTGCTGGCCGATGACCCGGGGCAGATCGAGGCGGCCCACACCGCCTACGCACGGGCGGGCGCACGGGTGCTCATCACCAGCAGCTATCAGGCCACCTACGAGGGCTTCGCCCATCGGGGCGTGGGCCACGAGGAGGCCACCGCGCTGCTGAGGCGCAGTGTCGAGCTGGCGCGCACGGCGGCCGAGCGGGCGGCCACCGAGCGCGCGGCGGCCCGTGACCAGGCCGCGGGCGACCGGGCGGCGAGCGGCGACCGGGTCGCGGAGCCGGTGTGGGTCGCCGCCTCCGTCGGGCCCTATGGGGCGATGCTGGCGGACGGCAGCGAGTACCGCGGGCGGTACGGACTGAGCGTGGCCGAGCTGGCGCGGTTCCACCGGCCGAGGATCGAGGCGCTGGCCGCGGCCGGGCCCGACGCGCTGGCGCTGGAGACGGTGCCGGACGCCGATGAGGCCGCGGCGCTGCTGAGCGCCGTCGAGGGATGCGGGGTGCCGGTATGGCTCTCCTACAGCATCGCGGGGGAGGCCACCCGGGCCGGGCAGCCCCTGAGGGACGCGTTCGCCCTGGCCGCGGGGGTCGACCAGGTGATCGCCGTGGGCGTCAACTGCTGTGAGCCGGGTGATGCGGACCGGGCCGTGGAGATCGCGGCCGACATCACCGGCAAGCCGGTGGTGGTCTATCCGAACAGCGGAGAGGAGTGGGATGCCGCGGCACGGGGCTGGCGCGGCCGGGCGACCTTCGACCCGGGGCGGGTCAGGGCATGGCAGGACGCCGGGGCGCGGCTCATCGGCGGCTGCTGCCGGGTGGGGCCGGAGCGGATCGCGGAGCTGGCCGCCGTGGTGAGAAACCATTAGGTGAGGAAGGGGCACCGGGCGATACTCGGACGGGTGTTCTTGACGATAACCACCACCGGCACTGCCGAGCGCCCCGCGACCGACCTCGGGTTTCTGCTGCACAAGCACCCCGACAAGGCGCAGCGGTTCTCGACCTCCTACGGCACCGCGCATGTCCTCTATCCCGAGGCGACCGCCGAACGCTGCACCGCGGCACTGCTGTTGGAAGTGGATCCCGTGGCGTTGGTGCGGCGGGGCCGCGGCAAGGGCCGGGGCGGCGCCCCCGACTCCGCGCTCGCGCAGTACGTGAACGACCGCCCGTACGCCGCCTCCTCGCTGCTGGCGGTCGCGCTGAGCGCGGTCTTCTCCAGTGCGCTCAGGGGTCAGTGCAAGGCCCGGCCCGAGCTGCCGGAGCGGGCGCTGCCGCTGCGGATCGAGGTGCCCGCGCTGCCTGCCCGCGGCGGCGCCGCCCTGGTCGAGCGGCTCTTCGCACCGCTGGGCTGGGCGGTGACGGCCGAGCCGGTGGCGCTGGACGAGGAGTTCCCGCGCTGGGGTGACTCGCGGTACGTGCGGCTGGTGCTGGAGGGTGAGCTGCGGCTGGCGGACGCCCTGCGCCATCTGTATGTGCTGCTGCCCGTGCTCGACGACGCCAAGCACTACTGGGTCGCCCCGGACGAGGTGGACAAGCTGCTGCGTTCCGGTGAGGGCTGGCTGGAGCGCCACCCCGAGCAGCGGCTGATCACCAACCGCTATCTGGCCCGGCGCTGGTCGCTGACGCGCAGCGCGCTGGAGCGGCTGGAGCTGGCACGGCTCGCCGAGGCCGACGACACCGAGGCGGAGGAGATCGACAACGCCATCGACAACGGCGTCGACGACGCCATCGGCGAACCGGCGGCCGAGCCGCTGGCGGAGGACGACGGCGAAGAGGGTTCCGGGCAGCGGCCGGTCCCGCTGGCGGTACGGCGGCGGGAGGCGATACTCGACGCCCTGCGCGGGACCGGGGCGGCCAGGGTGCTCGATCTGGGCTGCGGCCAGGGCCAGTTGCTGGGCGCGCTGCTGAAGGAGGCGCGGTTCACCGAGATCGTGGGCGTCGATGTGTCGATGCGCGCGCTCAACGAGGCGGCACGGAGGCTGCGGCTGGACCGTCCGGGGCTGGACCGTCCGGGGTTGGACACCGGCACGGTCGAGCGGCAGTCGTCGGGGCGGCTGAAGCTGACCCAGGGCGCGCTCACCTACACCGACTCCCGGCTCGCCGGATTTGACGCGGCGGTGCTCAGCGAGGTGATCGAGCATGTGGATCCGCCCCGGCTGCCCGCCCTGGAGCATGCGGTGTTCGGCGCCGCACGGCCCAAGGCCGTCGTGGTGACCACGCCCAACGTGGAGTACAACGTGCGCTGGGAGACGCTGCCCGCCGGGCGGATGCGCCACGGCGACCACCGCTTCGAGTGGACGCGCGAGGAGTTCCGGGCCTGGGCGGAACAGGCCGCCCAACGGCACGGCTACGCGGTGGAGTTCCGCCCCGTCGGCCCCGAGGACCCCGAGGTCGGCCCGCCCACCCAGCTCGCGCTCTTCCGCATGGCCGCCGAGGGCGGCGACGGCACGGACAGCCGGAGCGGCGACAGCACCGCGATCACGACGAAGGAGGCAGCAGCATGACCGAGGAGAAGCGCCTGATCGGCGTGCCCGACCTGTCCCTCGTGGTGCTCGTCGGCACCACCGGCTCCGGCAAGTCCACCTTCGCCCGGCACCACTTCCTGCCCACCCAGACCGTCTCCTCCGACGTCTGCCGGGGGCTGGTCGCCGACGACGAGAACGACCAGAGCGCCACTCCCGACGCCTTCGACGTGCTGCACTACATCGTGGGCAAGCGGCTGGCCGCCGGGCGGCTGACCGTCGTCGACGCCACCAACGTCCGCAGCGAGTCGCGTCGCAGCCTGATCGGGCTCGCGCGCGAGCATGACGTGCTGCCCGTGGCGATCGTCCTCGACGTCCCCGAGGGCGAGTGCGCCCGGCGCAACGCCCGGCGCCCCGACCGTGCCGGGATGCCCGACCATGTCATCCCCCGCCAGCGCCGTGAACTGCGCCGCTCCCTGAAGTCCCTGGAGCGCGAGGGGTTCCGCAAGGTGCACATCCTGCGCGGCGTCGACGAGGTCGAGGCCGCGGAGGTCGTCACCGAGCGCCGCTACAACGATCTGCGCCATCTCACCGGCCCGTTCGACATCATCGGCGACATCCACGGCTGCCGCTCCGAGCTGGAGACCCTGCTGGGCAAGCTCGGCTACGCCCTGCGCCGCGACGAGTCCGGCCGCCCGGTGGACGCCGCCCACCCCGAGGGCCGTACGGCGGTCTTCGTCGGCGACCTCGTCGACCGCGGCCCCGACAGCCCCGGGGTGCTGCGCCTGGTGATGGGCATGGTCGCCTCCGGCGCGGCCCTGTGCGTGCCCGGCAACCACGAGAACAAGCTCGGCCGCTATCTCAAGGGCCGCAAGGTGCGGGTCAGCCATGGCCTCGCCGAGACCGTGGAGCAGCTTGACCGGGAGCACACCGCGGACCCGGACTTCGTCGAGCGGGTGCGGGCGTTCATCGAGTCGCTGGTCAGCCACTACGTACTGGACGGCGGGGCGCTGGTGGTGTGTCACGCCGGGCTGCCCGAGAAGTACCACGGCCGCACCTCCGGCCGGGTCCGTTCGCACGCCCTGTACGGGGAGACGACCGGGGAGACCGATGAGTTCGGGCTGCCGGTGCGCTATCCGTGGGCCGAGGACTACCGCGGCCGGGCCGCCGTCGTCTACGGCCACACCCCCACCCCCCGCGCCTCCTGGCTCAACAACACCATCTGCCTCGACACCGGCTGTGTCTTCGGCGGCCGGATGACCGCGCTGCGCTGGCCGGAGCGCGAGCTGGTGGACGTCCCGGCCGAGCGGGTCTGGTACGAACCGGTCAAACCGCTGACCACCGAGGCCCCCGGAGGCGCCGACGGCCGCCCGCTCGACCTGGCCGATGTGCGGGGCCGCCGTATCGTCGAGACCCGTCATATGGGCCGGATCGCGGTCAAGGAGGAGAACGCGGCGGCGGCGCTGGAGGTCATGAGCCGTTTCGCGGTGGACCCCCGGCTGCTCGGCTATCTCCCGCCCACCATGGCGCCGACCGCAACCTCGAAGGAGGGGACCGGCGGTGCCGCCGACGGAGGCTTCCTCGAACACCCGGCGGAGGCGTTCGCCGCCTACCGCGCGGACGGGGTGCGCCAGGTGATCTGCGAGGAGAAGCACATGGGCTCCCGCGCGGTGGCGCTGGTCTGCCGTGACGCGGACCTCGCGCGGGAGCGCTTCGGCGCGCCGGACGGCGCCTCGGGCACGATCCACACCCGTACCGGACGGCCGTTCTTCGACGACGTCCAGCTCACCGAGACCGTACTGCGCGTGCTGAGCCGCTCCATCGACGGCGCCGGGCTGTGGCAGGAGCTGGACACCGACTGGCTGCTGCTGGACGCCGAGTTGATGCCGTGGTCGCTCAAGGCCGAGGGGCTGCTGCGCAACCAGTACGCGGCGGTGGGCGCCGCCTCCCGCGCCGTCTTCCCCGGCGTTCTCGCGGCGCTGGAGGGGGCGGAGGCGCGCGGTGTCGAGGTGTCCGCCCTGCTCGGCAAGGAGCGTGAACGGGCGGCGGACGCGGCCGCGTTCACCGACGCCTACCGGCGCTACTGCTGGCCGGTCGACGGGCCGGACGGTATCCGGATGGCACCGTTCCAGATCCTGGCCGTCCAGGGCCGTAACCTCGCCACCGCGCTGCCCCATGATCAGCAACTCGCCCTGATCGACCGGATGATCGAGGCCGAGAAGCCGGCCGCCGACGGCCACGGCACCCGGCTGCTGGCCCCCACCCGGCGGCTGATCGTCGACACCGAGGACGAGGCGTCGGTCGCCGAGGGCGTGCGATGGTGGCTGGACCTGACGGCGGCCGGCGGCGAGGGCATGGTGGTCAAGCCCCTCCAGGGCTTTGTCCGCAAGGGCGACGGCCGGCTGGTCCAGCCGGGCGTGAAGTGCCGGGGCCGCGAGTATCTGCGGATCATCTACGGCCCGGAGTACACCCGCCCGGAGAACCTGGACCGGCTGCGGGTGCGCCATCTCGGCCACAAGCGCTCGCTCGCCCTGCGGGAGTACGCGCTCGGGCTGGAGGCGCTGGACCGGCTGGCGGAGGGCGAGCCCCTGTGGCGCGTCCACGAGGCCGTGTTCGCGGTGCTCGCGCTGGAGTCCGAGCCGGTGGACCCGCGGTTGTAGCGGCTGGGGGTGGGGCAGGACCGCTGTCCCGGGCCGGGGCGGTGTGCCCCGCCCCAGGTACGGGCGGCCGGGGCCTGGGACGGGGTCCGGGCCGCCCCGGCGTCAGACGGCCGGTGCCCGCGCCTCCCGGGCCCGGAACGCACGGCGGTAGTCGTGTGGCGGCACTCCCACCGCCCGGGTGAAGTGGCGGCGCAGGTTGGCCGCCGTGCCCAGCCCGCACAGCTCCGCGATCCGGTCCACCGGCAGACCGCCGCCCTCCAGCAGCTCCCGGGCACGCGCGATCCGCTGACCCTGCAGCCAGCGCAGCGGCGTCGTGCCCGTGGCGGCGTGGAAGCGGCGGGCCAGGGTGCGCGGGCTGGTGTGGGCGCGGCGGGCGAGGTCGGCGACGGTCAACGGCTCATGCAGCCGCTCGGCGGCCCAGTGCAGCAGCGGGGCGAGTGAGTCGTCGGTGCGCTCCGGCAGCGGCGCCTCGATGTACTGGGCCTGGCCGCCGGGCCGGTGGGCGGGCGCGACGAGCTGCCGGGCCAGGGTGTTGGCCGCCTCGGTGCCGTAGTCCTCGCGCACCAGATGCAGACAGACGTCGATGCAGGCCGTGGACCCCGCCCCGGTCAGCACATCGCCGTGGTCGACATAGAGCACGGACGGATCGAGCCGTACGGCCGGATAGCGCTCGGCGAACAGCGCCGCGTACATCCAGTGGGTGGCCGCCGTACGGCCGTCGAGAAGTCCGGTCGCGGCGAGGGTGAACGCGCCCGAGCACAGCGACACGATGCGGGCGCCGCGCCGATGGGCCTCGCGCAGCGCGGCGATCAGCTCCTCGGGCGGATCGCCGCGCACATCGGCCGAGGCCGGGACGATCACCGTGTCCGCGGTGATCAGCTCCTCGGTGCCGTACGGGGTGTGGGCGGCGAACCACGAACGGGTGGCGACCGGGTCACCGGCCTCCGAACCGCCCGGTCCGATCGCACAGACCCGCAGCTCGTACCAGGGGTCGGGGAGTCCTGGGCGATCGGTGCCGAAGACATGGCAGGGCACCGCCAGGTCGAAGATCGGCATGCCCGGGGTGACGGCGAGGGCTATGGACCGCATGGCAGAAATGTAGCGCATGCTGTCACTCCTGCCACTCGTTCCGCCGTGCCCCGGGGCCGATGCTGGACGGGCATGACGACCCCTTCCTCCAAGGCCCAGGGGAGCGGTGTGCCCGCGGCCACCCCCGACCCGGCTCCCGCCCCCGCCCCCAGCCGTCGGCGCTGGCTGATCCTCGCCGTCGCGTCGGCGGCCCAGTTCCTCGCCGTGCTCGACATGATCGCGGTCAACATCGCCTTCCCGGCGATCGGCGCGGACTTTCGCTCCGCGTCCACCGCCGAGCTGTCCTGGGTGCTCAACGCCTACACCATCGTGCTCGCGGCGCTGCTGGTCCCGGCCGGTCGGCTGGCCGACGCGATCGGCGGGCGGCGTTCGTTCCTGACCGGCATCGCGCTGTTCGGGCTCGCCTCGGTCGCCTGTGGCGCCGCCCCCGGGCTCGGCACGCTGATCGCGGCGCGCGTGGTGCAGGGCGTGGCGGCGGCCGTCCTGGTGCCCACCTCCCTCTCGCTCGCCCTGCCCGCCTTCCCGCCCCGAGAACGGGCCACGGCCGTTGGCGTCTGGACGGCGGTGAGCGCGGTCGCGGCGAGTGCGGGGCCGGTGGCGGGCGGTCTGCTGGCCGCCTTCGACTGGCGCTGGATCTTCCTCGTCAATCCGCCCGTGGTGCTGCTGGCATGGGGGGCCGGGCTGCGGCTGCTGCCGCGTACCGGGCCCGTCCGTACCGGGCCCGTCCGTACCGGGCCCGTCCGTACCGGGCCCGTCCGCATCGGGCCCGTCCCCGGTGAGCGCCGCCGCCTCGATCCGCTGGGCACGCTGCTCGTCCTCCTCGGCACCGGGGCCCTCACCACCGCCTGCGTCGAGGCCGCGGACTGGGGCTACGGCGCCCCGGCCACCCTCGGCTTCCTCGCAGTCGGCCTGATCACGGGTGCCCTGGCCGTGGCGCACGTACGCCGCCATCCGGACCCGGTGGTGGACCCGGCGCTGTTCCGGACCCGTGCCTTCACCGCCGCCACGCTCGGGCTGCTCAGCTACTTCCTCGCCTACGCCGCCTCGATCCTCGCCGCGACCCTGCTGTTCACCGGGGCATGGGGCTGGTCCTCGGCCCGGGCCGGCCTTGCCGTCACGCCCTGGCCGCTCACCGTCCTGGTGGTGTCGACGCTGTCGGGGCGGATCGTCCGGGCGCTGGGGGAGCGGACCACGGCCGTCGTGGGCGGGCTGTGCTTCGCCGCGGGGCCGGTGTGGTGGCTGCTCCTCGCGGGCGGCGACGGTGCGCACTACGCCGTGGAGTTCATGCCCGGGCTGGTGCTCACCGGGATCGGCGCGGGGCTCTACCAGCCGGTGATGTTCTCGGCCGCCGGGCTGCTTCCGGCCCGTCAGCTCTCCCTCGGCTCCGGGGTGCTGATGATGTCCCGGCAGGGCGGCTCGGCCCTGGGCGTCGCGGCGCTGGTCGTGATCACCGGGGGCGCCGCACGGCCGGGGCTGGACGCGCTGCGCGCCGGGTGGGTCTTCACGGCGGTGACCGCCGCGCTCGCGGCCGTCGCGGGCGCCGCTTTGCGTACGGGAGTTCGGGTCGACCCCGGGGAGAACGGCGGATCCGGCACGGACCCGCTACGGCACCATTGACGTGCCCGTGCCAGCTGCCTAGCGTGCTGACCGGTCCCTGGATTCTCCGCAGGCCTGACGACGACGAGCTGAGCGGGGAGGGCGGATGAGCCTTTTCGAGGACGGACGGCCCTTCCTGCACGCGCTTCCGGCCGACGACCGGCGCGCACTGCTCGCCCTCGGCACCCCCCGGGCCTACGCCCCCGGCGAGGTCGTGCTGCGCGAGCACGACCGTACGACCTTCGTCGTCGCGATCACCTCCGGCTGGGCCACCATCTCGGTGGAGACCGAGCGCGGGGTGCGGCTGATCCTGGCGCTGCGCGGGGTGGGCGAGGTCGTGGGCGACCAGGCCGCGGTGGACCACGGCTCACGCAGCGCCACCGTCACCGCGCTCGGCCGGATGGAGGCGGTGGTGGTCTCCGGCGACCGGTTCCGGGCCTATCTGGCCGCACGTCCCGTCGCGACCGTGCTGATCATGCGCCAGTTCAGCTCCCGGCTCCGCAGCTCCGACGGGGAGCGGCGCTCACTCGCCTCGGAGAAGGTGCTGCAGCGGCTGGCGGCCCGGCTCGTCGAACTCGCCGAGCGCACCGGCCACCCCGCCGCCGACGGGGCGATCACCGTCGATCTGCCGCTGCCCCAGCACGACATCGCGGCCGCGGTGGGCTCGACCCGGGAGGCGGTCGCCAAGGCGCTGCGGCTGCTGCGCGGCCAGGGCGTCGTCCGGACCGCCTCGCGCCGCTTCGTGGTGATGGACATCGGACTGCTGCGGCTGCTGGCCGAGGGACGGGCGGCGGGGGAGCACATCCCGGCGCGCCCCGCGACCGACCCCCGCGACTGAGCGCGGGCGCGCACTTTCCACGCGTCCTCCGGGACTGTGTAAACGGCTACAGCCGCCCCGCCGTTCCCCGGCGACCCTGGAGTGGCACAAAGGGCGCGGGACCGTGAGCGACGGGGGTGCGCACGGCCCAGTGCCCCGCACCGGAGAAGGGCGGCGGGGCGGGCAGGGGGAGAAACCCCGCCGCCCGCTTCGGGCATTCACCGGCACCCCGTCACCACCACAGCGGGAAGCGGGGGCCACGGCATGAAGGACGGCGGGCGATGAGCGCATCGGAAGACGTCGACGCCCCGGCGGAGTCGCGGGGACGACGGCTGGACATCCCCAAGAGCGGCCCGCTGGACGGGGCGGGCCAGCCGGGCGGTGCCCGCACGGCGCGCGAGGCGCGCGCCCATCTGCATATCGCCGTCGGCCCCGCCCGGCTCTGCGCCGAACCGGCGCCGTACCCCCTCCCCGAAGGCCCGGTGGCCCGCGAGGAGTTGGACCGGCTGCGGCGGCTCTACCGGACCGTTCCCGGCTATGCCGCGATGCGCGACCATCTGCGGCGCACGGGCCTGCTGGCGCTGTGCGGCGAACCCGGCACCGGCCGAGCCTGGACCGGGCTCGCCCTCCTCGCCGAACTGTCCGAGCTGGCCGGCGGCGGGGTCTCCCGGCTGGGGTCCGGCATTCCGCATGGGCTCGGCAGCCCACACTTGTCCGGCCTCCCGCTCGGTTCCGGCCCCCCGCTTTCCGGCATCCCGTACGGGCCCGGTATTCCGGACGGTTCCGGCACCCCGCATGAGACCGGCATCTCCCACGGTTCCGGCATCCTCCACGGGGCGTCCGGTGTGGAGAAGACCGAGCGGGGCCACGGCTATCTCCTCGAACTCCCCGCCGATCAGCCGGACTTCGCGATCGAGCCCCTGCTGGACCGGCTGCGTGCCCACTTCGCCGGGCATGAGGCGTTCTGCGTCGTCCTGGTCGCGGGCGGCCCGGCCGCCGACCGGCTGTTGCGAGGCCGCCGCCACGCCGTGCCGTACGAGCCCCCGGCCGCCGCCGACGTTCTCGACCGCCACCTCACCGAGCTGCTCGCCGTCCGCCCTACGGGGTTGCTGGAGACGGCCCGCGCCACCGCTCGGCGCCCCGAACTGGCCGAGGCGCTCGGCCTGGACGAGCCGCGGCCCGGCGAGGCCGCCCGGCTCGCGGGCCTGCTGGCCGCGCACGCCGAGGGCAGGCTGTCCGAGGAGCGGCTGCTGGAGCACTGCCGGTCGTTCGCCCCGGACCAGGCCCGTGCGTGGTTCCTGGAGGCCGGGCGCCGCGGCACCCTGCCCGCCGCGCTGCCCGCGCTGCGCGCCGCCGCGCTGCGGATCGCGCTCGCCGTCTTCAACGGCTCGGCGCACAGCCTCATGGCGGAGGCCGCCGAACTGCTGGCCTGGGAACTGGCCGTCACGCTCGATCCGCAGTACGCGCCAGGGCGCCCGCTGTTCGCCGCCCGCCCCGGGGCCTCGCTCGCCACGGCGCGCGCGGTCCACGGCGACGGGGTGGAGGACCTCGGGGACGCGTCGGTGCCCGTGCGCGCGGTGTGGTTCGAGGGGCGGCGGCTGGCGCCCGCCGTGCTCCACGAGTCCTGGGACGCCCACCACAACCTACGCGGCCCGATGGCCCGTTGGCTGCGCGGGCTGTGCGACGATCCGCGCCCGCAGGTGTGGGTGCGCGCGGCGGTCGCCGCGGGCGCGCTGTGTGCCCGCGACTACCTCTACGGCCTGGTCGAGCTGGCGCTGCCGCTGGCCCGTACCGACAGCCCGGTGCAGCGGATGGCGGCGGCCACCGCACTCGCCGAGGCGTCCCGCGCCCCCGGGGTGCGCCCCGCCGTGAACGGGCTGCTGCGGGACTGGGCGCGCGGCGACGACGAGCGGGAGCGCGAGACCGCCGCGCTCGCCCACGGCTACGGACTGGCGGCGGGTTCCATCGTGGCGTCCCTGGAGGAACTCGGCCGGATCGCCTGCGCCGACGACGGCCGCAGCACCTCCTACAGCGTGCTGCGGCTGCTGGCCGGGACCGAGCCGGAGACCGTGCTGACCGCGCTCACCCGCTGGCTGCGCGACACCCGGCGGCCCCGCCGGGACCTGGCGCTGCTCACGGTGTTGCGCGCGGTCACCACCCGCACCTCGCATCTGTGGGGGCTGTGCGAGGTGCCGGAGCTGGAGCCGTACGCCGCCTGGCCGCTGGCCACGGCGGTGCTGGCGGCCCATCCGGGGTGCGCGCCGCGGCTGGCCGAGCTGCTGCGGGCCGCGCTGACCTGGGCCAGATCGGCCGGGGCGGCCGAGGACGCGCTGGTCGGCTGGATCCGGCGGGCGGCCGGCGATGAGCGGCAGCTGACGGTGTTGTGCGGCTTTCTGCCGCGGCTGGCGCAGGACGGCGACGAGCCGCTCGACGCCGCGGCGGCCACGCGGATACGGGAGGTGCTGGAGGCGCTGTGAGGAGAGAGACATCGATGGTGAAAGAGACAGAGGACCCGACAACCACGGAGATCACAGACGACACCACGGCGGAGCGGGCGAGGACGGCGGGCGCGGGGGTTCGCCGAGTCTCGGTCACCGGGGCGCGGATGCTGCGCGAGGCGCTGCGCCACGGCGGGGACGACCTGCCCGCGGCACTGCGGGGGGCCGATGACGGCCTGTTGCTGAGCGCGCTGGACGAGGGGCTGCCCGCCGAGCGGGCCACCCGTGTCGTGGTCGAGCTGGTGCGCCGCGCGCCCGAGCGTGGACCGGAGCTGGCGGACGCGGTCTGCGAGAAGGTGCTGCTCGCCCAGCTCTATCTCGACCCGCCGCCCCGCGCCCAGGGCGGTGCGGACGGACCGGCCGCGGACCCCGGCCGCCGGCTGCGGGTGCGCAACGCGCTGATGCTGTACGAGGGGCTGGTCCGCCCGTACGCGCAGCGCGGCGCGGTGCCGGAGCTGATGGCATGCGTCCTGCCCGGCCTGTGGACGGCCGCCGACGGCGCGGGCCGTGAGGTGGTGCGCCGGATCGCCGGCACCCGGCAGCTCACGGGGTTCGGCGAGAAGGGCTGGAAGGCGCTGTTCGGCGGCGTGGCCGAGGAGTGCCGGGAGCACGAGGAGGCGGCGGCCCGCGCCACCCGGCGCGAGGCACGGCGGCGGTGGCGGCGCGGGGGCGCCGACGACGGTGGCGGGCTCGATCTGAAGCCCGGCCAGCTATGGGTCTCAGCGCTGCTGGGGTTCATCGCGGTCGCCCTGGTGCTGATCGTGGTGATCGCGGCCGGATAGCCGCCCTCGCGGCCGGATGGCCGCCCGCCGCCGACGGCGGGCCCGCCCCGCGCGGCGGAACCGCGGTGGCCATCGCGATCAGCCCGAGTGATCGTGTCGCCGGGCGTTCACAACGGGCCGCGAGCGGCGAAGATGGGGGCATGGGATTCCATGTCGACTCCGAGGCCGGGCGGCTGCGCCGCGTCATACTGCACCGCCCCGACCTGGAGCTCAAGCGGCTCACACCCACCAACAAGGACGCCCTCCTCTTCGACGACGTCCTGTGGGTGCGCCGCGCCCGCCAGGAGCACGACGGCTTCGCCGACGTCCTGCGCGACCGCGGGGTCGAGGTCCATCTCTTCGGGGATCTGCTCACCGAGAGCCTGGGCCTGCCGGAGGCGCGGGCGCTGGTGCTGGACCGGGTTTTCGACGAGAAGGAGTACGGGCCCCTGGCCACCGACCATCTGCGCGCCGCCTTCGACGAGCTGAGTGCCCCCGAGCTGACCGAGGCGCTGATCGGCGGCATGACCAAGCGGGAGTATCTGGGGCGGTACCCGGAGCCGGTCTCCGTCCGGTTCCACGCCATGGAGCCCGATGACTTCCTGGTCAACCCGCTGCCGAACCACCTCTTCACCCGGGACGCCTCCGCGTGGGTGTACGACGGGGTGTCGATCAACGCGATGCGCTGGCCCGCCCGCTGGCACGAGACGGTGCACTACGAGGCCGTCTACCGCCATCACCCCCTCTTCGCCAAGGAGGACTTCCACGTCTGGTCGGAGGGGCAGGCCGCGTATCCCTCGACCATCGAGGGCGGTGATGTGCTGGTGCTCGGCAAGGGCGCGGTGCTGATCGGGATGAGCGAGCGGACCACTCCGCAGGCGGTGGAGATGATCGCGCACCGGCTCTTCGAGGCCGGTTCGGCCCGGACTATCGTGGCGCTCGACATGCCCAAGGGGCGGGCGTTCATGCACCTGGACACCGTGATGACCATGGTGGACGGGGACACCTTCACGCAGTACGCGGGGCTGGGGATGCTCCGCTCGTACACCATCGAGCCGGGCGCGGGCAGCAAGGACCTCAAGGTCACCGACCATCCGCCGGAGCATATGCACCGCGCGATAGCCGCGGCCCTCGGCCTGGACTCCATCCGCGTGCTCACGGCGACCCAGGACGTCCACGCGGCGGAGCGCGAGCAGTGGGACGACGGCTGCAATGTGCTCGCGGTCGAGCCGGGCGTGGTGGTCGCCTACGAGCGGAACGCGACGACCAACACCTATCTGCGCAAGTGCGGGATCGAGGTCATCGACATCCCGGGCAGCGAGCTGGGCCGGGGCCGGGGCGGGCCGCGGTGCATGAGCTGTCCGGTCGAGCGGGACCCGGTGGAGCCGTAGGCGAGCCCGCGGACCCGTAACGCGGGCCTGCGGACCGTAATGCCAGGGTTCACCCCCTGGTCTCCGCATATATGCAGAGCATCGTATATGCTTCCATGGTTCCTGGCCGCGGCGCCATGCCGTAGCCCCTGATCCGCCGTGTTCGCCGTGACCTAGGAGCCACCCTTATGGCGATTGACCTCACCGGCCGCCACTTCCTCAAGGAGCTGGACTTCACCGCCGACGAGTTCCGCCGCCTGATCGAGCTCGCCGCCGAGCTGAAGGCGGCCAAGCTCGCGGGCACCGAGGAGCGGCGGCTGCGGGGCAAGAACATCGCCCTGGTCTTCGAGAAGACCTCCACCCGCACCCGCTGTGCCTTCGAGGTCGCGGCCGCCGACCAGGGCGCCTCCACGACCTACCTCGATCCGGTCGGCTCACAGATCGGTCACAAGGAGTCGGTCAAGGACACGGCCCGGGTGCTCGGCCGGATGTACGACGCGATCGAGTACCGGGGCCACGGCCAGGGTGTCGTCGAGGAGCTCGCCGCGCACGCCGGGGTGCCCGTCTACAACGGCCTCACCGACGAGTGGCACCCCACCCAGATGCTCGCCGACGTGCTGACCATGAGCGAGCACAGCGACAAGCCGCTGGACCAGGTCGCCTACGCCTACCTCGGCGACGCCCGGTACAACATGGGCAACTCCTACCTCGTCACCGGCGCCCTGCTGGGCATGGACGTCCGCATCGTCGCGCCCAGCCTGCTGTGGCCCGACAGCACCATCGTGGAGCTGGCGCGCCAGCTCGCCACGTCCACCGGCGCCCGGATCTCGCTCACCGAGAACGTCGAGGAGGGCGTGCGCGGCGCGGACTTCGTCGCCACCGATGTGTGGGTGTCCATGGGTGAGCCCAAGGAGGTGTGGGACGAGCGGATAGCGCTGCTCGGGCCGTACGCGGTGACGATGGACGTGCTGCGCGCGACGGGCAACGACGCCGTGAAGTTCCTGCACTGCCTGCCGGCCTTCCACGACCTGGGCACCGACGTCGGCCGGGAGATCCACGAGCGGCACGGGCTGACCGAGCTGGAGGTCACCGACGAGGTCTTCGAGTCCGAGTACTCCGTCGTCTTCGACGAGGCGGAGAACCGGATGCACACGATCAAGGCGGTGCTGGTCGCGACCCTCAGCGCTCCGTAGGGCCTTCCGCGGCGGGCTCCGCCGGGCCTTCGGTGGGGCCTTCCGCCGGTCCTCCCGTGGGCGGAAGGACGAACCAGACGGCCTTGCCGTAGGGGGTCGGCCGGTAGCCCGCGGCCGCGCTGAGGGTCCGGATCAGCAGCAGCCCGCGTCCGCCCTCGGCGAGGCCGTCGGGTCTCTTGGGCCCTTCGGGGCGCCCCAGCGAGTCCAGCCCGCCGGGCGGATTCGGGTCCTGGTCGTGCACCTCGACCTGCCAGCCCCCGGTCGGCACCAGTTCCACCACCAGCTCTATCGGCTCGTCGCCGTCCGTGTGCCGCACCGCGTTGGCCACCAGCTCGGCCGTCAGCAGCTCCGCCGTGTCGCCGTCCACGGGCGCCCCGATATCGGCCAGGGTGTTCCGGATCAGTGCGCGCGCCAGGGGCACGGCGGCCGTCGTATGCGGCAGGGCGAAGCGCCAGGTGGCGGCGTGGGAGGGATCGGGCACGGAAGGGGTCCAGTCGGTCGGCGTGAAACGGAATACCGCGGCCCTTGACGGTATGAAGCGGACGATAGTGCCGGAAGGGGCCGTGGACCACTCTTGGCAGGACCTAGGGCCCGGTGGGGGCGTTTGCTCCATATCGGTCGTTTCCGCAGAAAATACCTGATCTCACCTCCCCGCTTTCTTCCCGGGGCGTCGGCATTCCCTGCCCCATGAGCCTCCCGCGCTGATCTCCTCGGGAGGGGTCCCACGGGCCGGGGTGAACCATGGAGCGCCCTGCGCACCCACGCCGTGACGGGAAGAGATCAGGATGGATGAATCGCCCCTCGCCGGGCCGGAGCCCGCGCCGCCCGCGCCCCGGCCGCACGACCCGCTGGCCGTCGCCCTCGGCAACGCCTCCCTGCTCGGCGTCGGCTATCTGCTGCTGCGGCGGCGCTGGGTCGCCGTCCTCGCCGTCGCCGTCACCATCGTGCTCGTCTCCCTGCTGGTCTCGACCGCCAGTCCCTCGTACGAGGTCGCCGTGGGCGTGTGGTGGACGGCCGTCATCGCCCACGGATGGTTCCTGACGCGCGCGGGCGCGGGCCAGGGCGTCGGCCGGGGCGCGCTGCGCGGTCAGCGCCTGGTCGCGCTCGGCGTCACGCTGCCGGTGCTGCTGGCGGTGGGACTCCTGCGGTTCGACGCCTCCAGGGTCGGTGAGAGCGTCGCCGAGGCCCGTGAACGCGGCGACTGCGCAAAGGTGGAGAGCGCCCGGGGCGGAGTGTGGTTCGGGCACCGCATGGCCGACGCCCCGCTGACCGCCCGGGGCGATGAGATCGTCGAAGACTGCCGTCGGCTGGAGACGGCCGGTGGCCAGCTCACCACCGGGCTGACCGGTGACACCACCTCCCTGGAGGGGGGATTCGAGACCCTCGCCTCGGTCCTCGCCCAACCCGGCAACGAGAAGCAGGACACCTACGGCGACGACCACTCGGACAAGCTCCCCGGCTCCTGGAAGGCCGCGGACGCCACCGACGCCGTCCTGGTGGTCTGCATGGGCGCGGACACCTTCGGCAGCTCCGTCCAGACCTGCCCGTACCGGCCCAGGGGTTCCGGTTCCACCACGTATGTGACGTTCCGTAAGATCGCGGTCCCGGTGAAGGTCTACGAGCTGCGCACCGGCAAGCTCGTGTCCCACCGCACCCTCCAGATCGGCGGCAGCGGCTGCCCGGCGATGATCACGTACTATTCCGGCAGCTCCGGCCCGGGCCCGGCGTCGAACAGGTACGTCAGCGCCGCCACATCCGATGTGCGGTCCGCGTTCCGGCCCCTGGTCAACCGGTGAGCGGCGGTGGGGACGGCGTATGCCCCGCGCGCTCGGGGATGTTCCGCTCCGCCCAGGCCCGGTCCGTCAGCCCGAGCAGCCGCTCGACCGTGGCGGGGTCCGGCAGCGGGCCGTGATCTCCGATCACCCTGAGCGCGGACGCGGCCGTGATGTGGCCGAGTCGCAGTGCCGAGGTCAGGTCCCCGTCGCGCAGCAGCCCCGCCAGGAAACCGGCGGCGAAGGCGTCCCCCGCGCCGACCGGCTCCACCACCTCCGTGCGCAGGGCCTCCACCGTGACCTGTGACCCGTCGCCGAAGGCGGTCGCCGACCGTCCGCCGTCCTTGACGACGAGCAGGCGCGGATGCGGCAGCAGCGTGCGGACGCCGCCCGCGTCGAGACCCGCGCCCCACAGGTGCTGCGCCTCGTCGAGGCCGACGAAGACGATGTCGGCGCGGTCGGCCAGGTCGCGGAGGACCGTGGCGGCCGTGCCGTCCGGCCACAGCGCGGGGCGGTGGTTGACGTCGAAGCTGATGGCGTACGGGCGGTCGGGCGCGGGGGTGGCGAGCGCCCGTTCCACCAGGGCGGCGCAGGACGGGGAGAGCGCGGGGGTCACGCCCGTGAGGTGGAGGAGCGCCGCCGACCCGAGCCGCGGATCGTCCAGGATGCCGGGCCCCAGCGCCGAGGCCGCCGAACCGCTCCGGTAGTAGTGGACGCGGGTGCCCGTGGGCCCCGGCTCCTTCACGAGCAGGCCCGTCGGCCGGTTCGGATCGGACCGTACGGCCGAGACGTCGACGCCCGCCGCGGCCACGGCGGCCCGCACCCGCCGCCCGAACGGATCGTCGCCGAGGGCCGAGAGCCATATGGCGGCAACGCCCAGGTCCGCGAGGTACATCGCGACGTTGGACTCCGCGCCCGCCACGGACAGCCGCAGGCTCTCGCCGGTTTCCACGGAGTCGGGCGGTTCGGGGGCCAGCGCGGCCATCGTCTCGCCGACGCAGACCACCGGTCCGGCCGCCGGGGGCCATGGGGCCGTCATGCGTGCGCCTGTGCCGCTGTCGGCTCCGGTCCGGCACCGGGGTGCGGGCGATAGACGGCCGCCGGAGGGCCCGGCACCTCGACCCGGACCGCGAACAGGGCGCCGTCGTCGGGGCCCGGCCGGGTGAGCCCGACCCGGGCCGTGGTGATGTGCAGGACATCGCCCTGGAGGCAGACTCCGGCGGGCTGGGCGGCGGGCAGCCGCAGCGTGCGGTCGAGTTCGCCGTCCGGCCGGTACCGGCGCACCGTCCCGGTGCCCCAGACGGCGATCCACACGCCACCCGCGTCGTCGACGGCCATGCCGTCGGGGCTGCCGCCGTCCACCGTGACGAACGTCGTCGGTGTGCCGAGGCCGCCCGTCGCCGGGTCGACGGGGTACCGCCGGACGACGCCCCGGGCGCTGTCGGCCAGATACATGGCGCGTCCGTCGGCCGTGAACGCGGGCCCGTTCGGCACGGTGATGCCGTCGAGGACCCGGGTGACCGTGCCGTCGTGGTCCACCCGGTAGAGGGAGCCGGCGTCCTCGTCGGCGTCGTAGGCCATGCTGCCCGCCCAGAATCTGCCGGACGGGTCGGCGGTGCCGTCGTTCATGCGCCGGGCGGGGTGGGCAGCCGCCTCGGGCCGCGCCAGCCAGGTGGTGGCGCCGTCGGGGCCGAGCAGGCAGATCCCGGTGCCCGCGGCGGCGATCCAGGTGCCGGGCCGGTCCGCCACGGGGGCCACCGCGCCCAGGGGGACGGGCAGCTCGGCCAGCGTCCGCAGGGCCGCGGTGGGGTCCTCGGGTGCCGTCAGCAGACGGCCCTCGAGGATGTCGACGAGGACCAGGGCTTCGCCGGTCCACCGGATGCCCTCGCCCAGCTCGAGGCGGTCGGGGCGGGTCGGGCGCGGGTCCTCGGTCACGCTGTGGCCTCCTGGATGGCGGTGCGGAAGGCGCGGGCGCGTTCGCGCAGGGCGGCCGTGCTGCCGCCGTCGGCGGCGTCGCCGACGAGCGGCGAGCCGATGCCGACCGCGGTCGCCCCGGCGGCCAGGTAGGCGCGGGCCGCGGCTTCGTCCACGCCGCCGACCGGTACGAACGGCTCGTGCGGGAACGGCCCCCGCAGGGCCTTGAGATAGCCGGGGCCGCCCGCCTGGGCGGCCGGGAAGATCTTCAGCGCCTCGGCGCCGAGCGCTCGTGCGGCGATGATCTCGGTCGGGGTCATGACCCCCGCCAGGACCGGCAGGCCCAGTTCACGTGCGGTGGACATCCCCGCACCCAGACCGGGGGTGACGGCGAAGTCGGCGCCCGCCCGGTGGACGGCGTGGGCGTCTTCGGCGGTGAGCACGGTGCCCGCGCCGAGGGGACGGCCGGGGCCGAGGGCCTCGCGGGCCCGCTTGATGACGGTCAGGGCGTCCGTGCCGGACAGCGACACCTCGATCAGCTCGATGCCCTCGTCGGCCAGGGCCAGTACGGTGCGCAGCGCGGCCTCGGGGTCGTCGCCGCGCACGACGGCGACCAGCCGATGGGCGGCCAGGGCGGCTCGCAGGTCCACAGGGGGAACTCCTCGTAGAAACGGGCGGATTCAGGGGCAGCGGCAGACCGCGCCGAGCGTGAGCCGCCAGCGCACCTCGCCCGAGGCGGGCACGCGCGCGGCATCGCCGGGACCCGCGTCGGCGAGGTCGAAGACACGGCCGAGCATCGGCTCGACTCCTGTGCTGCGGTAGGGGTGTTCGGCGGGGAAACCGCCGAGGTTGCGCCACACGGCGACGGACCGCGGCTGCCCGTCGGCCTCGAGCGCGAAGGCCAGGCAGCCCGTGCCGTCGTGGACGCAGGCGCGCGGGTCGTCCACGACCGCGCCGACCGCGGTGCCGTCGTCCGGTCCGAACCGGTCCAGGGGCAGGCCGAGGGGTGCGGGCCAGTCACCCTCCACCCACGGCGCCCCGTTCGGCCAGGGCCGGTCCAGCAGCGGTGCGGCCTCCGGGAAGAGCCGGGTGCGCGCCCCGTCGCGCAGGCGCAGGGACGCCCGCGGGGACAGGTCGAGCAGCGCGTGGGCGGCCCAGACGAAGGGGAAGCCCGGGTCGGCGTCAAGGACGTAGTCGGCCTCCGCGCCGTCGGCCGTACCGCGGATGGTGCGCCGCAGCGCGAACCGGTCGCACTGGACGGTGTCCGTGTCCCCCTCGCGCTGCCAGGGGCGTGACCAGGCGTCGCCGTGGTCGGGGGCGCCGCGGACGGTGGGGACGCACTCCTCCAGGCCGCCCGCGTCCACGAAGACGTCCCCGGGCGACACCTGGTCCCGTCCGGCCGCCGTGCCGCGCCACAGCCATTCGCGGTCCCCGGCGCGCAGCGAGGTCCAGCGGCCGCCGTGCGCGGGGTCGGTGACGATCTGCAGCACCGTCGTCACCACTCCGCGAAGGAGCCGTCGGGGTGGCGCCAGACCGGGTTGCGCCAGGTGTGACCGGTCCGGTCGGCCGCGCGTACGGCCGCCTCGTCGATGGTGATGCCCAGGCCGGGGGCGTCGCCGCGGGGCGCATGGCCGTTCACGAAGCGGAACGGCTCGGTGTCGACGAGGTAGGACAGCAGATCGGCGTCCTTGTTGTAGTGGATGCCGCGGCTCTGCTCCTGGATCAGGAAGTTCGGTGTCGCGAACGCGACCTGGAGGCTGGCCGCCAGCGCGATGGGGCCGAGCGGGCAGTGCGGGGCGAGCTGGGCGCCGTAGGTCTCGGCGAGCGAGGCGATGCGGTGCACCTCGGAGATGCCGCCCGCGTGGGACAGATCGGGCTGCGCGACGGCGATACCGGCGGCGAGGACGGGCAGGAACTCCGTGCGTCCGTAGAGCCGTTCACCGGTGGCCAGCGGCACCGGGGTCGAGGCGACCAGGCCGGGGAGCAGATGGCTGTGCTCGGGGACGACGGGTTCCTCCACGAACAGGGGGTGGAGGGCGCCCAGTTCGGCCAGGACGCGGCGGGAGCTGGCGGCGGTGAAGCGTCCGTGGAAGTCGACGGCCACGTCGCGGTCCGGGCCGAGGACCTCGCGGGCCGCGGCCACCCGGTCGACGACCGCGGCGGTCTCGGCGGCGGTGGCCACCGGAGAGGTCGCCCCGGCGCCGTTCATCTTCACCGCCGTGAAGCCCGCCTCGACCTGCGCGGTGATCTGCTCGGACAGCTCGGCGGGCTCGTCGCCGCCGACCCAGGCGTACACCCGGACCCGGTCGCGCACGGGACCGCCCAGCAGGGCGTGCACAGGGGCGCCGTAGGTCTTGCCGGCGATGTCCCACAGGGCCTGGTCGAGTCCGGCGACGGCGCTGGAGAGCACGGGGCCGCCGCGGTAGAAGCCGCCCTTGGTGAGCACCTGCCAGTGGTCCTGGATGCGCAGCGGATCCTTGCCGATCAGGTATTCGGCGAGGACGCCGACGGCGGCGCGGACCACCTCGGCGCGCCCCTCGACGACGGGCTCGCCCCAGCCGACCACGCCGTCGTCGGTCTCGACGCGGCAGAACAGCCAGCGCGGCGGCACGGCGAAGGTCTCGATACGGGTGATCTTCACTGGCCAGAGGGCCTTTCCATGTCGTTGTCGGAGCCGCCGACCCGGTCCAGGTCGCGGCCTGCCTGGTCGAGCAGAGCCCGCATGGCGGCCTCGGCGGTCTGCGGGTCCTGGGCGCGCACGGCGTCCAGGACGGCGCGGTGGGCGGGTACGGGGTCCTGGCTGTGGGGGGAGCTGTGCACGATGCGGTCGCGGTGGGCGAGGCCCGACTCGATCACCATCTCCATGCGTTCGAGGAGTTCGTTGTGGGTGGCGACGAGCAGGGCCCGGTGGAAGGCGAGGTCGGCCTCCACCGCGTGGGCGGCGTCCGAGCCGCCCGCTCCCATCGCGTCCACGGCGGCGTCCAGGGCGGCGAGGTCGGCGTCGGTGCGCCGCTCGGCGGCCAGGCGTACGGCCGCCGGTTCGATGATGGAGCGCACCTCGGCGAGGTTGCGCAGCAGCGCGCGGTCGGCGTCGGTGGTGCGGTCGCTGTGGAACTGCCAGCGCAGCACATCGGCGTCGAGCAGATTCCAGTCCGAGCGGTTGCGTACGAAGGTGCCGCGCTTCTGACGGGCGTCGACCATCCCCTTGGCGGCCAGTACCTTCAGCGACTCGCGCAGGGCGGTGAGGCTGACGTCCAGTTCGCTCTGCAGGGCGACCAGGTCCAGGGTGGCTCCTTCGGGGATCTCGCCGCCCAGGATGCGGCGGGCGAGGGCCTCCACTGTCTGGCCGTGCACGCCGCGACGGGCGTAGGGCGTCATGTCGTAGTGCCTTTCTGCTGCGAGCTGATCGCGGTGGTCATGCGGAGGACTTGACGACGCTCCAGCCGCCGTCCACGACAAGACTCGCACCGGTGATGTAGGCGGCCTCATGGGAGCCCAGGAAGGCGATGGCCGCGGCCACCTCCTCCGGGGTGCCGAAACGGCCGGCCGCGGTTTCGGCGACGCTGCGCGCGCGGTCCTCGGGGGACACCCGGTCCCAGGCCGCCGTCAGGATCGGGCCGGGCAGGACGGCGTTGACCCGCACCTCGGGCCCGTACTCGACGGCGAGCTGTCCGCACAGCGACAGCAGCGCCCCCTTGGAGGCCGCGTAGGCGGGGTGGCCGGGGATGCCCTTGTGGGCGTGGACGGACGAGGTCAGGACGACGGCTCCGCGGCGGGCCCGCAGATCGTCCAGGACGGCCTTGAATCCCAGGAAGGCGCCGGTGAGGTTGACGGAGAGCTGCCGCTGCCAGGAGCCCAGGGACATTTCGTGGGCGGGGGTGACGTCGACGGTGTAGGCATTGCTGACGAGCAGGTCGACGGGGCCGAAGTCGCGGGCGGCGGCCGCGATCCGCCCCCAGTCCTCCTCCGCGGAGACGTCGGCGGCCACGAAGCGGGCGCGGCCGCCGTCCTCGCCGATCCGCGCGGCGACCGCCGCGCCGCGCTCCTCGGAGATGTCGGCGAGCACGACGGCGGCGCCCTCCTGGGCGAGGCGTTCGGCGGTGGCGGCACCGATGCCGGAGGCGGCTCCGGTGACCACCGCGGTGCGGGCGGTGAAGCGGTCACCGTCCCGGCGGGACTGTTCCATCGGGGGTTCGGGCTCCTTCGCTGTACTGCGGGCGGGGGCGGACATGGGCCGGTCGGCGGTCTACTGCCGGGTCAGCACCACCAGTTCCGCGTCGTGGTCGGCGCTCCACGTGAACGGCAGCCCGTAGTGGAGCAGATGGGCGCCGCTGTACGTGGTCGCCGACGCGGCGTCCCGGTAGCGGGCGGCCGGGTCGAGGCCGCGCAGCCGGAGCCGGGCCGGACGCCCCGGGACGAGCGGGGACCCGTCCAGGCGGCCGGTGCCGAGCGCCGCGACGACGGTACGCGCGTCCGGGCCGTCGTACTGGACGCCGCAGGTGGCGTCCAGCGGGCTGCCCAGGAGCCGGGCCTCGCCGAGGTGGACGACATCGCGCACCTCCTTGTAGCGGGCGATCCAGCCGGCGGCCTCGGCGCGCTGCCCGGCGTCCCACTGCCGCAGGTCGGCGCCGATGCCGAGGACTCCGCACATGGCGCTGACGAAGCGGAAGGCGAGGCTGCGCGGACGGGGGTCGAAGACACCGGGGGCGTCGGTGACCCACGAGCTCATCACATGCGGGGCATGGGCGTGCAGGAAGCCGTACTGGACGGCCAGCCGGTCCAGGGGCGCGGTGTTGTCACTGGGCCAGACCACGTCGGTACGGGCGAGGGTCGCGTGGTCGATACGCCCGCCGCCGCCCGCGCACCCCTCGACGGTGACCCGGGGGTGGGCGGTGCGCAGATGGTCCAGGACGCGCAGATATCCGGCGACGTGCTGGGCGTCCAGGTCGAGACGGTCGGCGGGACCGGCGCCGGGACGGCCGCGCTCGGTCGGCGGCCGGTTCATGTCCCACTTGAGATAGCTGATGTCATGGCCGGTCAGCAGCCGGTCCAAGGTGGCGATGACGAAGTCCTGGACATCGGTCCGGCCCAGGTCGAGCAGGAGCTGGTTGCGCACCAGGCGGGTGGGGCGGCCGTCGATCCGGTACACCCAGTCGGGGTGGTCGGCGTGCAGCCTGCTGCCGGGGCTGACGGCCTCCGGCTCGATCCACAGGCCGAAGTCCAGGCCCAGCGCGCGTACGTCGGCCACGAACGTGTCGAAGCCGGATGGGAAGGCCGCCGGGTCCGGATACCAGTCGCCCAGCCCACCGGTGTCGTCGGTACGGCCGGTGAACCATCCGTCGTCCACGACGAACAGTTCGGCCCCGATGTCCGCGGCCGTCTTCGCCAGTTCGAGCTGCGCCGCCGCGTCGACGTCGAAGGTGGTGGCCTCCCAGGAGTTGTAGAGGACCTTGCGGGGGCGGTGCAGCCGCTCGCCGGTCAGCTGGCGCTCGTAGCGGTGCCAGACGCGGGACAGCCCGTCGAGCCCTTCGGCGCTGAAGGCGCAGGCCAGGCGCGGTGTGGTGAGGGTGTCGCCGGGCGCCAGGCGCACCAGGCCCTCGTGCGGTACGCGGCCGGCGCGTACGCGCACGGCGCCGCCCGGTTCGGCCTCCGCGGTGATGTGCCAGTTGCCGGGCCACTCCAGGGCCACGCCATAGGCGGGAGGGTCCCCGGGGTCCGCGGCGTCCTGGACCGCGAGCCAGGGCGCGTAGGCGTGTCCGGGCACGCCCTGGCTGCTGCCCATGGTGAACGCGCCTCTGGCCAGGGTGAGTTGGGTGCGCTGGAATTCCTGCGACCACTGGCCGGTGAGGTACGTCAGCCGGGCACCGGCGGTGACGGGGACGTTCACGGCGGCCGAGTCGAACCGCTCCAGCCGCAGCTCCTCCTCGCCCGTGCAGGTGAGCTCGGTCCAGCGGTGGATGACGTCGGTGCCGGGCACCGTGGCGTAGCACAGCACCGTACGCAGGCCGAGCAGGCCGTCGGTGAAGGTGAGCCGCAGGGTCCCCGCCCCCTCCTCGGCGCCCTCGAACTCCCACCACACTCCCCGCTCAGCGCCCGGGCGCCCCGCCACCAGGTCGGCCCCGGTGAACGGCCGCAGCCCGTACGGCAGATACTCGGCGGGCGCCGCATCCGCGGGCGTGATGAAGTGGGTGCGCCTCGACCAGTCCAGCGCGGACGGGCCGGTCTCGACGCCGGGCGGCCCCCACGCGTCGAGCTCGGCCCACGGGCCGTCGGGGGAGAGGCGGACGGTGTAGCCGGTGTGTTCGGTGCGCAGGGTCCAGCGCTGGTACGACGTCATTTCACCGCCCCGAGGTTGAGCCCGGCCACGAAGTGGCGCTGGAAGCGGAGGAAGACGGCCACGGTGGGCGCCGCGGCGATGACGGACCCGGCCGCGATCACGTTCCACATCGACACGAACTGGCCCTGCAGCCCGATCAGGGCACCGGTGATGGGCATCTTGCTGTCGCTGCGCAGCACGGTGATCGCCCACAGCAGGTCGTTGAAGATCCAGGTGAAGGACAGCGCGCTGAGCGCGGCCAGCGCCGGGCGGGTGAGCGGCAGGATGATCCGCCAGAAGATCTGCCAGGGACCGGCGCCGTCGATGACGGCGGCCTGCTGGATCTCGACCGGGATCGACCGCATGAACCCGTGCAGGACGAAGACGTAGAAGCCGACGCCGAAGCCGATCTGCACCCCGATGAGCGCGGGGAGCGTGTCGTAGACGCCCATCAGCTCGCTCAGCTTGGAGACGGGGATGAGCAGGATCTGCGGCGGGAGCAGGTTGCCGCCGAGCATCAGCAGCAACAGGGAGCGGCGGAAGGGCACCTCGTAGCGGCTGAGGGCGAACGCGGCCATGGCGGCCAGGGTCAGCGTCACCAGCACACACGGAATGGTGACGACCAGGCTGTTGATCAGGGCGCGCTGCTGCCCGCCGTCGACCCAGGCCTGACGGAAGTTGTCGAGGGTGAAGGAGCGGGGCCAACTGCCCAGGCCGTGGACGGCGATGTCGTCGAAGGAGCGCAGGCTGGTCACCAGGACCAGGGCGATGGGCAGCAGCCACAGGACGGCCAGCGCACCGGCGCCCAGGTGGAATCCGGCGGTCGCGGCGCGCTTGCGGCGCACGGCGGTGGAGGTGGCGGACATCAGTCGGCCTCCCGGAAGGCGCGCACGAGGTAGGAGGCGATGACGCCGAAGGCCAGGACGAAGATGACGACCGCCAGCGCGGAGCCGTATCCCAGCCGCAGGGACTGGAAGGCGGTGGAGTACATGTAGGTGCTCAGCAGTTCGGACGAGTGGTAGGGACCGCCCCGGGTCAGCGACCACACGACGTCGAAGGAGCGCAGCGAGTCGATGATGATCACGGACAGGACGACGGCGTTGACGCCGCGCAACTGTGGCAGCGTCACATAGCGGAAGCGCTGCCAGGGCCCGGCGCCGTCGACCTTGGCCGCCTCGTACAGGGCCGGGTCGATGCCCTTGAGCCCGGCGAGGTACAGCACCATCACATAGCCGACCTGGCGCCACAGCGCGGGCACGATCACCGCGTACAGGGCGGTGTCCTGGTCGGCGAGCCAGGCGTGGCGCAGGCTGTCGAGGCCGACCGATTCCAGGAGCTGGTTCAGGACGCCGTCGGGCTGGTAGATGGCCTGCCAGACCAGGGCGGTGGCGACCAGGGAGAACACGACCGGCAGGAACAGGGCGGCGCGGTAGAAACCGACGCCGCGGCGCTCCTGCTGGAGGAGGAGGGCCGCGCCGAGGCCGAGGAGTGCGGACAGCCCGCCGAACAGCACCAGCCACAGCACGGTGTCGACGGCGGCGGTGCGGAAGACCTCGTCGTGGGCCATCTCGCGGAAGTTGCCGAGGCCGACGAACTCGGGCGCCGAGACGCCGTCCCAGTTGGTCAGGGCGAGGTACAAGCCCTGGAGCGCGGGCCAGAAGACCCATACGGCCTCGGCGAGCAGCGGGACGAGGAGGAAGGCGAGCACCAGCGGGGGTGTGCGCCGAGGGCCCCGGGCCCGCCTGCCGCGGGGCGGCGGCGGGGCCGGGGAGGTGCGTTCGGGGGCGGTGAGGACGGCCACGTCAGGCCCGCCAGATCTGCTCGGCGTCGCGCTGCCAGGTGGTGAGGATCGACCCGACGCTCTTCGGCTTGGCGATGAACTTGGTCAGCGCGGTGTCCGTCGCGGGCTGGAGGGCGTCGCTGGAGTCGCGGTTGAAGAACTGGGTGATCTCCGCGGCCTCCTCGATGTGCTTGCGGCCCTTCTTCACCAGCGGCGTCCCGGAGTCCTTCGCGTCCGGGTGGCAGGGCAGGGCGGTGCCCGAGGAGCCCTTGATATAGATCTCCTGCGCCTCGGCCGTGGCGAGATAGCGCAGCAGGTCGAAGACCTTGTCCCGGCGCCCGGTGCGGGCGCTCGCGAAGTACCCGTCGGTGGGCGCCTCCTCGGCCAGCGGGACCTTGGGGTCGATGACCGGGAAGCGGAAGAAGTCGATGTCGTCGAGGGCGTTCTTCGGCACCGCGTCGGCGAAGAAGGTGCCGATGAGCATCATGCCGCTGCGGCCGTTGAGCAGGGCGGTCGAGGCGTCCTGGAAGGCCACGGCGGTGCCGTTGGGGTCGAAGTACGGCAGCACCTCCTGCCAGCGGTCGAAGACCTTGTGCACCTCGGGGTCGTCGAAGCGGTGCTTCCCGGCGAGGAGCTCGCGGTGGTAGGGGGCGCCGTTGATCCGTATGTTCAGGTAGTCGAACCAGGCGGACGCCACCCAGGTGGTGTTGCCGCCCGCGCCCAGACCGATCGGGGCGACGCCCTTGGCCTTGAGCTTGTCGCACAGGTCGAGGAAGTCGTCCCAGCTCTTCGGCTCGCTCACGCCCCACTTGGCGAAGTTGGACTTCCGGTAGAACATGCCCCACCAGTAGTAGGTGGTGGGGACGAAGACTTTCTTGCCCGAGGCCGCGGTGCACAGCTTGTTCAGCGCCGTGGAGTAGCGCTTGAGATCGGGCGAGGCCCATACGTCGCTGAGGTCGAGCAGCAGGTTCTTCTTCGCGTAGGCATCCGCCACCGAGCCGGGGTACCAGGTGAGCACGTCCGGCGGATTGGCCGAGGTCAGATACGTCGGAAGCTGGGTGCGGAAGGTCTCCGCGGCGACCGTGTTGAGGCTCGCGCGCCCGGAGCCCTGCTTGGCGTAGGCGGCGGCGAGGTCCTCCATCGCCGCCTTCGCCTGCGGGGCGGACAGGTTGGACTGGAGGGTCACCGCGCCGCCCCCGGAGGAGCCCTTGCCGGAGGAACTGGCGGTGACACAGCCGCTGAGCAGTGCTGTGGTCCCGGCGGCGCCGAGGCCGGCGAGAAGCAGTCGTCGGCTGGGGTGTTGGTTCGTCATGGAGTGCTCCTTGTGGATCCACTCGGCGGGCCCGGCTGCTTGCTGGCCGCCGGGCCCCCGCTCGCGGCGGATCCAGGTTCGCGTGGCGCTCGCACCACGTCAAGATTAATACCTAATTTATTTGAATTGGGTTCGGTGCACCGAACCGTCGACCCCGCGGTACACGGCGTCGATCACACCGTCCTGGCCCGCGACCGCCCCGAGCGCACCGTCGAACGCGGCGCTGGGGAACTCCTGCCGCTTGCTCCACCCCTGCCAGGCGCCGTTCTCGTACCGCCGCTGCCAGAGCGTGTAGTCGCCGCCCCGGGCGAACAGCGCCACCGCGTCGCCGACGGCGACCAGCGTCGGGCTGCCGCTGACGGTCCCGCCGAGCGAACTCCACGCCGACCACTGCCCGGAGGTGTCCCGCGACCGCGTCCACACGTCGTCGGCAGCGGTGCGCACGGCCAGCTGAACGCGGCCCCGCGCGTCCACGGCGGCCGACGGCCTGCCGTACGTCGGCCGGTCGCCCGGCGCGCCGAGCGACGACCAGCCGGCCGACGGCCCCCGCTGCGCGATCCGGCCGTCGGCGCCGCGCGCGAACAGCGTCCAGTGGGTGGCATCGGTGAAGGCGACGGAGGGCGCGTCGGTCAGCTTCCCGCCGAGGTCCTGCCAGGCGCCCCAGCGCCCGTGCGAGAACACCCGCCGGTACGCCCGGGAGTCGGCACCCCGCACGAAGACGTCGATCCGACCGCCCGCCGAGGCGTACGCGGCGGGCTGGCCGAGGATCTTCCCGTGCGCCGGGCCGCCGAGGTCCCGCGTCCTGCCATCCGCCTGTTGGACGAGCGATCCGCCCGGCCCCCGGAAGAACGTGGTCAGCGCCTCGCCGTCACGTACGACGGCCGGGCTCGCCGTGGCCTTCGCGCCCAGGTCGGCACCGGGGAGGGCGTCCTCACCGGTGAGCCTGAGGAACGCGGTGCCATGCGCCGGTACCTCGACAGTGAACGAGCCGGTGTGCGTCCCGCGGTCGGCGCGCGCCCGCAGGTCACGGACCGCGACCGCGCCGCCCAGCGCCGCATCGGCGAAGTTCACGGTGCGCTCGACGGGCTGGTCCGAGCGGTTGAGCAGGACGACCGCACGCCGGCCGTGACCCGAGAGGACCTTGCTGTAGACATCGCCGACGGAGTCGGTGGCCACCCGCACGCCCTGGACGGCCAGCGGGTCCTGGTCGACCGCGATGATCTCCGGGTTGCGCAGCGTCCGGAGCATCGAGTCGGACAGGGCGCGCGGGTCGGAGCCCAGCACGAGCGGCGAACCCATCTCGGCCCACATCACGAACTGCGTGGTGGACTCCTCCTCCGTCAGCTCGTACGACCCGTCGGTCATGCGGCGCATCGGGATCAGATAGTCCGGGTCGTTGTAGTGGCCGGGCCCCTGGGCCTCGGGGTGCCAGGCGTTGGCGTCCATGTTGCGCAGCACATTGGGCCACTGGCCGGGGCTCGGAGTGCCCCAGGCGATATCGGTGCCGGTGCGCCAGGAGTCCCCGGCCGTCGGGCCGTAGGCGTAGGTGTTGTGCGCGTCCTGCCCGGGGGTGTGCGGCAGGCCCCAGTCGTCGGTGAGCGGGTTGCACAGGTTCAGCAGCATCCGGCGTCCGGACTTCGCGACCGCGTCGCTGAACTCCTTGAACGCCGGGCCCGGGTCGAGCTTCTCGCCGATGCCGCACAGGAAGTCGACCTTGATCGCGTCGATCTTCCAGTGGGCGAACTGCCGTGCGTCCTCGGTGTAGTGGCCACGGCTGCCGAGGCCGCAGCTCTTGCCACCGTCGTAGGTGCCCGCGTCGGTGTAGATCCCGGCCCGCAGACCGCGCTGATGCAGGTAGGAGACGAGGGCCGGGATGCCGGAGGGGAACCGGTCCGGGTGGGCCGCCAACCGCCCCTGTGCGTCCCGGGGGTCATCGGCCTGCCAGCCGCCGTCCAGCCACACGATGTCGTATCCGCTGTCGCGCAGCCCGCTGCTGACGAGCCGGTCGGCGACCGCGCGCACCTCCTTCTCGGTGGGCGCCCCCAGTCCGTAGTAGGTGTTCCACCCCATATAGGGCGTCGGGGCGAGCCCGCTGTCGTAGTAGTCGGGCGCCCCCTGGTCCACGGCGGGGGCGGCCATGGCCACCGGGGCCGCGGTCGTGGCCAGGACCAGGGCGATCGCGGTCGCGACGGCGCCGCGGGTGAGCGTTCGGTGGTGGGGTCTGTGCGCGGGCGGGTGTGAAGGCACGTGCCTCTCCGGAAGGTTGGGAAGCAGGAGGAGACATGACGCGGCCGCCCTCGGACGGGCGTCGACGGCGTCACGGCGAAGACTGTGGCCCGCGGCCGAAACCCTGTCAATAATTATTCCTAATTTATTCAAACAGCTCTCCGGGGAGCGTCGGCCTTCTGAGAGCCGCTGCCGCGCCCGAAGTGAAGCCATCCACAGCGCACGAGGCGAAGGAGAGGCTCAAGGCCGCTGCCGAGAAGATCGTGCTCGACGCGAACGCCCCCGGCTTCGCCACGGTGTCGATCCGCCCCCGGTTCGTCTGGGGTCCCGGCAGCGTCCTCATCGAGGGCCTGGTGGCCGCGGCGAGGGCGGGACAGTTCGCCTGGATCGACGGAGGCCGGCACACGACCGACGTCACGACCGCCGCCCACGAGGTGCCCGTTCCCGCCCGGTGGTTCCTCGGGCAGTCGCGCATTCTGCGGACGGACAAGGCCGTGGCCGAACTCGATTACCAGCCCATGGTTTCCCATGCCACCGGTCTGGACGCCGTCAGGAACTCGGTGGCCGCCGACGGCGCGTGAAACTGCCACACACGGCGCCCGGTTTCCGGGAATCGCCGCGGCGATCCCAGCCGTCGCGGGCAGACAGCACGCTTTCCCGCACTGGCCACAGCGCGCCCGAGGGTCAGGTACGCGTTCCTGTCGAGTCGCCGATCAACTCGAGCAGTACCGCATTCTGGGCTCGGTAGTGATGATCGGCGGGATGCTCGGCAAACGCCGAGAAGGCAACAAAGTAGGGGTCGGAAACGGTATCCGCCGCGTAGGCACCGCGCGCCGCGGCCACGCCCGCGGCGAACACCGCCCGCCGCGACGCCACCACCGCATTCGTCCAGACGCAGATCGACACCGGCAAGCTGCCCCACCTCGCCGACACGGGTTTCAGCGAGTTGCTGTACAACGACGATCCTGAGGCGAGCTTCGAGCTCGGCCTCGACTGGCTGCTGGCCGGCGCCGCCGCGTCGCTGGGGGAGTAGTACGTCGCTGGGGAGCAGTAACATTCGACCGGCGGCCTGCTATCTGCTACCTGCTACCTGCTACGCGGAGCGGAAATCGGTGGACAGGGCCCACTCGCGCCACTGGTCCAGTTCCTTGGTGACGAAGCCGGGCTTGCCCTCGACCAGAGACACGCAGTCGCTGCCCAACTGCAGTCGGAGCGGGGGTCCGGCTCGGTGGCCAGTCGCAGGATGGCGGCGGCCTTGGCGGGGTCCCCGGGCTGGTTGCCGTCGCCGGCGTCCACCGCGGTCAGGAACGTGCCGACCGCATCGGCGTAGGCCGGAAGGGGGCCGCTTGCCCGGCGCATGCTGCTGACGGTCTGCCCGCCTCAGGAGTGTCCCGCGACGGCGATGCGCTCGCTGTCGACGCGGTCGCCGAGGTCGGGGACCGCGACGGCGATGTGGTCGAGTTCGTCGAGTACGCGCTCGACGCCCTGGCCCCGGATGCGCCAGATGTCGGGGTGCCACGGGTCGGCGGGAGTGCTGCCGAGGGTCGGCGAATCGAGGGATGTGGGCTGATCGCAGTGGTCGATGAGGGAACGGTGCGCGGGGCGGCCGTATCGGGTCGTGCGGGCGTGTGGGGCTGCTCTTCGGTTGCGATGAGTGCCGCGTTCATGGGGGAATACATGCGTCGCCGGCGCAGGTCCGACGACATGAGCCACCGGATACGCGGTTAAGCGGAGCGACGTTCTGAATATGCGGAGCGGTGTTCCGCTTGGCGAGCGCGGTCGTAGGACAGGAGCGCCCCGTGAGTGAAGGCGACAAGCCGTTGTCGACCACCCCGAGCTCCGCCAAGCGCGCGGACGCCCGGCGGAACGAGAGGGCTCTGCTCGATGCCGCGGCGTCGGTGTTCGTCACGGACGGAGTGGACGCGCCGGTGCGCCGGATCGCCGCCGCGGCGGGCGTCGGCATGGGCACGATCTACCGGCACTTCCCTACGCGCGCGGACCTCGTCGTGGCCGTGTATCGGCACCAGGTCGACACCTGTGCCGAAGCCGGGCCCACCCTGCTTGCGACGGCGACGTCACCGTTCGCCGCGCTGCGTCAATGGGTGGAACTCTTCGTGGACTTCCTGGCGACCAAGCACGGGCTCGCCGCCGCCATGCGCAACGATCCCGACGGCTTCACCGCCCTGCACGCACTGTTCATCGAGCGCCTCGTGCCGGCTCTCGCCGACATCCTCAGCGCCGCCCGGGACGCGGGCGAGGTCACGGCCGACATCTCCCCCTACCAGTTGATCCGCGCGATCGGCGACATCTGCGCCGGCGGAGAGAGGGTCGATCCGAAGTACGACGCGCGCCTCACCATTCGGCTGCTGCTCGACGGATGCCGACAGTAGAGGCCGGGTCACCAGGGTCCGGAGGTGAGGGTCTTCCGCTGCCGGCGCGGGCGCCGGCAGCGGGCCCGGCCGGTCTTCCCGGCTGTCGGTCAGGGCTGGATGTTCTCCAGGTCCTCCAGGAGGGACGGGTGCTTCGGCTCCCAGCCGAGCGCCTCTCGGGTGTGGGTGCTGGATGAGGGCTGGTCGGTCGCGAAGATCGGGCCGAGGGGGCCGTAGGTCTCCGATGACACCGACTCGACCGGCAGGCCCAGCCGTCGGCCGATGACCGAGGCGATATCACGCACTGTGTCTCCCTCGTCGGCCACGGCGTGCCAGGAGCTGCCGGCCGGTGCCTGCTCCAGGGCGAGCCGGAAGAGGACTGCCGTGTCGAGTGCGTGCACGGCCGGCCAGCGCTGTGCGCCGTCTCCCGGGTAGCCGGATATTCCGGTCCGGCGTGCGATGTCGGTCAGCAGACCGGCGAACCCGCCCGTGCCCTGGTTGTGAACCGTGCGCGGCAGGCGTACGGCCGTGCTCCGGACCCCGCGCGAGGCCAGGCCGAGGGCCGCCGTGACCGCGCGACCGCGGCCACCGACCGGCCCATCGGTCATGAGGGGGTCGGCCTCGGTGGAGGCGCGGCCCGGCGCATGGGGCGTACCCGAGACGGTGACGAAGGGGCGGTCGCTGCCGACGAGCTCCTCGCCGAGGGTCGCGATGGCGGCGCTTTCCTCGGCGACCGCCTTCGCGAGGGCGTCGGGGCTGCTGAAGTCATTGGCGAATGCGAGGTGGATCACCCCGTCGGCCTGCGCGGCGCCGGTGCGAAGGATGTCCAGATCGGCGAGAGCTCCTCGGAGCGGCTCGGCGCCGGCCGCCTCGGCGGCCAGTGCGGACGCGTCGGAGCGGGCGAGCGCGAGGACGGTGTGGCCGCTGCCGAGCAGCTCGGCGATGACGGCGGACCCGATCAGGCCGGTGCCGCCGGTGACAAAGACGCGCATGGAAATTCTCCCGCGAGTGATGGGACTCTTGTCCCGTCACTATAGCCGAGTGATGGGACAAGAGTCCCATCGCCTATGATGGGCCCATGGGCAGGTGGGAACCAGGGGCGCGCGAACGCCTCGTCGTGGCCGCGGTCGACCTGTTCACCGAGCAGGGTTACGACGCCACGACGGTCGCGCAGATCGCCGAGCGCGCCGGGGTCACCAAAAGCACGTTCTTCCGGCACTTCCCCGATAAGCGCGAGCTGCTGGTGGCCGGGCAGGAGACGCTGAGCCGGCTGCTGGCCGAGGGGATCGCCGAGGCGCCCGATGGCGCCAGTCCGCTCGAGGCGGTCGCTGCCGGTCTCGAGCGCGCCTCGACCGCCATGGGCCCCATCAATCGAGAACTGGTCCCTCGTCTGAAGGCGGCCGTCGCCGCCAGCGCCGAGCTTCAAGAGCGTGACGCCCTCAAGAGCGTCAGCCTCGCGGCCGCGATGACAACCGCTCTGGTCGCCCGCGGCGTACCCGATCCGACCGCGGCTCTCGCGGGCGAACTGGGCCTTCTCGCCTTCAAGCGGGGGTACGCCGAATGGTCCGAGGGCGACCGTGACGGCAAGGACGAGCTCGCCGGGTACGCCCTGGCGGCCCTGGACGAACTGCGTGCGGCCAGCGCGTCGCTGGGCTGACCGGACAACCTCACGGTGTTGTCCATGGACTGGATGGCGCGCGGGCTGCCCGCCATCCCGGCCTGGCAAGCGGGAGCCTGGCAGACGGGATCCTGGCAGGCCGGGATGGCGTCACGCGCCGCATGCGCGGCAGCGGCGGGCGCAGGAGCGCTCAGCCGGGAAGGCTGACGCCGAGAGAGAAGCCGTAGTTCCCCACGCCATGGCGGCCCAGGCCCATCATCAGCAGGCCCGCTCCCTCCAGCCACTGCGCCATCTTCAGATCGCCGGTGTCCAGCGGGCGCAGTCCGATGCTCTCGATGAACGCGGACATGCTCGCCTTGGCCTGCGCGTCGTCGCCGGCCATGAACACGTCCAGCGGGCGGTCCTCGGCCAGGACATGGCCGAAGATGGTGTTGAACGCCTTGACGACATGGGCGCTCGCGGGGGCGGCCTCGGCGATCTGCTGCGCGAGGGCGGTGCCATGCGGTGACGTCCGGGGAACCGGATCCGCTCGTCGCACGATTCATCGGCAACCTGCGCAGTCACGGCCTGCGTGTGCCTCGCGGTGTGCGGACTCAGCTCGCGGAGGGTGGCGCGTCGGCCGCGACGCCGGGGCCGTCCTCCTGACCATCGCCGCGCGACCCACCCCAGCAGGCGAGCTCATCTCCGGCAGGAAAGTCCCACGGCTGCCGCCGCACCTCCTCCTGCGATGCTGCCTCACAGGTCGGACCGGGTGCGGCGGCAGACGCTTGGTCAGATGTCGCGGAAGGTCTCGATCTGGGCGCCGATCGAGTTCAGCCGCTCGGCCAGGTCCTCGTAACCCCGGTTGATGACGTACACATTGCGCAGAACCGAGGTGCCCGGCGCGGCCATCATCGCCAGCAGGACGACCACCGCGGGGCGCAGGGCGGGCGGGCACATCATCTCGGCGGAGCGCCAGCGGGTCGGGCCCTCGACCAGGACGCGGTGCGGGTCGAGGAGTTTGACGTGGGCGCCGAGCCGGTTGAGCTCGGTGAGGTAGATCGCGCGGTTGTCGTAGACCCAGTCGTGGATCAGCGTCGAGCCCTGGGCGACGGCCGCGATCGCCGCGAAGAAGGGCACGTTGTCGATGTTGACGCCGGGAAACGGCATCGGGTGGATCTTGTCGATGGGGGCCTGCAGCTTGGACGGCCGCACGGTCAGGTCGACCAGCCGGGTGCGGCCGTTGTCCGCCGCGTACTCCCGGCCGCGCTCGTGGTCCAGCCCCATCTCCTCCAGGACGGCCAGCTCGATCTCCAGGAACTCCACCGGCACCCGGCGGATCGTCAGCTCCGACTCGGTGATGACGGCGGCGGCCAGCAGGCTCATCGCCTCGACCGGGTCCTCGGAGGGCGAGTAGTCCACATCGCGGTCGATGTGGGCGACGCCGTGGACGGTCAGCGTCGTGGTGCCCACGCCCTCGACCTTGACGCCCAACTCCTCCAGGAAGAAGCAGAGATCCTGGACCATGTAGTTGGACGAGGCGTTGCGGATCACCGTGACGCCGTCGTGCCGGGCGGCCGCCAGCAGCGCGTTCTCGGTGACGGTGTCGCCCCGTTCGGTCAGCACGATGGCGCGGGTGGGGGCGACCGAGCGATCGACCGCGGAGTGGTACATCCCGTCGGTGGCGGTCACTTCGAGGCCAAAGTGACGCAAGGCGGTCATATGCGGCTGAACGGTGCGGGTGCCGAGGTCGCAACCGCCCGCGTAGGGAATCCGGAAGTGGTTCATCCGGTGCAGCAGCGGACCGAGGAACATGATGACGCTGCGCGTCCGGCGGGCGGCCTCGGTGTCCATGGCCTCGAGGTCCAACTCGGCGGGCGGCACGATCTCCAGATCGGCGCCGTCGTTGATCCAGCGGGTGCGTACGCCGATGCTGCCCAGGACCTCGAGGATCCGGTAGACCTCCTCGATCCTGGCGACTCTCCGCAGTGTCGTACGGCCCGCGTTGAGCAGCGTGGCACACAGCAGCGCCACACACGCGTTCTTGCTCGTCTTGACGTCGATGGCACCGGAGAGACTGCGGCCGCCGACCACCCGAAGGTGCATCGGGCCCGCGTAGCCGAGGGAGACGATCTCACTGTCCAGGGCCTCGCCGATCCTGGCGATCATCTCAAGGCTGATGTTCTGGTTTCCCCGCTCAATGCGGTTGACCGCACTCTGGCTTGTGCCGAGCGCCTCCGCGAGCTGGGACTGGGTCCAGCCTCGGTGTTGGCGGGCGTCACGGATGAGCTTGCCGATACGTGCGAGGTAGTCGTCAGTCATGCAGAAGAGGCTATCTCACATATGAGATGCGTACGCGACCGGAGGGGGCGAAGGAGTGACGGCCATCCGGGTGTGTTTCCTCTCGCCGGCGCGCGCTTTCCGGTCAGCCGCCGGGCGGCTGCCGCCCATCAGAACTCGGAGGTGTCCAGCTCCAGATCGAACGGCTCCGGGAGCGCGAGGGGGGTGCCGAAGGGATGGGGGCCGTCCGCCTTGGTGTAGCCGAGGCTCCCGGGTGCCGAATAGAGCGTGCAGGCGCGCTGCTGCCGGTCGACCAGGAGATACAGCGGGGCTCCGTACTCCGCGTAGCGGCGCCGCTTGACGATCCGGGCGGTGTCCCCGTTCGAATCGGAGGTCGCCTCGACGATGAGGAAGGTCTGGTCGGGGAGCAGGGCTCCTCCACCTTTGGCGAGCTCGCGTGGCACAACGGCCAGATCCGGTACGTACCAGTTGCTGCTGCCCGGCAAGTCCAGATTTCCCGACCCAGCTCTGCAGTCGAGCTTGCGCATGACCGGCCCGATCTGTTCGCGGATCACGTCGGCGGCGTTCTCATGGTCCCATGTCGGTGACAACTGCTCGATGACCCCCTCCACGATCTGCACCCGGTCATCCCCCCGGATGTGCTGGATCGCGTACTTCAATGCGGTTTCGGGGTCGTCGGCCACATACGAAGCCGTTTCCGAATGGGGTTGCGCGCTCATCGGTCCTCCACCAGGCGGCGTAACTGCAGCATGACGACTGCGCAAGGTGTATCGCAATCCTTCACGGGCTTGGGCAAATATGCCCAGCGATCACCCGTACCGGTGACGATCCCCCGTCACCACCGCCGCCAGCGTCCGCGCCGGGCCGTCCACCGCGGGGCCGTGGAGGAGTTCGGTGCGGTGGACCAGGCGGGGGGCGATCAAGGGGGCCGTGACGATGCCGGGGGCGCTCTTGGTGGCGGGGTGGGGGAGGAGGGCCAGGCCGTGGCCCGCGGCGGTGAGGGCGACGAGGCCGCGTACATCGGTGCCCTCGTACGTCAGCGAGGCGCGGAAGCCGCCGCTGCGGCTCATCGCGCGCAGTTGCGCCAGCGGCATGGCGGCGTCCGGGGCGTCCAGCCAGTGGGCGTCGGCGAGGTCGGCCAGCCGCAGGCCGAGCCGGCGGGCCAGCGGATGGCCGGTGGGCAGGGCCACCACCAGCGGGGCCTCCGCGACCGTGACCGTGGTGAGCGGACCCACCTCGGGCAGCGGCAGGGCGTCGGCGGGGGTGGCCGGGCCGTCGATCAGTCCCAGGTCCAGCGCCCCGGACGCCACCGCCGCCGGGATCTCCCGGCGGCCGAGGATCCGCAGCGAGGCCCGGATGGCCGGATGCGCCTGGCGCACCCGGTCCAGGGCCGCGGCGATTCTCGGGGTCATCGCCAGCGGCGAGGCCCCCACCACCAGCCGGGCGGCGCCGGACCCCGACAGCCGCTCGACATCGGCTCGCGCCGCGTCCAGCCGCAGCAGCAGCGGACCGGCGTGTTCCAGCAGCCGTGCGCCCGCGCTGGTGAGCATGACCGGCCGCCGGGTCAGCAGTGACGTGCGCAGATCCGCTTCGAGGGACGCGATGTGCTCGGAGACCGCCGCCGGGGTGAAGCCCAGCTCATGGGCGGCGTCGGAGAAGGATCCGCAGCGGGCCACGGAGACGAACGTGCGGAGCAGGTGCGGGTCCATGGCAGCAGTATCGCGGGGGCCGGGGCGGCTCAGTTCCGAACTCGAGGGTGACCGGGGCCGGTTCGGGCCCGGCCGTCGTCCGTTCCGGGGCCGTCGGTCGCGTCCGCGCGCATGCTCATGGCCTCAGGTCTAACGCGGAACGCCGCCATCCGGGGCCCTTACGGCAAGCGGTCACCCTTACCGGTGAACGCCGGTGAGCGCCCATGAACCGACCCGGGGGGCGCGCTCGCACCCGGGCAGGGCATGACCGCGCGGGGGCGATGTATTAGAGTTATCTCGACATCGAGATACCTGCTGGAAGACGCATCGCCGCCCCGCACCGGTAAGGCTTGCCTAACTTAGCCATACCTTAGCGGATCGGCGCGGGCATGTGACGGCAGCATTGCGGTGGTACGCGCGAAATCATGCATGAAGGAGACTGTCGTGTCGGCGAACAGCTTCGACGCCCGCAGCACCCTGCAGGTGGGCGACGAATCGTACGAGATCTTCAGGCTGGACAAGGTCGAGGGGTCGGCCCGGCTTCCATACAGCCTGAAGGTTCTGCTGGAGAACCTGCTCCGCACCGAGGACGGCGCGAACATCACCGCCGACCACATCCGCGCCCTGAGCAACTGGGACTCGCAGGCCCAGCCCAGCCAGGAGATCCAGTTCACGCCGGCCCGCGTGATCATGCAGGACTTCACCGGTGTGCCCTGTGTGGTGGACCTCGCCACCATGCGTGAGGCCGTCAAGGAGCTCGGCGGCGACCCGGCGAAGATCAACCCGCTGGCCCCGGCCGAGCTGGTCATCGACCACTCCGTGATCGCCGACAAGTTCGGCACCAACGACGCCTTCGCCCAGAACGTGGAGCTGGAGTACGGCCGCAACAAGGAGCGCTACCAGTTCCTGCGCTGGGGCCAGACCGCGTTCGACGAGTTCAAGGTCGTCCCGCCCGGCACCGGCATCGTCCACCAGGTGAACATCGAGCACCTGGCCCGCACCGTCATGGTCCGGGGTGGCCAGGCGTACCCGGACACCCTCGTCGGCACCGACTCCCACACCACCATGGTCAACGGCCTCGGCGTGCTCGGCTGGGGCGTCGGCGGCATCGAGGCCGAGGCCGCGATGCTCGGCCAGCCCGTCTCGATGCTCATCCCGCGCGTCGTCGGCTTCAAGCTGACCGGTGAGCTGAAGCCCGGCACCACCGCCACCGACCTCGTGCTGACCATCACCGAGATGCTGCGCAAGCACGGTGTCGTCGGCAAGTTCGTCGAGTTCTACGGCGAGGGCGTCGCCGCCACCTCGCTCGCCAACCGCGCCACCATCGGCAACATGTCGCCGGAGTTCGGCTCCACCGCCGCGATCTTCCCGATCGACGACGAGACCCTGAACTACCTCAAGCTCACCGGCCGCTCCGAGCAGCAGGTCGCGCTCGTCGAGGCGTATGCCAAGCAGCAGGGCCTGTGGCTGGACCCGGCCGCCGAGCCGGACTTCTCCGAGAAGCTGGAGCTGGACCTGTCGACGGTCGTCCCGTCGATCGCCGGCCCCAAGCGCCCGCAGGACCGCATCGTGCTCGCCGAGGCGGCCGAGAAGTTCGCGCAGGACGTCCGTGCCTACCTCCCCGTGGCCGACCTGGACGAGGCCGGTGACGAGTCCTTCCCGGCCTCCGACTCCCCGGCCGTCTCCAACGGCGTGCCCACCAAGCCGACCCTGGTCACCGCCCCCGACGGTTCGACGTACGAGATCGACCACGGCGCCGTCACCGTCGCCGCGATCACCTCCTGCACCAACACCTCGAACCCGTACGTCATGGTCGCCGCCGCCCTGGTGGCCAAGAAGGCGGTCGAGAAGGGCCTGACCCGCAAGCCGTGGGTCAAGACCACCCTGGCCCCGGGCTCGAAGGTCGTCACCGACTACTTCGACAAGGCGGGCCTGACCCCCTACCTCGACAAGGTCGGCTTCAACCTCGTCGGCTACGGCTGCACCACCTGCATCGGCAACTCCGGCCCGCTGCCGGACGAGGTCTCCAAGGCCGTCAACGAGGCCGACCTCGCCGTCACTTCGGTGCTCTCCGGCAACCGGAACTTCGAGGGACGGATCAACCCCGACGTCAAGATGAACTACCTGGCATCCCCGCCGCTGGTCGTCGCGTACGCCATCGCCGGTTCGATGAAGGTGAACATCACCACGGACGCGCTGGGCACCGACCAGGACGGCAAGCCGGTCTTCCTGCAGGACATCTGGCCGACCGAGGCCGAGGTCAACGACGTCGTGGCCAACGCCATCGGCGAGGACATGTTCAACAAGTCCTACCAGGACGTCTTCGCGGGTGACGCGCAGTGGCAGGCCCTGCCGATCCCCACCGGCAACACCTTCGAGTGGGACGCCGAGTCCACCTACGTGCGCAAGCCCCCGTACTTCGAGGGCATGACCATGGAGACGAGCCCGGTCCAGGACATCGCGGGCGCCCGCGTGCTGGCCAAGCTGGGCGACTCGGTCACCACCGACCACATCTCCCCGGCCGGTGCGATCAAGGCCGACACCCCGGCCGGCAAGTACCTCACCGAGCACGGTGTCGAGCGTCGTGACTTCAACTCCTACGGCTCGCGCCGGGGCAACCACGAGGTCATGATCCGCGGCACCTTCGCCAACATCCGGCTGCGCAACCAGATCGCGCCCGGCACCGAGGGCGGCTTCACCCGCGACTTCACGCAGGCGGACGGCCCGGTCTCGTTCATCTACGACGCCTCGCAGAACTACCAGGCCGCCGGGACCCCGCTGGTCATCCTGGCGGGCAAGGAGTACGGCTCCGGCTCGTCCCGCGACTGGGCCGCGAAGGGCACCGCGCTGCTCGGCGTCAAGGCCGTCATCGCCGAGTCGTACGAGCGCATCCACCGCTCGAACCTCATCGGCATGGGCGTCCTGCCGCTCCAGTTCCCCGAGGGCGCCTCGGCGGAGTCGCTGGGCCTGACCGGCGAGGAGACCTTCGACGTCACCGGCGTCACCGCGCTCAACGAGGGCGGCATTCCGGAGACGGTCAAGGTCAAGGCCGGCGCGGTGGAATTCGACGCCAAGGTGCGCATCGACACCCCCGGTGAGGCGGACTACTACCGCAACGGCGGCATCATGCAGTACGTGCTGCGCTCGCTGATCCGCAAGTAGGCACGGCTTACGGCGGCGCCTTACGGCAGCGGCGACGGGCCGCACCCCCGGCGGGGGTGCGGCCCGTCCGCGTACCAGCTGCCTTGCGATCAGAGAAACGTCCCGGACGGGATGTAGGGCATCGGCGGCGGCATGCCCCGCAGACACACATAGCCGCTCGTGGACAGCTCGAGCCCGGCCTCCAGCCCCACGTCCACCGCCCACTGCTGCTCGGCCGTCAGCGCCGCGACCCGGGCGTCGGTGCCCTCCGGAAGGCACAGCAGCGCCGCCGTCAGCAGCCGTTTCGCCAGCCGCCGCGAGGTCGCGGCCAGCAGCTCGACCTTGCCGTCCTCGGCGACATAGCAGTAGCCGCTGCCCGCCAGGTCGTCCACGACCAGCAGCCGCCGTTGGGTGAGCAGCAGTTCGTGGTCGGCGCCGTGCGCGCCGCCCCGGGTGCGGCGGTCCACCGAGTCCAGCAGGTCCCGGTGGCGGGCCACGCCCTCGTGGACGGCGCCGTCGGGCGGGGACAGCCGCTCCTTGGTCTCCGGTCCGACGGTGCCGCGCAGCCGCATCGCCGGATGCAGCGCGAATCCCGCACGCCGGTAGGTGCTCGCCGCGCGCGGATCCTCCGATCCGCAGATGATGCCGCGCAGGCAGCCCCGTCCGTACAGCAGCGCGGCGGCCAGCAACTCACGGCCCACGCCCTGCCGTTGGGCCCGGGGCAGCACCGCGAGCAGCGCGAGCCCCCAGGTGCCCTCGCGCCGCGCGGACAGCGCCACGCCGAGCGGCATACCGGCGTCGTCCAGGGCGATCCAGCAGCCGCCCGGGTCGGTACGGGCGAGATGCCGGTGCCGGTCGTGGATCTCGGCGATGTACCCCGGTGGCCATCCGTCCTTGCCCGCGAGGGCGGCGGCGTCCCCGAAGGCGGCGGCCACCACCTCCCAGGCGGCCTCGGCGTCCTCGTCGGTGTCGCGTAGCTGGCGGAGGATCATGAGCCCATGATGGCGCGTCCGGTGAGGGGATTGTCGGTACGCGGAAGCGGCTTGCTCGACCGGCGAACGCGACAACGTTGTCAGCATGGCTTTAACGATCAGTACGCCGCCAACCGGGTGTCCCTGTCAAGACCGTTCGCGCACTCTTACGGCCGACGGCCCCCGTGCGGTACGGTCCCCACGGCTTGTTCGACCCGGTGATCGCGGCCCTTCCGACAAGGTGGGACCGCAATGCCCTCAAGACCCCTGGCCGCCCTGGCGGCCGCGGCCCTGACCGCGGGGCTCCTCGCCACCGCGGCCGGCGCGCCCGCTTCGGCCGCTCCGCCGCCGACGCTGGTCAAGGATCCGGCGGCGTACGTCGATCCGCTGATCGGCAGCTCGGCCGGCGGCAACACCTTCCCCGGCGCCGTCGCCCCCTTCGGCATGCTGTCGTGGAGCCCGGAGAACACCCGCGGCGACGCCACCCGTACCGCCGCGCCCGGCGGCTACCAGTACGACGCCACCCGCGTCCGCGGCTTCAGCCTCACCCATATGTCCGGCACCGGCTGTGCGGGCGGCGCCGGGGACATCCCCTTCTTCCCCCACGTGGGCGAGGTCACCTCCTCACCCGCCGCCGACACCAAGGACCAGGTCTACGCCTCCGACTTCAGCCACTCCGACGAGACCGCCGAACCCGGCCGCTACAAGGTCTCCCTCGCCTCCGGCGCCGGGGCGGAGCTGACCGCCACCGCCCGTACCGGCTCGGCCCGCTTCAGCTACCCCGCGGACAAGACCGCCTCCCTGCTGATCCGCACCTCCTCCTCCGAGGTCGGCAGCGGCGACGCCGACCTCACCATCGACCCGGCGCACCGCACCGTCTCCGGCTCGGTGACCAGCGGCAACTTCTGCGGCTATCTCGACCCGGAGGGGCGCCGCAGCTACTACACGCTGCACTTCACCGCCACGTTCGACACCGCGTTCACCGCCCAGGGCACCTGGCAGGACGGCACGCTGCGGCCCGGCACGACCAGCGCCGAGGGCGGCTCCGGCGGCTTTGGCGCCGACGGCCGCCCGGTGGCGGGGAAGGGCTCCGGCGGCTATCTCCAATTCGCCCCGGGCACCCGCCGGGTGGGCGTCAAGGTCGGCATCAGCTACGTCGGCGACAAGGGCGCCCGGGCCAACCTCGCCGCCGAGAACCCGCCGCGGCGCGGCTTCGACCAGGTGCGGACCGCGGCGTACGACGCCTGGCGGCGGCAGCTGTCCGCCATCCGGGTCGGCGGCGGCGCGGACGCGGACCGCACCGCCTTCTACACCGCGCTCTACCACTCCCTGCTGCACCCCAACGTCATCAGTGACACCGACGGCCGCTACCGGGGCAGCGACGGTGCGGTGCACCGGGTGAGCCGGGGCCACCGGGCCCAGTACGGCACCTTCTCCGGCTGGGACATCTACCGTTCCCAGCTCCAGCTCCTCACCCTGCTGGAGCCGGAGGCGGGCTCCGACATCGCCCAGTCCCTGCTGAACCTCGCCCAGCAGAACGGCGGCGTCTGGGACCGCTGGCTCCAGGGCGCCTCGGGGACGCATGTGATGAACGGCGATCCGTCGGCCGCCGCCCTCGCCGGGATCCGTGCCTTCGGCGGCGGTGACTTCGACCTCGACGCCGCCCTCGACTCGCTTCTCAAGGCGGCCACCGTGCCGACGGAGAAGGACCTCAGCCCGGCGGGCAAGCCCATCATGTCGGCCGGCCAGCGGCCCTCCCTCGACAAGTACCTCAAGCTGCACTACATGCCGTCCGTATCCAACGCGTGGGGCGGCGCGGCCGAGACCCTGGAGATGTCCGGCGCGGACTTCGCCCTCTCCCAGCTTGCGCGGGCCGCGGGCCGTAAGGACACCGCCGACACCTTCGCGCACCGCGCCCAGTGGTGGCAGAACAACTTCAACGCCGCCGCCGACCCGGAAACCGGCGGCTATATCGCCAACCGTAAGGCCGACGGCAGTTGGGTCACCGGCTTCACCCCGGCCACCGGCAACGGCTTCGTCGAGGGCACCAGCGCCCAGTACACCTGGATGGTCCCGCACAACCCCGCCGGTCTCTTCGCCGCGATGGGCGGTAAGGACGCCGCGATCAAGCGCCTGGACGCCTTCTTCCACGACGCCGACGGGGGCTGGGCGCTCACCGGTAAGGGTGGCGAGAAGTCCGAGCTGGACAACGAGCCGTCGATCAACGTCCCCTATCTCTACGCGTACGCCGGGCAGCCGTACAAGACCCAGGAGACCGTGCGCGCCGCGATGCGTCAGCTGTGGACCACCAAGCCCGACGGCATCCCCGGCAACGACGACCTCGGCGAGATGTCCTCGTGGTACGTCTTCTCCGCCCTCGGCATGTACCCGCAGGTGCCCTCCCGCGCCGAACTCGTCCTGGCCTCGCCCCTCTTCCCGAGGATCGAGATCGACCGCGGCGCCCGGGACATCTCTATCCGCGCCCCGCAGGCCGCGCCCGGCGCGCCGTACGTCCAGTCGCTGAAGGTGAACGGGCGGGCGAGTGACCGGCCCTGGCTGCCGGAGTCCTTCGTACGGCACGGCGGCACGCTGGACTACACCCTGTCCGACACCCCGGACCGCGCCTGGGGCGCGTCCCCGTCCGACGCCCCGCCCTCCTTCCGCGACGGCGAGCAGCCGTACCAGATCGGGGTCGGGCCGACCACGGGCACGCTCGCCCCGGGCGAGAGCCTGACCGTGAAGGTGGCCGCCGTCCCGGTCGGCGAGGGCGACCGCCCCGAGGTGCGCTTCACCACCGACGCCCCCGACGGGCTCACCGCCTCACCCGCCTCCGGGACGGTGGGCCCGGACGGCACGGCGGAGATCTCCCTGCGCGCGGGGAAGGACACGCCCGAGGGCTTCTACGACGCGAAGGTGACGGTGACCAGCCAGGACACCAAGGTCGTCCAGCCGATCACGCTGACCGTCGCCGCCCCCGGCACTCTGCTCGCCGCGTACAACAACACCGGTGCGACCGCCGACGACGGCGAGCACGACGAGGGCGACTACGACGGCGGCGGCTGGAGCTACTCCCGCCAGGCCCTCGCCGCCGCCGGCCTGGAGCCGGGCGCCAAGGGCACCACCCAGGGCCTGGACTTCACCTGGCCCGCCTCCCCGCCCGGCCGTCCCGACAACGCCTCCACCACCGGCCAGACCATCACCCTGCCCGAGTCCACCGGCCTCTCCTTCATCGGCAGCGCGGTCAACGGCAACCAGAAGGCCACTGCCAAGATCACCTACACCGACGGCAGCTCGGACGAGGCGGAGCTGGCCTTCACCGACTGGACGGTGGGTGGCGGCGGCGGAACGGTCCAGTACGGGAACGTGACCCTCGCCAAGACCGGCTACCGCAACATCAGCGGCGGCGACAAGGACGTGGTGGACGCGTACATCTTCGCCACGAAGGCGTTCCACGCGCCCGAGGGCAAGACGGTCAAGAGCGTCACCCTGCCCGACAACGCGGATCTCCACGTCTTCGCGATCGCCCGCGGCTGACGGACGCCCACGCACGGAACCGTCCTGAATCCGCGCACCAGCCAGCCGATGGACCAGCCGGTGAACCAGCCGTGAACTAGCCGATGACGGGGGCGAGATAGCCCCGCAGGGCCTTCTTCAGTTCCCCCGTCATCGCCTGGCGCTCGTCGCCCTCGGCGGCGACCACCAGCACCACCATGGCCTGGAAGATCTGCGCGCAGACCCGGGCCGTGCGCTGCCGTTCGCCCTCCGGCAGGCCGGGGGCCCGGGCGCCGATCATCGTCTCGATCCGGCCGAGCAGGGCCGCCTGGATGGGGCGGGCGGCGTCGCTGAGGCCATCGGGCATATCGGGGCGGGCGAAGAGCGCCTTGAAGCCCGGGTTGGCGATGTTGAAGCCGACGATGGGATCGACGATCCGGTCCAGCAGGTCGTCAAGGGTGAGGGCGGCGAAGTCGATCGCTTCGAACGCCTCCCGGTGCGCGACCCCCATCTGTGTGACGAAGCGGTCGGCCAGCGCCTGCGCCACGGCGTGCTTGTTCGGGAAGAACTGGTAGAGCGAACCGGGGGAGATGCCCGCCTCCGCGGCGATCGCGATGGTGGTGGCCTTCTCGTAGCCGACCCGCGCGAAGACCGCCGCCGACGCGTCGAGGATCTGTGCCATCCGCCGCTCGCCCCGCGCCTGCCGCCGTCGCGGCCGTACCTCGTCGGCCATGTTTCCGCTCCCTCCTCGCACGGCCGCACTCCGGCACACCGACGCGTCTTGAAAATGCGAATCATCATTCGTATTGTTGCCCTCATCGGAACGCGAATGACTATTCGTAAATGCTACCGCCGGGGGGCTTCGTGCTGGGCACTGTCATCGCAAGACGGGCACGCTGGATCGTGGTGATCGGCGTGGGCATCACCCTGATCGCCGCTCTCGTGGGGGCGGGCACTCTGAACGCCCTGTCCCTGAACCGCTTCGAGGCACCCGGATCGGAGTCGATGCGGGTACGCGACGCCCTCGCCGAGGAGTACGGCACCGGCAGCCCCAACATCGCTCTGCTGGTCACCACGCGGGACGGCACCGTCGACGGCGCCAAGGCGGCGGCGGCCGGCACGAGGCTCACCCGTGAGCTGGCCGAGCACCCCGGAGTGGGGGACGCCTGGTCCTACTGGACCCGTGGCGCCCCCGCCACCCTGCGCGGCGCGGACGGCCGCCAGGCCCTGGTCCTGGCCCACGCGCCGGGCGACGCCAACCAGGTACGCCGTGAGCTGCTGCCCGACCTGGTGGCGGAGTTCACCCGCACCGGTGACGTGGTCCGCGTCGAGGTCGGCGGCGGCGACGAGGTCTTCCGGCAGACCATGGAACGGGCCAGGCAGGACTTCCTCCGGGCCGAGCTGGTGATCCTCCCGCTGGTGCTCCTGCTGCTGTGGTGGGTCTACCGGCGGCTGTCCGCCGCGCTGGTCACCGTCGGCATCGGGCTCTTCGCCGTGCTCGGCTCGCTGGCCCTGCTGCGCGGCGTCGTGGCGCTCACCGACATCTCCACCTTCGCCTCGAACATCGCGCTGGTCATGGGCATCGGGCTCGGCGTCGACTACGGGCTCTTCGTCATCTTCCGGTTCCGTGAGGAGCTGCGGCGGGGCGCCGAAGTGCCCGAGGCCGTCGCCCGGACCGTACGGGGCGCGGGCCGCACCGTGGTCTTCAGCGGCGTCACCGTCGCCGCCTCGCTGTCCGTCCTGCTCGCCTTCCCCTTCCCGTTCCTCAGCTCCTTCGCGTACGCGGGCGTCGCCGTCGTCCTCGCGGCCGTATCCGGCGCGACCGTGCTCCTGCCCGCGGCGCTCGCGCTGCTGGGCCGCCGGGTGGAGCGGCGCGGGCCCGTCAGGCCCGAGGCGGCGGGCTTCTGGTTCACCACCGCCACCCGTGTGATGCGCCGCCCGCTGCTGCTCGGCGGAGCCGCGCTCGCCGTACTGCTGCTGCTCGGCTCACCGTTCCTCGGGGTGCGCTTCGGGCTGCCCGACGACCGGGTGCTGCCCGCCTCGGCACCGGCCCGCCAGATGTACGACCAGGTCCGCGACTCGTTCACGGTCGAGGAGTCCGACGCCGTCCAGGTCGTGGCCCCGGCGGGAAGCGGAGGCTCGGTGGGCGCCTACGCCGCCGAACTCTCCGGAATCGAGGGGGTCGTACGCGTCGACTCGGCCGCCGGCTCGTACGCCGACGGACACCGCGTCACCTCGCCCTCCGGGGTCTCCTACGACGCCGAGGACGGCACCGGCACCCGGCTGGCGGTCATGCCCTCCTCCACCCGGCTGGAGGCCGACGCCACCGGCCTGGTCCGTGACGTACGGGCGGTGCCCGCGCCCTTCGCCGTGGAGGTCGGCGGCTACCCGGCGGAACTCACGGACTACCGCGACGGGGTGACTGACCGGCTCCCGCTCGTCGCCGGTCTGATCGTCGTGGTGACCTTCGTCGTGCTGTTCCTGATGACGGGCAGTGTCGTGGCCCCGCTCAAGGCGTCCGTACTCAACGTCCTCAGCCTGTCCGTCATGTTCGGCGCGCTCGTCTTCGTCTTCCAGGACGGCCATCTGTCCGGCCTCCTCGGCTTCACCCCCACCGGCGTGATCGAGCCGAGCATCCCGATCCTGATGTTCTGCATCGCCTACGGGCTGTCCATGGACTACGAGGTCTTCCTGCTCTCCCGGATCAAGGAGGAGTACGACCGCACCGGCGACCCCATCGGCTCCGTCCCGCGCGGCATCGCGCGCAGCGCGCCCCTGGTCACGGCCGCCGCCGCCATCCTGGCCGTGTCCTTCGCCGGGTACGCCACGGGAGATGTCGTCTTCCTCAAACAACTGGGGGTCGGGATGGCCCTCGCGGTGATCGTGGACGCCACCTTGATCCGCGGCGTGCTGGTACCCGCCTTCATGCGACTGGCCGGGCGGGGCAACTGGTGGGCTCCCGGGCCGCTGCGCCGCCTGCACCACCGCATCGGCCTGACCGAGCGGCCCGCGCCCACCCCCGCTACCGCGGATCCCCCCGCTACCGCGCCGCCCGCCGCCGCTGCCCCGGATCCCGCTCCGGCACCCGTGGAGTAGCGCCCCAAGCCGGTGCCGTCCCGTCGCGGGGGTGCGGGGCGGCACCGAAGTCCTGCGCGGCGCGGAGGCACGGCGCGGAGGCGCTTCGCGGGTCCCCGAACGCCCCCGCGGGGCCCGCCAGACCCCGGCACGAGAGATCTGGAGAGACCTGATGTCCGCGCTGCTGAACTTCTTCCGCTCCGAGCATGCCCAGCGAGCCTTCGCCGAGGTTCGGGCTGAGGGCCAAGCTCAGGGCCAGGCTGTAAAAGGTGCGAAAGATGTTCTGCGCGTGCTCAGCCTTCGAGGGCTTGAGGTGACTCCCAAGACGCGTGAGCGCATCGAGGCATGCAAGGATCTGGACCTCCTTGACACCTGGCTGGACCGTGCCGTGACCGCCTCCCGCACCGAGGATCTGTTCGCCGACGGTTAGCGCTGAGAGGGCCGGGAGGGGGAGGCGTCGATGTACCACTCCCGGCCCAGCAGCAGACCGAAGAGCGGGGCCGGCAGCCGGAGCATCGCTCGCATGACGGCGCTCATGCGGCCCGTGCCGTTCATCTGGGAGCGGTGGGCGGCCAGGGCCGCCTGCTTCTGGCGGGCGTAGCGGCGTACGTCGTAGCGGTGGGTGATGGCGCTGCGGGGGCTGAAGCGGCTGCTCAGCTCGTCGGGACCGAAGCGCAGGGGGATGCGCAGGAGTTGTATGAGTCGGACCAGGCGTTCGACGGTGTCGCGGGGGAGCGTCGCCTCCAACACCCGTGCCGTCCCGGCCAGTTCCGCCGCGCGTCGGCCGACCTCGTGGACCTTGATGTGATCGCGGTGGCCGTAGCCGCCGTTGGGGTCGTAGCTGAGCAGCATCGCCGCGTTCTCCTCGCGCAGGATCGCGGCCAGTTGTTCCGCCGCCTTCTCCGTGTCGGCCCGGGCGAAGCGCGTACGGTCCGGCGGGTCGGCGTAGAAGAGCGGGCCGTGACCGCTGTCCGCGTAGCCGAGGTGGACGACGCGGTCGACGCCGAGCACGCACGCGCTCTTCCGCAGTTCGTGCAGACGAGGCGGCTCGCGGTCCGGCGGGGCGGCGTCCATGTGGCCGTCCGTGGCGACCACGAGCACCACCCGGTGGCCCTCGTCGGCGAGTCGGGCGAGCGTGCCCCCGGTCAGCAGCGCCTCGTCGTCGGGGTGGGCGTGGAATGCCAGGACGGTAGCCATGCGGGCCATCCTGGCATTCCGGGATCAGCGGAAGGCCGCGATGTTGCGCATTGCCCAATCGGCGAAGGCGCGCGGCGGTCGGCCCAGAACGCGCTCGACATCGGGGCTCACCCGCTGTTCGGCGGCCGTCGGCTCGCCCAGGATGTCGAGGGTGCCGTCCGCGACGGGCTCCGGCATGAACCGCAGCAGCTCCGCCCGTGCCTGCTCCCGGCTCAGCTCGGTGAACCGTACGGGTTCGCCCAGCGCATCCCCGATCGTCTGCGCCTGCTGGCGCGGGGAGACCGGCGCCGGGCCGGTGAGTTCGTATGTACGTCCCGCGTGGCCCCGCCCCCGCAGCGTCGCCGCCGCGACCTCGGCGATGTCCGCCGGGTCCACGACCGGCAGTCCCACATCGCCGAACGGCGCCGCGACCGTCCGCCGGGTACGGACCGACTCGGCCCAGGCGAACGCGTTGGAGCCGAAGCCTCCCGGTCGCAGGACGGTCCAGTCCAGCCCCGATGCCCGCACGGCCTCCTCGAGCGCCCGCAAGGGGGCGTGGGATATCGCCTGCGGCCGCGTTTCGGCCGCCTGGGACGAGAGCACGACCACGCGCCGCACCCCCGCGGATCCGGCGGTCTCCAGGAGTTCGCGGACGGGCCGTTCGCCGGTCAGCAGTTCGCCGGCGAAGAGCAGGAAGAGCGCATCGGCCCCGTCCAGCGCGGGCCGCAGACTCCCTGGGTCGGCCAGATCGGCCTGATGGTGACGTACCCCCTCCGGCAACTCCGTGCCGCCGGGCCGTCGCGACACGGCCGTCACCTGCTCGCCGACTGCGGCCAGCGCCTCCACCAGTGGCCGACCCACATTCCCGGTCGCTCCGGTTACCACGATCATGTGCGACTCCCCGTTCCGAAGTGACAGACGTTGCCGGACGTTGTCCTTGCCGCGGCACGGTGAAGTTAGCATCGTGGGGATAGTAGGTACCTAGAGGAAAGTGACTATGTCGAAAGAACCGGAACAGGCGTGCCCGATCGCTCCCGTGGTCGACATCGTCTTCAGTCGCTGGACCACGCCCATCCTCTGGACGCTCCATGAGCACGGCCGTCAGCGGTTCGTGGAGTTGCAGCGCCGCATCGGCGCGGTCACACCGAAGGTGCTGACCCAGCGGCTGCGGCAACTGGAGCGCGATGGGCTGGTGTGCCGTACGTACCATCCGGAGGTTCCGCCCCGGGTGGAGTACGAGATCAGCGATCTCGGCCGCAGTCTGGGCCCGCTCTTCGCCACGCTCGCGACGTGGTCGGCCGAGAACCTGCCCGAGGTCGAGCGTGCCCGCCTGCACTACGACGGCGCGGAGGCCGCCACTACCGGTCCCCAATAGGGCCGTCGAACGCGCCGCGCGGCCTCGTGAATGATCGCCGTCAACGGCGTCGGGACGTCCCGGACTCGCCCACTGGCAGCTACAGCCGGGCAGGCCGGGTCCGGACGCCGGACCCGGCCCACCCGACGGCTCAGCTCAGCAGCTCCACCTCCGCCAGCGTCGCCTTGCCGTCCGGCACCAGCCGGTAGTGCTCATACGTATCGGGCGTCCGCACCGAGAAGACGCGGGTCTGCTTGTCCCAGTTGAAGGTCTCTCCCGACCTCCGGTCCAGGTCCCGCCACTTCTCGCCGTCGCGCGAACCCTGGAGCACCCATCCGGCCGGGGCCTTGCTCCGGTCCGACGAGGTCAGGGTGTACTGCACCGCGCGGCCCGCCTTCGTGATCGGCAGGTCCACCGTCTCGAAGGTCGCCTCCGTCCCCGACGTGTTGTCCAGGAGGGCCGTGCCACCGCTCGGCACCGTCAGGTCGTGGCGCGGGGTGGGCACCTTGTCGTCCTGGGTGATGGAGGACGGCGCGGCGTTCTTCCCCGTGCCCCAGGCCGACGGCTTGGCGCCCATCGCGAACTCCAGGGTGCCGCCCTTGGCGAGCACCGAGTGGGGGAGGGCCGTGGAGTTCCACGCCTTGCCGTTCACCTTCAGGCCCTGGACGTAGACGTTCGTCCGGCTGTTGCGCGGGGCCTTGATCACCAGATCGCGGCCGTTCTCCAGATGCACCGTGGCCTTGGTGAACTGCGGCGATCCGACCGCGTACTCGGAGCCGCCCATCACCAGCGGATAGAAGCCCAGCGAGCTGAAGATGTACCAGGCCGACTGCTCGCCGTTGTCCTCGTCTCCGTGGTAGCCCTGGCCGATCTCGCTGCCGGTGTAGAGGCGGGAGAGCACCTCGCGCACCTTCTCCTGGGTCTTCCACGGCTGGCCCGCCGCGTCGTACATATACGTCACATGGTGGGCGACCTGGTTGCTGTGGCCGTAATTGCCCATGCGGACGTCCCGCGCCTCGGTCATCTCATGGATGACGCCGCCGTAGGAACCGGCGAACTCGGGGGAGGCGGTCTCCGGGGTGGAGAAATAGGTGTCCAGCTTCTTGGCCAGGCCGGCCCGGCCGCCGTAGAGGTTGGCCAGGCCCCGGCTGTCCTGGGGCGCGGTGAAGGCGTAGCCCCAGCCGTTGGTCTCGGTGTAGTCGTAGCCCCAGATCCGGGGGTCGTACTTGTCCGAGGGCACGCGCCACTTCCCCGCCGCGTCCTTGCCCTGGAAGAAGCCGGCCTTGTCGTCGAAGAGCGAGACATAGCCCTGCGCGCGGTGCAGGAAGTACTCGGACTCCTCCTTGTAGCGGGCCTTCTTCGTCTTCGCGTAGAGCGCCTTGCCCATATTCGCGAGGCCGAAGTCGTTGAGATAGCCCTCCAGCGCCCAGGACAGCCCCTCATGGGTCTCGGTGCTCGTGTAGCCGAGGAAGGGCGAGCTGGCCATGCCCTTACGGCCGACACCCGACGAGGGCGGCACGGCGGTGGCGTTCTTCAGCGCCGCCTCGTACGCCGCCTCGGCGTCGAACCGTACGCCCTTCAGATACGCGTCGGCGAAGGCCACGTCCGAGCTGGTGCCGGTCATCAGATCGGCGTAGCCCGGCGAGGACCAGCGGGAGATCCAGCCGCCGTCCTTGTACTGCTGTACGAAGCCGTCGACCATCGTGCCCGCCCGCTTGGGGGTGAGCAGTGAGTAGGCGGGCCAGGTGGTGCGGTAGGTGTCCCAGAAGCCGTTGTTGACGTACACCTTGCCATCGACGATCTTCGCGCCGGTGTGGGTCGGGGTGTTCTCCCCGGTGCCCGGCGAGAAGGCGCTCGCGTACTGGTGACGGGGCTTCGCCGCCGTCCCGGTGTTCTCGAAAGCGGAATTGGGATAGAGGTACAGCCGGTAGAGGCTGGAGTAGAGCGTGGTGAGCTGGCCGCGGTCCGCGCCCTCGACCTCGATCCGGCCCAGGATGTTGTCCCATTCCGCCTGCGCGGCCCGCTTGACCTGCCCGAACGACCTCGACGCGGGCAGCTCCCGGTCGAGGTTGGCCTTCGCCTGGTCGACGCCTATCAGCGAGGTGGCGAGCCGGAGCGTGACGGTGCGGTCCTTCCCCGGCTTGAAGCGGAAGTAGCCGGTGACATCCTTGCCGCCGCCTCCGTCCAGCTTGCCGCTCGCGCTGACCGGGGTGTCGAAGACGCCGTAGACGAACATCCGGGTGGCGCCGGTGGACAGTCCGCTCTTGACGTCGGAGTAGCCGGTGACGACGCCGTGCTCGGCGTCGAGGGTCAGCCCGCCGTCGCCCGTGACGTTGTCGAAGAGGACGCTCGCGTCCTCACCCGGATAGGTGAAGCGCATCGCCGCGGCGTGATCGGTGGGCGCCATCTCCGCCTTGAGGCCGTTCTCGAAGGTCACCCCGTAGTAATACGGCCGGGCGGTCTCCTTCTCATGGCGGAAGGGGAGCGCGCGGGAGGTGCGCCCGGCGTCGGGGGTGCCGGCCGCGCCGGACGGCATCACCTGGAAGGTCTGCCGGTCGCCCATCCAGGGGCTGGGCTCATGGCTCGCGCTGAACGCCTGGATGGTGGGGAGGTTGTCGGCGTTGTTGGCGCGGGCGTACTGGTAGAGCCAGTCGGTGGAGCCCGCGTTGGTCACCGGCGTCCAGAAGTTGAAGCCGTTGGGGACGGCGGTGGCCGGGAAGTTGTTGCCGCGCGAGAAGCTGCCGCTGGAGTTGGTGCCGCGGGTGGTCAGCGCGTAGTCCGACAGGTGCTCGAGCGGCTTCTCGGGCGCCTTGGGGGCGATCGAGACGTCGTCCACCCAGCCGCGGAACTGCGCGGGGCCCTTGGGGGAGTCGTAGGCCACGAGTATCCGGTCGACCGTCTTGCTCGCGGCGACCGCGCCGATCCGCGACTCCTTGTTGTTCCACTGGTTGACGTAGAGCGTCTTGGAGTCGGCCTGGCCCTGCGGGCTCATCCGGGCGCCGTGCTGGTCGACCGCGCCGGGCAGATCGCTCAGATAGGTGCCGTCGGTGAAGGCGAGATCGACCGAGACATGGGTGGCCGGGTAGTTGAGATCGGTCTCGGGCATCGACGGGAAGATCCGGTAGGACAGCCGGGTGTCCCGGGTGACGGCCGTGTCGACGTCGAAGACCTTGTTGTACGAGTACGCCCGGCCGTCCGGCTTGTGGGTGCCCGCGTAGCGCAGGGCATGGGTGCCGGTGAAGCCCGCGTTGGCCTTGGCGGTGGGGGAGCCGGTCGGGCCGCGGTCGATCTGGGTGCGCATGTCGGAGGGCGCGGGCGGTGTGGTGTCGCCGGTCGCGAACTGCACCTCCGCGAGCTGGATGAGGTCGTCCCCGGCGTTGCGGGTGATCTCCAGCCGGAAGTGCTGGTACGCCGTGGTGCCGTCGAAGGAGAACTCCCGCGTCTGCTGGCGCGAGGAGAACGTCTCGTCCTTACGGGTGTCCAGCGTCGTCCAGTCGGAGCCGCCCGCCGAGCCCTTGAGGGTCCAGTCCTTCGGGTCCCGGCCGGGGGCGTCATTGGCGGAGGTGAGGGCGTAGCGGACGGCCTTCACCGGCTCGCTCAGATCGAACTCGAGCCAGGCGGTGGTGGTGTCGAAGGCCAGCCACTTGCTGGTGAGCTCGCCGTCGACGAGGTTCTCCTTGACCTCCCCGCCTTCGGCGTTCTCCCCACTCGCCCGGACCTCGGTGACCTTGTCGGAGACATTGCCGGGAATCCCGGAGGAGTAGCCTCCGTCCACCCCGGACGCCTTCTTCTTTCCGTCGGGTCCGGTCTCGACCGTGTTGCGCCAGTCGGGCTGGGGATCGCCCGACTCGAAGGACGAGGCGAAGGCGCGGTCGGCGTGGTGCGCGGAGGCCGGGCCGGCGGGGGCGGCGACCGCACCGCCCTGGGCCGTCACCGCCAGCAGGACGGCCGCCACCAGGGGGGCCGTCCGTCCGATCCCACGCCATCGTCTCTGTGGTCGTCTCTGTCGCATACGCAGCCTCTCAACGAGTCTGACAACGTTGTCCTCTGAGTCGGGCAGAGATAAGTAGGGAGGCAGGGGGAGGGTGGTGTCAAGGATGCGGACAACCGCCAATTCGGCTGCGCCCGGCGGACGGTACGACACGGGCCATACCACCATCGGTGGTACGACCCGTGTCCATGGGGGCGTTTCGGCGCGCCCGATGAGGCTGTGTCTGGTACGTCCTCAGCCGTCGCTGTCGGACTCGGTCGGCCCTGTCGGACTCAGCCGTCGCTGTCGGACCCAGCCGCCGCAGTCGGACTCAGTCGGCGCTGTCGGACTTGGTGGCGAGCGAGAGCCTGCACTTCTTCGCGGTGTGGGAGCTGTCCGCCTTGAGCCCGGTGACCTTGATGGTCTTGTCGGCGCCGCCCGCCACGGCCGCGTCGGACTCCACCCCGGTGGTCACGGCCTTGTCGGAGCTGTCGACGAAGCCGACCAGCAGCGAGTAGTAGGCGGTGCTGGAGCCCGAGTTGCTGATCTTCACATTGGCGTAGGGCTTGCCGTCCGAACCCCATCCGCACGTTCCCATCTTGGCGTCCGGGGTGATGAGGCCGGAGCCGCCGGTGGGGGAGTCCGACGGATCGTCATACGGGTCGTCGGTGGGCTCCTCGGTCGGCGCCTGGGTGGGCTCCACCGGCAGTTGGGCCATGCCCTTGCCTATCGCCGCGCCGCCCTTGCTGTCCCCGGCCGACGAGCCCCCTTTGCCGGAGCCGCACCCCGTGGTGATCGCGAGTGTCGCGGTCACGACAATGCTGGTGACGAGGGTGAGCTGCTTCCGGGACACGGGAACCGCCTTTCGGGGAGCGCGCACGGCGGCGTGCCGCACGGACTGTCTCCACCTACGGTATGTCGGGCAGGTCTCAACTCGGGAAAGACTGATACCCGATGACCTCTCGATCTTGCCCATATGAGGCCCAGTGGACTATACCTGTCGCCCCAGGGGGAAGGCCGCACCGCGGCCCATATCGGAGGGCCTCGGCGGGTCATCCGCACTCCCCGGCGTACACCCAGCAATACTCCGCTTGACGCTTCAACTGACCCGCGGTGTCGGGCCCCTCGCCGGAGGCGAGTATGTACGGGAAACCGTTACACCGCCTGAGTCCTGACGAAGGCGAGGACTTGAGCATGGGATCCACCTCAGATGTCGGCCGTCGCGATCTGATCAAGCGCTCGGCGGCGCTCGGATTGATCTCCGTGCCCGCGATGAGCGCGCTGTCCGCCTGTGCCAGTGGCGGTGACGACGAGGCCAAGAAGGTCGACAAGGGCAAGAAGAGCGCCAAGAACCCGCTCGCCGTCAATGAGAGCGCCGCGCTCGACGTCGTCATCTTCGACGGCGGCTTCGGGCAGCAGTACGCCAAGGACGCCGAGGCGGAGTACGCCGCGGCCTTCCCGAAGACCAAGGGCAAGGTCAAGCACGCGGCCACCCAGAAGATCCAGACCGTGCTCCAGCCGCGCTTCAACGGCGGCACCCCGCCGGACCTCGTCGACAACTCCGGCGCCGAGCAGATGGACATGGGCACCCTGGTCGGGAAGAACCAGCTGACCGACCTCACCCCGCTGCTGGACGCGCCCTCCCTCGACGACCCCAGCAAGACGGTGCGCGAGACCCTGCGCCCCGGTGTCGTGGAGATGGGCCAGTTCGACGGCAAGCCGGTGTGGATCCTCTACTACGCCTACACCGTCTACGGCGTCTGGTACTCCAAGAGCAATCTCGCCAAGCTCGACGTGGAGTACCCCGAGACCTGGGACGACATGCTCAAGGTCTGCGAGGCGGCGAAGAAGAAGGGGATCGCGGGCTGGACCTACCCCGGCAAGTTCCCCTACTACCTGCCGTTCAGCCTCTACCCCTTCATCGCCAAGATCGGCGGCCGGGACGTCCTGGACTCGATCGACAACCTGGAGCCGAACGCCTGGAAGCACCCGGCCGTCAAGGCCGCCTTCGAGGCGTACTACGAGCTCTACAAGAAGGGCTACATCCTCAAGGGCACCCCCGGTCTGTCCCACATCGAGTCCCAGACCGCGTGGAACCAGGGCAAGGCGCTGTTCATCCCCAACGGCTCCTGGGTGGAGAACGAGGCGAAGAAGACCACGCCCAAGGACTTCCAGATGGCGGTGGCCGCGCCGTCCAGCCTGGACAAGAGCGACAAGCTGCCGTTCGGCACCCTCTGGGCCTCCGGCGGTGAGCCCTTCATCGTCCCGAAGGCGGCCAAGAACCCACAGGGCGGCATGGAGCTGCTGCGGATCATGCTCGGTGAGAAGTCCACCAAGAACTTCGTCAAGCAGGTCTCCTCGCTCTCCTCCCTCAACGGCGGCACCGAGGGCCTCAGCCTGCCGTCGGGCCTGGCGTCGGCGCAGGAGGCGCTGACCAAGGCGGGCAAGAACGTGGTCAACCCGCGGCTCCAGGACTGGTACGTGACGCTGCAGAAGCAGCAGATCGGCGTCGGCGCGCTCGGCGAGATGATGGCGGGCCGGATGACCCCCGCCGAGACGATCAAGAAGTGCCAGAAGTTCGCCGATGAAACGGCCAAGGACGACGCCGTCAAGAAGTACAAGCACGTCTGATGCGGCTCCACGCGTCGCCGGCGGCATTATCCGTAGGGGAAGACCGAGGTCGGTAGAAATGCAGCATGGGAAGTACCGGTTCATCGCGGGGTTCCTGGCCCTGCCGGTGATCCTTTACGCGGTCTTCGTGATCTCGCCGTTCGTCCAGGCCATCTACTACTCCTTCACGGACTGGACCGGGCTGAGCTCCGACTTCAAGATGGTCGGGTTCAAGAACTACAACTGGCTGCTGCATGACGACCTCTTCTGGAAAGCGGTCGGGCACAATGTCGTGCTGCTGCTGGTGGTGCCGCTGGTGACGCTCGGCCTCGGGCTCTTCTTCGCCTTCATGCTCAATGTGGGCGGCCGGGGGAGGAAGAACTCGGCGATCTCCGGGGTGCGCGGGTCGAGCCTGTACAAGGTGATCTACTTCTTTCCGCAGGTGCTGTCGATCGCGATCGTCGCCCTGCTGTTCCAGTTCACCTACAACCCGCGCAACGGCGCGATCAACGCCTTCCTCGGCGGAATCGGCCTGGAATCGTTCCAGCAGCAGTGGCTGGCCGATCCGAAGCTGGCGCTGTGGTGCCTGATGGCGGTGATGGTCTGGAGCAACGTCGGCTTCTACGTCGTCCTCTTCTCCGCCGGGATGAGCTCCATCCCGAAGGACTTCTACGAGGCGGCGCTGCTCGACGGGGCCAACCGGATCAAGACCTTCTTCAAGATCACCCTGCCGCTGCTGTGGGACACGGTCCAGACCGGCTGGATCTATATGGGCATCATCGCGCTCGACGCGTTCGCCGTGGTGCAGATCATGACCGTGGGGCCGGGCGGCCCCGCCGACTCCACGCAGGTCATGGGCTACTACGTCTACACCAAGACCTTCCACGACGGGCAGGCCGGACGGGCCACCACGATCGGCGTCGCGATGCTCATCGTCACGCTGATCTTCGCGGTCATCGTGACCAGGCTCGGCCGGCGCGAGCGGCTGGAGTACTGATGCCGATCACACCGACCGCACCCGGCCGCCGCCGCCCGACCACCGATCTGGGGGTACCGCAGTGACCTCGCACGCAGAGCCCTCGGAACTCCCGGGCGTCACCAAGGAGGACGAGGCGCCGCCCGCCGGGCCCGTCCGCAAGCAGCCGCCGCCGGGCTTCACCCCCGAGGGCCGGGTCGGCAGCGAGGGCAAGGTCCTCAACGTCTTCTCGCACGGCATCCTGGTGGTCTGGGGGCTGCTCGTCACCCTGCCGCTGCTGTGGGCGGTGATGAGCTCCCTCAAGACCGACAAGCAGATCTTCACCTCGCCCTGGGGACTGCCCTCCGCCCTGCACTTCGACAACTGGACCCGGGCCTGGAGCAAGTCGAACATCGGCGACTTCTTCCTCAATACGATCCTGGTGGTGGGCTGCTCCCTGATCGGGACGATGCTGCTGGGCTCGATGGCGGCATACATCCTGGCTCGCTTTGAATTCCCGGGAAAGCGATTCATCTATTTCATGTTCGTCGGCGGGATGAGTTTTCCCATCATCCTGGCGCTGGTGCCGCTGTTCTTCGTGATGAAGAACATGAGCCTGCTCAACACCTTCCATGGGCTCATTCTGGTCTATATCGCCTATTCGCTGCCGTTCACGGTCTTCTTCCTCACCTCGTTCTTCAAGACGCTGCCGTCCTCGGTCGCGGAGGCGGCCCTGATCGACGGGGCCTCCCATACCCGTACGTTCTTCCAGGTCATGCTGCCGATGGCGAAGCCCGGCCTGATCAGCGTCGGGATCTTCAACTTCCTCGGCCAGTGGAACCAGTACATGCTGCCCACGGTGCTCAACACCGATGAGGACAAGCGGGTGCTCACCCAGGGGCTGGTGCAGCTCGCGGCCAGCCAGCAGTACAAGGGCGACTGGTCCGCGCTTTTCGCCGGTCTGGTGCTGGCGATGCTTCCGGTGCTCGGCGTCTACATCCTCTTCCAGCGGCAGGTCCAGGCGGGCCTGACCGCGGGCGCGCTCAAATAGGGGCGGCCGGAGAGCGCTTTTCACGGCCCCGTCCTTTCCGTCGCGCGGCGTCGCGCGGAAAGGACGGGGCCGTGTGCTGTGGGCCGCCCCAGGGATTCCGTTCCGCCGGGCCGGCCGTACGCTGGCTGGAATATCGCCGCGATGCCGCGGACCCGCCGGGAGACGGGCGGGAGGTATCAGGAGGTGGACCGGAGGTGTCGGAAGGTGCCGCCGGGCGTCCCGCGACGGTCAGGGACTTGACGTGGGACAACCGTGGCGGCTCAGCTTAGAGTTCACATGTTGGAGACACCGCTGGGCCTCACTGCTGCGGCCCGGCCGGCGGAGCGGCCGTCGTGCCGCCCGCGAAGGCGGGAGTGGATGGGCGTGGAGACTCCGGGATCGCAGTCGTCGCTGCACCGGGCCAATCTCGAGCGGGTGGTCCGTGCGGTGCGGATGGCGGGCTCGCTGACCCAGGCGGAGATCGCCCGGTCCACCGGGCTGTCCGCCGCCACCGTCTCCAACATCGTGCGTGAGCTCAAGGACGGCGGAACGGTCGAGGTCACCCCCACCTCGGCGGGCGGCCGCCGGGCGCGCAGCGTCTCGCTCAGCGGCGACGCGGGCATCGTCGTAGGGGTGGATTTCGGCCATACGCATCTGCGCGTCGCCATCGGCAACCTCGCCCATCAGGTGCTGGCCGAGGAGGCTGAGCCGCTGGATGTGGACGCCTCCTCCTCGCAGGGGCTGGACCGGGCGGAGCAGCTGGTCAGCAGGCTGATCACGGCCAGCGGGCTGAGCCAGGACAAGGTGGTCGGCGTCGGTCTCGGCGTGCCCGCCCCGATCGATGTGGAGACCGGCACGCTGGGCTCGACCGCGATCCTGCCGGGCTGGGCGGGCACCAATCCGCGCGATGACCTGGCGCAGCGGCTCGGGGTGCCGGTGCATGTGGACAACGACGCCAACCTCGGTGCGCTCGGCGAGCTGGTCTGGGGCTCCGGCCGCGGGGTCGCCGACCTCGCGTACATCAAGGTCGCCGACGGTGTCGGCGCGGGGCTGGTGATCAGCGGGAAGATCTACCGCGGCCCCGGCGGTACGGCGGGCGAGATCGGCCATATCACCCTCGACGAGTCGGGCCCGGTGTGCCGCTGCGGCAACCGCGGCTGTCTGGAGACCTTCACCGCGGCCCGCTATGTGCTGCCGCTGCTGCGATCCAGCCATGGCGCGGATCTCACCGTGGAGCGCATGGTGCAGCTGGCCCGCGAGGGCGACCCCGGCTGCCGGCGGGTGATCGGGGATGTCGGCCGGCACATCGGCAGCGGGGTGGCCAACCTCTGCAATCTGATCAATCCGAGCCGGATGGTGCTGGGCGGTCAGCTCGCCGAGGCGGGGGAGCTGGTGCTGGGCCCGATCCGGGAGTCGGTCGCGCGGTACGCGATCCCCAGCGCGGCCCATCAGCTGTCGGTGATGCCCGGGGCGCTCGGCGGCCGGGCCGAGGTGCTGGGCGCGCTGGCGCTGGTGCTCAGCGAGATGGGAGATTCGACGCTGCTGGACGGTGCGCTCTCGGCGGGGGCTCCGGCCCTCACCTGACCGCCGGATCGCGGCCGTTGGCCCCGGTCTTGCCTGAGCGGCTTTGTCCGGTCACGCTCCGTCTATCCGGCCTGTCCGGCTGCGTTCACTCAGATAACGAATGGCACCGTTGCCATCTCGTTAAGGATTTACTTCTTGACGTCATGCGGGCGGCCGAGTTGACTTCCAGCCACCTCGGCCGCAATGACGCGGCCTCGTCAGGGAGGTCACCCCCAAATGAACGCAACGATGCGTCGCGTCGCTCTCGCTGCTTCTGTCCTGTCGATGACCGTCGCCCTCGCCGCCTGTGGTTCGGCGAAGGAGGCCGACAGCGGCAAGAAGGACGAGAAGAAGAAGACCGGTCCGCTCACGATCGGGCTGTTGCTGCCCGAGGACCAGACGGCCAGATACGAGAACTTCGACCGGCCATACATCACCAAGAAGCTCAAGGCGCTCTGCGCGGACTGCAAGATCCTTTACGTCAACGCCAAGTCGGATCCCTCGGTCCAGCAGCAGCAGGTCGACTCGATGATCACCAAGAAGGTCGACGCGATCATCCTCGACTCGGTGGACTCCAAGTCCATAGCCTCCTCGGTCAAGAGGTCCGACGAGGCCGGTATCCCGGTCGTCGCCTACGACCGGCTGGCCGAGGGCCCGGTCTCCGCGTACACCTCGTTCGACAACGAGACGGTCGGCAAGGTCCAGGGCCAGGCGCTGCTCGAGGCGCTGGGCGACAAGGCCAAGAGCGGCAAGATCGTCATGCTCAACGGCTGGGAGGCCGACCCGAACGCCGCCATGTTCAAGAAGGGCGCGATGTCCGTCCTCAAGGGCAAGGTGAACGTCGGCAAGTCGTACGACATCGACCGCTGGCTCGCGGACAAGGCCAATGAGGCCATGACGGGTGCCATCTCCTCCCTCGGCAAGAAGAACATCGTCGGCGTCTACTCGGCCAACGACAGCATGGCGGGCGGCGCGATCACCGCGCTCAAGAGCGGCGGCTTCAACCCGCTGCCCCCGGTCACCGGCCAGGACGCCGAACTCGAGGGTGTGCGCCGGGTCGTGACCGGCGAGCAGTACATGAGCGTCTACAAGTCCTACCTGGACGAGGCCGCCGCCGCCGCGGAGATGGCCATCGCGCTCGGCCGCGGCGACAAGGTCAACGAGTCCAACACGGTCGACAGCCCGACCACCAAGGACATCCCGGCGACGCTGATCACCCCGATCTCGCTGACCAAGAAGAACATCAAGGACACCGTCGTCAAGGACGGGAACTACACGGTCGCCCAGATCTGCACCGCCAAGTACAAGGCGGCGTGCGACGCGGCTGGTCTGAAGTAGCGGCGCGGGGCCGTCCGTCACCTCGCGGACGGCCCGCCCGCCCCCTGACACACCCCCCAACCGAGGGGAGAGCGCGCTCTCCCCTCCGTCACACAGCAGGGATCTCCCTGCCCGGAACGGAGATGGCCATCGTGCCGAACGGACCCGTGTTGGCGTTGCGCGGGATCTCCAAGCGGTTCGGCGCCGTCCAGGCGCTCACCGACATCCATCTGGAGGTCCACGCCGGTGAAGTCGTCGCCCTGGTGGGCGACAACGGCGCCGGCAAGTCGACCCTCGTCAAGTCCATCGCCGGAGTCGGCCCCGCCGACGAAGGCGTCATCGAGTGGCAGGGCAAGTCCGTCCAGGTCACCCGGCCGCACGACGCCCAGGAGCTGGGCATCGCGACCGTGTACCAGGACCTCGCCCTCTGCGACAACATCGACGTCGTCGGCAACCTCTTCCTCGGCCGCGAGATCTTGCGCGCCGGGGTGCTCGACGAGGTCGAGATGGAGCGGCGCTCCCGTGAGTTGCTGCAGACCCTGTCGATCCGTATCCCCAGTGTGCGGATCCCGATCGCCTCGCTCTCGGGTGGCCAGCGGCAGACCGTCGCCATCGCCCGTTCGATGCTCGGCGAGCCCAAGCTGGTGATCCTGGACGAGCCGACCGCCGCCCTCGGCGTCGAGCAGACCGCGCAGGTCCTCGACCTGGTCGAGCGGCTGCGCGACCGTGGTCTCGCCGTCATCCTCATCAGCCACAACATGGCCGACGTCAAGGCCGTCGCGGACCGCGTCGCGGTGCTGCGGCTGGGCCGTAACAACGGCATCTTCGATGTGAAGACCACCTCTCAGGAAGAGATCATTTCCGCCATCACCGGCGCCACGGACAACGCCGTGACCCGTCGCAAGGCGCGTAGCGGGGAGGTCGCGAAGTGACCACGAACGTCGACAAGACCAACGGCGGCGCGTCGAACGGCGGCAACAAGGCGAGCGGCCCGGCCGACGTCAACCCCGTCGCCAAGGACGCGGTCACCGTCGTCGACCCCCGGCTGCTGGTCCGTCAGGAGGGGTTCAAGGGCTATCTGGCGGAGTTCGGCCGGAAGATGCGCAGCGGCGATCTGGGCGCGGTCCCGGTCATCGTCGGCATCGCCATCATCTGGGCGGTCTTCCAGTGGAAGGACAGCGCCTTCCTCTCGCCCAAGAACCTCTCCGACCTCTCGATCCTGCTCGGCGGCACCGGCATGATCTCGGTCGGGATCGTCTTCGTGCTGCTGCTCGGTGAGATCGACCTGTCCGTCGGCTCGCTCAGCGGTCTGGCGGCGGCCACTTTGGCGGTGCTCAACGTCAACGAGGGGGTGCCCGAGGGGATCGCGGTGATCGCCGCGCTCGCCAGCGGCGCGGCTCTCGGCGCGCTGCACGGCTTCTTCTTCGCCAAGATAGGCGTCCCGGCCTTCGTGGTGACCCTGGCCGGTCTGCTGGCCTGGAACGGTCTGATGCTCCAGGTGCTCGGCACCACCGGCACCATCAGCATCGCCGACGACAGCTTCGTGCGGGATCTCACCGCCCACTACTTCAGCCAGCTCATCGCCGCGTACGGGGTGGCCGCGCTGGCGACGGCGGGCTTCTTCCTCGCCCAGTTCCTGGACAGCAGGCGCCGTAAGGCGGTCGGCGTGCCCTCGCGGCCGCTGAGCGAGATCCTGGTCCGCACGGGCGTGCTCGCGGTGATCGCCTTCGCCGCGGCCTGGCGGCTCAATGAGTACAAGGGCCTGCCCCTCGCCTTGGTGATCTTCGTGGCGGTCCTGGTGATCCTCGACTTCGTGGTCCGCCGCACCGCCTACGGGCGCAAGGTGATCGCCCTGGGCGGCAGCGTCGAGGCCGCCCGCCGCGCGGGCATCAACGTCGTCGCCATCCGGATCTCGGTCTACTCGCTGGCCGGGCTGATGGCCGCGTGCGGCGGCATCATGATCGCCTCCCGGATCGGCTCCGCCAGCCAGCAGGCCGGCACCGGCAACCTGCTGATGGAGGCCATCGCGGCCGCGGTCATCGGCGGCACCAGCCTCTTCGGCGGCCGTGGCTCGGTCTGGTCGGCGCTGCTCGGCATGCTGGTCATCGGCTCGATCTCGTCGGGGATGAACCTGCTGGGCGTCGCGAACTCCGTCCAGTACATGATCACCGGTGGCGTGCTGCTGGCCGCCGTCGTCATCGACTCGGTGTCCCGCAGGACACAACGGTCCGCGGGTCGCGGCTGACCCGGACGTCTCACCCGGCTGCCCGGTGCCTCCACGGAGGCGCCGGGCAGCTGTCTGAAAAGAACACGCGTGACGGACATCGCATGGGGGGAGGTCTGCGCCGGAGGGCGGAACATTAGACTCGGACGGACCGGCAAGCTCCATGGAGACGCTCGAAGCAAGGAGGCACGGGTGCTGCTGACCCGCATCACGGGACCGCGCGATCTGGACCGGCTCACTCCGGAGGAGCTGGACCAGCTGGCCGCGGAGATCCGCTCCTTCCTCGTCGACGCCGTCTCCAAGACCGGTGGCCATCTCGGCCCCAATCTCGGCGTGGTGGAGCTGACCATCGCCCTGCACCGGGTCTTCGAGTCGCCCCGGGACAAGGTGCTGCTGGACACCGGGCACCAGTCCTACGTCCACAAGCTGCTCACCGGCCGCCAGGACTTCTCCAAGCTCAAGAGCAAGGGTGGTTTGTCCGGTTATCCCTCGCGGTCCGAGTCCGAGCACGACGTCATCGAGAACAGTCACGCCTCGACCGTCCTCGGCTGGGCCGAGGGCCTCGCCAAGGCCAATGAGTTGCTCGGCAAGCAGGACCATGTGGTCGCCGTGATCGGCGACGGCGCGCTGACCGGCGGTATGGCCTGGGAGGCGCTCAACAACATCGCCGCGGCCAAGAACCGCCCGCTGGTCATCGTCGTCAACGACAACGAGCGCTCCTACGGCCCGACCATCGGCGGCCTGGCCAACCACCTCGCCACCCTCCGCACCACCGACGGCTATGAGCGCTTCCTGGCCCGCGGCAAGGACCTGCTGGAGCGCACCCCGGTCGTCGGCAGGCCGCTGTACGAGACGCTGCACGGGGCCAAGAAGGGGCTGAAGGACTTCATCACCCCGCAGGGCATGTTCGAGGACCTGGGGCTGAAGTACGTCGGCCCGATCAACGGCCATGACATCGAGGCGCTGGAGTCGGCGCTGCAGCGGGCGAAGCGTTTCGGCGGCCCGGTCATCGTGCACTGCCTCACCGAGAAGGGCCGCGGCTACCAGCCCGCCCTGCAGGACGAGGCGGACCGCTTCCACGCCGTCGGCAAGATCCACCCGGACACCGGGCTGCCGATCTCGGCCTCCGGCGCCGACTGGACCTCGGTCTTCGGCGAGGAGATGGTCAAGCTCGGCGAGGAGCGCGAGGACATCGTCGCGATCACGGCGGCCATGCTGCACCCGGTGGGGCTCACTCAGTTCGCCAAGCGCTTCCCGGAGCGGGTCTACGACGTGGGCATCGCCGAGCAGCACGCGGCCGTCTCGGCGGCCGGGCTCGCCACCGGCGGGCTCCACCCGGTCTTCGCCGTCTACGCCACCTTCCTCAACCGCGCCTTCGACCAGGTCCTGATGGATGTGGCCCTGCACAAGTGCGGGGTGACCTTCGTGCTGGACCGCGCCGGTATCACCGGCACCGACGGGGCCTCGCACAACGGCATGTGGGACATGTCGCTCCTGCAGGTCGTCCCGGGCCTGCGGATCGCCGCCCCGCGCGACGCCGACCAGGTCCGCGCCCAGCTGCGCGAGGCCGTGGAGGTGGAGGACGCGCCGACCGTGGTGCGCTACTCCAAGGGCGCGGTGGGCCCGGCGGTCGCGGCCGTCGGCAGGATCGGTGGCATGGACGTACTGCGGGAGCCCGCGGCGGCCGACCGTGAGCGGCCCGATGTGCTGCTGGTCTCGGTGGGCGCGCTGGCCCCGATGTGCTTGGAGATTGCCGACCTTCTCGACAAACAGGGCATTTCCACTACGGTGGTCGACCCCCGCTGGGTCAAGCCGGTCGACGAGGAGCTGCCCGCCCTCGCCGAGCGCCACCGCGTCGTCGTCACCGTCGAGGACAACAGCCGGGTCGGCGGTGTGGGCTCCGCCGTCGCCCAGGCGCTGCGCGACTCGGGCGTCGACATGCCGGTGCGCGACTTCGGCATCCCGCCGCGCTTCCTCGACCATGCCTCCCGTAAGGAGGTCATGGCGGAGATCGGGCTGACCGCGCCGGACATCGCCCGGCAGGTCACCGGGCTGGTCGCCAGGATCGGCGGCCGCTACGGGAGCGAGTCGGCGCACGCGGGCTCCCAGGGCGCGGATGTGACCCGGTCGACGACGGCCGAGCCGGTGCGCGACTGAACCACCGGGTCGCCACCCCCTTCCCACCCGGGCCGGCCGGAGCCTCCTGCTCCGACCGGCCCATCGTGTGTCCCCCGGGCCCGCCCCCATCGGGTGAATCGGCCGGGGCTTCGGGGGTGCGCACCTCCCTCCCGCCCGGTTGGCAGAACCATGGGCGCCCACGGGGCACGGGCAGGCGCGGAGGTGGCATCGGTGAGCGAGCGGGAACCCGAGGGCCGCTCCGGCGGCGGCACTGGTGGCGATGGCGGCCGTAAGGTCCGGCCGGACTATCTGCGGACGAAGTCGATCGAACAGTCCATCAAGGACACCGAGGAGCCCGAACACGCCCTGACCCGGTCGCTGTCCGCCCTGGACCTCACGGTCTTCGGCGTCGGCGTGATCATCGGGACCGGCATCTTCGTCCTCACCGGGGCCGTCGCCAAGGAGCAGGCGGGCCCCGCGACCGCCCTCGCCTTCGTCGTCGCGGGCATCGTCTGCGCGCTGGCCGCGCTCTGCTACGCCGAGTTCGCCTCGACCGTGCCGGTGGCCGGATCCGCGTACACCTTCTCGTACGCCTCACTGGGCGAGCTGCCCGCCTGGACCATCGGCTGGGACCTGGTGCTGGAGTTCGCGCTCGGCACCGCCGTGGTCGCGGTCGGCTGGGCCGGCTACATCCGCTCGCTGCTGGCCAACGGCGGCTGGGAGCTGCCCGCCGCCCTGTCCGGGCCCGACGCGGCGCACGGCTTCTCCTTCGATGTGCTCGCCGCCGCGCTGGTGCTGGCGATCACCGTGATCCTGGTCCTCGGGATGAAGCTGTCGGCGCGGGTCACCTCGGTGGTGGTCGGGGTGAAGGTGGCCGTGGTGCTGCTGGTCATCATCGCGGGCTCCTTCTTCATCGACCCTGCCAACTACCACCCCTTCATCCCCGAGGCCAAGGGCACGGTCTCGGGCTCGGGACTCACCGCGCCGCTGATCCAGCTGATGTTCGGCTACCAGCCGACGACCTTCGGCGTCGAGGGCATCTTCACCGCCGCCGCCGTGGTCTTCTTCGCCTTCATCGGCTTCGACGTGGTGGCGACCGCGGCGGAGGAGACCAGGAACCCCCAACGGGACATGCCCCGGGGCATCCTCGGCTCGCTCCTCATCTGCACCGTGCTCTATGTCGCCGTGTCGATCGTGGTCACCGGGATGCAGAAATACACCCGGCTGACGGTGGACGCCCCGCTCGCCGACGCCTTCAAGGCCACCGGACACCCCTTCTACGCGGGCGTCATCAGCTTCGGCGCCGCGGTCGGGCTGACCACGGTGTGCATGATCCTGCTGCTCGGCCAGAGCCGGGTGTTCTTCGCGATGAGCCGGGACGGGCTGCTGCCCAGGGTCTTCTCCCGGGTGCATCCGCGCTTCCGCACGCCCTACCGCTCGACGATCCTGCTCGGCACGCTCATCGCCATCGTCGCCGGGTTCACCAGCATCTCCCAGCTCGCCGCCCTGGTGAACATCGGCACGCTCTTCGCCTTCGTCGTGGTCGCGCTCGGCGTGCTGATCCTCCGCAACACCCGGCCCGATCTGCCCCGCGCCTTCCGCACGCCATGGGTGCCGGTGCTGCCGATCGTGTCGGTGGCCGCCTCGCTGTGGCTGATGCTCAATCTGCCCGCCGAGACCTGGCTGCGGTTCGCGGTGTGGATGGCCATCGGCTTCGTCGTCTACTTCCTGTACGGGCGCCGCCACAGCCGGGTGGCCGAGACGGGGACGCGTACGGAAAAGGGCCCGCGAGGAGCCGCCTGACCGGTCCTGCCGTCCTAGGACGAGCCGTCGGGGCGGACCGAGCGGGGGCCCGTCACCTGCGCGCCCAGCGCCGTGACCCGCGCCCGCAGCCCCTGGTCCGCCGTCACCACCAGGCAGGGGCGGCCCTCGTCACGGGCCGCCACCACCTTCACGATCTGGTCGTCGCCGCTGCCCGGCGCGCTCTCCACCCGTACGCCCTCCACCGGCTCCACGCCCCGCGCCGCGCCCTCGACCACCATCACGATGTCCACCGGAGGGCGGGTGGCCCAGCCGGGCACGCCCGGGCGGTCGGGGAGCCCGGTCCTGGCGAGGACGGCCAGCCGGTCGCGGAGCCGCTCGGCGGCGCCGCGGCGGTCACGCCACCAGCCGTCGGGGACCGAGCCGATCACGTTGGCGGCATCGACGACCACAAGTCCGTCCATAGTCCAGGCAAATTACTATGGACGTCGTTCGATCAGGTGGACCAACTCGGGGAAGGTTGGCAGCGGGCCATGGCGTTGCGGTTGCTCCGCGGCAAGGACGACAGGCTCACGGCCTATGCACTGGTGGCGGGCGGTGTCGCGCGCTGGACGGAAGACCGGCCCGGAGGGCCGGAGTGGACGGGCCCCTGGCTGATCGAGGCCCCCGGCCTGGTCAGTCTGACCGTCGCTCAGAGCGCGGAGGCGTACGCGCATCTGGTAGGGCTTCGGCACCGGCCGGGCGGTGCCGGCGAGCCGGCGCGAGTCGACCTCGTCCACGCCACCCAGTTCCAGACCGGCCGCCCGCTGACGGCGTGGCACTCGCTGGGCACCCCGCATCCGAAGGACCCCCGTAAGGCCGGGCGGACCGGCGCGCCCGCCATGGCGGTGGACTCCTCAGGC